>OY969698.1:0-4587500 GCA_963702015.1 uncultured Planctomycetaceae bacterium
AGCTGGCGCTCTACCAGGCTGAGCTACGCCCCGCGATGACCGAACTATCTTAACAATTGCCCCGGCCGCGGCATATCGCACCATGCCAACGCGCTCGCGGCAGCCGGCCTAGCGGCCGATGATCGAACGATAATAATCGATCGAGCGCCGCAGACCGGTCTCGAAATCGACCTGCGGCTCGTAAGCCAGCAGTCTTGCCGGGCACGCGTGATGTCGGCCAGGCTCTCGCGCACGTCGCCCACGCGGGGCGCGGCGTGGATCGGCTGAATGTTGGTGCCCAACAGCCGATTCAGCGCGGCGATCAATTCCAACAGCGTGGTGTTGCGGCCGTTGGCCACGTTGAACACCCGGCCGGCCACGTTCGGGGCGTCGGCAGCCAGCAGGTTGCCGTGGACCACGTTGGCGATGTAGGTGAAGTCGCGCGATTGGCCGCCGTCGCCATAAACCGTCGGCTGGCGGCCGGCGAGCATGGCCGTGATGAACAGCGGGATCACGGCCGAGTATTGGCTGTGCGGATCTTGCCGCGGGCCAAAGACGTTGAAGTAGCGGATCGTCACCGTCTCGAAACCGTGCGTGTGCGTGAACGCCTGGCAGTAGAATTCGGCGGCCAGCTTGGCGGCACCATAGGGCGAAAGCGGGGCGGGCAAATCGGTCTCGCGCTTCGACGACGTCGGCTGATCGCCATAGGCGCTGCTCGAGCCGGCATAGACCAATCGCCGCACGCCGGCCTTTTGCGCCTGGTCGAGCAGGTTGAGCGTGCCGGTCACGCAAGCCGTGTTCGTGTCCAGCGGCCGCTCGACGCTGCGCGGCACGCTGGCCAGCGCCGCGTTGTGAAAGATGCAGTCGACGCCGCGGACGGCCTTGGCCACCGCGGCCGGATCGGCAACGTCGGCCTCGATGAACTCGATCGCAATCGCGGATCGAGGCCAGGTTGCTCAAGTGGCCGGTGCACAGATTGTCGAGCACGCGCACCCGATCGCCGCGCGCGACCAGCGCTTCGGCAATGTGCGAGCCAATGAAACCTGCGCCGCCGGTGACCAGAAATGTCCGCATAGCCGATTCCTCAGGTTGTGTCGACACTGCAAAACAGCACGCCGCGCGGCGCGAAAGCGGAGCAACGCCGCGGCGTGATGCGGACGGCCGAAATGCCCACGGCCGGGCGAAAAGTTTAGAATGCGTGATTCTAAAGGATAGGTCGCGAACGCCAAGGTGACTTTTGGCGGCTCAAAATTGAGCGAACCTGCCGGCCCGCTGGCGCGAAAGGGGCTCATTTTCGCTCTCGGCGCGGCCAAGTTGCCCCCCCCTTCCGCCTTCCGCACCGGCGGCACCCGCCGACAATGCTGTTTGGCGCCGGGCGTCACGGAATCGGCAGGGCCTGCCGCGGCGGCGCCACGGTGGGCGAGACCTCTGCCGGCCGAGGGCGGTGCGGTGATTGAGGCGTGACGAGACATTTCATGAACTGGCTGCAGCGTAATTTGCAACTTCGGCCGCACTCGCGCGGTTTTCATTTGATCACCGACCAGATCGAGGCCGCCCTGCCCGAGCTGCGGCGGATGCGGGTCGGTCTGCTGCACGTCTTTATCCAGCACACGTCGGCCTCGCTGGCCATCAACGAAAATGCCGACGCCGACGTGCCGGGCGACCTGGAAAGTGCGCTCAGCGCGCTGGCGCCCGAGGATTTTGACTATCGGCACACGGTCGAAGGGCCGGACGACATGCCGGCCCACGTCAAATCGGTGTTGATCGGCTGCTTCGGTCTCGGTTCCGGTGCAGGAGGGGCGTTTGGCCCTGGGAACCTGGCAAGGCATCTATCTGTGCGAACACCGCAATCGGGGTGGCGGCCGCCGTTTGGTGCTGACGCTGCAAGGAGCGGAGTGAGAGCAGGCGAACAGCGAGAGCAGGTGAGCAGGGGATCAGGCGTAAGAGCAAAGTCCTGATCACGCGCTTCCACCCTGCTGACCCGTTCCTCTGCTCAGCCTGCTAGTCTCTGATCCACTTCTCTGCCGCCTGCGGCGCGCCGCCGCGCGATCTTCAGAAATTCCGCGCGCAGGTCAGGTTGCGCGCCGGCAGCGGGGAAAATTCGACCGGCGGCGCAAAACGTTCCGATAGGGAGAAAGCCGTTAGCTGGCCAATCCAGGCCGCATGTGACATGTGGGGTTATTACGGAGGAGATCCTGTCTTGGAAAACTTCACAGGCATCCCGATATCGCGCGTCGCGGAGACCTTCCGACACCGCTCGACCGCCGACATTTCGCTGTGGTGCGCCTTTGGCGCCGGCGCCATGATTGCCATGGCCGCGATGTACATCGCGATCATTGCCCCACTCACCGATCAGCTCGACCAGGTCCAAATCCGGATCGCCGAACTCGACAAAACGCTGCGCGACCGTCGCCGGGCAGGTCGGCACGGTCAAAACCACCAACAACCTGTTGGGACTGCTGGCCGAACAGCGTCAAAAGAGCCACGTGGCGGCCGGCGCCCTGGCCGACATCCGCTACCTGCACGACCGGTTGGTCAGCCAGTCGAGCGACATCGAACGGGCACTGTGCGTGCTGGACAGCGTCGACACGATCAAGGATCGCCTGATCCACAGCGCACCGGAAGTCGCTTCGGCCGGTACGGCCTTGGACGCCCTGGAAGCACTTGGGCACCGAACTGATCAGCCAGCAGGACTGGACTCCGCAGGCCCAGCAGGCCCTGGCCATGCTGCAACAACTTGGCCGCCGGGCGATTACGCTGGGTGCCCAGGCTGCGCAGGCGGCAACGCGCGTCGACGAAATCGAGGCGCTCGAGGACCGGCTGATTGCCCAGCAGCAGACCACCCGCAGTGCCGGCCGCACGCTCGACTCGCTGGTCGCGCTGAAGCGACAAGTTCAAGGCGAGAGCTCGGGCTTGCCCGAAGCCTACGAAGCGCTGCAAGGTCTGGTCGACCTGAAGTGCCGGGCCACGGCCGAAGCGGGCAGCGATCGACTGGGCCAAGGGCATCGTCCAGCAATTGTGCGATCTGCAAAGCCGGCTGATCGGCGCCGGCGAGCAAACGGCCGACGCCCGAGCGGTCGAGCGAGCAACTGATCGGCATCGAAACCGACCTGGTGACTCGCGGTGCCGAATCGCCGGCCGCCCGTGCGGCCTTGGAAGGTCTGATCCAGATTCGCGAAACGCTCGATCGCCAGGCCCCGTCGCTCGACCTGGCCGCCGACGCGAGCCGCGCGGTTGATCGCCCTGAAGGACAGCATCATCGCCCAGACGGCCAACCTGGCCGAGGCGATCGAAACGCTGGAACTGGCCGCCGACCTCGATCACCAGGTGCAGCAGGCCGTGGCCGCCTTCGGCAAGATGCGACACGCTCTGGTCGAGATCCTGGCGTTCGAGCCGGGGATCGCAACGGGCCCTGGTGATTCTCGAACCGCTGACCGCACTGGGCAACCTGCGGCACATCAGCGGAGCCGAACTGCGTGACGTGGCCCGACTGGTTCGCGACCAGCACAAAGCCATCGCCGAACGCCGGCCGCCGACGGAACGTCGGCCGCACGAGCCATTGGGCCGGACGCCACCGAAACGAAGTAGCACGCCGCGCGAGCAGACCTGTGCCGCCGTCCACCCCCGGCCGGAAGAATCAGTAATCCGGCTGGGGTTGGCCCAAGTAGAGCCCAAGAACCTGGCTTTGCACTTTGATGGCCCGAATCAGGACCCAGGTCTGCTCGGGCGAATAGCTGTGGGGAGGGCCGCGGCCAGCTCGCTCCAACTCTTCGGTCATGGCGGCGTGCTGATCGGTGGCCGCTTGCAGCCGCAGGCCGACGTGTTGCCAGGCCTCGTTGAACGTCGCGTCGTCGTCGAGCCGGTTCACGTCCTGGGCGTAGTTGCTCAGCAGCAGACAGAGTCGGGCGACATCGTGCGGGACGACGCCCGGCTGCATCTTCTCGATGCGCGCGGCAAGTTGTTGGCAGTTCATAGGGCGAAGCCCCGAAAAAATGGGACGTGGACGTGGGGCCGCGCCGAGGCGGGCCCATCGCCTGGCGCACGAGCGGCGCGGCGATGAAGACGCGCTGCGGCCGAGCGAGGCAGATGCCGAAAGTTTAGCTCACGCGTCCAGAAATGCCGGAAAAAGCGGCGCACACCGGCCGGATTTCGGGCCGATGCCGCCGGGGTGCTGCCGGTCAGGCTGGCCTTGCCGGCTCCCGCAGCGGGACTTGTCGCTGCGCCTTGCCCGGTGCTCCGCCGGCACAAGACTACGCGAGGCGGGATTTACCCGGTGCTGGTCGAGATAGTCGGCAAACTGTCCGCGCGGCGGACGGCGTGCAACACGCGCTCGTGATGCTCGATCAACTCGATCAAGTGTTCGAGCAGGTGATCGCGCGCGTCGTCGAACGACGAAAACTCGACGAATTGCGTTTCGCCACTCGGCGGCGTATCGCGAATCTCGATCGGCAACACCTCGGTGTAGACATAATAGGTCTCGCCGGCAGGCGTCCGCCGGGCTTCGCCTTCTTGGCGGCTGCCGCACTGCCGGCAGACTTGGCGGCTTTGGCCGCGGCCGGTTTGCCGCTCCCCGACCTTGGTCGCCTTGCCGGCTTTCTTTCCAGCGGGTGTTTTCGGCGGAGTAGACGCCGACTCGGCCGCTTTCACCGGTTTTGCGTCGGCCGGCTTAGCGGCTTTCGCCTTGGCACGCGAAGCAGTTTTGGGCTTGGATTTATCGGCCATAATGCTTGATTCTCACTGCTCGGGGACTGCCGAACTGGCGGTGTAGATTAGGCACGATAGCGGGCTGGGTTGCAAGCGGGGGGCTGGGAAAAATTCGCCGACTTTTCCGCTTACGCATCGTTGGCAAGCCGTGGCACGTCATGTAACGCGGAGCTACTCCGACTCCGGAAGCAGGAACTTTGGCAACCGGGTCACTTTTCCACTCCGGGTCACGCAGGCCACCACGCTGCGGCCGACGGCCAGCAGATCGTCGCCGCGCAGCACTTCGTAGCGGTGCTCGACGCGGGCCCCCCGGGCCGCGACCGTAATCGTTCGGACCGTCAGCAGATCGTCGTAGCTGGCCGGCAGATAGTACTGGCACGAAATCTCGGCAACCACGAGCAAATAGCCTTCGGCCTCCAGCCGCCGATAGTCGTAGCCGGCGGCCCGCAACAGCTCGACCCGCGCCTTGCTCGAAATAGATGAAGTAGTTCGCGTGATGCACCCGGCCTTGGCCGTCGGTTTCCTGGTAGCGAACGCGGATTTGAGTTTCGTGTTGGTTCAGCATGGGTAGATATCGACTCGGCAGTGACGGGGCGGGACTGTTCGGCGGCGGCGATTCTCGACAATCGGCCGCTACGGTTTCAGCTCGGGCAAACGGACGACGATCCGGCCGACGACCCGGCCAGCCAGGATTTCGCCGATCCAATGATTCAAGTCGGCCAGTTCGATCTCGTGGGCCAGGGTTTCCAGGCCGTCGGGCTTCCAATCGCCGGCCAGATGGCTCCAAATCGTCTGCCGCTCCTCGGCGGTGCGCCAAGCCGAATCGATGCCGACAAGGCTCGCCGCGCGAAGGATGAAGGGATAGACCGTCAGTGGCAACTCGGCCCCGCCGACCAGGCCGCACGCCGTCGCACAGCCGTTCAACTTGAGCGATCGAAGGATGGTGGCGAGCGTCTGGTCCGCCGACCGTGTCGACCGCCCCGGCCCAGCGGCCGGAAAGAAGCGGTCGGGACGAAGTGTCGAGCACGGCATCGCGGGGCAAGATTTCGTGGGCGCCCAACTCGCCGAGCAGGTCGGCGGCCGCCGGTTTGCCGCTCACTGCGGCGACGCGATAGCCCGAGCTGGCCAGAATGGCGACCGCCACGCTCCCCACTCCCCCGCTGGCGCCGGTCACGACGACTTCGCCGCTCTCGCGGTCGCACGCCGTGGGCCAACAGCGCCGCGACGCACTGGGCCGCCGTAAAACCGGCGGTGCCCAAGATCATGCTCTCGCGCAGCGATAGCCCGATCGGCAGCGGCACGGGCCAGTCGGCCGGCACGCGGATGAACTGCGAGTAGCCCCCCCAGCGGCCGGCCCCCAGATCGTAGCCGGTGACGATCACCTGGTCGCCGACGCGAAAGCGTGGCGAGCTGCTGGCCATGACCAGGCCCGCGGCATCGATGCCGGGCACGTGCGGATAGTGCTTGGTGACGCCGGGTTGGCCGGTTGCCGACAGGGCGTCTTTGTAGTTGAGCGACGAGTAGCGGACGCGAATCAAAATGTCGCCGGCCGGCAAATCGCTGAGCGGTCGCCACTGGATCGCGCCGGTGGTGGTGCCATCGGGATTCTTGGTGGCGACGTAGCAGGCCATTTCGGTGGGAATGGTCAACATGTTATGGGCTTTGCCTTTGCCGCTCGACCGGTTGGACGCGGTGCCGGTCGCGGTTGCCTGCCGGATGCGGCGATGCGCCTCGGCGGCGACTGAGATCGCCGAGCCGCTCGAGACCATCAAATTACCACAAACCGCCCGCCTTGCCTGCCCCTTTGACACCCCCCCGTGGCTTCCTATAATTCGTTGTCTTACCCAAAGCCACGATGTGATCGCTTGCCAGATGCGGCCACCCGGTCAGGCGGCCGAGTGGCAAATGCTTGGCGCACCGCCCCTTGCGGCCGATTCATTGTGGTCAGGCCGAACTGCTGGAGGAGCGCAAACATGTCCAAGCTTCCTGAATTTACCGACGAGAATTTCCGCAAAGAGGTCCTCGAGTCGTCGACGCCGGTGTTGGTCGACTTTTGGGCTCCTTGGTGCGGCCCGTGCCGGATGATTGCCCCGCTGATCGACGAATTGGCGTCGGAAAACACGGGCGCGGTCAAAGTCGGCAAGTTGAACATCGATAACAGCCCGGCCGCCGCCCAAACCTATGGCGTGATCAGCATTCCCACGCTGATGATCTTCAATCGCGGCCAGGTGGTCGAACGCTTTGTCGGCATGCAGCCGAAGGCCAAGCTGCAAGAAGCGATCGACGCCGCCAAGGCCTGATGCCCGAGCGCATCGGGCCAGTGGCTTTCATGCCAGCGATAACGAGCTGGGGCTGGCTGCGCATGCTGGCGCTGCTGGCATCTTGCTGATATGCAGGGTGTCCTTCCGCGCGTCGCGCTTGCGCCGTGATGGCGAGATTTACTGGCGGCACCCGGCTGAGGTTGCCGATCTTGGAGATTGGGTCGACTTTGCCGATTGTGCGATCGCCGGCTGGCCGCGAAGGTTCCGCCGCTCGTGTGGCGGCTGATGGCTGTCGGCCTTCGCCGGCCAGTAGGACGCGCACTCCATGCCCAAGAAGAAGCAGACCGGCCCGCTGAGGGCGTCGGCTCCGCGTACGCCTGTCGAGCCGGTGGGCGAAGGCGCGCTGATGACGACCCGCATCGATCCGCCGCACCAGATCGCGGCCGCCGAACCGGCACGCAGCCGATCGCCGACGCCGTCGCCGCCGGCCGATGCGCGGACGTGCCGTCGGCAGTCGGCGACGCCGCGACGTCCGGCGGCGATCGCAGCCGGCCGCCGTTTGTGCATGCCGCTGGCGCAGACCTTCGAGCAGATGCAAAGTCAGGCGGCCCAACTGGCGGCCCAGTTGTGCAAGCAGCAAGCGACGCCTCGACCATCGCGAAGCCGAGGTCAACGCCCGGGCGGCGGCCGTCGAAAGCCAGGTTCGCACGGCCCGGCTCTGGCTGGTCGAAAAACTCGAAGAGCTTGCCCAGCGCAAGGCCGAATTGAATCCGGCGATCCGGCTGCCGACTCGCCGGCCCGCACGGCACGAGCGCCGAGCACCGCGTCGGCCGGCAGCGGGCTGGCCGACGCCGGCATTCCGACCGGCAATTCGAGCGGCCAGCGAGCCGACAGTGCTCGTCCGGCACGCTGCGATTCTGGAAACAGCACCACTGGCAGGAAGAGTTCGAACGCTGGCGCTCGGCGCGAAGCGGCGACCGAAGCGGCTCGCCCGAGGCTTCGGCGGCAGCCTCGGCACGACCGTGCGGCCGGACGAACCATCGGCTCGCGGCGGCGCGGCGAGCGAACGCAGCCGAGCGACTGCGGGCAGCCGAGCGGCAGTTGGCCGCGCGGGCCGCCGAGCTGGAAGCCCGTCGCCGCGAGCTGGCGGCCGAGCGCGAAGCGCTGGACGACCGAGCGCGGAAGCGTTTGTCGCCGAGCGGCAGGCCGATCTGCCACCGCCTGGCCGAGCAGCGGCGGGTGATGTCGGAAAAACTGATGCGCCAGCGTGCCCGGCTCCGCCGCCGGCGCGACGATTTCGACGCCCGGGAAATGGCACTGCGGCAATTGCGGGCCGACTTGCTGCGCACGCAGCAGCAAACCTTGGAGATGCGATTGGGAGCCGAGGAGCAGTGGGCTCGGCTGCGTGGCAAAGCGCCGGCGGCGCGAGATCGCTCGCCGCGCAGCGAACTGCGCAATCACGCCCGCGACACCGAGCGGCCTGAAGGCTCGCGCCGGCAGCCGGCTGTCATTCCGGCACGCTTCGAGTTCGTCCGCGGCCGGATCGCTCGGCTCGACTCGGCCGCCGCCGCGGTTCGACTGCCCGCGTTCGGCCGCTGTCGACGGCTTTGCCGGCGCCTGGCCCAATTCTTGCTGCCATCGCTGGAGCCAGCTCAAGGCTTCGAGCGGCGTCGTCGCGTTCAGATCGACCGAGCGCAGCGCGGCCAGCAGCGGATGATCGGCCGGCGCGAAGAGCGAAAGCTGAAGCTGTGCCGGCCGATGCCTGGGCCGGGCGATCTTCGTGTGGCCTTCGGAGTCGAGGGCCTGGTTTTCGAGCTGCGGCCAGAATCTCCTTGGCCCGCTCGATCACCAGCGGCGGAATTCCGGCCAGCCGGGCGACGTGAATGCCGTAGCTTTTGTCGGCCGCCCCCGGCACGATTTTGTGCAAGAAGACGACCTGGTCCTGCCATTCGCGGACGGCCACGTTGTAATTCGCGTACGCCCGACGAGCGACTGGGCCAGCGCCGTCAGCTCGTGATAGTGGGTGGCGAACAAGGTCCGGCAGCCGAGCCGATCGTGCAGATGTTCGACCACGCTCCAGGCCAACGACAGTCCGTCGTAGGTGCTCGTGCCGCGGCCGATCTCGTCGAGAATCACCAGGCTGCGCCGCGAGCCGAGATTCAAAATCCGCGCGGTCTCGGTCATCTCGACCATGAAGGTGCTTTGACCGCGGGCCAGTTCGTCGCTGGCTCCGACGCGGGCAAAAATCCGGTCGGCCAGGCCGATCGTCGCCCGCCGCGCCGGCACAAAGCTTCCCATCTGCGCCATCAGCGTCAGCAACGCCACCTGGCGAATGAACGTGCTCTTGCCCGCCATGTTCGGGCCGGTGACCAGCAAGATCGATCCCGACTCGCCGCCGGCCGACACGTCGTTGGGAACGAACGAGCCCTCGGGCATCGAGCGCGTCGAGAACCGGGTGCCGGCCATCGGCGATTTCGAGCACCGGCTCGTCGACGATCGTGGGGCGGCAATAATTCCGCCGCCGGGCCTGATCGGCCAGACGCGGCCAGCACGTCCAACTGGGCCAGCGCCGCCGCGGTCGCCCGCAGCCGCCGGGCCGCGGCCGCCACCAGATCGCGCAGCTCCAGAAACAGCTCGAATTCCAAGGCCTGCGATTGCTCGTCGGCCGAGAGAACTTTTTCTTCGTACTCTTTCAGTTCGGGCGTGATGTAACGCTCGGCATTTTTGACCGTCTGTTTGCGGATGTATTCGGGCGGAATTTTGCCGCTTTGGGCGTGGGTGATTTCGAGGTAGTAGCCAAACACCTTGTTGAAGCCGACTTTCAGATTGGCGATGCCGGTCCGGGCCGCCTCCTGTGGCCTGATAGGCGGCAATCCACTGCTTGCCGCCGCTGGCCAGGTCGCGCAGGGCGTCGAGCGGCGCATGAAAGCCGGGGCGGATGAATCCCCCTTCGCGACTGACCAGCGGACAATCGTCGACCAGCGCCGCTTCCAGCCGGCCGCGCACGTCGGGACACAAATCGATCTCGCCCTCCAAGCGGCACAGCAACGCGCTCCGCCGGGCGGTGAGCCTGGCCTTGAGCTGCGGCAACACGGCCAGCGTGCGGGCGACAAAACTCAAGTCGCGCGGGCTGGCACGGCCGGTCGTCACGCGGCCGACCAGCCGCTCCAGGTCGTAGATCGAAGCCAGCGCCTCGGCCAGCGCCGCGGCGAGCGACGGCTTCGCCGACCAGTTCGGCCACGGCGTCGAGCCGCAGGTCGATCGCCTCGCGATCGGCCAGCGGATTGGCCAGCCACTCGGCCAACAGTCGCGAGCCCATCGGCGTCGACCGTGCGGTCGAGCACCGCCAGCAGCGAGCCCTCGCGGCGGCCGTCGCGCATGCGTGCGGGTCAGTTCCAGGCTGCGGCGCGTCGCTTCGTCGATCTGAAGTCGATCGCCGGGGCTGTAATGTTCCAAGCGGTCGATGTGGGCCAGCGACGATTTCTGCGTTTCGACCAGATACTCCAGCACCGCGCCGGCCGCGCGGATGGCCGGCAGGTGCGCCGTCGTCGAAGCCAAAACCTTCGAGCGTGGCGATCGTCGAAATGCCGGGCCAGCGACTGCGCCGCGGTTTGGGCGGCAAACGCCCAGGCCGGCCGCCGGGTCACCAGCAGGCTGCCGCTGGCCGGCGGCGGCTGCCAGTCGCCGTCGTCGGCCAGCAGCACTTCGGCGGCGGCAATGCGGGCCAGTTCGTCGGCCAGCCGGGCCAGCGGAAAACAAGCGGCCCGAAACGAACCGGTCGACAGATCGATCCAGGCCATGCCGGCCGGTTCGGTCGGGACGACGGCCGCCAGATAATTGCTCGCCCGCGGGTCGAGCAGCGATTCGTCGGTCAGCGTGCCGGCGCTGACGATCCGCGTGACGTCGCGGCGGACGAGCCCCTTGGCCTGGCGGGCGTCTTCGACCTGATCGCAGACGGCGACCCGCAGGCCGGCGGTGACGAGCTTGCCCAGGTAGCTTTCCAATTGGTGATAGGGAAAGCCGGCCATGGGGATGGCATTTTCCCCTTTTTCGCGGCTGGTCAGCGCCAGGTTGAGAACCCGGGCGGCGGTTTTGGCGTCCTCGAAAAACATTTCATAGAAGTCCCCCATCCGAAACAGCAGGATCGCGCCCTGGCAGCTTGCCTTGGCATCCTGGTACTGCTGCATCATCGGGCTGACGGCCATCGGAAACGCTCGGGCTCGGGGTGCGGTCGGGGGACCGTGTATCAGCGACTTAGGCGAACGACGGCGCATGCTAGCAAAACCGCGGTCGGCACGAAACTGACGCGGCGGTGCTTGCAGGCGGGATTTTCGGCAGCGATAATTGAGCGATTCGTCCCGCCTGCTCCCACCACCGACACCCCTGCCACCCCCACCCCAGGTGTTTGCATGCTGTACGGCGCGTCATGGATTGGTTGCTGCTGTGATCGTGCCATTGTCGGCGATCGCGCTGACTGCTGTTGACTCATTCGTCTGGCCCAACTGACGGCCGAGCCGGCGGCCGACGAGCCGCAGCCGATCGCCTTCACGCCGCTGGAACGCAAAGAGCCGGTCAGCTTCGCCAACGAGATTCTGCCGGTGTTGTCGAAGAATTGCCTGTCCTGCCACAACGCCGCCAAGGCCGAAAACAGCCTGGTGCTGGAAACGCCGCAGGCGATGCTCAAGGGAGGCGACGAGCGGGCCGGCCATCGTGCCGGGCAAAAGCGCCGAGAGCCTGCTGCTGAAAGTCGCCGCCCATCAGGTCGAGCCGACGATGCCGCCCGACGACAACAACGTCGATGCCAAGCCGCTCACGCCCGAGCGAGCTCGCGTTGCTGGCGGCCTGGATCGATCAAGGAGCCATCGGCGATGCCGCCGCCAAGACGGCTCCGGTCGAAATGGCAAGCCCTTCCCAGCGCGTTCAGCCGATTTACGCCGTGGCGGCCTCGCCCGACGGACAATTCGCGGCCTGCACGCGCGGCAATCAGATTTTGTCTATGGTCTGGCCAGCGGCCAATTGGCGGCGCAACTGGTCGATCCGGAACTGACCAAGACCGGACTGTATGCCGAACCGGGAGTCGCCCATTTCGACCTGGTGCAGGCGCTGGCGTTCAGTCCCGACGGCGATCGGCTCGCCTCGGGGGCCTATCGCGAGGTGAAGCTGTGGCGCCGCGTCCGCAATGCGTCGTCGGCACGCTGGACGCTTGCCGCAAGACGCAACCGGCTCGCTGGCCGTCAGTGCCGACGGAAAATGGGCCGCGATCGGCGATGCTCAGGGGGCGATCACGCTTTGGGATCTGGCCACCGGGCAAGCAATCAAAACGTTCACCGGCCACACCGGACCGGTGACGGCCCTGCGACTTCAGCGGCCCCGAAACGCTCGTTTCGGCATCGCTCGACCAGTCGATCCGGCTGTGGAAACTGGCCGACGGCACACCGATCGCCACGATCGCCACGCCGGCGCCCGTCACGGCGCTGGCGGTGCTGGGCGACGGCAAGCGGATTGTCTCGGGCTCGGCCGATGCGATGGTGCGCGTCTGGCGAGCCCGGAGACAATCCGGCCGAAGCCGGGCGCGTGGACCAATCCGCTCACGCTCACCGGGCACAACGGGCCGATAACGGCCCTGGTGGCTTCGCCGAAGTGAAAAGAACGTCGATCTTCTCGGGCAGCGCGGATGGTTCGATCCGACAATGGACGTCTGGATGCCGACGAATCTCGACGCGGGACAGCAGACGCGCGAGATCGCGGCCGGCGGACCGGTCGCCGGCCTGGCGGTCCGGCCCGACGGCAAGCAGTTGGCCTCGGTCGGCGGGACGAATCTGGTCAAACTGTGGAAGGCCGAAAATGGCCAGCCTTGGACCGGGGCCGGCAATCAAGCCGTTGCCCGAGATCAAGGGGGACATGCGTGCGGCGGCGCGTGCCGCGGCGGCGCAGGCGGATGGTCGATCTGCTGACGGCGCAAGTTGGCCGATGCCAAGAAAGCGATCACCGACGCCGAGGCCAAGGTTGCTCGCGGCCGAAGAAGCGAAGAAGACCGCCGCGACGGCCGACGAGACTGCCGTCAAAGCAGCCGCCGCGAAAGTCGAGGCCGCTGAAGGGTCTGACCGCGGCCAAGGAAGCGGCCGACAAACTGCTGGCCACGCTCACGCCACTGGTCAAAACGGCGCAAGACGCCGCGGCGCCATTCCAGCAGGCGCTGGAAAAGGATCCGCAAAATGCGCGAACTGCAAACTGCTCGCCGAAGCGGCCAAGAAACTGGCCGACGACACCGAACAGCGCCGCAAGGCGGCGGAAGCAGCCGTTCCAGGCCGCGATGGCCGCGCTGACCAAGGGGCAACAGGAAGTCGACCGCGGCCGAAGCAGCCAGCCTGGCGGCCGCGCGTCTGGCCGCTGCCGCCCAAACAGCCTTGGTCAAAGCGGGCGAGGCACTGCCGGCCCTGAAAGCCGCGACCACCACGACCGAAGCCCGACTGGCCGACGTCACCGCCAAAGCGGCCGCGGCCACCCAACAAGCCACGGCGCTCGAAGCACCGTTCCGCACGGTTGCCTACTCGGCCGATGGAGCCCAATTGCTCGTCGGCGGCGACAACAAAAACCGTCTATACGTTCAGCAGCAACACCGGGCTGCCGGTCGATTCGTTCGAGGGACACGCCGGGCCGGTGCTGGCCGCGGCGCTAACGGCCGGCGGCAGCCCGCTGTCGATCGGCGCGGACAAAGCGGTGATCGTCTGGCAGCCGATTCCCTCCTGGCAACTGGAGCGGGTGATCGGCCACGTCGACGATCCGGCAATCCTGGTCGATCGGGTGCTGGCGCTTGGCGTTCGATCCAAGTGGCACGCTGCTGGCCACCGGTGGCGGCGAGCCATCGCGTTCGGGCGAACTGAAGCTGTGGAACGTGGCCGACGGCAAGCTGATCCGCACGATCTCGCCCGGCCATAGCGACACGGTCTTTGGGCTGGATTTCTCGCCCGACGGCACGCTGCTGGCCTCGGGCGCGGCCGACCGGATCGTCAAAGTGTTTGACGTCGCCACCGGCGGCCTGACCAATTCGTTCGAAGGGCACACGCACCACGTGCTCGACGTCGCCTGGCGTGGCGATGGCAAGATGCTGGCCAGTGCCGGCGCCGACTGCGTGATCAAGTTCTGGGATTATGCGTCCGGCGATCAATTGCGTGCCACGCCCACCGCTGGAAAAGGAGGCCACCAGCATCGCTTTCGTCGGCTTGACGAACAAGATGATCTCAAGCTGGGGAGATCGCGTCGTCCGGCTGTTCAACAGCGATATCGGGAAAGTCAGAGCGCGACTTCCGGCGGAGCGACCGATTTCCTCTACTCGGTCGCCATCACGCCCGACGGCAAGACCGTCGTGGCCGGCGGCCAGGACAGCAAATTGCTGGAGTGGAACCTGGAAGGCAAGCTGCTGCAAACGCTGGCGCCGCCGGCTCCGCCGGCCGAGAAGCCGGCCGGCAAATAAGCGGCATCACGAAAAAAGGTGCCAGGAGATCCCTGACACCTTTCTCGGTTTCGGCTGCTTCCTCGGCGACTCCCGTCGCCAGCGGAAGGCGCGGTCAGCAAGAACACCGGGCGCCGTAACGTTCCTTCAGCCGGCGGCAACTGGCGGCCAACGGGGCGCCGACGCCCAATAGCGCCAGGACGCACGTGCTCGGCTCCGGGGTCTGAAACGCGAAGATAGTTCCGCTGTCGAGGCTGCCGTTCGGACCGTAGTGGGACGCCGTTCCGTACAGCGTCGTGCCCGACAGTGCCAAGCCCCCGATGTCGCTCGGACCGCTCCCGTCGGTGCTGGAGAAGCTATGCACGACGGCGTACGCACCGGTGGTTATGTTGTAGCTATAAATGGTGCCCTGGCCGACGGCCCCGCCCGCGACCGTCGTTCCGTATAGGGTCGACCCGACAAGCGTCAACGTAGAGTGGGGATTGCTCGCGTCGGTACCGGTTCCGAAAATGTGGAGGACGCTCTCGTGGCCGGTATTAAGGTTGAAGCTGAACAGAGTCCCCGGATCGCCGATCTGCGCCGCCTTCGTTCGTCGTCCCATAGAGGGTTGAGCCAACGAGCGTTAATCCCCCAATGGGGTCTTTGCCGTCGCCGCTCGTCGGGCCTAAGAAGCTGTACAGGACGGTCTCCTGGCCGGTGGCGATGTTGTAGCTGAATATTGTCCCGTCACCGTTCGTTGCGACGCCGTAGGCGCCGCCCCCGAAGGTCGTTCCGTAGAGAATTGAACCGGCGTCCACTAAGGCGCCGTACGGCGCCGACCCGTCGCCGATGGCCCCGAAACTGTGCAGATCAGTGATCTGACCGTTGCCGGGATTGTAACTGAACAGCGTTCCGCCGACGTTCGCGCCCCCGGCGGGCCCAAGAGTTGTTGTCGTGCCGTAAAGCAACGAGCCCACGGCCGTTAAGTTTGCATAGGGGTCAGTCCCGTCGTTGGATGGATACGCGCCTTGTTCGGCGAAGCTTAACAGACTGTTGAATCCCAAGCCGTTGGTGCCGACGGAGAAGAGGGTGCCTCCCAAGCCGCCACCCCCTTCGCTTGTGGAGCCGTAGAGAGTTGATCCGAGGAGCGTCACGCCAGCCGTAAGCGCCTCCCCGTCGCCGCCGGAAATTCCGCTGCCGGAGAAGCTGTGCAGGGTGCTTTCGACGCCGGTGTTGAGGTTGTAGCTGAATACGGCGCCGCCATTATTCGTGCCACCGGACGCGGTAGTCCCATAAAGCGTCGAGCCGACGAGCGTCACGCCGGCACTCGGGTTTGCTGGGCCAGTGCCGCCAGTGAAAACGTACAGGGTGGTAAAGTTGCCTGCGTGCAGGCTCGCCGCGGAAAAAAGCAAAATCGCCGCCGCGTATGCCGCTAGCCGCTGTAAAGAACGTACTGTATTCATCTCTGCCTCGCTGTCCGAAAGAACGAAAAGGAATAAATAAAAACGTGCCAGCTACCGGCCACCCTTGGGTGGCCCACCTTGAGCTGATAAACGAGCGGATCGGTTTATGCCTGAGCGCGGGGTGCGGAATGAATAATTGAATGATTTCCGCACCGGCGGTGCCGACCGCAATCAAAAGACACTGTCGCCCACGGGAAGGACGCTGACTGGAAATAACCAATCCCATTGGGCCTCTCCCCGAGAACACCAAGAGCGCAAGCGCTGCTGGCATGGAGAGAGTTGTAGATACGCCGCAAAAGCCCAAGTGCTTAACGCGGCGTGTGGGGCATTAGCGTTCTCGCTCTATGGCACGCGAACCGAAAGGATCTGAGTAACGTTAACATACCCGGCTCGATTCCAGTACGCGAGCATTTTTTCGATTGCCCCGAATTATTACTGATGCATAGCTTACGAACGGCCCGACCGAAAGAAGGGGCCGCTTCGGTCAATGCTTAACATGGCAGCCGCAGCAGGTTGAGCGCCTGCTTGGCGGCGCGGGGCTCCCAAATCGCCGGATGATGGGCCATCGTGCTCGACCGGACAAGCGTGCTTTCGGCCGTGGCCAGGGCGAAGTGGAACTCGGCGGCGCCCGCCGGCCGGCACGCCGGCCACCGTATCGCTGGGGGCAATCGGCGCGTCGGAGCGGCCGGATCGATCGCCGGAAACGGCCCGATGGCGAGCGCAAAATCGGAGGCAAAAACGCGGCGGCACTCGCTCGGCCAGCCAGCCGGCAAATTCCGGCGCCCGGCGCCGGCGCGCGAACCGAGCCTGCGCCGCCGAAAAGCACGCTCGGCCGCGGCTACCGAATCGATCGTCAAACTGCCGGCATGGCAGCCGCTGCCGGCGGCCGCACGGGCCAGGCAGCGGGCCAGCCGGCCCCGCGTTCCCCACTCGACCGTCGAAACCGTGCGCTGCCGCTCGGTGAGCAGCCGCACGACGACGTCTTCCAGTTCGTCGTCCTCAGTGCCGAAGACCAGCACGCCGAGCGATTCGCGGATCGTCTCTTCGGTCGGCCGCATCGCCGCCAGACATTCTTGCGTCGGTGCGGCCGCCGGCCGTGATTCGCAGCGTGATCGTCGCTTCGTGAACCGTGATGCCGACCGACGGCTCGCGGCCGCGGCGAATCAGGTCGGGCAGCATTTGTTCGACCTGGCTTTCGCCCGCCCCGAAACACTTGATGCGGCGGTGGCGAATCATCCGCGGCTCGCCCAGCAGGGCGGCGACCGCCGGCGCCACGGTGGCGGCGAACATCTCGCGCATTTCGGCCGGCACGCCCGGCAGGGCGAATAGCCGGCAGGCGGCGCGGCCCGGACCGGGGGGCTTCGAGCCAAATGCCCGGGGCGGTGCCGGCGGGATTGTCGATCGGCCGGCTGCCGGCCGGAAACATCGCTTGCAAGCGATTGCGCTCGGGCATCGGGCGATTGTGCCGGGCGAACAGCGAGCGAATATGCTCGAGCGACGGCTCGTCCAGACACCAGCTCGACTCCGGTCGCCTGGGCCAACGGCGTCGCGCGTCAGATCGTCGGCCGTCGGGCCCAAGCCGCCGGTGGCCACGCACCAGGTCGGCCCGGTCGAGTGCCAGGCGAAACACCTCGACGTTGGCCGCCAGATCGTCGGCAACGGTGGTGTGATAGAGGACGCGGACGCCCAATTCGCCCAAACGCTGGCTGAGCCATTGGCTGTTGGTGTCGAGCCGCTCGCCGCTGGCCAATTCGTCGCCGATGGAGATGATTTCAGCAATCAACGTCGTCGCCTCACCGAGTGACTGCCAACCTGGGCATATTGGCAGACGGCCATTCCCCCCCTTCGGCCGGGCGACAAAATCGCTAGTATCGCGGCAAGTCGGCCCAAGCCGATAATGAAGCGGGGGACCGGAAGTCATTAAAATCGACTTGTCCCGGCTTTAGCTATACCCCCGGCGATTGCTAGCAGCCTACAATTCGCAGTCGCCGCGCGATTCGGGACGAGCCCGTCGGGCTATGGCCGCTCGAACCCGTCCCGGCCAAGCAGACGCGAGACGCAAATGATGTCGAACGCTGTGCTGGAAGAGCGTGCGAAACCGACCGACCGCCGCCAGGTGTGGCGCTGGTTGAGCTGGGGCGTGGTGGCGATCTATTGGCTGGGGATGTTCGCCGGCACGCACTGGCCGACGCCGCCGCATGCCCCGTTTCGGCAACGCCGACAAGTGGATGCATTTTTCGGCCTACTTCGGTTTGGCCTTGCTGCTCTCGATCGCGACTGCGGCATGCGGCGGCCGGTGACGCTGGCCGTGGTGGCGACGATCGTGGTGCTGCTGGCCGGCTACGGAGCGTTCGACGAATTGACGCAGCCGATCGTCGGCCGCGACTGCGACTTTTGGGACTGGGTGTGCCGACATGGCCGGAGTTCTGGTCGGCATCGGTTGCTTTCAGCTCGGGCGCCTTGGCGCGGCGCCAGCCGGTCGAGCGCGCAGCAGCCGGTTAGCACGGCCGGCACGGCCGTGCTGCCACGCCGATCGCAGTTCGGCATGCCCCGGATCTGCCGTCTGCCGCCTGGCACGATCCCGCTACGGCCGTTAAAATCCGCACCCGATTTGGCTGTCGCCGTGCTGGCCTTGGCCGCAACCGCGGCGAAACGGCGGCGAATTACAATGAAAGCTTGGCTTTCGTTGTTTTCGCTTCGATGCTCGATGTGTGGGTGACTCCGATGCAAGTTCGCGTTTTACTTCTGGCACTCGTTCGTCGTGCTTGCTCTGCGCGGTTCGGCCGGCGGCGGCTCAGTTCAAAGACACTGTCGCCGGCCAAGGGTGCGCAGCTGGGCACGCCGGTGACGCAAAAGCTGAAAGTCGGCGTGATCATCAAAGCCCAGGGGGGCAGCTGCATGAACCTGCTGGGAACCGCGCTGGTGCCGATCGATTGGCCCGAGCAAACGGTGAAGATCGTCGACGAAGAGCTGACGCCCAACGTTCCCAGCCTGCACTATCGCGTGAGCGGCGTCACGCTCAAGCAGATGATCATCGAGGTGCCGCATGATCACGGCCGGCGAAGAAGCCCGGGCGCTGGTGACGTTCGAGGTGAGTCACGCGCCGCAAACGCCGCCGACCGACACGAGCATTTACAAGATTCCCAAGAAGCTCGATCGGCAATTGACGATGTACGTCGGCACCAGCCCGGGCATCGAAACGCGGCACCCCAAAATCATCGCCTTGGCCAAGCAGCTGGTGGCCGACAAGGAGACGGCGTGGCAGCAAGTCGAGGCGATCTACGATTGGGTGATGACCAACATCCAGCCCAACAAGGGCGAACTGAAAGGGGCCGCCCGCACGCTGATCGAAAAGAAGGGGGATCCCGAGGACATGGCCTCGCTGTTCATCGCGCTGTGCCGGGCCAGCAAGATTCCGGCCCGCACGGTGTGGGTGCCGCAGCACGTCTATCCCGAGTTCTATCTGCTCGACGACGACGATCACGGCCACTGGTTTCCCTGCCAGACCGACGGCCCGCGGTCGTTTGGCGGGATCACCGAAACCGGCCCGATTCTGCTGAAGGGGGACAACTTCCACGACGCCGAACGGCCGCGCGAAAAGATGCGGCTGGTCCCCGAGTTCTTCAAAGGGACCGGCAGCAAATCGGCCGGCACGCCCAAAGTGCAATTCGTGCGCGAAAGCGGTAGCGGCTGCGCCGCTAGAGCAGTGAGCAGGATCAGGGAGAATGAAACGCGCCGAGCCGTTGATTCCCTTTCTCCTGTTCACCTGATCCACGCTCCTGCCTCACGCCTTCGGCGTGCGGCGAAGTTCGAGCCAGGGGGTGTGGAAGATGCCTGGTTTGTCGAGCCGCTCGTAGGTGTGGGCGCCGAAGTAATCGCGCTGGGCCTGCAGCAAGTTGGCCGGCAGCCGGGCGCGGCGATAGCCGTCGAAATAGGCCAGCGCCGTCGTGGCGGCCGGAACCCAAATGCCCAAGTTCACCGCCGTGGCGATGACTTGCCGCCAGGCCGCCTGAGCCCGCTGCACCTCGGCCTGGAAGTAAGGGGCCAGGAGCAGGTTTTCCAAGTTTCGGATCGGCATCGAAGGCCTCTTTGATGCGATCCAAAAAGCGGGCGCGGATGATGCAGCCGCCACGCCACAGCAGGGCGATGTCGCCGAACTTGAGCGGCCAATCGTGCTCCTTGGCGGCGGCGGCCATTTGCACAAAGCCCTGGGCGTAGCTGCAAATCTTCGAGGCATAGAGCGCGTCGCGGACCGCCGCGATGAACGCCTCGCGATCGCCCGAGAATTTGGCCGTTGGGCCCTTGAGCACTTTCGAGGCGTGCACCCGGGCATCTTTGGCCGCCGACAGCGCCCGGGCGTAAACCGCTTCGGTGACCAGCGTGCTGGGGACGCCCAGGTCGAGGGCCAACTGGCTCATCCATTTGCCGGTCCCTTTGGCGCCGGCGGTGTCCTTGATTTTGTCGAGCAGGAAATCGCCGGTGTCGGGATCCTTGACGCTGAAGATGTCGCGGGTGATTTCGATCAGGTAGCTATCCAGCTCGCCGCGATTCCAATCGTCGAAGACGTCGTACAGCTCGTCGTTCGACAGGTTCAGGGCTTCCTTGAGGATGAAATAGGCTTCGGAGATCAACTGCATGTCGCCGTATTCGATGCCGTTGTGAACCATCTTGACGTAGTGGCCGGCGCCGCGCGGACCGACCCACTCGCAGCAGGGAATGTCCTCCTTCGGGCCCGACCTTGGCGGCGATGGCCTGAAAGATCGGTTTGACCGCCGGCCAGGCTTTGATCGATCCGCCGGGCATGATGCTGGGGCCCTTCAGGGCCCCCTCTTCGCCCCCCGACACGCCGGTGCCGATGAAGAGCAGTCCTTTCGATTCGACATATTTGGTGCGGCGTTCGGTGTCGGCATAGTGGGTGTTGCCGCCGTCGATGATGATGTCGCCGGGCGAGAGCAACGGCAGCAACTCTTCGATCACGGCGTCGACGGCCGGCCCGGCCTTGATCATCAGCATCACTTTGCGCGGCGCCTTCAGCGCGCCGACCAGCTCCTGAACGGTGTGGCAGCCGACGAATTTTTTGCCCGCGGCCCGGCCCGCGATGAAGTGATCGACGACGCTGGTCGTGCGGTTGAAGACCGCCAGACGATAGCCCCGGCTCTCCATGTTGAGTGCCAGGTTTTCACCCATCACCGCCAGGCCGATCAATCCGAGATCACAATCTTGAGCCATGAGCTGCCGCATCCTCTTGCTAACTGGAAAAACGCTGTGGAGTGAATCTGTCTTCGTCGCGTCGGAATCTATTTGCTGTGGACCAGGGCCGCGATCCGCTGGAAGTCGTCTTTCAGCGAACGGTAGAGCTGCTGATATTCGACAAAGGCCGCGTCGTAACGGGCGACGGCCGAGCGGCGGGGAGCTGTTTGGCGCGTGACGCGCGTCGTGGCGGCGCAGGCCTCCTCGATGTTCTTGTAGGCCCCGGCGCCGACCGCGGCCAGCAGGGCCACGCCATAGGCCGGCCCTTCCTCGGCGTTGAGCGTGACGACTTTTTGCCCGAAAACGTCGGCCTGGATTTGCCGCCACAGCGGGCTGCGCGAGCCGCCCCCCGAGGCGCGGATCTGCCCGACCGGCACCCCAAGCTCGCGAATGATCTCCAGGCTGTCGCGCAGGGCGAAGGTCACCCCTTCGAGAATCGACGCGGACGACATGCCCGCGGGTGTGGGCGTTGGTCAGGCCGACGAAAGCCCCGCGGGCGTTGGGGTCGGCATGGGGCGTTCGCTCGCCCGACAAATAGGGGAGGAAGAACAGCCCGTCGCTGCCCGGCGGCAATCGGCTCGGCCTCGGCGATGAGGATTTCGTAGGGATCGCGCTTGGCCCGCTTGGCGGCGGCCACGTCGGCCTGGCAAAGCTGATTGCGAAACCATTGCAGGCAGCCGCCGCTCGACAGGTTGACCCCCATCAAATGCCACTTGCCGTGGACGGCGTGGCAGAACGTGTGCAACCGGCCCAGCGGATCGACCTGAACTGCGTCGCTGTGGACGAACATCACGCCCGACGTGCCGATCGACGTCGACAGCACGCCGCGACTGACGATGCCGTTGCCGACCGCGCCGGCCGCACAGTCGCCGGCTCCGCCGACCACGACGCAGTCGGTCGACAGGCCGAGCTGTTTGGCCGCGTCGGGCGTCAGCTGGCCGGTCACCTGCTCGGATTCATACAAGCTCGCCGAGCAGGCTGCGGTCCAAGTCGAGCTTGCCGAGCAGTTCGCTCGACCAGCGGCGGTTCTTGACGTCCAACAGCAGCATGCCGCTGGCGTCGCTCATTTCCGAGGCGTAAACGCCGGTCAGGCGGCGGCGGATTTCGTCCTTGGGCAAAAGCACCTTGACGGTTTTGTCGAAATTCTTGGGCTCGTGATTGCGCAGCCAAAGAATTTTGGGAGCGGTAAAGCCGGTCAGCGCCGGATTGGCCACCATGCCGATGAGGGCCGCGCGGCCGCCGGCCCGCTGTTCGATTTCCTGACATTCGGCGGCGGTGCGCTGGTCGTTCCACAGGATGGCGCGGCGGACGACGCGATCGCGCTTGTCGAGAAAGACCGAGCCATGCATCTGGCCCGACAGGCCGATCGCCTTGACGTCGGCCGGTTTGAGCTTGCCCAGACGGACGACGGCGCGGACGGTT
Organism: uncultured Planctomycetaceae bacterium; assembly: GCA_963702015.1. Classification (GTDB taxonomy): domain Bacteria; phylum Planctomycetota; class Planctomycetia; order Pirellulales; family PALSA-1355; genus DATJTR01. Next base: position 22,512 of record OY969698.1, read on the forward strand.
TTGATGACGGCCTGCCACCAATCTTCGGGATCTTGCTCGCTCCAGAGAGGCTTGGGGTGATAGATCGGATAGTCGGCCGTGGCCTGGGCGAGGATTTTTCCCCGCTCGTCGATGGCCAGCGTTTTGGTGCCCGACGTGCCGACGTCGATGCCCAGAAAGATGCTCATGCTCGCTCCGCCTGTGATCGCCAGGAACAATTGCCCGCGCGACTGCTCGGGCGGCGGGATTTTACTCTGCCCGGTTCCACCCCCGCAACGGCCTGGGCTCTTGGGGCGGCGTGGCGGAGCGGCTAAGTTAGTCGGCTGATTTGGCGGTTGGCGACGAGAATGAGTCGAGATTTTTGCCGAACCGGCGGCCGCAGCGGAACGTAGTGTCTACGCCCAGGTTCACCCGCCGAAAGCCCCTCCTCCCGGTTTACTCCAGCCATGCATGGACTTGAAGACGATCGAAGCCGAGTGCGGCGCCTGAGGCCGCTAGGCTGGCGGTTCGGCTTCGTGGTCCCGTTTCTCGCTTCGGCCGTGGCCTTACTGGGTTGTTGGCGGCAATCAAAAGCTCGATTCGGCGCCGGTGGCGCAGGCGGCCGAAACGGTGCGGATTGGCGTCGTGGCCGATCCGGCCCTGGCCGACGCGATCGGCCGGCTGAAGGCCGAATGGCACGCCGTGACCGGCAACACCTTGGAGGTGATCGAGGTCGAAAGTCTCGAAGCCTTGTCCGACGGAGACGGGCAGCGACAGGCCCGATGCTCTGGTGATTCCGGCCACCGCTCTGGGAACGCTGGTCGAGGCGGCCGGTTGGTCGACGTGCCGGCCGACGTGCGCGACGAGTCCGCAGGCGGCCTGGTCCGACATGTTTTTGCTGGTTCAGCAGGGGGCCGTTTGGGGCGACGACGTGTGGGCCGTGCCGTTGGGCGCGCCGCAGTTGACATTGCTCTATCGCCGCGATCTGTTCGAAAAATTCAACCGCTCGCCGCCGACAACCTGGGCCGAATATCAAGCCCTGGCCCAATTCTTCGCCAAGCGAGAAAACCTCGGCGACGACGCGCCGCCGGCCGATCAGCGCCTGGCACGGCACGCTCGAACCGCTCGCTGGCGGCTGGGGGGCCAAGTTGCTGCTGGCGCGAGCGGCGGCCTACGCCAAGCACCGCGACAATTTTTCGACGCTGTTCAACATCGAGGATTTCAAACCGCTGGTGGCCGGCCCGCCGTTTGTCCGCGCGCTCGAAGAACTGGTGGCCGCCAATCGCGCGCGCGCAGGCCGACCGCAGCACGACGAACTCGATCCAGTCAGGCGTGCGGCGCGGCGTTTTTTGCCGGCCAATCGGCGATGGCGTTGACCTGGCCGACCGCGGCGGGCAAGCGCGAAGCCGGTCGACGTGAAAGTCGGTTTTGCCGAATTGCCCGGCGCAGCGCAAATGTTCAACTTTGCCTCGCAGCGCTGGGACGAGCGGACGGCCGACGAGTCGATCCACGTGCCGGTCGTCCCGCTCGAAGGACGCTTGGGCGTGGTGGTCAAGGGCTCGCCCCACGCGACCGCCGCGTTCGGCTTGCTCACCTGGCTGGCGGGCGAAAAGTGGGGGACGCGCGTGGCCAGCGCATCGGCAGCCACGACGCTCTATCGCCGCTCGCAACAAAAGGAGGCGTCGGAGTGGGTCGAGCCGGGACTCGATCGGGGAGCGGCGGGCGAGTATGCCCGAGTGGTCGGCGAGGCAGCGTCGCGATCGGTCTGGGTCGACGCCTTGCGGATCCCCGGCTGGGAGGAGTATTACGCGGCCCTGGACGAAGCGGTCGGGCAGGCCGTGCGGGGCGAGGCCAAGCCCGCGGAGGCTTTGGCGAAAGCCGCCGAGCGTTTTGAGGCGATCAGCGAGCGATTAGGCGTCGACAACCAGCGGGCCGCCTATCGCCGGAATCTGGGGCTCGAGCCGTGAACGCTCTCGGTGCCCTGCGGATCGCAATGTTGCCCCCGATGGTCTGCTTGACCGGGTGCTCCCCAGCAGCCTAAACTGTTGGGTTTGCGGCGGTCGGCGGCGGCAAAAACCGCCCACCGGTCACGCTTTACGGCTCGAAATCTCAGGGCCACCAGCGCGAGCGGCGTGGCTGCCATGTGCCCACAGCGGGCGAGAAACTGTTTGTCGTGTCCATTCGGCCCGATGGGCCAGAGGTTGTCAGCTTTGAGCGTTACTTGCGTCATCGGTCTGCAGTGGGGAGACGAAGCCAAAGGCAAGCTCGTCGACATCCTGACCGAACAGCACGACATCGTCGTCCGCTATCAGGGCGGCAGCAACGCCGGCCATACCGTCGTCCGCGATGGCCAGACCTACAAACTGTCGCTCATTCCCAGCGGCATTCTCACCCCGGGCGTGCAATGCGTGGTGACCGGCGGCGTGGTGCTCAACCCGGCCAGCATCCTGCAAGAGATCGACGGCCTGCTCGCGCGCGGCGTGCCGGTCGGCAAGAACCTGATGCTCAGCGATCGGGCCCACGTGATCTTTCCCTGGCACATCGCCGAGGATCGGGCGCTCGACAAGAGCTGTTCGAGCGGCGAGAACATCGGCACCACGATGCGCGGCATCGGTCCCTGCTACAGCGACAAGGTCGCCCGGTCGTACGCCGTGCGGCTGGGCGATCTGTATCGCGACGATTTTCCGCAGCGGATCGCACACATCGTCGGCGGCCAAAAACCGCTCGCTGGCCAGCTTGAACGGCAGCGCCGACGCCAGCTCGATCGATCCGGCGGCCGTCGTGACCGAATACAAAGCCTATGCCGAGCGGTTGAAGCCCTATCTGGGCGACACGACCGCCTATCTGCTCGACGCGGTCGAAGCCGGCAAGCGGATTCTGCTCGAAGGGGCGCAAGGGGCGCTGTTGGACATCGATCACGGCACGTTCCCCTTCGTCACCAGCAGCAACAGCTCGGGGGCCGGCGTGTCGAGCGGATCGGGCATTCCCGGCCGCTGGATCACCAAGGTGATCGGCGTGATCAAGGCCTATTCGACCCGGGTCGGCGGCGGCCCGTTTCCGACCGAGCTGAACAACGAGCTGGGCCAGCACATTCGCGACCGGGGAAACGAATACGGCACGGTCACGCGGCGTCCGCGGCGCTGCGGCTGGTTCGACGCGGTGGCGGCCCGCTACACGGCCCGGCTGAGCGGCGTCGACACGCTGGCGGTGATGCTGCTCGACGTGCTGGACGAAATGCCGGAGATCCGGATCTGCACGGCCTATGAGATCGACGGCCGGCGGGTGACCGATTTTCCCAGCCACGTCGACGATCTGCGGCGTGCCGTGCCGGTCTTGGAAACGCTGCCCGGCTGGCGGCGCGACACGACCGGCGGCCCGGCGAATGGAAGATTTGCCGGCCGAGGCCCATGCCTATCTGGCTCGGCTGAGCAAACTGGTGGGCCGGCCGGTGGAGGTGGTTTCGGTGGGACCGGATCGCGAGCAGACGATTTTCGCGACGGCCCGCACCGCACCGGCCGCCAAGGCGAAGCTGGCCCATCGTGCGGAGTGAAGTGTCGCTCAATGGTGAATGTCCCCATGTCCGAAACCGCCGTCAGCGCCTGACAAGCTTGCCGACGTGCCGCCGGCGGCGCGGCCGCGGCACATCGCCATCATCATGGACGGCAACGGCCGCTGGGCGCAGCGGCAGGGATTGCCGCGGATCGAGGGGCATCGCCGCGGCGTGGCCAGCGTCCGCCGCACGACCGAGGCCTGTGCCCAGCTGGACATCGAGCAGCTCACGCTCTACTGCCTGTCGAGCGAGAACTGGAAGCGGCCACCCGGCGAACTCGATTTCCTGATGCACCTGCTCGAGCAATACATGATCGAGGAACGCTCGACGATCATGGAGCAGAACATCTCGGTGAGCGTGATCGGCCGCCGCGACGACATTCCCGAAGTCGTGCAGCGCGAGATGCAAAAGACGATCGCCCTGAGCGCGGCCAACACCGGCATGCGGCTTTGCCTGGCGATCAACTACGGCAGCCGGGCCGAACTGGTCGACGCCGTGCAGCAGATCGCCCGCCGCGTGCGGCAAGGCGAGCTCGATCCGGCCGCGATCAACGAAGCGACGCTGAACGACGCGCTCTATACGGCCGGCATGCCCGACCCCGACCTGCTGATTCGCACCGCCGGCGAAATGCGGCTCAGCAACTTCCTGCTCTGGCAGATCAGCTATGCCGAGATTTGGGTCACCGAACATTGCTGGCCCGAATTTCGCGAGGCCGATCTGCACCAGGCCATCCGCGACTATTCGGCCCGCGACCGCCGCTTTGGCGGCTTGCACGGATAGACGCACGGGGCGCGTGTGACACGACACGCCGCCCGTTGAGAACAGGAGCCGTCTGTGCTGCGTTGGCGGTTGATACTGGGGCTGCTGCTGGTCGGCGTGCTCATCGGCGCGTGCCTGGCCGATATTTCCTCGCCCGGTGCGTGGCTGGGGATCGTTTCGATCTGCGTGGTCGCGCTTGGCTTCGGACGAAGCGGTCGGGCTGTCGCGCGCGGCAGGGCTGGCGCCCGTGGCGCCCACTGGTGCACGCGGGCAACTTGTTGATCGTGGCCAGTGCGTGGCTGCCGCTGGTCTGCGAGTGGCCGGCGGGCCCGGGCCGAACCGGCGGGCTTGCTGTTTGCTCCCGCCGCGTCGCTGGTCGTCTCGCTGATCGCCGCGATGCTGTTTGAAATCATTTGCTACCGCCAGGCCGAGGGAGCGACAACGTCGGCTGGCGGCTACCGCATGGCCGCTGTGCTACGTCGGTCTGCTGTTCAGCTTTCTCGTGCTGTTACGATCGCTCAACGACGGCGTCGCCGGCGTCGTGATGCTGCTGGCCATGGTCACGGTCGTCAAACTCGGCGACACCGGGCGCCTATACCGTCGGGCGGCTTATCGGCCGGCATAAACTGGCGCCGCATTTGAGTCCCGGCAAGACGATCGAGGGAGCAATCGGCGGGTTGGCTGCCAGCACGTTCGCCGCTTGGCTCATGCTGGCCTGGGTCTGGCCGCGGTTTGTGGGATCGAAGCCGATTCATGTGGATGTGGACGAATGGCTGCTCGTTCGGCATCCTGGTGGGACTGGCCGGGATGGTGGGTGACCTGGCCGAGTCGCTGCTGAAACGCGATGCCGCGATGAAGGACTCGAGCGACTGGCTGCCCGGTTTCGGCGGCGTGCTGGACATCGTCGACTCGCTGCTGTTCGCCGCGCCGGTGGCCTATTTCTTTTTTGTCTGGAACGGCTTCGGCAATTGAGCGGTGGCGGATGAGCCAAAGCGACGTGGGGATTGCAGCGCGGACTTGTACCGCCTTTAGCGGCGCGGCGGGCCGGCGCGACAGCCGGACGGCGAAATGCCGAAAACGATCGCAAGTGCAATCCGCACAGGCGATTGTGGCTCGATCGGTGCGGCCAGCTAGTCGAGCGCGCGAACTATTGGGTATAGTTAAGGTGTTCTCTCTGCTGCCCCTCGATATTTCTGGCGGCTGGCGCACAGCCGTGTGCGGCCGCTGGCCCCGAAGCGAATGGCTGAAGCCACGATACCGGTTTCCGATACCAAGTCGCTCTTGGCTTTGTTCGGAACGAGGGACCAACATCTCCGCCGCATTCGCGAGGCGCTGGGCGTGTCGATTTCCAGCCGCAACGATCGAATCCACATCGAGGGAGAAGATCTGCCGGTCGCCCGAGCCACCGAACTGTTCGAACAGTTGCAGACCGTGGTCAAGCGGCAGGGTTCGCTGGCCCCCGAAGAAGTTGCCGAGGCGCTGGCCCGGGTGACAGGCGGCGCCGTGGTCGAACACGCCGCCCTGGAAGACCTGCAACACGCCGGTCGGCCGATTCGACCCCGCACCGGTGGACAAGCCCGGTATGTGGAGACGATCCAGAAACACGATCTGGTCTTTTGCACCGGCCCGGCCGGGACGGGCAAAACCTACCTGGCCGTGGCGATGGCGGTGCAGGCGCTGAAGCAGCAGGCGATCCGCAAGATCGTGCTGGTGCGGCCGGCGGTCGAGGCGGGCGAAAGCCTGGGATATTTGCCGGGCGATTTGCAAGCCAAGATCAATCCCTATCTCCGCCCGCTGCTCGACGCGCTGCGCGAGATGATGGATTACGAACAGGTGAAACGCTATACCGAACAAGACCTGATCGAGATGATTCCGCTGGCCTACATGCGCGGGCGAACGCTTAATGCGGCCTTCGTGATTCTGGACGAAGCGCAAAACACGACCGTGGCGCAGATGAAGATGTTTCTGACGCGGATGGGCCTGGGAACGAAAATGGTCGTGTCGGGCGATACCACGCAGATCGATCTGCCCACGCACGCCCGCAGCGGCCTGATCGATGCGATCACGCGGCTGGAAGGGATTGAAGGATTTTGTCACGTCACGCTCGGCAATTCGGACATCGTGCGCCATCGTTTGGTGCAACAGATCGTCAGGGCGTATGACGACGAACCGAAGCGGCGCAATGAGCCCGCGCGCGGGACACTAGGAGATCGCCAGCCCAGTGCCGATGATCGGCGGGCTGGAAACGTCAGTATGGCCAGTGGAACTCGCAGGCGAACGCGATCGGAGCGTGTAGCAGCGCTCGAACTGCCGCCGGGCTTCCTCGAGCGGACATGGGACTATTTGCAACGAGGCGACGTCCTGCGTGCGGCTGGGCCTGTGTGCGATTTGCGCGCTGGTACTGTGGCTGATCACCGGCGGCTGGGCGCCGCCGTTGTCGTACCGGACCGGCTACACGCCGCTGCGCAACATCGTGGCCCGGGTCCACTTCGAAAAGCCCGAGCCGCAGCGGACCCTGGAAGCCCGCGAACGGGCCCAGCGCGAAGTGCGGTTCGTTTACGAGCAGGACAAGGAGCCGCTGGTTCAGCTGCGGGCCGGGCTGATGAATCAGGTTTCGCGAATTCTGAAAGTGCAATCGCTGGCCGAGCTGGAAGACGGAGTGTGGCAGGAGTTTTTCGCCTCGTCGACGCCCGACAAACCGGCCTTGCCGCCGGCCGAGCAAGAACAACATTTCGAGGCGTTTCGCGCCGCGCTGTCGACTCCCGAGGCGCTGGCGCAGCTCGAGAAATCGGTGGCCGACGCCATGTTGCCCTGGGAGCAGCACGGTCTGCTCAAGGAGTTGCCGCAAGAACAAAAAGAAGGCAACCAGAAAGAGATCGTCGTCTTTCCCAAGGGGCGGCCCGACGATCGGCATATTTTCAACGTCAGCGACGTGATCCTGGGGGACGCGCACTGGCTGAAGAAGCGGCTGGCCGCCGAAACCCCCTCGCCTGAAGTGGTGGAGCGGGTGTTCGATTGGCTGCGGCCGCAGTTGATTCCGACGTTGTCGCTCAACAACGACGAGACCCGCCGCGCGCGCGAAGAGGCCAACGCCCGCGTGCACGACGTCTTCACGCCGTTCGAGCCGGGCGATCTGCTGGCCCGCGCCGGTCAACCGCTGACGACCGAGAGCATGGAGCTTTTGGAGCGGGAACACAAGGCGCTGACCAAGAGCCTGGGAACGATGCAAGCGGGTCAGCTATTCGTTGGCCACGCTGGGAATGTTCGTGGCACTGTTGACGCTGTGCGGCGTGTACGTGCTGGCGTACGAACGCCGGATCATCGACAACATGCGGCAATTCCTGATCGTGCTTGGACTGGTCATCGTGACCGTCGGTTTGACGATGCTGGCCGGCACCGACAGCCTGCGGGCGGAATTGATTCCGCTGCTGCTGTTTGGCATGACGATTTCGATCGCCTACCACCAGGAATCGGCGCTGTTGTTTTCGGCCGCCCTGGCATTGGTGGTCGTGGTGTCGATCGGCCAGGGAATGTATGAGTTCATCATTCTCAACGCGGCCGTGGCCACCGCGATTCTGCTGGTCGGCCCGATTCGCAGCCGCTGGAAGTTGATTTACGTCGGCCTGTGCGTCGGCGTGGTGGTGATGCTGACCACGATCGGCGTCGGCACGCTGGCCGAACAGCCGTTCTACGAAATGGTCCTGCCCGATGCCATCCGCTTCGGCCTGTGGTCGCTGCTGGCCACGATCGTGATGAGCGGCGCTGATGCCGCTGGTCGAAAGGCTGTTCGGCGTGCAGACCGACTTGAGTTTGCTGGAGCTGGCCGATATTTCCCATCCGCTGCTGCAGGAACTGGTGCGCCGCGCCCGGGCACGTACAACCATTCGATCAACGTGGCGTCGATCGCCGAGGCCGCGGCCGAAAGCATTCACGCCCGGGGGCTGTTGGTCCGCGTGGGGGCCTATTTCCACGACATCGGCAAGATGCTCAAGCCGGCCTATTTCGTCGAGAACCAGGGGAACGACAGCAGCCGTCACGATACCCTGGTGCCGGCCATGAGCACGCTGATCATCATCGCCCACGTCAAGGACGGGGCCGACCTGGCCCGGCAACATCATTTGCCCGAGGCGCTGTTGGATTTCATTCAGCAGCATCACGGCACCACGCTGGTCGAATACTTCTACCATCGGGCCAACGAGCGGAGCGAAACCGATCCCGACGGCGGCGAAGTCGAAGAGAGCGCGTTCCGCTATCCGGGCCCCAAGCCGCAGACGAAGGAAGCGGCGGTGTTGATGCTGGCCGACGCGGTCGAAGGGGCCAGCCGGGCCCTGGCCGAACCGACGCCGGCTCGAATCGAAAGCCTGGTCCACGACATCGCCATGAAACGCCTGCTCGACGGGCAATTCGACGAGTGCAGCCTGACGCTGCGGGAATTGGCCACGGTCGAAGACAGCCTGATCAAAAGCTTGACGGCCGTCTATCATGGCCGTATCAAGTATCCGGACCAGCGGCCTATCCGGAACAGCGGACGGCTTAGGCCGTCGAACTGCCCACGCCCAGTCGAGGCCGAATGTGCCGCAGATCGCATGCTGACCATCGAAATCAACAACGATCAGGCTCTGCTCGCGGTCGACGAAGAGCGGCTGCGCCAGGCCGTCGAGAATGTGCTGCGATCCGGCGGCATCGCCACGGCCGAAGTGAGCGTGGCGATCGTCGACGATCCGACGATCCACCGCCTGAACGTGCGAGTTTCTCCAGCACGATTATCCGACCGACGTGCTCAGCTTTCTTTTGGAGCGAGACGGCGATCGGCTGGAAGGCGAGATTATCGCCAGCGCCGACACGGCCATGCGCAACGCCAAGCAGTACGGCTGGTCGGCCGCCGACGAGCTGTTGCTGTACGTCATTCACGGCACGCTGCATCTGATCGGCTTCGACGATGCGACCGACGAGTTGCAAGACGTCATGCGCGCGGCCGAAGCCGAGCATCTGGGCCGGTTCGGCCTCGTGCCGCATAATTAGTCCCGCCATGCCGACCGGCAGCGATTCGTCCGACTCGTTCGACAAAAAGACACTTCATCGGGTTGGGGCCTCGGCAACCTCGCGTTTGGTTAACCTGTACATGACTCGGTTTAACCAGACGAGATTCCAGCAAATGATTACCGCTGAACCCACGCCACCGATCAGCATCAGAATCGCTCCGATGTGGAGACCGCTGAACCGCCGAAGGAGGGTGTTGGCGATGATCATTGCGAGAATGATCGCCACATCTCGCAACCGCTTGACGAGGATAAGCGCCGGGTGCTTGCCCATGGCGCGCCGAGCCAACACACGAATTTCGGGGTCGGTCTTGCCGGCTAGATGCGGAAACTGGCGTGCATGCGTATAGATGGCCATCAATGCGGTCGGTAGCGTGATGGTTGTGGCGGAGACAGGGAATCATCGGTGCCCGGGCCGGTTTTGGCCGCGGGCCCCCGCGATGGCGTAGAATGACATTTTAGCCACGTTGCCACGTCTTCCGAGGCGGGCGTTTCCAGGATCGCCCGTTTTACCACGGGTGCGCGAGTCGAGCATGTCGAGCGAGAAAGCCAGTGCCCTGGTGTTGCGACTCGTCGACTTCAGCGAGACCAGCAGCGTGGTGACGCTGTTTACGCGGGAATTCGGCAAAGTGCAGGCTTTGGCCAAGGGGGGGCGTCGGCCGAAGGGGCCGTTCGAGTCTGCCCTTGACCTCTTGGCCCTGTGTCGCATAGTGTTCCTCCGCAAATCATCCGATGCCTTGGATTTATTGACCGAAGCCAAGCTTGAGCGGCGATTCCGGCCGCCGGCTGGCAGTCTGCCTGCGCTGTATGCCGGCTATTACGTGGCCGAATTACTGAGCAAGCTGACCGACAATCACGACCCGCATCCCGAGTTGTTCGACGAGGCCGACGAGGCGCTGTCGGCGTTGCGCCGGCGCCGACCCGGGACGGAGAGTGTTTCGATTTGAGTTGATGGCTCTGCGGCTGTTGGGGCATTTGCCCTCGCTGGACAATTGCGCCGAGTGCGGCGCGGCGGTGCAGCCGGCCGGCGCGAGTGCCGTTCGGGTTGTTGGCCGGGGGCGTGTTGTGTGGCACGTGCCGAACGGGAAAGAAACAAATCGTGTCGCTGAGTGCTGGCGTGGCTGGCGGCGATGCGGGCGCTGGCCGATCCGCGGCCGGGCCCTGGCAAGCGGTCGCTTTGGACGCGGCCGGTGCAGGGCGAGCTGCGCGGGCTGTTGAACCGCTATTTGACGCATTTGCTTGGTCATGGGTTGGAAATGCACCGCTACCTGACGGCGCAGGAAGCAAAACGCGCGGCAGGTTCCGACCAGGGTGATAACCGAACTCGATGAAAGCTGATCGCACGCCAGCGTGCGACTCGGCCGGACACGGATGTCCTTGATGCGTAATAGAGTCGGAATGTGGATCGTCGTCGGTCTTCTCTTGACCGCCGCTGGCGGCTGCGCATCTTCGCGCACAAAGAAGGTCGTCGACCGCTCCCGCCCCCCACCGAAGAGCAACTCGCCTTCTGGGAGGAGAACCACGAGCACGCCCACTACGTGCCGGGCAAGGGCTATGCGATCGACGGAGCACCCGGCTTTTACGACGACCAGGGGCGGCCGATTCCGGAGGAGGTGCTGGCCGAAACGGCCCGCCCGGATTCGAATTTCGACGTCGAGCCCGAGTCGTTCAGCGAGCGATCGAAACGCATCACCAACAACTTGAAGAAGCTCGTCGGCCGCGGCGCGAACGAAACGATCGCCAAAGACGCCTTTGCCAAGGGCGATTCGTTGTTTCGCCAGGCCAAGTATGCCGAAGCGGCCAAGCAGTTCACGATCGCCTACGATCGGGGTCCCGACTTGCCGCAGGAAGAAGACGCGCTGTTCAAATGCGCCGAAAGCTACTTCTTCAGCGATCAATACTCCAAGGCGAACGACTATTACGGAATCCTGGTCAAAAAATACACCAACACCGGCTACCTGGATCAGATCGTGGCCCGGCGATTTGCCATTGCCCGCTATTGGGAAGAGTGCGATCACAAGAATCATCACTATGCGCTGACGCCGAATCTGCGCGACAAGACGCGGCCGCATTTCGACACCCGCGGCCACTGCCTGAAATGCTATGACCGCGTCCGTCTGGACGATCCGACCGGGCCGCTGGCCGACGACAGCATCATGGCCTCGGCGAACGCCTATTTTTCCTGGGGCATGTACGAAGACGCCGATTATTTCTACACGCTGCTGCAGAAGGAATATCCTCGCAGCGAGCACCAGTTCAACGCGCACCTGTTGGGCTTCAAGACCAAGCTGCTGCGCTACCAAGGACCCGACTACGGCAACAAGCCGCTGGACGAAGCCGACGAACTGGCCAAGCAACTGCTGACGCAGTTCCCCAGCGAACTCGGCGAGGAGCGGCAGCGGATCGTCGACGCGCAGCCGCAAATCGTCGCCAATCGCGCACAGCGTGAGTTCCGGGTGGCCGAGTACTACGTCAAGAACAAATACTACGGCGCCAGCCGGATCTATTACCAGAACGTGATCAACAACTGGCCCGACACCCAGTTGGCTCAGAAGTCCGAAAGCCCGCATCGACGAATTCAAAGACAAGCCGGCCTCTCCGACGCCGACCGTTCGACTGGTTGGTGAAACTGCTGCCGGCGGCAAAGACCGGCAACCTGGGCTACGGCGTGGCGACCAGCGGCATTCCGCAAGGCATGGGACAGGCGAACGCCCGGCATGGGAACGATGGGTGGCATGGGATCGGGCAACAGCCGGGCGTGCCGAGTGGCACCACGACTCGTTAAACGACTCGGCGCGAGAAGAAAGGGACCGCCGTGGAACTTGGCAGTCGCGTCCATCGCTCGCCGATTGGCCAAGTGCCGCACGGCGCGGCGCCGCGGTCGTGCGTCGGCTCGCGGCGCGCCGACTGGGCCAACATCGCCGCCGGCTGGTGGCCATGCTGGGCCGCGGTCGCTGTTGGCCTGCGTCGGCTGCGCCGGCTATCGCATGGGAACCGCCTCGCTCTTTCCCGCCGACATCCAGACGGTCTACGTGCCGATCTTTCAGTCCGACAGCTATCGCCGCGGGATGGGCGAGCGATTGACCGAGCTGGTGATCAAGGAAATCGAAGAGCGAACCCCTTACAAAGTGGTCAGCTCCCCCGATGCCGACAGCATCCTCACCGGCAGGATCACCAACGACACCAAGCGCGTCACGATCGAAGACATCCACGACCAGCCGCGCGACGTGCAGATGAACTTCGTGGTCCAGGTCAGTTGGGTCGACCGCAAGGGAGATCTCGTCTCGCAAGGCGGCACCCTGCCGATTCCGGCCGAAACCGTCCAGTTGAGCCAAACGTCCGATCAGATCGCCGAATTCGGCCAATCGACCGCCACGGCCCAACAGCAGTCGCTGGAACGCCTGGCCCGCCAGATCGTGTCGCTGATGGAAAATCCTTGGTAAGCTAGCTGGGGATGAGTACCGCAGCCGTCGATTCACTGGCCTCGCGTTTTCCCGATCGCGCCACGCGTTGGCTGCTCGGCACGCGCGACATCGAACTCCCCCGCCGTCCGCTGGTGATGGGCATCGTCAACGTGACGCCCGACAGCTTCTCCGACGGCGGAACCTATCACGATCCGCGGGCCGCCGCCGATCGGGCACTGGAAATGGCCGCCGCCGGGGCCGATCTGATCGACATCGGCGGCGAAAGCACGCGCCCCTACGCCGACGCCCACCAGCCTGGCCGACGAACTGGGCCGGGTGCTGGGCGTGCTGAAGCTTCTGGCCGGCAAGCTGCCGGTTCCGATCTCGATCGACACCACCAAAGCGGCGGTCGCCCGGGCAGCCATCGACGCGGGGGCCGAAATCATCAACGACGTTTCGGCCCTCACGGCCGATCCGGCGATGATTCCGCTGGCGGCCGCCAGCGGCGTCGGCGTTTGCGCGATGCACATGCTCGGCACGCCGGCAACCATGCAAGACGATCCGCGTTACGACGACGTGGTGGGCGAGGTTCGCGACTATCTCGCCCGGCGGCGCGACGCCCTGATGGCGGCCGGCATCGACCGGCGGCAGATCGCGCTCGACCCGGGCATCGGCTTCGGCAAAACGCACCAGCACAACCTGACGCTGCTGGCCCATTGCCACGAGCTGCACGCGCTGGGCTGTCCGCTGCTGGTCGGCCATTCGCGCAAGGGTTTCATCGGCAAAGTGCTGGGCGACAAAGCAGGCCGACCGCCTGGCCGGCACGATCGGCGTGGCGCTGGCGCTGGCCCGGCAAGGGGTGCAGATCGTGCGGGTGCACGACGTCGGGCCCGGTGCGGCAGGCGCTGTTGCTGTTCGAAGCCGTCGGCGGCATCGACGGCCAGCCGCTCGAGATCGACGAGCCGAAGTAGCTGCCGACCGGCGAACCGCAGCCGCGGCAATCCAGCCGGCCGCCTCAGGTCAGCATTTCGACCAGGTGCGCCACGGCCCGGGCCCGGTGGCTGAGCACGCGTTTGACGGCCACGCCCAGCTCGCCGAAAGTGCGGTGATACTCGACGATCTCGAACAGCGGATCGTAGCCAAAGCCGGCGGTGCCGGCCGGCTCGGAGCGAATTCGGCCCCTGGCAGTAGGCTTCGCTGCGGGCAACGATCTGGCCCGCCGGATCGGAGAGGGCGACGTGGCACGTGTAATGGGCCGTGCGACGCTCGCGCGGCACGCCGGCCAGTTCCTCGAGCAGCAGATCGGTTATTCTGCTCGTCGGTGGCGCCGGGGCCGGCATAGCGGGCCGAATAGACGCCCGGCCGGCCGCCGAGGGCGTCGACCGACAATCCGCTGTCCTCGCCCAGCACCCAGGCGCCCAGGTGCACTGCCTGCTCGCTGGCCTTGAGCGCCGCGTTGGCGGCGAACGTATCGCCGGTTTCCTCGACCACGATCGCCTGGGGAAAATCGGCGAGCATCTTCAGCGGGCAATCCAGCGGAGCCAAAAGCTCGCACAGCTCAAGCAGTTTCTTGAGGTTGTAGGTGCCCAGCACCAGCGGCGTGTGGGGTGGAAAGGCGGGATGTGTCATCGACGTCGCGTTGCGCGGGCCGGTCGGGGCAGGGGGGCGGAAACGGCGAGCGGGCGGCTGTTCGCCACGCCGGCTGCTCAGTATCTCCGGCCGAGCCCGAGGCTGGCAACCGCATCGAAACCGCGCGGTCTGGGCCGAGGAACCGGCTTGCGCGCAAGACGGCTAATTCGCGGCGGCGCGAGCGTAGTCGGCGCCGATCGAGCGGCGCGGAACTTCGACCGGCAGCGGCTGCACGTCGAAGGGAATCCCGCCTCGGTCTTCGGTTTGCCGACCTGCGGCGTTTGGCCGGGAGTGATCGAACGCTCGGCGCCGTACTTCTGCATGATGGCGTGGATCTGCGGGATTGAGCTCGATCTGGCCGTTCGGTTGCGGCGTTCCGACCGAGTCGAAGCTGCCGATCGTCACGATGCTCGAGGCGCGGTCGTGAAATTCGTAGGCCTCGCACCCCTTTGGCCCGCAGCGCCTCGGTCATTTTGTGGGCTTTTTCGGCGGCATCGACCAGTTTGCTTTTCAGGTTCGCGCCCTTTGTCCAGTTGATCGATCACCTTGCGGGTCAGCAAGACGTTCTGGCCGGTGAACGTGGCCACTTTGACGGTGTATTGTCCTTTGCAATCCAACAGGCTGTGCTTGACTCCTTTGTTCATGTCGACGACGAATTTGTCGAGTCCCTTGGGAACGAAGTAGTCGCGCGGCAGCAACGGATTGGTGGTCAGGAAGGCGCCGCCCATCGGGCCCTTTTCGGGCTGCTTTTCGTCGCGCGGGAATCGCGGCCCGTTGGATGGCATGGATCGCGGCCATCGTCTGGCTGGTTTTTTCGACTTTGACGAGGGCGTCGGGCTTCATGTATTTGATTTTCTTGAGCGTCTTTTGCGCGGTCGTCGCGCATCGCCCACCTGTTCGTAATCGCCGACCAGGACCGCGATTTCCACCACCAGATCGTCGTGCTGGTAGCGCATCATGTTGCGGTCCGCCCAAGCGGTCGACGCCGCGCCCTTCGATCGTTTTCGAGAAATCGAACTTCTTTTGATAGGTGTAGGCGTTCTGCTTGAGCTCTTTGCGCAGCTCCCGCACCAGTTGCCGCGCCTGGTCTTCCGCCCCGTCGCCGGTGAACGTGGCGGCCATGATCAGCCAGGGCCCGCTCGTTTCGGTGAGCTGATAATTCTCTTCCTTCGCGGCCGCGGCCTTTTTCTTGCCGGCCTTGCTCCAGGGGGCGGCGCTGGGCGCAGGGCCAGGCCAGACCGGCCAGCAATCACCAGTGCAGCGACGGCCAACGATATCACGAGACGGCGGACTTGCATCCGAGCGGCTCCTTCGAGGCGTTGTTTAGATTTGAGATGTGCGTGCGAGCGCCGGCGGCCGTGGGCGCGAAATGAGTGAAGGCGAAATGCCCAGGCACAAACGGCTGCCGCGAGACGCGAGATAAGTGGGGCGGAAATGTAACAGAACCCCCCGACCGATGCCAGGGAAGAACCGCCCGGCCGAAACGAGCTCTGCGATGGGGCCGCAAGACGTTGCCTAGCGAGCTAGCAGCCTGGCGGCTGGCTGCTTCCAGATGATCGGCCGCGGCCTGCGGCGACCACCAGATCGACCAGTTGTCCGGTCCGCCGGCCTGGCCGGCGAGTCAGGCTCGCCATGCGGGCACATGGACCGGCGCATAGCGGCACGCGGTTCCGGCCAGCCAGCCGGGGCGCGCTGGGTGGGGCGATTCGACGAGCACTCGAACGCCGCGGCCGACCAATCGGCCGAAATAGCGCGCGCGAAGCTGCCGCTCGAGCGCGGCCAGCCGGGCTGCCCGATCGGCCTTCTCGGCCGGATGAACCTGGTCGGCCATCTCGGCCGCGGGAGTTCCCCGCCGGGCGCTGAAGGGGAAGATGTGGATCTTGGAAAAGCCGACCTCTTCGGCCACCTGGCAGGTCGCCAGAAAATCGTCTTCGCTCTCGCCCGGAAAACCGACGATGATGTCGGTCGTCAGTGCCGGCCGGTCGAGCGACTGGCGAACCAGTCGGCAGCGGTCGACATATCGCCGGCTTCCCCAGCGGCGCTTCATGCGGCGGAGCACCGAATCGGAACCGCTCTGCATCGAAATGTGCAGGTGGGGGCAAATCCGCTGGGGATGGGCAGCCATCACCTCGACCAGCTCGCGCGTCACTTCGGTCGCTTCGATGCTGCTGAGCCGGATGCGAAAGTCGCCTTCGAGCGGCCATGATCTGGCCGAGCAAGTGCGACAGCCGGGTCCAATCCTGCTTCGCCCGACCGCGGCTCCATTCGACACCGTAATGCCCCAGGTGGATGCCGGTCAGCACGATCTCGCGGTAGCCGGCGGCGACCAGACGGCGGATTTCGTCGAGCACGTGGGCCGGCGGGCGGCTGGCCACGTGCGGCCGGACTTGCGGAATGATGCAGAAGCTGCAGCGCAGCAAACAGCCGTCTTGCACTTTGACGTAGGCCCGGCTGCGACCGGCGAACTCGCGAAATGCCGGTCGGAATGTCGATCACGCCGAAGCGGCCGAGCAGATCGGGCAATTCGCGCTTGTCGACGATCACCTCGGCCACGGCTGGCAGGGCGGCCACTTCGTCGGGCGCACGGGTGGCGTAGCAGCCCATCACGACGATCCGCGTGCCGGGGTTGCGGCGGGCAAGCTGCCGAATCGTCTGCCGGCTTTTGGAATCGCCCTCGGCCGTGACGGTGCAGGTGTTGACCAGGCACAGGTCGGCCGCCTCGCCCTCGGCGGCGTCGCGATAGCCGATGCCGGCCAGTCCCTGCCGGACATACTCCGTTTCATATTGGTTGACTTTGCAACCAAGCGTTACGGTGCGGAGCGTGGCCAAAGAGTGAATCCTTTCGCGAGGCAAAACCGCCGCAGCGGCAAGCGAAAGAGGACCAAACGGACGCGGCGCGGAGCCTAAGGCGAGCGGTTCGATCGTGGCATACATCGAGCCGGGACATTCCGCGTTCAGAATGTCTTTGCCGAAAGCGCGAATCTGGTCGCGTTTCAGCTCGGCGTGCTCCATCGTGGTGGTCAGCACGATCGCCCGGCCGCGACGGTCGACCTCGTCGGCCAACTGAAAGCCCTTGGTCGGCGGATAGCCGAACAAGCTGCTGGAGCATCACGATCACGTAGGCGTGGGTGTGGTCCTGATCGTCCCAGAGGATCACATGATAGGGAGGCTGACGCTTGGGCTTGGTGCCGAGCCTGCTTGGCGACGGCGCTTCTTCGACCGTGCGGGCCGGCTCCACTTCCACCGGTTCGGCAACGGCGGTTTGCGAGTTGCTCGGACATGACCGATCTGCTTCAGCAAAACGGGGAAACGACTGGGTGGTATCGTGCGCAGTGGCCCCAGCAGCCACCAGGCATTATATTGCACGCCACGCTCCCCGGGAAGAAACCCTCAGACGCTTGGCGAAGACACCACCGATGCCCCCACTCGACGAGTATCTGGCCGCTCAGCACGATGCTTTCGAGCGCGATCTGTTCGAGCTTTTGCGCATCGAAAGCATCAGCGCCAAAAGCGAACATCGGGCCGACATCGGCCGCGCGGCCCAGTGGATTGCCGATCAATTCAGGCAACTGGGGCTAGCGGTCGAAGTGGCTCGAAACGGCGGGCAATCCGATCGTCTATGCCGAATCGCCGGCCGTGCCCGGGCGCCGACCGTGCTGGTCTACGGCCATTACGACGTGCAGCCGGTCGAACCGCTGGCCGAGTGGCTTTCGCCGCCGTTCGAGCCGACCGTGCGCGACGGCAACGTCTACGCCCGGGGGGCGACCGACGACAAAGGGCCAGATGCTGACGCACGTAAAAAGTGCCGAGGCCTGGCTGCGCTCCGTCGGCCGGCTGCCGGTGCAACTGAAATTCGTCATCGAGGGAGAAGAAGAAGTCGGCAGCCGGAACCTGGAGCCGTTTCTTGGCCGCCAATCGCCAGCGTCTGGCCTGCGACGTGGTCGTGATCAGCGATACGTCGCAATTTGCCCCAGGCCAGCCGGCCATCACCTACGGACTGCGCGGCATTGCCTGCTTCGAACTGCGGCTGGTCGGGCCGAAGCAGGATTTGCACTCGGGCACCTTCGGCGGAGCGGTGGTGAATCCGGCCGTGGCCTTGTGTCAGATGCTGGCCGCGCTGCGCGACGCGGACGGCCGGGTGACGATTCCCGGCTTTTACGACGACGTGGTGCCGCTCACGCGCCGACGAGCGGCGGCAGTTTGCCGCGCTTGCCGTTCGACGAGCGGAAGTTTCAGCAGCAGATCGGCGTCAGCGCCGTGGGGGGCGAGGCCGGTTTCACGACGCTCGAGCGCCGCTGGGCCCGACCGACCTTCGACATCAACGGCCTGTGGAGCGGCTATCAGGGCGAAGGGTTCAAAACGGTCCTGCCCGCCCGGGCAGGGGCCAAATTCAGTTTCCGGCTCGTGCCGCGGCAGGATCCCGCAGAAGATCGCCGCGGCGCTGGAGCGGCAATTGCGCGCGCTTGTGTCCGCCGGGCATTGAAATGGAATTGATCGACATGCACGGCGCGCCGGCCGTCGTGGTGCCGCTGGACAGCCCCTGGGTGGCGGCCGCCAGCCGGGCCATCGAGCGGGCCTTTGGCACGGCGCCGGTCTTCATGCGCGAGGGGGGCTCGATCCCGATCGTGGCGACCTTTCGCGAATTGCTGGGAGTCGATACGCTACTTTTGGGCTGGGGACTGGACGACGACAACACGCACAGCCCGAACGAAAAATTCTCGCTGGCCGACTTCCATCGCGGCATCGCCGCCAGCGCCTATTTGTGGGAAGAGTTGGCAGCCGCACAAAAATCGGCCAGCTGGCCCGCATCCGACCGGTGCCAAAAAAACCGTCTGACGTTTACATCCCTTCGGTCTTCCATTCCCACGTAAGCCGATCATGCTCGACCGCCGTTTTGTCCTCGAAAATGCCGACCTGGTTCGCCGCAACTGTGCCGAGCGCGGTTCGCAGGCCGACGTCGAACGGTTTGTCGCGCTGGAAGCCGACTCGCAAGGCCAAGCAAGCCGAGCTGGAAACGCTCAACCGCCAGGCCAACGAGGTGAGCAAGTCGATCGGCAAGGCCAAGGATCCGGCCGAACGCGACGCCCGCAAGGAGGAAGGCCGGCGTCTGCGCGAAGCGACCACCGCGCTGTCGGCCGAAATCGACGCCATCGCCGCCGAAGCCGATGCAGATTCTGAAAACCATTCCCAACCTGTCGCATCCGGACGCGCCGCGCGGTGCCGACGATCAGGCGAATCTGGAAATTCGCCGCGGCGAGCACGCCCCGCCGAAATTCGACTTTCAGCCGCTCGATCACGTCGTGCTGGGCGAGCGGTTGGATCTGATCGATTTCGAGGGCGGGGCAAAGGTCGCCGGCGCCGGCTTTTACTTTCTTGAAGAACGACGCCGTGCTGCTGGCGATGGCCCTGGAACGCTACGCCGTCGATCTGCTCATCGGCGAGGGTTTCACGCCGACGATCACGCCCGACCTGGCCCGCAACGAAGTGCTGCACGGCACCGGCTACATTCCGCGCGGGCCGGAAACCCAGATCTACAGCATCGCCGACAGCGATTTGAGCCTGGTGGCCACGGCCGAGATCACCCTCGGGGGGCTGATGTCGGACGAAATCCTCGATGCCGAGCGATTGCCGATCAAAATCTGCGGCATCAGCCATTGCTTCCGCACCGAAGCCGGCGCCGGCGGCCGGGCGTCGCGCGGCCTTTACCGCGTGCATCAGTTCTCGAAAGTCGAAATGTTCGCCTTCACGCTGCCCGACCAAAGCGATGCGATGCTCGAATATTTCCGCGACCTGGAATGCCGGATTTTCGACGGCCTGGGCCTGGCCTACCGCGTCGTCGACACGGCGACCGGCGATTTGGGCGGGCCGGCCTACCGCAAATACGATCTCGAAGCCTGGATGCCGGGCCGCGGCACCGCCGGCGAATATGGCGAAGTGACGAGCACCTCGAATTGCACCGACTATCAGGCCCGGCGGCTGGGCATTCGCTATCGCCAAAAAGGCGAAAAAGGAACCTCCTTCGTCCACACGCTCAACGGAACCGCGATCGCGGTCAGCCGGGCGTTGATCGCCGTGCTGGAAAACTATCAGCAGGCCGACGGCTCGATCGTCGTTCCCCAGGCGCTGCGGCCCTGGATGGGCAAAGAGCGGATCACGGCCCGCGAAGTAGTGGCTGCCCGTCTGGCCGACGCTGCTTCGCGGCCCGAATGCCGCCTCGGCAACGCGATCTGGCGATCAGTCGTCGCCCGGCCTCAGGGCGATTTCCCCTCGTTGAGCCACCCCGCTGCAGCGTGCACTCGCACGGGTTGAACTTCCGATGTGGCGGCAATCGATGCTTCGCGCTAGGGCGGCTGCCGATGCGTCATGCGGCCCGCCTGCGGATTGCCCTTTGAACAAGCATCATCCGCTAACCGATTCCGCATATGCATCCAAATTGTGCAAGCTAACAGGCCAGCCAGCTAACGGATGCGTAATTTTAAGTTATTTACAGACACGTTACTTATGACATTGCGCTGTCTAAAGAGCTAGCACGGCACGGCAGTTGCTTCGCGGGGAACGAGTCATGCAAGTTGCTGTCGCATAGATTGCAATTTGCAATGGACAGTTGTTTTAAGTCCTTCTATAGCCGGGAGCCTTTATGAAATCGCATGTACCTTGGTTACGCTTCAATTGGTGTCGAGCTGTGATGATGGCGGGGGCCTTGGCCTTCAGCCTCTGTTCTACGGCGGCGCTGCGGGCACAAGATACGCCTGCCGCCGAGCCGGCGGCCGAGCCGGCCGCCGAAGCCGCTCCGGCGGCGGAGCCAGCCGCGCCGATTCGGCACCGGACGACGTCCTTCCGTGGATGAAGGGTGTCGACGCTAAGGGGGACCCGCTGGGGATCGACGAGACCGGCGGCAAGATCGGGGTCTGGGCCACGCCGGCCGGCGACGGCAAGGGGGACATTCCCGACGAACCTGACAGCCACGGATCTTTATGACCGGATTGGCCACAACTGTTCTCGATCAACATGGTTTGGACCCTGGTAACGGGGTTCCTGGTCATGTTCATGCAGGCCGGTTTTGCCTGCGTCGAGACGGGGCTTTGCCGGGCGAAGAATGCATCGCACACGTTTGCGATGAATCTGATGATTTACCCGCTCGGCTGCTTTGGCGTTCTGGGCCTACGGTTTCGCCATCGGCTGGGGCAACTGGTTCAACGGGCCGGTTCCGCCGGGCTGGTATCCCTCGCTGGGCCCAGGTTTGACCGTGCTCAACGGCGGCGTCGGCATCGAGCCAGCAAACGGATCCCGACGGGCGCCCCGACCGGAGCCTTCAAGTGGGGGCTGATGGGCACCAAGGGCTTCTTCCTGCACGGCGTGCAGGACGTCAGCGTCATGGCCCTGTTCTTCTTCATGATGGTCTTTATGGACACCACGGCCACGATTCCCACCGGCACGATGGCCGAACGCTGGGCGTGGAAGAACTTCTGCGTTTACGGTCTTTGGGTCGCCTTCCCCTATTGCCTCTATGCCAACTGGGTATGGGGAGGAGGTTGGCTGGCTCAACTGGGCGTTAACTAGGCACTTGGGCACGGAGGGGTCGACTTTGCCGGGTTCGGGCGTGGTGCACGCCATGGGTGGCATCATCGCCCTGGTTGGCGGCATGATCGTCGGGCCCCGCATCGGCAAATACGTCAACGGCAAGCCGCGGGCGATTCCGGGCCATAACATTCCGATGGTTTGCGTCGGAACGTTCATCCTGGCCTTCGGTTGGTTCGGTTTTAATCCGGGCTCGACCCTGGCCGGCACCGACCTGCGCATCTCGTTCGTCGTGGTCAACACGATGCTGGCCGGCACAACCGCCTGCTTGGGCTGCATGTTCTGGCTGATGTTCGTCCGCGGGATGAAGCCCGATCCCTCGATGATGTGCAACGGCATGCTGGCCGGTCTGGTGGCCATCACGGCTCCCAGCGCCTTCGTCAACACGACGGGGGCCGGCATCATCGGTCTGATCGCGGGCATTGTGGTCGTCGAGTCGGTCTTCTTCTTCGACAAGGCTGGCGTCGACGACGTGGTCGGTGCCATCTCGGTCCACGGCGTCAACGGCCTGTGGGGCGTTATCTCGGTCGGCTTGTTCGCCACGGGCGAATATGGTGCCGGCTGGAACGGCGTCGACCGTTTCGGCCTGAGATGCCGTCAGAGAATGGATCAAAGTCGGCTATGCCTACGATGGCGTCCGTGGCTTGTTCTATGGCGATCCTTCGCAGCTCTACGCTCAGCTGCTCAATTGCGGCGGCGTGATCGCCGTCGGCGTCGTCGTCTCGTTCGTCTTATTCAAGCTCAGTGCCTTGATTACGCCGATTCGGGTCAGCCGCGAAATGGAGTTGGAAGGCCTCGACGGTCCCGAAATGGGCTCGCTGGGTTATCCCGACTTCGAGCTCAAAGGGACTTCCCTCGACGCTTAAAGTCGCCGAAGCGTAATCGCTGGTTCAAACGGGTGCTGCCTCCTTCCGATCGGATGCGGACAGTGCCCGGGTGTGAAACAACCCTTTCCGGCAGCCCTGCGGGCTGCCGGAAAGGGGACTTCACGCCACCGCCGGCCGCATGCGTATCGCAGGCGCAATCAAAATCTTGCGAGCGAGCCCTTAGCGCGGCTCGAGCTCGACTCGCCACAAATCTGGCTTTCCGCAGCCAGAAGGACGCCTCCGGCTTGGGCGGGTTTCCGCTCAAGTCGGAGGTTTTAGTTATGGCGTCAGACGCGGCCAGCAGCGGCTGCTCGCCCTTGCCTTGGACCGGCGGAATGGATTTCAATAGTGCTCGGCGACGAGCGCGCGGCCGCAGCTCAGCCGAGCGGCGCCTCGGCCAAGGCGTCTGATCGGCCTGCCTGCACATCGAAGGCAACTTCATCCCACACCGAGATCACCGTGGATCACAAGCATTCGGACAAACCGGTCATCGTCGTCTTGGCGGCGGTGATCGTCGATCTATGCGATCGGCAGCCGCGTTGGGTTTGACCCATCACCTCGAACTGTCGGAGGCGCCGGTCGAGCAGTCGCCGCACGTCTGGGCGGTCCTCCCGTTTTCGCTGCTGTTGGCGGCGATTGCCGTGCTGCCGCTGATGGAAGGGGCCGCGCACTGGTGGGAACAGAATCTCAACAAGTTCTACGTGGCGGCCAATCTGGCGCTGGTCACCCTGCTCTACCTGGCTTTCTTGCATCCGTCGGGCGGACTCGGATTCGCCACCCACACGCTGTTTCACACCGTGATCAACGAATACATCCCGTTCATCGTGCTGTTGTTCAGCTTGTATACGATTGCCGGCGGCATCCGCATTGCCGGCGATTTGCCGGCCCACCCACTGACGAACCTGGCCTTTCTGGGCGTGGGGGCGGTGTTGGCCAGTTTCATCGGCACGACCGGGTGCGGCGATGCTGCTGGTGCGTCCGCTGCTGGAGACGAACCGCGAGCGGAAGCAGGTCGCCCACACGATGGTCTTTTTCATCTTCGTCGTTTGCAATTGCGGCGGCTTGCTGCTGCCGCTGGGCGATCCGCCGCTGTTTTTGGGCTATTTGAACGGCGTCGACTTTTTGTGGACGCTCAACCTGTGGAAGAGCTGGCTGTTCGTCAATGGAATGTTGCTGGCGGTCTATTTTTTGTGGGACCATTTTTACGCCTACCCGCGCGAAACGAAGCGCGACGTGCGCACGGACGAAACGCGCGTCCACGCCCTGCAGTTTGCCGGCATGTGGCCCAACGCGCTGTTGCTGTTGGGGGTGATCCTGGCGGTGGCGCTGTTGGATCCGGCCAAGCCGTTTCCGGGAACGACGTGGCACGCCTGGTTCTACTTGCGTGAAATGGTGATGTTGGCGATGGCGCTGGCCTCGCTGACCTTGGGATCGCACCACGTCCGGCGGGAAAACTCTTTCGACTATCTGGCCATCACCGAGGTGGCGATCTTGTTCATCGGCATTTTCGTGAGCATGAAGCCGGCGCTGCAGATCCTGGGGCTGCGGGGCGCGGAGTTCGGCCTCGATTCGCCGGCCAAATATTTTTGGGCATCGGGCTGGCTGTCATCGGTGCTCGACAATGCGCCGACCTATCTCGTTTTTTTCGAGGCCGCCGAGGCCGAGACGGCGAATCGCTGGACCGACAGCGCACAGATGGCCCACGTGGCGGTGCCGCTGCTGAAAGGCGTGAGCCTGGGATCGGTCTGCATGGGGGCGATGACCTACATCGGCAACGGGCCCAATTTCATGGTCAAGACGATCGCCGAGAAATTCGGCGTGGCGATGCCCAGCTTCTTTTCCTACCTGCTCTACAGCTTCGGCGTGTTGTTGCCGATCCTGGTCCTCAATCTGTGGCTGTTTTTGTAGGAATCGAAGATTGAGATGGAACCCGCGCGTGGCCACGGCGAGGGCATCAGTCTGCCCTCGGCAGTACGACGACATTGAACCAATAGTCGTTGAACCGCTGAATCGACTGAGAGAATTTGTCAAAATCGACGGCCTTCTTGATGTAGCTGTTCGCGCCCATGTGGTAGCAGTTCTCGATGTCCCGCACATCGGTCGAAGTGGTCAGCACGACCACGGGAATCGTTTTCGAGCTGCTCGTCAGCCTTGATTTCGGCCAAGACCTCGCGACCATCGGTCCCTGGCAGGTTGAGATCGAGCAGGATAACCGAGGGACGCGGCGAGTCGGTCGCATTGGAGTACTTGCCGCGACGGAAGAGAAAGTCGAGACCGTCATCGCCGCTCTGGCAATGAATGACCGGCGAATTCAAACCAGCCTGTTTTCAGGGCCCGCAGGGTGGCCTCGGTGTCTTCCGGACTGTCCTCGACGAGCAGGATGGGGCTGTCGGCTGCATTCATGTCCGGGGCTCCGTTTCGGCCAGCGTGAAATAAAAGGTCGTGCCCTCGCCGAACATCGATTCGACCCAGATCCGACCGCCATGCCGCTCGACGATCTTCTTGACGATCGTCAGTCCGACGCCGGTGCCGCCGCCGAACTGCTCGCGTGAATGCAGCCGCTTGAAGATGCGAAAGATCGAGCCGTAGTGTTTTTCGCGAATGCCGATACCGTTGTCACGAACGTAAAGGGCGACGGCCGACTGCCCGCAGCGGGTCGTTTGCGCCACCAGGTTGCTTTCTTCCGGGGGGGCGAGGCAAGACGTGCCGATTTCGATCAGCTTCTGGGGCTTGTCGTTGTACTTCATGGAGTTGGTAATCAGATTGCGCAAGACTTCGCCGATCCGGACGCGATCGCACCGCAGCGTGGGCAAGAGCTCCGGAATGCGTATCTCGATGGCCCGTTCGTCGAGGCTGATTCGCAAGGAATCGAGTACCTCGGCCAACAGCTCGTTGAGATTCGTCTCCTGAATGGCAAATTCCTGCCGTCCGACGCGGGCGGTATCGAGCAAGGAATCGAGCAAAGTGTCCATGCGCTGTTGTCAGCCGCTGGAGCGTCTCTAATTTCGCGCGCCCCTCGTCATCGAGCTGGGCACCATAGTCTTCGATCAGGAAGGACGCATAGTTATGGATGCCCCGGAGCGGCTCTTTCAGATCGTGTGAGGCGATATAGGCGAAGTCGTCCAGCTCCTGGTTGCTGCGGAGCAATTCGGCGTTTTGTTCCTGAATCCTCGCCGCATAGAAACGGAACTGTTCTTCCGCCTGCCTGCGCTCGGTGATGTCGCGGACAATGCCGGTGAAGAGCCGCCGGTCGACCAGGCGCGACTCACTGACCGCCAGGTCCATCGGAAACGTGGTGCCATCCTTTCGCCTGCCCACGACCTCGCGGCCGATGCCGATGATCTTCTTGTGGCCGGTGGTCAGATAGTTCTCCAAGTAGCCATCGTGCTCGTCTTGATAGGGAGGTGGCATCAGCAACTTGATATTCTTGTCCCGCAGTTCGTCGGCCGAGTAGCCAAACAATCGCTCGGCGGCAGGGTTGAGCGATTCGATCAGGCCTTGTTCATTAATGGTGATGATGGCGTCGACGGCGGTTTCGAGGATGGCGCGCGTCGTCGCTTCGCTGTCCTGCAGTCTTTGGTTCGCGCTTTGCAACGCGGTAATGTCTCGGACGATGCCGGTAAACATCCGCCGGTCGCCGAGCCAAAGCTCGCTGACCGCCAGGTGCGCGGGGAATGTGGTGCCGTCGCGGCGCCGCCCAACGACTTCGCGACCGATGCCGATGATCTTTTTCTCGGCGGTCGTCAGGTAATTGAGCAGGTAGCCGTCATGTTCCTCTCGAAACGGCGGCGGCATGAGAATGCTGACGTTCTGACCGATGAGATCCGCGGCGGCGAAGCCAAACATCCGCTCCGTGGCCGGATTGACGGATTCGATCGCCCCACGCTCGTCGATCGTGACAATGGCGTCGATGGCGGCGTCCAGGATGGCGTGCGTCCGGGCATCGCTTTCGCGCAACGACTGTTCGGCAAACGTACTCGGCTCTTTGCTCAGCATGGCGACCTGGGTATTTCCGTTGCTCAAGGGGCGTTCCGTCGGGCCTGCCCATGAACGGTCCCTCGGGAAGAATGGCCGAGCGACAAAAGGTTGCTCGGATCGGCCGGCTCGAGCGAGCCTGGCTGTGCCGGCTACGCGGCGCTTCGAGTTGGATCGGCGTGGACGTTCCACGCGGATTCTAGCTGCTTGCCAGAGAGGTGCCAAGCTGAGCTTCGCCGCGACGCAGCGGTCCGATCGGCCATGCGGTTTCAGATGCGGCCCTGATGTGAGACATACAGTCGCGCCACGCCTGCGCGCACGATTTGGGGGAACCAGCACCCTTCGGCCGGCGGATCCTTTTGGGGCCCTACCGAGGGGGGTGTTGCCCGCGTAAACCGGACGAGCAGAGGCAAGCCGTTTGCACGAATTGTGCAATTCTTTGCGACGAGCCAACCGCCGCTGAATGCCAAGCCATATTTGTGTATCGCCGTCGCGGCTGGCATTCCACAGCTGGCCGTCGAGCCGGATCGTTGAACACACGTTCCACAACGTAACACACGCCCCCGAGAAGGCAAGATGCAAACCGCGCCCATTCGAGTCTTGCTGGTCGAAGACGAACCGGCAGACGTCGAATTTGTACGAACGAGCATTGTCGAAGGGAATCCAAACGCCATTCGAGGTGTGCCACGTCGCATCAATTGGCCGATGCCTGCGAACATTTGCGCGGCGGCCAGTTTGACGTCTTGCTGCTCGACCTTGGGTTGCCGGAATATTGCGACCTGGAGGCATTGCAAGAGTCGCGCGGCATGAATCGCGAGATTCCGATCGTGGTTCTGACCGGATTTGCGCAATGAAAAAACGGCCCTGGCGGCACTTGAGCAAGGAGCCCAGGACTACCTGGTCAAAGGCTCCCTCACCGCCGATTCGTTGGCTCGCTCGATCCACTTCGCGATCCAGCGCCAGCAGCTTCATGGCGGCCAGGGTCGAGCGCGAACTGGCGCTGGAAGCCCGCGCGGAACTGGCGGCCATCGTCGAGTTTTCCGACGATGCGATCATCGGCGAAACGCTGGACGGATGCATCACCAGCTGGAACCAGGGTGCGGAGAAAATGTATGGATACTCGGCCGAAGAAGTCCTAGGCCGAAACGTTTCGTTGCTCTTTCCTCCGGAATTGGTCGATCGCTTTGCGCAGATTCGGGCCGCGGTCCGCCAGGGCGAGCCGTGCCGGAATTTCGACACGCAATTCATCCGGAAAGATGGCCAACGGATCGAAATCTCGTTGTCCATTTCGCCGATCAAGGATCGCGCAGGGAAAGTCATCGGCATTTCCAAGATCTGCCGCGACGTCCGCGAGCGCAAGCGGGTCGAGCAAGCCCTGCACAAGAGCCAAGAGCGTTTGGAGTGGGCGGTGCGTGGCTCGACCGACGGGCTGGGCGACTGGAGCCTGCTGACGAACGAGGCCAACTGGTCGCCACGGATGAGGGAGATGCTGGGCTTCGAAGGTGACGCGGCCGACGAGTTCGAAAACAGCTTCGATGCGATCCAATCCCGAATGCATCCCGATGACCGCGACCGTGTCATCGCCGAAATTTCCGATGGGGTGCGAGCAGCACGCGCCGGTTCGATCGGAATTCCGCGTCTGCAACCGGTCAGGCGAATACATTTGGGTGCAGGGGCGCGGCAAGGCGATCTACGATGACGAGGGAACGCCTTATCATTTTGCCGGCACTCTGACCGACATTTCCGACCGCAAAAAACTGGAGGCGGAGCTTGCCCAGCGCGACGAGCAGTTGCGGCAGTCCCACAAGCTCGAAGCCGTCGGCTCGCTGGCCGGTGGCATCGCCCACGAGTTCAACAACCTGTTGCAGGCCATTCGCGGTTACACCCAGTACGCCATGGAAGGCCTGCCGGCCGACGATCAACGTCACCAGGATTTGGAACAAGTTCTCAAGGCTTCGGATCGAGCAGCGACGTTGACCCGCGAGCTTTTAGGTTTCAGCCGCCGCCAGGTGCTGCGAGCGCGGCAACGTCGATCCCGGCGAACTCGTCACCGACCTGGTGAAGATGCTGCGGCCGCTGATCGGCGAGCAGATCGAACTTCAGGTGTCGCTCGCCACGGAGACCGGCTTGCTGCATGCCGATCGCGGCCTGTTGCAGCAGATGTTGCTGAACCTCTGCATCAATGCCCGGGACGCCATGCCCGACGGAGGGCGGTTGATCATCAAGACGCGAGCGCGTCGACCTCGAGCGAAAGGTACTGCGAACTCCACCCCAACGGTGAAGCCGGGAGCCTACGTGATGTTCTCGGTCGCCGATACCGGATGCGGCATATCCGCGGAGACGAAACAACGGATCTTCGAACCTTTCTTTACCACGAAGGAGGTTGGGCAAGGGAACTGGCCTGGGGCTGGCCAT
Source organism: uncultured Planctomycetaceae bacterium (assembly GCA_963702015.1). Classification (GTDB taxonomy): domain Bacteria; phylum Planctomycetota; class Planctomycetia; order Pirellulales; family PALSA-1355; genus DATJTR01. The sequence goes on from OY969698.1 coordinate 51,685, forward strand.
GGTCTATGGCTGCGTGCAACAGCACGGGGGCGTCATCAACGTCTACAGCGAACCGAATCTCGGCACGACGTTCCGGATCTATCTGCCGGTCGTGGCCGACGACGTTTCCGTCGCCGAAGAGGCTGTGGCCGCACCGGCCGTCGGTGGACAGGAAACGATCTTGATCGCCGAAGACGAGCCGATGGTGCGAGATCTGGCGGTGCGAATCCTGACGCGGGCCGGCTATTCGGTCGTCGTTGCGGCCGACGGCGCCGAGGCAGTGGAGCAGTTCGAAGCCAATCCGGAGGCCGTTTCGCTGGTCTTGCTCGACGCGGTAATGCCCAAGCTGACGGGCCATCAGGCTTACGATCGCATGAAGTTCAAGAGGCCCGATCTGCCCGTCGTGTTTTGCAGCGGATACGACCCCGAAATGGGTCAGGTCAAGCTGCTCGTCGACGACGGCGTGCGCATGGTGCAAAAGCCTTTCGATCCCGACGTGCTGTTGAGCACGGTGCGCGAGGCCCTCGACGCACAACGGGTGCTGGAGGGGCAGATATGCAACGCGTGATGATCGTCCTCTTCCCCGCACAGCCAGGCGTTCGTGCGATGCATCCAAGGGGACATTTTTCGAATAGGGTCACTGATTACCCAGAAAGCCGCAGCAATGTTTGATTTCTTTTCTCACCTGTTCGATACCACGGGGTTTCCTCCACGTTGGTATTGCGGCCGCTGGAGTGCGGGGAACGGCTGGTTGCATATCTGTTCCGACGTCGGTATTTGGTCCGCATATCTTTCGATCCCGATTGTCATTGGCTATTTTTTGCTGCGCCGAAGGGCCATTCCCTTCCGTGGCATTATCGGGCTATTTGCGGCCTTTATCTTGGCATGCGGCGCCACGCACCTGATGGACGCGGTCATTTTCTGGTGGCCTGCCTATCGACTGTCTGGGCTCTTGAAGCTGGTCACCGCCGTGTTGTCGTGGACCACGGTCCTTGCACTGATCAAAGTGACTCCGCGGGCGCTGGCGATGCGCAGTCCCGAAGAGCTGCAACGGGAAATCGACGAGCGGAAGCATGCTGAGTCGGAGCTTGCCCTGCGCGACGATCAATTGCGGCAAGCGCAAAAGCTCGAAGCCGTGGGCTCACTGGCCGGCGGCATCGCCCACGAATTCAATAATCTGTTGCATGCGATTCGCGGCTACACCGGGTACGCCATGAAAGGCCTGGCGGCCGATGATCATCGCTACCAGGATTTGGAGCAAGTGCTCAAGGCCTCGGATCGAGCGGCTGCGTTGACCCGCGAGTTGTTGGGCTTTAGCCGCCGACAGGTGCTCCAGCGAGGCAACCTTGATCCTGGCGAGCTCGTGACTGACCTGGTGAAAATGCTTCGACCGGTAATTGGCGAGCATATTGATCTTCAGCTGTCGATTGCGTCGGAGATCGGCTCTCTCCATGCCGATCGGGGCCTATTGCAGCAGATGCTGCTGAATCTCTGCATCAACGCCCGAGACGCCATGCCCAACGGGGGGCGGTTGATGATCAAAACAAAACGCGTCCACCTCAGCGAAAGATACTGCGAATTCCACCCCACGGTGACGCCGGGATCCTACGCGATGTTTTCGGTCGCCGATACCGGATGCGGCATCTCTTCCGAGACGAAGAAACGAATATTCGAGCCGTTCTTTACGACCAAGGATATTGGCAAAGGAACGGGTTTGGGGCTGGCCATGGTCTATGGTTGCGTGCAACAGCACGAGGGAACGATCAACGTCTACAGCGAGCCGAACCTCGGCACGACGTTCACGATTTATCTTCCGCTGGGGGGCAATGAAATCGTCACGGTTGAGGAAGTCGTGACCGAACCGGCCGTCGGGGGGACGGAAACGATCCTGATCGCCGAAGACGAACCGATGGTGCGAGACCTGGCGGTGCGAATTCTGACCCAGGCCGGCTATACCGTACTGGTCGCCGCCGATGGAGCCGAAGCGGTCGAGCGGTTTGAAGCCAACGCGGAGTCCGTATCGCTGCTATTGCTTGACGTGGTGATGCCCAAACTAACTGGTCACCAGGCGTACGAGCAGATCAGGCTCAAGCGGCCCGGTATGCCCGCCGTATTTTGCAGTGGCTATGATCCCGACATGGGCCATGTGAAAGCCGTTTTGGACCAGGGAGTGCGCATGGTGCAAAAGCCATTTGATCCGGACGTGCTGCTGAGCACGTTGCGCGAGGTTCTCGACGCACATTATGTGTTGGAGGCGTCACCGTGCGTAATTTAGGCCACAATCCCGCCGGGCCGATGGAGCGGAACTACGAGGAAGCCGGCAAGCTGCTGGTCCAAGAACGGCTGGCATCGATTGCGCGCCGCACGGACCGCGTTTTTGCACTGCTGATGGGCATCCAATGGGTCGCGGCCGTGGCTGCGGCGCTTTGGCTTTCGCCACGATCCTGGGTTGGCACGCAGAGCTCAATTCACATTCACGTTTGGGCAGCCGTATTCCTGGGAGGCGTGCTCGCGGTTTTTCCCATTTACCTCGCGTTGATGCGGCCAGGGAGTGCCTTGACCCGATACGTGATCGCCGTCGCCCAGATGCTTTGGTCGGCGCTGCTGATTCACCTCACCGGCGGCCGCATCGAAACGCATTTTCACGTGTTCGGCTCTCTGGCATTCCTGGCATGGTATCGCCGCCCGTCGGTGCTGCTGACGGCGACCGTGGTCGTTGTGTTGGACCATGTCATACGCGGCATGTGGTGGCCGCAATCGATTTACGGCGTGCTCGTGGCGAATTTCTGGCGGACCTTGGAACACGGCTTCTGGGTGGTGTTCGAAGACGTCTTCCTGTGCTTGACGATACGCTTCAATCTATCGGACATGCATAAACTTGCCGTTCACCAGGTGCGCATGGAATATGCCCACGAGTTGGTCGAAGAAGAAGTTCAAATCCGGACCCGGGAACTGCAGCAGGAAATCGTCGAGCGCAAGCAGATCGAGGCGGAGCTTGCCCAACGCGACGAGCAATTGCGGCAGGCGCAAAAGCTCGAGGCCGTCGGATCGCTGGCGGGCGGCATCGCCCACGAATTCAATAACTTGTTGCAGGCCATCCGAGGATACACCCGGTACGCCATGGAGGGTTTGCAGCCCGACGATCAACGTCATCAGGATCTGGAGCAAGTCGTCAAGGCGTCGGACCGCGCGGCCGCGTTGACCCGCGAGCTCTTGGGCTTCAGCCGCCGTCAAGTTCTGGAACGGGGCAACGTCGATTCCGGTGAGCTCATCGCCGACCTGGCGAAGATGCTCCGGCCGCTGATCGGCGAACAAATCGACATTCAAGTGTCGCTCGCGACGGACGTCGGCCCGCTGCACGCCGATCGGGGGCTGTTGCAGCAGATGTTGCTGAACCTCTGCATCAACGCCCGAGACGCCATGCCCGACGGAGGCCAGCTGACCTTGAAGACCCAACGCGTCGATCTCAGCAACAAATACTGTGAACTCCATCCCCCGATGAAGCCAGGCGGCTACGTGATGTTTTCGGTCACCGACACCGGATGCGGCATATCTCCCGAAACGAAGCAGCGGATCTTCGAGCCTTTCTTTACGACCAAGGGCGTGGGCAAAGGAACCGGCCTGGGGTTGGCCATGGTCTATGGGTGCGTCCAACAGCATGAGGGCACGATCAACGTCTACAGTGAGCCGAAGCTCGGGACAACGTTCAAGATCTATCTGCCGCTCGCTACCGAAGTGGCTTCGGTCGCCGATGACGTTGTGGCCGCTCTGGCCGCCGGTGGTAACGAAACCATCCTGGTCGCCGAAGACGAGCCGATGGTGCGAGACCTGGCGGTGCGGATTCTGACCCGGGCCGGCTATACGGTCCTGCTCGCGGCCGACGGCGCCGAGGCGGTGGAGCAGTTTGAAGCCAATGCGGAGGCCATCTCACTGGTTTTGCTCGACGCGGTCATGCCGAAGCTAACGGGTCACCAGGCCTACGACCGCATGAAGGCTAAACGAGCCCAACCTGCCCGTCGTTTTTTGCAGTGGATATGACCCCGAAATGGGCCAGTTGAAGGCGATTACGGATCAAGGGGTGCGGATGGTGCAAAAGCCATTCGACCCGGATGTCCTGCTGACTACGGTACGCGAGGTCCTTGACGCACAACCATTCCTGGAGGCGTCGATATGCACGGTCTAGATTCAAAACCGCCGGCGCAATTGCTCGATCGTCGATGACGAGCCCTTTGTCCTCGACCTTCTTTCACGTTGGCTGTGCGACGACGGATATGCGTGCGCAACGGCCGCGCAGCGCGGCCGCCGCCTGGGACTACCTGCAGCAGAATCCGGTCGACCTGGCGACCTTGGACATCACGATGCCCGGCGGCTCGGGCCTCGATCTGCTAGACCGGATCCGTCAAACGCAGCCCGACATTGCCGCCATCATGTTGACCGCCGAGGGGGACACGGCCAAGGCGATACGGGCACTCACGGCGGGCGCCTATGGTTACCTCATCAAGCCAATCGAACGGCAGGAACTGCTGATCCAGGTTCGCAACGCGCTGGAGCGGCGGCGACTGGCGATCGAGAACCGAGAATACACGCGCGATCTCGAGGACAAAGTGCGGGAGCAAACCCGCGCCATCCGCTTGGCGCACGAGGAAACGATCCATCGTCTGGTCAAGGCATCGCTCTACCGGGACGAAGAGACGGGCGCGCATATCAAACGCACCGGCTGGTACAGCGAGTTGCTGGCCGGGACGATCGGCTGGGATCGCGAGCGAGTGGAGCAGATTCGCCTGGCGGCGCCGATGCACGACATCGGCAAAATCGCCATTCCCGATGCGATCTTGTGCAAGCCTGGCAAGCTCACGCCCGACGAGTTTGCCGTGATGCAAGCCCACGCCCAGATTGGAGCCGACCTGCTCGCCGGCTCGCAGTCGCCCGTGCTTCGCATGGCGCATGAGATCGCTCTAGGCCACCACGAGCACTGGGACGGACAGCGGATACCCGTCAGGGCTGGAAGGGGCCGAGATCCCCGAATCGGCTCGAATCGTGGCGATTGTCGACGTCTACGACGCATTGACCCATGACCGCGTCTATCGTCCCGCGCTGCCGGAGCAGGAGGTCCTGAAGATCCTGCGGGCAGGCCGAGGGACACATTTTGACCCTGAACTGCTGGATACATTCATGTCGCTGCTGCCGGAGATGCGCGCCATCGCCGAGACCGTAACGGATGGCGAGGACGAAGAGAGCGGTGTGGAACGATCCGCCCCGGTGCAGGCACTTGCCTCGGCCGCAACCGCTTCATAACCGACGATTTCACAAAGAATTGAGGAGCATTGACCCCATGGCCGAAGCCAAATTCAGAGCCCTGATTGTCGACGACGAAGTAGCCCTGCGAATGCTGACGGTCCGCGAATTGACGCGTCGCGGTTTCGACTGCGACGCCGCGCGGGATGGCCGACAGGCCCTGGAGTTAGTCGACACCAGGCACTACGACGTGATCGTGACCGACCTGCGCATGCCGGAAATGAATGGACACATGTTGGCCATCGAACTGTTGAAACGCGAACACCGACCCGCGGTCGTCGTACTTACCGGAGTCACCGAGCCGAGGCTCGCCAAAGATCTCATTGCGCGTGGTGTCGACGACATCGTGTTCAAGCCGGTTGACCAGGGAATCCTGGCCGCAAAGATTCAGGCACTGGTCTCCCGCCGCGCGGCAAGTCTGATCCCTGACGCGCACGGCTGACAGGCCGCCGCGCGATACGACTTGGTGGCAGTTGAAAGCGCAATCGCTGCAGCGGACAATTGACTGGAGAATGAGGCCGCCATGCGCCCGAGCATGCGGCATTGTGCCCGCCCCCCCTGCCCCCGCCGCATTGATCGAGGACGACAACCACGATGCGCATCATTTCCTACGCCTCCTGCCTCTTGCTGCTGATTGCGATCACGCCTTTGCTGGGCGCGGATAACCCCGCCCCCACGTCCGCACCGGCTGCACCGGCGAGTTCCGCGGTCCCTGCGCCGGCGCCTGCCGCCGAAAAGCCGCAGCTGCAGATCACGCCCGGCAAAGTGATTTTTCCGGAAGAAAAGCGCCGCCCTTGGGGCGAGTTGATCAGCCTGGACCTCAAGACGCGCACCGGCACCTTCCGGAACGAAGCGACCGACGAGGTCCAATCGTTCATCGTGATGCCCTACTCGGAACTGACGCATCATGCCGCGCCCGGCGATTTGCAGGACTATCGCGTCGGCGAGCGGGCCATCTTTCGCTTGCATCCGAACGAGAAGAACCAGTGGGTTTGGCTCACTTATATCCAGGACGAAATGAACTTTCTGAACGGCCACAAGGAGTATTATTGGGTCGATTCGATCGACGCCCCCGGCGGCAAGATCGAAGTCACCGACGCCAATTTTGATAAGTCATACGTGCGGGCGGGCGGCATCATTCTGGAAACCGATAGTGACACGCGCTTCTGGCGAAAGGGACAGCCGGCCGCGCTGGCCGACATCCAAGTGGGAGACAAGCTGCGCACCAAGTCGCATGGCGTCGGCATGGGCAAGACTCGCCGCTGCTGGGAAGTCTTCCTCGACGACGAAAGCCTGGTCAAATTCCAGGACCAGCAGAAGCAGGTGCATCGCGCCCGGATGATCGCCGAGGGCATGCCCGGCTACGTCGATCAGGCGGAACCCGATCGCCTTGAGATCACCCTCTTTCCCGAAGGGGCCGAATTGGCGGCCAAACTCAAAGCCGGCGCCCGAGTACGCGTGGCTCCGGCCGGCACGGATCGCGATCCGACAGCCGAACCAACGGCAGCGGTGCATCGAAGAGATCAAGCCGTCCGGCCGCCTCCATATCGTGACGTTGAAGTTGGAAAAGCCAACCGGCAGGGCATACCAGGTGGGCGGCTTAGCAAGAGTCTGGAACGAGTAGTCTGGGCGGAAACGACAGGGACGTATTGGTTGCTCGCCCACGAAACGCAAAAGGCTTGTCACAAACAGGTTGTGACAAGCCTTTTGAGCGAAAAGGTGGAGGTGAGGGGGGTCGAACCCCTGGCCTCTGCATTGCGAACGCAGCGCTCTCCCAACTGAGCTACACCCCCGGTGTGGCCGGCAAAGCAAATAGCGCGCACGCCTGACGATCGAGGAGTGCAACGTCGACATGCGGTGAACAGGCCGGTCACGGACAAACAGAATTCTAAAAGTGACGGCCCCGCCTGTCTAGGCGACGGTGCGGCCCGTCGCAACGATTACTAGGCGGCCGGCAGGCGGCGACGCGAGAAAGCACGGTCGCGGCGGGCCAGCGCCGGCAGCGCTTGGGCACTGGAATTCGCGGCCAGCGTGCTGTAGTCTGTGCGACAGCGCCTCAAGGACTGCCGCAGCTCGCTCGCCAGACAAGACCGAGCGAACCGGCGCAGTCCCACAAGATCTCCCAACACCCACTCTGGCCAGGCTCCGCGCCGCCCCATGCGCATCGTTCTTTGCTATCCGGTCGAAGCAGAAACACCTGGCACAGATCCAGGCGGCGGCGCCGACGGCCGAAATCGTCAACGCCGGCCAGGAACACGTCGCGCGCGAATTGGCCGAGGCCGACATCTTTTGCGGCCATGCGAAAGTGCCGGTCGACTGGGACGCCACGGTGCGTCGCGGCCGCTTGCAGTGGATTCAATCATCGGCCGCCGGGCTCGATCATTGCCTGGTGCCGTCGGTCGTCGAGTCGTCGATCATCGTCACCAGCGCCTCGGGCCTTTTGGGCGACCAGGTATCGGAACAGGCGCTGGCGCTGCTGCTCGGAGTGCTACGCGGCTTGCCGGTCTTTTTCCGCGCTCAACAAAAACGTGAATTCATTCGCCGGCCAACGCGCGATCTGACCGGTGCCCGGGTGTTGATTGTCGGTTTTGGCGGCGTCGGACGGCGAATCGCCGAAGTGCTGCGGCCTTTTCGACCGCGAATCTCGGCCACCGACGTGTTTGCGGTCGATCGGCCCGATTATGTCGAACGGCTGCTGCCGGCCGATCGGCTCGACGAGCTGCTGCCGCGACGCCGAGATTCTGATCATTTCCGCTCCGCTGACCGCCACGACCCGGGGGATGATCGATGGCCGCCGGATCGCCCTGCTGCCGCGCGGGGCGGTGCTGATCAACGTTGCTCGAGGACCGATCGTGGTCGAGACCGCACTGGTCGACGCGCTGCGGACCGGTCAACTGCATGCCGCGGGCCTGGACGTCACCGAGGAGGAGCCGCTCGCGGCCGAAAGCAAGCTGTGGGAGCTGCCCAATCTGATTCTCACCCCGCACGTCGGCGGGCAAAGCATCCGGCGGGCGGAACAAATCACCGACTTCTTCTGCGACAACCTGACCCGATATCAAACTGGCCAGCCGCTTTTGAATCTGGTCGACAAGCGGCTCGGATTTCCAACGCGGGTGGGCGAACCGGCGTGATTCGCGCGAGGCTCTGCGCGACCGCTGTCGCCGGGCGTCAGCGCTGCCTTCACCTTCGCCCTTCAGCGGTTAAATCTCGAATCCGAAGACCGTCCGAACGATTCCGGCTTGCCAGTTCCCGCATTTTGAGAATGGCCTGCCTGCGGCGTTCGACGGAATTGGCCGGCCGAACGGGAACCAATCGAGCCACGGCGTGACCATGCCGAGTGATCGTAATCGCTCCTCCCGCCGCAACGCGCTCGACGAGCTGCGAAAACCGTGTTCTGGCTTCGGAAATGGCGATCGTGACTTCCGCGGTTGCCGTCGTCGGTTTGCTCCTTAGACCCTCTCGACAGGTCATTTCTCTTTCCAACGGAGCCAATCGTGGTTGGCTTTCAGGCCCAATCCGCGGATCTACTTCACCACGAAGTTGACCATTTTGCCAGGGATGACCACGGCTTTGACGACCGTTTTGCCGGCCAGCAGCTCGGCGATGCGGGGATCGGTGCGAGCGGCCTGCTCCAGCGCGTCGGCCGGCGTGTCGACCGGCACCGTGACGCGGCCGCGGAGCTTGCCGCTGATCTGCACGGGAATCTCGATCGACTCTTCGCGAATCTTGGCCGCGTCGAAGTCGGGCCAAGGCTCGTAGGCCAACGTTTTCGGCGTGACCGAAAAGCTGCCACAGCTCTTCGGCCAGATGCGGGGCGAACGGAGAGAGGAGCAGCACCAGCCGCTCCATCGCCACGCGCGGCCGCACGTCGCATTTGGTGAAATAGTTCGTGAACTCCATCATCTTGGCGATGGCCGTGTTGAACTGCCATCCGCTCGATGTCTTGCGTCACCGCTTGAATCGTGCGGTGCAGTACGCGGTCTTGCTCGACCGTGGGGGCGACGTCCTTGAACGGCCGCGTTCAGCGCGACCGTTTCGCTCCGCTCGTCGACGATCATCCGCCAGACGCGATCCAAAAACCCACGCACGCCGCTCACGCCTTCCATGCTCCAGGGCTTGGTCGCTTCCAACGGGCCCATGAACATCTCGAACAGCCGCAGCGAATCGGCACCGTATTGCTTGACCACTTCGTCCGGATTGACGACGTTGCCCCGGCTTTTCGACATCTTGTGGGCACGGCTGTCGAGCCGGACCGCCGGATCGGCGGCCAGCACGAGCCGATCGCCTTGCTTGTGGGCTTGCTCGGCCGACAGGCGGACCGACGTGAGCGGTCTCGCCCGACGATTTGACGATCGGCTTGCCGTCGGGCCCGGCGACGACCAGTTCGGCGCTGGCCCAAGAGCCATCGGCCCGCTGGTAGCCGGTGATCTCCATTTCGCCCAGAATCATTCCCTGATTGATCAGCCGGCGAAACGGCTCGGGCGTGGTGACGTGGCCGCGATCGAACAGCACCTTGTGCCAGAAGCGGGCATAGAGCAGATGCAGCACGGCATGCTCGGCCCCGCCGACATAAAGATCGACCGGCATCCACGCCCGTTCGAGGCCGGATCGACCAGGGCCTGCTGATTTTTGGGATCGAGAAACCGCAGGTAATACCAGCACGAGCCGGCCCATTGGGGCATGGTGTTGGTTTCGCGCTTGTAGCGGCGGCCATCGATGGTAACCCACAGCCAATCGGCCGGTGCCTGCTCCAGCGGCGGATCGGGGCTGCCGTGCGAATCGAAAATCTTCAGCTCGGGCAGATCGACCGGCAGTTGCTCGGGCGGAATCGTGCGGACCAGTCCGGTCGGCTGGCCGGCGTCGTCGAGCTCGTGCAGGATCGGGAAACGGCTCGCCCCAAAAATGCTGGCGGCTGAAGAGCCAATCGCGCAGTTTGTAGTTGATCGCCTGGCGACCCTGCCCGCGCTTGGCCAGATCGGCCACGATGTTTTTTTGCATTTCGGCGGTCGGTTGGCCGTCGTAGGGGCCGCTGTGGATCGCCGTGCCGTGCTCGGTGAAGACGGCTTCGCCGGCGAGAATTTTGGCCCGCAGGGCCGGGTCGACGCTCGGGCCCGGATCGACGACGGGCACAAGTTCGAGTCCGAACTGGCGGGCGAACTCGGCATCGCGGGTGTCGTGGGCCGGCACGGCCATGATCGCGCCGGTGCCGTAGCTGGCCAGCACGTAGTCGGCCACCCAGATCGGGACGGGCCGATTGTTGACCGGGTTGGCGGCAAACGAGCCGGTGAAGACGCCGGTCTTTTCCTTGGCCAGTTCGGTCCGGTCGAGATCGCTCTTGTGGGCCGCTTGCTCGCAATAGGCCGTGACGGCCGCGGCCTGGGCCGGCGTGGTCAAACGCCCGACCAGCGGATGCTCGGGGGCGACGACCATGTAGGTGGCGCCATAGAGCGTGTCGGGCCGGGTGGTGAAGACCCGCAGCACGTCGTCGGCCGGGTACCTGCCGGAAAGCCCGAGGCGGCGCGATCGTTCCGCCAAGCCTTGAACTCCTGCGGATTCGGCTTGCCGTTGGGGGCCGACGTGGCGCCGATGAAAAAATCGACTTCGGCCCCGGTGCTGCGGCCGATCCAATTGCGCTGCAGCGCTTTGATGCTGTCGGGCCAGTCGAGCCCGTCGAGATCGTTTTCCAGGCGGTCGGCATAGGCGGTGATCCGCAGCATCCATTGCCGCAGCGGAATGCGGCACGACCGGATGGTTGCCACGCTCGCAGAGTCCGCCGATCACTTCCTCGTTGGCCAGCACGGTCCCCAGCGACGGACACCAATTGACCGGCGCGTGCGATTGATAAGCCAGGCGATGAGCGTCCTGATAGCGGCGGACCGCCTCGTCGCCGGCCGCGGCCACGTCGGGCGGAATCGCAAGCTCGGCGATCGGCCGGCCTTTGCCGGTTTTCACGTCGAACCAGGTATCGAACAGGACCAGAAAGATCCACTGCGTCCAGCGGAAATAGTCGACGTCGGTCGTGGCCAGCTCGCGGCTCCAGTCGTAGCTGAAGCCGAGCATTTTTTCCTGCCGGCGAAACGTGCCGATGTTTTTTTCGGTCGTGACGCGCGGCGGCGTGCCGGTCTTCTTGGCATATTGCTCGGCAGGCAGACCAAAGGCGTCCCAGCCCATCGGATGCAGCACGCATTTACCCCGCATCCGCTCGTAGCGGCAAACGATGTCGGTGGCGGTTTGTCCCTCGGGATGGCCGACGTGCAAACCGTCGCCACTGGGATAGGGAAACATGTCGAGGACGTAGAGCTTTTCGCCGGCCGGCAGCCGCGGCGTGGCGAACGTGCGCTCGCTTTCCCAGTGCTGTTGCCACTTCGGCTCGATGGTCGACGGATTGTATCGTGGCATTTTTAGTCCTAGCTGCCGCTAGATGCTGGATCACCGCCCGGACCAAGCTGCGCTCGGTGTCCGGGCTTGAGTGAAAAACAAATGGGTCGAACGTCAGGCGAGGCCGAATGCCCTGACAATTGCCCAGCAAATGGGGTTCGCAAGTCTCGCGATTCTACTGGCCTGAGCGGGCGACGGCAAACCGAGCTTCGTTTGGCTCGCAAAGCGGGCTGGTGCCCCAACATCAGCCGCGCGGAAACTGCCGGCAATACTCGTACAGCGCCATGGTCGTCGCCGTGGCGACATTGTAGCTGTAGGGAATCCCCAGACGGGAATCTCCACCACGTCGTCCAGCAGTTCCAAAAGGTCTTCGGTCAGTCCGAGCCGCTCGTTGCCGACGACCAGGGCCGTGCGTCGCTCGAAGGGATAGGTGTGCAAGCTGCTCGACTCGGTCGTCTGCTCAAGCCCGACGAGACGATAGCCGGCCTGACGCAGCACGCCGAGAACCGGGGCCAGCGTGCGATGGACTTCGATGGTCACCGCTTCGGCACCATCGCGGGCGATCTTGCCGACAACTTTCCCATGCCCGCAGCAAATCACCCGCTCGACGGCCGCGCAGCCGGCGACGCGCACGATGTGCGAAAGGTTGATGTTGCTTCGCAGCGGAGCACAGGCCACGACCAACTCACGCGGCCGGTCGAGGGACGAAGGGGGTTTGTGCCTGAGATGAACGAACCGTGGCATGGCCGACCGACGAAAAAACGAGCAGCAGCGACGAGAAGAGGCAACGTTCAACGTGAGGAATCGCCAGCCATGCGGCCGGCCATGACGCCGCACGGTCAATCGCCCATCAGTAACCGATGAAGATGGGAGTTCCGGTGCGAACCTGCCGATGACGGCCGCGCATCTTTTGCATTTGCTGCATGTACGCCTGGCGTGCAGAGTTGTCTTGGGCCATCAGGACATCGGCCTGAGCGGCCATTGCCCGAGCGAAAAGCTGGAACTCGGAGAGCGAGATCCGATTCTTTTTGCCAAGATTCGCGGAGCGGCGGAAACGGCCTTGTTGGCAGTCGCGGCGGCCTGGTTGCCGCCCTGCCCCTTTGGCGGTTGCCCCAGCACTCCTTCGGCTGCCCAGTTGCATGAGCCCTCGTCCGAGCAATTCGTCGGCGTTGGCGAATTCGGTCTTGCTGAGGATGTCGTTGTGGTTGTGATCGGCGGCAGTAAAGGCCTGCTTGGCCATGGCGTCGACGTGAGCCATCTTGGCCGCTTCTGTGCTGTTCGGCGGCGTTGGCTTCTTGTCGGCAGCCACAGCCGCCGCGGCGCAAAGCACGATCACGCAGATGGATGATGCCAGAATTCGCATCAGAAACCTCGTTGGATTCGAAGGTCCCCGCTCGGGCAGCGAAACCCAAGATCGCCACCCCCCCACTTGCCTGTTAATCAGCCTAACACTGGCCCAGCGGCAGCGTCAATTGGTTTGAACCCCGCAGCCACCCTGAGTTTCGGTCAGAAGAGCCGAGAATATTGCCCGGAGCGATAAAACCACTGCCTGGCTGGGCGATCCGAGCTGACTCAAGTCCCCCAATCTCGCGCATAGCGAAAGTCGCGGTCGACCGTGCGCTCGGAGAGTTTGGCGATGATCGGCAGACGACGCTTGTAGTGATTGCGGCGCACGCGCCGGGCAACGTGTTCGACAAATTCGGCGGCGAAGCCGGCCCGCACCAGTTGATCGGCTTGCCAGCGGCGATCGACCAGCAGCACCAGCAGCCGATCGACCTCGGCATAGGAGAAGCCCAATTCCTCTTCGTCGGTTTGGCCGATCCAAAGATCGCCGCTGGGCGATTTCGCCAGAATCGCCGGCGGGAACTTGCAAGTGGGCCGCCAGATGCCGCAGTTGGGTTTTGTACAAGATCGCCAATCGGATTGAGTGCCGACGCCATGTCGCCGAACTGGGTGCCGTAGCCCAACAGCAGTTCGCTCTTGTTGCTGGTTCCCAGCACCAGCCCCTCGAACGCGGCGCTTTGGTCGTACAGAATCGTCATCCGCTCGCGGGCGCACTTGTTGGCCAGCCGCATTTGGCTGGCCGCCGGCTGGCGGGCGAAATAGGCGTCGATCTGGTCGGTGATCGGCACGTCGAGCGATTGAACGCCGAGCGAGTCGATCATCGCCTGGCTGTCGCGGCGGGTGGCGGCACTCGATGTCTTGTAGGGCATCGTCACGGCCAGCACGTTTTCGGGGCCCAGCGCCCGAGCGGCCAGCGCGACGACCACGCTCGAATCGATTCCGCCCGACACGCCGACGACTGCCCGGCGAAAATCGGTGCGATGGATTTCGGTACGCAGAAACCGCGTCAGAATCTGCTCGACCAGCGCCGGATCGATCGCCAGCTCGGCACTGCCCGGCTGGCCGGTGGCAAAGGCTGTCGGTGTATGGGGTTCAGTGGTCATAGCGGCGGCGTTTGATGCGCGAAAGTTCTTCCAGCGTGAGCAACAGTTGCTCGTCGCGAGCCAAGGGAGTGATCAGCCGAGCACGGCGCAGCTCCTCCAGATCGACCGGCACGACGGTCAGCGCCGGGTCGAACTGCGGAGCTTCGGCCAGCGTGGTGCCGTCGGGACCGATGACCAGGCTGCCACCCCAGAAACACAAGCCGTCTTCGAAGCCGACGCGATTGACGAAAATCACCACGGCGCCGAGCAGCCGGGCGTAGGTTTTGGCCATTTGCTCATAGACTTCGGCGGTGCGAACTTTTTCGGCGTCGACGCCGCGGGCGGGCGAATTGGCGATGCAGACCAGCACATCGATCTGCTCGGCCTGCAGGATGGCGACGGCCGACAAATGCCAGAAATCCTCGCACACCAGCAGCCCCACCCGGCCAAATCGCCGCGACTCGCAGGCGGTGATGCGATTGCCGGCGGCAAAATAGCGTTGTTCCTCGAACATGCCGTAGGTCGGCAAATAGACCTTGCGATGGACGTGGACGACGCGGCCGGCCTCGGCCAGCAGCGCGGCGTTGTAGTAGAGATGGCCGCGGCGACTGCTCGACAAAGCCAAAGACCACGGCCGCTGGACCGGCGGCGGCGACCAATTCGGCAATTTCGGCCGCATCGAGCCGCAGCGCCACGTCGGGAACCATGTCGCGGAGAAAGTAGCCGGTGAGCGAGAGCTCGGGAAAGAGGATCAAATCGGCCCCTTGCTCGCGGGCGGCCGCGATCTGCTCTTTGTGCAGGCTGAGATTGCGGGCGCGATCGCCCAGCACCGGCGCAATCTGAGCCAGCGCGACGCGCGGCACGGCGTGCGACGGCCGTCGCGGCGCCGGCTGCGGCGCTGTGGCGGCCTGCGGCGCTGCGGCGGGCTGCAGGCTGGCCGGCCGCCGGCGAGTGTGCTGCCGCTCGCTGTTGACCCGCCGAAGCCGTCAAGAAGACACCTCACGAAAAAATGTCAGGATCCGGTCAGCCTTCGCGTTGAGCATGACGCGAATCGCATCGCGCAGATCGCGGCGCGTGCTGGCCGAATACTCGATGTCGAACCACAGGATTTTTCCCTGGTCGTCCAGCAGATACGTCCGCGGCAGCCGGCGCGATGGCGACGTCGGCCAGCGCCTTGCCGTCGGGATCGAGCAAGACCGGAAACGTGATGCCCAGTTGCTTGACCAGCGCCGCGACCGACGTCGGCCGGATCGCGTTCGTCGATGGCGACCACCTTCACGCCCTCATCGCCGAACGGTTTGCGCGATGTCCGGCCCCAGGTCGGCCAGTTCCTCGACCGCGTAAGGATTGCCGCTTTGCCAGAACAGGACCACCGTGAGCCGCTTGCCCAACAGGCCGGCGAGCGGCTGCCGCTTGCCGGCCAGATCTTTCAATCGCGATGTCGGGCAGCGCGTCGCCGACTTTCACCAGGCAGGTTTTGGCGTGGGCATCGCTCAACACGACTTTCGGCATCGCCAGCTTGGCCGGCGCGATCTGAATCGCACCTTGCCGCGCGGCTTGGCCGCGGCCGGCTTGGCCGGCAGGCTTGCTTGGCCGGCGCTGCCTTGCCGGCGCCGCGGCTGCTTGCCGGCGGCCGGGCTTTGACCGGATCGGCCGCCCGCAGGGCTGCCGGCTGGCCGTGCGCAAAGGCCAGGGCCAGCAGGACGATCGCCACGCCGAGCGAGGCGGCAATGCGCGGACCAGTGCTTGGCACGGCGAGCGAGAACAAGACCGTTCGATCACGAAGATCGCATCCTTTGCGGAAAAACAAGGTAGGCCGACCGACGTCGGTCGAATCAGCTTGTCAGCTCTTTAGTTTCACTCACCGGCCGCCGCGTCGTCAACGCCGATCCTGCCGGCATCCGCTGCAATCCTGAGCGTCTGCTTAACGCCCGGCAGGGCCATCGACTGGCCGCAATTGGATGCCCAGATCGCGTAATTGCCGGGCGTCGACCTCGCCCGGCGCATCGGTCATCAAATCGGTCGCCCGCTGCGTTTTGGGAAACGCGATGCAATCGCGAATATTGTCCAGTCCGCCCAACAGCATCACCCAGCGGTCGATTCCCAGGGCGATGCCGCCGTGCGGCGGAGCGCCATAGGCCAGTGCATCGAGCAAGAAAGCCAAAACGCTCGCGGGCTTGCTCGCGCGAAATTCCCAGCAGGTCGAAAACCCGCGACTGGACCTCGGGATCGTGAATTCGGATCGTGCCGCCGCCAGCCTCCGAGCCGTTGATCACCAGGTCGTAGGCCTGGGCGCGGCACTTGCCCGGGTCGGTGGCCAACAGCGGCACATCGGCCGGCAGCGGAGCGGTGAAGGGATGGTGCATGGCGGCCCAACTGCTCGATCTCGGCATCCCAGGCGAACATCGGAAACTCGACGACCCAGGAAAAGTGCATCGCCGCGCGGATCGTAAAGCTTCAGCTCTTCGCCGAACCGCTTCCGCAGGGCATACAGGGCCTTCGAGGTCACCTCGAACGAATCGGCCACCAGCAGCAGCAGATCGCCCGGCGCGGCGTCGAAACGCTCGGCAAGTTGGGCCAACAGGGCCGGGCTGAAATTCTTGGCGATCGGCGAAGCGAGCGTCCCCCCTTCCTCGACCTTGAACCAGGCGAGCCCCTTGGCGGCGAAATCGTGGATCACGAAGTTCGTCAGGTCGTCGATCGCCTTGCGCGAATAGGCCGCGGCCGCCCCCTTGGCATTGATGCCGCGAACGCGACCCTTTTGCTCCACCGCCGAGCGAAAGACGCGAAAATCGCACTCGGCCGCCAAATCCGAAACGTCGACCAGCTCCATGCCGAAACGCAAATCGGGGGCGTCGTGACCGAATCGCTCCATCGCCTCGTCATAGGTGATCCGCGGCAGCGGCAGTTTGACGTCGAGCCCCAAAATCTCCTTGGCCAGCCGGACGACCAGCCCATCGATCAGGTGGATGATGTCGTCGGCCTCGATGAACGACATCTCGACGTCGAGCTGCGTGAACTCGGGCTGCCGGTCGGCACGCAAGTCTTCGTCGCGAAAACAGCGGGCCACTTGCACGTAGCGGTCGTAGCCGGCAATCATCAAAATCTGTTTGTAGAGCTGCGGCGATTGCGGCAGGGCATAAAAATGGCCGTGATGGATGCGGCTGGGGACCAGGTAGTCGCGGGCCCCCTCGGGCGTGCTGCGGCCGAGCATCGGCGTTTCGACGTCGATGAAATCGTGCTCGTCGAAATAGCGCGCGCATGCCGCGAATGATCTGATGGCGCAGCATCATCACTTGCTGCACGGCCGGCCGGCGAAGATCGAGATAGCGATGCTTGAGCCGCAGATCCTCGCCGGGCAGTTCCGTGCCGCCGGGATGGACCGGCGGGGTCAAACTCTTGTTGAGCACTTCCAGCCGCTCGGTGCGGAGCTCGATTTCGCCGGTGGCCAGCTTGGGATTGACGTTTCCCTCGGGCCGCGCGGCCACGCGGCCCGTGACGCGAATCACCCATTCGCTGCGCAGGGCGCGGGCCAGCTCCAGGTTGGCCGTGCCCCGAGTCGGGGCCGACGACCACTTGGGTTTTGCCGTAGCGGTCGCGCAAGTCGACAAACAGCACGCCCTTATGGTCGCGGAAGCTGTCGACCCAGCCACACAGGGTGACGGTCTGGCCGACGTCGCTGGCTCGCAATTGGCCACACGTATGGGTTCGTAACACGAAGCGTTCCTCGCACTCTGGATCGGCAAACACGTCGGGCGGCGGTCCGGGCCGCGCGCAGAAGCGAGCTATCTTAAACCCTGCGGGGGCCGGGGAAAAGGCGAGCGCCGGTGCCGTGATTCGGCGCCAGACCGCCGAGGGCGCAGGCAGCAAACTTGAGTCAAAATGCCTCACTTCTCTTCGGCTCGCCAGGCCGACTGAATTCGACCCGGCCGCCGGCCGATCTAATTCTCTTAGCGAGCGCTCACTTCCCACCTTGCGCTCCAACGGCCGTCCCGGCCTCCCGCCTGCTACCCCCCTTCCCTTCCAATTGCCTGCCGTGCCCATGACCCACTGGTTTCCGATCGCAATATTTCCGAACTAACCGGCCGATCGCCGCGGACCCGCGGCGGACCTCGTGTCCGACGGCAAGCGGCGCTGGTCGCGCGCCGGCGAGACGATGCCCGCGAGCCGCCGGCGATCGGCAAGTCGGCGGTTGGCATCTGGAGCGGCTGATTGGCGAGGGGGGGCTGGCGCAGGTCTTTCAGGCCCGGCCGATCGGGTCGGCAGCCGGCTCGGAGGCGAGCTACGCGGTGAAATTGCTGCGCAGTCCGTGGGACGAAGATCCGCGCGGCTTGGAACTGTTGGCGCGCGAGGCACGCGTCGGCCGCCGGGTCGCCAGTCCGCATTTGGTGCCGGTGTTGGCCGCGAACCTCGACCGGCCCCCTTACTTCGTGGTCATGCCCTATCTCGCCGGCTGGTCGCTGGATGTTTGCGTGTCGGCCGAGCAGCGGCCGCCGCTGCCGGTGGCGCTGTGGATCGCTCGGCAAGTGGCCGAAGCCCTGGAGGCCTTGCACGCGGCCGGTTGGATGCACGCCGACGTGAAGCCGAGCAATATCCGCGTTTCGGCGGCCGGCCACGCCACGCTGGTCGACTTGGGTTCGGCGCGGCGGCATGGCGAATCGCGATCGCTGGCCGATCGGCCGGTGGTCGGGACGTTGGCTTACATGGCCCCCGAGATGCTGGTGTCGACGCTGGCGGCCGACATCCGCAGCGACATCTACAGCCTGGGAGTCACGCTTTACGAATTGCTCACCGGCCGGCTGCCGTTTCCGGCCGACAACGCGCGGCGGCTGGCGCTCGATCACCGGCAGGAATTGCCGAGCGATTTGCGGCTGTTGGCCCCGCACATGCCGACCCACGTGGCTCGGCTGGTGCGGCAAATGCTGGCCAAGCAGCCGCTCCGCCGGCCGCAAACGCCGCGCGAATTGATCGAACGGCTGGTGCGGCTGGAGATCGACACGTTTGCCGAGCGGATGCCGCTGTAGCGGGCCACGCAGCGCTCGAGCCGCGAAGCCCCTCGGGTGGCATCACTCATTTGCATCGCGGGTGCGAAATCTATAAACGACCGGTTCCAGCGGAATGCCCCATTTGCTTTGAAAGTTAATGTGCTTCAGGCTGTTGAGTCCCAATTCGTAGTCGTGCCCCGCCTCGAGCAAAACCGGCAACGTGCATTTTTTGCCGTCCTTGGACCAGCTTGCTTTCTTGCCGTCCGGGACTTTCCTTCGGGAAATTCTCGGCCGCCGCCGGTCCAAGACATGCCATCGCCCATCGGCATATCGAAGGTCACATGCAGGGCGACCGTCTCTGGATCGACGTCGGAGCACCGTTTTCGGGACTCAGTGCCACGATTTTCGGAACCGGACGCGGCGCTTGACCGCATCGCTCGCGCCGGCCGTGACAAAGGCAATCACCGAGCACGGAGCCGGAACGCCGGTCTTGTCCTGGAAATTCTGGTAACTGGTCGAATTGATCCCGACGCTGATAGTAGGACGCCTTTTTCAGGCTGACCGGCAGCACGCACGTGCGGGCATCGGTCCAGCGGGCGGGCCGGCTTTCGTCGGTCGGCGGGAAAAGCGGAGGCCCTCCGGTCCAACTCATCCCTTTGTACATGTCCCGATCGAAGGTGACGGAGATTTCCGTCAGGGCAGGATCGACATCGGTCGCGCCATTTTTCGGGAATCGTCTTACGATTTGCGGGATAGGGTTTCGCGGCCGCATCGGCCTCTGTTGCCCTGCTCTTGGTTCCTCCTTCGTCGGCCGCCACGGCGCGGCGCTGTCGAAGGCGCCCGGAGCCATTGGCAAGAACAAAATTGCAAAGCCGCCAGCGTGACGCCCCGGGCCCAAGTAAATTCCCGTTTGATCGGTTCGAAGCTCATGATTTCCTCCAAGCGGTTTTGCAGTTTCGCTCCAGGTTCGAACACTCCCACAAGACTTCCGCCGACCAGCGAGCGGGCTCGCGATTCGGTCAGCACGTGCAAGATCGATTCGCCGTATCGCCGCGGCGCGATATGACCCAGCCGCAGCACTGTTTCGTCGCAAGCGCATTCCCGCTCGTGCCGGAGTTGCGTATTAGCCCACCAGAGGAAGGGATGGAACCAAAATATGCTTTGCCCAAGAACCTGGAGCCAACCGATCCACGTATCGCGGCGCTGCCAGTGAACCAGTTCGTGGGTCAGAATGGCATCGCAACTCGACGTCGCTCATGCGATCGAGCAATGCGGAGGGCACGACAATCGCCGGCCGCACGACGCCGAACAGAAACGGAACGGTCACCGTGTCGGTGGCCAGCAGGTCGGGCACGTGACGTAGATTGAGCTCGATGGCAATTTGTTCCAGCGCCACCCGCAGCGGTCCTTCGTCCAGCGGACGAGCCGACCGGACAACGCGGGCGACGATCGCATATCGCCCGGCGACGACGATCCAAAAAAGCAGTCCACCCACCAGCCAGACGGCCAGCAACAACTCGGGGAACGAGGACTCGCTCGGCGGCACGGGCGGTTTTCCCCCGTTTTCGGATCCTGGCGCAAAATTCCATCCCCCAGGCCGATCGGAGACCAATGACGATTCGGCGTCGATCGAATTCGATGCCGGCCTTGGCGAGCAAAGGTGCAACGGCCCAGCGGCCAACGCTGATGGGCGTTGTCAGGCCGGGTGGTAAAAAAACCTTCGCGAGAACGAGCAGCCACAAACCATGGCGAAGTCGAGGCGATGCCCCCCTGGCGAGATAGCAGACCCCGGCGACGATGCAAACCAGCAGCGCCAATTGCCAACTGGCGGCCAGCGCCCATGTGTACCAATGTCGAGCGGCCCGATCCAAAATGCCCATCCGAGTCACCCTTATTTGCGCTGGGCGTTTCTTGCGCTTCTCGTCCAGCAGCCGCTTGAGTTGCTTGATATCGGCGTCCGAAAGATTTGCCTCTTCGATGAACTGCGCCAGAATCGGCGAAGAGGCCTCGCTCATCAGCCGCTGGAAGACGCTGCGGACTTCGGAGCGGGTCATCGCCTCGCGATCGGCGACGGCCCGATAAAGATAAGAATTGCCGATCTGACTGAACGCCAGCGCCTCCTTGGCCACCAATCGCGAGAGGAGCGTTTTGACAGTCTTGTAGGCCCAACCGCGACCGGCGGGCAATTTGCTGAACACGTCGCGCGCCGCCAGCGGGCCGTGGTCCCAGAAGATCTTCATGATGTCCCATTCGGCCGGCGAAAGCGCGACCGGGGAATTCTCTCGATGGACCATGGCCGTGGCATCCTGCTGTATGCGATTGACATCAACAAGAGCCAATAGACTACAATTGTAATCCTTTGTCAAGCGCGAGGATCACGACAGCCCTCCGATTCTCAATGACGTGCTCGGCGCCGGCGGCTACAGGATCAGCATCGCGTCGCCGTAGCTGTAGAAGCGATACTCCTCGCGAATCGCCTCGTCGTAGGCCTGGCGCATCAGGGCATCGCCGCCGAAAGTGCGGACCAGCACCAGCAGCGTGGTGCGCGGCAAATGAAAATTGGTCAGCAGCGCGTCGACGGCGCGAAACGCGTGGCCCGGCCGGATGAACAGCCGCGTCTCGCCTTGCCAGGGCGCGAGCGTGCCGTCGGCCGCCGCGGTTTCCAGCACGCGCACGCTGGTCGTGCCGACGGCCACGATCCGGCCGCCACGACGGCGGGTCTCGAGAAGCCGCTCGACGGCCGCCGCGTCGATCTGGCCCCACTCGGCATGCATCGGATGGTCGGCCAATGAATCGACCGTGATCGGGCGGAACGTGTCGAGCCCGACGTGGAGCGTCACTTTCACCAGCTCGACGCCCGACGGCCTCCAATTGCCGCAGCAAATCGGCGGTGAAGTGCAAACCGGCGGTCGGCGCCGCGACCGCTCCCGGATTGCGGGCGAAGACGGTTTGATAGCGCTCGCGGTCGGCGGCGACCATTTCGCCGGCACGAATGTAGTGCGGCAGCGGAACGCGGCCGGCCAGCTCGAGCAGCTCGAAATCGCTTCGCTGCTCATCGCCCGGTCGCGGCATCGGCCGCGCCAGCCAAACGCCGGCCTCGCCCTTGGCCACCAGTTCGAGATCCAGCGAGCCGGGCCCGAGATCGCTGGCCAGCTCGATCCGTTCGCCGGCAAACAGCTTGCCGCGCGCTTTGCAGAGGAGCTTCCACGTCCCCTGGCCGTCCGAAGCCAGAAAAAGGCCCTCCCAATGGCCGCCGGTCGCTCGCCGCCGGCCGACCAGCCGCGCGGGCACCACGCGCGTTTCGTTGAGCACCAGCGCATCGCCGGTCCGCAAGCAGCCGCGGCAAATCGCGGATGTGATGGTGGGAAATCGTGCCTTGCGCCCGATCGACCACCATCAGCCGGGCGTCGGCTCGGTGAGCGGTCGGTTGCTGGGCAATCAACTGCTTTGGGAAGCGGATAATCGTATTGGTCGATTTCCGACATAGAGTCTCGCAGCCAAGGCAGAATCACGCCTGTCGCCGGCGCATCGGATGCAGGGCGAAGCGGCTCGGCACCGATTCTGCCAGAGCGTACCAAGCCGCTGGCCAGGCGGTCGTCGGCAAATGTCCGTTTTCCGTTCGCGGCGGGCCGGTCCTGTCTCGAGCGCGGGTGAGCCGCGGTGCCTCGACATCGTCGCGCCGGGAACAGCTGCACGCAGCAGCGCGAAAGGGCGCAAAACGGCCTGTTTTCCCGGCGTTTTTTGCCAATTCCGCCGGCGCCGGCCCGCGGCGATTGGCCGCGCCGAAAACGCGCGACCTGAACAAACCTATCGTAGGCCCAAAAAAAACTTTTGAACCGAGCCTGTCGCACCGAACTTGCCTGTCGCCTTGGACCTGCGCTCGCTAGCGGTCGGAGCGGCGAGAGCTACGTCAAAAAACCATGCTTGACGGTGCGTGGCGAGAGAGTATGTTTGGGGCCTTGTGGTGTGAAATGGGGGCTTGTGGTGATCGTCGATGTTGCTCACGGGTGCCTATTCTCGGGCGATCGACGAAAAGCTGCGCGTCGCCATTCCGAAGCATTTCCGCGACAGTCTCGCCAAGTCGCCACGCGGCCGTTTGTTTGTCGCGCCGGGGACCGACGGATCGCTGGCGATCTATTGCGAGGAGACCTTTTCCCGACTGGCCGAACGCCTGGCCCAAGCCTCGCCAACGGCCGCCGACGTGCGGGCATTCAGCCGGTTGTTCTTCGCCGGGGCTCAGGCGGTCGAACTCGACAGCCAGGGTCGCATTCGCATTCCGGCCGAACTTGCCCAATGGGCGCGACTTGGAAAAGAAGCGATGTTGATCGGCGTGCAGGATCATCTTGAGTTATGGGAACGAGCGAGCTGGCAGACCTATCTGGCGGACAAGCAATCGCGGTATGACGAGATTGCTGAAAACGCGTTTACACCTCCTAAAAGTTGACGTATTTCGTCGCATTCCCGCCGCGGCCCATATGGCGTCAATGCGTGTTGTCGTCGAGTGAGTGGAACCCGCAAGGTAAGCAAATAAACCAGTCTGGAGTTGTCCTCCGGTCGTTCGCCAGTGCGTGGTCTTCGTGTTTGGCGATCAGTCTGCGGCCACTGACTGATTGGCTGAAGGGCCCGGGTGCGGCAGCAATGACGCTGCCGTAGCCGCGAACCGCGAAGTTCGACTGCGGCCGTCACGAGCGGTCCGCGGGTCGGGCATCGCCAGTCTCCCAACCTTGCGTGGGCACATGGATGTGCCCGAGGTGGGGGACTCTCCTTGCCGCCGGTCTCTCAGTACAGCACGGACGTCAAACCGCCGCTGCAATGCCGCCAGCGCGGCCGGAACTGCTATCCTGGTCGGGCATGAATGTCGCCCCTCGCTTGCACGTTTCGGTGCTGAGCGACGAAGTCCTCCAGTGGCTCGCTCCCGAGCCCGGGCAAACGTTTGTCGACGGCACGCTCGGCGCCGGCGGCCATACCCGGGCTCTGGCCCAGCGGGTTGGCTCGTCGGGCCTGGTGCTTGCGCTCGACCGCGACCCGGCGGCCTTGGCCGCGGCCGAAAAGAACCTGGCCGGCTTGCCGATCGCCATTGCCCAGGCCAATTTTTGCGATCTGGCCGAAGTCCTGGCGGAAATCGGCCTGACGACGGTCGACGGAATTCTGCTCGACCTCGGCTTGTCGAGCGATCAACTGGCCGATCCCGAGCGCGGATTCAGCTTCGATTCGCCGGGTCCGCTCGATTTGCGTTTCGATACCGAAACGGGCGAGCCTGCCTGGCGGCTGCTCGAGCGGCTGGACGCCGAAGACCTGGCCGACATTCTCTTCCGCTACGGCCAGGAGCGATTCAGCCGGCGGATTGCCCGGCGGATCGTCGAGCAGCGTAAAATCGAGCCGTTGGCGACCGCCGAGCAATTGGCCCAGCTGGTGCGCCGGGCCGTTCCGGCGACGGCCGACACGCCGCAGAATCGATGCGGCCACGCGGACCTTTCAAGCGCTGCGGATCGCGGTCAACGACGAACTCGAGTCGCTGGAATTGGCGTTGCGTCGATTGCCCAACTTGCTGTCGGCCGGCGGCCGGCTGGCGATCATCAGCTTTCATTCGCTGGAAGATCGACTGGTCAAGGAAGCGTTTCGCGACGATCCGCGGCTTTCGCCGCTGACGAAGAAGCCGATGCGGCCGGGCGACGAGGAAATTGCCCACAATCCGCGTTCGCGCAGCGCCAAAATGCGCGTCGCCTGCCGGGTCGCTTCGTAGCCTGCGCGGTAGCCGGCGCGGCTGCTGGCGCTGCGAAGTGGGCTGCTAGCAGGCAGCAGCGAACTGCCCTTTCGCCGGTTTGCCCTTTTTGGTAGTTACGCGGCCGGATCGTTTTTCAAATTTGGGCAGCCATCCCGGGCGCGAATTGTTTTCCGGGCAAGTGCTTTACGCAGGTACGCCGCGAAGGCGTGGTCGGCGATTCGCGCCGGGAGCAAACGGCCGTTCCGCGCTTGCGGGGGGACCTGGCTGGGCTATCACTTCTTCACAGTCTCGTGGAACGCCGTCCATGAAACGACTTTTGCTCCGCATGACATTGTTGTCCCTGGTGGTCGGCTTAGGCACGGTCGTGGTGTACGAAGCACAGCGCCGGCTGCACCCGCCGGAAGAGACCCCGGCGACATGCCGGCACCAGGCAAACCTCGAACCGCAACCGATCCCGCTCTGGCGGCCGAGTCGGGCGAGCCGGGACGGCCGATCCCTACGCGTGTCCGACGCACCGGCCTCCGATGCCGGTTTCCGCCTGGCAGCCAGCAATGGACCAGGCGCCCGACGATTTCCAATCGCCTGTTGACGCGTCGCCCGGGGTCGAGCCCGCGGCGGTGTTTGCCCAGGTCCCCGCGACGAGCAGCGAACCTTACGCGGAAGCCGGCCAGTTTCCGCTGACCGGCGACGCCGAGCCCGCTCGCCTGGCCCAACAGATCGACGGTCGAGCCGATCGGCGGCGCCGACGTCGATGCGCCGGCCCAATTCGCCAGCGGAATGGCCGACGAGACAACGTCAGCTCGACGCCAAGCCGGACGATGATTGGCAGGATCATTTTGCGCCGCCCTCGGCGACGGCACAGGGGAATTATCGAGCGGCACCCGGCGACGGGACGCGGCGTGCCGCCGGCGGCCTACGACTCGAACGGGCCGGGATACGACACCCCGGTGGCAATGCAGGGAGTCGGCCGGCCGGGCGAACGACAACTGGAAGGCGCCCGAGCGCCGAGCTTGACGATCGAAAAGCGTGCTCCGAGCGAAATCCAAGTCGGCAAGGTGGCCACATTCACAACGACCGTGCGCAATCAGGGGCAGGTGGCGGCGCAAGGCGTCGAAGTTCGCGACCTGGTGCCGCAAGGAACCGAACTGGTCGGCACCAGCCCACAGGCCGAGCAAGGCCCGCAAGGCGAATTGGTGTGGCAACTCGGAACGCTCAAACCGGGCAGCGAAACGACCGTTGAAATGCAGTTGATGCCGCTGGCCGAGGGAGAGATCGGCAGCGTGGCCACGCTTCACTTCGAAGCCGGCGCCTCGGTGCGCACCAAAGCCACCCGGCCCCAGGTGGCGATCGACGTGACCGCGCCTCCGCGGGTCATGGTCGGCACCGAAATAACACTGCGAATCAAGATCTCAAACCCGGGCAGCGGTGCGGCGACCGGCGTGGTGGTGACCGAAGTGGTTCCCGCGAATCTCACGCATCCCGGCGGCAGCGAATTGGAACTTGAAATCGGCACGCTCAAGCCCGGCGAAAGCCGCGAGCTGGAGCTGGGGCTGAAAGCCGTTCGACCCGGTCCGGTGACGAACGTGCTCGACCGCCCGTGGAGACGCCAATCTGCAAGCCGAAGGCCAGGCTCAATTCGAAGTCGTGGCGCCCGATTTGAAGGTCGGCATGTCGGGGCCGAAGCGTCGCTATCTGGAGCGGACGGCGGTCTACACCATTTCGGTTTCCAATCCCGGAACGGCGCCCGCCAAGGATATCGATCTTTCGGCGCAGCTGCCCAAGGGATTGAAATTCGTCGAGGCGAACAACGCCGGTCAGTACGACCCGGCGACAGGGTCGGTCTTCTGGAGTTTGGAGCAATTGCCCCCGGGCGAGACCGGCACGGTGACCCTTTCGACGCATGCCGACCGAGCCGGGCGAGCTGCATTTGCAGATCAGCGCAACGCGCCCGAGGAAATCTGTCCGATAAGGTCGATGAGACCGTGTTTGTGGAAGGGATTGCCGCGATCATGTTCGAAGTGGTCGACGTGAACGATCCAATCGAAGTCGGCGGCGAGACGACCTATGAGATTCGTGTGATGAACCAGGGTTCGAAAGCTTCGGGCAATGTGCGGCTGGTGGTTCTGTTGCCTGCCGAATTGCAGGCGATCGACGCCGACGGGCCGACCGGCCATGCCATCGATGGCCAGCGCGGTGCTGTTCGAGCCAATCAAGCAACTCGCCCCCAAGGCCGACACCACGTATAGCGTGCGGGTGAAGGCGGCCGCGACGGGCGATCTGCGACTGCGCGTGCAGGTGATGACCGACGAAATGCGATCGCCGGTCACGAAAGAAGAAAGCACGCACGTCTACACCGACGAATAATGGGCGCGGCGTGATCGAGCACCGCGGCTCAGTTGGCGTCGTCGGTGGCGGGTTTTGCGGGTGCCGTGCGCGGTTTAGCAGGGCTGGGCTTCGAGGGCCCCGTTTTCGCCGGGCTTGCCTTGCTTTTGGCGTCGGCGGCTTTGCCTGGCCTGGCCGTGGCCGGATTGTCTTTCGGTTTGTCGGCCCCTTTCTTGGAGGGGCCATCGGCAGGGGCCTGCTTCGGCTGTTTGGCCGCGGCCTTTTGCTCTGCCCGGTCTCTGGCAATCTCGCGACTCAGGGCGATTGCGTCCGGATCATTGGGATCGCGGCGCAAGGCTTCGGCGACCAATCGCTCGGCATCGTCCAGGTTGTCGGTTTTGAGTGCTTGTTTGGCCAAGGTGATCAACTCGTCGGCGGTGGCCAGGAACAAGCGGCCGATTTGCCTCAGCCCTTTCGCACCGAGGATCGGCAGCGTCGTGCCGCCATCTTTCTCGGCCATGGTGATGAGCAAGGGAAAGTAGGAGAAGTCGTCGCTGGAGGGACTGGGTGTTGCCGACCAGCGCCCAACCCAAGGGCTCCCGGCGGAATGTCCCTTGGCCTCGATTTCAATCGGGCTTTCAAGCTTTCCCTTGCCGACTGCGACCGTTTCGCGGTCGCTCCGGAGCGGAGTCAGCTGGCGCGGGTAGACTTCGTCGAATGCCTTGGGCCAGGTGACGGCAGCGGGCCAGGCGACCGGGCCGCGAGCGCTGGTGGCCAAAAACAGCCCGCTTCCTTGGGATCGATCTTGGCTTCGTCCAGCACGATCGTGCCGCCGGTATAGTTGGCCAAAGCGGCCAGCAACTGCCCATCGACGCGTGGGCCCAGGCCATAGCTGATGACCGGAAGCTGAAGTTCGATCAGCTGGTCAGTAAGTTTGGCGAACGTCGTGGGCACGAACAATTGGGCACCGCTGACCCCGTCGCCGATATAAACCACGGCCTTCGCGTTGGCGCCGCCCGCTGAATAGGCGGCCGCGGCGTGCCCGAGCGCAAGCGGAAGATCGGTGGCCCCCAACGGCACGCGGCGGGCGAGCCGCTCGAGCGCGGTTTCGAGTTCGGAACTTTTGGGGCTGACAAAGGTGGTGGTCAGCGGCACAACCGTCACGTCGACCGCCGAGAGATAAATGCGATCGGGATCCTCGCACAGTGTGACCAAGGTCCGCAGTGCCTGCAGGCCCCGCTCGCGTGAGTCGCCAACTTGACTGGCCGACGTATCGAACAGCACGACGATGTCGTGTCCCGTGGCGCGAGGCAGATCGGCCACGGCGGGCAAGATCAGGGCGAAGTAGCCGGTGCCGTCGGGCTGGACATAGGTATCGAGCCGCGCCGGCACGACGGCCGGGACCGGAGCGGCAGGCTTTGCCGCAGCAGCTTGTTTTGCCGGTGGAGCATTCTTTGGCGGCGGTGGAGCGGCGTGGCTCGCGGTGCCGAAAGCGCTGCCAGCACCAGGCCCGCGAGGGACCGCACGCCAACGCCCGGCCGCCACGGCGAGACCGTGTTCGGCGATCGCCGCGAGATCGAAATCATCCAGCACTCTCCAGAATGGCAAGAAACGGCCGTGAGAGCGCGCGATTCGCGATTGCGGCGCGCCTGCATCTATCTTATTTTCTTCCCGCGAGTTCGGCCATCGCCGGCAATGGCAAAACTCCTCTTTCGTCGTTCCGATTTTGCCGCCAAAATGGTTTGCCCGTTGCGACGGATCGCTCGCGGCGACTCGCCGGCGGCGAGTGCGCAAGGAGAAACCGGTTAAGCAAATCATGATGAACCGCAGTGCATTCTATTGTCTGCTATCGGCGATTGCCGGCGCGCTGGCGGCCGTATGGCTCGGCGCACCGGAGAGTTTGCCGCGACTTTCGGCCCAGGAACAGCCCGTGCTGGGGGCTCGCCTGCCGCGGATCGATGCGTTGCCCTCCGACGAATATGATTTGACGGCCGAAGAGCGCGTGAACGTGTCGGTCTACGAGTCGTGCAATCGCAGCGTGGTGAATATCGGCACCAAGGTCCCGCGGACCGATATTTTTTCGATGTTCGAATTTCCAGCCGAGGGAGCCGGATCGGGTTCGATTCTCGACACCGATGGGCACATTCTGACGAACTACCACGTGGTCGACGGTGCCCGCGAGATCGAAGTAACGCTACACGACGGCAAGAGCTATGACGCCCGCGTGGTCGGCAAGGATGAGTCAAACGACGTGGCCGTGATCCAGATCAATGCCCCGGCCAGTTCGCTGTTTCCGGTGACTTTGGGCGAATCGCGGCACTTGCGCGTCGGACAACGGGTCTATGCCATCGGCAATCCGTTCGGCCTGGAACGGACGTTGACGACCGGCATCATTTCGAGCGTCGACCGCACCCTGCCGACGCGCAATCGCCGGATCATCAAGTCGATCATTCAGATCGACGCGGCGATCAATCCCGGCAACTCGGGCGGCCCGCTGTTGGACACCCACGGCCGGCTGATCGGCATGAATACGGCGATCGCTTCGGCCACGGGTCAAAGCTCGGGGGTCGGATTCGCGATTCCGGCGGCCGTCATCAACCGCGTCGTGCCGCAATTGATCGAGCGAGGACGCGTTATCCGGCCCGACTCGGGCATCACGCGGGCGATGCAAACCGAAAAAGGTTTGCTCATCGCCACGATGGCGCCCGGCGGACCGGCCGAACAAGCCGGACTGCGCGGATTTCGACTGGCGAAGCACAAAAAGTCGGGCATCTTCACCTACGAAACCGTTTCCATCGATCGCAGCGCCGCCGACATGATCGTGGCCATCAACGGCGAAAAAGTGGTCACCGCGGCCGATTTTCTGGCGATTGTCGAATCGCATCAGCCGGGCGAAGAAGTCATCGTGACCGTGGTCCGCGATGGTCACGAAATCCAAGTCCCGCTGCGACTCGTCGCGGCCGAACAATGATCGGCGCGGCTCCGGCGCGTTCCATTCGATCATGCCCGAAGACGAGCCCCTGGCCCTGACCGCTCGCTACGTCTTTCCAATCGCCGGGCCGCCCTTGGCCGGTGGGGTGGTGACGCTGGCGGGCGACCGGATCGTGGCCGTGGGAGAGAATCGATCGGGCTGCGCGCCACTTGACCTGGGCAACGTGGCGATTCTGCCCGGCATGGTCAACGCCCACACGCATCTCGAATTCAGCGATCTGACGACGCCGCTCGGCACGTCCGGCAACCGGCTGACTGACTGGATCGCACGAGTCGTGGCGCATCGGCGGGCAAAAGATCCCGGCGGTGATCCGCGAGCCGATGGCCTGGTGCAGTGTGCTCGCGGCGGCGCGACCAGCGTCGGCGAAATCGCCACGCGGCGTCTGGCCGGCAGGCGCCCCGCGAGCAGTGGCCGACGCGACGGTCTTTTGGGAGGTGATCGGACTGCGGCCCGAGCAATTCGATGAGCGACTGGCCGAAGCTCGGGCACACCTCGGCCGCGATTGGCCCAAGCAGTCTGGCGAGCCGCGCCGGATTGAGTCCACACGCCCCCTATAGCGTTCATCCACTGCTGCTGACGAAGCTCGTCGGACTGGGGGCTGCGGCGAACGTTCCGGTGGCGATGCATCTGGCCGAGTCGCGCGAGGAACTGGAGCTTTTGGCCCGCGGCAGCGGGCCGTTTCGCGAGCTGCTCGACGGCTTGGGGGTTTGGTCGCCCGAGGTTTTTGGCGGTGGCCGGCGACCGCTCGATTATCTGAAGCGGTTGGCCGGTGCCCCAAGAGTGTTGGTGATTCACGGCAATTACTTGGACGCCGAGGAAATCGACTATTTGGCTGCGCGGGCAGCGACATCCTCGGTCGTCTATTGCCCACGCACCCACGCGTTTTTCGCACACGAGCGCTACCCCTTGGCTGGCATGCTGGCCCGGGAGGTGAACGTGGCGCTGGGAACCGACAGCCGAGCGTCGAACCCCGATCTGAGTTTGCTGGCCGAAATGCGGTTTTGCGCCGCCAGCCACTCGGATGTGCCGGCCGCAGCCATCTTAGAAATGGCTACGATCCGCGGCGCGCGAGCGTTGGGCACTCGATTACCAGACGGGCACTCTCGAGCCGGGCAAGCTGGCCAATTTGGCCGTGGTGGCATTGCCCAAGGGTGATGTTGCCGATCCGCACGAGTTGCTTTTCGACAGCGAGTTGCCGGTTATGGCGACGTGGCATCGTGGCCGGCGGTTGAACTGGTCGCCCGAGTGACGCGTTTGGAATCCACGCGTGGGCCGCTATAAGCGGCAGTTCGTGATTTGCGTTTCGAGAATTGCCGACGCGCCGAGCGTTTCGAGCTGTTCCATGATCGAGATCACTTCGGTTCGCTGCACCATCACCCGCACGGCGCACCAGTCGGGATCTTCCAACGAACTGACGGTGGGCGAATTGAAACCGGGAGTGACTTTCTCGGCCTCGGGCAGCTTTGCTCGCGGAATGTTGTATTCCAGCAGCGAATAGCTGCGAGCGATCGTAACGCCTTCGAGCCGCCGTACGACGCGATCGGCCAACTCCGGTTGGCGGCGGTCGGGATTCTGGACCAGCACGGTCTGATAGCGGCCGATCTCTTGCAGAATCCGCAAACGATTAGCGGCCAGCGTGCTGCCGGTCTCGACCAGGTCGACGATGGCGTCGGCCACGCCCAGCGCGATCATGATCTCGACCGAGCCGGAAAGCGTTACCAGATGGGCCTGGACGCCGTAGCCGTGCAGAAAGGACTCGGTGACGTGGGGGAAACTGGTCGCCACGCGATGGCCGGAAAGGCCGGCAGGACTGGTGAGCCGGCTATCCTCGGGAACGCAGAGGGCGAGGCGGCATTCGCCCACTTTCAGATCGAGGCGATGGATCAGCTTGGCGCCGCTTTCGGAGATCAAATCGCCGCCGGTGATGCCCATGTCGATGGCCCCCTCGGCGCACAGGACGGGAATGTCCTCGGTGCGGAGAAAGGTGATGTCGACCGGCACTTCGCGGCAACGGGCGAACAAGCTGCGCTCCTGCCGCCGAAAGCTGAGTCCGGCCTCTTTCAGCAGTTCGGCCGCGACTTCGGCCAGTCGTCCCTTGCTGGGAACTCCGATTCGTAGATTAGTCATCACGTTCTCTGACGGTTCGCTGGGGGTATTTTTTGTGTCGAAGTTCGATTCTTTTGTCAGGGGCTACTTTTGCTTGCGGCTGGCCTTCTCATCAAGACCGGAAATGCCAAACCGACGAGCCAGCTCAGCTTCGACCTCGTCGAGCCCGACCCCGCGCCAAGCGAGTAGAACCAGCAGATGATAGACTAAATCGGCCGCTTCGTGCGTCAGATGATGATGGCCCGGATCGCCCAATTCGCCGGCCGCTTCGACCACTTCGGCCGCTTCTTCGGTGATTTTTCGGCCGATGGTCGGCACCCCTTCGTCGAGCAATCGCGTGGTATAGGAATTCGGCGGCCGCTTCGCCTTGCGCTCGAGAATCGTCTGCATCAGTTGGTCGAGAACGGTGGAGCTTGGGGTCATGGATCGATCCAAATTGTCCGGTACGCTAGGAACAGAGGCTCGCCGAGGGTACTGGGTTCACCCTGGAGCGGAGTCGAAGTGAACCATCGTAGGCTCGGAGCGTGCGACTGGCAATCGACCGCCGGCCGTCGCCGGGCAGCACTGCACATAGCGGCTTCGGGCCGACGTCCAGCGGCCATAGCACTATACTTTGCCTTGAACGCGTGATCCGGGATGGTCGCGTGGTGCGGGACCGCCGCCGAGAAGTGAAACAGGCCATCTTTTATGTCGCCCAGCCGTAAACCCTGTGATTGCTGGTTTTTGACCGGGGCCACGGCCAGCGGCAAGACGGCCGTGGGAGTTGCGCTGGCTCGGCGATTGGGCGCCGAAATCGTGTCGCTCGACTCGATGGCGATCTACCGCGGCATGGATATCGGCACCGCCAAGCCGACCATCGCAGACCAAGGTGGCGTCGCCCATCATTTGATCGACATTGCCTCACCGGCCGATGATTTCAGCATTGCCGACTACGTTGAGGAGGCCGATCGGATGGTGGCCGACATCGCCGGTCGCGGCCATGAAGCGCTGTTCGTCGGCGGCACGCCGCTTTATCTCAAGGCGTTGCTGCGCGGGATCGATGCCGGTCCGCCGGCCGATTGGCCACTGCGTGCCCGATTGGTCGAGTGGGGACGCGAGGAGGGGCCTGGAGCGCTTCACGAGCGATTGGCGGCAGTCGATCCCGCGGCGGCCGCGCGGCTGCATCCCAGCGACACGCGCCGGCTGGTGCGGGCGCTCGAGGTCTTTGAGCAAACCGGCCAGCCGATCAGCAGCCAGCAGCAACATTTCGCGCAGGGCCGATCGGCCGAGCAGTGTCGTGTCTTCGTGCTCGATTGGCCGCGCGACCAACTCTATGAGCGGATCAATCGCCGCGTCGAGGCGATGTTTGCCGCCGGCTTGGTCGACGAAGTAAGCGGGCTGGCGGAAAAGGTTCCTGACACCTTTTTTCTGGGACGCACGGCCTCGCAAGCGGTCGGCTATCGCGAAGCGATCGACGTGCTGGCCGGCCGGTTGAGCATGCCGGCGGCAATCGAGCTGACCAAGACGCGCACCCGGCGTTTTGCCAAACGGCAATTGACGTGGTTTCGCTCGCTGAGTGAATGCCGCTTCGTGCCGGTCGAAGGCTGCTTGGATCCCGACGCAATTTCCGAGCGGATCACAGCGATGGCCGGTTGATGCGTGCGGCTCAGCGTGGCGGATCAAGCGTGACGGTGAGCGTGACTTCGTCTTTGCCGCGGCGGACGACGACGGCGACTTTGTCGCCGGCTTTGTATTTGCGCAGAGCGCTATCAAAATCTTCCAGGCCGCCGATCTTGCTGTCGCCGAAGCGGATGATGACGTCCTTGCCCTTGAAACCGGCCCGATCGGCCGGACTTCCCTTGGAAACGCCAGACAGAGCGTAGCCCGACTCGCCACTGCCGAAGTCGGGAATGCTGCCGAAGTAGGGCCGGTCACCGCCATCACCGGCTGCCCGCTCCTTCGACTCCTGAAAATGGGGAGGATCGGACGCGTCGGCCAGAGCCACGGCGACGTCACAAACCAGTTCGGCCACCCGGCGCATGCCATCGACGTTCAGCTTCGGAAAGTCGTCGGTCGGGCGATGATAGTCGGGATGGCTGCCGGTGAAGAAGTGCATCACCGGAATCTGTTGGGCATAGAACGACGAATGATCGCTGGGGCCAAATCCGCCATGCTTGCGGGCGATGTCGAACCCGAGCTGTTTGCCGAGCCGCTCGACCAGTCCCTCGAATTCGGTGGCGGTGTCGGTACCGTAGACGATCAGCTTGTCGTCGGTCAGTCGGCCGACCATATCCATGTTGATCATGGCGATGGTCTTGTCGAGCGGGACCAACGGATGACGGACATAGTTCGCGCTTCCCAATAGTCCGCGTTCTTCGCCGGTGAAGGCCAGGAAAATGATCGTTCTGGGCAGTTTTTCGGGCCGTAGCGAGAGCCGGCGTGCGACTTCCAGCAAGACCGCCACGCCCGAGGCGTTGTCGTCGGCCCCGTTGTAGATCTGATGGGTGCCGGGATCGACCGCTCCCGGTTCGCCGTAGCCCAAGTGATCGTAATGAGCGCCAATGACGATCGCCTGATCGCTGTGCGGGCCGGTGCCTTCGAGCACGGCGGCTACGTTTTTGATTTCGGTTTCCTGCCGGGCGACGTTGATTTCGCCCCGCACGCTCCAGCCGGTCGAGCGCATGGCTGTGCGGCGTGGGCCCCTTGTCGATTTCGATTTCGAGTTGTTCGAGCGTGGTGCCGAGCGCTTGTTTGATCACGCGATCGATCGGCCGACGGCGGAACCATAGGACCGGAAAGTCGCGGGCTTCGCCGGTCAGGCCGGCGCCGTCGAACGCCAGCAGCGGGTCGTCGGCCTCGCGCAGTTCCCCGCTGTAGGTTTTGACCTCGTCGGCAAGTTTGTCGATCCGTTCCAGTTGCTGCCGCCAGAGATCGTCGTCGACGTGGTCCAGGGCCTTGAATTTGGTATTGGCTTCGGCCAGGGCGTCGACGGATGCCTGCCAGCGAGAACGCAGGTGGCCCACGGATTTGCGGAGATCGACTTTGTCACTGACGAAGAGGATCGCTCGTGCGCCGTGTTCGTAGGCGTTCGAGACCTTGCGACGAAACGCCGAATACTCCGACGGCTTGCTGCCGTTGAAGGCACTGTGGGGATTTTCTTGCTGGGGCTCGTGGCGCAAGACGATGACGGCCTTGTCCTTGACGTCGACGCCGGCATAGTCGTCATAGCCCTCGCTCTTGGCCGTGATGCCGTAGCCGACAAACACGAGCGGCACGTCGAATTTTCCCGAGCCGCCGATGGCCAGCGGCGTGAATTCCTTGCCGAAGGTCAATTTGACCGCTTCGTTCGTTTCGCCATCGGTGGTGGGTCCGAAGAATTCCAGCTCGTTTTTCTCTCCCGGGTTGGCTCCGGTGGTAACGGCGAACCGCTGAAAGGGAGAATCTTCGAACAGCCGGGTTTTCAAACCGAGATCGGCAAATCGCTTGGCAATGTAGTCGGCTGCCAGATTCAGGCCCTTGGTGTCGATCCCCCGCCCTTCGAGCTCGTCGGAAGCGAGGAATTCGGTCACCGCGGCGAGCCGCTTGTCGGCGTCGGCCACGGCCGAGGCCGATTCGGCGGCAGGACTGCGGCCACCAGGGATGGCGAACAGGGCGGTCAGGGCCAAAACGGCAGCCAAACCCAAAAGACCATATCGGATGCGTCGGTTCATAACGGTGCAACTCCCGGCGAGAGATCAAGCCACGTTTCGATTCTGGGTTGTCGGTCGATGCCGGTCAAGCAACGATGCGTGCGGGATTGGCCGCCTGGAGCGGAAAAAGGGCCAATTGTTGAACTCGGCGGTCCCGCCCGGCCCGCGGGGGGCAAGAGGGGGGGGAATCTCCCTTTGACACGGCCGACCGAAGCCGATATTCTCTGCCCCGCTTCGGCCACGGGAGCCCAGCCCTGGGCCCCCCGAGCGAGCGGCAAACGGGCAAGGATGCCAGTCGGCCGCGAGCGAAACGAAGCGATACCCTACCTGATTGCGGCGTTTCACGGATGACGCGGCAGCGGCTAGCGATGTCGCCGGCGCAAGAGTACTGCGCGGCGAAGAGCGAGTCGACGCGGTGCGCGGCAGCGCCGAAAAGTCCGACATGGAGGTTCAGCGCCTGTGGCCCGACCGACCGTTCTCGTCGTTGACCCTTCGGAAGAAACGCTCGAAGTTCTACGTACCGCCCTAGCTCGCCAAGGTGCCGAGATTCTCTCGGCGCGTCGAGCGGTGCAAGGGTTGGACATGGCTCGCCGGCATTGTCCGACGGTGATTGTGCTGGATGAGGACAGTTCGGCGGCCTGGAGTGGGCAACTTTCGGCCGAGTACGACGAACAATCGCAGCGGAGCCACACGCCGCTGGTGGTTTTGGGGACGGCACGGCGGCGTCATCGGCTGCCGACGGGGGAGTTTGTGGCAAAACCCTATCATTACGCGCCGCTGGTCCGTAAAATCGAATTGTTGTTAGCACAAGCTCAACAAGCTTTCGCCCGCAGCGCGTAGCGCGCTCGCTCTGGGGGGGCCCCGGCGGCGAGCGTGCCTGCCGGTCGAACGAGCCCGACCATTCTTTTTTCCTCGCCGCGTGCAACTTTTTCGGCACGTGGCAGGCTGGTTCATCCTCGCGCACGTCGTGGGGCAGACCGGATTCGGGTCGTTTGCCTGGCGAGCCACCGCGCTGCGCCACCAAAAAAGCGTCGGGAGCAATCGACCGTGCCGCCGTCGTTATTTGTCGTCTCGGGTCGCGACCAAGGGGCGAAATTCGAGCTGGAAGACGGGATGATGGGTCTCGGCCGAGACTCGTCGAATTTCATCCAGGTGCATGACACCGAAGTGTCGCGCCGGCACGCCGAAATCCGCCGTGAGGGGGATATCTACTCGGTGGTCGACCTGGGCAGTTCGAACGGCACGTACGTCAATGGCGAGCGTGTCACCCGGCACTCCTTGGCCAGCGGCGACCGGCTGCAAGTCGGCAGTACGCTGATTCTGTTCACCGACCCAGGGGACGCCCCTCCGGACGATTTTTCCGACAAAATCGACATCGTGCTGCGCAGCAACGTGTCGGACAATTCGCGGATTGTCCGCTCGATGTCGCAGGAGGAAGGGGAGCGCGATATTCAATGTGCCGGTCGCTCCCCGCGCGGCGCACGGGCGGATCATGCGCGCAGTAACTTGCAGATCATGTATCGCACGACGCTGGCGGTCAGCCACACGCAGGACATCGATCAACTGCTCAATCGGATCATGCAGTTGATCTTCGATTGGGTCGAGGCCGACCGGGGTTGCGTGATGCTGGTCAACGAAGAGACGAAGCAGCTCGAGCCGAAGGTCCATCAACATCGGCAGGGAATCGCCACCGACGAAAAACTGGTGATCAGCCGGACGATTCTCGATTATGTCACCCAGCGTGGCGAGGGAGTGCTGACCAGCGACGCCCGGGACGACGACCGCTGGACGCCGGCGGTGAGCATTTTGAAGATGGGAGTGCGGGAGGCGATTTGCGTTCCGATGCAGGGGCGGTATGGGATGGTCGGGGTAATCTACATCGACACGTCGCTCAGCCCGCAAAAGATCGTTCAGACCGGGGTGGCGCAGAAATTCACCGATGAGCATCTGAAATTGATGATCGCCATCGCCCATCAGGCGGCGTTGGCCGTGGAAGACACCCGCTACCATCAGGCCATGGTGCAGGCGGAACGGCTGGCGGCCGTCGGCCAGACGATTGCCACGCTCTCGCACCACATCAAGAACATCCTGCAAGGCATTCGCGGCGGCAGCTATTTGATCGAGATGGGTTTGTCGGCCCACGATGAGGCCGTGGTCCGCAAAGGCTGGGGGATGGTTGAGCGCAATCAGAACAAAATCTCGTCACTGGTCATGGATATGCTCACGTTCTCCAAGGAACGTGAGCCGGAGCCGATTGCCGGCGACTTGAATACGACCGTGGCCGAAGTGGTCGAATTGATGCAGACTCGGGCGAGCGAACTGGAGGTTGCGCTCGACTGGCACGGTGCGCCGGATATGCCCCAGGCGCTGTTCGATCCCGAGGCGATCCACCGGGCGGTGTTGAACGTCGTGACGAATGCTTTG
This sequence comes from uncultured Planctomycetaceae bacterium, assembly GCA_963702015.1. Lineage (GTDB taxonomy): Bacteria > Planctomycetota > Planctomycetia > Pirellulales > PALSA-1355 > DATJTR01. The sequence continues at coordinate 89,985 of OY969698.1, forward strand.
GACGCGTGCGAAAAACAGCCCGATGCGCGGGTAGCCGTTTCGACCGTCTATTTGCCGGGCGAGAAGCTTTTGCAGATCATCGTCCAGGACAACGGGGTGGGCATTCCGGCTGAAGACCTGGAGAAGATTTTTACAATTTTCGTGTCGCAAAAGGGGAATCGAGGGACCGGACTGGGACTGCCGGTGAGCCAGAAGATTCTCAAGGAACACGGCGGCCGGATTCGTGTCGAAAGCCAGGCGGGGCACGGCAGCCGGTTTATCCTGGAGTTGCCCGCGGTTGCCCCCGACTCCAGCGGCCACGACGCGGCCTTGCAGGTCGACACGATGCACTAACGGCCTTCGGCCGCTAGAGAGCAGGTAAGCATTTGATCAGGAGAATCGGTGAGTAGAATTGAAGGCGGCGCCGCCTGCCACTCTTTTTGTTCTATCCCTGATTTCCTCCCCTTTGACCTGCTCACCTGATCTGCTGCTCCGTCTATTCTAACCCCGCCATCCGGCGGGGTTCCCGACAAAGGGATTGTGGCGTTTTTCCTCGCCGATGGTCGTCGGATCGCCGTGGCCGGGGAGAACCAAAGTGTCATCGGGAAGAGTAAAGAGCTTGCGGTGGATGCCCTCGGATAGCTCTTCGAAGCTACCGTCGGGGAAATCGGTGCGGCCGACGCTGCCTTGAAACAGCACGTCGCCGCCGAACACGATCCAGGGTCGCGCCCCACGCCAGACATAAACGACGTGGCCGGAGGAATGGCCGGGGATTTCCAGCGCCTCCAATTCAAACCCGGCGGCGCGATAGATTTCGCCGTCATCAAGGAGCACGTCTGCTGGCGGGCTGATCAGGGAGAGGCCATACATCGCCGACAGATTCAATCGGGCGTCGGTCAATTTGGGGGCATCGCCGCGGCCGATCACCAGCGGCACGTCGGGCCAACGGCGTTTGAGTGCCGCGTTGCCGCCAATGTGGTCGCTGTGCCCGTGGGTGATCACCAATGCAACCGGCAGCAGTCCCTCGCTATCGACGTGTTCCAGAATCAGCTCTGGCTCGAGCCCCGGATCGAAGATCAGGCAGTCGTGGCGTCCCTCGAGATGGGCGATATAAGAGTTTTCGCCAAACGGCGCCGAAACAATCGTGGCCAGACGGACGGCAGGGGATTTTGACACCAGTTGGGTGATCCTGTGTTGGGGAGCAAAGCGCAAGGGGTGCCAGCGGAGAGGCAACCGGCAGCCATCACCGGGTAATCTTTCCCCCCGATTGACGAGAAAGTCGGTCTCCCCCGAAATGCCGCGGCACTGTAAAATTGCACAGCTTGTAGCGACCGACCGGCGCGATTCGGCCAAAGGCGCGCCGGTTTGATTAGCCATTGTAATTATGGTTCCGATTCTGAGGCGATAACATACCAAGCACGCCGGCGACCGCCAGGGGCGCCGGTTCGTGGCCGCCGGCGCGATACCGGACGGTTGTCCCTCGTCGCGCCGCGTGGTTTGAGCGGTGCGACGGCCGGGATAGTGAGACGATTCGCCGCGCGGAGCCGCCCTTTGCCGGATTGATTAAACAGGCAGCGAGTACGTGGAGAAAGTACGATGATTTGCCGGATTTGCCCTAAGTCGACGCGTCGTTTCGGCCTGGTGCTGGCGTCATCTTTGGCCCTAGGACTATCGTGGGTCGCTGGCGTCGGGGCACAGGATGCTCCCCTGGGTTCGCGCAACGACCGGGATTCGCTGCTGCGGCCAGTCTTCAAGGTGGCCAATAAGCTTGATTCCGATTCGCCCGCGAACGAGGACAAGTCGCAGGGGGCTCAGCAGCCGGCCGCCGCCCAACACCCGCTGCAGCCGGCCCTGGACATCGCCTATAAGGCCTTGGCGACGATCCAGAACAACGTCAAAGACTATTCCTGCACGCTGATCAAGCGCGAACGCATCGACGGGACGCTGCAGCCTGAAGAATACATGTTCGTCAAAATCCGCCACGAGCCATTCAGCGTTTACACCTACTTCAAATCGCCGGAAAATATGAAGGGCCAGGAAGCCCTGTATGTGGCCGGCAAGAACGACGGCTGCCTGCTGGGCCACGGCGTGGGCATCAAGAAGGTGGTCGGAACGATCGCGTTGAAGCCCGATAGCATGCTTGCCATGCGGGGTAACCGCTATCCGATCACGGAGATCGGCGTTCTCAACCTGACCAAGCGGCTGATCGAGGTTGGCGAATTGGACAAGAAATATGGCGAATGCGACGTAAAATTCTACGCCGAAGCCAAAATTGACGGCCGCCCCTGCACGTGCATCAAGGTCATCCACCCGGTGCCGCGAAAGAACTTCCGTTTCAACGTGGCATTGATCTTCGTCGACGCTCAGTACGGCTTTCCGGTCCGCTACGAAGCCTATGACTGGCCGGCCAAAGAGGGTGGCGCTCCGGTTCTGCTGGAGCAGTACACCTACTCCTATCTGAAGATCAACAACGGCTTCACCGACGCCGACTTCGACGATCACAACCCGGATTACGGGTTTCATTAATCGCCCCCCGCTGGGGCGATGGCAAACATTGGTGCGGGCAAGACCTTCGGGCACATTGCCCCATGACCGCCCAGCTACCGCGTTGCAAGCCCGATTCGTTGTGGCAATCGCCAAGTCGCGGCGATCCGTCGGCGATTGAGCGACGGTCTCGGACCACGCCAAGAAGGAAACGCACTGGGCGCTTGCGGCGGCCGCGGGGGGCTCTGCGACGTATCCGCTATCGCTGGTAGACCGGGTCGTCCTTGCGGGTGACCGAGTCGGGATCGCCGCGGCGGTCGCGCGGCAGGACCAGTTCCGTGCCGGGACGCAGATAGTCGAAATCCTCGCCCAGCACGTCGCGATTGAGATCGTAGATTTCGGTCCAGCGGGCTGCCCGGCCTAGCTCGTGCCGGGCGATGTCGAAGAGTGTGTCTCCCTCGCCGACGACGTAAACCCGTTCGCCGGCGTGATGGCGGGTGCTGGCTGGCTGCAGAGTTTGTCGTGCGTTGGGGACTTTTCGTGGCCGGGGACAGATGTCCGGATATCGATCGGCCAGAGTGGCGGCCGGCGGAGCGTCGAGAACGTCGCCAACTTGCAGTTTGTCGGAACGGGGATGGCGCGAGCGATTGTGCTCGAACAGGGCCTTGAAATAGGCGCCATTGCCGTAGACTTTTTCGGCGATGATCCAATAGTTGTCGTTCGGTGCCACGATGTATTTGCCGTTTTCGATCGCCACACGCTCCGGTTCTTGATTGGACCGGCCGAACTGCCGGTCCCGGCCGCCGGCAAAGCCTTCGCGGCGTTCGAATTCCCTGAGCCCATCGGTTGACCGGTCAGGGATTCCGTCCTGGTTGTAGGCCGTGTCGGAGGCCACTTCGGCCGGCAGCGAGCCGGACGTGGGCAGGCCTTCGGCCGGATCGCGGTCGGCCGAAGCGGGCCAGTCCTGTCGGTTCCGGTCTTGGCTCGGATCGGGCGTCATGGCGGCCGAATCGTCGGGCAAGTCGCCGTCACTCGGCTGGGCGTCGAGAGGCTGGCGGTCGCGGCCAGCCGCGGCAAAGTCGCCGTCGGCAACTTCGAGCGACGTTTGGCGGCCACCGAGGGGCTCGGTCAGCGCGGTACCGGCATCTGGCGGCGCCTGCCCGGGGTCGCTCTCGACATTAGCTTGGTCTTGGTCGCCAATCGACGCATCCCCTGGCGAGCTCGTGGAGCTCGCAGGATCGCTGTCTGCTTGCTCGAACTGTCGCGGCAGGAAGGATGAATGCAGCCGCTCGCGGCGGTCGGCAGGGGGCGTGTAGGGTTGCTCGGCATTCACCGTTTCGCCATCGGGATCGCGTCGCTGGTCGTCGAGCGGCTGGTCGGCCGGAGGATTATCTTGTGCGACGACAATCCGCGGCCGGCCATCGATGGGAACAATCGGTTTGACCGGCGTGGCGGCCACGTCGTTGGCGTCTGGTGTTTGCCACATTGCAGTTGCCCGGCGATAGACCAGCAGGCCCAAGACCAGCAACAGAACCGTGATCACACTGAATCCGACGGCCATTTCCTTGCGCATACTGCCCATGACTCGACTCCGGCGGCGAAAAGGCGACCCGTTTTGGCGAGAATCTAGCGGGGGGACACTTTACGAATTGAAGGCAGTCGCGGCTAGAGCGAGTTGGTGGGAAACGCGCGGTTTTGTTGGCCTCTCAGGGGGGATCATACCCGCCGGGATGCCAGGGATGGCAGCGCGCAATGCGCCGTACGCCGCGCCAACCGCCCCGCCAGAAGCCGTGCTTGCGGACCGCTGCAATCATGTAGTTGCTACATGACGGGTGAAAGCGGCAGACCGGTCCAAACCAGGGGCTGATGAGCAGCTGGTAAGCACGCACGGCCAAAATCAACGCCTGGGCCGGCAGCCAAGCGACGATTCTCATGTCCGCACTCCGAGACATTTGGCGTTGCTGCTTCCCGCCGTACGCGCGAGACTGCTCGGAACCAGGCTGGCCGGGTCACGTCGGTTCAGCGGCGGGATTGCCATTTTGACGCTTGACCGATTTTCGGGCAGCCCGGGCAGCGAGCCGAATGAGCGATGCTTGCAACTCTGCCAGCGGTGGAACGGTCCGGCCGCGTGGAATGACGATCACGTCGAACCCCGCCGGCAGTTCGGCTCGACGGTGGCGGAACGCCTCGCGCAGCAGGCGTTTCCAGCGGTTGCGCTCGACGGCTCCGCCGACTTTGCGCGACACGGAAAGGCCCAATCGTGGATGAGGCAGCCCGTTGGGCGCGGCGAAGACCACCAGGCAATCGTCGGCGACCGAGGCGCGGTGCTCGTAGACGCGGGCGAAATCGGCCGGGCGTTTCAGGCGGAACTTAGGTAAAAAACGCTCGGACATTCCGATCACGGGCGTGGCTCGTCGAGGTCGGAGGACAAATCGTTCGGTGCCGGCTTTTGATACCAGGCGTCGTTGAGCGGCCGCGTCGGGCCGAGCCGACGCCGCAGACGGCGGCGGAGCATATACGCAGTCCACCAGGTCAGGCCGACCAGGGCAAACGCCAGAATCAAGAGTCCAGCCAAGGCCGGGACCAGCGCGCGCGCCTGCTGAACTTTCGCCGGCGAGAGGTTTTTGGCCCCCTCGGCGACGATCGGTTCAACCACGGCTACCAACGACGACATGCTCAAATGGGCCATCTCCCCTACGCGCCCTGCCGGGGCTGCAAGCGCCCGGCTACCAGTGTAAGTCGCTACGAGGATTCTGAGGGCCGGCTTTGCTTGCATGGGCGTCGAACTGGCGGATCAATTCGCGTCCTTCGTCGTCCAACGGGCCAGGAAACACGATCAGAATCTCGGCAAACAGGTCTCCCGGATCGACTCCCTTGGGAGCCACGCCTCGCCCTTTGACACGCAGTTTGCGACCGCTTGACGTCCCGGCCGGAACGCGGAGCACGATCGTTCCCTTGGGTGTGGGGATATCGACTTTGGCTCCCAGTGCGGCCTCGGCCAGAGTCACCGGGACCTTCACGTCGAGATTATTTCCGCGCCGGCTGAAAAACGGATGCGTGCTAACGTGGACGGTGATGAGGATGTCGCCGGCCGTGCCGCCGCGGGCGGGGGCTGGCTCGCCTTGTCCGCGCAAGCGAATTTTCTTGCCCTCTTCGATACCGACGGGGATTTTGACGACGATGGTTTCGGTCTCTCCCGAGGCGCGATGCATCGAAAGCTGTACTTCGCCGCCCAGGATCGCCGTGGTGAAGGGGATTTCGACTTCGGTGGCCAGATCGGCGCCGCGCTTCGGCTGGGCGGCGGCGCCGCGTTTGCGTCCTCCCTTAGGTTGGCGGAATTGGCTGAAGATGTCGGCAAATCCGCCAGGGGCTTCGCCTCCGAAGCGGTCGCCAAAGATCTGGCTGAAATCGACGTCTTCCGCGCCGCCCGGTCCACCGGCTCCACCCGGGGCATTGCCCCAAGACCAGGTCGCGCGGGGACCGCCGGCGCCAGCCGATTCGAACGAACTGCCGTAGCGATCGTATTGCTCGCGTTTGGCCTGATCGTTGAGGACGTCGAAAGCGGCCTGCACTTCCTGGAATTTTTTTTTCGCGTCCTTATCGTCGGGGTGCAGATCGGGATGGTACTTGCGTGCCAGATCGCGGTAGGCCTTTTGGATATCGGCCGCCGACGCGTCGCGGCTCACACCCAAGGTCTTGTAATAGTCTTCGGCCATTGACTCAAACCGCGGAAGAAGAGCAGGAGATCAGGTGAGCAGTTGATAAGGAGAACTGGGCGACCGGTGATCGAGTGCCAATTTTGGCTTCTCACCTGCTCGCCTGCACTCCTGGTCCCCTGTTCTGTCCTATTCTAGGTGCCAGTGGGCGGGGCCAGCAAGGTGAAGAAGATCCGCGCAAATCGCGGTTTCCAGCCGGCTGATCGCTTGGGCGGCCGGCATGCTAGAGTTGAATCGTCCTCTCGATGCTCAAGCTCGCAGGTCACTGGTGCTCAAAATGCGGTCGCCGATTCTGATTTGTGAAGCGTGGCTGCGGACGGCCGGTTGGGCATCGGCTTTTCTGGCAATCTTCTTTTTCGGCGCCGGTGGCGTCGCTCGCGCCGGAGTCGGCGGCCAGTTGGAGATCAAAGTCGTCGATTACGATACCGGCGAGCCGTTGGCTTGCCGGATGCACTTGACCAATCAGGCGGGCAAGGTCCAGAAGCCCCCCAAGGTCCCCTTCTGGCATGACCACTTCCTGATCGATGGCAGCTTGATGCTCAAGCTGCCCAGCGGAAACTTCAACTTTGTCGTCGAGCGGGGACCAGAGTATCTGGTCGTCAGCGGGCATTTCGAGATTCACGATTTCGCTCAGGACACGAAGACCGTCTCGCTCCGCCGCTTTGTCGACATGTCGAAGGAAGGTTGGTGGTCGGGCGATCTGGAAGTCCACCGGCCGAAGAAGGAAATCGAACTGCTGATGCTGGCCGACGACTTGCACGTCGCCGAGCTGGTTACGTGGGGCAACGCGAAAGACCTCGCCAAGCCTGCCGGGGCCAAAACGCCGCCGAGCCCGACGCCGGCCGGGAAGGCCCTTGTTCAGTTTGCCGACGAGCGCTACTACCACTCGCGGGCCGGCCTCGTGCGCCGGCCGGGGGGCAGCTTGCTCGTACTCGGGCTCGACGTAGCGCCGCCGGAAAACGTGATCGCCGACGATTCGGCCACGGACTTGGTTGCCTGGGCGGCGCGAGCAGGGAACCCCGTGGATCGATGTGCGACGTGCCACAAGCTGGGATCTGCCAATTTGGATCGCGCTGGGGATGGTCGACTCGATCGAACTGGCCGACAGCCAACTGGCACGCGGCAGCGTGAAGCCGGACGAAGCAGGCACTCGGCCTCGTGAGGCCGGCAAATTCCCGGGGCCAGGCGGCGTCGGCCGCTGGAGCGAAACCGTTTACTACAACCTGCTGAACTGCGGGCTGCGGATTCCACCGACCGCTGGCAGCGGCTCGGGAGTGGCGCCAAGCCCGGTGGGCTATAACCGCGTCTACGTCCACGCCGACCAGCCGTTTAGCTACGATCGATGGCTGGAGAATCTGCGTGCCGGCCAGGTGGTTGTGACCAATGGGCCGCTGATTCGGCCCAATGTCGGCGGCGAGTTGCCAGGTTATGTTTTCCAGGCCGATGCCGGTCAGGAGATAGAGCTCGAAGTTGGATTGACGCTATCGACACGCGACCCCGTCTCGTATTTGGAGATCGTCCAGAACGGGCGAACGGTGCATGAGGTGCGGCTTGACCAATGGGCTCGGGATGGCGGAAAACTGCCGCCGCTCAAATTCCGCGACAGCGGTTGGTTTGTGGTGCGAGCGGTGAGCGACCTGGGCACGACGCATCGCTTTGCGTCGACCGCCCCCTATTACGTCGAAATCGGCTATCAGCCGCGAATCAGCCGCGCGGCGGTGCAGTTCTTTCTCGACTGGTTGGATGCGAGAGCCAATCGACCAAGCGACCAGGAGACCGAACGCTCGGCCGATCCTAGTGCCGATCGGGCTCGGGCCTTCTGGCAAGAGCTGCTGGCCAAAGCCAACGCGGAATAGGCTTCGGGTCCAAAGCCTCAGTCGGACGGGAAGGGAGCCGGCTCGCCGTTCAGCTCGCTCAGTGCATTGCGCGCGGCACGCTGTTCGGCTTCTTTTTTGTTGCGACCCCAGGCCCCTTGAAAGCGTGAACTACCGATCTGTGCCGCGATCTTGAAGCACTTGCTATGGTCGGGACCTTTTTCGTCGAGCAAATGGTAAGTCGGAGTCGAGCCGTTTTCGCGCTGGGCAAGCTGCTGCAGCAGCGACTTGTAATTGCCCCCGAGTTCGCCGGCAGCGGCCAGTTCGATTTCGGGACCGATGAAGCGTTGGATGAAATCGCGTGCTCCGGCGTCGCCCGTGTCGAGATAAATGGCGGCAATCAGCGATTCGAACACATCGGCCAACAGCGAGGGGGGAACCGTCGGATAGGTGATCATCCCTTTGCCGAGGACCAGGAATTCTTGCAGTCCCAGCGCCTCGCTCACTTTGGCGCAGGTTTGCCGGCTGACGACGACCGATTTGATCTTCGTCAGATCGCCTTCCAAGTAATCGGGATACTGGTTGTAAAGCAGTTCGCAGACGACGGCGCCGAGGATGGCGTCGCCCAGGAACTCCAACCGCTCGTTAGAGGCCAGTCGATGCAAGGCGCCGGAGGCGTGCGTCAGGGCAGCGGTGAGCAGCAACTTATCCTGAAATTCATAACCGATCCGTGCGCTCGCACTTTTCCAGTCGGTTCAACTGGTCGTCAGAGACCGGATTTTGATCGACGCGCGCCATAAAACCTGGATTTCAGCTATCCCCTGCCCTGGGGGGGAACACACTGCGGGCGGCAGCCGCCGGCCGGCCAGGCGGCCGATGCCGCGCCAAATCGGAAACTACGTAAAATTAACCCGGATTGCGGTTTTTGTCAATTTCCATGGCCACCGGGTCAATCACCGGGAGGGCCGGGTTGGGAATGGGCCGTGCGAACCGACTGTCCGATTTCTGCGTAGGGGCATGCAGGGGTCGCTCGACCGTGGCGGGTGTGGCCACAAGCCAAACGGTCGCGAGTCCCGCGTTGAGTTTTTTGTCCCTTCGCAGTTAACCTACCCTTTACCGAAACAATCTTTCATCAACTTAGCAGGGAGGATGCGACATGTCGCGTCATTTACCGAGTTCCCGAACCCTTGTGCTGCTGGCTCTGTTTGGCCTGTTGGCGGTCGGTGCCAGCCATTGGCAAACAGGTGCCGTCGGCCAAGAGAAGCCCGCCATCAAGCCGGGGCAAGTTCATCAGGCGGAGCAGCTTTCGGCCGCATTCCGTCACGCCGCCGAAGTGGCAATGCCGAGCGTCGTCACGGTTCATAGCAAAAGCAAGGCCCACGTGGCCAAACACATCAAGGTGAATCCTCACTCCAAGCGCAACGGCGGCGAAAATCCCTTCAAGGGAACGCCGTTCGAGGATTTCTTTGGCAGCGACGCGTTTCCGGACATGCCCAATGGGCCACAGGGCCACCCGCACCGTGAAGGTGTGGGGTCGGGCGTGATTGTCGACTCGAGCGGCATCATTTTGACCAATAATCACGTTGTCGAAGGGGCGGACGAAGTGATGGTCGAGTTGGCCGACGGACGCGAGTTCAAGGCCGATGCCGTGAAGACCGATGCCGGTTCGGATCTGGCCGTCGTGTGGATCAAGGGAGCCGGTTCCTTGCCCGCGGTGCAGCTCGGCGATTCCGATGAAATGCAAATTGGCGATTGGGTGCTGGCGATCGGCAACCCCTTCGGACTGGAACAGACCGTCAGCGCCGGCATCATTAGCGGCAAGGGCCGCGAATTGAAGACGTCCCGCGGCCGGATGTTGCAGACCGACGCAGCCATTAACCCGGGCAATTCGGGTGGTCCGCTAGTGAACCTCGAGGGTGAAGTGATTGGAATCAACACCGCGATTGCCACCAACAATGGCGCCTTCCAAGGAGTTGGTTTCGTCATCCCGAGCAACACGGCCAAGTGGGTCATGAGCCAGTTGATCAAGTCGGGTTCGGTTGCACGCGCCTATCTCGGCGTTCAGCCGACCGATCTGGACCGCGAGGTCGCCGCGATCTTGCACGTCAAGAACGGCGAGGGAGTCATTATTGCTGACGTCACGCCCGATTCGCCTGCCGCTGAGGCTGGCCTGCAAAAGGGGGACGTCATCACCGAGTTCAACGGCACCAAGATCCACAGTCCCTCGGAACTGCGGGAAGTGGTGGAACGTGCTACGGTCGGTACGCATCACAAGATGTCGGTGCTCCGCGATGGAAAGACGATCGAGATTGATGTAACGCCCAAGGCCATGCCGGCCGACCTCTTCAGTCGCGACGGTCATCCCGAAGCCACGGGCGACGCCGAAGAATCATCCGAGGCGTACGAGAACAGCAGCCTCGGCATCGAAGTCGGTGAGCTTACGGCTCAAACGGCCCGCGCCCTGGGCATGAAGAAGCCAGAAGGCGTTGTGATCACCAAAGTCGATCCCGACAGCGTGGCTGCTGAAAAGGGATTGAGCGAAGGGTTCGTGATTCTTTCGGTCGGCAAGCAGTCGGTGAAAAGTGTCGCCGAATTCCGAGCCGCGATGAAGAACGAATCGCTCGAAAAGGGAGTCTTGCTCCTGGTTCGGACACGCAGCGGCGGCAACCAGTTTGTGGTGCTGCAACAGGCGGCCGAATGAGCCGGTGACAACAGCGGGCCGGAACGGACGCGTAGAGGATAGGGCGCTGAATTAATATCAGCGCCCTTTTCCTTGCGCTCCTGGCCTCTGGAGCCATGGCCTGACTATTGACGGTAAGCGGCTCGGCTCTAAGAATTTCCTGCGTGGCCCGGGGGCTCGAGCGCCGATGCGTCGATCGGCTAGCTCGTGCAGGGGCACGAGGTTTGGATCGGTTCGCTCGTTCCGCGGTTTTGCACCTTTGGCGTCAGGTCGCCTAGCGCATGTCACATTTGCCCCGAGTTGCCGTAGGAACGCTTACTGCCGAGGCCGATGCCACGGCAGTTGTTTGGGGCCTGATGGCAGCGATGGAAGCCCGCGGGCAGCACGTGCAGTTGTTCCGGGCCCGCGCCTGTTTTGCCGCGCTGGACGGTGCCACCGTCATAAGCGGCCGAGCGGCGCGCCACCTGGACAGTTGGTTAATGACGCCCGACATCTGCCGGCAAGCGTTGCTTCGAGGCACCGCCGACGAACATTTGGCGCTGGTCGAAGGGAGCTTTGGCCCATCTGCGGCGTCGCCTCAGACTCCGGCCGCGGGAGGCCAGCTCGACGTCCTTTGCGACTGGCTCGACCTGCCCCGCCTGGCAGTCATCGACGTGACGCAGCTCAACGGCTGTCGCTTGCCCCAGCGACCCAACGCCGACGGTCTTTTGCTGGACCGGATTTCAAGCGAGGCGGGGTTCTACCGCTGCCAGACGTTGCTCGAGTCGCTCTGGGGAATTCCAGTGCTGGGTGGAATGGAAGAGGCGGAGGCGCTACGAGGAGCGATTGCATCGCTGGCGCCCGGGGAAAGACCGCCACGCTGGCTTGGCGAGGCGCTGGGCAACGCCCTGGCGCGCATATGCGACGTTGATCGCATTCGGCGGTTGGCCGGCGCCCGGGCGTTTTCGTATCGGCGGGCGCCAGCGGAGAGGGTCGTGCAGACCTGGTCGGCTCTGCGCGTGGCGATTGCTTGGGACGATGCCTTTCATTGTTACTATCCGGAAACGCTCGAATTGTTGGAGTCGCGCGGGGCCACGCTCTGCGATTTTTCGCCGCTCGGTGACGAACGGCTCCCGGAGGGGACCGACATCGTTTATGTCGGCTGCGGTCATCCTCAACGTTTCGCCCAAGCGCTATTCGAAAACCAATGCCTGGCGGCGGCTCTGAGGCAACACGTTTGCAACGGCCAGCGGCTGTATGCCGAGGGGGGCGGACTGGCCTACTTGTGCGAACAGATTGAGTTGGCCGATGGCCGGCGGTTTGCCATGGCGGGAGTTCTGCCGGCAATCGCTCGCGAGAATCGTCGTCCGCACGGCCCCGCCCCGCACGAGCTGACGCTGCGGCATCCGAATTGGTTGGGATCGACCAGCACGCGATTGCGTGGCTACCTGAACGACCGGTGGACGATCGAGCCAACCGGTCCCCTGCGAGTGGACGACGAATCGGCCGGTCAGTTGAATCTGATAGGGCGCCATCAGGCGATCGGCAGTCGTGTCCATTTGGACTTTGCAACCGATCCGGTAACGATCGATCGTTTTTTTGCCCCCCACGCCGCCGCTTTAGAACTGGCCGCGGCCCGTGCGGATTAGGCAGAGTCTCCGCTCCGCCAGGAGCAAGCCGCGGCGAGAAGGTGCGGCGGCATCGAGCGTCGGGCACCCGTTCGCCGATCAGCGCTGCCGCCTTGTCAATCGGCGTCTTCCTGTTCCGATTTGCCCCTCGAACTGCAATCGCACGAGCGCGGCGAGTTGCGGCCGCTTGCGGGGAACTCGCATAAACACCTTGAGTGGCGAGGCGGCGGTTGAGCCGCGAAACGAGTTTTGCCGGAGAAACGTGGGGTGACTTGGCAGGCCTGCGCGTTGTTAAACTCGGCGCTGTGAGCTTGGGCTGCGCGCAGAATCGGCATTGAATTTTGGCGGGAAACTTCAGCTTCGCGGGATTGCAACGATGACCAATACCCTATATTTGCCCGAACTGCGGGAAATGCTGGCCGAAAACAACGTGGCCGACATGCACGAGTTCTCCGTCGCGCTCCATCCGGCTCGCACTGCCGAGTTCATGGAGGGGCTCACGGCTGCCGAGTCCTGGGCGATATTGCAGCATGCCGATCCGGCGACACGCGGTCAGATTTTCGGTTATCTCAACCGCGACAAGCAGATCGAAATCATCGAATCCGGCGACCGGGCCGAGATCGGCCAGTTGATCGCTGAATTGCCGGCCGACGATCGCGTCGACATCCTCAAAGCGGTGCCGGCCACGGTGGTCGATGAGCTGCTGCCTTACGTGCCGGCGCTCGACCGCCGCGACATCTTGCGCCTGCGTTCGTATCCCGAGGGAACGGCCGGTGCGATGATGACATCGCAGTACGCCCGTTTGCCCGAAGGGCTGACCGTGAAGCAGGCCCTGGACGAAGTGGCCAAGCAATCGGAAGAACTGGAAACGATTTATTACGTGTACATCGTCGACGGCGACGATCACCTGCGTGGATTGGTTTCGGCCCGGCATTTGGTTTCGGCATTGGGAAAGCCGAATCTCCTGATCGATGAGTTGATGGATCGCGAGTTGGTCACGGTCGACGCGATGGACGATCAGGAGCAGGTCGCTCAGAAAGTGGCCCGGTTCGACCTGCATGCCATTCCGGTGGTCGACGAAGAACACCACATGCTGGGAATCATCACGCACGACGACGTGATGGACGTGATGCGCCAGGAAGCGACCGAGGACGTCCACATGGCGGGAGCCGTGGCGCCGGGCGTCGACAACTACTTGGAAACCAGCTTCGCCACCGTCTGGCGGAAGCGGACCGTCTGGTTGTCGTGCTTGTTCGTGGCCGAGTTGTTCACCTTCACGGCGATGACCCAATTCAAATCGATCGCCGATGCCTTTCCGGCGCTGCTCTATTTTGTTCCGTTATGCATTTCGACGGGAGGCAATTCCGGCTCGCAAGCCGCGACGTTGATCACCCGGGCGATGGCACTGGGCCAGGTGACGTTATCCGATTGGTTGCGGGTGCTGTGGCACGAGTTGGCGATGGGGCTCGCGCTGGGTTGTTCGCTGGGAGCGATCGGCTTCTTCCGCGGAGTTCTGACGATGCGCGGCATCCTGGAGCACGCCCCGCGGTTTGAGGTGGCTATGGTCCTCGCCCAATCGGTGGCGCTGATCTGCATATGGGGAACGCTGGTCGGTTCGATGTTGCCATTGATCTTCAAACGGCTGGGCTTCGATCCCGGCTACGCCTCCAGCCCGTTCGTCGCCACGTTTGTCGATGTTACCGGCATCGTCATCTTTTTCTCGATTGCCGAGCTTTGGATGCCGATCGTTCCGCTCACCTGAGCGATCGAAACGGCGAACGGAAAAAGTTCACGGCTTTTCCGGCGACCATTCCTCGACTGCCGGCGGAAGAGGAAACTCGACGGTGATCCGAGTTCCGCGCCGCGCGGCCGAGTCGATCGTGGCCCGGCCATCGAGCAACCGGGCTCTCTCGCGGATCCCCTGCAGGCCGAAGTGTTCGTCGCCCACCCGGCTTGGATCGAATCCGATGCCGTCGTCGGAGATTTCCAATTGCAACTGCCCCTGGGTTTCGGCAAGCGAAACGGTCACATGTCGGGCGCTGGCGTGCAGATTAATGTTGTTTAGCGCTTCCTGGACGATGCGAAAGATCGCGCTTTCCAGCGGCGGCGCCAGACGCTTGAACTGCACGTTGTGCGAAAATCGCACATCGGGCACGAATTGCCGCGCTTCGTTGACCAAATATTCAATTCCCGCCACGACTCCCGACTCATCCAGGATCGGCGGCCGCAAACCGCTGAGCAGCCGCCTCGCTTCACCCACCGCCTCGCGCAAGAGCCGCACGCCATAATCGAATTCCTGGCGCGCCCAGGCCGACGATGGATCGGTCGCCTGGGCCGAAGCCTCGAGATGCATGAGCGAGCCGGTCACCTGCTGGCTGAGGCCATCGTGAATTTCGTAGGCGAACAGTTGCCTCTCGCGCTCGTGCACGTTGAGCAATTGCCGCAACAGCCGTTGCTCGCGGCGCAGCGCCTCCTCGATGTGCTTGCGCTCGGTGATGTCGCGCACCGCACCGGCGAACCGGGTGGGGTTGCCGGCCGCATCCCATCGGGCACTTCCACGACCGCTGAACCAGCGGTATTCGCCCGATTTCGTCTTCAGACGATATTCGACGTCGTACGGGACTCGATGGCGAAAGTGGGCATCGAGAGCGGCCATGACGCGTGGCCGATCATCGGGATGGAGGCGTTCGAGCCAGGCCCCCCGGCGATTGGGAAATTCATCCTCGCGAAAGCCCAGCAGCGCCTTGAAACGTGTTGAATACCAAAACGGAACGTCGGGCGAAAGCCAATCGGGACTCGGCACCGCGCCGTCGTAAATGCCGTCGTTGGTGCCGGCCGCGACCAGTTCGAATCTCTCCACGCTTTCGCGCAGTGCGTCCTCGGCACGATGGCGCTCGGCGATGTTCCGCACTTGCCGCTCGGCCACCGTCAAGCGGGCCCCGAATTCGGCCAAATCCATTGGCTTGGCCCAATAGTCGTCGGCACCAGCATCCAGTACCTGCTTCAAGTCGGCCAAACCGCGCAAGCCGGTGATCACCACGATCAGGGTCCGGTCGTAGCCCGGCAGGCTGCGCAGTTGTTTGCACAACTCTAGTCCACTCATCTTGGGCAAGACCCAATCGAGAATCGCCACATCGAACATCGCTTGCCGGGCGGCCTGCCAGGCCGCTTCGGCCGAGGCAAATGCATCGACTTGATATCCTCTCTCAACAAGTAGACTGGTGAGCAACGACCGCAGATTCGTATCGTCTTCGACAAGTAATGTGCGCATTTAAATAGTTCGCTCAGTATTGAATCGATCGGCTACGCATTCGACGGGGACCCCCAAACGTATGGAGTGTGCAAATTGCACGACAAAATATCCTTGCACATCCTCCAACTCGAAAAATTCGGATTGGCTCGAAGATTTGCGGATGATTCATTTAATTCCGAACGTCGGGCGATCGCGTCGCCGAAAACCGTCGCGTCACGGCGAGGATGATGCACGATTCCTGAAACGGTCGCTGCAGAATACGGGAACGGGCAGCGGACGGCGGGCGACGCGATCCACCTTACGAACTTTGGAGCCTGGTTTCCTTACGGAATCGTGAGCTTTCCGCGACCCAAGATTGCGCCTTGCGTCATTTACCATTCCGATGCTCGTCGGCCGATGGTTATGATAGCGCATAACGCCATGTGTAGGAACAACCACGTTGGGCGGCACGGCGGGACGATTGTTGTCCCGTTGCGATTGGTGTCCATGGCCTAGGATCGCTAGAGACATGTCGATTACTTTGCTGATTGCCGATGACCACGAGGTTGTCCGCACGGGTCTGAAGAGTTTGTTTTCCGGCAGCGATATCGAAGTCATTGCCGAAGCGTCCACGGGCGAGGCAGCAGTTCGATTAGCGCTCGAACACAATCCGGACGTGGTCCTGCTCGACATCCGCATGCCGGACGGCGACGGCCTTAACGCGCTGGGTCGCATCAAGCTCGAGCGGCCCGACATGCCGGTCTTGATTCTTTCGACGTACGACAATCCGACTTACGTCGCACGGTCCGTGGCGTTAGGCGCCAGTGGGTACATTCTCAAGGGAACCACTCGCGAGAATCTGCTGCAAGCGATCCGCACATCGGCCGAGGGGCAGACATCGTGGACCCGTGATGCTCTGCGGCGCGTGACCGGCGCGCTGGCGACCCCACGCCTCACGAACGACGTCGAAGTGCCGCTGACCCAGCGGGAAAGCGAAGTGCTGCGGCAATTGGCTTTTGGCCTGACAAATAAGGAAATTGCGCTGGCCTTGCACATCAGCTATGAAACCGTGAAGGAGCACGTCCAGCACATCTTGCGCAAGATTGGCGTCTCCGACCGCACGCAAGCCGCGGTGTGGGCAGTTCGCAAAGGCCTCGTATAGAGCCCTGTTGACGAATGGCAGCCGGGCGACGAGGTGCATATGATTTGACTGCTCCTCACGCGCTTCGCAGCCAAAGCGGGGAAATCTGGTCGGCACCCACCGGCATGTTCGATTGATTGTTCGCGATACCCGCGCACCAGGCTGTAGAACAACACGGCGAGGACGAAGAGCGTGACCATCACGTACCGCCGGTCTCGCTGCTGGGCAAAGGCGACTACCGACAACATGACTCGAGCGACCGGCGTCGCCACCAGCAACAGTACGCCAAGCTGGATGATCCCTCGACCCTCGAGCGAGGTTGCACTTTGGATCGTGCCAGTGATCGACTTCAGCGGCGCGGGAACCGAATGAAACGTCGCGTAATCGGGGACCTCGCGGGCATGTTTGCTCAGGTAGATCACTCCGCCGAACAGCACGACGCTGGCGGCGAGGATCACCCCAGTGCGCAGCAGTTGACCCATCGTTTGCTCGACCTGGTCATCGGTCCAACGTTGCATGCTCATCGCGCGTCGCATCCTTTGAGCGGTCGACCGCTCTTACAATTTTCCGGCCAGACCGCTGTAGATCATCTCCAACGCGAGCGCACCCACGACCAGCCCAAAGGCCAGTCGCAGGCGGCCGACGTCGGCCCGAACCAAAACTTTCGCGCCGACGAGCGCTCCCACTCCGACGCCGAGGACAACTGGCATGGCCAGGCCCGGATCGATGTAGCCGCGACCGAAATAAATGCCCGCGCTGGCGGCGGCGGTCACGCCGATCATGAAGTTGCTGGTTGTCGTGGAGACTTTGAAAGGAATCCGCATGATTTGGTCCATAGCCAGAACTTTGACGGCTCCCGAACCGATTCCCAGCAGACCGGACAACAATCCGGCCACAAACATCACGGCAAATCCACCCGGCACGCGGGTGACATGATAGGCCACGGGTCCGCTGGAAGCAGGAAAGGTGCCGTCGAGCTTCCAGCGGGTGGCTAGTGGATCGGGGGGCACTGGATTGCCATCGGTCGAATGACGCCTGAGCGAGGCGTAGGCGGAATAAAGAAGCACCACGCCGAAGACGACGGCCAGCATGCTGGTTGGCACGAAGGTTGCCACGATCGCTCCGCTCAGGCGCCGACCGTGGTGGCCACTTCCAGCAGCATGCCGATGCGAATGTTGGCATAGCCTTCTTTCACGTAGGCCGATGCGGCTCCAGAGCTGGTGGCGATCACCGAAATCAATGATGCGCCGATCGCATAACGCATGTCGATGCCGAAGGCCAGCGCCAGCATCGGAACAATGACCACGCCGCCGCCCAAGCCGGTCAGCGCGCCCAAAAAACCGGCCATGACCGAGCCGCCAAAAACCAGCGATGTGAGTTGAAGAACATTCACGGCAAACGATTGGCCTTGCAGTGCGGTCGGTGGCAGCAGATCACGCCGTCGACCACGGCTCTCGGTGGCGGCGAAATCCAGGCGGGGGGGCCGATGGGCCTGCATTGCCGCCCCATGGTCCGCTAGGATCAACTCTTCGGGTCTTCCGGGACGCCGGCAACCAGAGCGTCCAGCTGGAGAAAGGGCCAATTAGAGCAGGTCGATCGCCGCCGCCAAGTGCTCGATAGGAGCCGAATGCGGGACATGGCCCGCCTGTCGGCTGCATGCCATTCAGGCCTTACTGCTCAAAGGTCCCTACGCCCGGTTGCATCGGCAAAGCAGAAGTTCGCTTGGGCCGAGACCAAAAAAGGGGAAGAAACCGGTTACTGCAGGTCTCGCAATGCTTTGCACCCGGGACTTGACGGCGTCCTGGGCCGCGGCATGTTGCAGTCGCGGCGATTGGCGGTGTAATATAAGACCGGTGGTGGGTGTCAGAACCCCCACTGCAGGCGGGCATCGGAACCCCGTCCACGTCACGAGCAGCGCTGGCTCGTTATTCTCTTTTTCGATTTGGGATCCTGAGCGATGGCGACGGTCTACTCCGTGACGTTTACGGTCTTGGGGCTGGTGGTGATGTACTCCAGTCTCGTTGTTTGGACCGCGTTGATCCTACCGGCTCCTGTCGCGCGGGCGCGGTCTCGGGTGGAATCCAGGCCCGTGGCCAGCTTCTTCGCCGGCATTGGATTCTTTCTTTTGACCGCGTTGGCGTTTGCCGGATTCCTGCTCGTGCGCAATGCCTGGTTGGTAGCCCTGGACAATGGCATTCAGCACGCTTCCGACGCCCTTCAATTCAACCGTTTTTATAACGACGCCTTTATTCTGGCCAATTGTGCGGCCTGGCCGTTGGCAGCTCCGGCGATGGTGGGCTGGATTATCGGGGGCGCGGCTTTTGCCCAATTGTTTGCCAACCGAGCACAGTCTTTGATGCGTGATGATCGGCCCCTGCTGGCCTTGATCCTGGGAGCCGTTACCGAGGGCTTTGCATTTTTTCTTCCGGCCGTCGGCTGGTTTGTTTTTCTGCCGGTCATCACTTTCATGTCGATCGGAGCCGGTCTGCTGGCGATTTTGAAGCCACATCCTCAATTCAGCGGCCACGGGGGACTGCTGGCATCGAAGTCGACGGCGGGACGAGAGCAACGTTCCTTCGAGTCAGAACTCGCATCTTCATGACGCAGCTCACTCGCCGTCAATTCACTGGTTTCGTGGCGCTTTCTCCGGCGGTCTGCGCAATTGGCTGCGCACCGTGGGAATGGCATGATCCGGCGACGGTGCCCGAGCGGCTCATGCAGGAGCCCCTGGCGACTCCGTTGGAGCGCCGCGTGCTCGATCGACTCGGATTTGGCGCGCGGCCAGGCGACGTGGAAATGCTGCGCAGTCAGGGAATCGATGCGTATATCGCCGAGCAATTGGCTCCTGAGACGATCGTGGAGAATCCAGAACTGGCCGTGCTGCTGGCCGAGTGCGAAACGCTCGATATGGATCCGGACGAAGCCCACGCGGTCGAACAAGAGTGGTCTTATGACCAGGCCGTGGTGCCGACTCTTAACGTTTTGTTCAAGTTTCCGCGGCCCTACCCTGTGCAGGAACTCCAGCTCGCCGCCAACGACCTGGGCCGCGCGACGGTGTTACGGGCAGTCTATAGCCGTCGGCAACTGCTCGAGGCGATGGTCGAGTTCTGGACCGATCACTTCAATATCGATCAGTCAAAAGCGGACTGTCGCTGGCTGAAAACGATCGACGATGGCGAGATTCGCCGGCACGCACTCGGCAAGTTTCGCGACTTGCTCTCGGCGTCAGCTCATAGCCCGGCGATGCTTGTCTATCTCGACAACGCCACGAACCGTCAATACGACCCCGAGACGAAAACACCTCCGAACGAGAATTACGCCCGCGAATTGCTCGAGCTGCACACGCTCGGCGACACGTCGGCTTACACGCTCGGCGATATCCAGCAGGTGGCGAGGTGCTTCACGGGTTGGTCGGTGGAGGGGGATTGGCAGCTCGACGCGGGCCGATTCGTTTTCCGGCCAGACGATCACGATGACGGCGAAAAGTCGGTCCTCGGGCAGCGGGTTCCGCCGGGGCAAGGAGAAGCCGACGGCGACATGGTGATCGATCTGCTCGCTCGACATCCGCTGACCGCACGGACCATCAGCCAAAAGCTCAGTCGGTATTTCGTGGGCGAGGGGGCGTCGGCGGCCCTGGTTGATCGGCTCGTCGAGGAGTATTTGCGAACCGATGGCGACGTGCGGAAAATGTTGACGGTGCTCTTTTCCAGCGCCGAATTCCGCACCGGCCCGGGCTCGGTCATCAAGCGCCCGTTTCGCTTTGCGGTTTCGGCGATCCGAGCGCTGGGGGCGCGTACTTCCTGCAGAAACCTGAACACGCATCTCGAGGCCATGGGACAGCGCCCCTTCGGTTGGGCAATGCCGGACGGCTATCCGGTGCAGCCAGAAATCTGGGCTAGTTGCCTGACGCCGAGATGGAAATTCGCCATCGAGCTGGCCCATGGAGACATTCGCGAAACGCGGGTCGATTTCTCCGGGCTCGCGCGGCAGCTGTCGCGGTCGGATCCGGCCGCATTCTGCCAGCGATTGGCCCAGTCGATTCTGGGAACGACGCTGCCGGCGGAAACACTCGCCAGCTTTTTGGCCCTAGCCGGGCCGGAACGCGATCCACTTCCGCAGTGGGTGGCGTTGATGTTGATGGCACCCGAGTTTCAATGGTGCTCGTAACCCTAGTTTGCCCCTGAACGGGGGTCGATTCAAGCCTGTCATGTCCGAACCATCATCAATTGCACGCGAGCGGATGATCTTCCGTCCGCAGTCAGGTCCCGCCGGCGACGTGCTGGTGACCGTGCTGCTGCGCGGGGGCATTGACGGGTTGTACGCGTTTCCGCCTTTGGCCGATCCTGATTACGCGTCGCAGCGTGCCGCATTCGACGCCTCGGCGGCAGATTATCGCCTGCCGACGCGACTTGATGATCTGTTCGGTCTGCACGCCAATTTTTTTCCGCTGATGGAGCTGTACCAGCGCGGCCTGCTGGCCGTGGTGCACGCTTGCGGGCCGACGGAACCCCTGTTGTCGCATTTCGACGCCATGCGGTTATTGGAACAGGCCAGCGGCCCTGCCGGCCCGAAAGACGGGTGGCTCGGCCGTCACCTTTCCTCACAAACGAATCCGTCGAGCAGTCCGTTCCGAGCCATCGCCTTGGGCTCGACGCTCCCACTCGTACTTCGCGGAGTTGCCGGCGCGCGTGCGCTGGGTTCCCTGGACGATTTGCGGCTGGAGCTGCCGGTTGGCTGGAAGCCGGGATTCATGACGGCTCTTGCGCGGCTGTACGCATCGGGCTCGAATCCCCTCACCGTCAACGGACGCGGGGCGTTGGCAACGCTGGGCGACGTCGATCGATTGGCGTCGCGCATCGATTCGGGCACGGAATATCCCGCGGACGTCTACCCTTCGGCCCTCTTGAATCGGCTCGCCTTGGTCGCGCGGTTGATCAAGGCGGAAGTGGGACTTGAGGCCGCCGTTTTGACGCAGGGAGGTTGGGACACGCATCTCTCTCAGATTAAAGAGATCGAACCACCCATGCTCAGCCTCGCCTGGGCACTAAAAGTCTTCGTCGACGCCCTGGGAGACCACATCAATCGCGTTACCGTGGTGGTCCTCTCCGAGTTCGGGAGGCGCGTCGCCCCCAATGGGGCCGGCGGCACCGATCATGGACGGGGAAGCGCGGCGCTGGTATTGGGCGGCAATATTCGTGGCGGAAAGGTCTACTCCCGCTGGCCAGGCATGGCGCCCGACGCGCTCGATCACGACGGCAATCTGCCGGTGACAACCGATTTTCGTGACGTCCTGGCGGAAATTGTCGACCGCCGGTTGAAAAACTCGCAGGTCGACCACATTTTCCCGGGTTACTCACCGAACTATCTCGGCTTCACCGCCGGCTAACAGCGTGTTGAATTCTCCAACAGGCTGCCAAGGCCCCCCGCCGCCACGGCGTCGTGAGCCGCGGCGGGGAATCCATCTCCTAGCGCCGGGGCTTCAGCATCGACATTCCGAGCGGTGGCAGCGTCACGCCAATCGAGTAGGGTCGTCCGTTCCAAGGGATCGGCTCGGCCATCACTCCCGGTCCGTTGCCCACGTTGCTGCCGCCGTAATACATCGAGTCGCTGTTGAGGATTTCCTCGTACCAGCAAAGCTCGGGCACTCCCAAGCGATAGCCGCCGCGGACGACCGGCGTGAAGTTGCAGCTCACGACGATAAAGTCGCTAGGATCCTTTGCGCGGCGGACGTAGCTCAGCGCGCTGTCCTGGTAGTTGTGGCAATCGATCCACTCGAAACCGGTGAAATCGAAATCGACCTGGTGGAGCGCCGGCTCGCGGCGATAGATGCGGTTCAAATCGGCCACCCAGCGTTGCACGCCGCGGTGCGACTCCCATTGGAGCAAGTGCCACTGCAGACTTTCGTTGCAGTTCCATTCGTTCCACTGGCCGAACTCACAGCCCATGAAGAGCAGTTTCTTGCCTGGGTGCCCCCACATGTAGCCATAGAGCAGACGCAAGTTGGCGAATTTCTGCCACAGGTCGCCCGGCATCTGGTCCAACAGTGATCCTTTTCCGTGGACCACTTCGTCATGCGACAGCGGCAAGGCGAAGTTCTCGTGGAAGGCATAGATCAAGCTGAACGTCAGCTCATCGTGATGATATTGGCGATGGATCGGCTCGTGGCGCATGTAACGCAACGTGTCGTTCATCCAGCCCATATTCCATTTCAAGCTGAACCCCAGGCCCCCCAAGTAGGTCGGCCGCGAAACTCCGCCCCAGGCGGTCGATTCCTCGGCGATGGTCATCACGCCTGGGTATTGCAGATGGCTCTGCTCGTTGAACTCCTTGATGAAGTCGATCGCCGGGATGTTCTCCCGCCCGCCGTATTGATTGGGCACCCAGTCGCCTGGCTGACGGCTGTAGTCCAGGTAGAGCATCGAAGCCACCGCGTCGACCCGCAATCCGTCGATGTGATATTTGTCGAACCAGAAGAGCGCATTGAGAGGTGAGGAAGTTGCGCACTTCGTTGCGGCCGTAGTTGAAGATCAAGGTCCCCCAGTCGGGGTGCTCGCCTTGTCGGGGATCGGCATGTTCGTAGAGGTGCGTGCCGTCGAACATGCGCAGGCCGTGGCCATCGCGTGGGAAATGTGCCGGTACCCAATCAAGTACCACGCCGATGCCGTTCTGGTGGCAATGGTCGACCAGGTACATGAAGTCTTGCGGCGAGCCGTAACGGCTCGTGGCGGCATAGTAACCGACGGTCTGATATCCCCAACTGAGGGTGTAGGGGTGCTCGCTGACCGGCAGCAGTTCGAGGTGGGTGAAGCCCATCTCGAGACAGTAGTCGACAAGCTGGTGCGCGAGCTCGCGATAGGTGAGCCAACGGTTCGGGTCATCTCCCGGACGGCGCCAACTGCCGAGATGCACTTCGTAGAACGACACCGGGCCGTCGAGTCCGTTGTGCTTCTGCCGATTGGCCACCCAGGCCGAGTCGTGCCAATGGTAGCGATCGAGATCGGCCACTTTGGACGCCGTGCGGGGCGGAAGCTCGGCGGCGAAACCATAGGGATCGGCCTTCTCTAACACCTGATCGCGGTGACGGACGGAGTATTTGTAGATGGTGCCTTCCCCCAGGCCGGGCACGAACAGTTCCCACATGCCCGAGGGGATGTGCTTGCGCATGGCGTGCCGACGGGCGTCCCAGGCATTGAAATCGCCGATCACGCTGACGCCGTGAGCATTGGGTGCCCAGACGGCGAAATTGACCCCCTCGACCCGATCGACCGTGCGGAGTTGCGCGCCGAGCTTGCTGTAGCTGTTCCAGTGCCGCCCTTCGGCGAGCAAGTGGAGATCAAACTCGCTGAGCAGCGGCGGAAACGCATAAGGATCGTGCATCATCGCCTGCGTTCCGCGTTCGTCGGTCACGCGCAATTGGTAGCGATGGTTCGACTCTTCTTTGAGCATCGGGCAAATGGCCTCATAAAGTCCGGCGGGATGGATGCGCCGCATCGGCTGCGACACGCTGTGGGAGGGCTCAACGACCCAGGCCTGGTTCGAGTCGGGTAGGAACGCGCGAACGGCCAATGCGCGACGGCCATCGACCACGATTTCGTGGGGTCCCAGCACTTCGAAGGGGTTTTCATGCCGCCCCTCGAGCAACGACCCGATCTTCTCTAATTCAACCGTCGTGCGAACACTCATGGATCGAACCCTAATGATTGTGGAATTTGCGGTGCGAGAAGTCTAGCGGCCCCCCGGTTGCCGCTCGCCGAACCATGCCCGGGTGGACGAGCATTACTCCAACCAGGGGATGGGCACGAGCCCCGTGCCCAAGCGTCCCAACTCGAGCCAGAACCGCTCAACCGATTGTGCGGCTAAACGCTTGCCCATTAAGGACAAACGTCGTAACCGCCGGCTCAGCCGCCAGCGCGCAGGCCCGGTGGATGGGCGTTCGATCGCGGGTGCCCGGGAGGGCGCCAGCGGCGCCTCGGCGACCGCCACGGCAGGTCCGGCATGGGGTAAATCAAAACGCCAGGAACGACACTGCACTTGGTGAAAATCGAGTGCCCGGTCGACCCGCTGCCAGAGATCGCGGTTTTTGACCGGTACCATCTCGCCGAAATGTTCCCAGGTCCAATCGTTGTGCCGCCACTCGGGCAAACCTTGAGCAAGGCCGCGATTGACGTAACGGCTGGGAGTGACCAGTGTCACGCGGGCAGGTTCGGGCAAAGCCTCGAGTCCGCGGACTACGGCCAACAATTCCAGACGCTCGCCGCCGACGTTCGGTTCTTCGTCGTAGGCCTCGAATTGGTCGCTTCCGTCAACCGCTTGAAGGACAAATCTCCATTGTCCCCTGGCCTGTTTTCGGTTCGATTCCGAAAACAGCAGGAAATGTGGTTTCGCTGCGTTCATACCGGTTTTTGGGGAGTGCTTCAGGATGCGTGCCGGGGAGGGCGGCCGGTTCACGCGGGGAGTACGCCCAGTGTGGGGGCGACTTAAAAGCCGATCGGGAGGGATCTGCTCAGCCCGGCCAGATTCACTTATCGGCAGCGGCTACCCAACTCCTCTACTTTGATGCTAGCGGACTTTGCCTCCGACTGGCGCCCACACCGCTGCCGAGGGACTACAATGCTTTTCTGCGGCACAGGTAGACCAGATTTTCGACGACATTGCGACGGGCGCGGAGAGACATCGACCCATGGCGACAAAAAAGATTCTGATGCTGGTCGGCGATTACGTGGAAGATTACGAGGTGATGGTCCCCTTTCAGATGTTGCTGTTGGTTGGTTGCCAGGTCGACACGGCCTGTCCCAACAAGAAGGATGGGGATTTCGTCCTGACGGCCATTCACGATTTCGAAGGGCGCAGACTTACAGCGAAAAACCTGGGCACCGGTTCCGCCTGAATGCCGATTTCGCCACGCTGCGCCTGCCGGAATACGATGGGCTGGTCCTGCCGGGTGGGCGGGCGCCGGAATACCTGCGCCTCGATGCCCGGGTGCTCGACGTGGCGCGCTATTTCGCCCAGGCCAAAAAGCCGATCGCGGCGCTCTGCCACGGTGTGCAGATTCTGACCGCGGCCGGTGTTGTGGAGGGGCGGCGCCTGTACCGCCTATCCGGCCGTGCGACCCGAGGTGGCGGCTGCCGGCGGCCACTGGATCGAGCCATCCCCCGGGCTTGATAGTGCCCACGTCGACGGAAACCTGGTGACGGCTCCGGCGTGGCCGGCCCACCCGGCGTTGATCCGGGCATTTCTGGCAGTGCTGGGGACGCCGGTGGGATAGGTCCGAAATTGCTTGCGACCGCCCCTCGAGACAACTACGATTGGGGGACATCGGCGGCCGGCCAATCGGCTCGGCGGTCATCCCGACCCAATCCACCCCTCCCCCACTCTGCTAAAGAGGAGTCCCAGGCATGGCGACATTTGCTCGCTCGAGTGCATGCATCGCGTCATTGATCGTTGCGTTTGGCCTGATCGTGGTCCCCGCCAACCGCGCGACGGCGGAGGACGCGAAGATCGTCCCCCCCAAAACCGGAAAGTCCGAGACGATCAAACTCTTCAACGGCAAGGATCTGACCGGCTGGACCGGCAACCCGAAATACTGGTCGGTCGTCGACGGCGTAATCGTCGGCAAAAACACCGAAGAAGTGCCGGTGAGCACCTATCTGGCAACGGATCGTAAATTCACCGACTTCCGCTTGTTGGCGACCGTCAAGCTCGTGACGTCGGAAATGCACTCGGGCATCGCCTTGTGGGGACGTATTGCACCGGATAAAGGCGACCCCTACACCTACGCGGGCACGCTGGTGATGTTCCCGTCGGGCTGGAGTTTCTATGACCTCTACGGTCGCGGCGGCCTACCGGTCAATGGCGAGCCGGCGAAGAAGGTGGGCCATCAACACGATTGGAATGATTTGGAGATTCTGGCCCAGGGGAATCGCATCCGGCTGGTGGCCAATGGCTCGCTGGTCGCCGACTGGGTCGACCCGAAGCCCGAAGGAATCTTGGAAGGCCCGATCGGCTTGCAGTTGCACTCCAACAAGGAGCCGCAGGAAGTCCACTTCAAAGGGCTTGAATTGACGACCTTTCCGGAAGATAAGCTAATCACCGTAAAGTAGCGTCACGCAACCAATTCAGCGGCGGGCGATCAATGGGATTCCACCGCTCAAACGTTGGTTCTTGTCACCGCCCCGGCGGCGCAAAAACGACTTTCGTGGGTAATTATCGACCGACCCTTCGGCTCGCTGGTCACCCCGTAACCCACCCCACACTGCCAACGAGGAGTCCCCAGGATGACCGTCTTCGATCATTTCGGTGCGTGCATGGCGGCCTTGATCTTTGCTGTTGGCCTGACGCTGATCCCCGCCGATCGCGCCGCGGCGGCCGACGCGCCGGTTGTGCCACCCAGGACTGGCAAATCCGAAACGATCAAACTCTTCAATGGCAAGGATCTGACGGGCTGGACCGGCGACCCGAAATATTGGTCGGTCGTCGACGGCGTGATCGTGGCCAAGAGCACGGAGCCGGTGAAGGTGAGCACGTATCTGACCACCGACCGTAAATTCACTGACTTCCGCTTGTTGGCGACCGTCAAACTGGTGACGTCGGAAGTTCACTCGGGCATTGCCATGTGGGGCCGCGTGGCACCCGATAAGGGGGATCCCTACACCTATGCCGGCCTGCTGGTGATGTTTCCGTCGAACTGGGGTTTCCACGATCTGTATGGTCGCGGTGGCCTGCCGGTCGATAGCGAACCGGCGAAGAAGGTCGGCCGGCAACACGATTGGAACGATTTGGAGATTCTGGCCCAGGGCAATCGCGTCCGGCTGGTGGTCAATGGATCGTTGGTGGTCGATTGGCGCGAGCCGGAGCCCGAACGCAGCCTGGAGGGACCGATCGGCTTGCAATTACATTCCAACGACAAGCCGGAAGAAATCCACTTCAAGGGGCTCGAGCTGACGACCTTTCCGGAAGACAAGTTGCTGACTGTGAAATGACTGTGATAACCCTGATCGAAGAGGACTCAACGTGCGATGTCAAAGCTTGAGCGGTAACGGCTGGCGTTTCGCATTTCTGTTGGCGATGGTCGCGGTCACGGTTGGCAAGGCTTCGGCAGACGAGCCGAAAGTCGAGTTGCTTTGGCCGCAGGGTGCGCCGGAGCCAAGGGGGATGCCCCGGCCGATAAACCAACGCTGTCGATCTGGCTGCCGCCGGCCGACAAGGCAGTCGGCACCGGCGTGGTAATTTGCCCGGGAGGTGGATACGGCGGATTGGCCATCGGTCACGAAGGAGCCGACGTCGCCCGGTGGCTCAATTCACTGGGTGTGGCGGCCTTCGTTTTGGAATACCGCCATCGCGGCAAAGGCTATGGACATCCCGCCCCGTTGGATGATGCCCAGCGTGCGCTGCGCGCACGGTTCGCGCCCGGGCTGCCGAATTCAAGGTCGAGCCGGATCGGATCGGGGTGCTCGGTTTTTCGGCCGGCGGGCACTTGGCCTCGACGTTGGCTACCCATTTCGACAAAGGCAAGCCGGACGCTGCGGATACGATCGACCGCGTCAGTTGCCGGCCCGATTTTGCAATCCTGGTCTACCCGGTCATCTCGCTCAGCGCCTCCCTTTACTCACGGGGGTTCGAAAAACAATTTGCTCGGCAATGATCCCGATCCCAAGCTGGTCGAAAACCTGTCGAACGAAACGCAAGTGACGGCCGAAACCCCGCCGACGTTCTTGGTCCACTCGAGCGAAGACACTGGGGTGCCGCCGGAGAACAGCCTTGCCTTTTATGCGGCCCTGCACAAGGCGAATGTACCGACGGAACTGCACATCTATGAGAAGGGCCCACACGGCTTGGGTCTGGCTCCCAATCAGGCTGGGATGAAGAACTGGCCCGCGACGTGTGCCGATTGGCTCAAGGCTCACGGATTCTTGGGCAAGGATTGAACCGGCCACCCGAGTTTTGTACTTAACTCCCGCGCCGGGGCTCCCCGCGAGGCCGCGCTGGAATGAAGTGCATCACTTTGCCTCTGGCGGTGCGGCGGATTCGCCGGCCGCGGGCGAATCCGGTTGGCCGTCGCCGAGCACACTCAACTCCATCGTCCACTTGAGACTCGGCTGCCCGAATTCGGTAAGGGAAAGGCGGACCGGTCCCTGCTTGGGATTTTCGCGCAGTTGCGCTTCGGCCTCCAGCATTCTGCTAAACGCGGTAAGCTTTTGCTGGAGCGCTTGCAGTTCGCGGGTCGCCTTGCGCGATTGTTCGTACTCGTTGAACCACGCGACGCCCGCGATCACCAGTACGGCCAAGAGCACCAATTCTCGCACCGACACGGGCATTCTCGATCCTTTTGGCTGAAGCATCTTCGGCATGAGATTCCGCCGGCTGGAGGGCGCGGCGCTTTCGGGGGCTTGTGAAAAAAACGGGTCATCCGGCCAAAATCAGGTCCGGGGTCATCTTGGGCCGATCGATCAATTCGGCGCGGCGGCCGGCTCGACCGTGAGCACGATTTCCTGGGTAATCGGCAGTTCCTGGCCGCCTAGCCGGGCGACCGCAATCACCGCCAACTTATGCGCACCGAGCGTGGCTCCTTCGCCCAGCGTGATGGCAAGTTTCGCGTCGTTCTTGCCGCGCGGAATCGTGACGACGGCTGCGCGAATGTCGTTCAACTCGTTGGGAATGCTGAGCCGCACCTGCACCGGCTCAGCGTAGTCGTAGAGCCGTTCCAGCTCAATTGCCAGTTCGACTTTCGTGCCCGGCCGAACCGGATCAGTCGGAGCGGCCACCTTGAGTCGAATCGGCGAGGCGGTGACAGTGAGCTTGATGGGAAGCGAGGCAACGCCGAGCTTGAGATTGCCACCTCGCCCCGGCGTAAGAATGCCGGCCGGCACGTCGGCGACGCCGATGAGCGACAGCGTATAAGTCCCCAGTGGTGTGGTTTTGCCAAGTTTGATTTCCATTTCGCCCGATGTCTTGTCCGGGTCGATCGTGATCGTCCCCTTCGACGCCGCGCCGGGCGGCAGCTCCAGAGCCACGACTGCCACGCCACCCTTAAAGTCGCCGCGGCGAACTAGATTGACCGGGAATTTTACCGTTCCCGGCCTGGCCATTTCCAGTGTCGAGCTTGCGCTGACTTCCAGCCCGAGCGGAAAAACTGGGCCGCCGGCGACCCCCACGACCAGATCCCGAGCAAGCCGCGAGCGCGGCGTCACCTGGTTGGCGGCGCCGCCCGACGCCATCGTCGCCAACCGGGCTGTACGAGCCACATCGGCCTGATCGATGTGGGCGGTTCCGGTGAGCGAAACCGCGCCAATACCCGCGGTCGCAATGTCGGGGGCGTCCTCCGCTGCCGACAACACGATCGCGCCCAAGCTTTGGCCCGGTCCGATCGTGATCGCTGGAGCGGAGACTCCCGGGGGTAGGCCTGCGATGCTGACATCGATGTTGCCGTCGAAACCGTCACGCCGCAGCGCGATGATTTCGATCAGGTCCGTTGCGCCGCGTCGCAGCGTCGGATTCCAAACCTGGGGGGGTACTTTGGCGATTTCGACATTATTGGGCGGAAAGCGAGGAACCGCCACCAGCCGGAAATCGGGCGCTGGCCGACGAATCGACAAGCGATAGACGAACCGCGGATCCGACCGTTCCGTACCGGCCAAATCGGTCACCATGACACGATACTTCCCGTCGGCCGGCGCTACGAAGGAATAAACCGGGTCGTCGCAGGCCATGAAGAACAATTCACCGGCGGGATTCGCGCCATTGTCGTCGACCGTTGCCAGATCGGTGACGACTTCCTCTCCCGCCGGATTCATGGCGACCTGCTGGACCACGATCACCGGATCGGCCGGCAGGCCTAGCCGCTGGCCAAAAACCTCGATCCAGTACGAATCGCCCTTGTGGGCTTCGAACGAAAACCAGTCCCGATCGCCGCGCGGATAAAACTGCCCGGCGCATTCACACGGCAACTGCAGAGCTTGCGCATGCGCCGAGTCATCATTCGGTTCCTGCTCGGCAACGACCGGCGCCGTCGCTAGACTAACCAAAACCGGATTCGACGGACCGGCGGGCGAAGCGAGCTGGAACTCGACGCCGTCGATTCCCGCCTCAACCGGCTCGAGCACCGATCCGGCGGCAATCTGCTGGATCGCCGGGTCGCTGGGGAGCGGGATGGACACCTCCAGCAATTCCAAGGGCTTGCCGTCGATCGTCAATTCGCCGGTTGGCCGGCTGCCGGGCAAATTCCGGCCAAACAGGCGATAGCGAGCCTCCGTGCCGGCCACTCCGGCTGGTGGGAATACGAAATCGATGTGCGGGTTCGCGCCGATCGACAGGCGATAGACGTTCCGCGGTGACCCTGCATAGGTCAGATCGCGAACGGCCACCAAATACTCAGCGTCGGCCGGGGCCGTGAAATCGATCAGCGGGTCGCGGCGGAGATAATCACGGCTGCGCTGAAGCTCTTCGCCCGCGGAGTTGTACAAGACCATCACGGCATCGAGTCGCGAGTCGATCCGATAGGCCGAGCAATCCAGAATGAGTCGCTGCCCTGCCACGGCCTTAAACTTGAAATAATCGACGTCGGCTTGCGGCTCGACGCGACCGTTGACCACGGCACCGAGCGGAACTTCGGTCGCTTGGCTGGGATGGTTGTTGGGTTCCACTTCCAGCAGCTCCGGCTGCGTGCCGACGGCGAAGATCCGCGGATTCGAGACGCCATCGGAGCCGATCGCTCGCACGTCGTACGTGCTTGGCTTGACCGCCGGAGCGATCGTCACGCGAAATCTTGCAGACGGCTGCCGCTTTTCCGCGTCGGCCGGTGCCTGACCGGCCGGCGGATCGACCGGCTGCAGTTGGGCAGTGATGCCGGGATCGGAGAAGTGCAAGCGATCGACGGCGGCAAAAGGAGAGCCGGAAACCTCGACGTCGAAGGTCGTGCCCTGCTGCCCGCCCGCCGGAAAGATCTTGCCGAGCGTTGTTCCCGGTATGCCCTCTTGAGCGCACACGATGGGTGCAATCGATACGAGCCCCATGGCGACCGCCAATCGGAAGACGATCGCAACGGATCTCAGTCGAGCGGCAAAAGCGCGAGACGCTTCAAAAGGCGGGGTGATCACAGGCACACGGCGAGGAAGGTGTCGGCCAGCGGGGCCAAAATCTAGTGATTGAACAAAAACTCTTTGGTGTTGAGCAGGGCCCAAACGATGTCTTCGTAGGCGAGTCGTTTATTGGCCTGCGCTTCGGGCCGGGCGAGGTGGGCCAAGCCAATCCCACGCTCTTCGGCCGACGGCGGTCGAGAAAGGGCCGTCCAATAAATCTCGTCGATCTTGTCTCCTTCGTCGCGAGTCTCCTCGGCGGCCAAACGCGCCGGCCGGCCGGCCGGGTCGGAGAGCTTGGCTTGTACCTCGGGGGCATTGAGCAAGTGAAGAGCTTGGGCCAGGGTCGCCTCGCCCGATCGTTCGCACTCGCAGGCGCTTTGATTCTGCGGCTTGCCGAAGACCGACAAAAAGTAACTCTCGCTGCCGTTGTCCGGCAGTTCAACGGCACGCGTTCCCGCCGGCACGCTGGGAAATTGCGTGAGCGTGCCGGTTACCTGGTGGAGCGCGTCGTACAACACTTCGGCGGCCAATCGCTTGGGATAGTGCCGGGAAAAATTCTGGGAGTCGGCCGCGTTCAGTTCGTTCGGCTCGGAGCTGAGCTGATAAATTCGCGACTGGCAGATCGTTCTGATCAATTGTTTCAGGTCGAAATGACTGTCGACGAACGCTTGCGCGAGGCCATCCAGCAGCTCGGGATTCGTGGCCGGATTGGTCACGCGCATATCGTCTTCCGGCTCGACCAGTCCGCGGCTGAGAAAGTGCTTCCAATAACGATTTACTAGCGAGCGGGCAAAATACGGATTACCGGGCGCGACCATCCAGTCGACCAGTTTTTGCCGCGGATCGGTCTCCGGCGAGATCACGAGCGGCTCGCTTCCCAATCCGGTCGGTCGCAGCGACGTGCCGGTGCGCGGATCGGTGGCCCGGGCCTCGCCCCGGGTGTGAAACACTCGGGGTTCATCGATCCGGAGTTCCGAGCTCTGCTTGCGACCGATCTGAGTAAAGAAAGCCGCGAAGCCGTAATAGTCCTGCTGCGACCATTTTTCGTAGGGATGATGATGGCAACGGGCGCACTGAATCCGCTGGCCCAAAAACAGTTGGGCCGTGTCTTCCAACTGCTGATTGCTCGTCACCAGTGTGCGATACCAGACCGTGGCCGGATTGTGCGCCATGTCACCGGTCGCCGCGACCAATTCACGCACGAATTGGTCGTATGGCTTGCCAGTACGAAAACTTTCGCGGATCCAATCGTGAAAGGCGAACGTACCACGTGCATAGCGTTCGTTTGCCCGCTGGTTGCGCAGGATGGCGCTCCATTTGGTGGCGAAAAAATCGGCGTAGTCGCTCGAAGCCAGCAGCTTCTCGATCCATTCGTCGCGTTTCAACTCGCCGCGATCGGCCAGAAACGCCTGCGCTTCGGCGGCCGAGGGTAAACGCCCGGCGATATCCAACGCCACTCGGCGGACGAACGTCGCATCGTCGCAGGGGGCCGACGGCGGGATCCCCAGCAGCTTGAGCTTGCCAAATACGATCTCATCGATGAAGTTGCGAGGCGGCGGGGTCGTCGTCAGGTTGGGGCCCAGCGGAATGAGGCCGCGAAAAACGTCAACGAATCCCTGATAGCGAACCATCACCGCCGCATCGCCGGCCGGTCCGCGGGTCGTCATCAGGCCACCCGGCGTAACCTCGGCCATTTCGGGAGTGTTGGTTTCGAAGTGGGCAAAGTGGGTGACATCTTTCGAACTGCCGTCACTTGAGTAGGCAATCACGGCAAGTTGTTGCCGGGCGTGGCGATCGAGAATCCGCTCGTGTGGCACCACCGCGACCCGCTCGATGTGCGGCACGTCGTCGGATGCCGCAGGCGGCATCCCCTGACCGATCCAGCGCAGCAGCAATTGATTTTCGAGTGAGCCGGGCCGCACACGCTCGCCGCCGCGATGGGGATAGGTATTGGTCGCCTTCTTCAACAGAAGGCTGTTGGCCGGAGCGGCGGGAAAAAGCCGCCGGCCACGATCTTCTTTCACCAGAAAGTCGTAGTCATCGCGGGGGTAGAATCCCAAGAGCGACAGCCGAAAGCCATTTTGCCCGCTCAGCTTGCCGTGGCAGCTGCCGGTGTTGCAGCCCGCCTTGGTGAAAATCGGGATGATCTGATTGGTGAAGTCGACGGGCCCGGGGACCGATCTGCCCGAGACGGTGAGTAAGGTTTGAGCTGTCTGTCCGCCGGCGGCGGTGGCCGTGACGGTTACGTTTCCGTCGGCCAGGGGGGTGACCACCCCGGAGTCGGAGACTTCAACGATGCCGACCGGATCGACGTGGTATTTCACCGCGCCGGTCAGATCGCGGGTGCGCGAGTCAGCATAAGTGCCATCGACAATCAGCTGTCTGAGTCCATCGATATCAACGAGGCGGCCTGGCCCCTCCGCAATCACCAGGCTGATCGGTTCGCCGGGTGAGTTGAGGTCGAGCTGGCCTGGCGTGCCGGTTTGCGTATCGGCGTGGGCCATCGATGCGGCAGCCGCCAAAAGCAGGCCAACTGCCGAAAGCAACGTTGTTCTGGACAGCATGTTCTGTTTCCCCGTCCGCCGTGTCGAGGAGCCGGGTGGGATATCTTGCAGCCGAGAATCGCGGGATTTTGTGGTGTGCCACACCGGGGTCAAGTGTGGAATTGGGGATGCTGGCATTTTGACGCTTTTCGACCCGTCCGTGATTATCTCACGCTGGCGTCATAGATACAACTGCGTGGATGGGTTACGCGGGCAATGGTCAAAGCGAGCTTGACCCGCTATGACCGATCCGATACCGTTCCACCCCGCAGATTAGCCGGCTTGCCAGGAGGGCGTTTTGGCCGGCGCCGTGTGAGGCGGAAACACCAACGGAGCGCAAGGCATGATGCCGTGCCGAGTTTGGATATTACTGGGAATCTTCGCCGTTTGCGGCTGCGCCGGGCCGGCGTTGCGCTCGCAAAGCCCCGAAGATTTCTCAGGCGGCATCGAATCGACGACGAAGCTCGTCGGCGACGTGGCACGCTCCTATGGCGACGATTATGTCAAAGTCGAAACCGTGGGATTGATCACGGGCCTGGCTGGGACGGGTGAAGATCCGGCTCCGTCGCCGCAACGGGCGATGCTTTTGCACGAAATGCAAACGCGTGGAGTGGCCAATCCCAATCAGGTGCTGGCATCTCCCTCGAACGCAATGGTGCTGGTCCGCGGCTTTTTGCCGCCGGGGGCCCAAAAAGGGGACCACTTCGATCTTGAGGTGGCGGTTCCTTTGCGCAGCGGCACGACCAGCTTGCGCGGCGGTTGGCTGATGGAGGCCCGGCTGACCGAATTGGCCGTGTTGGGTGACCAGATCCGCGACGGCCATCTGTTGGCATTGGGAACCGGTCCGGTTCTGGTCGATCCATCGGCAAATTCAGAACACAACGCCACGGCGCTCACGACCGGCCGAGTGCTGGGCGGGGGAACGGTGCTGCGGTCGCGGTCGCTCGGCTTGGTTCTGAACCCCAATGACCGTTCGATCCAATTGAGCGCCCGCATTGGCGAAGCGGTGAACCACCGCTTCCACAAATTCGATCATGGCATCAAGCAAGGCGTCTCCACGCCTAAGACCGACGAATTCATTCTTTTGGACGTTCATCCGCGTTACAAGGACAACATCAGTCGTTACATGCGGGTGGTTCGGGCGCTGGCGATTCGTGAATCGACGACCGCACAGTTCGAGCGCCTGCAGTTGCTTGAGCGGCAACTCACCGACCCGCTGACGGCAGCGACCGCTGCCTTGCGTCTGGAGGCGATCGGCAAACCGGCCATTCCCACGCTGGTGAAAGCGACCACGTCCCAAGATCCAGAAGTGCGGTTCTATGCGGCCGAAGTGCTCGCCTACCTGGACGACACGCGAGCCGCGCCGGTGCTGGCCAAAGCGGCTGCCGAAGAACCGGCATTTCGCGCCTTTTCGCTGGCGGCACTCAGTGCGATGGACGACGGCGGCGCCTACGATCAACTCCGGTCGTTGCTGGATTTGCCGAGTGCCGAAACCCGCTATGGTGCGTTCCGTGCCCTGTGGGCGATGAATCCGGACGACGCGGTGATCCGAGGCGAATCGCTCGGCGGATTCAGCTACCACGTTCTGTCGACGGCCGGACCGCCGATGATTCACGTCACCCGCAGCTTTCGACCCGAAATCGTCGTCTTCGGCCACGAGCAATGTTTGCGAACTCCACTGGCAATCGAGGCGGGCAACAACATACTCATCAACGCCGGCGAAGAGGACAAAGTCACCGTCAGCCGATTCGTGATCGGTCAGTCCGACCAGAAGCGCGTGGTCTCGACCAAGGTCGATGACGTGATCCGCGCGATCGTCGAGCTGGGCGGGACCTATCCCGACGTCGTCCTGGCTTTGCAGCAGGCCAAAACCGCACATGCGCTCAGTGGCCGGCTCGAAGTCGACGCCATCCCCAGCGGCGGGCGCAAGTACCATCGCAAAGAAGGTGCCGAAGGAGAAGCCGAGGAATCCGAAACGACGGAGCAGATCGAAGTGGCCAATCCAGTCCCCGAATTGTTTTCGTCCAAGCGGTCGAAGAATTAGCCGCCTGGCGGCAAGTGGGGCGATCAGACGCAAATTTGGAGACCTTCACCATGTTAGGCATACTTGTCCTGGTCGTGATCCTTATGATGTTGGTCACCCGCCCGTAATTCTGCCGGCTGGGGCAAGTCGGCGCAGCGGCAAAAGACCGGAAAAAACCGGCTCTGGGAGCCCCTCCAGGCGGTACGCCGTTTGGTAAGATAGAAGTCGTACGGAGACGGCGCCGCCAGCCGACAGTGGGGCGGTGGCAGCGTTTTTTTCGGCCGTTCTTACCAGGTTTGTTGGCTCTCATGCTCAAGGCGCTGGAACTTGTCGGTTTCAAGAGTTTCGCCGACAAGACACGGCTCGAATTCCCACGCGGCATCACGGTGATTGTCGGACCGAACGGTTCGGGCAAATCGAACATCGTTGATGCCATCAAATGGGTTCTCGGCGAGCAAAGCGTCAAAAGTCTCCGCGGCAAGGAGATGGCCGACGTCATCTTCAATGGCTCGGCCCATCGCCGGCCGCTGAACGCCGCGGAAACGACGCTGTCGTTCGACAACAGCGAGCGGCGATTGCCGATCGACACGCCCGAAGTCCACATCACCCGTCGCGTCTACCGCAGCGGCGAGAGCGAGTATCTGATCAATCGTCAGCCGGCCCGGCTGCGCGATATCCGCGACCTGTTGGCTGGCACGGGCCTGGCTACCGAAGCCTACAGCGTCATCGAGCAGGGCAAGGTCGATGTGCTGCTGCAAGCATCGCCTCGCGACCGCCGGCTGATCTTCGAAGAGGCCGCCGGCATCAGCCGATTCAAGGCCAAGAAGATCGAAGCCCATCGCCGGATGGAGCGGGTGGAACAAAACCTGCTCCGGTTGTCCGATATCGTCGAGGAAGTCGACAACCGTCTGCGAACGGTTCGCACGCAGGCCGCCAAGGCACGCAAATACAAGGAGTATGCCGACCGCCTGCAAGAATTGCGGACTCAGGTCGGGCTGGCCGACTGGCGAACGCTGAGCGCACGTTGTCCGAGCTCGATGCCGAACTGACGCAAATGCGCGACCAGGCTGCCGCCGCGGTGGCTCAGACCGAACGGCTCGAAGCCCAGGTGTTGGGCCTGGAACTCGAAATTGTCGAAGCCGAGGAGGCGATCCGCTCGAATGACGCCCGCGTGGGGCCAAAATCGCGAACGGATCGCCGCCTACGAAGCCACGATCGACCACGAACGCCGACTGAGCGCCGATCTCGAGCAGGAAGTCGCCCGCTACCGCCGACAGCTTACGGCCATGAGCCTGCGAGCCGGCAACCTCGACGATCAATTACGCGAGATTGTGCGAGCGCTGGCCACCGCCGAGGAGGAACACCGCGAGCGCGTTGGCCGCTTGGGCGACCGCGAGCGGACGCTGACCGAATTCACCGGCGAGCTGGACGAGTTGCAAGAGGGCAACGAACAGGATCGGGCCGAGCATCTCGAACAACTTCGGGCCGCATTGATCCTGGGCAATCAAATCAGCGCACTCGAGTCACGACAGGTGGCGGCCCAAGCGGTTTGCCAACGCGGCGACGCCCGCCGGGCCGAGCTCAAAACGGCTCTCGATGCTCTGGCCGACGAGCTGACCGCCCGCCGCGAGCAACTCGCTCAGGCCATCGCCGCGCACGACCAGCGGCAGCAGGCGCTTGATGAACTGCGGGCGCAGGTCGCCCAATGGCGCGCGGAGGCCGCGACGGCTCGACGAGAGCTGGCCGCTTGCGCGAGCGCCACACCGGCGCCCACGAACGAGCGACCGTGCTGGAAGAACTCGAACGCAAATTGGAAGGTCTGAGCCTGGGTGTACGCGAGGTGCTGGTCAGCGCCCGCGAGAACACGTCGGGCCCCTACCGCCACATTCGGGGCGTCGTGGCGGACCTATTGCACGTCCGCATGGAAACGGCCCCGATCATTGAAGCCGCCCTGGGCGAGGTGGCCCAGTACGTCGTGGCCACGCAATCGCGCGAATTGATCGCCCAGTTCACCGACCAATCGGCCCAACCGGCCGGCCGCGTGGGCGTAGTACGCCTCGACGTGTTGCCGGCTCTCACCGGCGGCGAGCAAGTCGACCTGACGGGACAAGCGGGAGTGATCGGCCGGGCCGATCGGTTCGTGGAGACGGCTCCGGAATTCGCCGTATTGGCCAAACGATTGTTGGGCAAAACCTGGATCGTGGAAACGTTGGCCGATGCCGTCCACTGGGCCGCCGCGACCGCCGCCGATTTGCAGTTTGTTACCCGGGCATGCGAACTTGTCGCGCCGGACGGCACATTGCTGCTGGGTCCGCGGCAATCGGCCACGGGGCTGATTTCGCGCCGGGCCGAGCTGCGGGCGCTGCGCGGACAACTGGCCGATCTGGCGGCAAAGATCCAGCGGGGTCAGACGGAGGTGGCCGCACTCGATGAGCAGGTCGCCGGCGGAGATCAGCGGGCTGGGCGGCTCGAATCGGAACATCGCGAGCTCTCTCGCCGACTGGCCAACCAGCGACTGGAGGCCGGTGCAGCCGAAGAACGGAGCGTTCAGCTCGAACGCCAGGCCGCCGGACTCGACGCCGAACTGACGGCGGCCGCGACCGAGCATCGCAATGCGTCGACCGCTCTGGCCCAGACCCATGCCCGGCTGATGGAAACCGAAGCAGCGATCGGCGCACTCGAAACCCGACTGCGAGCCAACCTGGCCCGCGTCGCCGAGCTCGAGCAACTGCGCGATCGGGCCGGCCGCGAAGCGGGAACTTCCCGAGTCGAACTGGCCCGCAGCGAACAGCAGCTCGATCATCTGCGAACGCAGCAAAGCCAGCTGGAACGCGACCAGCAAGAACGTGCCCGGGCGCTGACCGACGCGCAAGCCCACCTGGCCCTGGCCGCCGGTCGTGCCCGCGATGCCGATCGCAATATCCTGACCGCCGAATCGGCCGTGGCCGAATTGTTTCTGCGGAAGGAAGTGTTGACGGCCGCGAACGTCGAAAAGATCAACTGCCGCGAAGCCGGTCGGCAGCTCAAGGCCGAATTGGCCCAGGAGGTGCAGCGTACGACGGCGCGGATCCGCAAATTGGAAACGCGTCTACACGCCAAGGAACTGGCGGCGAGCCAGGTGCGCCACGAGCGGACGACGATGGCCGATCGCTTGCGCGAGGACTATGGCATCGAACTGGCCGCGCTCGACGAGCGGCTGACTCCCGAGCGGCTGGAAGAGCGACAGCAGGTCGAGGCCGAAATCGCCGATCTGCGGGCAAAGCTCAATAGCATCGGCGGGGTGAACCTGGACGCCCTGAGCGAAGCCGAGGAATTGGAAGCCCGATTCGCCAGCCTGTCGTCGCAGCGGGATGATTTGACCGCGGCCAAGAATTCGCTGGCGCAGATCATCGGCAAGATCGATGCCGACAGCCGAACGTTGTTCGCCGACACGTTGGAGACCGTGCGCGAGCATTTCCAGACACTGTTCCGCAAATTGTTCGGCGGCGGCCAGGCGGAAATCGTGCTCGACACGGGCGTCGACATTCTGGAGAGCGGCATCGAAATCGTCGCGCGGCCGCCAGGAAAGGAACCTCGCAACATTTCGCTGCTCAGCGGTGGCGAAAAGACGCTGACTTGCGTGGCGTTGCTGCTGGCGATCTTCCGCAGCCGGCCTAGCCCGTTCTGCGTGCTCGACGAAGTCGACGCGGCGCTGGATGAAGCGAACATCGAGCGTTTTCTGACCGTCCTGCGCGAGTTTCTGGCCTGGACTCAGTTCATCGTCGTCACGCACTCGAAAAAAACGATGGTCGGCGCCGAAACGCTCTATGGCATCACGATGCAGGAGTCGGGCGTGTCGAAACGCGTCTCGGTGCGATTCGAAGATGTGAGCGACAACGGCGAGTTCAAACGTTACGAAGAGATCGCCGAACCAGCTTCCGGAGCCGACGACCAGGCGGCTTAAACCTTCGGACGCTCGGCCGGGCCCGGCACCGTCGCGGTTGCCGGCGGACGCCCTGAGCGGCTATCATCGATGGATCGCGAGACGATATTCTCCCACCCCGAGCGGCAAGCACGATGGATTCGCAAGCATTCGATTTTTTCAAACTGTTGCTCGACACCCCCAGCCCTTCGGGATATGAACAGCGGATCCAAGCGGTAGTGCGGAAATACGTGGCCGATTTTGCCGACGAAGTCCGGGGGGACGTTCACGGCAACCTGATCTCGGTGCGCAATCCGGGGGCGCGATTGCGGGTGATGCTGGCCGGCCACTGCGACCAGATCGGTTTTCTCGTCCAGCACATCGACAGCGATGGCTTTCTCTGGATCCAGCCCATCGGCGGATGGGACCCGCAAGTTCTCATCGGGCAAAAACTGACCGTCTGGCCCAACGGCGAGCCGGTTTCCGGCGTCATCGCTCGCAAGCCAATTCATTTGCTGACCGACGAGGAGCGCAAAGCGGTTCCGAAGTTGAAAGACTTCTGGCTCGACATCGGGGCCAAGGACCGCGAACAGGCCGCCTCGCTGATCGCCGTGGGGGACCCAGTCACGCTCGAGTTGGGCTATCGGCCGCTGCTGAACAAGCTGGCCAGTGCGCCGGGCATGGACGATAAGACCGGACTGTGGGTGGCGATTGAAGCACTGCGCCGCACGAAGGGCAAACGGTTGAATTGCTCGCTGTTCGCCGTCTCGACCGTACAAGAAGAAATTGGACTGCGCGGCGCCATGACCAGCACGCATGCCATCGAGCCGCACGTCGGCATCGCCATCGACGTCACGCATTCGACCGATTGCCCGACGATCGACAAAAAACAAGAAGGGGATATTTCGTTGGGCAAAGGTCCGGTCATCTATCGCGGACCAAACATGAATCCACGCGTGGTGACCCAATTGTTCGCGGCCGCCAAAAGCATGGAAATTCCGTACCAGGTGGCGGCCGCCGGGCGTGCCACCGGGACCGACGCCAACACGATCCAGACCAGCCGTGGCGGCGTTGCGGCCGCACTGGTCAGCATTCCGAACCGCTACATGCACAGTCCGGTGGAAGTCATTTCGTTGGACGATCTTGACCACGCCGCCGATTTGCTGGCCGAATTCGCCCTGGGGCTGACCGGCGACGAGGATTTTCGGCCGTAAGGAACGCAGAAGGGATCGAGCGGCAGCGCGGCGCGGGGGTGCGCGGCGTGCCGGCCGATAGGCCGATAGGAGTCGCACCGCGTAGACCAGAAGCGCACGACGATTCTCAGTTGCCGTCAAAATGGGCAAAACCGCTTCATGTTCAGTCGTCGCCAAAGTCCGTCGATGCTAGAACATCGGTGCCCAATATGCCCTGGCAAGGAGGATTCGCGATGTCTGGCGGCGGGTGTTTTGTGGCGGTGGGCGATCCGTTCGCCCCAGAAAACCTCCCGTTCTATGTGGGGCGGTCTCGCTCTGCCAACCGCATGAAAAATCCGGAACTTCCTGTTGACGGCCGCCGACGCGCGGTAATCGAAGCCATCGAACCGTCGGTCGATGGTGGCCGCTTTCCGATCAAACGGATCGTCGGCGACCGCGTGCTGGTGCAGGCCGACGTCTTCGGCGACGGTCACGACGCGATCCAGGCCGCGCTCGTGTATCGGACGCCGGGCAGCCTCACCTGGCAGCGCGTGCCGATGCGCGCCTTGCACAACGATCGCTGGGAAGCGACGTTCACGGTCGACGAGATCGGCCTCTACGCCTACACGGTCGAGGGCTGGGTCGATCATTTCGCGTCGTGGCATCGCGATCTGAAGAAGCGGGTCGAGGCCGGGCAGAATATTTCCAGCGATCTGCTCGTCGGCGCCCAGCTCGTTGCCCGGGCAGTGGTGAGAGCCGCCGGCAGGGACGGCACGACGCTGGCCGGCTGGGCCGCAAAGCTGCGCGAGGCCAGCCCGTCGGGGACTTTTCCAATCGACTCGCTCGATCCCCTGGCCACTCTGATGGATCGATATCCCGATCTCGAGCACGCCACGCGCTACGAGCCGGAGCTGGGAATCATCGTCGATCGGCGGCGTGCGCAGTTCAGCACGTGGTACGAATTGTTTCCTCGCTCGACGAGCAGCGTGCCGGGCAAGCACGGAACGCTGGCCGATTGCATCGCCCGTTTGCCCTATGTCGCCGCGATGGGCTTCGACGTCCTTTATCTGCCGCCGATTCACCCGATCGGGCAAACGTTCCGCAAAGGACGCAATAACGCTTTGACGGCCGCGCCTGGCGAACCCGGGAGCCCGTGGGCCATCGGTGCGAACGAGGGCGGCCACAAGGCAATCCTGCCCGAGCTGGGAACGCTGGCCGATTTCGAGCGATTGGTCGATGCGGCCCGGGGCCACGGGATGGAAATTGCGCTCGACATTGCGTTTCAGTGCTCGCCCGACCACCCCTACGTCAAAGAGCATCCGGAGTGGTTTCGCCATCGGCCCGACGGCACGATTCAATACGCCGAGAATCCTCCGAAGAAGTACCAGGATATTTATCCCTTCGATTTCGAGTCGGAAGATTGGCAAGGCTTGTGGCTTGAGCTGTACGACGTGTTTGTATGCTGGATCGAGCGTGGCGTAAGAATCTTCCGGGTCGATAATCCGCACACCAAGGCTTTTGGATTCTGGCAGTGGTGCATCGGCAAGATCAAACAGCAGTATCCCGATGTGCTGTTTCTGTCCGAGGCGTTCACGCGTCCCAAGCTGATGTACCGCCTGGCCAAGCTTGGATTCAGCCAGTCGTATACGTACTTTACGTGGCGGTATGGCAAGCAAGAGTTCACCGAGTACCTGACTGAGCTGACGCGGAGCGAAGTGCGGGAATTCTTCCGGCCAAACCTGTGGCCCAATACTCCCGACATCCTGCCCGAGCACTTGCAACAGGGCAACCGCGCGTCGTTCATGGCCCGCTACGTGCTTGCGGCGACGCTCAGCTCGAATACCGGAATCTACGGACCGGCTTACGAATTGCTCGAGCACAAGCCTCGCGATCCAGGCAGCGAAGAATACACCGATTCGGAAAAATACGAGATTCGGACCTGGGATTTAGAGCGTGCCGACAGTCTGAGCGCCTTCATCGGCACGGTAAATCGGGCTCGGCACCAAAATCCGGCTCTCCAGGCAACCAATAACCTGCGATTTCATCCGGTGGGCAACGATCGCCTGTTGTGCTACAGCAAGTTATCGGCCAATCCGCATAATCTGGTGGTCGTGGTGGTCAATCTCGATTTCGAGAATGCCCAGCAAGGAATGATCGAACTGCCACTAGGCGAACTAGGACTGGCGGGCGATCGGCCCATCCAAGTCGAGGATCTTGTGAGCGGGGGGGCGTTCATCTGGCAGCCGGGCAGCAATTTCGTCAAACTGGATCCACACTCCCAACCGGCCCACGTGTTCCGCGTGACGCAGTAGTATCGCGGTGCGCCGGGTGCAGGCTGTCAGTGGCGAGTGGGGTGAACGACCGATTGCGCGTGTAATGCCCATGGATGCGGTGATCTCAGAATCGCGGGCGGCTTGTTCGGCGCTGATGGATCGGTCGATTTTTCGGTTCTCGGACCGCAACTGAATCGGGCACTGGCCGAGTCGATTGTCGAGCGCCGCTGGTTCGGCAGCAAGGCGCGGACGATCCGCGACCTGACAACGACGGATTTGATTCCGCTCACGCCCGAGGCGTCGTTGCTGCTGGTGCGTGTCGCTTTCACCCAAGGGGAGGCAGAAACCTAC
The DNA here is from genome assembly GCA_963702015.1 of uncultured Planctomycetaceae bacterium. GTDB lineage: Bacteria > Planctomycetota > Planctomycetia > Pirellulales > PALSA-1355 > DATJTR01. Next base: position 133,975 of record OY969698.1, read on the forward strand.
GCCGTGCCGGTGGGTCTAGCCCGCGGCGCCGCGGGCGCCGGCCAATTGCCGACCGACGTCCCGCTGATCGCCCGGCTGATTATCACTCCCGATAACGAGTCGGCGGTGCTGTACGACGCGATGGCCGACGTCGCGGTTGCCCGGCCTGGCTGGAATTGATCGCCGGCGGCCAGGATATTGCCGGCAGGCAGGGCCGGCTCGTCGGCGCGCGGCAGGAGCGATTCGACGCACTGCGAGGGTCGGCCGCCGCGGTGCTCGAACCGCGAATTCTCCAGGCCGAACAGAGCAACAGCTCGATCGCTTATGGCGATCGCTTGATCCTCAAACTGTTCCGCCGCTGCGAGTCGGGCGTCAATCCCGACGTCGAAGTAACCAGTTATCTGACCGGGCACTTGGGCTTTGCGCACGTACCACCGGTCGCCGGCACGATTCAATATCAGCGGCCAGGCGAAGCAGCGATGTCGTTGGCCGTCATGCAAGGTTTCGTCGCCAATCAAGGCGACGCCTGGCGGCACACGCTGGCTCGCCTGGACGATTTTTTCAAGCGCGTGGCGGCGTTGCCCACCGGGGGGCGATCCACGGCGCCGCTACCGGATGCGGCAACATTGCCCGACGAACCGCGCCGTCGCTTGCCGAACGGTCTGTTCCGCCGGCCGCGGCGGATTTGATTGGACCATTTTTGGCAGAGGCCGAACTACTGGGCCGTAGAACGGCGGAACTGCACTTGGCGCTGGCCACCGAAACGGTCGACGCCGACTTCAAGCCTGAGCCATTCACACCGGCCGACCAACAAGCTTTTTACGACGCCAGCAGCCGGTTGCTCCGAGAGACATTCTCGCAATTGAGCCAGCGGCTCGGAGAATTGTCGCCGTCAGTGCGAGTCTCGGCCGAGCGGCTGTTAGGAATGGAAGGGGTAATTCAGGGCCGTTGCCGCTCATGGATCAATCGCCCAGTGTCAGGATTGCGGACGCGTGTGCATGGTGACTATCACTTGGGCCAGGTCCTGTGGACGGGCCACGACTTCATGATCATCGACTTCGAGGGGGAACCGGCCCGACCGCTTGCCCAGCGCCGGCAGAAGCAATCGCCCCTGCGCGACGTGGCCGGCATGCTGCGCTCTTTCCATTACGCGGCCAGCGCGTCGTTGGCATCGCTCGCCGCGACCGATAGGGTCGACGCGTCGTCGGGCCAACACCAGGCGATCGCAGTTGGGGCGGGTGTGGCACGCTTGGTCGAGCGCCGCCTTTTTGCTTCTTACTGGCACACGCCGCAGGCGCACCATTTCTGCCGCAACAAAAGCAAGAGCTGGCCTGGCTGCTCGGCGAGTTCCTATTGGAAAAGGCGGTTTATGAGCTGCGCTACGAGTTGAACAACCGGCCCGACTGGCTGCCGATTCCGCTGGAAGCGCTGTTGGCCTTGGCCACAGCCGGTTCGGCCAGCCCCTAATGACCGGTGGTTGGCTGCGGCCGGGGCCGCCGCCACGTCGATTCCCAACGGTCGAACCGCGGCGCCAGCCAGCCTTGTCCGATGCAGCATTGGGCAAACAAATATCCCACTGCGGCCCCGGCCAACACATCGCTAGGGAAATGGGCCGACGTTGCGATGCGCTGCATGCAGGCGAGTATCGCGAGCCCGGCAAAAAGGATGCGGCCACGCGGATAAAGCCAGCTCAGCGCCACCGCCAGTCCAACGGCCGATGCGGCATGGGCCGATGGAAAACTCTGCTCTCCGTGGCCGCGGCCCACGTTCCAAAGCGGGCCAAACGTGTCAAAAACGCCTCCTGAATAATCGAATTCGCGGGGCCGCAGCCGCCGAATCGACAATTTCACCATATCGGCCGTCAAACCGGCCCCCCACGACATCGTGAGTAGCCGCGGCAAAGCAAACCGGCGGGCGGATCGAGCACAAATACCGCCAGCGCAAACAAACCTACGCCCACGGCTTGGGCAAATGCCTCGCTCCAGACCAGGACACGCATCAAAATCTTCGGCAGCGGAGATGGATCGGCCCGATCCACTGGGCGATCGGCAGATCGATTGCCAAGGCGCCAATGCGCTTACGGCCAGGCCCAAGAAAATCGTCGCGTGCATCCTGCGGGGCGATTGCGAATCGGACAATTTTGGCAGCAATTCTGGCATCGGAGCCCGATGGGGCGTACGCAAAAACGAGAAAGATTGGATTGGGAGGATCAACGGTTGGCAATGAAGATACCCACTACTGGCTCTCGGCGCAACGCCAGCATGGCTTCAGCTCGCCAATCCGTTGTTTTCGGCTTCAATCGAGCGCAAGTGCCACCCCACAGAGGGGGTGACCTCGGGTTTCAACGTCGCTGATTTGAGCGTGGCCGTTCGAACGAACGGCGGTGAGCCAGACAAGCCCGCGTTAAATTACCTCCGGTCGAAAAGGGTTCTCATTGGGCCGGATCGGACGAAACGTCTGCTCGCCGCCGGGGTTCAATGGCTGGGGCGGTGTACGGCATCGCACGGATTTTGGATGGCAGTACGCACGTGAACTCAAAATATTTTTCAAACCGCCGGCGCTCGTGGATAATAGAATCGAATCTGTTCTCTGATCGTTGCGCCGGGAAGCGGCGTAGAAGCGGCGACACCTGCGGTGTCGCTCGACGCATTGCCGCGCAGATCAAGAATCTGGTCGTCACGTGGCAATACTCGAAATTCTTAATGGCGCCGCGGCCGGGCAACGGTACGAAATTGCCAACGGGCAAACCGTATTGGGTCGTGATCCTTTTTGCGACGTGATTCTCCCGCTGCGCAGCATTTCGCGACAACACGCGCGCATCCTGGCCGAACGTGGGCAGTTCTACATCGAGGACCTGCACAGTCTCAATGGCACGTTCGTCAACGGACAGCGCGTGTCGGCTCGCTCGCGACTGAAGGATCACGATCGAATCCAGCTCTACGAAACCCAGATCACGTTTTACGAGAGCCGGCCCGAATCGGCGGACCGTTTCGCCGGCGAGAATCAATCGGGTGAAGACGTCGTGCCCGCCGACTCGGGGGACGCCGGTTCGCCGGCGCCGCGACGGCTCGGCCCGGCGGCGCGGTCGGGGGAACCAGGGGAGCGCCACGGCCGCGAAGCTCGACAAATCGCACCGCGCTGCGGCGGCCGAGCAAGAAACGGTCGGACGCACCACGATGGTGGTGAACGTGAGCGACGCCGAAGCTCGCCTGGGGCTCGAGGTTGGAGCACAGGCCAGGCTGCAAGCCGTGCTCGAGATCATTCACAACTTGGGACGTTCGCTCGACGCTGCCGTCTTTCTGCCCAACATCCTGGACAGTCTGTTCGAAATCTTTCCGCAGGCCGAGCGCGGCTACGTGCTGCTGGTCAACCCGGTCGATGGCCAACTCCTTCCCCAGGCCATCAAACACCGCCGCGGCGAGGGAGGCAGCGGATTGACCTTCGGGCCAATCAGTCGATCGGTCGCCAACCGAGTCATGACCGCCGGCGAAGCGATCTTGAGCACCGACGCCGACGGCGGCGACAACGCGAGTATTCTGGACAGCGGCAATTCTTCGACGATGACCGTTCCGTTGATGGGGCCATCGCGTCACCCGCTGGGGCTGCTGCATCTGGAAGCGACCGACCGTGAACGGCGGTTCACGCGTGCCGATTTGGAGGTGCTGTGGAGCGTTGGCACGGTCACCGGACAAGCGGTCGAATTTGCACGCGTACACGAGGCCCGGCTGACGTTTGATCGCCGGCAGCGAGAACTCGACACCGCGCGCGAAGTCCAACTCCACTTTTTGCCGCATGTGCGGCCGGAAGTGCCGGGCTACTGTTTCTTCGACTATTATCAGGCCGCCGAGGACGTCGGCGGGGACTATTTCGGCTACATTCCGTTAGCAGACGGTCGGCTGGCGATTGCGGTCGGCGACGTGTCGGGCAAAGGAGTATCGGCCGCGCTGTTGATGGCCCGGCTTTGTAGCGAGGTCCGTTATTGCCTGGCGATCTGTCCCAGCGCAACCGAAGCCGTCGAACGGCTGAATCAGGAACTGGCAGGCACGACGCAGAACGACCGTTTCGTTACCTTTTTGCTGTGTGTGCTTGACCCTGTCCGCCACGTGCTGGAGGTGGTCAACGCCGGGCATCCTTCGCCGCTTCGATGCCGCGGTCAGGTCGTCGAAAAGCTGGGACTCGACGAAGCCGGTCCGCCCTTGGGCCTCGATCTCGCCAAAGGCTATACGTCGTTCACCACCGAAATTGCCGAGAGCGACACGATCGTTCTGTATACCGACGGCATCAGCGAAGCCCGCTCGCCGCGCGACATCATCTATGGATCGCGCCGGCTGGCCCGCCGGCTGGCAAGCGGTCCGAGCAATGCCGTCGAGATGGGTCAACATCTGCTCTCCGACGTCGAACGATTTGCGCACCGGCCGGCCACAAAGCGATGATATCTGCGTCGTGACCGTGGGGCGCCTGGCGGCGAAAATCGCCGAAGGCGAAGGCCGAGGCCACCGTCGACGCATTGCCCAGTGGCACCGGAAAAACGGCGCCGAAAACGCCGTCCTGACGTGGCGCCGGCCGCGGAACTTACTGCTTGACCGGCCGCAGTTGGCTTTGCGAGAGGACAAATTTTTTCTGGCCGGCGCTGGAGGCGAAGGCCACGGTAGCCACTCGCCTGGGCCCAGCGCCGCTGAGGGCGATGATCTTGCCCAAGCCGTACTCCGGGTGCCGCACGACCATGGCATGGGCAAAATCGTCGGGTGAGACTGGCGTCCGGTCTGCCGGACCGCATCGTGAAGTTCGGCCGCCGTGCCAAGCATCACGGCTGGCTGACGCGCGGGAGCAGCGGCCGGTTCCGGTGCCACGTCGTCATGGATGTCGCGCACCTCGAATTCGAGCGCGTCGGCGGCGAGATGTTCCGGCTCGATCCCCTCATCGACGACGTCGAGCGCGTCGGCAATCATGCGAGCGCGGTAGTCGGCGGCCGTTTGGGGACCGAAACCGATCATCCGCAACTCATCGCGCGGCAATTCGAGCAGAAATGGGCTGGGGATCGTCATCCGCCGCTGGCCCCGAAATTCGCGATATTGGCCCAGGCTGAGCTGCAACTCTTCCTTGGCGCGCGTCATGCCGACGAATAGCAGCCGGCGTTCTTCTTCGACGGCGTCGTCATCGGTCCGGCTGCGTTCGTGTGGAATCAGGCCCTCTTCCAACGCAATGATGAAGACGACGGGGAATTCAAGACCTTTGGAAGCGTGCAGCGTCATGAGCGTCAGGCGGTCGGTGTCGGCGTCCCAGGCGTCGACGTCGGCGACGAGCGACGCTTCTTCCAAGAATCCTTCCAAACTGTTCTGGCCGCCATGCTGTTCGTCGAACTGGCGGGCGGCGGTCAGCAATTCCTCGATGTTGGCCAGCCGCTCCTGGTCGTCTTCGTCTTCGGACTTTTCCAGGAGCGCCCGGTAGCCTGACTCGGTGAGGACATGGCCGAGAATCTCCTCCACCGGCGCCCGGCGACAAGCATGAGTCGGTCGATCATGGCGACAAATCGGGCGACGGCGACGGCCGCGCGTTTGGCGAGCGACTCGATCAGGCCGCTCTCGCGCGCGGCCTCGAACAGCGGCAAGCGCCGTTCGCGGGCATGAGTCAGCAGCCGGTCGATCGTCCCCTTGCCGATGCTGCGCGGCGGCGTGTTGATGATTCGCAGCAACGCGTTGTCGTCGCGCGGATTGTTGATGAGCCGCAGATAGGCCAGCACGTCCTTGATTTCCTTGCGCTGGTAAAACTCCAATCCGTTGACCATCTGATAGGGAATGCCGTGCTGGCGGAGCGCGAATTCCAGCGATCGCGACAGCGCATTGACGCGGTAGAAGATGGCAAAATCGCGCGGCCGGCGGCGGCCGGCGTGAATGTCGTCGGCGATCCGCTCGGCGATCAGTTCGGCCTCGTCCTGACCGTTGACGTAGGCGATCAGCGAGACTGGCGCTCCCTCGGCGTTCTCGGTGTAGAGCGACTTTTGTTTGCGCCGCCGGTTGTGACCGATCAGCGCGTCGGCCGCCCGCAAGATGGCCTTGGAGCTGCGGTAATTCCGTTCGAGCTTGACGACGCAGACCTCGGAAAAATCCTGCTCGAAATCGAGGATGTTCTTCAGATTCGCTCCCCGCCAGCCGTAGATCGACTGATCGGGATCGCCCGTGACCGCCAGGTTGGGATGATCAATCGACAGCGCCCGAACAATGGAGTACTGGGCAAGATTGGTGTCTTGATACTCGTCGACCAGGATATAGCGGTAGCGGGCATCGAGCGTGCTGCGCGTTTCGGGACTGCTGCGCAGCAGCAACGCGACGTGCAGCAGCAGGTCGTCGAAATCGACCGCGTTGGCCCGCAACAGTCGCTCGGCGTAGAGCGGATAGACCCGCTGAATGATGTGCCCGAGCGGATGACCGCTGCGAGGCGTGTATTCGGCGGCCGAGATCAAGTTGTTCTTGGCCCAACTCAGGGCGTGGGCAATGCGATCGGGCGTGTAATGGGCCGGGTCGACGCCGGCTTCTTCCAACACCCGGCGGAGCATTTGCCGGCTGTCCGAAGTGTCGTAGATGGTGAAATTCTCGTTCAGCCCAACCAAGGCCGCTTGGGTGCGCAGCAGGCGGGAACAAAACCGATGGAACGTGCTCGTCCAGACCGGCTCGCCGGGCGCTAGCCGCTCGACCCGCTGCCGCATTTCGTCGGCGGCCTTGTTGGTGAACGTCAGGGCGAGGATTTGCCGGGCGGGGACGCCGTGCTGCAAGAGGTGGGCGATGCGATGGGTAATGACGCGGGTTTTTCCGCTGCCCGGACCGGCCAGAATGAGCAGCGCACCGTCGCGATGTTCGACCGCCTCGCGTTGGGGAGGGGTCAAAGAATCGAGCAAATGACTGTGCAAGCGTGACCGATCTTCAGCAGGCGTCCGAGGGGGAGGAGTGGCAAATGGGCTCGCACGGCGAGTGGCCGACGGGCGTAACCCACTGCTTTTAGTATACGGCCATCGCTATTTCGCTGCGAGCTACCCGACGCTAGCAGTCGCGGTGGTAGCAATTGAATTTGCAGTTAAATCTGTTCACATTTTCCACGCTCGCGTTATATTAAGCCGCACGGTTGGCCATGAGGGACATACCGGCGGGTTCGGTTTTGGTTGGACCGCGCAGCAGCGCTGCAAGATTTTGCGAACGCGAAAACGTTCGACCAGCCGCCAACACCCGACACGACATGCCGCTCTTGAAACGGCCAGCCACAATCGCTCGCAGGGGACCGGCGGGCGAGAGTTATTCAAGATCGGTTGTCCACACAACTCGAAAAGGGAGGGAGCCCAACATGACTCGTATTCCATTGCGTCAGTTCGAGAATCAAGCCGACAGTCTGGCCGCCCGTCTGGAAATGAGCACCGCCGAAATCGGACTCTCGGTGCGAACCACGAACTGCCTCGAAGAGCGCGGCATCTTCACCGTCAACGATTTGTTGCACTGCACGCGGGAAGATCTGCTGGCCATCTCGAATTTCGGTGAGAAGACCCTGGAAGAGGTCTATCGCGCGCTGGAAGGAGTCGGTTTCTACCGCCGCAGCCGTCGGCCGAGCCAACAAACCGCCGCGGTCGCCTGAGTCGTTCTGGCGATTCGGTGTCGATCCGATTGGATCGCGAACGGTCGATAAGGCAGGTGATCGCCTCGCCACGGGGTGGGGGCTCGCGCACTGCTTCGCGCTAAAGGTCGTTTCCGCCGGCTTTTCGCGCGCCCGCGCATTGCAGCAACCGGGTGCCAGCTGCCATCGGCGGCGATTACAATGAATGGCCACGCGTCCGCCAACGCGGGTCGCGCGCCCTCGTATTGTGCCCGTCGATAGCCGGGTTCGGCGCCGGTGCGCAAGCGAGCGGTCGCAAGTGCTACCTTGCCAGCGGAGAACGACGGTTGTCACGACGCTTTCGCTTCTACGAGAAGAAACGGGGAGATCGGCGCACCGGTTCCAAGCGATTTGGCAACGTGGGCGAGGCGCTGTTCTTCGGCTTCTTTCTGGTCGTCGGCTGCCTGGCCCTGTGGGCGATGTGCAGTTTTCTCGTCGTGCCGGAATGGCGTGCGAATCGGCATTTCGCCGAGACGACCTGCACCGTATTGGAAAAGCACGTCGGCCAATCGAGCGAAGCCGAAAGCCCCCGCTATCGCCCCGAGATCGAAATCGAATATCAGGTCGACGGGAAAACCTACCGTCCGACGACCTACGACGCGACCGGCATGTACTCGATCAGTCGAGAATCGGCCGAACAAGTCCTCAACCGCTTCGAGGTGGGCCAACATTATCCCTGCTGGTACGACCCAATGGATCCGGGCCGAGCCGTGCTTGTGCTCGGATATAATGGCTGGCTCTACCTGAGTTTGCTCGTGCCCGGTTCCTTCATCGCCATCAGCACGCGGCGATTGATCTACATCTGGCTGAATTGGGGGACCTCGGCGGAACGCCGCAGCGTAATGACCCGTCGGGCCGCCGACCTCGGTCCCTTCGACGAAACGCACGCCGCGGTGCTGGCCAATATCCCCTCCGACGCAAACTGGACGAACAGTCCGGGCACAAACCTGGCCTATCGGTTGCCCATTGCCGCCACCGCAGGCTGGACCTTGTTCGCGGTGTTGGTGGCCTGCCTGGTGTGGAACGGCATTGTGGCGGCGTTTGTCGTGATGGCGGTGCGGACCCACCTGGCCGGCGAGCCCGATTGGCTGCTGACCGCTTTTGTCGTGCCTTTTGTGGTCATTGGATTCTTGCTGGTCGGATATCTGGTCCGGCAGGGACTGATCACGGCCGGCGTCGGGGCCACGCGACTGGAGATTTCCAACCATCCGCTCTATCCGGGCGGAGAGTACGAAGTTTTCATTACTCAGGCCGGCCGGTTCACGCTGACCTCGCTGAATCTGTTTCTCGTTTGCCAGGAGCGCGCCACCTACCGCCAAGGAACGGATACCCGTACCGACACGTCGACGGTTTACCAGCAGTGCGTATACACGGTCGAGAACGTCGAACTCGAGGACCACAAGCCGTTCGATGGGCGTTGTCGTGTCGACATTCCGCCGTCGGCCATGCACTCGTTCAAGAGCGATCACAATGAGATCGGCTGGACGCTCGTCGTTCGCGGTTGCGTGGCCAGTCGCCCGAACTTCGAGCGCAACTTCCCGGTGCTGGTCTATCCGCCGGCCGCACGGAGTGCCGGCGCATGAGCGAACCCCGGATCGAACTGGTTTTGGCCGACGATCGAAAGCAATTTCAGGCCGGCGAAACGCTCAACGGCCACTATCGGTTGCTGAACGTGGCAGCGCGCGACGTGCGCGCCGTCGAGATCTCGGTTTTGTGGTATACCGAAGGAACCGGCGACGAAGACCTGGCGGTCCATTTCTTCGACCGGTTCGAGCCCGCGACGCGGGCGATCGAGATCTGTCAGCCGCAATACTTCGGCACGCAACTTCCGGCCAGCCCGCTGAGTTACGCCGGACAGATCGTCAAGATATTCTGGTGTGTGCGCGTGCGGCTCTTTCTGACGTTGGGAAAGGACATGTCGATCGAGTGGCCGTTTCAACTCGGCAACGTCGCCCCGGCTCGAGAAGTAGAAGCATGAATGCCGCGCCCGACACCTTCGCGCACAATCCCTTTGCCACCCGCCACGTGCGGCCGGGTGCCATTCCGTATTGTTTCCCGCCGGGAACCGACACCGGTCAACTTGTCGAGCGGCTGGCGGCATCGGGCTGGCGCGGTCAGATCGTCGGCCCGCACGGCAGTGGCAAATCGACTTTGCTGGCGGCGCTGCTCGGCGCGATCGAGGATCGCGGCCGGCGGCCGCTGCTGATCGCGCTCCACGATGGACAGCGGCGGTTGCCCGATCGACCGGAGCGGATGGCGATTCTCGATAAGCGGGCCGTCATCGTCGTCGACGGTTATGAGCAGCTCGGCCTTTGGTCGCGATGGCGATTGGACCGGCTTTGCCGGCGCCGGGGCTATGGACTGCTTGTCACCGCGCATCGGTCCGTCGGCATGCCACTGGTATTCGATACATTCACGACGCCGGAATTGGCCGAGCAGCTCGTCGAACGGCTGACGCACGGCGAGGTTTGGATCGATCGCCGAGAGATTGCCGCCCGTTTTCTCGCCCACGGGGGCAATTTGCGCGAGTTGTTGTTCGATTGCTACGATCTCTACGAAAAGCGATCGGCCGATGGGCGGATCGATGCGGCAAGTGGCGGCATTTGACGTGCGCGGGGGCGAGCGCAACCGTCACCGGCTGCTGCGGATTCTGAAAAATTCTCCGCGGCAGCTTGAAATAGTTTCAAGTCGCTAGCATTCCTTGCCGGCAGTGCCGCGGGGCCGCCGCGCTCGTTTCGCGGCCGGTGCGTGGCAATCCGGTCGGAACGGCGCGATCTGGCCCGCCAATTGCATTGACTGCGGATCGTCCGGCTATTCTGCCGGCGCGCGAATTCCAACAGGTCGTGCGGAGCCGTGTTCATTTCGCGTGGCTGGCCGGCGCGGCACTCGAGGATTCTGAGGGATCGGAGAGTTCGGGTTGTTCGGACAGTGCCGGAGAAAGGGCCCGATCGTGGGCGCTTCCGGCATGACCTGCCCAGCCGAGAGGTTCGGTCGAGAAGTCGTCGCAAAGAATCGTGGCCTAGAGTTTTCGAGAAGCGAGGGGGAAGCCGTCAGCGCTTTTTCGTGTCGCTCGCGTCGAAACGTCGGCGTGGGGCGAGGGAAAACGCCGGCGGCAGCCTCAAACTTTCGAAATTCGTTATGAACCTGCGCAGAACGAATTCTTTCGACAAGAGTAAAGTTTTACCAAATCGTCGGCAGGAGTTTGCAAACGGTTGACACGTGGCCCGGTGGCCGCGTAAACAGAAATTCGAGACCCAATCTCTCTCTTTTTTTGCGTGGAGCGAATCCATGGTTGCCCGAAAAATGCGTACGGTTCTCGTAGCCCTGAGCGTGGCAGTGCTTGGCGCGTCACCCAGCCGAAGCGACGCCTGTTGCTTCTGGCGTTCGATGACCACGGCCAATTATGCTCCTGCGCCGGTGTGCAACACCTGCAACTATGCTCCCGCGCCGGTATGCAACACCTGCAACTACGTGCCGCAGGTCGCCTATCGCACGGTTTATACGAACGTGCCGGTCACGGCTCTGCGTCCGGTCTCGACGGTGAATCCCTGCACCGGCTGCCCGACCACGATGATGCAGCCCGTCACGACCTATCGCCTGCAACCGCAGTTGGTTCCGTATACCACCTACCGGCCGGTAGCCAGCGCTTGTGGCTGTGCGCCGACGACGGTCGGTTACGCCCCAGCTGCCCCGGCTTGTGCGACGGGTGCCTGCGGTGGTGCTGCTGCGCCGGCCGCGGCCTACTATGCACCGGCCTACCCGGCCGCGACCGTGGCTCCGGCGGCGCCAGGCTGCTGCGGTGGCGGCGGCGCGACGTTCGCACCAACAAGCTATGCACCGGCGGCAAGTCCGTCATACACGGCGGCCCCGAGCGCGACCTATACTCCGTCGATCCCGTCGGCTGGACCGGCTCCGGCGACCGTTGCTCCGAGCCTGTCGCCCAACTCCAGCTATACCCCTGCCCCGAATTCGACCCCCGCGCCTGCGACGCAGTCGCCGCCGCGGACGTTCCAGGAGACTCCGTCGAACGATAACACCCCGCCGAACTTCACGCCGACGCCGATTCCGGACGTTAACACGTCGACGGGAACCCAGCGGTCGAACATGATTCTGCCGCGGAAGCGCAACACTGGGGGCGACGCGACGACATCGAATCCCGTTCCGGGCTCGGTGATTTATCGGCAGGCTTCCGCCAAAGTCGTTCTGCCCGCCACTACTGCTGCCGATGATGGCGGCTGGCGAGCGGCCAAATAATCGGTTGGCTCACCCCACGTCGACGACGAACGAACAGATCGAACCCGTGCAGCGTACGGGACCCACAGCAGCCCATCGGCCGCGCATTGCACGGCCGATGGGTTTGTTTTTTTGCGAAGGCTTGAGGCTTGAGTCCTGAGGCTTGAGACAGGACAATCCGGAGCATGAGAGATCATCGCAAACTTCGCGGGTTTGAGCTTGCTGATGCTTTGGCCTTGTCCGTCTATTCGGCTACGAAGGCCTTCCCCAAGGAAGAGCTCTTCGGACTGAGCGCTCAACTTCGACGGTCAGCAGTTTCGACCGCGTCGAATATTGTTGAAGGTTGTGCGCGATCCTCCCAGGCTGATTACATGAGATTCCTCGATATGGCCTTTGCTTCCGTCCGCGAGGTTGAATATCAACTGTCGATCGCCGCCCGCCTCGGATACATTGCCAGGGATGCCGCAGGCGAGATTTCTCAGCAAGCTGACGAAACGGCCCGAGTCCTGGCAAGATTGCTCCGATCGCTTCGCTCGGACGCTTGACCTCCTTCCGACTCGAGCCTCAGGTCTCGAGCCTCGAGCCTACCCATATGAACAATGCGCAAATCGCCGAGGCGTTCGACCTGATTGCCGACCTGCTGGAGATTCAGGCGGCGAATCCATTCCGCGTGCGCGCCTATCGCCGAGGTGCGCGCGTGGTGCGCGAGTGGCCCGAATCGATGGTTCGCGTGGCCGCGGACGCTCCCGACCGATTGATGGCGATCGAGGGGATCGGTCGCGATCTGGCCGAAAAGATTCAGACGTTCATCGCGACCGGCAGCGTGCCGCTGCTGGAGGAATTGCGAGCGCAAGTTCCGCCGAGTGTTTTGGATCTGATGCGGATTCCAGGCCTCGGTCCCAAGAAGGCGGCCGTCCTGCAGCGAGAACTGGGAATCAACACGCTCGACGACCTGCGTGCCGCGTGCCAAGCGCATCGATTGCGCGAGCTCAAAGGCTTCGGCGCCAAGACCGAAGCGGCAATCGCCGCCGGAATTGACCTGGCTGCCAGTGCCAACGAGCGGATTTATTGGGCCACGGCCGATCAGTTCGCCCAGGAATTGGTCGAGCACTTGCGGACGGTCCCCACGATCGAGGCGATCGAGCTGGCGGGGAGTTATCGCCGCGGGCGCGAAACGGTAGGTGATTTGGACATTCTGACCGTGGCCCACGACGCCGCGGCGGCCATGGATCGGCTGGCCGAGTTCGACGGCGTGGAGGTCGTTGCCCGCGGCGGCACGAAAATGACGGTTCGGCTACGCAGTGGCCTGCAAGTCGACCTGCGGGTGGTGCCGGCCGAGTCATTCGGCGCGGCGCTGCAGTATTTCACCGGCTCGAAGGATCATAACGTCGTGCTGCGTGGTTTGGCCAAAAGTCGGGGACTGAAGATCAACGAATATGGCGTCTTTCAAATCACCCCCGAGGGCGAGAAGTACGTGGCCGGCCGGACCGAGGAGGAGGTGTACGGGACGCTTGGACTGCCGGTTTTTCCGCCAGAAATACGCGAAGCGCGGTTCGAGTTTGCCTGGGCCGCCGCGGGCCCGCTCCCACGGCTGGTGGAACTTGCCGATCTTAAAGGCGATCTGCACATGCACACCACGGCGACCGATGGCCGGGCAACGTTGGCCGAGATGGTCGCTGCCGCGCGCGCCAAGGGATTCGCTTATATCGCCATTACCGATCACTCCAAACGGGTCAGCATGGCCAATGGCCTCGACGAGACGCGACTGTGTGCCCAATGGGCCGAAATTGACAGGCTGAACGCCACGCTCACCGATTTTCGCGTTTTGAAGGGCGTCGAAGTCGACATTCTGGAGCGTGGCGGGCTTGATCTGACCGACGACTGTTTGAGCCACGCCGATTGGGTGGTCGCCAGCGTTCACTACGGCCAAAACCAGCCGCGCGAGCAGATCACCGCCCGCATGCTCGGCGCCCTGGAGAATCCGAACGTGTCGGCGATCGCCCACCCGACCGGTCGGTTAATCAATCGCCGGGCCCCCTACGAAGTCGATTTAGAGGCAGTCTTCCGCGCCGCGGCAGCCAATGGTAAATGCCTTGAATTGAACTCCAATCCCGCACGGCTGGACCTGGACGACCTGGCCGCGGCCGCAGCCAAAGCGTATCGAATCCCGATCGTCATTTCGAGCGATGCGCATAGCACGGAAGGCCTTAACGTGCTCCGCTGCGGAATACTGCAAGCCCGGCGTGCTGGACTCACCGCGAGCGACGTCGTGAACACACGGCCTTGGCCAGAAGTCGAGCGACTGCTCGGCCGCAGCTGATCGCCTCGCCTGGAACGTGCGACGGCAACCAGGCGAACGAAAACGATCTGGTTTCTGCCGGGCAATCGGGTTAGTCTTGCCCCCGGTCTTTGTCTGGCTGCTGCTCGAGAAGCCCCCCCCCGCATGACCACCACCGCCAAAATCGGCTGGATCTTGCTGCTCGCCGCGTGCCTGGCGGTCGTTCCGCCGCCGGAGGAACCGGCCCGCGCCGACGAGCCCATGGCGCCTTCGTTCGAAGACGAACCGTTGGCCGGCGCCATTCGCCAGGTGGTCCTCCACGATTTGAAGGACAAATACGAGGATGACAAGAATTGGGGACATACCACGGAGGCATTGCGTGGGGTGAAAATCCGTGGGCAAGGCTTGCGATTGCGCTTGGAAAAGCGGACCAGGCCGGTCAATGACGGTCTTTGGCAGCGCTATATCGTGACGGTGGTCGAGCCGGAGCGTCAGTTGCACGTCGGACTCGACAAGCTGCGGCTGACCGAACAGGGGCGGATCGCATTCGCTCTGCGGTTGTCGGCCAAATTGCGCGGCGAAGCCCACATCGAGCGGTGGGAGCAGGGGATCAAACTGCTGGGGACCAGCGCCCAGGGCGATGCGATCGTGGCAGCCACAATCGAGTGCGAGGTGGGCATTCGATTCGAGCCGGGCAAGCTGGCCAGCGACGTGCTGCTCGATCCGCACGTCACCGCCATCAACCTGGAACTGATCGATCTCGACGTCCACCGCATCAGCAAACTGGGCGGCAAAGCGGCGCACGAATTGGGCGATTCGTTCACGCCGATGGTCGCCCGGCAACTCAAGCGTCGGGAAGCGAAACTGGTCGCCAAGGCTAACGCGAGCATCGCCAAACAGCGCGACCGATTGCGGCTGCCCGTCAACCAGTTCGTCACGTCGGGTTGGGCCAGGCTGCAGTCGCTTCTGCCCGCCGGGGGGCCTGCAACGCCATCCGAAGAACGGGCCGCCGAGGCCGGCAACACGCCTTCCACGGCGGAACCGCTCGCAAGCGAATCGACGGCACCCGCCGGCCCACAGCCGGTGGCGCGTTAGCTGGCCAACTTGAAATCTTCGGCCTGGCGCCGGTATTTGGCAGCCAGTCGTTGATAACTGGCCCGGCGGACCTTGCTGCTGACGATCCTGGCCGCATGTTCGTATTTGTCGGCCAGTCGGGTTTTATGCGCGGCCAAATGAGCCGCGTTGGCTTTTTTTGTCATGGAACGAAGAATCCTTTGCGGGGGAGCGATTGCGCCGGATGCGCGAATATTCGTGAGTGTGCGAAGCATCGGATTCTGATTTTACCGGTTTTTGTACCCCAGCGGAAGGCAGCGTTCTCCCCCCGCTGGAGCCGTCTTTGCCTACCGGTTTATTCCGGTGGCGCAGTTCGAAGCACGGCTTTACCCCCCGCTGGAAAACATGAGCTAGAGTTCAGCGTCTGGCTTGAAACGAGAAATGCACCAGGACCCAAAGCGATGCGAATTCTCTTGTCACGTCTTCGTCGTCTGATCGTTCGAGAGGATGGGCCGACGGCCGTCGAGTACGCCGTCATGCTGGCACTGATCGTCGTCGTCTGCTTGACTGCGATCAAAACCATCGGGACGAAGGCCAACACCACGTTCACCAACGTCGCCGCCTCACTCGGTGGGAGCTGATCGCATCGGCACGCCACGCGGGCATCGTGGCTGCAGTCGCGTATTTCTGGCTTGTGAGTTGAATCGGCCGGCCGTTTGATATCGGTCGACGATGACGCGCAAGTCGGAAAATGCCCAAACCGCTGGCTCCGCGCCGCTGCGCGCTGAGTGAGTCGCGATCGGTCGACGACCGGAAGCTTGGCTTTCTGGCACCGCGGAAGAGTTTATCTCATCCCGTTCGCTGGCAAAACCGATAAAGCTTTCACAGTGCAGTTCCACACTCCGCGGCGAAGCACCGCGGCGGTGAAGGACTGCGCTCGCACATCCCTTCGTGCTCTGGCACTCGTCAGGGCGAATCGCACTTCACGGAATTCCCCATGGCTGGGCTTGTTCATCTCGATGCCATACCGCGCGCCGGCAGCCCGTTGGTTTGGGCGTTGCTGGCACCCATCGTATTGCTGAGTGGCTGCGCCACGATCAAAGAGTCGGACACTGCCCGCACCGGCATCGAACAACTGCTGATCTCGACCGCCGTCGATCGGGCGTTGGACAAAATCGATTTTTCACCGGTTCAACGGGCGAAGGTTTTCGTCGAGCCCAAGCATCTCGACTGCGTCGACAAAGAGTACGTGTTGGTCGCGCTGCATCACCGGCTGCTGGCCCAAAACTGCACATTGACCGACAAGGCGGAAGATGCCGACGTCCAGCTAGAAATTACCAGCGGGGGCGTGGGGACCGACCGGCAAGACTTGTTTATCGGCATTCCCGAAATCCCGCTGGCTCCCCCCTCGCCGATCGCCATCCCCAAGTTGTCACTGTTCAACCGATCGAAAGCCATGGGGACCGCCAAATTGCTGGTGATCGCCTTCGACTCGAAGTCCAAACAGCCGGTGATCAACTCGGGCTACGTGTTGGCCCGATCGGACTTCAAGAACACGACGCTTCTGGCGGCGGGGGGCGTGCAAAGCGGATCGGTCGAAACGGAATTGGTGAACGCCACCGGCGAGCACAGTTCGACGCTTGAGGTGCCCCACGCTCTGGCCGCGCGGAATGCAACGTCCACGGTGAAGTGACTGACGCGGTGTGCGGGCTTCGGCCACTTCCGCGTCGTGGCGGCCGCTTGACGCCAGGCACTTCGCAGCGGTTGGCCGTTCCGTGGTCGCCACGTGAAGGCGCTACTTCCGTCGCGGACAGGCGGGCCGTATCATCACCCGCATGTCCAATCTCTCTCGCTTCAGGAAGAAGCCTCGCTGGTCCAGCGTCGCCCATTGGGCCTGGCGAATCGCCCTGGTCGGCTGGCTCGCCGGCCTGCGGGCGGCATGGGCCGGAGGCGGCCCGGAGAATGTTTTGCTGGTGGTCAATTCGGCCAGTTGGGCCTCGCAAGCGGTCGCCAACCAGTACATCCACCTGCGGCACATCCCGCCGGACAACGTCGTTTACCTGGACTGGGACGGCGGCTTTGAGTCGACGGACATCGCCACGTTTCGCCGGGAAATTCTCGGTCCGGTGTTGCAGACTTTGGTGCGGCGTGGGCTGGACCAGCAGATCGATTACATCGTCTATTCGAGCGATTTTCCCACCGCCATCACCGCCGTGCGCGAGTTCCCGGACCTTCCCAACCAAATCTATCCGACCTGCTCGATCAACTCGCTGACTTATCTTTGGGAAAGCGCCATCAGCAGGAGCCCCACAACGATCGGCCTGGCGAATAACCACTACATGCGGATTGGTGCCGACGGTGCGCCGGCTCTTCCGATTCACGGATTTCGCGCGTGGTATGGCTGGGGACACGACGGCAGATTGCTCGAAGCCGGCGGCAGTCACTATTTTCTCTCCACGGTGTTGGCCGTCACCAGCGGGCGAGGCAATTCGGTGGCCGAGTCGATCCGCTGCCTGCAACACAGCTCGAGCGCCGACGGCACGCATCCGAGCGGCACGATCTACTACATGCAGAACAGCGACGTCCGGTCGACTCTGCGCGACGCGGGCTTTCCGGCCGCCGTGGCGGCGCTCAATCAATTGGGGGTGCACGCGGTGATCGAGTCGGGCACCATTCCCGAGAAGCGGCCCGATGTCCAAGGAATGATGGCCGGAACCAAGGAATTCAATTGGCCGCGGTCGGGCAGCACCATCCGGCCTGGCGCGCTGTGCGATTATTTCACCAGCTTCGGCGGAATCATGGTCGAGGGGACAAATCAGACGCCACTCAGCGAGCTTTTGCGCTATGGGGCGGCCGGCACCGCTGGGACGGTTGCCGAGCCCTAC
Source organism: uncultured Planctomycetaceae bacterium (assembly GCA_963702015.1). Taxonomy (GTDB): domain Bacteria; phylum Planctomycetota; class Planctomycetia; order Pirellulales; family PALSA-1355; genus DATJTR01. The sequence continues at coordinate 152,038 of OY969698.1, forward strand.
TCCATCCGGCAAAAAGCGGCCGCGCCGGCCGTGCAGGTTTACTACGCATCGGGCTGCACGCTGGCCGAAGCCTACTATCAATCGGTGTCGGGGCCTTATCAATTGCTGATCGTTGGCGACCCGTTGTGCCGCCCCTGGGCCAATGTCCCCCAGGTGAGCAGCGGCACCATCCGCCGCGGCGCCACGCTGAAGGGCGTCGTCGAAATTCGACCCACGGCGACATTTTCGGTTCCCGGCAAGAAGCTTCCCGGTGGCGATCCGTCGAATCGCGTGGCGCACTACGAACTGTATGTCGACGGGCGGCAGACCACCGGCGCCGCGCCAGGCGACGCCCTGGTGCTCAACACGCGGCACCTGGCCGACGGATACCACGAACTGCGAATCGTGGCGATCGCGGCGGGAGCCATCGAAACCCAAGGTCGCGCGATTCTGAAAGTGCGCGTCGACAACCACGGTCGCACGATCGACTTCACCGCCGACAGCGCGGCGCGGCCGGCGGGAAAAAAAGGCGCCGACGATAAAAAGGCGGCGGCGAAGGAAACCAAGCCCGATCGCGGCGTGCGCTGGGACGAATCACTGGTGCTCGCCGCCAAAGCGCCCGGCATGGCCGAAATCGTTTTTGCGCACAACGGCCTGGTGCTGGGCCGGACCGATGGCGAGGAAGCGCGCCTGACAATCAACCCGCGAATTCTGGGAACGGGTCCGGTAACGCTGCAGGCATACGGGCGCGCTCGGGGAGAAGCCGCGGCCGGCGTGCAGTCGCAACCGATCGATCTGACGATCGAGGCCAATCGGCCCTTGCCGGCCTGGCAGCTGCCACGCGGCGTGACGCTCGTTCGGGGAATGCAACTTCGTCTGCCCGGCGGCGAAACGGTGCCGCTGCAGGAAACGCTCAAGCCCACGTGGCTGGCCGACGCCGGCGTGAAGCCGGGCGAAGTCGTGGAGCTCGACGGAGTGTTCGACGCGGCCGCGACCGACACTTATCAATTCCAGTTGTGGCACGATGGCGATCTGAAACTGGCGGTCGACGGTCGCACGCTTTACGACGGCAAAGAAGGAACCGACGCCGGCGGAAAGCCGGGGGCCGACCGCGAGCGATTCGTACCGATCGCGCTGGCCGAAGGTTTGCACCGGCTGAAGGTGGTGGCTCGGGCCGGGCCCAAGACACAACTGCGGATTCTCTTCGGCGGGCAGGGAACGCTGAGCCTCGACGGAACAAGATTCCGCCACACCAGCCGTTAAACGCAAAAACGTGCCGCACTTGAGAGTGCGGCACGTTTAGCGAAGCGGTTCTGTATGACGCCGTGGCGTCAACGCTCGGCCTAGAATTTCGATTCGTCGAGCGGCCATGAGTTGCTGTCGAGGTCGTAGGAGCCGTTATACACAGTGGGAGTGCCCGTGCTGCTCGTACCACCGAATGGCGTCATCAATTGCTTGTAAGTGCGGTAATCGATGTCCTGGTTGAGCGGCCTGACGTTGCCGCCGCAGAACGAGACGACAACAACTCCATTGTGGCTGCTGGCCGGCCGCGCATGGTAGACATCGGCGGCCGCAGTATTGGACTTGTCGCCGTTGATTCCGAAGTAGTTCGTCTGCGGAAGCGACGAACCTGACCCGCCCGAGTTCGCCCACATGAACGTTGTCGTGAGCTGCTGGACAGGCACATTTGCGGCCGACGCTGGCGTTTGCACCGTGTATGCGGTATTCACGCTCGGTCCCGCCGCGGCGGCGCCATTGGTCAAGAGGGACCAGGAACTGGTCGCCTCCGTGTTTTCCGAGGTCAGCAAGGTGTAGGTGGTCCCGTCCTGCGAAGCGACGTAATCCTGAGTGACCCTCACAATCGGGCCGGGGCCGCTGGTGGATGCGCCATAGCTCGAGTATCCCGTCTGGTCATAGGCAATCCCAGACGAAGCGGCAACCGTCTGCAAAATCGTGGAGTTTGTCACCGGGGCAGTACCGACCGTAAAACCGAGCACGCTGCCCCCTTGAAGAATCGGCGCGCCGGCCGCTGAGGCCGATTTGGCGTCGATCTGGCCGCCATTGATCACGTAAGCCAGTGGCGTTGCTCCGACGGTTGCCTGCGGAGGATTCGATGGACATACGAGGATGGCCATGTAGACCTGAGATTGGCCGAGTGCATAGAGCTGGTTGGTGTTCGTGCCGCCGCTCATGAGGGTACTCAGATACTGCGTGTAGTTTGTGTAGACCGGGTTTTGATCGAGATACGGCAGTAGAGGCACAATGTACGTGGTTTCGGCGTATACAAGATTCGCGTTGGAAAGGCCGGCGCCGGCGGCGGAAGCGTTGAGCCAGTTGTTCCAGCCGGGATAGTTCTTCTTCGTGTCGTTGTACTGCATCAGTGCCAAAGCAAGGTTGTGCTGATTGCTTTGACACGTGTTGCGGCGGCCTGTCTCGCGCGCACTTTGCACGGCCGGCAGCAGCAACGCCATCAACATGCCGATGATGCTGATCACCACCAACAGTTCGACCAGGGTAAAACCCGCAGACGCACGGTAGCCGCTAGACCAGCTTTTGCGCCGAAACATCCCTTCTCCTCCTCTGCCCGCGCCACCAACATCTGTTCCGAGCGTTGGCGCGGTTGCCATAAAAAATGAAATCAAATCGAGAATATTGCACGCCAACGTAGATTGTCACACATTTGCAATCGCGAGTCCAGAGCCGCGGGGCGCACAATTGGGCCTCACCCCGGCGCCGGAGAGCCCCGCCGGAAAGCCGCCCCCCAAGGAGCCCGGCAGCCGGCGGAATGCGGCGCTGCCCAGGGGGGCTGGGAGCAGCCGGCCGATTGCCGCGTCTAACTGGCCGGTTCGGTGCCGGCGGAGTGGGATTCTGGCCGCCGGCGGCGGCGAGCGTGCAAACCGGCAAGCAATGCCATCCCGGCCCCCACTCCGGCCAGAATCAGGCCCGACGGCTCGGGGACAATCGTGGCGTCAATGGTGCTTTGGTAATCGCCCACGTCGGCCATGACGCTGACCTCGTTGAACCAGACGTTGTTGTAGGCCTGGGCGTTCGTGGCACCGGACGGCACATTCCCAAAACCGTCGATCAAGCCGACCAAATACCAGGTGCCGCCGATCTGTTCGAACGCCCCGCCGCCTGAGTCGCCAGACGTGACCTGGGCCTCTTGATTGGAGAGCGAGGGATTGTTGTTGAACGAGGTGGTGAACGTGTATTCGTATGCCGGTTCCGAGATGTTGTTGACGGTAAAGTTCTCGCCAAGATTGGTCAGACCGTTGCCGACGCTGCCCGGTTCGACGACGTTGGTCCCCCAGCGCGGGACACCCTCCGAGTTGAGCAGAGGATAGCCGGTGTAATTCTGGCTATCGAGCGTATAGCTCTGCTGCGTTCCCAGATCCAACCCGGCCCCGATCATCACGAGCGGCTGGTTGTTGGAGGGGGGAGCACTGGCGATCTGCACGGCGGGCAAACCGGGGTCCGAGGTCAGGTGAATCAATTTCATATCCGTCGGCGAGCCGTTGCCGTTCAACACCTGCACCGCCTGATCGACCGTGATTTGCTGCCCGTTGAGGGTGACATAATTGTCGATCGTAATGGTGTTGTTTCCCGGGTCGGTGATGGTGCTCTCCGGCGTGTTGGGCACCGTGATATTCCCGTAGGGCCCATCGTTGATGACGGTGCCGACGGGATTGACGATGGCGTGATTGGCGGTAATGGCCCAATCGTTGCCCAGATAGACGACGGTTGCTCCGCCGTTGGCGCGCAGGCCGACGATGTCGTACGGCGCCGTGGTGCCCGTGGCGGAAGTCTGGCCGTTGTTGGCCGAACCGTCGGTATTGACGATGACGACGGCCGAAGCGCGGGAAGCCAGGATCGCCAATACGCGAGGCACCCCATGGCGCAGCGGCACAGCGCCAGCTGGCCGAACCATGTCCGACAACACGTCAGGCGTGCAAGTCGCCTGGACGAAGTCGGCAGCAAATTAGCCAACGACGCCGCGGCTGAAAGCCGACGGAAAACCGCAGGCACACGAATCGCCGCCGCGATGGGTGCCAGAGCCGAAGAAGAAACAAACGTAGCACGAACGCAACTCACCGGTCGCATCAATCACCTCGCCCAGAAGGTGGGAACAAAACAAGCCTAAAACGCAAAACGCTTCGGCAAGATTGTTGTGATTAGCGACCTTTTCCCGTGCTACCTTGTCCTAGAAGTGATTAACCAAACGACGCAAACTTTCAGTAAACGCCCATTTCCTCGCTCCACAGCCAATGGCGAAACGGAGCACCGAAATCGACGGAAATTTCCGGCAAGTTCCCAGAAATGTTTTTGCAGTATAGATAAATCCGTGGGCAATGCAAGCCCCCGGCGGGTTGAATTCGGCAATCGGGCCGCGAAGCGGCTCGGTCGTGTGCCAGTGCGTTCGATGGGCGAGGCGATCGGCGGAGACCTACGCCTCCACCGCTATCTGCCTGCGGCGAGCGCGAAGGGCGGCAAGCAACGCCATCCCGGCCCCGATGGCACCCAAGACCAGTCCCGACGGTTCGGGGACCACGGCCGCGATGACGCTTTGATAGGGCGCCACATCGGCCATGACGCTTTGCTCGCCGAAATAGACATTGTAGTTATAGTCGTTCGGGCCGCTGCCGTATGGCACCGTCGTCAACCCGTCGATCAAGCCCACCAGATACCAGGTGCCGGCGATCTGCTCGAACACGCCACCGCCTGAGTCTCCAGACGTGGCCTGGGCCTCTTGATTACTCACCGAGGGGCTATTGGCGAAGGTGGTGGTGAACGTGTACTCGTACGCTTCCTTTTGGACGTTGTTGACCGTAAAGGACTCGCCAAGATCGTTCAGCGAATTGCTGACGCTGCCCGGATCGATGGCGTTGGTCCCCCAGCGTGGGACGCCTTCGGAACTGAGTAGAGGATAGCCCGTGTAGGACTGGCTATCGATCGTATAGCCTTGCTGCGTTCCCAAATCATTACCGGCACCGATCATCACAACCGACTGATTGTCCGAGGGAGCCACGCCGGCAATTTGCACGGCGGGCAAACCGGGGTCCGAGGTCAGGTGAACCAATTTCATATCGGTCGGCGAGCCATTGGAGTTCAAGACCTGGACCGCCTGGTCGATCGTGATTTGCTGCCCGTTGAGAGTGACATAGTTGTCGATGGCAATGGTGTTGTTGCCCGGGTCGGTGATGGTGCTCTCGGGCGTGTTGGGCACCGTGATATTCCCGTAGGGCGCATCGTTGATGACCGTGCCGACGGGATTGACGATGGCGTGATTGGCGGTAATGGCCCAATCGTTGCCCAGATAGACGACGGTTGCCCCGCCATTGGCGCGAAGACCGACGTTGGCATAGGGCGCCGTGGTGCCCGTGGCGGAAGTCTGGCCGTTATTGGCCGATCCGTCGGTGTTGATGATAACGACGGCCGAAGCGCGGGAAGCCAGGATTGCCATCAGAGAAAAGCACAGCAGTGCACAACGACGCAAAGTCGCCCGACCAAACCATCTCCGCAAATAAATCATGGGTTGAGTCCGCCTAGATGAAATCGACAAAGTTGCAATTAGCGACCTTTCGGCTACCTAGCCCCCCGGAAGTGCTCGCCAGCGCGATCTTAGACTTCGAGGGACGATGCTTGCGACGGCAAACGGCCGCATTCACGGCCAACTAACGCAAACCAAGCGCCTTGCTCATGATGCACGAAAAAAACTGTTCTCTGGCGATGTCGAAAGCGACACCGGTCAGACACGACAGGTGTAAAGAACAGCAAAACGAAATTTCTAACTAGAACTGAAGTGAGTGTGGAGTATAGACAAACCGCTTGCTAATGTCACCCCTCTGGGAGGTTTATTTTGTAAATTCATTGTTGGCGCCCAATTGATCGACTGGCATATATTTCGCTAGCTAACCAATTGACCAATTCCTGCTCCCCGCCAACCGTAAGACGCTCGCCACGCTCAACGGACGATGTGCCAGAGCGTTTGAAAGATGATCCCCAAGTCGTACGCGAGCGACGATCGCTTGATGTACTGGCGGGCCAGGGCGATCTTCTCCGGAAGAATCTGCTCGACGTAAGCCGTTTCGGGGTCGGCGGAGGCCGCCAGGACTTTGCTCTCGTCGCGATATTTCACCGAGGCCGGATCGGTGATCCCGGGGCGAACCGAGAGAATCTCACGATAGTCGCCGGCGAACAGTTCGACATACTTGGGAACTTCGGGACGCGGGCCGACCAGGCTCATGTCGCCGATGAGCACGTTGATCAACTGCGGCAGTTCGTCGACCTTGGTTTTTCGCAGGATTCGGCCGACGCGGGTAATGCGGGGATCGGAGCCGGCCGTCAATTGACCGCCGCGTGACGGGGCGTCGGCCACCATCGTGCGGAACTTGTAGATTTTGAACGGACGAAAGTCGCGCCCTATGCGCACCTGGCGAAAAAAAACCGGCCCGCTCGAATCCAATTTGATTGCCAACGCCACAAGCAGGCCAAAGGGGGCCAGCAGCGTCAGCCCGACCAGCGACGCCAGGAAATCGAACGTTCGTTTGAGCATGTTGGCCCGTTTTTGGTCCCGTCAGGTGGCGTGGCGACGGCAGAGTTCGCTGACGGTGGCCACCACGTGGCGCCGCTCGTCGAGGTGCATATCGGGAAAGAGCGGCAGGCTGATCAGTCGGCGCCACTCGGCGGTGGCCACGGGACAATCTTCGGGAGTCCAACCGAACTGGTCGCTGTAGTAGGGATGCAGGTGAAGCGGACGCCAATGTACCGAACAACCGACTCCGAGTGTTTTTAGTTCAGCCATGAACGCGTCGCGATCGATCCGCAATCGATCGAGCCGCAGCCGGATCGGAAACAGGTGCCAGGAGTGAATCCGCCGCTCGGGCACCGCGGGGAGCTCGATCGCCTCGAGGCCGGCTAATTCCTTGAGATAATCCAAGGCGATTCGCTCGCGAGCCTCGCGCATCGGTTCGGCCCGGGCGAGCTGATGCACGCCGATCGCAGCGGCCACGTCGGTCAGATTGTATTTGTAGCCGGGAGCGATAATGCGGTAATCCCAGCTACCGCCCGAGTAGCGTCCCCAGGCGTCGTGCGACAGGCCGTGGAGCGACATCATCCGCATCCGAGCCGCCAGGTCGCCGTTATCGGTGACGGCCATCCCTCCTTCGCCGGTGGTGATCGTTTTGTTGGCGTAGAACGAAAAACAGGTGATTTGAGACGTTCCCTGGCCACACCGCTGCCAGGCGTCGGACCCAGCAGGCTTCCAAGCGGCCGGCAGCGCGTGGGCGGCGTCTTCAATCATCCACAGGCCATGACGATCGGCGAAGGTTTGCACCTGGCCGACGTCGACCATCACCCCGGCGACGTGAACGGGAATGATGCCGACCGGCCGCAGCGATTGCCCCCGAGCGGCGGCCAGGCCGCCACGGGTCAGCCGGTCGAGCTTTCGCTGGGCGTCATCCAGATCAATGTTCAGCGTGGCCGGGTTGCAATCGACCAGAATCGGCACGGCCCCCTGGTAGCGGACGATTTCGGCCGTGGCGGCGAACGTCATCGACGGGACGAAGACCGCGTCGCCAGGCCCGAGATGGAGCGATTCGACGGCCAGGTGCAAGGCGGCGGTGCAGGAATTGACTGCGACGGCATGAGCCGCGCCGACCGCCTGGGCAAACTCTTGCTCGAAACGTTTGGCCACTGGCCCGCTGGTGAGCCAACCGGAGCGCAAGCAGGAAACCACCTCGTCGATCTCGGCCGAGCCGATCGCGGGTCGAAAAAAGGGAACGTTCATACGCGAGACTCCTGCGCTCTCGTCAGGCGCGGCGCCCACCAGGTCACAGCAAGCGCGCGCGCCGAGGAACCGTTCGCCAGCGGACACTGCCGGAGAATGACCGGTTCGGGGATACGGGAAAAAGGTCAAGGGTCCTTGTGGATCGTTGCGGCCAGGGCGCTCTCGGAACTGGTGCCGCGGGTTCCGCGAGCAATGCCTTCGACGTCGAAGTAGGGCCAAGGGCGCGCTCATGGAGCGCGTCGACCATTCTTCGGCCTGAGAACGCCTCGAGAAAGGCCACGAAACGCCCTTCGAAGCGACTTCGTCCCAATCCCTGATGCAGACGCACGCGGAAGGGGACTTGGACCGAGATTTCGGCGAATTCGCGGGGATCAAACTCATAGGGATGACAATAAAAGACAAACGGCGCGGAGTGCATCACGCGGCGCGCCAGGGCACGACTGGCCCAGCCCGGCAGCAGCCGATGATAGCCGCCGCCGCCGACCGGCCAGTTGCGGCCCAAAGCGGTGTAACTGGCGATCGGGAATTCGACGATCTCGCGTCCCGAGGGAAGTTTCACCCGATGCGGGAACTGCGGCCAATCGGGAATGCCATAGCGGGGTCGCTCGACCGGAAAAATGCTCGAATCGTAGACATAGCCTGCTTCGGCCAGGACGTCCAAGCCCCAGAGCGTGTCGCGGATAATCGAGAAGTCGGCGGCCCGATAGCCGAGGACCGGTTTGCCGGTCAGTTGTTCGAGGAGGTCTTTGGTCCGCCGGGCGTTGTCGAGAAACTGCTGGGGAGTTTTGCGAAAGACCTCTTCGTGGGCCCAGGTATGGGCGCCGACTTCATGTCCTTCGTCGTCCATGCGCCGCACCAGGTCGGGAAAGGCCTGCGCGAATTTGGCCAACACGAAGAGGGTGGCGCGCACGCCGGCACGAGCCAGGATATCGAGCAGGTGGCGCGTGTTGTCGGCCGCCCGAGTGGTAATCGGCAGACTGTGATCCCAGGTCGATTGCGGCCAGTCTTCGATATCGGCCGTGATGATCGGCGGGCCGAACTTCAAGGCTTCAGACATACATGAAAATCCATTCCGGCTCCCGGAATCTTGAAAATGTCGACGGTGCCGAATCCCGCCTCGGAGCCGATCGACCTCAGCAAGGCTTCATCGTAGAAATAGACCGGACAACTCCGGAGTTTATAGCGAACCTGGCGAAGCGGCGTGCGCAGCCAATGGTGGCTCGGAAACGAGACGGCCGCCGTGCCGGCCATGATCTGCCGGAGCGATTTCAAGAAGGCAACGGGCTCGGCGACATAATCCATCACCCCCATGACAATGGCGAAGTCGAAGGGACCCGGCGGCGCGGCCTGGGGAAAGTAGCCTTCGACCGTGGTCAGCCGATCCAACATGGACAATTTCTCGACCCGTTGCCGGGTGAGGTCGAGCATGCGCGGGGCGGGATCGAGCGCCACGACGTGGGCCGCGTCGCGCCGGAGCGCCTCGGCGACGTAGGGGCCTGACCCGCAGCCGATGTCGATCCCCCGCCGGCCGGCCAGTTTGCCGAGACGTGAGAAAGTCAGTTCGTAACGGATGAACATGTCGCTGCGAAAGCGGCGGTCAATCCATTGCATCACGGGGCTGCGCTTGCCGTCGTAGAACGTGTCGAAGGTGTCGGCAAAGCCGTGGAAAAAGTTTCCGGCTGCGATCTGTGATTCAGTCGTCATGGCTTCCTCGTTATCGGTTGAGCGCGGACATGGTACCACTTTGGTCCCAAGCATGCGGGCGAAACAACAGGGCAAACAGGCCATACGCGATACCTAACGCGTAGGCAAAATGGATCGTAGCCAGGGCCACAGGCACCAGGCAGCCGACGGCCAGTCCCTTGCGCGGGACGACCGAGATGCCCACGGCGATCAGCGCCACCAGATAGATCGTGGGCAGGGCCAGCGCGACGATCGGCTGGCGCATCCAGGCTCCGACAGCCGCCAGCAAGAACATCGCCAGGAAAAACAATGGCGGGACAATCTGGCGGAGCGTCGTCGGTTTCTTGTGTTTGCGAACGACCGGGATTCGCCAGAAGCTGTATTGGACGTATTGGCGAAATAACTTGCCCAGTGTTTCCCGCACGTAATAGACATAGCGCACCCGGGGCGATACGTAGATCTTGCCGCCAGCTTGCGCGATGCGGTAGTTGAATTCGTCGTCCTCGGTCCGCACGAGTTCTTCGTCGAATTTGCCGATCCGATCGAAAATCCACTTGCGAAACGTGGGGAAGTGGGCACCTTCGACATAGCCCTCGTAATTGGGAAAGCGGTGCGTCGCCAAGCCGACTCCCAAGGGATGCGACATGGCCACCGCCACTGCTTCTCCAAAGCGATTGGTGCCGGCATGAACGATCGGTCCGCCGCCGCTCCAGGCTTCGGGATGTTCGTCCATCAGGCGGACCACCTGGCGGGCGAAATCGGTCGCCACTTCGCCGTGTCCGTCGATGCGCATGATGAGTTCGCCCTGGGCACGTTCGATGGCCACGTTCAGTCCCGAGGCGACGATCCGCTTCGGGTTGTCGACCACCTGGATGAACGGGTATTTCGCGCGGTATTCGGCCAGCACCTCGCGGGTGTTGTCGTCCGACATTCCGTCGGCCACGATGATTTCCATCCGATCGCGAGGATAGTCCTGGGCCAGCACTTGCTCGATGCTGCGGGCGATGAACGGACCTTCGTTCCGCACGATCATGACCACCGAAACGAACGGCAAATCGACCGCCGCGGTCGACTTCGGCGGGACTGCTCCGGCATGACAAGTTGGTTGGGATCCGTGGAATTCATGATTTCAGCCGTCCGCGCGGCTGCGCCGTTTCTTCGGGGATCTTAAGTGAGTTGCAAAGATCAGATTGGATGAATTGTAATTCAGCGATAGGTCCGAGCCGGAGCCGGCCCGGGGAGATGCCATCAATCCGTATATCGTTGAGAAGGACGGCTCAGTCAATCCCTTTCGTCCGCAGCACCGTGACAATCCGCTCGACCGAAACGAACTCGGCCGCTTCCTCCGGTGCGACCGTCACGTCGAACTCGCCTTCGATCGCCATCAGGACGTTCAGCACGTTGAGCGAATCCCAATCCTCGAGCGTTTCGTGCGAGGTGGCCAGCGTCACTTGATCGACCGGCAGGCCAAATACTTCGGCCACGACTTGACAGGTTCTTTGTTCGACGGGACTAGGCACGGAAGCTACTCCTGCGTTTCTGGTAGTACTCGGCCGATCACCATCGGCCATGCGAACGCCCGTTCGCGAGGTCAGCCAGATAGGAACGCTCGTCACCGTCCGTTGCCAATTCGGTAAACCCGTGCTCCGGATAAAAGTTCTTCACCGGCGCATTCTTCGCGGTGGGCCGCAAGACCCCCCGAAGGCGGCGGGCGCCACCGGAACGCGCCAATTCGGCGAGATAGGATAAAAAAGCATCCTCCACTTTCCGTCCCATCACACGACAGCTCATCAGTAAAGTATCAATTACCCAGCACTTTTCGTCCAGGCGCTCGATAATTCCCACACAGACCAGCCCCAAATCGCCATAGCGGTCGGCCAATCGCAGCCAGGCGACGGCCGCATCGGGCGATTCAGCCAGTCGGCGCAAATCGTCAATATTGTGCCGCCGCGTGGTGAGGTTGAATTGGTTCGTCTTCTGAATGAGCTGATGAATTCGCTCGAGTGTTTTGGGGCCAGCTCGGCCCACTTGAGCCACCATTTCCAATTCGCGTAAAAAGTCCTCGACATTGCCGGCCTGCTGGGCCACCTGCTGCCGCAGCGTCTCGCTGCGGTACATCTCCGGTCGCGCGCGGTCCTCGGCCGATAGACGCGGCTGGTCGAGCACTGCCATGTCGCCCAGCGCCGCCAGATAGCCCAGCGGTTCGGCGGGCAACTCAACGACGTGGACCATCGGCAATTCGGTCCGAACCGCTGCCCGCTCCACCGGATTGTCGTCGACGAAAACCAACGAGTCCAATCCGATGTTGAGCTGCTGGGCAATTTTCCGCAGACTCTCGGGCTTGGCGCCCCAATTGGCACAAATCGCGGCAAAATGTTCGCGCCGCAGCAGCATTTCCGGATGGCTATCGAGCATGTCGAGCACGGTTTGCTCGTCGTTCTTGCTGGCGATGGCCAGCAACAGTCCCCGTCGGCGCAGTCCGAGAAGCGCGGCTTGGAAATCCTTGAAAACATTGCCCGGATAATCGTCGCCGAGCTTGATTCCCGCGGCCCCGTCGTCACCCAGGACGCCTCCCCAAAGTGTATTGTCCAAGTCGAGGACCAGGCACTTGGCGGCCGGGCGAAGCAGCGCGCGGACCGCGCGGGCCAGGCTGCGGGCCAGGGGTGCCAAATTTTCCGAGCTCGAAACGCTGCGAGCCATGTACCACAGGCGGCGGTCCGACCAGGCGATCGCACCGCTGCCCGCCACCACACCCGCATAGTCGAAGACGTGGGCATCCGGTATCTCGGAAAGGTCGCGGGCGAGCTGACGGTTGGCCTCGGCCACCAGATGCCCGAAACCTTCTGGATCGCTGGCGTCGAACACATTCAGATTGTGCAGGGCGTCGGGGAACCAATTGGAAACGAGGACCGATGCGCGATTCCTCGAGCGAGCGTTACGGGCCAATCCGACCACCCGTTGCCGCATCGCGTCCAAGCGCTGCCGCGTCGCCTCGGGGCCGATGGCGGTGCTTTCGTGAATCAGGTGCCGATCGACGTCCTCCAATCGGACCGCGATCCACAAGACGTCCGTCGCTTGCCGCCAAAGGTCGGAACGGTCGTCGAGGATTAATTGCTCCAATTGTCCGAACGGTCCAAACCAGGGTCGCAGCGGACAATCGAGCCGATCGGCCTCGACCACGAGGAACGGACGCAATAGTTCGGCGGTGAACGTGGACAAGACGGCCAACGTGGCGACGTTCTCGCGCTTGGCCGCCTCGATCTCGCGGGCGGCGCGGATGTATTCGGCGGGTTTGGTTGGCTTGGGCGTTTGCATGACGTTCAGATCCGAGCGGAGTACGCGCGGAAAATGAATCACTTTCGGGCCGAAAGGAGGTTTTGTGGGCCGCTGCCATCGCCACGGGTCATGTGGACGCGGTCCATTTTTTCGTCGACCGATTCGACGATCTGTGCCACTGGCTTGGATGCGGCAAAGATGAAATTCGACGTGGCCGGGCACAAACCCTGCGATTCGGCCGCCGCCCGCCAACGGTAGTGCGACAGATTGGTGACGAAGATTTCCGCGTCCTGCGATTTCAGATGGCGGATGGCCGCGGCGATGACTTTGTCTTCCATGCCAGGAACAGCCAGGCAGTCGACCAGCGACCCGACCCGCATATTGCCGAAATAGTTGTGGTCGCACATCGGCACGTTCAACAACACGGCCCAGCCAACGACTTTTCCTTCGCACGTTACCTTCAGCCTGATCCAGCGCGGATCGCTGGCGGGATAGAGAATGTTGAGGATGGTCGAGTCGCGCTCGGCAACCAGCGAGTAGTCCGACTTCGCCGCTTCCCAGATCTCGTCGGCCCAGGCGCCGAAGCCGCTCTCCTCGCTCATTGCGACGGCGGGCAAGTGAGACGGTCGCCGGGTTTTCATCGCCTGATAGGCATGCACCGCCACCGCGCCCAGTCCGCTCAGGGCCATTGCATCGAGCGCCAGGCGGCGGAGCCGAGTGGTCCGCAAGTAGACAATGTTCTGGAGAAACCGCCGCGGATGAAAGACTCGAAAAAAGAACGGTACCACGCAGGTCTTCCAGCCCGCGTTGATCAGCAGGTGGGCGAACGATTCTTGATAGCCCCCGATCCCGACGGTGTAGAGCATCTTCTGCTTGCGTACGGCGTCGAGGTAGAGCTGGACCCCGAGGGCCGCGAATTGCTTGTCGAACTGACCTTCGGAGAGCGGCAAACGAAACTGGCTCATCCGTAGTCGCTGACCGCCGACCCAAAATGGCTGATGCTTGAGGATGTAGGCGCCCCGCACCGCGTCGTCATCCACCGCCACGAAATATTCATGGAAGATTTCATGGCCATCGACTTGCGGCAGCCACTCTGGAAGGGGGCTTTCCGGAAAGGTCAACGTCGCTCCGCCGGGCGCAACCGGGCATTGAACGCCTTCACCGCGTCGACCCGGTCGACGGTGTAAGGCGTGACAACAATCCCGCGCTTCGCTTTAGATTGCACCGAGCCGGACATGAGTGCGTTTACCGGTTTCCTGGGCCAGGATGTTGAGTTCTTCCACCAATTGGCCGACGAAGTATTCCACGGATTGCTGGGGGGCATCCTGCAAGCCGGCATCGATCAATCGCATCCGTAGCGGCTCGTCATCGAGGATTCGCTCGATCGCCGCGGCTAAACGCTCGGATCATGCGGTTCGACCATCAGACCGTTCTGGCCGTCATGCAGGGATGACGGAATTCCGCCGACGCGGGTCGCGACGGCCGGACACCCGAACGAGCGCGCCTCGACGAGTGTACGCGGCGTTCCCTCGGACAGGCTGGGCAGGACAAACACGTCATGGTTGCGGTAGAGTTCGAACAACGGCTCGCCAAAATCGAGCATTCCGGTCAGCGTGATATCGTCGCGAAAGCGACCGGCGCGGATGCGCTCGTGCGCGGCAGCCTCGGCGCCTCCCCCCTTATCGGAGCCGCCAACCAAAGTCAACTTGAGCGGGCGCCGGCTACGGATTTGCTCGAAGGCGGCGAGCAAATCGTGAATTCCCTTTTCCGGCCGCAAATAACCGACAAACAAAAGTCGCGGCGGATTTCCGAGCGCGCGATTCTCGCGCGGCCGCATCTCACGCTCGTAGAGGCACGATGAAACGACGACGCGCCCCGCGTGGCAACCCAAGATCTTCCACATCTCGCCCCCGTTCGTGGCGATGCGCGTGTGCGGTTCGGCCACCATTCGCTTCACGACGCGGTTGGAATGTGCGGCGAACCACAGTGCCATTCTTTTCACCAGTCCACGGTAATCGCTGGACGCAACGATCACGTTGTAGGGGTTGCCCACGACGTGCAGCAGCTTCGGCGTGCCCAAACCCAAGAGGGTAGAAGGGAGCTGGAACGGGAGGCGAATGAACAGCACATCGACCTCGCGGCGAAACGCCGCACCACTCGACGTGTCTGAAAGTAATAGATTTGGGAGCGAATCACACTCTTGAGAGGCGGCAGACGGACGATGTCCTCGGCCGGAAAATTCAGGATATGCCGCATGTGTGTTTGCGGTTCGGCCAAGATCGGCATGCAGAGCTTCGCTTGTGGAAACGCCTCTCGCAACAGGTCCCACATGCGGCCAATCGAATGATTGCACACCAGTCCACCCTGCCCGTCGGGCGCGGCGGGCAAGCAGGAAATGATTCCCAGGCGGACTTGGGGAGGTTGACCGGACATGATTCTCACGAGCTCGCGGCGCCATTCGACGTGGCGTGGGCTTGTTTCGACACGAGGTAATCGCCTACCTGGAGAAACTCCAGGCCGGAGTCGCGCAGCACGGCGAGCGCTTCGGAGGCGGTGCGGACGATGGGATAGCCGTGGAGGTTAAATGACGTATTGAGGATCACGCCGCCGCCGGTGCGACGCTCGAAGGCACTCAAAATGTCGTGCATCGGCGGATTGTGCTCTGCGCCAGAATCTGTGCGCGGCAGGTCAGGTCGGCATTGTGGATGGCGGCGATCAATTCGCGGAAATTCTCACGCGAATCGAACGTCATCATCATGAAGGGGCTGCGAAGATTCTTGGGGTTCTTGATGTAATCGTGCTGTCGCTCCTGTTTTACCATCGGCGCGAACGGCATCCAGAAATCGCGTTTCTTGACCATGCGGTTGATCACCCGCACGATGTCTTGCGATTTGGGATCGGCCAGAATGGAGCGATTGCCGAGCGCCCGCGCACCAAATTCCATCGGCCCGGCACAGCGTGCCACGGGCTGACCATCGGCGAGGACTTTGGCGACAGCGTCGGCGATATCGGCCGGGCGTTCGTAGTGGAATCCGCTTTCCTTGATGGCAGCGAGGACGTCCTTTTCTTCGGGTGCGTCGGCCAGATAAAAGTGCTCGAGCGGTTTGACCGATGCGTCACCGAAGCGTTTGGCCGCTTCGAGGTAATAAGCCCCGATCGAGAGGGTTTCGTCGCCGCAAGAGGGGAAGGCCTCGAACGATTCGACTTCCGGCAACTCGGCGATCCGCTTGTTTGCCTTGACGTTCATGAAGACGCCGCCGGCCGCCAGGATCTTGCGCACGCCGGTCGCGCGAACGGTGTGGCGCACCCATTCGCACAGCAAGTCCTCGGTGAATCGCTGCAAGCCGGCGCAGATGTAATCGAACCGCATGCCGCGCAGGTCGTGCTCGAGCTGGTCGTAGATGAAGTGCGTCTGGCGGCGCGTGCCTCGCTGGAATGCCAGGCCATCGTCTCGCAAGCGTAGATATCGCCAGAAGATTTTGGCGGTCTCCTCGGCCGCTTTATCCGAGGCATAGGGGCCCATGCCCATCAGCTTATATTCGTGTTCCAGCGGGACGAATCCCATGCCGTAGGTCACCCAGGTATAGATTGCTCCGAGTGAATCGCCTTCGGGCGTAAGGGCGATTTCCTCGCATTTTCCGGCACCCCAAACTCGCACGGAGCCGCTCAGCCGATCCCCCGCTCCGTCGCAGGTCAGCACGAGGTATTTTTCACCGGGTGAAGTTCGCAGCCCGAAGTAGGCGGTGGCCGCATGCGTGAGATGATGGTCGTAATGCGTGACGGTCGTATCGGCGAAGCCTGCCTCGCCGAGCAACGTTCGCAACCGGCCTTGTCCGAAGTTGGGCTTAATGGCGGCAACTAACGGAATGGCGACCCGTTGTCGCAGACGGCCGACCATGGTGGCCTGTCGACGATAAGCGTAGAGGACGTCCTCGCGCGTGTGGTAGCGGCAGAGAACCTGATTGCTGCCGTAGGTGGTGGCCAGCAAGTCCTGGGGGCGAATCCCGACGCGATCCAGACATGCTTTGATCGACAACCGCGGGAAGCCCCAGAAGTTCTTCTCGCCGGTCAGCCGTTCCTCCTGAATGGCATAGATCAAGCCTGATTCGTCGCCGATGCACGCGCTGGCGTTATGGCTGGCATGGAGTCCAAGGATATAAGGTGGCAAGCTTCGAGTCTCCCAAAGCGGAAAATCACCGATCGCGGAATGTGACGAACGAGCGGCGGAAATGAGTATCGGGTTCGATGAACGAAACAAACATTGCCCGTCGATCCAGCAATTCTAGCGGGCCAAAACCCCGGCGGGCAGGACGGGACCGCAAACCTACCGGATCGCTCAATGTGGCACGGCAAATCTATCGGGCATAGCCGGCACCCCGGCGGCCAGCTGCCCCTGTTTGGGCTTAGCTGCCAACAGCGCGCAGTATCCGACGGCCAGCCCCAATGCCATCGAAAACCCGGGGTTATAAAGAATCGCCGATGTGAAGTTTCCTCGAATCACCCACAGCAGGACCATCATTTTCAGCAACCGCTGGGCTTGCTTGAATTCGGCGTTCAGCGCCAGGTCCGCTTTGTTGCGGGGGCCCGGCAGATACCAAAACGTCCAGCCGACGAAAACAAGCGACGCAAAACAGATCATCCCGGCACCGCCCCAGATGTGGGCGAACACGTTGTGCGACTCAATCAAATTGAGGGCCAACCATTTCGTGCCCACGTAACTACCGATGACGGTCGGCAACTTGGCGGCGGATACGCCGGTGATCGGATACTGGAGGCCAATCTTAAAACATGCCAGCAGAATCTCGGCACGCTGTTCATCGGACGCGTTCTTCTCGACGAACGTCTTGTTCCAACGGTCCTGAAAGACACTTGTCATTTCAAGACTTATCATGATGTAGACGACCGCGGCCGCGATCATCCCCACCAGCAATAGACCGTAGAGCCTCTTTTCCTTGAGGAGCATGGCGGCAATGATCACGCAGCCGATGTAGCCGGAGCGATTGCCGCTCAAGAAAATGGCCAGCGTGCAGCTGCCGATGGAGGCCACGCACACCGATTTCAGAGCGACGCGAAGCGGTTTGGAATCGACCGGCATATCAAAGATCATATATCCGCATAGCAAGATCGACGGCAGCACGAATAAGGAAAAGGCGTTCTTGTTTCCCACGTCGAGCGCTTCGACGCCCGTGGCCGAACCGATTGTGCCCTGCATGCCGTAAAATCCCATCGCCCCCGATGCGATGCCGAGTCCGACCACGCCGGCAACAAAATCGCCCCGCGAACGAATCAACAATGCTGAGCAAATGATCGCGACCAGCGTGGTGCTGATTTTGATGATCTCGCTCAGCCCGGCCCTGACGTTCGAAGTATTCGACAACGCGTACAGCGCAAAGAAAAGCATCAGGGCGGCCAGAGCCCGGGTTGGAAAGTTCTTGAGCGAGCCGACCACCAAAAATGGAAACACGAGGATAAGGGGGATGAGGAACGGGTGCACCAGCAGGCCAAAGATTTCCGGCCGCAAGGCTTTGAAGCCCGAACCGAACATCAACGCGCACGTGATAAACAGCACAACTCCGCTGAACGTC
Organism: uncultured Planctomycetaceae bacterium; assembly: GCA_963702015.1. Taxonomy (GTDB): domain Bacteria; phylum Planctomycetota; class Planctomycetia; order Pirellulales; family PALSA-1355; genus DATJTR01. Next base: position 170,347 of record OY969698.1, read on the forward strand.
AACTGCGAGGGAATCGCCTTGGAACGGGCAAGAGGCACCCCCGGCAACGGTTGTGCCGGCGCAAAGGCCGTTGCCACGCGCGCTGCGACGCCATGCAGATTGAGGGCACTGTTGTGCGTGTTCAAACTCGGCTTCTCCTCGCCGTGGTGCAGCGCCGCTGAGCGCTGTCGGTTTCCAAAACGGCTTGCGATCGAATCAACGGGGCTTTTGCCGCCGACAGGCGATTAGACGAGGCGAATGGGGGAAGCGCCGAAAACCGCCTCCCGGGAGGCCGGGTGGGCGAGAATGTGCCGCCAATCCTGACGTCGCCAGTCGGCCGGAAAGGAACCTCGGCTGCCGCCGCCATCGTGCAACCGCTCACATGGCACCCGCGCGCAACCCATTTTCCTTTATCGTTTCATGGTTTGGCCTTGTCAAGATAGCGGGCATAGGCCCACTTCGCGATCCGCTCGCCCAGCGGGCCTAATCGCAGCAAAGTCGCCAGAATCCGCGCATTGCGATTGTGCCGCATGCTATCGGGATAAACGGCCCAACCGAACTGCAAGGTCCGTTTGGCTCTCACTCGGTTTCCCCGCGCGAGCGTCGCCAGCCCGTGCCGCGCGACGTCATATTCCACCAAGGCGTCGCTAAGCGCCTGCCGCGTCATTCCGAGACGCAGGAGCACGCTGTCATTGATCTCCAGCGTCGAAGCATATTCATCGACCAAGTACTTCAGCGAGCCACCGGCGGCTTCCTGCGAGTTTTGGTTCTGCTCGTGCCAGCGATAGGCGAAGGAAGGCCGGTCGATGAAACAAGCTCGGTCCGCGACGGCCAGCAGCTTCCAATGATAATACTTGTCCGGATTAATCATCCGTCCCGCGCCGTATCCCTCAACGGCCTGGTAGAGGCGGCGGGGATAGCAAGTCGCCGCAAAATTGAAGGGATTCTTCATTTGTTTCATGCATCGCCGCAGCAATTCATCGGCGGCCATGACAAAGACGGGAGCACCGGCCGCGCGCTCGAGCTCGGCCGATCGCTCGGCGCCGTGCCAAAGCGATTCGTCCTTGCCGATGTGGTCGATGACGCGGTCGTCGCTGCTGATCATGTCCATCGCCGAGGTCAGCACGGATCCTTCAGCAGCCGGCCCAAGCGCGTCGATCACCGCGCGATACGTCGCCAGCGCACCGGGCCGAGCCAAATCGTCCGAAGAGAGCATGATCATCCACTCGCCGGTCGCCATCCGGCCGGCACGATCCAGGTTGCCGGCAAACCCGACGTTCGCCGCATTGACATGCACCTGGATCCGTGGATCGCCAAACGCCTGCGCGACCGCGACCGAGCCGTCGGTGCTGGCGTTGTCCGACATCAGGATTTCGAAGTCGGCGTCCTGCTGCTCTCGTACGCTGGAGATGGTGCGTCCCAAATACCGTTCGTAGTTGTAATTTGGAATGCAGATCGAGAATTTCATACTCTTGCAACCATTTCCCAGCGAAAACAGACACGCACGCGACGGTGCGATTTGAATACCGGTGCCTTCGGAGCGATCAACCAGTCACCGAGACCCGGCTTTCGGGCGAGGCCGCCACACCTGGATGGCCGGAATCGGCACGATTCGCATTCGCGCTGTTCGATGCCGAAACCGCCAGCGCCGCCCGATAGGTTCGGATCACGCCTTCGACGCATGCCTGGAGCGAGTAACATTCGTGGGCCCGCCGGCAGCCGGCGGCGCCATAGCGACTTCGCAGGTCGGGATCGCGCACGAGCTGAGTAATATATCGTGCCATCACGTCCGCGGCGCCTGGGGGGGCGAGCAAACCGGTTTCTTCGTGCCGCACGATTTCGCCGACTCCCCCGGCAGCGACTCCCACGACGGGCAGCCCGGCCGCCATGGCTTCAACGATGACGCGACCGAATGACTCGCTTTCGGCCGGATGCACCAGCAAATCGACTTGGGCCATGATCTCGGCCGGATCGGGGTGAAACCCCGCCAGATGAAAGCGATCGGCCAGGCCGGCCCGCTGGATTTCCGTCAGCAGCCCATCGACGTATTCGTCCTGGCCAAGCTGACCGCCACGCGATGGGTCGTGTCCGTAGATGCGCCATTCGATCGGCAGCGCGGGGTCGACCAATCTGGCCGCGCGGACAAACATCAGATGATTCTTCCAACGAGTGGTCAGATTGCCAACCATGGCGACGACCAGCGGCCGGTGGGACGGGTCACTGCGAGGCGGCGTAAATCGCGACAAGTCGATACCGTTGGGCACCACGTCGAGCAATCCGGGGGGCAGCCAGGGCTGGATCGCCGCGGCGGTGGCCTGTGAATTGGCGATCAGCTTTGCAGCTTGCGTTTGGACGAAACGGCCGAACGCCGGCCCCTCGTGAGGGAATCGCCAGGGGTGCCCCGGCCCGACCAATTCACGGACATGCCAGACGTGCGGAATTCCGAGCCGCAGACCGGCAAAACCCCCTTCGAGTGTGAGAATCGTGTTACTGTGAATCAGATCGACTTTGTGCTGCTGGGCAAACCGAACGACGTGGGCCGCCGAGCGCCGTTTCCAACCGGTGCGCAGAAGTTGTTTTAGTTCGCTCAGAGGGCGTTTCCACGCCGGCACGCGAATTTTGTGATTCCACCAATACAACGGGGTCAACAACAGTTTGCCACGCGTGGCGGCGTGCAATCGCTCCCGTTCGCTGGCGCTGCCGGAATCGTGACAGACGGCCGAGCTTTCGATCCCCCGCTCACGGAGCGAATCCATCAGTCCGATTGTGCTCAGTGCGGCTCCGCCACCGGCGGCATTGAGCACATGGAGAACATGGCGCGGCTCAACCGTTGTCACCGTGGATACTCCCGCTCGAAATGAGCAAGATCCTGCGGTGTTCCCAAGACCCAGACTTCATCGACGCGGTTTCCGCGAACGTCCTCGCCGGCGGCGATTAAACGGTTGTAGATCGGTGCCACGTAGAATTCGTTGCCGGAGCGATCGTTCGCGTCGATCATGGCTTGGGCATGCCGCACGAAATCGCTTCCGCGGCGGAAATAGTACAGTCCCGTGCTGGCCCAATCCGAGATGCGCCGCTTTTCGGCAGTCTCCAATACGCGGTCGTCGGGGCCCAGGCGAGCGAAGCTCCATTTATCGCCCGGGGCGGCGAACAGGTCGAGAATTCCCGCGGTTTGCGGTCCGAAGCGATCCACAGCGGCGGCGATCGTCGTGGGGCAGTAGGTGTCGGCATTGAAAATGAGCAGCGGCTCGTCGTTGTCGATCCACTGCCGGGCCGTGAGCACCGTACAAGCCTGCCCCTGGGTGACTTCGTCCAGCGCCACGATGACAGGGCGCCGCGCTCCGTACCGGGAACGGATATCGGCCTCCAACGCACGGTCGGCCAAATGCTCGGCCAGGCAGATGAAGATCAGACGGTTCGCTTGATTCAGCGGCAAGCCATCGGTAGCCCAGGCATACATCGGCCGTCCGCGGACATCGATCAGCGGCTTGGGAACATCGATTCCGGCTTCGACAAAGCGGTGACCGCGCCCGGCCATCGGCATGACGATGTTCATGGCCGGCGGCCGTCCATCGCGGGGGTGCCCGCCGCGAACGTATGTTCGCGGCTGCGAGGCAGTGTCGAGCCATCGGGAGCGATCAATTCCCAGCCCTCGAAGCGCAGAGCATTGTCGTCGATGTAAATTTCGGCGTGCGGCTTGCCGAAGTGGATTTCGTCGAATTCCACCCCCTGCCGCGCGAGCCAGTCGAGGGTCGTTGCTCCCAATCGGGCGACAACCTTGCCGACGTTTCCGTCGCAGGTTTTCATGTGCCGGGCCGTGGCGATGATGATGTAATGGCCGGCGGCGCGCAAATGACGCAGTTTTTCGATCGCCCCGGGTACGGGTTCCAAATCGGCATAATCCTGGTCCGGCCTGCGGAGCTGACAAATGACGCCATCCAAGTCGATACAAATTCGCATGCTTTTTTTGCGGCTAAACAGATCCACGTGCAAACCCGAGGCGGCGCCGTCCGCATTACACAGGGCAGGTCGCATTGGACCTGCCGGCGTGATGATCCCGGATTCTTGTGCTCTGATTCAGACCCTTTCCACGGCGGTTGTGCTAGGAGAAAACAATTCGGAGAACAGTTCGAGCGACCGGGCGTACATCGCCAATTGACGATTCGGTGCATCGTAGTGCAAGGCGGGCATGCTGGCGAACAAGAGGCCCGTCAACAACAGAATCTCGCGCCGATCGAACTCGCTAAAGAAGACCTTTTCGAACCGCTTTTGAATCTCGCGGTGTTGCGGTCGATAACGGATATCCAGATCGACGCGATTGCCGTCAACCGAGACATGAAACAAATCGTTGACGATGAAGTCATACATTCCGTAGACCGAGTGATATAGCTTGGCCACGTCGTAGCGCGGATCGCCATAAACCCCCGCTGGCCCGAAACTGCCGCGAGGATCGATCATTTTGCAAATCCTCGATCGCATGTCGTAGAGGATGTTCGACAAGCACAAATCACCGTGCACGATGCAACCCTGCACGTTGTCGGCCAATCGCTCGACCTCGCTTTCCAGCGACTTCCACAAGCTCGGCAAGTTGGCCACTTCGCGACCGTTGAGCACGATCGGGCCCTCGTGGGCGACCAGCGCCCGCAGGGCCGGGGGTTCGGTGATGCCTGCCAGACGGCGCCGGGTTTTTCCCAGATACATTTCCTCGAGCACGCCCGCGGCCAACGGCCGACGGCGCTTCATGAATCCGCCGACGACAATATCGCGCAGGTGGACGAAGACTTGCTCCCAGATGGCCGGATCGACATTCTCGAAAACGAATACCTCGGCCAGGGTGGGATAACCGTAGTATTCCATTTTCAGCCAAGGGTCATCCCAATCGGTCGAACAGTCGACCACGCGCGGGAAAAGGACGGCCAGCTCGGGCGGGAGCAGACGCAGATAGTTGATTTCGTCGAGGAACTTGTCGACGTAACGACTGCGCTTGGTGACCGTGCCGAAGGTGCTGTCGATCGACAGCTCGTTGAACGCCCGCATCTGCAGCAGCGTGCGATGCGAACTGGCTTGCCGGTCGGGATTGCCGCAGTCGAGCCAGTCGCCGGCCCGGGCTGCCCGTAGCGGTGATCTCGCGGCAATGTTGTTCAGGATCCCGGCCATCTCGGTTCGCCGACCGGCCGCTTCGGCCGTGGTGACGGACTGACGGGCCTCGGTGCGAAGCGCGTTCAGATCGGGAAAATAATAAACGCCGATCAACGCGTCGGACGGAGCCGGCAGACCGGCCTGCTTGTCGTGCAGGGTGGTCACGATGCCCTGCGGATTTGTCTCGGCCACGCACCAACGATAGGAATCGTCGACCGGATGAACCAGCACCGCAGGTTCGTCGCGCACCAGGAGCAGCGGATCGGCAAATTGAAAATGGGTGTCTCCCAACACGACCAAAGCCGACCGGCCTTCCGCGGCCTCGGCCAACTCCAGCACGGTCCGACCGACACCACTGTCGCGAGATGGAACGACGAACCGGACCTCGCAGTCCTGGCCCAACGAACATTCGACGAAATCTTCCACGAACAAACCGCGCCGCGCAACGGCCATGACAAACCGCCGCAGGCCCAGCGACTGCAAATAACGCATCGTCCAGTAGATCACCGGGCGTCCCGCGACCGGGACCATCGCCGGACAGGAAATGTTCGACAGCGCAATGACATTTTCCGGCACGCGGCCAGCGGCCGGAATCAGCACCACGGTTTCCGCCAACCGATCCGCATGATCCAGTGCGAACGAGGAAGACACCGGCCGTGGGCTGGCCGACGAATCAGTCGGCAGCGCGTTTTGCTGTTTTGGATTCATGGTGCGACGAACTTTGTCGGTGATGGATGAGACGTGACGGGCAAGGCGAGTGGCCGCGGGTCGGAATGCCGCCGCGAGACAAGTCAAATTGCGAAGTTATTATTATACCACGACCGGCCGCAACCTCAGGCCGGCCGCGAGTTCAATGGTCGGCGTGGCCCTGGCGGCCGGCGAAAACCGGCAAAAATTGAACGCTGCGCTCACAGTTCCTGCAGCCGGTCGTGAAGCACCTGGGGCGTCTCGAAATCCTCGGGAATCAGCGATCCGTCGGGAAGCTCGATGCCGAGCTGCTTTTCCAGTTCGGCAATCAGTTCCACCAAGGCGAAGCTGTCGAGATAACCATCGCGCAACAGGGCGGTGTGGGGCCCGATCGCGTCGGCCGGCTTGCCCCGTTTGTGCTCCACGAAGCCGCGCACGACCCGCAAGATCGAATCTATGGGAACATCCATCGTTTTTCAATCATCCAGAGAAATCGTTTCCGAGACCAATCCAAAGACACCGCCAAGATACCATTCGCGGTTTCCGCCGCGAGCCAGTTTACCGCTGGTCGACTTGCGCAGCTTGCCTCGCTCGACAACCCGTGCATCGACCACATCGATGTCGAGCCGCCCCGGGACAGCGCGACGAATGCGCTCGCCGATTTCGGGCCAAGCTTCGCCGGGCTCGTCGCTCTCGACCAGCACGACGAGTCCTTCGGTGCCCAGCCCGCGCATGGCGACGCCGAACGAGACGACTCGGCCGGCGTGGACGCCCGGCACCTCGTTGACGACTTGTTCGACGTCCTGAGGATAGACGTTCTTGCCGCCAATGATCACCAGGTCCTTCATGCGGCCGGTGATGTAGACGTGCCCTTGCTCGTCGATGTAACCGAGATCGCCGGTGTCGTAGAATCCATCGTCATCGAACAAACTGGCGTTGAGGTCATCGCGGCGAAAGTATCCGCTGAACAGGAAAGGGGAGCGAATCAGCACGCGCCCCGCCGAGCCTGCTGGAAGCGGCGCGCCCTGGTCATCGACAATGTGCAGCTGGCAATCGGCAACGACCAGTCCGCTGCTCACATGCGTCACGGCGTCGGCAGCGTCGCTGGCGACCGAACGATGCTCGTGATGCCAGGTTTTGCGGTCGAGTCTGCGCCGAGCGGGCTGACAGACGTCGCTTGACGTCGTCACGGCGAAGACATTCTCGGCCATCGCGTAACAGGTTTGGATCGCCTGGGGCGAGAAACCATCGGCGGCAAAGCGATTGCTGAAGGCCAGCATGGCCTCGTCGCTCACGGGCTCCGAGCAATTGACGACGGCCCTCAGCGAGGACAGATCGTATTGGCCCGGTTCAGCCTTGGCACGGCTGGCCAGGAAGGGAAAAGCAAAATTGGGTAGCCAGGCCAGCGTCGCGCGATGGCTACTTACGGCGTCGAGCAGTAGCGCGGGATTGGCCACCCACTCAAATGGCGACAGCCACACGACCCGCGCGGCGAGCCACAATGGCATGATAAAGCAGGCGATAAACCCCATGTCGTGGTAAAGGGGGAGCCACGAGGCAACGACATCGTCGGCCGACATTTTGAGAGTTTGGTTGTAACTTTCGGTGTGCCGCCAGACGGCTCCGTGCGACAACATGACCCCCTTGTGCAAACCGGTCGTTCCCGAGGAATGCTGCAGCAAGAGCGTGCTTTCCGGCTCGCAGGTAGCGCGCGGAGGGACCGATCCGGCGCCGGCGGCGATTTGGTCATAGCGGAAGACGTGCGGAACGACGAGCAAGCTGTTTTCGATTTTCAGTTTGGGATCGGCGGCCAGGCCCCAGGCTCCGATGCGGGCCAACAGTTCGGAGAGGCGAGCCCAATAGACTTCTTTGGCCACGCGAACGCTCGGTTCGGCCAACACGGTGGGAATCGCCCCCAACCAAACGCAGCCCAGCCAGGCGGCATAAAAATCGATATGGTGCGTACCGACCAGCACCACGACGTCGCCTGCTCGCAGGCCATGTTCGCGATAGAAACTGGCGGCTCGGGCGGCAGCTTCGGCGATCTCGGAGAACGTGCGCTGTTGACGAGGGACGCGGCGAGAATGGGTCTCGACGCAGACCCGGTCGGGCATCCGCTCGGCGTGGTCCAGCACGCGACTGACAATATCGGGAAAGTCCATCGCACGATCTAGAACTGAAAATAGATGAAAGCGGTTTGTTGCCCGAGGTAGATCAGGCACATCACAAGCATGACTCCCAGCACGCACCCCTGCGCCAGCCAATAGAAGAGTGCCGGTCGCGGTCTTTCTTGCGAGGCATTGACCCAACCGACGACTTTCTGAGTGACAACCGGCGCCAGCCAGACCGCGAGAGTCAGCAGCGCCACGTGCAGATAAAACGTACCCGACAGGGCACGATAGGCATACGGTCCGGGAATGATCGCCCGGTGGAGCAAGCCAAACGCCTGGGCGGTCGACGCCGATCGGAAAAGGATCCACCCCAACGAAACCAGGGCAAACGTCAACACCAGCGCGGCAAGATGGCCAGCCAGATTGCGACTGACCGCGGCATCCGGAGCGGGGCTGTTTCGTTTACGGTAGGTCACGATGTGATAACCCGAAATCAACAGGCCGTGATACGCCCCCCAGAGCAGAAAGGGCCAGCCGGCTCCGTGCCAAACACCGCACAGCGTCATCGACATCAGCGCTGCCCGGCACATGGCTCCCAGGGTGGCCGACTTGCCCAGCAGCGGGAAGAACAGATAGTCGCGAATCCAGCGCGACAGCGACATGTGCCAACGATTCCAGAAATCGACGGGGGAAGTGGCACTGTACGGATAGTTGAAATTATCGACCAACTGAATGCCACAGAGCTTGGCCGATCCGATCGCCATGCGGCTGTAGCTGGAGAAGTCGAGATAGATCTGCAAGCCGAACGCCACGGCCATGAGCCAGACATCGGTTGTGCCCACGCCTTCGATCGGCCGGGCAAAGGCCTGGTCGACCTGCGGTGCGAGGCCGTCGGCGAGCACCACCTTCAGAAACATGCCGGTGGCCAGCAACCAGGTTCCGTCGAGAAACGTTCCGCTGGTGAGTCGCGTGCCTGGTTTTTCGATTTGCGGCAGGAGTTCCTTGGCCCGCATGATGGGACCAGCGATCAACTTGGGAAAAAAGGCGATGAACAGTTGGAAGTCCCAGAACGAATGAATCCGTTCTCGCTTGCGAATGATGTCGACCGTGTAGCTGATCCCCTCGAAGATATAAAACGAAATACCGAGCGGCAGGATCCAATGCGGCACCGGCAGAATGGCCTGGGCGCCGGTCCAGTCGGCGGCGGCGTTGACGTTTTCGCAAAGCCAGCTCGAGTATTTGAAGAGCCCGAGCAGGAAGACGTTGGCGGCCAGCACCCAGCCGCCGCGCCACTTGCGATTGGGTGGCCCCGCCACGATCCATTGCGCCCCCCAATGATTGATCGCCGCCAGTCCGATGAGCAAAGCGAGATAGGGCCAATGCCAGGAGGCGTAAAACAGGTAACTGAATCCGAGCAAGACCCAACGCCGCGCGGGCGGGAGCCAGCCAAACGGCCAGCACCACCACGACGAGAAAGAGTACGTAGATCGGGCTATTGAATCTCACGGAGCGATCAGCTCCTTCCACGCCGAATGTTTCTCTGCCTCGCTGTAGAGAAGATCCGCCAATCGCTGATGGCCGGGTTGGGTAAAATGCGACCGGTCCGGAGAGTCGCCCACCCAACCCCAATACTGGTTGGGGACCAGGCCACGGGCGTCCAGCACGATGATGCCATCCTTTTGCGTCTCGTCGTCGAATGCCGCGATGAACTCGTTCTGACGCCGAGGATCCATCACGGGGGGTAGATCGCTGCGCTCGGGGGCATAATAACAAATCACGACTGCGCCGGTGCTCCGCAGCAGCCGCAACATGGCCCGCAGGCACTTGAGGTTGAAATCGTAATCGTGCGCCACGAGGTCATAGGAATAGGTTACGTTGGTCCGGTCGTCCCACAATCGCTGGACGCGGTCGGTCAGCGCGCGGAAAATCTGTGCGCGCAACTCCGGGCTTTTTCCCATGAGCGTCGTCCGCTCGCGAATCCATCCCGTCAGGCGTTCGTCGACCCGATCGGCGTCGCTCTTCAACCGCTCGACTTCCTCATCATGCCGAGATTGGGCTTGCTGGGCGGCGATTTCCTGCAGGATGTCCGGATCGGCCGAGACACGAGGATCCTCGAGCATCTCGCGAAAGTGACCGACAAACGCCGCATCGCGATAGGCGGTGTAAATCTCGTGCCGGGGCCGCGAATCGCGAGCAATGTTGCGCCAAGTGAGCCCCAAGAAAACGATTTTGGGTCGGAAACCGTGGTCGAGCAAATGGCCGACACGGGTCAGCATCTCGAACGGTAAAAAGTTGGGGTAGGCCAGCAAATAGAAATCAGCATGAACGTCGGGTTGGTTCGCCGCGACGCGGGCAGCCAACTCGTCGATCAAAATGCCGTCCTCATCCGTTCGCAACGGATCGCCTTGCTTCAAACCGGGCAATGAATAGGTGTGCGAGTTGCCCAGCAGCCAGACCTCCGGCTTGCCGTCGCGAGGCGGCAACGCGGCCGGATCCTTGGGCAAGATGATCACATTCTCTGCCCGCTGGCTCACCGCATTGCTTGCGCTCGTTGCTTCATTGACAAGTCGCGAGCTGGCCCATTCCGCAAGCAACAGCACCAAAAGCCCCACCGTCAGGACGATGACGAGCCGGCCTCGAGCATGCGGCGAAGATTCAGTCGTTTCAGCCATCTCTACACGTACCGCGGAAATCGTTTGGAAAGGTTGCCGACCGGAAAGGTTCTTGCCAATTGGATGAAGCGACCGGCAGTTCGTGCTGAGTTCTCAGTCGGCACCAGCAGAGACCTCGCCGAGCGCTCAGCGCGTGTCCGCTTGGGCCGTCGATCGCTCAAGGGTCGTCCGGCGCTTCGAGCGACGACTTGTTCCGCAATCGCTGGGCAATCGGCTCGCCGGCTGCGGCGGAACCTGACGGGGCAGCCGCTTTGGACTGTGAATTCGCGGGCAGTTTTTCGGCCGGCTGCGGTGGCGTCGGTTTGCCGTCGTCTTTCGCCGGTTGCCCGCTGCCGCTTGTCACCGCATCGGCGGCCGTAATGCGACCCCGCAGATAGTTGCTGATGTCCAACAAATTGAGCGTGCCATTGGTCGCGATCGGCTCGTTGCGGGTGCGTTGCTCTTCGGCGAGGTCGCGATCGGTGTCGTAAATGAAACAGGGGACGTATTCCAGGTTCCCATCACGATCGGGTTTAAAGTCGTCGGCCCGCACCGCGGTGCAATGATCGCCGTAGATGACCACGGTCGTATGTTTTGGAAGCGACATGACGTACTCGCGCAGGCAGTCATCCAGATAGCGCATGTGATTGAAGTAGTTCTCCGCGTCGTTGGCGGGCTGCGGATAGGGATAGTCCTCGGTTGGCGTGACGAATTTGTAGGGGGCGTGTGAAGTCAACGTGATGATGAAGTGGCACGTCGGTTCCTGACTTTCACGCAACAGTTGAGAGGAAAGCCGGAACACTTGTTGGTCCATGATGCCGAAATTCGTGGCCGGCAAGCCGAAATCATGCTCGAGCGTTTCTTGAAACAGCGAGCGTTCGAAGCCCAACTTGAAAAATGCCGCGCCGCGCTTGTAGAAGTCGGCGTGGTAGCCATGAAAGGCGATGGGGTGAAAGCCGTGCTGCTTGAGGATTTTCGGCAACGAGTTTTCAAAGGGGTAGTTGGGCATGCTGTAAGGGTTGACGCGCGGCGCGGCGGCAACGCCCTCGAGCATCGTGAAGTCGGAGTCGCACGAGCCCTGATATTTAAAGACCCTGACGCGGAAATACATCGCCTCGCCGCGCAGGCGATTAAGAAACGGCGTTACCTCCTGGCCATCCTTGCCACCGACGCGATAGCCGATCACGCTTTGATCGAGACTCTCCGCCTGAATGATCACCAGGCGGGGCTCGATCTGGAGTGGAATTTCGAGGGGACTCAGTTGGTCGCTTTTGAAATCGCGCCGTTCGAGGGCCTGCTGTATCAGCCGGTCGTCGTTCAGATAGTAGAATTCGGCGATCCAGGGCCCGAGATACCCGCGGATGATTCCCAATCGCCCCAACGGGTGTTTGTACGCAATCTTTTCCAGGGGATCGAGGTGATTGGCGACGATGAACAACGAGACGTAAGCCATCGCGAAGCAGCCGAAGAAACCCAGCCAGACCGGAGAGGGCCGGCGCGGGCCGGTGGGAATCGACATCAGAATGATCAGCTTGACGACCAGCACCGCCGCCAGCGACAAGATCGTCGAACCGTCCAGCAGATCCCAGGCGAAGGCGCTCATTTCCACGCCTTCCTTGAAATTCTGGAAGACATGCAGCATCGACAGCGGCGAATAATAGTAGTTGAAATAGGTGAGCAAGATCAGGTTCAGAATCGAACTGCCGATCGCCGCGAGAACGAGCCCGGTTCGGTCGAGCAACGACACGCACATACCGACGAAGCAGACGTCCATCATGAAGCGGATCTTCGGCGCGAAGAAATTGAAATTCGGTCCGCCGTAATTCCCACCGGGTGCCAACGTCAGCTCCTGGACAACGAATAGCTCCGTCAGCCAGATTGCCGCGAACAGGCTGACCGGAATCAGCCACGCGCTGTTGGTACGAATCGACGTCGCGATCCCAGGCCAGCGCCGGTTGATGTAAGCGGCAAGCGGCCCGCGAGCCGTAATGGGTTCGGCAGGAGTACCGACCGGAAAAACCTGCTCCGCATCGGCTCCCGCGCGGACCGGCGACGCCGAGGAGCTCTCGTACGTGATTCGCCGGGCGAGACGGTGGCTGGGCCACTCGATCAATCGAAACAGGATCTCGGCGGCAATGATGCTGGCGGCCAGCGATACGACGAAGAATCCGACCAAAACTAAATACGTCTCGGTTACCCAATTCAAACGCAGCAGCAGACGAGCCAGATTGCTGCCTATCAGGACGTGCACCAAAAAAATGCTGTAGGAGCGGCTGCCGAGATACGCCAGAACGCGTCCGAACGCCTTGGAGTCCAACAAACCGAGCCGCGCAAAACCTTGAATTGCCAGGCCGGCGCCGACGCCGCCCAGAAGTTGGCCGTTGCACAGCACCAAGGCAAAGACCAGGTAAATCCAAAACCAAATCGATGACATTACTCCCATCAGGGTCCAGTACGTCACCGTTCCCAGAAAGAATAGATGCCAATGGTCGAGATAAATGCCACGCAATACCGGACCGTGTCCGGCAGCCAGGAGAAGCGATGCAACGGCCGGTGGTCCAAAGACAACAAGCCTTGCCAGTCGGCGAGGCACCCGCTCGCGGAGCCATTGAAAGGACCACAACAAGAGGACGAAAAACAGGTAGAACTGGAGCTCGGCGCACAGCGACCAGGCCACGCTGACAGGCGCATAGACCGGCAAGATGTCCTGCAAACAGAACATGTTCACCAGCACGACCCCAGGCGAAACCGGAGGTCGATGGATGATGCCGTAATGCGTTGCCACGGCGTTCACCGTGAAGGTGGCGAACAACACGGCCCAATACGCCGGTTGCAACCGGACCAAACGCCGCAGCATGAACCGTCCGACCCCCGCTCCGGAAATCCGTAGTGGGCGCAGGGCGTGCGCGATGACGAAACCGCTGATCACGAAGAAGACTTCGACGCCAAGTTCGCCTTGTTCGCACAGCCAGTCCAAGATCGGGCCGAACAGCGGGGTTTGACCGTCGTGCGTCAGCACGCCGTGCAGATGAAAGAATACGACTCCCAAGACCGCGATGCCTCGCAAGGCATCGAACAACGCGAAATGCGGTGTTCCGGATTCGGCCGAGGAAGAAGCGTGGTTAAATTTGGTCGAAGGCACAGCGCGGATTTCCCAAGAACGGTAGCCCGAACGGGCAGGAAAAAGGCCAGTCGGCGTGTGCCGAATCAGCCGGCGAATCAACTTAGGATCACGAAACCATCATTATGCACAAACCGACGGCGTCCGTCTCGATACCTCGTATTCACTTTACCATCGGCCGGACCGATTGACACGGTGGCGCCACATCGTCGGTGCCAGCGAGGACAAGCCAAGCCGATTATTCCGTCAGGGGCTGGGTTCTATTCCGTCAGGGGCTGGGTTCGGCCTTCCTCGACCGCGCCAGCAGGAATTCCGCCAGCTCCAAATCGAGCGATTCGTTAATGTCCAGCGAACGCTCACGAGGCATCACATATCCCCGACAATCGTCACCAATGATCCGGCCGCTTTCGATGACCGCGCGCCGCGTCGCATAGACCGAGCAATTCCGCACGAAAACGTCGGGCAAATCGGCCGCAGCCATGCGTCCCCGCTCTTCTTCCAAATAAGGTAACAGCCGGTCGCCCGCCATGGTTTTGAGTTTTACCGGGTGGACGGCGTGATCGAGGCGCATTACCGACACGGCCGTGTCGGCACCGCTCGATAGCAAAAGGTCGATCGTGCCATCAATATCCTCGGGCTGCGTGAATGGGCTCGTGGCCTGGAGGATGACGATGACGTCGAACCGCTTCTTTGCGTCCCGCTCGAGCGTCGCCAGCGCGTGACGCACGTAGTCGATCGCCGGGGAATCGTCGGCGGCCAATTCCAGCGGACGCTTCAGCGGCAGACACTCGTCATACGACCGGGCGAGGGCCAGAATCTCGTCATCGTCGGACGAAACGATCAAGCGATTCAATCGTCGAGCTCGCCGTGCCGCGTCGATCGCCCAGGCGAGCAGCGGTTTGCCACCCAACGGGCATAAGTTCTTGCGGGGCAGCCGCTTCGACTGCCCACGTGCCGGAATGATGCCGAGAATGTTTGGCGCTGCCATATCGATTCACTTTTCGCTTCCGAGGGCCACGGGGAGGGCCCGCGGATTCAATCTTCCTGGTGTCCGAAATGGACGCCGTTCACTTCCTTACGCGAAATCTCCGCCGGTTGATCAAACGTCGTGCGCGACGGATGGAAACAGATCGCCAATTGGCTCCGCCGCGTCTGATTTCGCCGGGGACTTCGAGCGCATAGTCGAGTTGCCGCTGCAACCAGCCGATCCCCTGAGCACCGAAAAGATCCGGCCACTTCCGCAGGAAAAAATCTTCTCGCTCTTGGGCGATCCGGTCGCGATCTTCAAACCACAAGCGATACTGATCGGAAAGGCCGGAGCCTTCCGCCCATTCAACAAACGGCGGGCTCCCCCGCCATGTCATCTGCAACCAAATCTCGCGAGGCATGGGGACCAAGAAATCCAGGAGCGTGCTCACCCACGGTCCGATCACGTCCGGATGAATCCGCGGTCGAGCCGTCGGCGGCAACTGAAATGGAAGCGCCGGAAAACAGCGCCAAGCCGGCCAACCCAGCGCCGGGGCGACCGTCCAAGAGAGATGCTTGCGCACGAGGTCGCCGTGGATCGAGTGGGTGCCGCTGTGAAAGGGGGCCAGGCGAACCTGCGCCTCGAAGAATCGTTTCATGGCGGGCAGGGTGCCGACGAAAATGAAATCGTCGATCTCATAGATCGAGCTGGAATGTGCGCCGGCGATAAACACAACGGTGTTACGGGCCGATTCGTTCAAGCCGCACAGGAATTCGCTTGCAAAGCGATGCACCAGCGCGACGGGAATCGTCTGGTCGCTGCGGATCTTCGCCACCAGGCCCGTGGCGCCGCGCCGCTCGAGTTCCTCCAAGCCGCGCCATGTCGACAGTGCCTGGCGCACTCGATTGTCGGAGACCGGGCCATTCGTATCCGAAGGTTTTCCCGGATCGGGCGTTTCGATCAGGCCAGCCACCGCCGAATGCGATGCGATCTGATCGCGTTTGGCTCCATCCTCCCCCTTCCAGGTGGAAACCACTGAGATTCCGTTCTGGGCGGCGATGGCGGATGCCGACGCGAGCACGAACGGCAGGCAATCGGCATTGAGATTCGGAGGCCAATATCGCCCCGGCGTGGGAGGCGAGTTCAGCGGACCCTGAATGACTGCATTGAGAGGGATCGTCATACGATTCTCGCGCTTGTCAGTCTCGGGGTCGACGAAACACAAATTTGCAGGTTGCACGATCCAGATTCCGAGTTCGCTACGAAATGGTCGGCCATGCCTCGAATCACGCTAGGGCGCCGATGTCGCCGCCGGGGGGGCCGCGAACCATTTGGCGCGCCCCATCCCGCCGGCCAGCTCGTCGATCCCCCACCGCGCCGCCTTGCCTCCCGGCATATCGTTGTTGTCGAAACGGGCCAGATGCAGCGGTCGAGTCAGGTCAGGGTTGGCGGCTCGTTCCGTGGTAAAGGCAAAACGGATGCCGCACTGCTGTGCGACGGCAGCGGCGGCCGGCGAAGAGGCCTCGCGCGAGCCGTAGGGATAACTCAAAGCATAAGGCGTATAGCCGGCCCAATCGGATAGATACTGGCTGGCCAAGGAGAGCTGCGTGGCGACGGCCGCCTGGGGTAAAAGCCCGAGCGGCAAATGATCGTGCGCGTGGCTGCCGATCGCGCCCTGCCTTCCCAATTCGGCAATTTGCTCCGGCGTCATATACAGCTGACGGCTCATGGTCATTTCCCGTCCTGGGAAAAGCTCGTCGAAAATCTCGGCCACAATCGCATCCCGCTCAACCGGCGGCAGGGAGAAGTTGAGCAGGAACTTCAGTTGGGCGGCGGCCGGCGTATCGTAAAGGTATTGATTCGTGGCTGCGGCCTGATCGGTGCCTTCCGACAGAGGAAGCCCGCGCTCGGCAGCCTTGTGTCGCAACTGCTGCTCGAATTTTGCCGGCTCCAAATGTGCGCGGACCAGGTGAATCTTATGGACCGCACAGATCTTTCCGGTGGTGATCGGAAACGTGTTGATGAAAAAGATGGCTGGAATCTGCAGCTGCCGGAGAATCGGCCAGGCGTGATCGAATTGTTCGCGAAGACCGTCGTCGAAAGTAACCACCAGGGCGGGTTCGGCCAAAGGCTGCCGGTGCTCGACCGCCGCTCGCAGTTCGGCGCCCGAAACAAACCTGCCGAAACGCCGCAATAGTTTCAGCTGCGAGGCAAACTGCTCGGGCGAAATGCCGTGAATTCCCGGATGGGGAAAATCGAACCTGGGCCGGATGTAGTGAAAATTGATGGCGACTAGCATCGCTCGCTCCCCGAGCGATCCAGGGCCGACAGCGCCTCGATCACGCGTCCCGCCAAGAAACATTCGGTCTTTTCAAACGATTCCCGAGTGTTCCCGCCGATGTGCGGCACGATCAATAGGTTGGCATGTCGCCGGCTATAGGCGACTAGCGGGTGCTCGGCGGTGATGGCCGGCTCGCCATCGAGCACGTCGAGCGCCGCGCCGGCCAATTGTCCACGATCGAGCGCTTCGATCAATGCGTGTTCGTCGACGATGCCGCCGCGAGCCGTATTGATGAGAATTGCCCCCGGCCGCAGCTCTGCCAGTTCGTGGCGACCGATCAAATGTCGTGTGTCGTCGCTATAGGCAACGTGGATGCTGACGATGTCGGACTGGCGCATCAGTTCCGCCAGACTGCCGACGCGCGTGCAGAGTTGAGTCGGAAAGTCCGGACGCGGGTCGTAGCCGAGAACCTCGGCTCCAAAAGCGCGAAAATATCCGGCCACCAGGCTGCCTAGCCGGCCGACCCCCACCAGGCCAATTTTCTTGCCATACAGTTCTTGCCCCCGAAACTGATCGCGATCCCACGCGCCGGCGAGAACCGATGCGGCCGCTTGCGGAATTTGCCTAAGCAGGGCCAAAGTCAAGCCAACGGTCAATTCGGCGGTGGCACGCACGTTGCGCAAGAACTCGAACTCGCCTCGCAGGCTGACGATGCGGATGCAACGCTCCTGACATGCGATCAGGTCGATGTGGTCCAGTCCGGTGACCGGGGTCGCCAGGACCCGGCATCGCGTGGCATGGGCGAGTATTTCTCGGTCGATGCGATGGGCCAGGCGAAACCAAACGACGTCGAATTCTTCCAAGGCTCGCTCGAGGCCGGCCCGGTCGCATGGCGCAGCTCAACCTCGGCGACGGTGGAGAGCAACGCCACCGCCCGTGGACTGAAATCGATCGGTTCGGCGATCAAAATGCGATTGGGCATGGTACTCGATCGAGATGCCGCGCTACGGCAGTAATGAGAATCGCACCGGTGCGTTGGCGCGGAACTGGCCGGCATGCTTCGGTAGGAACCCGCCGCGCGTTGACGCTCGGCAATTAATCTGACGAGGCGAATGCCAGCCGTTTTTGCAGGTAGGGGACCAACGTCTCCAGTTTCTGGGCAATGCGGACCGAAACGTTACCGTCGCCGTAGAGGGTGCTGGGAGCAAAGCGGCCGTGAGCCAACTGCTTGCGGATGGCATCGACGATGGCATCTTGCTCGACGGGCACCGGCTGCACGTGGACATCGTGTTCGCGGCCGTTCTGGCGGTTGCCGACCAGCACGATGGGCGTGCCGAAATAACCGGCGTCGCGGACGAAACTGCTCGAATTGCCCACGGCGCAGGCGGCATTGGCCAACACCTTGAGGTAATTGTCGGGCGTCAGGTTGGTCAGCGTTCTTATCCAGGGCGTTTCGGTCTCCAGTCGTTTGAGCCGAATCACCTTGCTGATGTGGTCGGCTCCGGCATCAATGTTTGGCCACAAGATCAGGCTTTGCACCTTCAACTGGTCGAGCGCCGCCATCAGGACTTCCATTTGGCGTCGTTCGCCGCCGTATTCGGTCGTGGTCGGATGGAACACGACCAGCAGGAACGGCTTGTTGACGTCGATGTCGATGCCCGCCCCGCGGGAATTGACCACCGCCGGTTCGAGTCGGCGATCCAATGTCTTGGCGATGTCGCTGCTCGGGCAACCGGTCCCCAGAATCGTGTCGGGGCGTTCTCCCATCCGCACAAGATATTCGGCCGCGCGATGGGTCGACGGAAAGTGGAAATGGGCAAATTTGCTGATCGCGTGCCGCGCACTCTCGTCGATCGACCCGCTCACTTCGCCCCCCTGGATGTGAACCAGGGTAATGTTCATGTAGGCCGCCGCAATGGCCGCGGCCAGCGCTTCGTAACGGTCGCCGATGAGGAGAACCACGTCGGGCTTGAGCCGGTGGAACTCGCTGGCAAATTCGACCAGGCCGAACCCGACGCTTTTGGCCATCGTGGTCGGCGTCGAGCCTTCCAGTTCGATGTAGATTTCGCCGTCGATGTCGAATCCGTCACTGCGGACTACGTTTACGGGCTGATCGAACCGTTCGAGGACCATGGTGCCGGTGGCCAGCACCTGCAGTTGCAGCGAGGGTTGCTGCTTGATGGCGGCCATCACTGGCTTCAATCGGCCGTAGTTGGCTCGGTCGACGAGGACCACACAGATTTTTCGTCGTCGCTTTTCAGTCAAGATTCGTCTCCACCAAAAAGGTGTTGGCTGTAATCGCTTGTTTCAATCGCCGGCCGAGGACTTCCGGCAGTCGCGCGGCGGGCATTCCGGTTCCCGGTTTTTTCAAGGCCACGTCCTCTTCGGCCAGCGCATGACCGGCGGCCAGATCGCGCGCCGCCACCAGGCTTTTGCCGAACATCAATCGCAAGTCGGTCAATTCGGCCGCCATCTGTCCTTTGTCCAACGGATGAGCCAGCATTCGCTCGATGAATCGCGACACCGGTTACCAATTCGGCCAGTTCGCCCGTGGTCAGCGACGCCGCGACGTCCGGACCGAAACATTCCCGCGACATGACGACGTGGACTTCGATCACGGCCGCTCCCAGCGTGATCGCCGACAGCGAGGGAAAAATCGCTCCGGAATGGTCTGACAGTCCCACCGGGCAATCGTAGCGAGCGGCCAGCTCGGCCAGCACGTTCAAGCCGATTTTTTCCGGCGGACAAGGATAGGCCGTCGTGCATTGCAGGACTGCCAACGCCGCGCCGGCGGCGCGGACGACTTCGACCGCTTGATCCAGGTCTTGCCACGAGGCCATTCCGCTGGAGAGCAACACTGGCCGCCCGGTGCGAACCATTCGCGCGAGCATCGGCAGGTTGGTCACTTCGCCCGATCCGACTTTCCAAGCCGCCATGTCCAATTGTTCGAGCAAGTCGACGGCCGCCAACGAAAAGGGGGTCGACAAAAAGACCAAACCGCGTTGTCGGGCATGATCGGCCAGACCGCGCCATTGCGAAGGCGTGAATTCCATCCTCCGCCAATAGTCGTAGCGGGTGGCGTCCTGCGGACTGAAACGAACCCGAAACGGCTCACCGGGCGTCGACTCGGCGTCGGCAATGTGCGTTTGAAATTTGACGGCCGAAGCACCGGCGGTCGCCACTGCGTCGATGTAGGCGTGCGCCGTTCCAAGGCTGCCGTCGTGCGCCTGGGCGATTTCGGCGATGATGAAGACCGGCGAGCCCGCCCCGATCTCGTGCCCTTCTAATACCAAACGATTCAACGCACGGTCTCTCTGACAGCGAACCGAACGCTTTGCCCAGGCGGACGGAAAGGATTGAGAACAACGGAGGGGAGGATCGCAGGAACGCGCCACGCGGATCGGTCCGAACCGCTGGGCGAGCGGAGCAGCCGACGATTGGGGACACCGGCTATTGGGCGCCGATCCTTCGCTGGACCGGGCGCCCAGCGTTCAGTTGCAGCGATACGACCTCTTCGGATTCGGCCGGCCGCGGAGCGTCCGGGCATTCATATTCGGGGACGATTTCCTTGATCTTGACACGCAATGCCTGCGCAGTCGTCGTGTGCCACGGCGACCAATTCATTGATTGATTGACGCACTTGCGGCAAAGCGAATGGCCGGTGGTAGGCCACGAATACTTTTGGATGCGGCGTGGGCTGCATCTCCTCGTCGGCGAAGTACAGCTCCTCGTACAGCTTTTCACCGGGGCGCAGGCCCGTGAACACAATCTCGATATCGTCGGGCTGCAAACCGGAGAGACGAATCAAATCGCGAGCCAGATCGACGATTCGCACCGACTCGCCCATGTCGAGCACGAAGATTTCTCCCCCACGCCCCATCGCCGCGGCCTGCAACACCAATTGCGAGGCCTCGGGAATGGTCATGAAAAACCGTTCGATCTGGGGGTGAGTGACCGTGATCGGGCCACCGCGGCGAATCTGTTCCTGGAAGATCGGCACGACGCTGCCGTTGGAAGCCAGCACGTTGCCGAACCGTACGACGACGAATTTCGTCGTGGCCACTTCGGAAAAGGCATGGACGAACCGCTCGGCCAGATGCTTCGACACGCCCATCACGCTGGTGGGGTTGACGGCCTTGTCGGTCGAAATCATGACGAATTCCTGGACGCCGTATTCGTCGGCCAACTCGGCCAGTTGCTGCGTTCCCCGCACGTTGTTCTTGATCGCCTCGCCCGGATTGTATTCCATCATCGGCACATGCTTGTGCGCGGCGGCGTGGAACACGACTTCTGGGCGATGTTCGCGGAACAACTGCTCCAGCCGTTGGCGGTCGGTAATGTCGCAAATGCAGGGGATGATCGTTGTCTCGGATCGCAACAGCCGAAATTCCTGCTCGACCAGAAACAGGCTGTTCTCGGCCCGTTCCACCAGCAACAAAGTCCGCGGCCGGAACTTGAGCACCTGGCGGCAAATCTCCGAGCCGATGCTTCCGCCGCCGCCGGTCACCATGACAGTGCGTCCGGCAATCAGGCTGCTGATCGCGTCGCTATTGAGCTCGACCGGCTCGCGGCGCAACAAGTCGTTGATGTTGACATCCCGCAGTTGCAGGCTGTAGTTGCCGGTGACCAGTTCGTCGAGCGCCGGAATGACCTTCAGCGTGAGACCAGCCGCCTTGCAATCGTCGACCAGCCGGCGGAGCTCTCCGCCAACGAGGAGTCCGGAAATCACCAGGACGTGATTCACGTCGATCAGCCCGGCAATGCGCACGGTGTCGCTGGGCCGGCCGAGAACGGGGATTCCGCCCCAGGTCGAACCACGACGGCTGACGTCGGGATCGAGAAAGCCGACGACGCGGTACTTCAAATGATGGTCGGCCAGCAAATGCCGAGCGAGCGTTTCACCCGACTGATTGGCGCCAACAATCAGCGCTTTGTGATACTCGCCGCCGAATAGCCGTGGCCATAGTTCCTCGCGCACCAGCCGCATGAAAGCCCGCAAGCAGCCCAACACAAGAATCGTCAGACCCCAGTCGAGCAACAAGGCCCGTAGCGGAATCTGATATCCCTGGGCCATCTGGCTGTTCAGCGCCATGATCAGCACCGTCGACAATGTCGTCGAGTGCAAAAGCGCCCCCAGGTCCGAAAACGAAATGTGATGGAAGGAGCGGTGACAATGCCCAGCGGCATAGAACACAATCAGTTTCACCACCAGCACGGCCGACAGCGTCAGCCAGAACATCGGCCACTGGGCCGCCGCGGAATGGAAACTGAAGTTGTACGCGTTCCAGAATGAAAACCAGTACACGCACGCGAAGACCGCGGTATGCACCAGAAGGGCTGCGAACGCACGCCAACTCAATCGTTGTGGGATCAAGCTTTTAGCCATGAGATGACGCTAATGTGCCTGGGCCAGAGAAGTGAAACACGAGAAGAACCGGCACACAATCAAAATAATCCATCGAGTCGTAATTGACAACCGCCGAGGTGCGCAAAAACTAGTCTCGCTTTGCCGACGGCTCGAATTTCATTCGATGAGTTCGTCGCCGCCAGTCAAGATTGCTAGCTGTGGTATTTTCGCCGCCAAGCGAGGGATCGTGAACCAAGGATTCCCCCCTTGCGGGGCCCGATTCGGTTAGGGCATCGTTCAGCGATGGACGCTAAATGGGTTCGACTTGGAAATCTTCTAAAAGTACGGAAACCCCCTGCTGCAAAAACTCGACGGCGACGACCAGCCAATCGTTGCCCCGCCGTTTCACCACTGTTCCTTCCAGGCCCAGCATCGAGCCCGACCGCACACGCACCCGACGCCCCGGTTCAAGCCGCGTTTCAGGTTCGAGCGGCACATCGCTGGCCAATAGACGCCAGATCTGCCGCAAATCTCGGACGAGCCTCACACTGTCCGGCACCGTTAACGCGCGCGACACGCACCTGGTGGCAAGCGCCTGCTGCCGGGCGTAGTCGTCGCCACGAAGGAAAACGTAACTGGGAAAGAGTGGGATGAAGCTTTCTCGGATCCGGCCGGCCGCCGATCGGTTACGCCGCCGCAAGAGGGGTCCATAGTGCCCAATGCCAAGCACGCGTAGTCGCCGCATCAACTCTTTTTCGCGCCGCGCAAGCGTGTAGACGAGCCACCACGACTCGGCGGATGCCTCGTCATCCAACAAGGCGGCCGGAAACAAATCGGGCTCGGCGGACAAGATTGGCATCAAGACACCCTGACCCGCTCAGAACTACTCAACTCGATCTGGCCAGTTAGCACGCATTCTTTGCACCGCGGCGATCCCAGCGCACACTCCGTTCCCGTGGGTGGCATAAAAAAATGCCCCCTTCACAAAATCTGTGGACCTTAACGTAACGCGGTCCGAAATGATAAGGATCCACTTATCCGTGGGCTGACCTCGAGAACTCAAGGTGCAGACTGCCCCATCGCCGTCCAGCCTCAGCGGGGAGCGCCGAAAGCATTTATTCAGTGTATCAAATCAATTTCCACCGGTCTTCCAGCGGGGGCGACGAATCCGCAAATTGAATACCAAGAGATGACCACAAACCCCCACAACAGGTGGTTTAATAACGATTTCCACCGAGAAATTCTGGGGCGGATCTCGAGCCGACACGCCGATCCACCGGGGGGTTCGAATGGGGCGCGTGGCAATTCTTCCACATTCCGTTGCCAACGTTCCACATCACGCGTGGTCGGCTTCGCCGTATACTTAGTCGTGAAAGGAGTTGGCCCGATGACCGCCCCCCCCGCACCACCGCTAGCAGGCCATGCCGGCTTGCCCGCCAATGCGCTGCCGAGCCCGGCCCAGCGTCCGCTGGCCGAAGTGGTCATCTTCGATGGAAATTGCCAACTTTGCACGGCCCAAGTATCCCGGCTGGCCAAATGGGACACGCGTGGAAGGCTGGCGTTTCTGTCGCTTCACGACCCGGAAGTCAGCCGGCGCTATCCTCACTTGACCTATGAAGTGCTGATGCGCGACATGGTCGTGGTCGATCGTCACGGGCGGTTCCACCATGGCGCTGCGGCGCTGCGTGAGATTGCCCGACGGATTCCACGCCTTTGGCCGCTCGTCCCGTGGCTCTATTTGCCGGGCACGATGCCGCTATGGCAGTGGCTTTACCGGCAAGTGGCCGACCGTCGCTACCGCTTTAACCGCGACAATTGCGACGCAGGGACGTGCCATCTACATGGCCGCTGAACAGCTGCCGCAGCCGCATCACGCACAGGGGCCAATTCGAGCGGTCGCTAAGGCGTCTTATCGCCATTGCCCGTCCACGTGAGAATCGTCACATCGCCCGGCAGCACCACCTCCCGGAAAGCATCGGCTTCGACCGGGTGCGATTGCCCGTCTTTCGTGACATGCGAAACCACCGCCGCCGGCTCGAGCTTGACGACAAGATCCATCGGCTCCTGAAAGCTGCGATTGACCACAACGAGATATCGCCGATCGTGATCGATAAGTCGCGAGACCAGGGCTCCCGATTCGGCCGCCAACTCCGCCACCGGCCAGGTGGGTCGATACGGCCGCGTGCCAGGCGGGAGCTGCTTGCCTGTGTGACCGATACTTTCGACGCTGGCGCCGACAAACACTGCTGAAAGGTTTTTCAGTTCGGCGTTGACTTCTTTGACGCGGTCGTAGACGACGGTGCGATTGCCTTGGCGATCGATCGGCGCGGCATGAAAATTCCAGGCTGGGTTTTCCGGCGGAGTCCAGTAGGTGAAATACTGAATCCTTTCCGCCCCGTACGCCAAATCACTATAGACCTGGAGACGCAAGTGAGCGGCGGTGGGAATCGGGTATGGATCGTGGGCCACCGCAAGTGCGAATGCCCAAAACGGGCGCCGCGCCGAGCGAGCCACATCGGCAATCAGTTCCAGGTTGTCATACCACTGGTCGCGCAGCCGGTCGCCAACGATCGGATAATGATCGAATGAAACCGGCAGCCCAGGTACTTCATCCACAAACTGCTCGAGGTACTGACGGTAAGTCTTGGTGCGGGTTTGCTCGTTGGTGGCGTAGTTGGGAAACAGATTGACATAGCAGGGGTGCGCGGCGTCAACCGCACGAATCCGCGCGGCCCAGGCGGCCAGGCCCGCGAACTGATCGGCATTGGGTTCATCGGTCAGGTAGTAGCCGGCCAGCGCCGGATGTTCCTGCAATTGCCGCACGGTCTCTTCCGGTTCACGATGCAGTGCCGGCATCGCCACCCAGAGTTTGACTCCCGCGGTTTGCGCGGCATCGAGTGCGCTACGTGCCGAATCGATCGAGGGATATTGTGAAAACGATTCGGTGAAACCGGCGTCGGCCAACTCTTGCATCCGTAGCGGACTCGACTGTTCGGCCGGCGGTCCGAGCCAGGCCAGCACCGGCAATCGCTTCGCCTCGGGGAGTTTCTCGCCGGCCGCCTCGACCGTACCGGCGGAACCCACGCCCAGCAACATGACAAGCAGCCCGACGAGCCCGATGGCGACCTGGCTGCCGCGTTTCACCACAAGGTCGGTCATCAAAATTCAGCCTCTTGAGATTGCGAAGATTGGAGCAGGCGCTGGACCGGCGACCCGTCGACCTAGTGTAATTTGGCCACGGCGTCTGGGCAGCGGAAATGGGACCAACGCCCTTTTGAGAAAAACTCCGGACAAACGGGGTCAAATTATCGCCAAAAGGCTTTTTCCCCTTTGGTGATTTTTCCCGGAATTTTGGTTTCAGACGAGCCCTGTTTCTGATCGCCAGAGTTTTTGCGTCGCACGGCAAGTTGGCTATGATAATGTGCCCTTGGTGCCGATGGCGCGGCCTCGGCATCTCCCGACGCTCTTTTTTCGCCCCGGGGGTGATTACCGTATGCCTACGGATGAACGACAGCCCGAGCCGCACACACCGACCCTACGACAATCGCCGGCGCCCGGCGACGGGCAAGTCACGGCGGCCGCCACGGCCGAACCACCGGCCGCCGGACGAGTGACCGGCAAGTCGGCGCCGGGCCGCGACAAACCGCGACCGATGGTCAAGGTCGGAATCGCGTTGGTGGTGTTGGTGCTTCTGCTGGTGGGCCTGCGCTGGTCGATCTGCGCGCTCAATACCGTGTCGACCGACGACGCCTATGTCAACGGCCACGTGACGTTCGTGGCTGCCCGCGTCCCGGGACAAGTAACCAAGGTCCTTGTCGACGATAACAATCGAGTCAGGCAGGGCGATTTGCTGGTACAGCTCGACAAAGAGCCTTACGAGATCCAGGTCGAGTTGAAGCAGGCGAATGTCGATACGGCCAAGGCGAACGTCCTGCTGGTACAGGATCAAGTCCGTGGCATCGTGGCCCAGGCCCGCAGCAACCGCTTCCGTCTTCAACATTCGATCGAGGACGTGAACAACCAACTCGCGTTGCTCAAGGCGCGGGTGGCCGAGCTCGACGTCCAAAAGGCCAATCTGGTGTTTGCCAAGAGCGATTACGTGCGCCTGGAATCACTGGTCGGCAAAGGGGCAGTCAGCACGCAAGATTTCGATAAGGCCAAGGCCGCGCTCGATGTCGCCAAAAACCGAGTAACGGCTGCCGAGCAGGATATCCAGCAGATCCGGGTGGGCCTCGGCTTGCCGGTCAACGTCGAAAACCCTCTCGACGTTCCGCCGGACCTTGACCAGACCTTTTCGACGGTCCGCCAGGCACTGGCCGACCTGCTGTCCAGCGTGGCGCCACTGAATGTTCATCCTAGTTCGTACACGCTGACGCCGCAGCAAATCATCGAGGAGTTTTATAAGCGCGATGCCGAAGGGAATTTGGACCGCATCTACGCGAAACTCGTGGAGGAGGCCCCAGCCATCAAGGAAGCCGACGCCAAGTTGAAGATGGCCGAGGCCGATCTCGACCAGGCAAAACTGAATCTGCGCTACTGTGACGTCTTTGCCGAAATCAGCGGTGTCATCACGCGCCGCAACGTGAACCCTGGCAACAACGTGCAAGCCGGGCAGGGATTAATGGCTATCCGGTCCCTCACGGAGATCTGGGTCGACGCGAACTTCAAGGAAACGCAGCTGGCCAATTTGCGGATCGGCCAGCGCGTGGAACTTGACGTCGACATGTATGGCCGACGCCGCGCTTTCGAGGGGCGGATCAGCGGCTTTACCATGGGCACCGGTTCGACGTTGGCGCTGCTGCCGCCTCAAAACGCCACCGGAAACTTCATCAAGGTCGTGCAGCGCCTCCCGGTACGCATCGAGCTGGTCAACTACGACCCAGACAAGGAGCCGCTGTTTGTCGGGTTGTCCGTCGTTCCTTATGTCCTGCTGAAGGAACAGCCCACCGGGCCGAATGCGGGAAAGGTGTTGCAGCCGAATTACTTTACGACTCCGCCAGCGGAGAAACCGGGCGATTCGCCAGAAAAACCGGCCGACACGACGGAGAAATCGGCCGCGTCGCCGGAGAGCAAACCATGAGCACGGCCACGCTCGCCGTGCCCGTGGCGCGTCCGGCGATTAATCCCTGGATCGTCGCCGCCGTGGTGGTCGTGCCGACATTCATGGAGGTGCTCGACACGACGATCGCCAACGTGGCGCTGCGTTACATCGCCGGTGGGCTTTCAGCGTCGGTGGTCGACGCCGAATGGGTGATCACCAGCTATCTGGCCGCCAACGCCATCATTCTGCCGATCTCCGGCTGGATTTCGGCACACATTGGGCGCCGCAATTACTTTCTGCTCTCGATCGCGGTCTTCACGCTCGCCTCGGGTCTATGCGGCATGTCCACCAGCCTGGAACAAATCATCCTCTGTCGCGTGCTGCAAGGACTGGCTGGGGGTGGGCTGCAGCCGTCGAGTCAGGGCGTGCTGCTCGACAGATTTCCGCCCGAGAAACAAGGGGCGGCCATGACGCTGTTCGGCGTGGCGGCGCTGATCGGGCCCGTCGTTGGACCGACGCTGGGGGGCTATCTGACCGACTATTACAACTGGCGCTGGATTTTCTATATCAATGTCCCGATCGGCGCCATTGCTTTTCTTGGATCGTACTTCCTGCTCGAAGATCCGGATTATTTGAAGAAGCAGTGCGCGGAACTGGCCAGCAAACCGCTCAACTTCGACGCCATCGGACTGGGGCTACTGGCGATCTGCTTGTCGTGTTGGGAAGTCGTGCTAAGCAAAGGGCAACAGTGGGATTGGTTCGGCGACCCGACCTGGCGGGTGCAGGCGTTGGCGATCGGATTTGCCCTCTCGCTCGGCTTGCTCATTTTTCGCGAGTTGCGGATCGCCAACCCCGTGGTTGACTTTCGGCCGCTGGCCGAGCGCAACCTGGCGATGACCAGCATCATCATTTTCTGCGCTTACGGGGTCTTGTATGCCGCCAGCACTTCGTTGCCGGGACTGTTGCAATCGCTGTTTGGCTACGACGCTTTCAGCTCGGGCCTGGTGATGTCCCCCTCCGGCCTGGCCTCGATAGGCATGTTGATCATCGGTGGTGCGCTGTTGGGGCGAGGAGTCGATGCGCGCTGGATGATTGCTTCGGGCCTGGTGATTTGCGCGATCTCCAACTATTGGATGGCGGAGATGAATCTTGAAATCAGTCCCTGGCAAGTCGTCTGGCCGCGGGTAATGCTGATCGCGGGGCTGGGCCTGCTGTTTGCGCCGGCCAACGTGGCCGCCTACATGTACACACCCCAGCATCTGCGCGGGGCGGCGGTGGGCCTGTTCAGCCTGCTGCGCAATGAAGGGGGAAGCGTGGGGACCTCGATGGCCCAAACATTCCAGGAACGGCGCGACCAGTTTCACACGTTGCGCGTGGGGGAGTATCTCGACCCATTTAACCCGGAGGTCAGTACGTACCTTGCACAGGCCCAGGCTTTTTTCTTCAACCAAACCGGAGATCCGGCACTCTCGCAACAAATGGCTTTGCAGTCGCTCGAAGAGCTGCGCATTCAGCAGGCGTCATCGCTCGCCTACTTCGACATTTTTACCGCGGCGGCGGCCCTCTCGCTGGTCCTCGTGCTTTTGGTCTTCTTCATGAAACGGTCCGTAGCCGAAAAGGGAGCCCACCTGGCGGCGGAATGAGTCGCGCCGCGGAATCGCTCTCGCATTACGAGGAAACCGCCAAAGCGTGGCGGCTATGCAGGTGCGGCAATCCGTTGGCCGTTGGCGATTTGCGGACTCAGACCAAGTTTGCTGCGGATTTCGGCCTGAACCACCACGGCCGGTTGGGTCGCCTCGACCGCGACCACCAACTCCTTGCGTCGGAAGAGCTCCAAAATCGGCGCCGTCTTCTCGTGGTAATCGCGCAGCCGCGATCGCAAGGCCTCGGGGGTGTCGTCGGCGCGCGAGACCAGTTGACCGCCGCACACATCGCAGATGTCGTCCGTCTTGGGCCGGTGAAAGATCAGGTTGTAGTCCAGACCGCACTTTCCGCACAGCCGGCGGTTAAGCACTCGGTCCAGCACCACCTGGTCGGCCATGTCGAGTTGGATCACGGCATGGATGTCGTAGCTTTCCAAGAAAAATTCAGCTTGCCGGCGATTTCGCGGAAATCCGTCGAGGATGAAACCATAGTTCCAATCGTGCTGATCCAACCGGCCACGAACGATCTCTTCGACAATCTCGTCTGGTACCAGTTCGCCGGCATTGGTGAATCGCGCGATGCGAGCGCCCAATTTCGTATGGCTTTGGAGCTGCCAGCGGAAGATATCTCCGACGCTGAAGTGAACCAAATCAAAGTCCTTGGCCAACATCTTCGCCTGAGTCCCTTTGCCGCAGCCTTGCACCCCCATGATGATGAACTTGTTCATCGGCCCCCCAGAAAACGTTGCGGAAGAAATCTTGCCGATCATGCTAGCAAATTTCGCGCCCGTTCGCCGCCGTTCACCCACGACGCGAGCACGGGTCGGAAAGATTGCCCTGTTTACCGGCAAAGGAGCTTAACGCGCCAGGTCGTCGACTGGATGCTGGCGCCCCCCCCAGTGCGCATTGGCTGGGCAGTCAGCCCCCGGAAGATGCGCGGATTGGCGAACGGTCGGGATTTTTTCGTCACCGCTGGCAGGCGACCGCCGTTGACGATCGAACCGCGAAATGATACCGAAATGCGGTTTTTTCCCTTCCGGCCTGGCAAATTGCGCAATGACCGACCGACGCTGCGCCCAGTGGATTGGCCTCGTTTGCCTGCTGACGGGCGTAGGTTGCGCCGCGGCGGTGCCATATCAATATGGCCACTTCGAACCCGACTCGTCGTCCGATTCGCCGGCCGAACCGGCCGGAGCATCGGTCGAATTTGGCAAGCCGAACAAGACTTTGGATCGAATCGCGCGGGTCGTGGGCACGCCGGCGCGGATCATCGGGCTCAACAAAAAAATCAATAGCCACGAAGTCTCGCTGGCGACGTTGGCCACGCTGCGAACCTATCTCGATCGGAACGATTTGGACGACGTCGCAATCTACGTCAACTGCTACGATCCAAAAGAACAATGGCACCGGCTTAAGGAAAACAAGCGCATTGGCGCCGGTTGGCGATATTCGCTGGGCACCCTGAGCATGATCGGCTATACGCTGCTGCCGGGCCGCGTTTTCGGAGGTGACAGATACAACCCTTACACCAACAGCCTGAACATCAATTCCGACGTCCCGGCAATCGCACTCTACGAAGCGGCATTCGCGAAAGACGTTCACACGCACAATAAAGCGCCGGGCACGTACGTATTCCTTAGCGGGCTGCCGGGCGTCGCGATCTTCCGCCGCGGTCACGAGGTCGGCGACGTGCTCGGATATGCCCGGGTGCAACAAGACTGGGAAACGGAACGGCAGGCTTACCACGTCCTCTACCCACAAGTCGGGGCCGAGTCGGTATCGATCGCCGGGATAGCAATGCCGGTTTGGTGGGCAGTGCCGATTTTGGGCGTGGGAGGCGCGGCTGCGGGGCATGTCACCGGCCGGATGGTCGCGGCCCACCGTGCCACCGAAATCGACGCTGCCGCCCCGGCAAAGCCAGACAAGCCGCTCACCGACACGAACGCGACCTACGTTGAAGTCGACGATGGCTCCGACTACGTGGATCCAGGCCCGCCCGGCGGCGTGACGGTGGCTTCGCCGGCCGATGCGCCTAACAAACCACGGCGCCTGGATCTCAAGCCCGGCCGGGGTCAAAGGGCGTCCCCGACGGGGTAGTGGGCTCAATCTGTGGTGGTGCTGGGAAGCGTTCCAGGCAGGCACCCAATCAGTGGATGTCGTGTGGGTAGCGATCCCCTAGAACCACACATAGCTAGAAGTTGGCCGAGTTTCATGGGGGAACATTTGGTTGCCGAGTTTTTGTCGGCCAGAGTGGTGGACAGTCTGGGGCGGGATTAGTCGCCGGTTCTTGATTTCAGCGATTTGATTTCGGCCTCGAGCGCGTCGAGCCGCTTGCCTATCGCCCGTCTGTCCAAGGACCAGGATGCCCCGACGATAGCCCCAACAATCGCCATAATGAAAAACGGGGCGGCCTCAGCGAGCAGGAACATTTTGGTGGCTCCATTGGGGCGGTAGTGTGCTACCGGGGCGCGCGTGCCAGTCTACCACTTGTGGACACGCGAGAAATAAATGATCGCGCCGACCGAGGAGAAGCCCACGGCCAGCCAGAACATCACGGGAAGCAGCATCGCCAGCACGAAGATTAGCCCGAAAGCGATTCCGATGGTGAGCCCTTCGATGAGTGATATTCTCATTCCCCCACCCAGCCCGCGCATGAAAAACCCCACCGAGGGGCGGGTTAGCGGGCATATGAGCCAATGGCGCCGGCTGGCTACGCTGCATGCCGGTAGGAATGGCCAAAGCTCTGCGAAAAGAAGAGCCCTCTCATCGCTTGAACCGCCGAGTTTCGTGTAGCCACGCACATAACAATCAGGATTGCAAATCCTGCGTACCACGGCGAGTTCGCGATAATGGCCGATGTCACTGCCGGAGAATTGTCCGAAAGGATTGACTTGATGTCGCGGGGGGATTCCCGGTCAAACCTAGCAGCCGCTTCCCTCGCCTCTGGGCAGTTGCCGAAGAGTAGGAATTCAATGACCGTCCCGACGCCTATCCACTGGATACTGTTGAGTTGCCCGTCAAGAACCCGGCAGGCGAAGCTATATGGGAATGAATCGGCTGCAATCGTTCCGGCCGACGCCAAGTCCTCTAGCTTTATTCGCGATTCCTTCAGGCGGAACAGTGCCCAGTCTGCGGCCAGCGGCCGAATCGCCGACTGGTAGTAGATGCTGAATGTCGCCCAGACGAAACCGAAGACGAGGAGCGCCAGGAATAAAGAGTGACTCATGTTCCACCAACCTTTGATTCTATTCTGGGTTGATGAGGAGAAGGGATTGCGGGGTTCGCGACCGACACCGACGACCGTAGCCCGTCTCTTGCCGTTGTAAGATATTCAATCTGAGAGCGATACAGCCTTGCCTGCAACTTGTGGACCACAGTCGCACAGAGTATGGCCAGCACGAACAATATCCATCCTAGTCCGCTATAGACCCGGCTACTCAAGAATAGTTCGGCGATTTTTACCCAATCGGGTGATTCGATCTTCCAAGCAACGCATAGAAGGACACACGCAAAACAAAACTGCCAAAATTTTCCTGCACTGAGAGCGCGGACGCCAATTGCTTTGAAGCACCCTGCCCAGCTTTCTTTCGCTTGCGTCTGTTTGTTCGACTTCGAGCGAGATTTTCCCGATTTAGCCATATCGCCTAGGCCGCCCAGCGCATCTTGCCTGATGGTAACCGCTTGCGTCTGGAGAACATACCGCGCGGCAGGCGTGTCGGCAAGGCGGGGCGGCGTGGCCCAGCGGGCGCCATTATAACGCGCTGGCTCACTTTTCTGGCTGCCCATTATGGTTGGACTCGACCGCTCAGCACCGCGTCAAATAGCTCGTCGAAGCTCCAGACGTGCCCAGCGATTCCGGCCATCATGCACGCCGTTGACCGAAGCTTGCCGCTCTTGCCGGGCTTGCGGGTCTGCCAGCAAAAATTGTAGTACGCGGCGAACATCGCGAAAGCGCATTCGAGGTTGCGGAGCTTTTTCGAGAAGCAGTATGTCAATCGGTTCAGCCGCTTCATAAACAGCCGTTGCGTGCCGTTCAGCCGCTCAACGTGCGACGTGCATATCGACCGCACTTCGCGGGGGCCTATGTTCCGCCGCCCCTTGCGCTTGGTTCCAACCATTTCGCTCGGGGTGTAGGTCATGTTGGCGTTGCGATAGTCCTTTATGATCGTCCCAAACTTCACGTAGGGGCCGAACGCCAAATCGACCGCCTCGGGGTAGGCCGAGAAACCATCGGTCGAGATTTGCACGATGGGCCGATAGGCTCCGGCTTGGTAGCTATGCGAATCGCTCGCGTGAGGATTGGGGAAAACCAACCGGCTGGCAATGTCCATCATAAAAACCCGCGCGTTATTGGCCGACCGCTTGCCAATCAGAAATCCCGGCATGAGCTTGGTTCGCTGATCGATGCAAGTCCACAAAAACATATCGCCCGCATCGCTCGACTCCTCGCGTTCGGTCAGCGTGAGGCGGCTTTGCTTCTTGGCGACGTAGGTGTGCTGCTCGTCGAATTGCAGATGGGTGAGCGTCAGCCCTCGCATGCGCTGATCCAAAAACCGCTGGCAGGCCGAGCCGAACCAAACGATTAACTTGAGAACCGTTCGCTTGTGGAGTTCGGTAATCCGGGCCGTGCCGCGAACGCTGTTTCCCTCGACCAGCAGCCGCAAGGCCAGCTTGGCGGTTGCAAGATCGGTGTACATCGTGCCGAGCGGTTTGGGCTGCTCGTCGGCGAATCGCTTGCCGCAGAGGCAGCACTTGTAGCGTTGATTCCCGTAGCGGTCTTTCCCGTCTTTCCGTTTGGTCGCGTGGGCACAGGCTATCATCATCGCGGAGTCGCCTTTTGTTGCGGCTCACGCTAGAATGAGGTTGTTGGGACCAACCTAGCGAAAGCCTGGTTTGTTCTTAGCCCCGTTGCGGCTTGCCGGCTGCTTCGGGGTTTTTTGTTGGGTTTCATTACTCCCAACGCGATTAATAATATACAGATTTAATACGTCCGTCAACGGGTTTTGTTCTCTTGACGGCAAGAATTTTGATGTATATCTTTAATGACATGCGAGGCAGACCACCCAAAGCACCCGAAGACCGGAAAACGGCCGCCATGCTTCTACCGCTCACCGAGAGCGAGCGGGAAGCGATCAGGGCGGCTGCCCAGGCGGATGACGAGAAACCCGTTACGTGGGCCAGAAACGTGCTATTGCGGGCCGCTAAACGCCGATTAAAATGAAGCGGCAGGAGAGGGAGTTGAACCCCCGCCGGGGTGCTTGCTCGCGAGGCGTGCCCCGGACCGCTAGGTATAAACTAGCTGCCTTACTGCTCGGCCATCCTGCCAGGGTGGTCATCTTGCCCGGCCCTGGGCGCTCTCGCCTTCAAGTGATCGCGCCCCGGCCGGGACTTCTAGCTGCCCCGCCCATCTGTGACCAACGGTGAGCGGGGCGAAGTCTCTTCTCATGGGAACCCTCCTTTCGATTAACAAATGGTAGGCGAATACCCCGTGGACAACACAAATCGCACGGCCGGGGGAAAATTCCAGACGCGATCCGCCAAACCGGGTACAGCATCGCGCGCGACCGGGTACAGATAACGCCTAGACCGGGTACAATTGTTCTAACGGGCGTTTTTGCGGACCTAGGCGTCAAATCGAAGACCCAGAACCGAAGCCATCTCGGGTACGGTCGTCGTGTTCGCCAACAGAAACTCCCGCCCACGCCGCAGCGCGGTCTTAATGTCCTCGCGCCCGGCGTTCCCGTCTTCGATTACTTCTTTCGGGTAGGATTGCTTCCACTTATCGCGAATGGCTGCTGGCTTCAGTCCTTTGTCAGCGCAGTGAACGGCAAAGAGCTGCTTAGTAATTGCCGGTCGCCTCTTCGCAGCCGCGCGTAGCGTTGCGATCCGGTTAGCGGCCGCCTCGGCCGCCTGTTTCTGTCGATTGTCATGCTCCCCTGCCTCCGCTTTGTGGATTCGCACGCCAAGCTGGTCGAACACGTCGTTCGCTCCGCCATGGCGCCAGCCGGCTATTGGATGGGATGGCTGAAACCGCTCGTACTCGGCGAGGAGCTTCTTCGCAGTCATTCGCGGTTTTCCAGCTAGGATCAAAAGCTGGACAAAGAAGAGTTGAGCCGGTCGGTACTGGAATTTGTCGTCGAGGATGCGCGAGATCGGCAGCCATTTCCTCGAACCAAATATGCTGCCCGCGCAATTTCAGCGCCTTCGCAAGCACGATGAATCGCTGCATATCGGGAAGTTGCCCCGGAATGTTGTCAGCGGACATTAAGGTGTCAAAGACATCATTCCAAGCCTTGACGTATGCCTTCTGCGCATCGTCGCGAGCCGTCTGCTCGGCACGTCGTCTATTGCGTTCCCGTCGGTCACGGTCCCCGTGTTCGTTGAGGAGCGCAAAGTAATCAGTCCCCACCGTCCGCCAGCCTTCCATCGCTGGCGGGCCAGGGGCGCCGTCATAGCGAAGGCTGGAAGCTATGGGCCGGCGCCCGAGGCCGAAGGCGCGGGGATCAGCCGCACTGCCAGGCGAGCGGTCATTTTAGAGCGCCCGGGTTCGGCCGGGAAGGATTCGGGCTTGCCGGCGGGAAAGGCCGGTCAGAGCCCACCACCACAGATTGAGCCCACTACCCCCGACGGAGACCGATTGCGGTAACGTGGCCGCCGGAGGTTAGAATGCGCGACGAGGCGTCTGCCTGCGGTTGCGGGTGTGCGGCGCTGCGAGCGGCGTAATTGCCTCGAGTTGTTGCTCCATTTCTCACGCGACGAATGCACGATGCCGGCCAACGAAATCCCGATCCATTCCGAGCTTGCTGCCCTCGATCCGGTGGATCCCGAATACGCGACTCGTTTCGTCGGCGCATTATCGACCGCCGCCCGTAATCGCGGCGCCAGCGACGTGCACTTGCAACCCACGCCGGAAGGCTTGAATCTGAAGTGGCGACTCGATGGCGTGCTGATGCCGATCGGCACGTTTCCGCCAGGTTTGACCGCCAATGTCGTGGCACGGCTGAAAGTCCTGGCCGATTTGTTGACCTATCGGACCGACGTGCCGCAGGAGGGACGCATTCGCTCATCGGAAACGGCGATTGAGATGCGGGCCAGCACGTTCCCGACGCTCTACGGCGAGAAAGCTGTGGTGCGGCTGTTTACGTCGAGCACTCGCTTTCTGGAACTGGCCGATTTGGGGCTCGGCGACGACGTCGAGCTTGGCCTGGGGCGGTTGCTGGGCGAGACTTCGGGCGCGATCCTTGCCGTGGGTCCGGCCGGCAGCGGCAAAACGACCACGCTCTATGCATGCCTACGCGAGATTGCGGCTCGCAGCCAAGGGGGACGAAGCATCGTTACGCTGGAGGATCCGATTGAGGTCTCGCTGCCGGGTGTGGCCCAATCGCAAGTCAACCTGCCGGCGGGTTTCGATCTGGCCTCTGGTCTACGCTCGGTCATGCGGCAGGATCCCGAGGTGATCTTGGTGGGCGAAATCCGTGATCGAACGACAGCTCAAATCGCGCTCGAGGCTTCGCTGACCGGTCAACTCGTGTTGAGCTCGTTTCATGCACCGAGCGCCGCCGGCGCGATCAGCCGGCTTTTGGAGATGGGACTGGAGCCCTACGTGTTGCGAAGCGGATTGCTGGCCGTCGTCGCGCAGCGTTTGCTGCGAAAGCTTTGCCCGTGCGCGGCCCATCGACCGGACTGAAGATCTGCTGGGCCTGCCGGTCAGCCAGGCGCGCTCGGCCGTCGGATGCGAAGCGTGCGCCGGGACAGGCTTTCTGGGCCGGATGGTATTGGCCGAAATCCTTTTGATCGACCAAAGTGATGTTGGCCGGGCGATCCTCTCGCGGTCGTCGGCTGGCGAAATCGAACAACTGGCGCGGCGGTCGGGAATGATCGACCGTTGGCAACGGGCCTGTACGGCCATCGAGGCGGGCCTGACCAGCCCGGCCGAAGTCCGCCGAGTTCTCGGATTGGGGATGGCCGGCGAGTAAGAGCCCCGCCGTGCTGTTCTGGACCCCAGGGGCAGCGCCTTGACACGGCTACATTATGTCGCCACAATAGCCCATTGCTAGACTGAGCGCGGGGCAGGCGATCGCCCGACCCCAAGCGGAAACAGAGTCCCGTGGAACAGGCGGACAGCATTTCTTATGTCCGAGGGGCCATCTTCCGGCGCCCCAGTTTCGTCTGACACCAAACCGATTGGCGCGGTGTCGCTGGATGATCTGATCGCGCTGAACGACGAGATTGTTGCATTGATCCGGGCCGGCGTTCCTTTGGAGCGCGGGCTGGCAGGACTGTCTGGCGATTTGCCTGGCCGGTTGGGACGGATTACCAACGTGCTCGCGCGGCGGTTAAGCCAAGGTGAAAGCCTGGCAGCCGCAATGGCAGCTGAACCGCAAACGTTCCCGCCGGTCTATCGTGCACTCGTCGAGGCGGGAACGCGCTGCGGCCGATTGGCTCCGGTGCTCGAGGGACTGGCCGATTCGGCGCGCAAGCTGCGCGAAGTTCGGCAAATCATGCTGATGTCACTTTTGTATCCGCTGGGGGTCGTGCTGCTGGCGTTCGGGCTGTTCGCGCTGTTGGTGTTGGCCGTGCTTCCCGTGCTTCCTGAATTGTATGATCGGCACCCGCCGGCCGCGCTTCAGGGACTGCTGTCGATCGGCGATCACTTCGGCGTTTGGGGGCCGATCGTGCCGATTGCGATCGTGCTGATCTTTGCCCTGTGGTGGTATCGATCGAGCCGGGCTTTGGTCTTACAGAGCGGCGGCCGCGGGCGTCTCCTGTCGAGCATGCCCGGCGTCGGCTCTTTGCTGGCCAGTGCGCAAGCCGCCTCGCTGGCCGACGTACTGGCTCTGTTACTTGAGCAGGGTGTGCCGCTGGATGAGGCCGTGATGCTGGCCGCCGGGACGGTGGGCGATCCCGCGGTGAAACACGCGGCCCGATCATTGGCCAAAGGGGTCCGGCGCGGCGGAGTGGCTGAGCCTGATGCGGGCTGTCCAGCCGGCATGACGCCTTTCATGCGGTGGCTGATTGCCACTGGCCAGAGCGAGCGGACGCTAGTGCCGCTAGTCCGCCACACGGCCCAAATCTATCGCCAGCGAACACTGCGGCAGGCCGATTGGCTGCGAATTTATCTTCCGACCGTTTTGACCGTCGGAATTGGCGGCACAGTCACGCTCGCCTACTGCCTGACCCTGTTCATCCCTTATACGAATTTGCTCAAGCACCTGGCCGAAAGGCTGTGACGAGAACCATCTCATGCCCAAGTTCCAATACCTAGCGCGCGACGTTGAGCAAGCCAATCAGTCGGGCCAGATTGAAGCGGTCGACTCCGAGGCGGCGCGCAAGGAGCTGGAGCAGCGCGGCCTGACCGTGCTGGAGCTTCAAGCGGAAACAATCAGCTCGATGCCGGCCCTCTCGGCGACCGAAGCGTTGGAACTGACAACCCAAATCGCGGAAATCGTCAAAACCGGCTTGCCACTGGCTGCCGGATTGCGGGCGATGCAAGCCGATCTGCCGCGTGGCAGATTCTCGAAAGCCGTGGGGGTGCTGGCCGAGCGAGTCGAAGCCGGGGCACCCGTCGACGAGGCCCTCTCGACAGCCGCCGCCCGGTTGCCGAACCACGTGCGCGGCATGCTGGCCGCCGGCATCCATTCCGGTCGGCTGGCCGAGGTCCTCCAAGAATCGCTGGCGCAGGAGCAACTCAAGGCGGAAACCGGGCGTCGGATCAAGTCGGCGATTGCCTACCCGCTTATCATCGTGACGCTTTTCCTGGCATGGTTGGTGTTTGTGTTTTTTGGATTGATGCCATCGCTGACGGAAACCTACAACGACTTTGACATTCAGCTTCCTCCCCTCGCGGCAGCCCTGGTGTGGTTGAGTGGGCCAGGCAAACTGCTGGTGCTTGGTCCTCTGGTGGCGTTGCTTCTCGCGCCGATTGTGTTGCGGCTGCTGGCGCCAACGTTTTTGGCAAGTTGGCTGCTGGCGCGGTTGCCACTGGTCGGTACGCTGTGGCGATCGAGAAGTCTCGTCGGATTTTGCAATCTGCTTTCCACGCTATTAGATCAATCAATTCCTTTGCCGGCCGCCTTGCAATTGGCAGGCGACAGCCTCGGCGATGGTGAGCTGAAAGCCGCCAGCCGTCGCGCGGCAAAAGAAACTGCCGCTGGCCAAAGCTTGTCACAAAGCATGTCCGGTCTGGCGGCATTCCCGCATGCGTTGGGGCCAATTGTAAGCTGGGGTGAGCAGATGTCCGCACAAAGCGAGGCACTGCGCTCGGCCGGCAATCTGTATCGCAGCCGGATGGAATCACAGATCGAGCTTTTTTCGATGGTGGCCCCACCGGTGACGTTCGTTGCCGTTGCGGCGGCGACCGGGGCGGTGCTGGCTGCGACGATATTACCCCTTATCAAGCTCATTACGGCCTTGTCTGGCTAGTCTGAAAACGACTGGGGCGGTCAATGTTATCTGTCATCAATGAACTAAGCTTCGGACTCTTGGGTCGAAAGAGCCAGCTGGGCATGCAGCCGGTCGCGGACTCGAATTGGGATTTGCCGCTGCTTGGCTTGTTCGTCGCGATCCTGGTGGGCCTGAATCTGTATCTGGCGGTGATGCACCGGCGCGCGTACTTTTTGTTCGTGCGTATCGCGGTGATGGTGATACTGGGCCTGTTTTTGCTTGCGGCATTGTGCGCAATTGTCAGTTTCTATGGCCTGGTTATTTGGGTCGGAATGCTTGTCGTGGTGCTGACGCTCTTCGTGCAAATCGCCCGAGCGCGACGCCGAGCAACGCTCGACCTGTTGACGCTGGCCATCGAAAAGCGAATGCCACTGCCGCCCCTCATTAAAGCGTTGGCGGCCGATCAATGGGCGAAGGAACGGCTGTTGCGTTTGGCCGACCGCTTGGAACGCGGCATGCCGCTGAGCGCGGCGATCAAGGCGGACAGGCGTCTGCTGCCTCGCGACGCACTGGCCGCGGCGGAAATGGGGGAGGCGACTGGAAACCTCGCCGGAGCACTGCGTCAAACCGAAGCCAGCAATGCGTTGAGTTCGCACCTGCGGCAAGCGGTGCTGGGGCACACGTTCTACCTAGTTTCGCTGGCCTTTGTTTTACCCCTCGTGGTCGGGTTCATCATCCTATTCATCATTCCGAAATACATTGCAATCTTCGACGATTTCAGCGTCGAATTGCCCCGCTTCACGGTCTGGACGGCGTGGTTTTGCTACTTCAGCGTGCGCTCGCCCCCTTGGATCGGGATCATCGTGCCGATTCTGGCTGCCGCTTTACTGATCTACATGATCTTGTGCTATGCCGATTTGTTGCCACTGCCAATGGTCGGCTGGGGCCGGAGGTTCGAGCAGAGTCGTGTCTTGCGCCCCTGGCGCTCGCGACCAAGGCCCAGCGTCCCTTGGGCGAAACATTGACCGCGCTGCGCAAAGCTATCCTCAACCTCAAACCGCTCGGCGATTACAGGCCTGCGCCGACGAGGCACGTGCGGGGGCAAATTGGACCATCAGCCTGCTTAAGCATGGTTTGATCGGCGTCCACGATGTTGCCTTGATTGATGCGGCCCAACGTGTAGGTAATTTGCCGTGGGCCCTGGGCGAAGTCGCCGACGGCAACGACCGTCGACTGATCTATCGACTCGAGGCTGCGCTAAACATCGTCTCGCCGCTGGTAATGTTGATGTGGGGCGCGGTCATTTTCTTCTTCGTGGTGGCCTGCTTTTTGCCCCTGGTAAAAGTGATTCTGGCGCTTTCATGAACGTATTTTCGATCCGATGTAACGCGACGAATCAACGGTCACGCCGAAGTCGCGGAGTGACGCTGATCGAAGTTTCGGTTTCGATCCTGCTCGTCGCGGCACTCGGCAGCCTCCTCGCTCAGTCGCTCGTTTCGCGCGGAGCAACAACGGGCCATCGACCGACGCGAGCTGGCCGTCGCCGAGGCGGCTAACCTGATGGAGCAATTGACGTCACTCTCGTGGAACGATTTGACTCCAGAGCACGCGGCCGCATTTACGTTTTCCGAAGATTTTCGCCGTGCAATCCCGGCCGCGACTCTGGACGTGACCGTCGAACCCTCGACCGACAAGCCCGAGGCCAGGCGGATCGGCATTAAAATCGACTTTCCGAGTCCGGCAGGACAACCAGTGCGTGCGATTTGCCTCACATCGTGGATCTATCGGATTGAACCCGCGGCCGAAGCGCCCCAGGTGGAACAGCCATGAATTCCAGAGTGAT
This sequence comes from uncultured Planctomycetaceae bacterium, assembly GCA_963702015.1. Classification (GTDB taxonomy): domain Bacteria; phylum Planctomycetota; class Planctomycetia; order Pirellulales; family PALSA-1355; genus DATJTR01. The sequence continues at coordinate 211,540 of OY969698.1, forward strand.
TTGCCGGCCGCGGCGGGGTTTTACCCTGGTCGAAGTGGGGATCTCCGTGACGCTGGCCGCGATCGTGTTGGGTGGCGCAACCGCGCGTACTTCTCGGCGCGATGCGGACCAATGATGCGGTGCGCGAACGTTTGGCACAAATCGCCGTGCGCAGCCATTTGTCGGATCTTTTTCGCGCGGATGTCGCGGCTGCCAAATCTTGTGCCACGTTGGACGAAAAGCGGCCGGAAACCGGCATCGCGCTGCGTACCGACGAGGCGCACGGCGTGCGGTATATCGTCGGAGAAAACGACATTCAGCGGGTCGCCGAGACCGGTGACCACGTCGACGCGCGCGAGACTTTTTATCTTGGCGAGCGACAGCAAGCGACACTGACAATCTCCGCCGATTCGCCACCGCTCGTGCGCTGCACGATCCAGCAGGCGGCCGCCTCGGCGGAGCCGGAAAAACCCCTGGCTGGCGCGAAACCTCGTCCCGCGCTGACCATTGCCGCGGTGCTTGGTCGCAGCCGTCGGCTGGGCGAGATGCTTCGGCAGGCGACCGCGCAGCCGAAAGTGGCTCCGGATCCTAATCCTTCGACGGAGCCGCCCCCGCCATGAGCAAGAATTCTCTCCCAAATCGTCGCGCCGGCGTAGTCCTGCTGATCGTGATGGTGTGCCTGGCGATTGCCATGACTCTCGTCGTCGGCTGGGCAAGAATCGCCGTGCTCGAAAACCGCCAAGCGCGCGCGGCCGAAGATCACTTGCAAGCCGAATGGTTGGCCGAATCGGCAATGGGGCGGGCCGCCGCACAATTGTTGGCCAATCCCGACTATCAAGGCGAAAGCTGGCACGTTACCGTGGCCGATCTTGGCCGCGCGCCCGCCAAGGGGGATGCCGGCGCCGCTGGAACGATCGTCGGTACAGCGTTGATCACTGTCGAGTCGGTTCCCGACAACGCCACGGCTCGTCAAGTCCGCGTCCGGGCGGACTATCCCACCGCCAATGCGGCAGGAACCAGTACTGGTGTCGCCACGAACCGGATTAGCAAACGGACTGTTTTCGACTGCTCCGAGCCAACCGCCAAATAGGAAGCGAAAAATCCAGGCGCAAAGGCGGACAAAGAACCGCGGAAGATTTCAACTTCGACCACTGCCGGCGCGCTTTACAACCGATTGGGAGATTCACGAACCACCATGAACGCCAACCACCCTAAACCACACGTCGGTTTCACTTTGGTCGAATTGCTCGTCGTGATCGCAATTATCGGCCTGATGCTCGCGACGCTGCTGCCCGCAGTCAATAGCATGCGCGAGGCGGCCAGACGCTCGACCTGCCAGAATAACGTCGTGCGACTGATGATCGCGTTGCAAAACTACCAGGCCGCGCACGAATCGCTTCCCGCGGGCGTGCTCAATCCGACAGGTCCGATCCGCAACGAGGCCGTTGGCATGCATCACGGCTGGCTGGGACAAGTGCTTCCATATATCGATGAGGAGAATATCTATCGCCACATCGATTTTTCGGTTGGCGTGTATGAACCGCAAAACGGTGCCGTGCGGAAACTGCGCCCCGCGGAGTTTGTGTGCCCATCGGAGATGGTCGACGATCTGGCGGCGAGCAACTATGCCGGTTGCCACCACGACGTTGAAGCACCGATCGACGCCGATAATCATGGCGTGTTGTTTCTCAATAGCCATATTTCGAGCGACGACATTTCCGACGGTGCGGGACACACGATTTTCATCGGTGAAAAGATTGTGTCGGCCGACGACCTTGGCTGGATGAGCGGCACTCGAGCCACGCTACGCAATACCGGTCACCGCATCAACCCGGCACGGCTGATCCCCGCGACGGTGGAAGGAGTCGACGCTTCGGCCGCCGACCCAGAGAGCGAGCTGACGCGCGTGGGAGGCTTCGCCAGCCATCATCCGGCCGGCGCAATATTCGGCTTGGGGGATGGCAACGTGCGGTTTATCGGCGACGAGATCGATCAGACGGTCTTCGAACAATTGGGCAATCGAGCCGACGGAGCGCTGGTCGACGATCAAATGCTGCGGTAGGGCGCCGAGACGCCTCAGCTGGCCAGCTCGATGGCTCGAAAATATCCCCTGGCGGCCCAATCGGAAAACCAGGTCTGCAGATTGGCCATCAACGCCCCATCGGCGCCGGCACTCGAACCGGCCGCTCGCTCAATGGCATCGGCCAGACACTCGCCGGCCAACAGACCGCTCAGCAACTCGTAAGCCGGCTTGGAGAGCGTGTGATGGCAAACCGTATAGTTCATGCGCGTGACGGCCAAAAACGTCTCGGCTGCGTCGGGCGGAGCCACATCCTCTTTCCGCCGCGCGGCCTTGTAAAAGTCGTCGACCGGAAAACGCAAAGCCATCAGCCGCAGACATTCCACGGCAACCAATCGGGCTGTGAGAAACTGCCCGCTGTCGACCGCGCGAAGCTGCTCGGCACTGAGCAATACCCCGTCCTCGGGACCGGGGCCATCGAAGATTTCGCCAACGGTCCGCTCGAACGTTGCCAGGTCGACGACGAACTGAATCCAGTCGGCGGCGGCCTTATCCCCCGCGTTTGAATCGGGGTCAGCGGCCGGCCGCGTCTCATCGAGGTAGCGGGGGAATTTTGCTCCTAGCTCGAACAGCGTGTAGCTGCGTGAAGGATATTTCTGGAGATAGCCCAAGGCAAACGAGTTGAACGCATCCTCGCCGACGGCATGCAATACGGCCGGGAACTCTTCTTTCAGACATTCCAATAAGCGGGCGTAATAGGCGTAGCCATAAATCTCCAACCGCTGGACCGCCGACAACGCCTTGGACCGGGTGACAACACGTTCGATGCCCGCGGCATCGACGTCGACATGCTGCCGGGCATCGTCCGAGGCGATTCCCCGTTCGACCCCCAGCGGATGCACGATCACGGCTTGCATCCAGCGCTGAATCTGCTCGAGGTCGTACTGCGGCTCGTCGCTCATGGTCGAACTCGAAAGCATCAGCTCTGGACGTCAGGAATGAGAAACGAAAGCGGATTGGAGACGCTGGCCGCCTCGCCCAGTTCCTGCCGCGCGGCGTGTCCGGCGGGCGGCAACGAGATTCCCTGCTCGGTCATGTATGAACGGGCCTTGAGAACTTCCTCGTGAACGACCGGGAACGGCGGAATGCGGGCGTCCCACTCCAGCAGCGTCGAAGCGCCGCCGGTGAGTTGGTGCGCCAGGCGATAGAGTTCCCAAACCGGATCAATCACGTAGTCGTCGTGCGTGTCGATAATGTGCGTCTGACAATTCGTATGACCGGCCAGGTGGAACTGCACGACGCGCTCGTGTGGAACCGAGCGAATGTATTCGACCGGATCGAAGTCGTTGTTCACGCTCGACACGTAGACGTTGTTCACGTCGAGAAGCAGGCCGCAGTCGGCATCGGTCGACATCCGCGTCAGGAATTCCCATTCGGACATGGTCGAACCGACAAAGCCGACGTAAGTGCTGGGATTCTCCAGCACCAACGGCCGCTCGAGAAAATCCTGCACGACGCGGATTCGCTCGACAACGTGCCGCAGCGACGGCTCGTTGAGCGGCATCGGCAACAAGTCGTGAGCGTTGATGCCAGCCACGCCGGTCCAACAAACGTGGTCCGAAACCCAGCAGGCTTTGACCGTGTCGGCCAGCCGCTTGAGTTTCGTCAGATAGGCGAAATCGACGGGGTCGGTGCTGCCGATCGACAGCGATACGCCGTGCACCACCACCGGATAGCGCTCGGCCACCTGGGACAAAATGCGGCGCGGGCGGCCCTGCGAATCCATGAAGTTTTCGGAGATTGCTTCGAACCAATCGACCGGCGGATGATTTTGCAGAATATAGCTGAAGTGAACCGGGCGCAGTCCAACGCCCAGTCCGAGATTCGGCAGCCCAAGACGCGGCAGGCGCATAACAAGCTCGGCGAAAAGGGAAATCAGGAACACGAGGTTCCCGGCAGCCGGCAATTGACTGACCGGGAACCTCGCGGTGAGATCGTAAGGCGAGGCAATTTGCCTCGCCCGAGGCGTCTGGCCCCTTAGGCTTTTTTGGGAGCCGGACCGTACTTCTTGCCAGCCTTGTCCATGGCCTTTTCGAAGGCCTTGCGGGCTTTATCCCAGCCGGCGTCGTGGACGAACGGGACGGCGCAGCCCCCCTTACCCTTGCAAGTGTTTTCGCCCGGCGTCTCGCCGCAGCCGCCGAGGCCGGCGCAGTCGTTGGCTCCTCCGCAGGTGTGTTCGGGTGCCGTTGCGCAATTCGACTGGCCGGCGCAGTCGTGCTTCTTGCCTTTGACTTCGCCTTTACAATTCGGATTCAGTCCGCGACAGACGTGCGGCTCCTGAAGCATCAGCGGCTTGGTGGTATCTTTTTTGTCAGCGGCTTCGGCCGCGCTTGCGCCGGCCACGAGGCCGCCAAGCGCCGCGACCGCCAGCTTGTTGAAATCCCTGCGACCAATGGAAGACTTCATGGTTTTCACTCCCCCTAAAGACAATGCATGAACGTTTCGCGGAACGGGCAACACACCCCCCGCATTGTCGAAAGCCCGCCGAACCCAGCGCACGTGCGGGCCTGACAAGAAGCATCGAGAGCTCGATGCCACACAAAGCGTGGCATTGCCCGATCGCCGGGCAATTCTCCACCGTCCTGGTAGATGGTGCATTATAGGCGAATCCAAGCCCAATGCACCTATTATTAGCATTTTTCGCCGGCTTCACAAACCGCCCTGGCCGGCCCTGCTCGAACCATTTTACCGGGACGCGTCAACGCCCCGGGCGATTGAGTTTTCTGGGCCGATTTTCTCGCCCTGAGAGCACCGACATCAGGCGGCTTGGGCTACCGGCACCGGCGGTCGCGTTGGCGCTTGGCCAAGGGAGTGGCTATAACTTTCGGCTGGCCCCGATCTTTTGATATCCGCACGAACGAAAGCGAAAAGAGACCGTACACCATGGACTTGGAACTCAAGGGAAGTGTCGGCGTCGTGGTCGGCGGGGCACGCGGATTGGGTCGGACCATTGCGGCCGCGCTGGTCGATGAAGGGGCCCAGGTGGCACTGTTGGACGTTTCGCCCGACGTGCAAAAATCGGCCGAAGAGCTGAATCGTCGCGGCGTGGCCGAAGCGTGGACAGTCGACGTCACCGATTATGCCGACGTTCAGCGGACCGCAGCCGCGGTCCGGTCGCGGTTCGCGCGGGTCGATCACGTCTTCTTTGCGGTGGCCATCGGATCGGGCAAGTTTGGCTTTCCGTTTTGGAGCTTTCAGCCGGACGTTTGGGATCGCGTGCTGCGAGTCAACTTGATCGGCGCGGCCCATGTGGCCCATGCTTTTGCGCCGGCGATGGCCGATGCCGGTCAAGGGACATTCCTGTTCGTCTCGTCCGTGGCCGGTCAGATCGGTTCGCAGACCGATCCGCCTTACAGCGCGTCGAAGGCCGGTCTGATCAACTTCGCACAATGCGCGGCCAAAGATCTTGCTCCCTACGGCGTGCGCGTGAACACACTTTGCCCCGGCATGGTGCAAACGGCGCTCAACCGGGCCGTGTGGCAATCGTGGGCCGATCGGCAACCGGCCGATCAGCACCGCTCGTACGAGGACTGGGCCGGCGACAAAGTGCGGCAATTGATTCCGCTGAAGCGTTGGCAAACCCCCGAAGACATGGCGGCTATGGCTTTGTTCCTGGCCTCGCCAAAAGCGCAGAACGTGACGGGGCAAACGATCAACGTCGATGGGGGTTGGGTCATGCACTGGTAGGCCGTCGAGCGTGATAGCAGCGACTGCTGGCAGCGAGCCCCGACGCCGTGCGCCGCGGCATGCCGGGAAGCTCTGGCATCGATCTCCCCTGTTTTTGAGCGGCCATTTCTGCCTAGAATTCGGCCGCTACGCGGCGACGATCGCAAAGCGCCTGTTACTCGAAGGACCCGCCGGAGCAGTCATCCATGCCGACATTCCAATCCGCTTTGCTGATTCTCACGCTGGTGGCTGGCTTCTGCTGTACTCCGGCGGATCTGTTCGGAGCGCAGCCCGAGGTGATCACCAACTCGATCGAGATGAAGCTGGTTTTGATTCCGGCCGGCCATTTCATGATGGGGACCGAGGAGGGGCGCAGCGACACGCTGCACGCCTATCCCTATTGCGACCCCAAATGGCTCGACGGTGAACTGCCCCATCACAAAGTGCGAATCACCAAGCCGTTTTACATGGGCCAATACGAGGTGACGCTCGGCCAGTTCCTGATGTTCTACAACGAGGCCAAATACAAACTGGAAATCGAACGCGATGGCAAACCAAGCTGGGGGTACGACAGGGATGGAAAAACGCTGATCGAGTCGACCGCCTTCCGTCCCTGGGCACCCGGCTGGGAAATCGGGCTCGACCATCCGGTCGTCTATGTCTCGTGGAACGACGCGGTCGCCTTCTGCGAGTGGCTGAGCAAGCGGGAGCACAAGAAATATCGCCTGCCCACCGAGGCCGAGTGGGAATACGCCTGCCGCGCGGCTCAAAGACCCGGTATTTTTTCGGCGACAATCCGGAAGACCTGGTTCGCTATGCCAATGTCTCGGACCAGGACCGCAAATCGCTGTGGCCGAACGAACACGCGACAATTCCGGTCTTCGACGAGGCTGGAAACCCCCGAACCGCCCGGGCGCCCTATCCCTTTGTGTCGGGCCACGACGGCTACGCTCGGACGGCGCCGGTCGGCCGATTTCAGCCCAACGCCTTCGGCCTCTTCGACATGCACGGCAATGTCTGGGAGTGGTGCTCCGACTGGCACCACGATCTGTATTACGAAAACACGCCGGTCGACGATCCGCAGGGGCCGGAATTTGGCGTGGCACGTGTTGCCCGCGGCGGCGGTTTCGACGACACGCCGGTTCATCTGCGCTGCGCCTTCCGCGACGATGACGAACCCTCCGATCGCGACTGTCACAACGGCTTTCGCGTGATCTGCGAGCGGTAGGGGTGAAGCGAGCGGGAGTACCACGCTGCCGCGGCACCTCTCGCGCCGGTTTCGTCTATTTCGTCACCTCGTGGACGAAGTCGAGAAAAATCGCGCCGGTCTTGTCATCGGCTGCGCCTAGATAGTGGTTCGCTCCAAAGTGGTCGCGATCCTCCAGGATCTTCGTGGTTGCGTTCCCCCCGGCATTGCGGATCAGCGATGCCAGTCGTTCGGCCGCTTGCTGCGACGGCTTACCGGGCTCGATGGACGCGAAAAGGAAGGGAGGTCCGGCTTTTACGTCGCTCAGGTGGGCGACCGGCGAGGCATCCCGCCAGTTATTTTCGTCTGTGCCGAACGCCTTCTTGATGTAGTCGGCGTACGCGCCGCCATCGTTGACCTTTTGAACCAGGTCGTACGATCCACCGCACCAGGCCACGACGCCACACAAGTCGGACGGGCGGAGTCCTGCTTTGGCGAGGTAGCGGGAATCAAGGGCAACGAGCGTTACCAAATGACAGCCTGCGGAGTGCCCCATCAAGACAATCTTGCTCGGATCGCCGCCGAACTGACCGGCATGGCCATGCACCCAGCCGATGGCAGCCGCCACGTCGCTGACGTGCGCGGGATGAGTAACTGCCGGGGTCAAGCGATAATTGATGCTGACGAAGACGATGCCGTTTTCGTTGAAGAACTTCGGCTTGAAGCTCACGGCCGCCTTGTCCCCCCGCGTCCACTCACCGCCATGCACGAACATGACGACGGGAGCATTCTTGGCATCGCGCGGCGCGTAGACGTCGAGTCGTTGCACGTTGTCATCGCCATAGGGCACCGCCGTTGTAACGACGCTGTTATCCGCCAGCACGGCCTCTTGCGAAGGCCGCTCGGGTCTCTCTTTGCTTGGTGGCTGCGGCTCTAGCGTCTGAGCTCGAGCCGGCCCGAGCGCGCCGGCAACGATCAAAACAACGATCACAGCCCTCAGCGTGCGGCATTTCGACGATAGCAGCAACATCGCGATCCCCCCCCCAAAATGACTTTGTTTGTATTGATTACTCGAAGCCAGAAGATTCCTCAAAAATTTCACCGGCGCACGCCGTAATCAGCGCGAAGAAGACGGCCGCATCGATTTCCTGGTTCAGCATGTGTACCGAGCCATCAGCAAAGGTCACGTTCGCTCCGATACCATGAAAGCTGAAGACGCCGCGGTAGTTGCTGCAGTTCACCGAGCCGGTACCACCCTGCATCGTTCCGTCGCCGCTCCAAGTGCCGATGTTGAAGTTATTGTTATGAGCCCACGCGCCCCAGCCGTAATCCAACGGAATGTCGTCAACAACGTCCTCGGAACTCGCACTCACGTAAGAAGGAAAGTTGGCCACGGATATTTTCTGCCCGCTGGCCAAATAGAGCCATGGCCGCCCGGCCATTTCGGTGATCATCGCAGTGTGGGAAAGCCCGTCCGTAATCTGGGCCAAAGGCCGCAGACTTGGAGTGGTGCTCTGCGGTCCGAAAGCGCCCGACAAGTCGGTGGTCAACGGCGCGCGGGGATAGGCATAAAAATAGCCCGCCGGAATGGTGCTCGGTGACTTGAGGGCTGTCGTCGACGATGCACCGGCGAGAGCGAAGTAGTCAACGCTCGCGGTCGTGAAGGTTGTGTCAGGATTGGCACTTTGGCCAGCGAAGCCCGGATCGGTGGCGGTGTAGGAGTGCGGGACCGGACTCGTCGGACATTCGAACACGGAGATTCGCTGGGTAATCACGGCAGCGTTGCTGGCGTCGAACCAAGGTTGGCTGTAGTTGTATTGTTGGGCCAGATTGCCTTCCTCGAAGAAAGGCAGAATTTGCGTTATCCAACCCAATTGAGTCGACGACGAATAGAGCAGCGGAAATCCGCGATGGACACTGGCATAGGACTGGCACGCGAGTCCATGTTGCTTGAGGTTGGTTGCACACTGCGTTCTGCGTGCCGATTCGCGCGCCGACTGAACGGCTGGCAGCAGCAGCGAAACAAGGGTGCCAATGATGGCGATCACCGTCAGAAGCTCGACCAGCGTGAAACCGTGCGGCACGATAAGCTGCCCCACCATATTGGCGGCGCCGGGTGACCCGCCGGCTGCACGAGGCGCGTGGCGGCCCGAGATTCGACGCAGTCGCATTCCTGCAAAACGGCGCGTTACGCAATGAATCCATAGGCAAACTCTCCCCCAAATCGCACTCTTGTCGTTTGTACGCGGAAATGGCCAGATTCGCGAGACGCGGCGAAATTTTGGCCGGGGCCGGCAAATTTTTCGCCGCGCATCGCCAGCAGCTCTGCCTACGCCCGCTTCCCGACTTGCCGAGCCCGCGGTATTCGCCCCGGGCAGTCGAATCTGTTACCGTAAATCGGCTGGTACACAGATTCACCTCGCTGCTTGGAGACTTCTTTCATGCGTCGGTCAACACGCCGGGCCGCTGGTCTGGCTTTGGTCCTTTCGTCGTTTTGGACTTCCGCGGCGCATGGTCAATGGGCCGACCTGGCGGCCAAAGCGCCATCGGCCAGCAACGCACTGGTGCTGATGGATGTCGAAAAAGTTTTGGCCAGCCCGATTGGCCAGCGTGAGGGTTGGAAAGACCGGTTCGATAAAGCCTTCGCGGCCGGGCTGATTACGACGCCTCCCAGTACCAAGCGACTGCTGGTTGCCGCTCAACTGGACTTCGAAACATGGCAGCCCGCAAGCGAAGTGGCGCTGTTGGATTTGTCGCGCGACGTTTCGATGGTCAGCATCGCGCGGCAGACCAAGGGTATCACGGATACCGTTGCCAGTTTGTCGGCGCTCGTGCTGCCGCAGGACGCCTACATCGTCGAACTTGCCAAACGGCGGCTGGCAGTCATGGCGCCGGGCAATCGCCAGGCGGTCGTTCGCTGGCTGCACGAATCACGCGATCGGCCGGAGCCAGCGCTTTCGCCCTACCTGATGGCTGCGGTAAGTGCGGCCAGCAAGATCGACGTCGTCCAAGCGCTCGATATGACCGACGCGGTGCCGGCCGACGTAATCCTGGCAAAGCTGAACGTCTCGAAGGTCATAAGCGGCGCCAAACCCAAAGTCGACGTCCAAAAGCTGACGCCGCTGCTGGCCTCGCTCAAGGGAGTGCTGTTTGAGGTGGCCTTCACAACCGATGCGCATGCCCGGTTCCTGATCGACTTTGACCAGGATGCCGCGCAGCTTGCGGTCATCGGCAAACCGCTGTTGCTGGAGGTGCTCAACGAAACCGGCGCGCGGATCCCGGACTTCGACGGCTGGACGCCGAAGATCGAGGGAAATCGCTTCACGCTGACCGGCAAGCTGTCGGCCGAGGGACTGCGGCGGTGTTCACCTTGATCGATGCGCCAATCGCCGCACTCGTTACGCCCAGCGTCGACGGAGACGACACTGCCGCCAAGACAAATCAGGCGGCGTACGCAACGGACGCCTACTTCAAGTCGGTCACGTCGATCCTGGACGACTTGGGCAAGGAGTCGAAAGACAGCGTAACGCTCGGCCAGAATGCGGCCTGGATCGATCGCTGGGCCCGCAAGATCGAGCGACTGCCGACGCTCAACGTCGACAGCGAAATGCTCGACTACGGCAACTACGTGGTGGGGCAACTGCGCGGCGCGTCCGACGCGATCAGGGGGATTGGCATCAACACGGGTGCCCGCGCTGCCCAGGTTTCCGGCGGCGGCTATTACGGCCGTTATGGCTCGGATGGCGGTTACTATGGCGGCTATCGCGGCGCCGGTGCGCAGCAGCGTGCCATTCACGATGAGGAACGAGCCATCGGAGCTACCAATGCGCTGGGCACGTTCCGCCAGATCGAGGCCGCGACGGTCGACATTCGCCGCAAAATGACCGCTCGGTACAAAATCGAGTTCTAACTCAGCTCGCGCGTAGGACGACGACCATGGCACCTCAATCCGCTTGCCTGGTGCTGCACGGCAAAGTCGCCATGCGCGATGACGTGCGGGCCGCGGTGCGGGCCGTTCGCGACGAGGGCTGTTCGGTCGAAGTCCGCGTGACGTGGGAAGGGGGCGACGCCACCCGCTTTGCGCGACGGGCGGCCGAGGCCGGCGCGGAGTTGGTGATTGCCGGCGGCGGCGACGGAACCGTCAACGAAGTCGTCGCCGGACTCCTGGATGCGACCGACAGCGTCAAGCCGGCGGCCAGCCTGGGCATCTTGCCGCTGGGAACCGCCAACGATCTGGCCCGCGCCTGCACGATCCCACTCGATCCCCTGGGGGCGTTGCGTCTGGCCGTGTCGGGCACCGCAACGCTGGTCGACGTCGGACAGGCGAATGGCCGCCCATTTATGAACGTCGCCACGGGCGGGTTCGGCACGCAGGTGACGGTTGCCACGCCCAACGATTTGAAAAAGTTATTGGGCGGAGCCGCCTACTTTTTGACCGGTGTGACCCATTTCAACAGCATCCGCTCCGCGCACGGACGCCTTTCGGGGCCCGGCTTGGATTGGGAGGGGGCTTTCCTGGTCCTGGGCGTCGGCAACGGCCGCCAGGCCGGCGGCGGTCACCAACTTTGCCCGCAGGCAATTCTGAACGACGGACTGCTCGACGTTCGCGTATTGCCACATCTTCCGCCCGAAGAGCTGCATGCCGCGCTGTCTGCCTTGTTGCATGACGGGTTGGACGCCGTTCGGCGCACGCTGGTCAGCGCTCGCGTGCCCTGGCTGGAGATCGTCACCGACGAGCCGATGCAAATCAATCTCGACGGCGAACCGATCACGGACCGACGTTTCCGATTCGAGATCGGGCCCAAGCGGTTGCGGATGAAGCTGCCGCCGAATTGCCCGCTATTGGCCTAGCGGCCCGCGAATGCCAATGGGCGCTGAGGGACCGGAATTACCCCCAGATTCCACGGGGGAAACGCAAGATTTGCAATCGCGCGACGCAGGCGGACGACGCAGTTGACCCGATGCTGGCCAGAATCATTGCCGCGTGGCCAAATCTAGTTGAGGAGACGCGCAACGCAATCTTGAGGCTGATCGGGGCTTACCTCGCCGGTGACGGTTGAATCTGGCCGAGTCGGTTCGCTAAGCTCCATTCTGAGGCCGACCTTAGGGCGACGGTGGCTTTGATCAGTGAGCAGCCCCTGAAGCACATGCGGACGCCGCGAAAAACGGTTGCGGTTCCCGGCAAGGGGCCGGCTTTCACTATGAGCGGATCTGCCCAGTGAAGCCGAGTGGGCAATTGCCCTGAGCAAGATTCCGCCAGCAGTAATACGAGATCAGGAAATTTCACCACAGAGGACGCCAGAGCAACGCAGAGAATTCAATGGAGAAATGTTTTTAAGCTAAAATCCTCGCGGCGGTTGGCTGCACGGAACAGCGGTTAGGCAATCTCTCACGCAGGCTCTATCGGCGGTTGAAGGCTGCCCAAAAAATTCGCCGGCTGTTTCCGCTGACTACGGTGAGACTGCTGGCCTGGTTGGAAACACCCTGTGGATGCTCACGACGAAGAAACTGGCTGAACGGACAGAATTGACGGCCGAGCCGGCCGTGGCAGTTCCTGCTGCCGCAGGTTATGTAGCCGACGTCTGACTTACGAAGCGTCTTCTCTGCGTCCTCTGTGGTGAAATCCTCTTCGTATCAGCGAGATAGTTTCGCAGGAGCAAGCACCACACGGACGACCTAGCGGTAGCTAGCACTGGCAGCCGCACCTTGCGGCAAAGATTCTTCCACGAAAAGCCTTTTTGCTTTCCGCTTGATGATCATCCGCTTGCCCACGATCAAATCAGCCTGGCGAGGCCAGTCGAGAAACTTGCCACCCTCTTTCAGCCGACCATAGACCCGTGGATCACGATCGCAATGCGGGATGCGAATGGCCGGTGAGCCACCGACGACGGTCAACGGTTCGACGTTGCGAGTCACCACCGCACCAGCCGCGATGATGGCGCCTTCTCCGATACGTCACGCCCGGCATGATCAGCACCCGATCGCAGATCCAGACGACAGTCACCGATCGTCACCCGCTTGCCAACCCGCTGGCGATCGTAGGGAAGCGTCTCCTCGCCATCGTACTTGTGATTTTCCGTGAGAATCTTCACGTCCTCGCCAATGTGAACGTGCGAGCCAATTACCAGGCCACCACCACCGCGGACCACGAAGCGGGGATTGATGCTGACGCCATCGCCAATCGAAGTGCGGCAGGCGGTGCTGATCTGAATGCGGCCGGCCACGATGATGCCAGTACCCAGCTCGTCGAGATCTTCCAGCTCGCGGATCGAGCAGCCGCGGTCATGCCATCGCTGAGCACTCTTGATACACATTCGCACGAAGCGGTGAAACAGGTGGCGTGGCATCAAGCATCCTCCGGCAAGCAGTCGCGAGCCGCTTCGAGGTTGGCGATCGCACGTCGCACGAAGGGAATCTGCGTGCTGGTGGGTAGTAACTGCGCAAAAGTTCGTTCAGCCGCTCGATCTCCAAGGCATAGTCCGACCGCAATACACTGCTCTTTGTGAGTAGGGTCTTCACCAAGTAATCCTCTGCCAGAGTTTTGATAAACGTCCGGTGAATATACCGCAATAGTGGCAAAATAACCAAAATGAGGCCTTTTGCCGTGAGCGCGGCGGTTTGCTGCCGCAAGGTGTGAAATGCGGCCTGCTAGCTAATTTGGATCAAACAGTCAGCACAACGTTTCTCGAACCTGCGGAAGCTAGAACCACGAGCCGCGGTTCGCGGCAAAAGGAATTTGAATAAAATACTATTGACAATCCACACAACTGGCAATCGGCACCGGGATCCGTAATTCTTTGATTATTTTCCCCGAACGCCGGATTTGGCCGGCACAATCGGCACAATCGTTACATTCCGTTCATTGCCAGGCCATCAAAATGCGGGCTACACGTCGACCGTCGAGAACTGGGAGTCTAAACGGCATCCTGTACGAGTATCCCGTTTTCCTCTACTCACTGCCTGACCACGTGTTTTACGGGTTGATGAGATCCGTGCGAGATAAGTACGGCATCCCCGGTATGTACATCGGAAATTGAGGTTTGACCAAATGGATCACGAAGAAACGACTCAACCCAAATGGCTGACTGTGTTCGAGGCACTGGCAAGTCGCCCGTATGTCGCCCTATGCCATGCGGCGATTGGTTCTCTCGCAGAAAATCGACCACGCCCGGCAAGGAAATAGAGGTGTCGGACGATTAGGGGAGTATCCTAATTGACGAACGCGTGGCGCGGAGGCTCGCTCAATCGCGACAGTTTCTACACCAACCCACTAAACTTTTTCCCGCCGCGCAAGCGGTCTAACCCGAGGAGACTCCGATGGATGAACAGCAACCTAACCCGGATCATGAAGCGCGGCTCGCTGCAGAGGTGCGCGCCACACAATTGGAAAACGAGTTGAACGAACACCTAATCGGTTCCGCTTTGAGGGAGGCTGCCAGGAAGTCGGGCGCACGCACCGCGACGCACGATCACTTGGCCGCGCTCCTTCGGCCTAGCACCGCAGCATTTCAACTGATGGCAACGGCCAACGGGAGGTAGTGATTGACACACCTACCGGGCCAGCAACTGCCCAGCAAGCGATTGGCAACCTGAAGTCATCGGAAGACTCCGGCTACTTCTGGACAGCGGTCACGAAGAAAGTCCCGACTAGTAAGGCTGACTTCCAGGGCATTAGTCACGAGGATTACTTGGAAATTCGTAAAAAGCGGCCGGATCTGATCTATGGTCGGAAGGGGAATCAAGAATAGTCCTGACGCGTCAGACCTGCCGCGACCACGAAGCCAGTTTTTAAAGGGCAAGCCGCGCCTCGTTAGAAGCCATAGCGGCTCGGGTCGGGAATTTTGACCCTCCCCCGCCCCCTCCAATCCTTGGCGACCTCGGATCCATTGGGGGCGCCGCTCGCCAGCCGCAGTGATGCCGAACGCTGCGCTGGCGGGCGGTTTATAATCGGGTGCGTTGTCGCTTGCGGTCACTTCGCCGCTGGCCGCTCGAATGCGAAGAGATTGCCGACAACGTCGTCGTCAGCATGTACAACGTGCAGATAGATGCTGGTCGTGCTGATATTGGCATGGCCAGCAGCGTCACGCACTTCGGCAATCGATCGGCCGCCCGCCAGCGCGCTGTGAGCAGAATGAATGCCTCCCGCAGTGGATGCTAAGCATGGTCACGCGGTCGTCGCCGAGAATCTTGATTGCAGCCTCAAAGCGGGCCTGCGCGTTCCTGACTGACAGTGGCCGCCCGAATGATGGTTCGCCGGTCTTGGAAAAGTGGTTAACGCCGGCCGCCTGGCTGCATACAAACGGGCTGCCGGCCTTGGCACCCTGCGAGGTCCGCAGCGTCTTCCAGGCTTCCAAGTCGGTCAACGTCCCTTGGTCCCACCACAGCGGTACCTTGCGGGCCTTGTTTCGCTTGGCGATTTCCTTGGGGATGTAAATGTGTGGCCGCTGGCTGCCGGTCACGACGTTGGCCATCGACAGGCCGACGATTTCTGACACCCGAAGGCCGCAGCCCGTGGCCAAGCGGAAGATGATTCGATTCTGTCGCGGGTTGACGAATCGCTTGCCCTTGCGGGTCAGATCGGCCAATACTTCGGCGATTTCGGACCTTGTCAGAATCTTGGTCTGGTCGACTGATTTCATCGCGTTCATAGCCGGAGACTCCCTTACGGAAACAAGCATAAAACTCCATCACCGCCCCCAGTGTAGCAAAGACTGGCACGAACGCAAGCGAAAACAAGCATCTTATTCTTATAAGACGCTTGTTTTCGTCATTTTGGCGTTTTGGCCGCACTGAAATGGCAGCGGCATCACAATGACCGAATCTTGGATTTGAGAACGAACGATCAGCTCATCGCCGCGGAATTGACTCGGCTTTGCCACCTGCTAGGATGTCGTGCAGTTTGGACGTTTGTTAACAGGCGTCCAGACTTTTTGCTCCTCGCCTTGGCACTTGGGGCCGGGGGAATAGCTGCGGACTGCGCGAGCCGTGTAGCCCCATCCGAAATTCGCCGCGATGCCTGCAGGCGTCGATCGAGCCAGTTGGGCCCTTCCACACGCCAAAGGTGTGGAAGGGCTTTTTCACTCGCGGCCGACAATCTGCCGGTCGTGCGGTGTTGCTCCCGCAAGTCGACCTTGAGGCGTCCGCTCTGCCCCACCAGCGGGTGGTTGCGTGGCCGTCACGGTGATGTACTGGCACATTACGGCACAAGCGAGCGGCACGATGACACAGCCTGCCGTCACAGACGATTCGATCGCTACAGATCAACCTGCCGCAGTAGAAATTCCCGACAATCTGGGAAGAATTATCCGGTCGGGCAGATATTTTTCGGCGTTTATCTAATAGGGAACGCTTGGGCCAAGGGCCCAGCCACTCTTGATGCCGACGATGCCCAGGTCGGGCGGTCAAAGCGCGATCCCGTCCAACGGACGAACCACGCCACCCCCGGCAAAGTGATGTCACTTCGGGGTCGTAACGATTGTGCCGATTGCGATGGCATAATTCGTCGCGACAAAAGACGTGGAAGTAGCCATTCTCTCCAAAAGTAGCTTCCGATTGCAATAACTACTTCATCTAACCTCTTTTGGTAAACCAGTTTCCGACGATTGGTTATCAAATGATTCAATTATTGATTTATTGATTTGTCTTTCCTCAAATAAATAAAGGAATTTCAACACATGTCGTATAGGCGTCTAAATGTCCGAAAACCGCTCGATAACTACTTTGCCCACTAGCTGGGCCTCCAGTCTTAGGTTCTCAGCCCTCTAATTCCTATCGGACAACCGTCCGATAGCCCAACGGTTCAGGCCGCCGTCCTGGCCCTTCTTTTCCCCTCGCCCCCTCTGGGCTCCAGGCTCCTCCTTTCACGAAAGACACGATCAATGGATCTACGCGCACTGTTTCCACAATACAAAACCGAACTGGAGTTCAAAGGGTGCCGACCCGGACGACACCTACGTCCTACATCATCCCGGCGACCGGCGGCCATTTTTACAAGCACGGTGAAGGCATCATGGGCGTCTCCACGGATCGCAGCGGCCCGATTGCCAAGAAACTGATGATGTTGCCGTGCATCCTCACAGGCCAAATCGGCGATGACGGCGTCAACCTGCAATTCCGGGTCGAAGACTTTCCGATCGTGGCCAAGGTGATTCGGCCGAGAGTCAAACGGACGCTCAAACCGGAACATAAGGCAAAGCTCCTGGCGGCCGGTGCCAAGCACCGGTTTTCCAGCGGTTCTAAAGAGCGCTGGCGAGAGCGCCAAACGAGCGCAAACCGATCTGGTGACTGTTTAGTCGCCGCCGCACGTCCTTTCGCCAAATATCCAACTTCCACGGTTCAAGGTGCCAAATGCAACCATCCGAACATCTATCTCTCGTCGCTACCCTTCACACCCTGATCAGATCTCCTCGCGGCCGATCGGCCAGGCCTGCGTGGCCCAAGCACCTACCAGCCCCTCTGCGGCAATCCCGCAGAGGGCGGCCAGGTCACTGGCGAACGAACAAGTCACCTGGAGGAAGTGGGTCCAATCATCAAGCGTCTGCGTGAAGAACGAAAGACGTACCAAGCTATCGCAGATGCCCTCAACGAGGGCGGCTATCGCACGATCCAGGGGAAGAAGTACACCGTCCAAACCGCCCGCCTCATCGACACGAAGCTCAAAGCGAAAGGAGTACAAAATGACTGACGAGTTGGCAGTAGCCAAGCAAGACGCTCTCTCATGGGTGGCCAGATTCTTCCCTCGCTGGGCAGACATTCGGCATAAGGTTCCAACCATCGGCGCGCTGTTGTGCCGGCCGACTGGCGACCTGCTTCGATCGAGCAGAGGATGGCGCACGTTTGAAGACGGGCTGCGCAGGCGCTTGACTGATCTAAGTGGCCGCCAAGCGGATAAGGTCATTCGCTGGCTGTCAGCGATGCCTGTCGATGCGCTCGGCCAGCGGTTTTTGGACAACCCGTGCGCCCTGATTACTTGAGCCCTGCCGCATTGTGGCAGGCGCGCCGGGCCGAAATGACAGCCGTCTCCTAAGCCCGCGCTTTTCTTTCCAGCAGATTCGATGCCCGATGCCCGCGGGGTGCCGGGCGTTTTTCATTCTTGGAGGTAATATGGTTGCAATCAACCCTGACCAGTCGGCCGCGATCCTAGTCGATATCCGCGAAGCCGCTCGGATGCTAAGCGTATCAACGGGAACAATCCTACGTCTGACCAAAGCCGGGCAACTGCCTCGCGTTCCCTTGGGCCGGGCAATCCGCTACGCGGTTGCCGACTTGCTGGCTTGCGTAGAATCCCGGAAGACTTGCTTAACAGAGCGGTAAGCACTAGAATGCCCGCGTGGCCGGCAACCAATCTTTCAGCGATCAGCTTCGCGCCGCAATCAAAGATTGTGGGCAGACCCGCTATCGCATTTCGCAGGAAACTGGAATCCCTCAGAGCAAATTGAGCATCTTTGTGAACGGCCGATCAGGACTATCGATTGCCAGCATCGATAAGCTTTGTGATTACCTTCAGCTCGGGCTAGTACGCAAACAAAAACGACGAAAGGGAACCTAGCGTCATGGCTAGCATCTCGACAGGAAAAAACGGCTCTCGGCGGATTCTGTTCTTTGATGCCAACCGAAAACGGAAGATCATTTATCTTGGCAAAACGTCGAAGCGGGATGCGGAAGCCATCAAAACCAGAATCGAGCTGCTGGTCTCGGCAGCCCTTGCCAAAAACAGCATCGACAGCGAAACGGCGGAATGGCTTGGCAAGCTTGAATCAGTTTTGCATGGGAAGCTCGTCAAAGCCGGTCTTGCACTGCCGCGGCAAGAGGTCAAACGAAGCACGCTAGGGCCGTTTCTTACCGCGCTGATTGAAGACCGCACCGACGTTAAGGAATCGACGGCGACAATCTACGGCCATACGAAGCGCTGCTTGCTCAAGTTTTTTGGGACCAGCAAGCCGCTGGAAGAGATAACGGCCGGCGATGCCGACAGATTTCGGCGATTTCTGGGCCGTGCAAAGCCAGAGGGCGAGGGGTTGGCCGACAACACAGTCAACAGGCGGTGCGGAATCGCAAAGCAATTCTTTCGGGCCGCGAAACGACAGAGGTTAATCGCCGAAAACCCCTTCGCGGATATGAAGGGGGTAACGGTTCGCGCGAACAAGAGCCGGGAATTTTTCATCACGCGCGAAATGGCCGCGAAGGTGCTCGAGGCCTGCCCCGGATGCCCAATGGCGTTTGCTATTTGCGCTTGAGCCGATTTGGGGGCCTGCGATGCCCGTCGGAGCATCTCGCGTTGCGGTGGGATGATATCGATTGGCAGCGCGAACCGGTTCACGGTCCATAGCCCTAAGACAGAACAATATGAAGGGGGCGAAACCCGTGAGGTTCCGATCTTCCCCGAGCTACTGCCGTATCTGCGGGCCGTTCAAAAAGAAGCCGAGCCCGGGGCCGAATTTGCCCTGACAATGCGGCGGGATGCGACCTGCAATCTGCGGACCCGGTTCACCAAGATCATCCGCCGAGCCGGCCTAGAGCCCTGGCCTAAGCTTATTCCAAAATCTGCCGCAGCGCGCGAGAGACGGAATTGGCCGAGACGTTTCCGATTCACGTTGTTTGCGCCTGGATCGGCAACAGTGAGGTAGTCGCCAAAAAGCATTACTTGCAAATTACGGACGGGCATTTCGACGTTGCGTCGCGCGAAGTCGCGCACGACGCACTCTACAGACAACCCTGACAATCTGGAGAATACAGGAGAAATCATACCCTCCGAAATCTTCGAGAAAACACGTGGTTCGCTGGAAACAGCGCAGTATTCAGTGGCGCTGAGGGACTCGAACCCCCGACCCCCTCGGTGTAAACGAGGTGCTCTAACCAACTGAGCTAAGCGCCCGCAAAAGGAAACCGCACCGAATCGTAACGGCCCCGCGATTCGACTGTCAAACGCGGTCAATCCGCAATCCAAGACCGAACCGGCGGCAAGCAAGTTTCGCCCGAATGCCACAAATCGCCGATAAAACCCGCGTGCAGCAGGCGGCGCAATTACAAGCCACGATTGACGATTGAGCACGTCTCTGCTAAAAAAATGGGTCTGTCGCAGCAAGCCATTTGCCCAGCGGCCGATGTCATCCGACGGCCGAGCCCGGCAAGTCCGAGAATACAGCGCCGCATCGAACTGAAGGAGCCGAACCACGTGAGTGGAATCAGCGATCGTAAACAGGAAATCAAACGCCGCCGTCATCGTCGCAAAAAGTTGGCGAAATTCGCCGGCCGGCTGAAGAAGGCCACCTTCTCGGAAAAGCAGGTGATCGTCGGCAAGATCCGCAATCTGACGCCAGGCGCCGAAACGATCATCGCCAATTGGGGCCTGCAAGAGCAGGATCGTTAGCAGCCGGTGATTGAGAGAGCACCGCGCTGACGTACTTTCTCCGTCTACCCCTGCCCTTTACGGCGAGAGCATTCAGCTTGCGGCACCAGTTGTCGCAGCGCCGCTCGGCGCACCGTCACTGCCAGGCGGTTGTGGCTCGTCGACTCGCTCGAAGACGAATTCGTCGTGACGGTAGTCGACACGAATCGTGCTTCCTTCACCGAATTGGCCTTTGAGGATTTCGGTCGCCAGCGGGTTTTGAATCTGCTGCTGGATCGCCCGTTTGAGCGGCCGGGCGCCGAACACCGGGTCGTAACCCTGCGCAGCGAGCGCGGCCAGAGCGGCGTCGGTCACTTCCAGCCCAAGGCCCTGCTGGGCCAGTTGCTTGACGAGCCGATCGATCTGGATGGCCACGATTTGCCGCAGATGTTTGCGGTCGAGCGGATGGAAGATGATCGTTTCGTCGACGCGGTTGAGAAATTCGGGCAAGAACTGGGCGGAAAGCGCGGCGCGGACCGCTTCGCGAATTTCTTCCTGGCTGCCGCCTTCGTTGGTGATCTGCTGGATGAGCTGACTGCCGATGTTCGACGTCATGACGATGATCGTGTTGGTGAAATCGACCGTGCGGCCGTGTCCGTCGGTCAGGCGGCCGTCGTCGAGGACTTGCAACAGGATGTTGAAGACGTCGCGATGGGCCTTTTCGATTTCGTCCAGCAGCACGACGCAATAGGGGCGGCGGCGGACGGCCTCGGTCAGGCGGCCACCTTCTTCGTAGCCGACATAGCCTGGCGGCGCGCCGATCAAACGGCTGACGGTGTGGCGTTCCATGAACTCGCTCATGTCGAGCCGGACCATCGCGTTTTCGTCGTCGAACAGGACTTCGGCCAGCGCCTTGCAAAGTTCGGTTTTGCCGACACCGGTCGGCCCGAGAAAGATGAACGAGCCGATCGGCCGATTCGGATCTTGCAAGCCCGATCGACTGCGGCGGACCGCGTTCGAGACGGCGATCACGGCTTCGTCCTGCCCGATGACGCGCTGGTGCAACCGCTCTTCGAGGACGAGCAGTTTATGACGTTCGGTTTCCATCATCCGCGAGACCGGGATGCCGGTCCAGGCGCTGACGACCTCGGCGATTTCTTCGGGCCCGACTTCCTGGCGCAAGAGCCGGCGGCCGGGCGTGGCCGCGGCCGGGGTGGTGTTGCCCATGGTTTCGAGCCGGGCGGAAAGCTGCTTGCGTTCGTTGTCGAGCTGGTAGAGTTTTTTGTAATCGTCTTCGGAGGCGATGGAGCCGCCGGCTTGCTTTTCGCGTAGCGCGGCCCAGAGTTTGTTGTATTCCAATTCAACCTGCTGGAGCCGGTTGCGGATTTCGGCGACGTTGCCGACCCCCTGTTTTTCGGCCTCCCATTGCTCGCGCAGATTGGCCAGCTTGTAGCGCAGGTCCTTCATTTCGGCTTCAATTTCCTCACGGCGGTCAACGGCATGCTCTTCGGTCTCTTCGGCCAGTTGCCGCTGGGCGAGTTCCAATTGCATCAGCCGCCGCTGGACCTGATCGATTTCGGTCGGCACGCTCTCGAGTTCCATGGCCAGCCGGCTGGTGGCCTCGTCCATCAAGTCGATCGCCTTGTCGGGCAGGAAACGATCGGTGATGTAGCGGTGCGACAGATTGGCAGCGGCGACGAGGGCCGAATCCTTGATCTTGACCCCTTTGTGATGGGCCTCGTAGCGGGGCTTCAGCCCGCGCAGAATGGCGATCGTGTCCTCGACGTTCGGTTCGCCGACAAAGACCGGCTGGAAGCGGCGTTCCAGGGCGGCGTCTTTTTCGATGTATTTGCGGTATTCGTCGAGCGTGGTGGCGCCGATGCAGCGCAGCTCGCCGCGGGCCAGGGCCGGCTTGAGCAAGTTGGCGGCATCGTTGCCTCCTTCGGCCGCTCCGGCGCCGACGACGGTGTGCAGCTCGTCGATGAACAGAATCACATTGCCGCCGGCCGCTTCGATTTCGCGCAAGACGGCTTTGAGTCGATCTTCGAACTCGCCCCGGTATTTGGTGCCGGCGATCAGCGCGCCCATGTCGAGCGAGATAACGCGCTTGTTCTTCAAACTTTGAGGAACGTCTCCCTCGACGATGCGCAAGGCGAGTCCTTCGGCGATGGCGGTCTTGCCAACGCCGGGCTCGCCGATCAGCACGGGGTTATTCTTGGTGCGGCGCGAGAGAACCTGGATCACGCGGCGGATTTCTTGATCGCGGCCGATGACCGGATCGAGCTTGCCCTGGGTCGCCCGTTCGACCAGGTCGATGCCGTAGCGTTTCAGGGCGTTGAATTTTTCTTCGGGGTTCTGGTCGGTGACACGCCGCGCTGCCGCGGACCGATTGCAGGGCTTTGAGCAGCGACGCCTCGTCGATCGCGTTGAGCTTAAGGACGCTCTTGGCCTTCGAGTCGACCGTGGCCAGGGCCAGCAGCAAATGCTCGGACGAAATGAATTCGTCCTTCATTTGCGTGGCCAGGCGTTCGGCGGCGTCGAAGACCTGTTGCAAGGCCTGAGAAACGTGAGGGCCGGATCCGCCGGTGCTTTTGGGGAAGTGCCCCAGTTCGGCTTGGATCGTGCGCTCGAGCTGCTGACGGTTGACGCCGATCTTGTCGAAAATCGGGCCGACCACGCCTTCGGATTCAGACGTGAGCCCAGCCAGGAGGTGGAGCGGATCGATCTGGGCATTGCCGCGATCGGCGGCGAGTTGTTGTGCCCTGGAGACGGCCTCTTGGGCCTTGATCGTTAGTTTGTCGAACCGAAATGCCATGAATTACCTCCGACGCTGGCCGCGTCTGCGCGGCAGTCATCGCCTTGAAGTGGCGCGTGCCGCGGGCCTGGGAGGGCGGTGTGTGCGGCTCTCCCGCGGCCCGGGCGGCTCGCGCGATCGCTTGCTATCTGGCCGTTTACTCTTTGACCTCGAACTCCGCATCGATGGCGTCTTCGTCGCCGCTGGGCTTGGGGCCACCGTTTTCGCCGGAACCGGAGGTCGAGCTGGAGCCCGCCCCGGCCGCGCCGGCTGTCTTGCCCCCCTCGTAGAGCGTTTTGCTCAGGGCATGCGACGCCTGCTCCAGCTCGGCAATGGCGGCCTTGATGGCATCGACGTTGGTCCCCTTGGCAACCTCGCGCGTCTTGGCGACGGCTGCCTCCAAGGGAGCTTTGTCGGTCGGCTTGATTTTGTCGGCCTGCTCCTTCATCAGCTTTTCGAGTTGGAAGCACATCGAATCGGCCTGATTGCGCAGCTCGGCCAGTTGCCGTTTCTGTTTGTCCTCGGCGGCGTGCAATTCGGCGTCCTTGCGCATCCGCTCGATTTCAGTTTCGGGAAGACCGCTGGAGTTCTCGATCTTGATCGTGTGTTGTTTGCCGGACCCCAGATCCTTGGCCGACACGTTCAAGATGCCGTTGGCATCGATGTCGAACTTGACTTCGATTTGCGGCATGCCGCGCGGGGCGGGCTGAATACCTTCCAGGTTAAACTGGTCGAGCAAGCGGTTGTCCGCCGCCATTTCCCGCTCACCTTGAAAGACGCGAACGGTGACAGCGGTCTGGCTATCCTCGGCCGTGCTGAAGACGTTCTTCCGCTCGGTCGGGATGGTGGTGTTGCGTTCGACCAGCTTGGTCATCACGCCGCCCAAAGTTTCGATCCCCAGCGACAGCGGCGTCACGTCGAGTAACAGCACGTTCTGCACTTCGCCAGCGAGCACGCCACCTTGAATCGCGGCGCCAATGGCCACGACTTCGTCGGGATTGACCCCCTTGTGAGGATCCTTTCCAAAGATCTGCTTGACGACGTCCTGCACCTTGGGAATGCGGGTCGACCCGCCGACGAGAACGACTTCGTCGATTTCGCCGGGCTGCAATTTGGCATCTTTGAGCGCCTGCATCACCGGCCCGCGGCAACGTTCGATGAGGTGATCGACCAGTTGTTCGAACTTGCTGCGGGTGATCGCCATTTGCAGATGTTTGGGGCCGTTTGCGTCGGCCGTAATGAAGGGGAGATTGATATCGGTCGAACTGGCCGAACTCAATTCCTTCTTGGCCTTTTCGCACGCCTCTTGCAGGCGCTGAAGGGCCATGGTGTCTTTGCGCAGGTCGATCCCCTGCTCTTTCTTGAACTCGTCGGCCACCCAATTGATCAGCACCTGGTCAAAGTCGTCGCCACCCAAGTGCGTATCGCCGTTGGTGGCAATGACGCGGAAAACGCCGTCGGCAACTTCCAGCGCCGACACGTCGAACGTACCGCCGCCCAGGTCGAAAACGACGATCTTCTCGTGCTCTTTGCGGTCCAGGCCGTAGGCGAGCGCCGCGGCAGTCGGCTCGTTGATGATGCGCGAGACTTCCAATCCGGCGACTTGTCCGGCGTCTTTGGTTGCCTGCCGCTGGGCATCGTTGAAGTAGGCCGGAACGGTGATGACGGCCTTGTTGACCTTGTGGCCCAGATACGCCTCAGCCGCTTCCTTCAGTTTTCGGAGAATCTTGGCCGAGATTTCCGGCGGAGTCAGTTCCTTGTCGCCGACGCGAACTCGCACGTAGTCCTCGGTTCCGCCGACCACCTCGTAGGGGACGATTTTCTCTTCGCTGGCCACCTCGTTATGGCGTCTGCCCATGAATCGCTTGATCGAGTAGATCGTGCGCTTGGGATTCGTGACGGCCTGGCGGCGCGCCAAATCTCCGACGAGCACGTCTCCTTTATCGGTGAAGGCCACGACGCTGGGGGTGAGCCGGTTGCCTTCCTGGTTTGGAATGACCTTGGGCTCTTTGCCCTCCATCACGGCAACGACCGAATTCGTCGTACCGAGGTCGATACCAATGATCTTTTCACCTTGAGCCATGCCGTTTCGCTCCTTTCGACCAAAGGCCTTGGGGCGAAGGAAGATTGTCCTTCACCGGGCCCGTGTTATCACTAGCTGATCAAAATACCAAACGGGCGAGCCGGGACGCTTCAAGGCCGCTACGGCCCAATCTCTGGCCAGACTCGCTCGCCATATTGACGTGTGTTTAATTGGCGATGTTAATCGAGCAAAGCCCATGCCACACGCCCTCGAGTCCGGCACCAAACGATTTTCCCCCTTCAATTTACGTCGATTTCCACCCGTGAATTCGTTGCCAATTCCAGTGGCCGGGAGCGGCCAACTGCCTTTTTGGCATCCGCCCTGATACGAGGGGCTGACCGGCGGCCAATATGACAGCACATCAGTAGACGAAGTGGTCCGGCGGTGATGCTGCGGCCAATACCGCACCCTGACGGTGCGAAACCGCCTAGCCGGTCGCTCCGCCATAAACCGCACAATACGATCGGCCGGCCCGACGGGCGTGAAAACACCGAGGGCGCTGATCGCCCCGGTCGCTTGACACTCCGATTTGACCCAAGTACAAGGTCAGTCAACATGATAGCACCGCGAAACCCGGGCTCGTGTCGATGGCATATCGGCCCGCTGGGCCGGTAATGTGGCGCCCGACCGGCTGGGGCGGGCGTCGCGGTCGACGCCACCGGGTGGCGAGCAACCGCCAAGGGCAGAATGAATTTGCGGCCCCCGGCCGGCGGTAACAACCTAAACTTATCACAACGATTCCCGGCGCGGTTTTACGGCGCGAGCGGCTTCGCCGCGCCGCAGGCATAGCGCTCACGTTAACGTCTATTTCGCCTGGCAGCTTCCGGTCCGAGTTGTCCGGGGTTTGATTTCGCGGTGTTTGCTGGTGGCGCCGATTGATCGGCGTGGCCGCGGCCACCCGATCTACCGCCAGGCCGCACCCTCGCCAACAGAAAGTTTGAGAACCGTCGGCATGGCCAAGGAGAAGTCGGCCAAAAAAGGGGCTGCGGCCTCGCGTCTTCCTACGCTCGCTGCTCAGCGGGCGAAGATCGACCGCATCGATCAAGAAATCATCAAGCTGATGAACCAGCGCGCATGTGTGGCGCACGAGATCGGCAAGCTGAAGACCGACTGCGGCATGTCGGCCTATGCGCCGCGCGCGAAGAGGAAGTGCTGGCTCGCGTGGTGTCGCTGAACAAAGGGCCACTCGACCAACGGTGCGTCCGTTCCGTGTTCCGCGAAATCATCAGCGGTTCACGCGCGTTGGAAAAGTCGCTGCGCGTGGCCTATTTAGGCCCGGCATACACCTACAGTCACCTGGCGGCCATTCACCGCTTCGGCCAGAGCGTCGAACTCGCGCCGGTGGCCACGATTCAAGCGGTTTTCGAAGAAGTCAACCGCCGGCATTGCGATTTCGGAATCGTACCCGTGGAAAACTCGACCGACGGCCGGGTGGCCGACACGCTCGACATGTTCACCCGTTTGCCGGTGAAGATCTGCGGCGAAGTGCAGATGCGGATCCACCACAACCTGCTGGGGCGGTCGCCGCGGGATGAAGTGCGCGAGGTCTATAGCCGGCCCCAGGCGTTGTCGCAATGCCGCAATTGGCTGGCCAGGCACTTGCCCGGGGCGCGGACGATCGAGGTGACGAGCACCACCACGGCGGCCCAACTTGCTCAGGAAAAGCCGGGGGCCGCCGCCATCGCCAGCGTGCAGGCCGGCATTCACTACGGGCTCGACGTGCTGGCGGCCGACATCGAGGACCAGGCGGGCAATCTGACCCGGTTTGCGGTGATTGGCGAGGAGACCGGGCCGCGAACGCAGAGCGACAAATGCGCCCTGATGTTCGAGATTCCCCATCATCCCGGCAGCCTGGCCGACACGATGGCAATCTTCAAACGCAATCGCCTCAACCTGACCTGGATCGAGTCCTTCCCGATTTCTCGGCCCGAGGGGGGGTATTTGTTCTTTGTCGAGATGGAGGGACACGAGCTCGACACCCGGGTCCGCAAGGCCGTGACGGCCCTGGGCCGCAAGGCGCTCCGGCTGGAAGTGCTCGGTTCCTACGCCAAGCTGGCGCCGGTCGATTGAGCGGCCAGGGGCCACGGCCCCCCCTGTCGGAATCTCGTCGATTTGCGTACATTTTGAATCATTCGTCGCATTGTCTTGCGGCAGATCAACCGGTCCTCGATTCCCAGCGGGTCAGCGCGTGATCATTATCCTGAAGTCCGGAGCCACCGACGCACAGATTGACCATGTCGTCGAGCGCGTGGAGTCGTTCGGCCTGCGCGCCCATTTGAGCCGCGGGCAATTCCGCACGATCATCGGCGTGATCGGCGACGAATCGAAACTGCAAACGGCTCCCCTGCGGGCCATCGCCGGAGTGGCCGACGTCATTCCGGTTTTGCCGCCGTACAAGTTGGCCAGCAACGAAGCCCAACGCGAGCCGACGATCGTCGACGTGGCGGGCGTGAAGATCGGCGGCGGCTACCTGGCGATGATTGCCGGTCCGTGTGCCGTGGAGAGCTTCGAGCGTCTCGACGCGATCGCCGCCAGCGTGCGGGCCGCCGGGGCCAACATTTTGCGCGGCGGCGCTTTCAAGCCGCGCACCAGCCCCTACGCCTATCAAGGCATGGGAGAAGACGGACTCAAAGTCCTGCGCGACGTTGGCGACAAGCACGGTCTGCCAGTGGTCACCGAGGTGATGGACCCTCGCAAGGTCGAACTGGTCGAGCGCTACGCCGACATGATCCAGATCGGCGCACGCAACATGCAAAACTTCAGCCTGCTGACCGAGGTCGGCAACACCCGCAAGCCGGTGCTGCTGAAACGTGGCATGAGCGCCACGATCGTCGATCTGTTGATGAGCGCTGAATATATCCTGTCGCAAGGCAATCACAGCGTGGTTTTGTGTGAGCGGGGAATCAAAAGCTTTGATACTTCGACTCGGAACCTGTTCGACGTGGCCGCGGTGCCGGCCACAAAATCGCTGAGCCATCTGCCGATCATTGTCGATCCGAGCCACGCGACCGGCCGGCCCGACTTGATTCCGGCTTGTGCGCTGGCCGGCGTGGCGGCAGGCGCCGATGGGGTTCACATCGAAGTCCACAACTGTCCGGAGTTGGCCATGTCGGATGGCCCCCAGGCATTGCTGCCCGAACAATACGCGGCGCTGGCCGAACAGATTCGGGCCTTGGCCGCACTGTTCGGCAAAAAGATTATCCAAGCTCCGGTTCGGGCGGCCGCCACCGCGAAGTGACGGGTGCAACAAACCGTATTGGTCGGCGGCATGGACCGCGTCTTTCGGGCGCGAAGAGAGTAGTTTGAGCCATTGGGCGGTGAGAACCGCAGTGCTGTTTTGACGGCAGAACGCCGCTTGAGGGGTAGCGCATGAGACGTCCGCTGATCGCCGGCAATTGGAAGATGAACCTGGATCGCGCGGCTGCCCTGGCGCTGGTCGACGAGGTCGTGGCCGGGGCCAAGAAATTCGACCGGGTGGACGTCGTGCTTTGTCCGCCATTCGTCTACCTGAGCGCGGTGGCCGCCAAAATCGCCAACAGCTCCCTAGCGCTCGGTGCCCAAGACATGTCGGATCAGGCCAATGGCGCGTTTACTGGCGAAATCAGCGCTGCGATGCTGTTGGACGTCGGCTGCCGCTATGTGATTTTAGGGCACAGCGAGCGCCGCCAGCTTTTCGGCGAGACCGACGAGATCGTCAATCGCAAAACGAAGGCGGCGCTGGCCGCAGGTTTGACTCCGATCGTCTGCGTTGGAGAGTTGCTTGACCAGCGCGAGTCGGGCCAGACCGCCGCGGTGATCGCCCGGCAGTTTGCCGGCTCGCTGGCCGGTTTGTCGGCCGAGCAAATGGAGAAACTCGTCATCGCCTACGAGCCGGTTTGGGCCATCGGGACCGGCAAGGTGGCTACGCCGGCTCAAGCCCAAGAGGTCCATAGCGACCTTCGCAAATTGATTGCCACGCATTACAATGCGGCGATTGCCCAGCGCGTCCGCATTCAATATGGCGGTAGCGTTAAGCCGTCGAACGCCGCGGAACTGCTGTCCGAACCGGATATCGACGGAGCGTTGGTGGGGGGAGCCAGCCTCAAGGGTGCCGACTTTCTGGGAATTGTGGCGGGCGCGGCGGAGGCCCACTAACGGCGCTCGGCGGGTTTTGCTTCGCTGGCAGAGCCGGTCGGCGATCGTTTTCGCCCCAGTTTAATGATCGAATTGGACACCCGCCCCCGACCCCTGGAAACACCAGCCGGAGATTTTCGCGATGATGGGTTTTGTCACCTCCTTGATGATGTTCTTATTGTTTGTGGTCGCCATCTTCCTGATCCTGCTGATTCTGATTCAGCGGGGCCGTGGCGGGGGATTGGCGGGAGCTTTCGGCGGGATGGGAGGCCAAAGCGCCTTCGGCACGAAGGCTGGCGACGTCTTCACGCGGATCACGATTGGCACGGCAACCGTTTGGATCTTGCTTTGTGCGGCGTCGGTGAAAATCCTGGGGTCGGGCGAAAGCCGTTTTAACAGCGACTTGGGAACCGCCACCAGCGAGCAGCAAAGCGCATCTCCATCGGGCGGTGCCCCCGCGGGTGGCACTCCCGCGGCGCCGGCCGGCAGCGAGAAATCGACCGGCGAAAAAGGGTCCGGTGACGAATCGAGCAGCGGCAAATCGACCGGCGTCGAGAGTACTCCGGCGGGCGAAAATGCCCCAGCAAGCCAGGGAGCGCCGGGCGGTGATGGCGCTCCGGCAAGCGACGCAACTCCGGCCCAGAGTGGTGCGGCCCCGACGACTGGGGCTGCCGAAGGGGCCGGAGAGAAAACGCCCGAGAGCAAGTGACCCCGCCGTAGCGGTCTTGGCAGCGGCGCGGGGCCGGTTGCTCAGTGAATTGAGTTGCTTGTGGCGTATTCGGGATCTGCGAGGAGGGTGGTTCGACGTGCTACTGAGCATGACCGGCTTTGGCGAGGCGTCACGCCAGAACGATTCGGTGGCTGCCGGCGTGGAAGTGCGTACCATCAACAGTCGCTACTTCAAGCTCACCGTGCGCAGCGGCGAAGGCTACGCCGGTTTGGAACCGCAGATCGATGCGCTCGTACGGCAGCACATTAAGCGCGGCACGGTGCAGGTATCGCTGCGGGTGACGCGCATGCGGCCCGCCGAAGCCTACCAAATCAACGCGGACGTCTTGACCGGGTATCGCCGCCAACTCGAGCGGCTGGCGGCCACTTGGACGCCGACCGATCCCGTTCGGCTGGAGGCGTTGCTGGCGCTGCCCGGCGTGGTGGTGGACAACGAGTTTGCTTTGACCGATCCCCAAACCGATTGGCCGCTCATCGAACAAACCCTGGCTGCGGCGATGGCGAACATGGCCGGCATGCGTGCCGACGAAGGGCGCGCCATGACGGCCGATCTGGCCGAAAACTGCTCGGCGATCGCCAGCCAACTTGCCGAGATTGAACGCCGTGCGCCGCTCGTGGCCGACGCATATCGGGCAAGGCTGAACGAGCGGCTGGGTAAGATCCTGGCCGAGTTCGACGTGGCACTGCAGCCGAGCGATCTGGTTCGCGAAGTGGGAATCTACGCGGAGCGGAGTGACATCTCGGAAGAGACTGTGCGATTGCGAAGCCACCTGGAGCAATTCGCCACGATCATGGCGCTGGAGGAAAGTTCCGGCCGCAAGCTGGAATTCCTCACGCAGGAAATGTTTCGTGAAACCAATACCATCGGTTCGAAGGCCAACGACGTGTTGATTGCCCGGCACGTGATCGAGATCAAAGCGGCCATCGAACGGATGCGGGAAATGATCCAGAATATCGAATGATGACTTCCTCCACCTGGGGCGGCCTTTCGCCTGTCCGCGAGTCCACAGCCATGAACTCCTCCGCAAGCGGCCGAATCGTCGTGATTTCCGGCCCTTCGGGAGCCGGAAAAACCACGCTGGTCAAATGCCTGTATCAGCGTTGCGACCGCCTGGTCGCCAGCGTGTCGGCCACGACCCGGCCGCCCCGGCCCGGCGAGGTGGATGGAGTCGATTATCACTTTTTGACTTCCGAGGAGTTCACCCGTCGCCAGCAGGCGGGCCAATTCATCGAATCTTTCGAGGTTTTCGGCCGGGGCTATTGGTATGGCACCCTTTGGAACGAAGTCACCCCTAGCCTCGATTCGGGAAAGTGGGTAGTCTTGGAGATTGACGTTCAAGGGACCCTGGCCGTCCGCCAGCGTTATCCCGACGCCATTACGATCTTTGTCCGTCCCGGAGCGATCGAGGAGCTCGAGCGCCGGCTTACCAAGCGGGGAACGGAAACGTCCGAGGCCATCGAACGCCGGCTGGCCGTGGCCCGACACGAATTGGCCTGTGCCGATCAATACCAATATCAAGTGTTCAACGACGACATTGATCAAGCCGTTGAGCAGATTTGCAACATTCTGGTTGAGAACGGAGTTTGAAGCATGATCGAAGAACTGCGGGAAGAGGCAATCATCAACAAGGTCGGTGGTCGCTTCAAGTTGTCGACGTTGATTCAAAAGCGGCTGGTGGCCCTCAATGCCGGCAGCCGACCCTTGGTCGACTTGAAGACCGACAACAAGCTGGAGATCGTGATCCAGGAAATCATCCAGGACAAGATTTATCTCGACACGACTTCGAACTTGAAGGTCGCCGGCGAGTCTCCGGCCGAAGGTGGCCCGCCAGAACTCGATCTGGCCAATCTCTAACAGCGGGCGTATGTTGTCCCGCGGCGCGCTCGCTGGGTCGGTTGGTCTCGTCGAGACGACCCGGCCAGCCGAGCGGCTTTGCGGTGCTAACCGAACCATTCCCCACGAAACGCTACTTGTAGCCGAATTCTCCGATGCAAGGGCGCGAAATCATCGTGGGGGTCAGCGGCGGGGTGGCCGCGTATAAGACGGCGGCCCTGGTCAGCCGCCTGGTGCAAGCCGGTGCCGGCGTATCCGTGGTGATGACGGCCGGCGCTCGCGAGTTTATTGGTCCCGCCACCTTTGCGGCGCTTAGTGGCCGGCCGGTTGCCGAGCACGTCTTTGCCGGCCAAGAGCACCCGCTTGGAGCCCACATCGACCTGTCCCGGCGCGGCACAGTTGCTTTGCGTGGCACCGGCCACGGCCAACCTGTTGGCCAAGGCGGCGTCGGGCCTGGCCGATGATCTGCTCAGCACGCTGTTGCTCTCGTTTACGGGCCCGGTGCTGTTAGCGCCGGCCATGAATTCGGAGATGTGGGAAAAGCCGCCCGTGCAGCGCAACGTGCAACAACTTCGCGAGGATGGCTTCCACCTGGTTGGCCCGGAAGAGGGTTGGTTGAGCTGCCGGCAGCAGGGGCCCGGCCGGATGGCCGAGCCGGAAAAGATTTTTGCCGCCATCGCCGCGCTGCTCCGCTAGCCGTTCGGCCCCGTTTCTTTCGGTCGTGTCTTTCGCGCCGGTGCATCGTCTGGACTTGAGCAACGAACGGTGATTTGCCGTGGCCCGCATCCTGATCACCTCTGGTCCGACGCGACAGTACCTCGATCCGGTACGCTATCTGACGAATGCCTCCAGCGGCCGGATGGGTCGGGCATTGGCCGAGGCGGCCCTGGCCCAGGGGCATGAAGTCGTCATTGTCAGCGGACCGGTCGACGTCGCTTATCCGCCCGCCGCTCAAGTCGTTTGGGTTGTTTCGACCGAAGAGATGCTCGTCGAGAGCCAAAAGCTGTTCGGCCAGTGCGATGGGCTGATCGGAGTCGCCGCCCCGTGCGACTATCGACCCGTTCGGGTCGCGACGAACAAAATCGCCAAGACCGGCGAGCCGCTCCAACTCAATTTGATCGAAACCGACGACGTCGTGGCCACACTGGGGGCAAAAAAACAGCGGCAATGGCTTGTCGGCTTCGCCCTGGAAACCGAGGATCATCGGCTGCGGGCATTGGCCAAGCTGGAACGCAAGCATTGCGATCTGATGGTCCTCAACGGTCCGCAGGCCATGCATTCACCCGACAATTCCGTTGAAATCATTGCTTCCGATGGCCAGGTGATCGGAAGTTTCGCGGGGACAAAGGAGTCGGTCGCCGAGCGAATCTTCGCCATCATTTCCCGCCGGCTGATCAACAAATCGGCCTAGCCAGCCTGGCCTGTCCTACCAGGCGATTCCGTGCAGGGCGAAAAGGATCGCAAAACAAGACGATCCAACACACGCGCCGACGACGGTCTGGGCCATGGTATGGCGGCCCAAGTAAAGCCGCGCCCAGGCCACCAGAGGTATCAGCCCGATCAGCAGCATGGCTGGTGGCCCGACAACCAGGCAAGTATAGGTCACCAGGCTGGCGGTGACCGCCGTATGGACGCTGACTTGCCACACCAGCGTGATCAGGAACAGCAGGAGCGTCTGCAAGAGGAGCGCCAAAACCGGCGCCACGAAGTCGCGCGGAGCCCCCAACGCCACGAGCAGGATCCAAGCCGACAGCCCGCAAATCAGGCTGACCACGAATGGCGCCACCCGCTCGTGGCGGTTCGACATGTGGAAGTCGGCGATCCGACCAGAATGAATCGCCCAAGCCACATAGAACACGGGCAGGACCACGGCGATGGAAAAATAGAGCAGTGCGTACCAATACGTTCCCTGACTGTGGCTGGCCCAGGCCCCGACGGCCAGAGCCGGCACGGCCATCACCGGTGGGCTGAAGACATCAGAGACTGCCCGGGCGAAATTAGCACGTACAGGAGAAAGTGTCAAAACATTACTCATTTTGAGAGTCTCGAGGGAACAATTCTCAGCGCGGCCACACGCCATGGCCTCTACAAACGGCAAAATCAGCGCCCGGGTTGGCAAAAAAATCGGCGGGCCAAGGTGTCGCGGGTCGTTACCCCGCGGAAAACCACAGGAGTGTAGCCCCTATGCTGGTCACGACCCCAAATCCTTGTCAAGGCCGCGTGGCAGTCGGCGGTTTCGCCGGCGACAAGCAAAGAGGCGGGGCAAGCCCCTGGCGGCCACGTGCTTGCGGAGGAGAGAACGAGCAGCGGCCACTGGGCGAATCTCATTTTACTGGGCGGTCCAGTCCATGCTAGACGAGCTAGCAGATCGAAAATGGGCCATCCCGGGCGGCTGCCTTGTCACGGCGCTCTAGGAACCAAAGTCTTGATGGGGAAAGCGGCTACGAAACGCTCCTGGCACTCGTCAGGCGAAGCGATTTGACAAAGAACGGGTTGTGAAAATTTTCACGCAGAATTTCCGCGATCCGACCCTTTCCTGCTTCCGTATAAATGTGTGTTCGGTCTTGTGCGAGGAGTTTTTGAGCGTCAGTCGCGCGGCGTGTGAAATGGCTGACGGCTCGTAACCCTTTTCTAATCGTCGGCGGGCGGTCTTTCGAACGACGACCTCGCATGAGCGGCAAAAGGAGAGAGAGGCAACAACCATGATTCGTCGATTGCGCGGCACGCAGAGGCAAATGACCGATCCCAGCCCAGGCGAAATTCGCCGGCGGACGGAGGCGATCCGAAGAACTTGGAGCGAGAGCGAGTTATCGCGCCGTTCGAGTTTCAAGCCAATCGCCTGGATGCCCCCACTCTTGGCAAGCTCGGAGTTTCCGGAGGTCCCGGAAGCCGATAGCGGCGTGGTGTTCTAACGACGGTCCGCCAAGGCCTGGCGAAAAGGGGGCGGACCGAGCGCGCGGCGCGATAAGCGGCATGCAGCGCCCCGAGCGCAAGCGCGCACGAGGAGCCTGACGCTTTCGAAAGATGCTGCGATTCCGCGGGTGCCGCGCCGGGTGCATCCCACAAGACAACGTACGGCGATGCCCTGCGCCGTGCGGCCCGCCATGCCCACGCGACTCCTCCTACGCGTGTGATAGCCGGCGACCCCGCCGGCGGCATGGTGGGAGGGATGCCAATAGTGCATGCCCTCTCACCCCCCCATCGCGCTTAATGGGCTCTCATGCCCGCGCACGGTCGCTTCGACGTACTCGAGAACGGTGGCGGCGACGTCAACACGAAGTGTCCGAGCAAGAGCTTGCCATCCGGGCACCCCGTTGACCTCGATCACGCGCCACTGGCCGTCGGGACCGAGAAGCAAATCGACTCCGGCCAGGCCGGAGCCCACAGCCGTGGCCGCCCGGCGAGCAAGGTCGACCAGGTCGGGGGTCAACTCGAGCGGCTCGGCCGTGGCCCCCCGGCTGATATTGGTCCGCCAGTCGAGCGAATTGACACGTCGCATGCCATAAACCCGCGATCCGACAACGAGCACCCGCACGTCGTAGCCTGGATGGCGTACGAACTCTTGCACGTAGAGCACGGCGCCCAAGCCAACCAGTAGCCCAAAGGTGCGCTCGGCGAGGGCACGATCGCCAAGTCGGGCAATGCCGCGTCCTTCGCCGCCGAACAGTGGCTTTAAAACGATGTCGCCGCCCAGGGCATCGAACGCCTCGAGTCCGGCGCTGACCGACTGACAGACTCTTGTCCGGGGGACCGGCAACCCAGCAGCGGCGAGCTTGGCCGTGGTCAGATACTTGTCGACCGCTGCTTCGATCGCCCGGGGCGGGTTGATGACAGGCGTACCACCGGCTTCGAGACGAGCCAGCAAATCCATCCGCAGCACGACCTGCTCCAGCGAACCGGGGGGCATGGTGCGAACCAGCACCGCATCGGCCTGCGCGAGGTCAAAATCACCGCTGGTGACCACCAGCCCGGCGGTTCCGACATGCGATTGAAGATCGCGAAAAGGCAGCGGAACAATCTGGTGTCGGGCCCCTGCCGCACGGCGCAAATCGTGGAGATACCAGCTTGTGGGCGAACCGAGCAGAGCGATCAACATGGCGACGATCCGGTTCGAGTTTTGTCCCAGTCGGCCGCCAGGATGACATGAACGACTCGTCCCGCGCTGCTAGTCCCCGAATGACTCGCGCAGCACCGCTGGCAACGTATGGCCGAATTGAGACGTCCGGCCGCTTGCGAGATTGACAAAGCGAATCACAGCGGGGCTGAACAATTGGGGATCGATGCGGTAAAAGTCGTGCTCGTAGCGTGCAAAGATTGAAGCAAACGGCTGACCATGATCGGCCGACGCGCTGCTCGGCACGCGCGGGCCGAGCGTCGCCAGGTCGGCGTCGGCGGCGTCGACCCATAGGGTCACTTCTCCACCGTACAAGATCGCGTCGTTGGTGCGGCCAAGCGCCGTGAGCTGATCGTTCGCGACGGGAGGAAGCGGGGCTGTGCCCCAGCCGCTAACAACCCGATTTAAGTCAAAACCGAGCTCGTCGAGTTTGTGGAGAGCGGTTTCTACGCTCCGCGCGACGACTTGCACGGTGCCGGCCAGACTGGCGGTCGGCGCGGCCAGGAGCGTGAGTCGATCGGGCTCGACTCCCGCACGCCGGGCCAAATCGCACTGCAACGCCTCCGGCGGAAACCTGGTTGCCTCCAAAACTCCCACCGCGTGGGTCGGCCGTTCGCGGTGACCGATCCGATCGAACAAAGGCTCCTTACCGGCGGCGGCCCGCATTGGGCCCGAACCCATGGCAAAATAGCCTTCGGCGGCAATCTGCCAGCCGGCGTACTGGGCAGCCATGCAGGCGGCGACGGGATGGTCCGTCCGCACGGTCACGGTGGGTCCGCGAAAAATCGCCGGATCGGCAGTCTCGAATTCGACCTGTCCCAACCCGGCGAGGCAGATTTCAGCCAGGCGGCGGCCGACTTCCAGGCCGCCGGGTGTTTGCATGCCACAATCGATCAGGCGTGTGCCGGCGGCCGATTTGCTGACCTGAGCGCGCAGCGACGGGGCGTCGGCCTCGAGCCGGTCGCACAGATTCCACGCCATCTCGTTAAGCGTCACCACGTTCGACAACCCCGCCCCAAGTCACCGCGATCGCCCCACTGTCAATCGACGTCGCACCGCAGGCTCTCATTTTTGGCTCCGGCCGGCGGACGGTGATCGCTATCATGTGCCGTAGCGGCTGGCTATGCAAGACGCGCCGGACGAGCGCGTCGTGATTAGAATGGACGGAGACCGGCTTCACACAGGGATATCGAACAGCAAGGAACTTTCGCTTGGCGAGCCTCACGGTCGAAAATTACGTCAAAACGATTTATCAGATTTGCGCGGCAAGTGGTGCCCGCCCCGCGGCCACGGGTCAATTGGCCTCGGCGCTAGGGGTTTCGCCCGGCACCGTTACGAGCATGCTGAAAACGCTGAGCGAGAGCAGTCTGGCCACCTATACTCCGTACGAAGGCGTCCGATTGACCCCCGCCGGCAGTGCGCTGGCGTTGCGTGTGATTCGCCGGCACCGGCTGATTGAGCTGTTTCTTGTGAAGACGCTGAAACTGGCGTGGGATGAGGTGCACGAAGAGGCGGAGCATATGGAGCATGCGGTCAGCGACCGGCTGATCGATCGAATCGACGCCTTTCTAGGTCATCCCGATACCGATCCGCATGGCGATCCGATTCCGCGCCGCGACGGCTCCGTAGCGAGCGCGGAAGTGCGGACCTTGGCTGCCTGCCCGGTCGGGCACCGATTTCGCCTGGCCAGGGTCGTTGACCAATCGCCCGAGTTCCTTCGCTACCTTGCCGGTTCTGGGCTTGTCTTGGGAGCCAACGGATTGGTGCTGGCAAACCAATCGGCGGCCAGCATCGTCACCGTCGAAATCGGAGGCACGCAAACAACCCTGGGGCGTCAGGCCGCGGAAAAGATTCTGGTAGGCGAAGCAGAGAGCGGCTAAGGGTGTGCGGCGAAAAAAAGACGCCCCGGGGCGACCCCCGGGGCGTCGTAAGAGTTTTGTCTCCCGACGCCTTTCATATCGGCCTTCTGAGCAATCAATCCCAGGCGGCTGTCACGAACGGCTCGATCGGGATGATGATTACGCGGCAATCCTGAGAGCGGGTCGAGCGATTCCCGACGTGGTCGGAACCGCTGGCTCCACGCCCGTCTGACCTTCCGGCTTTGTCGGCTCAGGTCCCTCGACCTTGGGCATCTCTGGCGGTCCGACCGGCGAAGCACCGATCTTGGCGGCAAAGATGTCGTGCAGCTTGCGCGACGCTGCGTCCCGCGGCTCCAACTCCACCGACTTGCTCAATTCACGCACGGCCTCTTTCGGATATCCGAGGTAGCCATAGTGGAAACCGAGCAAGAAACGAAGTGCCGGATTCTTGGGATCTTTCGTACGGGCCGCTTCCAAGGCCTTCAGCTCATTGTTGTAGTCCCCCGGGGTGCCGTAGAGCTGGGTGTAGTTTTGAATTACCGTGCCCCACTTATCCTCGGGAAGCATTGACATTGCCAGTTCGGTCGCGCCGGCTGCCTCGGCAAAATGTCCCGAAGCGAAGAAGGACTGGCCAAGCAACATCATCAACGCGGCGTTGTTGGGTTCGTCGATCAGAGCATGGCGAAAGTCGTTGGCGGCCTCTTGGTATTTGCCGGCACGAAAATCGTTTTCACCCTGAGTGCCATAGTCGATGCCGCTGGTAGCCGGAAGTTGATCATTGGCTGTCGAGTAGTTGGCGTATTGATTGCCATAGTAGCCATTTCCGTAGCCGCCATAACCATATCCGCCATAGCCGCCGTATCCACCGTAGCCGCCATAGCCGTAGCCACCTAGCCCGTAGAGGCCAAAGAGGCCGAAGCCCAATCCATATCCCAGGCCGTAACCGAAGAACGGAAAGAAGCCATACCCACCGTAACCGCCATAGCCACCGTAGCCCCCATACCCGCCGCGGTTGCCCCATCCCCAGTTGTTGAACCGGCCGTTCTGGCCGTTGTTACCAAAGGCCGAACGATTGCCCAGGAACGTCGAGTTGGCGCGATTGTTGGCGAAGTTGCCATTGCGAGCGCCCTGGCTGAACGAGCGATTGCCGTTCATTCCGTTGCGACCCGCGGTATTGCCGAAGTTGCGGTTCACGAAATTGTTATTTGAGCGTGCGGCGCCCGCGCCGCTACGTGCCATACCACCGGCCCCGCCACGATAGCCGCCACCGGCATAGCCGCCGCCTCCGCGATAGCCACCGCCGCCGTAGCCGCCGCCACCCCAGCCGCCACCGCCATAGTGGCCGCCACCAAAGCCGCCGCCGTGACCACCGCCTCCGCCACCGTGTCCGCCGCCGCCACCGCCGCCGCCATGGGCATATGCCGCCATGGGGGCCAACATCGTTGACAACAGGGTCAACGCAAAGCCGAAATTCCTAAATCGCATGGAACCCCCCCTTTCAAAGAACGAGTCCGTCGCCTGAGCCATTCTACGCTGCCGTCCGAAAGTGGTTTGGCAGGCGATATTACATTTCCGTGATCTTGCACGACAGGCCCTGCAGCTATGGTCGCAAATCGGGTGCCGCCCCCACAATTAACATACCCGCTGGGCCGGCTTTTGGGCTCAATTTCACGGGATGGGGGACGTGATTTTGGAAAATATCTGAAACGCCTGCCAGCCAATCGGCGCAATCTTTTCAAATTTGCAAAACCGCGTGCATGCTTGGGCCCTAGTTAACCGGAATGGGGGGCCAATGACTCCGGCAAAGCAACTGGCCGCTAATCGACCGCGGTGCCGCCTTGCACGCCAGATAAAGCCACATGGCGTCGATCTGGCCGATTGGCGCAACCACTTGCCGATCAATGTCGAGCGATCAGCCTGACTTGCTGCTCGGGCCATCGGAAGCGCGCAGCTTATCGACGAATTCGAGCGATTGAGGTTTGGTCGAGATCACCCCATCGAGCTGTGCATCGCGCACTGCTTGGAGCAGCAGTTGGAAATCTGGCCCCGGACGAATGCCATGGGCCACGAGGTCATCGCCCGTCAGCAATGGCGCAGGATTGAGTTCCTCGGGGGGCACGTTGAGCTTAAAGCGGCAATATTCAACACCCGAGGAATCCGCTTTTGTAGATTGAACGATCGCTTCCGCCAGCGCCAATAATTCCGCCGAGCCCTCGTCTACAAGCAACCGTTGCAATTGAGGCCACGTCAAAGATTTGGCGGCGAGCAACTGTTGAAAATTGATGACCAGCCAAGCCGCGCGCCGGGATTCGGCGTTAGAGAGTTTCAGGTTTACCGCCAGCTTGGTGATTTCGCCGGGCAACAGACGATGAACCAGCGCGGCCAGCGTCAAAGGAAAGCTGGGCTCGTGGAGTTGAGCCAAAACATCGAGCGTGATTGACCAATCATCGCCCCCGGCTGGCTCCCGCCAGGTGACACCGGCCTTGTGCATGACGGCTTTCAGCAAGCCCACCTCGTCGAGCAATTGGACCCCTTTTGCTCGATCGGGATGGAGCAAAATGAGCCGCAATTCCATCGCGATCCGTTCGACGCTGACGGCGCCAACCTGATCGGCCATCTGCTCGATTGCGCCGGGTGTCGGACTCGATCTCAAACCCATAACGAACCGCGAATCGGACAGCGCGGAGCAGCCGCAGCTTGTCCTCGGCAAATCGCTCATTCGGCCGGCCGATAGCCCGGATCAAACGATGCTCCAGATCCTTCTGGCCGCCCACGAAATCAAGGACTTGCCTGGCCTCAGGATCGTAGAACAGGCCGTTGATCGTAAAATCGCGCCGCAATGCGTCCTGCTCGGGCGTGCTGAAAATGACCGCGTCGGGATGGCGGCCGTCGCTATAGGCCGCATCCTGCCGGAAGGTGGCCACTTCGATCGCGCCGGCTGGCCTTCTTCCGAGCACCGTAATCACGCCGAACGCTTCGCCGATGGCTCGGGTCCGCTGCTGGCCGAAAAGCGCGCGGATTTCGGCCGGTCGCGCACTGGTTGCCACGTCATAGTCCTTGGGAGTGCGCCCGAGCAGCTCATCGCGCACGCACCCGCCGGCCCAGTAAGCGTCGTAGCCGGCGGCGCGCAGGCGCTCGACCACTTCGATGGCAAACCGGCGTTGGGCGATCGGATCGTTCTCGGCAGCCAATTGCGGGCACCTGGGAAACTTGTAGCTGCGCGCGACTCGCGGGCATATGCCCTCGATTCTAGCCTCCGCCGGCAGCCGGTGCCGAGAGCAGTCCCGTGCCAACCACGCGGTGCGTGCCGCCGGCGAGCGAGCATGATGGCCGGAGGAAGATTTTTCGGCTATGCTGGCCACCCATGAGCAACAGCGATCCACTTACCCGCAGCCCCGAATTGATGTCGGCCGCCGATACCACTTTGCTGGTTGTCGACGTGCAAGAGAAACTGGTCCGGTTGATTCCCGGCGCGCGACGGATTGTGTGGAACGTCGGCCGTCTGATCCAGGGCGCGAAGATTCTCGGGGTACCCGTGCTGGCGACCGAGCAATATCCAAAAGGGCTGGGCCCCACCACACCGGAACTCGCTGCGCTATTGGGACCCGTGCCGGGAAAGGTGGGTTTTAGTTGTCTCTCGTGCGGCGAGATTGCGGAACGCCTGGCTGCCGACAACCGCCCCAAAGTGCTCTTGGCCGGCATTGAAGCGCATGTCTGCATTCAGCAAACGGCGCTCGATTTGTTGGCCAGTGGTCGGAGCGTTTACGTGGCGGTGGATGCGATCGGCGCCCGGTTTGCGATCGACGAAAAGATTGCCCTCAAGCGGATGCAATCGAGTGGGGCCACGCTGACGACGACCGAGGCGGCCCTGTTCGAGTGGTGCCAGGCGGCCGGCACTCCCGAGTTCAAGCAGATCAGCGCCCTGGTGCGCGAGCCGGCTCCGGCGGAGAATTGAGACCTATGGCTCCAAGATTCATGATTTTGCGAAAGGAATTGGTTGTATGTCACCGGTGAGTGATTTCATTGGAGAGCTGAATCCGCCGATCCGCGTGTTGTTGGGACCAGGGCCCAGCGACATGCATCCCCGCGTGTTGGCGGCACTCGCCAAACCGACGGTCGGCCATCTCGATCCTTATTACCTCGTGTTGATGGACGGCATGCAGCAAATGCTGCGCTCGGTCCTTCGCACCCAGAATCGGATGACCTTTGCCGTCAGCGGTACCGGTTCGGCTGGAATGGAAGCCGCGGTGGTGAATTTGATCGAGCCAGGCGACTCGATGGTGGTCTGCGTCAACGGCGTGTTCGGCGGGCGCATGGCCGACGTCGCCGGTCGGGCCGGCGCCCAGGTAACCCGGATCGATCGTCCTTGGGGCGAGATTTTCGAGCCGGCAGACCTTAAGTCGGTGCTGGCCTCGGCCCGGCCCAAGGTGGTCGGCATCGTGATGGCCGAAACGTCGACCGGTGCCTGGCAGCCGATCGAAGAAATTGCTCGGCTCGTCCACGACGCCGGCGCACTCTTGTTGGTCGATGCGGTAACGGCGGTGGGCGGAGTGCCGGTTGAAGTCGACCGCTGGGGGATCGACGCGATTTATTCTGGTACGCAAAAGTGCTTGAGCTGCCCGCCCGGTCTGGCCCCGGTCTCCTTCAACGATCGCGCGTTGGACGTAATTCAAAAGCGCAAGACGAAAGTGCAGAGCTGGTACCTCGACGTTTCGATGTTGGCTAAATACTGGGGACAAGAACGGGTTTACCACCACACGGCGCCCATCAACATGACCTACGGCCTTTGCGAAGCGCTGCGGATCGTGCTGGAAGAAGGGCTGGAAGCCTGCTTTGCCCGCCATCGAACGAACCATCTGGCGCTGAAGGCCGGCCTGGCCGCCATCGGCATCGGCTTTGCCGCCCGCGAAGGGCACCAACTGCCAATGCTCAACGCCGTGAAGATTCCCACCGGCATCGACGACGCCGTGGTGCGGCGTGACTTGCTCAACCGGTTCGGGATCGAGATCGGCGCAGGGCTGGGCGACTTCAAGGGAAAGGTGTGGCGAATCGGCTTGATGGGCTACGGCTCGCGCGCGGCCAACGTCCTGTTGTTTTTGTCGGCGCTTGAACAAATTCTGGCCGAGCAGGGCTACAAGTTCGACCACGGTGCCTCGATCGCCGCCGCCACGAAAAATTACTCGGCGGCCGCCTCGGCGTGAACCGCCGGAGGTCAATGGCCGATGTACCGGGCGTAAACGGCCCGGGCGTGGCCGATGTCGGCAGTGCCGGAAATGATCGCGCGGCCGTCGGGGAAGAGCGTCAGCTGATAGCCCTCGACCACGAGACGTAACAAA
This sequence comes from uncultured Planctomycetaceae bacterium, assembly GCA_963702015.1. GTDB lineage: Bacteria > Planctomycetota > Planctomycetia > Pirellulales > PALSA-1355 > DATJTR01. The sequence goes on from OY969698.1 coordinate 254,640, forward strand.
TAGCGGTTGCCCGTCACGCGGCCCACGCCAGCCAGCCGCGCAGCCAAGGCCACCAAATCCCATTCGAGTCGCTCGGGCGGTGTGAGCTGGACGGCTCCCCGCCCGCACAGTACGGCGTGCTGGTCGGCCGCGTGCCGGATAACCAGGAAAACTCGCGACGGCCACAGGTGGGGCAATCGACCTGATCGGCAAGGCTGGCCAGATCGATCTGCCGCAGCCGGTTGTCCCACAAATCGACGACCGCGAGCGAACGATTCGTCGCCTCGGGGTGCCCGCTGAGAATCTTCAGCGCCTCGATCGCCTCGATCGCTGCAATCAACCCCACGGCCGGCCCGAGGATCCCGGCCGTTTCGCAAGTGTGTGCCTCGCCGGCCGGCGGCGCCTCGGGCATCAGGCAGCGTAAGCAAGGGGTCTGACCGGGCAAGATTGTCATCGTCTGGCCCGCGGCCCCGACGACGCCGGCAAAAATCCAAGGGATCGAATCCCGCACCGCGAGATCGTTGATCAAATATCGGGTCTCAAAATTGTCGGTTCCATCGAGAATCAGATCGACTCCGGCGGCAAGCTGGGCGATGTTGCGGAAGTCGATATCGGCGACGATCGGTTCGATCTCGACGCGCGGGTTGATGCGGGCAAGCTTCGCGGCGGCGGCGACCGCTTTGGGCAAATCGTCGGCCAGATCCTGCTCATCGAACAAGGTCTGCCGCTGCAGATTGCCCAGCTCCAGAAAATCACGATCGACGATTTTAAGCCGCCCAATTCCGGCGCGAACCAACAGATCGGCCACGTGTGAGCCCAGCGCACCACATCCACACAACAGGGCCGAACTGTCGCCGAGCCGCCTCTGCCCTTCGATCCCCAAAGGCGCATAGCGCATCTGACGCTCGTAGCGGGCCAATTCCGCTTCAGCGGCCTGCGGTGCGGCGGCATCCGGCGTCTCATTGGGTTCCATGCGTCTCTCGCTGCGCACCCGTCCGGGAGCTAAACCAGGTAACCAGCCAGTTGCAATCCCACGGCGGCCAGATCGCGCTGCAGACGGTCGCACGCTGCCCGAGCCTCGAGCGGCAAAAGCCAAGCGCCATCGGGCCTCACGGCAACGATCGGCAATCCGCAGCCAGCTACCTTCCCAGCAAAATCTGCCGGATCGCCGACCTCGCAAAAAAGCAATTGGGCCCAGGCGGCCGGCTGGAACGCCGCCGCGTGCGAAACCGACTGAGCCAACAGCATGTTTCGGGCATGGCGGCGGAGATCTTCGTCGCCGGGCGCCTCTGTCAGGATAGCAATTCCTACAGCCGGCCAGCGTGCTAATCGGCGCAATTCGGCCCCGACGTCGCCGCCGCCAGATAACCGTGCCACGAGCAGCACTCCCAATCGGCTAGCCAACTCGCACAGTCGATCGGTCGGATTGTCGACCGCCGCAGCCAACGGCGCCTCATGCCAGACGGCGAGCAACGCCGCCTGTTCCGCGGATGCGTCGCGACGCCCGAGCGCAAGCTCGCCGACCGAATCGGCGCTGCACCCGCAAGACCCAATGTTTTCGGTCGAAGACCAAATGATCGCTCTGAACCGCCAGGCGGCGGATGCCAAACATTCCCGTGACGGGAGGGGCGGCCGCCAGAAAGCGGATCTCGTATTGGTAGACGTAGGGGGCAGCCGGAGTCCAAAAGCAGGGTTCGGCAATCCAAGCTTCGGCCGGCTTGCCGGCGGCTCCCGGCCGACGGGCCAACGGATAGCGAGCACGCAAGGTCGTGGCGTAGGGAGATTCGGGTCCGTAGAGGATCGCCTGGGGCTCGTCGGCCCCAACGGGCTCGGCCGCATCCCAAACGGCATGGACCCGGCAGCCGGTTTCGGTCGCCTGTCCGAAATAGAGCTGAACGTCGGGGCGGAGTTGCGCACCATCGGGCGGCGGGGTTTGAGGGATAGACGGGCCGGACATGTGCGAATGGGTTCCTTAAGCGCGCTGGGACAGCGGCACTGCGTGGAGTGCTTCGCGGAGAAACCGGCCGGTGAGTGACTCCGTCGAGCGAGCGACCATCTCCGGAGTCCCTTGGACAACGAGGCGGCCCCCCCGGTCGGCGGCGCCGGGACCGAGATCGATGATGTAGTCGGCCGACTTGATCAATTGCAGGTTGTGCTCAACGACGATGAGCGAATGCCCCACGGCCACCAGAGCATCGAAGCAGTCGAGCAGTTGCACGATGTCCTGAAAGTGCAGGCCAGTCGTCGGTTCGTCGAGCAGAAACAGCGAACGTGCGCGCCGCGAGGTCGACATGTATCCGGCCAATTTGAGTCGCTGGGCCTCGCCGCCGCTAAGCGTGTTGGCCGGCTGGCCGAGCCGCAAATAATCGAGTCCGACGTCGATCAGGCGTTTCAGCCGAGCCTGCACCTTGGGATAGCCGCGAAAAAAAGTGAACGCTTCGCGGACGGTCATGTCCAACACGTCGGCGATGTTGCGGCCGCGATACTTCACGCCCAGAATCTCGCGGCGATAGCGCCGGCCCTGGCACTCGCTGCACTTCATGTAGACGTCGGCCAGGAATTGCATGTCGATTTCGAGATAACCGTCGCCATGACAGGTCGGACACCGGCCACCATCGATGTTGAAGCTGAAGTGGGCAGCGTCCAAATTGCGCGTGCGCGCCTCGACCGTGTCGGCAAAAACGGCCCGGATTTCATCGAAGGCCTTGATGTACGTCACCGGGTTGGACCGGGGCGAGCGACCGATCGGGCTTTGATCGACCATGATCACGTCGTTGAGTTGGCCGTCGCCGTAAACATCATCGTAGAGGCACGCCGCTGCGGACTCCTGGTGCATTCGCCGCCGCAAGGCGGGATAAAGCGTGTCCTGAACCAATGTGCTTTTGCCGGCGCCGCTGACCCCAGTGACGACGCACAGCAAACCAAGCGGAAACTCAACGGTGATGTTTTGCAAATTGTTTCCCCGCGCACCGGCCAGACGAATCCAGCCGTGACTGGGGGAGCGGCGGCGCGGGTTATCCACGATGCCGCGCCGGCCGGCCAGAAAATCGCCCGTCAAACTGTGGGGCGACTCGATCATTTCGGCCGGCGTTCCTTGAAAAACAACCTGGCCGCCGCGCTCGCCAGCCCCCGGTCCGATCTCAATCACCTGGTCGGCGGCGCGGATGATCGACTCTTCATGTTCGACGACGACGACGGTGTTGCCTCGATCGCGCAGGTCTTCGATCGCCCGAATGAGCCGATCGACGTCGCTGGGATGTAAACCGACCGAAGGCTCGTCGAGGACATAAAGCATGTGAACGAGGTTGGAACCGAGCGAACTGGTCAAGGCCACACGTTGGGCTTCGCCCCCGCTGAGCGTGCGCAGCGTCCGATCGAGCGACAGATAGCCGAGCCCAACCTCCTCTAAATAACCGAGCCGGCTGATCGCCTGGTCAAGCATCAGCCGGCCGACTTGCTGTTGCCAAGGAGTCAGCGCAAGCTGGGCCAGAAACTGGCGGGCGTCTTCGATCTTGAGATGCGAAATCTCGGCGATGTTCCGACCGCCGATCCGCACGGCCAGGGCCTCGGGCCTCAACCGCGCCCCGCCGCAGGCCGGACAGGTGTGGTAGCTGCGCCAGCGGCTCAAAAAGACGCGCACGTGCATCTTATACTTGCGCCGTTCCAGGCCCTGAAAAAAGCCCACCAGACCGGGAAAATCGTGCTCCGGCGAACCCTCGAAAACGAGCTGCTTCTGCTCCTCGGTCAAATCCCGATAGGGGACGTCGAGCGAGACAGCGCCGGCCTTCGCCAATCGCGAGAGCCCTTCCTGTTCGTGGACGTAAGCGGGAGTGGTCCAGGGTGCAATTGCGCCGTCGCGGAGCGATTTGGCCGGATCGGGCACGATCAGGTCCATGTCCAAGCCGGTCACGTTGCCGAATCCTTCGCAGCTCGGGCACGCGCCCAGCGGGCTGTTGAAACTGAACAGCCGCGGCTCGATCTCGGGATAATCGCGGCCGCACGATTCGCATCGCATGCGATCACTGAATGTCAACTGTCGCCAGGCGTGGCCGTCGACGTTGATGGCTTTGCCCGTCGGGAGCCAGGTGGCCGCCGCCAGCTCGGGTGACTCTTCCACCAGCACGTGGCACACCGATTCGCCTTTGGAAAAGGCGATCTCGAGCGAATCATAAAGCCGGGTCTGGCTCGCCGCGCCGGCCGAGAGGCGGTCAACGACCACCAGCAGCGGTCCGTCGGCCGGCCCAGGCGTTGCGGCGGGAAGCGTGGCCAAGGCGGCGTCATCCGCCAGATTCACCACGTGGCCGGCGACCCAAAGCCGAATGAAGCCCTGCTGCCGGAGCGACTCGGCGATCGCGTGTACGCTTGTGCCATCGGCGGTCAGCGGCTGGAAGGCCACAAGTAGACGCGTGCCAGCGGGCAGCCGCGCGAGCTGCTCGGTGACAAGTTGCGGCGTCTCGCAGCGGACCGTGCGGCCGCAGTCGAGACAAGACAATTCGCCGACCCTGGCCAACAGCAGGCGCAGGTAGTCGCTCGTTTCGGTGGCGGTGCCAACGGTCGAACGATTCGATCGACTGGTGTTTTTATGCGTGACGGCGATCGCCGGTGGCATGCCGTCGATTCGTTCGGCCGCCGGTTTTTCGAGTCGTTCCAAGAACTGCCGGGTGTAGGCGGAAAAACTGTCGATGTATCGCCGCTGTCCCTCGGCGTACAAGGTATCGAGGGCCAGGCTGGTTTTGCCGCTACCGCTCAGCCCACAGAGGACGATCAGTTTGCCGCGCGGGATGTCCAGGTCAACCTCTTTCAGGTTGTGAACCGCGACGCCCCGCAACGAAATGACGCCGGCTGGCACTCGCACCGCTCCCTGCTGAGATAAACGAAACAGGCCCAAACTACCCATCGTAAGGCAGATTGCGCCAGCGGGCCAGCCGATTCAAAGACCCAATTCAGCACGGGTTTTCTGTTGAGCCGGGGGAGCTGTTATAATAAAACGCTACTTGGAAGACCCACCTTGCCGCCACGGCTCCCACCCGGCCGGAGTTGTCATGCCCCGCGCTCTTCTTTGTCTCCTGTTAGCATTCACTTGGGCCCGATCGCAATGCGCCTGGGCCGAAGAAGCCCCGGGCACCGCCAAAGAGGCGTCCGTTGCGGCCGCTCCGGAAACCCAGGGCGCTGAATCCTGCGCCCGACGAACAGGGGATCGCTCTGTTCGAGCAGAACATTCGGCCCATTCTGGAGCAGCGCTGCTTCAAATGCCATTCGGCCCAGGCCGAGAAGCTGCAGGGCGGCCTGCACCTCGATAGCCGCCCCGGTTGGCAACAAGGGGGCGACTCGGGGCCCGTGATCTTGCCGGGCAAGCCCGACGAAAGCTTGCTGGTCCGCGCGTTGCGCTACAGCGACGACGAACCGACACAAATGCCGCCCGACGGCAAGCTGCCGGAGCGTGAGATCGCTCTACTGACCGAATGGGTCCAGCGCGGTGCTCCCGATCCGCGCAGCGAAGTCGCCGCCGGCGCGAAGAAGCGCCAGATCAACCTGGCCGAGGAGCGCAAACATTGGGCTTATCAACCACTCTCCTTCACCGCTCCGCCGGCGGTCAAGAACGAAGCGTGGTGCCGAACACCGCTCGATCACTTCGTGCTGGCAAAGCTGGAAGAAAAGGCGATCGTGCCGAACGGACCGATCGAGCGCCGCAAACTGATTCGCCGAGTTTATTTCGACGTCATCGGATTGCCACCGACACCCGAGGAAGTTGAGGCGTTCGTGGGCGATCCGGCCACCGATGCCTATGAGAAGCTGGTCGATCGGGTGCTTGCCAATCCCCATTTCGGCGAGCGTTGGGGGCGGCACTGGCTCGACGTCGCCCGGTTTGCCGAGTCACACGGTTTCGAACAAGACTACGACCGGCCGAACGCCTACCACTATCGCGACTTTGTCATCCGAGCGTTGAACGAAGACTTGCCCTACGACACGTTTGTCAAATGGCAGTTGGCCGGCGACGAATTTGCACCGGAAAACCCGCTGGCGATGGCGGCCACTGGATTTTTGGCGGCGGGCGTGCATGCCACGCAAATCACCGCCAATCAGGCCGAAAAGGAGCGCTACGACGAACTCGACGATATGACGCGCACCATGGGAACGACGTTCCTGGGGCTGACGTTGGGCTGCGCCCGCTGCCACGATCACAAGTACGATCCGCTTACGATCAAGGATTATTACGCAGTCGCCAGCACTTTCACCACGACGGTCCGTTCGGATTTCGACGTCGACGTGGCGCCGGCGGCCTATCGCGAAGCCCTGGCCAAACACGAGGTGGCCAGAGCGCCGCTGAAGGCCTCGCTGGACGCGTTTGAGCGCGATGAACTTCCCGCCCGTTTCGACGCGTGGCATAAGGCTCAGACGTTGGCGCCGCCGACCTGGGTGATTCTCGACCCGGCCGAGTATCGGTCGCAGGGCGGGGTGACGCTGACGCGCGTCGGCGACGGGTCGCTCCTGGCAAGCGCTGCCAATCCTGACTTCGACACCTATACGATTGTCGTTCAATCCGACTTGGCCGGCATCACCGCGGTACGCGTCGAAGCCTTGGCCGATCCGTCGCTGCCAAAGAGCGGGCCGGGCCGGGCCGAAAATGGGAACATGCAGTTGACGAATCTGCGCGTCGTGGCCAAACCGATGTCGGGAGTCGGCGATCCAGTCGAAGTGAAGCTCACGCATCCCCAGGCCACGTTTGAGCAAGGCCCCTATACGGCCGCAACGATCATCGACGACCAGGAGCGGACTGGGTGGGCTGTCGATCCCGAGTTTGGCAAGAACCACGCGGCAATCTTCGAAACGAGCACCGACATCGGCTTCGAGGGCGGAACTGCTCTGGAATTCACCCTCGAATTCAAAGGGAACGTCCGCCATAACATCGGCCGACCGCGTTTAAGTGTCACTACCGCTCCGCGGCCTGCCGCCCTGGCGGCCGGCAGTATGCGGGCGGACGTGGCGACGGCACTTGCGCGGCTGGGCACGGGCTCGATCGACACGCTCGACGCCGCGCAGCGATTGGCCCTGCTGAACTGGTTCAAGCCGACCGACGCGCGGTGGCAGGAGTTGAACGCGAAACTCCAAGAGCACGACAGCGCGCGCGCCCAAGCCGCAACTGATAAAGATGCTGATCGCCAGCGAAGGGGTTCCCGCCGTACGACTGCACACGCAGGGTCCCGATTTTTACGAGAAGACGTTTCAAGTGAAACGCGGCGACCCGAACCAGAAAGTCGCCGAAGCCGCCGCGGGATTTCTCACCGTGCTCGCGCGCCATCCCGACGGTGACGCGCACTGGCAGACGCACCGCCCCAAGGGGCCAAAACCACGTTCCGGCGGCACGCGCTGGCAAACTGGATCACCGACGTCGACTACGGCGCCGGGCAATTGCTTGCGCGAGTCATCGTCAACCGCCTCTGGCAGCATCACCTGGGACGGGGGATCGTGGCCACGACCAGCGATTTCGGCACGCAAGGGGCTCGGCCAACGCATCCCGAATTGCTCGACTGGCTAGCGATCGAATTGGTGCATGGGGGCTGGCGACTCAAACCGATCCACAAACTGATTCTGACGAGCAGCGTCTATCTCGAATCCGACGGGAGCGATGCCGCACGGCAGGCCGCCGATCACGACGATCTGCTTTGCTGGCGCAAAAGCGGTAAACGTTTGGAGGCGGAAACGATTCGCGACGCCATGCTCGCGGTGAGCGGCCTGTTGGACGACCAGATGTTTGGTGCCGGTACGCTCGACGAAAAGATGCGCCGCCGTAGTATTTACTTTTTTGTGAAGCGCAGCCAGCTGGTGCCGATGATGACGTTGTTCGACGCGCCCGATTCCTTGCAAGACATCGCGCTGCGATCGACGACTACCGTCGCGCCGCAGGCACTTTTGATGATGAACAGCCCGATTGTCCGCGACTATGCCGAGGGTTTTGCACGGCGAGTGCTCGCCACTTCCGGGGATTCGGCGGCCGACAACGTGCGCCGGGCCTATGCGATTGCGATTGGCCGCCAACCGTCGCCCGACGAAGAGGCCGACGCGTTGGCGTTTCTGGCCGAGCAGACGCGGGCCTACGTCGCGGAGGGCAAGCCCGATGCCGGCCAGCTTGCGCTGACCGATTTCTGCCAGACCTTGATGAGTTTGAACGAGTTTGTGTTCGTCGATTGAGTGGTGATTTCCGGTGGTTTGGCGTGCCCGTGAATGATGGACGCGCCGTGGAAGGAAAGTGAAACATGACCTCGCGACGCGATTTCTTGCGGCGTTTCGGCTCCGGTTTCGGACTGTTGGGCCTGGCGTCGCTGCTCGAAGGCGAAGGCCTTCTCAGCCACGGGGTGCAGGCCGCCGGCGACTTGTCGCTCAATCCGCTGGCTCCGCGGCCCGCCCATTTCGCGGCCAAAGCGAAGCGCGTGATCTGGCTGTTCATGAACGGGGGCCCGAGCCAGGTTGACACCTGGGACTACAAACCGGAATTGGAAAAACGCGACGGCAAGCCGCTGGAAGGCTTTGATCCGAAGACCGGGTTTTTTACCGGGCAGATCGGCGGACTGATGAAGTCCCCGTTTGAGTTCACGCGGCATGGCCAGTCGGGCACTTGGGTTTCGGAGATTTTTCCGAATCAAGCCCGGCACGTCGACGACATGGCCTTCATCCACAGTTGCTTCACCGAAACAAACAATCATTCGCCGGCGCTGTTTCAAATGAACACTGGCATGAGCCGGATGGGATTTCCCTGCGTCGGGTCTTGGGTCACCTACGGTTTGGGAAGCGAGAGCGAGAATCTGCCGGCCTTTGTCGTGATGTGCGACCCGCAGGGGCGCGGACTGCCCAAAGGAAACGCGAGTAACTGGGGAGCGGGTTTCCTGCCGGGTGTTTTTCAGGGAACGTACCTGAGCCCCCAGGGCGATCCGATCAACAACCTCAAGCGGCTCGGACACATGAGCGACGAAGACCAGCGCCGGCAATTGGCGTTGCTGGCCCGGTTGAATCACCGGCACGAAGAGCAAAATCCGGCGGAAGCGGAGTTGGCTGCCCGGATCGAAAATTTCGAGTTGGCCTATCGTATGCAGACAGCAGCTCCCGAAGCGTTTGACATCGATCAAGAACCGGCGGAAATCAAAGCCCTGTATGGCATTGATCGCAAGGAGTGCGGACCCTTTGCCAGGCAGTGCTCTTTGGCGCGGCGATTGGTCGAACGCGGGGTGCGGTTCGTGCAGATCTTCTCCGGCGGCATGGAAAACCAACTCAGTTGGGACGGCCACGTCGACATTGCCGGCAATCATCGGCAGTTTGCCGGCGAAACCGATCAGCCGATCGGCGCGCTGCTGACCGACCTCAAGCAGCGTGGCCTGCTGGACTCGACCCTGGTCATCTGTGCCGGAGAGTTCGGGCGATTGCCGATCTCGCAGCCCGGGGCCAAGCCGGGACGGGATCATAATCCCCACGCGTTTACGACGTGGTTTGCCGGCGGTGGCGTCAAAGCGGGGACGCATTACGGCGAAACCGACGAAATCGGTTTCAAGGCCGCGGTCAATCGCGTCAGCATCAATGACCTGCACGCCACGATCCTGCACCTGTTGGGCATGGATCACACGAAGCTCACGTACCGTTTCAACGGCCGCGATTTTCGCCTGACCGATGTCGCCGGCGACGTGGTGAAAGGGATTCTGGCTTGATCCCTGGCCGACGTCTGCAGATAGGGCCGCTCGGCGTCAGCTGATCAGCTCTTCGGCCTCTTCGTTGGCTTGCAGGCTGATCTCGCCGGCATCTTCCAGCCGTCGCACAATATCGACGATTTGCTGCTGCACCTGCTCGACAGTCGACAGTCGCACCGGTCCGAGGTATTCCATTTCCTCGCGGAGCATGTCGCCGGCCCGCTGCGACATGTTGCTCATCACCTTCTGCTTGAGCTCTTCGCTGGCTCCCTTGAGCGCCATGGCCCATTGCGATGTTTCGACGTTCTTGAGCACCGTCTGGACGTCCTTGCCCGAGAACTTGTTGATGTCTTCGAAGACGAACATCAAACGGCGGATTTCCTCGACCAGATCGGGATCTTCCTGGGCGAGGTTCTCCAGCAAACTGCGCTCGGTGGAACGATCCGTGACGTTGAGGATTTCGGCCACGGTCGCCACACCGCCAGCTTTCTCGAACTGCTGGCTCATCACGCTCGACATCCGACTTTCCAGACCGCGCTCGACCTCTTGGATGATTTCCGGGTTCGTCTGACCCATGATGGCGATGCGGCGAATCACGGCCAGCTGGCGATCGCTGGGCAAGCCCGCGATGATCTCGGCACCATAGGAAGGAGGCAAATGGGAAAGAATCAGAGCAATCGTTTGTGGATGCTCGTCGATGATGAAGGTCATCAAGTTCTGACTGTCGACGCTTTGCAGAAAACTGAAGGGCAATGCCTCGATCGATTGACGCACGGTGTCGATCGTGCCGGCGGAGTTCTTGCCGAGCGCTTTTTCGATCAGGTTCTTGGCCGCATCGAGGCCGCCACTGCCGCCAATCAGGTTTTTCGGATCGACGTCGGCAAATTCAACGATCACCGCGTTTTGTTCTTCGCCGCTGACGCCGCTCAATTTGGCGATCTCGATCGACACGGCTTCCATCTGCTTCGGATCGAGCTTGGCCAGCAGTCCGGCGGCCTGTTCCGGCGGCAGACTCATCAGCAGCACGGCGGCTTTGCGAAGATCATGGGTGGACACGATTGGCACCTTCTGAAAATGCAGGTCCCAGCCAGTAGGCAACCACACCCAGCACCGCCCGCGGTTCGGCCTGTGCAAGGCGGCGCAATTGTGACTCGCTCCGCCGTGCCCAAAGCACGGCATCTTGCGGCTGAGCAGGATCAATGGCTCGGCGATGCGGCGAACGCGGCTCGGTCATGGCCAGCAAAGAAATCCGGTGTTTCGTGGGCGCGACGAGATTCCGTGCCCGTGCAGTCGAAAATCGCGGCCGTGGAGGTCCGGCGCTGGGGCCGAACGGCCCCGCTCTGTTATCGACCACCGAAACGCCCCAACTTGAATAACCGGCAAAAACTCACATTCGCCGCTGGCCGTGCTAGCACGAAGCCGGGGTGAAAGGAGCCGCGGAAAGCGGAACGCGGGGTGCAATCGTGATGCTGGCTGGCGTCAGGGGAGATTGCGGATGCGGAGATTGCGATATGCGATCTGCGTCCCGTGATTCTGCAGACCGATGAAGCCTTGAGTTCGCTTGACGCCAGGATGCGTTGCGTCGTTTTGGTAATCGGCCAAATTGGCGTCGACGACGACCGTGCCGTTGAGAGTCACTTTCACCCGCTGGCCGTCGCACACAATATTGTACTTCTGCCACTCACCGGCCTTTTTGATCGCACCGGGCTTGGCTGCCGCGAGGCCGTAAAGGCTGCCACAGTGCTGTGCCGGCTTGATCGTGGCATAGATCGGGGCGTCGTCATCCAGCACTTGGATTTCCATTCCCTCGAAAGCCGGATTGCCCGTATGCGGTGCGCGCAGAAACACTCCGCTGTTCCCTCCTGGTGGAACGCGAAACTCCAGCTCCAGCTCGAAATTCTTGTACTCGTCGGTCGTCGATAACCAGCCAGTGCCGTCGCTTCCGCCGCCGCAGGACAGCATTCCGTCGTCGACGTGCCAACCGGCGATCGGACCATCGATCGCTTCCCACCCGGTGAGATTCTTTCCGTTGAACAACGGTTTCCAGGCGGCGTCATCAGCCAACGACCAGCTCGGCGCGACGAGGAAAATGGCGACCAAGAGCAGCAACCGGCGGGAGATTGTTTGGGAGTGCATGACGTGGTTCCGGGTGGGTAGGGGGAATCAGGAAGGAAGAGGCATTATCCTAGTCGAAGTCCTCCTGCAAATAAACTATGCCCCAAATGGCTGACATCGACCACGTGGTCGCGGGGGGCACAGGCACGTCACAAGTCGGGTTTTGACAAGATCTTCACGCCATGGCTGGGTGGAGAGCCCTGCTCAGTTCTTTTGGGACCTCACATTCGGGTGCAGCGGGGAGTGCTGTGCCAGGGCAATCGCCTGCTGATACCGTCCAGCGGCCGTCGGTTCAACGTGCGACAGCGCATTGTCGTGGATCGTTCGTTGACCGTTGCAATTCTGCAACGCAGCCGTGTCGCGGCGATTGCTGTTTGGCATCACAGCGGAGAAAGACACCCGGTCATCGCGGCTGGTTCGACCGTCATTTCCAGCCTCGGTTTTCATCCACGAGCGGGATTCGTCGGTTTTTCTTGCCCCGAACCTGAGCCAATCTGAAAAAAATTAGCTACGGTTGATTTCGGCTCGCGATTTTTCCCTTCGGTCCCGATTCTTTCGACCTTCCGCGGGCCAACGCAGCAAATGCCACCCCCTATCTCGAGGAGTTGCAACGATGCTTAGCAGCGGAGACGCGGCGGGGAACAACCATTCTTTTCGGTCTGGTCGATCAGAGCGACGCGATCGATTGCAGTTCGAAACGCTCGAACCGCGGAATCTGCTGTCGGCCGATGGATTGACGCTTGACGCCGGCGCCGACAATGCCGCTTTGGCCGCCTTCATGGCCGAAACGCAAGTGACGCGGCTCGGGACCAACTTCACCGCCCCCGTCGGCTTCACGCCGGCGCAAATCGCCGCGGCTTACGGCTTCAATCAAATCAAATTCGGCAATGTTGTTGGCAACGGTGCCGGGCAGACCATTGCCATCGTCGACGCGTATAACGATCCCGACATTGCCAGCGACTTGCAAACCTTCGATAAGGAATTCGGCCTGGCGGCGCCAAAATTCACCGAGGTCGAACAGACCCTTAACGGCAAGGGACCGGTCACCGATCCGGGCTGGTCGATGGAAATCTCGCTCGACGTCGAATGGGCGCACGCCATGGCCCCGGGGGCGAGTATCGAACTGGTCGAAGCGAACACCGCCAGCCTGGGCAATCTGTTGACTTGCGTGCAATACGCCGCTGCACAGCCCGGCGTGAGCGTGGTCTCGATGAGCTGGGGTGCAAGCGAGTTCTCCAGCGAAACCAGCTATAACAACTACTTCACCACGCCGACCGGCCACACGGGAGTCTCCTTCGTCGCATCCTCCGGAGACAGCGGTGCCGGAGCACTTTGGCCGGCGATTTCGACCAACGTGCTGTCGGTAGGTGGCACGTCGCTTAGCCTCAACAAAAACGGCACCTATAGCAGCGAATCGGCCTGGGCGGGAAGTGGCGGCGGGCCGAGTCAGTACGAGCAGGAGGCGAGCTACGAAAAGGGTGTCCAAACCACTGGCAAGCAGATGGATCCCGACGTGGCGTACGACGCCAATCCCAACACCGGCTTTGCCGTGTACGACTCGGTGGCCGATGACGGCTACGCCGGCTGGGAAGAGGTCGGCGGCACGAGCGCCGGCGCGCCCCAATGGTCGGCATTGATCGCCATTGCCAATCAAGGCCGTACGCTGGATCACGAGAACACGCTAACGAACGCCGCAGCCGCCGCCTTCGCCATCTCGACGAGTGATTTCCATGACATCACCAGTGGCAGCGACGGTGGTCATTCGGCCACCAAAGGGTATGACGAGGTGACCGGCCTGGGCACTCCACAGGCAAACCTGGTGGTCCAAGGATTCTTGGGCGTGACCGCGGCGCAGCAGACCTATACAAGCATCGCGGCAAGCACCACATCGAGCGCATCGACCAAGGTCACCAACAAGGTCGACGTGGGAGGATTCGACGATTCCTCGTCAATGCTCTTCGTGGGAGTCACGTTTAGCGAGTCCCAGCTCAACAATCCGGCGAGCATGCCTGGATACGCGGTATTGCCATTCGGCCAGGCGGCCGGAACCTTATCCGTCGGCGGTCGCCTGGCGACGCTGCCGGGAGTCGCGGCGACTGGCGCAGCGGTTGAGGCCGCTGGCTCCTCGGGTGGCGACACGTCTAGCACGGCGGACGAATCCGAAGCTCTCGATTCGACCGCAGCCACGGTCAGCCAGAGTGAAGGATCGGCAGCGGCAATCACGACCGGATTGGCGGCCTTCATGGGCGACGGATCCATTGCACGTCTCGACGCCTCGTTTGCCGAGGATACGCAGTGGGACAACGCCCAATGGATCGACGGCGAACCGGCCACGAGTGCCAAGATTTCGCTCGATGGCTCGATTGCCGCCGAGACTGCGGAGACCGATGACGCCGAAGCTGAACAACTCACCGCGGTGCTGATGGCCGTCGGGGCGGTGCTGAGCACCGTGCGAGTAGGCGATAGCCGAGCGAATCAACCGGCGGGAGGCCCCAGCCCGGTGGGAACTGTGGCGTCAGAGCGATAGGTTCCATTCGCAAATGCCGAGCTGACCTTGGCACTCGTCGACCTCGATTCGTAGTCGCTGGGGGGACCAGCCCAAACGAATTCGCAGTGCCGCGAGCAGTTGTTGCCCGATGTAGCGGGCCAACATTTCGGCCGTGGTGTTGGGGACTGGCAACAAAACGCAATCGCCACGCGGAAAGACCCAGCGGCGGTCGTCGAACGTTGCCACCACTTCGCGGTCTTCGGCCGCGACACGAATGCGTGGGTGTTGCGTTGGCAGCAAAACGACGTGATCGAGCGTGGCGACAATTGCCCGCAACTCGTCGCGCAGCGCGATAAAGTCGATCACATAGGCGTTTTCGTCCAGCGGACCAACGACTTCGGCGGCGAGGCGGTAATTGTGGCCATGCAGCCGTTCGCAGACGTCACCGGCAAAGGTGATGAAGTGCGCAGCGCTAAAGACCATTTCTTCCTTGGCGATGCGAACGTGAAATTGCTCGGTCACGGAACACCCGCCTGGAGATTCGTGCTCATTCGGCGCTCGACGAAAGGTCGAGCGAACGTTCGGCCGCTGGCCACAAGGTTTTTTAACCGAACAGCGGTTCGTTCATTATGCCCTCGCGCAGCAGAACGAACAAACCGGCGGCCAATAGATCGGCCGTCGTGCCCGGATTACGCCTGTGGCCGTCGGACCGCAGCCAAAAGTCGAGATCGGCCAGCGCATCGTAATACGCGTCGGAGCCGGGTGGGCCGGAATTGAGAGCTGTCGCGGCCAGGTTTGCGCTTCGCTGTGCGACGGCCGCACCACACTTTCGGCCAATCAGGCTGTCGGGAAACTGACTCATCAGTTGCAAATGGACATGCACGATCGCATCGAGCGGCGCCAGGCCGGCACTCAAGTCCGCGGAAAGCCAGGGGACAACACACTCAAAAACCTGGCGAAAATCCTCGGCATATTGCCGAGCGACCAGGTCGCGGTCGGCGGCCAATCGCATGGCCGCGAGCAGATCGCTGGGGGCGGTCGACTCGACGTCCGATTGTTCGACGCGCCCCAAACCGCCGGGAGCGGCCAGGCGGATAGCGGCGTAACAGTCACGGGCGTCGTCGGCCGAAAGTCGGCCAAGAACCGCCGTCACGCCGGCAGCGAGCGGTTCTGACCGCGGGACGGCTGCCAGCGGAGCCAAGAGCAGGATTGCGCCGAGGTGCGTATTGCGCGGCGTAACGCGCCGCGCGGCTTCGACAGCAGCCAAAACCGTTGCCCCGACCGGTCGGCCGGCGGCGTCCTCCAAAACCGGCGCGATGGCGATCCCGGCGGCCACGAATTCGGGATAGGTGACATCCTCGAAATCGGCGCCGCGGTGGACATTGCCCGGCTTGGGGGCCGTCGCCTCGAGCAGCGTGGCGAGCGCCACGCACTGGCCGATCGTCCAGGGATTCGCACAGGCTTGAGGGACAAGAACCATATTCGAGCTCTTATTGAATGCGGAGGGCTGGCGGATGCTGCGTTACGAATTGTTCCACCAGTGGGCCGATCTGCTGGTAGGCGTCTTCGACGACGTAGTGTCCAGCCTCGGCGATCCGATGGACTTGGGCCTGAGGAAAAAAATCGAGAAACCGTTCAAGGAAGGCGGGCGCAAAGCACCAGTCTCGCATACCCCAAATGAATTGCCACGGACGGCCGGCCAGCGATGGCAGACCTTGCTCGATGGCTAGGAGCGTGTTGTAACTGGGATGGCGCGGGCCAAGCGGAATATCTTCGACAAAACGCTGGATTGCCAGGCGATGGCCCCACGAATCATACGGAGCCAACAGTCCGGCGCGAACCTGCGGCGTCATGCGCTCGTGCCGCTCGACGGCCATCCAAAGAGCCGCGCGGGCGAACGCGTTCAATCCTTGGACGGCCAATGGGCCAAGAATTGGGGTGCGACAAACGCGAATCCGCAGCGGAATCTGCCGGGAGCGAAAGGCGGCGGTGTTAAGCAGCGTGAACCGGGCGAATCGGTCGGGGTCGGCCAGCGCGGCCCCCACGCCAATCGCGCCTCCCCAATCGTGAGCCACGAGCGTGATCGAGCTCAAGTCGAGTCGGCGAATCAGAGTTGTCAGGTTGTCGACGTGCTGCGCGAGACGATAGCGATAGCGCGGTGGCTTGTCGCTCAGCCCGCACCCAATGTGATCGACGGCGATCACGCGATAATGCTGGCGCCAGCGGCGGATGAGTTCACGCCAATAGAACGACCAGGTCGGATTGCCGTGCACCAGCAGCAGCACTTCGCCCGCTCCCTCGTCGAGGTAATGGTAGCGCCAGCCATCCAGCCGTAGCTCATGCGAGGCGAAGGGATACAGAACACGCCAATCAACGTCGGGCATCGGAGCATCGCAAAAACGATTTTAGAAAAACAAAACGCCAGTCATTTGAAGCATCCCTCACGTGCGCCAAACAATCTCTTTTCGCTGGCCCAAGGGGAGAAACGTTTTTGCAGACTTTTTGCTTCTGTCCGCCAATGTATGGTAACGACCCGGCGGCGGGGCGCGTATGCCCCCGGCGGCTCGACTCTGGGCCGAAGAAGCTTGCGGACGGGACCCACGCGGTGCGGCCTGGCCCTGGTTGCTACCTTTCGGCAAGCGCGAGGAAGAATTAAGATGGCGGTTGGTGGGCGGCAAGGCGTGGCGATGCGCTTGCAGGCGGCGCCTTGATCTCTCATCTGAAAACCGAAATGGGTGAACGGTGATGCAGCAGACTTTTCGGGCCGAACATTTCATCAATCGCGAATTGAGTTGGCTGGATTTCAACGAGCGTGTTCTCGAAGAGGCGCAAGATCCCAGCAATCCCCTGCTCGAGCGGGTGAAGTTCCTGTCGATTTTCAGTTCGAACCTGGACGAATTTTTCATGGTCCGGGTGGCGGGCTTGCGCGAGCAGGCATTCGGCAACGGCGCCCGCAAGATTACTCTCCCGACGGTTTGCGCCGATCACGCAGCTCCAACGGATCACCCGGCGAACCCAAGAGTTGGTGGCCGCTCAGTATCGCTGTTGGAACGAACTGGTGCGGCCGCAATTGGCCGCCGAAGGATTGCGCATCCTCGGCCACGACGAATTGAGCGGTCAGGAACGTGAAGAGCTCGATCAGTTTTTCCACCAGCGGGCATTCCCGATCTTGACTCCGATGGCGATCGATCCGAGCCATCCGACTCCGCACTTCCACAACCGCCAGCTTTACCTGGGAGCCATGCTCCAGCGTCACAGCGGACTGGGTCCGAAGCAACTGTTCGCCGTGGTGCAGTTGCCTCAGGTGCTGCCTCGATTTGTCGCGGTGGGACCAGAGCACCACTCGCATTTCATCCTGTTGGAGCAGGCGATTGCCGCCCGATTGGGCGAACTGTTCGGCGGCTTTGACGTTTTGCGCTGGACGACGTTCCGGATCACGCGTGACAGCGATATCGAACTCTTGGAACAAGAATCGGACGACATGCTGCGTCTGATTGAAGAGCGGCTCAAAACGCGTCAGCGCGGCGAGGCCGTCCGGCTCGAGGTGGCGTCTGGGGCCGATCCTGAGATGGTCAATCGCATCGTGGCCGAAGAAAAGTTGCGCGTGGCCCCGCGGAAAGATTCCGACGCCTACGACGAGATGTATCACATCCCTGGTCCTTTGGATTTAACGGCGCTGATGGAGTTGGTGCAGGCGCCGAACCGCGATTATTTACGGGCCGCCGCTTTTTCGCCCCAGCCGCCGCGTGGCATACGCTGGCGAAGGGGCGAGGAGCTGTTCACGTCGATCGCCCGCCGCGACATCCTGCTGCACCATCCGTTTGATGCGTTTGATCCCGTGGTCGATTTCATCAATCTGGCAGCCGTCGACCCCAAGGTTTTGGCAATCAAGCAGACGCTCTATCGGACCAGCGGCGACTCACCGATCACCCGGGCTTTGATGAAAGCCGCCGAAAACGGCAAGCACGTCACGGCGCTGGTGGAGCTGAAGGCCCGATTCGACGAAGAGCGCAATGTCACCTGGGCACGGCAAATGGAACGCTCGGGCGTTCACGTCGTGTTCGGTTTTCTCGATTTGAAGACCCATTGCAAGGTGGCACTGGTGGTCCGACAGGAAGGAGATATTCTGCGGCGCTACGTCCACTTGGGAACGGGCAACTACAATCCAACCACCGCGCTACAATACACCGACATGGGGCTGTTCACTGCCAACGAAGACATCGCCGAGGACGCCTCCGCGCTGTTCAATCTGTTGACCGGCTACTCACAAGGTCATCCCTGCGCAAGTTGGTCGTGGCCCCGGAAATTCTGCATTACCGCACGATCGAATTGATCGAGGAGCAGATCGAACGCGCCCAGAGTGGCCGGGAATCGCGAATCTTCGCCAAACTCAACGCCCTGGTCGACTACCGGGTAATCGAAGCCTTGTATCGGGCCAGCCAGGCAGGCGTCCCCATCGAATTGCTCGTACGCGGTGTCTGTTGTCTGCGACCCGGGTTGCCCGGCATCTCGGAAAACATCCGGGTCACCAGCATTGTCGATCGTTTTCTGGAACATAGCCGGCTGTATGTCTTCAGTCCCGACTCGGAGGCCAAGGTCTATTTGTCGAGCGCCGACTGGATGCCGCGGAACTTCCACCGGCGGGTCGAAGTGATGTTTCCGGTCGAAGCGCCCGATCTCAAGGACCGCATCCTGCACGAAATCATCCCTGCCTATCGGCGCGACAACACGCGGACTCGCGTCCTGGGCCCCGACAGCACCTATACGCGTGTGACGCCAGCCGAAGGGGAGGAGCCCTTTCGAGTCCAAGAGGAGTTGCTGGCCATTCGCGCGGGGATCCGACCGGCTGAACGTCCGATCGTGGCCGAAGAGCAGGAAGACGGTGTTCCCGCACCGCTGCTGCCGAGTGGCCTGCCATCCGCATAGCCAAAGGGTACGACCGCAACGCCCGGCTACTCCGTGCGGTCGATTGCGGTTCCCAGAAGATCCGGCAATTGATCGAGGGAGCGAAGTCCGGCCGCGATTCGTGGGGCCGCAAAAATCCGAACACGCTTCACGTAGTCGTCGAATTGCCGCCGCGCGAGGGTTTGCACCACTGGCGACACCTCGCCCAGCGGCCGATATCGCCGATCCTTGAGTGAGTAGACGTCAATATTCAATTCAACCTCGCGTTCGATCGGCGGTGCATCGAACAAAACTTCGTGTGGCGCCACGATCATCCCCAACGCCTCGCTGGCAACCGATGCGAAGTGCTGGGCACAAGCCGCCAGCCAGGGATATGGGCGCCGCGTTAGCCGGTCATAGAGTGGCCGTTCTTCGAAGACGCTGTACTGGGCCACGCGTTTGTAAAGCCGGCGCACGGGCCCAAACAGGCCGTCGAGCAGTTCGCCAGCCGGGCCGCCGCCGGCGGCGCGCCGCATTTCGGCGATCATGGCCCCTTCGACCATTCGCAAGAGCGAGTCGAGTTCCAAGCTGCCGTGCAGAAGGTAGAAGGCCCGTTGCAACATGGCGGTAGCGGCTCGGACGCCGTGATGCCAATAGACTTCGCTGAACATGACGTAGCGCGCGAAGACCAACATTTCCGCGGCGGTCTTTCCCTTTTCGGTGATCGCCAGTGCGTTGCCTGCCTCGTTCAGGCAAAGGCTGCCGATGAGCCGGCCCTGGTCGAAATTGCGACCATAGGGGACGCCGGCATGCAGGCTGTCGCGGGCGAGATAATCCATTTTGTCGATGTCGATCGGTCCGGAAAGCAGGCTGGCCAGGATTCGTGACACGGAATCGCGCGGTTTGTTCGACAACAGCGCCACCACGTCGCGCGGGTTGATGCCCCAATCGTGCCGCAACGTGTCGGCAATCTC
Source organism: uncultured Planctomycetaceae bacterium (assembly GCA_963702015.1). GTDB lineage: Bacteria > Planctomycetota > Planctomycetia > Pirellulales > PALSA-1355 > DATJTR01. The sequence continues at coordinate 274,754 of OY969698.1, forward strand.
GCCCTCGAGCAGGAAACTATTGGCGAATAATTCATGGGTCGGGACGCCCGGCAAACGAATGTCCTCGATCGGATGACAAAACGGCCAATGTCCCAGATCATGCAGCAGCGAGGCGACGATGAACAACTCGGCGTCGGGCGTCGTCACCGTGCGATCGAACCGGGCATCGTGGCTCAGTTGCCGCAAGAACAGGAGCGCCAGGCGATAGACGCCCAATGAATGCTCGAAACGCGTATGATGGGCCGCCGGATAAACGAGTGCCACCAGTCCCAATTGACTGATCTGGGCCAGGCGGCGAAACTCGGCCGTGTCGATGAGCGCCTTCACGCGCGCGGTCAGCGGCACGTCCAGTTCGGGCGGAATCCGCACCAGGCTGCTGGTTCCGTCCAAGGCCGCGACTTCGGGAATATCTCGCAATATCGACATGGCTTTTCCGGCGAAACATCACTCGGCAAGGCGGCGATCAGCCGGCCAGCGCCGCTTGATTTGACCCAGCTTTGTCCACTGCCGGGCCAAACAGAGTCAGCACCGCGTCGGCGATGGGCTCGAGATCGCTCACTGTTTCGAGTGGCTGCAATGCTTGCCACAATCGCTCGCCGGAATCGATCGCGACGCTCAAATGGGCCGGACAAAAGACGGCTCGATCGGGCGACGGCGGGAACTGGGCCAATCGTTCGGCCAGAATCGCCGACAAATGCTCCATGTCGCTGATCGTGCCGAAATCGGCCGGCCCAACGACCAAGGGATTATCGCGGCCGGCGATCATGCTGCGGGCATCTTCCTTGAAGATGACCACTGGCTTGTCCAGCATGTACGCCATCGTGGCTTCGGCCACCGCCCCTTCATCGGGCACCCGGCCATTCATATTGAAGACCAACGATCCGCAGCCAATGACCACCTGATACGAGTCCAAAGCAAAGATCGCTCGGTGCAACCATGCGCCGACGAGCGTGGCGTCGAAGCCGCGGTCAATCAACAGGGCGCGAACCCGCGAAAACTCCATCCCGTCGGCATGAGGGACGAACGTTTCAAATCCATCGCGTGCCAGCACTGCGGCGATCTGCTCCATTTCGGAACGCTCGGCCGCGTTAAACAGCGGCCCGGCGCAATAGACACGGCGGGGAAATCGATAGGGAAAAATCGTCGGCATGGCTGCTTCCTGAGACTCGCGGCGTGGAGATCGATGGCCATGTAGGCGGCGGTGCAGGCTGCCAAACGTGCGCCGCTTCGAGCGTCAACGTACCGCAAAGCGCGGTCTCACCGCAACTGAGGAGCTGGCGCAAAACCCTCGGCCGTGGTCTGCGGGCTCGCGGGCGTCGGCGCGCCCAGCGGGTTCAGCCCCATGACGGCGGCCAAAATCAGCGTCATCAGCAAATAGAAACAGTAGTGAATCGCGCCCGAGCTGAAGTCCAAATCAAAAGTTGCCAAGGCGGCCAGCGCCCCGACGCCGATGATCGGCGGCGCAACCAGCAACCACTGATAAAGTTCGCCCGGCAGGGCCGGCCAGATGCGCCAGTAGACCCCCCACAAAATCGCGTAAACGAGGCCGCAAATCGTGGCTCGAATCCACAGCTCGCGACCGCGATAGGGTTCGAGTTCATCCTCGCGCAAGAATGAATAGCCGGCCACGGCCACGGCGGGCGACAAAAATGCAAGTCCAACGACGATCAGCGGCAGCTTCTCGGCCAGATGACGCGCCACGAAGGAGATCCCCAGCGAGCCGAGCACAACGGCGACAATCGCCGTAATGAGCACAGGTTGAAGCCGGGCTTCCGACCGCGGAATCGGTTTGCTGACTGCCCGACCTTTGGAATCCTTGCCCCCCGAGGCGTATTCCTCGGGAACGTGAATTTTCACCTCTTCCACCGGCGCGGCGGGGACCGTGACCACGGTTTTGCATTTCGGGCACGGCCCCTTCTTGCCGGCGAACTTCTCGCTGACATTGAAGCGCGCCTTACAGCCGGGGCAGACGACAGAAATCGGCATCGATCGAGCTCGAGACAGGAAGAACGTGAAAAAGCACGCGTGGATCGACAGGACGTGATCCCGCGGAACGGATCCGGCGGAGCAACGCGCGACGGCCGCGCCGTACTCGCCTCGCGCGTGCCGTGCATCGCCACGACCCATTGGCGGCGCGACCGGGCGTGAGCCCCTTCTGTCCATTCCTAGTGCCGCCAAACACTAGTTTGGCAGAGAGGACTGCCAAGTCAAGCTGACCGGAAGGAGGCATGCGCACCCGGAGGAAAGCGAGCTCGCTCGGGCCGAGTCACTCGTCCTGGTCCAGGTCGCCTTCGGTAATCATCGTGAAACCCTTGGCGCCTAGCGTTTCCTGCCCCATTTCGAGGTTATCGACCATCAGGGCCACAGCCGCCCGGCCGCGGGGCCGAACCAACAAGGGATAGGCCTGGACGATATTCACCTCGGCCTGGAGCAAGGCGGTGCACACCTGCAAAAGAGGCTGGTTGCCGTCGGGCAATTCGACGCCGATCAGATCGCTTTCGATCAGGGCCAGACCGGCCCGTTCGAGGATCTCGCGCCCTTGTTCGGGATGACTGAGTAAGAACCGGACGAAGGCGCACTCCGACGAGTCATTGATCGACAGAGCAACGATCTTGACCTTGCTCCCCTCGAAACGCCGGATCACTTCCAGCAGTTGGCCGACCCGATTTTCGAGAAAGACCGTGAACTGACGGATCGACGGATAATTCCGTCCCCGCATGGTGGCAAAGCCGGTTCCCGTTCCCTCGCCGATGCTCATCGGATTCCGTCGTGCGCGCGGTAAGCGGTCGCCAGGCGACCTTTGGTCCAGAGGCCCATCCCAAGGCCCTGGAAAGCGCCACTACTATACGGCAGCGGGCAGCAAAAGACAAACCCGGAGTTGGGCTCGAAATTGACAGTTCCTCGGCAATTCGCCTTGCCCACGACGACTGGATGCCCGCGGACCAAAACACCTCGCGCCGGCAGGCACGTCCACGCCAGAGCGGGGAAGATTCCCCCTTCGATTGCATCGACCGATGAGAAAGCCTGGTATTGCGTTGTTGAGGAGACCGCAGGGTGCCAACTGGCGCGAGGCGACCCCCGCCACTGACGCTGATTGCGGGGATGGCGAGGCTGACTCTAGATCGCCGCGCGCGTCCCGGCAGCTCAGCAGGATAGTGCAGCGGTTACCTAAGAGAAATATCGCACTTGCCACTGACTCGCAGACTCAAAGCAACTCGCGCAGCGAGGACGACGCGGATAACCAATACTTCCGAAGCATTTTCAATTTCGGCCAGCGCTGCCAAAAATGGTGGAATGAATTGGTCTCCCGACTCTGCGTGGAGAAACGCCGCCTTCTGCGCTTTACGGATTTCGTCCGCCTTGCTTCGGGAAGCGAATGGGTCGTCAAATGCCACCCTCTCTTCGTATTCCCTCAGTGCTCCGCGATGGCCCTGTCGCGCTTGTCGCGGGCGTGCAGTGCGGTGAATCGTTTCCCATGCCCCAAGGTTATGATGGGTGCTCAAGGCTCTTGGGTGGTGAGCAGATCCTAGCGGGCCAGTGCGGCCAATCCGACGCATCCAGTCCATCAGAGTGGTCAGTCGCTGCCCGACGAACCTGCGTGCGATGGGGGCCGCTTCGATAATCAGCCCCCGGGCTGTCGGACCAGCATGAAATCATGAGGCGGTCGCAGAATCGCCAGTAGTGATTGCCGCTGTTCATCAATTATTCTCTAGGACAAGAGCGCGAGAGACAACAATGGCTCCAGCGGCGCCAGAACCGGAGCATTCCACCCATGTCGTCGTGCCGCTGGCCGAGTTGAAGTCCGACCAAGCCGCGGCTCCATTGGGGACAATCGTAGAGCTGAAATTCCTGAAAGCGATCGAGCCAGCGGTCGGTGGGTTACCGGTCCAATTGTTTTGGACAACGGCAATCGTTGGGTCGCCGGTCAGCGTGGCGTCGCAATCCAAGACACGGACCAGACCGCCGCGACAAGCAATCGTCTGGAGGAACTGACCGAAGCCGCCCGCGTAGGTGACTAGCGACGAATTGCCGACGAAGTGCGTTCGGTAAATGTCCATCGTGCCGGCCGAAACGGTCTCCGACGACGAATTGCAATTGGCCACGAGGGTGCGGCCACCGCTGATCGTGCAGTCCTGAATTGTCAGATGGTTGCCGTCGCCAGACCATGAGTAAACTGGCCAGTTCAGACCCGAGACCGTCACGCGACTGAGTCCCGCCGAGCAGTGGCCAGCTAGGGCGGCAGGACCGCTGCTGAACCCGATTGTCTCGGACTGCTCGGCCATTACCTTTCGACCGTTGGCAGCATCGGTGACCGTAGTGAGCTGATTCAATCGAAGTCCCTCGACAACACTGCCGTCGCCAAGTTCCCATGCGCAACAGATATTGCCGACGAGTGGATTCGTCCCCTGGCCGTTCGCCCACTGGACGTTGACTGTGGTTGAGCCCTCGCCAGTGCCTCGCACGACAACGTTATTCGGCAGATACAGTGGCGCGTTGTCCATCGTCAGCGTGATCGACGGAATCTGAATCACATCGCCGGCCATCGCGGTCGAGCATGCTGCCCGCAGTTCGGCCACGGTGTAGACCGTGATTTCCTTGGCGTTGCATAGCGTGGCGCAAGCGATTGTCAGGATCAGGGCCAATACACTGGGTAGACGCCACGGCAGTTCGATGCGATTCATGCTTGTCGTCTTTCAAATCGAGTTGTTGCTCAAGAATAAATTTTCCGAAGAACCAGACCAGCCATTACCGCGAACACGACACAAAACAAGGATCGACACCTATGATCCGCTTCGCAGCCGACCGCATCATCTTGCGACCGCGGCCGTTTCACCGCTGACGCGAACCACCGATTCGTTCGTGCCGACCGTGGCCACGACCAGCGGCGAAACCGAGAACATATGCCGATCTTCGATCGCTTCGAAACGGGGCCGAAAGCTGCGCGCTGGCGCTGGACAAGCGACCAGAGCGGCGGCGAAATAAAACCGAAATACTTCGAGCATGCCGGACCGTAGTTCAGGCGCCATCCGAACCGGGTGACGCTTGCGCAGAACCTGTGCCTCCTCGTCAGTGAATGATGAGTCGGTACCGGCCTGTTCCGACAGCGAAGAGGAGAAGCAAAAGCGAGCGCAGCGTTGCAAGAAATGATTGCGCGCGGCGGCGCTGCCCGTGAAACCGCGTCACATGATTTGCACTAACCGCGGCCCACGAAATGGACGTGTCGGCCGCAGGAATCGCAGCGCCAGATCAAATACCTCTTCCTGATCTGAACCGGTTACCTAGGGGTAAGGTAACGAACGCGAAAGCGATTCGCCACTGTTTTTTTCTCGCATCAAATAATTTATCCTGAAACGCTCACAGCTTTATCAGCAATTCCATGAGTTCCTTGTCTTCACGGTAGCGTCGCTTTCTCTGGTCTTGACCATGAGCTGTTTTGAGTAAAGGAACCGGTCCAACACGTCGCCAAATGTGGTTGCTTGCTGGTCCGCGCGGGCTTTCGGCCGGCCTGAAGGTCGCCGCGCTGCTCCAGAAAGAGATTAAGGGCAGCTTCCCAGTCCGCGACGGGGCCGAAATAATGAATCGTCCCCCCCTGATCTTTTTGCACCACTGGCCGTTTCGGTACGCGGTCAACGGGAATCGGTCGCAGGGCTTGTTCGGCTTGGTTTCGGTCAGCATTGTATGGGTCCCCCGGTTGTCGTATCGTTTCAAAACGGCACGGACCTTCGGACACAATGGACGCGATCGGTTGTCGCGCGAACAAATTCGAGGAGGGGCGAACTTAAGCGACACGGAACGCAAGGCATTGCAAGATAGATACTTACAGTTTTCGTCCCGGTAGCTCAGCAGGATAGAGCAGCGGTTTCCTAAACCGCAGGTCACAGGTTCGAATCCTGTCCGGGACATTCTGTCCGACATGCCACGTTATTGCGGGCGAGCCGTCGGCAGGGGCACGTCGCGAAACACCAAATCCAGCGACCTTCGGGAACGCAGACGCGGATAGATCAGCCGCAGCATCGCGGGGCGATCAACCCCAGGCGAATCGCTGCCGCCGGAAAACGAACCGCACTGTAGGCGGATTTCCAGGCCGCGGGCGACGAACTGATGGGTTTGACTTTGCAGCCGCAGCAAACGTCCCGCCGCGTCAAACATATCGATGTCGTTCTCCTGGAAGACGATTTCGGCCGGCTCGGGGGGCGCACGATCGCGCGAAACGATCAGCACCACTTCGTAGCGACCCGATGGGAGCTGCTGGAACGACTCGACCGTAACCTCGACATCGTCCTGCGCGTAGCTGCGGCCGGGGACCAGGTCGGCGGCAACCAGTGCCGCGGGCTCACCAACTGCCAGCAACTGCCAGCGTAAGGCCAAGACGTCGAGCCGCCGGGCGTCGGTCGCCGGAGGCGTTAAACGGAGCGTGGCGATGATGTGCCGGGCTTCCGGCGTTACGGCGTTCCAGTTCCGCTGCACCGGCGGCAAAACGGCCAGCTGCTGCCCCGTGTCGGTGCGAGCTTCGACCACTTCGGGCTGCGTCGTGTAACCCAGCAGACGAAGCCGTTGTTCCCACGTCAGGTGCAAATTGAGTTGGAACGTGTGCGTGACTTCCGAAGCGGGGTGAGAATAGTCGAATTCTTCGATAAACAATCGCCGGGCGCTTGTGATTTGCGCCCGCAAGGGTCCGCAATGAGCCAAAGGAAAATCGCCTGGCGGACCACCGCAAAGAATTTGCCCACCGCCGCGCGAGTCGTATTGGGTTCGCAAATGGTTGCCGCTAGCCCGACATAAGTCGTCGACGGCGTGCCAGAAAGTGGTTGGCCCCCGCGGGACACGAATCGGCACGTCAAGAAACGTTCCGTAGGGATCGCCCGACAGCGGCCGATTGCCACTCTGCCCGGCGATCCAAGCCAGAACCGCCGAAGCGGGACGCTCATCATCGGGCGGGTAGACGAGGCTGGCGGACCAGAGCTCGTCGGCCAGGCACTCATCCAGCAGCGAGCGAGCCCGCAGCCGCACTTCCGGATCGCCGTCGAGCAAGGCTTGTTCGAGCCGCGGGCGTGAGCGTGGCCCGAGGTCTTGGAGTTCGAGCGCCGCAGTGTCGCGGTCGGTGGACTGTGCAGATCCGAGCGCGCCGACCAGGCGGGCGACCCGCACCTCGGGCGGCAACGATTGCGCCGCCAGGGGCGAGGCGCACCAGACGATCGTCTGGACACCCAGCCACCAGCACGCCCAAGAGCGTGGCTCATAGCGCGCGATCATCGGTCGCCCCAGCTTCCTGCACTGTGAGAAGCCGCTTCGCAGCTCGCCTGAGATCTGGGGAGATCGTAGACGGCCGCTCAGCTTCCGCGAGGAGTTCCGTCGCCGCTTCGCGTCGGCGTTATTATCGTTTCGGGCCTGGGGTGGCGCAAAGCGGCTGAACAGTACTCGAATAGGGCCTACCGAGTCAACGCCAGACGGGCGAAGGAAAACAGGCTGCGCCGGCCGTGAAGCAATGAAGAGAAAACGTGAGATTGCGAACCGATCGCGATTTCTCACACCGATCCCGAACCGGACGCGCGAACTGCCTGACAAGCCTAGAAGAGCAGGTTCCAACCGGCGATCAGGGTCCAGTTGAGCCCTAACTGAGGACCTTCCAAGGCCTGAAATACCGGCGCACCGACTTCGACTGAGAGAATCTGGCCCGGTACACGCTCTTGCGGCAAGAAATAATTGATGCCGAACAGCAGGTTGATGCGCGAGCCGCCTTGCGCGCCTGGTTGGTTGACTGGCGAGAGAGTGGTATTCAAGCGAGGATCGGCCTGCCGGACGTTCCCCCAGCCTTGGCAGTCAATCCGTACCGAGGTTCCCCAGCGACGGGTCCAACGCCCTGATATCCAGGCGGTCAGGTCGCCCTGGTCGCCGAGCTCGTAGCCTGCGCGGTTGAGGCCCGTATGGATTTGTGCCGTACCTTGGATTCCCCATGTGCAGAACTCGTTCTGGCCGCGATACGTCAGCCCAGGCAGCAGATCGTAGGTGCCGGAACTGGTACGAATCACGTAAGGAAGATTGGGGAATGTCGGCGAGGGCTGATTGGTTTGAGAGTCAAGAAAGCCGGTCGGAATGTTGAGACCGAAATTCAAATGAAGCTGTTGGCCAGGCTCGCGATACAGAACATAGAGCGCCGTGATCTGGATGTCGCCTGGATTGCCGAACGAAGCATTCGACGATCCACCGCCTGCGTCAAGATAATCGAGCCGCGACTGCCGCCATGGCAGCATGAACATGAGCGTGAAATCATCCGTGGCGCCATATTCAAGAATCGCCATTTCGGTTTGCTGAAAGAGTCGCCTCGGGGCATACGGATAATTGGCCAGGATGCTGGCCGTGCTTACGTGCTGGGTGCCCATGAAGTTTTGATGAAACGTGTTCTGGCCGTATCGCGCCGAGAAGAGAAACTGGCCCGTGTGAAGTGTATTGTCGCCACGCACGCCGATCGGAGCGAGTCCGTCGGGTCGTGCCAGGTCGATTCCCATCGTTAGATTGGCATCGATCGCTGGCAAACTGTTCGGATCACCAATGATCCACTGATAGAATTGGCCAAAATTGGGCTGAATGAATCCACGCGGCGGCCCAACGAGATCGTATTGGCGAGGCGGAAACATGACCGGAGCGGGCTGCGGCTGGCTATAGTCACCCCACTTCGGTAGCGGCGGTTCTGGCGGCGGAGCAGCTGTCGCCGGCGGCGCCGCTAACGGTGTCGACACCGATTCGGGCTGAGACTGGTAACTCGAGAATCCGATCGCGGTTTGGTTCCCATCGGGCGGGAGCGCTTCGATCCTTGCGCTTTCGAGCCGGGCTGGAGTGCCCGCTGGCGCATCGCCACTCTGAGCGTAGGTGGAAGCTGCACCACCAGGCTGAAACAGAGCACGATCAGTTTGAGTGCGGCCGAGCGCATTATAACGTCCTGAAAATTCTCATTTGACGAGCGGTGGAACGAGTTGCATCTGATCACCCGACGGCACGTCGGGGCCGGGATCGCTGAGTTCGCTGAGATTCTCCGCTTGCATCAGATTGGCGATGTCCGCCACGGCGGTCCATTGATCGGTGAGCGCACCGATATACGTGGCAAACCCAACGGCCAGATTCTGTTGTGCGACAATGATATCGCCAAAGCCGACTGCGTCTGGCTCCTGCTGATGGCGATCGTAGACACCGCGGTAGGCGCCACCGAGGTCGGGCAAAATCTGGTCGTGATAGGATTGCACCAGATAGCGGCTGGTAGCGAGCCTGCCAAAGGCGTCCGCCGAAGCCCCGGTCAATTCGTTGCGGACGCGGCGTACCTGTTCGGCCGCCCGGCGCAGCCGCCCCTCGGCGCTGGCGATGTTGCCGCGATTGCGATCGAAGAGCGGAATCGGTAAACCGACTTGCACGTTATAAGTCGTGCGCGGGGTGGCCGGTGTCGTAAAGTCGCGCTGAAATGTGCCATAGAGCTGCACGTCCGGGATCGGAATCGCTCGCTGCAAACGGAGCTGCAATCGAGCTTGGGCCTCCAAATTGCGGGCAGCCAGAACGTCGGGATGGTTATTCAGAACCCGGGCCAACATCGCGTCGTAATTGACGACGGGAGCCGGCATGTCGGCTCGCCCCTCCAGTTCGGCGGTGGGCATGTCGGGTAATCCAATGAGTGCGGTCAGTTGTTTCCAAGCCGCGATGTACTGATTCTGGGCCTGAATCTGTGCGGCTCGGGCCTGCACCGCCAACGAACGCAATTGCGCCGGCTCGTACGCCGTGGCTTCTCCGGCCTGGAGCTTGTCGACTTGGATGCGGTAAGCCTCGTTCGTGAACCACGCCATCGCGCTCGTGATGGCGACGTTCTGCTGGGCAACAAGAACGGCGTAGTAAGCAGCCTTGACGCGCGAAAGCAAATCAAAACGGGTCTTGCGCAGGGCCAACTGAGCGTTGATCAGATCCATGTTGGCAGCGGCTCGAGCCAGTCCCAATTTGCCCGCTGTTTTGACAGTCTGCGTGGCGAAGACACCTTGATAGTTGCGCGTGCCCGCCGATCCGACCGTGTCGGCCTCGTATCCGACCACCGGATTCGGGTAGACGCCGGCCTGGACGGCCGCTCCGCCCGCGGTGGTAATGTCAGCCGTTGCCTGGACCATTTCCGGATTGTTGGCCAGGGCAAGCTCCTCAATTTGCTTCAGCGTAACCGGACCGCCAACTTCCGCAGCAAGCTTTGGGGGTAGTGGTCGATCGGGAAATAGCTCGTTGATGAGCTCGACGCGCTGACCCGGTGGCGTGACCTCCTGCGACGGAATCCTGATGGGCGGCACTTCAGTCGCCGGGCAATTCCCTGGGGATTTTGAGACGCTCGGAAAGCTGAGGGACCCGGAGAGGTGCTGTGGAACTCTCGGGCGCTGGTAACTCCGACTGCGGCGGCCCGTCTGCGGAAACCAGACGAATGTCGGTTGCACCGCCGGATGTCGGCTCGATCTGATCCGGCACGACCGGCGGCAGCCTGGTTACCGGTTGATTGCTCGCCAAATGAGCGGGTTCGGGGAGTTTTGCTTCGGTCTGCGGATTGCGGCCGGCATTCGCGGCGTGGTTTGTTGCGGCGACAAGATTCGCCTTCGGAGGAGTCGGAATCGGCGCGGCACCCCAGCGCCAAGAGGCAAACGAGATGGCACCAGCGCAGTGCTCTCGTCGTGCCTGGCGATGCGGCGCCTGGTTTTCTTCTCGCGCGCATTGCAGGTCCCGAAAAGCCGCTTCTATCCAGTAGCGCCAACGCGAGGGGAGCCGCGCAGGAGTGGCGGCCGGGCTTCACGAAGCTGAGAGCGCTAAACTGGGGAGACTCTGACGATTCTTCGGGATTTATCGGCTACGCCAGGCCGGCGCAATGAACAAGAATCGAGCGCAATCCGACCCCGGCTGAGCAGCGGAACAGGTGGGATGCCAAGAGGTTAGCTAATGCGCCATATCGCCGCTGCCGGCGGTCGGCTCGCGGTTGCCGTAAAGGCTGTACAGGACTGGCATCAGATAGCGGGTCAACACGAGCGTCGTAATCATGCTGCCAACGACGACGATAGCAAGCGGCTTTTGTGTTTGGGCCCCCACCTTCATGGAAACCGCGGCGGGCAAGAGCCCGAAGATTGCTGTCAGTGCTGTCATCATCACGGGCCGAATTCTCTGCTCTGCCCCTTTGAGAATTGCTTCACGTAGCGGCAGCCCCTCGGCACGAAGGTGGTTGAACGAAGAGACAAGGAGCAGTCCGTCCATAATGGCGACGCCGAAGATCGACGTGAATCCCACGGCGGCGGCGATGCTGAAATTGGTGCCGGTCAGCATTAACGCCCAAATACCTCCCAAGGACAGGTCTAGTACGTTGAAGAGGACGACCATTGCATCAATAAAGGAATGAAATGCCAGATAGAGCAGGATGAAGATCAGCACGAGCGCCAAGGGGATGATGAACATCAGCCGGCGTTCGCCGTCTCGCATTTGTTGGAACTCGCCACTCCACACGGTCCGGTATCCCTTCGGGATCACGGCCTCAACCTTCTTCTGGGCTTCCTCGACAGCGCTGGCCAAGTCGCGCCCACGGACGCCAAATTTTACGGTCACAACCCGGTTTCCCTGATCGCGCACGATCATCGAGGCGCCCGGCCGGATGAATCGGCCTTTTGGATCGAGCGGATCGTCGGGGTCTAGCGCTTGAGGCGTTACAAGATCGCCGATGCGCTCACGGGGTGTCGTCACGACTTCGAGCGGGACCGAGCCCTTCTTGCTGCCGGTCAACGTAGGCAACGAACTGGCAAAGCCGGTGGAGGCCACGCTCTCCGAAGCGCCGGTGACCGGGGTCGGTCCGTGCATTGCCTTGACGCCACCGGTCACTTGATGCGATACCACGTCGACCGGAATATCGAGAATCGCGGACTCATCCTGCCGCAGGTGTTCGGGCCAGCGGATCGTGATGTCGAACGACTTCTCGCCCTCGATCATTTGCGACACCGCCTGGCCGCCGATTGCGGATTGGATGACCGCATAGACATCCGCCGGTTTGATGTTCCAGAGGGCACACTTCCGACGGTCGATTGCCAACTCCAGATTGGTTTGTCCCATGATGCGATACAGCCCGACGTCCTTGACGCCGGGAATGCCACGCATGGAGTTGACGACCTTCTTGCCGATTTCTTCGAGTTCGTCGAGGTCCGCGCCGATGATCTTGACCGAGTTTTCGCCCTGAACGCCGGAGAGGACTTCCAAAACCGTGTCCCGAATGGTTTGCGTGAAGGTCCAATTCACGCCCGGGAGCACTTCTCGCAATTCGCCGCTCATTTCTTCGATCAGCTCCGCCTTGGTGCGGGGCCGCGTGGCTCGAAACCACTTCATCCATCCCGTCTCTGCTACGGTGGCTGGCCACTTTTCAAATGGCTTCAACGGGACGAGGGTCTCGGAACTGTAGAAGCTGGTCGGATCGACGCCCGAGTCGGGGCGGCCCATCTGGCTGACTGCCAGCTCGACCTCCGGATACTTGGTCATGATCTGGCGGGCGATCCGCGTTTTCTCGGCGTTCTGCTCGAGCGAGACGCTCACCGGGTAGAAACCGCGAATCCAAAGATGGCCTTCCTCCAACGAAGGCATGAATTCTCGCCCCAAAAACGGCAAGGCACCGATCGTGCCGATCATCAGCGCCGCGAACCCTCCCAGGAACACCGCGCGGTGATTCAAACAGCGCTCCAAGTTCCGCAAGTATCCTCGCTTCAGGGAAGCGCACGAGGAAATTGTCCCGGCTCGGCTTCAAGTGCTTGAACATGAGCAGGCACAGGACGGGAGCGAGCGTCACGGCCAGCAGCAATGCGCCGCCGATGGCAAAAGCGTAGGTCTCGGCCATCGGCCGAAACAATTGTCCCTCGGGACCGCGCATCGTAAAAAGCGGCAGCATCGCGCAGACCATGATCAACGTCGAGAACCACAGACTCCGCTCGACCTCGTGCGCCGCTTTGACGATCCGCTCCTTCAGCTCCAAGTCGGCATATTTGCCGGTGCTCAAAATGCGATAGATGTTTTCGACCATAATCACGGTCGAATCGACGATAATCCCGAAATCGACCGCGCCGATCGAGAGCAGGTTCGCCGACTGATTTCGCAAATAGAGCGCCCCGAACGCAAACAACAGAGCAAGTGGCAAGTTGATGGCAATGATGATGGCGCTGCGAACGTTGCTGAGGAACATCAGCAGGATGATCGTGACGAGCACGATGCCCAGCACGAGATTCTCTTCAACCGTATCCGTGGTGAGATTGATGAGATCGGTTCGATCGTAGAACGTATCGATTTTCACTCCTGGCGGCAGCCGGCCTGGCGTGCCGTCTAACTCGGCAATTTTGGCCTGCAGCAGTTTCAGCGTCGGCAGAGACTCGGCGCCCTTGCGCAACAGCGCCAGTCCCTGCACGACATCTCCTTCATCAACCCAAACGCGGTTGCCATCGGCGTCCACGACAACCTTTCCTTGATCGTCGCTCGCCGGCCGGCTGAGACCGACTTTTCCCAATCGGGTCTGGTATCCGACGACCACGCCGCGATCAGACACGTCTTCATCCGGACCGAGTGGGCCGCCCTCGACCACATCGTCGACCCGGACCGGCAAATTGTTGGTGCTGGCCAAAACAATCTGACGGATCTCCCGCAATCGTCTTTGCTCCTCGTCGCGGATGTATTTGGCGGCTTCGGTTGCCGAGTCCATTTGCAGCACTCGCTGCAACGGATCGCGGCCGCGTCCAATCAGGCCCAACCCACGCACGACCGCCACCGATTCGCCGAGCACCAGATAATCGCCGCTGACATTATCGTTGCTGGCGGCGACCGCGTTTTGGAGCTGGCCGAGCGTAATCCCATAGCGCTTCATTCGATCCGGATCGGGATGAATCTCGTATCGCTTCGTGGTCCCGCCGAAGCTTGCCACATCGGCGATGCCAGGGATGCGACGAAACTCCCGCTCAAGGGTCCAACTCTCGACGGCCCGCAGGTCATTCAGAGAGTAGATGTTATTGCCGCGTTCATCCTTGGGTCCGGTCACGACGTAGCGCAATATTTCGCCGATGGGGGAGCGCGGAGAAATTTCGGGCGAAACGTTCTGAGGGAGATCCGTGCTCTGGATTCGATTGATGACTTCCTGGCGCGCGGCCAGGTAGTTCACGCCATATTCGAACTGCGTGCTGATGAACGACAGCCCGAACAACGATTTGCTACGCACATATTTCAGGCCAGGCATTCCCGAAAGACCGACTTCCAGCGGGATGGTGACCAGGCGCTCGACCTCTTCGGCGGACCGACCTGGAAACTGGGCCACCACTTCGACCACCGCAGGAGCGGGATCGGGATAGGCTTCGACGTTCACCCGGCTAAAGGCGAAAGCCCCGGCAGCCGCCAGGGCGATCGTTAGCAAGATCACGATCAGGGCGTTGTTCACCGACCAACGAATCAAATATGCGATCATCGGGTCGCACCGTTCAGGAGGCTGGCGTCGGACGCCTTGGCCGCCTGCTGCTGGAGCAGGTCCTCCCTGAGCTCGAGAGCTCCCCGCGACACAACCAGTTCGCCGGCGTGTAACTCCTCGAGGCCGCGCTGGATCTCGTCTTCGCTCAAGCGCGAACGAATATAGACCACGTCACGGAGTCGACGCACCACAAGCACTTTGCGACACTTGAATCGCAGAACGTCCGGTTCAGGCTGAACAAAGACGTAACTGTCGTTCCCTTCGTCCACGAGCGCTTTGGTGGGAATTTCGACGATGTCGGGCTCGTTCCAGATCGGAATAGTCGCGGAGACAAACTGGCCAGACTGCAAAACCCCATCCACATTCTTGACCGAGCCGATCAGTAATGCCATGTGCTCATTCGGATCGATAATGTCGCCAATCCGATCAATGGTTGCATCGAGCACGCCCAAGCCGGGCAAGTCCGGGTTCGCCGGAAGTCGAATCTCAGCGTGGATGGGGTCCTTCGGCAGACCCAATCGACGGAGATACATCAGGTCTTCCTCATAAGCGTGCAGATACACGCTCATCACGCTTAGATCGGCGATTTTGAACAAGTCATCGTTCGTATCGACGATGTCACCAACGGTGATATTCTTTTCGACGACGGTGCCGTCCATCGGAGCAATGACATCGACGCGAGCCCAATCGGTTTCGCTCCGTTTGTCGCCTCGGCCGCGCTGGTGGACAAATTCGGCCTCAGCCCGGATGCGGTCAATTTCTTCGTCGCTAA
Source organism: uncultured Planctomycetaceae bacterium (assembly GCA_963702015.1). Classification (GTDB taxonomy): domain Bacteria; phylum Planctomycetota; class Planctomycetia; order Pirellulales; family PALSA-1355; genus DATJTR01. The sequence goes on from OY969698.1 coordinate 289,999, forward strand.
TGTCCCATGAACGCAAGGTTCGTTCAGCCTTCTTGACGGCAATCACGTCGATATCGACATTCCGCTCCGCTTCACGCACCTTGGCCTCGGCGATCGAGCCCTTTTCGACCAACGCCTTCAGCCGGCTGAGCGTTATTTCGTCGATCATCAATCGGGCCTGCGCGTCGACCAGCTCACTTTTCTTCTCGCCGAGGTCTTTGCTCCACAGGACGGCCAAAAGTTGCCCCTTGGTGACGCGATCGGTGTAGCTCAACTGACGCTTGGTAGGAGGGGTCGTCGCCGTGCTTCCGGGTGATGGAACGGCTGGCTCCTCAACCGTCGCGATCGCCTTGATTTGGCCGGGAAATCGGGGTGGAACGTTCACAAGTCGGTTTGGATCGAACGCCAACGACCCTCTCAGTTCCAGTGTCCGACGGTGCGTTGGTTGGGTGGCTCGAGCGGTCTCTATGCCCCCCATCTTGATGACACGGGGAGTCAGCTCGATCGAATCCGAAGCTTTCTGGGATGCGGTGTGGTCCGCCGCGGTTGGCGATGCCTCTTTCGACGCTCCCAAAACGCTCTTCCAAACAATCACCGTGACCAATGCTGCAATGGGCAGCAGGATTCCGATGATGACGGAGAATCGTTTTTTTATCGGAAAGCGCACGTTAGTGCCGATCGGCTTAGGATGTAAATTGGGAATATGTTGTATTTTATCCCACAAATGGAGCCCCGGGACAGGAATTCGGCCGCATACGTATGCAACGAACTGCCGCGGCCTGCGGCCCAAGGTTGATGGTTTTGCGGGCTACCTCGAAGGACGGCTCAGCCGATGGCGGTTGAATCGCGGAGTGTACGTTCGATAACTCTGGTCACGCAGGCACAGGTGGCGCGGTTGATAGGAACGTCACGACCGGAACGCGCGGCACTCCAGCCCGGGGGCTTTGCGCCCTTCTTACGCGAGCGATCCAAGGATTGTTCTGCAAACGCCCTATCCTACGCATCGCTCGGAAGATGACGATCGAAGCGGCTTGTTCTTCGGCCAGAAAAACATCGTTCTTACTTGGTTCCGAGGAGCAGCGCTTTGCTACGGCAATTGCGAGCGGAGAGTTGGCTTCATCGTTATTTGCGGCAACATTCGCGCGGACAGAGTTCCCGCGGGCTTGTCGGTTTGAGGTGCATCCCGAGCGACAAAGATGCTCAGAACTGAGTTTCTGTTGCATGGCACGTTTTTCGTAACCTAGATGGGTCCGGTTCGGTGCATAATGACGTTACAGGCGAAAGCAGCCGACAGAGACCACCGGCCGGCTCGGCGAGATGCCGCCCCGCCGGCCGATTCCATTCGTTAGAGGTTTCAGAAACATTCGCAGTGGGCCAGACGGTCGCTAGCCCGGCATCGTGCCGGATTAGAGGAAAGTCCGGGCTCCCCAGGACACAGTGGTGGGTAACGCCCACCGGCCGTGAGGTCAGGGAAAGTGCAACAGAAAGTAGACCGCCCCGCGGGTGGCTTGCCTCGCGCGGGGTAAGGGTGAAACGGTGAGGTAAGAGCTCACCAGCAGGCCGGGTGACCGGTCTGGCTAGGCAAACCCCACTGGGAGCAAGGCCAAACAGGAAGCAGCCGGAGCGCATGCGCCCGGCGCGGATTGGTCCGATCCGTCGATGACTTCCGGGTAGGCTGCTAGAGGTGCCGAGCAATTGGCATCCGAGAGAAATGGCCGTCACGCCGCGAATTGTCGCGGCGGACAAAACCCGGCTTACCGGCCCACTGCGAATTCTTGACGTGCTACCACCCGCCGGCCGCCCGGACCGAATGACCGGCGCGGCCCTGGAGGCCTCGCACCCGGAAAAACACTAGAATAATCATAGGCTTTCACGGCAATCCGCCGCCACCCGCCCACCGGATCCTCCGGATGCAGGGGGCGGCGGTTGCCGATCGAGCCTTCGTATGGGAGTGAGATCGATAGCGGCGCGCGCCTAGCCGACGGCAGCCATCGTCTCGGCGGGGACCAGTTCGTCGTCCACCACTTGCAGTAGCTTCGAGATACACAGCTTGTTCATGCTGGTATGGTGCTGCCGGGCCTCTTCCTTCAAGGCCTCATGCATACTCTTGGGAAGCCGAACCGTAATGACCCGCTGCGGCTCTTTATTGGCGGCAGTGCTATCAGGTGTCTTCTCCCGCAGTTTAGCCAGCATCTGTTGAATCTGCGTATATTCAGCGCTTTGCTCGAATTGGGAGAGAGAGGTGGGATCTGGGTAAGCCCGGCGGACAATTCCGTCGAGCCCAAGCACTTCCCGAAAGAAGGTGACCCAATCTGGATGTTGGTTGAACAGTTCACTTGCTACACGAAAGACCTCTTGTCGCTTCTCGCTCATCCGTAATCTCCTTAGGGCATAAAAGACATTGATTGGCCCGGGCCTCCGTCGTACCCGGTTGCCCAATCCTAGCGAGGAGTCAAGCTGTCGACGGATAGCATTTTATTGCTTGCACTTGCGACGATTGCAGACAAGTCGCCCAAGTATGTGGCAGGGCCGCCCGATTTCGTGCAACGGCGAGATTGCCTAATAAATAGGCAGGCTTCAAATTTAACATTTACCAAGTGTCCTGTTCGCAGGGCGAAAAAAATCATGGTGGAATTCCAATGAGTGAAGCCAATCATCGGATTGCCAAGGCGCTCGATTTGGTGGATCGCGCGGTTTGGGTAGTTACTGCTGCTGATCATGGTGCTCGCTCGGGATTGCTAGCAACTTGGGTTATGCAATCATCGCTCGACCGGACAATGCCGAAGGTTACCCTATCCCTTAATTCCCAGCACTTTACTACCCATCTCATTAGCCAAAGCGGCGCCTTGGGACTTCACTTGCTGCGGCTCGACCAGACCGACCTGGCCTTGAGCTTTGGGCTACGGTCGGGACGTGATGCGGACAAATTCGCCGGGCTGGAAATCACTGCTGGGGTGACCGGCTCACCGATTTTGACTGACTGCTTGGCGGCCCTCGAGTGCCGCGTCTTGCAAAAAATCGAGATCGTCGATCGGCTTTATGTCTGGTGTCAGGTAATCTCCGGCAGTTCGTCGCCCGCCGGCCACCCGCTGGCGGAGCACGCCCTGCTAGCTGCCGCGAATGCCGACCAACAAATCGTATTGCGAGGTCAAATGGAGCGGGACGCCGAGCGCGAGCGACGGGCGTGGCAATCCATGCGTCTCGATTCACCAGGCGCCGCCGCGATTTAAGCGCGCGGGGCGCACATGCGCGGTTCAATGCAAATTGCCATAAGTCAAAATGCCAATTGCACTTATTGACGATTGTGCCGCGCTGGATTAAACTAAAACAAGCGATCGACTGCCATTTTTCCGTTCGGCGTGCCGCCGACCGCTTATCAAAGTGAGAGCCATCGAACGAGAACCCGCGGATGAGCGACCCACGTTCAAGCCAAGTGCGTTTGACCGAAGGCAGGTCCTCGGTTCGCGGGCCAGCGCCGGCCGAGAACTCGACCTCGCCTGATCGGCTGGCCGACGATTTGACGGTAATTTCCGTCCGCGGCCCGCTTTCGGACGCGGGTAACGACAGCCCCCTGCTGAAGCCGCTCGAAGTCGGCAAAATGCTGGAAGGCGAACGGCTCGGGCAATTCGTCCTCGAGCGCTACGTTGGCGGGGGCGGGATGGGGGTCGTATTCAAGGCCCTTGATACGACGCTTAACCGCGAGGTGGCCGTCAAGGTTCTGGCCCACAGCCAATCGCGCGACGAGGAGACCCTTCGGCGCTTCAAGAACGAGGCCCAGTCGGCCGCCCGGCTCGATCATGACAACATTGCCCGCGTCTACTATGTGGGTGAAGACCGGGGCGTTCACTACATCGTCTTCGAGTTCATCGAGGGGGTGAACATCCGTGATCTGGTACAGCGACAAGGTCCGTTGTCGGTGGCCGACGCGACGAGCTATACCCTGCAGGTGGCCGAAGCACTGTCGCACGCCAGCCAGCGCGACGTGATTCACCGGGACATCAAGCCATCGAACGTACTGATAACGCCCGAGGGACGGGCGAAGCTGGTCGACATGGGCCTCGCCCGTTTGCACCAGGTTGAACATCCCGACAACGACCTGACCGCTAGCGGCGTCACCCTGGGAACGTTCGATTACATCTCGCCCGAGCAAGCGCGCGACCCACGGAGCGCCGACGTTCGGAGCGATCTGTATTCCCTGGGTTGCTCATATTATTTCATGTTAACCGGGCGTCCTCCCTTTCCCGAGGGGACAGTGCTGCAGAAGCTGTTGCAGCACCAATCGGAAGATCCTCTCGACCCGCGTCAATTCCGGCCTGATCTGCCCGCCGAGATTGGGCCGATTTTGGCCCGCTTGTTGGCCAAGAACCCGGACCGACGGTACCAGTTGCCTTCAGAGTTGATCGCCGACCTGAACGCGATCGCTTACGAAGGAAGCGTGCCCCGACTCAGGCTCGAAGCTTCGTATGCGCGTCCGCCCCGGCGTCCGATCGAATCTCCCTGGCGGCGGCACGTTCCGTGGCTGGTGTCGCTTGGGGCACTGGTGTTCATCGTGGCGGTCCTCGAATATGTCGACGTTTGGTCGCGCCCCGACGCTGACGGTCGAGCCGCGGTCTAGCGCCGACCATTCGGCTGTGCGGGCAGGCCCCCTGTCACCCCCCCGCGCCGAGGCAGGTTCGGTCCGTCGAACGACTCCAGGCGTTGCGCGACGCGCTTCCCAAGGAAGAAGGCAGCGTCAAAGGTCCGGCCGATGGGCCAATCACGACCGAGTCGCGGTCGGCGAAGCAGTCTGATGACGATTTCCTCAATTCGCTCGTCAGTCGGTTTTCCCAGTCGTCGTATTGGCCTCGGATCCGAGAATTGGTGCATACGGCGATGGGCGAGAGTCGGGCGCCTGCCGCCGAGCCGGTGGCCGATCGGCCATCGGCCGACGGCGTCGCTTCCAATGCTCCCGGCTCGAGCAGCAGTGGCCCAAATGGTACGGCTGGGGCGACAGCTTCGATTGCGACCAGCGTCGCCAAAACGGTAGCACGGCCGGGAGTACTGGTAGTGGCTCCCAATCGCCAAGGGGAAGGGATTTATGAAACCTTGCAGGCCGCGGTCAGTGCGGCGGCCCGCGGCAGCGCCGACGTCGTGGAACTCGATTTCGACGGGCGGCGCGAAGAGCGGCCGCTCATGCTGCCCAACATCGACTTGACGATCCGGGCGGCCGAAGGACGGCGGCCGGTGTTGCTCTTTCGACCGGCCGAAGCCGACGCGGTCGGCTATTCGCGTAGCATGGTGGTCGTGGCCGGCGGCAGTTTGTCGATCGCGGGTCTCGAGATCGAACTGGAAATGCCACGCAAGATCTCGGCTGATGCTTGGGCGATGTTCGAAATCCTGCGAGCCAAACGCCTGAGCCTGGAACGGACAACGCTGACGATTCGTAATTCGGGTACGCGTCAAACCGCCTTCCACCAGGAAGTGGCGTTTTTCGATCTCAAGACTCCGGCAGGCAGCGATACGATGGCGATCGGGTCGGCCGGCGCCGCCCCACCGCTGGTGGAACTGGTCGATTGCGTCCTGCGAGGCGAAGCCACCTGCCTGCGAACAAGCGAATTCGAGCCGGTTCGGCTAGTTTGGAACAACGGTCTCTTGGCCACCAGCGAAAGTCTTTTGCTTGCGCGAGCGTCGGCCGGCCGCGCACGAATGTCCGGCGGAGTGGTGATTGATCTGCGTCGCGTGACGGCCGTCGTGCGTGGTGGAATCGCGCGGCTGGCGAACAACGAAGATTTGCCTTACCTGCTCGACACGGAGATCAAATGCAATTCGTGCGCGATTGTCACCGATCCTTCAGCGCCGCTCGTCGAACAGCGGGGCATCGACACGATCAGCCAATTCCGCGACCATTTCCAGTGGTCGGCCAAGAACGTCGATTTTGAGGGGGCAGAAATTTTGTGGCGAATCGTTAACACGTCTTCGGGCGAAACGAGCGATTGGGATTTCACTCTGTGGGACGACTATTGGGGGACCAAGCGGGAGGCGGATTGCCGTCGTGGGGCTCTTCCCTGGTTAGCCGAGGCGGCCTCCAAAAAGCGTTTGAGCGAATTGTCGCCAGCCGACCTGGCTGCCGGCCGACCGGGCGACCCGACCAGTTGGTCAAGCACGGACCTTGGCGGCGAAAGGGGATTGTTGCCGATCCCCTCGCCGATGGAAGCCCTGGGTGGGCCTGGATCCGAGCCCGCAGCTGGACGCTGATTCAGCCCGAAATCGCCAAAACGCGGACTTCCCGCAGCAGAAAACCGCTCGATTTTGGCCTGGCTCGAATTGCTTGACACGCGCTTTCGTGCGGATTCTACTAGTTGAGCCTTCCCGGGCTCGCGGGCCCGCAAACGTCCTGCCCCGGTAATGTCGCCAATCTTTCCTGGTCTCACGACCGCCTGGCGGATTGCCTAGTTGGCCTGTGTCACAAACCCTTGGGCTCAATTATTACCCGGTATTCTTGGAGACTGAATCTATGAAAAAGGTCGGCACGCTTGTGTTATGTGCGGTGGCTGTTACGGCCGTCGCTAGCTGGAAGGTTGCTCCGGTCCATGCCTTCCCGCCGTTCAAAAAGGAGTTCGAAAAACTGTACGTAAAAGAAGAGCCGGCCACGCCCGCGGAAAAGTCGCTGAAGGAAGGCGTAGAGACGCATAAGTGCGGCATTTGCCACACCGGGCCCGAAGGCAAGAATAAGAAAGTTCGCAACACTTACGGCAAAGCAATTACGAAGCTCATCCCGGAGCCGAAGACCAAGGAATCGCTGGACGAATTGAAGAAGAGTCCGGAGAAGATCAAGGAGCTCTTGGAAAAGGCGGCCAAAGAGCCGAGCGATCCGAACAATCCAGGTTCGCCCACTTTTGGTCAGCTGATTGAAGAAGGAAAGCTGCCGGGCAAGGAAGAATAGTCGACCAGGAAAACCAGCGCTACCGCAGTACCGAGTTGGTCGGTTCGGCGCCGGTTTATGCTCCAGCGCACATTGCAGGCCGAGCCAGGCAAACTGGCTCGGCCTGTTTTTTTCAGGTTTGGTAATTCGCTGGCCGCTGCATTAATTCCGACGTTCCCCGCCGACCGACCCGGCGCCCGCCACCTCGCCGGCCCGTCCGGCCGCGGGACGACCGAGTTCGCGGACACGCTCGAGCGTCGCGGTCATGAACAGGACCGTCGCGACCATGAGCAACAGCGCACGGCGTATCTGCCGCGTGTCGCGATCACCCAGCGCGATGGCGGCCAGGGAGTGCAACACCCCGAGTGTCGCCAGAATGCCGCACGCAAGAGGAAGCGTCGCCAGCAGGTCTTCGCCCATCAGCGCATCGCGGAGACGGTTCGGCAAGCTCAGTGTCACGCACACTCCAAGGGGGAGTTGCAGCAGCGTCGCCAGCAGGGCGGCTCGGGCCGAGCCCAAAACCACGGCCGACGACGGCGGTTCATGCCCCGTTAGAACCTCCGAATCGAACTCGGTGGCCGTCGAAACCACGGCACGAGCCGCATCGAGGCGCACGGCGCGATGCATGACCAAAACGGCCGTAACCGCGATCGCTGCCAGGTAGACGTGAACCGTCATACTCAGCACCTCTGGATCGAAGAGGAGCGAGCGATAGAGCGGACTGGCTAATTGCTGAGAAAACAAGCTCGGACGGTCGGCCAACAAATTGAGCATCGTGAACAGCGGCGGAAAGTGCGCCATCAAGTCGAGCGATGCCAACAGCGCCAGAATCGCAGCCAACCACGCCCGGCGGACGGGTTGTCCGGCAAGCCAAAGATACGCGGCCATGCAACCAGCAAAGAAAACCAGCTCGGCAAGCGAGAACCACAGCCGGCCAGGAGCCACTGAGCCGAGAGCGCGCCAGAAATCGCGGTCATCGGCCAGCCAAAGAATCGCCAGTTCCAGGCAGCCAACGGCGATGCCGACAACGAGCGCGAGGATCGATGCCCGCGCAAACTCCAGGTCAAGCACCCCCGCCAAACGGTCGTTGTGTCGGGATTGTCGCCGGGCGAGCCAAATACAAGCTAACGGGCCGGCCATCGTTACGTCGACGGCGATAAAATGAACCGTCATCAGCAAGATGGAACCGGCCAGCAGCACCGCAGAACGCCTTTTGGCTGACGGATATTCAACGGCCGTCGCTATTCGCCGCGCGAATCTTCTTCTTGGTGCGACGCCTGGCCCTGATCTTCGGCCAAATCGTCCGGCGACTCCCCGTCGAGCCCCCCGGTCGGCAGCCGTTGTTCTTCGCTCAGCCAGCGGTTCAAGTCGACCTGCCGGCATCGCGGGCTGCAGAATGGCAGTGTCGCACTATTCGATTCTTCAAACCGTTTACCACAGGTTGGGCAACGCATTGGTGAGGTCAATCGTGAATCAGTGAGATCCGCTCAATCGGACTTGGAGGCCGGCTTTGATTCGCTGCTCTTGGCGGCAGGGGACTTCGAGTCGCCGCTTTTGGCATCGCCCGACTTGCCGTCGCTTGACTTGGCCTCACTGGCGGTCTTATCGGCCTGTGCATCTTTTTTATAGGCATCGCTGCGATAGTCAGTTTGATAGAAGCCCGACCCCTTGAACACGACCGCGGCGCCAGTGCCAAAAAGTCGCCGCAGTTTCGATTTCTTGCACTTTGGGCATTTTTTGAGGAGCTTATCACTGATTGACTGGAAATGTTCGAACTTGTGTCCACAGGCGTCGCACAGATAGTCATAAGTCGGCATAAGGTGCTCGCGGAGATTCTTCTACTGGCCGGTTATCGGGTCGGATGTCCGTCGCTGGGCGGCAGGATCGAAACGACCACCTGCGCCGGCCGAACGACGCGATCGTAAAGCACGTATCCATCTTGCGCGACGGCCACGACCGTGTGTGGTGGAACGTCGGCGGCGGGCTGCTGGGCAATCGCCTCGTGAACGGCGGGATCGAACGGCTGCCCAAGCGCGGCAATGCGTTGGCAATGGTGCCGGGCAAGCGTTGCCTCCAAGCTGCCTGCCACCATGCGGATGCCGTCCAAGAGATTGCTGGCATCGGCCGATTTTTCGGCGGCGGCGATCGCCCGCTGAATGTTGTCGACGACCGGCAACAGATCTCGCAAGAGAGGCATGTTGGCGTAGCGTCTTTCCTCTTCCAGTTCGCGTCGGGCTCGCTTGCGGTAGTTTTCCAGGTCGGCCTGGGCGCGCAAAACGCGGTCGGTCGCTTCGCGCAAATCGGAGCGCCAGTTGCTCCAATCCCCCCCCCTCCGGCTCTTCGCCTTGAGTTTGATCGTGCGGGTGCAACGCATCGGGGGCTGGATCGTCGTGTGGTTCTCTGATGGGGCGGTTCACCGTGTCAGTCCTCCGTCTGGGTCGAGTCACTGGGCACGAAATACTCGCGCACTTTCTCAAAGAAGCTTTTCCGCGGTGGTGTCACGTGCTTGTGCTCCAGCTCGGCCAATTCGCGCAATAGTTCCTTTTGACGCGCGGTCAGATGCTTGGGCACATCGATGACCACCTGCACCAGCAGGTCACCCACGTGTCGCCCACGCGGATGGGGAATGCCTCGGCCACGTAGCTTGAGCACTTCGCCCGACTGCGTGCCGGCCGGAATCGTCAACTCTTCGCGTCCTTCGAGCGTGGGAACTTCCAGCGTGCAGCCGAGCGCCGCTTGTGCATAGCCGATCGGTGCGCGGACGATCAGATTCTGTCCGTCACGGACGAAGAGCGGATGGTCTTTAACCGTCACACAGACATAACAGTCGCCGCGCGGGCCGCCATTCGGGCTGGGTTCTCCCTCGCCCGGCAATCGGACCCGCATGCTATCGTCGATGCCACCGGGAATCTGCACCTCGCGGCGCACCTTGCGCAGCACGTAGCCGGCGCCGTGGCAACCGCCGCAAGGATGTTCGATGGTGGACCCGGCACCCTGACAAGAAGGGCAAGTCGTTTGAACGCGAAAGATTCCGGACGATTGAACGATTTGGCCGCGGCCGCCGCAGTAGCGGCACTTCTGACGTTCGGTTCCGGGCCGCGCACCTGATCCCTCGCACTGGTCACAGCGTTCGTGGCGCTCGAATTGAAGCGTGCGGGTGACTCCGCGCGCCGCCTCCACCAGGTCGAGCGTAAGATCGCATCGCACGTCGCCCCCTTTGGTCGCACGCCCGCCGCGCCGGCCAAACAGGTCGCCGAACACCCCTTCGCCAAAAATATCGCCGAAGGCGGCGAAGATGTCGTTCACGTCCTGGAAGTGAGGCGATCCGCCACCGGGCCCATCGACACCGGCGTGACCGTATCGATCGTAGCGCTCGCGCCGTTTGGCGTCGTTGAGCACCTCGAAAGCCTCGGCCGCTTCCTTGAAACGGACGATCACCTCGTCGTCGCCGGGGTTCTTGTCAGGATGATAGCGGATCGCCAGCTTGCGATAGGCGTCGGCGATCTCTTTCCCGGTGGCAGAGCGGCCGACACCGAGGACCTCATAATAGTCGCGTTTTTCCGCCATTGTCGCCATGGCACTCACGGGTCGTTGGGGCGTGCACTCAATTCAATTATAGGACTCGACGGCCGGAGAGTATGCAGCAAAACTCGGGCGGCGCGGAACGTGGCCGGCGGTGCGAAAATGGGCCACTTCGCGCACCCGCTCGAAGAGCGCACGAAATGGCCCATCCTGCTTGTCCGCATGTCCGCGGCGGCGACGCCCCAGGCAAACTTGCCGCGGGTTTGGCCGCCGCAACGCCTTTAACGGATGACGCCTTCGGCACGCTGCTTGTTCTTGTCGTCCTTGTCAAAGTTGGTGACCAGCGCCTCAGTGGTGAGCATCAATCCGGCAATGCTGGCGGCATTGCTCAATGCGCTGCGCACGACCTTCACCGGGTCGATGATTCCCGCCTTGTACATGTCGACATAAGCGCCGGCGTTGGCGTCATAACCAATGTTGGTCGCTTTCTGCGAAACTTCGTCGACCACCACCGAGCCGTCAATGCCGCAGTTGTCGGCGATCTGCTTCATCGGAGCCGACAAAGCATGCAACACGATGTCGACGCCGATCTTCTCGTCACCTCGGGCCTCCGAGCGAACCTTCTCCACCACCTCGCGGCAGCGGACCAGGGCCACTCCGCCACCAGGCAGAATGCCTTCTTCGACCGCCGCCCGCGTGGCGTGCAACGCGTCTTCGACGCGAGCCTTCTTCTGCTTCATGTCCGATTCGGTGCCGGCACCGACCGAGATGATCGCCACGCCGCCGGTCAACTTGGCCAGGCGTTCCTGGAATTTCTCGCGGTCGTATTCGCTTTCGGTGGCGGCAATCTGATTGCGGATTTGCTGGACACGATTCTGGATGTCGGCCGTCTTGCCGGCACCTTTCACGATCGTGGTTGAATCTTTATCGACCGTGATTTGCTTGGCACGGCCCAATTGTTCGAGCGTCAGGTTTTCGAGCTTCAGGCCCAAGTCTTCGCTGATCAGCGTGCCGCCGGTCAGCACGGCGATGTCGCCGAGCAAGGCCTTGCGACGATCGCCAAAACCAGGTGCCTTGACCGCACAGACGTTGAGCACGCCGCGCAGCTTGTTGACGACCAGCGCGGTCAGCGCCTCGCCGTCGACGTCCTCGGCGATGATCAACAGCGGCTTACCGGTTTGGGCCACGCGCTCCAGGATCGGAATCAGATCACGCAGGCTGCCGATCTTCTTCTCGTGAATCAGAATCAACCCCTCCTCGAGTTGACAATCCATCTCGGCCGGACGGTTGATGAAATAGGGGGAAATGTAGCCCTTGTCGAATTGCATTCCCTCGACGAGCTCTAGCGTGGTTTCGGTCGTCTTGCCCTCTTCGACCGTGATCACGCCGTCTTTGCCCACCTTTTCCATCGCATCGGCCAACAGATTGCCGATTTCGGGATCGCTGTTGGCGCTGATCGCGCCGACCTGTGCGATTTCGTCTTTCTTCGAGACTGGTTTGCCCATCGCGTGCAGCTTCTCGATGGCCGCGTGAACCGCCTTTTCGATGCCGCGGCGAACCGCCATTGGATTGCTGCCGGCCGCGATGTTGCGGGTTCCTTCCTTGAAGATCGCCCGGGCGAGCACCGTGGCGGTGGTCGTGCCGTCGCCGGCCACGTCCGAAGTCTTGCTGGCGACTTCATTCACCAGTTTGGCGCCCATGTTCTCGAAGCGGTCTTCCAATTCAACCTCTTTGCTTACCGTGACGCCGTCCTTGGTGACCGTCGGGCCACCGAACGACTTGTCGATAATGACATTGCGACCGGTCGGGCCCATGGTCACGGCCACGGCGTCGGCCAGTTTCTCGACGCCCTTGAGCATCTTTGCGCGGGCGGGGTCTTCGAACATCAATTGCTTAGCCACGTCGGTGGTTCCTTGGTAAATGAATGAAAGCTGGTACTGGTCCGCGAAGCCGTGCCGCATCGGCGGGCAGCTTGCCCCCAAAGGGCCAAGCCGCCGATCGAAAAAGCTCGATCAGCCGATAACCTTGGCCAAGATATCCGTCTCGCGGAGAATCTTGACGTCCTTGCCTCCCACTTCGATGTCGGTCCCGGAATACTTGCCGTAAATCACCACGTCGCCGACGGCCACCGACAGCGTCCCGCGGCTGCCGGAGTCGAGCAATTTGCCCGGGCCCAACGATACGATCGTCCCCCGTTGGGGGCGTTCTTTGGCGCTATCGGGCAGCACGATGCCGCCACTGGTGCGCTCTTCGGCTTCCATCGGTTCAACAACAACGCGATCGTCCAAAGGACGTAGACGAACATGGGCCATGAATGAGTTCCTTCCGTTGCAGGATTATTGAGTACCGAACAACCCACTAGCGGCAACCGGCCGACCGAAAGCGGGCAACGAGTTTGATTTTGCTGACATTCTTTGTGCGTCGAAGAGCAGCGAGGACCGAGCCGGGGATTACATCATCCCCATGCCGCCCATGCCGCCCATGCCGCCGCCCATGCCACCCATGCCACCCATTCCACCCATGCCATGGTCGTGATGATCGTGACCGCCCCCTTCTTCTTCTTCTTTGGGGATTTCGGTGATCAACGATTCGGTGGTCAACAGCAGGGCCGCAACGCTCGCCGCATTTTGCAGTGCGGTACGCACGACCTTGGCCGGGTCGATCACGCCGGCGGCGACCAGGTCGCAGTACTGATCTTTGTCGGCGTCGTAGCCTTCGTGCTTCCCCTTGAGCTGCTTGACGCGGTTGACGACGACTGCGCCGTCGACACCCGCGTTCTCGGCAATCGCCCGCAAGGGGAAGTCGAGCACGTTGCGAATGATCTGGGCGCCGTGCTTTTCGTCGCCTTCGAGCCCGAGCTTGTCCAAAGCGCTTTCGCAGCGAATCAGAGCCATGCCGCCACCGGGGACGATCCCCTCTTCCAAGGCTGCCTGGGTGGCGCTTTTAGCATCTTCCAGCAGTGCCTTGCGTTCCTTCATTTCGGTTTCGGTCGCCGCGCCGCAGTTGATCTGGGCGACGCCGCCGGCCAGCTTGGCCAGGCGCTCTTGCAGTTTCTCGCGGTCATAATCGCTGTCGGTCGATTCGATTGCCTTGCGAATCTGTTCGGCGCGACCGTCGATCTCGGGCTTCTTGCCGGCGCCGCCGACAATCGTCGTTTCCTCGGCCGAGATAGTGACTTTCTTGGCTTTGCCCAGATCCGAAAGCTTGACCGAGTCGAGCGAGATGCCGAGATCCTTGAAGATAGCGGTGCCGGAGGTGAGCACGGCAAGATCGCCGAGCATTTCCTTGCGGCGGTCACCATATCCGGGTGCTTTAACGGCGCACACGCTCAAAATGCCTCGCATCTTGTTGACCACCAGCGTGGCCAGCGCTTCGCCTTCGACGTCTTCGGCGATGATCAGCAGCGGCTTATTGGCCTTGCTGACCGCTTCCAACAGCGGCACAAGCGACTTGGCGTTCGAGATCTTTTCCTCGTAGATCAAGATCAACGCGTTTTCCAGCTCGACCGTCTGCTCATCCTGATTGGTGACGAAATGGGGCGACAGGAAGCCGCGATCAAACTGCATTCCTTCCACCACTTCGACGGTGGTTTCCGACTGCCGGCCTTCCTCGACCGTAATGACGCCGTCTTTGCCCACTTTCAAGAACGCATCGGCCAGTACGCTGCCGATCGAGGGATCGTTGTTGCCGGCGATCGTGGCAACTTGCATGATCTCCTTGCGGTTCTTTTCATTGATCGGCGTGGCCATCTTCAGGATAGCGGCGCTGACCGCCTCGGTGCCCTTTGCGATGCCGCGAGCCAGACCCATCGGGTCGGCGCCAGCGGCGATCATTTTAAGCCCCTCTTTGAAGATTGCCTCGGCCAAGACCGTGGCCGTCGTCGTGCCGTCGCCGGCAACGTCGTTGGTTTTGCTGGCCACCTCTTTGACAAGCTGGGCCCCCAAGTTTTCATAGGGGTCATCCAACTCGACACTCTCGGCAACCGTCACGCCATCTTTGGTGATCTTGGGCGAGCCCCATCCCTTGTCGAGCACTGCGTTGCGGCCGCGTGGGCCGAGCGTGCTGCTGACCGCTCGAGCGAGCTTCGATACGCCGGCAAGCAAAGCCTGCCGTGCCTCGTCGTCAAAGAGTATCTGCTTTGCCACTCGGATGTCCTCCTAAATGCGGGCGAGAAGTTGAATCAATCTGCTGGGGCGAAATATCGGATGACGCTTGCCGGCGGGAGCCCGTTTATGTTCTCACTGGCTGATTCTCGCGTGGGGCAGAATCGGCCAGATCGAGAAGCCCCTGCGGCTAGCGCAAGCAATGGCACATTTGGCAGCCATCTTTCTAATGGGCGCCCTATTAAGCAAGGATTGTGCCAGCCCGTAGCGTGATTCACTTAAATCAATACCGCAAAACATCTTGCGTCAGAATACCGCGTCAATTCGATCCGTCGTGGAAGTTGGCCAAAGGCCCGTTTGTGCCAATTTGGCAGCGTTGCCAGCGGACCGCCCCCCTCGCAGCGGCCCAGCTTAAGCCATCGTTTGCGCCGCTCAATTGCCGACACTTTAGAAATGCGGCTGGCGGAAACCGGCATGGTCGGCCAGGCAGCTGGCTACCCGGTCGTTCATGACGCCCGGCGATACGCGCCGCAAGCGACAGCCAAGTGGGGGAAACCGAAGCTCCATGGCGCCTGCGTACCCATCGTTACTGGCACGGCCAGGAACTGATCGCTGCCGATTTGTCGTCGGGCTAGCGCTATCGCGCCAGGCGCGCCAATTCCGAGCCGTCCTGCTCGCCTGCGCAGGGCACGCGTTTGAATCGCGCGTCGAAATCGTGGGACAAGGCACCCGCGATCTACCCCGTCGGCTACGCCGAGCGATCAGCCTGCCGCGGCGGGCACAAACGCGCACCGCGGCCTTGATGGCGGCGGAGCTGGGCGAATTTGGGGCGACGGTCGTGGGCGACCTATGCGCCGCTTGGCCCCAACTTGAGCGGCGCGTGCTGGCGATCGGAGTGATCGAGCCGGGCATCTGGGGGCGAAGCCGCGGTGGACTTGTCGGCTATTTGCCGCTACTCGATGCCGGGCGATTGGCCGATCTGACCGGCCTGAACGTGATCGAATGCGTTTCCATCGCGCGATCTGGCGCAAGAGGGAGCCGGCGGTCCGTTGGATCCGATGCCCGACTGGCTCCTGTTGCATCATGCCTCGAAGACGCGGGTGCTGGTCGATTTGGCCAGCAACATTCGCCTGTCGTTTCTCCCCGGGTCGCGCAATACGAGTGGCGCCGATCGCGTCGGGAGCTGGACTTTGGCGCCTGGCATGAACCTCGTCGATCGCTTTGCGCGCGAGGCAAGTGGCCGGCGTAGCCGCTTCGACGAGGGAGGGCATCTGGCCGTGCAGGGGCGATGCCTGGAAGCCTTGATCGAGCTTTGGCGCGGGGAGGCGGGTCTGTCGGTCATTCCCGGACCGCGCTGGCGGCCCGCTCTGCGAGGCGCCAAAGCGATGTTCGAGGCGGCAATGGCCGCAGCCCCCAAATCCGGTTGGTCGCTCGCCGACCTGCTTTGCACCGCCAACCACCTCATCGCACGAGAAACTGCCGAAACGATTCGACACCGGCTGCCCGACAGCCCAGCGGTGGATGAAGTCGTGATCAGCGGCGGCGGACAACACAACGGACTGTTGGTCCAGTTGCTCGCCGAGCAACTGCCGGGCGTGCCTCTGGTGGCGGAAGCAGAACTCGGAATCCCGCAAAACATGCGGGGCGCGGCCGTGGCGGGCGTGCTCGCGCTATGGCACCTCGACCAAACGCCTGGCTGCCCAACGGCCATCACCGGAGCACGCACACCGCGCGTGCTCGGCCGCATGACACCCGGCGCGCTTCAGGCCTGGCAGCGCGTGCTGCAAGAAATGATCGGCCACCAGCCGTCGGTCGTGAGCCTGCGCAGCGCGATTTGAATCGCAGCACGATCCGAAAGCCACGCCGTGCGGAGCGAATCAGAATCGTTTCTCGCGGTTCACGTGCGATAGTCGGCATTGAGCCGGACATATTCGGCCGTGAGATCGGTCGTCCAGAACCGGATTTGCGCGGTCCCCTCCGAAAATCGCAGCACGACGCTCGTCTCGCGATTCTCGCGGATCGAGGCCGACACCAGTGGATCGTCGAATTCAACCGGCGCCCCTTGGTGATAGAGCAAGAATCCGTTCACGTGCAGGTTGACCCCCTGCGGGTCGAACTCGACGCCGGCGTAACCGGCGGCCGAAACGATGCGGCCCCAGTTTGGATCGGCGCCGGCAACCGCCGTTTTGACCAACGGACTGTCGGCAACTGCTCGGGCAATTTGCCGGGCGGCCGCTTCGGTGGCACAGCCGGTGACGTCGATCGTGATCAGGTGAGTCGCTCCTTCGCCGTCGAGCGGAATCGCGCGGGCAAGTTCGCCGGCGGCGGCTTCGAATTCGGCCTGAAACTGCTCAAACTCCGCGCCCGCTAGCACATCGCCACCGGCGGCCCCGTTGGCCAACAGCAATACGGTATCGTTGGTGCTCATATGGCCGTCGACGCTGATGCAATTGAAGGATCGATCGGCCGATTCGGCCAGAAGCTGCTGGGCAGCGGCAACGTCGAGCGGGGCATCGGTCAGCATCACGCCGAGCATGGTGGCCATGTTTGGGCCGATCATGGCGGCACCTTTGGCCATTCCGGTGATTCGGATCGTTCGCCGGCCGAGCCGTAATGTGCGACCGGCCAGCTTGTGTACCGAGTCGGTCGTCAGCATGCCGCGCGCGGCCGCGACCAACGCGTCGTCATTGATTGAAAGTTCCTTGGCCGCGGAGGCGATGCCCGCGGTGATTCGGTCCATCGGCAAGAAATTTCCGATGATGCCGGTCGACAACACGAGCACGCTTGCGGGGGACACGTCGCAGGCGACTGCCGCCAGGCGAGCCATTTCCTGGGCGTCGTCCATGCCGCGCTGGCCGGTGCAGGCGTTGGCATTGCCGGAGTTGACGACAATCGCTCGCATTTCGGCCGATGGCGTGCGGGCGCGGTCCAGGGCCACCGGCGCAGCAAAGACGCGATTCTGCGTATACACGCCTGCAGCGACCGCGGGGCGATCGGATACGATCAGCGAAAGATCGAGCTTCGAAGTATTGCGTTTAATACCGCAGTAGACGCCGGCGGCTCGAAAACCCTGGGGCAGACCGATCGGCTGGGCAGCTGCGTTAACGCTTGACGGTTCTGGTTGTTTCACAGTGCCGTGGTCTCCGGAAATCCATACATCAAATTGAAATTCTGCACGGCAGCGCCAGAGGCCCCTTTGATGAGGTTGTCCAGACAGCTGATCGTAATCAGTTTGCCGCGCACGACACGGGCCGTGATGTGGCAAAAGTTCGTGTCGCTCGTATCCTTGCTTCCCGGCAGGTGATCGACGACCCGCACGAACGGTTCGGCGGCGTAAAACTCGCGCAGCGTGTCAAGAGCTTGCTCTTCCGCCAATTCGCCGACCGGCTGTGAGTAAATTGTCGACAGGATGCCGCGATCCATCGGCACCAGATGGGGCGTGAAGATGACGCGCACGTCGCGCTTGGTGGCAATGTTGAGAACCTCCTCGATTTCGGGCGTGTGGCGATGCCGGCCCACGTTATAGGCCGAAATGCTCTCGTTACACTCCGGATAATGCGTCATCAGCTTGGGCGTGCGGCCGGCACCGGAAACACCACTCTTGGAATCGACGATGATCGTTTGTGGGTCGATGAGTTGCCGATTCAAAAACGGCGCCAGGGCCAAAATCGCACTGGTTGGGTAACAACCGGGATTCGCCACGAGCTTCGCCGGGCGGATTTGCTCGCGGAAAAGTTCCGGCAGGCCGTAAACGACCTTGCCGAGCCGATCGGGATCGGCATGTTTTTCACCGTACCATTGCTCGTAAACCTGCGGCACTTCGCAAGCGATAATCCGCACTGAAGTCGACGACACGCGTGCCAGCGGCGAGCAACTGGGGGATGACGGTCGCCGCCGCTCCGTGGGGCAAACAGCAAAAGGCGCAATCGGCCCGATCGGCGACGGCGACGGGCCCTAGATCTTCCAAAGCGAGAGCGATCCGGCCGGTCAACTGCGGATGGATCGACGCAACCAAGGGATTCCCTTCGCTACGGCTGGTGAGCGTGGTGATCTCCACCTGCGGATGCCGCAACAGGATCTTGATCAGTTCGAGCGCCGTGTAACCGGTCGCACCGAGAATGGCAACACGAACCATGGATCGAATGCTTCTGGGTCGATAGATGAAAAACCACGATCACACGTGACGCAGCGCTCGGACAAAACCGACCGATGACGGGCAGTATACCGTGGTCGCCGCCGGGTCGCCACGCGTGGACGGCATCCTAAGAGTCACGTGGAAGCAAGTGCAGATAGACACGCCGCAGCGCTGCTGGGTTCGCCCCGCGAAATCGCCTTTCAGCCGGCAGGTATTCGCACGATTTGCTTCACGCCAAATTCATGGCCATATTTCGGCGGCCGGGGCGATGAGCCCTGCCGTGGAGACACGCGTTAGCGCGATGTTAGCTCTGACCTTTGAGCGAAGGGGCCGGCACAATTTCGATCCCCTCTTCAGCCAGCAAACGGTACAACCGGGCGATGTGGTCTCGATCGGCTGTCTCGAGCGTACAAAGAACATGCACGGCGGCCACGTCGGGACCCGAGAAAGCGCGGTCGTGAGCAATGTCTTTGACGCTGGCCCCCGTCTGGGCGATCAGTTGCGCAAGGTGAGCCAGACCGCCGGGCCGGTCGCTGACCACTGCCGTGAAGCGGCATAAACGGCCGTCGGCCACCAATCCTTTCTCGATCACGCGATTGAGAATCATCGGGTCGATGTTGCCCCCGGAAAGAATCAGGACCGTCCGCTTCCCGGTCAACTCCGGAAACTTGCCCGACATGACGGCCGCTAGCGCCGCGGCCCCTGCCCCTTCGACGACGCTCTTTTCCAATTCAACGAGCCGTAAAACCGCGAGCGACAACTCCTCTTCGCTCACCGTTACGACGCGATCGACCCGCGATCGCGCGATGTCAAAGGCCAATTGACCCACGCGGCCAACGGCCAATCCATCGGCCAACGTCGACCGGACCGGCGTGTCGACCGGTTGGCCCGCTGCCAGGGCCGCGGTGTAGCTTGGAGCGCCGAGCGGCCTCGACACCGACGACGAGCACGTCGGATCGAAGCGATTTGACGGCCAGCGAGATCCCGGCGACGAGCCCAGCGCCGCCGATCGGCACAACGATCGCTTCGACATCGGGGACCTGCTCGAGAATCTCGAGCCCGAGCGTACCTTGGCCGGCGATGATGGCTGGATCGTCGAAGCCGTGAATGTAGGTAAGCTGACGCTGGTCGGCCAGGCGACCGGCTTCGTGGCGGGCATCGGAGTAGGCATCGCCGTAGAGGATGACCGTGGCGCCCAGCCGGCGACAGGTCGTGATTTTAACCAGCGGGGCGAATTTTGGCATCACCACGGTGACGCCGATCCCCAGCAGATGCCCATGGTAAGCCAGGCCGAGCGCGTGATTTCCGGCCGAGGCGGCCACCACGCCGACTGCTCGCTGCTGGGGAGTCAGCTCAAGCAGGGCGTTGCGCGCACCGCGCTCCTTAAAACTGCCGGTGCGCTGCAAGTAGTCGAGTTTGCAAAGCGCCCGGACGCCCGTAATCTCGGACAGGGGAATCGATTCGGGACAGGGCGACAGATAGATTCCGTCCGCGATCCGGCGACGCGCAGCCACGATGTCGGCCAATGCCAGAACCATATAAAAACCGATCCGGATCAACGCCGGCGCGAGAACATGCGGCGGATTCGAGGAGGTGCGAAAACGCCCGGTCAGCCCGAGATCCAATTGCGATAATAGTCTTGAATGCTCGACAAATTCACACGATTGAAGAAGTTCGAGTAGGCCATCCACATCGCCAGGCCGTTCAAATCTCTGAATTGCGGGGGAAGATACAGGGGCGGGTCGATCACACCCTCGCGGGCCTTGCGGCACAGTACCGGCAAGTCTTCCAGCGTGACCTTGCCGACGAACAGCAGCGGGATCAGGTCGGGACGCCCGAAGCGAATCGCCGTCCGCAGAAAATTGTAGATCATCACGAAGCCTTTGCAGTAGCAGATGTCCTTGGTGAACGGCGCTCCGCCGCCGACCACGCCGCCACGAAAGACCCGCTGCGCATACTGATAGGACTCCCGTTCGGCGTAGCCCTCGGCCCGATAAAATTCGAAAATATCGAGAAAGTTCGCACCGTCTTCCGCCTTGTCGCAGGCCAGCACGCGGTTGACCAGAGTTTTGGTTCGGGCGGGTGTCGCGTTGAACGTGATGACTTCAACGATGGCGGCCAGCCCTTCCTGAATGGCAAGCGTGCAGGGGGGGCCTTTGGCCAGCCAACTGGCCACGTGTTGCCGTGCGCCGTTGAGACTGCTGCCGACGTGGACCCAGCCCTCGTGGACTTCGAGCAGATCAACTTCACGGTCGGAAAACATCGCACCACGTTTGATTTTGACATAGTCCGCCCCAGCGGCCGCGTCGGAAAGAATGCCATCGTCGAGTTTGACGTGAACCTGGTTATCGTGGAAATATCCGCTGAATCAATGATGCAGTCGCTCGACGACCTCCTCGGCCGAAAGCTTTTTGGGATAGACGGCACCCAAGCCGTCCGCGGGAATGCCCGATAGAATCTCGTAGAGCAACATCCCCAATTCACGCAGGGTGGTGACATCGCCGGCAAAGGTGTCTTTCGGGCTGCCGTATAGCTCGCGGGAGATTTCGTAGAAGAGGGGCGTCCCACGGGCTTCGAGCATCCGTACCACTTGCTGGTACTGACGACAGTTGCGCAGAAGGATGTTGCCGATCTGGTCATCGACTCCCAAGAGATCGAGGATTTGCCGCTCGATGCGGGTGAACTCAGCGATCTTTTCGGCCGCGACGAAGGGCAACGGTCGGCCGGCATAATAGTCGGGCCCGACTTGCGGCAGCTGCCGGCTGCGGCCCGCGACAAATTGCTGCTCGATCGTATCGTCCCACTTGATCGCCTCGCGAACGCGAATGGGCCGCTGCGCATCGACGATTTGTCCGGAGAGTTGCCGAACCTTTTCCTTATAGGTGGTCCATGCGTGCGTCGCTGACATCTGGCTGGTCCCTGGTGTCCCTGGGCTGCCGCCAATAGCCCCAATTGCCCTCGGCTTGCCGGCCATCCGCTGGCGCAGCTGGCCACAATTTTCCTATCCAAAAAAACGCATCGGCCAAGCACAAGGGTTGGACCGACCGACGGAAACTGCCTGGGCCAGAGGGTCTGTTGTTGATTCGGGGACGGCTCGATTCTTGGCCGAGCCAAAGGATGCGGTTAAAGGAGACCGTAGCGAGTGAGCGTTCCGCGGAGCTTGGTTTCGGCGGCCGCGTCCAAGGGGGTCATCGGCATGCGCAGTTCGCCGCTGTCGCGTCCCAAAAGCCGCATGGCCGCCTTGATCGGGATCGGATTCGTCGACAGGCCGAGCATATCGCGGCAGAGCGGAAACAATTTGCGGTGCCATGCCTGAGCTGCCGCCAGATCGCCCGCCTCAAACGCCTTGACCAGGGCAATCACGTCGCGGGGCACGATGTTGCCGACCACCGAAATGACTCCCCGTCCGCCGATCGAGAGCAGGGGCAACGTCAAGCTGTCGTCGCCGCTGAGAACGGTCAAATCGGTCAGGGCCAGAATTTGCGACGCCTGGTCGAGCGACCCGGTCGCTTCCTTGACCAGAGCGATATTCGGCAACTCGGCCATGCGGGCGATCGTCTCGGGCTCGATGTTCTTGCCCGTGCGGCCCGGAATGTTGTAGACGCAAATCGGCAAATCGACGGCTTCGGCCAGGGCGCGAAAGTGCTGGTAAAAACCGTCTTGCGTCGGCTTGTTGTAATAGGGTCCCACGACCAGGGCGGCGTCGGCGCCCGCCCGCTTGGCCGCCAGGGTCAACCGCAGCGCCTCGGCCGTGCTATTCGAGCCCGTGCCGGGCATGACCTTGATCCGGCCGGCGGCATATTCGACCACGGCAGCAATCACCCGTTCGTGTTCGTCGTGGGCCAACGTGGGGGATTCGCCGGTGGTGCCGACCGGGCAAAGGCACGTCGTTCCCGCCTCGACCTGAAAATCGACCTGTCGGCGCAACACGGCGTAATCGACCTGGCCGTCCTTGAACGGCGTGACGATAGCGACCGACAAGCCGGCGAACGCTTCTCCTCGGGTACTCATGAGCCAACAACCACTCGCTATATAGAACTTTGGAATTGTCCCGATTTGGCAGGCGAGGCCCGCTTGCCTGGCGGCGCATCAAATAAGCCACCGCGCATCATAGGACAGCGACCGCCGACCTGCAATTGCCCCGTCACCGGCTGTGGATTTGCCTGATGGCAAATCAACGAATGACTGGCGGCGCAAAGTAAATTTTGGCCTGCGGAGTCAGGGAGGCCTTACGAGACGAGTTTCTTCATCTCGCGTACGGCCTGCTCGAACCCGACCATAATCGCCCGGGCCACGATGCTGTGGCCGATGTTCAGCTCCCCCATGCCGGCGATGGTGGCGATCGGCCGGACGTTGCGGTACGTCAAGCCGTGACCGGCGTGCAGCGCCAGTCGTGCTGCCACGACCCGCTTGCCGGCCTCGACCAGCCTGGCCAACTCGGCCGCCTGAGTGGCCGCGTCGGCGGCCAGTGCGTACTGTCCAGTATGCAATTCGACGGCGTCGGCCTTCAATTCGGCTGCGATGTCGATCGCCACGGGATCGGGATCTAAAAACAGGCTGACTTTCACTCCGGCATCCTGTAGGCGGCGGAGCGCCGTGGCAACTTTGGTGCGATGCCGGGCCAACTGCAGTCCTCCTTCAGTCGTCACCTCCTCGCGGCTTTCCGGGACCAACGTGGCCTGGTCGGGTCTGGTCTGGCACGCAATTTCCAGCACATCCGGATTGCACGCCAATTCAAGGTTCAGTTTGACCGTTACCGTTTCGCGCAAGATGCCGCAAATCGCGATCCTGAATGTGCCGCCGATCTTCGCGCAGATGGAGCGTGATGCCGTCGGCGCCGCCGAGTTGCGCGAGCGTGGCCGCCCAGACCGGATCGGGCTCGTTGGTGCGCCGGGCCTCGCGCACGGTCGCCACATGATCAATATTCACGCCCAGTTCAACCATCTGGCAAAAACCTGCGCCAAGGAACCATTTTGTTATCAAAGACCCGGCATTTGCTGATCGTAACAACGGCCAGCACTGCTTGCCAGCCTGACGGCCTAAGGACACGCGACGAAGGCGGCAGGCTCGCGCAGCGCGACAATCATCTCGCGGATCACCGGTGCCGTTCAGCGCTCGGGCTGCTTGCCGCGATAGCTCATATCGAGCAAGTCGAGCGGATGACCGATCCATAGCCGCCTGCCCTGGTCGCGGGCTTCGCGGGCGATCTGCAGCAGGCAACCCGCGTTCGAAGTGATGATCGCGTCGGCACCGGTGGAGAGAATGTTGGCCAGCTTGCGCCGGCTGAGTTGGCCGGCCATCTCCGGCTCAGTCAGGTTGTAGGTCCCCGCCGCACCGCAACAGACCTCGGTTTCCGGGAGCGGACGAAGCGTGAGTCCCGGAATCTGAGCCAGCAGCCGGCGGGGAGCCTCGCGAATCTTCTGCGCGTGGGCCAGATGGCAGGCATCGTGATAGGTGGCGACGAGTGGAATTTCACCCTGCGGCGGGATCAGCCCCAAGTCGTCGAGAAACTCGTGGATATCACGCACCTGACCGGCGAATTTTTCGCGGGCTCCCTGTTCGGGGTCGTGCCAAAAATGGCCATAGTCCTTCAGCATCGCGCCGCAGCCGGCCACGTTGACAATGATCGCATCCCAGTCTTCGCGGCCAAAGGCGGCGACATTGGCGTCGGCAAACGCTCGTGCCGGTTCGGCCGCCCCGGCGTGGTAGTGGATCGCCCCGCAACAGACCTGACCGGGCGGCAACACGACGTCGCAGCCATTGGCCTGGAGCACCCGGGCGGTGGCCCAATGGGTGTGCCGGAAAATCGCGTCTGCGACGCAGCCCGTGAATAGGGCGACGCGGGCGCGACGCCGGCCAATGGCCGGCAGCACGTGCGGGAGGGCCGGCTCAGCCTTGGCAAGCGGCGGCAGCATGCGAGCCAGCCGCCGCAATCGCTCGGGCAGGAGATGCATCAACCCCAGCGATTCGGCCGCTCGGTCGAGCCCCAATCGCTGCGCCAAGCGAGCCCAGACGAGCGATTTTCGCATCCGCTCGGGATAGGGAAACAGCCCGAACAAAATCCAGCGATGAAACCAGTCATCGCGACTGCTTTCTTTTTCTCCCGATTGCTCCATCGCGATGCGGAACGGCTCGATAAGGTGGCCGTACTGGACACCGGAGGGACAGGCGGTTTCGCACGCCCGACAATCGAGGCAGAGCTCCAGGTGGCGTCGAACCTCGGGCGTCACCGGTAGCCGGCCGTCGGCGACTCCGCGCATCAAATAAATCCGGCCGCGGGGGCTGTCGTTCTCGTTGCCGGTTTCGAGATAGGTCGGGCAAGCCGAAGTACACAAGCCACAGTGCACGCAATCGAGAAACAGCCGATAATCGATGTCCGCACCAGGGTTGGCCGGGCCTGAAGTGGCCACCGGCGGCACCAGGTCTGGTGTGGCAACGGGAGTGGTTTTCACAGCATCCATCATTCACTCAGTATACAAAACGGCCAGGATTGAGCAGATTTCCGGGATCGAACTCCGCCTTCACCTTGCGCATCCACGTTTCGGCCACAGTAGTTCCGCCCCAAACCGCTTGCCGAGTCAGTTCGCTGGCGTGGGTCGATGAGATTACCACCAATCGCCCCGCTGCGGCGACGGCAGCCGGCTGCAGGCGGCCGATCAGCACGCGAGAAATGGCCGTGGCTGGAAAGTCGGCAAATCGCACCACCACGACGCCACTGCCGGCATGGGCCTGGACCGACGCGGCCGGATCGATCTCCAAAACAAGGCGTACAAAATCAACGACCGCGCTCGGCCGCAGGCTGGCCTTGATCACCATTGGGCTGGCGGGCGATTCGGCGCCGGCAGCGAACTCGATCAGCCGATGCCACAGTTCGGCGCTTGCCGCCGGCTCGATCGTTTCGCTTTTGGCCGACTCCCGCGGCGCGCCACTCCGCATGAAGCTGATCGACCATCCACGGCACCTGTTCGTCGCTGCCGTCGAGCCCGACGAGCAACCAGGCCGACTTCGGGGGTGCGGGCCGGCGGCAAAAGACCGTTCCACGCCGCACCGGCAACGAGCTCAATCGCCGCGGGCCGCACGGCGGAAGTGACCAGCCCGGTCAATAGCGTCTCGGCAAAGGTCCAGTCGTAGAACCGGCAAGCGACGATCGCTGAATTTGTTGGGCGTGGCTTGGTGCGGAGCGTGATTTGAGTAACCACCCCCAAGGTTCCCAGCGAGCCGGTGAGCAGTTTGCAAAAATCGTAGCCGGCGACGTTCTTGACGACTCGACCTCCTCCTTTGAACGGCAACCCCCGCCCATCGACCGCATGGATACCGATCACATAGTCGCGTACCTGTCCCCAGCCGTATCGGCGCGGGCCGCACCAGGCCGTGGCCACGACGCCGCCCAGGGTCGCCTGCTCGGCCTGGGGGACTTCGATCGGCAGCCATTGTCCTTCGACGGCCAACAGGGCGTCGAGTTCGGCCATCGTGATGCCGGCCTCAACGGTGACGGTCAGATCGCGAGCCGGATAATCGACCACGCGATTGAGCCGGGTCAACGACAGTGCACACCCCGGCGTTTTGGCGGGCAGTCCATAGTCGAGGCTCGTCCCGCCACCCACGGGATAGATGGCCGAGCGGGAGCGGAATGCGTCGGTCACCGCGGCGACCAGTTCATCCTGGGTCGTCGGCGTGAGTGTATCGGAGACCGGGAGCGCATCTGAATCATTTTTTTACAGTGCGGCTCGGCGGCCAGGATGTATTTGTTCGACACCGCAAGCACCGGCGGTGGGAAGCATTTTGCCCGGACTCAGCCGGTCCTCGGGATTGAAAGCATGCCGCAGGCGACGCATCGCGTCCAGGTCGGTGGGGGTGAACAATTTGTGCATCAGACTGATCTTTTCCACACCGATGCCGTGTTCGCCGGTGACGCTGCCGCCGATGGCGATGCATTCCTCGAGGATTTCGGCGCCGGCCGCCAATACGTTGTCGATTTCACGAGGATTGCGTTCGTCAAACAGCAGTACGGGGTGAATGTTGCCGTCGCCGGCATGAAACACGTTGACGATTCGCACGCCGTATTTGGCGCCGATCTCGGTAATCCGGCGCTGGATGTGCGGCAATTTGGTCCGCGGCACGACGCCATCTTGGGTGCAATAGCTGGAGCTGAGTCGACCGACGGCAGCAAAGGCGGTTTTGCGGCATTTCCACAGTTTCTGCCGTTCGGCGGCGTCGCGGGCCTGCCGCACCTCGCGGGCGCCTGCCTGCGGCAAATCTCGCGTGATCTGGTCGCGTTGCCGATCGAGTCCGACTTCGAGTCCATCGACTTCGATAAGCAGAATCGCCGCCGCGTCCAGCGGAAAGCCGAAGTGGGAGGCGGCTTCGATCGCGACCAGAATCCCCTGGTCCATCATTTCGAGCGCGGCCGGAATAATGCCCGCCCCGATGATTTCGCTGATCGCCGCCGTGGCATCGTCGACCGAGTCGAACACCGCCAGCATCGTGCGCACGCCTTGCGGATCGGGTGTCAGCCGGGTCCAGATCTTCGTTACGATCGCCAGCGTCCCTTCGCTGCCGACCAACGTGCCGGCCAAATCGAGTCCGACGGGGTCTTCGGTCGGATTACCGAATTGGGCGATGGAACCGTCGGTCATGACCGCTTCGATCGCCAGGGTGTGGTTGACGGTCACACCATATTTCAAGCGTGTGCGGGCCGCCGGAGTTGGTAGCCACGTTGCCACCGATCGTGCACGCCCCCTGGCTCGAAGGATCGGGGGCGTAATGGTAGCCGGTTCCCTTCAGCGCATTGGTCAGCCAGATGTTGACGACGCCAGGCTGCACCACGGCGTAGCGATCGCGGAGATTGATTTCCAGTATTTGCCGCATGCGCGTCAGTGCAATCATCACTCCACCGCCGACCGGCAGGCAGCCCCCTGCCAGGCTGGTTCCGGCTCCGCGCGGCAGGAAAGTGAGGCCATGGCGATTGCAGATTTGCACGATGCCGGCCACTTGCTCCGTCGTTTTGGGAAAGACGACCACGTCGGGGCAGTTTTTTTCGATGACGAAGCCATCGCATTCAAAGACGACCAGGTCGCTGTGTGCCGACAGTACGGCCTCCCGGCCAAGAAGCTCGGCCAGTTGGTCAATCACGTCAAGCGAAATGGCAACATTCATGAAGCAACGGTGGGACGCGACCGGCAGCGGATGAATGCCCCCGAATCGGGGGCCTGAAGCCTCGGATTATAGTGAGGCCGGCGCCCCGATCCTAGCGGCGGCAGCGTGAAGTCGTCGCGATTCTGCGGCGCTGCGACTGAGTGAATCGACTCCGATCGAGGAGGTCTCGCCGGAAACTCCACCAATAAAATCAGCGGCCCGGTCCTTTGGGGGACCGGGCCGCTGTCGTCGACCAGACCTTCCTCTGAGTCATCAGAAGAAGACACTTTGAAAATCACTCGACCCCACTAGTTGGCACAGCCGCAGGCCGGTTCGGCCGCACACGAGGGCTCGCAGCAAGGAACCGGGCAGCAGACCTGCACCGGAACTTGCTTGCAGACGACTCGCGGCACGCAACGGGTCACCGTGTAGGCAACCTGCTTGGGAACACAACGCTGGACCTGGATGGTCTTCGTCGTGTGCACCGGCTTGCAGACCGTGTAGGGAACTTGCTTGACGCACTTCTCGGCAACCATGTGGCAGACCGTGTAGTTGCAGGTCTTGACCCGCTGTTCGGGCAACCATGTGGCAGACCGTGTAGTTGCAGGTCTTCACCCGCTGTTCGGCAACCATGTGGCAGACCGTGTAGCTGCAAGTCTTGACGTGTTGCTCGGGCACGATGTGGCAGACCTTGTAAGTGCAGGTCTTCACCCGTTGCTCGGGCACCATGTGGCAGACCGTGTAGCTGCAAGTCTTGACGTGCTGTTCGGGCACCATGTGGCAGACCGTGTAGCTGCAAGTCTTGACCCGCTGTTCGGGCACCATGTGGCAGACCGTGTAGTTGCAGGTCTTGACGTGCTTCTCGGCGACCATGTGGCAGACCGTGTAGTTGCAGGTCTTGACGTGCTTCTCGGCAACCATGTGGCAGACCGTGTAGCTGCAGGTCTTGACCCGATTCTCGGGCACCATGTGGCAGACCGTGTAGCTGCAGGTCTTGACCCGCTTCTCGGGCACCATGTGGCAGACCGTGTAGTTGCAGGTCTTGACGTGCTTCTCGGCAACCATGT
Organism: uncultured Planctomycetaceae bacterium; assembly: GCA_963702015.1. Taxonomy (GTDB): domain Bacteria; phylum Planctomycetota; class Planctomycetia; order Pirellulales; family PALSA-1355; genus DATJTR01. The sequence goes on from OY969698.1 coordinate 318,841, forward strand.
GGCAGACCGTGTAGCTGCAGGTCTTGACCCGATTCTCCGGCACCATGCGGCAGACCGTATAGCTGCAAGTCTTGACCCGCTGTTCGGGCACCATGTGGCAGACCGTGTAGTTGCAGGTCTTGACGTGCTTCTCGGCAACCATGTGGCAGACCGTGTAGTTGCAGGTCTTGACGTGCTTCTCGGCAACCATGTGGCAGACCGTGTAGCTGCAGGTCTTGACGCGGTTTTCGGGAACCATCCGGCAGACCGTGTAGCTGCAGGTCTTGACCCGCTGTTCGGGCACCATGTGGCAGACCGTGTAGTTGCAGGTCTTGACGTGCTTCTCGGCAACCATGTGGCAGACCGTGTAGTTGCAGGTCTTGACCCGATTCTCGGAAACCATCTTGCAGACCGTATACGAGCACTTCTTGGTCTGGGTTTCACGCACGTACTTCACGCAGTCGATCGTACGCTCGCGGACTTCCGGAACCCAAACCTTCTTGCAAACCTTCACCGGCGGGCATTGGCATTGGACCGTGTGGCAGCAGCCGGGCTTGTAGCAGCAGCGGCAGCAGCACGGATCCCACACCCAGCAACCCGGTTCTTGGACGCACTTGTTGATCACCGGACCCGGGCATTCCGTGACCTGGGTATCCCAGTGGCCACAGCATTCCTTGACCACCTGGGTGTAGTGCACTGGCTTGCAGACCGTATAGCAAACGTCCTTTTCGCAGGTCTCGTAGACCGGCTTGCAGACCGTGTAGCAGATCTCTTTGGTCTTGGTCTCGTAGACCGGTTTGCAGACCGTGTAGCAGATCTCTTTGGTCTTGGTCTCGTAGACCGGCTTGCAGACCGTATAGCAGATGTCTTTGGTCTTGGTCTCGTAGACCGGCTTGCAGACCGTGTAGCAGATCTCTTTGGTCTTGGTCTCGTAGACCGGCTTGCAGACCGTGTAGCAGATCTCTTTGGTCTTGGTCTCGTAGACCGGCTTGCAGACCGTATAGCAGATCTCTTTGGTCTTGGTCTCGTAGACCGGCTTGCAGACCGTATAGCAGATCTCCTTGGTCTTGGTCTCGTAGACCGGCTTGCAGACCGTGTAGCAGATCTCTTTGGTCTTGGTCTCGTAGACCGGCTTGCAGACCGTGTAGCAGATCTCTTTGGTCTTGGTCTCGTAGACCGGCTTGCAGACCGTGTAGCAGATCTCCTTGGTCTTGGTCTCGTAGACCGGCTTGCAGACCGTGTAGCAGATCTCCTTGGTCTTGGTCTCGTAGACCGGCTTGCAGACCGTGTAGCAGATCTCTTTGGTCTTGGTCTCGTAGACCGGCTTGCAGACCGTGTAGCAGATCTCTTTGGTCTTGGTCTCGTAGACCGGCTTGCAGACCGTGTAGCAGATGTTCTTGGTCTTGGTCTCGTAGACCGGCTTGCAGACCGTGTAGCAGATGTTCTTGGTCTTGGTCTCGTAGACCGGCTTGCAGACCGTGTAGCAGATGTTCTTGGTCTTGGTTTCCCAGACCGGCTTGCAGACCGTATAGCAAATGTCTTTGGTCTTGGTCTCGTAGACCGGCTTGCAGACCGTGTAGCAGATGTTCTTGGTCTTGGTCTCGTAGACCGGCTTGCAGACCGTGTAGCAGATGTTCTTGGTCTTGGTCTCGTAGACCGGCTTGCAGACCGTGTACTCGCAATTGCGATAGCACGTCTCGTGGACGTAGCTCACGCAATCGACCGTCTTGTTTTCGCAGACTGTCTCGTAGACCGTCTTGTAGCAGGTGTAATTCTGCTGCTCGTAGACGACCTCACGGCAGGTCTTCATGACGGTGTGGCACTGTTGTTTGACGGCGGGATATCCGCACGTGTCGCAGCAAGTGGCACAGCATCGGTAACGTGCCGCACCGCACCATCCGGCTTGTGCCGTGTCGATCGACACAAGCGCCAGGATGAACGCGATAATCGGCACACCCAACAGCTTGTTCATGACTGGGGCCTCCTTCGTGTACAGCTCTGAGGGGTGGGGTCTGGTCGGGGCAAGAGGGGTCTCGCCCTATATCCTCTTCGGCTAGCGCACTCCACGTGCATTAGCTGTGTAACCTAAACGGCGCGTCCTGCCGTTTCGTCTAAACTTGCGTGAGGGCGCAAAACCCTTGCGCAGCACCCATAATGGAGGTTCCATCGTCAACTTGGGCGATCCAGCTGAAGTGGTGCAAGAAGATTGCTTGCGGGATATGGGAGCGTTTGCTGCGCAGCGCTAGCCCGTGCGCATTTGTGCATCGTGCCCGAAATACCGACGGCAAGGATCGCAGGAGTTGCGCGTGGGTCCGCCATCCGATCTCGAGTGGATTCAGCGCCTGGCCGAACCCCATTTTCGGCCTCTCGGCCAGCTATGGCGACCGCTGGTACGGCGGAGATGGCAAACGGCGTTCGCCCCCTGTCTTGCGGGGGGAGGTAGGCTTGGCGTACAGTAGCTTGGACCACGTCTGGCGACCGGAATTCTCCGCGGCCAACGTTCCCGCCCACGCACACCTAATTTTGCATGAGCGCATCGCCCGACAAGAATGACGAGCCCGTCGACCTGCAAGTGCCAAAGGCCGTTGTCAGCCGGCTAAGCCTTTATTTGCGGGAGCTGCAGCATTTGGTTCGTGACGGGCATGAAACGACCAGTTCGAGCCAATTGGGATCGCTCTTGGGCTTTAGCGATGCCCAGGTACGCAAGGACCTGGCCTATTTTGGCCACTTTGGACATCCAGGCATCGGCTATCGATCGGCCGAACTGATCTCGGCAATTCGCCGCATTTTGGGGACCGACCGGGACTGGCCCGTGGTCATCGTCGGCACCGGAAATCTGGGCCGTGCGCTGTTGGGATATCGGGGATTCAGCCACCAGGGGTTTCGGATCGTGGCCGCTTTCGATGTCGATCCGGCCAAGGTCGGCACAACGATCGAGGGCGTCCGAGTGCTCCACATCAACGATTTGACGGATGTGGTCCAACAGAACCAGATCAAGCTGGGATTGATCGCCGTGCCGGCCGCGACGGCGCAAGCCGTCTCCGACCGACTGGTGGCGGCGGGGGTCGAAGGAATCGTCAACTTCGCGCCCGTCACGCTGGTTTTGCCGACGGGTGTCAGCCTGGTGGGCGTTGACCTGGCAATCGAGCTGGAGCAACTTTCGTTCTCGGTCGTGAACCGCTCGACGGGCGGCTGACGTGGATCGCCACCGATCGCGGCGATGCCGCTGCATTCGCACCACGCTTGAGCCGTACGGTCTAGCCACTGGTACCGGCTGGCGGCTAAAATGCCTGCGCCACTACCCGGTGGTGTAATGGTAACACTAGAGATTTTGGCTCTCTCATTCTAGGTTCGAGTCCTAGCCGGGTAGCTCCTCTCAAACGTCGTCGGGCCATTTTTTTCGCCGGCAAATCCGGTCGATCAGTGCGCCGCAGACCAGCGCCCGACGAATCGGCCGTAGCCTTGCTGGGGCTCGCCGATGTTCGACAACCGCCCTGCGTGCACCGGGCGGGTCATTTCCTAGTGTGCGTCGGGTTCGCGGGGAAGCATGGCGCTGCTGGTGTGCGTCGCGGCACACGGTTGCCCAAGGAATTAACGGCCCAGATTTGGGCTCATCGTCTGGAAATCCCCGCTATCCTCGATCCACCCGAGCGGGGGATCGTGGGCGTTCGCGGCTAGGCGGACGCTCCGTTGCGCCGAGGCCGCAGATGGGGGCAACCGTTGGCGTCGCGCGAGCCATCGGGGCAGCGGAATTGGCCGAGAGAATCGCGGCTGCGAGGATTTCCATCCCTGCAAAATGGCAACACGCAATAATCACGAATCACTGGCAGTCGACCTTGCGGGTTGCGTCGTCAAAGGTGATTTTTGTTAATTTTCTGTTTATGGAGAAAAAAACAGTTGCAATTTGGTCGCTGGCACCCTACATTGAGCAAAAGCCATCAAAGGCAACATCCACATCGGCGTCATCATCACGACCAGCATTCTTGTGTTGCATTCGCAGCGAGAGCAAAAGCATCGAAAGGGAAGCCAGTGACCATTCGCTCAAACCGCACAGAGTTTTCCGCTCGGCAACTTGCCGTGGGCTACGGATATCTCCGGCCTTCCAGCGGCCTGCGGATCGCCCCGCTCCTGGCGACTCTGCTGCTGGCGACAGCGATTTTCTCTTTTGCCGCTCGGCCTTCTGCCGCGGCCCAGATTTATGACGGCAGTTTTGTTTTCGCTGGATCGGTTGGCGACCCGACCCCTAGCGTCGCAAATCCGACGTCGAGCGTGGTGACCACCGAAACCAACACCGTCACCACCGACACGTTCGTCGCGAACGTCACGTCAACAGTATACGAGAACTCGTCGACCAATCCCTTTTCCATCTACGACGGGGGCTCGGTTAACGATGCGATGACGTTCGTGTATCAAATCACCGTGACGGGCCCTCCAGGCGCGGAAGTCGATCGGTTGAATGTCTCCGACTTCGGCAGCAATCAAACCGACGTCGGTTACAACATCCAAACTCTCAGCAACATTTTGCCGACGTTCCTCGGGCGAAGCTTGGCCAATGGAGTTGATACCGTTTCATTTAGTTTCAACGACGGCAGCGCTCCATACGGCGCGGTTAAGGTGGGAGACACGACCGCGCTATTGGTGATCAACACCGACTCAACCAGCTACTCGAATACCTACGCGTTTCTGCAGGACGGCTCCAACGGCATCACGCCGTCGTACGCCGTCTATGCTCCGATGTTTGCGACTCCCGAGCCCGCCAGTGTCGTGCTGATGGTGCTGGGCCTGGCTGGACTGCTGGCGGCGAGTCGTGCGTGCCGGGCTAACCGGCTTGCGTCCGACGGCGCTTCGATCGGACTGACTTCCTAAGACACGAACGACCATCCGGAGGAATATCCTTCACCGGCTGAGCGGACTTTGAAGCCTGCTGGAATGACCCTGCCGGCTGCGGAAATGCGATTGGAGCAACTCATGAAGCTGACAACGGGATTGGGCAGATCACTGTGGGCTACCGGAGGCATGCTGCTTTTGGCATGCACCCTGTCGTGGAGCAGCCGTGCGGCGAATGCCAGCTTGTTGCCGCCGAACCAGACGCTGCTTCCCGCTCCGGCAGCCGCCGACATCGGAGGCACGCAAGTCGCCACGGAATCCGAGGCGATCATTTACGGGTCGGGGTCGGTGATCCGAGGTACGTTGACTTCCACCGTTGAAAAAGACGATCCTTCGAATCCGTTCGTCAACGGCGCCTACAGCAGTAACCCAAACGCGTTGACATTCATCTTCATGCTTTCCAGCTCGGGCACGAGCGCAACACCGATTAACGAGTTGACGGTCAATGGTTTTGTATCCCTCTACGGGATTGACGCCAGTTATGTGTCGGGGACTGGCACGACCGCTCCGACCTACATCAGCCGCAGCAACAGTGGATTGGTGAATTTTTCGTTCGACACCCCATCGATCGCCGCGGGAACGACTTCGATGGAGTTGGTGCTGCACACCAATGCCACGCAGTACACCAATGCGAACCCGATTGCGGCCATCATCGGCAACGCCGGCATCGCAAACTCTCCGACTTACATGCCGGTGCCGGAACCGTCCAGCATCATGCTGGCAATGGCTGGCATGGCTGCGTTCGTCGGAATTGGTTGGCGCCGCCATCAACGTCGGTGGAACGCCTGAAACGGGGCGCATCGAGACGCGGCCTGCGGATCCTTCGTGGCTTCGGCCATTCGCGCTCGCGTGACCCAAGTTGGTCACCATTCTTACTTGCCTGAGCACAAGAATCTTGCTTTGGGCCGGATTTTTGACTGGCGGCCATTTTTTCGGGTCGTCACCCGCGTCACACCTGCAGAGACGGTCACGGCTTTTTGCCGTTGTTCTTTGTCCGGACGACCGGACGCTGCTTGCGTTGACGCTATCGGCCGGAGCGGCTAAATTGGTGGGCTCGCCACTTTGAACGGTCCAAAGTCGGCCGAAAGTTGTTTACCGACCGGATGTTTCGCACCCAACGCCGGATGCCTGCTGCGCGCGAAAGCGTGGCGGGACGTAGCCGGTGTGCCACACTAGCGAGGTACTTACGCGTGCCGCCTGTCCTTGTCAAACAATTAATTGAAGCCGGGGTTCACTTTGGCCATCGGGCCAGCCGTTGGAACCCCAAAATGCGTCCTTACATTTACGCCCGGCAGAACCTGATCCACATTATCGACGTCCGGGAAACGGTGCGTGGCCTGCTGCGGGCGAAGAAGTATCTGCATCAGCTTTCGGCCGCGGGCAATTTGATTCTGTTCGTGGGCACGAAGCGTCAGGCGGCCGAGACGATCGAGCGCGAGGCAGCACGCTGCGGCATGCCCTTCGTCAGCGATCGGTGGCTTGGTGGAACGCTCACGAATTTCACAACGATTCGCAATCGGCTTGCCCGGTTGGAGGAGCTCGAGGCGTTGCGTTCGAGCGACGAGTTGGCCACCTACAGCAAGAAGATGCAATCGGCGTTGGCGCGAGAATATCGCAAGATGTTCCGCAACCTGAACGGCGTCCGGACGATGAACCGCCTGCCCAAGTGCCTGGTGGTGATCGATCCGAAAAAAGAGCGGAACGCGGTGAAAGAAGCTCAGAAGATGGGAATCTCAACCGTGGCTCTGATCGATACCGACAGCGATCCCGACACTGTGGACGTGCCCATCCCTGGCAACGATGACAGCATCCGTTCGATCGAACTCGTGGTGCAGCAACTGGCCGACGCGGTTCTGGAAGGCAAAACCACGGTTTCCAACGGCGAGCACGCCAAAGCCGCGATCTAAGCGAATGGGCGGCAGCGCGGCGCGTGTTGCCGTTGGGCCAGCCCGTTTGCAAGGGAACGTCAGACGCGTCGGAAAAAAAATTCTTGATATCGCGGCAAAGGCCAGGTACCCAGGTCAGCCGCGAGACAAACGAGCGACAGCGGACGCGACCCGCTCCATGAAGCGGGCGGGTGAGGATGGCCAACATCCGCATGCCCAAGGCATGCTCGCGATGCGGGCACGTTCGGGCGCCATGTATGCATTCGATTCACACGAACGTCAGAGAGATGCGAGGAGAAGAAGAACATGGCTGAGATTACGGCGGCGGCGGTTAAGGTGCTCCGAGAGCGCACCGGCCTGCCCATGATGGAATGCAAGAAGGCGTTGCAAGAGACGGGCGGCAACGAAGACGCCGCGGTCGATTGGCTGCGGAAGCAAGGAATCAAGACGAAGGAGACCCGTTTGGGTCGCGAAACGTCGGCGGGCCGGATCGCGGTTTTTGCCGATTTCGCGGCGGGCAAGGGGGCCATGATCGAATTGAAGTGCGAGAGCGCACCGGTGGCCGGTAGCGCCGAGTTCCGCGACTTTGCCACCGATGTGGCCAAGCAATTGGCGCTCGGCCCCGGCGCCAAAACGCCCGAGGAACTGCTATCGCAACCGTCGCCGTCGCGCAAGGGGTCCACTCTGGGCGAGGTGAAGGACGACATGTTCAACCGCATCCGCGAAGTCTTCAATTTGACGCGGATCGAGCGGATTGTCGGCCAATGCGGGGCTTACGCCCACCACGACGGCAGTAGCGGAGCCCTGGTCCAGGTGACCGGCGGCAATGCTGAAGCGGCCAAAGAGATCGCCTTGCACGTGACCGCCCAACGCCCGCAGGTCGTCTCGAAAGAAGATTTGCCCGCCGACGAGATCGCCAAAGAACGCGAGATTCTGGCCGCCGCCGCCCGCCAGGAGGGCAAGCCCGAGAACATCATTGCTAAAATGATCGACGGCCGGTTGAAGTCCTTCTTCTCGGAACGGGTGTTGCTCGAACAGCCGTTTGTTAAGGACGACAAGCAGACGGTTGGCAAAATCGCCGAGCAGGCGAAAATGAAGGTGGTGAAATTCGTGCGTTGGGAATTGGCCAAGTAAGGGCGATTGGCTCGTGCGAGCCGCTGGAACGACGGTAGAGGAGAGATTTATGGCCGAGGGAAGCATCGCATTTGGCATCGGCCGCTATCGTCGGGTGGTGCTGAAACTGTCCGGCGAAAGTTTTGCTCCGGCTGGCGAACGTGGCATCAGCATGGAGGAAGTCAGCTCGATCGCGCAGCAAACCGTCAAGGCCGCGCAGCGCGGCGTGCAGATCGCCATCGTCATCGGGGGCGGCAACATTCTGCGCGGGGCGCGATTCACGGCCAGCAACTCCTCGATTCAAGAGGCCACGGCTCACTACATGGGCATGTTGGCCACGGTGATCAACGGGCTGGCGCTGCAAGATGGGTTGGAATCGCTGGGCTGCGAAACGCGTCTGCTCACGGCCATCCGCATGGAGGGTGTGGCCGAGCCGTACATTCGCCGCCGCGCCCGCCGACACCTCGAAAAAGGCAGGATCGTTATCCTGGCCGCGGGGATCGGCAGCCCGTTCGTGACGACCGACACCGCTGCTGCTCAACGAGCGTTGGAGCTCGAGGCCGACATCCTGCTCAAGGCGACACGCGTCGATGGCGTCTACAGCGACGATCCGGAAAAGAATCCGCACGCCGTCTTCTACAGCGAACTGAGCTATCACGCCGTCCGCGAACAAAACTTGCGGGTGATGGATCCGACAGCCATCGCCCAGTGCATGGAACATGAAATGCCGATTCTGGTGTTCAATTTCCGCAAGGAAGGGAACATCGAGCGCGCGGTCAACGGGGACCGCATCGGCACCCTGATTTCCAGCCAGGTCGCCGTAACGAAATGACCGCCGGGCAACGGCCCCTCCTCGACGCGAGGGCGATCCCGTCCGGCACCGGCATTTGCGAGTGAAGCATGACAGCCGAAGAAATCCTGTTCGACACTGAAGAACGCATGGAAAAGGCCATCAGCGTCCTGCGCCACTCGCTGTCGGGCATTCGCACCGGGCGGGCGAATCCGGGCCTGGTCGATTCGCTGCGCGTTGACGTCTACGGCTCGCCGACGCCGATCAAGGCGATCGCCTCGGTCGGAACTCAAGAAACGCAAATCGTCATCCGGCCGTTCGATCCCGGCACGCTCAAAGAGATCGAAAAGGCCATTCACGCCAGCGGATTGGGCTTTAATCCGCAAAGCGATGGGCGGATCCTGCGGATCACCGTGCCACCGCTGTCGACCGAGGTGCGTCGCAAACTCGTGGCTCGGATCAAGGAACTGACCGAGGAAGCCAAGGTCGCGGTCCGGAATGTCCGTCGCGATGGCAACAAGGCGACCGAGCAGAGCGAAAAGGATAAAACGCTCACCGAAGACGAGCGCGACCAACTGAAGGAAGAGATTCAAGAGCTGACGAAACGGTACGAAAACGCCGCCGTCGAGCTGGCCGCGACCAAAGAAAAAGAAGTCATGGAAGATTGAAGTCGGCCCGCGGCTACTCTTCGTTTTCGCGCAGCTTGGCCAGCACGCCGTAATCTTCCAATGTGCTGGTGTCGCCAGCCGTCGCCTTGCCGGCGGCGATGTCCTTAAGCAGCCGGCGCATGATTTTGCCACTGCGGGTCTTGGGCAGCGCACCGGTGAATCGCACGTCGTCGGGCTGGGCCAGAGCACCGATTTCCTTGCGGACGTGCTGCTTGAGCTCTTTGCGAAGCGCCTCGCTTGGTTCGCCTGTCTTGAGCGTCACGAAGACCGCGACGGCTTCGCCCTTGATATCGTCGGGTCGGCCCACGGCGGCGGCCTCGGCAACCATCGGATGGCTGACCAGTGCGCTTTCGATCTCAATCGTGCTGAGCCGATGGCCGGCCACGTTCAACACGTCGTCGATGCGGCCCATGATCCAGTAATATCCATCCGCGTCCTGCCGGGCGTTATCGCCGGCCAGATAGACGTGCGGCACTTTGCTCCAATATTGCTCGCGATAGCGCTGGTCGTCTTTCCAGATTCCTCGCAGCATCCCAGGCCAAGGACGGTTTATCACCAGCCATCCGCCGTGTCCGATGGGAACTGGCCGGCCGTCGGAATCGACGATTGCCGGGGCGACGCCCGGCAGCGGCTTGGTGCAGCTGCCCGGCTTGGTGGCGATTGCGCCCGGCAAGGGGGACATCATGATTCCGCCGGTTTCGGTCTGCCACCAGGTGTCGACGATTGGACAGCGGCCGCCGCCGATTTTTCGGTGATACCACATCCAGGCCTCGGGATTGATCCCTTCGCCGACGGTTCCCAATAGGCGTAAGCTCGACAAATCGTGTTGGTCGACCCAGTGATCGCCCCATTTGATGAATGAGCGGATTGCTGTCGGGGCGGTATAAAAAATCGTGACCTTGTATTTCTCGATGATTTCCCAAAACCGGCCTTCGTCGGGAGCATTGGGCGCCCCTTCGTAGATGACCACGGTGGCGCCGGCGGCCAGCGGTCCATAAACGACGTAGGTGTGGCCGGTAATCCAGCCGCAGTCGGCCGTACACCAGAAGACGTCGTCGTCGCGGTGATCGAACACCCACTCGAAGGTCTTTTTGGCCCAAAGATTGTAACCAGCCGTGGTGTGGCGGATTCCTTTCGGCTTGCCGGTCGAACCGCTGGTGTAGAGGATGAAGAGCGTGGTTTCACTGTCGAGCGGCTCCGCCGGGCAATCGCCTTTCGAGGCAGCCATTGCCTCGTGCCACCAGACGTCTCTGCCAGGTTGCATCTCGACCGGCCCACCGGTGCGGCGCAGGACAACGCACTTCTTAACGGTAGGCGATTTGGCGAGTGCTTCGTCAACGTTCTTTTTCAGCGGAAGTTGCTGGCCGCGACGCCAGCCATAGTCGGCGGTAATCTGCAATTTCGCCTGGGCGTCGTTGTTTCGGTCGGCGATCGCCTCGCTGGAAAAACCACCAAAAATCACCGAATGCACGGCCCCAATCCGCGCAGGCCAACATGGCGATGACCAACTCGGGGACCATCGGCATGTAGATCGAGACGACATCGCCGGTCGCGACTCCCAGCGATTTGAGCACCCCAGCGAATTGGGAGACCTCGCGGTGTAGTTGGGCATACGTAAACGTGCCGCGTGTCTCCTGGTTCTCCCTCCCAAACCAAGGCCAGCTTGTCCTGGACGGGTGTGCCGAGGTGCCGGTCGAGACAATTGAACGAGGCGTTGGTCTGTCCGCCGGCGAACCACTGGGCAAAGGGCTCTTTCCAATCGAGGACGCGTTGCCAGGGCCGAAACCAATGCAATTCGTCGGCCGCGCGGCCCCAAAAGCCCTCCAGATCGTCGGCAGCTTCCGACCAGAGTCTCTCGTAGGCCGCCAGCGAAGGGATGCGGGCACGCTTGGCAAAATCGGCCGGGGGCGGGAAGAGGCGCGTTTCCAGCATTACCGTGTCGATTTTACCGCTAGCCTCGTCAGACATGGGTTTTCCGCCCTTTCAACAACGAATGGATGATGATGTTCGCCCGTTGGCCTTGTCCAGCCCGTGGCCCAGCTCGTTAAAATGATAGTAGGAACTAGGTCCGAATGCCGGATCGAGTGGCCGCCCCGCTCGAGCGGCCGGCGAAATAACGGCTTTGGCGTCCCTCTCAAAATAGGATGCCATCGCCGCCGTGGCAACAACATTCGTCCCAGCCGACGCCATGCCTGACGACCAACAATCGACCGAAGACCGCTTTGACGCCAATTTGCCGGGGGAAGAACCGGTGGCTGAGCCCACGGTCCTTGGCGCGGCGGCCAAAGCCCGGGCATTTCCACAGACGCCGGGCGTCTACCTGATGAAGGACGCGGCCGGCCGGGTGATCTATGTCGGCAAGGCGAAAAACTTGCGTGCCCGGGCTTCAAGTTATTTTTTGAAGGCGGCGGCCGACGACCGGCGCACGGCGGAATTGGTCAAGGAGATCGACGACATCGATTACATCGCGGCCGAGAGCGAGGTCGACGCGTTATTGGCGGAAGCCCGGCTGATCAAGGACGTGCAGCCGAAGTTCAATCAGGATCAGAAGGACGACAAGACGTTTCCGTATTTGGAGATCTTCGTTCGCGAGGAGTTCCCCCGGGTCGAGTTTACGCGCGAGCCGCACGAACGCGGAACAAAACTTTACGGGCCATTCGCAAGTGCCGGGAGTTTGCGCGGGGCGATTCAAGTGCTGCAAAAGATCTTCAAATTTCGGACATGCAGCCTCGACATCTGCGAGGCGGAAGAGAAATGGCGTTGGTTTCGGCCGTGCCTGTTGGCATCGATCGACCAATGCACCGCTCCCTGCAATTTGCGGATCTCGAAGGAGGACTATCGCCGCGATATCCAGCGGTTACGAATGTTTTTGGAAGGGCACAAACACGCGCTACTCAACGAGATGAAGACGGAGATGCGTGAGGCAGCCGCAGCGTTGCGGTTCGAGCGCGCGGCCCGGCTGCGCGACGAAATCCAAATGCTGGAAACGCTGGACGAGCGGGGAGAACTGGAAACTCACGTCCAACCGGAGGTGTTCTTTGTCGACCCGAAAAAAGGGATGGCCGGGCTGCAAAAAGTACTCAAGCTGAAAAACCCGCCCCGGACGATTGAAGGAGTCGACATCGCGCATCTGGCGGGCGGCGAGACCGTCGCCAGCCTCGTACAGTTCATCGACGGGTTGCCGTTCAAGCCCCACTACCGCCGGTTCAAGATTCGCGCCGTCACGGGAGTCGACGATTACGCAAGTATCCGCGAGGTCATCGCCAGGCGTTTCCAGCGGCTGCACGACGAGTCGGAACTGTTTCCCGATATTCTGCTGATCGACGGGGGCAAAGGCCAGCTGTCGGCCGGCCTGGCGGCATTTGCACAATTGGGCATCACCCCGCCCACGGTGATTTCGTTGGCGAAGCGGGACGAGGAAGTTTATGTCCCAGGAGTCGATGAGCCATTGCGGCTCTCGCGGCATTCGTATGCGCTGAGGCTTTTGCAGTATATTCGCGACGAGGCCCATCGCTCGGCACAGCACTATCATCACTTGCTGCGCCGCAAGTCGATGCTGGGGGACTAGCCCACCTCGGCCGTGACCCGCTCGCTGATTCGGGACTAAATATCGGCGCCTTCTTTAGGGTCGTCGCCCTTGTCGTCGGTTGGAGTGTCGGACGATCCCTCTGGCTTGCCTGACGGTTTATCATCGCCAGCCGGTTTGCCATCATCGGTTGATTTGCTGTCGGCGGCGGCTTTGGGCTTCTGTTTTTCAAGGGCTGCCTTATCGTCATCGCTCAGCTTGGCCGCGAATTCGTCGCGCAATTTCTGGGCGATTTTGTCCTGAGGCACCGCGGCCAGCACTTTGTCGAGTTCGCGCACGGCGTGCTTGGGGTAGTTGAGATAGCCGAAGTGGTAGCCCAGCAGGAAATGCAGAGCCGGCACTTCCGGTTTGGCGTCGCGTGCCTTTTCCAGGGCGCGGAGCTGAGTCGTATAGTCGGCGATGTTGGGATAGAGTTCCTTGTAGTGGGTGACGACGGCCCCCCACTTATCCTCAGGCAGCATCGCCAAGGCGGCCTGCGTGGCACCGGCCGCTTCGTCGTATTGTCCGAGAGCAAACAGGGCCTGTCCCAACAGCAACACGATCGCTCCATTGCGTGGATCGTCGACCAAGGCGTGCCGCCAGTTTTGTACGGCCGCCTTGTATTTTCCCTGTTTGAAGTCGGATTCGCCTTGCCCCGCATAATCGAGCGCCTCTTCCAACTGCTCAGTCGGTACTTCCTCTTCGACTTGCACGACCGACACCATTTTCGCCGGCGCAGCCGCACGCGCGTACGGCGCATAGATCGGGAGAGAAAGGCTGCGCGAATAGTAGTTGCTCGGCACCCCGTAAGGTCCGCCGTAACTATCGCCGCCAAAGCCAACACCCAAAAAGCCGAAGCCGTAGCCAAAGCCGAAACCGGGCCACCAGAGGAGGACCGTATTGACGTTCGGGCTGGTTGTGGAAGAAGACGTGGAAGAATCGCTGGACGCCGCAGTAGAATTCGACACGGAATTGCCAAACGGCGATGCGGCGCCGAAGAAAAACGATCGATCGTTCCGATCCTCGAAATCACTAATTTCGTGACGAGCGCGCCCATCGTGGCCGTCGCCAATCGGCCCGATCCGTGCGTGTCGATGTTCAGACTTCTCTTCTTGCCCGGTCACGGCCCCGGCCTGTCGATGGAGTTGCTCAGCCTGGGCTACCCGAACGACTTGCTGCTGCTGGCCGAGGGCCACCTGCTCCCCAGGGTGACGCACCGCAGGTCCGCCGCCGGCGGCACCACGCACTTCGTTCAGAATGAAACTAGATTGATGTTTGCGCGGCACATTGTGTTCCGCGGCATGGTTGGCGGGACGGCGGTCAGCCGCGGATCCGCTGCCGCTCTGGTAAGCCGGTCCCGTCGGCAAAATGATTTGACTCGCTACCGGGCTGTTGCGGCCATACCCGGGCAAAATATCATGGTGAACAATCGCCGTATGGCTCAAGTGACTTGTGCCATTTAGACCGCCGGGTTGCGAGCCGAAGGCGCGCGCTGCAGCGCCGAATCCGCCCGAATTAAATCCTGCCGCACCTTTCGGGCCAGTACCCAAGGGACTATCGCCATGGATGCCGCTGCCAAAGTCTGTGCTCGGCGATTCCCAACTATGACCGTGTCCAGTTCCACTAGCACCGGCATGCGCTCCGCCTCCCAACACGCCCCCAAACCCGCCAGCCCCCCCCATATGGCGCGACGTTGACCAGCGCTGGCGCTCGCGGGCCCGGCGTCGTGGGCCCGGGCCAAACCGCCAGACAAGCAGCAGAGGCTGACCAATGCAGCGAAACGGAAGGAATGTCGGCGCATGCACTGCTCTCCAAGTTGGCAAAGTTCGCGCTCGCCAACTGACCACGACGTCGTAGTCGAGGGCGTAGCGGATCAATCAACCGGCGCGAACTGCGGGCAACGACCCGGCACCCCGCGGAATGCTCAATTGTAGACACAATCCGCTTGCGAGCGACCCGGCAGCCAGGAAAAACGTGCAATTAGCCTTGAGACCCGATTCGAGCGGTCAGCCAGTTCGACGCTGGTGCACCCGGCGGACGGTGTTGCCATAGAAGTGGCCTGGCCGGCTCGGCCGTGCGACGATCGGCACGCTCCGGATGTTCTGACGGGTTTCGCCGCTTGCGGCGTCGGCAGAGCTGGGCATGAAGGCGGCGGTGGCGAGGGCGGCCACAATCAGAATTCGCGAGAAAAACATGACACTCTCCTCACTTATGGCTGACGACATCGTTGTTTTGGCTCGGGCAGCAAAGGCCGGCCAGTCGGCCGGTTAATTCGCTGGCAAAGCTTTTCAAAGTCATCGGCATGCGATAGGGGATAATCTTTCCTCCCGCAGTTCGCCGGGCCGGAATTG
Organism: uncultured Planctomycetaceae bacterium; assembly: GCA_963702015.1. Lineage (GTDB taxonomy): Bacteria > Planctomycetota > Planctomycetia > Pirellulales > PALSA-1355 > DATJTR01. Next base: position 334,080 of record OY969698.1, read on the forward strand.
TCGGTTCCCAAAGTTGCATTGCAACGCCCATAAGGTTTTGACCGGTCGATCGGACATTGTGGGACACTCCGAGTGTGTCAAAAATCCCCAATTCTCCACGCATTTTGGCCAGGCGGCTAAATTCCCGTTCATTCGGAGGCGGTTTTCTTGTATTTTGACGGCTCCCCGCCTCTTGGCTGGCCTGGCCGGAGACCCGGTGAAGCGCCTGCGGTGTCGGAAGGGGGGATTGCCATGGTTCCTGGCCCCGGGGGCAGATAAGCCGCCGGCGCGTTTTTCTTGGGAGTTGATCGGCATGCAGATTTTGAACCCAACCGGGCGTATTGCGGTGGCCAGAAGCCTGTTATTCCTCCTTCTGCCATTGGGGCTGGCTTCTAAGACATGCGCTCAAGTGGTGGTCCCAGGAACTGGCATCCGAGCCGACAATGCCGGAGATGATTTCGAAGACGAGAAATGGGCCTATGTCTTCCGGAATCCCAAAAGCAGTCACGAACAAGACGAACAAATGCGCACTCCGGCCGGACAATCGACGAATGGCCGCTGGTCGGAAAGCGCGAAACGAGGCCATCCCGACGTCATCCAGCGCGTGCCGACGCCCCCTGAGGGATTGCCTGACAGCCAAGGGGCACTGTTGATTCGGACTCTTCAATCGGGCGTTCCTGGCACGATCAGCGGAATTAACCAGCAGGACGATTTGATCTGCAACGTCAGCAATCGTGTGGGTGGTTATATTCCCGTTTCGTCCAACCCCAACGTCGTGGTGCGAGTCGCCGTTCCACCTTTCGACAAGTGGGAACAGCGGCAGGGTAATTCGTTTGGGGTGCGACTGTCCATCGACGGGGTCAAGCCTTATGACGGCTCGCGCGACACGTATTGGCCGGGTCTGTTTATCTACTATTACCCGAAGGCCACCATTCGTGGCAAAGACGGCAAGCCCGAGCTGCGAGAAAGCTACGCGCAATTGGTCGTGCGGGCCGGCCCTGTCGGCCAGGATCTGTGGGGGCCGAAGATTACGGAGCCTGGATGGTGGACACTGGGCATGTCGTGCTCTCCCGACGGCATGATCCACTATTTTGCCCACGCGGGCGTCGAAGATCTGACGCGCGAAGACCTGATTTCGTCGGAGACTCCCTACGGCTTTCGGGCCGAGCGAATGCAAAGCTTCTTTTTCGATGTGGTCAACCGCGACGATGGGCACAGTTGGTCGACGAGCTGGATCATCGACGATCCGGCGATCTATTACGCCAGGAAGCCGACCAACGGCGGCGCCCCCAGCTATGGGCCGCACGACGAAAAAAGCAACAACAACGGGAACGCCGGCGGTGGTCTGTTTGGCAGGCGTCGGCGTTAACGCGAGCGAGAGTTGCCGAACCGCGCAGAGCTCGGCCCGGAATTCCCGCGTCCACCGTCACACTTGCGCGCTGCGATTGCGCTCAGCCGGTCCACCGCTTGGATTGCCAGGTGTCGCGGCGGAGAAATTCCGCTTCCAATGCTCCTCGCACCGCCGGCTTGTCGAGACACCAGGCCGGCCCGATAAAGAAATCGGGAGGGGCATCGCCGCTAATCCGTTCGACCACCGTCGTCGGTGGCAGCAATTCCAGGAAATCGACGAGCGTCGAAATGTAGGCGTCTCGATCCATCAATTGCACCTGGCCGGCGGCCACCTGGTCGGCCAATGGCGTGTTTTTGACCGCGTACAAATTGTGGATTTTGACGGAGTCAAGCCGCAGTCGAGCCACCTCACGAGCCGTGGCCAGCATGTCGTCCCGCGATTCGCCGGGCAGCCCCAGCATGACATGCGCACAAATCTCGAAACCACGGTCCCGGCTGCGACCGACGGCATCGACGAACGCGGCGTAATCGTGGCCGCGGTTCATCCAGATCAGCGAGCGATCGTGAATCGTCTGCAAGCCGTACTCGACCGATAAGTAGGTCTCGCCGGCCAGTTGCGTGAACAGGTCCAAGACATCGTCCGCCACGCAGTCGGGACGGGTGCCGATGGCCAGCCCAACCACCGCCGGGTGGGCCAAGGCCTCGCGATAAAGCCGCTTCCAGACGCTCGACCGGAGCGTAGGTGTTCGTGGCCGGCTGAAAATAGGCCAGGAACCGCCGGGCCGAATAACGGTTGGCCAGGCGACGGATTCCTTCGTCGATCTGATCGGCGATCGTCTGCCGCGGCAAGCCGGCGGCTAGGGCTGAAGCTGCGATTGTCGCAAAACACGCAACCGCCAACGGCCACAGTTCCATCGACATTCGGGCAGGTGAAACCGGCGTCAACGCTGACTTTGTGGATCCGCTCGCCGAAACGTCGCTTCAGAAAGAAGTTGTAGCCAAAATACCGCTGGCCGGCGGCTCGCCAATCAATTTCTCGCGCGGTGCAATTTGCCAAGTGCCATGGATCTTGAATCGCCTTCGATCAATCCGACTCGAGCCGCGGGGCGGGAGCCTTGCATCATAGCTCCGGCACTTGCCGCGGACGCTTTCGCGGCTCTGGCGGTGCGGAGTGCCACCCCCCCCGAGACCGGGGGAACCGGAAAAGATGTCCAAGTCCGAAACGGCTGAACATCAAAGGGTTTACGGGACGAAATAATTGACGCCCGCCGCTCCCCTACCTAGACTAATGATCGGGGATCGGGAAATTGTCTCTCTCCTCCTGTCTATTCAAGATCATAGGGCCTTTTGCGGGCGTTCTCAAGGCGGGTGCCGGCCGGGCCGCGGCTTGCATTTTACGGCTGCGGCATTGAGACCCGACGTTGAATCCGTGAGTTTCCTGCGCAGATGCATTCCTTACGACGTTCACTCTGAGACGCCAAAACTATGTTCGGAGAACTCCTTCCCGTCGGCGGCGGCGATCCAATTCCGCTGCTCAAGAAGAGTTTGTTGGTCGGCCGTCGCGAGAGCTGCGACATCGTGCTGCGGTTTTCCAACGTATCGGCTCACCATTGCCAATTGACGCTTACCGGCGGCTATTGGTACGTGAAAGATCTGAAGAGCCGCAACGGGGTTAAGGTGAACGGCTCACGAGTGGAGGAGAAGCGGCTCGATCCGGGCGATTCCCTGGCGATCGCCCGACATACCTATGACGTCCAATATTCGCCCGTCGATCTGGGTGCGGCCGGTCCGCCGCCCGCCGAGGACCTGCCGGCCGATTTCATGAAGCAATCGCTGCTGGAGCGGGCCGGTTTGACCGGACGCGGGAAACAGCCGATCTTCAAGCCGGACCGAGATCGAGCCTCGCCGTTACGACGTGATGAACGACGAGGCGGGACAAATTCGCGACCCCAACAAGCCGGTTTGAATGCACGCATTTGATGTGAGCAGAACCTGGATTTGGGACCAAGCGCCGGCCCGCTGGTTTGCCGGCCTGCCGACGAGCAGTTTCAGCGGCTCATTTCTTGTCGCGTCACGGTGCGGCGTTTCCGTCGGCTGCCGACCTCGCGCTGCCGCGGGCCAATGCGTCTTCCCCCACCGAAAGCCGAGTGTACGACTCTCTTGGCGAAACCTAAAAAGAAAATCCGCGCCGACTTCCGCAAGAACCGCTCCGAGCGCGCTCGCTCGGACAACTGGACGCAGCGTTTTTCCGTTCCCGACCAGCAGGCCGAAGACGAAGTCAAACGCGACGAACGGATCAGTGGCAAGGGAGACTTGGCGCGCCGGCGAACCGTCATCGGCGAAGTGGCCGATTCAGGCACATCGGGGCTGGGCGTGCGACTCGAGGTCGATGAGGCGGTCTGCCGGCTGGGTCGCGTGCTCAACGTTCACGGACTTTCCAGCACCGTCGCGGCCGACGACGGCACGCTCTACCGCTGCACCACCCGGCGATTGCTGAAAACGCTCAGCACCGACCAGCGGCACGTCGTGGCGGCGGGCGATCGCGTCTGGTTCCGTCCAGGCGGCGCGGCCGAAGGGGTTATCGAGCGCGTCGAGCCGCGACAAGGCGTGCTGGCACGCGATAGCCGTGGCCGGCGGCACATTCTGGTGACCAACGTCGATCAGGTTTTGATCGTCGCCAGCGCTGCCGAGCCGACGCTGAAACCGAATCTGATCGATCGCTTTCTGGTCACCGCGCATCAAGCCGGATTGCGGCCGCTGATCACCATCAACAAAGTCGATCTGATCGACCTGGCGAACCTGATGCCATTTGTCGGCGTCTACAGTCAGTTGGGCTACAGCGTGCTGTTGGTTTCGGCCCAGACCGGTTTGGGAATCGATCGCCTGCGCCGCGAACTGGCCGGCAAGGCGAGCGTCGTCGCGGGGCAAAGCGGCGTCGGAAAATCATCGTTGTTGAACGCGGTCGATCCGGCGTTGCGGCTCGGCCGTGCGCTCGGTCAGCGCCAACAACCAAAAAGGCAGACACACGACGACCACTGCTCAGCTTTTGCCGCTTGCCAGCGGCGGCTACGTGGTCGATACGCCCGGCATCCGGCAATTCCAGCTGTGGGACATCATTCCGGCGGAAGTGGCGGGGCATTTTCGCGATCTGCGTCCGTTTGTTCATCGCTGCCGCTATCCGAATTGCACACACACCCACGAGTCGGACTGTGCCGTGAAGCATGCCGTGGCCGACGGCCGACTCGACGCTCGCCGGTACGAAAGTTATTGCAACCTGTTTTTGGGGGACGCCGCATGAGCGCAGCCGCGAGGAGGATGGACTCACCGTGAGCGAAATGAATCGAACCCAGAGCGTCGTCCAGGAACGGGCGGTGCTGGTCGGCGTGCTGCTGCCCGAACGGCCGCTACAGGAAGATCCGCTGGCAGAACTGGCCGGACTGGCGGAGACGGCCGGCGCGCAGGTGGTGGGCACGGTGACCCAGCGCCGCGAAAGCCCCGACGTCACGACCTATCTCGGCAAAGGCAAGGTCGAGGAATTGAAAGCGTTGGTCGCAGGCGAACGATGCCGACTTGATTCTGTTCGACAACGACCTGAGTCCGGCCCAGACACGTAACCTGGAACAGGCCGCCGGAACCAAGGTGCTGGATCGCAGCGAGTTGATTCTGGACATCTTTGCCAGCCGGGCCCGCACGGTCGAAGCTCGCCTGGCCGTCGAGTTGGCGCAATTGCAATATTCGCTGCCCCGGCTGAAGCGGATGTGGACCCACTTGTCGCGATTGAAGATGGGGATCGGCATGCGCGGGCCGGGCGAAAAGCAGTTGGAAGTCGACCGCCGCCTGGTTGAAAAGCGAATCAGCGAGTTGCGCCGCGAACTCAAGACCATCGAATGCCGCAAAGAGCGGGCCGTGGCCGCGCGCAGCGAACGGATGACCGTCTCGCTGGTCGGCTATACCAATGCCGGCAAAAGCACGCTGATGAACGCCTTGACCGGAGCGGGCGTGCTGGCGGAAAACAAGCTCTTCGCCACGCTCGACACGCGCACGCGCCGATGGCAGCTTCCCGGCTGGGGGCCGGTGCTGCTGAGCGATACCGTGGGATTCATTCGCGATTTGCCCCATAATCTGATCGCGAGCTTCAAAGCGACGCTCGAAGAATCTCGTCAGGCCGACTTGCTGCTGCACGTGGCCGATGTAAGCAATCCGCAGGCACTCGATCAAATCAGCGCCGTCTACACCGTGCTGGAAGAGTTGGGCATCGAAGCCAAGGATACGCTGCTGGTGCTCAATAAGGTCGATGCGGCCGACCGCGGGCAATTGGCCCAAGTCCGAACCCGGTATCCGCACGCGCTGCCGATCAGCGCCCGGGCGGGCATCGGCTTGGATCAACTGCGGGCCGAGGTCAGCCAAACGCTCAGCCACAACTTTCTGGATATTGATGTGGAGACTGGCGTAGCCAACGGCCGGCTGCTGGCCCGACTCGCCGCCTTTGGCGAAGTCCTTTCCAAGCGTTACTCGGAGGACCGGGTGGTGGTGCATTGCCGCGTGCCGCACCGGGCGGTCGCCCACCTGCATGGCGCCGACGTGACGATTCGGCCCCACAGTTCGACGCCGACAGCGGTCGGCAGTAACGGCTATCATCAAATGGCCTGGAACTGGCGAGGCCTCGACGGACCGCAGTTCGACGGCCAGAATGACATGCCGGGCCCTGCCGCACCGCGACAATAGATGCGCGCGTTGCGGCGATCGCATTCCTTTCTCCACGAGAACAGGCCGCATGGCGAAACGCGGATTAGCCGGCTTGCGTGGCATTCTGACCGGTGCGTCGAGCGGCATCGGCCGAGCCTTGGCAGTCGAGCTGGTCCGGCAGGAAGTTCGCCTGGTGCTGGTTGCGCGGCGTCAGGACGAATTGGAGCGGCTCTGTCAGCAGCTTGATCCAACCGGCCACTTCGCGCAAGCTGTCGTCGGCGACATTACCGAAGATGCGGTCCGCCACGCCGCGATCGACACGGCGGTCAAGCACTGGTGGGGCCTCGACCTGGTAATCAACAACGCCGGGATCGGTGCCCGTGGCCGCTTTGCCGACGCCACGCCCGAGCGGCTGCGCAAGATCATGGAAGTCAATTTCTTCGCACCGACCGAATTGATTCGGTCGGCAATCCCGCAGTTGAGGCAAGGGCACACCCCGATCGTGGTGAACATCGGTTCGATCTTGGGACACCGTGGCATTCCGCGGCACAGTGACTATTGCGCCAGCAAGTTCGCCCTGCGCGGCTTAAGCGAATCGCTCCGGTCGGAATTGCGACCGATGGGGATCGACCTGCTTCTGGTCAGCCCGGGACGCACCGCGACCCCCTTTTTGGATCATTCCCTCGCCCGGGAAAAGGCCGACTGGGACAACGAACCGGCGGTGTCGGCGGAATATGTCGCGCGGCGGATCGCCCGTGCGATCGAGTGTGGGCGCCATGAAATCGTCGTAAATTTCCGCGGTCAGCTGCTGGTGTGGCTCAACCGACTGTCACCGCGGCTTTTGGACCGCGTTTTGGCTCGCTATGGCTGAACGGATGCGTCTGGCCAAGGTGCGGCAATCGCGGCCACCTGCCCGCCTCGAGAAAGCTTCCAATTCCCAGGTTTTTGCGTTATTCTAAGCCATAAGCTGGGTTCGCTCCCTTGCACCGATGCGAACACGGACCAGCCAGTCCCGCGCCCTCCACCCCCCCCGCCCTCGATCCGCAGTCAAGGAGCTTCGTATGGCCAAGCAATCGCGCCGAGAATTTTTGGAGCAGTCGATGCTTTCGGCGGCTGCCGCCGCAGTGGCTGCGGGAAGTTGGAGCACGGCAGCCGGCCGCGCAATGGCGGAGGAAGCAACCAAATCGGGATCGGACAGCCCCAATGAAAAGCTGGGGGTCGCCATCATCGGCGCCGGAGGCCGCGGAGCCCATAGTCATTTGCCGATTTATGCCCGGCTCCCAGACACCGAGATTCTTTGGATCGTCGACCCCGACGAGAGTCGCGGCCAGACGGCAGCCAAAGACGCGGCCAAAAAACAAGGCCGAGAGCCGAAATTTGCTCGCGACTTGCGCGAGGCGCTGGCCGATCCGGCAGTCGACGTCGTGTCGATCGCCACGCCTCATCATTGGCACTCACTGGCGGCGATCTGGGCAATGCAGGCCGGTAAAGACGTCTATGTCGAGAAACCAGTCAGCCACAACGTCAGCGAAGGGCGACGGTGCGTCGAAGCAGCTCGCAAATACAACAAGATTTGCCAGACCGGCACGCAATGCCGTTCGATGCCCGGCATGCGCGATGCCATGGAATATTTGCACCAGGGCAACCTTGGCGAAGTCAAATTGGCGCGCGGACTTTGTTACAAGGAACGCAAATCAATTGGTCCACGCGGGGTGTATCCCGTCCCGGCAGGCGTGGACTATAGCCTCTGGCTTGGACCGGCCCCCGACGCACCGATCACCCGGCGGCAGTTCCACTACGACTGGCATTGGCAATGGCCCTATGGTAACGGCGACCTGGGAAATCAGGGCGTCCACCAAATGGACATCGCCCGCTGGGGACTGGGCGAACCGGGACTGAGTCGCCGCGTCGTCAGTTACGGCGGTCGTGTCGGCTATGAAGAGCCGGATGCCGGAGATACGCCGAACACGCAGGTCGTGATGCACGATTACGGCGACAAAACCCTGATCTTCGAAGTGCGCGGATTGGAAACGGGGCCCTTTAAGAAAACGCAAGCTCGAGTTGGCGTTATTTTCGAGGGTGCCGACGGCATGTCATTGGTCATTCCGTCTTACGACATGGGAATCGTATACGACAAAAGCGGGCAGGAAGTGAAGCGATTCACTGGAAAACAAGACGAGGCCCAGCACTTCGTAAACTTCCTGGATGCGGTGCGGTCCCGCAAGGCGGCCGACCTGAACGCCGACATTCTCGAAGGGCACATGTCCGCCGCGCTTTGCCACCTGGGCAACATTTCGTACGTGCTCGGCCAACCGGCGGCGATCGGTGAAGTCGAACAGGGGTTGCCAGACATTGGCGGCGGGGCCGCTCACGAGACATTCGAGCGGGCCAAAGTCCATCTCGACGAGAACGACGTCGATCCGAAGGTCAAGCTGCAACTCGGCGCCGTGCTTAAGTTCGATCCGATCCGTGAAGAATTCGTCGAGAACGCGGCGGCAAACGAGCTGTTGACGCGACAATATCGGGAACCGTTCGTCGTGCCGGCAAAAGATAAAGTGTAGCGACGTAATCGGTCCGCCGGCTGGGCGGCGCTAGGCTTTGTGGATCTTCTCGCGGCCTTGCTTCACGTCTTTCGTGGCGTTGCGTGTGTCGACGACCAATCGCGAAGAGCGCACGATGAAGTCGTAATCGTAGGCCGAGTGATCGGTGGCGATCAGCACGCAATCCTGGGCGGCCAGGTATTCGGCCGTGAGCGGCTGGCTCTCCAGCGGCGGCACCTGATGATGACGCATGCGCGGCAAGCGTGCCACGTGCGGGTCGTTGTACGAAACCTTGGCGTGCCCGGCCAACAAGAGCTGCATCAACTCGAACGACGGGCTTTCGCGCGGGTCGTCGACGTCCTTCTTGTAGGCCATGCCCAGAATCGAAATCTTGCTTCCATTCAGCGGTTTGCCGGCGTCGTTCAAGGCTTCGACCAGCCGCTGAATGACGTAGTGCGGCATGCTGGTATTGATCTCGCCGGCCAGTTCGATGAACCGCGTAATCATGCCATGCTTCGCGCGACCCAACTGAGGTAGAACGGATCGATCGGAATGCAGTGGCCTCCCAGGCCCGGGCCGGGATAGAAGGCTTGAAATCCAAATGGCTTGGTTTTGGCGGCATTGATCACTTCCCACACGTCGATGCCGAGCCGATCGAAGAGCATCTTCAGCTCGTTGACCATGGCGATATTCACCGAACGATACGTGTTCTCCAGAATCTTGCAGGCTTCGGCGACTTCGCAGCTCGACACGGGCACGGTGTTGACCACGGCGGCGCCGTAGAGCAATTCTGCCAGCCGGGCGCTCGTCGGCTCGATGCCGCCGACGACTTTGGGAATTCCGCTGGCGGTATAGTTGGGGTTGCCGGGATCTTCACGCTCGGGGCTATAGGCCAGGTAATAGTCACGCCCGACGGTGAGCCCACGCTCAGCCAGGATCGGCAGCACGACGTCGCGTGTGGTTCCGGGGTAGGTGGTACTTTCGAGCACGACCAATTGGCCCGGCCGGAGTGCCGCGGCGATTTGCGCGTGGTCGCTTCGATATAGGTCAAATCGGGATCGCGACTGTCCGACAACGGCGTCGGAACACAAATCAGCAACGCGTCGGCTTCGGCCATTCGCCGCATGTCGGCCGTGGGGATGAAAGTTTTATCGCTGATACACTTGGCGATCCACTCACCCGAAATGTGACCGATGTAGCTCTGGCCAGCCATTAGCCTTTCGACCTTCGTGGCGTCGACGTCAAAGCCCATGGTGTGATAACCGGCGGCGATGAAAGCCCGGATGAGCGGCAGACCGACATAACCGAGTCCGATAACCCCCACCACGGCGGTTTTTTCACGGAGAGCCTGTTCGAGAGGCGTGCCCATGGGCAAATTCCTTTGCATGTTATTAATGCTTTGAAAAAAGCGGATTTTGAAGTGAGACGGGCCACGTTTTGCTTGAACGGCGCCGCGATCGCGCTGATCCCGCAAAAACTGGCGTGAGGACTTCGGTTCAGCCAACTGTCCGCGTTGCGACAGGACGTCTCTGGCGACGTTAGCACCAGAGACAATTCGGGCAGCTTCCGAGCACTCCACTATAGTTACCCCCGGCCCCGACGGGAATCGGGGGCACGCGAGGAACCTACGTCCGCTTGTCAGTTTGTACCGATCAGCGTATTTTTAAGGTCATAGAGCCGTTGTGCGGAAGAGGTGGCTGCGGTTCGACTTAATCGTCTCGTACCAATTCTTCCGGTGCCGCCGACGGTGCGCCCGGTTGGCCAGCTGCCACGGGCAGGCATCGCAGCGCCTCCCGCGTTGGAGCAGAGGAGACGGCAAATGGCTCGCGACATCCAGTCGCCGGTGGGTCGGCAAACGGTCGGAACGGCAGGGGTCGCGAAGCGATCTCGACATGGTTTCACGCTCGTGGAGCTATTGGTCGTGATCGCCATCATTGGCATTCTCGTCGCGCTCCTCTTGCCCGCGGTCCAATCGGCTCGCGAGGCCGCTCGGCGGACGATGTGTGGGAACAACATCAGGCAAATCGGTATTGGGTTGCAACAGTACGTCACGCAAAACGATTGCTTCCCCCCCGGCTTGCCGAACTGCACGGCTTTTTCCCCGACAACGCAAAGTGCCAGCGCGGCGCCGATCTTTGAAGGGAGCACCGGCCAGGGCTGGTGCCAAGGCCCGAACTGGGCGGTAGCGATCCTGCCCTTCATGGACCAACAGACTCTCTACGACGGCGTGTCGCTCTGCAATCAAGGGACTAGCGCAATTCCAACGTACAACTCGTGCAGCGACTGTTCGGCGCCCGCGGCAGGTGGCGGTTCGCTCCCATGGATTCCCGTTGGCGGCTATAGCACCGTGGCGACAGGCACGAACACGCCGTCGACCTTCGTCTGCCCCAGTGGACTGACGATTGACATCGGCGTCGTTCTGCAGAATGCCAGTCCGCCGATCAATGGCCAGCCGATAGCCATTCCCGCGGCCCAGTACTCTGGACTGGCCAAAGGAAACTATGCCGCCTGCTTCGGCAATAGTACGCTCCTCTTGGCTGCCGCGACCGCCGCTTCCATGTTATTTCCAAACACCACGAATAATCAGACGACTATCTGGAACCCAGTGGACGTGCTCGGCGCCTTTACAATCGCCGATATCACCAAGTTGAATCCAACTCTCCACCAGGCGCAGACCGATCCGACGATGGTAGGGAAATGGAAGATCGCCGCCAAATCCGGCGTCCCGATGGCGCTGATTAAAGACGGTACCACCACTACGATGGCGGTGGCCGAGATCATGGCTTATGACAGCCCGACCGACGGCCGTGGCGCGTGGGTGTGGCCCGGGATGGGGGGCTCCATCTTTACCGCCCTCAACGGCCCCAATTCGAGTACTCTCGACACCGTTCCGGCGTGCGACCAAAGCATCCTGATCAACGCCCAACCGACGTGCAACCCGGGCGGAACGATTGGCGACTTCGCCTCTGCCCGCAGCCAGCACCCGGGTGGCGTCAATGTGGCGATGTGCGACGGATCAAACCACTTCATTGCCGACACGATCGACATCAACGTTTGGCGCGCATATGGCACGCGGAACGCGGCAGGGAACACGGCGGCCGGAATCAAGGAAGCGCCTGTCCAGGCACCCGATTGATCGGCAGAAGACGATCCGAGCTAAAACTCCGAGCGCCGCGCAAAAAAATTCCCTGGCTGCCAGAGTGTCATGCCTTACCCCCCGGTTGGTTGAAATACCAGTCTGTACGCTTCGCGAGACATTCGTTATCCTTCCGCGCCCGGTTGTGGCACGCTTTGTCCGGCCCCCCCTTGCGCAAGAAGGATTCCGCCCGATGTCCCCCTCAGCGAAGCAATGGATTTGTGGTGGCTCGTGGCTGTTGTTCGCACTTCTGCCGTCGGCCAGCCGGGCAGACGATTTTCGGATCGACAGCCGTGTGTTCGCCGGCAAGGAACCCAAGGCGGTGAGCGAGAACACGACTTTGTTTCACGTTGGAGTCGTTTACGACTATATTCCGGAGAAGAGTACGGCCGTCTTCGACAAGCCGCGCGGCCGGTTTGTGCTGTTGGATCGCCAGCGGCACGTGAAAGCCGAAGTCACGATTTCGCAGTTGCAGGCGTTTTGCGATCGCCTGCAACATGTGGCAGCCGAGGACAGTAATCCTTTTGTGAGGTTCGTGGCCGAGCCGCATTTCGACGTTGCGACGGGAGACAAAAAAAACGAATTGGTCCTGTCTAGTCCGCACATGACCTATCGCCTGACAACGACGAAGGCCCAAGACCCCGAGGCTTGCCAGCAATATCGCGAATTCTCCGACTGGTACGCCCGGCTGAATGTGATGATGAATCCCGGCTCGACTCCTCCCTTTCCGCGTCTGGCGGTGAACCAAGAACTTTACCAACGCGACTTGCTGGCCGAGCAGGTGCAGCTCACGGTGCCGCAGCAATCTGCCCTCCACCGACACACGGTCGAACTGCGTAGTGAGCACCACATCGCCTGGCGACTCTTGCAATCCGATCTGGATCAAATCAACGAGACGACGAACGAGCTGACAACGTTCAAGCCCATCGGGCTGGACGAATATCGCAAGCTGCAAAACCAGGTCCAGGTCAGCAAGCGTTAAGCTCCGCCACTTCCCTGCCCCTTCTCCCGCGGGTTTCCTCGCACGCCCGGGCTCTCGACCGGCGGAGCGAAGAACTTGAGCCATTTCTGGCAAACCACTTCGGCCCGAGTTAGGATTAACAGGCATCGCGTTTGGATGCCGGAAATTGTGACGCGTTCGAGCAATCGCACCGCGGGCAACTTGTGGAGACGTTCGCATGTTTGTTGGACGCTGGGGTCTCACGGCGTGGATGGTGGTGGCGGTCGCGCCGATCGCCGCAAATGCCGAGTGGACCGTGGAAAAAACGGAGGCCGGCGCCAGCGTCAAGAACGACGGCAAACTGGTAACCGAATATCACACGCGCTCCGGCACCAAGCCGATTCTCTGGCCATTGATCGGACCTACGGGCAAGCCAGTTACGCGGGCATTTCCGATGGCCAAAGTTTCCGGCGAGCAGGCCGACCATCCCCACCAACGCTCATTCTGGTTCACTTATGGCGATGTCAACGGCATCAATTTTTGGGCTGAGCCGGCGTCAGCACCGCCCGGTGCCGCACTGGGAACTATCGAACACCGCGAATTCGTGACGCTTGAGGGCGGAGCGGATGACGCGGTGATCGAAACCAAGAATGATTGGCTGGGGCCCGACGGGCAACGGCAGTGTTCCGATCGGCGCCGCCTGCGATTCCACACGGCTGATGGCCAACAGATCATCAATTTCGATATCAGGTTGTTGGCGTCCGACAAACCGGTGGTGTTCGGCGACACCAAGGAGGGAGCGTTTGGTGTTCGCGTCGCTTCGGCGATGGCTGTAAAAAGCAAGCTGGATGGAAAGATCGTGAACAGCAAAGGACAGACCGATGACGCCGCATGGGGCAAGCGAGCCGAGTGGGTCGATTACCACGGGCCGCTCAACGACGAGGATGAAGAGGTCGTCGGAATTGCGATCCTTAATCACCCCAAAAGCTTCAATTTCCCGACGTTTTGGCACGTGCGGGACTATGGACTGTTTGCCGCCAATCCATTCGGCCTGAAGGAGTTTACCGGCAGCGGAAATGGCGGCTTCACGCTCGAATCCGGCAAGGAATTGGCGCTCCACTATCGGGTGATCATGCACACCGGCGATGAACAGCAAGCCGGCCTGGCCGCGGCGTACAAAGCGTACTCCGAGCAGCCCCGTCCATAGGCCTCGGCAAATCTAGGCGACCTTGCTGCGGTGATGATGCGCACTGAGGTGATCGCAAAGCCGCTCGAATTCGTCGGCATTGGCGAAGTGGATCACGATCTTTCCTCGGCCCGCGGCGTTGGCCCGGACTTCGACCTTGGTCCCGAGCGCGGTGCGCAATTCCTGCTCGAATTCGGCTGTGTGGGAACCGCGATTACGACCGCGAGCGGCTTTGGGACGCTTGGGCGACTTTGCAGGTTGGCCAGTAGGCGAATTGTCTTCCTCATGGATCGTGTCTTGCACCAGCTCTTCGGTGGCTCGGACGGAGAGCGACTCATCCTGAATCTGCCGACAAAGCTGCAATTGGCGCTCGTCATCGCCGAGTGGCAACAGTGCCCGCGCATGGCCTTGCGTGATCGCGCCGCTCCGTACTGCGTCTTGCACGCCGGAAGGCAATTCAAGCAAGCGAATGAGGTTGGCGATCGTCGAGCGATCAATGTGAAGACGCCCGGCCAACTCTTCCTGCGTACAGCCGTACTGGTCCAGATAGGCTTCAAACGAAGCGGCCTTCTCCAATGGGTTGAGATCCTTCCGCTGGAGGTTCTCAACCATCGCGATTTCGGCCATCTGGCGATCATCGGCTTCGTGGATGGTGACGGGGACGTCGGACCAGCCAGCTTTGATCGCGGCCCGCAAGCGTCGCTCGCCAGCTACCAACTGCCAGCGGTCGCCATGCGGGCGGACGACTAGCGGTTGGAGCAGACCATGAGTCTTGATGCTCTCGGCCAGTTCGCCGATCGCCGCTTCGTCGAAATCGCGCCGCGGCTGGAAGGGATTGTTCTCGATTTCGTAGACGTTCAGACGCATTGGTCCGCCCGAATCGGTCGAACCGCTTATCGTGCCCGCTACGGCGGGGGCGTCCCAACGTGCGTCCGGGGATTCGCCCGGACCGGCCAAAGGGCGTCCCAACAGAGCTTCCAATCCACGACCGAGTCTCCGTTCTTTAGTCACGTTCGAGCACCTCCATGCAGAGTTCGACATAAGCCCTGGTACCGCGCGAACGCGGCGCGTAATCGATCACCGAACACCCGTGGCTCGGCGCTTCCGAAACCGCGACATCGCGTGGGATGACGGTCCGGTAGACGATATCGCCAAAAAAGTCACGGACTTCCTCGTCCACCTCGCGGGTAAGTTCCAATCCCGCGTCGTACATGGTCAGCACGATTCCGCCGAATTGAAGTCGGTTGGCCTTCTGCGACATGACGCCGCGGATCACGTCAATCATTTGCGCCAAGCCTTCCATCGCGAAATACTCGCACTGGATCGGCATGAGCACCTCGGTCGAGCTGGCCAAGGCCGTCTGAGTCAGGTGACCCAGCGACGGAGGACAGTCGATTAGCACGAAGTCGTACGCGCTCAGCCCGCTGGCCAAATGCTGGCCGAGCGTCGCCGCCTGCGTCTGGTCGCCAGTGGCCAACGCCTCCACATCCTTGAAACTCCGGCTGCCGGGCAACAATTCCAATTGAGGATTGCCAGTCGTCCGCAGCGACTCTTTGAGCGGCCGGCGCGAAACAAGCGGGTGATTGTCGGTCGGCTGATGCCCAAGTCCGGTCGTCGCGTTGCACTGCGGGTCGAGATCGACGAGCAGAGTACGGCAACCCGCCTTGGCCAGGCCATCGGCAAGGTTGACCGCGGTGGTGGTCTTGCCGACCCCACCCTTCTGATTGGCCACGCAAAGGATCCGTCCCACAGCGTCCGCCTTGGTGTCTGGCTAGATTGGCCGACCTCCGAAATGGCCGCACACGCGTCCGGTTCGACTACCGACCGGGGCGGGATTGTACGCAGGCGGAGTTCGAATCGGGAATGGCAATTGGCGCCGGCCAACTGCTAGCGGCCGCGTGACGGCAAAGTTCTCGCGATGCGCACTGTTTCACGTGAAACAGCCGAGGGCAATAACGCGAGCAAAATGGCCGATGCCGGGCGTCCCACCCCGACCGTCGGCCACCAAAGATTCCGGCGCAGTCTGCAGAGCTGTTCCACGTGAAACGACCGGGCGAACTCCACCGGCCGGTTTGCCGCATGACCTATTCCAGCGGATTGATGACCAGCCCGCTGAGAAGCTTGGGATAGAAATACGTGCTTTTGGCGGGCATCCGCTCACCATGCTCGCTGATCGAGCGGATATGGTCGACCGTGGCAGGCATCACCAGGACCGAGAGAGGGAACTCGCCTGAATCGGCTCCGGCGATCAATTCGTCGACCAGGTGAACGTACCTGGGCTTGGGCAAATCGCGAGCTTCCAACAGCGTGTCGATGACCAACCGATGCAGGATGCTCACTCCCAACCCCTGCCAGGCCTCACTGTGTTCGGGGGCAACTTTGGCCATCCGGGCTTTGCCGGCCGGGGTGATCGAGGCCACGACCCAGCGTTCGTCCTGCTGGGTAAACAGGCCGAGTGTCCCTTGTTGGCCGCCGGTTTCAATCTCGTCCCAGACGGTCGTGGCCAGGTCCGCCCCTTCGCCGGCGATCCGAGTGGTGAAACAGTCTCCGAGTCGACGGATCAATTCGTCGGCCGACATCGCCGGCAGGCCCCGGAACAAACGGTGGGTGGGGAGCACGAGCAACCCAGGATCGTTCATTCCAATGAACATCATCAGGACGTAATTTGCCGGATGATCGGGGCGCACAGGTCCGTTGGCCGCCAGCTCGTCGCGGTAGTTGCAGGCGGTTTCATAGCGGTGGTGACCATCGGCAATGAAGACCGCCTTAGGGCCAAGGATCGCCTCGACCTGGCCGATCAGCTTGAGATCGGTCACTGGCCACAAACGGTGAACCACGCCCAGGTGGTCGGTTGCTTCGAGCGGGGCGACGCCGGTCACCGCACGTTCGAGCAGGTCCTGGGCTGCGTTCTGCGGATCGGGATAGAGGCCGAAAATCTGACTCAGGTTGGCCTTCGTGGCCCGGGTGAGCAACAGGCGGTCTTGCTTGGGACCCGCCATCGTTTCTTCGTGCGGATAGATGTTTCCTTCACCGAAGCGAGAGAGCCGGCAACGGGCCATGAATCCACGTCGCGTGACGGTATGGCCGTCGATTGTGAACGTCTGGTTGTAGACATAGATCGCCGGCTGCGACTCGGCAAACAAGACACCTTCGCTGCGCCAGTTCCTCAGAAACTGGGCAGCGCGGCTGTAGCGGTTCGTGTGCTCATCATCCCCAGGTTCATCACGATTGAGTTCCAACCGGATGACGTTCGCCGGATGACGCTTGTAGAGCTGGCTGTGCAGCTCAGGGCCGATGACGTCGTACGGCGGTGCGACGACGTCGCTCAGCGAACCAACATGGCCCAAATCGTAGCGTAGTCCGTGAAAGGCTTGAATCTCAGGCATAACTCTCCGGCACTGTCGGCCGCCGTTTGATTGCTTCGCGGTGGAACAATAAAAACAACCGGCGACCCAAGACGGGCCGCCGGAATTGGATTGCACTGACCAACGGTCGAGTGTGGCTGAACAACAGTCGGTTTAGTACCGGTAGTATTCCGGCTTGTAGGGTCCCTCGACTGGCACGCCAATGTAGGCCGATTGTGCAGCGGAAAGCTTTGTGAGTTTGACGCCCAGCTTATCCAAGTGCAGCCGGGCAACTTCTTCATCGAGCAGCTTGGGGAGCATGTGGACGCCCAGGGCATAATGCTCCGGCTCAGTCCAAAGCGCGATCTGAGCCAACACCTGGTTGCTGAACGAGCTGGACATGACGAACGACGGATGGCCCGTGGCGCAGCCCAGATTGACCAGCCGGCCTTCGGCAAGGATTAGCAGCGACCGGCCATCGGGGAAGGTATAGCGATCGACTTGCGGCTTGATCTCCACCTTCTTGACCTTCTTCTGGCTGTTGAGCCAGGCCATGTCGATTTCCAAATCGAAGTGACCAATGTTGCAGACGATCGCGTCGTTGGGCATGACCGACAAATGCTCGCCGCGGATGATATCGCGATTGCCGGTCGCCGTAACGAAAATGTTGCCACGCGGGGCGGCGTCTTCCATCGTCGTCACTTCGTATCCCTCGAGCGCCGCCTGCAGCGCGTTGATCGGGTCGACTTCGGTCACGATTACCCGAGCGCCGAGCGACTTCAGAGCATGGGCACATCCCTTGCCGACGTCGCCGTAGCCGGCAATGACGGCAACCTTACCTGCCACCATCACGTCGGTCGCGCGCTTGATACCGTCAGCAAGCGATTCCCGGCAACCGTACAGGTTGTCGAATTTGCTCTTCGTGACGGAGTCGTTGACATTAATCGCCGGCACTTTCAGCTCGCCCTTGGCGTGCATCTGGTATAGCCGATGGACCCCGGTCGTTGTCTCTTCCGAGATGCCACGGATGTTGGCGAGCAACTCTGGAAAGCGATCGTGAACCATCTTGGTCAGATCGCCCCCGTCATCCAGGATCATGTTCAGCGGCTGGCCATCGGGAAAGAAGAGGGTCTGCTCGATGCACCAATCGAACTCCTCGGCCGTCTGACCTTTCCAGGCGTAGACCGGAACGCCAGCCTTGGCGATCGCTGCGGCAGCGTGGTCTTGCGTCGAGAAAATGTTGCAGCTACTCCAGGTTACCTGGGCCCCCAAATGTTGCAGAGTCTCAATTAAAACAGCTGTTTGAATTGTCATGTGGAGGCAGCCCGCCACCCGTGCGCCGGCAAGCGGTTTTGACTTGCCATATTTCTCGCGCAAGGCCATCAATCCCGGCATTTCATTCTCGGCCAGCATGATCTCTTTGCGTCCCCAGTCAGCCAAACTGAGGTCGGCGACCTTGTACGGTAGTCGGGTTTCGACCTGAGCCACGAGATTTCTCCTTGAACGAACCGGTTGCCTGTAAGACGACCCAAGCACCGGGCAGGCCAAAATGGGCCAGTTTGCAAACGGTAGATTGGGGTTCCGCCGAGCGCTCAGCAGGTGCGAGCGGCCGAAACGATTCCGTAGATCATAAGTTGGCCGGCCCCTGACTGACAAGGGCGTCGGTGCGTGGGGCCGAGCGTGAAAAACCGCCAAGGGGGGCCCGTTGCTGGCATGCCGAGCGGCTTCAAAGGGCCGGATCCGCCACCCGGTCAAAGGCACCACGAGCCGCGGCGACAAATTCCGCCACCTGATCGGCCGATTTCCACCCCGGAGCGCTTTCGACGCCACTGGCTGTGTCGACGGCCGTTGGACGGACACTCAGAATCGCCGCCGCCACATTGGCCGGCCGCAATCCACCCGCCAGGACCAGCGGCATGTCTGCCCAGGCGATGCGAGCCGCGGGCAACCGCCGACCAATCCGGGCTTTGGCCCGTTCCGCCATATTGACCGGCCTGGAATGCATCAACCAGGATCGCCGCGGGCATAGTGCCCAAGTTCCGGCATTCCTTCAGATATACGGCCACGGCTTGAAAGTCATCGGTTCCTCGAAATGCGCGAATGATCGGTGTCCGAGCGACCTGGGCCAGGTATTCGGGGGGTTCGTCACCATGGAGCTGCACAAAGTCGAGCCGAAGCGCACGGGCAATATCGTCGATCTCGGCGGCCGGTGCGTTCACAAACACACCCACGCGGGCAACACCGCCGGGCAGCACGGCGACGATATCCTGGGCGCGTCGAAGGTCGATACGCCGTGGACTCGAGGGGCAAAAATTGAGCCCGACCGCGTCCGCTCCTGACTGAGCCACACTGAGCCCATCGGCCACGGAAGTGATGCCACAGATTTTGATGCGAAACATGCGATTGGCGGACGTTAACGATTAGGCAGCGCCGGCGGATGGGTGGCGCGACCGATTAACATGGGAGCCCGTACGGCGTTTCATTATACGGCGGTTGGCGGCCATCGGCTGTAGGGGGGGCTCAAGCTGAAGCCCGGCCGCGGACGATTTCGATCCATAGCTCATCAGGCGCGCTGCGATCCCCCCTGCCCTATGGACGAAGGTTGGAATGGTGTTTTCCGTAGAAACAATTCCACGACTCAACGCACGGCGGGGCGCGCGCCGCAGATTCGTGGCAATCTGCGTTGCGCTAGGCGTGGCATTGGCCGCCGGCGGGGGAGCGATGTGGCTTTTGGCAGCGGGAAGTGCCAGCCCGTGGACCGACGCGTTCATTGACTTGACCAATTCTGGCGAGATGTGCCGGGCGGAAGGGGATGCGACGGCTCACGCCGCCGCACGCGTGACCCGGTCCTACGGTCAGCTCGACAGTTTCGTTCGTCAGCGGTTCGACGAGATACTCAGCCAGGCCAGATTAGCCCAAGAACGGTCGGTGCGTGACGCTGAATCGCGAGCGGCAAGCCAGCAGCCGATTCCCGAGCCATCGGAAGCCGCCAAGCTCGAGGCTCGGATGGCCGAACTGATCGGTGAGCGATTGCGATTGCTCGAGCGGCTGACTCCGCAGCATCCCTCGATAATCGATGTTGAGCAGCAAATTGCCGAGCTCGACCATCAACGGACAGCCCTGGCGCCGACGGTCGAACCGATGACCGAGCAAATCTCCGTGGCACCGTCGGCCGAGATGTCGCCCGCGGCCGCCTGGAGAGAATTGGTCGAACACACGATGGCCGAGTACGCTCAACTGGCCGCATCCTGCCGTCGGAACGAGCGACAATTCGACGAGGCGCACTTGGGACAATCGACGGCCCTGAACAGTCACCTGGCCGCTCTCGAGCGCTGGAGCGGCGCCGCGAGCTTTTGGCACGATCTGTCCACCGCGCCGGCGGCAATTGGATCGAGTCTGTGGGCCGTGGCTGGCATTGCACTAATTTACGCTGTCTGGCTTGTCGCCGGCCGGGCAGCGGTGGGGACCTGGCCAGGCAATGACGTCCTGATTACAAGCGCCGCACAAATCGAGCGCTGGTTTTCGTTGCCCGTCGTCGCGGTGTCGGCTGCCGGTAACGAAAGGCCGGCGGCGTCGCGCCGGCAGCTGCCGCGTTGGCTGGTACTCCCCGCGCAGGTTGTTGTCGCAGTAGCAGTTTTCTGTCTCGTGGCGACCACGATTGAGAATCCAACGTGGATTGGACAACTTTGGGCTCGGTAGCGATGGCCTGAGCAGCATTTCCGCCAAATCGCCAAGTGCTGGCACTGGTAGCGTCGTACGGGAGGAGGAAAGCTGCGCAGGAAATCGCGCCCACCGACGTAGAAGATACAGCGGCAAGGGCGGTCCAGCCGAACCTTAGTTAGTGTTCGCCCGCGGTTCCGAGAAACCGGCCGGGAGATACCGCGCCGGTTCCGCCCCCCAGTCAGGCCAAAGCATGTACGAAGCGTTTTTCCATTTGCATAGCCGAGCCTTTGCCGCCGCACCGAGTCCGGAGCGATTCTTTTCGTCGGAAGCGAGCCAATCAGCTCGTGCAACGCTGTGCCGGATTATCGAGCGTGGCGAAGGACCGGGGGTGATCATCGGGCCATCGGGGACCGGCAAGACGCTCCTGTGTCAGCGTTTGGCGGCCGATTTTCGTGAACGGATGACGGTGGCGCTGTTGACGAGCGGGCGAGTCTGCACGCGCCGCGCATTGCTGCAGGCCATCCTCTACGAATTGCGGCTACCCTACCGCGGCATGGAAGAAGGCGAGCTGCGACTTTCTCTGATCGATCACGTAACTCCCGATGGAGATGAACATCCCGGTTTGCTGCTACTTGTCGACGAAGCCCACACACTTCCTTGGCGGCTGCTGGAAGAGCTGCGGATGATCACGAACCTGGTCCGCGATGGACAGCCGTGCATCCGTATCGTGTTGGCGGGCGGACCGCAGTTGGAAGAACGGCTGGCCAGTCCCAAGCTCGATTCGTTCAGCCAGCGGATTGCGGCCCGCTGTTATTTGGGTCCGTTGTCGCGCGATGAGACGGCCCAATTCGTGCGTCATCAGATCGGCGTCAGCGGTGGCGAGCCCGACCGCGTGTTCGAGGGGGCCGCTTATGAGGCAATCTTTGCCGCGACCGACGGTGTGCCCCGGCTGGTCAACCAATTGTGTGATCATACCCTGGTTTTGGCGGCCTTGGCGGAGTGCCGGCCAGTGGGAGCGGCCGTGGTGGAAGAGGCTTGGAGCGACTTACAACAATTGCCCAGTCCCTGGCAGATGACGACCGGCGCCGCGAATGACACGGCCCGCGTAGTTGAGTTTGCCCCGCTGGACGACTCCTTGGAAGACGGCCCGAATGCCATTCCGATCCGCACCTCGCTCGGCACGGCCACTTCGCTGAAACCGGAAGAGAATCTCAATCAGATCGAGCGTCAGTTGCGGGAACTGGAAGATGATTTTCAACCGGCCGGCTCGATTGGCCCAGAGATTGAGTTGCGGTTCGATGGACCGGCCGATCCGTTTGGTCATGCGTTCGAGGAAGAAGAAGTCGTCATTGACCGCTACGCATCGCTCGAGGCGGATCTATTCGCCGATCGTCCGCTGGTCAACAGCAGTGAGGGACGCGAGCTGGCAGGCATGCTCGACCCCTGGTTGACGCAAACGACAGAAACGACGCTCAGCATGACAGTGGGGCTGGGGCCGACCGCTGCGGCGACGACTGGCAACCCGGTCGCGGGAACTGCCGCCAACGTGAATTTGGGGGCCGGAAGCAGCGGAAGTCCGACCGCTACGCCGAATGGCGGTGCGGATAGCGACGCGGACCTGATCATCATCGAAGACGACCCGGCTCCGGCTCAGCCTCGTGCGGCCTGCGCCGTTGGTTCGCCGGCAGGAATACCGGCAGTTGTTCGCCAAACTGCGGCACGGCTGACCAGGCACGCCATGGGCCACCTCGTTGAGGCGTTCAAGAAGCTCGATCAACAGCGCGAAGTCGTGCGCTCCAAGCCAGCCCGTCGCACTACGGCTGCGCCATGCGCTGCCATGCGCCCGAAGCCCTTTCGTCCAACACCGGCAGTTGGTCACGCCGCGAAAGTTTGGCGGATCGACGAGCCTCACCGCATCGCCGTGGCCCAGCACTCGAGCGAGCTGGATTGATCCGACACCGTAGACCTCGCGGTGGCCACCGGGCAAAGGGTCGAAATCCAAGCGGCCGACGAAACGCAGCCGACGCCACACATCACGTCCACGATCGCCGTCGCGCCAAGGGCCAATTCAGCGACCGGTGCCCCGGTGCAGTCGGCCGACGACGCTTGCTGGCGCTTTCCAGCTCCGATGGCCGCGGGTCAATATGATGAACTGGCTGCTTTCCTGGTGGCACAGGCGAGAGGCCTGCCGCGGCCGCACACGGTATTACTGACCACGGTCTCCAATCCCGCGGCATGCCGCCGTTTCGTTCGCGGACCTGGCGCTCGTATTGTCGGAGAAAGGCAATGTCCTTTGGATCGACACCCAAAACATGCGGCCAGCACCTGCAGCGACACGTCTGGCGCAGGGCAAAAAAAGCGGCTGGCACGATCTGCTTGCGCGGCAGGCCAACTGGGAGGAACTCGTCGCACCGACGAGCCTGCCAGGGGTTTCGTTCGTGGGGTGCGGCCAGCGGATGGTCGACGTTTATGGGCAGGGAATTGACGAGCATCTTTTCGATCCGCTGCGCTCCGCCTTTTCATTTGTTCTGATTGATGGCGGCTCGGTCGAAACCTCGGCACCGCTAGCTCCGGCTTGTAGCCTGATCGGGCTGGCCGTGGTCATTGGACATGCGAGGCGCAGTCAGGTTGATCGCGCACTCCAGCGCTCTCAGCGGCCGGTGGACGCTCGCCGGTCGTGATTGCCCTGAAACCGGGCAACGCCCCGTAGCGCAGCGGCGGTCCCTCGTTTGGCCCATCCGGGGTGCAGAATGCCTTGACGGAAGAGTCCCAGCAGCCAGATTTCCAATCCGGCGAAATCGGTGTCGGGTCACTGGTCAGACGAGGCAGCTTGCCGCGCGGCCGCATGCGTCAAGGCAAATTCCCAGAAGATTCCGCGGCCGCTACTTGACTGAGCGTTTGCGGCGCTGATAATGAAATGCTTGTCCATGATGATGTTGGGCCTAGCATTCCTGATGGATCGGCTGCGGATTGGTCCCACCAAGATCGCCAATCCACCGTCGCAGTCGATTGATTTTGCTCCGCGGCCAAGCGTGCCGAAGGGACAAAAAAGGTAGTGTCCGGTGCGCCCACGACGCGGCGTGCGATTCAAAGTGCCTGCCCTGCAAAGTGCCCTGTCGCTGACCAGGTAGGGGCTTGGTGAATCTCCAAGGAGCAAACGTCTTGCGGTAGTGTCAACGGGCAGGGACCGCCGTCGCGTTGAGAGCTTGGTAAGACGTATTTGCGTGGTATGCTAGCTGGACGACGACACCTTGGACTGAGCTAGGATCAAAAAAGTAAGCCAGGTCTTGACTGGTTTGGATAATGATGCGGTGAACGGTATTTTTTTTGGAGGAAACGATTGATGCGGCAGATGCGGAATGTATTTGAGGCAATTTTACGGTATGGCCACGACGAAGACTTTGTCCCCGAGGATGAAGGTGACGAGTTTGCTCCGACCGGCGTGCCGGCCGGTTCGAAGGAGAAGCTCGAAGTGCTCGCCCAGCGCGTCATGATGGGCGTCCCCTTGTGGCATCCGGAGGATCGCCCGGATTACAGCGGTCTGACCGGTGCGGTCCGGCCGCGCGAGTGAGCCGAATTCGGCGGAGCTCAGCGGATTTGGAAGAGGGCTATGCCAATCCACTTCTCGCTTGGAGCCGTCGAATGGCCGCAGGCGGCGGGTGTTTTTGATCCGCAATGTAGGAATAATAAAAACATCGCCGGCCCCCTCGGGTCGGCGATGTTTTTTGATTCGTCCGGCTGCGTCGGCACCTATGCCGGCCGGGCTGCGGGAATTAAGAAAAAAGGGCGGCCTGAAGGCCGCCCTTTTTTAGGTTCGTTCATTCAATAAGCTCGGAGCACTGTCCAGCGAGCCGATGGCGATTAATTCGTCGGCTGATTGGGGTTCGCTGGACCGATCGGGCTCTCGATCACGGTCGTTCTGGCCGGATCAAGTTCGTCGCGAAGCACCAGCACATGCGGCGGCGCCTCGATGCCTAACCGTACGCGATCACCCGAAAGCCGGACGACCGTGACGACAATGGAGTCGCCGAGTTTGATTCGCTCTTTCTCGCGTCGCGACAAAACCAACATGGGGACCCTCCCTGGTATGATGAACGGATGAATAGTATCCTTATGTATATCGAGTTGGTTCTCGACGATCAACTTGCGTTGGTTCTCGGCCGTCGCAACGAGCTAGCAAGCCACTGCTTCCAGGCGCGGTGCATCGACCAGCTGAACTTTTGAGCAACGCTCTCCAGTCGAGCCATAGAACAGTATCCGGTTGCATTGAGTTTCCCAGATCGCTGAAAATTTCACCGATCGAGGGCCGTGCAAGCAAAAATAGAGGCCGCAGGGTTTGCCGCCGCGAAGCAAAATTCGCTCCGTCATCGGAAAGGCACCGCGCTCTAACTCATTTTGTCGCACAAACTTTCGTGCACAAATTTCCGGAGATCGCCAAGGCTCTGCATCTTCTGAGGACGAGTCAACATCGACTGAGACGCCTCTCTTCAAATCGCACGCGCCAGTAAATAGCGAGACTGGAGAATGCGTGCAAGGTGTGTCGTCTGGGGTGACTGCCAACAATGAATGCTATCGGCAATTTGTTCTGCCCGTCTTCGCCCTCTAAATTTGGATTTGATGAGTTCCTGCTCCCCCGAGCAATGGGGAGCCTGACCTGACAAGCAATCTTTGACTTCGATTGAAGTTTTCCTGTTCGGCTGCAAAAAAGGTCGATCGAAGAACAAGCCTCGGTTTGTTGAGCTCCCTGAGCCTATTACCGGCAATTGGCCCCCGACGCCGAAATGCAGGTCGGTTTCGGCGTATCGGACTGAGTGTGGCGATGGCTATGATCTTACGCCATCAGCAAATAGAGCGTGTAGAACCCAACCATTTTGTGAGCCTCCATGGACATGCCGCGCACCCTGATCACGCTCGCCACGTACAACGAAATTGAGAATCTTCCGCTATTGGTGGAAGAGATCTTTCGTTTCGCGCCGGACGTCGACATCCTGGTGATCGACGATAATTCGCCGGATGGGACCGGAAAATGGTGCGACGAGGCCGCCGCGGGCGAACCGCGACTAAGCGTCCTGCACCGATCAGGCAAGCTTGGCCTGGGCACCGCAATTGTGATGGGAATGCAGCACGCTATCTCCCAGGGCTATGATTGGGTCCTCAATATGGATGCCGATTTCAGCCACCATCCCCGGCACCTGCCGGCGCTGTTAGCTTGCCGCGATCAAGCACCCGAGGGCCCGGCGGTCGACGTAATGATCGGGTCGCGTTACGTAAAGGGGGGCCGGATCGAGGGCTGGGGCTGGAAGCGACACTTCATGAGCCGCTCGGTCAATACGGCGGCGCGAATGCTGCTGGGACTCAAAACGCGCGATTGCAGTGGATCGTACCGATGTTACCGCACCCGGTTACTCGCTGATCTCGATTTTGCGGCAATCCGTTCGCGCGGTTACTCGTTTCAAGAGGAAATCCTCTTCCTTGTCGCTCAGCACGGCGGCACGATGCAGGAAACGCCGATCACCTTCGTCGACCGGCAGCGCGGCCAATCAAAAATCCATAGCGGTGAAGCTCTGGACGCGATCCGTATCCTGCTGCGACTCGGAGTTGGTCGCTGCTGTGGATCGGTTCGGCCCGACACCGATCATTCCGCGCCGTCGGGCTAGTCTCGCAGATTTTCGGTGCGAAGCGTCCGGCTAGCGCGGCAGCTCTTTGATGTAGATGTTCTTGAAATAGAGCGTGTTGCCGTGATTTTGGAGCTCGATGGCACCGGTTGGATAGATCGGTTTATCCCGCTCCCAATAGTTTTGCAGCGTCACGGCGTCGGTAACCAACTGGCCGTTGAGCTTCACGGTCACCTTATCTCCTACCATTTTGATCGCGAACGAATTCCACTGGCCGATCGGCTTGTCGGCTTTGACCAGTGGCTTGGAGGGATCAGGAGGCTGGTTATTGTAAAGCGCGCCCGAGCCAATCCCGCCGGCAGCCTTCGTATCGGGATCCCAAATCTGCACCTGAGGTGAGCCGCGCAGATAGATGCCGCTGTCGCCGTCCTTTCCGATTTTCCAATCGACGAGCAATTCGAAGTCGCCGTAATCTTTGGCGGTGCAGAGGTTTTGTCCTTTGCCATCGAAGACCAGCACGCCGTCTTCAGCCCGCCAATGGGCTCGCGCATCTTCGTCGGCCTTTTGCTGTTTGGCGGCCAATTCTTCCGGCGTCATTTTCGCCCGTTTGACCGGATCCTCGACCAACCCCCTCCAGCCGGTCAAATCTTTGCCATTGAATAGCGCCACGAAACCGTCGGGCGGCACGTTATCGGCCGCGCGAGCGGCCGCCAGGACGATGCCAAAAGCAATCCACGCCGCACCGGCGCACGTCAGAATCCGCCTCATGGACGCACCTCGATAGAAAAATGGGGGAGGGTGGGACCGAGCTGGGTGTGACACCGAGCAGAGGGGATAGTATGGCCAGCCGCCCCGGGCAGGTCAACGTTCTGGCGTTTTTCTCAAAGCGCAACCTGGCGACAAAACACCACCCGGCTGATCGACGCCGAGGGTCAATCCGCCGCTCGCCCTGGCAAGGCGAATCAGGCCTTGAGGTGGGCAAAGGCGGTCAAGTCCTTGGCCAAAGCGTCAAGCCGGGCGGCCAATTCCGCTTTCGTATCCTCAAGGTTGTGAAGCTGCTCGGCCGGCTCGAACGTGAATGTGTAGAACTTGACCTTTGGCTCCGTGCCCGACGGCCGGACGGCAACATACGTTCCCGGCGGCCCGAGATCGATCATGACCATGTCGCCCACTGGCCCCTGGAACGGAATTGGCTTCCCGCCCGGCTTCAATTCCTTGAGCCCTAGATAATCTCGCACACGGCGGACTGGAAATCCGGCAAGCGAATGGGGGGGTCCTGCCGGAAACGGGCCATCAGCAATTGGATTTGCGTCATTCCCTCGGAGCCGGGCATCGTCACCGAAACCTGGCCTTCGGCGTGGCACCCGTACTGCCAATAGAGCGCATCGAGCTTTTGGTGCAGCGTTTGACCGCCCGTCTTCAGCGCGGGCAGCCAACTGGGCCAGCAGCATCGCGGCCACCGCGGCGTCTTTGTCGCGGGCGTAGCTGCCGACCAGATAGCCATGTGATTCTTCGCAGCCAAAGACAAAATTCTCCGGCCCGACTTCGTCCATCGTGCCGCCGATGTATTTGAAACCGACCTGCAAATCGCCAAACATCCGCACGCCGAACGCTTCGGTAATCCGCCGCACCATTTCGGTGGTGACCAGGGTCTTAACCAGGTACAGCTCCGGCGTCAGACGATTTGCCGCGCTTCGCCGCTCAAGCAGATACTCGGCCAAAAGCGCGCCAATCTGGTTGCCGGTCATCGTTCGCCAGGGGCTGCCCGGCGCGGTTGTCAGCGGGGCGGCCAGCCCGATTCGGTCGCAATCGGGATCGGTGGCCAGCACCAAATCTGCCTGCGTCTCCTTGGCTCGATCAATAATGATGTCGAATACTCGCGGGTTTTCGGGATTGGAAACGTGACCAGGTACGTTGGGAAAGTCGCCGTCGGGCTGGGCATGAGGACCAAAAAGTTCGACATGGGCAAAGCCATCGGCCGCCAGCACCGCCAAGACCGCACTGGCTCCGACGCCGTGCAGGGGCGAATAAATCATTTTCAGCTCGCGAGGGCCGGGCCAGGACTGTTGCTTAACCGCCGCGACGTACGCCGCGTCGACTTCTTTTTCGCACATCACGATCTTGCCATTGGCCAGCCCCTCGCCAAACGGCGTGCGATGAATCGTACTGCAACTCATCACCCGATCAATCACCCCTTGATCATGGGGCGGTAACAATTGGCCGCCGGTCGACCAATAGGCCTTCACCGCGTTATCGCTGGGTGGATTGTGACTGGCCGTGACCATGATGCCGCAGCTCGAGTGCGTGTGGCGCACCGCGAACGAAAGCTCGGGGGTGCTGCGAAAGCCGTCGAGAAAGTAGACCTTGAAGCCGCTAGCGACCATGACTTCGGCACAGAGTTCGGCAAAATGCCGTGACTGATGACGCGTGTCGTAAGCGATCGCGCAGGAAAGCGCCGCTCCGGTCGCGGAAGCCTGAATGACATAGTCGGCCAATCCCTGGGCACTTTCGCCGATCGTTCGGTCGTTGATGGCATTCGACCCGATTGGATACATCTTTCCACGTCGGCCGCCGGTGCCGAATGGAATGATGGTCCAAAAGACGTCGTCCAGTTCCTTGCATTTACCGGCCGCCAGATGTTGAGCAACCAGAGGCGCATAATCACGATAGCGTGGTTCGGTCAACCAGGCGTGGAGGTTCGTCACTGCGCCGGCGGAAAGCAGATTCTTGTCGGCCGCCTCGGACAACTGCTCCAGCGCCGCCGCGGCGTCGAAGGGTTTGGACGCCGATATGGTTTTCGCTAAGTCGGGCATAGGATCGCTACCACGGCAGATTTTGCACAGGGCCAGAAAACGATTTGGCCCATTGTGCCCGATTTCGCCGCAGGCGGCAAAGGCCCGCGAAGAACAAATCGGACTCGCAAACGTTGCCAGCTCGGAGCGATACAAGAAAAAACGGACTGCTTTGGGCGCTAGCCACGTTTCCGAGGCGAGCCGGCCTTTCTATACTCACCGCAGGCAGTGTCTGCCTTGGAAGTCATGCGCGGCGAGGAACTGAACCTGTGAGCCCGTTAATCATCAGCGTTTCGGGATTGCGGGGCGTAGTGGGCGAGAGCCTGACGCCCGAGGTGGCGATCCGCTATGCCTGCGCATTCGCCCAGGGGTTGCCGGGCGGCGCCGTGTTGATCGGCCGCGACGGCCGCTCGAGCGGACCCATGCTGGCCGCTGCATTGACCGCGGGCCTGACCGCCGTGGGGCGTAACGTGATCGACGCCGGAGTCGTTGCCACTCCAACACTCGGGGTGCTGGTGCGCGCTCGCGGTGCGGCGGCGGGAATCGAGATCTCGGCCAGTCACAATCCCCCACAGTACAACGGGCTCAAACTGTTTTCGGCCGAGGGACGGGTGCTACCGGCCGACGCCGGTCAACGGGTGCTCGACGGTTACCGGCGGATCGAAGTCGGCGGCAAAACTTCCACCGTCACGGACGCGCCGGCGGCCCATTGGGTCCCCTACGATCGCCTCGGAACGGTTTCGCAGGCCAGCGACACGACCAGCGAGCACATCGAATCGGTGCTGCGGCTGGTCGACGTGGCGGCAATTCGCCGGCGACGGTTTCGAGTGCTGCTGGACGCCAATCATGGGGCCGGCAGCGTTGCCGGGGTTCCGCTGTTGAATGAATTGGGCTGCCACACCATCGTCTTGGGTGGAGAGGCCGACGGCTGCTTCGCTCACACTCCCGAACCGACAGCCGAAAACCTGGCGGGGATTCTGGGACAAGTCCCGGCCCTGGATGCGCAGATCGGCTTTTGCACCGATCCCGATGCCGATCGGTTGGCAATCATCGACGAGGGAGGGCGTTATCTGGGCGAGGAATACACGCTGGCCCTGTGCGTCGACCATGTGCTGCGTCGTCGGCCGGGGCCAATCGTGACGAATTGTTCCACCAGCCGGATGTCCGAGGACCTGGCGGCAAAATATGGAGTGCCGTTCCACCGTTCGGCGGTCGGCGAGGCCAACGTGGTCGACGCGATGCTCGCCCACGGCGCCACCTTGGGAGGCGAGGGGAATGGCGGAGTCATCGATCCCCGCGTGGTGCTGGTCCGCGACAGCGTGGTGGGGATGGCGCTGGTGCTCGATGCCATCGCGGCACGCGATCTGCCCGTCAGCCACCTTGCCGCCGAACTGCCGCGCTACGAAATCGTCAAAACCAAGGTGGTGATTCCGGCCGATCGGATTGCCGGCGCGTTAGCTTCGCTGGACAAACATTTTGCCGGCGCCGCCTGCGACCGGCTCGATGGCGTGCGGTTTGACTGGCCGGGAAAATGGCTGCTGGTGCGAGCGAGCAATACCGAACCGGTCGTGCGGGCAATCGCCGAGGCTCCGACCGCGGCGGAAGCCCAAGCACTTTGCAATCGGGCGGCCACGGCACTATCGGCCGGTTGAACCGTTCTGCGCCGTCGCGCGTCTTTGATCACTCATCGGGCCAGCCATGTCGGATCCTGGTTTCCAACTCTTGTACGAAGATGGCCCCTGCCTGGTCGTGCTCAAGCCGGCCGGCGTGCAGACGCAAGCGCCCCCACAATTTGAAAGCTTGGAAGTGCGGATTAAGACGTTTCTTAAGGCTCGCGAGGGAAAGAGCGGCAACATTTATCTGGGCGTTCCGCATCGGCTCGATCGCCCGGTCTCGGGGGCGATGGTCTTTGCCCGGCATGTCCGCGCCGCGCAGCGGCTTTCCAAACAATTCGAGCGGCGCGAGGTCCAGAAGATCTATTGGGCCTTGGTCGAGGGAATCGTCGATCCGCCCGAAGGAACGTGGCGTGATACGCTCTGGAAAGTTCACGGGCAACCACGCTCGCAGGTGGTCGATGCCGCGCACCCGCAAGGACGACCGGCAGTGCTTCATTACCGTACGTTGGGGACCGGGCTATTCGGCTCGTGGTTGGAAATCGAATTGGAAACCGGCCGTACCCACCAAGTGCGAATCCAAGCCGCCTCGCGCGGGCACGCTATCTTGGGCGACGCACATTACGGCTCGCAGATCGCGTTTGGCCCGATCCACGAAGATCCGCGGCAGCGTGCAATCGGCCTGCACGGCCGGCGGCTTAGTTTCTTTCATCCCATGACGCGCGAGCCAGTTTCGATTGAGGCACCGTTGGCGCCGGCCTGGGGTGAGTTGGGCATAGCGACTTAGAGCGTGACCCAACCCTGGTCAAGCAAAAAGTCGAGTACCCAGGGATGGGTCCAGGGATTCCACGTCGGATAGGTGACCGAAAGCACCGACAGACCCAACAGCAACAGCGCCACGGCACGGCGGAGACGAGTCTGGCTGCACCAGTCGGCCGCCGGCAGAAGTGCCACAAGCCACAGCGGCGCAAACCAAAACATCCAACGCAGGCCGCTCGTCATGCCGCCGTAATTGCGATGGATTGTCGACTGGCCCAAATAAAACCCGTAGACCACGATTGATAGCGTCACGATGCCCAGCGCCAGCTCGCGGCGATCGCGCCGCGCGAGCCAAACGCCAAGACCAGGCACGCTTAGCAGCCAGATAGGCGATAGCGAAAAAATGCCATGATGGCCGACGAGCGTATGAAACGCATAGTTCGCCACCGACGGCTCTCCACGATCGATCCCTTGCGGATTCTTCCAATAACTTTCTCGCGGCGTGCCATTGACCTCGTAGGTGTAGAAATACCAATCGTTCCAATGGGCGTAGGGCTCACGCAGCGAACCATGGGCGAGGTAGTTCGTGGCGAAATGGGCCACGACCACCACGAGCGCCGCCGGCAGAAACGCGGCCAGAGTGGGTCGCGGTGCTCGGACTAAGAGCGCGGCACCCAGCATCGCGAGAAAGGCCAAGGCCGGCAGCTCACTGGCCGCCGTCAGCGCGGCAAAGAGCCCACAGAGGATGAACCAACGCGGTTCGCGGCGATCATCGTAAACGATGCGCACGTATGCCCACAGCGCAATTGCAGCGCAGACGCCAGCGATGACATGATTGTTGATCGATACGGCGAAGGTGGTCAGGAACGTGCCACCGGTGGCCGCGCAGATCATGAAAATCCGCCCCCAATCGGTTGTGGCCAGACGGTCGGCGAGACGGGTTAAGACGAGAAAATAAATCACCAACGGGATCACGTTGAACAAGACGAGCAAACCTCGACCGATCAGGTACGGATGATCGCCAAGCGTTGCGCCGGTGAGCCGATTGATCAGCCAATAGGGCCCGGCAAGCACCGTCGCAAACAAGGGCGGCTTGCTCGAGTAGAGATGCTCCTGGCCGTCGGCGCCGACGTGCTTGACCATGTCGATGGTGTCCCAGCCCGGCTCGCGGATTACCTCGTCGATGGCGTAGGTGCCGTGTTCGACCAGCGCCGCACGGTAGCCCAGCGACTGCGATCGTTCGCACTGAGAAAGGGTCGCGACTTGTGCCAATCGGGCCGCCCTTTTTCCTTGAGTGACTTTTCCAGGCGCCGCACGTCGACCGAATCGACCGCCAGAATCCGTCCCATCATCCCGCCGACGGCCAGCGTAATCAGCAGCAGATAGATGCTCCGCCGCAGCGGCGGGGCGGCGAGTGGCGCGTGGGATGATTCGGAGGGTACAACTTCGCTCATGGAGTGACCGAAAAGGTTTTGTCGGGAACCCGATCGGCTCAGGGCGCGATCGAGTTGTTTTTGTCGGCGGGGACCGATCGGCGCTCGCCGGATTTCTCGCTCTCACTGGGCGGCGTACGCTCGGCGATCGAGTAGGTGTCGGAGTCGCGCGCCTGGTAGGCGATGATCAATTCGGCCAGAAAGCCAATCGACATCAACTGTCCGCCCAACAGCAGGGCTCCCAACGAATAGAGCAGCGCGGGGCGCTCGTGCAAGGGGGTCAGCCCGAGGTCGGGCCGCAGCTGGCTGAGCACCCAGTAACAAGTCAGATAAACAACTCCCAAACCGCCGAGAAAGAAGCTTGCCAGCCCGACCGCTCCCAACAAATGCTGGGGCCGTTGACCAAAACCGGTAAGAAACTTGACGGTGAGCAAATCGAGAAAGCCGGTAACGAAGCGGCGGATGCCGTACTTCGACCGGCCAAAGCGGCGCGGGCGGTGCTCGATCGCGATTTCGCCCACCCGGAAACCGCGCGGCGGCCAAGACCGGCACGAAGCGGTGGAGCTCGCCGTACAACCGGACTTCGTCAAAAACCTCGCGACGATAACATTTCATGCCACAGTTATGGTCGTGCAGCGCGACGCCGGTCAGGCCGCTGACCAGCCAATTGAAGACGCGTGAGGGAAACACCTTGTGCCAGGGATCGTGGCGCACCTGTTTCCATCCGCTGACGACGTCCAGGCCGGTGGCGATCGCCGTCAGAAAGCGGGGGATCTCGCGCGGGTCGTCCTGCAAGTCGGCGTCGAGCGTCATCACGAGCTCGCCGCGCGCGGCCCCAAAACCGGCACTGAGGGCGGCGGCTTTGCCAAAATTTCGCCGGAACCGCAGGCCGCTGACTCGCGGATCTTCGATGGCCAAGCGGCGAATCTGCCCCCAAGAACCGTCGGTCGAGCCATCATCGACGAAAATCAACTCGATATCATATCCCTGGTCACGGGCCACACCCACTAGTTCGCGGTAAAGGCTTTCAACACTTTCAACCTCGTTGAAAACGGGAATCACCGTGGAGAGGATGTGCGGCCAATCGCTCAGCTTGGGTTCCATGATGTCTCCAACTGCGGTCGCCGCGGGCGGGTTGCACCAGGCGGCGGCAAACCGGCACAACACGATTGCCAGTCGCCCCGACACGCTTCCGCTCAGCGGTTCGAGCCGGCCTCGACCGGCTCCGCGCCGATCGCGTCGCCGGGGGCTGCGGGCGTCGGGCGGATCAAATACAGAATAATTGAAACGAGCGCATCCGACACGACCGAGACGAATCGCATCAGAATTGCCGAAACCACAGCGTTGGTGGGACCGTAAACGGGCGTGGCGATTTCGATAATGACGATTTCACGAACACCGAACCCACCCGGAATTAAGGCCAGGAAGCCCGCCACGACGCTCATGGCCGCCACGGCCGTGTTCAATGGCAAGTTTTCCAACGGCCCAGCCTGAAGCGCGCCCAATGACCGTAAAACGGCCCAGAGGCTCAATCCCATCAGCCACCAGCCGCCGGCCATCATCAAGCCCCCCCACCCGATAGTCCTGAATCCGATGTGATCGAGCTTGTTGACCGCCGACGGATTCAGCTTGACCAGTCCGGAATAGCGCAATGCGAATTTGAACAGTGGCGGCAGGATCGGCAAACCGGTGATCAGCAGCATCGCAGCGGCAGCGGCCGGCAATTTCCAGTCCTGTGCGATACGTGGCGCGAGAATGAGCAGGGCCACAATCGACCCGGCGGCCATGTTGGTCAGCGTTTCCAGAAAGACGGTGACCGTCACCAACGTAGTCGGCACGCGCATGGGGCGAGACAAGGCGGCGCGCACCACAAGGACCATCGCCTTCCCCGGCACATATTTGCCCAGCTGCGACACGAGAAATGCCCGGAAGGCAGCATATCGAGTGATCTCCTGGTGTGTGGCGCGCAGGAGTTGATACCAGTAAACTGCCGCCGGCACCGTGCCCAGGATGTAGAACGCCCCCGACAGGACAAGCCAGGGCCATACCACGTGCCACTCGTGTTGTTGGAGATCTGCATAGGCTTTGGTCAGCGTCCCCCACACGAACCACACCAATAGAACGAGAATCGCCAACTTGCCGGCGGCGAGGGACCACTTGATGATTTGATGGCGTTTCATGCTTGCTGGG
Organism: uncultured Planctomycetaceae bacterium; assembly: GCA_963702015.1. Classification (GTDB taxonomy): domain Bacteria; phylum Planctomycetota; class Planctomycetia; order Pirellulales; family PALSA-1355; genus DATJTR01. Next base: position 369,306 of record OY969698.1, read on the forward strand.
GGGACGAGCGCTGGACTGAATTCCGGCCGAGCGGCGACATGGCTGCGAGCGGCATCACTTTTCCGGCCGCTCGGCAGGGCAGCCTTCACTCCACGCGAGCACGTTCGACTTGAAGCCGGCCGCCTATTGTCCCGCTCGGGGTCAAGACACACAAGACATCCTGGGTCGGCCGACTGTTTTGTTGACAGCGAATCACCTCGATTGGCCATGGACGCGAAAAAATCCCATTTTGGCGGCCGTCACGGCACGGTACGATAGAAATGCGCTGCCGGTGATTGGCGATACCCCCCCCTGCCCGGCGACCTAGACGATCTCGAGAACGAGCGAGGTTTGTAGCATGACACCAATCGTATTGTGGGTGGCCCTAGCCTGGGGTGTCGACGCCGGCTATGAGCCAGCTCCCGACGGCCACCTCGAATACATTATCCAGATCGAACCGCAGTTGCTTGGTTCTCTGGCCGCCGGCCACGACGTTACGAGTGAAGTGCCCCGCGGACTCGACGTGCGTCATTATCGCATTTCGGTTGGTACGGCGGCGCTGCCGCGAATTGCCCCGCCGGCGGCTGGCCGGCGGCCCTCGATCGCCAGCGGAGCTTCAGCACGTGCGGCCGATCAATTCGAGGCTCCAGGCCGCGTGGATGAGGCGATTGGCGCCACCACGCCCCAAGTTCGCGTCGGCTACCAAGCGATCTCGGCAACCGGCGGCCAGTATGTCATCGAAATCGATTCCCGCTCGCTGGCGGATCTGAACCAGGCCGATTTAACTGGCGATATTCCCCCAGGGCTTCCGGTAACACGATTCGTCGTTTCGACGAATCCCGGTACCGTTCCGGGTGAAACACCGAATCTTGGCGGGCATGCACCGATGGCTTCGACCACTGCGGCAGTGCCGGCCGTAATCGACGAGGATCCGAGCAGTTGGCAAGCCGAGCCGTCCGCGGCCGCCGCGGGAAGCCCCTCGGGGTCGGGTGGGCTTCCTCCGAGCGCCGCCAGCGAACCGCAGATTCCTGACGACGCACCCGGCGGCGCGGTGGCCCCGCCAGCGGCCATGCCTCCGCGAAACGAGACCGAAGAGCATTCCAGTGGGGCGCCTTCCGGACCAGCGACCTCGAGTCCGACATACCTCGATCCGCAGCGAGGGACATTCCATCAGCATGACTCCTCCGCGGACCGCACAAGCGACAGTGGGCATGGTTCGGCCCATGATTCCGCAACCGATTCGTCGCCAGCCACGGGAGCTCCTGGGCATCTCCCCTTTGCAACCGCCAGTGGACCGCTCGTCACAACTACCGCGGGCATTGACGAAGCGGAACCAGAATCGCAAAAGAAGCATTCGTCGGCGACAGTCGCCGAGGGGGACGAGAACACCACCTCACGCCGCAGGAGTGAATCGAAAGAGGCCGCGCCGACCAAACCGTGGTTACCGTTCACGCTTGCCTTACTTGCTCTGTTTGCTTCGCTGGGCGGAAATGTCTTTTTGGGTTGGATCGCTTGGGAGAGCTACACCCGAAGAAGTGTGATTGATGACAAAATCGCAGGCGGCAAGCCATCGTTGTCGTCGTAAGAGGCCAGCTCGGCGCACGGCTGATGTCGCAGGGTTCGCCACTCGCCGACCGGCGGGAAGTGTCCTAAAGGTGTGTTGCCGGCTGGGTTGCCCGGAGGGCGGGGCGTATAATCTTTGGCATGACCGAACGAAGAAACGAAACTGGCCCAGAAGCGCTCGAGAGAATTCGGAGGGCTCCCCGAGGGCCCGATGGCGTTACCGTCGGCGTTGAGGATTACTACAACCTCCGCAAGCTAAGGGCTTCCCAACTTGAGAGTCTATCCGAGGCGGAGGCAGAGGCGCTCATCGCCGACATTGAAGCCAAGGAATTCTCGTCATTCAAACGGCACTTCGGCATCACACTTCTGTATGACGCAAGCGCGCCATTGCTGCCATAGCGCCCGACCTGCCGCCGGCACGGGGAACCCATACCGCACAGGCCGTCTGCCGCGTCTTCACGGCAAAGGCCCCAAATGTGGGACGTTAGCGGACGTTCTAAAGCGTTCCTATCGCCCAGTCGATGGAGGTCAATGCCGCTAGCTCCCCACCCGCCCCGGCCGATAACTGCCCCTACCAATGGCCCGTTTTGTCGTGTTAGGCTGCCTCTTGCTGGCGGGATGCCGGTCGACGCAGCGCAACTGCTGCTGCCCGCAACCGTGTCAATCCGTATATTGCCAGCCAACCTATCAGACGGAACAGATTTGTCGGCCGGTGTTTGAAACCAAGTGCTCCGACGTAGAGATCAAACCCCAGCCAGAACCTTTCCCGGACCCTCGCCCGGCGCCGCAATGAAATCAATTCTCATACTGCTGGCAATGTCGCTGCCGCCATCTCTCGTAGCGCGTGCCGATGCCCCCCAGGCGCTGTCCAATCCGCCTGTAGATTCCAGCGCTGAAAAGCTTCCGCTCTGGAAAACAATCGACGAATCCCTTTTCTGGGCAAAGGCCGAAATACGCTATCAGTCGGAAGCGGCTCAGCACTATGGAGATTTGGATTTGCGCTGGAAATGGGCAGCGATTCTATTTGGGCTCGCTGCGTTTGCGTGCCCGCTCATCCTCAGGCCGGGGAGAAACAGATTGGTCGAGACGGCGTGGTACATGGTCGGTTTTTTTTCGCTGTGCGCCGCGCTTTGGTCTGCGTTTGCTGGGTATGGTGAGCTGCAAAACCGTCACGCCGTTCTGGCCGAGCACTGGCTGTTGTTAGCCGATACATGGAGCGCTATCGAAGCGGATTACAAATCCCTTCCGCTTGACGAGCTGAAACAAAAAGTCGAGAGGGCCACGATAGCCCAAACGACCACAAAGACGGCCGAACCGATCGACACGATGATGCCAGAATGGCAGTGCGCCTGGATAGAAGAGGCTCGCGTACAGGGACGAAAAATAACTGGCGTTTCGGAACCGCCCTCCGGCAAGGCAAAGGTGGTCTTCTTGTCGATCATCGGAACCATTATTGTCGTCTTGACCTTCTTCGCCCTCTATCGGCGACTCGGCGGCAATACGCTGGGTGGGGCGTCGGCCTAACAACTCGACGCCGCGTCAAACAGCTCGTCGAAGCCCCAAACGTGGCCAGCAATTCCGGCCATCATCGCAGCGCTCGGCCGCTTCTTCCCTTGCTTGCCCGGCATCCGGGTCTGCCAGCAGAAATTGTAGTAGGCCGCGAACATGGCGAACGCCGCTTCCAGGTTCTCCAGCTTCTTGGAGAAGCAAAGCGTCAGCCGGTTGAGCCGCTTCAAGAAAACCCGTTGGGTGCCATTCAGCCGCTCGACATGGCTGGTGCATATCGTGCGCGACTCACTGCCGCTTATGTTCCGTCGGGCCGTCCGTTTCGTGCCGACCATTTCGGACGGCGTGTAGATCATCGTGGCGTTGCGGTACTCGTTGCGGGTCGTTCCATACTTCACGTAGGGGCCAAAGGCCAAGTCGACCGCTTCCGGGTAGACGTTGAAGCAGCCGGTTGAGATTTGCGTGATTGGCTTGTAGCCGCCCGCTCGGTAGCTGTGCGCATCGCTCGCGTGAGCGTTGGGGAAAACCAATCGGCTGGCAATGTCCACCATGAATCGCCGGGCGTTGTCGGCCGAGCGCTTGCCAATCAGAAAACCGGGCATGAGCTTGGTTTTCTGGTCGATGCAGGTCCAGAGGTAAATATCGCCGACGTTCGACGACTCTTCGCGCTCGTTCATCGTCAGCCGCGCTCTGTTTCTTCGCCACGTAGGTCCATTGCTCGTCGAATTGCAAATGGTCGAGCGTGAGACCGCGCATCCGCTGATCCAGGAATCGGCGGCAGGCCTCGCCGAACAAGACGATCAGTTTGCAGATCGTGTCGCGATGAAGGCCAGTCGTGCGCTCAGTGGCCCGAATCGACATGCCTTCGACGAGCAGCCGCAGAGCCAGCTTGGCATCGGCCACGTCAACGTACATATTGCCGAGCGGGTTTGCCGGCCGGTCAGTCCAAGTCTTGCCGCAGAGCAGGCAACGGTGGCGGGGGTTCCCCTTGCGGTCATGGCCAAACTTCTTCGTCGTCGCGTGAGCGCAAGCAATCATCATCGCAAATCGTCCCTTTGTCTGGGGCGGCTTTGCGTGCTAGACTGTTTTTGTGAGGAGCGGTCTGGCGCTAGCCGCCGGTTTGTTCTTTCCCCCGAAGTGGCCTTGCCGGGCTGCTCCGGGGTTTTTTGTTGGCTTGCCGGCCAACGCGATTAAGTATATATAGAATTAATACGACCGTCAACGGGTTTTGTTCTCTTGACTGGAAGATTTTCGATGTATATCTTTAATGACATGAGAGGCCGACCACCCAAAGCGCCCGAAGACCGGAAAACCGCAGCAATGCTGCTCCCGCTCACCGAAGCCGAGCGGGACGAAATTAGGGCGGCTGCCGTGGCCGACGGCGCGAAGCCAGTTACCTGGGCAAGAAACGTGCTATTGCGTGCCGCAAAGCGGCGCTTAAAATAACGGCAGGAGCGGGGGTCGAACCCACGCCAGGGTGCTTGTTCGCGAGGCGTGCCCTGGACCGCCTGATATAGACCGGCTGCCTTTCCACTCGGCCATCCTGCCAAAAATTGTCGCCTCGCCAGACCGGCCCCGTGCCTCAAGACAAGAAACCGGCTGACTAGCCCTCCACGGGCCACTTGCGGCTGACTGAGCGGCGACCGCCTCCGTCAGCCTTTTTTCTTCTTATCATCTGTGCGTCCTCCTTTCGGGGCGGCCAGTGTCGGCAAGGGACTGGTACAACCGCAAGTGCCGCCGGCCGGCGATTTCCAAGCCGTTCTGATCTTAAGCACAGAAAAAGGACTGCCCAGGACGAATCCTCTGCGCTGGCCAGCAAAGGCGAAAGATGGCCAGAACTGGCCAGATGACGACGTGCAATCGAGTTGGCCAATTCTGGCCAATTCTGGCCACTAGTTCGGCGTCTCGATTTTTTTGCGTGTGTTGGAATCCATGCCGTCCAATCTGACGGACCATTTATTCCCACTGAGGTTTTTTATTCCGTAGGAAACCAGTATGGCCTCCACTTCCCTCGCTCGCGCTTTTCGGTTGCCCGTAATGCGCCGTGCCATTTCTGCCTTTGTCATCGGCGCGGACCACTCACCCTCGATCCTGGGTGCCGGATCGCGCCCGAACTCCACGGGATCAGGTCCGTAGTATCCGGGACCCGGGTCGTCGATCCCAGCATCCAATTCAGCTTTGCGAAGCTCGTTGCGCAGCTGAATGGTCAAAGCCGACCAATCCCTATTCACTGTCCGAATGTCCCGGAAATCATAGACATTCCGCAGCAGCCCCTTAAACCGCTTGGCCCATTCGTCGATTTTGCTGCCGATTTCGCCAATCGGGACGCTGGGAAACCCGGCTTCCCCGAAAGCCGGGGCGGCAGAATTGCCGGCGTTGACAATATGAATTCCAAGAATTGCCACCATGGCGCCGGCGGATATTGCTGCTTGGAAGCCAAACATTACCGGGCCGTCCCACCGGGGCCATGCGTCGACCGTAGTTTTCCACGTTTTCTGGCAACGCCTCGCGCAGACTGCGAAGGTGCAAAAATCGTCAATCAAAAATCTTCCCCTCGGTGGCTCAATTGAGAGGAAGTGAAAAAGTTGCACCGCGTTTGTCGCAGCGTGGACGGCGTTGAAGTGATGCTCTCTAAGGCTTCCCGGTGTGATTTTGGATTTCACGAACCGCTCAACGAACTCAGCTTCTCGTATCGCCGTGAGCTTCTCGAATGAATACTGCTCGAACGAAAGGAAATCGTGAACCACATGAACCCGACCTTCTATCGCTGGCCGGCGACGGGCGGAGTCACGGCAAAGGTCGGTAAGCCAAGACCCCGCCCGAGGCCGAAGGCGCGGGGATCAGCCGCACTGCCAGGCGAAACCACATTCTATGGCGGGAGGGGGCCGGCGGGTAGAATCAGGGCATGGGAACTCTTTGGCTGGCGGTCTTTCTGGTGCCATTCATCTGTGCCTACTTCGCGTTACGCTCTGGCCAAAAGAGTAAAACGCGAAAGCAGGACTTGGAAATCAACACCAAGCCCAGCGACATGGGGTGTTAGTTCGGCCTAGCTGGCTGGCAACACAGATTCAGGACACTTCCGACCGGCGTGCGCGCTTTCCATTTCGGGAGCGGTTTGCTAATCTGAGGCGGCCTCGGGCGACGGAAACGGCCTGATATTCACGCCGGCCGATTGCAACCGAACGCCGGGGCGCCCCCCGGTTGGCTCGCGTTGCCGGAAATTGCGGATCCTTGGACCGCGCGGGAAGGAATCACGATTGACGACCGCCACACTAGTAAAAATCAAGCGCGAACAGCTTCCGCCCGGCGAAGTCCTCTGCCAATACTGCACGGCGAAGTGCTGCCGGTACTTTGCGCTTCCGATCGAAACTCCGGAATCCCTGGAAGATTGGGAGTTTGTGCGTTGGTATTTACTGCACGAGGGAGCGACGGTCTTCAAAGAAGATGACCAGTGGTATTTACTGGTGCATGCAACGTGCAAACATCTTCAGGCAGACAATCGGTGCGGAATCTACGACACGCGTCCACCGATTTGCCGCGAGTATTCGACCGACAACTGCGAATACGACGACGACTGGCTCTACGAGCAATACCTCGAAACCTCCGAACAGGTTTGGGAATATTCCGAGGCGATTTTGTCCTCGGCACGCGGCCCGACGATGCGCAGTCCACGCCCCGCGCTACTGCCGGTGATTTGACGTCTCGCGGGCAATACGCCCGATAACTACGGTTTGTCGCGAGCTTGCCCTTGGCTGATCAACGCATTGAACCGAGAACGCTGCGCGGTTTTCGCGATTATCTTCCCGCGACGATGATTCCGCGCGAGTGGCTGATTGACACCGCCAAGCGCGTCTACCGCTCGTACGGTTTCAGCCCGATCGACACACCGGCGCTGGAATACTTGGAGATCCTCACCGGCAAAGGGGGCGAGGAGAGCGACAAGCAACTCTACCGTTTCGAGGACCACGGCGGCCGGAGCGTCGGGCTCCGGTTCGACTTGACGGTGCCGCTGGCACGTTTTGTCGCGCAGCACATCGGTCAGCTCGGAACTCCTTTCAAGCGCTATCACGTGGCCACGGTGTGGCGTGGCGAAAACACGCAACGCGGCCGCTACCGCGAGTTCATGCAGTGCGATTTCGATACGATCGGCACGCTGTCGCTGGCCGCCGACATCGAAACCGTGCTGGTCATCCACGACTTGATGCACGCTTTGGGGATCGAAGATTTCACGATCCATGTGAATAACCGCATGGTGCTGACCGGTCTGCTCGAAAAGCTCGATCTGAGCGATCGGGCGACGCCGATTCTGCGGGCGATCGACAAACTGGCCAAAATCGGCCGTGAGCGCGTCGCTGCCGAGATCTGCGGCGCCGGCATTTCGCCCGAGGGGGCGGAAAACGTCCTGCGATTGGCCGAGATCCACGGACCGAACTCCCAAGTTCTGGAACAACTCGACCGACTGAGCATCGGCAGTCCCCAGGCGCAGGAAGGGACTGCCAGGCTCGTCGAGCTGTTGGACGCGGTGATTGCGGCCGGCGTTCGACCGGAGCGCGTGCGGATCGTGCCGGCAATTGCGCGAGGCCTCGATTATTACACCGGGATGATTTACGAAACGACGCTCGATCGCCTGCCCACGATCGGCAGCGTTTGCTCCGGCGGACGCTACGACAATCTTGCCAAACTTTATACCAGTCAAGAGCTGCCTGGCGTGGGGGCGTCGCTGGGACTCGATCGACTGTTGGCGGGATTGGAAGAGCTGGGGCTGGTCGCGAAAGTGGCCACTCCGGCGCCGGTGTTTTTGGCCTACTTCGATCGTTCGCGATTGCACGACTACTTGCGTCTGGCCGCGCAGGTGCGCGCGGCTGGCATCGGACTCGAATTCTACTGCGATACGAAAAAATTGGGCGCCCAATTGAAGTATGCCGACGAACGTGGCTTCAAGCTGGCGCTGGTGATGGGCGAGGATGAATTCGCCGCCGGTCAGTGCCAGCTCAAAGATCTGGCGACCGGACAAAAGACGCTCATCCCGATCAACGACGGGCCGGCGGCATTGATCGCCGAAATCCGTGCACATTTGGGCAATCAGGACCTTGGCCGTGGCCAACCGCGATAACCATTACGAAGCGGCCTTCGAGGAGTACCTGCGAATGCGACAGGTCCCTTACGTCGCCGTCGACGAAGCCAGGCGTAGCCGATGGTCGGATGTGTCGCTCAAGAGTCTCGATTTCATCGTCTCGTCACCAAGCGGGATCGGTTGGCTGGTCGACGTGAAGGGGCGAAGGTTCCCTTCCGGCGACGAACAAAAGCAGTACTGGAAAAACTGGTCAACCCGCGACGACCTGGTCAGCCTGGCCCAGTGGGAAAAGCTGTTCGGACAGCAATTTGGAGCGATGTTCGTCTTCGCGTACAATATTGTTGGTGATCGGGCTCCGCTGCGCGCGAAGAACTGTTTGAATTCCGGGGAGGGATTTACGCGTTCATCGGGGTCCGATTGGGCGACTACGCCCGGTGGGCCCGCCCAATTTCGCCCCGCTGGGACACGCTGGCCATGCCGGCGGCCCAGTTTCGCGAGTTGGCCGCTCCGTTCGACTGGTTTTTGGCGGCACCCACCGCCGCAACGGTTTGATTCCTTCAGCGTCGGGCAAAGGATTCACAATGATCTCAACGACTCGATCGTTCCTCAAGTTTGCGTCGCGCCGGTTTGCACGCGCGGCATTGGCTGCGACGATCGCCGGGTCGATCCTATTCGCCGCACCGCTTAATCCGGCTTGGGCCAAGAAGGGTGCGCTCAATAAAGGCGTGGTTCCGGAAGCGGATAGCGAATCCAATTTGACCGGGTACATGATCGTGATAGGCGGCGTCATGCTGGGCATGGTGGCGATCTGCCGCAAGACCTATCGAACCACCGATCCCAAACGAGTCGGCAAGGCGGAATGAGCATGCAGGCACGCGCGGCGGTCACGCTAGTTGGTCAGTCGCGATCAATGTTCATGCCCGCGCGGCGACGTTGCCGGTGCCGGTGAGGGTGCCTGGAGAGAGGTGGGGTTTCGGGGCCGAGTGGGTAGCCGGTTGCAAGAATTCGGCGATCCGCTGGACGACAAATTGCTGCTCGGCGGCAGTGAGTTCCGGAAAGATCGGCAGGGCGATCGTTTCCAGGGCGGCCCGTTCCGACTCGGGCAAACTTCCCTTGGCATAGCCCAGCCCTTCAAAGCACTGTTGCAAGTGCAGGGGCATGGGGTAGTAGATTTCTGTTCCCACTCCCGAGCGAGAGAGATGTTCGCGCAGGGCATCTCGCTGTCCGCCAGGGATGCGCACAACATATTGATTCCAGACGTGCCTTCCGCGCCGCGAGGCCGACGGCAGCCCCAGCGTGTGGCCGAGCCCGGCGTCGGTCAACAGCGTCGCGTAACGCTCGGCATTGGCCTGTCGCTGAGCGGTCCACTGCTCCAGATGTGGAAACTTGACCTTCAAGACGGCGGCCTGGAGTGTGTCCAGCCGGCTGTTCATGCCGACGGCCTGGTGGTAGTAGCGAGGTTGCATCCCGTGCCCGCGTAGCAGACGGAGTTTTTCGGCCACCGCCTTGTCCTGGGTGGTGAGCATGCCGCCATCGCCGATGCCCCCCAGGTTTTTCGTCGGATAGAAGCTGAAGCAGCCGATGTCTCCCAGCGAACCGGCGCGGCGGCCTGCGAATTCGGCTCCGATCGCTTGGGCCGCATCTTCTACCAGCAACAGATGATGGCGACGGGCGATCTCACCGATCGCGGCCATGTCGGCACATTGGCCGAAGAGATGAACCGGAATGATTGCCTTGGTTCGCAACGTGACGCGTGCTTCCGCATCGGCCGGATCGATGTTGAACGTCACCGGATCAATATCGACGAAGACGGGCCGGGCACCCAAGCGCCAGACAGCGCCGGCGGTGGCAAAGAAAGTGTAGGTGGGCAACAGGACCTCGTCACCCGGTCCAACATTGCCGGCCATCAGCGCCAGGAGCAGGGCGTCGCTGCCCGATGCGCAAGCCACGGCGAAGCGCGACTGACAATAATCCGCGAGAGTGGCCTCCAACTCTTCGCAATCGGGCCCCAAGATAAACCGACCGGAATCGCAGACCCGAGCCAGGGCCGCATCGATTTCGGCCCGCAGGGGCGTATGCTGGCGCTGGATGTCGAGCAGCGGAACACTCGTGATCTTGGTAGCGCAAGCGGCGGCGTTGGCAGGCGAAGCGGCAGACTTCATCAGAAGAAACTCCAAGCCAATGGGTACGGCAAAAGCTGCCTGGTGCAGCGATCTCATGGCGACAGTCGGCGCCCGCGCTCGGGCGCAGGGCGGCCCGAGCGCCGGCGCTCCGCCAGCGGGGGCGAACGGTAAACGGAACCTGGGTCGACCGTCAAGGTCGGTCGGGGGGCAAACGCCGAAGTGAGCGATCCAATTGGGAACTGGACCAATTTGACTGGTCGGAGCTTCGCAGGATCCGAATTGACGCGTGCCAGCACCGGGAGTCCGCGGCGTCCTAAGTGCGGTCTGCGCAGCCCCTTTCAGCACCGCAAGCATCTGGTAGAATTAGGGGCTCAACCGAAATCGCCGTGGCTCGACACGCTGTCGCCTGGACCAGCCACCGCAGAGGTTGCGTCTACGTCCCCGTAGCCCAATTGGATAGAGCGTCGGCCTCCGAAGCCGAAGGTTAGAGGTTCGAACCCTCTCGGGGATACTTCTCTCTACCGGTTTGTGCGCCGGCACCGCTTCAGCAGGCTCGGCCAGCCCAACGGGCTGGCCTGCTTTGGCCGGCAATCGTCTTCGTGACAATTCAGGCAAGGACGCCGGTTACGACCTCACCGGCGACATCAGTCAGGCGGAAGTCGCGACCGCTGTAGCGGAACGTCAGCCGCTTGTGGTCGAAGCCCAGGAGATGCAGGATCGTGGCGTGAAAATCGTGGACGTGAACGCGCCCGTCGGCCACGGCGATGCCATATTCGTCGGTCGCGCCATGGACAATTCCTTTTTTCAAGCCCGCTCCGGCCATCCACGACGAAAACGCCTGATGATGATGTTCGCGTCCGGCGGCGTTCGGCTCGGAGTGGTAGGGTGTGCGGCCGAATTCGGTGGTCCACACGACCAAGGTCTCTTCGAGCAATCCGCGGGCTTTCAGATCCTGGATCAATCCCGCGATCGGCTGATCGACGTTCTTGGCCAAGGCCGCGTGATCGAGCATATTGCCGTGCGAGTCCCAGTTGTTGGCACTACCGACGTCAATGCACTCGATGAACCGCACGCCATGCTCGACAAGGCGCCGCGCGACCAGGCATTGCCAGCCGAAGCCCGTGCTTTGACCGCGCGATAGGCCATAAAGGGCGAGCGTGGCATCCGATTCGCCAGCTAGATCGAAGACTTGCGGAGCCTCGCGCTGCATGCCGAAAGCAGTCTCGAACGATTTGATGCGGGCTTCCAACGCCTCGTCCAAGCCGCGATCGGCGGCGTGGCGCTCGTTGCTTTGCCGCAACAAGTCGAGCTCCAACTCCTGCAATTCGGCCAGCGGCACGCGCGGATCGATATTGGCAATCGGCGCCGTCCCGGGAAAAACCTGCGTCCCTTGATGGCAGCCGGGCAGAAAGTCGGCACCCCAGGTTTGGGTTCCCGCGTAGGGTGCACTGGGGGCGATGACCACGAACGATGGCAGATTCTGATTCTCGGTCCCTAACCCATAGCTGACCCAAGAACCGATGCTCGGCCGGGCGAAGGTAAACGACCCGGTATGCATTCCGAGCGTCGCTTCGTAGTGGTTGGTATGGTCGGAGGCCATCGAGCGGATGATGCACAGATCGTCGACGACACCGCCGATATGCGGAAATAAATCGCTGACTTCGATTCCCGACGAACCATACGGGCGGAATTCCCACTGCGGCTTCTTTAGGAACCGCTTGAACTCACCTCGTTTGCCCTGCCAGTTGTCGATCGTCACCGTCTTGCCACCGTCGGCGAACAATTTCGGCTTGGGATCCCAACTATCGACATGCGATACTCCGCCTGTCATGTACAAAAAAATGACGCTCTTGGCCTTGGCGGGAAAATGAGGCAACTTGGGCGCCAGCGGGTTTCGCCGGCCATCATCGGCCGGCCCGACTTCGGCGGCGTCGAGATCGGCCAGCATTCCGGCCAGCGCCAAGGCGCCAAATCCGCCGGCAGCGTTTTGCAACATTGCTCTGCGCGAAAAGGAGCGGGGTCGCGACGCCATGGGCTGATTCCTTCCTCAAAACGCTCGAATCTGCGATTCAATCGAGATATAAAAACTCGCTGCTGGACAACACGACGCGGGCCATCGCGGCCCAAGCCGCGCGCGATTGACCCTCGACCGGAGCACCCGATGCCCGCAGCCGATCGATATACGTGCTGATGAAATCCCGCGCCGCACCGAATTCGTCTTCGCGCGGCGATCGCGCATATGCCCGCTGGAACAACCATTCCAGTCGAGCCCGGTCATCGGCACTCGAGGCGAGGATCTGGGCGGCAAGAGCATCCGACTGATTGTGGATGAACGGATTGTTCATCAAGAACAAGGCCTGGCTCGGCGTGGTGGTGCTAGAGCGTTCGGAAGTGCTCGCGCTCGGGTCTGCCCCGTCAAATAGGGCCAAAAACGGATGGCGCTGGCTGCGCTGGACCATCAAGTAAATACTGCGCTGGCGATGATCGTAGACCGCTTTGAAGGGTTGATGCTGCGTGAAGTTCCAGGAATCGACCGGCGGAAAGGGATGAACGCCGCCGCGGCTCGTGTCCAAGTCGCCGCTGACCAACAGAATCGAGTCGCGAATCGATTCGGCGTCGAGTCGCTGACGATCGAATCGCCACAGGGATTCGTTGTCCGGATCGATCTCCAGGCCGTGTGGTTCGTCGGCGCTCGACATTTGATATGCCCGCGAAAGGACGATTTCGCGATGCAACCGCTTGAGGGACCAACCTTCGGCCACGAACTTGCCAGCAAGGTATTCCAACAGAGCCGGATGGCTGGGCTTGCGACCGCGCAAGCCAAAATCGTTGGTGCTCTGGACCAATCCCTTGCCGAAGTGATAGTGCCAGACGCGATTGACGATCACTCGCGGCGTCAGGGGATTGCTGCCACGCACCAGCCACTCGGCCAGTTCGCGCCGGCCGCTGCCGGCACCCGGCGGCAATCGATCTCCGCCCAGGATACTTAAGAAGTGGCGAGGCACTTCCGCCCCCAGACGGGTTGGTTCACCGCGTTTTTGAATCTGGGTGTCGGCCGGAGTTCCTTCGACAACTCCGTAACAGGTTTCGTACAGCTCGCGGCGGGCGACCTGATCCCGCTCGGTCTTCTTGCCGGCAATTTGTTTCTCGAACTCGGCCGCCGCGGTTTGCAATGCCGCCAGCGCTTCGGGTGACGGCGGAGACTGAATGATTGTTTTGAGGGTCGCAAGCTGCTCCTCGATCTGCTTGAGTGGCTGATCGATTTTTGCCAGCTGCTCGGCACGCTCCTGCTCGAGTCGGGCGACTTCGGACTGCGGCACCAAAGGAACCATGTCGCGAGGACGCTTTGTTTCTTCGCCTCCCGCGAACGCGTAACGAGTGCTGGAGAATATACCGTACAGCGCGTAATAATCTTCTGCCGAAATGGGGTCGTATTTGTGGTTGTGGCAGCGAGCACATCCGATCGACAGGCCAAGGATCGATCTGCCCAACACGTCGAGCGTGTCGGCGATCGTCAAATGCTGGTAGTTCTGCGGATCGTAACCAAAACGCCGCGAGACGGCGGTGAAGCCAGTAGCCACCGTACGCGCTGCGAATTCCTCTGGCGGCCCTTCGGCTGCCAGCAGGTCGCCGGCAATCTGCTCGCGAATAAACGCGTCGTAAGGCAAATCCGCGTTGAGAGCGTCGATGACCCAATTACGGTATTTGTAAGCCGACGGAACCGGATAATCGGCCGTCTCACCGGCCGTGTCGGCGTAGCGTACGACGTCCAACCAGTGGCGTGCCCAGCGCTCGCCGTAATGCGGCGAGGCCAGCAGCCGATCGACAACCGTGTCCAGCGCCAAGGGCGACGCATCGGCCAGAAATGCCGCCGTCTCCTCCGGAGTCGGTGGCAGACCGGTCAGATCATACGTGACTCGCCGCAATAGCGCACGTCGCTCCGCCGGCGGATTCGGCCTGAGGCCGCGCGCCTCCAACGTCGACAATACAAACCGATCAATGTCGCCCGCCGGCCACTGGTGGTCGACCACTTCCGGCGGAGTTGCCGGGGCCAGGGGCTGAAACGACCAATGAGCTCTCTGCGCGTCGCTCGCTTCGTAGGGTCGATCATCCCGCGCCGTCACGTCGTCGGGCGAATCCTCGGTCGGCCAGGGAACTCCCAATTCGATCCACCGGGCGAGCTTGGCAACATCTTCGTCCGGGAGTTTGCCTTCCGGGGGCATTTCGAAGCCCTGATAACGAACTGCTTCGAGCAGCAAACTCTCGCCCGGTTTACCCGGCTGAGCTGCTGCCCCCGTTTCGCCTCCGTGCAGGATCGCGGCCCGCGAAGTCAGTCGCAGTCCGCCTTTGATGTCGGTCCCTTTGCCGTGACACTGGTAGCAACGCTTCACCAAAAGCGGGCGGATTTCTTTCTCGAAGAATTCGAGCGACTCGGGAGAATCATCCGCCCATGCCGGTCGAACGCTCAGAAGCGGCGCCAGAGTCAAAAACCAAGCAGCCACACAAAGGGCCGTGGAGACCGAGCGCCGCCAATTCAAACCCCACGGGGCATGGCGCCGTGGCGGAAGCGCGTCAACGAGCCATCGAGATGCCGATTGTTTTGGCATGACTCCGCTCTCGTGCTGGCCAGGTTTAATGAAACCGCGGATCGTCGCTATTCAGTCCGTCGGCGGAAACATTCGCGTCGGTTCGGCGGGACCGGTGTAGCTACCGGCAACAGACAAAGGAGGCAGGCGGGGGGGGTGCACGACTTTGCGCACAGCGAACTCCGCCGGCAAAACGTCACGCATTAGCGTCAGTTTATGCGACGTCCGCGCTTAATGCAAGCTGGCCACTTGCAAATCTCACGATGCCCGGCAGGTCGCGTTATTCGC
The DNA here is from genome assembly GCA_963702015.1 of uncultured Planctomycetaceae bacterium. Classification (GTDB taxonomy): domain Bacteria; phylum Planctomycetota; class Planctomycetia; order Pirellulales; family PALSA-1355; genus DATJTR01. The sequence goes on from OY969698.1 coordinate 384,425, forward strand.
TTGTCTTGGCCGGTCGATTCGTTTCGCTGGCGGTTGCCGGTTTGCCCTCGGCGGCCGGATCGGCCAGCATGGCAAGTTTGTCGGCGTCGGTGAATTGCAGCGATTCCGAATTCAGGCAAAATCGCAGGCCGGTCGGCTCGGGGCCGTCGTCAAACACATGGCCCAGGTGGCCGTCGCACCGGGCACACTCAATTTCGGTGCGCACCATTCCATAGCCGTGGTCGGGGCGCTGAATGACGTTTTCCTTGGCGATCGGCTGGAAGTAACTTGGCCAACCGGTGCCTGAATGAAATTTTGCGTCGGATGAGAAAAGCGGCAGTCCACAGCCGGCACAGGTGTAGACCCCCTCCTTCTTGTTATCCAACAGGGTGCCGCAGAACGGTTGCTCGGTCCCCTTGGAGCGCAAGATCTTGAACTGTTTGGGGGAAAGCCGCTCCCGCCATTGCTTGTCGGTGAGCACCAATTTCGGCGATTCGACGGGGCCGACAAGTTTGCCCTGATCGTTAAACACAAAAACCTGCACCATCCCTTGCTTCTCCTTGGAGTTTTCCGCGTCACCCTTCGACGGTTTTCGCGGGGCTGCCAACACGACCATCGTGGCAACGACGCAAGCGGCCGCCGCCAGGGCCGACGCTATGGCCAATTGTCGCATATTTGTTACTCCTTCGTCGCCGTTTGAAACCGGCGCAAAACGACCCTATTTCCCGCCTCTCCATTATAGGCAGGTGGTGTTCAAACCGCCGCAATCATCCTACAATCCGCAAACGGTGGCTGGGAAGCGCAATGCTCCCCTCGGATTGCAATTGACTTGCGTTTGCGAAATAAACGGATAATCCCATGCACGAATATGTTCTGTCCGTATATGCCATTGGTTTGGCTTCGGCAAAGAAATTGGTGGCCGACCTGACCGACGATCAGATGTGCGCCCAACCGGTGCCCGGCCGGGTAATGAATCACGCGGCGTTCATCCTGGGACACCTTGCCTGGACCAGCGATCAAGGCGTCAATCTGCTGAAAGCGTCGACTCCCGCAGCCGCCGCGCTTGGCGATTCGACCTGGAACGACGCCGCCTGGAAGGAGCTGTTCGCCATCGGGGCGAAGCCGCTGCCCGACTCCAAGAGCTATCCCTCGAAAGAGAAGCTACTCGCCGCCTTGGAAGACGGGCATTCTCGGTTTGCCAAGGCAATGCAAGGCGTCACGCCCGAAATCCTGAGTCAGCCGCCTCCGGAACGAATGCGCAGCCGATTCGCAAATCTTGGCAGTCTTTTGATCGCGCTGCTGACCTCGCACGAAGCGGGCCATCTGGGCCAATTGTCGGCCTGGCGGCGGGCGCTTGGCTTGCCGGCGATTTGAACGCTGACAACGATCCACGCTCGATCGATCCTTGAGACCAGTAAGCCTACGTTTTCTTACGTGCTGCACGGCTGCTGGGTTTGATCTTTTGCGCGGCGGTGGCAGCTTCACCCGCAGCAAGACAAGCCAGGATCTGCTCGACGTCGTAGACGCAGCCGCCCCAAGTCCCGCCACTCACACGCTGCAAGGCCGCCCACAGCCGGGTGTCATCGGGCAGTGCCGCGTCGGCCACCAGGTCGGCGCGCTGCGGTCGAGCGGCCAATCGGCGGGATCCCTCGCTCACGCCAAATTCGCCCGCCGCGTTGCCTACCAGATCGACCGAGCCGACAAGCCCGCGCGTGTCGATCTCGACGCGAATCCGATCGCCGTCTTCAAGCCTGCCGATTGGTCCACCAGCTAATGCCTCGGGCCCGACGTGTCCGATGCATGCCCCGGTGCTCACGCCCGAGAACCGGGCGTCGGTGACCACGGCCACGTTGCGTCCCCACTCGAGATATCGCAGCGCCGAGGTGATCTGGTAAATCTCCTCCATCCCCGAGCCAAGGGGTCCCCGGCCGGCAAGCACGACAACGTCACCCGGCCGAATCGGCCGATCGGTCTGGGCTTTGATGGCCGCAACAGCGTCGCGTTCGCGTGTGAACACGCGAGCCGGCCCAGTGTGGCGATAGACTCCATCGGAATCGATCACTTTAGGGTCAATGGCGGTGCTTTTGATCACTGCACCCTCGGGGGCCAAATTGCCTCGCGGAAAACACATCGTGCTGGTCAGCCCGGCGGCGCGGGCACGATTTGGCGAAAAGATGACCTGATCGGGATCGACGTGGTCACGCTGAAGCAACCGCTGGCGCAAGGCGCTGCGACGCTCACTTTGCTCCCACCACTCGAGCGACTCGCCAAGCGTACAACCGGCCACGGTTAGAACGTCCAGTTCGAGCAGACCGGCATCACGCAAATGAAGCATCACCTCGGGCACACCGCCAGCCAGAAAGACCTGCACCGTCGGATGACCGACCGGTCCATTGGGCAATGCGTCGACCAATCGCGGCACGCTCCGGTTGGTGGCCAGCCAGTCATCAATCGTCGGACGCCGCAGGCCGGCTGCGTGCGCGACCGCCGGCACATGCAGCAGCAGGTTGGTCGAGCCACCGCAGGCGGCGTGCACAGCCAACGCGTTGCGCACCGAGCCTTCCGTGAGAATGTCGCGAAGTCGCAACTTTCGCTCCGACAGTCGCATGAGCGCCCGGGCACTGCGACGGGCCATATCGAGCCAGATCGGTTGACCGCTCGGCGCGAGCGCGGCGTGAGGTAATGTCAGGCCGAGCGCCTCGGCCACGACCTGGCTCGTCGCTGCCGTCCCAAGGAACTGACATCCGCCGCCGGGACTGCCGCACGCCCGGCAACCCAGCTCGGCCGCCGCCTCCAAGGTGACTTCGCCATGGGCATAGCGTGCGCCGAGCGATTGGACCCGGCCGGCGTCTTCGGCCCCTTCGGCTGGCAAGGTTACGCCGCCTGGAACCAAAACGCTGGGCAAGTCGACCATGCCGGCCAGCGCCAACATCATGGCTGGAAGCCCCTTGTCGCAAGTGGCCACGCCCAGAACACCGCGTCGGCGTGGAAGCGAGCGGATCAGCCGGCGAAGCACGATGGCTGCGTCGTTGCGATACGGCAGGCTGTCGAACATGCCGGCGGTTCCTTGCGTGCGGCCATCGCAGGGATCGGTGCAACTTCCGGCAAACGGGACAGCTCCCAGGCGTTTCAGTTCTTCGGCCGCGGCCCGGACCAGAAGTCCGACTTCCCAGTGGCCGGTGTGATAGCCCAAAGCAATCGGTCGACCGTCTTCGGCGCGCAAGCCCCCCGCCGTGCTTAGCACCAGAAACTGCGGGCCAAGCATTTCGCTCGGTGGCCAGCCCATGCCGGCATTCTGCGTCAGCCCAAACAAGTCGCCGCTGGGCCAGGAGCGCAACATTTCATCGGTCAGGGGCAACGACCCCGGCGGGCCAGCCGCCCGGGTTGTTACCTGATACAGCCGTGGATCGGCAGCGTCGAGAACATCGGCCACTTCAGCGGGCAACTTCGCCATGAGGATACTTCTTGCTGGTGTGGATTACGCCGGTGCTGTTTTTCGGCTCGAGCAGCCGGCAGTCGCGCGGGTAACCTCCATTGTTTGAGGTGACGTAGGGTCGTGCAATCCCTGGAATTCTTCTATCCGGAGGGCCCCTACCCTGCCGCGAGCCAGACGGCTACGATCGGGAGTCCTGGTTTTTACCAAGATGGTTGGGCAGCGCCACCAATCCGCGCCGCCGGCTGATGGCCTCGCCTTCGTATCCGATCGGTTGACCGCACATGGCTCACGGCCTCAATCCCGCTCAGCGCGAAGCCGTCGGAACGCTCCGCGGGCCGCTGTTGGTGTTGGCGGGCGCCGGAACCGGTAAGACGCGCGTCGTGACTTACCGCATTGCCGAATTGATCCGACGCGGCACGCCCGCCGATCGGATTCTGGCGGTCACGTTCACCAACAAGGCCGCGAAGGAGATGCAGCAGCGGTCGACCGAGCTGTTGGGGAAGCGCCTGCCGGCAAAGCCAGAGATTTCGACGTTCCATTCGCTCTGCGTGCGAATTCTCCGCCGCCATGCCAACCGGCTGGGCTATCCGGAAAAGTTCGCCATCTACGATCGCGGCGATCAAGAGAGCATTGCCAGGCAGGCTCTGCGCGAGATCCAGGTGGCCGAGGCCATGCTCCGGCCAGGCGATCTGCTCTATCAGATCAGCCGCTGGAAATCGCTGGGCATTCGAGCGGATCAGGCTGGCGTCGATGCGGCAGGCGACCGCCAGCACCTCGCGGCGGCCGCCTATCGCCGCTATCAAAGCGCGATCAAGGCGGCCGGCGCATTCGACTTCGATGATCTGCTGCTAGGTTGCGAAGAACTGTTCACACGTTTTCCCGATGTCCGTGCCGCCGAAGCGGGCCGTTTCAGCCATTTGCTGATCGACGAGTATCAGGACACCAACGGCAGCCAGTACCGCATCGTGCGGGCGCTAGCCGCCGAACACCGGAACTTGTGCGTCGTGGGGGACGACGACCAATCGATCTATGGCTGGCGCGGGGCCGAGGTAGCCCATATCCTGCGTTTCAAGACCGATTGGCCCGATGCCAAGGTCGTTCGACTGGAAGACAACTATCGGTCGACCGAAGCGATCCTGACATTGGCCAATCGCTTGATCGCCTACAACAGCCAGCGGCACGAGAAGACGCTCCGCGCTGCCCGGCCGGGTGGCGAACGACCCAAGATTCTGCAAGCGCCCGACGAAACGGCCGAAGCCCGCGAAGTCGTCGAGGATATCCGCCGCCTGTTGGGCCGCGACGGTCTCGAGGCACGCGACTTCGCGATTTTGTTCCGCACGAACGAACAGCCTCGTCCGTTCGAACTCGAACTGCGTCGCGTCAAGCTTCCCTACGTCCTGGTGGGCGGAATGTCGTTCTACGACCGCAAGGAAGTGCGCGACGTGCTGGCCTACCTCAAAGTGCTGGCCAAACCAGACGACGAGGTCTCGCTGCTGCGCATCATCAACGTGCCGGCGCGCGGCATCGGCCAGGCCGCGGTCGGTCAACTCATGGCGCGCGCCATCGCCGCGAAAGAGCCTCTGTGGAGCGTTGTGGCCCAAGTACGACCGGGCGATGCGGAGCTCTCGCCGGCGGCAGTGGCCGGGCTTACCGCCTTCCGGGATTTGGTCGAAGAGCATCGGGCGCTGGCCAATGCCGGACCGTTGGTCGAGGTGGCATCGCGGCTGATTCACAAAATCGGCTATCAAAATGAACTCGCGCGGCTCTACAAAGAGGCGGCCGATCAGCAAGCCCGCTGGACCGCGGTTGAAGAAGTGATCAACTCGCTGGCCTCCTTTGAAAAACGGGCCGCGCGGCCAACGCTCGCCGGATTCCTCGAAGAAGTCGTACTGGGCGAACGCGACGATGAGCCCGACAAAGATTCGCAGTTGGCCCGCAACGCCATTGCCTTGATGACGCTCCATCAGCGCCAAGGGACTGGAATTTCCACACGTCTACCTCGTTGGTTTGGAAGAAAACTTACTGCCGCACCATCGGTCGGTCGCTGCCGAGGGGACGGCGATCGACGAAGAGAGACGGCTGTGCTACGTCGGCATTACGCGAGCCCAAGACCGATTGACGCTCAGTCTGGCGCTAACTCGGATGAAATGGGGCAAGCCACGCCCGACCCAGCCCAGCCGGTTCTTGTTCGAAGTGACCGGCGAAGCCGACAAAGCCCGAGCGATCGCAGGCAGACGACCGATGGAGCAGCCGGACGGAGTGTCTGCGGGGTCGAAGAAGGGAACCGGGCGGTCCGCGGCGTCGAGAAAACGCTCGAAGAAGTCGGGGTAGGCATTTTTGTCGATTGACGGTGCGTGATCGCATCTCCCTTATCTTGCCCATCTTCCGTTTCTGGCGCGGGCACGCGGGCCGCGTGATTTCGACAACGCGATGAGGCAATCGGCACGCGGTCTGCTCAAATCCAGATAGTCTCGATTCTCTCTCTTGGGTAAACTGCCCGGTTGCTGTATCCCTGTTCGGCAGATTGCGATCGCGCGAGTCGCAGCCGACCGTGATTGCAACTGTGCGCAAGGAGGCAAATATGGCCAGCCCAACCCTGCGATTCCTGCACGCCAGCGACTTTCATCTCGAACGCCCAATGCGCGGGCTGAGCGAGATTCCAGCCGGGCTGGCTGACGTGATCGCGGATGCGCCCTTTCGGGCGGTCGAGCGCGTCTTCGATGCCGCACTGAGTGAGCAGGTCGACTTCGTCCTTTTGGCCGGCGACGTCTTGCAACCGACGGCGGCTGGTCCGCGCGGCTTGGTGTTGCTCGTCGAGCAGCTCGAGCGTTTAGAGGCACGCCACATCCCCGTTTTCTGGACCACCGGGCGCGTCGACGCCGCGACGCGTTGGACCGACATTTTGCATCTGCCGCCAAACGTACATCTGGCGACAGGCCGGCGCGTCGAACATTGGAAGTTCGAGCGCGAAGGCCGTCTACGGGCGGAGATCATGGGCGGCACGGCCGACGAACAACACCTTATCCAGCCGACCGGCTTCCGGCCATCGGCTGGCTCGGTGGCGATTGCCCTGGCCCACGGTCGGCTGGCGGCCCCGGTCGTAGCGGCTCAAGGCGTTCACTATTGGGCCTTGGGCGGCAGTCATCGCCGCCGGGTCGAACGCTCTTCGGTGCCGGTCGTCCATTATCCTGGGACCCCCCAAGGCCGCTCGCCGGCGCGAATCGGGCCCTCACGGCTGCACGCTGGTCCAAGTTGACGAAGCGCACACGCTGCGGACACGATTTTTGCCGACCGACTTGTTCCGCTGGCACACGGAGACCGTCCGTCTGGATGCCAACATGGGCCGCGCCGATCTGGAGCGTCAGATCGATCAACGAGCGCATGCTCTGCTGGCCACGCCGGGCGAGCCGCACTGGCTCGTCCGCTGGCGGATTCAAGCTCCCGCGGCACTGGCCGTCAAACTGCGACGCGACGAAGCCATTGGGCAACTGGTGGGCCATTTGCGTGGCAAGTTCGGCCACCGCCACGGCGGTCTTTATAGCCTTTCGATCGATATTCAGCCGCCAACCCGATTGCCCGAGCAATGGTGGCAGGAAGAAACCATCCGAGGGGAGTTTTTGCGGGCAATTCGCAGCGAATTGGCCGATGGCCGAGGGGCGGGCGATTGGCAGCAAGCGATGCCGAGCCGGCAATTGCCGGATTCGCTGGCCGCGGCGCTTTCGCTCGACGACCCGGCAACTCGCGAGCGGGTTTTGGCGCAGGCCACACTCCTGGGGGTCGATTTGCTGAGCGGCGAGGAGCCTCAAGCGTGAAAATCACTCAACTGCGGATCGATCGTTTTGGTGTCTGGAACGGGCTGGAAATCGGCCGGCTAGCGGCACCGCTTGTCGTCTTTTACGGCGAGAACGAAGCAGGCAAAACCACCGTGATGCAATTCGTCCGGACCGTCTTGTATGGTTTCTCGCCAGCACGCCGCGAGCGCTACGTCTCGACGCAGCACGGCGGCACGCCGGGTGGATCGCTCACGGTCGACGACGCCCATCAAACGCTGGTCATCCACCGCTATCTCAACTCTCAGTCGGGCGATGAGACGCTCGACGTCGTCGATCAGGGGGGCCAGCAGCGTCACGCCCGCGGTCTGGCCCGGCTGCTCGAAGGCGTCGACGAATCGGTCTTCAACAACGTGTTTGCGTTCGGCCTGCGCGAAATCCAAGAATTGGCCACTCTCAGCGACAGCGCCGCGGCGGACTTGTTGTACGAATTGACGCTCGGCGCCGATCGGGTCTCGCTCTCCGACGTGGTCGGTCACCTGCAAACGTCTCGCGAGCGGCTTTTGGCCGATGGCGATCGTCCTTGTCGTTTGATCGAGCTGACTGAGCAGCAGCACCGGCTGCGGGCCGAGATTCATGACCTGCGCCGGTCCACGCCCGACTATCTGGCGACAAAGAAAAAGTACGACGATCTGAATCGCAGTGCCGAGGCACTCGAAGCGGAAGAATCCGAACTGGACCAACGATTGCGCGTGCTGGCCGCCGCCACCCAGATCGAGCCGCGTTGGCACCAGCGGCAGGAAATTGATCGCCGGCGGAAGGCGCTCGAACCGGTGCCCCAACTGGCCGACGACTGTTTGACGAAACTCGCCGAACTGAAAAACCGTCGCGAAACGCGTCGGCGGCGGCTCGGGCGGGTCACCGAGCGACGGCAGCAACTGATGGCCGAGGTCGAGCGGCTGAAAGTCAACGAACCGCTCTGCCGACAGGCACCGCGGCTCGAGGCCCTGGCCGAGCAGCAGCAGTGGATCGCCGCACTCGACGCGCAAGCCCGGCAATTGGCGGCCGAACTGGCGGCGCCCCCCGCGAAGCACCCCGCCGGCACGCCCCATCCCCACGCGAAGCATCCGGCCGCGCGCGGCCGCGATGGATGCCCACCCGGCGCCTGCGGTGGCGTCGAAGCCACTCTCACCGCAGACGGTCGCGCAGTTGCGAGCTCAGGCCAAGTCGGTCAGCCGGTTGCACCGGCAATATCGCAAGGTGGCGGGTGGCCTGGCCAGCACGAAACAGGCGGCCGATCACCTGCACAAGCGACTCCGCGCCGACCTGGGCGAACACGCGGATACGTCGCTCACCGCGGCGCTGGAGAAAGCCGGCGACCTGGTGTCGCAGTTGCGTCGTCGCGTGCAGATCGATGAGCGGCTGGACACCTTGAATCGCAGTCATCATGACCTGGAAGCCCACGTCGACGAGACCGTCGATCCGCACGCGCTTACCCTGCCGCAATTGGCCGGGCTGGGCGTGGTCTTTGTCTTGGGATTTACGCTCATTCTGGCCGCGGTTTTCCTGCCGGCGGCAACCGTCGGATCGGAACGCTGGCTGTTGGTCGTTATTGGAGCTGTCCTGTCTGGAGCTGCGGTGGCGTTCAAGGTCGGGCTGGAAAGATTTTCAGGCAAGCAGATTGACGAGGGGCAAGCGCAACTCACCCAAATCGAGCAGCAAATTGAAAAGGTGCAGGCCGAGCGCGACGAGTTGGACAAAAAGCTGCCCCGTGGCGGCGGCCCGCTGGTCGCTCGATTGCAGGCTGCCGAAAAGGAATTGGCCCGCCTGGAAGAGCTCATGCCGCTCGACGCCGAGCGGCAATCGCACAGCCAATCACTGCAAACTGGGCAGCAGCAGCATAAGTCGGCAAAACACGAATTCCGCAAGGCGCGTGAACGTTGGCAACAATTGCTTCGACAGGCCGGATTGCCGACAGAATTAACGCCACGGCAATTGCGGGCCACGCTGGAACACGGCGCTCGGCTCGACGCCGAGCGGCGTCATCTGGACGAGCGGCAGCGCCAGCTTGCCGACTGCCGTGGACAATACGAGATTCTTAGCCAACGCATCGTCCAGGTGGCCGATGACGCGCGCTTGAAGTTGGATGACACCGAACCGCTGGCAATGCTGCGTGAGATGCTCCGTCGTCTGGAAGATGAGCGAATTCGCGCCACCACGCGCGATGAATTGCGAGTCCAACTGGTCAAGATCCGCCGGGTTCGACGTAAATTGCTCCGCCAGGTCTCCGCGGCCGGAAAACGCGTTGCCGACCTGATCCAATCGGCCGGTGCCCAAGACGAAGATGATCTGCACCGGCGGTCAGCGGTCGCGGCAGAAGCTCGTGAACTCGATCGGCAGCGCGATCTGTTGGGAGAAGAGATTGCCACGGCGTTGGCTGGCTGTGAAGCCCCCGCTCTCGTTGCCGGGCACCTGGACGCTGGAGAGGACCTGCGCCGATTGGCCGAGGAGACCACGAGCGCTAAGCATGGCCTGCGGGCCAAACTGGGGCACGCCTGGGAAGAACGCGGTGCGCTCACGCAACAACTGAAGGCGCAATCGCAGGATCGCCGGCTGGCCGAAAAGCGACTGGAGCTGGCCACGGTCGATCAGCAACTGCGGGAAGCCATCGAGCGATGGAGAGTGCTCACCACTTGCGGTGCGGCCCTCGAGTCGGTCCGCGCGGTTTTCGAGCGCGACCGACAACCGGAGGTCTTGCGCGAGGCCTCGACGTACCTCGCCGAACTCACCGGCGGACGCTACCGCCGAATTTGGACAACGCTCGGCGGCAGGGCCCTCAGCGTCGACGATGCCGATGGCAACGCCTTGGCGGTCAACGTGCTTAGCCGTGGCACGCGCGAGCAAATATTCCTCAGCTTGCGGCTGGCGCTCGTCAGCGCTTACGCCAGGCGAGGGATCCGACTGCCGGTAGTGATGGACGACGTGCTGGTGAATTTCGACGTCACGCGGTGCAAGGCCGCCGCACGGGTGCTTTCGGAGTTTGCGCGGTCTGGCCACCAGTTGCTGGTTTTCACGTGCCACGAACATTTGGCTCGGTTGTTTCACGATGCTCAGGTTGAAGTGCGCACTTTACCTGGCAGCAACATCGAGTGGGACGAGCCGGCGAAAGAACTCCCTCGGATCACGAGCACCATTCCCGCGCCGCACTTCCTGCCAGAGCCTGTGAGCATTCCGGAGATTGTCGAAGAAGAACACCCCGAACCGCCCAGCCCCCCGACGGAACCGAAGATAACTGCGATCGAGGAAACTCCAGTGCCCGCGCCGCGCGAACGATCACGCGTCGCAATGGTCATGCGCCGCGACCGCGGCGCGTGAAGTCCGCCGCGACACCGCGCCCCGCGGCCCCACCGCCGGCACAAGAGCGGCGCAAACTGATGGTCGAGAGCGTTCCCTGGTCGGCTGAGGAGTTCGAGGGTGAACTGGTGGACCGTGTGCGGCGACCCGTCCATTCGGATTTCCACGACGACGAATCGACCGAAGCGGCGGCGGGAGGTCGCGGCAAGACCGATCGTCCCCGCTTGTATGAGACCGACTCGGCGAGCAATGAGCCAGACAGCGATGAACTGGAGAGCGGCGAATTGGATTCCGCCGACCCGGAGTCGAGCGATTCGGGGCATTCCGATCGGGCCGGCCTCCGATCGCCGGCCGGCCGGCAGTGATTGGGGTTGAGATTGCGGCCGAAATCAGGCCGAAAACTGCTGCGGCAGGGGCAAAAAGTGGCCAGGCGGCGGTTTGTGAGGCACCTCCCTTGAAGCATTGGCCCGAAGCCGGTAAATTGGCAGTTTCTCTTCGAGGCCACCTGGCTGGCTGTGCGGAGAGCACTGGAACAAGTTCGCCAGGCGACGAGAAGCAAAGCGGAGACGTGGACAAATGGTGTCGCAGATGAAAACGTACATGGCCAAGACGGGCGAAGTCGAACAAAAGTGGTGGCTCGTCGACGCCCAAGGCAAAGTTGTCGGTCGGCTGGCCAGCGAGATCGCGGTGATCTTGATGGGCAAGCACCGTCCCGACTACACCCCGCACGTCGATACGGGGGATTTCGTCGTGGTGGTCAACGCCGACAAGGTCGTGCTGACCGGCAAGAAATGGGACCAAAAGCGTTACACGTGGACGACGTATTATCCCGGTTTGCGTAGCGAGAACGCGGCCACCCGGTTCGCCCGCGATCCCAGTTTGATTTTGACCGAAGCCGTGCGTCGCATGCTGCCGAAAAACAAGCTTTCGTACAAACGACTGAACAAGCTCAAGGTTTATGCCGGCGACCAGCATCCGCATCAGGCCCAGCAGCCGCAGCCCAAGGAACTCGGAAACAAATAGCGATGGTAGTTACCAAAGACGCTCCCACAAAGCAGGGCAAAGTTAGCGGCGCCAACGATTCGTTGGGAACCGGTCGTCGCAAGACCTCGGTGGCCCGAGTGCGAATTCGCGCCGGCCAAGGGGCAATCACGATCAACGGCCGCCCGCTAACCGAATATTTTCCGATCGAGCAAGACCGCCGACAGGTGCTCACCTCGTTGGAACTGACTGGTCGGGCAGCCAACGTCGATGTCGTCATTCGAGTCGTTGGAGGCGGTCCGTCCGGACAATCAGGCGCCTGCAAGCTCGGCATCGCCCGAGCGCTGAAGATTTTCGACGCGGGGACCGAGGAAGTGCTGCGACAACATCACCTGCTGACGCGCGATAGCCGGATGAAAGAACGCAAGAAGTATGGACTGCGTGGAGCCCGTCGCGGCACCCAGTTCTCGAAGCGTTAAAACGGACGATTGTTCGCCGGGGAATTGGCGAACGAACGAATAACGCATTCGGCCCGAACGGCAATCGATTTGTCGCTCGGGCTGGATGCGTTTTTTCATTGCGTGCCGGCCCCAGATCCGCGCCGATCCCGTCAGGAGCCGATCTCGACAAGATCGGATGCGCTGCCCAGCCAACTGCTTCTCAGCCGCTCGTTATCCGCCGATGATCATCGGAGTGAAGCAGAAAACGGGGATCAAAAGCGAGGCCAAACCGATCGTCCAACGCAGCGGTCCGAGTTGCACGGTGTCGTCTTCGGTCGGTGGGTGATCGACTCCGAGCAGGATCACCAGCACCAACATCACGACCCAGTTGTACTGCTCCTGGCTGACGATGAAGATAATGGCCGCGATGATGAACGCGCGGGCGACCCATTTGGCATGGCGACCGAACAACCCGTAAATCACGTGGCCTCCGTCGAGCTGACTGACCGGCAGCATATTCAGCCCGGTGATCAGCATCCCCACCCAACCGGCCATGAACAACGGGTTTTTGAACACCGTGATCGATTGCATTTCGGGGCGGACCCAGGCGGCAATCAATTTGAAGATCCACGGCGTGCCAAGGTGAAACTCGAGTGCTTGTTCGGGTTGGGCGTGCTTGATGCCGAACCAGATCATCGGAATCGCCACGACCAGCCCGGCCCAAGGGCCAGTCAGACCGATGTCGAACAATTGCTTGCGATTGGCCCGGGAACCATCCATGGCGATCACAGCCCCCATGGTACCGGTCATCATGATCGGCAGCGGCAGGAAGATCGGGTAAGTTGCCGGCACGCGGTAGCGGAGAGCCTGTAGGAAATGACCCATTTCGTGGGTGAGCAGGATGGCCATGACCGCCAGCATGTACTCGAGTCCCTGAACCCAATGGGACTCGATCATCTTCGACGCGTCGGCCCAACTGTCGAGGAATGCGTAGGGCATCCAATCTGTGGCCCCGGCCCAAAAGGTCGATAAACACGTGGCCGTAAACAGGAAGATCGACAGCCGCTTGCGGCGCATCGGCACGTGCAGGTCACTCTCGAGCAGTTCGCGCATCGGTGGCGGAGGAATCGAGGCATCCAAAAGCTGCCCCCGCTCTTCGCCCACCCTGGCGATAAGGTCATGCCGTGGTGGAAACCCGAAAGGTTCCGGTGCCGGTCGGGCTTGTTCCATGATTGGCTTGCGTCGCTTGCAGAGGTTTGAAGGAGCGGGGAACAGTGCGAAGCAATTGTACGCCCAGCTTGAGAGCGGGAAAGCTGGCGGCGGGCACGGAGGCGAGGCGAAACGACACGTGGGGTCTGAAGCGGAAGTTCCAGATTCTCGGCTGGCACCCGGACAAGCGACTTTTTGTGATGATTCTCGCCAAAGCGCTGCGGGTCTTCGGCAACCGCGGCGTGGAACCGAATTCCGAGCCACTCCCTTAAGATACCAACCGTCCAACAGACCGGCCAGCGGCCCCGGCACAAGCTATAGTTGTGGGACCGGCCGGAGGTATATTTGGCCTATTTCGTCCGGAAATGACTTGCCAGGCATGAGCCTGCTGCCCGGAGAGCGAAGAAGTCATGCAGATCGTTATCACAGCCGTCGGGCCCGACAATCGCGGCCTTGCTGACCCGATCATCCATCACGTGACGGGGCAGGGGGCCAACATTACCGAAATCCAGATGTACGACCATGACGAGCAGTCGTTGTTCGCCATGCTTTTGAGGATCGAGTTGCCGGCCGAGCAGTTCACCTCTTTGGCGGCGGTGCTCGCCGAGATTGGCCGCGACAAGCAATTATCGGTGCGGGTCTGGTCTCCCGACCGCCGTGCCACCCGACCCCGGCTGGCGATCTGCACAACGATCCGCCCTGAACCGGCGCTGGCCGTATTGCGAGCGATCCGCGATGGGCACATTGGCGCTGACGCGGTCGTGATGCTCGGCAGCCGGCCGAATTGCCGCTCGATCGCCGAACAGTTCGGCATCGACTGGCATCTGGTCGGCAACGAGGAAGGAGTCGCCGACGACGAGCGCTTGATCGCCTTGTGCGACGAATACGAAGTCGACTATCTCGTGCTCGCCCGATACATGCGCGTGCTGCCCCCGGCGAGTTGTTGGAAATATGCAGGCGGTCGGATTCTCAATCTGCACCACGGTCTGCTGCCGAGTTTTCCCGGAATTCGTCCCTATCACGAGGCGTTCGCCGCGCGCATGCTGACCTACGGCGCAACATGCCACTTCATCGTGCCCGAACTCGACGCCGGAAACCAGATCATCTACCAATCAACGTTCACGGTGGCTCCGGGCGAAAAGCTCGACGAGATTATTCGACGCGGGCAGGACGACAACGAACCGCACTGCCTCGTGGAAGGCGTGCGCCGGGTGGTCGATCGCGAGGTGCAATTGCACTTCCATCGCGTCGTGACAGGTCCAGGCCGGCCGACGTGAGGCGACCCATGCCCGAACCGAAGAGCAATTGACCAGCGCGGAATTGCGTTCATCATCGGTCGCTAGCCGAGAAAACCGAACGCAAGGAGAGAACCGGGCACCCGGCGGAGAATTAGTCCCACCACCATTGGTCGGCGGGCAGATCTTTCACGCTGATTGCTTCGCGCAGTTCGCTGATTTTGCCGTCCTCGTCCGGAAGCGTGTTTTTCATTTCCAGCGCTCGGGCCGGCTGCATCTGCACACCACCGCCGATTGGCGTCATCAACTGATGATCCTTCCAGACGGCGGCGACGACGGTCTCAACGCGTGTCGGTACATTGAGCGTCTCAACCGGTATGGCCGCTTCGTTGGCAAAGGTAGCCATTTGCCATCCCGCTTTGGCGTAATAATCCTGCTGTTGAATGAAGGCTGCGGAAATTGCCAGGTCGATGCAGTTGCGCAACTGGGCATAAACTGGGGTTTGCGCGGCGATGTCGGCATATTTTTGCGTAAACGCCGTGACGAATGCCTTGCTGGCCCGGTTGGATTTGCCGGTTGCCTTGCGGCTGCCATCGGATCCGACAACTTCGTCTTCGTCGACCAGCTTTACGCCGGCGCCGACGAGTTGCATCCCCAAGCTATCGGCGGCCACGCGAACGCATTGATAGTCGGGGATAAAGTACCAACGCTGCATGGCCTTGCGGTTCGAGCTCGGGTGGGCCCTGTCGACAAAGCTGGCCATTTTCACTGCCGGCTTTTCCATCCCGAGGCCGATCAGTTTCATGCGGTAGTCTGCTTCGATCAGCACTTGCGCGAAATGAGTGTTGGCCGGCACGCCCTGCACACGGATGTTCTGAAAACCGAGACTGTTCCGCAAGCCATCGACAATCATCTGCTCGTCATCGGGCGACTGAAGCGATCCGACATTTTTGATAAAGGCCTGCACTTTGGCGAGCCCTTCCGGCGTAGGATCGATCGAGCAAAGGATTACGGACGTCTTTTTCCCACCGGGAGGAAACGCCCGCAAGGCGACAACGAGATCTTCAAGCTCGAGGACTGCCTGACCCGTTTCGACGCCGCAAACGCGGCCCGACAAATCGGCACCCCAGGCTTCGGCCGGCCCAGCGAGGACAACATCCCTCGTGTCGGGATAATAGAAGACGTAGTGCACGCGTGTCAGCCCGGCGAGATGCAACATCTCGTCTGTGGGGGGAAGTTGCTTGTCGAGATTCCCTTTGACGACCGCTTCCAAGCGGTTAATCGACACTTTGCGCAGCTTGCTGGCTTTGGCAACCCGGCGATCGAGATTGGCGCGCGCGGCCAACATGCGATCACGCGTGAGCTGACCGGTCGGGTCGGGGAACACCTGCTTGTGAAGCACGCCTTCGGCATCGACAATCACGCCGTTCGCACCGCTCACGTTCGACGAAACGATGTTCGTATGGGTCGAGACGGAGGTGCCTGGGGCCGACCCGCCGGTTTGGCCGGGAGCGCCTTGGCCGGGCGTGCCCTGACCGGGCACTTGCGCACTGCCTTCCCGAATCAAATGAGTCGGCCCAGCAGTGATCAATGCCCCAACGAGCAGTGTGAGAAACGACGCATCGACCAGCTTGCGCCAAAACATGAGTTTCCCCCTCAACGAGCCATATGTTCCGGAAACGCCTCCACCCGCCAACCAGATTGTGGGCGAGGTGGAAGCGTCGATTGGGAGCAGATTTTGAAAGCCCAGCATCAATTCCGAGCTTCTTCGATCTTAGTTACCGAAATCGCGCAAATCAAGGAAGTTAGGCAAGCAGCGGTGCGGTCGGGCGATCAAAACCCGCCCCGTGGATCGGCCTGGGCCCTCCGCTCCCGCGAGAAAATACGGCAAATACGGATCGGCCGTAAGCCTAGCGGGCGGCGAGCTCACGGTGCCGGCCGTTCTGAGGGCCACGCGTGGGGGTTGGCGGTGGGGCGGCGAGCAATTGGACGTTTCCTGGCCCCAGCATGGCGTCAAGCCGATCGCGGAGCTCCGGGCTCAAGCCAACCCTCATTTGCTCGCTTTTCATCAACACGCGGCGGCCGTCGGCCAGGCAGACCAACAGCTGCAATTCGCAGTTCCCCGGATAACCGCGGAGGATTTCGTGCAGATCGCTCACGCCCCGCGAGCCATGTTGCGCTTCCGACAGGCGGACGCGTATGCCGCGGGTGAATCGCCCTGCCACCTCGGACAAGGGGATCAATTCGTTGATGATCAGGTTCGATTCTTCACTGCCAGGCCGGCGGTCGACCGCTCCCCGAACGACGAGAATGGCGTCAGCGGTGATCAGGTGTCCGAAATTGGCATAATCTTCCGGCCAGGCGATGCAGCGGATCAGTCCACCGATATCTTCCAAGTCGAACATCGCGTACTTGGTGTTGGTGCTGCCGGCGCGGGGATTCTTGGTTTGCGAGAGCTTGATGGCCGAGACCACTCCGCCCAGTACCACGTCGGTCCGCGGCGGCAATCCGGCCACCTCGAGCGTCGTGTGCGAGCAATAGGTGCGCAGCGTCTGTTCGTGCTCGGCGAGGGGATGACTCGATAAGTAGAAGCCAAGGACTTCCTTCTCGCCCGCCAATCGCTGATGCGTGTCCCACTCAGGAATGTCGGGCAAGCGGACGGTTTCGGCGGTTTGCGGCTCGTCGTCGAGCGACTCGAACAGTCCCTTTTGTCCGCGCCGGCGGTCGGCAAGCATGGCCGCTCCAGACTGGACGGCCCGGTCGACGAGCGCCATCCACTGCGAGCGGTGAGCACCGAGGGAATCGAAGGCGCCCGCTTTAATCAGCGTCTCGATGCCGGCCCGGCCGATCTGCTGGGAATCGACTCGCTCGCAAAAATCGAACAGACTGCGAAACGGACCGCCCGCGACGCGTGCGGCAGCGATGGCCGCCGCGGCCCCTCCGCCGCAACCCTTGATGGCCGAGAGTCCGACCTGGAGTTTCCCGTCGATCACGGTGAAGTCGCCATCGGAACGATTGACGTCAGGCGGAAGCGTTTCGATGCCCATTCGGCGGCAATCTTCCAGATGTTCGACCAGCTTGTCTTTCTTCTTGAAATTGCGGCCCGCGATGTCCCCCGACAGCAGCGCGGCCATGAATTCGACTGGATAATGGGCCTTCAAATAGGCCGTCATATAAGCGATCAGGGCGTAGGCGGTCGAGTGACTTTTGTTGAATCCATAGCCGGCAAATTTTTCGATCATGCCGAACAGCTCTTGGGCCTGGCCTTTCTGCAAACCCTTGGCGACCGCGCCGGCGACAAACTCCTCGCGATATTTGGCGATCTTCGGCAGATTCTTTTTGCTGATGGCTTTGATGCAGGTGTAGGCGTTGGAGAGCTCGATCCCCCCCAGCGCATTCAGAATCCGCATGACTTGCTCTTGGTAGACCATCACGCCGTGCGTCTCTTCCAACACTTCGCGCATCACGGGATGGAGATAGGTCGCTTGCTTGCGGCCATGCTTGACCTGCACGTAGTCATCGACCATGCCTCCTTCGAGCGGCCCCGGCCGATACAGGGCATTCGTGGCGATGATGTCGCGGAAATGATCGGGGCTCATCTTCTGCAATAGATCGCGGATACCACCGCTTTCGAGCTGGAAGATCCCCTTGGTTTCGCCGCGGCACAGCAGGGCAAACGTCTCGGCGTCGTCGAGCGGAAACTGATAGGGGTCGATACGCTTACCGGTTGTTTGCGCGATCAGCTCGACGCTTTTGGCCAAAACCGTCAAGTTGCGCAGCCCCAGGAAGTCCATTTTCAAAAGACCGGCGGCCTCGACATCACCCATTGCCCATTGCGTGATGATTTCTTCCTTGCCCGCCACGCAGCCCAAGGGGACATATTCGACGAGCGGCCGATCGGCGATCACGACGGCCGCGGCGTGAGTGCCGACATTGCGAGCCAAGCCCTCGATCTTCATGGCCAGATCGATCAGCTCGTGGACTTCCGGATCGTTGTCATAAACCCGCCGCAGGTCCTCGCTCGTGGCAATCGCCTTTTTGAGGGTGATGTGCAATTCTTCGGGCACCAGGGCGACGACCGCATCGACGCGCGGAATGGGCATTCCCAATGCCCGGCCGACGTCGCGGATGGCGGCCCGAGCGGCCAGAGTGCCGAAGGTGCCGATTTGGGCGACGTTGGCGGTTCCATACGTGGCTTTGACGTATTGGATGACTTCGCCGCGACGATCCTGGCAAAAGTCGATGTCGATATCCGGCGCTTCCAGCCGGCTTTCGTCGAGAAACCGCTCGAAAAGCAAATCGAATTTCAGCGGGCAAACATGGCTCAAATAGAGAGCGTAGCAAACCAGCGAGCCGACACCCGATCCACGCGCGGTCGCGGGAATGCCCTGTTGCCGGGCGTAGCGCACAAAATCCCAGACGATCAAAAAGTAGTTGGCGAATCCCAAGGTGTTGATCACTGCCAATTCGCGATCCAACCGTTGGACTACCTCCGCGGATAATTGGCCGTCCGGCCCGAGTCGATCCGAATCGGTGGCATAGCGCTCGCGAAGGCCCTCCAGACAGAGTTCGCGCAGAAAATCGGCCGGTGTCTTGCCGGCTGGCGGCGTGTAATTGGGAAAATGGCGCTGACCCAACTCGAGTTCGATGTCGACGCTGTCGGCGATCGTCTGACTCTGCCGCAACGCCTCTTCATTGCCGGCCAAGGCGGCGTACATTTCCTCGGGCGCCCGGAGATAAAACTGATCTCCCTCCATCCGCATCCGATTCTTGTCGGTGCGAAACTTGCCCGTGTTGATGCACAACAGGACGTCCTGCGCTTCAGCATCCTCCCGGTTGACGTAATGGGCGTCGCTGGTGGCCACGACGGGCAGTCCCATCCGATTCGCAATCTCGATCGATCGCTCCAAGGCTAACCGCTGGATTTCCAGCCCGTTGTTCTGGATCTCGATGAAGTAGCGATTGCCGAAAACGCCCTGAAACCAGGCGGCGACTTCCATTGCCTGTTGCCAAACGGCATCGCCCAGGCTGTCGGTGAGCAAGGTCCGGCTCAACTGGCCCGACACACAGCCGCTGAGACAGATGAGCCCTTCGCTGTGGGCGGCGAGAAGTTCTCGATCGATCCGCGGCTTGAAATAAAAGCCTTCCAGGAAAGCCGACGAAGCGAGCTTGATCAGGTTTTTGAACCCTTGGCGGTTTTGGGCCAGAAGTGTGAGATGAAAGCTGGCCTCCTTCATCCCGCCGGCGTCTTTCTGAAACCGGCTGCCCGGTGCGATATAGGCCTCGTACCCCAAAATCGGATTGATGCCGGCCGCCTTGGCCTTTTTGTAGAATTCCAGCGCCCCGTGCAAGTTGCCGTGATCGGTCAGGGCTAGCGCGTTCATGCCCGTGGCTTTGGCCCGATCGATCAGGCCCCCGATCGAGCTGGCTCCGTCCAAAAGGCTGTAGTGGCTATGACAATGGAGATGCGCAAAGGGCATCTGCGTGGGGGGCGGGTTGCTCATCGACATCCTCGAGCGCTAGGCGAGCGGTTCGTCCATGCTAGCTGGAGCCAGTCGCCATTCTAGCATTCGGAGCCCGACCCGCCAGGACGACGACCTGAGGAACCCTCGGCCCCCGGTGGCATGGCAACCGTTATTCCGCGTCATCACGCGGCTGGCCGATTGCCCGCAAGTAGCCGGCCAGGCGCAATTCCAAGTCGAGCAGATTCTGCCACTGCCGGGCCTCCAGCGTGACACGCTCGGCATCGGGCTTGACCTTGACGGTGCTATACATGTCGCGAATGCGCCGGTGAAGATACTCAAGCAACTCGGAGAGTTGAGCCGCCTGCCCTGGGCTCAAACGGTCGGGCAACTCGGGAGGCTGGAGAAAATGGAGCACGTCCTGAACGTCGGGATGATCGCTCCAATTCAATTCGAAGTCGAGCGACGGGACATTCTCGACGCTGCCAGTCAGAGCCGGGTCGCCCCGCAAGGCCGCAAGTCGCTCGGCGATTTGCTCGCGCGAACCGAACAGCAGGACCGTACGGCCGATCATGATGGTGTCACCGTAGCGGAGAATCCGCAGTTGAATGTCCTCGCCGTTGATCCTGGTGCCGTTGGTGCTTTCCAGGTCGGTGATGACGATCTTGTCTTGATCGGCCTGGATTTTGACGTGGAATCGGCTGACCCGCTCGTCGTTGATCTGAATCGTATTGCCCTCCTCCCGGCCGATCGTGACCGGAGTTGGCAATTGTTCGTAGACGCGACCGCAGTCGGCCCCGTCCAAGACGCGCAGCGTAATCTCGGCCATAAACGCCAACGGGCGACACCGCACGCCAAGAAGAGAAAGCTATTTGCAAGCGACCAAGCCGCAGCAAGCGCTTATAGCATGGGGCCAAAAGCATGGTCAAGCGGCTGGCCAAGGGAATGCCGGCCCGGCGGCCATTCCTTCTCGGCGAAAAGCGGTTCGTGCCAGCCGCTGGCATCGCAACGAGTCGTTTCTGGCCCATCCCAACCAGGAAAAAATGCTAGGGTTTATCGTCGAGAAAGGCCGCCGGACGATGGCTTGGCACCAGCTTGGCGAAGGATCGCCAGCCGACGGGCCTGGAACCAGGCACGTCGCGATGGGGCTGAAACCCGTGCGGCAAATCGGCATTTCACGGCGCGGCGATTGAGCCTCATGAATTGGAGAACGCTTTGAGAGTCCTGTTTGGAATCGTCTGGTTTCTCGTCATCTACTTTGGGATTCTAGCGGGGGTGCCCTACATGGCCGGCGAAATCGCCAGCCGCCGTCAGGGAAATGCGATGATCGCACACCGAGACGCACGCAAGCTAGTGCGCGACTATCATGCGTTGATCATGGCCGGGACTGGAGTGCTGGTAATCGTCGCCAGTGGCGCCGGCATCCTGCCCGGCACACGGACCGACTAGCCGACTCATCGGTGGGCTCGATCGAAATTACGGCGGATCGAATGACGTGCGGGCGTCGACCGCGCCGTCGCAGGGCTTCTCCGTCTTCTCGACATGCGGTATCTTTGCAGGTGCACTGCCTGCCCCGACTGCGGGCAAAAAACGAGATGCGCCTGTAGCTCAATTGGATAGAGCATCGGTCTTCGGAACCGAGGGTTGGGGGTTCGAATCCCTCCGGGCGTACTTGCCATCTATGGCGGCCTGCCCCATTTCGGGTCATCTTATGGACTCGCGACGAACGGCCAGACGAGTGGTGCCAAAAGCACCGACACAATGCCGATCAGAATATCCAAGGGCACGCCGATCTTCACGTAGTCGCCAAACCGGTAGCCTCCCGGCCCATAGACCATCAGGTTGGTCTGATAGCCGATTGGCGTGGCAAACCCAGCCGATGCGGCCATCATCACCACGATGATGAATGGCATCGAGTTGACGTTCAGGTCGCGGGCCGTCGCCAGGGCCAATGGAAACATGAGCGCGGCGGCCGCGTTGTTGGTGATCAACTCGGTCACAATCAGTGTGATGGCATAAATCACCGCCAGCGAAATCCAAGGGTCGGCATTGGCCAGCGCAATCGTGCGGTCGGCAATTTCCTTCGCTGCCTCGGTCTTCTCCAGGGCTGTTCCCAAGGCAAACGAGGCAGCAATGGCCACAAGCACTTCCCAGTCGACACTGCGGCGCGCACTGCGCAGGCCGACGCAGCGGGTAAGCATCATGATACCGGCCACGAGCATCGCCCCCTTGAGCATCGAGATCCATTCCATGCTTACGGCGACGACGAGTCCCAGCAGCAGCGCCAGCGCAATCACCGCCCGATCGTGCCGAGGCGGAGTTGATTCGTCGACTCGGCTGACGAGAAAAAAGTCGCGACTGTTACGCTGCTGATCGGCAAACGAAGGATGGGCCTCGACCAGAAGCGTGTCACCAGGCGCAATACAATGTCGCCGATTTTCTTATGCAGCCGCTCGCCGTTACGTGCGACCGCTACGACCACGGCATTGTAAACGCTGCGAAAACGTCCGTCGCGAATCGTTCGACCGACCATCGGGCAGCTGTTCGAGACCACCGCTTCGATCAGGCAGCGTTGCGGACGCGGTTCTTTGAGCTTGAACACTTCGTCGGTCGCCGGCAACAAGCCCCGGATCCGCTGCAGATCGACCACAGATTCGACCACGCCGACGAACAACAAGCGGTCGCCGGCGTGCAAGATTTCCTGCGGCGAAACAGCCGGCAGAACCATTCCACCGCGATCGACCTCAGCCAGGTAGACGCCGGGAAGATGCCGGAGGCCGGCTGCTTCGATCGTTTGGCCCACAAGAGGACTGTCGCCGGCTACCCGCATTTCAACGGTGTACTCGCGCGGATCGGTTTGTGTGCTTAGGGCCGGCTTGCGATCGGGTAACAGCCAGCGACTGGAAAGGACGATGTAGGCACAGCCGAGGATGGCGGAGGGCAACCCGACATAGGTGATGTCGAACATGCCCAGCCCATTTTCCAGGCCGGGAATGTGTTCTTTGATCACAAGTCCCTGGACCACCAGATTGGTGCTCGTGCCAATCAGCGTGCACGTGCCGCCCAAGATGGCTGCATAACTTAGTGGAATCATGAATTTGGAGACGGGCATCCGCAGCATGCGCGACCAGTCGGTTACGGCCGGAATCAGCATCGCGACCAGCGGCGTATTGTTCATGAATGCGCTAAGGCCCATCGTGGGCAACATCATCCGAGCAACAGCAGTCGTCGGGGTTTTGGGACGTCCGAACAATCGGCTGGCGATCCATTCCACTCCTCCCGTATCCCGCACCGCGGCACCCACAATGAACAGCACGCCGACTGTGATCATTCCTTCGTTGGCCATTCCGGCCAAGGCCTCGGCCGGCGTGAGAATGTTAGTCAAGAGCAGCAAAACCACCCCGGCGACCAGGATCACGTCGGGGGGAACTGTCGTGAGCATCAAGAGCACGAAGATCAGGCCCACGACACCGAGCGTGAAATGCGCAGGGGTAACCGAACTTGACTCCCATGAGCCAACCAGCTGTGCCATTTTTGATGCCTTCGGAAATGCTTACGACGGGTATCAGCGAGTTGTTATACTAACCGTGCCTGCGGACGCCGCATACCGAAGATTGCGGGTACACGACCCGGGCGACGAAGAGCGGCCCTCGCGCCCCCCTGCCCTGCCTTAACCCGCGGCAATGCACCGACTCGCCAAAATGCACAACCAACCAACTCAGCGAAATTCTGGCTACCTATCAAGCGGCGTGTGGTTATTGATCGCCGGCGTGGTTTGGCTGGCGGCCGACCCGACGGCCTCCGCGGAAAATTGGCCCGGCTGGCGCGGTCCGCGCGGCGACGGCAGCAGCCTTGAAACCCACGTCCCGGTGCACTGGTCCGCGACCGACAACATCGCTTGGAAAGTCGAGGTCCCGGGCGTTGGGCACGCCTCGCCGATTGTCTGGGACGACCGCGTGTTTATCGTCTCGTGCCTTGAGGCGGAGCGGCAAAGAATTCTGATCTCGTTCGATCGTCGGACCGGTCGAAAACTCTGGCAAACGGTGGTGCTGGAAAGTCCGCTCGAGCAGAAGCATGAACTGAATAGCTTCGCCTCAAGCACGCCGGTCACCGATGGCGGGCGTGTCTATTGCACGTTTCTCGACCATGACCAGATGGCCGTCGCCGCCCACGATTACTCGGGCCGGCAAATCTGGCTGGTTCATCCGGGTTCCTTCTCTTCGGTGCACGGCTACTGCAGCTCGCCGGTGTTGTTCGAGAATCTGGTCATCGTCAACGGCGATCATGACGGCGACGCCTATCTCGTGGCGCTCGACCGGCAAACGGGCCAGACGGTCTGGAAAACACCACGGGAAAATAAAACTCGGAGCTATTCGACCCCCATCATTCGCGAGATCGACGGCCGCACTCAAATGATCCTCTCGGGGAGCAAGTCGGTCGCCAGCTATGACCCGCGCACCGGTAAGCGGCATTGGATCATCGATGGACCAACCGAGCAGTTTGTGGCCTCGGTCGTCTATAACGGTCGACTTTTGTTTTTGACTGCAGGGTTTCCGGAACTGCACCTGATGGCGGTTCGGCCCGATGGTCATGGCAATGTGACCGACACCCACATCGCCTGGCGCAGCACCAAGGGAGCGGCCTATGTTCCTTCACCGATCGCCCTGGACGACTATTTTCTGGTTGTGTCGGATGGTGGTGTCGCAACCTGCCTGTCAGCCGATAGCGGCCAAAGGCTCTGGACCGAGCGGTTGGGAACACACTACAGCGCGTCCCTGACGTCGGCGGGGGGACTGGTTTATTTTCTGGCCGACGACGGAAGCACCAACATCGTCCGCCCCGGCGGCAAGTTCGAACTGGTGGCCGAGAACGAGCTGGGGGAAGATTGCCGATCTTCGCCCGCCATCAGCCACAGTCAGATTTTCTTTCGTGCAACGCAGCACCTCTATGCAGTTGGCATAGCCGGGCCCGACTCGGGCTGAAATGCAGCAAAGAAAGCGACCGGCCTAGAAAAGTCCATTACGACCGTCAACCGGCATCGCCGGGTGTTTCCGCAGCAAAGCGAGCCTCCCACCCACATGCGCACTTCGCTCAGACTGCCGATCGCGCTCGGCATCATCATGATCGTGCTCGTTGTGGCGCTCATCGTCGGATGGGTCGTGGTGACGGTCAAGGACTATTGGGCATTGCTGGCCGTGGGAACCACGTTTTTGGTAATGCTACTGGTCGGCGTGGTTCTGTATCTTTTGATATCGATCAAAGAGATTCGCCTGAACCGGCGACAATCCAACTTCATCGACAGCGTAACGCACGAGCTGAAGTCGCCGATCGCCTCTTTGAAGCTTTATTTGCAGACGCTGAGTCGGCGTAACGTCGACGAACAGCGGCAAGCGGATTTCTATCGGTTCATGCTCGACGATGTTGAGCGACTCGACAGCCTGATCAACCACCTGCTGGATGCCGCGCGACTCGATCAACAGCCGATCGAAGCCGAAAGCGATGTCGAACTGGCCGATGTGCTCCGTTCTTGCGCCAGCACCGCCTGCCTGCGATACCACCTCCCCCCCGAGATCGTCCAGCTAAGCGTCGAGCCGGCGCTGGTCCGTGCCCGGCCGATGGACTTGGAAATGATCTTCCGCAATTTGATCGACAATGCCATCAAATATGCCGACCGTGAGCCTCGCGTGGAAATCGAATCGCACGCCAAAGGAGAGCACGCCGTCGTCACGCGCATCATCGACAATGGTCGAGGCATCCCGCAGCCCCTACGACGAAAGATATTCGGCCGTTTTGTCCGCCTGGGCAACGAGCTCGAACGATCGCGGACTGGTACCGGCCTGGGGCTGTTTATCGTCCGCAACCTGGTCAAACGGCTGGGCGGCCAGGTCACGGTTCGCGACCGCGCTCCGCAGCCTGGTACGATTTTCGAAGTGCAGCTGCCGAGCCGCCACAACGGCGCCCTGGTCCCTCCTTGTGATGGATGACCCGCTGTGCTTACGCTGCGATATTCCTAGCGAAACGAACTTTCTTCTCGATCAGTCAGCACGCACCCCATGAAACGGATTCTGGTTGTCGAAGACGAACAGCACATCGCCTTCGGGATCAAATACAACCTGGAAGCCGAGGGATACGACGCCGAGGTCGTGGCCGATGGCCCGGCGGCGCTCGGACTCGTCGAAACCGATCCCCAGGGCTTCGACCTCCTGATTCTCGACCTAATGCTCCCCGGCATGAGCGGCTACAACATTTGCGAGACGCTCCGTCGCCAGGGCAATGACATCCCCGTGTTGATCCTGAGTGCTCGCACGCTGGTCGAAGACCGCATTCGGGGATACGACGTCGGAGCGGATCAATACCTGGAAAAGCCGTTCGAATTAGATGAACTGCTGAGCATGGTCCGCAATCTGCTTGCCCGACGCGGCAAGACCGCCGGCGTCAGCGATCGCGCGGTCATCTCGACTTACCAGTTTGGCCGCGTCCATGTCAATTTCGACACGCACCTGGTGACCGTCGACGGCAAATCGGTTCGGCTGACCCACACCGAAATGAAGCTCCTGCGATACTTCGTCGAAAATGAAGGCTCGGTTGTCACCCGGGCACAGCTGCTCGAGCACGTGTGGGGGCTGAACCACACGCCGACCACCCGAACCGTCGACAATTTCATCGTCAATCTGCGGAAATACTTCGAGGTCGACCCAGCGCACCCCAGGCATTTTCTTAGCGTGCGGGGAACGGGCTATCGCTTTGTGAATGGCGACGAGCAGACGCCGGTCGACTAAAAAGCGACCCGCCGATGCGTGAGAACCAGCGGACGGGACTATTTGGCGGGGGTCTCATCTTCCATGGCGTCGTCGCCCGAGTTGTCGGCGGGCATTTCATCCTCGGGTGCGCTCGCATCCGCGTCGGCCGAATCGGTCTCTCCTTCCGCCGGAGTCGCATTTTCGTCGGGCATCGCCGCCGTGTCGGCCGAGGCGTCCGTATCGTCGGCGAACGGATCAACTTCGTCGGCCGGCGGACTCGCGGCCGGCTCTTCCGAAGCGGGCTTGCCCGCTGAACCCACCTCGGCGGGAGATGGCGGTGGCGGAGTAGCGCGGAGCACTTCCGCCTCAGCTTTGCGCTGCGCTTCGTAGCGAGCGAGATTCCTGCGCTCTTGCCGGCGATAAGCCTCGGCACGCGCCTGTACCCGATAGCGCTCCAGCATCAACCGCCCCGAGCCTTGAACGCGCTCGAGCGATTTGCTCACGGGATAAAACTGATTGACGTCGGCACTTTCCAATTTGGCGCCAGTCGCCAGATCGGATTGGGCCTTGGGCGTGTCGCCCAGGCGCAACCAGGCAAGCGCCCTGAAGTAAAAAACCCGTGGATCCTTAGTTCCGCCATCGGCCGCCTCGCTCAAATCGGCGATGGCTTTCTGGTAGCCGCCGCTGAAATATTCGTGGACGCCGGAGCCGTAGAGCTCGGCCAGGATCGGATCCTGGGCCATCGCGGCCGTCGTGAACCATCCGAGGCAAGCCCAAGCGAGGGCGACGCAAACAACAGAATTCCTCGTCATGGCGTTGGTTCTTTTTCTGGTTCCTGGGGAGAGCGATGACGAATGGGGGGCAAGCGTGTCCCAAACCGCCACGGCGAATGTCGCCACAGCGCGCAATCGAGTCCGATTTTCCGCCGCAACCGGCAGTTTCTTATGCTAATTCCCTGTTGCCGAGATTGCAAGCAAACTGCCGCTCGGGAATGTTCAAGGGGGGCCGGTTATTCGTTCGGCCAGGCAATCTCCTCGTGGCCTGCGGGAGTGAATAACCCCCAGAGGGATTCGGTATTGATGTCGCCCGGCAGGAAGTGAATCGAACCATCGACGGCCAACACCAAGAAGAAGTCGCCCTCGATGCGCCCAAGTCCTGCAGCCGGCTTGTCGGGGTCGATTTTCAAGTCGTCCGGCTCGGTCCAAGAGACGGCATTGGCCCGATCCGCTACGACGACAAGAATCGTATTGCTGGCGCCGTCGGTGACCGATTTCATGCTCATACCGAGGTCGTCGGAAAACGGCAACTCCTTGCCGATTGGCGCCAGGTCCACCGTCTTACTGCCAAGATCCCCCAGCCGTGGATTCTTGAGGACGTCGGGCATTCTTTGCAACAGCGGTTTGTTGTGCTCACTATCCCAAGCCTCATCAAGATGAAACTCCTTATAGTGAGCCATCTCATCGAGCTAAGGAAGAAGCATGACGCGCAACTTAGCAACGGTTTGCCCTTGGCGTCGCGAATCGACGTCGGCGGAAACCTCTTGGAGACGTCGTGGTGATTGTGCATCACCAGGCCAATTCGGTTGAGCTTATTCAGCGACTGGTTGCGGTGGACGGCTACCCTAGCCTGCTGTACCGAGGGCAACACCAGTGCGACAAACAGGCCGGCGGCAGCGGGGGATCCGATGCTGGTCGCGGCCAAAGGCACTGTCGAAAACGATTCGCTCTCAAAACCGTTTTTTGTGCGCCGGGTCGAATCGATCCGCGGGAGAATATGCGATTCGATCGCGTCCAAATCGGGCAACGTTGGCAACTCGACTTTGATGCCCGCCGCCGCGAGTTGACCCACGAACATCGGCCCGAATGTCTGAATTGCGGCAAACATTTGCCGCAGAGAGTTCAGCGAATCTTGATAAGAAAGCATCATCGGCCCTGACTCGAGCCGTTTGGCGACTGCCGGCAGCTCTCCCAAGCTTTTCTTACCGACATGCGCGATGTGGAACTTGAGCCCCTGCAAGGTGGCCGCAACGACCAGCCGGCCGTCGACCACTGCCCACGCCGGATCCCAAGCCACTGGCCCATGCGGCTGGAGGTGATGCACCTCGAGGCCGCGGACATTTTTGGTCTCGATCGCGAAGGGAGGCTCGGGCTGCTGCGCCAGCAGAACCTGGCCCAGCGCAAGCAGCTTGTCCTGGACCTTGGCCAACTTTTCCTGATCGCGCACGGTGAGGGTAAAGACAAGTCCGCTCATCGGGAGCAACCCGCCACCGGGCGCAGAATGAACAGTCCATACGTCGCCGAGCGAGGCCAAGAGATCGGCTTGAATTTGAAAGCCAAGCTGCTGTTCGATCTGTCCAATTTTTTCCTTAATCTCCTCGCCCGGACTCAATTGAACCGCTGCCTCGATTGCCGACTGATAAATCGAGCCCAAGGCGAAACGGGCAATTGTGGCAAACTCCACATTTTCGGGAATCGGCTTCAGGTCATCGGCCGTAAGTGGCGGCGGCTCGGTCGCTCCTCCAGGCCAGCCGCCAATGTCGATAAACTCTCGGGTTACGATCCCCTCGTCGTCGAGACCCGTAACGCTGCCGGCAGAAACAAATTTATCAAGCCGGAACAAGGTCAACAGGTCGCGGATCTTCGGATCGGCAATCAATGGTTCGATTGCCATCCAAACGGCGGTTCCATTGAAAAATGCAACGGTGCCGACACGCTTGATCCCGGCTTGCTTTTTCAGTGCAGTGAGCCAGTCCGGCGGCGAGCCGGTTTTATTGATGCGATCGAGCAGGTCGGCCGACGCCTGCTTGCCGACAGCCAACAGGAAGAATTCGCGGTGGAACCCCCAATCGAGCTGGAATTCGTCTGTCGCCAGACGATGCAAGGTATCGCCCGCCACGTGCACTTCTTCAATCTTGTCGTCGCCCCCTTCGCGCGTGGCAAGCGCCACGATTTTGTCGACGAATTGCCGAACTTCGGCAGCGCGATCGCCACAATCCAATATCAGCGCTGCCGCGACGTTAGGACGTCCACCGGCCTGGATTTCGAATCGCTCGACATAGAAGGCCGCCGGACGGGTGAGAGCGATCGAGGCGAGCGGCAGAAGTCCGGCATCCAACCAATCGGCCAGCAGCTCATTTTTTTCGCCCGCTTGCCGGAATCCATCGACGATTTGCGACTTTAATTCGCTGAAGAACGTCTGCACGTCCTTGTCGGCCAATATCCGCTCAGTGTGATTAGAGCTGCCAGCATCCGGTTCGACCAAGCCGGCCGAGCTGACATAAAACAGGCATTTCTCCGGTGCCGCGCGCTCGATCCCCATGTCCGGAAAAGAAGAAAGGCCCGGCGGCGGATCGGTAGCGCCCGCAAACAGCGCCACGAGCAGAATTACAGCACCGGCAACGCGCATGGGATGCCTCCCCGAAATCCGAATTTCAAAAAACGATTCGGCGGCGGCCTGCCAAACCGTCGGACAAGAAATGTGCCGTCAGCATACAACGCCAGCCGGCGAGCGTCGAACGTTTTAGCGCTGAAAGCCGGCGATTCCTCGGGAAAAACGACGTCGCGGCGAAGTTTATGCACTGATTCGCGCCGCCTGCTCCGGTTATTTCACTCGCTGATCGCCGTGGGTGTAGCGGGCGGGGCAGAGCGAACCTTGGAGAGAAGCATTCCAATCGACGCACCAACGGCTGGGGCAGCCGAGATTGCATTGCCCAGCAGCGGAACGGATTCATACGTTTCGAAAACAATGGTTTGCTTTGCCACGCGCAGCGTGCCGGTCTGCGGCAACGCGTGCGGGCCAATCGCTTTGAAATCGGGCAACTGCGGCATCTCGACCTTGACGCCTTGCTGAGCCAACATGGCCGCGCCGATCGGCCCATAGGCCTGGGCCCGGGCCATCCATTGTTCGAGCGTCGTTTTGGTATCGAGATAGCTCAACATAATCGGCTCGGTTTTCAGGCGGCTGGCGATGGCTGATTGCTCAGCGAAACCGGGTCCTTGGGCAGCCTCGCCGAGTTGGGTTTTGAGAGCTTCAAGTGATCCGGCGAC
This sequence comes from uncultured Planctomycetaceae bacterium, assembly GCA_963702015.1. Classification (GTDB taxonomy): domain Bacteria; phylum Planctomycetota; class Planctomycetia; order Pirellulales; family PALSA-1355; genus DATJTR01. The sequence goes on from OY969698.1 coordinate 415,077, forward strand.
CACGAGGCGGCCTTCGGCAATCGCCCAGGCGGGTGAAGGCGCTCCGCTCTGGGTCGGGACGAATTGCCAGGCCGGGATATCGCCAATTTTGGTTTCGGTAACGCTGAACGGAAACTGCGCGCTCTGGGCTTTGATCATTCCCAAGGCAAGATTCTGAATCTTGAGCAGCGATTCTTTGTTCCTCACGGTGACGGTGGCCACGATGCCCGACATTTGATTGAAATCGCCGGAGGGGGCGCTGCTCGAAGCGACGCTGTGGATGGTCCAAACATCTCCGAACGAATCCAGCACATCTTCCTTGAGCCGAAAACCGAATGCCTGCGCCCCGGCCGTGGCGGTTTGTTTGAGTTGTTGACCTGCTTTCGGGTCTGCCTTTTCCACCAGGTCGGTCACGCTGGTGTAGACCTGCGTAAGATCAAGCCGCATGGCGCTGGCGAAAACCGAATTGCCGGGAATCGCTTTGAGGTCGCTAGCCGTCAGGGGCTTGCCGGAAAGCAGCTCGAAGAGCCCTTTGGGAGTTCCATTGAAGTTGGCAATGGTGCGATTGACCATACCTTTGGTACCGAACCCCGACATACCGCCGATGCTCGTCAGATCGGCCAGGCCCGCGGCCTCCAAAACTGCGGGCACATCCACTGTGTTGCTCGGAATCATAGGGACAACCGTGGCAATCACACGGGACACGTCGAGGTAGCGGATCGTACTGATCCGTTTGATGCCGGTCTGTTTCTCCAAGGCCGTCATCCAACGCGGCTTGCTCCCCGTGCCGCCGATACGCCCCACGAGTTCGGCGGCGGCCTTCGGACCAACCGTCGCGAGGAGGTAATCTCCCGTGAAACCCCAATGAACGTCCGCCATGGGCCCGATCGTAACGTGCCGCAAAGTGAGGGTGCCGACCGTGACGTCTTTGATTGCATCAGCCCCCACCCCTTGGGCGATCGCCATTTTTTCCATCGCCTCGACGGCGGAGGCGACGTCGGCCTTGCGCGGTCCGCAATTGACGATCAACCCCGCAACCACACTGGGGGGCGCACCGGTGCCAGCCTCGACCCGATCGACGTACACCGCCATGGGACGGCTCAGCAACGTTTCGATCAAAGGCTTGGCAATTCCAATCATTGGCTGAGCCTGCTGATTGCTCTGGCCCAGCTGCTCGAACGCGCCATTGAACTGCACTGCGCATTGGGACAGGAAGGTCTGCACCTCGGCGGTGGCTAACAATTGATCGGTGTGGTTGGTGCTCGACTCGTCGGGAATGCCAGTTCCCGCCGAAGCGAAACAGAGAAGACATTTCTCGGGCACGGCTTGCAGGACGGCCGCGTCGGGTGGCAATGGCGGAATGCCAAAAGGCGCCAGTCCACCGCAGAACAACGCAAGGATGGCAATTTCCACGGGTCCGATGCCGAACATGGGACGTCTCCCAGATCAAAATGGCCGAGAACGAATCAACCAGGGCGCCAACTCGTCGGACATGAAAGGCGGCGCCAGCATACAACGCCAAAAGGGGCGCGTCGACTATTTAATTAAAAGATGGCGCGTCAGGCCGGAATCAAGAATCGGGGCCAACCTGAACACGTGGAACTGGATAGATAAGCGTGGAAAGCACCCGAGCGATCACGCCCGGCCCACCGAGCGGTCCGGCGCGGTACGCGCTTCCGGCCGTGGTCAGCCAGCGAGGCCGGAAGTTGTGGATCGTGCCGAGCGACGGGTCACGTAATTGGATCGAACCCGCCGCCCTGCTGCCAAAGTAGTCGGGCGCCGCGCCGAAATCTTACATTGATCGGTCGAGAATTAATCGAAGGGGCTGCCTTTGCGTCGACTGGGACGCGCTAAAAGCGGCCAAATCCCATGGAGTTATGTCGATTGCCTGGGGAGATCGATTGGATCGAACCGACTCGGAACGCGGCCACGACAAAAAGCCAGAGGGCATCGGAAAGATGCATTACCAATAAAAGAAGCCCCGGTCGCCCGGGGCTTTGCATTGCGGCATCCCGCAAGTTTTCGGTGCGCGGGCCACTATTCAGCGCCGACCAACTGCTTCTTCTTCTCGGCTACGATCTCTTCCTGGATGCTGGCCGGCACGCGGCGATATTTGGCGAACTCCATGGTGAAGGTCCCCTGCCCTTGCGTCATGCTCCGTAGATCGGTCGAGTAGCCGAACGTCTCGGCCAGCGGTACTTCGCCTTCGATCGTGGCGATGGCACCGTTCATTTCGGTAGAGACGATCAAGCCGCGGCGGCTGGTCAACTCGCCGGCAACAGGTCCCTGGTATTGCGACGGGACTTCGATTTCGACCTTCATGATCGGCTCAAGCAGAACCGGCTTGGTCTTCAGGAACGTTTCGCGGAAGCAGTTGCGCGCACAGGTCTGGAAGGCCATGTCCGAGCTATCGACGTCGTGGTAAGAACCGTCCTCAAGGATCGCTTTAACGCCCACGATCGGATATTCGGCCACGGGGCCCTTGGCGAGCGAATCGCGGAAGCCCTTTTCGACGCTGGGAATGTACTCGCGGGGAATCCGGCCACCGACGACGAGATCCTCGAACTCGAAGATCTCTTCGCTGTCTTCGGGCAGGCATTCCAGCTTGCCGACGATGTGGGCGTACTGCCCCGAACCGCCGGTCTGTTTCTTGTGTTTGAAATTGTATTCGGCGGTTTTGGTGGGCGACTCGCGGTAGCTCACTTTCGGCGCGCCGACCTCGACCTCGATGCCATATTCGCGGCGAATCCGCTCGACGTAGATATCGAGATGCAACTCACCCATGCCGGCAATGACCGTCTCGCTCGTTTCCTCGTCGGTGCTGACGCGGAATGTCGGATCTTCCTTGCGGAAACGGGCCAGCGCCTTGCCGAGCTTGTCGGCCCCTTCGCGGCTGGCGGGGTTGATCGCCATTTTGATTACCGGGTCGGGCACGAACATGCTTTCGAGTGTGCAATATTTGTTCTGCGAGGCGTAGGTGTCGCCACTTGCACAATCGATGCCCATGATGGCGACAATGTCGCCTGGGCCGGCGGAGTCGATTTCCGAGCGCTTGTCAGCGTGCATCTTGACGATGCGGCTGAACCTTTGCTTCTGGCCGGTCCGCTGGTTAAAGAAGGTTTCGCCCTTTTGGATCGTGCCTTGGTAAATCCGCATGAAGGTCAACTGACCGAACGGATCCTCGACGATCTTGAAGGCCATGCCGACGAACGGCTTGGCTGGATCGGGTTCCAGCTTGAATTCCTGGTCGGCATGTTCCCAGTTCTTCGCCTTAATTGGCCGATCAAGGGGCGACGGCAAATAGCGGGTAATGGCGTCGAGCAGTAATTGCACACCCTTGTTTTTGTAGGCAGTCCCCATGTAAACGGGGGTCATGTCTTGCGTCTGCACGGCGTCGCGGACGATGGTGTGGATCAATTCCTCGGAAACGCTCTCTTCCGACAGAAGCAGCTCCATCAACTCGTCGCTGTACATCGACAAACCTTCGAGCATCTGCTGCCGGGCGGTCGTGGCGTCTTCGAGCAAGTCGGCCGGAATGGCTTCTTCGCGGACCTTTTCGCCGTTGGCGCCGTCGAAGTAGTAAGCCTTCATCGTGATCAGATCGATCACGCCTTGGAAATTATCCTCTTTGCCGATCGGCCATTGCATGAGCACGGCGTCGCAGCCCATCTTTTCGCGGACGGCCTCGACGACGCGCGGCGTGGTTGGCACCCGTGCGATCCATTTTGTTGATGAAGGCCAGGCGGGGCACGTGATAGCGTTTCATCTGCCGGTCGACCGTCAGCGACTGCGATTGGACGCCACCCACGCCGCACAGAACGAGGATCGCCCCGTCCAGCACGCGCAAGCTACGCTCGACCTCGACCGTGAAATCGACGTGGCCGGGGGTGTCGATGAGGTTGATCATCATGTCGTTCCACTCGACGGTGGTCGCGGCACTGGTGATCGTGATTCCACGTTCGCGTTCCAGGTCCATGTGGTCCATGGTCGCGCCGTCGCCGCCACCTTTGACTTCGTTGATTCGATGGATCCGGCCAGCGTAAAACAAGATACGCTCGCTGAGCGTGGTCTTGCCCGAGTCGATGTGCGCCGAAATACCGATGTTTCGCAGTTTTGTCAGATCCATGGGAACCTCAAACACCCCAAAAAACGTGTCACGGAAGGCGACCTGCCCGTCCAATTTGCAGGCCCAGCCCCAAAAACGGAGCTTCCGAAGGCTCAAATCCCTACAGGACTGGCCCCGAGCGGTCCAGCCCTTTACGATGCCGAACCCGAACGAACCAAAGAGCCCAGCCAACCACAGGCCGAGCCGAACCAACGAGGATGGTGCCCCGGGTGCGGAGCGAGCGGTAGGCTAGTGGGCTAACTTTATTGAGAACTTCATCATACGCACCCAATGGAAGCGGCAAAGAGCAAATTAAGCCGCTTTTCCACCCGACCGCTAAAAATCGCCCAGCAACACCAGCTTCGCACCGATCGCTAATCAGACTCTAACCGACTCTCGCCAGTTTTTTGCCAATCGAATCTATACTCCCTGGCACCCTGCTACCAACAGTTGTTACGCTGCTCTATCCATTTATGTTCAAATATGATGCGTATGAACGATAAACCAGGCGACCACCGTATTGACCCTGTGCCGAACTCGACCGCCACGGCCAGTGCTGGCGATACCGCCGGTACCTCCCCCTGCTCTGCCCGCCTGCGGTTGTTGAACAGCCAGCCATGGATCGCGATGGTGCTGCCGCTGGCCACATTCATGGCAATCGGCTGCCTAGAACCAAAACCGGGGCCGGCGGATGCCGCCATTTCTTCGACGTCGGCCTGGCAGCTTCCCTACTCCGCCTACCCGTGGGTCTACACCCTGAAAATCGTGCTGACGACGGCTGTGCTGGCATGGGCTTGGCCGGCGCTGCAAGTCTTTCCTCGCCGAGTGACCATATGGTCGCTCGGCGTTGGAATGGTTGGCGTTTGCCTCTGGGTCGGTTTGTGGAAGCTTGGACTCGAACAGCGGCTTTTGGCACCGCTCGGGCTGGGGAAGATTCTCGATTTCGGCGTGCGCAGCGCTTACAACCCGCTGGTGGAGTTGGCCGACCGGCCGGCACTGGCCTACGGATTCCTGGCCATTCGCTTATTCGGATTGGCGGTGGTGATTGCGCTGGCCGAAGAGCTGTTCCTGCGTGGTTTTTTGATGCGATTTGTGGTTCGGAACGATTGGTGGAACGTGCCGTTTGGAGACGTGAACACGGCGGCACTCGTGGCCGGAACGCTGGTGCCGATGCTGATGCATCCGGCTGAACTGCTGGCCGCGGCGGCCTGGTTCAGCCTGGTGACATGGCTGATGGTGAAGACCCGCTCGCTGTGGGACTGTGTCGTCGCCCACGCCACGACGAACCTGTTGCTAGGGTGCTACGTCGTTTGGTCGGGCGAATGGACTCTGATGTGACGGCCGGGCACGACCAACGCGTTTGGCCGGCCGCTATTGCACCCCGGCGATGGTAATTCTCGATGAGCCCAATGCTGCCTCGGGCATTGGTTTCATGATTTTTTGGGGCAGTGCGACCCGCGCAAGAAAGTGGTAGTTGGGCTTTTCGGTATCGTGGAGGGCGGCTTCGATCGTTTACCCTGGCTTAACTCGCCCGAAGTGCGGAATGCTGGCCGTCTGGGTCTGCCACGCCGGACTCCCCTGGTAAACACCACTCTGCTCGGGCAGCGTCAGTGGTCGAACCAGCGTTTCAACACCCGGACCGTGGTCGCCCGGCCGGCGCGTGCGATCGAAGTGGTCAGGGGAATCGACTTGGGGCAAACGGCGACGCAATTCTGCGCGTTGCCGCAATTCTGGATACCCCCCTGCTCCATCAGCGAGTCCAAACGATCGCCCGCATTCAGGGCGCCAGTCGGATGCAGATTGTAGAAGATGGTTTGGCTGATCGCGTGGCGCACCGACAAAGTTGGCATCGTAGGCGGCCTGTTCGCGTTTAAGGAACGCTTCGTCACCTTCTCCCGCGCGCCGCGTGAGTTCCACTTTGCCATACTGCGGGCAAGCCTCGAGACAACAGCCGCAACTCATGCACTGCATCAACGGATAGGCCTGCTCTTGCTGTTCGGCCGACTGCCGCGGACCGGGGCCCGCGTCATAGTAGCCATCGACCGGGATCCAAGCCTTAACCCGTTCCAAAGCCCGGAACAAACGGCGGCGGTTGACGAGCAAATCGCGCAGGACGGGAAACTTACTCATTGGCCGGAGTTCGATTTCATCGGGCTGCTCAGCCAATAGCTTTTCGACCAGCGCGGAACAGGCCTGCCTTGTGCGGCCGTTGATCAGCATCGTGCACGAGCCGCAAACTTCCTCCAAGCAGTTCGATTCGTATGCCACCGGAGCCACGGCATCGCCGTCCGCCGTGTGTGCCTTGGCCGCGATCCGCTGCAAAACGCTGGTTACGTTCATGTCCGGTTCGAGTTGGACACGATGGCGTTGCCAATAACTGGGTTGTTCCGGCCCGTCTTGCCGCAAGACACGCACATCGAAGAAGCGCGGCGCGGCAGCAGCATCGCCCTCGCCGCTGGCATGACTGCCGTTGGAATGACTCATCATAAAAGCCTTTGGTCTTAAAGCGAAAAAACGTTAGCGGGCCGCGCCGGCCTTACTGCCGGCAGATTTGGCCCCCTGCGCTGCGGAATTTCCGGATGCCGGCGCGGCGGCATTGTTGCCACCCGCGTTGCTGCCACCTGGACTGTTGCCGGCGGCGGCACGCCCGCGCTGGCGTTGATTCCAGACTTCCTCGATCACTTCCGCTCCGACGAGCCCATACAGACGCGGGCGGGGCGGAATGAGCGATGTGTTCACGTCTTCATACGTCAATTGCGGCTCGCCATCGGGCGACAAGACCGCGATGGTCGATTTGAGCCATCGGCGCGTATTGGCCTCGAAGCGATCGCACCATGCCTCGGCCAAACGCCTCCGCTCGGCGGGGTCGGACGCCTCGACACCCGGCATGGCAAAGTCGGGTTTGTAATGCGCACCGCGACATTCATCTCTGGCCAGCGCCCCTTTGAGAATCGTCTTGGCGAGCGGGAACATGTCGAGAAGCGATTTGGTGAACATCACGTTCTGATTGGTCCACTGGCCGGTGTCGGAAAGCGAACAACGTCCAGCCCTGATGGCCAGCTCCGACACCCGCTGATAGGCGTCGGCCAACGGCCCGTTGTGCCGCACGACGGTGGCAAATTTGGTCATCACCTGTCCCAATTCCTGGTGGATCAGATAGGGATTCTCTCCACCGCCGGCCCGGCGCAGCAATCGATCGTGAATCGCCTGATGGTGCTGCCGGGCGTTTTCATAGAGCGCCGCTGGGGGCGCCGCCGACTTGCGCCCCTTGATCGCGGTCTGAACGCTGGGTGCGACAATCAATCCGCTGAAAATGCAACTGAGCAGCGAGTTGGCCCCCAGTCGATTAGCACCGTGATACTGGTAATCGCACTCACCGATCGCGTATAGGCCGGGAATATTCGTTTGCTGATTGCGCACCGAGCCGATGACCAGCCGGCCGGCGCTGTTGGCTTCGTAATCGACCCAAAGGCCGCCCATCGAATAGTGAACCGCCGGGAAGATTTTCATCGGGACTTCGCGCGGATCGACGCCTTGGAATTTCTCGTAAATCTCAAGGATTCCGCCCAGCTTGTGGTCGAGGATCGCTCGCGGAATGTGCGTCAGATCGAGATAGACCGCAAGGCGGTCCTTCTCAACGCTCAGGCCCTCGGCAGTGCAGACGTTGAAGATTTCGCGGGTGGCAATGTCGCGCGGCACCAGGTTGCCATACTTCGGATAGCGCTCTTCGAGGAAGTAATAGCGATCGGCCTCGGGGATTTCGCGTGGCGGTCGCGGGTCGTGGGGCCGGCGAGGCACCCACACCCGGCCCCCCTCCCCACGAGCACTTTCGCTCATCAAACGCAATTTGTCGGCGCCGGGAATAGCCGTGGGATGAACCTGAATGAACTCGGCGTTCGCGTACCTGGCCCCCGCCTGGAACGTTCGGCTGGCGGCGCTGCCGGTGCAGGCCATCGACATCGTCGAACGGCCATAAATCAAGCCGCAGCCGCCCGACGCGACGACGACGGCAGCCGCCGGAAACGCGCGAATTTCCATCGAAACCAGATCCTGCCCGACGATTCCCTGGCAGACGCCGTGATCATCGAGAATCGGACCGAGGTAATCCCAGAACTCGTATTTCTTCACTTTGCCGGCCACTTCCCAGCGGCGGACTTGATCGTCCAAGGCATAGAGGAGTTGCTGGCCGGTGGTGGCACCAGCAAAAGCAGTTCGCTTGAAGAGCGTGCCGCCAAAGCGGCGCTGGTCGCGAAATCCTTCGGGAGTGCGATTGAAGGGAACGCCCAACCGATCCATCAGGTCGATGATCTTGGGCCCCCACTCGACCATTTCGCATACGGGCGGTTGATGCTGCAGGAAGTCGCCGCCGTAGACCGTGTCGTCCAAGTGCAGCCATTCACTGTCGCCCTGCTGCCGGGTGACCGCGTTGACGCTGTTGATGCCACCCTGAGCGCAAACGCTGTGCGAGCGTTTGACCGGCGTCAGACTCATCAGGTCGACATCGATGCCCATCTCGGCAAGCTTCATGGCGGCGGCCAGCCCGGCCAGCCCGCCACCGACGATCACCACCCGTTGGTTGGCCATAAAATGTTCTGCTCGCATCAAAAAAATGGTGACCGATCCGACGGCTGGCTACTGGACCGTGCCCGGATCACTGTTCTCGCTGTCCGCCCGATCGCTGTCCGGCGCATCGTCTTCGATCATCACATCGACTTCCACCGTCGGCTCCGAATGGCCGTTGACAAAGTCTTTGGCCTCGAGCATCCGGTCTTCGATTTCGACGGCTTGCGTGACATTGAGCCTGCTCACACCCCACAGAGCACTCAGACCGACGACGGCCATGAACAGGCCGAAAGCGCCGGCGATATAGCTCGCCCTGCGCTGGGCCGCGGGGGTAGTCCAAATTCCCCAGGTGATCCCCCAGGTCCAAAGTCCGTTCGCCAGATGATAGACGCAGGCCAAAATGCCCACGGCATAGACCAATTGCACCCATAGGGCTCGGTCGATCGCCTTGGCGGCCGAGGAGGCGGCATGTTCGGGATCAAATTCTCCGAAGCCCAGGTGATGCATTTCCAGCACGTGGTAGAGGATGAAGAAGAAGGCGACGATGCCGGTGGCTCGTTGCAGCACGTAACGGATGTTACTGCCGTAGGGATAGGAACTGGTGTTGGGAATCGCACCGCTAATGATCAACCAGCCAACGAAAGCATGGAACAGCAGCGGCAGAAAAATGAACAACCATTCCACGGCCGGCAGCACGAAGCCGAGAGAATGGATCTGCCCGACTGCCAATTGATATGCCGGCACGCCGTTGAGCAGTGTGGCATTGGTGAGCAAGTGGATGACCAGGTAACCGCCGATCGGCATTAAGCCGGCGAGCGAAAACAGGCGATACACGAGAAACTGATGGCGCGCAAGAAACGGCTCGGACTGCCCAGCCGCGGGGGGAGAAGACGTACCTTCCACGATGACCTTCCTAGACCTACCTGTTGGCGACCTTGCCCTCAAGGAGACGATCCGCAAGGCAACGGCGATGCGGGAAAGAATTCCCAGGACCTTAGTATAGGAGTCCACGGCGCGCCGACAAGCGCTCCTCGCGCGGCAACGGTTCACTGGTGAATTATACCGGTGACAAGGAACTGGCTCTGCCGGGCCAACGGAGCTGTGAGCGGTGCGGTTCTCTACACCGCTTCTCAGGGCCAAGTCGGCTTCCGAATGCTCGAGGGATGTTTCCCGCTCCGAAACTGGATGGCCGTGGGGAGGCCCCCCAATCATTTCGCCTTGCCATGGTGGCGATTCGACTCGAGGGCAAATCGCCGCTTGCCGCGGAAAGGCCGCCGAGTGTTTCCACTTGACCTTTCGCCCAAAACTCTCAGGGGCCAAAAAACTACCGATTCCGTCGACGATCCCGCGAGAACCACTTGCTGCCAGCGCTCGGCTGCCTAATTGGCAGCAACGCTTGATAAAGGCCCGGGCGTCCTTTTTTCGGGACTCGTCTTTGCGCATTGCGCGAATTACGATAAATAAAGCCTCGCGACGTAACCACTTAGACACTACGCCTTGGAAACCCCGCCCGACGATTGCCCTCGGGTGGTATTGGAATTGCATTGCTGACGAACTGTTTCAACTCGCGTGTGACGTCGGAGCCCAACGGGGCGTGACAGGAGCCGGCTTAGTCGGTTCAACTTATGTCGGTTCAACTGCCGTCAATTCTGATTACCGACGACGATCTCGATTTCCGCGAGACACTGCGCTTCGTCTTCGAGCCGCGCGGATTCCGGACCCTGTTGGCCGGCGACGGTGAAGAAGCGCTCGAGATAATGCGCGACGAGGAGGTACATCTCCTGTTGCTCGACGTGCACATGCCCCGGCTGTCGGGGCTGGAAACACTGCGGCGTGTCAAACAAATTAAGTGGCGTGTCCCTTGCATCCTATTGTCGGCTGCTCTGGATGAGTCGATCATTCGCCAGGCAAAGATGGCCGAGGCATTTTCGGTTCTCTCCAAGCCGGTAAGCCGAGCAGAAATTACCGATGTCGTCGCGCTGGCGTTCAAGCGCACCTATGACTGGGTACTCGACGGCAGTGCCCAGTCACCGCCGCTGAGCGGTCCGGAATTCCAGCTTTAACGCAGAGGGCCTGGACAGTGGGGCAATATTTCCGGGGCAACACTGCCTCGGATGTGATGCGGCCCAGCAAGATGGCTGTCGCGCAAGCGACTTTAAACGCTTTCGGCCTGATCGGCCACGTCGCCACGCGGCTCGCTCGCTTCCGGGGCGAAACGGCGACGCTCGGCCGCGGTTCCGGGCACGATTACCGGGCTGGAAGAGTTCTCTTCGATAATTCGCTTCAACTCGTCCGAGTCGATCACTTCTTTCTCGATGAGCCGGCTGCTGAGCGCTCGGAGCGAAGCCACTCGAGTTTCCAGGATGTGCCGGACCTTTTCCATCGACTCGTCGATGATGCGCTTCACTTCCTGATCGATTTCGCGTGCTGTCTGCTCGCTGTGGCTGTGCTCGCGCGTCATTTCGCCGCCGCTCGAAAGAAACGGGCTACGTGAGCTTTCGCGGTAATTCACGCGTCCCAGGCGACTCATGCCGTAATCCATCACCATGCTGCGAGCGATCGCACTGGCGCGTTCCAAATCGTTTTGGGCGCCGGTCGAAACATCATCAAACGTCATTTCTTCGGCCGCCGTACCAGCCAGCAAGACCTGGATTCTGCTTTCCAACTCGCCCTGCGTCAGCAGATACCGATCACCCTCCGGCCGCTGGAGAGTGTAGCCGAGTGCGGCGAGGCCACGGGGAATGATGGAAACTTTATGAACCGGGTCGGTATTGGGCAGGCTATAGGCCACGAGCGCATGCCCCGATTCGTGGTAGGCGACGCGTAGTTTCTCGTCTTCATGAATGATGCGCTGCCGTTTTTCCAATCCGGCGGTGACTCTTTCGACCCCCTCGTTGAATTCGTCCATGCCGACGGCGGTCTTTCCCTTGCGGGCGGCGAGCAAAGCAGCCTCGTTGACCAGGTTGGCCAGATCGGCGCCGACAAAGCCGGACGTGATGGCTGCCACATCCTTAAGCCGCACGGTGTCGTCGAGCTTCACGTTTTGGACGTGAACTTCCAGGATTGCCTCGCGGCCCCGCACGTCGGGCCGATCAACCAAAACGTGGCGATCGAATCGGCCGGGCCGCAGAAGGGCGGGATCGAGGGTTTCGGGCCGGTTCGAGGCGGCCAGCACGATGACGCCGCTGTTCGTATCGAAGCCGTCCATCTCAACCAACAAGGCGTTGAGCGTCTGCTCGCGTTCGTCGTGCCCGCCGACGACGCTCGAGCCGCGTGTTTTGCCCAGGGCGTCCAATTCGTCGATGAAAATGATGCAGGGCGCTTTTACCTCGGCCTGTTGGAACATATCTCGCACCCGGGCGGCGCCAACGCCGACAAACATTTCGACGAAATCGGAACCCGACAGGCTGAAGAAGGGAACCCCCGCCTCACCCGCGATGGCTTTGGCTAAAAGTGTCTTGCCGGTGCCCGGCGGACCGACCAACAAGATTCCCTTTGGAATGCGTCCTCCCAGAACCTGGTATTTTTCGGGGTTCTTGAGGAATTCGACGACTTCGCGCAGTTCCTCGACCGCTTCCTCGATTCCGGCCACGTCGTCAAAAGTGACCCCGATATCCTCCTGGGCGTACATCTTGCCGCGGCTGCGGCCGAACGCCATGGGAGAACCGGCTCCTCCCAGGCGACGGATCATTATAAAAATCACTAGCAGACAGAGGCCGGTCAAAACGAGCATGCTCAGATAGGGGCCCCAGGGACTTGGGCCGGATGGCACGTCGAAATGGAGATGTTTCTTCTCTAAGAGCGGCACAAGCGCCGTATCATTGGGGAGCAAGTTGGTGCCGAAGGTGACGTTGCCCGACTTTTCTGCTGTCTCGCGGAATACCTTGCCGGTAATGCGATACTGGGCAACTCGCAAGTCGCTGAGATTGCTGTATTTGGCCCCATTGACCAGGATCGAGGCTTCACCAGGTGCCGAACTGTCCGTCTTATCGATCAGTTCGAGCAGATCGCTGGTGTCGATGTTGACTTCCGTGCCATTGGTGAACACGGTAACCACGACAAAAAGCACCGCCCCAATCCCCAATAGGACTAGGATCAGGTTGTTATTTACCGGCGATGTTTTCTTTTCCGGACCTTTCCGGACGGGGTCTTTCCTGGGCTCTTTTTTGGTTTCCATGAAATTCATCGTAGGATTGGAGCTGCCCACAAGTCAACGAGCGACGATTGCACCTTGCCTCGCCCACGAACCGGTCAACATGCTAGCCCTGGGGTAGCTCATTTGGGTTGTGGGCCCCCTGGGGCGCCTTTAGAATGAAAGGGAATCGGGGCGGAAGCTCTCACCCGTGCGGCATTTGAGGCGATCGAGCGGCTGGCACGGGTTCTTGGGCCGCGAGCGATCGATGCGGTTCCGTGAGCGGTAATTCCGACAATCCGCGATGCGACCGGAAAGAAAGGAAGCTCCGGCAGGTCGGAGCCGCATTAAGCGCAATATACCGATTCTTCGATTTCTGACGCCGCTTCGATTTTTCAGGTCCGCTTTTTTTGACCCGCACCTTTGGTCGATCTGGCCGCGTACTAACTGTGAGGGGCAACCGACGTATCGAACCGATCCGCGCTCGCTTTCATGATAAAACCGGTCACTAACGTCGCCGTTCTCGGCTCCACGGGGAGCATCGGCCGCAGCACGCTCGAAGTGATTCGCGCGAGTGAAGGGCGGCTGGCAGCGGTCGGCCTGTCGGCTCACGGCAGCCTCGATCTCCTCCAGCAGCAGGCCGGCTCTTTTTCACCCGGCTGGATCGTGGCCACCGACGGTAATCGAGCCGCTAACTGGCAGTGGTCGCTGCCCAACGGAGTGGAAGTGCTGGTTGGAACGTCGGCGCTCGAGGAAGCCGTTGCCCGCCCGGAAATTGATGTCGTTGTGACAGCCATCGTCGGCAGCGCTGGTTTGCGCAGCACTTGGGCAGCCCTGGCGGCGGGCAAGCGCGTGGCCCTGGCCAACAAAGAAACCCTGGTCGTGGCCGGCCCGCTGGTCATGCGTCTGGCCGCCGAAACGGGGGGGACGATCATCCCCATCGACAGCGAACACAGCGCCATTTTCCAATGCCTGCGAGCCGGCCGCCGGTCGGAAGTGCGGCGCGTGGTGCTGACCGCCAGCGGTGGGCCGTTTCGACGGTACACGACCGAACAATTGGCTCACGTCACGGCGGCCGAGGCGCTGCGGCATCCGACGTGGACGATGGGCCGAAAGATTACGGTCGATTCGGCTACGATGATGAACAAGGCGCTGGAAATTATCGAGGCTCGCTGGCTGTTCGATCTCGAGCCCGACCAAATCCAGGTTGTCATCCATCCTCAATCGATCGTTCATTCGATGGTGGAATTCATCGATGGATCGGTGGTAGCGCAGCTGAGTCCGCCGGACATGAAATTGCCGATCCAATACGCACTGTCGTATCCACAACGTACGACCGGACCGGCAGCCAAATTCGATTGGACGACGGCACACCAGTTAGAATTCGAACCGCCGGACGGTGATCGGTTTCCGGCCTTGGCCTTGGGCATGGAAGTGGCCCAAGCGGGGGGAACGGCCGGCGCCGTTGTGAACGCGGCAAACGAAGCGGCCGTAGCGGGTTTTCTGGCGGGCGAACTCGGTTTCGCCGATATTGTGCCGGCATGCCGCGGCATCTTGGAACATCATGATTTTGAGGCCCGCCCAACGCTCGAGCGACTGCTTACGCTCGACGCTTGGGCGCGCCAGGAGGTTTCACGTTGGGTCTGTACCTGATCGCAGCCATGCTTAGTCTGCCGTTCCTGCTGACCGTCATTAAAGTGGCAGTCGCCCTGGGGCTGGTTATTTTCGTCCACGAGTTGGGGCATTTTGCCGTCGCCAAAATGTGCGGCGTCAAATGCGAGAAATTCTATCTCGGCTTCGACATTGGTGGTCTCAAACTCTGCAAGTTCCAGTGGGGCGAAACCGAATATGGCATCGGGATCTTGCCGCTCGGTGGCTACGTCAAAATGCTGGGGCAGGAAGATAACCCGACCAATGAGGCAGCCGAAAACGATCGGGCAAAAGTCGGCGCCGGACCAGTCGAAGTCTACGATCCGCGTAGCTACAAAGCCCAAAGCGTCCCGCGGCGGATGGCCATCATTTCCGCCGGCGTGATCATGAATTTGATTTTCGCTTGCATCTTCGCGGCGATCGCCTACAGGATCGGCTTCAAGGATTCGCCCTGCGCTGTATCGCAGCTCTTGCCCGGAGAACCGGCCTGGCGGGCTGATGTCCATCCTGGCGACCGTATTATTTCCATCGGCGACCAAACTAGCATCGACGGCACGCCGTTACGATTTCGCGATCTGATGAGCGCCGTTATCCTCGGTAATTTGAAGGAGGGGGTCCGTTTCGAAATCGAGCGCGACGGTATCGCCGATCCGTTTTGGGTCGTGATTCATCCCGCCGAGCGAACCGCCGAACGACTGAGTCCGACGGTCGGTGTCGAAAGCCCGCGCTCAACCCGACTGTTGCCCAAACATCCGGTGCGCAAAGGGAGTCTCACCGCCGAGCTGAAAGAATTTAAAGGGGGCGACAAGATCGTGGCGGTCGGCGGAGAGCCGGTCGATGATTACGCCACCTTGGTTCGGCAACTTGCCCAGCACCCGGTCGATTCGCTCCGCGTCAGCATCGAGCGCACGGCCGGCGACAACGGCAAACCGGCGGGCGCGGCCGAGGCGACTCAAACCCTCGACATTGACGTACCGGCGAATCCCTTTAAGACCTTCGGGCTTTCAATGAAAATTGGGCCGATTACGGCTATCCAAGCCCACTCGCCCGCGGCCGAGGCCGGACTGGAGCCGGGTGACACCATCACCGAAGTCGATGGCCAACCGGTAGGCGATCCGCTCACACTTCCGGTGCGTCTGGCCGCCAAGGCTGGCCAGACGGTGGCTTTATCGATCGGCCGGAAAGAGTCCGACGGCGCGGTACGCACTATCGAAAAATCGATCACACCGCGCCAGCCTGCTTGGTGGGACGATCCGTCCGTGCGCCCGATCCCATTCCCGCAGGGCGCCCCGGCGCTGGGAATCGCCTATCGCATTGAAAATGTCATTTCCGACATCACGCCAGGCTCTCCGGCCGATACGGCGATGCTCAAGGGCAAGGACGGCGGCGGTTCGCGGAAGCTGGCGCCGGGCATGACGATCGTCAGAGCCGAATTCATCTTGCCACCGACGGAGAAAAAAGCTGGCGACGCGGAGTCGGAGGAGGAGGCGTCCAAGCCGCCGTCGTTCGAATTCAGCGAAGATAAGCCTTTCTGGCCGGCATTTCACTTGCTTGTGCAAGAGCTGCCCCCAGGCACGCGGTTTAAGCTGATCACGGCCGACGACTCGACTGTGGAGCTTGAACCAGTGGCCGCTGCCGATTGGTTCAATCCGGACCGCGGTTTTTACTTGGACTCCGAAACGGTCGAGATTCGTGCCCATTCGTTCGGCCAGGCAATCGTGATGGGTGTCCGCGAAGCGCGTGACTCGGTGGGGCAGGTCTATCGCTTTCTGAGGCATTTAGGGACGCAGATTTCCTTGCGTGGTTTAGGCGGACCGGTCGCGATCGCCCAGCAAGCCGGTCAGGCCGCCTCGCAAGGATTGCCCGAATTGCTACTGTTCTTGACCATGCTCAGCGCGAATTTGGCTGTGATCAATTTCCTGCCTATTCCGATCCTCGATGGTGGCCACATGGTCTTTCTCTTGCTCGAGGGGATCTTGAAGCGGCCGGTCAGCGAGCGAGTGGTCATCGCCTTCCACTACGCGGGCTTCCTGTTCATTATCAGCCTGATGCTCTTTGTCTTGAGCCTCGACATTGGCAGGTTGCTCTCCGGCCACTAGAAGGGCAGGGGGGGATGATGCCGGCGCGGTCGGAGCTTGCAGCGAGGGTTTTCGGGAAATGAGGGAGGCAGAAGCCCTGGCCTCGAAAACCCCCGGGCTTTTCGCTATTGTTCGGCCAGCTGAGACCCGGTAGCATTCGCCCCCGCAAACCGAACCCAAATTCGGCTGCGAATACCGCGAATGCGCGGGCGCAAGGAGGCGTCCGGAGCGGGGGCAACTCTCGGAAAGGATTTCCGATGGCGGCGACGTTAGGTGAGCTTGCGAGTCTCGTCGAAGGGCGGGTCGTCGGCGAAGGATCCGTAGAGGTCCTCGGCGCGGCTACGCTTTTGGACGCCGGACCTGGCGACATCACCTTTGTCGACCGGGATGAGAAGGCCGAAAAGTTGGCGGCCACTCACGCCCGCGCGGCCATCATCCCGGCTGGCTTTCCGGCCGAACGGTTGACAATGCCCGCCATCGCCGTGGCCGACGTCCACCAGGCGTTCACGCGCATTGTGCAATACTTCCGCCCAGCACGCAGCAGCGGCCGAATCGGCGTCAGCCCTCGGGCAATTGTCAGCCCAACGGCGCAGATTGCCGACGACGTCGACATTCATGCTGGCGCCACGATCGGCGACGACGTGGTGCTGAGTCGCGGCACGACCATTCACAGTGGCAGCCACGTGATGGCCGGGTGCCGACTGGCCGAAGACGTCACGCTCTATCCGAGCGTGGTGTTATACGAGAACACAGTGGTCGGAGCACGGTCTGTGATCCACGCCGGCTGCGTGATCGGTTCGCATGGATTTGGCTACCGGTTTGTCGAGGGCCAGCATCGTCCTTGCGCCCAACTGGGAAACGTCGAAATCGGGGCAGACGTCGAGATTGGAGCGCTGACGACCATCGATCGCGGCACCTACGGGCCGACCAAAGTCGGCGACGGCACAAAAATCGACAATCTCGTGATGATCGCCCACAATTGCCGCATCGGCCGCCATAACATGATTTGTTCTCAGGTGGGAATTGCCGGCAGCTCGTCGACGGGCGATCACGTCGTCATGGCCGGTCAGGTGGGCGTGCGCGACCATGTACACATTGGTGCCGGCGCGGTACTGGGAGCCATGTCGGGCATCACCAACGACGTACCGTCGCAAGCCCGTATGTTGGGTACCCCCGCCAGTCCTGAGCGTGAACAAAAGGCGCGTTTTGCGGCGATTGCCAAATTGCCCGAGCTGCGCAAGCGCGTCGCGGCACTCGAGCGCCTGTTGAACCGGACCCGTAACCACGACGACCCGCCCCGCAGTCAGGCCGCTTGAGTTCCTCCCAGCCGTCAACGAGCTCCGTGTCAGTGATGTCGCACGCGTCGCCATCCGCCCAACGTCGAGTCGGTCTGGTTGCCGGCTGGGGCCGCTATCCGCTGGTGGTCGCCCAAGCGCTGCGAGCGGCCGGATATCAGGTTTATTGTCTCGGAGTCAAAGACCACGCCGACGAGTCCGCCTTGCGTGGGGTGGTCGATGATTTCGGCTGGATCGGTTTGGCAAAATTGGGTGGGGCGATCCGCTACTTCCAGCGCCACGGTGTCACCCGCGCCGTCATGGCCGGCAAGATTCACAAAGTGCAATTGTACCAGCCGCGGATGTGGATCAAACATTTGCCCGACTGGACCGGCTTGCGAACGTTCTATCCCCATTTCATCCTCGGCGCAAAGATCGCCGCGACGATACGCTGTTGGGCGCAATCGTGGAAACGTTCCGTCAGCGAGGCGTCATGTTTGGACCGGCGACCGACTACGCCCCCGAGTTGCTCGTGCCCGAGGGATGTTTGACTGTGCATGCGCCACTGCCGCTCAGCGAAAAGACATCGCGCTGGGCTGGGAGGTCGCGAAGGAAATGGGGCGCCTCGACGTGGGCCAAAGCGTGATCGTCAAAGACCGCGCGGTCCTGAGCATCGAAGCGATCGAAGGGACTGACGCATGCATCCAACGGGCGGGTCCGTTGTGCCCGATCGGCGGATTCACCGTCGTCAAAGTTGCCAAGCCCCGGCAAGACATGCGTTTCGACGTCCCGACGATCGGCATGGGAACCCTTGAATCGATGGTCGCAGCCGGCGGCAAGGTACTGGCGGTCGAAGCCGGAAAAACGATCCTCGTCGACCAGCGGCAAGTCATCGACTTCGCGAATCGGAACCATCTGGTGATCGTGGCCCTCCATGCCGCGACGGCTCTTGGACAGGCGTAACCGACCGAGCCACCTTTCCGGGGAACTTGTCATCGGCGCACCGGCTGCCCCGGGGAATCCAATCAAGGTGCGACCGCGGCTTGACTTTGGCGCTCGAGCGCCGCAATCTAATCCACGGAGCTAGATTGCAGTATTTGTCCAGCTTTTGACGCTGGCACACGGATGCGTGCCGGCGGTCACTTCCAATTGTTCGCGATTCATTGCATCGCCGAGGGCATCGGCATGGGATGGCAAGGCCGACTCAAAACGCTCGGCTTTTGGCGGGATCGAGGTCTCGACCTGATCTATCCTCCGCAATGCGCTTGGTGTGGGCTTGCGTGCGCCGACGGCGGCCACCGGTTTTGCGATGCCTGTCGCGAACAGCTCGCCGAACGCCTCGCGGTTTGCCCGATTTGTGCACGGACTCTGGCCGTCGCCTTCGAGTCGGCCGGTCATTCGCCAGGGCGCGTGCGCACATTGCAATGCGGAGGAGCCACGATTTCAGGCTACGGTGCGGCTGGCCCCATACGACGGTTTGTTGCGTGCCGCGATTTTGAGGCTTAAGAATTCCAAAGACCCGACGCTCGGGATGGCGCTGGCCCATGTGCTGGTTGATCAAAGCGGTGAACGGCTGTCGGGGCTGGCAGCGGATGTCGTCGTGCCGATGCCAATGCATTGGACACGTCGCTTTTGGCGCGGCGTTAATAACCCGGACATCTTGGCGCGGACGGTTAGCCAGCGTCTTCATGTTCCCTGCGCACCGCATCTGTTGCGCATGCGACGGCGGACACGACCGCAGATCGGCCTGACCCGCAATGGTCGCCTGGCGAATGTGCGAGGTGCGTTTCGCGCGCCATCGCATCCCGATCTGCCAGGATCACGGGTGCTGCTGGTCGACGACGTCATGACGACGGGTGCCACCGCAGGCGAGGCTGCACGCACGCTAAGTCGGGCAGGCGCGGCGCTCGTGGCGGTTGCGGTTCTGGCCCGCGCCGAAGGGCTGGGCTAAGGAAGCAGTTGTCCAGAATTGACATTTGGGCGGATTGATCGCCCCGGCAGCCGCCTTGCCACAACAGCGGAACTGCCGCACAATGGTTGGATCTTACTGCCGCCACGTTTTCTCCCATCACGACGCATGTCCTCACGTCTCCACGTCCGCATTGGTACTCGAGTCAGCCCATTAGCATTGCGTCAAGCTGAATGGGTTGCCCATCAACTCACTGTTTGGGGCGGGCAAGTCGAGCTGGTGCCGATCACCACGGAGGGAGACAGGGTCAAGAATGACACGATAGGCACCTTTGGCAGCCCTGGCGTGTTTACCAAGGAGCTCCAAAGGGCGCTGCTTGATGGCCGCATCGACGTGGCGGTCCACAGTCTGAAAGACTTGCCCACAGAGCCGGTCGAGGGACTGGCCCTGGCGGCCGTCCCGCCGCGCGAGGAGGTGGCCGACGTCCTGATTAGTCGCGAGCGGTTGCCACTCGACGGGCTCCGGCAGGGTGCGCTCGTCGGGACCGGCAGCCTCAGGCGACAAGCGCAATTGTTGCATGTCCGGCGGGATTTGGTGGTCGGAAACATTCGCGGCAACGTCGATACGCGTCTTCGCAAGCTCGCCGACGGTGAATGCGATGCCATCGTCCTCGCCGCTGCTGGCCTGCGACGCTTGGGGAGGGCGAGCGAAATTACCCAAATTTTGCCGTATGAAATCATGCTGCCGGCAATTGGGCAAGGTGCGTTAGGAATCGAAGCGCGGGACGATGATAGCGAGAGATTGGCCCTGCTGGCCCGGTTAGACGACCCGTCGACACATGCGGCGGTCGTGGCAGAACGCGCATTACTGGCCCGGCTGCGGGGTGGTTGCCTGGCCCCCGTCGCCGGTTGGTGCGCGCGAGCTCGCCTGGCGAGATGATCTTGAGCGGAGCAGTCCTCAGCCCCGATGGACGCGAAAGGCTTATTTGGCAAGAAAGGGCTGAACCACTGGCAGCCCAAGAGTTGGGCCAGCGTGTTGCCGACTCGCTGCTTAAGGCGGGGGCGGCGGCACTAATCGATCGCGCTCGGCAGACTGGCTGAGCAGCGTCTGAGTGTCCGTCGACTTTGCTCGACAGCGGCGAAATCTGCGCGATGATCGGCAGAAAGCGATGCTAGCGAAGAGCATCAAACGCTCGTGATTACCTGCCGGAATCATCGCCGATTGTCAGTATTCACCAACGCGGAACTATCTTAGGCCGACTGGTTTAAGTTCATCGGGCGGCCGGCCGCTCAATCAAGATCCTGCTTCGTGGCATGCCGGTTGCTTAACGAATCAGGCAACCGCGACTCGGCGGTCAGGGGGGGCGCCCCGAACGCAACGAGTCGAACGTGCCCTACGGACTTTACCTTTCTGCTGAAGGCGCTCATGCGCAGAGCGTTCGCATGGAGACGCTGGCCAACAATCTGGCCAACGTCGACACGATCGCCTTCAAGCGCGACCAGGCGCTGTTCCAGGCCAGGCTGGCCGAAGCGACCGATCGCGGCATGGACCAGTCCGGGTCCGGCTCGGTCAACGACATAGGCGGCGGCGTCAAGGTTTTGGGGACCATCACCGATTATTCCCCGGCCGCGCTGAAAGAGACCGAGCGGCCGACCGACTTCGCAATCAACGGCGATAGCTTTTTCGTCGTCCAAAAGGGACGCCAACAGCTGCTCACCCGGGCCGGAAACTTCACGATTGACGTCACGGGGCAATTGGTCACGCCCGAAGGCTATCCCGTGATGAGCGACCTGAATGAACCGATCCTCGTCGACGAGACCGTTCCGTGGCGATCAACGCCCGACGGCGCAATCGCCCAGGGCGGCGACGTGTTTTATATGGCGATGGTTCGCCCGCGTTCGAATGGGGACCTGGCAAAAGTAGGTGACAACCTGTACGCACCGCTCGCGCCGGTCAAGCCGCTCGACCCCTCGGAGCGACAAGTGACGGTGGGATTTCTCGAATCGTCGAATGTCCAGCCGACTGACGAGATGGTGGAGTTGATCGAAACATCGCGGGCCTTCGAGGCGAACATCGCCTTGATTCGCAACCAAGATGAATTGCTGAACGATTTGATAAGCCAGGTTCTCAAGGAAACGTAAGCCGTTACTGTCATGTCTCGCAAATAGGGGTTTGTCGAAGAGGAAAGTCACTCCACCGGTTTTTGCATGCTGCCAAAGCACTGGAATCTTTGGCAGTCGTTCCGTGTCACGGAAGCAAGTTCCGCGACCCTACATTGGCCAACTGGGACTGCAGCTCTCATGAGTGTTCAGACACTTTATACCGCCGCGACAGGGATGAACTCCTTGGACACCAAGTTGGACGTGCTGGCCAATAACCTGGCCAACTCCAACACAACGGCCTTCAAGGCCGCACGGTGCAATTTCGAGGACTTGATGTACCGACAACTCAAGTTGCCGGGCTATCAGGATCCTCAAGGCAATTTCACGCCGACCGGCATCGCCGTCGGCTTGGGAACGCGCGTCCAAAGCACGCAAACCGATTTCAGCCAGGGCAATTTGCAAGAAACCGACAGTCCGCTCGACGTGGCCATCAACGGCCGCGGTTTCTTCCAAGTTCTCGATCCTTTCACCGGACAAACTCTGTACACCCGCGAAGGTGACTGGTCGGTCAATTCCAACTATCAATTGGTGATCGGTTCAGCCCAGACCGGCTACATCATCCAACCGCCAATCACCGTCCCGCAGGACATGACCAACATCGTCATCGGTTCGGACGGCAAGGTTCAGGTGCAACAGTACAACAACTTGAATTACACCATCGTTGGCCAGCTCCAATTGGGCAACTTCATCAACCCCGAAGGCCTGTTCAAACTGGGCCAGAATCTGTTTCAACAGACCGATGCATCGGGTCCGCCGCTACTGGCCAACCCGGGCCAGAACGGTCTCGGCACGCTGAATCAGAGCCAATTGGAGCTCTCGAACGTCGATCCGGTCCAAGAACTGATCAATCTGATCACCACCCAGCGCTCCTTTGAGCTCAATTCGCAAGTCGTGCAGGCCGCCGACCAGATCTTGCAGTTGATCGCCAACCTACGTCGGTATTAGGCCAGAATCCGAAATGAAAACCGCTCAAGACAGACAATTCGAATTCCACCCGACGGGCCTGCGGCTTGCAAGCCAGGCGCACGGCATGTTCAGGATTGCCGTATTGCTCGGCACACTTTCTCTCATGCATCCGGCCCTAGGAAACGACACGGCTGCAGCCGCCGAAATCCACCTCCGCGGCGAATGCCGGACCGACGGCGTCCTGGTACTGCTGGCCGACGTGGCCGAGATCTACTCCACCAACCCCGACGAAGTGAAAGCGCTCGGCCGAATCGACCTGATCCCGGCACCCGCTGATGGACAGAAGCGTTATTTGCGGTTGCGTGAAATCGAAGACTTGTTGGTACTGCGCGGGTTGAACATGCGTGAGCACCGGTTTTCGGGCGCCAGCAAGGTGACGATCGTGGGTGTTGTCGATGCAGTTTCAACACGACCCGACGGTCTGCCGCGGTCGCCGATTTCGGTTCGCCAGGTCACCGAGACGGTCCACAAGGCGATTGCCGCCTACTTGACCGAACAAGACGCACAGAACGAGACTTCGATCATCAAGCTCACGCTCACCGACGATCAAGCACTGACGCTTGCCAACGTCAAACAACTGACTGTGACCGGCGGCACCAGCCCGTGGACCGGCCGGCAGACCTTTACGATTGCCGGCCCGGGCGAGAAGGGTCCTGTCAGCCTGACCTTGACGGCGGACGTTTCGCTGCCACCGATGTTGGTGGTGGCGACCCATTCGCTGGGCCGCGGCGTAATCATCCATCCAGGTGATGTTCGCCTCCAGGCGAGCCAACCCAATGAAGGCAAGGCACGCATCTTCCAATCCGTGGAAGAAGTCATCGGATGCGAGACAGCCAAACAAGTGGCCGAGGGGCAAATCCTGGACGATCAAACCGTGCGCCCACAATTGCTGGTGCGGCGCAATGAGATTGTGACCATTTACTCCCGGACGGCGGGAATTCAGGTTCGCGTGACCGCCCGAGCGCGCGAAGATGGGGCGATGGGCGATCTGGTGACGATCGAGTCGCTGGCCCAGCGCGAAACGTATTTCGCGCGGGTCGTCGGCCCGCAGACCGCCGAAGTCTACGCCCATGCCATTCCGACGCATGAAGACCCGGCGACGCGGCCGCCGAATGCGACCCGATTGCAAGCGGCCAAAGCTGCCATGAACCAAACGACCGTGCCGGTCAGCGCCCAAGATTCGCCACGAGCCCAGTGAATATGATTGGTCTTAGCCACGACTTCTGGAAGCGGTATGCGCCACTGGCCCTGGCCGTGGTCGTTTGGTCGTGCGCCGCCATGCGGGCAACGGCCCAGAATTCGAGCCTGTTTCGGCAGGAAATGATGACGGCCCGCGTTTCGGCAAACGCGGCGGGTTCGCCACCCCTCACGCTTTCGAACAGTTCGTGGTTGTACGAAGGGGTGGAACCGCCCCGGGTCTTCAAGCTGAACGACCTGATCACCGTGATGGTCGTCGAAGCGTCGCAAGTTTCGAGCAACAACAAGATCCAGCGCCGTAAGCAAGGGCAGCTCGACGCCACCTTAAGCAACTTCGTGAAATTCAAAGGATTGGAATTGGTGCCGACCGTGGGCGGTCAGCAAATTAACGGAACTCTGCAAGGACAGTTCCAGGCCCAATCGAATCTCGACACCAAGGATTTGATGCAGTTCAGCATCGAGGCCCGGGTTGTCGACATCCGGCCTAACGGCCATCTGGTGTTGGAAGGTCATCAAACGATGGTCAACAACGAGGAGCGTTGGCGACGCCGGGTATCGGGAATCGTCCGCCCGGAAGATGTGCTTCCAAACAACACGATTCTCAGTGAGAAGGTGGCGGAGTTAAGCATCGACAAACGCGAGGAGGGCATCGCGCGCGACGGTTATCGCCGCGGCTGGATGTTCAACCTGCTCGACCGCTTTGGAATGTTTTAATGAATATTTTGAATAATGGAATCACCCGCCTTGTTGGCACCTTCGTGCTCGCGTGCACCGTCGCCTTGGGCAGCCCTGCCTTCGGGCGGACACTTTTGAAAAACGTCTGCCGCATCAAGGGCCAGGAAGAAAATACGTTGCACGGCTTGGGACTGGTCATCGGTCTGAAGGGGACCGGGGACGGCAGCGATTTCGTGCCGACCATTCGCAGTTTGGCCACGGCCCTGCAATTGATGGGAACGAACCCGTCGGCTAAATCGGAAAGTATCGACATCAAAGATGCCAAGAACGTGGCGCTGGTCATGGTCACTGCAACGGTGCCGGCCGCCGGTGCCCGTCAAGGAGATACGCTCGATTGCACGGTCAGTTCGATTGGCACGGCCCGTACACTGGCGGGCGGGACATTATTCCTGACTCCGTTGCAAGGACCGCTGGTCCCCCCCGCCGTGCGGCCCACAAACAGCCAAATCGCCGCCCCGCGCGGGTCGTCGAGTCGAGTCTACGCTTTCGCCCAAGGTTTGCTTCACATTGATGGCACGCCGAACGTGGCCACGGTCCACAAAGGGTGCCGGCTCGAAGAAGATTTTTTCAACGTCTTCTCCAAGGAAGACAAGATCACGTTGGTGCTTGACAAGAATCACGCTGATTTCCAGGTCGCCCAGGACGTCGCCGAGTTGATCAACAGCCAACTCAACTTCCAAAGCCACGACGTCTCACTCGCCAAGGCGCTTAACGCCGTGAACATTGAAGTGATTATTCCGCCGCAATACCGCGACGACCCGGTGCTGTTCATATCGCAGGTGCTCAGCCTGCCGATGATCGAGCCGCATGCCGAGGCCCGCGTCGTCATCAACTCTCGCGCGGGCAGCGTCGTGATCGGTGGCGACGTGGAGATCGGATCGGTGGTGGTCACGCACAAGAATGTCGTGATCGAGACGGGCGACAACATGGCCTTGAACCGATTCGTTCCCCTTGACCCTGAAAAGACGTCGACCGCAAAGCTCAAATCGCTGGTCGAATCGCTGAATGCCGTGAAAGTGCCGACCGAGGACATCATCGACATCATTAAAGGACTGGAACGGAACGGGAAATTACATGGCACGCTGATCATCGAATAGAAGCCAACGACGAGGTGCCGCTCGTTTTGCCGATCATTGGAATCATTTCGTTCACAGCAAATTTCCGTGGGAGTCGTTCGTCATGCAAACCCAGTCGCTCATGCCCACGTCGAGCCGCCTGCCGCCGCCGACGACCGACGCCCAGGAACTCAATGGCCGACGGCTCCAAGGGGCCGATGCGAAGCAGGGAAAACTGCGTGAAGCGTTCGACTCCTTTGTTGGCGAGACCTTTTACGGACAGATGTTGAAGGAGATGCGTAAGACGGTCGGCAAAGCATCATACTTCAATGGAGGCCACGCGGAAGAAGTGTTCCAGGGCCAGCTCGATCAAATGCTGGCCAAAAACATGGCGAAGTCCAGTGCCCATACGTTCTCTGGCCCCATGTTCGAGTTGTTCTCTTTGAATCGGAAATGATTGCCCGCAGCGCGGAGCCGCAACCGCCCGCCAACTCGCCTGGTCGAACAGCGTTTACCTCGGCCGGCCGGTTAAGGTGGCGAAGAGTTAGCCCCCCGACAAAATCGATCGCAGCCCCTGAATATTACCGCAAGCAGAAAGCACGAGTTTATGGCCACCTTGTGGGAGTCAGAGCTAGCCACGTTTCTCAGCGATTTGACGACGGTTCAGGAGGAATTGTTGACCTTCCTGGCCGACAAACGGGAATCGCTCGTGGCCATGGATCGAGTTCGACTCGACCAGTTGCAAGGAGTCGAAACACAATTGATTACCCGACTCCAATCGTGCCAGCGACGACGGCAAGAACTGCTTGCCGACGCAGCCCGTGAAAGCCTGCCATCTGCCAGCTTGCGGTCGCTAGCCAGTTCGTTGCCGGCGCCAGAACGTGCTGGCTTAGAAAGCCAGATCGCGGTTGCGGCGGAACGCGCGCGGTTGCTTCAACACCAGAGCCTGGCGAATTGGGTCTTCGTTCAGCGGACGTTGCTTTACCTAACGCGATTGCTTGAGATCATCGCGACCGGTGGGCGAAGCGAACCGACATATGGTAGAGGCGAGATGATTGGCCATGGCGGCTCACTGGTAGACCAGGCTGCTTAGGCGACCCCGGAAAAGACGGCGAACCATGTCCCTTCTTTCGACCATCCAAATGGCGGGCAACACGCTTAATGCGGCCCAAATCGGGCTGCAGGTCGTGGGGCAAAATGTCGCCAACGTCGACACGCCCGGCTATTCGCGCGAGGTGGTTAATTTCACCCCTTCGGTTTCTCAGACAATCGGAGCCCTGACGCTCGGGACAGGCGTCGAGGTTTCTGGAATCACGCAGGAAATCGACCCGTTTGTCGAGCAGGAGTTGCGCGGAGCCAACGCGGATGCCACGGGCTCGCAAGTTGAATCGCAAACCTATCAAGGCCTGGAAGGGTTGCTCAACGAACTGGGAGACAACAGTCTTGGTAGTTCGCTGACTTCATTCTTCAGCAGCATCAACGCGGTTCTGAACAGCCCAGGTGATGTGTCCCAAGCCAACCTGGCAGTACTGGCGGGGCAAACTTTGACCAAGCAATTCAATAACATTGCTACGCAGGCCGTCGCGACGAGCGACAATCTCGATCAACAGGTGGCGGCCAGCGCGGGGACCATCAATCAACTCGTCCAACAAATTGGTACCCTGAACGGGCAAATTGTGCAAACCCAGGGTGGAAACGGCGCCAGCAGCCCTGCCGTCGGTCTGACCGATCAGCAAAATGAAGACCTGACGCAACTCTCGAATCTGATCAACATCAACGTCGTCCAACAGTCCGATGGATCGGTGGCAGTTTACACCGGCGGTAACTACTTGGTATTCGGTTCGCAGACTCAGCAGGTCAAGGCCGTGCAGTCAACCGTCAACGGTTCGACAGTGAGCAATATCGAATTCGCGGGAACCAATGTTCCCTTGGATCCCACATCGGGCAATTTGGCGGGGTTGATCAACTCGCGCGATCAAATCGTCGGCGGGTTCCTCAGCAACCTCAACTCATTGGCTAATACGGTCGCTTTCGAATTCAACAAGGTCTATGCTTCTGGCCAAGGCCAAACTGGTTATCAAAGCGTCACGAGTCAGGTCAGCGTCGCTGACCCCACTGCTCCGCTCGATGCAGCCGGACTGACTAACACTCCAGTCAATGGCTCGTTTGACATCGAGGTCAACGACCCCACCACTGGACAAACACAGACCAGCACGATCAACGTCGATCTAACCGGCCTGGGCCAAGACACCACGTTAAACAGCGTCGTCCAGCAGCTCAACGCGGTCAATGGAGTTTCGGCCTCGATCAATAGCCAGGGGCAATTGACCATCGCCACCTCCTCGCCCAATGACCAATTGGCGTTCTCCAATGACACGAGCGGGCTGCTGGCCTCGCTTGGAATCAATACTTTCTTTACCGGATCCACGGCACTGGATTTGGGAGTGAACTCCGACGTTGTCAATGATCCAAGCAAGTTTGCCGCCAGCCAAGGTGGCATCGGTGCGGATACCAATAACGGTGTGGCATTGGCGGGCTTATACACTACGCCGCTTCCCAGTCAGAATGGCTCGTCACTCTCGGACCTTTACAACCAACTGGCCGAAGGGGTAACCCAAAGTTCCGCCCAGTCCCAAGCCGCGGCCAGTGGCTACCAAACGTATCAATCGACTCTCCAAGGTGACAGTATGTCTGTCAGCGGGGTGAGCATTGATGAAGAAACGATCAACATGCTCAGTTACCAAAGACAATATCAGGCCTCGGCACAGCTGATTTCGACGATTAACACTTTGATGAATACATTAGTAAATCTCTAGCCCGCTTGGGTTCAACCAGCGGCTAACCTCGTTATGTCCACAATCATTCCCATCCCGAACACGCGTGTCAGCGATGCGCTCGTCAACCAGCGTCTCGTCAATCAGATCGACGCTGACGAAGTTAACCTGACCCGGCTGCAAACCGAGGTTAGCACTGGCCAAAGCTTGGTGCTACCGAGCGACAACCCGACGGCTGCGGAAAATGGCATCGAATTGATGCAGCAGATTGCCCAAAACACGCAATACCAGTCGAACGTTTCTTCGAGCCAAACCTATCTCAGCACGACCGACTCGGCGATGACCAGCATCGGTGATCTGCTGAATACCGCCCAGAGTACCGCTGAATCGGCCATTGGCAGTACCGCAACCACTGCCGAACAGCAATCGGCCGCCAATCAAATCGAGCAAATCGTCAGCCAGCTGGTTGACATTGGCAACCAGACTATCCAAGGACGATATCTATTTGCCGGCTCGCAAACATCGGTCGAGCCTTTCACCTACGACGGCAACTACGTGCAGTATAACGGCAATGAAAGTCCCCTCAACTCTTACTCCGATCTCAACCAGGTTTTTGCCACCAACGTCAACGGAAATAGTGTCTTCGGCACCCTTTCTTCCGGTGTTCAAGGTACAACCAATCTCTCCCCGGTGGTCACGTCGTCAACACAACTGTCCGACCTCAATGGCGGCGTGGGCATTGCGAAGGGGGCCATCGCCGTCTCGAATGGAACCGCCACCAGCATCGTCGATCTTAGCGGAGCGCAGACGGTCGGCGATGTCGTGCAAATGATCGAGGCCAATCCGCCCGCGGGCAGTCAGGTCAACGTCTCGATTACTTCAACCGGTCTCGATGTTTCGCTGGTGGGAGGATCGGGCAACCTTTCCATTAAGGAAGTCGGCAGCGGGAATACGGCCAGCGACTTGGGCATCCTTCAGGCCAACGGCAGCGGCCCGGGGCCTATCGTTGGCAGCAACTTAAATCCGCAGCTCACACTCACCACACCGCTGAATGATATTTTGGGCACGCGATCAAGCGCCGAAATCGACTCTCCCGGGGCCAACAACGACCTGATCTTCCAAGGCACGAATGTGGGGACCGGAACGAACGGCGCTACCGTTTCGTTCGTCGATAATCCAGCCATCACCGAGGGCAACGAGACGGTTAGCTTCGACCCAAACAGCGCCACTCTGGTGTTTCAAGTCGCGGCCGGAAAAACCACCGCCAATGACATCATCAACGCGCTGAACAAGAATCCCGCGGTCAGTTCGCTGTTCAGCGCTAGCCTCGTGCCCCAGGACAGCACCAGTAACACTGCGGCCGGCACGGGAGTCATCGATTCCGCGCTAACCGCCACCCTGAGTGGCGGGAGCGGGACTCCTTTCGACACGACCGGCATCCAAATCGATTCTGGCGGCCAGTCGTACAACATCAGCTTCGCTGGCGCCCAAACCATCCAGGACGTCATCAACGACATCAATGGATCCAATGCTGGGGCGGTGGCCTCAATCAACGCTCAAGGAACGGGAATTAATATCCAATCGCGTCTCAGCGGCGCGGATTTTTCAATCGGCGAGGACGGTGGAACTACCGCTGCCCAACTTGGCGTCCTGACTTTGACGACGTCGACGCCATTATCCGAACTGAACCATGGGGCTGGAGTCCAAACCCTGGGGGCCGGCATTGACGACTTCACGATTGACCGGCCCGATGGAACGTCGTTCGGCGTCTCCGTCGCGTCGGCTCAAACGATCGGCGACGTCATCAACCTGATTAACAACGACCCTGCCAATCAATCTGCTGGCAACAAGGTCACCGCCCAATTGTCGACAAATGGCAACGGCATCCTCCTGTCGACCCCCGACGGCGCTGGCGACACCGGCCAGCTTCAAGTGATCTCGGCCAGCGGCGGCACAGCGGCACAGCAATTGGGACTGGTTCCGAGTGGTGCCACGCAAAGCAGCGCGGGAAGCGTTTCGGGAGGTGTTGCCACGCTCATGGGCACGGATCCGAATCCCGGCCAGGTCGACGGCGTGTTTAACACCTTGATAAGGCTGCAGAGTGCCTTGGAAACGAATGATACGACCGGCATTCAGAGCGGCCTCGCGGCGCTGGCGAATAATCAAAATCAACTCAATTTGGCGCACAGTACCCTAGGCGAACAAGAACAGTCGTTATCTAACATTCAGAGCCAATTGACCTCGACGGCGACCTCGCTGCAATCCTCTCTTTCGCAAAATGTCGACGTCGACATGGCTACAGTGATATCGCAGTTGACAGAAGCGCAAACGTCGATGGAGGCTTCGCTCCAAACCACGGCGCTGGTTTCCAAGTTGACGCTGCTCAGCTACCTCTAAGTCATCGCGCGAGCGCTGTTGGGTCGGTCCAAAATGGGAGCCGCCAGCAAAGTCGCCGGCGCGCCGAAGGCTTCGCGCGGCTGGTCACGGTTCATTGGGCCCCGGTGGGGCTGGGAATGCTGGCGAGCCTTTTCCATCGGGTCGGGGTCGACATTGAATGGGAAGCGCCAAGAAGTGCGCGGGTTTTTCTGTTTTGCTTCGTACCAGCCGGCCGATATCCGC
Organism: uncultured Planctomycetaceae bacterium; assembly: GCA_963702015.1. Lineage (GTDB taxonomy): Bacteria > Planctomycetota > Planctomycetia > Pirellulales > PALSA-1355 > DATJTR01. The sequence continues at coordinate 446,275 of OY969698.1, forward strand.
AATACGCGGATCAAGGACGAGAAATCAAGTGGCCCAGCCATGGATATACAAACCACGCGGTTTGGCGCAGTCACCATCGAAGTGGAAGACATCCTCGTCTTTCCGACGGGGTTGATGGGGCTCGAAGATTGTCAGCATTGGGTTCTGCTGGCAGACGCCCAGAACGATGCTCTTGGCTGGCTCCAAAGCACTTCGCGACCGGAGGTTGCGTTGGCGGTGGTCACCCCCCGGCGATTTGTGCCGGACTACCAGGTGCGAATCGTTCGTTCGGAACTGGCACCGCTGGCCATCCAACGGGCGCAAGACGCCAAGGTACTGGTGATCGTCGGCAAGAACGAGCGATCAATTACTTTGAACCTGAAGGCTCCGCTGGTGCTCAATCTGGATTCAAGATTGGGCCGACAAGTGGTGGCCAATAACGAATATCCGGTGCAACACGAATTGTCGCACGAAGCGGCGTTACTGAAGAAGACTGCCTGACGGGCCCTGCCCCCCAACCAACCTGCCTCGCCTGTCGGGGCCGACGGATTGCCCTACCTGCCCGACAGATGTCGGGCGCGACCAACCAACGACCAACCCAGCCCCCCCACCAACACCATCCCGTGCCCGCCATCGAGCACGGGATGTGGGAAAACCGATCCGCAAGACAATGTCTTCCGGACAATGAGAGCCGCCCCACGAGCGGCGGTTTTCGAGAACAAGGAGCCATCGATGCTTGTCCTGTCGAGACAACGCGACGAAAGCATCATGATCGGCGACAACATCGTTGTCACCATCGTTGACATTCGCGGAGACAAAGTGCGCCTCGGAATCAACGCGCCCACAGAAATCCCGGTCCATCGCCAAGAAGTCTACGAGGCGATCCAGCGCGAGAACCTGAAAGCGAGCCGCATAGAGCCGAAGGATACGCAAAGCCTAGGCAGGTCAGGGGTGGCGCCCCCGCGTCCGGCCAAGGAATCGTAAAGACAACCCCTCCAACCATGACATTCGCCACTGCCGGTTGTTACCGGCAATGGCGGCACGAATCCGGCCGGAAATCGGCCCAGAGACCGGGAATACAGAAGGCCGGGACCAATTTACCTAAAGCACCTAACCCACGAAGACGATAGAGCAGTCTAGCGACCGAGTATGTTTCCCCTGTCCGCCATAGAGTGGCGGTTCGGGGCAATTCCGGTCGGTAGAACAGCAAGGCGCAAACGCCGGGCCGAGTCCCGCGGGTGTCGCCCCCGAGTTAAACGATTCGCGACGAAGAGCAATCCATCGCGTTGGGCTGGCAGGCGTGAACGAATCATGCCCCAAGCGCGAGCGAGATCCGAAACAAATATCGGACCTCGGACCATACAAGACAGGCTTCGCCCGGAAATTCCCCGAGTACCGGTCGAGCTTGAAGCAAAGAGTTCTTACAGAAACCTTAGGGGGTGTCCGGCATGACTCGTATCAATACAAACGTCAGTGCGCTCATTGCACAGCAGAATCTCGCGAGCGCGAATAACCAACTGCAAACCTCTCTGACCCGATTGAGCACGGGCTTGCAGATCAATACCGGTGCCGACAACCCGTCCGGTTTGATCGCCGCCGCGTCGCTCGGCTCGGACATTACCGGCGTGCAGACCGGCATCAACAACAGCCAGTTGGCCACGGAAATTATTTCCACGGCCGATGGCGGGTTGAGCCAGGTTCAGCAACTGCTCAATACAATTCAGGGCCTGGTCAATCAATCGGCCAACACCGGAGCTCTGAGCTCTGACCAGGTTGCGGCCAACCAGCTCCAAGTCGACTCCTCGTTGCAAGCCATCGACACCATCGCCAATACGACGACGTTCCAGGGCAAGAAATTGCTCGATGGAAGTCTGGGCTTTATCAACACGTCGGCCGGCACCAGCTACACGGCCCTCTCGGCCACCTTGACCGAGGCAGCCACCAAGGCCAGCGTCACTTACGGCTCGGGCAACACCGGATTCAAGCTCACCGCCGTCACCGCTGGAACCACGGCCAACAACACCAAAATCGTTGCGGCCACCGGATCGGGATCGAATTCGGTGCAATTGACCTCCTACGTGTCCAGCTCGCATACCTATGCCGAAATCAAGATCGCATTCGCGACTGGGGCCACTGCGGCCGACGTCATCAGTGCGGTGAACGCCTCGACGGCCGTGTCGGCCTTGTACACTGCCGCGGTTGACAGTGCCGGCAGCGCGACCGGCACGTTTGCTCCGGCTGGCTCGGCTCCTGTCTTGGCTGGTGGAAAGAACGACTCGTCGATCAAAGTTACCACGGCCACCGGAGCAACTGACTTCAACGGCCTGTCGCTAAAGTTGGTCAGCGGTGCCGCCTCCGGCTCGGAAACCGCGGCCTACTCCGCCTCGCACAACACGCTGACCGTGAACATTGCTTCCGGTGTCTCCACCACCACGGCGGTCGCCGCGGCGATCGCGGCGGTGAGCGGCGGTCAGTTTTCGGCCAGTGTTGTCTCTGCCGGCACGCTCGGTGGCATCACGGGCGCAGCCAGCCTGTTCACCGGATCGACCAGCAGCGCCAATATCAGCAATCTGCAGATCAATCAGGCCAACTTCGGCACCCAGTCGTCGGTCGGCGTGGACGTGAAAGTCAACGCCCAGGCAACGCAAGGAACGCTGACTTACTCGGGCGGAACGTTGACCTCGAACGTCGTCCTCCAAGTCGGTGGCGACCAAGGCTATAACGTATTCAACTTTAACACCGGCACCACGGTGGCCCAAGTCGAGTCCGCAGTCAACGGCGTTTCGGATGCGACCGGCGTCAGTGCCTCGGTTGATGGAAGCGGCAACCTGGTCTTCAAGTCGACCGACTACGGCTCGAATGCCTTCACTTCGGTGCAGGCCATCAGTGGCACATTCAGCACCGTCGACAAATCGAACACTGTGGCCACCCGCAGTGCGGGTACCGACGTGTCCGCCACCATCAACGGCGTTACGGCCACTGGCAACGGACTCCAGGCGTCGATCGACACGCCGACGCTCGACCTGAGCTTCTCGGTTGCCACGGCCTTGAGTTCGGGAAGCTCGTTCAATTTCTCGATTACCGGCGGCGGTGCGAATTTCCAAATTGGCCCCGACGTGGTGAGCAACCAGCAGGCCCGGCTCGGTATTCAAAGCGTCAACACCACCTCGCTGGGTGGCGTGGATGGCTCACTCTACGAGTTGCAATCGGGCGGCACGCTGGCCCTGGCCACCAATCCGAGCGGTGCGGCCAACGTGGTCAACGAAGCCCTCAATGAGATCACGAGCCTCCGCGGTCGACTGGGTGCCTTCCAGTCCACCACTTTGCAGACGAACATTAATACTCTGCAAACGACGCTCTCGAACCTCACTTCGGCCCAGAGTAACATTCAGGACACCGACTTCGCTGCCGAAACGGCCAATCTGACCCGAGCTCAGATTCTGGTGCAAGCCGGTACGCAGGTGCTCCAGATTGCCAACTCCAACCCTCAAAACGTGCTTAAGCTGCTCCAGAATCTCTAAAGTCGGCTAAGACGATTTGACGCGGCACGATACCTACCGCCGCCAGCCCCGCCCCTCTTTTGGGCAGGGCTGGCGGTTTTTTTTTGGCCGTGACGCTGCCACCGTGCGGCGATAGCGTCAGTTATGCCGGTTGTAGGGGATTTTTCCCACAGTCAAGCTTTGCGGGCAACCGAACAAAACAACGAGGACCCAACATTCCGGCGCGGACCGATTTTCATCGGCCCCTCGTCCGCAATACGCCCCCCATTCCGAGCCCGCGATGTCGATCAACGACCTGCTAACCGACGCACGTCAATTGCTCAAGCAGGGGGCCACCGAAGCCGCAGCTCGAGCTTGCCAGCAGGCGTTACGGCAAGAGCCCGATTGTGTGCCCGCAATCACCTTGATGGCCAAAATTGCCCGCACCGCGGATGAACCGGCGGCCGCCGAGCGACTCGTGCATCACGCGTTACGAGGAGGCGTGGGGCTGGGAGACGGCGAGCTTTGGTTTCAGCTTGCGCTGGCGCTCGTTGCTCAGCACCGGTTGCCCGAAGCCGCGCAGGCTTACTATCAAGTCGTGCTGACAGATCCTCGAGCGGTGGCCACCTGGATCAACCTCACATCGCTCAATGTCGACCTCGATCTTTGGCGCCAGGGAGAATATTGCGCACGGCGTGCCCTCGAATGCGATCCGAAATCGACGGCCGCCCTGATCAACTTGGGCGAAGTGCTGCGCAGGCGCAGCAAGATCGAAGGCACCATCGCGTGCCTGGAGGAGGCATTGCGGATCAATCCCGAGTCTCCCCTGGCTCATTGGAATTTGTCACTGGCCGTCTTGGCTCGCGGTGATTTTGAACGTGGGTGGGCCCATTACGAGTGGCGCGAGCGGGCCAATCAGGTTTCGCTCGATCCGTATCCTCAACCGCGCTGGAACGGTGAACCGCTCACGAACCAGCGGCTTTTGGTGCATGCCGAACAAGGCTTGGGCGACGAAATCCTCTTTGCTTCGTGCTATGACGACCTGCTCCGCCTGGGGGGGCACTGCGTGTTGGCATGCGACCCCCGCTTGGTGCCCATCTTTCGCCGATCGTTTCCAGCCGCCACGGTCATTGGCTTCCAGCGGCGTAAAGACCGACAGCCAGCCACGCCAGACAAGCCCGTCGACTGGCAGATCCCTGCCGGCAGCCTGCCGAAGCTGTTCCGTCGCCGGGCCGAGGATTTTCCGAATCGGCGGCGCTTCCTCACCGCCGATCCGGCTTTGACCCTCCGATGGCGCGAACGATTGGAGAGCTTGGGCCGCTCGCTCAAAGTCGGTATTTCATGGCGCGCCGGTGGTAAGCTGACGGAACAGCGCAAACGGACCACTCGACTGGACCAATGGCAATCTTTCCTTGCCACTCCAGGGGTTTCTTGGATTAATCTGCAGTATGGTGACACGGCCGATGACAAGGCTTGGGCTCAAAGCGCGCTAGGTATCACGATCCATGACTGGCCTGAAGGCGATCCGCTGGTCGACGTCGATGCGTTCTCAGCACGCATGGCGGCGCTCGATCTGGTCGTCTGCGTCGACAACTCGACGGCTCACTTGGGAGGAGCTTTAGGCGTCGAGACCTGGGTTCTCTTGCCCCTCGTGCCCGATTGGCGGTGGGGACTGGAAAGCGAGAGCTCGCTTTGGTACCCCAGCCTGCGGTTAGTGCGGCAGACCGCGACTGGCGCCTGGGAGCCGTTGTTTCTGCGACTGGCCGCCGAGCTGCGCACCGCGCCGGCGATGCCGGCGCAGCCAGTCTCGAGCCGACTTCGAGCGTGGACCGGCCTGCCAATGAGCTGCCGGCGCCGGGGCCCATCCTTTCGTCCGTCGCGAGCGATATCCAGGCGGCCCTGCGGCAGGCGCAGGCGCACTTCGACGGGGGGCGGCACGACGAGGCCGAGGCGGTTTGCCGGGCGGTATTGTCGGTCAACCCGCGTCAAATTCGCGCGCTTCATTTATTGTCACGGATTGCGCTCACAACGGATCGCTTGCAATTGGCGATCGATTCACTGCGCCGCGGGATTTCGCTCGAGCAGCGGCCTGATTTCTATGTCGAATTGGCGATCATTCTGGCACATGCCCAGCGCCGCGACGAAGCGATTGCAGAACTCGAGCGTGCAGTCGCCGTCGATCCGCGGTATTTGCCGGCTTGGCACGCCCTGGACAGCCTTACCTCGGCGGCGCCGCATTTGATGCCGTACTCGTCGCCGGTCTTTGATCCGGCGATTCACTAACTTGCCGAAAGATTCTCACATGGCAACGGTCGATCCTGACTTTTCGCTGGCCGTGCGGCGCTTCGACGAGGGACACTCCGACGAGGCGACTAAAATTTGCCACGGTATCCTGGCTGGCCAGCCGCATCATGCCGGTGCGTTACAAATGCTGGGAGTCGTCGCCCGACAGCGAGGTCAAATGGCCGAGTCGCTCGCGTTGCTTGATCGGTCACTCCAAGAGGCGCCCGATCGCGCCGTGGCGTGGTTCGATCGCGGCACCACGCTCTATCAAGATGAGCAAATCGAACCTGCGCTTGAGGCCTACCGCCGCGCCGCATCGCTTGACCCAAAACTGCAGGAGGCAGCGCTGAATCTTGGGGCGATTCTGGAGAAAACAGAGCACTATGACCAGGCGTTGCCTTGGGCCTTGCGCAATCGAACTCCGGCCCGATTGCCCTCGAGCCCATTACAATTTGGGCAACATCTATCGAGCGACCGGGCGTTTACGTTCGGCCATCACCGCCTATGAGGAGGCCGTGCGGCTGCGACCTGACAATGCACAAGCTCAATGGAATCTGGCGCACTGCTTCCTGTTGCTGGGCGATTTCGCCCGGGGCTGGGACGCCTACGAATGGCGAGAACGGGCCGGCGAAGTGTTCTTCGATCGTCACACCGGGCCGCGTTGGGACGGCTCGTCGCTGGCCGGCAAAACATTGCTCGTCCACGCGGAACAGGGCATCGGCGATGAGGTGATGTTTGCGGCCTGTTACGACGCAGTCATGGCGCAGGCGGGGCACTGCATTTTCGTTTGTGAACCGCGCCTGGAACAGCTCATCAAGCGATCGTTCCCTCGGTCCACCGTCTATGCCCATTCGCGCCGTAGCGATTGGGCACCCGCACCCATTCGAGAACCCTACGATTGGCAAATCCCGGCCGGGAGCCTACCGTTCTTTTTTCGCCGTTCGGTCGCTGATTTTCCGATCCGGCGGCGGTATCTGGCAGCCGATTCCATCGCCGTGGATCGCTGGCAAAACCGATTGGCGACTCTGGGCGCGGGTCTGAAAATCGGCATCTCCTGGCGAGCTGGCGGCAAACCGAGCGAACGCCGTCGCCGTAGCACCACCTTGGCCGATTGGCAATCGCTTCTAGCACTTCCCGGAACGCACTGGATTAACCTGCAATACGGCGAAACGAGCGACGAACTGCTGGCGGCAAAGCGCGATTTCGGAATCGAAATCCACGACTTCGCCGAAGGGGATCCGCTGGTTGACATGGACGAGTTCGCCGCCAAAGTCTCGGCGCTCGATTTGGTGTTGTCGGTGGGCAATGCGACGGTTCATCTGGCCGGCGCGTTGGGAGTGACTACGTGGGCCTTGTTGCCTCCAGTTCCCGGTTGGCGCTGGCAAATCGAGGGCTCGACCACTCCCTGGTATCCGAGCGTCCGTCTCTACCGTCAGCCGGCCAACGATACAGCCCCTGACGTACTCGGCCGCATCAAAAGCGATTTAGTGGCCGCACTCCGCACCGGGAATTTGGAGCTGCCGCTTGAAGCACACGGACATATCCTGCCAGCCTTGTCGCAATCGGCATCGGCCCAAGCGGCGAACCGGCCGACCACCAGCACTGGTGCCGAGAGTCTTTTGCCAATCTCGCACGACTCACAAGAGTTTACCGAGCGGGCTTTGCCGGCAGCGATGGCCAAAGCGACCGATCATCATCGTGCTGGGGAGTTGGTTCAGGCCGAGCAGATTTATCGCGAGGTGCTTTACCATTTGCCGCGCAATATCGAATGCGCAACGCTTGCTGGGCATGCTGGCGCGGCAGACCGGAAGAACTCAACTGGCGATCAATTCGCTACGTCGCGCATTGGCCGCTGGTGATCCGTCGTTCGATACTCGACTCTGCCTCGCAGCCAGCCTGCGAGACGCCGACAAATTGAGCGAAGCGATTGCGGTCTACGAGGAGGCGGCGGAGCTTGCACCGATTCGGCCGACGCCCAATTGGGGCTGGCAAAGACTTTGATCCGACTTTATCGCCCCGACGAGGCCCGGATCCACCTGGCTGAAGCGATTCGCTTGGTGCCTGATTTTGCCGAGGCTCATTTGGCCATGGCTGGAGTAATGGCCGATGACGGCGAATACGCCGATGCTTTGGCGGCCTGCGATCGAGCGCTGGCGGCGAATCCTGCGTATGCATTGGCGCACGCCAGGCGAGGAGAATGGCTGGCCCAACTCGGTCAAACGCAAGCGGCGACCGCTGCACTCGATGCGGCCCTGGCGATCCAGCCGGAGCAATCCGATTGGCTTCGGTTTCTGGGCGAGCTACTGCGGCAACAAAATCGCTTTCACGAGGCCGAGCAGATTTACCGCAAGGCGCTTCGAATCGAGCCGAGCAACGCGGTCGTGCTTAATGACCTGGGGCTGGTTTTAGCGGACCAAGGGTGCCTGCCCGAAGCCCTGAACGCGTATGAAGCGGCTTTGAATGTCGACCCGGATTCTCCACTACCGCATTTCAATCGGTCGCTGGTTTGGTTGCAACAAGGCCGGTTGGCCGAGGGTTGGCACGAGTATCGCTGGCGTTGGAAATGCCCCGGCTTTCCACCTCGCGACTTCTTTCGACAGCCGTTATGGGATGGATCATCGCTCGCCGGTCGCACGATTCTCGTTCATGGCGAACAAGGGATCGGTGATGAAATCATGTTCGCCAGTTGCTTGCCCGAGGTCGTGGCGCGCACGGAACAGGTTGTTGTCGTTTGTGAGCCGCGGCTCGCTCCGCTGCTGGCCCGTTCGTTTCCCACAGCAGTGGTGCATGGCGTCGGACGGGGGCGTGAACATCTGTGGACGGCGCCGGCCTCGCCGCCAATCGACGTGCAGTCGCCCATTGGCGACCTTCCACGCCATTTGCGATCGTCGCTGGCAAGCTTTTCGAAACGGGATGCGTTTTTGCGAGCCAATCCTGCACGAGTGCAATTTTGGCGCGACCGTTTGGCTCGACTCGGCCCAGGCCCAAAGATCGGAATTGCCTGGCGGGCCGGCAGCCGGCCTCAAGATCGCCTGCTCCGCTCGGCGCCCCTGTCCCATTGGCGATCGCTGCTGAAGTCTGCCGGCACCCAATTCATCTCGCTCGAATATGGCGGCTGCCAATCCGAGATTGAAACTTGCCGGAAGTCATGCTCAACGTTGCATACGCTTCCAGATATTAACCCACAGGACAATTTGGATGAGCTGGCTGCAACGATCAGCGCGCTCGATCTGGTTGTATCGGTGGGCAATGCAAGTGTTCATCTCGCCGGAGCCCTTGGTGTTCCCACCTGGGCGTTGCTCCCCCGCTATCAAGGGTGGTGCTGGCCCGCCGATGGAGCCCGAATGCCCTGGTACACCAGCGTCCGAGTCTTTCGCCAGGAAGCCGACGGCGACTGGCCGGGACTGCTGGCGAGGGTCGAAGCAGAATTCCTCAATTGGCGGACGACAAATTCCGACTACCAGACGATAGGGGCATAGAGCCTTGAGGCTCGGTCCACGCGCCTACCGCGTGGGCATCGGCAAGGTGCCCCACTTGCACCGCCGGGCAGGCCGCGACAACACAACCCCGCAAGCACACACCCGCTGGCCACGGAGCCGACACGGCATCGAGTAGAGATCCATGGGCACCATTTCCTCGGCGATCGGTCTGATCACGGGTTTTCCGATTCAGGATACCGTGAACAAATTGGTCAGTCTTGACGCTGGGCCAATGGATCAGCTGCAAGCTCAAGACACGAGTTTGCAAGCGCAGCAAACGGCCTACACGACGCTCAGCGCGGACCTGCTGTCACTCGAATACACCACGAATGGTTTCGATTCGGCCAGTCTTTATACCGCTCAAAACCTGACCAGCAGCAATTCGAGCGTCCTCACAGCCACGGCCGTCAGCGGCAGCAGCGTCACGCCCGGAAATTACTCGTTCACGCCAATTCAAACGGCGCAGGCCGAAGAATTGACGAGTTCCGGGTTGGCGAGCGACACCACCGCACTTGGCGGCGGTTCGATCAGCATTGGCTACGGCGCCTCGGTCAACAACCCCGTCGATCTCGATCTTCTCAATGGTGGGGCAGGCTTCACCCCTGGAGAGATCCGCATTACTGATCGTAGCGGCGCATCGGCGGTGATCGATCTTAGCAACGCCCGAAACATCAACGATGTCCTTCAGGCAATCAACAGCAACACGAATATTAATGTCACCGCGGAAGCCGACGGCAATTCCATTAAGCTGATCGACAACACCGGCGACAGTGCCAGCAATTTAGAAGTCACTGAAGTCAACGGCGGCACGACGGCCGCCTCCCTCGGTTTGGCGGGGATCAACACTTCGTCGAATCAGGCGACCGGATCGTCGATCCTTTCGCTGTTCGGCGGCCTGCCCATTTCGGTGCTGAACAACGGCACCGGTGTCCGCTTCGACAATGCTCTTTCCGACTTGAAAGTCAACTTCCAGGATGGAACCAGCACGACCGTCGACTTTTCCAGCCTTCCGACTCCCGGTACCCAAGCCAGTGGAACGACACTGGCCGCTAATGGTCCTAATGCTGCGCTCACATTTACGGCCGTCAACGCGGGTTCGCAATATGCCGGCACAACCGTCGTCTTCCAGGACAGTCCTTCGATTACCGCAGGAAATGAAACTGTCAATTACGATTCGACGACCAATCAACTCACGTTCAACATTGCAGATGGCCAAACGACAGCCAACGACATCATCAGCGCGCTGAAGAACAACACGACGGCCAGCGCCTTATTTACCGCAACGACTGCCGATGGCGGCGACGGCACCGGCATCGTCACCAACTCGGACGTCGCCTATCTGACCGGCCCCCAAGCGACCGCCACCACACCGGGCACGCTCTCATCGAACGCTCAGATCAAGTTTACCGCCGTCGACGGAGGCCCGAACTACGACAACGTTTCGGTCAAATTTGTCGATAATCCTTCGATTACGGCCGGCCAGGAAACGGTCGCCTACGACGACACCGACCCCAGCAATCCGCAACTTGTCTTTCAGATTGCCGCCGGTCAGACAACGGCCAGCGACATCATCAATGCGCTGAATAACGATCCGACGGCCAGCAAGATTTTCACGGCTCAAAACGCCACCGGTTCCAATGGCACCGGTCTGGTCAGCTCAGCAGATACAGCTGTCACGTCGGGTGGAACCATCATTGATCCCTCGACTGGTGGCGCCGATTCCACGCTGCAGGACGTTCTGAACACCCTGAACGCCGCTGCCCCGGGCAAACTCGAGGCCAGTATTTCCTCCGATGGCCAGTCGATTCAGTTGACCGACTTGACGACCGGAAGTGGAACCTTCTCAGTCAGCGATTTGAACAACTCGCACGCCGCCGAAGACCTGGGCCTCAACACAACCGCCGTCGGTGGCGTCATCACCGGTGGTCCGCTGTTGGCAGGGCTGAACAGCAGCTTGCTACGCAATCTGAATGGCGGTCAAGGATTGGGCCAATTGGGATCGCTCGATTTGACTGACCGCAGCGGCGCCACGGCGACAGTTAATTTGTCTGGAGCTCAAACGCTGCAAGACGTTATTGACGACATCAACAATGCCGGCATCGGCATCCAAGCCTCCGTGAATCAGGCCGGCAACGGCATCCAACTGACCGACACCACTGGGTCGACGAACAGCAATCTGATCGTGGCCGACGGCGACAGCACCGATACGGCCGAAAAGCTTGGACTGGCCACCAATGCCGCCACGACAAGCGTCAGCAGCGGCAACCTGAATCTGGAAACCGTAAGCGAAAACACCACACTTGCCAGCCTGAACGGCGGACAAGGTGTCACTCAGGGCTATTTCACCATTACCTCGTCCAGTGGCGCCCAGGGCCGCGTCCAGGTTGGGTCTAACCAAACGACGATCGGTGACGTGCTGACGGAAATCAACACGCTAGGCATCGGCGTCCAGGCCCAAATTAACTCGCAAGGCAATGGTATCCTGCTCTACGACACTGCTGGTGGCACGGGGACGCTGAAGGTCACCGAGGGCGGCAGCACCACGGCCGCCAGTTTGCACTTGCTGAGTTCGGCCGCCACCACGACAGTCAACGGTCAGTCGACCCAGGCCATCAATGGCGCCACGGCAACGACGATTACACTTAGTTCGACCGACACGCTTCAGGATCTGGTCAACAAAATCAATGCCGCCGGTGTCGGAGCGACCGCATCGGTGTTTAGCGACGGCTCGCTGCTGAATCCCTATCACCTCGCCATCAGCAGCAACGTGGCGGGCCTGGCCGGCCAATTGCAAGTTGACACGTCGCAGCTTGGCCTGGCGCTCAACCAAAGCGTCGCCCCGCAGGACGCCCTGCTTTCGGTCAACAACACTTTGGTCAGCAGTTCAAGCAATACATTCACCGGAATTCTGCCAGGCGCCACACTGACCGTAAGCGGCACCTCCACCACTCCGGTTACGATAACTGCCGCGGCGGATTCGACAAACCTCGTCGCCACGCTCCAAGCACTGGTCAGCAGCTATAACAAGATCCAAAGTGACGTGACCCAGTTCACCACCTCTAGCACCAGCACCGATTCCAGTGGCAACACCACCACCACTCCCGGCCCGCTCGAGAGCGATGCGACGACGGAGAGCATTGAAACGCAGTTGGCCAATTTGATCAACGGGACAACGCCTGGGCTGGGCAGCTTCACGTCGCTGTCTCAGTTGGGCATCACCTTCAATCAAGATGGTACGCTCAGCTTCGACCAAGACACTTTTAATGCCGCGTACGCTCAAGATCCCACGTCGGTTCAGTCGTTTCTTAGCACCACAACCACCGGAATAGGCGACCAATTCAAGTCCGTCTTGCAAGGACTCGCGGCCAGCCAGGATTCGCTTATTTCCGACCGCAATAACGCCATCGGCACGCAGTTGACTGAAAACGAAGCGCAAATCACAACCGATCAAAGCATGCTCAGCAACGAGCAGACAATGCTGCTCAACGAGTTTTACAATCAGGAAAATGTCGTCGCACAACTCAAGAACAACCTGAACATCGTTAACTCCATCCAGCCACTCACCATCCTTGGCGACTCGGCGGCCTCTTCTTCCAGTACCAGCTCTGCGGCCAGTTCCAATAGTGCAACGTCGGGCAGTACTGGCAGCAGCTTCAGCTAGGCTGGATTTTGACGGTTGAGAAGCGCGACACAGGATTTCGCCTGGAGAAGCTCTCCTCACAACCCTGGCTTGATGGACCGTTCTCGCACTTTTCGCAAGCGGATTCTCCCTTGAAATGAAGGAGCATGACATGACCCCTGTCGCCGGAACCGACTATCTCGAAACCGAGGTAATGACCGCCACCCCACAACGGCTGCAACTCATGCTGATCAATGCCGCCATTCGGTCTGCCAGCCAGGGCCGCAACTGCTTAGAACAAAAGAACAACCAGGCGGCCCTGGCACCGATTCTGCGGGCACAACGGATCGTGGCCGAGCTCCTAACCGGGCTGAATCCCGAATCCAAAGACGGGCTCGTTCAGCGCGTCGCCGGCGTCTACCTATTCATCTACCGTTCGCTCATCGCTGCCAATTTGGAGCGCAGCACTGCCAAGCTGGACGATGCCCTGCGAGTGCTGGAAATTGAACGCGAAACCTGGCGATTGGCGTGTGAACAACTCGGCACCGAAATCCATGACGCTGCCGGCGTCCACGCGGCCTATGCCATGGGAACTTCGTTTGAGGCGTGAACCAGTCGCGTTCCGCCCGGCTTCATGCCGCCACAAGCACCGCTGGCAACCTGCCATGCCCGCCAATCAGGGCTGGCAGGCAGCCGGGGTACGCTGCTCGTCGGCCGTTCATCTCCGACCGCAATCCCGAGCGGCTGTCCCAAGGACGCTAGCGGGCTTGCGTGAGGGAGAACGGGGTACGTGCTCCGCCACTTCGAAAAGCCAATGCTTGCGCAGGCATAGCGCGACGCTGGACCACAAAATCCGCGGAATCGTCACGACCGGAAAATCTTCTCACGCCGGGGCGGTCGGCGCACCGATCTTTTCGATGCTTGCCGACTTGCTTCGCGCCTGCCATCTCCCGGCACTTTCTCAATAAACATGGATGGACTCGAATGAGCACCGGCTATTCACGCACCAGTCCGAGCCCGCGTTACCGTGAACTGCTGGCTCACTACAGCGACATGCATCATGTCGCCGGCGAGCGGTTCCAAAACGTGTCGGCCGCCAAAACGTATCCGGGCGACAGCATGCCCAGGCACGCTGGCGAGATCAAGGTAATGATCGACGCCCACGCCGCCCGCACGATTCTCGATTATGGATCCGGCAAAGGCTGTCAGTACCAGCAAGTGCAGGTGACGTTGAACGACGGACGTGTCTTTCCGACGATTCCAGCCTTTTGGGGTGTCGATTCGGTCACCTGCTACGATCCGGCGTACGAGCCTTTCAAGCAATTGCCTCAGATGCAATTCGACGGCGTCGTCTGCACCGACGTGCTCGAGCATATTCCGGAGGACGACTTGTCCTGGATTGTCGAGGAGTTGTTCGGTTTCGCGCGGCGGTTCGTCTATGTCAACGTGGCTTGCTATCCGGCAATGAAGCGACTCCCGAACGGTGAGAACGCCCATTGCACGGTACGACCGACGGCATGGTGGGACACGCTGGTTCGCGGCATCGCCGCCCGGCACCCCAACGTGGCCTACAAGTTCTCGCTCGATCACCTTGTCCGTCGCCCCGACGGAACGCAGAAACTATTTTCAGACAGTCTCACCGGCTAGGCAATTCGACTGCCCGTGCGAAAGCATAAAGGAACAAAACGATGCTGAGGATCTTCATCGGATGGGACTCACGCTTTCCCGAGCCGGCGGACGTCTTGCGTTATAGCTTGATGAAGTATTCATCGATCCCGCTCGATATTCGTTATCTCAAGCTGCCCGATCTCGGGATCGACCGCGTTTACGATCCGTTGGCCTCGACCGAGTTCACGTATTCGCGATTCCTGGTCCCCCATTTGTGCGGCTTTCGCGGCAAGGCCGTCTTCATGGATAACGACATGCTCGCGCTGGCCGACGTGAAGGAACTGGATGAGCTGCCGATGGACTGCTACGCTCTGCGAGTGGTGAAACACGATTATCAGCCGACGACGACGGTCAAGATGTATGGTTGCGTGCAGACATCCTATCCGCGCAAGAATTGGTCGAGCCTGATGATCATGGACTGCGCCAAACTTCGGCTGTGGACCAAGCAAGTGGTCGAGACCCAGACCGGCGCCTATTTGCACCGCTTCCAGGAAATCCCCGACGAGCATATCGGCGAGATCTCGCCCGCCTGGAACATGCTCGACACGATGGATAAATCGACAAAACTGATCCACTATACCAACGGCGGGCCCTGGTTCCCTCAATACGCCGACCATCCTCATGCCGGCATCTGGCGCAGCATGCGCGACGAAATGTATCAGGCACAGCACTCGGCGGTCCGCGCACCGCACTTTCCCGGCGTCGTCGCGCCGACCACGCCGCTGAGCAGCACCAGCTAATCACGACCGTGCGTTTCAGACGATCGTCGCCAGCCAATCGGCCCACTCGCGGGCACGCCGCGGCCACACGCATTGGCTCGCTACATAAGCCAGCTGAAGATCGAGATGCTCGCGCGCGACGGCCCGATCGCTTGCTGGCCCGTTCAGCACGTCAACCACCGCGGCCGTGAATTGTCGCGCGTACGCGTCGCGGTCGCCGCCGACCGCCACCAACGACCCGAAACCGGCGGTCGTCTCGCCCAGCGCTGCCAGATCGCTCGTCACCACGCGGCAGCCCGCCGCGAGTGCTTCCATCGCGGCAATGCACGACGTCTCGGCGAAGTGATTGGGATACGCCAGCACGTCGACCGACCGCATGGCGCGGGCCAGCTCAGGCTGCGGCAGCGAACCGACATATTCAACTCCTTCGGTCGTCGCCGCGCGGCGATACAAATGGCCATAGTCGGCCGAATCGCGCCGGCAGGCAGATGATAGACCTGCATGCTCGAATAGACGGCAAGCGTGACGCCCGGCACGGCGGCCCGAATCGCGGGAAAGACGTCGAGCAGCGTTTCCAAGCCGCGAAACGGTGTGCTGGTGTAGGCCAGCCGCGGCGGCCGCGCCTTGGCGGCCAGTGCCGCGCGGCCATCGGCAAATAGCCCCGCGAATGCCGGTCCCACCGCGTTGCGCAGAATGCGACAACGCTCGGGCCGAATCGCGAAGGCTCGCTCGTAGACGGCCTGCTGCCAGCGGCTGACGAAAACAAAATGATCGACCAGGGCCGACACTTCGGATTCGGCCAGTGGTTGCACGGCCGGTTGATCGGCGGCGTGCTGCGTCCACAAGACCAAACGGGCGTCCCGCGCGAGCAGCGCCTTCAGCTTGCGCACCGCGTGGCCCGTGCTGATGAGAACCGCCACCTGACAATCGGCCAACACACGCTCGGCCCCAACGTCAGTAAGCGGCACGACCGCCACGCCTTCGACGAGAGCCGGCCGCGCGGCGCCGTTGATCAAAGAAACGGCCTGTCCATCGGCGGCCAGTTGCCTGGCCAAATAACAGACGGCCGATTGGGTACCGCCCAGAGGAGCCTTGTCGGGCGTCAGGGGCGTATAGTCCCAGGGCGTGAAATCGACAAAGGCAATGCGCATGGCTGGCATTTTTGGTGCCAAAGCACCAAGGTCTTTGGCCGCGCGCTCCGTGACGCGCGGAAATGAACCGGCGCGGCACTCCGCTGGCAAGTTCACTGCCAACTGCCGAGAACGCCGGTTAGCGAATCCGGACCAACTCGACGATGAAGTGCAGCGTGGCTTGCGGCGGGATCGAGCCGGGCATTCCCTGTCGGCCATAGCCCAACTCGGGCGGAATCTCCAATTCGATCATCCCGCCTTCGCCCACCAGTTGAACGCCTTCGCCCCAGCCCTTGATCACCTGATCGAGCCGAAAGGTGATCGGCTTGCCGCCTTTGTACGAGCTGTCGAATTCGTGGCCGTCGTTCAGCCAGCCTTTGTACATGACCGTTACGGTGTCGCTTTTGACCGGCCGGCTGCGTTTGCTCTTGCGCAACACGCGATATTTCAGGCCCGATTCGGTCGTATTGAATTCCTTCGGCGCGTCGGGATCGACCGGGCCCGGCTGGGTGACAGCCGGCGGGGCGGCGGCCCAAAGTTTCTGGCCGAGCTCGCAGGCCACGATTCCCAGCAATGCCGCCGCCAAGAGCCCCAAATGCCACCTTCGCATCACCAGTCTCCTTCGAGCGATCGCTTTGCGGTCAGAAGATCAAGGCCGGGATTTTGGCCATTTCGCCATTCCGGGGCAAGATCAGTCTTCTGCCAGCAATCGCAGGAATTCACGGCCGCGGGGGTGCATTTCCCCCCACCCGGCGGTGGTGGCATCGTGCCGCATGAGAATCCGCACCGGCCGCAGGCCACCAAAGAACTGCCCGCAGGCCGCCGAAGAACTGCCCGCAGGCCGCCGAAGAACTGCCCGCAGGCCGCGGAAGAATCGCCCCGATATCGAAAAACCGGTGGTGCTATTCGATGAATCGGCGGAGCAAGATCGCGTTCTGGACGTTGTGGTCGACGCCCCGTTCAAACCCGACCGGAATCGTGCGATCGAACAGATAGAACGCCCGATGGCGCTTGATCTGACCCGAATCGCTCCCCAATTCCTGTCCCAGTTGATAGCCATCCTGATGAGCCGTGTCGTAGATGATCGTCCCCGAGGTCGGGTAGGTGGTGCCGCCACCAGTCGGCGGACCATACCAAGGGGTCACCTGGAAATAGCCGACCGTGATCCAGACGGCATAAACATTCGAGCGGGTCGTCAGCAGATTCGACATTCGGCTGGCGTTTTGCAGCCGGAAATAGGGACTGCGCGTCGGATCGTTGTAGGGATACATGGTATTGGTGCCGCTTGCGATGCTGGGAGCGTCGAACAGTGCCATCGCCTGGTTCCAACTATTGTTCGTTGTGTTGAAAGCCGGCCGAAGCAGCGTGGCGTCGATGTCGTGCAGAGCGTTAGGGATCACGCGCGTCGCGTTCGCGTAGGTACTGGCCGGGCCATAGATCGAGTTGGTCAGCGCCGCGCCGCCAAACGAACGGAACGGATTCGGGAAGTAACTGGGCGAAAAGGGAGGCGTGGCCGCCGCTGAGTTCATGTTGAGCGTGGCCGAAACGCTCGCCGGTGAGGCGCCGGCATGCATTTGCAGTTGAGGCGTGGACGCGCCATTGAGCACACCTTGCCAAACCACCGGCTCTTGCACGGTGTTGATGTTCACGCGGCCCGGATCGCGATATTCCGATACTTTGTTGAACGGGGGTCGAAAATACGACCCGAAGGCGCTTGTCCCATTTGTGTAAGGCAGGTTGGTGGTTGCATAGGGCGAATTGACTAGCGTACCGGTCGCGGAGCCTGGTGCGGGCTCGCCATTCAGCCGATTCGCCGCGAGCGCCGTGTAATAGGTTGGATCGAGAATCGCATCGGTTCCCACGAACTTCGAAGGAACCTGGACATACTCCAGCAGCCGGTACAAATTCACCGGATTGGGGCGTGCCGTCGTTCCCGCATCGAAGAAGTTGATCAAGTGCCCGAAGTAGGAGGCCGTTCCAGGAACGCTCTGGGTGTTGTAGAGCGCGTTGGGCGAGGCGGTCGGCGGCGGCGGAGAAGTGGTCAGACTATAATCGAATGCCAGACGGGATGACCGGCTTTTCGGAACGAGCGTCAATTCCATCGGGGTGACGTAGGGCCGGTTGTTCCAAGTGAGCCACGGGAATGGATTGGTTGGCATCCCGGTATAAACGGCGGCGGGAGCCTTGGGCGTATTGGAATTCGAGTAGGCCGTCCCGGACGCAGCAGTGTAGGGGGTGGTTCCGCCCGGTTGCGAGACGCCGTATTGCTGGTTCAAATATCCGATCGAATGCCGAAGAACGAGGTTGAAAATCTGTCCCGTCGACACCGGGTCGGAGCCGAGCGGCTGGATGAGCACTCCCGACCCCGTCGCGTGCGTCGGCTCATGTGCCCAGAGCGCACTGTACTGCCCCACTTGCGCCACGGCGGCTCCGCCGGTCGCGTATTGGTCGCCCCGTTGCGTCGAGCAGAAGCGATAGCGAGTTAAAGGCGGCCAGCTCGGGTCGGTCGTGGTGGTTGGGGTCTGAACTCCATTAAACGTCGTGACGTCGATCGACGCGGAGTCAATCGTGCGGTAGGGATTCGTCGCCGCGTTATATCCAACCTGCGGGTTAGCCAATCGTTGCAAGTGCACCGTGCAGTACCCGGTATAGGTGGTGTCGGTGAGCATTCTGGCGTCGACGCCGGGGATGGGCGTCACAGCGCCGGGGTTGTCGACAGGCTGGATCTGCGTGCTAAGGTACGTCGCCTCGTTGTATGCGGTCGGGGGACCGACGGCAAACCCGGTTGGGAAGTAGCCGGCGGTGGTGTTCGGGTCCGTGATGCCGAAGGACCGCAGGGCTGCCGTAGGAGGGGCGTTGGCAGCGCCCAGGCGGTGACTGCGGTATCCACTGCCACGGCGATCGCGGGCTGCGCGTCGGTGCCGCCGGCGGAAATCGGTGTTGGCTCCGTGGGGCTCTGTCCGTTGTTGATCACCGTGACCTGGTTCGTCTCGGTGTTGGCGGAGGGCGCAAGCCCAATCTGCCGGACTGTACGCGCCGGTCGGCCGGCCAATCTTCGAGCCGTATGGCACTCCCGCGATTCCCGTGTTCTCGCCCGACGAACCGACGACGGCGTAGCGGCCCGGCTTAACCGTCGCGACAGGCTGGCTGGAGAAGTACGTTAGGGTCCCTGCAGTTTTCTCGGGGACCGCCCCAGTCGGTTGAGCGAAATAAACCGTCCGATCGATACTCGCTTGCGTGAACGGATTCGGATTCAGTGGATAGGGATCGTCGGGGTCTGCCGTCAGGAGAGCGAGATTCTTAACGAAGATCAGCCGCCAGACGGGATAGGTGAGGTGGGATGTGGGATCGGTCACCGTGCTGTTGAGGATGACCCCGCCGCCATTCCCTGCGGCGGTGTGATAAAATTCGCCGGAAACCTCGGCCTGCGAAGGGACGCCGCTGTTGAGCGTTGTCGTTTGCGACGTCCAGGGATTGTAGAGCTCGACGAAGCAAGCGGGCATCGGCACCAACTGTTGGTCGAAGTCGTTGTTCGTGTCGTTCGGCGGGGCTGCCGGTGGAACTTTCCCGCCGCCTGCCGCCAAATCCTGGGTTCGGCGGTCGTGCCAGGCGAGAGTTTCGCTAATCAGCAGTTCCGGCCGCTCGGCACCCCAAACAATCGTTTGGTGAGGGAAGGCGGTATCGTTGTCGGTGGTTGTCGTGATGTCGCCATCGACTTGCCAACCGTTGAACGGATTCACGTCGAATTCAAACGGCGTCATGATCGAATCGCGATCGCGAAAATCGACCGCATTGATTGCCCACTGAGCCAGGGCATATTGCACCTGGTACTGGGTGTTGGCAGCGTCGGTGTCGTAAAGCAGGCTTGGCGTTGCCGGGGCCGTCGGGGGCGGAGGAATCAACTTCTGATCGACGAGCGTCATGGCCAGTACGTACAAATAGCGGGCCATCATATGGCGGGCCATTTGTGCGTCGTTGGAGTCGATGGTATTGTTGCCGTTCCAGTCGATCGCAAGATTGACCGAGTTGTACGTCGTGCCGCTGCCCGAGCTCGTTTCTTCGCTTGGAAACGGGGTCGCCGAGGGCGTTCCGCCAATCGCACTCCACGGAGGCGACGTCGCGGAGTTGTTCATCAACCACGCCTGCTCGCCCAGATGGTATTCGTCGGGCTCGTCGACCACGTGGTCGCCATCATCATCGCGGCCGTTGCCCAATGGCCGGTTGATGTCGAACCGCTGACCATTCAAAAGCTCGGGGGGCAGCATCAAGGCAACCTGCGTCGGAAGGTTGGCGGCCGTAACGCCGCCATTTATCAGACGCGCAGTCAACAGATCGACCGGGCTGAGCGCGAGGGGCAAGGGCGTTGCACCCGCCCGCAGATCGGTAATGCTGGTGATGCTGGGGCTGGGCAGATCGAAGCTGTCGGTCGTCACCTGCTTGCGCAAGTTTTGCATCGTGGCATCGACCCCAGGGACCGTATTGTACGGCGGGGCGGGGGTGGTGGCATCGAGCAGACCTGCCAAGCGCGGGGAAGCGCGCCCGAATCAGCGTCGTAGGCACGCAGCAGGCGTTCCAGTTCGGCCGGCGTGAAGGGATTGTCGGTCGCGCCGGTCTGCTTGGCGCCGCGCATGGCGTTGTGCGAAAGATTCAGCGTGTAGGGATTGTTGAGCGTGTCGTATTGCCCGCCAGGGTTCGCCGGCGATCCAGGGTTGGTCCCCGTGACCGGCGTGCCGGCGATCGTGTAGGTGCCGCCCGTGGGCGATGACACGTAAGGCTGGTTCGACATGTAAGGAGCCACCGGCGTACCGTTGATGTCCAAAGCGATCAAACCACGCCCCCACAGATCGGCGGGCGATCCAAAGGAAGTCATGGCGGCCGGATAGCCCGGCATCGGATAATCCCAGAATTTGATAAATGCCAGGGGGTTACCCGTCGGCGAGTTGAGCCCGGAGTTGGCATAGTCCAGCACGGTGTTGGTAAGGTTGGTCACGCCGGCCTGGGGTGGAAACGTGACGGGGTAAGCCGAGGCCGTGGTATTGGTGGTGAAGGCTTGCGCATCGGTGTAGGGGAGATGGGTAGAGAAATTGGTCGACTCGCCATAACGCCCCTCGTACGGGGGCGTGGTGCTGCCCGAGGTAGTGGTCGTGTTGCCTCCCAGCAAAAAGCCGTATTGTTTTTGCTGCGCGTTGATGTGGGCGAGCGCCGTCGTCTGCTGGGCAAAAAGGGGCAATAGATTGATCTCGGCAGTCCCGTTGCCCGAGCCAACCGTGGGATACTGTGCGTTGGGAGTGGCGGTGGCCGCCGTGTTGAGCGTGAGCGAGTTGAGGGTCGGCGTAACGGTGGCAGGGGTCAACGGCGCCGTTCCCAGTGGGGCGGCGGTTGTGTTGAAGTAGCCATTCACGCCCGACGCGAAGGTCGATTCGGCCTGAGCCGAACTGCCGTGGGCGTTGACGTTCAACCGGCCATCCATGTCCAACACGCGGATGGCGTAGAGCGGCTTGTAGGCCGTGCCGTCGGGCGCGGTTTGCACCCGCTCGCCGAGATCGACCCAGATGCTGTCGGCGATGCCGTCGCCGTCGTTGTCGACGTCCAAGGGACCGTTGATCGGATCGAAGCCATTCGGATTCGGATTGCCGCCGGTAAAGTTGGGATGATCGACGACGATCGGTGTAGTGATTCCACTGGGTGGCGGCACATATCCGATCGGCCGCATCACGATCTGGCGCGCCAACTGCAATCCGTTACCCGGGGTTGCAGCCCCTTTCGCAAGCAACGTCGCCCAGCTTGTCGCGCCTACCGATGGCTTGTTGATCCAGTAATGGACCAGCTCGGGCCGGTGGAGCGACGGGTAGGGGAGGTTGGGGTAGGCCAGCGTGGTGGCGCCGGCGTCGCGGGGATCGCGCGACAGGCCGAGCAACAGGTTATTCCAATCGGCCGCGTCGTAATCCTCGTCGGCTCCGCCGATGCCGCCCGCCAGGGGGTACGGCACTCCGGTGACGGAACCATTACTAAAGGTGACGGGATTCGGCAGCAGCGCGAACAGGTTGCTGTTTTCAGTTCCATCGGTGGCATTCACGAGCCCGAATTGCCCTGCGACCGGGTTTGCATTGAATCCGAACCCGGTCCCGTTGAATGGGCGGCCATTGATGACGAACTGGGCGCCGACCGACGGCTTTGGCGTCCCGCCCGACATCGAGTTGTTGTAGCTCGCCGTGACCAGCGCATTGGCCCCCGGAAAATTGACGACCCGAAGCGTGGGCACACCTGTCGTGTGCACTCCCAGGCCGTTGTCGTAGCCGACAATGCGGGTGCTTTGGCCGGCCGCCGGTCCGCTGGTGAAGGTCAGGATGCAGCCGTTAAAGAATCCACTCGGGGCGACGCTGTTCTGTGTGAATACGAAATTGGGGGGTGGTGAGCTGTTGTAGTAGGGGGGATTGCCCGTCAAGGGTTGCGTGGCGGTCGTCGAGGCGCCGCCTGAATAATAGGACGCCAAGGGCCAGGGGAGGGGATTGGAGTTTAACGTCGCCGATCCGCCGCTGCCGGTGATCGTTTGCAGCGTCAAGTCGATCAACTGTTCCGGTTGTCCCGGCGTGGTGTTCACAAACGACGAAGCGGCCGAGTAGATCGTAATGCCGGTTGGCAGGCTTGTGGCCGGAGCGGTCGAGGCGCTCGAAATCGCGTCGTTCCCATACATGTCTTCCAGCAAACTCTGATTGCTGAGGACCGACAGCGCGCTGCTCGAGCCGCGAAAGACTTGCATCGCCGCTTCGTCGAGCTGATTGCGATAGTCGGACGCGTATTGCTCGAGCCTTGGTTGAACGGACGTGCTGCGGCGGAATTGACTGCCCAGCAGGACATACGTCACGCCGAGGACCGCAAACAGCACGAGCAAACACAACATCAACAGCAGCAGCACGCCACGCCGATCACCGGCGCGACGCTGCCGGCGGCGTTGCCCGATGACGCGCGACCAGTAGGGCAGGGGAGGGGAGGGGGGCCGGGAGGGGGCCGGGATCGACAATTCGTGTGTGCTGGTACGGTTCATGGCTCTTGCTCTCTTCCCTGCTGCTGGAGGATGCCGCCTGCCGGGTTGCAGGCGTGCACGACTCAATAAACCGCGGGAGCAGGGTTCCAATTTGCCGCCGCGGAGTTGCCTATCCGATCTGTTGCCGTCTTAATTCGGCGCCCAGGGCGCACCGCTTTGTTCCAGTTCGATTTCTTTTTCGTACACCGCCACCACGCCATCGAAAATCGAGGCGTAAGTCGCGGGGCCTTTTGGATTCCAGTCGGGTCCCGAGAGCGTGAGGTTGCGGTAATAAGTGGTGGTGCCGCCGGCGGTGTAGGGCTGAATGGCCCCGGTCGCCACCACCTTGTACCAGCGATACCAGTAGCCGACGTTGGCCTTGATCGTCGTACTCGGGGCAGTGTCCCGTGTAGAAACTCTGCAACGCAAGGTGCTGCTGGCTCAACATGATCCACTGACCGGGCTTCACGTTGAGATAGCTCGAGTACGCGCAGCCGATTTGGATGTCGCCGCCAGCGACGCCCGTGGGGGGAGGGCCAGCGGTGCCGTCGGGAGCGATCGGTGCGAGGTGGTTGACCACGACCATCCGCTCGGCGGGTGCGGTCGCATACGTCGGGTCGATCGAGATCGCCGCATTGCGTTTGTAATAGACGACGATCGAGACGCGCACCAGGTTGGTATCGCCGATGGGTGTAATAGGCGCCTGTTGTCGTGTTCTTCTCATAGGTGTTGAAGCTGGGGACCACGGTCGCCAGCCAGGAATAATCGCCTTGCGATTGCCGGCGCCCGACGACGAAAAGAATTGCGTCGGCGGAAAGTCACCGTTGGGTGTGTTGAGAAGCAAATCATCCGCCGAACGAAAGACGAGATCGGCCTGGCCGGCCGTATATGCCACCGTCGCGATTTGCGGGTACGTCGCGCCTGTCGTGTTTTGCGGATACGCCTGTAAAGTAATCCGGCTCAGGCATGGTGTCCCCGCCGCCGGCGCACTTTGAAGGGTTGCCGTGGCGGCGGGGGTGTACGAAATCGCGACAGGAGGGTTCTGCGTGGCGTCGACGCCTGGAAAGCCGCGCACGAACGGATTAGGAACGGAGTCCACGCTCGTCGTCGTTGGATTCGCGACGACGCCAATCGGGTCGATGGCAAAACCCTGCGTGTAGTTGCCCCACGCGACGCTCGGAGGGGTCGTGGTGCCGAAGGTCGTCGTGGAAAATGGCATGACGGGCTGCACCGTCGTGCCCCCCGTGGTGCCGGAGCCGTCGATCGTCGCCCCCAACGTTTGCGACCCCGAGACGTTGTACGGCCACAGCCACGTTTGCACCTGGACATTTGTGGGAGTGGTTGCGGGGGCAACGATGGCGCTGCAAGTCTGAATGGGACGGAGCATGCCATAGATCTTCAGCGACCGCTGAGCCGACCGGGCAACGCTCACGGCCCGATCGAGCTTGGCCCCTTCGCTCATTTCGATGCCGCCGAGCCAGAACAAGGCGGCCAGGCCCGACAGGCCGACCAGGGCCACGAACATCGAAATCAGCACTTCCAGCAGCGTGATGCCACGGCGACAGGTTTTGGCGCGGCTCGGGCGCGGATTCGAGTCAGGGCGCTGGCGGCCATGTTAGCGCCCTCCCATGCTGGCGGCCTGCTGCGCAAATTGGCGCGCGAAGGCCGGGGTTTGAGCGATTCCGCTGAGAGCGTTGGGCACCATATTTTCGGTGGTGACCACCATTCCCGACTGCGGGCCGACGGCCACCCACATCGACGAATGATGGTTCAGGTTGCCGGCTCCGCCGAAATCGGTCATCCACTCCCGCTCGCCGACCATCAAGTAAAGCGCGCTCTGCAGATGCTGTGGCGGGGCGCTATCGTAATAGACCATGTTGACGGCGCCGGTCGGGCCAAACGTGAGGATGGGATTCTGATACGGAGCGAGTCCACCTCCCGCCGCAAACAAGCCGGCGATGCCGACACCCGAGGCAGTCAACTCGATCACCGTTCCTTCGGGCAATTGCAACGGTTGGACGGCCGATTTAATCGGCTGGCGAAATATTTGATAGGGAATGCCACTTCCCACCGCCGTGGCGGCCGGAACGGCCAGCGAGCGATCGATCGCCCACAGGTGGCAGACCGCCGTGGAAGTTGTCCCGAAACCCGTTGACGACAGCAGCTGCCCCACACCGACCGTGCTGGTGCCGAAATTGGGAAACTGGTTGACGTTGGTTGGCGGCAACGCGTTGCCGATGAGCATGTACAGGCGGCCCTGATAACCGAAGCGGATGAGATCGCCCACGCGAACCGTCGTCGTCCACGCCTGATCGCTGGGGAACGCTGTCAACTGGCCGAGTCCGTTGATCGTGGCCGTCGAACTGGTCGTATCGCCCGCATAAGGGGGAGGCACTTCGACGCTGACGACCGACAGCGCGTAGTTCTGGCCCGGGATGCGCTGGATCATCACGCCGGAAGGGAGTCCGGTTTCGATTGCCCGCGATTTGGCCGCGCCGATGTAGCTGGCGACCAGCCGGGCCGCTTCGCGAATGCGTCGCGGTCCGACGCCGTTGTTGAGCATGGGGATCGTGGACGCGGTGACGATCGACAGGATGACCATCACGACCAGCAATTCGAGCAGCGTGATGCCACGCCGGCCGGCGGAGCGGGGAGCGCGGAATTGGAGCGTCAGCACCGGCATGTTAGCGGGTCCCGATCAAGTGGTTGTGGATGTTGTCGAGCCAGCCGCTCGGTTCCCACGTCGAAATCGTTGCCTGTTCGCTATTCGCTCCGGTGCTATCCGCAGTCGTTCCCACCGACTGGTTGTTGCCGTCGACGAGGAAGGGGAAATTGGCTGGGGGGTAATTCGGAGCGACAGGTGTCGCAACGGAGTAGTCAATTGCTGTCGGGTTCTGGTCGGCGATGACGCCAAACGTGCGGTCGGGACCGGCAGAGTAGATCAACGGATAGATCGCGAATGGCACGATCGGGCTCGCCGTGTACGTGGTAAAGGGCTTCCAGTAGGTGTAATGCGGAGGAGCGGTTCCGGGCAGCTGGATGTAGACCTGCAATGGGTCGAACGGGTCGGGATCGATTCCGAAAGAGTCATTGGCGGCGGGATTCACTGCAAGGGACGCCGTGAGGTAGAGCGTCGTATGGCCCGTCGTCGAATCGTACGTCGAATAATAAATTGTCCCCGACTGCAGCGCGGGCGAGCTGCCGTTTGCGCAGTACAGCGTGATTTGCTTGCCGTTGTAGGCGTTGTTGCGACGAGCGAGGCCGTAAGGATAGCTGCTGGTTGTCGGCGCTCCGGCGACGGTGAGCTGAGTGGCCGTGACGGGCGACGGCGTCGGGTTAGCCAGGTTGGCGGCTGGCGTATACGTATAAGGGGTTCCGGGAGAAACCACGAGCCCACCGCCGCCGTTAAGCTCCGATTCAGTAAACCCAGGTGCCCAGCGCAAGAAGCGGATGGGCGTTCCCCAGGCATCGAGAAACTCGTTGAATCCGTCGCCATCGGTGTCGCCGACGTTGCTTTCGTTGAACAGATCGCGGCCCCCCAATTCGTCGACGAATCCGAGTGTCACGATCAAGTAGAGGCATTCGGCCCCCTGGAGATTCAAGAGGGTGTTGTATTGCGTTGACCCGAACGTCGGGAGCGATGTTGAATGCATGACGGACACGTAGGCGTTGAGGTATGCCTGGCTGAGAGCGGGGCGGTTAATGTACGTCTGGTTGGGCGGCGTCATACCGTTCGTGGGGTTGAGCGGATACGAGGGCGGATAGGCATAGGTGACCGGACCTTCGACGATATCCGTCCAGCGGTCGGGCATCTCCATACGCATCAG
Organism: uncultured Planctomycetaceae bacterium; assembly: GCA_963702015.1. Lineage (GTDB taxonomy): Bacteria > Planctomycetota > Planctomycetia > Pirellulales > PALSA-1355 > DATJTR01. The sequence continues at coordinate 473,482 of OY969698.1, forward strand.
TTCATGGAGCGCACCCAGGCGGTATCGTGCCGCCACGATGGGGTTGATAGGGGTCGGCATTAGGCCCGACGGAGTCGAAATCGGTGAAATGTTGAGCGGCACGCGGCGGGTGCGATAGGCCTCGTAGCGCGGCATGATCAGATTGTTGAGCTTCGCGATCATCGACTTGGTTTTCATCACCTTGGCATCGTTGGTGGCGATTTGCAGCGCCCCGAGAAAAATCCCGCTCAAGATCGCGATGATGCTGATCGTGACCAGCAGTTCAACCAGCGTCAGACCCGCGCGGCGAGGGAATTGCCGGCCGGCGGAAACGCCGTTGGGCGAGTGCACAGCGGTGAGTGATGGGGTTTGCATAAGACGATGCCGCACGGTGCGGATTTTGGCTTTGATTTTTAAGGTTTCGCGGCGTCGAGACTGCTCTTCTCGCAGAAGTTGGTGATGTTGTCGTCGTCGCCGCTGCCGCCAGCGGTCGGCGGCGGATCGTAATTGAGGCCGGTGGGATACAACCGGCTCGCAATTGCTGCCGGCTCAATGCCGTTGATCGACACCGTGCCGGGCTGAACGATCGTGCCGAAGCTACCATCCTGCCCGGCGGAAATGATCTGAAACGACGACGGTTTGCAGAACGTATCGCCCACGTTGAAGGTGCCGCTATTATTCACGTCGAAGACGTAGGGCATGACGTAGCCCGTCCCGTTGGATAGCTGATAGCTGGGCGCATAGCTGGTGGCGTTTGGATACTCCGCGAAGAGCCCAATCGCCGTGGCCCAAACGACCCCGCCATAGCCGTTTGGGTTAGTGCCGCCGCCGCTGGCGAGCGGCGCGGCGGTGCCCACCACGGGGGTGCCCGACATCGGGATGTAGGTAAGCTGTCCATAAGACTGAGAATCGAAATAGCTGTATGCCGCGTTGCCGTACGGGGCGTTGTAGATCAATTGTCCGAACCCGGTCCAAGAACTCGCGCCGTGGAGCGCGGGCGTAGCTGGCGCCGAAGTTGTTATTCACGTCGAGCAATCGGGACTGATCGAACGAGAATAATGGCGTCCGGGGCAAATTGAAGTTATACCCCGCGGTGGTGCCCCGATTGAATGGATCGGTCGGATCGGCCGTAAAGCCACTCAGCCAGAATGCCAACGCGATTTGCGGGTTGACGCTAACCGAGTTATTCGCGTTCAACAGCAGATTGACGCTGCCGTACCGTGCGGTGTGCCCGGCGCGTACACGAGATCGTAGGCGATTTGGTAGGCCAGCGATGGGAGACCCGCGGTGGTGACAGTGTAACGTGGGAACGCGCGGGCGACAAAACTGGTGAGCGTCGGATTCGCGTAGTAATTGGTGCCATCGTAATAGCACGACAAATCGGCCGGCGGATACGACCCATACTTTTGTTTGAAGGCTTCGATGGCGCCGGCCAATTGGTCGACCTCGACCTTGATCTTGGTTTGCTTGGCCGTCCACAGGGCGGTGGAGGCGGCGGCGGTGATGAGTGCTGCCAGGATGCTGATGATGACGATCACCACCAGCATTTCGACCAGCGTGAAGGCTGTCCGCACTCGTTTGCGTGTGCCGATCATGGATCCATTCCTTTCGTTTCCAGCCGAGGGGGCGGCTTTTGCCCGGGCCCCCGCGTGCGAATCTGAATTTGCTTTAGCCGCTGAGTGACGTGATGAGCTTGACCAACGGCAGGAACAGGGCGATGACGATAAAGCCGACCGCTCCGCCGAGGAAAATGATGAGCAGAGGTTCCATCAAGCTCATGAGGGTTTCGGTCAGCACCTCGACTTCTTCGTCGTAGGTGTCGGCCACCTTGTAGAGCATGGTGTCGAGTTCGCCCGTTTCCTCGCCGACGTCGACCATGTTGACGGTCAGGTCATCGACGACCGTTTGATTCATTCGCATCATGTACATCAGCAGGCCGATCGGGCCGCCGATGAAGAAGGCCCAGAAGAAGGCGGCGACAGGGATGGAATTTGCACTTGGAAAATTCCTTCATCGGCTTGGCGATCGACTCGCCCTCGCGGATTTGCTCGCCGACCTTGGTGAACATGAACTCGAACATGGCGTTGCCGGCCGTTTCGCGGGTGATGTTGAGACCTTCGAGGATCGGCACGCCGCTGGAGACCAGGGTGCCCAGGGTGCGGGTGGTGCGGGCGAGAATGCTTTTTTCGACCAGCGGGTCCGAAGATCGGCATTTTCATGGTGAACAAGTCCCAGCCCATGCGGCCGGCCTTGAACTTGCGAATCAGTTTGACCATCAGCACAGATCGAGATCGGAATGCCGGGAATGGCCCACCAGTAGTGGACGCAGGCGTAGGAGATTTTGACCAGCAGCACGGTCATGGTGGGCAGTTCGACGCCGAAGTCGTCGAAGATTTCGATGAACTTGGGGACGATGAAGATCATGATGAAGGTCAAGATGAGCACGGCCACCAGGACGACGACGATCGGATAGATCAGCGCGCCTTTGATCTTGCGCTTGAGCGACAGCGACCGTTCCTGGAACTCGGCCAGGCGCTTGAGAATCGTTTCCAAGGCACCGCCCGCCTCGCCGGCCTTGATCATGTTGACGTACAAGCGATCGAAGGCCTTGGGGCTTTTGGCCATGGCCTCGGAGAGGGTGGAGCCGGCTTCGATTTCGTCGCAGGTGTCCATGAGGCTGTTTTTCAGCCGGCCCGGCTTCTGCTGCTGCTCGAGGATTTTGAGGCTGCGCAAGATCGGCAAACCGGCATCCTGCAGAATGGAAAGCTGACGGGTGAAGGTGGTCAACTGCTTCGACTTGACGCCGCCGATGGCAAACGCCCGCTTGCGGCCGTCGCCCCCTTTTTTGGCCGCCGCTTTCTTGGCCTTTTTGACGGAGATCTTCGTGATGAAGTACCCCATCTTTTGAATAGTGACCTGCGCTTCTTCCTCGCTGGCCGCTTCCAGCACGTCGCGGATTTCCTGTCCGGTGCGATCGAGGGCCTCGAATTGATAAGTAGGCATGGCTGTTCGATGGGGCTTGAGAGAAGAAATGTGAGCGTACGGCTAAAAAACGTGTGTCACCGCGGAGCGGCGTGGCGACGCATGCCTGTTTCGTTGGCGTGGCGAATCAAGCTTCCAAAATGGTTTCGCGAATGACTTCGTCGGCGGTGGTCAAACCGTCGTAAACGGCCTTCATGCCGGCGTCGCGGAGGGTGACCATGCCGAAGCCGCGGGCGGCGTCGCGCAGTTCGTCGCGCGAGGCGTTGCGCATGATCATGTCGCGCAGGTCGTCGTTCATGATCAACAGCTCGAACAGGCCGACGCGTCCCTTGTAGCCGGTGTTGTTGCAGACGTCGCAGCCGCGGCCGCGGTAGAACGTCTTGCCGACGATGTCGGCCGAGGTCAGTTCCAAATCGGCCAGGGCTTCGGAATTGGGGACGGTGACTTCCCGGCAGTTGTAACAGATCCGGCGGACGAGCCGCTGGGCCAGAATGGCTTCGACCGTGGCGGTGATCAAGAACGCCGGAATGCCCATGTCGCGCAAGCGCGTGATGGTGCTGGGCGCGTCGTTGGTGTGCAGGGTGCTGAAGACGGTGTGACCGGTCAACGAGGCCTGCACGGCGATTTCGGCCGTCTCGGTGTCGCGGATCTCGCCGACGAGAATCCGGTCGGGATCTTGCCGCAGAATCGACCGCAGGCAAGCGGCAAACGTGTTGCCGATCGGCCGCATCGATTTCGACCTGCACGATGCCGTCGATGACGTACTCGACGGGGTCTTCGGTGGTGATCAGCTTTTCCTTGACGTCGTTCATTTCGCTCAGGGCGGAGTAGAGCGTGGTGGTCTTGCCCGAGCCGGTCGGCCCGGTCACCAGGATGATGCCGTTGGGCTTGTGCATGACGGTGCGGAACGGCTTGAGCGTGGGCTGATCCATGCCGACCTTGTTCAAATCCAACGAGACGACCGAGCGATCGAGCACCCGCATGACGACGCTTTCGCCGAACATGGTGGGGAGGACGGAGACGCGCAGATCGACCGGATGGCCGCCGATGCTCAGCTCGATGCGTCCGTCCTGCGGCACGCGGCGCTCGGCGATGTCGAGCTTGGCCATGACCTTGATGCGGGTGGTAATGGCGAAGGCCAGATGCCGCGGCGGCGGGACCATTTCATACAGCACGCCGTCGGCCTTGATGCGGATGCGAAATTCGTCCTCGAACGGCTCGAAGTGCAAGTCGGAGGCCTGGTCCTTGATCGCCAGCAGGAGGACCATGTTGAGCAGCTTGCGGACCGGGGCGGCGTCGGCCGCGGCCTCGAAACTGCCCAGTTCGATCGGCCCGTCGCGATTGACCATTTCGGCCATGTTGGCCAGCTCTTTGTCGCTTTCCATGTCGGCCACGAGCGACTCGACGCTCTCGCCGCTGGCCGAATAATAGCGGTCCGAGCGCGGCGGCGATGTCGCGTTCGGTGGCCACGACCGCGCGGATTTCGTAACCCAAGAAGGTGCGCAGCTCGTCCTGAACGGTGAGATTCTGCGGATCGCAGACGGCGATCGTCAGCGTGCCGTCGCGAAAACTGACCGGCACGATCCGATAGAGCTGGGCCATCGGCTCGGTGACATAGCCCAGGACCTGCGGCGGAACGACGATGTCGGCCAGGTGAATGACCTGCATGCCCCACTGTTCGGCCAGTGCCTGGGCCAGCTGTTCGTCGGTGACGTAGCCCAGGTCCTCGGCCACTTTGCCCAGCCGTCGGCCCGGCCGCTGCTGCTGCTCCTCGAGCAATTGCTCCAATTGGTCGTCGCTGATGAAGCCCAAGTCGACCAGGATCTGGCCGATCCGCCGCATTGCCATACTGCCACCTGCTCTGCTCGCTGGAGAAAACCTCGTCGCACTCGAACCGCCACAGCTCGAACCGCTCGCACTCGACTTCAGACACCGCACACGCCGCCTCGCGGCGGGCGTGGACCGCTGGGACCGTCAATGCTTGCCGCATCTTTGCCGTCGCGCTCGGCGCTCGCTCGGCTTCTCCCTCGTCCTCGAAAATCCCGCGTTCGGCCTTGGCGATTCGCAGATTCAATTCGTCGGGAATGTGCGCCTTGATCAGCACCTCTTCCTTGGCGCACTTTCCCTCGCGCCACAGATTGAACAGCGAGTCGTCCATGAGGATCATTCCGTACTTGGCCCCCGTCTGAATGGCCGACGTGATACGAAAGGTCTTGTTCTCGCGGATCAGGTTGCCGATGGCCGGAGTGACCACCAACATCTCATAGCAGGCAATTCGGCCGCCGCCGATTTTCGGCACCAGACCTTGGGCCAGCACGCCGATGATCGACGTGGAAAGCTGCGTGCGAATCTGGTCCTGTTGATTGGTCGGAAAGACGTCGATGATGCGGTTGACGGTTCCCTGGGCACTATTGGTGTGCAAGCGTGCCGAACACGACGTGGCCGGTTTCGGCGGCACTGATCGCGGCCTCGATCGTGGCCAGATCGCGCAATTCGCCCACCAGAATCACGTCGGGATCTTGCCGCAACGCACGCCGCAGGGCTTCGGAAAAACTCGGCACGTCGACGCCAATTTCCCGCTGATTGACCGTGCATTTCTTGTTGTAGTGATAGAATTCGATCGGGTCCTCGACCGTGATGATGTGGTGATCCACGGTCTCGTTCAAATAATTGATCATGCTGGCCAGCGAGGTGCTCTTGCCCGAGCCGGTTGGCCCGGTCACCAGGAACAGCCCGCGCGGACGCTTGATCAACTGCTCGCAAGCCTTCGGCAAGCCCGAGCTCGTCCATCGACAAGAGCTTGTTGGGGATCTGCCGCAGCACCATGGCGATGGTGCCGCGCTGTTTGAAGATCGACACGCGGAACCGGGCCTGGTCGCCGAAGGCGAAACCAAAATCCGATCCGCCCACGGTCTGCAATTCTTGCTGGCAGCGGTCGGGCGCGATGCTCTTCATCAGCGCCATGGTGTCGGCAGGCTCGAGAACCTTGGTCTTGAGACGCTGCATCCGACCGTGCAACCGCACCACGGGGGGCTGGCCCACGGTAATGTGCAGATCGCTGGCCCCTTCCTTGACTACTGCTTGCAGCAGCTTATCGATGAGAACCTGATCGGCCATGAAACGTTCATTCCTCGGCCGCCCGGTGGTCGCTGGCTCGCCGCGGGCGAGCACGAATTTGGCGGCGGTGTGACGACAATCAAAACGTAAGAAAAGCCAAAAGACGAAGCACTGCGGTCCGGCCGGCAAACGTTTTTTTGGCGGCCGTGGCGTTACCACCGCTGCCCTGTCGCTTGGCCTGGCCCTGGTCTCTCGGCTGTGGTCGGCGTACTCGATCGTTCTTTCAAAAAGCTCCGCCCCAAGAGCCTTTTCCCCCGCGGACGCCAACGCGCCGCGCGGTAAAAACAACCGGAGCCATCCCTCGGGCAAACCCAGAGGGCAGGCTCGACTCGCTTCCCGCAACCGCAACACCTGCCAACCTTTTCGGGCACGTCGATGGTGTTCCGGCCAACGACGACATAGAGTGCCCTACCAGCGGCAAAACGATTATTCGGGTTGTTACGAAAAAACGCCAATTCCGGCACGGCATATTTCCCGTCGAATTGGCCCCCCCGGTCCGCAGGAGATGCCGCCGAAGGCGGACTACTCCGTCGATCTTAAGTGGCAATTCGAAAGCGACTTGCGTACTCAACCACCACACCTCTTTGTCGTTAACGAGGCTTAGCAGATGGGGTAAACCAGCCCGTTTTCGCCTAGCTCCCTAATGTTCCGTGCGCTTGGCGACGCGCATCACCTCTTCGAGCGTGGTGATGCCGCGCATTACCTTTTGAATGCCGTCGTCGTAGAGCGTTGCCATCCCGCTACCGACCGCGGTGCGGCGGATGTCCTGGCTCGATGCGCCCTGAAAGGCCTGCTCCCGAATCTTGGAGGTCATAAGCATCAGTTCAAAGATGCCCCGGCGGCCGCGATAGCCACTTTTCTGGCAATTACCGCAGCCTTTTCCCCGTTTGAAGGTAGCGCCGGCAGCCATCTCGGGCGTGATGCCGGCGGCCTCGAGAGCTGCCTCGCTGGGCATGTGGGGCTGACTGCACTTGGTGCAAATGATTCGGACCAGTCGCTGGGCCAGCACGGCGATGACGCTGCTGGCGACGAGATAGGCGGGAACACCCATGTCGACCATGCGTGTAATAGCACCGGGCGCATCGTTCGTATGTAGTGTACTGAAAACCAAGTGTCCAGTCAGACTCGCCTGAATTCCCATCTGAGCAGTCTCGGCATCCCGCATTTCGCCCACCAAAATGACATTCGGTGCCTGGCGGAGCATCGCCCGGATGATCCGCGCAAAATCGAGTCCGATGCTGTGCCGAACCTCGACCTGGTTGATCCCCGGCAGGTAATACTCCACCGGGTCTTCGGCGGTGATGATCTTGCGGTCAGGCCGATTCAGTTCGTTCAGCGCCGCGTAGAGAGTGGTGGTTTTGCCGGACCCCGTCGGCCCGGTCACCAAGATGATTCCGTTGGGCCTGCGGATCAGGTTTTTGAACTGCCTAAAACACTCTTCCGATAGCCCCAACTGCCGCACGCCGACTTTGATGTTGTCCCGATCGAGCAGTCGCATCACGGCCGACTGGCCGTGCTTGGTCGGCAGGATGCTAACCCGCAGGTCGAGCTGCTTGTCTCCGACGGTGATCTTGATCCGGCCATCCTGAGGCCGCCGCCGCTCGGCAATGTCCATTCGCGCGAGGATTTTGATACGTGAAAGCAGAGCCCCCAGGAGCCGTCGGGGGGGGCTGTCGCGTTCGACCAGAATGCCATCAACGCGGTAGCGAATACGGATGCGGTTTTCGAACGGCTCAACGTGGATATCCGACGCCCGCAGCTGCACCGCTTCGGAAATCAACAGGTGCGTCAGGCGGACGATCGGGGCGCTGGCTTCGTCGACGACTTCTTCGCCGGAATGCCCCTCTTGTTCGGTTTCGGTGAAATCGATGGCGGTGTCGGTGAATTCCTGCAGCATCGAGTCGGCACTTTGGTCTTCCATCTGGCCGTAATGCCGATTGATCGCTTCGAGGATGTTTTCCCGCGGGGCCAGTGCGATTTCCACCGGGCGATTCAGAATGAACCGGAGTTTATCGAACGTGTCGAGATCGTCGGGATCGCTGACGATAACCCGCAGAGCGCCGTTGTCCAGCTCGGCCATCGGCAAAATGGCGTTCTCGCGGGCGACGGACTCGGGCACCAATTCGACAACCGACGGCGGGATCGCGACTTCGTGCAGGTCGATGAAGTCGAGCCCGCGCTCTTCCGCCACCGCCCGAATGACCTCGTCACCCGAGGCATAGCCGAGCGTGAGGATGGCGTCTTGCAGTTTTTTGTTCGACGACTTGGCGAGCTTTTTTGCCTCGGTCACCTGATCGGCGCCGAGAATCCCCTGGGCGATCAGGATGTCGGTAAAACTCCTCTTCGGCGCCATAGCCCGTCTCGATCTTCTACCCGTCAGCGAGTCGCCGCGATTTCAGGATGCCGCGAGGCCAGAGCGTCCCTGCAGCCGGGCAAATGCCTACTCGCATGCAAATTGCCAGCATCGGCCAACCGATTCCGATTGCCAGCTAGTGCGCGAGATCCCGGTTTGCCAGGTGCTATCAGACTGCCCTGAGTGCACCTGACGATTCGGGAAGGAGGAAGGGGCGACCGCCCCCCTGGAGCGCGGAAAAAGCGGTAACTCTGTTCAAGTTCTAGAGTAACGGTGTCCTGGTCGCTTGTCAACCAGCCGACTGCAGCGGGGCGAAGGGCTAGAATGCCGGTGCAGATGACAACCGCGACGATCGCGCCATTCGAGTGGGTTGTAACGTCGGCATCGGGGTAACGGAGAAATCGTGGCATTGCCGAGTTTCTCTTGACTCAAATCACCCGTTTGGCCAATAATTCGCCCCACTTTTTGTCGCCACCCGAGGCGCGGAAGGGCCCCAGGCATCTGGCGGCCCGCATGTCTAGAGCGCGCCGTGGCGGTGGTCCTTAGTTCCTATCGCCTGCTCAAAGCGGCCGTGTGCCGACAGGTCCTCGCCAATGCTCCGTCCGCCGCTCGACACGCTCGCCCGATTCATTCTGCCCGTCTGCGGCAGCGTGGCGGCTTGGCTTGTCTTTGCGGCCATCGCGCCAGCCCATGCCCAGACTACGTCGCCGAGTGTTTCGACGGTCAGCATATCGCAGGTCAACATACCGCCAGATCACCGTGCCGAAGATCAATGTGCAGGTGCAAACCGCGCGTCAATCGCCTGGGGCGGCCGGTGCAACGCGCCTCCGGCCAGTGGGCAGTTTCGGCACCCATCGATGCGGAGTCCGGCGAAGAAGATCCGGACAATCCGGAATCCGAGGGTCTGCAACCGATCATTTCGCGGCCGATCGGATCTCGCATCGGCAGCGTCCAGCGATCGACGGGCATCCTGCAACTCGTCGCCGCGACCGAGCCGGTCGATCCGACGATGGGGCCGACCTTCCCATTGCCGCCTCCCGAGCGATTGCCCGCGCCCGACGGCACCGCCGGCGCTGCAGTGGAACAATCCCTACGAAACTGGCCCCGCCCAACCTGTAACCGCCACGGGTTGGTACCGTTTTGTGCCGACGGGCATGATTCCATGGGGACCGCGTACGCCGCTTTCGCAGCGTGCGGTCGGCTGGGGTGAGCCGCTGCTGGGGACGAGTTGGCTGAATCGACCCTGGAGCGCCGAGTTTGTTCCTCGGTGCGATTGATGGGACGCCGCTGATGCACGGCTTGGTCGAACCAGAAGATGAGTTTCTATGGCGGATATCGACTGGGCTTCGATTACGACTTTTATTGGGGACTCGAGGGGCGGCTTGGCGCGTCGTCGGTCTCCCTGAGCGAACCTGATAGAAATGGTCAGCCGGGAACGAACGACTATTGGAACCTCGACTTGAACTTACACTACTATCCCTGGGGGGACAGCCGTTGGCGTCCCTACGCCAGCGTTGGCCTGGGGATGGCCAGCTTTGCCTTCTACGACCCATTTAACAACCACTACGACCAGGTCGCGTTTTCCACGCCGATCGGCGTGGGGCTGAAGTATCGCTGGTCCAACTGGGTGGCATTTCGGGCCGATCTCATGGACAACATCGTCTACGCGAGCGGAGCGGTCGACATGACCAACAACGTTTCAATTACCGCTGGCGTGGAAATGCAGTTCGGCGGCGTCCGGCGGAGTTATTGGCCCTGGAATCCGGGTCGGGTCATTCGCTAGAATCTCTGCGGGCTTGCTGCCCATTCGTTTGCGCCGCATTTTTCCGCCGCGGCGCTCCACGGGGAATCGTCCAGTCTCGCCAATTCTTCTCGGCTGACGGCAGGGGGGGTAGCCCCTTGAGAGGCACCCCGGTGTGTGGTAATTTCGAGGGATTTTAGTGTGCCCGCGGGCGTTGGTTAAGCTGGTAGATGGAGGCGGGTGGGCGAATCAACGCGTGACGCCACCACCCGACCATCGGCCGACGTTCGATTCGCTTGGGAAAGTGGAAGGATTTTTGCAGTGCCGCGCCGCAACGACATTCATCGGATTCTGCTGATTGGCTCCGGCCCGATCGTCATCGGTCAAGCCTGTGAGTTCGATTATTCGGGGACTCAAGCCTGCAAAGCCTTACGCGAAGAAGGCTACGAGGTCGTCCTGGTCAATTCGAATCCGGCGACGATCATGACCGATCCGGGCATGGCCGACCGGACCTACATCGAGCCGCTGACTTGGGAAATCGTCGCCAAGGTGATCGAAGCCGAGCGTCCCGACGCCTTGCTGCCGACATTGGGAGGCCAAACGGCCCTCAATCTGGCAATCGAACTGGACGAGCGCGGCGTGTTGGCCAAGTACGGCGTGGAGATGATCGGCGCCCGGCCCGACGTGATTCGCAAAGCCGAGAACCGGGAAGAATTCAAACAAGCGATGGGGAAGATCGGATTGGAAGTTTGCCGTGGGCGAACCGTGCACAATCTAGCCGAAGCCCGCGAAGTGCTGCAAATGATCGGGTTGCCCTGCGTGCTGCGCCCCAGCTTCACCATGGGAGGAAGCGGCTCGGCCGTGGCGTACAACCGGGGCGAGTTCGACGAGATGATCCTGCGGGGCCTGGAGTTGTCGCCCGTTACCGAGGTGCTGGTCGAGGAATCGATCTTCGGCTGGAAGGAATACGAGTTGGAGGTGATGCGCGACGCCGACGACAATGTCGTCATCATCTGCTCGATCGAGAATTTCGATCCGCTGGGAGTTCACACGGGGGACTCGATCACGGTGGCCCCGGCCCAGACGCTGTCGGACAAGGAATACCAGCGGATGCGCGACGCGGCGTTGGCCGTGATTCGCGAGATCGGCGTGGAGACGGGGGGATCGAACATTCAGTTTGCGATTGATCCGAAAGATGGGCGGATGATCGTGATCGAGATGAATCCGCGCGTCAGCCGCTCCAGCGCCCTGGCCAGCAAGGCGACCGGATTCCCCATCGCCAAGATCGCGGCCAAACTGGCGGTCGGCTACCGATTGCACGAATTGCCCAACGATATCACTCGCGAGACCCGGGCCTGTTTCGAGCCGACCATCGATTATGTGGTGACCAAGATCCCACGTTTCGCATTCGAAAAATTCCCCGAAGCCGACTCGATGCTCACCACGCAGATGAAGAGCGTCGGCGAGACGATGGCCATCGGCCGGACGTTCAAAGAGTCATTCCAAAAGGCGCTGCGAGGGTTGGAGGTGGGGGCGTTTGGTTTCGGTTGCGACGGCAAGGACCGCTGGGACACCCCGCAGCAGCCGACGCGCGAGGAGATTCGCGCCAAGCTCGCCCGGCCGAACGACGAGCGTGTCTGGTATTTGCGGTACGCTATCAAATCGGGGATGACCGTTGCCGAAATCCATGCACTGAGCTACATCGACCCGTGGTTTCTCACGCACCTGGCCGAGCTCGTGGAAATAGAGGAAACGCTGCGGCGCGAAGCGGGCTTGTCGACCGTGAGCGACCAGTTGCTGCGAACCGCCAAGCAGGCAGGCTTTTCCGACCGCCAATTGGCGACCATTTGGGACACGCCCGAGCTGGAAGTCCGCCAGCATCGCAAGGAGCGCGGCATCGTGGCGACATTCAAGTCGGTCGACACCTGTGCGGCCGAGTTCGAGGCCTACACGCCCTACTACTATTCGACCTACGAACAAGAAGATGAAACGCCGGCCAAGGTTCCGGGCCAGCGACGCGTGATGATCTTGGGCGGCGGGCCCAATCGCATCGGCCAAGGAATCGAGTTCGACTACTGTTGTTGCCACGCCAGCTACGCCTTGCGCGAACTGGGCATCCAGTCGATCATGGTCAACTCGAATCCCGAAACGGTCAGCACCGATTACGACACCAGCGATCTGCTCTTCTTCGAGCCGCTGACGACCGAAGATGTGTTGAACATCTGCGACCGCGTCCAGCCCGACGGCGTAATCGTGCAATTTGGCGGTCAAACCCCACTCAATCTGGCCCGTGCGCTGGCGAGCGCCGGCGTGCCGATCATCGGCACCAGCGTCGATACGATCGACGAGGCGGAGGATCGCGAGAAATTTGCCGAGATGCTGCGTCGGCTGGGCTTGAAGCAGCCACCCAACGGCATCGCCCGCACCATGGCCGAGGCCCGCAACGAGGCGGTCAAGATCGGTTATCCGGTGCTCGTGCGGCCAAGTTTCGTGCTTGGCGGCCGCGCCATGGAGATCTGCTACGACACCACGCAACTCGAACGCTTCGTCGTCGAGGCCTTCATCGCCGCACAGGGCCAGCCGGTGCTGATCGACAAATTTCTGGAAGACGCCACCGAGGTCGACGTCGACGCCATCTGCGACGGCAAGGACGTGATCGTCGCCGGCATCATGGAACACATCGAAGAGGCGGGCATCCACTCCGGGGATTCGGCTTGTGCCATTCCGCCCTACAGCTTGAGCGGGCCGATCGTGGCCGAAATCCGCGAAGCTACCTGTGCGCTGGCCAGGCGTCTGAGGGTCGTCGGGACTGATGAATATTCAGTTCGCAATCAAGAAGGACGACGGCCTGCTCTACGTGCTCGAGGTCAATCCCCGCGCCAGCCGGACTGTCCCCTTTGTTGCCAAGGCCACAGGGCTGCCGATGGCCAAAATCGCCGCCAAAGTGATGACCGGAATGTCGCTGGCCGAACTTGGCATCGACTCCGATCCAATTCCTAGCCACGTTTCGGTTAAAGAGAGCGTCTTCCCCTTCCGGAAGTTTCTGGGCGTCGACATCGTGCTGGGCCCCGAGATGCGGTCAACCGGCGAGGTGATGGGAGTCAGCGAGCGATTTTCGATCGCCTTCGCCAAAAGCCAATTGGCCGCCGGCACGGTGTTGCCGATGTCGGGCACGATTTTCATCAGCGTCGCTCCGCCCGCCAAGGAACACATGGTCGGCCTTGCCCGGCGGTTGACCGCAATGGGTTACAACCTGATGGCCACCGAGGGAACAGCTCGACGGTTGGAAGAGGCCGGCGTGCCGGTCGAGTATGTGCCCAAGCTGCAGGAAGGGCATCCGAACCTGATCGACTATCTGGTCGATGGGAAGATCCAGTTGATTATGAACACGCCCAGTGGCAAAGGAGCCCGAACCGACGAGGGGCGCATTCGCGCCGCGGCCGTGGCTCATGGCGTGCCGTGCATCACGACGATCCAAGCTGCCGATGCCGCTGTCCGGGCGATGGAGGCCCTGCGGCACGAAGAAATGACGGTTCAAGCGCTGCAGGATCGCTTCACTCAGCCGCGCGGCCCGAGCCCCTGCGGCTCTAAGAGCGGCTTCGCATTCAGACGTCGAAGCGAACGCCTTGGGCCAGCGGCAACTGATCGGAATAGTTGATCGTGTTGGTGGCCCTGCGCATATAGGCTTTCCAGGCGTCGGAGCCCGATTCGCGGCCGCCGCCCGTATCTTTTTCGCCGCCGAAGGCGCCCCCGATTTCAGCGCCACTCGTGCCAATGTTCACATTGACGATTCCGCAGTCGGATCCGGTGGCCGAGCAAAACAGCTCCGCTTCGCGGACGTCCAAGGTGAACACGGCCGATGCCAATCCCTGCGGTACGTCGTTCACGATCGCGATCGCTTCGTCAAATGCTCGGTATTTCATCGCGTACAGAATCGGTGCGAAGGTTTCTTGCTTCACGATCGCGGCCCCCGGCTCGATCAGCACAATCGCCGGCCGCACATAAAATCCGCCGGCCGGCACATCCTTGGTGACACGTTCGCCTCCATGAATTCGGCCGCCGGCCGCCCGGGCTTGCTCGAGTGCGCGCTGCATGGCTTGAAACGCGGCTTCGTCGACCAACGGGCCGACCAGTATGCCATCGGCGCGCGGATCACCGATCGGCAGCCGGTCGTAGACGGCGAGCAGACGTGCCACCATGTCGTCGAAAATCGACTCGTGAATCACAAGCCGCCGGGCCGTGGTGCAACGCTGTCCGCAAGTGCCGGCGGCGGCAAACACGATCCCGCGAGTCGCCAGCTCGATGTCGGCCGTCGGTGTCACGACAATCGCATTGTTCCCACCCAGTTCTAAGAGCGAACGGCCGAGTCGGGCGGCGACGGTTTGGGCCACCGCACGCCCCATTTCGACCGAGCCGGTCGCCGAAACCAGCGCCACGCCCGAGTTGGCCGCCAATGCCTGCCCCACTTCGGGGCCGGTCCCAACGATCAGACTGCTGACGGCGGCAGGTGCGATGCCCGATTCTGCAGCCACGCGCGCGACCATTGCGTGACAAGCCATCGCCGATAGCGGCGTTTTCTCCGATGGTTTCCAAATGATCGTGTCACCGCAGGCCAGCGCGATCATCGCGTTCCAGGCCCAAACGGCCACTGGAAAATTGAAAGCGCTGATCACGCCGACCGGGCCGAGCGGGTGCCATTGTTCAGTCAGTCGGTGCTGTGGCCGCTCACTGACGATCGACAACCCATAGAGTTGCCGACTCAAACCGACCGCAAAGTCGCAGACGTCGATCATCTCCTGGACTTCGCCCCGGGCTTCGCTGATGATTTTGCCCGTTTCCAACGTGACCAACTCGGCCAATAGAGATTGTCGCTCGCGCAGTGCCATGGCCGATCCGCCGCACCAGTTCGCCGCGCCGCGGCGCGGGGACCGCCCGCCATGCGTCGAACGCCTCGGTCGAGGCGGCCACGACGGCCCGCAGATCGGCAGCCGCGGCGGCCGGAAATTCGGCCAACAGTCGGCCGTCGATCGGCGAGCGGCCCACGATCTGGGGCCCGGTGCCCGAGAGCCAATCACCACCGGTGGCGATTGCCGCCGGAGGGGATGGTACATCGAGCGCATCAAGAAGTGCAACCAACTCAGGCGACACGGCTGGCATCGGCAACATCCAGTGCAGGCTCTACCAAGGGAAGCGACAGTGCTCGGTCGTAATATTTTCCAAAGCGATTGGCAAGCAGCTGTGGCAAATCGACCTGTTCTTGCCGCACAAATCCGGTGATCGCCGAATCGCCAGTACGGAGCTGGCCAGTAAAATGCAAGTCGACCACGGCACACACGCCAGCCGCGGTCGTGACCTGGATGGCGCTCCAAACCTCGCCGTCGATGGTTTGTTGATAGATTTTGCGGGCGTCCGAAGTTTGCACCAGTTGACCCTGCCGAAGGCCGTTGACCGTGCAGAAGACCACGACGACGTCTTGCATGGTGATCGGGATCGCGGTTTCGAGCAGTTCTTTGAGCAGCTCGCGACGCTCGCCGAGTCGTAATTCGCTGATAAGAAACTGCATCAATTCGCGGTGACCGTTGTAGCGGACCGTTTTGTAGTTAAGTGTCCGTACCCGGCCGGCCAACGTTTCGCACAACGTGCCCAGGCCGCCGGAGGTATTGAACGCCTCGTATCGGACTCCATCGAGCGAGAAATGTTCGAGTCCTTCGAGCGGTAGCACTTCGAGCCGGCGGCCCTCGTGAATTACCTCGCAAAAGTTGCAGTATTCGTTGATCAGGCCGTCGGTGCTCCAGGTCAAGTTATACCGCAAGGCATTGGTTGGAAATTGCGGCAGCGCCCCGACGCGCATGTAGACGCTGTCCAACTGGTCGAAAAATCGCGTCAGATGATTGGCCACAATCGACACAAAGCCGGGCGCCAGCCCGCACTGAGGCATGAAAATCTGCCCCTGCTGCGCCTGCAGGGAGATTTCGCGAACGGCGCGGGTCGTGGCAATGTCCTCGGTGAGATCGAAATAGCTGGCACCGGCCTGCAAAGCCGCCTGTGCGACCACAGGATTGAATTGATAGCTGAGTGCCGAAATCACCGCCTGATGTCCCTGGCACAACGGAAATAATTCCGCGAGATTGCCAGCATCGACGCAAACCGTCTGGACGCCGCTCTGCGCGGCTACCAGTGCCAACGATTCTCGATTCTCGTCGGCGACAACCACGCGGTAATCTGGCGTGGCAGCGAGAAACTTGGCAATCATCCGGCCAATCTTGCCGGCACCCAGTAGCAGAATGCGGTGCATCGCGGAACCTTTTGCTGCCCAAATCGGCGCCGAGCCCAGGCAGGGGGGCAGCCTATAGATGTGTCCGTGGAGAAATGTCTGCCGGCGGTGAGTCGCCCGCAGGTGCTCAAATCGATAGAATTATACATGCCAGGGTCAATTCACTTCGGCAGACACCCCATCTTCTCCCGAGGATCCAATCATGGCGGTCCACGTCGACACTTCGCCGGGCGCCTTTGTCTGGCAACCCCAACCGGAACCGACTCAATTCCTGCAACAATTCTACGCCTCGTTTTTGGCGAACTGTCCTGCAGCCGTTTCGCTGGCGAGCCGCATACTCAATGAGACGGGAACGCGATTCTGGGATCTGATCGACCATGTCGCCATACCGGCGGAGATGGCAAGCGAGGATCATCTCAGCCGGTTGGGTTTTGTTCGCTCACCAGCGGGCGATAACGCCTGGGTGCATCCGCAAGGAATGTTCCCGACGATTGTGGCCGATGGCCGAACGAGAGCCAAAGTGGCGCTGGCGGTGGAATCGGTCGCCGACTTTCTTGTGGCCCACGGCTTGGAAGATGTGCCGATCGCCGGCGAGCCGTATGCCTCGCTGCGGAAGGCAAAGATCGATGGTTCGTCCGCTGCGGAATTGTGGGTCGTTGAGCGGCACGGTTGGCGGGGCTTTGATTCCCGGCCGCTGAGCACGCACGAATTGCACGCCCTGGCGCACCATGCCGAGGCGTTCCGCCGCCGCGCTCGCCATTTCCAGCACGCCGAACATGGCTTTGCCCACGCTCACGAGCTTGTGAGTCGAGCGGTTGACGACCTGGGCGTGGACCGCGCGTGCGACTTGTTCTTTTCCGCCGAGCGCCGGTATTGGCAGCAGCGCAATCGCGCCGGTCAGGTGCAGAAAGGCCGGCAAGACCGGCTCGGCATCGGCTGGGCCAATCACGACCATCATACCTATCGCTCAAGCCGTCGTTATTTTTCCCGGTTGATAGGCCTTTTCGAACAGCTTGGCTGCGAGTGTCGCGAACGGTTTTATGGCGGCCGAGACGCCGGATGGGGCGCCCAGGTGCTCGAACAACCGACTGCCGGAATCGTGATCTTTGCGGACGTTGACCTGACGCCCGAAGAGGTATCGGGCGACTTCGCCCACCAGCCGATGCCGGTGCGCAACCAATTGGGAACCGTCGGCCTGTGGTGCGAGCTGCACGGAGAAGCGTTTCTCGAAGCTGGCATGCACCACCTGGAATGCCGGTACGACTTCGACGTGGTCCGCGAGCAGCTAGGGCGAGAAGGCATCGAGACGATGCAACCGTTTACCGATTTTCCCTACCTGAGACAGGCATTCACCAAGGCCGATCTTTGGCCCGTGGCACGCCAGCGAATCGACTTTGCGGTGGAAAAGGGCTTTATTTCCGTCGAGCAGGCCTCGCGGTTCGCGGCGGAAGGGGCACTCGGATCGCACTTGGAAATTCTCGAGCGCAACGAGGGCTACAAGGGCTTCAATCAGACCGGCATCAATCAAATCATCCGTCAAACCGATCCACGTGGGCAGAATTGATTGCCAGGCGCTGCTTGCAAGGCCGCTATCGGTGCTCGTGGTCAGTCGCGGTTCGATCCGGCGATCGGCCGTGGTCGTAATTGGTGACCTCCGTGGCGTCGAGCGGCGTGGCTGCCGACTGGCCTGGCAGGATCCAGATTTCGCCGAATAGCTCGTTCTGCTCGGTACGGACGCGCTCATGGCGCACCAACTCCAGGACGGCCAGGAAAATGCCGACCAGCGCCGATCGATGCATCCCGGAGCGAAACAGCTCGCGAAACGTGAGTCGTCCTTGCTCAAGGAGTCGGGCCTGGATCTCAGCCATGTAGACATGGATCGGCGTATCATCGTAAACGATATTCGAGGGCTGGACGGCTTGCCTGTCGCGAACAATTCGTCCAAAAGCACTGACCAGGTCCCATAGTTCCACTTCGCGGATTTCTTCCGCGGCCAGGTCGCGAACTCGCGGCGGCAGGTCGTCGGCAGCTCGGGCGAAATGATCCTGCCAACCACGGCCGCGCTCTTCGAGCATGCTGGCCGCGTCCTTGAACTTTTTGTATTCCAGCAGCCGGTGGACCAGTTCTTCGCGCGGATCGGCCAGCGCCGACTCCTCTTCATCGCCGTGGGGCAAAACGAGTCGACTTTTGATTTCCAACAGCGTGCTGGCCATCTCGACAAACTCGCCGACCGCGCTGAGATCAAGCTGCTCAAGGACGTCCAGATACTCGATGAACTGGGCCGTGATTGGAGCAATTGGAATGTCGGTGATTTCGACCTCGTGCTTGCGCACCAAATAAAGCAGCAGGTCTAATGGCCCCCGAAAGATCGCCAGGCGGACTTGAAAATCCATGCTTATTCATACCCACATTTCAAATTCGAGTAAGTTCCTCTGATCATCGTCGTTTGCCGGCAATCCGGCAAGACGCGCCCCAATCGGGTCGCAGGGCAAGGGAGAAGGACCGGAGGATTATTTGCGATTCGGATCGCCGGGGGCGGGATAGCGCTCCAGTCCGGCGACCATACGGCGCAGGCTGTCGGGCGTCTGCCCCCAAATGATCACGCCCTGGCCGCGCCAAGAAAGGGCCGCCAGTCCCACCACTTCGAGCCGCCAGGGTAGGGGGTGATTCGCCGGATCGAGCGTAATTCGAGCGTCCGGTTTACCTCGGGATTTGAATAAGCTTCCGGCGGCCAAGACCTTGCGATTAGCATCGACAACGCGATAATTCGCGGGCGTTCTGTCACTGGTCGCCTCGATTCTCAGTTCGATCGGGCTCTTTCCTTCGGCCAGGAACAACTCACCAGCCAGCCATTGACCGCGCACGACTTCGTTCTTCGGCCAGAGAACCACTTCCCCCTCGAGATTCGTCAGCGGCATGCTGATGGCTGCCTCGAAGCAACGAAATTCCACGCGATAGATACCGGTCTCGCCGTCGGCCGGCACGGTTTCCACACTCCGGTGAGCGGAGGCACCGGTGCGCGGAATGTGGATTTGCCGGACTAATTTGCCGCTGGGAGCGGTGATGCGGACGTCGGTCTCGGCCAAGTCGCCACCCAAGCTGACGGCGTCGAGTTTGAGCTCGAACGGGCGATCCTCGCTTTTCAGCGCCAGCAAGAGAGCACTGGGACGCGTTTTCGCATTTTTGCCGTCGCCTCGGGCCAACGGCACCTGGCCCCCGACCTCTTCCGGCGATTGCTCCAAGCTGGTAATTGCGGCTTGTGCCAGCGCAGCGGCTATCGTGGGCCAACTCATGTAGGCCCAATCCGACCCCAGTGGTCCGGGACCAACTCCGTACCAATCATAGGGATCGCCTTTGGCCCGATAGAACAGCTTGGGAAATTGATCGAGCCGCCAAAGATGCTGGGTCAGATAGGTCGTATCGCCCGACAGGTCGAACGCCAAGGCCGCCAGCGGCAAGGTCCAGGTATTGCCCATTTGCGGCAAGCGCGCGTATTGCAGAACGAACTCGGGATAGTCCGGGTCGCGGGTTTGCGCGTAATAGCGATTGATCCACAGCGGATGCCAGAGCGGGCCGGGGTTTTGCTTTTCGAGCGGTTCGAGCCAGCGCAGCGAGTGCCCCATGTCGACAATGAACGGCAAGACCGCCGGGTCCCAGCTCGACTGATAATAGGTCAACGCAATCGCCAAACTTGTGTTCACATCGCGTCGCGTATTGCCGAGTGGCAGGCCGTATTTGCGAATCGCGTCTGCCCACAAGTCGTAGACATCCTTGGCACGGGCATTGCCATCGATATACCAGCTCCAAAGGAATGCATCGGGATCGACCCAATGCCCCCAGGGGTCGGCGTGACTGTCGCGGCGTTGCATCCCGTAGGCTTCGCTTCCCCAGTGGGTCAGCCCCTTGCAATGGTACATGGAGCCGGCGCGATGTCCCTTGAGCGGCTGGTCTTCGCGCGAGTAATTGATCGTATCGACATTCATGTAGTGATCGGTGCACTTGCGTGCCCAACGCAACATGGCGGATGATGCCGAGCGAAAGGTCATCAGCCACGAAGTGCCAACCTGGTGATAGTGCGAATTCTGCCAAACACGGTGCAAATCGGCGCGATTCTCCGCCGCGTGCCAAATTGTGTGGGTGTCGGCATAGTTCCACATGCCATACTCGTGACCGCGCTCGACCGAGCGTGTGTACGATAGAAAGCCCTGCTCCATCGCCTCTTCCAATTCGCCAAAATGCTCGCGATCGACCGCTGCGATCTTGCCGAGCGCCCCGGTTGCCGCATTCCATTGAGGATCGGCGAGCGCGGTCGGATCCTCCTGAAACATGGCCGCTTCGGCCGGCAGCGACTTGATGGCGCTTGACGGCCGAAGAATAAGGGCGAATTCGTTGCCAATTGCCAACCCCTGACCGTTGCCATTCAGCGCGTGCTCGGGCCGACACTCGAAGGTTTCGTCGCGATACTGATTCGAGAGACGGTCGTAATAGTCGTCGGGCAAATTCAGATCGAGGAGCGAATTCTGGTGAAAGCACCAGAACTTATAGATATTGCCGATGGCCAGTTCGTCTTGAAGCTGAAAGGCGCGAATGCCATGCTTGGGCCAGAAGTGCAGCGCAATGCCATCGCGGCTGATCTCTACTTCCTTGGGAAACTTTTGCCAGATGTCGCGGACCAACAGATGGACCGCAGGATCCGCAAGTTCGTCTCCCAAAGCGCTGAACCAGCCGTCCGAAATCTTGCCGGACTCCGAAGTCTTTAGCGCAGCCGAGGGCGGTGCGAATAAACCAGTACGTCCCGTGGCCGGGGTCTTATCCGAATCCGAAGTCTTGCCCGCAACCGACTTTTCCGCCACGCCCAGCACGCGCAAATGATCGTAACGATATTGGTGCAGTCCAACCGTCTGAGGCGACGGAGGCAAATCACCGGTGTGCGGCGAGCCGTCATAGCCCCAGCGGTAGCGCCTCGCGCCGGGCACGCCGATCTCGAAGCCCACGTCGGCTAATCGCTCAAGTCGCGTGTCGAAGGTGATGATCGTGTGATGACTGATGCGCAAGAGCGGCTGTCCCGCGAATGCCGTAATGCGGGTTTTGAACATTGACACCGGTTCCACCCGACCCTCTGGATTGACATACCAGCCGCTGGCCACGATGGTGACGCGTTCCGGGCCTTGTTCTTCGATTTCGACCTGGACATTTTTATCGTTTGCCGCGTCGAAGCGAATCAGCCGCCCGTCCACCACATACGGGCCGCCCGAGCCCGTGACAACAGGGTGGTCAAGATCGAAATGGCCGTCCTGTTTGGGCGACACCCAAGCGGTCTCCACGCCTTTGAATTTATGCCGATTAACCACGAATCGCACGGCGCCGGTATCGACGGTAATTTGCTCATCGGTCTGTTCGCATTTCAGTGGGGTCTTGAACGCCGGTGCCGCGGCAGGCAACAGGGTGAGGCGATAAGTGGCCGGCTTCCCCTTGTTGTATCGGCCGCGAAAATCGACATGGATCCACTTCACAGCCCCCCCCACATGCCAGGTGGCTCGGGTCGTGATTTGCGCTGGAATGCGCCGGCCATCCTCGAGCACCGCGAGGCGGCTGGTGTCGGTCACCGTGCCAGGGGGCAATGGCACGCCGCAGCGCACCGGCCAAACCGCATCGGCCAGATGGGATTGTGGCTCCAATGTTAGCGGCACGCCTTCGGTGGGAAACGCAATAGGCGAGTTCCGCTGGTCGGTCTTCGCAAAATGAAACTCGGCCGGTTTGGGCACCGGCGCCCCGCCGACTTGCTGCCCGGCGGCCGGCTCAAGCAGCGTTTCGACGGAGTATCGACCGGCGGCAAGCTGCGTCATGTCGATCGAAAAGGGAGCGGCGGCAACTTCCGGGATGGTGAGCGACGCAATCGGGGCTAACGGCTCGCCGGCAGCGTTCTGGGGTCGCAGCGTAATTCGCAGCCTCGATCCCTTGCCGGCCTGCTCCGACTTGCCTCCGATGGCGACAAATTGCCCCAACGGATCGTCGGCCCAATACTCGAACCGATCGCCGACCACTCGCGGTGGCGGCACTTTTTGAATGCTGGCGGGAAGTTCCGTATCAATGACTCGCAAAGCACCGTCGGCGAAAACGGTGGCGCCGCTGTTCACGGCCAGCGCCGCCACCGCCGTGAGCACGATGATCGCAAGCCGGGCGGAATCAATCAAAGACGAGACGCTGAACCCAGGGCGAGCGAAAGAACGACTTAGGGCAAGCAGCACGACCCACCCCAAGGGAAAGCAACCATGCCGGGGATTTGCGGCCCGATGGCGAAAGAGGGACTTCGATGCGGCGATCAAAATTGCACTGTGGGCGAGTCGTTGTTTTTCCCGCCCCGAGCGCGGTAAGAGGTGAGATGAGCGTGCGCTGAGTTGATCGTATGCCGCTCCAACACCGCCACCTTAACCGACAAGCGTCAGCGGGCCGGGGCGGCCATTCCCGGGTAGTAATGAGAGTAGTTCAAATAGAATCCTGGCCCCGCGGGCCGGCCGCCACCACTAACCGCTCCGGCGGCAATCTGAGACTGCAATCGTGAAATCGCCGCCGAATTGGCGTTGGCCGCCCTGCGCCCGTCAATAAACGGCCTAACGAGAGTCTGGTATCCGCCCGGTATTCCCAGCTGTGCAAGTCCGTCGGCCAACGGCAGGTTCGTGTATGGGCTAACCGTTGGACGTCCAACCGAGTGGCTTCCACCCCCCGCTCCTGGCGCGAACACTTGCGCGTCGGCCCGACCGGAAAAGAAGCTCACCCCCAGCAGCGTCACCGCTGCAATTGCAAAATGCCTGATCATAAACGCCTCCCCCGTCTAAGAGACTCCGACGCGGGTAAAGCCATCACCTTCATTATAGATTCGGGTGAGCGACCGGGCAACTTTGCCGCAACCGCGGTCGGAGGCCGAAGAGGACCACAATTGGGACCAATGATGTTGTTTTTCAGGCCAATCCAAATTGGCCTTTGCCGGGGAAAAATGGGCAACGACGCCAGCGTGAAGCTGAGTACTTTCCGTAGCCGCCGCAGTTTTTTCGGGGCCCCCCGTGGTCGACTTCGCGGCAAAGGGGGGGATCAGATTCGCGGCTCGATCGCCAACCGGCGCATCGCCCGCGATGTGCCCATCGTCGTCACATGGCAATGGCCATTACAAGCCGTAGGGCCACAGCGACGAGCAACCTCGCCAGCAGTCGACCAATAGGCAAAAGGAATTCAGCAGCGGGGACTGATATCGCGCCAAGGGGCAATTCGTCTTCAGCCCAGGCGGCGAAGCAAAACGTGAAATGCGAGGGCGATCGGATCGCTCGCAGCATCTACCCCCGTCAGGAACCGGCGCCGCCGGCGGAGAGGCTCGGGTAATAATGAGAGTAGTTCATATAATAACCCGATTGGGGCCGGCCGCTGCCGCCACCACCCCCACTGCCGACCTGAGACTGCAATCGCGATATGGCCGCGGAATTGGCGTTGGATGCCTTACGGCCATCGACAAACGGCTTAACCAGTGTCTGGTATCCGGCCGAGATTCCGAATTGATCGACTGTTTGCAGGTTCAGGTACGGACTCACCGTTGGGCTACCGAACGAATGGCTTGATCCGCGTGCGAAGCCGCCGCCATAGGTTTGCGCCTGGGCGTGACCGGAAAAGAGCGAAACCGCAACCAGAGTGCCCGCCGCGATCGCAAAGTGCTTAATCATGAACGCCTCCCCGGCACAGGACATCCCAATGTGTGTGATTCCAATCCCTTGATTCTAGTTGCGGTTTAGCGGCGACGCAACAAAGCCTAGTCACATAAACGCTTTGAACAACGGAAAAAGGTCCTACAGAAGTCCTGGTTTAACGGCCTGTTCCGATGAGGCGCCGCCCCGGGGCAAGTGAATCGCGGGCCCTCGACCGTCAAAGCCCCGGCAGTCGTTCGGCTACCCTCGGGTGCTGTTTCCACCGCGCTTCGATGGGATCGCGGTCAGAGCCTCAGGCGTTTGAACACAAACTCTGGCACTAACCGGACCGCCAGCATGATCGGTCTCCAAAACCAAGGCGTATAGATCACGTTTCGGCGGCGGCGAATGGCCCAATCAATATCTCGGGCAACTCGCGCGGGGCTGGCCACCAGCGGCGAATCGGGGTTCACGCGCCCGTGGGTCATGGGCGTGTCGACGAACCCAGGCTTGACGGTCAGCACGTGAACGCCGGATCGATACAGGCGATTACGGAGGCCCTGCAGGTATGCAGTCAGGCCGGCCTTCGCCGCTCCGTACGTGTAGTTGCTTTGCCGGCCACGATCGCCGGCCACCGAAGAAATTACCGCGAGGTATCCACTTCGCCGGTCCTCGAGATAGTTGGCAAAAAGAGACAGAAGCACCACCGCCGAGGTAAGGTTGATTTCCATTGCGCGCCGCGCATCGTCGACGTCGGTTTCTGACCGCCGCTGGTCCGGCAAGAAACCGTAACACAAAATGACCCCATCAATTGGCAGGGGCCGTGAAAGACAGCGGGCGACCAGCGCGCCGTGACCCGCGAAATCCAAGGCGTCAAAAATTTCGATCTCGACCTGAACTTGATATCGCAACCGAATGTCGGCGGCCGATTTTTCCAGTTCGTCTCGATCGCGCGGCGAGCACGAGCGAACAGCCGCGCGCGGCCAAGACGCGTGACAGCTCCCTGGCGATTCCGGAAGTCGCACCCAGGATCAAGACGTTCTCACTCATCGAGACACCACGATGCCCAAGCGACGGGCCTGCGATGAGCTGAAACGATTGTTTGGGTCGATCTGGGCTTTAAGTTGGCGAAACCGCGCCAGGCCCGGATACATTGCCTCAAAGGTCTCGGGCGCTCATCGTCGCATCCTTGGCGAGATATAATCGCCCCCCGTTCTCCAGGACGAGATCGTCGAGTTCCGCCATGACCCGATGCGTGCTGTCTCCACGGTTCGGAAGATCGAGAGCAAGCGTATGCCCTTCGAATGGAAAGGAGAGCCAACCGCCGCCTGCCGGACCCATGCTCTTGAGCACCGCGAGAAACGACGCCTGGCGCTTGGCAGCGATCCGTTCCAGCAGCCGAGTCAGTGCATGAAATGAAGTCTGCGGCGGGAACAGAACCTGATACTGCAAGAACCCGCGTTTTCCGTAGATTCGGTTCCAATGCAAAAGACTATCGAGCGGATAGAAGAACGTTTCAAAATCGACAATTCGTTTCTGATCGGGGTGACTTCGGTAATAGACTTCGTTAAACGCGGCGACGCTCCAGGGATTAAGGACGAACATGGGAAAGTCGAACGGAACGGACTTGCGGCGGCGGCGGGGAAGGCATAATGGCTGATCCTGCAAAGCCGCCGGCAGGGCGGAGCGTCGTGCAAAGTTGGCCAGCATCAGGATCGAGCGGCCAAGCGCCTTGCCGCTTGCCAGACAATCGATCCAGGCGACCGAAAAGCGATAGTCGCGGTTCGTAGCTGCAAATCGCTCCAGCGTATCACCCAGGTTTTCAGTCCGACGATAATCGACTTCGACATACGCTGTCTCGACCGGGATAAGCCGAAACCGCGCACTCACGATGCAACCGGTCAGCCCCATACCACCGATGGTTGCCCAGAAAAGTTCGCGGTTCTCTTCCGGCGAGCAGTGCAACGTCTGTCCGGCTGCCGTCAGCAGCTGAAAGTCGACCACGTAACTGCCGAACGATCCGTCACAATGATGGTTTTTACCGTGCACGTCGGCGGCAATCGCACCCCCAACCGTGACAAACTTTGTGCCCGGAGTGGTGGGAAGTGCCCAGCCCATGGGCAGGAAGACGTTGATGATTTCCTCGAAGGAAACGCCGGCTTCGCAAGCAAGCAGACCTTGCTTGGCGTCGAAGGCCAGTAGCCGATCATGAGCGGTTTGCAAAATGACGCCCTGCTCGCGGTTGAGGGCTGAGTCGCCGTAGGATCGCCCGAGTCCCCGCGAGATGTAACTTTGCCGATCGCCACGCAAGACGACGTCGCGCAGTGCCTTCACCGTTTCCGGCCGGCTGACATAGCACGACTCGACGGGGTAGTGACCCCAACCTGACAAACGCACGGCCGCAGGGCTCTTGGAGGGAGTCATTTACCCACTCCACGCCGCGGCGGCCAACGTGGCTGCACCGATCGCCGCGACGATCAAACTGTTGCGGTCGGTGATGGCGAAAACAACCGGATCTTCGAGCAATTCGCCACGTTTGGCCCAAAACCAAAGCCGGCTGATCCAATACAGAAGCAGTGCACACAAGATCCAAAGCAAGTTGCTATGGGAATACAGGCTTTTCACCTGTTCGCTGTTAATGTAAAGCGCAAGAACCAGGACGGACAGATAGCCGCTGCACGGCCCCATGGTTTCGAGCAGGCTTAGATCCGACACGGCGTAGCCGCGTCCCGCGGCCTTCGGCTGCTGTTCGCTGGCCAGGCGAATCAGTTCAGAGTATCGCTTGACGAACGCGAGCGACAGAAAGAAAAATGTCGAAAACGCCAGCAACCATTCTGACACGGGCACGTCCGTGGCAACACCACCCGCCAGCACGCGCAGAGTGTACAGATTCGCCAAGATGAGCACATCGATCATCGGCTTTCGTTTCAGCCAGCCGGAATAGCAAAGATTTGCTCCCAAGTAGCATGCCAGCACCGCTAAAAAAAGCGGCGGCAGAAATAGCCAAGACACCCCAAAGGCAATCGCGATCAAAGCGGGAATCAGCGCAGCGGCCCAGCTGAGCGACAATTCTCCCGACGCGAGCGGACGAAGATGTTTCTTTGGATGCGCGCGGTCCGCCTCGAGATCCAACAGGTCATTCAGCAAGTAGGCGCACGAGGCGCAGGCGCTGAACGAAATAAACGCCAAGATCGCCGTGGTGATACCGCCGAGATCCGTGACGTGATGCGACAAGATGAGAGGCACGAAGATCAGCAGGTTCTTGACCCACTGATGCGGCCGCAGGGCTCGCACGAGCGGTCGCAATTGCGCGGCTGGCGCGGCGACGATATGCACCGGTTTGCCCAGCCCTTCTACGGAAATGGAAAGCGTCGAAGATCAAACGCCGATTTGCCGCACGTCGGCCGGTTGCTCCGTCGTCGCGTGCATCGTTCGCCGCGGCATTTGCAAACTCCGTAAAAATGATTATGAATCGCCTTGAACTGACAGTCAATCACGGCGGTTTTTGCCAATAGCTTACCTTGCGCGTGGCACGTCCTGGCGGTGAGGACGCGCTCAACGAAAAGGCGTCGCGCCTTCCATCGTACCGATTCATCGGATCGTACGATCTGCGGCGCCCTCGAAGCCCGCAAAACCGACTCAATCGGCGCGAACAAGCGATTGCCATCGGTTGGCCAGGGGGTCAGAATGCATCTTTTGGGTCCCCGATGACCCAGGCTAACTCGAAGCGATCCTAAGAAGAGGCACCCGACGCCATGAGCGAACGTCGCATCACGGTTCCAAAATTCACGGCGCTCAAGGCGTCGGGTCAGAAAATCACCGTCCTCACGGCTTATGATTTTGCGATGGCCCGGTTAATCGATGGCACCGGGGTCGAAGGGATCCTGGTTGGCGACTCGTTATCGATGGTCGTTCAGGGGCATTCGACGACGTTACCGGTAACGGTTGACGAGATGATCTATCACGCCGAAATGGTCGGGCGTGCGGTGGAACATGCGTTGGTGGTCGTCGACATGCCGTTTCCGAGTTACCACTTGGGACCCTACAAGGCGGTGGAAAACGCCGGTCGCATCCTGAAAGAGACCGGCTGTCAGGCGGTTAAACTGGAAGGCGGAGCCGACCAGGCCGATACCATTCGGGCGCTCGTGACGGCCGGTATCCCGGTTATGGCTCACGTCGGCTTGCGCCCGCAAAGCGTTCACCAACTCGGCGGCTATAAGGTGCAGCGCGACGAGGAACAATTGCTAATTGATGCCGCAGCCGCTGAAAATGCCGGTGCCTTTGCGGTCGTACTGGAATGTATTCCCGCGGACATTGCCGCCAAGATCACCGGCCACGTCAAGATCCCGACGATCGGCATCGGGGCTGGGCGGGGCTGCGACGGGCAAGTCCTGGTTACCAACGATTTGTTGGGGCTGACCAGCGGCTACGTTCCCCGCTTTGTCAAAGCTTATGCTGATCTCGGGGCCACGGTCACCGATGCGGTGACCCGGTTTCGCGACGACGTGCGGCGAGGCGCGTTTCCTGGCCCGGAACAGGCATTCCGCTAAACGCCGGCGTGCGCCGATCGCTCGCCACAGAAAGCCCTCTATTCATGCCCAATCGTTTAGCCGAGGAATCGAGTCCTTACCTCATCGCTCACGCCCACAATCCGGTCGACTGGTATCCGTGGGGACCCGAGGCCCTTGCGCGGGCGGCGAAAGAGGACAAGCCGATTTTCTTATCGATCGGCTATTCGGCCTGCCATTGGTGCCACGTAATGGAGCGCGAGAGTTTCGAGAACGCGGCAATCGCGGCGTCGCTCAACGCGGACTTCGTGCCAGTCAAGGTCGATCGCGAGGAACGCCCCGATCTCGATCAAATCTATATGAGCGCCGTGCAAATCATGACCGGGCGGGGTGGCTGGCCCATGTCGGTCTTTCTGACTCCGGACGGGCGACCGTTCTACGGCGGAACGTATTGGCCTCCGTCGGCTCGGCACGGAATGCCGGGCTTCGACCAGATTCTGGCCGCCGTCGCGGAAGCCTGGCGTGAGCGTCGACCACAAGCGATTGAGCAGGCCGGCGACCTGACGGACCATTTGCGTCACGTTGCCGCGCCGCCCGTCGCTCAGGGAACGCTTTCGCCGAAGCTTCTGAGCGGCGCCGCAGCGGCACTGGCCCGCTCGTTTGATGCCGAACACGGTGGGTTCGGCAGCGCGCCGAAATTTCCGCATCCGGTCGATCTCGAATTGCTGCTTCACACGTGGCGGCGAGAGCACGATGACAAGTTGTTGAAGATGGTCATGCTGACACTCGACCGGATGGCGGGCGGGGGCATGTACGATCAACTCGGCGGCGGCTTTCACCGGTATTCCGTCGACGAGCGGTGGCTGGTGCCGCACTTCGAGAAAATGCTCTACGACAACGCGCTTTTGGCCGGAACGTATGTGTCTGGTTACCTGGCCACGGGCAACCCGTTCTATGCGCAGATTGCCCGCGAGACATGCGACTACGTGCTGGGTGAAATGACCGATCCGGCTGGCGGTTTCTATAGCACTCAGGACGCCGACAGCGAGGGTGAAGAGGGAAAGTACTTTGTCTGGACGCCGGCTGAGCTATCCACACTGTTGGGTGCCGAACAGGCTCGAACATTCGCCGCCATTTACGACGTGACCGCGGCAGGCAATTTCGAGGGGGCCAACATTCTGCACCGGGAAGAATCGCTCGAAACATGGGCCGCGCGGCTCGGTCGCGATTTGCCCGGCCTTGCCGCGGAACTCACCGCCAGCCGGCAGAAATTGCTGATGGCCCGACGCGGCCGGGTGCCACCGGCGCGCGACGACAAAGTGCTGGTGGCGTGGAACGGGCTGATGATCAACGCATTATGCTCCGCGGCAACGGCCTTGAGCGAACCGCGCTATCTCGCCGCGGCTCGCCGCGCCGCCGATTTCCTCCTATCCGACCTGCGTCAAGATGATGGACGCCTGCTCCACTGTTGGCGCGGGGGACGCGCCAAATTGGCTGCGTATCTGGATGACTATGCCGCTTTTACCGCCGCGCTGGCCGCGCTTTATCAAGCCAGCTTCGACGAGAAATATCTCGACGCGGCCTGCGAATTGGCCGACGCCATGCTCGCCCATTTTCGCGATTTGCGGGATGGCGGCTTCTTTTACACGGCCGATGACCACCCGCCGCTGATCGCCCGAACGCAGGACTTGTACGACAACGCCACCCCCAGCGGCAACGCCTTGGCGGCGACTGCTCTCGTGCAATTGGGAAAACTGACCGGCCGCGATGATTACCTGTCGGCGGCCGCCGCAACCTTTGCGCGTGCGTTGGCCATCCTCCAGCAATCACCCACCGCCGCCAGCCAAATGCTGCTGGCCTTGGACATGTATCTAGGACCGACTCCGGAAATTGTCATCGTCGCCGATCCGGCGGCCACGGAGACCGGCGCGCTGCTGGCCGACTTGCATCGTCGCTACTGGCCCAACAAAGTCGTTGCCCTGCGTGAGCCGATCCGGCCGCGGGTTCGTCGCAGCCTGGCGGCGCTGTTTGCCGGCAAGGAGCGATCTGCCGTCCGGGCCGACAACCTATTTATGCCAGGATTTTGCTTGCCAGGCCCCGGTGGTCGGAGTCGAGGCCGCTGCCACCTTGTTCAATGCCTGGCAAAACGCGAGGCGCAAAGCGATTACAGTGTCCGGAGCATTCGCCGCTTGGGACGGCCGGAATCGTCGCCGTCTGCCGGAAACCGGCGGATGCGCCGTCCCGGTCGACCGACTTGCGCGTCCGACGGGTCGGGCCGCCCTTTGGCTTGCTCGATTTGCAGCAGCAGGGCTTCGAGCTGGGCAGCGGCCTGACGGGCATCGCGAACAAGCTGCTCGACGATCACGATCTTGCTGTCCAACCGACCCATCAAGTCGCGAGCGGTTTCATGCATGGCCACCTCCCAACGGGCAACCGATGCGGGAGCGTCGAGATGATGGCGATCGGCCTGGCGGCGTCGACGTTACTGATCGCGAAACGGGGACTGGATTCGACGATTTGGTAGGTCGCCGTCCAAGGCGTTTGAAGGTGAACCAAAGCACCAAAATGCCCAGCAGCGCCAAGATCATCGACGTCATGTCGAATGCGGCGAACATCATGTCGGTTGGGCTCCGGCTTCCTTGACTGGGATCGGCCGGCGGCGTTTGGACCGGCGACGATTGATAGGCCCGCCGGGCGGCCTCGATAAACCTCGACCAGCGGCAGATTCTGTGATTCGGCAAGCCGGCGGCACGACTCAAACTCGGGCGAAAACCGAGGAGTGACATCGTCGATCCAGGCCAAGATGCCGGCCACGGGTCCCCAGGCGGTCGCGACCGAATGGGGCTCGCGTCGCAAGGATTCGCCGGGCCATCTCGGTCCGGCGGACGCCCAAGGTGGTCGTTTCGCGGAAGAGAATCGCCTCCAGCCGATCGGCGTCCGCCGGGCGGCAGATGACGCTCAGCAGCACGCCAGGCCGGTTCTTCTTCATCGCGATGGCCGTCGTGTAGACGTCCAGAGCTCCGGCAGCCCACAACCGGGCGATGGCGTGGCCAATCAGTTCGCCGCTGGTGTCGTCCAGGTTCGTTTCGAGAACCGTTACGCGATCCGGCAGTCGATTGCATTGGTTGCTTCGCCGACCAACAGTCGAAGCAAATTGGCTTGCTCTTCCAAGTCGCGCGAGCCGGCTCCGTAGCCGATCCGCTCGATGGTCATGGCCGGCAGCGGGCCAAAGCCATCGGCCAAGGCCGCCAGAATTGCGGCGCCGGTCGGCGTGGTCAATTCAAAGGGAACCTTGGACTCGGCCAGGGGCACGCCGCGCAGCAACTCTCCGACCGCCGGCGCCGGCACGCTGCAGCGGCCATGAGCGATTTCGATGAAACCACAGCCGGTCGGCACCGCCGAAGCAATGATCCGCTCGACGCCGAGCAGGTCCCAGCCAATCGCCGAGCCGACGATGTCGGCGATCGAGTCGACCGCTCCCACTTCATGGAAATGAACCTTTTGAATCGTCGTCCCGTGGACTTTGGCCTCGGCTTCGGCCAGGCGGGTGAAAATCCGCGTGGCCAATTCCTTCTGGCGCTCGGTCAGCACGCTGGCGTCGATCATCGCCGTAATGTGGTGCAAATGACGGTGCTTGTGCTCCGGCTCATGAGCGACCGTGATCTGCGTGGCGCGAAATCCCTTCTTCTTGACTTCGCTCGCCGTCAGACGCACGCCGGGCAGGCCCAGGCTGGCAATGCCGGCTTGAATCGTGGCCAGGTCGGCGCCCGCGTCGACCAGCGCCCCGAGCGTCATGTCGCCACTGATTCCACTCGCACAATCCAGATACGCAACGCGCATGCCTGTGCCTTTCGTAGAGTTTTCGATGCTGATCCGGCGCACAGGCGCGAGCTAGTATACGCAAGGCGACCGGCCGCCGGCTATCGGAGACGCCAGCGCGGAAACCGTGCTCACGAGCGACCGCTCGTGAATCGCGGCTCGCGATGACGTCTCTATGCCGCCGGCTCTCGGCCGAGCACGACCGCCACACATTGGCCGGTCGGCGATTGATTCAGCAACAGCGCATAGGGTCGCGTGCTCGGGACGAGGCTCGCCCACGACCACGTTCACCGGGCACTCGGGATCGCGGCGCTCGTGGTTCAACGTGACCGGGATCAGACCGTTTTCGAAGGCCAGCACGCTCGCGGCCATCTCCAGCAGTCCCGGTGGCAGCCATCAAGTTGCCAAAGAAACTCTTCGGCGCCGTCACCGGAACGTCGC
This sequence comes from uncultured Planctomycetaceae bacterium, assembly GCA_963702015.1. Classification (GTDB taxonomy): domain Bacteria; phylum Planctomycetota; class Planctomycetia; order Pirellulales; family PALSA-1355; genus DATJTR01. The sequence continues at coordinate 506,366 of OY969698.1, forward strand.
CCAGCAGTTCGGCAATGGCTTGCGCTTCGACCCGGTCACCCGACGAGCGAGCCGCTGCCGTTGGCGTTGACGTGATCGATTTCGCTGGCGGTGATGCCTGCCTTTTCGAGCGCCAGGCGGATCGCATTGCGGATGGCCGCCCCATCGGGCGCCCCCGAGCAGGGACACCCGAACGTGCTGGCAGTAGCTGACCAACCGTGCCAAAGGGCGAGCGCCGCGTGCCGCGGCGTGCCCCGGCTTTCCAACACAAACGCGCCGGCCCCTTCGCCGGGTACCTCGCCGTCACGATCGGCATCGAACGGCCGCACGGCTCGCGCGGGTTCGTCGTAACGACGCGAGAATTGGTGCGGGTCGCGAAAGACCCAATTCCGTGCATGAATCGGACAACTCGTGCCGCCGACGATCATCAGGTCGGCACGATCCATTTCGATCGTCCGCATTCCCTCGGACAGCGCCAACAGGCTCGATGCTTCGCCCAGCAAGATCGAATTGTTCGGGCCGCGAGCGTCGTGGGCGATGGCCACATGACAGGCTGGCATGTTTGGCAGGTACTTCAGCAGCCAGAGGGGATACATTTCCTGCATCCCGGCTTCTCCCCAACGGCTGAAGTCGAACTTTCCGTCGACCATGCAGCGGAGGAAGGCCGCATCGACTTCGGTCCCTTCGAAATACATCATGTCGGCGGCAAACACGACACCGAATCGATCCGCATCGACCGCGCCGCCGCGCACCCGAGCATCTTCCAACGCCAATTGTGCCGCGGCGAAGCCGAGTTGGATCTCGCGCGACATCACCTTCAGACTTTTTCGGGGCGTGACGTAGAGCTTCGCGTCGAAATCGCGAACCTGACCCCCAATGCGAACGGGAAACGGCTCACGGTTGAACCGGGTCAAGGGAAAAATTCCGGTTCGGCGCTCGACGAGCGACTGCCAGAATGCCTCGCGGTTCAACCCGAGAGGACTCGCTAATCCCAAGCCGGTGACGACAACTTCGCGCGGTGAGGCCATCAATTCCTGGTCGTCTTCCCTAACCCAAGCCCAGCGGCCCGGGCCCGGCAAAAAAGGAGAAACTTGTTCTAATGTCGACCGCAATCACATCGCATTCAGCGACCCGCTGGCAACGTTTGTTCAGCGGGTCGCCGACTCGTCGCATGGCAGCCGCTTCCTCATGTCCCAGGGCCGCGCAAAGTTCGACCAGGAACAATTCTGACACACAATCGCGGCCCAGGGGAGAACAACGACGAAGAATTGACCACCCCATTCTCCGCAATCACAATATTTTGACCGCGACTTATCCATTTTAGCGGATTTCTTGCCGATGTTTATTCTGGCTGCCCACCCATCGGACCTAGCTCCTCTTGGCAATGCCGAACGGAGCCTGACCGGGCGTGGGCAGCGCTCCACCCCGCCTTCGAAATACCAGCCAAGTCGTTCCGCCCCACACGGTACGGTAGCGGACGGTCGGCTCTCAGATTTGCTAGCTACTGTTGATTACAGCCGCCTGGCGCGGATCATTCAGTGAGGAATTGGTCCCATGTTGCGACCGATTGGGCCGCCAGCCACGCTTTCGATTGCCAAAACGCGGGCAATCGTGAAGGATCTGTTCACGCCCCAGGCCGGGATCTACTGGACAGATTTTCTGGCATCGCTGGTGATTGGTTCGGTGGCCTATTTCTTCGTGCGGCGGACGGGCCTGGATCTGGCCCGCGCATCGCGCTCCTCTTGAGCCCGCGTTCTTTACGTAGTGTCGGTAGTCCTGTATTACCGCGCGGCCTTATTTATTCACGAACTCACTCACCTTCGCGACCGCACTTTCGTCGCGTTTCGCATCGTCTGGAATTTGCTTTGCGGCATTCCTTTTTTGATGCCGTCGTTTATGTACTATTCGCATGTTGATCATCACATGCGGAAGCATTTTGGCACGCACGATGACGGCGAGTATCTTCCGCTGGGAACGACAGGTCCCTGGAAGATCGTGGTCTATTTGACCCAGCCGCTGGTCATCCCGATTCTGGCGGTGATGCGGTTTCTCGTGTTGGCTCCGCTTGGTTGGTTGATTCCGTCGTTCCGGCGATGGCTGCACCGGCATGCTTCGTCGCTGGTGATGGACCCGAGCTATGCGCGACCGCTGCCTAGCCGCAAGATGCTGCGAATTTTCCGGCTGCAAGAGGTGGCGTGTTTTCTGGTCTGCCTCGTCACCGCGATTTTGCTGATTCGCGGCCGGGTGCCCATGGGATTCCTGATCCAGGCATACGCCACCGCGGTCGGCATTTTGTATCTCAATCACATTCGCACGCTGGGAGCGCACCGCTACATCAATGCCGGCGACGAAATGACGTTTGTCGATCAGTTGCTCGACTCGGTGAACTATCCGCATTCGCGGCTGCTTGGCGAGATGGCGATGCCGGTCGGCCTGCGGTTTCATGCCCTGCACCACCTTTTTCCCACGCTCCCCTATCACAATCTCGCCCGGGCCCACGAGCGGCTGATGGCCCAATTGCCGGCCGATTCACCCTACCGCGCAACGGTCAGCCCGGGACTGTGGACCTCGCTGGGTGAGTTGTGGCATCGCTCGCAAAGTGCGGCCCGGGCACAACGCCAGGCGGCGCCAGCGGTCCCCGGGACCGCTCGACGATCGCTTAGCACGACGCATGCGCGGGCAGTTCAACGAAGAATGCCAGGCCTGAGCGACCGCGGATTCTTTGCGGGTGGCACGCGAGCACTGCCGCGCTTGACCTCCACGACCCCGCATGACTAGTTGGCCGGCTCGCCGGGTGAGGCCGGTTCGGGCGGCGGCGGATAGTCGTAAATGCGATAGGTTTTTTCCCGCACGGCTCCCCCTTTTTCCAGGCTGCGCCGGGAAAGGTGGTTCGACTCGAGCACCCACGAGAATTCCGCGTCTTCGAAATTCGGTTGCGAGGATTTTGGGGATCAGGCTGCGGAGCAGCACGAGCCCGACGCCCCACCGCTGATATTCGGGAATCACGTTGGCGCTGATCACCCGAAACCGGCGGAATGGCCGCCGTTTGTTGATCAGTTTCAAGAATCCGAACGGAAATAGCCGGCCGTCGATTTCCTTGATTCGCGGGTTGTAGTCGGGAATGGCGAAAACGGCACCGATCGGTTTGCCCTCGACCGAGGCGACCATGGCCAGTTCGGGAATGATCAGGTGTTTGAGCGAGGCGCTCATGTGGTCGATTTCGCGCTTCGACAGCGGCACGAATCCCCACGTTCCGCCCAGCGACTGATTATAGAGATCCAAGAACATCTCGATTTCTTGGCGAAACCGCGATTTGTCGAGCGGCCGCATCTCGACTCCCAACCGCGACGCCGCCTCCTGGGCAACGAACAACAGCTTTGCGTCCAACTGCGGGATAATGTCGAGTCGGCGCATGAAAGGCGAACAGGTCCTGGGCCTTGCGAAACCCATAGGTCTCGATCAGCCGCGCATAGAACGGCGGGTTGTAGGTCATCATGAACGTCGCCGGCATGTGAAATCCGTCGACGAGCAATCCGCACTCGTAATTGAGCGAGGGATTCACCGGCCCGCGAATCTGGTGGATGTCGCGGGCCGCCAGCCAGGCGCGTGCCGCGTCGAACAGGCCGTTGGCCACCTGCTGGTTGTCGATCGACTCGAAGAAGCCGAAGAAACCGCGCCGTTCTTGATGAAAGCGATTGTGGACAGGGTTCTCGATCGCCTGGATCCGGCCAACGGGCCGGCCACCGCTCAGCGCCAGAAACGTCTGCCCTGCGGCGTCGTCATAGAACGGATGCCTGGCGTAGCCGGCCAATTCCTTCTGATTCATGCCGAAGCGGCGGAATCCAGTTGGGGTCGTCGCGATAGAGCTGCCAGGGCAACTCGAGAAACGCCTTTCGCTCGCGCCGCGACTCGACCGGTTTGACGACAAAATCGACCGCTACGGCCATCCCACTCGCTGGCATGGCGTGTGGCGTCGCTGACCCCGCCGAGCCAACTTTGCCGTTCCAGCAGTCGACTTTGCTGTACCCACGCACCACCACCAATCGGGCCTGGTTAATCGACAGAAAGCGCCAACTCTACTGCCGACACTCTGGACGGTCAAGCCAGCAATCGGCCTCACGCCTCCCCCCGCTGGAGCAAGGCCCAGCGGCGGAATTCCAGCTTCGTCCAAGAAAACCGCGGCACGGACCAGTTGAAAGACCAAGCGGCGTCCGCGGCCAGCCAAGCGCGCCGAGCAATTGGTCGAATCGTTCCAGCTGGACAGCTTCCCTTGACGTCGACCAGCCGCACCCGCTCCTGGTGATCGTACAGGTTGCCATCCACTTGCCAGGGGGCTTCTCCGCGACTGGAAACCCACACGAACGAGCCATCGGGCTCGATGTACATCCGCTGGAACCGCGCCAGATCGGCCGCCACCTCCTCGAACGATCGGGCGAGCGTGCTGCGTCCCAGCCACTCGGGCGAAATCGTGCAGGTGGCAAAATCGCGCGCCAGCCAGACGTCAGCGGCGTGCCCCGGCTGGCAATCGTCTGGCCGGGCATGAATCGACGCGTGAAAATGGTACATGTCACGCCTTCACGGAAAGGTACGCAAGTTGTGCTTCGGCAGCAGCTTGCGGTCAACCTAATCGGAAAAAGGCAAGCATTTTGGCACAGCTCGGGCCTCGGCAATCAGCCGAACGGCGACCCCCATCAGCGATTCGCCGGCAATCAATCCGCTGGAGACGGGAATCGTGTATTTCTCGTCAACCTTTGGATCGTAGCGAGCCACGATCCAGGCAATCGCGGCGCCGGCGAACATCGACAACGAATTGAACGCCGGCACCACGCCGGCAATCCCCAGCCCGGTCGGCGAAGGAATCCAGCGGCGATAGCGCGGCGGAGCAAATTCTTCCAGCAGCGTCAGCACGATTCCGACCAGTGCACCAATGGCAATGGCTTTGCCGGTGTGGGGTGGCAGAGCGTCGAGCCCTTTGGCGAACATTTCGGCCACCGCCTGCCAAACCTTGGCCGAAGGGGCGGGAAGTTCGTCGGAGCCGAGCTTTTCCGGCGTGACGACGATGGCGTAGACGGGGACGCAAACCAGCGTTCCGGCCAACACGCCAAACAGTTGCGAAATGGTTTGTTGTCGCGGATTGCCCCCCAACAAATAACCGCTCTTCAGATCGGTCAGCAGATCGGCCGAATGGGCCGAGGCGCCGGCCGTGATCGAGGCGGCCATCAAATTGGCGGTGCTGTTGTTCCGCAGCATCACGCCGAACGTGAGCTGCGTGATCTTGCCCATGGCGCTGATCGGTGTGATGTCCGTCTCGCCGGTCGCCCGGGCGGCGACGGTCGACAACAGGAATGTCAGCAAGCACGGCCACGATGCCCGACCACCAGGGAATGTCGAAATAGAAATGGCCCAGTCCGACACAGGCAGCGCCGGCGACGAGCGTTCCGGCGACGAACCAACTGGCCGGAACTTCGATCTCGGAGAGCGGATCGTGCGTCGTCGCGCCGGCGCCCGACCAGGGCCGACAGGCCGCTAAACGATCGCAACACTGTCCGCCAGCGCAGCGCAAAGGCCAACAGCGACGACGCGAGCATCATCGCCGTGGCAGGCCAGAGCGTCCAACTGACGATTCCGCGATAGCCGGACTGTGGTCCAACCATGCTCGACGGCGATCGGGCCCAAAATGCCGTAGTAGAGAATCGCCCCCAACAGCAGCGACACGCCGACGCGAATGCCGATGATCGCTCCGGCCGCAACCATGATCAGCGAGGCTTCCCATCCCAGCGTGTAGTCGCGTCAAGAAACCAGCGACCGCTCTCCCGGGAATGAGTGGAAACTGCTCGGGCAGGGCTACTTGTTCCGAGCTTCGCTCGCCAGCCACTGCGCCTCCGGCCGCTTGCCGAGCCAATCCGCAACTGCGGGCAACCCTCGCGCCAAAAAGCCACCACCGCACCGCAAATGCCCGAGCCACGAGCAGCGCATGGGCTTTGGCCAGGGCTGCCGCTCCGGCAGTATGCAGCGATCGAAGCGTTTCGGCCGTGGCGATCCCGTCAGGAAAAGGGAGCTTTTCGACATTGATCAATTGCCGCTTCAGCGGGATGGCCATGAAGACGCCGAGCACCGAAACCGCGGCCAGCCAAGGCATCATCTCCCACCAGGCCAGCTGGCGTCCGGTCGTCAGGTAAAGAGCCGGAATGGCCGACACCAGGCCCGCGCTCGACATATAGCCGGCGGCGCTGGCCGCGCTCGACATGGTGTAGTTTTCCAGAATCGTGAACGGGTTGTGGCGATAGCTGGGAACGACCACTTCCAGCGTACGAAAGACGGCGTAGGCGATGATGCAGGCGGTGATCGTGACCCCCAGGCCCCAACCGGTCTGCAACCCGACGTAGAGGTTCGAGATCGACATCACGGCGCCGATCGCCATGCCGCTGACGATCGCCCGCACCGACAATTGCCGCGTCTTGTTGCCTTGATACACCGTCTCGAACCAGATCCGATCCTCTTCGTCGGCCGATCGAAGCGGCGCGTCGTCGTCTGGCGGAGGGGCAGCCGGCGGAAGGTTCGGATCTGGCAAGATCGGGTCGCCGTGCTGCATTTCGAACCCTTCGGACGATTCAAACGGGGAAAGCGGTTGGCGGCCCATTATAGGCAGCTTGCTGGCGGTGTCTGCCCGGCGGATTGCGGCGCTGGGTTAAACCTTGCCGGCCGGGTCAAGTTTGCCGACGATTCGGCCGATACTGCCAGACGAGGAAGCGCTCGTCGCGCCGCCGGCGGACTCTGCCACGCGGCATGCTGGCAATCCCCCGATTGCGTCTCGAGACCCGGAGCGGTGATGACGACCAACTTGCCTTCCGCCTACAGCCGCAGCCTGCTGAAAGTCCGGGTGCCGGTCACGGTGACGCTGGCGGCGAAGAAACAGTCGATCGGCAAGATCATCGAACTGGTTCCCGGCTCGATCATCGCCTTCGACAAGTCGTGCGACGAAATGTTGGAGTTGGAAGTCAGCGGCCACCCGATCGCCGAAGGAGAATGCGTCAAGGTGGGAGACAAGTTCGGCCTGCGGGTGACCAGCTCTGATTCTGCCGGACGAACAGCTGCAATCGCTGCACGCGCTTGCGCAAAAGGCGAAATCGTCGACGCCTTGATCGGCCGCCCCAGCCTAGCGGCGAGCGAGCGATCACTTCACTTCAAGCATTCGCTCCAGCGCCACCAGCGCCCAATGGGCAGTCTCGTCGTCGACGCGGATCACGTTCACCGGGTTGCCGGCAGCCAGACGTTCCAGGCTCCAGGCCAGGTGTGCCAGGTCGATGCGGTACATCGTCGCGCACATGCAGACGACCGGCGAGAGGAAGTGGATCTGCTGCTCGGGATGTTCCTGCTTGAGCCGATTGACCAGATGCAGCTCGGTGCCGATCGCCCATTGGGTTCCTGGCGGCGATCGTTTCACGACCTCGATGATCTTGCCGGTCGAGCCGAAGACATCGGCGCGATCGACCACTTCCATCGCACATTCGGGATGAACCAGGATGCGAATGCCTGGAAACTTCTTGCGAAACATGTCGACATGCTCGCTGCGGAACATCGCGTGGACGCTGCAATGCCCCTTCCACAGCAGCACGCGCGCCTTCTCGAGCTGGCCGGTCGTGTTGCCACCCAGCTCTTCGGCCGTCGGATCCCAGACCGGCATCTCGTCCAGGGCTACGCCCATGGCCTTGGCCGTATTGCGGCCCAGATGCTGGTCGGGAAAGAAAAGAACGCGTCGCCGCCGGGCGAAAGACCAGGCGAGCACCGCCGCCGCGTTACTCGACGTGCAGACAATGCCGCCATGCCGGCCGCAAAATGCTTTCAGGCTGGCCGCCGAATTGATGTAGGTCACCGGCGTCACATCCGCGGTGTCGATCACCTCGGACATGTCCTGCCAGGCCGCTTCGACCTGCTCGATCGCTGCCATGTCGGCCATCGAGCAACCGGCAGCCAGATCGGGCAGCACAACCGGAATTCGCTGGCCGCCGCGTGCCGCCAGCCGCTCGGGCCGATTGGCCAGGATGTCGGCCGTCTCGGCCATGAAGTGGACGCCGCAAAAAGCGATCGCCCGACATTCGGTGTTGGCGGCGGCCATCTGGCTGAGCTGGTAGCTGTCGCCCCGCAGATCGGCCAGCGCAATCACTTCGTCTTGCTGGTAGTGGTGCCCCAGAATGAGCAGTCGCGAGCCCATCTCCCGCCTTACGGCCGCGATGCGCTGGAGCAACACCGCGTTGTCCAGCGATTTATAAGCCTTTACGCTGGCGTCTGGCGCATGCGAAGATTGGAGAGCAGTGCTCATGGCAAACAGGGTCCTGGAGGCTTTTGACAATCGAATTATACGCTCGGCCGCACTGCAACCAGCAGGGCCATCGGTCGCAAAAACAAGACGATCTCCCGCTGCAGCCGGTTCACCGGTACCGGTTAGCGGGTATGGTACAATGCCGAGCGATCGGGCCGCGGCGCGCCTGGGCTCGGCGGCCCCTGGAAATGTTAGGCGAACCGTCCAAGAATTCTTCCGTTTACGTGACACGAATGGCTTCCGATTCCCCCTCAGGCCCACCGCCTCATTCGCTGCCCATTGTCGATGGGCCAAGCATCGCCTCAAGCCGTGGTGGGGCCGATGAAGCTGCCGCCGGACCGATGGCAAGCCGGCGTCGTTCGGCGCTCCGCTTCCGCTGCCGATGACCCGCGGCGAGATGGACGAGCGCGGCTGGGATGCGGTCGACGTGGTATTTGTCACCGGCGACGCTTACGTCGACCATCCGAGCTTCGCGATGGCGCTGCTCGGCCGGCTGCTCGAGAGCGAAGGCTTTCGCGTGGCTATCCTCAGCCAGCCCGACTGGCATTCGTGCGATGCTTGGCGCACATTCGGCCGGCCACGACTGTTTTTCGCCGTCAGCGCGGGAAACATGGACTCGATGATCAACCACTATACGGCCAATCGCAAGGTGCGCAACGACGACGCCTACAGTCCGGCAGGACAGATTGGCCTTCGTCCCGATCGAGCGACGTTGGCGTACTGCCAGCGAGCGCGAGAAGCTTACAAAGGAATTCCGGTCATTACCGGCAGCGTCGAGGCGAGCCTTCGGCGTCTCGCCCATTATGACTATTGGAGCGACAAAGTCCGACGATCGATTTTGATGGACTGCAAGGCCGACTTGTTGGTCTATGGCATGGGTGAACGGGCGATTGTCGACATCGCTCACCGACTGGCGGCCGGGGGCTCGGTACGTGATCTGCGCGACATGCGTGGCGTCGCCTATCGCTTGGGGGCCAGCGAACAACCACCGCGCGAAGGGTCGATCGAACTGCCCGCATTCGATCTCGTCGCCCGCGACAAGGTGGCGTTCGCCGAAATGACGAAGATCTCGCACGTGGAGACAAATCCGCACAACGCTCGCCGGCTGTTGCAGTTTCACGACCGGGAATGCGTTGTCGTCAATCCGCCCGCCTTGCCGCTGGTGCAAGCCGAAATGGATCGGGTGTACGGCCTGCCATTCACCCGCAAGCCGCATCCGGCCTACGGCAACGCCAAGATTCCGGCTTACGAAGTGGTGAAAGATTCGGTTCAAATCATGCGTGGCTGCTTCGGTGGCTGCACGTTTTGCTCGATCACGGCGCATGAAGGGCGAATCATCCAAAGCCGCAGCCAGGAGTCGGTGATCGGCGAAATCCGCCAGATGACGACCGATCCGAACTTCAAGGGCGTGATCAGCGACATCGGCGGCCCGACGGCCAACATGTACGAAATGCGCTGCAGCCGTCCTGAGGTCGAAGCCAAATGCCGCCGGCTGAGCTGCGTCCATCCGACGATCTGCAAATTGCTGGGCACCGACCATGGCCCATTGGTTCAATTGATGCAGGCCGCCCGCAATGAGCCGGGAATCAAAAAAGTTTTCGTCGCCTCGGGAATTCGCATGGATCTGGCCCGCCGTAGTCCCGAGTACATGCGGGAGCTCGCAACGCATCACGTCGGCGGCCATCTGAAAGTCGCCCCCGAGCACACTGATCCCGGCGTCCTGGCGCTGATGAAGAAACCTGACGCGGGAGATTTCATCGAGTTCGACCGCGAGTTCCGTCAGGCCTCGCAAGCCGCCGGCAAGAAGCAATACTTGATCCCCTATTTTATCGCCAGCCACCCGGGCAGTTCGCTCGATTCGATGATCGATTTAGCACTGTTTCTAAAGCGCAATCATTACCAACCCGATCAGGTTCAGGATTTCATTCCCAGTCCGTTCGATATTGCCGCGTGCATGTATCACACCGGCATCGATCCGTTCACTAAGAAACCGGTCTACATCGCCAAGCATCTCGGCGACCGCAAACTGCAACGTGCATTGATGCAGTTTTTCAAACCGGAGAATTATTTCGAGGTCCGCCGAGCGCTCGAGCAAGCCGGCCGACAAGATCTAATCGGCTCGGGCTGCGATGCGCTCATTCCGGCCCAGCCGCCGCGGGCAGCGCTCGACAAACGCCGCCGCCGTGCCAACGACGATTTCGCGGCGCAACGTTCCGGCGACCACATCCGCTCCCGCCCCGACACAGAGCCAAAAACGGCGGGCTATCGGCCGCATCGCCAATCGGCCCGCCGCCAGAACCGCAAGTAAACCCCAAAAACGGCAAGCCCGGCACGACCAGTGGCAGCTGCGGTAAGCCGGCCGGCAATCGTAATGGTTAGCGATCGGCGCTCGTTCGCGGGACAAACAATTCGTGTGTCCCCGGAGCAAAGTGCGGCCAGTTATCGGTGAATTCGATCTTGGCGTTGCCGCGCTCGCGGGCCGCCAGCTTCTCAAACATTGCCTTTGCGGCCGGCGATTGCAGCTGGTCGACCACGTCGGTCCAGGCCTTTGTGCCCGGCTTCACGTCGGTCACCGTGATCAAGTGGACGCCGAAGGGGGTCACGACCGGCTGGCTGATTTGTCCTTTTTCGAGGCCGAACGCCACTTGCGCGAAGGCATCGACCATGACGCCATGCCGGGGGAAAAAACCGACGTCACCCCCTTGTTCGCGGCTGGGAGCAGCCGAGTATCGCTCGGCTGCTTCGGCGAACGTCAGCTTTCCGGCTTCGATCTCGGCGCGCAGCGCTGCGGCCTCTTCCACCAGCTTCTCGATCGCGGCGACGTCGCGGCGACCAATCGGCCGGAACAGAACGTGACTTGCGCGAGTCTCCGAGCCGTCGAATTCCCGACGATGGGCCACGAAGTAGTCTTCCAGCACCTTGTCCGTCAGAAACTTTGCCACCGCGCGCTCCCAAAGAACCTGCCATGCCAGTTTTTCCTTGAGTTGCGGAAGTGTCGACCGTCGCTCTGCCAGTAGACTCTCTAACGATTTATGTTGGCTTTCAAGCTGAAGCTTGAGGTTCTCGACCGCCGCATCGACATCCTTTGCCGAGACCTCACCAATCGAAGGTTTCAATGCGGCTTCAACTAAGCAGCGATCGATCAATTGCGAGAGTGTTTCCGCTCGCAGCGCGGCCAGTGCGTCGGCACCCATTGCGGTTTGCTGTTCATCGGTCACGATCGACGAAAATAGCGATTGCACTTCGGCCGTGTGAAGCTCGCGACCATTCACCCGCGCGACAACCGGTGAATCGTCGGCTTCCACCGGCGGCCCCGTTGGATCTGCCGCAAGGCCCACTAGAACCGCGGCGAAGAGGATTGCCAGGCACAGCATCACCAGCCAACCACGATTGACCATCGGGTGCTCCGTTTTCATACAATTGTGCGCGAGTTTGCCGGGCATTGGCGGTCAATCGGCTTGAACCGAACACGCCCATTATCTCGCCTGCCAGATGCGTTAGGCAGGCATACCATTGCATTAAGGAAGATTCAGATTTGTGAACCGGTAGTTCGCGGGTATTTCCAATACGGCGGTGGGCGTTTGATATACTAGCGACCAACCTTCCAAGCTTTCGGCGACCGCAAAACGATATTTCACGCCGATTTCCTTCGGCGATTGCCGCGTTTGCTCGACGCCGACCGGCGCCAGCGATTGGTGACCTGCACGCTCCAGCGCCACCTTGTTGTCGAGCAGCCAGCCGATCAGGTAAGAATCGATCGCCAAGGTCGGGTCGTCAAAACGGGCTGACACGTCGACCTCCCATGCGTCGCCGCTCCTGGACACGCTGTCGAGCGCCACAGTGACCGCGCCTTTGTGCTGCCGTGGTTTGCGACCGCCGGAGGCTTTGGCCGTCAGCGACTCAAAACGGAACGCTTCGACGTCGGCAGGCAGCAGTACTTTGAGTTGCCCCGTCAAAAGGTCGACGACGGCAATCGAGCGAGGGGGGAGAGCGAGTGGAATCTCGAGTGAAATTGCGGACGGACCGTCGCCTACCGGCGCGCTGATGTCGCCGTGGCCGCCAACGGCCAGCGGCTGGCCGCCAGCCGTCGCCTGGACCTGACTGAGTGACTGGCTGATCAGAATCGGCCGAAGCCGCGGCTCCCACTGGACATCGACGAATAGCTTGAGTGACCGGTTCGCCGTCCGGTGCAAATCATTGATCGCCTCGAACCGCGCCGGTTCGATTCGCAAGGGACCGGCGTAGCTTGCCTGTCCCGCGCGTGGCGATCGCCCGGGGGAGCGCTGCACGACGGCCAGCCCGGCACCGCTCGCATAACTATCGACGTCCAAGTCCGCCTTATCGAGCACTTCGTCGAGCGCTTGCCAGAACGGCTTATTTTGAAAGTCGACGGCCAGCTTCGTATCATTCGCGGCTATTGCTTCACTGGTCCGACGATCAACGATTGCGTTGCCACTTTGTCGGCTGAGTTCTTTAAGCAGATCGCCGATGCGAAACTCGCCGCGAAGCGTCACGAGCGACGCGGCCGCGACGCGCACTGCTCGAGCCTGCTCCAAGGCCTGACGCACTCGAGCCAGCCGCTCAGCCGTTTCGGCGGGCATGCGATCCGACGGCGGGGGCAAAAAGGGGAGAGCGGCCGGACCGAGCTTCACCAATTGCTCTTCGGCACGTTCACGCAGGACGAGTTCGCCGCTGTCGAGTTGAGCCACCAGCCGGCGCATGTCGGCTGCCAAATCGTCGCCTGCCGTAACACCGGCACCGAATGCCGCCGCTGCGAAAAGAGCCAGCAGGCAGGCTAAGACGCGGGGCTCTATTGAATTAAAGCAACGGGGTAGCACTCTTTTGCTCCGCACAGGGCTGGTGGAACTGCGCACGGGCGACTCCGCGTCGGAGCGTCAGAGGTTTCCCTCGGCATGACGACCCGGCACTGGTTGCTGCATCAGATTGGCCGGTGCCAAGAGCGTGCATCTCTCCTTTTATTTTAAGGTCGCCGGGACGCGACCGCCACCGAGACGTGGCCGCGTATCCGGTCGGCACAGATGCAATGACTGTCCAATTCCTTCCGGTTGTGAGGATTGGACCCGTCAGGTGCGTCCGCAATGAAGAGGCGCCGCGGCGAGCATGCGAAGCGCAAGGATTGTGGGACGGATCGACCGCTAACCATCGAAATCGTGGTGCGGTTGGTTCAGTTCGTCATCCGCCTCGTCCGACATGGCATTGGCCTCGATGCGCAAGGCATTGTCGAGCGATAGCTGCGCGTGGTGGATATCTTGGTTGCGGCAGGCCGTAATGATCCGCATCTGCTCATCGGAAAGCGGCTGTTGCGTGGCGAGCGAAATCCATTCGTCGGTGTAGAGACGAGCGCGGGCGATTACCGAGCGCCAGGCAGCGATGACGTCGTGTTGCTCGCTATGGCCCACGATCGCCTCGTGAAAAGCATAATGGTACTGCGCCATGGCGGCTGAGTCGTGCTGCTCGCGGGCGTGGTTAAAGTCCCGGAGGAAATGCTCGAGGACAAGTAAATCTGCTTCAGAAAACCGCCCAAACCACGACCTGAGCGCGAATGTTTCCAGTGCCGTCCGAAGCGCCATGAAGAAACGCCGCAGCGCCGCCGGCAACGCTGGCGCAACTTAAGCGCCACGATTCGTTTGCGATACCAGAAAGCCTTCGTGCGCCAGCAGCAGCAGCGCCTCGCGAATCGGCGCATGACTGACGCCAAAACGATGCGCCAACTGGCGTTCGACCATCTGTATGCCCGGAGCAAATCGACCGGTGACGATATCCCTGCGGAGCTCTTCGGCGATTTGATCCCGAAGGCCACGCGTCAAACGAGACTTGGGCATGGCGAAAACGTATTGAAGAGAAAAGAAGGTTCCCTCAAAAAGGACCACTGCACGTTTCGGGCAGCTTCGGGCGTGCCTATGTTGGGGCATCCCACCCCACCATTGGCCTGACACCGAATCAGCAAACCGCGGAACGATCCAAGAACGAAACAAATAAATTTGCAAAATGAAAGCTGGGGCGAATCACCATAATAGCAAGATGTTTTATGGAGGTAAAGACTTTTCCAGCTCTGTTCTGACCAATAAAAGACCGCGAAAGTGGTGGTCAAGGCAAGCGATTGAATCTCAACGCCGCCAAGCGCGTCGCGATAACGTGCCCGAGCAAGCGAAAGAAGCCTTGGCCCCCAGAGTACCGCTAGTCGGTCGCGACCCAAGCCGCTGGCTCTGCCAAACCAATTACGACGGACAGACATGCGTTCAACCACCGAACGCAAGTTAGATATCGGAAGCGTTCCAGACGGCCTGTTCAGGGGTTCAGAGGAGAGGTGGATATGGTTTGGGCCGCCACGGGCATCGCTTCGGCATCGCGAGCGCAGCGAAAGCCCAAGTGGTTGCGGCCGATATCCGGCGGACCTGCGCCACGAGCCCAGACCTGAAGCTCCGGGCTCACGTTGTCAGCCGAGAGCCACGAACCGCCTCGCTGGACGCGCCGCCCGCCTTGAGGCTCGCGGAGCGGTCCGGCCGGATTGTCGTGTTCACCCAACCGGTAGTAATCCTCGGCATACCAATCGGCGCACCATTCCCAAACGTTGCCCGACATATCGTACAGGCCATAACGATTGGGAGGATACGACCCAACTTCCGCCAGTTCGCGGGCACCATCAAGCCCCAGATCGCGCTCAGGAAACCAACCCTGCCAAGAATTGCTCATCGGCTGGCCGCTCACTTGAGCCTGGCGACCCCAAGGAAAGTCGGCATCATACGAGCCACTGCGCGCGGCGAACTCCCACTCGGCCTCGGTCGGCAATCGCTTCCCCGCCCAGCGGGCGTAAGCCGCGGCGTCGTACCACGACACAAGCACGACGGGCCGATGCTCTTGGCCAGCGATCGAACTATGCGGTCCGAACGGGTGCCGCCAATCCGCCCGCGGGACCAAAAGCCATGCCTTTCGCGTCGGTTCAAAAACCCACCCCCGGCCATGGCGCTCAGCAGTGGAAACATAACCTGTCGCAGCGACGAATTTGGCAAACTGCGCGTTGGTAACTTCGTGCCGATCGATCCAAAACGACCGCACTTCGACTTGATGTTGTGGGCGTGCTGTCACGTCCGGCGAAAAATCGCTCCCCATCAAAAAACGGCCACCGTTTATCCAGGCCATTTCATCCGACAGGACTGCGGAAGTAGCGGTCAGGCTGACGAGCGGCAGTGGCGTTCGGATGCTCGTGACGTACCAGCCGGTCAGCGCCAGGCCGACGATTGAGACCAGTCCGTACCACCGCCACCGCGGCCGACTCGTCCGGGTTCCTCGGGTGGGTCTCATGCCCACACCTCCATGTATGCGGCACATCCTCCAACCTTGGCATGCAAGCGACCGCGCATGTCGAGGGTGGCGCCAGACGATAACGCCTTTCACAATGCGGGGCAATTGCGGTCGACGCGTGATCTGCGGGCATGAATGCCGCGAGGCGCCATTCTCAGGCATTCGGCTGGCGCCGATCATGCCAGAATAGGCGGTTTTCTAGTAGGGCTGGATTGGCGCACAGCCTGGTAAACCACCAAGCCAGCACGATCACAAACACTACCCAGCCGACCGCGCCGAGGATCCTCGTAAAACGTGCGCCCGAGAGCCCGAAATGCCTGTAATGCCGGCCGAGCTCGCCCAAACAGAGGGTGACGAACAACATGACCAACAGCGCGCTGGTCAGGCCAACCATTCGCTGAATCAATAGCGGCAGGCGATCGGGCACAGCTCCGTAAAGCACGGCAAAGAAGACGAGCAGCAAAACTCCAGAGAGAAGGGCGGCCTTACGAGGTTGCCTTGTGGCTTTGACGGGCAGATGCCGGTCCACCCGCACCGATGGGGGGATCGCATGAGTTGCCTTGCGCATGGGCCTCACCCTCCTATCCACACAAAAGAATCGCGCGAAACTGACTGCTATCTGGCGAAGTTGACGGATTTAGCGGTCAGGCATCACCCGCCAAGCTTGCCATCCCTATTGTAGGCAGCCGAACGAGCCTACGGCGAATTGAAAACCGGCCCGGCAACGCTTAGAATGAAGATCGCGTTAGGATTTGCGTTGGAAAGTATGAGCACGCAGATATCGTGCAGCGGGTATTCGAGTGGCGAATACGATGAGGAGGATGGAGATGCCGTCGGTTAAATCGGTTGATTTGCGGTTAGGGCGTTGTTTGATGCTGGCGTTGCTACTTGCTCCGGTGGTCGTGCGACCGAAGGGCTTGGAGTTCGAGGAAAACGAATGGACTTCCGGCGAAGCAAAGCGCGAAAGCGGGGTGTACGACAATTTAGCCGACAAGAATCCAAAGAAGCGCTCCGCCACATCCAGCCAGCCGGCCAATGCCGGTGCCATCAACGATCCCACGATCGATCGATCGCTGCGGTTGTTGGATGACGACCCGAGCGACCCGTCGGCCACTGGAGCACCTATGGCTGAGGGATCGACGAACGGGGGGAACTCCCTTTGGATATGGGGAATTCTGGGGTCGATGTGCGTGGCGGGGGTCGGTTTGGCCTGCTTCAGCTATTATTGGTCGCACATGCGCCGCGTGGCTTCTTGGTAGCCGCTCGCCTGGGCGATGCACGGCGCGGGACCTACTTCGTAGGATTGTCCTGCTCGCGGCGCGCGATCTCTTGATCGATCAATTCTTGCTTGTGCACCATGTCGACCGGGTCCTCGAAATTGAAGGTTACCGGGCGCATGTCGTCGAACACGCGCATTGCCATGCCTGAGACGCGCCAACCGGCCGGTTCCTTATGCATGATCCAGATGACGGGCGTTTTCAGCGGCGTGCCGTTCTCTTGCTTCTCGACCCAATTGCAGGCAACGTGCGCACCTTCTTCGACGTATTCGAATTCCAGCACTTCGTACGTGGCGTCATCGCTCGCGTTCATTCCTGGAGACATGCCGCGCTCGCGTAGCGCGTCGCGAGCCGCAACGGTCAGCATATCGAACATCGTCTCTTGATCGTTGCTGCAAATCGCCTTCAAGAATATCGCGAGCGTCCGGTCGGGGCTGTCGGCCGCAGATTTCGCATTGGCCGCGGCATCCGGTCCGGCAGACTTGCCGCAACCGGTCACGCCCGCAAGCGCCACCAGCAACACGCAGAAGGCAAGCCGAATACGCATTCTTACTTCTCCCATCCTTGGGGTCGGTCGCGCTGGGGCGCCTTGCGCCCTAGGCACCAATCGAGTAGTTGGGCGCGGGGCGGAAGTTTGCCGATTGCAGCAAACCAGGTCAAGACGAACTGCGGCGATCGCGCGGTACGGATGACAGCAAATGGCATTTGCGATAGGGCGGGGGATCAACCGTGGTCGGTGCAACCCCACGTTTCCATTTCGCTCAAACGCTGTTTTCCCTTGAAAACTCGCCCCGGTCTCGGCTGATAGCAGGACTTGCTGGCAGTTGTCGCATGGAACGGCGGCGAAGGCTGTCCGCCGCGCTTTGGCAAGCCGCAAGCCGCGACTGCACTTCGGCCACCAATTGGCTATCGTCCCAGGTGGCAATTTCATCAGGTGACAACGGCCGGTCGTATTGGACGTGGATGGTAGCGGGACGGGGCCACGCGCGCCAACGCGGCCATGCTTCAAAGGCTCCCGCAACGGCCATCGGGAGGATGGGGACTCCGGTGCGCCGTGCCAGGGCACAGAAACCGGGCTTGAGCGGTCCCAATCGACCGTCGGGGGTGCGTGTCCCCTCGGGAAAAACCAAGACCACGTCCCCACGCTTCAATCGCCTCAGTGTCTCCTTCAATCCGGACAAGCCAACGCCCTCGCGGTCCAGCGGGATGGCGTCGAGCCAGGTGATGAGGGTCCGCACTACGGGAATGCGGAACAACGAATCGCGCGCGAGCGAACTCAATTGCCGGTCGCACGAGATACCAACCAATATCGGATCGAGATGGCTCTGATGGTTCGAGACCAGCAGGACTCCGCCGTGGCGAGGAAACCAGTGCTGGCCCCGAACACGCACCCCGAACAGGACGACGCAGAAAATGCGGCAGAGGACCTGACAGAAGTTGTACCACCAACGTTTGACCAATGGGCGAGAATTCATGTTGCCCCGTTCGTGGTCCATTCAAAAAAGAACCAGCAGAAACTCAACCGCCGGGTCACGCTCCGCGGCGGCGGTCCATTCGCTCTCGCACGATTTTTTCGAGCCGATCGACGACCGCCGTGGCACTTAGTCCGTCGGTCGATAGCTCCACCGCATCGGCTGCGCGCACCAGTGGCCCCACGCTACGAGACGCGTCGCTACGGTCTCGCTGGCTCTGTTGATCGAGCACGATTTCAAAGGGAAGATCTTGGCCCCGGGCGCGCAAGTCTTCGAGACGCCGGCGGGCGCGCTCCTGTGGACCTGCCGTAAGAAAGATCTTGCATTCCGCCGTGGGGAAGACCACCGTTCCTTGATCGCGGCCCTCGGAAACGACGTCGCCGGTTCCCGCTGCCTGCCGCTGGAGCCGCACGAGATGCTCTCGAACTCCCGGATTGTTGGCGGCATAGTGGGTGACATCGGTGATTTCGGCGGTGCGAATGATGTCGGTCACATCAGCGCCGTCCACCAACACCCGGTTATCCTCAAGCTCGATTTTGAGACCGCGGCAAGTTCGACCAGCCCTGTCGTATCGTCCCAAGGAAGGCCGCGCTCGACAGCGGCCCATGCCACGGCGCGATACATCGCACCAGTATTGAGAAAACGAAATCCCAGCCGGCCCGCGAGCGCGCGTGCCGCGGTGCTCTTGCCAGCGCCGGCGGGACCATCAATTGTCACGATCATTTCACAACGATATCAGCAGGAGCGAAGGAGGAAGAGCGGTCTGACCGGTGGAGTGCCGGTTTGCCGCGCCAACGGATCAGCGAATTATAATCAGGCTGCGAGTGAGACCGAGCGGAAAACAATTTTCACCAAAAAGCCTCGACCTGGGCCCATTCGTGGCCAGCCAGATCGCAAATAATCGAATCGTTCTCGAAAACCAGATCGCCAAGATTCTGGCCGCGGAAGTCGACTTTACGGGCCTCAGCTACGGCGCGGCAACTTCGCAGCCTCAGCCGGACTGATTGTCCGTTGGTTTCGAGCAGTCGAACCCGAAACCCGATTGGGGCCTCGCTGGGAGGCACGCCGGCACTCTCCGCCGGCGGATTTGGCCCCAAGGCCTGCCAATGAGTAGCCAGGACGCCGCGGCGTGTCGAGATGGAACAACCAGCCTTGATGCTCGCCAGACAGCGGTCGGGCAACCGCGTGAAGCTCGGCCGCCGGCGTCAGACATTCGGCCGCGGCCGCCGTGGGATTCGGCAGATCGACACCGATCGCTAGGTGAAACTGGCGGGCGGTCTCGCCTCGCACGATGAGCAAGCTGTCCAGGATGCGTGGGCCACTGCGACGATGAAAGGGCAATCCAGAGGTTACGATCGCGGTTCGGCCAGCGGAACTGTCAATCTCGATGTACTCGGGAGCCTCGATTTGCTGGGCTACCGTCGGATGCCGGCCGCCGTGAACGCCGCGCCAAAGATCCGCCGCCGCCGAGTCCCAAGCGAACCGAGCAGCAAAATAATCGTGCCACGGGTCGGCGGCCGGCTCTTCGATCGGATCCAACTTGATAGCCAGATGAATCAGCCGGCTGCCGCGCTCGACGCGCAGTGCGCTGAACGAAGCCGGCCAGCCGACGGCCTTGTGCATCGACGAGTTGTCCACGACTGGTGATTTCTGCCCAGTGGACGTCGGAGGCGGTAACCTCGATCGCCTCGGCTTGCATCACCGAATAGATTGCCTGCTCGTCCCGACTTTTCCCCACCCGGCTGGCCAAAACGGTGTCGCCTGACGTGCGCAGCGCGATCTGTTGCGAAAGACGATTCGAACGGTGAACGTAGTCGTACAGGCGTTGAACGCCACCGGTAGCCGGATCGATGGCGAGTTCGAAAAACTCGTTACGCAGTACAAGCCCCTCGGCCACTGGCTGCTCGCGCCGGCCGCGCGGCGTGCCGGCGCGGTCCAGTCTACCCAGGCAAAACCGAGCGCTGGCAGTTCGACTAGCGCCGAACGAGCTTCTTGCGCCCCAGCAGTGCCAGCAATCTCGGGTCGGCGTACCACCACGTTGCGGCTGAAGCTGAGCGGATTCACCACCAGCGAACTGGGGACTTCTGTCTCGCCAGATCGCGGCAGCGCCGTGGCAAACTGTCCGATCGCTTGCGAAAGAGAATCGGCATCCGGCACGTCGGCGACCGCCGGCGTCCAGCGTCCGCTCGCAATCTGGGCGAGCGTTGTCACTGCGCCGGCCGCGGTTCGTGCGGCCTGCCGACGGTGGACTCGCGCCACCTCCGAAAGCGGGTCGCGCTGGCTGGCGGCAACGGCCTGCTTGAGATACGGCGAACGATATTCGTCGGCCAAGAATCGGGTATGCTCGCCCGGCGCAAAAGTCTGGCTGAAATAATCGTCGAGCGTTATAAACCGACCCAAGGCATTCGTATAACGGGCAATCCGGCGCAGGTCGGCATACCACGGACTCGCCAGGCCGGGCCAATGCGCCAGGACGATCGTGGCCACGTGATCCGTGTCCATTGCCTCGCCCAATCTTTGGGCCAGGTCAAGAAATGTTTGCGGCCGTGCGGCATCGCGGGGCAACCTGGCAATCGCATCGATGGTGCTCGTATCGTCCCCTTGCCAACGAACTTTACTCTGCACACGTAGCGGGAATCGACCATCGTCGAGAGTGACGTGCAGTGCCCCTTGAAAGCCGAGCTTGTCGAGGATTTGCGGCAATGCGGGGGCCATGCCATACCGCCGCCGGCCAAACACTTGCGGCCGCCTCTCGACAATCCGCTCAAAGGTACTTAAACCTTCGAGAAGATTTGCCAACACCGATTCCAAGGGAACGAGGGGCAATAAGCCCTCCACTTGTTCACCGCCCACAAGCGACACTGCGTTACGAGTCAGCGCCGCAGTCAGGGCCTGCCAGGTCGCCGGATGATGCTCGGCGATTTGACTCAAAAGCGGCGCGGCCACAAGCAGATTGGCGGCTGTCGCCTGTGTCAACTCTTCGGCCAATCCTGCTCCCAACGTTGTCTCGGCCACCAGCGTGAGATCGACGAGGTAGGAATCGACCGGATAGAAATATTGGCGACCGGCGGCGAGCAGTTGAAAGCAGCGCGTTCAAGCCGCCACGCGCTTGGTCGAGGGCGCCTTCCACGGCGGCCCGGGCCGCAGCGACCAACTCCCGCTCGAAGGCCGGCTCATCCAAGCCGCTGGTGTAGTGCCGCTGGCGGGCGAGTAGTTCGACTTGCAACCGGCAGTAGCCCAGTGCCCAAAAATCGGCCACCAATTCGGGATCGATTGCCATGGCAGGTACCACTGTGGCGGGCAGTGACTCGCCCGCCGTCGTGGCAGACGGCTGGCCACCGTTAAGAATAGTCGCCAGGATTTCCTCGCGCGACCGGGCATCGAGAATGAGCGTCGCCCCTTTTTCCCTGGCGTGGGTGACATACCCAACCGGAAGCTGTGAGGAGGCCACTTCCGGAACGACAATCAGCCAGCCGGCGACGTCCATCGGCGGTGTATCGACCCGATGCCAGGTCGGCGATTTCGCCGCGCCGGCCACCAACGCCGGGTGCCATAGCACCGACCAGCAGGCCAACAATCCGTCGGCATCCGAACCTTCGAGATGGCGCGGAAAGTCGTCGAGACTGTGACAGGGGAGCAAGACGACGAGCTCGGAAAACATCATCACGAATTCGGTCAACCGAGTCTGGCGCAGGGACGGAAATTGGGCCTGAGGCAGTCTCTACGATATCCCGCAGCCGGCGTGGCGGCTAGCCGGGTGCATGGTATGAACGTGGCCTTGGCCCGCGGCCGGACGAGGCGAATCAGATACGTGCGAGTCCGGTCGAGCCGGCTCGCCTCATCAGACGGTCGATTAGGGTACAGCACTGAGATAGCTGAGGTTCGTGAACGAGACCGACCCGCTAAACGGAAAAATGCCGTACAAGCCCTTGGTGAATATGAGTTCGATCCAGTTGTCGCAAAGTTGGAAGTTATTCTTGGGGAGAATGATGAGATCGGAATCACTCACCCAGATTTCGCCCGCCGGGCAGGGTTCGCGGCCCAACAGTGCGGGGCGCAGACTGACAACCGTGGCGATCAACCGCCAGTCGTCCGCCCGGCGAAAGATCACCACCTGATTGACGTTGGCGCCGAAGTTCCAACCTCCTGCCAGAGTAATCGCTTGCATCACGGTCGTGGGGGCTTCGAGCACATAACGACCCGGCGATTTCACTTCGCCCAGGACGTAGGCATAGCGCGCGGCGCGTTGCATCAACAGCGGCGTCACCTCGACTCCCTCGATAACTTCCTGATAGCGAGCGTCAATCTCCTGCTTGAATTCCGCGACGGTCAGTCCCTGGGCCGGCACGGTTCCCACGGCGGGGAGGGCGACCCCACCGTCGGGCATGACCTTGCCGGGCCGGACTTGCGGGCCGAAGCCCGATCGGCCACCGATCGCCGCCCGCAAATCGTCGAGCTTCGTGTTCACGCGGATCGGCGTCACGACAATGGACGGGACCTTGTAGAATTTCTGGAAACGCTGTTCGAGATCTTCGCGGAGTTGCGCGACGGTGTGGTGAGTGGCACGCACCTGGCCCAAAAGCGGCAGCGTGATTGTGCCGTCGGGCTGAATGATCAGCGACCGGTCGAGGTTCTTGTCCGTGAACGATTCGATGCGGATTTCGTCGCCGACGTTCAGCTCGTATGGTTCGCGTGTTTCATCGCGTGTCAGTCGATAGATGAAGTCGATCAGATCGTCGGGACGCAAGCGGTACTCAGGCACGTGCTGGATGCGCGCGCGGCCGACATATTCGCCTTGGGCATACTTCTGAAACTCGCCGATCGGAACCTGTTCCAAACTGCATTGCCCCCGCGTGCAATCAATGTAGGGAACCGGCTGCGGGGCGGCGGGCGAAATTCCTTGGCAAAGCAGTATTTGGGGGCGACGGTGCCGCGCGGCATGGTGGTCGTCGAGCGAGGTCTCGCCGTCGCCGAGTTGCTCGTCATCAAAATCGGCAGAGCAAACGGCGTTTGGATTCGCGCACGGCGCATCCGATCGATCCGGGTCCACTCGTTTTGCCAGGCTGACGCAAACGCCGCAGGCACCGACCGCTAGGGCTCCGGCCCACCCGCACCAAGCTCGGGACAACTTCCGTCGCATCGTTCGACACTCCTTTGTCTGGCAAAGCATAGAACTGCGTTGCCGATCGATCGATCCACCCAATTTCGTTTTTGTGCCGCGGCCTACTGCCTCGACTCCTGCTTCCAGGGCCATTGGGCAACACGCTTTTTCGCCGGAGGCGCAGTTGCCGCAGCCGGGGACGAATTCGGTGGAGCGGCAGGCGGAACCAATCCCTCGCTCGGCGGAATTGACCGGGCAAAGGTGTCCGGATCGACCCAACGCAAATTCGAGCCAGTTACGGCGCCCAGTCGGGTGTTCATCAATTCGTCCGCGCGGCGGTTGGATTTGAGCGCTTGTTCAGTATCGCCCAAGCGTCCCCAGACCACCGCCAGGTTCCGCCATGTGGCCGCGTTTTCCGAGAGAGACAAACTGCGGAGAAATAAATCGCGAGCAACTTCCAATCGGCCGTGGGTCGCCAGCAACACGCCCAGTTCGTGTGCGGCGCGAAAATTCCGGTCGTCGACCATCAGCGCCGCCTGGTAGCAGGCCATCTGCTCGCCGGCGATCGTCAGATTGGACGCATCTGCCGGATCGCGAGCCGCGGCAGCCGTCTTTCCTAGCCCGTATAGCGCCAGCGAACCAACAGGCTGGCGGCCGGCCGCCAGCGCAAGTTGCTCTTGAGCATAGGTGAAATATTGCTGCTGCGCCGAAACGGGAGACAATGACTCCAAGGCCACTTGAGCAAGCACCTGCGTCCGGTGCGCCGCCACGATACGGGCCATGTCGGTGGCGATGGGCATGCCGCTGGCGCGAAAGTCCCAGGCTTCGACCAAGGCCGCGCGGCCGGCGACGAGCGAACGCGTATAAACTTGCGTATGTTGTTCGACGTCGAGCGACCGGGCCATCAGCGAGAGGGCCGCGAAAAACTTCAGCCGGGCCGAATAGACCGCTCCACGCTCCGCCAGACGAAATCCTTGCCGGACCAGCGCGTCAGCCGATTCGGCAATCGCCTCCATTTCGGCCGAGCGAGGCTTCGGATCCACCCAGGGAAGCCGCTCTTGCGGCGCGGTTACCGTCGGTTGCGGTACGACCGAAGGCGGCATTGCCGAAATTGATTCGATGAAAGCCGGCTTGTCCTGCGGAAATTCAGTTGATAGCGCGGCGGCCGACGGCTCCCCGGCGGAAGGTGCCTCGTTACCGATCGGAGCGGAAACCGGTGGCGGCGGTTCAACCGAAACGGGCACCGGCAGCCGCGAGACCGCCTCGGGCAAGGGTGCTTCCGGAGCTGGGTCCACTGCGGTTTCAACGGTCAAGGACGGGCCCATCGGCTGTTCGGTTGGGGCAGCCACAGGGGGCGCGGATTGCGCGACCTCCTCCGGCCAATCCCGGTCAGGTTCAGCAAGTCTGGCCGTCGGCAAACCCAAGTCGGGGTTGGAATGCAGATAATCGTCGGCGGTCGGCGTCTGGGCTCGAAATCCGATCGGCACAACCGCGGAAGGGAGCCGGCGAGGTTCGGATGAGGCTGCTTGCCGTTGAACGGGCCGCGACACAGCCGATTCCCGATCGGGCCGGTCTGACGTGCCGCGCGATTCGCAGCCCGCCGCCAGCGCCAGGCAAATCGGCAAGAAAGCTTCCCAACGGACGATTTTTTTACGATCCATCGTTTTTGGCATCCATCCGTGCCAGTGACCAAGGGGCCAAAGCTCACCGGCCAGAATGGCGGATGTACGGCGCGTGCCGCAGATTCCGTTTCTGCCGGAGATTCTCTTTATGCCACCCGCTCGGCGACCCTCCATGGGCGCGGACAAATTGGCCGCGCGCGGTTGCTTGTCACCCGAATCGTCCAGCCCGGTCGGGCGCCAGCAATAAAACCGGCCTAAGCGGCGCCCGACAACCGATCGGGTGCTGCCAAAGTCCTCACAACAGGCCCACGTCGCACTGGCCTGGGCCGCAAGCCCGGCACGTTTGGCATGGCCGTCACGGGCGGCACGATCGGCACTACGATCGACGCCCTGGTCAACGGGGTGCGCGAGGCAGCTGGATGGTCGTGCGGCGAGCATTGGGGGCCGGCCCGACGCTTTGAATTTCCACGCTGCTTTAGGCAGAGCACGGCGTGCGGGCGCAAGGCGAAGAAAAAAATGGATGCAGAGCGACCTGCCCGTTTTTCACCTACCTGGCGGCGATCGATGCCGCTTCTGCGCTTAGAACCCCGAGCACAATCTTTCGCAGCTTGGGCTCAGCCGCTGCCGCAGCGGCCAGAATTTCGTCGATCGCAACGGGTTGGAGCGTTTCGGGCAGGCACATGTCGGTAACGATCGAAAGTCCGAGCACGCGCAGGCCGGCGTGGACCGCAACGATTACTTCTGGAGCGGTCGACATGCCCACCACGTCCGCCCCAATTGTGCGGAGAAAGCGATATTCGGCCCGCGTTTCCAGATTTGGGCCCAACACCGCCACATACACCCCTCGATGTGCGATGAAATTCTCGCGGCGGGCAATCTCGATGGCGCAGGCGGCCAACTGTGGATCGTAGGGGGCCGACATGTCGGGAAAACGGGGGCCGAGTTCATCGTCGTTCGGACCGACCAACGGATTGCCCGGGATCAGGTTAATGTGGTCGTCCAGCACCATAATATCGCCGCGCGCATAGCCGGGGTTCATGGCGCCGCAAGCATTGGAAACGACCAGCAGATCGGCGCCGAGTGCCTTCATCACCCGGACGGGAAACGTAACCTGTTCGAGCGAGTAACCTTCATAGGCGTGGAAACGCCCTTCCATCGCCACAACCGGTAAGCCACCCAGGCGGCCACAGATCAAGTGCCCGACATGGCTGATCGCGGTGGCAACCGGAAAGTGGGGAATCTCGCTGAAGGCGAAACTGGCCTCGAGCTCAATTTCGCGAGCTACGCTCCCCAGACCAGTTCCCAAAATAATACCGGCCCGAGCGCGTTGATCCCAACGCTGGCGGATTACGCCGACAGTTTCGGCGACTCTATCGGCCAAATCGCCCATCGACTTATTCGTCCTCGAACGGATCTGCCGAATCGTCGCTCGCTTCGAGGTCTTCCGGCGTGACTTCGGAATCGAACTCGTCGTCTTCGAATTCTTCTTCGAAATCGTCGTCGAAATCGTCGTCGAAATCATCCTCGTCG
The DNA here is from genome assembly GCA_963702015.1 of uncultured Planctomycetaceae bacterium. Taxonomy (GTDB): domain Bacteria; phylum Planctomycetota; class Planctomycetia; order Pirellulales; family PALSA-1355; genus DATJTR01. The sequence goes on from OY969698.1 coordinate 532,990, forward strand.
AAATCACTGGCCGTTTCCAATGGCTCGGTCGGAGGCACGACAATCTCGGGTTCGCTGGCGTCGTCATCTTCGTCGGCTTCTTCATCCACCGCCCGCACTACCGGCGGCCAATCCGGAGCCCCTACGGTCCCGCCGACGATCGGAATGAGCGACGAGTTTGCCAGCGGCAGCAATCCAACCGAGAAAATGGAGAGGGAGCCGGGGGGAGTGTTGGTCGACTCGATTTCGAAAGCCGAAGGCATGGAAAAGTTCCTTGATTCAACAAGCTGGTCGGCGGCAGTGAGCATTCGCTCCTTGGGTGGCCCAGGCGAGCGCTGGAGCGAGACACTGCCAGCCGATATGGGACGACGAAACACTCCCGAATGGTGACTCGTACGCACCGCCAAGTAATAGGCCAGTCCACAGCGTTTGTCAAGGAACGGATCGCCCGGCAAGAAGCGCGGCGAGGATGCTCACGAGTGATCTTCGCGCGTCGCCAATGCCGGAGCACAGCTGGCCCCGGGTCGGGCGGGGTCCGCGTCAGGCGTTTGCCCACGGCATTTTAGATACAGCTGGACTTGTTCATAACGGGTTCCGGCAGGCAACCGGGCGAGTAAGGGGCGAATCCGTGCCGGCGGCTCGTCGCCAATCAGCTTCTCTAGCCGCGCCGATCAGGCCTGGCGTCAGAAACCACTCGATTTGAACCGGCCACTCACAATCGGCCGCGCGTAAGGCGTGGTCGAGCACCACGTCGGCGCTTAGGCTGCGGATCGCGGCAATTTCTTCCGGCGCAAAACCTGCGGCTAACAGTCGCCAGGTCCAATAATGGCTCGGCTGACCGCCGGCCGGCAAGAGGGGCTGCTGGGGCACCGTGTCGCTTGGGTTCAACCCCGGAATGTCGTAATCCAAATCGGACGAAGGTGACTCGCGGCCCGCGTCAGGCACGATTGGAACCGCGGCGGAGCCCGATGCGGGTTGCCGAGCGGCCGGCTCCGCGGCCGCGGCTCTTTCGACTGTGACGGCGGATGCGGCGACAGGTGCGGCTCGGGCAGAGCGGCGGAGCTTTTCGACCAGCGCCGTCGTGAGAGACAGCTGTGACAAGCGAATCAACCCGTCCCGCCATCACCGCCTGCCCATCAGCCGTCAATTGGAGCACAGGCCGAAAGCGATCGACGTCGACCTGCTCGATGTATCTCACCGCGACCAGGGCGTCGATCAAATCGACCGCCTCGGTCTGCCGTAAGTGGGCAAGCAACCCATAGGTGCTCAGTTTGTTGAACCCCATGCGGGTCACTTTTTCCGAATTCGAGCCGCAGAGCATTTGGGCCAATAACTGTTTGCCACAACGTCCGCGAGTGCGGGCAACGCCACTGAGCACGATCCGCACGGCGTCGAGAACCCCGGCCTGATTCTCGGCCGACGTCGCGGCGGGGCGACCGCGGTCGAGCTGCAATTGTCGCAGTGCCGGCAATCGACCGGCGAGGCTTCGCCGAAATAGCGTAGAATCTGTCCCTGGCGGCAAGCACGCGTCTGGCAGTAGCGGAGTACGGTGTCAAGCCGCTCGTATTCTGCCTGCTTGCGCCGGTCGCTGGTTTCGAAGTCGATCTCCAGGCTTTCGAAGGGACGCGAGCGGTCGGGCATGTGGATCGCCCGGCCCCGAAAGGCGGGGACGTAATCGAATGCCGAGAGCTCGGCGAGTTCTCGCAGCGTTCGGGCCAAAGCGCGGCCAGTCCATTTCGGCATGGGCGGCGAGTTCCCGCGGCGGAAAGTAGACCCAGGCGTCGCGCTGATTGCCGACGAACCGCTCGACCTGCCGCATGACGCGGCGTTTGACCTTGGCCTGAGGGGGAAGCAAGTCGACGAGCGTCGACAAATTTCCCTTGATCCGCACGGCGGCCATGTTTTCCACCGCTTCGAGCCGTTCCAGCACGCCGGCTTGTTCGAGCAACTTTTCGCACGCGCCGACTCCGTCGGCCGCAATCGGCAACCGTAGCAGGTCCTTGATCTCCTGCTGAGCGAGCTCGATCGGATTCTCTGGATGCTCGCGAAGAAATTGTAAACCTGCGCAACGACCTCGCGCGAGGGATTCGAGCTTTCGATGAAAAACTCGTGCAGATAGCGATCGCCCGGGGAATAGAGCAGCAGGCACTCCGACGCCTGGCCGTCGCGTCCAGCCCGTCCGGCCTCTTGATAATAGGCTTCCAAGCTGCCGGGCATGTTGTAGTGAACGACGAAACGGACGTCGGCTTTGTCGATGCCCATGCCAAAGGCGAGCGTGGCCACGACGATCTCCACCCGTCCGGACATGAACGCGTCTTGCGCATCGCGGCGCTCGTCGGCCGAGAGCCCCGCATGATAGACGCACGTGGTGCGGCCGGCCCGCTCGGCAACCCAGGTGGCTACTTCTTCCGTCCGTTTGCGCGTGGCGGCGTAGATGATTCCCGAGCCGGGATGTGCGGCTAAAAACTCGCCGAGAATCTGATCCTTCTCTGCGCCGCGCCGGGCGAGCGGACCGAAAATCGGAGATTCGGACGGGAAAAGCCGGTGACAAACGATTTCGGATCTCGCAGGCCAAGCAGTTCGACGATGTCGCGCCGGACGGCTGCCGTCGCCGTAGCCGTCAGGGCGATCGTCGGCGGGCTCCCCATCAACGTGCGAAACTGCCCCAGCCGAGCATAGTCGGGCCGAAAATCGTGTCCCCATTCGCTGACGCAATGGGCTTCGTCGACTGCCAACAGTCTCACGCCGACGCGACGCACCGCCTCGACAAACCGCGGGCTGCGGAACCGCTCGGGTACCACGTAAACCAGCCGATAGTCGCCCGCCGCCACCTGCTGAAGCCGCTCGGATACCTCGTCAGGCGAAAGCGTGCTGTTAATGAACGTAGCCGGCAATCCGAGCGCCGTGAGCTGATCGACCTGATCTTTCATCAACGCAATCAGTGGCGAAACGACCAACGTAACGCCCGGTTGCACGATGGCCGGCAACTGGTAGCAAAGGCTTTTGCCGCCGCCGGTCGGCATGACGCAGAGACAGTCGTCGCCGGCCAGAACCGTCTCGATCACCTGGCGTTGTCCCGGCCGGAACGCCGTCAATCCGAACGGGCCGAGAAAGCTCTCCAGTTCGCTGTGCGCTGCCGAGGCCATGACCGGCTACTTGGGGGAGAGAAGGCGCCTGGAGCGCAGGAAACAGCGACGCGACAAAACGAACGCCGGAGGCGACCGCACGGCATTGTACGCGGCCCGTCCCACGGGGTTGCAAATCACGCGCTCCGATGACGTGTCGGCAGTCTATGTAAAGCATCTAAACCGCCGCATCGCCCACCGGCAAACCGGCCCGACAGGACCGTTTTATCGAATTGGCGCGACGCCGGAGTGGACCTGGACCGGCTGGTCCGCCTAGAATAGCGGGATAAGTCAGGACGATGCGTATCACGCGCTAGATTAGTAAGGGAAATGGTATGCAGCAGGGATCGGTTCATGCGCAGACGCGGATCGGTGCGCTCGCGTCGATGATGATGTTCTCAAGGGAACTCGTCGTCGCAATGGTACTGATGGGCGGAATTCTCGCATCGTTTCTGACCTTGGTTCGCGGGGCGCGGGTAGCCGACGCTGCAGACGGGCAAACACCGACAGCTGGCCAATCGGCCGCCGATTCAGCCGGCAAGGGGGATGCTGTCCCGGCTGTCGGTTCCGGCTCCTCAGCGCAGAAAGAGACTGCTGACTCCCGCGAAATCGGCCTGTTGATCCACCAACTGGGCGATCCTGCCTACTCCGTTCGGCAACGGGCTACGAAACGTTTGATCGAGCTCGGAATCGTAACCCAACCCCTTTTGATCCAGGCGCTCGACGACGACGACGCCGAGGTTCGTTCGCGGGCCGGCCAGGTGCTCGGCCAGGTTGTCGAGGCCGACTTTCACTTTCGGCTCGAGGCCTTTGCGAACGATTTGGAAGGCCGGCAACAGCACACGCTGCCTTTTTGGGGCCGCTTCAGCCAGGTGTTCGGGCAAGATAAAGTCAGCCGAATGCTATTCGTGGAAATGCAGCGGGCCGAGCCCGCGTTGCTCGAAGCGCTCGACACTAATCCTAAGCTGGCCGGTGAATTGTTTGTGATGCGCATGCAGTCGATTATCCAATCTCTCCAATTGCCATTGCGCGACGGGAATGGGCATCCGACGATCGCGTTGGGGACGATTTGCGATTTGCTGTTGGTCAGCGCTGCCGATGGGGTGACGATCAGCGACCAGGATGCCATGCAACTGTTCAACCTGTGCAGCAGCCGACGTCGATGTTTCGAAGTGCATTGGGGACGCACCCGGGATCGGGAATTCTGAAGAAGATGCTCGGCGCGTGGATGGTTCACAATAGCACATCGGCCTTGGCCCATCAAAACCTCACGGTGGCGTTCACCTATGATCTTAGGGAAGGGCTCGATCTTGCGTTGAAGCTGCTTGGCAGCGATGGTGGCCCGCAGCAGCCAGCAATTCTACATGACGCGCTGATAACGGTCGGTCGGTTCGGCAACCACGAGCATATCGCCCTGATCGAGCCATGGCTGAAAGACACCAGCTCTTGTTTGACGCCACCGGCCAACGATCCTCGCCAACCACAAATTCGCGATGTTGCCCTGGCGGTGCTGATTCATCTGTCCGGCCAGGAACTCAAGGATTACGGTTTGGACCAGGTTCAGCTCAATTTCCAAACCCTGCCCCCTTGTGGAACGATCGCGTTTCCCGACTCACTGACGCGCAAGGTGGCGTTGCGTAAGTGGGAGCAATGGGCTGGACGCGCCGGCGTAAATCCAGCCGACAAATCTGATTCGAAAACGGAGGCGTCAAGCCAGACCAGCGATCGTAGATTGCCGACGAGCCCGACGCCGGTCGCGGCGGCGGCACCCGGTACGGCGGCTCTCTCGACCCAGGGCCCTGGACTTCCGGCTGCCAAAGCTGTCGAGCCGACGGCGCCTCGTCCTGCCGAACTTGAGCAGTAGGCTCGAGGCCTCTACCGGGAAATCGTCACCGACTTTTTTCCTGCGCTCCGCCGGCGCCAGCCCGTCCAAGCCAATGCGAGGCACGCGGCCAGGCAAAACCCGGCGGGCCAATCACCCATCGCCAGGTAGGGACTGCGGCGACCGTCGAGTCGAGGGGCGGCGATGATGACGTCGGTTGCCCGTTTCGGGCCTTGGGTGACCACGCTGCCTTGTGAGTCGATGCAGGCCGAGATGCCGGTGTTTGCGGCGATCAAGAATGGCTTGCGGCATTCGATCGCGCGAAACACGCCACACGATAAATGCATTTCCAGTTCGCTCGATCCCCAAAACCAGCCGTCATTGGTCAGGTTGACGAGGATGTCGGGTTCGACCCCTTGATTCCGGAGAGTTTCGACCTGCCCGCGAATGAGGTGCGACAGCGTGCTTTCAAAACAGATGTTGGGGGCGTAGCAAACCTCGCCCGCGTGCCCAGTTGTCGTTTCTATCGCAACGGGTCCGTCGCCAGCGTTGAGTCCACCAGGAAGCGGCGTCAGCCCGTAAAGCCACGGGAACCAATCGGCGAATGGAACGTATTCACCGAACATGACGCGATGGACTTTGTCATAACGCGCTTTCGGCTGTGAGGAGCGATCGAAATAGAAGGCCGAGTTATAGCGGTAGGTTCCGGCGGACGTCTCGCGCATGGTGTCGATGCCCAGTAAGATTGGCACGCCGAACGAACCGGTCCAATAACGAACCGCATTGCGGCTGAAGTCTTCAGCCTCGCGGGCGGTGACGTGCCAATCGGCCGGAGGTTGGGAATCTCCTTCGAACATCAGCCAGGGAATGCGGAACATCGTCTCCGGCCAGACAATCAGATCCAAATCGTTGGCCTGCATGAGCCCGTCGCGAGTCAGGTCGGCGTACTGTTTGAGAATCTGATCTCTCTGCCGTTCATCCATTTTCATCGTGATGTCGATCGAACCCTGGATCAGTGCCACTTTGGGACCCGGCCGGGTCGGCTGCTGAGACAGCCGCCATTGACCATAGACCAGGCATAGTCCCAATGCCGCGCCGGCGGGCAGCAGCGGCCACCAGGCAACTTTGCGCTCCTCGTTGGGGAGGACTCGGGCCAAGCCCGCCGCGACTAAAACCATCACTGCGCTTACGCCGCCAATGCCCGCCAGGTCGGCGATTTGGGCGAGCGCCGTCCAGCGGTACTGCGAATGCCCCAACCCGGTCATCGAAAAGCCCGTCCAAAGATGGCCGCGGGCCAATTCCAAGCCCAGGTAAATCAGCGGAGCGGCCACGAGCGCCGGCAATCGGAGGTCATGAATCGCAACCCGGACGAGGCCGATGAACACCGGCAGATAAAACGCCAGGTAAAAGGAAAGGGCTAGCCAACCGAGCGATGTCGCCCAGTGCGGTAGTACCAGCCAATAAATGGCCGCCAGCCAAAAAACAAAGCCGGCTAGCCAAATCTGCAAATACGGTCGGCGGCCCGTCAAAAGGCGCCGCTCGGCCAATACGATCCAAGGTACAGGCGCAAACCAGGCCAACGGCCAAAAATCGAGGGGGGGCAGGGCGGCCCACAACAACAGCACGCCCACCAGGCTCATCGCGAAGGGGGATCGCCATCGCTCGCCAAGAAAGCCCGATCGCATCGCTGGCTTCGGGGCGGCGTCGGGTGCGACGGTACGATCGCTAGCACGCCGGGCGGGCACATCGTCGGTAGCAATTGGGGCGCGATTCATTCCGGTAGGTTAAGGAACCACCGTCCGTTTGCCCAGATGAGTTCGCCGGACGCGAAATGGAGCGGCGATTCATTCCAGCGAGTGCGACTAATATCCATATCCGCGCCCGCCGTCGTAGCGGTTGCCCGGCGGCGAGGGGATAGAAGGACCAGCGGGTGCGACGACACGCGGAACGGTGACACTTGGCAGTCGGTTCGGCGGAATATAGGGCGAACCCACCGTGGCAGCACGCCCTCGGCTCCCCGAAAGTCCGCCATAGGGATCGATCAAAGCCGGAGGGTCTTGCAAACCGGTCGGGCGCATCGAACTCGGACCAAACGGATGCAAATTGCGGTACTCGGCGGCAGTTGGCGGCCGAGAAGCAGCTGGCGAACCGGCGGCCCCATGTGCGCCACCCGCTACGCCTCGCGCCGGGGCCGTCGCTGTTTTCCGGCGGGACTCCTCGGCGGCATGGCGATCGCCAGCAGCCGGTGGGGCCCCGTCACGTGCATCCGGTGGTAAACCGGTGCGATCGGCTGGAACCGCTGCACGGCCTGCCTTTGAGCTGTAGGATTTCCCAACCGTTGGCTCGGGTACGGTAATCCCCCCGATGTTCGGCGCGGGTGCGTCGGCTTCACGTGGCAAAGCCCAGGTGCGGCCCGTGTTTTGCCGCGGACTTGAAGACGGGGGCGGAAGGTCTCGCTCCAGAATATCCTCCGGCACTCCAAACATATCCCCAACGACGCTGTGTTTTGGTTTGGTGTCTTCGTCGACCGGTGTCGCAAGGCCAAGGTCCGAATCGTCGGGCTTCCGTGCGCCAGGCGTTTCGGCCGACACAACCCCCGGCTCGTCGACGTCGGTCATCGGTTCCTGCTGGAGGGTGCCGTCGCGTTTGAAGTCGTAGGTGTATTCGCGGTCGAGCTCACGGGCTTTGAGGTCGTCCTCATTCTTAAGATCGATTTGGCCCAAAGCGCGGTAGGCGTGGCGCGCTGATAATAGGCTTCGGGATCTTGCGGATTCAGACGAATCGCGTCGGTCAAATCGGCGACCGCCAGATCCAATCGCCCCGCCAAATGCTGAGCCCGGCCCCGCAACAAATAGGCCGCCGAGTCTTGCGGGTTTTGCGCAATCGCTTCGCTACAGGCGGCGACCGCTGGGTCCCATTGGCCGCGCTCAAAAGCAGCCTGGGCTTGTTCCATTGGCGTACCGCCCACTTGGCCGCCGCAACCCGTCATCGCGAGTAACCCGATCGCGAGCAGCGCGAGGTAGCGCGACATCCCACCGCCATCGCGTCGAGAAACCAGCAAGCCTTCTCTCCGGGACGTCATTTTCGAATACCTCGATAAAAGCTGTTGGCTTGCCGGACAGTCGACGCATTAGCTTCAGGGGCGGGGGGCCCACTCCATTCATTTTTACCTGTTTGGCCGCGCTGGGCAACGCCGAACGGTGATCGCACCACCCAGGCCTTGCTGTCGACCCGTCGCCCGAAACGATTCGACGCCGTATACTTCGGGGCAGTCCGAACTGGATTCGCAGCTATTTTTAAGGATTGTAGCGGGTTAGCGGCAGCGCCCCTGGCATGAGTGCTCTCCGGCGTGGGCGGAGCTAACGGACGGTTGGGTCTTTCAGGCTTTGATTCATGGGTACCGAGCTTCACACGCCAGCCGTGGCACCGCTGGTCGAAATCGCCGCCGTCGACGTGACTTACCGCGACGGACTAAGGGCCGTGGAAGGCGTCAGCTTCAGTCTGCGCGCCGGCGAGTTCGTGGCCCTGGTCGGGCCCTCCGGCTGCGGTAAATCGACCCTATTGCGCTCGATCGCCGGGCTCATCCAGCCCAGTCGCGGACGTTTGACCGTCGCAGGGCTGGAGCCGGTGAGAGCGCGTCGCGAGGCGACGCGAATGTCATTTGTCTTTCAGGACCCGACGCTGCTTCCCTGGCGAGACGTCTATCATAATATCGCGCTGCCACTGGAGTTGGCTGGCACTGGCCGCCGCGGGCCGGACCGCACGCAGCGCGACGCTCGCGTCCGGCGAGCAATCGAGCTCGTGGGACTCGCGGATTTTGCCGGCGGTTATCCGGCCGAGCTGTCGGGCGGCATGCGGATGCGCGTATCGCTCGCTCGCGCCGTGGTGACCGACCCCGAACTCTTGCTGTTAGACGAACCGTTCGCGGCACTCGACGATATTACCCGGCAGACGCTCAACGAAGAATTGCTCTCGCTTTGGGAGTCGCGGCACTGGACCGGCGTTTTCGTTACCCACAACATCGCCGAAGCGGTTTTCTTGAGCCAGCGAGTGCTCGTACTCACTCGCCGGCCGGGCCACGTCGTGGCCGACGTGCCCGTCCCGTTTGCGTATCCACGCATGGACGGCCTGCGCTCACAGGCCGATTTTGCCAGCCTGACCGGCGAAATTGCCGCCCATTTGCGGGAGGCTAGCCGATGAGAACACGTTTCGGCCAACTCCTGATCATGGCGCTGCCGCCACTGACGCTTTTTATTCTGTTGATAGTCATTTGGCAGATCACGACGGGATTGGCCAGCGTGCCGAGTTTCTTGCTTCCCGCGCCGCGCGAGTCTCTCAAGCGGCATGGCTTCACCGGTGGGATCTTTTGCGGGCAACCGGGTTGACGGCAGCCGCGGCGCTGGGGGGATTAGCCATAAGCCTGGCGGTGGGAATGGTCGTTGCGGTCGCGTTCTCGCAGTCGGCGATCGTGCGACGGAGCGTCTATCCCTACGCCATCTTCCTCCAGACCGTTCCCAGCGTGGCCTTAGCCCCCTTGGTTATCATTTGGTTTGGGCCCGGCTTCGCCAGCGTTGTGGTGGTCGCATTTATCATCAGCCTGTTTCCAATCATCACTAACGCCACGACTGGCCTGTTGGATCTCGATCGCAATCTGGTCGAGTTGTTCACCATGTCGAGTGCGTCGCGGCGACAAGTGCTCACCAAATTGCAATTACCCAATTCGATTCCCTATTTGATCGCCGGTGCCAAGATTTCCTGCGGCTTGTCAGTGATTGGTGCGATTGTAGGGGAGTTCACGGCCGGCTACGGTGAGAGTGCTTACGGATTGGGGTATCTGATCATTGCGACTTCGGGACGACTACAGCTCGACTATCTGTTCGCAGCCACACTGGCCGCCATGCTGCTGGGAGTGGTGTTTTTCGGGGCCATCAGCCTTGTCGGCGACTGGATCCTTCGGCGCTGGCACGCCCCCGGATCGGCCGGCGAAGCCCAAAGCTTCCGTTGACGCCATGTAATGAGAGTGATCATGTTCAATTTGCGAAAAATGAGACAGTGCTGGTCCGCCGCGCGCTGCTGGCGATCGCAATGTCCACCGGCTGCGATCGGCCGGCGTCGGGCACCAAAGCGCCACTCTTGGATCATCGGTGGCAGGAGCGACCGCATCGGCGGAGATAGCGACAGATTCCCCTCCGGAACCGGCGACCAAACTGACCTTGGCCCTCAACTGGTTTCCCGAATCGGAGCATGGAGGTTATTTTGCGGCGCAGTTCCGCGGCTTCTACGGCGAGGCAGGCTTTGAGGTGACGATCCAATCGGGTGGGCCGAACGCGCGGATGCTGGAGCAAGTGGCTCAAGGCCGGTCGAATTTCGGCATCGCCAACGCCGACAATATCCTGTTCGCCAGGGCCCAGAATGCGCGGGTCGTGGCCCTGATGGCGCCGTTGCAAAACAGTCCACGCTGCTTGCTGGTCCATAAGGCATCGGGAATCGAACGCTTCGATCAACTGCGCGACGTGACGCTGGCAATGACACCCGGCGCTGCATTCGCCGACTTTTTGCGCTGGAAATTGCCGCTTCCCGGGGTACGGATCGTCCCCTACTCGGGGAATGTGCAGGCGTTTTTATTGGACCCCCGCTACGTACAACAGGGCTACACTTTCAGTGAGCCCTTTCTGGCGAGACAACAGGGCGCCGACCCGGGAGTATTACTCGTTTCCGACCTCGGCTTCAATCCGTACACAAGCCTGCTGTTTACCACGGAAGAAATGGTAGCCACCCGGCCGGACATCGTGCGTCGCATGGTGGCGGCGTGCGTCGCTGGCTGGCAAGACTACCTGGTTGATCCCCAGCCGACAAATCAGCTCATCCATGATCGCAATCCACTCATCGATGTCGAAGCCTTGGCGTTTGGCGCCCATGAAATTGCGCCGTTGATTGGCACCGATGAGGGAATTGGCACCATGACCCTCGAGCGCTGGCAGGCGCTCGAACAGCAACTCGTCGAGAGTGGGCAACTGACGGCCGGCGCGGTCGATCCGCAGCGGGCCTTTACGACCGACTTTTTGCCGCGAACAAGACCAGAGAGTTCACCGCGGAAGTAGGAAAACGTTGCTTTGCGCATTTAATTCCGTTCCATCTGTTGAGAAGACGCGATGGGTCACCATCATCATGCAGCGGACACACACAGTCACGATCACGGCCCGGCGGCTCACCGCAGCCGACTGGCGATCGTGTTGGTGCTGGCGCTGGTTTCCACGGCGGCCGAGCTCATCGGCAGCTGGTTGGCCGACTCGTTGGCTTTGTGGGCTGACGCCGGCCACATGTTTTCAGACGCCGCAGCCTTGGGATTGAGCTTGTTTGCCGCTTGGATTGCCGAACGCCCAGCGACACCCGGGCATAGTTATGGCTATCGCCGGGCGGAAATCTTGGCGGCATTGGCCAACGGGACGACGCTGATCGCGATCTCGATCGTGATCTTTTTTCAGGCTGTTTTGCGCTTTTCCGACCCACATCCGGTCGAAGGCGGCTGGATGATGGCGATTGCTTTCGGAAGTCTGATCGTCAGTCTGTTGGGAATGGCGCTGACTGCACGGCGGCAAAGCGGAAAACCTCAACGTACGCGGAGCCTGGCTCCACATGATGACCGACGCCATCGGAACCCTGGCCGCCGCCGGGGCGGGAGCGTTGATTTGGGCTTTCGGTTGGGAATGGGCCGATCCGGTCGCTTCGATTCTGATTGGACTCTTGGTGATCTATTCGTCTTGGGCACTTATCAAAGAGGCGGTCGCCATCCTGATGGAAAGCACCCCTCCTCACCTGGACATCGATGCGGTGCGTGCCGCGCTGGCCGGCGGTCCCGGGGTGCGTGAAGTTCACGACCTCCACGCCTGGACCATTACCAGCGGGATGGTCTCGCTTTCCGCCCACGTGATTGTCGCCGACGAACAGTCACCGCCGGCTGCCCTGCGGGCAATTCGCGAAATCCTTCACGAGCGATTCGGGCTGGATCACGTCACGATCCAGATCGAAACCGAAGGAGATTGTGGCTGCCCAACGCCCGAGGACGGCGGCTGCGTGGCTTCGCCTCCCCGGCGCTCATCCGTTGGACGCCCCGGCGACAACCCTGGCCCGGGCGGCTGAAGCTCTCAAGAAAGATTCGTTCCGATGGGCGCATTATCCTCGGTGCAGCTCGATTCGCCCAAAACGTCCGGGCGGCGCATCGTTGCCAGGTCCACGGCTTCCCGGCCGGCAGCAGTAGCGAGAACGGGCGGAATTAATCAGACCGACGGGACGATCATGTCGGCGAGCCAGAATTGGCGCAGGTCACGAACGACTTTCAGAAACTTTTCCAGAGCCACCGGTTTGGTGATGTAGCTCTCGACTTGCAGATGTTCGGCGCGGAGGATTTCCTCGTGAATTCTCGAGGCGGTCAGCACGACCACCGGAATGCTGCGGAGTTGCTCGTCGTGCTTGAGCTCATCGAGCAATTCGCGTCCCCCCTTTTTCGGCAGCTCCAGATCGAGCAGTATCAAATCCGGACGGGGAGCACGGACAAAACGCCCCTCTCGGCTCAAAAACTCCACAGCCTCTTCGCCGTCGCAAATCAGGGTCAAACGGTGTTTGATTTGACCGTCGCGCAATGATTCGATCGCCAATCGGGCGTCCGAAAGGTTGTCCTCGATCAAGAGGATTTCCATCGGTCGGCCGATCGTTTCTTGCATCATCATGGCACTACCCTCGCTGTTCGCTCAAAGTCCTGGTGCAGAAGTTGCAAATTCCGTCGAAGCGTGCGTGGGCGACGTCCTGAACGTCTATACTAATGATACCTGGCGGAATGTTCTTGGACAAACCGCGGAGCCCAATTCCATGTCGTTGGCTGCCCCCAGTCAGATCGTGCCGGACCTCCCTTCAGAGCCCGATACGTCCGTTCCACGCACCCGGCTGCCGCTAGCGGCAAAGCTCGCGATTTATACCGCTCTCATCGTCGTGATTACCGCCGCTGCCCTTGGTGTGGCGGCCTATGGATACGCACGCGAGGCCCTGAAAAGCCGCGTGCGCGACCGCCTGGAGCAGGTGGCCACGGACCGGAGGGCAATGCTTTTGGGCTATCTTGGGCAACAGCGGCAATTGGCCGCGATGATTTCCCAACGAACGTTTTTGCGCGGGCTTTTGGAGAAATATTTGGCCGGCGAAAGCAACGATTTTCTCGAGACCGGTAGCCGGCTGCTCAACGACGCCCAACAAGCCGCCCCCGCGTTCCTCGAAATATTGATTGCCGATCCCCACGGAGAGATCGTCGTTTCGACCGATTCCCTCATGCTGGGCCACCGCGTGGCTGAGACTCCTGAATTCATTCACGGCCGCGAAGAGAGTTATTTGGTCTCATCGCCCACGGATGAGGCAATCCGCCTCCATTTGTCGACCACGATTCTTGACGGTCGCGGACGGTTGGTGGGCGTGTTGCTGGTATTGCTCGACATTCAACCCCTCATCGACATGCTCAATGGCGATGTCGGCTTGGGCAAGACTGGTGAACTGTTGGTCGCCAGCCTCGCGAGTGGCGACGATGCCGAATATTTGCAAAAGCCGCGCGGCGAACATCGTGCGATCATTCCGCTGGCTGACGTGCCGTCGATGGCCAAGGCGCTGCGCGGTGAAAGCGGCTTCAAGTCGAGTCATTACAAGGGCAAATCAATCCTGACATTTTACATGCCGATCGCGCTTCAGCCGGGTGGCCCCGACGATTGGGGACTGGTCGCAAAAATCGACGCCGGCGAAGCGTTCGCTCCCATCGATGATTTTCGCGATATGTTCTTCACGCTGCAGGCAGGGTTGATCGTCGCCGGAATTGTCGCGTCGTATGCAGTGGCCCGCCATCTGACCCAGCCTATTCGGCAGCTCACCCAGCAGGCGACACGAGCCGCCAGCGGCGAGCTGTCGGTGCGTGTGCCGACCGTGGGGCTCGACGAACTGGGAGTTCTGGCGACATCTTTCAACAGCATGATCGAGCGGTTAGCCGAGTCGCGTGATTCGCTGGAGACTCGCGTCCTTGAGCGAACACGCGCGCTCGCGCGGACCAACGCCGAATTGGCTCAAGAAATCGTCATTCGCCGTGCCGCCGAAGAGGCACTCCATACCAGCCAGCGCCGAATCCGGGCGACGTTGGAAGCCGCACACGAGGCATTCATCGGCATCGATCGAGACGGCGTCGTTACCGACTGGAACCATCAAGCTGAATTCACTTTCGGCTGGTCGCGCGAGGAGGCCGTCGGCCGGAGCCTGCCCGAACTCATTCTGCCCGAACGCTTTCGCGAAAATTATCGCCAAGGCCTCCAGCGGTTTGTCGAGACGGGATATGGTCCCGTTCTGAACCAGCGGCTGGAGCTGATCGGGCTGCACCGTGCCGGCCACGAGTTTCCTGTGGAAGTCACGGTTTCCGCCGTGCGGGCCGGCGGCGATTACTTTTTCTGCGCCTTCCTGCACGACATCACCCAGCGCAAGGAAGCCGAACGTCTGTTGCGCGAAAGCGAGGAACGGTTCCGCCTGCTCGTCGAGGGGGTCAAAGATCACGCCATTCTACGGCTGGACCCTCAAGGCTATGTGCAAAGCTGGAATCCGGGGGCTGAACGGATCCACGGTTACACAGCCGAGGAAGTCATCGGCCAACACTTCGCCTGTTTCTACCTTCCGGACGAAGCCGCGGCCGGCAAGCCCGCTCAAGACCTGGCGGTCGCGGTGGCCGAAGGGCGTTGGGCCGAGGAAGGGATTCGTGTGCGGAACGACGGCGAACGCTATTGGGCCAGTATCGTGATTACGGCCTTGCATAACGAACAGGGTGAACTGCGCGGATTCGCCATGATCACTCGCGATGTGACGCAGCGCCGCGACACGGAAGATGCTGTCCGCCGCACGGCGACCGAGTTGGCGCGATCCAACGCCGAACTCGAGCAGTTCGCTTACGTCGCTTCGCACGATTTGCAAGAACCCCTGCGAGCGATTGCCGGCTATTGCCAACTTTTACAACGGCGATACGTGGGCCGGCTCGACACGGACGCGGACGAATTCATCGCTTTCGCCGTTGACGGCGCGACCCGCATGCAGCGGTTGATCGAGGACTTGCTTTGCTATTCACGCGTTGGCACGCGCGGCAAGGCGTTTGAGCCGATCGATTGCAACGAGGTATTCGGGCAAGCGCTGATCAATTTGAAGACCGCGATCACCGAGAACGGCGCCGAGATCACCCGCAGCGAGCTGCCGACCCTGCCAGCCGACGGCTCTCAGTTAGAACAACTCTTCCAAAATCTCCTCAGCAATGCCATCAAATTCCGCCACAACACTCCGCCTCGCATCCATGTTGCCGCCGAAATCGAAGGGGATCAATGGGTCTTTTCCGTCACGGATAACGGCATTGGTATCGAGGCACGCTTCGCCGAACGCATCTTTGCCATCTTCCAAAGGCTGCACACGCGCCGCGAGTACCCTGGCACGGGCATCGGCCTGGCGATTTGCAAGAAGATCGTCGAACGCCACGGTGGCCGCATTTGGCTGCGTTCAAGCCCTGGCAAGGGAAGCACCTTCTATTTCACGCTGCCGATGAAGGAATCGCACCATGAGTGCTAACGCATTCGAGCTGGGACGACCGGTCGAGATACTGTTGGTGGAAGACAGTCCAACCGATGCCGGGCTGACCCGGCATGCGCTGGCAACCAGTCGCGTGCCCAATCATCTGCACGTGGTCGAAGATGGAGAGTTGGCGATTCAGTTTTTGCGCCGCCAGGGAGCTTTTGGCAACGAAAGGCGGCCGGATATTGTCCTGCTGGACTTCAATTTGCCTCGCAAGAGCGGTCGCGAAGTATTGGCCGAGATTCGCGGAGACGCGACGCTGAAAAGCCTGGTGGTCATCGTCCTGACGACGTCACGGGATTCGGAGGATGTGGCGGCCGCTTATCGTCTGAACGCCAATGCCTATATCACGAAGCCAGTGGATCTCGATCAGTTTTTCCACTCCGTTCAAGTGATCGATCAGTTCTGGTTCAACGTCGTCACGCTACCGAGCGACTAATCGGGGGCGAACTAGGGATTCGTCCCAAAGAAGGTGGCCACAGGTAGGCCAGTGCGAAGAGTCACCAGCTCGCCAATCGCAACGACTTCGGCGTCGGTCAGTGGTGTGACATAACTCTCGGCCGGGCGGCGAGCAATGGTGTAAATCTGCACCAGCTTGATTTGCCCTCCGGCGGCCACGATCTCCGCCAGGCGATCGCAAAAGGCGAACAGCTCGGCTTGGGGGGGCGATTGGCCCTCGACGCGCATGAACAGCGATTGAATCACCAGCGGCCGCAGACGGGCCGCGGCCGTGATATTGTCGAGAATCTGCCGAAAGGGGATGGGGGTCCGCTCGATGAGGCGGTAGTAGTCTTCGGTGCCGGTTTCCAGCTTGGCCCAGATTTCGCCCTGATTGTTGTCGAGCGTGGCCAGCCCTCGCACCACGTGCTCGCGATGGAACATGCTGGCATTCGTAATCAGTACGAGCTTGACCTGGTCCAACCCATGGCGACGTTTCACGGCCGCCACGCGGTCGACGATTTCGTCAAAATTGCGATACGTCGTCGGTTCGCCGTCGCCGCTGAAGGCGATATCGTTCAGCCGGCGCAGCACGTCAGGCGTTTGCCGGAATTTCTGGGTTTCGAAAATGGCTCCCGACGCCACCAGGCTCAAAGTGGCATCGAGTTCGGCCAAGAGCTGATCGATCTCAACGAAGGTCGTTTCCGCCTGCCGAGTGCGATCGACCTGGCAATAGATGCAATCGAAATTGCAAATCTTGTCGGGATTCAGATTCACGCCGACGGAAATGCCACGGCTGCGGCGGCTGAGGACCGGATAGACGAATCGGTTGGCCTCGAAGGCTCGCCCGTGTTGGGAATGAAGCGGATGCGCGCTGGATGAATTCGGCAAACTCACAGGGTCCGCTTGCACTCTCTCGCTCAAAGGCGTCTCAACTCCGTGTATTCGTCGATCGTGACCGTGGTGAGCGACCCATCGCCGAGTTCCAGCAAGATCAAATCGCTAAACACCTTGTCGTCAAGGCTGCGACGAAAGTGCAAGCCGTGACGGCGACGTTCCGTGCGGACGACCGTGCCAACGGTTTGCGTCGACCAGCGTTTCAGTCCGACTTTCACTTCATGCACCAGTTCGATGCGGTCTCCCGGCTTCAACTCGCTGAACAATTGACGCGTAGCCGCTTCGGTGGAAGAGACAGTCATGTGCATACTCCCAGTTTAAGCACCCGTGGGCATCCGGTTCAAACTTCCTTGGCTTTGATCCAGGGCATCAAACGCCGCAACCGCCGGCCAACCTCTTCCAGTGGATGTTGCCGCTCGCGGCGGCGCGTGGCTTTGAACCCCGGGGCGTTGGCCTTGTTTTCCAGGATCCACTCGCGGGCGAACTGGCCCGACTGGATCTCTTCCAGAATGCGCTTCATTTCGGCCCGGGTTTGGTCGGTGACGATGCGCGGGCCGCGCGTGTAGTCGCCATATTCGGCAGTGTTTGACACGCTGTAACGCATGTAGTTGAGCCCCCCCTGATAGAACAGGTCGACGATCAGCTTCAGCTCGTGCATGCACTCGAAATAGGCCATTTCCGGCTGGTAACCGGCCTCGACCAGCGTTTCGTAGCCTGCCTTAACCAGGGCGCTGACGCCGCCGCACAAGACGACTTGCTCGCCAAACAAATCGGTCTCGGTCTCTTCGGCAAATGTGGTTTCAATGACTCCCGCCCGCGCGCCACCGATTCCCTTGGCATAAGCCAGGCCGATGCGGCGAGACTCTTCGCTGGCGCCGGGACTCAGGGCGATCAAGCACGGAACACCACCTCCCTTTTCAAATTCGCTGCGCACCAGATGCCCGGGACCTTTCGGAGCGACCAGCACGATGTCGACCCCTGGTGGCGCTTCCACCTGGCCAAAGTGAACGTTGAAACCGTGCGAACACATCAGGATGTTGCCGGGCACCAGGTTGGGACGAATCGATTGTCGATAGATGTCCCCCTGCACTTCGTCGGGCAAAAGAATGTTGACGATGTCGGCTTTCTTCGTCGCCTCTTCCAGGGGCAGAGGATCGAAACCGTGGCTTTTGGCCAGGTCATAATTCGGCCCGCCGGGCCTTTGACCCACGATCACCGTGCAGCCGCTGTCGCGCAGGTTTTGCGCATGGGCGTGTCCCTGAGACCCATAGCCAAGGATCGCGATGGTCTTTCCCTTGAGTGCCGACAGGTCGGCGTCTTTGTCGTAATACATTTTGGCCATGGCTGATCGATCTCCTCGCAAATGGGGTGGCGGGTGAGTCGGGCTGGCGCCGTTGGCCGGTCCGGACTCGGATGTCGCCTTTGTTTAAATGGAATCGTTAATGTTCGTTTGTCTACACGCCAGGACAATCGCGGAATCCGATCGCCCGCAGCAGCGGCCGGCCACCGGGATCGTTCGGCTGGCGGGAATCATCCTATCGGCAGCCGGCATTATTGCGGTTGGCAGACCTTCGCTTCGCCGCGCACCATTGCGATTCTGCCGGTGCGAACCAGTTCGACGATGCCATAAGGGCGCATCAAGTCGATGAACGCCTCGATCTTTCTTTCCGGGCCGGAAACTTCCACGACAACCTGAGTGGTCGTCACGTCGACGATTCGGCCACGGAACACTTCAGCCAGTTCGTGGATCTCGCTCCGTTGGCCCCCGGAATCGGCATGAACCTTAATCAACATCAGATCTCGCTCGACGAAGTCCTGCGAACTGATGTCGACCACGCGAACTACCGTGACGATCTTCTCCAACTGCTTGCGTACCTGCTCCAGGACGTTGTCGTCGCCGACAATCACGAACGTCATCCGCGACAATTGCGGATCTTCCGTCTCGCCGACCGCCAGGCTGTCGATGTTGTATCCGCGCGAAGCGAGCATCCCCGAAATGTGGGCCAACACCCCCGGAACGTTCTGCACGACCGCCGACAGCACATGACGCATCGCGTCCCTCCAACCGATCTACCGTTTGTAGTTAAACCAGTGATGATAGTCGCCCAGCAGACCGCCCACAAGTTGCCCACCCACCGTGCGAAGCGTCGGTTTTCGGGCCACCCTACCGGCCGCCGGGGAGGACCGACCTCGAGAAGTCCGTGAATACCGCCGTGGGTCAGCCGCGGAGTGCGAAGGCAATCACGGTCATGCCGCTGATGCATAGCGTGCCGCCCGGGTAGCCCCAACGGCCGGGTGGCACGCCATCGACGGGCCATAGCCAGACCATCGCAACCGTGACCTAGAGACCGCGATAGGCGGCATAGGTTCGCCCTGCTTCGGCTGAACGCAGGGAAAGCAACCAGGAAAATCGGCCCAGACCGACGGCGGCCGGCGCCAGCAGCCACACCGAACGGCCATGCTGCCGCCAGAGATAGGGCAAGTAGCAGCCCAGAATCTCAGCCGGCGCAGCACCACAAATAACAAGAAAGTCGTCAGAGGTCTGACCGTTCTCTCCCCGGCCGCGTCTCAGCTGCGAAATCCTTCGTGGCAGCTATTGCAACTCTTTTCGATCGCGCCGACGGCCTTGCGAGCCTGGTCAAAATTCTTGCGGCGCGCGGCGTCGGCGGCCTCAACCGCCGCATCCCGCATCGCATGGGCGTACTCCAAATAGGTATCGTCGTCGGCATATTCAAAACCATCGCGACCGATCACCTCGGCCAGCGCCGCAATCAGCTCGGCTTCGTGCTGGAACTGAGCGCTGTTTTTCTGGAATTGCGCCGAGTCGGCACTCCAGAGAACCAGTCCTTGGCGCTGGGCTCGATCGAGCCTCTGCATCAGCGGCGGACGGCCCGACACTTTGTCCCAGGTGAAGCTTTCGTTCTCCCGCGACCCCTGCAACGGATCGCCGCGCAGTAACTTTTCCAAATCTTCTTGCCGTTGTTTGGCCTCGCGATAAGACAGGTCGGTTCCGACTTTGCAGTTGAATCCAGCCCGGCTCACCAACGGACGAACGGTGGCTGCGCCTTGCTGCCAACGGATGTCCGAGTCAAAACCTTCGATGATCGCAAACATCACGGCCAGCACACTCAATTGCCGACGGGCATCCTGATATCCACCGCCGGTAAATTTACTCGGATTGCGCAAGGCCTCACCGAGCTGGCGGATCATTGATTTGACTTCGGTCTCGATGGTGTCGGACGAAATCAAATGCGACCAGGCAAATGTCCCGGCGGCGGTCCCCGCCGCACCGGTTGTGCCGGTTTCGGCCGAGCTCGACGCTTTGTCGCCGGCAACCGCCGATCTGGTCGGCCGCGGGCCGACCAGCGCCTGGCGAGCGTCAGGGAAGAAAATGCCCGCCTCTTCGGCGGTGTCCCATTTTGGCGGGTGGGAGCGTTTGATAGCCACTGCTGCCCAGAGCGTCGGTGCAACGGTGATGATTGCGGCGATTGCCAAGGCGGTGTTGGGCCAACGCAGTCGGCGACGTTTGTTTTTCATAGGTTCCGCTACTCGTCTGCGACGCGTGGCCCCACTTCGCCGATTATCGGCCAAAGCCCGCGGACTGGCAACGGGCGGCGTGGGTTCGATGCGGCTATAATAGGAACATGTCCGCACCGCGCAAGACGAACCGCCGTCAGTTTTTGGCTGGAAAATCGGCAACCGTGGCCCTGGGCGACCTGGTCCAGGGTTGGACCGGAGGGGCGGACGTGCCAACAGCCGCCGAGCCCAGCGTCTCGGAAGGATATTTACTGGAGTATGCACGGCGGGCGATGGCCTGCCAGTTCGCAATCTTGCTCAATGCCGGCCAATCTTCGCACCAGGGCGAGGCGGCCTGCGCGGCGCTGGATATCATCGACCAGCTCGAATCGCAACTGTCGATTTATCGCGACACGAGCGAAATCAGCCACATCAATCGCCATGCGGCTCGCGAACCCGTGAAGATTGAATCGCGCCTGGCTGCGTTGTTGGCATTGGCCGAACGGATCAGCCACGAAACCAGCGGCGCCTATGACATTTCGGCGGGTCCACTCGTCCGTGCTTGGGGATTTGTCTACCGTCAAGGCGCCGTGCCTGACGCCGACTCACTGGCCGCGGCGCGCGAAGCGGTCGGCCAGCACCTGATCCAGCTCGACGCGGCAGCCGGGACGATCCGTTTTTTGCACCCCGGTGTCGAGCTGAACCTTGGCAGCATCGGCAAGGGTTACGCGCTCGATCGAGCCGCCGAGGTTTTGGACGCCGCCGGCTCAGGCAGCTTTTTGCTCCACGGTGGCCAGAGCAGTGTGTTGGCCCGCGGGGCGTGTGTCGAATCGGGCCACGATCAGGCGTGGTCGATCGGCCTGCCGCACCCCTACCGCCGCACGGAGCGGCTCGGGCAGATCCGGTTGCGCGATCAGGCGCTTTCGACCAGTGGATCAGCGAATCAGTTTTTCGAGCACGACGGCCGACGGCTGGGACACATTCTCGACCCTCGGAGTGGCCAGCCGGTCGAAGGGATGCTATCAGCTACGGCGATTGCTCCCACGGCGGCCGAGGCCGACGCCCTTTCGACCGCCTTCTACGTGCTAGGCCCCCAGGCGGTCGCGGAATATTGTGCCAGCCACGTCGAGGTGGGAGCGGTTTTTGTTCTACCGGCAGCTCGTCAGCCGGGGATTGAGGTCGCAACTTTTGGCTCGGCGGCCGATTCGTTCACCGCGCTTTAACGAAGTCGCCGCTACGCGTTCACTTCTGGACCGGGCGAGTTCCTTCAGATTTCGCGATGAAGACCCTGGGAAGTGTCGCAGGCAACAATTTCGCCCCCAGCTGCCCAGATTGACATCTACCGCGCAGCGGCCGTCTCGCTAAAATGCACGCAGCGCAGGTGATTATGCGCCGATACCGGAAAGCCGGGACATCCTTGTTCTGGAGACGGGTCTTCAAATTCTAGACCGATCCGCCGAGGTCGGCTGACACGCATACGGTTTGCATGGTCGACCTCTGGCTCCAACACGGTTCGTACCTGGGAATCTTCCTGGTACTTGTCCTAACCGGCTGCGGTTTGCCGCTTCCGGAGGAAGTTCCGATTATTGCCGCTGGCGTGGCCAGCTCGGTGGGCAAGCTCAATCCGTGGATCGCGCTGGCAGCATGCGTAGCGGGAACGCTGTGTGGCGATTCGATGCTTTATCTGATTGGCTATCACTTCGGACGAAACCTGGTCAAGGCCCATCCTCGGCTGGCGCATCTACTGCACGCCCAGCATGAAGCGAAAATGGAGGAGTACGTCAATCGCTACGGACTAAGCGTGCTTTTTGTGGCTCGATTTCTGGTCGTGGTGCGGGCGCCAGTCTATCTGACCATTGGGATTTTGCGGCATCCCTATCGCAAGTTCTTGCTGTTCGATGCCTTCTGCGCTTCAGCCGTTGTGGGGCTGTTTTTTGGGTTGAGCTACGCGTTTGGCGATCACGTTGCCAAGTGGATTCGCGACAGCGAGGTACTGTTCACAGTCGTGGCCGTCGTCGCGACGGTCGCCGGGCTGCTCGCCTGGTGGCTGAAGCGTCGCCGCGACCGCAACCGGCGACAATCTTCGCCAGGCGGACTCGGAAACGCGTCCGACGAAGGGTCCGGCGGATCGGCCAATCGCCAAGCGGAAACGCTGGTGTAAGCGCCTCGGCAGTTCACGTCCGCTGGGACGAATCGACCGCCAAATACCTGAAGGCTACAGCCGCAGACAACGCATGTCAGCGCGGAGGGGGTCACGGCCGGAGCAGGGTGATCAGTCCCACCACCAGGCGCTATTCGGCAACGTTTGCGGTGTACCGTAGCGATGCTCGTTGGGAAGCACGGCGTTGTCGACCTGGATCGCCTCGGCCGTCACCGATCGCCAGGGATCGACGTGTACGCCGCCGCTGACGCCGGCGATCACGTGAACCTGGTTGACCACCCGGTGGTTGACCACCGTTTCCACGGTCTTGGGCGCGGTCGCAAACCGACGGAATAAGCACTGCTATCGCCGAAGCAGGTCAGGTGCCAACCGGCGCGGCCGGCAAGGTCCTGCGATTTGATCAACGCACCGACGAGCGACAGATCGAAAATGTTCTCCAGATCGGCGTAGACCGGATATTTCGCGGCCAACGCGGCGAAGTGCTCGGTGAAGCTTTGCGCGAATTGCTGATTCAGCGGCTCCGACTTGCCAGTGTGAACGCGCTGGCCCAAGGCCGAAAGCAATTCATTTTCGCTCTGCACTCGCACTCCGTGGCCAGCCAGCTCGAACGCATCATGACCTTCGCTGGCTCGTATATCCTGGTCGTTTAGCGTGAACCACCACCGCAGCACGTCGAGCGGTGGAGGGGCCTCGCCGCGCGGCACTTGCACCAAATCCAAATAGCTCCGCACGCCAAGAACGCCAGGTTCGAGCCCCATGCCAACCAGCTTCATTCGGTAGTCGGCTTCAACCAGTACCTGGGCGACACGGGTGCGCGGATCAACGCCCTCGACGACGATGTCTTGCTTGCCCATCCGATCGCGCAATTGCTTCAGCCAGCGCGACCGCGTTCCCTCTTTCAGTGGCGACTTGGCCGACTCGTCGAGAAACTCCTTGGTTTTGGCCAACGCGTCCTCGCGCGGATTGATGGAACATCCGAATTGTCCTTGAGCCGAGTGCATCAAGTGCCGCAGGACCACAACCAGGTCGTCCAGTTGCACAACCGGTCGACCGGAGGTCTGGCTGACCACCCGACCTTCCTCGTCGGAACGCCAGGGGCCAGCCGGCCCGGCAATCACGACATCGCCGGTCTCGGGATAAACGAAGACATACTTGATTTTTTCCAGGCCACCCAAGGTGAGCATTTCGTCGGTGGGCCGCCGGCCACTGGCCAGGCGGAGTTGCACCTGTTTTTCGAGGCGACTGAGCGAAACTTTCCGCAATGCGGCAGGGGTGTGTACGTCGGTGTTTGCCTTGCCGGCGCCATTGCCGCGCGGGTTGGTGTGCGACTCGATCGCTTCGAGCCGGGCCAATGCCAGACCCGATCCGGTTGCCTCGCGTACGGCGCGGCGCACCATGCCCTCGGCATCGACGTAGACGCCGTTGGCATACGGGCTAATAGCTCCCGGCCCGCCGACTTCATCCCACGTGGTGGGCGCGATGGTCGAAGTGATCAACTCGATCAATGGCCCGAAATTGGCGCCGCCTTGCCCCCCCTGCATCGCAGGCTCCTTGAGCGCGGCTGCGCGGACCCGATCGTCCTGCACCGCGGCCAAGGTGTTGTAGGACGCACTGCGAGCTCCGGAGTTGGCCTGTGCCGTAGCGATGCGTGCGAGCCATTGATCTCGCCGCTGTGGATCGGCAATCTTGCCCGCCGTGCCGAGGGCGGAGGCGAACTCGCCGGCAGACAATTGCGCGGAAAGCAATTCGTCGTTTGCCGCATTGGCCTCGGCGGCGCGAGCCCTGGGCTCTGGGCTCCAAAGACTCAACAAGCAGGCCAGCGTTATCCAACCGACCGTTTGTCCGCGTCCGATTCGCATTGCACCACACCGCACAAAAAATGACTAAGGAAGAAAGGTCCGAATTTGCAAACCGCTGCCCATGGCCGGATGGCGTCGCTTTGGCCCTCGGCGCGAAGCGCGGGCGCGCAATTTCTAGGTTGCATGGTGGCGAGTCGGCCGTCAAGCGAATTCAGCCGAGAGGGGCCATTTTGGGCCCAGCGACAGGCATTTTTGGCCAGCTATAAGCGTTTTTCCGCCCCGGGGAGGCGCTGGATGCGGCCTTTGAGAATCCGGCGGACTTGCGACTGGCCAGGGATCGCCCTACCCCACCCACGGTCGGAGACCAATGCCGAGCGTTTCACAGCCGAAAGCTGCCGGGTATGGCGAGCGGGAATCGACCATCTACCGGAGCCAGGGGGCGATCGATCAAGCAACGCGCAAAAACAAGCGGCCCAACCTTTCGAGGGGCGGGCCGCTTGTTCGTCGCTCGGAAAACGTTATCAGCGAGCAGGCACTTGCCTCTCCCGATCTCAACCGCCGCAGCAGCTGGGCTCGGCAGCGCAGCTGGGCTGGCAGCAGACCGGCTTGCAGCAGCGGTGCTTGTGGCAGTGGTGATGACGGTGGCAGCAAGGCTTGGGGCAGCAGGTCGGCGCCGGAGCGCAGCAGACCGGCTTGCAGCAGCGATGGTGCCGGTGGCAGTGGTGATGACGATGGCAGCAAGACTTCTGGCAACCACACGAAGGAGCAGCGCAGCACGAGGGCTCGGCAGCGCAGGTCGGTTCGGCAGCGGCACAGGTCGGCTCGGCGGCGGCGCAGGTCGGTTCGGCGGCGGCGCAAGAAGGTTCAGCGGCAGCGCCGCAACCACAACCAGCATTGAACGTGAACAGCCCCGCCTCGGACTTGGCCGCGGCGAAGCTGAACAGACCGACCACCAACAGGGCGGGCAACAAAGTACGGAATTTCATGGTTTTGACTCCTCAACAGTCAACAGTAGGCACTTGGTAGGTGTTAAGAGCTCCCCCGCGGTTCCGCAGGCGATGCTACCGGTGGTGTCTAACTTCGCGCTTCTTGCGTTAGCTTTGTCGCCACCGTCGATGTACGGTGGGGACTGCGACCGCTCGCTACAGTCGTGCTTTCGCTTGCGCGAGGGCGTCTTAAATGCGCACACCCGGGCTTCGCCTGCTCGATCCGTCCGTTGAGCTCGAGCTTGGTAACAGCTATCGTCGGCGACCAACGGCAATCCTTAGCAAGAACCCGCACTTGACCCGTCTTTGCTGGTCAACGCGACCGCCAGAGTTCCACATGGCGCGAGTCTGACGGTTGCATGGGACGCTAGGGAGCAGGTCGACTATTCCAGCTGACCCCGGGCCAACCCAAGCGGGGGGGGTGATGGGCGGAAACGAGTGCCGGATTTACCTAGAAGCCAATTGCGCACGGGGGCAGCCTTTAGAGAACCGAGAGCCCAGGCCCAGGCTGCTCGGGGGGAGTTGGGGGCTGACGCTGGCGTTGCCTGCGGTCCAGAATGGCATCTGGGGGCCGTAGATCACTTCGTATCGAAGCGGCCGGTGATTTCCAGCATCAAGGCACCACGATTGTCGCTCGTGTCGGGATCGTGCATCCGCACCAAAAGTGGACCCGACTGCTCGACATTCAAGTCCTTGGCTGCGCCGATGACAAACGGTTTGGCTTCTTTTGCCGTTGGATCGTCGATCATGCCGACCAGCGAGCCCAAATTGAAATCCTTAAGCACTTTGGGCATTTCCAGGCCTGTCGGCCCCAGTTCGGACGAGAGATTGAGTGTCCACGTGCCGGACGCGGCCAACTTCAGCGGTTTGCCTGCAATGACGCGCACTCCGGTATCTTGCCAATCGCGATTGGCTTGGACTTCGAAAACCTTCCGGCCGGCGGTCGCCTCGAACTGGCGGAGCCGATCGAGCCGTTGTTTGGCTCGGGGTTCGTCGGGTACGAGCTTCAGAATTTCCTGGTAGACGGCCACCGCTCGGTCGGGCTGTTTCGCCCGCTCATACTCACTTGCCAGCTTTTCCGCCTTTTTTATGAAATCGAGATGCAGAGCCGACAGGCGTTTGTCGGGCGCAGGGGCAAGCGAATCGGATTCCGGTTTCGCGGGTTTCTCGGGTTTCGCGTCGGTTGGCGTGGAGGGTGGGGGGGCGTCGGAGCTGTCCGGAGAATCGTCGGCGGAGCGGACGTGCGGAGCCGGCGCGATTAACGCCAAGGTCATCGCCATCAAGCACAAACCGCCGCTCCAGAAATTGCGCATGATACTTCTCTCAAGTGCCTGTCAGTGCATGGTCAGGGTTGTCGGGGACGCTGTCGTCTCGATTGCAGTTTTCAGCTTCATCCACCGAGAGACAATCGCCGTCCGCGGGAGATTCTATTGCCTTTTGGCCGCGGCGTCGCCGGCTGTGGAAAAGAAGCGGCGATCGATTTCAGCACGCCCTTGGGCAATGTAATAGCTGACCAGTTCGATCCGCAATTGCCGGCGTGAGATTTGGCCCTGCCGCCACTGCTCGTATTGGCGTGGATGCCGCTGGCGATAGGTGGCCGCCGCGGTGCGCTGGGCCGGGGTCATCCCGCGCTCGGACCGCCGATCGGCCGCAGCCGAGCGAATTGCCTCCTGGGCTTTCAAAAACTCGCCGCTGGCCCCATAAGCGATGTCATCCAGCGTCTCGACGACCGCGGAAGCTTTCGCCGCGCTGACCAGGTCGAGATTGTGGCTCACGCCGGCGGTTGCCGTCATGGCGGCGGCCAACAGCGAATTGTGCCGCGCGGCTTCGGCCATTTTCAATTTGAGCGATTGATACAGGTCGGGCGAGGTGTGCAGCTTTTTGGCAGCCAACTGCTGCGCGAAATAGTCATAAATTGCTTCTTCCACTTCGCGGCGAGGATCGTATGTCGGTTCGTGCCGCGCGACAATTTCCAGGCGAGGCGAAAACAGTCCGCCGGTGGGTGAAATGAAATCGCGGCCGAACGACAAACCCAATTGGGCAAGATTCTCGACCGTTTCGCCCCCCGCGGCTGCTTCAGCAATCGGGAAAAAATCTTCCCGCCCTTGTCCAGTTTCCAATGCGCAAAGCAACAGTAACCCGGCGCAATAAGTCGTGATCTTCTTGCCGGCCAACGGTTGACCCACGAGATCCGAGATACGGTCGGTACGGAATGTGAGATCGAATTCGGTTTCGTTGCCGATCAGCGAGGCAGCGATTTCGCCCATTTTGCTGGCAATTTCGGGCTGTGAGCAACGCAGGAAAAGGTAATGCCGCGACCGCTGGAGAAACGTATCGACGTTCGTCGCGGGCATACGATTCCCCCGCTCCGGCATGTCGATGAGAACCATCCGCTGGATCCCGTCGGAGCCCTTTTCCAAGGCCACGACGCCGACATGCGTAAACAAGCCGGGGGACAAATCGGTGAACAAATTGTACGGAGACGGATTGCGCATCAGCAGCCAATCGCCAGGCTGGAGATCCTCGCCCCCCCAGCGATACCGCGGCTGGCTTAATCCACTGCGCTTGCGCTCGTCGAGCCATGCGGCCAGTTCATCGCGACGCTTCTGCAATTCGGCTGGCGCCCCCCTGAGATTGAGGCGTGTGACCACCTGGTGCAAACGGCTCGCCGTGATCGCCGGCGTCGGCAACGTCGGATCCTGACCAGGGTGGATGTCTTGCGGCAATCCGATGCTCCGAATCGTTTCCACTCCTTGTAGCACCAGTGCGGGGGGCACGCCCGGCCGAACAACAAATCCAGCCAATGCTGGGAGGCATTCGGTTTCGCCGGTTCTAGCAATCAGTTCCAGTACTTTCGACCGCAGTGCAATCGATGCGGGCTGGGCAGCCGTAGCGCCGCCCGTAGCCGGATCATCGAGAACTCCGGCCATTGCGATCGCGCCGACGGAGTTGCGGTATTTGAGGAACAGCTCGATGAGCTTTTGCCTTGAGCCAACCTGCGCGGCCAGTTGGGCACTGGCTGTATTGAAGACGTCAAATTCAAGGTAGCGCAACCGACCGGCCAGGTCGATCGATCGCGAGATCGCCTGCAAGTAATTGCGTAGCATCGGCCGCCGGTCGTTGGTCGGTGGAATTGCGGCAAAAGAAGTTCGCAGGGCGAAGAGTTCTGCCAATCCGGCGTCAACCTGGGCCTTGGCAGCCAGCAACCGCTCGACTTGAGCCAGCACCACATCTGGCCGTGTGCTCTGGACGCCACGGATCAGTTCGGCTGCCGCCTCATCGACTGCGGCCGCACTGTCGCGACGCGCAGTTTTGCCCGGCACCGGCAGATTCGGCGCGACGCCAGCGAGCCCCGCCTTGACGATCGAGCCGTCGGGTTGGGGCGCAACGACGGGACCGTCGGGCTTGGTCGCAGGATCGATGGGCGTCAACGCTTCGATTGATCGCGGCCGCTCGGCATCAAATCTCGCCAAGGCATCTTCGAGCGTGCCGGCACGCGCCGCGGTGGCGCAAATCGCGAGCACGACAAGCGACGTTTCCCGTACAAGCCGAACGGCACGGAACAGGCCACAAGGGTAGAAACTTAATTTCCTGACAAGTCGAATCACTCGTGCGCAGCTCACGGAAGAAAAACGGCGGAAAGGTCAATGGAAACGGATCGAAAACAAGATTCTGGCAGTCAAAGCGATTTCGGGCACCCGCGGACAGCGCGAGGTGCCCGCGCCGAACCCTATTTCCTAAAGAATGGGCGATTGGGAGGTTGGGGTCAACCGGGCAACCCAGAATCCCCGTATTTGCCGCGTTTTTGTGGCATTTCGGCGGAAACGCGGCCCGGCTGCGAAGCGGCTCCGCCTTACGCGAGCTAGTCCTATTCGCTCCAGTACACCCGCTTCGGGTGTCGCGACACCGGGTGTACAACACCCGCCGTTGTCAGGTGCCAGCCTTTTTGTCGCGTTTCTCGATCGCCGCTCTCGCGGGTTCTGGGAGACCATCAAACACGCGCTTAATTTCCTTTGGCTCAGTAATCATCTTTGAAACGATTAGATTTACGAGCGCGAATAAGGCTTGAACGGTCGTCGTATCGTCCGACACATTCATTTGGCCCGGATGGACCGCATTATTTCCGATTACGCGGACACTATCCAGCGCCTGCTGAACACCGATAGGCAGCCCCTTGGCGACAAGGCTTTTAATATCCGCGTTCAGGTTTTCGCCGGCTTCGCCCAGCACCTTGCAAAGTTTTTGAATGGCAAGCCGCAGCAGCGCGGAAGCACCACGGGGCGAGAGGTTCGAGATTCGATTTGCTTCGTCATAATCCGCCCGGATTTCTGGCGGCATGTCGTCGACCGCGTGGGGTCCAATTCCAACATGCGGGTAGACGATTTTCTCGTCAATCCAAATCACGTCTTTTTGGCACGCGGCACACTTTGAGACCGTGGCACCATCTACCGGGAGGCCAAGTGCAGGGAGGACCAAATTGAACCATCGCTGATGGGCAAAAAGACCGCAAAAAGGACAACTAAAACCGGTGGCCTCGAAAATTGGCGGGGTGAAGTTCGTCATAAACAACCTGTAGACAGGGCGCACGCTAGCGTCTGACCGGTCAACGGAATCGGCTGTTGGAGGTCAAACGACAAAACGCGGAAAATCGAACGGCAACGCGACGGAGGAGTAAAAGGCGGCGAGATGTGGGCTGCGGCGGTCGAAGGGGTGACTTACAGCCACCAAGATACTACCAACAGGACCGCAAAGACAGCGGCCATAAAGCCGGTAATCCAGACGCCCAAGCGGAACGCGTGGACCAGGATCGGGCCCATCAATTCATGCCGCGTCGCCGCGTAGACCAGGCTGATCACCAGGATCAGTGGCACGGCATACCAAAGCTGATTGATCATCCCGAGCGATAAAAAATGCGGCAACATGCGAAACCTTGGATCTCGTTGGGATTTCTACGCGGCGAGTAGGCCGGCCGCTGACTCTCTCAGGCCGCGGCGCCAGCGGGGGTTGATTTCTCATCCTCTTCAACGACCTCTCCCGATTCCGCCGGGCCGGCGAGGGCGTCGTAGATCGCCAAGATGTTCAGAAGTCCGGCGATCATTGTGTAGACCGTTCCCAATTCGAAGTAGCGATTCAGGTTTTTATTCCATTGGCCCAATTCGCCGCCGTCGGTGCTGCGCGGAGGTGGAAGCGCCGGAGGAGCCATAAACCCGGCCGCTTCGCCATCGTGCTCGCGGACGGCTTGGACGCAGCGCCGGAAAAGCGGCCAATCCGACTCCGATCTGGCAGACGTATGCCCAACGGGTGTCGCCCTGCCTCCACGAGGCGTAGACCACCTTCCCATCGCCCAAATAAAGTCCATAAAAGAAGGTGCTCAGAATTGAGACCAGAAACAGGATGCCCTTAGCCGTCCGCCCCTGATACAAATGCCCGGCACCTGGGACCAGCCAACCCAACAAGGCGGCGATCCCTGGATTGCGCAGCCTGACCACGTGCGGAGCAGCGATGATCGGCGTGGATGCCATCGAAACCTCGGAGCGGTGAAGTGAGGACCTAACCCCAGCGCCGGAAGCACCGGCAGGCAATGAAGCACCCGCTTTACTCGCGGGGAGCATGGCCTCAATTCTACGGCACACGCTGGGTAGTTCCAGAGCAGATCGGCAACCGAAGCGATTTTGCCGTCAATTCCCTTAACTCGTCGGAACGATGACGCCCAATTCATGGCAAGCGTCGGTCACGGTATCAACATCGATTTGGGCAAGATCGAGCCCGGCGCCGGCAAGGAGTGCCAAATCGGCCAATTGTTTGATGCGTAACGGGATACCGCCAGCCAGCTCATGCAGCCGTTCGACTGCGGCCGCAGTAAACACAGTCCGCTGGCAGCCTGCTTCGCGCAGAGCAAAATCGATGAATCGGCCCGTGTCGGCCGGCTCCCAGGGCTCGAGCGTGATCGCCAATTCGGCCAGTTCCAACAGTCCGAGCGGCAGTCGCCCGAGCCCTTTGTCGGTCGTCGCCAGAACCACGGTTCGGCGGGCTTGCCGATGGGCATCGAACTGGACGATTCGCTGCACCAGACTATGGGCCTCGGTTTGGGCCGCGTCCGCATCGTCGCAGATAATCACCAATTGGCGATTCTCGTACCGACTACGAGAAAGGAAGTCCGCCAGACTGCGCCACAGCACAAATGGCGTGTCAACCATTGCCGGATTGAGCCCGAATTGCGCCGCCAGGGACCAAAGCATTTCATGACCATCGATGCCGAGCAGGCTCACGCGGGCCACGTCCCCCCCATCGTGATAGACACGTTGGGCAAAAACCTCCAACAAGAGCGACTTGCCGATGCCAAATTTGCCGGCCACCAACCCCAAATGACGGCGCCCTTCGACCAGGAAATGGAGTCTGGCCAAGGCTTCGTCGTGATTCGGCGTTGCGAAGAACTGCGCGACGTCGAGGTTTCCGCGAAACGGCGATTCCCGCAGACCCCAATATTGCTGGTACATGACGCGACCTAACGCCGGAGGAAGATGCGCCGCGATTGTCGTGCTCGACGAAGGGCCGGAATCGCCCATCGAGGCAATTCTGGCGACGATTCCGCATTTTCGTTGTCATCGGTAA
This sequence comes from uncultured Planctomycetaceae bacterium, assembly GCA_963702015.1. GTDB lineage: Bacteria > Planctomycetota > Planctomycetia > Pirellulales > PALSA-1355 > DATJTR01. Next base: position 564,948 of record OY969698.1, read on the forward strand.
AATCCGCACAATAGCTTGAGCGGGAAACGTCCGGTGGGCAGATAAGAAAAACGCCCGGCAGGGCGTTCCCGCCACGCCCAGCTGCAAGCGGAGTCGTGCAAGCGTCCATCAATCACAAAACGTATCGCTGACTGATACCCAGTCGCATTCGGCCAGCCAAATCACCCCCCGTGAAAGAGTTCGAATTCGATGGCTGACCGCTTTTTTGTCAATGGTCCAATTATCGCGCCTGCTGCCCGGCTTGCTGGCGCCGAGGCGCATCACCTGATTCACGTGCTGCGAGCAAAACCGGGCCTGGCCGTGACACTTTTTGACGGGGGAGGTGCCGAGTACGCGGCCCATGTCGTGAAGATTGGCCGGTCGGAAGTTGAATTGGCGATCGACGAGCGGAGCGAGCCCGACCGCGAGTTGTCGGTGCGGTTGACGCTTGGCGTTTCCTTGCCAAAACAGGACCGGCAGCGCTGGCTTGTCGAGAAAGCAGTCGAACTGGGCGTGTCTCGATTGGTGCCGCTGGTAGCCCGGCGCAGCGTTGCCCAGCCTTCCGTCGAGGCGCTTGATCGTTTGCGTCGGGTCGTCATCGAAGCTTCGAAACAATGTGGCCGGAACAGGTTGATGGAAGTCGTGCCGGGCCAATTGCCGAACGAGTTTTTCCAGAACTTCGCCGCCGCCGATCCCCGCTGGCTGGCTCATCCCGGGGGTGTTTCTATGGCCGTGGCCTTCTCACAAGCCGCGCAATCGCCGACGGTGGAGATTGCTTTGGCCATTGGTCCGGAAGGAGGGTTTGCCGACGAGGAAGTTGCCGCCGGGGGGCAATCCGGTTGGCAAACGATCGACTTGGGTGGTCGCATTCTCCGCATCGAAACCGCGGCCTGCGGACTGGCGGCCATCGCCGCTTTGCTGGCAGCGGGCCGTCAGCGATAGTTTGTAAACCACCGACCGCGTTCGACGATCAGTCGGTTTTCTTTTCGTTCTTGTTCTTGGCTGGTTCGCCTGCGGCTGGTTTTTCGATCCGGCCCCACATCTCACCGCCGTGGTCACTAGCGCTCCAGGTGCCGGCATACTGTCCACGATAGATCAGCACCCTCGCGGTATAGGTTCCCAGTCCGGGAATGGCCAGATCGGTCAGCGTGATAACCGGCGTATCGCCCGCCCATTTGACCGTGAGCGGCAAGGGCAGCGTCACATCGTGCTGGCCGTAAACGATCCGAACGTCGAACTTCCAGACTTCGCCTTCGAGCTTGGTAACTTTCGAAATCGTGTAGCGATCTTCACTTGGGGCCCCGTTTCGCCCATCGACGGTAAAATGCCCCGCGAGCGTCGCACCGGTGAGAGATTCGGCAAATTTCCGCTCCAGCTCGTCTTGGCTCGGAGCGGGTTTCGGCGATGAGGCGGCCGATTGGCCGGGCTCGGCTCCCCAGGTCGGCGATGCCGCTACGACAAGCATGGCCAGGAAGCAAAACCACTGGTTGATTTTCATCGGTTGGTTCTCCGCGGTTCTAATTCTCGGCGTCACCGTGCCGCCTGGTAATTGTCGCAGCCGGAAGCGGCGATCACAAATTTTTCAGATATTCGACGGCGGCGGCAATTTCGTCTTCCGTGTCGGCCGGCTGCTCGCGGGCGACAACCACATAGCCGCGAAAAGTGTGTTCTTCCAAAGCCCCCAGGAGGGCCACCAGATCGACCGCTCCACGGCCCAGCGGGACTTCGCACGCCTGGTTGCGGGCAAAATCTCGTACGGCATCGCGTGCGCGGAGCTGAACGACGTACGGAGCCAAATCGACGATCGCTTCCGACGCCGAGAACCCCCCCATCAGCAATCCGGCCGGATCGAAGTCGATTCCGATGCTTTGCGGCGGCAGCGCGGCCATCAACCGCGCCAAATCGGCCCCGCACTCGCTTCCGGTTTGAGCAGCCAGCCGGGCGCCGATTCGCTGACCAAAGTTTCCCAAGTCGGCCAGCACTCGCGTCAAGGTTTCCCAAGTCGGGCCTTGGGGCTCGGATGGCACGCGGCCGACACGATTTACGACAAATCCTGCCGCAGCCGCGACGCCATTCGCAGTGCTTCTTCGGTGGCCGCGATCCGGCGATCCAAGCCGTCCAATGTTTCGTAGCCTCCGCGGGTCGGAAAGGCGACGGCCGAAACCCGAAGATTCAGATCGTCGAGCATGACCTGCAACTCCCGCAAACCCGTTGCGGTCAAATCCTGCGGACGCAACTGATGCCGGCCGTCGATTTCGACGGCCGTGGCCCCGGCACGAGCCGCCGCGACCAGTGCCCGCCGGAGCGGCAACCGCAGACTGGTCAGTTGGATGGCGATATTCAAGGGAGGCACAAAACGATCCTTCCGGCTGCGCGGGGCGAGTGGCCGGCGAGTTGAGTCTATTTCGCCGACATGACGATAAGTGCTGGTTAGCGGACTCACGGCGTCGTGGACGGGCTGGCGTATGAACCTGCTTTGGAGCCTTTTGATTTTAGCGGCCAATCACGCTGCGCCTATCGAATCGCGCCATCCTGAAGCAACCGAGGTGTTCCATTGCGGCTTCGAGCGTCAAAACGACGCCGATTATGACGCGTGGCCCGACGGCTGGACACGCCGCCGAGGGCCGAAATATCCGCGATACCTACGGATCCGCATTGTCGATACGCCTTGCCCACAAGGCGATTCGGCCCTCCGCGTCGATCTCAATGGTGGAGCAGCGGTCGTTTCGAGCGATCACATCGAGGTGCAAGGACTGTTCAGCTATGTATTGGAAGGCTACCTCCGCACCGAACATTTGGTGAACGACCGGGCCTGGTTTTCGGTCACGTTCTACGACGATCACAACGAAGTTGTCGACACGTTCGACAGTGAACCCCTTGGCACTGTCGACCGGTGGCGCAAGGTGCGTCTGGGTCCGTTGGCACCCTCGAGCGACCGGGTCCGCTATGCCGTCATTGGACTGCACGTCGAACCGACGGAGATGGCGGACCTGAAGGGAGCGGCTCTTTTCGACGACATCTGGTTCGCTCGCTTGCCGCGCATGAATCTGGCGACGGGATGTCCCTACAATATTTTTACCGACCCGCTTGAACTGGAAATCACTTGCGACATATCGGGCAGCTTCGACCGCGCCCCCCGCATGCACTTTGAGCTGGTTGACTTATCCACATTGGCCGGCGAGACCAAAGTGGTCCGCGCGGCTGATTTGGTAGTGGCTCCAAAGTCACAGCGTACGCAAGAGGCGTCCAACGAGCAGGCGGGGGGGAAGGGGGGGTTTTCCGGTTCGGCTACCTGGAAACCCGAGCTGACCGAGCCAGGGTACTATCGGGCTCGGGCCACGATTCAGGGGCTGACCGGATCGATCCTGCAGCGCGATCTCATCCTGGCCGTGTTGACACCGGTCGACCGCCCGCGGCGCGGCGAATTTGGCTGGTCACTTCCCAGAGGCGACCAACCGCTGCCGCTGTCTCAGCTCAGTCGGTTGTTGCCGCTGACGGGCGTGAGTTGGATCAAATTTCCGCTCTGGATTGCCGAGCCCGAGGGACAGCGACTCGACGAAGTGCTGGCATTCGCCGAGCGGCTGAGTTCGCGAGGCGTCGAACTGGTTGGACTTTTGACTGATCCGCCGCCAGGCATCCACGCCCACTTCGGTGCCGATGCCATGCCGCAGACCGCTGATATCTTTACGGCCGATCCGACAATTTGGTATCCGTCGCTGGAACCGGTGCTGACGCGGCTGGCATTGCAAGTCCGCTGGTGGCAACTCGGCTCGGATAGCGACACCAGTTTTGTCGGCTATCCACGGTTAGCCGAAGTGATCGCCGGCATCAAGAAACAGTTCGAGCAATGCGGCCAGGAAGTCCACTTGGGCATCGCCTGGCAATTCTTTCGCGAGTGCCCACCCGGCGCCAAATCGGCCTGGGACTTCGTCTCTCTCGTCAGCACCCCACAGCTGACGGCGGACGAGATCGCGGGTTACTTACCGACCATCGACCGCGCGCGTGGGCAGCGTTGGGTAAGCCTGCAGCCACTCGATCGGGAACTGTATCGCGCGGATGTCCGCACGATCGATTTGATCCAGCGGATGTTGGCCGCAAAAATCGCCGGCGCTGATGCGATTTTCATCGAGCGCCCGTTCGATCCCGCCAGCGGATTGCTCAGCGACGAGGATGGCGGCCCGACCGAACTGCTGCTCCCCTGGCGAACAACGGCTCTGGCCTTGGCTGGGACCGAATACCTCGGAAGCCTGCAGTTGCCGGGCGGCAGCACCAATCACATTTTCGCTCGCGGCGACGAAGTGGTCATGGTCGTCTGGAACACCGAGCCGGTGGAGGAAGTCGTCTACCTAGGGCAAGACATCGAGCAGTCCGACGTTTGGGGGCGCCGCGTTGCCCCCCCGATGAAGGGCGTAGCCAATCCATCTCGGTTGGGCCCCTGCCGACGTTTATCACCGGACTGAGCAGACCCGTTGTCGCCTGGAGCACACACTTGCGGTTCGCCAGCGAGCAAATGCCGAGCGTCTGCGGAGTGCCGTTCGACAATTCGCTGACACTGCGGAATTTCTTTCCGCAGGGGGTCAGCGGTCGTGCCCGCATCATCGGACCGGCCGATTGGAAGATCGAACCTCAGACAATCGACCTTGGGCTGGCCGCCGGGGAAGAGGCGGTACTGCCATTCAGCGTCACCCTTCCGTTCGACGCCGTAAGCGGACGCCGCCCCGTGCGCATTGAATTCGACATTGGGGCAGGCCGGCACCAACAATTCACGGTTTATCGTTATCTGTACGTCGGCAGTGATGACCTGAAGATCGAGGCGACAAGCCGGCTGAACGGTCAAGGCGACTTGGAGGTCACGCAAGTGGTGACCAACCGTACGTCCGAACCGGTCAGCTTCAAGTGTTCGCTCTTTGCACGGATCGGCGAAGAATGATGAGCCAGGTAATCGAGTTACGCTCCGACAGTGATACGAAAGTCTATCGCTTGCGCAACGGCCGGGAGTTGATGGGTCGCGAACTCTGGCTGCGTGCCGAGGAAATCGGCGGCCAGCGAACCCTGAACTACCACTTCATGGTTGAAGAATAGAGTTTTTCGCGGCGGCATGACGCAGCACGCTGGGGCGGCGGACGCTCGCCGGCCACTCACGCGGTATCCCATTGCATCGCGCGGGGGCTGGCCCTGCCACGTGCCCGCGCTGGGCGGTACATTAGACGTCTGATCGACAAAAGTATTGGGTCCGCTTCGATCCGAGTCGGTGCGATCCTCAATTGTTCTAACCACGCAGGCCACCCGCCCTTCGCCGAGTTTTTGATCCGATGATCGTCGACGACGTCGCCCAATTTCTTGACCAATTCGCGCCGGCCGACCTGGCTGAACCGTGGGACAACGTCGGCCTGCTGGCGGGGGATCGCCAAGCGTCGGTGACCAAGGTCATGACTTGCCTGACCATCACAGCGGCCAGCACCAAGAGGCGATTTCAGCCGGCGTAGAGCTGATTGTGGCACACCATCCCCTGCCGTTTCGGCCGTTGAGGCGGTTGACAACCGATACTCCGGAGGGCCGGCTGCTGTGCGACCTGCTGGCGGCCCGGATTGCCATTTACAGTCCCCACACCGCGTTCGATTCGACGACCGGCGGCATCAACGAACGATTAGCCACGGGCCTGGGGCTCGTTGAGGTCGAGCCATTGGTCGTCCTGCGGGAGTCAGCCCCGGCGGCGGTTACCGCCGGCAGTGTTATCGCCGGCCTGCGCGGAGCCGGCCGGTTGGGCCGGGTCCCTGCCGGCACGACGGGCGACGCCCTTGCCGCGAGGGTCCGGCAATTTCTGAGGATCGGGCAAATTCAAGTGGTTGGCGAGACCGGCCGGATTGTGGAAAAAGTGGCCGTGGCGTGCGGTAGTGCCGGTGAATTCTTGGCGCCGGCCCATGCAGCAGGCTGCCAGTTACTTGTCACCGGCGAGGTCCGCTTTCATACTTGCCTAGAGGCCGAGGGGCTCGGTGTGGCATTGTTGATAGTCGGTCATTTTGCCAGCGAACGCTTTGCGGTCGAGGCTTTAGCTGGCGTATTGGCCAAGCAATTCCCGTCGGTCTCGGTCTGGGCCAGCCGCCACGAAAGCGATCCTCTCCGGCTGCTCTAAGTTTTTTTAAGCCGCGCGAGCCACCAGCGCGGCCAGGCAGGTCGTCGCGGCGAACTGTCCGGTCTCGTAAAGTGATGGCAGCGATCGGTTTGTTTGCTGGGGATTGCCCCGTGCCGGACAATGAGGTGTCCTGGCAATGACTGTCATTTGCTCGCATGGGCGATCGGTGGGTGGTCTGATTTGTCCAGTGGGCATAGACAAATGCGCATTTCTCCAACGCGATGTAGAGGTTTCGAGTGATGGCCGCAAGATTCTTGACCGCTCTTCCTGTTTACAATGAAGTCAAGCACGTCGAGCCGGTGCTGGATGAAGTGCTCCGGTACAGTCCGCATGTTTTGGTGGTCGACGATGGCTCGACCGACGGCACCTCGCAATTGCTGGCGCGCCGCAGCGACATCCAGGTGATTCGGCATGAGACGAACCGTGGCTATGGTGCTGGTCTGAAGACAGCGTTTGCATACGCCCTGGCTGAGGGCTACGACGTGCTGGTGACCATCGATTGCGATGGGCAGCACCAACCGCGGCTGATTCCCGACTTTGTGGCGGCCACGGCCGACGCCGACATCGTGTCGGGCAGCCGCTATTTGGCCCACTTTGACGGCGACAGCGTGCCTCCGGTCGAGCGGCTAAAGATCAACCAGATATTAACCGACGAGCTGAATCGCCGGCTTGGATTGCACCTTACCGACGCTTTCTGCGGATTCAAGGCCTACCGGGCGGAAGCCCTCGCCCGGTTCGACATCGATGAGCTCGGTTACGCCATGCCGATCGAGGTTTGGGTCCAGGCGTCCCGGGCGGAGCTGAAAATCATCGAACTCCCTGTCCACTTGATTTATCTTGAGGAAGAGCGATCTTTTGGCGGCGCGCTGGACAACGCCGCCACACGACTCGATTATTATCGGCAAGTTCTCGATCGCTGTCTGGCGGCTGCAGAACGGCCGAGTGCGTGTACCTCGCCGTGTGGAGATTGAAGCGGATGGAATTGATGGGACAAGCCTTGGAGTACCACCGCCTTCGTGCTCCACGAACTGACGGTGCGGTATTGGTCGAACCGCCGTTGACCACAACCGGCGAAATCCTGGCCCGAAATGCGGGATCCGTCGCCGCGGCGGACTATGAGATTCAGGGGCGTCCGCTGGCCGAGTTGGCCCGTGCTGCCCGTGCTGAGCTCTTGCGCGCGGCGCTGCACTACTCGTCCCAATATCGTGATGTCGGAGCGGTCGTGGGCGACCCGGCCGCCCCCTTGCTGGTTGCCGGCCACCAGCCGCAATTGTTCCATCCCGGCGTCTGGTACAAGAACTTTTTGCTTAGCGCGCTCGCGGCCCGGTATGCAGGCACTGCTGTGAACCTGGTGATCGATAGCGATACGATCAAATCGGCGGCGTTGCGAGTGCCCGGCGGTACGGCGCTGGAGCCCCTGGTCGAATCAGTGCCGATGGACCGCAGTTCGCCCGAGATTCCCTATGAAGAGCGCACCGTTCTCGATCGTTGCCTGCTCGGATCGTTTGCCTCTCGGGCACGAGCGCTGCTCAGCAGCTTGGTCCCCAAGCCCTTATTGGAAGAATTCTGGCCGCTGGTGGTCGAGCGCGCTGCCACCGGTGCCACGTTGGGCGAATGTTTTTCCCAAGCCCGGCACTTGCAGGAGGGCCGGTGGGGCGCCACGACGCTGGAATTGCCGCAGAGCCGGGTCTGCGAACTTGAGACTTTTGCCTGGTTTACTTGCCATCTGCTCGCCGAACTGCCGCGGGTGCACGCTGAATATAATGGGGCAGTAGCGGACTATCGCCGCGCGAATCATGTTCGCAGCTTGGCGCATCCCGTCCCCGATCTGGCCGCCGATGACGGTTGGCTCGAGGCGCCCTACTGGATTTGGAGCCGCGACAACCCGCGTCGGCGTCGGCTCTTCGCCCGACGCGTCGGTCACGAAATCGAACTCACGGACCGCCGCGGGCTGGGGGTGCGATTGGCGCTGACGGCTGGGGGCGACGCCGGCCGAGCGGTCGAACAATTGGCCGAATGGCGGCAGGAAGGGGTAAAACTGCGGACTCGGGCACTGGGTACGACACTTTTTGCCCGGCTGCTGGTCTGCGACCTGTTCGTTCACGGCATCGGCGGCGCAAAATACGATCAGGTGACCGACCGTCTCATCGCCCGGCTGTTCCGCATTGACCCGCCCACTTATCTGACCGCCACCGCGACGTTGCGTTTGCCGGTCTCCCGGCGGCCAGTAACATGGGACGATCGCCGCTTGACGGACGCCCGGCTGCGCGAGCTGGAATTCCATCCAGAGCGCCATCTCGATCAGTCGGGGGAGCATCCATCGGTGGCGGAACTGGTCGCCCGCAAGCAGAAGTGGATTGCGACGCCGCAGACCACGAACAACGCCCGACGGCGCTGCCACGAGATTCGTTCGGTCAACGCGGCATTGCAGCCGGCGGTGGCCAGCCTCCGCGATGAACTCGTGTCGGAACGCGACCGGCTCAATACCGCGCTACGTGGCGAGGCGATTTTGCAATCGCGAGAATACGCCTTTCCGCTCTATCCGGCCGCGGCGCTTCGTAAATTGATGGAGTCGCCCGGCGAAATCTGAAGCGCCGGTCGATCGCCGGGGGTATTGGCTGTCGCACCCGGTTGCGTATCACTTCAGCCGACATCTCAAAACGGCAGTTTCTGCCGTCTTTTCTCGCGTTACAGCCCGCACGGTTTGCATAATCGGGGGGCCGTTCTTTTCGCCACTGTCCGGACGCGCCCTACATCCGCTGTGTCATGCCGGATTTGCCACGCGCTAGAGAAACCTGTCTCCGTGGGTCGATAGTTCTGTTTATCCAAGAGTGGCAACCGTGGCAACATAAGTATGACCATGCCGACAACAACACCTCGACGCCGCACCAGCTCGGCCGTGCAAACGCCGCTGGAAACCTACCTGCGAGAAATCAACGAGACCGCGTTGTTGTCGGCTCGCGACGAGCAGCAACTCGCCCAAGCCATCGGCCAGGGAGACAACCGCGCACGCGACCGAATGGTCCGCGCCAATTTGCGGTTGGTGGTCAACATCGCCCGCGGCTACACCGGCAAAGGCCTGAGCCTGCAAGATCTGATCGAGGAGGGGAACCTCGGCCTGCTGCGGGCAGTCGAAGGCTTCGATCCGGCCATGGGAACCCGATTCAGCACCTACGCCAGTTACTGGATCAAACAATCGATCAAGCGGGCGCTGATCAATACGGCAAAAACGATCCGTATCCCCGCCTATATGGTCGAGCTGCTCAGCAAGTGGCGGCGGGCAAGCACCGCTTGACCGAAGAGCTGGGTCGCACCCCCACGCCCGAGGAAATCGCTCGCGTGCTCGGTCTGGCCAAGAAGAAGCTGCCGATCATCAAGAAGGCCATCCGCATCTATAATTCCACTCCGCAGACCGATCAGGCCGAAGCCGGCTGGTCGCTCGGCGAGATGATCATGGACGAGCGGCTTAAGAGCCCGGACGAGGAAATGGTCGATCACGACAACCTGGTCCACGTCATGCAGATGCTGGAAACAATGGACCAGCGCGAAGCGACAGTTCTGCGGATGCGTTTCGGACTGGCAGACAACGAACCGCGGACGCTGAAAGAGATCGGCGAGTCGCTTGGGTTGACCCGCGAACGCGTCCGCCAGATCGAGACCGAGGCCCTCGGCAAGCTGGCTTCGAGCTTGCAAGAAACCAGATAACAGCGCGCTGATCTGGTAGAATCAGGCTTCGCCGCGTGCCCAGTTGCCACGCGTCTGCGTTCAGACCGGAGGCAGCCAGCCGAGCAAAACGCGGGTGAGCGGGATGTCCTTCCGTGTGTCGATCGAGTTCGGGTATTTTCGGCCGTGAACCTGCAAGACTACATTCGCGAAATTCCGGACTTTCCCAAGCCGGGGATTACGTTTCGCGACATCACGCCACTGCTGGCTGCTCCACTGGCGTTTCAAGCGGCCATCGATCAGTTGGCCGATCATTTTCGGGGACGCCACATTGACGTTGTGGCCGCCGCCGAAGCTCGTGGCTTTCTTTTCGCCGCTCCGCTGGCGCTGGAACTCAAGGTCGGCTTCGTACCGATCCGGAAGCCCGGCAAGCTGCCGTTCGAAACCCATTCATTCCACTACGAACTGGAATATGGGACCGACACGCTTCAAATCCACGTCGACGGCATCGCTCCCGGTCAAGACGTTCTGCTGGTCGACGATTTGCTGGCCACTGGCGGGACGATCGACGCCTGCTGCCGACTGGTCGAGAAAGCCCAGGCGCGCGTGGTGGCCTGTGCGTTTCTGATCGAATTGACCAGGTTGCGCGGCGCGGCGCGGCTGACACCGCACGAAGTCTTTAGCCTTGTCCGCTACGATTGAGTCTTTGCGCGTTCGAGCAACGTGCGCACGGGGCCGATTGGCCCAGATCCGGTTTAGCCGCTTTGCCGCCCCCATTCCAAGCCGCTTTCTGATCGTGGGGCTACCGCCACCCCCCGTGAGCGCCTCGTCCGCTGGACGGCCGGACTTCGTTGCGCTGCCTGGGCCACGCCGCGGGCGTTGACGCGCCGGTCTGCCGGTCCATCGCTTGCCGTCCGCCGCTGATTTCCGGCAATGTCCGTGCGGGCCCAAAGCCAGTGGATCGGGGCAAAAGCGGCAATTTCGCTGGCCATGAACTTGACGGTCGGCTTGAGTTCTGCCTAGCATGACTCCTGGAAAGGGTGCGTATGGGCCGCCGCAGCGCGCCCATGAATTTGCTCTTTCGAGCAGGTGATCGGGGAGGCAATGATGAGAAATAGTCGCTCGGGTATTTGTGTGACTTTTGCCCTCTGCATCGCGGCGCTGGCATTCTCAGCGGACCGGCCGTCGATGGCGGCTGAGCGGGCTGCCGCTTTGCAGCCGGTGTTGACGCCCGGGGGTCATTACACGCGGCTATTGGGGGCGGCCCCGCTGAAACCGCCGGTTCTGTTTGCCGATGACGACGAGGCGGTGGCAGCCAAGATGGAGACCGTCGGTTGGTATCGCTACGGTGCCCCGACCTATGCGTACTACCGCGGCTATGGGGGCTGGTACGGTCCCTGGTATGGTTACCGTTCCTATCCGTATTGGGGTGGCTATTACGGCGGCCTGTACGGCTATTACGGCACGCCGTTTGGTTTCTACGGCTATAACCCGATCGGTTTCTCTTATCCCTATGGCGTTGGCTATCGGCCCTGGGGCGCGTACCCGTACTACTCAGCGGCGTTTTATCCGCCGTACATGGGTGGAGGTGCCGGCTTCTATCCTCCCTACGGGGTCATGGGTTACGGCGGCTATGGCGGCTGCTGTTATTGGTAGCGCGCGGTTTTGACCGGCTCCGAACGCGCCATTGCGCGGCCCGTGTTGAAGATTGCCGATTGGGGCGTCTTGATCGGCGGGCGAGAATGTACGGCCCAGACCAACGTGTTGGTATTCAGTCTGCTTCAGTCGGCTGGGAGATTGCGCCGATGACAAGCAACTGGGAACGGTTGTAACGGTGGCAAACTCTGGTCCATGGGCGAGCTGAATCCCTCGCCCCCGAGCCAGGCGGCGACCTCCAACTTGCCCCTCCCGCCTTGCGCGGCCCCGCGGTACTGCTATCCCCCGCCTACGTCGATCCGGCGCAGCTCCTGCCAGTTTGCTCCGAAGACTGTCCGTTCTTCGCTGCTCCGATACCACTTCGCCTCGGGATAAATCCGCTTCCGAGGAAGCGTATCTCGTTTGAGGAATCCCACATGGGTTGCCAGATTTTCGCCGCCGGCATGCCGCGACGGTTCCCTAAACCGCTTCACCGAAGGTTCCGTTTCTCTACAAGCAGGAAATTTGCTGCTGCACGTTGTACGGCAGCGTCGGTAGCAGTTGCGTTGATTGTTCTGGTCGGTCAGTACGACGCACGTGCGGACTGGCCGAATCCGCGCCACGAAAAGCCGGTGGTCACGATCGTGCCGCCGGTGGGAACGCCACCCCCACCAGTGTATGGGTTCCCATCACCCAGCTATCGTTGGGGGTGGTGGAACTCCAACTATTGGTCGCGAAAAACCTTCCATCACGGTTTTTACGGCGATTATTGGCAGTGGGGTTACCAACCAGGCTATTAAGGCTGGCAATCAGGCGGTAAGATGCGCGCCTGCGAAGACGCCGCGCACCTCCACGGCCGGAAAACTCTTCGGCGAGCGCACACGGGGCAGTGAGCGCGACGGGGTGTGCGGTGCGGCGTCATCACGGCCAGGGCAGAACTGGCTGACGCCGCAACTCTAACAGCCCACGATGTATTCGCCTGGCGCTCCGTGGCCTCCAACTGTTCGCCTAGAGTTTCCCATGATCTTCGATCGTCGAACCTCGTTCGTGATCAGGTTGCGGCGCCGCGTCGGCGGGTTTGGCTGCATGCTCGGCCTTTTATTGGGCGGAATGGTCGCGGCCGCACTGGCCGAGGAGCACCCACAGTGGGTTCCGATCTCCCACGAGGTCACCGCCAAGGTCAAGGCCGGCTATCCCGGCAAGACGTCTGGCGTGGCGGTCGACGCGGCGACGGGCGATGTGTTCATGGTCGTCCCGGACCAAGGAATCTGGAGGAGCTCGGATCATGGCAAGTCGTTCGAGCGGGTCGACGGCGGCCGGGTGAGTGGGCGATGCGAAACAGGCTTTGCCTCGAATCGGCACGGCTGGCAAGCGCTTGATGTGTTTTATGATCTACGGCTCAAGCGCCGGCACTTCGGACGGCGGCAAGACCTGGAATGCGTCGAAAACGACCCACCTCGACTTTGGCGCCGTCGACTGGGAAACCGGTGGCAAATGCCTGGTGGCGCTGCGTCACGAAAGTGACGGCCAGCTTTGTTACAGCGACGACGAAGCTCAAACTTGGACGAATTTGGACCAAGGCTTCATGGCCGTTGGCATTTTCGACCAACAAACGATTGTCGCCAGCCGCGGGAAAGGGCTTCTGCGAAGCGAAGACTGTGGCAAGACATGGAACCAGGTTTCGGACGTCGAGACAGCCGGCCGTGTGATGCGGGTGCACTTGGGAGTCGGTTACTGGACCACCGACCGGGGACTGCTCGTCAGCCGAGACCGCGGGCAGACATGGGCCTTGGAAGGAGCTCCGGTCAGCGCTGTCTTTGGTCCCCTGTTTGGCCGCCACCCTGGTCACCTGGTAGTGGTCGGCAAGCAAGGCTTTCAGGAGACGTTTGACGGTGGAAAGACGTGGCAGGTCGTTGCGCAGCTGCCGCCTGATTTCCATGTCGGCATCGTTGGACCGAGCTACGCCTGGGACCCCGTCGCGAATATCTTCTACGCATCGTCCATGGGCAAGGATACCCTAAAACTCGAGCGTCCAAGCCATGCCTTGCCTTGATCGGCGCCGGCAAGGCCTTTTCAAGGCGTCGGGGGATTCGTGCGATGCGTCTGCGCCGAGCAAACCCGTCCGCTGCGAGGCCGCCACGTTGCAAACGTGACCATCGAGCGATTAATAGACGCCAATGCTTTTGAGCGTGTTGCCGCCGCAAAGCTGGGCGGTCGACAGGCACCGGCTGGCGCTATCGATCAGGTCGTCGACCCGAAAATTCTTTGCCGGAAGCGGCACGGTCGCCGCTCCGACGCTCACCGAGACGCGTGGCCCGGCGGCCCCGGAGTGTTGTTCCGGTTCCTCGCGGAAGCGTCGCAAGATGTCGTTCGCGGCCGCAACGGCTTCGCGCCGATCGCAATCGGGCAAAACGAGCGCGAAACAAGCCTGTCGGGCTTGCACGAGACTTGCACTTGGCAGATCGCAATCGTTGCAGATTTGACCAAGTTCGGCGACTCGATGTTCTGCCGCCACCGGCCCCAGCGTGCGCGCCATCGTCGGAAAGTGGTCGATTTCGACCAGCACCAAACTCAAGGCCTGACGCCCTTGGCGGCAGGCAACCAGGGCCTTGGCAACTTGGGTGCGCAGTTCGATGCTCACCGTACTCTCGATCACTACCGGCCTGGCTGGGCTTGCCACGGCTGCCGTTGCGGGCGGTGCCGTCGCAACCGCCGTGGTTGAATGAGCCGGCGCCGCGCTCTGCGGCTGCGAGACACTCTCGCCGCTGGTTTTCACGCGACCGACCCGCTCGAATTCAGCCGCGGCGGCCGTCAGTTCCTCCAAGTCGGCCCTCAAGTCGACGTCCTCCGCAGTGCTGGCCTGAGTCGCGGCGGCCGATCGCAACAAATCGCCTGCAACTTCGGTTGCCAACCGAGACATTCTGCGGTGGGCTTCGATCAGGATGTCTCGATAGTCCACCCCTGGTGGCAGCTCGCAGGAAAAGAGATTCGCCAACGGACCGAGCTTTTCCTGCACCGCCGCAATCAACTCTTCCACCTGGGCGACGGAAAGCGAATGGTTCCGAGCCGGCTCGGCCAACAATTCTTCCAAAGCGGCGTGACGGCGATCGACCATCAGATCGGCCAGGCGTTCGGCAAGCCGCAAAATGCGTGGCAACGCCTGCTCGGCTTCCGACAAATAGCCGATAGCGTCCGGCCGGAGCCTGAGGTTAATCGACCCGACGAGCGAGCCTGGCAAGGCCCATTGGTCGAGCAGGCGAGCGCCAAGTTCGCGATAATCGAAGCTCAATACGCTCTTTTCGAGCGGCGCAATTTGGCGATCGGTGGCGAGCACCGGTCCAAAAACCGCACATAGGGGTCGCCCAGTTCCTGGATCAACACGAGCATGCCGATGTCTTGGAGCAGTGCGGCCAGAAAGGGCTCGTCACCTGGCAGTCGCCAGATGCGTTCGCTCAACTCGCGAGCGGCAATGGCTTGGGTCAGCGTGTGGCGCCAATAGCGCTTCACCGCCGAGCCTTCCGGGTTCGGACAGATAGCGGCCGACAGGCTGAAACCCAGCACAAGCAGCTTGAGTGGCTTGATGCCCAACAGCGCCAGTGCCTGTGATAAGTCGCGAACTTCGGCACTGAGGCCAAATAGCGAACTGTTCACTACGCGCAGCACTTTGGCGGCAAGTGCCGGATCGTTTTCGATGCAATTCTTGAGCGCTCGCAGGTCGACCTGTGGTGCGGCCGTCAGTTCGAGGACTCGAACGGCAACCGCCGGCAAGCTGTATAACTCGCTGGCGCGCTCTACAAATCGGTCGAGCGCGTTGGAAGCGGACATGCCGACGAACTCCGCAGGAAAAACTTGGGCGAACTGGTTCGGCGGGCTACCGGTGCGACGGTCTGACATCATCACCGGGCCGTCAAACCAGCGTAGGGCTGGTCCCATGGGTGGGCGTTGAGAAAGTCTAACTCTTAAACCGGGTGGCTGCGGCGAGGATCGAGCCGATCACAGTTGCTTTCTGCGCCTACGATGGAGGCCAGGCCCGCCGAAACCATTGCCTGGTTCCGAAGCCAACGATTGGATGGAATATTCCGGTCCAGAGAAACCGCCGGCACTGGCATTGGCGGCATTGTTTCACCGGCACCTTACGGGCAGGATTCGGAGCGGGTTTTGCCGAGGCAAATCGACGCTTCGACGATGCCGATGATTCGGGCATCGCGTAATGTCCGACAATTCCAGCGGGCGGCGGCGTGGTGGTTTTTGCACTCAGCCGGTAAACCGACTGGCGATGAGGGTGATGTTCTGGCCGCCAAAACCAAAGCTGTTCGATCAGCGCGACCTCGCACTTCGCTTCGCGAGCAACATTCGGAACGTAATCCAAATCGCAGTCCGGGTCGGGATGTTCGTAGTTGATCGTCGGCGGCAGCACGCCATCGCGAATCGCCAGCAGGCAGATGATCAGTTCCGTGGCGCCGGCGGCCGCGATCAGGTGACCCATCATGCTCTTGGTGCTGGAAACCGGAATCTTGTAGGCCTGCGGTCCGAAAACGTTTTTGATGGCCAGCGTTTCGACCTTGTCGTTGACGCTGGTGCTCGTGCCATGGGCATTGATGTACTCGACCTGGTCGAGGTTCAACCGTGCGTCGGCTAAGGCCATTTGGATGCAGCGACTGGCACCACGGCCTTCGGGATGCGTGTCGGTGATTCGGAACGCGTCGGCCGTCGATCCGTAGCCGATCAGTTCACCGTAAATCTTGGCGCCGCGGCGCCGGGCATGTTCGAGTTCTTCAAGAACCACCATGGCCGCTCCTTCACCGAGGACGAAGCCGTCGCGGTCCAAATCGAACGGCCGGGAAGCCTTGGTGGGATGGTCATTGCTGGTGCTAAGTGCGGTGAGGAGATTGAAGCCAGTCACGCCGAAGGGGTGAATCATGCTGTGCGTGCCGCCCGAGAGCATGACATCGGCATCGCCGCGACGAATGATTTCGGTGGCTTCACCGATCGCCTGGCTGCTGGCGGCGCATGCCGTCAAGCAGTTGCTGTTCGGGCCCTGGGCATTAAAGGCCGCGGCCAGGTGCCCGGCCGGCATATTTGGCTCTTGCTCCAACTCCGCCATGGGGTGAAGTTCTTCCAGGCCGGCCTTGGTGAACAGCGCCAGATCAAATTGATCTCCCTTCAGTGCGCTGACCATCATGCGGGTGAACGAGTTGAAATCTTGCTGTCCTTCGCCGCTGCCCAGGTAGACGCCGAAGCGCGTCGGGTCGACGCAACGTCTTCAATTCCCGAGTCGATCACCGCCTTTTTGGCGGCTCCGATGGCGAACTTGGTATGTCGGCCGCGAAGTCTCCAGACTTCAGGATCCTCGCCGACTTCGCTGACATCGAAGCCGCGAACCTCGGCCGAAATCTTCGTGGGAAAATTGCTGGCATCGAAAACCGTGGTGTAATCGACGCCGGACTCACCCTGCTTGAGCCCTTCCCAAACACGGTTCACGTCCGTGCCCATTGGGGTGACACAGCCTATGCCTGTAATGACTACGCGTCGTCTCATCGGCACATCCTTGAAAGAATCGCTGACCGAACTTCAACCCAGACAGCCTGCTTACCATCTCACTCGCCGGCGAGGCAAGACACCTTGAAATCTTGGCCGGCCATTGACGCAAGCGGCGCTCGAAAAATCGGGATCCAGGTCCACGACTAGGGCGCAGCCGCTTGCGGGCGTAAAGCCGCGTCAGTTGACCAGGTCCTGTTGTTTTATTTCGCGTTCCAAGCTCGCCAGGTGTTCGGGCATTTCCAGCGGGCTGCCGTCAGCGGCGCGACCGACCTCGAACATACGGAGCATCTTGAGCAACATGAGCAATGCGATTGGATCGAACAAGGATTTGCCGGCAAAACTTTCACCAATGTGCCAGAAATTGAGCTCCAGTTCAGCTTGCAACCGGTCACCCACGTGGCCGGTTCCGCTGACGATCGCGCCGTCCTTGGGAATGTCTTCGATGACGGTGCGATAAATGAGGGTATCACCCGGCACCGCCTGAAAGTGGAAGCGGGCCTTCGAGATTTTGGCCAGAACCACGCGCTCCTGGAATTTGCCGTGCTCGGCCACCAGCAATCCGCCGGTCTGAGCAATGCCCTCGATAATGAGCGAATTCGGCATGATCGGAGCGGCCGGAAAATGATCGTGCAGATGGTCTTCGGCCAACGACACGTTCTTGACGGCGGTGGCGTATTGCCCGCTCTGAAATTCCGTGAACCGATCGATCCAAAACCAGCGCATTGCCAAACTCCTCGGCTGTGCGAGGGAAATCGTTGTGTACTTCCGCCCCCCCCGTGACGCAAGCGAGTTCGTCCCTGCCGCGCGACCGCTCGTCGGGCTGCGGCGCGAGGGGCGTTCCGCTTAGCTCGTTACCTTGACCTTGGTTGCGACATATCGGCACATGTCCTGCACGGTCAGCAAGTTGCCGAAATCCTGCACGACCGGATTGGCCGCAAACCGCGTCAGGTCGGCAAAAGGCATTCGTTTCTTAAGCTGTTCGATGCCGTCGGGAGTGACTTTGCCGTTTTGCAGGTATTGCGTATTGGTCAGAATGTCCTCGGGAAACAATTCCGCGCGGGGAATCTTGATATCGAATGCTTTCTCCAGACGGAAAACGATATCTAGAAAGTCGATCGATTCCGCTCCGAGGTCGCCAACCAAAGTTGCCTCCGGCGTGACTTCATCCTCATCAACACCCAGGGCGTCAACCAGGGCGGTTTGAACCTTGGAGAAAATCTCTTCTTGGCTAGGCATGGAATTCGGCCTCCAGACTCGGTGATTACTTTTTTCGGTTGATCGGAACCAGAGATCATTTATCGCTCGGACGCTCGCCGCCCGATGCCGCTCGGCCAGACCGGTCGCGGTGCCGGCTTACGCCATCGGCAGCCCGCCATCCAAGGCCGTGGCGGCGACGGCTGGCTGGTAAAGCAGCGACCATAGTTCGCGCAAGTTTTGCTTGACCAGCACGTCGGTAACGGCCCGCTCCGGTTCGGTATCGGCGAGGTTAAATCGCTCAAGAATGAGCCGTGCACTGACGGCGACGTCGTCTCCCAAGAATCCTTGGGTCTTGAGTTGAACTACTCGTCCTTCCTGCTTGAGGATTTCAGCCGTAACCGTTAACACCTGGCCGGGGGCAACAAAGCGGCCGAAACGGACGTTGCGTGCCTCCTTGAGCAAAACCATGCTGTGAGCAAAATCCTCGCTTGCCCGCACCAGCCATGCGCCCGCATCGGTCATCGATTCGAGCATCAGCACGCCGGGCATCACCGGAAACCGGGGAAAGTGATCGGCGAGGTATTCTTCGGCGAGCGACAAAGCCTTGATCGTGGTGATCTTCACCCCGGGCTGCAGGTCAAGCACCTTGTCGACAAAGGTAAATCGCATCGCCGCAAATCTGGGAGCACGGTTGAAGACAGCAAATCGTGAAGAGCCGGCAAATACTTGAGGAACACACAGCGCGATCCGTCACCTAGGGCGAGGCGCGCGGGGTGGAATACTTAATTTCGCTCCGCAGATACCAACGATGCAGCGCGGCGAGCCCCGTCGACAACCCACAGCCGGCAGAGTCCGCCTGTTACCGTCCTCGCCGCCGTCCAGACCCGCTGTAGGCTGGCCCAGGGCCCGGCCTACTTTCCGCGCCAACCCGTCAAACCACTCGCCAAGCATCCACCCCCTTGGTGGGCGAAAAGGTGTCGCAGCCCATGGGATCGGCTTGTAAGAGAGCCCATGATATCGCCCTTATCCCCTTGCCACAACTGGAAAACCTTACCGCTATCCGTGCCCGCACAACTGGGGAGAATCGTGTGCCAGCGGCCCCACGGCCTCCACGAGCCTGCCAAAATGGCACCGGCCTCTCGAGCGCCCGCCACAGGCTGGGTGTCGTCGCTAAGTCGCTAGCCGCATGAACGTAAGGCGATTGAAGGGGGACCAAACCAAATTGGCACGGACATTGCTTCCTACGACTGTTGGACGTGGCATTCGAGTTAACGTTTCGGCGCTGCACCCGTGGGCCGGTCTGAGTCGCGGAAAAGGCAACGATCGCAAATTGGAAGTGCACACGAAACTTTGAAAAAAGGAGCTTTTATCATGGCTGTTCGCCGTAATCGGTTCGAGCCGCTTCAGCAGCTGCGCGAAGAGTTGGACCGCCAGTTTCCAGTGTTGTGGGATACCCTGTCCGGCGCTTGCCGCAGTTGGCCGTGCGATCCTTTCCAGCGCTCAACGTTTGGGAGGAACAAGACAATCTGTTCGCCGAAGCGGAAGTACCAGGTTTTAAAAACGAGGATTTGGATATCTCCGTTGTGGGCAACGAATTAACCATCAAAGGCCATCGGCAAGATGAACGGGCGGACAAGGACACGGTTTTCCATCGCCGCGAACGAGGAGTAGGGACGTTCACTCGCGTCATCCGTCTGCCGATCGAAATTGACGCTGCTCGCGTTCAAGCCAACTTGTGCGACGGTGTCTTGCTGTTGACTCTTCCGAAGAGTGAGGCGGCCAAGCCCCACAAGATTCATGTTCAGTCGCCAGGCCCCTGAATTCGGGGGAATGATCACAACCTAGCGTGCGTGTGAATGTTGTCCGGGTGTAAGGATAATTGAGAACGATTTTGACGGCGCAGTTGGCGAGTTGCTCGGCAACTGCGCGATGCCAAGCAAAGGATTTAAGGAGAGAAAACCATGGCCACGCAAAGCTCTGTTCAAAACCAGCCGACTCAAGGCAACGGCGTCGAGCCGCCTCGCATGGGTATCAACTATGGACCATCGGTCGACATCATCGAAAAACCGACCGAATTGGTCATTTTGGCCGATATGCCCGGGACCGCCCCCGACAAGATCGACATTCGATTCGAGGATCGGTCGCTCATTATTTATGCTCGTGTTGAGCCGCGGCGAGACCCGTCGAACACGCAATACTTGCTGCATGAGTATGGTGTGGGAGACTTCCACCGTGTGTTTCAGGTCAATGAAGATGTCGATCCGCGGCGAATCAGCGCCGAGTACCGTGACGGCGTTCTGACCGTGCACGTACCCAAGGCCGAAACTGTGCTGCCGCGGAAAATCGAAGTCAAAGCCGCGAACTGACGGGTGTCGATGCGGCCAATTCGCGCCTTGTGTGCAAGCCCGACAATCAGGGACGGGACGGATAAATGGTGACCACCGGGGCCATTTAGTTGTCTGGTAGCTCTCCGAGTGGTAGCATTTGCCCATGCGAAAAGGGATAGGCGTTTCGCCAGGCGTGGCCGTGGGAACGGCGTATTGCATCAATGAGATTTTCGTTAATCCCGATGTAAAGCCGTTGGACGAGGGCGAGGTACTCGCCGAGTTGGCTCGCTTCGACGCGGCCCGGACGAAGACGGCCGCCGATCTTCATGCACTGTTTCAGAAGGTCGCCACGCAAGTGGGGCCGCAAGAGGCGGCCATCTTCCGGGTCCACGAGTCGATCCTGCTGGATCCGACGTTTACGGCCAAAGTCCGGACTTGGATTGTCGACGAGCGAGCCACCGCTCCGGCCGCGCTTGATCGATTGCTGGCGGAATACACGGCGCTCTTCTCGCGCACGACCGACGAATACCTGAAGGATCGTCTGGCCGACGTGCGCGACGTCATTATCCGGCTCAGCAGCCACTTGACCGACGTGCTCCAGCCGGAAAAAAACGCGCTGCCGGGTCCGTTGGTGATTGTCGCTGACGAACTTCTGCCGTCGCAAGTAGTGATGCTCGGCAACCGAGAGGTGGCCGGTATCGTTACCCAGGCTGGCGGCAGCACCAGCCATGCCGCGATCCTGGCCCGCAGTCGGGGTGTTCCGGCTGTCGCCGGAGTCCGGGGCATTCTGAAGCAGGTGACCAACGGCGACACGATCGTTGTCGACGGCCGCGAAGGTCACGTACTGGTGAATCCCGACGCGGAGACAACCAGTGCCTATCTAAAGTTGCAACGCGAGTTCTTCGACCTGAAAGACGCACTGGCCGAGAACCGCGATCAACCGGCGATCACTGCCGATGGCGTTGCCATTCATCTGCTGGCCAATATCAACAATCTGGCCGACGCCAAGGCGGCCACGGCGATGGGGGGCGCCGGCGTTGGCTTGTTCCGGACCGAGTATTTGTTCCTCGCCCATGCCGACGTGCCCGACGAGGAAGAACAACTCGCGGCCTATCGCGAGATTATTGCCGCCAGCCCCAACCGGCAAGTCACGATCCGCACGCTCGATTTGGGCGGAGACAAGACGATCCCGTACCTGGGTCACGCCCGCGAAGCCAACCCGTTCATGGGCTGGCGATCGATTCGCCTGTCCTTCGAGCACCCGGAATTCTTCAGCACACAGATTCGGGCGATTCTCCGATCGGCAGCAAGGGAACCGGGCGTCGCCAAGCGGGTGCGGATGATGTTTCCCATGATCACGACCTTGGAAGAGATGCGCCGCGTACGGAGCATGGTTCGCAAAGCGCGGCAACAACTCACGGCCGAGGGTAAACCATTTGGACCGGTGCGCATCGGCTTGATGCTCGAAGTGCCGGCGGCGGCCGTTTCGATTCACAATTTGCTCGACGAAGTCGATTTCGTTTCGATTGGGTCGAACGACCTGGTGCAGTATTTAATGGCTGCCGACCGCGACAATCCCAAGGTGAGCCATCTCTGCCAGCCGCTCAGCCCCGCCGTACTGCATGTGCTGGCCGGCACGATTCGCGCGTGCCGCGAGGCGCACAAACCGGTGACGCTGTGCGGTGAGATGGCCGGCTCGCCCCGAGCGTTCGTCCTGTTGTTCGGCATGGGACTGCGCAGCTTCAGCATGAGCCCCGCCTTCATCCCGACGATCAAGGAGCTTACCAGCCACCTGACGCGCCGGCGGGCAGAACGCATCGTGGAGCGCGTCCTCTCGATCAAAACTACGGCCGGCGTGCAGCGTTTCATGGCTGCCCAAATCGCCGAAATCGCTCCCAATCTCAAGCTGCTTGATACGAGCTGATCGGCCGTCGACGTCCGGCACCGTGGAGGTCCGCTCGGCGGCGGAGTTGGGTGATGCCCACGGGGACTTCATCTCAGCCGAGCCTTTTCGCGTGGCGACAAGCCGATTTTCATCGGATAAACTGGGAATGCTTCCGGTAGCGTTCCAGTCGTCCCTGAGCTTCCACGCCCAAGAAAAGCGGAGGATCGTCCATGAACAAAAGCATTCTCATCAGCGGTGTGCTGATTGTCGGTCTCCTACTCACTGCGGCCGTTGGCGCCGAGAAGCCGCGTAAACACAAACATGATCACGAACATGAGCCGGCCCCGGCAAAAGAAGCGGTGTGCGTGCTGGTGCCCATGAAGAACAGTGGCGTGACTGGAACGCTGTTGCTGAAGCAAGACGGTGGTACGCTGTCGATCAGCGGTCAGATCGCAGGTCTCAAGCCGGGCAAACACGGCTTTCACGTTCACACCTACGGCGATTTGCGTAGCGAAGATGGTTCGTCGGCGGGCGGTCATTACGCTCCCGATGGCCATGAGCACGGCGATCCGGCGAGCGGTGAACATCATGCTGGCGACCTGGGCAACATTACCGCCGGCGACGACGGCGTGGCGACGGTCGACAGCAAATCGACCGACCTGCAGTTGCACTATATCGTCGGTCGGTCGCTGGTGATCCATGCCGACGCGGACGACCTCAAGACCCAGCCATCGGGCAACTCGGGTCCTCGAATTGCCGTCGGGGTCATCGGGGTGGCCAACACCGAGCCACCCAAGAAGTAACCTGGTACGGCGATCTTGCCAGGCAGGGGTCCTTCTTTGGCGAACCAAAATCGTAAACGAGATTTGAGGCAACCCGTCGCGCGAGGCTAGGATATTGACAGGCCGCCTTGGCGTGGCTCGGCGCGCCGATGGCGGCGTCCGCTTGAATCGTGTGCTCACCCCTTAGACTGTTTCCGGAGGATCCATCATGCAACGAGTGGTTTCACGACGTCGTTTTTTGGGCATGCGGGCGGGGCCTTGGCCGGCGGGTTGGCCGGTTGGACCGCTCGGCCGGGCATCCTCCGTGCCGCCGACGACGCCAACTTGTATGGTGGCTACCCGATGGGAATCCAAAGCTATACGCTGCGAGCCTACGGGCTCGACACGGCGCTGGAAATTATTCACGACGAACTCGGACTGCACTTCGTTGAATTGGCTGGCACGCACCTTCCGGTCGCCGCCAGTGATGATCAGATCCAGAAAACTCGCGACAAGTGCTCGGCGTTGGCCATCAAAATCGCTGGACACGGCGTCAACAGCTTTTCCAAGGACCACGATGGGAACCGGCGTGTCTTCGAGTTTGCAAAAAAACTCGGCGCCCACACCATCTCGGCCGATCCGTCCGAGGACGCCTTCGATAGCCTCGATAAGCTGGTGGTCGAATATGACATCCGCATCGCCATCCACAACCATGGACCGGGCGCCCGCTACAACAAGGTTACCGACGTCCTGACTGCCATCAAAGGTCACCATCCCTACATCGGGGCATGTGCCGACCTGGGCCACTATATCCGCTCAGCCGAAGACCCGGTTCGGGTGATTAACTTGCTCTCCGGCCGGCTCTATGGCCTTCATTTGAAGGACTATGCCGAGCCGAAGGCCGACGCCCAAGGGGTGATCCTGGGGCGTGGTCAACTTGACGTGCCTGCCGTCTTTCTTGCCCTCAAGAAAGTGGAATTCCCGGCCAATGGCTGCCTGTCGGTCGAATACGAAGAAAACGCCAACGATCCGGTTGCCGATGTGAAGCAATGCCTGGCGGCCTGCGCCGAAGGGGCTCAGAAGGCGGCGCGGGCGTAACGTCAACCGGCCATGCCGCTCGTCGGATGCGGCATGAGCGCCGGGGTGTCGAATTCTCGGAGTATAAGCGCAATTGCGGAATGGCTTTCGCCCACCGATCGTGGGATGGTGCCGCTTGCCATGCCATGCGCTTTCGCCCTCGCTCGGGGCAAATCGCCGAATATGCCTTAGCTAGCGCTAGCTGACGCGCCCGGTTACACTGTCGGCTAGGACGAGCAAAAAATTGCCTCGGAATTGGCAACTGCGCTCACCGCGAAGCTCGTCGATTGACGATAAAGCGGATGAACCTGAATAAAACGTCTTTGCCATCTGTAGCAGGGACGATCCGCGATTCTTCCGCGTTGCACGGTGAGAGATCCCGATTCCAAGGAAGGTCCCATGAAACGCCGTTTGACTCTGGCCGCCATCACCGTCGCCTTGGGCATCGTAAGTTGGGGACTACCCACCGGGGTGCGTGCCGAAGAGACCATTCCCGCGGCGTTCGAAAAAGCTGGTCCTGCGGTCGATGCGGCGCCGGAAGCGATCGAAGCGAGCGATGACGGTGACGAACCATCAACTATTGAAACGGCTCCCGATGCCGATGCCGAGCCGCTTGCCGATGAAGACGAGCCGGTAGCCGAAAAAGACGCCGCCGAGCAAGCCGATAGCCCGGCGAATGACGCCCGCGCCGAAGAAAGCACTGCGAAGGGCGATGATGACGACGAGCTTCCCGCTACGTCCGATCCGCCGGAGCGGATATCCAATGAGGGGATCGAAACCGAGCTGATCCGCGAGCGGTATCCCAATCGAGCCATTAAGGTCGAACGCGAAGTGACGCAAGACGTTGACGGCAATTACGTCAACCACGGTTCATGGAAAATGTGGGACCTGCAGGGATCGCTCATGGTCGAAGGCCAATATCACTACGGCCAGCGGACCGGCGTCTGGAATCGTTGGTATCGGACCGCCGACGCCGAATTGCTGAAGACGGTGCCATACAGTTTGTTTCATGGGCCCTTTATCTCACAAGCCACTTTCGATCTCGATCGCTTGGACGGTAAGTGGACTATCTACGATCGGCACCAACACAAAATCAGCGAGTGGGAGTTTGTCGATGGCGAACGGAACGGCAATTTCACCTGGTGGTTTCCGACCGGGCAGAAAATGCGCGAATGCCACTTTGAAGGGGGCGAGCTGAACGGCCAACTGCTGGAATGGGGGCCAAATTCGCGGCTCGTTGCGCAAGAAACCTACGAGCACGGGCGAAAACTGGGACCGCGCATCGAGAAGCATCGCTCGGGCGGTAACAAAAGCGAGGGACTCTATCTGTTCGCTCGGGAGATCGTGAAGACTCCCGATGATTGGTGGAATGCAAAGCCGGCCGTATATGCCAAGCAAGGCAAGGACGAGCGGCACGGACATTGGGTTACCTGGTATCCCAACGGCCAAAAGCAAAGCGAAGGAGAGTACGACCACGACGTTCAAGTCGGTCAGTTCTCTTGGTGGTTTGCCAACGGGCAAAGGGCCATTCAAGGCCAATACAGCGACGGCGAGCAGCAAGGCAAATGGGTTTGGTGGCACGAGAACGGCCAGAAATCGATCCAAGGCGACTACAGGCAGGGACACCCGGTCGGACACTGGACCTGGTGGAATCAGGACGGCAAGGTCGCCCGTGCTTCGGAATTGGAGCAAGGGGCGGGCGAAATCGTTCAGAAGCCCTTGCGGCTTCCCAAGCCGGCGCCTTCCGCACCGCAGTCGGCCAGCCGCGCCAGCGGTGCGCCGGGGCAACCCAAACCGAGCACGGTTCGCTAGGGCGACCGGCCGGAAAACGCCGGATATGCCGCGCCGAATCGCTCTTGATCCTTCCTTTGCGCAATCGGGCCCCACCTAGCACCGCCGTTCGACCGCACGGCGTCCCGCGTAGCGTCCTGGCCCACGCACTGAGTAGCAAACGGCAGGGGGCGTAATTACAATCAACGCACAAGCAGGCCCGCTGAAAATTGGCTCCGTGAAGCCACTGCGCGACCGGTGGGCCCACCTCCCTCCTTGGCGTCTTCCCCCATGCGTCCCGGCTTAACGATCGGACAAACCGGCCATCTCGAATGGACGGTCGCCGCTCAGCACACGATTCATCTCGGCCAACAGCAATCGACTGCGGGTCGTCCTGGCGCCGTCGTCTTCTCCACGCCCAACATGATCTTGCTTATGGAGAGGGCCGCGAAAGAGGCTTTGCGCCCGTTCCTCGAAGAGAACGAGGAGTCGGTCGGCACGGCGGTGAATATCCAACACCTGGCCGCCACGCCAATCGGCGCCCAGGTTCGAGCCGAAGCGACTGTCACCGCCATTACGGATCGGGCCATCGATTTCGACGTCGCGGCCTTCGATGCGCTCGAGCCGATCGGTCGGGGCACGCACCGCCGCGCGGTGGTCCGCCTGGAAAGAGTGCGCCAGCGACTCGAGGAAAAAATAGCCAAACTGCCTGACGGAATCCTGCATCCCATGAACCTCAAACCCAACCCACATGCTCTGCCACCGCTCAAAACACTCTTGATCGCGGCAGCGGGGCCGGTGCTGTCCGTCACTCTCAACCGGCCCGAACAGCGCAACGCTGTCAGCCTTGAGCTAACCGACGACTGGTGTCAGCTGATCGCTTATTTGGCCGGACATCCCGAGGTCCGGGTGGTCACGGTCACGGGCGCCGGCCGTGTATTCTGCGCTGGCAGCGACATCAAAGGACTTCGCGGCCTCGATCTGGGGGCTGCCACAGAACTGAGTCATCGGCATGCGCGGATGTGGCTAGCCATCGAACAACTGCCGCAGGTATTTGTCGCCAAGGTGAACGGCCCAGCGCTCGGCGGCGGATGCGTTGCCGCCTATTCTTGCGACTTTCGCATTGCCGCAACGTCCGCCACTTTCGGTATGCCCGAAGTGCTGCTCGGATGGCCGCCTGGCTACGGCCTGGCCCAGCTCACTGCCTTGGTGGGCAAAGCGCGTGCGCTGGAATTATGCCTGACCGGCAAGACGATCTCCGCGCAGCAAGCACATGCCTATGGCCTTGTCCATCGTGTCGTGCCCGGCAATCAACTCCATCGGGCCACGGACGAATTGGTAAGAAAACTATTGGCCACGCCGGCGGCCGCACTGCGTGCTACCAAACAGGTTCTGCACTTGGACGAGTCCTCGCAAGCCAAAGTGGCTTATCTGAACGACACGGCTGCCTACATCGCCTGCTTGCAAACAGCCGACGCCAAAGAAGGCATCACTGCCTTTGCCGAAAAGCGTCCGCCCAAGTTCCAAGGCACCTGAGCGCGCACGCCCTCAGCTCAGTCCACGTCGGTTTGCCTTGCACCGATGGGGGCGCAAACGCCGCGCTGGGTAACGCGTTTGTCCACACGTTTTGCCAGCGAAGTCGGGCGGCCTTACTTTTTAGCCAATTCGGCTTCGACGGCTTGCACCACTTCTGGCGAGTCGGGAGTGACTTTGGGGCTGAACCGAGCCACGACTTTCCCGTCCCGCCCGATCAGGAACTTCTCGAAATTCCAATTGATCGTTCCGGCGAATTTAGGGTCGGTTTCGTCCGAGGTGAGATACTGATACAACGGCGAGATTCCGTCGCCCTTCACCACGATCTTGGCGAACATTGGAAAATCGACTGAGTATTTGCTCTTACAGAATTTGGCGATCTCATCGTTGGTTCCCGGCTCTTGCTTACCGAATTCGTTTGCCGGAAAGCCCAACACGACAAAGCCTTGGTCACGGTACTTCTTATAGAGCGCTTCGAGCGCCTCATATTGCGGCGTCAAGCCGCAGCGGCTGGCGACATTGACGAACATTACCACCTTGCCCTTATAGCTTGCCAATTCGACCGGCTGGCCATCAATGCTGGTCATCGTGAAATCGAGCGGTCCCTTGGAAGCTTCCGCACCTTGTGCGATCCCAAAGGCTCCGATTACCGCAAGCGCAAACGACGAAAGTGCAGCGAACTTGATCATGGTTCTGATCCTCTATTAAATAGCGTGATGAGTGGGACACGCGTAACAAAACCCTCGAATTTGCCAATTGCAACGGCCACACCGTGCAATGCCGCCTGAGCCGCAAGCTAGGTGCCGAAACTTGCCGTTCTTCTTCTCAGCGAGTTCGTCCCAAGCCACGCCGTCAGTCGGTTCAATCTCCCAATGCTTGCAGGCTACTGGCCGTCGGGGCGGTTGTCAAAGGCCCGACGGGCCAGCTCGGGGGGAGCGGATGAGACGATCGGGCCTGGATTCTTGATGGCCAAGGAGAACCAAGTCAAATTTTCCCCACCGAGAATCCGTGTTTTTGCCATTCGCCCGATGAAAGCTCCCCGGACCCGTGCAAATGATGGAGCGGAATACGTGCGGCAGCCGCAGACGTTTTCGACTCACTCGATGCGGCAAACGGCGTGAATCGCCAGGAATCCACCACGAATCCGAAGCGATTTGCCAGACAATTGCCTCGCAACCTGCCAACGTCGCTGGGAGGATGGCGCTGCGGTTTGGACGAGACCCGTGTTCAAGCCACGCCCGACCGCTTGGCCGCCGGCTCTTCGAATCCCAGTGACTGAAACGCCTTCATTTTTACGACGTCGGTAATTTTGACAGCCACGATTTGCTCGTAGCACAGCAAGATTTTTCGGGCGCCCGAAGTATCGGGGATTTTGCGCTCCAGAAGGAGCATGTGCTCGTTGGTGGCAAAGCCGTCAAACGGAATCTGCTCGTCAAAAGAGGTGACGATGACGCCACGGCGTTCCAACTCTGGGGGCCATTTGCGAAAATATTCCTGCCAGGCGCGCGTGGAGTCCATGACCAAACTCAACCTTTCCCCGGCTTGGCCAGACTTTTCTGCAGTCGCTTGTAGTCCCGTTGTTCACTGGGCGAGAGCTGCGTGGAGTCGAGCTTCAGCTCCTCGGCCTTAGCAAAGGCTTCCGTCGCGGCTGTGGCATTTCCCAACTTTTCTTCACCCATGGCAAGATGGAAGTAGTTCACAGCGGAGGGTAAGTCTGCGACGGCCGTTTTGAAATCGTCCACCGCTGCCTTGGTGTCACCTTCGGCAAAGCGAATCAGGCCGCGGGTGTCGAGCACCCCCCCAATGGGTCCAAAATGCGCCAACGATTCATCGGTCAAGGATTTGGCTTCGTCCAAATCCTTCTTGGTGCCGCGGGTCACCAATAAGTAGGCCAGGTTATTCTGCACGACCGCTCGCTGCCGTTCATTCAATTCCGATCCAGCCAGCAGGGCGCGATACAACTTCATCGAATCGCCGAAGCGGCCTTCGATGTCGTTCAGGTCGACCAACAGCAACTTGAGCGGCGCGGACTTCGGATTCTTCTCGATGGCAGCCGTCAACCATTGCTCCAGCATCTTTTGGTAGGCAACGGCGGCTTCACCAGGATTGAGGCGGAGGGTTTGAACGGCCGCGACAAAAACCTGAGGAACGACCTGCTCGGGGGACTTATCAGTTTTCGCCTCAGATTTGTCGTCGCTCACCGAGTCGACGGGTTTGATGGCTGTCTCTGGCGGAGCGCCTTGGGATGCGCCGGTCGAAGCGAATTCTTCTTCGCGGACCTTGTCGAACAGACTGAAAGCCTCATCCAGTTTGCCGCGCCTCCCCAAGAAAGCCGCGAACGCCAACGTCTGTCCAGGCTCGTTCTCGTACCATTGCCGCATGTATTTCTCAGCGTCTGAATAGTCTTTCAACTCCTCCAGAATGGTGCCTACCTTCGCGAGCATCGCCACTTGTTCGGGCTTCAGCGGCTCGGCCGGTTCAGCCAGATCGGACACAAGACCCTTGACATAGTCGGTCGCCTCTTGGGTTTTCTCCTGTTTGGCCAACCAGCGAAGCTTGAGCTGAATGGTCTGATCGCTCTTCGGCGCGGCCTCTTCGAGCTTCTCCATCCATTTGTCGAGATTCTGCACCTCGTCATGCTCGAGTAGCATTTGAATCCAATTGGCAAGCACCACAGGGTTCTTGGGCATTCGACCCAAGAGCGAGTAGACCTGGTCGCGCGCTTTCGACCACTTGCCCGCTCGGTTGTAGAGCAACGCCAGCAACATGCGTTCCTGCACATTGATTGCCTGCTGATCAGCCAGTCGTTCGTACAGCTGAATGGCCTGGTCGCGCGACTCGGGATCGGGTCGATTCGCGAGAATTCCGGCAATAAACCGCACATCGGACACGGTTTGCTTGCCCTCGGCGTTGTTTTGCTGGACCAGTTGGATGGCCTTTTGAACGTCGGCTGAATCTCCGTGGCGCGCCAGGATCTCAGCCAGAGAACGGCGCGCCGAGCGCGATTCGCCGCGGCCAGACTGTCATCCTGCTTGGAGGCCAGAATCGTCTCGATCTGCTCTCGGGCCTTGTCCGTCATGCCATGCCGCAAATAGAACGCGGCGATATTCCGCGGTACGTTCAAGTTACCGGGGTTGTCTTTCAGGACCGACAACAGGCATTCTTCGGCCTGATCGAGTTCATCGATGGCCTCATAAGACTGTGCCAAAAGCGACGGCTTATCCTTTTCCGGCACCGATTCTTTGGCTTTGGTAATCGCTTCGGCCGCTTCAGCCTTCTTGGCGGCTGCCTCGTCCTTCTTGCCTTCCTTCTCGGCCGACTTGCTGGCCGTCGCCAGATTGCTGATCAAAAGCATCCACAGATTGGCCGACTCGGGCTGCTTCTCGAGCGCGGCCCGATATTCTTTTTCGGCTTCGTCGAAATGATTGTCGCTCTCCAAAAGCTTGCCGTACCAGACGTGCGCGGAGGCAGCGTCCTGCGCCGGAGACTCGTCGGGAAGTGCCGCCACCGACTCCTTGGCCATTTCCAAGGCAGCCTCTCGATCGCCGCTGCGGAACTTCGATTCGACGTTAATCCGTTCTAACATCGGGTTCGAGCTATCACGGCCGACATGCTTCAAAGCCGTTTGCACTTCACTCATCCGATTCTGCTGGAAAAGGAGGATGACGACACGGCGCGCGGTGTTGGCGTTGGTCGAGCCCAATTCCAATGCCCGTTGATAATTGGCGATTGCCGCATCGAAATGGCCTTCCAGATCGTCAATCTCGCCTTCGAGCCGATAGGTTTGATGCCAATCGGGTCGCACGCGGCGAATCTCATCAACGAGCTTGCGCGCTTCGTCCAAGCGCTCCTTCTCGCGAGCCGGTTCGACCTTCTTTTGCGAGACGGCCGCAATCACTTTCCCGATCAACTGCGACGCGAGGCAATATTTGTAGGAGGCGCTCCCGGCGCCCCCGGAAACTCTTTTGATCTGCGAGGCCGCTTCGGCGGCGCCCTTATCGTCCGCGTACATCGTCGCGACGTCGAACATATTTTCCCACGGGAACAGGTCGTTGGGATTGTGGTCGACCAATTTCTGGTAACACCGTCGCACGTTTTCATAATCGCGGAGGCGTTGATAGGCGTTGCCGAGCCCCTCCCAGATCGTCACCTGTTCTTCTGGAGTGAACTGGTCGATCCCCTCCTCCAATGCGGCCAGTTTTTGCTTAGCTTCGTCGCCGCCCAGTCGAGCCACCGCCGCGGCGCGCAGCACGCGAAACGCAGCCTGGTCGCCGGCGGCTTTCTCGGCCTCGGCCACGCGGCCGAGCGCCTCGTCCACGGCATCATGAAGCGCTTGGAGCTGCTCCTCGCTGGTTTTTTTCTCCTTCGTGGTGCGACTCTTCGCGGCGAGACGCTCCTGAATTCCATACCAAGCCAACCAAGCGCGCACCTCTTTCGGATGTTCTTCCAGCAACGGAGTGACCAATGCCTTGGCCCCGTCCAAATCGCCCTTCATCGAACACATTTCGACCCGCAGCAGTCCCTTTTTAAGGTCGTCCATGTTCTCGTCGTCGAGCATCTCCTGCACGAGGGCATCGACTTCGTCCCACTTGCGCTCTTCGGCGGACTTTTGCAGCTGTTCCGACACGCGTGCTTGCAGCAAATTGGCACGCACCTGGGGCGCGTCGATTTTCCGCGCTCGCAGCTCTCGATCGACCTTTTCCAACTCCGCCAGGCCCTCTTTCCGCTTACCGAGGGCCATGATCGCGCGGCTATGCCCCAACCGCGCCAGCGGTTGATCCGGCTGGACGTCCAACACACGTCGGTATGCTTCGGCTTGCCGATCGGGTTGCGCCAGGTTTTCGTAACACTGCCCCAAAGCCAGGTCGATCTGCATGACACGGTCCGGCCAGCGCGCCATCAAGGGTCGGAGTGTTTCATATTGTGCGGCGGCGGTCGGCCACTTGCGCTGCCGGATGGACAATGCCGCTTCGTAGAAGTCGATGAATTCCTTTGGCATGCGCGGTGCGCATCCGCTCGATCGCGTCCTTCACGCCGCTGAAATCGGTTTTCGCCTTCATCAATTGCAAGTCGACCAGGAACATCATCAGGGTCGGACTGTTGGGTGCACGTTCGAGTCCCGCCAGCACCTGCTCAATCGCTCCCTCGACGCCGTCCATGGCGGATTTTTCGGCTTGATCGCCCTTGTCGCCTTTCCTGCCTTCGGCGAGCGTGAGTGCACCCATTGCCCGGTACATTTCCGCGACGTCCGGATGGCTCTTCAACCCCGCTTCCAGCAGGGGCCGAGCTCGATCGAAATCCCGACGCGTGATGGCAATATCGGCCACTTCCAGAATCACGTCCGGGTCGTCCGGAGACAACTCGAGTGCCCGGTCAAATGCCGCGATTGCCTTTGCCGGACGCCCTTGCCGCATTTGGTACCGGCCAAGCCTGAGATAAGCGTCCGAGGAATCGGGATTGGCGATGACCATTTGCTGCATTACTTCGTCGGCCAGTTCCGCGTCATCGAGGCGACGTCGAAGCACTTCTTGCAACGTCAAGTAAGCGTCGATTTCCCATGGGGCGACGGCCAAATCGGCATCGAATGTCTTCGTCTTTTTGTCGTAGCCGATGAGCTCGTCGAGCACCTTCAGCGCAGCGTCATGATGCCCCAACACCACCTCGCAACGCGCGAATTTCACATCGAGATCCGGTTCGCGTTTTCCACTCTCCTGAGCCGCCGTGCGCAATTTCTCCAAGTATTCCGCCGCGTCGACGTAACGCCCTAATCGCATGTAGTAATCAATGATGCGGCGCCGCACTTCGACCAGTTCGGGATGCTTGGCCGCGACATCCAGCGCACGATAGGCCAATCTCATTTCCTCCTGGGACGACCCAGGCATATTGGCTAGATCGGCCGCCAGCAATGCAAATTTCTCCTGCGCAACGACGTCCTCGGGTCGATGCTTCAGATATTGGCCGTACTTCTTGACGGCGCGACGCATGCCGGGTTCACCTTCTTGCTCCGCTCGCTCTGCCTCTTTCAACAGCACGACGGCATTCTTGTCGATTTGGATGCCATGGATCACATGGACCCCGGCCACCATTACCAACAAACCAACGACCAAGGAGACCGATAATTTGATATTTAATCTTCGCATGGGGTCAAAAAATCGACTGTGAGGGGGATGGTTGAGAAAGGACCGACAAACTTGCTGCTGATTTGCTTCCGGGGCCGGCTGATCCATCGCCAGCGATCTTGCGCTATTCCCCCGGCGGACTGGTTTCACCGCCGGCTAGCGCTCTTCCATGTGCCATCCACGAACAGAGAAATTCTCTGGGCAGCACGGAAGCATGAAAGGGGACTCGGGCCGCAGCCAGACAGGCCAACTGCAAGACGAGTCTAGAGACTTCTAATTCTTTTCATCCTACATGGGCCATCGGGCGTGTCAACGCGCCAAAACTGCAAGCCCGCGCCGCAAAACGACTTGCGGAACCGGCCA
Source organism: uncultured Planctomycetaceae bacterium (assembly GCA_963702015.1). Lineage (GTDB taxonomy): Bacteria > Planctomycetota > Planctomycetia > Pirellulales > PALSA-1355 > DATJTR01. The sequence continues at coordinate 598,931 of OY969698.1, forward strand.
AGCAATTTCGCCCTAAGGCGCCGGAGGAACCGGTCGCCGCGATAAACCGCACAATCTGGGCAATCATTTGGCGGCAAATTCCAGAAGAGTCGGGGAGATCCTTCAAACAGTTCAAAGTATTTGGGCAAACTTTGCCGATTAGTACGGCGGTGCCGGTTGCATAAAGTTTGCCGCCGGGCACCCGCGCGAACGGAACGCTCAGTCCTGCGTCGCGTCGTCCTTTGGCTTCTACCGGGTTTGTCATGTCGCACCGGCTTGTCGCTCTTGTCGTTCAGCATGTCTGGCGGGCCGTCTGGCTCGGCGGCCTGATGCTGGCCCCCTGGTGGGCCGCCGGCTGCCAGGCCCCTTTGACCGTGCGCGGCCAGTCCAATCCGATCGCCACCCATCCCCAGGCACAACCAGGCGTCACTCCTTGGGTTCCCAGCGTGCCGACCGAAAAAGATAAAAGCACGCTGCCAACTTATGTCATCGAACCCCCCGATATCCTGCTCATCGATGCCGTGAAACTGGTCCCCAAGGCTCCGTACCACGTCGAACCACTCGATGTGCTGCAAATTCAAGTGGCCAATCCACTCATCGATCAGCCGATCACCGGTGAGTATCCGATCGATCCGGCCGGAGCCATCGAATTGGGACCGGCTTATGGGAAGGTGTTGGTCACGGGCCAGACGATCAATGAAGCCCGCAAGACCATCGAAACTCATCTCAAAAGCGTGCTGCGTGATCCGCAGGTTTCCGTCAGCCTGGCCCAAACGAGCGGCCAGCAGCAGGTTGCCGGCGAACATCTCGTCGGACCTGACGGCACGGTCAACATGGGAACCTACGGCACGGTCTACGTGGCCGGCCTGACGGTCGCCGAGGCCAAAACCGCCGTCGAAGCTCAATTGTCAAACTACCTGGAAAACCCGCGCGTATCGGTCGACGTGTTCGCCTACAACAGCAAGGTCTACTACGTCATCACCGAAGGAGCCGGCTTCGGCGACACGCTGGTCCGCGTGCCGATTACCGGCAACGAAACGGTGCTCGACGCCTTGGCACAAGTCAACGGGCTGAGCCGCTTGTCGAGCAAGAACATCTGGATTTCGCGTCCCACGCCCGGCGACGTCAACTGCGACCAAATCCTGCCGGTCAGCTGGACCGAAATCACCAAAGGGGCCGCCACCGCCACCAACTATCAGGTGATGCCGGGCGACCGCATCTTCATCGCCGAGAACAAGGTCATCGCGCTCGATACGTTCCTCGACCAGCTGAGTGCTCCGGTGGAACGAATCTTCGGCACGACGCTCTTGGGCGCTCAAGCCATCCAGACCATCAACCGCTTTCCCAAAGGCTTGGGTAGTGGTGGTGCCTTCTAACAGTAAACGCCTCGCCTGAGCGTCCCAATCCATGACCAGGCTAAATCAACCCACAACATAAGCCGTAACGTGCGGGAAGTGAAATCTGAAAGGAACGACCATGGTTCGCAAGACAATACTACTCGTCGCGGGTTGCGCCTTCTGGTGGGGATCGGCGGCCGCCGGCACGAGCCACGCTCAGCAATTACTGGCAAGTCCTCGAATCGGCGGATACCCGGTCGGTGGCCAGGCGGACCCAATTGGGGCCGGAGGAGTTGGCCGACCGGCGGTCAGCCCCTACACGAATCTGTATCTGGCCGATGCCGTCGGGATGTCCGGCGCATACCAAACACTCGTACAACCGTTTGTTCAACAGCGCCAGACGAACAACGGCCAAACGGCTTCGATCCAACGATTGCAACGGCAAGTTTCGACGCTGGAAACCACCGCTCCGACCTCGACGCGCCGCCCGAACCAGATCATACGCGACACCGGCCATCAAACTCGCACCCTGAACTACTCGCACTATTATCCCAATGTTAACCAGTACCAGTAACAAAGCTCCATGCCCTTCGTGGCGAAGCGGGGATTGCCGAAATCGCACCGCGGCACGACGTACCAAAAACCGATCATAGAAGTCCGCCGTGCTCCGGCTCATCCCGTCGGCAAACTCATCCCGTCGGCAAAGTTGTCAGATGAGTTGGGCCGGCTGATCGCAGACGCCGCGCCAAACCAACCACTAACGTGCCTAGCAATATCGCGAAGCCAACCACGCTCGGCGCCAGCCACAGCCACCAGCAGACCCCAATCAGGGCGAGCAGTTGCGGGGAAGAGAGCCGTATGGCGGCGCGAGCCGGTCGCTTCCAAACGAGCATCAGCGCTAAGCCCAATAACAAGACCGAGGCCACCAGGCGCCAACCGAAGTTGCCGTGAGACTCCGCGGGTAACGGACGGAAAGGGCCGGTGCGTTTCCGACAAACTTACACCCCACGGCACTCCGATCCGCGGCAACATTGGCGACGAGCAATTGCAACGGTTCGAACGCCGGTCCGGTGGGGACTGCCGGTGCCGCCGCAACGATCTCCAAGCGGGAGGCAATTTCGCCCTCTTCGCGATTCCACGTCTCGAGATCTGCGCTGGCTAGCTGTCTGGCTACTGGTTAGTGTCAAGCGTCCCACTCGCGCACGAGCGGCAAGGAATCGCCCTTTCCAAAGTGACCGCCAGCGACTCATTTCTTCAGGCATCTGTTCACTGGCGACATGCGCCGCCAAATCGAGTACTGACTTGGTTGCCCCAAGGCGTTCCAACTCCAGTCCGGCAGCAGTCATCGGGTATGCCTCAACGGGCTCGCCGGGGCCGGCCCCAGCGGGCCCGTCCACGGTCCATAGCGTTTCGTCGACCTCCAATCCTTCCAGGCTGGGAGCTTCAAATCGAAGCAGTCCGGACGAAGAGGACGCGTTGGCCAGTGTGCCTCGAAACACTATCTCCACGTGCTGCGGAAGCCGCGGTGGCCCGAGTAAAAACCGCCATCCGTGCGGGCCGGAAGGAACCACGGCCGCCGGCAAGTCGGCAACTGCGACGCTCACGAGCGACATACCCGGAGGCAGCTCGACCGTCGCGTTCAAAGCACTTGCGGGGGCCAGTTCGAAGGTGCTTACGCCGTAATAATTTCCATCGGCTTGCCACACATAGTGGATATCTGCCAAGCGTACGCGCGGCCGGCTGGGCGTATGTTCGATGTTTCTGAGTGATGCTTGAAACTGCTCTCCCGACACGCGAAATGTTTGCATCCCTTCTCGCAAGGCGAGACGTTTCTGCAGATCGCTATTGAGTTGTGCGTCGGCGAGGCCGGTCGTGTCCCAGACAACATGTTCGCGTTCCCATTGGTGCGGCAGGACGACGAACCGCTCCGAGCTTTCCCGGGCCTCTAAGGATAACGTCGGCCACCCCCAAGCGATCTCCCATCGAAGGCACCAATTGTCCGCGAACTCGTAGAGAGTAGTCGCCGGTAATCGGCGTTGACGGCCGAATGACCAATTGGCGGCGGTTTTCGGAGGGGATCGGCAGCAACTCCCATTGGACGTCCTGGTCGAACTGATAGGGCTCGGTCCATTGCGGGGGACGTCGAAACGCAGCACATCGACCAGGCCTTGGCGGACGTGCAATTGCAAATCGATCGTGGCGGTCCAGGAATCACGATCTCGATCGACGATCAGGACTTGTCGGCCTTCGGTCTGCGGTTGGTTACGAGCCAAATGGACGCCGAGCATCGCTTGCGGATCGTCCTGCGTGTAGCTGGCCACCAAGCGTCCCCATTCGGACTTGAGCCGCTCCTCAGCCGGGGCCTCAACAACGGAAACGCCGGCGGTTTCGCGCATTTCGACAAGGGTCGCCGGTTGCCGGAAGATTTCGACCTGACTTTTTTTCACTTCGGCGTCGAGCCACTGAAAGCCGGGAAGTGCCACATCTCCCTCGAGGGGTGCTGACATGCGGCCTTCGAGCGAAAACTGCTGACGGCCGGTGACAGGCCCGGTGAGAAAGACGGTAATGGCTCCGGTAGGATCGGCGGACCAGCGAGCCACGCGTTGCACGCCTCCTTCGACGAGCGATACGTTTTGGATCTCCAATCCGGGGGGGCCAACGAGCCGTAACTGGAAATTGTGACCCGACGAGGTCATGAGTGCCGCGCTACAATGCACGACGGCACTGTCCTGGCCAAAACTGCAAATGGTCATCTGTTCCACGATATTGTGGACTTCGGTGGGACGCGTTGCCAACAGCCAGGCAGCCATCCCTTGGGGAATGGCATAGACGAGTTGGGGTTCGCGGCTGGCAGTTCCCCAGGCCGCTAAAAAATCGGCGGTGCTCTGCGGTTTGATGTCGTCACCCAGCTGTTCGTCATAGTGCAGTGAGGGATCGAGCGATACCGCCAGTAGACGCCTTGAGGAACGAACGCCCAGCGATTCCAGCCGAGGCATTCGGAAATTACCGATGCCGGAAGTACCCGTCACCAAGAAGGCCAAATCGACTGTTACATCATGCGGATTGGTTTGATCGGCCTCTTGGGATAGATCGAGGTCTAACGTGACCGGATCCCCGGGCGTCGCATGAATCGCCGTGATGTTCGACTGCCCTCCGGTCGCGGGCAAAAGTTGCAATCGCGGATCGGCCAAGATCCGCAAATGGTGGATGCGGCCTTCGGCTGCCCGACACTTGAAGCGGGCATCAACGACCGGAGAACCGGCCTGCAATGTGACCCACAATAATTCTTCGACATCGACGTTCGGATGGATCGCTGCAGTCCTTTTGTCTTCCGACCATCGGACCGCCAGGTGACCACTCGGCCCCAATTCAGCCTGCACCGTAGAGACCGTAGATCGCGGCGCGGTCTGGCCGCGGGCCGTGGGAATGTCGATGGGCACAGGTTCGCCGGCAAAGGAAACCGCCAGAGATGAGATCGGCAACGGTGGAACGGATAAATCGAAGCCGGCAGTGGTGCCATCGCTTTGGATTTCTGGCGTGAAGTTCATTTCCAAACGCGCCAACCCGGCCTGGTCAGCCACGAACGACAAGTGATCGGCGTCATTGGGCCGGTCGATGTCGATTGGTCGTCCATCCAGCTTGGCGCTGCCGCGCACAAGCATGCCTCCCATGCCGCCGAGTGGAATGCTTAATTCGGTTCCTGCGCGGAACACTTCCAGATCGAATATGGCTTTGCACTCGGCGACGGCCACGGTCTCCTGGGCATTTTCGCGCGACAATAGCAATTGGTAACTGGCTCGCGTCATCAGCCAATCCCCGGGTTGCTGGATCGCTCGGGCGGCCCGTCGCGAAAGCCCTTGAAACAGTTCCTCCGGCACATACAGTTTTGACCCGACTGGTCGCCTATCGGCGTCGACGGGCACAAACACCCGATAGACGCGCGATGCCAAGACTGTTTGTCCCGATTGATTTTCGTCGCCACCAGTTGGCGCGCCGTCCGCCGATATCTCGGTCAGCGAGGAGTTCGTTATCGACGGTTTTTCAGCGCCGGTTGGGCCAATGCCCGCCCGCGTGGCGTCATTGCCTGGCAGAGTTGGTTCTTCGGCCCAAGATCGCATCGCAGCACCAAGAGCCAGCGCCATCGATAAAAAGAGCAGGATCGGAGCGGCCAGGCTGGGCACGCGGCTGCGTGACGGCTGGGCCACGCGGACTTTGGACGCGTCCGATCGACGGTTGACCAGGCCAATGCGGAGCGCCGCCAGGAACGCTGCGGCAGCCAGCGGGACAAACGTTACTGAGATGACGAGCGCGATCGCCGCCAAGGCGACGACGCGCCGCCACCAGCCACAGCCCTCGTTCCTGCCGCCAAACACCGATCGACAGAACCAACAAAAACACCGCCCAGGCACAGGACTGCATGGCCGCGGGACGCACGATCGACACTGGCTGATCGGTTCGATTCCCGACTGCCAGAGAGACCGTGCTCCATCCGCGGGTGGCCCATAATCCGGCAGGGCTGACTGATTCGCGCCGCCAAGGCGCAGCCGGCCCGGCGCTCAGCTTGGACCACACGGCCAGTGGCACGTAGCGCGACGCTTCGTCATCGCGCACGCTCGCTTCGATTTCGTCGGCCAACGGGCCCGAACGGAGACAACCCGTCAACCCACCGTGGTCGATCGCCAGCCCGGTGTCATCGCGAGCCACGGCCGCCGCCGTAGTCAGCACTACGAACTGATCGTTGTAGAGCAGAAACAACTCAGCGCGATCGATGACCATCTCCCCACGCTCAATCCCTCTTTCCGATCCCCCGGCAGGCACGACCGTGTCGGCCCGCAATCCAATCTGCTCGAGCGATTCGGCATCGACCAGGAAATCGAATCCCGATGCGGCGGGTGCACTGGCAAGCAGGTCGCACAGCCGGCCCCAGCGAAGCGGCTGTGGATCGGCCGCATGCATGGCTACGGCGTTGCCCAATGCCTGGCACAGCTTTTCGACGTTGACCGTGCCGATTTCAGCTCGGGAAGAGAACAGCTCCGACCATTCCGCCAGTCGAAGTGGATGGAACGGAGTCTGTCCCGCGGGACGACCCAAGGGTCCAAAAAGCCGTTGGCTCCAGGATGGGGGCGCTATCGACGGTGTCTCCCAGCGCTCGTCCGTGGCGGCCAGTTCATAGCCGGGCGGGAGCCAAATCTTCCAACGTCGTGCCAGCACCGGTACGTCGATTTCGGGCCATGCCGGCACCAGCGAACCGGCCAGGCGCGGCAAACGTCCCTCGGCAACAAACGACAGGAGAACGGTGGCAAACTGCCTGCCCGACGGTAGATCGACGGTGAAATGCGAGTCGAAACCACTGACGAGTGCGTCAGGCAAAGGCATATCATCGATTACGACGGCACGCAGTTCGGCTCCGGGAGGCAGCGAAAAGCTTAACCGTGAGCGGCCGGCAGTCTGAACGTACCAGGTCGCCACATGAAGCGTCGCATCACGTAGCGCATAGCGCGATTCCAACTGGCTTCGCCATACCCAGGCGCCCGCCTCGGCCGCCGGTGACGACGTCGGATGAACGCTGATCGCCGGATCGGCGCTGGACACGTCACCGATCGGCTCGTATCGATAGGCCCCGCGCGTGGTCGGATAGAGGTCGGCGTCGGCGAATTCGGCTGGAATCATTCGGAGGCGGTGGTGATTATCGATGCCGATCCCGGTTTCCCCCAGAGCTCGAATCGTGAGCGTGCCTCGCTGTGTCGAAGCCTCGGGGAGCGAGGCCAGCGACAACGGCACCTGACCGGTGAATGGGAAGCTGCGGTCCGCCCGAATTTCGAAGGGAGCGGTGCGGGGGAGCCGTAACGTCAGCTCCCAAGCCTCACCGGCCTTGGATAGCCCGTTGACGGCGTGATCATCGGGAGGCAATCGTCGGGCTACGATTTGGCCGCTGCTGGCCCCAGCCAGGCTGAAACGCAACGGGGTCGACCTGGCGTTTGAGCAGAATAGCAGCACCCGGTCGACGCGCGCCGAAGGGGACGAACATCGCAGCGTGTAGGTTTCGGTCAACGTCTTGCCATCGGCAACGACATCGACATTAATTTCGCCGGTGTACGTCGGCTTCCGTGGCACCGTGGCGATTTGCAGCCGTGCGGCCGCCGGATCGACGGCAAACACCAACCCAGTGGGCGTCTCAGGAAACAAACGAGATTCGGCTGCCGTGAGCTGTTGCGGGTCGATCCGGGTCAAATCGCTGGCTCCGTTGATTCGTAGCTCGTGCGCATCAGCGGCCCGGACGGCCATCCACTGGCGGCCGTCCGCCTTGACAAAATGCAGCATCTCAAGCTCGCGCAGCTCCAACTCCTCGGTGGGAGCCGCACTGCGATGCCCACTGATCCGGAGGCGGAGTGGCTGCCGCGCCGACACGCTTTGCTTCAGTGCGACAAGGAGATGGGCTCCGGCACCGTCGGAATCGACTTGCCAATCAGCGATGTTCGACGGATCGTTGGTCGCCTCGACCGCGTCGATGAACCAGTTCGGTCCCAGGTCGGCCGCAATCGAAAACTGTTCGTCTTGCCTGAGACTGATCTCGGCGACGGCCCGGCAGGAGATTCCGGCAGCCCCCATTTCCACAATGCTGCCGGTGTCGACGTGAAGACGCTCAGTCGGTCTAGCGAGGACGATGTCGACGCTGGCCGTAGGCCGAAAACACTGAAACTCGAGCGATTCCCCCGACAATGGAGCCGCCAACGGAGAGGCCTTCAATTGCCGGCAACCGTCCGTTCCGATCCGATCCAGCACAAGCGGCTTCGGAACCACGAGCACCAGTGTCCCTTCGAGCCAGGCCATTCCCTCGACGAGCACTTGCGGTAAACGCCAGCTCCGGTGTTCTTCCAGCGCCGCAAGCGCCGAGAGTCGCACGGTTCGGCCGATGCCGGAGATCGGTTCGGGCAAGTCGAGCACGATGCGTGTCCCGCCGCCCGCGGCATCGCTGGCCGTCCATGGGATGTCCTTGTCCGCCGACTGTGCCGCGACCAGGCGCAGTCGAGGATCGAGTTCGACCGTCAGCTGCCGAAGAGGGGCGCCTTGGACGTCGATATGCAATTGTGCGGTAACGTCGACGCCGCGTGGAGAAAACTCGTACGAGACGTTCTGGCGGAGTAGAGCGGGGGGCTGCTGCGCCGCCGCGCCGGCTTTCGTCAGGCGGACGACAGCACGGTGGATTCCCCCCAGTTCGATGCGCCAGGCTTTGGACCCGGAAGGGACCGGCGGCCCGGCTTCGACGACACCCCGATCGACGTTGGGAATGAGCGATTCCGGCAGTTCGAGCAGCAAATGATTGGTTGCGCAGCGGGGCAGTTCAAAGGGATATGCCAACTCGCCCTGTGGGCCGCGCTCGCCGCGAAGCGACCAGGTGAGCTTCAACTGGCCAGGTTGATTGACCAGTACTCCGACGCGGCCGTCCACGTTGCGACCTAGCGCCGCAGCGCGCGGCGTTGCGCCATCCCAAGTGGCCCGAGCAACGGCCAAACCGAGCGGTTCCAGCGGCAGCAAAATGCTTCGGGCTGCGTGCCCGGTTACGGTCAAGGTCGCTTCGCCCTGCAAAACATCGTCACTGGCAAGGCGGGCGTGATACTCTGCCCCGACAAGTTGCACACCTTCCGTAGCCGGCACGTCGGCATCACTTTGTTCGGCAGCCTCGACCAGACGCTCGAACTGACTGGTCTCGATGGGCAGGTAGGGCTCGGCGCCCATCGGCCATTGGCCCATGCTTTCTGCTGGCGCATAGACGCGCCGAAATTGAAGCGTCTCCCTCGTGCTTGTTTCGTGCGGCGCTTCGCCAGACATCGCCTGTCCGACGAGTGCGAGCCACGAACACCAGGCGACCAGACACCAAGGCTTCATGGTTGGCTTTCCGGAGAGGCTTGCACGGCTGGGGCAGTCGCAGTGGAGGGCTGCGAAGCGCGGGCGGAGCGGAAAAACGCCTCTGTCACACTGCGGTCGAGCATCGCCCGCGAGCTGCCTCGGATCGACGATTGTTGCGGAGCCGGTGGAGGGAGCGTGCGGCGGGCAAGCAGCGCCGCCAATGCCAGCAACACGACGCCGACCAGCCCGGCCTGTGCCACGACAATGGCCGTTTCGGGATTGACGAGGGTTCCGGCCAAAACAAGCACGCCCAGCACGAAAACCGCCGCGGGATGGCGAAGGCGGGGAAAGTAGATCAGTGCCAACCCGACTCCAAGCAATACGGCCGACGCGCCAAAGACTAACACTGATCGCGGCGCCCACCAAAACTTCAACGGTTGCACCAAGTTAATCGTGCTGAAGAGGTATCAATTGCCCTGTGAAATCGGTGGCGGAGTCCCGGCCACGCCAAGCAGTTGTTCAAGTTGGGCCTGATCGAGGCTCGACACGCGGTGCCAAAGTAGTCCGTTACGTACCCAAGTATATTCGCTGGTAAACTCGGCCGGAGCCAGCAGCAGATGGTCGGTCGCCGGCATGATCAATTCCCAATACAAGCGACGCATTTGCGGTGCCGGCCGGATCTCTGGCGGATCGGCTCGCAAACGGCCTTCGGAAGCACGCGGAGGAAAAGAATAGCTCAATTCCAGAAGGTGCTGTTGATTTCCGTCGGCTGCCACGAGCGGCACCAAGAATTCGCCCCGCGCTTCCTCGACGATCGAGATCGGGGTGCCATCCAACAACACTTCCGGCGGGGTTGCGCCGGAGGGTGGCGCCACTCGCAATTGGCGTTCGGCGCTATGGAAACGATAGAGCACGCGGTCCTGGCGGACCCCGCCGACCAGCACGGTTTGAATCCAACCGCAATCGACCACCGTCTTGCCTTCGGAAGGTCGCTGCTTGAGCTCGATCGCCAATGGCAGCTCGCTCACTGCTTGCGGCGACGTGACCTGGAGCACCGATGGGACGACCGCGGAATTCGCTTCGGGCGTCCAAGATCCCTTGCGAACGGTGGCCAGAATCCCCGCTTGCGGCAAGACGCGGAGTTGATTGTGTCCCAATTTGCCCAGCCGCGGCATGACCAACGGTACCGTGACCGACGTCGTCGCAGCCGACGCCAGCTTCTCGTGAGTCCGGGTGTAACGCAACTGCAATTCGATGCGCCCAATCCGCGGCCCCGGCAACGCCAGACGCACCGCCGGCTCCTCGCTCACAAATGACGGGTCACTGCGCGCACCGGCTACCGCAAGTGGCTGACCATCCAGCGTCACGCTGAGTTCATCCAATGGCAGCGTACGCGGAACGAGAACCGTCAGACTGTCGACTGGCTCGTAAGCCACCTGAAAGACCAGCCGTTGCTCCACGACGATGTTTTGCTCTTCGACGGTGACGGTACTCACCACGTCGGCCGAAATCGACTGTTCGTGAAGTTGTATTCCGGCAACGAATCGAGCGGGCGAGCCCTCGGTGCGATAGAAAAGCGGATCCTGCTGTCGCTCGGGCAGCTTGATGGGCGGCCTGAGCGACTGCGGTGCAAGCCCGACCATCGCCTCTGCCCTGGGCGAAAGCTCGACGTTGTCGGCGGGCAATACGGAAACAATCGCCTGGCTGACCGTATCGGCGTGTGGCCGAGGAACCTCGAACGACATTTCCGACTCGGTACCGGCCAATGCTTGGTGGGCGCGCAGCGTAATCTCAAACTGCCCGGCCGCCGGCTGCGCCAACGGAATCGAACAAACGGCTCCGTCGGTTTTCAGGGCGGCATCGGGATTGACCGAACCGGGGGGGCCGATGTCGTCGATTTCCCAACCGGGGAGTTCGATTTGCAGGGTCGCGCAGTTTCGCCCCGCGGACATTGTATTTCCATTTGGCCTGCAGCTGCAGTTGATGCGCACCAACCGACACCAGGTATTCCGGTTCCACGCTGGTCCGCGTCTTCTGCGGAACGATTTGCGCGGTCAACTTATATGGCTGGACGTAATACTCAAAACCGGCCACCGGATTCTCACGCCGCAAATTGTCGGGGAGTTCGTCGATTTGCCGTACGTTTTGTTGAGGCCCCCAAACGACCTGCCAATCGCCGACGACTTGCACGGCAATGTGGCCCCACTGCCGCACCGCTCCCTGGACTTCGAATCCAGACAGTTCCAACAACCCGTCTTGCTGTCCGACGTTGTAGGGCCGCTCGGTTTCCAACCGCAGATCGAGAGGGCCAACGGTTTTTTTGGCCAGCCGGACTTCGATCAGCGATTTGTCGTTGTCGACCTGCACCAGCCTCACGCCAAATCGGTCACGCTCGAGCAATTCGGCGCCAGGCGGCAAACGCAATCGAAAACTGTCGAACGGCCCGCTCCCGCCAAAACTGCGCACCACCAGGCGGGCCTCGGTCTTGACGCTCCTGCCATCGATCCGTGCCAGCAGCTGGCCGGTCGCCTCCAGCACGGGCGAAGCGTTTGCCAGATGACCGTCCGTAGCGTGCCAGGCCAATTCGAAATCGCCGCCGACGCGAAGCGCCTCCAATCGCGTCTCGCCATCGGCGATTGTTTCGGTTTGTACCAGTTCGCTCCCTTCCGAAACCCTGGCTTGGATCGAACCGGCTGCAACGAGCAGATCGAGTTTGCCCAGCGGAGCGCGCGGCAGATTGAGCTTCAGCTGTGTCTCACCGCCGATCGTGGTCAACGGGACCAACACCTTGAGTTTGATCTTATGGACTTTTCCCGGCTCAGAGTGAATCCAACTGACGTAACCTTCCTGCTGATCCTCAAAATCGAGCAGGTGCTCGCCCGGCCCCTCGTAATCGGCCTCCTTCAGCAGGATGGCCTGTCCCAGTCGGAGCGGCACGCGTACCCAGCCGGCGTCGCGGACATCAATGGAAAACTCGGCGGCCAACTCGGCCTTACGGCCCGTGGCGGTGCCGTCAATCTGAATCTCTCGAATGACATAACGCGGCTGTCCATTCTGCTTGTCTAGTCGATGCTGTAAGCGGTAGAGCCGGATGAAATCCTCAAAGCTGAAATTCAGCAGGTGCTGTAAGTGGCCGCTACGGTCGGGGACAAGGTATTCCGCCGGCTCAACTTCGCCCGGCAGCGTCGCGGTGGTCGCGGCCTGACCAGCAGCTGGCCCGCTCGCGCCCCCCGGTGTGCCCGCAGGCAACGCGTCCGCTCGCGGAGCGCGACTCGGCCCCCCCCGGGCGGCTCAACCGCTGGACTTGCCTCGGCCTTTGGCGGCGCGTCCTGGGCTTGCGTCCGCTAACCAGCGTCAGCGTGCTCAGCAGGATAAACCCACTGACCCGAAGTCGTTGCGCGCACCGCCAGCCCAAACTACCTCGGCCGAGTTGTTCCCGGCAGGCAAGTCGCCGTTGGACTGGGCTACGCATCGGTTGATATCGGCAGGGGTTAATGGTTCACTTCGGAAACGCGCGGGAGCCAAATTCCACCCGTCCACGAGCGATGGGGCGTCTCGGTTTTTGGGCAGCGGGTCACTATGGATTTCCCACCACGCGCATAAGGACCTGCGGCTTGCGCGGGAAGAAGTCCCTGCTAAAGTTCCCGCTCGGCCGAGCGGGATCGGCAAACAAGAAGGGGCCGAACTCCATAAATCCAGTGTAACCCGCCCCGCAAAAAACCTCAAAACAAAAGCGGCCGGGCAAACATTTCGTCTGGATTTCCGCAACTTTTATCTACAAGATGCTTCGTCGCGGCCAATTTGGGCCCGACCCGCGATCACTTCTCGAGCGATGCAAATGACGGATTGTCCTGCAAGGCATGCAAAACAGCCTTTCACGCAGGAGTGCCGGCAGACGACTGCTTGGCCGCAATGCGCTGGAAAGCGAGCCGCCGAGAAAGGCCGTGGCAAATTGAGTCTAATGGGTCTAATGGACAGACAAATCCCTGACGCGGTCGTCGCGCGCCGATGTCATCAGGACGTCAGCCCGGCTTAGCTTGCCGAAGCATTCGACAGAACGCCTCCTGAAGCGGCGCACTGGCCGTGGCGACGGGATGGGGCACCCTGAGAGTAAACGGTTTGCCCTCAACGTCAGTCACGCATCCACCCGCTTCGGTCACCAACAACACTCCGGCAGCGACGTCCCACGATTGGGTCGAAAGGGCCCAAAATGCATCGAACCGGCCGGCGGCCACGTAACTTAAGTTCAGCGCGGCCGAGCCAGTCCGCCGAATGCCTTGGCACTGCATGACAGCCGCGATGAATTGCGCGATTTCGGGAGATGTCGGGTTGATCGTCGTTGAGAAGCTGGCCACTGCCAGCGCCTCGCTGAGCTGCTCAGTGCCGCTGGTTTTCAACCGGCGCCCGTTCAGATAGGCTCCTTCACCGCGTGCTGCCAAGTAGCATTCCTGCGACTGGGGCTCATAAATTGCGCCGGCCAGGATTTCTTCGCCTTGGACCAGTGCCACGCTCACAGCGTAGTGGGGTACGCCATGGACGTAGTTCATCGTGCCGTCCAGCGGATCGACGACCCAGCAGTAGCCGGTGGCCGGCAGCGCCCCCCCGCCTGTTCTTCGCCGATGAAAGAGTGGTTGGGAAAACGACCCAAAACAATCCGGCGAATCGCTTCCTGGCTGGCAAGGTCGGCGTCGGTCACCGGATCGGAGCGACCCTTCTCCCGAACATCAAATCGGCCAATCCAATCAAGGAGCACTGCGCCCCCCGCCCGGGCTGCCTCTTCGCAGGTTTGCAGGAAATCAGCCACCGGCACACTTTCAAATAGTGGGAAAGATCTACCGCCAGAGGAAGGGCCCGATTATACGCCGCCCGGACCGGCCAGAGAAAGGAAAGTAGCGGAAGCGACGACGAAACCCGGGACCTATCCGCACCCGAATCCAGTGCCGGAGCAATTCCCTCGCACCGACGGAACGGCGAACTTTCGCCACCCGGAAAAATCGCATGAAGCAAAAACGAGCCCCGCCCCGGCGGGAGGCGACGGCTCCCGAAAGGTCGACAATGATTTTGCAAGAAAATTTGAACCGGACTCTGGACACGCGGTTAGAAACTGGTAAGATCAAAGGCATCGGACGTCGAAAGAGTCCACCGCGTCTACGAAATAGACAATTCATAGCGACTACGGGTTATCTGCCTCATACTTTATCTTACCTGAGCTATTTCGAGCGGCCTCTTCTCTGTTCCGGCCCCGCCGTTTCGCCAAGCGCGAGCGGCGGGGTTTTTTTATTCATTGGGTCCGCTGGGTGACCTGACCAATTCGCCAACCGATCGGCCAGCCCTCCATCGCTCTCTATGTACTCTCCTTGGCGACTCGATAAGCGACAGGCCTCGCTCAAACTGGGGCCTCTCGCCGCTGAGGTCGATCTCGACCGACCCGAATTCGGGCTCGACCATCTGAAGTTCGCCGGCGGCGTTATCGCGCCAGCGCGGCTCCTGGGCGTCGAGTTACCGCTAAGTGAGCCGGCTGGCGATCGCCTCATCGAGGCCTATCTGCGTGGCACCGATTTGATCGCCACTTATGCCGAGGTTGCCCGCCCCTCGTTCCGCTGGCAAATTTATTGGCGTGCTCACGCGGAACGATTTCCTCAGGCGCTAGTGGCAATCGAAGCGATCGTTTCGGTGCAGACCGGATTGCTCGACAGCTGGCCGCAACTTACGCTCCACAGTGCTCTGCCCGCCAATGGAGTTTCGCTGTGGCGCACCGCCAGTCGTGATTGCGCCGAAATGCGATGCGAACGATTCGAAGTCGGCCCGAAAAAAACGGCAACGGAGGGCTGGGGCTGTTTTGGTTTTTCGCTTCCGGGCACGCCCACCAGCTACATTGAAATGGTCCATCCTGGCGATTTCGATTCGTCGTCGGTTGAGGCAACTGTCATTCCAATGCACGAGATGAAGCCGGCCGCCGGCGTCTCGCTACGGCACCCGTTGTTTTGCGAGCGGTTGGAGAAAGGGGTGATTTTGCGATCGCGAGTGCTGGCCTTGTTTCTGCCTGAGTGGCCGACGAGCGGTACGATCGCCGACATCGAGCGCGCATTCCGCGACGAGGAGTTACCCTTAACCACGTAATCGCGCCGGCACGCCGATGCACTACTGAATTTTGGATTGCCGGCGCCACCCGGCCTGGCTTTGGAGCGAACAGACGCCATGTCCGAACAACTCCGCCAACGAATATTCACCGAGCTCGACCGTCTGTGGCTCGTTGATCCACACACGCACATCGACCCACGCGCGCCGGCGGCCAAGGATCTAACGGAGGTTCTTGGCTATCATTACTACACCGAGCTTGCCCATTCGGCCGGCATGCCGCGTACCAAAATGGAAGAGCCGGGACTCGAAGACCGCGAAAAAGTACGCCGACTCGTGACCTGGCTGACGCGTTGCGACAACACGATTCAGCTCAGTTGGCTGGTGGAAATGGCCACCGCGCTGTTCGGCCTGAACATCGAAACGATCGGCCCGGAAAATTACGACCACCTCTACGACGAAGCCACCAAAGCAATGGCCCAACCGGATTGGGCCGCCGAGGTGTTACGGCGGAGCCGGCTCGAAGCGGTGTTTCTGACCAACGATTTCGACGACCCGCTCGCCGATTTTGATTCTGCCACGTACGTTCCCTGCCTGCGTACCGACGAATTGGTGTTTTGGCTTTCGACCGCCACGGTATGCGATCGGCTGGAGCGGGCCGCCGGCGCCGCGGTGCACGACGCACGATCACTTGTGGCGGCGATCGGCAAACTGTTCGAACATTTCGTCGGGCACGGCGCCCGAGCCTGTGCTGTATCGCTTCCGCCCGATTTCACCCCTGCGCGGGTTTCGCCAGCCGCGGCAGCCGACGCTTTCGCTGCCGTTTGGCGGCAAGGAGCCGCGGCCGACGCCGTTCAGCGGCGAACGTTCGCACATTTCGTCTTTTGGACGCTGGCGGAGCACTGTGCGGAATTCCAAATACCGTTTGACCTGATGATCGGCGTCGAACGGGGAGTCTATGTCGAAGGCGTGCATCTGGGCCGCGATTTGTACGATAGCCGCGTGTCACTGATCCAATACCGAGAACTGCTGAACGCGTTTCCGCAAGTGACGTTTCCGATCTCGGTTCTGGCCAGCGTCACAAACCAGGAGCTTGTCAGCTTCAGCTGGATCTTCCCGAACGTCGTGACCTGCGGCCACTGGTGGTATTCGAATACGCCGGCCTACATCGAGCACGATCTCGCGGCACGATTGGAAGCCGTCCCGCGCACAAAGCAAATCGGCTACTACAGCGACATGTACAAACTCGAATTTGGCTTGCCGAAATTCGCCATGTACAAACGCGCGCTGGCCAAAATGCTTGCCGAGCGATTTGTGATCGACCGCCGCTGGAGCGAAGACCGGGCGATCGCGCTGGGACGCGATGTACTCAGAGAAAACGTCGACCGGGTTTTTTACCACAAACAAATTTGAGTGCCGTCACCGCCTTTCAACTTCGACTGAATGGCCGGACCGTGCCATGGCCCGCGAAGAACACGCCCGCGAGAATCTGATCGCCGAGGCGACCGCCCTGGTCGAGCGAGCCGAGTTGCTGCTGGCTGGACTGCCGGAACCGGTTGTGGCCGGCTTTCGACCGGACGGATCGGCTAGCCTGTTCTTCGCCGACGATCCGGTCTATCAATTCAACTCGCGCGGACATTTGCGGCGCGCATTCGTGGGTGGTCGCCTTTACAAGGCCGACGCCGGCCGACTTGTCGAGATGACGCGCAACCGGGTGGCCGGCCAGGTCCAGCTTACGAGTCGCAATCTACCGGCCGAGGCGTCGGCGGAATTCAACGCCGCACTTCACGCGCGACTGAGCGATCTGGCCAGCCAACTCGAGTCTGGCCAGGTGCAAATACTCGCCGAAGTGCCCCCGCAGGGCGGCATCGCCGTCCGATTGGGCCAATGGCTCGGCTCGCTGGGGCCGCAAATCGAAATTGCCAGCACACCGCGCGCCGGTTGAATTGCGATTTGGATCAATTCCGGTTCTGTCGGGTTAACTCGCTTACGGTGAAGACGGAGAAGTCACCGTCGAAGGTTTTTCCACAGAGAGCGAAATCACTTCAGCGGCGCCGTGAGGCCAATCGAGCCGCGTACCTGGGGTGTGATGACCGCGCCGCAAGTAAGCCAGTGCAACAGTGCATTGTTGACGCGGCGAAAATGCGGCACTCGTCACGTGGCCCACCTTGGTTCCGGCGGCCAACAGCTCCAGCCCAGGTGGCAAAGACTGCTGCCCGGCCAACCGCACGCCGACGAGGAGTTTGTTCACGTGACCCAGCGCGTCGATCCGGGCAACGGTTTCCTGACCCAAATAACAGCCCTTGCGGAAGCTAATGGTCCGATCGTCGCGTGCAACCTCCTGGGGCAAATTGCGTTCGGTGATGTCGCGGCCATAGAGAGGAAAACCAGCCTCAATCCGGGCGGCCTCGAAAGCCGCCGGCCCTGCCGGCCTGCCACCGGCCGCAACCAGCGCATCTCCGATCGCGGCGGCGGCGGGCCGCGGGCCGACAATCAAAAACCCAACGGGTCCGACAATATCGACCCGCCGTAAGAAAACGTCCTGCCCGGCAAGGACTGCCTGCGAGCTGGTCCAGGCCTGCTGAGGCACCACGTCGCCGCATAGTTTTTCCAATATTTCCGGCGATCGGGGCCCGGCCAGAAACCACTCGGTCCAATCGGCGGTTCGGTCGGCGAGCGTCACACGTTCGCGAACCAGGTACCGGTCGAGATGCTTGAGGATCGGCAAACCCTGTCCAGCCACGGTTTCCAAGACTAGCGACTCGGATTCGGCGAACACGAGCACGTGGGCCAGAATCTTTCCTTGCACATTGGTCAAAAACGCTTCACAACCCGCCTGCAGTGGAAGCTTGAGAATATCGTTGGTCGAGAGGTTGTGAAGGAAACGCTTGCGATCGTCGCCGGTCAACTCGATGAGCGTCCGGTCGCCGAAATCGACGACTCCGGCACCGCTGGTCAGCGCCTCGTATCCGGTCAAGAACTCAGGATCGACGGTCGACATGATTGCTTCTTTCAGGCGAGCGGCGACTGCTACTTGCGCTTTGATTGTGGACGCTCGGAGGCCGTCTCGTTTGCGGCGTCCTCTTCTCCCTGGGGCGTGGCGATCACATATTGGGCATTCGCCAACAGGATGCAACTTGGCTGTTGAGCGGCCAACCGCTGGAGTTGCTCCGCCCCGTCGACCGGTGTTAGTCCAAGATCCTCAACCACCGCGGGCGAAAGCCCACTGAGAAAATAGACCCGAGAGCGACTTATCGCTTCGACCAACTGTGCCGCGGCCAAGGCATCGGCGGGCCGTTCGCGGACGATTTCTCGCAGCGCCGTTTCGGGACTCTCGGCGGCCGCCAGCCAGCGCACGGCGGGCCCGGGCGCTTCGGTCAAGTCGCTACAGATCGCCATGGCGCCGCCTTCCTCCACGACGCGCAATGCCGCGGACATAGCGCGGGCCACGTTCAGCCATGTCTGCTCACTGGCAGGCCCGGAAAGTGCCGCCACGACCAAATGGGCACGCCACGGCACCGACGATTTCCAGGCATCCAGGCAGCGCTCGCGGGCCACGTGATCGACAGCGCCGGTCCGGCCTGCCAGCACCGCCAGAACGCCGTCGTCGCCAGCGGGGACCACCTGCACCAAAAAGTGAACCCCCAACAGCCAACTGACCTGATCCGCCTCTTGCTGCATGCGGCGGAGTTGCACCGGCGAGCGCGCCGCGAGCGGAGCACGATAACGCTCAAGGTTCTTGGCGTCGGAAAAGGTCGGAAACAGTCCGCTGTTGAGGCCAAAATAACCCAGGGCGGCGTCGAGCCGCTGGCAACCGATCGGGATCACCAAGTCGGCATCGGCCAACGCCCGATCGAGGTAGACCGGCTTTCCTTCGGTCGACGCCGCCAGGTACGAGAGCCGCTTGCGATCGGCCGGATCGTGGGTGAGGACTTGCACCGGTTCGCCACCGGCATCGAGAAGGTCCGAAAGACCATCCACCACATCCGGCAGCGCGGCAGTCGAGGCGCGGATCACCGTAATGTCGAGGACCGAGATTCCAGCGGCCAACAAGCGATCGACAACCACCCGCGTAATCGCAGCAGCCTGTGGAACTCCGTCGGCCAGAGCCACGCAAACCTTGTCGCCCGGCACGACGAGCTGCGCGAGAGGTGGATAGTCCAGCGGCGCCGTCAACGCGTCGGCCGTGGCCCCGGCGACGTCGCTGAGAGGCGGCGAGGCCGGCAAGCCGCAATGCGCCACGAGTCGGTCGGGCGGTATGTCGAAATTAAGACGGCCACTCGGGCCATAAGCGACGACGGTGGTCATGCACGTTTTTCAAGGCTTGAAGGGGGCAAACGGGGAAGGGCGATTGCTCCCGCCGTGGCACTGCTGGTCATCGTAGGCATGCGGGACGCGTCGTCAAGGACCGGAAGCATAGCCCTCACGGATTGCCGAGACGCAGATGAAACCTGCGTAAATCGTCAAGGATTGCCCGGAATTGCGGCAACGGTCGCGGCAATCGAACTTTACCGAAATGAGAAACTAGTCGATAATTGTCCGCCGCAAGCTGCCGGCTCCACCGGTGTTTGCCGGACCGGAAATCGCGAAGGATGGAACCTCATGAAAATCATTGACTCTTGTGGACGGTTTACGTCCAGGGTGGGCGCAGCTCTGGCGCTAGCCGGTTTGCTGCTGGCTGGCTGTCCCGGCCAATCGACCACCGCCGTACGCTCCCGCGGCGAAGAACTGCTCGAGCAAGTGCAAACCGCTTATGAGCACGCCCAGTCTTACGCCGACGCCGGCGAGTTGACGGTGGAATTGGTCCAGGAGGGGAGAAAGCAGACCTTTCCCTTTTCGGTTTCCTACGCCAGGCCGAACCTGCTGCGCATCGAGGATGACGAAGCGAGCGTGGTTTGCGACGGCAAGTATCTTTGGTCGGCCTTTGCCGACGAGCATTTGGCCGGCCAGGTGTTGTTCTTGCCGGCGCCGGCGGCGATGAGCCTGGATGTGCTTTATCACGAGCCCTTATTGGAAAGGAAGCTCGGCGGTGGCGAAGACGGACTTCGCTTGCCGCAACTGGAACTGCTGCTTGCCAATCAGCCACTGAAACGACTCTTCGGCGACGACATCACGACCAAATGGCTTGGCGAAAAACCTTTGTCCGGCGATGACGCACTTTATCACGTGGTCGAGGTCACCGGATCACGGGGGACCTTTGTCCTTTGGGTCGATCCGAAGAGTCACGTCTTGCGGCGGCTCGAAATCACGGACCCGAAGTTTCTCAACCGCGGCTCGGAGAGCGCGGATGAATTGTTGCTCTCGATCGACTTCAAAGGAGCCGAGCTGGACGGAAAAATCGGCGAGAACGCCTTCAAGTTCGAAGCGCCGGCCTCGGCCAAACTGGTAAACCGGTTTGTTTTGCCGCCGGCAGCGCTCGATCGTCCGCCAAGCGAGCTCTTGGGACAGCAACCGGGCGCATTCAAATTCGTCGACAGCGCGGGGAATCCGGTCGATTTGGCGAGCCTGAATGGGCGAGTGGTCGTTTTCGATATGTGGGCCCTGTCGTGCCATTGGTGCTTCGAAAGCTTTCCGAATCTGGAAAAGGTCTACCGCCAATACCGCGACAATCCGAAAGTCGCCATCCTGACGGTCAACAACGATGATGCGGACACTTCGAACGACACGCTCCGCAAGACCTTCGACAAGAACGGCATCGACTTGCCGATCTTGCGCGACCCGGATCGCTATTCGGAAAGTGTTTTCAAGATTCCGGGATGGCCTGCGATGATCCTTCTCGGCATCGACGGCACGGTGCAAGGATATGAACTCGGGTATAAGGCCGACCTGGCCGAAACGCTTCCCAAGGCCATCGATCAGTTGCTGGCGGGGGAGAATCTGGCGGAGCAGGCGTTGGCCGACTATCGCCGCGCTGCGCCGGGTTCGAACGCCAACTGAATGAAGCGACCGTCGGCGTGAATCAGGAAATCGAACTGCCGCGGGCGAAGATTGCACCGCGTAGCGAGCCCGATAAACTGAAAATCGAAAAGCTTTGGACGACCGACGACATCAAGAATCCCGGCAACCTGGTCGTCTTCACCGACGAGCAAGGAGAACAGCGGATCGCGGTGTTCGATGGCTGGCGGGCCGTCGTCGAGCTTGACGTCGCGGGCAAAACGCTCGCGCGGCACGAGCTCGATCTGCCGGAAAATGGCGTCACAACGCAATTGCGCACAGCGGTCGACGGACAAGGCCAGCGCACGTTCGCCGCCTTCGCCGTCGCACAGCATAAAGTCTATCTGATGGATGGCGCGTGGCGGCCGACCGGCAGCTATCCCGAGGAGACGCGGCAGGGAATTTCCGATATCCAATTGGCCGACATCGACGGCGATGGGCAGTTGGAAATGCTCGTCGGATATTGGGGTGAAGTCGGCGTCCAGTGTGCTTCGCTCGCCCCACGGCGGATTTGGGCAAACCGAGCTTTCGACAATGTGTTGAGCCTCGCGGTGCTGCGCCGCGATCCCGACGGCCATTGCCGCATTCTGGTCGGCAACGAACGGCTTGCGCTTGGCGTCTTGGACTTCGGCGGCACACAACTGGCCGACATTTCGGTTCCGAGCCGCCCGATCGACATCATCGTCGCGGCCGATTTAGCGAGCCCAGTCGGTTCGCCAGACAGTGGCGATTCCCAAGAGCGAGGGCTCTGGAAACTTGCCGGCATCTCGGTGACCAGGCCGGCGGAATTTGTCGCCGTTGGCTTGGACTTTCACGGCAGCGAGGTCTGGTCGTATCCGCTTCCCATCGGCGTGCGAAATACGCCCTGCGAAGTGCTTGTCGCCGGCCGACTGCGTGCCGGCGAGCCCGGCCAGTGGTTGCTGACGGGCGCTGACGGCTCAATTCATATTCTGACCGCCGACGGTGAGCTGCTCGACCGTTTTCAATATGGCGACGAATTGACCGGCGTCGGGACGATGGACGCCGACGGGCAGCCAGTTTTGTTGGTCGCAACGGCTCATGGGCTGACGGCCTGGAAAGTGACTGATCGCGATGCAGCCGCCGGAGATGCGCCGGATGGTGATGCGACGGCGAGCCGCACGCCCGACAGCGATGCCCCCGATCTCGGCTCGCAAAGCAACGATGTGGACGATGAGACCAGTGACGAGCCCGTCGCCATCACGACACCGAGCGCAGCCTGAAGAAAAGGCCGGGGACTGATCCCCGGGGGCATCGGGCGCCGCATTGTCTCGCGTCAACCGTTCACCTTGCTCGCGGATGCGCGCGCTCGTAAGCGGCCAGCAGACCGGTCGTGCTGACGTGGGTGTAGATTTGCGTCGTCGTCAGACTTTTGTGCCCCAACAGCTCTTGCACACTTCGAATGTCGGCTCCGTGATCCAACAAGTGCGTGGCGAAGCTGTGCCGTAGCGTATGGGGCGTGGTGCGACGATCGAGACCACTTGTCCGCAGGTGCTTTTCGAGCATCCGGGCAACGCTGCGGGTGGTCAACCGACGACCAAACTTGTTGACGAACACCGGGGCCTGGCTTCCTTGCTTTTCGCGCGGTGAGAGCCGCCGCACGCCCAGCCAGGCTTGCAGGGCCCGAATCGCGTGGGAGCCAACCGGTCCGATGCGTTCGCGGCGCCCTTTGCCACGAATGCGCAGCGACCCGGCAGCCAGATCCACGTCGCCGTCGTTGAGGCCGGACAGCTCGCTGACGCGCAGGCCGGCGGAATAAAGGACTTCGAGGATCGCACGATCTCGCAGCCCCATCAGTTCGCCAGCGGGAGGAGCGGTCAAGAGCCGGCCCATGTCGGCGCTCGACAGGAAATGAGGGAGCGACCGCGGTTTCGCGGATTGCGCAGCGGCTTGGCGGGATTCGTCTTTGCCCAGCCTTCACGCTGGCCGAAGCGGAAGAAGCTGCGCAGCGACGCGAGCCGCCGGGAGATCGTTGTTTTGGCGTATTCGGCGTCGTGCAACGCTGCCAGGTAACCGCGCAGATCGGCGGTCGAAATGTCGCCCGGCCCAGGCGGTCGGCCGTAGCACTGCGAAAGATACTCGGCCAGAGCCGCCAGGTCCTCGCCGTAGCTTTTGATCGTCAGCGCCGAAGCGTTTCGCTCCACGCGCAGGTATTCGAGGAAACGGGTGACGGCGGTTTGCATGACGCTTGCGGCAAGCGGACGGCCCACGGGCGGGGGCCACGGCGGGCGTTCACGCGTCTCGCCCGTGACAGGGCTCGCGAAGCGAACGAACTGACCGCGCGTGCCGGCTACCGCCGATCAAAACATTTCGTCGGTATCGCTGTGTTGCGGCAACTGAAATCGGCGCGGGCCGGTTGCCTTTTGGCTTTCCTGGCGAATCTTCTGGCTCAGCACGGCCGCGTCGTACCAGCTAAAGCTGAGTTCGGGATTCGAGGCATATCGGCCGAGGACGCGCAGCGCCTCGGCACGACTGGCGTCGTCGTAGAGAAACACGTAGCGTTCTGCCCCTTTGACCAACGCGAGCACGTTAATGTCATGACTCACGGCCACTGTTCTCCTCAAAGTACGCGCCGGAAAGCTAGTCGTTCGGCTGGAGTTCCATTCCAGGCCACCCACCGAGCGCTGGCCAGAACGCGGACTGCCTTTGGGTCTGGTCTCGCTGGGCCGGCACGTTTCACGTTGTGCCGAATGCGAGACGTTAGGTTCCACAGATCTAGCGGTATTCATATCGGTCATTCGACCACCGCCACACTACTCGCGTTTCACCGCCGCCACCGCGTGCCGTGAGCGTCTCGTAGATGTGCATGTGGCAACAAAAACGAATGAAGTCGTCGCTCCGAATCAAATAGGATTGCCAGCCGACTCCACGTCCCTCGTCCTTGAAAAATGCATAACTGGCCAGAGCTTCGGTCAACTGACCATCGTTGCCGAGGTAGGTCCGCGTGTGACGCAGGACCGGCTCGTTCGACGGCATGCAGTCGCAGGGACCGGGGCCTGGCGGAGGCGGAATGAAGGCCCGCGCGTCCGGATAATCGGGTGGCAGTAAAGGTCCGGCCGGTCCAGTTGGAGCGGTTATAGGAGCCGTCGGCTGATCGCTCGCATGCGCCTCCCCGTCCGCGCCTATTGGAACCTGGTGGCTGATCAATTGGCCGGCGGCAGATGGCTGATTCCCGCCTGGTACACTCGGTGATCCGCCAGGCATGGCACCGCCCGGATGTGATCCATCTTGCATGGGGCCGCCGGGCTGGGGACCGAATTGTCCCGGCCCTTGCGAAGGATCGCCCATCGGGCCGCCGTCGGGTGTCGGCACAATGACTGGCGGTGGAACCGGCACCGCGGGAACCGCGTAGGTCGGCGTCTGGGTACGCAATTGCGCCCGCGCCAACGCGAACTCCGACTCGAGCACAAGCGGGCCAGGAATTCCTTCTTCCTCAGGCGTTCCCCAAGGCAATCCATATCCCGCCGGAATCGGTTGGAAGCAAGGATTGGCCGCATACCATTCCACTTGCATCGCGCAGCGCGGCGGGTAGTACGGTGTAAAGTCGGTCACCGCGCCAATGACCACGGCGTCGACTCCCAACACCGTCGCCAATTTCCTGACTTCGTCGGGATTGTCCAAGTCGAGCTGATAGGTGTGCATCGCCCGCTCGACGACGCCGACGGGCACCACTTCGAAACCGCGGATCAATTGCAGCTCACTGAAATAGGCCTGGGCGAACTGCCGTCCGTCGACCGACGGTTCCGTGCTGAGGTTGAAGAACGGCGCGATCGCGACCTTCGTCAATTGCGGGAACGGATTGTGAACCACCGGCTGATGCGCAATTTCCGGGATGAGTTGGCACCCGGTGCTCGCGCATATCAACAAGATGGCAAACAGAGCTCGCATGGAACGAGTCGGCCCAAAGGATCGAGAATGCATGGCACAGCGCTGCCGGCCACCCCTGGACCGGCAAACTCGATCTGTGCCGCAACTTCGTCCTTATCGGCAGGATCCGCAGACTCGCTCCAGAACTACCGCAATTTCTGCCGGTTGCGTCCCCCAGAAGGGGCGTGAGCGATGGGTGACTTTTCCGGTTAGGCGACCTCGGTTCCCGTCGCGCTCCCAAAGAACGGCAGGCATTCACACCAAATCGCCTAAACCCGCCAGACCGACAGCTTCGCGGCTGGCGAACGGTTCGCCGTGGCGAGTGCCGATCGTCCAGCCCCAATAGGCGGCCTGATCACGCTGACGATCGAGCAACGTTGGCGGCTCCTGCGATCGGCCGGCGACAAACTGGCTCTGATAGCAAGCGATTGCCGCCAGCTTTCGTTCCCAGTAGGAACTGATGTCGAGCACAAAGGCCGGCCGCTCGACAACCCGTAGGTGGACGCAGTAGTAGTGAAAAATGCGGCTTGGGTGGTGGGGCTCGCCGGGCATATCGGTTTTGGTCAGTTTTGACCAAAACCGAGCCGCTTCGATCAATTCAACAGCGGCCACATGATCGGGATGGGCGTCGACCCAATAGGGTGCAAATAGCCATTTGGGCCGCGCCAAACGAATGACGCCGGCAAGCTGCGCCCGGGCCTCTAGAGTGTGCTGCAAACTGCGATTGGGCAGTCCCAGGTTGCCGCGCCAGTCGAGACCGAGAATCTCGGTGGCCGCGGCAGTTTCGGCAGCCCGAATTTCCAGCGAGCCAAATGGGGTCGGTTCGCCGTTGGTCAGGTCGAGCACGCCGACGCGCAGTCCATCGGCTTTGCACTTCAGGATGGCCCCCCCCATGCCGAGTTCGGCGTCGTCGGGATGCGGCGCGATGACCAGAATATCGAGCAGAGGAGGGTTTGCTAGCATTTCAGGCATTTTCCATACTACCAGGTGCAAAGCCAGTGAGGCCGACAAGGAGTCGGCCTGGCTTGCTTATGTTTTACGCATACGGTCCGATTTCGCCGTTCGCCAGCTCTGGAAGACAGGACCTTGCATTTATCGTGATCGCTGGCCCCCCGCCTGGCAATCGGCGGCGAATGGCCTGGACGGATTTTCAATCAATTCGAGACACTTCTCCGGGTTTTTTCCCTCGCAGTCGAACCGGCAGACAGACTGCCCGGCTGCGTGACCATTGGCCGCAGCAAACTCTTCCCTCCATTCAAGACTCTTACGATGAAATCGTTTCGATTCCAGCAACGATCGCTTCGGTGGCGCCAGCGGCTGGTTCCTGGTCGTCGTCTTTTGCATTTGTGCGGCGGGTTGCACAACCTGGACAACGCGGTGGAATGCCTTGCGCGATCGGGTACGCGGCCACGGCTACACCGACGAATCGGCCAACTGGACTCAAAACGTGCGAAGTCCCTCCGACTCGACTCCCATGGCCGGCGTCGACGAGCGCGCTCGGCAGATCGAACGCAACCTCGGCGTCCGCTAAACTGCCTGCAAGAACCATGGGCTTGCCGCAAATCGACTCCCGCTGCCCTCACACGATGGATTCTACCATCTCTCCCAACGCCAAAATCTTGCCACTGGCAATCGTGTTCGAAGGTGGCTTGGGTCTGGCGGCGATTGCCTTGGGCTGGCTGGTGGGACAATCGCCCACCGGACGAATCGACTGGAGTTCTTCGGCCGTGGTGATCGGCTGTGCAGCCAGCCTTCCATTGCTCGTGGCGCTGGTGGCGATGTCGCACAGCCGGGCTGCAGCGTGCGTCCGGTTGCAGCAGGTCGTCCAAGAGCTGATCGTTCCTCTCTTTGAGCACTGCGGCGTGCTGGAGATCTTGCGTGATTTCCCTCTTTGCAGGCATCGGCGAGGAGTTGCTTTTTCGCGGCGTTGATTCAGGCCGCCCTGGGCGATTGGATCTCGCCCGCCGCTGGGCTCCTTGCGGCAAGCCTGCTGTTTGGCCTGGCTCACCCGCTGACGACGGGTTACGCCGTGGTCACCGGACTCGCGGGTTTGTATTTGGGATTCCTTTACCTTGGAAACCGCGAATTTGCTGGTGCCGATCGTCACGCACGCAGCTTACGACTTTCTTGCCATTTTGTATCTGATTCGACGCCATCGGCCGGCCGTCGCGCGACAGCCGGATTGAATGCCCGCCTTGCATATCCCTGGCCGTCGGCTGGACCGGGCCCGCCACTCTCAGCCAGCTTTTTTCGATTTTCTTCGCGGAAAGCGCTGACCCCCTCGCGCCGCTTCGAGACGGTTCCCCGCCCCGCGGGCAGTCGGGACGCGGCAATCGGTTTGACTTCAGCACCGAGATCAAGAAAACTAGCACTACGGAAAGACCGTCCCGCCGACGCCGCTGATCGCTGAGTGATTTGAATGGTCAACGATCCGCAGTCCAATGCGACCCACCGCCACCCTCAGCCATAGGCCGCCGCGGGCGGATGGCTGATCGCAATCGCCTATTCATCCTGTGAGAGAATCCTGAATATGCCAGCGTTCAAGACATCGCTTCCAGCACGATCGCCAGACGTTTCAGGTTCGTCGGCTCCGTCGACGACCCGTTGGATGCCGCGGCTCATGCTGCTCGTCGTTGGGTCCGTTTTGGCTGCCGCCGCCGCGCTGGCCGACGACGCGCCGGCACCCCTGCCTGCCGATCAGACGACAAGCCATATGACGCTGCCGACTGGCTTTCAAGCCACGCTGTTCGCCGGCGAACCGGACATCGTCCAGCCGATCGCCATGTCGTTCGACGATCGGGGTCGGCTGTGGGTGATCGAGTGTTTCTCCTATCCCGGCTGGCAGGGATCGAAAGACCGGGTCGTCATTCTCGAAGACCGCGACGGCGACGGTCGCTTCGACGAGCGGAAGGTCTTTTTGGACGACGGAAAGAATCTGAGCGGCATCAACGTCGGCTTCGGCGGCGTTTGGCTCTGCTCGACCCCAAATTTGATCTTCGTGCCCGACGCCGACCGTGACGATCAGGCCCGACGGGCCGCCGCAGGTGATGGTCGATGGCTTCGATATCCACGCGTCGCACAATGTTTCGAACAGCCTGACCTGGGGACCCGACGGCTGGCTGTATGGCTGCAACGGCATTCTGTCGAACTCATTGCTCGGCAGGCCGGGAACGGCCGAGGCCGATCGGGTGAAAATCAACTGCGGCGTATGGCGCTATCATCCGACACGGCAAGTGGTCGAAGCCGTGGCCCACGGCACGACCAACCCGTGGGGCCTCGATTTCGACGACTACGGCCAGATGTTCATCACCAATTGCGTCATTGCGCATCTGTGGCACGTGGTCCCCGGCGGGCACTACCAGCGCATGTTCGGTCAGGACTACAACGCGCACACCTACGATCTGCTGGGCACGATCGCCGACCATTTGCACTGGGGCGGCGGGCATTGGACCGAAGCCCGCGGCGGAGCGAAGCATCATTCGGCCGGCGGCGGCCACGCCCATTCGGGGGCGATGGTCTATCTGGGCGACAACTTTCCCGACAGCTATCGCAATCACGTCTTTACGTGCAATATTCACGGCCACCGACTGAATCAGGATGTCGCTCGAGCGACAGGGCTCGGGCTATGTGGCCCATCATGGCGAAGACATGATGTTGGTCGATGATTCCTGGTTCCGCGGGCTGGTCGTCACGTATGGGCCCGACGGCGGCGTTTACGTCGCCGACTGGAACGATACGGGCGAATGCCACAACTATAAGGTGGTCGATCAGACAAACGGGCGAATCTACAAAATCACCTCCGGGCAGTCGCGACCTTGGCAGGGCGATCTGGCCCAACAAAGCGACCAGCAGCTCGTTGCCTTGCAATTGCATCCAAACGACTGGTTGGTGCGGCACGCGCGGCGATTGCTGCAAGAGCGCCACGGTGCCGGCAAGCTTGAGCCGGCGACGCGCCCGGCGCTGACTGGAGATGCTGGCCGGAAATGCCGACCCCACGCGTCAATTGCGCGCCCTGTGGGCGTTGCATGCGACGGGCGGGCTGAGCGAACCGCAAATTCTGCAATTGCTTACGAGTCCGAGCGAGTATGTTCGCGGCTGGGCCATCCAATTGGAGCTGGAAGATCGCGAGGCCTCGCCCGACATGCTTCGCCGGCTGGCCGCCCTGGCCGAAAGCGATCCAGCACCTTGGGTTCGACTGGTTTTGGCCTCGGGCCTGCAGCGATTGCCTTTGGTCGATCGCTGGACGATCGCCACGGCGCTGGCCAAGCATAGTGAGGACGCCGGCGATGCCAACTTGCCGTTAATGCTGTGGTATGGCGTCGAACCGCTGGTGCCGGCCGACAGCAAGCGGGGGCTCGAACTGGCCCTGGCTTCTCGGATTCCGTTGGTCAGCCAATATATCGCCCGCCGGGCGGGCGAGGAGGCCGAAGGACTCGCCCAGGTCATCGATGCATTGGGCCGAACCGGCGACTCCGGACTTCAGGTGGCATTACTCGACGGTGCGCTTGCGGCGTTGCACGGGCACCGGCATGTTGCGATGCCCGCATCGCTGGAACGGGACGTACCGCAAATTGGCTCCGACTTCGAATCTGGAGGTTCGCCATGGGGCGATGGCGCTGGCGGTTATTTTCAACGATCGCGACGTGATTGCCGAGCTTCTCAAGCTGGTGGCCGACCCGTCGGCAGCGACGGCCGATCGGGCTTGGGCTATCGAACATTTGCTCGACGCCCGCGATCCGCAGCTCGGTCGACCTGCTGGAGTCGTTGGTCGGAAGCCAGAACTTGTCGGGCGCTGGCCGTGCGCGGACTGGCGGTGTTCGACAGTCCAAAGACGCCCTCGGTTTTGCTCGCGGCTTACGGCCGCCTGAGCGAGACCGACCGCCGCGATGCCGTCAACACGCTATGCGCCCGGCCACAGTGGGCGCTGGCCTTGCTCAAGGCTATCGACCGTGGCGAGCTTCCCCGCACGGCGATCTCGCTGGAACAGGTTCGCCAACTCAAAGGATTCGGCAATGCCGACGTTTCGGCCGAGCTCGACCGGGTTTGGGGCGTAGTGCGAGAATCCACGCCGGACAAGCAGGCGCTGTTGCAAGAGTATCGCAGCCGGCTTTCCACCGACCGCCTGCAGTCGGCCGATCGAGGGCATGGTCGGGCGATCTTCGCCCGCGTCTGCTCAAATTGCCACACCCTTTTCGATGCCGGCGGTAACGTCGGTCCGAACCTTACCGGCTCGCAACGTGCCAATCTTGATTATGTGCTGACAAACGTGCTCGATCCCAACGCGGCCGTCCCCAAGGAATATCAGATGGTGATCATCCAAACGACCGACGGCCGCGTCCTGAATGGCATCCTCAAGCAGGAGGACGAATTGACGCTGGCGCTGCAAACGACGAACGAAATCGTCACGCTGTCGAAGGACGAAATCGAAGTCCGCAAGCCAACGCCCAACTCGATGATGCCCGAGGGAATGTTGACGCCGCTGAGCGACGGCGAATTACGCGACCTGATGGCGTATCTGGCCAGCCCCGAGCAAGTGCCGTTGCCGCCCGACAGCGGCGAGGGAAAGTAGGCTCCGGCCGCACGCGGCCAATGCCGGCTGCCAAGAGTTGCCGCACGCGGTAGACTGAATGAGCGTGCCGTTGAAGTCTGAGATCGAGCCGGCCGACCCTTGCCGCGCAAAGCGTGCGCGGCATGATTCTGCTTATCGACAACTACGATTCGTTCACTTACAACCTCGTGCAGCGGTTGGGCGAAATCGATCCGTCGCTCGACCTGGTCGTCAAGCGGAACGACGAAATCACGCTCGACGAGATCGCGGCACTGGCACCCAGCCACTTGATCATTTCGCCCGGGCCGTGCACGCCCAACGAGGCCGGCATCTCGTGCGGCTGCGTCGAGCGGTTCGCCGGCGAGATTCCGATCCTGGGCGTTTGCCTGGGCCACCAGGCCATCGGCCAGGCGACGGGCGCTCGGATCGTGCGGGCTGGGCGGCTGATGCACGGCAAGGTCGACAGCATTCATCACGACGGCGAAGGGCTGTTTGCCGGCCTGCCGAATCCGTTTCAGGCCACGCGCTATCACAGCCTGGTCATCCAGCCCGACACGCTCTCCGACGATTTCGTCGTTTGTGCGTGGTCGAGCGGGCCGGGGAACCTGCGCGAAATCATGGGCGTGCGTCATCGACAATGGCCGCTCTTCGGCGTGCAATTTCATCCGGAGAGTTTTTTGACCGAGCACGGCAACGAGCTGCTGATCAATTTTTTGCGCGTCCCGCGGGTGACGGCCGCCTCTAACTGAGAGCACGGCCGGGGGTGGTTCGATGATCCCGGTCGAGCAAGCGCCCTGCCGCGTTACGGCGCCGGTGTGGCGGCGTGCGGACCCGTGACCCGGTTGGCGTCCTCGCGGAATTCGTGCTCATCGCGGGCCCTTCTCCCAGCGTCGTGTGCCGCGGATCGTGGATGGCGGGCTGCACATTTCGGGTGGATCGGAATCGCGGGAATGGCAACAGCGCGTGCCAAAGTAGCCGGCCGCTTGAGCTTGACCTCTGAATGGCCAAGAACAGACGGCGGACGGTTGATGGGTGAAAAGAACAAGGCCGGCGCTCGGTAATCCAAGCGCCGGCCTCGCGTATTTTCAAACCTCCAGCCGATTGCGACGGGCGAGTCGCTGCGAGACGGGCGGGATCTGGCCGTGCTAAGCACTGGCACTTTTATGATCCAAGCCCACGCAATTAATTGGTCCCTCCGACGGAATAGCGGCTGAAGAGGTTTGAGTATCCTTGAGGATCAACGTTTTGTTTGTTGCCCGGCCGTCCCATGAGCCACTTCGCTGGCGGCGCTGCGGGACAGCAGATTAAATCGGCAGTTTACCGCGCGGCGGTTGCGACGAAATTTTTCGATCCCGCCGTCGCCGGCCAACTCAAGTATAGTCGACAAAAATCCCCGCGGCGAAGCGCGGGGCAAAAGTTATGCTCCGCGTCCAGCCCCGGTGAACACGACCAACACCGCAGTTTGCCGGCGCAGCGGGCAAGTTTAGGCCGCGATCGGCTGGCAGGGCAAAATTTTCCACCCATGCTGTAGACACCACGAAAACCGCCTAGGCCCGCGCCGTCGGGTAGGGGGCCTAACGGGGACGCTTGGGGGGAGCTACTCGGCTTTCGCAGTCGTCCCGCTCGGGACAAGCGGTCATCTGAGCCACGTCGCTATCACCCCACAGGAGCGCGTCGACAGCGTCCTCTAATTTCTCCAACGATTCGTAGTGCCGCGACGTGATCAACTGCTTCAATTCCGCCAATTTCGCTTCTCTCGCGGCAGCTTCGGCAGAACGGACCATGGTGATTCTCCCTAAACCTGGTCGACAGGCAGCCAAGAACGCCTAGTACGACCGCGTGCGGATCGCTTAAACCGCACTCGGCCGCATTGGGCATCAGTGCTCTTGGGCGTCATGGTAGCAGACTTTTGCCCCCGGGCACACTACCCACCCCGAGCCAAGAGCCCGGTGCGGCGAGTCCCCGGCAATTTCGATTTGCCCCATGCCGCCGAGTTCAACATCGGCGGATTCCCGAAAGCCCTTGATCGGGAAAGACGTTGCCGATTCCATCGGCTGCGGCGGCATCACCGGAGCGGCGGCCGATCGGGCCGTAGGAGGGAGAAAAATGGCAGTGGAAAAATTGTCGACAAAATGCCGTTCAGGCAATTTCGGCGGCATGGGCGACTGCTCCGGGCCAGGGCGAACCCGGTTCTTGCTGTCCGTCGGGCTGCTTCGCGAGTGGAATTATTTTTCGGACGAACTATTTTTTTCCACGTACCAAATATTGCGGTACGTGACCGCCGCCAGATGCCATTGCAATTGAATTGGTCCCGTGCCTGGAAACTCCTTGACCAGGCCGCTGGGCGTCGGCTTATCAATTTCGACGTCGTCGTGGATGAGGACGCCGTTGTGTTTGACGGTCAGCCGGGCGCTGCGGATCTTCTTTCGGTCGGGGTCGAATCGAGCCGCGGTGAAATCGACTTCGTAGGTTTGCCACCTGAGGGGTGGAAAACACATATTCACGTCGGGTGCGCGCAAGCTATAGATGGCGCCGCATTCATTGCTTTGGCCATCGAGTCCGAACGAGTCGAGCACCTGCAACTCATAGCGGTTCTGCAAATAGACGCCGCTATTGCCGCGTTGCTGGCCCCGAGCTCGAGGCGAATACGGCAAAAGAAACTCGACGTGTAATAGGAAGTCGTGCAGCGCGACCTTGGTGACCGTGCCGGCGGCCAGGGTGTGGTCGGCGGCGAGTCGACCGCCGATCCATTGCTCGACATTCGTGCCGTCGAACAAGACCACGGCGCCCTCCGGTGGGACGTGTCCAAGCGTAGGACTTTCGCGGTCGATTCTGGCCAGCGTTCCCATCGTCGAACCGTCGGGAGCAGTCAAGGTCAGCTTTCCATGGACCCAAACCGCATTCCAGCGATCGGAGTGAAACTCCGTGCGGCCGTCGTCGGTTTTGCCCACGGCGCGCTCGCGGCCGGTCGTTGGTTTCCAGCCCGCACCCGGCAAACCGCCGACAAAGAGGATCGCCTCGAACTGCCGGTCTCCTTGTGCCACCACCTGAACGCCTACCGGAACATCGGGCCGGTCATCGAACGTCAGCGA
This sequence comes from uncultured Planctomycetaceae bacterium, assembly GCA_963702015.1. Taxonomy (GTDB): domain Bacteria; phylum Planctomycetota; class Planctomycetia; order Pirellulales; family PALSA-1355; genus DATJTR01. The sequence goes on from OY969698.1 coordinate 632,632, forward strand.
TCCCTGGTATTCGCCCTGCACGGCAAAATCAGGATCGGCTTGGGCTCTTTCCAGGTCGGTTTCCGCCCATGCGGCAGCTGCCCCAGCCAATGAGCAGGCCGGCGGCGAACAACCGGCAAACGATGAATCGCATGCATGAGCTCCCTACCAACCGAACAGGGGCAAAAGTCGGGGGATAAAAATGCAGCATCCCACAATGGCAGCTCCCAATCCGACCAACGACACGGCGCCCGCGGCGATATCCAGCGCGTCGGCGATCCGCGGGTCGACCTGGCGCGAAACGGCCTTGGCCAGCGACTCGATTGCCGTGTTGAACATTTCGGCAGCCATCACGGCCGTGATGCAGACGACCACCAGGCACCATTCGATGACCGAGACATTGAAGACCACCGCCGCCGAGACCGTGATTGCGGCTGCGAAGAGATGGAAGAAGAAATTGCTCTCGCCGCGAATCCCTCGCTTCAGCCCACGAAACGCCGAGCGGAATTTTGCCGCAAGATTGCGCCGCTTGGGATGCTCGTATTGCTCAGCGGTTGTCGTATCCATGTCGAGCCAGCGATTCATCACCGATCCGCGTAAAAGCGATCGCGCCTCGATGGCCGGCGGCCGAGCGAACGCTCGACAACCGTGCTCAGGCGGCCCGCGTGGCCGCACCCTACTCGATAACGGAAGGGGAAATCAAGAGCGGGGATTGAACAGGGGTTGGCCCGTGCCGCCGCAGCGCGATTCTCGCCTCCGGCCGATCGGCAAGCAATCAGTCGGCGAGGGAGGTCGCGGATGAGGTCGGCAACGCGGCTGGCGACGGCGATTGGCGGACCGTCGGCACCAATCAGGAAAATCCACCGCCGGGGTGGGGGCTTTATCACGCCAAAGTGGTCTACTCGCGACGCTTAGTGGGATGGGGTAAGGTATATATAAGGGAGCGATTTGCGTTGTGCAGCTGCGTAACGGCACTGTTTCAGATCTCCCCTGATCTCCCTCGCCTTTGACAGGCAACGGCCAAAACAAGCGGAGTTCGGCCATGAAGACGATCGACTACATCTATCGTTTTGACCCCAAGAACCCGAGCGCCAAGCCGGTCCCGCCCGACGCGGAAGCTGCTCGGCGGACCTTGGAGGCGGGCAACCGCATGTTCTCCCAATGGATGGCCAGTTGCCAGACAAGCACCCTGTCGGCGGACGAGCCGCAATATGTGGTTCCATGCAACGGCTTGGAAGTGGGCATGGTTCGCGTGATGGGCCAACTGCCCAAGCAGGCGCCGTTTGCCGTCGTGGTTGGCTGCAGCGACGCTCGCGTTCCGACGGAAATGATTTTTGGCCAAGGATTCAACGATCTGTTCGTGATTCGCGTGGCCGGTAACGTGCTGGGCGATGTCTGCTTGGGCAGCATCAATTTCGCCCTGTCGGCCTTGAGCGACAGCGTCAAGGTCGTGGTCATGCTGGGCCATAGCGGCTGCGGCGCGGTGACCGGCGCGGTTGACGCCTATTTGCGCCCGCTCAAGTTCTGGTCCAAGACCACCCCGCCGCCATTGCGGGCGATTCTGCAAAAGATATTCGTGGCCGTTCGCGAATCGGCCAACGGAATCTCCGAAGTTTGGGGCCCTGGCGCCGCGGAGACGCCCGGCTATCGCGAAGCCCTGATCGAAACCGCCGTGGCCATCAATGCCGCGCAATCCGCGTTCGATTTGCGGCAAGAAGTCGAGACGGCGGGCAAGTGGGAAATCGAAGTCTTGTACGCGGTCTACAATACGTACAATCATCAGGTCAACCTGGCGACCCATCCCAACACTGCCTACTCCAACGAAAACGTCCGTTTGGCGCACGCCCCTTCGAATCCGCGCGAGTTCAAGGAATTGGCCTTGCGGATGGCGGAGATTCTCAAGCCGGTGGCGGGCCAAAGCCCGATGATGGGTGACCTCGGTCCGCACGCCCGTGGGGCGCCGACGAACGGCGTGCAGGGCGAAGGGATTGTCGCTGGCGGCAATGGTGCCACCGATGCGATCGCTCCGGCGGCACCCTTAGCGGAGTAAGCCGCCGAAAACGCTCGGCCGATCGCGGGCCAGCCAAAGCTGGCGACATCCTTAGCGACCCATGGGCAGGGGGGGCGCGAGCGGCTTGGACCGCGTTTCGGCCACGGTTCCTTCGAGCCGGCCGAGTACTCGCAGCAACCCGTCAAGAATCGTCATTGGATGGGGCGGAAAGCCGGGAATGTAGAGATCGACCGGCACGATTCTGTCGGCGCCGTTATGGACTTCAGGATGGTCGGCCCACGGACCGCCGGAAATTGCGCAAACGCCGACGACGATGACGATTTTCGGCGGCGGCACCGCTTCGTAGGAGATCTCCAAGGCGCGGCGCATGTTCTCGCTGACCGGCCCGGTCACGAGCAAACCGTCGGCGTGTCGCGGCGAGGCGACAAAGTGGACGCCAAACCGCATCATGTCGAACACGACCGTTCCCAGCACGTTGGAATCAGCCTCGCAGGAGCCGCTGCCGGCGGCGCTGACTTGCCGCAGCCGGAACGAACGGCCAAACAGCTTGAGCATTTTCGCTTCCAGCGGCTGCGCGATCGCCAACGGCCTCCCGGAACGGACGATCAGGTCCTCGCGCCGCCGGGTCGCCAACCGATATTCGCTGCTGAACTGGATGGCGCCCTCGGGGCAATGGGTGATGCATTCGGTGCAAAACAGGCAACGGCCCATGTCCAATTGCAAACCGCGCACGTCGTGCGAGATGGCGTCGGTCGGACAGGCTTCGACACACTCCTGGCAGCCACTGGGGCATTTGGAATCGTCGAGCACCGGCAAGCCACGAAACCGATCCGGCATTGCCGGGGGATCGCCGTCGGGATAGGCCAGCGTGCGATGCTTTTGGCGGAATCGTTCCGAGATGATCTTGAGCATGAATCTGCCTTAGAATGAATGCTTCGCCGCCGGAGGTTCGCAAACCGGGTTCACAGATCGTGGCCGCAGTACGAAAGATTGAAACTCTTGTTGCACAACGGAAAGTCGGATATCTGCTGATCGCGCAGCGCCATCTGAAGCCCGGCCCAGTTGTGGAACGATGGGTCGACGATCTTGTAACGAGCAAAACGCCCCTCGCCGTCGGTGAGCGCCACGTGGCAAATCTCGCCTCGCCAGCCTTCGACCAGCGCCACGGAGAGCGAATCCGGAGCGAGCGGACCGACGCGCACCCGTGTTGGTCCGGCGGGCAGCGTCGGCAACTGCTGCAGCACGAACTGACCCGATCGCTCGATTTCCAGCGCACGGACATACGTTCGGCCGAATACGTCACCGGTATCCCAAGTTGAAACCGGGATGAAGGCGAAACGATAGATGCCCGACGGAAAGTCGTGCCGCACGTCGCGCGCGACGCCGCAGGCACGGGCCACGACACCGACCAGACCTAACTGCTCGCACACCTCGCGCGAGACTCGCCCGGTTTCTTCGAAGCGAGACTGCACCGAGAGCGAGCCGCGCAAGACTTCGGTGGCTCCCATCACGTCGACCATTGCCGGCTCGACCCGATGACGGATCTGTTCGATCCGCGCGGCGTCGAGATCCCAGCCGACGCCGCCGGGGCGGACCATGGTTCGGCCGAAGCGGCTGCCGCAGAGCAGGGCGGTGGAGTTCAAGAAATCGCCCCGCAATCTGCCGCAATAGGACGCGGTCGACAAAAAGCCGACGTCGTCGGCCAGGGCGCCGAGATCGCCGGTATGATTGGCCAGCCGTTCCAGCTCGAGGGCCACGCCACGCAGCGCCTGTGCCCGCAGCGACGGTTGAATGCCGCTGAGGGCTTCGAGATTGCGGCAATAGGCCGTGGCATGTCCGATCGACGTGTCGCCGCCGATCGCTTCCATTTGATGCATGGTGCGTTTGGTCGGCCCGCCGATGAGCGCCCGCTCGATGCCGCGATGCTGAAAGCCGAGCGAAATCTCCAGGTTGTAGACGTGCTCACCCCAACATTGGAAGCGGAAATGGCCGGGCTCAATTACGCCGGCATGAACCGGTCCGACCGCCACCTCGTGGATTTCTTCACCCTGCATGTGGAAGAAATCGGTGACGGAGGGAAGCATTGGATCGTCGGCCGCGCGTTGCCAGGCATCTTTGCCGGTGCGGTACGATCGATGGAAGCGAATCGGCTTGAGCCAAGGATGTCCGAGCGGCACTACTCCCCACTGCTCGGCAATCTCGCGTTCGAACCAATGGGCCTGGGGACAATCGGGCGTAATCGATGGGTATTCATCGCCCACGTCGGTGGCAGCCAATTCGATCGTGCTGGCCGCCTCGTTTGCCAACACCGCGTACAACTGCACGCGCGCGTCGGTGGGACCGGCGTGACCGAACAATGCCGCCACCCGGCTGCCGGCCACCACGGCGTCGATGACGCGTGCGCGAAAGCCGTGAATGTCCATTCGCGGCACGTCGCTCAACCGCACGGGCTCGGCAAACGGCTGGCGGGGCAACTCGTTGGATATTTCGCTGTCCATCATCGCAGGGACCTGTCCTGCCCGGCGACCGTCGGGGGCGCGCGGAGCGGGCGAAAGAATTTGTTGCGTCTGTGTCAGTAGGTTTCCAGGCGGGGCGGGATGTACAGTCCCAAGATCAGCACCACCACGCCCAATACCAACGGCGGCAAGACCGACCACCAACCCTCGCGGCGGGGGTTGGGCCGGACCGGACCGTTGGCCGGACCTTGGGTCATCACCAAGACACTATTGGCCATGCCGACGAAGATGATCGCCAGGAACAACAGATAAATGCTGGCGACCCAGGCCCGATCGCCATCGAGGGCCGCCTTGAGGATAGTGAACTCGCTGAGGAAGAGCCCGAATGGCGGCGTGCCGGTAATGGCCAAGAATCCGGCCAGCCACAGCACCCCCGACCAGGGAATGATTTTCAGCACTCCGCGCACGTCGCGGATCGACTTGGTTCCGAAGGTCGCCAGGATGTTGCCGGCAACGAGAAAGAGCATGGCCTTGGTGAACGAGTGATTCACCGCATGCAGCGCGGCGCCCAGCGCGCCGGCTCCGCCGAGCCCGACGCCGATGGCCAGAATGCCCATATGCTCGACGCTGGAATAGGCCAGCATCCGTTTGTAATCGGCCTGAGCGATGATGAAGATCGCCGCCACGCCCATCGACAACAGGCCGAAAAAGAGGAGCAGACCCTGGGTGAATTGGGCTTCGCCCGCCGCCGCGCAGACCTGATGGGCGCCGCAGAATGCCTAAAAATGCACAGTTCAACAGCGCACCGGAAAGGAGTGCCGACACCAACGACGGCGATTCGCTATGGGCATCCGGCAGCCAATTGTGCATCGGAGCCAGACCCATCTTCGTGCCGTAGCCGACCAGAAAGAACAAGAAAGCCGCTTTAAGCCAAGAGACGTGCGCGATTTTCGCTGCCAACAAATCGGACAGCACCAGCGAGGAGCTGTTGGTTCCTGCCCCGGCCGCGGCAACGGCCAGCAGGAAGTTTCCCAACAGCGCCAGAGCGATGCCCACGGAGCAGATCAGCAGATATTTCCAAGTGGCTTCCAGCGAACGGTGTTGCCGATGGAAGTAGATCAACGGCGCGCTGGCCAGCGTTGTGGCTTCGATGCCGACCCACAGCAGGCCGAAATGCTGGCTCACCGTGACCAAGCGTCATCGACGCCAGGAAAAGCAGCAAACAGCCGGTAAAAACCGCCTCGGGTTCGTTGGAAAAGAACAAGTGTTCTTCAAAGTCGATGTGCGAGACGTCGTGTTCCTTGCCGAGATAACCCAAGCAATAGATCGAGGAGGCCAGAAACAATACGCTGGCGATCGACAGAAACAACAGGCCCAGGCTGTCCAACTTCAGCCAGCCATCCCACATCGGCGCGGGAAGCCGGACCCAGCAGGCGGCCGTCAATCCGAGATGAACGAGCGCCGAGAGGACCAAAAGCATGCGGCGTCCGGCGTCGGAACGCCAGCCAAACGCAATCAGGCCGGCCACGAGCGGCACGCATACCAGGGCAAGAATCATCGGCAAGACCCAATCGTTTTTTGTCTGGGGAATCGGAGGCCAGGGCGAGCAGTCGGTCTCATCCCTCGCCGGCTGGCCAAAGCACGATCACGCGGGAATTCAATCCTTGAGCGACGTGAGCTGATCGACGTCGATGTGGTCGAACTCTCGACTGATGTGGAAAATGGCGATTCCCATCACGAACACGGCCACAAACACGTCCAACAGCACACCCATCTCCACTAAAAACGGCTCCTCTTGGGCAAGCGCCGCCCCGAATATGTAAATCCCGTTTTCCAAAACCAGGTAGCCAACCACCTGGGTCAGGGCCGTGCGCCGACTGATAATCAAAAACAATCCGCAGAGAATCGTGGCCAAGGCCGTCGGCAGCAGTACCGGCGAGACCGGCAAGTGGGGAAGCGGAAAGGCGGCGCCGACCCAAGCCGAAAGGATCACGATCATCAGTCCGATCAAGATCGAGGCCGAATAGCCGACGATCGGCTCGACTTCGTGTTTGACGTCCGCCATCCGCGCCGCCCGCGACAACAACCGTGGAAAGACAATCCCTTTGAGCGTGAAGACGACACAGGCAAACACGACCAATCGCAGCGTAATTTCGTGCTCGGCCACCAGCAGCGGCAGCACCCCCAGCGCCATCCCTTGCACGGCGCTCAGCCAGATACTGGTCGCCAGCCGACCCGTACCCAGCAGCGTCATGTCCGTCAGGAGCACGAACACCAGAATCAGTTCGACGGCGAAATCCACAACCTTCCCCCGTATTCGAGCACCAAGGCAACGCCCGAGAGGGTCGTCGCGCCGACGAGCAACTGCGGCACGCGCAGCATCCGCAAGCGAGCCATGACCGATTCGACCACGCCGACCAGGATCGCCAACGAAAACAGAGCCGCCAACGACCAGAGCAAGTCGAGCAAAAGATAACCGGTGCCCAGCGGCAGCACCACGTCGACGATCACCGCCCCAAACACCCACAGCCGCAGCGCCGAGGCATACAAGATCAGGCCGAGATCGGGCCCGCCATGATCGAGCGACATCACTTCGTGAATCATGGTCAATTCCAAGTGCGTGTCCGGATCGTCGATCGGGATGCGGGCGTTCTCAGCGAGAAAAACGACGAACAGCGCCACGGCCACCAGCACGAAAACTAACCAACCCGCTCCCCAATCGGTCGACACGACGATTTGGTGGATTCCTGTTAGCGACAGCTGGAGCTCACCCCCGAAACGTCGGTCGCGCCGTTGACCTGCCGGGCGACGGCCGCCAGTCCTAACAGCATTGCCGGCTCGCTGAGGGCGGAAAACAGCACGTCGCGGCTGGCCCCCATTCCCTCAAAGGAGGAACCGGTGTCGAGTGCCGCCAAAACGGAAAAGAATCGCGAGACCGCCAGCAGATAGGCAAACCAGATCAAATCGCCTTGAAAATGAAACGGTGCCGCACAGGTGGCAAACGGCACGACGAACGCGGCCAAGATGACCGCCGCCAGCGACACGATCGGCCCGGCGCGAAACAACCAGGTCGTCACGTTGCTATAGACCGCTCCCTTGGCCATCAGCTTGCGCAGATCATAGTAGACCTGGTTCAACGGTGGACCATTGCGACCGGCAAAGATTGCCTTCGTACGGTTGATGACTCCGACCAGAAGTGGCGACAACAACAACGCCAAAAGTGGTGGAACGATCGGAGCAAAATTCATTCGGCGGACTCTTTCGGGCTTTCGAAGCGCGGCTAGACCTTCGGCAGGGTGCTTACGTACCAGGTCAACAGCGCGATGATCGTCACCCCAAGATAGAGAATGTAAATGTGAACGCGCCCGTGCTGCAGCCAGCGCAAGCGGACAAAAACCCACTCCACTGCAATGAACACCGGCCGATAAATTGCTTCCTTGGAAAAATCTTCGGTTACGGTGGCCATCATCGCCTTGCGCGGAAACAGGCCCAGCGGCGATTCCAGCCGAGTGCGTGTCAGCAGCGCCGGCCCGAAGAAGTCAACCGCCGGCTGCACGTAAGACGACGCCGTATACTGCATGCGGGAAGTCGGTCCAAGATATCCGCAGCCCCAAGTGGTCGACTGCGTGACCCGCCGACCGGCCAGCAGCACCAATCGCAGCAAGGCCAACCCCAACGACAAAACGACCAAAGCAATCGAGCCGAGAGTCACCGCACTCAACGGCTGCAAGGCTTGCAACGCTACCAGACGCACTCCGCCCGGTTCCCAATGGGCCACTTCCGAAACGATTGGCAGCAACACATGAGCAATCGGCCAGGCAAACAGCGCCACGGCCACGCACAGCGCCGCTAAGGCGGCGATGGGAGCCGTGAGCAACGGTCCGACGGGGACGGCATTGGCTGCCCGCTCGCTGCGCGGGTGACCAAGAAACGCGATGCCGAACAAGCTCGTAAAGGCGACGGCGCCAGCCCACCCGAAATCGTCACGGCGCCGATCACGACCAGCATGGCGGCCGAAGGGCCCGTGCCTAACCGCATCTGGCCGGTGAGTGCCGCCAGATAGATCAGAAACTCGCTGATGAAACCGTTCAGTGGAGGGATGCCGGTAATGGCCACGCAACCGATCAGCATCGCGATCGCGAACCGCGGCATCCGGTGGGCCAACCCTCCCAGTTCGTTGAGATCACGAGTTCCGGTCGATCGGACGATGACGCCCGAACCGAGAAAGAGCAAGCTCTTGAACAAAGCGTGATTGATCAGGTGCAACAGACCGCCCAAGAGTCCCAGCAGCGTCAGCCCCGGCGTTCCGGTGCTGATGCCCAGGAGTCCCAACCCCAAGCCCATGGCGATCAAGCCCAAGTTTTCGACGCTGCTATAAGCCAGGAGCCGCTTCAAATCCGATTGGGCAAGTCCGGTCAGAATGCCGTACACGCCTGAGACGACGCCAACGGAGATCAGTAGCCAGGCCCACCACTCTTGCACGGCCGGCATCAGCGTCAGCACGCGCAAGAGGCCGTAAATGCCGAGCTTGCTCATGCCGCCCGACATGATCGCGGCGACATAGCTGGGTGCCGCGGGATAGGCCTCGGGCAGCCAGACATGAAACGGCATAAAGCCGGCCTTCGTGCCGAAACCGGCAATCGCCAGCAGGAACAGAAGATTGGCCGAGGACTCGGAAATGTGGCCGTTGAAGGCCGCGAAATCGAGTGACCCGGCTTGACGGCCCAACACAACGAAGAGCACAAACAGGAAGGCCGTTCCCAGGTGCGTGGCGATCAGATAGGTCCGACCGGCCTCGAGAACTCCGGGCCGGTCGTCGTAGAACGTGACCAGAAAATAGGAGGCAACACTCATGACCTCCCAGGCGACCAGAAACAGCACTCCATTGCGCGCAACGGCCACCAGCGTCATGCTGGCGGCCATCAGATTGAAAAAGAACCAGGGGATTCCGAGCGATCTTTGCTCACGGTAGATGTCGAGATATCCGGCGGCGTGGATCGCGACCAGTCCCGTCAGCCCCAGCACGACGACCACAAAAAGCGCCGAGAGGGGTCCAGCTCGATTGAAAACGAACCGTAGGGGACATCCCACGGCCAGGAGTTGGAGTGCGATTCACCGCTGACCAAGGTGCTGAGAGCCGGCAGGAAGCCCAGCACCGCGCCAGAAACGGCGCCGGTTGCTCCGACAACATTGGCCAGCCGCGACCAGCGCCCCAGCAGAAGCGACAGGAGTCCACTAGCCGCCAAGATGGCCAACCCGGTCAACAGTAATTGCATCAATGCCCACTCCGTTGCGACGATGATCCAATGCACGCCTGACCCGTTCCGTCTCCGACCGCCACACGGGCGACCACCAGACGGCATTTCAACGCCCGAACCTCGACCGCACGGCTAACACCGCGCCCCGCAGACCGAGCAAATGTCGCGACTCGGCACCGCACCGATAGGACCGCCAATCCGCGGCAGCCTGGCGAGGGGCCCAAGGCAAATGTTGCCCAGCACGAGCATTCGGACTCCTATTGCCGCGCAACGTGAAGACAGGTTTTTACCGCGCATGGCATCCGCCCGCCAGAACCCTCGCTGAGACTGGCGGGTTCCAACGCCGTTGGGATGTAAAGGCCCAGCTGGTATGGGTAGCTGAACGCTGAAGGTAGTTCTCGCGGATCAAAAACCGATGCGGTGAAAGACCGCACATGCACGCGAAAACCCAAACCGACGCCGCCACACCAGGCTGCCCGCCTCATTTCTCCTAAACGGTTAGGGAATTTGTAACAGAGGCTCTCAGGGAGGGCAACTCCCGGAAACATGCCAGATGCTGGCAGCGCCCACGAGAATCATGGCCGGTGGCCGCGGCGAAGCGCCCCCCTGGGAGACTTGATCGATGAACCCAAGGCGGCACGCAGAGCCGCAGACGCTGGAAGCCGGCACAGGCTGGTTTTGCACGCGGCGAGTACTACTTCGCGTCGTGCTCGCGGCACCAGGCGACCTTTTCGGCAACCGTTGTCGGCACGGGGCCACCGGCGGCCTTGCGGGGACGCGCCGCGGGCGACGCTTCGGCGACGGTCGCTTCGTCGATCGAGGCCGGCTCGGCTTCGGAGGGTTCGGCGTCGGACTCAGCAGCAGCAGGCGGGGCGGCGGCTTGTGCCGCAGCCGCATCTTTTTTCGCCCGCGCGGCGGCCAGGATCTCGGCCGTGCTTAGCTTTCCTTTGGCGGCCGGTGCTCCGGCCGAAGGGGCTTTGGCAGCAGGCGCCTTGGCCGCAGGAGAGGGAGATGCCGGCGATGCCGGCGGCGCTGCCGCGGTGTTGGCACCTTTGCCAGCTCGGAGTGCCGCCAGAATCTCGGCCGTTGAGGCCTTACCCCCTGGCTTTGCCGCGGCGGGTTTGGTCGCGGCCGGTTTGGTGCCTGCCGGAGCAGCCGCTTTGGCGGCCGGCGAAGCCTTCTCTTTGGCGGCGGGGGCAGCTTTCTTTGCCGGCGCTTCGGCCTTGGCCTCTGGCTTGGGCAGAGGTTCACTGATGACGGTCAGAAACTCCGGATCAATGTCGTACCAGCCGATGTTCGCCCAAGCATCGAATTGAACGAGCGCCCGGCCACTCATGTTCACCGTCTTGACCTGGCCGGTAATTCCCTTGAACCGGGCCAATTCCGGCTGCGTGTCGTCAACGACGACATACTTATCGGTGTACTGCTGTTTGAGCTCGGCAACGCGCTGGAACATTCGGCACATCCCAATGGGGTCGGCTGACGAGGGGTACAAAAGAGAATGCTGCCGCGAAAGGAACGTCAGCAGCCCGGCAGCTCGCCGCCGGCCATTCTGGTGCATCGGGCCAGGGGAATCAAGATCCCGCGCAGCGCGCCTGGCCGCCGCCCCGCGCGGGTGGCCAGGCGACAGGACAGCGCGATCGTCATAACCGAACCGGCATGCGGACGAAAGCGTCTCAAGAGAATTGTCCCGCGAGTCCCGCAACTTGCCAGAACTTCCGGTCGACAATAAGCTTACGCTGGTAGCTGCTGCGACCCGGTATTTCGGAGGGTAAGCGAATGGCTAGCGGCGACACTGGAAATGTCGTGCCGGGAAACCGGTTGCGGGTTCGAGTCCCGTGCCCTCCGCTCGTTGCAAGTCTAAAGAGAAGTCACGCTTAGCGCTGCACCCCTTCGCGCCGGGTTCTGCGGCCGTCGTTGCCGTTTCTCACTTCCCGCGTGCCGACGCCGATTCCGCAGCGGCCGAACCGGGCACGGATTGGATGTATTGCCACAATGCGTCGAACTGGCGGCTTGCGTCTCCATCCAAGATGCTGGTGGCGGCGGTGTGCCGGCGGTCGGCGGAGAATCTCAGCATCTTGGACTGCGGATCGACACGCAACGGATCGATCATCCAGTGCCGGTAATAGTCGTACCGCAATCGCTCGGCAGTGTGCAGGAAGCTGATCCCCTGGGCGTTGTTTTCCTGCTTCTGGGTGATGTTGGTCAAGCTGTGGCACTGGCGACAATCCAAGCCAGCGCCTCGCAAAGTCAACAAGCGGCCCGATTCGATCATTTTCGGATCGTCGGCCGGAGGATTCTCGCTGGAAGAAATCCCATGCTCGGCAGCCAATCCGCCGGCGATCGACGCGGCGTGAGCCGGAAACGCCGGCATCCGAGCTTTCAGCCAGGGGCGCGATCGATAGTCGAGCGCGCCGGTGAAGAGTCGCTCGGTCCAGCGAGACTGCAACTTTTCGCCGGCCCATGTCAGCGGCGGCAATTGTTCTGGCGGCAGTCCCCGCGTGCCATCGAGCTCAAGCACTTCGGCCGTGCGACTCGACTGCCCATCGCGATTGTGACAGGCCGCACAGCGGAGCTGGGCAATCATCCGCTCCGACACCTCGGCCGACGTATCGCTGAGCAGGTTGGCGAGGCCCCGACGCAAGAACGCACGCAGTGATTTGCGGTCTTCGTCGCTGAAACGGAAATCGGGAGCTTGACCAGCGGCGCCGGATCGTCGGCCAAACAACCGCGCGCTGTCCCGGAGGGCCAATCACTCGCGCGAGTGGGTGGACTTGGAGCGGTTGCCTCGTCCAAACGATGACATTGGCGGCATCCGCTCCCTTGAAACAGTTCGCGGCCACGAGCGACGTCGGGGCTCAAGCCTTCGGCCGTGGGAACTTTTCCCATGGCGCTGCCGGAAATGAATTCCGCCAGTGCGGCGGTTTCACTCGCACTGAGATGAAAGTCGGGCATGCGCGACCAGGCATAATGAGCATGGGGATGGGCGAGGTACGCTTGGAGTGCGCCAGGCTGGAACTTTTCGCCCACGAACGAAAGCGACGTGCGGCCGAAGGGATCGGCATCGCCAGGAGACGTGAAACGGTGGCATTGAATGCAACCCAAATCTTCGTAGAGTGCTTCACCCTCGGCCAAACGTTCGTCGCCCGATTTCGGCGTGGTTTCGGCCGCCGGCCGTCCCAACGTTGCCAGATAGGCCGCGACGTCGGCCGCTTGTTGCCGGATTGGAAGCCCGGGCCGGTCATGCAGCAGGCGTGGCATCGTCGCTCCCTCGCCAATCGACTTGGGATCGAGCAGCCAGGATTGAATCCACTCGGATCGCAGCCGGCTGCCTATGCCGGTGAGTGATGGCGCATCGGACGCAAGTTCGGGCATCGAGCCGGCGGTCAGATTGCCGGGAGTCGCGTGACATTTTGCACAGCGATGGGCGGCGAACAGATCGCGTCCGTCGCGCGCTTGCCGAGCGGCGAGCAACTCGGGATCGGTGCCGTCATGATAGAGGGCCGTGGCTGGCAGCAATTCGGGTTCGAATTGTGCGCAGCTCCAAAGCAACCGGAGCGTCGCGTCGCCATCGGGGGGACTGGAGTAACCGAGTCGTATTCGGTTGTAGCCCTTCTCGAGCTGCACGTCAGGCGACGTGTCGCCAGCTGCCGAGAGATGATGGTCCGTGAAGATCGTGGCACCGTTGATCGCCAGGGTGGCGATCCCTTGGCCTTTGAGCGCGAAGCGGTAGTTGCCTTTCAAGTCGGCGCGCAAATAGCCCTCGGTTACGGTCGCGAAGGGTCCCGGGCGCAAGAAGACCGCGGCGCCGTTCCGCGCGGAACATGCCAGGCTGGCACCCGCAACACGCGTGCGTCATGCGCTTGCTGACCAGCGATTTCCTGGGTGAATCGAGCCTTGAGCCCCGGTTGCAGGGTAGCCACCTGCGATGGGTCGAGCTGGTCGCGGCGATGGCTGGCAGCGGCGATTTGCAGATCGCTGGGCCGAGGGCCCAACGCGTGGATGGTTCCATACACGGCCGACTCGATCGGCGTGCCGTCGGCGGATCGCAGGGCAAAGCGGATGGCGATCTGCATTACCGGCTTCAAATCGTGAATCGCCAGAAAAATCGTCCGCTGGTCCGGTTGCAGCGTGACCGAATCGACTTCCAGTTCATCGTGCCCCTCGGCCTTCGGTTGAGAGACTTTGAATTCGGGTGAGCCGTAGGCCGACGACCAGAGATAATTCCACTGCTGCACGTCGTAATTGCTCGGACCCTCGGCACTCGTTCGGTCGATGGGTCGGGCGAAACTGAGCAGAATGCCCCCATCGACAAAATGCAGCGCCGTGGGAAGGTCGCTGGGTGCGCCGGTATAGCGGACGCGCTGAAGGCATCCATCGCGGGCGGCATTGGTGGTCCAGCCGGTCAAACCCGCCACATAGAGTTGACCGTCGGCGGCGCGCACGCGTCCGCGAACCAAACCTGACTCGAACTGGAGCGGCAGGGGAACGACGCCCCCTTGCGTTTGACCGCCGACATTCTCTTCCAGCACCAACATCATGCTGGAGCGGCCGTAGGAGAGATGGAGCAAATGATTCTCGAGCGGTCCCCAAGCAGCGGCGGGCGCCCATACCTGTCCGCCGGAGGAATTGTCGATCGGCCGTGGGATCCAGCACAGGGGTGGATCGTAGGTGGTTGGCGGCACGGGGCGATGGTGCACGTCCATCATTCCATAGAAACCACCTTCGCGGACCACGATGACCGACGAGGCGGGCGTCCACCCCCCTTGCTGCGGCGAGACGGTGATCATTCCCTGCGGGCCGATTCCCAGACCGTTTGCATTGCGGAAGCCGGTGGCAAAGACGTCGAGCTTCGAGCCGTCGCGGCTGACCCGCAGCAGGCAGCCATCTTGGCGGCTTTTGCCACGACTGTCGCAGCGGAGGTAATAAAAATTGCCCTCGGGATCGGTCTCGAGACACATGGCAAACTCGTGAATGTTGTCGGTGACCTCGCCGTCGTTATTGAAGTTTTCGTAGAAGTCGGCCTCGCCATCATCGTTTGCGTCGTGGAGCACCGAAATCTGGTCGCGTCCGACGACATACAGTCGATCGTCGACGATCTTGACGCCCAAAGGCTGAAACAGTCCGGTCGCAAACCGCTTCCACTGGAGCCGCTCGAGACCGGCGTCAATCCCACGGATTCGCCAGACATCGCCGTGCACGGTGGAAACGATCGCGTCGCCATTGGAAAAAAAATCGAGACCGCTGATGAACATCAATGCGGCGTAAGGATTATCGAATGGCACCGTCAACGTATCGACGACATAGGCGTTTTGTTCGGTGCTACGTTTGCCGCGCGTGATGATTTCGGCGGTCCATTGCGGTGGTCCGGGTTGGACATAGGGTTGCAGGTCCTCGGCAGCGCCAGCCGCCTGAATGGCGGCCTGGAATTGATTCCAAGCCTGCTCCAGCCCGGTCCAGAAAACCAGCTTCAATCGTCTTGATTGTTGTTGGGCAGGAAGCGACAGCAGAGCGCGAGACTGGTCGTCGAACCGGAGCGAATCGCCGGCGACGCCTCCCAGGAGCGCAACGGCCCACACTTGCCCTTCGCGCTGCCAGGCGGCCACCGTGCTGGACCCGGTATCGCGCGGCTGGCAATCTGGTGGCGCTTGGGCCAGCACGCTGCTGAGCGAGGTGCGATTGACGCCGACTTGCAGGCTACGCGTGAGCAACTCTTGTCCGGCCGCCGTTTCCAGCCAGGGAGAATCGAGAATCTCGACGCCATCGACCGTATAGGCCAGCGTCACGCGGTCGCCATGCCGATAGAGTCCGCCGTAATGAGCCCACTCGCGCGGAAGCGGTCCCAACGGCTGCGGCTGCCGCGGATCTTCGAAATCGCCCTCTCGCCCCCAGCCGGGCACGACCGGAGTCTCAAAGCGTTCGAATCCGGCCACCCGGGGCGCCTCTCCAAGTCCAAACCGCCGCGAATTGATTTCAAGAAACTTGCCGGACCAGGTGCAAACAAAACGCACCAAGTCGGTATCGAACAACCATGCGGCCTCCTGACGGCCGCCGACGCGAATCGCAATTCCCTTACTGGTCGTTTGGTTTTCGCTGCGAATCGTGCCCGAAAAAAACCGGCCCGTATCCGTTCGCCGCCACCGATCATCCTCATTTTCCGAATCTTTCCGCGCCGGTTTGACGTCGCTGCTGGGCCGCAAGCCGAAGGCTTTGCCAGCGGGGGGTCCGGAAACAGACTGAGCCCGGCAATCGCCTGCGGCGACGACAAGCCACGCCGGCACAAGCACTGCGGCGGCAAGCCAAGATTGGCGTAAGACCGATGCTTTCCGGTGCGTGGTTACCATGCTCACAGCATAACCTGCAAGTGGACGATGCGAATTTCGGCGGGCCGAGAGTGGGGGAAGCGTTTGGGGGATGGCGACCGGGTCCGCAAAGGGGGCAGTCCGCTCTTTCATCCGTGGAGCACGGCCGGCTGGATTTTGGAGCCTTTGGCGCGCTGGCTTTGACCTGTGCGGCGGCGCACCATCGAAACGACGCAAACTGCAGCGAGCATATAGCATCCCGCCGCCAGATAAAAGTTCGTGCTGATACCGACAAAGATCGAAATGAAGACAGCCAGCGCTGAAGAAAGGACCCCGAAAATCCCGTTCAAGGCCCAATACCAAGGCGTCTCGGCCGCATCAATGCGGCGAACCAAACGCATGCCCGTCGGAAAACAGAAACCAAGCAGAATGCCGACTGGAAAAATCGCCGCGACGGAGCAGGCGATTTTGGTGGCCATCGGCGCGGCGACCAGGTTCGTCATCAATGCCGTCAATACGAACCGCTCACCGACGATCATGAGACCGAGCAAAACCAGATAACCATAGACCCAAGGCGCTCGCGTCAGTGGCAAACGTTCGCTGAGAAAACTGCCGACTCCCGTGCTGAGGATGATGGCGAAAAGCACGACCCCCAATCCATAAACGGGATGACCGAGAAACACCGACAGGCGCTGGAGCATGGCGATCTCGAGCAGCATGAATCCTGCGCCGATCAGAGAGAAATAAATCGCGCCCGACCAGACGACTCGGCCCGCCGGAATCGCCGGATCGCCGACCTGCGGTCGGAAAATGAGCGGAACCACGACGGTCAGAACCGACATGACGGAGAGGATCATGATGAGGCCGACCAAGACGGTCGTGGCCATCGCGTTGCCTCGTCTCACGCCGTTCTCTTTCGCGTCGAGCATTTGCAGCACTCCGTCTTTGCCGAACAAATTCAGGGCATCGCTCAGCCGGAGAATGTTGAAGAAATAGGGGTCTTCGTCGGTGGTCGGGTCAAAACGATAGGGCGTGTCCTGTGGAAGCTGAAAAAGCTCGCTTGGTGACTTGACCGAAAGCACGCTCCGCAGCATCGGATTCTCGGGCAACTTCTCCGGCGTCGCCACCACGTTGAAGTCCATTTGGCCGCAAAATGCGTTGAGCGCATCGATATCGTCGCTGCTCATGGGCCGTTTGCTGAGAACGAGCGTCGCAATCTGGCGCGACGTAACCAGCGCCAGGTGATCGGCCGGCCGGGTCACTCCGTTTTCGAAAAGCACCATCGTGGCCAGACTCAACAGACGGCCCGTTTCGCCGAGATTGTCGGGGTCATACCAGCGGGAGACGGTAAACAGCCCGTCGTCGGCAAGCCGGTCGATAAACACCTTCCAACCTTCGACGGTGTAGAGCGCATTTTCGGAAAGGGTCATCGCTCCCGCGCCGGTTGCCGCCCACGTGTCGATCAGCGACATTTGCAGCACCGAGAATTTTTCGTCGCTGCGCGAGAGATAACTTCGCGCCTCATCGGTGACCAGTTTCACGTCCTGGCGATCGGCGATGCGCGCGAAATCGCGGAATTCGTTTTCCAGCAGCGAGATGAAGATCGGGTTGACCTCGACTCCCACGATGGGGGAGTGTCCAAACAAGATGGCGCTTTGAATGTCTCGACCGCCACCAACGCCGATGACGCAAGCGGCTCCGTGAGGACGCATCGCGTGGGCAACATTGGTCACGTCGTAGCGAAGGTGCTCGATATCGGCCATTCGATGGAATTGCCGAACGACCGTGGCCGCCTCGCCGTCGATAAACATATCACGCGAATTGAGCAGCTCGGGCGGCGTCCTGGGGCTGGGTCCCCAAAGTACGGGTCCCGTGGTCATCTGCGGATAGACCGCGATTCTGGAGAAGGAGTTCCATCTCTCCATAACGTATTCGGTCGCGGGCTGAACCCTGCCTTTCACGACCATGGGTCGAATGAATCGCGACGATTGGGCATTGATGATGGTCATCGCCGCCAGCACGATTGCCGCGGCAATATTCATCGTTCGCAGCCCCGTGCGGCCGGACCGCCAAAGATACGCCGCTCCGGCTGCCGCCCCGATAGCACCGCAGAGCAGAATCAGGCTCGGCGCATCCAGAATCTCCAGTCCGCCGAGGACCAGCAGGCAACCCATCGCGGCACCGACCAGATCGCTGGCATAAATGAAACCAATCGGCAGCGAGCTTTTCGTGAGCACCAGCGTGATGGCAATTCCGGCATAATAGAAAGGCAACGTGCAAGCAGTCGTGACCGCGATCAGCCCGAACAGGCTCATGATCGAAGGACTCAACACGACCGGAATCAGGCACAGCAAGATGAGTGCGACCGGTGCGGCGATCGCGAATCTCAAGCACGCTCGGCCCAGGTTGGCCTCCAATCGCTCGGCGGAAAAACGTTGGGGATTGAGGAAAACGGCGGTCGCTGCCGCGGTCATGCCGAGCATCGCCGTGGAAATGGCCAGAAATGCCAGGTGGTAATACGTCGTCACGCTCAAGATGCGCGTCAACGTGATTTCCAACGCGAGCATTACCAACGCGAGCAGAAACGTACCGAAATAGATGTGCATGACAGGGGCTCTATATCAGTGCGTGCCCGATCGTTCGCGATACCAGATAGGCAGCCTCACCCCACGTACAGCATCGTGCTCACGCTTTGGCCGGCGGCGCGCCTGCCGAACATGATCCGTTGCCAAAACCCAGGATCGGAAATCGAAACGTTCCGTACGAAGTGAGGTGGTATCAATTCTCGAAACAGTCGTTGTTCCCTCCAGTTTAACAACGCGTGCAATCGAGCGTCCAGCACGCAAAACGGCCGCGCTGCCAGGCGCCGTTCAACCCTCAAAGCCGGCCCGAGCGACGGAATCGCCCTGGCCCAGGGCTCGAACCGGTGCACCAAGAGAAGCGGTTCGTGGTCCCGCCTGGCGAACCGATCAACCGGCACCGCCGGAACAAAAACGAGGAAATCGAGCCGGCGCTCGCCATGTACATCGCAGGCGCGTGATTATAATCGCACCCAGCGAGCGACTCGATCGACTGCCGGCTCGCTTCAATCGGGAAACGCCGCGGGCAACATCCTCCACCGCTCGCTGGTCTGCAAAGCGGAAGAACGTGGCTTTCCGAGAGACCGTTCGCGGGCGCTTGCGCGCGGCGCAGGCGAGCCGACGGCGGCGCCCGACATGCTTCTGACCGCATGCTGCTGAAGAAGGCGCAAATGAAAGACGCAACGCCAGACAAGCTCGAGGCCGGCCGGCCGCAGACGACAAAAGCCTTCCAGGCGTGGGGCAGCGCCATCCTGATCGCGCTGGTCGTCGCTTGGACCGTGACGATGATTGTGTCGCTACATGAGAGGTTTCTGGATCGCTTCGTCGTTGGCACAAACCATCAGGCGATCGGTATCGATTTTTTTGGCACGCCAAAAGGCTTCCGCAATTTGGTTTCGGGCAGCAACATCTATCTCACTGAAATGGACGATTTCGGGCCGTACGCCACGGCGTATCTTTCCCACCCGATGGTTGCCGTGGCCATCGGCCCTTGGACTGCTCCTCTGGAGCCTTGGACGGCTTACGGGGTGTTTGTCGGGGTATCCCTCGTACTGTTGGCAATCGGTGCCGCCGCGATCGCCAGCCAGCTCGAAGGGCGACTGCTGCGAGCCTTCACGCTGTTTGCCATGTTTTGCTCGCTGCCGACGTACGTGATGCTGTGGAACGCGCAGATGCAGGTCTTACTGGTCCTGGCGGTTGCCTTGATGCTGGGAGGAATGGTCGGTTTGGCGCACGAGCAGGGTTCGGCTCGCTCGTTGCGGATGCTGCAGATCGGATTGCTGATCTCGTTGCTCTCCAAACCGATTGCCCTGCTGGTCGTGCCGGTCTTGTTCGCGACGCGTGAGACCCGCCGGGCGTTGATTCTGCCAATCGCGATCTATGCGGCGGTATCCGTGCTGTTTTTGTTGACGCCCGCGCTGAACGCCGGCGGATACAACGGGATTCACTGGCTGAATCTGCTCAATGCCTCCTCATCGCCTAATCCGCTGTTTTCGCTTGTGTTCCCGCGCGGGATCGATCTGCTCAACAGCGCCGAAGTTTATTGCCTGCCGATGTATGTCTATCGAATTCTGGGCAGCCCGGTTCCACCGTTGCTGCTGAAGGCGCCGGTGCTGGCGATTTTGGGAATGAGTACTGTTCCGCTTTTCTTGACGTCGCGGCGCCGGCGAATCGACGTGCTGACGGCGACGATCATGTTGTGCCTTCTTTCCCACTTCCTCTGCTACTACATGGTCTGGGAGTATCACTATATGACGCTCCTGCCGATGCTGCCGGTTTTGTGGTGGATGTCGCAACGGGAGGAACGCCCGGAGCTGCGCGTGTTGTTGCGGATCGCTTTTGTTGTCCTGCTGGCCAACTTCCTGCCGACGTTTTATTTTCTGGCGCCGGAGACGCCCATGCGCTACTGGGCGGCCAGCACGCTGCTGCGCGTGGTGCCGGTGGTCTTATCGTTTTTCTGTCTTCTCCTGTACGGTGCCCGCATCTGCTGGGCAGAGCTGCGCGAAGTATCGGATGGGGTGGAGTGGCCACGCGGCCAGTTGCGGGAAATGCTCGGCACGGGTGCCGTTTTGGCGATATCGTGTGCAGCCGTGTTGGCGAGCGTGCTGGCTACGGCCCCGCACCGTCTGACAAAGCCATTGGTCGAGTGGGACTCGAGCGACTTTACGGCGCACCTCGAAGACCTGCTCGCGCGTCCCCATCCAGGCCTGACGCCGGCGGCGCTGGCGAGTATGCATGTCTACTTGGGGGGGCTCTATTTCGATCGAGATCGGCGCCTGGCGCTTGAGCACTACGACACAGCGATTGAGCTGGTGGCTGCCTACCCGGATCACTTGTGCCAGTTGGGCGACCTAATCCTGAACAACGGCCAGGCTGACGTTGCGCGTTCGGTCTATCGGCGCGTGCTGCAGATGGACCCAGACCATCCGGTCGCGCGGGAAAGGCTGCAGGAATTGCCGAATGGTTCGCGCTGAGGCGGAATTCGGTTGACGATCGGCCGCTGGGGCAATGAAAAAACGCCAGACATGGCGATCCATATCTGACGTTTCGGAGCGGAGAGGACAGGATTCGAACCTGCGGAAGGGTTACCCCTTCACCGATTTAGCAAACCGGCGCTTTCGACCACTCAGCCACCTCTCCGGGTGAAGCAATCGCCCATCGACAACCCTACCACCCATTACGGAAGCGGGGGGGGGCGGAAAGACCGATTTTGACTGATTCCGCCCCGGGTCGCAAGACCGACCCCACCCGCCCAAGCTTCGGCCGCCGTTAGCTGGCGCGGCGGCTGGCGAATGAAAGCCGTGGCGCATCGCAAGAAACGGCGATCCCCCGAGTGCGATGTCGGGGCTTCGCCTCGCGTGGTACAATCGCCGCCGCGCTCGGGGGCGACCCTCCTCGCCAAGGCAGGGCTCGAAAAAACGCGGAACGCCTTACCGCCCAGCCGGGGGATCGGGCAGCCAGGCCCGATGCCTCGCCCCGCGCAGCCGGAACGAATTGCGCAAAGACGCCCCGGCGACGCGGCGGCAGCCGCAAGACAATCTTTGCCACTGCCGGCGCGGCAACGGGGGTGACGATTTTTCCGCTCGTTCGCGCCGCGACGCCTGATCCATCCTCCGAGATCGCAAACTGTGCCCTCCGATCCCAAATCTTTGGCGGCCAAAAACGGCAACCGCTGGCAAACCGAAACGGCTTTGCTCTGCGCGCTGTTCGCGGCCCTCTATTTCACTCAAGGGATCAGCGAGCCCACCGAAGGGCTGGTCGTGCAGCCGACCCGCTGGCTGCTCAAGTCGTGGGGAGAGACGAACGAGCAGATCACGAGTTTTGCCGCCTGGATCACGCTGCCGTGGGTGCTCAAGCCGCTGTACGGGTTGATCGCCGACTTCGTGCCGCTGGGACGCAACCGCCGCAAAAACTACCTGATCTTGACCACGGCGGTGGCCGGCCTTGGATATCTGGGCTTGTACTTTTATCCGCCGGGCCCGCATGCCGAACGCTGGCTCTTTTGGGCGCTGTTCATTCCGACCGTCGCGGTGGCGTTTACCGACGTCGTGGTCGACGCCCTGATGATCGCGGTCGGCCAGCCGCGTGGCATCACCGGCCATTTGCAAGCGGTCCAATGGACCGCGATCTGGGCCGCCACGATCCTCAACGGCGAACTGGGCGGACTGTTTTCCAACGCGCCGGCGGTGCGCAGTGCGTTTCTGATGTGCAGTGGTGCCGCGGGCGTGGCCTGGCTCATCGCGGCGTTTCTGCGCGACGATCCGCCCCCGCCCGACTCAGCCGACGCACCCGAGCACGTGGTGACGTGGCGCGAGACGCGCGACGAACTGGTCACGTCGGTCAAGCAGCCGGTTCTCTGGCTGCTGATCGCCTTTCTGGTGTTGTGGAATTTTACGCCGCTGTCGATGACGGTCGTCTATCTGCACTGGACGCGCACGTTGGGTTTCGACGAAGTGTTCTATGGCCATACCGTGATCTGGCTGGCGGCCGGCGCGATGACCGCCAGCCTCGGCTACGGAATCTATTGCCGGCGCGTCCCGCGTCCGATCTTGATGCACATGGCGATCGTGCTGGGGATCGCCGCCACCTGGGCGTATTGGACCGTCTTCGACCAGCGCAGCGCCGGCATCGTTTCGGCGCTGGTCGGGTTCACTCACATGACGGCCACCCTGATCCTGTTGGATCTGTCGGCCCAAATCTGTCCGGTGCGCAGTGCCGGCACGGTGTTCGGCGTGTTGATGGCCGTGCAAAACGCCAGCGTGATGGCCGCCACGTGGGTGGGAGGCGTCTGGTACGAATCGTGGATGGCGCTGTGGGGGCCGTCGGTCGCCTTTCAACTCCTGGTCGGAGTGAGCGCGCTGCCGATCGCCCTCTGCTGGCTTTTGATTCCGCGGCTCAAGCAGGCGCTGGCTCACACCGCCGGAGCGGCAGCGGCCACGGCCAGACGAATAATCGAATCGGCGAGCTGAATCGCCAACCGGATCCTCGCCCAGACTGCAGCGCCGCCGACGGACCGGCCGGCTATCGTCGCGTCACGCGGCCGAGTAGGCTTTGGCATATACCGACCTAAAAATGATCGCTGCCGATACCGGATCGGATCGAGAAGAACGCGGTGCTGAAGCACCGTGCAAGGCACCTTGACACTCGTCGCGAAACGGTGTGAAACTCGAAGTGATGAGAATCATGCCAGTGCAGCCCGAAGTTACGCGTTCAGAGGTCGCGACTCAATCGGCCGCGGGTTTGCGCGGCGCCTTGCTGTTGGCGCTCGCAATGTTCGCGGCGGGCCTGGCCTTGATGGTGATGTTGGCCATGCAGGAATGTGATGGCAATCTGGCCTACGCGCTTGACGACGCGTACATCCACCTGGCCATTGCCAAAAACATGGCCCTGCACGGAACGTGGGGCATTTCGCCCAATCATTTTTCCACTGCGTCGTCGTCGCTCGTGTGGCCTGCCGCCGCAAGCGCGGTGTTCTGGCTCGTTGGTGTGCGAGAGTCGGTGCTTTGGGTGTTCAACGTGCTCGCAGCGGGCCTGGCGGTGATCATTCCCTGGTCGATCTTCAGCGCGCGCAAGCCGCCGGCCTGGCTGATGATCGTCCTGCTCGGCAGCCTGGTTCTGGCGACGCCCATGATTCCGCTCGTGTTGAGTGGGATGGAGCACCTGGCACACGCTGTCGTGTCACTGCTGTTCTTGTATACCGCATGTCAAGGGATGGTTGATCCGGGGCAAAGGTGGCGTGGATTGCGGGCCACGACGGCCGCGTTGCTGCTGGCCCCCTTGGTGACGGCGTTGCGCTACGAAGGCATGTTTCTCATCGCGGCGGTAGCGGCTCTTTATGTATTGCGCGGCCAATGGCGGCGGGCAGTCGCGGTTGCGGCGATCGGCATGCTGCCGGTCGTCTTGGCCGGCATCTGGTTCGTGTCGCAAGGCTGGTTTTTCTTTCCCGCCTCCGTTGTCCTCAAAGGCGTGCGACCCGACATTCGGTCATGGGCAGGCATGTGGTTCTATGTTTCGTTTCTACTTTCGCAGATTCGGTCTTTTCCGCACATGGCCGTACTAATCATTGTGGTGGCGATTTCCACCTTTGGACTGGGCCGCCGCGTATGGCACGAATCGGCTGGGTTAATGGGCGTCGCGTTTCTGGCGGTCTCGATCATGCACACGCTCTTTGCGAGATTCGGTTGGTTTTACCGGTACGAGGCATACGTGGTTTACTTGGGATTGATCGTATTGATGTTGCAGTGGCTGGATGTCTACCGGGACCGATCGGCTCGCGTTATTTTGCCGGCGTTCCGTTGGGTGCTTCCCCTGCTCTTCATCGCGCTCGGGTTGCCGCTCGGCTTGCGGAGTGTTCACGCACACGGAGACACCGCGCGGGCCTGTACGAACGTCTATCAACAGCAGGTGCAAACGGCGCAGTTCCTGCGCGAGCATTACACGGGCGCAACCGTTGCGGCGAACGATGTGGGAGCGATCAATTTTTTTGCCGACATCGAGTGCTTCGATCTGATCGGTCTGGCCGATTTGGAAGTCGCAACAGCAACACTCGCCGGGTCATATGACTCGCAGGAGATCGATCGAATGGCGCGCAGCCGCGGCGCTACGATCGCCGTAATTTACAAGAATTGGTTCGCGATCTATGGCGGCGTGCCGGCTTCCTGGACCGAAGTGGCCTCATTTCGTATCCCGGACAGCGTGAACCCCGGTCAATCAACCGTCACGCTCTACGCCATCGACCCCCATATCGCCGATGAGCTTCGCGCCCGTTTTTGGCAGTTCGAAGCGCGTTTGCCCGCGGGCGTGCGAACGTCGTTTGCCCCGCGCTAGACGTTGCCTGAAGAACCAAGGTTACTAGCCCGCGTTACCACTCGGCGCCCTTGGTCGAAGTCTTCACGCGGCAGAGGTAGGAGTCGGCGGTGATGTAGAGGACGCTGCCGTCGTTGCCCCAGCCGCAGTTCGAGATCGCCTCGCCCACATTGAGCGTGCCCAACAGCTTGCCGGCCGGCGAAAAGACGTGCACGCCCCCGGGCCCGCTGGCAAAGATGTTGCCGCCCCCGTCGGTTTTGAGTCCATCGGGCAGTCCGGGTCGATTCTCGCGCACCCAGGGCGTGGCATCGAACAAGACCCGCCCCTTCGACAGGCTACCGTCTTTGTCGACGTTGTAGGCCATCCAGATCGCCTTTTCGGGATCGGAATTGGCCACGTACAGTGTCTTCTCGTCGGGCGAAAATGCCAGGCCGTTGGGAGCCGACTGTTCTTTGGTCAGCAGCGTCAACGTGCCGTCGGGGGCGAGTCGATAGACGCCGCAGAAATCGAGCTCGCGCAAAGGATCGGTAAACCGCTTCGGCAAACCGTACGGCGGATCGGTGAAGTACAGGCGCCGCTGGAGTGATAGACCAGGTCGTTGGGGCTGTTCAGCCGCTTGCCTTGATAGTTGTCGATCAAGGTCCGCTTGCCGCCAATCGCCTCGAGCCGCGAGACCCGGCGATCGCCATGTTCGCAAAACGTGATGCGACCTTTGGCGTCGACCGTCAGTCCGTTGGAGCCCGGCTCGGTGCTGTAGGGCAACACGCCGGTGTAGCCCGACGGCTTCATGAAGACGCTGACATCCTCCCCCTCGCGCCAACGAAAGATCATGTTTCGCCGGGTGTCGGAGAAGATCAAGAATCCTTCGTCCTTGGGTTTTTGCTTGGGATCGTGGGAAGCATCGGCCGTGATCCAGGGGACAATCGCGCCGGGCGCGTTCGACGCGTTGGCATAGGCGGGGTTCTTCAGCCAGAGCGGGCCTTCGGCCCAATCGAAGCCCGCGGCCAACACCTCGATCACCGCATCCTTGGGAATCAACTTGTCGAAGGCCGGATCGACCCGATCGATCGTGCCGATCGCCGGATAGTGGAGCGGCGGACCGGCCCATGCCGGCGCGGCAGCCAGCAAGGTCATCAAGCCACAGAACAAACTGCCGCGCAATCGGCGGAAATCGATTTCGAGGGTGTGCATCCGCATGATCCTTTGACTGAAACCGCAGGCTGGGGTGATGGTGGCGGCACGAACGCGCTGCCGAGCAATGCCAAGGGTAGTGGCCGTGGGCGGTCGGTGCAAGAGTCGCGAGGGAGCGCCAGCGCCCCAGCCATTAGCCGGTCGGCGAAACGACAGGAGAGGCATCGCTGAGACGCCGCCGAGTACGGGTGGTTCGCTGGAGCTAACGTGCCGGCCGGACCATCGGCTCGGCGCGGTGAGCCCGGGACTGGGCCGTGGCCAACTGGGAATCGGATTGCAGCGGAACAATGTAAAACCGCTGGCCGTTGAACCACTGCTTGCTCCAGTTGTGCGGCACTTCTTCGCCGGGCCGGCGGCTTAGCCATCGGTCGTTTTCGGGCCACGTAACGATCGGACCGCGCTCCGGCGGCTTCGAGCTGATATCGGCCGGCGGGATTGGATGATAGAGTCCATCCGACGGCGGGATCTGCCCTGCGGCTGGAGCATCGGCGACACCGTTTTCGGCGCGCCGCGTTAGATCGTCACGCTCGGCAAGAAGCTGCATGGCCCTGGCATGCAGGGCGCGATAGTTCGCATCCTGCTGCCGCATCTTGAGCTGCTGCACGATGACCACGCCAATGAGCACGACGATCGCCGCGATGCTCACTCGACTCGCGGTTGACTGGATCCAGCGGCGCGTTTCGACTGCGTTCATGGCCATTCTCCTCGAGGGTGGAGATCGACGCCGATTGATTCCGGCATTCTACCGCGCTCGGTCGGTGCACGGCAAAATTCGCTGGTCAACCGTCGCGATTACTCGGCAATCTCTTGCCCAACGCGCCAGCGCAAAAAGGCGTCCAAAAAGCCCTGGATGTTGCCGTCCAACACGCTTTGGAAACTGCCGACGTAGTAGCCCGTGCGGGCGTCTTTCACCCGCTGGTCGGGATGCAAAAAGTAATTGCGGATCTGCGAGCCGAAACCGGTCTTGGCCTTGGCGTCGTATTTCGCCATTTGAGCCGCTTCGCGCTTTTCTTCTTCCAGCCTTGCCAGCCGGGCACGCAACATCTTGATCGCGGTCGCCCGATTCTTGTGCTGGCTCCGCTCGTTCTGGCACTGCACCACGATGTTCGTGGGCAAGTGGGTCAGTCGGATCGCACTCGACGTTTTGTTGACGTGCTGGCCGCCGGCACCGCTGGCGCGAAAGACGTCTTCGCGAATGTCCTCGTCGCGCAGCTCGATTTCGACCGAGTCGCTGATCTCGGGCGCGACGTCGACCGCGGCAAAACTGGTCTGCCGCTTGCCTTCGGAATTGAACGGGCTGATCCGCACCAGGCGATGCATGCCCGTCTCACCTTTCAAATAGCCATAGGCCATCGGCCCGCGAATCGCCACCGTGGCGTTGTTGATGCCGGCCTGTTCGTTGTCCTGGCGATCCAACAGCTCGGCCGTATAGCCTTGCTTGGCGGCCCAGTGCAAATACATCCGCAGCATCATCTCGGCCCAATCGTTGGCGTCGGTGCCGCCGTCGCGGGCGTTGATCGTCAGGATGGCACCCTTGGAATCGAAGGGGCCGTTGAGCAGCCCTTTCAGCTCCAGCTCGGCAATCAGCGCTTCGACGCGCTCCAGCTCGCGCGGCAACTCGCCGGCGAATGACTCGTCTTCTTCGGCCATGTCGATCATCACTTGGATGTCGCCGGCGGCCGAGATGGCTTCGTCCAACGGTTTTTCGATGCCCGGATTTCCTTCAGCTCGCCGACCGTGGCCTGGGCCTGCTCTTGATTATTCCAGAATGTGGGGCCGGCCATCTTTTCTTCGATGGCCGCGACCCGCTCCTTCATGCCGGCATAGTCAAAGAGAGTCTCGGAGTTGGATGACCCGCTTTTGAATCGCCTCGGCTCGGTCGATGAGTTCTCGTTCCATGGCATGAGTCCTGAGTCTAGAGGCTTGAGTAACGGCACCGCCGGAATTATACGCGCTGGGGGCTGAATAGGGACACGGCAAATTGGAGGCTAGAGTCCCGAGGCTTGAGGCTTGAGACCGGACGAATGAGTAAGCGTGCGCCAGACCTTTGGCTTCGGCCTGTTGTCGCGAAGCGCGTAATTGCGTACCTCGAGCCTCAGGACTCAAGCTTCAAGCCTGGAGCGCAACATGCCGTGCGCAGCCGCACGCGAAGCGAAAAAGAAAGGATGG
Organism: uncultured Planctomycetaceae bacterium; assembly: GCA_963702015.1. Lineage (GTDB taxonomy): Bacteria > Planctomycetota > Planctomycetia > Pirellulales > PALSA-1355 > DATJTR01. The sequence goes on from OY969698.1 coordinate 660,883, forward strand.
CGTGCCGCTGCCGCCGGGTGGGACCGGGAGCCATTCCGCACTCTACTTGATTAAGGCAAGCTTGTTAGGAGTTAACCGCTCAGGCCGAGCACCACAGGCGCGCAGCCACCAGCCGCGAGTCTGCAAGATAGCGCTCTGACACGGGAGAGCCAGAATATTTCCCATTAGCCCGACGGCTCTTGGCAAGGGATCCCACCGCCATCGCTAGGTCCAGCGGCAACGCCATAGGAGCGATCCCCACCACATTTTCACTATCTTCCTTTGACGTCAGCGGCACGCGTCGCTCACGGCCACCGCAGGACAGTAGTTGGGTGGGGGAGATGATTAGTTCCGATTCTCGTCCTTTCTTATGGGAAGGCTTGAGGCTCGAGACTTGAGGCTCGAGATACAAAAATACCTCTCGCCTGTAGCCTGTCGTCTGCCTTCCCAAGGGGTCGACTTGGGCTTTCGAGATACCCAGGTTTGATGATGCGGAGATCTTGCGGCCCCTGCTGACAAGCTCGCTCAGAACGCATCGGCCGACGAGCGCGGCGAGCGTACGCCGCACGGCCAGTCGAGTTGTTCTCAGTTCACCTGTCATACATCACCTCTTGAGTACGCCCCTGACCAGTTTCGCTCCGGTGGGTTTTACGCTAACCAATTCCTCGGCGGTCAATCTCCGAGAACACCGTCGAACGAGCTTGCCATTTCTTGCGTCATTTCAAACTCGATCGACTTGCGAAGCGACATAGCCAGCGCCTAGTAGTTGCCCCGGCAAGAGGCCTGTGTTGTCCGCGTCCCCAGAGGCATGTCCTCGTCCAGGCCGAGTGGCGCAAGGCGGTCGCGCGTTTACAAGCGGCGCGACCGGGAGCACTGTCGTTGAACCAGGCGTGTGTTTCTCTACGGGCTTGGGGGCCGGAATTGACACGAACCGATCAAGTAAGGCGGTCCGGCGTTGGTGCGAGCTTTTCAGGGCAGCACCGCGCTTGAACAACACCCACGTTGCCTGGCCAGGCAATCCATTCCTGGTGGGCAGCCGTGCGGCCTTGCAAGCGGAGGCACGTCGAATTACCCCGCAGCTGCCAGTTGAGCCGCGGATGTCTTCTGTCAAACCGATCAAGCAACACATCTTCTAATCAAACTACTCGGATACTCGCAAAACCATAGCGGTTTTTCAAGATGCAGAATTAGGCCAGTCTCGCTGCGGCGGACCGTTGGCCGTGCCACTCTCCACGAACGCGATTCCGCCGGTGGCATGCCCCGGCGGCGACGTTTGATCCCGGTCGAGGAGCAGCTCCAGCAGGCGGATCATGGGGCTACGAAAACCCCGTCGCCGACGACCAGACCCAATAGGTCACGCCGAATGCATTTCCAATGTTGGTTCAGGTCGATTGTGTAGACACGCAGTCGGTGGGCGGGCAGCGAAATCGTCACGTCAACAACGTCCCGGCGCGGGATAAATGATTATACCGTCGAGCATCGTGTCGGCCGGCGGCCGCATATTCTTTAGGTACGCAAACAGTTGGTATAGGTGCCCAGAGTTTAATGTCTGCGACCCATGGGGGTGGCGCTGCAAAACATTTGGGCTGTACTTCGCGTCGATTATGATCTGTTGCCCGGGCCGGGTGAGTGTTACGTCGGTATTCATTGTTGGCAGCAGGCTGGGCGCCTGAGTCGCGGCGTCAGCCCATCGGAACCGGCTGCGCTGCACCTTGAACACGCCTTGTTCATGCCTGTAGAAGTTGAAGAGGAACCGCTCAAACAACCTTCGCATGGCATGTTCATTCCGAGTGAAGTCGCGGAAACGGAACGCGCCGTTAACCACGTCCGGAATCAGGTGCTCGAACAGGAGTTGGCTGATATCAACCAAGAAGCGATACAGGCGGATGTTACGGTGCAATTGCAAACCGCGGAACATCCGTTCCGATAAATCGACGTGCCGAATTCCGGGCATCCGCCTGTATGCGACCCGTACTCGCTCACGTATCCCTTTATCAAGGTTTTCGGTGCACAGGAGCTGCTTAAGGGTGGCCTTTAGGACTTGGTTGTGGGGCACGTCGTGGCTGAGTTCGTCAAACCGGCAGGCAGTGCGAGCGCGCGGCAATAGATTAGCCTTGATGGTAGCCGATACGTCAAACTTGCCGCGGATACCAGAAATGTCGTCCGCATCCAGTAGATAGCCGCGGTCCAAGCCGCGGCGTAAAAGATCATCGACGCCTCTGACCAATACGCTCGCCAGGAGGTCAACTAGGTCGGTGTCCGGCTCGGCGTCGATTGTTGCCATACGTCCCTCGTCCAGGCGATCCCAGGCGTACAGCAGCAGGTAGTACACGTTTCTGATTGCAATCATGGTCCGAGCAGGTGGTCCACCCAATCGTGCGCCTTGCTGCAATCATCGAACCAGTACTCTCGCAAAAGCGGTCCAATCTCTTGCCGAATTACATCGGAATACCACGCGAACCAATCTGCCGGCGGCGACGGTGGGCAGAAAAAGCTGTGGCCGAGGGCAAAACCGTCTCCGAGGTTTTTGTCGTCCGCACAGATGTCGCGATTAAGCGCCGTCATATTGGTGATCAGGCGATCAATTATTTCCGCTGGCGCCTCGAGGGAGTCAAGGTACGCTCGGAAGGCGACACTTTCGAACTGAGGCGTGAGGATGAAAAAAACAAATCGACGGCGCAGGGCATAGTCGACGAGGGCAAGGGAGCGGTCCGCGGTGTTCATTAAGCCAAGCAGGTGGACGTTTTCGGGCACTGAAAAAGGAGGGTCTTGTGCATTAGCGTAGGTGAGCCGGATGGCGTACTCGCTACCCCGCTTATCAGCCTCGATGAGCATCATCAGCTCGCCGAGGATCTTGCTGAGATTACCCCGATTAATCTCGTCGATGACGAAAACATATGGCCGGCCGAGATCGGTTCTAGCGCGGTCGCAGAAGTCGAAAAACAGGCCGTTCTGGCGATGGAACCCGCCACCCTCGCGTGGGCGGTAACCCTGGATAAAGTCCTCGTAGGCGTAAGACTGATGGAACTGGACCATGCTGACGCGAGTGTGATCCCTTTCGCCAAGCAACGCATATGCAACGCGGCGGGCGAGGAATGTCTTGCCGACGCCCGGAGCGCCCTGGAGGATAACGTTTTTCTTGCGGCGCAGGGCATCCAGAATCGCCTCAAACTCGCCGCGGGGGATAAAAACGTCGACTAGCGCGGCATCGATCGGAAACGGCTCTCCCTTCGAAGCGGGGGCCGGTGCGTCTGAGATGTCGATCAGGTTCTCCGTGACGAAGTCGACGAACGCATCATAGCCCGTCACGTCTGTGAGCGTCTTCAATGGGATCGTGGCGTCATCGGGCAGCTCGAGGTCTGTGGTGCGGAGCCAATCGACCTTCCTGACGTTGTGGTACTCGCTGCGGGCTGGGTCATAACGGTACTCACCCCTGACGATTCCAACGCCGAGCAGCTTTCTGCGACCAATTTTGGCAATGACGTAGTTGCCGGGCCGAACTGAATGGGCGAACTCCCAGCAGGCGAGGGAGTCGTTGATTGGTTCCGCGCCGTGCGGTCCTCGTTGCGCGCGGAGGGCCTCTGCGATGGCGGCCTGGTCGGGGTAGTCGCGCAGGTCCCCAAGTTCGTCCCAACCGATCGCGGCGACGCCTTCCTCTTGGCATTTGTTCCAAAGCCTGCCCCCCTCACCGAGGCTGATTGCCCAGAACTTTAGTTCTTCCGGAGGTCGTCGGGGCGGGTGCTCGTTCGCGGCCATGCCCGCCCCGGACTATTCCCGATTCCTTCAGCCGATGTCCCTTCCGCCCAACTGCGCAAAATCGCGTAGAGACCGGCGGTGCAACGTGTGAGGTAGGTCTGGGCGAGCCCGAGCCGGCGCCTTTCTGTATCGAAGTACTGGAAAGGTGGCGCGTGCGAGCGCCATTCTGGATTTGGCCCGCGTCAAGTTCCGCTACGATCGCCTCGCGGTGCTGCTTCAACAGGTCGTGGATCAATGGCGGATCGTCGAGCGGAATGAACTTTTCAAGATCGACCCGGTAGTACGGAGCCATTCCAGCCCATCCATCGGCGTTGGGTGGCTCATCACCGCGCTCTTGGGCCGGTCCTTTCGCGAAAGAAACCCCACGAAAATATTTGTCGCAGACATTTATTACGAGATCCCCCTTGCGGACGTCGCGCATTGCCCGATACCAATCGCTTCCGGCCTTATTCTTCGACGGGGACCAAAGGCACGTACCGAACTCCCATCCTGGGCCACCGTGGTCGTGGGCGCTCTTGGTGTTCTCAAACCAGATTCGAGAACCATCCGGCGCCGGTGGCAACTCACGCGTGTTGCTAGCCGACTGCGCCGGGAGCCGTCGGCTGAAAATTGGTCGTTGGCCATGAGACTGAGCCCGAGGAAAGGTGAAGGGTTTGATCCTAACTCAATTTAGCGGCGGATTCACCACCTCATCGTCCGCTCGAGCGGATCGAGGGCAGTGTAAGACGTCAAATTAATCGGGCAAGTTTGACCGAAGGCTGACGAGCCGTGAAAATCGGACGGCGGTCGACCACCCCGTTGGCGATCGGGCGCAACCCGGGCATTAGGGCCGTTTCCGATGAACGCACACCAAATTCTCGTCGCTGAAGCCGATCTTTCGTGCGCTGACGATCAGGAAGCTACGCTCCGGCTGCTGAACGCCTACGCGATGGATCCGATGGGGGATGGAAAACCGTTATCGGAAACGGCCAAGCGCGATCTGATTCCGGGCCTCGAAAAACATCCGACGACGATGGTGTTTTTGGCGTATCGCGATGGCGAGGCGGTGGGGCTGGCGATTTGCTTTCGCGGGTTCTCGACATTCGCGGCCAGGCCGATCGTGAACATCTCCGATTTCTTTGTGCTGCCGGCCTATCGAGGCACCGGCATCGGCCGAACGCTGCTGAGCACCATCGAAGAGCGGGCACGCGAAATCGGGTGCTCGAAAATCACGCTCGAAGTTCAAGAGAACAACCACCGCGCTCAGGCGGTCTATGCTGCCGCGGGATTCGCCCAGGCTGTCTATGTGCCCGACGCGGGCGGCTCGCTCGCGCTGGCCAAGAGACTTTGAGAGAGGCCACAGGCTAGACAAGGAAGGCCACAGGCCAGAGACCAGAGGCTAGAGGTCGGGGGGACGTGTGGCGCAGGGTGCAATCAGGACATAGGTGGCGCGGCCTCACCATCCCCGCAGTCCGAGGAAGACTCGATACAGCGGAAGGGGGGGGGGATCACCGCAGTCGATATTGAACTCGATCGATCGCCAGAATAAATTGAAGGGGGTGTGACAATCATTCGCAAGGTTTGGCAAGCCTTTTGACCGATAGAGCAAGCCAAGCGGCTTTTTGACAGGGGAGGGGCGGCCATGTCGAGAACCGAAAACAGCCCCAATTTTGCCGCTTACCGCACGGTGGGCGAAGCGGCCGAATATCTGGGCGTTTCGCGGGCGACGCTCCGTAACTGGGATCGGGCCGGCAAGCTCAAGCCCCGGCGGCATCCGCAAAACGGCTATCGCATCTATTTGCACGACGATTTGGAGGCGCTGTTGCGCTCGACCGATCTGTCGCGCATCACCGAAGAATCGTTTGCTCCACGCGTCGACTGGAGCGAGATGGGCGAGAGCGAGCACTTCGTCCAGTTCTACGAAAACGACGCGTACCTGATCGACTCGGTCAGCGGATTTGCCGGGGCCGCGCTGGCGGCCGGCCAGGGAAGCCTGGTGATTGCCACGCCCGAACACCGGGCGGCGCTGGAACGAAAACTGACGGCCTGCGGCGTCGACGTGGCGGAAGCGACGGCTGCCGGCCGCTATGTCGCGCTCGATGCCGCTGAAGCGCTGGCGAGCTTTATGATCGATGGCGCTCCGAATCGCGATCGCTTTAGCGAGGTGATTGGGGCGCTGTCGCCCGCATGACCGAAGGAGGCCGCCGGGTGCATGCCTTCGGTGAGATGGTGGCGCTGTTGTGGGCCAGTGGCAATCGGGAGGGGGCGATCCGTGTGGAGGAGCTGTGGAACGAGCTGGGCAGGGTCCACCGGTTCGCGCTGTTTTGCGCGTATCCGATCGTGGGCTTCGACCAGGAAAGCGATGCTGCGTCGCTGCTCGGCGTTTGCAGTTGCCACGGGCGGGTGATTCCCAGCGAGAGTTATGCCGCGATCGATGGTGAGGATGCCCGGCTGCGGGCAATCATGCTGCTGCAGCAAAAGGCCGAATCGCTGAAAGCCGAGATCGCGCACCGCGAGCAGGTCGAACAGTCGCTTGCCAAGCGCGAGCGCGAACTGGCCGATTTTTTCGATAATGCGGCCGTGGGTCTGCACAAGGTCGGGCCCGACGGAACGATTCTTTGGGCGAACAAGGCCGAGTGCGATCTGCTCGGCTATCCGATCGAGGAGGTGGTCGGTCGCCCGGTGGCCGACTTTCATGCGGATGCCGACGTAATCGCCGCGATCCTGGAAAAACTGCGCCGGGGCGAAACGCTGGAAAACGTGCCGGCCCGGCTGCGGTGCCGCAACGGAATGGTCAAGCATGTGCTGATCAGCTCGAACGCCTGCTTCGAGGATGGCAAGTTCGCCTACACGCGCTGTTTCACGCGCGATATGAGTCTTCAGTGGCAAGCCGAAAATGCGCTGCGCGAGGCCGATCGCCGCAAGGACGAGTTTTTGGCGACGCTGGCGCACGAACTGCGCAATCCGCTGGCGCCGGTCCGAAACTCGCTGGAATTGCTCAAACTCGCCGGCCACTCCAAAAAGGTCGTGCACGAAGTGCAGAGCGTGCTGGAGCGGCAAGTGGCCCAGATGTCTCGGTTGGTCGACGACTTGCTCGACGTCAGCCGGATCTCGCGCGACAAGATCGAGCTGCGCAAGGAACGGGTCGAGCTGGCCAGCGTCGTGAAAAGCGCGGTCGAAACGAGCCGGCCGCTGATCGACGCGGCGCGGCATGAATTGACGCTCGATTTGCCCGACAGGCCGGTGTTTCTCGACGTCGATCCGGTGCGCGATCGGCGCAAGTCTTTGCCAACCTGCTGAACAACAGCGCGAAGTACACGCCGCCCGGCGGCCGCATTTGCATCACGGCCAGGCAGGACGGGCAGGAAGTGGTGGTGGTGGTGCGCGACAACGGCGTGGGCATTTCGTCCGAGGCGCTGGCGCACGTGTTCGACATGTTCCGGCAGGTGGATGGTTCGTTGGAGCGAGCCCAAGGCGGCTTGGGCGTCGGGCTGACGCTTGCCAGGCGGCTGGTCGAACTGCACGGCGGATCGATCGATGCCCAAAGCGATGGGCTAGGAAAGGGAAGCGAGTTCATGGTTCGATTGCCAGTGGCGGCTGCGCCGGCCGGCCGCGCGGAAGCGAAAAGTGCCGAATGCGGAAGCCGGGGCACAAAACATCGAATTCTCGTGGTCGACGACAACAAGGATTCGGGAACCACGTTGAGTATTTTGCTGCGGTCGCGAGGTCACGAAGTGCGCGTGGCGCACGACGGGCTGGAAGCGGTCGAAGTCGCGGGCGAGTTCATGCCCGACATCATTTTGATGGACGTTGGAATGCCGAAACTGAACGGCTATGACGCGACGCGGCGCATTCGCCAGATGCCATGGGCGCGTGACGCCTTTATCGTGGCGCTGACCGGCTGGGGGCAACCCGACGACGTGCAGCGGTCGCTCGACGCCGGTTGCTCGGAACACCTGGTGAAGCCGGTAGATTTCGCTTCGTTGGAGCGGTTGCTGAGTGACTGGGAATCGGCACGTCGCTGAAACAGGGCAGTGTTTTGACTGGGTTTCTCCTGCGAATTTGCACTGCGCCGCGAAACCGATCGGCGCGCGGTGGCGAACGCTCAACGAGTAAGCAATTTCCCATGGCTGACGCCAAGTCCAAGCCGCCCCAATGCCCACGCTGCGAAAGCACGAACGTCACGGTGTGCGGACAGTCGCTGCAATACGGGCCCGAGGAACGAGCCGGTCAGCCGATGCAGGAGCGCGAGGTTCGCACGCTGGCGTACCAATGCGAGTGCGGTTTGGCGTTCACACAAACTGCCCGACCAAAGAAACTGACCGACGGGTGAGCGTGCCAGCACCTCATTTCTCGCGGTTTCGCCCCCGACGCTCATCTCGCTGGTGGACCGGCGATGGAGTAGAATCCGGGCGGTTCGCGCCGGCTGGGCGCTCGGTCGTCGAAACGACCTGGGCGGGACCAGAGGCCGGCCTGGGGGTTCGATGGCCGATATCGTGCTGGTCAATCCGCGGTTCAATATCTCCTATTGGGGATTGGAACACGCGCTGCCCTTGCTCCACCGGCGAGCCAATCTGCCGACGGCTTGCCTGCCGCTGCTGGCGGCCCTGACGCCACCGGAGCACACGATCACGCTGGTCGACGAAAACGTCGAAGCGATCGATTTCGAGCGGCTGGCCCGGGCCGACATCGTGGGCCTGACCGGCATGAGCGTGCAGCGCGGCCGGATGCGCGAGATTCTGACCGAGCTGAAGCGGCGGGGGGTCTTCACCGTGGTGGGGGGCCCCTGGGTCACGGTGCAAGAAGACTATTTCGGCCCGCTGGCCGACGTGCTGTTCATCGGCGAGGCCGAGGAGACGTGGCCGCGGTTTCTCGCCGAGTGGCAAGCCGGGCGGCACGCCGGCCGCTACGAGCAAGCCGAGCGGACCGACATGAGCAAGGTGCCGGCGCCGCGCTACGACAAGTTGAAGATGCGGCATTATCTGTTCGGCAGTTTGCAGATTTCCGCGGGTGTCCGTTCCAGTGCGAGTTTTGCGACATCATCGTCACCTTCGGCCGGCGGCCCAGGTTGAAGACGGCGGCACAGGTGATTGTGGAGATGGAAGGCTTGTTGGCCGAGGGAATCGAGATCGCGCTGATCGTTGACGACAACCTGATCGGCAACAAGCAGGCAATCAAGCCGGTGCTGGCCGAAGTCGCCGCCTGGCAACGAGCACACGGCTATCCGCTGACGTTTTTTACCGAGGCGTCGCTCGACCTGGCCGAAGACGCCGAGTTGATGAAGGCGATGACGACGGCGAACATCACGAGCGTGTTTGTCGGCGTCGAAAGCTCGAACGAAGAATCGCTGCGCAAGACCAAAAAATATCAAAACGTGCGCAAGGGGCACTCGATCGTCGAGCGGGTCCATGTGATTCAAGACGCGGGCATGGACGTCTGGTGCGGCATGATTTTGGGCTTCGATCATGACGACACCACCATTTTTGAATCGCAGCGCAAATTTCTGCACGACGCCCGGGTGCAGCATGCGATGATCGGCATGTTGGCGGCGATACCCAAGACGCCGCTGCACGCGCGGCTGGCGGCCGAAGGGCGGCTGGACGAAAGCGACGAGCCCGAATTCGGCACGAATGTGATTCCTGCCCGGATGACGCGGGCCGAGCTGCGTGACGGTTACGTGCGCGTGCTGGGCGAATTGTATGAGCCGGAAGCCTATTTCGAGCGTTTCGAGGATCTCTATCTGCGCGGGGGATTCAAATTCGGCGTGGAGCGGGCGGCCTATTGGCGGCGACACTGGTGGCAGTGGCTGAAGGCCGAATCGCTGATGCTGGCCCGTTCGGCCGGCATCTATTTGGAGCTGATGCGCAGCGTGCCCGACGTGCGATTGCGGCGTGCCTATCGGCGATATTTGATGCGGCTGCTGCGCGAGCGTCGCGATCCGGAAGTGCTGTTCGTGTTTTTGGTGAAATGCGCGATGCACTATCACCACTACACGATGGCCCGGCAAATGGCGGCCGAGCCGTTGGAGATCGTCAACTCGTTTTGACGCGCGGCGAGCCGGTCGCTTATTTTTTTCGCTCGAAGGCCAGCGGCGGCCCATCGGGGCGAACCAGCGTGAATTTGTCGGGCCCATCCCAGGTGACCGTGCCCGGCTTGCCGGTCTTGGTTCGGTAAGTCTGAGTAAGCGTCTCACCGCTCAGGGTCCAACTGCCGTCTTCCTTGGTCGAGCCATCAATCAACGTGCAAACGCCATTGGGTTCGAACTCGACTTCGATCTCGTCGGTTGGTTCCTCAATCGCCACCGCGCGTCTGCGGATCGCGATGTAAAAAACGTCTTGGGGATCGTAGTTGGTCGAAAATCGCTCACCCGAGAGCCACGTCTTGCGGTCGTCGTGGCTTTCGATCGTGGCGGGCATCGCGGTCACGTTCCACTTGCCGACGAGCGGGCTATTGGGCGCGTTAGAATTCGAGCCGCAGCCTGCCACGCCCAGCGTCACGAGCCCCAAGAGAAAAACGAGCCCACGCGCGAGCGTTGCGTCCGAAGCAGGCAAATCGTTTCGTTGCGAGAACGGTGGCTTCGATTGGCGCGGACTGGCCGCCGGTCCCACCAACGAGCGCGCTACAGCGAACGCGAGCTTAAGAAACGCGGCCACAGCTAATACCAGCGCGGCGACCATCGAAATCAACCCGATGAGAAAAGCAATGGCGAACATCAAGCACTCCAAGGTCGTGGCCAACGGCGAAGCAAGATCGTGCGTTAACGGGTGCAAATCGCACTCCGCACACATTTTGCGAGCGAATTCGACCGGCAGCCCAGGGAACCGTGCGGTATGGATGCGCCGCATGCGCGGCCTGGATGCGTATCGCGTCATCGGTTACGCGCTTTCTCCACCCCGGCTGTATGTGATCTGAGGGCACAGCACGGATCGGTTTTGTGCAACGACACCATCGACCGGATGTCGGACATGCTGACGGTTCCCAGCCTCCGAACCGGATTGGAAAGTACTGAACCTACCTGGCCACCGCAGGTCGCGGCTGGCGGCGACGTGGGGGGCCCCCGCACAACTTTGCAGCCAAAAATCTTGACAAAAACCCCCTCTTGCGACATAATACGTATACCTTAATTGTGGGGGATGTCGCAAGGCGCTTCTAAAACGGGCCGTTCGGCTCTGCTGTGCGAGTTCGCCCCCCCGCTCCGCTGAAGAGAATCCTGTGGTACCGCAGAAACTCGCGGATGCGATCGCCCCCGGTTTCGAGCGCATGACCAACGCCCCGGCGACTTACCAGGAACGCCGAGGAACGACCCAGAGGCTGCGCGACGAGCAAGAGGCCTTGGGACGCCTATTTGACGCCGACTGTCCCGATCCCTTGGCCGTTCCAAATTCAATCACCGCTCGTTTTCTTCCCTGATTCATAAGGCTATTTGACAATGTACGCGCACTTTCTCCTCCCGCTCATCATCCTTGCCGGCTGCTCGGCCGAAAGCAGCGGACCATCGGCCGAACGCGCCGCGGTAGTCAAACGGCCGACCGACGCGGCACCGGCGGCAGCCATATCGAGAGAAGAAGCCGAAAGAGCATTCGGTAGTTCTCGCGGGCTAGCGCCTGTCGGAATCGGTCGTTGAGGGTCTTCGCGCCCCCCATTTCCCGCCATCTTTGGCGAACACGGCCGCTGCGCGGCTGCGCGGGATCAACCACCCGCGGATGTCAGCCCCCCCGCGGTTTTCGGCCGTTTGGCAGACAGTCGAAAAAGCCCGTGATATACTATTTACTTCCCTCTAGCGTTCCCGCTGGAACGTCCATGGCCGGCTAAAGCCTTGAATTCTCAAGGTGGCCACGGGATGATACGGGACTCAATAGTCCGCGATGCAAATTGCCTGCCAGCAGCGGGTTAGGGGACGTTTTGTCACCCAAGGGAACGGAGTGCGCAGGGCAAGGGGCCCAATCGGCGTGCGGCGCGAGTGAACGATCGCGGGGCCTAATGAATTGGTGTGCGGCCGGAACTTTTGCCCGCCGCGTGCAATGGCATCGAGCTTGGACGACCATGAGTGATTCAAAGAGACGACGCTTGAAAGCCGCAGTGATCGGTGCCGGGCCGCATGGGCTGCGGATTGTCGGGGTCTTGGCGGAGATGGCGGCCGTCGAACTGGCGGCCGTGGTCGACCGGCGGCCCGACGCGTTGGCCCAGGCTCCACTGGCCGCGGGAGTGGCCCGGCTGGAGTCGAGCGACGAACTGTTCGCGCGGGGCGACATCGACCTGGTCGCGATCGCCACGAATGGGCCCTCGCATGCCAAATTGGCGCTGGCGGCAATGGATGCCGGCGTGCGGCACTTGATGATCGAAAAGCCGATGGCTTGCTCGCTGGCCGAGTGTGACGCGATTATCTCCCGGGCGCGTGCCACCGGGACGCGGGTCGTGGTCGACCACGTCCGTTGCTATGCGCCGGCCTATCTTTGGCTGCGCGGCGAAATTGCCTCGGGTCGCTGGGGCCGGCTCAAGGCGATTTGGATGCAGCGGCCGGGAATCGGGCTGGGCTGCAATGCGGTCCATTCGTTCGCGGCCATCACGATGCTGGCCGGCGCGCCGGTCGAACGCGTGACCGGCTGGGTCGATCCGCCGGTGGGGAGCAATCCGCGCGGCGCCGAGTTTGTCGATCCGGGCGGATTGGTCGTGCTGGAACTGGCCGGTGGCGTGCGCGCGGTGGTCGCCCAGATCGAAGATGGCGCAGGCCCGATGTCGGCCGACATTCATTTAACGGCCGGCCGGGTGCGGCTGGACGAGCGGTTTGGAACGATCGAAATCATCGAGCGCGACCTGTCGGTCAAGCCAGGCCCGAATCGTCCGCCGGTGATGACGCGCGTCGACCCACCCGAGGGGTTGTCGGCCAATTCGCCCTTGCCGACGATGGTGCGGGGTTGTCTGGACGATCTTCTCTCCGAGCGTGAGGGGGCCGACGGCCGCGACGGACGGGCATCGACCGAAGTGCTTATCGCCACCTATCTCTCCCACGAACAAGGCAACGTGCCGGTCTCGCTGCCGCTGGTGGGCCGCGAGGCGATCGATCGTTGGCTGCCGGTGACTTGATGAGACGATTGTCGATCGTTGGCTATGGCGGGATTGCACCGAAGCACATGGAGGTGTTTCGCGCGCTGGGATGCGAGATCGTCGCTTCGGTGAACAAAAGCCCACAGCGGCGCGAGCAAGCGATGCGCGAGGGGGGGATTCCGGCCACCTACGCTTCGCTCGACGAAATGCTCGACCGCGAGCGGCCCGACGGCGTGATCGTTTGTCCCACATTCGATCAGATATTTCCGGTCGCCAAGGCGCTGGCTCCGCGGCGCATTCCGGCATTGTTGGAAAAACCAACCGGGATATCGCTGGCCGAATTCGACGAACTGTGCCGAATCGTGGCTGAATATCGGGCCCCGCAAATGGTGGGACTGAACCGCCGGCATTACAGCGTGGTCAATCGGGCCGTGGCCGACGCCGGCGGACCGGCGGCCGTGCGGGCGGTGATGATCGATTGGTCGGAAGACCCGGTGCACCTGCGGCGGAAGGGATTTACCGACGAGCAGATCTCGCGCTGGGTGTTCAGCAATTCGATCCACGGACTCGACCTGATGACCTACCTGGCCGGAAGCGTGGCAAGCCCGCAGCTTTTGGCGACCCATGGCCAGGGACCACTCGACTGGTATATGAGTCTTTCGGGGGTGTCGGAGCGGGGAGCGCTGGTCAATTTTCGTTCATCGTGGGGGAGCCCGGGTCGCTGGCGTGTGAATATATGTACGCCCGAGAGGCGATATGTATTCGCACCATTAGAAACGTGCGAGGTGTTGGAGCGCGGCGTGGCCGAACCGCGGTCGATTCAGCCCGACGAGTTTGACACGCGTTTCAAAGCCGGATTTTACGCCCAAGCGCAGCGATTTCTGGAGACGATCGACGACGGTAAGCCGCCGATGGGATACGATTTAGAGAGCGTGCGGCCGGCCATGACGCTGGCCGAGCAACTCACGGCGGCCTGCCTGGCCGGCGCGCGAGAGTGATCCGATCGTGCGGCGCTGAAAAGCAGGGACGGTGAGACCGATGCGACCTGGTGGGACGAGCACAAGCAGCGCGGAGGGGAGCGCCAGCCAGGGCGAGCATGCGCGAGCGATCGGCTCCCAAGCCCCCCAGCCAGCGCAAACGGCTCCGACCTCGATCCGCGAATTTGTGCCGGTGACGCAGGACGTCGCTTGCGATTTCTGCGGCTCGACGGAATTCGTCTTTTTCTCCAACAAGATGCGCAACGGCATCAACCTGAAGACGGTCTTGTGCAAATGCTGCGCGCTGCGCAAACCAATCCGCAGCCGACGGCCGAATCGTTGGCCACATTCTACGGGCAGTTCTATCACCTGTTTCATCAGCGCGCCGGGGTCGACGAGTCGTATGTCGCCAAATCCAACCGGATGGCCGAGCAGCGGTTCCGGTTGGTGACGCGCTTTTTGGATCCGGCGCGCGGGGATCGCTGCTCGAGGTCGGACCGGGAGCCGGCGCGTTTCTGGCCAGATGCAAGGAGGGCTCGGCCTGGGAGCACCTGGGCGTCGAGCCGGGCGCCGAATCCTATCGGTGGTGCGCCGGACAGGGACTGAACGTGGTCCATGAGGGGTTCGAGGAGTTCGAATCGGCACAGCGTTATACGCTGATCGCCGCGTTCAACGTGATGGACCATCTTCGCTCGCCGAAGGCGTTTTTGGAAAAGTGCCATGCACTGTTGACCGAGGATGGGCTGCTGTCGCTGGAGGTCGTGAATTTCAATCGGTTCGGCGTGCCGCTGGCACAATACTTGCAGTTTCCACTGTTGTTTTCGTTGACATTGATCTCGCTGCTGAACTATCTCGAAATGACCGGCTTTGTGCCCATCTACGTCGACGAGACGGCCAGTGACGACGCGGTGGGCACCTTGAAGGTGGTTTGCCGGCGGTGCTCCGCGCGGGGCGGCAACGATTTCATTCGGATTGACCTCGACAAGCATTTGAGCGCGCTCAAGCGAAAAGATCGCATTTACCGGTTGGCGGAATGGCTGCCGCGGTTTTCGATCTTGGGACGGCTACGCTCGTTGCTGAAGTCGATCTAAGCGGCGGGGCGGGACTCCGCGTGGCAATTGCCCGCGCGGCTTCCATGGGTTCGAGCGGGGTAGTCGTGTCGTTGTACTTCGAAGCGGGCGGACGATTCGACATGGGCACAGTCATTTCATTTCTGGACCGTTGCGGGTTTGAACAAACGTCGACGTTCCGACACGAGAACACGAGCAACGTGATCTTCGTCCGGAAAGACCGGCTTCACTAAAGGCTGAATACCGCCCGCGGCGTGGTCCCCCATCAAGCCGTTTCCGGCTTTCGTGAAACTCTTCTTGCAAGACGTATCGTGATGAGTGGCGTGGACCCTGCGGTCGACTCTGAATCCCCCGAAGAAGAGATCGCCGAATTCGGCGACCAGACGCCGGCTTCGCGCAAGGGGATGACCCGGCGGATTGTCGGCGGGACGCTGAACTATGGCGTGGGCCAGGCGCTACCGCAGGTATTGCGGTTTTTGCTGATTCCGGTCTTCACGCTCTACCTGACGCCGGCCGATTACGGCGTGCTGCTGCTGGCCGGTAATTTCAGCGCCTTCATGCTTCAGTTCATGCGGCTGGGCGTGCCGGGGGCGGTGACGCGGTTTTATTACGACCATCGCGAGGGACCCGCGCTCACCGATTACGTCACGACGATCGCGATTTTTCTGTTGGGCAGCAGCGCAGTCATCGGCACCGCGACACTGTTAGTCGGGCCTTGGCTGTTCGAGCGCCTGATTCCCGATTTGCGTTTCTTCCCCTTCGGAGCGTTGGCGCTGGGCACGGCGGTCATCAGCTGCAACCAGAACCTGCAAGATCGGCTGGTTCAGGCGCGCGAGCAGTCATCGTACATGGCCCTGTTGAACGTTGGCCGGGCAGTCGTTTCGATCGGCTTGGCGGTGTGGTTCATCGTGGTGCTGCGGTGGGGGGCCTATGGCATGCTGTTGGCCGAGCTGCTGGCCACGGCGGCGCTGTTCGTGCAGGCCGGCCGGTATCTGCTCCCCAACCTGCGCGGCCACTTCCAGCCGGCGATGCTGCGAACCAGCGTTATCTACGGTCTGGGAGTGCTGCCCAGCCATTTTGTCTATCAGCTCGCGGCCCTGGTGACGACTTCGATCCTGGCGGACCAGGTGAATATGGGCGCGGCGGGCCAGTTCGGCATCGCTCGGAATTTCATGCAGCCGCTGACGGTGCTGGCTTCGGCGTTTCAAACCGCGTTCATACCGATCTACTTCTCGTTGCGCCGACCACACGCCGAAAAATGTCGACACCCTGGTACGGACGGCCCGCCTTGTCTGGGCCGGCTCGGTCGCGGTGGCGATCGGCGCCACGTTCCTGACGCCGCCGATCCTGCGGCTCATGACTCCCGAGCAATTTCACGACGCGGCGACGCTGATTCCGATCATGGTGATCGGGTTTCTCGCCCAAACCGTTTACTCCGCTTTTGGACCGGAGTTATACTTCAGCAAGAAGACCTATCTGGTTCCGATCGTTACGGCCTCTTCGGCAATCGTGTCGATCGTAATTACGATGTTGACGGTCAAAACGATGGGAGCGGCCGGTGTCGCCTGGGCCAATTCGCTGGGCGCCGTGGCGCTGACCATCACGGCGGTCATCTTCTCGCGGCGGCTGGTGTCGATTCCGCATCGACTCACGGATCTGCTGCGACTGGCGGGCTGTGGCATTGTGGTGGCCGGCGCGGCCTGGCTGCTGGCCGGCAGCACCGGGGCGGGGCAGTCGATCGTCGGGCAGTTTGCCGTGGGAATCTTGGCGATCGTGGCGTTTCCCGCCCTGCTGTGGATCAGCGGCGATCCGACGGTGCGCGAGGCGACCGACTATCTCG
Organism: uncultured Planctomycetaceae bacterium; assembly: GCA_963702015.1. Classification (GTDB taxonomy): domain Bacteria; phylum Planctomycetota; class Planctomycetia; order Pirellulales; family PALSA-1355; genus DATJTR01. The sequence continues at coordinate 677,529 of OY969698.1, forward strand.
TCAAGCGTTGGGCAATGTTTCGCACCGGGTGAGCCGTGACGAGCTAGACGGCTCGCAGGCGGATTGCGATCGGGCGCAATGGCCGCGGGAGTGATCGAACCGAGGGTTTTCGGGACCGACCGTTATGGAAGCGATCAAGCTGGTCATCTGGGACCTCGATTGTACGTTCTGGGGTGGAACCCTGAGCGAAGAGGGGATCACTCTGCGCCCGGAAAACCACGAGATCGTGCGCGAGCTGTGGCGGCGCGGCATCATGAGCTCGATCTGCTCGAAAAACGACCTCGAGCAGGTCCGCGCGGCGCTCGAGGGCCAGCAGCTTTGGGACCAGTTTGTCTTCGCCAAGATCGCCTGGCGCCCCAAGGGAGAAATGATCGCCCAGACGATTGCCGAAATGAATCTGCGGGCGGTGAACGTGCTGCTCATCGACGACAATCCGCAGAATCTGGAAGAGGCGAAATTCTTCAATCCCGGACTGCAAGTCGCCACGCCCGACGTCTTGACCGAATTGCTCAATTGGCCGGCGGCGAAAGGCAAGTCGGACGCGGCCCTGTCCCGCTGGCGGCAATATCGCCAGTTGGAACAGAAGGTGATCGATCAGCAGGGGTTCCAAGCCGGCAGCAACGAAGACTTTTTGCGGCAGTGCAACATCCGCGTGCGGATCGATCGCGACTGCTCGGCCCGATTCGATCGGCTGCTGGAAATGATCCAGCGGACGAACCAATTGAATTTCACCAAGCAGCGGCTCGAAGCCGAAAGCTTGCGCGCGGCCCTGGCCGACCCCGCGCTGGAGTGTGCCTATCTGTCGGTCGCCGACCGCTATGGCGATTACGGCATCAGCGGTTTTTACGCCCTGCGCGAAGGCCGGCTGGAACACTACTTGTTCTCGTGCCGCATCCTGAACATGGGGGTCGAAGCGTGGCTTTACGACCGCCTGGGCCGGCCGGAGCTGGAAATCGTGGGCGAAACAAGCGACGATCCGAGGCGGCTGCCGGTGCCCGATTGGATCGCGCTGGAATCGGACGCCCCGACGACCGTGGCCAAATCGCCGGCCACGGCCTGCGCCAGCGGCTCGGCAGATTCAAACGGAGCTGGCGGTTCCAACAGAACCGCGACAAAATCGGCGTCGACCTGGCCGCGAACGGTTTTCAAGGGGGGCTGCGACCTGGAGCAGATGGTCGACTTTTTAGACCGGCCCGGCCGAATCGATCGCGAATTCAACTACACCAATGCCCTGGGCGCGCCGGTCCACTGCGAGCACACCGAAATCTTGCGCCGCTGTGCGCCCGAAACGATCGATCGCTATGGCGACGTGATCGATCGGCTGCCGTTTCTCGATCGCCGCGGATTCACGACGCAAACGTTCGACGATCGCTATGAAGTGGTTGTCTACAGTGCGCTGATGGACATGTGCAATGGGCTCTACCGCCTCCGGGATACCGACCTGGTCGTCAATTACGGCAACTTCCTGGAAGACATCACGCGCGCGGAAAACTGGCCCCGGGTGCTTGCCCGCAAGGAGTGGATGAGCGAGGACTTTTTGCGCTGGTTCAGTGAGAAGTTCGAATTTTTGGGGCCACTTTCGGCCGACGATTTTCGCCGCAACCTGCACTGGCTCGCCCGGCGCATCATTCCGCCCAAGCAATTGATTCTGCTCAACGGTTCCGAGGTCGAACTTGCGCACGAGTCGGAGCCCGACCGCTGGCGGCACCACGCGGCGATGAACGCGGTGATCGACGAAGTGGCCGCCGAGTATCCGCACGTCGATGTTTGCGACGTGCGGCTGGCCGTGCAACGCCCCGACCAGGTGATCGACAACATCCGGCATTATCGCCGCGGCGTCTATTTTCAACTTGCGCGGCAAATCGAGCAGTTGGTGGCCGATCGCCACGCGCTGAAGACCAGCCCGGTGGCCACCTGGCTCAAAGGGGCCCGGGCAGCCGTCCGCGATGCGCTGTGGAAAGCCAATCGGGGGCTTTTCGGACCAACCAAAGCGCCGCGCAAAGGCTCGGGCTGAGCCTTTGCGGGATTGGGATTGGTGCGACGCCAAATAACGCAATGCGCCACCGGGAGGTCTTTGTCGTGTTCCCCTCGCTGGCGCTTCGGGTTAGTATTTCGGGAACGCGGCGCAAACGGCGCCCGATTTTTAAGCTGTTCTCAACTGCCCGAACCACTCCATGAGCGATCGCGAATCGGTCAGCCACCCGGCACTCGTTCAGTGGCTGCATGAATCGCGGGTGGTGGCACATCGATCGACCTGGGCCGGTCCGCTCACGTTCCACGGCGTCGACCTGGTCGATGCGCTGATTTCGCCGCTATACCTGGCCGCGCTGAACGCGGCACGCGGCGGATCGGTCGCCCGGCGGCGAAAACTGGGGCTGCGCGAGCGGGCCTATCGCGTCAAAGTCGCGTTGGCCGATCGATTGGCCTGTTTGCGCTCGGCGACGGCCGCTCCGACCGACATCCTCTTCTGGCCCCGCGGGCCGGCACACTTGGAAGACATGCGGGCCGTTTCGCGGGCGGTCGACGTGCGCGGAGGAGCGAGCCGCAGCCTGGCCTGTCAGGCTAAGGTGTTCGAGGCCCTGCGGGCACGCGAAATGGAGCCCGTCTTTACCGGAGCCGCCTGGCCCGACGCGATTCGCGCCGCTCGCCGCGAAGGACGCCGCCGCGAGGCATACCTTTCGGCGCTGGCCGCGAAGGACCCATCCAGCCCGGTGCTGCCGCCAATCGAGCCGGCCACTTTTTCCGATCCCTTGGCGGCCATTTGGCGGTCGACCCTGGTGGAGTCGCTGCCGGCGGCGTGCGTGGCGGTGGCCAATGCCCGCGCGGCCTTGGAAGCGTTTCGCCCCAAGGTGATGGTCGTGGGAAACGACATCACGCTGGAAGGGCGAGCCGCGGCGCAGGTGGCCCGGGCGGCGCGCGTGCCGGTGGTGGTGATGATGCACGGCACCGTCGGCACGAACAATCCCCTGCATGGTCTGCACCTGGCCAATCGACTGGTGGCGTATGGCGACGCCCATCGCCGGGTGCTCATCGAACTGGGAAACCCGGCCGACGCGATCAGCGTTTGCGGCGCCCCCTATCTCGATCAGCGGCCGGCGGCCAGCGGCAACATTCATCCGGCGATCGCCAAGGCTTATGGGCTTTCGCCCGGCGACGCTTGGGTGCTGGTGGCCACGTCGGGACCGGGACATTCGGTTTCGCTGTCGCATCATCTGACGGTGATCGAGAATTTGCTGTCGCTCTCCGCCCGGCTGCCTGAGGTGGCGTTTATCGTCAAACTGCATCGCAAGGACAATCCGCAGTATTACCACGAGCTGGCGGCCAAACATCCGGCCAAGCGCCGGCTCCATGTCGTGCCGGCTGGCACGGCGGGCGTTCCCGACAACATTTTGGATTGGCTGCAAGGATGCCGGGCAGTCTTGACCGGCGCGTCGATGGTCGCCATCGAGGCGATGATGATGAACGTGCCGGTGATCACGATGGATTTTGCCGGCGAGCTATCGGGCATCGAATTCATCGATGCCGGCGCAACGCGGCACGTCCGCACGCCGGCCGAATTGGAAGATCGCTTGCGCGCCGTGCTGGCCGCCGGCCCCGGAAGCGAGCCCTTGCCGGCCACGACGGCCTTTCTGCGAGACGCCTTCTTTGCGCTCGACGGCCACTCGTCCGACCGCGTGGCGGAGCTATTGCTTTCGCTGGCCGGTGGCACGCGGTAGCATAAATAGTCGGTGTCGGGGCGGATGCGGCGTGTTACCGATCTGAGCCGCGTCCGGTTTTTCGTCTCGATTCCATGTGGCGATTTTTTTGGAGCGGCCAATGCGCACGCCCAAGGTCTTCGTAGCGCTGCTAAAATATCCGCTGGTAGTCGGTGCAACGCTCGCGTTCGCTGGGCTTATCGTCGGTGCCAACGCGACGCGACTGTTCGGGGCTCGCGCGAGCGCTTGGCCGCCAACGTTTGTCCTTGCGCTATGCATGACACCGATGGCGGTTTACGCTGATTACGTTCGAGCGGTGCCCGGTACATACTGCACTCTCGTCGGGTGGCTGTCGATCGCCATCGGTTGGCTGACGTGGACGGCCGCCGCATGGCTGCAATTAGAGGCGACCGCGATTGCAATGAGTCCCCACAATCGCGGCTGGTACCGGTGCATGGGCGTGGCGAGTTTCCTAATCGCCATCTATGCATCAAAGGCCGTCTACCGTCGGATCCACTGCAGGGGAAAGATGGAGATTCGAGCCAATTCGGCTCGGTAGGGCAGGTTCAAACTTCAAGTGCGACGCCGCGGCGGCGCAGCCCGGCGAGAGGTGAGGTCGACCGATGAGCAGACCACCGAATCAAATTGGCTGGGCGTACCCTCCCCGAAAACCCCACGAGATGTGCGACTCAAACGCCAAGACTTCTCGGGTCGCGGTGTGCGCGGGAATCATCATACTGGTGGCGTTGGCTGTGGCGAGCTTTTGCCTGAAGCAATAGAGTTCTGCGAAGGTTTTCGTTTGGCCCCCAAGATAGGCGCAAGGGTGGCGAATGGCGGCGCCCAGAAAATCGCGTCGGTCGCGAACGCTTTTCGATGCAGACACCACACGCCGCATCGAGAAAGATATTCCGCTGTTCACCGGCTTGCACATGCTGGCCGACTCGGAAGACGGCAGATACCCGTTGCACGAAGCGGCGATCTTTGCGCATGTGGCCGAACACGAGGTCGCCCTGTACGAGCCTCGTGGTTGGATGTGCGGCCCGTTAATGGTGCGCATCGGAAAAGGTCGGTGCACCGACTTGTCGAAGCTCAAGCATCCTTGGAGGGTTCCCGCTTATGTTGAGCGCGATGCACTTTCATTTTGCGATTGTTCGGCGACGGGCGTGCTTTTGGTCGAGAGTGATCCGGTTTTTATGAACCTGTTCGGTCGCCAAATCGCGCAGAAGCTGAATCTGCTGTTGGTGACCGGGTGCGGCATCCCGCGACTGGCTGTTCGGCGACTGCTATTTCGCCTCAGTACGGAATTGGGCCTTCCGGTTTACCTTTTGACCGATAGTTCGACATGGGGATATTTTGCGTTTTCGGTTCTGAAGCGCGGTCTGCTCGCACCCCACGCACGCTTCGAGTACGCAGCGATTCGGGATTTGCGCTTTCTGGGAATGCGCAGGGACGATCGCCGGCATCTCGCAAGACGAGCAGCTTCTGCGGCCGTGGAAAACCGGTTGGAACCTGCGGCTACAATCCATGAAGCGGTATCCGTGTTTTAAGAAAACGTCATGGCAACGCGAATTGGCCGCGTTCAAGGCGCAACATGGTAGCGTTACTCTTCCGACTGTTTATGACTCGGTCGGCGGAGACGAGTTCGTAAGCAAATTCCTGGAGACGCCGTTGAACAAACGGCGATGGCTCACCTAGCGTTTGAGATAGGCGTTTAGGTGCCGCCGCCTAGCCCTCTTTCGCCGGCGCGTCGCCGAAGGTTTTGCCGGCGGCCTGCATCAGTTCTTCGAAACGCTTGCGGGCAATCGGCCACGCTTTGTCGGACAGCGGCACGGCGCAGTTGCCCTGGGCCTTGCAGGCATTCTCGCCGGGATGCTCGCCGCAACCTCCTTGGCCTTTGCACTCGTTCAGGCCATTGCAGTCGTGCGAGACGACCGTGGCGCAGTGGGCCTGGCCGGCACATTTGTTTTCGGTGCCCGACTTGCCCTTGTTGGTGCAGGTGTTGATGCCGCGGCAGACATGCGGATCTTCGAGCAGGCGCGGCGAGGAGTCGGCCGTGGCCCCGGCGGGGCGCCCGCAGGGGTCGCAACCGGTTTGGGGGCCGGCTCCTTTTCGCCGCAGCCCGCAAAAGTGCCGGCGAGCAATCCGCCCGCGGCGGCCAGAACCATCTTTTCCAGATCGCGTCGACTCAAAACTCGCTGGGTCATGGTTTGTCTCCTTTTTGAATAGGCTTGAGACTTGAGTCTTGAGGCTTGAGGGAAATTCCAATTCCTTCAACTCAAGCCTCAAGCCTCAGGACTCAGGCCTCCTGAAAAAACGGTTGAGCAATCCGTCGAGGGAAAGAAGGCCGGGCCCGAAGGCCAGCACGATGATCGCGGTAAGCAAGACGAGAAACGGCGGCGCCTTCAAGAAGCGATTCGTGTCGGAGAAAATTGCTTTCAACTCGTCGGGATGGGCAGTGGCATAGGCGACCATCAGGTTGCCGATCACCGGAATCGCGGCCAGCCGCGCGGCGAGCCCGACGATCAACAAGATCCCGCCGACCGACTCGACAGTGCCTGACAGGTAGACGTTGAGGACCGGCATGGGAATGTGCAGTCCGCGAAAGTATTCGGCGTTGGCGTCGACGTGCATCAGCTTGCCGCTGCCGGCTTTGAAAAGCAGCCAGCCGAAATAGAGGCGGATCGCCAAGAGGAAAACCGGCTGCAGCAGATTCAGCCACTGGGCCACTCTGCGATAGCCAGCCGCCGCCGTTTGAATGAGCCGAACCATGATCGTGGTCCCGCTGTTCTGGGGGGGGAGATTGATTGCAGTCGGCACTCTGTCGATAGCTTAGCTATTTTCACTCCGCCGAGCCGCCCCCGACCGCGATGCCCGAATTGATGGGCTACAGCAATCGGCCGACCAAAGGCTGCTTCGTGGGCGACCAGACCGGCGACTGCCCGATCATGATAGCGGCCCGATTCGGGATCGTCGAGCAATCTTTTCAGCGCCGCGCATCTACGGTCGCCGTAAGGCCTTCGTGGCAAAGCGACACGTTTGCCCGGATAGGACATGGCACGTGGAATGCACCACAAATCGCGGAACGGGCGAGGCCGGATGGACCGGCCGCACACGAACCACCTCTGTTTGGGAGAATCAATCATGAAAAGCATCCTTAAGCGAGCGGCGATCGCGATTTTCGTCGGTCTGCTGCCGGCGGGAATCGCTGCGGCACAGGTCGCCGTCGAGACACCGCCGGGAACCGGTGGCGCGGTCAATGTTCAGGCCGGTCCGGCCGTCGTCCAAACCGGTCCGGGCGGAGCCAACGTGACCGTTCCACCTGGAACCGCTGCCGCGATTGAAGACAATGCCGCGGCCCGACAAGAGAACCGAATCGAGCGGCGTGAGAATCGGCAAACGAACCGGATTGCCACCAACAACGATTGGCGCATGCGCCGGTTCAACAACCGCTGGTGGTATTGGAATCCGAACAACAGTTGGTCCTACCATAATGGCACGACCTGGGTTCCTTACACGGCCACCCGGTCCTATACGGCGGCCCAACCGGCGCCAGCTCGCCGCTATTCGTCGGGCTATCGCGGCCCGATGACCACGGCCCCGGCTCCAACGACCGCGGCGCCGGCCAATGCGCTTCCGAATACCAACACGTTGCCGGCCAATCGACCGGCGACCAACGGCGGCCCGGCTCCGTCGAGCGACCAGCCGTAAGCGAATCGCGTAGTGACTGACGGGCGTTCCCCCAGTACGAGTGGCCGGGGGAACGCCTGCATGGGGCGGCAAGCGATTGCCGCCCTTTCTTTTTTGTAATGATCACGCGCCACGCTATCGGCGGAGCGCCTTTCAACCCGGTGCGGCAAACCAAGGCGAATCCGCGGCGGCAGCGAGGGAACCACGACGAGGATCCCTCGCTGCCACTGCGGGTTTGTGGCGAGACGGCGCGCTGAAACTCGTTGTGGGGGGGGAAATAATTGGCCCCGCGGGCTACGAATAGGGGAGCAGTGCCTGTTAAACTAGGGCAGGGGGCACAGGCACTCTTTCGACAGGCAAGCGGTCAGGCGGTCCCACGACATGAGTTTCACTGCACTCGGCGCCGACGAGATTGCGCGGCGGCTGTTTCGCTATAGCGAGCGACATACTCCGGTCGCCAACGTCGAGAGTGTGAGCGAGGCGCACCTCGAGCAATTTCGCCGCGATGGTTTTCTGGCGGTCGAGGGGGTGTTTTCGCCCGCCGAGATCGAAGAGGCCAAGCAGGCGATCAGCTTTCTGATCGCGGGGGGCAATCCGGCCTACCAGGACGTGTTTCTGGAAGACGTTGCCAAGGGAGAGGAAATTCCGCCCGAACGCCGCGAAGCATACGTCCGCAAGCTCCACTATTTTGTCGATTTCGAACCGCGGCTGGCACGCATTGCCGCTCAGCCGGCGCTGGTCGGCCTGGTCGATCGGATCGTGGGAACGCCGACGCGGATGATCCAGGACATGGCTTTGCTCAAGCCGGCGCACGTCGGGCGCGAGAAACCCTGGCACCAGGACACGGCCTATTTCGTGATGGAGCCGATCGAACTAGTCCTGGGGACCTGGATCGCGTTGGATCCCGCGACGCCCGAGAACGGCTGCATGCACGTGATTCCCGGCAGCCACCGCGAGGGACCGCGTCCGCACTATCACGACCGCGATTGCCAATTGCCCGACGAAGTGGTCGAGGTCGAACGGGACGTGATGGTTCCGCTCGCGCCGGGCGGAGTGATGCTGTTCAGCGGATTGTTGCACCATGCCACGCCCCCGAATCATTCGCCGGCGCGGCGGCGGGCGTTGCAGTTTCACTATGCCTCGGTGAACTGCCGCAAGATCGACGCCGATCGCCATGCCGCATACTTTTCCGACGGCCGTGGCTATGCAGCCTGTGCCGTTGCGCATACCGGACTACCCTATCGGCCGATTGCCGAGCAAGGCTGATTCTTTCAGGCCACAGCAAGGTGATTGCCCATGTCTGCCTTGGAATCGCGAGCACAAGAGTCGAGTGTGGCGGTCGGAATCGAAACCTTGCCGCCGGCCGGCCAAAGCCATTCAGCCCGGCGAGGTCTCGTGGCTCGCCTGGGCCGTGTCGGCATTGCAGCCGCGTGGATTGCGCTGGCCGGCCTGCTGCTGTCGGCTTGGGTCGGGCAGGCGTCGGCCGCGACCGACGACGACGAGCCGGCGGCGAAGACGTCGGCGGGTAAGGCGAAAGGGGCGGGCAAGAAAAAACCGGCCGACGACGAACCCGCCAGCGACGACGTGCCCGACGGTTACCGGCGCGAACGCGTCAAGGAAATCGTTCTTTGGAACGAGCACAACGGCAAACGCCACGACAATGGCGCCAGACCTGCAATCTGAGCCTGCTGCTCAATGGCGATATCGTCTGGCACCGCGACGATCTGGAAATTCCCTGGGAGAGCAACAAATCGGCCAACCGCGTGATCGACGTCGGCAACGTGAAAGCCGACACCTTGCGGGTCGAAATCACCGCCTGGCATGAAAAGGGGGGTGGGCTCTCCGAAATCGAAGTGCTGGACAAAACGGGCACGAATCTGGCGATCGGCGGCAAGATCACCACCAGTGCCGAACGGAGCAGCGGCGACCCGCACGGCGCCGCGGCGCTGACCGACGGAAACTATTACTCGGCGAGCGACGAAACGGGCTATTGGCTGCTGCCGGAAGGTCAGGCGGGTTGGGCCGAGCTTCCCTTGATGCCCCAAATGATTCCGCCGCCTCCGAAATTGCCACCGCCCGCCAAGGTCGGCAAGAAAACCCTTTCGCGCACGCCGATGCCGGCGGAAATCAGCGTCGTCTGCGACGAATCGTTCGAGATGTATATCAACGGCGTGCACGCTCTGTCGGGGCACGGCCAGCGATGCATCAGCCGCGACATTTCGATCGCCAACGGCGACGTGATTACCGTCAAATGCGAAGGCACGTCCGAGACCAAGGGAGGATTCTGCTTTCTGGCCAAGTTCACCGCCAGCGGCCATCACCTTTCCACTCCCCTCGGCTGGAAAGTTTACACCCCCGCCAACCCGGTCACCTGGTTTGCGCCGGAGCGGGCCAAGGGGACGGAGCCCGTCGTCAAGGGAACGTCGCCTTGGGCCGAGAAAGACATGAAGCAGGAATCGGGCAAGAAGATGCCGATGTTCCAGGTTTGGGGCAAAGGAAAGACCTGCTACCTAGTGCTGGTCGTGGACACCAAGGTCCAACACATCAAGATGAAGCCGGGGCGAAAAGGCGCCGGCAGCTAGACCGGCCGCCGTCCGGGCTCTCGGAGGCAGGACGATCTACACTTCCGCGCGGCCATTCGCAGCCTAGGGGCTCGTGGTTATAATCGCGCCCATTGGGCGACCGCATCGGCCCTGGCGCAAACGCGCCGGCGGCGGCACCCTTGTGCTTCGGAACGCAAGCTGACGAAGAAGGCGTGGATGATCAATGCGGCACCGGACAATCTGATGGTTGACCGTCGCCCTGCGGCGAGCGCATACCAAGCTTGGGGTAGCGCGATTCTGATCGTCGTCGCCGCCGTTTGGACCTTGGCGATGGTTTTCTCGCTGCGAGAAAAGTTCCTCGACCGGTTCATCGTTGGCACAAGCCAAGGGGCCATCGGCGTCGACTTTTTCCAGGCGCCGCGAGGCTTCCGCAACTTGATTTCAGGAAGCAACATCTATCTTACGGAAATGGACGATTACGGGCCGTACGCCTCGATGTTCTTCAACCACCCGATGGTGGCAGTGGCAGTCGGACCATGGACCGTGCCCTTGGCGCCGTGGACCGCGTATGGCGTGTTTGTCGGGGTGTCTCTCGTGCTGCTGGCGATGAGCGCCGCCGCGATCGCCTGCCAGCTCGAGGGAGGGTTGTTGCGGGCCTTCGCGGTGTTTGCAATATTCTGCTCGCTGCCGACGTACCTGATGCTGTGGAGCGGACAGATGCACGTCGTGCTGGTCCTGGCCGTGGCGATGATGCTGGGGGGCCTGGTCGGCATGGCGCACGACGAGCAAGGTTCGACCCGCTCGTTGCGAATGCTGCAGATCGGCTTGCTGATCTCGCTGCTGTCCAAGCCCGCGGCCGTGCTGGCCCTGCCGGTCTTGTTTGCGACCCGCGAGACCCGGCGGGCGTTGATTGTGCCCGTCGCGGCGTATGCCGCGATATCGGTGCTGTTTCTGCTGACTCCCGCGCTGAATGCTGGCGGGTACGACGGGATTCATTGGCTTAACTTGGTGAACGCGTCCTCTTCGCCCTACCCAATGTATTCTCTCGTGTTCCCACGCCGGTTGGATCTGGTGAACACCGCCGATGTGTACTGTCTGCCGACGTATCTGCTTCGACTGACGGGCGCACCGGTTCCAGCGGTGCTGCTGAAGCTTCCGGTACTTGCAATTCTGGCCATGAGCGCGTTTCCACTTTTCCTCGCTTCGCGACGCCGGCGGATCGACGTGTTGATTACGACGTTGATGCTGTGCCTTCTTTCGCACTTCCTCTCCTACTACACCGTCTTTGAGTATCACTATACGACGCTTTTGCCGATGCTGCCGGTATTGTGTTGGATGTCTCAACGGGAGGAGCGCGCGGAGCTGCGCGTGTTGTTGCGGATCGCGTTTGTCGTCCTGCTGGTTAACTTCGTGCCCTCGTTTTATTTTCTGGCACCGGAAACACCGATGCGATACGCTGCGGCCAGCACGCTGCTGCGCGTCGTGCCGGTGGTCATCGCGTTTGTATGTCTCCTGCTATACGGCGCCGGTGCCTGGTGGGCGGCGTGGCGAGAAGGATCGGGCGGAGTGGAGTTGCCACGCGGCCAATTGTCGGAATTGACGCGTACGGGCGCGGCCCTGACGATATCGTGTGCGGCGGTGCTGGCGAGTGTGCTGTTTTCGGCTCCGCATCGACTGACCAAGCCCCTGGAGCAGTGGACCACAGCCGACTGGTTGACGCACATTGAAGACCTGCTTGCGCGCCGCGGCCCAGGCCTGAAACCCGCGGACGTGGCGGCTATGCACCTTTTCCTGGGTGGGCGGTGTTTCGAGACCGATGAGCCGGCAGCGCGGGAGCACTATGCTGCCGCGGTCGAGCTGGTGTCAGGAAACGCGGATCACTTGTGCGAGTTGGGCGACCGAATCCTCGACAACGGCCAGGTCGATGTCGCGATATCGGTCTATCAGCGCGTGCTGCAACTGAACCCTCACCATCGGGCCGCGCGGGCAAGGCTGCGACGATTGCAGGACGGTTCGTCCTAAGACGCTCGATGCCTTTGGACCGACGCCGATCGGCCCGATCAAGCCGGAAACCGGTATCCACTCGGTCGCCAGCCGACGAAAAAAGCGCCAGATATGCCGATTCATATCTGCCACTCTGAGCGGAAAGGAGCGGGACCATTCCGCTAATTTCAGGGCTGCGATATAACCCGCCAGGGCCCCCCTCAACTTGGATGCCGCCCATGTGCGGATTGACGAGAAGACTGGGCCGGGATGGGGCTGCGATTGGGACTGGTCGCGGCTGCTCAGAATGCGTGGCAAGTCGCGACCTGGTTTGCGATTCGAGCGCCGGCCGCGCGGCGCCGTCATGCCGTGTGGCAGAGCGAGCCGGCACAAACTTCCACGCGGTTGCGGCCGGAGTGCTTTGCCCGGTACAAGGCCTCGTCGGCCAGTTCGACGACCGTGGGCGGGACGGTGCCATGCAACTGCGAGACGCCGAAACTGCAGGTGATTTCGATCGGCTTTCCATGATGCATGAAGATTTCGGCTTCGATCGCGGTGCGCAGCCGGTCGGCCAGGACCGCCGCGCACCGCACCGGGGTGTTCGGCAGCAGGATGGTGAACTCTTCACCTCCATAGCGGCAGACAACGTCCTCGGCTCGGCAGTGGGCGTTGAAAATGCCGGCAATGACCCGCAGCACTTCGTCGCCGAATCCGTGGCCGCAGGTGTCGTTGAGTGCCTTGAAACGATCGACGTCGGCCATGACGCACGAGAGAGGATTGCCCGACCGGCGCGCGGCGGAGTATTCTCGGCTGAGCTGCACTTCGAGGTAGGTCCGGTTCCACAGGCCGGTGAGGCCGTCGACCATCGCCTTTTTCGCCAGCAAGCCGACCAGGTGCCTGGTGCGGAGCGAGGCACGCACGCGGGCGCGCAGCTCGGCCGGGTCGAACGGCTTGGTAATGTAATCGGTTGCTCCCAGGTCGAGCCCGCGAATCTTGTCGTCCTGCGACGTGAACGCGGTGAGAAAAATGATCGGGATTTCCCGGGTAGCGGCGTCCCCCTTGAGATCGGCGCAGACGGCGAATCCGTCGCGCTGTGGCATGTCGACGTCGAGCAGGATCAGGTCGGGATGCCACTGGCGGGCCAGTTCCAAGCCCGATTCGCCGTCGTCGGCCGATTGGATGACGACATCCTCGCGAGCCAGCCTGACTTTGACCAGCGTATGAATCTCGGCGGAATCGTCGATGATGAGAATCTTGTCAGGCATGGGATAACTCTCGTGACAGTTGATAGCCTTCGACCGAACGAATCAGCGTGATCAGCAAATCGAGTTCGTGGTCGATCGCCTCCGGCGGAGCGCCTTGTGTCAGTGCGGCATCCACCTGGGTGGCAACCTGAGTGATGGCGTCGAATCCATAGCCGCCGCCCGATCCCTTCATTTGATGTACGACACGCCGCAACTCTTGCACGTTGTGTTCGGCGATCAGCTTTTTCATGAGCGCCACCCGACGCGGCAGCAAGGCGGTAAACTCCGCGATCGCCGCCTGCATCTCCGGGTCGTCGGCGAACGAGTTTTTGAGCTTGTGGGGCGTGACCGACCGCTGGAGCGCCTCCAGGCGGCGAGACGGGCTTGCCAGGCCCACGGCCGGAAAGACAGCCGGCGACGCACTCGAGCAAAATGTTCTTGTCGACCGGCTTGGCGACGTAGCCCGTGTATCCGGCGGCGCGCCACTGGTCCTGGCTTTCGGCCAGGGAATATGCGGTGAGGGCAATAATCGGCAGCGTGTAGCCGCTGGCGCGAATCTGGCGGGCTGCGGCGTAGCCATCGAGTTCGGGCATCTCGATGTCCATCAAGATCAGGTCGAATGACTGGACTGCCGCGATCTCGACGGCGATTCGGCCGTTCGCGGCGACGTCGACTTCGGCTCCCGCCTTGCGCAGATAAAGCGAGACAATCTGTTGATTGACGAGACTATCTTCAGCGAGCAAGATGCGCCCCGCAACGTGATCTGCGTGGCCGGTTGCCGGCCGGCAGGGACCGTTGGGCATAAGGCCACGCCAGCATCCGTCGAGGCCGCGTCGATCGCATTGGGGGTGGCGGTCATCGTGTCGATTCCGGTGCCGCGGACGCTCGGAGAAGGTCGTAGAGAGTCGGTATCACTTTTTTGAGCGCTCGTTAAACGATCAGGCATGTCTGTAGCTGGGAAAGCGCGTCGGATCGGTCATACTTGCAGCGCGTCTTCCGGTCGCCACCAGCCGTCCGGCGAAGGGCGCCGCGAGCGCATCATCCTCGACAAAAACATAGGTTGCATCCTTGCCGCAGCGCGTCGAAATGCGGCTGCGACTGCGTTCCGTTTGGTTCGGCCACGAACGAACAGTTGCCCGATTGCGCATCGCTTCGACTCACCCCCCCCTTTGTAACCTCGATCTTTATCGCCGAAAACGCATCTGCCGGTTGTGCCGTGGTGCTTGCGGAGTGAGAAACACCCCCCAGAGTGGCGATCGAGGTCGTTTGGCTCGCGGCAGATTTCTCCGCAATGCTTGTCACATGCGCGGCATGACGACGCGCCGCATCGCTCACGTTTGTCTTCCCGCGGTCGATGGCTCGAAATGAACTATGTTTGCATGGAAACCAGTCGAGGCGATGTTGCTCGGTGTTGGATGCGTTGCAACCGGCCGGTCACGAGCCGACAAGGTGCGGAGCCCAACGGCAAAACGAACGAGGAAATGCCATGTCTATCAAATCGAGAACAGCACTCGTTGCCGGCCTCGCCGGTCAGGTCCAATCGTCCGGCGGCAGCACGTCGATTGCAGTCGAAGACGCGCCATCGGGCGAAGACGTTTCGTCGACGTTCCTCCGCTATCCAAAGACGGCCAAGGTGCTCATGGTCGACGACGATAAGCTGAATAGTTTTGTCGTTGCCGAATATTTGAAAGCCGACGGATTTCGCGACCTGGTCTATACGACCGACCCATTTTCCGCGTTGCGGATGGCGTATCAGGAACGCCCGGACGTGATTTTGCTGGACCTGCAAATGCCGAAACTCGGCGGGTTGGAAATCCTGCGTCAACTGCGAGCCGACGACGTGTTCGACCGCATTGCCGTGGTCATCTTGACGGCGTCGAAGGACGACAAGGCCCGAGCGCAGGCATTGAAGTTGGGCGCGACCGACGTGCTGCACAAGTCGCTTGGCCGCAACGAACTTTTGGCCCGTCTGCGAAAAGTTCTGGCGGAACAAGCCTGCAGAGACCAGGTTCGCCTGATTTAGCGGCTCTCGAGCGAGACGCCGCCGGCCACCGACGGCGATCCCACCTTAATTCGCTCCGTTTGCCCGCGGTCGTGTCGGTCGGAGCCAGATGCCTTTCTCGCGCTGCGGGCCATCGGCTCCAGCCGCTCTCGCCCGCCCCCCTCGCCGCCTAAGGGCTGCGTACCTCTCGGGAATTCGCCTGGCGCCCGGCAGCCTGACCTGAACGCTGGCAGCTCGATTCAGGTGATGCAGGGCCTCGGAAAAAACATCCACTTTACCTAATCTACCCGCTTGACACATTTGCATGACGCGTTAGAACAAGCATACGCATTCCCCCTGATTGCTACTTACTACCCCATTGCCCCATCTTTGATTTGCGACTCTGCGGGGTAGAGCAGACTGGCTGTTATCAGGGTGTGATTTCTTGGCCAGCGGCGTCCGGAACGGTCGCCAGGGGGGGGTACGTACCTCTTTAAATTTCAACAAAGGGAAACGGTTATGTTCGGCAACTTTCGCAGAGCACGAGACACCAAGGGTTTGAAGAACGCGGCGCAAGGCAAAGTATTCCACACGCGGTCTGCGGCCGGCCGGCCAATCTCGGATCCCTGTCTTCGAGCTGCTTGAGCTGCGCGAAATGCTTTCCGGCAACACCTACACGCCAACCGTGTTGACCGGCAACGGCGCGGGCACCCTGTCGGCAGCCGTCGCCGCGGCGAATTCCGACCTTGGAACCTCGCCCGACACGATCATGCTGGGAGCAGGCACATACCTGATGAATCTTGAACTGGATATCACCAGTACCAATCACACGCTGATCATCGACGGCAACGGCACGACCGGACCAGGGGCGACCGTCATCAACCAGATTGCCTTGGACCGCGTCTTTCAAGTCGAAGCCGGCGTCACGGTTGTCTTCGAGAATCTGACGATTGAAGGCGGCACGGCCACCACCGATAGCGCTGGAACAAATGCCACGGCCGAAGGGGGTGGGTTGCTCAATTTGGGAACCGCGACGCTCAACAACGTCAATCTCTACAATAACGCGGCATTGGGCGTCGTGCCCGGCGAAGGCGCGTCGGGCGGCGGCATCTATAACGCCGGCACGCTGACGATCGAGCAAACCGCGCCCGGCCCGTATGTCAGCCAGATTTACAAAAACTCTGCCACGGCAGCGGCGGGACTTGCCGGCGCTGACGGCGGGGCCGGCGGCAATGCCAACGGGGCCGGCATCTATTCCGATTCGGCGGACCCGGTGCGTATCACCAACACCAACGTCCAGGGCAATACCGCGCAGGCAGGCGCCGGCGGAAACAGCACAGCCGCCGTTGGCGGAACGGGCGGAAACGCCGATGGAGCTGGGGTCGAGCTGATCGCCTTAACCGGCGCCGTCGTCGTTGCTGACTGGCGATACGTTCCAATCCAACAGCGCCCTGGGCGGCTCCGGAGGAACCGGTGGCGCTGGCTTCAACGGCGGAAATGGCGGCAATTCCTACGGCGGCGGCGTGACGGTCAACGGCGTCGGGGCCATTGTGCGTGCCGACACCATCAACAACAACACCTCGCAAGGGGGTGCGGGCGGAGTGGGCGGAGCTGGCGGAGTGATGGGAATTGGCGGTAACGGCAGCGGTGGCGGAGTCATAACCAGCAGCCCCGGCGTGCAACTGCTGAACGACACGATTGCCTTCAACATGGCCGTCTACGGCGCCGGATTCATTGCCGGCGAAGCATACGGCGGCGGAGTCGCCGATGACGGCGGGACCGGCATGCTGCTGGTCAACGACACCATCACGCAGAACGCGGCACTCGGCTTCTCGACGTCGCCCGTCGTGGGTGGCGGCGGCCTGATCAATGTCGCCGGCATTGATACGACGATGACCGTGCGAAACACAATCATTGCCGCCAACACGGCGAATGTCGCGACAAATCTCACGCCAATCGGCGGCGTGCCGTCGCCGGGCGACGGGCCCGATGTTGCCGGCGTTGCTTTCAGTACCGATAACAATTTGATCGGGATTTACGACGGCGCCGCCAGCGGTTTCAGCACGCTCAACGGCGACCAGTTGGGAACGACCGGCTCACCGATTGCGCCAGGGCTTGCGCCGGCACTGGCGAACAACGGCGGCATCGTGCAAACGCTGGCACTCCTGGCCGGCAGCCCAGCGCTGGGCAAGGGCGATGTTGCCGCGGCCACCGCCAGTAATTTGAGCACCGACGAGCGCGGCCCGGGCTTTGCGCGAACCGTGAATGGGATGGTCGACGTCGGCGCATTCGAGTTTCAAAACAACACGTCCGCCACGACGCTCGTCTCCAGTATGAATCCAGCCACGATCAATCAGAACGTGACCTTCACGGCAACGGTCAGCCCGACCTCCGGGGTAAACGTATTGCCGACCGGCCAGGTCCAGTTCTATGACGATGGGAATCCTTTGCGGCTCCGGTCAGTCTGGCCCTGGTAGGCGGGGTGATGCAGGCGACGTCCCCCAATTTCACCTCGACGACCACGGGAGTTCAGAAGATCACGGCCGACTATTTGGGAGACTCGAATTTTTCGGTCAGCGACTCGGCCCCACTATCCGAAACGTTCAATCCCTACACCTCGACCACTTCGATCGTGTCGAGCCTTAACCCGACGACGGTCGGGCAGGGCGTGACCTTCACGGCCACCATCACTCCGCAGTCCGGCGCGATCGTTGCACCGACCGGCACCGTCCAGTTCTATGACGGCGTGATCAAAATTGGCGCCCCGGTACCGGTGGCGCTTGTCGGCGGCGTATACCAGGCCACCTCGCCAACCGATTCGTGGCCGGCACCGGGCACCCACCTGATTAGCGCCGTCTATTCGGGCGACGCGAATTTTGCTGGCAGCAACGACACCGCGACTCCCTTGTCGGAAATTGTCAACCCGGGCGCAACCGCCACGTTGGTGAGTCCCAGCCTTAATCCGACCACGATCGGGAAGAGCGTGACCTTCACGGCCATCATACTTCCCTCGGGCGGCGCCAGCGGAACACCGACCGGCACAGTGCAGTTCTACGTCGCCGGCAGTCCCGTTGGCTCGCCGGTAACTCTGGTGACGGTGGGCGGCTTTGCCCAGGCCACGTACACCACCAGTTGGGCCACCGCGGGCACGTACGCAGTCACAGCCTATTACTCGGGCGACGCGAATTTCAGCTCCAGCGACAACATCACGACCCCCGTGGAAGAAGTTGTCAACAAAGGCACTACCACCACCTCGATCGTTCCGAGTCTCAATCCCATCGTCGTCGGGCAGAAGGTGACCTTCACGGCATCGGTCGTGCCGACTGCCGGCGAGCCCGGAACGCCGACCGGCATGGTGCAGTTCTATGTCAACGGGACGGCCGTTGGCAGTCCGAAGACGCTGGCGGTGGTGGGGGGCGTGGCTGAGGCCACCTACACCGGCTCGTTTGCGACTCCAGGCACGCGCATGATCACGGCGGTCTATTTGGGCGACTCGAATTTTCTCACCAGCAACGACACCGCGACGCCCCTGAGCGAAAAGGTCAACAAAGGCGCCACGACCACCGCGCTCGCCTCCAGCCTGAATCCAGCCACGGTCGGGCAGAATGTGACGTTCACCGCCACGGTGAGCCCCACCGGCGGTGCAAGCGGAACACCGACCGGTACGGTGCAGTTCTATATCGCCGGAAGTCCCGTTGGCTCGCCGGTAACGCTGACCGTGGTGGGCGGCGTGGCTCAGGCCAAGTACACCACCTCCTTTGCGACCTCGGTTGTGTACTCGATTACGGCCGTCTATTCAGGCGATGGGAATTTCAACACCAGTAACAACAACTCGGATCCCCTGTTGGAAACGGTCAACGCCACGACCCAGCCGGTTAATCTATCGAGCTACTTCAATCTGACCGGCATCACGACCAATGGCACGAAATGCACCACCGGATTGGATGGCGCGGGTATACGTTGCCTGAGTCTCAGGTCGGTCCAAGCGTAACGTGGAGTGGGCTCAACTTTACCATTGGCCCCGCTAATACCAAGGATGTTGTCCAAGCCACCGGACAGACAATCACGGTTCCCGAGGGTGAATACACCAGCGTGAAACTGCTGGCGCTTGGCGTCAACGGCAACCAGCCTAACCAGACGTTCACCATCCATTACGCCGACGGCAGTTCGACGACCGTGACCCAGAGCATCAGCGACTGGCATATGCCGCAACACTATGCCGGCGAGTCGATCGCCCTGAGCTCCAGCTATCGCAACAACTCTTGGGGTGCCAAAGACTACCAAGGCCCGTTTGACGTCTACGGTTACACGCTTCCCGTCAATTCGTCCAAACTGGTCACGAGCATTACACTGCCCAACAACAAGAACGTGGTCGTCCTGGCGATCACCGTGGTGGCGCCGTAACCGACCTCAAACCAGCCCCAAATCTTCATACAGCGCGCCGAGCACCTCGCGCAGCCGCTTTTGATGGGCCGCTTCGCCGGGCATGCCGTTGAAGTAGCAGCCGACGGCCAACTGTCGGGCTGGATCAGCAAAGCCGACTGACGATTGGCTGCCGCCGTGGCCAAACGTACCGTCGGAGGCATAGCGACCGTAGCCGTAAGGAACGTTTTCGACTCCGTAGCGTTTGGAGTCGATGATCAGGCCCAACCCCCAATCGATCTTCTGCTTGAAGGTCACGTCGTACATCCCTTCACGCTGCCGGCTGGTCATTTGCCGGACCGATTCGGCCGAAAGGATGCGCACGCCACCGCGCTGGCCACCGCCCAACAGCATTTCGTAAAAACGGACCAACTCGTACATCGGGCCGACGCCGTTGCCGCCGGGTATGCAATCGGTCGCCCCTTGCTGATTGGCATAGCGAAACGGGGCGTGCTGCGGCCGCTCGGTATCGATCAGCTTTGCCATGCGATCGCCATAGGCACGATATTGCGCGATCGGCATGCCGATCCAACAGTCGAGCATGCCGAGCGGCTCCAAAATCTGCCCCGGACATACTCAGGCAGCGGCCGGCCGGCGGCGATGCGCACCAGTTCGCCCAGGATGTACCAACTCGTAAAGGGGTGATAGCCGGCCTTCTGGCCGACGACCCAGTCGCGCTTCGAGCTTTGCCCGGCTGATGCGGGCAATGATTTCTTCCCAGCTTGTCTCGGGCCAACCGACGTCGACAAAGCGAAAACCGCCAGTGTGGGTGAGCAGGTGCCGCAAGGTGATCGACTCTTTGCCTTCGGCCGCGAATTCCGGAATCCAATCGGCCACTGGCCGCTCGATCTGCAATCGGCCTGCTTCGACCAACTGCATCACCAAGGCGGCCACCACCGGCTTGGTTGACGAAAGCCAAAGCGCGATCGTGTCGCGGTTCATGGCGACGGCCGGCCGTCCGATCGCCGCTTCGTGGGCGTCGCCCAGCGCCAGATCGGCAGCTGGCTGGCCGGCAATCGAGGCATAGAGTTGGCAGCCGGTGTGCAGGCCCTCGACGATGCCGCGGCGGACGGCAGCCCGCGTGCGTGGGAGTTCGGCCGTTGGGTGAGGGTCGGGCATTGCGCAGTCGTCGGACGAGGAGCCGATTATTGGTGTCTAAATTTTGAATGCTCTTGGCATTCGTACTCAATCGCCCTGTTTTCAGGACTCCCGGTGGTCGCCCTTCGGCCCATTTGCAACGTCGGATTCACTAAAGAGTGACGCCCATTTCGGCCATGAGCAGTTTCATGTCGTCCCAAACGTCGCGTTTGGCGGCCGGATTGCGTAGCAGGTAAGCGGGATGATAGGTGCAGATGATTCGCATTCCATTGCGTTCGAAGAACTTCTTGCGCAGCCGGCCGATCGTTTCGGTCGTGTCGAGCAATGCCTGCGCGGCCACGGTTCCCAGACAACAGACGAATTCGGGCTGAATGATGGCCAGTTGCCGCTCGAAATGCTGGCGGCAATTGGTCACCTCGTCGGCCGACGGCGTGCGGTTGCCTGGCGGACGACAGCGGAGCACGTTGCAGATGTAGACGTCCTCGCGGCGCAGGTGGCAGGCTTCGATGATCTTGTCGAGCAATTGGCCTGCCCGGCCGACGAACGGTTCGCCGAGCCGATCTTCGTCGGCACCGGGTGCCTCGCCAAAAAAGCAAATCCGGGCGTTGGGATCGCCCACGCCAAAAACTGTCTGCGTGCGCGAGGCGGCGAGCTCGGCGCATAGCGTGCAAGCGGCCACCTCGGCCCGCAGCACGTCGAGCTGGGCGGGTTTGCCGTGGCAGGCGGCCGGCGATTGCGTTGGGTGGGATTGCGTCGACTTTGCCGCGGACGGCGACTTTTTCGCCGCAACCGCTTGAATGATTGCGCTCGCTGCGATTGCGTTGCTGATTTGCGCATTGGCAAGCGCACGCGGTTTGGCGATCGCTTTGGCGGTGGGTCGTGGACGGGGCAGACTGCTAACACCAGCCCGCTCCAAGCTCTCCAACGCTTGCGTGGCCGCACGGCGAAGTCGCAGGTCGGAAGAATTGTTTTGGCTTTTTGTCATGGAATCCTTTCGCTCGCGGTTGCATGAATCGGCCGCGGTGAACTCGATTGTTGCCCGTCGCAGTGTCCCACATTCGTGGGGCCGGCCACCCGGGGGGCCCGGGGCACGGCAAATTGCCCGGGAATGCGAAAAAACCGCGGTGCTGTCGATTGTCGGCTCCAGTCGCTAGACTATTATGAAGAGCTATTGCCGCTGTGCAACTCTTCTGGTTGCCAGCCGTGCCAAGCCAACGCTGCGCGTATAGAGTGCCTCCTGCCATGGGTGTCCCCCAAGTTGTAATCGTCGGCCGGCCCAATGTCGGCAAATCGAGCCTATTCAATTGGCTCGCCCATAAGCGTTTGGCCATTGTCGACGAGACGGCCGGAGTCACGCGCGATCGGCTGACCTACCTGGTTTGCCACAACGACAAGTTTTTCGAGATTGTCGATACCGGCGGCATCGGTTTCGAAGACACCGACAACTTGACCGCCAAAGTCGAGCAGCAGATTGCCGCCGGCATCGAGTCGGCCACGGTAATTTTGTTTGTCGTCGACACCCGCTCGGGCCTGACGCCGCTGGACCAGGAGGTTGCCCGGCGGCTGCGGTATGTCGACACGCCGGTGATTTGCGTGGCCAACAAGACCGACGACTTTGCGCTGGACAGTGCCGCCGACGAGTTCTACAAGCTGGGCCGGGGGCGATTGGTGCGCACCAGCACCAAGCAGAATCGTGGACTGAAGACGCTGCTGGACATGATTGCCGAGCGGCTGCCGAAGGTCGATCCCGACCAGCCCGACGACGGTTCGTTGCCCGAGCCGGTGATGAAGGTGGCGATCGTCGGCCGGCGGAACGTGGGCAAGAGCACTTTCGTCAACACGCTGGCCCAGGCCGAGCGGATGATCGTCAGCGAAATTGCCGGCACGACGCGCGACAGCGTCGATGTGCGGTTCGAGCTCGACGGCCAGCCGTTCATGGCGATCGACACGCCCGGGCTGCGGCGCCGCAAAAGCATTTTGACCGACATCGACTTTTACAGCAGCCATCGGGCGCAGCGCAGCGTGCGACGGGCCGACGTGGTGCTGTTGTTTTTCGATCCAACCCAGCGGATCAGCAAGGTCGACAAGCAACTGTGCGATTACGTGGCCGAAAACTACAAGCCGTGCGTGTTCGTGGTGAACAAGTGGGACTTGATGGCCGATAGCATGCTGACCGAAAAATGGGTCGGCTATCTTTACGACACGTTCCGCACGATGCGCTATGTGCCGATCGCCTTCATCACGGGCCAGACCGGCAAGAATGTCAAAGCCCTGCTGAATCACGCGCAGATGCTGTTCAAGCAGTCGCGGCAACGGGTGACGACGTCGGATTTGAATCGCGTGGTGCGCGAGGCTTTGGAACGCAATCCGCCGCCGCTGCACAAAAATCATCGGCCGCGCATCTATTACGGCACGCAGGTGAGCGTGGAGCCGCCGACGATCGTGTTGTTTTGCAGCGAACCGACCGCGCTGCCCGAGACGTATCGCCGCTATTTGCTGAACACGTTTCGCGAATCGCTGCCGTTTGGCGAAGTGCCGATCAAGCTCTATTTGCGCAAGCGTGGCGGCGGGACCATCGCGACGAGATCGAGCCGCACACCGCCGCGTTGCCCGAAACGAGCGATCCTTCGGAAAGCCTTTCGTAGGCGCGCCATGAGTACTACTGCTATTCATCTCGATCGCTTGTTGGAACCGCTGGCCGGGTGCCTCTCGCCGGATGTTGCCGCCAAGGTGGCTGACCTGCGGGCCGACGACGCGATGCAGGATCGCATCGACTACCTGGCCGAACGTTTCAATGAGGGGACGCTGACCACCGACGAACGCGACGAGTATGCTGGCTATTTGCACGCGATCGACGTGATAGCCGTCTTGCAGGCCAAAGCCCGATCTCTGCTGCGTAAGCCGTCGTGATGGACCAAGTTTTGCGGTCGTCGATTCGCCGCCGCGCCGACGATGGTGCGAATATTGCAGGCTGCCGCAGGGTGCGTCACGATTTGCGCGCTTTCATATCGAGCATGTCGTTGCAAGGCAGCACGGCGGTCTGACCGAGCCGGACAACCTCGCTCTGGCATGTAGCTTCTGCAATTTCCACAAGGGACCGAATATTGCGAGCCTGGATCCGGAGAATGGACAACTGGTGTCACTGTTTCATCCGCGTCGAGACGCCTGGCCCGAGCACTTCGCTTGGCGAGGAACGCTGATCGTCGGCCAAACGGCGATCGGCCGTGCGACGGTACAGTTGCTGGCGATGAACGACTGGCAGCGCGTGGAATTACGAGACAATCTGCAAGCGCTCGGTGAGCCATTTCGAGCCTGACGGCGGCCGCAAAGGGATCCGGACTGGTGCTCACCGCTAATCGAACAGCAATTCCGGACGGTCATAGGCAATGAAGAACAAACAAGTCGAAACGTTGTCGTTTGTCGCCTCGATGGGCAAGACGGCCAGCTTCTATGTGCCGGCCGACAAATTGCACGACTCGAAATACGGCCGCGATGGCCACAAGCCGAGCCAGATGTTCGAAAAGTTCTTTGTCACGCATTTTGGCGGCTTCACCCACGAGCAAAGCCAGATCAAGGGTCGCTGGATGGGCGAGGGGGGCACCAAAATGTTCACCGACGAGCATCAGCGATACGAAGTCGCCTTCTCCGGCAAGCACAACGCTACGCTGTTTCTGAACTTCCTGTCGGAAATGTGCGGACTGATGGAGGAGGGTTCCATCTACTTGAATTACGGCGGCCGTTCGTGGCTCATCTCGCCACCCTCCGTGCATCCCGACGCCGCAGAGCAATCCGACGGCAACGAGCAGCGCCCCTCTCTGAATGAATCAATCGGGCGGCTGGATCATTCGCGAGATCGATCGCGTGGCGGATGGGGCGGCGATCGGCCGGCTCGATACTTCCTACACGACCGAGTCCGGGTTTTGGACGCCCGCGACCCTCGCCGAACCCTCCAACAGAGGGGCGATTGCTAACGCTTTGGGGGGTCATGATGTGAAATCAAAAAACGCTGCTGATCCCGTGGGGTGCGGTCGCTCGCTTTTGGCGACTCGATGCAAATGCCAATCCCAATTAGAATTGGAACCGAGGGGGCGGCTGACGGCGGCAAAAAAACCCCAACACGCGATGAACATCGCCGATGAGTTTTATCATCTTCATCGTTTCCACGGCGATGCTCATTACGAGCGTCTTCTATACCCGGCTGTTTTCGGTTCTGTACTGGCATAGCAGCGCTTTTGCCATTCTATCGCTGGCATTGCTGGGACTGGCCGCGGCGGGATTGCTGGTCTATTTTAAACCGGATTTCTTTCCCCGCGAGAAGACGAAGCAGCGCATTGCGTGGCTGGTTCCTCTCTACGCCGTCAGTTTACTGCTCTCGTATCTCGGAATTCTTGCCGCATCGCACATCGGGATCGAGCTCTACGAATCGATCTGGGGGTTTTTGCCGTCTTGCGGGATGGCTTTGCTGCCGTTTTTCATGGGCGGCCTGATCGTTTCGGTCATCTTGGCACGCTTTCCGGAAAACGTTTCGACGCTCTATTTCTTCGACATGCTGGGCGCTTCGCTGGGCGCACTGGTTTCGCTGAGCCTGATTTACCTCAGTGGCACGCACATCGTTATCGCGCTGGGCCTGACGATTGCCATCGCCGGAGTAATGCTCGCTCTCGCATGGCGGCTGCGAGCTCCGCTTGTCTTCGGCCTGTGCATTGCGGCCTGCCTGGCTGCGTTTGGCGGCGTTCCATCGCTTGAAAGGCTGCTGGATATTACGTTTGCCAAATCACGTCCGGAGCCTGACTCGCCGTTTGAAATATGGGCACCGGCGGCACGCGTGAAAGTCGTCAATGACTTCCATACACCTTGCTTCCAACTGGATAGCTGGGTGATCACGTACATGATACCTTTCGACGGCGATCCGGAAGACGTCGCCTACCTGAAGAACAATATCCTGCAGTTGGCGTACCGCCTGGGCCCCCTACGGCAAAACCGTGATCATTGGCCCTGGCGGTGGCAGCGATGTTTTTGTGCGCGCTCATGTCGGGCAATAAAGACATTACGGCAGTCGAGATCAATTCCGGCATTGTCGAACTGATGAAGAACCAGTTGGCGAAGGCCACCGGCAATCTTTATCTGCAACCCGAAGTGAACGTGGTCATCGGCGACGGCCGTTCCTTTATCGCTCAGTCGCAGGAAAAGGTAGATCTGATCCAGGCGACGTTCATCGACACCTATGCGGCGGCAGCGTCGGGCGCGCATACCTTGAACGAAAACTACGTCTACACGACCGATGCCATGCACGACTACCTGAACCGGCTCAGTGACGATGGCATCGTATTCGATCTCGCGCTGGGTGGCGCGGATGTTGGCTACGAAGAAACCTATCGAGTCATTGCCGTGGCCGAGCGCGCCTTGCGGGAAAATGGCATCCGTAACCCGCAAGATCACATTGTTGCCGTGCAGGGACCGGCCGAACAACATGGCCCGCGCAAAGGATATCAGGCCGATGACAAAGCCAGTGCCAACATGGTCACGATTCTCATCAGCAAAAGTCCCTTCAGTGCCGACCGCTTACGAATCTTGAGTGAAGTGATTGGTCAAAATGCGTTCACGCCCTTGTGGATTCCTGGCAACCTCGCTCAGGATAAATTCATCACCGCACTGTTTAGCGCCAAAGGGAGCGATCGGTTTTATCGCGATCACTATCAGGCCAAGGGACTGGATCTCAGCCCACCGACCGACGACAGGCCATTTTTCTTCTGCTTTCTCAGGCCGGTCGATTTTTTCTTGTTCGCCAATAAATTCCGCCAGGAGACGAGCGGCATATCGCCGAACTATGGATTTTTTCTCCATCCGGTCAAGGCGATGCATCAGGTGTTTCTCACCTTAGGCATCTTGGTTGCCGCTCTCATCGCCTTACCGCTTTTATTACGCCGCCGCGACGTCTTGCCGATCGCGGAAACAAAATACTATCTCCTGTATTTCATCTGCCTTGGCCTGGGGTTCATGGGCATTGAGCTGGGACTGATGCAACAGTTCTCGCTCTTCCTTGGGCATCCCAATTATGCGTTGGTGGTGGTTTTAGCAGCCTTATTGTTTTTCAGCAGCCTGGGCAGCCTGGCCAGCAACCGCATCAAAGGCAAGTTTACATCCTGGGCGTCGCGGATTGCACTGACGCTGGTGCTATTGCTGGTCTTGTGCACCGTCTCAGTACCCCCGTTGCTTAAGGGTTGCATCGCGTTGCCATTTGTCGTGAAAGTCAGCATGGCAATCGCGATCATTCTGCCGCAGGGGTTTTTGATGGGCATGTTATACCCATTGGGTATCAAGGCACTTGGCGAGGCCAGAGCTACGCTGATTCCCTGGATGTGGGGCCTGAACACGGGCTTTTCCGTGCTGGCGAGCGTATTGTCGTTATATCTTGCGATGAGCTATGGCTTCACGTTCACCTGGTGCGTCTTTGTGGCGATCTACCTCGTGAGTGCCATCTGCATGACCAGAATTCCTGCTACCGCCTGATATTGCAGCGCGGCGTCGGGGTTGCGATCGGTCGCCTCCGGTGTTTCGACCGTTTTATCGATGCGCGACGACGAGGCGGAGTTGGCAGTTGATCCACTCCTGCGATCTGCGAAGCATCCGAAACATCGTGCCGGCGAAAAGGCAGAATCCCCCCAGTGGGTCCCTCCGTTCGGCCGCCAGCCTCGGGTGCTCACGGCTCTGCGTGTTTCGTTGTGTCGGGTACATCGGTTAACGGCAGCCAACGACCACTTTGCAAATCAAATTCCACCTCGCCGCCATCTCGCAATTGCTTGCGCAATTTAATTCCGTCGACGGTGTCGAGCCATTGTCCGCCGTACATTACCTGAACGAGACCCGGACGCTCAGGTGTGATATGCACCCGGACATCAAAGATGCCATCCGCGTTCAGATCGATGAGAGTGTCGTCTTCCTTCGTGAGCCACAACTCTTGCACGGCAATCTCTTGGCCGAGCGAGTAAAAGCATTGCACCTCAAAATCAATTCCCAGAGCTATCCCCGCCCTCTTCGTCGCCGAAGCATCCGCCTCGTCGGCATCTCCTCCAGAAAGGATGAGCCGTTGGCTCTCGTCGCATAACGCAAATGAATCCTTCCGAGGGAAGCCCTTGTCGAGAAGGAGCATGAGAGGACCCGTTTTCCAGCCGACATCCATCCCTAATAACTTGCCGGCCCAATACGAATCGCCCGCGGAACCGTGTTGGGCTGATCGCGATCCAAAGGCCCATACGGACAGGCACGCGACATTTATGACGAATACAACCGCGTTGGCGACCAACAACCAGCGGCTTGACATCGGCCCAAATCGCAAGGCCGCCAGTTTTGACATAATCGCGCCTCCGTCGGTCGACGTTTGGTCTGTGCGGTTTCACAACTCGTGCCGTTGGCGGAATCGGGGCCCGTAGAACGTCTGCGTGCCCTCCAAACCTGAGCCCGCCCCCGCGGCCGTGCAGCCTTGGCCTTTGATGATCAAATCGGACCATCCTAGATTTTAACAGACCCCTGCGAGCCATTTGGCACCGAGGGCGCACGAGCCAGCATTGTGAGCTCGTCGCTGGCGAGCTGATTGGGCCGCTCCACGCCGAGCCGCATTTCGCGGCCGCTCAGGCGCAACGCGAAGTAAACCCCGCGTGGGCTCAGCTATTCTGCCGCTTCGCTGCCTCGAAACCGCCGCTACGCCGTTGGCTGCGTCTTGCGCGAGGCACGCTTCTTGGCGACTGGCTTCGGATTCTGCGCCTGCTGGACCGCCGATTGGGCGGCGGCAAGCCGCGCGATCGGCACCCGGAAGGGCGAGCAGCTCACGTAGTCCAGACCGATCTCGTCGCAGAACATCACGCTCGACGGATCGCCGCCATGCTCGCCGCAGATGCCGAGCTTCAGCTTCTCGCGGACAGACCGGCCCTTTTCGACCGCGATCCGCATCAAGCCGCCGACGCCATCGCGATCGATCGACTGGAACGGATCGTTCGGCACGATGTCCTTCTCGCGATAGTGATTGATGTAGGTCGAATAATCGTCGCGGCTCATGCCGAGCGTGGTCTGCGTCAGGTCGTTGGTGCCAAAGCTGAAAAACTCGGCGTTGGCGGCGATCTGATCGGCGCAGATGGCTGCCCGGGGCAGCTCGACCATCGTTCCGACGAGATAATGGACGTGCAGGCCTTTTTCGGCAAAGACCTTGTCGGCCGTTTCGCGAACGATCTTTTCCTGGTCGCGGAACTCGGTGGCAAAACCGGCCAGCGGAATCATGATCTCGGGATGGACGTCGATGCCGTCCTTCTTGACGTCGCAAGCGGCCTCGATGATTGCCCGGGCTTGCATCCGCGTGATTTCGGGATAGACAATGCCCAAGCGGCAACCGCGGTGGCCGAGCATCGGGTTGAACTCGTGCAGTTCGCTGACGCGGCGGGCGATGGTTTCGGCCGAAATGCCGATCTTGGCCGCCAGGGCCGCTTGCTCCTCGGGCGTGTGGGGCAAAAACTCGTGCAGCGGCGGATCCAGCAGCCGGATGGTGACCGGCCGGCCTTCCATCGCCCGAAAGATGCCGTCGAAGTCGCCGCGTTGATAGGGCAACAGCTTGACGAGCGCTTTTTCGCGTCCTTCGAGCGTGGTGGCCAAAATCATCTCGCGGAAATCGTCGATGTGGTCGAAGAACATGTGCTCGGTCCGGCAGAGGCCGATCCCTTCGGCGCCGAAGGCGACCGCCTCGCGGGCTTGCTTCGGCTCGTCGGCATTGGTCCGCACGCCCAGCCGGCGATGGTTGTCGACCCAGCTCATGAGTTGTTCGTAGCGACGATAGACCTCGGCCTTTTCGGGGGCCAGGGTTTTGGTGATCAGCACCTGCAGGATTTCGCTCGGCCGGGTTTCGACCGGGCCTTCGAAAACTTCGCCGGTGAATCCGTCG
The DNA here is from genome assembly GCA_963702015.1 of uncultured Planctomycetaceae bacterium. Classification (GTDB taxonomy): domain Bacteria; phylum Planctomycetota; class Planctomycetia; order Pirellulales; family PALSA-1355; genus DATJTR01. The sequence continues at coordinate 707,108 of OY969698.1, forward strand.
ATCGAAATCGTGTCGCCGGCCTTGAGAACCTTGCCGCGGACGGTGAGGGTCGAGGCGTTGTAATCGATGTTCAATTCGCCGCAGCCGACGATGCAGGCCTTGCCCATCTGGCGGCTGACCAGGGCGGCGTGCGAGCTGGCTCCGCCGAAGGCGGTGAGGATGCCCTGGGCGATTTTCATACCGCGCAGGTCCTCGGGGCTGGTTTCGCGGCGAACGAGAATCAGCTTGACGTTGTTGTCACGCAGCCATTCGGCTTCGGCATCGGAAGCGTGGAAGCAGATCTTGCCCGACGCGGCGCCGGGGCCGGCGTTGATGCCCTTGGCCAGCAAGCGGCCGGCATTGACGGCGGCCCGCTTCGATTCGGGATCGTAGATCGGCTGGAGGAGCTGGTTCAGGTCGTCGGCCGGAATGCGGCGGGGATTGAGTGCTTCTTCCTCGGCGATCACCCCTTCGTTCACCAGGTCGACCGCGATCCGCACGGCGGCAAAACCAGTCCGCTTGGCGTTGCGGGTTTGCAGCATCCAGACCTTGCCGCGCTGGACCGTGAACTCCACGTCCTGCACGTCGCGATAGTGCGATTCGAGCTTTTTGCCGATCTCGACCAATTGGCGATGTGCCTCGGGCATGGCCTGACCGAGCGTCTCTTCGATGCGCTGGGGCGTGCGGATGCCGGCCACCACGTCTTCGCCCTGGGCGTTGATCAGATAGTCGCCGTTGAGGCCGGGCAGGCCGAGCGCGACGTCGCGCGTCATGGCCACGCCCGTGGCGCAGTCATCGCCCAGGTTGCCGAAGACCATCGCCTGGACGTTGACGGCTGTCCCCCACTCGTGCGGAATGCCATAGGTGCGGCGATAGACGACGGCCCGGTCGTTCATCCAGCTATTGAAAACGGCGCCGATCGCTCCCCAGACCTGGTCGAGCGGCTCGGTCGGAAAATCGTGGCCCGTGCGATCCTTGATCGCGTTTTTGAATTCGGCCACCAGCTCCTTGAGCTGATCGGCGTTGAGTTCGTTGTCGAGCTTGACGCCGGCGGCGTGCTTTTTGGCTTCGAGCAGTTCCTCGAACGGGTCGTCATCGGTTTTGGTCTTGGGCTTCATGTCCAGAACGACGTCGCCATACATCTGGACAAAGCGGCGATAGCTGTCCCAGGCGAAACGCTCGTTGCCCGACTGCTTGGCCAAGGCTTCGACCGTTTGGTCGTTCAGGCCGATATTGAGGACCGTGTCCATCATGCCGGGCATCGAGTCGCGAGCGCCCGAGCGGCAAGAGAGCAACAGGGGATTGGTGGTCGCGCCGAACTTGGCCCCCATCTCGCGCTCGACCTTGGCCAGCGCGTGATCGACGAGCTTGCGGAGCTTGGGAGGATAGGTCCGCTCGTGGTCGTAAAAATAGGTGCAGACGTTGGTGCCGATGGTGAAGCCGGCGGGAACCGGCAACCCGAGATTGGTCATCTCGGCCAGGTTGGCCCCCTTGCCGCCCAACAGGGCCTTCATCGACGCATTGCCATCGGTGCCGTCGGGCCCGAACGAGTACACGTACTTCTCAACCTTCGCCATGAGGTCATTTCCTCGAACCAAAGAGCATATCGAACAAAGAGATAGGTCGCCGGCCGCACCGGTAGCGCGGTCGCTTGCGCACGCGCCCAGTAGATTCAACCGAGCGAGGGCGAGTGGCGACCCAACGAAATCGAGCCGCGCCAATCTAACAGTCGCAATCGTCAGAGTCAAGCGACCGGCCGCGGCTGTAAGTTCGCTCTTTCAAGCCGTTTGCGGCGACAGGGGGGCCGGTGGCTGCGGCTCGCCAGGGGGGGTAGCCGGGCAGTCGCTCGGCACCGGCCGGGCCAATCGATCGCGGGGAGTTAGGTTCGGCGAGGCGGCTGTGATAAACTTCGATGCGCCTTGGACCGCGGCACTGCGAGACGCACTTCTTACTCGTACGCCGCAGGGGCAAATCCGGTCCTCGAACGAGCGTGGCTCAAAACCCTATGCAACGCATCGCTGACTCTCCGATTCCCGATCGGGTCGTCGACGTCCAATCGCTCAAAAAGCGCTATCGCACCGTCACCGCGCTCGACGGGGTCAGCGTTTCGATCGCCCACGGCAGCGTCTATGGCCTGATCGGCAGCAACGGCGCCGGCAAGTCGACGTTGATTCGAATCCTGCTCGGCCTGACCCAACCCACCGAAGGCCAGGTGATGGTGCTGGGGCAGAATATCCGCGAGCACGCCAATCAGATTCGCCCACGCGTCGGCTACGTGCCCGAAAACCAGAACCTTTACCCCTGGATGACCGTCGATTCGCTGCTGGGGTTCGTGCGGTCGTTCTATCCGACGTGGGACCAGCGGGTGTGTCAGGATCTGCTGGGACTGTTTTCGATCGACCGCCGGCAAAAGATCAAGCACCTGTCGAAGGGGACCGTCGTCAAACTGTCGCTGCTCATCGCGGTCGCCCACGAACCGCCGCTGTTGATTCTGGACGAGCCGACATCGGGCCTCGACCCGCTGGTGCGAGCCGACTTTCTGGCGGTGCTCGACCAGCGGCATCGGAGTACCGGACAAACGATTTTGTTCTCCAGCCATATCCTGAGCGATATGCAAGCCCTGGCCACGGATCTGGGCATTCTGCATGCCGGCCATCTGCTGGCCAGCGGAACGATCGATCAACTTCAGAAATCGATGCGTATGATCCGCACCTCGCTGCCGGCGGACGGGCAAGCGATCGTGCCGCCGCGCAATACGCAATGGCACTCGCAAAAAGATGGTGAATACTGGCTCGCGGTTGCCGATTACGACGATTCGGTGCCGCAAGAGGTGACGGCGAAGAATCGCGTGAGCGTGATTGGGGTTCGCGACGTCACTTTGGACGAAGTTTATTTATACCACGTTCGAGGAAATGGCCACGATGCTATTGCCACTGCTGTGGAAAGACCTTCGGCTTAATGCGTCCGTCATTCTGTTGGCGGTCTTCCTGGTCGACACGCCCTACGTGACCACGGCGTTTGGTCTCGAGGCCTTTACCGGAAGCCCCGAGGACATGACTCCGCTGACCGAGCGGCTATCGATCGCCTTTCCGTTCAGCTTGTTGTTTTTGGCAATCGCGTCGGCATTCATCGGCGGCAGTCCGATCACGGCTGAGAAGGCCGACGGAACCGATCGGTTCCTGGCCTACTTGCCGCCGACCCGACTGGCAGTGGTCACCAGCAAGGTCTTGATTGCCCTGGGCATTCTGCTGTTGGCCTGGCTCGGGCCGACGATCGTCTATTTCACGGTTGTGCGTCCGGCGTCGATGGACGGCATGATGAAGGCGGGGACGAAGTTCGCAATTTACTACGCCCTGTCGGCCAGCCTGATTTTGTTCGGCCTGGCGTGGCTGGCCTCGTTGTACATCCGTACGTCGACGCTTTGCGGGCTGGCGGCGTTTGTCGGTTGGATCGCGATCATGGCCGTCGTGAGGCGATTCTATTTCGCCTACCATCCCGGCCGTGCCGAAGCTGCCCACCTGGTCGACGTTCTGCTGTGGACCAGCATTCCGATCGCACTCGTGGCAATGGCCGCCGGCATCGGGCTGTCGTTGCGCAAGCCGGCGGATTGAGGCGCGCAGGGCCCGGGCGGGCATCTTTGTATCCGCTCGCGCTCGAAGGGGTTTCGGAACCACGCGGCTCAAAACGGCCGAAGGGTTAGCGGCTCGACCGCCGGCGCCATTGGAAGCCTGCAAGTGCTCCCGGCAGCGACCCGATTGCGGCAACCCGCAATGCGCATGATCGGTAATCGACATCGACAATCGATCGGTCCTGCGCGCGATGTGCGCCCTCATCGACGCGAATGTGTGATCGCGATTCATGTCTCGCCGCCTGCTGTGCCGGCGACGCTTTAGCATCGATTCCAAAAAGAGTTATCGCGCCTGCTGCGCATTGCAACATTGCTCGGAAGAGAATCCGTTAATGAAATGATAATAGCGTTAATGGTAAGTACACGAATCGTGGTGCAACGCTCGGGTAATAAAAATTAGCGCGCTTCCGGTGACATGTTTTGCAAGAAGTTCTGCTCCGTTAATTGACAGTTGCTAGCACCGCGATAAATTGTGAGACACATCGCCCGCTCAAGGCGATTGCTAACGGCTTCGCTCAGCATTTCGGATCGTTCCATTTGATCGGCTGAGCTCACTTTGCTTCTCCCAGCGATGACGTACACGAAGCCGATTTGGCTGCCATTGCGCCAGGGCTCGTGTCCTTCCTTTTCGATGTTGGGAGATCGCCATGATCGACGAAGCAAAACTGAATTCACTCCTCGATGAGTTCGCGGCAGCCGCCAAAGAGTCCCAAGGTGCTGGTGCCGCGGCCAGCAATCCGTGCGCGGTTTGGAAAAGCCTGCGGCCGATCGTCGTAAAACTAATCACGGCGCTGAACGCCCTGGGAAGCTTGCTCCCAAAGGCCAAACTGGCCGCCAAGGCGCTCGATGCGCTTTGCGCCTTGCTTGACCAGCTGTGTGGAACTCAGCTTGGCGCGGCAGCGGCCGGGGGCCGGGAGGACGCGCTGGTGGTGCAACTCGAGACGGCGTTGCAGCCGCAAGGCTCACAGTCCGCCGCGGCGGAAAGTCCGTGCACGGTTTGGGCTCGCGCCCGGCCGATCGTCGTCGAAGCGATCGCTGCCTTGCGCACTTTCCCAGGAGCTTCCGTGGTTGTCAAAAGTGGCTGACGCGTTGGATACGCTACGAGGTTTGATCGACGCAATGTGCGGCACGACCGCATCGCCAGTTGGCCCAGCAGGCATAGCGCCCGCCGACGCGGCGGCCGGCACTTCGATTCGAGCCTGGGAGGATGACCCCTATTTGCAGGCGACCGATGACGACACGCCGGTGCCGGCGACCCCGATCGTATTGTCCGTGCCAGTGAATCATCAGCCGCTGCTCAAGACGCAGATCACGGTCGCCGAGCCCCCGCCGAATCTATATAGCCCTGGCACTCCCCAATTTCGTTATTGGAACGCGGCGGCCGCGCTGGCACGCGGCATCAATTTGTGGGGACCGATCCTGCCGGCGGGCACGCTATGGTCGACGATGTCCCAGCCGATGCAAGTGGCGCTCGATCGTGGGGCGGATTTTAATGCCTTCTATGCGCGCGACAGTGGGCTCAATTTCTTCCATGGAGTGGTCGATAAGGTCGTGCCCAATGTGACGGCATACTCGGGTGAGAGTCCGCACGTGGTATGTCATGAACTGGGTCACGCCATTCTCGACGCGGTGAAGCCTGAGCTGTTCGATGCGATGAGTACGGAGATCGCCGCGTTTCACGAAGCGTTTGGCGACATGAGTTCGATGCTTTCCGCACTGCAACTGGATTCGCTGCGGGATTATGTGCTCAACGAGACGGGCGGAACGCTGAATGCGAATTCACGATTATCGCAGTTGGCGCGACAACTGGGCTGGGCAATTCGAGTGGAATTTGGTCCCACTCTGGCCGACGACGATTGTTTGCGAAATACCGCCAACAGCTTCTTCTACCGCGATCCGGCCGATCTGCCTCCCAACGCCCCTGCCAGCTCGCTTTCGTCCGAACCCCATTCGTTCTCACGCGTCTTCTCCGGCGCGTTTCTTGATGTGCTGGCCGGAATGTTCCATATCGGGCCGATCAGCCCAGCGGCCAACCAGTCGGCCGCGCTGGCAGCTGTGTCGCTCGCCGCCGGAACGCTGCTCGTCGAGGGGGTACGGCTGGCGACGGTGGGACCGAATTTTTATAGCCAGGTCGCGGCGGGGATGGTACAGGCCGACAAAACCCTGAACAGTGGTCGCTATGGATCCGCGCCTGATCAGCAGTTTTGTGAAGCGTGGCATTCTGGAGACATCTTCCGCGGTCGCTCTGCTTCGCAACCTGGCAGTGCCCGACAGGCGCGGACATTTGGCGTGACCGGCGATCCCAAGGATCCCCGGCGGCTCCAGTTCACGGGCGATAATTTCGGCTATATGAAAACCGGGCCCAACGTGCCCGAGTTGCCCCTGTCTCCCATCACGACGCGCTTTGGCTTGACGCTGCATGTCCATCTGCCGGTCGAGTCGAAACGCTTTGACGTCATGGCGGCGGCGGTCACCGGCGGCTCTCAGTCGGGCAAGAGTTCCGAGGCGGAAGCAAAGGCGTTCATCGAAGATCTCATCCAGCTTGGCCGCGTGTTGCCCGACGGAGCCGCCCATGCGGTGCCCACGGAATTGTTCGGATTCAAATCGGCGGAACCCGATGCTCGCAAGACGCACATCATTGTTTCCAGCGAGGGAAGGATGTTGCTGAAGAGGCGGCATTTTGATTGCCGGTTTGAGTGCTGCTTCGGTGGCGGCGACCCGATCGGTGCCAAACGAGCGAATTGAACCGTGCGCGTCCAAAGCAGCTCACGCCGCGACCAGTGCGCGATCGCGGCGTGGGCCGCTGGCTTTTGACAGGCTCGGCGTACCTGCAGGCGACAAGGTTTTGCCGCCCGCCTGAGGTTTGCTAGAATCGGGTAGGCGCGTCGGGCAGTCGGGCAGTATCCACTTTGCGCTTTGGGGAGAATCGGCAATGCCTTCGCCTGGCCAAAGCTCGGATGACAAATCGGATGACGAAAAGCGTCGATTTATCGCCACGCTTGAGCAAACCGGTCAACTCGCGGACGTTGCCGAGGGGCAGGACACCTCGAAACTTCCCGCAGTCGTGACCCATGTCCGCTATCCGGACGGTCGCATCCAACGCATCCGATTCACCGGTTTTGGACATTCGGGAAGTTAAGACCATCCCGCGCTGCCGAGCGGAGCGACGCGAAGCGCGCCGGGCTTAAGATTACTTCGCCAAAGACCGCGTCGGACAACGCGGCCTGCAATCGCTCCAGCCGCATGTAAAACGCCGCCGGGCGCTAAGCCGTCATTGCCCGCGCTGGCCGGGATGATATTTTTCCGCCGCGGCGAGCGCTGGTCAGTGCAGGGCCCATCTGCCCCACCGCCGACGGCGTGATGCTTTGCGGCCGACTTCTTCACGTTTGAACGCGAAGGTTAGGACACCCACCGTTCGTTAGTGTCCTAACAGTCTGGCCGGAGCGGTACATCGCAAAGAACTCCCATGCAAAGCAGGGCAATTTAATAATGACTCTACTGGTCACGGTCCCCTGTTTAATCCGCATGATCCGGACGACCGATACAGCTCGTACTGTCTCACTTTCGCCGTAAGAGGGGGTTTTGTGACGCGAGGCGGATTATACGCGTGGCGTTGTATGTAGCGCGGGCTGATTTCGGGTTTCAACAGATCCATCGGACCGACCGGGCGAGAAGACACGATTTGCCCGGCCTGCTCTTTCACAGCCTTCGAGGAGTAGCGCGATGAAGCGGTTTGTAGTTGCACTCGCGGCCGTCGTGCTTTGCTCCGGCTGCACCACATTGTCACTGCGGCGGCAGACGCTAAGCCACGTGGAGTCCGCGGCTGATCTGCGGTATCGCGAGGTGATGGAAAACCTCGCACTGGTTTATGACAACCCGGCTGCGTTACCGGCCTATTGCTCAATTTACTATGGAACGACCGACGTTGCGGACACGATACCGGTAACCGCGGGCCTTACGTGGGCTCGCACGATTCCAAAAATCGGAGCTGCGTTTACAGCCTTCTCCACGGCGTCGCTCGATTTTGCGACGACACGGTCGATTAAGAAAAACTGGAGCTTGGACCCAACGGTTGTGCCTGAGAAGCTATACGCTATGCACTGCGCCTGTTGGTGGGTTCTGTTTGGGCCCGGCAACCAACTGGGAGACTCCTTAACGCTTGAGAAATACGACAAATCATATCCCGACGGGATGTATTTCGACGTGGCGGATCGGTTACGAACTATTCCCGCGGGCTGGTTGCATTGCGGTCGCAAGAGCGACGCAGCATCAGGTTCATGTTTCAGAGCAGGCTGCCGTGACAAGTCTGTTTGGGTCGACGCGGACGGCTTACTGGCGCTCTCGCAGTTCACGCTTGTACTCCAGCAAATCGCCCGGACCGAGTCCGACAGCGCGATGTTTCCACAGCCGACCACGGAGACGATCGTTCTCGCGGCTGCCAACGACAGTCTGGGCCTTGGCAACAACGATGAAGCCAAGGTGACTGTTTACATCGATGGCAAGGGATTCGTGACTCCAGGACAAAACGCCTCATCGCTGCCAAGAAAAGTAAGACTGGACAATGTTGGCACTGGCTCCGATTTGAAGAGCTCTCTTAGCGCGGCGACCAAAGGATCCTAGGAGGGCGGCGCGGCGGCGGATGATCCGTTGCCAGTTCCAATCGTTTAGGCCACTTCGCCGAACTGTACGCTCTAATCCCCGTCGAACGAGATGAGATCGAATGAAGTCATTGCTACCCATTCTCTGCGGTTTGGTAATTTGTGCGGGATGCACAACGACAAATCTCAAGCGCCGGACGATCAATCAATCGCTATCTGTCGTGGACGCGCGATACCAGGAAATGCTCGACAACCTCGCCGTCGTTGCCGACAATCCTGCGCGATTCCATCATTCGCCACACTAAGCGGCGGAATGATCAATGTGACTAATACATACGGGTTTGATCCGACCACCCATTGGAGCAATACGGCCTTCACGAGTCAGGCGTTGAATTTGTCGGGCAAGCACAATCCAGACCAACAATGGACGGTTAGCCCTGTTTCCGATACGCTCGCTTTGGAAGCGGTTCGCTATGCGTGTCTCTGGGGGGTCTATGGTCCTCCAGAACCGGGCAGTCCGAGCGCCGAAATGCTGAGAGCTGTAAAACGCAATGACGATGCCAAACCGCATTTCGGCGTCGACCACTGGTTAGACATGCTTCCGCCGGGGTGGCTCGGGACTGGCGGTTACAGTGATGTTCCGGGAAATGCCTGCTACCATTCTCATTGCGGCGGTACATACGTTTGGGTGTGCCCGGAAAACCTTCCTGCGCTGTCGAACTTTACTCTAGCGATCCTCGATATTGGGACCGTGGTCCTGAGCACAATTACATGGCAGCCGGCGATGGCAACGATTGACATCAAGGCGAAGGTTGCGCCAACAACTTGCTCGGCGAGCTCACCGACGGATCGTTGTAGCCCGGGCGCGCCAATTCCTCATTGCATATCGCAGTCGCGGTCCGCCGACGGCAGCTGGGTTGCGGACGTCCCGTCGCCGGAGCATCCGTTCACGGAAGAGGTGCCCTCACCGAGTCCCAATTGTCCAGGCTTCAATTGCATCGCACCTAATTGCCCATGTCGCGGAACTACGTTCCGCTGTTTTCCGCCACCGACTGGGCCGACTCTGGGAACACCGGCAGGTTGCACAACGACTTTGACGCGACAACGGATAATTTGCCAGGACGAGACCACGAAGACAATCTTCATACCGACGTCGCCGCCGGACTGTACTGAGACGCCTGCCTTTTGCTTCTATACGCCAACTCAAACTATGATGATGCGCTTGGACGGCACTTCTGAATTCGTGAGCGGCGTCCAAGAGGTCACACCCGCGACGAGGAGCATCATTCCCGAGCCACGACTCAGAGGCCAACCCTACCTTTCTCGTTAGCTCAGCGTTCCCCCTGGCGGCCTCTCCCTGTGGTCAAAGCGCGGCACTTCGGCAACGAAAGAACGTTTGATCGCTCCATCGTTGCATGGGCGAACCTGAGGCTCGCGATTGGGCGTTCTCATTGCCCGCGCTGGCCGGGATGATATTTTTCGGCCGCGGCGGCGGCGATGGCGGGCCACTCGAAGAGCTCGTCTTTCAGGCGACCGGACGCCACAAGCGCCGCCTGGTCTTGAAAGTGGGGCGAAGCCGCGTCGCCACTGGTGCCAAAGACCGAGACCGTGGCGCCGCGAAACGTCGGCCCGAACTCATACGCCGCCAGATACGTCGGGCCGACCAGGGCGTAACGATTGCGAATCGTTTTGATGAAGGGGATTTTCAAGCTGGGCATATAGTACTGCGTGAAGATCACTCCCATCGGACCGGGAGCACCGACGCAGGGAAAACTGAGCGCGCGGTCGTCGAAGGGGATCTCGCTGATGTCGGCCACCTGGGTGTGCCGCTGAGCGCGAAAGGCTTCGCCCCAGCGAACTTTCCAGGTGCCGAAAATCGAGACCAATGTGCCGGCGGCCTTGGCCAAGGCGCGGAGTTGGCGTTCGGGATCGCCCCGGTAGCGCCGTCGCATGACCTCGGCGGGATATCCGCGGCCGAAAAGTTCGGCATACCAGCCCTCGCACAGGGTGGCGGCAGTCGAATCGGGCGTGATGCGGCAGTCCCAATCCAACAGGTGGTCGAGATAAGGGGAAAGTTCGGCGGCCAGGCTTGGATCGTCGACTTTCAGTTTCTCCATCAGCTTGGAGTAGTGCGGAAGCGATTCGGTGGCCCAGTAGACGGTGGTGTCAAAAGCCAACTCGCGCAGCCGCTCGAACGAAACGGGTTCGGCGGCAGAGAGGATTTGCCGCGATCGCTTGGCGCGCCGATTGTCGTTCGCGGCATCTTCGGCCAGGTAGCGCGGGAATTGATCGGGCTGTGGATTTCCGTCGTCGGTGGTGGTGAAAGGACTGGAGTTGCAGCTCTGTACATAGCCCGACTTGGGATTCAGCACTTGGGGCAAATCGTCGAGCGCGAGCACATCCTGCCACTCGGTGCGCGGGTCGGAGCCGTCGACCGGCTCGGCCCAATCGAGTGCGGCGTCGCGGCGTGGAACCAGCCCGTTGTAGAGGTAAAAGATATTGCCGTCCCGGTCGGCGTAGACGATGTTCATCAGCGGGAATTGCTGCATGGCCAGTGCCTTGCGGAATTCGGCCAGCGATCGGGCACGCATCATGCGCAGCGATTGCCCTAGCATCAGTCGATCATCCAGTCCGGCGATGCGGGCCGCCAGAAAGGTGTGATCGTCCTCCTTGGCCACGACGGGGCCGTAATGTGTTTTGCGCACGGTAAATGTCTGCTCGGTCATGCCGATGGCCGTGCCGACGGCAAACGTTTCGCGCTTTTCGGTCGCGGTGCGATAGCCTTCTCCATAGCGATAGGCCAGCGGCCGTTTGGGATCGTCGAAGGTAACCCGCCACACGTCGGCGATGTCGGGCTCGTTGGTCGTGAGGGTCCAGCCGAGGCGGTCGTTGTGGCCCAGGCTGAAGACCGGGCTGCCATACATCGCGGCGCCGGCAAAATCCAAGCCGGTGGCGCTGCGGACATGGGCCTCGAAAAGCTGCGAAAAGCCGAACCAGGCCAGGTGCGGATTGGCCAGAAGCATGGCATTGCCCGACGCTGATTTCGCCGGAGCGATGGCCCAACCGTTCGATCCCTCGGCGGCCCAAATCATTTCGTGCGAGCGGGGCAGATAGGTATTCGAAAGGCCGGTGCGACGGAATGTCAGCTCCAGCAGGATATGCCGGCCGAAGGCGATCACCTGCCACGGCTCGAAATGCGTGATCAGTCGCGGCCGAACGTCGGGATGCGTGGCCAGATAATAATTCAGGCCGGCGGCAAACGCTTCGCAATGGGAGTGCAATTCCGAATCGGCCGCCAGATAGGCGGCCTTGGTTTTCGGCACGATCTCGAACGCGCGGTTCAGCAAGTCGGAGTTCAGGCCGCGTGTGCCGTGAACCTCGGCATAGCGGCCCAGGCTGAGGATGTAGCTGTCCTCGATCTGCCAGAAATAATCTTCGGCCTGGGCGTAAGCAAATCCGAACGTGGCCGCGGCGTCGCTGGCACCGTCGACGTGCGGCACGCCGTACTCGTCGCGATAGATCGTGACCGCGGCCGCCAATCGCTCGGCGGTTGCCAGTTCGGCCGGCGAAAGTTCAACGCGCTCAGCGGCCGCCGAGTCGGTCGATGCCGGCTTGTCGGCCGAAGCAGGTTTGCTCGCTGGAGGAGGAGCGGCATAAGACGTTTCGGGCCCGACGTGGATTGCCAGCGTGGCAACCAACAACGTGGCCAAAGCGATGCCGATGACTTGCCGGCGATGCGAACCGGAGTACAGCGATCCGCTCACAAAACTCTCCGCGGAACGAGCGTCAACGAGCAACAACGGCCGTTGCCCACGGCCCGGGGGGGGGGGAATCGTCGCCCCCGGTGCGACACTCGGCCGGCACCGGCGTCTCGCCGTCATTATGGCTTGCGGGCGACGGCGAAGGAAACGGTGAAAGAGGTTTTGAGACTCGAGACTTCAGGCTTGAGGACAAATAAAAACGCGTGCGGATTCGGCCCCTCAAGCCTCAGGACTCAAGCCTCACGCCTATCCTGCGCCAGGCCGCTAACACGCACCAAACGTGCGTAAGTCCAAGCCCCCACTGGATTGCCGCGATCCAGAGATAGACTTCGTGCAGAAAATGAAAGTCGCTGGCGACGTCGTGCGTGGCCGGGTCAAGCATCGCATCGAGCGGCCAATGCAGCGCGAAGAGGAGCAATTGGGCCAGCAGCATTCCCAGCCAGGTTGCGGCCAGCAGCTTGCCGCGCTCGACCACGACATTCCACAGCAGGATCCCGAGCGCGCCGAGAGCGATCCAATTCAAATACCGCGTGACTTCTTGCGTCACAAAGCCTTGCTCGATGTTGCCACCGAGCACTTCAGCCCCCGTGGGCACCACGACGGCGGCATAAAACGTGAAGCCACCTAGCCAGAGAGCGATGGCCAGGACGACGAGGTATTGACGGAGTGCCGTGTGCATTGAGCATCGACAGGCGGCGGGACAAAAATCTCGGCCAGCAGGTTTAGCGCGCGACGACTACTCGACCTCGATCACTTTGCCGGTGGTCGTGACCTCGACTTCGCGGACTTTTCCGTTCGGCTGCTTGCCGCGGATTTCAAAAACCTCCTCGCCGTGGACGCTGATTTTCCGCGCCGTGTCGAATTTGACGTTCGGCAGCTTCTTCTGGGCAACGGAGGCCAAATCGGCCGGAATCTCGGCAACCGGCACCCAATCGCTGACTGGTGGCGGCGGCGACTCCGCAGCCGGCGCGAAGCAAAAGAAACGCGGAGAGAAGGGCAAATCGCATGAATTGGTTGGTTCGCCTGGGGTGAGTCGAAAGGACGCTAGTAGGTACCGAGAATCACTTCGCCGCCGGCCCGCGTCGACAGGTCGGCAAAGACCTCGGGGTCGGTCTCGGTGATCAAAAACGTGACGTGGCCGTCGGCGAAAACGAAGTTCACGCCGGCCGGATGCATGCTGTAGAACATGTCGGGCTCGCCGGTCGGATCGCCGGGACTTTTGTGTTCGCCCGATTGCCCCAGCACCATCGTCGAACCAAGCTCCTGCTCGAAGATGCCGACACCGTCGGTGTCTGCGGGATCCTGAGCCAAATAGGCGCCGGTGACCGATCCGACCCAAGTCGCTTCGCCCAACAGTTCGGCCCGTTCGCCAGCGGCGATGGTTTGCGAGGTGCCATCGGTGATTTCGCGGATGTGAACGGCGCCGTTGCGAAAGAAGAGCCCGTTGCCGTCGATACCGGGCTCGGTCGTGCCGAACATGGCGACGTAACCGGCTTCGGCCACGTCGCAGATTTTGCTGTTGCCGGCCTGGCTCATGGCGGCCCAAACCGGTTCACGATTGTCGGACGGGCACAAATAGACGTTCAGCGGCGTGGTCACCCCTTTGGTGTTGGCCGTATTCTCGATCGGCAGATTGAAGTTTAACTGGCCGCTGACGTTGTTTTCTTCGAGCATCGGCAGGATGAGGGCGGCCCAACCCCAACCGGGGCCGGTATCGGTCCCATCGGCCTGGAATTGCGAGACATAACCGGCCGGAAGATACTTGCGGAACGATTCGTAATTCTCGATCGCCAGGCCGATCTGCCGTAGGTTGTTCGTGCACTGCGAGCGGCGTGCCGATTCGCGTGCCGATTGCACGGCCGGCAGTAACAAGGCCACGAGCAGCCCGATAATGCCAATCACCACCAACAACTCAACGAGCGTGAAACCGCGCGGGCGACAAACTGCCTGGGATCGCTGCATCGGGAAAAAACCTCCGCTGGGAACGCCACATTACCTACGCGAGCATATCAAAAATCGTGGCTGCGGTGGAGCATGGAATTGCCTTGGCGGCGCGGGACGTGGTCCATTTGACCCCACGCTGCGTGAACCACTGCATGCCGCTAACGTGATTCTCATGATCCCACCGGCCCAAGCCGCTCGGCGTCGGGGCCGGCGCCGCGTCATGCGAGCGGGGGAGCCTTGCCCCCCCGGCGCTGAATGTGCGGCTACTTTTTCTGAGAATTGACTTAAACGTTGGCGAGCTTAAACTGGCGGACGCGTGGGCTGGATCTATCCCCGTGCTGGGCGAATGACGGCGTTTTGCCCCGGCGCAATTGATGAGGAGAACTGTCTCATGATCTGGACACTCTGCGCGACCCAATCTCGTCGAAACCGGGCTTGTTACTACGGGCGCCGTTGGTGTCGTGCCGGGTGGGCGGCGTGTTGTTTGTCGCTAGCTCTGGGCGCCCAGGAAGCACGAGCGGCGCTTCTTCAAGCGACAATGGATTCTTCGATCATCGGCATGAACTTTGCTGCCGGGCCCGGGGCCGCCAACATTCCGTTGCCGCTGGCACAGAATGTCTCGGGCGAGGCGCGGCGCCGATGGCTTCGCCGCGACGGCGCCCGCTTATGATTCAGGTTTGCTTATCGGCAATATTGTCAAGGTAGGACCTCCGCTGGGCTACGGGACGGTCACGACCGGGCCGCTGTCGTCGACCGCTACCCTGCCGGTGATCGGCACCGTGATTGCCAACGCGACGTCGGTTGCGTCGGTATTCGGGGGACCCGGTCCTGGGGGCAATTCCGTAACCGCCAGCCCCTTCGTCACTGCGATCGCGACGAGCTTGGCCCAGACGCCTTTTCCGGTTGCCGCACACGCCGTTGCGGGCTCCGACCCATTTGTCCTGAGCCCGCTGGCGTCCGAGACGCCGATGACAGTTGAAGTGAATTTGAATCCGAACACCGCCCAAGATCCGAGCAACGCCTTTGATTTTCAAGCGGTATCGCCCGACAACACGCAGGCGGTAGCCAACAGCAGCTACAACTTGAGCATCACAACCAACATTCCCGATATGCCGACGATCATGAATTTGACGATCAGCGACAGCTCGGTCACTGGCATGGGGGTGGCATGGACAAGTCCGGTGCTTGCCCAGCCGTTCGCGGCCAGTGATTTCACGGCCGACAGCAACGGGGTCTATACGCTCAACCCGAGCCTGGCCGTATTCGATCTGACGTTCATGGTGCCGGCGGGCGATTTCGCCACCGACGGCAATGGCAATCCGACGGGATTGCAATTGAACTTTGCGACATCGGGCGATGCGCTGATTACGCCAGTGCCCGAGCCGGCCACGATACTACTGGCCGGTTGGCTCGGTTTGGCGCTGGCTGCCCTCAGGCTGCGACGGCGCAAATGATCGCCCGTCGAGCGCCGACCTACTTGGTGGCGTCGGGGCGGCGGTCTTCGGGCAGGTAGATGATGCGGCCGCAATCTTTGCAGAAGATTGCGCGCGCCATGCTCAGTTCGGCGATGTTGTTGGGAGTGATCTGCTTATAGCAACCGCCGCAGAAGCCGTTTTGCACTTCGGCCATGGCGTCGGCCCCCTTCGCCTTGACGACGCGATAATAATCGACCTTGAAATCATCGGGAAGCTCGGATTCGGCCGCTTTCAGAACGCCTTCGAGGCGTTTGATCTCGGTCTCGAGGCTGGCCGACTCGTTGCGGACCGATTCTTGCACCTTGGCCAATTCTTCCTTGGCGACGGTGATCTTCTTTTGCGCTTCGGCGATCATCCGCTCGAATTCGTCGATTTTCTCCAACGATTCGAGGATCTCGTCGGCCAGCACGCTGCCGGCCATTTCGTCGGCGGCGATTTGATCCTTGAAAGCCTGATATTCGCGGTTGCTGCTGGCGGCGTTCAGTTTGCCTTTGAGGCTGCTGACTTTGTCTTCGCCGCTCTTGAGCAGCAGTTGCTTCTGATCGGACCGGACCCGAGCTGCCTTGGATTCGGCCTGGATTTTGGCCAGCTCGTCGCGCAGGCGGGTCAGATTGGCTTCGCGAGCCGCGACCTGTTTGGGACCACGTTCGAACCGCTCACGCAAATCCGCAAACTGCCGATGAATGCGGTGCAACTCGCGCAATGCTTCCGCGGGAACAGCCATGAAAATTCCTCGTCTTCAACCCAGTTGCCAAATCGTTCGTTGCCACGGTCACGCGCGTCCCAGCAACACGCCGGCGGCGGAGCAGGTCGAGCGGCGTGGGGACACGCGAGCCTTACCCCTCTAGGATACCAAAAACGAGGCTCGTCGCCGAACGAAAAAACCGCCCACCCTGCGCCGGCGCGGCAAATCGGCAAGGTCGATCCTGCGTGGCTTTCCAACGGGTGGGACAGGGAGCGGAAAAAAACGAAAAACCGTGGACCTCGGCGATCCACGGTTTCGTACGTACTGCGATGGGTTGTTTTGCCGGCTCAAAAATTCGAGCCGGGCCGACGACGGCGCCGATACTAGCGCGACCACGGGCTCTTCGCTCCGACCCCTCGCTCGCTCCTCGGCTTAGTGGCGCTGGCGAGCACAACGCTCAGGCAATCACCGATTTAGCCCGCCATGCTGCTCAAAAAGCCTTCGAGCTGTTTGCTGCGGACGGGATGTTGCAGCTTGCGGACGGCCTTGGCCTCGATCTGCCGCACGCGTTCGCGGGTGACCTTGAAGATCCGGCCCACTTCTTCCAACGTGTAGGTGTAGCCGTCTCCCAAGCCGTACCGCAGGCGAATGATCTCCCGCTCGCGATACGTGAGCGTCTTCAACAGGCCTTCGATTTTGGTCCGCAGCATCGCCTGTCCGGCAGTGGTGATCGGACTTTCGGTGCCGGCGTCTTCCAGAAACTCGCCGAAGCTGCAATCCTCGCTCTCGCCAACCGGGCGATCGAGGCTGACCGGATGCCGGCCGATGTTCATCACCCGGCGGGTTTCGTCGACGCTGATGTCGGCCGCCCGCGCGGTCTCTTCGGTCGTTGGCTCGCGGCCCAGCTCTTGTTGCAAGCGCTTGGAGACGTTGCGTAGCTTCGACAGGACGTCGATCATGTGGACGGGAATGCGAATCGTGCGGGCCTGATCGGCGATGGCCCGAGTGATGGCCTGTCGAATCCACCAGGTGGCGTACGTCGAGAATTTGTAACCGCGGCGGTATTCGAACTTATCGACTGCCCGCATGAGGCCGGTGTTTCCTTCCTGGATCAGATCCAGAAAGCTCAGGCCGCGGTTGCGGTACTTCTTGGCGATCGACACGACCAGACGCAAATTGCCGCTGGAAAGTTGTCGCTTCACCTGTTCGTAATCGCGGAATTGTCGATCGATCAGCTCCACGCGGTTGCGCAGGCTTTTGGGGCTTTCCAGGGTGATCAGCATCAGGTCGCGCAGCTCGCGTCGCAGGTTGGCACGTTCGTCCTTGGCCGCCGGCCGAAACTCGAGACCGGCCAACCGCTCGCGGATGCGATCCATCCGCTCGGACATTTCCTGGAACTGCCGCACCAGGGGCTGCACCCGGCGTGTGCGCAGACTGAGCTCTTCGACCAGCGTGAGCGCTTTGCGCCGGCTGTGGCAGAATCGCTTGCGCGCCGTGGCCTTGTCGGCCGGGGTGCTTCGGCGATCGATCATCGAGCGGAAGTCGGCCCGATTCTGCTTCATCAAGTGCTCGAGCGTCTTCAGGTTGTGCGGCATGCGGGCCAGGATCTGTTCCTTGGTCAGCCGCTCGGTGAGCGAGACCTTGATCGTGCGGTCGAACGGCAACGCGCCGCGATGGACCTCGGCCAACGTGCGCACCGTGGCGTGCAGGGCAAAATGACACCCCAGCACGGTGCGGCGAAAACGCTTGCGCGTGACTTCGATCTTCTTGGCCAGCGCGATTTCCTGCTCCCGCGTCAGCAGCGGAATCTCGGACATTTGCGACAGATACATCCGTACCGGATCGTCGCTCATCTTGGCCAACTCGCGCTCCGGCAGCTTGAACGCCGAGCTGCCGTCGTCGGTGTCGGCTGCCCGGGCGGCTCGCGCCAGAATGCGGTCGGTCAGGGTTTTGGCAGCTTCGGATTGGGTATCGGCCGCGGCTTCGACCAGCTCGGGCTCCGGCGCGTCGGTGACCAGCTCGATGCCGAGCTCTTCCAGCGCGATCAACAGATTGTCGAGTTTTTCAGGAGTGACGGCTTCGTCGGGCAGATAGTCGTTGACCTGATCGTAGGTCAGATAACCTTGGGCTTTGCCCGTGGCGACCAAATCTTGCAAATCCATATCGCAGTGGTCCACCTGTCGGTTCCCTCCCGGACGCCAAATGCGTGGCATCCAATGAAACGTGGGGTGATCGGCGCGGCCAAGAGCCTCATGCTCCGGGCGGGATCGCCAATCAACCGGCTTTGGACATCCTTACCCATCCGTGGGCGCGGAAATGCCTTGCCGGTTTTGTTCCTGCTGCTGAATCTTGCGAAGTAGTGCCAACCCCTCGTCGTGGGAAAGCTGTTCTTCCTTCAGGCGTGCGGTGTGCGTTTGCATTTCCGCGGCACCGGCGCGGTGTTGGAACTTCGCCAAGACGTCTTGCAACCGGACGTCGAACTCGGCGGAAGGTTTTAGGCGGGCCTGCTCGTCAAGTTCGACAAGCAAGTTTTTAACCTCTGGGTCGTCAAACTCCAATAACAATCGGGCGAAGTCCACCGGCACGCCAGCGGCCGTCAATTCCAACGCCCGAGTGTAGATTTCCCGGGCAAAAGGGGCCTGGATCTGACTCGGCTTGACCGATTCGGCCGCACGTCCCAAAATGACCGGCGCAGCCACGACCAGCTCCAGCAATTCTCGCTCCCACGAAGTCAGCGGAATTTTTGCCGGCCGCGACGCGTTGGGCTCTCCTCGGCGGCTCGCATCCCGCGCCCCGCCTCCCCGGTTCGACTCGCCCGCCGCCGCTGCGCTGCGTGCCGGTCGAGGGCCGACGCAATTGACTCAGCCGGCTGCGGAGTTGTTCCTCGGGCATGCGAAAGTCGAACGCGAGCCGCTGCAGAATCTTTTCTTCGCGCAGGCGATCGTCGGTCGTCGTGTTGGAAACGAGACGCGGCCCTTTGGCCACGATCCGCAAAAGTTGCTCCAGAGCCTCGCTGGCCTGATGCACGTCGCGCGTCAAATCGATGCCCGCCGTCAAATCGCGCTCGGCGTGCGTCAGCGCGTCGGGGGCTTGATCGACCAAAGCCCCAAAAGCCTCTGACCCGCGCGTGAGCAAAAACTCGCAAGGGTCGAGTTGTTCGGGCAAGGTCAGCACGCGGACGTCGGCATTTTCGGCCACGAACAGCTCGAGCACTTCGTTCGCCCGGCGCCGCCCGGCCGCGTCACCATCCAGCACCAGCACGATTCGCAACCGGTCGGCAAATCGCTGCAAGAGGCGGATCTGTTGCGAGCCCAGTGCGGTTCCGGAAACCGACACGGCGTTTTCGAATCCGCACTGATGGGCCACGATGACGTCGGTGTAGCCCTCCATGACCAGCGCGGTGTGCGTTTTGCGAATCGTTTCGCGGGCCAGGTGCAGGCCGTAGAGTAAATTGCTCTTGGAATAGAGAGGAGTCTCGGGCGAGTTGACATACTTCGCGCCGGTCGCTCCCTTTTCGCCGCCGCTCTTATCGTTTCCCACGCCGGGCAACACGCGACCGCCGGCGCCGACGGCGCGTCCCTGGGCATCGAAGATCGGAAACATCAACCGGCCGCGAAACCAATCGTAGTGGCCGCCACCGCTTTTGGTGCGCAGCAGGCCGACCTTTTCCAGCACCGGCGGCGTGTGCGCCGTGCCCCGGGCTCCCTGCGCTAGCCAGCTCCACTCGTCGGGCGAGTAGCCGAGCCGAAACCGCGTGATGCTTTCGGCCGTGATGCCGCGCTCGGCCAGATAGTGCCGGGCGGGCGCGGCCTGCGGATCGTCGAGCAACAGGCGATGGTAGCGCTGAGCGGCCCATTCCATGGCCTGGAAGAGCGTTCGCTTGTCGAGTGCGCCGGCACCGCCCCGAGTTTGCTTATCCAACGTGATGCCGGCCCGCTCGGCCAGCAGGGTCAGCGCCTCGGGGAACGTCACGCCTTCGATCTGCATGATGAAGCTGAAAACGTCGCCGCCGATGTCGCAAACCCAGCACTTGAACGATTGCCGCTCGGGATTGACCTGCAGGCTGGGGCGGGTGTCGTCGTGCCAGGGGCAAATCGCCTTGTAGCCGCGTCCCTCGCGCCGCAGCGACAAATAGCTGCCGACCAGATCGACAATGTCGACGGCCTGTCGCACCCGTTCCTTGGTATCCATCGGATCAAACGACATGGCCAATCCTTTTGGCACGATCCGCCTCGGAGCGTCACAGCGAGCGGGCAGAGATGAGCGGCGGGCGTGCGACTGCGATTATAGAAGTCTTGCGCCGAGAGGGTCAACCAGCGGAAAATGGCCACTGCCGGCGATGCGTCGCTACGCCTCAGATTCCTCGAGCGCGGGCCGGTGCGGAAAGGAAGTCAATCGTCGTCTTCGTCCTCGTCGTCCGCCTTTTTCTTGGCCGACTTCGATTCGCCCGAAAACCAGCTGATCGCTTGCACGATGACGGCCAGACCGCCGATCGTGGCCAAAACGGTTTTGATCTGCTCGCCCAACGTGTGGCCGGCAATGTCGGTCCAGCTAATCGGGATTGGGCTGCGATCGTCGGAGGAAGACTCTGGCGAGTCTTGCCGAACATATTTCGACTCGTTGGCGATCTCCGATTGGCCGACCGCGGCCGTGTCGGGAATGCCACGAATGCGAGGTACCGCGACCAGCTCGGTGTCGGAATCCGTTGGGCGCCCACGCGCGGCAGGCGGATCGCGGTCGGGATTTGCCAGGCCGCGGGGCGGAGCACTTTGCCAACCGGCCGAGGGTTGTAAGCCGCCCCCGTTGGAAAGGCCGGCGGTGCTGGCGAAGGTGGCGGTTGGTGCCATCGCTCGCGGAGGGGGTGCGGTGGTGTTTGAGGGTTGGCCGGCGGCCGGCAATCCCAGAGCGGCCAGTGCGCCGACGCGCGCGCCGGGTTGAGCCGGCGCTGACAGGGGCCGGGTGCTGGAAACGGTTTGGGCCGCGAGCGGCGAATTCGCGGCCGCCGCGCCGGCGAGCATGGCGCCCGGGGCAAGGTTCGATTCGTTGGGAGCCAGACCGGCCAAAAACCATTGGACGCGGCCGCAATAGCTGCCGGCGGTGCGGCCGGCTCCTTCGCCAAACAAGACGCCGGCCAATTCGCCGCGGCTGTTCAGGATCGGCCCGCCCGAATCGCCCTGACGCGCGCTGGTGGCCAGTTCGACCATCTCGTAGGGAAAGGTGGTGCCGGGCGCGACGTATTGCGTGCAGCGTCCGCTCGATGCGCGATAACTGCCCGATCCATAGCCGGCGATCGTCAGCGTTTCGCCGGGCTGCGGAGCGACGGTGGCCAGCGCCAAGGGCTCGGCATTCGGTCGCCAGATGGCGATGGCGGCCAGATCCCAATCGCGATCGAGCTTGACCACGGTGCCGGCCGAGGTGAAGCCGTCGGGAAACATGACCATGATCTGGCCGGTCGCTTCGTTGACGACGTGCCAATTCGTGATGACGAGCCCATGCTGCTGGCTCTTGGCGACCAGCGAGCCGGAGCCATACGAAATGCTGTCGCGGCCGGGGGCCATGATGCGGACGACGGCCGGATTTTTTGGCGTGGAGGCCGAGCCCGACCAAAGCGCAGCGGGCCAATCGCCGGCCGCGGGTGCGCAGAGCAAAACCAGCACGACGATGGATGCCCAGGGGCGCGTCACGAAGTGGCAGCTTTGTTTTGACGCCGCCTGCGAGCCTCGTTTTTGACGATCAGCTTGAGCAGTTCGCGACGCAGTTGTTCTTGTTCGCCGGCCTTGGCTTGGAAATCCGGTTTGGTTTTGGACATGCTCAGGCGGCGATCGGTCGACCGCCTTTGAGTTCGGCCGCGCGGCGTGGAAACGGCTGACCGGCGTGATGTTGATCTCGCAGTCGTTGCAATTCGGCGCGAAGTGCTCGATCGACCAACTCGGTCAGCGTCAGGCGGACGGGATAGCCCGCCAGGTGGACCGCCGTGTCGCGGGCTTCCTCCAGCACGTCGGCCGCGACGTAAAAGGTGGCTCGCACTTTCGGCGACGCGGGATGGGAAATCTTGAGCATGGGATCTCTCACGCTGGGGCAACTGGGCTGGATCGTTTTTAGCGCTACCACGCCACCAACCCGAAGCGCCAGCGAGGGCTCGTTGCCTTGCTTTCCCTCGCTGGCGCTTCGGGCTAGTGTTTTTTTCCGCGCTGGCGCTTCGGGCTAGTGTTTTTTTCCGCGCTGGCGCTTCGGGTTAATATTGCCATGCGATGCGGCAACCAAGAGAACGCGTTACGGCCGCTGGACAAAACATCGGACGTTTGCCCACGTTTCGCGAGTCGGGTACAAGTCGGCCGGCAGGCTTTGCCCGGGCGCTACGACCGCCAACGCCCGGCAACGAGAAGGTGCGACGGAGAATTGCCTGACGGGGAAAACAAAAAGGGCCGCCGGCTAAGGACTTGCCGACGGCCCGAGGGTCTGTTTTCGCACTGCGTCTTGGTTTGCGGCGCGCTTAGTTGCCGGCCAAGGGAGCCAGGATCTGGCCATAGGCCGATAGCTCGACCTTGCCCTGGTCGGGCAGATCGGTGCGGATGACGATCTTGTCGACGAACTTGATCGGTTCCTTACCGGCTTCGAAGGTGACGGGGATCACATGAACCGTCTTGGCTTCGGTCGGCGAGGGGAAAGTAAAACCGGGATCGTCGCAGTCGATGCCGACGACCCGAAAAGGCTCCTTGCCCTTGAGAACGATTTGCTTGGTAATCTTCTGGCCGGGCTGCAGAATTCCCAACAGCAGCGACGAGGGGCTGACCGTCAGCTCGGCGACGACGAATCCATCGACTTTGACCGGAAAACGCGGAGAGCGCGAATCGTTGGTCTTCAGGACCACTTCGTCATTCAGGTAGCCGACCGGCGCCGACTTGTCGAGGCTGACCGCCAGACGGTAGGCCACGCGGCCCCCTTGGCGAGTGACCTCTTGGAGATCGGCCTTCACGAAGGGGGAAGTCGGCTCGACACCCAAAATTTTCCAATCGCCGCGTCCGGCGTAATCAATCGTGATCGTCTTCTCGGCGCCACCACCGGCCGGCACCTGGCCGAACGCGACCTGGCCCGGATCGACGACGACGTCGGTGCGGATGTATCCATGAACTTGGAGTTGCACTTCAGCATATTGCGGCCGGTCAATCGTCACGGTGACGCGGGCACCGCGCTGGCCGGTGAAAGCGCGGGTGTTGAACTCCGCGATGATCGCCCCCTTCTCCCACGACTTGAGCGTCTCTTTTTGAATGCGCGGGATCGTGCAACCGCAGCTGGTGCGCACGCTGGCGATGTGGATGTCTTCTTTGTACGGATTGACGATCTCGAAGGCGTATTCGACCTTCGCGGCCCGAGCGACGGCACCGAAGTCGTGCGTCTTCTCGGTGAACATTTTTTCGGCCCATTCCTGAGCCGAGGCGCTGGCCGCGACCGCGGAAAGCGCGAGCCCCCAGGCCAGGCTACAAAATATGGATCGTTTGCCGGAAACCATGACTTTTCTCTCCCCCAAGACCGCCCACGCGGCCAACCCACATACCCTTCGGCGAGCCGGTCGCAAAACGCGTCGGGCGGCAGCGCACGGTAAACTGTCGCGATCAGTTGTCACGCAACCGTTCAGCACTTTCAGTGCCAAGCGTTTACAGACAGGCCAAGGCGCATCGACGACGAAAATTGCGAAAAAAAACCCCGGCCGGGCGCAAACCACGGTACGAGGCTGTCTTAAGCGACGCTTTCGCCGTCAGCGACACTGGCTAATCACACTCTACCCCTCTGTGGTTAAAAGTCAAACTGGGGGGAAAAGTCCGCGAAATGAGTTAAACGTGTGGTTCGAAAGTGACACACCGCACGCCCCGCGCACCGTTCGTAGCGACTTTGCGCACCTTGCGGGTGACAAATCCCGCGGGATATGCACCCACCGGGTAGAGTTCCCCCTCGAGGGGGGCCGGCGGTGGTTGACCGCGCAGCGGGCAATCAGCGGCTTTGCTGCCAGGAATCGAGGGCCGCATCCAAAACGGCCAACTCGGCCTCGACGTGCCCATAGGCGTCTTTCGCCGCGACGAAGTCGGCCTGCCGAGCTAGCTCCTCCAAACGGGCCGCGGCCTCGCTGAGGGGCGGAAAGTCGAAGTGGCTGACCATTCCATGCAGTCGGTGGGCGGCAAAAACCAACCCCTGACCGTCTTGCTGTACGAGCGCTCCCAGAGCGCACGACATCCACGGAAATCAATCCTGCCGATAGATCGAAATCAATCGCTCGACCAGGCCCTCGTCTCCGCCGAATCGCTCGACAATGGCCGCCATGTCGACGGCCGATGGGACGCCGGCCGGCTGCAAAACCTTCCGCAAATGCCCCAAGCGTCCGGCCAGCGTCACCGGCTCCAGCACGCTGGTCAGTCCATCGGTCGGCAGCGCGACGGGAAGTTCGACCCAACTGTGGCAACCGGCCAATTGGGGCCACACGGGCAATTCCACCGCCTTGGGAACGCGAAAAACCTGCACGGCGAACAGCCAAAGTCCCGGCCGGCGGTAATGGAATCGCTCGCTGACCGTCTGGGCACCATAGACATGCTCGTCGGCCAGCCGCTGGAGCAACTCCTCGCGGTCGAGGTACAACACCTCAATGACGCGGGCAAACAGTTCAATCCGCACGCAATTCTCAGAGGGCGGTGTAGCGACAGAGTCGAAAAAACGCCGGTCGTCGGGCTTGAGCACCTCGGGCGTCGCGTGAAACCAGGTCGGCAGCAGCCAGAACTCGGAGTGCTCGGGGCGAAACCCGGTGGGGCCTTCGGCAATGCCCCCCTTGCGCAGCAAGATCGTCTGCCGCCCCGCGGCCAGTGCAGCGCAGACCGCGGCCCATTCCTTCAGGGCAATCGCAGCGGTCGTTGACATGACGAGCCTCGCGCGGCCAGGAGCCGCTCAATAACGGGGCAAGGTGGGATCGATTTCGAGGGCCCAGAGATCGATTCCGCCAGCCATGCTTTGCGCCTTGGCGAAGCCTTGCTCGCGCAGCCACTTCGCAACGCGCAGGCTGCGGCCGCCGTGATGGCAATGAATGGCCAGATCCCAATCGCGATAGGGCGCAAGTTCGCCGACGCGATCGGCAAGCTGGCTCATCGGAACCAATACCGCGCCGCCGATGTGAACCAGATCGAATTCATCCTGCTCGCGGCAGTCGATCAGCACGAACTGTCCACCTTGGGCGAGACGATCGCGGACCGAGAGACAATCGGTTTCCAAGGGAGCGTCCGCGTGTTGATTCATGTGAAAGTCTCAAGAATGCCGTGTTGCAATGAATTTGGGATTCGGAAGGCACACAAGTTTTTATAGCCCGGCGGACGGTTTCTGTCACGCGAGGCGGGGATGTTGACCCACGCCCGCAGCCGCGATGGCAGGGCGTTTGGCGGCGAGCGGAAGGGATGGGAAACAAAAAAAGCTCCGGCGCAACACGCGCCGGAGCTTTTGTTTTTGGACTGGATCATCGACTGCTCAGGCAATCGATCGATGCGGCTTATTGCACCGTATCGGGCAGTGCATCCGGTTCGCGACCGGCTCGGGTGATGATGTGGCAGTAAACCGTCGGATCAACATCGGTAGTAATACCGTGAACCGAACCATCGACCGCCCCGTGAACCACCAAGCCGCCGCTGTGGTTGCTGCTCGGCCCCCAAGAAATGGCCAAGCTCGTCGGTAGGCTCCATCCAGTGATTCCGGCCATTCCGTATTGGATGGTTGTGATTGGCGCCGGTCCGATATTCAATGCGGTCGCGCCGCCGCTGGGAACAACCCAGTACCCTTGCGGGTTGGCGTTGGCGACGCCATTGACCGTCGTCGACTTGCTGGGGGACGAATTGCCGCCGACAGTATTCGGGTTGATACCGGCGGTCCAAGTTGTGGTGCCGTCGTACCAGTTGTTAACAGCCGGTTCGACGGTCTCGCAGATCATGAGGGTCTTGGAGGTTCCGTCGGTGCAGGCTTTCATATTCAAACCGGTACCCGGCACAAGCATGCCGTTCGGCGGTTCGACGGTCAGGACAGTGGCGGCCGGCGATCCGACGTTCGGCGCTAAGGCTGCCGAGACACCCCAGGCAACACAGCTGTAGGTAGCCGGAGTGGTACCCGAGACGTGGGTGCAGGCGAGTGCCAAATAGTTGCTAATGGTCGCGGGAATCGCGGTGGCAGTGCCATTGACCGCACCAAAGGCCGGACCGGGGCTGGCGCCCGTATAGTTTTGAGGTACCGCCGAGTTGGTGTTCGTCGAGGCGGCGACCGTCGGAGTGCCCGAGTAACTGGGGCAGGCAACTTCATCCAACTGGACCGTGGCGAAGTGCTTGAGAGTCGTGATTCCACCGCTCGTGTAGGTCACCTGGTACGACGCACCCGTGCCGGTGATCGAAGCGGTATACGCATTGAAAGCGTCGCCCGTGAATTTTGCCGACGCCTGCGAGATGCTGTTGTAGAGCGGGCCTTCATCCATGTAGGGCAAAATCTTTACGATCCAACTGTAACCGGCCGAGGACGCGGTAGCCGATCCCGCCGCAGTGTTTGTGTAACCAGTCGAGGGAGCAGTGTTGGCTTGGGCCGCGTTGCCCGGATTCGGAAAATAGACGCTGGCCGTGCCGGTCGAGGTGCCTTGGTTGGAGACGCCCGGAAACCGCTTGTAGACGTCGTGATGGTTTTGCAGTGCCAAACCCAGCTGCTTGACTTTGTTCATGCACTGGTTGCGCCGGGCGGCCTCGCGGGCTTGCTGCACCGCAGGCAACAACAACGCAATCAGCACGCCGATGATCGCAATCACCACCAGCAGTTCGACGAGCGTAAATGCCCGTCTTGTACATCGCCTGGACATAACGACCTCCGCGATAAAAAAGAATAAAGGAGAATGAATGCAGCTGAAGCCCAGACACGAGCCAAAGCCACCGCCTACTCATCTGTTCCGTGACCCGCGGAACAAGCCTTGAAGAGCGTTTGAAACGCGGGTGAGGATGAGAACGGAACCTTAATTTAGCGGTCCGGTTAGCTGCTGTCAAACATGCCCAAGAAAAAATTCTAGACGCCGCCGGCCGCCGCGACCGCCTGGCTCATTGGTCTCTATCGTACCCGGCCCGCCAAAGCGGGAGCGATCGAGCCGCCACCCCGCCGGGGCGATGCGCCGGGGGGCCGACGCCGGCCGGCCGGCAAGGATCGGCCGGTAGCGTGCTGAAATATTGGGAGAGGCACGTCGCGACCGCCGTTTTTCTCGCGGTTCGCCGGGTGCGCCTCGGAGACAGTCCCCTTTTTCAGCGGCCTGGCGAGGCGGTGGGGGTCAATTCTGACACAGCCCCCGGACCCGCCGTAGGGGTAACACGACCGCCAAAAGCCGTTTTTCCGAGCGTCGGGCCGGCGGCCAATTGCGCATTTGGGGTCAGATTGCGCCCGCCGGGGGAAAAAGCGCACTAAATTTCTAGAAGTTTCGTTGTGCGCTCATCTCCATGGCGACTTCGGCGCCGGTTCGAGGGGCGGCAAAGGCGGACCTTCCACATCGAGCGAAAGTAGAGACCATGACCACGTCAGCCGAACTTGAAGCCCTGTTCTGCCATCTGGCACTCCCAGCGGGAGAGGTGACCCGGCTGGTGCAGGATCTGGTCGACAAGCAGGCGCAAGTATCAAGGAGACGAACGCCGCAGCGCAACGCGCTATCCCCTGGCTTGCCCCGTGGTGGCGGTGCCGATCGACGAGCAGGAGAAACCCGGCGAGGCCTTCGCCGCCATTACCCGCGATATCTCATCTCAAGGAATTTCGATCTACCACACCCGGCCGGTTCACGAGCCCTACCTGGCGATTCAATGGACGGTCGACGAGGGCGAGCAATTGCGGGTGCTGGTCGAAGTCGTCCGCTGCCGGCCCGTCGGTCCGTTCTTCTACGAAATTGGCGGCTCGTTCGTCACGCGATCGGCAGAATGAGGCGACCGGCCGGAGACCATTGCGATCTTTGCTCAAATCGCCCGGAGTCCGCGATAGGGGCCTGAACCAAGAGCGCGACGCGGGTCCTGATACGGCGCGTGTGCTGGCCGGACCACTCGCGGCGCGAATCCGACCGTTCCGGTCCTTCGCCCCCTGGCATTCGCCCAGACTCTCTGCTAGTTTTTGCTTCTTAAGCCTCAAGTCTCGGGTCTAGCGCATCTAGCCTCCCATGTCCACGGTTTGCAGCATGAAGCAGGCGATTGCCGGAGTCACTCCGCCCGAGCTGCGCGAGGCGACCATCATGACCGTATGGCCGAGTCTGGCGGCGTCGGGTCTGGGACGATTTTTGGGGCGGCTTTACGCGATTGATCTGGGCAAGCCCCCGCTGACCCTGGGCCATTTGATCGCCCTGCTGTCGATTCCGCTGGT
The DNA here is from genome assembly GCA_963702015.1 of uncultured Planctomycetaceae bacterium. GTDB lineage: Bacteria > Planctomycetota > Planctomycetia > Pirellulales > PALSA-1355 > DATJTR01. Next base: position 735,562 of record OY969698.1, read on the forward strand.
CGTCGGCCTCTACTTTGGCCGCTTCGCCTACGAATTGCTGCGGGCACTACCCGGGATCGGCCGATTCCTGATTTTGCCGCCGGGTGCCCAGCGCTATGTGCTGACGAACCGCCGCGTCGTGGTCCGTGCCGGGCTGGTGAAGGGGGACCAACGCTGGGTGGCGTTGAACCGGTTCGACTCGATTACCATTGATGTCCGGCCGGGCCAGGCCTGGTATCGAGCCGGAGACCTGGTTTTCCGCTTGGGGGCGATCGAGACCTTCCGGCTGGCGGGAGTCGTTCGTCCCGACACGTTCCGCCATACCTGCCTGGAAGCCCGGCAGGGATATCTGGGGGCAGAACAGGCCATGGCGCAATAAGCCGGCTCGTTCGTGGCCCGGTATTCTTGGGCGACGTTCTTCCTGCCGCTGCCGGCCGTGGCGTTTCGCTAATTGGCCGCCCGCCGCGCTAGCAACCACGACGTGCGCAGTCGGCGGCACACCGGCACATCGCCAGGCGAATGTTGTCGGCGGCAGCGCAAACTTCCCGTGCTTCTCATTTTCGCGCATGCGGGATGCCGGCAGTTAGCCTGCGGTATTTGCATTGAATAGCCTCTTTTGTGCGACTCTTCTGATTACGAGATTTATTCGGATTACCGAAAGTCTGCCGATTGGGCGGCCGATAACTTGGGTGCTGATAGAGTCGGACGATGCGCGGACCCAACCGCATCGGACGGCTCGCATCGGTGCGTGGGGGGGGATTGTCCGACATCATGCTCGCACCGCTGGCACAAAAGGCCGGCGGGAATGCTGGCGCCTATTTGGCGATGGCCAGAGGCGCGGAAATCACCTCCAAGGAATCGTGATCGATGAGCCGGCGACTTCGCAGCATTTGGGCGGTGCTTACCTCCCTGTTGATTTTGCTGACCGGATGTCATCCGCAGCAGCCGTTCTATCTGTTCGAGGACGGCGACTTGTCGCACTATGTCGACAAGGCCACGCAGATCGAATATCCCGATGCGCAAACTACGTCGCTGGCCGAAGTCGAGAATGCCGCTCCGCCGCTGACGATCGAGAATGCCATTCCCAAGGAATTCTGGAACGTCACGCTGGAAGATTGCGTGAAGATGGCGCTCGACAACAGCAAGGTCATGCGAACGCTGGGCGGCCGCTACGCGAGCAGCGCCCAGACGCAGCGTGCCCAGGTTGGCGAAGCGCCGGACGCCCTGATCACGTCGCCCGACGCGATCCGCAGCGTTTACGATCCGGCGATCATGGAAGCGACGCCGTTCACCGGCACGGAATACGCTCTCAGTGCGTTCGACACCGTGCTGGCCAGCAGCATTACCTGGCAGCGTAACGACCGTCCGCAGAACGTGCGTGAAGGTTTGGCCACGGCGATCTTCAACCCGGTGTTCCAGGAAAACAACGCCAACTTCCAGGCGTCGCTCTCCAAGACCAACGCGACGGGCGGTACGTGGACGGTGAGCAACACCACGTTCTACGATCAAACCAACACCCCGACGTGGCAAGTTCCCAGCACGTATGCCCTGACCTATCAGGCGGCCTTCAACCAGCCTTTGATGCAAGGTGCCGGCGTCATGTACAACCGCATCGCCGGTCCGTACAACCCGTTCACGCCGACGGCCACCGGTTTGAACACTCCGGCGTTCGACGGCGTGATGCTCGCCCGGATCAACGTCGACATTGCCCTGGCCGACTTCGAAGGGGGCGTGCGCAACCTGGTGTACGACGTCGAGAACGCTTATTGGGAACTTTATTTCGCTTATCGCGCGTTGCAAGCGACCAAGACCGGCCGCGACAGCGCCCTGCAGACCTGGCAGAAGATTCACGCCCTGTACACGGTCGGAGCGCGTGGCGGTGAAGCGGAAAAGGAAGCCCAGTCGCGGGCTCAATACTATCTGTTCCGCGGACAGGTGCAGACTTCGCTCAACGATTTGTTCCGCAGCGAAAACCGTTTGCGTTACGTGATCGGTCTGGCCGTGGCCGATGGCCGCCTGATTCGTCCGGCCGACGAGCCGACGACGGCCGAGCTGCACTTCGACTGGCGCGAAGTCCACTCCGAGGCGATCGCCCGCAGCGTGGAACTTCGCCGTCAGAAGTGGCGGATCAAAGAGCGGGAACTGGAAATCATCGCGGCCAAGAACCTGTTGCAACCCCGTTTGGACGCCAGCGGCCAGTACAACTATTACGGTCTGGGCGACCAGTTGATCGGCGGTGCGAATCCGGCCGGCGGCAACGGGCAGTTGGCCTATCCGTACAACCTGGTCGGCAGCAACGCCTATCGGAGCTTGTTCAGCGGTCAGTTCCAGCAGTACCAGTTGGGATTGAATTATCAAATGACGCTCGGCTTCCGGGCGGCCTTGTCGACCCTGCGCTACTATCAGTTGAACCTGGCCCGGGAAAAAGCCCGTTTGCAGGATCAGGAGCTGGAAGTTTCGCACGAGATCGGCGATGCGATCCGCAACATGGAATACAACTACAATCTGGCTCAGACGAACTTCAATCGGCGCGTGGCGACCGAAAAGCAGGTCGAAGCGGTGCGAGCGGCATTCGAGGCCGACACCGTCACGCTCGACTTGTTGCTCGACGCCCAGCGGCAGCGGGCCGATGCCGAAGTGGCCTATTTCCGCACGCTGACGGATTATCAGCGCGGCATTGCCCAGGTGCATTACCGCAAGGGCTCGATCCTGGAGTACGACGGCGTCTACCTGGCGGAAGGTCCCTGGCCGGCCAAGGCCCAGTTCGACGCGCATCGCCTGGCCCGTTCGCGTGACGCCAGCCACTACCTCGACTACGGCTTCAGCCGGCCCGACGTGATCAGCCGCGGTGCATATCTGCAGAACTCCAGGGACTTCGACAACAAGACCGACATGGTGCCGCCGGAAAGCCTGCAAAACGTGTTGCCGATGGAAGATGGCTCGGCGAATCCGGCGACCGAACAGATACCGACTCCGGCGGCCGGTCCGCCAGGTTCCAACCGATCGGCTGCCAACGACGGCGCCGCCGCGAAGGGCGGCGAGGGGGGCTCGTCGTTGGCCGCCGCGGGGGCAGCGTCGGCCGGCGGCAGTGGCCTGGCCAAAGCCCCGGCAGCCAAGGTGGCGACCCGATCGGTTGCCAGCGGCTCGCGCAACAATCAGGATATAGCGGGCGCTGGAAGCCAGAAAGCGAGCAAGCCGGTCTGGGCCAGCAGTGGCAAATCGAGCTCCGCGATCGACGACAATGCGGTGAGCCCCGCGGCTTACCAAGACTGGAAGTCGAGTGGCCAGCATGAATCTGACGCGGATCAGTCGGCTGGTGCAACTAATCAGTCTGCTGCAGGCTGGCAAGGGACAAAACGCTGACGAGTTGTCGGCCCAGTGCGGCGTGAGTCGCCGCACGATGTTCCGCGATCTCGATCTATTGCGGCAAGCGGGCGTGCCGGTCCTGTTCGACAGCGACTCGAGCTCGTACCGACTCGATCACGGCTTCTTCCTGCCGCCGACGACCTTCACGGCGGAAGAAGCGCTGGCGATGCTTTTGGTCTGCTACGAGTTGGGAGCCGACGGCCGGATGCCCTTCTATAGCGCGGCACGGCAAGCGGCGATCAAGCTCGAAGCGTGTTTGCCCGCCAGTCTGCGCGAGCAGGTACGCAGCGTCACCGCCGCCGTGCAAATCCATCTGACGCCGACGAACCGGATGGCGGGAGTGGAACCGGTCTACCGGCGTTTGCTGCACTGCGCGTTGCATCGCCAATCGGTCAGGATCCGCTACACCAGCTTTGCCGACGACGCCGAGATCGTGACGAAGCTCAGCCCCTATCGGTTGCTTTTCAGCCGGCACAGTTGGTACGCGATCGGCCGGTCTTCGCTGCACCGCGAGCCGCGGACGTTCAACGTCGGCAGAATCAGCGAGCTCGAGGTCCTGCCCGAGCATTTCGAAGTGCCGCACCAATTCAGCATCGATCGCTACCTGGGCAACGCCTGGCATTTGATTCCGGAGCCCGGCCCCGACGTCGAGGTGCTGGTGCGGTTCGAAAAGCTGGTGGCGCGCAACGTGGCCGAAGTCCACTGGCACAAGACGCAGCGCGTCTACTTTCTTGCCCGACGGCCGGCTGGAGTTTCGCGCGACGGTGTCGGGCGTGGGGGAGATTTCGTGGTGGCTGCTCGGCTATGGCGACCAGGTCGAAGTGCTCGAGCCGCCGCGGCTGCGGCGAATGATCGCCGACCGCGTTGGCCGGCTGGCCGCCCGCTATGCGGAGGAAGGCTGACAATGCGGCCGCCCTTGACCGGCGAGCGGCCAGATGAGACGTTGGACCGCTGAAGCTTGAGCCGTTTCGTGGCGGTGGCCTGCCGACGACCCCACGAACCCGATGCGCAAGCGAGGGCCCTGGGCGCGGAACCCTCGCTTGCGCGTCGGGTTAGTGGGGACCGCGACATCGCGATGAAACACGCCCCGGCTGCGAGGACGAATCGCTCCGGCGAACGCCGCAGTCGGCAATTCAACCCCAAACTCACGCGTGCTCACCGATGTTCTTTGCGTTCGACGGCTTGGACGGTGTCGGTAAGACGACCCAACTGGAACTCTTCTGCCAGTGGCTTTCCGGCAGGGGGCACGACGTTGTCCGCTGCGTCGATCCGGGCAGCACGCCGCTGGGAGAGAAGATCCGCGGCGTGCTCTTGGAGCGTCATGGCATGCGGATCGACTCGATGGCCGAAATGCTGCTGTTCATGGCAGCCCGGGCCGAGTTGGTTTCGGAAATCATTCGTCCGGCGCTCGAAGCCGGCCGCACGATCGTTTCCGATCGCTTTCTGCTGGCCAACGTCGTTTATCAAGGTTATGCCCGCGGATTGGACGTGGCGGCGATCTGGGAGATTGGCCGGGTGGCGACCGGCGGCATCGCGCCCGACTTGACCGTGGTCCTCGACATGCCGATCGACTCGGCGAGCGATCGGTTGACGCGGCCATTGGATCGGATGGAGACGGGCCAGGACGCCGCCTTTCGACAGCGCCTGCGAAGCGGTTTTTTGGCCGAAGCCGTCGCTCGGCCCGACGTGATCGCGGTGATTGACGGCTCTCAATCGATCGAACAAGTGCAAGCCGAGATTCGCCGGCGCGCCGAGCCAATTCTGGCGCGACACACTGGCCCGGGCCACGCACTCAACGCCGAGGAACTGGAGCAACGTATCGAGTAGCTTTTTCGAGCACGATTCAGCGGTACGGAGCGGTTTGGCGGCTGCAGTCTTTGGAGCGGGGCCATGTGGCAGGGAATTTTGGGACACGATGACGTGGTCGAGCAGTTTCGCCACGCGATTGTGCGCGGGCGGCTCGCGAGCACGTTTTTACTGGTCGGGCCGCGCGGCATCGGCAAACACACGCTGGCGCTGCGGCTGGCGCAGGCGTTTCTCTGCCGCGAGCGGCCAATCGAGACGCTCGATCCGTGCGGCGTGTGCGACGGCTGCCTGCAAGTCGTAGCCCAGACGCATCCCGATCTGCTGCTGGTCGCCAAGCCGGCCGACAAGAGCTTCATTCCGCTGGCACTGTTGATCGGCGACGACCAGCACCGTATGCGCGCCGGCCTGTGCCACGACATCGCGCTGCGCGCGTTCTCGGGGGGCCGCAAGGTGGCAATCATCGACGATGCCGACGACCTGAACGAGGAAGGGGCCAACGCCCTGCTCAAAACCCTGGAAGAACCACCGCCGGGCAGCCTGCTGTTTCTCGTCGGCACAACGGCCGACAAGCAACTGCCGACGATTCGCTCGCGCTCGCAGATTGTTCGCTTTCGCGGCTTGGACCCGGCCGCGATCGCCAAATTGCTGTTGGAACAAGGCGTGGTCGACAACGAGACCGAAGCCGGGCGGCTGGCCGCGCTGGCCGAAGGAAGCCTGTCGCGCGCCGTCGAACTGGCCGACGAGGAGCTGTGGGCGTTTCGCGACCAGTTTCTGACGCAATTGGTCCGCGTCGACGAGACGAGCGTGGCGCTGATCGCGCGAAGTGGGTGAGTTTGTCGACTCGGCCGGCAAAGACGCCCCGTCGCGGCGGCGGCGACTGCGGCAGATCATTCGGCTGGCGATCGATTTTCATCGCGCGCAATGCGGGCGGCCACCACCAGCGGCGATCAGCCCGAGCAGTTGCAGCGGCTGGCATCGCTCGTCGAGCGATCGCTGGAAGGACTAGGGCAAGTCGACCGCAATGCCCATCAAGCGACGCTGATCGATTGCTGGCTGGACGAGCTGGGCCAGGCTCAGGCGGGACGAAGCACGTTCGACGCGGCCGAAGGCTAGGCTCGGGCACCGCGAGTAGGCCATCTACGACCGTCGAGACGCGCTTCGTCGCTCAACGATGGCGATTGAAGTAAACCGCCAGCGGGGCTGCGGCCAACGGAAGCGGGATCAGACTGCAGCGACTGAGTACGACCAGGTGGGATGGCCAGTCGCGCACCGACCCGCAGCAGTACGCGACGTCAAAGGCTACGCTTGCGAGTAAAACCGCCAGCCAGAGCGTGCGGTTTGAAATCAAATTCCAACGCCAACTCGCGACGAATGCCGCTCCACAGGCGAGCAGATAGAGGACAAAGCAGCCCCAGGCATAACCCATTGCGACGGCGGGTCCGATATTGCCGGGAAGATATTGGTACAACAAGAGCCCCACGATCCAAGCGCCGAACGCCAGCAAGAGTGCGTCGCGCATGACCCTTCGTCCCGCCAGGGCCAACGAAGTCACTTGCCCCACCGCGCTCCAGGCCATCAAGGCCCAGAGCATGATGCCGCACAGAGTTTTGCCGAAATCGCTGATCGATACCGCGCCGAACGGCCCGATCATTCCTCGACGCACGCTCAGGATCAACCCGGCGAGCAGCAGGAACGCGAACCAAATCAAGGTCGACACGATCAGCGAGAAGGTCGCGCTCTTGAGAATCGCGTTGGCGATCTGGCCGTCCGATAGCGGGCGCGAGCCGCCGAAATTTCCGAAGACGTAACCCGGCGAGCGATATCCCCAAAAAAAACCGATCAAAACGAGTTGCAGAAAAAAGAGGGGGGATACCGAAATGGCGAATCGAATCTGCCCCCTATTGTCGAGCTGTCCATCTACGTAGCACGCCAGGCCCAATGCCACGGTTCCCAGCAACGTCGTCGTGAGCGGCAATGCATAACCACGGTCCATCCACTCCGACCAGAATTGGGCAGACCGGGGGGAGGAAAAAGGGGCTCGTGGAGCCGCCCGCATAAAACGAAAATGGTCCGACAACTTGTCGATCAGTCGCGGCAAGTCGATTGCCGAACCATGCCGCAGGCTGGCGAACCCGGCGGTGCCGACGCCGACGCAGGCCAACGTCGCCAGGCCGAATCGCAAAGCTTTCACGCTGTTGATGCTTGCTAAAAACCCCTGCATCTTCTCGCCAAACATCGGCACTTCCCAAGGGCCGCACAACGCCAAGACCACAAAGCTGGCCAGCCAGACAATCAATCGCAGGACCAGCGAGTTCGAGGTCGACCAAAAAACCGCGTAGCACCAGGCCAGCAAGAGGGCGGCCAGCAGGCCCGGCCCCAGAATCGGCCACTCGAGATTCAACGACGTGTTCAAAATCGTGGCAACGATCGCATATTGCACGAACATCGTCAGCATGCCGCACGCCATCGGGATGACCACCAGCATCCAACTCGGGGCGGGCAGCGTGTAGTGCGGCCGCGGCTTTCCCAAGTTCAGGAGCAGGACGCTCCCCAGGCACAAAATCGTGGTCCAATAAACGAAAACCATCGACAAAATAGATTGAACAAACGGAAGCTCCTTTTCCCAATGGCCCTTGGCGATCGACCCGGCGACAATGGCGCCGGGCAAGACCAGGGCGGCGATGACGCCCAAAAAAAGTCCTGGCCAGTCGCGCGTCCAATACGCCCAAGCGAGAATCGTCGTAATTCGCAGGTTCTGATTCGGGGAACGGTTCATGGTTCTATTCCGGTCGCTTTTTTATTCGCGCCAGGTCTGATTCGGTTTTCGCGGTCGCCGTGGCGCTATAAGCGAGGAGCTTTCGCCAGGGCCACGAAGATTTCATCCAGCGAGGGGGTTTCTTCCTCGACGATTTGTGCGCCGGCACGCTTCACGGCAATCCGCAATTCTTCGAGCCTGCCGTTGCACAGTACAGTCCATTCCTGGCCTGCGCCTTGATACGACAGCACGCCCGGCAAATCGGGCTGCGTGGACTGGGCCGTTTCGAATCGCAAGACGAGGCGGCGATGACGACTGAGGATTTCCGGCAGCGGGGCGCTGAGCGCGATACGACCCTGGTGCAGAAATGTCACCCGGTCGGCCACGCGTTCGACTTCGTCGAGCAAATGCGACGAGAAGAGGACCGTGCGTCCTTCGTCGGCCACCGTGCGAATGATGGCCGACAGGATGTCGTTGCGCACGATCGGATCCAAACCGCTCGACGGCTCGTCGAGAATGAGCAAATCGGGGCGGTGAGCCAGGGCAATCAGCAGTCCGGCGCGGGGCGCTGCCCCCGCGAAAGCCGCTTGACCTGTTGCCGCGGGTCGAGCTCGAACTGGTCCCGCAGGTGGTCGGCGAATCGCTCATCCCAAGCCGGATAAAAAGCCTGGTTGTAGCGCATCAATTGCGCGATCGTCATCCATTCGGGCAAATCACGATCTTCCGACAAATAACCGATGCGGCCGAGCACGCCGACCGGTTCGCGCACCGGATCGAGTCCGAACACCCGCACCGTGCCGTGCGTCGGTTTGAGCAATCCGAGCAGGTGCTTGATCAACGTTGTTTTGCCGGCGCCGTTTTCGCCGACCAGCCCGTACACGATGCCGCGCTCGATGCGCTGCGTCACGGCGACCAGGGCCAGCCGGTTGCCGAAGGAGCGCGAGAGGTTGTCGATTTCGACGATGACGTTGGATTTCGCGACGTCCGGCATGGCACTACTCCGATTGGATGTGGCGGCTGCGATCGCGCAGCAATTTGATGACCGTCGAAACGTCGACGTTCATGTGGCTGGCTTCGGCCAGCAAAACGTCGATGCGTTCCTGCAATAGCTTCTGCTTGTCGCGCGGGGCCAGCGGCGAGCCGTTTGCGGCGACAAACGCTCCGGAACCTTGCCGCGACGTGATGACGCCCTCGGTCTCCAGCTCGCGATAGGCTCGGGCGACGGTATTCGGATTGACGACCAGCTGCTCCGCCAGCGCGCGGACGGTTGGCAATTGCTCACCGACGGTCATGCGGCCGACCGCCACCAGGTATTTCACCTGATTGACGATTTGCCGATAGATCGGCACGCCATCGCTGCTGGAGATGCGAATCTGCATCGCGGGAATCTGTCCGTGGAGAAACCGGCCAATTGAATGAATGTACTAATACTATAGTACAATTGGATCGGGCGTCAAGGGCCAGTGAAGAAGAGATTTCACCGCGGAGGACACAGAGAAACGCAGAGACGAAGACGGAAGGGAAGAAGGAAAGAGCGCCGACCGGGCGACGTTCACTTCTGCGGCTGCGCGACGGGATTCAATTCCATGGCCGCTTCGCGCAACAGGTCGAGCGCCGCTTCGACCAGCATTTCGCCGGAACCGGGCTGCGTCGTCGAGTTGGTCACTTCGTAGCTGCCGCCGGCGTACGCCCCGCGATTGGGGATGTAGATCGTCTCGACGCAGTTGGACAATTCGATCACCAGCGTGGTGCGGAAGGGAGAGCCTTGCTTGATGGCCAGGCCGAGTTCAACAAAGACCTCGCCCGGTAGGGTGACGATCGCCACGTCTTGACCAAGCGTGATCACGGTCACATCGACCGGCAGCGTTTCGCCGACGCCGGCCAGCGAGCGGCTCAGACCCCAGGTGATGTGGTCGATCGTGGTGGCGTACGGCGATTCGTGCCGCAGCTCGTCGAGGATCATTTTTTTGTATGCCGTGACGTGCTCGAGGAAACCCAGCTTTTCCTTGCGCCGGGCGGCGTCAAGAATCTCGATCGAATGAGCGACTTCGTCCTTCGTCGCATCCTGAAGTGGCAACTGCACCACGCGAGATTTTACGACCAGCTCGGTCCGCTGGAGCGGAGTCAGTTTGCCGAGTTGCTGCTCGATCGACTGGGCGATCGCGTTGCCGATGAAGTCCGACTTGTTCCGGTCGCGGCGGCGCGGGTTGGAGTGATTGATGTCACCGCAGCAGCCCGTGCCGAAGATCGAAATGACATTCGGGCCGACGGCCTTGCGGAGTGCCTGCTCGATGAAGAACGGGTAATCCGCGCTCCATTTCATCCCGCCGACGGTATCGAGGTGCAAGGCGAAATTGGAAAGGATGGCTCGCGGCTCGCCGTTTTCTTCGCGAATCGTCACCAGTCCAATCGCCGGATCGATCGGCCCGGCGGCACGGATCACGTTCGGATTGTCGTAATTCTGCCAGGTCTGCACGCTGCCGTCGCGCATCACGAAGCGGCGGTTGAACGCCACCGGCGTTTGCTCGATCGCCGAACCGGTCTCGAGCATGGCGGGCCTGGCGGCGGCGTCGGCCTTGGCAATGGCTTCGGCCGGGCCACCGATCAGCTTCTCGATATATTCGGCGCGCACCGAGTCCTGGGGCATGCCGCCCAGCTTCAGATACAACTCCTTCATGTAGTCGGGGGCCGTATGCGAGTGGGTCGCCGAGATGACGATGTTCTGCGCCGGAATGCCGGTCTTTTCGGAGGCCCGCTGGCGAATCGCCTGCTTCAAATCGGTGGCGATGCCGATCAGATCGCACACGACCAGCGCGGCCGCCGCGGCGTCGGTCCGAAAGACGATGGCCTTGGCCTTGAGCGGATCGATCGTCCCTTCGGCCAGGCGTTCGTGGTAGTAGCCGGCCATCGGAAACCCGACCGGCGGCGTGATATCGACTTCGGCGACGCCGACGCGTAGCGGGCTCAGCGGTTCGGAAATCGGAAGGACCTCGCGGCGAATCGCCGCCAGCCACATCTGGGCGGCATGCTGCTGCCCGATCGCCGAGAAATGTCGCCGGGAGCTGGCGTCGCCGCGGTTCTCGCCCTGGAGCGTATCGGTGTCGGGGCCGGGTCGGAAGCCGGGGCGTTTCGTCAGTTCGTCGATGGCGCTGCGAATGCGATCTTCGCCATCCGGATCGTTGTAGACCGTCGGATGGTGGGTCGATTTCGCCAACAGCCAGGGCGGATCGATGCCCCAGGTTTTTGCGGCCGTGTCGCGGAGGGTCTGGAGATTGGCGGCGTACTGATCGGTGGTCGTCTTTTCGATGACGTCCGACTCCCCTTGCTGCCACAACACTGCGCGGAATTGCCCGAGTGTTTGCCCGACTTTGACCAGCCGCGAATACAATTCCCCCGGTGGCAGCCAGCGGGTTGACGAGGTCGCCCCGACGGCGACATTCGCGAAGCCGATCGGCACGCGTAATTCGTTGGCCAGGATGTCGCCCAGCGGCGGCCAGATCGAACCGCCGTCGCTGGCATCGCCGAGCCGGCTGCGGATCGTTGGCGACCCCCCAGGTCTCGTTGGCGGAGTTGAAGGCGACGACGCGTCCTTGGGCGTCTTTTACGCTGAGCCGCTCGTCGTTCGAGTTGCTGGCATACGACTGCCCCGCCACGATGAACACTTCGCCCACTCCGACCGGTTCCACGCTGCCGGCGGCCAGCACTTCATCGGCCACGGCGACAGCGCAATTCGAGGCGATACCAACCACCTGCCGCGGCCCAGGCCTTCGCCGCGAACTTCGCGCCTTCGGCTTGCACGTCGAGCGGAGCCCAATCGCCGGAACGGCCGGACTGTTCGACGAGCGGGACAACACGATACTCCCAGGTGGCGCGCTCGGCACCACTGGGCAATTCACCGCGGACCACGATCTCGGCATACCCGGCTCCCGGCGCGACGCCGACTCGTTGAACGACCTGATGCGGCTGGGGCTGCTCCAAGCGGAGTTTCGCCGGCTCGGCGCCCGTGACGGTTTGGCCCGACATCGGGAGCGTGCATGACACAGCGAGCAAGACGCAAAGAGTTAGCCCAGGTGTGAATGTCCGATGCATTGTCTCACCGCTCCACTTTCGATTCGTGGGTGTCCGATTTGCAGCGCTGGTTGGTCAGCTTGTTGCTCTTTGTGCCGAGGGTCGGCAAAGAATTGCAACGGCGGGTAAACAACAGTGTCTATCCCGCGGAACCTGAATGCAATGGTCGCCCAGGGAGAAGTGCCAGGCACAGCTGGCGGCGGAATTGCAGGGGCTGGAATGGAGTCCGGTGGCTAACGCGGCGGACGCATCGCCTCGTGGGCGGTGAGCACCATCTGAGCGATGTCGAGCAGCTTGCGATTCTTTTCGCTGGCCAGCTTTTGCAGGCGGCGAAACGCGGCTGGTTCGTCCAAGTGGGCAGTTTCCATCAGAATGCGTTTGGCCTGCTCGATGATTTTGCGGTCGGCCAGCGCCTGGCGCAAATCGGCCGTCTCTTTGCGCATCGCCTCGAACTCGGCAAACCGCCGCAAGGCAATGGCAATGGCCGGCGGAAGATCGCCTTGCTTGATCGGCTTGATGAGAAACGCCATGACGTGATCGGCCAACGCCCGGTCGATCAAATCCTGCTCGTGATGGGCCGATACGAGAATGACCGGAATGGCGGCCTTGCGGTAGATTTCGCCAGCGGCCTCGATTCCATCCATGTCGGGCATCTTGATGTCGCTGATCACCAGGTCGGGCGTCAGCTTGTCGCACTGCGCGACCAGATCGCGACCGGTTCCCGCCACTCCCACGACTTCATGGCCGGCGGCCGTGAGGATCGTGCGGTAATAGTCTTGCATCCGTGCTTCGTCATCGGCGACAAGGATTCGCAGCCGTTGCATGGGGAGGCTTGAGACTTGAGGCCTGAGGCTTGAGGAAAAAGGTTTGACGGGACCTTTTCTCCTCAGACTCACGCGCCGCTGAGCGCGCGCAGGAATCATACGAATGGCCCGACGAAGAATCCAGGCGGCAAATACGGCCGGAATAGGGCAAGTCGCGGCCACTTTTTCCGCGCGATAGCAACGGCGCGGTTTGAAGGGATTTTTCCGACCTCAAGCCCGCAGCCGCTAGCCTTCCTCATCTGCCTCACTCCAATTGCAGCAGCAAATCGCCCGAGTCGACTTGCGTGCCGGGCTGAACGTGGACCACGGCCACCCGCCCGTCGCGCTCGGCATAGATCGTCGTTTCCATCTTCATCGCTTCGAGCGTGAACAGCTTCTGACCCGATGCCACCACATCCCCCACGCTGGCCGAGACCGTGACGACCATGCCGGGCATCGGCGCGCCGACCTGGGCTGTATCGGCCCGGTCGGCCTTGGGCCGGCTGGCTTCGGTCGAGTCTTCGCCGGCATCCTTCACGTTGATCGAGCGCGGCAGGCCGTTCAGTTCGAAGAAAACGGTCCGCCGGCCGTCGGGATGCGGATCGCCGACCGCCAGAAACTTGATGATCAGCGTCTTGCCCTGTTCGATTTCGACGGCGACTTCCTGGCCGGGCAACTGGCCGTAGAAAAACAGCGGGGTGGGGAGAACGCTGGTGTCGGAGAATTTCTTTTGATGGGCCACGAAGTCGCTGGTGACTTTGGGAAACATCAAATAGGAGAGGACTTCGCGGCGCTTGGGTTTGCGGCCAAGCTTGGCCTCCAGTTCGCCGGCCGCCTTTTTGAAGTCGGCGGCGGGCAGACTGGCGCCGGGGCGTCCGCGGAGCGGTTTTTGTCCACGCAGCACGCGCTGGCGAATCTTGGCCGGAAAACCGCCGGGGGGCTGACCCATGCGCCCCGAAACCAGATCGACGACCGATTCGGGAAAGGCCAGCTCGCGCTTGCTTTCCAGCACGTCGGCCGGAGTGAGGTTGCTGGTGATGAGGAACAGGGCCATGTCGCCGACGGCTTTTGACGAGGGGGTGACTTTGACGATGTCGCCCAGCAACTGATTGCACTCGGCATACATCTTGCAGATTTCGGGCCAGCGGTGGGCCAGTCCGATCGCCTTGGCCTGCTCGAATAGATTGGTGTACTGGCCGCCGGGGATCTCGTTTTGATAGACGTCGGCGGTGCTGGCCATCATGCCGGTTTCGAAGGGCGAGTAGAACTGGCGCACAGCCTGCCAATACTGATCGAGCTTTTGCAAGGCGTCGAAGTCGAGGCGGGTATCGCGGGGGGTGAACCGCAGCGACTCGACGATCGAGTTCATGTTTACTTGCGAGGTCAAGCCAGAGAAGCTGGCCAGGGCCAGGTCGACGATATCGACGTCGGTATCGGCGGCCTTGATGATCGTGGCGGCTTGCACGCCGGAGGTGTCGTGGGTGTGGAAGTGGATCGGGATGCCGATTTCGCGATTGAGGGCTTTGATCAGCTTTTCGGCGGCGTAGGGCTTGCACAAGCCGGCCATATCTTTGATGGCCAACAAATGGGCGCCGGCCTTTTCCAGTTCCTTGGCCAGTTCGACGTAGTACTTCAGGTCATACTTGGTTCGTTTTTCGTCGAGGATGTCGCCGGTGTAGCAAATGGCCGCCTCGCACAGAGCCCGCCTCGACGACCGCCTCGATCGCCACGCGCATGTTCGGCACCCAATTGAGCGAATCGAAGATGCGGAACAGGTCCATGCCGGCGGCGGCCGATTCCTGGACGAACGTCTTGACCACGTTGTCGGGATAGTTGGAATATCCCAGGGCGTTCGAGGCGCGAAACAGCATCTGAAACAGGATGTTGGGAATCGCGCGTGCGAAGTTCCTCGAGCCGCTGCCAGGGATCTTCTTTCAAGAACCGCAGCGTGGTGTCGAACGTCGCCCCGCCCCACATCTCGAGCGAGAAAAGCTGCGGCGTCAGCCGGGCGTAGGTGTCGGCGATGGCCAGCATGTCGTACGTTCGCACGCGGGTGGCCAACAGCGACTGATGCGCGTCGCGCAGGGTGGTGTCGGTGATCAGCAGCCGTTTTTCTTTTTTGATCCAGCGGCAAAAACCTTCCGGCCCCAGCTCCTTGAGCTTGTCGCGCGTGCCGGGCGGCAACGGGCTGAGGCGGTCGAGCTTCGGCAATGGCGCCGGCTCGTGCCGCACTTTCGGACCGGGATTCTTGACGTGCGGATTGCCGTTGACGATGACGCCGGCCAGGTAGTTGAACAATTTCGTGGCCCGATCCTGGCGGGCTTTGAACTGAAACAACTCCGGCGTGTCGTCGATGAATTTGGTCGTGAATCCACCGGCGACAAAGCGGGGATGGGTGACCAGGTTGACCAGAAACGGGATGTTGGTCTTCACGCCGCGAATGCGGAACTCCTGCAGCGCCCGCTCCATGCGCCGGGCCGCGTCGGGAAACGTGCGCGCCCAGGCGGTCACCTTGACCAACAGCGAATCGTAATAGGGGGTCACCAGCGCGCCGGAAAAGGCGCTGCCGGCATCGAGCCGGATGCCAAGCCCGCCGGAGGAACGATAGTGGGCGATCCGGCCATAGTCGGGCAAAAAGCGGTTTTCGGCGTCTTCGGTCGTGACGCGGCATTGCAGGGCGAAACCGGACGTGCGGATCTCATCTTGCCGCCCCAGCGAAATCGCCGGATCGTCGAGCCGCAAGCCCTGGGCCACCAGGATCTGGCTTTTGACGATATCGACGCCGGTCACCACTTCGGTCACCGTGTGCTCGACCTGGATTCGCGGATTGACCTCGATGAAATAGTATTTGTTCGTGTCGGTATCGAGCAGGAATTCGACGGTGCCGGCGCTTTCGTAGCGCACGCTGTTGCCGATGAGCAAGGCGGAACGGCAAATCTCGTCGCGGACTTCGGGATCGAGATTCAGGGCCGGCGCGATCTCGACCACTTTCTGATAGCGGCGCTGGACCGAACAGTCGCGCTCGAACAGATGAACCAGGTTGCCGTGCTTGTCGCCCATCAGTTGCACTTCGATGTGCCGGGGCCGGGCGATGAACTTTTCCAGAAAGACTTCGCTGCTGCCGAAGGCCGCTTGCGATTCGCGCTGGGCCTGTTCGAGCGATGCCGGCAACTCATCGGGAGAGTTCACCACGCGCATGCCGCGCCCTCCGCCGCCATGCGCGGCTTTGAGCAGCACCGGATAGCCGAGCTTTTCGGCCAGCTTGAGCGCCGCCTTGCGCCGCCCAGCGGTTCGTCGCTGCCGGCCAGCACCGGCACTCCGGCGGCGGTGGCAATGCGCCGGGCCGAGATTTTGTCGCCCAAGCGTTCGAGCACCGCCGGCGGGGGGCCGCAAAAGATGATGCCGGCCGCCGCGCAGGCGCGGGCCAACTCGGGGTTCTCGGAGAGAAATCCGTAGCCGGGATGGATCGCATCGACTTCGTACTGACGAGCGACTTCGATGATGGCGGGGATATTGAGATAGGCCCGAATCGGTTCGCCCGGCTGGCCGACCAGATAGGCCTCGTCGGCTTTGAAGCGGTGGAGTGCGTAGCGGTCTTCGTGCGAATAAATGGCGACCGTGCGGATGCCGAGTTCGTGGGCGGTGCGGCAAACGCGGATGGCGATTTCGCTGCGGTTGGCGACAAGCAGTTTACGGATGGTGGGCATAGGGGGAGGCTCGAGGCTTGAGGCTACAGGTAAAGCGGCAGAGGCAAAACTGTCGGATGGGACGTGCTTACAGGCCAAAATGTAACATCGGGCGCAGCCGGGCAACTAGGGGCCGGGCCGGCCGCGGGCGGAAAAAAAGAGGCCCTATTTCGGCAGATGGAAACACGAGGGGCGTCTGTCGGCCGGGGCGGGGGCGGGGTTTTTTATCTCACGAAATCAGGCCAGGCGTCATAACCGGCCAACTCGCCCCCAAATGCCCCGTTGGGTCGCCGGCGGGACTGCATCGGCCCGCTCGCTGGCACGGAAATGAGGTTTCGGGAAAGTTTTAGGCCGGCGGCCCAGGTTCGCCGCGAGGGGCGACCGGGAAATTGACGAACTGGTTGTAAGCGGTCCGCGCGACCCACGGTGTCACTTCGCCCTGGTCGGTGTAAGATGCAGCGACGGTGGGCGATCGATCGGTGGCCCCGCCCGCGGTTTGTGTGCGGCCCCAGGGGGGTTGGATATCGCGGTCCCAGGGCAGTCTCGCGACCCCCACTTTTTATTGTTCCGCAGAGAGTGTCGATCATGCCGTTTCGCTTGCATTGGCCCCTTGGAAAACTCTTTTCCCGCTGTGCGACCCTGCTGCTCGTGGCGGGCGGTGCACTGACCGTCGCCCCGACCGCCTGGGCGGAACATGCCGCGCGGACCAGTGCCGCGGCGGCCATCACCACCGACGACGTGAAACATCATGTCGAGGTGCTGGCCGACGACACGTTCGAGGGACGCGAGGCCGGCAGCCGCGGCGGACGCGCCGCGGGTCTGTACATCGTCAAACAGATCGAGGCCGCCGGCATTCCGGGCGGCGGCGAAAAGGGTTCGTATTATCAACCCTTCGGCAGCGGATACAGCAACATCCTGGCGATGCTCGCCGGCAGCGATCCGGAGCTGAAGGACCAGGTGATCGTGGTTTCGGCCCATTACGACCACGTCGGCTACGGCACGCGCCGCAACAGCTATGGACCGATCGGTCTGATCCACAACGGCGCCGACGACAATGCCAGCGGTGTGTCGCTGCTGCTCGAAGTGATCGATGCCTTCAGCCGGCTCGGCCAGGCGCCCAAGCGATCGGTGTTGTTCGCCTTTTGGGACGGCGAGGAAAAGGGACTGTTGGGCTCGATCCATTGGGTCGCGAATCCGACCGTTCCGCTGGATCGCGTGGTCTTGAACATCAACGCCGACATGGTTGGCCGGGCACGCGGCGGCAAGCTGGAGATTTATGGCTCGCGCACGACGCCGGGGATGCGCCGGCTGTTCAGCACGCAGAACGAAGACCCGGAGCTCACGATCGACTTTCCTTGGGAAATCAAAACCAACAGCGATCACTACACGTTTTGCAAGCAGCAGATTCCGGCAATGCTGATCCACACCGGCTTGCACAACGACTATCACCGTCCGAGCGACGACGTCGAGAAGATCAACAGCGACGGCATCCGGCAGATCGCGCAGCTGGTATTTCACGTCGTCGACGAGGCGGCGAATTCGCCGGCACTGGGGGGTTTTCGCACCCGTGCCCAAACCGAAACGCCCGCGGCCCAGCGCGAGGTGGAACGTGGCTTGGGATTGCCCGCCAGCCGGTTGGGCGTCCGCTGGGATCCCAACACGCCGGCCGGCGCGGGAGTGACCGTGGTGGCGGTCGAGCCGGGCAGCGCCGCGGCCCGAGGAGGGATGCTGGCCTCGGACCGGATCGTGCAGTTTGCCGGCGTCGATACCGAATCGCCGGCCGGGTTTCGGGCGGTCGTGCTGGCGGCGCGCAATCCGGTGCCGGTGCGCGTCGTGCGCGGCAAGCATAGCGAGCCGGTCGACCTGACGCTGACGCTCGTCGGCAATCCGACGCGGCTGGGGATCAGTTGGCGGAGCGACGACGCCGAACCGGGCGTGGTCATTCTCACTCGCGTGCTGCCCGGCTCGGCAGCCGATCTGGCAGGGCTGCACGTCAACGACCGCATCTATCGGATCGCGGGTCGCGACTTCGCCACGGCCGACGACTTCCACAAGCTTGTGGCGGAGCAGACCGGCACGCTCACGCTCGACGTCGAAGCGCACGGTCAGATGCGCACCGCCACGCTCGAATTGCCCGCCGAAGCACCGCCGCCGGCCGAGAGCGAAACCGCCAATCCCTAGACGTAACGGGCGGCCGCACACGTCTGGGCGCGGGCTTACTTAAGTTCCTCGATCGACTGGGGTTTGCTGCGCGGCGGGCCAGCCGGGGCGGCGCCCGCTTTGGCGACGTCGAGCAATTCGACCTCGAAGACCAGCGCCGCGTTAGGAGGAATCGTGTCGGTTCCGATCGGACCGTAGGCCAGGTCGGCCGGGATGTAAAGTTCCCACTTCGATCCGACCTGCATCAGCGGCAACGCTTCGACCCAGCCAAGAATGGTTTTGGCGACGGGAATCGTCAACGGTTCCTTGCGGGCGTAGGAGCTATCGAATTCCTTGCCGTTGAGCAGCCGCCCGCGGTAGTTGACCGTCACGACGTCGCGGCCGGAGGGGGATTTGCCCGATCCCTTCTTAAGCACCTTGTACTGCAAACCGCTGGGCAGAGTGGTCACGTCTTTTTTCTTTTTGTTGGCCGTGAGAAACGTGTCGCTTTCTTCGGCATTTCGCTTGGAGACTTCCTCTTCGACGGCCTGGAAGGCGGCATTCATTTCGTCGTCGGTGAGGGCGAGTTTGCCGCTGCCCAAGCCGTCGCGAAATCCGCGTAGCAGGGTTTCGGAATCGAGCGTGAGGCCCATGGTTTCGAATTGGTGGCGAATGCTTTTGGCGGCACTCACCCCGAAGGCGTAGGTGGCCTTATCCTGATCGGTTTTGAGCTCGATCTTCTTGGGGGCCTTTTCCTGGGCCCAAAGTTGGGGCGCGATCAGGCTAAACGCGACGACCAACACCAGCTTGCGGTTCATGTTCGTGACATCCCTTTCCGTGCGTTGTGAGTTCAATCCGTTCGGGCACGCTAAAGCATTTTTCAGCTCGCCGCCATACTACTGCCACGCTCGCGTGCCATCGCGCTTGCAATGCACGCTTCTGTGGGGCCCGTCGGGGCCCTGGGCCGCTCGCGCCATCAAAATAGCAAAAAGCAGGGCAAAGCCCTAGGGCGACTCGCTCCCGGGGAGTCCAGGATTTTCCTCAGAAAGCGTGGGATTCCTCACTCCACCCTACGTGTGAGCCGGTCCCCCGCCGTGCACAGGGCGCAGGCGCGAAGCCAGAACCGGCCGACCTCAGCTCGATCGGCGGCCTGAGAGAGGAGCCGGCGCGGCAAGACCGCCCCGGCGCGGTGTCGCGCAATCCTAATGGGGGGCACCGATCGCCGCGCTGCCTCGCGCCCCGGTTGCCGAAAGCAATTGCCAGTGCCGTGCGCCGGGTTCGCCCACACGAGCTGTGCGCTGACGCGCCGTATCGCTCTGCACTCGATATGCCATGCGGATGTGTTATAGTATTGGATGCAAGTCCAGAGCGACCAGTTCGCAGCGCCATTCGCGACGCTCGAGCCGTGAAAGCGTCGGTCGTCGATGCATTTTATTCTCTCATCATTGTCGTTGGTTCCTGACGCCCCTGCGCCAGTCGTGCGCAGCTTTGATGTACCCTCACGTGGAAAGTCTGGCAAGGAGAAGCACCATGTCCCGGTCTTGTCGGTTGAGCATTGCGAAGCGTAAGCCTCCCGCCGGTTTCACGCTCGTGGAAATCCTGGTGGTCATCGCGATCATCGGATTGTTGGTCGCGTTGCTCTTGCCGGCCGTTCAGTCGGCGCGAAGCGGCTCGCCGCAACCAGTGCTCCAACAACTTGAAGCAGATGGCCTTGGCCGCGCTGCAGCACGAGACGTCAGTGAATTATCTTCCGACGGGTGGTTGGGGAAACAACTGGATAGGCGATCCCGATTCGGGCTTTGGACTTGGCCAGCCGGGCGGCTGGGAATATTCGATCATGTTTTTCATGGATGCCCAAACGCAGATCAATCAGACGTCGGGTCTGCCACTTACGGCGCAACGCCGAACAAGCTGACCATGGGCGCAACGGTTGTGGGTGCTGGCGCCAATCCAGCCCAAAATCTATCCGCTGTTCAACCGATGTTCTTTTGTCCGAGTCGGCGAGCACCTGGTCTTTATCCTATTCCCGTGGGGGACGCGGGAGGCACCGGCCCCGGCGTAAATTATTACGAATACACGCCGTTCACAGTCGCCAAGGGCGATTATGCTGCCAACGGTGGTACTCTTGGACTCAACACAAGCTTTAACGGCAACAACAGCGTCAACGACATCCAGGCTGGTCCATTAGGTGCTTCGATCGCCGCGTCCGCCGGAGCCACGGCGATTCCTTACAATTGGTATTTGCCCCCTTGCACGGCACCTACAACCCCGGGCGGAAAGGGCCATTGCACGGCTGCTAATTCTAGCGGCAGTAACGTCCCAAAGACCGCCAACTATACGGGAGTGGTTTGGTATCGAAGTCAGATGCCGATGGCGCTCATCAAAGATGGGACGAGCAATGTTTACTTGTTCGGCGAAAAATACATGGATCAGTTCAACTACACCTCGGGCGCGAGCGGCTGCGGCGATGAAGAAAACCTCTATGTTGGCATGGACGACGATAACATCCGGCTTGGCGCCAGTGGGGGAATCTATACACCAACCGCGGGTCCCCCGGCTACGGGCGGTGCGGGGGGAGCCATAGTGAGTCCCTACTCGCAATACTTATATCCCCCGCAGGCGGACGCGGCTATTTGGCCATCGCAAATGAAGTCGGCCGCTCCCCCCGGATCGCTGTACGACAATTTCAACAATATCCGTTTCGGCAGTGCGCATGCCGGCGGGTTCAACATGGCTTTTTGCGATGGCTCGATTCATACCGTCATCTATGAAATTGATCCCACGGTGCACGCACTGTTGAGCGATCGCCAGGATGGTACGCCCGTCGACGCGTCACCTTATATCGGCACGCGGTGAGAATCAGCCGCTGGCCAGAGCCACGTGGCTGAGGGGACCGGGCGGAATCAGTGGGGCGCGCGGCGCGAGTCTTCCACGATCTCGTAGCGGCGAATCTTGCGGTCGAGCGTCGATCGCTCGATTCCCAACAGCGCCGAGGCCTGGCTCTTGTTCCAGCCGGTTGATACTAGCGTCGCCAGGATGTGCTGCCGCTCCATGTCGGCCAGCGAACTGGGATGAAATCCCCCGCCGGGAATCGGCGGCGTATCGCCGGTGTCGCCCGCCGTGCCGATTTGAGTGAGCGTCAGGTCTTCGCACTCGATCACTTCGCCGCGGGCCAACACGACGGCACGTTCGACCACGTTTTTCAGCTCGCGCACGTTGCCCGGCCAGCGATACTTGGTCAAAAGCTCGGTGGCGGCGGGCGAAAAGCCGCGCAGTTTGCGGCCGGTTTCGGCGTTGAATTTTTCCAAAAAGTATTCGGCCAATTCGGGAATGTCCTCGGGGCGTTTGCGCAATCCGGGAACGATGATTTCCAACACCCGCAGCCGGAAGTAGAGATCGCGGCGGAAGCGTCCTTCGACGACGTCGCGCTCCAGATCGCGATTCGTGGCGGCGATCACCCGCACGTCGACTTTGACCGTTTCGGTGCCGCCGACCCGTTCGAAAGGGTGGCCTTCCAAGACGCGAAGAAATTTGGCCTGGATGGCGGGGGTCATTTCGCCGATCTCGTCGAGCATCAAGGTCCCCTGGTGCGAGGCCTCGAATTTGCCGATCTTGCGCTGCGTGGCGCCGGTGAAGGCTCCTTGCTCGTGGCCGAACAGCTCGCTGGCCAGCAGGCTGCGCGAAAGGGCGGCGCAGTTCAAACAGACGAAGGGCCCTTTGCGGCGCGGACTGGAAAAGTGGACCGCCCGTGCGACCAATTCCTTGCCCACGCCACTCTCGCCGCGAATCAGGACCGTGGCCCGGCTGGGGGCTGCCCGGGCGATTTCCTGGGTGACGCGGGCCATCAAGGCGCCGGAGCCGACGATTTCGCTTTGCACGCCGAGCCGCTCGCGCAGTTGCAGGTTTTCGTCGCGGACGCGGGTCAGATTTTCGGCCAGTTCCTGCCGCCGGCTGAGGTTGTCGAGCGCGACGGCCACGGTGTCGGCCACGGCCAGCGTGAATTCCAGGTCGTCGGGGTCGGGAACGCGGGCCGGATCGGTCGAATAGAGATGGACCAGGCCGATCACCCGTTTGCCGCGGCGGACCGGGCGCAGAGGACGCTGGTGGCGTGCATTTCGCCCTGGCTGTCGCGGCTGCCCAGCGTGCTGTCGCCCATGGCGTTGCGGGCCAGCACCGCTTCACCTTCGCGCAGCACGGTGGAGGCCAGAAAGTTGGGCACCCGGTGATAGGGGAATTCGGACGCGGACCGCGACGCGATGATCTCCAGGTTTTCGACCGTCGCTTCTCCCTCGGAATCGCGCGGCATGAGCAGCAGCGCGCCGGCGTCAACTTGCGTTTCGCCGAACAGGCCGGTCAGGGCCACGTCGGCCAGGGAGCGGACGTCGGGGGCTTTGGCCAGCGCGAACGCCAGCCGGCAAAGCGTGGCCGCGGCGCGACCGAGCCGCGGAATCTCCTTGTCGCCGTCGTCGACTTCTTCGTGCGGTTCCAGAAACTTGGTCTGGCCGCGACGATGCGTGATCGTGGCCGGCTCCTGTTCCGACAGGACGCTGGCGTCATCGCCGAAGTCGTCGGGCAAGATCATCTTCGAAACGGTTTCGTCCGCGATCGGGCCCGGCCGCAGCAGGTGGCTCGAATCGGGAAACGCCTTGGACAGGTCGTGGACGAAGACCAATTGCGACTGGCCGATGCGAACGATGTCGCCCGGCCGCAAGGTGTGATCGCCGCGAACCACTTCCGATCCGACCAGCGTTCCGTTGCGGCTCTCCAGATCGCGCAAGGTCCAGATGCCTTGCGACAGGAAGACCTCGGCGTGGCAGCGGCTACATCGCTCGTCCTTGATGACGATCTGGTTGGTCGGCGCGCGCCCGATGGTGATCGATTGTCCCGGAATCAAACGGAACACGTCGGTCCATTTCGAGCCTTCGCGGATGACCAGATAGGCTAGCATCAGGAAAAAATGTACCGCGTTTGCGCCGTGGGATCGGCCGGACCCGCACCACGCCGGGTGGCACGCCCACGGCCGCACGGTCGGCAGCGGGCAGACCCCCAACGGGGGCAGCTGGGAAGTCGAAGAAAGGCATTGCCCCGAGTGAATCTTAACCATCCCGGGCACACTTTCCACCCTATCGCCGGTATGGGGTGGCCCGCAAGGGAGTGCGAGGCCCCGCGGCGCCGATCGGCGCGGAAGCCGATTGCAGCGGATTTGAGGGCCGGCGGGTCAGAACCACGCGGACCGGGGGGTGGCGCCGGACCGTGGCGGCGCGTTGAAACTCGCGCGGGGGGGGATTATTCTGGCGTTAGGCCCCCCAGTTTGCCACAAGTCGATGCCGCGCGTCGAGGTAGGGCGAGCTGACAGCCAGTTGGGCAATCGCACGGAGCGCGGAAGTGACGATCGATCGAAAGCCAATCTTTGCCCGCGAGCGGCGGCGGGCAGCATTCGGGAGTGTTTGTTCATGCGTCCTTGCGCAAAGCGTCGATTGACGAAGCTTGTTTTTGCCGCCACCGCGATCTTGGGGGCGTTCTCGGCCGCACTGGTCGCCACGCCTGCCTGGGCGCAGTTCGGCATTAGTCAGCAAGTCGGTGGTGTCTGGGTCGACGCCGATGGCATGCTGCGCAATCGGCAGATCGACGAGACCGATCAGGTTCGGGCCGCGCGCGAAGCGATGCTGCATCCGGTGCCCGCCGACGCCCGAGCGCTTGGACTGCGAAAGATTTCGCTCCGTCGCCTGGAAGCGGCGATTGCCGACCATCTCAAGGGTGGCCAGCCGCTGGACGACGAAATGAAATATCTGGCCGGGATGCAACACATTCAATATGTCTTCGTCTATCCCGAATTGGGCGACATCGTGCTGGCCGGGCCGGGCGAAGGTTGGAAGATCAATGCCGACGGCGAGCTCGTCGGCCTGACGACCGGGCGGCCGGTGATGTGGCTCGACGATTTGCTGGTGGCTCTGCGCTCGGCCGAGACGACGCGGCAGACGGGCATCAGCTGTTCGATCAATCCGACGAATGACGGAATCGTGCGCGTCAAAGCCTTGCTGGAAAAGATGCGCCGCGACGGCTACGGCAGCAACGGCAGCGATATGGAGGAGGGGATGCGAGCGGTCGAGCAGACGCTGGGGCCGCAGATGGTTTCGATCAAAGGCATTCCGGCCGACAGTCACTTCGCCCGCGTGATCATCGCCGCCGATTACCAGATGAAGCGGCTGGCGATGAATTTCGACCCCTCGCCGGTGAAAGGCTTGCCCAGCTTTCTGCAGATGATGAAGACCGGCGGCACGCCGAAGAACATGCTGCCGCGCTGGTGGCTGGAACCGAATTACGAATCGCTGCTAGTTTCGCCCGACGAATTGGCGTTCGAAATTCGCGGAGCGAGCGTCAAAGCGATGACCGAGGAAGATTTTGTGGCGGCCAATGGCAGCCGCACGCGGTCGGGCAAAGCGAGCCCGCTGGCGCGGAAATGGGCCGACAACATGACTGCTCATTACGACGAGTTGGCGGGCAAGATCGCGGTGTTTGGCCAGTTGCGCAACTGCATGGATCTGGCCGTGGTCTCGGCGTTGATCGTCCGCGATCGGCTGCCCGAAAAGGCCCATTACAGCATGTCGGTCTTTTTGCACGACGATCAGTTGGTGACCGAGAAATTCAACATGCCGAAGCAAATCGCCACGCAGGCCAGTTTGCTGCAACGAGGGACCGACTGGCTGATGAGTGCCTCGGGCGGGGTGCAGATGTACGGCTGGCAACTGGCCGAAAAGGCCGAACAGAGCCCCGACCTGGCCCCGGCGCGTCAAAAGGCAGTGCTGCCGGAAGACGGTCGCTGGTGGTGGAACTGAGCGAAGCGCGGCGAGTCGCGTCACGCATGTCGGCCGGAGGCCTTTAGACCTGATGACGACGGCGAGTCAGACGCCCGGAGGGCCTGCCGACTTAGATGCCCTGGTCGCGCTGGCGCAGAGCGAACATCGCGCGGGGCGGCTGGCCGAAGCTGCCGCGGCGTATCGCCAGATTCTCGGGCTGCGGCCCGACGTCGCCGAAGTCTATTGCAACCTGGGCAGCGTGCTGTTGGCCCAAGGTCAGCGCGACGAAGCGACGACCCAGTTTCAGCGCCCGTGGTTCTCAAGCCCGGCCTGTTCCAGGCACACAACATCCTGGGCGACATCTTTCTCGACCAAGGCAAGCTCAAGCGGGCCGTGGCGCATTATCGGCAGGCCATTGCCCTGGCGCCCGATCTGGCCGAAGCGCACAGCAACCTGGGGGCCGCGCTGGGGCGTCAAGGCAATCTGCAGGCGGCCGCGGTCCACTGCGAGCGCACCGCGACGCTGAAGCCCAGCCTCTTTGCGGCGCACAATAACCTGGGCAATATCCTGCTGAAGCAGGGCCATCTCGAACAGGCGATTGCCCGCTATCGGCAAACGATCGCGCTTGCACCAAAGTTTGCCGAAGCCCATCGGAATCTTGGCGACGCACTGGCGCAGCAAGGCAAACTGGACGAGGCCACGGCCTGTTTTGAGCAGGCGCTGGCCCTCAAGCCGGACTATACCGAAGCACATTACAATCGCGCCGATCTCAAAACTTTTCGCGCGGGGACTCGGACCTCGCCGCCTTGGAAGCGCTGGCCGCCGAACCTCGCCGGCTGGCGCCGGGCAAGATGCTGTATCTCCACTTCGCGCTCGGCAAAGCGCTGGAAGACGTCGGGGAATACGAGCGCGCGTTCGAGCACTTGCTCCAGGGCAATGCTCTGGCGCACTGCCAGGTCGATTACGACGAAGCGGCCTATCAACAACAATTCCAGCGCGTCGCCGACACGTTCGACAGGAGCCTGCTCGAACGATTTCCGGCGGCAGGCGATCCCTCGACGGTGCCGATTTTCATCGTCGGCATGCCTCGTTCGGGCACCACGTTGATCGAGCAGATTCTGGCCAGCCATCCACAAGTTCACGCCGCCGGCGAACTGCGGAATTTGACGCGCGTTGTCGAGGCGGTGGGCGACCCGGCCGGCGGGCCGGCTCCTTTTCCGCAAATCTTCGCGACACTCGATGCCGACGCGCTGCGGCGACTCGGGCAGGAGTATCTGGCGAGCTTGCCAGGCCTGACGGATGGAAAAAAGCGGATCACCGACAAGATGCCCGGCAACTTTTTATATGTCGGCTTGATACGCCTGATTTTGCCCAATGCGCGAATCATCCATGCAATGCGCAACCCGGCCGATACGTGCGTTTCGTGTTTCTCGAAACATTTTACGGCTGGTCATGTCTTCAGCTATGATCTGGCCGAGCTGGGCCGTTATTACCGCCGATATCAGCAACTGATGGCACACTGGCGATCGGTCTTGCCGGCCGGGGCGATGCTTGACGTCGCGTACGAGGATGTCGTTGACGACCTGGAAGCGCAAGCCCGGCGACTGATCGATTATTGCGGTCTGCCGTGGGACGATCGCTGCCTGAACTTCCACGAAACCAGCCGGCCGATCAAGACGCCCAGCAATGCCCAGGTCCGCCGGCCACTGTATCGCAGCTCGCTCGAGCGCTGGCGACGCTACGAAGCGCATCTCCAGCCGCTGCTGGCCGAGCTCGATCTGGATCGAATCTACGCGGCACGGCATCGCCGCAATGGCCGCTTCCTGCTACCGGGGGCACCGCTCTATAATTGGTCCGGGAGAGCCGCTAGTCTGAATGCCGCCAGTGGGCAAGGACAAGAATTCATGAGCACGGAGAGCCGGACGCCGGGAGGACCCGCCGAGTTCGATGCTCTCGTTGCCCTGGCCGAGCGCGAACATCGTGCCGGGCGACTCGCCGAAGCGGAGGCGGCGTATCGCAAGGTCGTTGCCTGCGGCCCGAAAATGCCGAGGCCCATAACAACCTGGGCAACGTGCTGTTGGAGCAGCGCAAGCTCAACGAAGCGGCGGCCCAATTCGAGCGGGCAGTGTCTCTCAAGCCCAGCCTGTTCCAGGCACACTTCAATTTGGGCAACATCCACTGGGCGCAGGTCAAGCTCGACCAGGCGGTGGCGCGGTATCAACAAACGATCGCGCTGGCGCCCGATCTTGCCGAGGCGCACAACAACTTGGGCGCCATGCTGCGAAATCAGCGTAAGCCCGAGCAGGCCCTGGCACGGTTCGAGCAAGCGATCGCTCTGAAGCCGGACTATGCCGAGGCATATCACAACCTGGGCAACGCACTGAAGGATTTGGGCAGGTTCGAACAGGCGGCAGCGCGGTACGAGCAAGCGCTGGCCCTGAACCCCCGCCTCGTCCAAACGCACAACAACCTGGGCATCGTGCTGAGAAATTTGGGCAAGCTCGAGCAGGCAGCGGCGCAGTTCGAGCAAGTGATCGCGCTGGCGGACCACGCCAACGCGTGCAACCGCCTGGCCGACGTGCGGAAGGAATTGGGCCAACTCGACCAGGCAGAAGCGATGCACGAGCGAGCGCTGGCTCTCATGCCCCATGCGCACAACAATCTGGGCAATATGCTCCGCGAGCAGGGCAAAGTCGACCAGGCCGTGGCGCGCTATCAGCAAGCGCTCGCTCTCAAGCCCGATTATGCCGAGGCGCACAACAACCTGGGCATCGTGCTGGTGGGGCAGAATCGGCTCGATGAGGCCGTGGCACGTTTTGAGCAAGCGATCGCCCTGCGTTCCGACCTGGTCGAGACGTACAAGAACCTGGGGGCCGCGTCGTGCAGCAAGGCAAGTTCGACGAGGCGCAGGGCGCGTTACGATCAAGCGCTCGCCCTGCGGCCCGACTACGCCGAAGTCCATTACCACCGCACGGAGCTCAAGACCTTTCAGGCCGGCGATACCGATCTCGCCGCGCTCGAGACGCTTGCCGCCGAGGGCGACCGGCTGCCGCCCGGCAAAATGTTGTTTGCCCATTTCGCGCTCAGCAAGGCTCTGGAGGACGTCGGCGACTATCCACGCGCGTTCGAGCACTTGCTCAAGGCCAATGCCTTGCGGCGCCGCGAAGTCGATTACGACGAAGCGGCCTGCCTCGAAACGTTTCGCGACATCGCCGACGTTTTCGACGCCGGTCTGCTGGAGCGATTCGCCGGCGTGGGCGATCCCTCGCCGGTGCCGATCTTCGTGCTCGGCATGTTCCGTTCGGGCAGCACGTTGGTCGAGCAGATTCTGGCCAGCCACCCCCAAGTGCACGCTGCCGGCGAGCTGAAAGCCATGGATCGTGTTCTTCGATCGGTTTCGGGTTCCGACGGCCGGCCGGTTCCTTTCCCCCAGTGCATGGGCCAGTTCGACTCCGAGGGTTTACGGCGACTCGGCCAGGCGTATCTGGCAAAGTTGCCGGCTCTGGGTGAAGGCGAAACGCGGGTTACCGACAAGACGCCGCTGAATTTTGTTTATGTCGGCCTGATCCGCCTGATTTTGCCCAACGCCCGCATCATCCACACGATGCGCAACCCGGTCGACACCTGTGTTTCGTGTTTTTCCCGATACTTTGCGCTCGATGCGACCTTCAGTTTCGATCTGGCCGAGCTGGGCCGCTATTACCGCGCGTATCACGAACTGATGGCACATTGGCGCACTGTTCTGCCGGCCGGCGCCATGCTCGATGTCTCGTACGAGGAGGTGGTCGACAACCTGGAAGAGCAAGCCCGGCGGCTGATCGATTTTTGCGGTTTGCCCTGGGACGACCGCTGCTTGAGCTTTCACAAAACGAGCCGACCGATCGCGACCGCCAGCAACGTGCAGGTGCGCCGGCCGGTTTATCGCAGTTCGGTGGAACGCTGGCGGCGCTACGAAGCATATCTCCAGCCGCTGTTGGCCGAGATCGAGAGTTGCCGGTAGCTTTGCGGTTCGCTGTTACACGAACCCAAAGCGCCAGCGAGGGATGATCGGGCGAGGATCCCTCGCTGGCGCTTCGGGTTTATATGCCTCGCGGCGCGAATGAAATGCGCTCCGGTGTGCGCTGGGGC
This sequence comes from uncultured Planctomycetaceae bacterium, assembly GCA_963702015.1. Classification (GTDB taxonomy): domain Bacteria; phylum Planctomycetota; class Planctomycetia; order Pirellulales; family PALSA-1355; genus DATJTR01. The sequence goes on from OY969698.1 coordinate 765,089, forward strand.
GTTATCGGGCTGCGACCGGCACGTCGTGCACTGCCACTTCGGCGAACTGCGCATCGCGAAGGTTGATGAGTCGCACGCGGGCGCCAGTGAGAAATGATCTTGCTGCGGTCGGAAAATAATCATCGACCACGCCTTGAGCGACCAAGTCGCTTGCCGAGGCGGAGGTTTGCTGCGGCAGGGTCGACTTGAGCAGCATTAATTCTTCGGCCCCGAGCATAAGCACCACGTGGGCGGCGATCGAGTCGCTCGTCACCTGCCACGACTCGGGCAGCGGGGCGGCAGCGTTCAAAAATTCGCCGCACGTCGACAACTTGCAGGCCGACCGATCGGGCGCGATCAATCTCGGCCGGCCGGCGAACGAGCCTTGCGTCGGGCAAAAGCTCGCAGGCCAGCAGGGCCGTGACGCCCATCACCTCCAAGCACAACCGATGCGCCGCCGCGTCGGAGAGCGCGTGCACCCGCTGGGCCTGGCGGATCGCATCGGCCAATCGCCCGCCACCGACGACCAGTAGCGTGGCGGCCGGCGGCTGGCGGGCCAGCCACGCGCGCAGCCGATCGGCGACGCCCGGCATGTCGAGCAAGCTGCCACCGAGTTTGACAACGCGCAAACGCATCAGCTTTGCTCGTAGGATGAGACGGAGGATTCTTCGCGGGCCAGCATCGCCAGGGCATAAGCGGTCGCTGATCGGGATATCTCGCTCCCGAGAATCGCGTGCAGCGAAACCACGTCGGCCCCCAGCCCCACGGATTCGATCACGCGGCGGGCCAAGAATTCTCCGTGGCCCGACAAAATCACGGTCCTTGGCGGACGGGGCAGCCGTCGCAGCACCGCCTCGAGCGCGCGGGCGATCTGCTGACGCTGCCGTTGGGCAACCGATCGGGCGGCGGCCTGCGCGTCGGCAGGGCCGAACAGGGTGCGGTCGGCACAAATCTGCCGGGCAAGCCGGTCGAGCGCGCAAGCTCGCGTCGCCGGCCGGCCGTCCGCCGTGTGCAAACTTGCCGGCTCCTCGGGCAAATCTTCCAGCGTCAGATAGACGTCCCAGGTCGTGGCAAAGACTTCCTGTGCGGTCGGGCAAGTGCGGCCGGCCCAAGGCAGTTCGGCGGCGAGCGCACAGACCGGGCTGCGCTCGACCCCGGTATAGACCAGTTCGCCGCTGACCAGTCGCTCGGGATCGGTCTGGCCGAGGGCGGCCGGCTGGCCAGCGACCAGCGGAATGATGTCGGTCGTGGTCGAGCCGATGTCGACGAGCAATCCGCAATCGCCAGGCGCATAGCGCACCGCGAAACGGGCCAAGGCATGCCAGTTGGCCGCGGCGGCACGCAGCGGCTGGGCAATGGCGACGGCCGGTGGCACGAACCGGCCATCGGTTAAATAGATCGAGACGTCTCGGCCCTCGGCGGCTTGCGCCAGGGCCTCGACGATCGCCCGGACGCCTTCGGCCTTGGTGGCAAAACAATCGGCCAGCTCGCCGGTCATCGTCGCGATCCAGCGGTCGGCCGGGGGTGCTTCGGCAGCCAGCGAGGTCAGCGCGCCGGCCAACTCGGTGGGCCGTCGCCAGAGTGGAAAGGGCCGGGTCGTGCAAAAATCGAGGCCGTCAGACGCCTTGAGGTTTGCGCCACCGATGTCGAACGCCAACCGCCGCATCAAGGCTCCTCAGTCAACGCCAGGCTCACAACCGATCAGGCAACGCCCGTCGGGAGCGAATTGTAATGGCTCGGTCCGGAACGACAACCTGGCCGGCCCGCCATCGGCCACGGCCAACAGGGCGGCTGCCAGATTCTCGCGTGCCAGCCGCCGCAGCCCGAGATACGACGTCGTCAGGCGAGGATTGATCTCGATCACCACATCGTCGGCACCGTCGAGGTCGGTGCCCAGCACCAGATCGATCCCCAACCAGCCGGTGTTGCCCGCGTATGCCGGGCCATCGAGCGACGCCACGACCCGTTGGCCCAATTGCCGCGCACGCCGGTCGAGCGGCGGCGGCAAAGGCAATTGTCCTCCGCGGTAGGCGAACGGCGACGCTTCGTCGGCTGCCACGCCGGCCAAGATTTGTCGGCAGGCGGGCAGGGCGATCGCCCCGTTCGGGCCGCAAAGAAAGGCGATGCTGGCCGGGATGCCGGGGCAAAACCGCTCCAAACGCCAGCCAGTTTTATGGGGCGGCAAAACCGTCAAATCGTCGGGTCCGCTGATCCAGCGGATGTCGAGCGAGCCGGCACCATCGACCGGCTTGAGGATGGCCGGATAGGCAAAATCGCGTGGCAGCGGCCGGCCGGGGGTGAGGAACAAGCCCTGCGGCACAGGGAGGCCATGCCGGGCCAGATGTTCGGTCGCGTGCTGTTTGTGGGCAGCCAGCTCGACAGTTTTTTGAGAGCAGCCCAGCACGCGGGCGCCGGCTGCTGCGGCCCAACGATGAAGGTTGGCCAGGATTTCGTCGAACTCCGGCGCGATGATGATGGTGGCATCTGCCTGGCCGGCGGCTTGCTGGAACGCCTCGCGCTTGGGTAGTCGATCGTCGAGCGAAAGGATTTCGACCGAGCCGGTCTCTCGTAGATCGGCCGCCAACGCGTCGCGCATGGCCCGCCCCTCTTGGGCAAGGCTGGCCGGCGGCGGAGAGTCGCCGGCCGCCGACCAAGGGCCATCGGTTACAAATTCGTAAACAAAGATTCGCATCGCGTGGCTGGTAGATACTTAACGATGGAGGCGGGGTTAGTAAATGGAGTTGGCCAATTCTTTGATTGCCAATTGGTCCCACCTTAAGATGAATGAGGTGGCTCGGTGCTTGTAAAGACCCAGCCGCCCGCCACACCGCGATAGAGATTCTGGAGAGCTCACGCCATGCGATGTTTCGCGCTGAAAATCGCAGCCCTCATGATGGCCAGCCTGACGATCGTGCTGGCGATGACTGTTTCCGGCTGGGCCCAAAACGTCGGCGGCCGGCAAAACGGACTCAACATCGGGGCCATGGCCCAACAGATCTTTACCCAGTCGGACCGCAATCATAACAACCTTCTTAGCCGGACCGAATTCAGCACGGCTCAACTGCTCACCGACAATACGGTGGCCAGCCTGGGCCGTGCGGGCTTGATCGGCCGCGGCCGGCCTTTTTTCCAAACGCAATTTGCTGGTGCCCCGCGGCTGCAGGGGGGAATGCTGGGACAGCAGGGGGGGCTGCCGGCGCTGCAGATCACCAATACGAACCGCGTTACGCAGCCGCAGTTTACCAACTACTTTCAAAACGCGGTTGCCCGCGGCGATGCTCTTTGGCGGCAGGTTTATGCCAGTAACCGACGTACCAATGGCCGGGCCTACCCCCGCTATGGTCGCGGCTATGGCTACAGTCCCTATCGCAACTACGGTCACGGCAGCTACCGGCCCTCGATGATGGCCGGGCTGACGGAAACCACGACCACCACGACCACCACGACCAATCCTGCCCACAACCATCAGGCCACCGGCCCCGGCTCGACTGGCGGCACGAATGCAAGCGGCGCGGCCGCCGGCCTGCCAAGTGGCGTCAATGTTGTCCCCGAGGGCTCGGCGGTCACTCTCGCCGGTACGCTGGAGCACGAGCATCACGCAAAGCACAATAAAACCGGTTCTTCCACGGGCACGTCGGCAGGAAAAGGTGCAGCCAGCGCTGCCAAGATCCCGAACGCGATCGGCCGGAGCGCGAAAGCCGGCACCGCCTCGCCATTCAAGCCCTCGGCCCGAAATCAAAACGCCCGGACGCTCGTCACCGCCATGGCCCAATCGCGGGCCGCGGCCCGCCGTGCCTATTCGGCCGGTGGCGGCGGAAATGGCCTGAGTGGATACGGTGGAGGAGGGCACGGCGGGGGCAGTGCCGCCCATATGGGCGGGGGGGGCGGGCATGCGCATGGTGGCGGCGGACACAGTGGCGGCGGACACGGCGGCGGGCATCACCGTTAAGCCGCCGATACCGCGCTGGCCACGGCGACCGCTGCCAAGCCACTCTCAGGATCGCTAGTCCGAATGGGAATTTGGCCCGGCCTCGCCACTTCCGTGTTGGGGCGCGGCGTCGGCGGCTCCGGCAACGCCGGCGGCATCGTGATCGAGCGTGGGCAGGCCGTGATCGTCTTCTTCGAGGATGTAGACTTCGTCCATCTCGGTGGCGTCGACATTGCGGCGAAGCAAGAAGTAGATGGCCGTGGTGGCAGTCCAGAAATAGCTGAAGACGAAGGCCATCGCCAACGTCACGACCAGGTCCATCCAGAAGCTGATCAGCCCCAAGCCAAGCTTACCGGTGGAGCTGGTCACCACGCCGTCGAGCGGAGCGGACCCGGTGCCATCGCCAAGCAGAGCCGCGCCCCAGGACGCCCCACCCAGCAGTTCCGGAGAAATCCGGTCACCGCTACACCAGCTCACGCCCCAGGCGCCCAGATCGAAAACGGTCGAGGTGAAAATCCCCACCACGATCCAGCCCAACATTCCCAGGGCGCCGGCCGCGAAGGAGTAGAGGACGTACAGCAGCGGCCGCTGATAGGTGTAGGCATAGGACCGGCTGAGGGCGTCGAAGGCGTCGGTCCCCTCGGCGCTGATCGTGGCCCACATCAGCGGAAATCCGAAGAACAGACCGACCAGCAGAACCGCCATGAACAATCCGGCCAGCAGAACCAAAAACCAGAGCGCGCCGGCAATCACCAGTCCAATGTCGCTGCGCAGCAAGCAGGCCGAACACCGCCAGCGGGACAGCGGCCAGGGCCACGCCGAACAGCGGAAACAGCGGGGCCGCGAAATACGAAGGCCACTTGCTCTGCGCATAGCGCGGCCAGATAGCCCCACGACAGCGATTCCTCGCGGGCCAGCGCCACGGCCGCCAGCCGGCGTGATCGCGCCGCCGAAGAACGCCCAGACCGCCAGTTCCCACAGTCCGCAAACGAGCAGATAGAAAAACTCGCCCAGCGTGATCTGCGGATTGAACAGGCCAAAAAACGGAGCCGCCAACCGCAGGTGGGCATCGACCACCGGCGAAAAATACCACCAGCCCAGCGGCCAACCTTGATTCGATGCCTCGCTCAGCACCGTCCCCAGCGGCGGACGTTGCGTCCAGGGCCACTGGCCCGCATCGTCGATCGCCAGGGCCAGGTGACTGTCGGCTTCGGGCGCAGCAGCGCCAGGTAAAGATCGATCCGCACAGCCGCCAACCGGCCGTCATGGCCACCCAGGCCAGCGCCGCGAAGACGAGCGCCCGGGGGTTGAACGCCAACCGCAGAGCCGTCACCAGATTGAGCCAGGGAAAGACCTCGGACCAGACCACTGTCGTCAGCTTACCGCGGTCTTCAGCCATCGAGGCGTCTCCCAAGGACATGTTCCAGCGAGGTGTTTTGGTGGGTCAAAAACGAAAGGCGACCCGGCGGCGACGCAATTCGATCGAGGGGTGGGGCAGACGCCGCAAGAACGGCCGGCGGAGGCCAAAGGTCAGCAATTGGCTGGCCGAGTAAGGCATGACGCGGCACGCCCCCCCGTTTCATGCACCGCCCGGCGAGCCTCGCGTCTCAGGCCTCGAGCCTGCTCGAAGATACTGGTGGCGTGGCTGGCGACTGTTTAGAATGAACCAGATCAACCCCCGTCGATGATTGCACGCCGTGCGCGGGGTGATCGAACGGCCCGAAGTCGCTTTTCGCGGTGCAACGTCGATCACCTCGGCGGCGATGACAATCGCCTGCTCCCCGTGCGGCACGTGGGCACGGTGCCTTGGCGGGCGGGCTTTCGACACGACCCACTGGCGGCGGCACTGCCGCGACGCGCGAGAGAGGATCTACCGGTGCAAAATCGAGGTGTCGCGATACGGCGCGGCGACGGTGATCGCGCTGGTTGCGCTGCGGCTGGTCATCGGCTGGCATTTCTTTACCGAAGGGAGCGCAGCACCTGGCCGATCCTCACTGGTCGAGCGAAGGGTTCTTGCGGCCGGCCAAGGGGCCGCTGGCCGCGCACTATCAAGCGGCGCTGCCCGAGGCCGGTTTCGGATTCGACGACACGCTGCACGTCGCCGCGACAAGCTCGGCCGACGAAGGCGACCTGATCGACGCCTGGCGCGACCGGGTCATCGCCGGTCTGAAAGCGGCCGAGCAGCACTTCGTCGAAATCTACAAGCCGACGGCCGACCAACAGGCCGAGATGGAAAAGATCGTCGAACGCCGACAGGCCCAATTCTTGGCCTGGCTGTGCCGACACGCGTGAAGACCTGGTCGACCACGTCCACCAATGGCAGCGATTGGCCTGGTCGCAGCAAGTCGCCCTCGGCCGAAGACGTGCCGTTCGAGAAGAAGCGGATCGCCGAAGCGCAGGCCAAGCTGAAGTCGCAGGCCGGCCCCTGGACGACGCACGTCCGCTCGATCGAGCGCGGCATGCTCGAAGAGCTCGACGGCGCTGCTGACTCCCGAGCAGCGCGCGGCCGGTCTGGCGGTTTCGCCGCGCACGCCGCTGGAAAAGCTCGACCGCTTCGTGGCCTACACCATCACGCATGGTCGGCGGCTGTTTGATCGTGGGGCTGTTGGCCCGGCTGGCGGCCCTGGGCGGCGCGGCGTTTTTGTTGAGCGTGGTGCTGGCCCAGCCACCCTGGCTCAGCGACACGCTGGCGACCTATCCTCAACTGCTTGAAATGCTGACCCTGCTGGCGCTGGCCACCGTGCCGGTGGGGCGTTGGGCCGGCCTCGATTTTTTCCTCCAATTCTTATTCAGGCGCACCTGTTGTTCGGCGAAAGGCAAGAGCCATGAATCTCACTCCTGAAGAGCGATCGACCGGCAAAGAAAATTTTTACGAGGCGATCGGCTCGGAGCTCACGCGTCGCGATTTTCTGCAACAGGGAATCGCCGCCGGCGTCGTCTCGGGAGCCGGCCTGGGAGCGATGTATTTCGGCTACGAAAAGACGCTCGGCGATCCGCTGCGGGTCGGCTTCATCGGCACCGGCGACGAAGGCAGCGTGCTGTTGGGCGCGATCACGCCCAGCTTCATCCAGGTCGTGGCGATCGCCGACATTCGCCCCTACAACGTGTGGCGCGCCTTCAACGGCGATCATTCCTCGCCCGACGGTGCTGGCCGTCCGGCCCGGCCTGATGACGAAGTATGGCTGGAAGATCGGAAGACGAAGCCCGCAAGCACGTGAAGGTCTACGACAACGACTATCACGAACTGTTGGCCGATCCCAACGTCGAGGCGGTGGTGATCGCGCTGCCGCTGCATCTGCACGCCCAGGTGGCCATCGAAGCGATGAAGGCCGGCAAGCACGTGCTGACCGAAAAGCTGATGGCCCACAACGTGGCCCAGTGCAAGGAAATGGGCCGCGTCGCCAAGCAGACCGACAAGATCCTGACCGTCGGCCACCAGCGGCATTACAGCATTCTCTACGACAACGCCGTCGACATGATCCGCCGCGGCCTGATCGGCGACATCCATTACATCCGCGCCCAGTGGCATCGCGGCAATCTGCCCGGCAAGGATAGTTGGCAGCCGCCGCTGCCCGACGACAAGATGGGCAAGGACATCGAAAAGCTGCAAGCCGAGCTCGACAAGACGACCGGGGGCGAAATCGACGCGCTGGTCATGCGGCTGGCCCAGCTGAAAGAACAATACAAAGATCGCGAACTGAACGCCGAGAACTACGGCTATCAATCGATTACGCTGGCCAACGGCAACTCGCGCAGCGCGCTGGAAGAACTGATTCGCTGGCGGCTCTGGAACCGCACCGGCGGCGGCTTGATGGCCGAGCTCGGCAGCCACCAACTCGACGCGGCCGGCATCTTCATCAGCGGCCTGCGCGAGGACGGCAAGAAAGCCTTGCCGCTCAGCGTGGCCGCCATGGGGGGACGCGAAATCTTCCCGCTCGATCGCGATTGCGAGGATCACGTCTACTGCATCTACCAGTTCCCCGGCCCCAAGTACGAACAAGACAAAACCAAAACGATCGGCGTCACCTATTCGTCGATCAACGGCAACGGTTTCGGCGGCTATGGCGAAACCGTGCTGGGAACCCAGGGAACGCTGATCCTCGAACGCGAACAGGAAGTGATGCTGTTCAAGGACTCGGCCACCGACACCAAGGTGACCGTAGCCAAGGCCAAGAGCGGCAAGCCGGTCCTCGACACCACGGCCAGCGGCGGCGGACCGGCGGCGGCGGTCGGCAAAGCAGGCCCTGGAAACCGGCCCTCCGAGCCGCGGCTACACCGAGGAAATGGAGCACTGGGCCTGGTGCATTCGCAATCCCGACCCGGCGCATCAACCGCGCTGCAATCCCAAGATGGCGCTGGGCGACGCCGTGATCGCGCTGACGACGAACATCGCCATCCGCGAGAATCGCCGCATCGAGTTCAAGGACGAATGGTTCGACATCGATTCGGACGAGACGCCCGAAGGGATCAAGCCCGACGTTTCGCGCTGGTCTTGATCGCTCGCACCACGATCATCTGATCTTTGATTCCCCGCCAAATCGTTCCCACGCCAGCGCAGCAGGAGCCCCAAGGCATGAAGTCGAAGTGGCCGATCGGCGTATTTGCCAGCATCGATGCCGGCCTGGGAGTCAAGCTGGAAGTTGCCCGCGAGCTGGGCGTCTCCACGATCCAGCTTCACGCGCCCGCAGCGGCCTCGCGCACGCCGGCCCGCGCGCGCGAGTTTCTGGCCACGCTGGCCGACTTGGGCATTTCGCTCACGGCGGTCTTCGGCGGCTTCGAGGGAGAAAGCTACGCCGACATTCCCACGGTCGTGCGGACCGTGGGCCTGGTGCCGCCGGCCACCCGCACAGAGCGCGTGCGGGAGATGAAGCAGATCGCCGACTTCGCCCGGCTGCTGGAAGTCGACGTCGTCGGCGCTGCACTTGGGCTTTGTGCCGCACGACGCGGCCGATCCGCTCTATCGCGAGGTGCTCGCCGTCACGCGCGACCTTTGCGACCATTGCCAGACGCAACGGGCAGAACCTGCACCTGGAAACCGGGCAGGAGCCGGCCGATTGTCTGCTGCGATTTTTGCACGACGTCGGAGCGGAACAATTTGTTCGTCAATTTCGATCCGGCCAACATGATTCTGTACGGCTCGGGCGAACCGATCGCCGCGCTCGAAAAGATCGGCTCGCTGGTCCGCAGCGTCCATTGCAAGGATGCCCGCTGGGCGGCCCACCCCGGCGAAGAATGGGGGACCGAAGTGCCGTTGGGCAGGGGGACGTCGGCATGGAGCGATATCTGCGCACGCTCGACGCGATCGGCTACCACGGCCCCCTGACGATCGAACGCGAGATTCCCCAAGAAGCCGAGCGGCAAAAGGCCGAAATCGGCGGGGCAATCACGCTACTCAACCAGCTCAAGGCCAAAATCGGCTGAGCCGCGCTGGGCCGCGCGAATCGGCCTTTCGCCCACTCGACGTTGACTCGCAAGGCACCGGCGAGTTAGTGTGCTGATAGTCAGTTCGGGTTCGCGGCGGGCGCAAGATTTGCACCTGAAGCGAGCCCGGGACGGACTCGGTGGGACCGAGGCCAATTTGACCCAGCATTGTTGGCCGTGCGGCGAATGAATACGCCTAAAACAATCTCGACCCGCACGATGCTTGCCGCGCTGGCAGGCGGCCTGGTGATCGCTTTGGCACCAGGCGTTGGCGCTCTGGCGACCGAAATCGACACCAATTTCGGCCAGCGATCAGCCAATCTGGCACCTACGGCCGATCCCGGGGCCGAAGGAACCTTCACCGCTTCGCCGGTCGACACCGGTGATATCCGGGCGCCTGGCGGAATTCTGCCGCCCGACGAAGTCGCCGGAGACGCCGATCGAGGAACGGGCGATGCCCAGTGGAACACCGCCGGCGGCCTGGCAATGTGGTTGCCGGCCATCGCCATTTTGCCGCGGCGTGATGCTCCCTTGGTCGATCCGTTTCTGCTGGCGGTCGCCGTGATTCACTCATCGGGCGCGGCCCGACTGGTTCGCGACACCGTTTGGGGGCTGCAAGAGCCAGACGCCTCGGCAACCGTGGTGGGTCTGCCGCCACTCGCTGGAAATCTCGCCGAGCGCGATAACGTCGCGGCGGCCGAAGTTGCCTTCTTGCTGGGCACGGTAAAAGCCCCCGAGCCGGACATCGTCTTTTTGGCGTTCGTGTTCCTGCAATCGCTGTGGGGGCTAGCCTGCCGCCCGCGCCAGAACTAACGCATACTCCCGCGTCCGCGCTACAAAATCGCCACTTCTGGCGCGCCGTGGGCCGCAAATCGCCGCAGAGAAACGCGAGATCCTTTCCCCCATGCCCGAGCCGTCGAAGACATTGACCGGTCAGACTGCGCTAGTGACCGGCGCATCGAGCGGCATTGGCCGGGCCATCGCGATCGCTCTGGCCCAGGCCGGGGCCGACGTGATGGTTCACGCCCGACAAAATCGCGCCGGAGCCGACGCCACGGCCGCATCGATCGCGGCTCTGGGCCGCCGGGCCGAAGTGCTGCTGGCCGATCTGGCCGACGCCGCGGCGCACGAACCGCTGGCCGCCACGGCCTGGGACTGGCAGGGAGCCCTCGACATCCTGGTCAACAATGCCGGCGCCGACGTGCTGACCGGCGAGGCCGCGGGCTGGCCGTTCGACAAAAAACTCCAAAGGCTGTGGCAGGTCGACGTCGGGGGAACGATCGGGCTCTCGCGACTGTTGGGCGAGCGGATGCAAAAGCGCGGCAGTGGGGCGATCGTGAACATGGGCTGGGACCAGGCCGAGCACGGCATGGCCGGCGCCAGCGGCGAAGTTTTTTCCACGACCAAGGGAGCCGTGATGGCGTTCAGCAAAAGCCTGGCCCGCTCGCTGGCTCCGGCCGTGCGAGTGAACTGCGTGGCGCCGGGCTGGATCAAAACGGCGTGGGGTCAGCACGCCTCGCAGGCCTGGCAAGACCGTGCGAAGCGCGAATCGGTGCTCGGCCGCTGGGGAACGCCCGACGACGTGGCCCAAGCGGTTGTCTTTCTGGCATCGCCGGCCGCGAGTTTTATTACGGGGCACATCTTGCCGGTCGACGGCGGTTTGGCGATGCCGGGAAACGGGTAGGGCGCCTCCTCGGGACGCGGCGGGCGACGCCGAGCTGGCCCCTACGGCCGCCGTTTGAAGATCCATGGAAGCATCGGCCCCGCCCAAAGCACGACCACAGTCGCCAGCAGTGCGACCGCCATCGGAAACGCGATGGCGAGCCCGACAATTGCCGCGGCGGCGGCGACCGCGATCGCCAGCGTCCGCGAGTAGAACACGAAGTGGTGCTCGGTCGGATTGGGGGCGTCCATACCAGGATTGTAGCACCGCTGCCGGTGTCGCTGCCTTCGCGGTTGGAATAAAATGGCAGGTGAAAACACAGCCTGCCATAAACAGTGAAATCCCTTCGCATGCCGCCAGAGCGCATCCATTTTATTACCGGACGCCTGGCGGAATTCGCCCTACGGGCAGAGCTCGAGCGGTTGGCGGGCGAGATCGGCTTTGGCTACACGGTCGAAGTGCTGCCGATCACGGTGGCGGCGTTGATGAGCACCGATTGGGTCGCCCGTCACGTGGCCGGGCCGGTCGAGGCCGATCGCGCGGTTTTGCCGGGCTATTGCAATGGCGAGCTGGAGCCGATCGCCGAGGCGCTGGGTGTGCCGGTCGTGCGCGGGCCGCACGATCTGCGCCGGCTGGGCGAATTCTTTGGCCAGGCTGCCCAGACGCCAGCCGACTTTGGCCAGTACGACATCGAGATCCTGGCCGAGATCAATCACGCCCCGCGATTGTCGCTGGCCGCGATTCTCCAGCAGGCCGCCGCATTTCGAGCGGCCGGGGCCAACTTGATCGACTTGGGCTGCGATCCGGGCGACGCCTGGCCGGGCGTCGGGCCAACCGTGCGCGCGCTGGTCGACGCGGGACATCGCGTTTCGATCGACAGCATGAACGTCGTGGAGATCGCGGCCGCGGTGCGGGCCGGGGCCGAGCTGGTGCTGAGCGTCAACAGCGGCAATCGCCACGCGGCGGCCGACTGGGGCTGCGAGGTGGTCGCCGTGCCCGACGTGCCGGCCACGTTGGCCGGATTGGACGAGACGGTCGAGCTGCTTGCCGCGGCCAAAATTCCCCTGCGGATCGATCCGATCCTGGAGCCGATCGGCTGCGGATTTGCCACCAGCCTGGGGCGATACCTGGACGTGCGGCGCCGCTATCCCGATGCGGAAATGCTGATGGGCATCGGCAATCTGACCGAGCTGACCGATGCCGATTCGGCCGCGATCAACGTCCTGCTGTTGGGCTTTTGTCAGGAGCTGTCGATCCATAGCGTGCTGACGACCGAGGTGATCAATTGGGCCCGTTCGAGCGTGAACGAATGCGATCTGGCGCGGCGGCTGGTTTATTATGCCGTGCGGCACCGGCTGCCGCCCAAGCGTTTGGACGCTGGGCTGGTAATGCTGCGCGATGCGATGGTGCCGGAGTTCGGCGCCGAGTATCTGGAAAAACTCGCTCGCGAGATTCGCGATCACAATTACCGCCTGTTCGCCGAACGTGGCAAAATCCACGCCGTGACGGCTGGCGGCCATTGGGCCGAGGTCGATCCCTTCTTGCTCTTCGAGCAAATGGCAGCGGCGGCCGAAAAACCGATCGATCCGAATCACGCCTTTTATCTCGGTTACGAAATGGCCAAAGCCGCCACGGCATTGACCTTGGGCAAGGACTATCGGCAGGACGAAGCGCTCGATTGGGGCTTTTTGACCCGGTCCGAGAATTCGCATCGGCTGGCACGCGGACAAAAAAGCCGCGAGCCGGCAGCCGGTGACGAAACGGGCACAAGCGATACAGGCTCTGGGCCGGCGGACGAATCGAAATGAGCGAACCCGCGCACTCGCACGATCGCGATTCGACGTGGCGGCCAGTCGTCGTGCCCCTGGGCAGGAATCTGCGCCCGAGGAGGTGCTGGTGCGGTTGGCCGGCCGGCGGCACGCGCTGTTTCTCGACAGTGCGCTGCGCGATCCGGAGCTGGGACGCTATTCGTTTCTCGCAGCCGATCCGTTCGATTTTTTGATGGTTCCGGCCGATGGAACCGACGCCTTGGCTCGGCTGGCCGAACGATTGGCAAAGTTCGAAACCGGCACCGTGCCCGGCCTGCCGCCGTTTCAAGGGGGAGCGGCCGGTCTGTGGGCCTACGATTTGAACCGATCGCTGGAGCAGATCGCCCGGCCGGCTTTCGACGAATTCCAGGTGCCGGCCTTGGCCGTGGGATTGTACGACGTCGTTTTGGCCTTCGACCATCAATCGGGCGAAGCCTGGATCGTCTCGCAGGGTTTCCCCGAGACCGAGCCGGCCGCCCGGCAGCGGCGAGCCGAACAGCGGGCCAGGGAGTTTGCCTCGTGGCTGGCCGAGCCGGCCCCGAAAAGCGTTTTGCCCGATCATGCGAGGGCGATCGCGGCCAATCGCATGGCGCCGAGTTTTGCCATCACCGGGCCGGCCGGGCTGGTCAGCAATTTTTCGGCCGCCGCCTACATCGCCATGGTCGAGCGGGCAATCGAATACATCCGCGCGGGAGACGTGTTCCAGGTGAACCTGTCGCAGCGGTTGCTCTTTCCGGCACGCGAATCGGCAGTGGCCCTCTACCTGCGGCTGCGCCGCTGCAACCCTGCGCCGTTTGCCGGCTATTTCGACTTGGGTGAATTTCAGATCGCCAGTGCGTCGCCGGAACGATTCTTGAAAGTCGTCGGCCGGGAAGTGGAAACGCGGCCGATCAAAGGAACCCGGCAGCGGACGCGCCAGCCCGAGGCCGATCTGTTTGCCGGTGACGATCTGTGCAAAGCGAAAAAGATCGGGCCGAGAACGTGATGATCGTCGATCTGATGCGGAACGATCTGGCCAAAGTCTGCCACGCCGATAGCGTGCGGGTGACGCAGCTTTGCCAGTTGGAAAGCTACCAGTTTGTCCAGCACCTGGTCTCGGCGGTGCGCGGCCGGCTGCGGCCCGAGTTCGGGCGCTCGACCTGTTGCGCGCGACCTTTCCGGGCGGATCGATCAGCGGAGCACCGAAAGTGCGGGCAATGCAAATCATCGCGGAACTGGAACCGACTGCCCGGGGGCCGTATTGTGGAGCATTGGGTTATATCGGGTTCGACGGCTCGGCCGATACGAATTTGCTGATTCGCACTGTCACGGCCGGGCGGGGCTGGTGGCAAGCGCCGGTCGGCGGCGGCATCGTGGCCCAATCGCATCCGCAGCGCGAATATGAAGAAACCTGGCACAAAGCCGCAGGACTGCTGCGCGCCTACGGCGAGGCTTGAGTCCTGAGACTTGAGGCTCAAGGAAAAACTAGAAACGCGACTCGCCGCCGTGCCAGTGCACTTGCAGGAAGACGTTGTAACGATTGCTTTGTAACGCAAGCCTCGGAACTCAAGCCTCAAGCCTAGGGCCCCATGATTCTGTTGGTCGATAATTACGATAGCTTTGTCTTCAACCTGGCCCGCTATTTCGAGAGGCTGGGACAGGAGACGGTCGTCGTGCGCAACGACGCGATCACGGTCGAGCGAGTGCTTGCGCTGCGGCCGGCTGCGATCGTCCTTTCGCCGGGCCCCTGCTCGCCCATCGAAGCCGGCTGCTCGCTGGACCTGGTCCGGCGGCTGGGCGATCGGCTGCCGATTCTGGGAGTCTGCCTCGGACATCAAACGCTGGCCCTGGCGCTGGGGGGCCGAGTGGTGCGGGCTGAAGAGCCGGTCCACGGCCGCTGCTGGCCGATCTATCACGCTGGCGGCGGAATCTTTGCCGGCTTGCCCAATCCGATGCTCGGGTGCCGGTATCATTCGCTGATTGTCGAGCGCGAGACGCTGCCCGACAGTTTTGCGGTGACGGCCTGGACCGACGACGGCACGATCATGGCCATCGAACATCGCCAGTATCCGCTGGTTGGGATCCAGTTTCATCCTGAGTCGATTTTGACCGACTGCGGCTATCCGCTGCTGGCGGCTTTTTTGCGTCGGGCCGGCGCAACGCTGCCGGCCGATTTGCCCACGATTGAGAGCGAACGGGCGGCGCCCCCGAACTCGATTTTTTGCCGCCGGTTCGGCCGGTAACTTTTTAAGGACCGCGGCGCGCTCGCGCGCTCGGATGCTTGAATGCCCTTTATTCTGGAAGGTCTGGTCAGTTCGACTCGTGCCGATGGCTCGCCCCACTTGGCGCCGATGGGGCCGGAGGTCGAGGGCTCGATGGACCGGCTGGTGCTCAAACCATTTCAAACGTCAACGACCTACCAGAATCTCAAGCGGTCGGGACGCGGAGTGTTTCACGTGACCGACGACGTCGAGCAATTGGCCCGCTCCGCGGTCGGCATGCTGGAGCCGGCGCCGCGGTGGCTTGGCGACGCGGCGTCGCCGCAGGGGGATTGGATCCTGGCCGATGCCTGCCGCTGGTACGCATTTCGGATCCGCTCGATCGACGATCGACAGGAGCGCGTGCGGATGGAGGCCGAGGTAGTCGAGACGGGGCGACTGCGCGATTTTTGCGGTTTCAATCGGGCGCGGCATGCCGTGCTCGAGGCGGCGATTCTGGCCACGCGGGTCGACTGGTTGCCCGAGGACGAAATCTTTGCTCAACTTGAACGTCTGCGGCCGCTGGTCGAAAAGACCGGCGGCGTCGCCGAAGAGCGTGCCTGGGCGTTTCTCGATCAATTTTTTCGTGCCCGATTCGGCCGCTGAACCGCCTGCCTTCCGCTGAGAGATTGTCCCGCCATGTCGCCCCACGTTGTCCGAGTACGTGCTCCCAGCCGATTGCATTTCGGGCTGCTGTCGTTGGGTGCCGCCACAGAGCGACAATTTGGCGGCGTGGGCGTGATGATCGACGCGCCGGGGCTGTCGATTGCCCTGCGCCCGGCCGACCGGCTTTCGGCGACCGGTCCGCTGGCCGAACGGGCATTGCGATTCGCCCGCGAATTTACCGCCAGTCAACCGTTGGAAGGCGCGGCGGCCGAGCCGGCCTGCCGCATCGAAATCGAGTCGGCGCCGCCGGAGCATGTCGGACTGGGTACCGGCACCCAGTTGGGGCTGGCCGTTGCCGCGGGTCTGTCGGCCTTGGCAGGCACGGCCAGCCGATCGATGAGCGACGGCGCTGCCGTGCGTTGGGCACGACAGGTCGGGCGGGGCGAGCGTTCGGCGATCGGCACGCATGGTTTCGCCCGCGGCGGACTGTTGGTCGAGGGAGGCAAGCGGGGGGTGGGCTCGGTTTCGCCGCTGATCAGCCGGTTGGAGCTTCCCGAAGCGTGGCGGTTTGTTTTGCTGATTGATCGTGAGCGGCAGGGATTGTCGGGCGCGCGCGAACGCCGAGCGTTTGCTGATCTGCCGCCGACTGCCGCCGACGTGACGGCGGCGCTGTCGCGCGAGGTGTTGGTCGATCTGTTGCCGGCTGCGGCCGAGGGAGATTTCGACGCGTTCGGGGAAAGCCTGTATCGCTATGGCCACGCGGCCGGGCTGCTATTTGCCGAGTGGCAAGGGGGCGCCTATGCGGCAGGGCTGCAAACGGAACTGGTTGCCTGGCTGCGTAAGAGCGGGGTCCGCGGCGTGGGGCAAAGCTCGTGGGGCCCGACAATTTTCGCCCTCACGCCAAATGCCGCACAGGCCGCCGACCTGGTGGCCAACGTCGAGCGGCAATTCGCCGCCGCCCGGCTCTCGACGATCGTCGCGACACCGGCGAATCGCGGTGCGACAATTGAAATCGACTGAGCGTGAAGCGAGAGAGCTGGGCCGGTCATCCCTCGCTGGCGCTTCGGGTTAGTGGCGCTGGGCGCGACCGACACGCACAGGCGGCGCACAGCAACGGATGCCTCTGGCCTTTTATTTCGCTGCCGGCGCGAGCGACCGCCAGCGAAGGTTTCGCAGGCCGGCGGTCGTGGCATAGCAGGAGATTCCCAGCGGCACCGATGCTTCGACCTCGGGGCGGATCGAAATCTTCTTGCCCGTGGTGTCGACGTCGACCTGCTTCTGTTTGTCGATCCAGGCTTCGATCTTGTGCTCGGTCACGCGGATGCGGATCGTGTACCAGCGGCCTTTGTCGAACGCGGCGAATCGGGTCGTTTCGTTCGCGCCGCATCCTTGCCGTCGAGGCTTGAAAGCCCGATGACTCCGCCACCCCAGCCGCCAACGATGAAACTGCACGGCGAGTCGCCAACCGGAAACGTCAGCCCACAAAAGAAATCGTTCCCATCGATTCGCCGGGCTTCGAGCTCCAGTTCATAGTTCATTTTTGGCGGCGGGCCGGCCCAGGTGATGCCGGTCAGTTCGCTGCCGAAGCTCATGCGGATTTGGCCGTCGTCGACGTCGACGTCCCCCTGTCCGCCGAATTTCGAGGGCTTCCACTGCCCCAGCGTCTTGCCGTCGAACATCGAGATCCAGGGATTTTCGGGGGTGGCGTCGGCCAGCGCCGTGTCGACGAGCTCGACGAGGCCCGCGTCGATGTATTGCCCGCCGACTGTCTGATGGCAGTGGACGGCCAGCAGGTTCTTGCCGGGCCGGATTGCCGCCCGGGCCGCGTCGTCGAGCCGCAGCGTGCCGTAGCGGCTGCTATAGCCCTTGGGCTCGGCGACGAGATGTCCGTTGATGTAGATTTCGGCCTGCTCGTCGTGGTGCAGCCGCAGGCCGAGGGCACCCAGCGGAGCGGCCTTGGCCTCGAACTGGCGGCGCAGCCAGATGTCTTCTGTGAGCCAGGGTGTGTGGACAATCGCGCCGGGCGTCAGTTCGCGGCCGAATCCGCCCGGTCCGGTTTGCCAGGCCGAGTCGTCGAACCGGGTGGTGTTCCAATCGTCGGCCGGTTTTTCGAGCGTGTAGTGCCAGGTTTGCGGCGCTTGCTCGCTGGTGGCGACGAGCGGTTTTTGTTCGGGAAATTGACCGCCGGCCGAGCTGGCCGCCCGATCGACGTCGAGCTTCACGACCGCCCGATCGTAGCTGAGCAGGCCGTTGATTTCGGTTTCGACGTCGGTCAATTGGGTGTAGACGGCGGCCGAAAGTCCTTGCGACTTGTGCAATTCCCAGACTTCCTGCCAGAGAGCTTCGTAGGCGCTGGTGAGCTCGGCACTGTCAGCGACGTTTTGATAACCCCAGGTCGTGCCGGACCAAGTGTGGTTTTCGACTTTGAGCCCCAGGCCGCCGAATTCGCCCAGCACCATGGCACGGTTGGCGTCGGGGATGGCCGCCGATGGACCGGGATAGACATGGGTGTCGAGCACGCTGCCGACTCCCTCGTCGGTCCAGCCGCTGGCATCGGTCACCAGCCGCGTCGGATCCAACTCGGTGATCCGCCCGGTCAGCCGCTTGGTGTCGAATTGACCCCAGCCTTCGTTGAACAAGATCCAGTGGATGATCGAAGGATGGTTTTTGTGCTCGGCAATCATTTGCTCGAGCTCGACCTGGAATTGCTTTTTGTCCTCGGACGTCTTGTTATCGCCCGACGGCATGTCTTGCCAGACCAACAGCCCGAGCACGTCGCACCAGTAATACCAGCGCTCAGGCTCGATCTTGACGTGCTTGCGCGTGCAGTTGAAACCGAACTTCTTGGTCATCTCGATGTCGTAGCGCAGGGCTTCGTCGGTCGGGGCGGTGTAGAGACCGTCGGGCCAAAAGCCCTGATCCAGCGGTGCCGACAAGAAGAGGGGCTGGCCGTTCAGCGCGATCTGCTTGTGGCCGTAGCCGCCTTGCATCAGCTCGACTTTGCGCATGCCGAAATAGCTTTCGACCCGATCGACCACCCGGCCGTCGCGCGAGACGACGACCTCCAGGCCGTACAAAAACGGTGCGTTGGGGGTCCAGGGTTTGCGCGGGGAACGGGGACCTTGATTTCGGAGCCGATGCTGCCCGTCGCGCGGGCGACCTCGCGCTGATCGACGCTGACGATCGCTTCGACCTTGTCATCGGCCGTGGTGCCGGCACCGGCAACCGTGAGACGCAAGGCCGAGGCGTCGAAGTCGGGCGTCAGATCCAGATGCTCGACGTGCGGCGGCGAAACGGGTTCGATCCAGACGGTTTGCCAGATGCCGGTCGATTGGGTGTACATGCAACCTTCGGGCTTATCGACTTGTTTGCCGCGCGGCTGGCCGCCGGCCGACGTGGGATCGAAAACCCGCACGGTGAGCTGCTGCGGCCCATTGGGCTTCAAGGCGTCGGTCACATCGAAGCTGAAAGCGTCGTATCCGCCCGAGTGGGTTCCCCGCTCGCGGCCGTTGACCCAGACCGTGGCCTGCCAGTCGACGGCGCCGAAGTGCAACAGCACGCGTTTGTCGTGCCAGTTGGCGGGAATTTCGAACGTGCGGCGGTACCAGACGTGACTGACTTTTTGCATCACGCCCGACAGGGCCGACTCGACCGGAAACGGGACGAGAATCTGCTTACCAAAATTCTCGGGGGGCGCGGCTTGCCGGCCATCGACAATCGCCAGGTCCCACAGGCCATTGAGACTTTGCCACTGCGAGCGGACCATTTGCGGCCGCGGATATTCGGGATGGACGTGCGTGGGCGAAACGTCCTTGGCCCAGCGCGTGAGCAGCGGACCAGCGGCCGGCGCCGAATCGGCCGAGCGGGCCAGGGTGGCAAGCGAGCAAACCAGGAGGAGTGAGGCGACGGTGATATTGGCAATGCGGTGGGCGAGCATTGTTGGGTTTCCCGGGGGGCGATTTGGTGACTCAGAATAGTCTAATTGCTGATAGTGTGTCCGTCACGCACCGTTCGCGTTACAGGGGTGCATCGTGCGGGTGCGCGGCCTTTCAGCTCTTTTCGATCACCACGCCGGTGAGGGCCGCGATCACCGGGGTTTGCGACAAATCGATGCGCAGCCCAGACAGGTCCTCCGTATTGATCTCCAGGCCGTCGATGCGTGAACCGCGCATGTCGACGTCCGAGAGCCTTGATCGAATGAACCGAGCGCCTGTGAGATTGCAGTCGCGGAACGCAACATGGCTTGCGGTTGCCCCCTCAAAAGTGACCTGCGTCAGATCGCATTTCTCGAAGACGCACCGCGTCAGTTTGGCCATTTGAAACAGCGAGTAGTCGAGTTTACAGGCGCGCCACAGTACGTCCTGGTAGTGGCCTTCGGCGCCCACGAACCCGGTCAGCCTTGACGATAAGAATTCAGCCCTGGAAAGCCGCGCGCGGTCCAGTCTGCGCTGGATAGGTCGCACGCGGCCAGGCGGACCTCCTCGAGGGCGGCGCTACGCATCTTTGTTCGTGAAAGGACCGCGCCTTGGAACAAAACAGTGTCGAAGCGGACTGCGGGGTAACTATCCTCGGGCCATTTGATGTCGGAAAATGCAAACCCCGTGTAATCGGAGCTGGACAAATCTCCCCCCGGCAGGAACGGGACGAGCGTTTCGACGTTGCCCAAATTGGGCGGATTCACCTTAAAATTGGATTCGCTCATGCCCTAAGTCTAGCCGGGCGGCAGGTCCGGGTAGAGTGCCCACGGCAGGTTGAAACTTGACCCCGGCCGTGCCGGAAGATAGCATTCCACCGACTTTTCATCCGCTGACCCGCGCCCAACCACCTGTTTTTTCTCCTCCGGCTCCCTGGCACCCCATCCGATGACAACCGATGCCTGGGGGGTGGATGACGCTTACTTCGACGCGCTCGGTACACATCGCTCGACCTCACCGCGAACCCGGGCCGCCATTCATGAGGCGATGGGGGTCGATTCCCAGCGCGACGGCCGGCACCCGCCGCCGGTGCTGGTGCTGCGGTCCGGCGAACGATACGCCCAGGAGATGCGCGGGCAATTGACGCTCGAAAGTGGCCAGCGGCTGGCGATCAATGGTGCACTGCCCACGGATCTGCCGACGGGCTATCACGATTTTTACGCCAGCGGCGCAGGCCCTGGCGCCGGTGGAACAAGCGATGGCCGGCCGCTGCGCGTGATCGTCAGTCCGGGGCGATGTTTTCTGCCGGCCGATTTGCGGCTGTGGGGCTGGGCCGTGCAGTTGTACGCCGCACGCAGCCGAGCGAGCTGGGGGATCGGCGATATGGCCGACCTGGCACGGCTGGGGCGCTGGGCGCGGCCGCTCGGAGCCGGGATGCTGGTCGTGAATCCGCTCGACGCGGTCCCGCCGGCGTTGCCGCAAGAGCCGAGCCCCTACTTTCCCAGCAGCCGGCGGTTTTTGAATCCGCTTTATTTGTCAATCGACGAAGTGCCGGATTACGCGCAGCTCAAGGGGGAGCTGGCGCCGGTGGCAACCAAAGCCCACGCCCTGAACGTCAACGCGCTGATCGATCGGGACGCAGTCTATCGACTGAAGATGGCGGCGCTGGAAAAGCTGTGGCGTGCCTTTGCAGGCGACGATGACTTCGACCGATACTCAATCGCGCGGGGCGAGCCGCTGCGGCAGTTCGCCGTCTATTGCGCACTGGTTGAAAAGTTTGGCGCCAACTGGCGGACGTGGGACGCGCGCTATCACGACGCCCGCGGGCCGGCGGTGCAAGCGGTGATGGCGGAATCGGCAGACCGCTGTCGATTTTTTCAATGGATCCAGTGGCTGTTGGATCGGCAGTTGGCCGCCGCCGCCCAGGAATTGAAGCTGCTGAAGGATCTGCCGATCGGAGCCAATCCCGACGGCTTCGACGCCTGGGTGTGGCAAGATGTTTTGGGGCGTGGCGTGGCGATGGGGGCGCCGCCCGACTTGTTCAACACCCAGGGTCAGAACTGGGGGCTGCCACCGTTTGTGCCGCATCGGTTGCAGGAGGCCCGTTACGAGCCGTTCATCGAAATCGTGCGGGCCGGTCTGCGGCATGCCGGCGGTCTGCGGATCGATCACGTGATCGGGCTGTTCCGCTCGTTCTGGATTCCGTACGGCTTCGACGCCAAGGACGGAGCCTACGTTCGCTATCCGGTCGAGGATTTGCTGGGCATTCTGGCGTTGGAGAGCCAGCGGGCCGGGGCATTGATTATCGGCGAGGATTTGGGAACTGTCGAGCCGGGAACGCGAGAGCGACTTGCCGCGCACGATATTCTGTCCTACGCGCTGCTCTATTTCGAATCGGCCCCGCCGAGCGAATATCCGCCCAAGGCGCTGGCCGCGATCACCACCCATGACCTGCCGACGATCGCGGGGCTATGGAGCGGCAGCGATCTGGCCGAGCAAATCGCGCTGCGTTTGGAACCGAGCCGGGAAGAGGAGCGGTCGCTGCGCGAGCGGCTGGCGCGCTTGACCGGTCTTGAGCCGAGTGCGTCGATCGACGAGGTGATTCTGGCCGCCCATGCGGCATTGGCCCAGGCGCGATCGCTGCTCGTGGCCGCCACGCTGGAGGATGCCTTGGCCGTGGCGGAGCGTCCGAACATTCCCAACACCACCACCGGCCAACGGCCGAACTGGACGCGGGCGTTGCCGGTGCCGCTCGATGATTTCGCCACGATCGGGCGGCCGGCCGCGCTGGCGCGAATTTTGTCGGCGCACTGCGGCAAGTGCGCGAAACAGTAAGGCGGCTGGCGGGGCGAATCGTCGAACCCGGGGTCAGCCGGCGCTCGCAGGCCGTGGCGTGCCGACACTGGATTTCTTCATCGTCGTGACGAGACAAGATCGCAACGTCTCGGCGAGGGTCTCGACGCAGCCGCTGCTGAACATCCCGGAGTGGTCGCCCGGCACGACGTAGACGTCTCCGCCTTTGTCGCACAGATCGATCCAGCCGGCGGTATTGTTATCGAAGACGCGTCGGAATCGCGAGATGATTTGCGGCAGAAATATCGTCACGTGTCCCGGGCGGCGCTGTGGCCGATACTTGTCGAGCGCTTGACGATGCGTCCGCAGCAAACGCAAACCGGCGGCACTGGGGGCGGCCCCTTCGGCGCCGAAGTCATCGGCCAGTCCCTCGGCAACGGCCATTACGCCGGCGGAGAGTGGTTTCGCGACTCGGCTTGCCGACAGGGTCAGCCGTCCGGAATAGTTGTTGGTGATACTGTTGATGACCCGCTGAATCATTCGGTACCAGCGAGATCGGCCGCGCGTCGGTGAATCCATCAGGATCAGCGTGGCAACCGTCTCGCCGTTGGCCTCGAGGAGCCGCGCCATTTCGAAGGCGACGGTGCCGCCCAAGGAATGCCCGGCGATATGGTAGGGGCCGGTCGGCTGAACCGCCCGCAGTTGTTCGACGTAATGCCCTGCGATTTCGGCGATCGTTTCGTGGGGCGGCGTGACGCCGTCGAGGCCGACTGGCTGCAGTGCATAGAGCGGGAAGTCGGAGCCAAGATGCTTGGAAAGTCTGCGGAACTCCCAGGTGGTGCCGAAGATTCCCGGCACACAGACCAACGGGGGATACGTTCCGCTGGCTTGCACGACAATCAACGACGAGCTTTTTCCGACGTGGGATGTGCCGCGCAGGAGCTCGGCGAGCTGCTCGACCGTCGGCCGGTCGTAGAGCGTTTCGTCCGAGAGGTTCTGGCCGAACTGCGCGTTGACTTCGGCCATCACGGTGGTCGCGAGCTCCGCATCCCCCCCCAGGTCGAAAAAGCTGTCGCAAATGCTCAAGGGGCGGATGTCAAAGTAGCGCTCCCAGATTTGAAACAGGCGTAGCTCCCAGGCGTCGCGCGGCGCGGCATAATCGCCGGAGCCGCCGGCGTCGATCCGCTCGGCCAGTTGCATCAGCCGGGGAGCGGTGCCCAAGATGCTCGACAAATCGAGCCGCAGTCCGAAGGACTGCTCGATCCTGACCAGCAACTCGACCGCCTGCAGCGAATCGCCACCCAGCTGGAGAAAGTCGGCGTTGCGCCCGATCGGCTGGATGTCGAGGATTTCCGACCACAGCTCCGCCAGTTGGCGCTCGGTCGGGGTTTGCGGCGCGCAGTACAGTCGGCTCTCGGCAATCGTTGAAAATTCCGGCTCCGGCAGAGCCCCGCGATCGACCTTGCCGTTGACACCCAGCGGCAGGCGCGGCAGGCGAACGAATCTGGCCGGAATCATGTACGTCGGCAGATGATGAGCGCAGAACTCGGTCAGCTGCTCGTCGCTGGCGTCGTCGCCGGCAAGCGTCACGACATAAGCGGCCAGGTACTTGCCGCCGCCGGGTCCCTGTCGTGCCGCCACCACGGCATCGGCCACGCGAGGATGGCGCGCCAGGATCAGCTCGATTTCTCTCAATTCGACGCGATAGCCGTGGATCTTCACCTGATGGTCGATGCGTCCCAAAAGTTCGATATTGCCGTCGGGCAGATAGCTGCCCGAGTCACCGGTGCGATAGAGTCGATCGCCGGAGCGCGCTGAAAACGGATCGGCAATGAATTGATCCGCGGTGAGCTGCGGGCGGTTGAGATAGCCAAGGGCGACGCCGGCGCCACCGATGTAGATCTCGCCCGCGACGCCCGCCGGGCACTCGTGCAACTGGTCGTCGAGGACATAGACCGTTTGATTGGCCAGCGGTTTGCCGTAGGGAATGCTTTTCCAGCGGCAGTCGACCCGATCGATGGGATAGAAAACCGACCAGATCGAAGTTTCGGTCGTCCCACCGAGGCCGACGATTGCCGCGCCCGGAGCACAAACTCGGATGCGATCGGGCAGCGACGTCGAAATCCAATCGCCGCTGAGTAGCACACCCCGCAACGAGTCCAAACGGAGCTTTTCCCGCGAGGCGGCATACGTCATCAGCATCTCCATTGACGCCGGCACCGAATTCCAGACGGTGATCTGATGCCGCTCGATCAACTCGACCCAGGCCGCGGGAGCATGAAGCTGATGCGGCTCGGGAATGACGATCGTTCCGCCAGCGGCCAGCATGCCGAAAATGTCGTAGACCGACAGGTCAAAACAAGACGATGAGAGGGCCAGCACCGCGTTGCCGGCACCGATCTGAAACCGTTGGTTCACGTCCAGGATCGTGTTGCACGCGCCGCGATGCGTGATCATCACCCCCTTGGGCTGGCCGGTGGAGCCAGACGTGTAAATCACATAGGCCACCTGATCTGGATCGACCCTCGGCAGATCGCGCTGGTCGGCAGCGCACGCGGCCGGATCGCACGACGCCACGTCCGAGGAAGCAATCTCGACGTCGACCAACTTTGCCGAGCAATGGGCAAACTGCGGTTTGAGCGCGGCGCTGGTGATCAATAGCCGACATTGAGCGTCGGCGAGCATCGAGTTGCGACGATGGCTTGGATACCTGGCATCCACCGGCAGATAGGCGCAGCCCACCATCAAGATGGCGAGCGTGGCGACGACCATTTCCGGGCCGCGGTCGATGCAGATTCCGATCGGCTCGCCCGCGCGAACGTCGAGTGCGATGAGCCGCCTCGCCAGGCGGGCAGCGCAGCGTTTGCAACTCGCGATAGCTGAGCGAGCGATCGCCGTAGACGAGCGCCGTGCTGTCCGGCATGGAGTCGGCGCGGTGCGCGAAGAGACCATGCAGCGACGTTGCTTGCCCGAAAGGCTGAGAATCGTGCGAACCCTGCTGCGAAACCCGACATTCACCCGACCCTGGATTCCTTTCGTCATAGGTCGCTCGAACAATGCTCATTCCGCCAACTCCAGTAAGTACATTTAACCTGAATCCGCCTGGGCCCGTTGGAGGACTTGCCAGGTGAGTTGAGTCGCCAGATCCCACGTAAAATGGCTGGCCCGTTCCAGACCTCGTGCTCGCAACATTTGCCGCAGCGCATTGTCGTCAACCAATCGCAGCATGGCCGCGGCGATCGCCTCGGTCTGCTGGGGATCGACCAACAGGGCCGCATCGCCACAGACCTCGGGAAGGCTCGTGGTCGTCGAGCTGACGACCGGGGTGCCGCACGCCATGGCCTCGACGACCGGAATCCCGAATCCCTCGTAAAGCGATGGAAACACGAACGCCTGGGCGCCCGTGTACAAGGCCGGCAAGCGAGCGTCGTCGACATAGCCCAACAGCCGCGCACCCTTGGGCACGGATTCCAGCCGGTAGTTGCCGAACACCGAGCCATGCGCCCGACGACGGCCAGTTCCAGGCCGCGGGCGGCCAGTCCGGTTTGCTCCCAGGCGGCCAAAACCCGCGTCAGATTCTTGTTGGGCTTGAGCGAGCCGACGTAGAGCAAGTAATTGCGTTTCAATCCGAAGGCACGGCGCACTGCGTCCACTTGCTCGCTGGTTGCCGGGGCGAAGCCTTCGATGCCGTTTGGAACCACGGTGATCCGCGCCGGATCAATTTGAAAATGCCGCACCAACTGCTGGCGGGTGAATTCGGAGACCACGATGACGCCGGCCACTTTGCGCACCAGTCGTGGGATCAGCCAATGATACCAGGCGGCAAACGCCCGGCTGTAATACTCCGGCGTATCAATAAAGCCGGTATCATGGACCGTGATGACTTGCCGCCGCACCGAGAGGGGGCCGGTGCCGCATGGAGACCAGAGGACTTGCCGTCCCACCAGGCCCGGCAAACGGCATTGCTCCCACAGGTGTCCCCGGACGCCGCTCGGCTCGCTCGGCGGAACGACCAACTCGGCGCGCGAGCCGAGCCGGCGGGTAATCTCGCGGGCATGCCGCTGGACCCCGGTCAAACGCTGCAACGTGAATCGTCCGTTGATTGTCACTCGCATCGCTCAAATTCCCTGCATCGGTTACACGTGGTTGATAGTTTTCGGGCCTAACGCGGAATGTGCGGCGAGCCGCGCTCGGCGGGGCTGACATGCACGGTGGCGTGACCGTTGCCGTGATTCGAATCGACGCGCCCGGCTGGCAGCGTTTCCTGGAAGGACTCGCCATTCCAGGTGGTGCGAGCCAAGGGGTCCTCGGACGCGGGCCGCCGAATGCGCAGTTCGGCCAGCCCTGCCACGCCGCAGGAGGCGATCAGAGCCAGCACGAAACCGAAGGCAAAATTGACGAGGACGCGGGGCCTGGTCGGCGTGACAGAATAGCTTGGCTCCTGCAGGATGTTGAGATTCGAAATGCTGGTCTCTTGCAGAGCTTGATCGATTCGAGCCAGCTCGCGGCTCTCGGCATTCTTGGTGAAGCTGGTCTTTTCCAGCTCGATCCCGCGCTGGAGTTGCGTCAGTTCCAACTCGGCGTCGTTGAACGCGACGAGCGCGGTGCGAGCACCGGCCAATTGCTCTTGAACGACGTTCAACTGCGCCTCGAGCGAAGCGACCCGGGCATCGCCTTCCATCAACGCAACCTCGGTTTGCTGGTGGGCCTGGTTCAGGCTTTTCGTGGTTTGCACCGGCTCAACCTCGGCCGCCAGCAAGGCTCGGGCATCGGCAATCTGCTCGCGCACCTGCTGGACGAAGACCGTGTCGGGCTGGAAACGCGACGACAGTTCCTTCTCCTTGAGTTCGAGCGCGTAGAGCTGTTCACGCATGCGAGAGGCCGCCGTCTGCGGCTGGCCGATCGTTTCGGAGGTGACCTGCGTCGCGGGGATTTTCAAAAGGGTGTCCTGGCGAGCGATCGCCTCACCCCGGGCGGCAGCCAGGTCCGCGGCGATCTTGAGCCGCTCGTCGGCGAGGGTGGCGACGCGGCGCTGCAGGATCGTCCGCTCCTCGTCGACGTCCGCGATGCCGGTCCGGTTCTTCAGTTCTCGCCAGTGATCCTCGAGGCTCGCCAGGCGCCGGGCCTGCTCGTCCGACTGGGCGTCGAAGAAGGCGAACGATCCGATGGTTCGATTGACGCGCATGTGCGTTGACTTGGCCAACTCAATCGCTTTGGCCGCCAACTTCTGGGCCAGCGCCGGATCGGTCGCGTCGCACCACACGTTGATGATGTTGGACTTGCGGACCGGGTCGACGCGCAATCGCTCGGACAGTTTGCGAATCGCCTTGTCGCGCACACTGTACGTGGTCAGCGGATTGAGTTGCTTCCAGATCGAGAGCGGGGCAGAAAATTCCGCCGCTACAGGCTCCGGGTTTTCCGGCTGCTCGCGTTGGGCCTCGGCGACGGGTGGGGCCAATTTCCCCAGAATGGCATTGGCACCGAAGGTATCGACAAGCTGTTCGGCCAAAGCCCGGCTCTTGAGAATCTCGAAGATCGAATTGATCTCGTTCTCACGCGTTTCCTGCAAGGTGACGGTCTGGCCGGTAGTCGCCGTCGGATCGAGGGCGACGGTTTCGCGGCCCAATCGCACGAACAACTTGGCCTCGCTCGTGTAGAGCACGGGCATGTCGCGGTGTAAGCGACGGCCAGCCCCATCACGAGGACGAACGTGCACACGATCTTCAGCCAATGCCGACGAAATATCGGAAAAAACGTCGCCGCCGGGTCGTAGTGGGTGATTTCTCTCATGGCAAACCTGCTGGGGGCAAAACTCGCAATCGGACAAAAAATGACGACATTGTTAACACGCCCGGCCCGTCAGGGACTGACCGCCACACGAGCGGTGCGCCGGGGCGAGCACAGCTCCTGGTAAATCGCCCAAATACCATCGACCATTTGATCGACGCCAAACTTGTCGGCTTGCGTCGCGGCGCTGCTTCCCATCCGGCAGCGCAGTGCCTTGTCGGCCAATAGCCGGCCTAAGCGGTCGGCCAACACGCCGGCATCCGCCGGCGCCATGAATCCATTGACGCCTTCCTCGACGACCAGGCGCGTGCTGCTCGTGTCGGTCACCAACAGCGGCAATCCAGCCGCCAGAGCTTCTAGTGCCACGTAAGGAAATCCTTCGTAGCGACTGGTCATCATCAAAACGTCGAAAGCCGGCATGACACGAGGCCCGTCTTGGGCTCCGACCATCGTCACGCGGTTGGTCAAACCGCGCTGCGCCACGAGTGATCGCACTCGCGGAGCGAGGGGGCCGTCACCGACGATGACCAGCCTGACAAAGGGGAACTGCTCGGCCACCCTGCAAAAGGACTCGATGAGCAGCTCGGGATTCTTTTGCGAAGTCAACCGGCCAACGAAGCCGACGGTGACCTGCTCGGCGTAGAGCCCCAGTTTGTACCGAGCCGACTGGCGAGTCGGCAACGGCTCGAGTTCGATGCCGTTAGGGACGACGGACAGTTTGCGCTGAGGAATGCCGATCTCGAGCGCGAAGTCCCGTTCCTCGGGCGAAACCGCGATGATCCGATCGGTGATTCGAGCCAACTCGAGTTCGAGTCGACGATAGAGAAACTGGCTCAGCTTTCCACAACTTGGATCCATGGCGGCAAATGCGTGCGGTGTGTAGATCACACGACTGCCGGTGCCGACGGCGGCGAGGCGTGCCAGCGCGCCCCCTTTACTGCTGTGTCCGTGAATGATGTCGAACGGGCCGCGAGCTTTCAGGTAGTTGCGAACCGCCGCCAGGCTCGTCAAATCGGGCGGGCCAAGAGACCGCCGCATGCGAATGGCTTGGTGATGAATTTCGGGCCGATCGAGCTGCGCGAGAAACGGCCCGTCGGCGCGGATCGGTGACCAGAGGACGTGGATTTCGGCTAACTCGCGCTGGGCTAGTCCTCGAATCAAATCGCCCACGTGGCGGCCGACGCCCCCCGACGCGGATTCTACTACGTAGCAAATTTTTCGTTTATCGTCGTTCATGTTGCCTGCTCGTTCGACGCCAATAGCTCGAGACAACACCAGCCGACCGATGAACCACGCGTCCCCGCGGACATAACTCTTCGTAAATGTCCCAGACGCTGTCAACCATTTGATCGACGCCAAATTTAGCCGCTTTCGCGGCAGCGCTGCTTCCCATCCGGCAGCGCAGTGCCTTGTCGGCCAATAGCCGGCCCAGGCGGTCGGCCAACACGCCGGCATCCGCCGGCACCGTGAATCCATTGACGCCTTCCTCAACGACCAGGCGTGTGCTGGTGCTGTCGGTCACCAACAGCGGCAATCCGGCCGCCAAAGCTTCCAGCGCCACGTAAGGAAATCCTTCGTAGCGGCTGGTCATCATTAAAACGTCGAAAGCCGGCATGATGCGAGGTCCGTCTTGGGCTCCGGCCATCGTCACGCGGTTGGTCAAACCGCGCTGCGCCACGAGTGATCGCACCTGCGGAGCGAGGGGGCCGTCGCCAACCACTACCAGCCTCACAAACGGGAACTGCTCGGCCACGAGGCTGAACGACTCGATGAGCAACTCGGGATTCTTTTGCGACATCAACCGGCCAACGAAGCCGACGGTCACTTGCTCATCATCGAGCCCGAGCTTGTGCCGAGCCCATTGGCGAGACGGCAACGGCTCGAGATCGATGCCGTTAGGGACGACGGACAGTTTGCGCTGAGGAATGCCGATCTCGAGCGCGAAGTCCCGTTCCTCGGGCGAAACCGCGATGATTCGATCGGTGATTCGAGCTAAATCGAGTTCGAGCCGTCGATACAGCAAACGCTTCAGCCTTGCACAAACCGGGTCCATGGCGGCAAACGCGTTCGGCGTATAGACGACTCGGGTGCTGGTGCCGATCGCGGCCAGGCGTGCCAGTGCACCGCCCTTGCTGCTGTGTCCGTGAATGACGTCGAACGGCCCGTGACTTTTGAGGTATGCCCGCACGGCCGCCAGGCTCGCCACATCGGGCGGGCCGATGGATCGCCGCATGGGAATGGCATGCTGCTCTGCGCCGGACAGTTCGAGCTGGGTGAGGAAGCGCCGGTCGGCCCGAATTGGAGACCAAAGCACGTGGATTTCGGCCAGGTCGCGCTGGGATAAGCCCTGAATCAAATCGCCCACGTGTCGACCGAGCCCCGCCGAGGCCGCTTCGACCACGTAGCAGATTCTTCGTTTATCGTCGTTCATAAATTACTCATTCGAAGCCCGGTAGCTCGAGACGGAACTCGCTAAGCCCCGTGCGAGCCCGACGGCAAAACGATTACCGCCGGGCTGACACCGGCGCCTGCGCGGAGGCGAGCCAGTACGGTCGCTCCGGTCAGACCTACCAGGAGCAGTCCCAGTTCGATGTAGGATTGAAACCAGGTGGCGGATTGCTGGAAACGCAAGAAGAACTCAAAGTACAGAAACGCGCGACATCGAGACGAAAGGCTCGCTCGCGCGGATCGGCCAGTTCCAGGGTCCGCTGGGCAAAGGCCGCGGTCCGGCCAAACACGGCCCCCAACAGCATCGCGAACACGACGACGCCCAGCAGGCCGAAATTGAAGTAGGCTTCTCCGAAAATTGTCGGTCGCAAGCCGGGGTGCCCCGCTCCGCCCAGCCCGGTCATTTCGGTGGAAAACACACCCCAACCCAGCTCCTTTCGGATCGGCATCAAGTAGGAGGGGATCCAGGCGAGCGACCCGCTTAAGTAGGTCGCGCCCATGATTGGCTCGTGGTCCCAGGCCGAAAGCATCCAGGCGAAATCGCGCAGCTCGGACAGATTGTTCCCGAACAGCAGATGGAGCGGAGCCGAAGCGAAACGCTCGGACGACATTTTCCCTTGTTTTTGTCGCAGACCTTCGACCGTCAAACCAATAACGATCAGTCCCAAAATTGTCAGCACCGAGCAAAGCACGGTCGTTGCGACCCGCCGGGTGCGGGTGTTGATCAGCCGCACCGCGCCGTAGTACAGCAGCGTGCCAACGGTCACCTTGCGGGTGCCAAACCCGAGCATCAGCAGCGTCAGCAGCACGCCCAAGCCGGTGAGCTTCCACGAGCGTTGGCAATAACCTTCGATCAGCGCGAAGTACATGCCCATGACCGCGAACCAGGAGAACAAGAGATGAGCCGGTCGGAGTTCGGTGTGCGTCATGACGTGTTCGCGAGCGTTCGTAAAGCCGGCGGTCGCGACCGTCAGGGATCCGAGCACGACAACCACGGTCACCAAGAGCGTCAGCCCCGGCACGGTGCCCCAAAAATCGTGAATGGCGCGGTAGACCAACCGATAGCCCGGCGGGGCCGAGTCCCACCGCGCGGCGACGATAGCGGAGACCCCGAACACGGCCGCTCCGAACAGCGACACGTAGAACGCCTCTCGCAAGAACGGGACATAGTGCCAATGCCACTCCGTCGTCGAGAAGGTGTTGTACGGGGAGTAGGCCAAAAGGGCCATGAACACAATTGGCACATACAAATAGAGGGCACAGAAGAACACGTCGAATGTCAGCACACCGGCCTGTCGATAGCGCACGAACCAGTATCCGAACATCAACAGCGTCAGAGTTCCCCACATGAAGAGAATATCCGCCGGGATTTCTCCGAGCGTGAAGGGCTGGTCCAGTAGTTCTTCGTTCGTGGTATTCATGATTCGCTATGCGGCTCGGTTGCCTGGATCGCTGAACCCAACTCGCGACTGAAGATCGCGCACGAACGCCACTTTGACAGTAAGCCCCGCGCCGCCCTGAGATCTGACTTCCAAACGCTGTACAATGAGGTGTGCGTCCACACGCCGAGCAGGTGCCGCGCCAAGAGCACCAAGGCGACACTCTCAAGTGAAACAACGGCTGACGATGTGACGGCAAGTCCCAGGATGCCGTAGAAATGAACGGCAACGGAGCCCGCCAAGACCAGCGCAAGCGCGGCGAGTCCGTTGACCAGCAGCGACTTGTTTTGGTGCCCCGTCATGAGCAGCGCGCAGTGGCTGGCTCCGGCCCACGCCAGGACAGCCTGCCCGACGCCGAGAATTGCCAGTGGCAAGGCGGCGGCGCGATAAAACTCGCCAAATAACAGCTGCATGATGGGACCTCCAGCCACGAGAACCAGCAACAACCCCAGCAGCGACGGGATCGCGGCGATCCCCGCCGCGCGCCGCAGCAGCATCTCGAGTTCTTTCAATCGCCCCTGGGCTCTCAACTCGGCGATGGAGCCCGCGATGAGGAAATTGACCATTTGCAGAGGCAGGACGATCATCAGCATGAGTCGCCGCGCGGCCGCGTAGAGCGAAACCTGATCGGGCAAGCAATTCGCGCCGGCAATCCACAAATCGGCTTGAGTCGAGGTGAACGTCACGCATTGAACCAACATCAGCGGAATGCAGGTCATCAAGAATAATTGCCACGTCACTCGAGGCAAGGAAACGCCCGGAGGGGACGGTCTGGGCAATGGTGGGCAACGGAAGCGTGCATGTGCCGTCTTCCAAAGCGCTAGGGAACTCAGAAACAGAATCGCCGCCATGCCAACCACATTGATCAACAAGCTGGACCGTAATGTGAGGTGGGACAGCACGGCGGCGGCGGAAAGGGCGACCAGGAATAGCAGGTTGCTCATCAGGCCACCCATTTGGCCACCCGAGAGCAAGCTCGCAAAGCGCAATTCGCCGACGCTGCGAAGTCCATCGGTCGTGAGCTGCAAAAACGCGATCAGTCCGATCCCCAGTGCCACCAGCCATGCAAGATCTCCCACGTCGACCAACTGCAGATGGTTTGTCAGCGTCGGCCAGGCCATCAACACCACCACCGCCATCCCGATCCATCCCAGCAGTGACAGGCAGTAACCCCAGGCAAGAACGCGGCGTGCCTGGGCGGTGTTGCCGACGCCAAAGCTCTCCATGACGAACCGAACGAGACCGCCGTTTGTGCCCAGAGTTGCCAGGCCTCCGCCAAACGCAAGAACACTACTCAACACGATGAACGTGCCGAAGTCTTCCGGCGGCAGGAGCCGAGCCAGCTCGATGTTCAAGGCCATTGTCACGACGACGCCCAACAGGCGGCAGCCGACTACCCACACGGCGCCGGCACGAATCCGTTTCGACGTATCGGCCACATGCGGAGATGATTCGCCTATCGGCGTATCCGAATAGGGAACGGTGTCGAACGCGGCATCGGCGTCGAATGCGACGTCGCTCGTGGGGGGCAGTGCGTTGGCAATGCGATCATTCACGACGCACCCTCGAGAAGTGGTAAGGAGTTGCGCGTCGCCAAAGCCAAGTCATGGGTCTCGGCTCGCCACGACGCCAGCTTGACCGCGCGGATCAAGATGCCGAAGGCGCGCCAAAACGACCCATTGCCGGCGTAAAAGGCAGGGAGATTGATGGACTGATGACAGGAAGTGTGTTTTTGGCCTGATTTCACTACAAGAACGCCTGTTACGCGAAGCTCACTTTCCATGTTCGCAACGCAGTCTGACAAGAAATCCAACGTCGCCAGCGACCGACGACGATTCATCAATCAATATGCTCCCTCGGACATGACCACCACCTTGACCGTTCGCACCAGGATGCACAGATCAAGCCAAAGAGACCAATTGCGGATGTATCGCAAATCGAGTCTCACGTGCTCTGCATAGGTGGTATTACTGCGACCGGACACCTGCCATAGGCCGGTTATCCCGGGTCGCATGCGCGTATAAAGCGCAAATGCCGCGCCGTGCCTCGGAACGTCATAGAGGGCGAGAGCGCGCGGTCCGACCAGGCTCATGTCGCCCCAGAGCACGTTCCATATTTGCGGCAATTCATCCAAGCTGGTGCGACGCAATAACCGGCCGATCGGGGTGACGCGCGGATCGCACTTCAGCTTGCTGATTGCCTGCCATGAACGCCGCTCCTCCGGATGCGCGTCCAAGTATGCGGCCAGCACTTCTTCCCCGTTGACCACCATGGTCCTGAATTTCCACATCCGAAAAGTCTTGCCATTGCGGCCGACTCGCTGCTGCGTGAAAAATGCCGGACCGGGGGAGCTGATTTTGATGGCGATCGCCACCACCACGAAAAATGGTATCAGCACGACGCCGCCGCAAACCGTCAGCAGGATGTCGATTCGCGCTTGCACCATTGCGACGAAGGCAAAAGCAAGCATTCATCGATGCGAAGGCCGGATAGACCGCCGCAATCGCTCGCTCCGGCCCATGACCGCCATTCAACGTCGCTGGCCCGTAGCACCAGCAAGTGCGGAATCGTGGCCGCGTGTTCGTCAAGCAATTCGGACAGTTCGGCTGCCGTGCGCTCGACGGGCGCCACGATACCCCAGAAAACGGAATGCTCCTCGGCGATTTCCTTTGTCCCGGCCGGAGGCCCCAAGTACCGGGCTGGATCGACAAAATGGTCATCCCAATGCAAATGGAATTCGTCAATGATCCCGACCGGACGTAATCCCCGCATGGGATTGGCCAGGAGTCGGTTGTAGACCGCGACGCCTTCGGGTCCGCCCCCGAAAATGATCGCCCCCTGGCCCCACCAGCGTTGTCGGCTGGCTGCGAATCGGGCGAGCCATCGCAGGGTGGGCACCGTGACGAGGCCCAGGAGCCACGTGAGAGCCAGCGCCGCCGATCGCTGCCGAATGTTCGCCGAATTTCACATAGCCCAAGCAGAGCAGCGGCAACGCCCAAATCGTCGTCGCCGCCGAGGTGCGTCGCACCTCCTCGGCCGACGACAGACCGACCCCCGGCAAGAGTCCGAGAAACAAGCCGATCAAAGGCTGCATCAGCAGCAGGGTGACGGGCAGGACGGTGATGCCTGCGCCACCAATGCTGGTGGCGATCGCCACGCCCGCGGCGTTTGCGAGCAGAACGCCAAAAAAATCGGCGAACAATAGCGGCAAGCTGGTCAAGACCGCGGAAGCGTAATACGCCAAACTGAAGCGCAGAGTCAACGGCCGCAAAGGCAGATCGGGTCGAAGCTCAAGCAAATTGTCATCAACGCCGATTTCCTCAGACGATTTCTGCGGCAGGCGGAAGTGCGCAGCCTTCGACGGTGAGTTCTCGATCCTATTGGGTGCCGATTTGGCTTTTTGAAGCATTGCTATCCCTCATCAATAACGGTCACCGAGCTGTTTTGCCAGAAATTCGATCCATCGAATTCTTCAAAGCACGAACTGTCGCTCACTTCGGAAAATCACCGTCATCAATTATGTTCCGGTTGAATCTGGCAAAGAGTTATTCTGGCAAAGCTGTCGAGTCACCGGTCCGCCACGGCACATCGAGCAGAACAAACTGGAAGGAGTGTCCGACATTTCAACGTTAGGCGCACAGCAGTACCCGAGGTCGTTCACGTTGGGGTGTCAGCCTTTTTGTAGAAGGACAACGCTCGCTACACGGTGCTCACGTTCCGTGTTCGCAAAGCCGTCTGACAATTAGAAATCCAGCTTCTCTGCTGGACGGGACCGTAACAGAATCAGTGACGATCAAGGCGGGGAAGAACCGGGACAACACGGTCAAAAACATAACGCACCTCCCTTTCGCCCGCAAGACCTAGCAAGTTTGGTGCCCGACGCCCGTTGTGCGGTGAGTCTTTTACCTAAGTGGTAGATGTTAAAATGGTTTATGGCGAGCACCAAATTGCCGGCCACATCAATTTCACACCATTCGGCTGCAAGATGCTCAACTTTCGCGCGACCCCTGTACATCCCTGTACCAGCCCCCTAAAAAAATTTGGATTGCGCAGTTGAACAGATGGCGCCGCAGCGCTGGTGGGAAGCGCGGGATGCTTGCGCGAGGATGCGCCGGAAGTGCCGCAGCGAGTTAAGTCGCGGACTCGGCCTGACGCGCTTGAAGAACATGCGCGATCACCGATTCCATCCTTGACTCGTCGGAGAACGGCGACAACACATACGATTTCAGCGCGACGATCGGCTGCCCGTAATCGGTCTGCCGATAACAACTCGTCAGCGAAATCACCACGCCGTGTCCCGAAAGCGCCTCGGCCTGGACGCGGGAAAAAATACGGCGATTGTAGTCGTTATGCGCCAGCAAACGCTCGCGATAACTGGCGTCGTGCTGTTCGCGCTCGGGAACTGTAAACGTGTTGACGTTGTCCGGATAGGCACGAAACAGGGTTACCGGGCCGACATTCTGATGATTGAGCACCGTCAAATGCGGATTCGATTCGATCCGCTCGCGCAGCACTTCCGACATTTCCACTGCGTGACCCAACAGCACTCGATAACCCTCCTTGCCCAAAAGCAGCAGATTCGCCAGCGCCGCCATGGGCCCCAGAGCGCTACGCGTCGTCTCCAATGTGTAGAAGCCGGGATGATGTTCACCCGATTGGTATAAGTAGGGCATCGTCTCGCGTGGCCGGGCAATGCGCGCAAGATCGGTCTGCTGTCGCACCAGCACCAGCGCCGATACATACGGCGCATATCCTGTTTTGTGAAAATCAATGCCGATCGAATCGGCCAGCGGCAAATGCCGGATACGATCGTGAGCAGCCGCCAGCGCCCGCACGGTGCGGCCACGAAACTCCAGCGGGTTGGCCTCGAAGTCATAGTCGTTGAAGACGCTCCAGGCCCAACCGATGACCGCGTCGGCGTGGATGTGCGGAATATAGGGGAGCGAGAATTCCTCGACCAGCCGATGCCGCAGTGCATTGATCGCTTCGAGATCGTCGATGCCAAAAGCGTCGGTCGTTCCCAGCGTAGCGACGATGGCGGCGATGTGCCGGCCGGCAGTCAGCGCTTCGCCGCGGCGGCTTCGAGAGCGTCGATCCGCATGGCATTGTCGGGGCCGGTGGGGACCGCGACGACGCCGTCCTGTCCGATGCCCAGCCAGGCCGCGGCCGTCAGGCAGCAATAATGGCTTTGAGAAGAAGTGAGCACGACGGCCGAATCGCGCAGTCCATGAATGGCACTTCCCGGAAGGGCCTTTTCCAGCCCGATTTTCAATCCATAGAGGACGCCGCCGGTGCCACCAAAGGTGAACAGCCCTCCGGCC
The DNA here is from genome assembly GCA_963702015.1 of uncultured Planctomycetaceae bacterium. Classification (GTDB taxonomy): domain Bacteria; phylum Planctomycetota; class Planctomycetia; order Pirellulales; family PALSA-1355; genus DATJTR01. The sequence continues at coordinate 802,433 of OY969698.1, forward strand.
TCGGCGGGGGGGTATCCGACCAGTGCCGCCGTCATCGCCACGGCCCGCACTTCGGCCTCGGCAAACAGCCGGCTGCTTTCGTCGCTGCACAGATTCGGGTTGTAGGCCAAAGGAAGCAAGACGCCGATCAAGCTGGCGATCGTCGGATTCGGGACGACGTTGATTTGCGCTCGGGGATGCCCCCAGATGAACATGCCTTGCAGGTAATGGACCAGTTGGGACGTGACCGCTTCGAGCGTTTGCGGTTCGTCTCGCGTGCGAGCCGCGCGGGCTGTCACGTAGTCGGGCGCGGTCGGCGTGCCGAGCATCGGCGTTTGCGATTTGAGCGCATCGACCTGATCGAGCGCGCGGAGAATCGAGAAGACGACGTAGCCGTCGTGCACGGGGTCGGAGACCGGCTGCGGAAACGCCTGTCGCAGCGAAGCGAGAAGATTCTGGTACGAGGGCATAGTCGGTTCGCGTGCTCCGTCAATACTTCAATTATACGACGCGAGCTTGCTGCCGCGGTGGTTTGCCGAACGATTTAAAGCCGATTTCACCGCACTGCCGTGCGAATAACCCGGCAAGCATAAGAGAGACAAGGCGAAGATCCTCGCTCACGCATCGGATTCGTGTTGTTTCGCGTGCGGCCCACTAAGACGTCAGCCTCGCTCCAAGCGCCGGGCGCGCAATTGATCGAGCGTTACGGCGCCGACAATGATGGCGCCGATGATGATGTCTTGCGTCGGATTCTGCAGCCCGAGCGCCGTCGAGCCGCTGCCGATGACCTGCATGATCGCCGCGCCGGTCAGCGTGCCGACGACCGATCCGCGACCACCGCTGAGGCTTCCACCGCCGATCACGACCGCCGCGATGATCCGCAGTTCCAAGCCCAAGCCGGAAGTGGGACTCCCTTCGCTGAGCCGCGTGAACTGATACATGCCGGCCAGGCCGGTGAACAGCCCGGCCAGGGCATAGACCAGCACCCTCGTCCGGCCGACGTTAATGCCGCAGAGCTGGGCCGCGCGTTGATTGGACCCGATGGCAAAGACATGGCGGCCAAAGACCGTCAGGTGCAACAATGCCGCCAGCAGAATCGCCAACCCCAGCGTGAGCCACACGCCCCAGCCGAAGTTCGGCACCAGCGGCTGCCAGAGCCAGAGCGGCTTGGGAAGCGGCGTGACGAGCGACGGCAACCACTGCGGTATATCGCTCGGGCGCGGCCGGACGGTTGTTTCGCGGGCCAGCAGCTTTCCCAGCCCAAGATAGGCCGTCATGGTCCCCAGAGTGATGATGAAGGGGACGACTTTGAGCAGGCTGGTGAGCATTCCATTGACAAGTCCGGCCAGACAACCGGTGGCCAGACAGGCCGCGATCGCCGGTCCGGCGCCCCACTGTTTCGTCAAAACCCAAGCCAACACCGTGGCCGCCAACGAAAGAGTGGTGCCGACCGACAGGTCGATGCCGCCGGCGATAATGATTACCGTCATTCCGAGCGCGGCCACGGCGATTGTCGACGTTTGCACCGCTGCCGTGCGCAAGTTGCGCATCGACCAAAAGCTGGCCCGCTGACCGTTGACCAGCCAGTCGGCCACGGCGAACAACAGTACGATGACCAGCAGAGCCAGCAGAGGACCGATCGTAGCGCCAAAGGGATGGCCGCGACGGCTGAGCCAGGCCCCCGCCGCGGCGAGCAGTCCGATGTCGAGCGCCAGCCCGACCAAGGGAAACCAGGCCAGTTCCCACCGCGATCCCAATTCGCTCGACAGCCACAGAATGCCGACCGCCACGAAATAGGCCGTCACGATGCCGGCCACGCGCAGCAAGGACTGCCGCCAGAGAGAACCGGGCGGATCGGCCCGATCGGCGGCAGTGGGTTCGACGATCTTTGGGCTGGTGAGTCGTGACATGCCGGGGAGCGCGACTCAGTCTTGAAACTGGAGGGGGGCAAGCAGCGGTTTGATCGTCGGCTCGTTCATATTCTCGGGCGTGGCGATCACCTCGCCAGTGCTGACCCGCTTTTCCACTTCCTTGCCGTCGAGATGCTCGATCATCGCTTTAACGGCCAGATAGCCCATGCGGACCGGATTCTGCAAGACGACGCCCTGCACTTTGTTTTCGGCCAGGGCCTGGACGATCCGCTCGCTGGGGTCGAAACCGATAAAGACGACCTTTCCGGCCTGCCCGGTTTCTTCCAGGGCCTTGAGCGTGCCGGTGGTGTTGGGCTCGCAAACGGCGAACAGCGCGTCGATTTCGTCGCCATATTTGCCGAGCATCTGCTGGGCTTTGTCGAGGGCCTTTTGCGGCGTGTCGCCGCTGTATTGGTCGGACGAGAGGAGCTTCAGGTGCGGATACTTGGCCAGGCCCGCCAAAAACCCTTCCTCGCGCTCCAGCGTGCTTTGGCTGCCGGCCATGTAACGCAGCAGCACGACATTGCCCCGATCGGGCAAACGACGCGCGATTTCGTCGGCGGCCAATTCACCGCCATGACGGTTGTCGGTCGCCACATAGCTGACCACGGCCTTCGGATCGCCGAGGCTTTCTTCGTCCAATCCGCTGTCGAAAACGACGACGGGGATTCCTTCCTCGTGTGCCTGCTTGACCGGCGCGACCAGCGCCTGCGAATCGATTGGCGCCAGTACGATGCCGTCGACGCGCTGGATGATGAAGTTTTGCACGACGGTGATCTGCCCGTCCTTGTCTTGTTCAAGCAGCGGACCGAGCCAGACGATCTCGGCCCCCAATTCGTCGCCGGCTTGCACCGCCCCGTAATGGACCGACTTCCAGAATTCGTGGGTCGTCCCCTTGGGAATGACAGCCAGGCGATAGCGGGCTTTGGCCGCCGGGCCCTTGCTCGCGGCAGCGCTGCCTTCGGATTGACCGCGACCGGCACAGCCCACGATGGCGCAGCCGACCAGGACGATGCAAATCAAGCTGAGTAACTTGCGAACCACGCTGGCGCTCCTGGGGAAAAGCGGTTTGGGCGAGCTCACGAATTCAATACTGGCATCGGCGCCGCCGGCCTACGAGCGGTTGTCGTCGCGGCCACGCCGCGGCGACGACGATCGGCCGCGGCCTCCACGTCGGCCGCGCGCCGGGCCGTTCTTGGGTGAACGGGCGCGACCTTCCATGTTCGCATCAATGATGAAGCCAATCGCGTCGCCCCACGAGGGAATGCCGCGATGGCTGTGATGATCAATGTCGGCATCGTCGTCCGAGTCGTCGAGGCCATCGACTTCTCCGCGGCGATCCGATTCGAGCGAGGCCGGCTCATCTCGTCGACCAACCGGCAAATCGTCGGCGATATCTTCCGAGCCGCTTGAATCGGCCGCGCGATCGCGACCGCCGCGGCGGCGACGACGCCGGCGCCCCTTGCGTTTGTCGCGCTCGGGCCCGGCTTCGCCTCGTGTTTCCGTGGAGGCGGTGTCGCGGTCGCTGGTGAAGTCGGCCTGATCGTGGCTGTCGCTGTCTTCGATGTCGCTATCTTCGGTGTCGCTGTCGTCGGCATCGCCGAGATCGCGCATGTCGACGTCATGAACGTCACTGTCTTGATCGACCGTGCCCCAAATGTCGCTATCGCTATCGCTTTCACGATCGCTGCCGCTATCGCTGTCCCACGGACCTTCGTCGGCGGCAAGATGATCTCGACTTGCCGAGCCACGCTGATCCAGTTCGTCGAGGTCGGCGTCGAACAGCCCGTCGGCGGCGGGCAGCCCCGCACCGTACGTCGGCATCTCAGGCTCGTCGCTCGGATTGCTTGGCTCGCGCCGGCGCTGGTCATCGCCTCGCCCGCGGCGCCTCCCGCGGGGGCCAGCAGATTCGTCTGGCGACTTTGCGCCGGTTCGGCCGGCGTATCGCCACCACTAGCGCCACCGCCACTCGATCGGCCACGGCGACCACGCCGACGGCGGCGGCGGGGCCGGCCAGTCCGATCACCGGTCGACTCACCGTGCTGGCCCGGGGGACCGCCGCGCTCTTCGCCCGATTCGGTCGACTCGGTTTGCGAATCGGCCGGCTCGTCGTCGAACGGCCGCTCCTGGGCGCGATCGGCGGGGATTCGCGCTTCGGCGGTGAACTCCTCGACGACTTCGACGTCTTCGATCACTTCTTCGCGCCAAGCTCGTTCTTCGCGCCGCGGGCGTTTTGGCGGTTCAACGGCCCGTGGGGCCGGAGTGGCGCAGGGGGCGGTTCTCGGTGCCGCGGGGCCGGAGCGGGACGAGGAGCGGCCGGCGGAGCTTCGGCGACCGGCTCGAGCCCGAGCGAGCTGGCAAGCTGGGACCAATCGGCCTGGCGCGGACGGGGTGGAGGAGTCGTTTTGGGTTTTGCTGGCTTGGGAGCCGGCGGCGCGGGCCGCGGCGAGTTCGCAACGGTCGGAGCGGCGGCCGGATCGTCCGGCTTGATTTCGGCTCCCAGTTGCTGGGCCAGATCATTCCAATGATTTTCTTTCGGCATGTCTGCTCGATTCCTCGATGGATCGGTGATTTGTGATTTGACTGACTCGCGCTCCCGCAGTGGCGGCCGGCAATGGTGTCTGCTGCACGGGTGGCCGCGCCCCGGCCTTGCCAGGGATGAAACTACGATCAACCACCAGAGGCCCGCTGGCCCCCCGGTGGGACGCGTGACAAAGCACGAGCGAAGGTGTGCCAGAAAGGAGGCGTTGTTTCCCGCGTCCACGCGGCGCTCGAGCACCCGGCATGGCGAGGAGTCGCCCTGCTAACCCCTAGTATAAAGCTGGCCACGAAGCCTGAGAAGTGCGTAGTTGGCCAGCATTTACGCACAGCCGGTGCAACCGGGGCATGTCGCCGGGCTGGCGAAGTGATCGAAACGGGCGATTTCGCCTTGTTTTGGCCGCCGACGCCTGGCGCTTCGCGACATGCTTTGCCGCGTGCCTCAAGCCCAGTGCTACCCAGGCGGGCTGGCCCCACTTAGAATTTTGGGCTGGGCGGACCGGCGCGCCGCCCTCTCTGGCTGGCTGGTTGCATGCGCCAATCACGATCGCTTACGCCTCAACCGCCCGCACCCCAAAAAAGGCGAGTCACGTCGATGGCCCACCACCCCTCTGGCCCGGCAGCCCGAACGCCGGGCGAATCGGTCGAAGATGTGCAGATCGCCGGCCATATTATCGACAGTCTGATCCTGCCCAAAATCCTCGACCTGATTACTGCCGGCGGCGGCTCGTTCCGGATCAAGGAGTTTACGATCGGGCAGGCTCGCTCGGATCCGAGTTTTGCGCTGGTCGAAGTGCGGGCGCCGCGCCGACTTGCTGGCCGAGATTTTGGGTCAGATCGGCGCGCACGGAGCGGTTCCCGTGTCGCAGCAAGATTGCCAACTCGCGCCGGCCGACATCGCCGGCGCATTTCCCGAAGGGTTTTACAGCACGACGAATCAACGGACCGAAGTTCGCCTCGGCGGCCACTGGATCGAAGTCCAGAAACAGGAAATGGATTGCGCGATTGCCGTCGACCCGGTAGGCCCGCGGGCGCATTGCGTGGCGATGTGCGAGGTGGTGCCGGGAACCGAGTTCGTCATTGGCCACGGCGGCGTGCGCGTTTTTCCGCACGAGCGGTCGGCCGAGCGGCATTCGTTCGAGTTCATGAACAGCCCGGTCTCGACCGAAAAGCCCAAGGGCGTGGCCATCCGGCAGATTGCCCATGAGCTGCTGCGGACTCGCAACTCGGGGGGCAAGACGCTGTTGGTCGGCGGCCCGGCAATCGTTCACACCGGCAGCGTGCGGCATGTGTCGTGGTTGATTCGCGAGGGATTTGTCGATCGACTGTTTGCCGGCAACGCCCTGGCGACTCACGACATCGAACAAGCGATGTTCGGCACGAGCCTGGGTGTTTACCTGGAGCGCGGCGATCTGGCCGAGGCGGGTCACGAGCATCATCTGCGGGCAATCAATCGCATTCGCCGCTTGGGCAGCATTCGCCGGGCCGTCGACACCGGAGCGCTGAAGAGCGGAATCATGTATGAATGCGTGCGTCAGAATGTGGACTTTCTGCTGGCCGGCAGCATTCGCGACGACGGCCCGTTGCCGGAAGTGATTACCGACGTCTTGGTGGCGCAGCGGCAAATGCGCGAGAAGATCCAGGACGTGACGTTCTGCTTGATGATCGCCACGACGCTCCATTCGATCGCCGTGGGCAATTTGCTGCCGGCTTGGGTGAACGTGGTGTGCGTCGACATCAATCCCTCGACGGTGATCAAGCTGGGCGATCGCGGCTCGTTTCAAACCGTGGGACTGGTGACCGACGTCGAGCCGTTTTTGCGATCGCTGGTCGTCGAGCTCGATGCGCTGTCGGGCGGCAAGCCCCCGGTGGATTTGCCGGCGAGCGACGGTCCGCCGGCGCCGCATCGGTAGGCCGGAGCCTGGTGCCGTTGCGTTGTGTCATCAGGGCCAGGATGGCACAGTACGCGCTGAATAGCAGGCATCACGGACGACCGCTCATCACGTCACCGGCAGCCAGCGATCAATCGCTTCGCGATCGACCAGCGGCAGCGCGACGGGGACGTTGCCGCGCTCGTGGGAAAGATAGGCTGCGATGAGCACCTCGATTGATGCCCGCCCGTCGCGGCCGTCGGCCCCCCCGCGGCGCAAAACGAGATCTTCCAAACAGCCGCGCATCAGTGTGGGCAACGGCGAGGTGGCCGACAATCCCTGGGGAGGGTCGACGCGCGAGAGGACCGGCGGACGATTCGGGCCTGGTTTGACCGACAGGTCGCGCTCGATGATTTCGATCGTTCCGAATCGCTCATCAATCCGCACCCGGCCGGCGGTCAAATGGATTTCGGCCGACATCGGGCCTGCCCCGTCCTCGATCTGGGCGACGATACCCCGTACCCCGCCGGCCAGTTCCAGCACGACCAATCCGCCCGGATCGACAAACTCGGCCCCGCGCGGGTTGACGCCCACTGGCGAATCGACCCAACTGGTGACGCGCTCGACCGGCGCACCGGCCAGCATCGTGATGGCCGCGAAGGAATGGACCGCATTGCAACCCAGGCCGATTCCCGGCCGCTGCATCCAAATGGTTTTGAGGCGGCCCCATCGACCCGACGCGATTTGGTCGCGCAGCCATTGGTAGGCCGGTGAATAAGCGCGGACATGGCCGACCACGATGCGGGAACGCGTTTCGTGAGCGCGAGCGATGATCGCATCGCACTCGGCCAGCGAGCAAGCCATCGGCTTTTCGATCAACAAATGTCGCACCCCGGCATCCATCGCGGCCAAGGCGATCTCAGCATGCGAAGGGCCATTCGTGGCGATCGCAACCAGGTCGATGTCGCCACGGGCAAAAAGTTCGTCGCTCGATTCCAGCCGGGCCACCTCGGCGGCCAGTGGGGCCTCGGCCAACGCCTCGGACCGCCGATCGACCACGGCCGTCAGTTCGACGCCCGTCACCTCGGCCAGGACTGCGGCGATCCGCAGGCCATGCGGGCCGGCGCCGATCACCGCGGCATTCAGAACTTGCTGCTTCAGATTTCTCTTCATAGCGTGCTGCTTCAAGACGGTCATTCGTTCAAACTTTCGTGGAGACGATCGACTGGTCATCAAACGGCTAGCTCGTCATTCCGTGCCCGCGTGCGCCGGCGCACGAAAGCACCGATTGCCGCGCTTTTTCGAATGCGCGATGATTCGAGCGAGATTTTCCGCGCCAGCCGATGCGTGGGCTGTTCGATCGATCGGTAGAGGAATTCAGCGGCGAGAATGCTGGCCGTGAGGGCGACGAAGAAGAAAATGTCCAACACCAAAAACGTCTTGGTGACCGAGGTGAATCGGACAAGCAGCCGGGCCGCGTTGCCGCCGATCAGCACGTGCACTAAATAAAGGCTGTAAGAGCGGCTGCCGAGCCAGGCCAGAACGCGCGAGGGCGCCTGGGAATCCAACAGGCCCAGCAGTGCGAACGCGTGAATCGCCAACCCCGCGCCGACGGCGCCCAAAATCTGGCCGTTGCAGAGCAGCAACATCGCGGCCACGTAGATCCAAAACCATATCGCGGAGATCACTCCCATCAGGGTCCAATAAGCCACCGTTCCCAGGAAGAAAAGATGCCAGTGGTCGAGATGGATGCCGCGCAGCAGCGGACCGTGGCCGGCGGCAAGCAAAAACGACGCGACGGCCGGAGGCACGAACACGACATGCCGCGCCAACGGCCGAGGCAGCCACTTGGAAAGCCCTTGAAACGCCCACAGCAACAAGATGAAGAAGAGATAGAACTGAATCTCGGCGCAAAGCGACCATGCCGCACTGAGGGGCGTGTAGACCGGCCAGATGTCTTGCAAACAGAACATATTCACCAGCACGGCCCGAACCGACATTCCCGGCCGGCCGGCCAGATCGGAGCGATTTGCCACGGCGCCGACCGCGAAGCCGACGAACAGCACCGCCCAATACGCCGGCCCGAGCCGGACGAACCGCCTGAGCAGGAACCTTCCGGCCACCGGCGCACCAAGCCGCTGCGAATGCAGGGCGTGCGCGATGACGAAACCGCTCAGCACGAAAAATATTTCGACGCCATGCTCTCCCTGCAAGCACAGCCAGTCGAGCACCGGCCCGAACAAGGCGGTTCGGCCGTGGTGCGTCAGCACGCCGTGCAGATAAAAGCAAACGATGGCCAGAATGGCGACGCCGCGCAGGGCATCGACCGCCGCGAAGCGCGATACCAGGGAATCGGCCGACGACGAAGCGTATCGGTTGTTGATGGCCACACACATACCCGCAGAGAGGAAGTCGCGATTCGTCCTGAAGCTAGTTGCTCGGTTCGTGCCGTGTTGGCCCGTGTAAAAGATTTCAGGATCACGCGAGTCGACATCGTGTCTGACACGGACTGAATCGCGAGCAATCACCACGGCGACCGCCAGCGATGCATCCGGCGCAATAATAATGCTGATCGTTGCGAGGCAAACCTCTCGAACGAAAAGCTAACGTCGCGCGAATTCACCGTGAGGACGGAAGGTCATTTCGCGATTCGTTTTCGGCGATTCGCTCGAATCGAAATCTAGCGCAAATCGAACTCTGCGCTTCCCCACCAATGGTGGTCGCATGCGGTGAGCAGAATGCTCCGTGCAGAAGGCCGCCGCATCGCGAGAGCGAAAGATTCGCGGCGGCGCAGCGCGAAAACGCTAGGGCGCCGTTTCGTCCGGTGCGTCGGCCGTCGACGTTTGCGCTTTGAGACGGCGGGCGCGCAGGCGATTGCCGTGCTTCTGCGGCGAACGGTCGGATTGATAGAGCTCGATCGCCGGCGCCAATTGGCCGCTGGCCTCGTAGGCCCGGCCGAGATTGTAGTGGGCGCCGTCGGTCCACGGTCCGTCGGGCGTGGCTTCGAGCGTGCGGCGCGAAAAATAGTCGATCGCGACGGGATAGTTCTTTTGCTCGAAGTTGATCAAGCCGAGCCAATAGCTGGCGTCCTGCTTGGCGGTCTCCCAGATCTTTTTTTCCTCGGGCTGCAAACGGGCCTTGGCGAGTTGCTGCTTCGACAAGCCGCGAATTGAAATAGCAGCTCTTCGCGCCGCGCGGGCCGTCGACAACGCCTTTGAACTGCAACACCCGGCCTTTAATCAAGGGCGGGACCGCCTGGAAGACAACCAGATCGGCGGCCGACGCCGGGGGCTGGCCCGGCTGGAGCGCGCCGCGCGCGTGCCAGAATTCATAGGGAAACGGCCAGTAGCGAACCTGCTGAATTTGAGGCCGGGCGGCCAATCGCTCGGCCAAGCGTTGAGGGTGTGCCGTCAGAATCACCCGCGAGTCGCCCGTGAGACGCGCCTCGAGCGTTTCCATGCGCCGCGACAGATAAACGGGCGACGCTTCGACGTAGGCGATCAGGCCGGCCAATTCCTCGGACTTGACCGGATAGGGGCGGGTCGAGCTGACGTCGAGCTTGCGCAGCAAGCTCATCGTTCGCGGCCACGTCGGCCAGAGTCGCCACGCGGTGACCCTCGGGACCGGGCAGCGGCATCCCCAACCACGGATCGAACAGATAGAGGTCCTCGTCGGTGACCAGCGCCGGCAACCACTCGCGAACGGCGCACCCTCTTTTCCTGGACCGTCGCGGCCCGGGATCGCCAGCATGACGCCATCGAGCCCTTGCTGACGCAACAGCAACAGGAAAATCCATGCTCGCTCGCGGACCGTGCCGCGGCCCAGCAGCAAGATCTCGGCGGGAGAGTGTTCGATCGGCGGCGTGCCGGGGGGCGAGTCTTCGACCAATTGGATGTTCCGCACGGTCCAATCGAACAGTTGCTCGGCGATCGACAGGTCGTCGAGCTGACTGCCACGGGCGTTTTTGGCGATGTCGCGAAGCCAGATCGACTCCTGTAGACAGACCATGTCGTTGAGAGTGAACAGCCCGGTGTCCAGATTCTTGAGGAAGTACGCCGTAAGCGGCCGCGAGCTGAGTGGCGCGTCGAGCGTGCCGAGCAGAGGATCGCGCTGCCAGTCGGCCGAGCGACGCGATTGCCACATCCACTGGTTCAGTCGGTCGCGCAATTGCGGCAAAATCTGGTTCGGCTCGAATTCATCCAATCGATTGAAATTGTCGATAACCGATCGAATCAAGTCTTCCTGCAATTGGATGTCGACCGCCGTGGGCGTTGCAATCGCGGAAGCATTGTCGGCCGCGGCCGACTCTTCGGCAGTCGAACCGCTGCCTTCGGTCGGGGCGTTACCGGCTAAGTCGCCGTCGGCAGTCGCCGGTTGCGCGCTCGGCGTCTTTTGCACGGTCCGTTCCGCCGGCTCGCTCTCGGCCGCCGAGTCTTGCTGGCCGGGCGATCCCGAGCAGCCGGCGATCAAGAGTAACGAGCAGGCAGCGGATAGAACCGCACCGCGCGGCGACAGGCAAGCAATGCGCGGCGTCGAACCGAAAGCCCGCTGCGCCAATTGCCGGCGGGTGGAGAGAGCGAAGCGCAACATGGCCGCGGCGATACTCATGAGGACAAGCTTTCCACGGTCTCGCGGATTTTCAAAAGACGGCCCAGCAGGCTGGCAAATTCGTCGAGCGGCACCATGTTCGGGCCGTCGCTGGGCGAGGTTTCCGGCGTCGGATGCGTTTCGAAGAAAAGACCATCGACTCCGATGGCGATGGCCGCGCGGGCGAGCGGTTCGATCATTGCCCGGTTGCCCCCGGTGGCGCTGCCGAGTCCGCCCGGTTCCTGCACGCTGTGCGTCGCATCGAAGACGATGGGAGTGCCGAGAGTTCGCATTTCGACCAGCGAGCGCATGTCGTTGACCAGTCGGCCGTAACCGAAGAACGTTCCCCGCTCGCACAGCAAGATATTGTGGCAGCCGGCGGCTTCGAGCTTGCCGACGACGTGTCGCATGTCGCGGGGAGCGAGAAACTGAGCCTTCTTGACGTGTACCGCTCGGCCGGTGCGCGCCGCGGCGACCAACAAGTCGGTTTGCCGGGCGAGGAAGGCGGGAATCTGCAGCAGGTCGCACACCTGGCCGACAGCTGCGGCTTGATGCGACTCGTGAATGTCGGTGGTGATCGGCAAGCCCGTTTCGCGTTTCACGCGAGCAAGGATTTCGAGGCCGGCGTCCAAACCGGGCCCGCGATACGACTCCAGGCTCGTTCGATTGGCTTTGTCGAACGACGCCTTGAAAACCAACTGGATCGGCAAGGCGGCAGCGATCTGCACCAACCGAGTCGCGATGCGCAGCGCGAGATCGGCGGTTTCCAGAACGCACGGGCCGGCGATCACCAGCAGCGGCTCGCCTGGTCCACAGCGATAGGTGCCAATCGTAGCGGGATTTTCAGGCATGTTCGGTCAACGACTTCTTTCTTGCCGAGAATATTCCAAGGGACGCAGGGCGCCGGCGCTCGATTCAACCGTCCGTGCCGGTCAATTCGGCGGCTCGTTCGGCCGGGGCCAACAGGGTCAGTCGATTGGGCAAGGCTTCGATCGCCAACGGCAGCAATCCTCCCGGGTCGCCATCAAGCTGATAACGGACTGGCATATCGGCCTCGATCCGAATGCGCCGTGCCTGCAGGCGGCCATAGTCGGAGGCCGGCAACCGCGACTGCCGACCGGTCCAGAGATAACTCAAATAGCGAAACCCCTGCAAAAGCGAACCGTATCGAAATGTGGCCACCTCCAACTTTCCGTCGGTCCCCAGCGCGCCGGGGGCAAACTGCAATTTCGCGGCGTAACAAGGCAAGTTGACCACAAACGCCCACCGGGCCACCTGCGGAACACGAATCAAGGCATCGGGCTCGCCGCCCGCTGGCCCGACCAACGTGGCAGCGGCGGCAGCCAATACGCCGGAGGCGCCCCCGGCCAAGGCTGCATTGCCGGCTGGCCGCACCGCGGCAGCCGTCGGCGCGCAGTCACAGTACAACCGGAGTTCCGGATATTGGTAACTACGGATCGACTCGACGATTGGTTTGGCGTAGCTCCACATGCTGATATGCCCCGCCCGGGCCGAATGGAGCCGGTGGACGACCTCGGCATCGAAACCACAGCCGACCATGAGCAGGAAAATCCGGCCGTTGGCCTGGCCGGCGTCGAGGCGGACCGTGGCACCGCGCCGCAGCATGCGAGCAAAGGGCTGAAACTTGCGAACAATCCTCAAGTAGCCGGCCAGCAGGTTGCAGGTGCCCAGGGGAAAGACGGCGATCGGCAGGCCAACCGGGGTGCGATTGACCAGCTCGGCCACGGTGCCGTCGCCGCCGGCCGCCACCAGGGCGCGGAGTTCGCCAGCTTGCCAGGCCCGGTCGGCCGCGGCGGTGACCGCGTCCAAGTCGGTATAGACGTTGACGCGAAATTTGTAATGGCGCAAGACCGAGGCCAGTCGCTCGACGGTTCCGCCGGGCGAACCCGCCCCGCGCGCGGATTGGCCGCGATCAGGATCAGGTCGGTCGAGTCATTGGTGCCGGCGGTTTCCCGGTCCATGGTCCATCCAGTCGTTTGGGGGAGATCTGACTATAAAACAGTGGCCCCATGGTGGAAAGCCGGAATCGCGCAGTCGGCGGTATCCTAAAGCAGCCAGCTGGCGAGGGTCGAATGCCGGGGGAATGGGGCGAGTTGTCAGGGAACCGGGGGCCACGGATAATGACCGGCCGATGCGCGAGCGAAGCGGATCGCGGCGCGAAAGCGTGACACACGGCGGCGGCGTTCTCTTTCCGCGGCGCACAACCCCCGAGCGTCCCATGATTGCTTACGATTTTTTTGCGCCGCACAAATTGTCTTCGGCTGGGGCCGCCGCGGCGAGCTCCCCGCGGCGTGGCGCCGCTGGGCCGCCGGCTGTGGCTGGTGTGGGGCTCGCGAACGCTTTCGGGTTCGGCGGTGGGGCAAGCGATCGTGACGTCGCTGACCGAAGCCGGGATGGTCGTCAAACCGCTGGCCAGCGTCTCGCGCGAGCCGACGATCGAAGACATCGATCGCATCGCCCGGCAGCTTCGTGCCGAGGTGGTTGCATCGGGCGACGCAGTGCCTGCATTCGGAAATGCCGCGGCCGTTTCATACGACATGGTTTTGGCGATCGGCGGCGGATCGGCCATCGACACAGCCAAGGCCGTGGCGGCATTGGCCACCAACCGCGGCGGCGCTTCGGTGCGCGATTATCTGGAAGGGGTCGGACGGGGCCTGGCGATCGAGAAGCCGCCCCTACCGGTCGTGGCGATTCCCACGACCGCCGGAACCGGCAGCGAGGCGACCAAGAACGCGGTCATTTCTTGCAATGATCCGCCCTGCAAAAAAAGTCTGCGATCGGACCTGATGGTTCCCAAGCTGGTGCTGGTCGATCCCGAACTGACGATCTCGGTGCCGCCGGCGATCACCGCTCAGAGCGGAATGGATGCGGTGACGCAACTGATCGAAAGTTATCTTTCGCGCCGTGCCCGGCCGATGCCGCAGTCGCTGGCACGGGGAATTTTGGGGCCCGCTATGTCGGCTCTGCCGGTGGCCGTGCGCGAGGGCGGCCACCGCGGAGCGCGCGAAGTCATGGCTCAGGCGGCCCTCGTTTCCGGCATGTGCCTGGCCAACTCCGGTTTGGGACTCGCGCATGGCGTGGCGGCGGCGCTGGGAGTGCACGGCAACGTACCACACGGACTGGCCTGTGCCGTGATGCTGCCGCTTGCGCTGCGGACCAACCGCGTGGTGGCCGAGGGGCGTCTGGTCGAGCTTGCCCATGCGATCGGCATCGACGATCTGGCCGACGCGGCGGCGGCCGACGCGTTTGTCGATCGGGTGGAACAGCTTTGCCGCGAAGTGGGCGTTCCGCACCGGCTGTCGGAGTTGGGTCTGCGCCGCGAGCAGATTCCCGATCTGGTGCGCGACTCGCGCGGCAACAGCATGTCAGGCAATCCGCGCGAGCTGGACGACGCCGAGCTGGCGGAACTGTTGGAACAGGCGTGGTGATCCGTCGCGGGTGTAGCTGTCGCCGTTACTGGGCGACTGTTTCCTGAAACTCGAGCGTCAGCACCCAATCCTGGAACTGCTGGTCGACGCGGCCCAAGAAAAGTCGGGCACGACGGCCGCCAACGCGCGACTGCCACGCGGGTCGCCGGCGTGGGTGTCGCGAAACAACCGGTAGAAATCGGCCAGCAGCTCGCGCCGCTCCAGATAGAGGCAGAAATAGCGGGCCTGGGCATAGTTCAGGCCTTCCTGTCGGCCGCGAAATTCATCGCTGGCCAACAGCGTTTCGATCGAGCCCAACCGGCCGGCGCGGATCGCTTTTTGCAAGCCGGGAAGCCGCCAATTCTCCAATCCCTCGATGGTCGGGCCGTCCTGGTCTTCGCGAAACCGGCATTGCTCGTGCAGCGAAGCCAAACCCTCGTTAAACCAGTCGGGGATCTCGGGGAAATCGAAATCAACCAAGGCGTGCGTCAACTCGTGGACCAACGTGCCGCCGCCGGTGCCGATGTTCATCACCAGGGTGCGCGATCCCGGCTTGTAATATCCGTAGATCGACACGGCGCGGTCGCCAAAAAGTTTTTCAGCGTAATGGTTGTAGCTCGGCTCGCTGGCCAGCAGCAGCACTGTGATCGGCTCGCTGGGGGGAGTGTCCAAAAGCTCGCGTGCCATGGCGCGCATGGCCGGCGCAATCGTCTCGCGATGCCACGCGTCGAGCTCATCGATTTCCAAATCGCCCGCCAAAACAAACGGCGGCCGGACGATGGTGTGGCACTCAGGGCCCAGGCGGGGCACAAGCTGATCGGCCGCCAGCCGACAGGCCGCCCCCAAATGCTCGTCCTGGCTTCGATGGTCGGGCAGGCCGGCCGCCTCGACCTGGCCGATGAGAAAATGATTCGGCTCCGGCGGTCCGCGCCGTTCTACCCGCAGCCATTGGCTGAGCGCGAACGAGACCGCCAGAATCGCGGGAGGGCCGGCGACAAGGATCCACCATCGAATGCGCGACACGAACGATCTTTCGCTTCAGGCGACCGGCGGGCTGAATGGTTCCGATGCGGCAATCACGAGCACTTAGTCAGCTTCATTAGACCCGTCGACCGGCGCGGCTGACAAGCGCCGTGGGGCGACAAGCACAACGGCGGTCGGCCTGCCGGCAGCGCGGGCGAGCGGTCATAGCGGTCGGGCAGGATCGGCCGGCGGGGGGGCGAGCCGCCGGACAACCGCGCGGCTCAAGCTCAATTATAGGTCTTGCCACGAGCTGAAGGTGGCCGCCTGGCCGATCTTCAAGCCCGTAACATCCAGCACATTCCAAACGATCGCGCGCTCGATCCGAAACCGCCGGCCGCTGGTGGTAATGCGAACGCCCTGATAGTCGTCGACAAAACCTTGCCGGGCGGTCCGCTCAAGCAACCGCTCGCGCTCCTGGCGATGGACCGGCTCGGCGGTCATCCGGGATGGTGTGACCAGCAGGCGCGCCAGGTCGGTTTCCCATAGCTCGAGCGCCAGGCGATTGCCGTAGTTGAGGATCGGATCGGCCTCCTGGCCGTGCGCCACCACGACGAAGGGGGCTTCGAACAATCGCCGGGAGTCGGCCAACGGATCGCCGGCGCGCTCGATCAGCTCGCGCCCAGCCAATGCCGGAACGAATCGAGCATGCGCCCGGTCCACTCGACCCAGGCCGGTTGTCGAAAGGGGGCCGTAAGGTTGTCGTCGTTCATGACTGGCGCGTCGTGGAAATCAGAAAAAATGCCCTGGCGGATGACACCATTAGTTTTGCAGGTCGAACACGAACCCGAACCGCGAGCCAGGGATAAACCGCGTAACCCGGCGCTGGCGCCGCGGGTTCGTGAAGCTGCTACCGACCGACCAAGGTAATCGCGCGTTGACGCGCGGTCAGCCTTAGCTGATGGGAACCACGGATCCGCCGTTGGGATCATCTTCGAGGATGCGATAGAGCGTCTTGCGATGCAACCCCAAAGCGCGTGCGGCGGCCGATTTGTTCCCCTTGCAGCGGTTGACGATCTGGGAAACGATCGAACGCTCGATGAATCGCAGGTCGCCGGCACAGGGAATCGTAATCGTTTCGACGTCATCCGGCAGGGCGGTCGGCGAAAACATCTCGGCCAATTGCTCGGCGGTGATCTCCGGTTCGGAGGCAAACACGACGGCCCGGCGGACCAGATTGCTCAGCTCGTAGACGTTGCCCGGCCAGGCGTAGTCCTCGAGCGCACGGTGCGCCTCTTTGGAAAACGTCATCCGATCGGGCTGCCGGCCAATTGGCCGCAGCCGCAGGCTTTCGTCGAGAAATTGCTCGGCCAGCGGCAGGATATCGGCCCGGCGATTGCGCAGCGAGGGAACATGCACCGGGACGACGTTCAAGTGGTAGTAGAGCTCGTGAAAGAATTCTCCGCTTGCGACCAGCGCCGCCAGATCGTCGGTGGTCGAAGCCGCGATGCGCACCGCCAACGGAATCGGCTGATTGCCGCCCACGCGGCAAAAGAATCCGCTCTGCATCACCTGAAAGAGCCTGGCCTGCACCCACTTCGGCAATTCGGAGACGTTGTGCAGGAACAAAAAGCCGGCACCCGCTTGTTCCAGCGCTCCGGGACGGGCCGTGGGGATGGAGCCGCTGGCTTCCTCACCGAAGAGGATGGCTTCCATGCGCTCGTCCTGGATGGCGCCGCAGTTGATTTTGACGAAGGGCTCCGCCGAGCGCCTGCTTTGATTGGCAATGGCGCGGACGATCAATTCCTTGCCCACTCCCTGTGCGCCCGTCATCAACACCGGCACTTCGACCTGCGCCACGCGTTTGGCGAGCACCAGGGCCTCGCGCATCGCGGCACTCTTGGCAACGATTGTCTGCGCCGAGGGGCCGGCCATCGTCGAGGTCGAGGCGATCGACGCGCTGGCGCAGTCGAGCGGAACGTGCGCAGGCTCGCGCCAGCGCCTGCGATACCTGTTCGGCGCGAAACGGCTTGGTCAGATAGTCGACCGCCCCCAGTCGCAGCGCGTCAACCGAGGATTCCACCGAGCCATAGCTGGTAACGACGATGGTGGAGAGATCGGGGCACAACTTGCGGGCCTCGGAAATAATCGACAGCCCGTCGCCGTCGGCGAAACGCAGTTCGGTGAACAGCACGTCGACCGGCCGGGACTTGAGTGCCGCCAGTCCTTGCTGCGCGCTTTGCTGCAAGATGACGTTTGCACCTTCATTTTCCAAGATGCCGCCGAGCAGACGACCGACTTGAAGATCATCGTCAATGACCATGACGTTGGTGGTACTCATCCGTGATACCTTCTGAAAGAGACAATCGGTGATGGGATTATCCAACGCGCCCCCCAGCGAGTCGAGACAAGCGTGAAGCGGCGAGACCAATCGCCACAGTCGCATTGCCTGGCGCCAGCGATATTGAACGACCCCGAGCGAGGAGGATTGTCACCGGACGCCGCGCCACGCTCAAGATGTGGCGATTAGCCGCGCTTTGGCGCGTCCGATTGTCTTCACGCCGCGCGGGGGTCGATGAATAACGCTCGCGAGTCTCGCGAAAGATTATTCCCTAACCCCCTGGACTCTCACCGCGATGCGCGGCAATTCCGAGCGTCGTGGGCTACCCGAGTGTCAACGCCTCGCATTGTGACAGTCAGTCACGCGGGCGCCTACCACGTAATCGAGGGGGCGCGATTTCTCAATCCGAGTCGCGCGTCGCAACGCGCGTCCTTGCTAGCCACGCGTCGAAGTCGCGCATAAGTCGAACGGTCATGCCGCCCCTGCGCGTGGGTGGATCGTGGGCATTGCCACGAAAAGCCTGAGAAAACAGGCCGATCCGCGCGGTTGCTCGCCGATGCGCGACCTATTGCGGCTTGCCGCAAACGCGGGCACCAGTACCGATGATTGCGGCAACCCGCAGATCAATTTGCGGGATACCGCAAAATTTACGCGCGGTGTGGCGGCGCGCGACTGCCGGGAGGCGAGAGTGCAAGCGCCATCGTGGTTGTGACCGCGATATTCGCATGCGCAGCTTTGTTTGCTCGATCGCTCAGGTTTGGCTGATTGAAACGCCCGGTCCAACGCTGCGTTCATCTTCGAGAATGCGATAGAGCGTCTTGCGATGCAGTCCCAAAGCGCGTGCCGCGGCCGATTTGTTGCCGTTGTGCCGGTTGATCACCTCGGAAACGATCGAACGCTCGATGACTTTCAGGTCGCCGGCGTAGGGGATCGTGATCGTGTCGGCTCCTTCGGGCGCCGTGCGAGCAGGAAACAACTCGACGACTTCCTGGCAGGTGATTTCGGCGGCCGAGGCAAATACGACGGCGTGGCGGACCAGATTCTTCAGCTCGTAAACATTGCCCGGCCAGGCGTAATTCTCGAGGGCCCGGTGAGCCTCCTTGGAAAAGGCCAGACGATCGGCCCGTTTTTCGGGCGGGCGCAACCGCAGGCTGTCCTGCAAGAATTGATCGGCCAGCGGAATGATGTCGGCCCGGCGATTGCGCAAGGAAGGAACATGGACCGGGACGACGTTCAGGTAATAGTAGAGCTCGTGAAAGAACCCTCCCGAGGTGGCGAGTGCAGCCAGGTCGTCGACCGTGGAGGCCACGATCCGCGCCGTGAGGGGAATCGGTTGAATGCCCCCCAGGCGGCAGAAAGATCCGTTCTGAATCACCTGAAAGATTCTCGCCTGCATCCACTTCGGCAATTCGGCCACGTTGTGCAGAAACAAAAAGCCGCCGGCCGCTTGCTCCAGCGCCGGGCCGGGTCGAGTGCCCGGAGTCGCTGGCTTCCTCGCCGAAGATCACGACTTCGAGTTGTTCGTCTTGAATGGCGCCGCAATTGATTTTGATTAAGGGACCCGTCGAGCGCCGGCTCTGAGAACAGATGGCGCGGACGATCAACTCTTTGCCCACGCCTTGCTCGCCGGTGACGAGAACCGGAACGTCGGCCTGCGCCACGCGCTTGGCGAGGACCAGTGCGTCGCGCATCGCGACACTTTGCGCAATCACGACCTGCGCGGCCGGGCCGGCCGGAGTGACGGCGGTGAGGATCGGCGCGGGAGTGCGTGGACGAACCGATCGCGAGCTGGCGCGGGCCAGCGCCTGCGACACCTGTTCGGCACGAAACGGTTTGGTCAGATAGTCAACCGCCCCGAGTCGGAACGCACCGACCGACGATTCGACCGAACCATATCCGGTGATGACGATGGTCGACAGGTCGGGGCACAACTTCGCGCTTCGGAAATAATCGACAGGCCATCACCATCGCCAACACGCAGGTCCGTGAACAGCACGTCGACCGGGCGAGACCTCAGCGCCAACAGTCCTTGTTGCGCACTGTGCTGTAACGTGACACTGGCACCTTCATTCTCCAAGATGCTGCCGAGCAGACGGCAGACTTGCGGGTCATCGTCGATGACCATGACGCTGGTGGTATTCATCCCTGATACTTTCTAAAAATGGAAATCGGTGGAATGGTTCCCTGTGGCGATGCCCCCGATTCCAACAGACGTAGGAGAAATGATGTGGAGACGATAACGACAAAGCTCGGATTGCCCGTTTCCATGCCGCGCGACATTGCGAACCTGATTCTTGCAGTATGTGTTGCGTTAATCAAGGTGTGGCAGTGAGTCGCGCGTTCGAATCGGTTTGTCATCGCGCCTTACTACGCCGCTACGTTCATATTCGACCGGCGGGACGGCCATTCAACACGCGCTTTGCGTCGCTCTCGATCTGAAATGGAACGCTGGTGGTCGTAGAGATGCAACCACGCGCGTTATCACAGCAACGTGCAGTGTGACGAAACCGCGCGCGTTTCGCCGGTCAACGTGGCGGCTATCTGCCATGCGTATTACGCGTCTGCCGACTTCGAGGGGCTGCGGTTGAATCGCCTTGTATGTGAATCGCACCGAGCGTGAACCGAGAGCTGGATCACGCGCACGATGGTTGACGACGTGCTTGCAATGCGCCCAGACGCACATCCCCCATCTGGCGAAGAGGTGAACACTCGCGATTTACCCTACGAAACAAGGGGCTCATCGCGCACGCAACCGGAAGCGACCAGCCTGTGCCGAGCATTGCGGTTTACCGCAATGGAGATCGCTGCCGACGATGATGACGCGGTCGCACGTTCTGCAGAGGGTTATGTCGCCCTCCCGTTTCTCAGCGAGGCGGCGGCCCGTTGCAGCAAAGATGGTTCGTTAGCTCACTGATCGCAATGATCACTATGTGCGCGATCGAGGTGATGATCGTCGGCTTAAGTTGCTGGGCATTTCTCAACGGATACGATGGCTCGTTGAACAATATCTTGGCCGCAACCGCGAAGTGTTTCTAAGCGTCGAAGCGGCCGACTCTGGGTCGGCTTTGTTCCGAGGTTCTGACAATTTCGAGCCTGGCGCATCGCGCTCGACGAAACTTTGCCAGCGGCCGCTCGATCTGGCTGGGCCCCGTGGACCGCGTTTCGTCGTTAATTCTTCCGCTGAGAGTGTTCTCGCAAGCCAGGACGTCAAGGAGGATATGGCCGTGCGTTCCGCACCGATACAAGGCACACACGACGGCGCGCCTCCTTCGCCGCAAAATGAATCTTTGGCCCGACTCGTCGACGAGGTCCCGGCGGCCATTTGGACGACCGACGCCGACCTGCGAGTTCTGACGATGAACGCGACGGCCGGGGAGATCTTTCGGCTGGCCCCGCATGAAATGATCGGACGGACCGTCCCCGAGTTGCTGGCCGAGTATGGTTCGGTCATACAGCCGCTCGAAGCGGCCTATCGCCGGGCGTTGGCTGGTCAGACTGAGCCCTTCGTGTGGGTCTATCAGAAGCGGCGCATTCAACTCCGTCTCGCGCCGCGTCGCGACGCGGCGGGGACCGTGATCGGCGTCACCGGCGCCGCGATGGATGTGGGCGAACCGCTGACGATGGACGGCGGATACCGATTGCTCTTCGAAAGCAACCCACTGGCGATGTGGATGTTCGACGCCGAGACCTCGCGATTTCTGGAGGTCAATCAGGCGGCGATTCGTCAGTATGGCTATACGCGTGAAGAGTTCCTGGAAATGACGATTGACGCGCTATGGCAGGGACTCGGTGACGATCGGCGGCACAAATACTGGCGAGTTGCCGACCTGGGCATTGTCACTGCCGGGATTTGGAAGCATCGCCGCAAGGATGGCAGCACGTTCGACGTGGAGATCTTCTACACCGAATTGAACCTCGGTGGTGGCGGGGCGTGGCTGGTTCTGGCCCCCGACGTCACCCAGCGCATTGCAGCTCAAAACGCGTTGGCGGATAGCAAGTACCTGATGCGAACGCTGTTCGAGTCGCCCGCAATGGGAGTGGTCCACTGGGGCTCGGACGGCGAGATCTTGGACGCGAACGACACGTTTTTGCAAATCCTGGGACACTCCCGTGCCGACCTGGATGACGGCCGGGTCCTTTGGCGACAGATCGCACCGTTGCCCTTGACGGCCTCGGAGGCGCGCAGCCTGTCGAGTGGCGCCGCGCGCCCGTTGATCCAACGACAGTACCTGCGTTCGGACGGCACTTCGATTACGGTATTGGTGGCGGCGACCGAGTGGCCCGACCGCGGTGGCGGAATGGCCTTCGTCATCGACATCACGCAGCGCATCCGGTTGGAAGCTCAGCTGCTGCATTGGCAAAAAATGGAAGCGATCGGCCGGATTGCCGGCGGCCTCTCTCACGATTGCAACAACTATTTGACGGTCATCTTGGGCTATGCCGAACTCCTGCTGCGGCAGCCGAAGATTTCGACGAAGGTGCGTGCCGGCGCACTCGAGATTCAGCAAGCCGGAGAACGGGCCGCCGCGCTGATGCAACAATTGTTGACGTTCGGCCGCAAACAATTGCTGGCTCCCGTTGCCTTGCGCCTGAATGACCTCGTGTTGGACATGGATCAAATGCTTTCGAGCATGATTGGCGAAACGATCGAGCTCTACCTGGAGATGGACGCCGGGGTCGACAGCATCTTCGCCGATCAAGGTCAGATCGAACAGGTCATCGTGAATCTGATCGTCAATGCTCGCGACGCGATGCCTGACGGCGGGACCATCACGCTCCGCACGGCAAACGTCGAGCTCGACGCGGACGGCATCGCCGACTGGCCCGGTTGCGAACCGGGAGATTACGTGCTTTTGAGCATTCAAGACACCGGTGCCGGCATGACCGAAGAAGTCCAGGCACGCATCTTCGAACCCTTTTTCACGACGAAGGAGCGTGGTTGCGGCACGGGCTTGGGTCTGGCGATCATCGTCGGTATTGTCCGACAAGGCCACGGCCGCATCGTGGTTTCCAGCACGGTGGGGCGAGGCTCGACCTTCACCGTCTATTTACCGCGCGCAACGCATGACGCTCCGCCGGCCACGGACAACTCGGTGCCGAAGCCGCTGACGACCGGAAAAGGAACCGTGCTGGTGGTGGAAGACGATCCTGGCGTAAGACGCGTCGTGGAGAAGGCGCTGGTCGGTTGCGGCTACCAGGTCCGTGTCGCGGTCGATGGCGTGGATGCGCTCCGCCACTGCGAGAATCTGACGACGCCGCTTCGGTTGGTGCTGACCGACGTGGTGATGCCGCAAATGGATGGCCGCCACCTGGGAGACCACCTTCGAGAACGATTTCCGGATACCAAGGTGCTGTATATGACCGGCTTCGGCGATGCGACGGTGGATTGTCCGATCGCGTTGCCCGCCGATGCCGTCGTGCTGCGCAAGCCCTTCTCTCCCAGCGCCCTGGCCACGGCCGTGCATCGGATGCTCGACGATTCGGAAATTTCTTAATCGGGTTGAGACTTTCCCCACCCGCCGCCGCTCGGCGGTATCAAGGGCGCCCGCAAGCGGGGGGGATCAAGCGCACTGCGCCGCTCCAGGGGGCGCTTTAGCGGCCAAGTGTGTCATGGCTGCCCAGGTCGGCACGCATCGGTTGCCCCGGCCCGCGGCTGGCGTACCTTTCTCGCGGCTGGGGCTTTGCGGTCGGATCGGCGTTTCCGGCCGACGTTTGGGCTCACCTGAGCCCGCGTCCATGCGAACCGGCGGCCGGCTTTTCCGCCGGCGGATGGGCGGCGAATCGCTTCTTCCAGGGCGACGGCATTTATTCCTCTTGTGAATCGATGAGGTGGTTGGAATGACGGCAGACGAAAATGCTGGCGTTAAGCGTGAAACGCTCCCGACCTTGATCGCCTGGCTGAGCACATGCCTGATGGCCGCCGGCTTGGGGACGATGATCGATCCACGGACTCATAATCTGTGGGTGCAAGCCGGCTGCTTCGGCCTGGTGGCGGCAGTTGGCCTGGATGTCGCGGCCCGGATGCGCGGACGGCGGAAACGAATGAGGCAATGGCGCGATGCGCAGCGCCGTTGCGAACGCAGCCTGGCGCAGGTTGTCGCTCAACGGGATGTCGCCGGCGAGCTCCGTGCGGCGGTGACACACCTGCTCGCGACATGTCCGTTGACGAAAAGAGAGCAACGCGATACCGAAGAGGCGCGTTGGTCATGCAATATGCAAGTCGAGGTGTACGCCGTCCGGAGAGATGGCCACTCGACCTGTCCCGAGACCGACAAGATTGGCGTCGTCGGAAAATTGGATAATCTATCGATCTCGGGATTTGGACTGCAGCTCGAAGAGCAATTGGCTTCGCGCCTGGTGATCATCGCCTTCGCGCAGCCTGACGAGCAGCCTTTCGATTTGCTCGGAGAGATCCTCTGGTGCGATCCGCGGCCAGACGGGCGGATGCGCGCCGGGGGCCGAATGCTCCGAGTTCTGCCCCTTGGCGCTCGCAGAGAAGTGGGATGGCCAGCGGGACAATGCGCCGACACGCCGCGCCAAGGCTACGTGCTGAAGGCTCGCGCCGGGGCAGCGGGCCGTGCGGCCAGCCATCATCCGGCGCCTTTCTGAGAGGCGCCCATTCAAGGCGCTGGTGAGCGGCGGCGCGCTAGGCAGCCCGGCAGCCGGCCGGCAACCCGCTGGATTACAAATTGTTAATGTTTATTTCTGGGTATTCGGTTTGCCCCGCATCCGGCCGTCCTTGCTTTTTTGCGTGGCGGTAGCCGGTCGGTTCGCCGGCTGCAGGGATCTGGAAAAAGGCATGGTTTGTCGCGTCGGTTGTCGGCGCAGGCTTCAGCGGAACCGCGGTCAGAGGTAGTGATTTTGGGGGGCTGGATGCCTTGCTGCGCGGCAGATTGGGCTCACTTGGCGAGCAACGAGCTATGAGCTTTTCTTCTAGTGATCCCGATCCGCTCACGCAACTGTTGCGGATGGTTCCGCCGAGAGTCAGGGGGCCGAGGCGATTGAGTCGTCATGGGCTCATGTGATTCGGCACCGCGTTGCGTTTGGCAGAGATGCGTCGGTCAGCAATCTTGTCGGGCGCAGATAACGCGTGTGCGGTGAGTCGAGAACCCGCGGAACAACGACTCACGAGACGACCGTACCTCAGGCAGCGATTCCCGAAAAATCCACTCCCCAGACCCATGCAACCGATTGATTTGATCGACCCCACGCGGGCTTGCGCTCGGCCGGCGCGCGTGGAGTCGCCGGCAACACCCTATGCCTTGGCTGCAGGCCGTCGGCTGTCGATGCCGCGAGCATGGGCTGTGGCCGAGAAGCGGTTTCCACTCTCCCCCTCCGTTCACCCAAGGTGGCTTGACGATGGACTTCAATAATGTATTGAGCGCGCTGCGGGATAATCTCCTCACGCCGATTCCGCTGTGCTTTTTGCTGGGCATCATCTGCAAGGTGATCCACGGCGGCATCAAGATTCCGAAAGAGCTGTATTACACGATTTCGATTTTTCTGTTGATGTCGATCGGTTTCATGGGTGGCCACGAATTGTGTAACGAATTCAAAGCCCACGGCGTGGCCACGATCTGGCAGCCCGCGCTGGTCACGCTCTTACTGGGATGCGTGACGCCGATTACGGCCTTCACGGTGCTGCGTTATCTCGGCAAGTTTTCAATCGTCGACTCGGCCGGTATCGCCGCGCACTACGGTTCAACGTCGGCCGTGACGTTTGCGGTGGCGACGGCGTTTGTCGAACAGCAAGGATCGCCGGCGAACGGCTATTTGCCGACGCTGGTGACGATTTTGGAATGCCCCGGCATTGCCATCGCGTTGGCGCTAGGGGCTGGTCTTTCGGCCAAAGCCCGCGCCTCGGCTGCCCAGGCGGGGGACACCGTCGTCGATGGGGCAGCCCACTCCGAGGGAAACCTGTGGGAGGCCCTGTACGAAGTGATCACCGGTCAATCGATCATGTTGATGGGCGGACTGTTGATCATCGGCGCGATCTCGACTTACATCATGTCCGAAAAGGCCTTTCACCCGTTCCACGAATTCTTCTTTTCCAAGGGAATGTTGTTCCGCGGCGGACTGTGCATCTTTTTGCTGGAAATGGGACTGGTGGCCGGCGAGCGGTTGGGGGATTTGAAAAAAGTGGGGGTATTCCTGGTCGCGTTTGGCATTCTGCTGCCGATTGCCCATGGCTTTCTGGGAGCGCTGTTCGGCCACATGGCGGGAATGAATTTGGGCGGCTGCACGGTGTTTGCGGCCATTGTTTCCAGCGCGTCGTATATCGCCGCTCCGCCGGCCGTGCGACTCACGCTGCCCGACGCCAACCCCACGCTGTCCATTACCGCTTCGTTGGCGATCACCTTTCCGTTTAACATCGCCTTCGGAATTCCGATCTACTATCAGATGGCTCAAATGCTTGGGGCGACGGCCACGGGATGAGGCCACCGGCACGTCGGTGTGGACTTCGCGAGGCAATGCAAGCCAACGAGTCGTCGAGAATTTACTTCTTCGCGCGCTGACGCGGCAGGCAATCAATCGGAGCTCAACGCATGCAACTCTATTCTTTGAAACTTGTCACGGTCGTGGCCGAAGAGGTCCTCAAGGATCAACTCGTCCGCAAGATCCTGGAGCTGGGGGCCACAGGCGCCAGCTATCATTCGACCGAGGGGACCGGCTCGCGCACGGCACGGCACGACGATGTCTTTGGCGAGAACTTTCAACTGAAAGTCGTCTGCCCGCAGGATGTCGCCGAACGGATTTTGACCTACATCTCGCACCATTATTTCGACGACTATGCCATCGTCGCCTGGGTTTCCGACGTGCAAGTCGTCCGCGGCAGCCATTACATCAAAAAGCCGGGGTGACACGACAACCGGCCGCTCGCCGCGATCACGCCTGACTGCCCAGATGCGGCACGCCCGACGGTCGAGTAAACTAGACAGTCGAGCACGTCGCTCCGGTTTCGGAGAAGTTTTGTTCGCCCGCTCCTGGACCGTCTTCGTCCGCCGGCACCCCGCCGGCCGGGGCGCCAGGGGGAATGCGAAAGATGAAAAGCGAGAGGCGGCGTCTGATCGTCGGCATCACCGGCGCCACGGGCATTGCGTATGCCGTGCGCGTGTTGGAAATGCTGCGGGCGGCGGAAATCGAAACGCATCTGATCGTTTCGAAAGCAGGCCACCTGACCCGCTCGTACGAGACCGAGTTGTCGCGCGCCGATCTGGAAGGGTTGGCCGACGTCGTTTATTCGCCCGCCAATCTCGGAGCCGCGATTGCCAGCGGCTCGTTTCGCACGATGGGGATGATCGTCGCTCCCTGCTCGGTCCGCACGCTGGCCGAGATCGCTTCGGGCGTAACCAGCTCGCTGCTGAGCCGCGCGGCCGACGTCTGCCTGAAGCAAAGGCGGCGACTCGTGCTGCTAGTGCGCGAAACGCCCTTGCACGCCGGCCATCTGAAAAACATGCTCGCGGCCACCGAGATGGGCGCGATCATCATGCCGCCGGTGCCGGCCTTTTACACGAAACCAACCTCGATCGCCGAAATCGTCGACTTCACGGCCGCGCGGGCGTTGGATCTTTTCGACATCGACGTCCCCGGCATGCCGCGCTGGACCGGCCGGCCGGACAGCGTGGCCGGCGGCGACGCCGACTGACGGCGCGAACGAACGAAATCAAGGGGACGGGAGTCGAAGGAACAACGCCCATCGCATCAATTCCAGTCAGCGGCCGGAGCGGATGACGTCGTGGATCGCGTCCCAAAGCCGCAAGCGGGCTTCGAGCGATGACAGCGCCGCCGATTCGGCAGCTTGCCATTTTGCAGCATCGGTCCCACACAAGCCGCCGACCAATTGGGCCGCCATGGCGCCATGCTCCTCGCCATCGAGCTCGATGTGCCGCCGCAGGTAAAACTGAAAATCGTCCAGACTGCCGGCATGCTGCAAGCCAAGCCGATCGACGATGCGCTGAAAGACGTCGGGCAACAGATCTTCGCGCCGAAACGTAAACGTCGCGGCAATGCTGCAGAGATCGCCGCTGTCGATGACCGCGAACGTATGGCCGACAAAACTCCGAATCGGCTCGGCAATTTCGGCGTGCACCAGCGCGGTGGCCAACGGCTCGCCGGTGCGCAAGCGAGCGACCAGGCGATCAATGTTGGCCGTGTCGGCGCCGAACTGGCGCATTGCCCGCAGGTACAGCTCGAAATGGCTGGCGAAGGCCCCGTGGCCGTCGGAGTCGCTCTCCTCGGCCAGGACGATCTCATTGACGAGCCGGCCCCCTGTGGGCGATTCGCCGGGGAGCCATGGCACCGCGACCGAGCAAAGCCTGCGCTGCAAGGCTTTCAGCAGCGACATGAAGTCCCACACGGCAAAGACGTGGTACTGCATGAAGGTGCGCAGCGCCGCTGGCTGCTCGAGATCCTCGTACAGCGGATGTTCCAACAGAGACTGCCGCAAAGGCGCGATGCGACAACGGATATCGGCAAGGTTCATGTGGGAGCGATTCCATGCAAAGACAAGAACCTCGCGGCAAGCGAGGCGGGGGTGGGTCAAAACCGGTCGAGCGTGTCGATCCAGCGAACCAACTCGTCCAGTTCGTCGCCGCTGAGATAACGCGGCTCGGAACCAAGACTCCTGACGGTGACAGGATACTTCATTGCCCGCAGCCGGGCGAGACCAGCGTCGACCGCCTGGGTAAGCGGTTCTTGCTTGCCGGCGGCCGAATAGACGGCCAGTCGGTTTTCCGGGTCGTTTTCGGGCAGCGTCAGCCAGCCCGGCAAGGGAGCGCCGACGGCGGCCACCCCCCGCACGGTGTCAGCATGGCCAAAGGCGAACAGGTAGGCCATGGCTCCGCCGCGCTCGTAGCCGTGAACGACCACGCGGGCCGGATCAATGGAGTAGTTTTTCGACAGTTCGTCGAAAGCTTCGGCCACGGTGCGGACGTCGGTCGATTGCCACCGCTCGGGATCGGCCGATTTGGGCACAAGCAGGATCAAATCGCGCGCTTCGCACCGGGCGCACCAACGCTCGACGACATCCTCCTGTTTTTCCGGCTCGTTGCCATGCAGCCAGATGACGACGCCATAACGAAGGTTGGAATTATAGTTCGTGGGGACATAGGCCACGCCGGCACCACCGGGCTGAGCCGAAGCGATCGCCACCACGCCGACGGCCGGTTCTGCCCCTTTGGCTTCGGGCGGCAGATGAGGAGGCGGCAACTCGCCGGGCACGTTCTCGGGCAAGCGACCCAGTTCGAGCTCGGTGGCGATCGCCTGTCCGTCGCGTATGAGCCCGAAGGCGGTTTTATCGCCGGGCACCCGGCTGCGAAGTTTTTCCATCGCCTGATCGGCCGATTGCACACCATCGCCAGCCACGGTGACGATTTGATCGCCTGGTTGAATTCCGGCGTGGGCGGCGGGGCTGTCGGGATAGACGAACCTGACGGTCAATCCAGCCGGTTTGCCGGCCATCGGCCGGAGCGGCAGGATGCCAGCGAACGGAAACTCATAGGGGAGGATTTTTTCGGCCAATTCGATGTCGCGCTCGAGACGCTCGCCCGAACGTGTCACGACCAATCGCACGTGCTCGCCGGCGTAATGACGGTTCAGCTCTTGCTTGAATTGGGCCTGGCGGATGACCGGCTTGCCGTCGATCTCGACGATCGTGTCGCCGGCACGCAAGCCGGCCTCGGAGGCTGGGGAATGGGGACGGCAAGCGGCGATGACGGGCACCTGCGAGAAAATGTCGCCGGCCTTCATGCCGATTCCGAGCAGCCCGGGATAGAGATCGTTACCGGCGGCCAGCCGCGGCAACACATTTTGCAGATTCGACAACGGGACGGCAAAACCGATGCCCGAGTCGTACCATTCGACGCCGGCCAGGGTGCTGGTCGAATCGGGCGACAGGGGGACGAGCAGACCGAGGACGCGACCGGAAATGTCGATTAGCGGTCCGCCATAGTTGGTGGGCGAGATTTTGGCGTCGGTTTGGATTGCCCGGCCCCAGACACGATCGAGCGCGCTGACGATCCCGACCGAAACATTCGGTGAGTCGGCGGCCAGCGTCCGTCCCACGGCAATCGCCCACGCGCCGACGCGCATCTCTTCGGGCGGCACCGCTTCGGCAGCGGTCAACGGGGCAGGGGGATGAACCGACAGCAGCACCAGCATCCGGCTATGGTCGGTGGCGACAAGTTTGGCCGGGAGCCGCGTGCCGTCGGCCAGCGTCACCAGGATCGAATCGGGACGTTGAATGAAATTGAAAGCGCTGGAAACGATCAAGCCCTCGGGATCGACCACCAATCCGGTGGTGGGGCCGGTCCCGATGAGCAACTGGCCGACGCGCTCGAGCCCGCCGACTGTTTCGATGCGCACGACCGACGGGGCAACGTGGGCCACCGCGGCCTTGACGGCCAATTCTTCACGCTCGGCCAGCGATTGGCCGGCTTGGGCAAGAGACGGGGGCAAGGCCAGTGAAAACAGCGCCGCGAATGACAAGATGGCCAGCAGGCACATTGCCGAGCCGACTGCCGCGCAGGCTGCCCGTGCGCACGACCGCGCCCGAGGCAATGTGAGGTTGCCGGCCGTTGCCCGTTGATTGTGGTGCCTTATTGGCATCAATGGTTTTGCCTATTTGGATGAATCGTCGGGTGAATCGTCCGTCGAGGGGCGCAGCACGACGTCGATCAAATCCTGGTCGCGCATGACGAGAATCCGCACCTCGGCGTCCGGTTCCAACTGTTTCAGCTCGTCGGAGAGGGCCTGCAGCGACTGCACCAAATGGTCGCCGACGAATACCACCAGATCGTCGGCCCGCAATCCGGCCGCTGCCGCCGGCGAATGGGGCCGAACCTGCTCGATGAAGGGAGGGGTGCGTTCCAAGACGTCGGGGACCATGACCAGGCCGCGACTGCCCAGATCGGCCCCTTGTCCATCGCGCACGTGGGGCGAGGACTGCTTTTCGGCAACCGCGTGCGTTTTGCCGGCAATGATTTCGTCGACGATCGTGGAGAATTGATCGGTCGGAATGGCATAGTTCAGCCAGACGTTGTTTTGCGAGTTGCGCAGTTCCTTGCCGAGCATTCCGAGCAGTTCGCCCTTCAAATTGATCAGGGCTCCGCCGGCCGCGCCGGGATTGTTAGTCACGCAATCGATGACGTAGACCGGACCGTGGTAGGGCGTTTCGTAGACACCCCGGCGGGCATCAAGTTGAGTCTTGGCCGCCACGACCCCGTGCTGGACGCTGTTGGGCTCGTCGCCGGTCGCCACGCCGAACAGATTGCTCACGGCCCAAACGCGCGATCCAACGTCCGCCGCGGCACCATGGGTCAGGTCGAAATGATCCAAGCCTTGGGCTTCGACTTTGACCACGGCGATTTCCATGCCGGGGTGAGCCCCGACCAGCTTGGCCTCCAGCTTGCGGCCGTCGGCCAACATGACGGCAAGATAGTCGGTATCGAGAACGTAGCTCCAGGCGGTCAGGATGTGACCTTCGGCTGAAATCAGAAAACCGCTCTGATACGGTTCCAATCCCTCGAAGCCGCCAGCGCCGTAGAGCTTGACCATTTTGGGCTGGGCAGCGTCGATGCCGGCCAACAGGCTTGCACCGCCCGCCGCGTCCGTCGCAGCGGCCGCCGTGTCGGGTGCCGCCGCACTGGCGCCGGTGGCCAACAACAGGCCGATGGCGCCGACGAAAGCCAGCCCCAACCCAGGCCGCAAGAAAAGCGTGCGGACCTGGCGGGCGCGAGCGACTCGCCGGCGAGCGAAACTCCTGGATTGGGCCAAGGCTAGGGCTCCCGCGGCGGTTCGAACTGGAACTGTTTGCAGGTAAAGACCTGGTAGATGGCATCGCCGAAATGGACTTCGAGCCGGCCGGGCAACATCCGCCCATCCAGTTCATGATAGTCGGCGAAATACAATTCACAGGGATCGGTGTCGTCGTCGGGCCACATTTCGACTTCACGCAGTGCGCCATCGCCCGGATCGACCAGAAATCGGGTTTCCACCCCCCCATACGTTCCGATCAGGATGTCGGCCAGACCGGCATGATCGGCAACCGGACCGGTTCCCAAATAGTACAAGTCGCCGAATTGTTTGGGTCCGGCGGCCATCAATCGCCGCCACATGCCCAGCGTCACCAAGAGCCCGCCGCTGCCAGTCGGGCTCAGCGAATCGGCCAGCGGACCGGCCAGGTCGCACTTGGTCTCGCCGCCGGGAATCCGCAGCAGGGCCGACTTGTCGGAGATTTCGATTTCGAAATCGCCCCCCGAGGCCAGCGTTCCGCGAATCGTCCACTTGCCGGCCAAGGCCGACATATCGCCCCGGCTGGCCAACGCCCGCCAGACGCGATCGGTATTCATCTGGTTGTAGAAGTAATTCACGTAGCCGGGCCGAGCCACGAAATGCTCTTTGACGATCGCCGGCATCGGCGCCTCTTTGCCGTGGCCGGCGGCGTGCTGGGGCTCTTCGGGATCGCGCGGGCCTGGGCCCGGTGACTTTTCGTCGGGAGCCTCCTCGTCGGGATGCTGGCCATCGGGCGATTGGCCATCGGGCAGTTTTTCGTCGGGCGCCCGCGGGGGACCGTCGGGGCGTGGCTTGTCTGGCTTGGGAGCCGGACGCGGCCGCTTGCCGCGAGGGCCGTGCGGCGCCTTGTCGGGCTGGACCTGGGCTTCGAGCAATTGGGCCAGTTCGGCTTCGGCGTGCACGCCCGAGAGCCGCACCAGGACGTCGACAATTTGATCGTCGCGTCGATAGACCAGCGGCACGCGCCATCCCTTGGGATAGATGCCCAGCACGTTTTTATATCCGTTCACCGTGCTCGTGGGCCGGCCGGCGAAACTGAGGACTTCGTCGCCGTAGCGCAGGCCGCGGCGGAAGGCGTCGGAGCTGGTCAGGATGTCGTCGACGACGACGCGGCGGTTGCTATCGCTGGCCACGCGTGCGCCGAGCGTGGCATGATCGACGATGCGGCCGCTCTTCAGATGACCGAGGAAATTCTTGATCTGGTTGATCGAGATGGCATAACCGACGCCGACGTTCACCCGGCCCCGTTTTTCGAACGAGCCGCGGCCGTTGATGCCGATCAGCCGGCCCTGGTCGTCGAACAAGGGCCCGCCCGAATTGCCGGGATTGATCGCCGCGTCGGCCTGCAGGCAGTCGGCATATTCCAGCAGAGTGCCGGCGGGATATTGATAGCGGTGGACGCCGGAAATCACGCCGTAGGCAACGCTCGGCTTGAAGTCGGTGGCCAGCAGGAACGGATTGCCGATCGTGAAACAAGCGTCGCCCGTCCGCACGCGATCGCTGTCGGCTATTTCGGCACAAGGAAAATCATCGCGGCCGAGCAGTTGGATCAACGCCACGTCGCCGGTCGGATCGACGCCGACAATGACCGCGTCGTAGAGGCGACCATCGACCATGCCGCACTTCATGGCGTTGCCACACGCTTGAGTGACGTGAAAGTTGGAGAGAGCATATCCGTCGGGTGAAATCACCACGCCCGAACCGCCGCCTTGTCCATTCGGAGCAAAGACCGCGACGGTGGGGCGACTCGCCCGTTCGACCACGGCGACGCGGCGGGACTCGGCCTCGCGGACGGCCGGATCGACTTCGATCGCCGTGCCGGTGCGCGGCAACACTCCCAGCGCGGCGAGCAAAAGTGCCGCGGCGGCCCAGCGTCGTCCATGAGCGAGCAGAATCATCGGGTCACCTTTGCGTCGGCCAGATCGATCACGTCACCTGCATCAAAGTCGCCGCCGAAATCGGTCAAAATCTCCAGCCGCCTGACGCCTGCCACCGAGACGTCGAGCGGTTGGGCGTGGTCGGTTCCGCGCACCGCGCCTTCCCATAACATTTTACCGTCTCCGTGGATTTCGAGCCGGGCGTCGCCGGCGTCGCGAACTCCGTCGTCGATTCCCACCAGGGCAGTCAATCGCTGAAACTTGCCCGGCAGACGATAGACGACCTTGGTCCGGGCGTGCATCGACAACCCCTTGGCGAAGGTCTTGCCATCAAGACGCAGTGGGGTCAAGTCGAACGCCATGTCGCGCCGCGGCTTGTAGAACTGGGCCAGGGCGCCGGGTTGATCCTTGCCGCCGAAGTAGGAGACGTATTCAAAGCTTTCGGGCTCCAAGTCACTGAGGAACTGCATGTTCGCCAACGAGAAATCGAGCCGATCCAGGTCGGCCAGCGGCAAGGAGATGTCCAGGCCAGCGGGCGTGGTGAGCTGCAGATGATCGGTAGCCAACGCCAGCGCGGTGATTTGCAATCGGGTCCCTCCTCGAACGGTGAGCAGCACGGCGGGGTCTGGCAACTCCTCTTTCTTTGCGCGATAGTAGATCAGTCCCTCGACTTTACCACGTTTGACGTTCACCGGTTCGGCGTCGACATCGAACACAATGGCGTCAGCGCTGACCCGGCTGGCGACACCTTCCAGATAATCGAGCGCCTGCTTTTTGCGAACCACCAAGACGTCGGCTGCGGCTGCCCCGAGGCCGCGCGAGCGCTGGGCGCCCGCAGGCTCGGAGCGTGCCGGCGTTTCGGCCGGATCGCTATCGCCCGCTGCTCCCGCGACGATCTCGGCCCACTGAGCCGCCAAGGGATCGTCGCCGCCCGGCGCACGGAAGCGGACCCACTGGATCTGTTTTGTCGGAAGCGAAAGGGTCAGTCCGCTGGTCAACCGCACTTCGGCCACACCATCATGCGCTTCGAAACTGGTGGCTGCCAAGAGCGATCCATCGACGACGGACACGGCAAGCGCCGGCCGGTCGACCGGCGGCGACTGATCGTCACGCGCGGCCGTGACCGAAGCCAACCTGGCCGATGATAGCTTGACGATCGCGCCCCAGACGGCGTCGTCGGCGGTCACTCCCTCGGTCGACAGTTCGACGAGCGTTCCCGCGACTGCCTGCCCATCGATCGTGCTGGCAACGATGCGGAGGCCGGGGCGGGGCTCGCCGGCCGAGAAAGCGGCATTGGCTGGAGCCCAACAGGCGAAAATCGCCAAGAGAAGGCAGGCCAACTTGAGATTAGCAGTTTTACGGGTGAGCGGTGTATGCACTGCGACGTTCCCAGAAAACCAACCAGCGGCCGGCACCTGCCCTGCGCTGACGCCTGCAGCGTGCGCGAGGGGGGATCGCGCCCCGCGGCCGAACGGATTGTTAAACGCTACCATGTTGTGTCCGGGTTGGTTTCTAAGGAGCGCTTCCCGACGCCTGACTTTCCTCGGCAGCCAACTTACGAAAGTATTGTTCGATCACGTCGCGGTAATGCGATGGAAAATCTTTGCCGATTTGCTGCAAGGCCTCCTGCCGTTGGTGCGGAGGCAGGTCCCCCCAGCCGCTTTGGTGGCCGATGTCGCGTTGGACGACATGCCCCGGCCCTTTTCCGCCGATCGGCACGCTGTCTTGTGCCGGCGTGACGGGGACGACGTTATTCCCGCCTTGCGCGGCGGCTGCCGCGGCCGCGGCGGCCTGGTCCTCCAACTCCTTGATCAGCTTATCGAGCGATTTGATCACGCCGTCTTCCACTTCGCGAACCTGCGGTCCGGCCCGTCCCAAATCGAGCCGGCGGCGAATGTCTTCCATCCGACGGGCAATATGGTCGAGCGAGTCGTCCTTGAGCGGTGCCAGGTCCGACTGCATCAGTCGTGCCACCGATAGATAACGACGCGGAATATCATGTCCAGGTTCAAGTAATAGCGAAAGTGCGGCCAGGCCTGCCTCTTTTTTGAGCAGCCGGTGGTAGACCACCGACTGATAAAAGAGCAGGCCAGCCGGGTCAACCACGTCTTCCGGCCGTAGTGATTGAAGTTGGGCGAGCGCCTCGTCGTAAAACGCCCCCTGCACCAACCAGCGACCATAAAGCAGGCGGAGATTGTTCCGCTCGATGGCGGGCGTGGCCGCATCGGCAAGCCAGGCGAAGTCAGGCGGATTGAGCCCTCGCCGCGGATGCGAGCAAAGCGCGACAAGTTCCTTGGCAGCCGGTTCGGTCGCGGCCAAAACGTCGGCCAGCCGCTCAAGCAGAGCTTCGGCGGTCCAATCGTCGGCCGTGGCCCACTCGGTTTGGAGCTGCGCGGCCGTGAATTCGGCTGGCGGCCGGCTGGCGATCCACTCTTCAAGCTGTTGGCGAACTTCGGAACCCTTGGCGGTGTGCCAGGTCGGCTCCGAGGTCGCCGAAGGCGCGAGGGCGCCGGTCGGCGCGGACGACGGTGGCCACGGCAGCGGCCACGACCAGCGCGGCGAGGCAGAACAAAGGAGCACGGCTCATTTGTTCCTCCCGACGACGATGTCGCGCGTCACGCGGCGAATCCGCTCCTCACGATCCGCCAGGCGGCGTAACGCGGCGATCAGATCGGGCGTTTCGGATGTGTCGGTCTTGACCATTTCGGTGTAACGCTTGGTGCGCTGGTTGACCCACATTTGCATCGAGCGGATCATTTTGATTTCCGACAGGTCGTCGACCAGCGGCGCCTCGGTTTCGCCGTCCGACTGCGCACCTTTCGGTTTGACCTGCTGAGCCTGCTCCTTTTGGGCGGCGTGGAGCGCGGCAATCATTTCTTCGAGGGCCACGACGATGTCATCTTCAAGGCCCTGGGTGAGCGTGTCGACTTTGGCTTGTGCCAGCCGTACCACGACTTGCTCCATGTCGTCGCGCAGATCGCCGACCGCTTCGGGGAAGGCGACCGCCGATCCTTCGTCGTGCAACACGGCCAGCGCCTTGTCGGCCTCGCCAACGATCGCCGCCTCCTGACGGCTGAGGCGGCCGGCTTCGATTTCGTCGTCATGATCGCGCTCGGCAACGGGGACTTTGTCGAGCCGGCGGGTGCCGGTGTTGACCTGGTTTTGCAGGTCGAGCATTTTGCGGAAGCGCGATTCGAGCATCGCCAGCGTCCGGCCGATCTCCTCTTCGCGCAACTGCCGCAGAATCGCTTCGAGTTCGGCTTTTGCTAGTTCCAAGGCGCGTTTGGCTTCTTCCTGCTTTTGCACTCCCTTGTCGCGCAAAGCCTCGGCCAACTTTTGCTGGGCATCACGCATCTTTTGCTCGGCCTGAGCGACGCGCTCACGCACCGGATTCTTTTCGCCTTCGTCAGCCGCCTCGGGTTCGCTCGGTTGAGGAGGTTCACTCGATCCGCCAGGGGGCGAGCCGCCCGGCTTTCCCTCTCCAGGTTTTCCCGATTCCGCCGGTTTTTCCTGCGAATCGCTGTCGCCCGGCGTGCTGGGATCGTCAGCCGGTTTGCCATCGGAAGATCCCTTTCCCTCGGGCGATTCTTTGCCGTTGGCCGGCTTGTTTCGGAGCGGTTTCTTTTTACTGTCCGGCTGGTTGGGATTCTCCGTTTCGTCGGCCGGCTCGCCTTCGACCGCTTCGTCGTCGGCCGGCTGAGCCTCGGGCTCGTCGGTGTCGGCCGGTTGATCGTCGGCAGGCTTGTCGTCGCCGGGTTTGCCCGGCTTGGAAGACTTGCCTGGCTTGGGCTTGTTCTTTCCGGATTTGCCGTCTCCCGATTGGTCATCGGCATCGCCGGCAGCCGGTTTGTCCTTGGAGCCGGACTTTCCCTTGGCCTTGGACTCTCCTTCGCTATCGCCGATGTCGCGTGCCAGTTCTTCGGTCTTTTCCGCGAGCTTGCCTTGTTGTTCGGCGATCCGCGCCAGATCGGCCTCGCCGGCAGTTTCGCCCTGGAGCTGTTTCTGCTGTTTGATGAGCTGATTGACGCGCTGGATGTACTTGCCGATGCGCTCCTTTTCCGATTGCAGGCGTTTGGAGCGGTCTTCGCTGAGCAACAGTTCCAGCAGCCTGGTCAAATCCTGCTCGACGGCGGCCTGATTCTTGACGGCCGGCGCGAGGCGCTCCTGCCCAAGCAATTCGACCAATTTGGCCAATTGCGATTCGATTCCTTGCTGTTTGCTTTGGGCCACGGCCTTGCGCAGCAGCGAGGCGCGATGCGGATCGGTGGCGGCCGACAACTCGGCCATGCGGAGCAGTTTTTTCTCCAGATCGCTGAAACGGTCGAGCACCTGACGCTCTTCGCTGGCCAGCGGCGAGGCATCGTCGGCCTGCGGGGCTGCGGCGTCCTCGGCCCAGACCCGGCCGGTGGGCATCAGCACGAAGAGAAATGCCGCCGAGACTGCGGCCCAGGCGATTGTTGCCTTGGACCTGCGCGTCGATCCGTCTGCTCTGGTGCGCTGGGCAGCCATGAAACTTTGCTCCTTGGAGCCAGGCGGACACACCCTCTGACTGTGGGGGAAAGTCTCGATTTGCGCTCTGCCGTCGCAAATCGGGACAGACCCCGGCGGGCTTGTCCGGCTAGCTCTTAGTCGTCCGATACCTTATCTACTTTACACTGTTTACTTTACAGTGCCCTCATCCTCGTCGAGCAATTGCTTCAGTTTATCTTTTTGCTTTTGCTTGGTTTCGCGGTT
The DNA here is from genome assembly GCA_963702015.1 of uncultured Planctomycetaceae bacterium. Lineage (GTDB taxonomy): Bacteria > Planctomycetota > Planctomycetia > Pirellulales > PALSA-1355 > DATJTR01. The sequence continues at coordinate 840,449 of OY969698.1, forward strand.
GATTTTGTCCTGCGATTCGATAATTCCGCGCAACAAATCGAGGACTTCGTTGAAAGTCTCCAGTTCCAACATTTTATCCAATATCTGGTTCATTTGGACCAGAATTGCGTCGGCTTGCTCGCGAGCAGCATCCCGGGCGACAGCACCGGCCTCGGGGTCGGCCAATTTGGCCTGGAAGGTTCGCAAACGGCGTTCCAACTCGGGGAACATCTCGGTTGAAATCCTGCGGAGCGGATCGGCGATGCCATCTTTGAGGCGCAGTTTGAGCTCCTCGGTGTCGACGCGGTTGTTGACGAGTTCCTCGCGGATCGTGTCGAACGACGCGGCCAGGCCCAGCGTCTCGTCCAGGCTGCGCTGGCAGTTTTGCAACGCCCGTTCGGCCTGCACGCGCCGCAAGGTCAGAGCGCGGCTGGCCGCGGCCTGAGAATCGGCTGACGGCGGTTCGATGGCCGAAGCCTCGGCGGCGGGATCGGCCGCTTCGGATTCGCCGGCGCGCGTCATCTCGATGCGCACCAGGGCGTCGCGCGATTCGGTCAGTTCGGCAACGATGGTTTCGAAACGCCGCCGCAGCAACAGCTCGCGCTTCGAGCATCGATCGCAATTGTTCGGGCGTGACGATGTCGAGTACATAGCGCTGGCTGAGGCCGACCTTGGGTCCGTCGGCCAATCCGCACGTGTCGGACGCCTCGACCACCAGGTGGAACTTATGTTTCGGTTCCAACGCGAACCGCTCCACCTCGATCGCCTCGTCGACCGGCAAATGATCCTGGCCGGTGATCGTGGCCGCGAACGGCTGGTCAACCGGTTCGGCGTCGTCGACGTGGCTCTGGAACCAGGCCTTGGCCACGCCGTAGTCATCCGAGATTTCGCCGGTCATCGGCAAGCGAGCATGCGGAGTAATGGCGGTGCCGATTCCGGCCAGTTGCACGCGGACCTGCGGCGCCTCGTCATCGATGGCGGCCAGCGCGAGCCGCACCGGGTCGCGGCTGCGAATGCCGTCGACGTCGAGCAACGTGAATCGAAGCGTCGCATCGCGATCCAACGAGGGGATGACATATTCGAACTGCCGGCCCCCCGGGCTGCCGTCGGCAGTCAGGTCGACCTTGTGCGCGATCGGAGCTTGCTCCTCGCTTACGTCGTCGATTTGTGCCTGCACGATGTCTTTGTTGGCTTCGGCACGCACCGTGACGCGCGATCCACGCGGCAGCGCCATGGCGCCGGCCACGGGCAGATCGCGCGGCTCGCGATTCATGTAGGCCGGATATTCGCAGTGCAAAATCATCTGCCCGACCGTGGGGCTGTCGACCACGTCGACATGCAGCGGCCCCAATCGGTCGTCGCCGCCGCGGATGTAAAATTCCAGCGGCGTGAGCACGGCCTTGAAACCATGGACGTAGTTTTGGTATGCCCCGGGCTCGATCTGCGCGTTGCCGGAGCGGCCCATCGTTTCGCGACCGCGCGAACTTCCTTGCACGTAGCGAATCTCAACGACGTCTGGCACGTCGCGACCGGGGGAGGCGTCGGCCTGGACCAGCAGCTCGAGATCGGCGCCCGCGCGATCTTCGTGCGGCCCTGGGCGTCGAAGCCAGCCGCCACCAAGCGTGTTTTGCGGGGCCACATTTCATCCGACAAGAGCAGACTGCGACGGGCCCAAATTCCCAAGGCCGTCGACTCGGCCACGCCGAAGCCAACGATCGCGGCCAACAACACGGCGGCCAACAGCCCGCGACGGGCGAGCAGACCCAGGTCGAAGACTCGGCCCAGCGGCAACTCGGCGGCTCCGGCCAGCGCCAGTTGCTGGGTGTGCGCGAGCATTTCCGGATCGAAGGGGGCGTCATCGGCCGGAGTCTGGGAAAGCTCGACGGCGGTGACCAGGCTATCGCCAAACTGGCTGAAGCGTCGTTCCAACACCAAGGCCAGGCTGCGATCGGCCAGATGAACGAAGATTCGCCGCAGGATGAACCAATAGACGACCCAGACCAAGAGCAGCGCAACCACAATCAGCAGGGTCAGGCGCAGCGCAGCGGGTGGCTCGAAAAACCAATCCATCGCCAGGCTGAGCCAGAAACTCGCTCCCAGCACGACGGCCAGAAGCGCAATCCCCTCGGTCCAGGCGTATGCCCGAATGCCACGCCGCAGACGCGCCAAAAGCGACGCGATTGCCGGCGCGAGTCGGATCACCGTTTTTTCTTCTGGCGGATGGATCATGCCAGTTTCACCAGGCGGCGCAAGGTCCATTCCAAAAACAAAGCGCCGGCAATCAACGCCAGCAGTGCCCACATCCAACGACTCTCGAAATCGAGATCCTTGACGCCGGAAAGATAGGTCGTCTCGGTGCGGTCGGGCAATTGGCCGGCCAACTCGGGCATTCCGGCACGGCCCAAGATCGACTCGGCGCCAACGTAATAGGTGCCGCCGGTCGAACGGGCCACGTCGCTCAAAAGTGCGTCGTTGCGCTCGGGATGTTCGCGCTCCAATTCCGGAACCTTCACTTGAATCCGCCGTTCCAATTGCTCGTCGCCGTCGGGCACCGCCAGTTCGAGCCGGTAGGTACCTTCTTTCAGCGCGCTGAACTGGCCGGCGAACATCCCTTTCCGCTGCGGGTCGGCCAGCAGCGGCAGAGTCTCGAGCGTGCCGTCGGGCTGGACAATCGCCAGCGGCACCTTGGGAACGTCCAGCGGCTCGAACTGCGAGTCAGACAATTGCGCGCGCACCAAGATGGTTCCGCCCAGTACGTAGCGATCGCGATCGACCAGCAACATGCCACGGCTCGATCCGACGAGCAATCGCCCCTGCGACACGTGGCGCACGAGTTTGGTATAGAACTCCTCGAAATACGATTCGTTGATGGCCCGCATGCGCCACATTTCGCCGCTGCCCAGATAAAAAACGCGACCCGAACCGTAGAAATGGCCGGCCATGTAGACGGGCAACTGGCCGGCGCTGGCCGATTCGGGATCGGAATAGCGGGCGTAGACCGTGGCGCCGGGCTTGGCGCCGTGAACGCCGTAGTAGCCATAAACCCCGGGAAACGACGCCCAAGCCTGTTCGCTAGCCGACGCATTGTCGGCCAACCAGAGAAACTCAGCTTCGAGACCTTCGCGAGTGAATTGCAGCGGCCACACCGTTTCGGAACCGAATCGTCCTTCTTCCATCAAAGTCAGGCGGCGACTGAATTCGACGGGATAGAGAGCGCGCGTATCTTGGCCATGCGCGGATCGCCGACCCAACGGTCCATCTCGACGGGCCCGGCGACGGTGATGAGCCCGCCCGCTTTTTCGGCAACCCAACGTTCGAGCAACTCGACCTGGTCGTCATCGAGCGCCAGCCAATCGGGATCGAAGGCAACGATCGCATCGTAGGCGAACAATTCTTGGGCGTTGGCCGGAAAATCAGTCAGGATTTCGTGGGCATCCTGCGAAATTCCTTTCTGGCCCGACTGCAAAATGACGTCGACGATCATTTCCGAATCGCGTCGCAATTGGTTGCGAAGGAAAATGTATTCGCGCGTTGGCCCGCTGGCCAGCAGCAAGATCTTGGTCTTTCGATCGACGATCTCGACATCGGCCTCCTGCGCGTTGTCGGCGGCGTTGCGGTCTTCCGGCGGCGGTTTCACTTCCAGTCGATAAGTGCGGCGGCCGACGTCGGCGGGCGTCAGCGTGAACTTGACCGGAATGATTTCCGTACTGCCGCCGAGCAAGACTTGCTCGGACCCCTCGCTCTTGGCCGCCTGGATCGCAGACGCGTCGCCGGCCGCCTTGGAGGTCAACTCAACGGTGACCGTCCGACCGGCCAGCTCTTGGGCTTGCAGGTAGCCGGTCACGGTAAAGCTGTCGCCGGGATATGCCCGTGCGGGAGCCACGAAGTCGGCCACGCGAACTCCAGCCGGCCGGCGGTCGGATCCGACGCCGACAGTATAGACCGGAATCTTGGCATCGCGTGCGGAGAGAATCGCCAGCTGGGCGTCGATGCCGGCGTTCTGGCCCCCGTCGCTGAACAGAACGATCCCGGCCACCGGAGCGGCCCGTTCTTCATGGATCAAGTCACGCAGGGCCTGTCCCAAGCGGGTCTCGACTCCTTGCGGCTTAAGCGATTGCTTCCAATCGGGCTGGTCGCTCTGGGCAGCGCCGTCGTCCGATTCCGACGCGCCGGGTGACGCGGCCGCGGACGGCGACGCCCCTGCTTTGTCGGGCTCGAATTTCGTGAGCGTCGCCAATCGGCTGATCTCCTCGTCGAAGCGGACGAGTACGACATCGTGAACGTCGCGCAATCGACGAATGAATCCGCCCCGGTCGAGCACGTCGGCGACCTGCTCGAGCCGATTGGGCCCCGTCTTCGTGCCAGCGTCCGGAGAAGTGCCGTCGGGCGTCGTTCCGGTCGGGGGCAGGGAGCCGCGGTCGGCGTCTTGCAAGCCCATGCTCAAGCTGGTGTCGACCATGACCAGCACGCGCGAGTTGTGAATCGCCGTTTGCTCGGTTCGTTTTTCGAGTTCGAGAAAGTAGGCCAACACGCCCAGCAGGGCCGTCACCCGCAAAGCCAGCAGAACGAATCCGAGGCCGGGCCGCAATTCGACGCTGTCGCGGCGGTAAAGCGATGTAACAAACACCAAAACCGCGGCGCATACGGCCAGCAGGGCCAACACGTGCCAGCGCTCGCCGAACGATTGCCAACGTTCGAAATCGTAGGTCGTGCGGGTGCCCGCCTGTGCCAGCAGGTGGGTAAGCATCATGGAGGAGCACATCATGCCGCGGCTCCTCGGCGGGCCGGATGGTAGCTGGCCGAATAGGCCAGCACCTGCTCGGCAAGGAGCACGATGATCAACAACCACATGAAAAACCGGCCCATGTTCGGCCCGGCCAGACGCTCGCTGTCGTAAACGACGTCCTGGGCTTGCTGATAGAGATAGTTGATTCCACGCAGCCGATCGGCGAGCCCGGCAGAGTCGAGCCGGTCGAGGTTTCCCTCGCGCGGGTCGACATTCAGAGCGAACGTGCCGCGCGACGATCTCGCCGCCGCTGCGCTGGGCCCATTGGGCCTCGTAGATGCCCGCGACCGCGGTATCGCCGAGGACGGCGGTCAACTCGGTGGCCGATGCCTCGGCGTCGACCGACAAGTTGCCGCCACCATGCTCGCGCGGCAGAACGAAACGGACCTGGGGATGAAATTCGGCCAGTGGCATGGTCGACGTGAGCGGCGCACCGACCAGGCCGGTGACAACCCGATGCCGGCCCGCGGCCAGATAGGCCTCGAGTTCGAGCATGGCCACGACATAGCTGGGGTTGTTGCGTCCCCAATTATTCCAGCCCCCTTGCGGCGTTTCACCCGGGCCGGCCTTGGTCAGAAAGGCGACGACTCGGCCTTCGCCCAGGTGCCCTTCGACGGCCAGCGGAGCGCCGTTGCGCAGGCGGGCGATGACTTCGGTCGTCGAATCCGCCGGCGGGCTCCAATTCTTGGGAGCGGCGAAATAGCGCTCGACCAGGATCGTGCCGATGAAACTGTTTCTTTGGCCGGCGAAGACCGAGAAGATCGGATGATCGGTCACTTCGACGTCCGGAACCTGCTCGTTGCGATCGACCAGCAATTCGGTCACTCCGACCAACGGCAACGGAAAGAGTCCTTCGCCGTCACGATACAACTGTTTGTTGATGAAGTCGGTCTGGTTGAGTTCGCCCAGAAAGATTCCGACACCGCCGCCGGCGCGGACATACGCCTCGAGCGCGGCGATCTCGGTCGGATCGAGCCGCTCGAAATTCAAGAGAAAGATGGCGTCGAACCCGTCGAGCGCGTGATCGCGCAAGAAGCGGGGTGACTCGATGAGCGGACTGACGCCGCTTCTGACTTTGCCGCCTGGCGAGAGGGCCGTCGACAGGAAAAACGCATCGCTCGCCTGCGGGTCGCCATCGACGATCAGCACCGGCGCCGTGGCGGTCACGTCGACCACCGCGTAGCGCACGTTATCGGCGGCGACGGCGTCGCTTTCGAGTTGGGCCGAAACGTGGTGTTGACCGGCCGTGGCAAATACGACCGGAAACCGGCGGGTGACGCTCTTGCCGGCCGGAATCTGCTGAATGACGACCGCCGGCTGGGCCAGTCCGTCCTCGGCCAGTGTCACCGAAACATCGTGCGCGCCGGCGGCCGCGAAATTCGTCACGGTCACTTCCATCCACAACGGGACGCCGGCGGCGCAGACGCCCGAGGTAACCCGGAGGTCGGCAATCGTCAGATTGGCGTGCTGGCTGTCGACGCAATCGACCAGTTGCAGCCGGGCGCCTTGTTGCTGGAGCCGGGCCAGGGTCGTGCGGGCGTCGGCCGGGTCGTCCCACTGAAGTGTGCGAAAATCGGAAATCAGATAGACCACCCGTTCTTCGGAACCATCCTGGTGGGGCAAGCGCTCAATGGCCTCGAGCGCTTCAGCCGGTCCGGAGGCCAATTGCGAGCAGGTCCAGCCGCCCACGATGCCAGACAGCCGCTCGCGCAGTCCGTCGGTGAGGGGTTGTTCGAGCAGATCGGGCTGAGTGTCGCGGGGCCCGGCGCCGGCCTGCGAAAACCGCAGCAGCGTGAAGACCTGCGGATTATCGGCCCGCGCGGCCTGATCGGCCAGGCGCAATACGACTTGCTTGGCGCGATCGAGCGCGCTGGAATCGCTGGCGCGATCCGACATCGAGTAGCTGTCGTCGACCAGCACGATGTGGTGCGTTTTGGAGTGACTGAGCAGGGCGGCCCATTGGTTGTGAGGCTGGGCCAGCATGAGCACGATCGCCCCGACGGCCGCCATCCGCAGCAAGAGCAACAGGAGCTGCTTGAGCAGGATCCAGGTGCGGCTGCGCCGCTGGCTGGCCAAGAGAAACTCCATGGCCGCCCAACCGACGCGACGGTGTCGCAGCCGGTTGATGAAATGGATCAGAATCGGCACGCCCAACAGCGCGAGACCCCAGAGCAGTGGTGCGTGAACAACCGGAAACATGAGTTGGGTGCTCGATCACTTTCTGTCGGCTTTTGGCGTCTGGTGGATTGCTGCCCACCGTCACGAGGCCTGAGGCGCAGCGAGGGCTCTGAGTCGCACGCCCCTCGCTGGCGCTTCGTGTTTAGTGGGGCGAACGGCGATCCAAGTGGAAACGCGACCTAATTTCGGGATTGTACTGCCAGACGATGATTCAAATAGGCGGTCAGCGCCGCGTCGAGTGGTTGGCTGGTCCGGATGAGCGTGTAATCGACCCCCTGGCGGGCACAACCATGACGGACGTCGTGCAGGAAACGATGAAGCGCCTCGAGGTAGCCTTCGCGGAGCGCACGGGGATTGCAGTTCAAATGGGCCGGCAGTTCCAGGCCCTCGAACCGCGTGGCCCCATTGAACGGAAAATCGAGTTCGTCATCGTCCATGATGTGGAACACCACGACGTCGTGTCCCATCTGTCTCAAGAGTCGCAGGCCGGCAAAGAGTGACTCGCGCTCGACCAGCAAGTCGGAAATCAGGATCATCAATCCCCGCCGCGGATACGTCTCGACCGCGCCGCGGAGAATGGTCAGCATGTCGGTCTTCTGGTTCGGCTCCGAGACGGCCAGCGCCTGGATGATCGAATTCAAATGGCTGCGCTTGGTGTGCAAGGCGACCCGGTTGCGGACCGTTTCGTCGAACGCCAGGCAACCGACCGCGTCTTGCTGGCGGAGGAGCAAATAGGCGATCGACACGGCCAGGGTGCAGGCGTACTCGAATTTGTTGAGCGGGCCCGAGCCATAGCGCATGCTGCCGGAAACATCGACCAGCAGCGCCGATCGCAGGTTCGTATCTTCCTCGTACTGCTTGACGTAGTAGCGATCTTGTTTCGCCCAGACCTTCCAGTCGATGTGCCGCAGATCGTCGCCCGGCGCGTATTCGCGATGCTGGCGAAACTCGATCAATTGACCGAAATAGGGACTGCGGTGGATGCCCGCCAGAAATCCTTCGACCACGTGGCGCGCCGCACTTCGAGCCGGCTGATGCGGGCGATCGTCTCAGGATGCAAAAATCTTTTGGAATCGGGCATCGCGCGTCAACTCGTCCTCTTTAGTGGGAGTGATCTCAAGCAGTCGCCCGACCAGGTCGTCGGGAGTGACCCCTTCGCTCTGGGCGGCAAAATTGACCACCAGCCGATGACGCAGCACCGGGCGGGCCAGGGCCTGGATGTCTTCGGTCGAAACGTGCGTCCGGCCGTGCAGCAGAGCCCGCGCCTTCGCCCCGACGATCAAATACTGGACCGCCCGCGGGCCGGCTCCCCAGCTCAGCTGATCGGAGACGAACTCGGGCGTGCCGATTTCGCCGACGCGGGTTTGCCGCACCAGCGAGACCGTGTAACGGATGACGTGATCGGTGACCGGCACTTCGCGCACCAGGCGGGCCAGGTCGAGGATTTCGCCGGCCGACAACACCGGCTCGATCCGGTCGACCAGGGTGCTGGTGGTGCGGCGGGCAATTTCGGTCTCTTCCTCGAATGTCGGATAGCGAACGAAGACCTTGAACATGAAACGATCCTGCTGCGCTTCGGGCAGCGGATAGGTCCCTTCCTGTTCGATCGGGTTCTGCGTGGCCAGCACGAAGAATGGATCGGAAAGTTTGTGGCGCACGCGGCCGACGGTCACTTGCCGTTCTTGCATGGCTTCGAGCAAGGCAGCCTGGGTTTTGGGGGGAGTGCGGTTCAATTCGTCGGCCAGAATGACGTTGGAAAAGAGCGGCCCCTCGAGGAAACGAAATTCGCGGCTGCCGGTCGAACGGTTTTCCTCGATGATCTCGGTGCCGGTGATGTCGGCGGGCATCAGGTCGGGGGTGAACTGAATGCGGCTGAACGAAAGGTTGAGCGCCGGGCCAGGGTGCTGATCATCAACGTTTTGGCCAATCCGGGCACGCCTTCCAGCAGGCAATGGCCGCGGCTGAAGAGCGAGATCAGCAGCTCCTCGATGACGGCGTTCTGGCCGACAATGACCTGCGCCAATTGATCGAGGATCTTTTGGCGGGCCTCGCCCAGACGATGGATGGCGGAATCGACTACACGGTTGTCGGTCATTGCCTACAGTGCCTTGCTACGAAAAAAGGGAGAGACTTGCTGCGGTGTCAGAGTATGGATCAGCTTGCGGACGAACTTAATGGGGTCGCCGGATCGAAAAACAAGGCGGCTTGGACGGGGGGCTCGAGACCAGACAGTCCGGCGGCAGGGGTTCGCCGGTTGCTTCGCTCTGGGCGGAGCCGGGGGCGCGGCAGGATTTCGAACTTGCGGAGAATCAACGTTGATAGATCGGCAGAGCGCCGTTTTCCAGTTGCAGAATCGTAAGATTGATAGCCGTGGTGTAAATCGGACCGATGTAGCCCTGGTTCCAATGGACGAATTTTCCGTTCTCGCTCACCTCGGCCAGCAGCTTGTTGTAAACCTTGTCCCGGTAGGAGTCCCATCCGGCTCCTCCCTCGCGATACTTGACCTGAGCGTAGTAGTAATGGGCGTAGTGCCAGTGGCCGAAACCCTGGTTGGATATGTCGGCCAGATTGCTCTCGCAATACTTGAGCAGCTTGGGGACGTACTGGCTGTCGTAGTCACCGGCATTGAAGAGACAGGCGATCGCGGCAGCCGAGATGGCCGGTCGGCCCCCGCCGCCCTTAGAACTGTATTGTACTCCGCCGTCGGGCAGGGTGCATTTGCGGATATAGTCGATCGCTTTGTCGACGACTTCGTTGGGCACCGGGATGCCGGCATTGCGGCAGCCGCGGAGCCCCTGCACCTGAGTGATGGTGGTCGAGCCTTCGTCAAAATCATTTCCATCCTTGGCACTGACGTAACCCCACCCCCCGGCCGCGGTCTGAGCCTCGCCGGTGAATTGCACGGCCCGCGTCAGCACGTCGACGAGTTCCTTGCGCCGGCTGACGTCTTCTTCCTCTCCCAGGACTTGCGAGAGAAACAACATCGAGTAGCCGTGGCCGTAAGTGTAGCGATCGTCCTTCAAGGGATCGCCGATCAAGCCGTTGGTCCGGCTGCGGCTGATCAGATAATCGACGGCCAGGCGAATCTGCTTGGCATAGCGGCCCTGGGTGGTGGTCGAACCTTCGGCCAGCAATGCCAGTCCGGCCAAAGCGGTCATCGACGTGGGGTAGCGGCCATCATTGGCGCTCCAATGTCCGAGCCGCGATTGGGTGCTGGCCACCCAGTCGAGTCCGCGCGTGATGATTTTCGCCACGCGAGGATCCTGCCGGTCGGCCCAGGCAGACCGCGGCGCGCCGGCGGCCACGACGGCAAGTGCCGCGGCTGACAGCCAGACTGTGCAGGTGCGAATTCCGATCGGCATGGTCGCTCCTTCGTTAGTCATCGTCGACGTCTCCCTCGGCCTGGCGGCGTTTGGCCGCCCGGCGGTGCCGAGCGCTCGATCGAACGCAAGATCGCGCCCAGCCCGTCCAGCAGGCCCGACTTGGCCGCCGCCGGGGGCTCGGCCAGCGGCGGGAGCGGCTGGTCGGTGAGCTGGAAGGTGAAGGTGTTGCCGGTGAGGGCAAGCGTCACCGTATTGGAATCATGGTCGCCGCTGAGGGAGAAATTCTGGACCACCAGCGGCAAATCGTCCTTCTTGAAAACGTCGCGGCCGTTGCGTTTGTCGATCACCTGCACGACCGATTTGGTTTCGTGCTGGCTCGAGGGGGTGGCCTTCGTGCGGTGACTGAGGAAGAACAGCAGCGGCAGTTCGCAGGGCTGCGTCAGGACCAATCCCTGTTGCTGCACGACCACTGGCTGCGGCCAACGCAGCCCGCCCGTTTCGCGGTCGAGGGCATAAACCCGACCGTTGATCATCGGGTCGTTCAGGCCGCCCGGTGCGGGGTTATAAGTCAAATCGGTTTCCTGCTTCACCGGCGAATTGGTGACCAGCAGATATTGATCCGACGAGCGAAGGAGGCAAATGCCGGTCAGTTTTTCCTCGGGCTCGAGCTGGTGCTCGGCGAGCCGATGCCCGTCGGCCAATCGCACCAGGATGAAGCGACCGGAGGGTTCGAGCACTCCGACGACCTCGCCCGCGACAACCGCTCCCTTGGCCCCGGGCTTGAACGTGTGGGACCATTTGACATCGCCGGTCCAATTGTCGCGGAGGGTGACGACCTGGCTTGGAGTCGACGGTCTTCGGGTCGGCGGCCTCCCAGACGAGCGCGCTCGGCCGATGGTGGCCATGCGCTGTTCGAGCGGCCCGATGGGGCGTTTGCCCAGCAGTTGGCCGTCGAGCGCCCGCAGCACCAAGGCCTCGCCGCCGTTGGGCGGCGCGACGAAGAGAATTTCCTCGTCGCCGAACACATCGCAGCCGAGCGGCACGTTCTTGCGGGTCCACAGGACGTCGCCGGTCAACGGATCGACGCACTTCAAATCCTTGAACCGTTGGAAGCAGACCCCGTCGTAATTGACCGGTCCCATGTTGCCGATCAAATTGCCGAAGCCATCTTGAGCCACGAATCGTTGCGGGAGTCCGCCCCAGGGGGCGTTGATCTGCCGTTGAGAGTAGCCGGCGTGCATCGGCAAGCCGGGGAGCTGCTCGGCGAGATCCTGATTCCACATGACCCGCTTCTGATTATTGCCCGGCCGCAGCGTGTCGACTCCGAGCACTTGCTGGCCGTCCCAGACGACCAACAAATTGCCGCTGGTGCGGACATAGTTGAGCGTGGGGTAGTTGTTGAAGCCGGCTCCGCCCCCCCAGCCGTGGCTCATTTTTGGCCCGGGTTCGATGTGAGCCCGGAACCGCTCGGCCCCCAGGCCGTCGAGGCCGACGATCGTCCGTTGCTGCGGATCGAGTGCGATGGTGATGCCGGCGAAGAAAGGAGCCACTGGCCCGAAAATGTTCAAATCGAACGAGCGCTGATGCTGAGAGCTGCCGAGATTGCGGTTGCCGCCGTCCTTGGCCGTCACCAGGCCCAGCGGCCAGGTGGTTGGTTTGGCGAGCAGTTTTCGCGCGGGCGACTCTTCGGGCAGCGCGGCAATCAACTCGGCTCCGGTCTTTCCGTCGAGGCAGGGCAGATTGGCCCACTCGTCTCGCAATTTCCGATAATAGAAAATCGACAGATCGGGCCGACTGGCTTCGTCGAACAACCTGGCCAGACGCACGACCGCCGCGCGGGCCTGGGCTTCGTCGGGTGATTCGGCCAACCGCCGCAACAGGAACTCACGCTTGATGAGCGACTCGGCGCCCGGTGAGCTGGACGACCAATCGCTCGCGCGCCACCGGCCGCCAAAGGATGCGTGCCGAACACTTCCAGAAACCGCGTGAGCGCCTCGATCGAACCGGCGTCGACCGCCGCCTGCAATCGGGCCGCCACGCGCTGGTCGATCTGCTCGACGTCGGCCGGCGAGGCGTGTGCCCGCAGGTCACCCAGTTCGGTTTGAATCCATCGCTGGCGACGGACTCTGAGCCCATCGCCGGCGGGTTCCAAACCGTCGCGTCCGGGGTTAGCGGTCGGGTCGCCCGGTTCGTCCAACAGCGAGATGTAGGCATCGTAGGCGGCGAGCGATTCGCCCGATTGCTTGAGCCCGACGGCGACCAGCCGCAGATAAATGTTGCGATCGGATTGCTGGTCGATCAGTTTTTCCAGCTCGGGGGCCTTGGAGCGGCTGCCGGCAAAATCGCGTCGCAAACCTTCTAACAGGCTGCTGACCAGCAAGCCCCGGGTGTAATCGTTGGGAGACAATTCGAAGGAGCGGCGGAACAAATCAATCGCTTGCTGCACGTCCCCTTCGTCGAATTTGATCTCTCCCAGCCGAGTGAGCGACTTGGGATCGTCGGGCGTCTGGGCGAGCTTTTGGGCGACCTCCTGCTGGAGCAAATCGATCTGATAGAAAACCTCGATCAATTTGGCACCCTGCGAAATCACCTGGCCGCGATGACAGATCAAATTGCCCGGGACGTCCGGATTGCCCTCGCCATCGCGCGAGCGTGACTCGGCGCGGCTGACGATTTTGCCATGCTCGAGATCGATTTGAATGACCTCGGCGCTGGCCAGCGGGAGAAAGTAATCGTTGCCCGACAGGAATCCGCGGCCACTGGGCATGGCGCCGTCGGGCAGGTCCGACGAGGCCGTCGGGCAAGTCCAGACGGGCGTGCCGCCGGCCAGGGCGAAGGCGCCGACGTGATTGCGGCCGACGACGATCACGTTGCCGCCATGAATGCCGGCCACGTACAGATTGTTGCCACGTTCCACCTTCCATTGCACCTCACCGTTGATCAGGTCGAGGACATAGAGGTAGTCGGATTCAACCGGCGTGACGACGACTTTTCCGTCCGACAGGGTGACGGTGCTATCGGCCCAGCGATCGCCGATGCGCGGACCGATGGGATACATCCCCATCCGCATGGCGTTGAGGTGGTTGTTGGTGATTTGTTGCGACCGCGGATACTGAAAGCCCCACAGCAAGTTGCGAGTGGTGGCATCGACGGCCACGACGGCGGTGTCGGACGTCGGACAAACCAGGACGCCATCGGCAAACGAGGGCGTCGCGCCGCCGGCGCGGCGTTCGGGGTTTTCGAAGATGCTTTGTTCGACGACGCAAAGCTGCTGCGACCAGTCGAGCTTGCCCGTCTTGGCCGACAGCACGACCAGGCGGACCTCCTGGCCTTTCATTTCGGCCAGCGCATACAAGCGACCTTGCAGCACCAGTGGCGGTCCAAGAAAGAAGGCGCCGGCCAGCTTCGGTTCGTCTTCGCCCGTCGCGCCGCCGACTTCCCATTTCAACTTGCCTTCGGTCTTCAGTTCGCGCGAGATGAGGCGATTGAAGGAGGCGCGCGGCCAGCCGCTGGGCAGGGCGCGACGGGGGGCGGCGCGTACGAACGTCGGCTGGTGATTCAAGGCGCTCCCCGGATCCTCGACGATGAAGACCTGCTCGCCGTCGCTGCTCATCGTGCCGTAGGTCGGATCGTCCCAGATCCGCTGCTCGATGAACTGCAACAACTGCTGGGGCCCGACTTGCTGAGGCTGAGCGCTGAACGAGAGCCAATGATCGAGCGAGCTTTCGCCGAGCGGTTCGGCGGGCCAGACCAATTTGCCGGTCGCGAAGTCGATGGCCAGCAGGCTGCGCGAATCGCGCACCAGCACCAGGTTGCCCACGGCCAGCGGATGCAGGCTGGGAAGCGCGGCCTGTTCCTGATCGGCGTGGCCTTGTTCCAATTGATTCTTCACCAGCTTATCGATCGTCGGATGATGGGCCACGCGCACCCGCCAGCGAGGATTGAGCAGCGGACGTCCGCCGCGAGACGACGCGTTGTGCCGTGCATCGCCGCGATACATCAGCCAATCTTCGCCCTCGACGTGATGGATTTGTCGTGACTGGCCAACTTGTTCTTCCAGCCAGGCGAGCGCCTGCGAATCGTTATCGAACAACTTCACGGTTTTACCGGCGACACGTACGGTCCCCTGATGCCAGTCGTGTTTCAGCGCCACGAGTGCCGCCAGCGCCTGGTCGGACATGCCGGCCCGCAACCAGGCAGTGGCCAGATAGAGCGACAGCGTCGGCTCGAAGCGCTTGGCCAGATCGGGCGACTCGCGCAAGCGCGCGAACAGCAGCGCGGCAGCCAGCGGCTGCCCTCCGTCGAGATGTTGCCGAGCCAGCAGCAGCGACGCTTCGGACCCTGCCTGGGTGTAAAAGAATCGGCGCGAGACTTCGGCCAGTTCGGCCAGGTTTCCCGTCGCGACGGCGCTGTCCAACATGCGACGCGCTTTGGCGCCGAATTGGAGCTCGTAGGATTCGCGGCCCTCGGCCGGCAAACCGGCGATCAATCGGCCCGCTTCGGCCTTCAGGCTGCGATAGACCGTGCCCGACCCATCGGGACGAAAGAAAAAGTCCTCGGAACCTTCCAACAGCGAACCGAGATAACGGACCGACTCGCCATAGCGCCCCTCGCCGATCATTTCCTGGGCGGCTTCCAAACGGCGTTTGGCCGTACGGTCGGGGGGAAGGAAGACGCCGTCGACGACCTCGTCGTCTTCACCCGATCGAGCGGGGTCGATGGCCACGCCCGGTCTGCGCGGTGGCCTACCCGGAAGTTTCTGCCCGCGTGGTCCGGCAATTTGGCCGGTGGCCGTGCGATCCGATTGGAGCGTCAGGCAGACGAGACCGATCAGCACGGCCAGGGCGAGACCAGCTCTCCACCATCGCTCCATCATGCCGCAGTACCTTTGCCGCACTTTCGGTCCCTCGCACACCTGCTGCCGCGGCGCGAGCGCATAGCCGCGGATCCGCAACCAACGCTCCGGCCGGGCGATTACCAGGCGTTACCTTTAGCCTAATCTATTGCCGTGCCCTCGTCGACCAAGCCGCCGGCCCCCACGGCCGGCAGGCGTCGAACTGCTCAAGTGCCGATCCTGCCGAATGTTATCCCGTGCCGATCGTAGGGTCGGGGGCGGGCGTGGCGCGGGGTGTGGGCCGGGGCCGGCCGGTCCGTTTGCAGGGCCGGCAGGGTGTTAAAATTTGACGATTGGCGGGTATTTTTGTCCCCCTGGGCCCAAACTGTAGCCTAAGCTTGTGTGGTTTCATTGACTCGAAGTGAGGCGATGAAGCACCCGCCTGGAACGCCTGCGTCATCCTCCAAACCCACCGTAGAGGGCCACCCGAGCGGGTAGAAAAACCGTATCTTTTGCGAGAAATTGCGGGGATTTATCGGTTTTGTGGCTTGCAATTTTGGCGGCGTCGATTTTAATCATCGCGTTCGCCACCGTGGACCGACAACCCGCGAAATCGCGCGTCTATGGCCGGCAGTTTCCCTAGGTAACGCCCGCGTTTGCCTAGCAAAGCCCTTTGTTTCCCTAACCAAACCCACCGTTTCTCTAGCCAACACCCGCAAGGAGGGTCATGCATTATGGCGA
The DNA here is from genome assembly GCA_963702015.1 of uncultured Planctomycetaceae bacterium. Lineage (GTDB taxonomy): Bacteria > Planctomycetota > Planctomycetia > Pirellulales > PALSA-1355 > DATJTR01. The sequence continues at coordinate 856,290 of OY969698.1, forward strand.
AAGCCTCAGCTCCTGCTGCCACTAAGAAGGCACCTTCGAAATCCGAAGTGACCAACAACATCGCGGCCGTCACCGGACTGGCCAAGAAAGACATCAGCGCCGTGTTTGAAGCTCTGTCGGCCGAAATCAAGAAGTCGCTGAGCAACAAGGGAGCCGGCGTGTTCGCCATCCCTGGCCTGGTCAAGATCGAACGCAAAAAGGTTCCGGCTCGTCCCGCCAAGAAGGGCGTGCCCAATCCGTTCAAGCCGGGTGAGTTGATGGATGTTCCGGCCAAGCCGGCCAGCACCAAGATCAAGGTGCGCGCGCTGAAGAATCTGAAGGACATGGCCTAGTCCATTCGCCGGCTCACGGTGGATGGCGGCCCGACCGCCAAGGCGCGAAGGTATGGCCGCGCCGGGCGTGTCGCAAGGAATACGGAGGACGAATTCTCAACCGCACGAGCGTATCGTGTCGCACGATCCCAGGCATTGGGATCGTTGAGCGACACGATGCGATCGAGCGGTTGATTTTTTTTCGCTCCCGCGCCGCATCTTTTTGCCGCTGGCGACCGCGATCGCCAGCCTGTTGAAGTCAACAGCTTGTTAGCGCGCAGCTTGGCCAGGGTCACCTTTTTCAGTTCGCGGCGAAAGCGATCGGCCTCGATGCGGCAGAGGCGATTGACCAGTCCGATGGCACGGCGATGTTTTGCCCGCACGGGCTCCAATACGCTCGGCTCCGGGGGCGATTCCACCGCTTCGACAATGTCGAGCAGGGTAATTCCTTCGCTGCGGCGGGCAAGTTCATAGCCGCCCAATGGCCCCGAAGTGCCAACCAGCAGGCCGGCATCGACCAGCCGGCGCAGGACGCGGTACAAGAATCGCGGCGGGAATTTGCAATCTTTGGCAATGGTCGCCGCCGTCACCGGCCCGTGACCTTTGGCATCCTTGATTTGCAGCAAAATGCCCACGCCGTAAGCGACTGAGCGAGTGAGCTTCATGGTCCCCCCGCGCGGCTCGCGGCTCCTCCGACCTACTCCCTTGAGGTGTTCCTTTCATCATGGGTACCCGAGCGCGGCCCGGTCGTCAATCCTTGCGCGCGGCAGGAGAGCCGGTTTGGCCGGCCAGTTGGCCAGTAGGGAAATACGAATTCCCGTGAATCATCGCCGCGGACTTCCCCCCAAGGTGAAGGGTCGCGCACCGGGGACATGGAGAATCGACCGCGATTGTCGATAAATCGGCCCCCTGAACGAGCCAGGCCAATGGCCCGATGGCCGAAAACCAGCGTGGTTTTCGCAAGCGAAAACCGCCACGGGCGCGTCTTCGCGCCGCCGAAAGGTTCGGCAGACGTGGCACTACGCGCTGCGGTCGGAAGCTGCCGGACTTGCGGCCGTGGTCGCCTGCTGGGGCGCGGCGGCGCAGCATGGCAGGCTGACGACGAACTCGGCCCCCTTGCCCTCGCCGTCGCTGCGAGCCTCGATGTGGCCGTGGTGCAGTTCGATCACTTGCCTGGCAAGGAACAGGCCGATACCGAGTCCACCCTGGGCCCGATGGAGCGTCGAATCCAATTGCGAAAACATTTCGAAAATCGTGCCCAGTTTTTCGCGCGGAATACCCGGGCCATTATCGCGCAAGGTGACAACGACGCGTTCGCGATCCCGACCCGCGGTAATCCAAATCGTCCCGGCGCGGCCGGTGTATTTGGCGGCATTGTGCAGCAGGTTCGAGAACACTTGCGTCAGCCGGATTTCGTCTCCTTCGACCAGCAGCGGCTCCGGGGCCAGCTCGACATGCAGCTGATGGCCACGGTCGGAGATCGTCGGTTCGATCGCCTCGACGGCGTTGGCCACCACGGCGCCGACGTCGACTCGACCCTTTTGCAATTCGATGCGCCCCTGGGCAATGCGCGACACGTCCATCAGATCGTCGATGAGCCTTGTCATCTGTCGCAGTTGCCGGGTCATGAGCGGACAAATTTGATCGATGGTCGACCGGTCCGAGTCGTCCATTGCCAGCAGCTCCAAGGCGTTGCTGAACGAGGCCAGCGGACCACGCAGTTCGTGTGAAAGCGTGGCTAAAAAGCGGTCTTTGTGGCGGTCCTCTTGTTCTGCCCTTTCGAGCAACAAGCGGATTCTGGCCGCCGAGGCTTCAGCTTCGGCTTGCGACCGCCGCAGTGCCGCGATCGGACCAATGACAAATGCCGAAACGAAGACGAAGGTCAGCAAGTTAACCCAATCGATCGGGCTGGTGGCGCGAAATTCGAATCGACCGATGGGAGGAATCAGGAACACGTTCCCCGCCAGGTACGCCAAGACGACGGAAAGGATGCCGGCACGGGTTCCACCGAACCAGGCCGAAACCGCGACCGCCGCGACGAACAGCAGGAATGGTCGATTCGCCCCCATCCAGGGATTTAGCGCCAGACGGATTCCCAGCGCCAGGGCAACTGCCACAACGGAAACGACGTAGGGCAAGACTCGCGACATACGATCACCTGTACGTCGATCCCGCTCCAGGCGGTTCGCGCACGGGCCCAACGACATCGGCGGCACAGGCTTCCCAAATCGTTCGGGAGCCATTCCCCTAAGTATATACCATCTCGGGAATTGGAATATTTCGCGGGCGGGGGCGGGTGGAGCGGCGCCGCTCATGGGTGGTGGGCAGCGCATGGGCGACGATTGAGACCCCCCGAAGATCGCTCCGCGGCGATGCGCGGCTCGCCAGGACCATCGTCGCCAGCCAACGGGCCTGGCTGCAAAAAGGACCGATTTCCGCACACCCGCGGCAGCCTCTGGCAATCGGTCAGGCTGGGGCCGAATAGAGGACGGGGTTCAGCCGGGTCGCGGCCACCTGGCCGATCTGGGCATCGGGGAGCCAGGTGTTCAGGTCGTTGAGCTGATTCTTATTCTGCGGCTGCATGACCAGCGCGTCCTGGTCGAAATAGATGATCGTGATCACTCCGCGCATGTTGGGGGTCATGTTGACCCCCGCGCGATGAAACGTCCAACCGTAGTGGAAGCTGACTTCGCCCAGCTCGAACGGTTCTTCGATCAGTTTCGACTGATCTTTGAGCAGTTCGCCAAGCTTTTGTTCGCTTTCGTCGCTGATTTCCAGATCGCGACCAGCCTGAAAACGGTGGCTGCCGGCGCCGAAAGCCAGCGGGCCCATCTCGATCGGGACGGCCTGCAGCGGAATCCAAGCCGTGATCGTCTTGCTCGTCGCCAGCGGCCAGTATTGCTGGTCGGCATGCCAGGGAGTCACGCCGCCGCCGACTTCTTTGTACAAGGCCTGGTCGTGATAGAGCCGCACGCCGCGCGAGCCCATCAACTCGGCCGCCAAGCGGGCCAGCCGCTTGGAGAAGACCAGCTCCTTCACTACCGGACAGTGCGTCCAGATGTTCATGATCTGCAAGAACGCCTTCTGATACGTCGTTCGCTCGTTCATCGGCAAATCGAGCGTATTGAGCTCCCGCACGCGCTGGTTGATGACCGGCCCGTAATGCTCCAGCACCGCCGGCGACAAAACGTTCTTCAGCTTGATATAACCCTGCTCGCGGCAGAACTTTTTCTGTTCGGCGGTGAGGGGGTAGGGGCTGTCGAGGTCGAGCGCCGGCTTGTGGGCAGGTTTGACCGTGGCGGCGGACGTGGGGGTCATCGGTGGATCTCCTGTTTTCGCTCGGCGGGTGGCGGGCGTGTGCCTGGTGACGCAACGGAACTGTGGGCGCCGTCAATTGTTCTGCCTGGCGGCTATCCCGGGCGCACGTTCCCACGATTTTTGTCTTCCCGGCCCCCCTTTGTCTCCACCTTTTTGGCCGACAACTGATACTTTTTTGTCGTGTACGTTTCCACGACCGCTAAAACCACGTATGCTGAGTATTAAAGAAGGCTTGAGACCACCGGCTTGAGGCTTGAGGGAATTGGCCCAAATCGGCCCTGACTTCAATGCTCTTCTCTCCTGCTCACCTGATCCCCCACTCACCTGATCTCGCGTAGCGCCGTGCAAGCCAGCTTCGAAAGCATCGTCGCACAGTCGCATTGCTCGTTCGCCTATCGCGCGTTCAAGATTCGCGGGTTTCCCTTCCGCTGGCACTTTCACCCCGAATATGAACTGACGCTGATTGTCTCGGGCGAAGGACGCCGCTTTGTCGGCGACCATATCGGCGATTTTGCCGCCGGCGACCTGGTGCTGCTGGGCCGCAACCTGCCGCATACCTGGCACTCGCGGGCAAGCGAATTCTCGTCGCCGCCGCGCTCGCACGCCGTCTGCATCCAGTTTGCCGAAGATTTTTTGGGGGCCGGTTTTTTGGCCACACCCGAACTGAACCGGGTGCGGCGATTACTGAAGCGCAGCGCCGTGGGTCTGCGTTTCGGGCGGCGGACCCAAGCGCTCGTCGCCCGGCGAATGATCGCCATGCGCGAACTCGATCCGCTTCGTCGCCTGGTGGAACTGATCGCGCTGCTCGACTTGCTTGCGCGCTCACGCGATGCCACGGAGCTCTCCACCGCTGGCTTCGCCCCCTCTCTGCGCGTGGAGGACCGGCAGCGGATCGATCGGGTCTACCGGTTCGTCAACGACAACTTCACGCGGCAGCTTGGACTGGAGGCGGCCGCGCGGCTGGTTCACATGAGTCCATCGACGTTCAGCCGGTTCTTTCACCGGACCAGCGGCAAGCATTTTACGGCATATGTAAACGAGCTGCGCGTCGGTTCGGCTTGCCGGCTGCTGATCGAGACCGATCGGGGCATTTCGCAAATCGCCCTGGAGGTCGGTTTCGGCAATTTGTCGAATTTCAATCGCCGATTTCTGGAGCTGAAAAAGATGCGGCCGCGCGACTATCGCCAGCATTTTCAGCGCGAGCTGGCCGCGGGAACGGCGTAACGATGCAATTTCGCCGGGCCACGATCGCCGACGCGGACGCTTTGTCACAGATGAACTGCCGCCTGATTCGGGACGAATGCCATCGCAATCCGATGTCAATCGCTGAGCTCAAAGCCCGCATGGAGGGCTGGCTTGCCGGTGAATATCAGGCCGCTTTGTTCGAAGACGATGCCGGCCCGGTCGGTTATGCCCTGTTCCGGTTTGATCGGGAGTACGTCTATCTACGGCAGTTCTATATCGAGCTTGAGCGGCGGCGAAAGGGGCTGGGCCGAGAAGCGATGGCCTGGCTCTCGCAACATGTTTTTCCGCCGGATACGCGCATTCGGCTGGATGTCCTGGTGAGCAATCTGGGGGCGATTGATTTCTGGCGGTCGCTTGGATTCGCCGATTATTCGATCACGATGGAACGGCCCGATTGGCGGGCGTAATCTCTCGATCACGAGCCTGGACGAGACGGTGTCCAGTCATTTGGTGACCACACGTCCGAAATGTCCACCTCGGGCATCGCGGCCCGCAGCCGAGCCAACTCCTCGGCCGACAACTTGACGCCGACGACGGAAATGCTGCTCAGCTGCTTCAGATCGCGGAGCTTCAAAAGGCCGTCGGCTGTTACCGATGTGTCATCCAGCGTAACCATTCGCAGCTTAGCCAGCGTTGCGATTGCGTCGAGTGAGCGATCGGTGATCTTGGTTGTGCTCAAGTCGAGTGACTCGATCGCCGACAGCCCCCGCAGCGCTTCGGCCCCATCGTCGTCGAATGGCGAGTTGGCAAGCGTCAGCGTTTTGAGCTGCTTGAGGTTCGCGAGAGGTTTGAGGCCCGTGCCAGTGATTCTGCTGCCGAGGAGAATCAACTGTTCCAGGGCCGTGAGGTTGGCGAGCTCGGCGAGGCCGGCGTCGTCGAGCGCGGAGCCCGTGAGCGAAAGCACGGTGAGCTGTTTCAGTCCCGTCAGCTTCGCCCATGCGGTCTCGGTCACAACCCCCTTGCTCATGAGTCTGAGTTGTTTCAGGTTCTCGAGCTCGCCCAGGGCTGCCAAGCCGCGGTCGCTGAGCGTGACGTCAAAGAGTGTCACTTCTTCGAGCTTGGATGAGCTGGCCAACACCACTAGATCGTCGGCGTCGGCGATGACCCCGGCTACCGACAGCTTGCGGAGCGAGGGGAGCTTGCCGGCGACGGCCAGGAGCGCCGCGGCCGAGGCCCGTTGCGCTTCATTGCTGGCCCTACCCGCGTTGACGAAAAAATTACGCAGGTTCTTGAGATTCTCGAGCGACTGGACGTCGGCGACCTTCAGACCGGCCGCCGGAAGATCGCGGGGCTGGAGCAGAAGGACTTCGAGTTGCGAGAGTTTCGCCACGGCTTGGGACTGCTCCGCGTCAATTGGCGGGCCGGCAATGACCAGCTCGCGCAACGATTTGACCGGAGCCAGGCTGGCATAGCCAAGGCCGCGAACGCCCCGGCATTCGAGCAGTAGCAACTTTTCAAGTTTCTCGAGGCCCGCAAGGTGCGCCAGGCCCGCATCGGTGATGCTGGCATTCGCGAGCCACAGCTCTTTAAGGCTGCGAATCTTGCCGATCGCCTCAAGGAGGGTGTCGCCGACCGGGGCGACCGTTTGAAACGATTCGATGCCCTCGGCCATTTCGGCCAAGTGGCGAAAGCCGGCGGCGGAAAGGGTCTGTTGGCCCAAACTGAAAGATTTCGATCCGGGAGGCGGGCCAGAGCGGTTAAGCGTTCATCGGACAGGTTCGCCAACTGCAGATAGTCGACCGGCCGCTTCAGTTTCAATGCCAGTCTTCCGACAGCTTCGGCAGGGACGACATCTAGGTCAAAATAGAGCCACTTGAGGTCGGAGAGCTCTGCGATCAGGTCGAGATCAGCCTCGGTTCCAGTCCAGCCGCTCAGAATGCCAATGGAAAGTCCAGTAAACGGTTGAACCCCGGCCGGTCCCGCTCCCAACTCCTTGAGCCGCTTGAGGGCAGAGAGAGTCGCCGGATCGAGTGCAACCTTCGGCTCTCGCGGGCGATTGGGCGTGAATATGCCGGTGACGCTGGCTGTGGTGGGAGGCTGTTCGTCTTCCTCCTGGAGTGCTGGCTCGGCGGCGACCGACGGTTTCTCTTTTTCTACCTTGGGTTCACCGGCAACCAGTCGCCAGGGAACGATCGTTGCGGTCGCCGCGACGAACAGCATAAAGGCGGCAACGACCAATCGCCGGGTCGAAAACGGTTTGACGCGGGTCATGGCCAGAATCCTGCCGCTCAAGATTGCGATAGGCGCCCAGCACGCCGGCCGCCCCGAGTGCCGCACTGGATTCAAACGGGGAAGTTGCCGAAAGCCGCAGCAGCAGGCGACCATAGTCGGTCGGTTGAGCAACACCCTGTTGGATGACGACCTCGTCGCAGGCCGCCTCGGCGGCTTCGGACCAGCGGCGGATCATCACCCAAACCAGCGGATGGAAGAAGAAAAGCCAGTTGGCCACGGTCGGCAGCCAGTTCCAGGCCAGATCGTGCCGCTTAAGATGCGCCAGCTCGTGGGTAATCATCAACCGAACTTCGGCCTCGTCGAATTTCTCTTCGGCCCGATCGGGCAGGATAATCGCCGGCCGACAAATGCCGACCAAGAGCGGACTTTCCACGCGCGATGAAACTTCGAGTCGCGGCAATCGGCGCACACCGAGCCGCTGGCCTTCCGTTTGGAGCATCCGCAGCAGTCGATCCGCCGCGCAGATCTGACTCGCCCGAAGAAGCCGGCGGACCGAAAGCCACTGCCGCGCCGTGCGCGTCATGCAGTAAACAACTCCGACGAGCCAGACGGGCAGCAAGAGACCCGCCAAGATCGAAAGCGGGGGACGAGTTTTCACCGCCGGGCTCGCATCCAACGTAAAGCCCGTGCCACGACGCGGACCTTCAGGTTCGACCGAGTGACGCGGGACCGACGGGCTGGATTTCGCGACGATGGCCGCGACGGGCTTTGGCGGAAGCCACGCCAAATCGACGGGCTGCACCCAAACCAGCGCGACGAGCACTTTGAGGCAGGCCAAACGCCAGATCCAGCAAACGACTCGTGGAGACAGAAACATGCACCAACGGGCGATCGCCCAGGCGGCGGCGATGGCAACACAGGCCACCAGCGACGCCCACCAGATGTTTTGCCCCCACACGTCGGCCACTTGCCAAAGGGCTGGGACCACGGCATTCATGACTCGTCCTTTTTTTCACGCGATTCGATGCGCCGCAGTAGCTGCTCGAGCTTGCGAGCTTCGTCCGGACTGAGGAGCGGAGACTGACTGAGATAAGCGACAAACGGCGAGACCGAGCCGCCCAAAACCTCGTCGACAAAGCTCGCCGACCATCCGATTGAGCAATTCGGCCTTGGGCACGGTCGGCGTGTAGTGGTGCCGGCCTCCGACCTTGCGGCGGCTCAAATGCCCTTTGGCGCGCAGGCGTTCCATCACGGTGAGCACGGTGGTGCGGGCCTGGCCCGAGGTCTCGGCAAAGTGAGCGGCCACGTCGCGGACCGAAATCGGATGGTGGTCGGAGACGTACTGTAAGACGTCGAGTTCGAGATGGCCCAGCGGCTCGCGGGATGGCTTCATGCATTGGCTCCGTTGACTATGCGTGTCGTCAGTTTAATAGAGACTATGCACGTAGTCAACCGGTGGCGAAAAAAAAATTGCACCACAATCGATCGCAGCGGAGAACTCCGAGAGAGCGGCTTTATTGCGGCACTGCCGGCTGCTCGACGCGGGCGGAGTGCATCAGCCGCCAAAGCTCGGCCAGATTGCCCACGACGGCCGGTGGCAGAGAATCCTGAGAGTAGACGGCCCGGGAATAAAGATTGGCCAGCGCCAAGGCGTCGGGCCTCAGCCGCGGAATCTTGCTCCCCAAGAGGGCGACAAATTCGTGCGGCGTCGCGTCGGAGTCGCGCGGAAAACCATGCTCGCGACCCCAAACTTCCAAGGCCGCAAAGGTGTATTTTACCACTTCGGCAGGTGACGATTTTGCGGCCATGCCGCTGGCGAACGGATCGATAAAATCGCCGAATGACCAGAGAAGCTGCTGCTGGTGGAAGGCGACTTCTTCGGCCGAACGCCCGATTTCCTTCTGACCGCCGAAGAGCGATTGCCAGAAGTCGCGCAAGGCGGCAAGCCAGCCGGTGACGATTTCGATCAATTCCGCTCGCGACCGCCACGCACCATAGGCCATGCCGCCGATCACCGCGGCGTAGAGAACCCATTTGAGCAATCCCGCCAGAGCGCCGAAGATCGAGCCGGGATTCGGCAGCGGTGGCGATGCTGGCGGAGTCGGTGGCGGCGGTGAATTGCCGGCCGACGGCTGGGGCGCCGCAGCAGGCTGACCTCGCTCGCTTGGAGGCTTGTCGGCCGCCTGGGGAGCAGCCTGGGCGTTCGGATCGGCGGCGGGCGGAGTATTTTGCGGCTGAGCGTTCGATGGAGTTGCATTCTGCGGTGGGGCGGCCGGCTGCTGGTCGGTCTTGCTATCCGACGAGGCGGGCGATTGACTGGCCGGTTGCTGGCCGGCGGCCGGCGGAGTGCCGGGCGGTTTCGCACTCGACTGGTTGTCGCTCGATGGGCTCGATGGTTTTTCGCCCGACTGCTGCGCCGATTTTCCGGTCGAGCCTTGCGATCCTTTGTCGGATGATGGCGAGCCCGACTTGCCGGCGACCTGACCGCCCGGTCCGGTCGATGTCTGGTGCGTGTCGGCACCGGCAGATTGATCGGATTGGCCAGGCGGCTGATCAGATGATTGCTGCGCGGTGTGGTCGACGCCCGAATCGCTGCCGGCCGCCGGATCGCGTACGCCTTCGCTGCCCGCGCTGAGCGACGAGGCGCCGTGCTGGGCCGAGCCGATTTTGCCTGGCAAGGCCGAGATTGCATATTCCGGGGCAGGGCGGGGGAGGAGGGCCGAGAAAAGGAGCAGGCCGACAACCATCACGCCGCCAATCACCAGCCAATTGCTGGCCATCACGGCCGGCATCTCCAGCCGCCGCTTACGCAGGTAGCGGCGCAGCGAAAGGAAGCTGGTGGTCAGCAGCAGCGAGAGCCCACAGCCGACATAGACGCACAGCAGCAAAAAGACATATCGCCGGCTGGCAGTGTTCTGGGCCGGAATGAAGAGCTGCCCGATGCCAAAAATCGGCAGCGAGGCGAGCGAAAAGTAGACGATCCAGACGCCCGGCGTGTGAGGCCGGCGCGGCCGGTCGAGCAGTTGCTGCCAGCGCTTTTGCGAGATCTCGGTCGCGGGGGGGAGGTTGGCGTGCGGGGCCGGAGGGCGGCGGTGGATCGTCGGCCGGATCGTCGACCGATTTGTCGATGCCCGCGGTTTCCAGCAGTCCGCGGCCCGACGCTTCCTCGTCATCGTCGTCGATGGTGGTGCAATCCCAGGTGAGTTTGTGGGTACACCACCAGGTGAGTGCCATCAGGCCCCAGTTGATGATCCAGCCGAAGCTTGCCACCGCCGCGCCGTGATAGTCGACGTAGACGTCAGCGAGATGCCGACGAGCACGGCCAAGGCGATGCCGAAGGGGGCGGCACGCTCCAGTCCCTCTTCCATCGAGATGCGCGAAATCAGCACGATGGCGAAGACGAACATCGTCAGGCAAAACTGCAGCCGGTCGGGATAGGCACCGCCGTAGAAAATCTCGATCAGAAAATAGAGCAAGCTGCCGACCAGGCCCATGATCAGGACCGGATTGATGGCGATCACCACGTAATCGACCAGCGTTGGATGGAGTCGGCGGCTCATGGGTCGATCATATCTTCGGATGCGCGCGTGGCGAACAAATGCGTGGTTTTTTTACCGCGGAGGACGCAGAGGAGGAGTTCAGGCAAACACAATTCGCATACCCATCGAGGCGACAAATCAAGAATCATTTTTCATTCGTTCTCTTACTCTGCGACCCTCTGTGTCCACCGCGGTGAAATTTTTTTAGCTGCGACGACGCCAACGCGCGGTGATTTGCTTTATCTCATCTGGCCCAGGCAAAGGTGGCTGCGGCAGACCTCGGCGATTGCATTTTCGCTGGGCAGGTGAAAGGTGGTAATTCCTTGCGCGGCCAAGGCGCCGGCGGCTGCGCCGAACTCCCATCCATCATACATATTCAGGATGACCGACACCGCAAACCCGCGACGGCGGAGGCTGCCCAGGGCGATGGCCGCGTCGTCGGTGAGCCGCGTCAGAATGGCGACAACCGAGGCATCGTGATTCAAGCGGCTGCTGTAGTCGTGAATGAGCTGAGCAAACGTCAAACCATCGGTCAATTCGGCCCGGGCCAACGTTTCCAGAATTCTCAATAGCTGCTCCGATCCGCGCCGCGTCTCGACGACCACGGGCCGCAGGCGATCGCTCTGCTCTTGCATGCCGGCAATCCGCTGGGCGGCCAGGCGGCTGCGGAGATCGACGTCCCAGCCTTCGCTGCGGATGCGATCGGCGGCGTCGCGGCAATTGCTGATCAGGCCGACTTGCTGCCCCATCTCATAGACCGCATTGGCCAGCGAGGCCGCGGCAGTGATCGCCAGCTCCGAACGGTAGGGCTCGTCCTTGGCGGCATGCGAGGCCGTGTGAAAGTCCAATACAATCGTGATGCCGGCCACCGTCGAGGGCTCGTAGACCTTGCTGTGAAGCGCGCCGGTGCGCGCAGTCGCCCGCCAATGGATCCGATTCAAGGGATCGCCCGATTCATACGCCCGGACGCCCGCGATGCGCGTCGGGTCCTCGAACAGCCGATGACTGATGCGGATTTCGCCGATTGGGCGGCGCGAGGCGATTTCGTAGCCGGCCAGGGGGATGACCTGCGGATAGACGAGCAGAAAATGGGGCTGGCTGGCAATGCGAAAGCGGCGATGCAGCCCGAACAGGTCGCCGGTTTCCATGACCAGCGGCCCGATCTGGTAAAAACCGCGGCGGTTGCACTCGAGCTGATAGAACATGGTGGCCCGGCCGTGGCCGGCGAGCGAGATCAATTGCTCGCGCTTGCCGACGAGCCGCAGGTTCGGCGGCTCGAAGATCAAAGCCCGGGTTGGCAGCACGTCTTCCAACAGCACCCAGGCGATCGGCAGGCGGCCGGTATTTTGAATCCGAATCACCACGGCGACCGTATCGCCAATTTGAGCGATCTGCTGATTGCACTCGCGCTCGGCCGACAGATTGTGGATCCACAGCCGGGTCAACAGCCGGCTGACCAGCAGGACGCCCAGCAGGGCATACATGGCATAGGCGAACAGCCCGAATCCGAAGACGAGCGACAAGACCAACAGCAGGCTGGCCCAAAGCAACCATTTCATAAGGCTGCGACACCGTGGCTAGGGAGACTGCGGTTTTATGCTGAATGCATTCGCCAGGCTCTATTCTGCACCAGCGACGGCCGCAGGGCTACCAATCCCTTGAGGTGAGCGCGCGAAAGCGGCGTCCCAAACGCGCAGTCCGCCACGTGTGGCCCGTTTTGACTTCAATCAGGCGTTAGTGCCGCCGTCGACGGTAAGATTCGCACCGGTGATGAACGACGACTCCGGACCGGCGACGAACGCCACCAGCGAGGCGACCTCGTCGACCGTACCGTATCGGCCCAGCGGGGCGACCGCCTTTTGACTGACCGCCCAGTCGCCCGAGGCGGGGTTCAAGTCGGTATCGATGGGACCTGGCTGGACGTTGTTGACGGTGATGCCGCGTGCCCCGAGCTCACGGGCGAGGCCTTGTGCGAACATCTTGACGGCCCCCTTGGTGGCCGAGTAGGGGGCCATGGCGGGGATCAACACGCGCTCGCCCACACAGGAGCCGATCATGATGATTCGGCCGCCCGCCTTGAGGTGTTTGAGCGCCGCTTGCGTCGCGACAAAGACGCCGCGGACGTTAATGGCAAAGACCCGGTCGAAATCGGCAAGGGATCGTCTCTTCGACGATCATCGGAATCGCGGTGCCGGCGTTGTTCACCAGCACGTCGAGCCGGCCAAAGGTCGTGGCTGTCTTGTCGACCGCGCTTTTGACCGCCTCGGCATCGGCGGCGTCGGCCTGGATGGCGATCGCCTTTCCGCCGGCCGCTTCGATTGCTTTAACGACCGACGCGGCGGCATCGGCGCCCTTGGAGTAAGTGATGGCCACGCTGGCTCCGTCGGCAGCCAGGCGCCTGAGCGATCGCGGCGCCGATGCCACGCGAACCACCGGTGACCAGAGCGACTTTGTCTTTCAATGGTTGGGCCATGATCTTCCCCTTTCTTACAGCTGCTGGGCACCGATTTCGCGCACGGCCGGCCGACATGGCTCGGCCCTGCCGTCGAAACGGCCATGTATTTGAGTCACTCTTGGCTCTTTGGGTGGCCGAACGGCGAAATAATACGGTCGCGACTTAGAATGTCAAACGACAGGGGGTCAGCGGAAAAGGCGGAAAATTCTTGCGATCAGATCGATCGCCGAAACTCGGAGAAATTCGGTGGCCGAAACATGCGGCGCTCGGTTATCGCTTCCTTTCGATCCGGCCGGTCGTAAGGGCAGCCAGCGATCTTTCGTAGAACTGCTTCTCGGTGTCGAATCCTTGCTGCTCGCAGAACTCGGCCAGTTCGCGAAATCGCTCGACGGGATCGCAGTTCGTGGCCCAGCAGATTTTTGCCAGACACTCGGGGCAAACTTCCACGGGACGACGATCGCTTTCGCCGCGGTTGTTGCTGCCGCACATGTTGCACTCGTATTTGGTGCAATGCGATATCGAAAACATGTGCCCCGTCTCGTGCGTGGCGGTCTTCATCGCTCGCAGCAGACAGAGGCGAAACTCCGCTTCACCGGTGTCTGGATCGCCGTTGCGGTTGATCGACCAAACCCCCACTCGATCGCTCGATGACGCCTGGCCGTACACGAAGTTCCAATCCTCGCCGGGCCATAAGTCGGAAGCGGTGAAGGCAATGATCGCGGCCGCATCGTCCGGCAGATCCGGTTTTAGTACGTTGGTCAGCACGTAGGTGGTGAGAATCTGCTCGTCCGCGCCTGGAAGCTGCCTTCGGGCCGATTCCGGGATTACCGACAGCGGCAACCTGGGCAGCACTTTTACCGCGAGATCGAAATAGCGGTGCATGAAATCGGCCGTGAGCGTGACGATCTTGTCCTGCGATGCGGTGAAATCTCCAAGTGGCCGCACGTAAATCACGCTACGTTTTCCCGTTGCCCTGACCGGAAGCGTTTGCAAATACAGTGCAAACGTCTCGCCTCGCTCGGGATGACTGATGAGCCAATCGCCCGGCCGCGGTTTGCCGAGCGCCTGATGCAGTGGCGTAAGTTTCTCGATCATGGCGTGAAGGTTCGCCGACTGTTTCTCCTCCGCGCTCGGCGATGGAGTAATGAAATAGCGAACAGGGACGCCGAGTGCGAGGGCCACAAAGGCTAGTTTGGTGATCTTCGACACGGGCGTTTCGCGGGATTTCGCGGCAATGCTGAGATGATTTGAAAAGGGCCTCCTCGCGGCCGCCCTTTTCCGATTCTAGCCGAATTGCACCCTGAATGCCGACATGAGCATCATTGAACAGGCGCCGGGCCGCGACGATCCGCTTGCACCGCGAGCTAAATCGGTTCGACTGCCGGCACCGGCACGCGGACCTCGCCCAACACTTCTTCCAACACGCCGGCGGCCGTCACCTGGCGCAGCCGGGCTTCGGGCCGAACGATCAAACGATGACCCAGCACGTGCGGGGCGACGCGTTTCAGGTCGTCGGGCTGAACGAAGTCGCGGCCCAAAATGGCCGCCATCGCCTGCGAAGCGCGAAACAGGGCCAGCGACGCTCGCGGGCTGGCTCCCAAGCTGAGTTGTTCGTGCTCGCGCGTTTTGTGGATGATTTCCATCAGATAGCGGCGAATCTTTTCGTCGACGTGGACCGCGCGCACGGCCTGTTGGCAGGCGACCAGTTCCTCGGCCGTGACGACCGGTGCCGAAGTTTGGCCAGCGGCCGATCGACCTCGAGCACTTCGAGCATTTTGAGCTCCTGCTCGAACGTGGGATAGCCGAGGCTGAACCGCATCAAAAAGCGGTCGAGCTGTGCCTCGGGGAGCGGAAAAGTTCCTTCGTGATCGATCGGGTTTTGCGTGCCGATGACCAGAAACGGCGGCTTGAGCGCGTAGGTGGTGCCGTCGACCGTGACGCGCGATTCGGCCATGGCTTCGAGCAGCGCGGCCTGGGTGCGGGGCGTGGCCCGATTGATCTCGTCGGCCAGCACGATCTGGGCGAAGATCGGACCGGGGCGGAATTCGAATTCGGTCGTCTTGGGATTGAAGACCGAAGCGCCGGTGACGTCGGTCGGCAGCAGGTCGGGCGTACACTGGATGCGTTTGAAACCGCAGCCGACGCTGGCCGCCAGCGCCCGGGCGAGCACGGTTTTGGCCACGCCCGGCACGTCTTCCAGCAGGATATGCCCCTCGGAAAACCAGCAGGCCAGCGACAAGATGATCTGCTGGCGTTTGCCGACGACGACGGTCTCGACATTGGCGATGATTTTTTTTGCCGTGGCGTTGACGTCGGCCATGACGGGTCTCGAATAACCTCGTGGTCTCGCACACGATTGCCGGCCGCGAGCACCGGTCGCCCTCGCTGCGCGGGTTTGCTCGACCTCGACGTGCGCGTCACGCCGGCATGCTGACGCCAACCGTTCCAGGCAGTCGGCGCCAGCTCGGTCATTTCGGTCAGGCTGCCGACCATCAGCGGCGTGCGCTGGTGAATGTCTTCGGGCTGAACGGCCAGCACCCGGCCGCGGCCGTCGATCGCCACGCCGCCGGCCTGTTCGGCCAGCATGGCGATGGGGTTGGCTTCGTACAGCAACCGCAGCTTGCCCTGGGGATAGCTCTGCGTGGGGGGATACAAAAAGACGCCCCCTTTGAGCAGCGTGCGGTGAAAGTCGGGGACCATGCTGCCGATGTAGCGCGAGCTGTAGCGGACGCCCAAGCTCGCCGCGGCGCAGCCGGTCGAGAAAACGATTGTAGGCCGGCGGAAAGGAATCGCGGTTGGCCTCGTTCACCGAATAGTATTTGCCTTGCCGCGGCATGCGAATGTTTTCGTGCGTCAGCACATAGGCGCCGATGGCCGGATCGAGCGTAAAACCATGCACGCCGTTGCCCACGGTGTAGACCAGCACGGTCGACGCGCCGTAAACGACATAGCCGGCCGCCACCTGCTTGGTGCCCGGCTGGAGGACCCAGCGGGTGACGTCGCCCGGCTCGCTCTCGGCCGGCCGCCGCAAAATCGAAAACGTGGTGCCGACGCTGCCGGCCACGTCGATGTTGGACGAACCGTCCAAGGGATCGAAGATGACCGCGTATTTGGCCGCGGGCGAGTCGTGGGCCACGGTCATCGGATGCTCGTTCTCTTCGCTGGCCAGAATGCCGATGCTTTGATGAACGCTGAGACAGTGGAGCAGGACTTCGTTGGCATAGACGTCGAGCTTTTGCTGCACCTCGCCCTGCACGTTGATCTCGCCGTGCGGACCCAAGATGTCGGCCAGCCCGGCGCGGCGGACCTTGGCCTGGATCAGCTTGGTGGCCAAGGTGATGCCCGACTGGACGAGCGAAAACTCGCCGCTGGCCCCCGGAAATCGCTTCTGATTCCGCAGGATATGCTGCTCGAGCGTCACCAGCGGCGGCGGGCCCTCGGGGAAAAAAGGGACGCTTTGAATGGTTTGCTGACGCGAGTTGGCGGGGTTGTGCATGGGTGGCTGCCGTACGACGCCGAGGGAAGTCGAATCAGTCGATAGTATAATCGCCCGCGTCGTGGCGGACGATACGGCCGACAGGGCAGAACCTGGGTGGGCAAAACCAGGCAGCGGTGCCGGCGGCACCGGATCAGCGGCTGTTTGACGCCGCGCCGTCAGCGATTGGCCGAGATAATCGGGCCGCAGCGGCGTTTCGACAATCGCGCCCGATTCGATGCCGACGCGGTAGGCGCTGGCCTGCGGCCGGGACGAAACGATGCGGTGGAGCCGGTGCCGCGGAAGTGCAGGCCGACCCCGTCGTCGGCCGCATAGGCCGGGCCGCAAAAGTCCCTCGCGCAACCAGCCGATGATAGGCCGGCCGGCGCTCGATTTCGCCGTCGTAATGCGGGCAATTGCTGCCGGGCAAAAAGCCGAGGCAGGCCAGCGGCGTAAGCGGGCCGGGAATCGAATCGGTCACCCCCTGCTTCGAACCAACAGATCGAGCCGGCACTCACGCCAGCCAGCACGATGCCGGCCCGCCAGGCCCGGCGCAAGATGCGATCCAGTTCCCACTCGCGCCACAGGGCCAACATGCTGCGCGTGTTGCCGCCGCCGACGTAGATGACGTCCTTCTCCAGCAGAAACGATTCCAAGATCGGCCGTCGGGGGCTTGAACAGCGACAGATGCGATGGCCGGCAGGGCAGCCGCGCGAAGGCCGCATAGAAGCGGACGACGTAATCGCTGTTCTCGCCGCTGGCCTGCGGCAGAAAGCAGACGGCCGGATTCTTGGCGTCGACTGCCGGAGAATGTAACGTTCCAGCAGCAGGTTGTCGGACTCCGATGCTGAAGCCGCCGCCCCCGATGGCGATGATCTGACCCGTGCTGTCGGGCGGCGCTGCGTCGGACGAATCCACGAAAATCGGACTCCCAGCTACTGCGGATCACGCGGCATGCGGTCGTTACATGTTCTTGGGGAAGATGACCGGGTTGTTTTTCGGGCGGCCTTTGGGATTGCGATTGATCGGCGTGGGAATCGTCGAATTGTCGTCGGGCGTGCCGCGGCTGAGATACCAGTTTTTTGCGCTGCGTCCCGAAAACCAACCCCGGCGGTAGCCGCCCTGATAGGAACGTGCCGGCGCCGAGCGGCGTGGAGAGCTACCCGTGGCGGCCGGGCCGGTATCGGCCGAGGCAATTGTCGCCAGGGAAATCGTCATCGCCAGTGCGAGCAGAAGATTTGCGTATCGCATGGATTGTCTCCAACGATTGAGGACCGTGCCGAACGATTTTGGTTCGGTGCGGAATCGGCGAGTTGTCCGAGGTTCATTTTATCCAGCCGGCGCCCGCCGGTGAAAGCGATCTTGTGCGGTCGCGACTGAACCACGACAATCCGTTGGTTTTTTCGAACCGAAACGGAGGTCGCGGCCATGAGGTCCAAGCTGTTTGGTGCTGCTGTCGCCGCCTGCCTGGCGGCGTTCGCTTTGCGAGCCGATGCCGCGGACGGCCCGCCAAATCCCGAAATCTCGGCGACTATCACCGCACGGCCTCCCGTAAAAATGGGATATCGATTCGAAGATTGGGCGCCGAAACCAGCGGTCACCCTGACCCGATGCCGCCCCGCGGCGCTCGCCGGGGATTGAGTATCGGATCAAAACCGACACGCGGCGAGGAATCGCAACGTGTTACGACGGCGTCGTTACGGGGGTCGACGAAAACTCCGTTCGACTCGCTGCCAAACGATCGCGGGTATGCCGCTCGTATGATGTGCCGCTGATATTCGTGGGCTCGCTGACCACGCTGCGAACCGGTTGGTGCGAGGATTGGAAATCGCTCGACAATGAAGAGATTACCATTGCCAAGCAGAGAATCAGCCGGGCCTGGCTGCTGAAGGACAAAGAGCCGGACGGGCGCCGGTCGGTCGGGCCATCGCTTAACATCGGCATCGATTGAAAAGGAGGCGCCAGGGTCGAATGGCCACACCTTAAACAGCGCACCGGTTCTTCGCTGCGTTTTATTTCGCCGATCGCGGTGTGGATCGGGCCCCCGCTAATTGTCCTTTGGACCGCCGGGCGGTGGTCCGTCTTGCGGCTCCCGCTCGTCCCGCGGCGGCCGGCGGTCTCTTCGCTCGGGCATTCGCCGATTGATCGGATCCCAATGCCCTTTGACCGGCGAATCGTCCAACACGAAACTCCACGTGTCGCCACTGGCCGTATCGAGCAGCAATAACGTGGTGCTTGACGTCACAATCGAAAACCGTCCGACTTCGCCGCGCGGCGGACCATGGGGGCGACCGCGACCCTCGTCGGTCGGCGGCCCGTCTTCCGCCGGCGGTCCGGTACGCGGACCACGCTGTGCCAGGGCCACGCCGGCACCGGCAACCAGAACAATCAAAAGGCCGATGCGGATCATGGATTTCATGCGTTCAACTTTCAACAGATTCGCCAGCACGATGCTCTACGGAGTGCCACCGACAAGGCGGCCCTCCGATCGTATAAGGTAAACAAAAAAAGTGCCAGGAGCTACGACGATCGAAGCTCCTGGCACCTTTAATTCATTGACTCGCGAACTCGAGCCGATCGGGCATCAAGCCGAGGGCTTGATGAGCGGGCCGCTGTCGCCGCCGACGCCGCCACGCAACTCGATGGCAGGACCGCCGCCACCGCCATTGGATCCGCCGTTGAAGACGATCCGGACGAAGCCGCCCGCACCGGCCTCGACGCCTTCGTCCTCGGCCCATTGGACGCGCTTGCGCGACAGGCCGATCTTGCGTTCGCCCGAGTCGACCTTGAGGACCTTGACCTCGATCTTTTCGCCGACCTTGACGATCTCTTCGGGGTTCTCGACCTTGTGGTCGGCCAGCTCCGAAATGTGGAGCAGGCCTTCCAGCCCGTTCTCCAGGCCGACGAAGACGCCAAAATTGGTCAGCTTGGTGACCGTGCCGGTGACGACCTGGCCGGGCTGATACTTGCCCGGGATGTCGGTCGCCCAGGGATCTTCTTCGAGCTGCTTGAGGCCCAGGGCGATGCGGCGGCGGCTTTGGTCGACCGACAGCACCTTGCACTGGACGGTCTGGCCTTTTTCGACCACCTCGCTGGGATGGCTGATCTTGCGGGTCCACGACATGTCGCTGACGTGCAACAGGCCGTCGATCCCCTCTTCGATCTCGATGAAGGCGCCGTAGTTGGTCAGGTTGCGGACGGTGCCGGTGACCAACGTGCCGGGGGGATAGCGATCGGCCACTTTGTCCCAGGGATTGGTCTGGGTTTGCTTCATGCCGAGCGAGATTTCCTGCTTCTCTTTATTGATGCCCAGCACGACGACTTCGATTTCGTCGTCGATGTGGACCAGTTCGTTGGGATGGCTGATCCGTTTGGTCCACGACATTTCGCTGATGTGGACCAGGCCCTCGATCCCTTCTTCCAGCTTGACGAAGGCACCGTAGCTCATCACGTTGACGACGGTTCCCTTGATGACCGAGCCGACGGGATATTTGGCTTCGACCGATTGCCAGGGGCTGGCGCTCTTTTGCTTCAGGCCCAGGGCGATCTTTTCCTTTTCGCGATCGACGTGCAGGATCATCACTTCGACTTCCTGGTCGATGTTGACCATCTCGGAGGGATGGCCGATGCGACCCCAGCTCATGTCGGTGATGTGCAGCAGTCCGTCGATTCCGCCCAGGTCGACAAACGCGCCGAACTCGGCGATGTTCTTGACCACGCCCTTGCGGAGTTGGCCGACTTCGAGGGTGGAGAGGAGCTGCGATTTCTTTTCGGCCCGTTCGGTTTCGATCAGGGCCCGGCGGCTGACGACGATGTTGCGCCGGGCGTCGTCGATTTTCAGGACGATGCACTGGATGGCGCGGCCGATGTAGTCGCCGATGTCGGCCGGCCGGCGGATGTCGACCTGGCTGGCCGGCAGAAAGACGTTGACGCCGATGTCGACGAGCAGCCCGCCCTTGATTTTGCGAATGACGGTGCCGGTGACGATGTCGTTCTCGTGAACGGTTTCCATCACCTTGCGCCAGGCTTCGACCTTTTCGGCCTTGCGCTTGCTGAGGACGATCATGCCGCGCGACTCTTCGGTGCGGCCGAAGACGTCTTCCACGTCCTCGATCAGCACTTTGACGACGTCGCCGACCTGGGGCGGTTCTTCCCATTCTTCCCACTCGTTGCGGGCGATCGTCCCTTCGCTCTTATAGCCGACGTCGACCAGCACGTGTCTCTTCGTCGACGCGGAGAATTTTGCCATCGATGATCTGATTGACGGCGAGGTTTTCACCCCCCCAGTCGATCTCATCGGTCGCGGTGCCGCCCAGGGCGGCCGCCAGCTCTTGCTCCCATTCCTCCTTATTGAGGTCCAACCCACGAATCAGATTACGATTAACCATGCTTGTTTTGATCTTGCCCGTTTCGGATGCGCGATCGAGTTCGGTTTGTTGATCCCGGCGGGTGCGGCGCCAAGGCGTCTGGCCGGGAGCGGAAAAAAACCGAACGCGACCGATCAAAAGGTCTGCTGCCCGAGCCGGCCGATCGACACCGATGGACAAATACGAATCGGGCAAACGCGAATCCGTAATTGTAGCGGCAAAGGTGGGGATGGACAATTGCGACTGGAAAGGCAAATTGGGCCGCCTTGGCATATTGGGCGAACGCCTGGAAAAGATAGGCGAAATAGCGCTCGCCCAGCGGCGGCACCGCGATCGAGTTGCCGGCCGCGGCCTGCAACCCGCTCAGCCCGCTTTCAGACCGCGGTCGAAGGCGTCCTGGTCGCGGCTGTAGAGGGCCAGCACCGACTCGAAACGCTCGCTCGAAATCTGCCAGACCGGCGATTCGTCGGTGTAGGCGTTGCAGTGGGCCACGAACAGCCGGTACATGAACTTGAACAGGTGCCGCGGCACGCGCAGCCCGCGAAAGGCGTCCATCAGCCGGCGGTCGGTGATGGCCGGATCGAACAACTGGCGGAGCTGGGGCGTGGCGCCCGGGGCGGCGCAGGCCTTCAGCCGGGCGGCGGCCACGTCGTACAGCGCCTCGCCGGTCCATTCCAGCGAGGGAATCATGTTTTGCTTGTCGAGCCGTGCCCGCTGATAGAACTCGCGGTCTTCGCGATCGATGAACTGGGCCAGTTCGATCGGCAGCAGCAGCTTGAAACCGATGCCGGGATGCTTGAGGAATTTATTGTCGAGCATCGGCCACAACAGCGCCCGCATTTGTTCGACCGAGCCGTTGATCAGGTGGGGTTCGTCGACGCGGTCGACCAGCACCACGATGCCGCTGAAGCCGAGCGTTT
Source organism: uncultured Planctomycetaceae bacterium (assembly GCA_963702015.1). Classification (GTDB taxonomy): domain Bacteria; phylum Planctomycetota; class Planctomycetia; order Pirellulales; family PALSA-1355; genus DATJTR01. Next base: position 878,092 of record OY969698.1, read on the forward strand.
CGAGAATGCCCTGAAACTTGGCCAGCAGTTCGTAGCGGTCGTCGGTGCGCTGCTTGGTGGGGAGCGGCTGGCCGGTGATTTCGGCACCGGTGAAGTGCATCAGCACCTGACGCAACGGGCGCTTGACGCGATTGCCGACGCGGACGTTCCGCGTGATGGCGCGGGCGGTGACGAAAGCGTTTCCAGGCCGCGCAGCAGCCAAGGCACCCAGCCGGCCGCGATGACCAGCATAGGGCCAAGGCGTGGAGAGCCACTCCCATTTCCACTGCCAGGCGATCAGCGCGAAGACGGCAATCGTGACGAGCCAGGCGACGGCCAGATCGAAGTGAGCGCGAAACGTGTAGTAGCGCAGCTTGCGGCGCAGCCGATGCCAACGCCCCTTGGTCGTCTCGGCCGAAGATTGATCGTAGCAGGCGGCCAACAGCAGCAGGTCGCGGGCTTGATGACGGTCGAGCGTCGCTGGCATCGATCGGCCCGGCATCGGCGCCGGCCGCGTCGGTCGGCTGCTTGACGTCCAGGATCCGATCGACCAGTCCGGTGACGCCGAGCGAAAGAATGGCGTCCATGTGGTCCCACAGTTTCCATTCGGCCAGCACGCGGTCGCTGGTGCTTCGCCGGCGGCTGCTCAGCCGGTCGCGAAAACGATCGAGGAACGGATTGAAGTCGTCGTACTCGATGACGAACACCCGCTGCCGCGGATGTTGGCGATTGTAGTGCGGCCAGGTGGCGAACGATTTGCAGCCGCAGAGCCGTCTTGCCCGAGCCCTTTTCGCCAAACACGAGCGAGGTGGCCGGCTCGGCCGGGTCGCCGTAGATTTTGTCCCAGGTCGGATGATAGGTGCTGTCGATGCAGTGGTCTTTGAAGACCGGATCGGTCTGGGCGTCTTCTTCGGCGAACGGATTGCTCACCACGCCATGATGTTCCAGAAGCTGTTGCGTTCTCATCGTTAGAGGGCGGTACCTCGCGTGGACGGTTCATTGCCGCGCGGCTGAACGCCGGTAAATCGACCGCACGGCGGTATGGGCAACCGCTAAAGTTTACCTCACGGGGCTAAGTTTCGCGCAGGGGCGACACGGGCGAGCTGCCCGCCCCCTTTTCGCTGCACTATTTCACTTCCAGGCTGTCGATCATTTTGTCGAACGCGGTTCGGTTGTCGGCGACGGTCCGCTCGGGCCCATAGAACTTGATGAAATAGTTGCCCGAATCCTTGGTGACGATGATCGCCGCGAACATCCGGTAGCCTTTGCGTTCGACAACCGGTCCGCCGGCAAAAGGGCCGCCCGGCTGATCTTTGTACGTGCCCGAAATATCGACCAGATGGACTTCCTGGCCGGCGACCTTTTTGTCTTCGATCTTGGCCGCCTTTTTGGTGCTGGAGCCGTCGGGCTGAACGAATTGCCCGATCCAGCGATCGACGTTGGCATCGACCGAGCCGCCGGCGCCGGAGATCGTCACGCGGCCGGGATTTTCGTCATCGCCAACCGGAGCGACGGCGAATTCGTATTGGATGACGTTATTCTGGCGGCTTCTTGCGCTCCCATTTTTCGGGCGCGGTCAATTGCAGCTTGCCCTCGCCCAGCGAGACCGAGCGATCTTCGGCGGCGGCGAGAGAGGCCGAAGCAGAGGAGAGCGGCAAGAGCCAGGAGGACTGGCGGCCGCATTGGCGAAGTGAAGATTGCATTGCGTTGGCCTTTCGTGCGAGGACGAACGCGCGGCGCGAAGTTTCGTTGGGTGAGGTCTGGCGCAGCGGACGAAGAAGGAGGTTATTTGGGTTTGCTCGGAGCGGCCGGCAGATTGACCGGCGGCGTGGCGGCTGCGCCGGCTGCTTGGCGGCAGGTGCCGGCTGAACGGGCTCGTCTTCGGCCTCCTGCCTGGTGAGAACCATGATCAGCACGATCGCCAGCACGAGCATGATGACGGCCAGCACGGCGCTGAGCATCATCATGATGCGGTTCCGCCGCTTGAGCTGCAACCGGAAGCGGATAAATGGATCGTCCTCTGTCCGGCGGTGGCGTCCCGAGCGGGATGCGGTCGACCGCGGCAGCGATCACTTCGTCGACGGCCGCTCCACTCATCGGTTGCAAGGGCTGCGTGAGGGCGGGAGGTCTTTCTGCGCGCTGACCGGCGCCGCCCGACGTGCTGTGCCCGGCGGAACGCGAACCGGGGGGCCGGAGTGGGGGCGGTGTCGAAGCGGAGGGCCTTGAAGGTCTTGCCTCTCCGCCTGACCGATGACTGGCAGCCGGGTCGCCCAGCGCCGGATCGGACGAGCGCCGCATCGGCCAGCGCGGCGTTGGCCCGCGGATCGTCCAGCGGATCGTCAAGAAAAGCCGCCTCGTTCAACGCGGGGTCGATCGCGGGACCGAAGTCACCGAGCGCGATAGCGACCGCCGGCGCGTCGTCGTCCAAGAAAACGTCATCTTCTTCGTATATTCCCGTTCCGGCGGAAAAGATGGCGAAGTCTGGGCATGCCGTTCGTGCGCCGGGTCATCGCTGTTGTAGCGATGGAGCTGTTCTGCCGGCCGCGACTCCCCTCGGGTCGAAGCCCTCGTGCTTGGGGGTCGTCGAAATCGCGGGTCGAATCAGCGGCGGTCTGGCTTTCCATGGGGACTGCGCATTTTCAGCGCCGCACTTGGGGCAAACGGCCCGCTTGCCGCCCAAGAACGGTTTGACGTTAAGCTTGTGCCCGTTGGGACACGTGAACCTGATGCCCATGGGATCCCCGGCGCGGCTAGCCGCCGGACAGGCGGTTACCACCCATCCCTTTCCCGACCGCCAACGCACAAAAAGGCGAGCGTCCGCAAGAATTCTCAATTATACTTAGTGGGCGGAGCTTGGAAAGTTGCACCTCGCCGCACGTCCCGGCCGGCCGGCCCCTCGATTTTCCAGGGCGCTCGGCTGCTCGAGGGCGAAACCGAGGGCGAGCGGGGAACCGCGGTTGCGGGACACGGCAATTTATTCGCTTCGTGCGCACTCCTTTTGTGGGCGAGGCGCAAAGCGGACAACTGGATGAGGAAAATCGCCCATGGGTCAGCCCACATCAGACGGACCGATTGATATTGCCCTGGTCGGCGATCTGACCGACAACGAAGCCGAATTGACCGACAAGCTGCTCTCCGTGCCACCGGGGGGCCATTGCACGTTGTGGATCGATTCGCCCGGCGGCAGCCCTTACTGCGCCATGTCGCTGATGTCGCTGATGCTGCTGCGCGGCATTCAAGCGACCGGGATCGTCACCGGCGAATGTTCGTCGGCCGCTCTGTGGCCGTTTGCCGCCTGCCGGCGCCGGCTGGTGACGCCTTACAGCGTGCTGCTGTTTCATCCCATGAAGTGGCAGAGCGAAGAACACGTCCGGCTGGCCGAGGCGGCCGAATGGGCGCGCCACTTCGGACGACTGGAAACCGACATGGACCAACTGCTTGGCCCAGATGTTCGGCGTGGCCGAAGCCGAGATGGCCAAGTGGATCAACCCCGGCCGCTATGTCGGCGGGCCGGAGTTGGTGGCCAGTGGGTTGGCCGAGATGGTCGAGCTCAAGACGCTGGCCCCGTCGGCATGAACGGCGCCGCGCGCACGCGCAAGCGCATCGCGGCCGGTGCCGGCCGTTGATCGAGGCTTGAAGACCGGAGGCCTCGACGGCTTGAGGTCGGAAGCGACGCGCGGCCGTTCACAAGATTCGTGACGGTGCGCGAGTCGCGTTCGATCTCGATCGCCACAAGCCTCAGGCATTAGCCCGCGGCTTTGCGATCCTGCTCGTAGACTTGCGATTCTTCGTCGTCGGCGGGCCGGCGCAGCTTGAGCGTGGCGCCGGGCGGCATGCGGCGTTCTTGCGAGAAGCCGCGCTTTCCTTGCGACAAGAAGACGTGGTAGTCGGCGGCCGGTCCGGTGGGAAATCGCATCTGAAGCTGCCGCAGGATCTCGGTGAACTTGAGTCCGCTGCGATAGATGAGCCGGTAAGCGGCTTTCAGTTCGGCGATTTCCGCCGCCGCGAAGCCGCCGCGTCGGAGGCCGACCAGATTCAGGCCGACGATGCAACTGCTGATGCCGTCGACCATGACGAACGGCGGAACGTCTTGCACCACGCGAGCGTGACCGCCGAGCATCGCCAGCCGGCCGATCCGGCAAAACTGATGGACGCCGACGGCGCCCGAGACGAACGCCCGATCTTCGACCGTGACGTGGCCGGCCAGCAGCACGTTGTTGGCAAAGATGATGTTGTTGCCGACCTGGCAATCGTGGGCCACGTGGGTGCCGACCATCAGCAGATTGTGGTCGCCGATCTGGGTCGTCGCTCCTTCGTGCAAGGCGCGATGCACCGTGCAATTCTCGCGAAAGGTGTTGCCGGCGCCGATCAGCAGGCGGCCGATCTTGGCGGGCATTTGCGTGTGTTGCGGCGGGCCGCCCAAGACCGTTCCTTCCATCACGCGATTGTCGGGGCCGAGCGTCACGCCGCTTTTGACGACGACGCCGCTGGACAACTCGCAGCCATCGCCGATTTCGACATCCGCTTCAACAATCGTGTAGGGACCGATGACAACGTTGCGGCCGATCTTGGCCTGGGGACTGACGAGCGAAAGAGGGTGGATGCTCACCGTCGCGAACCTCTGGGCAGGTGGGGAGCCCGGCTACCGTTACGGCTATGTTGTCCTTGGGATGGGACGCCTCGCGCGGGCGTGGCGAGGGAAGCGAGCTCAGGGGGGGCCTCGTCTTCGGTGAGGCGGCACTCGCTTCGTGTGTAGTTATCGGATGCGCGTGGGGAATCAGTTCAAAACAAAGTACCGGTTTTGACGTATTTAGCCCCTTTGCCGATCGCGCCGGAACAGATCGCCAAGGTTGTCGAAATTCGCAACCGCCTCGGCCAGATCCCGGCGGGGCCAGCAACCGCCGGGCGATCGCACGGCCCCCCCGCGCAGAAATGACGCAAGCTTGGTAAACTTTATTGCCGCCCGGCGGCCGTTGCCGGCGCCGCGCGGCCGATGACCGGCCAATCGCTGGCATCCCGACCGTAACGCGCAGCTGGTGTGGCGAAGCGCGGCGAGCGAGGGGCGGCGGGCAGACTGGTCTGGCAGGTTTCAGCCTTGGGCCATTTTTTATCCACGGATGGTGGAGTTTCCGATCGCGTATTTGGGGGAGTTTTTGAGCGATGGCGACCAATGTTGAGTTGTACGACGAAGCCAGCCGGCTGAAGGATGCTGGCAACCTGGAGGCAGCGGTCGCGAAACTCGAGGAGTTGGTGGCCCAGGACCCAAGCTATCCCCTGGCCCACTCGGCCCTGGCCGTGAATCCTGGGCCGGCTGAAGCGGCATGACGAAGCGATCCGCATGCCCAGAAAGTCTGCCAGTTGGCTCCGAACGACGCGTTCAGCTTCACGGCGATGAGCGTGACGTATCAGCGCGCCGGCAAGATTCCCGAGGCCGAAGACGCGATGGCCAAGGCGCGGATGATGCAGGGGCATTAGCGGCTCGTTTTCAGCGCACTGCTTTGCGGCTCGAGCGCGAAGAACCGCACGACAGCAAACGTTGGCGAGGCCCCGTGCGCTGCGGCGCGTATGACCGTTCACCGACACGTCCAACGTGGGCGGCCGCGGCGCAGGCATTGCGGTGGCGTTCACTTCACCCAATCCCCCGAAAGAGATCCGAGGGGAATTCGCGCCTTGCACATGCGCAAAAATGTGCGCGTCGAGATCAAAAATTGCCCCTATGTAGCGAGCCGCCTGCGACCAATCGCCGGGCAACGAAGTGCTCGCGAAGGGCTAACGAATTAATAACCATTTCCAAGTTGCGATCGCGCCAGGACAAACCTACATTATCTTCAGCTAAATCCGTCGAGAAGGTTCTGTCGACTCCGTTGAGCCGCCCGACGGTCATCTGCTCCCAACGAGACCGCTTATGGACTCATCCTCCAAATCTTTGCCGAAGCGGCCGTTTTCATTCTGGTGCGTGGCACTGGCCGTGGTTGTCGTGGGGAGCATTTGCGCGCTGGGGGTCAAAGTCACGGCGAACTATATCATCGAGCGGACAAACAAGGAGAACGAGCAATCGATTCTGTATTGGTTCGAACTGACAACGCCGATGTCGCGCGGGCTCGATCCCAAATTCACCGACGCCGATGACGATCTGGTGGCCGACGCTCCCGCGGATTCGGCCAGCCGGCGGTCGCCCAACGTGTTGATCTTCAGCTTTATCGCCGGCCTCACGGCCGAAGAAGAGTTGAGTGACTGGAAAGACTTTACCGCCCATCTATCGCGCGTAACGGGCAAACCGGTGGAAACAGCGACTTTCTCCACGACCGAAGATCAACTCAGCGCTCTCGACAATGGTACGTTGCACGTCACCGGATTTAATTCAGCGCCGTACCGGCGGCGGTTGCCTTAGCCGGGTTCGTCCCGGTCTGCACGTTCGGCAATGACGACGGAAGCTTCGGTATCAAGATGCTGTTCCTCGTGCCCGCCGCGAGCTCGATCCAGAAGCTGGAAGATCTGAAAGGGCACGCCATCACGTTCACCACTCGGAGCTCGAATTCGGGTTGCAAGGCCGCGTTGGCGCTGCTGCAAGACCATGATCTGCTGCCGCAACGTGACTATCTGTGGAGATTCAGCCAGGGTCATGACGAATCCATCGCGCGCGTGGCCACGGGCGAGGCCGAGGTGGCGCCCGTCGCCAGCGACATGTTGCAGCGCGCCATCGCCGCCGGCACCATTCGACCCGAGCAGTTTCGGATCATCTACGAATCGGAGCCCTTTCCGCCGGCAACCCTGGGATATGCCCACGACCTGACCGACGAATTGGCGGCCAACATCCGCAAGGCATTTCTCGACTTCGACTGCCACGGAACGTCGCTGCAAAAGCGTTTCGACGACTCGCAGACGGCGAAGTTCGTGCCGTTGTCCTACGAACAGGATTTCGGCCGCATCCGCAGCATCGACGCCGCCTTTCGCAAACCATCCCGCCGCGCGAGCGATTAGCGCCGAGCGTCCCCCGGTTCACGATTGATCAATCATCGATCGCCAGGCCGGCGTCGGTGATGGTGAAGGTGGCGATGTCGTCGCTGGCGGCGCTGCCGCGATGCTTGGCAACCAGAAGCCCGCGGGCCAGCTTCGTGCCCTGCTGGATCTTGCCCATCAGGATCAGCGTGTTGGCATTGGCCAACAGTTCGCCGTCGGCCAGCGGGCGGGCGATCAGGGCGTCGAGCAGCGTCTCGTGCGAGGTGTAGAGCAGCACGCAGGCCACGTCGCGCCAATCGTAGCGATGGGCGGCCACGGCATCGGCCTGGGCGCGAAAATTCTCGCGCAACAAGTCGCGCGCCACCCAGTCGTCGTCCTTGCGCAGGATTTGATGATAAATGTACTCGAACAACTCGAACTGAATCGATTCGCTGGGACGCTCGGCCGGCTCGATGCCGTCGACCACCACGCGCCGCACGCCGCGCACCAGGTTGGCGTAGAAGAAGGCGATGGTCGTTTCCAACTTCGCGGCCAACTCGGCTTGCCAATTGTGCCAGGCGTCGAAATTCGAGATCTTGCCGCGTGACGCGGCGGCCGGCGCGATCGAAGACGTGCAGATAATCGCCGGGAGAAAAGTCGGCGGCGAAAACGCGGTCGAGCTCGGGCCGGCGCGAGCCGTCGACGGCCTGCAAGTTCCAACCAAACATGCGCTGGGCATAGTCGGCATGGCTTTGCGGATCGATCCGCGCGTTCATATCGAACAGGATGCCGGGCGGCTCGTCGGGCGCAAGGCCGCCGCGGGCGAATTGCAGCCCCAGTTGCGTTTTGCCGATGCCGCTGGCGCCGACCACGACGGTCAACGTGCCCGGCAGCAGGCCGCCGCCCAGCCGCTGGTCGAGCCCGGGAACGCCAGTCGAAAGTCGTGCCGGCCCGTTCATCCGCGCCAACCGGGAACGATGCGTTTCTCGGCGTTCAGCTCCAAGCGTGCCAAAAGCCGCTTCGTGCCGCGAGACGGTCAGTTGCAGCGCTTCGAGCAGGCGTTTGGCCGTGTAAAAGCTGAGGATGACCCGCTCGGTGGCGATCACCGAACGCTTGTCTCATTTCGGCCGGATCGGTGCTCAAGCCGAAGTCGATGATCACTTCCTCGGGCATGCCGGTCACCCGGCAGAAATTGATGTAATTCGAAGCCAGTTTCGGAGGCATTGATTCCCGCGGCAGCTTGGTGCGGCGCCGCGGCGCCGCCGTTTGACGATCTGCCCGGTCGGATTGGATTTTTCGGCCATAGGTTTCCTCGCTGGTCATTGAATGTAATGTTGACGTAGTTACAGGAAACGTTATCCACGGCTGCGGCCGGCTGCCAACCAGGAGCCGCTCCCGTGGGTTCGAAGGTTCGGTGGCGACTGACCATGGCCGTGGCGATGGGGACGTGAGAAGCGAATGGACCCGCGGCACCACCGCCAGGCGGATTGTCGTCACAACTGGCACATCAGGCACCCGTGGCCCGTCGGCAGAAGCTGCCCTCCAAGCAGGATACAGATCTAGACTGGAGATGGCAAGAAAGCGGTCGATCGCGGCGCGCCGGGCTGCCTTGCGTGCATCAGTGACGATGGATATGATCGACGGAAAGCATTCCTGGCTCGCTTTTCTCCCCCCCCGCTTGACGAGCCGAAAGTCTTCTTGCCCACGACGGAAGACGGATTCTCGACCCATGGACCTTCAGCGCGACGACTCACGGCACGCGTTGCGTCTGGCGTCTTGGGCTTTTGCCGCCGGCATCGCTTTCTGCACTCGCACGGGTTCTGCGACGCGCTTCGGCGGCGGCCGCGGAGTTCGGCACCGAGGAGTTGCCGTCCCCCGCCGCGCTCGAAGTGTTCCGCAGCCAGGTTCGCCCGCTGCTGGCCCAATATTGTTATCGCTGCCACGGCGGTGCAGACCGAAAGGCGAGCTGGCCTTGGACGCTTATCAGGACGGGGCCATGCTGGTCGACGATCACGGCCCGCTGGCGAACGGTTGCCGAGCGACTGCGCGATGGCGACATGCCTCCCGACGGAGAAGCCCGGCCCGACGACGCCCAACTGGAAAGCCTGGTCGCGTGGATCGAGCGGCAGGTGGCTGCCGCCGAGCGCGGGCGAGTGCGCGATCCCGGCCGCGTGACGATGCGGCGCTTGAACCGGGTCGGAATACAACAACACGATCCGCGATCTGATCGGGCTCGACTTTCATCCGGCCGACGATTTTCCGGCCGACGACGTCGGCTATGGCTTCGACAACAACGGCGACGTGCTGTCGCTTCCTCCGCTGCTGATGGAAAAATATCTCGACCGCGGCGCAAACGATCGCCGAGGCCGCGATCGTCGGCCAGTCCGCGAAGCGCGACGGTTGGTCGACGTCGATGCGCGGCACGCCAGCCACCACGGGGCGGGCAGGGCCTTTGGCGATACGGCCTGGCAATTCTACAGCGACGCGGCGAATTGACGATCGACGTTCCCGGTCGCTGGCGGCCGACGAATATCGCATCGTGGTGAAGGCCTATGGCCAGCAGGCCGGCCCCGAACCGGCTCGCATGGAAGTTGACGGTCGACGGCCGCTCGATCGCCGTGGTCGACGTGACCGCGACGCGCGGCACGCCGCAGACCTATGAAGTGCGGACGCGCCTGGCATCGGGCAAGCAACGGCTGTCGCTGGCTTTCATCAACGATTTCTACGACGCCGGAGAATCCGCCGAATCAGCGGGACCGCAATCTGGTGATCGAATCGGTGCGCGTCGAGGGCGGACGAGCACGGATGGCCGATGCCCGAAACGCACCGGCGGATCATCTTCCGCGATCCGACGCCCGACACCGAGCCGGCCACGGCCCGCGAGATTCTGACCGCGTTTGCCAGCCGGGCGTTTCGCCGGCCCGCGCAGCCGGCCGAAGTCGATCGCCTGATGAAGCTGTACGACTTGGCACGCGGCCAGGGAGACAATTTCAACGAGGGGATTCGGTTGGCCGTCGAGGCGGTGCTGGTGTCGCCGCAGTTTTTGTTTCGCTTGGAGCTCGATCCGCCGGCGCCGGAGGGAACGGCGGCTTCGCCGCGCGGAGTCGCCGCGGGCGATCCGCCGGTGCGAGCGCTGGGCGATTATGAAATGGCCTCGCGGCTGTCGTACTTTTTGTGGAGCAGCATGCCGGACGACGAGCTGTTGGCCGCGGCGGCGGCAGGCCATCTGCACGAGCCGGCCGACGTGGCCGTCGCAGGCCCGGCGGATGCTGGCCGACCCGAAGTCGCGGGCGTTTGTCGAGAATTTTGCGGGCCAGTGGTTGGAACTGCGCCGGCTCGCGCAGCTCACGCCCGACAAGCAAGTTGTTTCCCGATTTCGATGCACGATCTGGCCGACGCGATGCGTGAAGAGACGGAGCGATTTTTTGCCGCCATCGTGGCCGAAGATCGCAGCGTGCTCGACTTTCTGGATGCCGATTTCACGTTTGTCAACGAGCGGCTGGCCCGGCATTACGGAATCGCTGACGTCACGGGAAGCGAATTTCGCCGCGTGCAACTCAGCGGCAAGGCAGCGCGGCGGACTGCTGACGCAAGGCGAGCATTTTGACGCTGACTTCGAATCCGACTCGCACCTCGCCGGTCAAACGTGGCAAATGGGTGCTCGAAAATCTGTTGGGCGCCACGGTCCCGCCTCCGCCGCCCGAACGTTCCGCCGTTGCCCGAGACGCCGACGGCGGTCGCCAGCGGTTCGCTGCGTCAGCGGATGGAGCAGCATCGCTCCAACGCCCAGTGCGCCACGTGTCACGCCCGGATGGATCCGCTCGGCTTTGGACTGGAAAACTATCGACGCCGTCGGCGTTTGGCGGACCGAGGACGGCGGAGCGCCGATCGATGCGTCGGGCAAGGTCGGTGGCCAGGCGTTTGCCGAGCCCTGCCGAATTCAAAGAGCGATTGCGTGCCAAGCCGGTGCAATTCACGCGCTGCCTGGCCGAAAAACTGCTCACCTATGCGTTGGGCCGGGGCGTGGAAAGCTTCGACCGCCCGGCACTGGCTGAAATTGTCGACCGCACCACGGCCGCCGGCTGGCAATTTTCCGGCCTGGTCGAGGCGGTGGTCCAGAGCGATCCGTTTCTGAAATGCCGAACAACAGGAGGCACGCCATGAGCGAGCCCGTGCGAATTTCGCGCCGAACCGTGCTGCGTGGACTGGGAACCGCCATCGCGCTGCCCTGGCTCGAAACGTTTGCGCCCCGCCAGCTGCGCGGCGCTGAACCGGCGCCGGGCGAGCCGGGCGGACCGATCAATCGGATGGTGGTCGTTTACGTTCCCAACGGCGTCCACATGCCGGCCTGGACGCCGACGCTGGCCGGCGATGATTTTGTTCTGCCCTACATCCTGGAGCCGCTCGCGCCGTTTCAGAACCGGCTGAACGTGATCACCGGCCTGGCCGCCGACAAAGCCCGGGCGCACGGCGACGGCGGCGGCGACCACGCCCGCTCGCTGGCCGCATTTTTGACCGGCTGCCAGGCCGAAGAAGACGCAGGGGGCCGACATCCGCGTCGGCGTTTCGGTCGATCAGTTGGCGGCCGAGCGGATCGGCGAGCAGACCCGTTTTGCTTCGTTGGAATTGGGTTGCGAACGGGGCCCGCAGACCGGCGACTGCGACACCGGCTATAGCTGCGCCTATTCGCACAACATTTCCTGGCGGACCGAATCGTCGCCGATGTCGAAAGAAGTCGACCCGCGTCTGGTCTTCGAGCGATTGTTCGCCGACAGCACGCCCGAGGGACGGGCCAGCCGGGCGAAGCGGGCTCTTCTATCAGCGGAGCATTCTCGACTCGGTCGCCGAAAACGCCCGCGACATGCGGCGGCAACTGGGCATTCGCGACGGCCGCAAGCTGGACGAATATCTGACCTCGCGTCCGCGAGATCGAACGGCGGATCGCCGCGGCGGAAGCTCGCGAGCAACGATTTTCAGCCCGACTACGAAAAACCGATCGGCATCCCGGCCGAATATCCCGAGCACATCCGCCTGATGTGCGACCTGATGGTGCTGGCCATGCAGGGCGATCTGACCCGCGTGATCACGTTCGTCATGGCCGACGAAGGGAGCAATCGGACCTATCCGTTTTTGGGCGTGCCCGAGGGACACCACAGCATTTCGCACCACCAGGGCGACCCGGAGAAGCAGCAAAAGATCGCCGAGATCAATCGCTTCCACGCCACGCAGTTCGCCTATTTGCTCGAGCGGATGGCGGCGAGTGGGCGAAGGCGCGCGAGTCGCTGCTGGACAATTCGATGGTCCTTTACGGCAGCGGCATATCCGACGGCGATCGCCACAACCACGACGACTTGCCGATCGTCCTGGCCGGCGGCGGGGCCGGCACGATTCGCACCGGCCGCCACGTGCGCTTACAACCGCGAGACGCCGCTGACGAATCTCTATCTGGCGATGCTCGATCGCCTCGGCGCGCCGACCGATCGCTTCGGCGACAGCGACGGCAAGCTGGAGTTGGGGTGACCCGCCACCGCGACAGGCGGCCTCTTGCGACGCGGAGCGATCACGGGTGCTCGCCCGCTCACTTGCTGCTGCTGGCGGCGCAACAGACTTGCCCGCCGCTGGTCGAACAGTGCTCGGCGGTCGGCCGAAACCTGCCGCACCAGTTGCGGATCGGCCGTGGCAGGCGAGCCCGACGAAGAAGGGGGAGCGGGAGCATACTCCATCACGAGCTGAATCTTTTCGGCCACCTCGCGGCCGTGCAGCGCGCCGGCCAGTGCCAGGCCGAAATCGATCCCGGCCGTAATGCCGCCCCCCGTGACGCGATTGCGGTCGACGACCACTCGCTCGGCAACCGGCGTGGCGCCGACCAGCGGCAATAGCTCCAGACTTTGCCAGTGGGTCGTGGCCCGATAACCGTTCAGCAGCCGGCGGCACCCAGGACGAGCGCGCCGGTGCAAACGGCCGTGACCCATTGGGCCCGCGCGGCCACCTGCCGCCAGACAATCGAGAAACGCGTCGTCGTCGAGCAGCGGCGTTCACGCCCGGCCCGCCAGGCACGACCAGCACGTCGAACTGGCTCTGAGGTCGAACCGGCCGTCGGGCAGAATCGTCAGTCCGAATTCGCTCTTTCACCGGAGCATCCGAGACGGCGGCCAGGGTAACGCGCGTGTCGGGCAGGCGGGCAAAAACTTCGTACGGACCAGTCAGATCGAGCTGCGTCAAGCCGGGGAACAGAATCATTCCGATCGTCGTCACGCGCGGGCTCCTTGAAACCGGTCGGACGTCAGCGAGTGATGTCGACTTCGGGAAGCAATTGGCCCAGGGCCGCGACGCCGGCGTCGGTCACGTCGGTCTCTTCGAGATGGAGCGAGCGAAGCTGCTTGAGCGCGGCGAGCTTGGCCAGGCCCGCGTCCGAGATGTGACGTGCCGCTGAGCCAAAGCGTTTCGAGATGGACCAACTTGGCCAGGTCGGACAGACCGGCGTCGGTGATGCGGGTATGATCCAAACCGAGCTGCGGTGAGCTGCGACCAGCTCGCCCAACTGGCGAGCTGCCCGATCGTCGACCGCCGTGTCTTCGAGCGTCAGGAAACGGAGCTGGGCCAGCGGCTTGAGCGCCGAGAGGCGAGAACCGTTGATCGGCGTGTGGGCCAGTTCGAGATGGGTCAGATTGACCAGCGGCCGAAAGCGGTCGAGGCCCTGCATCGGTCATGCGCGTGCCGTTGAGCCACAACATCGCGCAGCGAAGTGAGGCGAGCGATCGGGCCAAGCTGCTCGTCGGCAAGGGGCGTGTCGTCGAGACCGAGCGATTCCAACTGCTCAAGCTCGGCCAGTTGCTCGTAGGCCGGCGCGGCCAGCGACAGCCCGCGAAGCGAAAGATGCCGCAGCGCGGGCAGGCCGGCCAGTTGGCGCAGCCCGACGGCGCGCATCTGGCTCGGACCGAGATAGAGCCGCTCCAATTGGGTGAGCCCGGCCAGGTGGGGGAGCGCGGCGTCGGTGACGCGCGAATCTTCGAACGAAACGACGTGCAGGCCGGAGATCGCGGCCAGAGTGGCGACGCCCGAGTCGCCGCCGCGCCAGGCCGGAAGTCAGGCGAACGGTGATCACCGTGGCGGCGTCGGGATCGTCGACGTCGCCGAGCGGATCGGCATCGGCCGCCGTCGTCGCACTGGACCGTGGCCCCCAAGCGTTCGATCTTCTGGATGGCAAGCTGCTGCTGCCAGGCCCGCTCGCGACCCAGGGTCTCGCGGGCGCGATGGGCCAGGCGTGCATCGGCCGAAGTGGTCAGCCGCTCGATCGCCGCCAGCGCGGCGGCGCCGGTCTGGGGATTTCCTTCGGCACACGCGGCCGAGAGGATCGACAGCGTGCGGTCGATCCGTTCCAGGCTGGCAGCTCGACTCCGGGCCGGCGGAATCCGCCAGCTCGGCCAACAGCGGCACGGCCGCGGCACCGGCCTGAATCAGATGGCGCGTGGCCGCCTCGCGCGTGGCAAAGCTCGATGCATCGAGATCGGCCACCCAGCGGACGATTTGCTCACGCGACGGCGGCCTGCGAGCCGCGCTCGGTTCGCCGGCCAGCACGGCCGCTGGGCTGTAAGCCGAGCGAAGCGACCGCTGCCATCGACCGACAGCGACAGGGCAACCGCGATGGCCAGCACCGCGAACGCGCCAAAGGGCGAGCGGCAAACGAACAGGCGAAGCGACGGTGGCAAGCACGGGTATCATTTGCATTGCGAGGGTGAAGGGTCGACGTGGCACGGCTTCAGGCATCACCTCGCGGTCGATCCAGGCCAGATAGTCGCTCGATCCGGCAACGATCGGCACGGCGATGATTTCGGGCAAGTCGTAGCTGTGCAGGCCGCGGATTTGCCGCTCGACGGCCGGGAAGCAATCGCGCGTGGTTTTGGCCAGACAGAGCCATTCCTGGCTGGTCTCGATCGCTTCGTGCCAACGGAAAGTGCTGCTGACCGGCCCCACGATTTGCACGCAGGCAGCCAGCCGATCGTCGACAAGCTGGGCGGCAATGCGCTTCGGCCTCGCCGCGGCTGCCGACCGTCGTGATGACCTGGACGAACTGCGACATGTTGGGTGCTCACCTACCCAAGACGAAGACAATGCCACCGCACCCGGGCGACGCCTGGCGCGGCGACGTTGACTACTCTATTCTACCATGCCCGCCGGCTGTTTGCTGGTATTCTGCTGGCGGAAGCCGCTGCCAGCCGATTTCGTAAAGTTCGACGATCGAGTCGATCTGGCCGTCGACAATCTGCTCCAAATCGACGCAGTCGCACTCCAGCCCCCGCTGGCGGCACTCGTCGGCAAAAGGCCGAGCCACCTGGCGGCCCGGGTCGGTGACCAGCGCGACTCCGTGGGGCGCGAGCGAATGGGCGATGGCGGCCGCCACCAGGGCGGCGTTCGGGCGCTCGTAGAGGACGTCGGAGGCGACGATCAGGTCGAAGCCGACCAGGTCGGCCGGATATTGCCGCCAATCGACACATCGCGTGGCAATGCCGGTCAGGCCGTTGTGCTGGGCGTTGGCGAGCGACGAACTCGAGCGCTTCGGCGTAATAGTCGGTCGCCAGAACTTCGAAACCGGCCATCGCGGCCGAAAGCGAAACCAGCCCGACTCCGCAGCCCAATTCCAACAGCCGGCGGCCGCGGCCTTCGGCATCGGCCAGCCGGGCGGCCAACAGCCGGGCCGACGGCCACAGCGTTCCCCAATAGGGAAGCCGCTGGTGACGGTTGTAATCGTCTTCATCCAGCAGGTCGTCGACCGAAACGGGATGGGCCAATTCCAACGATCGGCCGGCAACCGTGACCACGGTTTCGGCAATCGCGAAACGCTGGCTGAGAGAAGCGGTGGATTCCATCGCTTACTTTTTCAGCACGATCGGCAGCCGATCGATTTTGGCGGCCAGGATGAAGTCGTTCTCCGACAGCCCGCCGATGGCGTGGGTCCAAAGCTCGATGGCCACGTTGCGATAGCCTTCGAGGTGCAGATCGGGATGATGGCCATCCTGCTCGGCAACCTGGGCCACGCGATTGAAAAAATCGATGCCGGCCATGAAATTCTTCACCACCCACTCGCGGCGAATCCGCTGGCCGCCATGCACCAGCGACCATTGGGGCAGTTTTTCCAACTGGGCCGCGGCCTCGCCGAGGGAGTATTTCGGCACCCCGCCTTCGCAGGGGAGACACTTTTTCTCGACCAGTTCATCGGAGGTTTGCGTTTGCATGGCGTTTGCTCCCACCGCCCTCACCGGGCGTCCATTTCCGAGCAGCATTGGCATACTAATCGTCGCGAAGCCCGCACCCGCGATCCGCGAGCACGGCGGGCAACGGTAATTATCACCCCGCGGCCGGGACCGTCAATCAGGGCATACCGCGGCGATCGGCCGACGGCCGCGCGAGTCACCCTTGCCCACGCCGCACCGAGGGCCTAGGTTGATGGGCAGGCGAGGGGAGGCTCCCCTTTTTCGCGAGCCGCGGGGGGGGCAGTTCCATGCACGAAGGCGAACAAGTCGCGCATCTGGCCGACCGGTTGGTTCGGTTGGAAACGGTCGTCACGCACCTGGAACAAACGATCCAGGATTTGGATCAAGTGGTGCTGGCGCAGGCCAAGCAGATGGAAGCGGTCAATCGGCAGCTGGAAGCGCTTACGCACGGGCTCAATCAGGTGCGGGAATCGGCGGCCGAAGCACGCAAGCCCGAAGATGAAAAACCGCCGCACTATTGATCGGCGTTGTCGATTTGCGCCGCGCCTCGGCCGATGGGGAGCCGGCACTCGCTCAAACGTGCGTCAATTGCCGGCCGGCGTCGGCCAGGGCCTGTTCGATCAGTTTGAGAATCACGTCCGGATCGAGCACCTTGCGGATGTGCCAGGCGTGGGCGCGGCGAATGATGTCGGGCGACTGAGCGCCGGACAAAAACATCGTCGGCACGTCGGCCAGCCCATCGATCTGCTTGAGCTGATCGCAGAGCTCGATGCCGCTGATGCCGTGCAGGTTGACGTCGCACAGAATCAAATGGGGCTGAATCCGCGCGGCCAGATCGGCGGCCGAATTGTCATCGGCGGCGCTGTGGCAGGCGTAGCCGGCGGCAGACAAGATCGTGGTCAAGCCGCGGAGAACTTCGGCGTGGTCATCGATCAACAGGATCGTGGCACCAGCGGACGAGGAGGAAGTCGACATCAACATCACGGGAGCACACCTGTCAGAAGTGGCTGAGTGGCGAATCGCTTTGGATGCACGTGCAGGCCGGCGCCGACCCGATGGCGATCGATCGAAGACCCGGTCGCGAGACGATGGGCCGCGCCCCGCTTGATTGTCATCGGCACCGAAGGGCCCTCGGCTCCAGCAGCCCTTTCCCAATCTGCGCAAACGGAATATCCAGTGCGTTCGGCAGGGTTTTGCGGCCATTCGGCAGGTTAAACCGCCGCGTGATACGCCAGTCGCGTCACACCAGCCGCAGGAACGGGACTGACGGCCGGTCAACGAAAGGAACCTCGATGATCGGCCCGAGCACTCACAAAAGTCTTGCGGACTTCGCACACTGCCCAAACCAATCGACGATCGGGAATTGGTAAAACAGCCATCACAGATTGGGACGCGGAGAACCAGTTTCGAGCCTGAACCAGCGCGGGATTGAAACCCGGGCTTCCGCGGTCGAAACCATCCGGCCGAGACGAACCGGGGGCCGGTCGACAACATATCCCTCTGCATTGATCGGCTTAGTCGATCGTTTGCCCGGCAGCGAGCCGGCGGGAGCACCTCCAGCGACTCGGTGGTCCCGCCGGTTTTGCATTACTGGCGACAGATCAACGCGCAATAAGGTGTAGCCGGTACCCGCCTGTCAATGAGGCCTGGGCGCTGGCAACCTTGTGACATTTTGTCACATGCCCGGCCTGTAACCCAATTTGGCGATCGAAAGATCTCACCGATCGCCGTTCAGCAGTGCCCGGCATCAAAGTGGCCAGGGTATTCGCCACGGGTGAGCCACCAGCCCAGACAGCGCGAGAAACCCGCAGCCCTCCGGTGTGCAGCCCATTTCTCCTCAGGCTCGCTTCTCGAAGTCACGATCGCGACTCCTCCGAGAGGTGCCAAGGAATCGCGGCAGGGGAACGCAAATTGCGTAGCGAGTCGCGTAGAGCGGTTTCGGCAGTGGCATGTTGCACCGGCGAGCACGGTCTGAATTCACGCCGGGACGCTTCTCAACGCAAACAAGCTCTCAAACGCCGAAAGGATTACCGATGTCCACTTCAACTCAAGCCCACAACAAGCCGGCCAAAGGATCGAAGCAGAAAACGTCGGCCTCTGCCGGAATCGGAACCGCAATGAATTACAAGGCATGGGTTGCGAAGGGGGCGAAACAGCCGATGGTGCTGGAACGCGTCGATCTCGGACCGCTCGGGGCCGAAGAAGTGGAAATCGCTGTGGAACACTGCGGTTTGTGTCACTCCGATGTTTCCGTCTTCAACAATGAATGGGGCATCTCTCACTTCCCGGCGATTCTCGGCCACGAGGTCACCGGTCGGGTCACGGCCATCGGTCCGAATGCCAAAGGCCTCAAGGTCGGACAGCAAGTCGGCGTCGGCTGGAACTCAGGTAGCTGCATGCACTGTCACCAGTGCATGTCGGGAAGCCACAACCTTTGCCCGCAAGTGCAAATGACCATCGTCGGTCATCGTGGCGGGTTCGCGACCCACATTCGCGCGCACTGGGCTTGGGTCTTCCCGCTCCCGGAAAAGCTGAACGTGGCCGACGCCGGGCCGCTTTTGTGCGGCGGGGTGACCGTCTTCGCGCCGCTGGCGATGTACGCCAGGCCGACTGACCGGGTAGGCATCATCGGCATCGGCGGGTTGGGCCACATGGCGGTCAAATTCGCGGCGGCCTACGGGTGCGATGTGACGGCGTTCACCTCGCGCGAGAGCCAGTTCGACGAAGCCAAAGGTTTCGGTGCCAATCACGCCGTGACGACCAAGGACTCGGCGGCGATCAAGAAACTCGGCTCCAGCTTCGATCTGCTGATCAGCACGGTCAACGTGAAGCTCGATTGGGACGCGATCATCGGAACGCTCGCGCCCAACGGCCGGTTGCACGTCGTCGGTGCCGTGCTGGAACCCATTCCGGTTGCGGCGTTCTCGCTCATCTCGCAGCAGCGCAGCGTTTCAGGATCGCCGGCCGGTTCGCCGGTGACGATCGGGACGATGCTCGATTTCGCTTCACGGCACAATGTCTTGCCGACGACCGAGCACTTCCCGATGAGCAATATCAACGAGGCCTTCACCCGCCTGGAAACAGGCAAGGCCCATTATCGCATTGTGCTGGACGCGGATTTTTGATTCGCTAAAGCATCGAGGTCATTCGGGCGACATGCAGTTTTCAAGGTAAACATCTATGAGTAGCCCGCGGAAGACGGCCATCGTGACCGGCGCTTCGCAGGGAATCGGCGCGGGAATCGTGAAAGCATTTGTCGAACGGAGTTTCAATGTTGTCGCCAGTTCCCGGCGAGTGACCCGATCGATCGAGGTCGCGGCTTCCGACCAGGTGGCTCTGGTGGACGGCGATATCGGCGCTCCGGCGACGGCCGCCAAGATCGTCGAGACGGCGCTGTCTCGCTTCAAATCGATCGATGCACTGGTCAATAACGCCGGGATCTTCTTTACCAAGCCGTTCACCGACTACACGGCCGAGGACTTCAAGTCGCTCGTCTCGACGAATCTCGAAGGATTCTTTTACGTCACCCAACTCGGCATCAAGCAAATGTTGGCGCAGAAGACCGGTGGGAGCATCGTCACAATCACGGCGGCCCTCGCTCGCAACCCGATCCGGGGCGTCACGGCGGCGGTCCCGATGATCACCAAAGGGGGTCTGGAAACCGTTACCCGGCAGCTTGCAATGGAATACGCGAAAGATGGCATCCGCGTGAACGCCGTCGCTCCCGGCGTCGCCTATACCCCGCTTCACCGCGAAACGCCGCAGAACGTGATGGAAAGCCTGTCGCCGATGGGTCGGCCATCGACGGTGAAGGAAATCGCGGACGCTGTGATGTACCTGACCGACGCTTTGACGGTGACTGGCGACACGCTGTACGTCGATGGCGGCGCTCATTTCGGCCGCTGGTAATGAAAGGAAGCATTCGTGCTGATCACAAGCTCAATGGCTTTCCGAAAGCTCACGAAGGACTTACGGACTTCGCACATTCAGCACACCAACTGCTTACCCGCCGGCGGTAAAATGCCGTCTCGGACTGGGAGCTAGTGGTTCTCAGAACGATGATGATGATGAGCCGGCGGGACCACCGAAGAGCGACTCGTGGTCCCGCCGGCTGCATTTTTTTGGCGTGCGGCGTCTGAGATTCCTGGCACCGCTGGCGCTCGACTTTGAGCGCTCTCGCGGCTAATGCCAGGCGTAATCGCCGGCACTGGCGGCGGGCAGATGGGTGACGCCCATCAGATATTTGTCGATGGCGCGGGCGGCTTCGCGCCCTTCGTGAATGGCCCACACAACCAACGACTGGCCGCGACGCAGATCGCCGGCGGCAAAGACGCCGTCGACGCTGCTCATGTAGTTTGCGTCGCATTTGACGTTGCCGCGCGGGTCGAGCTCCAAGCCGAGCTGCTCGATCGGGCCCTGGCGTTCGGGTCCGACGAATCCCATGGCCAGCAGCACCAACTGGCAGGGCCACTCGCGCTGGCTGCCGGGAACTTCGTGGAACTGTTGCCGGCCGGAGGCGTCGGTCGTCCACTCGACGTGCACCGTGACCAGGCCGCGGACGTGGCCGTCGTCGTCGGCCAGGAATTCCTTGGTCAGGATGTTGAACTGGCGATTGCAGCCCTCTTCGTGCGAAGTGCTGGTGCGCAGCATCATCGGCCAATTGGGCCAGGGAGTGCTGGATCGGCCGCTGGCCGGCCCGCGGGAATGGCCCCAAGTCGGGCGGCTGGGCCAACAACTCGAACTGGGTCAGGCTGGCGCAGCCGTGACGATTCGACGTGCCGGTGCAGTCGCTGCCGGTGTCGCCGCCGCCGATGACGATGACGTGTTTGCCGGTGGCCAGAATCTGGTCGGGCACGGTGTCGCCCTGATTGACTTTGTTTTGCAGCGGCAGGAATTCCATGGCGAAATGGATTCCCTTGTGCTGGCGGCCGGGGATCGGCAGATCGCGGCCCTGGGTGGCGCCGCCGCAGAGGACCATGGCGTCGTAATTGCGTGCGCAGCTCGTCGACCGGCACGTTGACGCCGACATTGGCCGAGGTGCGAAACTCGATCCCTTCGGCTTCGAGCTGTTGAATCCGCCGCCAGACGCGCCATTTTTCCAGCTTGAAGTCGGGAATGCCGTACATCAACAGTCCGCCGGGTCGATCGGCCCGCTCGAAAACGGTGACGTGATGGCCGGCACGATTGAGCTGCTGGGCGGCGGCCAGGCCGGCCGGTCCGCTGCCGACGACGGCGACGCGCTTGCCGGTGCGGGTGTGCGGAGGCTCGGGGACGATCCAGCCTTCGTCGAAGCCGCGGTCGGCGATCGAGCATTCGATCTGCTTGATGGCGACCGGATCTTCGTTGATGCCCAGGACGCAGGCCGCTTCGCAGGGGGCGGGGCAGACGCGGCCGGTGAATTCCGGAAAGTTGTTGGTGGCGTGCAATCGGGCCAGCGCCTGAGTGCCAGCGGTCGCGATAGACCAGGTCGTTCCAGTCGGGAATGATGTTTCCCAGCGGGCAACCGGTGTGGCAAAACGGAATGCCGCAGTCCATGCAGCGCGCACCTTGCGTCTGCAACTGCTCGGAGGGCAGGATCTCGAGAAATTCACGATGGTGCTTCAGCCGCTCGGCAGACCGGCTCCTTGTGCACCTTGACGCGGGGATACTTCATGAAACCGCGAACATCACCCATGGGCCGCTACCTGCTCTTCTTTCATTTTCTGAAGCGCCAACTTGTAATCGATCGGCATGACTTTGACGAATCGGCCCGGACCATCCTCGGCCTGGCCGACCAGTTCGTCCCAATGGTCGAGCACCCAGCGGCCCCGCGCACTGCCGGTGTAACTCGACGTGCTTGCGGACGAGGGCGAGGCACGATTTCTTGATCTTCCGGATCGCTCAGATCTTCCAGCCCGACCATCTCTTTGTTGACGCGCGAGGGGAACTTGCCGTCGAGATCGAGCACGTAGGCGATGCCGCCACTCATGCCGGCGGCGAAATTGCGGCCGGTCGAGCCGAGAATGACGGCCCGGCCGCCGGTCATGTACTCGCAGCCATGATCGCCGACCCCTTCGACGACGGCCGAGGCGCCGCTGTTGCGGACGCAGAACCGCTCGCCGGCGATGCCGCGCAGGTAAACCTCGCCGGCGGTGGCGCCATACAGCACGACGTTGCCGGCGATGATGTTGTCTTCGGCCACGAACGAGCTTTCGCGCGGCGGATAGACGATGATCTTGCCGCCCGACAAGTCCCTTGCCGCAGTAGTCGTTGACGTCCCCTTCGACTTCGACGGTGACGCCGTGCACGCCGAAAGCCATCAGGCTTTGGCCGGCACTGCCGCGGAGGTGGATGCGGATGGTGTCGTCTTCGGCAAAGCCGCGAGCGCCGTAGCGCCGGGTGACTTCGCTCGAAAGAATCGTGCCGACGGTCCGATTGATGTTGCGGATCGGCAGGTTGACGACGACCGGCTCTTCGCGATCGAGCGCCGGGCCGGCACAGTTCGAGCAGCAGCGTCAAATCGAGCGAGCGATCGAGCCCATGATCCTGCGACTCGGCACAGTAGGTCTTGAAGTGGGCCGGCACGCGGGGCTTGTGCAGGATGTTCGAGAAATCGAGCCCCTTGGCCTTCCAATGGGCGATCGCCTTGCGCGTGTCGAGCCGATCGACGCGGCCGACCATCTCGTTGATCGTGCGGAAACCGAGCCGGGCCATGACCTCGCGCAGCTCTTCGGCCAGCATGAAGAAGTAATTGACGGCGTGCTCCGGCTCGCCGGCGAATTTCTTGCGCAGCTCGTGATCCTGGGTGGCGATGCCGACCGGGCAGGTGTTCAGATGACACTTGCGCATCATGATGCAGCCGATCGTCACCAGCGCGGCGGTGGCGATGCCCCATTCCTCGGCCCCCAGCAGGGTGGCCACGGCGATGTCTTTGGCCGTGCGCAGTTGACCGTCGGTCTGCACGATGATGCGGCCGCGCAGATCGTTGAGCAGCAGCACCTGGTGCGTTTCGGCCAGGCCCAGCTCCCAGGGCGTGCCGGCGTGTTTGATCGAAGTCAGCGGGCTGGCGCCGGTGCCGCCGTCGTGGCCGGCGATCAGCACGACGTCGGCCTTGCCCTTGGCCACGCCCGCGGCGACGGTGCCGACGCCGACCTCGGCCACCAGCTTGACGCTGATGCGGGCGGCGCGGTTGGCGTTTTTCAGATCGTGGATCAATTGCGACAGATCCTCGATCGAATAGATGTCGTGGTGCGGCGGGGGCGAAATCAGACCGACGCCCGCCGTGCTGTGGCGGATGCGGGCGATTTCCTTGTCGACCTTGTGGCCGGGCAATTGCCCCCCTTCGCCGGGCTTGGCCCCCTGGGCCATCTTGATCTGCAATTCGCGAGCGCTGCACAGGTATTCGCTGGTGACGCCGAACCGGCCGCTGGCCACCTGCTTGATGGCGCTGGAGCGATTGTCGCCGTTGGCGTCGGGCTTGTAGCGGGCCGAGTCTTCGCCCCCCTCGCCGGTGTTGCTGCGGCCGCCGATGCGGTTCATGGCGATGGCCAACGTTTCGTGCGCTTCGCGCGAAATCGAACCGTAGGACATGGCGCCGGTGGCAAAACGCTTGACGATGTCGACGGCCGGCTCGACTTCGTCCAGCGGAATCGGTCGGTCGCTAAAGCGGAAGTCGAGCAGTCCGCGCAGCGTGAGCAGTTGCCGCTGCTGATCGTCGATCAACTGGCAGAATTTGCGGAATTCCTCGCGGCTGTTGATGCGCGTGGAGTGTTGCAGCTTGGCGATGACCTCGGGGCTGAAAATGTGGGCTTCGCCCTTGCGACGCCACTGATATTGCCCACCCACGTCGAGATCGAGCGATTCGGCCACCTGGGTCCGCGGCCAGGCATATTCGTGGCGGGCCAGGGCTTCGTCGGCCACGGCCTCGAGCCCGACGCCTTCGATGCGGCTGGGGGTCCAGGTGAAATATTCGTCGACGAATTCGCTGGCCAGACCGATGGCTTCGAAGATTTGGGCGCCGCGATAGCTTTGCTGGGTGGAGATGCCCATCTTCGACATCACCTTGAGCAATCCCTTGCCGATGGCCTTGATGTAGTTCTTTTCCAGCTTGTCGTAGCTGTATTTGTCGGAGATGAAACCGGCGGCCAGCAAGTCGCGCAGCGTGGCAAACGCCAGGTAGGGATTGACGGCGCCGGCGCCATAGCCGGTGAGCAGGGCGAAGTGGTGCACCTCGCGGGCTTCGCCCGTTTCGACCACCAGGCCGCAGCGGGTGCGGCTTTCTTCGCGCACCAGGTGGTGGTGGACGCCGGAAGTGGCCAACAGGGCGGGAATGGGGACGAGTTCTTCGTTCACGCCGCGGTCGGAGAGGATCAGAATCGCCGCCCCCTCGGCGATGGCCTGCGAGGCTTCGCGGCGCAGTTCCTCCAGCCGGCGCTTCATGCCGGCGGCCCCTTCCTTGCGCGGAAAGAGCATCGACAGCGTGCGGCTCTTCAGCGGGCCGGAGTCGAGCTGCTTGATGCGCACCAGGTCGGTGTTGGTCAGGATCGGCTGGTCGAGCCGCAGCAGCGCGCACTGCTCGGGCGTTTCGTCGAGCAGGTTGCCTTCGGAACCGATCGTCGTGACCAGCGAGGTGATGATCTCCTCGCGAATCGCGTCGAGCGGCGGATTGGTCACCTGGGCGAACAATTGCTTGAAATAGTTGTAGAGCAACTGCGGCCGATCCGAGAGGACGGCCAGCGGCGTGTCGTTGCCCATCGAGCCGATCGCTTCGGCGGCGTCGGCGGCCATCGGCTGCATCAAGATCCGCAGGTCTTCCAGCGTGTAGCCGAAGGCCCGCTGCAGCGTGAGCAGGGGCTCGTCCAGATGTCCGTTGACCGGCGCCACCGGCGGCAGGTCGTCGAGCCGCCGCTGATGCTCGCGAATCCACTGGCGATAGGGACGATGCGAGGAGAGCGAGCGTTTGATTTCGTCGTCGGCGATGATCCGCCCCTGGGCGGTATCGACCAGAAACATCCTGCCCGGGCGCAAGCGGCCCTTGGCCACGACGTCGCCGGGCGGAATGTCGAGCACGCCGGCTTCCGAAGCCATGACGACCACGCCGCCGCGCGTGACCCAATAGCGGCTGGGACGCAGGCCGTTGCGGTCGAGCACGGCCCCCATCAGCGTGCCGTCGGTAAAGGCCATCGAGGCCGGGCCGTCCCAAGGCTCGATCAAACAGGCCTGATATTCGTAGTAGGCTTTCAGGTCGTCGGGCATGGTCTCGTGGTTTTGCCACGGCTCGGGAACGAGCATCGACATGGCCTGCGGCAGCGATGCGGCCGGTCAGGACCAACAGCTCCAGCGCGTTGTCGAAGACCGCCGAGTCGCTGGCCCCGCGCACGCAGACCGGGCAAATCTTCTTGATGTCGGGGCCGTAGACCGGATGGGCCAGCAGGCTTTCGCGGGCGTGCATCCAGTTGACGTTGCCCTTGAGCGTGTTGATTTCGCCGTTGTGGGCCATGAAGCGGAACGGATGCGCCAGGTCCCACGTCGGGAAGGTGTTGGTGCTGTAGCGCTGATGGACCAGCGCCAAGGCCGAAACGAACCGCTCGTCGGCCAGATCGTGATAGAACCGTTCGACCTGATCGGCCAGCAACAACCCTTTGTAGATGATGACCCGCGACGACAAGCTGGGGACGTAACAGTAGAGCTTCTGCTCCAACTGGCTGGCGCGGACGTCGACCTCGAACCGCTTGCGAATGACGTACAGTTTCCACTCGAACATGTCGGGCGGGGTCTGCTTGCCGCGGCCGATGAAGATCTGCCGGATGAACGGTTCGACGTCGCGGGCCGTGCGTCCCAGCACGTTGTTGTCGACCGGCACGTCGCGCCAGCCGAGCACGACTTGCCCTTCGTCGGCCGTGATCGCTTCGAGCCGCTCCTGGCACCAGAGGCGTTCGTCGTGCGGTTCGCGGCAGAAAGATGGTGCCGATGCCGTACTCGCCCGGCGGCGGGGAGCTCGAAACCGGCTTCGGCCGCCTTGGCGGCAAAAAACTCGTGGGGCATTTGCGTCAAAATGCCGGCCCCGTCGCCGGTCAACGGATCGCAGCCGCAGGCACCGCGGTGGGTCAGATTGACCAGGATCTCCAGGCCGGAGCGGACGATCTGATGGCTCTTTTCGCCCCGAATGTTGACGACAAAGCCGACACCGCAGGCGTCGTGCTCCTGGGCAGGATCGTACATTCCCTGCTTCGCGGCAGGCCGCCGGTGTGGCGTAGCGCGAGCGGGTCGGAGCGTGCGTGAGCGGAGTACCGCTGTTTGTTGGAGCGGAGTACCGCTGTTTATTGAGCGGAGTACCGCTTCGGCTTGTTGATTCATCGTGATTCCCTCACTTCGCTTTCACGCGGCTCGCGGTGCCGACCGCGGCCGGTTTGCGCTGGCTGCCATTTCCGTTGCCGCCCGCCGCCAGGGCATGATCGTCGTCCGCCGATGCTCGTTCGGCCACGGCGGCATTGCCCGCCGCCGGGCCGTGACCATTGGTGTCGGCAGGCGCCGGCGGAGACCGAGTGATCGCCCGAGCCGTTCATTTCGCCGCGCGGGGAGTTGCCGCCTGCCGCCGCCGGATCGGCGCGATGCGACAGATCGGCCGTGCGTGTCGCCAGGTCGCCGTGTGCATGCACGCCCGTGTGCATCGACGCGTGGGGCCCGGTGGCGTTCGGTACTGTGGGCCTCGCTTTGCAACAGGTCGATGAATCGCCGCGTGGTGCTGGACAGATCCTTGCCGCGGCGGTGGATGATTCCCAGCGGCCGCACCAATTCGTCGGTCGCCAGGGGGACGGCCACCAGCGTTCCGCCAGCCACTTCGGCGGCCACCGCCGGCTGGGGCAGGATGGAGACGCCGGCGCCGATTTCGACGGCCCGTTTCATCGTTTCGACGTTGTCGAACTCCATCACGACGCGGACTTCGACGTCGTGCAATTGCAGCACGCGATCCAGCTCGCGGCGGATCGTCAGGTCGGAGTCGAAGCCGATGAAGTTCTCGTCTTGCAACGATTCGAGCTCGACCACGCTTGCGAGCGGCCAGCGGATGATTGGCCGAGCAGACCAGCACCATCGGTTCTTCGCGCCAGGCGGATCGCCTCGACCGACCGCGACGCCCGGGGATAGCTGACCAGCCCGATGTCGGCCTGATCCTTCTCGATCGCTTCGTAGACCCGATGGGGATGCTGGTATTCCAGCCGGACATTGGCCTTGGGATAGTGACTGAGAAACTGCTGCAAGTAGCGGTTCATCAGGTGCAAGCCGACCGAGTAAATCGACACGACGCGCACCCGCCCGGCCACTTCCTCGTGCAAGGTGCGGACCTGATCTTCCAGGGCGTCGTAGCGCTGGACCAGTTTGCGACAGCCTTCGTAATAGGTCTCGCCCTCGGGCGTGAGGACAAACGGGCGTTTGGACCGGTCGATCAATTTGACGCCCAGCCGCTGCTCCAATTGATGGACGACCTGGCTGGCCCCCGACTGCGAGATGCCGTTTTCGTCGGCAGCCCGGGAGAAGCTCCGCCAGCCGACAACGTCGCAAAACACCTTCAAGCCTTTGATGTGCATGGCAGTCTGAAGGCCGAATGAATGAGGAAATCAAATGAAATGGCGATCTAGAATTCAAATCGAAGATGTTAAGTTAAGCGGTTGCGGGGACGCCGTCAAGCAGATTTCCGACGAATCGGCTGCCCAATATTTCCGGCTCCGGCCGCCTGGCAGCCGATCGGCCATCTGAACGTCACAAGCGATCATCTACATAATCGACTTTAATTGCATGCCAGTCGATTTCACTACTCGGTCAATGGATGATTAATATTTCTGCTTGTCCGAAGCGCAGCTGCAACCCAAGTGGGGGGTGATTTGAACACCCTGCTAGCAGGTGGCTGATTGCCAGGCTGAGCAGAAGTCAGCCGCGGCTGGCTGCAAAGGCCGCGCAGAATCGGGCCACTTCCGCGTGCGAAGCGGGGCAAAGAACCGACGTGGTCCCGTCGGCGCTGCGATAGCGAGTCTCGCAGCAGTCGACCTCGCAGCCCGCGAGCCGACTACCAGACGGGCGCAGCTGACTAGCCCGATGCCGGCATTAGGGGCCGATGCAACTGCGGCGGCCTGGTCGACGCGGGATGCGCGTCAGTTGGCCTTCTTTGGCCTTGGTCGGCACGTAGGGATGATTGCGCTTGCGCACCACGGTGGCCTGATGATCTTGTCCGGCGTCCGGCCCCGGCTTCTCCGGATCGACCCGCTCGAGCTTCGCGAGCACGTCCATTCCTTCGATCACTCGGCCGAAGACGGTGTGCACGCCGTTGAGATGCGGAGTGGGCTGGAAGGTCAGAAAGAATTGCGAGCCGCCGGTGTCGCGCTGCGCGGTTTTGGCCATGCTCAGACTGCCGGCAAAATGGCTGCGATGATTCGGCTGGTAGCACTCGCAGGGAATGCTGTAGCCCGGTCCGCCCTTGCCGGTGCCCGTCGGATCGCCCCCTTGGGCCATGAAGCCGCTGAGACGCGATGGAAGGGGGTTCCATCGTAAAAGTGTTTTTCGACGAGGCTGATGAAGTTGGCGGTGGCGATGGGGGCTTCGTTTTCGAACAGTTCGACGACGATGTCGCCTTCTGGTCGTGAGCCGGACGCGTGGCAGGTCGTCGGCCTTGGCTTCGGCCTGGCGGATTTTTTCTTCGTCGGCCCACAGTTTTTGATATTCGTCGACGGATTTGAGATCGTCGTTGCCGACTGTTGCTGAGCGCTTTGGCTGCGGCGGCTTTGCGTGAGCCACTCTTTGGCCAGGTCGAAGTGATTGCTGCCGAAGGCGGCGATTCCGGCAAAATTATAAAGCCGCCGGCTCCTTGCACCCGCTGTCGATCAGCATTTTGGCCAGTTCGAAGGCGTCTTCGTAATCGTCGCTTTGAACCAACTTCGCCGATGTTGGTCAGCAGAAAGTGGGTGATGTCGGGATTGGCGTTCGGCGCGGCCAGCATAAGCGGCCTTGGCGGCCGCCAGCAGCCGCGGGGCAATCTCCTTGCCTTGGGCGACCGGTCGTTGAACTCGGCCTCGATCGCGGGCCGGTCCTTGTCGGAGGCAAGCTGATACTTGCCTTGAAGCGACCGCAGCTTGCCCAGGACCTGCTTGAACTCGCCAAAGATCTTGTCGAACGTCGGCCTCGGTGGCTTTCGCGTCGCCGACTCGGCTCGGCGGTGGGTTTAGCGTCGCCGGCCGGCTCCGCTGGTCGCCTTATCTCGGCTCGATGCAGCGGCTGACTTCGCAACTCGGCTCGTCGGCTTTGGCATCGCTCGCCGGCTCGTCGGCCACCGCCAGTCGCAGCCATACCAAGCACCCACACACAGACCATGACGGCTCGAAAAACCGTACGCATATTGAACCCCTACGATTCGGCATAAATGATCCATCTACAACGTCTTCCTCAACCATACCACACCTAGCCGCGGCCGTGGCAGTCGCGGCGCAGGCGGCAAAGCCTCGCTCGGGAGCAATCGGCAGCGGCGAGCAAGCGAAGAATTTTCTTGACCATTTCGCCGGCCGGTAGGCGGCGGATTGCCGGCTCACTTCGTCTTCGACTTGTCGTCGCGGCGGGCAGGACTGCGCGGGCATCGGGCCCAGATCGATGAATCGCCCGTTGTCGACTTCGACGCGCGACGTCGAGGGCCAGAACAGAATGCGACTGGCCGTGGTGTTCGACCGCGGGCCGCCGAGGTTCTCCTGACGAAAGACCGAGGCGTTGCTGACGCCGTCCCCTTCCAGCACCATCAGCGATTTTTGCTCGCGAGTAGGTCAGCCGATGCGGCTCGTGCCGTAATGCCCATCCCCTCGGCTTGGGTGTTCCCCTTGGTCTCGAGCTCCAGCCAACCGCGCTCGCCGGCCAGTCGGCCGGGTGCTTCGCGGACCGTCAGCGCATCGGTGGTGAGGTTCATCGCGTCGGGGCCGGCCTGGTCGGGGTTTTCGACGTCCAGTTTTGCATCCCAGGCGAGGACCGGGCCGTAGATGCACTTCACCTGGTTGGCGAACGTCAGTTCGCGCTTGTACATGTTGCCGGAGATCGAACGGGCGAACTGCACCGCCAGATACGTCAGCGCGTTGGGATCGGACCGGCCCTGGTCGGGCGGTTTCTTGTCGGCTGCCGGGTTTCGCCTTCGCCGGGGGACCGCCGGGCACGCCCGCGCGACGGCCGCCGCCGCGGCGCCGCGCCGCACGCTGGAAACCCAGCCCGGTCCGTGCGCATCGATGCCGCCGGTCGTCCGGTTCAAAGCCAGGTCGGGGGCTTCCATGCGATCGATCGACGACAGCCCTGTTTCGTCGGTCGAGCGGTTTTCGAATTCGACCCGGCCACGCGGGCCGCCGGTGCAAACCAGTTGTTCCAAAGCGGCGGGCTCGGCCTTGCTGTTCGGATCGGGGGGATGAGCAAAGTCGATCGTCCGTTGCAACGAGGCATCGAGCGTTTCGGTGCGGACCAGCCAGGTTGCGGTGCGGGCAACGACTGTCTCGCTCGAAGTGGGCCGTATGCCCGTCGAATTGCATCCGACCGGTCCAAGTGACGTCGAGATTGCCTGGATCCGGCCGGTTTTGCAGCCGCCGGCTGCACTAGGGGAGGCTGTGGCTGAGCGGCGAGGGATTGATCGGCCGGCGCAGGCCCGGTCATGCGGCCGGGGCCATCGATCCACAGCAGGTTGGTGGCACGCTCGAGATTGAATTTCGGGCCCGGCCAGCGTGAGTCCCCGTGCCTCGACCTTTCCCGGTTTGCCGATGACGACGATTTTGGTATCGGGCATGTCGGCGCGGAAGACTTCCAAGCGGTCGCCGGTGACGAGGAGCGGTTTGTCTTCGGGCTTGGCGGTTTTGGCTTCGGCCAACAGTGCCTTGCCGTCCAAGAACAATTCGGCGACCGCGGTTTGGCTGCCGCGAACGGCCAGGTGGATTTCCATCTTCGATCCGGCGACCCGAAATTGCTGCTCGGAGCGTGCCGAACGCTGGGCAGGATTCGGCGGCGGCCGTGCTTGCCTGGCCGCTGGCGGTCCGGCTTCGCCTGCGGCCAGCGGCGGAGTCGGCACGAAAATGGCATCCAATTGGCCGGTGGCGCCGATCAGTTGGGGCGATTCGACGCGGACGGCGCCTTGGGCCAGGACGCGTTTGGGGCGTGTCTCTTCGCGCTCGCCCAGCGCTGGACCGGCAGCGGCCCCGGCGGGCTTGCGAATTGTGGTGGGCTGAACAACGCCGCCGCGCGGCTGCAACGGCGCCGCGGCGGCGCACCGACAGGCGGCGCGGTCGGCTGCTCCGTCGGCCGGGGGCGGGCTGGTCAGCCAGGCGCGGATTTCGTCGGCCCAGAGCGTGCCCGACTGCGGTGCTCCGTCGGCCGAACGGGCGCCCATGTCGGTGAGCTGACCATGGCGCCGCCGAGGAGCGTGACCAGTTGCTCGCCGACCAACGGCTCGACTCGCAGTTGATGCGACCATTGGGCAGCATAGCGGCCGGACGGATTGCGCGGCGACGCTCCCTGAAGCGTTCCGGGTCCGTCGACCACGATGCGGCCCGTCTTCAGGTCGTACTCGACCCGTTGGCCGCGAACCTGGGCCCCTTGCGAAGGGGCGCGAATGATGACCGGGTCGCCCCGGGCTTCGATCCAGCGTGCTTCGAGCGCCGCGGTGCGCCGCCGGAACGATCGCTGAGCGGTTTTTGCGCCGCGGCGACCCGCCGGGCCTCGTCGCGCCGCACGAAGTGGATCGCCAACAGCTCGCAATTCATTTCGTCGCTGGGCCCGCTGGCATTGAGCCGAAAGACGTCGACCTTTTCGCTGAACGTGGCCACGTGTGATCGAGATCGAAGCAGAACGGACCTTGGCAGGTGATTTTGACCGGCGGCTGCGGCGCTGCCGGGGCCAGCCGGCACCGGCGGCGAGCGCGGCCTGGCCGGCGGGGAATGCGGCGGGCGGCCTGGGCGTCGTCGTCGGCCGGCCGAAACCATGTGGACGGAGACCTCGCGCGCCAGCGTGAGCGATTTGACGCCGTTGATCGACGGCGTTTTGCCCTGCTTGCCCGGCGGGTCGTCACGGTCGAGCAGGATCGTCATGTCGCGACCGCTGCCATAGCTGTGGCCGAAACGGAAATTCGACCACTTCGGGCGTGACGACGCGGTCTTCGATGAGCTTGACGTCGCGGGTGACGATCAGCAGATCGTCGTCGGCGCCGGGGCGCGACGGCTGGCGGCGAATCGTGACGCGCGCCTTTCATCTCGCCGCCGACGAGCTGGCCGATCTTGGCCCGCTTCAGGTCGAATTCCTCGTCGAATTGCAGGATCGCCCCCTCGGAAGCTTGCAGAATCACCGGCGGAGCTTTCGGCTTGTTGGGGTTGGGCTCCTCGAAAAAGAGCATCGTGCACTTTTTCAAATTCAGCATGCCGCCGGGCAGGTTGGTGTAGTCGCTGACCAACAGCTTCACGCGGTCGTTGCCCACGATTTTGGGATTCTTCAGCTCCCAAGAACCTTCGGGAAAATACGAGTCGCAGCTGCAGCGCGGCCTGGTTGGCCAGCTCGCGGGCACGCTCGATAGTCTTCTGGGCTGCGCGGTCGTTTGCGGGGCGGCGCTGACCGAAGGCTCGATCAGCCGCACCGCGACCAGCGCATAGACGAGATAGGCCGAAAACACGGCCCCAAAGCTGACGGCGATGCGAATAATCCGTGCACGCAACGGGGCACCTGAGAAAAGCCAAGTCGATCCATCGGTCCGCCGTCCACTCGTGCCGCAAGGCGGACACCCGCGGCGGCGGTTGGGCCATCGCCGACGCGGACGGCTGGCGAAGCCTTCCGCGCCAATCTCCTGCTAATAGCGCTGCAACAACTCGTCCCAGCGGTGCTGCGCCTTGAGAATCAGCTCGATCGTCTCACGCACCGCTCCGCGGCCGCCACCCCGCGAAGTGACGTATTGCGCGGCGGCCCGCGCCTCGGGGCAAGCATCGGCCACCGCCACGCCCAAACCGACCGCGCGAATCACCGGCAGATCGGGCAGATCGTCGCCGATGTAGCAAACCTGCGCCAGCGACAAACCGGTCTGCCGCAGAATCTCCTGCGTGGCCGGCAGTTTGTCCTCGGCCGTTTGGCGCACGATATCGATCCCCAACTCGGCCGCGCGAACCTTCACGATGTGCGAGCTGCGGCCGGTCACCAACCCGAACCGATAGCCGGCCCGCTGCCACAGCTTGATCCCCATGCCGTCGCGGATGTGGAAATGCTTGGTTTCGATTCCTTGGTTGTCGAAAACCACGTAGCCGTCGGTCAACACGCCGTCGACGTCGGCCAAGATCATTTCGATCTTCTGGCAACGTTCTTCGAGTTTCATGCTGACCTCGGCATTTGTGGCGTGGCAAGAAAATGGGACAGGCACCGAGCAGTCGCCTGGTGCCTCGATGCTCTTGTCGCTCGGTGGCTGCTCGGATCCAGTCCCATTTTCCTCGCCGGGTTAGCTCTGGGGATGGTCGTGCCGCAGCTTCGACCGCAGCGGACCGGCAAATTTCGGCGCCGGCACCGCCGAGCGGACTTCCACGCCGACCGCCGGGCTGGAGGTCGGGAAAAACCGCCACCACGTCGGTGATGTCGAGCAGGCCGACG
Organism: uncultured Planctomycetaceae bacterium; assembly: GCA_963702015.1. GTDB lineage: Bacteria > Planctomycetota > Planctomycetia > Pirellulales > PALSA-1355 > DATJTR01. The sequence continues at coordinate 911,823 of OY969698.1, forward strand.
GGCGTGCCGCCTGCGTCGATGACCGGCAATTCGCTGATTTTCCTCTCCGCCATGATAGCGATTGCGTCGACCAGCATCGAGCCTGCTGGCACCGTGCAGGGCTGGCAGGTCATGACCGTGTGAATCGGGTCGTCGAGGGCCGCGTCGCGCCGGCTTTCGAACAGCCGGGCCAGATCGCTGTCGGTGAACAGGCCGACCAGCTTGCCGGCAGCGTCGACCAGCATGATCGCCCCCGAGCGGCGGCGGCCGACGTGGCGGTCGACAAAGACCTGCCGCACGGTTCGCGTGGCCGGCGCCAAGCGGCACTGGCGCGAGCGGTCGCATGTGGTCGTCGACTTTGCTCAGCCGGCGGCCCAGATTGCCGGCCGGATGGAAGCGGGCAAAATCCTCGCGGCGAAACGACCGCATCCGGCTGGCGACCAGCGCCAGGGCGTCGCCCATGGCCAACATGGCCGTGGTGCTGGTGCTGGGGGCAAGGCCCAGCGAACAGGCTTCTTTGAGCGGGCCGAGATCGATCGTCACCGTGGCGGCCGCGGGCCAGCGTGCTGGTGCGGGCGCTGGTGACGGCCACGATCGGCACGCCGAATGCCGAGAGCGAGGGGAGCAGCCGCACGACTTCTTCGGTTTCGCCGCTTTGCGAAAGGATCAGCAGCAGGTCTTCGTGATGGATGCGGCCCAGGTCGCCGTGGACCGCTTCGGCCGGATGCAGATAGTGGCTGCGGGTGCCGGTCGAGGCGAGCGTGGCCGCGATCTTTTGACCGATCAGCCCGGCCTTGCCCATGCCGCTGACGATCACGCTGCCGCGGCAGCGAAAGACCTGATCGACGGCCCGGCAGAATTCGCCGTCGAGCCGCTCGGCAAGTTTCCACAGGGCTCGACTTTCGAGCTGGATGATCTCGCGGCGTAGCGCAACTGATCGGCCGGCGAGAGCGCGGCAGAGGGCGAAAAATCTTGTGTCATGGTCGATCATCCTTGACCGGTGGGCACCGCGGGTCCGTGCGGTGCGAGAATGCAGGAGGCGGGATTGTAGCGAGCGGCCGGGGGGCGAGCAATGTAAGTTGGCTAGAATAGCGGGGTTGGGTGGCGGATTGGTGCGGATGCGACGACGCTGGGCTACAATTCCGGGATGCCAGCGACATTCCACTGCAACGAAACGTTCAGTATCCCACTCCGGGGATTTTTTGTCCTCTGCGGCCAAATAATGGATGGGCCGATTTCGCCGGGAATGAAGTTGGAGTTGCCGCAGGGGCCAATGCCGGCTGTGCGGTTGTGCATCGCGGCGATTGAATTCTTGAACGGACCGGTGCCACCTGAGGTCGGCATTTGCCTTCGATATGGGACTGACGATGAGCTGGCGGCCCTGACCCGCCTGCCGCTCAAGGGAGCAACGATGCGGGTGGAATAATTGACGCCACGACCACCACTGGTTTAGGACGCCAACCCCGTGCGGGAAGCTGGCTGGCCCGTGGCCGATTGGCTACAATGTCCGGTCACACCCCGCCAGTGCCGACTACCACCACGCCGGCTTAACCAATTTTTTTGAGCGTTTTGAGCGGGAGCGCGAGGGAGAGATTCATGATCGTCACGACCAAAGATCTGTTTCAGCACGCCTATGGCAAGTATGCCGTGGGGGCCTACAACATCAACAACCTCGAGCAGACCGTCGGCCTGTTTCGCGGCAACCTGGGCCTGAAGAACTCGAACGACGAGAAGATCGATCGCCAAAAAGAGCGCTCCGTTCATCATCCAGCTCTCGCGCGGTGCCCGGGCGTTTACCGACAAGCGATTCTTGGAAGGGATGATCCGGGCGGCGGAAGAAGTCTTTCCCGACTCGATCTTCGCCGTCCATCTCGATCACGGCACCGAAGAAGTTTGCTACGACTGCATCGATAGCGGCTTCTATTCGTCGGTGATGATCGACGCCTCGCACGAATCGTTCGACGAAAACATCGCCATCACCCGCCGCGTGGTCGAGCGGGCCCACGAAAAGGGGATTTCGGTCGAGGCCGAATTGGGCATGCTCGGCGGCGTCGAGGAAGACATCAACGTCTCGGCCGATCACGCCTGCCTGACCGATCCCGACCAGGCCGTCGAATTCGTCGAACGGAGCGGCTGCGATTCGCTGGCCGTGGCCATCGGCACCTCGCACGGGGCCTACAAGTTCTCGGGCAAGCAGGGGCTGCACTTCGATCGCATCGAAGCGATCCAAAAAGTCCTGCCCGGCTTTCCGCTGGTCATGCACGGTTCGAGCAGCGTTCCCAAGAACTGGGTCGATCGGATCAACAAGGCCGGCGGCAAATTGGGAGCCGCCAGCGGCGTTTCGGAAGAACAGTATCTGCCGGCCGCCAAGCTCGGCGTCACCAAGGTGAACATCGACACCGACGGCCGATTGGTTTGGTGCGGCATCTATCGCGAGATTTTCCGCGACAAGCCCGAGGATTTCGATCCCCGCACGCCGGGCAAACCGTTCATGGCCGCTTATGCCGAGTACATCACGGCCAAGAATCAAAAGCTCGGCTCGGCCGGCCAATTGGAATCGCTCCGCGCAGCTCTCGGCGCGGCGGTCTGAGTCAAAGCTGGCGGCAAAAGTCACGGCGATCGCGTCGAAGCTGCGCGGTGCAGTTGCCGTGCGCAGCTGGCGTGATTTGCTGACCGAAATCTCGCCCGGCAACGCCTCGTCGGTGGTGTGGCTGACGGCGGGTTGTCCGGTGGCCGGATCGATTTCGGCCGAAACGATTTCGGAAAACGAACGGTCGGACCCGGCCCGGGCCAGGCGCACGATCACCATCCGCTGGGCCAACTGTTCGTCGGCCACCGGCTCGGTGAAATAGTAATGGCCGAGACTGCCCGGATGGTCGGGCCGGCAGGTCAGCACCAGCATCTGGCCCGGCGAGAGATCGACGCGCAATTGCATGTGCTCGAAGACCTTCTTGCGCTGCGAGCTGGCCAGGTGAAAGACGCCGTCGACGGGGATCCATTTTTGTTCGGTCTTGCCGTAGTGCAACTCGGGAAGCAGATCGAGCCCGACGCGGCCGTCGGCGTGGCGTGTGGCCTTGCAGCACGAAGCGGCCGTCGGCCTTGTCGTAGGTCTTGCCCTTGACGTTCTCCCCCTCGCGCATCAATAGCGGCAAATGGTCGTAGACGGGCGAGGCGATGATTTCGCCGCGCCGGCCCGATCGCACTTCCAGCAGCCGCAACTTGACGGTGGGCTCTTTTTCCAGATCGACCGTTGTCCCTTGACGGTGCGGCTGCGGCACGTCGGTGAGCGTCAGCATGCGGGCCAGTTCGACCGGCACTTGCGAGCCGACGATGCCGGCCCGAAAGCCGTTGCGGGCCAGCTCGCGTCGGACGTCGGCGGGCAAGACTTGCTCGTCGACTTCTTCCCACAGCTTTTCGGCAAACGGCGGATAGCCGTAGTGGAAGCGGGCGAAAAAGATTTCCAACGCCACGCTGTCTTCGCCGGCTTGCAGCGGAGCAAGCGGCGTTTTGCCCTTGGTCGGCGTATCGAAAAGTCGGCAACCCGGCGCGGCCAACACCGCCAGCCAGAGCGCAATCGCGACGATCCGAGCCAAGGGCTGCATAGGGCGAACTTGTTGTTTGAATGCTGAGACAGGATGCACGTCGACCGCTGGCCGCCGCGCATGGGGCGGCAAGGGTACCCAAGGCCGGCGCGATGCGTCAAGTCGAAAGCCTCGGCTGGAGCGGTGCTTGGGGCACCCTGGTCGGGGAAGGAGGACGCGCGGTTTTGGGGTCGCGGCCGCAGCTAGCAGGCCAGTGGCGCGTAGGCGAACCGAAACTCCTCCCGCGCGTCTCCTCGATTTCCGGCTGCTCGCGCCCGCTTGAAACGCCCAGGAACGCGCCCCGAGTGGCCCCGCGATCTTGCGGCCGCCAGAGCCTAGAAGGTGTATCGCGTCAACGGATTCGGAATGTAATCGGCGCCGGTCTGTTCCCTCAGCGCCTTTATCACGTCACGCGAATCCTTGCGGGAGACTGTCGCTCGGCAGGCAATGATTTGGCCATCCGCTTCCAACGCAAGCGGATCGATGATCCCAACCGAAAGTTTTCGGCAGAGTTTGCTGGCGTCAGCTTCGAGAACTCGTTCAGAGTGAAGGCCATCCCCTTCCGACAAGAGCAACTCGGGGCATCGCGACATGCGACGTTGTACGCGAATAGAAGAATCTGTTGATGATGGATTCGGTGTAGCCCTCAGTGTGGGCTTTCCGTAGGACTTCCGCTGATCGTGTTGTTATGGGTGAGCTGGTCCGTCCGCACACGCGGTAGCAGGCCGATCATAAGGCTCGCCTTTCTTGCTGTACTCCATTTTTCGATCCGTAAATTGACGGGAGGCGGTTGTCACCGACTTGCGGCCGGAGCTGGCGACGATCGCCCGCCCGTGGCCTGCCCTGACAGGGCCCATCGGCACTCGAGAACCGCACTCTTTGCATGCTCTGGTAAATCGGCATAAAGTCCCCGATCCTGGCCAGCGTGGCCCATGTGGGTTGGTCGAAACGTGCCTCATTTTGAGGTTCTGGCAACCGCAAAGCAATGCGGCGAGCCCGAACAGCAAGACGAGTAGCGACGCACCGCCTAGGAAACCAGTTCCAGCGTGGCCCACAGGCTGGGATCGGAGGCGAACGGAAATTCGCTCGACGCACTGAAGGTCTGCTCGCCAAATTCGCGGTCGAACAGCCGATAGGTGAAGCCCAGCCGCGGATGCTCGTCGGGCTCGTAGCCGGTCAGCGCGCCGGCCGGCAAGAAGGCCGAGAGGTGATAACCGTCGGCCCGCACGGTGGCCCGGATTTGAACCTGGCCGGGGCGCACCGGCCGGGCGTTTTCCCGCGCACGGTCGATCAGCAGTTGGTCGGCCACCGGTTCGACATATTGCCGGCCGCCGCCGGCGGGCAGAAAGATGAAGCGGTGGCAGAAGCGGCTGGCGCGGTGGATGTTGTGCGTGTCGCGGGTGTCGATCCAGACTTGCAGCGAGTCGCTATCCTCCAGCCGATTGTCGCGGCACCAGGCCGGCAAGCGTTTGCCCGCCACGCGGACGTCGAGCGCCAATCCGTCGTGGCTCCAGGCCATCCGCACGTCGGCAAACGCCGGTGCGCGATTCGAGCTGGCCGAAGTCGGGCAGCCGATGGGCTTCGCCCAATTCGACGCCCCGCGCCGACCACAGCGGTTGATGGTGCCGGCAAGGGACCGAATAGCGGAACAGCAGCCGGCTGGGGAGCAACGATTCGTTCATGGCGGTTTATTCCCGAGTGGCCAGGGCTTTGCCGCGCGTGCGACAGGCAAGACTTTCGACATGCTCGCGCAGCAGAGCCGGCAGATCGCCCCGCGAAAGATCTTCGGGCTCGATGAAGCGGAGCTTGATCACGTCGCACTGCGGGCCGGCCTGAAACTCGCGATCGGCCGCCAGGCCCGTCAACCGGCCGAGCGCGAAGCGGCCCTTGGGGCCGGTCAGTTGCAGGTCGAGCCCGGCCTGCCGCTTGGTGAACAGGCTGGCCCAAGGCTCGTTTTGTCCCGGCACGAAGACATGCACCACTTGCTGGTTGTTCCACAGGAACTGTCCCTGCGGCGCGACCGTGGCGAGCGCTTCGCACAGTTCTTCCAGCAGGTCGACGCTCCAGGCCGGCGGCTTGCCGGGCGGAAAGCCCTTGCGCGAAAAGTGCCATTTCTGGCCCAGCACTTTCCAGGGCATGACGTCGTCGGGATTCTGGCGAGCGCGGTCGGAGAATTTTTGAAAGCCCTCGACCGCACGGGCCAGGAACTTCCAGAAGGCCGGCTTGTCGATCTCTTCCAGCGCGTGGACTTGCAACTGGATTTCTTGCCACGGCCCGCGCAGATTCTGACATTTCACCCGCGGCTCGCGGCCATAGACCGGCAAGTCGGGCAGATCGTTCAGCGGTTTGAGTGCCAACTCGGCCACCAGATCGTCGCGGCTGAAGGTGTTTTTGGCCACGCGGAATTTGAGCTTCAGCAGCCACTGTTCGCCGGTCAAGGCATGGAAGAACCAGCCGTCGGCCTTGCGCTCGCCGCGAATTTCGACCCGGCTGCGATCGTTCCAATCGGTGTCGCTGAACTGGCCGAGCTCTTGAATCTTGTCGACCACCCGGTCGAGCACCCGGCCATCCCAACGGCAAGCCTGCCCGTTGTGGCCGACGCGGTCGTGCGTGTGCCAGCGGCGGCCGTCGGCCTGCCAGGGCATGGCGGCCTCGCGGCCGATCTCGCTCAGATCGACGTCGCCCGGCCGCTCGGCTTCTTGCACCGCAAAATCGTGCTCGCCGCGCGGCTGATGCGGGCCGGCGGCCAACACGCGGCGCGAGCGCTTCGGCGGTGTGCGAGCGCAGCGCAGGCTCGGCCAGTGTGTCGCGGCCGGCCGGCGCGGCTTTCTTTTTGCGGCTGGCCGGCTTTTTCGGCCGCTTCGACCGGCTCGGCGCCAGCCGGCATCGCCGTTTGCCGCGGCTTTGACAAACCGCGATCCCTGGACGACCACATCTTCCGGCGTGCCGAAGGCGACGATGCGGCCGCCGTCGGCGCCGGCCTCGGGCCCGATGTCGATCACCCAATCGGCCGTTTTGATCACGTCGAGATTGTGCTCGATGACGACCACCGTATTGCCCAGCGCCACCAGCCGGTTGATCACGTCCAACAGCCGGGCGATATCGGCAAAGTGCAGGCCGGTCGTCGGTTCGTCGAGCAGATAGAGCGTGCGGCCGGTGTCGGGCCGAGCCAGTTCCGAGGCCAACTTGACGCGCTGGGCCTCGCCCCCCGAAAGCGTCGGCGCCGGCTGGCCGAGCGTCAGATAGTCGAGCCCGACGTCGCACAGCGTTTGCAGCACGCGGCGGATTTTGGGAATGTTCTCGAACAGCCGCAGCGCCCGACTGCACGACATGTCCAGCACGTCGGCAATCGATTGGCCGTGATAGCAAACGGCCAGCGTGTCGGGATTGTAGCGGCGGCCGCGGCACGTATCGCACTCGACCCAAACGTCGGGCAAAAAGTGCATCTCGATCCGCAGTTGGCCGTTCCCCTCGCACGCCTCGCAGCGGCCGCCCGGCACGTTGAAACTGAAATGACGCGGCGTGTAGCCACGCAACCGGGCCTCGGGCAATTGGGCGTAGAGCTGGCGGATCAGATCGAACACGCCGGTATACGTGGCCGGATTCGACGTCGGCGTGTAACCGATCGAAGTCTGATCGACCCGAATCACTTTGTTGATCTGCTCGACGCCGCGCAGTCCATCGTGAGCCCCGGGCAACGTGCGGGCGCGGTGCAGCGTGCGGGCCAGCGAGTTATAGAGGACGTCTTCGACCAGCGAGCTTTTGCCCGACCCGCTCACGCCGGTGACGACCGTCAACGTGCCCAGCGGAATCCGCGCCGTCACGCTGCGCAGATTGTTGTGCCGGGCGCCGACCACTTCCAGCCAGCCGCCGCCGGGCGGCTCGATCGACGCGGGCGAGCCGCAGGACGGCTGGGAGTCGCGGCTTTGGCGCCGCGCTTGCGTTTGGCCGCGGCGGGCGCGGCGCGGCGGCCGGCTCGGCCTGGCGGCAAAGCGGTGCGCCATGCGGCGATCGGTCGGCACGGCAATCGCCTTCTTGCCCGACAGATACGGGCCCGTGACCGAAGTTTTTTGCCGGCCGATTTGAGCCGGCGTTCCGCGAGCGACGATTTCGCCGCCGCCGTCGCCGGCCGTGGGGCCGAAGTCGAGCAGTTGATCGGCGCCGGCCAGAACCTCGCGATCGTGCTCGACCAACAGCAGCGTGTTGCCCAAGTCGCGCAGTTTTTCGAGCGCACCGATCAGCCGGCGGTTATCGCGCGGGTGGAGCCCGATCGTCGGCTCGTCGAGAACATAGAGCACGCCGCACAGTCCGCTGCCGACCTGGCTGGCCAGCCGGATGCGCTGGGCTTCGCCGCCCGAGAGCGTCGGAGCCGGCCGCGAAAGCGACAGATATTCCAAACCGACGTCGACCAGAAACCGCAGCCGGTTTTGAACTTCTTGCACCAGCTCGCCGGCGATCTTTCGTTGCCGGGCATCCAATTGCCACGAGCCGACATGGTCGACCAGGTTGCCCAGCGGCATGCGGCACAGCTCGTGGATCGTGCGGCCCAACAGCCGAACGGCCGAAGCGTCGTCGCGCAGCCGGCTGCCGCCGCAGACCGAGCAATCGACTTCGTCGACCAGATGCTCCCATTTGGTGCGCAGCGATTGCGACAGTCGCGAGGCTTCTTCCAGCGTGGGATAGAGCCCCTTGTATTGAAAGCGGAAGACCGTGGCGGGCGATTTCGATTTTCCGCCGCCGAGACGAACTTCGATCCACTCGTCGGGCAAGCCGTGCATGACGACGCGCCGCTGCTTCACGCTCAACTGGTCGAACGGCACGTCGAGCGGCAGCGAGGCATGGCGACCCAAGGCCGACAGCATGGCCTCGAACAGCGGAACACTGGCATCGGGCCACAGGGCCACGGCCCCCTCGCGCAGCGACATTTTCGGGTCGCGCAGCAGTGCGGCCGGATTCGCGCCGGTTTGGGTTCCCAATCCTTCGCAGGCCGGGCACCAGCCCAAGCGCACTGTTGAACGAAAAACTATGCGGCGACAGCGGCTCGAAGCTGCGGCCGCAACTTGATCGCAGGCAAAATGCTGGCTGTGAATCTCGGTCCGCCACTTCGGCTCGGGCACGTCGTCGACCGGCCAGGCGATGTGCAGCACTCCCTTGCCCAGGCTCAAGGCGATTTCGACCGAATCGGCCAGCCGGCTGCGCTGGTCGGGCCGGACCGCGATCCGGTCGATCACCACCTCGACCAGATGCTTTCGCCGGCGATCGATCGTCGGCGGCGTGTCGACCGAATGGGTTGTGCCGTCGACCCGCATGCGGACATAGCCGCCGGCCCGGATTTCTTCCCACAAGGTTTCGTACTTGTCGCCGACGTTGATTTCCAGCGGCGCCATCACATAGAGCTTGGTGCCGGCCGGCTCGCGGAGAATCTTGTCGATGATTTCGTCGGCGGTTTGCGTGCCGATGGGGATTTCGCAATCGGGACAATAGGGCTGGCCCAGCCGGGCGGTGAGAATCCGCAGATAGTCGTAGATCTCGGTCACCGTGCCGACGGTCGAGCGGGGCGTGTGCCCCATCTGCTTTTGTTCGATGGCGATGGCCGGCGACAAACCTTCGATGTGGTCGAAGGCGGGCTTTTGCATCTGGCCGACAAACTGCCGGGCGTAGGCGCTCAGGCTTTCGACATAGCGGCGCTGCCCTTCGGCATAGATGGTGTCCATGGCCAGCGAGCTTTTGCCCGACCCGCTCATGCCGCAGCAGACCGTCATTTTGTCGCGCGGGATTTCGACGTCGACGCTTTTCAGATTGTGCTGCCGGGCACCTTGCACGCGAATCGCCTTGGTCGTGGGCAAGGCCGCGTGCGGACGAACGCGGGGACGCGCGGCGGCACGCTGGGCGGCGCTGCCGTCGAGCAAGGCACGCAAGGCAACGGCCGGTGTACGAGGCGTCGACCTGGGCCACGTCGCGCGGCGTGCCGGCGGCGACGATCGCGTCCGCCGCCCGCTCCGCCTTCGGGCCCCAGGTCGATGATCCAATCGGCCGTTTTGATCACGTCGAGATTGTGTTCCACCACGACGACGGTGTTGCCGGCATCGACAAAGTCGTGCAGCACTTTGAGCAGCAAGCTGATGTCGGCAAAGTGCAGGCCGGTCGTCGGCTCGTCGAGCAGATAGAGCGTGCGGCCGGTGCTCTTTTTCACCAGTTCGCGGGCGAGCTTGATCCGCTGGGCTTCGCCGCCCGACAGGGTGGGCGAAGGCTGGCCGAGCTTGAGATAGTCCAACCCGACGTGGTGCAGCGTGGCGAGCTTGTGCTGGATTTTGGGAATGTTCTCGAAATGTTCAAGCGCCTGCTGCACGTCCATTTCCAGCACGTCGGCAATCGACTTGCCCTTGAAGCGAACCTGCAGCGTCTCGCGATTGAAGCGGTGGCCGCCGCAAACGGCGCAGGTGACCCAGACGTCGGCCAGAAAATCCATCTCCAGCCGGTTCGAGCCGTTTCCTTCGCACGCTTCGCAGCGGCCGCCGGCCACGTTGAAGCTGAACCGGCCGACCTTGTAGCCCCGGGTTTTCGACTCGGGAAGCCGGGTGTAGAGATCGCGAATTTCGTCGAACAGCTTGATGTAGGTGGCCGGGTTCGAGCGGGGCGTGCGGCCGATCGGCGATTGATCAATGGCGATCAGTTTGTCGAGATGGCCGAGCCCTTCGATGCGGTCGTGATCGCCCGGCTCGCCGAGTCCGCCGTTCAGATCGCGGCGCAGCGCCTCGACCAGGATGTCGTTGACCAGCGAGCTTTTGCCCGAGCCGGAAACGCCGGTCACGCAGACCAGCGATTTGAGCGGAATGTCGACGTCGACGTTTCGCAGGTTGTTGTGCCGCGCGCCGACGACGCGCAGCACCTGGTCGCTGGGGGGCCGGGTATGAGCCGGCACGGCGATCTGCAAGGTTCCGGCCAGGTATTGGCCCGTCAGGCTGCGTTTGACGCTGGCGATCTGGTCGGAGGTGCCGGTGGCCACCACCTCGCCGCCGCGGACGCCGGGGCCCGGGCCGAAGTCGATGATGTGATCGGCGGCGCGCATCGTTTCTTCGTCATGTTCGACGACGACGACGGTGTTGCCCATGTCGCGCAGATGGGTGAGCGTGTCGAGCAGGCGATCGTTGTCGCGCGGGTGGAGGCCGATCGACGGTTCGTCCAGAATGTAGAGAACGCCGACCAGTCCGCAGCCGATCTGGCCGGCCAGCCGGATGCGCTGCGATTCGCCGCCCGAGAGGGTGGGGGCGGTGCGGCCGAGCGTCAGGTAGTCGAGCCCGACGTTGAGCAAAAAGCCGAGCCGGCCGCGGATTTCCTTGAGGACTTCGGCGGCGATCGCCTGGCGCGTGTCGTCGAGTTCCAGCTCGCTGAAGAACTTGACCGCGTCGGAAATGCTCAGCGAGCAGACTTCGGGAAGCGATCGCTGGGGCCCGGCGGCGAAGTCGGGATGCCGGGTCGTGAGCGTGACGGCCCGGGCCTGCCGATTGAGCCGGGCCCCCTGGCAATCGCCGCAGCCCAGCACGCACATGTATTTTTCGAGCTGGCGCTGCTGGATTTTGCTTTTGGCCGAGCGATGACGGGCCAGCAATTGCGGAATGATGCCCTCGAACTTGCCGCCATATTTTTGTCCTTTGCCCCCCTTGCGCAAGGTGAAGGTGATGTGCTCGTCGCCGGTTCCCCACAGCCACTCGTTTTGCAGCTTGGGATCGAGATCGCGCCAGGGGGTTTCGAGCATCGTTCCCTTGGGCAGAGCGAACGCTTGTGCTCGAGCGTGTCGGCCACGCCTTGAAAGATGTGCCGCCGCCAGCGGCCCATGTCGCGCCACACGCCGAACAGTTCGAACGCCCCGTCTTTGAACGACAAGCTCGGATCGGGAACCAGCCGCTCGGGATCGAACGAATAGCGCTCGCCCAAGCCGTCGCAGGTGGTGCACATTCCCTGCGGGCTGTTGAAGCTGAACAGTTGCGGCGTGGGGGGCTCGAAGCTCAGACCGCAGTGCGTGCAGGCATAGTGGGCCGAAAGGGCCAGGTCGCCGGGCGGCGGCTGCCGCTTTGCGTTTGGGCTTGGGGCTGTCGGCGGCCGGGCCTTTCGAGGGCCACGATCAGATTGCCCTCGCCCATCTTCAGGGCCAGGTCGACCCCCTCGGCCAGTCGGCCGCGGGCTTGCCCGACGACCAGCCGGTCGATCACCAGCTCGATGTTGTGCCGCATTTGCCGGTCGAGCTGCAGATCGTCGGTGAGCTGGACGATTTGCCCATCGACGCGGGCCCGCATGAAACCGCCCTTGAGCAGATCCTCGAACAGGTCGCGGTATTCCCCCTTTTGGCGGCGAATCAGCGGCGCCAACAGCGCAAACCGCGTTCCTTCGGGCAACTGACCGATGCGGGCGATGATCTGGTCGCGGGTCTGAGCCGTGATCGGCCGGTGGCACTCGGGGCAGTGCCCCTGGCCGGTGCGGGCGTAAAGCACCCGCAGATAATCGTAAATCTCGGTGATCGTGCCGACGGTCGAGCGAGGATTCTGACCCGACGATTTTTGCGAGATCGAAATCGACGGGCTGAGCCCGCTGATATGGTCGACGTCGGGCTTGGGCATCTGCCCCAGGAATTGCCGGGCGAAGCTCGACAGGCTTTCGATGTACCGCCGCTGCCCTTCGGCATAAAGGGTGTCGAACGCCAACGAGCTTTTGCCCGATCCGCTCACGCCGGTCAGGCAAATCAACTGGTTGCGCGGCAGGACAAGATCGATGTCGCGCAGGTTGTGTTCGCGCGCACCCTTGATGACGATATCGCTAGCGGGCATGGAGCAATGAGCGCCGACTCATTCGGTTGCAAGGGGTCGTAACACCGCATTGTAGGGAACATTCGTGCAGTTGGACAAGGTGCTGAGCGCGCGAATGTTATGGCCTGCCGCCGTGGTCACGCGGATTCATCGCGGCAATCGCCGGCCGGGCAGCAACTGGCCGTGCCAAGAATGAATGATTCTGACGCGATTTGCCTGAAAATCGCTCGATCGAATCAACGTGCCGGCCCGGCGAAAGCTCTTTTCATTGGCCGACGACAACCCTAGGCTACAACAGCCTCTCACGAAATAACTTCGGCGCAAGCGAATTGAACGTTATGGCAAACGATGCAATCACGACCCGTGAACCGCTCTGGCTCGACGCGGCGGAAATTGCCCGGCGCGTTGCCGACGGCAGCGCGAGCGCCGCCGAAATCACGGCAGCCCACATCGAACGCATCGAGGCCGTGAACGAACGGCTGAATGCCGTGGTGGTCAAATGCTATGACCGGGCAAGGCGAGAAGCCGACCGAAATCGATCGCCGGCGAGCAAGCGGCGAACCGCTCGGCCCGTTGGCCGGCGTGCCGGTAACGATCAAAGAATGCTTCCAGGTTGTCGGAACGCCGGCGACGCTGGGCCTGCCAGGAAATCGGCACGAGTTGTCCGAGACCGACAGCCCGTTGGTCCGGCGGCTGACGGCGGCCGGCGCGATCGTGCTGGGCAAAACCAACGTGCCGCAGTTGATGGTGCTGCACGAAACCGACAATCCGCTTTACGGCCGCACGAACAATCCCTGGAATCTCGACCGCTCGCCCGGCGGTTCCAGCGGTGGCGAAGCGGCGATCGTGGCGGCCGGGGGATCGGTCCTCGGTCTGGGGAGCGATTTGGGGGGCAGCATCCGGCAGCCGGCGCACAGCGTCGGAATCTGCGGCCTGTTGCCGACGCAAGGCCGGATCGAAATGACCGGCCGGCGCGGCAACTTCTACGGCTTGGAATCGCTCAGTTTGCAGCCGGGGCCGATGGCCCGCACGGTCGACGACGTGGAAATTGCCTTTCGCGTGCTGGCCGATCCGGCCGCCGGCCAGCCACGATCCGCGGATCGCGCCGGTCGGCACCGGCGATTCGCAGCGCGATCGACGTGAGCGGCTTGCGGATTGGCATCGTCACCGACGACGGATTCTTTCCGGCCGCGCCGGCCGCGCGCCGGGCGGTGGAAGAGGCGGGCCGCGCGCTGGCCGCCGCCAGCGCCAGGTGGAGACGTTTCGCATGCCCGACGTGCCGGACGCGATCCGGCTTTATTTTCATCTGATCACGGCCGACGGCGCGGCCAATCTGATTCGCACGCTGGGAGCCAACCGGCCCGACTGGCGGATTCGTCGCTTGCTGCGGCTGGGGCGCATGCGGCGGCCGGCGCGGCGGGTGGTGGTTTCGCTGCTAGCGGCTGCCGGTCATCGCCGGCTGGCCGAGTTGATCGCCGCCAGCGGCGCAACGTCGACCGACGTTTACTGGCAACGGACCAGCGAGCGGAGTCAATACATTCGCGACTTCACGCTCGCGCTCGACGCGGCGGGCATCGACGCCCTCGTCATGCCGCCGCACGCCTTGCCGGCTTTGCGGCATGGCAGCTCGATCGATTTGAATCCGGCGGCCAGCTATGCGTTTCTGGCCAATTTGCTCGGCATGCCGGCCGGCGTGGTGCCGGCCACGCGCGTGCGAGCCGACGAGGAGAGCGATCGGCCGGTCACTCGCGATCTGACCGATCGGGCGGCCCGGCGCGTCGAGTTGGGGAGTGCCGGGACTGCCGATCGGAGTGCAAGTCCTCGGGCGTCACTGGCGCGAAGACGTGGTGCTGGCCGTGATGCGCGTGCTGGAGCGCCACTTCCGCGCGCAGGCCGACTTTCCGAGCCGGCCGCCGATTTGAAAAGTGTGCTCGGCCTGCGGAGGTGCGTGGCGACGCGGTTCGCATCATGCGCCGCTGAACGTGCGGCGAATCCTGGCAGCGTCCAGCGGTCCGCCGTGGCCGACGTAGACGCGGTCGAGCGGCAGCGCGAGAATTTTGTCGATGCTCGCACGGGTGGTTTCGAGATCGTCGTAAAAATAGGGGAGCCGAGGCTGTCGCGGCGCGACATCAGTCCGCCCAGGCCGCCCCCCATCAATAGATCGCCGGCAATCAGTTCGCCGGCCCCTCGCGGGCCCGACTCGGGCAGCCAGACCGAAAGCGAGCCGGCGGTATGGCCCGGGGTTGAGATCAATTGGCCCGGCACGCCAAACGGTTCGAGCCGATCGCCGTCGGCCAGGAGCAAATCTTCCTGGCAGGGGGCGGTACGCCGGTTTTGAAAAACCGGCCGTAGCACGCGGGCGAATCGGGTTCGCGGCACGATCGGGGGGTTGCGGCCGGCGCGCAGAGCCGGGGCGTCGAGCGCGTGGATGGCGATCGGAGCACCGGTCAGCCGCCGCAGCTCGGCCGCGCTGCCGAAATGATCGAGATGCCCATGGGTGAGCAGAATCAGCGAAACGTCGGCCGGCTCCGATCCCCCACCGCCCAAGCCGGCGAAGGATGGCCGCCGCGTGGCCGGGCATGCCGGCGTCGACGATGACGGTCCGCTCGCCTTGAATCGCGAAGACATTGGAAACGAGAAACCGGACCGGCAGGATGCGGCAGAACGACATGGTTTGCGGCGGTTGATCTTCCATCGAGCGGCGCCCTGGATACCCCAACAGGTGGGACCATACCAGGAAAGGCCAAAGGAAGACAAACCACTCACCGGGATCGCCGCCCGGCCGGGCACAGAGCGGGCGAGGGGTGAAAGACCGCGTTTGAAACGCGATCGATATCGCCCGCCAGGCACGGCCCCCGGGGCTGCAGGTCAACGGATGCGGAAAAACCCGCTGAAATCGGGGCCGACTCAAGTCGCTTACCGGGCCCGGGCCGAGCGATTGCACGCCGCTTTGCGTGGTCGAGTTGCCGCTGCAGCTACGCGCGGAAAATTGGGAACAGCCGCCCGGGCAGAGGCCTGCCGGAGTCGGGATTTAGGTTTGCTAGCTCAAGGCTGGATCGGCGCCGGACGATGGTGTAAAAACAGAGAAGTTCGATCCAGCGCACTGCCGGCTTTTTTGCCTCCGCCCGCGGTTGGCCGGCCGGCGGTGCGAGCAGCTTCTCTCGACGCTCCGATCCTGACTCCCTCCCCCCCGAGGTCCCGGTGATGAAATCGATTCTGGCGTGCGCGTGCCGCTGCGCGGTGCGAGTCTCCGTCGGTTCACTTCTGCTGTTTCCGTTGGCCTGCCAGCCGACGTTTCTTGCCGGCCCCGAAGAGGCGCGTGGCGATTCGGAAACGGTCGAGGTCCGTAATTTTCACATTCTGGTCGACGGCGACCGTGCGGAAAATGCCGGCTGTCGATCGAGTCGCGGCCCGACGGCCGGCAGGTGGTGCTGGGCGATTCGTCGTTGGAGTTGAAATACTTCCTCTACACGTTCCGATTTTCATCGCAAGGAAACGAAACCTGGAATGGCGGCAAGCTCGAAAAGCTGGAAAACGCGGCCAACTATGGCAGCAGCCGCTACCAGGTGAGCGCGACCGGCGATGGCGACAAGTTGGTCGTCCGAGCCGATGGCCAGGAGCGTAAGCTGCCGCGCAACGTCTGGACGACCTCCTACTGGCACGCGCCCGAGGACAAACTGCTCGGGCCAGACCATTTCGCTGCTGGACTCGCACAAAGGCCGATCGCTTTCGGCCAAGCTGGAACGCGTCGGCGAAGAGCCGATCTCGCTGGGCGACAAGGAAGAGCCGTGCAGCCACTATCGTTTGCGCGGCGACGTCGAAGTCGATCTTGTGGTACGACGCCGCCGGACGGCTCGTGCAACAAGAGGCGATGGAGTCGGGTCATCGCACCCGGTTGCAGCTGGTCGCGATCAAATAGCCGACCTCGGCCGATTCAGCGCCGCTCGGAAGTGGCCGCGTTGCCGGTTCGTGCGGCACCGGGCGGGGCCGCCTCGATGCCCGGCGTCCACACCGCGGTCGGTGCGTCCCCCTCGTAGCCGGCGATGCTCTGAGCCGGATCGTCGGCAACGCTTCCCCAAACCAGGACCGCACCGCGCGGGCCAACCGTGGGCGCCGCGGGGCTGAGAACCGTGACCACGCTTTGACCGTCGGTCAGCAGAACTTGGGTTTCAAACACTTCGCCCCGTTGGCGGGTGCTTTTGATCGTTCCCGTCAGAACGATCCCCTGATGTTCTTTCCCCTTGATGGCCGCGAGCCACTGGGCGGCGGCCTTGCCGACTTCGGCGAACTTGCCCGAGTCGGCGGCTGAGCCGGTGAGAGTGTGATAGACCACGTCTTGCTGGCTTCCCTGCTCGGCCTCGGCACTGGCTACCATCGAAGGCGTAAACGTAGCGACTTCGGCCAACTGATACAGCTTGCGATAGTATTGGCCCTTCGCTTTCTTCATGTCGGCCTTCGCGGCCCCGTCCATCGCCTTGGCGGCGGAAGCCAACTCAGTGAGCGCCCGATCGACGTCGTCGGGGCTGTATTGGACGCTGTCTCGCGGGCCCACAACCGTCTCCGGCTCGGCCGCCTTGTCGTCGACCATCGCGTCGTCGAGCGCTGTGCCGACGGCCGAATCGTCGGCCGCGGGCTCATTGGCCGCGGTCTCCGTGGCGTCGTCGGCGTCCGCGTCGTCGGCCATGGCGGCCTTGTCGGTCGCATCGCTATCGGCAGGAGTGCTTTCGGCCGTGGCGTCACTGTCAGGAGTCGCATCACTATCGGCAGGAGTGCTTTCGGCCGTGGCGTCACTGTCGGCCGGCATATCGTCGGTGGCGGTGGCGTCGGCCGCTTGATCGTCAGGCATCGCGTCATCGGTCGGTGCGCCGACGTCGCCGACAATGATTTCGCCTTCGACGACCGGTGCGTCATCGGGCATCGCGTCGTCCGACGCGGTGGCGTCGGCATCGGCGGCATCGGTGTCGGCCTGATCCAGCTCGCCCGGTACCGCGTCGGGATCGTGAGTGGCCGCGTCGGCGGCCATCGCGGCCGTGTCGGCGGCATCGGGTTCGTCGGAAGCGGTCGCGCTGTCGTCGGAAGCGGTCGCGCTGTCGTCGGGCATGTCGGCCGCGTTGGTGTCATCGGCCACACTGTCAGAAGCCGCGTTGTCATCGGTTGCCGTGGCGTCATCGCCCGGCGCGGCGTCGCTGGCCGTAGCGCTATCGGTCATCGTAGCGTCGTCCGGCGTCTCGTCGCCGGCAGGCGTATCGCTGGCCAAGTCGCCAGCCGCACTGTTGCCCGCGGCACTGTCGCCGGGGGTCGCGTTGTCGTCGGTGGTCGCATCGGCTGCTTGCGGCGCGGCGTCTTGTCCAAGCGAAAGACCGGCATTCGGCTCCGACGGCAAGGGCACGCGGACGGCGGCGGCGGCCAGTTTTGCCTTCGTATCGAACTGCGCCGGCACGGCCCAGCTTGGCAAACTCGGGGCTAGACTCAATGGATCCGTTTTTCCGAACCACAACAGGATGGCGTAAGCCAGTGGAAGGGCCACGAGCAGACCGAGCAAATAGCCAATCACATTCGTGATCAGCGACGGCTTGCGGCGAGCGGGACGAGTCGGCGGAGTCGCGGCGGCCAGCTCGGGGGCCTCTTCCGCCTCGGCCGACTCTTGATCGAGAGCGTAACCTTCCACGTCCTCCGGGATCGGACGAGTTTCCTCGAAGCCGGTGTCGAGATTGACAGTGTCGAATCCGGGACCGCCTTCATCGGTGTCGAACGCGATTTCGTCCTCACCCTCGGGCAACGCATCGCCGAACGTCAGGGGAGTAACCTCCGAGGAGTCGTCACCCCCAAGGTCGATACCGCCGTCGTCGCTCGCCGACAGATCGCCGGCCGTGGCCGACATGGCTTCGCGGGCATCGCCGGCTGGGGGCTCTGTCTCGTCGAACGAGGCCAGGAAATCGCCCCGCTCGTTTTCGAGCAGGACTTCATCCGTGTCGTCCGCCGGTGATTCGGCAGAGGGAAGCTCGTCGTCAGCCCAGCGGGCGCCGCAGGCGCGGTTTCGCCCGATGACTCCAGCGGCAGCTCATCGGACGGAAGTTCCAGGGTATCGGCTTCGGCCGCGTCGAAATCGTCGGCCGGCCGGTCAGCGGGTTGAAGATGAGCATTGAGGTCTGGCGGTACGATGCCGGCAGCGTGAAGACCGATACCGCTCGCGCCGGCGTCGGACGGATGGAAGGCCGACTCGTCCTCGGGAAACAAATGCAATGCCGATTCGTTCTCGGCCTGATGTTCGGGCACGACAACGGCCAGGCTGCTGATCACGACCAAAGTCGGCGGCGCCTTGGCCAGCGCTTCTTCGAGGGTATATTCGGCGCCGCACAGCGGACAGCGAACCATGTCGGACGATTCGGCTCCGCTGTGGGAGCGTGACATGTTGGGCACACTTGGGACAAGATGTGATCGTGGACATGAACCATTACTCCAGGTCGGCGACAGGGATTTTTTCAGTTTAGCACCGCATGCAAGCGGCTGTCTACGTTTTTCAAGAACGCAAAATCGCCCAAAAACCCGCGGATAACCGTTCTATCCGGACCGATCGGGCAGACCGCACCCAGCACAGGGGGGTCGCCCGGCCCAAGCGTCCCCTTGGGCGCCGGCCGGCGAGGCTTTAAGCTTGTGGCGAGCGGCGCGGACCACCCACCGCCCCCGCCGGGTGGGAGCAACGACCAGCCGGTGAGGGCGCGCCCAACGAGCCGCATCGACCATCGAAATTCTTTCCTTTTTTCCAAGGCCGCCCGCAGGTGACACGCGACTCGCAAACCCTCCGCCGCCACGGCATCGAAATCTGGCAGGCCGGCCTCGACGCCGTCCGCTCCGACCGCCTGGTCGAGTCGACGGTCCGTGTCGATGGAGCAATTGCTCTGGATCGGCGACGAGCCGATCGATCTGGCCACGATCGGCCGCATCGCGATTGTCGGCGCGGGCAAGGCCGGGGCCGGCATGGCCGCGGGACTGGAGCGAGCGCCTCGGCCCGCAAATTCTCGCCGACAAACAAGTCACCGGCTGGGTGAATGTGCCGGCCGATTGTGTCGGCCGCTGGCCCGCGTCCGGCTCCATCCGGCCCGGCCCGCCGGCATCAACGAACCGACCGCCGAAGGGGTCCGCGGCGCCGAAGAGATTCTGCGCATCGTGGAGAGCCTTGCGCCCGACGACCTGTGTTTCGTGCTGATCTCGGGGGGCGGGTCGGCGTTGTTGCCGGCCCCCGCGCCGGGGGTGACGCTGGCCGATAAGCTGGCCGTCACCCGGCATCTGAGCGCCGGCGGCGCCAACATCGCCGAATTGAACGCAGTTCGCCGGCATCTGAGCCGGATCAAAGGGGGCGGGCTTGCCCGCGCTTGCCACGCCGGCCGACTGTTTGCCTTGATCATCTCCGACGTGCCGGGCGACCCGCTCGACGTGATTGCCTCGGGCCCGACGGTCGACAATCGCTCGACGCCGCACGATGCGCTCGCGGTACTGGCGCGTTACGACGCCCAGCGGTCGTTGCCGGCCGTGACGGCCTATTTGCAGCGATTGGCCGACAATCGAGCCGCGGCCCAGTCGGCGCCGACGGCGTGCCAGGTAACGAATCTGGTGATCGGCAACAACGCGCTGGCCGTCGACGCCGCGGGAATCGTGGCCGAGCGGCTCGGCTATTCGCACGCCATGATCGTGGCCGCCGAGCCCGAGGGGACGGCCGAGAGTGTCGGCGAGCATCTGGCCGCGATGGCCCGCACCATGCTTGCCGGACCGGGACCGAACTGCCTGATCAGCGGCGGCGAGCCGGTGGTCAAACTGGTGGCCGCCGGCAAGCGAGGCAAAGGGGGCCGCAACCAGCAATTGGTGTTGGCGGCCGGAATCGCACTGGCTGGACCTGGCCCGGCGGCGGGCGAGAGTTGGCGAGATGATTTTCGGCCGGAGTCGGCTCGCGGGATTTTCATTCTCTCCGGCGGCACCGACGGCGAAGACGGCCCGACCGACGCGGCCGGCGCCTGGATCGATGCCGAAGTGCTGAGCCGGGCGGCCGCCGCGGGGCTCGATCCGCGGGCGTTTCTCGAGCGGAACGACGCCTATCATTTTTTTGAGCCGCTCGGCGCGCTCCTCAAGACTGGTCCGACCGACACGAACGTTTGCGACGTGCGGGTGGTGCTGGTCGAGCGGTGATGCTGCGGATATGCCGAGCCGCTAGCGATTCAAAAGCCGCTCTAGGCTCCGCTTCGCGGGCGCAAAATTGGGATCAATATCCAACGCCCTGCGGTAATGCATCACTGCACCATCGATATTGCCCTGCAAAGCCAGCGCGTCGGCCAGGTTGCAATGAGCCTGCACATAATCAGGAGAAAAGGCGACTGCACTTTCAAATTGGGCGATCGCATCGTCAAGTTTGCCTTGTTGGGCCAATTCGGTGCCGCGGCGGTTCTGGCCTTCGGCGTAACGGCGGCTGGCCTTTTTGCCCAAGTCTTCATACTTGGCGGCCTCGGTTGTCTTTCCTTGGTTACGGAGCAGTTGAGCTATCCGGGAATAGGGACTGACAACGTCGGGGTCGAGTTCGATCGCCCGGCGAAAATGGAAGATCGCATCGTCGGCCTCATTTCGGTCGGTAAGAAGAAAAGCGAGACGCACGTGCGCCGGACCATAGCTGGGATCGGTCTTAAGGGCTTTGCGGAGATTTGCAATCGCTTCGTCGGTCTTTCCCTGTTGCGACTGCGCGACGGCCATACAACATAGGGATTTCGCGTCGGGCTCCAGTTCGAAGCTCCGTTGAAAGTGGGCCATCGCCTCGTCGAAATCCCCGTTCGTGGCAAGGAGGCTTCCCAGGTTCGTATGGGCTAACGCAAAGTTGGGTTCCAATTCTAAAGCCTGCTCGTAATGGCCGATGGCGTCAGTAATATCCCCCTTTCGCGCCGCGATATCGCCTAGCCAGTTTTGTGCCTTTGCCCGGACCATCTTATTGATGTTCCGCTCGTGCGGATCCATTTCCAGGACCCGTTGGTATTGCGCGACCGCAGCGCTCTCGTCTGTTGCCTCCAACGCGGTGCCGAGCTCGTAGTGTGCCCTGACGTTTTTCGGATCACATGCCAAGGCGTGTTCCCAGAGGGTTTTATCATCCTGCCAGTAACGCGTCTGCCGCCAGGTGCCAGCCATCAGAACTGCTAACACCAACGCCGAGCTGGTCCCAAATATCCAGTGCCGGGCCGGCCACGATACACCCAGCTGCGCCGCCCCCCAAACCAGCGCGATGTCGATTCCGATTTGGGAAAGGTACGTGTAACGGTCGGCACGGGCGTGCGCGCCCACGTACGTCAGTCCGAGCACGGGGAGCAGCATTCCGACGTACCAAAACCAACCAACAAAGAAATAGGGATATGCACGGCGGCCGATCACGGCGGTCGCCGTAATCGCGATGAGCAATGCCGCCGCGGCGGCCACCTGCAATACCGGTCGGCCGGCTTCGGGGTGAGAATAAAAAGGCGAGAGTCCCACGGGAACGAAGAGTTGCCCCAGATAGGCCGCCGACGAGACCGCCGCATTGGCCAATCGCTCGGGCAATGTCAATGGATCGGACTGGGCGCGCTGATGGGTGTGCATCGTCACGCCGGCCGCGGCAATGGCCAATGCAAACAGCGGCAGCTTGTCCAGGATCGGCCACCATGGAAACGGTGCCGGCGGCGCGTTTCGCCCGAGCAGTTCGGGCTCGGCCCAGAGAAACCGGCCCAGCGGCCAATAGTCGAGCAGCAACAATAGCGGCGGTAGCGTCAACAGTATCGACTTGGACATTAGGCCCAAAGCAAACAACACCACCACGGCGAGATAACGCCGCAGCGATTGATTGCGTGCATATTCGCCATAGGCCCCGAGCGTGAGCATGAAAAAAAGTCCGCTCAGCACATCCCGCCGCTCGGCCACCCAAGCGACTGATTCAACGCGCAATGGGTGAAGAGCGAACAACGCCGCCACCAGCGCTGGGCCAGAGCGCGCTGGTCATTCGCCACAGGACAAGAAACAGCGTCACCGCCGTCGCTGCATGCAGCAAGATGTTGGTGACATGGTGACCGACCGGATTCAAGCCATAGAGCTGGCAATCGAGCATGTGCGAAAGCATCGACAGCGGAAACCATTCGCCATACGGACCGTTGGTGAATGCCCAGACGATCCCCGATCAAGATAAGCCGCCCGAGACGTGCGGCTCATCGGTGACGAAGAAGTTATCGTCCCAGTTCAAGAATCCCTGGCGCAGCGCCGGGCTGAACGCGATCAACACGGCCACGACCAGGAAGCCGCAAACGGCAACCGCCCACCAGGCGTCTGCCGGGCGCTGTCGGCCGCGCTGGATGGAAAGTTTCGGTGGCGGGGGCGGAGATAGGAGACATGATGCATTACCGCGGCAATCAGCCGATCGAAGGCCGCTTCGTCGAGAATCGTGATGCCAAGCTTTTGGGCCTTGGCCAACTTGGTGCCGGCCTCTTCGCCGGCCACGACGTAGTCGGTGCTTTTCGAGACGCTGCTGGTGGCCCGGCCGCCGTGGCGAGCGATCAACTCCTGGATCTCGTCGCGCGTGTACTTGGCCAACGTGCCGGTGACGACCAACGTTTTGCCGGCCAGCTTGCCGTCGCCCGCCGGGCGCGGCCGACGGCAGCGCGTCATGTCGACGCCGAGCGCGGCCAGATCGTCGACCACGCTGCGTGCCAAAATCGCTGTGCAAAAAATTGTAAACGCTTTCGGCGATGATCGGGCCGACTTCGGGCGTGGCCGACAACTGCTCGACGCTCGCCTCCCGCAGGCGATCCATCGCTGCCGAATCGCTCGGCCAACACCGCGGCCACTCGGTTGCCGACGTGGCGAATCGACAGCGCGTTGAGCAGCCGGGCCAGTCCGCGCGATTTGCTTTCGGCGATCGCGGCCAGCAGGTTTTCGGAACTCTTTTGACCCATCCGCTCCAAGTCGGTCAGCTGTTCGAGCGTAAGCCGATAGAGATCGCCGACGCCGGCAACCAGCCCGGTCGAGACAAGCTGATCGATCAGTTTGTCGCCCAGGCCTTCGATATCCATGGCGTTGCGCGTGGCGAAATAGCGCACCCGCTCTTTCACCTGAGCCGGACAACTCGGGTTCGGGCAGCGGATGTAAACGCCCCCCTCGTCTTTGACCAGCGGCGTGTCGCACTCGGGGCAATGGTTGGGAAACGGAAAGACCGGCAGCTCCGTTTTGCGCTCGTGCTTTTCGACGCGAACGATGTGCGGAATCACCTTGCCCGCCTTTTCGACCACGACCACGTCGCCGACGCGGACATCCTTGCGGGCGATTTCGTCGGCATTGTGCAGGCTTGCCCGTCGGACCGTGGTGCCGGCCAAGCTGAACCGGTTCGAGATCGGCCACCGGCGTGATCGTGCCGGTCTTGCCGACCTGCACGCGGATGGCGAGCAGCCGGGTGGTGGCTTCGTATTTTTCGAATTTGTAGGCGATCAGCCAGCGTGGGCTTTTCGACGTGCTGCCCAACCGCTCGCGCTGGTCGAAGCGATTGACCTTGAGCACCAGTCCATCGATTTCGAAATCGAGTTCGTGCAGCCGGTCGATCAACTCCTCGCAATGCTCGACGGCGGCTTCGAAGATGTCGAAGCATTCGACGTGGGGCGTCGGCGGCAGGCCGTAGCGGGCCAGCTCGGCCAGAAAATCCATGTGGTTGTCGGCCTTCAGCCCTTCGACCCGCCGACGCCGTGGCAGAACAGCCGCAGCCGGCGCTCGGCGGCGATGCGCGGATCGAGCAGGCCGAACGGCGCCGGCCGCGCAGATTGCGGCTGTTGGCGAACGGCGGCAGGCCGGCCGCCTGCTGCTGCTGGTTGAGCACGACCAGGTCGGAATTGCTGATGTAGATTTCGCCGCGGACTTCGAGCAGCGCCGGCGGCGATTTGCCGTTGCAGCCGCTGGGGCAGATCGCGGACCGTGCGGCATGTTGTGCGTGACGTCGTCGCCGACGCGGCCGTTGCCGCGCGTGGCCCCTTGCACGAGCAGGCCGTTTTCGTAGGTCAAGCGAAACCGCCACGCCATCGATCTTGAGCTCGACGACCCACTCGATTTTTTCGCCCGGCAGCAGCTTGGCAACCCGCTGGCCATACTTACGCAGCTCTTCGATGTCGTAGGTGTTGTCGATCGACAACATCGGCACGCGATGTTCGACCGGCGTCAACGTCATCGACCGGCTGGCCGCCGACGCGCTGCGTGGGACTGTCGGGCGTAACCAGCTCGGGATGCTCGGCCTCGAGCCGGCGCAGCTCGGCCATCAGCTTGTCGTACTCGAGATCGCTGATCGTCGGCGCCGCTTCCTGGTAATAGCGCCGATCGTGCTCGGCAATCTCCTGGCGAAGCTGGGCGATGCGCTGGGCGGGAGTTTGCGACATGGACGCGCTGCGGGCTTTAGGGATGGTCGGCCGGCGGCGGGTCACCCGCCGATTCGCCGGCCAGCGACAACCGATAACAAGCGGCTTCTTGCCCGTTGCGGATCAGCAGATAGGGAGTGCTGAAGGCCGAGGTTGTTCCAGGTTTTGCCTTCCAGGGCCTCGATCTTGGCCAGCTCTTCGAACTTGCTCGGGATTGGCGGCGACGAGCGCCAGTTCGCCGGTTTCGGACAGGACCAGGATCGTGTCGCCGACCAGCAGGATCTGGCCGTGACCGTAGCGGCCTTTTTTCCAGCGCCGGTTGCCGGTCTCTTCGTCGATGCATTCCAAAATGCCCTCGGAAAGTCCGTAGATCGATCCGGCGTGGCGGACGACGTTGGTGAACTTGGTTTGCATGTTGCGCGGCACGGTCCACACGTCGGCGGTGTGCCAGGTGCGCGGTTCGGAGTCGGCGTCGGCAACGACCTCGAACAGTTTCGATCCGCCGCCGTAGCCTTTGGAGACGAAGAAGCCGGTGATCGTCGATCGCGACGGCTTGCGAATTGTTGGCCGCGGTGTTGCTCGAGCCGGGCCAGGCTTCTTCCCACAGGACGGCGCCGGTCTTGGGATCGTGGCCGGTGACGTTCGACTCGTTGACGATGACGATCGTCGGCACGCCGCTCGAGCGTGAACAGGCTGGGCGAGGCGTAGCTGATCTGCGTCTGGCCGCCGCGCCAGGCTTCGCGGCCGGTCTCGCGATCGTAGGCGACGAGCGACACGAACGGGCCGCCACTCGGGCCGCCGGCCGGCACGACGACCAGATCGCCGACGATCAGCGGCGAGCCGGCCCGGCCCCAGGCGATGTTGTCCATGTCGGCTTCGGGGCTGGCGATGCCGAACTCTTCGAGCAGGTTCTTTTCCCACAGCACCTGGCCGGTCGCGCCATCCAACAGTGGAGCCGGCCGGTGCGCGCCGAGGGCATAAACCTTGCCTTGATAGACGGTCGGCGTGCTGCGCGGGCCAACGCCGCCCAGCGTGCTTTCGTGCCGCGTGGCGGTCGATTGCGCCCAGGCCAGTTCGCCGGTGGCGATGTCGATAGCAGGTGATCAACTCGTCCGGCCCGCGCTGTTCGAGCGTCACGGCATAGGGCCCGACCAGTGCGAAGGCCGACCAACCGGCGCCGATCGGCTGTCGCCAAATCAGTCGGGCGGATGGGCCTGCCAATCGCGATCAAGTTCGACGCCCGGGACGGTGGCGTCGCGGTTCTCGCCGAGAAACTGCGGAAAGTCGTGATCGGTCGTGGCCGACAAATCGGCCAGCGGCTCGGCTGGCGGCGGGCTGGGCCGCGGGCAGCAAGCGATCGGCCGCGGCCTGCCAGCGCCAGCGAAAGGTCGGGACGAGCGAACCGTCGAATTCTTCGATCCGCAGCATGAGCGGCCGCCAGAGCCACGCGCGGCCACGATGACGGCCAGCGCGCCGAACCGCAGCCGGCCGCGAGTAAGCGCTTCGCCAAACGAACCAGACGAGCAGCGTGAACGAGGCGACGACGCCCAGCACGAAGCGTGGCGATGTTGCGAGCCGCCGGATCGAAGTCGGCAAAACCGCGCAGCAGCACAATGGCCACCAGCAAACAGGCGACCGGTGCAAGCCAAATGGGCCACGGCGGCACGCGCCGACGCCGGCGACCGGCCGCCGGCGCTGGCGGCGGACCGCTTGGCGCGGTCGTGCGTTTGGCGGACGGTAGGCGTTTCGCTCATGGCCGGATCCTTGCGCGGAACGTTGCGAGGCAAGCCGTTATTCGGAACGATCGGTCACTTCGACCAGGTGCCAGCCGAACTGCGTGCGGACGGGCCCTTGCACCACGCCGACCGGGGCACTGAAGACGACGCGGTCGAATTCGGGAACCATCTGGCCGGGCGAAAACTCGCCCAGCGCGCCCCCATCCTGACCCGAGGGGCAGAGCGAGTGCTCGGCCGCCAGCGCGGCAAAATCGCCGCCGGTGGCGAGCTGCTTTTTGATTTCTTCGCACTGTTTTTTGTCGTCGACGAGGATATGACGGGCCGATGCGAGGGCCATGATGTTTTCTCCGATCCGAGTGAAAGGTTGCCGTGGAACCAGTGACACCGACAGCCGGTGCGAACGGTCTGCGCAATCGCTGCGCCACGCGCCTGACCGCGACGCTTGCAACTGGGTCGCAGGCTGCGGCCGGTGGTGGAATCTGGCTTCATTATTGACACTGCGGCGGCTTGCCAAGGCCGTGCACGCAGAGAGCCCAGACCAGCTGCATGCGTCTAGCCGCGTCCACCGCTCGACAAGCCGGCCCGGTCTGGACCTGCCGCCGAGGGCCCGCCGGAACCTGCGAGCTTCCATTTCGTCAGCTTCGTCTCGTCCTTGACGATGACGCTGCCGGTGGCGATCACCGGATGTGCCCAGGTGGGCGTATCGCCCACCTTATAGCGGGCGAGCGGTTCGAATTGTTTGTCGCTATCGCGAAACAGCAGCAGTTCGGCCTGCGGTCGTCAGGGCCCACAGAACGTCGCCGGTGCGCACCAGGGCGGCATTGTCGGCCAGCCGGCCCTCGCTGGTCCACAGCGTGCGGCCGGTGGTGATGTCGAGGGCGAAGAGTTGCCCCTTCTGGCGATGCGAAAAACCGAACAGCCGCTGGCCGCTCGTGACCGGGGTGCTCATGTAGAGCGAGACTTCCTTGTTCTCCCAGATCCTGTCGGTGAGCCATTCGTCGCCTTGTTTTTCGATGCGGTAGCGGTCGATGCCGCGGTTGTAGCCGGAGCAGATGACCGACTGTTCGTAGACGACCGGCGTGACGGAGTTTTGATCGAACTCGGTTTTGTAGGCGATTTTCCAGAGCAGCTCGCCATTTTCGGCCGCGATGCCGACGCAGGCGTTTTGCGTTTGCGTGATGATCTGCCGCGTGCCGGAAAGCTCGGCCACGATCGGCGAGGAATAGGCCGGCCCGTCGCCGTCCCAGGTCCAGGCCACTTCGCCATCGGCCACGTCGAGCGCGACCACGGCCCCGGAATCGTGTCCGCCGACGTGGACGATCAGCCGCCCATGATCGACCAGCGGCGACATCGCGGTGCCGTAGAGGGGCGAGGTGTGTTTGAATTGCTTGGAGAATTCCTTCCGCCATTTCAGGTCGCCACTCTCGGCGTCCCAGCAGGAGAGAATGCCGCTGATGCCGAGGGTGAACAACCGGCCGTCGGCGACGATCGGCGTGCTCTTGGGTCCTTTGCCGTGGCCGGCCGCCGGCGGGCTGACCTCGTAGGGAGCCGGATAGCTGTGCCGCCAGATTTCCTTGCCGTCGGCCTGGGAAACTGCGCGGACGACTTCTTTGTCGTCTTGCCGGGTGAAGATATAAGATTTTGTCGCCGGCGACGATGGGCGAAGAGTGGCCGAGGCCGACTTCGATTTGCCATTTTTGCTGGAGCTCGTTGCGGCCACGATTTTGCGCGGCGCAACTTCGAGCGCCACGCCGTCGCGGTTGGCGCCGCGCCACTGCGACCAATTTTCCGCGGCCCGTGGCCGAGCCGGCTGCCCACACCAGGCCCAAGCCGAGCACGACGGAAGCAATACGAGCAGTCATGAAATCTCGATGGGAAGGATAAACCATCCGGCGCCGCACAACCACCCGGGCGACCGCACGCCGCCACCGCACGCCGCTCGACGGTCAGGGAGCGATCGGCCGATGCCAGCGCCGCTTGCCGGCCGCGGCGGTCTGCCACGACTTTCTTTCCGCGGCCCGCCGTCCGCCTATCGAAGCACTGGGCCTTGGAGATCGACTGTCCGTCCGTCGTGCCGGCGATTGCCGCACGCCGCCGGGGTATGTCCAAGTTTATTGTAACGAGCCGACCGAGGAGTCAGCCAGCCGCGCGGCCGGGCAACGGTTGGGCCAGCGGCCGGCGGGGTCAAAACTGCCGGAAGGAGCGATTTTGTCGCGCCCGGCGCGACCGGCCAGGGTTTTCAGGGGGGCGGCCATCTGACACAATTTCCGTTTCCGGCCGCCAGCGGAGGTGGAAAACCGGCCCGCGCACGGCCAATTCTTGCTTGGGGTCCGCAACAAAAAACTCGGAATTGCCCGATGATCGTCGCCGTTACGAAAGAAACGTTTCCCGGCGAACGCCGCGTCGCCTTGGTGCCGGCGCTGGTGCCGGGGCTGATCAAGGCCGGACTCGAAGTCCACGTCGAACGCGGCGCCGGCGAAGAGGCCGGCTTTGCCGACGCCCAATATGTCGGAGAAGGGGGCCAAGATCGTCGACTCGCGGGCCGAGGTCTTCGCCGCCGACTGCGTGCTGGCGGTCCGCGCGCTGGGAGCCAATCCCGATCGGTGGGCGCTGGCCGACCTGGAATTGATGCGCGCCGGTCAAACCCTGATCGCCATGGCCGATCCGCTGGGCCGGCCGGCCGAGGCCGAAAAGCTGGCCGAGCGCGGCGTCACGCTGTTCGCCCTGGAATTGATGCCCCGCATCACCCGGGCCCAAAGCATGGACGTGCTCAGTTCGCAAGCCACGGTGGCCGGCTATCGGGCCGTGCTGCTGGCGGCCATGACGCTGCCCAAAATGTTTCCGATGATGACCACCGCCGCCGGCACGTTGACGCCGGCCAAAGTCTTCATCGTCGGAGCGGGCGTGGCCGGTCTGCAAGCCATCGCCAGTGCGCGGCGGCTGGGGGCGGTGACGCAGCGCCTACGACGTGCGGCCGGTGGTCAAAGGAACAGGTGCAAAGCCTGGGAGCCAGGTTCGTCGAATTCGAACTGGCCGCCGCCGACGCGCAAACCCAAGGGGGCTATGCCAAGGCGATGGACGAAGATTTTTATCGCCGGCAGCGCGAAATGATGAAGCGCGTCGTGGCCGAAAACGACGTCGTCATCACCACCGCCGCCGTGCCGGGCCGAAAAGCGCCGACGCTGGTCACCGGCCGAGATGGTGGCGGCGATGGCGCCCGGATCGGTCATCGTCGACGCGGCGGCCGAACGGGGCGGCAACTGCGAACTGACCCAGCCAGGCGAAACCGTGGTGAGCGGCGGCGTGACGATTCTCGGTCCCGACGAATCTGCCCTCCGACGTGCCGAATCACGCCAGCCAGATGTTCGCCAAAAACGTCGTCACGTTTTTGACCCATCTGGTCAAGGACGGCAAGATCGTGATCAATCTGGACGACGAAATCACCCGCGAGACGTTGGTCACTCGCGACGGCAAAGTGGTGCATGCCCGGTGGACAGCCGCGGCGGTGGCGCGAGCAACCATGCGGAGCGAGGGTGCAGGTCGCGATGAAGCCGCGGACTCTGCGTCGCGACGGCAACCAAACGCCGCGGCGTGGCGGCGACGGGCCGAGTCGGTGCGATCAAAGAAGTCGGGCATGCCGGGCAGCTCGGTATAGAATTTCGCGCTCGGATCGATGCCCAACGATTCGTTCTGCTCGATGTAATCTCGAATCGCCGGCCGTCTGCCGAGGCGGCAATGCCGCCAGCCAAACCAGCGCCACGCATGGCGAACGCTGCGAGCAGACGTGGCCGCGAAGCGACCCTGCGCGGTTATTGACGCAATGCGGCAGCGGCATCGGGAAAAACTTTTTCGAACATCAGCCACGACATCGCCAGGCTGAGGACCAGATTCAACGTTTGACCGCAGACGTACAGGATGAGCGGTTTGCCGCCGACCAAAAAGCGGCCGAGCTCGCGGAAGTTGGTATCCAGCCCGATGCTGACGAAGGCCAGGCAGAAGAACCAGCCGCGCAAAACTTCGGAGGTGTCGGCGATGACGGCCGACGACGAGCGACTGTCCTTCGATGCCGCTGGCAGAGACGGCGCTGAACAGCAGCGACGCGGCCAGAAAGCCGAGCACGAATTTGGGAAAGCGGCGCCAGATCTCCAGCACGCTCGGCCGGGGCGAATCGGCTCCGCGCTCGACCAGGTCACCCAGTAGACGGCGACGCCAAAGGCAACGGCGCCGATCAAGATGTTCTGAATCATCTTGACCGTGGCGGCGACAGCCAGCGAGGTTTCGCCCAGCATGGCACCGGCGGCCGCGACGGCGCCGGTCGAGTCGATCGTGCCGCCGATCCACGCGCCGGCCAGAACCGGATCCATGCCGATCCACTCGATGGCCATCGGCATGACGACCATCATGATGACGGTGAAGATCAGCGACAGGCCGATCGCCAGCGAGAGCTCTTCTTTTTTTGCCCGACAGGCGGCGGCGGTGGCGATGGCGGCCGAAACGCCGCAGACCGACATGTCGGCACAGATCACCATGTTGAGCGATCGCGAGGGAATGCGCAGAACTCTTTGCCCAAAGATATAGGTGCCGATCAGCACGACGGGCGTCACGACCCAGGAGACGCAAATGCCGGGCACGCCGAGGGCCAGCAGCCGGTTGAACAGGATCTCGGCGCCGAGCAGGACGAGGCCGGTCTTGATGTAAAACTCGGTTTGAATCGCCGGTCGCAAAAACCGGGGCGTGCCGAGCGTGTTGCTGATGATCAGCCCGACGACCAGGGCCCACAGGGCATATTCCAAATTGTAATGCTTGACGACATTCTGGCCGGCGAGCAGATAGGCCAGCACGGCGAGCAGAAAGAGGCCGGCGAAGGCCAGCGGAAACCCGCGCACCGGTTGGCCGGTGAGCGGCCAGTCCCACGGCGAACA
Organism: uncultured Planctomycetaceae bacterium; assembly: GCA_963702015.1. Taxonomy (GTDB): domain Bacteria; phylum Planctomycetota; class Planctomycetia; order Pirellulales; family PALSA-1355; genus DATJTR01. The sequence goes on from OY969698.1 coordinate 943,231, forward strand.
GCAGCAGGCTGGCGGCGAAGACGCCGATCAAGCCCGGCACGAGGCTGGCGCCTTGCTTGTCGACAAAAGCCAGCGCCGGATCGGCATCCCACGCGCTGAGCTTGGCCAGCCAGAGGCTTGAGCGGATTGACGGCCAGTTCGCCGAGCAGTTGTTTGCGCTGCTTTGGCGAGCGCATCGATTTCGGCCTTGTCGGGCTGCGGGCTGGCTTGCGAGCTGCGTCGAGCCGGCGCGTCAGATCGTCGATATTGCGCAGTGCGACTGTCGGATTATCGGACGGGCGCGACAGCCAGGTGGCCGCCAGCGCCACCAGCAGAATCGTCCAGCCGAGGAGAATCGAACACCAATCCTCGGAGCAAAACGCCGAAGTCGAGTCGATCGTGACGACCGAGTCGGCATCGGCGTGGCCTTGAACGGATTGCGACCGAATCGGATTTCGCCGGCGAGGATTCCATAGCGCCTCAAGTGCTGCGGCGACAGCCGCTCATAGGCTTCTTCGGCCCAGGGGCTGTCGGGGGCGAGTTCCAGAAACGCGGCCCAGTGCAGATCGGCATCGCTGGCCCGGCCGAGCTCGTCGAGCGTGCGGGCGAGGTGATAATGGACGTCGGGATATTCGTCGTGATAGCGCAGCGCTCCCTCGAAGGCGGCAACGGCCAATTCGAGCTCGCCGGTTTCGGCCAACACGCAGCCGAGATTCGCCCGGGCTTCGACATAGTCCTCGTCGAGCTCGATCGCCACGTAATAGCGTTCGCGGGCGGCCGGCAGATCGCCGCGCTGATAGAGCAGTTCGGCCAGCCGAAAGCAGGCTTCGGCCGTGGGGCCGGCGGCGGCCATCGAGGCTCGGTACAGATCGGCCGCCGGCTTCGAGATGGCCAATGTCTTCCAGTTCGGCCGCCAGCGAAATCATTTCGTCGGGCGAGCCGGCCAAGACCGCCTCGCCGTGCCACGCGGGAAGCGAGAGAATTTCCTCCGGCCCATCGGCGGTCGGCGGCAGCTCGTCGGCGGCGTCGGCCAGCGCACCGAAGTCGAACCGCAATTGGCCCCGCGGGTCGACCAGCCCGTCGCCTTGGCGGAGCAAAAGCTGCTTGCCTTCGACGATGACCGACAATTGGGCCAGCGGCCGCTGCACTCCCGGCACACTCTGGGCCAAGGCCGCCAGCTTGCGCTCGATGGCCGCCGGTGAGACGCCGGCCGCCAACAGTTCGGCCAGCCGGCGGGCGGTGGCGACTTCCTGAAAATCGAAATAGGGCAAGCGGCGCACTTCGCGGGCCGGCACGATCAGGCCGCGACGATGCCAACGGCGGATCACGGCCACCGGAACTTTGAGCAGTTCGGCAAGCATGGCGGGCGTGTAGAGGCGGCGGACGCTTTGCTGCTCCCTCGACCAGGCCCAGCCGCTGCCACAATTCGGTTTCGGTGACGACCTCCAGTTCGCCGCTGGCGACCCGGCTCGCGCAGAGCGTCGTCGAAAACGTCGTCGATGACGCCGCCGGCCGAGAGCAATTCGCTCTCGCCGACGATCACCAGATCGACCGAAGCGTCGAGCCGCTCGACGACCGAGCCGTCGCCGGCCCGGACCAATTGCTGGGCTTCGCGCTTGGGCATGCTGCCCAGCTTGCCCACGAAAGCCACGCGCCGGCCGGCAAACCAGTGCTGGGGCGAAGCAGTCGTGCGGCGCGCTATCGGAGGGGGTGGTCATCGTGCTGTCACGGGGTGGCGGTTCATGCCGCGATTCTAGCGGATTGTGCCCGCCCAGGGAAAACCCCTACCGGGAGCGAGCGCGGCCGTGCCGTTGAGCATGGCTCGGCGAAAAGCAGCGGCTCCTCGCCCACCGGCCAACCGCAAGCTAGAATTCCTGTGCCGCCGCCGCGGCGGCTGAACCAATTCATTTCAGCCCCGCTCCGGCCGGGACGGCACAGGCCGGGTTTGGACCAAACAGCCAGAAAGCACAGAATGAGCGACCACGGAAAAGATCATCAGCATCACGGGCACGGCCACCACGAGCATGGGCACAACGAGCACAGCCGCAAGGAGTGGCGCTGGCATCGCGATTGGCGGACGTGGGTGGTCGTGATTTTGATGCTGGCCGCGATGGTCGGCTATGTGCTCTCCGACAACGAGTCGCTCCAGCCGGGCAAGCCACAGCAGCAAGAAATGCCAGCGGCGCCCTAACAGCGGCGCAGTCCTGCCGCCCGCCTTGGTCTTCAACGACCAAGAAAAGAATCCGTTGGGGACCCAGCTTCAGAGCTTGAGCTAGCTCTCCGCTGCCAGGCTCGTGGCAAGCGTCACCGTGTGGATCGGTAGAGCGCCAGCTTGTCGAACATGAGGCATCGCCCCGACGACGAGCAGGAGATGGGGTGAACCGGGGGCGGCAAGATGACGTTCCCCCCGCGAAGGGTGGGCGCACAGCCCGCTCAGCCGGCCAACGAGCGGCGGAAAAAGTTGGATGCGTCGGCTCGGGATGATAGTATCGATAATACCGGAACAACGGCCGATAATACTGAAACAACGGGTCGGGAGAAGTCTCACCCGCCACCTTGCCGACATCAAATCGCTTGCCCCATCGCGCCGATACGGCAGAGTTATTGAGGCCAATCGTTGCGCCGGCAGTATGGCAGCCGCACCTCTTTTGGCTCTTGGGTGCGGTGCGCCGCACCGTTTCCTTGACGCGATCGCGGTCTCGATAAGCCAAGCGTGCAGTTGCCGACGTACCTAAGGTAGCAGGTATGCTCTCGGTCATTCATCAACGACCAGCCTGACGGGTTCGGGTACTTATGAAGAATTGGCTCTTCGGTTCGCACCGCCACCCGCAGCGCCCGGACGCAGCAAACAGCCGTGCATCGGCAGCTCCCGGGCGAATGGCGCGGTTCGAATGCCTGGAAGACCGGCGGATGTTGTCGAACGGATCGCAACCGTTGCTTTCGGTTCCGGCCGGAGGGGCCGGCGGCGATAATCCCAACGCCGATTCGACTTTCGACTCCGCGGCCCAGCCGAATGCAACCACCTTGAGCCCGCACGTTGCCGTGACGGGTAATAACCAGCCGATCCTCAATGGGTCGACCACGCCCAGTCCGACCAATGACACGGCGTTCGGCAACACGGTGGCCGGTGCCTCGTTGTTCGAGACCTACACGATCAGCAACACCGGCACCGCGCCTTTGACGGTGGGCAACGTCTTTTTCAGCGGGACAAACGCCGCAGACTTTACCATCCCGATAGGGGACCAGCCAAGCAGCCTGGTGGCGGTTGGCGGCAGCACGAGCTTCACCGTGCAGTTTACGCCGACATCGAGCGGCACCTTCACCGCCACGGTCAATTTCGCCCAGAACGATCCAAGCCAAACGAGTCCTTTCACCTTCGCCATCGACGGCGTGGCCATCAGCACGAAAATGACCGTGACGGGTGGCAACCAGGTGATCAACTATGGGTCGACCACGCCCAGTGGGGCGAACGCCACCATATTGCCCAACGCGGTTGTGGGAAAATCGTCGGAGGTGACCTACGCAATTGCCAACAGCAACACCGCCGCCTTGACGCTGGGCACCGTCTCGATTAGCGGGACGAATGCCGCGGATTTTACGGTCACGAAACAGCCGAGCAGCACCGTGGCGGCCGGCGGCTTCACGACCTTCACCGTGCAGTTTACGCCGACGGCGGCCGAGGATTTCTCAGCCACGGTCAGCTTCGCCGACAACTCTCCGGACCAACCCAGTCCTTTCATATTCGCCATCAGCGGCCTGGGCGTCACCAAACAGCCGCAAATGACCGTGACGGCTGGCAACCTGCCGGTCGCCGATGGTTCGCAGACGGGAAACGGCACCACCTTTCCCAGCACGCTCGTGGGCAACACGTCGGAATTGAGCTTCGCGATTGCCAATAACGGCACCGCGCCCTTGACGCTGGGCACGGTCTCGATCCTCGGGACGAGTGCCGGAGAATTCACGGTCACGAAGCAGCCGAGCAGCACGGTGCCGGTGGGGCAGAGCACGACCTTCACCGTGCAGTTCAAGCCGACGACGAGTAGCGCGGTCGAAGTCGCGGTCAGTTTCGACCAGAACGATCCCAACCTACCAGCCGGTCCTTTCCAATTCGGCATCTTCGGCGTGGCCACCACCAAACAGCCGCAAATCAACGTGACCGCTGGCGACCAACTGATCAACAATGGATCGACCACGCCCAGTCTCGGAAACGGCACGGCGTTCCCTAGCACCGTTGTGGGCAGCACTTCGCATGTGACCTACGAGATTGCCAACAACGGCACCGCCCCGTTGACGCTGGGCACCGTCTCCATCAGCGGGACGAACGCCGGAGAATTCACGGTCACGAAGCAGCCGAGCAGTACGGTGGCGGCTGGTGGCAGCACGTCCTTCACCGTGCAGTTCAAGCCGACGACGATTGGCACCCCGACCGCCACGATCAATTTCGCCGAGAACGATCCAAACCAACAACCCAGTCCATTCAACTTCGCTATCGGCGGCGCGGCCACCGACAAACAGCCGCTCATGACCGTGACCGGCGGTACCAATGTGATCACCGATGGGTCGACCATGCCCAGTCCGCTGAACGCCACATCGTTCAGCAGCACGGTGGTGGGCACCTCGTCGCGTGCGACCTACTCGATTGCCAACAGCGGCACCGCGCCCTTGACGCTGGGCGCCGTCTCCATCAGCGGAACGAATGCCGGAGAATTCACGGTCACGAAGCAGCCGAGCAGCACGGTGGCGGCTGGTAGCTTCACGAGCTTCACCGTGCAGTTTACGCCGACGGCGAGCGGCACCCCGGCGGCCACGGTCAGTTTCGCCGAGAACGATCCAAACCAACAACCCGGTCCTTTCACCTTCGACATCAATGGAGTGGCCACCGCCGCTCCAATTGCTGATCTCTCGGACGACGTGAACGTGGCCGACATCACGGCCGGTGGCACGACATTCGGCTCCGGCTTGGACGGCCAGGGAAACGCGGTCTCCGCAACCCAGGTCGGCACCAACGTCGCGTCCAGTGCAATTCCCTCCGCGATTGCCCTCCCCAGCGTTAGCAAAGCCACCCAAAGCAGCGGACAGCCGACCGCTGGACCTCAGCTCAACGACTCCAGTCTGCAGTTACTGGCGGTCGGCGCTACGGATGCATCGAACCAGGCCAGTGTGACGCCATCCAGTGCCAGCGCCCCTTCGTCATGCCGCCGTCTGGAACTACTAGCACCACGACGGGCGCGGGATCGGCGAGCGCCGGATCGTTGACAGCGGTGACCTCGACCACGAGCAACCGCAACCATGGCCATCAGGACCTCACAGCGACGGACCAGGTATTGTCGGACTTCGATCTAACCGACATCTGGACTGGAACTGGCTAGCGCCCGTTCTGCGATGTCGCAGCCTGTTGACTTCTTCAACAGGCTTCCTACATAGTTCCAGCTACCGCCAGATCGTGCCGCTGAAGGGGCTTCACCTTGGGTTGAGCGACATATGGCGGCTCGGCAGTAAGGCATGCTTCGACGGATTCGGAGCTAGCAGCTGTCGCTAGAGACGCTATAAAAGGGACTGAAACCGCTCTAGCCCATGGCCGCAGAGGAGTTGCCCCGATGTCGGAAGAGCCTGAAGTTCTTTTCGTCGCCCGGCGTTTTCGCGTGGTGCGGCGCTTATCAGCAGACGGCCGACGGAACGGCGGCACGAGCGCGAAATCGTCGAGCATCCCGGCGCGGTGGCGATTGTGCCGATGGTGTCGCGCACGACCAGGTCTGCCTGATTCGCAACTACCGGATCGCGGTCGGCGAAACATTGTGGGAGATTCCGGCCGGCACGCTCGAGCACGACGAGCCGGCGCTGGATACCGCCCGGCGTGAATTGATCGAAGAGACCGGTTATCGCTGCGACACGCTCGACGAAATTCGGCGAGCTGTGGATGTCGCCCGGAATTCTGAACGAGCGGATGCACCTGTTCGTGGCGACCGGATCTGATCGCCGGGCCAGACGGCGTTGGAAGCCGGCGAAGAAATCGAGACGGTCGTCGTCGACTGGGACGAAGCGCTGGCGATGATCGACCGGGGCGAAATTCGGGATGCCAAAACCGTGGCCGGGTTGCTGGCCTACGACCGGATTCGCGCCTCCGGCCGGCGTAAGGCCAAATCCTCGTCGCTGCTGTCCGGCACCAAGCCTCGCGGCGATCAGCGATTTGCCGAACGGTGCGCGGCGCGATCGTGACGGTAGGGAGCCGTCGGTGGTCGGGGATGGCGATCGCCTCGTGCCGGCGGGGCCCATGCCGGTGCCGAACGCCGATTCCGCCCCCTAAGCCGTTGGCGAGCGCTGAGCCGGTCGCCGCGGAAGCTGGCCATCACGGGACTGGCCACGCCGGTTTCAGAGGCAGGGCGCCGGTCGGCTCCAGGCCGAATTGTTCTTCCGGCCGCTCTTCGTCGCTTTCGCTGGCGGCCTGGCCGGCAGCGGCTTCGGCCTCGATTCGAGCCCGTGCTTTGCGCACAAGCCGGCGGCCGAACAGACACGGCGATCGGACTGCACAACACGGCCGGCAGGATGAGCAGATTGCCGATCAGGGCGGCCGTGAGCAGGCAAAACATCATCGCTCCGAATCGCTGCGTGGGAACGAACGAGCTGAGTGCGAAGACGGCCAGGCCCAAACCCAGCACGCTCCAGCTTTGATACATCGCCCGGGCACAGTCTTCGTAGGCGAGCATGACCGACTCGTGTCGGGTTTTGCCTTCGGACAGGCCGCGGCGATACCAGATCAGAAAGTGGACGACGTCGTCGACCGAGACGCCCAGCGCCACGGTCGGAGTCATGATCGTGCCGACGTCGATCGTGACGCCGAACCAGCCCATCAGCCCGAAGACGACCATCACCGGAAAGACGCTGGGGACCAGCAGGATCAGGCCGGCCGACAGATCGCGGAAGACGAGGGTCATGACGCCGGCGATCGTCAGCAGGTCGTAGATGAAATTTTCACCCAGCCCGACCAGCATTTGATGCTGGGCCTTGTAGACGACCGGCACCAGGCCGGTGTAGACGGCGTCGATTCCCAACGGCGCCGGGTCGTCGGCCGAGGGGACGACGGCCGCGGCGATCGCTTCGGCGTCGGGCGTCTTCTTTGGCGGCCTTGGCCCGCTGGGTCAGGATTCGCGTTCGTTCGGCGGCCAGCACCGGTTCGACTTTGGCCCGCAGATCGTCGAGGAACAGACCGTAGTCGACGTCGTTCAGCGCGCCGACGCGGGCGTTGATGCGCCACAGTTCGGCGTCGCCGTCGATGGCCAGAAATCCGCCGTCGATGTATTCCTGGCGATGCGCTTCGAGGCGTTTGTTCCAGACGTCGCGGATCGTGCTCTTGCGGACAAAGCCCATGCGTTTGGCTTCGAGCGGCGGAGCGAACGTGACGGCCGACATGGTGTTGCCGACTTCTTCGATTTCTTGCAGGCTTTTCTGGACGCGGCCGACCAGTTCGGCGCGCTCGAGCATCGTCAGCGACGATTTGGTGTTGTCGACCCGCACGACCACTTCCATCGGCACCAGCGGGCCGAGATTGGTTTCGAGCCACTCGTAATTCTTGATGATTTCGGCGCCCGACGAAAACAGCTTGGTGAGCTTGATCGAGGTGTTGATCTTGCGTCAGCCCGATAGCCGCAGATGGCCAAGCAGCACGACGCCGGCGGCGAAGACCAGCGGCCAGCGCCGCAGCGCAGCCCGACAGAATGCGGCGCCAGATCAGCGGCAGGGCCAGATCCTCGGCCTTGGGGGCATCGCCATCCAAGGCGCTGTCCTTTTTCATCGGCCACAACTGCATCCAGGCGGGCAGAAACAAGAACAGCAGCAGCCAGCGTGGTCAAAACTCCCAAGGCCGTGTAGACGCCGAACATTTTGATCGGGATCAGTTCGCTGGTGTAAAGCGAGGCCAGGCCGGCGGCGCTGGTGACGGCCGAGAGCGTGCAAGGAATCCAGGCGTGGTGGACCGCCCGGGCAGGCGCGCCTTCGACCCCCCCTTCGACGGCCGAACCGCGATAGTAATTGGCAAAATGGATGGCGCCGGAGATGCCCGCCACGTAGACCACGGCCGGCATGGTCAGCAAGATGGCGTTCATCGCGCTGCCGGAATAGTAGACCAACGACAAGCTGATGGCGCCGGCATAGATGGCGGTGACGAAAACCATCATCGTCAGCCGGGTGCTGCGCAAGCACCAATAGGCCAGCGCCAGGCCGACGATGCCGGCCGGGCCGAACAGCCGGGCCAGGGTCTTTTCGCCCTCGGTGCTGATGGCGACGTTATCGACCGGCGGTCCGCCCAGTTTGACGCGCTCGCGCGGGAGGGCCAATTCGTGCTGGCAGAGCTCGTACAGATTGTCGAGCGTGTGCCGCAGGTCGCGTTTGGCCTCGTCGGTCAGCGTGACGATGGCACAGCTTTGAGCGTGATTCTCCTTGCCGACGAACAGACCGGCCAAGCGGCGGAGGGCTTCTTCCTCGCTGAGCTTGGCGGTCCCGTCGGTCAGCCGCTTGAGCATGGTGCGGCCGGTTTCGACGCTCTGGAAGAGCGGCGGACCGATCGATCGGCTCGGGGGCCTGGGCCGGTGGAAAGAGCTTTTGAATGCCGGCCTGGATCAGCGTGGCCGGCTTGGGATAGATGAGGTTGACGTGGGTCAGGAGCTTGGTTTCCAGCAGTTCGAGCCGCGGATCGTCGAGCGTGCATCCTTCCCAACTGATGAGGATGAACGTTTCGTTTTCGAAATGCTGTTTGAACCAGCGCAGATCCTGGGTCTCGGGATACTCCTGGGGCAACCAATCTTCGACCTTGTTATCGTTGCTGGTCATCGCCATGTGCGCACCGCGGGTGAGCACCGGCAGAAAGAAGACCACCAGGATAATGATCGCGAAACTGTGGCGAGTGAAAAAGCGGTTAATCATAGGGCTAAGTGCGATAGGTTAACCGCGGTCCCCCGACGCGTCCATGCCGACTTTTTGCTCGCCGCGCCAAGAAAATTATCCCAGTCATCCCAGCTCGCCATACCCGCCAGACGACCGCCTGCGCGGGCCGCCGGCTTGGGCTCCAGCGGCCGCCATCGGTCAACAATCCGCCGCTTATGGGGAGAGGGGCTGCTACCAGGTGAATTCGAAACCGCCGCTGACGCCTTCGAAGTAAAGTCCGTGGTCCTGATTCATGATCGCCGGGTTTAGATAGAGGAATGTGATTTGGCGTTCGGCCAAGGCCATGTTGGTGAGGGCCATGATCTGGTAACCGAACCGAAGTCCCATGTTGGGGCGGAAGCAGATAGGTCGACGTTGAGACCAAAGTCGACCATCATCGAGATGTTCGTGTTGTTATTCGAATCGTTGGCGTTGATCGAGGTGTTCGTGGGAACGTCGAAGCCGCTGATGATCGAATGCTGTTGGCGAAATTGACCAACGTGCCGCCGGCCAGTCGGGCGGTGAACCGCCAGTTTTCATGCTGGTAGGTCAAGTTGCCGCCGAATTGGGGCCCGAACAGGTGTTGTGCGTCAGGATGCTGATAATTGCCGGCAACCAGCGAGGGATCGGTTCCCTGGCTGCGCCAGTAGAAGCCTTCGTTGTAGCTGATCAACCGCAGACCGCCGTACAGCGCGGGGAGCAATTGCGGGGTGGCCACGCGTGCCCAAATGCCTTCGCGAGTCAAGACCGTGCGGTCTCGGCCCATGCGTTTCGCGAGTTTGAAGTTCACTTCATAGCTGTTCAGGCTGGCGTTGTAGGTGTACTGCTGGAAATTGCTGAAGGCGAAGCCCGGCGCGGAGGTCGGAATCGTCGAACTCATGATCCGAGCCGGGATGGACGTCGGCAGCGGCAGCGGGATGAAATTGGTGAAGAACGTGTTCTGGTTCGGCTGATAGGCGGTGATGCTGTTCTGATCCGACCAATGGTTCAGCCCCTGGAAGGTGAACTCGATCGCGCTGTCGCGATTCATCGCATCGGTGCCCAAGTAGGTGCCGATGGTGAATCGCGCACCGGGCGTGAATCCCAAGCTGGGCTTGATCGGCAGGTAGTTGCCGGTCGAACCGATACGGCAAACTGGTGCGATCAACGGATGTCGCATGCTACCGGTGCGATAAAGACTCGATGGTCTGCTGTACGGGAGGTCCGGCGGACTTCCATTGCTGAGCGGGAAGGGGGTGGATTGGTTGGTGGTGACGATGGTCGGATCGAATTCGGTCGCCAGAATTCGCTTGTGCCGGCCGCGCTCCGACCGCTCCAAGATAGATGACATCTTCCTTCGCGTACCAACAACCGCGATTGAACCAGCGGCCCGAGCTGAGCGTCATTCCGGTGGCCGGCACCATCTCTGGTCGTCGTCGTCGCCGACATTGCCGTCGACCCAGACTTTGATCGGCAGCGTCAGCGGATTGATTCCGGTCAATTCTTCGCGTTGCTCGATGACCGGAAACAGCTCGTCCGGCGACACGTCGCCGACACTGTCCTGCGCGACCGGCTCCGTCGTCGAGCGTGGCGCCCTTGGCCCGACGGCCCGCCGGTCGATTGGCTCTGCGGATTGGCCGGCGTCGGTTGATAGGCGGCCTGCGTCGTCGCCTGCGAGACCTTGTTGCCGTTGGCGTGCGCGAGCTGGCCGGCCGGCCGGCCTGTGCCGGCCGGCGGCTGGCGCGGTAATCTACGAATCGTCGGCCCAGGCTCGCGGCGCGGCGAGGCACAGCAGCAAGAACCAGTGTCGGGTAAAATGGCAATCGAATGGCCAGCACCACGGCCTCCTTGAACGTGCAGGCAAATCCCGACGGTACCGCGAAACGTGTCCGCGCACCGTCGCCCCTTGCCTAATCGGAATTTGCGCAACCGGTAGAACAGGAATAATCGTTAAACCGAAGCAATTTCGCGCACCCGCCGATCTTACTCATTTACCTAAACCGCCAATCTTTAGCGTGCTGCCAGGCCCGGCTGCCCAGGCGGCCGACCCTTGTCAAAGACTGGGCAAGCTGGAAGAATCAAGGTGCTTTTGAGAAACCGGCAATCCGTTCTGCAGGCTTCCCGCTGCTCGGCACGTTTGGCCGGTGCGACGCTGGGAGCCTGACGGGACACAAACCAAATAGGTTGGGAGGGGTGCGATGGCTTCACCACTCAAATCGTTGATCGCTTGCGGAACCAAGCTCTGGCTCGATTCGATCGATCCGGACCTGGTCGTACGCAACCGGGCCTGGGGGGCGACCGGCGCCACCTCGAATCCCGATCATCCTGTCGGACCTGATCAAGACCGGCCGCTTCGACGCGAAGCTCGAACAGTTGATGCACGAGCAGTCGGACGACGCCACGATCGCCTGGCAAATGACCGACGAGCTGGTGCACGGGGCCCAGGAAGTCTTTTTGCCGGTTTGGCAATCGACCGCCGGCAACGACGGCTACGTCAGTTTCGAACTCGATCCGCTGTTGGAAGATCCCGCAGAGCGGTCCGCCGCACGCCGAGCGCGTGCAGCCGCTACGTCGAACTGGGCAAGCAATGGTCGGCCGGCCACAAGAACCGCATGATCAAAGTGCCGGCCACGCCCGCCGGCTTGGAAGCCTTGGAAGGGCTGGCGGCCGCCGGCGTGACGTTGAACGTCACGTTGATTTTCACGTCGCGGCAATATCAGGCGGCCCGCGACGCGGTGTGGCGCGGGCGGCAACAGCTACGGCAAGCTGGAACACTTCAAAAGCGTCTACAGCATTTTCGTCTCGCGCGTCGACGTCTACACCGAGCAGCACGTCCCCGAATTGTCGCCGGCCGCGCAAGGCCAGGTGGGCATCGTCGGAGCGAAACGGATTTGGCGCGAGAACCAGCGAGTTCTGGCAGCGACAAGAAATTGCCCTTGGCCCAGGAAATGATCTTCGCCAGCACCGGCACCAAGAAGCCGAGCGACCCGCCCACGAAATATGTGGCCGCGTTCGCCGGCAGCGACATCGAAACCAATCCGCCGGCCACGAACGACGCGGTGGAGAAGAGCGGGCTGACGTTCACCCGCCAGGTCGATCAAGCTGCCGCAGCGACGAGGTGTTGGCCGACATCGACAAGAAGGTGAACATCGAGCACCTGGAAAAAACGTTGATGACCGAAGGGATCAAGAAGTTCGCCGATCCGCAAAAGGCGCTGCTCAAGCTGATCGCCGAAAAGCGCGGCTCGCTGTCGGCCGCGCGGTAGACGCTAGGCACGAACGACTGCCTCAGACGCGAGTGGCTTGGCCAGCAAATGGAATCGGTGGCCCAGTTCGCCCGCTGCGCGGCGGCGTCAGCGATGCTGGGCTCGATCGCCGTGGCGGATCGCGCCCGTTTCGCCTGCCGCCGCATCCCACGCCTGGCCCGCGTCTGCCGCTCGTATTCCGCCTGGGGCTGTGCTACGATCAGGAGCTCTGGAACTCAGGGGATCTTCAGGCGTGTCGGAGCGGTGGCGGTCTCGCCGGCTCGCCACTCCCCAGGAACTCTCACCCGCATCGAAACAGATCATGGCTCTCGATCCCTACTCTCCTTGTCCCGGCGGTACTGGCAAGAAGATCAAATTCTGCTGCACCGAATTCGTCCGCCGAGCTGGAAAAGCTCCAGCGGATGGTCGAAGGCGAACAGCGCGCCGCGGCGCTGGAGCTGGTCGACAAGCTGGCGGAGAAATATCCCGACCGGGCCTGCCTGCTGGCGACCAAGTTCGCGCTGGAGGCCGATCTGGGCGAGGCCGAACAAGCGGCCGCGACGGCCGCGCGGTTTCAGGAAAAGCATCCCGACAACCCGGTCGCCTTGGCGGCCTTGGCGGTGTCGGTCGCTCGGGCACGACGCGCCGCGGGCGGTGCGGCTGTTGCAAGAGGCGATCGTCAAGGCCGGCGATCAACTTCCGCTGCAGGTTTACGACGCACTGTCGGTCGTCGGGGTGGCGCTGTTCGGCGCCGGGGTCATTCCGGCCGCGCGCGCTCATTGGATGTTGCAATTCAGTTTCTCCGGCGGCAAAGACGAGCAGGTGCTGCGGCTGATCATGCAACTGCAAGGCTCGGCCGAGATTCCGCTGTTGTGGAAGGACGATCTGCAACTGGCCGAATGCTCCGGCCGACGCGCTGTGGCGCGGTCAGCTTCGAAGCGGTCGTTGACCAAGGCGCGGGCCGGCCACTGGCTGGCCGCGGCCGACGAGCTGGCCGCACTGGCCGAACGCGCCGGCGCCTGGCCGGCGATTTCGCGCAATCTGGCCATCCTGCGCACCTGGCTGGCCGAGCACGCCGCGGCCGTCGCCGCCTGGCGGCAGTTTGCCGCCGGCGAAGTTCCGCTCGACGACGCGGTCGAAGCCGAGGCGATGGCCCAATTGCTCGATCACGACGGAGCCGAACTGGTCGACCTGATCAAAGTCGCCTATCCGATTCACCAGACCGAAGACCTGCTGGCCCAGTTGACCGTCCATCGCCAATCGTTGGCGATGCCGGGCGATCTGCGGATGCTGGCCGGCGAAAACGAAGTCCCGCCGAAGGGCTATTTCTCGCTGCTCGACCGCCCGCAGCCCGAAAACGCGCAAGGGTTTGACGGTCGACACGGTCCCCCGGATCGTCGGCCAGGTGCTGGTGTACGGCAAGCAGACCGATCGCGAAGCCCGGGCCGAATTGATCGCCAACCGCCGGAACCTGGCCGCCGGTCGCGCGGCGCTGGAGGCGATTGCCGGCAAGCGCGCTGGCCGCGGCCGGCGCCGAAGAGGTTGCCAGCCGCGCCAGCGCCGGCGACGACGCGCTGGCGCTCGAATGGTATTTGCCGGAAGACATTGCCCCGGCCGAGCGGCGGCAATTGCTGCAGGCCGGGCATCGGCAGCGGCTGTTGGTCGAATGGCCCGAAGTGCCGCAGCGACTGTTTGGCGGCGCAGACACCGCGGCAGGCGGCGGCCGATCCGCGGCATGCGGATTACGGTGTTGGCGGCGATTTTGAATTTGGAGTTGGCGAGCGATCTGTTGGTCGGTTTCGACTTCAACGAGTTGCGCGGCGCGCTCGGCTTGCCGCTGGCCGAAAAGATCGATCCGGCCGGCCAGTCGGTGCTGACGCTGCCGCTGGTTCGGCTGGCCCGGCTGGAAGTGGCCAAGCTGGGCGACGAAGACTTGCTGATTGCCTACGATCGGGCATCGCAGGCGCGGTTCATGCACGCGATCACGCTGCTGGGGCGCGAACTCGTCGGCCGAGCGAGCCTCGACGCCGAGGTCGACAAAGGGGCGGTTTATGCCATGCTCGCTCAACTGGCCAGCGATCCCGAGCAGGCCGCCAAGGACCTCGACGCCGGCCGAAAAATCGCCGAGGCGGCGGGCAAATCGACCGCCCGCTTCGATCTGATCGAACTGGCGATTCACATGGGCCAGGGGGATATCCGCCAGGCCGATCGGCTGCTCAAACACATCCGGACCGAACATTTGCGCGAGCCCGGCATCGCCCAGGCGCTCTACTCGCTGTTGGCCCAATGGGGCGTCATTCGTCCCGACGGATCGCCCGCCACCGAGCCGGCGGCGGAAGCCGCGGGATTGGTCGTGCCGGGTGCGGCCGCCGCGGAGCCGGCCAGCAAAATCTGGACTCCCGGATCGGAAGCGGCCGCCAGCGGCGGCAAAAAGCCGACGATTTGGACTCCGGGACTCGACTAAGCGTACGCCGTGGCGCGCGGCTGGTCGAGCACCGAGCGGCACAACCGGTTGTCGCGTGCGATCTAAGCCGAAGACCCATCAGCTACCATGGCCGACCGCGAGTTCGATGTTTGGCACATGGCCCGGGCGCTGGAATTGGCCAGCGCGCGGCTTGGGCCGCGTCGAGCCGAATCCGCTGGTCGGCTGCACGATCGTTCGCGACGGCGAAGTGGTCGGCGAAGGATGGCACGGGCAGTTCGGCGGCCCGCATGCCGAAATCGAAGCCCTGCGCGATCGCCGGCTCGCGTGCCGCGGGAGCGACGCTGTACGTCACGCTCGAGCCGTGCTCGCACTTCGGCAAGACGCCTCCTTGCACCCAGGCGATTATCGCGGCGGGCATTCGCCGCGTGGTGGCGGCGATGGTCGACCCGTTTCCGGCCGTCGGCGGCCAGGGCCTGGCCGAACTGCGCGCGGCCGGCTTGGAGGTTTCGGTGGGACTGTCGGCCGACGAAGCCCGGCGGCTGAATGCTCCGTATCTCAAGCTGTGTCGAAACCGGCCGGCCTTGGACGATCGCCAAATGGGCGATGACGCTCGACGGCAAGATCGCCACGCGGACGGGCGAGAGCCGCTGGATCTCGTGCAAGGCGGCGCAGGCAGATCGTGCACGACCTGCGCGGACGCGTCGACGCGATCGTCGTCGGCATCGGCACGGCGCTGGCCGACGATCCGCTGCTGACGGCGCGGCCGGCCGGTCCGCGCGTGGCCACGCGCGATCGTGCTCGACACCCACGCCCGGCTGCCACTCGACAAGTCAGTTGGTGCGCACCGGCCGGCGATGCGCCGGTGCTGGTGGCGACCGGCGCCGAGGCCGCGGCCGAGCGACGTGGCCAGACTGGCCGAGCGCCGGCTGCGAAGTCGTCTGTTGCGCGGGAGACGATCACCGCGCGCGACTCGACTTTTTGCTGGCCGAGCTGGGGCGGCGGCGGATGACCAACGTGCTGGTCGAGGGGGGCGGCGAAGTGCTGGGCAGCCTGCTCGACCTGGATCAGATCGACGAGGTCCACGTCTTTATCGCGCCCGAAATTGTTCGGCGGCACGGCGGCCCCCGGCCCGCTGGCCGGCTTGGGATGCGCCGGGATCGAAGATCGCGCCGAGTTGGAAGAGGTCCGTGTGGAAACGATCGGCCAGGACGTTTACCTCACGCGGCCGCGTGCGGCGACGCGGACCAGCCGGCGATGAACTGCCGAGCGAAAATGAAAATGGGCCCGGCGAAAAGCGGGCCCATCCAGCAGTCTTGCCTGGTATGCGGTTGCGCCGACGTCGCTGTCTACTATCGACGCAACCGTCGATCGAGTTCGAGATCTTCGCCTTGCCGGGCCATTTGGCTCAGCAGCCGGGTCAGGGTGTTGGCGTGAACGCCCAGCAGCTTGGCGGCTCGCCCCTTGTGTCCCCGCGTCGTTTCCAACGCCTGCCGGACGGCGAAATACCGCAAGCGATTCAGGTCGGTAAACGGCAACGACAGCCGCGATCGCGACGCCTGCGCCCGGACGGGCAACATCGGCGCAGCAGTCGAGCACATAAGCTTGCTCGATCACGTGCTGCAATTGCCGGATATTGCCGGGCCAGGCAAATTCGCAAAAAGCCTTGAGCGTGTCGGAGTCGGGCTTCCAACGCGGCCGCTGATAGCGATCGGCAAAGCGGACCGAAAAGAAATCGATCAGCTCGGGAATGTCTTCGCGACGTTCGCGCAGCGGCGGAACGTGCAACTCGACCATGTTCAAGCGGTAGTACAGATCTTCGCGAAAGCGGCCGGCCGCCACTTCGGCTTCCAGATCGCGGTTCGTGGCGGCGATCACCTGCACGTCGACGTGCACCGGATGGGCCGAACCGACCGGAGTGACTTCTTGCTGTTGCAGCACGCGCAGCAACTTGGGCTGCAGGTCGAGCGGCATTTCGCCCACTTCGTCCAAGAAAGACGATTCCCTGCTCGGCGGCCCGAAACACACCCAGCGTGCGTCCATCGGCGCCGGTGAAGGCCCCCTTCTCGTGACCGAACAATTGGCTCTCGGCCAGCGTGGCCGTGAGCGCGGCACAGTTGACCGGCACGAACGGTTTGGCCGCTGCGGCAACTGATGCTGTGCAACAAGCGGGCAAAGACTTCTTTGCCGGTTCCGGTCTCGCCGGAAATGAGAACCGTACACTGGACCTCGGCCGCACGTTCAACGTGCCGCGCGATCTTGCGTACCGCGGTGGTTTGCCCCAACACCCAATCGCAGTTCAAAGTCGATCGGGAACCACTGGTTCGTTGAGGGCCGGCGTCGGCGATCCTCGATGTTTCAGCCATGCTCTTCTCTTTTTCCCGAAGCGCAATCGATCGCCGTGGCCCTACGGCAATCTGATTTGCGTTCAGGAAGGGCGCTGTCACGCCCTCTGTTGCCGGAGTCTACTTCATTAGACGCGAGTCACCGTTCCAAAATGACTGCTGCTTAAAAACTGCCTGACACGCAAAGCTTGCCCAGGCGGGATGTGCAAAGTTTGCCCAGACAGAAATCTTGCAGTCCTGATTCTAAGCATGTCGCTCGGCCGCTTGCAACTTTCTCACGCAAACTCTAACCAAGAATCTGTCGCTGCTTCCGATCACCCCGCTCGGCCTGCAAAAAACCGGGAAAAAATCGCCGATTTTAGCCGTTCGCCGGCCGAGCGGCAGATGCGGCAGGCAAACCAGCCTTTGCCGGCCGCAAGATCCAACACGCCGAAAAATCGCCGAGAATCGCAACAATCCCGGCACTGGCCGGAACTGCGCGAGCATTGGGCCAATGCGGCGGTGACCGGATCGAGCCCGCTGCCGTGGTTCTGCGGCTATTGCGCGCCGCTCGGCCGCCGGATCGGGCTGGAAGAACATCAAATGCTGCCAAGGCAGATCGTCGAATTGCTCGACGAGCCGGAAGCCGGCAGGCACGATTTCCTTGAGAATCTGCTCTTTGCTCATCTTGTGCAGCAGCTTGATCGGCACCTCGGGATCTTCCAAGCGAAATTCGGCCAGCACCAGCCGGCCCTCGGGCTTGAGGCTCGCGCGAATGGCGTGCAACATTTCCTCGGGATTCGACAGCTCGTGATAGACGTCGACCAGCAGCACCAAATCCAACTGGGCCGGCGGCAACGCGGGATCGACCCGGTTGCCCAACAGCGGCTTGATGTTTTTCAGTCCGACCGCTTTTGCCCGGGCGTCGAGCATGTGGAGCATTTCGGGCTGGATGTCGACGGCATAGACGGTTCCCGGTCGCCGACGCGCTTGGCCATCCGCAGGGTGTAGAAACCGTTGCCGCAGCCGAAATCGCAGACCGTTTGTCCGGCCTTGATGTGCAGCGCCGAGAGCAGCGTGCGGGTGTCTTCTTCGCGATCGCGCGATTCGCGCACCAGCCAGCCCGCCCCGTCATAGTGCATGGTCGACGGCGATTTCGCGCCCCAGATAATGCGTGAGCGGGCGGCGGCAGAGCGTCGGTTTCGGCAGTCGTAGCGTCTGCCTGCTGGGCTCGCGCGGCGCAAGCCAACTGCCGACACGATCGCCGCCAGCAACAAGGCCAGTGAAAGCCCGAGCGACGGCAGCGAGTGGCTGCGGGCATGATGCTTCCGATTATATGTGCGGGCACGCTCTGAAAACGAGGACGATCCGCTGCCGCTTCGCTCGCGGTCCACGACCGCTCAGGCCAATTGTCCGTATCCGCCGCGGAAATAGAGCAGCGGCTTGCCTTCTCGAATCCGCGTGGCTTCGACCTGGCCGACAACGATCGTGTGGTCGCCGCCGGCATACTTCTCGACAAAACTGCACTCGATGACCGCCAGCGTGTCGTCCAACCAGGCGGTTCCCTCGCTGCTGGTCGTGTAGCCGACGCCGGCAAACTGGTCGGGACCGCTGGCGGCAAACCGACGGCTGAGGACTTCTTGATCGGCACCGAGCAAATTGACGGCAAACGGCTGGCCCCCGGCCAGCGGGTCGTGCAGGCGTGCCCGCTTGATCGATGCAAACCAGCACCAGCGGCGGTTCGAGCGACACGGAACAAAACGCCGTGACGGTGATCCCGGCCAGTTGGCCGTCGGCCAGGCGTGCGGTCACCACGTTGACGCCGCTGGCAAAGTGTCCGAGTGCAGCCCGAAATTCCTGCTTTCCCACCGGCATTCGTTGCTCCTTGACGACTAAATCGTGGCAGACGCTTGCCGCCGCTGCTCGCACACGCCAGCGTTTGCATGCGGCTGCCAACTTATCCGCACGCGCCCGGGCCAGGCGAGGGGGAAGCTGACGGCGCTTGCCAGCGTTAGCCGTCCGCGCCGGCAACTCTCGCGGTGGCCGATCGGTTCGACCACACGGGCCCCGGCACGCACTTCGGCCCGATGGGGCCGCAGCCGCACCTCGGCGGCCACGAACGACTTGCCTGCGCACACGCTGCCACTTCAATCATAGTCGAGCCCGAGGCCGGGCCGAATCGAACCGTCGGGCGGGAGAAACATTTTTCTTCGCCACTCGGGGCATCGCACGCCCCGCGAGCCGAAAACTGCCGGCAGCGGCCGAGCGAGCGGGCGTTTCCGCCCCCCCGGCGGATCGACCGGCCGCGGTTGCTGGCCGACGGCCAGTTGATTGATTCTGTCGGTTTTCAGTGATAGGATGGCGGTGTCTCGAACGCGCATGAGCGCCGGCCGCGAGGCGATTCTGTTTGCGCGATTGCGTTCCGCTAAACCTGCGCAACTTGTTCGTGTATCAAGCCATGCGTGATCTTGCCAGTTGGAGCATCAATTTAGGGCGATGGCGCGGCGTGCACGTGCGCCTCCACGCCTTCTTTCTCGGTCTGGCGGTGTTGGCGCTCTATTTGAGCAGCCGCTATCCGCACCACGGCTTGCTCCGCGACAGCCTGCTGTTGCTGGGCATTCTGTTGGTCAGCGTGCTGTTGCACGAAATCGCCCATGCCGTGACGGCAGTGCGGGTCGGCGGGCACGCCGATCAGATCGTCCTTTGGCCGCTGGGGGGATTGGCCGCGCCGCAAGTGCCGCGCGAACCCCAGCTCGAGATCGTGGTGGCGCTGGCCGGGCCGCTGGTCAATCTGCTGATTTGTTCGTTGGTGGCGCCGCTGATCCTGTGCGCGCGATCAGGACCTGATCGGCTTGTGGCATCCGCTCGACGCCGCACGGGCTGCGCGAGCGGCGGCCGTCTGGATCGTGGCTCTCAAGCTGACGTTCTGGGTCAATTGGCTGTTGGTGCTGGTCAACCTGATTCCGGCGTTTCCGCTCGACGGCGGGCGCGTTTTGCGCGCGCTGCTGCGGCGCTGGCTCGATCACCGGACGCGCCGGGCAAGTGGTGACGTGGGCCGGCAAGGCGGTGGCGGTCGTGCTCTGCATCATGGCCTGGCCTGAGTTGGGAAGAATCGCCTTCGACGCCACTTGCCCGCCTGGGTGGTATTCATCTTGCTGGCCATGCTGTTGTTCTTCAGCGCCAAGCAAGAGATGGCTCGGCTGGACGAGTCGGAGTTGGAGGACGAGCTGTTCAACTACGATTTTTCGCAGGGCTATACCAGCCTGGAGCGCCATTTCGATCGACCCCGCCGGGATGGCGGGCCGGGGACGCTGCGTCGTTGGATTGCGCATCGCCAAGAGGCCCGGCTGCGAAAGCAACGGATGATCGAAGAGGAAGAAGAACGCCGCGTCGACGAGATCCTGGTGCGGCTGCACGAAGCCGGCATGACCGGCCTCTCGTCGAAAGATCGAGCCTTGCTCGATCGCGTCAGCGCGCGCTATCGCAATCGACAGGGAAGTTGACCGTCCGCGCGGTTGCAATGCACGCGGCCGCGCAGGCCGCAAACGCGTGCCGGTCGCCGCAGCTCCGCTCGCCGGCGCTGTTGCGACGCCAGTCTTGTCCGCACGTCGGTTCCCCGCCGGCGCGTCGCCCTGTCGCGCGCTGTCCCGCGCCCCACCAGCCGCTACGATCGCTAAAGGCCGGTCCGCTTTGCTTGCGCCGCGGGGCAATCGGGTGAAACGGCCGGCGCGATTGCGCGAGCCGTCCTCCGACCAATAACCTAGAGTTGAACAGGCTTTATCGTGGGGCAGAAGAATCCCTAGGGTATTTCCGGGCATTTTGCGGAAACGTACCATTGCGTCACCCGACGCCGAGCGGCACAAGAGGCAGCAGCGACATGCCGCACCCGAATCATTCCAGCCGCACCGATAGGCTCGCGCCGTGACTCACGCACTGCGGTTGAATCGCCGTCGCCGAAATCGACTCCAGCAGGAGAGCGAGGCGGCACAGCGCACTCGTCGAACTGCGTGCCGACGTTGGCCGACACGTTCGGCGTCGAATTCAGCATTCTCGACGGCGCTTCGGGCGATTTGCTCCACACCGCCGCCGCGCATCGCGGGCTCGACTGGTTGGTGAGGGCCGAACTGTGCCGCACGGTCGCCCGGCGGCAAGAGCCCGGAACTGATCGAAGATGACGAGCCGCTCGTCTCGCTGGCGATTCCCGCGCACGGTCGGCGATCGCAGCGTCGTGGCGCTGGGCACCTTTTTGAGCCGCACCGGTGGGCCCAGATGAATCGCGAGCCGGCTTGCCAGCCATGGCTCGGAATGAACGAACCGGCGCTGGCCGCATGGTTGGCCGACCAGGAGATCTGGCCGCCGGCCCGACTGCTGAGCGTTGCCCGGCTGCTGGTCGACAAGTTGGCCGCCGACCGAGGCACCGCCAGCCTGGAGAAGGAGCTGAGCAGCCTTTCGCTCAACCTGGCGACGACCTATGAAGAAATCAGCCTGCTCTATCACCTGACCCAGAATCTGAAACTTTCCAGCCGCACCGAGGAGCTGGGACAACGGGCGCTGGAATGGCTGGCCGACGTGCTGCCGGTCGAATCGCTGGCCATGCAACTTGTGCCGGTCAACCGCTCGGACGACGGCGCGCACGGCGCGACGAGCGAGCCCATGCTGCTGGCGCATGGCCCGGCACCGGTCGATGGCGACGGATTCCTGCGGCTGGTCGCGCACCTGGAAATCAAGCTCGACCACCGGCCGACGATCATCAACCAGCCGCTGACCGACGAAGCCGTCGTGGCCCTTTGCCGGAATTCGCCAGGCGATCATCATTCCGCTGTCGGAAGGGAACAACCTGTTCGGCTACCTGGCGGTCTTCAATCACCGCGAGGGCCACGAACTGGGGACCGTCGAAGCCAGCCTGCTGACGTCGGTCGCCGCGATTCTGGGCATTCACTCGGGCAACATCGAGCTGTATCGCCAGCAAGCCGAATTCGTGAACGACGTGGTCCGCGCGCTGACTTCGGCCATCGACGCCAAAGACCCGTACACCTGCGGCCACAGCAACCGCGTGGGCCAGGTCGCCCGCCGCCTGGCCGAGGAACTGGGGGGCGACAGCCACATGCTCGCCCGCATCTACCTGTCGGGCCTGCTGCACGACACCGGCAAGATCGGCATCGACGACACCGTGCTGCGCAAAGAAGGGCGGCTGACCGAAGCCGAATACGAGCACATCAAAACCCACGCCGAAATCGGCCATCGCATCCTCGCCGGCCTGAAACAACTCGACGACGTGCTGCCGGTCGTCTTGCACCATCACGAACAATGGGACGGCAAGGGCTATCCGCACGGGCTGGCCGGCGAACAGATTCCGCTGATGGCCCGCATTGTCGCCGTGGCCGATGCTTTCGACGCCATGACGAGCGACCGGCCCTATCGCAAGGGATTGCCCGACGAGCGGCTCGACGCCATCATGCGTGAAGGGGCCGGCAGCCAATGGGATGCCCGCGTGGTCGACGCCTTCTTCCGCGCTCGCGATGACATTCGCGAGATCTCCGAGCGCGAGCGGGGCGGCGTGAGCCTCGACGTTCGTCCGCGAGCGTAACGGCGGCGCGCACGCGGCGCTGTTCTCGCTTCTTCGCCGTCCAGACGCAGCGCCGCACGTTCTCGCACTTGCGCGCTTCCGTTGAATCGCTCGCAGTGACTTCGCTGCGCGTCTTCTCGCCGCGCGGCCGTCTGCAAGCCCCATTTTCAGGCCAGGTGGCTCACTTTTGCCCGGCGAAAATCGACGCCGAGTTTGCTAAAGTTTCGCTCGTCGCCCCACGTGGCCGCTGCCGCGCATCGATCGCCAGCGCCGCTTTCGCCACTCCCAGCTTTGCCACGAGGCCATCATGTTGCGAGCCGATTATTTTCACGACGGCTACACCCAACGTGCGCTGATCGCCGCCGTGCCGCGCCTGCACGGCACGCTGCGATTCACGCTATCGGCCGGCGCTGGTCGAAGAACGGAGCCAGTTGTACGACGCGGCCGGCCAGTTGAACTCGCATCGGTTCGACTGCCACGTCGCCCAGTTCCTGGCCCAAAAGATCGTCGATTGGGATCTGCGTCGACGCCGACCGGCAGCCGGTCACCCGCGTCGGCCGATGCGATGCTGCGGATGCAGCCCGAATTGTTCGTCAAGTTGAATCGGATCATCCTCGGCACCGCGGCTTCGGACATCGATCCCGACGTGGCCGCCGGAAACGCGGGATCGGCTGCTCGACGAAAAGGCCGCAGGCGGCGGCTGGCCGGCCGCACGATCGGCGAAATTCGCGAGGAGCACGACGAAAAAAACTGCTCATGGGGGTGAACCTGATTCTGCTTCACCCCCAATTGCTCGAGCGCACCTGTGCGCGTTGTCAAACGTGGCTCTACGACGAGCGGCATCAAATCGTCCGCCGGTTGGGCCAGCCAGTCCGCCGTCCGCCCGGCACGCTGCTGCCTTGCTGGAAATGTCCGAAACAAAGTCCCGCCGCGGCGGCCGGCTGCGAGCGCGACATCGACCGCATCGCCCGCACGGTCCGGCTTGTATTTCGAAGTGCAGGCGACCGCCGGCCGTTGTCTGTCGGATCGCCAGGCGGCCGATCGGCTGTTGGCTCGCCATCTGGCGATCGTCGACGCGGTCGTTCGCCGCGTGGCCGTTTTGCGGACTCGCGATACGCTGCAGCCAAAAAGATGACCTCAGGCTGAATGGAGCTTGCCCATGGATGAGAAAATATCCTCGCACATCCGGGAAATCGTGCTCGATGCGGTCCGGCGGCAACGACCGCAGCCCGACTCGGAGGCGGCCAAACGGCAGATGCTCGTCTCCACGCTCCGGCTGGCAGGCCACACGGTAAGCGTGATTGCCAACGATCCGACCGCGCCCGGCGATGGAGCGCAAGGCGATGACACGGCGCCGACTGACGATGCGATGCCGGTCGGTGAAATGGAGCCGCCCGATGGCACCGCACAAATTTCGGACATCGCACCGCAAGACGACATCGCGCCGCCTGCTGTTGTTGCGCCGCGGCGAACCGGCGCCACCCGGTCAGTCGCTCTGGAGCAATCCGCTCGTGCATGACGGCCTCGACCGGCTCGATGATCCGGCGCGGCCGGCCGATTATGGCAAGCCTCACCTGCTGCCCTATCGCGACACGAATCCAACCCTGCCGGCTTTTGGTGGATTGCATTGCCCGCAGCCCATGAACATGCCGCAGCCGCAACGCATCTCTCCCGGTCCTTCGATCGGCGACCCTGCGCAGTATCCGGCGCCCGCAGGAGAGCCCGATTCGGCCTCCCCTGAGCTCGAAATCACACCGGTCGCGAGCGATGGATTTTCGCTCCCTGCTGCCGATCCATTCACCTCTGACGCACTGCTCGGCAGCGATGCGCCGCCGGCGTTATCGATCGGGCTCGATGATGATTCGGCGGATTTGCCCACCCCGAGCGCCAGGCGTCAAACTATTCCACCCAAGTCCTCGCGCGCTCTCTTTCTCTTTTCCGTCGTCGGCTGATGAAGATCGCGGCGACGGCGGCGGCGGTTCCCAACCTTCGGGCAGCGACGAGGGCTCGGGCGACGATGGGACAGCTCGTGGCCAACCACCAATCATCGTACAGCCGACCGCGAGTCTCACCGAGCGGCTGGCGGCGGCCGCCGCAGAGAAGGCGTTATCGCTTGCTCAAGCGACCGTCGAGACCGCAGTCGGCGATCTTCGCCATGAAATCTATGTCAGCCGGGCGGCCTGGAACGCATTGTTTCCACGTTAATCGTGCAGCAGTCGGGCCGCATGCCCGGTGCCCGCCACGACTCATGGGAGAAGCGACGATTCATGGATGGCTCTAGCACGGAAACGAACCCTTGGAGGGCGGTCTACGATTTCATCCTGACCGATATGTTGCAGGCGTTCGAGGTCATCTATCACGATTTCAACGTCTCACTCGAAGCGTGGCTCAACGATGTTCTGAGCCATCCGATCGCCGAAAAATGGCGCGAAGAGATCGCGCGATTCGTCGACGAGACCGAGCGTAACGGGTTGGAGATCTTGCCCGAGTCGATCCGTGTGATCGAAGCACTCATCGAATCGCGCATCGCCGGCACGGGCCAATTCGCAAGATTTGGCCCAGCCAAACGCACTAATCGCGCGCGCGGCCGATCGAGTCACGCGCCATCGAAATGGGCGGCACGACGGCACGAGGTCAGACCGTCGGCGTTGGCGCTGCAGCGGCCGAGACCTTAAGTGGCGAGCCACCTCAACTCGGCAGCCAGGACCATCGATTCATCTTGGTGGCCGACAAGCCCAATGTGAGTCGAAGCTATCGCAGGGCGTTCAAAGACGCAACGCCCTCCATGCCGGACAGCTTCGAAGTCCATCACGTTTTTGAAAAGGGCCGTGACATACTTGCCGAAAGGTTCCGCATCGAACTCAATATCGACCTCAATGACTTGGACAATCTAAGGGGTGTATCCGGGAAGACCCACGACGAAATTGATGCGATCCAAACAAAGTTCTGGGCTGCAAACGCGAAAAAATACGGGGGCTACAAAGAGGCGTACAAACATGTGCCACTCGCGGAGGTGCAAAGGCTTCAGGCCGAGATTGAGGCTACGTACAAGTCACTCTGGGTAAAATCGGGCGCCGCCGCCAAGGACGTAGCTGCGGTGGAGAAGCGGCTTAAGGACCAGCGATTGATGAACCTGCGTCCCGCCCGAATCGAGGGTACGCTGAAAAAAGCCGGAGTTGCCGCGACCGGCTTTGCGATCTTCACTTTAATCGCCGAAAATGCAGCTCTTGCGAACAACATCGTCGATCCTCCGCCGCACGTCCAGGCTTCTCTTGATAATATGCTGAAATGGTACGCTGCGGTGTATCAAGCCAGGGTGGCTCGCGGGTTCATTAAGCCAGAGGAGTGGCAGGCGCTGCAGGATGCGACGATGAAATATCTGAACGCCGCTGGATTTGACAACAAGGTAAAGGCTCTGATCCTCCGGCAATTCGAAATCGAAGGGGCCAGGCTGTAAGGACCATGAAAATACGATATTACGACCGCTCGGGCGAGCTGCTGAAAGGTTACTTCTTTCAGCTCGAAATCCCATTCGATACCCATCTATCCCTTCGGATGGAGGCGGATTCGAAACAGTGGATTGTCAGCGAGTCAGCGACGACAATCTACGAGGGACAAGCTTATGCGGAGGTGTGTGTCCACGCCGAAGAGCGACATGACTGCCCATTGGAAGCATCGCATGTGACCAAGTATGAAGGACAGAGTGTGTCTTGGGCAGAATTGCGCGGCGGAGACCACGTCGCGGAGTTTGTGCGCGATTGCATTGGCGAAAGTATCGTCGCGACTGAGGCGTTCAGCCGCCGGCTGTTAGAGAGTGGTCTTCGTGGCCTCGTTTCGGTGGACATGCCGATCCGGTTCAGCCAGGCCCGCCTGCAAGAAATCCCCCGGCTGTGTTGGCTCGATTTTCAGGGGCGTGACTGCGTGCGACGAATCCAAGTTCAAGTACCCGATCCCAACGAGTGCCCGCGCTGCCATTGGGGGCCGGTCGTTTGCCCGGCCTGCCACGACACTACGTTCCACTGTCCGCAATGCAAACTGGACCTGATCGGCTCGATCGATGCCCGTTGCGACCAACCATTTTCCGCGGAAATCATTAACGACACCGATTGGATCGTCGAGGCGCATGATTGGGATGCCAGCGATTTCTTTGCCGAGCGGTATATCACTCGCAAGGCGTTGCAATATCTGATGAGCGTCCACGCCACGCCATTCATCGCCAAACCGTGCTGGGCCAACGTCGAACGGCTCACCAAAAGCCTGATGGCGGCGCTCGAGAATATGTGAACAGCGTGTAGCATCTCGCCACCTGCGCGACACCCACGCCGGCTTAGCCGGCTTGTCCTCGAACGACGAGACGTCCGGGCCTAGAGGTTCTCGGGTTTGAACTTGCGGCGATAGCTCACCGATGGACCGGAAATCATGAAGACGCCGTCGCCCCGGTAATGAACCGTTTTGGGATAGCGCGGCGAGGTGGCGACCTGCGCGAACCACTTCGAAGACGAAGAGGCTGTATTTCTTGATGAGGCTCGTATCGATCAGCTTGCATTCGAAGTTCGCGTAGCACTCGGCGATGAGCGGAGCCGCCACCCTTTTGCCGGCAATCGGCGTGAGAGCAAACTTCTCGAACTTGTCGACTTCGGATCCGTGGCAGTTGCCGATGCCGATCACCTTGTCGACCAGATCGAACGTCGGCACGTTGATCACGCACTCCTTGCTGCGGCGGATCAACGAGAAGCTGTGGTTCTCGTCCCAGATGTAGCAGCCGACCAAAGAGGGGATAAATCCCATCACCAGGTGCCAGCCCAACGTCATGATGTTTTGCTCGCCTTTGCAGGCGGAGCTCATGAGCACGATCGGCCCTGGCTCGAGAAAACGCCGGATCTTGCTGACCGGGAAATCTTCTTTCGTGTACGTTTTCATGCCATTGCGCACGCGGATTGACAAGCGACGCACCGTCACCCTGCCCGTTCAGTGGGCGTTGCCCGCCGCGTCTTGATCGGCGGCCGGGGCGCTTTGAAACGCGTTCCAATGCTTTCCGGTCCAATACAACCACGTGTTGTCGGCCTTGTAGTACCACCAGCGATTTTCATGCCAACGATAGCGCCACGCATCGGGCCGATCGTTCAGGCTTGGATTCACGACGGTAACGCGGGACGTGGTCGCGCCGCTTCGCACCGTGTTGGAACCCGACCGGGGTGTGCGGTCGATCATGTTCAGGTGTTGGCGCCATCCCGAGTTGATGCGGTCGAGCGCATTCATCGGATAGGCGCCGGCCGCGCCGATCGACCGGCCATTGTCGTCGTAGCCCGAATCGTCGCTGGTGCCGGTGGTCTCGTTGATGCGATCTTCGACGTTCATTGGGTAGGCCCGATCCGAGCTACCCTGGGCCCAGGCGGTTGAGCCGCCCGTCAACAAGATCGAACCTAGAGCGAAACGGAAAAGCGAGTGAGACATGCCGGCCGCCTCCATTTCCATCAAGCCACGACACGAAAAGGGTTTCTCCAGCAATCTTAATGATATGCCTGGCAACCGGCCGGGCAAGCATGTGGGTGCGGCCGATGCTCGAATTGACCGGCACCGCGCGTGCGCTTGCGGTCGCTGCCGGGAATTCCGCGAGATGCTATAAATCAGATCTCGCGAATCGGCTGGCTCCGGAGAATCCGCAATGATTTCCGCCAACAAGTCCAACGCCGCCCCCCCGAAAGTTGCAAAGCTCGCCCTGTTCGCCGGGCTCGTCTGGCTGCTCGCACCGCTCGCCGCCAGCGCCGAGCCGTCGGCCAGGCCGAACATCGTCATCGTATACGCCGACGACATGGGCTATGGCGATCTGGGGATTCAGAACCCCGACTCAAAAATCCCGACGCCACATCTCGACCGATTGGCGCGGGAGGGGATGCGTTTCACCGACGCGCACAGCTCGGCGGCCGGTTTGCAGTCCCAGCCGTTCGCGTTGCTGACCGGTTCGTTTCACTGGCGGAGGCTCGACGACATCGTGCAACTCCTTTGGGCCGCCGGTGTTCGAAGCGACCGATTTCACGCTCCCCCAGATGCTCAAAGCCGAAGGCTACCGCACCGCCTGCATCGGCAAGTGGCACTTGGGCTGGGATTGGGCGGCGATCAAGAATCCAAACGCGGCGCCTCCGGACCCGAAAACCGGTTATGCCGCCGATGCCTTCGATTGGTCGAAGCCGATTCCCGGCGGCCCGCTCGCCCGCGGATTCGACTACTACTTCGGCAACGACGTGCCGAACTTTCCGCCCTACACCTGGTTCGAAAATGACCGCGTCCTGGAACCGCCGACCGAGCCGGTGAAGTTCACCGACCGGAAGACCGGCCGAAGGTTGCCTGGGACGCCTGAGGCCCGGGCCAATGCCGGAAGGACTGGGATTTTTATGCCGTCGTCCCGAAACTCACCGAGCGAACCGTGGAGTGGATCGGCGAGCAGCGCGGCAAAGAGGGACCGTTCTTTCTTTATGTGCCGCTCAACTCGCCGCACACGCCGATCGTTCCGATGGAAAAATTTCGCGGCCGATCGCAGGCCGGCGGATACGGCGATTGGATGGTGCAGACCGACGACAACGTCGGGCGGATCCTGCAGGCGCTGGAAGACAACGGCTTTGCCGACAACACGCTGGTCATCTTTTCGTCCGACAACGGCCCGGAGTACCTGGCTTACAACCGCATCCGCAATTTCAATCACCGCAGTGCCGGCCCGCTGCGCGGCGTGAAACGCGATCTGTGGGAGGGGGGGCATCGTGTGCCGCTGATTGTCCGCTGGCCCGGGCACGTGAAACCGGAGACGGTCAACGACAGCCTGGTCAGTCAGGTCGACATGATGGCCACGTTGGCTGCCGTGGTCGGCGCGACACTGCCGGCCGGCTCCGCCCCCGACAGCTACAACCTGCTGCCGATGTGGACGGAAGGGGCAGCCGAGCCCGCGGCACGAGCATCGTTCACAATACGGTCAGCCAGGCGGTTACGCGGTGCGGCACGAGGAGTGGCTGTTGGTGGCCACCAAAACGGGCGGCGTCGTCCAGGTGCCCGAATGGTTTGAACAGGAGAATGGCTACGCGAAGAATGACTATCCTGGCGAGCTGTACGATCTGAGCCAGGACGTCGGGGAGCGACATAACCTATACGGCGAGCGTCCCGATAAGGTCGCCGAGTTGAAGTCGCTGCTGACGAAAATTCGCGCGAAGGGCCAGGTCCGCTGACGATCGAACTGGCGCTGAAACGGCCAGCGATTTGGCCGATACTGCTGGTAGCCCGCCCGCTAGCGGGGGTGAGGGCCAGCAGCGGTCGGAAAATAATAGCGTGCCTCGGGTCTGCGAACCTTTCCCTCGCGGCCGGTGTCAGAAGGGTGTCGAGCGGCGGGTGATTTGCCGTTTTCCGCTCAACCGGCCGGGATTGACTCGCCCTGGCCGGGATGACAAAGTAAGTGGATTACGTTCGGGAGTTTCCTTCTTTTTTTCTCCCAACAGCGCAAGGCGCCAGGGGTTTTCCCATGCGTACGTTCAACACCCAAATCACGAAGCAAATCGCCATTGGTCAACGCCAAGGTTGTCTTGCCGTCGCGACGGGTTGCGAACGTCCGTTTAGCGCTGCGCAGCATCTGGGTTTGCGGCATGCCGATCGATTGCACGACAGTCGACGGCGGCTCAGCCAATTGTGGCACGGCTTGCGGTCGGCACTGGTCGGCCAATGTTCAAAATGCGTGGCAAAACGCCTCGCATCTTTTGGACCTGGCGGCTGATGCCATCGCAGTTGCCGTCACCAGGCAGCCGACCAAATCGAAATCCTATCGCATGCCGGCGATCGGCATGGTATGGGATGCCGATGGTCGGCTTGGTGCCGGTAGCAGTGTGCCGCTTGCCAGTGGCCATTGCCACCGGCACGCCGATGCCCCGCAGTGCGGACTGCTAGCATCTGGCCGCTCACGACCGAGCACCAGAGCTAAGCACTGAGAGTCGCGCACCGGGGACCCGAGGCCAAAGCCAGCGGTCGAAGTGTTTTTGTTTCACTTCCGCCAAGTCTGGCAAAAACCTTGGGCGGCCAGCTTTCCCGCGTTTTTTCGTTTGGGTCGCGCCGTTTTTTTCGCGGCCCACACACTCAGGCCTCGACAGCCCAGTTGGATGGGAGAATCAATATGAACGCCGAGCGAGGAAGCAACCGAGGAGCAGTCGAGCAGCCTGGTGGTGGCTGCTCAGCAGGGAGACCGCGCCGCGTTCGGCCAGTTGGCCGAGCGCTACGAGCGGGCCGTCTACGCCACGGCCTATCGCCGGCTGGGCAACCACAGCGAGGCCCAGGAGGTGAGCCAGGAAGTCTTCGTCAAGGCCATGCAAAAGCTGTCGCAATTGCGCCAGCCGGAATGCTTTGGCGGATGGCTGCGCTCGATGACCAATCGCATGGCGATCAACCGCGCCGTGCGGAAGACGCCGGGCGTGGCGACCGAGCCGGCGAAGCCTGGCGGCCACCTGCATCGACCGCGAAACGCCGCTGTCGGCCGTGTTGGCCCGCGAGGAGCGCTCGCAGGTTCGGGCGGGCTTGCGTCGGCTGAAGCGGACCGATCGGGCGACGCTGATGGCGTTTTACGTCGACGGCCAATCGCTGATCGAGATGAGCGACCAGTTCGCCGCGCCGGTCGGCACGATCAAGCGCCGGCTGCACGTCGCCCGCAAGCGACTGGCGAAGGAGCTGGAAGAGTTGGCGGTGGTGTGAGGAGGCGTGCGGCTGCGGTGGGGGCGGCCGCACGCTTTTTTTC
This sequence comes from uncultured Planctomycetaceae bacterium, assembly GCA_963702015.1. Taxonomy (GTDB): domain Bacteria; phylum Planctomycetota; class Planctomycetia; order Pirellulales; family PALSA-1355; genus DATJTR01. Next base: position 974,422 of record OY969698.1, read on the forward strand.
GCGCGGGTGGAGCGTCGTTTACTCTCGCCAGTCGCTTCCGCTGGAGCGAGCAATCCGGCGGCCAGCAGCAGCCAGCCGACGATCAGCGCCAGGCCGCCGATCGGCACGATGTGGACAAACGGTTTGATCGCGGTGGCCAGCCAGGCGTAGATTCCGCCCGAAAACAAGCACGATGCCCAGCAGCATCGCCACGGCCGACGCCTGCAGCAGGCTGCCGGCATAGCGCTCGATGACCAGCCCGATGACGATCAGCGCCAGGGCATGATAAAGATGGTAGCGGACGCCGGTTTCGTAGGTGACGAGCTGCTCGGCCGAGAGCCGCTCTTTGAGCACGTGGGCACCGATCGCTCCCAAGCCGACGCCCAAGGCGGCCAGCACCGCACCGCACACCATCCAATAACGGCCCGCCATGCGATTGCGTCCCTTTCTTGCGTTGTTTCGCGGCGAGCCGGCCCGAACGCCGGCGGGCGAGTCACTTTCCAAACGGCCAATCGGCTCCCAGGGCGTCGCGCTGCCGCTCGCGAAGCTGGTCGATGCCGACGCGGGCCAGGCGCACCAGGGCGTCGAGCTCTTCCTGGCTGAACGTCGCTTCTTCGCCCGATCCTTGCACTTCGACAAACTGACCGCGGCCGGTCAGCACGACGTTCATGTCGACACTGGCGTCGACGTCTTCGATGTAATCGAGATCCAACACCGGCCGGCCATCGACAATGCCGACGCTGACCGCGGCCACGCTGTCGCGCAAGATGGTGCCGATCGAGCCGGCCAGGTCGGGCGTCGCCCGCAGGGCATCGACCAGGGCGACCATGGCGCCGGTGATGCTGGCGGTGCGGGTGCCGCCGTCGGCTTCCAGCACGTCGCAGTCGAGCGTGATGGTTCGCTCGCCGAGGGCTTCGAGATTGACGACTGCCCGCAGGCTGCGGCCGATGAGCCGCTGGATTTCGGTCGTGCGGCCGTCGACTTTGCCGACGTCGCGACGTTTGCGCGGCCGGGTGCTGCCGGGAAGCATGCCGTATTCGGCGGTGACCCAGCCTTGTCCCTTGCCGACCAGCCAGGGGGGGACCTGCGAGTCGATGCTGGCGGTGCAGAGGACCGTGGTGCGGCCGGCTTGAATGAGAACGCTGCCGGGCGCAGGGCGCGTGAAGCCGCGGCGGATTTCCAGCGGTCGCAATTGGTCGTCGGCGCGGTGGTCGTGGCGGAGCATTGGGATTTGGCCTGGACGCTGCGTTCAGCGCAAAATCCAGGCCAGGATTCCTTTCTGCACGTGCAGCCGATTGGAAGCCTGCTGGACGACGACGCTCTGCGGGCCGTCGATCACGTCGTCGGTCACTTCCTCGCCGCGATGGGCCGGCAGGCAATGCATGAAGACCGCCTCCTTGGGGGCGGCGGCCATCAGCTTGGCGTTGATCTGATAAGTCGGCAAAATCCTTTCGCCGGCGAGCCGTTTCCTTCTCCTGACCCATGCTGGTCCAGACGTCGGTGTAGACGGCCGTCGCCTCGCGCACCGCCTCGCGCGGGTCGGCGGTCACGACGATGTCGAGATCGGGAACGTCGACCGCCAGCTGCTTGAGAAACTCCGGCTCGAAACGGTAGCCCTCGGGCGTGGCCATGACAAATCGCATGCCGACCTTGCCGCAGCCCTCGGCCAGCGAGCGGGCGACGTTGTTGCCATCGCCGATGTAGGCCAGCGTGCGGCCGGCCAGGCGGCCGAACAGTTCCTTGAGCGTGTACAAATCGGCCAAGGCCTGGCAGGGATGGGCGTCGTCGGTCAGTCCGTTGATGACCGAGCAACTGCTGTATTGGACCAGGTCGTGGACGGTTTTGTGGAGGAACGCCCGGACGACGATCACGTCGACATATTGGCTGAGGACGCGGCCGAAATCGGCCAGGCTTTCGCGGGCGCCGAAGCCGACGTCGTCTCCCAAGAACAGGCTGCTGCCGCCGAGGTGGATCATGCCGGCTTCGAAGCTGACGCGCGTCCGCAGCGAAGGCTTTTCGAACAGCAGGGCCATCACGCGGCCGGGCAGCAGCGGCTCGCGCAGTCCGGCGGCGTATTTCGTCTTCAGATCTTCGGTGATGGCGAAGATGCGTTCGATTTCGTTGGCCTGAACGTCGGCCAGAGTGAGCAAGTGTCGCATGGCGTGGCTAACCGATCTGCTTGTGGATCGCCTCGGCCAGAATGTCGCAGCCGTCGTGCAATTGGGCGGTCGGTCAGGTTCATCGCCGGCAACAGCCGCAGCACCGTGTTTTGCGTGCAGTTGACCAGCAGCCCACGCTCCAGGCAGGCTTCGACCACCGGCGGCACCCTCGATCGACAGCTCGATCCCGATCATCAATCCCAGAATCCGCACTTCGCGGACCAATTCGCACTCCTGGGCCAGCGCCGTCAGCCGCTCGCGGAACAGATCGCTCAGCTGGCGGGCGTGCTCGAGCAAATGCTCTTGCTCGATCATTTCGATGGCGGCCAGCCCGGCGCGGGCGGCCAGCGGATTGCCGCCAAAGGTGGCCGCGTGCATGCCGGGGCGCAGGCTGGGAGCGATTTCGGCCGTGGTCAACAGGGCCCCGCCGGCAACGCCGCCGCACAGCGCCTTGGCCAGCGTCATCACGTCGGGCGTGACGCCGAAGTGCTGATAGGCGAACCACTGGCCGGTGCGGCCGCAGCCGGTTTGCACTTCGTCGAACATCAGCAGAATCTTGTTGTCGTCGGCCAGCTCGCGCAGTCCTTGCAGGAAGCCGTCGGGCGGAATGACCACGCCCCCTTCGCCCTGCACCGGCTCGACCAGGATGGCCGCGGTCTCGTCGTCGATCAGGCGGCGGGTCGGCGTCGAGATCGCCAAACGGGGCGTAGACGAAGCCGGCCATCAGCGGGCCCGAGCCCTTCGTGATATTTCGGCTGGGCGGTGGCGGCGGTGGCGCCGAGCGTGCGGCCGTGAAAGCCCCCTTCGAAGGTGATGATCTTGTAGCGCTCTTTGGGCGTGTGCAGCCGGGCGAGCTTGATCGCCGCTTCGTTGGCCTCGGCCCCGGAATTGCAAAAGAAGGCCTGCCCGCCAAAGCTGCGCTCCGACAGGGCCTGGGCCCAGCGGCCTTGGGCTTCGGTGTACCAGGTGTTGGGAACGTGGATCAGCGTGGCGACCTGTTCCTGCACGGCCTTGACGACCGGCTTCGGGACAATGGCCCAGCAGGTTGCAGCCCCAGCCGGGAAAGAAATCGAGATAGCGGCGGCCGTCGGTGTCCCAGACGTAGGAGCCTTCGCCGCGGGCCAGCACGATGTTGTAGCGGCGATAATTGGGAACGACGTACCGACGAAACATTTCGATGATTTCGGCGGAATTCAACGTATCGGCCATGGCCATTGCGGTTCTCCGAGAGGCTTAGGCTTGAGACTACAGGCTCAGGTAGGAAGCTCCGCCCGTGTCCGCCTTGCTTTGGTGGTCGATCGTGTCTGGATTTGCGTGCTTTGTCTTCGTCCTGTAGCCTGTGGCCTCAGCCTGTCGCCTCAAGCGTCTTTCATGATTTCGGTGCCGACGCCTTTGGTGGTGTAGATTTCCAGCAGCAACGAGTGCCGATCGCGGCCGTCGATGATGTGGATTTTGCGGACCCCCTTGTCGAGCATTTCCAGGCAGGCCTCGACCTTGGGAATCATGCCCTGTTCGATCTTACCACTGCGGATCATTTCGCGGGCCTGGGTGGCGCTGAGCGAATTAAGGAGCGACTGAGGGTCGTTTTTGTTCAGGCGCACGCCGTTGACATCGCTGAGAAAGACGAGTTTTTCGGCTCCCAGGGCCTGGGCCACGGCCTGGGCGGCGGTATCGGCGTTGACGTTGAGTTTTTCGCCCTTCTCGCTGCGGCAGAGCGAGGGAATGACCGGCACGATGCCGGCATAGCAGAGGTTGTCGATCGTGGCCCGGTCGACGCGGGTGACGTGGCCGACGTGTCCCAGGTCGAGCGGTTCGCCGCCGGGTTCGTCGAGCTGGAGCCGCTCGCCCCACAGGACGTTGGTCGTGCGAAAGTTGAGCGGGGCGGCGCGGCCGCCGAAGCGTTCGATCTCGTCGGCGATCCGTTCGTTGGTTTCGTAGCCGAGCACCTGCTCGACGATTTCGAGCGTGGCGTCATCGGTGTAGCGGCGGCCGTGGATAAAGCGGGGCTCGATCCCGGCCGCATCCATCGCCCGGCTGATGGCCGCTCCGCCGCCATGGACCACCACGGGCCGCATGCCGACCGTTTCCATGAAGACGATGTCGACCAGCAAGTGCCGCAGGGCGGTCTCGTCTTCCAGCACGCTGCCGCCCAGCTTGATGACCGTAACCTTGTCGCGGAACTGGCGAATCCAGCCCAGGGCTTCGATCAACACGTCGGCTTTTTGAGTCGGTGAGAGTTGCAATGGGCTGCCGCCGGGGTTGGAAGGAATCGAAGTCGTCAGAAAAACAGGTCGCGGCCGCGCGGGCCGCCGGCTGCACCGCGGCGGGAAGCGCGAGCAAAAAGTGAGGGGAGTGCCGACTGCAAAATCCCGCCAGCCGCCGTGACGACTGCCACCGCCAGGCGGTGATGCTCTGCAAACCGGTGGTTCACGCCAAACACTGTCTTTCGAGCGGCCCATCTCTCCCGAGCGTCCAGCCGGGTCGCAGCGGCTCAAGCGCTGGAGGATCGCCGGGGCTGCGTCGGGTGGAAACTGGCTTATTGTAAGAATGGCGATAGAGGTGTCAACGGATCGCCGCCAACGCCCCGTTTTGGCCAGACCAGCCGGCCATCCGAGACGGCTCGCCCCGGTCGCCTGACCTGGCCGAGGCAGCACGAGTGGGCCGAAGTGCCAGGGCACGCCGGCTGGCTGAAGCGCAGCGGCAAGCAGAGCGAATCGGCGGGGGCCGGCAGGGGGACGCGGACTGTAGCAATTGTGCCGGGCTTTTCGGATGCCGCCGGATTTGATTGACAGTGGGAAGACTGGGGGATTAAATTGGATTTAAGAGGCGAAGCAGCCGTGGCTTAGGCAATCTGGAACATTCTCCGAGAGGACTCGTCCGCAAAGCGGCGAGCACTATTGCCGGTCGATTGCTGCAGCGCCGGTGCGCGCGGCTGTTTTGGTCGGTTCGCGGTGCACGTCAGCGCGGCGAGGACTGAGCGGCCGCCGGTGAGCCACGAAAACGCGCGGGCGAGCGGCCGGGTGACGCCCGGCCGACGAGCGCGATCGAGCGGCAACAGAGAGACAGACTGCAATGGCGAAATTCAACGCCGTTTGGGGTATCGATATCGGCCAATGTGCGCTGAAGGCGCTGCGCGTGCGGGCCGGCGACGACCCCGACAGCATCACCGCCGACGCGTTCGATTACATCGAATATCCGCAAATCCTCAGCCAGCCGGAAGCCAATCCGGTCGAGCTGGTTCGCGAGGCTTTGGAGCAATTCTTGTCGCGCAACAGCGTGCGCGGCGACCGGGTGGTGATCTCCGTCTCGGGGCAGAGCGGCTTGGCGCGGTTCATCAAGTTGCCGCCGATCGAAGCCAAGAAGATTCCGGACATCATCAAATACGAAGCCCGGCAACAGATTCCCTTCGCTCTGGACGACGTCGTCTGGGACTACCAGCGGATGCCGGGTGGGAGCGAGGAAGACGGCATTTTGCTGGAGAGCGAAATCGGCCTGTTCGCCATGAAGCGCGACCAGGTGTTTCGCGCGCTCAGGCCGTTCGAAGAGGCGGGGATCGAAGTCGACATGATCCAGCTCACCCCGCTGGCGATCTACAACTACACCGTCTTCGACCAGATGATCGACCTGCCGCCCGCAGACGAATACGATCCGGACAATCCGCCGGAATCGGTGGTGGTGTTGTCGCTGGGAACCGACACGACCGATCTGGTGATCACCAACGGCTATCGGGTGTGGCAGCGAAGCGTTCCCCTGGGCGGAAGCCATTTCACCAAGGCGCTGAGCAAGGAGCTGCGGCTGACGTTCGCCAAGGCGGAACACCTGAAGCGCAATGCCATGCAGGCCGAGGACCGCGGGGCCGTCTTCCAGGCGATGCGGCCCGTGTTCAACGACCTGTTGACGGAAGTCCAGCGGTCGATCGGTTTCTTCTCGAACATCGGCACCAGCGGGGCGATCGGCCGCGTGGTGGCACTGGGCAACGCCACGAAATTGCCCGGCCTGCAAAAATATCTGGCCCAAAACCTGGGCTACCCGGTGGTGGAAGTCGAAAAGCTACCGCGGGCTGAGCGGATCGGGGGTCGTGGCCTCGCCGGTCTTCAAGGAAAACCTGCTGAGCTTCGCCGTCTGTTACGGGCTGGCGCTGCAAGGCTTGGGCCGCTCCAAGCTGTCGACCAATCTGTTGCCGCGCGAAATCCTCACCGATCGGTTGATTCGCGACAAGAAACCGTGGGGCGTGGGCGTGGCGGCGGCGTTGCTGTTGGGCTTTACGCTGAGCATCCTGGGATATTGGCGGGCATGGAACTCGGTCTTTCCGACCAACTTTGCCACCGCACTCGGCCAGGCCGACGCGGTGGAAAAGGAAGCCAACGGGTACACCGCCGCCTACGCCGAAAAAGAAGACCGACGTTCAAGCAGTTCGATCAGATGGGGCAAAACATCGTCGGCAACGTCGAAGGCCGAATGATGTGGATCGAAGTCCTCAAAGCGCTCGATGCCAGCTTGCCCTCCGATCCGCCGGACGAGCCGGCAGGAGATCGAGATTCCAGAACGCGAGGAACTGCACATCACGGAATTGGAATGCGAGCACAGGGCCGATTTGGCCACCTGGTATCAGACCGTGCAAGCGCAGATCACCGAGCAGCGGGCGGGCGCCGGTGGCGCGGCCCCGCCACCCCAGGGGCACCGGTCCCAGGCGGACCGGTCCCAGGCGCACGGCGCCGGTTGCACAGCGCCACCCGCCGCTGTACCACCTGCCGCAGTACCGCCCGCAGCCGTACCACCGGCAGCTGTACCGCCCGCCGCCCCTGGCCCCGATGGTGCGCCGGCGGCGGCAACCGAAGGACCGACGGGCGAAGGCTGGGTCATCCAGCTCAAGGGATATCACCTTCACAACGGCAATCGCGACGGAAGAGGAAGGCGGCGAATATCTGCGGCACCACGTTGCTCGAAGAATCTCGAGATCGGGAACGGTCGACTTGCCGGTGCCGCAAGGGGATGGCAAGGCGCCCGTCATGAAGCGCGTGCCGATCGCCGATTTGGGCATCTCGTGTCCGGTGATCGTCGAACGACAAAAAACTGCGGGAAGAATCGCGGGTGAATCCGAATTTGGAAATCGATCGATGCGGTCAAAGACAAAACCGTCAGGCTGACGCGATACGATTTCACCGTCCAGTTTTGCTGGCAAGAGACCCCTCCCAGCAAGCGCCGGGCGAAAGAAGAAGCCGCGGCCCGGGCCGCGGCGGCTCAAGCGGCGGCAGGCGGCGCGGCGGCCGATCCAACTGCGCCAGTGCAATGATCACCCCAATGCAAATGAACGCTGGTCCTGAACGATCGCTCGTCGCCGGTGGCAGTCGCCGGGCAAGCGCTTTCCGACGGTCCAGTCATTCGTCCAAGGTTTCGTACGATGGATAAAGTCAAAATCGCCTTGGCCTTGCTGAAGAAGCATCACTTCTGGGTGATGACCGGGGCGGTCATCTTGTTGAGTTTCATTGGCTGGTTCATGGCCACTTCGAGGCTGTGGGCGGAATACCAGAGCGGCAGGGACAAGATCCTGAAGAAATTCAGCGATCTGACCAAGATCAATAGCGAGGAACGGGAGAATCAAGACTGGGTCGATGGGCTGGCACAGGAAACGCTGCAACTCAAAAAGAAGGTCGCGATCGCTTGGGACAAGGTCTACACCGAACAAAAGGAGCATGTGCTGAACTGGCCGAAAGTTCTCGGCCAGAAGAATCTCGCGGTGCTCGAGAAGCTCGGTCCGAACGACCCGATCCCCCTCAAAGTTCGCCGGGACTATCTGAACTACATTCGCAGCGAATTTCCGCGATTATTGGAAATCGTCGATGCCAAGAACTATCATCCTCGAAAAACAGGGTCCGGCCGAAAAGAAGCCGGCTGCCAAAGGGGCCGCGGAGCCGGCAGGAACACGAATATAAGGTGATCTGGACCTCGAGCAATCAACAGAAGATCGACGAACGGCTCAATTGGCAAACCACCCCCGACCTGGCAAGAAGTGCGCGAGGTGCAAGAAGACCTCTGGGTTTACCAGGCACTGCTGAAAATCATCGACAATCTGAACGACCGCGCGACAGGCAACTACAACGCCAAGGTCAAAGAGATCCAAAGCCTGTTGATCGGCGGCGAAGCCGCCGGAGGAGTTTCAGGACGGCATGTCCGAGGGTCGACATCGACAACTCCGAGCCAGCCAGCGCGCGTCGTCAACCAGCTCCAATTCCGGATCGCGTAGCGGGCCGGTACGTCGACGAAAAGGGAATGCCGCTGGGTGCCGGCGCTCGAGCCCCGCCGGCCGACGCCGCGGCTGCCCCAGCTGGCGGCGCCGCTCCCGCGGAGTTCAAGCGGATGCCGGTCGTGATGCGGCTGGTCATGGATCAACGGGAGATTTCGCGACTGCTTGTCGAGTGCGCCAATTCGCCGCTGCCGGTGGAAGTGCGGCAGTTTCGCCTCCGCTCGAAAAAAGGTGGCGAGACGAAGACGGGGCAACCGGCAGGCGGCGCCGGGGCGGCGCCGGCACGCGCGACGATAAGGATCAGAGTTCCTACGATATGGTGGTCGACGTAAAGGGGATTATTTACATCTTCAATCCCCCCGATCACGCGAAACTGGGTGACCTGCCACCTGCCGGGGCCAACGGAGTACAGCCGGCGGCCGACGCGGCGCCGCACAACGCGAATGGCGGCAAGCCGGAGGCCGCGGCGATCCCGCCGGCGGGCGACGCCGGCAACGCGCGCGAGCTGACAATGGAAGCGAGCCCGACGCGGCGGCGAGCCCGGCCGATATGGAGAAACCCGAGGACAAGCCCGACGATTCAACCCCGCCGAATTAGAGCGGCGGGCCTGTGCGGCGGCGGACGGCAGCAGGGGGAAGGAAGACAAAGCCATGAAACTCAAATTGAATTTGAACGTCGACGCCGTGAAGCGCTTGCTGATCCAGCATGGCGAGAAGGCCGCCTTTGGCCTGGCGGTGTTCGTGTTGCTGTGGTTCTTCTGGAAGACAATGCGGATGGAAGTGCTGGCAGCGGACAAACAACCCGAGATGCTGACCAAGCTGGCCGACCAGACCAAGGCACACGTCGCTGGCGTCGAAGTGGGATCCCGATGGCCAAGAATATCGAAATCGTCGATTATCCGGCCCGTGCCGAACATGTGCCGCTGCTCGATGACGATTATCGTCTGAAGGTTTTCTTCGACAAACCACTGTGGGAACAGCACGAGAAACGGCCGGCGCCCAAGCTGTGGCCGGTCGAAGAATTGCTGGCGGCTTCCGGGCAGGGATTCTTCGCAATCAAGCGGGAAAGCGGTGACGACGTCGCCGCCGACACCGAGACCAAGGCGGTTACGGATTCGTCCACGCCGAAGGGACATCGCGCGAAATTGTCGAAGGATGTGGTGCCCAAGGGGTACTTCTATGTCGCCATTACCGGCCTGGTGCCGCTGCGCAAACAAACCGCCGAGTATGACGATGCCTTCCGCAGCGCAGAGAATACGACAAGGCGCGGGACGTGCCCGTTTACGACCACGAACACATGAAAATCGAGCGCGCCGGTAGTGACCGGCGCCAATCTCAACGAAATTGCCTGGGAGGAAATCGATCTGGCTGCCGTGGACACTTTCGTTGGCAATTGGCCCGCGGACCCGATCGACGACGTGGTCGACAGCCAATATGTCGACGATGCGTGCACGATGCCGCTGGGTCCGCTGCTGGGCGAGGATTGGGATCCGGGCAAAGTCGGCCATCCTAAGATTCCGCCGGCCGAACGACTCGATCAAAGCAAGAAGAAATCCGAGAAGGAAACGCCTGAGCCGGCCAGTGGATCGCGAAAGGGCTGGGGAAGGGACAAAGCGGGGACGAAACCGGGCGGCGAGCCCGTCAAGCCGAGCGCGCCGAAACCGATGCCAAGGGAGGACCGGCCAGCTCCAAAACCCGACCAAAAACTGTTTCGTTTTGTCGATTACAACGGTCGAACCGGGCAAGCAGTATCGGTATCGCGTCAAACTCGCGCTGAACAATCCCAATCAGGGGCTCGCCGATCAATATCTCAAGGATCCGGCCCTGGCGCACACGCCAACACTGGAAACCGATTGGAGCGAGCCGATCGCCGGCGGTCATCGTGCCGCGCGGCTTCAAGGTTTTGGCCGGCCCGATTTACAAACTGAATCTGGCCGTGGCTCCGCCTGACCCGGAAGTCGAGGTGTGCGTCGTCAGTTTCGATCAGAAGCGCGGGGGTGAACCGGCCGTAATGAAGGAGGTGCAACGCGGCTCACTGTTGAACTTCACGTCGGAGAAGGATGTTTGGGTCCTGATGCCGGACCACTCGGCCGTGAGCAATTGGGGCAAGCTCGAAATTCGATCGAACGCCTTGGTCGTCGACGTGCAGGGTGGCCGCAAACTCAGTTCAGGCAAAGCACCGCTGATCGAACCGGTCGAAATGCTCGATCCTCGATGCCGATGGTCATGTGATGGTGCATGACGAGTTGGACGACGCCGCGGAGTATCACGCCGAGCTCGATCACGATGCCGCCAAGCAAGTGAAGGAATCGGGCCAAAGAAAAAGATGAGCCTGCCGACATGAAAAACCCTTACGACAACGGACCCAAGTCGCCGCGGCGGCAAGCCCATCAAAGCCGCCCAAGACGCCGGTATCTAAGGCCACGACGGCCAGCAACGCGCAATTGATTTGCCTGCAAAGCGTTACGTCTGGCGACGGCGTGCAGTCGTGGCGAAGTGCTATTGGCAAGCGTGCTGTCGCGATATTTCGCTATCTTCGCGCCAGTGCGCTGGCATGCCTCTTTGGACGGCATAATCGCCGTCGCGAAGCCTCTCGGCGACGTGAGAAGGGCGGCAAAAGCGGAGGGCTTCCAGCGCCCAGGGTTGCGGCAACCCCATCACGGGCCGAACCCGAGCCCACGGCGTCTGCCCAGACCGCGCAGGGTATGAGCGTGTGGATGTTTTGACGCTCTTCGCTGACCTGCCGCCGGCGACTTCGGTCATCGCCACCGACGCCGCGCAGGCTTTTTCGCTGGCACCGTTCGCCAATCGCTCTTGACCCCACCAATTACCCCGGGTATTAATCCCGCCCTCTCTTCTTGCATCAAATCCGTTTAGCCATTCGCAGCTCGGAGGAAATCGAGCAGCCGAACCACAAAAGTTTGCACTGCACCGCCCGGCGGTCCGTCGTGCACTCGCTCCTGGCAGCGATGGCCGCGTTTCGCAGAGGGCAGGTGCTCAGAGCGAGACTCGGCAAGGGATCGGCGGATAGCGACAGGGCGTAAAGGAACGACGGCGAGCGAAGATGAGAGACTCGAAAAGGAGAACGGAGTTGAATACGTCGCAGATTTTCTGCCGCGGGATCGTGGTCTCATTGGTGCTGGCCGCCAGTCCGCCGTGGCTGTGCACCGTGGCGATGGGACAAACGGCGGTCACCAACCACCGGCCCGGCCCCGCTCGACGGCTGCCGAGCGTCGGGAGGTGGAAAAGCTGCTGGCCGAAGCCCGGCAAGCGATGGAGGACGGTCGTTACGAAACGGCCGATTCGTTGATCACGCGGGCCGAGGCGTTGCAGGTGGAATTCTCCGTGTTGCACCTGGGCGACACGCCGAAAAAGGCTCGCCGCGATCTGGAAGCCCGCCGGCCGCAAGGGACCGCGAAGCCGAACCCAACTCAAACCCCGGCCGCGCCGCCGGCGGCCAGCCCGCCCGCGTCACCCGCTCCGCAGAAACCGAGCCGCACAACAAAAGCCCAGCCAGCCGCAAAGGCCGAGTCAGAAATTTCCTTCGCCGTTGGCCGCACGCCGGATCCGGCGGCCAAGTCGGCCGTGCCGGCCCAAGGTCAGGTTTCCGCGATGCCCCGAAGCCGGCGCCGGCGATGCCGCCGCGCTTCCTTCGCTCGAGCGTGGCGACAAGGCGATGGCCCAAAACGGGCTGCGCCGCCCGCCGTCGTTGAATCCGGCCGGCGAGCCGAGCGCCGAAGGGGGCGGGGTTCAGCCGAACGAAAACACGGTCAGTCGGCTGCCCGCCATGGCAGGGGCCGAGCTCCGTCAACGGAGCGACGCGCTGTTGATCGACGCCCGGCGTGCGTTGGCCACGGGCGATGCGCGTCGGGCCAGTCGCGCTGGTCGAGCAGGCCAAGGCGATGAACATCGCCTACGGCTTTCACGACGATTCGCCGGCCAAGGTCGAAGCCTTGATCCGCAAATCGACGGAACTGACCGAAGTCGACGGCAAGCCGACCGGCGACCGAAGCCGCCCGGCGGCAGCGGGCCGAATTCCTGATGGAACAATCCGAGCAATTGCTGCGTTGGCGGGTGTACGACGAGGCCGAGCGACTGGCCGCCGACGCGATTGCCCTGCGCGCGACGTTCGGTCCGTTCGACGCCAATCCGCAGGCCCTGCGCGATCGGATCGTCGCGGAACGCAAGAAACAGCCGCCGCGAGTCGACCTGGCGGCGCCGGATCGCCGGCTCGAGCCCGCCGACGGTGGCGGAAGACGCGGCCACGCTGCTGGCGGCTCCGAGCCCGGCGGAAGCCAAGAAACAAGCGTTGGAGCTGACCAGACGGGCGCGAGCCGCCCTGGCGGAGCGAACAGATCGATTTGGCCGAGCAGCTTGCCCGGCAGGCCGAACGCATTGCAGGTTCCTAGCGCGGCGTTCGGCCCGCAAGAAGACCGGCCGGCAGCTGGTGATTTTGGAAGTGGCGAAACTCCGCGCCCGCGGCCAAGGGGTGGTGCGTGCGGGCGGGTGCGAATGCGAAGTCGGCCCGAAGTACCCGGTTGGACCAGTCGATTTACGACGAGCAACACGACACCACGCGCAACGTGCAGGCCGCCGCGGCGAGTGCAGCCGCTCGAGGCGGTGGAACCGGTGTTGGCCGGCAACGAACCGGCCGAGAGCGAATCGGCCGCGGAGGGCGAGGACGCCCTGTCGCTGTTTCAAATCGGGCGAACAGGCACTGCGCGATCGCGAACGCCGAGCAGGCGTTGCAACTGTTCCGCCAGGCCTACGCGCTGCGCGATCAGCTCGACGCGCAAACCGCACAGCGGCTGCAGGATCACTTGCAGTTGCTCTCGGCGGCGCCGGGCACGCGCCAGGCCGCGCCCAAGAAGCCGCTCGACAGTGCGACGGCAAAACAGCAATTGGCGATCAAGCAGCTTCACCACGAAGTCATCCGGCAGCAGGAAGCCGCCCGGAAGATCACGGAAAAGGATCCGAAGCAGGCCTTGGAGATTCTGGACAAAGCCCGGCAGATGGTCGAGGCGGCCGGCGTCGACAGCGACGCCAAGGGGCAGATGCTGCGGCTGATCGGGATGAGCAAGGACGACGTCGACAAGTACATCGTGGCCAACAAGGCCGCAGTTGGAACTGAACGAAGAGAACAAGGAAGTGCTGACGCGCGGTCGAGCGGCGCCATCGTGCCCGGGTCGAGATCGACACCAAGCTGGCCAAGCTGGTCGACGATTTCAATCAATTGATGGACGAGAAGCGGTATCCCGAGGCCGAGGTGCTGGCCAAGCGGGCACAAGAGATTGATCCGCTTGAATCCGCTGGTCAAGCAGTTGGTCTGGCAGAGCAAATTCACGCGGCGAACCGTGGCCTCGTACGACGTGCGAGACCAGAAGGAACAAGCGTTTGTCGACGCGATGCAAAACGTCGACGAAGCGGCGGTCATGCCCAACGACACCGATCCCTATCATTTTCCCGAAGTGCAAAAGTGGGAAGAGCTGACCAACAGTCGCCGCAAGCTCACGCGCGACGACGGCCGACGGCGCAGCGAGCGCGAAATCGACATCGAACGCAAGCTCAAGACGCCGGTATCGCTCAGCTTCAAAGACGTGCCGCTGAACGACGTGTTGCACCAATTGGCCAAGCTGGCGGCGATCAACCTGCACTTGGATCCCAAGGGCCTGGCCGAAGAAGGAATCTCGCCCGACACGCCGGTGAACATCGACTTGAGCCAGGAAGTCTCGCTCAAAAGCGCACTGAAGCTGATTCTCGAACCCTTGCACTTGAGCTATGTGATCAAGGACGAGGTGCTCAAGATCACCAGCGAACAACTGCGCGACAACGAAGTCTATCACGCGAGATCTACAACGTGGCCGACCTGGTGATTCCGATCCCCAACTTTGCTCCCAATACGCGCATGGGCCTGGCCGGCGCGTTGGCCGATGCCCATGCCAACCTGGGCGTCGGTGGCAAAATGGGGATGAACGGCTTCAATACCATCGGCGCCTCAAGCGGTGCTGGCCAACCAAGACGGCAACGCCGCCACCGGCATCGATCAATCCGGCGATCCTGGCGCAAATGCCGCAGATGAACGGCGGACCACGTACGATGGGTGGCTCGCAGGTCAGCGGCCCGGGCGGCTTGGGCGGCGGGCAGCAGCCCGACTTCGATTCGCTCACCGATTTGATCACCTCGACGATCGAGCCGACCAGTTGGGACGAAGTCGGCGGGCCCGGTTCGATTGCGGAATTCTCGACCAACTTGAGCCTGGTCATCAGCCAGACGCAGGAAGTCCACGAGCAGATCGTCGATCTGCTGAATCAATTGCGTCGACTGCAAGACCTGCAAGTGACGATCGAAGTCCGCTACATCACGCTGAGCGACAATTTCTTCGAGCGGATCGGCGTCGACTTCCAAGCCGCAAATCACCGAGAAGGGGGACGTCAGCGCCGTCCGTCCGCCCCCAACACGACGCTGACGGTCGGTTTGAATCCGCCCGACGGGTGGCGCAGCGGCGGTTTTCCGAACTTCACCAGCGATCTGGCGATTCCGTTCACGCAGTCGAGCTACACGCTGGCGGTGCCGCAGTTCGGCACAGCCGCAGGACGTGGCCCACTTCGGGTTCGCGATTCTCAGCGACATCGAAGCCTATTTCCTGGTCAACGCCTCGCAGGGAGATACGCGAAGCAACATCTTGCAAGCTCCGAAGGTCACGCTGTTCAACGGCCAGCAGGCCTCGGTGTTCGACACGACTCAAGTGCCGTTCGTCGTCAGCGTGATTCCGGTGGTGGGCAATTTCGCGGTCGCGCAGGAGCCGGTGATCGTCGTGCTCAACGAAGGAACCTTCCTCACCGTGCAAGCGGTGATCTCGAACGATCGCCGATTCGTCCGCCTGACGGTCGTGCCGTTCTTCAGCACGATCGGAGACGTCACCGAATTCACCTTCTCCGGCTCCAGCACCACCACCAACAACACCAGCACCAGCAACAGCGCCACCGCGGCGGGCGACACCACGGCGAGCAACGCCGACGACGCAACGACGACCAACACGGGCGTCACCGTGCAGTTGCCCTCGTTCTCCTTCGTCACCGTGACGACCACCGTCAGCGTGCCAGACGGCGGAACCGTGCTGCTGGGCGGCATCAAACGTTTGAGCGAGGGACGAAACGAATTCGGCGTGCCGATCTTGAGCAAGCTTCCCTACATCAACCGTCTGTTCACGAACGTCGGCATCGGCCGCCAAACCCAAAGCCTGATGATGATGGTCACGCCGCGAATCATCATCCAGGAAGAGGAAGAACAACGCCTGGGCATCGCCGACTCCCTAAGCAGCCGCGGTCACGAGCCGCCGCTCACCAATCCCCCCCTGTGGCCTCGGCAGCTGCACTATGCGGTTGCCGAGGCTTTTTCGTCGTCGCCGTCGGCCGGTCATTCCGCCGGCGAAGAGGCGGCCGGCGATTGGGTCGCGGCGGCGCAAAGCCGCGCCGCAGCGTGTTTTCGGTGATCGTTCGTGGCAGCACGAATTGCAGCAGATAGTCGCTGCCGCCGGCTTTCGTGCCGATGCCCGACATTTTGAATCCGCCGAACGGCTGCCGACTGACCAGCGCGCCGGTGATGCCGCGATTCAGATAGAGATTGCCGACCAGAAACTCTCGCCGTGCGCGTTCGAGATTGCGCGGGACTGCGCGAAAAAATGCCGCCCGTCAGCGCATACTCGGTGCCGTTGGCGATGCGAAACGCCTCGTCCAGATCGCCGGCCTTCATGACGGCCAGCACCGGCCCGAAGACTTCCTCCTGGGCCAGGCGGGCATCGGCGGGGACATCGGCAAAAATGTGGGGGCCGACATAAAAGCCCTCGTCGGCCAGCGGGCCGACGTCGACCGCCAGCATTTCGCGGCCGCTGGCCGGCCCCACTCGATCGCCTCGCGAACCCGCGCGACCGATTCGGCATCGATCACCGGTCCGACGCTGGTGGCCGGATCTTCGGCCGGCCCGACCTTCAGGCTGCGGGTCGCCTCGACCAACCGCTGGAGAAACGTGTCGTAGACGCCCGGCAGAACGATAACCCGCGAACAGGCCGAACATTTCTGCCCTTGATAGCCGAAGGCGCTGGCGACCACCGCCAAGCACGGCCTCGTCCAGATCGGCGTCGTCGTCGATGATGATGGCGTTCTTGCCCCCCATCTCGGCGATCACATGTTTCAGTCCGCCCGGTCCGGTGGCCGTAATCTGGGCCGCGCGAGCGTGAATCGCCAGCCCGACCGATCGCGAACCGGTAAACGCGATCAAGGCCACGTCGGGATGTTCGACCAACCGGGCGCCCGCCGATTTCGCCCCGGCCGGGCAAATAATTGAGCACGCCCGGCGGCAAACCGACCTCGGCGAAAACTTCCATCAACCGCGCCGCGATGACGGGCGATTGTTCGGCCGGCTTCATCACGACCGTATTGCCGGTGACCAGCGCCGCGGTGGTCATCCCGGTCAGAATGGCCAAGGGAAAATTCCAAGGGGCGATCACCGCCGCCACGCCGCGCGGAATGTATTCGAACCGATTTTCCTCTCCCGGCACGTCGACTCCGTGCGGACTGGCCATTTGCTCGGCGACGTCGGCGTAGTATTCGGCGAAATCGATCGCCTCGCAGACGTCGGCATCGGCCTCGCGCCATCCCTTGCCGCACTCGACAATTTCCCAGGCAGCCAGCTCGAACCGTCGGCGGCGCATGGCGCCGGCAGCTCGGCGCAAGAACTCGGCCCGCTGCCCGACCGGCGTGGCGGCCCAAGCCGGCCAGGCCCGCCGGGCGGCTTGCGACGGCGCGGTCGGTCTCGGCGATCGCCGGCCGCGGCGGTGCGGCCGACCACCTCGCGGCGATGCGAAGGATTGATCGACTCCAAATGTTCGGCGGTGCCGACCGAATGGCCGTCGATGACCAGCGGATAAAACTGGCCGAGGCGGCCGCGCACGCCGTCGATCGCCTGGCGCATCGCCGCGCGGTTGGCCTCCAGGGTGAAATCGGTCGCGGGCTGGTTACGAAAGACGCTCGCCGCGCGCGGCGACGTCGTGCGGCTGGCGAGGCGAGAGGGTGGCCGTCGTGGGCCGGGGCATGTTCGCTGGGATTCATCATTAATTTCTCCACCGCGATGTTTTCGGTGAAACTCGCCCGCAAAAACGAATCGTTCGAGGTGTTTTCCAACAGCCGGCGGACGAGGTAGGCCATGCCGGGAATCAAATCGCCGTAGGGCATGTAGATTCGCAGGCGATAGCCCAGGTCGACAAAAACCTGCTTCTCGGCATCGGCCATGCCGTAGAGCATTTGCAGTTCGAGACCGGTTTGCGGCAAGCCGATGTGCCGGGCGGTCGCCAGGCCATGGGCCAGCGACCGGATGTTGTGGCTGGCCAGGGCCGGCCGCAAATACTCGCTGTTGCGCAGCACGAACCGCGACTGACGTTCGAAGTTGGCGTCGGACTCCCATTTTTGCTGAAGCACCGGAATCGGCCAGCCGGCGGCCGAGGCATGGATCGTTTCGTAGTCCCAATAGGCTCCCTTGACCAACCGCACCCAAACCGGCGTGCCGCGCTCTCGGGCCCAATCGCGCAGCACGACCAGATCGTGCGCCGCGTCTCGCAGGTAACACTGGATGACGATGCCCACGTCGGCTGGTTTGGCGGAATTCCTCTTCCGACAGAACCTGGCGAAAGATCGCCAGCGTCAGATCCTTCGTGCGGTACGACTCCATATCGATGTGCACGAACGCCCGATGCTCGCGAGCCACGCGCAGCAGTTGCCGCAGCCGCGATTTCACCCGCTCGGCGGTCCCCTCGGGATCGATGGGGTCGAACTGGCTGTCGAGCGCCGAGAGCTTGACCGATACGTTGACGCGCGGCAGCTCGGCTGAACAGACCGCGATCGATTTGCGCCACCTCGGGCCAGGCGTTGGCCGTGGGGGCGACGCCGCGAATCAGATCGAGATAGGCCTGGAAGTAACGCTCGGCCTCGACCTCGCTGGTGACCGCTTCGCCCAGGATGTCGAGCGTGAACGCCCGCTTCAGCTTTCGCTCGCGCAGGCGCCACGGTCAGCACTTCGGCCGTATTGACGCCGGCGATGAAGCGTCGGGCGTGCGACTGCGCATTGCGGCGAGCCGTCAGGGCCAGCGCCCGGCCGGCCAGCGTGTGCGGCGCGGCCACCGCCATTCCCAAGCGGACGGCCGAAGGGAGATGATCCTTGACGTCGTCGAAATATTCGTGCAGATGGCGCGTGACGGCGTCGCTCGAGTTGAGCATGGGCAGCACGTCGATGAAGCGAAACATCTGGACCTTGACCGACTCATCCTGCATCGCCCAGGCCATGATCCGATCGTCCCACCAGCGACGATCGAAGATGCTGACCTGGCCCCGTGCCGAGGCGGTCGAAGACGTACCGGCCGATCTCCTGAGTGGTTCGTTCGATCTTGGCCAGATCGCGATGCGAGAAGTCGTCGGCGTAGGTCATCGGCTAGCTCGCACTCGCCGATCGATCGGCTGCAACCTCGCGAGCTCGCCGTGGCACGACGGCGCCCCCATGTAATCTTATCGATTCAGCCGGCGCAAGGGGACAGGCGTGGCAGCGGAGCGTGGTAAAAAAACTCATCAAAAAAACGCAAAAACTCATTCTGGCGTCCCGCGGGCAGAACTACGATTGACCCCGAGTTTGGTACGGCTCGCCAGGCCCGCGTCGACTGGCTGGCCCGGCTCGCGTCGGCCTGGTCGTGCGGCTCGCGCAGTGGCAAACTGGCCTGCGTGATCGACATCCGCCCGCCCCCCGGGCAAGGCGGTCGCTGGACAATCCGCTGACCTCCGAAACCGTCGTCTGGCCGGAGGGAAGCCGCCGCCGCGACAGGTGATTCCGCAAACCGTCGAGTGTATGATGGATTGGCTATCGTGCCGATTCTCGCAAAGTCGGTGGCCGGCTCGGCCCAGGGCCGCTGATTTCCGATCTGCCTGAGCCACCTGGAGTGGCATGTCCCCCCCCGTGAATCGACCGCGTACTGCCTGCTACCGCCGGCCGGCCATGGCGCGATCGGAACCGCCGTGCGAGCGCCGCGATGCATCCTGTCCGTTCGACGAGTATTGCCGGATCGAGCGGCTCGGCCGCACGTCGGCTCGCCTGGCTGCAGTCGCCACAACAACCCCTGATGCTGAACACTCTGCTGCCCGAGGAATATTATGTCGCTGCTACGGTCGAGTGCCTGGCTCGTGCTGATTTTGGTTTCGGCTTCGGCTTGGCCGACGCGCCGACGACTCCGGCGGCCGCACGCCCGCGGGCGTGCTGCCCACGGCTGCCGATGGCCGTCCGCTGAATCTCGATTTCGAACTGGGAACGCTGCAGGACTGGACCGCCGTGGGCGAGGCCTTCAAGGGGCAGCCGGTCAAAGGCGAGCTTGACCGCGCGGCAAACGGGCGCCGTCCGCAGGGAGAATATCTGGATCGGCACGTACGAGCGGAAGCGAAGACGGTCCGCGCGGCATGCTGATTTCGCGTCCCGTTCAAGGTGACGCATCCTTTCGCCGCGTTTCTGGTCGGGGGCGGAGCGCACCCGGAAACCCGCGTGGAAGCTGGTCCTCAAAGCCAACGACAAGGTCTTCTTCAAGGTGTCGGGCCGCGACCAGGAAGACATGGAGCTGGCGGTCGTCGATCTGAAGGCCGTGGCCGGGACAAGAGGTTTTCGTCCGCATCATCGACGACGCGAGCGGCGGTTGGGGGCACATCAATTTTGACAACTTCCGGTTTTACGACGCCAAACCGGCTGCCGCCGAAAGTGCCCGGCGCGCCCGACGTCTACGCCCATGCCGGCCTGAGCCCCGAGGAAGCGGCGGCGGAGATGACCCTGCCCGAGGGCTTCACGTGCACGCTGTTTGCCGGCGAGCCGGACGTTGTGCAGCCGATCGCCATGGCGCTCGACGACCGGGGCCGGCTGTGGATTGCCGAAGCCTACAGCTATCCGATCCGCCTGCCCGACGCCGAAGCCCACGACCGCATTCTGATCTTCGAAGACACGAACGGCGACGGCAAATTCGACAAGCGGACGGTCTTTGCCGACAAGCTGAATCTGGTCAGCGGCATCGCGGTTGGGCATGGCGGCGTGTGGGTCGGCGCGGCTCCGAATTTCCTGTTCATTCCCGATGCCGACGGCGACGACCGGCCGGATGGCCCGCCGCAAATTCTGCTCGACGGCTGGGGCTATCAAGACACGCACGAAACACTGAACGCGTTCATCTGGGGCCCCGACGGCTGGCTGTATGGCTGTCACGGCGTGTTCACGCACTCGAACGTCGGCAAGCCGGGAACGCCCGACAACGAGCGGCAGCCGATCAACTGCGGCATTTGGCGCTATCATCCGACGCGGCACGAGTTCGAGGTCTTTGCCCACGGCACGAGCAATCCCTGGGGAGTCGATTTCAACGATCAAGGTTCCGCTTTCCTCACGGCCTGCGTCATTCCCCACTTGTATCACGTGATCCAAGGGGCTCGTTACGAGCGGCAAGGGGGCGAGCACTTCAATCGCTTCACGTTCGAAGACATCAAAACGATCGCCGACCATCGGCACTACGCCGGCGGCAGCGGTCCGCACGCCGGCAACGGCCGCTCGGACAGCACCGGCGGCGGCCATGCCCATGCCGGCGCGATGATCTATCTGGGCGGCGCCTGGCCGGCCGACTATCGCGGCAACATCTTCATGAACAACATCCACGGCCAGCGGATCAACATGGATCTGCTCAAGCCGAGCGGGTCGGGCTATGTCGGCAGCCACGGTCCCGACTTCTGCCTGTCGAACGACTCCTGGTCGCAAATCCTGAACCTGCGCTACGGTCCCGACGGGCAGGTCTACATGATCGATTGGTACGACAAGAACGCCTGCCATCACGGCAACGTGCGAGGGGCACGACCGCTCGAACGGCCGGATCTTCAAAATCACCTACGGCCCGCCGAAACCGGTCACGGTCGACCTGGCGAAAGAATCGGACGAGCAACTGGCCCAGCGGATGCTCGAGGCCAACGACTGGTATGTGCGCCATGCCCGCCGGCTGCTGGCCGAGCGTGCCGCGCGCGGACCGATCAACCCGAAGCCATCGCGGCGCTGAAGAAGATCGCGCTGGAACATGCCGACGAAACGCGGCGGCTGCGCGGCCTGTGGGCACTGCACGCCACCGGCGCGCTGGACGGAGCGCTGACGCGCAAATTCCTGGACGACACAAGCCCCTACGTGCGAGTTGGGCCATCCAGCTCGATGGCGACGACGCGCCGCGAGCCGATCGAGCCCGAAACGCTCGCCCGGCTGGAGCAACTGGCCGCCAGCGATCCCGATCGCCGGTGGTGCGGCTCTATCTGGCTTCGCGATTGCAACGGTTGCCGGCTCGAGCAGCGTTGGAACACCTTGGCCGCACTGGTCGCCGCACAGCGACGATGCCGGCGACCACAACTTGCCCGACATGTACTGGTATGCGCTGGAACCTTTGTTCGACAAGGACGCGGCACGGGCATTGAAACTGGCCAGTCGATGGGCAAATCCCGCTGTTGTTCCGCTTTGCCACGCGGCGATTGGGCCTGATCGGCACGCCCGAGGCGGTCGATCTGGCCATCGAGACGCTCGGCAATCAGACGGCTGCCGATCGGCAATTGCAGATGCTCGAAGCGCTGAACAGTGCGTTCCAAGGCCGGCGGCAGGTGCCGGCGCCGCCGTCGTGGCCGACAACGCTGTCGAGCGGCTGCGCAAGAGCGATCAACGGCGGCGTCCGATTGCAATTGCAAGCCCTGGCGGTAACGCTGGGCGATTCGTCGGTGTTGGCGGAGCTGCGCGAGG
This sequence comes from uncultured Planctomycetaceae bacterium, assembly GCA_963702015.1. Classification (GTDB taxonomy): domain Bacteria; phylum Planctomycetota; class Planctomycetia; order Pirellulales; family PALSA-1355; genus DATJTR01. The sequence continues at coordinate 996,627 of OY969698.1, forward strand.
TGGTGAAAGACACCAAGGCCGATCCGAAATTGCGCAGCGATGCGCTGGCCTCGCTGCTCAAAGCCCGCGACAGCCAGTTGCCCGGCATCCTGCGCGAGCTGCTGCGCGATCCGGTGCTGTCGGGCGGCGCCTGCGCGGGATGGCCGAGTTTTCCGATCCGGAAAATGCCCGGCTTGATTCTGGACAGTGTTCGATTCGCTGCCACCGGCCGAGCGGCGCGACGCGCTGGCGACGCTCTGTGCGCGCGTGGAATACGCCCGAGTGCTGATGGCGGCGGTGGTTGCCAAGCGCGTGCCGGTCCGCGAACTGTCGGCCGACCTGGTGCGGCAGTTGCGCAATCTGAAAGACGAAGCGATCACCGCACAGATCACCGATTTGTGGGGAATGTCGCGCGATTCGGCCGAAGACAAAAAGCGGATGATGGCCGACTACAAGCGACATGGTCGAGGGGCATGGCCCGCCGGCCGACGCCAATCTGGGCCGGGCCGTGTTCGCCAAAACCTGCCAGCAGTGCCACACACTGTTCGGCACCGGCGGCAAGGTCGGCCCCGATCTGACCGGCTCGAACCGCGCCAACCTCGACTATCTGCTGTCGAACGTGGTCGACCCGAGCGCGGTGCTGGTCAAGGAATATACGCCGAGCATCATCCAGACCGAAGACGGCCGCATCATCACCGGCATCATCAAAGCCCAGGACGACCGATCGGTCACCGTGCAGACGCAAAACGAATTGCTCGTGCTGCCGCGCGAGGAAATCGCCCAGCAGCGTCTGAGCGAGCAATCGATGATGCCCGACAATCTGCTCATCCCGCTGTCGCACGAACAGGTGCGCGGCCTGGTGGCCTATCTGGCCAGCCCGCAACAAGTGCCGATCCTGGCCACGCCGGAAAACGTGGCCGGATTCTTCAACGGCAAGGATCTGACCGGCTGGTACGGCACCGACGGGCTGTGGAGCGTCGAAGGAGGGCGAGATCGTCGGCCGGACCGACGGGTCTGGCAAGAAACGAGTTCCTCAAGAGCGACATGCTGCTGGGCGACTTCCGCCTGACGGTCGAAGTCAAACTGGTCGACAACGCCGGAAACAGCGGCATCCAGATCCGCAGCGAAGCCCAGGCCCGACGGCGAGGTCAAAGGCTATCAGGCCGACATCGGCGTGGGCTGGTGGGGCAAACTGTACGAGGAATTGGGACGCGGCATCTTGTGGGACAAATCGGGCGAAGAGTTCGTCAAACCGGGCGAGTGGAACACTTACGAAATCGTCGCCATCGGCAGCCACGTCCGCACCCGGATCAACGGCCACACGTGCGTCGATCTCGACGATTCGCTGGGTGCCCGGCGTGGAATCACGGCGGTGCAATTGCATGCGGGCGGAAAGACCGAAGTCCGCTTCCGCGACTTCAAGCTCGAGCTCGATCCGAAGAGATCTCGGACCCGTAATGGCACGCGGCGGTGCGGCTCAATGCACGAACGGCAGTCGCGACAATCCCCAGATCAAGAGCACGAAGAGGATGATGGGCGATAAGCCCAGACCGATTCGCTTGGCCTGCCGGACGAATTCGCCTGCTTGCCGCGGCCTTTTCGCTGTCGGCAGACATCTCGCCGTCGGCGGCCATATCATCGTCATCGGCCGCCGGGGCTCGACAAATCGGCATCTGCCAGATCGCCGTCAGCCGGCGTCGACCGATTCGACCAGCAACAGGCCATCGTCGATTTCATCCCGGCCGCGGCAGGCGCAAAACAGCCGCCGCCCGGCGATGAGCACAAAGCCGACGGGCCACGCCGAGCGACCAGAGAAGCTTCGACTGCCGACTCTGATCGTGCACATTGGGCCAAATGCCAGCCAGGCCGCGACAACCGCCGACGCAACGCGGCCAGCACGCCCACCAGCGGCAATCGCAACCGTCACGCGGCCAACAGATAAACCAGCAGTCCGCCGACGATGGCGCGGGCGGCAAGCGTGCCGGGCTCGATCGCGGGAATCGTCGTTTCGCCGGCAATGCCGGACGGCGGAAGTCCGGCTGCGAGCTGAAATAGCTGGCCGCCAGCCAGCCGGCCTGCCAGAGATGGCCAGCCGCAAGACGAACTCCAGCACGCCGAACCATGCCAGCAGCACCGCGGCCAGCGCCAGTCCGGCGACGACCGGATAGCTCCAGCGTGGCAACAGGCCGGCACGTGGACCGGTCGTGCACAGCCGGCCCAATTCGATCAGCCCGACCAGGGCAATCGATCTCGAGCGCCAGACGAGCCGACTGGCCAAGCGGCAGGTCGGCTCATGCCTACGGCTGCCAAGTCGCACCACTCGGCCAATGCCGAGCGCGATCGTGGCCGAAAAGTCCCCAGGCAACGGTGGGTCGCCGGCGGCGCGGCCCAAGGCCGAGCAGGTCATGCCGCGAGGGTAAACAGTGCCAAGCCGGCCAGAAAATGGGCCGGCGCCGCCGCGATGAGGATCGAGTTCATGGAACTTCCTAAAACCATATCGTGAATTGCGGGGGAGCATCCGCAGCGGCCAGAGGCAAACTCCGTCTCTTCCGCTGGACAACCATAAGTCGGTGCAAGCGATTCGCCTGGCCAAGTTCGGGCCAGGCCATCGTAACCGGCCAGCCGACGCGGCAGGAACGTTTGTAACGATTGAGCGGGAAATGGAGGGGATGAGTCGATTTTCACACATCTGGCAGGCAACCCGATGCCGCTGCGGATGCTATATATCTCTGAGCCCTGGGGTGAGTCTGACGGCGCGGTGCGTCGAGGCCGTCGGTGCAGAGATAGGACTCAGGGCGAAAACTCAACAGCGAGTAGAGTTTCAAACATGTTTGTCATCGGCGGAGCGATCGTCGTCGTGGCCGCGGTGCTGGCCGGTTTCACCTTGTCGGGTGGGACGGTCGGCGCGCTGTTTCATCCCACGGAACTGCTGACCATCGGCGGCGCCGCACTCGGTGCCCTGATCATCATGTCGCCGGTCAAGGTGCTGAAGGACCTGATGCGCGGCATCCTGTCGACGCTCAAGGGCCCCCCGTACAACAAGGAAACCTACAGCGAACTGTTCAAAACGCTGTACGACCTGCTGCGGCTGGCCCGGCGCGAAGGGCTGATCGCCCTGGAGTCGCACGTGGCACATCCGCACGAGAGCAACATCTTCAGCAAATATCCGCTGATCGTGGGCAACCACCACGTCTCGCAATTCATCTGCGGCGCGCTGTCGCCCGTGATCGAAGGAACCGCCACGCCGAGCCAATTGTCGTCGCTGCTGGAGACCGAAATCCACACGATCGAAGAGGAGCACCATGCTCCGCTGCTCGCACTGTCGAAAACGGCCGATGCGATGCCGGGCTTCGGCATCGTGGCCGCGGTGTTGGGAATCGTGATCACGATGGGTGCGATCGACGGGCCGGTGGAAGAGATCGGCCACAAGGTCGGCGCCGCGCTGGTCGGCACGTTCTTGGGCATCTTGATTTCGTACGGATTCTTGGGCCCCTTGGCCTGCTCGGATGGAAGCGATGGGCCTGGACGAACTGGCCTTCTTTCGCACGATTGCGAAGATCGTGCTCGGCTTCGTCAACGACGTGCCGCCCAAGGTCGCCATCGACCAGGCCCGCCGCGGCGTGGCCAGCGAAGTGCGACCCTCGCGTGAAGAACTCGACCAGTTGTTCAAAGACGCTGAAGCCGTCTAACGATTCACGACCGGGGGAATGCCCCCCAACAGGAAGGCAGGCCGAAGATGGCTGGGCGGAGGTGGTGCATGGAAAGTCGCCTACGCGGACTTCGTCACCGCGATGATGGCCTTTTTTCTCGTCATGTGGATCGTCTCCCAGGATAAGCCGGTCAAGGAAGCGATCGCCCAATACTTCAACAACCCCTACGGCTCCGGCATGGTGGCGGGGGCAAAATCGGGCTCGCTGCTGCCGAACAAGGATGGCGGCGCGCTGCCAAGTCCCAAGGGACCGAGCCGGGCGCCGACCGGCCACGTGTCGGAAACGACCGTCCGCATGAGCGAAGACCCCGACGAACGCGGCCGCGGCAAATCGAGCCTGCAGATGATGCACGACAAGAATCAATCGGCCGTCGGCACCATCGTTCCCTTCGACAGCGATTCGGCCGAGCTCGACGCCCGGGGCAAACAAGTGCTCGACGAGCTGGCCCCCGATTTGCTCGGCAAACTGACCAAGATCGAAATTCGCGGCCACGCGGCCGGCCGGCCTTTGCCGCCGGACAGTCCCTATGCAGGACACCTGGCAGCTTTGCTACGCCCGCAGCCAGGCCACGATGAAACATTTGTTGGCCAAGGGAATCGAACCGGGGCGGATTCGGCTGAGCCAAAGCGGCAGTTACGAGCCCCCGCGCGGCACGCGCGGCGAAAACCTGCCGAGGTCTCGAATCGCGCGTCGAAATCTTCGTGCTCAACGAACTGATCAACGAACCGGTGGAAACCGCGCGGCCGAAGCGCGACCTGCGGCCCAAGCTGCCCAACAAGCCGTTCGGCACCAAACGGGCCATGGCCGACCCCGACGCCGGTTAACGCGGCGCAACTGGCGCGGCGTCTCATCGCCGGCTCAAAAAGCTCCGCGTGACTTCGGCCAATTGATCCGGCTTCGAAAAATCCGCGGCATGGGTGCCCCCAGCAATCACCGCTAACTGGCCTCGCGGTCACACGATATCTATTCTGAGCGCCAGTCGCCCGGAAAGGACGAAGGCGGCCCGATAATAAGGCGGCAGCCGCTTGCTATCCTGGGGTGGTTGGTCGTCTTCGATGGCCGGCCCGCGCGAAGCCTTGGGGTCTTTCCCGCTGGCTTCTCCCCGAGGCCCGTCTCAGTCTTACGCTCGCAGCGAGCAATCGTATGACCGGGGTGCGGCAGCGCATTCTTCATCGATCTACTCGACAAGCCGCGCGCGAGCCTGAATAATCGGCCCCATGAGAGTCAATGTACAGGCGAAACACCGACACCGTTGGCGGCGACCCCGGTCGGCGTCGCGGTTCGCCTGGCGATCGTTGTGGCACTGGCCATCGTCGCAGGGCTGGGTGCCTGTTCGCGCGGAGTGCGGTGGCCAGGGCAACAAGGCAATCGAGAGCCGATTCTGGTTTTGATCGCCGCCAGCACAGCCGACGCCCTGCAAATGCTGGCTGACCGCTTCACGGCCCAAACCGACATCCCAATCACGCTCAGCGCCGGCGATTCGGCACGTTGGCCAGTCAGATTGTCGCCGGAGCACCGCCGCCATCTTCCTGTCGGCCAATCGCAAATGGGCCGACTTCGTCGACGGCAAAGGGTTGGCACTCGAGTCGACGCCACTGCTGGGCAATCGGCTGGTGCTGATCGTGCCGGCAGGCAACCCCGCCAAAGTGACGGGGCTCGCCGATTTGACCTCGGGTAGCGTAAAGCGGTTGGCACTGGCCGGACCAACGGTACCGGCCGGAATGTACGCCCGGCAGGCGCTGGCGAAATTGGATTTGCTGCCGTCGTTGGAAGACGATCGAAAGATCGTCGATGGCGAGAACGTGCGCGTGGCCCTGACATTTGTCGAGCGTGGCGAGGCCGACGCCGGTATCGTCTATGCCACCGACGCCGAGATCGTGCTGGGCGTCAAGGTCGTGGCGACGATCGATCCGAACTTGCATGAGAAAATCGTCTATCCGCTGGTGCTGCTGAAACAGTCGGCCGACGATCCGCGTGCCCGCCAGTTTTACGAATATCTGCAAAGCCCGGATGCGGCCGCGGTGTTCGACGAATTCGGTTTTATTTGGCGGCCTGATAATTGATGGGCAAGTCCATTTCCGGGCGACAACACCGACGTGTAGTTTCTGCCGCACGACGTGATCCTGTCGGCCCAGCCGGTCGCCGGGCTGAGCGTGCACAACCAATTGCGACTCCGTGGTTCGTTCTCGAGTGACGCTGCCCGGGCGCGTGCTGGTGCAACTCGACGTGGGTCAGCCCATTTGGGCCGAAGTGACGCCGGCCGCGGCCAGTGACCTAAAGATCGAAACCAGCAACACGCTCTATTGCCCGATCAAGTCAACCGCGCTGACGGTCATCGGGTAATTGCCGCCAGAAGTGAGACTGGAGCAAAGTGCGGGAAACAGGACTGTAACCCGCGACAAAGTGTATTTGCTCGAATACGCGGATCCCACGGTTAATTCGGCATTGTCGGCCTAGATGGGTAAAATGTTTCGTCGGCCGGGGTAGCTCCCCGAATCGGCTCGGCGCTGCTGGTGGTTCTCACCTTCCGCCCGTGGCGCCGAGCTGGGCCGGCTTGAAAGGTGAGAAAACATGGTCGACGACGTCGAGCGTGTGTTGTGGCTGATTGACGATTGGGACCGGACCTATAACGAGATTCTCCAACTCTTTGGCGTCACGCCCAAGGGGCTCGAAGATCGGCGCCAGCGCTGCTCACCCAGTCTTACGCGCGGCTGATCGTCCAGGGGAGCAAACTGACCGGGCCGGCCGAACTGGCTGGCATATCCTCTGGCCCGCTTCTCAAGTTGAACTACGCTCTGTCCGCTGGCCAGCATCCCGCCGATTCGATTTGGGATGAAGCCAAAGAGCAGATTGGCCGGTTGCGGGCGAAAGTCTCGGCGGGGATTGGTCACCCGGCTGTGATTCCGATCATGCAACCAACGCCGGTTGCGATTCCGACACTTTCACAACCCCGTGCCGCCCCATCGCTCGAACAAAGCGAGTTCGATATTCTCTGTTTTCTCAGCGAGTCGGATCCCGTTCTAAAGCTTCAGGTTGACATTGAGACCGGCGCGGGCGAGAGCATGTCGCACGGCAAAGCCGGCAAGCTGCTTAATAGGCTTGAGGAGCTGGAGTACGTCCACCGACCGAAGGGCAGCCGGAAGGGCTACGGCATCACAATCGCCGGCAAAGCTGCCTTGCAATCCAAACCAAAAACACCCGTTGCAAGTTAGACGCTGTTTGAACGCTATTTGCACACCCCGATTCTTGGGTCGCGAAAATCAGGGTATGGAAACAAACCATACCCTTCTCACCGCCGGCCGGATAGCGCACCGGCTGCGCGTGACGGTCGCTTGGCTGAAGTCTGAGGCCGACGCTGGCCGCGTGCCGTGTCTGCGAGCCGACCGCCGCTATCTATTCAGCCCGGAGGCTGTCGAGCGTGTCCTCGCTGAACGCGCCAACGGAAGCAGGGGGGCGGCCCAATGATCGATGCCCCCGAGCTGCCCCGGTCAAGGTCGAGGCCATCGGCGACTTCACGCCGACCGACGCCGCGACCGAAGCGCTCGCCCGCTGGCTGTTGGAGCTGGTCGAGGCGGAGGGGCGCCGATGAAAACCAAACCTTTAGCCTCGCTACTGGACGCGCTGCCGCCGAGCAATCGACGACTCGAAGAAGAAGCGTGCAGTTGCCTGCTGATCGGCACCGAGCGATCGACCGGAATTCTTTGCGCTGGTCTTGAGCCCGAAGATTTTCACACCGAATTTTGCCGCATGCTGTTCGAGCAACTGAGAGCGGCCTGGTTCTCGGGAGTGCCGTTCAATAGCCGTGGCAGTCTCATCGAGGCGATGAAAGCCACCGGCTTGCTGCGGCTGCTGGAGACCCGATCTGGGGACAGGACTACAGCGGAAGCCATTGCGATAACGATGCAGGCCGACGGCATTCCAGGCAACGCGAGATACTACGTGCAAGCACTGCGGGCGCTTCGCCTGCGGCGAGAACTGATTCGCATCGGTGCCGACATGATCCGGCAGGCCCACGATGAGACGATGCCCGTGGTCAACACGATCGGCAACACCTTGAAGATGATCGAAAAACTATGCGAGGCAACACCGTGAAGGATCACGAAGCGATCAACCTGGAGCTCAACGGACCGTCACGGTCAGCCGATCCGATTCTTGGGGCATCTCGAATACCAGAACGCGAGGCCGGCGACGAACCCGACGATCAGCCCTTCGATACCGCGGCGAAAAAAGAATCTATCGTCCCGAACAAAAAGACGTGCCCGAGGCGGTTTGGGTTTGTCTGTCCGACGTCGAACCGCAGACGATTACGTGGCTATGGCAGAACAGGATTGCGCTGGGCAAGATCACCGCCATTTCCGGCGACCCCGGCCTGGGCAAAAGTTTGCTGAGTCTCGACCTTGCGGCGCGCATGACAACCGCACGCCGTGGCCCAACGATTCATCGACCGCGCCGATCGGCAACGTGGTTTTGCTGTCGGCCGAAGATGATCTGGGCGACACGATACGGCCAAGGCTCGACGCGGCCGGCGCTGACGTGAACAAGATTATTGCCCTTCAAGTTGTGCGGGGTCGCGACGGCGACGGCACCTATGACCGCATGTTCGATCTTGACCGCGACATGCCCAAGCTCGAAACGGCGATCATCTCTCTGGGCGACGTGAAGTTGGTCGTGGTCGATCCGCTCACTGCATTCCTGGGCGAGAAGGTCAAGGCGAATGACAACGCGGAAGTACGGCGAGGTCTCGCGCCCCTCGCGGACATGGCGGCGCGGCTCGGCGTGGCCGTGCTGGCGATCAATCACCTGCGAAAGAGCGACGGGCCGGCATGTACCGCACGCTGGGCAGCGTGGCGTTCGTTGCGACCGCGCGAGCGGCTTTCGTCGTCGTGAAAGATAACGACGACCCGACAGGCCGGCGTCGGTTGATGCTGCCCATGAAAAACAATCTCGGCAACGATTCGAGCGGGCTGGCGTTCGAGTTATCGCAGCGGCACGGTCGCGAGGGCCAGCCTTGCGTGCTCTGGGAGTCCGGCGCCGTCGACACGACAGCCGACAGCGCCCTGGCACCGGCAGCGGCCCCGCGAGGCCCCAAGCCCGAGGGGCGCGACCATGCCGGCGAGTTCCTTCGCGACGCGCTCGCAGACGGCCCACGGCTCGCCAAAGAGGTGACAGAGGATGCCCGCGAGGGCCACGGCATCGCCAAGCGCACCCTCGACCGGGCGCGGAGTGAATTGGGTGTGATTGCGTACCGCGAAGCGGTCCCCGGTTCGTGGTGGTGGAAGCTCTCTTCCAAGGATGCCACCAACAATGCCACCGACCCCTAGATACGAACAATATGGCAATCTTGGCATTGTTGAGATTTATAGAGAGAAAGAGAGAGAGAGAGATGGAAATCGCAAGGATGCCACATTGTTTCTATATGGGGGACCGGCCCAGAATCGTAGGTTCTTCCCGAGGGGGTGGGGCCTGACCAGCGATACAAAAAGCCTCACTAACCCGTGCACTGTGTTCATTGTGACAAGGTGACAAATGACACCCCGAGACCGCACGATTTTGGAAGTTGCGGGCGTCGTCGATGCCAGATTTTGGCCCCTGCCGCGATGGCCGACCAAGGGCCGATGGTGGCCACGTGGCAGGCCCGGCGGGCGTACCTTGGAGGCGGCCTGGATTTGGCCGCGACCGGCGGGAGCATGGCCGCTCGCAAAAGCGCCCAGCGGCGGCGCGATGAATTGGCCCGCGCTGGGCTGGTCACTATCTGCCGGGGCAAGGCGCGAGCGGTCGGAGTCCGGCTGACCCCTCTTGCGGACGCGCGGCGCGGCAGTTGGTGGGGCTGCCCCGGCTCAACCAAGTGTTCCCGCTCGTCAAAGAGATCGTCGTGCAGGCCCGCGCGTCAGCGCACCGATTTGGGAATGCGAAATTCTCGACACGGCTTATCCGCCCGACGGCTCCGCTGCGCTGTTCGACCGACTCGCCGGGAAGTTGCTGCCCGGCTTGGTTCGCGGCTGGCTCAGTAGCAACGCGGATGCCTACGGCCGTGTGGGCTACGCGCCCGGCCTGCGAGCCGATGACATGCCCAACGAGTTGCTCGAGTCCGAACGGTTCGAGTTCGACGAAAGCAACTTCCCGCCGATCGCCGAGGCGGTTGCTGCCTACTGCGATGCGCGCGACGCCGAGCGCGACCGTTTGGCCGCTGGCTCGGCCGAGTCGAGCGAAGTTGTGATTCCGTTGTCGGCCGGGCTCTGGCCCGCCACGAAATTCACGAGCGTAGCACCGACTCTCCCCGAGTGGAAGCAAGCCAAGGGGCTTCGATGAGCGCCAACGCGCCGCAATTCGAAACCACGGCGCAGGCGTGCCAGTCGTGCGCGTGAAGTTGCCGCGGTGCCCCGATTGCGGATCGGCAAAAGTGCACCGCAGGACCGGTCTGTCGACCAGGGCGACGGAAGCCGACTGCGAAACACACTCTGCAACGTGTGCGGAAAAAAGTTTTTCATCGTCGTTGAGTAAGTGCCAGATGTTGGCAGTTGGACACTTTGGCTCGAGTATCATTCGCACATGGCAACGAACTACGAAAACTCGCGCGGGTACCTTTGCCAGATGCTCGGCGTCGACCTGCGAGGGCTCGACGACGCGATTCGGCGCTGGACGTCGCGCCGTCGACTGTCACCGATGGCTTCGGAGCGCTTCGACGCGGAGGCAACGCAACGGCTCGCCGATTATTTTCGCCAGCAAACCTGAACAAACGAAATGCGAGCGGTGCCGGGCGCGGCTTATGAAGTTGGGACGCCGCCGGCACCCGCGCCGAAAGGAAACCGAGACTATGCCTGAGATCCGACTGGATGAGACGAGTTGCCAAACGTGCGGCGGCCACGGCTCGATCACAAACGTCGCCTACATGCAAAAACTTGCCGCGATCATACCGGAGAAGTTGGCGGCTGGGGTCACGATCGAAGATCCGCAGACGATCACCTGCGAAGCATGCGCGGGCACTGGCTTCGCGGCGAGTCACGGTTTCTGGAAACTGCGGGCGATGCTCAAGCGCACTGAATCACTTCCTTACTGATCGAGAAAAAAATGGACTACGCCGCACAAGTGCTCGTCGAGATGCGAACAAGCGGTTGCGATCATCGCGAGGCTTGCAAGCGCGTGGCGAAACGCGACCCGCGAGCGCATCGGACATTTTTGCTGGCGACAAATTCGCCGCGAGTGCACCACCTGATCCGCGACCGATTTGCACAGGAGTCAGAGCGAAAAAACGTGAGGTAGCCATGAGGGGTTATTGGTGCGCAGGATCGTCGCCTGCACCGGATATTTTCAGCGGCCTGGGATGCTAAAGCTGACCTGATTGTCACTGACTGGTGCGCCTTCCTTGAAACGCCCGCTGAGCGAACGACCACACTAGGCGGGCAGAAAAACAAACTGTCTTTTTTCATACGCAAGGAGTGAACCATGCGACCAAGTCCGATCACGCGATGGAACCGCGCTGGTGCGGGAACAAATGCGCCGCACTGGCTGCGATCGCGCCACGGCAGCTAAGGCTGTGAAACGGCAGCACCCGGCTTGTTGGCAGTCGATGACGTTCGCGAGCAACAAAGGCCACGACGTCGCTTTGACTGAGGACTACCTACTCGGCCGCGCCGACGACGATGAAAAGAAAGGTTGTGCATAATGAGCACTGCCACCGAATCCGAAACCTGCCCCGACGTCTTTGCCATTCAAGCGGCGATCGATGCTCTTCTCGCGAGACGAGCGCGACGCGAGGAATTGTCAGCCGACGAGCAAGGCATCTTGAATTATCTGTTTGGTCGGCCGAGCGAATCCGACCGCCAGCGCAATGAGATCGCACGCATGGCTGCCGTGCGTGATGCCCAGCGATGCTACGCCGCAGCGCACGACACCTGCGACCACGACGGCATGGAACGCGCGGCGTCCACCCTGCGACACCTGGCCCCCGCGTGGGTGAAATCCCCGGCCGGGCATGCCCTCGCGATCGAAGAGGCGACGGCCCGCCGTGAGTTGGGCATTAAGACGAGTCGGCGCGACACACTCCCGCGGTCGTCTCCAGGCACCGACTTGAGCCGCGCGGTACCGCTGCGGGGACGATTGAGCAAGTGAAGTTGCCCCCGGCCGAAACCGACCCGACGATTGTTGAGTTTTGCCGGCGAGAATTCGCCCCCGGCGACGCGTGCTTTCCGCGAGCGCTCGAACGGCGGGCTCAGCAGCTATTGGGTCGACAAGGCGAGTTGGTTCATCGCCTGTCGTGACTTGTCGGCCGAAGCCGATCGGCTCGATCGCGAAATCGTCGACGGCGAAGCTGCGCGTTGGCCGAGATCACGCAGGCCCGGCAAGAGCACGAACGATCGCGCGCGGAAATTTACATTCCCGACTGAAGCGATCTGACCTACGCTCGTAGCGTGGCTCGCCGCCGGTCGGTGGTGTAGGCCCGACCGGCGGCGAGTTCTTTTGCCGGCTCGGCTGAGATTGATTCGCCTGCTGGACGTGGTACGATATGCGTTCCTGAATTCTCCAAGTAGTCCTGAATTCTCCAAGTAGGAGCAAAGCCCCCACCCGTTCGCTTGTGCGATTCGCCAAGCGCGCTGCGCTTCCAAGGCCCGCGACGTGGAACTACTTGCCACGTAGGAGCGAGGGAACGGGTTGGGGCTATCCTTCGGAGCACGCATTACACGCACCCTCGCAGCCGACGACCTGCAACACGTTCGAGGGCATCGGCTGCTCGGCAGGAGCGATCCTAGCGAACCGTTTTTGATGAAAGGTGGGCGAAATGATTCGAGCAACGAAGAGCGAGCCAATTTTGGCCGCAACGTGCATCCGAATGAGCAGCAGCCAGCAGGAGGCGAGCCCGGACCAACAGCGTGCCGAACTGGTCAAGCTGGCGAAACGGTACAACGCCAAGATCGTGGGCGAGTATTTCGACGAGGGCATTAGCGGCGTGGCCACCGACAAGCGGCGTGGTTTTCTCCAGATGTTGAACGATGCCAAGGGCGGCAAGTTCAAGCTGATCTTGGCTTGGGACCAGGACCGATTCAGCCGGCTGGACTCGATCGACTCGGGCGAAGTTATCGCACCGCTACGGCGGGCCGGGGTTCGACTCGTCACCTGCACCCAAGGCGAGATCGACTGGAACACGTTCGCAGGACGATTAGTGTTCAACGTGGCCCAAGAGGGGAAGAATCAATTCCTCCATGATCTGTCTCGCAATATGTGCCGCAGTCTCTTGCAGCGTGGGCAGGCGGGCGAGTTGTTCGCCAAGCCACCTACGGCTACGAGCGGGTTATCGTCGACAACACCGGCCGGGAAGTGCGGCGGGTCCGGCATGGCGAGACATTCCGCAAGCCAAAGGGATGGACCGCCCGCATCGTCCTGGCCGATGACGCGGAGATTGTTGGCGCGGTGCGGGAACTGTTCCAACAATTCGCCAGCACCGATGCAAGCCTTCAATCGCTGGCCGTTGAACTGAACCACCGGGGCCTCAGGACGAGCCGGGGGAAAGCGTGGCGCCACGATGGGGTGGGCGAACTGTTGGCCAATCCGTTCTATGCGGGCACCTATACTTTCGGCAAAACACAGATGGGCAAATTCCACCACGTTGACGCCGGCGGCTCGATCACCAAAACGACCGACCGCAAGAAACATCGGTTGCCGATTGTCGTGCTTGAGGATCACCATCCGGCTATCGTCGACCGCGGCACGTTCGAGCGCGTGCAGGCCAAGCTGGCGGAGCGGCGGGTCACCGGCCTGCGCCCCGGTCGGGTTCCTTCCCACTGTCGGGCGTGCTCAAGTGCGGACACTGCGGCTGCCCCCTCAGTGGCAGCACCCACCGGGCAACCAACGGCACCGTCCGGCGATACTACTATTGCTTTGGCGGGTCGCGTGGAACCTGCTCCCAATTCCGCGTCGGTGCCGATCGCATCGAGGGGATCGTCGCGGACTTCTTCAAAGACATCTGGCTGGCACCCGACGCGGCCGAGCGGTTGCGAGCCGAGTTAGTCCTCCAAGCCACCCACAAGGCGGCGCTCTCACCAGGGGCGCAAGAGGGGCTGCGGAACAAGCTGGCCAAGATCGAGCGGCAGATTGAGCGAGGTCAGCAAAACCTGCTGCTGGCCGATCCGCAGGACGTGCCCGCCTGCCAAAAGCTACTGGCGACGTGGCGAGCCGAGCGGAGCGAACTGGAAGCCAGCCTGGACGCCCTGAGTGGCCAGCAGATGACCGGCGAGCATGGGGTCGAACAGATTGCCGACCGGGCAATGCACGAACTGCGGCACCTTCACAAGCGCATGTCAGGGGGCAACCCGGCAACTGCCCGCAGCGCATTTATGGAAATGTTCTCAGGCGGGATCAGCCTGATGTTCCACCCGAGGGCAGGCGGCCGGGGCCGGTTCCATCTGGCCCGCGTGCTGATCCAAAGCAAATCGCAATTACACTTTACTGCGGGAAACAGGACTTGAACCTGCACGGTATTACTACCACTAGGCCCTCAACCTAGCGCGTCTGCCAATTCCGCCATTCCCGCAAATCGAAAGGCATCTCGGTTCGGACCGCCGGAGGCGGCGCCGAACCACCGAGTCTACGCCTTTTGACTCCGCCGTCAAGCGCGGAGGCCGCTGGGCGCCGGCAAGACCCGAAAAACAAGGCCGATTGAGCCGGCTGGATCGCTAGAGCGACCGAATCACCAGCAGGGCGCCGTCGGCAGTTGTGCCCACATCGCACGCGGCCTCGGAGATCGCCTGGGCAGCGACGTCGGCCAATCGCTCGGCGTCGCACGGTGACGCAGCCGCCAGCCGATCGGCCAGCAGCCGTGCCGCCGCGCCCGCCGATTGCCAGCGCTCGTCCAGTGAGCCGGCGGCATAGACCAGCAATGACTCACCGGGACCCAGGCGAGTTCGCATTTCGCTCCAGCCGGGCAATTCGGAAATGACCAAACGGTCGCTCGGATCGATCAGTCCACGGCAACCCTCCGCCGTTACGATCAGCGCGTGGACATGGCCGGCCGCTGCCAGACGAATCTCTTCGGCTGCCGCCGGCGGACGCCGCCGTGCGCTGGCCGTGCGTTTGGGAGCCGCGGGAAGCAGGCCGCAAAAGAGACTGGCGCCGTCGCTGCCGGCCGACACGCTGGTCAGCACCTCGTGGGCAGTGAGGAGCGCGCGGTCGACTTCGGTCAGGTGATCGGCTTGAGCGCGCAGGGCGCTGCGCAACTGAGCCGCGACGACGGCCCCGCCGAAGCCTGCTTCGGCAGCGGCGCCGAGCGTCAACGCCGACGCACCGTCGGCGGCGTGGAACCAATCGAAGAACGCGCCGGCAAGCTGCGAGCCGGCTTCGATGGGTGAGCTGGCAATCGCTCGGCCGGCGACCTGCCAATGGTCGAGCAGCGGCGCGATGTGGGGCAGGCTTTCGGTTTGACGCTCGGCGGCGGTGACGATTTCGCGCCGCTGCGTTTGGTTCTGCCGTGCATCGTCGAGCAGCACCTCGCGCTCGAGTTCGGCCGCCAACCGGCCCGCGACAACTTCGATGAGATTGGTCTGGTGATCGCTGAAATCGCGTGGGCTGTCGCTGAAAATCCAAAGCGTGCCGAGCGGCGTCGTGGGGCTCGATACTGGCACGCAGACCGCCGAGGCCGCGGCTTCGGGCGCGTGCCAATAGCGGATCATGGCGGGCTCGGACAGGACGACGGCGTGGCCCAGCAGGGCTTCGAGATCGCCCAGGCCGCCAGCCAGTTCGCGAGCGGGCTCGAGCAGCTTGCGTTTGGGCAGACCCCAAACGGCGCGCAGCTTCAAACTGGTGGTGGCGGCATCGAGCAGATAGAGAGCGGCAGCCTGACAGCCGACCGCTTCGGCGCCGGCTTTGAGAATTGCCTCGAATCGCTCGGCGGTCTTTCCGGCGCTTCGCGGCGCGCGACGACGGGCACGTCGGCGGTGAGTTCGGCCTCGCGCGATTGGACTCCTTCGCGCAGGGCAACAATTTCGGCCCAGAGTTGGGTGACCGTTTCGGCCAGGGCTACCGCGTCCTCGAGTTTCGTGGCCGCCCGAATGGTCGGAGCCGCGGGTACAAAACCGGTTCTGATGAGTCCGAGAGAAGCTCCAACGCCCGGGTCGACCGGGGCGGACCACACCAGATTCGGGTTCTGCGACCTGTCGGGACCGGGCTCGTAAAGGAGCTGCCAGCCCGTTGCTTGTTCAAAGGCTTCGCACAGTCGGACGAGCAGCACACTATCGTCGGCGCCGATCGAGGCGGTATCCGCCGCCGGATCGACCAGACGCAAATAGTCGGGAGTCGGCTTGGTCACTCGGATCACCAACGTACGGGGGCCAAAAGAAGCGCCGACGTCGATTCCGTGACGGTTATTCCCGCCGATCTGCCACGCCGAGGCTCGTGCCTCGGGCAGCAGGGACAGGGCCGAAACATCTTGCCCGATCCGCAAACTCGTCCATAAGCGGCAGAGTTTTACATCGGCACGCCGCGGCCGGTTTCTTAACGCCGGGGATCGAACATTCCGCCGGGGGGGTTCGAGATTCGGCCGGAAAGCCCTTGGCTAGCAGCTTGCAATGCTGGTGCGGCACAATCGCTACAGGCGGGCGCAGGGCAAGCAGGGGTGCCGCCGATAAAAACGTCGGCATTCTGTCGCGGAACGCGCGATTGGTCGGCGGCTCGGGCTCGGCGGCAACTAACGGCGGCAAGACGCGATGACGCCAACACCAATGCGCCAAAGCTGCAAGGCTATTCCTTGATCAGGTCGCGCACGGTCATGCCCGCGGGGATCATCGGTAGAACGTGTTCCTGATAGGGAACCTGGACGTCGAGAACAAACGGTCCGTCGTACTCGATCATTTCGGTAATGGCGTCGGCCAGCTCGGCGCACTCGCGCACGAATCGACCGCCGCAGCCAAAGCCTTTGGCGATGGTGACAAAGTCGGGATAGCGCCGCTCGGGGCCGACGCCATCGCCCATTCCGACCGCTTCGGGATTATCGATCGGTCCGAGATAGGTGTGAGCACGATTGCCGGCGTGAAAGCGGTCTTCCCACTGGACGACCATGCCGAGGTGCTGATTGTTGAGCAGCAGCACCTTGACCGCGATCTTTTCGCAGAAGCAGGTAGCCAGCTCCTGGATGTTCATCAAAAAGCTGCCGTCGCCATCGATGTCGACAACCAGGCGGTCGGGATGGGCGACTTTGGCTCCCATCGCGGCCGGCAGACCGAAACCCATCGTTCCCAGGCCGGAGCTGGAGAGGAAGGTTTTGGGCTCACGGAATTTGTAGTATTGGGCGGCCCACATTTGGTGCTGCCCGACGCCGACGCTGATCACCACGTCGCGGTCGCGCGTCAGCTTCCACAATTCCTGGATCGCCGACTGCGACAGGATGCCGGGCGCTTTTTCGTCGTAATGGAACGGATCCTGTTTCTTCCAAGCGGCGATCTGACGATGCCAATCGCCGATGTCCTCGGGCGCTTCGACCACTTTGTTCAGTTCGGCGAGCGCGAATTTGATGTCGCTGACGATCGGGATGTGGGCTTCTTTGTTCTTGTTGATTTCCGACGGATCGATATCGATGTGGACGATCTTGCCGTGCTTGGCAAATTCCGAAACCTTGCCGGTCACGCGGTCGTCAAAACGAACGCCGAAGGCCAGCAGCAGATCGGCCTGATCGACGGCCAGGTTGGCATAGACGCTGCCGTGCATACCGAGCATGTCGAGCGAGAGCGGTTCTTCGTTGGGAAAAGCGCCCAGGCCCATCAGCGTCATGGTCACGGGGATTTTGGTTTTGCGGACCAGCTCGTGCAGTTCCGGGCTGGCGTCGCCCATGATCACGCCGCCCCCCGCGTAAATGACCGGCCGCTTAGCACGCTTGATGGCGGCGGCAACCTGCGCGATTTGCTCGGGTCGCGCACGGCGATCTTCGACATGGTAGCCGGGCAAATTGAGCGGCGCGTCGTAGTCGGCGACGATTTGAGCCTGCTGCACGTCCTTGGGCAGGTCGATCAGCACCGGACCGGGCCGGCCGGTGGTGGCAATGTGGAACGCTTCGCGCACGATGCGGGCCAGATCATTGACGTCGGTCACCAGATAATGGTGCTTGGTAATGCCGCGACAGACTTCGACGATCGGCGTTTCCTGAAAGGCGTCGGAGCCGATGACCGCGGTCTTAACCTGACCGGTGATGGCGATAAGCGGAATGCTGTCGAGCTTGGCGTCGGCGATCGCGGTGACCAGGTTCGTGGCCCCGGGCCCGCTGGTGGCGATGCAAACGCCCGGCCTGCCGGTGCTGCGCGAATAGCCCTGGGCGGCGAAACCGCCGCCTTGCTCATGCCGCGGCAGGATCGTGCGGATGCGATCCTTGAACGTGGTGAGCGATTGGTGCAGCGGCATGCTGGCTCCGCCGGGATAGGCGAAGACGACGTCCACCCCTTGGCGAATGAGCGATTCGACCAGAATGTCCGCACCGCTTTGAACCGCGGCGCCTTGGCGGCGAGTAGTCTGCGTGGCCACGCGAAGCGAGCCTCCCTAAACGAGCGAGTGAACGTCGAACCCCGCTGGCTTCCCGCTACCTTTCGGCGCAAGGCAACCGCACGGCGACGGTAAGCTGCCGCGATGCAGCGTGAAAATATGACACGCGGTACGCGCGACAAACAAAAAATTCCGACTTCAAAGGCGAGCATTTTAGCATAAGTCAACGCCGCTGGCGATGCAACCGCTAGCTGCCATTACGGTTGCGTAGGGGACGCGACAAACTCGCGCAGTTGGCCGAGCTTGCCGAAAACGTGCTCCTGACGGGGCTGGACGAGAGGCCGCCCAACTAGGGACCGCCTCGGCCCGCCGGAGGTTCACCCCCCGGCCGATCGCGGCTTGCCGTGTGCGGCAGAGCCACTATATTGACCGTCTTTCTCGGAAATCGCGAACAGTTTTTCCCCATAGAACGCGGGTAAAGGTAAACAGGATGGCAGATTTAATTGCTCCTCATGGTGGTCTTTCCGAGCCGATTTGCACAACCGTGGCCGCGGGCGAAACGGCGGCATTCGAAGCCGAAGCCGCGGGTTTGACGCGCGTCCCGGTCTCCGACGCCGACCTGTCGACCGTCTATCGCTTTGGCGACGGGGCGCTCAGCCCCCTGACCGGCCCCATGGATCGGGCAACCTTCAACCGGGTGCTCGATGAATCGGTCATCGAACATGCGGGAAAACTGTACGCCTGGACGATTCCGCTCTCGCTGCCGGTAACCGCTGATTTGGCGGCCAAGCTGAAGGCTGGCCAACGGGTCGCGCTGACCAACACCGCCGGCAAAGTGGTGGCGACGCTCGACATCAGCGATGTTTTCGAATGGGACAAGCCGCGCTATCTGAAGAGCGTCTACCTCACCGAGCGGACCGATCATCCCGGCGCCGACATGGTGCTGAAGCAAGACGCCGACAAAACGCATCTGCTTGGCGGCAAAATCCGCGTGTTGCCGCAGCCCAAGAATCCCCGCTTCGGCAAGTATGTGCTCAGCCCGCGCAAGGTTCGCAAGCTGTTGGCGGGCAAGGGCTGGAACGCCGTGGTCGCGTTTCAAACCCGCAATCCGCTCCACCGGGCGCACGAGTATGCCTTGGTCTACGGGCTGGAAACGTTGTTGCGCGAAGGGAAGAACGCCGGCGCGGCGTTGAATCCGCTGATCGGCGAAACCAAGGGAGACGACGTCAACGCCGATGTGCGCATGCACACCTATGAAGCCCTGATCGACACCCGGGCATCGGCGAAGGGGACAGCGACGCGGCACTGTGGACCGCCCGTGGCGAGTCGGTTCCCGACCGCGTGATCCTGCTGGGCCTCGACATCAAAATGTTCTACGGCGGCCCGAAGGAGGCGATCATGCACGGCATTTATCGCCAGAATTACGGATTCACGCACATCGTCATCGGCCGCAAGCACGCCGACGCTCCGTACCACGACGGCACGGCCATTTGGGGCGATTTCGATGCCCAGGAGATTTTCGGGAAACTCAAGGGCGATCTGCGGATCAAGCCGGTGAACGTCGGTTTTGCCGCCTACTACGATTCGGCCGGCCGGGTCGATCTGATGGAGAAGCACAAGGACGAGAAGCCGGTCTTCATCTCGGGCAAGGACGTGCGCAAGGCCCTGGTCGAGGGCAAGACGGTCGATCCCCGCATCATGCGGGAAAGCACCTCAAAGATTCTGGCCGCCGCCATGCACGGCAAGTAACGGTTAATCCTATTCGCCAACCGATTGAGTGCCAGCCCGCTCTGTCGATCCTCGAACGCCGCTTCGTGCCCCCCGTGGCCGAGCGGCGTTTTTCTTTTGCGCTAACGCATCAGCGCCCGCCAACGCGAACCATGCGCTCGGTGTAACACAATCGGTTTTGTTCTTCAATCGATTGTTCGTCTTGCGTGTGGACACGTCGAATACAGCGGGGGATTCTTGCGCGAAGCCCTAACAAAAAGGGGAAAGCGATACATACCCAAGCGAACGCCGCGCAATCGACCCCGCTGCGCTGCGTGACGTTCGTTGCGATGTCACCTACCACAGATGCGCTCGGTGCTCAGAGATGACATGCTGTAAGAGCATAGTTATCACCGATGTCCTTTTTGTTAATTTGCTACCTAACACTTAGCGCAATTTTGAATCGCAAAGAATTCTCCGCGAATCGTTCGGTATCAAATAGATTTTTTTTGCCGTCTTTGTACGATGGCTGGCTATCTGCGCACAGGCGGCAAGACTTTTTGGAAAAAAGTTCGGCGACATGGAGGTTCGTAGAAACGGCTGCCGGCAGATTCGTCACTGCCCGGCGTGATGAAAAATCGAAAACAGCACTGAAATCCTTCTGGCAGAAACAAGGAGATCGGAGATGTTCCAGCCGTTCGCGAACCGACGAAAAAACAACCCGCCCGCCAGCAGCACATCGGGCTCTAACCGCCGCAAGAAAGATCTTTTTGGCCTGCTGGGGCGACGGCTCGTCTACGAATCGCTCGAAGACCGCCGCATGCTGACGACCGACATGTGGATCGGCGGCAGCGGCGGCGACTGGAGCGTCGGCGGCAACTGGAACAACGGCATCCCCACCAGCGCGAGCAACGTGGTGATCCCCGCCGGCGTGAGTGTCACGGTGAGCACGGGCACGCAGGCAGCTGGCACGATCACGACGGATCCGACCGACACGCTAACGATCGACGGTGGATCGCTAACCGTGGCTGCTACTTCGGCAATCGCCGGCGATCTGAATCTGAGCAGCGGCACCCTCACTGTCAGCAGCGGTGCGACGCTCACGTTGGCCGGTGCAACCAACCAATGGTCGGGTGGGACCGTCGCCGGCTCGTTTGCCGGTTCGGGCGGCGGGACCGTGTCGCTGGCCAGCGGCACACTCAACATCGCCTCGGCCGGCACCACCTTCGATTTTCCGACTGGAATGTTCAACTGGTCGGGCGGCACGATTCAAGGGAACGGATCCAATAGCGTGCTCACCAACAATGGCACGATCACGCTGACGGGCAGCGCCAACAAGGTGTTGTTTGATGGCCTGACGCTGAACAACAGCGGCACGATCAATGAAGACGGAACGAGTGGCAGTAACGACTGGGAGTTCAGCACTGACGTGGTTTTGAACAACCTCTCCGGCGGTATCGTCGACATGGAGACCAGTGAGTTCATCGACAACATCAGCAGTGGAAACGAGATCAACAACGAACTCGGCGCCACGTTCGAGAATACCGGCAACGACACCGTCTCCACCGGCGCCGTGCCGTTCAATAACCAAGGGGGCATCGTGGCTGCCACGGCCGGTACCTTGAATCTCACCGCCGGCGGGACCGACACCGGTGGCACGTACAACGCGTCGACAGGCGCCACGGTCAACCTGAACAACGGCGGCACCGCCCCCACATTGACCGGCACCTATAGTGGCAGCGGGGGCGGAACGGTCGGCTTGCCGTCGGGCACCATCGGCATCGGCACCGCCGGAGCCACGTTCAGTTTCCCCGCCGGCTTGTTTAACTGGTCCGGGGGGGTCATTCAGGGAAACGGATCCAATAGCGTGCTCACCAACACCGGTGCGATCACCCTCACGGGCGGTGTTGCGAAAGAGCTATTCGACGGCTTGACGCTGAACAATAGCGGCACGATCAATGAAGAGGGCACGAGTAACAGTAACGACTGGGAGTTCAGCACTGACGTGGTTTTGAACAACCTCTCCGGCGGTATCGTCGACATGGAGACCAGTGAGTTCATCGACAACATCAGCAGTGGAAACGAGATCAACAACGAACTCGGCGCCACGTTCGAGAATACCGGCAACGACACCGTCTCCACCGGCGCCGTGCCGTTCAATAACCAAGGGGGCATCGTGGCCGCAACGGCGGGCACCTTGAATCTCACTGCCGGCGGGACCGACACCGGTGGCACGTACAACGCGTCGACAGGCGCCACGGTCAACCTGAACAACGGCGGCACCGCCCCCACATTGACCGGCACCTATAGTGGCAGCGGGGGCGGAACGGTCGGCTTGCCGTCGGGCACCATCGGCATCGGCACCGCCGGAGCCACGTTCAGTTTCCCCGCCGGCTTGTTTAACTGGTCCGGGGGGGTCATTCAGGGAAACGGATCCAATAGCGTGCTCACAAACACCGGCACGATCACCCTGACCGGCGGCGGTGCCAAAGTTCTGTTCGATGGACTCACGCTGAACAATAGCGGCACGATCAATGAAGAGGGCACGAGTAACAGTAACGACTGGGAGTTCAGCGCTAGCGCCGTCTTGGACAACCTCTCCGGCGGCATCGTCGACATGGAGACCAGTGAGTTCATCGACAACATCAGCAGTGGAAACGCCATCAACAACGAAGCCGGCGCCACGTTCGAGAATACCGGCAGCAACACCGTCTCCACTGGTGCCGTGCCGTTCAATAACCAAGGTGGAATCGTGTCCGCTACGGCCGGGACTTTGAATCTCACCGGCGGGGGAACCGACACCGGTGGCACGTACAACGCATCAACGAACGCCACCGTCAATCTGAACAACGGCGGGACCGCGCCACTTTGACTGGCACCTACTCGGGCAGCGGTGGCGGAACCATTGGCTTGCCGTCCGGGACCATCGACATCGGCGCCGCCGGAGCCACGTTCAATTTCCCAACCAGCCTGTTCAATTGGTCCGGCGGCACGATCCAAGGGGACGGAGTCGGTAATGTGCTCACAAACACGGGTACGATCACCCTGACCGGCAGCGGTGCCAAAATTCTGTTCGATGGACTCACGCTGAACAATAGCGGCACGATCGACGAAGATGGCACAAGTGGCTCCAACGACTGGGAGTTCGACAGTACGCGCGGTTTTGGACAACCTCTCCGGCGGCATCGTCGACATGGAGACCAGTGAGTATATCGACAACATCAGTAGTGGAAATGCGATTAACAACGAAGGCGGGGCAACGTTCGAAAATACTGGCAGCGACACCGTCTCGACCGGCCTCGTGCCGTTCAATAATCAAGGGGGCATCGTGTCCGCCACGGCCGGTACCTTGAATATCACCGGTGGGGGAACCGACACGGGTGGCACCTTCAACCCATCGACCGGCGCCACGATCAACCTGAACAATAGCGGCACCGCGCCGACATTGACCGGTACCTACAGCGGCAGCGGTGGTGGAACGGTCGGCTTGCCAGCGGGCACCATCGACATCGGTACCGCCGGAGCCACGTTCAATTTCCCGACGGGCCTTTTCAATTGGTCCGGCGGCACGATCCAAGGAAACGGAGCCGGTAATGTGCTCACCAACACCGGTACGATCACGTTGACGAGCAGCGGTGCGAAGACTCTGTACGATGGTTTGATAGTGAGCAATGGTGGCGCGATCGTCGATAGTGGCACTGACGATTGGGCATTTGATGACAGCGCAGTCTTGAATAATCTCTCAGGCGGCCTGGTAAACATGGCCTCCAGCGAGTCTATCGAGAACATTAGCAGCGGAAACGCCATCAACAACGAACCCGGAGCCACGTTCGAGAATACCGGCAACGACACGATCTCCACCGGCGCCGTGCCGTTCAATAACCAGGCCGGCGCAACCGTTCCGAGCAACCCTCGGCACGTTGAATCTCACCGGCGGGGGGACCGACACCGGCGGCACGTTCAACGCATCGACGGGCGCGACGATCAACCTGAATACCGGCAGCGGAACCGCGCCAACTCTGACCGGCACCTACACCGGCAGTGGTGGTGGAACGGTCGGATTGCCGTCGGACACCATCGACATCGGCGCCGGCGGAGCCACGTTCAATTTCCCTGCGGGCTTGTTCAATTGGTCCGGTGGCACGATCCAAGGCAACGGATCCAATAGCGTGCTCACAAACACCGGTACGATCACCCTGACCGGCGGCGGTGCCAAAGTCCTTTACGACGGCCTGACTTTGAACAACAGCGGCGCCATCAACGAAGACGGCACAAGTGGCTCTAGCGACTGGGAGTTCAGCACTACGCGCGATATTGAACAATCTCTCCGCCGGAGTCGTCGATATGACGACCAGCGAATCAATCGAAAATATCAGCAGCGGAAACGCAATCAACAACGAAGCTGGGGCCACGTTCGAGAATACCGGTCCTGGCACCTCCACCGGTGCCGTGCCGTTCAATAACCAAGCCGGCGCGACGGTCGCCGCCACGACCGGTACGTTGAATCTCACCGGCGGCGGTACCGACACCGGCGGTACGTTTAACGCGTCGACGGGGGCCACGATCAACCTGAACAACGGCGGGACCGCGCCACGCTGACCGGCACCTACATCGGCGGCGGTGGCGGAACCGTCGGCTTGCCAGCGGGCACTATCGACATTGGTACCGCCGGAGCCACGTTCAATTTCCCTGCCGGCTTGTTCAATTGGTCCGGCGGCACGATCCAAGGCAACGGATCCAATAGCGTGCTCACAAACACCGGCACGATCACCCTGACCGGCGGCGGTGCCAAAGTTCTGTTCGATGGACTCACGCTGAACAATAGCGGCACGATCGACGAAGATGGCACAAGCGGCACTAACGACTGGGAGTTCAGCACTGGCGCGGTCTTGAACAATCTCTCTGGTGGCATCGTCGACATGACCACCAGTGAGTCGATCGAAAATATCAGCAGCGGAAACCAGATCAACAATCAGGCCGGGGCAACATTCGAGAGCACCGGCGCCACCGGCACCTCCACCGGCGCCGTGCCGGTCAGCAACCTCGGCACCGTCAGCGTCAGCCGCGGAACCCTCACCTTGGGCAGTGTCGCCCAGGTTTCCAGCGGCACACTCACCGCCGGAACGTGGAACGCCACCGGGACCGGCAAGTTGACGTTGCCCGGCGGCAATCTGACCGAAAACGAAGGCTCGATCACACTCAGCGGCACGGGCAGTTTCCCGCAAATCGATGCGCTGAACGACAACGCCGGCAGCTTGTCGCTGCTGGGGGGCGATTCGCTCACCGTGGTCCCCACGGGCGGCAGTCTGGCAAGTCCCGGCAGCATCACGCTCGGACCAGGCAGCACGCTGGCGGTAACGGGGACCGCGACGCTTTCCGCGCCCAGTACCCTCAACGTCCAGGTTGGCGGAACTCCCTTGAGCGGCCAGTTCGGGCAGTTGAACGTGTCGGGCGCGGCCACGATGGCCGGCACGCTGAATGTCGCTTTGGCAGCCGGCTATAGCCCCGTGGTGGGGCAGACGTATCAGATCGTCAGTTCTCCGACGCTCAGCGGCTCCTTTTCAACCATCAACGTGCCGACCGATGCCAGCAGCAACCCGGTCTTCAGCGTGACGACGGGCAACACCAACGTTACGCTGAATGCCCTGGTTACCGCGACGGCGGTTGTTCCTTCGGGCAACCCGGCCATCTATACGGCCGGCGGTCCGGCCGTGACCGTTGACCCGGGAGTCACAGCGGCTTCGAGCGACCCCAACCTGACCGGGGCTACGGTGGCGATCAACAACCTGCAGACGGGCGACACGCTTCATTTCATCAACCAGAATGGCATCAGCGGCGTTTACTCGAGCGGAGTGCTCACCTTGAGCGGCACTGCAACGGTTGCCCAATACACGGCGGCTTTACAGTCGGTCACGTTCTCCTCGACCGGCACCAGCACCGTGACGCGGAACCTTTCGATCGTCGCCATCGACAACAGTGTGGACACCATTGCCGCGCCGGAGACCGTGATCGTTGACGCGCCAATTACGATCACCGCGGCCTATGTCGCGGGTTCGGCCTGGGCGTCGAGCTTCGATTCGTATCTCGCCAGCCACACGAATGCGGTGACGGGCCAACTCTACGGAAACGCCACGCTGGGTTATGCGCTGCAGACTGGATCGTCGGCCGCCCAGACCCAAACGCTTCCCTGGACGAACATCAATACGATTACGGTCACATTTAGCGGGCCGGTTAGTGGCATCGGCCTGAGCTCGCTGAAGCTGAACGGCGGCTCGGGCGGTTCGACACCGACCGTGACGGGCATTGCGCAAGATTCAAGTAACACGTATTCGTGGACCCTGTCGGGCCCACTGACCAACAACCGCTATGCATTCGGCGTCGCATCGACCGGCAGCTCGTTTGGCCCGGCGGTCGTCGACTCCCGCGGTGCCGGCATCAGCGGCACGTTCGCTACGGGTCAAGCGTTCCCCTCGGGCAACGGTCTGGCTGGTTCCACGTTCGACTTCTTCTTCGACGTTCTGCCGGGCGATACGAACCGAGACTCGCAAGACACCGCGACCGACATCAATAACATCCGTCCGCTGGCGAGCGGCACGCGGACGACATCCGCTAGCTACAATCCGTACTACGACCTGCTGGGCGCCGGGATCATCAATGCCACGACGTTGAACACGGTTCGGGCCCTGACGGGTCGTTTGGAGAGCGCCAATCCGACGGCGCCTTCCGACTCGCAGGGAGTCGGGACGACGGGCTTTGTCGGTCTGGAGCTGGGCGCGCAGGAGACCGGCAGTGCGACTTCGGTCTCCGCAGGCAGTTCGCCGGCGAGCACCGTGAGCAACGTCGAATCGGCACTGGCCTCGACAAGCACGACGTCGGTGCCGACGAACACGGCCGGCGGCAATTCGGGAGGCGCGGCAAGTTCGACGACCGGCGACCGCAATCACAGTCGCCAAAGCTTCGCTGCCGTCGACGAGGCGGTCTCCGACTTCGATCTGTCCGATCTCTATGCTTGATTAATGGATTGGAACCGCCGTCGGAACGGCTCGTCTCGGATGCCGCCCGCCGGTAGAGGCTCGCCGATAGGCGTGCCCTGGATGGTTCCTGGATGATTGGTCGCGAGAGCGCTCTGGCTCGCCTTGCGACGCCCCGCCAACGCCGCTTCGTGCCACACACGGCCGAGCGGCGTTTTCTTTTGGCCTCCGACCCTAACAGCCATCCAGAGCCTTGCAGCCGCCAAGCCCTGTGCAGAGCCAGCCCGCGTGGCCGGAGGGGGGTTCTGGACCAAACCGAGGGGGTTTTTTGGCGGGTCAAGGGGGGGGGCGGCCACTGGTGGTTAGCGGGGGTTTGGGAGCAGAAAGAACGCCCGTCAGCTGGCACCATTTTGGGGAATCTTTCCCCAAATCGGTGAGACGTCCGGGCGGGGTACTGATCGCGAGCGGAGTTTTGCCGATCTCGTCGGCGGTTCTGGATCGTCACCGCCGAGGAGTCTCCGCATGGCTCTCGACACGCGCCGGGCGGCGGCTGCGAGGCCGCCTGGCTCATCAGGTGTGCCGGGCGGCCGGCGGCGGGATCCGCCAGTTGGCATCGGCTTGCAGAGCGGACGCCGAGCGGCTTCTCAATCGGCCCGTTCCGCCGCTCGTTTCGCTTTGCCGCTCTTCGCTGCTCTTGAAGAGCAAGCTGGTCCGGGCCGGTTGTATCGACCGGAGGGATTCGTCAGTCGGCTCGCGCGGTGAGGGGCGCGGACTCGTGATGATTGCGCATATTGCGGCGAGGGACGTCACCGGTTCGACGACCACGAACCCGTGTGTTGAGCAGCGATTTTTTCCTTATGGCTGGACTTAAAAATCCTCCACCAAGTTGGTGAAGAATCACCAGCATGGTGAAACGGCTCACAACGGTTGTCGAGCGCTGTGTTTACAACGACTGACGTCGGCAGTGCGTCACCACGTTGGTGAAATAACTGCGCGGCGCGGGTTGCAGGGGCGCGCGGAAAAAACGTCGGAAATTTCGCAGTGGTGTTTTATCAAATCCGACGATTGACGCGGTGAAAGTAGCGAGTGGTATGTCGATTGCCTGTGGCGTGCGGGATTCTTTATGCGCACGTCGGGCGAGGATGCGGACATCCTGGCGCGGCGTTGCCAACTTATTTCATTGAGAGAGGCAAACGCAATGAATATCGCAATTGGGGCGGTACTGCGCCAATACGGCCTGGAGGCCGAGGCGTCGATGGGAAGCTCGCGCCGCGGAACAGAGCGCTGCGAGACAGAGCGGTGGGGACCGGATCGCTACGGATCAGAGCGCCGGGGACCGTATCGCTGGCAACCACTCGATCTGTGGAAAACTAGCGTTTTTTGGCCGAAATTGGCCGCATTTTGGGCAGTGATGGCAATGCTGTCGCTGAGTATCCCGGCGGCTTTGGCGTCGCCGGTGGTCGATAGTTTTTCGGGAACTTCAAACGGTACCGCGCCGACTACGGGCACAGTATCGAGCTTCAGTTTTGATGGCGGAGCACCAATCAGCACGCCCGTGCCGACGAGCTTGTTGAGCACGGGAGGCTTCGACTCGAGTGCTTCGACTCCGATGACCATCAACGTGGCCAGCTTCAACGACATCACAACTCTTGGGGCAACCGCGTCAGACCTGATTCTGACGAACGGCAGTGACACCGTTGACTTTACGTTGTCGGACGTGGGAATAAAAAACTATTCCATTCCGGTGACGGGATCGCTGTTTTTCAACTATGGAATCATCACGGCGGCCGTTCCCGTCGGCGGTGTTTTGGTGACCGGTCCCGACAAAACCGAGCTGCAGAACGAGCTTGCGGATTTCACGATGAACGGTGGAGGCCTGTTTTTGACCTACAACGGGATCAATATCGTCTCAGGGGAGGCCACGATCGGCTCTTCCCCCTCGGCCTCCTTCACGGTGGTTGCGGGTCTAACACCCTCAGCCCCCGAACCGACTGCGGCCATTTTGAGCCTAAGCGGGGCGGCGGCCATCATCTTGGCAAAGTTGGCACGGCAGTTGCGTAGGAAAAATTTAATTCCAAACGAGGAATCACCCGACTCATGAGCGGCCGGGTGAAGGCAGATAGTGGAAAGGCGGTCTTAACGATGGCTTTGGTTCAGACGGAAGCGACGGTGGGGACAGTCACACACCGTACGGCTTCCGCACGGCCGGCAACCAAGGGAGTGGGGGTTCTTCACTGTCTGGTGGCATCGGCCCAAACAGCCCGACAGCGGCTACTTGCGCAGTCGGCGAAGCAATGGGGCTGGGAGACGACCGTTTGCAGCGATCCGGCCGAAGCCCAATGGACAGTGGCTCGGATGTGCACACAGTTGGCTTTTGTCGACTTGGAAGGAGAGCAAGGGGCAGGCTTTCAAACGCTCGTTCGACAGTTGGCTGATCAGCGGCAAGTGCTGCTGGTGGTCTGCGGCCACGAGCAGGATGGGACCGAAGAAGTTTGGGCCCGTCAGCTGGGCGTCTGGTTTTATTTGCCTGGCATTTGTGACCTGAACACCGTTGGGCTGTTATGCCGCGATGCACGGAGCATCGTTGCCCAACGGGTGAAGACCACGGAGCGAGACATTTCGGTTTCGCAGTAAATGGTCTTGGCACGCCATTCGCACTTATTCGCACTTAGGTGACTTCAATAACGGGGGATCAATCATGAACATGGCCTACAATCTCGATCAAGATCGCAACTTCGAATATCAGAACGAAGAGTCGGCCAGCAGTGCCGGCCGTGAGAAGATTCAGCGCAAGAGCCAAATGAGCTACGCCCGCAAGGGCAAGCCCATGCTTACAACGGAATTCACCGTCGCCGCAACAAGCGGTTCTCTTGGTAATCGTTGCGACGCAAGCAGTCGGTTTCGGCGCTTGCGCAGCTTCGAGGGCGGCGACCGATTGATCCCTGGATCTTCGGCAGGCCCGACAGGTACTTCGGTACGGCCCGTTTTTGCGACGGGTGAGGAAAGAGAAGTGTTGGAGTTCGCGGTTTGCTTCGCATCATGCTCAATCGGCTATAGACCATTTCGGAAGCAAGCCGCAAAGCGGTTGGCACCCTCCCGGGGGCAAGAGGCGCTGGGTGCCACCGCGTAAGTGCTGAGAATCGTTCGTGCCGCTTGGGGTCGAGCGCTTCTTTTGAAGGTCGCGCGGACGGAGAGAACAGGCTTTCGTATTTCCCCGGTAAATGATTTAAAGGAATAATCAATGACGGTAGTAGAAGCCCGCAGGGCAGTTCGAGACGCAAAGCCACTCTTCGCGGCAGTCGGAGAAGCTGCGATGGTTGTTGTCGCGTTCGGAGTGGCGGTATTCATTCGCTACATGGACCGCATCACCTGGTAGCCGCCACAGCCAAAGAGACCGAACGCGTTATAGGCCGCGCTGGTCGCGGCCTTTTTCTTGCGCGGCGCTGTGCGCGTGGCGACCGGCGAGGGAGCCGATTCCGCTGTCGAACTAGAAGCATCAAATCGATGGGCGACAATCTCGACGCTGGCGGCTCCGGCAGCGCAGTCGTTTTGCCCCTCGACGTATAAACGACATTGGCAAGGCCCCGACGCACTGGCAGGCACTTTGAATCGCAGTACGACCTCGCCCGGCGTGACTCGCTCGACGGTGCGAAACAGTCCAGGCTCGTTGGCCAGCCGGTAGGTCTCGGCGAATTCAGCCTGCGCCTCGGCCGTGACCGTAAACGATTGCCGGCGCGGCGCGGTGCCGGGTGGCCGATCGCGACGCGGCACCAACTCCAACGTCGCCTGACCGGCAAGCGGAATCACGGCGGAAACTTCGATCTCATCTCCGCGCGTGGCCTGGGCTGGACAGGCGAGTTCAATCACCTGAGGCTGATGGAGCCGGAGCAGCGGATCGCCCAGCAGATTGAACAGCCACAGATGCTCGACCAGTTCGTCACGTGGGTCGACGGGATTGAGCAACGCGGCCATGGCGTCGATTGCCTGCCGGGTCGAACCCTCGGCGGCCGAAGAGAGCATGCGGCGTTTCGCGGCCACGAGCGCGTGGCCCAGCGTTGTCGACCGGCTGGAGAAAAACTCGTCCATCAGTTCGCAACCGAGCACAGCCATCGCATAGGGCATCGTGACGCGCGAACCACCCACGACAGCGACGGGGCCGCCCGGAGCTGCGCAACATTTCTTCGGCCAGGCAGTCATCGGCACGATCAAATGCGCCCGTGTAGCAGGCAAGCAGGCAGGCGATCGGAGCGCCATGCCGACTGCGCACGAGCTCCATGTCGGAGCGAGAGAGCGAAGCATAGCTGCCGCCGGGAACTTCCACGTCGGCCAGGCGGTGGGGCCAGGCGTGGCCCACATAGATCCAGCACAAGCTTCCTTCCGACAGCGACTCGAGCACCGCCTGGCGAAACTGAAGTGGATGGGGACAATAGGGGCTGCGCCAGTTGCCGTAGGTGATGTGAGTCGTGTAGCTGGCCGGTACGCCGGTGACGATGATGCGCCGCGCGGCCGCTTCGATCGCGGCGTCAGCCAGAGCGCCAAAGCCCCCGAGCCCTGCCACAAGATTGACGTTCCGCCGCCATGGCCCAAAGTCTGAGCCGCGCTCATACGCCAAAATCTTCGCGACGATCCGAGCCAGTTCGTCGGGTGTGTCGGCCGCCAACCGGCCGACGGCCAGTTCGGGCAAGACATCATCGTCGAGATCGGCATAACCATTGTCCGACGCGATCGACAATTCCGAGCCAAACCGCGGAGTCACCTTGGCGGGAATGAAGCAAGTCGGAACCGAGAGCGCATCGGCCGGTCTGCCGGCTTGGCCGGTCGCCGCGACGTCGCCGATCAAGACAACGTACTGGAGGCCGCCTTGCCGGGCCTGGCGACGGATCGCGTCGCGCAGTGCATCGGCCGCCAAACCGCCGGGCAGGATTTTGATGCGATGCCCCTGGGCCTCGCGGTGGGCCAGCCACGGAGCCAGTGCCGGACGAAACGCGGCGGGGCAAACAACGAGCGTGTCGACCGGCGCGGCCGAGAGTGTTGCCAGACAGACCGCGAGCAGGCAGGTGTTCATGGCCGGAAGTTCTCGCGCCGTAGAGGACGGGAGGCGGAAGGAAGCCAGTCGCGACACTCACTTCCATGAAGTCGGCTGGCCAGGCGGGGGGATTGTAGCAATACCGAGCGAAAAGGCGCAAGAGCGCTTTATCGCACCGCGGGAGGGCGCCGAAGAAGGGGGCGAGCCACAGGGACTCGCCAGGCCGCAGCGAGATGGTGCCGCCGCTATTGCCGCCGGCGCTGATAGCGGCGGCTGGCTTGCTCGAGAGTGCGTCGTTCTTGTTTCGTCAAGCTGGCTTCGCCGTCGCGG
Organism: uncultured Planctomycetaceae bacterium; assembly: GCA_963702015.1. Lineage (GTDB taxonomy): Bacteria > Planctomycetota > Planctomycetia > Pirellulales > PALSA-1355 > DATJTR01. Next base: position 1,028,804 of record OY969698.1, read on the forward strand.
CTGATCTTTTCCAAGATGGCGTCGACTTGCCGGGCCAATTGACGTTCTTCGGCTTCGGGATCGTGGAGCTTCAACTTCGTGGGGCGCTTCAGGCGCGGCCAACGACTGGGAAGCATCCGGCCCAGGTTCCAACCGGTGCGGTAATAGATGAAGGCGAAGAGCGCGCCGGCCAGGTGGGCCGTGTGAGCGACGTGATCGTTCGTGGCCTGCGGCATGGCGCCCAGGAGGTCGACGCCGATGACGATTGCGCCGAGCACCCAGGCACGCATCGGAAAGACGCCGAAGAAATAGATGATCTGCTGAGGAAAATGGAGGACGGAAAGGATCAGGATACCGATCACCGCGCCAGAGGCGCCGATGCAGGTGTGACCCATGCCTTGATATCCGGCGGCGTTTTCAGCCAGCACCCAGACGAGGCCCGACATGACGTCGAGCATCAGATAAATGCGCAAGAATTCGCGCGGGCCATAAATCTCTTCAATCGCCCGGCCGAAGAAATACAGCCCCAGCATGTTCCAGAGGATGTGCCAGGGGGCCTGGTGGACGAATCCGTAGGTCACCAAACGCCAGCATTCCCAAGGCGTGTGGAGCAGATCGGAGTTCAGCTCCAAATACTTTACCGGCCACTCGTTCAGCAAGCTGTCCAGGAAGAAGACGACGACGTTGACAACGATCAACCAGAAGACCATCGAACGGCCATGCAACAGGTTGCCCGATTCGTCGTCGCGATAGTAAGTTCGATCGTAGATGCCCATCGAATCGTTCTCAACCGATGACGATGCCGCCGAACGTTCCCACGGAATGACTGGCTCTGCCGGTCGGCTGCCAGCCAGCTTCCTCGCGCGGGTAAGTTGGCGCCACCGGTGGTGCCAAGCGTCGCTCAACATATCTTAGCAGTTCGCCGGCCGAAAGTGCGCTGCGCGAAGCGGACTGCCTTTTCCGAACTCCCGCGAGAATCGAGCAGCCGCACGATTCGGCGAGCGATCGTTGCGCGCCCCACGGGCGGCCAGTTCAAAATGGGTGGACCGGGCATCCCAACTGCCAGCGGGGGGTTCAGTCGACCGCCTTGATCGGCGCGTCGAGGTTGGCCTGTTCACCGGTTGCCCGGTCGATTTCTTCGGCCGCCTTGAGCTGGATCCGCCGAATGTTTCGAGCGGTTTGGATGGTAGCAGTCAGCGAGGCCTGCCACTCGGCGCGAACGTCGGCGAATTGTTTTTCGAGCGTTTTCAAGTACGCAAGAATGACTTTTTGCTCGTAACGGAATTTTTCTCGATCGGCCGAGAGCGCCACGCTTTCCGCCTGGCGAAACTGGACTTCTTCTTCGGCTTTCTTTTGAGCCGATTCGATCCGTTGCAAATTGTCCTTCGTGGTCGCGATGGATGCGGCCAATAACTCGCGTTCGACCGAATTCTGGTGGAAGAAGTATTCGTAGTCGCGCAGCGGTCGCTCGCCGCTGGCGAACTCGGCCAGCGACTCGGGCGATTTTTCGGGCAACAAGGCACTCCGCTCTTGAGGCGTCATCGAGGCATAGAGCTTGGCGTCATCGACCGGCATGACGGCATACAGCGTCCAGAGGCCTTTGGCCCGGGAAAGCCGCTGGCGGTCGCCGTCGGTCAGTGGCAGATTCGGAGCGATTTCGATCGTTTTGGCCGTGCCGTCCGCCTTCGTAATTTTGAACTCGCCCAGGTACTGGCCTCCCTGGGCCGCGGGCTTCTGCTGGAAGGCAAACACGACCATATTCGTCACGATATCGTGCGGCGTCGGGCTTTCGATCGTCAGTTCGCCCACGCCCGTCTGCGGGTCAATCTTGTCGAGGTTGGCGCCGTACCAGACGGTGCCGCGACCGACCACGGCGCGGTGCAATTCGGCTTTGAGCTGGTCGATTCCGGGTTCGACAATCTCGGCACCCTCCTCGACACCGCCCTGAATGCGAACATTCTCGCGTTCGACCTCATCGACCGCCTTCTGCCAGGCCTGAGCTGTCGACCGCCAGGACTGATGCGTTTTGAGCGTGCGAGCCGAGAGATAGACCATCGCCATGCTGGCGGCAAACACGAACCAGACGATGATTACCTGATAGACGCGCCAGCTCTTCGAGGCCATGTACGCCAGAAAGAAACTCGCGAGAATGAGCAGCAGCGCGAAAATCTCGAGGACCGTGCCCATGCGCGTTCAATCGCCGTCGTTACTAAGAGGTCTTCAGGAAAAGCGGCGGCCCAAGCGTGCCGCGTCGAGCACGGAGCGGGCGGAAAGCCACCAGGGCGCCCGAGTCGGTCGTGTCGCGCTAGGTCTTTTCCCGCAGCGGACTTACGACCTAGGGCTGCAATTTCGATCATAAAACCGGCTCCCGCGGGTGTCAAGCTCGGTAATCTGAACCGGTGCGTCCCGTGCGCGATCGTAGCGGTTCGGGCGCTCGCGACGAGCCGTTTTCCACGACAACCCCGCCGTTTGAGGCCGCCAGCGCTCGCCGGTGACCACGGCTAGCCCTTGGGCTGGTGCTGGGCGGCCATGGCCAGCGCGACCAGATAGGGGACCGGCTCGCTTCCCAGTGCGTTGAGCACGGTGCCGCCGGCGGTGAAAGTGTGCGTCACGTGATCGGGGTCGCCGTAGCGTTCCAGGGCTGTCCCTCCTTCGCCGCCACCGATGTAGACTTCGACGCCGCCCTCCTTGAGGCGTTTGAGCTCGCCGATGAACTTGCGAGTGCCTTCCTCGAATCGAGCGTCTTCGAACATTCCAAAGACGCCGTTATGGAAGGCGACTTTGCGTTCCTTGCTCGGCGCGGCGATGAATTTGGTGATCGCCTCGGCAAAGACGGCGCAACTTTTTGGCCCGATGTCGAACTGCTGATCTTGCGGCCCCATCGTTGCGCTGGCTTGGCCGTTTTGCAAGACAAAGTCGACCGGCAGCACAAACTCGATGCCCTTTTTCCGTCCTTCGGCGAGCATCCGCTTGGCTTGCTCGATCCGCTCTCGCGGAATGAAATAGGGTTTGTCGCCATGAACGGGATCTTCGGCGACACCCAATGAACAGGTCTTGCCGGCCAGCTCGGCCTCCGCCTTTTTGAGCGCCATGGCCAACGAGCCGGCCGTGAAGATCACCCGGGCAGAACCGCGGCCAATCACCGCTTCGAGATCGTCGAGCTTGTCGATCTTGATGCCGCTGAAGACGACCAATTGGGCAGCCAGGCAGCGCATCATCGGCCCGTCAAACTGCCCGGCCACGTAGGCGCCGAGCGCCACGCGACGCATGCTGGCCGGCACGATCGTGCTCGACGCGTCCAGACTGCCCGCCGAGAGCGCCTCGTTGATGTAGACGGCGGCGATCTTTTCGGCGACTTGATTGGCAAACCTGGCCAGCAATTCGGCCAACCGAGGCAGATCGTCGGGCTTTGCTTTCCAGAGCACCCGCTCGATGTCGTAGCGCCGCGTGTTTTCCAAAAGCAGCACCGACCCCGGCGCAGCGGCGGCGATTTGATCGCGCACCCGATCGCGAACGGTCGCCGTCGACTCGTCGAACCAATCGATCACCAGCGGAACGTCGCTCCCGAGCAATTCGGCCAGCCGCTTGCCGACGGCCGAGAGCGATTGTTCGGGCTTGCGGCCGATGTGGCCGAAGACGATTTGCTTCCAGCCGCGACCGCGGCCGAACTCGAGCGTGTCGACCATCGATCGCAGGCGAATGTCACCCTCGCCGATCTTGGCGCCCGGCTTGGCGTCGACGTCGCCGCGGATCAGCACCGGCGTGCCCGTTGGCACGTCGGCCAGCGTGGCCAGGCGCGGGATGGCGGCCAGGTAATCGGCCAAGGTTTTCCAGGGTCGCGGGCGAACTCCCAGCAGGGTCTCGCACCACGCCAGCATCAATTCACGGGTAACGGCCATCGTCGAAAACCTCTAAGTAAAGGCGCCCAAAGTCTCGGAGCGATTCGCCCTCGCGGGCCCCGAACGAGCCATCAATGTACTGAAGCGGGCGCGAGGTTGCCAATGGCCCGAAGCGTAGGTAGAAAATCGTGGCTTTCCCTGGAATTTCTGCCGGAGTGCAGCGGCAATCGGCCCGGCGCTCCTCTGCCATGCACCGGCCAGCTTGGGTAAACTGTGTTTCCTCGAAGCGACCACTCGAACATTCTCGCTGCCGCCAGCGAACTCCAACGCCGACGCCGACCCACGCATGCTCTCCCGACCCAACGATTCGCTGCCGCTGCCGCTACTGATTACGGGCGTGGCCGGAGTGGCCGGCTACAACGCGCTCGATTATTTCCGCCGCCGCTATCCCGATCGGGTGATCGCCATGCGGCAGCGCGACAACTGGCGATTGGTCGGGCCCGCAATCGTCGTCTGCAACGCCGAGGATCGAACCGGCTTGGAGCGATTGTTCGAGCAACATCGTTTTCGCTCGGTGCTGGATTGTGCCGGCAATTGTGCGCTCAAGTCGTGTCAACTCGATCCGGAAATGGCCTGGCGGATCAATGTCGAAGGGGTCCGCAATCTCATCGACATGGCCGAGCGGTACGACGCAAGAATGGTCCATTTGTCGGTCGACCTGGTTTATTCCGGAGCCGGATCGGGCGGACACGTCGAAACCGATCCAACCGATCCGGTAACCGTTTATGGCGAGACCATGGTCGCCGCCGAAGAGCTGATTCTGGCGCGGCTGCCGGCCACCTGCATCTTGCGCATCTCGCTGCCGATGGGCATCAGCTTCAACGGCCACGCCGGCGCCATCGATTGGATCGGTTCGCGATTCAAAAAAGGCAAGCCGGCCACGTTGTACTTCGACGAAATTCGCACCCCATCCTATACCGACTGCTTGAACGCGTTGTGCGAAACCGCCCTGGCCAGCCCGTTGGCGGGTTTGTACCACGCTGGCAGTCCGCTGCCGCTGAGCCTGTTTCAAATCGCTCAGATCATTAATCGCGTCGGCGGTTACGATCCCGATCTGCTGTTGGGATGCGACCGCGCGCTGGCCGGTCCGATGCCTCCGCGCGCGGGAAATGTTTCGCTCGACTCGAGCAAGCTGGCCAGAGCGCTCGGCTATGAGCCGCTGGACGCGTGGCCGTACGATCGGCGTTACGTGCCGACCGATCGGAATTGGCACCGCGAGCGGCCGAGCGACGAGCCCGGCTCGCCCGAGTTGCTTGCCAGCATCCTCTATCGCAATCCCCGCCGGCACGCGCCGCGGTTGGCCGCGGTTTAGCTGGCCAATCCAGCGAATTCGAGCCGATCGAAAGCGCGCGAAAATAGCGCGTTTGGGGAAACTCAGATTGACCGTGGGGCTCGACCGGCGTTATAAGCCTTGCGCCCCGTTTTGGGCGACAGTCGGCCGACATCGAACATTCCTCCAGACCGATCCGCAAGTTTTTCCTGCCATGAGTCTGCTCTCACGCTACATCCTGCGCGAGGTGGTGCAAGTCTTCGTTGTGTCGCTGGTTGCCCTGACGATGGTGTTTATCTTCGTTGGCGTGGGCAAGGAGGCTTACAACAACGGCTTAACCGTTTGGGCAATTCTGCGATTGATGCCTTACCTGATGCCGACGGCGCTACTCTTCGGCGTGCCGGCGGCGCTGCTGTTCGCGGTGACGACCGCGTTCGGGCGAATGTCGGCCGGCGGCGAGATCATCGCGCTGAAGGCCCTGGGGATCAGCCCAGGGGCGGTGCTGATGCCGATCGGCGTGTTGGCCGTGCTGCTGAGCCTGGTCACGTTCTGGCTGAACGATATCGCATTTTCGTGGGGCGAAATCGGCACGCGGCGCGTGGTGGTCGATGCGTTCGAGGAAATCGCCTACAGCGTGCTGCGGAAAAAACACTCGTTTTCTTCGCCGCTGTTCTCCGTCACCGTGGTACGGGTCGAGGATCGCAGGCTGATCCATCCGACCTTCACGTTCAAGGAGAACGCCGACTCGCCGGCGATGACGCTGACGGCCGAAGAAGCCGAACTGTCGTCGAGTCCCGGAACCGGCGTGCTGACGCTCGAATGCCGGAACGGCCAGTTCGAAATGGCCGGACAATCGTATGAATTCATCGACACGTTCAAGCGCGAAATCCAGTTGGCAGACCAATCCGACGACCCTTATGCCAAGGCCAGCGCGTCGAAGGTGCCACTGCGCCTGCTGCCCGAAAGGATCGTCAACCAGCAAGCTCAGATCGATCGCCTGGAGCAGGAGATCGCGGCCCAAGTCGGGTGGCGGCTGGTCTCGGGCGACTTCGGCCGACTCGGGGCCGAAGTCGGCGAGCAAGCCAATCGGCTGAAGGGAGCCAACAAAGAACTGGCCAAGATGCGCACCGAGCCGTGGCGGCGCTGGGCCAACGGCTTCAGCTGCCTGGTCTTTGCGATGGTCGGCGTGCCGATCGCAATCCTCAGGCGCTATTCGGATGCCTGGGCGAGTTTCTTTGTCTGCTATATGCCGATTTTGGTCGTCTACTATCCGCTGATGATGTACGGCGTCGATCGGGCCAAAGTCGGCGCACTCCCGCCCTGCACCGTCTGGCTGGCCAACACGGTGCTGGCCCTGTGGGGCCTGTGGCTTTTGCGCCGCGTCTATCGCTATTGAGCCGGCCAACTCTGTCGTGATTGGCATCAAACTTTGATGCGCTGCCAGCCTCCGTGCGCGAAGCGGGCACAGAATAATACTGCCCGGACGGTCAGATCGGCCACAATGGCGTACCAGGCTCCTTGCACGCCCCAGCCCCAGGCAATCGACAGCAGCCAGGCGACCGGAAAGCGGACGCCGAAGAATCCGACGAGCGTGAAGATCAGCGGCCAGCGCGTGTCGCCGGCCCCGCGAGGCGCCGGTCAAGACCATCACGAGTCCGAGCGGCAGGACGGCCAACGCCACGATACGCAGCAGCGGAGCCGCCACGGCAGCCACGGCGTCTTGCTTTGGACCGAGAAACAAGTCGACCAGCGGCTCGGCTTGAAAGTAGAGCACGGCGGAGGCCGAGAACATCAACCCGCAGCCACAGGTCGCTGCCGCGATGATGCTGTGGATTGCCCGGCGGCGGTCGCCTGCGCCCAGGAATTGGCCCGCCAAAGTGCCGGCGGCCACCTCGAAGGCGGTGCCCGGCAAATAGGCGAGCGATTCGAGCCGGATGGCCACGCCGTGCGCGGCCACGGCCAGGGTTCCCAGGTGATTGATCAATGCCAAAAAGAAGAGCTGGCAACCAATGACCGACAGCATGTCGATGCCACCGGGCAGACCGACGCGCGCAATCCGCCGAGCCAGCGGAATATCGAGCCGGAGCCAGCGCCACTCGAGCTTCAGTCCGCGACGACCGTGAAGCAGAACGGCTAGTGTGATCACCCCACCCACCGCGAATCCGGTCGAAGTGCCGATGGCGATCCCATCCCATCCGAGTTTGGGAAGCGGCCCGACGCCGAGCAAGAGTCCCCAACTGAGCGCGATGTTGGTAACGTTCACCAGCACCATCGCCACCAATCCGGTGACCGTATCGCCGGCGCCGCGCAGGCACGCGATCAAGACTGTCTCGATGACGATCGCGGGAATGACCGGATAGAGAATCCACAAATACCGCACCGCCAGATCAGCCGCCTCGCCTTTGAGATCGAACGCCCAGACCAGATGTTCTCCGAGCGCGAAGGCGATTGTGGTGACCATCACCGACGCCACCAGGCCCAACAGAAACGCCTGGCCGGTGATGCGGTTGGCCATGGGCCAATCGCCTGCTCCGACGAAGCGGGCAATCATGGCCATGGCGCCGATGCTGATCATCGCGAACAGGCCGTAGCAAGCCCACAGCAAGTAGCCGATGAGCGTCATCGCGGCCAGGTGCTGTTCGGAGAGATAGTGGCCGGCGAGCAAGGTGTCGGAAAAACCGACCATCATCGCCAAGACTTGCTCGGCGAGGACCGGCCAGGCCAATTGCACCAGGGGGCGCAGCACGCCGCGAGACATGACAACAGGCGAAGTCACGACGGCGGCCATGGTTCGGTGCGATCCGCGGAAAACGCAAAAGGTGCCGGCAGCCATTCTCGCAAAAAGAAAGGCTGCCGACACCTTCAAATCTTCGCGTGAGCGAATCAGGCAAAGAGCTCTTTGATCACCTTGCCGGAATTGGCGATCTTCATCGGGCGGCCGTTGCGACTGGTGAAAGTCGTTTCCAGCGAAATGCCGAGCGCCTTGACGACCGAAGCCATCACATCCTGCGAAGTGTAGGGCTCCGACTCGACGTTCGTGCCGTCGGAACTGGTTTGACCGATGGCCTGGCCACCTTTCATGCCGGCTCCGCCGACAACGACGCTCCAACTGCGGGCCCAGTGGTCGCGCCCGAGTTGCCGTTGATTCGCGGCGTGCGGCCGAACTCGCCCATCCAGATGATCGCGGTGTCTTCCAACATGCCGCGCTGGGCCAGATCTTCGACCAGCGCGCTCATGGCCTTGTCCATTTCGGGAAGTTTACGCGTACTGAGCGTTTTGAAATTGTCCATGTGCGTATCCCAGCCGCCCAGGTCGACTTCGACGAACGACACGCCTTGCTCGACCAGCCGCCGGGCCATCAAGCAACCGCGGCCGAAACCGTTCTTGCCGTAGCGCTCCTGCACGTCCGCCGGCTCCTTCGACGCTTTGAACGCTTCCATCTGCTGGCTCGTCATCAGACCCAGCGTTTTCTTGAGCACGCGGGCATGATCGGCGGCCGAGCCGCTGGCCTTGGCCAGATCGCGGTTGCGCGTCCCTTCCGGACTGACCTGGCCGATAAACGTCGTCTCGATATTGTCGAGCATGGCCATCCGATCGTGCAGGCGATCTTCCGGCATGTCCATGTGCAGGTTCCGCACGTTGCCGTCGGATCCGACGACGAAGGGTGCGTAGGTCATGCCCAAAAAGCCCGGGCCGACGCTCCCGCCACCCACGGCCACGAACGGCGGAATCTCCAAGCCGGACTCGGGCGAGTAGAGCTCGTGACTGATGACCGAACCGTAGCCGGGATATTCGATATTCGGATTCGGCACATAGCCGGTGTGCATGTAGTAGCGGCCGCGGGCGTGGTCGGCCTCGCGCGTGCTCATCGAGCGGATGACCGACATATGCTTCATCTGCTGCGCCATCAGGGGCAAATGCTCGCAGATCTGCAAGTCGCCATTGGTGGAAATCGGCTTGAACGGTCCGCCAGTCGGCGCGCCGGGCTTAAGATCCCAGATATCGATCGTGGCCGGACCGCCGCCCATCCAGAGCATGATCGCGGCTTTGTGCTTCTTCTTCAGCTCGGTCGAATTGGCGGCCAAGGCGTCGGTCAGCGAGATCGCCGGCAAGGCCAGCGCGGCACCACCGGCCAGGTGATGCATAAAGTGCCGACGGCTCATGCCGGCGGGAACGGAGCAATTCATGGTCATATCCTTCGCCAACGGTGATATCAGTGATTCAGAATGAATTCGTTGCTGTTGAGCACGGCCCACCAAACGTCTTGCAACGCGGCAGTCGCGTTGCCGCCGCGCAGCGCCATCAATTGATTGGCGGCCGAAGTCTCGGCGGCCGTCGGCCGGCGGGCCATCGCCGCCATGAACAGGTAGTTGATCTTGGCGGCGTTATTCAGTTTCGGGTTCGAGGCGACCTGTTCCAGGAAGCTGCCTTTATCCGTGGCGATCGCTTTCTTCATCAGGTCGCCGTTCATCATCATCAGCGTCTGCGGAATCGTGCCGTTGAACGTCGTGGTTTCGTCGTTGTCGTCGGTGCCAAAGGCGATCGTGAATTGATCGAGCCATTCGTGCTTGACCTTCTCCTGCTCTTCGTAGCTGCCGCCAATCTGGTGGGCAGCGGTGGCCACGAGCAACGATTCGTACAGCTCTTCGGCACGCATCTGCCGCAGATAGAAGTGGCTGAACATCGGCTTTTCGCCCAGCGACGGATCGTCTTTTTTATTGTTCGCGCTGAAACGGCTCGATAGCGAGTAGGGCTCGCTGAGCACGATCCAGCGAATCAGGTCCTTCAGATCGCAACTATTGTGGCGGAACTCATTGGCCAGGCTTTCGAGCAACTCGGGGTGGCTCGGCGCGTTGTGCGGACCGATGTCGTCGACCGGCTTGGTGAAACCATAGCCGAGAAAATGTCCCCACATGCGGTTAACGATCGCCTTGGGCATGTATTCCGAATTGACGACTCGCTTGGCCAACTCCTGGCGCCGATCGACCTCCGCCAGATAGCCGCTCTTGCTGTCGAGTCGCCGTGCCGTCAACGAACGCCGGATAAGCGACTTCCATCTTGCCGTTGCGCAGCTCGTAAAAGATCGCCGCCTCGTCGCCAGGACTGTCTGGGGGCAGGAAATTCTGATTCACCAACTCGACGGTCGGATTATCGCGATCGCGTTTATCCCCAACCCGGCGGAGCTGTGTTTGCCGGAAGAAGGCGTTCAGCTCCCAAAACTGGTTTTGTTTCCATTCGTTGAACGGATGGTTGTGGCATTGCGTGCATTGAACCTGCAAGCCCAGGAAAATCTGGCTGGTCTTGGCCGTGGCCTGCACGGCATTGTCTTCGAGCTTGCCCGAAAGAAAGTTAACGTATCCATTGAAGCCGGCTTCACCGGGCCGGTTGACGCCAGTGGCCGAAATCAGATCGAAGACCAGCTTGTCGTAAGGGGTGTTGCGCTGGAAAGCGCGACGGAGCGACTGCTGCAATCCCTGACGATTCGTCATGCGATCCTTCTCGCCCCCGCCAGCCCGACCAATCAGAATGTTGGTCCAGAGCGTGGTCCAGTTGCGGGCATACTGCTCAATGTACTGCTCATCCGTTCCAAGCAGTTGGTTGACCAGCTGCAGCTTTTTGTCGGCCGAGCGGTCGGAGGTGAATCGCGTCACTTCTTCCGCCGAGGGGACACGCCCCAGCAGATCGAGAAACAAGCGCCGGCACCACTCGCCCTCGGTGGCCGGTGACGAGGGAGTCATCTTGCGCGCCTGCCAGGCCGCGCGGATTTGATCGTTAATCAGCTCGACCTGGGGAATCCCATACGAATGGCTCTTGGCCGCACTGATCTTCTTCGGAGCGGTTTTTTCTGGCCCATCGGGCGCGGCGTCGGAGGGGCCGTCCGCCGTAGCTTTCGCGGCAGTGACTGCCGGCGTGCCCCGGGATGGTGAATCGGTGGTGGCGGCCCAGGCCGACAGGCCCGCCAGGGCGCAAAAGGCGAAAGAGAAAGAGATTACCGCAGACCAAACGCGAGCCTGGCCTGCCGCCTTCAGATCGCGCCGCGCTTGAGTTGCCCCGCCTTTGCGCATTTTTTGTATCATCCGATCAATGCAAGCGACATGAAAAAACTGAATCTGAGAGAGCGACGCCGCGGAGTCGCGCGAACACCCAGCATTCATTGTAAGCAATCGCCCGGCGGAGCGGAATTTATTGCCGTACGCCAGCCGCAGTTGTAGCACATCCAGCCGCCAACGGCGCGAGCCCGTTTTGACGGCACGCTGGGCCTCCAGGGCGAGGCAAGAACACGAGCCAAAGACCGGGAATTGGCCGTGGGACAAGCAGGGCGTGCAAGCCACGCGCCCGAGGCCGCGGAGAGGGATTGGATCATCGACGTCCACCGCCGGAGAATCTAGCCAAGCGAGGAATTTTTTATTTCGCGGGCTTCAATTTTTTGGATTATTCGCAAATCCTTCCCTCAACAATTGTGTTGCATTTTAATACATGTGTGCAAAAACGCTGCATTGAAACGCAACAGGCGAGTTGGTTGTCGGCTTCCGATGACCGACATCCAACTCGCCTATGGTTATCTAGAAACTAGGTCTAGCTTGGCTTACGACGTGTGCCTCATCTGTTCGAATGATCGTCGTAAACCAATGTGGCGACTAAGTTTCCAAACACTTGTTGCGAATGCCTCTTCTGCGACCGGCCCCGTCAGCCTCAGTGCTCTTCTCTGTTCGGGCCCCGCGACTAACATGAAAAAATGAATCCTCATGTAAACCGGTCGCTAGCACTAAAAGCAACGCTTGTGCCAAACCTCGTCGAGCGGTCCGATTTCGTCCATTGCCGTAGGTCGCCCACTGGCTAAGAGGGGGGAGCCGAGCTCCCGAGCGATACGATTCGGAATCGGTCGCGGTGCGACTCGAGCGCGGCGGCAGTCTTGCCTGCCGAGTCGCCCGTTCGGCCCCCGCTAGGCGCTCTGACGGAATTGGATTTCGTGCAGACGGCGGTAGGGATCGCAGCGGCCGACGAGCTGGTCGTGGGAGCCGGTGTCGATAATTCGGCCTTCGTGCATGACCACGATCCGATCGGCCAGGGCCAGCGTCGCCAGGCGGTGGGTGATGATGATCGTGGTCCGGTTTCGCGTGAACTGTTCCAGCACTTTGTGGATCAACTGCTCGCTCTCGAGATCGATCTGGCTGGTGGCTTCATCCAGGATCAGGATCGCCGGATCGCGCAAGATGGCCCGCGCCAGCGCGATCCGCTGTCGCTGCCCGCCGGAGAGTTTGCCTCCCTGAGCGCCGACTTGGGTATCGTAACCGTGTTCCAACCGCGACTCGATGAATTTGTGGGCATGAGCCTGCCTGGCCGCTTCGATCACGTCCTGGCGGGTGGCGCTCGGCGCCCCGTAGCGGATATTGTTGAACACGGTGTCGTCGAACAGGAGCGTTTCCTGAGTCACCAGGCCGATCTGGTTGCGAAGTCGCGCAAGCGCCGCTGGCGCACGTCGACGCCGTCGATCAACACTCTGCCTTCCTGCGGATCGAAGAATCGCGGGATGAGATTGGCCAAGGTGCTTTTGCCGCAGCCGTTGGCGCCGACGATGGCGATCGTCTCGCCAAATTCGATCCGCAGACTGACATTGGAGAGGACCGGATGATCGGGGCGATAGGCGAACGAAATATTGTCGAAGATCAACTCCCGGCTGTGCCGCGGAACCTGGCGGCTGCCGGCGGGCTCCTCCATTGATGGCTTGCGATCCAAAAGTTGATAGACGCGATCGCTGGCGGCGGCGGCCCGCTGCAGGCGGCCGTAGACTTCCGACACCTTCCGAATCGGATCGCTGACGCCGGCCAGAAATCCGTAGAAGATCAACAGCCCGCTCATCGACAGCGGCCGATCCGACATGCGAATCCCGAGCAGATGCGTCTGTTGATTGAGCACCATATACGCACCGGCGAGAATCGCCACGCAAATGATGAAAATGCCCATGACTTCGGTAATCGGGTTGATCATCGAGTCGAGCATGGCGATCCGCATGCCGTGACGCAGGCAGTGCTTGCCAACGCCATGAAACCGCCGGCGTTCGTACCGTTCCATGGTGAACGCCTTGACAACCTTAATGCCGCTGAACGACTCGGCCAGGATGTTGAACATCGAGGACATCTGTTCCATGGCGCGGCGATTTGCTCGCTTGGCCGACCGAGTGAGTCGTGAGATCAGGTAGAACGACAGCGGCGCGACGACCACCGACAGCACCAGCAGCTTCCAACAAATCCAGGCCGCTCCGATCAAACAGGCGATCATCTTCAGCGGCTCACGAATCGCTCGGCCATAAATCGCCGAAATGCCGCCGCCAATGCCGTCCATGTCGTAGGTGAATCGGCTGATCAGATCGCTGGTGCCAGCTTCGCCGAAGCTGAGCAGATCCATCCGCAGCGTGCGGCGGTAGAACTTCTTGCGCAAATCAAACATCACGAGGCTCGTCAGCCGTTCGACCAGGATACCTCCCGTGGCGAGCAACAGATCCTTGATGATCGTCGCCACCATCAAGCCCGAAATCAGCACGACCAGCGTTTGAAACGGATCGCTGGGAGCATATCGATCGATCGCCGGCTTGGCCCAGCGGTACCAGGTGAGGGCTCTCTGTTCGGCCTCGCAGCGTGCCAGTTTGCGATCGGCCTCGACTTCGAGCGATCGCTTCTCCGCGGCGGGCGCCGTAGCTATTTGCTCATTCAGGGCGGCGATCTCTTGCGTCAGTTGCTGCTCCAGACGCTCGGAGTCGCCGATGCGCTGGTCCATTCCCTGGCCGAGCGACTGACCCTTGAAGATCACATCCAGCACCGGGTACATCGCCCCGATGTTCGCTCCCCAGAGCGTGGCCACGACCAAAGCGCAGGCCACGATGCCGCCGATCGTCCAGCGGTAACGAAGGCTCATTTTGAAGGCACGGACAAAATTGTTCATCAGAAGACGCTTTCGCTTTCAGGCCCAATTCCAAGCGGCGAGTAGCTGGTGATCGACGTCGGGACCGGATTTGCGTTTTCGGCAGATGCGCACGGGAGGCGCTTCCCGACATGCTCTCATCACCCCGCAAGAGAGGGAGTGAGATGCCGCGCGAGACTGCCGCCGCCCCGATCCCTCTCGGCGAGGGGATCTTTTACCAGAATGCCGAAAATCGGCAAAGAGCGACGCCAGACGTTGATTTAGGGGGTTCAGCTAGACTGGGAATGCATTTTAGCGCGGTCCCGATCGTGGCATGCGGGCGCGAAAAGTGGGCCTGCGCATTGGGGGGAAAATGTCGCGGGTGCCTGTTGTGACGATTTGTTGAACTTTGCGGATCGTAGCGGACGATACAGCCACTATACGGCCCAAGACCTTGGCCTGAAAGGAATCAAACACATGAAACGGATGTTGTTCGCTTTGTTGGCCGTGACGGCGCTGGGAGCGTCGAGCGGCTGCTGTTGTTTGGAACAATGGTGGTGTCGTCCTTGGGGCTGCTGCGGCGGCTGCAACGACGGCTGCGGATGTGGCAATGGCTGCGGCTGCGGCGACAGTGGCGGTTGTGGCGGAGGCGGCTTCGGCGGCTGCTCGAGCTGCGGCCAATACGGCCAGCAGGGTTACGGCGGCCAGCCGGGCTTTGCGCAGCAGGGTAACGGCCCGCAAGGCTACGCTCAGCAGGGGAATTGCCAACAGGGCAATTGCCAACAGGGTTATGCACAGCAAGGCTGTGGTCCACGAGGCTGTCGCCAAATGGGTCACGGGCCCAACCAGTACCAGTATGGCCCTAGCCAATACGCCGACGATGCCGGACCCCCGAGTGGTCAGGTAACGTACCCCTATTACACCAACCGGGGACCGCGCGACTTCTTGGCGCGGAATCCGAACTCGATCGGTCCGTGATGCTCTCTGGGCCAAGGTTCGGCGGCTCGCGTTTGCGCGAGCCGGCCGTTAGGTTGGTCGCCTGGCGGCATCCGTAGCGATGCTCGCGTGGAATCGCTCGATAAACTTACCGCCGCGCTTTCGGGAAAATGTCCCGGAAGCGCGGCTGTTTTTTTGCGCACTCAGCATCTCGATCGAGCTCGAGAGGTGAAAATGTTGCTTGTCGCCGGGGCCGACGTTATCGTGACGTTTGGCCCGCCGAAAGCATCATCCCACCGTCACCTTCTCTCCCCCCATGGAGTGCCCGGTCATGAGTTCGAGAATCCTGGATACGCGACGCGGTTTCTTCAAGACGACGGCCGCACTTGGCGTCGGCTATTGGGTTGCCGGGTCTGCGCATGGCGAAGATGCCACGCCGGCGGCGGCGCCGGCCGATTCGCCGTCGGAGAAAGTGCGATTTGCTTGTATCGGCGTGGGGGGCAAGGGAGAAAGCGATTCGAACGATGCGGGGCGTCTGGGCCAGGTCGTGGCGATTTGCGACGTCGACGACGACCGACTGTCGCATGCCGCGCAGCGGTTTCCGAACGCGAAGAAGTTCTATGACTTTCGCGATCTGTTCGACGAAATGTCGGGGCAAATCGACGCCGTCACCGTGAGCACGCCCGATCACACTCATGCACCGGCCGCGATCCGCGCCATGAAAGAGGGGAAGGCCGTCTTTTGTCAGAAGCCGCTGTCGCGCAGCATTTGGGAAGCCCGCCGCATGGCAGACGTCGCCGCTGAAATGAAAGTCGCCACGCAGATGGGCAATCAAGGAACGGCCGGCAGCGTTCTGCGTCGTTCGGCGGCGATCATACAGGCCGGCGCGTTAGGGCCGGTGCAAGAGGTTCACGTCTGGACGAATCGGCCCATCTGGCCGCAAGGCGGTTCGCGGCCCGAATCGAAGCCGGTACCCAAGAACTTGCATTGGCAAGCGTGGCTCGGGCCGGCACCCAACCGCGAGTACGGCGACGGCTATGCCCCGTTCGCCTGGCGAGGGTGGTGGGATTTTGGGACCGGCGCGCTGGGCGACATGGGCTGCCACACGATGAACATGCCGTTCATGGCGCTCGACCTGCGCGATCCGGTGTCGGTGATGGCCGAGACCTCGGGCCACAACAAGGAGAGCTATCCGAAGTGGTCGATCATTCAGTACGAGTTCGCGGCCACCGACAAGCGGCCGGCCGTCAAAATGACCTGGTATGACGGCGGCAAGCGGCCTCCGTTGGATCTGCTCGAAGGGGCGGAAATCAGCGGTAGCGGTTCGTTGCTGGTCGGCGAAAAAGGAAAGCTCTATTCGGCCGGGGACAATGGCAGCAGCATGACACTGATTGGCGGCGTCGAGGCGCCCGAAGTCACGTTCCGTGAATCGCCCGGGCATTTCGAAGAGTTCGTGGCGGCCATCAAGGGGGGCGAGCCGGCCATGTCGAATTTCCCCGGCTACGCAGGCCGGTTGGCCGAAGTGGTGCTGCTGGGCAATCTGGCCGTCTGGGTTGCCGATTCGGGAAGCGGCCGGAAGATCGAGTGGGATGCCACGAATCTCGCCGCCAAGAACGTCCCCGATTTGGAACTTCTGATCAAGCCCGAGTACCGCCAGGGTTATTCGATCTGACGAGCGGAGCCGATCGTTCGGCGCGTCCGGTCCGCCGGGTCTAGCGACACAGCGCTCCCCGGGTGTTTTTTGAGCGGAAAACCACGCCGCATTGTGCCGGCCGATCGGTCTGCCGGCGGAGAGCCGTGCCGGGTTCCGCCGGCGGCCTGGCGAGATGAGGCGAAATGTTGCTTGTCGCCCGAGCCCAGGTTATCGTTAGACACGGCCCCACCCGGACGAATCTGCCCACCTTCGCCACCCCCAAGGAGTGTTGAGTCATGAGTTCGAGTTTTAAGGATACGCGGCGCGGTTTCTTCAAGACGACGGCGGCGCTCGGCGTCGGCTACTGGGTTGCCGGCCGGGCGAATGCCGATGACGCCCCGACTGCGGCGACGCCGGCCGTTGCGACACCGAACAAGGTGAACTTCGCCTGCATCGGCGTAGGTGGTAAAGGAGATAGCGACTCGAAAGATGCCGCACGCTTGGCCAACATCGTGGCGATCTGCGACGTCGATGAAGACCGATTGGCCGCTGCCGCGCAGCGATTTCCGAACGCGAAGAAGTTTTACGATTTTCGCGAACTGTTCGACGAGATGTCAGGGCAAATCGACGCCGTCACGGTGAGCACGCCCGATCACACCCATGCACCGGCCGCGATTCGCGCCATGAAAGAGGGAAAGGCGGTTTATTGCCAGAAGCCGCTGACACACAGCATTTGGGAAGCCCGCCGCATGGGCGAGGTCGCCCGCGAGACAAAAGTGGTCACGCAGATGGGCAATCAGGGAACTTCCCTCAGCGGACTGCGTCGTTCGGCGGCGATCGTGCAAGCCGGGCGCTGGGCCCGGTGCGCGAGGTTCACGTCTGGACGAATCGGCCCATCTGGCCGCAAGGCGGATCGCGGCCCGAACCGAAGCCGGTGCCGAAGAACTTGCATTGGAATACCTGGCTGGGCCCCGCCCCCAAGCGCGAGTACGGCGACGGTTATGCCCCGTTTGCCTGGCGAGGGTGGTGGGATTTTGGGACCGGCGCGCTGGGCGACATGGCCTGTCACACGATGAACATGCCGTTCATGGCGCTCGACCTGCGCGATCCGGTGTCGGTGATGGCTGAGACCTCGGGCCACAACAAGGAGAGCTATCCGAAGTGGTCGATCATTCAGTACGAGTTCGCGGCCACCGACAAGCGGCCGGCCGTCAAAATGACCTGGTATGACGGCGGCAAGCGGCCTCCGTTGGATCTGCTCGAAGGGGCGGAAATCAGCGGTAGCGGTTCGTTGCTGGTCGGCGAAAAAGGAAAGCTCTATTCGGCCGACGACTATGGCGCCACCATGAAGCTCCTCGGCGGCATCGAGACCCCTGAAGTCCAGTACCGCCAATCGCCTGGACATATGGAAGAATTCGTGGCAGCGATCGAAGGGGGCGACCCGACCGTCTCGAACTTCGCCGATTACGCCGGACCCTTGACCGAAATGGTGCTGTTGGGCAACCTGGCGGTATGGGCCGCCGACTCGGGGAGCAGCCCGAAACTCGAATGGGATGCCAAGAATCTTTCGGCCAAGGTTTCGCCCTATTTGGAACGCCTGATCAAGCCCGAATACCGTCAGGGTTATTCGATCTGACCGGCGGAATGAATCGAACGGCGCACGGTCGCGGCGGGTGAATTTGCGGGCGACAATGCGCCCGCTTCGGTTTCATCCGGCCACGAGTTCGGGCGGTGGCCGGCCGATGGATGCATCGGTGCGCCTCGTGCTCGGGGCGCGGTGGCCCAGACAACAGAAGTTCGTCTTAAAGTTCACCCCAATCGTAGGAAAGTCGTCATGCGCGTTGGTCGGTTGGCTGTGCTGCGTGGTTGCATGGTTCTCGTCACTGCGGCTCTCGTCGCCCAAATCTTCGGCGGCGCAGGATCGGTTCGCGCCGACGTGGCCGAGAACATTGCGCGATTCGAGAAGGCCCGCGGCGTGGTGACCAAGGATGATCAAGGCACCGTAGTCGGCATCAATCTGGCGCGTGCGGAGGTGTCCGACGCCGATTTGGAGCGACTGGCCAGTTTCCCGCATTTGACGCGTTTGGAATTGTGGGGGGCCGAAATATCGGACCGCGGCATGGACAGCGTGGCCAAGCTGGTCGAACTGACGAATCTGTCGTTGGAAAACACGGACATCACCGACGCCGGCCTGGCCAAGCTCAAACCGCTCGCGCAATTGCGCGTGCTCGATTTGCGCCGCTGCTCCAATCTGACCGACGACGCGCTGGCCCAGCTAACCGCCCTTGCCAACCTGGAGCAGCTCCTGCTGCTCTATAACAACTTTTCCGATGCCGGCCTGGACAAATTGGCGGGCCTGGACAAGCTGAAGGTGCTCGATCTGCGCGGCTGCGTGAGGATCACCGACGCCGGACTGCCCGCCCTAAAAAAACTGCCCAATCTACAGCGACTGAAATTGCGCAACTCGCCGATCACCGACGAAGGACTGAAAACCATCGGCGAGATCAAAACGCTGAAGGGGGTCGCTCTCGAGGATGCCGCCATCAGCGATGCCGGACTGGAACATCTCAAATCGCTCGCCGGGCTCGACGAACTTTACCTGATGCGCGACAGCATCACCGACGCCGGGCTGGCTCATCTCGCCGGCTTCGGCCAGCTCAAACGGCTCGAGCTGCGCGGCACGCAACTGGAAGGTCCGGGCCTGGCTCACTTGAAAACTCTCGGCAAACTCACGGTTCTCGACGTGGCGGAAACTCAGGTGAACGACACCGGGCTGGCCGCGATCAAGGATCTGGCCACCTTGGAACGGCTCGATCTTTGGTTCACGCGCGTCACCGACGCCGGATTGGCATCACTCGCCGGACTCAAGAACCTGAAATTCCTCAGCCTCGAAAGCACCAAGGTCACCGACGCCGGACTGGTCAATCTGGAACCGCTGGCCAACCTGGAAACGCTCAGCCTGGCGACGACCGCGATCACGGACGCCGGCCTCGACCATCTGGCCGGTCTCGGGCGGCTGAGCGAGCTCGACCTGAGCTTTACGAAAACGACGGCTGCTGGAGCGAAGAAGTTCCAGGCCGCCCACCCGAACTGCAAGATTACGCGCTAGTGACGCATGGCTTGCATTGGTCCACCCGCACCGCACGATCGCGCGAGCGGCTCAACTGCCTAAGCCGGCACCTTGCAATTGGGTGTTATTGGTGGACCAAAGCTGTTGGGTGTTGGATCCCAGCAGCTTGATCGAAACCAGTATGACCCCCAGAATCAAGGCCAGCATCACGGCATACTCGACCGAAGTTACAGCCGCATCGTCTCGCCACAATCGCCGGAGCGACCGGCGACTTTTGCACGTCAGGATTCCCGGACGCCGCACGACGGTCTGCCCGGACTCGGTTCGATCTGTACCCATCGTGCGCACCATCAACTAGGGTGGCCCAGCGCGAAAGCGCGCGGTGACGTGATCTCGGTTCTGAAGTGATGAACAGGCTGGCACGAGCTGCCCGGAGACGTTCGCGCCGGCGACACGCGAGGCATCCGTGCCTGTAAAATGCTTGGACGGGTTTGGAAGGGAGCCGTTCGCACGAAACGACTCCTCTCCAATCCGAACAATAGCTCACCAGCGGAAGATGTCAAATCGGTAAGGTTTGGCGAAGAAACCGCCTCAACCCAGCCGCGATGGAACGCGATCGTCGCTCTAGGGAACGGGATCGTCGCTTTAGGGAACGCGATCGTCGATTCCCGGTGGCTCGCTCGACTGCAATGCCGCTTGCCAGCGGACGGTGAGGGAGTCGGCGGAGACCGTCAGCGACTCGCCGGCAAACCCGACCTGGCTGCGGACCAGTCCGGCGACGGTCAAGTCCTCATCGGCGATCGGATCGAGAGGGGCGTCACCGAATCGGCAGGCGGCGATCGTAGTTTCAGGCGTCACCAATGAACCTTGGCCTTGCCACTCCAGGGCCGCCAAGAACGGCTCGGGCGCGGCGGGTCCGGCAAACAAGACCAGCGGCTCGCCGCGTCGCGGCGCCAGCGTGCTTTCTTGTGCCGTGATCGTCAGTTGACCCACGGCCGCGGGAAGTTCTTCGTAGTCGATACGGACCAGTGGGCCGGTCTCGCGGGCCGTGACGTGGATCAACCACACCTCGCAAACTTCGTCGCCTCGCGGCGCGCGCACCAGCCGAGCCACCGATCCGCAGCCGACCAGCAATGTATTGGTCAATTCCAGCGTGGCGCGCTGGGCCGTAGGGCATTGCACCGCGGTGGCAAATCCACGGATCGTGCAACCATCAAGCGTTAGACGTCCTTGCCAATCGGCGGCTGCGCGCGTGCTGCGCGGCGGCCCACGCCAGGCAATCGCCGTGGCCAGGCTGACCACGGGTGCACTGGCTTCGAACGTGCAATGGCGGAACGTTGCGCGCCCCGCCGCGAGCGAAAAAATCGCCGCGCCGGCGGATACCGAAGCGGGCGATGGATCGAGAATGAAATCGATATTCTCGAACGAAACATCTTCCACGGCGAGCACGGCGGGCCGGCCTCTCACCACCACTCGCGGCACGACGGCCTGCGGCCGCGCGGACGGTTTGACCGGCGCGGAACGATCCGATCGAGTTCGATCGGCCGGTCGGCCGGCAGCACCAGCGGCGGCGCGGCATCGGCTGCCCAGTAGGCGACCGGACGTTCGGCTGATTTGGCCGGCGGATCGGCGTGATGCGAGCGATCGCGATCGGCCGCGCGGCGCGCGGCCAGAGCGGCCTTACGCGCCGCCGGGTCGCCGTCGCCATCGCTCCCGCGGTTGGGCGACGCCGCGGTGGTTCGTGACGTCTGCGATCCTCCGCGAGCAGCAACTTGCGACGATGCCGGCCGGCGAAACCAATCGCCCCGCCGCCAGGCTAGCGAGCTGATCATGGCCAATATGACAACCGCCACCACCAAATGAGCCGTGGAGAGAAGTTCGCGACGCCGTGGTCGGGCCGGCTGCGAGCCAAGGACTGATCGCACCCGCTTCCGCTGATCCAGACAGTTGGTCAGCCCGGCCACTCCGCGACGCGTCGACGGACCGACCAAACTGGCCAAATCGGTAAAACTGGCGGGCCGAGCGGCCGGATCGCGCGCCAGGCAACCGGCGATCGCACGCCAGAGCGGCTCGGGTGTGTCGGGCGCCAAGTGGCGAATGTCGGGAACCCGAGCGGCGTGTGCCGCTTGCAGTCGGGCAAGACTATTGCCGCCGGCCAACGGCGAACGCCCAGCCAGCAGTTGCCACCAGAGGCAACCACAGGCGTAAATGTCACTGGCGATCGTTGGACGCGAGCCGGTGGCAACCCGTTCCGGTGCCAATGTCTCGTAAGCTTCTGGGGCCAGGTCAGCCAACGCATAACCTTCGGCCGGCCGGACGATCGATCGCAATCCGGGATGGACCAAAAACGCGTCGCCCCTTTCCGGGCACATCAGCGACGCCGCACGCAGGTCGCCGTGCACCAGGCCGACCGCTTCCGCGTCGGCCAATACCGCCACCATCCTCTGCGCCAGGTGCAGCACCACGCGCGGAGGGAAACGGCCACTGTCGATCATCCACTCGGCGGCCGATCGCACCGGGCGCCGGGGTGAAGGCGATCGGCGTCCGGACACCGGGCGCTGCGTGGCGTCGGGCTCAAGGGCCGAGGCCGCCCATAGCCGTCCCTGGTCATCGCCACTCAACTCTAGGGTGAGCAGCCCGCCACTGGCGACACGCGCGGACCGGACAATCAATTCTTCGAGTTCGGCGAGTAAGATATGCGGTTCGCGGTAAGCCCGGCCGAGCAGGTAGACGCGGGCAGTATTCTGCGATTCGAGGTGCCGGCCTTCAAAACAATCGGCGAAGCCCAGCGCGTCGAGTTGCCTGACGAGGACGTAGGGGCCGATGGCCAGGTGATCGCCGCGACCGGCGTTGATCTGAGCTGCCTGATAAGGACTGAGCAGGCGTGCTTGAGCCAAGGCATCGACCCACACCGAGTCCAACGGCGGAAGATCGCCAGCCAGTCGGCGCACCTGGGCGGCCTGGCTTTGCACCTGGCCAGGCGTTGCCAACCGCAAACGGGCGAGAAGCTGGAGCAGCGGTTCGGACGGATGATCGTTCAAGGCTCGGGTCCCGGGTCGGTGCGGCCAGGTCCCCCCCGGTGCGAAAAGTGTCTGCGTCACGGGCGCAGGGGCAACGGGGGCGGTCGAAGCGGACTCGCGCCGCCGAGCTTGCTATCAAAATCGGCAAAAACGGGCAAGACCGGTTGCGTTGAGCCGAGAATCGGCGAGCGCAAAGGCAACAGCCGGCCCCGATCCCGCGGCCGTACCGGCGTCGTTCGACGACGAACCATTCTTGCGCGCGTTGTCCCCGTTTTTTTGCTTGGTCGTTCGCCGAAAAGCAATAAACGCTCGGGATCGGCGCGAATGAAGTGGAGGTGCGGGGGCGAGTCCATGGCCGGAATGCGGCCCTTGCTTTCGCTCGGCGAGCGTCTGATTTAAGATGGATGGACTCGGAACAGTTCGGTCACGTCCGGTCGGTCGTGCCTGCTCAATCGTCCCGGACGGGACACCATGACCCAGTAGATGTATTTCTCTTGAGGAGAGTCGTGCATGGTAGATCGTTTGTTAGGCGTCCTGCGCCCATGGCATTTGGGACTGGCGGTGGCGCTTCTGTTAGCGACGATGGCGGCCCAGGGGGTGACGTCGAGCGCTAGGCCGCCGAGGAAGGGGACGAGCAAGCCCAAGGGCAGGTTGCGCCGGTGGAGCAGGAAAACGCCCTGGTGTGGATCGCCAAGACGTCGGGCTTTATCGGCGCGGTACTGCTGGGGCTCAGCATTTATTTCGTTTCGACCGTTTGTCGCATGTTCATCGAACTGCGGCCGGTCGTGGTGGCGCCTCCGGAAATCGTCACCGAATGCCAGGAGCTGCTCGAAAAGCGGCAGTTCAAAGAAATCTACAATGTCGTGAAAGACGACTCGTCGTTTTTCAGCCGTGTGCTGTCGACCGGCATCGCCGAACTGCCTAACGGGCTGGCCGAAGCCCGCGAATCAATGGAACGGGTGGGCGAAGCGTTGACCGTTGACATGGAAAAGAAGATCAGCATGCTGGCCGTGCTGGGCACGCTTGGCCCGATGATCGGCCTGTTGGGAACGTTGAAGGGGATGATCGCCAGTTTCAGCGTGATTGCCCGCAGCGATCAGATGCTGAAGGCCAGCGAAGTGGCCGGGGGAATCTCCGAAGCGTTGCTGTTGACCTTCGAAGGTGTGGCACTGTCGGTTCCGGCAATTTACTTTTTCGCGCTTTTTCGCAACCGTGTCTCGACGCTTTCGGTCACGACGCTGCTGGAGTGTGACGAATTCCTGCGGCACTTTGCCCATGCCGCCCGCAGCAAGACGCCGCCAGCCGGCGCCGCCACGGCGCCGCCGAAACCGGCGAAAGCTTAGCCGCTCGAGGTTCGGGGAGTTCGCGCCATGTCCGGGTCTGTTTCAACCGAAGCCAGTGCCGAACCGAATCTGACGCCAATGCTGGACATGGTGTTCCAGCTCGTCACGTTTTTCATGCTGGTCATGAACTTCAAGGCGGCGTCGATGGACCTCACGCTCAAGCTGCCGGTCGTCGGCTCGGCGAAAATGGTCGACACGAAGGGGACCGTCGATTTGCTCGTGTTGAACGTCGATGCGGAAGGCCGTTTGCGCGTCTATGGACAGGAAAAGAAAGATATCCAGCGCTATTTGCAGACCGAGGCCATGACCAGCTTGCTTGTGGCGCGGCATAAGAATCCCGAGCTCAAATTGGGAGACGAGCTGCCGTCGATCGTCGTGATTCGGGCCGACAAGGCCACGCCGTTCCGCTTGCTCAATCGCGTCATCGGCACTTGCCAGGAATTTGGATTTCGTAATTTCGCTCTCAAGGCCATGAACAAAGCCGAAGGGGGCTAGCCGGGATTCTCCCGGCGGAAAACTACCACCAGGCGCCAGACGAAAAGATCGACGATGCGGCGGAAAAAGAAACGCGGGAAGGAAGAGGTCGAACTGAATCTGGCCGCCATGCTCGACATGGCGTTTCAGTTGCTCACGTTCTTCATCCTCACCTTCAAACCGTCGCCGATCGAAGGCCAGATCACGCTCCGCATGCCGCCGCCGCAGTCGATTACGCCGGTGGCTGGCGGCCAGGAAGCCGGCAAAGACGCCAAAAACACCGATCCGCTCAAGGGGCTCAAAACCCTCGTGATCACCGTGCTGCCCAACGCCGAAGGGGGGATCGGCCAGATGATGGTGGGCGAGGATCTGGTGGGCAGTCTGAATCGTCTCAACGACCGCTTGAAGGAAATTTTCAGCAATGCCGGAACGCCGTTCGACCAGGTCGTCATCCAAGCGGGCTCGGATCTGCGCTACGACGCCTTGATGAGCGTGATCGACGTCTGCACGCGGCAAACGCTGCCCAACGGTGAACCGTTGAGCAAATTGAGTTTCGTCGATTTGTCGACCAAAGCAAATTGATTCGCGTGACGGTCGCATCGCCGACCCGGCGGCGCCTCTCTCGAGAAATGACGGAACATGCGACGTTTTCGCGATCGGCAATCGAACCGGCTGTTTCGCGGCGGCGAACTTGCGCGGATGCTGACGATGGTCAGCTTCTTGCTGGTCCTGGTGATGGTGTTCCTCAAAGCGCGCGATCCCGACACCTGGCGGTTTCTCGCCAACGACCCTGCGCCCGTTTCGACGGGCGAAACCGACGAGCCGAGGCGCGACGAAGGTTCGGACACGACCGCCGAAAGCCACAAACCAGCGGGCGACGTCAATGAAACCGCGCCGGCCGAAGGCGCGGCGACCGACGCGATGCCGCCGCTGGATGAAGATCCCGAAGAGCGCGCGGCGATCGCCGACGAATTCGAGGTGATCACCGATCGCGCGCCGATTGTCAAGGAAGACATGTTTGCCTATTGGCGGTTGCTGCGTTGGACGGAGGATTCCCCACTGCCGGCAATGCTCAAGCGCGCCCGGTCCGACGTGCGGTATGGCGATTTGATCTTGGATCCGGCGGCCCATCGCGGCCAGCTGATGAAGGTGCGCCTGCACGTGGTCCAACTGCTGAAGCTCAAGGCGGCCCCCGACAATCCGTTGGGTCTCGAGACCTATTACCAGGCGGTCGGCTGGAACGATTCCTCGCAGGCCTGGTTTTATTTCTGCATTTTCACCGACTTGCCCCGCGGCATGCCGTTGGGCGACCGGATTACCACGGAGGGCACGTTTGTCGGTTACTTCCTGAAAACGACCACTTACCAGGACGGGCTCGGCAAAGGGAGCCAGGCGCCGGTGCTCATCGGCCGGATGATTTGGCATCCCAGTCCTCAGGCTCCGAAACACGAGGAAGAATCGCTCTTGCCGTGGCTGATTGGCGGTTTACTGCTGGCTGGGTTCGGGGTGCGGCTGGTTTGGCGGCTCCGGACCGGGAAAAAACGAACGTCGATCACCGGTTTGCTCCGCGGCAAAAGCGGCTCGGAAGAACCGAGTGTAAACATCGAAGAATGGCTCGACCGGGTCGAATCTCCAGCGGCCGACGGGGCAATAAATGACGCCGGCAATCACGATTCCAACGGGGATGCGCACAACCATGCCACTGGCTTTCCGCGCGACCCCAGGCTTGACCGGTCCGAGGAGCAGGAAGGATAATTTGTAAGTGGGGGGCATCGGCTGAAAGGAACTTTGGCTTTCGCACCATCGGGGCAGCGGCTTTCGCCCCGGCGGAGGGAGGGACTTTCCCTCCTTGGGCTACCGCGGCGCGAGTCGACGGCAACGGCCCGAAGGGGAGAAGCGAGGCATTTCATGTGGCGATCCGGTGGCCCCAAGGCGCGGGCTTCGCGCCTGAACGCCACTCCCGTTTCGGGTGAATTTCGAGGAGTTGCGCTTTCGTCCCGAGATGTCAGCATGCCTCGGTGATGCTTGGTCCGTGCGCCAAACGCGCTCGAGCATTGGTTTGTTTTTCGATTTGTCAAACGAAGGTTCGTTCAATCATGTCGCAAGGTTCCGAAAGCGTGTCCTCCTGGGCCACCGTGGTCGAAGAGGCCAAATTGTGGATCCAGCAGCGCGGGCCGGCCTGGGCTGTAAGTGTTACGGTCCATGCCGTCATCTTCGCGGGCGTGGTGGCGACCATGGACATGGTCGTCCGGCCTCATAAGGATGACGCACCGGCGTTCGAAGCCGAAATGGAGACCCTGCCTCCCGATCCCGAGATCGAGCACTTCGAATTGGGCGATCCCCCCGTCGAGCCGACCGAGCTGAACACCGACACGCTGATGGCAGCGGCCCCCAGCGTGAGCGAGCAAATCAACACGTCCGAGGCCGACGCCTTCGAAGAAGCCGGCGGCGGCACTGAAGGAACCGGCGCTTCGGCTGGCGCCGGCGAAGGTTTCTCAACCTTTGGCAGCGGGCCGGGTCCCATGCTCAAACAGTTTGGCGGCCTCGGAGGAGCTGGCGAAGGAAGCAAGGCAGGGAGCGGCGGCAAAGGCGAGGGCTTCGGTTCGCGCGGCTCCGGTGTACGCAAGGCCATGCTGGGCAACGGCGGCACCAAAGACAGCGAACGCGCCGTCGCCGCCGCCCTCAACTGGCTGGCACGCCACCAACTCCCGGGGGGAAACTGGAGCCTGGGCAATTTTCAACAGGTCTGCAAGGACCCCAGTTGCACCGGCAAGGGAGCGGTCGACTCCGACGCTGCCGCCACGGCGATGGCTCTGTTGCCGTTTCTCGCCGCCGGGCAAACTCACCGGGAGAAGGGTCCCTACAAGCGAAACATCGAAGCCGGTTTGGCCTGGCTGGTGAGGCAACAAAAACCGGACGGGGATCTGTCGGCCGGCAGCGGCCAAAGAATGTACACCCACGGACTGGCGACCATTTGCATGTGCGAAGCCTATGGGCTCAGTCACGATAAAATCATCGGCGAGCGGGCTCAAAAGGCGATTGAGTTAATTGTCACGGCGCAGAATCCTGAACGCGGCGGATGGCATTACCATGGACGACCCGACGAGCCGGGGGACACCTCGGTGGTCGGCTGGCAGATCATGGGACTCAAGAGCGGCATCATGGCCGGCCTGGACGTTCCCGCAGGCGCTCTCACCGGAGCAAGTAAATGGCTTCATAGCACTTCGCATGGCAAGGGCGGGGGGCTGTTCTCTTACAATCCCGAAACCCCGGAAACGCCCTCGATGACCTCCGTGGGACTTTTATGCTCCCAATACCTGGGGATGAAGCGCAGCGATCCGGCCATGGTCGAAGGGGTTGGCTACTTGATGGGGCAACTTCCCAACGCCCAAGCGCGAAACATTTACTACTGGTATTATGCGACCCAGGTGCTGCACAACGTGCCCGGAGCGGACTGGGACAACTGGAACCGCAAGATGCGCAAGCTGCTGATCAACACGCAGGTAAAGACCGGTTGTGCCGAAGGAAGCTGGGATCCGGCGGAGCCGTTCAAAGACGCGTGGGGGGAGCCCGGCGGTCGCATCATGATCACCAGCCTCTCGGCACTGACGCTCGAAGTCTATTACCGCTATTTGCCGCTCTACAAGTTGGAAGAGAACGAAAAGCCAGTCGCCGCCGTCAAATGATCTGTCGGCCGACGACCACGGGCCGATCCACTCCTACTTCTCGTTCGCACCGCAGCATGCGCAGCAACCTTTCGTATTGGCTTACCCTGGCGGTCGTATTGCCCGCGGCCTGGGCGCTGGCCGGTTCGGCCACCGCCAAGGAAGCGGCCCACGAATTTCTCGACAAGCTGCGCGAGCGGGGTTACGGCGAAGTCACGCTCGACTATCTCGCCTATCTGAAACAGAACCAATTGGTCCCCGACGACGTCGCGGCCGACTGGGATCTCTACGAGTCCCGCGCATGGCGATTGGCGGTTGGCGAGGCGTTTAACCCCAAGGAAGCTGCCGAACGCCGCGAGAAGGCCCAAAGCCAGCTCGAAAAATATCTGAAAGAGCACCCCGACTCGGCGCTGGCGTCCGAGGAAGTGTCGGAATGGGGAACCATGCTGCTGAAGGAGGGGCTACGGCTGTTGGAACAGGCCGGGGTGAGCAAGGATCCCGAGCGAAAGGTCAAGTTAACGGCCGACGCCCGGGCGGCGCTCGATGGCGCCACGACGCGGCTCAAACAAGCGGTCGAAATGGCCGCGAAACAGCTTGCGGCGCAGCGGGCCTCCGGTGACGGCAAGCGGCCGAAGCGGGGCGCAATGACCGCCAAGCAGAAGGCGGTCGCCGAAGCGATCGCCAGCGCGGAGCTTTTCTGGTTGGACGCCAAATTCAAGCTGGCCAAAACCGACTTCTTCGAAGCCGAAACGTTCGCCGACGACACGACCGACGAAGGGAAGAAACATCGCACGGATTTGCTTCGTCAGGCCGCGTCGGCATTCTACGACATTTACCAAGGCTATCGCACCACGACGGCCGGCCTGTTGGCCCACACGTGGGAAGGCAAAGCGCAAGCGGCGTTGGGCGACGAAGAGTTGGCCCAAGAGATCTACGAAGAAGTGTTGGTGCTGACGCCCGACAACACGCGCACAAAGGTCGAGCCGCGCAAGAGAATCTGTTTTGCGAGGTGAAGTATTTCAGCCTGTTGATCACGCTCAAGCGCAACGGCGAAAAAGAATTTCTATCGCAAGCCGAACCGTGGCTGAAAGATTACAAGGCCTGGATCCGGGCCGACGGCTATCAAGGCATCACTTTAGAAGTGGCCAAGATCTATGCCCAACAGGCGGCCGCGGCCCCGGCGGACCAGCAGGTCAAGCTACGGCGCGAGGCAGAAACGTTGCTCAAGTCGATGCGCAAGGTTCCCAGCGGACATCATCAAGAGGCGCTCGCGCTGTTGCGCTCGATCCAGGCCCTGGGTGGAGGCGAAAAAGGCGCGGACGCCGACCCCAAGAGTCTGGAAGAGGCCACGGCGCTGGGCGACGATGCCGCCGACGGCGGCCAGTGGGAAGAAGCGGTGAAATGGTTCACCAAGGCGCAGGAGTTTGCCGAAAAGCTGCCGACGACGCCGAAGCGGCAGGATATCCAAGCTACCATCAAAGACAAGCTCGAAGCATCCCGATACAACTTCGTCTATCAGTTGCAATCGTCAGGCAAGGACGCCGAAGCCATCGCGCTGGCCAAGGAGATGATTGCCGGAATCGATCTGCACGGCGAGGTCGCGCCCAAGCTGGGGGCATTGTGGGTGCGAGCCGCCTTGCACGGCTATGCGACCGCGCGCAGAAGCGCCCGCCAAGGAAGCGGCCTTGGCCGAGTTGACCGCGGCGACCAAAATGGTCATCGACAATTGGCCCGACAAGGCCGAGGCCGACGACGCCCGTATCGCCCTGGGCCAGGCCAGCCTGGTGCAAGGCAAGCCGGCGGAAGCCCTGCGGGCGTTCGAGCAAGTCAACCAGCGTTCGCTACGTTATCCGCTGGCCTTGTTGGTCGCGGCGCAAACGCATTTGCGGCTGATGGATCAGGAGCAGCATAAATCGACGGTCGATCCGGATGCGGTCGCCAAGGAATTGGCGGCCGCCCGGCAGCAATTGGAAAAGAGCATCGAGCTGCAAGGGAAAGAGACCTCGACGGATCCGGGCGCCGCGTCGCAGGCGCTCGAGTCGCGGCTGCTGTTGGCCCAGGTCTATCTGCTCGTCGGCGACCCGCCCAAGGCAATCGAGCTTTTGCAGCCGATCGTCGACGCGCTCAAGGATGCTGCTCCACCGCAGCTCGATCCGACTACGGTCAAAGTCTTCAGCACCGCGGTGAAGGCCTACTCGTCAGTCGGCAAACTGATCGAAGCGGGCGGCGTGGCGGACTTGCTGCTGCAGCGCGGACAAGACGATCCGCAAGTGAACGCCGTGCTCGTGGGATTCGCCCGAACCTTGCAGGCGCAGTACAAGCTGGCCAGCGCCGCGATGATCGAGGCGCTTGCGTCGACCGATTTGTCGCAGCGTATCGCGGCCGAGCCGCGGTTGACTCAAGTCAAGGAGATGGCGGTCAAACTTCTCCCGCCGCTGTCCGGGCGAGGGAGCAATACGCCGGCAAACCTGATCTTTATCGGCGATCTGGCGATGCAGACCGGGCAGAGCGAGTTGGCCAACACGATCTATCATCGCATTCTGGATCGGGCGGCCCAAGATCCCGCATTTGCCAAGCAGTGCGGTGCCGGCCTGATTCGCGTCCGGTCACAGCTCATCGAACTTTTGCGCGAAGAGAAGAAATACGCCGAGGGGATTCAGCAGGCCGACGCGCTGATCGAGCAAGTCCCCAAGGCGCTGGAACCGCTGATGGCCAAGGGTCGGCTGTTGCAGGCCTGGGCCGAAGAAGATCCAAGCAAGTTCCCGGAGGCGGTCGCACATTGGGCCAGCCTGCGGCAGAAGCTGGAGCCGATGCGCAAGAAACCGGCGGAGTATTACGAGGTGAACTACAACGTCGCCTTGTGCTTGTTTCTGGAAAGCCAGAAGACGAGCGACGCGTCCAAGGCGCTCGATGCGCAAAAAGTGCTCAACGCGTTGTTGATCACCGCGCCCAAGCTCGATGGCCCCGACACGGTCGCCCGCTACAAGGAACTGCTGCGGAAATTGGGCGGAGGCGACAAGCAGCCGGCCGATGCGCCGGCTGACGACAAACTGGCCCCCAAATAGATCCTCACACGCGGATGAGGCCACTCGCGCATGCCAACGTCGCTTCACCGGCTGATTCTGCCTGATCTTGGGCTGCCAGACGCGACGGTCGTGGCCAGTGGCTGGTTGGTCGAGCAGGGAGGCTCTGTCGTCGAAGGAGATCGCCTGCTGGAAGTTCTGGCCGGCAGCGTGACCGTCGATTTGCCGGCGCCCGCCACCGGCATTCTGCGCCAGCAGCTGGTGGGCGAAGACGACGAGCTGCACGTGGGGCAGGTCCTGGCGATCGTCGTGGCCGACGCGCCGGAAGACGAACCGGCATAATCGCGCAAATGCGACCCTGCACGCGCACGTGGTGGAAAAAATCAACACGTTGCGTTTGCACATCACCCGGAGTGGGGTATGGTTGCTTGTCCCACCTTTGCGCCACCCTTGGCGCGAAATTGTATCCCGCCCGGAGATGTGTACCATGCGCAAACTATTGATTCTGTCGGTGCTGACGGTTCTGGCGAGCAGCGCCGCCGGCTGTAACAGTTGCTGCCGGTTGCCATCGTGCGACTTGGGCATGCGTCGCGCTCAACCTTGCTGCCCGCAACAACAATGTGCCCCGGCTGCCCAATGCTGCGATCCTTGCCAAGGGGGCGCTGTGATGTCGTCGGGTCCGGCCGTCATGATGGGCGAACCTGCTGGCGCAGCCTGCTGCCAATAACACGCGCCCCAAGTCACGCGCCGACACCGCTTGGGCGATCTCTCGCAAGCCCGGCGGCGCGGCCTCGATGTGCCAATCGGCTGACTTTCGGGGGCGACGATTCCGCCGCCCCCACGCAACAATCTGCGCCGGTCCGCGGATCTCTTTTGTCCCAAAGCGAACTAAAAATCGCGGGGACAAGTGATCCGCGGACGGACGCCGTGGCGCCGCAAGCGACGGCACCAGCCTAGCGAAAATATCGGACCGCGTTCTCGAACACGCGCAATCCGTCTCCGACTCCGCGATCGCGCCGCGTCCAGCGCGGGTGCTGGGTCGGATCGACGTGGCGTTCCGGGTGCGGCATCAAACCGCAGACGCGCCCCGTGGCATCGCAAATGCCGGCAATATCGGCCAGCGAGCCGTTGGGATTGGCCGGATAGGTTCCGCGCGCGTCACTGCCTGACGCCTGATAGCGGAGGACCGCCTGGCCGCCCTGTTCGAGCGCCGCGAGCACCGTGGCATTGCGCGTGACGAACTTGCCTTCCGCGTGAGCGATCGGTAAATCCATTCGCTCGATGCCGGCAAAAAAGACACTCTTGTTGGTGCTGACGCGCAGCTCGACCCAGCGCGCCTCGAACCGGCCGGAATCGTTCCAGGTGAGCGTGGCCGGTGGACCCTCGGCTTCGACAGGGAGCAGAACGCCGGACTTCATCAAGATCTGAAACCCGTTGCAGATGCCCAGGATCAACTTGCCGGCCTCTTTGAATTCGGCAAAATGCTCGGCCAGGCGATGCTGAATCTGACTTCCCAGAATGCGGCCGGCGCCGATGTCGTCGCCATAACTAAAGCCCCCCGGCAGGCAGAGAATTTGAAAGTCGGCGAGCAATCGAGGCTGATCGAGCACGCGGTTGACGTGCAGGCGCTCGGGCAGCCCGCCGGCAAGCTCGAACGCGCGCGCGGTTTCCTGATCGCAGTTGGTACCGGGAGCACGCAGAATCAAAACGCGGGGTTGAGACATAGGCCTGTTCTTCGTGACTCACCAATCGAGCGGTTTTTGCCAAACTTCTTTGAGCCGAGCGATGTCGGCCACGAGGCACGGCGCGCCGCCGGTGCCGATCACTTCGAGCCGCTGGTCGGCACGCACTTCGCCGATGCACGCGTGCGGTAGGCCGGCCAAAAGTCGCGAAAACTCGTCAGCCTTGGGCCGAGGCACTTCGCAGAGAAAGCGAGTGTTGGATTCGGCGAAGAGCAGCACGGCGTCGCGCCGGGCCGCATCAGGCGTGGCAAACGACTGGATGTCGCGCGATATCCCGTCGAGACGCACCTCGACACCTAGTCCGCCGGCAAACGCCATTTCGGCCAGGGCGACAGCCAGGCCTCCTTCGCTCAAATCGTGGCAGGCGCGAATGGTTCCCGCGATGATCGCGTTGTGAACCGCGGCGAACAGGCGGGCAGCGATCGCGGCATCGACCTTGGGCACTTCTCCTCCCAAGCAGCCGCCGACCAGCGAGAGGTGGGAACCACCAAGCTCCTCTTTCGTTTCGCCGACGATGAACAGCAAATTACCCGCTTCCTTGAGATCCATCGTGACGCAATGGGCCACATCGTCGACTTGTCCCAGCGCGCTGATCAACAGCGAGGGCGGGATGGCGATGCTTTGCTGTTTTCCATCGGGACCGGCGTGCCGAAATTCATTGTTCAGGCTGTCCTTGCCACTGATGAAGGGGGTGCCCAGCGCGATGGCCAGGTCGTGGCAAGCCAAAGCCGCGCGGACCAACGATCCGAGTGTCTCGGGCCGATCGGTGTTCCCCCAGCAGAAATTGTCGAGGATGGCGATCCGCCGCGGATCGGCGCCGACCGCCACGCAGTTGCGCATCGCCTCGTCGATGGCCGAGGCGGCCATGTGCCCGGCGTCGAAATCGCCGTAACGCGGGTTCATGCCGCACCCGATCACCAGTCCGCGACGCGACTGGAGGACCGGCCGGACCACGGCCGCGTCGCCGGGCCCGTCGTTGGCCAGGCCGACCAGCGGCTTGATGACGCTGCCACCTTGCACCTCATGATCGTATTGCCGAATCACCCAATGCTTGCTGGCCACGTTGAGCGAGGCCAAGATTCGCTCCAGCGCGACCGCCGGATCGAGCGGCACGTCGGGCCACGCGAGGGGCCGCGATGGAGCAGGCTCGTAAACCGCTTCGCGCACGACGGCAGGCCGGCCACCGTGCAAGAACTGCATGTCGAGGTTGGCCACTTCGTGCTGGCCGAATCGGAGCTGGAGCCGGCCGGTCGGAACGAATCGGCCGATGATCGTGGCCTCAACGCCTTCGGACTCGCACAGGGCCGACAGCTCGGACCACGACTCGGGCGGAACGGCCAGAACCATCCGCTCCTGGGCCTCCGAAATCCATATTTCGGTATACGACAAGCCGTCGTACTTCACCGGCGCTTTGTCGAGCCAGACTTCGGCGCCGATCTCTTCACCCATTTCGCCGACAGCACTCGAGAAACCACCGGCGCCGCAGTCGGTCACCGCGTTGTACAACCCGCGGTCGCGGGCAGCGAGCAGCACGTCGAGGACCATTTTCTCGGTGATGGCGTTGCCGATCTGCACGGCTCCGCCCGACAGGCTTTCGCTCTGACTGGTCAATTCGGCCGAGCTGAACGTGGCGCCATGAATGCCGTCGCGACCGGTGCGGCCGCCGAGGGCCACGATATGGTCGCCGGGCTGCGGCTGCTTGAACGATTTGTCGCGCGGGATGAGCCCCACGTTGCCGCAATAGACCAGCGGATTGCCCAGGTAGCGCTCGTCGAAATAGATTGCGCCGTTGACGGTCGGAATGCCCATGCGGTTGCCATAGTCTCGCACCCCGGCGACCACGCCTTGGATGACGCGCCGCGGGTGGAGCACACCATCGGGCAGGCGGTCGGTGGGGGTGTCGGGCGGAGCGAAACAGAAGACGTCGGTGTTGCAGATCGGTTTCGCGCCCAGCCCGGTGCCAAGCGTATCGCGAATGACGCCCCCCATGCCGGTATTCGCGCCGCCATAGGGCTCGAGTGCCGAGGGATGGTTGTGGGTTTCGACTTTGAAGGCGACGTTGTACCGCTCGTCGAAGCGGATGATGCCGGCGTTGTCGGAGAAGACGCTGACGCACCAATCCTCGCTGCCCAATCGCTGACGAATGGCGACAGTGGCGGCAAAGATGGTTTCTTTGAGCATGTTGGCGAATTGCCGCTGGCCATTTTCGTCGCGATAAGCGATGCGGCCGGCCAGCGTTTTGTGGCTGCAATGCTCGCTCCACGTTTGGGCGATCAATTCCAGTTCGGCATCGGTTGGATCGCGGCCAAGATCGCGGAAATAAGCGCGAATGGTTTGCATCTCGGCCAGCGACAGATAGAGCTGGCCGCTACGACTCAACTGGGCCAGTCCGGTGTCGTCGAGGTCGCGGACCGCGACGGTGATCCGCTCGAAGCGATAGGAAGACCCCATTTCGATCCGATCGAACGGGAGCGGGCCGGCGATGACTTGCTCGATGGCGTCGTTGGCCAATACCTTGGCGGCCAATGTGCGCCATTGGCTGGCGGCCATTTCGGGCAACCAATACTTTTGCAACGTGCGCACCGCGTCGGCGCGCAGTCCCAGATTGGCCAGCGCCTGGCGGGTGCTTTGGGCCACCGGGTCCATCACGCCCGGCTTGGGCAGCACGTGGATCAATTGCGGCAAACCGGCTGGTGGCTCGACCAGCGCCTGATCGCCAAGTGGCGCAACGACCGCCCGCTCGACGACCGTATCGACCAAAAGTCCATGTGCGGCTGTGTGGATCGCGGAGCGATCGAAATCGCCTTGGATCAGATAACCCCTGGCACAGGCCAACTGAAGATTGGCCGCGATGTTGAGCTGCGCGGCCTGTGCGGCAACGGTGTGCGCAGCGCGATCGGGCTGACCGGCCAGCGGATAAATGTCAACTTCCCAAAGCATCACGCACCTGTTTAGCTTCGGCCAGGAGTTTTTCCACGTCGCCGGCATTGCGATGCTCGATCGCCGATCGCAAGGCGGCCAATTTCTTTTCGAACTTGTCGATCGCCGCCACCACGTAGCCCGGGTTGGCCAGCAAGATTTGCTGCCAGAGCGACACGTCGCCGGCGGCGATCCGCGTTGTGTCGAGCCAGCCACCGGCTGCCAGCGGAACATCGGCCGGCGGCGTCGCGGCGGCCAGGGCGGCGGCGATGACGTGCGGCGCATGGCTGATTGCGGCCAACGCCCGATCGTGCTCCAAGGGGGTCATCTTGACCACCCGGGCACCGAGCGCGGCCCAGAAGTCGGTCAGTTTCTGCTCGTCGGCGGAATCGGTGTGGTTGGTGGGTGTGAGCACGCAAGCGCGGCCTTCGAAGAGATTCTCGCGGGCATGGCTGATGCCCTTTTGTTCGCTGCCGGCGATCGGATGGCCGCCCAAGAAACGAACGCCGTGTTGCCAGGTGCCCGCTGGGCAAAGCCGCCCCTCGACGTCGGCGACGATGCCGGCCTTGGTGCTGCCGACGTCGCTTACCAGCGCGTCGGTCAACTGCCCGGCCGCGGTCACTACGTCGTCAGCGACCCGCCCCACGGGCGTGCAGACCAGCACGAGATCGGCACCGGTGGCGCCTTTGGCGAAATCGAGGGATGTCTCTTGGACGGCGCCCAGCTCGCGAGCCAATGCCAGGGTTTTTGCCTGCCGGCCAATGCCGACGACCGATTGGGCCAAGCCGCGCCGCGTGATCCCCAATCCGATCGAGCCTCCGATCAGACCGACGCCGACGATGGCCACACGACGAAACACGCTCATGAGTCGGGAGCGATCCCTTTTTGGCACGGAAAGCTGGACTGTGGCAGGCGGGCCCCCCGGTCACGCGAGGCAGCCGCGGGAGACGAGCGGCGTGGCCTTTGGCGGCCGATTTGGTCGGCCATCGCGCCACGGGCTCTTGAGCGCGGCATTGTAGCAAATTGGGCCTGGAGTGTATTGGGGGGGTGCGGGCCAGTTTTCCTTCGTCGGCCGATCGGAGTAAGCTACAAGCAGCAGCCGTGGCGTTGTTTGGGCGCGAGACGGCACCAGAGTGGAGGGGCGGTATGTTCGGTATCTTTGGCCCGCCGCGCATTTCGCTGGCGGAATTGGCGGCGCTGGCCCGCCGACTGAGCGTGCAGTTGACAGCGGGCGTCGACCTGCGGCGCATTTGGCTTCACGAGGTCGAGGCGGCTCGCGGCACCCTGCGCAGCCGCTATGCCGACATTCGCGAGGCCATCGATCATGGCGACAATCTGGCCGAAGCGCTGGCAGCCACGAACGGTTTTTTTCCGCCGCTGTTTTGCGAACTGGTCAATGTCGGCGAGCAGAGCGGACATCTGGCCGAAGTGCTGCGCGAGCTGGCTGAGAACTACGAGCACCAAATCACGCTGCGCCGCAAGTTTCGCAGCGAGATGTCCTATCCGATCATGCAGTTGACGTTTGCCCTGCTGGTCGTCGGGTTCCTGATCTGGGTGATGGGGTTCATCAACCAGTCGACCGGGCAGCAGCTCGACATTCTGCAATTCGGCCTGGTTGGCACGCCGGGCTTGATCGTTTACCTGTCGTTTCTGGCCGCGGTCGGCGTAGGGGGATTTGTTCTGTGGCAGAAAATCCGCCGCGGGGCTCTCTGGGCGCGCCCGCTGCAAGCCCTGATCATGCGCGTGCCGGCACTGTCGGGAGCGCTCAACACGTTGGCATTGGCGCGCTTGACCTGGTCGCTGTCGGTGACGCTCGGAGCGGGCATGGAGCTGCGGCAGGCGCTGGCCCTGTCGCTGCGCAGCACCGACACATCCCGCTTCGTCGATCAGATCGATCCGATTTGGCGATCGATTCGCGGCGGCAGCGAACTGCATGAGGCGATGACCGACACCGGCATATTTCCGCGCCGGATCATCAATGCCATCGCCGTGGGCGAACGGAGCGGACGGCTCTCCGAAACGATGGAGCTTTTGTCCGATCAATATCAGGACAAGGCGCGAGCGGCCCTGACCGTACTGACTCGCCTGGCCGGGATGGGCGTGTGGGTCATGGTGGCGGGCTTGATCATTTTCCTGATCTTCCGCATCTTTTCGTTCTATCTCGGCGTGCTGCACGACGCGGGCGCCCGCTAATCGTCGCTGCGCAGCGGCGACACGTCGAGCCTTCGCCGGACCCAGCCGAGTGCATTGCGCCGCACGGCCCACACCCCTTGCCGCAAGCGTGCACCCGAGCGATTCACGGCGATCCGCCAATCGACCGTTTCCTGGGGGACTGCCCGCCAGTGGGCCTTGTAGCCCTCGTCGCCGCGGCAAAAGTCAAAACCGTCGAAGCCATCGACCAGCGCCTGCCGCAGCGTGGCGATCGTGGCCAGCCGGCCCGGTTCGTCGCGGAGCAGGTCGGGGTCGATGCCACCTTGATAGACGTAGAGCGTGCGACCGCCAACCAGGTGATACTCGGCGGCGATGGCATGGCCGTCGCGCTCGAGCCAATGCAGCCGCAGCAAACCGGCGTGAAACAAGGCCCGGGTTGCGTCGCGATGGAAGGCCGTAAAGGCACCGGAGTGGAAGCAGCCCCATTGTCCCAAGCTTTGCATCCGGCGTTGGTGCAGGCTGGTCAGGTGTTGCCAGCCCTGGCGCATTTCGGCAGTGTCGGTAGCGGTGCGCAAGATCACCTGGCCGGTGTCGAGCACGCGCCGCTCGAGTCGCCGGATTTGCTTGCGGTGCGACTTGGAAAGTCGGGACAGATATTCGGGCCATGTGCCGGGCAGGTCAATGAGCCAAGTGCTGGCGGCCGGTTGAACATAAACGGTAGCCCGGGCGGTGTACAACCGTTCCACGAGCCGGTTGAGCGTGAGGTCGCTCCGCTGAACGCCCGCCAGGGCCAAAATATCCCAGCGATCGACGCCGCCGGTTTGCCCGGCGCGCGAGAGCCAATCGGCCAGCGCGTCGGCCACATCCTCCTCGCGGCCCGGCGAGGCCAACACCGTCAGGTAGTCGCTGCAGACTTCTCCGGAACCGAGAAACCGAACCACCCGGCCCCGGGCCGGCGAGCGATCGATATACCAGGGGGCCAGGCCGACGAGTTCCCCGGAATCGTACACTCCGACGGTGAATAATTCGACTTGCCGTTGCGTCGAAGCGATCGCCGGTCCGTAGTGCCGCCACCAGGGAAACAACCATTCGCAGCGGCGAAAGGGAACATCGCCAGCCAGCCGGTTCCAGGCCGTGGAAAGCCGGGCCAGTTCGTCGATGTCGCCAATCCGAGAAACGTGCATGCGATGCGCACTTTCAGCGCTGGTCCGACGGTATCGGGCGGGGTGTTGCGTCTGTCCAACCATAGCATTGCGCCCTTAAAAGCCGGTCACGCCGATCGACCGGGCCCCGGCGCGATTGGGGGGATTATGCCGCCGGCGGCAAGGAAGCGACGCCCCGCGCGGTCGACGCGCTGTTGGAGTGATTCCGCGGGGGGCAAGACGCGAGCGTAGGGCGGGCGGTGCGGTGGATTAGCGGGTGGCGAAGCGGTTTGCCTGCGCGGCAATATCGACGCCCACCAGGCGGCTCCAGGCCGTGAGAAGCATTTCCTGGACCGGGCCAGGCTTGCCACGACCAACCGCCTGGCCATTGAACCGCGTCACCGGAATGACCGAGACCGACGTGCTGGTGAGCAGGATTTCATCGGCGGCGGCCAGATCGGCCGGCCGCAATTCGCGCTGACTGTACGGAATGCCGGCCCGCTGCGCCAGTTCGACGAGCACCGCCAGGCTGATGCCGGGGAGGACTTTCTCATGAGGCGGTCCCACCAATCCTTGACCGGCCGTGTAGATCAAAAGATTGGCGGTCGTCGCTTCGGTGACGAATCCTTCACTGTCGAGCAAGATGGCTCGGCTCTGCGGGTCGGTGCGGGCAGCTTCCGCATCGGCCAGGTAGTAGTGCATGCGACTGCGGCATTTCAAATCACGCGGCCAGGAGCGGGGCGAAACTTGCTCGACGGCGGTCGTCATCAGCGATTGACCGCTGACATATTTCTCGGACCACAATCGAAACGGCAACGGAAACGTGTGAATGCAAACGGTCGGGTTCGAAGCGGTGTCTGGCTCGACCATGCTCGAGTAGGGGCCGGGAGTGAAAAACATCGTCAGGTTCAGATCGTCGGCCGACTGTAGCAGACGGTGGTTGTGCAAGGCCAATTGCTGGGCGATGCGGGCAATCTCGGACATGCTGATGCGCGGATCGAGGCCGGCAACCCGCAGCGAATGCTCCAGACGCTCCAAATGGGATTCCAATCGAAACAACTTGCCACCGAAGGTCCGCAACACCTCGGAGACCGTGGCGCCGAGAACAAATCCGGTATCACTAATCGGAATGCTGGCCTGCGCGCACGGGACGAACTTGCCGTTCAGATAGGCTTGAGCTTCATTCATGAATATCAATGCTTCCCGAAAAAAATAATGGCCGAAAGACAACTTCGGCCTCGTGGCGACGGTCTGGTTAAAAAGACCGCCGATCGGACGAGGATTTCCAAGGGCGCAGGAGAAGTTGTCGTTCGGCCATCCAAAAAAACGCTGCTCTCTCACCGGACAATCTGCCGGTCGACCGCCTAGAGCCTCTTCCTCATATCACTATGTAGCGGATCGCAGGCCGGCTGGAAAAGGGGCCCGGCGGGTGATTCGCCCAGTTTTGCCCAGCCAAAATCCAACGTCCAGCCGATTGGCGGTTCGGGGAGAGCGCAATCGCGCGCGGGGAGGATGATTCGTGGAGCCACTTTGGCCGGAGGGATTTGCCGATCGGCGAAGGACTCCGCAGCGCGCGAGGTGTCAAATCAGCCCGGTCTTAATCGCCCAAACGGCCGCCTGGGTGCGGTCGGCAACCGAGACTTTGCGAAGGATGTTTTGCACATGCTCCTTGACCGTTTCGATGCTGATCGCCAGAGATCGCCCGATCTCCTTGTTGCTTAGCCCCAAGGCCAGGTGGCGTAACACCTGCATTTCGCGGGCGGTCAATGAAACGTCGTTGCTGACGGCCGAAACCTCGCGCCGCATCGCTCCGGCCACCTTCAACAGTTCGCCGGCGTTCGATGGCCCATCGCCCCCAACGGCGGCTCGAATCGTGCTCAAAATATCCTGACGGCAAGCGCCCTTGAGAACGTAATCGCTGGCTCCCAAGGCGACCGCGCGGGCGACGTAAGTCGGATTGTCATACGTCGAGAGAATCACCACCTTGACGTCGGGCAACTCGCGATGAATTCGCTCCAGGGCATCCAACCCGTCCATGTCAGGCATGCGAATGTCGAGCAGGACAACGTCTGGGCGATGCTCATTGGCCATCGCGATTGCTTGCCGACCCGAATCCGCCTCGCCGACAATTTCGATGTCGGAGCCGACCAGCAAGCTGGCCAAACCCGTGCGAACGACCTCATGATCGTCGGCGACTACCATACGAATACTCATGCAACACGTTCTCCTTGCTGTGGTTAACCCCCCGGCCTGGTCGAAGTGCCGAGCCCTGAGGAAAAACCACCATTCAGGGGGGTAACACTAACCCCCCTGCCGGGCAGTCATCTCATGCTATGTCTCACAATGATCTTAGTCACGGTCGCAGCGATGTTACCGCCACCGCTGGAAAACCCGGCTGCGCGGGCTTGTATCGACTGAGGCCGACGAGGTGGGGCTGACGGGCCTTGGAGCCGGCTGGAACGTCCTAAAAGTGCCTCC
The DNA here is from genome assembly GCA_963702015.1 of uncultured Planctomycetaceae bacterium. Lineage (GTDB taxonomy): Bacteria > Planctomycetota > Planctomycetia > Pirellulales > PALSA-1355 > DATJTR01. Next base: position 1,070,446 of record OY969698.1, read on the forward strand.
AATGGGCTCGTGCCAGCGTTGACCCTTGGCAACCTGTGACGTAGATATTTAGCGACACTCAAGAGGTCGATTTTCCCCAAATCGACAGTGCGTAACTCCCCTGCGCCAAAGCCTTGAGTGAACGGTGACCTCGGTTTGCCGTGTCACCGCTGGACCGCTTTTCTTTATTACGAACATGAGGCCACGGCCGGCCCGGGTGCCTGCCACGGCGCACCGCCATGATGGCCGCGTGCGGCGACGGCGAGCGAGGCCAATGGCCTGCACGCTGGTCACACCCGGCGCTGGTGTGGGGAGAGATGAACATGAAATCGGCTTCGCTACTGTTGGTGGACGACGATCGCCGCGTGTTGGAATCGATGGCCGATTGGCTGCGCGGGCAGGGATACCGCGTTGACGTGGCGGTCAGCCATGCCACGGCCGTGGCGGCCATCGACAAGAAGCCGTATGAAATTGTCCTTTGCGATATCCGCTTGGGAGATCGAGACGGCTTTGAAGTGCTGGCCTATTGTCGCCAGCATCATCCCCAAACCGCCGTGATTCTGCTGACGGGCTACGGGACCGTCGAATCGGCGGTCGAGGCGATACGAGCCGGCGCGTTCGATTTTCTGACGAAGCCGCTCATCGACGAAGAGCTGGAGATGGCGATCGAGCGTGCGCTGGCCCAGCGAACCGTCCTGGAGGAGAACAAGAACCTCAAGGCTCAACTCGATCTGCGCTTCGGCATGGAGAACATCATCGGTCATGACCACCGCATGCTGAAGGTGTTCGACATGATCGACGCGGTGGCCGACACGAAGGCCACCATGCTGATCACGGGCGAAAGCGGCACGGGCAAATCGCTGATCGCACGCGCGGTTCACCGGCGCAGTGCCAGGCGTGCCGCTCCGTTCGTGGAAGTGGCGTGCGGCGCACTGCCCGAAAACCTGCTGGAGAGCGAACTTTTCGGCCACGTTGCCGGCTCGTTCACTGGCGCGACGGGCGACAAGATCGGCAAGTTCCTGCAGGCCGACGGCGGGACGATCTTTTTGGACGAAATCGGCACTGCCAGCCCGGCCATGCAGGTCAAACTGCTGCGCGTGCTCCAGGAGTTCGAATTCGAACCGGTCGGCGGCAACAAGACGTATCACGTCGACGCGCGAGTGATTCTGGCCACCAACGAAGACTTGTCCAAACTGGTCGCGGCCGGGAAATTCCGGCAAGACCTCTATTACCGCATCAACGTGATCAACGTCGAACTGCCCAGCCTGCGCGATCGCGTCGCCGACATTCCGGGACTGGCCCAGCACTTCCTGGCGGCAGTCTGCGAGGAGACCGGAAAGCCGATGCGGAGCTTTTCCGACGAGGCGCTCACGGCTATTTCGCGCTACTCGTGGCCGGGGAACGTGCGCGAGCTGCAAAACGTGATCGAGCGGGCGGTGCTGCTCGGCAAGACCGATCTGATCCGGATGGAGGATCTGCCCCGTCACGTTGCCGCCGAAGGGCCGGTCTCCGTCGAGACGGTCGGCGAGCGGACGCTCAAACAGGCTCTGGCGGCACCGGAGCGGCAAATTATCCTGGAAGTGCTCGACCGGCACCACTGGAACCGCCATCTCACGGCGGAGACCTTGGGAATCAACCGCACCACGCTCTATAAAAAGATGAAGCGGTTGGGCCTGGAAGATGGCCGCCACGCGCTGTCATAAGCCGCAAACCCGGTTGGCGTAACAAAAAACGCCCGCTGTCAGCCTGCGGCGCACCGCTTCGCGTGCGGAGCGGGCTCTTGACCTGCCGACTATTATTCCAGGCTTGGGCATTGCGCGGCACCGCCGCCGGGCTCCAAGGGCGTGTGCCGACGAGAGCCTCCCGTCGGCCTGCTGTAAGGAGACTTTCCGATGAAGCGATGGATTTTCGGCTTTGCTTTGCTGGCTTTGACCGTTTCATCGGCCTGGGGTGCCGGGCCGCCAAACGGCCAGCCGAACACCCAGCCGCCCGGAGCGAGCGCCCCACGTCGTCATCAACCGCGGTGGCGCTGCTCGAGTTACGGCCAGTGGGTGCGGACGATGGGTCCTGGCTATCCGGCTTACCGCTACACCTACAGCGGCCAGAAGGACAATTTCCCCATGCCGGCAATCTTCCAGTCCGGCTCCGAGCACACCAATTTCACTTGGGGCTCCGGTTTGGAATAGGCGAGCTGGCTCCGAGCTTTCAGCCCAGGAACGCCTGGCGAAGCTGATCGACGAATTTCGGGCAAAGCGTGCGCAGGATCGCCAGGTTCTTCGAGTTCCAGCACGATGTAGCCGCGGTACTCGGCTGCCGATAGGATCTTGGCCAGGCGGCTGAAATCGCCAGGCACTCGCTTGCCGTCCGGTCCAGATACCGAGACCTTCACCTGAACATTGACGGCGTAGGGAGCGAGCTGGACCATTTCGCCATAGAGATCGGCGCTGTGGAAATTGCCGGTGTCGAGATTGACGCCGAACCACGGACTCTTGACGTCTTTCACGATCCGCAGCATCGAGTCGGCCGTGGCCGTCAATCCACCGTGGTTCTCTAGCGCCAAATAGATTCCGTGCTCGCCGGCGTATTGGCAGCACTCTTCGATCCCCTCGACGGCCAGACGGTGGGCTTCGTCGGCGCTCGTGCCGTGCGGAGAACCGGAGAAAATGCGGATCACCGGCGCGCCGAGGATCTCGGCATAATCGACCCAACGTTTCACGTGCGCCAAGTCCTTGTCGCGCTCCGGCCCGGCGGGATGGCAAAAATCGTTGCCGACGGCCGTGCCGGAAATATCGAGTCCCAGGCGGAACGTCAAGTTCTTGATTCGCCGCAGATATTCGGGTCCCACGTCGTCGGGAAAATAGTAGCTGGTCAGCTCGGTTCCTTCGACGTGCATGCCCGCGCAGTCATTGATGAAATCTTCGAGCTTGAGCGAAGCGTTCTTTCCTTTCAACAAGGACTCGTAGCTATAGGCGGCCACGCTGAACTTGAATTTGGGGCCGCCATGACGCTCGATCGGCTCGATCGCCGAAACTCGCGACGGGACGAGCGCCGTCGCGGCGGTGCCCGCGATGACAGACGAAACGGATTGTAGGAACGCGCGCCGCGATGGACTGTTTGTCATGGCAGGAAGACCTTGCAGGGCGAGAAACGGGACAGCTGCGCGCTTGCCGAGCGCGCGGGGGGTAGCGCGTATTGTGTGCCGCGGGCTCGCCGAATGCAACAATCCTCCTTCCGCGGCTCGTGCGAGGCGCAGGCGGATCGGATCGACCTTGAGAGCGAAAACCGGCCCGGCCCGCGTGAGGCGCTACGGCGCAGGGACGGCCCGGCCGGCCGATTTTCGGCAACAACCGCGCAGCCAGTCGGGCGAGCAATAGCTCAAGCTGGCGACGAGCATCATCAATGCGAACGTGACCTGACCGGTGAGAATGGCCAAGGACACCCAAACGAGCGCGGCCAGGGCCAGAACCAGCGGCCGCAGCAGCGGGAACCAGACGAGGATCGGAAAGCCCAGCTCAACGGCCACGATGGCGTGCGTCCAAAAGTTGATCAGGTACTCCCCCAAGAATCCGGTCAAATTGATCAGTCGCGACTCTGGCCGACTGGCCAGCCACCAGACCCCCATCCCGACCCACCAGGTCTCACCCAGCAGTTTCGCGCCCGCCATGGTCGCCACCAGCATTGCCAGATGAACCTGGATCAAGCGAACCGAAACGGTTGCGGCCCACGATGGAGGGCAACGCTCGGCGGCCGCACGAGCAACTGGCGTGGTCGCACGGCGAAGGGCGAGCGCACGGTCAACCGACCAGCTTGCTCCGGACGGACCCAAGCAAAGGTAAAACATCACCATCGTCAAGACCGGCTCGAACTGCGAGGTCAGCATCGGGCCACGATGAATGTCGGAAAGAATCACGACCAGCGCCAAAATGCTGGTCAGCCGCGACCAGAACCCGATCGTAAACAGGAACAGGACCGCCAGACCCGCGACATGAACCGCTACCACCTCGGCGGGCGACGAGAACAGATCGAGATAAGACGCCGACCCGCCACGCTCGGTCAAGCGCTCGACCGCTTCGCGCGAAAGCCAGCCACCGGTGGCGTACAGCCGGCCGACGTCTGGCAGCAGCGTGAGATGGAGCAGGGTTGCCAGGCAGCCGGTCAGCAGTCGGATCAGGCCGAGAGGATAAGGATCGCTGGGCGTAAACCAGAAGCGATTCCAGCCCTCGCCCAGCCCATGGGTGAGATTCCGAAAATAGTTGACGACTCCGCACTGCATGTCAGACGCCCCCCCCATTGCTGGAAGATTTTTCGCTGGGAGCCTTGCCATCGCCCGCTTTGTCGGCCGGCCCGCTGTCAGGCGGTGTTTTGTCGCCAGGTGTCTTGTCCTTCGATTTTTTGTCGACAGGGGCCACTTCGCCGACGGCTGCCTTCTTGACCAGATCGACCTGACCGCTGGGGGAGACCAGCACCTTTGCCTCATAGACGGTGCTGCGTTGCAGGGGTCGGAAAGGATTGCTCCGCTGGGCATCGCTTGGGGGGCTGTTGCGATCGATGCGGACGGTTCCGCTCGTCGCTCCCCAGGAACGCAAAATCGCGCCGGCAATCGACCTGGGCAGAACGGCCTGAAAATCTTCGCTTTCGGTAAGCGTGCTCGCGGTATTGGCCAAGGCCTGGAAATGACGCCGCCGCTCGAGGGGCCAAAGCCCCTGCTCAGGAATCGTGAGCGATCGCTCGGTGCCGTCGGGCATCTCGGCGTCGATGTGAATCACCGCGTCGAAGTCGGTCGGCAACTCGTGGGTCAGATAGAACCGGCCGGTCGGATATGCGTTGGGGCGGAGATCGAAATTCAGCGTCGCGAGATAAGGCGCCAGCACCGTGCGGAGCCGCTCTTGGAGCGTCGACGGATTGACATATGAGACCAGACCGATCGCCACGATGAATAGATGAATGAACAAGAACAGGCTAACCCAGCCCCGGACGTCGGAAGACGGGAGGGTGGGCTGGCCGGTGTCGCTTACCGTGGGAGTTGGTTGCATGTCGAGTCAGTGTATGAAGATGCCTGCGGTCACGCCGCGGGAGGTGGTAGCAAGAATAGATCGGCCACTCGCGCCGCGACTCCTTAATCCGGGTTTCCCAGTTTACGCATTCAATCGTGCTTGCAAGGTGTATCGACCGCTTCGCGCCCGCTTGCGCCGCCGAGCGATGGAGGGCAGGCCTCAGACGCATCGGCAATTAGACTACGCTAAACGGGCAGCGGGAAAAAAAAAAGAAGCCGGACCCCTGCGAGAGATCCGGCTTCGGAGTATCACCTTTTTGAGTGGAGAAGCTCAGGGCGGGCTCCCACTCGAAAAAGTCAGCCAGCCCAATGGGCTGGCAGTGATTAACGACGAAAGCTGACGTTGACCAGCGGAGCGCGGAATAGCTTCTGGGCGCTGGGCTTCGGAGCTTCAGGAGCCGGCGGAGCGGCCGGGGTGGCAGGAGCGGCGGCAGGAGCAGCACCGTCGCAGCTGGGAGCCGGGGTTTCACAGGCCGGAGCGGCACATGCCGGGGCCTCAGCGTGACAACCGCAGCAACGATGACGGCGATGGTGGTGCCTCCAACCGTGGCAACCGCAGCAAGCAGGAGCGCCGCCGCAATCACAGGCCGGCGCACCGCCACAGTCACCCGAGCAGCCCGAGCAGCCATGGCAACCATGACCGGCCACAGCCACTTTCTCACCGCCCACGAGGGCGATGCCGACGATCGCGAAGAAAATCGCGATGCCAAAGACAAACATTCGATTCATCCTAAAATCCTCCAAAGTTACAGGTTCCGGAACGTAAGGGTCACACACAGTCCGACCCAACAAAAAAACGCCGTCCTACGTTCTCCCCCGCGATCGTGACGGCTTTACGATCGAGGCGGGACCTCAACACTCCAATGCACGCTTTTCAACGCTCGGCGCACTCGTGTTTCTCGCCCGTTGCAAGCGACGCGGCTGCCCTGTTGTGAGCCTTTGCCGATTGCATAGATTGGACACGAATACGCAGTATAGGCTGTTAAGTTATCATCGAGCGCTTGGTTGTCAAGTCGCTGCCGATAAGTTGCAAGCCCTGCGTTGACTTGGTGCTTTAGGTCTAGTTTTCCGCTAGAGCGCTAAACTGTAGCTCAAAATCATCCGGTGTCCATGACCCAAGGCCACTTGCTGGCCGCCGCGCTGCCACTTCGCGGAGATTCCTGGTGCACAATAAGCGTATTGATGGAAACGACTTGCAACCCTTGCACCGGCGCCTCACGGCCGCTGGTTTGGCGCTTCGAATGCGGCGCCTCCATGCAGCACATTTCGGACCATTTTTTCCTGTCACGAACGGGCAATCGTACACTTCGCCCACGGGTACGCCGCCGCTAGCGTGCTTACGCGCGATTGCGATGAGGAACGCTCAACAGGTGATAGCTTGAACGAATGGCACGGGGCGAGCCAACGCAAGAAGACGCTTGGGCCCTCGACCTCGGGCCCAAGGTTCCCCGCGCGCGGCGGTGCGTCGATTAGACGCTGAAGCGGATGTTGAGAATGTCGCCGTCGCGGATCACGTAGTCTTTGGGTTCCTGGCGAACCAATCCGGCCGCCTTGATTTCGCGCTCGCTGCCGAGTCGGACCAGGTCATCGCAGTTCATGGTTTCAGCGCGAATGAATCCGCGGGCAAGATCAGTGTGGATGTTGGCCGCCGCCTCCAGGGCTGTCCCCCCCTTGCGCAGCATCCAGGTGCGGACTTCCTTCTCCCCAGCGGTGAAATAGAGCATCTGATCGGAAACGTCGAGGATCGTCCGCAGCAGACTGTCGCGATCGTAGCCGGTGAGCCCCATTTCCTCGAGAAATTGCCCTCTTTCGGCCGGGGAAAGCCGGGCCAATTCCATTTCCAACCGAATGGGGATGGCGACCGCCGGTCCCTGACCAGCTAGCGAGGCCAAAAGCTTTTCGGGGTTCTCCGCGTCGTCAGCAACATTCATGACGATGAGGCGGGGCTTTTCGGTCAGCAGGCGAAACGACCGTGTGGCCTTGAGCTGCTCGTCGGACAATGCAGTGGAGTGAAGCGGAGTGCCGGATTCGAGCGTGCCGACCAGCGGCTCGAGAGCGGCCAGTTCAGCAAGCTCCTGGTCGCGGCCAGGTCGCGGCTTTTTGGTGCTTTCGCGCAACCGTTCGACGCGGCCGGTAACGATCTGCAAGTCGGCCAACAGCAGATCCTCGGCAAATCGATTGAGATCGGCCAGCGGGTTGGCCGTGGAATCGTAGGCCGCCACGACGACGACCAGGGCGCCTGCCTCGCGGATCAGGCCCAGCTTGGCCGCGTTTCCCTCGTGCGACCGGCTGAGCCCGGCTGTATCGGCCAGTTCAAGCGAAGCCAGCGTCACTTTTTTTGGGTGATAAACCTGACAGAGAGAATCAACGCGTGGTTCGGGGACTGGCGCCATCGCGGACTGGGAAACATGGGCGAGCGCCGGATCAGCCGGCACGCCGGTGAGCCACTCGAACAGCGAACTTTTTCCCGATCCCTGATAACCAACCAGACCAATTTTCATCGATGCGTTAATTCCTGACTGGAAAGATCGGCAAGCCGGATTCAATGCGGAGGTTTGCGGTATCCAAACCGCAGGCCGTTAGCGCGGCAGGGGCTCGCGGCGGAGGATACACCCGCTTAGTCTGAGAACCAGGCATCAGCTACGGCTGGACGCCTGGCCCAACCCGCGCTCCAAGGCGGAAAGAGCATGTTCTACCGCCTGGACTTCGGCGCTGTCTAGCGGATGGCGGCCGAAACGAACGCGATAGAAGGCTTCGACGACGCGCCTGGGGAGCGCGGCCAAGGGAGTACAGCCGCCCCGCTCGGCCAAATCGCCTCCGGCGGCCAGCGCGAATTCGTAAGGCGTTTGCCCGGCAGCGCGCCGATAGCCATGCCGCGCGAGAACCCGTTCCAGTCGCCCGTAGATTTCGTTGCTTGATGCGCGTGGGCCCACGGGAGCCACGACGCGGCGGGCCAGACGCGTGAACTGGCGGATCAACCGCGTTGCCAGTACCGCGGCAGCCGCCGTCGCGACCACGAGGGCGCCCGTCAACACCGCGCCGAACAAGCTGAACCAGTGCCCGCGGTACCACGTCCACGATTGACCGATGAGGCCGAGCTGCGAGATCGGCGGCAGTCCTAGCCAATCTCGGAAGCTGCTCAATTTGTCGCCGACGCGGACAAACAAAGCGGCCAGAGGTTGGTAGATTGCCTCTTGTTGGGTTGCGTAGTTCAAACCCGACACAAAGCGGCCCCAGAGGACCTGGAGATAGTCGATATACATGCCGGCCCGGCCGAACAGGCCGCGATTGAGTCCTTCTCCTGCGGCGCCTGGGCTGAGCGGCGTCGCGTCGAGAGTGAGCCAACCGCCGTGCTCCCAGTCGAATTCGTCTCCCTCGGGAAGATCTTCGCCGGCGACGTGAGCCGCGTCGAGCAGGACTTCGACCCAAGCGTGGGCATGCAACTGGCGGACATGATAATAGCCGCCGGCCGAGTTCCATTCGCCCGCCCGATAGCCAATCGCCACGCGAGCTGGAACGCCTTGACTGCGGAGCATCAGTGCCAGCGCACCGGCGAAGTATTCGCAGTGGCCGCGCGGATGCTGGGTGACGAAGTCCTCCAGCGGATCGACACCGGTCGCGCGTTTCTGGCCCACGTCGGAGTATTCGAATTTGCCCGAATCGCGTAAGTAGGTCGTCAGTGCCTGGGCGATTTCGTAATGCTGATCGGGATCGAGTTGGGCCTGCTGACGCACCGTTTCGGCGACCGCGCAAGCCCGACAGCGGATCGGTCCCGTCGTTCAAGGATTCCGGAATTTGCAGCAACGCTTCGGGCACGTCATCGGTGAATCCTCCGCGCGGCACCAGCGGAATTTGGCGGCCGTTTTGAATGGCGATGGTGCCGAGCTGGTACTCGATGCGCCGCCATTGGTAACGCTCGGCTCTGATGAGCTCATCGCCGCGATTATTGATCTGAATTCCATCATCTTCGCTGATCGCTCCGGCCGGAAAAAAGACAGGGAAGACGGCGAATAGCGTACTTTCGTCGAACGGCTCGATCGTGACTTGCTGGCGGACAAAAGATTTCACCCCCTGTGATTTGAGGGGATAATAGGTTGTCGGCGCTTCGGGCTGCGACCAGCGGCCTTGATAGTAATTCGTGGCCACCGAACCGCGCAAAAGCGGTTCTCGCAGTAGTTGCAGCGGCTTATGGCCCGGCTCCTCGAAAAACCGTATCCGCAGCACGTCGCCGGGATCCTGCAGCGCCTGACCAACCTCGTCGCCCAAGGTCACTCGGTGCGAAAAGCCAACCGTCCGCAGCAACTCGTCGTCAAGTATTTCGTCATGCTGCCGCTTGGCCCGAGGAAACAACAGAAAGACAATCAGCGTCACCGCGAGCGCCACAGCAGTCATGCCGGCCACCTGTCGAGCAAGCGCACGGTGCCAAAGCGGCGCCGACCAAACCACCGGATCGGCGGTAAACCGCAACTGCCTTGCCCCGGGCCGATCGAATGCCGCCGGCGGCAGTGGGAGCAAGCTGGTGAACCATGCCGAGCAGCGCGAGGGCCGTCATTCCAACCAGCATGTAGAGGACTAGCAGCGGCGCAAACCACAATCCGGGCGACAAGCCGGCGGCAACGGCCACCTGGGCAATGCTCAACATCATAACTTGCCAGGCGATTCGATCGGTCTTGGCTTGAAACAGCAGAATGATTTGCAGGATCAAGAGCACGTAGGTGATGGCGACCAACTGCCAGTCGCCCTCGAGAATCCGCGCTTCGATGCACCACACCACCACGGCGGCAAGCGACAGCCGACTGGCCCATTTGCGATCCAACCGCAGCCAGCCGGTGACGTCGTTCAGATAAATGCTGCTGGCGACCAAAAGCAGTGAACACCAGACCGCCAGCGGAGCAGGTAGCTTGCCCCGACGAGCATGGTCGCCACCATGACCATCGCGACGACCGCGAGGTCGATTGGTCGCTCGTGGCGCCATTGGACGAGGTCGAGCAAGCGTTTGAGTTTCCCCATGTCCGCCGTCGCTGGTTCGACCGCGCGCGGCGTCAATCGCCTTTGAGCGCCGCAGCCGGTCATTGTGATGGGAGTAATGCACGAACCCGAGCCAGGGGCCTTGCCGCCCGGTCTCTTATGGTTCAGCCTCTTATGGTAGGTTAACCCTTGCGAGCATTGGATTGCAACGGTGGCGGCCCACCGCGCCGGCGAGCGCGCCACGACTCCATCGGCTTTTATTCCAGCAACTCACGGCACTTCGATGGCAGGCTCGGGAATCTGGTCCGAACAGGAGGTCGCCGGCCACACGTGCGACGTGCTTGAGCCCACGGCGGCCAACAGTCAAGGATTCGTCATTGTTTATCTGCACGGGGCCGGGATGAAGGGGTTGGCCGACTGGCCGGCATTCAGTGCGGAACTTGAGCGTCACGGCTTGCGTGTGATCGGGCCGCGGACCGGCCGAAGCTGGTGGACGGATAAGGTTTGGCCCGGGTTCGACCCGCAGGTATCGGCCGAGCGCTACGTGCTGGATCGCGTATTGCCCTACATCGCCCAGCGGTGGGCCGTTCGGCCGCCGACGATCGGGCTTTTGGGGACGGGCATGGGAGGTCAGGGCGCTCTGCGCCTCGCGCTGAAGCATCCTCGGCTGTTCCCGGTCGTCGCCGCCCTATCGCCGGCGATCGACTACAACCTGCGGTGGAACGAAGAGGAGGCGTTGACGGCCATGTATCCAGACGCGGAAGCGGCCCGGCAAGACACGGCCACGCTGCATGTCCATCCGCTCAATTGGCCGCGCAACCTCTGGTTCGCTTGCGATCCGGCCGATCACGTCTGGTACAACGGCGCCGATAAATTGCGGATGAAGCTCGGCCGCGCTGGGCATTCCCTACGAATGCGACCTGGAGACGTCGGCTGGCGGGCATGGCACGGACTATTTCAACCATCAGGCGGCGAAAGCGATCGGATTTCTGATCGATCGGCTGGAAGCGGAAAGCCGCCGGGTTTAGACGGCAGGGCTCGCCTGGTACTGGTCGGTCCACAGCAGCAGATCGTCGTTCCCTTTGCGGTGGCAAAAATCGCCAACCGTTTCGCCCGGGTGGCGACCTTGCTTGTAGTAGGTCAAGAGCGCCGTGAGCGTCGGCACGATCTGCTCGGTGGGGACCAGATCGCGAAACAGAAAATTCAATCGATCGCCAAGGAGTCGGCCGCCGACGAAGATGCCATACTTGTGGGCAGCCCGGCCGACCAGCCCGATGTCGGAATTGTAGGGCCGGGCGCAACCATTCGGGCAACCGGTCATCCGCAGGGTGAATGTTTCGCTGGAGAGACCCAAGCGGGCCAGTTCCACTTCCAACTGATCGACCAGGCCGGGAAGGGCGCGCTCCGCTTCGGTAATCGAAAGTCCGCAGGTCGGCCAGGCCACGCAGGCCATCGACCAACGGCGAAGATTGGAGATTTCGTGGCTAAGCTTTACGCCATGATCGCGCAGAATGGCTTCAATGTCCGCACGATGAAGCGCTTCGATGTCGGCCAGCAGCACGCTTTGATGCGCCGTCAGCCGTAGCGTCGGCCGGTACCGCGAGCAAATCAACCGCAGCGCCGTCTTCAGGCGGAGATCGCCCTCGTCCTGAATGCGGCCGTTCTCGATGTTCAGACCGTAAAACCAGCGACCGTCCCCCTGTTCGTGCCAGCCCAAGTGGTCGTCGAATCCGTGAACGTCGTCCGGGTGCGGCTCGGGCAAGGCGGCACCGTAATACTCTTCCACTTTGCTCTTGAACCAGGGGAGTCCGCGATTGGCAATCAAGTATTTCAGCCGTGCTACCTTGCGGTCGGAACGATTGCCGAAGTCGCGCTGCACTTTGACCACCGCCGTGGCCACGTCGATTGCCTGCTCGGGAAGGATGAAAGCCATCCGCTTGGCCAACGCCGGGAAGGTTTTATCGGCGCTGGGCGTCACGCCCATGCCGCCGCCGACCAGAACGTTGTAGCCAATGATCCGGTCGCCGCCGGCGTTGCCTCCTTCGACAATGGCCAGCAGGCCCAAATCGTTGGCGTAGAGGTCGACACAGTTATCGGCGGGCAGGCCGATGGCGGTCTTGAACTTGCGCGGCAAGTAGGTCGGGCCGTAGATCGGCTCGACATCGGCCGTCGGCGGGCCACCGGCGACCAACTCTTCGTTGCCGGTTTCCAGGTCGGTCAGCCAGATTTCATGGTACGCCCGGCTGCGCGGCGCCGAATGCGCGGCGATGCGATCGGCCAGATCCTGTAACTGGCTGCGCACCGGGTTGTGCTTGTAGGGTGCCGGGCAGCACATCACGTTGCGCTCGACGTCGCCGCAGGCGGCCAGCGTGGTGAGCTGGACCTGATTGATGCGGCAGATCGTCTGCTGCAGATCGCTTTTCAAAATGCCGTGCAGCTGCAGACCTTGGCGGCTCGTGATGCGTAAGGTGGCGTTCCCCAGTTCGTCGCACAGATCCAATTCGGCCAGAAGCTGATCGCTCGTGAGCTTGCCGCCGGGGACCCGGGTGCGGACCATAAACGAATAGGCCTTGGGAGCCTTTCCTTTATGCCCTTCGACCCTTCCGGCAGAACGCGCATCGCGGTCGTCCTGCTGGTAAGTGCCGAAGTTTTTGAGAAGCTGCACGCTGGCTTTGCCAAACGAATCGGCCTGGCTGGCGAGTTCTTCGGCAATGGTTCCGCGGAGATAGTTGCTTTCGAGCTTGAAAGTCTCCACCGCACTCGGCTTAGGTTCGTCGGCCATCGGCTGTTTGGGGGTCCGGAACTGAGGAGGGAAACCGGTGGGCCGAGACACCCGCTCGACCGCGAGGAGCGAAAAAAACAAGAGCCGACCCATTCACGACACGTGAAGAGCGGCCGAGGTAATCATCACCAAACCACGCACAATTGTTGCCACGGCACGAGGAATGTCAATCAGAATAGCACTCCTAGACTTTATCCGCCAGTTTTTCGCGCGGGCGGCGCGCCGCGACCGGGCTGGTGACGATCGCTCGGCGCAGTCAGCCGATTTACTCCACCGGACGGGCCGAAGGGATGCCGGCCTCGGGGCCGCGCCCCGGGACAAACGGCGGGTTTTTCACCCGCTGCCCGGCGAGTAGCGGTTTTGGTTCGGGCTTGGTGGCGTTAGAATGCTCGCCTGCTAAGCGTTCACGCCTGCAATAGGTTGTTGGGCGCGCGCTTGCGACGGGCCAATGGATGGCCGGTCGCCTCCGGTGTCCCGATTAAGGAGGCTTCCCACTTGTGACGGCTGTCTTGCTCGACGGCAAAAAGCTCGCCCAGGAAATCCAGGCCGAGCTTACGGAAGAGGTGGCCGACTTCATTCAAAACAATGGAGTCTTGCCCACGCTCGCGGCCATTCTGGTTGGCGATGATGCCGCCAGCGAGGTCTACGTGCGCAACAAGCGCGCCGCGTGCGAGCGCGTGGGCATCGAAAGCCGGCTATGGCGTTTGTCGGCCGACGTTTCGCAGGATGAGTTGTTGGCCCTGATCACCAAGCTGAACAAAGCCAAGGAAGAACCGGTTCACGGCATCTTGGTGCAATTGCCGCTGCCAGTGCATATCGACAGCGCCCGCGTTCTACAAGCGATCAGCCCGTTGAAAGACGTCGATGGCTTCCACGCCGACAATGTCGGCCGGCTGGTGCAAGGCCAACCGCGATTCCTTCCTTGCACGCCGCTCGGCGTCCAGCAGCTGCTGGTGCGCAACAACATTGCCATTGCCGGGCGCCACGTGGTGGTGGTCGGCCGCAGCGACAGCGTCGGCAAGCCGCTGGCCATCATGCTTGTACAACGCGGCACGGGCGCCGACGCGACGGTGACAATTTGCCACAGCCGCACGCGAGACCTGCCCAGTTTCACCCGACAGGCCGACATTCTAGTGGCGGCCATGCGTCAGCCGCGCTACATCACCGCCGATATGGTTAAGCCTGGCGCGGTCGTGATCGACGTGGGCATCCATCGCGAAGAGGGCAAATTGGTTGGCGACGTCGATTTTGCCAGCGTCAAGGAAGTCGCCGGCTACATCACCCCGGTCCCGGGCGGAGTCGGCCCGCTGACGGTAACCATGCTGCTGGCCAATACGCTCGCCGCCGCCCGGCTGCAAGAATAGCGGGCTCAGCGGGCGGCACCGCGGATCGACGAGTCGGGCCGCCAGAATCCCCCCCCGCCCAGCGCGATCTTTCCGCGCGTTATAGCCGGAAAAACCCGCGAACTTGCACCGGTTTGATGGAATTCCCATGTGCCCTGGATTATCCTAAGAGGGTAACAAACCTTGATACCAATCCGCGCTTAGCGACCGGTGGTCGCGGCAGACTTCGGGAGTCGATCCGTACCATGAAGAATTCTGGCACTTCCACAAAACATCGGGTGGCTCGCCGATTGTCAGTGGCTCTTTTGGCCGTAGGCTGCAGCCTGGCGATACTGCTCACCGTTGGATCGGCAGGAGAGCGGAGCGCGAAGCCGGCCAAGATCTTGACGACCGGCAGCACGACTAGCGCGAAGGCCGGCGATGCGTCGACCGATGACGCAAGCCCTGCGGTCGACTCCGTGGAAATGTTTGCGGCGATGGCGGCGGGTGAGATCGACGTCAAATTCATTCCGAAAGACGACCGCGAAGCGCGTGTCATGTTCAAGAACAAAGCCAGGCGTCCGCTGTCGGTGAAACTGCCGGAAGCATTTGCCGCAGTTCCCGTTTTGGCCCAGCGCGGCGGCGCCGGTGGCATGGGTGGCATGGGCGGCATGGGTGGCATGGGCGGCGGAATGCAACAGCCAATGGGTGGCGGCATGGGAGGCATGGGCGGCGGCATGGGCGGCGGAATGATGGGAGGCGGCATGGGCGGTGGCATGATGAATGTCCCAGCCGAGAAAATGGACAATGAAATTTCGATCACGCTTGGGGCCGGCAAAGTGGCCAATTACAAAATTGCCACCGTTTGTCTCGTGCACGGACTGCGCGACCCCCGAGCCGCGATCCCGTACAAAATCTGTCCTCTCGAGACGGTCACGACCAAACCCGGGGTGGCCGAGATACTCACAGCGCTCGGTTATGGAAAGGTTGACCAACGCGGCGCCCAAGCGGCGACCTGGCATCTGGCCAACGGCATGAGTTGGGAGCAACTCGCCTCGAAACGGATCGAGAACGTGTTTTCGGGCGACGGCGGATCCTATTTCACTGCGGATCAGATTGCCCTCGGAGCCCGGATCGCGGATGTCGCGGTGACCATGGCGGAAAGCCGGTCGACGCAGAGCTCCAGTGATACCAAGAGTCCCGGCACTGCCGTCAACTCCGAAAGTGGCACGGCGCGCCCTGCTCAAGCTCCGTCGCCCTAGCGCCCGTGGCTCGCTAGCTGGTCTTTCCGATTGCCGTGGCGCCGTCTCGCTCGGATGTCGCGCAGCGCCATGCTCTTCAGCGCGATAGCCCGCCCGATTTAGCGCTGGCGGTCGCGTTGGCCATCGTGCTCGACGGCGACGATTCAACCGCGTTCCGATCAATCGTGTTCACCAGCCGCGCGGGCGTTGGCGCCATCGGAGTCAGAGCGGAACGTGACTCAACGAAAACGGCGGCAGGCCGGAGTCATTTCGCCGGCCTACCGCCGAATATTGATTGTGCGCGCTAGCGAGCGCGCAACAATGAAGTTGGGGAACGGAAATCCTACCGCGTCGCAATTAAACCGGCGTTACCGTTGCGGCCCGCGGTCCTTTGCCTTTGGGCGATTGACCTTGCTCGATCGTGTATTCGACTTGCTGACCTTCGGTCAGGTCGTCAAAGCCATGATCGGCAACGGTCGAGTGGTGAAAGAACACGTCTTCACCACTATCCGTTTGAATAAATCCGAACCCCTTGTCTTGAACCAGTTTCTTAATCTTACCGACCGACATGCGTGAACACTCCTCGAGCAAATCAGAACGTGACAGACCCCGGCAGGTTGACTTGCCCCCGCCTATTAGTAGTCCAACTACTGGACGAAACTATCCTAACAGATAAGTAATGCTTGATGAACAGAAAATTCCCGGCCGGCCGTCTTTTTTTCCCCTCGCCTCCATTCGAAATCCGGTTTTTCCGGCCGGTCGCTTGTGGCCCGTCGCTGGGCGGTTCGCTGCCTCAGGCCCGGGCCCCCCCGGAGCGGACTGCCCAGCCATTGCGGGACAGGAGGATGGCTCAGCGGTTTTATCGGCCGGGAGGCAAGCTCGCGCGGCGGTACGCTAGAATATTGGCTCGCTGATTCGACTTCCGCGGAATAAGCCGATCCCAAGTCCAAGACAAGAAAGACAAGTCGCGAGGGACTTGTCACGGGGTAGCCCTCCGATACGTGGGTCGGTTTGTTTAGAATAGTGGCTCGCTCGGCGCCGGCTCAGGTCGGCGCCACGAATCCGTTGGACCACGCGTGGGAAGGATGCGTTTGTAGATGAGATGGAAGCATTGCAGTGCGGCGGTACTCATGGTGCTCTTCGGCGTGTCGGGCTTGCCGGCGGCGACGGGGGACACCGACTTGTCGGCAGAGTTGGCCTCAATCAAGCAAGTTGGGACGAAAGGGGCCGGTCATCATGCCGCGCAGGCCGCCTGGCAAAAGTTAGCCGATGCCGACGCCTCGCAGTTGCCTGCCATTTTGGTCGCTCTGGATGACGCCAGCCCGTTGGCGGCCAATTGGCTGCGGGCGGCTGCCGAGGCAATCGTTGCCCGTCAGCTTGCCAGCGGCGGCTCGCTGCCGACGGGCGCTCTCGAGAAATTTTTGGTCGACCGGGGTCACTCCCCGCGCAGTCGCCGGCTGGCCTACGAGTGGCTTGTCCGTGTCGACCCGGGGACGGCCGATCGATTGCTGCCTGGAATGCTCGACGACCCGAGTTTGGAGTTGCGACGCGACGCGGTGGCGCGGCTGCTCGCGCGCGCCGAGACAAAGCTCGCAAGTGATCCGGACGGCGCAAAATCGATATTGCAAGACGCCGTTAATAACGCGCGTGACCTCGATCAGATTCGTGCCGCGATCGCCAAGCTCAAGGATCTGGGCGTGAACGTCGATCTCTCGCGGCAGCTTGGCTTCATCACCCATTGGAAAGTCATCGGGCCGTTTGACAGTTCGGGCGGCCGGGGATTTGCCGCCGTCTATCCGCCCGAGAAGGCTGTCGATCTAACGGCGATGTACGAAGGGAAGGCGGGACCCATCCGTTGGCAAGATGCCGACGCGACCGACGAATTGGGCCACGTCGATTTGAATCAGGCGCTGGGGACATACAAAGGGGCGGCGGCCTATGCCTATGCTGAAATCCAAAGCGATGCCCCACGACCGGTCGAACTGCGGCTGGGTTCGGTAAACGCCAACAAGATTTGGCTTAACGGCAAGCTGTTGGCTGACGCCGAAGTGTATCACGCCCTGACGGATTTGGATCAATACGTTGGTCGGGGGCAACTCGCCCGGGGAACGAATCGCGTGCTCGTCAAAATCTGCCAGAACGAGCAGACTGAAGACTGGGCTGCGGATTGGAAGTTTCAGATCCGTGCCTGCGACTCCACCGGTGGAGCTCTTCCGCGGGAGAAAACCGAATGAAGGACAACCATCGGCTGCCTGAGAAGATCGAAACCCGTCCGCAGCGCGTGCCGCGCTGTTGGCTGGCGATCGCGCTGGCGGCCATGCTGCTGACATCGCTCTGGCTGCAGCCGGCGGCGGCAACGCCGCCCGAATCGGACGACAATTGGCTCCAATTTCGCGGACCCAACAGCGACGGTGCGGTCGACCCGGCCGATTTCCCCGCAGCCTCGGACGCCGGGCTGACGATTGCCTGGACAGCCGATCTTCCGGGACACGGCCCGGCCAGTCCGATTGTCGTCGGCGGCCGGGTAATCGTCACCGCGTCGAGCGGCGTGCGACAGGATCTTTTGCACGTGTTGGCCTTCGATGCAGCCGACGGACATCCGCTTTGGCACCGCCAGTTTTGGGCGACTGGCCGCACAATGACTCATCCCCAAACGGCCGTTGCCACACCGACGCCCGCGAGCGACGGCCGCGCGGTTTTTGCCTTCTTCTCGTCGAACGATTTGGTTGCGCTCGACCTCGAGGGAAACCTGCTCTGGTATCGTGGCTTGGCGCAGGATTTCCCCCGTTTGGGCAACGACGTCGGCATGTCTTCGTCGCCGCTGGTCGTGGGCCAGACGGTCATCGTGCAAAGCGACAGTCAGGGAGAGGCCTTTGTCGCGGGCATCGACACCGGCGAGGGTTCGACGCGTTGGCAGTTGCAGCGCGAACGCAAGGCAACCTGGACTTCTCCGGCGCTGCTCCGCGACCGGTCGGGCGCGACCGCCGTGTTGGTCGAATCGCCCAAATTGATCAGTGCGATCAACCCGGGTACCGGCGAGGTGCTGTGGAACCACGAACAAGAGTGCGATACGATCCCGTCGGCGTGCGCCCATGCGGGGCTCGTCTTCGTGCCAGGCAAAGGGCTGACTGCCTTGGCGCCGGCAGCAAGCCGACGACGCCCGAGGTCGTTTGGAAGAATAATCAATTGCAATCGGGCGCTGCCAGCCCGACGGTCGCGGACGGTCGTCTCTATCTCGTCAATCGTGGGGGGGTGTTGATCGTCGCCGACGCGGCCGACGGACAGATTTTGTCGCGCAGTCGCTTGGAGGGAAATTTTTGGGGCAGTCCCGTCGTGGCCGGCAATCGGCTGCTGGCATTCAGTTTCGAAGGCGTGGGCCAACTGGTCGAAATAAGCGCAGACGGTCGCTCCGGCAAGGTCATCGCCAAAATCCCCTTTGGCGAGACGATTCAAGCATCGCCGGCTGTCTCGGCCGGCGCCGTTTTCGTGCGCAGCGACGGTCATCTTTGGAAGCTGGTCGCGGGGGCCGTAAAACAATAGTTGCCCGGCGAAAGAGCGGCGACCTGGCGCGCCCCCCCTCTCGGATTCCCCATGACCGACTCAATTGAAATTCAACCGCTCGCCCGCCCGGCGGCGGCCACGATTCGGCCCCCCGGCTCGAAGAGCATCACCAACCGCGCTGGTTTGCGCGGCACTGGCGTCGGGCCGCAGTCGGTTGACCGGCGCTGGCCAGCGAAGACACGCAAGTGATGCTCGATTGCCTGGGCAAGTTGGGCATCGCGATCGATGTCCAAGATGCCGGACAAACCCTGCACATCGTCGGTTGTGGCGGAAACCTGCCAGTGGCGGCCGCAGCACTTTATGTGGCCAACAGCGGTACCACGATCCGTTTTCTGACGGCGCTCGTGGCGCTGGGTCACGGCAGCTACCGCTTGGACGGCGTGGCTCGAATGCGCGAGCGGCCGATTCAGGACCTGCTCGACACCTTGGCCCAGCTTGGCGTGCGTGCCTACTGCGAGCGCCCAGGAGGATGTCCGCCGGTGGTCATCGAAGCCGCGGGTTTATCCGGCGGCCAGGCGACGGTGCGTGGCGAAGTGTCGAGCCAGTTCCTTAGCGGCCTGTTGATGGTTGCTCCGTACGCGGCGTCGCCCTTGGAGCTTTCGATCGCGGGGCGGCTGGTTTCGCAGCCCTACATTCGGATGACGCTGGCGGTGATGAAGTCGTTCGGCATCGAGATCGAGGCGGAACAGCTCGAGCGGTTTCGGATCGCCGCGCCGCGCAGCTATGCCCCGGCGCAGTACGACATCGAACCCGACGCTTCGGCGGCCAGTTATTTTTGGGCCGCGGCCGCGATCTCGGGTGGTCGCGTGGCGGTCGAGGGACTTTCGCGCGAGAGCTTGCAAGGCGACGTTGCCTTCTGCGACTGCCTGGCGCAAATGGGCTGTCCGGTCGTCTATGCCGCCGATCGAGTGACCGTGGTGGGAGGCGCGCTGCGCGGAATCGACGTGGATATGAATGCCTTCAGCGACACCGTGCAGACGCTCGCTGCGGTGGCGCTGTTTGCGGATGGGCCGACGCGGATTCGCGGCGTCGCGCACATTCGGCACAAAGAGACCGATCGCATCGGCGCACTAGCTGCTGAATTGCGGCAAGTTTGGTGCTGCGGTCGACGAGCACGTCGACGGCCTGACGATTGTGCCTGGCAAGTTGCGCGCCGCGCACATCGATACGTATCACGACCACCGCATGGCAATGAGCTTGGCGCTCGTCGGATTGCGCGTGCCGGGCGTGGTGATCAACGATCCCGCTTGCACGGCCAAAACCTACCCACGCTTTTTCGAGGACCTGGCCCGGTTGAACCCGACGCGGAGCTGATCCCGAGGCGCTCGCGGTGCGATGCTCTTCCGCGCCTTTGCGCTCGGCAGGAGGGGTATCAGCGCCAATGGGCGCTGGGGCGTTGCGAGGGTCGCGGTTGCTGTTCCGCACGGCGGTGCAACGCCAGCCCCGATTCTTCAAGCAGTTCCTCGGCCCGGCGCATCAGTCCAATTCCCGACGCTGAAGAAGAGGCGGGGGGCGGCGTGTTGGCCGAATCGTAGGCCTCGAACCGCGCATGGCAGTGTTGGCAAACGACCTGTTTGCCCAGATACTCCACGCGCACATGCAGGCTTCTCCCGCATGTCGGGCATTCTTGAATGTAATAGGTGGTGGACCTAGACATGAGGGTGGCACCTCCTGCGTACCCGATGGGCCCAATAGCAACTGGATCTCATCGTAAGCAATTTGGGGCGTGGATTCAAACTGTCTTGCATTAAAATTTCGATACCTAGCTCGTGAAAAAAATCACGAACGCTTATTCCCTGCTATCAGGTTTACTTCTGATCCCCCACCGCCGGTTCGGAAATAACCTAGGCTTACCCTGGTGGAGCAATCCCTGCACGTCTTGGCAGGCCGGGGCCGATCTTTATCGATAGATGTGAACGCAAACGCCCGGGTGGCGGAACCGCCTAATACCTAGTCACGATCTGCCGAAGCATCCGCCGGTGGAATTGCTCAAACGGGCATAATCGGTTCTCTCGGAACCACTTACCCCGAAATGCAGCCTCGGCCGATCGGCGAAAACAGGCGAAACAGGCAAGAGCGACAAGATCCGGTCGGCATCAACTCGAAGACACAAAAACCGCGGCACGCCTGACAACGAACCCGAGTAGTACACATGAGTCGCTTGACCGCAGCGTTGATGATCGCCCTGGCAACCTTGCTAGCACAGCCTACTGCTGCACAGGCACCGCCGGCTGACTCCAGTCACGCAAAGCGTCCGCTCCCAAGCTGGTCCGAGGTCGAGCAGATCGTCAAGCACGCACTGGCCAGTCGACCCGGATACCAGCCGGGCGACATCATCGCCAAGTCCGACGTAAAAAAGGCGCTGGTTAAACTGGAAGCGCACGGTTGGAAAGTGGCCGATGCGGAAAAAATCTTGAAGCAGACACCGGGAGACGAGGAATTCATCGTCCAGCAGCTCCGAGCCCCCGCCGGCTGGAACTTCATGCGGCACGTCGCCACTTATCCCGACGGTTACGATCGAGTCGATCGCATGTTGCATCTGCCGCGCGGCCCAACAATCGTCGCCGACCTGATCACCAATCCTGGTGGCTACAAATTGTTTCAATACATGACCACCGCTCCGGGCGGCATCGAAATGGGACGGATGCTCGAGAGCACTCCCGGCGGTCAGGACTTTAACGATTCGACGCACCGGCTCTACGCCGACAAACGACTCCTTGAGCGGCTCCATAAAAGCTATCTCGCCGAACAGAAGCGTCGCGAGCAGGAACAGCGGCGAGGTTAGCGCAGCCGGCAGGCTGCCGCCATAGCATTTGCGTCTTTTGGCCGGTCACTCCCCTGCGCAAAGCGGCAAATGTGCCGCTCGGAGTCGGCCGCGGGGGCCTGAAATCGGGCCTGAATCCGGCGGCAAAGCCTGTTTGACGCTCGTTTTGCGGGCTAACTATACTAGAGGGGTGCATACCGCGCCGGTCGACGCCCCCCGGAATGGGACTCGCGGTCAGCTTTGGCGGTTTCTCGGTCGTGTGAAGTCAATCATCTGTCGCGCCTCGCGACTTTTTTGTCAGGCTCCTATGTTGCGCTGCGTCTGGTCACTGGTTGTCACGGCTACGGTTTTCGCTGCCAGTGGGCCGTACTCCGGCGCGCTCCGGGCCGATGACGCACCGCCGGCGACCTCCCGGCCGGCTCAATCGTCGGCGGCACCCTCCAAGCCGGCACGCCTGAGCGTCCAGAAGGCCGCGGATACGAAAGCCAAGCCGGCCGCAGCGAATGGGGCTGCCGGAAAACCGGCGCCGCCGCCGGCCGGCGCCGCAGGCGCCACCGCGACCTACCGTCCGCTTGCGCCGGGCGTCGAAATCACGATTGCTCCCAACGAGCAAGAGGAGGAGACGACGAGCACGCACGACATCGTGGAAATCCTCAATGGAATTCCCGATCTGAAGTGGAGCCCCAAGACGGAGCCCAACACCCAAACGCTGCGCGAGATGGCGACGGGCACGGTTTTTCGCCGCGACATTTGGTGCTTGGAATTTACGTTCAAGCCGGTGCGAATGATTTGGGTCGACGTGCCGCAGCCCAGCGGCAAAATGCAGCGGAAGTTGATTTGGTATTTGCTCTACCACGTCACCAACCGCGGACAGCACCTCCACCCGCAGCGAAAGGCGGACGGAACCTACGAGATCAAGCACGCCGATATGCCCATCCGGTTCATTCCCGAGTTTGTGCTCGAATCGCAGGAGTATAAAAAGGCTTACCTCGATCGCTTGATTCCGGTGGCGATCGAGGCGATTCGGAAGAAGGAGGATCCGAACCGACAGCTTCTCGACTCCGTCGAAATCAGCGCTCAGCGAATCCCGGTCTCGTCCGACGGTCTGGACCGGAGCGTGTGGGGGGTGGCCACCTGGGAAGACGTCGATTCGAGAATCGATTATTTCTCGATCTCGGTCCAGGGGCTGACCAACGCCTATCGCTGGACCGATCAACCCGCCGAGTTTCACGAAGGGGATCCGCCGGGCAAGGGGCGGGTACTGACTCAAAAGACCTTGATTCTCAACTTCTGGCGCCCCGGCGACGAATTTGCCGAGGACCAGCGGGTCATCCGTTACGGCATGCCCGGCAAGGTTGACGACAGTTGGGTTTATCGCTAAAAAGGCAGTTTCCCTCCTCCGTGGGGAAAGCCGCTGGCCTGTTGCGCCGTGCGCGGAGTCGCAGGGGCACAAAACATACGTTTCGGAAGAAACTGCCATGGCACACAAAAAAGGACAAGGCTCCAGCCGTAACGGTCGCGATTCGAACGCGCAGCGGCGGGGCGTGAAGAAATTTGGCGGCGAGAAGGTGATTGCCGGCAACATCCTCATCCGCCAGGTCGGAACGAAGTTCCATCCCGGCAAGAACGTCGGCCAAGGTTCGGACTACACGTTGTTCGCGCTGGTCGACGGCGTCGTAAAATTCGACCGGAGCGGACGCCGAATCAACGTCGTCGGAGCTGCTTGACCGCGACGGCGATTGATGGTGCGCGGACGCGACGGCGATTGATGGCGCGCGGACGCGACGGCGATTGATGTGCGCGGACGCGACGACTGATGACACGGTCGGTGAATGCGCCGTGACGGCTTAGCGCGAGGCCACTTACGCGCTCGACACCTTTCCAGACGGCCGAGGGGCCCCGCGGTGGCGGAGCCCCTTTTTTGTTGTATCTGCTTTCCGCGCTCCCGCGCTCGAGGTCAAACGAGAACGATGTTCGTCGATCGAGTTCAAATCGAGATCAAGGCCGGTCGCGGCGGCGACGGATGCTCGAGCTTTCGTCGGGAGAAATACATCCCGCGCGGCGGGCCCGATGGCGGCGACGGAGGCCACGGCGGAAGCGTCATCATTGTGGCCACGCCGGGCGTCGACAGCCTGGCGGAACTTTCGCAGCGCCGTCATTGGAAAGCCAGCTCGGGCGAGCGCGGCGGCAGCTCGAATTGCCACGGTCACAATGCCGCCGATCTGATCATCCACGTGCCACCAGGAACGGTGGTGATGGATGCCGTGGCCGGCCACGTGCTGAAGGATCTCTCCGCGGCGGGCGAGCAAGTCGTGGCCGGCCGTGGCGGCCGCGGCGGCAAGGGGAACATGCGCTTCAAATCGGCCATCAACCGGGCGCCTCGGCAATGCACCCCAGGCGGCGAAGGTGAAAGCCGGCTGCTCGTCCTGGAACTGAAAGTCATCGCCGACGTCGGTCTCATCGGAAAACCGAACGCCGGCAAGAGCACCCTGCTGAGCCGGCTGTCGCGCGCTCGGCCCGAAATCGCCGACTATCCGTTTACGACCAAGTATCCCAACTTGGGAATCGTTCAAATCAGTCGCGATCGTTCGTTCGTCATGGCCGACATTCCCGGGCTGATCGAAGGAGCACACGACGGGGCCGGATTGGGGCACGAGTTTTTGCGGCACGTGCAGCGGCCGGAATCCTGATCCACATGGTCGAGCCGGCACCGGTCGACGGCAGCGACCCGATCGAGAATTACGAAGTGGTCCGCAGCGAACTCGATCAATACGACCCGACGCTGCGCGACCGCGTGGAAATCGTCGTCCTGACGAAAGCCGAGTTGCCTGGATCCGAAGCGGTTCGCGAGCGTTTGGCCCTGCGATTGGCGGCCGACGACCGCCAAAGCAATCCCGATGGAACAGGACATGTCGATTCGGCTGATGCCGCGACCGCTCAGGACCGGGTGCTCGCCGTTTCGGCCGTGACGGGCCAGGGTCTCGATCGTTTGCTCCGGGCGATCACCCGTGCGCTCGACCAGCGCGCGGCAGCCAACAGCGCGCCGGTGGGCGATCTTTCCGGCAAAACGTAGGCGAGCCGCCGCGATGACCCACTGGCAAAAGCAACGAGCGAGCCGGCCGCTGATTGCCGTCGACATCGGCAACAGCCGCACGAAACTGGGGCTGTTCGTCCCGCCCGACGCGACGCCGCTGCCGTGTCCGGAACGAATGTTTTCGTGGGGACCGCCGTGGCGTATCGCCGAGCTTGAGAACTGGCTGGCGGCGGTACCCGACACTTTTGCCTGGCGCATCGCCAGCGTCAATCGCGTCGGCACCGCACGGCTTTTGGATTGGCTCGGTCGCCGGGGCGCGGACCAGGTGCACGTGCTCGACGTGACCGACATGCCGCTGGCCGCGAAAGTCGACGAGCCGGACAAGGTCGGTCTGGATCGGTTGGCCAATGCGTTGGCAGCCAGTCGCTTGCGATCTGCCGCACGCACGGCGATCGTCGTCGATCTGGGAAGCGCGATCACGGTCGACGTCGTCGCGCCCGACGGTGCTTTTCTAGGCGGGGCAATTCTGCCGGGCATCGCCATGTCGGCCCGGGCGCTGCACGAGTTCACCGACCTTTTGCCTTTGGAACCGATGTCGGAACTTGCCCACCCACCGGCCCCGTTGGGAAAGACCACGTCGGGGTGTCTGCAGGCCGGACTTTATTGGGGCGCGATCGGCGGAGTGCGAGAGCTGATCGCGCGGCTCGCCACGGAGACCGAGAAACCACAGATTTTCATTACCGGCGGGGCGGGGGCGGCAGCTGCCGGTTTACTGACCGGGGCGGGCGAGTCGCCGGCCGTGCTGGTCCCTCACTTGACCCTGGCCGGAATCGCGCGTGGCCGCGCCGCCGGGTTGAGGCGCCGATGCCAGAAAGCGCCACCTACGCCGTACTGTTGACGCCACGCGGACGGGGGGCAGTTGCCACGGTGCTCGTTTCCGGTCCACGCGCGGCGGCGATCGTCAATTCACTGGTTTGCTGTGACCAAGGACGGAAGTTATCGCTCGAGCCCGCGAGGATCCGCTTGAGACGCTGGGCGCACGGCGATGGTGAAGAAGTCGTCGTTGCGGCACTCGATGCCACCCGGATCGAGATCCATTGCCACGGTGGCGTGGCCGCGCCACGGGCAATCTGCGATGCGCTGGTCGCGGCCGGCTGCGAGTCGATCGATTGGCGCTCTTGGAGCGAGTTCGACCAGGGCGATCCTCTGCGCCGCACGGCCCTGGCCGCGGTGGCCCACGCGCGCACCGAGCGCGCGGCGATGATCGCGCTCGATCAGTTTCAAGGATCGCTCGCACGTTCGCTCGCCGACATTCGCCAGCTGATCATGGCGGCCGATTGGACGAAGGTGCGCGACGCGGTCTCTGACGTGCTGGCACGCTGGCCGATCGGATCGCATTTAGTCGAACCGTGGAAAGTGGTCGTGGCCGGTCCGCCAAATGTCGGCAAAAGCAGCCTCGTCAACGCGCTGGTCGGCTACCAGCGGGCGATCGTCTACGACGCGCCTGGCACGACGCGCGACATGCTAACCGCGACGACCGCGATCGCTGGGTGGCCAGTCGAACTTTGCGACACCGCCGGCTTGCGCACCGGTCGCGAAGCGATCGAAGCCGAGGGGGTGCGGCTCGCTCGGCAGGCGGCGACGGCGGCCGACGCGCTGGTGCTGGTCTTTTGCGCCCAGGAGCCGTGGCGGGCCGACTGGCGGGAAATGCTGGACCAGTGGCCCGACGCGATTGCTGTTTACAGCAAGTGCGATCTCGGACAACCGCTGGGCGATGGTCGGCCGCCGGGAATCGCCACGAGCGCCGTCACGCGAGCCGGCCTGAATGAATTGGAGCTAGCCATCGCGAAGCGGCTCGTGCCCCAGGAGCCCGCAGCCGGAGCGGCGGTGCCGCTCGACGCGGCGCAGGTCGATTTACTGGAGCGGGTCCAGGCGGCGATCGACAACCGGGCGGCCGGGGACGCGCTAGCGGCCCTGGAAAACGAGGATTGCTGGCACGGCAGGCAGCGGGAGTAAGCCGGTAGTAATTTCTCGGGAAGTCATAGGCGAACCGGGTGCCAGCAGCCGGTGAGGCATCACCTCCAACAAGCGCACACGACAGAAATTGATCTGGACGCTGAGGGTCCATTTCGATTATCGGTTTCGGGTTAAGCCGGGTTTTCTCACTTCGGGGATGCCGGTTGATCTGCGAACAGCGCACCCGGTGGCGCCCTTTTGCCAGCCGTGGAAGTGCCGCTCGAGCGTGGCAAGAACTGCTCAAGGAGGAGCAGACAATGAAGGCGATGACTTCTCGCTACTGGGTCTTTGCACTCAATCTATTGATCATCTGGCCGCTCGCGGGATGGCTCATCGCCGAGGAAATTGGCGACCATCCGGAAATTGCCGCGTCGGGCACGGACGGTTCGAGCTTGGAGATTTCGTCGGAATCGGAGGACGAACCGGCCGCCATGGATTCCCAAGAGGATCCGGCGACGGAGCTCGACGAATCGACGGAGAAGGAACCGGCTGTTTTGCCGACTCGACCCGACAGCGATTCGGATGAGGTGCCCGGGGAGGAAACGCCCGCGGAGGAGAATGGCGATGACAGCCCGGACCGGGTCATTACCCCCGTGCCGGCAGAGGAAAACGAGGAGCCCGATGCCGCTCGCAGCCGGAATCCCCAGACGCGATTGATGCCGGCGCAGCCGAAGACGCGGATCGAAGCGATGGCATTTCCGCGATGCGGCCGGGTGTTTCGACCAAGGAAGAACTGATCAAAGCGTGGGGCGCTCCGGCGGAAGTGCGCAAGGTGCATGGCGTCGTGACGTACAATTATCGGCCGAAGGACGCGTCGCGAATGACGGCAACGCTGACCGAGGGCGTGATCACGGCGATCGTGGTTCAGATTGAACCGCCATCCGAGCCGGAAGCTTTGGCGATGAAGTTGCTGGTGGACAATCTGTCGAGCGTGCAGGTGGCCGACGACGATGGGAAGATCCTGGGAGAGGCGTTTCCCGAACGAGGACTGCTGTTTGGCTATGTGCCCGAAAGCAACCCGCCGCGCGTCTCGCAAATCATTCTGGAGGCTCCCGAACCGCAGCCCTTTCTGCTGAGGGCCGAAGCGGAGCTTGAATCGGACTACGCGCATTGCCTGGCCGATGCCAATGCGGCACTGGAGCTCGATTCGGACTCGGCTCCGGCCCAAGCCATGAGAGCACGCGTCTACCGCCAGGCAGGCGATCTCACCGCGGCGTTGCAAGCGGCGGAGGCGGCGGTGGCGATCGAACCGCGAGAGGCCGAGTGGCGCCTGATTCTGGCGAAAATCCTGGTGCAATTGTCCGACTTTGCCCGCGCCCAGGATGAACTTCAAAAGGTGCTGGAAAACAACTCGTCCGATGCACTGGCCAGCGCCGGGGCTCACCTGCTGCTGGGTGATACATTGGCGTTGGCATCGAGTCGCGGCTACGCGGGTGCAGTCAAACATCACCAAGAGGCCATCCGGCTCGCCAAGACGCTTTCCGATGACCCGCGCGCCCGCCGCCGACGCAAGGCGAGCGAACTGCTCATCGATGCCCACCTGCACGTGGCCTATAGCGTCGCCTGGGGACATTTTCAGCACAAGTCGGAGGCGGTGGCGAAATGGCTGGAAGGGGCGTCGACGCTGGCCGATGACCTGGTCAGCCAGGAAGTCCTTCGGCCCGACGTGATTCTGCGGGTCAACGAACAGGCGTTGGCCGCCTTGGCCGGGCTGTCCGATCCTCCCGATTGCTCGAAGTGGGAAAACGCCGCGGTGACGCAAGCCAAAGCGATTTTTGAGCAGACGACCGATCCGACGCGGGCCAGCCAGATCCAATGGCAACTCGGCCTGGCGCTGTGCGATGCCGTGCAGATCGAACAGACGCGTCACAACTATGACCGCGCGCTGGAGTTCGGCAAACTGGCGTTCGAGCATCTCAAGCGTGCCGACGCGGCGGGTCGGCAGTTACCCGATCATGATTTTCTCCTCGGCCAGCTCTTCTACCGGCTGGGGGTGATCCACGCCGTGGGCCGCCAGAATCACAAGGAAGCGGTGGTCTGGTACGGCCGGGCAGTCAAGTTGCTCGAAGCGCCGGTGCCGCCCAGTTGCGTCACCGACCCGGGCCGCCACGGTGAGACATTCGTCAGCATCGCGGTCTCCTACTGGGAGATCGGCGAGCATGACGAAGCGATGCGGCTCACCAGGCAGGGCGTGCAACTTATGGAGCAGGCCGTGGGAGACGGCTTGCTGAGCAAAGCCGCTTTGGCGATTCCTTACGGCAATCTGGCGAGCATGTACACCGAATTGGGAGACTCGCAACAGGCAACCGAGTTTGCCAAATTGGCCGCCAAATCGCAGGCCGAAAAACAATAGGCTCGGGTGAGAATAAAACGCCGGCGGCGGGCCACTACGATTGCTCGACAGTCTCGCCCAATAGCCTGGCCAGCACATCGCGCAATTCGCGGAGTTTGACGGGCGAACAAATCACGACGCGGTGTTTGTCCTGCTTGGCTTTCGCCATCATTGACTGATGCTGCTCGCCCAAGAGCAACACCGCCGGAATGCACTTCGTGGCCTCGTCCTCGCCCAGGCGATTGAAGGCATTGACGGCCGATTCCCCCAGGTCGCTGGTCGAGAACAGCACGCAGTCGGCCGTTTTGGCATTTTCGGCAAATCGGGCCAAAGCCCGCTCGGGGTCGGCCGTGACGAGCACGCGATAACCGACGCTTTTGAGCCGCTCGCGAAACAAGTCCTGCATTTTTGCCTTCGATTCGACCACCATCAACGACCACTGCTGGCCTGGGGCAGCGCCGCCTTTGCCTCGCCCGGACGGATCGGCTGCAGCGTCGGGATCGCTCATCTTGGCGATGGCCGATTTCAACTCGGCGACCATTTCCGCTGGCGCTTGATAGCGCTGGACCGGATTGAACTCCATGGCGCGGTTGACGATGGTGATTACCGGCTTAGGCAGCGACGCATCGATCTGCTGGATCGGGGTGATATTGGTAAAACGCGATCTGCTGAGTCGTTGCGAGCGGTCACGGGTTTCGACAATCGGCGGCACGCCGGAGAGCAGATGGTAATAGATAGCGCCGAGGAAGAAGATATCGCTGCGGTTGTCATCCTTGCGCACGCCCGTCGCCCGCTCCAGGCCGGCATAATCGATGGTGCGTGGATTGGCGGTTTCGTCGTCGTCTTGACCTTCGGCGGCCGCCAGGCCGAAGTCGACGAGCTTGGCCTGACCGCGGCTGGAAATCAAGATGTTCGACATCTTCAGATCGCGGTGGCAGATTCCGCGCTCGAAGGCATAGGCCAACCCGGCCGCCACGTCGGCGACCATGCGCGTGGCATCGGCGGGATCGAACTTTTTGCGGATCTTGATGAACTCGCGCAGGTTGCGCCCTTCGATGAAGTCCATGACCAGAAACGGAACGTCGCCGCGCGAGATGACTTCGTAAATCGGCACGATGTTCGGATGCCGAAGGGTCGCTCCCATTTGACCTTCGCGCAAGAACCGCTCCGCCTCGATCGGATTGTCGGCGAAACGGCGGCGAAGCACTTTGACGGCACGAATCTCGCCGTTGTGCCTGTTCGCCGCGCGATAGACCCGGGCAAACGTGCCGCTGCCGATCAAGTACAGGACTTTGAAGTCGCCGTAGAAGAAGCCGGTGCGGTCGCCCCGCATCAGGCGTTCGGACTGGTAGTTGGTGAGGAGCTCGCGCCGTTCGAGCAACTGGCGAAACTCGTCGCCGGTCACCTGACGGCTGCCGATGGCACCCCAAACTTCCTTGAGTTGACGCTGATCGAGTAGATCGAGGTCGAAGACACGTTGAGCGATTTGTTCGGCCGTCAACTCAACCATGGGTGCCCGCTTCCCCGGAATTTCGCCATTTCTCTGCCTGTCTGCGCCAAGGCAAGCCTGCCAAGTCCCGTCGGCCTAACCGCAAACTCCGATCAACACTCTAATTTATTCGACGGTGTCGGACCCCGCAATCGACTCGCGCCCGAAGCGCCGGGCTTGATTGGCCCATTTCTCGCCGCGGCAGAAGCAATTTCGAGGCCTCGGCTATGGCCCAGCGTCATCGACAGGGCGTGGCGGGGCACGGATCTCTGTGCGATCAAAACCGAGCCGGTCGGGAGGCCCCGATTGCGCCTCGCGGAGAACGATCGCAATCAAGGCAAAAAAATGGGGACCGCGAAGTCCGATCGAAGAGGGCGGGCAGGTGATTCGCGGTTAGGCCGCACCCACCTGGCTACAGTCGCATCGGGCGGCCGACTGGCTACGCAAAGAGCTTTGGCCGACGGCGGCGGCTAGCGGGCGGGCAGGAGTTTGCCCAAGAGGGTGGCCATTACTGCTCTTCGGTCAACTTTCGGCGATATTCGTCCCGCTCGCGACGGGTGGCTTCCAAATCGAACATCAAGTATTTCATGTCCAGCCGCAACTGGCCCAACGCGTCCTGCACCAGGCTGAGAATCTGTCGCCGCCGGGTGCTGTTTTCAACCACGCGCTCCAAAAGCGGTTCCAATTGGGCGCGATACTCGGTCGGCAGGGCAGCGACCGCACTGCCCAAGTCGGTGAAATCCTTCGACACAAGTTCCTGCCGTCCGGCAGTGTTCCGCAGTGCTTGTTTCATGATCGAAGGGCTCCCCAGAATGTTTCGAGTTGCTTTGCTGAGCGGTGTCGTTTCGACAGTTGGAAGAAAGCAGTTCGCGTGCCAAGCTTGCGGAGTGAAACCGGGCTGTTGAGGTAACTCATTTGAATGTAACAGCTTGGAATCCATTTCCCAGGGGTGGAGGAGCGGGAGCCTGGATGCAAAAACACCACGGCTGATCTGGCCGCATTTCGCAAATCGTGCTACAAGGCCGACTTGCGCCGCAAAACCTGCGTGGAAGCAAAATGTTGTTTTTTGGCTGCAACTCCCACCAAGCCACGCACCGTCTGACATTCGCTGGCATGAGGTTCACCCGCTCCCGACCGCTGTGGCTGTCGATCACCCTGGGGCTGCTTTTGGCGAGCCCGGTGGGGGAGCGCCCGCGCTCCGCGAAGAGTTCGAGGGGCCGGAGCCGAGTTGCGCGATTCGGGCGGCGATGCGCACTATAAGATTTCCTCGCTCGAGCGCGTGTCGGGGATGGCTCACGCCGGGCGCGGCTGCGAGCAGGTCCGGCTTGCTGGCAACAATGGTACTTATGTTTACCTCAGCCACGACGTTACCGCGTCGCGGATCATCAGCGAACTATCGCTGAGCGTCTGGATTAAGGCCGACCGGCCCGGCCTTCAAATCTTGGCGCGCGTCGTCATCCCGCGGACCAAAGACCCCGCCACCGGGCAGCCACTGACGGCGCTCATCAGCGGTTCTGGCTACACTCAGGTCGGCAGTTGGCAACAATTGCGGCTGGATAATTTGCCGCAACAATTCGAACGTCAGTTGCGCGTGCTTCGCGTCCAGCACGGGCCCGGCGTCGACGGGCACGAGGCATTCATCGATCGCGTCCTGCTGAACGTCTATGGCGGGCCCGGCACGACCAACGTATTGATCGACGATTTGGAGGTGAACGGTTTTGTCGCCGCGACGACCGGGCTTGCGACGCCCGCGGCCAAGATTCCGACGAACAACGCTTTCGCGGAACGACTTCCCGGAACCGATCAAACGGTGCCGGACGAGAACACGCGTCCGGCGACGGCGCGTCTGAGCGGCACGGGTTTGATGCTCGGCGATCAACCCTTCTTTCCGCGCTTGCTGGAGTATCGCGGCGAGCCGCTGGCACTCATCAAATCGTTGGGATTCAACGGCATCTGGATGTCGACGCCGCCACGGCCGGCGCTGCTCAGCGAAGCGGCGGTCGTGGGACTACGGATCGTCGCGCCGCCCCCTTCGATCCGCGAACTTGAGACGCGTCAGGCGGCCGGCCCGGCCGGCGGAATCGATAGCCAATTCGATTCCATCCTGGCATGGGATCTAGGAAGTGGCTTGTCGACAAAAGAATTTCCCTCGAATAAGCGATGGGCACAACTGGTCCGATCGACCGATCCGCGCTCGCGACCATTGATTTGCGGGGCTGATTCCGACTTGTGGAATTACAGCCGCAACGTCGACCTGTTGTGGATCAGTCGCTTTCCGTTGGGGTCGAGCCTGGGCCTGACACCCTATCTCAGCTGGCTGCGCGAGCGGCCTCAATGGGCTCGCGGTGGAACGCCCGCCTGGACCATGATTCAAACGCAGCCGTCGGATCGACTCGTCGAGCAGGTCGCACTCCTGTCGGGCGGTAAGGCACCGCGAGTCTGCTGGCAAGACGAACAATTTCGGCTGCTGGTCTTTTCGGCATTGGCCGCCGGCGCGCGAGGGATCTGCTTCCAATCGTCGACGCCGCTCGATACGTCCGATCCGGCGACCCGCCATCGCGCGGCGCTGTTGGAACTGATCAACCTGGAATTGGACTTGATCGAGCCTTGGTGTGCCGGCGGGATTTTTGTGACCAGTGCCAGCGGCAACGATTCCGACATGGGAGCGGCGGTGATGCAAACCGACCGTGCGCGGCTCAGGTTGCCGGTGCCCCACGGTCCGTTCAACCAGTTCGTGGTCCCGGTTCCTGTGGCGGCGCCCACGGTGCCGCCGATGCTCAAGGCGAAGGGGCTGCGAAACCACGCGACCCAGGCCGCGGCAAAGAAAAACACGCATGACTCATTAACCATTCCGGGCGTGCCTGAGTCGAATGAGGCTTATGAATTGTCGCTGGTGGCCTTTCGTCGCGTGCAACAACAAAAGCGAGTTGCCGGAGGCATACGCCTGAAGGTGCCCGAAGAGAGCCGCAACGCCCTGGTCGTGCTGACCCAAGACCCGACGGTGAAGGCCAATCTGGTGCGGCGCGTGGAACGCGTCCATCGGCGGGCCTTGGAGCTCACCCGCGAGCTTGCCGCGATGCACCTGGCGCGCGTCGAAGACGTGCAATCGCGCTTGGCTGCCAAAGGACACACTCCCCCCGAAGCCCAAGGCTGGCTGGCAAGTGCCCGATCTCATTTGCAGGAATCCGCGGCGCCGGCGACGAGCACCAATGAACAGGCCTTGTATTCCCATGCACGGCAGTGCGAGCAACTTTTGGGACAGATCGAACGCGGCAGTTGGGAACTCAGCTTGCAGCCGGTCGCGGCTCCGCTGAGCACCGCGCTGGGGACCAATTTCGATACCCTACCCGAATATTGGCAGTTCATCGGCGAAGCAAGTACGGCACCACGCGGCCCGAATCTGCTGCCGGCCTCCGACTTCGAAGACCCGCAAGCGGCGCTCGGTAGCGGCTGGCACTATTTTCGGCACCCGCAGCCCAAAGACCTTCAACATCCCCAGCCCGGTTTGACCACTTCGCTCACGCCGACTGCGGAGGTCGTTCACGGCGGCAAGGCCGCGCTGCGATTCGAAGTTGCCGCCGAGAACCCCGACGAGCCGCCGGCGCAGGTCGAAACCGCCCCGATGTGGCTGGTCAGTGCGCCGGTGCCGGTCGAGGCCGGGCGCGTGATGTTGATCCACGGCTGGGTCAACATTCCCAAGCGGATCGTGGGCAGCGTCGACGGATTGTTGATCCTCGATTCGATTTCCGGAGAACCGCTGGCCGAACGAATCTTGCAGACCAAGGACTGGCAGGAATTTTCGCTCTATCGCGCGGCTGCCGCGCTCCGGCTCAATGAACGTCACGTTCGCTTTGAGCGGAATGGGCGAAGTCTTTCTCGACGACGTGACCGTGCAAGCGATCGAACGACCGGCGGGAGGCAACGCGCCGCAAGCCGCCGGATCGCCGGCCGATGGGCTGCAGTTGGATGGGCCGCAGGCTCGTGGGCCGGCCGGAGCGCCAGCGCGATAAGCTACCCGTGATCGCGCAATGCTGAGGATCGCGGCTTAGGGCGAAATGCGTGGCCGTCGATGTTGCCGGCGCTCGATCCAGCGGGCAAGGTAGGCCAGCGGCACACTCATGGCCAGGTACAAGATCGCCGTCATCGCCGCCAACTCGCCCGTGGCCAGCGTGTCGTTGCGTTGCACGCTGTAGGCGCCGGTCAATTCCATCACCGTAATCACCGAACAGACCGACGTGTCCTTGAACAGGGCGATGAAGTCGTTCGTCACCGGTGGAATCACGATTCGCATCGCCTGAGGCAAGATGATTCGCCGGACGGCCTGGGATGTCGACATCCCGAGTGCCAAGGCCGCTTCCATTTGCCCGCGCGGAACCGCCAGGATGCCGGCCCGATAAATTTCGGCCTCGTAGGCCGAGTAATTCAGTGCCAATCCAAGAACTGCCGCATGAATCGGCGCCAGCGACAGACCGATCTGCGGGAGCAAATAAAAGATCACATACAACTGAAGCAATAACGGAGTGCCGCGAATGATCTCGACGTACAGAGCCAACAGCCAGCCGAGCACCATCGGGCCATAGAGCCGGCCGAGCGCGATCAGTATTCCCAGTCCGATGGCCAGCGGCATCGACAGGCAGGCCAGCAGTATGGTCATGCCGGCCGCACGCACCAGGATCGGTCCGCGCTCGACGAGCACCTGCCAGCCCGATAGCCGGGTTGCCCGCACACCAAGTTCCAAAGGCGTCTTGCCGGCCAGCGCCGCCAGCCGTTGCTGATCGTCGTTCCAGAGATCGTAGTGCTCGTAAATTTGCCGCAGTCGGCCATCGGCCAACAACCGCGCCAAGGCCGTGTCGAGCGCTCGCACAGCGACTGATCCTGCTGACGGACGAACGCGACGTA
Source organism: uncultured Planctomycetaceae bacterium (assembly GCA_963702015.1). GTDB lineage: Bacteria > Planctomycetota > Planctomycetia > Pirellulales > PALSA-1355 > DATJTR01. Next base: position 1,105,886 of record OY969698.1, read on the forward strand.
ATATCCGCCGAGGGCCGGCGTGCCAACCTGCCGCAGGCCGGGATACTGGTCTTCGAAGAATGTTACCATCGGCAGATCGACCACGGTGGCGTCGAGTTTGTCGGTTTCGACCTCGCGCATGGCATCGGTGTTCGCCTTGTAGCCGATCAGATCGATGTCGTCGGGGAAATGCTGCTGCAAGTAGAGATAGGCGCCGACGAGACCAACGTGCCGACGCGCCAGGGGTGGCCCGGCCGAGGATGATGCAAGCTCTCCCAATCGCCGATCGGCGAGCCATCGCGGGGGACGAGCAGCGCCAGACGGTAAATGTAGTAGGGGCTCGTCGAGGCCATCCGGGCCGTGCGGGCCGGGGTTAGCTCATAGCCGTTGAGGATCACATCGATCTTGCCCGCGGCCAACAGCGAAGGCAAATCGTCCCAGGGTGCCTGATAGAATCGGGCCGTGACGCCGATCTCGGCCGCCAACGCTTTGGCCAAATCGACTTCGAATCCGACGACGGTTCGTGGACTGGCCGGATCGGGATAGACGTAGGGGCCACCCCCTTCGGCATCGCCACCCCAAATCAAATAGCCCCGAGCGCGGATGTCGGCCAGCGTGTCGGCACGCGCGACGGCGGCAGCGCCGACCAGGCAAGCGACGATTGCCAGACACCACCGAAGAAACATCTTTTACCTCGTGAGCTGCCCTGGAAAGGGCGAGACCAACGAAACCGAACAGCGCGCTTTGGGCCTGCCGGGAGAGTCTAGAGGAATCGCCGCCGGTTTTCGAGCCGCCGCCCGAGTTGGGGCCTCATGCTCCCAAAGCCCCCGGGCGCCAATCTAGAGACCCACTGACGCTGTAATCCGGCCACTTTGATTCTGTTTTCTTATTTGGGCACTCAACCGAGCGGTGTTCGCGCGCCCGAGCCGAAACGCTACGGTGCTAGGCGATGAAAACGTTTTGCAAACATGCTCAAAGATGCCGGCCAGGGATTTGGGCGCCGTTAATGGCGCTAGCATTTGGCCTGGCTTGGAACATCGTCGCAAATCCGTCGATCGCCGGCGATGCGATTCACTTGATCAACGGCAGTGGTCGGAAAATGGTGGTGGGAACGCGCGCGGTTGATTCGCCGGAGTGGTCTAAAGAACTAGACATCTCGCCTGCCCCTTCGGGTGCAGTTCCTACGCCAGTTCCGGTTGAGCTTGGGAATGCCGGCACGTATGACGTTCTTTTTTACTCGTACGACTCCGACGCTGTCACGGTATTCGAGCTTGCCTCATTTCACGTCCGCGATTTGGCGTCGGGGCTCGCGACGATTTCTATTTCCGCAGACAAGCTTGGTATGTTCCGTACCGGTCAGGATGGCCGTTGGGCATTCGAGGAACGTCGAGAGGGGAGCGCACTCCATATCGGCGCTACCGCATACAGCGGGAGGCTCAGCATTCTCTTTACTCGACAATAGCTCCCCCTCGTGGTCGACGGGCGCGTATCAGGCGGCGGTCGCCAGAAATCGGCGGTAGAGGCCGGCATAGACGCCCCCGACGGCCAACAACTGGCGGTGCGTGCCGCGCTGGACGATCTGACCATGATCGAGGACCAGAATCTGGTCGGCATGGCGAATCGTGCTCAGCCGATGGGCCACGATGAAGCTGGTCCGCCCGGCGAGCAAAACGTTCAGCGCGCGTTGGATGCGAGCTTCGGTCAGTGTGTCGATGCTGGCGGTTGCCTCGTCCAGAAACAGGATGGCCGGGTCGGCCAGCAGCGCCCGGGCAAAACAGACAAGCTGCCGGGTGCCGACCGACAGGTTGCCCCCGCCCTGTCCGACCGGCGTTTCCAAGCCCCAAGGCAGCGCCGAGAGCAAATCGAAACAGTCGAGCCGCTCGACCACTTCGCGAACTTCATCGTCGGTCGCCTCGGGCCGGCTGAAGCGGATATTCTCGCGGATCGTGCCGCTAAACAAAAAGTTCTGCTGCGAGACAATGCCCAAACGCCGGCGAAGGGAGTGGGACCGGATCGAGCCCAGTTCGCGGCCATCGATCAAAATGCGGCCGCTGTCGGGCAGATAGAACTTGGCGATCAGGTTGAGGATCGACGTCTTGCCGCTGCCGGTGTGTCCGACCAGAGCGATCGACTGGCCCGCCTGGGCGACGAAACTCAGACGATGCAGGACTGGACGGTGCGGCTCGTAGGAAAACGTTACGTCGCAAAACTCGACCCGGCCGGCCACGGTCGACAGATCGACGGCATCGGCCGTGTCGTGCCTTTCTGACGGCAGATCGAGCACTTTGAAAACCCGTTCGGCGCCGGCCATGGCTGTCAGGGCGTGGTTGTATTGCACACCCAGCGATGTGATGGGAGCAAAGAACAATCCGGCCATGAACAAGAAGCCGACCAAGGCACCGACGTCGCACGAACCGCTCATCAGCAGCACGCGCACCGCTCCGATAAACAGCAGCAAGGCGATGAAAAGCTGGTTGTTCAGGTCGAGCAGCCGCTGGAACAAGCTTTGGGTTTGCGACAATTCGAAATTGTGGCGCGAATGATCGTTGACCAGATCGTGAAACATGGCGGCATTGGCATCCTGCCGGGCGAAGCTTTGGGTAACCCGGATGCCGTTGACACTTTCGGCCAGCGTGGCCGTCACGCGGCTGAACGATTCTTGTACGGCCCGATGACCACGGCTGAGTTGCCGATTGAAATGCCGGTTCAACAGCCACAGGATGGGAACCAGGCCGAGTACGAGCAGAAACAGCATCCAGTCGTACCAGAGCATGAAGAGAGCGGCGACGAGCATCTGACCTAATTGGACCAGGCTGACGAAGAGGACTTCCTGCACGCCCATCCGCACGTATTCCACGTCGCTGGTCATGCGGCTGATAATGCGGCCCAGTCGCGTCTTGTGATGAAAGCTGAGCGGCATCTGTTGCAAGTGAGCGAACAGGTCGGATCGCAAATCGTGGACGACGGCTTCGCCCAGTTCCAAGGCCAGCTTCTGGCGGAAATGCAGACACGCCTGCGTAACGATCGCCAGGAGCAAAAAGCCCGCCACGCCCCAAGCAACACCGGGCAAATCGGCGGCGGCGATCGGACCACGGATCACGGCGGCGATTGCCCAAGTCAGCGAAGGCAACTGCACCGAGCGGAGAATAACGAGCGCCAAGAGCCAGTTGCGCCGCGCGGCATAGGGCCGGGTGTAGGCGCAGAGCCGGCGGATCAACCCCAGGTCGAGTGGCCGGCTGTCGATCTCGTCGTCGGCGACGCGGCTCAAGCGGGTGAGCGCCGCAGTGTCGGCAGGTGACTTCATGCGGCCTCCCGAGACGGCGCTGCCCACCGATCGTCGTCGCTCATGGCCAGTTGCACGCGGGCGGCGCGGCGGTAGTGTCCCTCGCCGGCCAGCAGCTCGGCATGCGTGCCCATTTCGACGATTCTGCCGGCTTCGAGCACGACGACCCAATCGGCGCGGGCCAACGTGCTCAGCCGATGGGCGACGACGAACGTTGTCCGATCGTGCATGGCCCGGTTCATGGCCGACAAGATCTCGTGTTCGGTTTCCGGATCGACGGCCGACGTGGCATCGTCGAGCAGCAGGATCGGCGGGTTCATCAAAAGCGCTCGCGCCAACGCCAACCGCTGCCTTTGACCGCCCGACAGATTCGAGCCGTATTCGCCGATGATGGTGTCGTAGCCATCGGGCAAGTCGCGGATGAATTCATCGGCGGCGGCCAGCCGGGCAGCTTCGCGGATCGCCGCGCGGGTGGCGCCGGGATTGCCAAAGGCGATGTTGGCGGCCACCGTGTTGCTGAACAAAAAGTTCTGCTGAAAGACGGTGCCGACTCGCGAGCGCAGCTCGCCCAAGTCCATGCGGCGCACGTCGACTCCATCGACCAGAACTCGACCGGTGGTCGGGTCGTAGAATCTGGGAATGAGCTGTAGGAGCGTGCTTTTGCCTGCGCCGGTGGCACCGACAATCGCCACGCATTGCCCGGGCCGCACGGAAAACTCGATCTGCCTCAGGACCGTTAGCTCCGGCAGATAGCCGAAAGAGACCTGCTCGAAGGCGATGGCTCCGCGCCGCTGCCGAGGCCGGATCGGATGAGCGGGGCTTTCGACCTCGACCGGAGCGTCGAGCACTTCGAAGACACGTTGGGCACCGGTGAGGCTGGTTTGGATGCTGTTGGTGATATTCGTGATTTGCCCGATCTGGTTGGCGAATTCTTGCAGCAGATTGGCGAAGACGAAGAGCCCCTCGCCCAGGCGGAGCTCGCCTTGAATGACGAGATAACCACCGTAGAAGAGCAGGATGGCCAGATTGAGTTGCGTGAGCAGTCCCATGCCGGGTTGGAACAGGCTGATTTTGTGGAAGATCGTGCGTTTGTGATCCTGCACGGCACGATTGGCGGCGCGGAACTTGGCGATCTCGCCCTGCTGGCGAGCGAAACCCTTCACGACCTGCACGCCTTGTGCGTTTTCGCAAAGGGTGAGAATCATTTGATCGCTTAGCAGGCGATTGCGGCGATAAGCCGGCTTGACGATGCGCGAAAAGCAGACGGCACAAATCCACAACAGCGGCGTCGTGGCGAGCGATGCCAACGTCAGGCCGACGTGGATCGAAAGCATGTAGGCAAGATAGACAGCCAACGACAACAGCACCGTCAGCACTTCCAGGATGACTCCGTCGACGAACAACCGCATCGCCTGCACGTCGCCGGCAACGCGATTGATGATCGAGCTGGTATCGTTAGCGTCAAAAAATCGAAAACTGAGGCGTTGCAATTTGTCGTAGACGTCGGAACGGAGCCCGACAACGATCTGCTGCGACAGTCGGGCCACAACCAGCGTGGTGTGATAGCGCAGCGTCGATTGGACCAGCGCCAGCAGCAAGATCGTCAGTGCGATGCCCCCTACCAACAACAGCGGAGGGCAATTGGCGGAAATCTCGCTTCCCCACGGCCAGCGGGGCGCAGACGCCAGTGGATCGGCCGCGCGGCGGATGACATCGATACCCAGCCCGGTCAAACCCAAACCCGATAGACCGAGGACGACCAGCAGCAATTGCTGGAGCACCACGGACACACATTGGGTGCGATAGCGCCAAGCCAGCGCCAGCAAGCGGCGGATGAGGACCGAGTTCGGCGTATCTTGCGCCGCCAGGAGCGCGGAACCGGGAGGAGGCGTAGTCACCAAGGCAGGCATTTCCAGGGAGTTACGTCAAAAATCGCGATTTCGGCCGGCAGTTCCGGCGAAGCCACGGTCACGCCTTGGGTTGGCGACCACCGATGGTCAGAAAACGCGAATCAGCCAGGGGTCGGTACTGTGCAGAAGTCGGCCGGTTTTGACAAGACCGATTCGCGATCCGCGCCAGTTCGGCCTCCCCGAGCGGCCGCGGGACGACAGACCTCCTTTGGCGGTAGGCTGTCCACGGGAGTGAACTACCGCGCAACGCCGACGGCGAAGTTGACGAGTTGCTTCTGGTCGTGAGAGTTCATTACGACCGGCACGGCAAAGTCGACGGCGATGGGCGCCGGCCCCATCGCCGGAACCGAGATGCGGATGCCCAAGCCAGGAGCGACGCGAATATCGTTGCCCTCGACCAGAGAGGTTCTGGCATCGAATCCACCGTCGACGAACGCCGCCAGGCGGAACATGTCGTCGGCGGTGATCGGGCAGGTGTACTCGATGGTACCGTAGCTGGCAAAGTCACCGCCATCGACGACCGTATCGTAGGTAGGCGATGCATCGCGATAGTAGAAACCGCGTATCGTGCCGATACCGCCGAGGAAGAACCGATCGTAGATCGGCGTGTTCTTGCCCGTCACGCCGGTATAGCTGTAGAGGGCCAGCACCTGTCGGCCCGAACCATCGGCCCGCTGGTGGAGGACGAAGTATCTGCGCAAGTCGAGCGTGACTCGGGGATAGGTGAATGAGCCGGTGACTTGTTCGTACGACAGGTGGATGTAATGTCCGTCGGTGGGGAAGAACGTGTTATCGCGGGTGTCGTTGGTCGCGGCGAAGGTGATGCCGAACCGTCCGTTGTTCCCCAGCACCTGGGCCAGATCGGGAATCAGAATGCGCGGATCTTCGATTTTCACATCTTCCGCACCCAAGCCAACGGTGCCGACCAGGTCGGGCCGGAATTGATAACCCAAGTTGACCTTGCCGCCCATCCGCTGTTCGTACCAGTCGTAGTAGAACCGTTGATAATAGTAGCCGCTCCAGCCGTAGTTGACGTTGGTGTCATAGAGGTATGGATTGTTGTAGCTGACCAGGTAACGCGACATTTGCGTACCGGGAGCCAATTCGATGCGGAAGTGCTGGCCGCCGCCGCGGAAGGCGGTGCCATTGCGCCAGTCTTCCACGCCGTTGGGCCAGCGTTGCCAATCGAAGTTTTGCTCGTCGACCACGATCGAGCCGACCAGACCGGCATTCGAGTTGACCCCCACGCCAAACATGAATCGGCCGGTCTGCGTCTCTTCGGTATTCACGTTAATCGGCAGCGCCGGCAAAGGTTCGTCAGCGTCGGCTGGCGGTGCCGTCGGATCGGTCGGCATTCCGGGCAGCGGCTGGGTGAACTGCGGCGGCGTCATCGAGTTGCCAGGCGACTGAAACGCGACATTGCCGCCGTAGCCCGTGGTCGTGCCGCTCGGGGCGGAAGGGGGCGATCTGCGGCCCCGGCGACAGCGGCTGCAACAGGCGGCCGCCGTACTGGCTTTGCCCGCGCACTGTCCACGGGCCGGTGGCGGGGGCCCTGCTCGTAGCGCTTCGGCCAGGAGGGTTTTGCGGGCGCACCCGTGACCGTCGGCGTGCTGGCAGCCGATGGCGAAGCAGCGGTCGCACCGGTCGATTGTCCGAGCGACGGCGCCGATCCGAATCCCGCCAGTTCGAGATTGGTCGACGACACGCTCGCACCGCGAGCGGTACTGAGCGATTGGCCGAGCGAAACCGGAGCGTCAGAGTGAGCGAGGCAAGCGTCGCCGTCATGCCCTTGGTAGCGGGCGGAGTCGCCGGCTGCTTGCGGGCCGCGGCAGAGCCGGGGGGGCTGCGGCGGGGCCCGTCGACGTTGAATTGTTGGCCGGAGTCGAATTGTTGATGTGCGCTGGGGGCAACGTACCGGACGAATCCGTGCGATCGACGGCGTCGTTCGGCCCCTGTCCGCGCACGACCAGGACTTCGTCGGCAGCGATGTCGAGCGGGGGAAGCGTCGAGCTGGATTGTGGCGGCCATGTTTTCGGGGCGGCCTGCTTGGGCGTCGCCGCCGGAGCAGAACGTTGCCATTGCGGCCACCAGGACGATTTCTGACGAGGCGGCTCCGGCGGCAAGTCCTCGGATGTCGCGGACAGGCCGCCGTCCGGCTCCGCCGAAACCTCGGGGTTCGCGGCAATGAACCGGCGGAGGTCGTCGAGACTGTCGAACATAGACGTGCATATCGAGCTTTTTCACGTCGGGCACATTGTCGGGGCTCTGACCGCGGACGCGTCCGCCCGAACCCCCTCCGCCTCCCTGCGAAGGCCGATCGGCCACGCCGGTTTCTTCGTCTTCGCCGGGCGGGCTGAACGTGATCTTGGGGATTTGGCCCTTCGACGGATCGCTGACGAACAGGCTCGAGGCTTTGAGCCGGCGTTCGGCGTTGCGGATTAATTGCGTGTTGATGACGTCGCCCGGCCGGAACATGAGCCGATTGAGCACCGCGTTGAACCGGGTATGGGGCGTTTCGCCGGCGATGTGGACTTGGATTTCGCCGACGGCGTAACGGCTTCCTTCCTCGACGCTGAAGACGACCGTCAGTTCGCCCGGTTCTTCCTCGAATCGCAGTTCTTGCTGCACGTTGGCAAAGACATAGCCCTGGGTGCCGTAGACGTCCTGGACCCGGGTGATGTCCTGATCGAGGTTGCGTCGGATGAAGTATTCGCCCTCTTTGAGCTTCATTCCGTCGGCCAATTGTTCGTTGGTGAATTTTCGATTGCCGATGAAGCTGACGCCGCGGACGCGATAGCGCGGTCCTTCGTCGATGACGAAGGTCAACGTCGGCCGCTTCCATTTGTCGTCCATGACGACCTCGCGGCTGATCCGCGCGCGGAAGAAGCCCAAGCTACGGTAGTAAGTGATCAGCTTGTCGATGTCTTCGTTGATTTTTTCCTCGTTGTACTGACCTTTGAACAATCCCAGGATCGGCGGCTTCGATTCGATCTGGGTTTTGAGCCGCTGGCCGCTGGTGATCGTGTTGCCGACGAAGTTCGTCTTTTTGATTTTCTGCGACTCGCCTTCGTTGATCATGTAGATGGCGCCGCGATCGCCGGGCTTGGTGCCTTCCAGGATCGTCGACGCGGACGTCGTTGTAGCCCTTGCTTTTGTAGTATTCCTCGATCTTCCGGCGGCCTTCTTCGACCGCGTAGGGATCGAGCGACGAGCCGCGTTTGAGATCGGTTTCCTTGGCCAGCCGCTTATCCTTGATCTTGGTGTTGCCCAAGTACTTCACATAAAGCAGCGTCGGCCGCTCGATGACCTCGATGGTGATCCGCACGCCGCCGGGGACTTGCTCGCGAATTGGCCGCACGTCGAGGAACCACTTCTTCTGCGCCAGTGTCCGCACGTCTTTTTCGAGCGTCGTCTGATCGAACGGGCGGTCGACGCGCGTGCTGATGGAATTCAAGATCTGGGCCGTCGACCGGGTTTCGTTGCCCACAACCCGAATCTCGACCACGTTCTGCTCGACAAGCGGATCGATCGGCGTGTCGACCAACTGCTCCTTGGGAGACGACCGGCACATACGAACCAATGCCCGGATCGGACGGACCCGATCTGCTGCTCGGCCGGGGTACTTCCTTCGCGGGGGCCCGTGGTCAGCGACGGACCGGTCGAGGGCAGGCGGTTGACCGGCGGCGGCCCGAGAATCCCTTGTGCATCGGCGCGCACCGCGAGCCCGAGCGCCAGGCAAAGCGCAAGGCTCGAAGCACGAAAGCGCGAAGTACGTCGACGCGGACGCCGGCCATGAACAACTCGGTTCCAGGATGTGATACCGCTCTAGCGAAGTGACTTGCCTCATGATGCGAGAAGTGCGAGCGCACGGTCGAAGCGACCGAGAAATGGGTGCGCGCACTTCTCTTCGCCAGAGGTGGCGTAGAAATACAAGAACCCCGGCCCCTCTACAAGGGCAGCTTTGGCAAGCCGAACCGCTAGACAACCGCGATCGAACAAAGTGGAGAAAGTAGGTGACTAGTCCGGTAGCAAGTCGGCGTGCTAGCAGCCGATCGCGGCCTGTTTCAAGATGTGATGCTGGGCAAGACGAGGCTGCTCGCCACACTTCGATCACCCGCGGTGCCGTCGATTCGCGCCGGGCGGCGCGGAGAGCCTGATTCAGTGGCGAGGAGCGTGCGGCACCGGCGATCGCGCCTTGGCGATGCATCGCAACGCGGCCCGAGCGACGGCCGAGAAAGTGCGGGAAAATTCTCTTGTTCAATCTCGCCGCTTGTGCCATCTTGTCCGCGCGGCCGCGCTGCGCGCCGCAATGCGATCGGCCAGCCAAGACGGCGATGGGAGCTTAGACATGGACGGTTGCCACAAGCGAATGATTCTCGACGCACCGCCCGGGCCCACCACTGACGGCCCAGCACCACAGGACACTGCCAAGCGTGCGGCCGATCAGCCTGTGGCGGCAGTGGCCACTCTGGGCCGTCGTCGGACTGGTGGCCACGATTTACTGCGCGCGGCTGACAACGCTGCCGGTGTGCGGCGAAGAATCGCGCTGGGCCACGGTCGCCAGCGAGATGATCGCCAGCGGCGATTGGATCGTGCCGCGTCAGCAAGGGCAAGTCTTCGCCGAGCGTCCGCCGCTTGGAAGTTGGGCGATGGCGGCCGTCGGCCTGGTGCGCGGCGAAGTCGACCTGGTGGCCATTCGTTTGCCGAGCGCGTTGGCCACCACGCTGACCGCGGCACTGATCTACGCTTATGCCCGGATCTTTCTGACTCAATTGGGCGCGCTGGCCGCCGCGCTGGCCTATGCCACGGCGGGCCAGGTGCTGCAGATTGGCCGGCTGGGCGAATCCGATGCGGTGTTCACGCTGCTGGTTGCCGCATCGCTGCTGGTTTGGCACGCCGGCTACACGCTGGGCTGGCCACGGGTCGCGGTTTGGTGCGCCGGTTATGGCCTGGCCGCGTTGGCGGCTTTGATCAAGGGCCCGCAAGCGCCGGTCTATTTCGTGGCGGTGACGGTCGTCTTTCTGGCCTGGCAGCGGCAGTGGAAGTGGCTCTTCTCGTGGCAACATGTGGCGGGCGTGGCGACGCTGGCGACGATCGTCGCGGCCTGGCAAGTTCCGTTCTGGTTGGCCACCGACACGCAAACGGTGCTCGATGTCTGGTCGAAACTGGCGCGCGAGCGTTTCAGCTTTTCGGGCATGGCATCCCACGCATTGCAGTTTCCGTTGGAGACATTCGCTGCTTGTTGCCCTGGTCGTTCTTTCTGACCGCTTATCTCGATCCGCGCTTTTGTCGCCAGATCCGCGCGGCTGGCATCTATCGCCCGCTGCTGACGTTTATCATCGTGGCACTGGCGGTGACGTATCCGAGCGTGTGGCTTTCGGCCGGCGCGGGGCCGCTACTACATGCCGCTGTATCCTTGCCTGGCCGTATTGGTGGGCATGGTGATCGAACGTGCCGGCGCCGCCGACGCCAGTTACGAGCTGCGCCGCGGCTGGCGGTGGTTTTGCTGGGGGATCGCCACGATCATGCTCGTCGGCAGCGTCGTGCTCGATCGTGGCCGCGCTGAATGTTCGCGCGCTGGCGCCGCTGGCCGAGAGCTGGGCCTATACCTTGCCGTTTACGTTGCTGGCCGTCGCGCTGGCCTGGTGGCTGTTCACCGACGGAGCGCCACCGTCGCCGCGGCGCGTGCAAATGGCCGTGCTGGCCAGCAGCGTGATGGTGGGGCTGGCGTTCGACGGAGCCGCGATCACTGCCCGCGCCGCCGGCATGCACGACCTGACCGATGAGATTGCCACGCTGCAAAGCCAATTGCCGGCGGCCGACCGGTTAGTCTCCTTCGGTCCGGTCGCCCATCGGTTTGCCTATTGCTATGGCTTGCCGATCGCGGAGTTGGCGTGGCCCGCCGATGCCGACAGCGTGCCGGCCGACGTCGACTATTTCTGCTTCGAGCAGCATCCCGGCGATAACGCCGAGGTGCGGCAGAATGGCCGCGGCAGCTACTGGGGGACGACTTCCGGCACGTTGCCCTTCGAGTGGGTGCAAGTGGCGGCGATCCCCTACACGCCCTATCGCAATCAGGACGCTGCCAAGAGCGTGATCATCGGCCGCATCGTGCGCCGCGCGACCGCCGCCACGGTCGACAAGGAGTCGGTCGAGCGATAGCGGCCAGAGCGTGGAGCAGCCACGGTTCCGGCCGCCAGGCTCGAAATGCTCAACTGCTTGGCGATGGCTGCTGAAGGCCGGTGATGATGCCACCGGCGACGATGCCGCCCAAAGATCCGAGAATGATCGTGCCGCCGACGAAGGATCCGGTTCCGCCAAACCACTGGCCGCCGCTGAGATACTGACCGCGCGTGACCTGCTGGCCAGCCACGAGCAACACCTGCTTGACTGCGCCGGGCGGGCTGGCGGCCGCCGTCCACAGGCGGAAGGCTCCGCTTCCCTGGGCAGCTGTCACCTCATAAAGTCCGCCGGCGAGGCCGCGGATTTGGAATCGCCCACTCTCGTCGGTGAAGCCACTGGACGCCGCCTGGCCCGTGATGCTGCGCAGTTTGACCTCGGTCTCGGGCAAAGGCAGGCCTTGCGCGTCGACCACCTGGCCGGCCAGCGCGCCGCCGTCGGCCAGGCTGACATCGAGAACCTGCGGCGTTTGCTTGGCTGCCGCCGGCGTGCCAGCGGGCACTGCTCCGGTAGCTGGCACGGCCCCGGTTGCTGGCGCGGCGTCGTCGGCAAACACGCTCGCGGGGAGGACCAATCCCAAGGCGGCGATGCCAACAGCCGTAGACCGGAACCATTGTGACCTATTGATGCATGGACATGGACTCATTTTCCCAACCCCCCCGGGAGAGACGAATGATCACGGAAGAAAAATCGATTGTTCAAAATGTTCCTTCGGTATTCGAGCAAGCCGAGCATAAAAATTTCCCAACCGGAAAAGTCGGCGACCCGCCTGGGAGCCGGTCGCCAGCGTGGGTTGCTGGCAGCGCTAGCGGCCGGAAATCGAGCGCTGAGGGCGAAGAATGGTTGATGCCGATCGGCGCGTGTCAATCGATCGTGGCAGTGCAACGGCGCCACAAGCCGGGCGAGAGCTGAGTCTGGAGCCAGTCGCGCACCGTGTCGCACCCGACCGCATGCACGCAGCGGCGCGAAGTGCCAATGGCGCGATATCCCCAGTGGACGCCCACCAATTTGCCCTGGCTGATCATGGATCCGCCGCTATCGCCGGGGATCGTGACCTGTCGGTCGTGAACGCCTTGCGCCGCGACGAGCACCCGTGGCGCGTCTCCCTGTTTCGGGATAGGCAACGAGACTTCGGCCAGGAACGACCGGAATCGCTGAGGACCATATCCCCAAATCTCGACCTGTTGGCCGACGAGTGGATCGTGCTGCCCGAGCGGCACCGGCTCGATTTTCTTGGGAGCGAAGATCCACAGCGCGGCGATGTCGACCTGTTGGTCGATCGCCAAAAGGGCGCCCCAGACGTTTGTCCATCGTTGAATTCGACGGTGATCGGTCCGACTTTGCCCTCGAATAGGTGGGCGGCCGTCAGCACCAGAGCGCGATTGCCGTCGATCGCGGCCAGCGTTCCGCTGCCTGTGACCAGCGGACCTGGCTGCCCATAGCCGCTGATCCAATTCTTGACGCGAGCCGCGGCCATCCGCGCACCGCTTTGCTCGTATGAACCACTTTCGGCAGTTGGTGCCGCGCTGCCTATCGATACCGCCGGAACCACCACCAGGAAGCCAGCAAGCAATAACCGAAGAACACGACGCATCGCGGACCTCAACAGGAGGGAGATTGTGGAGCGATCGGGAGGCAGTCTTGTCGGGGGACGCAGCCGCGGCCGGCAACGGCCACGGGATTTGGGAGGGTCACGCCAGGATAGTGGGAATCGACCTGTCGCAAAAGGGGGCGGTCTCACCCCCCGAGGCGAGAAGCGTACCGAGGGGGCGATTTCATCGAGAGATAGATCTCACGTCCACAATTGCCGGTCGAGCATGCGGTAGTGGATCGCTTCGTTGAGATGCTGCGATTGAATTCCGGGACTGCCGTCGAGATCGGCAATCGTGCGGGCAACGCGAAGAATCTTGTCGTGGGCGCGGGCCGATAATCCCAACTCGGTCATCGTCGCACGCAACAGCGACGGCGGCCGCGTCGTCGAGCTGGCAATGCTCGCGTGTCTGGCGATGCGTCATCTGGCCGTTGTGCCGAGTGGCTGTGCCGGCAAAACGCTGCCGCTGAACCGCCGCGCGGCAACGACCGCCTGCCGCATTTCGGCTCCCGACGTGCCCGGCGTCGCGGCCGACAACTCCTTGAACGGAACGGCCGGCACTTCGATGTGAATATCGATGCGGTCGAGCAGGGGGCCTGAAATCTTGCTCATGTAACGCTCGACTTGCGGCACCGTGCAGTGGCAATCGCGGCGCGGATCGTTGCGATAGCCGCAAGGGCAAGGATTGAGCGCGGCGATCAGCAAAAAACCGGCCGGAAAGGTCGTGCTTTGCAATGCCCGCGAGATCGTCACCGTGCCGTCTTCCAACGGCTGCCGCAGCACTTCCAGCGTGCGGCGATTGAACTCGGGCAATTCGTCGAGAAACAAGACGCCATTGTGACTCAACGAGATTTCGCCCGGCGCCGGCGGCGATCCGCCACCGACCAGGCCGGCATCGCTGATCGTGTGATGCGGCGAACGATAAGGACGCGTGGCCAACAGCGGCTGGCCGGCGCCGAGCAAGCCCATGGCGCTGTAGATCCGCGTCGTTTCGATCAATTCGGCCGGCGTCAGCTCGGGCAAGATCGTCGGCAGGCGTTTGGCCAACATCGTCTTGCCCGAGCCGGGAGGTCCGAGCATCAGCAGATTGTGGTTGCCGGCGGCGGCGATGGTGATGGCGCGTTTGGCCATCTCTTGACCGCGGACGTCAGCAAAGTCGACGTCGTATTGCGAGTAAGTTCGAAACCATTCGTCGAGCCGGGTGGGCGTCGGTTCGATTTCGATCTGGCCGGTGAAAAACGCGACCGCCTGCGCCAGACTGCTGACGGAATGATATCGATCTGTTCGACGACGGCCGCTTCGGCGGCGCTGGCGCTAGGCACGACCAGTCCGCGCAAGCCTTGCTCGGCCGCGGCGGCAATCGCCATCGACAGGGCACCCTTCGTCGGCCGCGTGGCGCCGTCGAGGGCCAATTCGCCAACAACGGCATACTCGCCGAATTTTTCGGAGGTGATTTGTCCGCTGCCGGCCAGCATGCCGAGAGTGATCGGCAGATCGAACGACGCCGCTTGCTTGGGGAGTTCGGCGGGCGCGAGATTGATGACGACGCGATCGTGCGGGCGCAAATAGCCCGAGTTGACCAATGCCCGCTCGACGCGATGCGTGCTTTCTTTCACCGCCGCTTCGGGCAAGCCGACGAGCACGGTCTTTGGCAGGGCGCCGGCCGAGACGTCGACTTCGACCTCGACGGGAACCGCTTCGATACCGACCAGCGAAAACGTGCGCAGTTTGGCCAGCATCGCGGAGCCGATGTGTTGGGAGACACGATTTGAATAGTTCGCCGCGACGGTGGGCGGCAACTCGCAATTGTCGTACCCGATCGGGCCGGTTGCAAGGCTGGCGGATTCGTCCGGGCCGAGTTCCTGTACCGACTAATCACCCTCGAAGGAAAACGTGATGACAGGTCCGGCGTTTACAACGGTAATCTGGACGCAGAGGATGGGGTACGAGATAGCAATGAGAATCGCCGACCCGGCGGGAAGGTTGACAAGCAACGCGGTTGCAACGGCGGCGACGCGAAGTCCGATCGGCGTTTCGCCTCGTGCGGGATCTTCCCGTTTTCCGGGCACGCCGCCGTGGACTTTGCCGCTGGACGGCGCCGAGCAACCAAGCCGTTACGGCGTCACGGCGTAAAGGGTTGATCCGGTGAACGATGAACCGGTAGTGGGTGTGAAAACCACCTGGATCGGGAACGTGGAGTTGATCGCATTCGAGACGAGCGTCGCGCCTTCGGAAACGCTCGCGGGCAAGTTACTCACCGTCACCGTGGGCATCGTAATGCCCGAGATCGTGGTTCCCGACTGGATGCCGGTGCCGGTGATCGAGCCCCCGCTTTGCAAGCCGGTCGCCGAGGCGACGTCTGTGATCGACGTGCTGCCGACGGAAGTCGTCCCTGAGAACGTCACGCCATTGGACGTGAATTGATAGGCTCCCGCTTGCTGCGCCGGCTGGCTGAGGGTGATGACGGCGGAAGTAAGGCTGCTGATCGTCGTGCCTGTGGGAAACGTCGGGCCGGAAGTGACGATTTGGCCGGAGGCAAGATTCGCGACGCTCGAAACATTGTTGATGGTTTGGCTGCCCGAGTTGACGTCGCCAGCGAAAGAGCTGATCGGGGTACTGGATACCATCGTCGCTCCTACGGAAGCGCTCGTCGGTAGATTATTCAAAGTGACGGTCGGCATCGTAATGGCCGAGATCGTCGTCCCCGATTGGATGCTGCCGCCGGTACCGGTGATCGTTTCTCCGGCCTGCAAGCCGGTCGCCGAGACGACGCCTGTGATCGACGTGCTGCCGACGGAAGCCGTCCCTGAGAACGTCATGCCATTGGACGTGAATTGATAGACTCCCGCCTGCAGCGCCGGCTGGCTGAGGGTGATGACGGCGGAAGTAACGCTGCTGATCGTCGTGCTGGCCGGAAACAGCGAGCCGGAAGTGACGATTTGGCCGGAGGCAAGACTCGCGACGCTCGAGACATCGTTGATTGTTTGGCTGCTCGTACTGACGTCGCCAGTGAAAGAGCTGGCTAGCGTGCTGGAAACCAGCGTCGGGACTTCGGAAACGTTCGTGGGCAAGTTGCTCACCGTCACCGTCGGCATCGTAATGGCCGAGATCGTCGTCCCTGCCGGGATGCCGGTGCCGGTGATCGATCCTGCGACCTGCAAGCCGGTCGCCGACAGGACGCCCACGATCGACTCGCTGTTGACGGAAGTCGTGCCCGAGAACGTCACGCCATTGGAGGTGAACTGATAGAGACCGGCCTGTTGCGCCGGCTGGCTGAGCATGATGACGGCCGGTGAAAAGCCACTGATCGTCGTGCCGGCGGGAAACAGCGAGCCGGCGGTGACGGTTTGGCCGGTCACAAGATTCACAACGCTCGACACATTGCTGATGGTTTGGCTGTCCGAGTTGATCTCACCGGTGAAACTGAGCAGCGGGTTCGACACGATCGTCGCGCCGGTGGAACTACTCGTCGGGGTATTATTCAAAGTGACGGTCGGCGTCGTAATGCTCAATATCGTCGTCCCCGACTGGATGCCGGTGCCGGTGATCGTTTCTCCGGCCTGCAAGCCGGTCGCCGAAACGACGCCCATGATCAATTGGCTGCCGACGGACGTCGTCCCTGAGAACGTCACGCCATTGGACGTGAATTGATAGACTCCCGCTTGTTGCGCCGACTGGCTGAGCATGACGACTGCCGGCGCAAAGCTGCTGATCGTCGTGCCTGCGGGAAACAGCGCGCCGGAACTGACCGGCTGGCCGACCACAACGTTCGCGACGCTCGAGACATTGTTGACTGTTTCGCTGTCCGAATTGACGTCGCCAGTGAAACTGATCGGCGGAATAGTCACCTGCTGGGTGATGGTCGAGCTGGTCGGTTGGACGACGGCCAACACCTGGCTGCCGGTGCCGTCCAGATGCGCGATGCTGATCGTTGCGGTCCCTTGATAGCTCGCGCCAGGCAACGTTGCCGTGATGGTCGCCTGCGAGCCGACCGCGCCTGCGCCGGGCGTCAATTGCACGGTGAAATCGCCGGCCGATCCGACGACCGGTAAAGAAGAGTAAGCAATGCTCGGCGCGTTGACACTGTCGCCCGAGTAAACGGCGGTGACCGTGTAGGTGTGAGTGATGGCGCCATCGGACAGTGCCGGCAACAGGGCCGAGATCGTGGCCACGCCACTGGAGTTGAGCGTGACGGGCTGGACCTGAGGGCTGGCGCTATCGTTTTGCGAATTGATGGGCACGCCGTCGATATAGAACGTCACGGTCCCGGTCGGCGTCGGATTGCTGCCCGAGGCTGTTACTTGGGCCGTCAACGTGACGGGGCCTTGCTGCGTTGCCGAGGTGGGGAAGTTTTCGAACGCGGTGGTCGAGGTCTGTTGCGTGGTGCTCCATTGGCCGAGCGTGATCTTGGCCAGGCCGACGTTGTTCTGGTTGAGATTCGTGCTCGCACCGAATTTATCGTCATAGGGGAAGGCGTAGGCCAGATCGCTGTAAGTCAAATTGTTGCTGTGCCAGTATTCGGCCCAATAATTGAAAGCGCCGTTCTGCCCGCCTGTTTGCTGGAACCATTTGCTGGAATCGCCCCACTGGCTGGCCGGCAGCAGCGCGACGCCGCGATTGAACGCGGCCGATACCGAGTCTTCCAAATCGCCAAGCACGGTCGAGGCGGTTCCCGTCGAGCCGCGCGAAACGTTGTCGGCAAATACGGCATCGCAACCGAAAATCATCTGCGAGGCCGATTCATTCTCTTGTCCGGCAGCCGTGATCCAACTGGGGGGTGGCGCCAACGTGAACAGCGGCGTGTAAACCGACGATGCCGGAGCGTTGGTCGTGAAGAAAGGATAGTAGATGTCGTATGTATTGGTGTCGGTGCCGGTCGGGTCGGTCAATTGCAACACATATCCGCCATTGGTGGTGCCGACATTCGTCACCTGGCCTGAATAGGTGATGGCCTTGCCCGAGGCGTCGGACGTCAGATAGAGCGTTTGACCGCCGCCTTGGACGCCGTTGATCGTGCCCGTGTAATACTGCAAGAAGAATTGATCGATCGCGGCATTGAAGTAATTGTTGAGCGGGTCGGCGTCTTGCGGGGTGGAGAGAGCCTCGACGACGTCCTTGGGCGAGACCAGGCGAGACGACGGCGTATAGACGCTCCAGGTGCCGCCGGCGGTGTAGGTGCCGCCGGCGCCGTTGGAATTGTCCAGGGTAAACGAGGTGGCGGTGACGTTCGAAACAACGAAGAAGCCGTTGGCAGCGGTGTTTCCTTGCACGCCCTCGACTTGCACCACGTCGCCGTTCTGCATGCCCTCGGTGTTCGAGGTGGTGACGACGATCGGACTGCCCGCGCCCGGGTTGCTGGCCCCGGTGACGGCGAAGGACCAGGTTCCACCGCTTTGGTAGGCCGCGTTGCCCGTCGAGCCGACCAATTGGAAACTCGTCGCGGTAACGTTGGCGACCTGCCAGACTCCATTGGCCGACGTGGTGCCGACGACACCGCTGATCGAAACCGAGTCGCCGTCTTGCATGCCGGCGGTGCTTTCGGTATTGACGGTGATCGGGCCGGTGTTTGTGACCGAGCTGATCGGCAAAGGCCCGATCGATTGATACGGCGCGGCTGTCTGCAAAAACGCTCCGGCCGCGCTGTCGCCGGCGGCGATCTGGGATTCGACGAAGCTCAGCAGGCTGTCGTTGCTGGAGGGGTCAAGAATCGAGTCGCGCGTGGCCGAGACGCCGACAGGCCCGCCACCGTAGGCCGTCAGTGGAACGTTGTTGGCGCTGGCCGTGGCGGCCATGTTGAGCGTGACGGAGCCCGAGGCGGTCGCCGTCGAGTTGACGATCGACTGAATCGTCGCGCCGGTCGGTACGCCGGCGCCGACCAGCGGAAACCCTGTCGAGAGTTTGCTGGTGTCGGGAATATTAGTGATCGTCTCGCTTCCGTTCGTGGTGTTGCCGGTAACGGAAAAATTGAACGGCTGCGTGCCGGCGGAGTCCTGGAAGAACTGCAGCTCAAGCGGCATGCCGAACGAGTCGACTTGCGAGGTATCGATGTCGAGATTCGGGACGCCATTGTTATTGGTGACGGTGAATTCCAAGAAGTCGTAGAAAGTTCCGTTGCTGGGATCGGTGGGACTGGCGGCGCTGGGGGCCGAGACCGTGCCGTTCGAGAGATTCACCTGAGCCTGACTGGGCGCTCCGACCGAGACGACGATGCGGCCGGTAAATTGCATTCCGGCGCGGGAACCGGCAGCGCCAAATTACTTCCCCACTGAGCGAGCGTGGAGCTGGGCAGAATCGGCTGGTCCGGCGTGCTGGGAAGTGCGTACAGATCCGAAGTCGATTGCAAAATCGGGGTGCCCGACTGGGTCAGATCCGACGCGTCGAGATAATAGCTGGGCCCAACCGGTGGAATTTGACCAGGGCCTGGAGTGCTGATCTCCTGACCAAAGATGGCGACCCAGACGTTGCTGTCGTCAAATCCCGTGGCGTCGGCAACCGCTTGGCTCACGCTGAGAGGGATGTCGTCGGACGCGGCCTGCTGCCAAATCAGCGGCGGAGTAGCCTGCTTGCGGGCATCCGTTCCGCCCACCGACACCGCGCCGATCGTTCCACTGGCCTCGATCTGATCGTCCGCGGGATTCGATCCCAGGGAGCCATCGACCTGAACCGACCCGATGCGGCCGGATGCGGAGGGATTGTCCACCACGTCGTCGATGGAGCCATACACGCCGTCTGCACCCGGCAATATATTGCAAACAATCGACGATTGCTGCATCGTGCCGGCGATTTGCGCGTTTCCGATGTCGCCTACGGAGGTGATAAGCGAGTCGTCGAGATTGCCGAAGATCAGCTTCTGAATGCCACCGGTGGCCGCATTGATCGTGGCGCCTTGGGCTTGAGAGGTTACGTTCAGCCAGGCGATTTGCTGCGCCGAGATCTCGCCGCCGCTGCCGATCGTTCGCGCGTTGAATTGCTTGAGGTTTCCGGCAACCGAAAGCGACGCGTCCGACCCGAAGTTCTGGATGTTCATGCCCAGTTCGCTGGCCACGCTGATTTGGGCGTTGGCACCCACGTTGCGCAACTCCAAATTGCTCACGACGCCGTCGGCCTGAAACTGGCCGCCGTTCGTCAAATCGACCTGCAGGGCATCGAAGCAAGTGAGAGCCACGCTTTGATTCGCGGCCTTCTCGATCACGACGTCGTTAATCGTCGTGCCGGGTACTTTTCCGCCCTGCGTGGTAATGGTGAGCGTCGATCGGAGGCCTGTACCGGTCAACGTCAGCGTGTCGATGCCGCCGCCGTCGGCGAGCGTGTACGTTCCCTGCCCCGGCCCGGTGAGCGAGACTTGGACACGCGTGCCGTCGGAGTCGTAAAACGTGGTGGGGTGGCCGGCGACGATCGGTATCGCCGCGGTGAGCATCGAGCGATCTTCGAGCTGCTCCAGGCCGAGTCGCGTCCAAACGGGCCGCACCGCCTTCTTGCGGCTTTTCCAGAATCGCATAGGCTGCCCCCGAGAACTTTTTTGAAGCGGAGTTTAAGAACCGCGGTGGACAGCTGCCGAGAGTATCCCGGATGGCTTATACCGCTTGGGCCGTGGCGCGGTGGGGAATTTTGAATTGGCGTGTGACGTATGCGAGAGTCGACGCGATCGAAGTGGCAGGACGGAGTGGCAGGACGAAGTGGCGAGGATCCGGCGGCGACGCTTCGGTAATTGGTATCGGTAATCGCCACGTATCAACCGCAGTTTTGCTCTGCCGATTCTGCGGACTGCAACGACAGATCCCCGGGAGCCCAAACACGTCGCGATTTATCGATACCAAAGGCGTCGCGTGCGCCCGGCGGCCGGCCCGATTCGAACCGCGCCGGGAGCTGATCCGACTCTGCGGGTTGCGACGAGTTTCCGGCCGGATACGCCGTGAGGATTGGGCAGGCCTAGCCGCCCGATCGAATTCGCAGAGAGGATGCCTTGGCCGGCCAAACGGGCACGTGGCGGGCAGGCAGAAGCATCGCAAAATGCACGCTATTTAAGCAGCCGTGCAATGAAACTTGGCTTCCGACAGGAAAAACGAGGCAAAAATGACCGTTTTCCATAACGGCACGGCGATTGCATTACAAAAAAGTCAGAAAACTTTCCTCTGAGTGCAAAGGCTGTCGCCATGAACCTTGAATCTGTGATTGTCATCGCCGTCGCGTCCGCTGTCCTGGCATTTGCCTACTTTCTCGACTCCTACCACGCAAAGCTCTTTCGCCAGGCTCGGCCCAGCGCTGTGGAACGCAGTCGGAAGTAATCGCGCCCGCACCTAACACCGAAGGCGCGAACAAATCTAGCTGCGGCGCGCGACCCCTGGTGCCGCGTTATCCCGCTTCGCACGCACTGAGCATCTGCCCGAGCGACTCGCTATCGGCCAGCCGATGATCGCCGCCGACTTGGATCAGCGTACCGGCCGGCAGGCCACTGCGGGCGACCAGTTCGCGGCTATCGGCCAGTGGGATCACGTCGTCGGCCGGCGAGTGCAAGATCACGGTGCCGGGCTTCACGGAGCTGGCCGCTCCCCACTTCTTCCACGCCGGGCAAAGCAATACCAGCCGGGCATCGTGGGCGTCGATGTTCATGGCCACCGCTCCGCCGCGCGATGAGCCGACGACGACCTGCGGCCGGTGCCGATCGAACTCGGCCTGGGCGATGCGCACCGACTCGGCAAAATCGTCGTCGGGCAATTTTGGATTGATCACCGTGTGGCCGTGCTGGACGAGGAACGTCGGTTTGACACCGCCGGGAACCGATTGCCAGCCGTGAAGGAAGAGGATGATCATGGATATCCGGCAGTTCTGCGCCCGGCGAAAGAACGTCAGTCGGCGGTGGCAAAGCCGAGATGCAATTCGGCGTGCCGCAGATGAAGCTGCAACCACTCGTCGTGCGTGATGCGACCGAACACGGGATGAGCGGCTGTCATTCGCTCGCGTCGCACGCGGCCCACCGCGGCGCGAAACTTTTCCAGTGCCTCGCGGGAGGAAGCCGTTGCGGGAAAGAACTCGGTCTCGACCGTTTTCGGCAAATTGAAGCCCGGAGACATCCCGCGCGAAAGAACCCGTCGTTTGATCGCCGGGCCAATCAGGCGAATGAACCACGGGGCGCGGGCGGAAATGCCATCGATCGAACTGTTCATGGCCAGCGTCAAATGCGTCAGAAGTTGGCCGAGGGGCCAATTGCCGAGCGTCCGGGTGTTGGGAGAGTCGACGAGCCGCTCGGCCTCGGCCAGCATGGCATCGAGCGACGTAAATCGCAAAATCCGCCGTCCTTGAAGGTGCTTCGTATCGACCGGCATGGATCGGGGAGGCTTTCTCGGGCTAAAGCGGGATCGGCATCGACGCCTTCATTCTTTGGGTCTTCGGCCGCGGCCGTCAAGCGGACAAGTGCGGATAAGACGAAGCATCTCGCGGCGGCCATTTGCAGCGGGGGGCCGCGCGAGCCGCAAGGGGCCCTTTGACAATGCTTGCCGGCCGCTTCTACAATGCCCGGTTTGCGGTCGGTTCGCGGCCAATTTCAGCGGCGAGAAGCACAATCGGGCATGGCCAAAGCCACCTATAAGGATGCCGGCGTCGATCTGGAGGTGTATCGCCAGTCGATGGCCCGGCTGCCGCGACTGCTCCACCGCACCTATCAGCCCCCGGGTGATCAAGCTCGATGGGGGCTTTGCCGGCCTGTTTCAGCTCGATTTTGCCAGCGCGCTGTTCGCCCGGCGCTACGAAAACCCCGTGCTGGTATCGTGTACCGACGGCGTGGGGACGAAGCTGAAGGTGGCCCAAAAGCTGGGCGCCCACGACACGGTGGGGATCGACCTGGTGGCGATGAGCGTCAACGACGCCCTGTGCTGCGGGGCCGAGCCGCTGTTTTTCCTCGATTATGTGGCGATGTCGCACGACGATCCGACGCTGCTGGAACAGATCGTCGAGGGGATTTCGGCCGGCTGCGTCGAAGCCGATTCGGCCCTGCTGGGGGGCGAAACGGCCATCATGCCCGACCTCTACGCCCGGGGCGATTACGACCTGGCCGGTTTCTGCGTCGGCGTGGTCGAGCGGTCGCAAGCTGATCGACGGCCGGGCGATCGCGCCCGACGACGTGGTGCTGGGCGCTGGCGTCGAGCGGATTGCACTCGAACGGTTACAGCCTCGCCCGCCGGGTGGTGTTCGACATTGCCGGCCTGGCGGTCGACGCGGTGGTCGACGAATTGGGCGAGACGGTGGGTCAGGCTTTGATCCGGCCGACGCGGATTTACGTCCGGCCGCTGCGCCGCGTGCTGAGCTACTACAAAGTGAAAAATGTCGTGCACGGCATCGCCCACATCACCGGCGGCGGGCTGCGCGAAAATCTCGAACGAATTTTTCCCGCCGGCGTGCGGGCAGTCATCGATCGCCATGCGTGGCCGATTCCGCCGATCTTTCCCTGGCTGCAGCGGCTGGGCGAGATCGACGCCGACGAGATGGACACGGTCTTCAACATGGGCGTGGGCATGGCGCTGGTCGTCAGTCCCTACTACGTCGACAGCATTCGCCATCAACTGGCCGACTGCGGCGTGGAGAGCTGGCCGATCGGACGCGTGGAGGCCGGCGAGCGCGGCGTCGACTGGGCGCCGTAGGACGGCGTGCCGGTTCCAGCTTCCGCTGGGTTCAAGAATGCGCCTCGCGCTGCTCTGCTCGACCTCACTGCGTTGGGGCGACTTGCGGCAAACCCAAGCGCGCGGCTATCGCCGGGTGCCGAGCGGCTCGGCAATCCGCGGTTGATCGGCCGCCGAAGCTTGCGCCACCGGTGAGACGCGAGGGACCGGCCTCGGCCAGGGCGTCGAGCAGTTGACGCTGGCTGATGATCGCCCGCAGGACCAAGACCTTGTTCGGCTGGCCGGCCGGAAAGATGGCCAGCAGCGGAATGTCGTTGCTGTTGAGATCTTGCAGCATCGGCTGGATCTCGTCGGACGTCGGCGTCCGGATTGCTCCAGTCGGCCAGCAGCGGGACGACGCCGTTGGCTTCGACCAGTTTGCGGACCGCCTCGGTGTCGATGGCGTTCTTCAGATTGAACTGACACGTCAGGCACCAATTGGCCGTGAAGTCGACCAGCACGGTCTTGCCTTGGCCGGTCAGTTGGTCGAGCGCACTGCGCGAAAAGGGTTGCCAAGGCAACACGTTCGGGTGCGGAACCAGCCAGGTGAAGGCAAACGACCCGACGACGGCCGTCACCACGGCTCCTTCCAGCCAGGCCAACAGCCGGCGGCCAGGCGAGAGCGTGAACGGCATGCGGCCGATCCACCAGCAGGCGGCCCAAATGCCGATCAGCAGCGCGAAGGTCGGTATGAAATAGTCGCGGTTGATGGCCGTGAACAAAAAGACGACCGTCCCCAACAGCACAAAACCCATCAACTGCTTGAACGTGTCCATCCAAGCGCCGGGCTTGGGCAAGAACCGCACGAGCCGCGGAAACGCACCGATCACCAGATAGGGCGAAGCCATCCCCAGCCCGATCGTGGCGAAGACGAGATAGGTGATTGCCGGCGGCTGCCCGACCGTAAAGCCGAACACGGTTCCCAGGTAGGGCCCGCTGCAGGGCGTGGCCAGCACGGTGGTCACGACGCCCTTGGCAAACGCGCCGGCCGCTCCCTCGCGCGAGGCGACTTCGGCCGTGACGCCCGAGCCGACGAAGCCGGGAATCGGAATCTCCCAGACGCCCAAAAAGCTCAGAGCCATGGCGAAGACCAGCGCCGCCAGCGTGATCGTGAACGGCATGCGAATTGAAGTGCTGGCCCCAGCTCAAATTCAGCGTCACGGCCAGTGTGGCCAGTACCAAAAAGACGACCATCATGCCGGCCGCGTAAATCAGATTGAGCATCAGGATCCGCCGGGCACTGTGTCCGCCTTGCTCGACGAACGACAGGATCTTCAGCCCGATGACCGGCAACACGCAGGGCATGACGTTCAGAATCAAACCGCCCAAAAAGCTGAAGACCAGAATCATCGGCAGCGAAGTGGCCCGCACGCCGTTGACCTCGATCACTTCGTACTGGCGCATTGCGGCCGACGTCTGGGCGGCCGCCTGGCCGGCGGCGGGCGACATCGCGGCCGACAACCGGGCGGCGCCCAATTGCCGGGCCTGTTCGTATTTGGCCGGAACAAACTGCAGCGGGACCGCGGCCTGAGGCGAACCGTCGGCGACGCGCAGCGTGCCGCTGAACTGGGCGCCGTGGGCAGATCGCAACTTCCGTCCTTGCAGGTCATGAAACCGATCAACCCGGCAATCGGATAATCGCCCGGCCGGGCGTCGGCCGAAACGGTGATCGGCACGGTCCAGGTCACCTCGCGCCCGTGATAGCGGATCAGGTGGCCATCGAACATTTTGGTCGCCGGCTCGCTGCTGGCCATCGGCCGGCCGAAGGTGAATTGCGGGTTCGGCTCCAACTCGATCAAGGTCGGCTTGGGATTGCCCGGCTCGTCGGGATCGTGATCGGCCAGGGCGTAGAGATACCAGGGCTCGGTCGGGTTCGGCGGTCAAAACAAGCTGGGCCTTGCCGCCCGGAGCCACCACGCCGGGCTCGATCCGGCCGCGGATCGAAACGTGCGCGGCCCGCAAGACTTCGCTGCCGGCCGACTGGCTCGCCGGCGGCTGCGGCAGCAGCGGGCGCGGCGGGCCTGGATCTGCGCAGGTTGGGCGCGGGATTGGCCGGCGGACCGGACTTGGACGCCAGAACCGCGCGGCCTGGGACGTCGCGGCGTGCCGCGGGGCCCGGGGCAACCGTCGCCACGAATTTGTAATCCTTCGGCGGCAGGCAACTTTCCGCACAGATCTGAGCATAGACGGCCCCGGCGATTTCGAGCTTTGCCGGATCGACGCCGGCAGCCAGTTCGATGGGAGCCTGCCAGGTGAATTTGCCCGAGTGCTCTTCGACCTTCAGCCCGGGCCAAGCGTCGGCGATACTCGTGGACCTCGGCGGCAGGGCTGGCGGTGAAGTCGCCCAGCAGGCGGTAATCGCTCGATGGCGGTAGCTTGATCTTGCTGCGAATGGGGCCGTTGGGCGGTTGCGTAATCGAGTAAGTATGCCAACCCGGGGCAACTTGGGCGGCGATGACAAGCATTGCCGGCCGATTCCCGTCGGCCGGCTCGATCGCCGCTCTTCACGCGTCAGCTTGGCCGAGTCCTGCGCATTGGCCGAAGCCTGCCGCCCGAGAATTTGCCGGTGAGCGATTCGAGCTGCGCCGTGGGCGCGACGATGCCCAATCGGCCAGCCCCGGCACTGCGCAAGAGCAGCAGGGCGGCGAGCAACACAAATCGGCGATGCATGGGTGGCTCTTCGCAGATGACGTCGGAGATGTATGAGGCAAGCGCGCGAGGAAGCGCTGCCAGAGCACAGTAATTTTATCGTCATTCGCTCACAACGGTCAATCTGGACTCGCTTTACGACTGCTTTGGGGGCGACTCGGCAGGGATGCGACACTTTATTTTGCCTGCACTGTACCAGCGACGGCCAACTTTGCCTGTCTTTCCGGCATGCTCCGCTACGGTGCAATCAGCCGGGCCAGCCGCGCAATTGCCGTGTCGAGCCGGCTTTCGATCGCAGCCGGCGAATTAAAAACGCGCCGCTCGACATAGATCCACTCGATCCACTCCAGTCCGCTCAGCAGAACCCCGGAGCGGTCGAAGGCCGTCACCAGCCGCCGCTCGTCGGGCGACAGCGGGCGACAGCGGTCGTAGGCGGCCAGGCCGGTTTGCCAACCGTCGGCATCGTCGGCCACCAAACTGCCGAGCAGCCGAGCGATGTCGCCGGCAACCGTGTCGGCACGCATGCCGCCAAAATCGATCAGTCCGCTCACCACGATCGCCGAGAAACAAGACGTGGTCGTGCCAGATGTCGCCGATGCAGGGCTGGATCGGAGCCTTGAGCGAAACCGCGGAGGCGAGCGTTCGCCGCACGCGATCGGCTGCCAAACGGACAAGCTGCACCAGCCGCGTGGCCCGCTCGGCCAGGGCCGGCCAGTTGCCCGGCTGAATGGCGGCGGCCAGGCGGTCCAACTGTCCGGCGAGCAACGCATCGAGCCGATCGCGCCGTTGGAGAAGTCGGGGCGAGGGGAGCGGGCCGTTTTCGGCCAGCGGAAAGCTGGCCGCGGCCAGGTGGAATTGCGCCAGCGCCGAGAGTGCCGACTGCAGTTTGGTGTCGCTGGGCGCGGCATGATAATCGGCCACGCCGGGCATCCAGGGCTCGAGCTGCCACAGCGCTCCCTGATGCTCGACGTAAGCCGGCATGGCTGTCGGCTTCCAACGGCAAGGGACTGAGGTCGAAGCCCTCGAGGTTGACATGCCAGAGCGACGGCCTGAATGAACTGCAGACGCTCGACCGTCGGATATTCGGGCGGCCAGCGGCGCAGGCAAAGCAGTCCCCGCGGAGTCGTCAGCCGCCAGAACCGGGCGCCGCTGAATCCGCCGGCCCCCTCCAGGCATTCGACACGGCTCGGCTGGCAATCGGCCGGGTAACGGGCCAGCACCGGGGCATACTCGGCTCGTGTTTGCCATGCGTAACACCTGGGCAATTCTCCCCCCGCGCCGCGGCCGCGAACCAGGCCGCCGGCCCGCTTCGAATTCCGTACTGCGAGGATCGGCGAAGCAGCCGCCCCTAAAGGGAACTCGGCTGCTTATGCTGCCGGGCGTCAGTCCTGCACGTCGCAATTTTTCGGTCCGGGCGTCGGAAACGCCAGGCGGGACGAAAGTCCTGTCATTCTAGGGAATCTAAGCGGTGATTTCGCGAGCGAAAGAATCTGGCACCTCGGCAAGGTGGGTCAGCCGGCGGCGGTGTGGTAAAGTCGAACTATGTTATAATCGGCCTCTGGCAGCCGACAATCTGGGAGCGACGAGCGAATATGCGAATGGTGGTGGCGATTATCCAGCCGACGAAACTCAGCGCCGTCCAGGAGGCGCTGGCCAAAATCGGCGTGACGCGGATGACGGTTTGCGACGCCCAGGGCTATGCTCGGCAACGGGGAAAAACGGCCACCTATCGCGGCAACGAATATCAAAACAATCTTCTCCGCAAAGTCGCCCTGGAGATCGTCGTCAACGAGGATTTTCTGGATCGCACGCTCGACACGCTGATGACCGTCGGCCGGACCGGACTGGAAGGCAACATCGGCGACGGCAAAATCTTCGTCATGCCGGCCGTCGAAGCCATCGAGATCGGACGCACGGTGTTCGCGGCCCGGAGGCGGTGTGAGCGGGACGCTTGCCGCGCGAGGCTTCAGGTCCTGAAGGCGACGCCAGATCCCCGAACCGATCGCTGCCGATGTCTGCAATCTTGCTTTCGCCGATCTGCTGAGCACGTCCAAACTCACGGCCGCGGCGTCAGCGCGCCGGTTGCCGATTGGCGGTCGCCGCAAGCACGACCGATCTGATGGCTCGTCTGGCCGCGGCGCCGGCGCGATTGGTGGTGATCGACCTGAGCACGACGCGCGTCGACCTGACGGCGCTCGTCAGCGAGCTGCGCGGGTTGCCCGAGCCGCCGGTCGCTGTGCTGGCCTTCGGGCCGCACGTGCATGAAGAGCGGCTGCAGAGCGCGCGCGACGCCGGCTGCGACGCGGTCTTATCGCGTGGCCAGTTCCATGCCACGGCGGACGCGATTTTTGGCTCAGTACGCCGATTGAAATTCGCGGTGTCTTGGAAGGCTATCCGGCGAATCGGTCTGACCGGCGGAGTTAGTCCGCCCCGCCTTCTTCTTGAAGGAGCGATTTCTGGAGCAGATCGACTTCCTTGCGGCTGTGCGCGTCGATCTTTTCCAACAAGACGGCGAGCTCCTGCGAAACTTGTTCGCAATGTTCGACGTCGGTGGTTGAGAGGCGTTCGAGCCGGGCGGTGGCGCGCCGCAGCCGGCGGCGAAAGTCGTCGTGCTCGGTCCGCAGTGCATCGACTTGAGAAGTGAACTCGGGCCGGCATTCGCGCACGACTTCCATGTAGCCGTCGTCCTCTTCCAACGCCATCAGACGCTCCAGATGCCGCTGGAACGACTCGGTCATGAATCGCAAGCTGGACAGCTTGCGCGACAGGTCCTGCCCGCGCGACGTCCACTGCAGCAGCGCACGCAGCGCACTTTCCAGGTGGCTGAGCATTTCATGCTCGATCAACATCTGTTCGGAGATGGCTTTATGTTGCATCGTTTCACCCTTTTTCTGGCACGTTCGGCTGGCGCACCGGGGTCCTGATTTCATTCTACCCTTTTGTGCCTGGAGAGGCTCCTTCGTAAGATGAGAATGGCGGGGCGACGGCCAGGTGCCGCGCCGGGTCGACGACCGGGAGCGGGCGGGCCCGATTTGAGTCTTTCGCTGAGACCGTTTGGGATAACCGTGCTATGACACTACCGATCCAAGGCGCGCGGCGGGTGATGGAAACGACCGACCCGCACACGGTCAACCAATACTTGCGGTTTGGCTGGAAACTGATCAATCAATATGTGGTTCAATCACGCAGCGACGCATTGCCGGTGGTGAACTACGTCCTGGCGTCGGTCCGCACGCTCGAAGAGACCAAGGAGTTGGTCACACTGACCGATACCCGCGAGGTGAACGAGTATCTTGCCTTGGGATGGCGGTTGTTCGACAAGTATGTCACCGGCGAGAGATCGAAGGACCGCGGCACGAATCGCTCCATTTCGTTCTGGCCTGGCAACAAGAGGAGACACCGGTCAAACCGGGGAGCGAGGCCAGCCAGGCCGCCGAGCGAACTGGCCCGGCATTTGGCCGGTGAGATCGAATTGGAGCGGGATTGAACCAGTCGCGCGGGGGTGGGAAGTGGCCGCGGCGGCAAGCTATAATCGGCGGACCTTCGGGAAGCGCGCAGCCGCGCTGACCACTTCGAACCATCCTGCCAGGTAATTCATTCCATGAGTACTCCCGTCTCGCGGCGACAGATGTTGGCGACCGGCGTGGCCGGGGCCATCGTCGCTCCGTCGACCGTGGGTCTGGCGGCCGAAGCCACGGCCGAACGTGCCGCCCCTGGCGGCAAGCCTGTCCCGCCGGCCTTTCGCTATTGCCTCAATACCGTCCACGCTCCGCGGCCAGAAACTGTCGATCTCCGAAGAGGTCGCCATCGCCCACCGGGCCGGCTACCAGGGGATCGAACCCTGGATCGATGAGCTCGATCGACTGGTTGCCTCCGGCGGCTCGCTGTCGGATCTGCGTAAGCAGATCGCCGATGCCGGCATGACGGTTGAAAGCGCCATCGGCTTTGCCCAGTGGTGCGTCGACGATCCGGCCGAGCGGAAAAAAGGGCTGGAAGAAGCCCGACGGACGATGGGGCTGGTGGCCGCGATTGGCGGCACGCGGATCGCCGCTCCCCCGGCCGGAGCCAAGAGCAAGATGGACTCCGGTGTGCTCGCTGAGCGATACGCCGCGTTGCTTGAGCTCGGCGAGCAGATGGGAGTGGTGCCGATCGCCGAGATTTGGGGCCCTGCGTCGACGATGAACCACCTGGGCGAAGTCGCCCAGATCGCCATCGACAGCGGCCACGCCGATGCTTGCATCCTGCCCGACATCTACCACCTCTACAAAGGGGGCTCCGGCTACACCGGCCTGGCCCTGCTCGGTAGCCGCGCGGTGCCGGTGATTGCACATGAACGACTATCCGGGCGTCCCTGGCCGCGGCGAAATCACCGATGCGGCTCGGGTATTATCCGGGCGAAGGCGTGGCGCCCTGGGGGGAGATTCGGGCAGCTTTGCGAGCGATGGGCTTTGCCGGCGCACTGTCGCTGGAGCTGTTCAACCGCGACTATTGGCAACAAGATCCGCTGAACGTTGCCCTAACTGGTCTGGCCAAAATGAAGGCGGTGATGGAAAACATGGCCTAGTAAGGCCTAAGGCTTATGCTCAAGGCTTGAGGGGATCACCTGCTGCCTCGTGTTTTTTCGAATCCCAAGCCTCGGGTCTCAAGGCTCCTCGGAGACGCAGCGATGGACATGGAAGGCTCGTACATTTGTGATTCCTGCGGCGAGGAGATCGTCATCCCGGTCGATCTGTCGGCGGGCCAACACCAGGAATACGTCGAAGACTGTCCGGTTTGTTGCCACCCCAACGTGATCGTGGTCGAGTGCGACAGCAGCGGCAACGTGATGGTCGCCGCGATGCCGGAGTGAGACTCCGGCGCTTGAGGCGCTGACCGGCGGCGTCTCTGCTGCCACGTCAAGCTCGCATGGCTCAAGCTTTCCCCGTGGCGTGGAGGCGGCCGGTGTGCTCGGTGCCGTCGAGCAGTCCGTCGCGCATCCGCAGGATGCGATTGGCCCGTTCGGCGATATCGGGTTCGTGCGTGACCATGATGATGGTCTTGCCGGCCCGATTGAGCGCTTCGAGGATCTGCATGATTTCCTCGCCCGTGGCGGTGTCGAGGTTGCCCGTGGGCTCGTCGGCCAGGATCACGCGCGGATCGTTGACCAGGGCCCGGGCGATGGCCACGCGTTGCTGCTGTCCGCCGGAGAGCTGGAAGGGACGATGGTCGAGCCGATCGCCGAGGCCGACGAGCTCGGCCATTTCGATGCAGCGCTCGCGAGCCTCGCGCGAGATCGGTCCTTGGTAGTAGAGCGGCAGCTCGATGTTCTCGACGACGGTCAGTTGTGCAATCAGGTTGTAGGCCTGAAAAATGAAGCCGAGATGCTGGCTGCGAATTTCGGAGAGTTCGTCGTCGCTGAGGATCGAGACGTCGCGGCCGGCGAGGAAGTATTGCCCGGAGGTCGGCCGATCGAGGCAGCCCAGCAGGTTGAGCAGCGTGCTTTTGCCCGATCCCGAGGCGCCCATGATGGCCACGAAATCCCCCTCGGGAAAATCGATCGACACGCCGCGCAGGGCGCGGACGACGCCACCACCCAGGTGGTAGTCTTTCGTCAGATCGATCACGCTGGCCGAGAGTTGCATGGGCTATTCGTGCCGGAGGGCTTCGATCGGATCCATCAAGGCCGCCCGCCGCGCCGGATACAGTCCGAACACGACTCCCACGGCCACCGAAATCAAAAACGCCGCCGCCACACTCCAGGCCGCCAGCCGCGGCTGCAGCTGCTGGATGTTGCTGGGCAGCGAAGCGAACAAGTCGGGCTTGAGCGTCCGGGCCAACCAGCGCACCAGTTCGACCGCCGGTTCGCAGCAGAAGCCGAGCAAGACGCCCAGCAGGCCGCCGGTGGCCGAGAGCACGACGGTCTCGCTCAAAAACTGCTGGACGATGTCTCGCTGTTTGGCCCCCAGCGCGCGGCGAATGCCGATTTCGCGCGTTCGTTCGGTCACCGTGGCCAGCATGATGTTCATGATGCCGATGCCGCCGACCAGCAGCGCGATGCTGGCGATCAGCACCAACAGCACGTTGAACATCATTTGCAACACTTGCGCCTGCCGCAGCAGCTCCTTGGGAACGATCACTTCGTAGTCGACGTTGGTGTGGAATTTTTCCAGCAGCGTCTTGACGACGTCGGCCGTTTTGTCGACATCGTCCAGACTGTCGACCGTGGCCGTGATCTGGCTGAGTTGCACCTCTTCGGCCTCGAAACTGCCGGCACGCATCGCTACCACGCGGTCGCCAATTCGCCAGCGCAACGTGTCCAACGGAATGTAGATGTCCCGATTGTAATTCTGGCCCGAGAAGCTGCCGCCGATGTTGCCGCTCGACATGCGGTGCTCGGTCTCGCCGATGACGACATAGGCCTTATTGTCGATCTGGACCCTTTCGCCCAGCGGGTTTTCGCCGGGGAACAGCGTGCTGGCGGTTTCCTCTCCGAGCACGCAAACATTTTCGGAATGCTCGCCGTCGAAATCGGAAATAAACCGGCCGCGGGCCAGCTTCAGATTGGCCAGCCCCAAATAGGCCGGCGTGCAACCGACCAAACGGACGTCGAGTTTCCGGTCGAGATAGTAGGCCTCTTTGCGGATTTCGCGCAAGGGAGTCGCCACGCGCACGGTGGGAATCTTGGTGATCCGGTCCAAGTCGTCGCGCAACAAGCCGTATTGCAAAACGCTGAAGAACCGGCTGCCGGTGCCGCGCTTCGATATCGGTCGTCGGCTTGACGCCGTGGATGATGATGTTGTTGGCGCCCAGTTCCTTGATCTGTTGCTGGGCCTGATAGCTGACGCCTTCGCCCAGCGCCACCAGCCAGATCACGGCGGTCACGCCGATCAAAATGCCGAGCACCGCCAGGCCCGAGCGCAGCTTGTGCAGCAGCAGGCTTTTGAGTCCCAAGCGCAGGGTTTGTAAGAATCGCGGCGACACGAGTCTGGAAACTACTCGAAGTGGATGGAGGGAAGAGAATCAAACCGACGCGCGGCCGGTTGCCGGCAGTGCGGTCACGGACCACCGGGACCGCCCGGGCCACCACCGCCGCCTTCCATTTGCTTGCGGCGCGCCTGCAGCGGCGGCGACTTCCTTGGCGTCGATGAAGCCGTCGCCGTTGGTGTCGATTTTGTCGAAGAAGTGCCTGCATCTGCTCGGGGGCCTCGTCGCGGCTGACTTTTTTGTCGCCATCCTTATCGAGTTCCATGATGTTCATTCCGCGGCCGACCGCCGCGTTTGCCCTTCTCGCCGGCTCCCGCTTCCGGTCCGCTCGACTTTTCGGCGGCACCGGGCGGGGGCGCATCGCCGAATCGTTGTTTGACGTCGACCGCCGGCGCGCCATCGTCATCGTCGCGGGCTTCGGCCACGATGGCGCGTGGATTGAGGATCACGACGTCGCCTTCGGCCAGCCCGTCTTTGACTTCGATCTCGATGTTGTTGCTCATTCCCAAAACGCACGGGCCGGCGCTGGTGGCGGCCGCCAGACGAGCACCCAGCAGTAGGTGTGACCGGCTTGCTCGACGACGGCTTCGACCGGCACGGACGAGGACGCCGGTGAGTTCGGCCACCAGGATTTCGACGACGGCGGTCATGCCGGGCCGCAGGCCCGACGACTCGCCGTTGATCTTCACGATCGTGGCGTATTCCTTCACGGTCGACGAGGAACGGATTCGGTTCGGGCTGGTTGGCCACCGAGGCGACCGTTCCCTGAAATTCGCGATCTTGCACGCGCAGGTTGGCCCGCATGCCGATGCGAAGTTGATCGACTTTCGATTCGTGGACGGGGATTTTGACCTGCATGCGTCCCAGATCGGGCAAGCGGATGATCGATTGCCGCTCGCGCACGGCGGCCCCTTCCTCGATCTGCACGGCTTGCTGGCCGCGTTGTCCGCCAGGCTCGTTGGCATAGATGACCATGCCCGTTTGCGGGGCACGGATGACGCACTTTTCCAATTGTGTCTGCAGCCGCTTGAGCCGGGATTCTTCCAGTTCGAACGCGGCCTCCTCGGAGTGCATCTTGGCTTCGGCCGTGTCGCGCTTGCTGACCAGATCTTCCTCGGTCTTGGGCTTGGTGAATTTCTCCAAGACCTCCTTGGCCAGCCGGGCGGTTACCAGGTCGAGCTTGGCCCGCTCGACGGCAAATGCCCGAGCGTCGCGCTCCAGGCTGGTGACATAACCCTTGCGCGCCATTTTCTGGGCAAATTGAAAGCTGTTTTCCGCGCTGCGCAGATTCTCCATGGCGACGGTGATCGCGACGTCGGCGGTTTGCACCGCTTGCAGATAGGTTCCTTCGCTGTACTCCTGCACCGCGATCTTGGCGGCCGAGAACGTCTTCTCCGCTTCGATCTTCACCGCCAGCGCTTTTTGGTAGGCAATCTCCTGCAGGCTCACCTGTTCTTCGAGCAGCGACGGAATCGAGCCGCACCAATTCGTCTCCCTCGTTGACCTGAGTGCCGTCGGGCACGAGCCACAAAATCGTGCTGCCGCCCGCCACTTCGCATTTGACGTCGATGTTGCTTCGAGCTTTCGACATTGCCCGAGGCGGTGATCGTGACCAGCAGATTGCCCCGGGCCACTTTGCGCGTCAGCTCGTTGCGAGCTGACAACGGCTTCGCCGAGGAACGATCCCTTCAGCCCATAGGCCGAAGCGGCCACGACCGCCGCACCGACCAGCAAGCGTCAGCAGCATCCGCCAAGGCAGACGCCAGCGGCGCAGTGCGCTGGCAGCGGGCGGCTGCGAGCCGGCTCGCGGCGCGCGGGATCGACTCGAGGAATGGTTTCGGTTGCCATCAAAAATGCCTAAGCGGGGGGATCGGGCCGTGGGAAGGTCGCGTGACGGATGCGGCGCCAGCACTCTCATTCTCAATCCCACCGCCGATGATTTCAAGCTCGCGCGACGGCCAGAAGGCTCGCATTGGCCGAGAAATGCGGCGGAAATTGCCGGCTTACCCAGAGTGACAAAGCGACTCGAACGGTCCGCTCGACCGCACGGCCAGACCGGCTCAGCAGAAATCAGACAGGTTTTTGAGTCGTCTGGCCGCGGCCGGACACGGTCGATCGAACGTGCCACGGCCGCGGCCCAACGGCGTGAAGAGCTTCCTATTCTGGTGGTCACGCCCGGCGACCGAGAACCGCCACGCGGCGGCCGATGGCCCCAATTGGCCGCTGGACAATCGGCACAGTCGCTACCGTCGCTCGGCCTGCCCCCCCGCGCGGCTACGGACCGGGAGGTCCACGTCCGAACAACCCCACCCGCTCGGGATTGCGGCGGTACCAGGGTGGTGGCTGCTCGGGTTCGGGGGGCTCGGCCGAGGAGTCGAACCAGGTCCGGCGGCGATTCGACGTGCTGCCGCCCGGAAAAATCGCATCCGGCGGAGGCGTCTCTTCGCCCGGGGCACGCGGCGGAACATTTTCCTGCAGCGGCGGCTCGGGGAACATTTCGTTCGATCGCCGGCCACTCCTGGTCTTCGATGTCGACCCGGCGCGAACCGCATCCGGGCGGCAGCGGTTCGGCTTCGGCATCGCCTTCGATGTCGACTTCGTGCAGCCAGTGATTGGGGATCGGCGGAGGCAGCGGACAAAGTTCTTCTTCGAGCCAATCCGACTCGTTCAGCGGCCGATCGATCCACATCCCTTCGTCGTCGAGCTCCATGATTCCCAGATCGCGATAGAGCATCATCCGGGTTTCGTAATGATTGAGCCAGGCGCTCATGAAATTGTTCTGAGCGTTGCGCAAGTCCGACAGGGCGAAGAGCAGGTTTTGCGCGGCGGTCGGCGGAAGCAGTGGGGCTGTCGCTCCGACCGCAACCGGCTCGGGCGGCTGATTGAGAAGCTCGCGCGTCTGGTCGGCGCGACGGACGGCGATCACCATCGCCCGGCGCTGGATCTCGAGCAGCAACTCCAATTGTTTGAGCGAGCGCAAGTAGTTGCGCATGACTTGATAGATCGAGTCCTGAAACTGGATCAGGCCGCGGCGGGCCTGCTGATAACTCATCAACTGGGCGCGGAAATTGTTGCGCTGCAAGCGGCGGGTCAACGGGGCGGAGAACTGCACGCCGACGTCCGCGGTCTCCGGTCGATCCTTTGAATCGAACCGGGTTGTTGTTGGTCGTGTTCAGCGCGCCGCTGAAGGTCAGATTGAGCCCGGATTTCAACTGGTTGGCGTTGTAGTAAATCAACCGCCAGGTATCGACCACGCCCATGCGGTTATTCATCCAATCGAGCCGGTTGGCGCGGGCGATATCCATGGCCCGCTTCGGATCGAGATCGATCTTGGGCAGACTGACCGCCTCGAGCCGAGCCCGGGCTTGCACCAACGACAGCTTCCTGGGTCATGCCCGACAGAGTGCTGGCCAGCGTGACCAGATCGTCGGCGCTTTTCGACGGATCGGTGTCGGCCAATTCGCGGGCGGCGTCGAGATCGGCCTCGGTCTTGGCGAAACGGGTTTCCAAATCACTCAGACCTTCGGCTCAGCTTGTCGCGATCCTCTTGCAGCCGTTTGCGGCCGCGCTCGTCGAGGAGTTTGAATCGCTCGGGCAAGGCCTTGTCGAGCCGATCGAGATCGGCGTGTGCCGACCGCGAACCGTTGCGCCCACGCGGTCGCGCAATTGGCCGATGACCTGGACCGATTTTTCCAGATGAGATCCCGATCGGCTTGTGCGGCAGTTCGCCGAGCAGGTCGATGAAATCGTCGATCTTGTTCCAGCAAGTGCGGTCGTCTTGGGATCGACCAGGCGAAATTGCTCGATCATGCTGTCGTCCAATTCGACCGGCATGTTGGGAGGCAAGCCCAGCGTGCCGGCTTTGAAAACGTCGAGCGTGTTGGCCAGGTTGACCTGGGCGGCAGCAGATTCGACCGCTCGCTTTCAATGTTCTGGCGAAGCAGGTCGACCTGGGTGATCTCGATCGTTCCGGCCTCCTGATGGGCTTCCAGCATGCTGAGGCTTCGCAATTGAGCGTTGAGGCTGGCTTCGGTGTTGCGGATCTGTTGCAGTTGCTGGAGCATGCCGACGAAACCGCCGACCTGGCCCGCGTTGCCGACGGCAAAGCCGGCCGCCGCCGCCGGCGGCGGCGCCGACGGCACCCGCGGCGGTCGGCGTTGCGGCCGCCAAAGTTGACGACCTGGCCCAACTGGCCGAAACCGCCGGTGCCGGTGCCGGAGAAGCCGGTGAGACCGGTGCCGCCGGCAAAACCACCGTCGCGCTGCGGCCCGCTGACGTTCGTGGCGTCGCCGATGACCACGTTGGTGTAAAAGCCCTGGCGATAGCGCTGAAAAGCACGCAAGTTGGCCAGCAATTGGCGTTCGACGATGGTCAACGGCTCGAGGATGTAGCCCCGACCGCCGAATTGCAGCAGCGGCTGCATGAAGCTGAAATTGAGCAGCGAGTGCGTCTGATTCGTGTTCGGTCCGGCAAACTGCCAGACGAACGAGTTGGCGATGCCGACCGTCAACGTGCCGCCGGCGGCGAACATCTTTGTCAGCGTCGGATTGGTGGCGGTCGTCAGCGTGCTGGCTTCGCCATTCGGCGGATTGCGGTCCGCTGGTCAAGAAGCTCGTAGTGTTGGTCGTGTACAATTGCGTGACGAATTGGAATCGTTGCGAGCTGACGTCGAGCGCCGAGATGTAGAGGGTCTCGAGGTTCGTGCGATAACCCGACGAGTTGATGATTGCCGCGCGAACCGCCGACTCGGCCGAAAGAATGAGCT
Source organism: uncultured Planctomycetaceae bacterium (assembly GCA_963702015.1). Classification (GTDB taxonomy): domain Bacteria; phylum Planctomycetota; class Planctomycetia; order Pirellulales; family PALSA-1355; genus DATJTR01. Next base: position 1,143,858 of record OY969698.1, read on the forward strand.
TGTCGTCCTCGGTGAATTCGGCATATTCGTGCATCTGTTCTCGCCAGTTCGGCGCTTCGAGTCCCCACCAATCGCCATAGACATGCCAACAGGGCCAGCCGGCCATGCGGTTGACTTGATGCATGTATTGGTGTGCCACCGGATCGTCGAACGGCATTGCCGGGGCGTCGGGACTGGTCGGGTCGAAATATCGACTGCGTGGGTCGAGATAGCTAGGAAAACGGGGCATCGTCCAGCCCAGATCGGCCGCCTTTTGCCCAACCAAAAAGTCGACTTCCCGGTCGGCCGCGAATGCGGTAGAACGCGCGCGAACAGCCACCCGACGGCGCCAGCAGCAGTGGCGTGGCCAGCAGTGCGACGATCAACAATCGCAAACGGGTGAGAGAGATTCTGGCCATCGCGTTTAGCACATGGCGTGGTGGTCGGTTCGCCTGCCTGCGGCACGCTCCAGGCGCAAGGGCGCCTGTGGAATGCCCATCACCGGTCCGCCTCTAAATTCGACCCCGACCGGTGGCAGACTTTAACGATTGCGCAGTCCTTAACGATTGCCGCGACTTTTCCGTCGCTAGCATGGCGCCGCCGCGTATTGCGCCATACCTGCGCCGCAGGGCTGGGGACAGCTGATAGAATGGGGACCTTTGATCCGCAAGCAGCGGCTCATGTCGAGTCGGCCGCCGTCGCGGACGGCAATGCTGACGACGGTTTTGACCAGTACGTTCATGCAATACGTCATCGAATCACTCGACGATCCGCGGCTGGTTGCCTATCGCCACCTGAAGGAGACCAACGCCACTCGTTGGGCTCAGCGGTTCGTGGCCGAAGGCGAGAAGCTGGTGGTCCGGCTTTTGGCTAGCGGCTTGCCGGTCGAGTCGCTGCTGGTCGGCCAGCGTCATGCCGATCGCTTTGGCCATCTCGCTGGGCGGGCGACGGCGGTCTATGTCGTTCCCGACGCTTGGATCGAGCAGATTGTCGGCTTCGACTTTCACCGTGGCGTGCTGGCCTGTGGCCAGCGGCCGTGCATGTCGGCGACTGTGCAGACTTGACGGCGCCGACCGGAGCCCAGACGACCGTGGTCGTTTGCCCGAACGTGCAAGATCCGGAAAACCTGGGCGCGATTCTGCGTTTGAGCGGCGCGTTCGGCGTCGATGCGGTGCTGCTTGGCCCCGACTGTCCCAATCCCTTTTCGCGGCGCGTGCTGCGGGTGTCGATGGGAGCGGCTTTCGCTCTGCCGATTGTCGAAGCGGACGATCTGGAAACCGAACTGGCGGCGTTGGCCGACGCAGTGGGGCTGCCAGCGCTGGGCGACGGTCCTCGATGCGTCGGCCGAACCGCTCGCCGGCCTGGTGCGGCCGGCGCGGCTGGCCCTGCTGCTGGGCAGCGAGGGGCACGGCTTGGGGTCCCGCTGGATCGCCCACTGCGACCGGCAGGTGACCATCCCCATGCGGCCGGGGACCGACTCGCTAAATGTCGCGGTCGCCACGGGAATCTTTTTGTATCAACTCGGCCAGATGGCCAACTGATTGATCCGGCGTCGCGCGCCATGTGTCCCTCCGACCAGCGGCAGCCGAGCGGTGCTCGCATCGCGGGCGCAACGAACAGCGAGAGACTCAGGCAGCGTTGGGTCCGTGGGCTTGGCGCCAGAAATAGTAACTCGCCAGCACCACGCCGATGCCTACCACGAGCCAGCGGACCAGCCGCCGGTTCATCCGCCGCGAGACACGAGCGCCGGCATAACCTCCGGCGATGCCCGCCATGGCCATCGCGCCGGCGAAGGGCCAGTTGACCGTGCCGTTGGCGACGAAGACGACGACCGATGTGGCGTTGATGATCGTTCCCAACACGCGACTTGAGGGCGTTCATTTCGTGAATGTCGCTCAGCCCCATGACGGCCAGCGACGTGAGCATCAGAATGCCGATTCCCGCGCCGAAATAGCCGCCATAGATCGCGATCAAGAACTGCAGGACGACCGCTCCCAGAGCACCCCTTGCCAGGAAATCTGCGTTCGCGGGCGGCCGATCCCCGTCAGATGGGCCACCAGCGGTTGCACGGCAAATAGCAGCGCGGCGGTCAGAATCAGCCAGGGGACGGCCATTTTGAATGACTCGGGCCGCAGGACCACCAGGGCCGAGCCGATGAATCCGCCCACCAGGCTTGGGCCGGCCAACAGCAAGGCCCAGCGCCGGATCGGTGCTAGTTCGCGGCGATAAGCCCCAGATCGCGGCCAGCGAGGCCGGGACGAGGGCCACGGTGCTGGTGGCATTGGCCATCACCGACGCGCCGGCCGAAGTCCCAAGCGCCGCGAACAAGGCCGGAAACGTCAGCAGCGTGCCGCCGCCGGCGATCGCGTTGATGGCGCCGGCCGCCACGGCCGACAGGCAGAGCCAAAAGTAAGTTTCAAACATCGGGAAGGAACGGACCGTGATGGGGACCAGGAGCGGGACCGTACTGCCCTTCGGACCGCGGTGAGCCGCACAGCGCGGCCAACACTCGGCAGGCCAGCGATGCGCGCCGGCGTGTCGGGCAGGCGGTTAGTATGCCAGTTGCCCGATCGGTTGCCAAAGGGCGATGCTCGAGGGACAAGCGGGGTAAAGGGATGGCCGCGGCCCGGCGGAAGCCGTGGGCGGCTGGCGATTTCCCGATGTTTGACCGTGCCGTGGAGCGGCTTTCGGGCTTGAGATGCGTCGGCCTTGACCCCAGCGCGCATCGACTCCTATACTTTCGGTTTGGCAACACGCCTCGCGCACCGCTTTTGTTGCGGCTCGATCGAAGCGTCGTTTCCCGTATTTTTGGGCGCGGCATCGTCGGCCCTTGCGATCGCCGCTCGGGCATTGCTGGTAGGATTCCTAGCATGAAAACCGAACGACGCCACGAGCTCGAAACCAATCAACTCGCCGATTCGCTCGGGCATTGGGCCGATGCGGTCCGGCCTTACACCAATACCATCCTGGTGGGGATTCTGCTGGTGGTCGTGGGGCGGCGGTCTATGTCGTCGCTCAGCGCCGCACGGCGGCCGAAACCGCGGCGGCCTGGGACGACTATTTCGCCGCGCTCGCCGCAGCTCGGATCGGCTCAAGCTGGAAGACCTGGGCGAAGTCCACGCCGGCACGCCGGTCGGCTGGTGGTCGCTGTGCATGGCGGCCGATTTGGGGCTGGACGAGGGAAGCAACCTGCTTTTCCGCGACAAGGCTGTTGGCCCGCGATATTCTGCGACGCTGCGGCCGATCGCTACCAGACAAGTTCTCGGCGAAACCCGCGAACCGGCCCTGCTCAAGCAGGCTTCGTTCGGTTTGGCACGCGTGCACGAGTGCTTGGGCGAGATCAAGAAGGCCGAAGAAGAATATCAAGCGATTGCCACCAAATGGCCCGACACTCCTTTCGCGCTGGCCGCCGAAAAGCGAGCGAAGGACTTGAAACGACCTGAAGACAAGAGAGTTCTACGACTGGTTCGCCAAACAGGACATCGGCAAGCGAAACGCGCCGCAGTCCCGGCACTCCTGGCTTGCAAATCGCCGTTCAATCTCGACAATCTGCCCGACTCACCCGATCGGTCCGGCACATCGCCAGGCGATGATGCCGACGCCAGAGTCGAGCCGCGACGCCCGACGGCCCCTGCGGCGGCGAGCTCCGAAGCGACGACCGACGGCCCATCCTCCGGCACCGATCCGACCGGCAGCCGCACCGACCGGCGCAAAGCACGCCGAGCGCCAATAGTGATGTCTGGCGAATTTTCTGCCGGCGCGCTGATCGAACTGGTTGTTCCTGAAAACCACGCCGGCAGCCGTCTCGATTGGTTTCTGGCCCAGCAACTGCCGCAATACAGCCGCGTCCATCTGCGTCGGGCAATCAACGCCGTGGGGGTGAAGGTCGAAGGGCACCGCGCCAAAGGCATCGCATCGCCTCCGCGTGGGAGAGCACGTCTCGATGGTCCTCCCCGATCTGCCACGCGTCGGGCCCGTGCCCGAGAATATCCCGCTCGACATCCTGTTCGAGGATGCGGAAATCGCGGCGATCAATAAGCCGCCGGGCATGGTGGTCCATCCGGCCAAAGGGCATTGGGAGGGGACGCTGACCAGTGCGCTGGCGTTTCATTTCGAGAATCTGAGTGCGGCTGGCGGCCCGACGCGGCCGGGCATCGTGCATCGGCTGGATCGCGACACCAGCGGCGTGCTGGTGGTGGCCAAGACCGATGCCACCCACATGCGGCTGTCCGAACAGTTCGAGCAGCGGACGACCGAGAAAGAGTATTTTGCGATCGTGGTGGGGGTGCCCGATCGCGATCGCGATCTGATCGACTTGCCGATCGGACCGCATCCCTCGCACCGCGAAAAGATGGCGATCCGTCGCGGGCGTCCCGACAGCCGCGAGTCGCAGACGTTTTACGAAGTGATCGAGCGATTCGACGGTTTTGCGGCCCTCAAGGTGCTGCCCAAGACCGGACGGACGCATCAAATCCGTCTGCACCTGGCCCACATCGGCTTTCCGGTGCTGTGCGATCGGCTCTATGGCGGCCGGGCGCGGATCACGCGCGGCGAGCTGAGCCGCGACGCGAGCGACACGACCGTGGTCCTCGAGCGGCAGGCGCTGCACGCGCGGCGATTGAAGATCGTTTCGCCCACGACCGGCGAACCGCTTGGAGTTCGTGGCTCCGCTGCCGGCCGACCTGACCGGCATGCTCGACGAGCTGCGGCAATATCGGCCGCGGTGAGCCGATTCGCACGCGCTAAGCGAGCAAGCGGCCGATGGCGCCGCTTTATCGCACGTCGGGCTTTTGCGGCTGATCGGCCGGAGTCTGGCCGAAAAGAAAATGGATCAGGTCGCGGGTGCCGAGCGTCCGCGGACTGGCAAACAGCTCGCCGGCTGGAAATCCGGCGGCGGCCCCGTGATGCAGCGCCACGGCCTCGACCCGGCGGTAGATGTATTCTTTGGCCGGTGGAAACTGCGTGGCGTAGGCGCGAATGCTGGCCAGCTTGGTCTCGAGCGTGTCACCGATGTCGACCACCAGGTGCCCGGCCGCCGCCGGCAATTCGAGCGAGGAAAAGGCCAGCGTGAAATAGAGCTGGGCCGAAACGGTGTGGACCGGCAAGCCGTCGAAGTACTCGTCCCACTTGGTCAGCCGGGCGTAGAAGACGGCCGCGTCGGTGATCTGCATCGCCTGCCAATGGTCGGGCGAGGCCAGCGGCGTTTTTTCGCCGAAGCCCAACACCAGCTTGGGCCGATATTTCCGCAGCTCTTTGCCCAGCGCCACGCGCGCCTCGAACGAATCGAACAGCCGACGATTCGACAGCCCAAGCTGCACGCGGACATGCACGCCGAGCGTTTCGGCCGCCCGCTCGGCCTCGGCCAAACGGACGTGCGGGCCGGGCGAACCGGGCGTCGGCTCGCCATCGGTCAGATCGATGATGCCGACCCGATATCCTTGCCGGACCAGTCTGGCCAGCGTGCCGCCGCAGGCGATTTCGACGTCGTCGGGATGGGCTCCGACGGCGATCGACGTCGAGGGGTGCGAGCTGATTCATCGTTTCAGAACTTCGGCAACGAGGCCCGGAACGTCTCAGGACTTTACGGCGGCGATCAGGAAACTGGGGTTGAGGGCGTCGAACCGCATGCGTTCCAGTTGGTAGGTGCCCCGGGCGATGTTGACCATCCACACCTGGACCTCGGGCGCCAAACGCTGCAGCACCTCGTGAACACCGGCCAGCGTGTCGATCGAGGCCACGTTGGCCACGATCCGGCCGCCGGGGCGCAGCCGCTCGTAAGCCAGTTCGACCACGCTGCCGATCTCGCGGCCACTGCCGCCGACGAAAATCGCGTCGGGAGCCGGCAGCGCGGCCCAGGCGTCGGGCGCCCGGCCCAGCACGGGCACCAGATTGCGCACGGCGAACCGCTCGGCGTTGGCGATGATCAGAGCATGATCGTCCGGATCCATTTCGATGGCGTAGGTCGTGCCGGCGGCCGCGATCTGCGCGGCCTCGATCGCCACCGATCCGCTGCCGGCCCCGATGTCCCAGACGATGCTGGCCGGTCCCAAGTCCAACTCGGCCAGCGCCAGCGCCCGCACCTCGGCCGGAGTCAACAAACCCTGCTTGGGCTTCGACTGCAAAAACGCTTCGTCCGGGTTGCCGAACAGTCGCCGGCCAATCGCCTCGCTGGGCCGGTCGGGGACGTTGGGTTTGCGGATCAGGATCATCACGTTGAGCGCCGAAAACTGCTCGCCGGCGATCTCGGCCAGTTCGCCATGCGTCACGCGCTCGTCGGGCGAACCGAGATTCTCGCAGACATAGGCCGAAAAATAATCGATCCGCCGGTCCAGCAGGGCCTGGGCAACCGCCGCGGGGGAATGCTGCTCGCTGGTGAACAACCCGACCGTCGTGGCCGTGCGAATCCGCTCGACGACCTGTTCCAGCGGGTGGTTGGCCAGGTTCGTCAGAAACGCTTCTTCCCAGCTTTCTTTCACCCGGGCGAAGGCCAATTGCATGCTGCTGACGTGCGGCACGACGTCGAACGAGTCTTTGCCGAGCTTGTCGCAAAGATAGCGGGCCACGCCGTAAAACAGCGGATCGCCCGAGGCCAGCACCACCGCCCGCTTGCCGCCGAGTTTCGAGAGCCTTTCGACGGCCTGGTCGAGATTGGCCGCCAGCGCGCAGCGCTGGGCTTTCGACGGCGGGACTTTGGCCAGCGTGGCTTCGGTTCCCAGCAGCAGTTCGGCCTCATCGATCAATCGCCGCGCGCCGGCCGTTACTCCGTCGAGTCCGTCGTCGCCGATGCCGATGATGTGGATCTTGCGTGCCGCGGCCAAGAGTGTTTGCTCCGATCGAGGGAAATGCCGGTAGACGACCCGAATTCTAAAGGATCGCCCGAGCGGGCGAAAGCGGGCCGATCGGACACCGCCGCCGCCGTGCGGCTGGCTGCTGCATCGGCCGCCGTCGACGCGGCCTTATGGGCCGTAAAAGGCGGCACTGCCGAAACTGACGCAAGAAGTGCCGTCGGGCTCGACCGCCTGGCCATACTTCAAAAGCTCGCCGCGGCGGGGCTGCATCACCTCGAGCATCGTGTAGGTGGGGGAAAGCCCACAGATGCGATTGGCGTCTTTCTCCCGGGCGATCTCGTCGAACAGGGCCGTGGCGTCGGCCCGGCAGGCGGCGTCGAGCAGGCGCAGGTCGCTGGCGGATTGGGCATCGAGCCGTTCGCGATTCAAGAGTTGCCGATCGCCGAATCGCTGGCCGATGTGGGCCAGGTCGCCGCCGCTGATGTAGCAGACACGGCCCCGCGTTTTCCGCCGTGCAGTGCTGGGCGGCGGTTTGCCGCATCGCCTCGCTGAATGCCGACACCGCGGCGTCGGTCCGCGGCTGGCGCCCCTCGGCGATGAACGAGTGGAACGAACCGGTCAGGATCGGCACGATTTTGAACGGCCGGCGACCGCCGAGCAAATATTGCAAAAAGAGGACCTGGAACTCGATCGAGTGTTCGTAGCGATGGGCCAGGTCGCTGGCGAACAGGTCGACGTCGGCTCCGCCGGGCAGTTTTTTCAGGTTGGCCGACAAGCGATTGACGAACGCCAGATCGGTCTCGACCGTTCCCAGCGGCGTGTCGAAATGTTTGCGCAGGGCCGAGAAGAGATAACGCATCGGCGAATGAGCCGTGCCGAAGATGACGAACAAGTCGGCGTCGCTTTCGTCGACCAACCGCTGATAGGCCCAGGCGAACGCCGGCCCGCCGCGGCGCAGGTCGATGTGCGGGCTGAGAACGCCCAGCAACCGGCGGACTCGGCGGCGGCTGCGATCACCGGCAGCCGGCTCCGCCAGCGCCGGCGGACCGCTCCAGGCTGGCCGGCAGACCCGGGCCGGCGGGGGGAAGAAAGAGGGCGTCGAGTTGCTTGAGCAGTGGCTCGGGCTGCGCCGGCATAGGCACCGCCGGCATGGACGGCCGGCCGCACTTTGCTGTTGAGGTATTGCTCGACTTCGAGTTTCCAGCGGAGACGAAAGCGCTCGTTCTCCAGGAAGAATCGCTCGTCGAGCTGGGAGATCAGCCGCTCGAGATCTTCCAGCTCCACCGGCTCGCCGAATTGCCGCTGGAACTGCGTCTTGAATTTCGGCCAGGGTCCGATCGCCGTTCATCAGCGACGCCAACACGGCGGCGGGATAGGGAATCACGATCGAGCTGGCAAAGCCGTCCGGATCGCGCAGCGCGAAGTGGACTTCGCCATCGGTGCGATTGACGGGAAAGCTTTCGACGTCGCGCAGCCGAGGTCGTAAGACTTGCGTCATGCTCCACCTCCGCTCCAGGGCCCGATGCAGCATGTCCCTGCGCGCGGCGGATCGACGGCAGCGGCGCCGGCACGCGAAAATCGCGGTGCCGTGCGAGCATTGTTTGGCAGCGGTGGCCGAATGTCAATATTCGCGCGCGGCGGCCCGGCAGATGCCCGGCGAGGCAGCAGGAAAAAAGCCGCCCGCGGGGCGCTCGTCGGGTAGAGGCAAGACCCGACGAGCAGCTCCGCGCGGGCGTTATGGATCTGCGAGCGATCGACGGCTCGACGCGAGACGGTCGATCGGCGGGGCTGGCGGCTAGTAAGCGTTTTCGCGTTTGAAGACGGTGAAAATCGTGCGAAAGAGGATCTTGAAGTCTTTCCAGAGACTCCATTCGCGGATGTATTGATGGTCGAATTCGATCCGCTTTTCCATTTTGTAGAGCGTGTCGGTTTCGCCCCGCCAGCCGTTGACCTGGGCCAGGCCGGTAATGCCCGGCCGGACTTTGTGCCGCAGCATGTAACCGCGAATGTGGCGGCGATATTCTTCGTTATGGGCGGTGGCGTGGGGCCGCGGGCCGACCAGGCTCATGCTGCCGCCGAGAACATTGAACAGTTGCGGCAATTCGTCGAGCGACGTGCGCCGCAAAAATCCGCCGATGGGGGTGATCCGCGCGTCGTTGCGCGTCGCCTGGCGGACGACCGGTCCGTCTTCGTCGGTGTCCATCGTGCGAAATTTCCAAACGCGAATCTCGCGGCCGTCCATGCCGTAGCGCCGTTGACGGAAAAAGACCGGGCCGGCCGAAGTCAGCTTGACCGCCGCCGCCACCAGCAGCATCGGCACCGCCAGGAAGACGAGCATCAGGCTGGCCAGCACGAAGTCGGTCACTCGCTTCAAGAGCCCGTCGACGCCGTAGAACGGATGGTCGAACACGGCCACGACCGGCAAACCGCCAATGTCGGTCCAGCACGAATGGAGCAGCTCGAAGACGAAAAAATCGGGAACAATGTAGACCGAAGCGGTCGAATCGCTCAGTTCGGTCAACAGCCGGCGAATCCGCTGCTCCGCCCGCATGGGCAGCGTGATGTAGATCCGGTCGATCTCGCCCGAGCGGGCCAGTTCGATCAACTGTTGGATATCGCCGACTCGCTTGCCGATTTCGGGCGGCACGGCGGGCAGGCGATGCGGCGGCCGATCGTCGAAGAAGCCGACCAGCTTCAGGCCGAGGTCGGGCGTATTGGCGATATTCGTGGCCAATTGAAATCCGAGTTCGTTGACGCCCAGCACGGCAAAGCCCCGCGCGTGGATGCCGCCCGCGCGGAGCAGCCGCTGAATCCCTCGTGCGCCGAGCCGCAACGCCGCCAGCAGCAGGATGGCGAGCAAGAACCACTCGACAAGCACCGCCGAGCTCCAAGGAGCGGGCGTGTGGCTCACGCGATCGTACAGCCAGTGGCCGGCGAACATCGGAGGCAACGTGCAGGCCCAGGTGCCGATGGCCGAGGCCAGTTCGCGGTTCGGCGAGATGCCGCGCCAGTTGCGATAGGTGCCGCGGGCTTCGGCCAACACGAAATAGAGGATCACCGCCGCGGCGCCCGAGAGCGACGTCGGCACTTCGACCACCGTCGGCGAGATCGCCGAGACCGACGTCAATCCGCCCGCGATCGCCAGCGCGTCGGCCAGACGATGAAAGACGGTGATCAGCGAACTGTGCTGACGGATGCGTCGCGGTGTCGAAATCATCGCGGGCAACCTCTCTTGTGGAGTTCTTCCGATGCCGGACTGCTCGGCAAGCCCTCTGGCTCGCCGGAGTTGTGCTCGAAAGCAGCACTGGCCGTGGGTGCCGCGATGTCGCCGCTCGCGACTCGCGTCTGGCGCACTTTCAAACAGACTTCACAGAAACCATAGGTTACGGCAGGCTCGTTGCCGCAGCCAAGGAGAGAACCGATTGGAGCAACGGGACGGGACAGGCGGATGGCCCGCGAAGGAATGGGGCCTGCGTTTGCCGCCGCATCCGGCGGGCTGTTCAGGACCCCAAAGCCTCGAGGAACTCGCCGTATTGGCGGTCGAGCTGGGGATAGTCCGGCACCGGTCAGCCGGCTGAGCGTGTCAGAATCGGCACGGTCGGTATAAACGGCCTCGAGATAGGCGGCGGTCGCCTCGGGATAGCGATCCAAGAGAAAGGCGGCCAACCCTGCCGATTGGGTGTAGAGCCGGACGATGTCGGGATGGCCCTGCAAATCGTGCATGCCCAAGCGGACCAGCTTGGCCAACGGCAGGTAGACACCATCGCGAAGCCGCCGCTGCCGTGCGACGGGCATGCGACCGGCATCGGCGCCGCCGAGCGTGTAATAGCCTTGGTGCCGAACGAGCGACTGCATGTAGCAGGCCACGGCCTCGACGATCCAATAGTTCTCCCGCCGGCCGACGTCTTTGGCGACTTGCCGGCTTTCGTGGAACAACTGATGGGTCGCTTCGTGGTCGATGGTGCCGGGTTCCTGATCGGCGCCGGCGAAGAAATAGGCCGTGTGGCTGCTGGCAAGATAGATTCCCAGCGTCATCTCGATCTGCGGCTGCGCGGCACGAAGTTCATCGTTGTACTGCTCGCGCGTGCGGTAATAGACGACGTTGTGCTTCGGGCCGGCGTGGCTCGACAGCGGATCGCCCGCGGCCAGTCGCTCGGACAGTTCCGCCTCGTCGATGAGATAGCCGGTGAAGACTTGCTGCCAGATGGCTCGCAACCGTTCCAATTGCCCGGCCAACGCCACCCCCTCTTCCAACCCACGATTGGTCGTCACGACGTAATGGTCGGTTTCGATGCGCCAGTCGTCGCGCATCTCGCCGCGGAGCCGGGCTTCGTCGGCCGAGCGACATCCAGCGGCCCTGGAAAAATCGCTCGCCGTTTTCATAACGAGCCACGTAGCCCTTGGGCAGCCAGCCGAAACGCTCGTGCCACGACTTGCCGGCCTTGAGCTGCTCGATTTCGAACGGCGTTTGCCAAGAGCCGTGATCGATTGGGCGAAGCCCAAGAACCGCCACGCCCGTCGGCAAGCGGAATCTTCGCGGGCGGCCTCGGACACCAACTGGCAAGCCAACGACGCTTGGTGCTGCTCGGCGGCTTGCTCGGCCAGGCGGTAGAGCGCAGCGGCCTGCTCGCGCCGCAGCCGCGCAAATCGCTCGGCGAACTCCGCTGCCTGCCGATCCGTCGGGATCTGCGGCTTCCGGCGGCGATTCCTGGACGGCCGCCAGCGAACGAAATTCGGCGGGAACGAAAAGATATTGCCGGTCCGATTGCCGCACTGGCAGCCAGGAGCGCACGAGCGCGGCCCGCTCGGTCAGATGCTGCTCGTCACACCAGGCGGCCAGACCTTCCAACCGCGTGGCGTAGGCGCGATACAAATCGGTCCGCGCGGCGGCCAGGTCGGCCAAATTCTCGTCGGCCAATGCCCAACGAGCCCCGACGACGCCGGCGGCCAGCGCAGAGGTGGAACCGATCAAGAATTGCCGCCGTGAGAGCATATGCTTTAGTCTATCATCGGTCGCCCGCGGTAGCGGATGAGGCAGCGACTACCTTGCGGCGGTCGAACTGCAACCTAAACTCTAATAAATTCAGTTTTGACGGTTAAGCCCGGCCTGTCGCGGCAGTTTTTGCCTGCAATTGCGCGGCCCGCGGGGAGCGAATCCCGGCGGGGGATGAGCCGGCGCGAATCGATCTAAAAAACACCCGCGCCAACTCCGCGAGGCACCGTCCCTGATGGCGTTAACTACCGAATTGTCGAACGACCGGCCGGAGAGCACTCCACCGGATGCGAAAATCGATCTGCTGCTGGCACTGGCCCGCGCGTTGCACAAGGTCGGTCTGCCCGCCCACCGGCTGGAAGCGACGCTAACTGCGGCTGGCCGGTCGGCTCGGCGTGCCGCTGCAAATCATGACGATGCCGACCGGGCTGTTGATGTCGTTCGACGGCGCGGGGACGCCGTTGACCTATGTGCTGCGTGCCCAGGCGGGCCGAGTCGATTTGCAAAGCTGGACGCAAGTTGACCGCTTTGGCCCAGGAGCTCGATCGGGGGACCGTGGAGGTCGGTGAGGCCCGGCGACGGATCGACGAAATCGCGCAAAAGTGCAGTTCCTTGGGGCCGGCTTGCGACGGTGGCCGCCTATGTGCTGAGCAGCGGTGCATTCGCGATCTTCTTCGGCGCCGGGACCACCGAACTGTGGGCGGCGCTGGCCGTCGGCCTGGCGGTCGGCTGCGTGGCGGTGGCGTTGCGGCGAGTGCGGGCGTCGTCGCGACTGTTCGAACTGGTCGCCGCCCTGGCTGCCGGCCTGATTGTCGGCTCGATCGATATTCCACTCGGTTCGTTTGCCGAATGGGTGCCCCTGGCCGCCGGTCTGATCATTCTTTTGCCGGGCATCATGCTGGTCGATGCCACCGAAGAACTGGCCCAAGGACATTTGGTCGCCGGCAGCTCGCGGATGGCTGGCGTGGGCGTGGTCTTTTTGGCGATGACGATCGGCGTGCTGTTGGGGCTGAAGGTGACTGAGTTCATGCCGAGTCCGCCGCTGCTCAAGGAACCGTTGCCCTTGCCCGAGTGGACCTGGGTGCCGGCGCTGGTGATGGTGGCCTTGGGGTCGACGATTCGCTTTGGCGCCCGGCTGGGCGACTATGGGTGGATCCTGCTCGGCTCGGCGGTGGCGCTGGCTGGCACTCGACTGGGAACGACGATGCTGGGGCCGGTGTGCGGCGAGTTTTTTGGGGCCTTTGTCCTGGGGCTGGCGGCACACCTGGCGGCCCGATGGCGCGGCGTGACGCCGGAATTGGTGATCATCCCCGGTCTGGCGCTGCTGGTTCCCGGCTCGCTGGGCGTGCGGACGTTTTCGTCGCTGCTGGGGCAGGATCCCGACGTGGCCGTGCAAACCGGCTTCCAGATGTTTCTGGTCGCCATGGCCCTGGTGGCCGGCCTGCTGTTCAGCGACTCGTTGGCGGGCGAGAAATCGGCAGCGTAACGGCGAGGGCGGCGGCAAACTTGCCCGCTGCACCCTGCTTAGCCGGTGCCGTGTGTCCGCACGGCCAAGAGCGTGACCGGTTCGCCGCGTAGCCGAGGCTGCCAGGTGAGCGACGCCGACGAGGCCGGAACCAGCACGGTTTCGCCCTGGCGAAACGTCGCGTGCATAGCCGCTCGCTGCCGGTCAGGCGCGCCTCGCCGGCCAGCACCATCCAGATCGACATCTCGTGGGCATAGGGCAGCGGCAGCGGCACGCTGGGTCTGAAATCGCGTGAGCGCGAAATAAGGACATTCGACAAGCGACTCGCCGCTGACGCCGGCCGGCAAACCGGCCAGCGGAGTTCGGCCGCACCGGGCTCGGTCGGCCCAGCGTTCCAATTGATCGCCTGCAAGCGACTCGTCGATGTGCAGTTGCGCGAGGCTGGCCGTCGGGCCCGAGGCGGTTCCAATCGAACAGCCGGAAGGTGGCGTCGCTCGACTGCTGAACCTCGGCCATCAGCACCCCGCCGCCGACGCCGTGAACGGTGCCGGCCGGCAGAAACAAGCAATCGCCCGGCTGGGGAACGAGCGAGTGAAGGCACTCGGCGACCGTGCCGTGCTCCAGATGCCGCCGCAGGTCGGCGGCGGTGGTGCCGGGGCGAAGGCCGGCATAAATCCGCGCATCGGGTTCGGCCGACAGGATGACCCAGGCTTCGGTCTTGCCTTGTTCGCCCGGCCGCAAGCTGGCGGCCAGTGCATCGTCGGGATGAACCTGCACGGAAAGCTGCAAGTGGCAATCGAGGTATTTGATCAGCAGCGGAAACTGCGCCGGCAGCTTGCCGCGCGGGCCGACAAGCTCGCGACCGTGGCGTCGCCAAAGTTCGTCGAGCGGGCTGCCGGCCAAGCGGGCCTTCGGCCACACGGCTGACATGATGCGGATGGGCGCTGATTTCCCAGGCTTCGCCAAACGTGCCCGGCGGCAGCGGCTTGCCCAAATGGCGCTCGAGCCGGCGCTCGCCCCAGATTTGCGGCCGTGCGTAGGGAGTGAAAACCAACGGATCCATGCTCACGCTTTTCCCGCACGCGCCGACTGGCCCAGGATGGCTCACACGCAGAGCCCGAATCGATCGGGCTCGCCGCGCTGCAGCTAGGGTTTTTGTTGGATCGAGGACGCGGGCACCCTTCTTGTTGGCCGTGACAATGTCCAACAGCCCGTCGCCGTTGACGTCGGCCACTGGAACTGGGTGCCAATGCCCGAGTCGTCGTCGACGCGGTGGGCGTTGAACTCGGCCGTGCCGTCCTTACGGCTCAGCTCGAACCAGACGATCACGGCCGGATTGTCGGGTTCGATGTCGCCGGTGGGCCCATGGGCCCACCAACGCTTGCCGGTGACCAGATCGGGCAGCTTGTCGCCATTGATATCGGCCAGGCACAAGGCATGGCGTCTGCGAGACATCCAGACGTGTTGTCGATTTCGTGCGTCTGCCAGCCGTCTTTTTTCTGCTCGTGCCACCAGAGGCCGTTCTGGTGGGCCGCCGAGGTCGCCACGTCGGCATCGCCGTCGCCATCGAAATCGGCAACGCACATCTGGGCACAGGCCGGTCCGAACGAGACTTTGTGGAACGTCCAGGGCGTGGTCGATCCGCTGACGGGCTGTTCCCACCAGCCTTCGGTCACCAGGATGTCGGGCCGGCCGTCGCCGTTGATGTCGCCGGCGCCGATGCCATGCGAGAATCGGTCAGTGACCGGGTGCGTTCGGCTCGGAAACGGGTTTCAGATCCCACAGCGCGGTCGGATCGGCCGTGCCGCTTGGCATAGCCGATGTAGCCGCCCGGATCGTAAGCCCAACAGCAATTCGCCTTGCGCCGTCGCCATCGATGTCGTACCAGCCCGGGCTTTCGTTATTGGTGATGGGAGCGATGACGTGCGGCTTCCAGACGTCGCCCTTCTTTTTCGGGTTGCTCGAACCAATGGGTCGCTTCGCCCGGGAAATCCGACCACGATCAGATCGGTGCGGCCGTCGCCGATTGATGTCTTCGGCGAAGTTGCAGAACGACTTGCTATAGCCGTGCGGGTCGGTCTCCGCGGGCTTTTCCAACACCGAGACCATGTGCCAGTCGGGAGCGGCGTAGTAAACGCTGCCGGCCGAAACGTCGAGCTTGCCGTCGTGATTGAAGTCGCCGACGGCACAGCCCTCGCTGCGAAACTTATCGTCGAGCACGGTTTTCTTGAACGTGATCTCGGCACGTGCCGCCGCGGCCGAGCCGATCGCCACCGCAAGCGCCAGCAGCATGAAGCGAAAGACGACCGCCGGCCGGCGGCGTGAAGCGAGCAACGACGTCGAGCGCAGTGTCATCGGAAGCCTCATGGAACAGGCGAACGATGTGGGGATGAAAGCGGAAAGATCGGAAACGGCTTGCCGGAGCGCATCTCCGGCGAGCTGGCCGACCGCGGGCTACGCCAGCTGCGGCCGTAGCCGGCAGATCTTAGGGCCAGCTTAGTAGAAGGCCGGGGCGAAAGCAAATTCCGCCACCGCACTCGCGGCAGCGTAATGCCGGCCGCGGCGGCATGGCCGGACGCCCTACAGCAAGCTTTCCAGCAGCAGGCGCAGTTTGCCGCATTTCGGCGGCGTGGTCGACTTCGGGCATTTCCCAGACCAGCACCGAGAGGGCCCGGTTGTAATGGACCGGGAGAGCTGGGTCACCAGCTTGCCGTATTCGATCAGCCCTTGCCCGATGCGGACTTGGAGCTTGTCCTTGGTCGTGTCGCGGAGTTGAACGTGGACCACGTGCTTGAGAACCTGGTCGTAGGAATCGCCGGCGTGGGGACCAAAAACGTAGTGGCTCGGGATCGAGCGTCAGGCCCAGCCCTTTGACGTTGTCGCACAAGACGACCGCGGTGTCGGGGTCTTGGGTGATGCGGCCGGTTTCGGTCTTCAGGCCGACGACCACTCCCTCGCGGCCGGCAATGGCCACCAGGCGTTTGAGCCGTTCGATCTCGGCATTGAAGGGGGTGCCCAACTCGCCCGCCGGAACGACCACGGCCACGACTTTGGTGGCCTTGGCCAGGCGGCAGCAGGAGGTGAACTGCTCGTAATAAAGCTCGCCTTCGGCGGTGATGTCGATGCTGTAGGCGGCGATCGTCAGCCGATAGGTCTCGCGGCAGGTAGCGATCGCTCGTTCCAGGTCGGCATGAACGGCCGACGGCTTGAGTTGCTTGCCGTTTTCGTGGATCGCGATTTCGACGCTGGTGTATTCCAGATCGACCAGTCGCTGGAGCGCCGAATCCAACGACAAATCGGCAAAACACTCGGTCGAGGCGGCAACAAACACGCGTGAACTCCTTTTCAATCCGTCGAAGGCCAGGGCTGTTTCGGAAGAGCCGAAAAGTCGCAACCTCTAGCTCTGGGCGGTCGTCGCGTCGGGCTAGCCAATCGCCAGGCGAAGCGAGCGGCCGCCAGCCCCCCGTCGAGCCTACGGCCGCGTAGTGGGAGGCAAGCGAAGCGGTCCGACAGGCAGCCGAGACGGTGGCTCCCGCTGGGGTCGCCCCCCGCTATTTGCCGGCAATTGTAGCTTATCGCCCCGGGGGATACCAGCCAAGGGGCCACCCCGTGCGGGGCGGCCGCAAATGCCGCCGGGAGGTCGAAAATCCGCACTTAGTGCAGATCGGCGAAATCGGTTAAACTAACCGTGCCTGCTGACTCATGACGGTCGATGGCTCCTGTGAAGAATCGCTGGGGTGGGTGAATGAATAGCGTGCTGGCTGTCGTTCTGGCAGGGGGAAAGGGATCGCGGCTGGAACCGCTCACGCGCGATCGGGCCAAGCCGGCGGTCCCGTTCGGCGGTTTCTACCGGATCATCGACTTCACGCTGTCGAACTGCCTGAATAGCGGCATCCGCAAGATGCTGGTCCTCACGCAGTACAAGGCGATGAGCCTGGACCGGCATATCAACCTCGGCTGGCGACGGTTCTTGTGCCGCGAACTGGGCGAGTTCATCGACGTCGTCCCGCCGCAGCAGCGGATCGACGAACACTGGTATCAGGGAACGGCCGACGCGGTCTATCAGAACATCTACACGCTGGAAAAAGAGCATCCCGAGTACGTGGTCATCCTGGCCGGCGACCACATCTACAAAATGGACTACTACAGCCTGGTCGAGTTCCACAAAGGACAACCGGGCCGATCTGACCGTGGCCACGCTGCGAGTGCAGGCCGACGAGTCGCGGCATTTTGGCGTGGTGCAAGTCGACAGCGAGCGGCGGATCATGGGATTCGAGGAAAAGCCAGCCGTCGGCAAGCCGATTCCCGGCGACCCGGAACACATCTTCGCCTCGATGGGCATCTATATCTTCACGGCTCGCTTCCTGTTCGAGCAGTTGTGCATCGACGCGACGCGGCCCGGCAGCGTGCACGATTTTGGCCGCGACATCATTCCCTCGATCATCGACTCGCACCGGGTGTTTGCGTTTCCGTTCCGCGACGAAAACCGCAAGCAGGACGCCTATTGGCGCGACGTGGGGACGCTGGACGCCTATTACGCGGCCAACATGGATTTGATTTCGGTCGATCCGCTGTTGAACATGTACGACGAGCATTGGCCGATCCGCACCTATCACCCCAACTATCCGCCGCCGAAGTTCGTCTTTGCCGAGGAAGGCGCCCATCCTCGGCGCGGCTCGGCCCTGGACAGCATCATCTGCCAGGGAAGCATCCTGTCGGGCGGCCAGGTGGAGCGTTCGATCGTTGGCCCCAACGTCCGGGTGAACAGCTACTCGCACGTCGAAGACTCGATCCTGCTGGAAGGGGTCGACATCGGCCGGCACTGCCGCGTCCGCCGGGCGATCATCGACAAGGGCGTCCGCATCCCCCCCGGCACGCACATCGGCTTCGACCTGGAGCATGACCGCGCCCGCGGCTTCACGGTCAGCGAAGGGGGAGTGATCGTCATCGCCAAAGCCGACGGCGTCGACCACTTCGTCGATTCCGAAGCGATGCAGACGACGGGAGCGGGCCCACGCGCCTGATAGCCACTACGCGGCCAAAATCTTGCGGCGCCCGACAACGACCGCCCGAACCGATGGTTATTCGAACCGAATCACCGTGAACGAGAACGGCGGAAGCCGATACGGCAAGCCGGGTCGGAAATCGCCGTACGACCAATCGCTCCGCTCGGGAACAAGCCGGCGCGGATTGTCGGCCGTGTTGACGGCGTCGAGCGGACCGGCCAATTGTTCGACCTGGGCCGTCGGGTTCGTCGGCTGGAAACCGGTCAGTTCGATTTCGGTGTCGCACGGTTCGCCGCTGAGTGTTGACCAGCTCGACGACCAGCGTCTTGCCATCGTCGCTCCGCTTGGCGGCGGCATCCAGATGCTCCGGACTTCCGGCGACGTCGGTCTTGAGCAGTACGGGCTGATACGCCCGCGAAATCATCTGGGTGACATAGCCTGGCGGCTGCAGCCAGACTTGCGACGGATTGAGAAACAGCAGCCCTTGATGCCAGCCATTGTCGTTCTGGCCGTCGGGCTGCAGGCAATTGGCGGAAGTGGCAATCGGCAAGCCGAGCCGCTCGACGACGTGGATGGCCACGGCGTTGGCCAAGGCGCGCCGCTGGGCAGTGATTGCCGGCATTGAACTCGAAGACGACCACGGCGTGCTTGGCGCCGTCGGCCAGGCGATCCAAGGCCTCGCAGTAGCTCGGCAGTGCATCCAAGTCGCCGGCGCGATCGGGACCGTTGGTGCCGACGTGGACGTCGAACCAGACCTCGCGGTCATGAGCTTTGGCGAGTTTTAGAATTTCGGCCTGACCTGCCAGAGTGGTGATCTTGGAAGCGGCCCCGCCGAAATTCATCGGATCGGTAATCTTCTGGCTGTAGACGAAGTCGCCGACGACGAGTGTCATCTCGGGATCTTTGGCCCAGATGGCTTCGGCCAGCAGCTTTGAACTTGGCGAAGTATTTGTCATCGACCCGTTCTTCATTGCCCAGCTCGAGAAAGCGGAGGCGATAGGGCTCGGGATGTCCGGCGGCGACTCGCTGGCGGCCCCAAGGGCTGTCGGCCGGGCCGTTGACGTACTCGACGAAGTCGGCCATGTCCTGAGGCGTCTCGTCCATGTTGAACGCCGGAATGCAGCGGAATCCGGCCGCCTCGCAAAAATCGATGAAATCGACGATTCCCCAGCCGTTGCTCGAATAGGGATACCAAAGGCCGTGGTAGGGAGGGCGGCGGTCGCGCGGGCCGATCATCTTCTTCCAGCGATACTCGGGATGGTTGACCATCGACCCGCCGTAGCGGAGAACCGTGATCCCTTGATCGACCAGCGCCTCGGCCACGTCGCGGCGGACCGGCAGATTCTTGAATCGGCCCCACGAGCCGGGCTGCAGAAAGGCGTGGCCCGAGCGCCACGCTGCCGGGCTGCTTGAGTTTGACGACAAATCGCCCGCCGCGCCGTGGCCGGCCGGAGTGAGCGAAAAATCGAGTCGGCTCCAGTCGGCCGTTGGCGGCGCCGAGCCGGGCCTCGGCCAAGGTTTGCTCGCCATCGCCGCTTTCGAGCGATACCCAAACTTCGGCGGGCTTCGCCGGCGTGCCGTGTTTGCCGGCCTCGAGCCGGTTTGCCGCTGCGAACCCAGACATATCCCTCGTACGGCTTGCCGCCCTCGAAGGCCAATCCCCAACCGTTCAGGCCGCGATTGGCCACGCCGATCTCGCCGCGTGCCGCCGGCAAACGTGACTTGCTGGCATTGATTGCCGACAAACGGGCGGTCGGTTTCGACCGCTTGAGCGTGCCCTCGGCCGAGCCGCGCCGCACCGGCCGCCACATGCCGCTCACTTCGTCCACTTCGTCGGGACGTTCGAGAAGGGAAGCGAAGTGATGTCGCCAGCCGCTCTCCCGTCCTGCGACTGTCGCACCTACAGGTTGCGGTAACGAACCTCGCTTTGCCAGGGCCGCAGTCCCACGCCGTTGCCGCCCGGCAAGGGGCCGCTATGCTCGTACCGAAAGACGACTTTTGCCGTCGACGAAGACTTCTAGCGCATCGTCCGACAATCGGACCGATCAGCGAAATCCAGCTGCCCGACCGGCACCGCGATAGGGGACGTCGCGAATCGGCCTCCAATTGTGGCCGTGCCAGCCCAGCCGGACCAATTGATTCTCGGGCATCGAGCGAGATTTCGTAGCCGTCGAAGTTATCGGCTCCGACGCCGGGCTTGTCGACGCGGACGATCAGGCCGGCGTTTCCGCCGCCGGCGTCCGGCAAAAAGATCTCCACCGCCACGCTCTGTTCACACGGCCGGCCGGCAAAATCGCCACCAGCTTGGGCCCGTCCGGGCCGACGGCCGTCAGGACGCCGTCTCTGACCGCCCACTGCCCGCCGAATGCCTGAAAGCCCGGCGGAGGGGGCGTGGTGGCCGGCTCTTGAAAGCTTTCGCCAAACAGCATCTGGCTGTAGAGGCCGCCATAGATTTCGTGATTGACGTCTTCGATGCAAGCGCCGGTCAGATAGCGCGAAATCGGCGTGCCGGGCTGATCGGCATGAACAACGATTCGCGTCGGTTCGGCCGCCGTGGCGGCTTGCCGAGGCCAACGAGCGACCAGATGACAGCAAGGCATGGCGACGGAAACCCGATGCGGATGGCGATGCCTCGAGTCATGGTGAAAACCTCGGGAAAGATGAATGGCCGATCGAGACGGCGAGTGGCGTGGGGATCGATGGCGCACGCGAGCGAGTCGGCAGTGCCAGAGAGAGATGCAGGGCCGGCCTTCGGCTCACTTTAATCCGGCGGCAGGGGCAAGTCCATCAGGCGGCCGACGGGGCGCAGCAACGTCGTTGACGGGTCGTGAGGAGCGGAACGGCGCGGCTCAGCGCCGGCGAGGAATTTCCGGCCGGGCGCAAAAAAAAGGCCCCCGGTAAGGAGTTGTCCCAGGGGGGCAGAGGACAACATCCTTATCCGGGAGCGATTGGACGCGTGCCGCACCAGCTTTGGTGATGCGCAGTGCGGCGGCCTTCAAATGTCTCGAAGCGTGCAGTTGACATCCTTGTCAACCGACACCGCTCCGTGGTCCGCAGGATCACTGGCCCTTGCTGGCCACCGATCCCCGATGCAGACCAAACCACGTGGACGATTTCTGTTGCTTGTCGATTCGCCACGGGAAGGGGGCTTACGCGTCGGCCATCCCTTGCTCGACCAGCCGCGTGGCGAATCATGTGATTGATGGGCGGGAGAATACGGAAATCGTTTTCGAGGGTCAAGACCGCTTTTTGACGCGTTTTGAGGCCTATTTTTTCCGCCGGTTTCGGGGTCTGCCGGCACGTCCCAAGGTTATGGCCTAGACTTGACTTGGGACAAATCGTCGACCGCCGCGATGCCGAGAGAGACGGCTGACCAATCATGATCCGACTTCCCGCCGCAATGTTGCTGGTTTTTGCCGCCTGGGCCAACTGCGGCTTTCTCGACCGCGGCCCGGGCCGACAATCGCTCGGCCGACATGATGATCGAAGGAGACGTGCGCGGAACGCGCATCGAAGGATTGCCGCTGCGGGTCACCAGCGGGCAGGTCGATCTGCTTTCGCGCGACGGCTATCTGTGGGAGTTTCGTCCGGACGAGGCGACCGGCCTGCACAAAACGTCGCTGTCGTTTCGCAGCTATTCGTTTCCCGAACTGCGTTCGGCGCTCGAGCGCGAATTGGCCGGCCGGCTGGAGCTGACTGCGACGAGCCATTACCTGGTGGCCCATCCGCGCGGCGCGAGCAAGTGGCCCGAGCGGTTCGAGGAGCTCTATCGCTCGTTCGTTCATTACTTCACCGTGCGGGGACTGACGCTCAAGGCTCCCGAGTTTCCGCTGGTGGCAATGGTCTGGCCCAGCCAGCGCGACTTTCTGCGCTACGCCCAGAGTCAGGGGCAAGGGGTCGGGCCGGGCGTGCTCGGATTCTATTCGCCGGTGACCAATCGGATCATGCTGTTCGATTCCAGCTTGGCCGCCGGGGGGGCAGGGTCCGACTCGGCCTGGCAGCAGGACGCCGCCACGATCATCCACGAGGCGACGCACCAGACCGCGTTCAACACGGGGGTTCACAACCGCTTCTCGCAGCCGCCGCGTTGGCTGGCCGAAGGGCTGGGAATGCTGTTCGAGGCCCGCGGCACCTACGACTCGCGGCATTGGCCCGGCCAGGAAGATCGGATCAATCGCGGCCGGCTGGCCGCAGTTCCGCCAATACGTGGCCGGAGGCCGACGGCCGGGAGCGTTTTTGGGCATTGTCGAGTCGGATCGGTTGTTTCGAGGTGAATCCCGGAGCGGCCTATGCCGAGGCCTGGGCGTTGACGTTCTATCTCTCGGAAACGCGGCCGCGTCAGTACAACGCCTATCTGGCCCTCACGGCGGCACGCAAGGATTTTGAGCCCTATTCGGCCGCCCAGCGGCGGGCCGATTTCACCGCCGCCTTCGCCACCGATCCGCGGATGCTCGAAGCCGATTATCTGCGCTTCATCGCCGGCGTGAAATAACCGGGCCCGGGGGCCGGCATCTCGTGCTGCCCGGCTAGTCGGCTGGCGCGCGGGCGGTGTGCTACGATATTTCCACGCGCCGGGCGAATGGCTTGTTTCATTCTCGATTCGCGGAGAATGCGTCGCCACGGACTGGACCAATACATCGACCACTGGAAACCACTCTCGCATGGCCAAAAAGATTCTGCTGACCGACTACGCCTGGGCCGACTTGGAAATCGAACGCCGCACACTGGCCGCGGCCGGCTGCGAGCTGATCGTGGCACCGGCGAAGGACTCCGCCTCGCTGGCCAAGGCCGCGACCGACGTCGACGCGATCATGACCAATTGGGCCAAGGTGACGGCCGAAGTGATCGAAAGCGCGCCGCGGCTGCGGATCGTCGCCCGGCTGGGCATCGGCCTGGACAACATCGACGTGGCCTGCTGCACGCGGCGCAAGATCGTGGTGACGAACGTGCCCGACTATTGCCTGATCGAGGTGGCCGAACACGCCCTGGCCCTGCTGTTGTCGCTGGCCCGCAAGGTGGCCTTCTATCATTGGCAAACCAAGAGCGGCAAATACGACCTGGCGGCCGGCCCGGCGCTCGCCCGCATCGAAGGCCAAACGCTGGGCATCGTCGGCCTGGGCAACATCGGCCGCGTGCTGGCCGGCAAGGCCCAGGCCTTGGGTCTGAAGGTCGTGGCCACCAGCCGATCGGCACGCGACGTTCCGCCGGGCGTAAAGCTGGTCAGCCTCGACGATCTGCTGGCCACGAGCGACTATGTTTCGCTCCACGTTCCGGTGGTCCCCGAAACGCGGCATCTGATCGGCGAGCGGGCGCTGGCGCGGATGAAGCCGAGCGCCTATTTGATCAATACCGCCCGCGGCGGGCTGATCGACAACGAGGCCTTGGCCCGGGCGCTGGCCGCCGGCCGGTTGGCCGGTGCCGGGCTCGACGTGCAGGATCCGGAGCCGCCGGACCTTGACGACGGCGCCCTGGAACGACCCGCGCGTGATTGTCACGCCGCACGCCGCGTTTGTTTCGCGCGAGTCGCTGGAGAATCTGCGCAGCCGGGCATCGCGGCAGGTGGCGATGTATCTTTCGGGCGAGCGGCCCGAGAACGTCGTCAACCCGGCAGTGTTGTGACGGCTTATTCCTCGGCTTCCTTGATCCCCAGCCGCGAGAGCCAGCGGCGCGATGGTTTTGCGCCCGGCGATCGACGGGCCGACGGCTTTCATTTGATCGAGATCGAACTGGTGGTTGGCCAGTTTTTCGTCGATCTCGGCCCGGTCGCGGGCGATCGTGGCCCGCTGGACCGAGATATCGATTTCGGCCTGGCGGAGCTTCTCTCGCCATTCGGCTTGAACCTGGGCCAGCCGAGCCCGCTCCTGGGCGATCAATTCGTCCTGGTCCAGGATGCCGGCGATGGCGGTGGCGCCGACGGCGATCGATCCGATGTTGCCGGCTTGTTCTTCGAGCAGTTGCCGGAGTTCGGCGATTTCGCGATCTTTCTGAGCCACGACTTCGTCGGTGATGGCAATCGTGGCCTCGAGCGACAAGCCGGCGCTCGGCGACCTCGGGATCCTCGTCGTCGTCTTCGTCTTCGTCTCGTCGGCGGCCAACGATTCGAGCAAATGGCGTTTTTGCGATTCCCAATCGCCGGCGACGCCCAAAGCGGCCGGCACGCCGGCTCGCCTTGCGGGCGAGTTGGTTCTCCAGGTCGACGTTGCGTTCTTTCTGTTCGCGCAGATCCTGCACGGCCATTTCGAATCGCCGCTGCAGTTCTTGCCGCCGGGCGGCATCGTCGGCCGAGTTGCCGGCTTCCAGCCGCTGCTCGGCGGCGCTCAGCCGCTCGGCGAGCAGATCGCGATCGGCGCGCAATTGAGCGTTTTCTTCGGCGCGGGCCGCATCGAGGGCCTCGACCGCGGCGGAATCGGCCTGGGGTCGCTGGTGTTGCCAGGCGTGGGCGAGTTGGTCGCGGAGTTCGTCGCGTTCGCGGGTGAGCGTGGCGACCTGAGCTCGCAACTGGCGCAATTCCTCGGCCCGGGCGTTGAGCAGTTTGCCGAGTTGGGCACACCCGCTCGCGCAGTTCGCGCTCTTCTTGCTGGACGATGGCCAACTCGTCTTTTCGTTCCGACGTCGGTGGCGGCGGCCAGCGACCGCAATTCGGACTCGGTCGCGGTGACGAGCGATTCCAGTTCCGCCCGGCGGGATTCCAGTTCGGCCAGGTGGGTCGCATGTTGGACCCGAAACTCGCGGGCGATCCGGCGGCGCTGGTTCTTCGTGTCGGATTCGAGCGCCACCAGCCGGTCGCGCTCGAGCGACACCTGCTGGCGGTCGGCTTCCAGCCGCTCGTGCGCCCGGGTGAACTCGGCCTGGCAGGCGCGGGCGGACTCTTGCGCGAGCTTGAGGTCGGTGCGCTCTTGTGCCAGTTTTGTCCGTTCGGCTTCCAACTGCTTGCGCTGTTGTTCGTAGCGTTCGGTCTGCCGCTCGAGTTGCTGCTTGCCACGTTCGATGCGCTCGGCCTCGATCTGCGCGGCAGCTTCCGCGGCCGCCAGGCGATCCAAGTCGGCATCGAGCTGGCGGCGTTCTGCTTCGAACCGCTGGCGATCGCGCGTCGCTTGCGCTTCGCGAGATTCCCGCTCCACCTGCTCGACTTGCAGTGCCGCGCGGCCGGCGGCCAATTGCTGTTGCTGCCGGGCAGAGCTCCGCTTCGTTCTGGGTCAGCTCGTCGCGAGCGGCGGCCAGATCGGCCGCCTCTTGATCGAGCGCGGCGCGCATGTCGGCCAGACGATCGGCCTCGGCGGCCAACTGCTGCTGGCGATCTTCGTTCTGGCGACGAAGCTCGTCCAGAGCTCCTCTCCGGGCAGCGGTGCGGACGCCCCGCGCCGGCTTGCTGGCCCGAGTCAATTCGTGCCGGGCCAACTCCAGCTCGGCCTCGCGGCGAACCAGATCTTCCATCAGCGCGGTCAACTGCGTGGCTTCGATCGCAAGCTGATCGGCATCGAGGCCGGCTGGCCGGCCGAAGATGCCGGCTGAGCCAGGCGGGCCGGCGGCCAGGTGCGATTCCAGGGCCGCGATCGCCACCCGTTCGGCCGCCAACAGCTCGCGCAGCGTTTCCCATTCGTCGGCCAGCGCGCGCTGGTCCGGCGGCTAGCGGGCTCGGTCGAGGGGTGAACGTCATCCATGCTGTTTGTGCGTCTTTCCAAGAGCGAGGGCCGCTACGGCCCGATCGGGCGCGCACGCGCACCGTCACGCTCACCCAGATGGGTGAGCAGCTCGCGCACGCTATTCGCCTAGAGACGTATACGCCACACCTGGGGCGGGGTCAAATCGGTCGTGACGAGAAAGTCGCTCGCAGCGAATTGCAGCGTGTTGTTTTGACACAAATCCGGCTCTGCCGGAAAATCTGTTCCAGCCGGACCGGCAGTTCGCCGCAGAGGCGAAGACGCGGGCGGCCGTAGAGCGAGCCGAGCGGACGCGCCGAGGAGAGCGCGACGCGAAAGGCACGCGGCGAATGCGCTGCGCCCGTCGTCACTTCGACTTCGCGGGCGTCGAGACGATAGATGGCCAGTTGCTTGCCCTCGGCATCGACGACTTCTTTGATCGTGAACTTTCCGATGACCGTCACCGGACGGACCGTGAAGTTGGTCGTGGCGCCGTCGAGCATTTCGACCAGGATGGCAGTCGTGCAGCGCCGCGCCGGGGCCGAAGCAGCATTCCATATTGTCGCGCATGAGCACGAACTGCTTGATGCCCGTGTCTTGAAAACTGGGCAGAATGTAGCCGCGGATCTTGATCCATTTTCCGTCGAGTTCTTTGACTTTGGCGGTCAAAGTCCGTCTTCTTGAATGGCTCGTCTTTTTTCAGGTCGAGTTTCACGTCGTCAAACGTGGCATCGCGCGGCGAGCGTGCGTCGGAGCCGGCGGCGCGCGGCGGCTTGGGATTGGCGACGCGGCGGCCTCGGCGGCGCTGGCGGCGGCCACGCGGCACGGCAGTCTGGGGCGAACCGCACCGGTCAGATCGACAACCAGCGACGCCGATCAAAGACGCGCCAAGGCGCAGACGCTGCCGCCGGGCTCGCGAATCAGCGCGGTGGATCGTCATTGCAGATGATCGGCTTCGAGTTGGTAATAGACACCGCCGCCGGCAGTCGACCGCCGTTGTCGGCCGAACATGGAACACACCGGCAAGCTTATGCAACCGCGGCTTGTAGGTGAGCCGCAACGGATCGACAAGCGTGACCTGGATGCGGTCGGTGATTTTAGGATTGCCGCCGAAGCAGCAGTCGCCCTGGTCGCGGACCAGCAAGAAGGTTTTGATTCCTTCCATTTCGCGACCCGGATAGACGTAGCCCTTGATGAAGACTTTCTTTCCTTCCAAGGCCATTGCCGAGGAGGGAATCGGCACCGGCCGGCGCGCCCGGCAGCGGGCTGCAACTGTTCGTAGGAAATCCGCTCGTAGCCGTCGGGCACTTCGGTGGCGTGTTGATACAACAGCCAGCCGGGCCCGACAACAGCAAACAAGGCCGAGAGGGCGAGCCCGGCCTTGGCCACGGGCAAACCGGCCAGCTCGTCGGGCCGGCTGCGAATGCTCCGCCAGGCATAGACGCCCAGCAGAATGCCCAGCGATCGGAAACGCGAGGAAAATCCAGGCCAACAGAGCCGACAGCGAAGCGACCCCCGCCACGAGGCTGGCCACGGCGGCCCGACTCAGGGCGCGGTACTGGAGGAACGGGTCGTCGTCGGCCTGCTCGAAACGCTCGAAGATCCACGCTCATTCGTGCTTCCAACCGCACTTCAAATCACGTCCGCCGCCGATCGCCTAGCACGCCGCGCCGATCGCGGTTCAACTTGTCTTCCGCCCGCCGCCCAGAATGGCCCAGAACGATGCCCCCAGCAGACAGCCGGCCAGGGCCATCCAAGCCAGCAGGCTCGGAGCGCCGATTGCCCGAAGCTCGACCGAAGCGCCCGGCGCCGGAGCGCGGGACAAACGAGTGCCGCCGGACAATCGGTGTTTGGCAGTTGAATCGGCGGCGCCAGCGGTTTGCGTCCGGCCTGGCCGGCGCTGGCCTGGTCATTGCTCGTATCGACGGTCGGCTGTTGCCGCGACGGCCGGCAGCTCGATTCACGCTGTCGACGGCGGTCGCTATCTTTGTTCGCAGCATCCTCGATCCGCGGCGTCCTGATCGGCGCCGCTGGTCGTTTTGCCGTCGGACGACGCGGCAGGCGATTTGTCGCGCGCGGCCGGCGCCGCGCCGCCGATCGGAAACAGGTTGGTGGCTTTCTTTACCGATTCGGGATCGAGCTTGGCCAACTCGGCGAGATACTCCTTGGCCTTGGGCAACGGGCAGGCCTGCAGATAATTGATCACCGGGACGCGGACCCAACTGGTTTCGTCGGTCGCGTTTTTGAACAGTTCGACCAATCGATCCATGATTGCCCAGTCTTGCCAGCGGGCCAGATCGGCGATCACCAGATCGGCCAATTGGGGCCGGTCGAGCATGTAATGCAACGCCTTCGAGCAGTCGCGGCCGGGGAATCGCCTGCTCTTCCTGGCCGTGGAACCGCAACGCCATGATGGCGGCGTAGGTTTCGGTGTAATCGGCATCCTGCTTTTTCAAGAACAGGTCTTCGATCAGCGGCATGCCGTCGGGACCTTTGAGCGTCAGGTAGGCGGCGATCAATGCGTCCAGCCCCGACTTCACTTGCCGGTCGTTGGAACGAATCATCTTTTCCAGCAACTCGGCATCCTGCGGCTGACCGCAAACGCCGACCATGGTCAGATACAAGTCGGCGGCGGCTGGGGGCGACTTTGGGATCTTGAATCCACGCGATCAGCTTGTCGTGGTTGATCCGGTCTTTGAGATCCTTGACGCCGGCATAGGGGGTTTTGGCAAATTCGTCGTAAGCGTCGCGGGCCAACAGTTCGTCGGCGTCTTCCAGATAGTCCTGGAAGAAGACCAGGCGATCGACCCCCTCTTTGGGCAGCTTGCAGCGCCTGGCTCAGGTACTCGCGCGCTTTGGGGGTGATGGCGATCGGGGTCGCCCAATTGACATTCGCCGGATCGATGCCGGTGATCAGCATCAGGCTGCCGACCGGACTGTCGCCGAAGTAGATGACGTCGAACTTTTTGCCCACGGCGAACGACTTGTCGCCTTTGAGTCGCTCGACGACCTCGAACCGGGCTTTGCCGATGTCGCCTGGATTGTTCGGCCGACACCGGTGGAGCGGCAGTGACGAGTTTGGCAATCACGGCCACGTCGGCGCCGGCGATTTCCTCGCAGAACGTCAGAGAGACCGCCGCGCAGAACGGGCAGGCATCGGCCTGCCGCGGGCCAAGCGGCGCCAAGCCAACCAGAATCGCGGCGGCCAGGATCGCGCAGGTCCATCCGGCACCGGTCACGAGCCAGCATTGCCATCCTGGAGACCATACGGCGCATGAGCAGCATGTCGACGCCCTTCCCAATTGAGTTTGCTGGAGAGTAACAGCGCGGCGACGGCGGGCGTTAGGGAGCCGCCACCAAAGCTTTGGCCACGTCGGTCCGATAGGCCACCAGGGCCGGCAAGAAACCGACGATTGCGGCCAACAGCGACTAATCCCGGTATTATAACCAATTCGAGCACCGCCGCCTGCCAAAACGCGATGCTAACGCCCGTTTCCAGGGCGATCCAGGGAGCCAATGCCGGCCAGCAGCGCGTGCCCCAGCAGCCAGCCCAGCACTCCGCCGGCCAGCGCCAGCAAAATCGATTCCAGCAGCACGATCAGCATCACGGCTCCGCGGCTGGCTCCCAGCGCACGAATCACGGCGATTTCGCGTCGGCGTTCGCTCATCGAGTTGTAAATGCTGACCAGGATGCCGACACCGGCCACCACGACGATCAGCACCGTCAGGCCCAACAGCAACAACTCCATCGGCCCCACGAACAAATCGAGCAGCGTGGCGATCTCGCGGATCGGCAGCACCACCTGGGCGACCGAATCCTTGTTGATCTGCTTGATCAGCGGCATGGCCGCCAGCCCGGGCGGAAGCCCGGGCTGAGACGCCGTGAGCAACAAGATGGCCGTCACCTCGCGCTGGTTTTCCGGCAGCGGCTTATGGTGATGATGGTCGTCGTGACCATGCTCGTGGGCATGGGCTTCGGCGTGACGTGATCGTGATCGGCCGGTTCGGCAGCGTGGTCGTGGTCGGCAGCGTGGCCATCGGCCGACTTCGCGCGGCGTGATCGGCATCGGCGTGGTCGTGGTCGGCGTCGTCATGGCGTGATCGCTGATCGTGATCGGCGTGCGCCGCCGGCTCGGGAGGCTCTTTGGCATGATTGTCGAGCAGATAGAAGCCTTCGATATTGATGAACACGCGCGCGATCGTTCGGCGTGCCGGTCGGCGCAAGGACGCCGACGACGGTGAACGGATCGTGTTGGTGTCCGTCGGAGGCGCCGTGCGTCGGCTGGAATTTGCTGCCGACCGTGAGCCCGGTTTTGCGGGCCACGGTGGCGCCGATGACGGCGGCGAAGAAATCGTCGGGATGGAAGATCTCGCCCGCCGCGCAGGTATAGGCCTCGCCGCTGCGGCGGTTTGAGCGTGAACATTTCGGGCGTCGTGCCGACGACCCGAAACTCCTCGTAATAGTCACCCAGGCAGCAGGGAACGGCCTTTTCGATGTAGCTCTTGAATTTTCCTTCGGTGAATTCCTTGTAATAGGACTAGGGGATATTCTCGACCGGCGAGCTGAGGTAATAGACCGTGTTGAGCACCAACTGGAGCTTGCTCCCTTTGGCGCCGACGATCATGTCGTAGCCCAAGCCGGCATTGTGGCGGAACGAATCGGCGACGGCGGCGTGAATGACCAACACGGCCACGACCAGCGCCACGCCCAAGCCCATCGAAACGCTGGTCAGCGTCGAGGCCAGGGCTCGCTGTTGAATGCTTCGCCAGGCGATTTTCCACAAGCTCATAGGGTTGCCACCGCCTGGTTGAAACGTTCGAGGTGTTCCACGCGCTCGAACTGCTCGGCGACTTCGGTCGTGTGGGTTACCAACAGCAGCGCCACGTTCTCTTCGCGGCAGGTTTCGCGAACGAGCGAGACGATTTGCTGCTGATGGCCGCGGTCGACGTTTGCCGTCGGCTCGTCGGCCAGGAGCAATTTAGGCCGGTTGGCCAACGCCCGGGCAACCGCCACCCGCTGCTGCTCGCCGACCGACAACATCGCCGGCTTGTGGGTCAGCCGGCGACCGAGGCCGACGCGTTCGAGCAGGGCCCGGGCGCGGGCGGCGTCCTGACGGCCGGCAAACGTCATTCCCAGCAGCACGTTTTCCAGCGCCGAGAATCCGGCGAGCAGGTTGAAGGTCTGAAAGACATAGCCGATCGTGCGGGCACGAAACAGGTCGCGGGCCGATTCCGGCAAGCGGGCGATGTCGGTGCCGGCGACGCGAACCTCGCCCGAGTTGGGCCGGCTGATCCCCGCGATGATGTGCAGCAGCGTCGTTTTGCCCGAGCCGCTTTGCCCCATCAGCACCACTTGCTCGCCGGCGGCAACGCGAAAGTCGGGAATATCGAGAATTTTGAGAATCGTGCCGTCGGGCTCGACGTACGATTTGCGAATGTCCTTCAAATGCAGCATGGTTAGCTCTCGGGCGAGCCGCCGCGGTGGGCGTGACGATCGGCTGGCTAATCAGACCGGCACAATCAACTCGGGATGCCGACTGATGGCATGTTTGGCCGGTGGTGGTATCCTAATGCCTACCTCGGCGGGGGCTCAACCGCGAAACCGCATGCCCTCGCCCGGATTGACCTTAGGTGCTGGCAACTTGCCGACAAAGGCGCGAAAGCGGGCTCCCCGGGGGGGCCGACGACCCGATGGCGCGCACCGCAGCCGACCGCTCGGGCTGAACTCCCCCCCTTTACGCAAGCGCGGCCGATCGGTTCGGGCGGATCGCTCACCGACGGCCCGCGAACGTGGCAAACTACCCCCTTTTTGGGCGACCCAAGCTCCCGGGGCCTCCGCCGGCGGTATCATAGGGGCGGAAAGTCGAGGCCATAGGAGGGGCGGCCGGGAACTTTGGCCCGGCGGAAGCGTCTATTTGATGGAAAATGGGCTGTGCAGCGCGAACATTCCCAGCGTGACGATGCAAAACGCGGTAATACCGCGCGACGATAAACGTTTGCGCCCGGGTCGCGGTGCGCACCAAACGGACGGGCGAGGTAGCGACCGGGGCAGTGCCCGCCGCGACGATGACCAGCTTATTGACGAAGCTCTGGCCGGCCAGTCCGCCTCGTTTGGCGAGCTGGTCACGAAATACCAAGACCGGCTCTACAACAGCGTCCTGCACGTGATCGATTCGGCCGACGAGGCTTATGACGTCGTCCAAGACGCGTTTGTGCAGGCTTTCATCAAGCTCGATTCGTTCTCGCGCCAAGCCGCGTTTTACACCTGGCTGTATCGCATCGCATTCAACCTGGCCGTCAGCCGGCGTCGCCGTCGAGCGACCGGTCGCATCGGTGGACCAAACCAAGGAATCGACCGGAGAAGAACCGCTCGGCAGAGATGAGGCTCCGGAGGCTCGGCTTCAGCGGCAAGAGCGGGCCGCTATGGTCCGCTCGGCCCTGGCGGCGCTGGCCGAAGAATATCGCGCCGTGATCGTGCTGCGCGAAATTGATGGCTGCGACTATGAAACCATCGGTGAAATATTGGATCTGCCCGTCGGCACGGTCCGCAGCCGGCTGCATCGGGCTCGCACGCAACTGCGCGAGCAATTGAAAACCGTTCTGTTGGAGTGAACTCCGCCGCAAGACAACCGACCTCGAGCACGGTCCACCGACAATGAATCCAGGCAATGAACAGCGTGCGGCGACCTGCCACCCGCCGGGGCGGAAATGAAGACCCATGAGCGATGAAACCAACCACGAATTGCTGAGCGCCTATCTCGACGGCGAGCTGGGGGCCGACGAGCGGCAGCGTGTCGAACAACTGCTGGCCGAGAGTGCCGAGTGCCGGCAGGTTTACGAGGAGCTGCGCGCGCTGCGCGCTTCGTTGGTTTCGCTTCCGCGACACAAACTGGATGAGAACCTTGCGCCGAATGTGATCCGCATGGCCGAGCAGGCAATGCTCGGCAAGGCCAGGACACCGGCGGCCGCCGCGGCGGGACGAGGCCAAGGCGAGGCAATCGAAGCGGCAACCGGCGAAGTCGCGAGCGCCGGCGGAGTGTCGGCCGCGGATCGACGTTCCCGCGTCTGGCGAGCAATCATTTACCCGGTGCTGGCCGTGGCCGCTGCCGTGGCGATGATCCTCAATTCACCGGAAAAGACCGTCCAGCGTGAGCGGCAGATCGCCCAGGCTCCCCTCAAGCAGGCTCCGCCGGCGACGCTGTCGGCTCCGCCAGGCCCGCGAGATGCGGGGGGACCGTCGCCGTTGGACTTGGGCCGAACGCTGAGCGAGGCGGAGGATGAGGAACGAATGGCGGGGAGCGTCCCCGCACAGCTCGCCGATGACGTTCGAGCCGCGCCCTCCGGCGGACAGGTCAATGGCTATGCGGCCAAGCCTCGGAGCGCGACCATTCAATCCGCTCCGCCCGCGCAGATTGCCGGGGAAAACGATCGCAAGCCCGGACTGGAAACGCCTCCGACATTGGTCATTAACTGCAAGCTCGCGCCGGCGGCGGTACGCGACCAGGCGTTTGACACGCTGTTGGCCCGCAATCACCTGATGCCCGAGATCGCCGCGGGGCAGGCTGGCAAGCTGGCGGAAACGTCGGCCGCGCCGAACGTTTGGGTTCTCGGTGGTCGAGCAGCATAAGAAAGAGTCTGAGACGGCGCGTGAGGCGCTTGTGCACGAATCACCCGGCCGCAAAGACAATGCCTGGTCAAAGAGCGTGGTGGTCGAGCTCGATGCCGAGCAACTGGTCGCCATCTTGGCCGATTTGCAGAATCATCCGGCACAATTCTTGTCGGTCGAGCTTCCTGGACAACTCGCCGACGATCACGAACGGGACCCGCGGACCGCTGCCGGCACGGCCTCCTCGCTCGACGATTCAAGCGATCGGGAGCCGGCGGCGGAGCCAGTCCTCTCCTTAAAAACGGACTCGTTCAGCGCCGGAGCAGCTAAGACGAGAGACGGATCATGGCAGCTCAGGGCGACTGCGTGTCGTGTTCCGGCTGTCCGCGGCGAATGGCGATTGATCCCGACGCGCCCTCCGACATCGTGCGGCGGTCAGGCGCTATACCTTTCCAATCTTGCCCAGCCGGTTAAACTGGTCGCGGGCTACTGGGAGCACGGCAGAAACAATCCTCCTGGTTTGAGAAAGTGCGATTCTATGAGCAATGTTACGATTCGTGTTCGTCCGAACGGGCCGCTGTTGATCGAAGGAACGGTGACGATCGTCGACCAGCACGGCAATGCCTTTCCGCTGAATCCGGACAAGCCGGCGGTCGCTTTGTGTCGTTGTGGACATTCGGCAAAACGGCCGTTTTGCGACGGAGCGCACAAGACTTGCGGTTTCGAGTCGATCGAAATCGCGCCGGTGCCAGCCGGCGGTTGATCGCCGTCGGCGGAGTGGTCGACTCTGACGGCCTGCCGCCGACAAGTTATCCCCACGACTCGGCCGCTCGGCCCGACGATGCGCGGCCGGTGAGTGAAAGCGTGTCGCTGCTGCCTGTTGCGCGGAGCGGCCCGCCGTGCGCGTTGCGCTCGGCAAGCGCTCGCTGAGCACCCGCGACTGCCACGTGTCTTGCTAGAATCCGCTGCGGTGCGGCGAGAGACCGCACGCAGGAGCCCCGGATTCCCAGCGGAGACATTGAGCACAGCATGGATATCGCCGTCGTAGAGCAAACCAGCGAGCAGTTTTTGGGCAAATGGAAACGATTGGTCAGCACCACCAATTGGGAGAAAGGCCAAATCATCTCCCAATGGCGCGCGGCGCTGGTCGATGCCGGAGCCGGCGTGTCGGAATACTCCGACGAGGTCTGGAGCCGGCAAGTCGGGCAGGTGACGCCTCAGCACGTCGGCCGGCTGCGCCGCGTATTCGAGCGATTCGGCGATACGCGCGACAGCTACGCCGGATTGTATTGGAGCCATTTCCAAGCGGCTCTCGATTGGGACGATGCCGAAATGTGGCTGGAAGGGGCGGTGCAAAACAGCTGGTCGATCGCCGATATGCGCCGCACGCGCTCGGAAACCCTGGGCACGCCGGCCGACTGGCAATCGACCGAAGACGAGACCGGCGCCGAACTGGATGAGGATGGAGAGCTGGCCGGCGAAACGTTGCCGGCGGTCGAGCCCTCGATCGATCTGGTCCGTTCGACCGAGCGTTCGCAGTCCGGCGACGCGACCGATGCGATCGGACGGCCGCAGTCTGGGACGATGAGCGACGATACGACGGCGACGACGAGCATGCCCGCACGAGTGCGGGGGAGTGGGACGACGAGCGGACCGGCGGGGCCGTGGCGCGTCGAGCCGGTGCAGACCGTTTGCCCATCTGGCCTCGTTGCCGGCCGACGTGAGCGAAGCCTTCGAGGCGTTCAAGCTGTGCATCGTGAAGCATCGGCTGGCCGGCTGGGCCGAGATCGCCCAGGCCGACATGCTGGCCGCACTCAATGCGCTGCGTGCCTTGGCACTGGCCGAGGCCGGCGAGTGGATAACGCGGCGACCGGTACTGGACTCGATGCCGCCACGGCATCGCGCTAGCGCATCGCG
Source organism: uncultured Planctomycetaceae bacterium (assembly GCA_963702015.1). Taxonomy (GTDB): domain Bacteria; phylum Planctomycetota; class Planctomycetia; order Pirellulales; family PALSA-1355; genus DATJTR01. The sequence goes on from OY969698.1 coordinate 1,179,252, forward strand.
CCGCTTACCACTTGAGGCCGAACTTGTCGCCGCCGGAATTGCCGCCGATGCCCCCTTTGAGCGCGCCCTGGTGCTGCCGGCGGGGCGGGGAGCTTCGGCTTCGGGAGCTTCGTCTTCGGGCTTGGGAGCGGTCGTCGGGCCGGGCTTCGAGTGCCTTGAGCGACAGGCTGATCCGCTGTTGCTGGGCATCGACCGACAAGCACCAGCACTTCGACCTGCTGACCTTCCTGGAGAATGTCGCCGGCGCGAAACACGCGGCGGTGCGAAAGCTCGGAGATGTGGATCAAGCCTTCGATGCCCGACTCGAGCCGGACAAACGCACCGAACTCCATCAGCCGCGTCACGGTACCCTCGCACGGTGCTGCGCGGCGGATATTTGCTGGCGGCGTGGCCCAAGGGTTGTCGGCCAGATCGCGGAACGCCAGGCTGATCTTGCCGGTGGCCGGATCGATCTTTTGAACCTTGACTTTGATCTTCTGGCCCAACTGGAGCACGTCGCTGGCGTGGCGGACACGATCCCAGCTCAGTTGACTGATATGGACCAGTCCATCGACGCCCCCCAGATCGACAAACGCGCCAAATTCTTGCAGGCTGCGGACGATCCCTTCGCGCACTTGTCCGACTTCGAGTTCAGCCATGAGCTGGGTTTTGGCTTCGGCCTTGTCGCGTTCCATCACCGCCCGCGGGCTGAGCACCAGTTTGTGCTTCTCGGGATTGACTTCGGTGACGACGGCGCGGAGTTTCTGGCCGACGAACTGCGCCTAAATCTTCCACGCGATAGAGCGAACACTGGCTGGCCGGAATGAAGCCGCGCAGATGGTTCACCTCGCACTCCAGTCCGCCTTTGTTCTGACCCGTCACGCGGGCTTCGACCACCATTCCCTCGGTCACCTGCGACCAGTCTTCCACCGCGACCGCGCCGCCGGGCAGGACCAATTCGTACAAGCCTTCGGCTGGATCGAAGCGAGCAATCTGCACGTCCAACACGGCGCCTGGCTGCGGCGGCTCGACGAACACTCGCAACGCCAGCACTCCCTGTCGATGCGAGCCAAGATCGAGAAACACGTTGTCGCGATGAATGCTGACCACCCGACCGCGCTGGCGGGATTCGACCTCCAGTTCGGGCGCGGCTGCGGCCGGCGCCGTGTCGGCGAGCATTTCGTCGAGCGACAAATCGCCCAGCGCGGCGGCCAATTCTTGTTCCAGATCCGGAGTCAGCGGCGACCGCAAGTTGGGAAGTGCAATCGGTCCGGCCGGCGGCGTCGTTTGGACCGGCCCTTGATTGGCCGGAGCCGATTTGCGGCGTCGCGGTCGGCTCGATGTCAGAGGGCGATCGGGTGGCCACCGACGTCGCTGTGCGGCTCGCTCGGATCATCGGCCTCACTCGAGCTCGGCCGATCGGCAGACGGCGGTTGAACTCTCGGTCGGCCGTGCGACAGGCTCGGCTCGTTGCGGCACGTGCCGCGGCGCGCGCTTGCGGCGCTGCCGTGGCCACTGGGTGTCTTCGCCGACGGATCGCTGCCGGCGCCGACGACTCGGTCGCGACGCGTGGTCCGCCACTTGGGGGGGACTGATCATGGCCGGGAGCAGGGGCATGGCGGGCAACGGTAGGCGTCGCGCGCCAACTGGTGGCTGGCTTGGGCTTCGCCTTCGGGATTCTTTTGCGCCCAGCGCTGCGAGCCGATGCGGATTCGCGCGTGTGCTGCGACTGCGGCTTCTCGGCAGTCGACGGCCGGCGCCCGGCGGTCGGCTGGTCTGCCGATCTCGGTGTCGGGGTCAAGGCTTGCGCGGGTCGAAGTCCGCCGGCTGTGCTAGGACTGATGGGGGGTGGAGTCGTCGCTGGCCATCCGAATTCTCTGCTGCTTTCCCAATATTTATCCGAACTGATTTGTGCAAACTCTTTATGCAAACTCAAAGCAAAGCAGTTTAGCAGTCATTTTGCGGAGTGTACAATACTCTCGCCTGAGCTGGCTTGTCATGTGCTGGTCCTTTTTCGGGAACTCAATGCCCGAGCGAGGCCCATCTGGCTGGCAAGGCACACTTCTTTGCCTTCGTCGCGCATCAAGGGGATTCGACCGTGGGGCATTTCAGCGTGCGCGATTATGGACCGACGGTGGCCCGGCTGTTAGCCGACGCTGCAGCTCAATGAATTGGGGCCCGGACACCGCAGAGCGGAGTGCGCGGAGCATGCTGGAGAGCTTGACCCCCACTTCGGTGGTCGCCCCTCGGGAGCTGGTGGACCGCGACATGGCGCTGGCCTGTCTGCGCGGCGATTTGGCTGCGATTTGATTTTCTCGACAAGTCGCACCGGATCAGTCAGTCGCTCGATACGCCGGAGGGAAGTTTCTGGCACGGCGTGATGCACCGTCGCGAGCCCGATTTTGCCAACTGCAAAATATTGGTTCCGCCGTGTCGGCCAGCACGAACTGTATGGCCCGCTGGCCGAAGAAGCACGCAACCTGGTCGCCGAGGAAATGGCGGCGGCCGGCCGGCGCGACGCGGCGCAGGGAAAAGCGAGCTCGATGGTGAAGAATGGCGTGCTCGGGAAAGAGGTTCGCTTTTTGAACGAGCAGGAAATTTGGGATCCGCTGCGGTTCGTCGACTTGTGCGAATTGGCGCTCGATGCCAGTCCGCCGCTCCACACGTTTTGCAAGCGGCTCCAACAACTGGAATGGGAAATGATGTTCGATTATTGTTACCGCGCGGCGGCGGGCTGATAGAATATCGGGCGGGCGAACATGCGACAATCGTCGACTTACTCCATGGATGTGCTGGGTGAAAGAACTGAATTCCGTCTTTCGGCGGTCATTCACGCGACACGGACAAATCGATCGTCGAAAACAAGTATCAGGCAACTGGTACGGCATCTTGCTCCTGAAACAAGCAATTCTTTCAATTCAATGTTTCATACCTGAGGGCATGCAGGATGCTGGAATACGATTTCGAAAACAGCGTGGGGTGTTGGGTCTTCTCCACGACCCAAGAGATTTCCAGAGCCATGAACGAAGAATTGGCGGCCCATGGAATCACGAGCCGCCAGTGGGAAACGTTGGCCTGGGTTTCTTTCGCCGGCGAACTCTCGCAAAGCGAACTGGCCGAGCGGATGTCGATCGAAGCACCGACGCTCGTCGGCGTGTTGGACCGAATGGAGCGGGACGGCTGGATCCAGCGCGTGCCGGCCGAGAGCGACCGCCGCAAGAAGCTGATTCGTCCCACGCAGCGCGTCCAGCCGCTGTGGGAAAAGATGGTTCAATGTGCGCATCGCGTGCGAGCCCGCGCCACGCGCGGACTGACCGCCGCGCAGCTCACCCAGTTGCACGACATTTTGGCGCATATCCGGACGAACCTGGGCCAGGTGACCGAATGATCGCGCACGCGGGTCGCAGCGAACCGCGTGCGGCCAGCGTGGATGCCGGCGAGCGGCGTACTGGCTGGCTCTATCGCCAACTGCTGGCGGTTTCTTCGTGCGGCTTGCGAGCCAGATAAAGCAAGTCGATCAGTTGCCTGAGCTCGGCCGGGGACAAGTGTCCCAACTGCCGATGGTGGCAAGCGCGCACCTCTTTGGCCAACTCGGCGAGCAATCGCAGCCCCGCCGGGGTGATGCCGACCAGCACCGTCCGGCGGTTTCCCGCCGGACGCTCGCGCTCGACCAATTCGCGGACGACCAGTTTGTCGAGCAGGCGCGTAATGTCGGGGGCGCGCGAGACGAGCCGTTCGGCCAGCGCCAGCGTGGCCACTTTGCTCGGATGGTCGCTGCGCAGCAGCCGCAGCGCGTTGTATTGCTGCGGCGTCAGGTCGTATTGCTCGAACAGCGCCTCTTCGGCAATGTGCAACCGATCGTAGGTCCGCCAAAGGTTAAGAAACGCCTCTTGCTCAAGCGAGTCGAAGCGCCGCGGGGGCACAGGCTGTTGCTCGGCGGACGTCATGCGCAGCGATCCTCCGCGTGGGAACGAGACGGTTGCCAACAGGAATTCGCTTGCCCGCGTGGTCGTGCGACCGGCTGGTGCCGGCGGACAAGGCTCTTGTCATCATTCAGCCTTTGCCCGTCGGCTTCAAGGGGTGCGGCCGCGCGGGAGCGGATCATTCGAGAACCTGACGGTCGGCCAGCAGCCGCTCCCGCAGTTTGGCGTAATCGACGGCCTGCACCGTCTGCTGCTCGTCGATGGCCTGGCAGGCCGCCGTGGCCGCCGATTGGCCCAGCACCATGAAGACCGGCTCCATGCGGATCGAGCCGAAGCCGATGTGCGAGGCCGACAAGCAGATCGGCACCAGCAGGTTCGAGCATTGGCCCGCCTTGGGAACGATCGAGCGGTAGGAGATTCCGTAGGGTTTGGGAACCCGCACTTGGACGTCGCCCTCGTTCGATGCGTGGCCCTCCTTGATCCAGCGCTGGGTGTTGTGCGAATCCATGCCATAGGCTCCCAGGCCGACCGGATCGGCGGCCACTTCGCGGCCCCGGCAGTTGTGCTCGGTCATCACGTAGTCGGAGATCATCCGCCGGGCTTCGCGCACGTACAACTGGTGCGGCCAGTGGTCGGTGTCCTGAAATTCGTCTTTCGCCAACCCCCACTCGGTTGGCGATTTTGTGCTGCTGCTCGGGCACGCGCGGATCGTTGGCCAGAAACCACATCAAGCCAAGCTGGTAGGTAACGTGATCCTGCCAGATTTTTTCGCGGGTCGCATAGTCGCCGTCGGGATAGTCGTAGTTCATGCCGATGTTGTCGGTCGAAAAGGCGCCCTGGTTGTTGGTGTCGGTCTTGCGATTGGGCATCGGCGACGCGAGGTCGAGTCCATCCCATTGGCCGGCCAGGATCGTGCGCAGTGCCAAGTTCGTACCGCTGGGGGTCGTAGCCGGCCGGCTTGGGAAACGGCACCCGATTCTCCGGCACGTTGGTCAGGCACATGCGAAAGTTGTAGGCTTGGACCCGCTGGTCTCCTTGGCCTTGCTCGCCGGGGCTGCCGGCGTGGACGCCCGGCAGCAGGCCGCTCGTCGGGATCGCCGGGAACGCGGTAGGGATCGACGGGCACTTTGAACTGATGTGCCTTCGAGCCGAGTTGCACGCCGTTGAGCGTTTCGCCGTAGACCGAGTTGTCTTCGCGGCCGACGTGATAGGAGACGCCGGCTGCCGGCCATCAGGTCGCCCTCGTAACTGGCATCGATGAACATCTTGGCGGCATAGACCTGGCCGGTCTCCATCTTGATCGCAGACGATCTTCGCTCCGTCGCGCTCGACGCCCGACGGCCGCTGGAGCCGCTGGCCGAAATGGACGGGAACCTTGGCTTCGGCAATCATGTCGCGGCAGGATCGCTTCGGCCACGTGCGGCTCGAACGTCCACATGGCGTCGTCGCCCGGCTTTGCGGCGGTCGCTGCGATAGTCGGCGGATTTCTCATATTTCCAGGCGTCGGGCTGGCTGTAATGTTTCAGCACGCGCTGGTAAAACTCGCGCGAGATGCCGCCAATCGCCTGCTTGTTGCCGATGTCGGTCGCCCCCAGCCCGCCGCTGGTCAGTCCGCCCAGATGCCGGCCCGGCTCGATGACCAGGACGCTCTTTCCCATCCGCGCCGTCTGAATCGCCGCCGAGATTCCGCCGGCCGTCCCGCCGTAGACGACGACGTCGTACGTTTCGTCAGCGCGGGCGAGCAGCGGGAAGAGCAACAACCCAACGCAAACGAAGAGGATTCGCAACATGGTCGATGATCCTCGGCGAAAGGGATGGACGCGAGTGCCGAGCCGACGCGGCGACACGGCAGCCGCGCTGCGCGGCAATACGAGCCATGCGCATCGACGCCGCAACCCAATCACTATGCGCAGCAGGCGCAAGATTTGGAACCACCGGCTGTCGCCGAGCGCGCAAAAAAAGAAGCGGGCGGCCGCCGCACCTCGAGCGCGAATCGAGTCGCGCCGGCACGCCCGACTACGGGCAGCACATCGGCTGGCAGCAATTGCTCGGGCGGATCGTAGATGACCGTCGACGTGCGGGCAGCATTGCTGAACCGGCGGGCAGCACTGCTGACCGGCGGGCACACCGGCGGACAAACCGGCTGACAGACCGCAACCGGCGGGCAAACCGCCACCGGAGGGCAAACCGCCACGGGCGCGGCCGCGTACGGCACCGGCTGGGCCGGCGGAGCGACCATCACCGGAGCAACCGCGGCAGCCACCGGAACCGCAACCAGCGGCGCTACCGCCGGGTCGACCCGATTATGATGGCAGCAAAAATGGTCTTTCAACCACTGATTCTTCGCGTGTTCGCATTCCAGCAGCGCGCGGCAACACTGGCAGCCAAGCATGCCAGGGAAGCGACCGTCAGGGCGAAGGTCGCGACGAATAAGTTTTCGCATAACGGAACCCACGAAGCCTTCGGCCAAGGTGAGGATTGATTCGGCGGGCAAAGCAGCGGCAAGACGAAGCGCATCAGGCGGAGGAAAACCAGCGGGGGGCAAACGGCGAGGGGGCTTCGGCAAGCGTCTGCGTTACGCAACTCTACATCACACCGGCTGAGGTGCAAACGCAACACGGTGAGATCTCGCAACATCCCCGGCCGGCTCAGCGTAACGGCAGAGCACGTTCTAGCGATTGCTCGGGCCGCGCGGGTGCTGGCGCGATCGCTACGGCCGGCGCAATCGTCATGCCTGTTATGGACGCACCAGCGCAGCGAGTCGGCAGGGATCGCAGATAGTCGCGGAGACCGAACGGCGAAGATGCACCGGCAGGTCTGCGAACCGCGCGAGCGGTTTTAGCGCTCGTGCGGCTCTTCGAGATAGGTGTAGCCTTGCAGGCCGTCTTCGTAGAAGCGGAGGAAGCGGCCCGCCTCCTCGTAATTGATGCGCGATTCGCGCACGGCCACTTCGACCGAGCTGCGTAACTGGCGCATCAGGCTTTCGACATTGAATTCGACGTAATCCAACACTTCGCGGACCGTGTCCCCTTTGATCACGGTTTCCAGGATCACTTCGCCCTCGTCGTCCATGCTGACGTGCACGGCGTTGGTATCGCCGAACAGGTTGTGCATGTCGCCCAGGATTTCCTGGTAGGCACCCAACAGGAAGGCGCCCAGGTAGTAGGGCTCGCCCGTGAAATTGTGCAAGGGAAGCGTCTTCTTCACGTCGCGGCGATCGATGAACTGCTCGATCTTGCCGTCCGAATCGCAGGTGATGTCGCCCAGCACCGCCGGCCGGGTCGGCCGCTCGTCCAGCCGATGGATCGGCATCACCGGGAAAAGCTGCTTGATGGCCCAACTGTCGGGCATCGATTGGAACAGCGAGAAATTGCAAAAGTAGGTGTCGGAGAGCATGGCGTCGAGCCCTTCGAGCTCCTCGGGCACGAACTCCATTTGCTTGGTCAGCCGCTGGATTTTGTGGCCGATGGCCCAGAACAGGTTTTCGGCCATGCTGCGCTGCACCAGGGGCAGATAGCCGGCGGTGAACAGGTTCATCGCCATGTCCAGGGCCTGCTGGGCGTCGTGATAGGCCTCGAGCACGTTGCGCTGGGTCAGTTGATGGTAGGTGTCCAACAGGTCGCGGAGCGGCTGCTCGACGTCGTCGGCCAACTGCAGCGGAATGTCGTTCTCGCCCAAGCCGGACACGCCCAGCACGCCGAACACCAGCGCGCTGTGATAGGCCACCACGGCCCGGCCGCTCTCGGAAATAATCGTCGGATGCGGGCACGCCGGCTTCGTCGCAGACGGTTTGCACGTGAAAGACGACGTCGTTGGCGTATTCTTGCAGCGTGTAGTTGACGCTCGACTCGAAATTGGTTTGCGAGCCGTCGTAATCGACTCCCAGGCCGCCGCCGACGTCGAGATATTCCAGCCCGGCGCCTTGCTTGTGCAGCTCGGCGTAAACGCGAACCGCTTCGTTCAGCGCACCCTTGATCTGACGGATGTTGGTGATCTGGCTGCCCAAGTGAAAGTGGAGCAGCTTGAAGCAATCTTCCATTCCGCGGGCTTTGAGCTCGGTCAGCGCTCGCAGGATCTCGCTGACCGTCAGGCCGAATTTCGAACGGTATCCGCCCGACGACTGCCAGCGGCCGCTGCCGCGGGCGGCCAGCTTCACGCGCATGCCGAACACGGGGCGAATGCCGACCTTCTCGGCGAATTTGAGGATCAGTTCCAGCTCGGTGTATTTTTCGACGACGGGAATGATCTGGCGGCCGATCTTGTGGGCCAGCGTCGCCATTTCGATGAACTCGGCATCTTTGAAACCGTTGCAGATGATCGGCGTGTCGTTGTCGGTCATCGCCACGACGGCCAACAGCTCCGGCTTGCTGCCGGCTTCCAATCCGAATCGAAACGGCTTGCCGAAGCGCAACACTTCTTCGACCACCTGGCGTTGCTGGTTGACCTTGATCGGATAGACGCAGCAGTAGCGGCCGTTGTATTTGTGCTCGGCGATCGCGCTGGCGAAGGCGTCGTGGATTTCGCCCAGGCGATGCTTCAGAATGCCGGCGAAGCGAATCAGGATCGGCAGATCGATGCCCCGCAACTGCAAGCGGTCGACAAGCTGCTTCAGATCCAAAAACCGCTGCGGATCGCGAGTCGGATGGACCAGCACGTGCCCTGAGTCGGAGACGGAAAAATAACCCTTACCCCAACGCGCGACTTCGTACAATTCCGCGGCATCGGTCGGTGTCCAACGACGGACCTCTTGGTCAAGCATTTCAGGGCTTCTCCCACTCCACGGGGGCAAAAAAGTCAGGCAAGCGATTCATGCTAACCAATCGAGTCGGCCGCGTCGACAGCACCTCCCGGCCAGGGCCGCCTCGCGAACCAAACCTTAACAATTTGGCCCTGCCGCCGGAAAGTGATTCCAGCCGCTGGCCGGACGAACTAAAATCGGCGCCGTGGCGACCCGCGGGCACGATGCGCGGCTTCCGCTTCGGTCGAGCGGACCCGGCTGAGCTCAGCTGGCGCGGATTTGCCACGGTCGACTGGCTCGATGGCTGAACCATGTGCGACCGAAAGGGCACGCCAGGTGACAGACCAGAATCCGAACGCGGGATGAGAAGACGCCGCCGAGCCTCGCCGGCGACTGCCTGGCGGCTCGGCCGGCTCGGACGCGACGCCGCCCGGCGGCATGCCCGATGTCCTGCACGACGCCCTGCAATTGGCGCTGGTCGCGGGCGTGGGGCCACGGCTGCACAAAGCACTGCGCGACCGCTTCGGCACCGCCACGGCCGTGCTCGACGCGGCGCCGAGCGATCTGCGATCGGTCGAGGGAATCGGGCCCAAACTGACCGAAAGGATCGCGGCTGCCCGGCGCGAGATCGACGCCGAGCGCGGTCTTCGCCGACCTGCCGCGAGCACGCAATTGATATCCTGACCGACGCCGATCCGGCCTACCCGCGGATGCTGGCCGAAATTCACGATCCGCCGGCGGTGTTGTTCGTCCGAGGCCGGCTGATCCCCGACGACGCACTGGCGGTGGCCATCGTCGGCTCGCGGCACGCCACGCACTATGGTCTGGCCCAAGCCGAGCAATTGGCCGGCAGCCTGGCCCGCGCTGGTCTGACCATCGTCAGCGGGCTGGCGCGAGGAATCGACGCGGCCGCGCATCGCGGCGCCCTGGCGGCCGGCGGTCGGACCGTGGCGGTGCTCGGCAGCGGGCTGCTCAATCTCTATCCGCCCGAGCACGAAGCGTTGGCCGCCGAAGTGGCCGCTCACGGCGCTCTGGTCAGCGAAGCGCCGCCGCACAGTCCGCCGCTGGCCGGTGCCTTTCCGCAGCGCAATCGGATCATCAGTGGATTGTCGTTGGGCGTGATCGTGGTCGAAGCCTCGACCCAATCGGGAGCGCTGATCTCGGCCCGGCATGCGATGGAGCAGGGGCGCGAAGTCTTCGCGGTGCCGGGACGGATCGACAACCGGCTGGCGCGCGGTTGCCATCGGTTGATTCGCGACGGAGCGAAACTGGTCGAGACGGTCGACGACGTGTTGGAAGAGTTGGGCCCGTTGGTCGGACCGATCACCAAGGCCGACGGCCAGGAGGTTCGCAATCCGGCCGAACTGCAGCTCAACGAGCTGGAAACCGCGGTGCTGGCCGCTTTGGGCGATGAGCCGACGACGATCGATGCGCTCGTAACGGCCAGCCGGCTGAGCGTGCCGCAAGTTCTGGCCACGCTGAGCGTGTTGGAAATGCGGCGACTGGTGCGACGGTTGGAAGGCAACCGGGTCGTGCGGAAGTGAGAGCGAGTAGTGGTAAGATAATGGCTGCCGGTCAGGCTACTGCTCAACGGTGCCCCCAGTCGGCCCTGCAGACATGGTCCAGATGATGACTACCGCTGTGCCCCGCCGCTGCCACGAAAACCGACGCCAAGATATCGACTCAGCCCCCGGCCAATCCTGCCTAGCGCCATGAGCAGACGACGTCTCTACCCTGTTGAGTTCGGTTGGATTGATGTATGGCCGCTCTGGGCTGGGGCGGACTCGCTTTCCGTGCGCCGTCGCTGGCGATCGCCGCCGACAAGCCGGCATTGCCTCCCGCGGCGGCGCACCAGGTCGATTTCCACCGCGAGATTCTGCCGATTCTGGCCAATCGCTGCATCACGTGCCATGCGCGCGGGCGGGCGGAAGGCGGCTTCAGCCTGGAAACTCGCTCCAGCATGCTTGCGGAGAGCGATTCGGGCCGGGCGGTGTTGCCAGGCAATAGCGGCGAGTCGCTGCTGATCCAAATGGTTGCGGGCATCGACCCCGACCAGGTGATGCCGAAGCAGGGCCGTCGGCTCTCGAGCGGAGAGGTGGGGCTGCTGCGGGCCTGGATCGATCAGGGGGTGCCCTGGGATGCCGATGTCTCGCTCCGCACGCTAACGCTACGGGCGTGGAAGCCGCGTGCGGTCGAACTGCCGCCGGCCGGACCAGGGCTGACCCATCCGGTTGATCGGCTATTGGCCCCTTACGCCGAAAAGAATCGGCATCGACCTGAGCACGGCGGTCGACGATCGCACGTTTGCGCGGCGTTTGTATTACGACCTGATTGGACTGCCGCCCACGCCCGAGGAACTGCAGGCGTTTCTGAGCGATTCCGCGCCCGGCAAGCGCGATCGCTTGGCGCGGACGTTATTGGACGACAAATCGCGCTACGCCGACCATTGGTTGTCGTTCTGGAACGACCTGCTGCGCAACGACTACGAAGGAACCGGCTACATCGACGGCGGGCGGCAGCAGATCACCGCCTGGCTTTACGACGCGCTGTTGACCAATAAACCGCTCGGCCAGTTCGTCCGCGATTTGATCGAACCGGCCGCCGGCGCTGAAGGCTTTGTCAAAGGCATCGTGTGGCGCGGGGCGGTCAACGCCAGCCAACGCCCACCGATCCAGGCGGCCCAAAACCTGGCGCAGGTCTTCTTGGGGATCAACCTCAAATGTGCATCGTGCCACGATAGCTTCGTCAGCCAGTGGAAACTCGACGATGCCTATGCGCTGGCCGGCGTGTTTGCCGACCAGCCGCTGGAGATTTTTCGCTGCGACAAGGCGACCGGAAAATTCGCCGACCCACAGTTTCTGAATTCGGAACTTGGCCAACTGACAGCCGGCGCCAATCGCCAAGAGCGGCAGAAAGAGCTGGCCAGGCTGATGACCGACGAGCAAAACGCGAGGTTGCGACGCACGATCGTCAATCGGCTGTGGGGACGTTTCTTCGGCCGCGCATTGGTCGAGCCGGTCGACGAAATCGACAACCCTGCCTGGAATGAGGACCTGCTCGATTTCCTGGCCGCCGATCTCGCCGCCAGCGGCGACGACCTGAAACATCTGATGCAGCAAATCGTCACTTCGCGGGCCTATCAACTGCCCAGCGTCGGTGCCGAGCCCAACGACTCGAAACAATTCGTCTTCCGCGGGCCGCAGGTACGGCGACTGACCGCCGAACAGTTCCTCGACACGATCTGGATGATGCACCGATGCCGGCCCGGCCCAGCCGGCGGGAAGTTTCAATCCCAGCCGGGTCGGCCGCTGGCGCGTCTCTTGAGCGGCCAATGGATCTGGAGCTATGCCGAGGGCTCCGACAGCGTGCCCAAGCCGGGCGAACAGATTATGCTCCGCCGCAAGATCGCGCTGGCGGCGCGGCCTCAAAAGGCTTGGGCGGTGATCACTTGCGACAACGAATTCACACTTTGGGTCAACGGCCAAAAACTCGCCGAGCAGTAAAGATTGGCAGCAGCCCAAGACTTGCGGCTGGACGGGGCGCTGAAAAGCCGGACCGAACGAAATCCTGATCCTGGCTCGTAACGCCGGCGACAGCCCAAACGCGGCGGCACTGTTTTTCGAGGCTAGAATCTCAGCTTGCCGGCGGCGAAGAACTGACGCTGGCCAGCGATGGCGAGTGGGAATGGATCGAATGCCGTGCCGGACGCGGCGGGCAAACTGCCGGGCGACGAAGCCGAGTGGAAACCGGCCGTGGCGGTCAAGAATCAGAATTTTTGCCGGGGGATATCCGCGAGAAGTTGGCGCTGAGCGGCCGAGCGATGGTCTACGGGCTGGTTTGTCCGGGTGGCGCTGGTCACGGCCGATCCGCTGATGCGGGCGTTGGGGCGGCCGATCCGCGATCAGGTTGTGACCACGCGGCCGGAATCGTTTACCACGCTGGAGGCCCTCGACTTGACGAACGGGGCAATCCTGGCCGGCCTGCTGGCTCGCGGAGCCGACAACCTGCTTGGCCAACACCCCGATTGGACCGCGGACGAGGCGACCGAGTTCGTCTTTCTCGATTTTCTGAGCCGGCCGCCGACACCGGCCGAACGCGAGCTGGCCGGCGAAATCCTCGGAGCGCCGCTGCGGCGCGAAGGGCTCATCGACCTGTTGTGGTCGGTGGTGATGCTGCCCGACTTTCAGCTGATTCGTTAGATTAGAATGCAGGCAGGGGATACCTCATGAACATGCACGGCCGGCCATCGCAGGACACACGACGGGATTTTTTGCGTCAATTGGGCGCCGCGTCGTTGGCCGCGCTGGCTAGCGGAGCGCCGCGTTGGGCCGGGGCGGACGAAGTAATCCAGCAGCCCAAAGCCACGGCCGACACTTGCATTCTGCTGTGGATGGCAGGCGGCATGGCCGCGCCCGACACGTGGGATCCCAAGCACTACGAGCCGTTCGAGAAGGGGCTGGAGATCAAAAAGATCGGCAGCACTTTTCCAGCAATCGACACTGCGGTCGATGACATCAAGATCACCGAGGGGCTGGAGAATATCGCCCGGGTCATGGACCGCGCGACGCTGGTCCGCTCGCACGTCCAGCCCGACCTGGGAAATATCCTTCATTCGCGGCATCAATATCACTGGCATACGGGCTATGTGCCGCCGCAAACAGTCGCCGCGCCGCATATCGGGTCGTGGATGGCCAAGGTTCTTGGTCCGCGCAACTCGGTGATTCCGGCATTTGTCGACGTCGGCCAGCGACTGGAAGGCGTGGGAGAGAAGGAAGAGTTGAAGGCGTTTCACACCGCCGGTTTTTTTGGTGCCGAGCATGGGCCGTTCTTGCTCCCCTTTCCGGACCAGGCGATCGAGGCGGTTCGCCCGCCGCAAGGGATGACGCCCGAACGGTTTGAGCGGCGGTACAAATATTACCGCGATCTGGTGCGCCGCAGCCCGGCCGGCGAGCGGGCCAGCGACTTTCAGCAAGAGTCGATGATCCGCGCCATGGAGAACGCCTATCGCTTGCTTAGCTCGCCCGAGCGCAAGGCGTTCGACTTGCTACAGGAGCCGAAGGACAGCTTCGACAAATATAATACGGGACGCTTTGGACAGGGCTGCCTGCTGGCCAGGCGACTGACCGAGGCCGGAGCCCGCTTCATCGAAGTAACGACCGAGTACATTCCCTTTGTCCATTGGGACACCCACGAAAGCGGCTACACGACGGCCAAGCGGCTCAAGTCGGAAATCGACCGGCCGATCGCTCAATTGATCCTGGACTTGGAGCAGCGCGGCCTGTTGGATCGAACCTTGGTCATCATCGCCAGCGAGTTCAGTCGCGATATGCTGATCGAAGGCGTGCCCGGAAGTTCGGCTGGCGACCAGACGGCATATCGTGGCGAGACGCTCGAGGAGATGAAGCATTACGGCCAGCACCGCCACTTCACGGGCGGTAGCTCGGTGGTGCTGTTTGGCGGGGGCATGCGGCGCGGCTATTTGCACGGCGCGACGGCCTCGGAGCGACCCTTTCTGGCCGACAAGCCGGTCTCGGTGGAAGACTTGCACGGCACGATCTTCACGGCGATGGGCATCTCGCCCAAGACAGCGTTCGACATCGAACAGCGGCCGTTTTACGCCACGAAAGATGGACTCGGACAACCGGTCCGCGAGTTGTTCGCCTGACATGCCCGTATGCCGTTGAAAACAAGGCGGACCGTGCAACGATCACGTCGCGGGGACGATCGAAGCGGCGCGGCGGGGCCCTGGTATCGACCAGCCCATCACCATAGGGGGGGCCGGAAGAAGGAATTACCAGCGGCAGATTTCGCCCAGCTTACCCAACTCGCATGGCGTCGTTTGCCCCGGCGCGGCATAATCCCGAAATACCGCGTTCAAGCCGCTTCCGCTCGTCAGGGACGATAAAGGAGTCTTTCATGTCCGCCCGTCATGTCGTGGGTACGCCAAATTACGGCCAGGATGCCGTCGTCATTTCTCGGTGGTCGGCCGTCGGCGCCCTCGTGCGACAATCGCTCGCGGGGAGTGGACGAGCGATCGGCGCGATGCTGACCGTCGGTCTGGTGCTAGCAACCAGTTCGATGGTGCGGGCAGAAAATGAAGGCCAGGCCGATCTCGATCAGGCCACGGAAGTCAAACTGAGCGCCAAGAGCTTCGACGACCTGGAAGAAGTCATCCGCCTCTGTCGCAAGGCCATCGACACGGGCCTGGATGCGGACAATAGCAAGTTTGCCACCGAGCTTTTGGCCGGAACGCTGACGCAACGGGCCGAAATCGTTTGCACCGAAATTTTCGATTCGCCGACGCCGCCTGCCCGCTGGCCCGAGTTCCGGCGTCTGGCCGTGAGCGATCTGGAAGAGTCGCTCAAGCTCGATTCGGAGCAACTCGACGCCCAATACCTGATCGGCCGGTTGCATTCGTTGCCGGGTGGCGATCGGCAACGGGCGGTCGCGGCGCTGGACGAAGCGGTACGTTTGAGCGCGGATCAGCCGCCGCGGCAGTCGAAAGTGCTGTTGCTGCGGGCTAATTTGCGAGTCGACCCTGAGGCGCGCCTGAACGATTTCAATCGGGCCGTCGAGTTGGCTCCGCGCAGTGAGGAGATCGTGCGGTCGCGGGGGCTGTTTCATCTGGCCCAAACGCACTATGAAGAGGCGATCGCCGATTTTAATCGTGCGATCGAATTGGATCCCAAGAATCCCGACCTTTACGAAGCCAAGGGCGTGGCCCAATTTCTGCTGAAGCAATATGACGAGGCGTTGACGAGTCTGAATGCGGCAATCGAGTTGGAGCCCGAGTCTCCAATGTTGTTTGCCAATCGCGCTCGGATCTTTGCCATCAAGGGAGAGTACGACAAGGCCCTGGAAGAATTGGGCAAGGCCTTGCAATTGGAACCGCGTTCGCTGCCGGTGCTGCTGCTGCGAGCCCGCGTTTATCAGCAAGCTCAGGACATGAAGCACGCCATGGATGACGTGAACGAAGTCCTGCGGATTCGACCTGGGTATCCCGAAGGGCTTCAAGTCCATGCTTTGATCGCTGCTGGCAGCGGAAAGTTCGACGAGGCGATCGGCGACTTGGAGGAGCTGAAGGACCTCGCGCCGGACAATACCGAACTGCTCCTCCAGTTGGGCATGTTCTATTCCGCCGACAAGCGGCCGGAGCAGGCTGTCGAAACGTTTTCCCGTGTTATTGCCGACGACGCCAAGAACTGGCTGGCTCATCGCGGTCGGGCCGACGCCTATCTGAATCTGGGCAAGCAGGCCGAAGCGATCGGCGACTATCAAGCCGCGCTCGATCTGCAGCCCGAAGACTCGGGAATCCTTAATAATCTCGCCTGGATCCTGGCGACTTCGCCCGATGACTCCCTGCGTGACGGCAAGCGCGCCATCGAATTGGCCACCACCGCTTGCAAAGTCACCAAGTATCAGGAAGCGCACATTCTGAGCACGCTCGCTGCCGGCTACGCCGAGACCGGCGATTTCCCGACGGCCATCCACTGGTCGGAGGAGGCTGTAGCCGCCGGGCGCAAAGAGCAAAAGGAACAGCTCGCCAAGGAACTGGAAAGCTATCAGGCGCATAAGCCCTGGCGCGAAGCCATGCCGCCTGAACTCGAAGCCAGCGTGGCCGATTCCCGGGCAGCCTCCGAACCGGCAGCCGACGCCGCCGGCGAAGAGAGTGATTCCGAAGCCGACGAAAAAGACAAATCGGCGACCGAAGACAAGGCCGACGCGTCGGAAAAAGCGGCCGACGACACCAAGGCGCCGGCCGACGACAGTGATTCGTCGTCCAGCGAACCGAAAACCGCACCCGAGGCCGGCGAGTGAATCGCGACGCGGCGTACGCTTTGGTCTGCGAGTACACGCAGAGCGAGAGTCTGCGCCGCCACATGCTGGCCGTTGAAGTGGCGATGCGAGCATATGCTCGCAAGCTCGGCGCTGATGAAGAGACGTGGGGAATCGTCGGACTGCTCCACGATTTCGACTACGAGCGGTGGCCCGACCCGCCGCGCCATCCCTTGGAAGGGGCTCGGATCCTTGGCGAGTTGAACTATCCGCCCGACGTGATCTACGCCATCAAATCTCACGCCGACTATCTGCCCGACTGCCCGCGCCGATCGGCACTGGATAAAACGCTCTACGCCTGCGATGAACTGGCCGGCTTCGTCACGGCCGTCGCTCGGCTCCGGCCCGAAGGAATTCACGGCCTGCCGGTGGCGAGCGTGAAAAAGAAGCTCAAACAAAAAGGGTTCGCCGCCGCGATCAACCGCGACGACATCTCCCGGGGCGCGGCGGATCTGGGCGTCGATCTCGATGAGCACATTCAGACGGTCATTGACGCCATGACGGAGATTTCCAACCAGCTGGGGCTGGCTGGAGAAGAGCCGGAGAACAGTTGATCAGGTGAACGGGTGAGAATAAGTAACCCAATCCTTCACCTGGTCGGCCACTCCTTCGGCTCACCGGCCTATCCCACTCACCGGCTCTGGCCGCCTTCGGCGGCCATGCGATCCAGCCGCCGGGCGATGATGAAAAAGGGCGGCAGGTAAATGACGTCGGATATCGCCACCAGCGGCACAAAAGTCAGGGGCAACGTGCCGCGGGCCACATGGTAGCCGCACAAAAGGGAGCCGAGCAATTTGCTCCAAAATCCCAGCCAAAGGACGTTGCGGTTTTCCAAGGGACGACGGGCCACCAAGCCGTAGCCGACCCCGAACAGTCCGACGAGCAGTCCGGCCAACTGGAAGGGCATGATCGGATCAGGACGGGGCATGCCAAGAACCTTGCTCACTTCGTGGTAAAAGACGACCATGCCCAAGGCGGCCGACAGGTTATAGAATCTGGCGACCCGCAGCACGAGTCGCATCCAGGGGAGGAGGGGCGGAGCCGGCAAGAGGACCTCAGCGGGACGATTCGCGGCTTCTGCCATGGTGGGTCCGTGCGACGTCACCGCCGAGTGAGTGAAACGGGTGCGGCGCGGCGACACGATTCAACCGGGCCAGCCGGCCTCAAGGCCCGATATTTTCTCCACACGCCGCGCGTGACGCCCGCCTTCGAAGGCGGTCTTCAACCAGATGTCGATCATCCGATCGATCAGTTTTTCGCCCAGCATATCGGCCGACAGGCAGAGGACATTGAGGTCGTTGTGACGTCGGCTCATTTCGGCCGTCAAGTCGTCGTGACAGGGGGCTGCGCGTACGCCAGGCAGCTTGTTGGCGGCGATACACATGCCGATGCCCGTCCCGCAGATCAGGATGCCACGATCGACTTCGCCGCGGCTGACCTGCTCGGCCACGATGGCGGCGATGTCGGGGTAGTCGACGCTGGCGTCACTGGGCGGACCGGCATCGATCACTTCATGCCCAAGTCGCTGGACCAGTTCCAGCACTTTGACCTTGATCTGATATCCGCGATGATCGCTTCCCACGGCAATGCGCATTGGACGATCCTCCTCGGGGACAACTAGAGTTCGAGTTCAGCCAGGCGAGCGATCAGTTCGGCTTTAATCTGCGCGGCGCACCGCTCGTAGTATTCGACAGGCCCGCCGATCGGATCGGCGATATCACCTTCATCGCGAGACAATACGTGAGTCCGACTGGCCGCGTCGGTCCACTGGGACACGATAGCCTGCCGATGGGAGCGGGTCATCGTCCAAATCATGTCGGCATGCCGCACGAGTTGCGCGGTGAGAGGCTGCGATTCGTGCTCGGCCAGGCTAATCCCCTGCCGCTGCATCACTTCGACCGCTTCGGGAGTGGGGCGGCCTCCCATCATGGCCGAGATCCCGGCCGACATCACCACGACGCCATGATCGGCGAGCTCGGCCGGCTTGCAGCCCAGGCGCTCGGAGATCATCTGGCGACAGAGAACCTCTGCCATCGGGCTGCGGCAAGTGTTGCCGGTACAAACCAATAAAATCATCAAACTGGAGAGCCGCCTGAGGGTCGGTTCGGAAACGACCCCATGCCGGAGCACCTTCAAATCGTGCCGGCCGACGGCGACCACCGTCGACGCCTGGCCCAACCGGCTGCGGCCGTCGTTGATGACCAGATCGACCTGATCGCCCAGCGCGGCAACGACTTCTTCGGCGGTCACGGCATCGGCGTGGCCGCTGCGGTTGGCACTGGTCAGCGCGATCGGGCCGGCCATCATTCGCAGCACGTCGATCACTGTTTGATGCGCCGGCACGCGCAATCCCACGGTGCCTGTCGGCGCGACGGCTTGCCGCACCGACGGGGCAAGTTGACGGATCAGGCTATCGGGATGGCGATCGTCGCAGACGAGCGTCACCGGTCCGGGCCAGCAGCGGCGAGCCAGGCGGCGTCCGAGCAAGCTCAGGTCGGGAACATAGTCGAGCGCATCATCGGCACTTTTGACGGCCAAGGTCAGCGGTTGCCCCTCGGGCCGGTTCTTGACGGCGATCAATCGCTTGACCGCTTGTTCGTCAAGCGCGCTGGCAGCCAGGCCGTAAACGGTTTCGGTGGGAAGCGCCACGAGCCGGCCCTCGGCCAGAGCCTGAACGGCTCGATGGACGACGTCGCGCGTGTCTTCCGCGCTACGGATGTCAATGACCAGTGGTGCCATGCAACCCACAACGAAATCTTGGGCCCTAGCAATCCCGTCCCCGCGCATGGCGACACTGGTGGCCCGCAACACAACCGCCGCGCAGCGTGCATCCCCAGAGTCTCCGGGCGGACACACCCCCGCTCACCGGCAATACCCCGCGCGACGGCCGGCACTGTCCGCCAGCCGGCCAGCACTCTCCGCGAGGAGAAAACAGGGGGTGCTGGGCATGGAGCCGCGATTGATCGAAACAACTTATAATACCGCTATTTGCGTCTTCGTCAAGCGGCGGGCGAAGCCTCGCGGAATGGCGGAGACCATGACGTCCTCTCCCGGCGACAGGGGCCCGTCCCAGCCGCAAGAGGGTTGCCGGGCCGCGCGGTGGGGAGGGTGATTAAACCGCCGCGAGCCATCGCCCGAAAAGCCGGCTTAGCCGCGGCGCATTGCACGATCGATGTCGCGCTTCATGCTGTTCTTCTTTAATTGCTCGCGCTTATCGTACAATTTGCGACCCTTGCAGATTCCCATCAGCACCTTCGCCCGTCCTTCTTTGAAATACATCTTCAGGGGGACCAGAGTCAGCCCCTTTTCGAAGGCCAGGTTGGCGAATTTCTTGATCTCGCGTCTGTGCATCAGGAGCTTGCGGGGACGGCGGGGTTCGTGGTTGAACTGGTGGGCCTTGACATATTCGGCAATGTCGCAGCCAACGAGCCAGACCTCGCCTTGTTTCACCCGGCCATAGGCTTCGTCGAGCGACAACGTACCTGCCCGCAGGCTTTTGACCTCGCTGCCGACCAGCACGATGCCGCACTCCAAGGTGTCGATGACCTCGTATTCGTGGCGTGCGCGCCGATTTGCGCGATCAGGCGTTCATTATCGTGCTCCCGGTCGGGGGCATCTTTTTTCTTCTTGCCCGACTTTGCCGTGGGACGTCTCCTATCGCGAGAATGCCGAGAGCGCGAGCGCACAGACCGCCCCGAAAGGGGGTGGTTCGTATCCAGTTTCCACGGAACTGGCCCGGCTGGCAAGCGGCCCGCCGCGGGAAGTCGATCCGCGGCGGAGCGGCCGATTGGACGTGCGAGGGTGGCAACGCCGGTGGTGAGGCGCGCGAGTCGATCCGGAGCCAACCGGCTGGTCTGCGCGCACAAAGGGCGGGCCGCTCTCGGTTTGCGCTGGTCGGAAGGGATAGGCCGAGGCGAGCGGCGCGTTAGTTGGCGCGCCGGCCGAAGAAGCCTGGCGCATCGCTCCGATCGGCCTTTTCGATTCCCAACTTACTGGCGCGATCGACGATTGCCTCTTTCACTTCCTCGGCCCGCTCACGATTGATTTTCAGATGCGGGCGGTAGTCCGACCACTGGACCGTGACGATCCCGGAAACGAAAAGAAGCATCGCGGCGACTAAGGCAATACGCGATCCCCAGCGAGTTGAGACCGCCTTTTTCACCGGTTCGGGCATGCCGACCGCCGCCGTGCCCACCACCTTTTGCGCCAGCGATGTCTTTCTCGATTTTCGTGCCATAAACCGCATCCCATCCCTGGATTGTTGTTGGAGATCAAAAGCAAATGCCAGCCGCCGGGAGTCCGAAACGTGTCACGCGAGTCAGGAGGTTCGCCCGACCGAACCGGCGTCGAAGTGCTAGCTGGGGGGGCGTGGCGATCGCGGGGCAACCCACAGTCGTGTTATCGGAACCCGCCACCGGAAAACTTTTCCGAAAAGGCCAGGGGGCGAATGGTGGCGCGATCGAGCGGCAGTTCAATCGGCGGTCTTTAGTTCCACTCGATTTCGTCCGCCGTTTTTGGCCTGATAAAGCGCGGCGTCGGCGGCCTGAATCAAATCGCCAATGTCCAGACTGGTGTGCCGATTGGAAACGACGACTCCCAAACTCACGCTGGTGCGAATGCTCGCCGAAGGCGTCTTGACCGCCACCCGGCCAACCGCGGCGCACAGCAACTCAGCATGGCTGACCGCGTTCGACTCGTCACAGCCCGGCAGAACCACCAGGAACTCCTCGCCACCGTAGCGGCCGACGGCATCGTAGCGACGAACGGTGTCTCGCATCGCCCGCGCGACCGAGCGCAGAATTTGATCTCCAACCGGATGGCCATACGTGTCGTTGATGTGCTTGAAGCAATCGAGATCGGCCAGGACGACGCCCAGCGAGCCTTCCTCGCGGGCGCTGCGGGCAAGCTCGTCGCCGAGGATGTCGAGAATGGCGGCGCGATTCCAAAGACCGGTCAATGGATCGCGAGTTGCCTGGTCGCGCAGCGCTTCGCGGGAGCTGATGAGCCGGTCTTGAAGGTAAAGGATTCGCTTGCCGGTGCGGAGCCGGACCTTCAATTCGGCCGGATCGAATGGCTTGCGCACATAGTCATCGGCTCCGGCCTCAAGTCCTCGAATGACATCGTCTTGGTTGCGTCTGCTGGTGATCAGCAGGATATAGGTGTACGGTTCCGGCTTGTTGCGGCGAATGTTGCGACAAACCTGGACGCCGTCGATACCAGGCATCAACCAGTCGAGCAGAGCCATTTTGGGGGCGTCGGGTGACATGAGAATCTGATTGGCTTCGTTGCCATCTTTGGTCACCACCACCTCGTAACCCCATCGCTCCAACGACGTCTGTAGCAGTCGCCGTGGCACGGCCTCGTCTTCCGCGATCAGAATTCTCACGATCGGCCTCCAATCGATTGCTTTTCCAGGGCAACGACCAGATGATCGAATTCCTGTTTCAATTTCGCCATTGATTCTTGGGCATGAGAAAGATCGCCGCTCCGACCGATCTCCTCCAGATCCGTAGCGGCTTGCGCCGCGCGGACGGCGCCCATGTTTTGCATGGACCCTTTGAGTGCATGGGCGGCGCGTTCGATCGTCTGCGAGTCGCCGCGTGCAAGACCGGATTCGGCTTCGATGAGCAGCCGTGGCGAGCTCTCCAGGAATAATTCGATCAACTCGCCGAGGAGATCCCAATCGTTCTCGACCTGACTCAATAGCGCCGCGAAGTCGATCACGTCGGCCCGATGGGGCGAGACAACGAGCGTTGACGCGCCCTGGGGAGCAACGGGCGAAGCGATGGGGATTTCTTGGTTGACCGGGCGTGTGGCGGAATGGGTCGGCGCGATGCGGTCAACCGCATTTCCGATGGCCAAGCGGCCGATCGTGGCGAACAATAGCTCAGGTTGGATTGGCTTCGACAAATAGGCATCCATTCCGGTCGCCAGACAACGTTCTTGATCGCCTGCCATGGCGTGAGCGGTCACCGCGACGATGGGAGTGTGGCCTCCCATCACGGCTTCCATGCGGCGAATGTTGGTGGTGGCTTCGAGCCCCCCCATTTCCGGCATTTGAAGATCCATGAGCACGAGATCGAATCGCTGAGTGGCGACGGCTTGTACGGCTTCACGGCCATTGTTGGCAATCATTACGGCGTAGCCGCGTTTTTCGAGAATTCCTCGAACGACTCGCTGGTTCACGACGTTGTCTTCAGCAATCAGGATTGTCAGCGATTGGGCTGAACCGGCTTCGGTCGACGGAGCCACCGTATCGATTAACGGGGCGGAAATGGTGATTTCGCTTTGGGCCGCCGGCCGGTCGATCACCTGGCACAGGATTTCGAAAAGTTCAGATTGCTTGATCGGTTTGATCAGGTAAGTGCCGATCCCCAGTTGTCGGCAACGATCGAGATCGGCCGGCTGCCCGGCAGACGACAGCATCAGAATGGGAACAGTCGTGGCATGGCGACTGGCCTTAATTCTCTCGGCTACGGTGAACCCATCCATCGCCGGCATGCGAGTATCGAGCAGAACGAGCTGAAAGGGTTTCCCCTGGTCGAGTGCCCGATCTAATTCCGCAAATGCGACGAGGCCGCTGTCTGCGACGATCGGCTTGAATCCCCAGTCCCGCAGGGTCTCATGCAGGAATCGCTGGCTTGTAAGGTTGTCATCGACCACCAAGATCGGGCGGCCTTGCCAACTCGGTGGTGCGATAGCGACCGGAAGCGACCAGTTGGCCACGCCGCAACGAGCGGTGAAGTGAAACGCGCTGCCGTGTCCTAGCCGGCTTTCGAGCCAAATCTCTCCCTGCATCATTGCCACCAGGTTCGAAACGATGGCCAGGCCCAAACCGGTGCCGCCATAGGTGCGGGTCACCGATTGATCGGCTTGTTCGAAGGCGTGAAAGATCAACCGTTGCTTGTCGATCGGGATCCCGATCCCCGTATCGATGACGATGAAATGCAAGCAGATCCGCGCCGGGTCTTGCGACCGGACGCTGACGCGCAGGATGACTTCGCCCTGATGGGTGAATTTGATGGCATTGCCCACCAGATTGATCACGATTTGGCGTAACCGCCCCGGATCGCCGATGATTTCCAACGGGATTCCGCCGTCGACATGGCAGGCCAGCTCGAGTTTCTTTTCGTGTGCGCGTAGCCGGAGCGCCCCAATCGCGTCGTCCAAGACGTCGCGGAGGTTGAAGCAAATGTTGTCCAGCCTGAGCTTGCCAGCCTCGATCTTGGAGAAATCCAACAGGTCGTTCATCAGCGACAGCAGCGCGTCGGCGCAGGAATGGACCGTCTCCAAATGAGAACGCTGCTCCTTGGTGAGTGTCGTGTCGAGGGCTAATTCTGTCATGCCGATGATTCCGTTCATCGGAGTGCGGATCTCATGGCTGATGTTCGCCAGGAACTCGCTTTTTGCCCGGCTGCCTGCCTCAGCCGCTTCCTTGCGCGCTTGAGCTTCTTCCGGCTGGATCGAAGTTTTTTCGTACGCTCGACGACTTTTCGCTCAATTTGGGCATTCGTGGATTCCAATTGCGCGGTGCGCCGGGCAATCTCGTGCAGTTCATGCGTGCCCTGAATACACGAGCGGATCAGAATCACGTCTTCGAACACCACCCAGCCAGAATGCTCCAGCCAGCGCCACCAGACCGGCGTCAGTACCCCGTACACCGACTGCGGCCACCAGGCGCCGCGCAAAACATGATCGGCCAGGACCACCGTGGTGGCGGTAACCAAGACCCGCCAATCGCGATAAACCGACAGAAAGGCCAAGGAGCCGAAAACGTGAAAGTGCGTCTCGATGCGCCCGCCGCTCAGGTGGATCAGGATCGCGGAGATGCACATCTGCCCGATGGCGATCGCATGCCGGGTCAGCGTTCGACCCGGTCGAAAAATTGCCAGCGCAACGGGCAGACCGACGACCACGCCGGCCAAGACAACCGCTGCCCAGACATGCGGATGCACATGGCTGCCGCCACCGGCCCAGGCGCGCGGCGAAATGCAAACCGCGGCCACTATGCCCGCCACCCATTGGAACACGAGCAAACTCGCGAACATTCGATCGGTGCGAACGAAGAGCCGCTGCTGATGCTCGTGAAAGAGTTCATCGGTACGGCGACCTACAGGCATATCGACGGCACCTTGGGTGGAATCACGCGACATCGAAATCCCTTACTCTTGCTCAGTTGCGACAATAATCGGGCAGCCGTACACCGGCGTTTGGTGATATCCCGGTAAAACGCCCAACGCATACGATTCGATCGCGGCGCGACCCGCGTTGTCTCCGGCATGGCCACGCGTAAACGTAATCCCACCGCTGAACAACAACTTGCCCCTAGCGTTGTAGAGCAACGTATGGCCCGACGCAGTCACGTGAAATCGTTGCGCCTCCTCGCCCCGCAAATCGCAAACGACGTGGGCACCAGGAATCGCGCTGGCCGCACGCCACAAGTCGGTTTGCTCCCAATCGTGCTCCACTCCGTCGGGCTTGAAAAACACCACCCAAGGAGTGACGGTCGAATGGCAATGCGCGACGATTTTCTCCAATTCGGCGAGGCTCGCGCGGGTGCAGGGGCACTTCGGATGGGCAAACAACACCAATGTCAATCCGCGCTCGCTGCGGTCGACCATGCTTCCGTCGGGCCACTCGGAAACGAACGGTTGCGAAGCGGCCGGTAAATTGTCGTACCAGGCAAGCGTTCCCAACCCGGCGCCAATCGCCCCCAACCACAACAAGCCGACGGCGACACCTAACGGCCACCGCCGAGCAAATGGCAATTCGAGTTGGGGATTCATGACGGAACAGCCAATCGGGGGCCAGCCCGAGGAGGAAGGTATTGATCTGGACAGTCACGCCCGTGACATGCCAAAGATCATGGGGTACAAGGGAGGTTAGGTCACAGAAGCACCGAGCGGTGACTTTTGGCGTCGACTAGCTACCCGGCGGGACACATGGGGGGAGGGGTGTGTCAGACGGTCGCGCTCGGCGCCGGCAAAACGGCGACTGACCCGGCAGGGGCAGCACACGTTTCTGCGGGCGATCGCCGCACAAACCGAAAAATCAGCTGCCAGATGACCCACGGCGACGGGTTTGCCTAGCACGACGATGGCTTACGCCGCAGATCCCGCGTCCTGTTTTTTTGGCTTGCGGTTCAGATCGAGAAATCGCCAGCAGTACCAACTGCCGATCGTCGCATAGGGCTTCCAGCGGTTGCCGATTTCCAAATAATGTTGCTTGCCGTGGGCGTCGCTAAGGTTATACAAACGTGACATCGCCGTGCGGATGCCGAGGTCGTCAAGCGGAAAGACATCGGGCCGAGCGAGCGAGAAGATCAAGAACATTTGGGCGGACCATCGCCCGATTCCTTTGATCTGAATCAATTGCTCGATCACATTTTCGTCGGTCATCCGACCCAGCCGCGAAAGCGGCACGGTCCCGTCGGCGCACTTCTGCGCCAGGTCGAGCACGTAGCCGGCTTTCGGTCGCGACAAACCGATTTCTCTCAGTTGCTCGACCGAGAGACGCAGAATCGCATCGGGCCGAATGCCGTTGGGTTCCAGTCGTTTCGCCAGCCGCAGACGAATGGCCCGAGCGGCGTGCATCGAAATCTGCTGCGAAAGGATCGACTGTACCAGCGTTTGGAAGCGGTTGCGCTGGGGCTTGAGTGTGATCGGGCCGACTTGCTGAATGACCTTGGCCAGGATCGGATCGGCGAGTTTGAAGTGCCGCTGAATCATTCGATGCTCGATCACGCCGCGGGACCTTTTTGGAAAACTTGAAATCGATTACCGTCGGTCATTCGAGAATTGCAAGTCCACGAGGCTCAGAGAAGAGCGACGCGGTGCGGGCAAAATCGACTGAATGCAACCCCGGGGTATTGTAACGCCGATGGCCCCGTCCAAGAATCTGCTCGCTACGGCCGCGCGAAAGCGAACGATCGAGAAAATTGTTGGACAGGAGCCATTTTCGAAGCGCACAATAAAAATATGCGGCCCGACTCCAATGAATCGGCGCCCCCCTCCTTTTTGGGAGATTTTCCGATGCGACAGGTGGCCACTCGGTTCGGCTCGACGGCAATCTTGCTCGCGCTGATGCTCACCCAAGCGTCGGCCCATGGCGGAGGGGGCGGTGGCGGAGGGGGCGGTGGCGGAGGCGGCCATGGTGGCGGAGGCGGGCATGGTGGTGGATACGGAGGTGGGTATGGCGGATACGGCGGGTGGGGTCGATACGGTTCTGGTATTGGCGGCGGATCAAGCGCCTACAACACGTTCGGCGGTGGCGGGTTCGGAGCCGGAACGATCCTGCATAACGGCTATAAGGCCGGAGCGATCGGCGCCGGCGCGTACGGCGGCTCGCCCAGCAGCAGAACAATCTACGTCGCGCCTCCGTCAAACGGTACAGCACGCGGCGACACGAGTGGCTCGCGCTCCGGCAGAGAGGCCAGCTTTGTCAATAACTATGCCAGCCACACCGGCCGCGGCAGAATTGGCGACGGAGTGAATCAGAGCGGCAACCGTGGGGGCGGCGTAATTCAGAATCACGTGTCGCACAGTCCGGCGTATTGGCGCGACCGTTCTTTTTTCTTTGGCTACGGCTCTCCCTTCGGTTTTTACTTGGGCTACCCCTGGTGGTGGCCGGGCTACGGTTACCGCTTTGATTACTCTCCGTGGTTCGCCTATGGACCTGGCGGATACGGGTACGGTTATGGCTATCCCTATTTGGCTTACCAGTCAACGTACCCTTACTACGGCACAAGCAGTCCGGCGGCGGCGACGGTCGACCAGAGCGGGCCGCCGAACGAGCAACTGGAGAACTCGCTCGATTATGCCAGCCAAGGTGAAGCCGCCTTCCGCGAAGGCAAATATCAGCAAGCCGTCCAGGACTGGCGGCATGCCCTGGTCGACGATCCACAAAACGGCGCGATCGTGCTCTTGCTGAGCCAGGCACTGTTCGCGGCGGGGCAACATGTGGAGTCCGCCGGTGCCCTGCAAGTGGCTTTGCAGATGCTACCCGAAGACAAGTGGGCAACCGTCGTGGTCCACTACAAGGAACTCTACCCGAACATCCAGAACTATACAGATCAACTCCGCGCGGCCGAAAAGGTGCGCGATGCCAATCCCGAGTTACCGGCCTTGCACTTGCTGTTGGGCTATCACTTCGGTTATCTCGGTTATCCGAAGGAGGCGGTGCGAGAGCTTAAGAAGGCGCTCGAATTGTCGCCCAAGGACGAGATCGCACAAAAGCTCCACGACACGTTTTCCGCAAAGCTGGCAGGCCCACCCAAGCCGGCCGAAGAGACCCCAGAAGAAACGAAGCCCGACGCGAGGTCGTGAGCTCCCCGGACTTTCAGAAGGGACGCGAGAGTTGACTGCCGCGCGGTCGAGCAGGGTTCACTTTGGCGGGGTTCACTTTGGATCGCCCAACGTTATCGCGGCATCATTGGACTTCAGCGCTTGTGCCTCGGCCAATCGCTGATTGAGCCACCCCAGACGAATCGCTCGCCGCGCTTCATCCTCGCTGTCGATCCGTTTAATCTCTTCGGCAAAGTCGGCAATGGCCCGATCAAAATCGCCGATTGCCATGTAGAAGCAACCGCGGTCGCCATAGTAGACGGCTTCTGCCGGCTTCATACGGATCGCTTCGCCATAGTCCTTCAGCGCCCCTTGGAAGTCTTGATTCAAGGCGCGGGCGACTCCGCGACGAGCAAACAGCCGAGCATCGGCCGGATTGCGACGGATCGCGGTGGTAAAATATTCGACCGCGCCCTGAGCCGGAATGACATTGGCACTGCTTAACCAGCCGGACTTCTGATGGGTCACCCAAAGCCAGTCGCCTTGAACCTGGTCAACGCCCATGAGCACACCTTGCTCGACGGTGTCGACGGCTTTGCTGGCCACCTTCAACTCGGAGGGGCGAATCACGACGACGAAATCGCCGGCCTTGTAAGGGCCGTGCTGTGGTTCGGCCGCCGCCAAATCGGGGACCGGATGGCCCGCGATCGCGAGGACGATAAGAAAGGTGGCGGCTGTGCGCAAGCGTCGGCTCCTTCCATGGGATAGAACGCCGCAAGAACTCAATCTTGCGAACCGAATCCGTCCGTTTCACATTCCTTCAATGTACCACGGCGGCTGGCCCTGCCTATGCACGTTTGGCAGCGCGAAGAGGAGGGAACGTGCGAAGCGCCGGGTTGCCAGCAAAGGGGTTGCTGACGGACTGGCTAGCAAGCTAACGATCGTCCGCTGGGCAATTGTTCACCGCCGACAGAGAAGATGATTTCGGCCAAAAACCCAAAAAAGCTTCACACCGCCCGCCGCACGATGGCGATCCACGCCTTTGGCCCCCCGGGGCTGAAGGGCAGGTCAGGGATGTCCGCGCGGACGGCGAATCGAGTAGGCTCAATCGACTCGATCGCCCAGCCCTTGGCTAAGGCAGTCTCGATCTCCCGCTTCGACACCCGACGCGGGCCGACCGTTCCCGGTTCTTCGTCGCTGAAACAGAGCAGCAGAAGACGGCCCCCCGGTTTTACCACCGTCGCCAATCCTTCGACGTAGCGCCGGCGGTCGTCGTCGCTGAAGACGTGGAAAAGTCCGCAGTCGATGGCGGTGTCGAAAACTTCGGGCAGCTCTTTCAGAGCCAAGGCGTCCATGACGAGGAAATTGACCGCCAGGCCCCGCTCGGCCGCCTTGCGCTTGCCCTGTTGATGGGCTCGGCCAGAAAATCGATCCCTGTAACGCGGTGGCCCCGGCTGGCGAAGTAGAGGGCATTGTCGCCTGTGCCACAGCCAGCATCGAGAATCGAGCCCAGAATCTGGTCACTACGATCGACCAGCGCCGGTTGCGGCCGGCCAATATCCCAGGGGGCCTGGCCGGCGTAGGCGGATTCGAACGTGCCGCGGTCGGGTACGGACATGCTGGTTACTCCTTGAGCCGGGCCACCAGCCGCCGGCTCGCATTGCGGTTTTGATCGATGGAAGAGAAAATCATCGTACCCGAAAATGATGGCCGGTGGCGCTCCCCTTCGTGATTCCTCGGCCAGATCGCCTCGAACGCAATTCGAAAAAACGTATGCAATGAACAACGAACCGACAGAATCGACTCTACCCCATGGCCCACCGCGGTCGTACCTCATGCACATCGCGACGCTGATTGCCTTGGTCCTGTTGGGCTATTTCATCATCACCTACATCGTCGTCCCACTCGGCTGGGAACGCTACACGCGGCGGCATACTTCGCAGGAAGACATTCCGGGCATTACGCTCACGCACACCGGCATTCACGGAGATCCGCTGAACGTCGCGCTCGTCGGCACCGAACACGAGGTGAAAGTGATCATGCTGGCAGCCAAATGGTTTCCCGCCGATCCGCTCACGCTGCGCAGTTGTTTGCACATCGCCGATGCGACCGTGCTCAAGCGTCCCTACGCCGATGCGCCAGTAAGCAATCTCTTTCTGTTCGGCCGAAAGGAAGATCTGGCCTTCGAGCAGCCTGTCGGCCACGATCCGAGCAAGCGGCAGCATGTCCGATTCTGGCTCAGCGACCAGCCCGATACCGATGGCCGGCCCGTCTATGTCGGGGCGGCCACGTTTGACGAAAAAGTCGGGTTCAGTCATACGACCGGAGAAATCACGCACCATATCGCGCCCGATGTCGATGCCGAACGCGATCAGCTCTTCGATGACCTGCAGGCAACCGGCGACCTTTCGGAGGTCTACACGATCGCCGACTTCCACACAGTGCTTGCAGGGAAAAACGGCGGCGGCGATGCCTGGCACACCGACGGCGGCATGAAGGTCGGCGTGATCACGCTGAAAGCAAATTCGGATCCCGGCGCGGCAAAATAGTCGGCCGAGGGCCACCGATCCAATACCGATTCGCCCACCCGACGCAACGGCAACGGCATGTTCTACGGCAGGCGCTGAATGCGTTTGACCGCGTCGATCAGGCGGTCGATCTCGCCGATCGTATTGTAGAACGTGAGTGACGGCCGGACCGTTGACTCGACACCGAATCGCCTGAGCGATGGCTGCGAACAGTGATGGCCGGCACGGACGGCGATCCCCTCTTGATCCAGCAAGCGGCCGATGTCTTCGGTACGCCGATTCGGCAGCACAAACGAGAGAACTCCGACCTTTTCGCGCGCCGTTCCGATCAGCCGCAGGCCGTTGATCCCCAAAAGCCCTTCCGTGGCATACTGAAGCAACTCGTGTTCATAGGCCGCGATGGCGGGTAGCCCAAGTCGGTTGACGTAATCGAGCGCGGCGCCCAGTCCCACGGCGTCGGCGATGTTCGGCGTTCCAGCCTCCAAGCGGGCGGGAACGTCGGCAAACGTGGTTTCTTCGAACGTGACATTGCGGATCATATTGCCACCACCTTGCCACGGCGGCAGGATGTCATGCAATTCTTCCTTGACGAAAACAGCTCCAATGCCGGTCGGCCCGAAAATCTTGTGGCCGGAGAAGACAAGAAGTCGCAGCCCAATTGCTGCACGTTGACCGGGATGTGGGCGACCGACTGGGCACCATCGATCAACACCCGGGCTCCATACCGCTTGGCCATCTGGGTCATCTCGGCCACCGGCAGAATGGTTCCCAGGCTGTTGGAAGCGTGCGTCAGAGCGACGACCTTGGTGCGGGGGCCGAGGATTTTTTGATACTCCTCGAGCATCACTTCGCCCCGATCGTTCACGGGAATGACCCGCAAGACCGCTCCCTTTTCCTTGGCCACCATTTGCCAAGGGACGATGTTTGCATGATGTTCGAGAGTCGACAGGACAACCTCGTCGCCCGGCTGCAGGAATTTTCGTCCGTAGGTTTGCGTGACGAGATTGATTCCTTCGGTCGTCCCGCGCACGAAGACGATTTCCTTCGACGAGGAGGCGCCGAGGAAGGTCTGCACTTTTTGTCGAGCCCCTTCGAAGGCGTCGGTTGCGCGGGCTGCCAGCGTGTGCGCGGCACGGTGGATGTTCGAGTTGTCCTGCTCGTAGAAGTGCGAGATCGCGTCGATGACGCTTTGCGGCTTTTGCGTCGTAGCGGCATTGTCCAGCCATGCCAGCGGCTTGCCATGCACCCGTTGCCGCAGTATGGGAAAATCCTCGCGAATGGCCGGCACATCCAACGGCCGAGACGTCGTCGATGGAACGGATTGTCCAGATGACAATCGCTGGCGAAGATTCGACCCGGACTGATCGATGCACTGATCGCGGCCCGAGAAGTGCGATTGGCGGATTCTCGCGACAAACCCCTGCAGCCCGGTCGGCGAAGAGGAACTGGCCGACGGCGCACCGGCAAAAGTCGGCAGCGACGAAAAATCGGGCGCAGCCGGCGGACTCGGGCGAGGAGATACTGGCTGGCGCCGCGGCATGCGGCCAAGAGCCGACCGACACCGGGATGCTTCCCAGATGAGCCGGGATGCCCAAGGGGGTCGATGGCATTTCCGGCAATGCACCGGCCGACGGAATCCGGGCGCGGCAGCTCTCGGGCGCAGGCGAACCGTTTGCCTGCGGAGATTCGTTATAGATCCGCGATGCCATCCGCGCGATCAGATCAGGGGTTATCTCGTCCACGATTGCATCTCCAGCGATTCGCCCAGACTCGGACGTGCTACTTCACTTTGCTCTGCCGATGGTCGTAGTCGTGGTAGTAACCGACTTCGACATTCTCCAGCACGCCCAGTGCGTCGTCCGTCAGGACCGCGCACGAGAAGTAGAGCGTGAGCAGGTACGAGGCAACGCCCAAGCTGTCCAATCCCATCAGCCGTGCCGAAAGGCTGGGACTGATCTCGCCCGGGATTCCCGCCTGGTGCAGCCCGACCACGCCTTGATCGGCTTCGCCCACGCGCAAGAGCAGAATGCTCGTCGTGCCGAACCACTGATTCGACTGATACCGACTCTTCATCTCCAGCTTGTCGCACGGGACCAGCGGGACGCCACGCCAGGTGATCACCGGCACGCCGAACAGATTGATCGTCACCGGCGGCACTCCCCGCCACGTGCATTCCCGCTCGAACGCGGCAATCGCCTTGGGATGAGCCAGGAAGAACGCCGGCTTCTTCCAAACCAACGCCAAGAGTTCGTCCAGATCATCCGGCGTCGGAGCGCCGTATCGGGTGCTGATCCGCATCGCCGGATCGACCGAATGAATCAGCCCGAACTTCTTGCTGTTGATCAGCTCCCACTCTTGACGCTCTTTGATCCCCTCGATCGTCAGCCGCATCTGCTCTTCGAGTTGATCGAACGGGCCGTTGTACAGGTCGGAAACCCGCGTATGCACCCGCACCACCGTCTGCACGCTCGACAATGCGTATTCGCGCGGATGGGCCGAATAGTCGACGAATGTTTCGGGAATCTCGACGTTCTCGGCAAAGCCGGAAACCAGGTCGATGTTCCGTTCGCCGTAACGATTCACCGTCGAACGCAATTCCAGATGCTCGTCGATCGCCTTTTTGAATTCGTCGCCCAGGTTGGGCAACTCGCCCAGGACCGAATCGAGATCCTTGCGCGAGAGGGTCAACAGAACGCAGGGGGTGATCGTCCGAACCGTCACGTCCGATGGCTTTTCCGATACCAGGTCGGTTTCGCCGAAGAACTCGCCTTCGGTCAACAGGGCGATCCGCAGGTCGCTGCCATGCACGCCCTTGCTCAGCACCTCGACCTGCCCTTGAGCGATGATGAAGAACTTGCTCCGATCCTCGCCTTCGACGATCAGCTTGTTTCTTAGCGAAACCTCTTCGGTCTTGAAGCGGCCCGCCATGCGGCTGATGATCGCCTCGGGAAGCTTGGAGAACAGTGGCACGCTGCGGAGGGCTTCGGCCGGCAGCGAAAAGACACCGTCGCGAGTTTCCACGCCGATCCGTTCGGCCTTGCTCAGTTCGACTTTGGTGCGGTTGACGCGGTAAGTACCGCCGTCGACCTGCACCCAGGGAAGCATGCTGAGGAGCCAGCGCGGCGTAATCGACATCATCTTCGGTGATGTCTTGGTCGTGTTGGCCAGATTTTTGGCGACCGAAGTCGTCACGCTTCGTTGCAGTAGGCTATCTGACAAAAAAGTGTTCCTTGTAAAGTGTCCATACTCGGAGAGTTAATACTGCCCGCCTCAGATTCCCGATCCGTGTTCAAACCCCCGCGATTCGCGGTTGTTGTAGTCGTGGTAGTAACCGACTTCGACATTCTCCAGGGCGCCCAGTGCGTCGTCCGTCAGGACCGCGCACGAGAAGTAGAGCGTGAGCAGATACGAGGCGACGCCCAAGCTGTCCAATCCCATCAGCCGTGCCGAAAGGCTGGGACTGATCTCGCCCGGGATTCCCGCCTGGTGCAGCCCGACCACGCCTTGATCGGCTTCGCCCACGCGCAAGAGCAGAATGCTCGTCGTGCCGAACCACTGATTCGACTGATACCGACTCTTCATCTCCAGCTTGTCGCACGGGACCAGCGGGACGCCACGCCAGGTGATCACCGGCACGCCGAACAGATTGATCGTCACCGGCGGCACTCCCCGCCACGTGCATTCCCGCTCGAACGCGGCAATCGCCTTGGGATGAGCCAGGAAGAACGCCGGCTTCTTCCAAACCAACGCCAAGAGTTCGTCCAGATCATCCGGTGTCGGAGCGCCGTATCGGGTGCTGATCCGCATCGCCGGATCGACCGAATGAATCAGCCCGAACTTCTTGCTGTTGATCAGCTCCCACTCTTGACGCTCTTTGATCCCCTCGATCGTCAGCCGCATCTGCTCTTCGAGTTGATCGAACGGGCCGTTGTACAGGTCGGAAACCCGCGTATGCACCCGCACCACCGTCTGCACGCTCGACAATGCGTATTCGCGCGGGTGGGCCGAATAGTCGACGAATGTTTCGGGAATCTCGACGTTCTCGGCAAAGCCGGAAACCAGGTCGATGTTCCGTTCGCCGTAACGATTCACCGTCGAACGCAATTCCAGATGCTCGTCGATCGCCTTTTTGAATTCGTCGCCCAAGTTGGGCAACTCGCCCAGGACCGAATCGAGGTCCTTGCGCGAGAGGGTCAACAGAACGCAGGGGGTGATCGTCCGAACCGTCACGTCCGATGGCTTTTCCGACACCAGGTCGGTTTCGCCGAAGAACTCGCCTTCGGTCAACAGGGCGATCCGCAGGTCGCTGCCGTGCACGCCCTTGCTCAGCACCTCGACCTGCCCTTGGACGATGATGAAGAACTTGCTCCGATCCTCGCCTTCGACGATCAGCTTGTTCCCGAGCGAAACTTCTTCGGTCTTGAAACGGCCGGCCATGCGGGCCAGAACGGCCTCCGAGACAAGCGAAAAGAGGGGAACACCGCGGAGCGACTCGGGTGGAATGGACGCCCCGGCGTCAGCGAGTTCCACCTCGATCCGTTCGGCCTTGCTCAGTTCCACCTTCGTACGGTTGACGCGGTACGTCCCCCCGTCGACGTGAACCCACGGCAACAGGCTCAAGAGCCAGCGGGGGGTGATCGACATCATTTTTGGCGATGTCTTCGTCGTATTGGCCAGATTTCTGGCCACGGCGGTCGTCACGCTGCGCTGCAATAGGCTGTCAGACATGGAGAAATCCCAAAGAACTATCGTTTGCAAACAAAGGTGTGTTTCGCCTGATCGCCGTGGCAAAGCACCGGGCGCGGAGCGCGGGCCGGTCCAAGTCCAGGAAGTTGCCAATCGGCGAGCGTAAATCGCTCAAAGGAGGTGGAAAGGAGCGTCAGAATCTGCATGAAGGTTCACCCTGCAACGGGAAAAAGGGGTCGAGAACCTCCGGCATGTCCGGTCGGCAAAGAATGCGCTCGCGCGAGCTTATCGGCCTTACAGACTGCCCAGCTTAGCCGGTCTCACTCAAACGGGAAAGTAGCCCCACCCCCTGAATCGGATGATGTCGATATTCCCCACAGATTCGAGCCGATTTCTCTCGAAACGACCCCAATTACTGAGCTCGGCGGGAACTCGCCGGGAGGCGGCAAAATGGGGCCGGCTTCGAATCGGCCCCCTGAGGGAAAGGGCAAAACGGGACTTTGCTGCCCAATCGGTCCGCCGTTTCCAGCCTTGGTGTGGTGTGACACCATCAGACTGAGGATTGCCGGGTCGCGGGGTTCCGATACATTGACGGATGGAGAGGAAAAATGGCTGGCAGGGCCAGGCCCTCCCGGCCGATGCCTCTTCGCTAGGCGCGGCCGAACGGCGCGGGAGCCCACGCCACGCCAAAATCGGATGGGTGGGGCTCAGACTCGTTTCAAAGGAGGAAGTGCATGAGTATTGCCACGATTTCACCCACGGCTCTTGCCCAACGCCACAAGGAAGACCCGCAGCTCGAAGTGATCGACGTGCGGACGCCGGTCGAATTTCAGGAGGTCCATCTCCAGTTCGCGCGGAACATCCCGCTCGACCGGCTCGATCCGAAGGCCGTGGTTGAGGCGCGCAACGGCTCATCCGCCAAGCCTCTCTACGTGATCTGCAAGTCTGGCGGCCGCGGCCAGAAGGCGTGCGAAATGTTCCAGCAGGCGGGTTATCCAAACGTGGTCAACGTCGAAGGAGGGACACAAGCCTGCGATGCCGCCGGGTTGCCGGTCGTTCGCGGCAAGAAGGCGATTTCGCTCGAGCGCCAAGTGCGAATCGCCGCTGGCTCTCTGGTCCTCGTCGGCGTTGTGCTGGCCTGGCTAGTTCACCCGGCGTTCATTGCCCTGTCGGCCTTCGTCGGCGCCGGGTTAGTCTTTGCCGGCATCACCGACACGTGCGGCATGGGCATGCTGCTGGCGCGCATGCCGTGGAACCAATGCCACGCTTCGGCAGGCTCTTGCAGCGTTCGGTAAATGCCGGGTCGACGATTCCACGGATCGGAAGCGGAAAAAGAGAATATGAAATTGGTGATCGTCGGCGGGGTTGCTGGGGGCGCTTCGGCCGCAACGCCGCGCCCGACGCTTGTCGGAACAGGCTCACATCGTCCTGTTCGAGCGTGGGCCGGATGTCTCATTCGCGAATTGCGGACTTCCCTATTATCTTGGCGGCGAGATCGCCGATCGTGCCAAGCTGCTGATTGTCACACCCGCCCGGCTCCTTGCCCGGTTCAATCTGGACGTGCGGGTCAGTTCGTTGGTCGAGTCGATCGACCGGCAGGCAAAGACCGTACGGATTCGCGATCTGACGACAGGCCGGCAGTACGACGAATCGTACGACAAGCTGGTCCTGGCGCCGGCGCGGCCCCGGTGCGTCCAGCGATTCCCGGCATCGACTTGCCCGGCATTTTCACGTTGCGCAGCTTGCAAGACACCGACCGCATCAAGGCGGCGATCGACCAGGGAGTGCGGCAGGCGGTGGTGATCGGCGCCGGGTTTATCGGTCTCGAACTGGTCGAGAACCTCGTCCGGCAGGGCATCGCGACGACGCTGGTCGAATTGCAGGATCAAGTGCTGCCGCCACTCGACAAGGAGATGACCACTCCACTTGCCGAAGCGCTGACAACGCACGGCGTCAGGCTGTTGCTGGGCGATTCGGCCGAGGCTTTTGAGCTGGCGACCGACGGACTGATCGTCCGGCTGAAGTCAGGAGAGCAGTTGCCGGCCTCGCTGGTGATTCTGGGGGTCGGAGTACGGCCGGAAAATCAACTGGCTCTCGCTGCCGGTCTGGAGGTCGGACCGCGTGGCGGTATTCGCGTCAATGAATACCTCGAGACCAGCGATCCGGACATCTACGCCGTGGGCGATGCCGTCGAAATCCGCGACGCCACGACCGGCGCGCCAACCCAAGTTCCGCTTGCCGGTCCGGCCAACCGCCAGGGACGTATCGCCGCGGACAATATTTTTGGCCGCCGCGTCGCTTACCGCGGGACGCAAGGGACGGCGATCGTTGGTCTGTTTGGTCGTGTCGCGGCAATGACCGGAGCGTCGGAGAAGACTTTGCGCCGCTCCGGGCGCCCCTTCCGCATGGTGTACGTTCACCCGGCACAGCACGCCGGTTACTATCCCGGCGCCCAGCCGATGACGCTCAAACTTCTGTTCGATCCGGCAGGAGGAAAAATCCTGGGAGCGCAAGCGGTTGGCGGCGAGGGAGTCGACAAGCGCATCGACGTTTTGGCGGCGGCCATTCAGGCCGGTATGACAGTCTTCGACCTCGAGGAGATGGAACTGGCCTATGCGCCACAGTTTGGCTCGGCCAAGGATCCCATTAACATGGCGGGCTTTGTAGCTGGCGGTATGCTGCGCGGCGACCATCCCCAAATCGACTTGGCCACGGTCATGGCCATTCCGCCGGCCGAGCGCCCGCTCCTGCTCGACGTGCGAACGCCCGAGGAATTCGCCGCCGGGCATCTTCCCACCGCGATCAATATTCCGGTCGACGAACTGCGCTCGCGTCTTGGTGAACTGCCGCGAGATCGTGAGATCACGGCCTACTGCCAGGTGGGACAACGCGGTTATCTCGCGACCCGTATTCTGCGCGAGGCCGGTCTGCCGGCAACGAACCTCAGCGGAGGTTACAAGACGTACAAGCTATGGAATCCAGGCGTTGCCACGTAGCCGCAAACGGTGCGCTGGGGCCCCCAGCTTGCCGCTTGCCCCGCGTTGGCTGATCGAATCCTTTCGGCCGACCTAAACGTACAAATCGGCCAGATCGAAATCCGACACTGCTCGATCGACCGCTTGGTTTTGGATGGTTTGCGAAGCCAGCGCGGTGCTGCCGGCAATCGACCCCGGCGTGCTCCCCGATCCAGTGGCCGACGTGTTAGTAGTGCTGGCCGACGCGGTACTGGCCGAAGTCACGCCGGCCGAGACGACATTGCTCGCGTTGCCTGCCGACGAACTGCTCGCCGGCGAGCTAATAGTCTCCTGCGCCCGAGCGCCAGGGCCGTGAAGCCGGTCGTCCCTATCTCCTGCGAGTCAGAGGGCGCCAGGGGCGAACCACTCGCCAAACGACCGGTCAGTGACCGAATCGTGCTGAGGGTCGTGGCGTTGATGACCCCGCTGCCGAGAAGGTCGTAGTACGGATTGTAACTGGTGCAATTCGACCGGGTGCCACTGGCGAGTCCACGTACGTCGTTGAGGTCGGTTGAGTTAATGGCGCCGCTCTGGTCGACGTCGCCCGGCAGAACGTTGAAGAAGAAATCAAACGTTGAACCGGCCAGACCGTTGCCCGATGGCAGCGCTTGACCGGTCGCGAACGTGCCGCTGATGCCGGCGCCGTTGGCGTCGGTGACCTGGGTGCTGCCAGGAGCGCCAAACGAGCTGCCGGTCGTGGCGATGGCAAACACGTACCGATTGTCGCCAAGCGGGCTGGCGAGAGTCCACGAATAGGTGTTGTTTCCGTCGGAAGTAAAACCGGCGATCGCGGGAGCCGCGACGGCTTCCGGTCCGGTGCCGCCGGCAAGCGCCAGCGAACCCAGCCCGATGTTGTTGACCGGGCCGCTGAACTGCACGCTGATCGTATCGATGTTGGCCCATGGCAGCGTGGTGAGTTGATTGGCTCCGGTCTGCAAGGCGTAGCCCAGCGCCGGATCGGTCGTGCTGCCGAGGCCACTGCTGGCCAAATACTCGTCGAAGTCGTTCGACCCGGAATCAGTCCAAGCGGAACCGGCGACATAGGCCCCGACGATCGTGACCGGCGCGTCAACGTCGACTTGCTCCGATGCGGAATTGCTGGTCGTTGGTGAAGCCGAACTGTCATCGACGACGATCGATAGCGACCGAGTCGTGGTGCTGGTGCTGATCGATGAAAAGGTGACCGACTGCAAGGCCGCCTGGTATTGGGCCGGCGTCGCGCTGCCGCTCAACGTCAGCATGCCGCCTGCGTAAGCACCGCTGATGCCATTCTGATTGGTGAAGTTGAGCATGTCGCCCGGCTCGAGCGTGCCGGCCGAGATGGTGACCGTGGCGCCCGACAGATCGGTGTCGAGCGACGACACCGTCAGGCCCGAGTCGACCGGCAGGGGGATGCGCCGGCGGTGTAGCTGGAGACTGAGCCCGACGGCGTCACCACCGGCGCGGGAAACGCCACGTTGATGCTCTCCGCCGCCGTGTTGCTGGCCGTGGGCGAAGCCAGGCTGTCATCGACAACGATTGAAAGCGATCGGGTGGTGGTGACGGTGCTGGTGGTGGAGAACGTGACCGTCTGCAAGGCCGCCTGGTATTCGGCGGGCGTAGCGCTGGCGTGCCCAAAATTGGATAACGTGAGCACACCGCCGGCATTGCTGACGAAAACAAGGCCATCCTGAGAATGGAAATGCAGCGTATCGCCTGGCTGATAGTTGGTGATCGTCACCGTGGCCTCGGTTAAGGCAGGGTCGAACGACTGTACGGCCAGGCCCGCGTCGACCGGCACCGATGTGCCGCCGAGCGTGAATGTGCTGACCGTGCCCGACGGAGTCACCACCGGCGGGGCGATCATCACGTTGACGCTTTCTACCGCTGCGTTGCTATCCTGCGAGCCGCTGATAGCGACGATCGAAAGCGATCGGGTGTTGGTGAACGTACCGGTGGTGGAGAACGTGACCGATTGCAAGGCCGCCTGGTATTCGGCGGGGGTCGCGCTGCCGCTCAACGTCAGCAAGCCTTCCAAGTAGCTGCCGCTGATGCCGTTCTGGTTGGTGAAGTGGAGTGTGTCGCCCGGCTGCAGCGTTCCGGCCGAGATCGTTACCGTGGCTCCGCTCAGGTCGGCGCCGTAGTAACTTACCGTCACACCCGCGTCGACTGCCACGGACGGGCCACCGAGCGTGAAGGTGTTCATTGCGCCCGACGGCGTCACGACCGCAGGGGTGGTGATCACCTTGACGCTCTCCGTCGCCGGATTGCTTTCGAGCGCGCCGTTGATGGCAACGATCGAAAGCGACCGCGTGGTCGTGTTGTTGTTCGTGGTGGAGAAAGTGACCGAGCGTAAGGCTGTCTGATATTGGGCAGGCGTAGCGCTGCCGGAAAGCGTCAGTACGCCGGCGGAGTAGCTGCCGCTAATGCCGCTTTGGTTCGTGAAATTCAGCGCATCGCCCGGCACATAGTTGGTGATCGTTACCGTGGTCCCGGTCAGATCAGGGTCGCTGGACGATAGCGTCACGCCCGGGTCGACTGCGACCGCAGAGCCGCCGAGCGTGAAGGTGTTCGTCACGCCCGACGGTGTGATTAGCGTCGAGTCGGCCGCCACGTTGACGCTCTCTGCCGCCGGAATGCTATTCAGCGGACCATAAATGGCCGCGCCATCGATGGCGACGACCGTGAGTGACCGAAGGCCAACGAACGGGCTGGTAGTGGAGAACGTGACCGACTGCAAGGCCGCCTGATATTGGGCGACCGTTGCAGAGCCAGTCAAGGTCAGCACGCCACCGGAGTAGCTGCCGCTGATACCGCTTTGGTTGATGAAATTGAGCGTATCGCCAATTTCGAGCGTGCTGAGCGAGATTGACACCGTGGCTCCGCTCAAGTCGGCGTCGCTGGAGCGTACCAACACCCCCGCATCGACTGCCACTGCCGCGCCGTTGATCGAGAAAGTGGCAGGCGCGCCTGACGGCGTCACCACTGGAGCGGCGACCGCCACGTTGATGCTCTCCGAGGCCGGACTGCTATCCAGATCGTCGGGCGCACCGTCGGCAGCGACGATCGAGAGAGACCGGGTGCTGGTGGTCGTGCTGGAGGTCGAGAACGTAACCGACTGCAGAGCCGTCTGGTACTGCGCGGGAGTAGCGTTGCCGCTCAGAGTCAGCACCCCAGCGGAGTAGCTGCCGTTGATACCGTTCTGGCTTGTGAAATTGAGCGTATCGCCAGTTTGAAGCGTGCCGGGCGCGATCGTCACCGTCGCCCCGCTCAGATCGGCGTCGCTGGACGATACCATCAGCCCCGAATCAACCGCCATCGCAGCGCCGCCGATCCGGAAGGTGCCAGTCGTGCTCGACGGCGTCACCGTCGGCGCGGCCAACACGTTGAAAGAACTCGTTGTGGTGCTGCTCAGCCCGTTGGCAATGGCCTCGAGCGTGTAGCCGTTGTCGGCCTGACTGACTGTTAAATTGGTAAACGTCGCGACTCCGTCGACCGCCGTAGCGCTCAATGTTCCGCCGAGCGTGCCCCCACCTGGATTGTCCGCCAGGCTGATGGTCACGGGGCCGTTGTAGGTGGGATCGATGGTGCCGCTGGCGTCTTCGGCAACCACGGTCAGACCAAACGTGGAGCCGGTCGCAACGCTGGCTGGCGGCTGGGTCGTGATGGTGAGCTCCGTCGCGGCGCCAACGGTGCCATCGCCGATCAGACCCGGCAGCAAAAGATTTGCCACCGGACTGCCCAGGCCGGTGACCTCGTCGTAGCCGGGTCCGGCGTTAAAGGTTCCATTGCCGCCGGTCGTAATGTCGTGGAAATCGCCGGGCGAATTCGCCTCCAGACTATAGAGTGCGGGGAGCGTTTGGGCCGCTCCGCTGAGGGTTGGCAGCCCGGCCGCGACGCGTCCCTGATCGGCGATGGCGATCAGCCCCGCCCAAGTGGGTCCCCCAAGACTGTTCCCTCCGACGCCATACCAATCACCGCCACCATTGGTGTTATTGAAGGAATCATAGACCCACACTCCGGTCGTTGGATTGGCGTCGGAAGCAACATCGGGAATCGTGCGGTTTCCGGTCGATTGGACCCCGTCTTGATAAGTGGGCTCGGGTTCGTAAATGCTTGTGCCGCCGCCACTGTTGCTCCAGGCTGTCTCGGAGACGTAGGCATATGGGGGTGCGCCGTTGTTCGAAGAGGCGGTAAGCGACGTTCCGCCAATGGAGAGGACGTTTGGGGAATCGGCCGGGTAATGGCCACCGGCCGAACCGTCGTCGCCCGCACCGGCGACGAAGGTCACTCCTGGGGCGGTGAAATACGAATCATAGGACAGCTCACCGGAAAACTCCGTGCTACCCCAACTGGTCGACACCACCGAGCCCAGCTTCGCCGCCTCGGCGATAGCCGTATAAAGATCGGAACGGCTATTGCTGTTGGCTTCAACCAACACAATGTTGGCCGCGGGAGCCATTGCATGGGCCCACTCGACGTCCAACGATTCCTCGGTTGTCCAGTTGCCGGAACCGGGACCAGCGCCGATCGGATCGGTGATCGGCAAGTTGGTGGTGCCGCCGGTCTGGTTCACCACGGTAAAACTCGGCGGAGCGGGAAACCCGAACTGCGCGTCGAATTGAGTCATATCGCCTTCGATGACCGGATCGTTGTACGCGTCGACGATGGCAATCGTCTGGCCGGCGCCGTTGCCGACGGCAGTTCCAAAGTAAATGTTGTTGTCGCTGTACGCGGCCTCAAGCCATTGTGGGGAAAAGTGAGCATCGGTTGGGGAGATCAGCTGGTAAGGCGTCACATCGCCCGGCGTGCTGACGAGCGGAACAATGTCGGAGCTCGCGGAGAGGAGCGACCGATCTTCGAGCGTTTCAAGACGCAAAAGTCGTCCCAAGTGGTTGGCGCGAAACACCAACGGCACGTCGGCCTGACGGTCCTTTCGACCAAGGCGTTTTTTGCGAACTGCCTTGGCGAGGGCTGGTTGATCGAATCGGTTTATCACTTGGCGATCGTCGAGCAGCTTGGATCGCGGTGGTCGGGCCACGGTAAGAGATGCCCATCGGTGCATGGCGCGCTCGCGCCGTTGTTCGTAGCGCGAACGAAAAGGCCAACCTTTCATGCTGCCCTCACTTTCTGGCTGATCGCCGAGTGTGTGACCGCGAACTCAATCTTCCCTTATTGGTGTTGGACGA
Source organism: uncultured Planctomycetaceae bacterium (assembly GCA_963702015.1). Taxonomy (GTDB): domain Bacteria; phylum Planctomycetota; class Planctomycetia; order Pirellulales; family PALSA-1355; genus DATJTR01. The sequence goes on from OY969698.1 coordinate 1,222,406, forward strand.
CGCGAAAGGACTTCTTCGGCCACGAATGCTAGCGCGCGAACGCGTCTAACGACCGCTCTCGGTGCCACGAGCCGAAAAAGGCGGGATTCTCCATTCGATCCCATGGAATTACCCCAGACCTGGTGTATCGCGCCGCTCCGCCCAATCGACCCCGCTCGTTTGACGTGAAGCGCTAACGCGAGCGCCAAAGCGGGATCGGCTGCCCTGTGCATTCCAGGCTTACGAAACTTTAACCCCTCAGAAAGCCGAGGGTGTCGGACGTTTGCCAGAATTTTTTTTGATTCGCTGGCGCACGATGGCGGCTGATTCTCAGTTTGCGAGGCCGGCTTCATTTTTCCGCCAAGAGAGCGAACGGAAGGGGCTCGCGGCCGGAGATTTCGACACTCCCCAGCACGGTCCGGCGGTCACCCTTCGGCTATTCGCAAGATAAGCCGAGGAATCGATTTCACGATCGATTGTCGACAACACGCAGCGCTGCTAGCGCGCATCAACCGTGGTGTTCGGACAGCGAACTCTCGCCAACTCCACGGTGCGATTGAAGCCGCGACGTGCTACGCCCAAAGATCAGCTAAATCGAAGTCCGAGATTGCCTCGTCGGCGGCCGCCAAACGGTGACGACCGTGATCGCGATCGCTCGAAGTTGAGGCGGCCATGGTCCCCGCCGCACTGTCCCCCGAACCAACCGTCGTGCTCACGACGGCCACGGAATTCGTGTTGGCCGAAGTCGTACCGGTCGAGACGTTGCCGAGGTTGCCGGTCGGCGAGCCGCCCGCGGCGAGCGCCGTCGAGTTGCCGGTCTCCTGCGCGCCGAGTTCCAGAGTTGTGAAGCCTGCGGTACCTACGCCCTGCGAGGCAGACGGCGCCGTCGGTGAACCACTCGCCAAACGACCCGAAAGAGGACGAATCGTGTTCAGGGTCGTGGCGTTGATGTTCCCAGCGCCCAATACGTCGTAGTAAGGATTGTAACTCCCGGAAGTCGTCGGGGTGCCGCTCGCTAGTGGCCGCACGTCGTTGACGTCGGTTGCGTTGTCGTCAGCGTTTCGGTCGACGTCGCCCGGCAGAACATTGAAAAAGAAATCGAACGTGGAACCGGCCAGACCATTTCCCGACGGGAAGGAGCTGCTGCTGGTGGTGAATGTGCCGCTGATGCCGGCGCCATTGGAGTCAACGACCGCCGGACCGAACGAACTGCCGCTCGAGGCGACGCCGATCACATACCGATTGTTGGTCAGTGGCCCCGAGAGGGTCCACTGATACGCGTTATTCCCCAGGTTCGTAAATCCCGTGACGGTGGGAGCTGTTCCATTGGCTCCGCCGACTAACTCCAACGAGCCCTGGGCGACGCCACTGACTGGGCCACTGAACTGGACGTCGATCTGATTGATGTTCGTCCAGGGAAGCGTGGTAAGTTGACTGGCTCCGGTTTGAAGCGCATAGCCGTATGTCGCGCTGCCAAGGCTGTGGCTGGCGAGATACGATTTGAAGGTCGATCCCCAGGTTGATCCCGAGACATAAACGCCGGCGACCGTGACCGGGGCCGAAACATTCACCGTCTCCGTCGCCGAAGTGCTGTCGACGCTGTTGTCGACGGCGATGATCGAAATCGCCCGAGCGGTCGTGCTCGTGCTCGCCGAGGAGAAGGTGACCGATTGCAGGGCCGCCTGATATTGGGCCGGCGTCGCGGAACCGCTCAAGGTCAGCACGCCGCCCGAATAGTTTCCGGTGATGCCGCTGCCGACGGGGCTGGTAAAACCCAGGGTATCACCCGATTGCAACGTGCCGGCCGAGATCGTCACGGTAGCGCCGCTCAGGTGATTGTCGCCGGAAGACACTGTAACTCCCGGGTCGACACGCACAGCCGCGCGCCGGCCGTGTAGTTGGCGTGCGTGCCCGAGGGGGTGACCACAGGTCCCGGTGTCACATCGAGCACGGTCATCGAATAGGCTGGAAACGAGTAGCTGAAGCTCGAGCCGCTTACGGTCAACGGGGCGCTCGAGTTAGCCAGAGCGGAAGCGCCGGTGCCAGAATGACTCTGAGCAGTATCTTGGGTCTCGCCGTATTGCCAGACCTGAGCCGAGGCGCCAGGTTGAAAACCGGTCACGCTGAATTGGTCGGTCAGGCTGGCGGCGGGGTTGGTGTTGATGACCAACAAGTCAAGGTGCCCGTTGGATTGCTTGACCGCGTAGACATCAAGGTCACCATAACTGCTGGTGGCGGCGACGACCTGGCCGCCACTGACCGCGATCTTGGAGGCCAATTGCATGGCATAGTAGCTCGGATAGCCGATGTAGGCGCCCGTGGATGGAGCATCGGTGGTGTTGGGATCGCCCAAGATGCCGTAGTCACCCCCTTCGCGCCAGCCGTAGAGTAGATTGCTGTTGTTCTCGCCCGTATCCCAGTCATTGCGCAGGTCCCAGACCAGGCCGGCCTGATAGCCGCTATCGAGGAGGCTGCCGATCGAGTTGGCGATGAACAGCCCGTTGACCAGGCTGGTGGATTGCTTGCCTGGGTTGCTGTAGACGGAGTTAAATTCCGTGGCCATCACCTCGACACTCGAGGCCTGACTCCCCAGCGTTTGCTGAAGCAGGGCCTTGTAGTCCGCATCGCGCGTTGACCAATCGAGAATACTGCCGGGATCGGAAACGGTGTCGTTCAGCAGAGTTGAGTCATTCTCGTCGCCAGGGCCTCCCATGTAGCTGTGGTCGGAGATGAAGCCAGGCACGAAACCAATGCTGAGTCCATCGGTCAAAACATTTTTCGTCCAGTTGTTATCGGACGAGCCGGTCGGATCGCCGCTGTCGATGCCGATCGAAATGGCCGGCAGGCCGGCCGTGCCAGTAATCTCAGCGGCCAGCGTGGCGAATTGCTTGGCGAAGGCAACGTAAGTGGCCGGATCGTGCTGAGCGCCGGTGCTCACTCCGCCGGGACCGGCCGTGCCGTGGTTGTCGGTCTCCCAGCTTCCATATTCCTCGTTGCCGACTTCCCAGTCTTTGATGTCGGTGAACGGCGCGGGGTGATCGATCCGCATGAAATTCAGACCGTCGTTGGTCGCCAGCGGCGATGCGGCCCGCAGACTGGCCCAGTAGCCGACGGTTCCCCAGTTGACGCTTTGCCATTTACTGGTGCTGTCGTTCCACTCCAGCCCAGTGCCGATCGCCGTGGTGTCGGTGGTCGACCCTTGCAGATAGGCCAGCTCGGCGGCAGCCTCTTGCGGACTGCCCGAGCCATAGTCGAGCGTCACAATACCGACGCCGCCGACTGCCGAAATGAACTGGGCGAACTGCGGGATCGTGTTGGCGGCGCTGTCGCCATAGTTGCTGGCGACGTTGAAATGGAAATCGTCGGATGCGGATCCACCGGGAAAGCGATAGGTTGCCAGCCCCGCTGCCGTTGTCATTTGCTGTGTCTGGGTCGTCGTCTGTTGGTCGTCCCAATAGGCCAGGTTGACACCCAAAAAATTGCTGGCGACGGTGCCGACGCCGGCATTGGCGTTAATTGCGGAGGTCACCGTCGCCGTGGGAGCAGCGCTGATGACGATGTTCGTAAACGTGACGCCGGCGACAAACCGGTAGGCCGAACCGCTTGGAAGCGAATTGGTGGAAAAGGAGCCTGACTGGCTGGCAAACTCGATCGGAGTAAACGTGTCGGTTGTCGAAGGCGCATAGCCGGAAACGAGATTCGCTTGGAGCGTGCCGGCGAGCGTGGCCGCGCCGGCTACGTCAACGAGACCGAAAGCGCCCGATGAGGGCGATCCGCCGAGCTGAATATCCAAGATGCCCGTTGAAGTCTGCGTGAAGCTTCCAGCGGTGACCGTGATGTGCGGGGCAACCGTAATGGTTCCGCTGTTGCTCAGGTTTTCCGAGGTTGTCAGGGATCCGCCCGTGATCAAAAGCGTGTCTTGACTGCCGACAGTAACACTCTGGACCGATTCCAGGTCTTTCGAGCTGATCGTAATTGTCTGGGGAGTTGCTGTGCTAATCACGACCGCGTCGCCCGAGCCAGGAAGAGTCTTACTGCTCCAGTTGCCGGCGATACCCCAATCGCCGGAGCTCGTCGCACTCCACATAATGGTGGCGAGCACCCGACGGTCTTCCAACAGCTCGAATCGAAGGGACCGAGCTACCGACGGAGAGTGCGGATGGTTCGCGACGCTCAGGCGCCGCTGGCCGGACGGCAAACGAAAACTGCGATCCATGATGGAATCCGCGCCTTCCAAATCAGTATTTCGAAATTCCGAAGCGCTTGGCCGGCAAGTGTTTCGAGACTTGCTTCGTATTCGCCGGCGAGGCGATTCGTTTTCGGTGAGGGACGTGTTTTTGTCGACCGCGAATGCGTAAGCGAGAGTTGCCGGTTCCGCCGCCTGACCACTCAATCAGGAGCCAGAAGCTCCCTAGCCACCTCGGGCCAACCGGCAGGTTTTTCATTATCGCGCGGAACGGCCAGTTACGCCAATGCGACCCACCCCTGTTTGCCCAGAATCATCCGAGGCGCGATGCCTAGACTTGTTCGCGGTCGGGCCGAAAGCACGCCACAATGCCGGCAACGCCAGGATGGCGAATTCCAAAAATAAACCGGCAAAATAAAACGGCTTGACGCATGAAGACCCCCCGTGACAGCAATCCGACGATACGCCCAGTTGGAATCAAACCAACGATCTGAGGATGGGGCGGCACCCCCGGACCCGGGAGCAGATAAGAGCGCGATGGCAGGCGGCTCACCCATTACGGGCGAGACCTTCACGACAGAATCACTGGCTCTGTCGCAACGATCGTCTGGCGATTGGCCGCGTCGAGATCTGGGTAGGTGCGATCAGTCAAACGTCCGAAAAGACGTCGTGGATAGTCGCGGGATCGTGCCCGACGTTTTCCCGGGGACCCGTCTGGTGCGGATCTTTCCGACTGAGCACGTTTTCGTCGATGAAACCGGCCAATTCGCGGCTGCGACAAGGCTGTTGCAACTTGCGAAAGGCTCTGGATTCGATCTGCCGCACGCGTTCACGGGTGACCGAGAAGATCTTGCCGATTTCTTCCAGCGTGTAGGCGCAGCCGTCGGCCAATCCATAGCGCAGGCGGAGGATTTCGCTTTCGCGGTGGCTTAGTCCTTGCAAGACGTCGGCGAGCCGGGATTTGAGTGACCGCTGCTGGATTTCGCTGAGTGGATCATTCTCGCGATGATCTTGCAGGAATTCGCCAAAGTGGCTGTCATCGTGATCGCCAGTCGGTTGGTCCAGGGACAACGGCGGCCGCACCATTTTCAAAATACAGTCGGTATCGTCGAGCGACAGTTCGGCGGCGGCGGCGGTCTGTTCGACGGTCGGCTCGCGGCCGTTCTTCTGCACCAGTTCGCGGGTGACGGTGCGTACGCGGGTCATGGCGTGGATCATGTGGACCGGAACACGGATCGTGCGGCTCTGATCAGCGATTGCCAGTGTAATGGCCTGCCGGATCCACCAGGTGGCGTAGGTCGAGAACTTATAACCCCGAGCGTGCTCGAACTTGTCGACCGCTCGCATCAAACCGGTGTTCCCTTCCTGGATCAGATCCAAAAAGCTCAGGCCGCGATTGCGATAGCGCTTGGCGATCGACACGACCAGCCGCAGGTTGGCGGCCGAGAGCTCGCGTTTGGTCACGTCGTATTGCCGCTGGTGCTGTTGGGCGTGCTGGACGCGGCGCTGGAGCGTGGCGGTGCTTTCCAAGGTGATCCGCATCAGGTAGTGCAGTTCGTACCGCAGTTCTGGAATCCGGTCAGCCGAGGCCGCATCGGCCGAGAGTTCGGCGATCTGCTGGCGGAGCGAAACCATGCGATTCGAAATTTCGATCAGTTTTTCCCACAGCGGTTGGAGACGCTGCGCCCGCAGATTCAGTTCCTCGACCAGCCGCGCGGCTTTATTTCGCCGACGCACCAGCCGGCGCCAGGCGCTGTGGCGAGCAGCCGACTCCTGATGAAGATCGACGGCGATGCGGTAATCGAGCTGATTCTGCTTGAGCAGGTGGATCAATGTGACCAGATTCGGCCCGATGCGGCGCAGAATCTTTTTCTTTTCCGCGGTATTGGTGACCGAAACTTCAATGGTGCGATCGAGCCGCAGCTCGCTGTCGCGCACTTTCTCAAGCAGCGCGACGGCACCTCGCAACATGAAGTCGCTGGCCAGCATGCGGCGGCGGAAACGGGTGCGGGTAGCCTCGATCTGCTTGGCGCAGGCGATTTCTTGCGCACGCGACAACAGCGGAATCTCGCCCATCTGCATCAAATACATCCGCACCGGATCGTCGATCGCGACCGCCGAGCCCCCCGAATCGCCAAACGATTCGGTCTCGTCCTCGACGGCCTCATCGGCCGTGTCGACAACCGCCACCACCTCATCGTCGAAGTCCGAAAAACCAGTCCTGCGCTCTTCGAAGTCCTCGCCCGAGACGGTGGGGTCGTCATCGACCGAGCGAGCCGGCTTGCCGGGCAGACGCTTTGAGCGTCCCGGCGCTTGGGGCGAAGTCATCGAGGCCACGCGGGCCGGCGATCTGGAAGGGGCTGAATTCTTGCGGCTGGCAAGCTTACGTGTGGCTTTGGCCAAGGATCGACTCCTCACGAGTGGGCCGGGGGCGTCGTGCGAACTGCCCGCAACAGTGGGTCCGGCTAGAAATGAAACCAGTTCGAGTGCCACTGGCGACGAGAAGAACATCTCGCCGCCGACAAGACGTTTCGGCTTAACGGCTTACGACCGAAACGGATCCCTCAAACCAGCGTGCGGCTCTCTCGGCAACGTCAAAGAAGACATCGCGGCATTGTTCCCTGTGACCGCGAAGCATCGTTCCGCCGATCCCCAAAGCGCACCAGAATCCCTGCTGGAAGAGTCCAGCTGCCTGTTGCTCTACGCTACTCAGCCACTCCTAGTTTGTTATTTATCGAACGGCTGAAGGGATTTTATTTGCCACGAGCTGCAGCCAGATCGGCCGACGACTTGGCACGTCGGCAACACCAGGGTTTTTGAACGATTGTTTGAAAGTGCTTCGTGGCGCCCACTGCGTAGTGCCCGACGGGCTCCCTGCGGACCATCGTTCTATCGATCGCGCAAATAAAGCGGCTTTGGATCGCGGGGCGGAGGCCGGTTGGCCGGCGAGCTGACGACGCCGCGCCGCAGAGTCGGTAGCGACGCGCCATCTCCGTAGGTAGCATTGTCCAAAGCTCCGCGGTTCCGACGAGGCGATCATTTTCGAACGAAGACGACGGGCTTTCCTCCAAGATGCGGATTCACTGCATGCAACGCTCAACGTTATTGCTCCTCCTGACGTGTTGGCTACTGTCGTCGGCGTCAGTCGCTGCAAGCGAACAACTCGACATCGCCAAAAGCGACGCTGATCTCGCCGCAAACGGGAACCTGAGCCGAGTGCTCGTGTTTTCCGGAACTGGTTGGTATCGGCATCCCGAAATCCCGGCCAGCAATGGTTGGCTGACTCGCTTGGGGGCCGAACACGGCATCCAGGTCGACGTGACCGAAACTCCCACCGATATCACGCCAGAGCGGCTTTCGCAGTATCAGGTGCTGGTACTCAATAACGCGAACAGTCTTGACAAGGTTTTGGGCGAGGGGCAGCGAGACGCGATCAAAGGGTGGTATCAGCATGGAGGAGGCATCGTCGGCCTGCATGCCGCCCTGGTGCACCAAGAAGGCTGGCCCTGGTTCATGGATCTCGCCGGCTGCGACTTCAACAGCGATTCGGATTTTGTGCGGGCGCGGGTTGTCGTGGATCCAACCATGAAAGACGACCCGATGGTGCGCGGTCAGGGCGCTGAGTTCTGGTACTCGGCCGACTGGCATAACCACACCAAATCAGTCAGCGGTTTACCCGGCGTGCAGGTGCTGTTGCGATTGGATGAATCGACGTTCGAGCCAGTTCGCGACTATTTCAAGACACGCGATGGGAAGCCGATGGGGCAGGATCATCCGATGACCTGGACGCGTGAGTTCGAGGGCGGCCGCTTTTTCTATACGGAACTGGGCCACGATGTTCGATCGCTGGACACGCCGTTTGGGCGTCAACTCTTGCTGGGCGCACTGCGCTGGACCGCCGGAGAGAAGAAGAAATGATCCATCAAACCTCGGATGCGCCACATGAGGGCTCAGCCGACGTGGGATCGGCTTGGACCTGGTCCGAAAATCGACGTTATGGCCGGGAATGCTAAGCAATACCGTGCACCAATCCGGCCGCCGCACAGCGTGGCCGATAAATACGACAGCACCATTCTTGACCGCGATCACTCTTCCCGATAGGGCTTGTGATCCGCGTAGAGTGCCAGCCGTTGCTTTGCACCTTTCACGAATTTTGCATTGGTCATATTCAAGTCGATGGCCTTGTTCTGGTACTGAATCGCAGCATCAAAGTCACCTGCTTCGGCATAGGCCGCGGCGAGAGTGTTGAGATTGTCGGCAACTGCCCATGCCGTCAACTCGATGGCCCGTGTGGCTAATTCGACCGCGGTTCGACCGTTGCGGTCGCGGTCATCGGAGCAAGTTGCGCTCAGCCATGCTGCTCGGTTATAAGCGCGAAAAAACTTCGGATCGAGGCGAATCGCTTCGTTGTAATCGCCAATCGCTTTACCGAAGTCCTTCTTCTTCTCCCACACGATTCCACGGTTGTAGCGATAGACCTGAGAATTCGGAGCGAGGCGAATGGCCTGGTCGTAGTCCGCGACGGCTTTGTCGAATTCCTTTTTCGCGCACCGGGCATTGCCACGGTTGTTGTAAGCCTTGGCATAATTCGGGGCCAGGCGAATGGCTTCGCTAAAATCAGCAATCGATTCGTCGTATTGCTTCTTGCCGTACCAGGCATTGCCACGCTCGTTGTAGATCCTGGCTAGCCTGCTGGAACGGATGGGTTTCGGATCGAGGCGAATCGCCTGATTGCAGTCAGCAATGGCGTTGTCGTACTCCTTGATGCTGGCCCAACTCAGGGCACGGTCGTCATAAGCCTGGGCAAATGTCGGATCGAGGCGAATCGCCTGGTCGCAATCGGCGATCGCCTTGTCATATTCCGTCTTCCCGAACCAGGCGACTCCGCGATTCCGGTAAGCATCCGCAAGGTTCGGAGCGAGCCGAATGGCCTGATCGCAATCCGCGATGGCGTTGTCGTAGTCTTTCTTGCAGGCCCAAGAAAGGCCACGATTGTCGTAGGCCTGGGCGAACGTCGGATCGAGGCGGATTACCTGGTTGTAATCGGCAATGGCGTTGTCGTAGTTTTTCTTGATGCGCCAGGCATTACCGCGGTTGTAGTAAGCAACGGCATCCTTCGGATCGAGATGAATGGCCTGGTCGAAATCAGCAATGGCCTGGTCGTAATTCTTCTTGTCGTACCAGGCGACCCCACGGTTGCTGTAGGTTCCCGCAGTCGGGTCCAGCTGAAGTTTTCTTCCGAAGTCGGCGATCGCCAGGTCGAGGTCGCCTTTCTCGGTCCACGCAATTGCTCGGTGACCGTACGCCCAGGCCGTGTTCGCGCCACTGGCAATGACTTGCGTGTAGTAGACGGGAGCTTCGTCCAGAGTGACCACCTGGCTTCGCTGCACCCAAACCATGCGACCATAGCCTACCGCAAGCCACTCTCCTTTTACTTCCTGGACGATCCATGGGAATTGGATCCCTTTGTAGTCAATCGTCTCGTTGCCCATTTTGACGACTGCACCCCATTTCGGCAGAACCTTCATTCCTTTCAAATCCACGGCGGGAACGGCGGCAGTTGCTTGGAAGTGTGCGCTCAGCAAAACGACGACAGCAAGAATCCGGGCTCGCATGGTGGTTGCCCTGCTGGGGAGGTGGTGTCCCAGTAAGCTAGCACTGAGAGGGGCGGGAGGCAAGCATTTGGAGCGGTCCGCGCCACGGGCGCATCCGACTGTTTTTGGTGTCACATCCCGCGACGTTTACAGCCGGCGAGGGCAATCGACTGACCCGATCCAATACCACGGCAACGAGAACTGGCGCTAACCAGCGGGAAACAATTCTCGGGAAAGCTCTGGCCCGCAATTCGGTGCAACGACCACACCACGATTGGGGCCACTTGCCACCGAGCAAAGCCAAGTCTTAGGCCGCATTTGACATCGATCGGGGACCTCGCCTGGAATCGTGGCCGCCGCTTCGTACCCGGATCGTGGCAGCGGTCGGCTGGATCAATTGGCCGCGACTCTTGCGGCGGCCGAGAGGTCCGAAGAACATGCCGGGATAGCCGGGAACCCTGGCCTGATACTCGCGATAGGCGTCTCCAACGTAATGGATCAAGCGCAGGTCTTTCAGCATGCTGCCACAAAAGATGTAGACCGTCCACAAACCGGTCAGCATCGCGCGATCGATCGTCATGTCGGGGGTAAACCAGACCAGGCCTAAAAAACTCAGGTAGCCCGGATGTCGCATCAGCGTGAACGCGCCGCGCGGCTTGAAAGAGCGGCGGGGAATTGGCTGCCGTGTGACCCAGTACCACCACGGAAGCCAGCCGGTGTGGTAGCCGATGCCCGAGCAGCAGAGGCTGAAAAACAGGGTTCCCCAACAGCTCAAGTACAGCGTCTGCACGGCCAGCCGCGGCACACCGCTAAGCTGCCAGATAGCCCAGTCGCCGACTTGCCACTGCGTCATGGTGAGCAGCAGCGTCAAGCAGGCGGCCGTGCAAAAGAACAGGCCATAAAAGGCCGGCGAAATGATTCGCTCCAACCTCTTCCTGACACCCGGCCACAACAGCACGCTGTGAACGACGCAAAACTGAATCGCCAACAGTGCGTCCCAGGCCAAAGCCGCATGGCCCGGACGCGGCGGAGATCCCGCGAGGAATACATAATTGTAATAAGACGCCACAACGAACAAGACCTGCACCAGAAGGCCCGCAGCGATACCCAGGAATCTACGCATGGGTCTGGCTCCTTCCAAGAACACGGGTCCATCCTTGGACTATGCACGCGCCACTCGGGCACGCAGTGGTCGCCCGCCGGCAGCCATGGCAATCAGATCGGCCCTCGGGCTTCCAGGAGACAGCCGTCCGTATCGCGCGGCGCCGTCAGGCCCTGTTTCACACTGTTATTTGACGACGTCAATCTCGCCCGAAATCGTGAGGGCATCCGCGACCCCGACGGCTCCCAGGGCCGCTGTATAGGGTTTCATGCCAAACTTCGTCTGCTCGATCGTGAATCGGCCGCGAAGGCGAGTCACGTTCTCACCGGCGATTGCCTCGGCGGCAATCGCCAGCGGTCGGTTCGTTCCGCGCAGACGCAAGGTCCCGCGCAGCTCATAGACGGGATTTCCCGCAGCCGACTTCTTGGCCGAGGGGACCGCCGACTCGATGTCGAACGTCGCCGTCGGATGCGCTTTGACGTTCAGGACGTCCGGCCCAAGCATGTTGTCGTTCACCTGTTTCTTTGTCGAATCCGAAGTTGTGCCGCTCAGTCCGACATATTTGCGGGCCTCGTCGGTATCGGCGACGAACGACGCCATGTCGAACACAATCTGGCCGGCGGCGCTCTGTGCGCCAAGCTTCACATAGCCGCTTCGCAATCGACCGGCGACACCGTGAGCGTGCCCCAAGCCCGTTTTGTCGACGAGAATGTAGACCCGACTGGTTTCGATGTCGATGGAACTGCTGGCGAGTTGCCCCGCTGGTTGGGCTGCCAACGACGTGGAATACGTCGAAAGGCAAATCAGCGAGCAAAGGCAACTGAGTCCGATGGTTCGCAGCATGCTGCCCTCCTTGAAGCAATGAAGTCGATCTCATCCCGTCCATGGGTTCGGTGTGAGGGCATCCGGTCGGAACGATGCTAGCGGCGGGGAATTACGACCAATATTGCGGCTCGCGGAGCGTACCGCTACGGTTTACTTCGTCCAACCCCAGTTTGCCGGAGAGCTGCCGGGTTGGCAGAGCGGGTTAATGACCCGTTGGACATAGAATATAAACGTATTTGGGGCCTGAAGGCGCGCGCCAAAAATGCGGCGTTGGAGACATTTACCCAAGATTCCCCAATGCATCGGGCGGTTCCCGTCACACGCGATAGCGTTGTGACTTCGCTGATCGAACGATGCCGACGCTCGCATGTCTACGCCCGTGGTTTGTGGCCAGTGTTCCAAACTCCACTTGCCCGCACGGACGCACAAGATCATGATTCTGCAAATCAGGACGGTTTTCTACCGAGTTCCAAACGCCCCTTGTTTCTCGTTTCGGTAAAGCGCATGGCTAACTCAAGGCTAGCAGCCTCCCCAACCCGTGCTGTACCGGACGTATGCGAAGCGCCGGCCAACAGTGATCGCTCGGCCTGGCAGTGTGGCGTTCCGGCGGCACAGTCCCCCTTGCGCACCGCATTGGTACATGCCGCGATTGCCGGCGGGTCTCCGGTGCGCCGGCTGATGGGTGTGCAAGTCCTCGCAACCGGCAGCTATGTGCCGGATCAGGTGGTCGACAACGAAGAGTTGGCAACGCTCGGTTTTGACGCCGAGTGGATCTTGCAGCGCACCGGCATCCGCGAGCGGCGCATCCTTCCGCCCGAACTGGCCACCAGCGACATGGCGCTCGCCGCCGCGCAGCGCTGCCTGGCCCGCGCCGACGTTGCGGCCGCCGAAGTCGACTTGTTGATCGTGGCCACGTTCACGCCCGACGCGCCTCTGCCGAGCGTCGCCTGCCTGGTGCAGCATCAATTGGGAGTTTCTGCGCCAGCGATGGATTTGCACGCCGGCTGCACGGGTTTCGTTTATGCCCTGTCCACCGCGGCGCAGTTTGTCGCGGCCGGTACGAGTCGTCGAGCGCTCGTCATTGGCGCCGATTGCAACTCGCGAGCCATCAATCGCCAGGATATGAAGAGCTATCCGCTGTTTGGCGACGGTGCCGGCGCGGTGCTACTGGGACCCGGCACGCCGGATCAAGGATTGGAATCTTACACTCTTGGCGCCGATGGCTCGGGTGCCGAACTCCTCATCCAACCCATGGGGGGTACGCGGCTGGCTACAACGGCCGAGGGCTTGGCGGCCAATCTGCAATGCTTGCGGATGGACGGCCGGGCAGTTTTCAAGTGGGCAATCCGCATTCTCGACGAGACGATTCGTGGCGTCGTCGACGCTGCCGACCTGACGATCGCCGACATCGATCTGGTCGTCCTTCATCAGGCGAACATTCGGATCCTGGATGCCGCCGCCGCGCAATTGGGAATCGATCGACAAAAAATGTTCGTCAACCTCGATCGTTACGGCAATACCTCGGCCGGCAGCATCCCTCTAGCCTTGGACGAAGCCTTCGCCGCGGGCCGTATCCGCCCGGGTGACCGGGTACTCATCAGCGGCTTCGGTGCCGGTTTGACCTGGGGAACGGCGATTCTCAGGTGGTGAGTTTCGCTCCTCGCTCGCCTCCTCGATCAACGGCGTGCGTGCTGACGACCCGCTCCTCCATCAACGGGCAGGTGAAATCGGGGGCTGTCCGGAGACCGATTTGTTCCCGAGGTTCTGATGTTGCGCCCAGGGCGTGATTTTTGGAATTGAGGTCGTCGACAAGCGCGCCGCGGCCTGGAAACCGTGAATGGCGACGCTTGAGAATTGCAGCGCGATTCTTACGAAGGGCCATTATGTGGCCCAAGGATTTCGCGCCGGCCGGCTGCGCAGGCTGTTCGCCTCGTCATCATCGATGAAGGCTTCTTTCTGCGGATCGAATCTGAGCTTGCGCTGCAAAATCCAAGCCAACGCGGCCGCATGGCAGGCGACGTGCGAATGTCGCATCACCTCGGCGTTGGCGATGGGTGCCGAGCGGGATTTCACGCAATCGAAGAAGTCGCGGGCATGAGCCGATACGTCGATGCCCGCGATCTTCTTGCCTTGATTCACTTCCGGCAAAAGTGAAGCGGGCTCGACGACGGTCTCGCCGTTGTCGCCGGTTTCCAACCAGCCGGCGTCCCCCACGAAACGCACGGGGCAAGTCCCAAGTCGCGTGATCCAGTTGGGACCGCGATCGCCGAACGGATTGGCGACAAAATCAAGGATCAACTTGACGCCATTGGCGTAGTGGCAGGTGATGTTGGTCGCCGACGGCTCGTACTCGATCGGCATGGTGTCGTCGGCATGGTTCGCCCATTGGCAAAGATCGACGGTGTGCGCCCCCCAGTCGAGCAGCCGTGCGCCGGAATCGAAGTCGTAGAATCCGCGCCAGCCCCCGCCCACGTATTTGCTGTTATATGGCCGCCAGGGGGCTGGGCCGAGCCAAAGATTCCAATCGACTTCCTCGCGAGCGGGGGTTGGTTCGCCGGGCAGCCAACTGTTGTCCAGCTGCGGCGTATAAACCGATGCGTAGAGCGTATGGATCTTGCCCAGCCGGCCGCCATGGGCCAGTTCGACTGCCTGGCGAAAATTCGGCACGCTACGGCGCTGGGTGCCAGCCTGAAAAACGCGGCCGGTGCGCTTTATGGCCGCGGATAGTTCTTGGCAATTGGCGATCGTCAGCCCGCAAGGTTTTTCGCTGTAGACATCCTTCCCCGCTTCAGCCGCGGCGATCGATGCCGGCGCATGCCAGCGATCACCGGTGGCGATCAAGACAGCATCAATGTCAGGCCGCGCGAGTAGTTCGCGAAAATCGCGAAACAATGCGCAATCTTGATTGCCGTAACGCTGATCGACAAGCACCTTGCCGGCGTTACGGCGGCTGGCTTGAACGTCGGCAATGGCCACGCAGCGGACGTCGGGCAAGGCCAACATCGCGTTCAGGTCATAGGTACAACGGGGGCCAATGCCAATCACTCCCAGCGTAATCTTTTCGCTTGCCGCCACCGCGCCGCGGCCCGATCGAGAAGTAATCACGTACGGAAACGACACGGCCGCTCCGGCGGCGATCGAACGGCAAAGAAAATCGCGACGCGTCGTACTCGATTGCGTGGACATGGCCTCGGTCTCCAATTACATCGGATGCGTCTTTTTTGCCAACGCTGCTCAGTTGCCAGAGCGGGATGAGTGCAAGTTTAACTCACGGCAAACGCGTTGTTAACCGTCGCACGCAACGGATTGTTGAGCGTAAGAGACCTCGATTTTCGTCCTTTCGAAACACCTCGGGAAATCGTCTGAGCTTTGTTCCACTCCCGCCGTTCCGCGCCGCAATTGCACTCCAGTGCACTGAATCGGTGCGAAAAATCACCATCCGCGGCTCACGGTTGCCGAAAGGCAACGCTCTCTTGCGACCATGTAACCGAACTCCGCGAGCCCCAAACAGCGCTTCGCGGTTTAATTCATTAGTGCGTGTGTCGAACCGGAACTTGATTGGAAAGGCAGACCCATGACCAGAAGCGCATTCCTTGCCGCCGTTGTTTCTGCATCCTTACTACCACTTTCGGCCTTCGCACATGGTGGCGGCGGCGGGGGCGGACACGGCGGTGGTGGTGGCGGCGGTGGACACAGCGGGGGCGGCGGTGGACACAGCGGCGGACACGCAGCGGCCCATGCCGGCGGCCATCCTCATTCTCACCATCACAACGACAAACCGGGCGCCTCGTCGCACGGAGGCAAGGCAAGCGCGAACGCCAGCGGTGCTTCGCTTTCCGCGGCAAGTCGGCCGGGCAATCCCGTCGGCGCAAAAGGCAGCCAATTCGCCAAGGACCATCCTCGCCGCAATGAGGTCAATCGCCGCGACCAAGAACAACTCGCGCGGATTCGAGAAGGGGTGAAAAGCGGCAAATTGACGCCGGCCCAAGCCAAGCAGCTTTTGTCAAACGATCGCGCGATCAAACAACAGGAACACGCTGACGTAAAGGCCAACGGCGGCTTTTTGACCAAGTCCGAGCAGCGGCAATTCAATCGGGAAGAGAATGCAAATAGCCGGTTGATTCGCGACGACAAACACCCCGCCGCTCCGGCCACGGCTGTGGCAGCCTCCGGCAGTCGCCCGGGTAATCCCATCGGTGCGCCCGGAAGTCGCTTCGCCGAGAATCACCCCCGTCGCGAAGAGGTCAATCGCCGGGTTGGCGATCAGCGCGGTCGCATCGAGGAAGGACTCAAGAGCGGCAAGCTGACACCCACCGAAGCAAAACAGCTCTTGGCGAACGACAAATTGATCAAACAACAGGAGCATGCCGACGTAAAAGCCAATGGCGGCTTTTTGACCAAGTCCGAGCAGCGACAATTCAATCAGGAAGAGAATGCCAATAGCCGGTTGATTCGCGCCGACGAACACGCAGCCACGCCGGCCACGGCCGTGGCAGCCTCCGGCAGTCGCCCGGGTAATCCCATCGGCGCCGCCGGAAGTCGCTTCGCCGAGAATCACCCCCGTCGCGAAGAGGTCAATCGCCGGGTTGGCGATCAGCGCGGTCGCATCGAGGAAGGACTCAAGAGCGGCAAGCTAACACCCACCGAGGCAAAACAGCTCTTGGGGAACGACAAATTGATCAAACAACAGGAGCATGCCGACGTAAAAGCCAATGGCGGCTTTTTGACCAAGTCCGAGCAGCGGCAATTCAATCAGGAAGAGAATGCCAATAGCCGGTTGATTCGCGCCGACGAACACGCAGCCACGCCGTGAGCCTCGCGGATAAACCGGCCGAACCAGGAGCCTCGCCGCGGTCCACCGTGGCGAGGCTCTTTGGTTTTTGTAGGTGGCCCCATGTCGTTTCGGTTCACGTGCTGTCGCATTCTAACGGGCCAACATCGGCGGCCGGTCGCGTCAGGCTCACCGTAGTCCGTTGAAGAGTCCGAAGCGTGACGCGGTTGACTGAAGGCAGAAATACGCCCGGTTGGAATCGAACCAACAACCTGCGGATTAGAAGTCCGCTCGGACGCTCGAAAAGCCTCGGGAAAACACGAGTCTGATGCCCCCGTGGACACAAAAGTGGACACAGCGGTCAACACAGCAGTTGACCCCGCCCTGGCAAAAGTCATCGCGGCATGGCCAAATCTGCCCGAAGCAATCCGCCGGGCGATGGTTGCTTTGATTGGCTAGCGAAAGATGAACGCCACCTGCCAACGTTGGCTCCCCGGCCAGTTCGCCACTAAAGTAAATCAGTGGATCGGGGTACTCGTGAATGCGGGCGGTCACAGTCGAGCCAGGATTCGCCCGTCGAAATGCCGGTACTGCGCAATCAATGTCAGCGATGATGTGTTCGAGAGTATCCTGATCTTCACTTGTTGTGAAAATCACTTGTTGCCTAGCCTGCTTCGAGTGCGCCGCTCGATGGAGCAAAGCATCGAAGCTCATTTTATCCGCTCCGTGCTGCCTCGGCTCGTCAAATACGACAAGTCCAAGATGATGCGTGGGGAAGGCTTTCGCTACCTCAAGCATGCCTAGCAAATAAGCCCAGATGATTCGGATCGTATCGCTGGCGGAGGTAAGTCCGACATCGTACTCCCCGCGGCTTGGGCGATACGTTTCCCGACTAATCCCAATCTGATCGATTGGGAAACTCTGAAAAACATACGCATGAAGCTGTTGGATAAACGATTCCTCCAAGTGCCGTAGCTTCACTACATCTTTTTCCGTGAGCCCGACGGTTGCCAACTCCATCAGCTTACCTTGAATGCGAGCCCAGTCTTCCGCGAGTGTTCCAAATTGCTTCAGCATCTCAAACACAGATTCCTGCGCTGCGACGAGTCGAACCATTCGTTGCTCGATTTGGAGACGCTCCTGTACCGCTGCAATGGAGGGAGTTCTGCCACTGGACTTAATCGTCTGTCGCAGTGCGCGGATGTCCGCGTGTTTTTCTGTGATACGGTGGCCGATTGCTGCGACTTGCTTCTGCTTCGCTTCAACGACTTGCTTCGCGGTCTCCCACATGTCCCGAAACGTAGCGATTTGATCGCGAAGAAACGCCATATTCTCGTCGAGAGACATCGGATTCGCCGAAACCTCTTGATCGAGCAGTGAATCCTTGATGGTTTGGTGGCAATACGGACATCGGCCGGAAACTGTTTCGAGTTCCACCCCTCCTACATGATTCGCAACTCCTCCGCGGTCTTCCACCCGCTTTGCATCTTGGTATTGCCGATAATCTTCCAAAAGTGCGTGCAATCGCCTATCAATGGATTCAAGGTGAGCGCGTTCTGCCATTAGGTCTTTTGTCATTTGGCGCTGTTGATCTAAGAGACCTCCTAGCTCCTCTTCGGCGCCTTGCAATCGTTTGATTGCCGATTGCGACACTTCTTCGGCTTTCGGAATCTCCTCCTCGACAAGCTGATCAACTCGTTTTTGGAGATTAGCCATCGCCGTCGAGAGGGGCGTCCAAGTCTGACCATCAGTAATCAGCACTTCCGGAGGCGGCGAAGGGGGCCAGATCGCGGTAGGCTCATCCGGCAATCCGCGCACAAGGATTTGCTCCTCTCCGAGGTTGTCCCTTGCGCAACACGGCCCTTGTCCACGACTCCTTTGCCTTGTCTCGCTCTAATTCATATTTCTGTCTTTCGATCGCACGTTGGAGTATCCCCAAATCAAGAATGTACTCCGCGCTCCGCTTTGCCATTTCTGGAACGCGAAGGTATGTTGGCATTCTTGCTTTCAAGTCGCGCCATCCCGTGAGCTGGTCGACAAAGAAGTAGGGCATCAGGCATTCGAGGTAGAGTGGCACTGAAACGTTCTCAAGTGCGGGCACGCTCGGAAGATCATATCCAATAAACTCCGCTAGAAAGCGATGAAAGCCAGACTCTTCCCGCGCCGCAAACTGCGTTCGGACATAGAAGTCGCGTGTCGGGTACTGTGCGTTTGGATTCGAGAGCGCTGGACCTAAACTACACCGAACCAACTGGCGACTGAGATTTGATCCTGTGACGAAGCGCTGAGCGGTGATGATCTCTTGCTTGTGGTTCTCCACTTCGAGCCGCACCCGCGATTCGACGACTGTGAATTCGTCGTTGCCTTCCATGATGCTTCTACACATCGCATCAGGCAGTGGCGGCTGCTGACTCGGCCCGAGCATTCCTTCTAAGCCGAGTGCGTAGAGGATCGACATGATGCACGTCGATTTTCCGGAAGTGTTCTTCGCCGAAATAATATTGAGCCCTTCCTCAAACTCCAGCATAGCGCCGAAGTTGCCGGAAGCCGTAGCGGCGAGGAGTTCTAGCTTGCGAACACGGAGGCTCACGTCAGTGGACTCCAGGTGAAAAGCATCTCGATCTGCTCCTGCGTCACCTTCTTGCCGATTGCCCGGAGGAATTCCTTTTCGACGACGAATGCGTCGGTCATTCCCTTAATCTGCTGCACCAGCAAATGACCGCGATCGGACAAGAGCACGCGGTATGGTGGTGCTTTCTTTTTGCCTGCGTTCTTGCCATTGCCGTCCTCAAATAGAGCTGCCTGCTTCTCGTGTCGGGCGACGATCTTTTCTGCAAAGGCAAAGCCGATTGCACGACTGAGGCTCGGGTCGTATCGGACGATGATCTGGTTCGGTGCGCGACGGCCCTTGATGAATTGCAGGAATAGTTGCCGCGATTCCTCAGTCCGAATCGCCCAATTCAGAACGTGCAGTTGCTCCAGGCTTGCTTTCCCGCCGCGGCACTGATCGAGAATGAGCACAAGGACATGAAGTCGCCAGGCCGGCCGCATTACGCAAGGGAGTGCGCACGGTCGCCGCGTGAAAGTAAAAGAAACGTCCAAAACGTCATCGAGTGTTACTGTTGGCATTTGTGGGTTCCTAGAAGTCCAATGGACACTCGCCAAGCCAACGGGCGACAGTACCCCACGCAATTAGGTCGCGATCCTCATTAACGATAAATGGCAGCCTCTGCCCTAACGCTTCCACGAATTCTCTCCTTGTGCGCGTCAGCCGCACATTCGGAGCAGATGAATCTAACGGTGCTTCCGTTTCAAGAGATTTGCCAGTCGTTGTGATAAGCAATTCCAAATCTTCCCATTGCGGTGGGAAGTGCCGTTCCATTTCATCGACGAAATTCGACGATTCTAGATGCCATCCCAGAAGGAGGTTGCGGTACTCGACACGCTCCTTAGGAGTCATGCGCGGTAGGATCTTCGCGATCTTCTCGTCCAGTTTTTCAACGAACAAAGGGTCTTCACTCAGAAACGCGGCAACGTCCGTTTCGGATACTGTATTCGGAGTACGCCTCGGCAAATGCGGGTCGCGTGCTACGACCTTCGCATCCGGAAAGTCATCTGCTGTACATACAAATGCGTCAAAGTCCTCCGAAATGAACGGCAACTTCTTCTTTTTGAGTTCGCGCGCACGGATCTTCGCGTATTTTATGACTTCCTTATCGGCAAAGTCAGGCACGATTAAATGCCAACGACGCAGCTTGCGGTCGCCAAAGTATTCCAACCACCAATCCTGGTATTGATCCAGTTTACGAAGGTCGTCGTAGATTTTCTTCTTTTGCTTTTCTACTCGGTGAGCGTGGTCTCTCGAATCCTGGTCAGCGTATGCTTGGTATCCATCGCCTGTATCGGCCACGCCCTCTAGCCCGTGGTCTCCGTTCGTATCGGGAATGTGCTGATACTTCTCCTTGCGAAGCGAATGGTGCGTCGCGAGAAGCTCGTTCGTGTACTTCTGCCATTCTTTCTCGTCCCACTGCTGCGCCGCCATCGGTTCGCTCCAGACGATAATCTGCCCTAACGTGGATAGCTTCGGCGATTTCGTCTCGCCGGTGTCAGCATCGTACACCCCCGTTACCACCGCAGACGGGTATCGCCGAACTTCGACAAGCTAACGGTGGCGGTCGTGAACGAAGATCCGCATCGGCGAGCCAAGGGACAAATGGAGAGTTTGCTCTGTCTGACCCTAGCCGGCTCTCCACCCCCTTGTCAATCTTCGCACCCGGAATCGCAGATATCCGGGGGGCTGCATTCCGAGCTTCGCCGAAACATGTGAGCGCGTTTCATGGCCAACGGAGAAACCGGACATCGAAAAGCGCGGCCGCTGGTCGAGCCTGCTCTGCCGGAATCGAGATCCGTCGGTCGATTCTAGCCCTGACCAGGTAAACCGACCTGGCGCGCTCACCAAAGGATACACCGTCAATGCACAGTCCGAGACCGACGAAACCGCCAAGCAGTGCGCCCATTTATGCCAGCGACATGCCGCCTCCTTGCGGATGAACGGCAGGATTCTATCAGGGTCGATTACGAAGGTTCTGTGCATGCCAGGATAAAGCGTGAAAACTCACACCACGGCTGTCGGCGATAGTCCGCAACTGATCATCGTTCATTACGCTGCCGTCTCCACCGACAAGTTCCTCCATTGGAACCAAGAATTCAACGGCAAACGCATTGGCACGCATCTCGTAAATTCTGTCAGAGTCGGCTGCACCTCCCTCAACTCGCGCGAGGCCTGCGCATCCGACTTCGGTCAAAGAGTAAATGGCACAGTTCGTGGACTAGAGTAATCTGCCTACCGCTTACGCCGCTAGCGTCCGGAGATTTACGATTAGCAATGACCACTGGCGCATAATGCGGAGTGCCAACACACGCTCCTTTAACCGATGAGTCTCCC
Source organism: uncultured Planctomycetaceae bacterium (assembly GCA_963702015.1). Lineage (GTDB taxonomy): Bacteria > Planctomycetota > Planctomycetia > Pirellulales > PALSA-1355 > DATJTR01. The sequence goes on from OY969698.1 coordinate 1,243,808, forward strand.
AGGTCAATGTCAGCACTCTTAACACTTACACCTGTGAGAATTGCATCAATATCTACCTTATCGCCCTGGGAGAGTCCCAACCGTTTTCGTATTTCACGCGCCATGCGGTATCCAGATTCCCAGGGCTCTCTTGGATCAATTTGAGAATATAGACCGTGGGCTAGTCTTCTTAACGGTTGGTAGGACGTTGGAGACGCCGCGACCAATTCACCAAAAACCGACTCAATATCGCTGAGCGTCAGTTGAGTTGCGCGGCTACTCCTAAGTAGGCCAACAACGGGATGTCGCGATGTCCCTGTAGCTCCGAAACCGGCAGCATCACGTTCAGTAAACCTTAGGGATTCAAGCCAGGCCGGCGATACATTGTCACGAGTATGATATGCACGCAGAATATCATACCCAGATTGTTTTTCATCGAATAATTGCGCCGAGAAGCATTTCGTATCGCTGCCGACTCCACCCGTCATGAGCCTTCTCAAGGCTGGAACCGCAATAGTGACCGGCAGAGGTTCGGTTCCGAAACCGATCGGATAAAACAAATCACCTGACGGCATGGAATCCCACGACACGACAATATCGTCCTCCTGCCGTTCGATAAAGATATTAGGCAAAGCCGGGTCTGCGGCACGAATTGCATGCGTCGACCACCATTCTTTCAATGGATCAAGCAGCACAGGATTATCCTTGGCCCGCATGACGCCGTCCTCATATGCCCGACAAGCAGATCCGTTACCTTCGAGAATCAGTTGTGGACGGGAATCAATCTCGAACGCAATTGAATCCCAATTTGTGGCGAGCCACCTACGGAAATGATTTAGGCTGTCGAGCGGCAGCGCAGCCACAACCGCGCTGTCCGAAGTTCGATGCGTCGAAAGAGAGCGTCCGCGACAACTAAGACTCCACGACGACGTATCCACGTTGATTTCAAATTCGTCATCCGCTCCCAACATTAAAGTCGTTTTTGAATCGTCGCGAGACGCCTCAATGTCCAAGGTCGCCTGAGGCTTATTGTTCCTGACAAACTCGCGAAGATGTTCCGGCTGTACGTCACGTCCGAGCCACTGGTCAAATACAGCGAGAAAGAATTCAAGGCGGTCGGGTGTCGGTGCTGCCTGCTCAGAGAACAGAACAACTGGACGTACTTCCTCACCGGTGAGCCATGCGCCCCAAGTCACCGCGTTATTCGACTTTGCATTCAGTGGCAATAGGCGATGCTTCAGCGTAACCGCTCGGTTTCCCCCAGGCCTCTGCCAAATAACCGTTCCCATCGCGTTCGCACTGACCGGCGGTAGGGTGAGCCCCTTCTTACCAGCTGCGCTTAGAATGGCGCTGTACCAGATATCAACATTTAGGTCTTTTAACATTCGTAATCGTCCACTTCGTCTGAAGAGATTTCGACGCTTTCCACGGTACCCTCAATCAAATACTCGTCCTCATCGTCTCGGCCACGATAAAGCCGATCCTCCGAAATAGACGAAAACCGGACGCGGAACACAACTACTCGGCCACTCAGACGGCTGCGATCGATTTTCGACTCGGCAGCTGCCATTGCCGTTGATCGCTCGATGGACCAACTGGTATATGCGGTGTCAGTCCATCCACCATTTACGTGCTCATACCGACAGTCCTCTCCTCGTCGATCCGGCCGTGGAGGGGTGATTTCACCTGTAGCCGCGACGTCTTCGACCTCCCAGGACTCAAACGGCACCCCCCGAAAGAGCCAAGTCGGACAGTCTGAATTCAATTGTGCCGCTCCATTGAGGCACGAACGTGAGACACCATAAATTCATTATATCGCATAAAATCCCTCTGTGAATCGCGCCACTCCTCCCGAATTGTTCAGGACAAGTGCGGTTCGCGTGCGTCGGCCAAAATCAATATTCCCACATCTCATGCCGCACCGGCAGGCGATTGAGCATCTGGCGATAGAATTTCCAGTTCGCCATGAATTGGTCCATCAGCGTTAGGAAGCGCTGGTTGTGCGTGGGCTCCAACAGGTGGATCAACTCGTGAACCACGACGTACTCTATCTTCGCGTGCCGGATGCCAAGGATTTGCGCGATGACGCGGCTGACTTCGGCAGGCGTGTAGAACTGCCCCTTACTCTTGCCACTCTCTGTGGCAAAGTGCCGCATCAGGTATTCGTAGGCATCGCCGAGAATATCGTCCCCATCGGCGCGGTTTTTCGAGAAGTCGAGCGCCGGGTTTTCAAAAATGGCTATCAGGTTGGTCAGCCGTTCGACCATCTCCTTGCCGCTGCCGAGCTTGGTGGCATCGTTGAAGTCCGGCATATCGGACAGCTTGTTGGCGTTGGCCAGCGGCCCGAGGATCTTCTTGTTGATCTGGTCGCCGATGTCGCTCTTTCCCTTGAGCGCAACCATGTCGGCGAAGCTGGCGCCGCGCGGAATCGCAATCGGGGCGTAGGGCTGGCCGGCGTACTTGTCGCTGATGTATTTCACGAACAGCAGGACGAGAACGTAGTCCTTGTACTGACTGGCATCCATGCCGCCGCGCAACTCGTCGCAACTAGACCAGAGCGAGGAGTAGAGTTCGGACTTCTTGAGGGCCATGCAGGTTCGCCTTGTCTTCGCCGATTCGGCCAAATTGATGAGTCTATCAGCGCCTTGACGCACGCGGTAGCAGCACGATTACGCGGCCGAGATACACCAGCCGCATCGTGCGTCTGAACGGCACCCGGCAGGTTTCCTCAAGACTCCGCTCGGCTATGATGGTTGCATGGCAGAGCCGCAATCTGAAACCAGCACGGACATGACGGCCCCAGACCTGTTCAAGGTCGCGGTCAGCGCGCGGCAGCTTGAGATTCAGATGTTCTGGCAGCGGTCGGCATTTTTTCTCGTGCTCAGCACGGCCGTTGCTGCCGGGTACTTTGCTTCGCTCGGAATGAATCTCTACTGCCCAATCGTGCTGGCGGTTTTCGGGTTCGGCGTGTCAATCCTTTGGGCACGGGCCAATCGCGGCGGAAGGTATTGGCAAGTTCGCTGGGAGGCCGAAGCAGAAAAGCTGGAGGCAATTGCCTGTCCCGGCTCTGGGATGTTCTCAGCGAAACCCGACGAGAGAGACAAGCTTGTCTGGGCGCATCTGGGCAAAGACGCTGAATTCCACAAGCACAACATTTCCGACTTAGCGGTCTTGCGCAAGCCATCGGTGAGTCGAGCAATGATGTCCCTTGCGATGTGGTTCTCGGTTCTTTGGATCGTTCTCTTCGCAGTTGCCGTTACCGATCCGTGCTTCCCGGCTGGCCGAACGGTTCCCGCGTCAGGAGTACAAGGCTCCCCGCCCCAGCAGCAGAAAGGCCCGCACGCCGATGACTGATTGGACCGCAGCTCAGAAGAGCGCCGTCAGGACGGGGAAATGGGCCGTCACGATGACCAAGGTGCGAATCGCACTGCATAAATCCAAGACGAAATGGCAGCTTGTCACCTTCAATGGGCCGGAGGGTGGCGAGTCGGTCGGCATCGTGGACATGATGGCGGTGCGCAAGAATCACGCTCGCTGCGAGCCCCCGGGCAAGCGTGGCGACCTGTTTGAAATCGTGCTGATTCAGATCAAGGGGGGAGGCGCCGCCTTCCCCTCCATCGACGAGATAAAGCGACTGCGACGCGTGGCGCGAACGTATCGCGCCAAAGCTGTTCTGCTGGCGCAGTGGAAACCGGGGAGCGAGGCCCGATTCTTTAGTCTCAAAAGAGGCTTCCTCTTGGCCAGCCGGCGAGACAACTGGATCGAGCTAGAATCGCTGGATATAGTATTTCGCTAGGCCGCTTCCAGCGGTACGCTTTCGTCAGGATGTTGCTGGCTGCGTTGGCCCTCCAAGCTCGCCTCAGCTTCGCAGATGTGTAAAACGGCGGTCTGATAAAGCCACCACGGCGTACGCGAGTTACATGATCGTAACCTACTCCGCACTGGGGCGAGATATGTTGGCAAAGGCAAAACGTGTCAGCGATGACCATCCCGTTCGCGAGCTGTTCTTTGAACTTCACTCGGTAGCTCCATATCCTACCGGGGTCGTGGAAGTCCGCGAGCAGATTCTCGGGACGGGTTTCTTTCCGGGTGGTACGGGGATTTGGTGCGAGGGAGCAGACGATGTACCACAATTGCCAGTCGGCGGCGTCATGGTCCTTGGCCATAACTTCGACAAGGTTTCCGCATACGAGAAGTCGCTTCGCAACTGTACGGAAAACCTCAATTCACCGACGTGGGGGAATCTCCTGCCGGTTTTGGAGCGTGCGGGGGTCCGAAAAGAGGAATGTTTCTTCACGAATGTTTATATGGGACTGATCGAGGGCAAAGCAACTGGGCGGTTTCCAGGCGCCAACTGCCCCGATTTTGTGAAACGGTGCGAGCATTTCTTCGCTGAGCAAATTGAATTGCAGCGGCCAAGGGCAATTCTTGCACTAGGGCTTCATGTTCCGATCTTTCTCGCACGATTATCCCCTCAGTTGTCGGCCTGGACTGCATTCAAGACATTTGGTGAGATCGACCGGGCAGAGGTGCCAGTCGTTTGCGATGTGTCATTCAACGGCGTTCTGGATCACAAATGCCGGATCGCCTGCCTTGTTCATCCATCCTATCGCCGCTTGAACGTCGAGCAGCGGCACTGGAGAGGGTTGGAGGGGGACGAAGCAGAAATTCAGATGATCCGGAAGGTGGTATCGGACCGTTAGGAGGTAGCAACATTTTGGCCGCGCAGCGCCCGGCACCACAGATTTGGAGCAACTTCCCGCTTGGTGTTGTCTGACGCGTCAGACTTGATTCTTGCCAACCCACTGATCGCGGTAGGGCAGGCACCCATCGACCAATTAAATCCTCGTCTCGCCTGTTTGAATTGACCCCACCCCCTCCGGATCGCCATCGTCGGCGTAGCTGCATTCCGCCTCGGTCCGCTTATATGATGCCGGCGGTCCGTTCACTCTGGCGCAAAGTTATTCTTGCTTCAGCGTGAGCCCTAGGTACTCGCAAAGCTTGTCGGCGGTTGCCAGGCGTATATCGTCGCCGGCCATGAATCGGCTCAATACGGACTGCTCAATTTCCGCACCTTTTGCGATCGCGTATCGGGTTTCATCGCTCTTGTTGATTGCATCTCGAAGTCGGTCGGCAAGGCCTAATCGTTTCATGACACCACCAGCGAGCGCCTGAGGATGTAGGCCACCGCAGTATGCGTCCAGGTCACATTCCCCGCCTTCGTGCGGACGGCACGCCCGGTTAGTTCGGCGGCAATGGACCGTAACGAGCGGCCCGCAGAGCGTAATTGCACCATGAGGCTGATGACCTCTTGCTCCTCGGCGTTGTCAATCAACGAGGATCCGTCGGCCGCAAGGTCGAAGCCATACGGGACTGCGCCGACCCGCTCACGGTTTGTTATTTTATGCTGCATGGCCATCTTGGTTCGCTCGCCAATGGCCTCGCACTCCCAAGCCGCCACACTCATTAGGACATTTAGGACAAGCCGGCCGGCAGCCGACCGGGTATCAATCGAGTCGCCCATGCTTAGCAGTTGCTTGCCGGCGCTCGGAAAAATAGCTGGTCACCAGCGTTTGCCAGTCGGCCACACTGCGGCTCAGCCGGTCTAGTTTGCTGACCAGTAGGCCGTCAGCCTGTCCGCTCTTGAGCATCTGGAGAGAACGCTGTAATCCGGGCCTTTGGAGGCTCTTCGCGCTCTCTCCAGCGTCTTCGACCACTTCGACCACTTCCAAGTCAAAGGCGGCAGCGTAGGCCGTCAGCTTGGCCCTCTGGGCGTCCAGACTGACGCCTGACGATACCTGCTCAGAAGTGCTGACCCTGGTGTAGATGATGATTTTCATGCACTTGCTCACCTTGTTAGTTAGCAAGCATTATGTGCTATTCAGCAAGTATGTCAATACATAATTTGGCAACGAATTGGACAAGGGGGAACGGCTTTGTACAAATGCGGGGCCGGCGAGGTGACGCCGATCGAGGTCGGGCGGCCCTAACGTGAGGGTATGGGAGGCTAAATCCCCGTCGCCCTGGATCAAGACGTTGTTCGGCGGTCAGCGGCTGGCGGAATCGGTTTCCTTTGACGTTGCGGACGGCCTCGTAAACCGGCGTCACTGCAGTTGATGTTTGGTGACATCGAATCGCCTTTCTGCCGCGACGGGCGGCCATTGGGTAGTTTGCGAGGAACACGTTCCGCCTTAGTCGACCGCCCCACCACTTGTAGGGGGGGCGTAAGCGCCAGTTGGTGAAGTAACTATAACATCGTGCGCGTCCGTGCTGAGCTAGCGGATTGGCAGGGGTGGAAACTGCGGCTGCCGACGCTCCGTCAGTCCTCCGACACGCCAAGGCTATTAGCCTGCATGAGTTGCGTAATTTGACGGAAGTAACGGAAATGGCGGGAGAGGTTGGGGAGAATTACGGGTTGGCTGAGATTGGTGCAAATGGAAATATAGTAATGCTCTCTACGACGATCCGACGCTGCCCCCAACAATCAAGTTGCGCGGCGTAGGAGAGGTTTAATCTGCAAGGCCCCAGTCATCGCAATCGCCTCCTTAATTGAACACCCTGTTTAGTACCCCAGGCGATCGTAGCCAAGCGCCGAGGCTATGTCAGTGGGAATTCTTCGAGCGCTATCCGCTGCGTTGAGCGGGCGATTGAAACCCGGCTCGCATCAATAATCGTCAGACGCCCGAAACGAGTACCGGCCTTCCGACATGCGTAACAGCTCGTAGCTTGCGGCGCCGAACGGAGAGTCGTCCGCTCCCGGTCGATAGCAAAACCCGTATGACATCACGTCCGGGCCGATCCCGTCGGGTCCCGCGTGGGTGCGAAAGTAGATCCCGCCGTGCTCGTCGATGGCATACTGGTCGACCAAAAATGGACCCACGCGTCGATTGAGGACGATTTTCTTCCCAAGCGTCGCATCCTTCGCGGCCGCGAGTTCATTCTCGAAGCCCGACCGGCAGAGTGCGAATACGATTTGCCGGGGGCACGTAAAAAAAGATTAGCGCCGCCGTGACCAACACCAGGGCCGCCGCGCCCGCAACCTGCCACCAGAAAACGCGCGTTCGCACAAAGGGCGGAAGGCCATCTGATGCCCAAGCCAGCAGCAGCACAAAACAGGCGAGGGCCGCCACCGGCAACCCGATGAAGAACGCTAACGGTACGACGATGACCGCTCCTCGGATCGTGGCTGTGCATCCCAAACGCTATTTGCCACGTCCATCCTTTAATTCAGCCAGAAGAGCCTGAATCTTGGAACTTTCTTGCTCCCACGACCTCGCCAATCTCTTCACAGAAACGGCGACACCTACAACAACGCCGTAAAGGCCAAGAACAAAGAGGAGTACCAACCAATCCATAGACCCGTTCATCACAATTGTCTCCTTCAATGGCCTGGGGCATACCGGCGAAGAAACTCCAGCACGCGGCCGGGATGATGTTTTGGCCCATCCTCCAGGTCGCTGGTATTCTGATTGGCCAGGACCTTTTCACCGGCTTCGAGCACCGTGAGATACGGAATTCCGTTTTTTTCCCATTCGGCTCCGTACTTGTTGGTCAGAGCCTCGTTTGACTCGCTTTCGACGTCGATCAGCACCAGTTCGTAGTTCTGTCCGAGACAGTCGCGAATCGGAGCGTCTTGGTCGAATAAGTCGTGCAGCTTGTAGCACCACCCGCACGAGTTGCCGCCGTACATCAATAGGACGTGTTTCTTATTTGTTCGGGCTTTGGCGAGAGCTTCACGTACTTGCGCCGTGCCGTCGGCCTTGGGGTCGTAGATCGGCGGCCGCTTGGCCTTCTTCGCCTCTGCCTCACCAGCCTCAGCCGGTAGAGTTTCACTGAGGCCTGCAGATTGTCGATAGGAACGACTCCCTGGCTTGCGATGGTCTGTTACCCAGGCCTCTGGAGGGATCGTCGCTCGAAATGTCGCAATTGGCGGGCTCTGATTGACCATCCAATGGTGCAAGATGAGATCGTACGCGCCAGGCGATCGTCGACGGTTCGTCTCCCGGCTGTGTGTTCAGCACTTCAACGACAACTTCGGTGGGAAGCCAGATGCCATCGCCGAACTCTTGATAATTCCGGCTATCAGTTTGGGTGTAGATTTTCCAATCCGTCTCACCTGAGCGTTTCGTCAAGCCGGCGCGGCGAACGACTGTAGAATTATGGCCCTGGTCGACCCAATAGCGCGCCTTCCATGAGCCGTCGTTTTCGACGGGAGTCGTCTCCGCGACAACGACACTTCGACCATCCACCATTTCCGTGCCGATCACTTTTCCGCCATGTTCGGCGCAACCGACGGCTGATGGGAACGGCAACGTGTAAAGTCGTAAACTCCATCGGCGATACCGTGTACCACGTCGCCTGGCTCTCCAGCCACACCGTGGGAACTTCAGGCAGTTTGTTCCAACGGAACACCCGTGCTTCTTGCCCGTCAAAGACCGTAACGAAATAGAGCTGTCCAAAAGAGTCTTGATCTGGTATCCGCCAGTATTCGCCAAACCCTTCCTCTCGCATCCGGCCCGCCGAATCGACGAATGTGTGGCAGATGAAATACTGAGGATCGCGCTTGCGTTTTCCCGCAGAAGACATCATCAGCGGTGAATCCTCCGAGACCTTGGTGGCGATGACCATCACTTCCAAATCCTTGATCAAGGCTTCCTTGCGTTCCAGGCCTTGGATCAGGTCGTCGAGCGCGATGGTTGTTTTATCGCCGGCCTCAACTGAAACCGCCGGAGGGACGGCGGCCGAATCCTGCGCAGGAGGTTGTGATAACCAGCAATCCCCATAGACCGAGCTCGGACAGAACGGCGTTGCGGCGCATGTTCATAATACCCGTTGTTGTGAATGGTTGGCTTTGGACCGCACTTGGGTTACTTGAATTCTCCCCTGTGATATGGATTACCTGGCTTGAAATTGCTGCGGGGGCGGAGTTGGTCAACCTCGGCGGTCCTGAACAGCTTTGGCTCGTCGGCACCCCCTGGAAATCACTTAGTGGGTCAGTCTAATCCAAAAGATTCTTGGTCAGCGATACAAGCCAGTTTGATGCTCGGGCTTGACCACTCCTCGGATCTCGGGCACTGTCCCGGTAGTGTGTTGCTGGCCAGTCGTTGAAATGGGCACTTGCCGAGTTAGTGAAATCACGGGTTAAGTCCCAGAAATCATTGGAACCTTTACGCTACCGCATTGGTTTGCCGCCATGAGCTTTCATTTCCTCCAAGTCAATCTCGGCTTTGAGACGCTCAGCTTTGGCCTTGAGGGCATTCATCTGGGTGCCTTGTGCGCTCCTGTGAAGGGTGTCCGTCAACTTTTCTTTCTCCTTCAGCAGTTCAACGATTCCCTCCTGGAACTTGATTCGCTCCTCGTTCGTCTCAGCAGCATCCCGCTGGGCATTTAGCAGCATCTGCCGAGATTCGATAACCGCTTCGGCTGACACCGATCCGCCTTTGTGTGATTCCGTAGCGACATCCACGATCTGCTTCAACGTGACAATCCACTCTTTGTGGAGTTCAGAAATCTTTTTGCTGGCGTCTCGTGAATCACCAGCGGCAAGCAGCAGCCCGGCAGCGAGGATGGTCAGCGATAATGCAATCTTCATGACTCGTCCTTTGGAGTTTTTGGATTTTTCAGACAAAGGAGCGACGTTGGCGATTTCGTCATGACAGCAAGTCGCCACGCCCTAATTAGCCGCCCGAAGCTTTCTCGCCTTTGGCAAGACGGAACCGGAACAGTACCAGCCCGTGCACCGGCTGCACAAGGATACATGCGATCGCAATCGCAAAGCCAAATTCCGCCGCGTCTCATACGAACGATCGCTCCTGATACGTCAGTCTGCTTTGGCATTCAGTTTTTCGGTCAGCACGCTGGCGAGCTTGTCCGTCGGAATATCGACCGCCAAGAAGCGACCATTCGGTCCGATCAGGAAGAGCGCCGGCGTTTTGTCGCCGTGGAATTGACTGGCTTTGCCGACCTGTTCGTTCCAACCTTGCTCATAATGAAATAGCTGCCACCACTTGGCGTCGGACCAAAAGGGGATCAGGCCGCCTTCTTTTCCGGGAAGCTCATCCTGTTTGTTCAGGAAGGTGATCCATCGTTCCCAATCGTCATCCATGCAGACGCTGAATATTCGCAGCCGATCGTCCCGCAAATAATGTTGCCGGATCTGCCTCAACTGCCTGATAAGATCGTCCCGTTTGGGGTCGTCAAGCGACCAGTACACGACCAACAGATGCTTCCCCTTGGAATCCTCCGGAGCGACGCTGTTGCCGTCGCAGTTCATGAGACACAGCTCGGGGGCCGGATCGCCGACCGCGATTGTCACCTCCTGCTTCGAATCGGCGTTCTCATCGACCGCTTGGGCTGGAGCGGCAATCAAGCACCATTCGCAAGGAACGCAGATCGTGGCCAGAGCGACACTGGCAGTAAAGGTCCGTGCGTACATTTTCTAAATCTCGGTACTGGGTGCCTTGTGAATGGCACTAACTTAAAGAACGCATTAGACGGCATTGGTTGAGTCACGGCGTTCGGATTGCAGAGCGAATAGCGGCGGCGAGTGGCACCGAAATGAACCCCAGAACCATGCCCCACTGGCAATATCGTCGGTACTGCAGCGACAATTCCTCGCTCTGTTGCTCGCTCTTGTCGTGATGACGACCAAAACCGGGATGCTGGGCGCTCCATACCGCGTGCCCCACTACGGTGCCGGCGACCGTTGCCCCAAATGCAAGCAAGACAAGGGCGGCGTGCCACCGCTTGGCAACATTAGCGATGACGCCGAGCAAAAGGCAGGTGACTCCGAGATAAAACGCGAACGTCTGCCATGCGCCATAGCTGCGCGGCCAGCGCCGAATGCCATGCCAGCCACCCCAACGGCAATCAAAGCGGCGTTGGTCCGACGTTGTTTCGGCCTGAGTCTTGGGAAGTCCATTGAGGCGGAATCCTTAAGCTAGTGCCATTCGGTGCCTAGTGTGTTGCCGTGGATGACCTGTCGGCAGCCAACGGGTAATGGCGCGATGTCGCTTGTTCCTCGGGATACGCAAACGCGATCAACCGCTTTGGCCCCCGCAGTAGCCAGATCCCCAAAATGCACACCATGGCGGTGAAACCAAATTGCATGATGCCACGAACAAAAAGGCCCGCGAAGGGCCCCGTCTCACCCGTGCCAATGTGCATCAGCGTCATCGATTCGAAGACGCGCGGCGTCGAGTAGAAGACCACGAATAAACCAATCGTCCGCACCAATACGCCGAAGAGTTGAACTGGAGTCATCGCAATCGTCTCCTTGAGTGACTAGTATCCGGCTACGGTCGTTCGCGGCTGACGGTAGGCGAATCGTCATCGGCGATTGAGGCGGGGGTGGCGACCGCGGGCGTTGGAGTTGGCACCTCCCGCTGACCGACCACAGGCCTGAGCAGAGCAACACCAAACCAGCGCTGGCGAAGAGGGCCGCCAGCATTTTCCGACTTGTCACTGTCATCAGCATGGGCAATTCTCCTTTCTCCGATCGCAACTCATCGCCTCGTAAGACCGTGCAGTGCAGTATTGCGGTATTGTGCCAGGGTGGCGATGGCGTGCACCGCAACGACAAGCATGCCGCCGAGCCAAACTGCATTCATAAGCACCTGCACGGGAACAGCACCATCACCTCCGTAAAACGCCAGAGCAAGCACGCACGAGGCAACGAAGGCCACCCAGAAAACCGAGTAGGCAATGACGGTGGATCGTCGCCGGATGAGTCGATCCCGCTCATCGGCCCTCACTTGACCTCGGCGCTTCCTGTAGAACAGCACCCCGAAGCCCAGGAGCCCCAGCAACCCAAAACCACCTGCCGCACGTTGTCCCAGGAATGGGTAGAGTGCCAGGACCGTTGCGAGAGTCAAAGCAACGATGACGAGGTTGAACAAAGCTTCTTTCTGAGCCTCGCACATGGTCTGCTCCTCCGAAAAACGCTGACGCTGAATGCCAACTCATCCATCCGGTGGAAGGTGCCGCCTGCAAATTGATGTCAAAATCGGCCAATGCGACGACTTTAGCCGCAGCCGCTGGATCAAAGCCGCCAGCGCGGCCGAATTCCCCCAGAGCATTCCGCCGAATCCGGACAAGCAGGCGTCAGCCCCGCGTTTCGCTCACTTGCAGACCATCTTCAGCACCGCCCCTTGCTTGGTCGTGCCGTCGAGGTCGCAGTCATAGCGAAGCATCTCGTGCTGCGCCGGCACCTCGTCCGCGGCCCCCTCGGCTACGCGACCAAAGGTTTTCGCCGCAGCCTCACCGCCAACAAAACCAAAAGGGCGATGGCACTTAAGCTCGTCATCAACATTGGCAACGAAATGCCGGCGCTCGAAGCTGGAGTCGCCCCTTCTTTGAAATTTGCCAGCTTCACCGCCTCGCCGTTCTTGATAATGAATACGACCTTCTTAATACGATCTACGATGAGGTCCCCGTCGCCCATTCCCAATCCTCGGTACGTGAAAAGATCCGGGTCAATTGGTTGATTTAGCTTGCTATCCGTAAGAGCAACGTCTCGCCGATAGTTAACTAGACCATCTTGAGCGAAATATGATACTTCGCGATGTGAGTCCGGAATATAAATATCATCCGACTTTCGCCACTCCCACTGTTTTACACTGAGCAGCCGCTCGCCGGCGGGGTCGGATGACATTGCAAAACTGACCGGATTAAAACCTGCGGCAGCGGACCAAACCATCGTCACGTGCAATTCAGGTTTCTCGAAACTCATTTGTGTGCGGTAATACCGGTTGCCATCTTTCGACGCCTCTTCGAGCTTGAGCGGCAGGTTACTGCCGTGACCACCGCGCTCGGCATCAACATACTGCCCAAGGATGTCCCAAAACTGCCGCTCGTCGTTGACGCCGAAAAACTTCGTGGGATCGAGCAAGTCGCCATGAGCCTGGTTTTTTGCCTCTTCCGTCGACTCTCGAAAAGCAACATGTTTGTTTTGTGCCTCCGGATTGTCAGGTAAAAAACTGAAGCCACCCCAGACTTGCTCCGGGGAGTAGGTCAAGTATTCCTCCGAATTGACGACGGATCGGCCATCGAAGGCACTCGTGCCGGGGATATCCACTGGATCGCCAGTCTTGAATGAGGCAAAACCCATTTTTCTTGTCGCTTTGTCGCGATAAGCGTTAGTGCCAATCCGCCAAGCGCCAGCGTTGGCTGACTCACTATCGGTCATGGGCGCACCGCGAGGGGGTCTATTCGTGCAAAGGAGTGTGTGATGGAGGCAGCTTGTCGCCAGTGTTCTTGCGAGGTCGGCGAACGATTGCCAACGGCGCGTGACCTGATGCAAGGAACAGTCCGCGCCATACGAATCGCCGCACAGGAGGAATAGCGAGCAGAAGCAAAACAATGAGGGCGGCAATTGTAAGGCTTGTCACCATCGGAGCCTCGCTGTAATGGCGAGCGATACTTTGAGGGAGGAAACGTCGTATTGACTTGGCTTGCTAGAAAGTTGGCGAGGTCGGCGACCGTAGGATGCTGATGTATCGTTTCCGGTGCGACTCGTACGCCAATCGTTTTCTCAATTTCGAGAGCAAGTGTCGCGGCGCCAAGTGAATCGAGGCCGAGTGAGCTAAACGGCGTATCATCGGCCAGCGCGTTGGGGCACGGATCAATTTCGCGTCGCAACCATTTTAGGAGCAATGAACGGATAGAAGCAGTTAAATTGCTTGTTGCTCGGCTATTGCTGTCTCCAGCAGTTTCCACAATCGCTAGGGATTGTCGGTGTCCATCGTCGAAACTTGGGGGGACATCCTTAGGCGCGATTACCCAGGCTGGGGGTGCGGCCCCGGCGGCAAGCTGCCAGGCGAAAACGGTCAGGCCAGGATGCCGCGGATCACTTCGCCGTGGACATCGGTCAAGCGAAAATCGCGACCGGCATAGCGGTACGTCAGCCGCTGGTGATCGAGGCCCAGCAGGTGCAAGATCGTGGCGTGCAGGTCGTGAACGCTGGTTGGCTGCTCGATGGCTTTGAAGCCGAAGTCGTCGGTGGCCCCATAGGCGGTGCCGCCGCGGATTCCGCCGCCGGCCAGCCAGACGCTGAAACCGTAGTGATTGTGGTCCCGGCCGGCCTGTGATTTGCCCTCTCCGCTCAGTTCCACGGTCGGCGTGCGGCCGAATTCACCCCCCCAGAGGATCAGCGTGTCGTCGAGCATGCCGCGCTGCTTCAGATCGGTCAGCAGGGCGGCGATCGGCCCGTCGATTTGCCCGGCCAACTTGCGGTGATCGGTTTCGATCTTTTCGTGGCTATCCCAAGGCTGGCCGGCGCCGTGCCAGAGCTGGACGTAGCGCACGCCGCGCTCCAACAGGCGGCGGGCGATCAGCGTCTGCCGGCCGTGGACGTCCGATCCGTACAGCTCCTGAATGTGTTTGGGTTCGTCGGCCAGGCTGAAGGCGTCGGCCGCGGCGGCCTGCATCCGAAAGGCCAGCTCGAACGATTCGATCCTCGCTTGCAGCCGCGGGTCGAACCGGGCGTCCCGATGTTCTGCGTTCAGCGCTTTGAGCAGATCGAGCTGCTGACGCTGCGTGGCCGTCGAAGCATGCGGGCTGTGAATGTTTTCGATCAGCTTGTCGACCTCGACCTGCTCGGAATTGACATACGTCCCCTGATATCCGCCGGGCAAAAAGGCCGCTTGCCAATTCTCGGAATCCTTGATCGGCAGCCCGCCGGGACACATCGCCACGAAGCCGGGCAGATTCTGATTCTCGGAGCCCAGGCCGTACAGCACCCAGGCTCCGACGCTCGGCCGCGGCTGCACCGATTCGCCGCAATTCATCAACATCAGCGAAGGCTCGTGATTCGGCACCTTGGCATACATCGAACGAACCACCGCGATGCTGTCGGCATGGGCCGCCGTCTTGGCGAACAGTTCGCTGATTTCCAGGCCGCTTTGCCCATGTTTCTGGAACTTGAACGGCGACGGAAAGGCCGCCCCCGTTTTACGCTCGGTGGTCAGATGGACCGGTGCCGGCTGACCGGCATATTTGTCGAGTGCGGGCTTGGGGTCGAACGTGTCGACGTGCGATGGGCCGCCATTGCAAAAGAAATGGATCACACGCTTCACTCGCGGCGCGAAATGAGGCTGCTTGCCGCCGGCTGGCGGGGCGGCCGCCGCCTCACCCCGGGCGAATTCGGCCGCTGGATCGGCAAACAATCCGGCCAGCGCCAAGGCCCCCAGACCCATGCCCGAACGCTCCAGCAACTGGCGGCGATTGATCGGCGGCGAGGGGGTGATCGGGCGTTGCATCGGCAGTTCCTTCGTTTTTCGCTGGGGCCATCGGCGGCCCGGCCCGAATGAGGCTAATCGACAAACATCAGTTCGTTCGCCACCAGCAGCACCTGGGCCAACTGCTCCCAGCGGTTCAAAAGTGTCGGCGTGTTGCCGGCGAAGTCGCGTTCGGCTTGCCAGGCGGCCGCAGTCGCCACGGCCGGATCGTCGGCCGCTCGAATTTCGGAAATGACCGGCGCCCATTGGTACTGATCGTTGTTCAGATCGGCATTGATGTCGACGACGAAATCGAGCGTCTCGCCGGCCTCCAGCGCGACCTCGGCGACGTTCATCTCCTGCCGCTGGTTATGCAGGGCCAGGCTGGCCAGCACTCCCTGCCGGCCGGAGACAATCCAGCAGCGGATGCCGTTGCCGGCGGCGACTTCATGGATCGGCGCCGAATTGACCGAAAACTTGCCGCCGTGCGGCGCCACCCAGCGGCGCACGGCGCAATGTTGCAAATCGTTCCCGGGGTGCCCCCCCTGTGCCGTCAATTGCACCCAACCCAGGCTGGCGTCGGGCCAGGCCGGTCCCCCCTGCCAGGCCGAACCGCTGAAGTAAGGCAGGGCGTGAAAATCCTTCAGACTCCCCGTCGCCAGGTCCAATTCGCCATAGCCATATTGCCAGGCCAGGTTCCCCGGCGAAGCCTCGGCCGTCGGCCCGGCCGGTTCGGCCGATGACCAGCGCCAGCGCCGCGGCAAGCTGCGCGGCGGTTGGCTCGCGCTGGTACACCGCGCGGTACAGCCGCCGCACGATCTCGGCCGGTTCGCTGGTCGGGGGTTCGCCCACCCGGGCGGCCAGGGCCCGGGCCTGTTGGGCCACAAAGGGATGATTCAGCGCGAACAGGGCTTGCTGCGGCACGGTCGTTTCGATTCGGGCGGGGATATGCAAGTCGGGGTTCGCGAAATCGAAGACTCGAAACGTGCTGGGCAAAAATTGCCGATCGACCAGCCCATACAGCGTTCGCCGGCGATGGCTCGTTCCGCCAGCGGCCCACAAGTCGGTGGCGCGTCCCCCCGCCGTGACGTCCAGCCTTCCGGCGACCGAGAGCAAAGTATCGCGGAATTCCTCGAACCCCAGCCGGTGCGCATTCATCCGCGACAACAGCCGGTTTTCGGGATCCAACCGGCCCAGGGCCTGGCGAAGGGTCTCGTCGACGGGGGGTGTCGATTGCTGCTGATAGGTTGCCGAAAGCATGATCAGACGCTGGATGTTTTTCGTGCTCCAGCCGCCGTCGACAAGCCGGCTGGCCAGCCAGTCGAGCAGTTCGGGATGGCTGGGCGTCTCGGCCCGCAGGCCAAAATCGCTGGTCGTCCGCACCAGGCCCAGGCCGAAATGATGTTGCCAGATGCGGTTCACCCAGACCCGGGCCGTCAGCGGATTGGTCCGATCGGTAATCGCTTGGGCCAGCTCCAACCGCCCGCTGCCCTGGTGGAACGCCGGCGGATTCGCCCCGGCCACCGCTGAGACGAAATGCGGCACGACGTCGGGGCCGCGGTTGGCCGGATTGCCGCGGCGGAACACCCGGGCGGGATATCTCGCTTGCCGGTCGACCAAAGCCAGCGCATGGGGCGGCGCCAGCGGCGAATTGATCAACCAGCGATCGACTTCGCCTTGCAAATTCCACAGCCCCGAGACCGTGGGGTTGTCGAAGTAGAACTCGATCGAGGAAATCGCCTCGTCGGGAATCAGGCAAGGCGAATCGGCCGCGTACAGGCATTGCCGAATCGCTTCGTCCTCGGACGAGGCCAGCGCGGTCGGTAAAGCAGCCCCCGCCGAACGGGCCGCTTCACAGGCCGATGCGCCACTGGGCGTCGACCTCGCCGATCCGTTTCGCGTATCGCTCGGCGACTTCCCGCATCGACTTGGGCGGGGGCCAAGCGCCGCCAGGATGTGCGGATTCACCGCCGGCCCGGCATCGGCCAGCTCCCGCAAGATCGCCGGCGCTTGGTCCGCAAACTCGTCCGCCTTCAACGCGGCCAATCGCCGCCAGGGGAGAAACACGGGGTCGGTCAGCCGCGCGTCGGCCGCCAGCCACGACTCCCAGCGGCGGACCAGATTGGGAACCAGCTCGTCGGCTTGCAGCAACAGATCGAAGCCTTCCTCCGGGTATTTGGAAAGCTCCGTTTGGGCAATCAGGTAGTCGGCCAGCCGAGCCCGGACTCGCTCGGCCGTCACGGCCCGCGCATTGGCGAGGGCCTCGCGAAATGCCTTCTGGCGACGAAGCAGCTCCTCGTGATAGGCCGGATAGGTCTCGTCGGTTGTCGGCGGGTCGGCGATCGGCGTCAGTTGCTCCGTCGAATTCAGGAAGATCGAGTAAAGCGAGTAGTAATCGGCGGTCGGAATCGGGTCGTATTTGTGATCGTGGCAACGGGCGCAAGCCACCGACAAGCCCATCGTGCCGCGGGTGACCACGTCGATCCGGTCGTCGATGATATCGCGGGCCACGCCCAAGAATCGCCGCCCGACGGTGAGAAAACCCATCGCCGCCAGCGCGCCGCGATCGTCGGGAGCCACGGAATCGGCCGCGATTTGCAACAACAAGAACCGGTCGTAGGGCAGGTCGCGATTAAAGGCCTCGACGACCCAATCGCGATAGGCCGGCGCGTGGACCCAAAATCGCTCCTCGCGACCATAAACGTAGCCCTTCGTGTCGGAATAGCGGGCAACGTCGAGCCAATGCCGCGCCCAATGCTCGCCATATCGCGGCGAAGCCAGCAGCCGCTCAATCAAGCGGGGGTAGGCATCGGGCGCCCCGTCCGCCACGAACGTTGCGACTTCTTCGGGCGTCGGCGGCAGTCCGGTCAGGTCATAGCTCGCCCGGCGTATCAGCGTGCGGCGATCGGCCGCCGGCGACGGGGGCAAACCGGCCGCTTCGAGCCTGGCTAGCACGAATCGATCGATCGCCGCTGGCTGCCGGGCGTCGTCACCGACGACGGGGGGCGCAGGATCGGCAATCGGCTGAAACGCCCAATGACGTCGCCAGGCCTCGGCGCGATTGTCCTGGCCCCTTTCCGCCGCTTCCGGCCAGGGGGCGCCCATCCGGACCCACTCCACCAGGGCCTCGATCGCCTTCGCCTCGAGCCGGCCGTCGGGAGGCATTTCGACGTCGCCGGTCCGGCGCACTGCGGCGATCAACCGGCTTTCGTCCGGCTTTCCGGCCACGATGGCCGGGCCGTTCTCGCCGCCGGCGAACAGCCCGGCTCGCGAATCGAGCCGCAGGCCGGCCTCCTGTTTTTGCGGGCCGTGGCACTTCTGGCAATGCTCGACCAGCACGGGCCGGACTTGCGACTCGAAGAATTCCGTCCCGGCCTTGATCTGGTCCTCGGCCGGCAGAACCGCGGGCCAGCCGCCCATCAGGATCGCGGCAACGGCACAGGCCCAGGGCCAGGTTTGCCGGCGAACGAAGCGGTTTGGACGCAGCCGCTCGAACATGGCACCCCTCGTGTCGTCGGGCGAGCCGGTGAAGGCAGGAACGTCGAAGCAACGTCTTTACAGGCAGGCAGGTCGTACGAGCGTGATTGTACGTGGGCCGAGCGCGGCGTGTCCACCCGACATTTCCCATATGGGCTGAGCCTGGAACCGATCCGGGCTCGGTCTGGTCACGATTGTAGCAACGCGCCCCCCCCCGCGTCTAGCGCGTAGTGAATTTTTCTCCATTTTTTCCGCCCACGGTTCCGGTTTCTGAGTTCTCACGGCTGGAATCATGGCCTCCAACGCCTTTCGGCGGGCTGCGGCGCGGAGCATCCCCCGGGGACAAGTCCTTGTTGGTCAATTCGACGCTGCTACACCCGGATCAGACCAACAACCGGCGGCGGAATCGCCAGCCGCGCGATGCGGTCGAGAATCGTCGCGAACAAGTTCCGCGTGACGGCCACCTCGGCCAACTGGAACGTCACGTACTTCGCGTGCCGCGTCACCTTGGCCCCGATCTTGATCAGCTTCTCTCGCAGGGTCATCAGCGACCAGTGCCGCACCGGTTTCGGCAAGGCGAGCCGCCGCAGGAAGTTGCCCAGGTTGTAGGCCAACGCAAACAACTGCAACCGGGCTTGGTTGTCTTTGAACGTGCGGCAGGAGAGCTTCGTCCACTTGACCGCGTTCTTGCCTTCCTTGATCCACTGCTCCGCCGTGCCCCGGCCATTGTAGAACCGCACGACGCTGCTTCGAGCGCCACGTCAGGTTCGTCACGATGAAGCCCACCCGCGGGAACAACTCACCGCGATGCCATTCGATCTTGGCGACTACGCGGCGCGACTGTTGCCACGACTTCGCCTGGTACTGGAAGCTGTGGTAGGAGACCTTGGGGCGGTGGGAGGGTCGTCCGACTGGACGGGTGAGTAAATGCTCGATTTCCCGCTCCAGCACGGCGTTGGCCTTGAGGCGAATGGCGTAATGATAGCCTTCTTTCTCCAGCTCGTGGTACAGCGCCGGATTGGCGAAGGCGGCATCGCCACGAAAGAACTTCGGAATGTCCAGGTGGCGATAGCGCTCGATCACCGGCAGCAGCACGCGTCGCCAGAACTTGGCGCTGGCGTTGTTGCCACGCCGCAGCATGGCCCATTCCAGATCGCCGAACTGGTTGAACAAAAACAGCGGATGGTAGCAGACGCATTCAAAGTGGCCGTTGTAGGCCGTGCCCTGTTGTCGGCCGTAGGTTTCGCTGACCGAACTGTCCATGTCGAGGATCAGTAGCTTGAGCGGCTGCCGCAGTTGGACCTGGTCGATCCACCGGCCAGAGAGCTTCATCAGCGCCGTGAGGTTCCGCTTGGTGCTGAGGATTTCCGTCTCAAACCGGCCGACCTCGCTGGTCGACGCAGCCTGCTTGTCCGGCAACGTCGCACGCCCACCGACAACATGGCGCATCGCGGGATCGACGCACAACCGCTGGGCATCGTTGACATCTTCATAACCTGCCAAGCGGCTGTAGATCGACTGCCGCAACAGCGGCGACAAACCGTGCTGCTTGTTGCTCCCCACGCGGATGTCGTGCAACGCATCGAGGGCCATTTCCGTCAGGCCGAGCTTGTCGTCCAGTTCGCGGTAGGCCAACAGCCCGGCGTCAGTCGTGATCTGGCTGCCCAAGAATTTCAGCTTCAAGCGGCGGTCAAAACCGACCCGCAAATCCTCGTTTTGGCAGTCACCCATCGGGTTCCCCTGTCAGCATGGCACGAATTGGCAGAATACCCCTGCTTTTCAAGGGTCTGGCGCAAATCGCATGCCATGCCGGCGGGGTTCATCTGGGAAATGCGGGTTAAGAATCGCGATGATCGAGGCTTCGGATACGGACTCTCGTGCTCTAGCGATTCAATAACTGCTCTAGGCTCCGCTTCGCGGGCGCAAAATTGGGATCAGCCTTGAGTGCCTTGCGGAAGTTCGCAATCGCCTCGTCATTTTTGCCCTGCGCAGAAAGCACGATGGCCAGTTGGTAATACGGCGCCGCGTCGTCGGGCGCCAGCTCAATGCCCTGTTGGATCTGGGCAACGGCTGCACTCAAATCTCCCTTTTTCGCCAGAAGGGCTCCGAGATTCACATGGGCTGGCGCAAAGTGCGAATCCGATTCCAACGCCTGCTCGTACTGAGCGATGGCCTCATCAAAATCTCCATTTCGAACTGCGAAATTACCGAGTCCAATGTGTGCCCGGCATCTGATCATGCTATAGATGTTCCGCTCGTTTGGGCCCAATTCCAGGGCCTGCCGATAGTATTCGACCGCGCCTGGTTCGCCAGTTCTTTCCAGGACAGTGCCAAGGCTGTAGCGTGCCGTAGCGCTTTTCGGATCGCAGGCCAACGCGTGTTTCCACAGTGTTCCGTCGTCGTGCCAAAAGCCCACCTGCCGCCACGAGCAAGCCATCAGGGCTGTTAACATAATCGCCGAACCGATTCCGAATACCCAGCGCCGAGCCGGCAATGGTGCGCCGAGCTGCACTGCTCCCCAAACCAGCGCAATGTAGAGCCCGATTTGCGAAAGATACGTGTAGCGGTCGGCGCGGGCATGCATACCCACAAAAGTCAGCCCCAGCACCGGAACAAGCATTCCGACGTTCCAAAACCAGCCAACAAAGAAATAGGGATACGCACGGCGGCCGATTACGGCGGCCGCCGTAATCGCGAAGAGCAATGCCGCCGTAGCGGCGACGTGCCATGCCGGCAGGCCCGCCTCGGGATGGGAATACATCGGCGACAGCCCCACCGGGACGAAGAGTTGCCCAAGATAGGCAACGCACGAAACAGCCGCGTTCGCAAATCGTTGGGCCAATGTCAGGGGATTGGAGGAAGGCGCGTCGTGGGTAATCATGGTCACACCGGCAGCCGCAAGGGCCAGTCCCAAAAGCGGCAGCTTGTCGACGACGATCCGCCAACGAAACGGTGCCGGCAGAGAGGTCGACGAGATCGCGTCGAGATGGCCCCCACGAAACCGTCCCAAGGGCCAATAGTCGAGCAGCAACAGCAGCGGCGGTAGCGTCACCAACATCGGCTTGGCTAAGAGACCCAAGACGAAGAAGCCAACCACAACGAAATAACGCCCCAGCGATTGAGGATGGCGAACATATTCACCGTACGCCCCGAGGGTGAGCATGAAAAAAAGTCCACTGAGAACGTCGCGCCGCTCGGCCAGCCATACGACGGACTCGACATGCAGCGGATGCAGGGCGAACAAAGCCGCCACGACGCGCACTGGGCCAAAGCGCCTCGGTCATTCGCCACAGGACCAAGAACAACAAGACCGATGACGCCGCGTGCAAAAGCACATTCGTCAGGTGATGGCCGGCCGGTTTCAAGCCATAGAGCTGGCAGTCGAGCATATGCGAAAGCATCGTAAGCGGATACCATTCGCCTAACGGACCATTTGTAAAAGCCCAAACGATTCCCCCCAGCGAAAGACCGCCTGAAACATGTGGCTCGCCGTGGACGTAGATGCCCTCGTCCCACGATAAGAATTCCTGCGAACGTGTCCTACTGAACACCAGCAGGACCGCGACGACTAGAAAACCGCAAACGGCAACCGCCCGCCAGACGTCGGCCCGCCGCTCGGGATCGCGCCCCGTGAGAGGATTCGGTTGGGTCAACGTTTGAGACATGGGGGAGTACCGCGCCGCCGATGGAAACCCCGCAAGGGGAACTGACAGTCCCATCTTGACATCCGCGGGCGGTCACTTCAACCGACGTGCAAACTGCAGGCCCGTCGCGGGGTATTGACGTGTGTTGCACGCGCCCCGATCAGACCGAAGCTTCGGATACGGGCCCTCGTGCTAGCGATTCAACAACTCCTTGAGACCCCGCTTCGCAGGCGCAAAGTTCGGATCGATTGCCAACGCCCGGCGGTAATGCGTCAACGCCCCCTCAATGTCGCCTTGCGAGGCTAGCGCGTCGGCCAGGTTGCTATGGGCCTCGGCATAATCGGGAAAGACGGTGATCGCCAGCTCAAATTGCGCGATTGCCTCGTCGCGCTTGCCTTGCCCAGCCAGTTCGGTGCCTCGAAGGTTTTGAGTTTCGGCGTAACGACGGCTCGCGTTCAGGCCCTGCTGGTCAAACTTGGCGGCCTCACTGATCTGTCCTCGCCTGCGCAGCAATTGAGCGATCTGAAAGTAGGGCAGCGCAAGGTCGGGGTCGGTTTCAGTCGCCCGGCGAAAATTGACAATCGCGCCATCGACATCGTCTTGTTGGGCGAGGAGCAGGGCGAGGTTGGTGTGCGCCATAGCTAGATTGGGATCGACGTTAACGGCCATGCGGTAATTCGCAATCGCCTCGTCGTTTTTTCCTTGCTGAGCCAGTGCGAGCCAGTCATTCGCCACAGGACCAAAAACAGCGTCACCGCCGTGGCGGCGTGCAGCAGAAGATTGGTCAGGTGGTGTCCGGCCGGATGCAAGCCGTACAGCTGACAGTCGAGCATGTGCGAAAGCATCGAAAGCGGATACCACTCGCCCACCGGACCGTTGGTAAAAGCCCACACGATTCCCGACCACGAGAAGCCGCCGGTGACGTGCGGCTCGTTGTAGACGTAAACGTTATCGTCCCAGTTCAAGAATCCCTGGCGGAGCGCAGGGCTAAACGCCAGCAGAACGGCAACAACCAGGAATCCGCAGACGGCAATCGCCCGCCAGACGTCGGCCCGGCGCTCGGAACTACGCTGGGCGGAAGGCTTCGGTTTGATCAATGTTCCAGACATGATTGCGATTATTGCGCCGCCGGACGACCCCTTGTGGGACGAATAGTTCCATCTTGACATCCGCTGGCCACAACTTCAACCGACAGGCAAACCGCAGACCCGTTGCGGGTTTTGAAACGTTACTCCGCCGTGCGCAGGCGTTGGCCACGGTCGCCAAATCGTCCCGCCACAAGCTCAGCTGGGCCCTCGGTTGGGGCCAGTATAACCAATGCTCAGTTCGACGGCCGGCGAGGTGTCGAGAATAGCTTTGGCCTGATGGAACCTGCGGACAAATGTGGAACACCACGCGAGGTGTTCCTGTCGCGACCGACAGCTAACACCCGTGAACCGGACAACGGAGGCAAAGATCCGTCTGCATGCGACGCAGCGTTCGCCGCGCAAAGTTGGCGTAACCCGTTAGGTGTCCAATGCCTTTTCGGCGAGTGGTCGCTTCGTATTAATGACCATTCAGCGTAGACCTCGGCAAACCGTTGAGTTGGTCGATCAGACTCCTGCGATGTCCCTCCTCACGATAGAACTCACGGACTGCGTCGATCCACGAGCTGTCGATGGATTCCGAAGCGACAGGTCGATCGAAATGGGGCTGGAGGCGCGCGAGCAAATCTTGCGTCTGCTCCAATTCTTTCACCAACAACTTCGACTCAGGATCTTCAAGCAGCACTCTTCCCAGACCTTCAAGCTGTTGAAGTTCATCGATCAACGCCGCGTCATCATAAGCACCGTACCGGCGACGGATACGACGTGTCGTCCAGTAGTCGCAAAAGTCGCCGACAGACATCGAGACGTTTAATGTCGACTGGGCGGACCCTGCCAACTTAGCAATAAAGTCTGCCATGCGTTCGAAGACTGGCTCCCAGTTGTCGAATTCGGTTTGTCGAAAGATGCGCGTCGCAGGATACCAAGGGGAATCCTCACGTTGCATCAGCCAGCGCCAATCGGGCGCGTGGGGAAGCGGCAGCCAGACCGGGACTCCAAGTCCGCCGGCCAAATGGGCCAATGACGAGTCAATCGTGATGCACAGGTCCAGATTCTTGAGCACCGCCGCCGTGTCCATGAACCGACCCGATGTCTCGTCGAACTGGCCACCAAGTTCGCTCACGGAGAACCGCACTTCGGGTATCTGTTCGGTGCCAAATCCCTTCTGAAGGCTGATTAGCCGCACCCCAGGCACGCTGGCCAAAGGAGCAAAATGCGCCAGCGGAATCGAACGCCGCCGATCACCACGATATTTGGGATTCCCCTGCCAGTTGATGCCTACCTTGAACGCGCGAATATAGCTCAACTCACCGCGCCACCGTTCCACCAACTCCGGGTTGGCAAATAGGTACGGCTCACCGGCGGGGACCGTCGTCAACGTCGTCCCAAAGATTTTGGGCAGGCTCAGCAGCGGCACCTGCAGGTCGAAATCGGGCAATTCGCCGCCGTCGGGAAAAACCCCGTCGAGATACGGGCATTGCTGCAGGAAACGCAGCAGCGGCTTGGGAGCACGGAGCAGCACCGTGCCGCCGCGCTCTTTGACCAGGCGTGCATAGCGAATGAACTGCAACGTATCCCCCAATCCCTGTTCGCTGTGCAGTAAGATCCGCCGCCCGTCCAGAGCTTCCCCTTCCCACCGCGGCTGCGTGAATTTGCGCGGACGAAACTCCTTGCACTTCCACCGCCATTCGTAGTCTGCCCAACCACGCTCGAAATCGCCCATGACCAAATGCGTCAGCGAACGATTCATGTACGCTTCGGGATAGTCAGGACGAAGAGAGATCGCCTTTTCGAAATGCTCGAGAGCCTTGGACGGTTGGCCGATTTCGGTCAAGGCGATGGCCAGGTTGCCGTGGGCTTCGGGATAAGGATCCTTGAGAGTCAACGCATGCTCGTAACTGGCGATGGCTTCATCAAACTTGCCCTCCTGAGTGAGGACGATGGCCATATGGTTGTACACTTCCGCATATTTTGGCCGTATCTGCAGTGCCCGCCGATAGTTGGCGATGGCCTTCGTGCGCTCTCCCTGATTGGCAAAGGCGATTCCTAAGTTGTTGTAGGCAACCGGGTTGTCGGGGCGTAAGCGAATGGCTTCTTCATAATGCTTGATCGCGTCGTCGAATTTGGTCTGCTTGCTGCGGATGATGCCCAGATCGTTGTGGGCTTCCGAGTCTTGGGGCCGCAAATCGATCGCGCGCTCGAATGCTTTCGATCGCCTCATCCAGTTTGTTCTGATCGCCCAAGATTTTACCCAGACTCAGATGTGCGCGGCTATTCGTTGGATCAATCCGCAACGCCTCCTGCACGCTGGCGAACGCCTCGTCCAGTTTTCTCTGGTTCGCCAGCGATCGCCCGAGGTTCAAATGGGCGTTCTTAAAATCGGGTTCGCGACCGATCACGTCGCGCAGCATCGCTTCGGCCTCGGCGGATTTACCCTGATCGAGCAGAGCGAGGCCCCAGCCATTGAGCGAATCAATGTAGCCCGGACGAAGCTCGAGTGCCCGTTGAAACGATTCGATGGCTTCGGGAAATTTGCGCTTTCGCGCGAGGACGATCCCTTTGAAGTGATGAGCCTCGGGATAATCCGATTGGAGCCGCAGTGCTTCGTTCAGATGGGACAAAGCCGTGTCCAATTGGCCCTGGCTTTGTAGCGCAGCTCCCAGGCGGCACTGAGCCTCGGCAAAATCGCGATCCAAGTCGATCGCTTGCTGAAAACTAATGATCGCTTCGTCGAGCCTTCCCCCGTCGGCCAACCGTTTCCCTGCCACGGTCAATGAGGCAGCCGTCGCACGCCCGGAAGGAATCGACCAATCCGAGGACTCAACATTGTCGCGCCGGACCAAGGTCTGCTTGACGACCTCCGTCATGTGTTCGAAGACTGGCTCCCAGTTGTCGAATTCGGTTTGACGGAATAGACGCATCGCGGGATACCAAGGGCAATCCTCGCGGTTGAGCAGCCAGCGCCAATCCGGGGCATGCGGCAATGCCAGCCAGGTCGGAATCCCTAAGCCACCGGCCAAATGGGCCAGCGCCGTGTCCGACGTGATGAATAAATCGAGATTCTTCATCACCGCTGCCGTGTCCATGAACGGGCCCGATGTCTCGTCGAACTGGCCACCAAGTTCGCTCACAGAGAACCGCACGTCGGGTATCTGTTCGGTGCCAAATCCCTTCTGAAGGCTGATTAGCCGCACCCCAGGCACGCTGGCCAAAGGAGCAAAATGCGCCAATGGGATTGAACGCCGCCGATCGCCGCGATATTTGGGATTCCCCTGCCAGTTGATGCCTACCTTGAACGCCCGAATATAGCTCAACTCACCGCGCCACCGTTCCATTAACTCTGAGTTGGCAAACAGGTACGGCTCACCGGCGGGGACCGTTGTCAACGTGGTCCCAAAGATTTTGGGCAGGCTCAACAAAGGCACCTGCAGGTCGAAATCGGGCAATTCGCCGCCGTCGGGAAAAACCCCATCCAGATACGGGCATTGCTGCAGCAAACGCAGCAGCGGCTTGGGAGCACGGAGCAGCACCGTGCCGCCGCGCTCTTTGACCAAGCGTGCATAGCGAATGAACTGCAGCGTGTCCCCCAATCCCTGTTCGCTGTGCAGTAAGATCCGTCGCCCGTCCAGAGCTTCCCCTTCCCACCGCGGCTGCGTGAATTTGCGCGGACGAAACTCCTTGCACTTCCACCGCCATTCATAGTCCGCCCAACCACGCTCGAAATCGCCAGTCTGGAGCCGACTCAGGCCGCGGTGCATTCGCGCTTCGATAGAACTTGGGTCGCAACTTGATCGCCCGATCGAAGTGTTGTACCGCCTGACCAAACCGCCGCCCCTGTCCCAAGGCGAGCGCCAAACGGCAATGGGTATCGGCGCAATCAGGCTTGAGCCGCAGTACCTGCTTGAAGGACTCAATGGCTCCTGGCAAATCCTCCAACTCGAATAAGACGTTCCCCAGATTTCGGTGGGCTGCCACGAAATCCTTGGAAAACTGAATTGCATCGCGGAAACAGGCTGCCGCTTCTTCCAGCTGGCCGCGGGCTGCAAGGGCTTGCCCGAGCCGGTTATGTGCTTCGTGAAACCGTGGTTGAAGCTGAATCGCTTGCCGAAACGCTTCGACCGCTTCCGGCCAGCGCTTCTGCTCACCGAGTGCCACTCCAAGGTTGGTATGAGCATCGGCGTAAGTGGGTCTAATTCGCAGCGCCTCCTCAAAACAGGCAGCCGCCTCTTCCAGACGTTTCAGTCGAACCAGAGTGTTGCCCAAGTTGTTATGGGCCTCGGCGTACGTTGGCTGCAACTCGATCGCACGTCGATAAGAGTGCTCGGCCTCGGCAAACTTTTCTTGGCGAGCCATGCGCAATGCCCAAGTTGTTATAGACTCCCGGATAGCCGGGGGATTGGCTGATTGCAGCTCGATAATGCTCGATCGCTTCCGCAGTTCGGCCTTGCTGCCCCAAGGCGTTACCCAGGTTGCTATGCGCTTCGGCGTAATGGCTTCGTTTCGCGATCGCTGCCGTGAAGCTTTCGACTGCTTCGGCGAATTTACTTTGGCGGGCGAGGCAGATTCCGATGTTGTTATGTGCATCGGGATAGTTGGGTCTCAGCCGTAAACACTCGCCAAAGGCCTGAATCGCCGCATCGTATTTCTCAGCTTTGAGGCTGACGATCCCGAGCAGGAACCACGCGGGAGTACAAGCCGAATCGAGGTCCAAGATCTGACGGCAAGCGCGTTCTGCACGCGGCAGGTTGCCCCCATCAAGCAGCTTACGTGCTTTACTCAGTATCTCGATGTCAGGAATCATCGGGTGCACTCGTGTGCTGGGAATGGAGGGCGTCGCAATCGAAATTGGCAGTTTGAATGGTTTATGTGCAACGTTTCAAGAGGCGATGAATCATTGGCTAACGAACATGTAGCGAACGCATTATCGCGTCGTAGAAACACGTACTTTCTCGATTATCAAAAACACGTTTCACCACAACGGGTGGCATTTTGCCACGGTTTGCATGACCCCCCTTTCGGATAAGCATTGCGGGTTACCGCAAAATTGTTAGAAGCTGCCTGAGACCCTTGCAAGTGCTAGCACGGTTTATACCATATCCCCTTGGTCTTTATACAATTAGGGGGCGTTTTTGGGCACCAGCCAGTCGGGTTGGTGGGCTTGGCATCTCCTGATCGGGTTAAGCAGGTCGACGGCGCGCGGAACTCTCCTAGAACCGCTTCGCCGTTTGGGTTCTGTCCTGCGGTCTGGAGACATCGGCCAATGCGACTTCCCGCACATATGTGGCACCGAACGCTCGCGGCACTGGGTTTTCGACGCGTCCGTCGACGCGGCCGACGGAACGTGGCTTTGCATCCACGTTTCGAAAGCCTTGAAAAACGTGAGTTTTTCACCGCTGCACCTCTATTGGCCACGACGCCAGTCACCGAGCAACTCGAACGCGGTGGCGGTGTTGTTGAACATGTCGCAGTTGGTGGCTGGGGTGACCACCTACAACTCGCTGGAAGGCATTGCGATCGTTGGGGCGAAGTCTCTCACATGGCACGCTTGAGTACAGACCGACAGCGGCACCAGTTGGACTGCCGTGGAGACGGTCTCGGAGCTCCAATGCACTGCTGCTGGCCGACAACAGCTCGACCGAACTAGAGTTCGTGCCCGACGACGCCTTCATCGGCGATCTCGGCTCAATTGCTTTCCAGGCTTGGGACCAAGGCAGCGGCACCAACGGTTCTTACGCCAACATTCTTGACCACCGGCGGCACCACCGCGTTCAGTTCCGACACGGCCGATGCCTCGATCGACATTACGCCGCAGATCGGCTCGCCGATCTCGGTGGGCTACTCGACGAACGCCTCCGACGAGGCTCCCACGCTACTAACCGCGGTCGACGGCGCGGGGACGAGCGTTGTCGCCTGGCAGGATTCGGATGACAACCTCATCGCCCAGTTCTACAGTGCCAATGGCGCCGCGATCGGCAGCCCGATGCAGGTCAATCCTGATGGCGGTCCTGCCTACTATCCCACCGTATCGGCCAATGCCAACGGCACCTTTGCCTTTGCTTGGTCTGGAAGCAGTGGCTTCGAAGTACAGCGCTACCAGGACACCGATGGCGTCATCACCGCCATCGACTCCAGCCCATTGGTGATCACCAGCGATTACGATGGTGATTTTCTCGACGTAGGCATCACGGCCAGCGGTGGGTTCGTTGTTGGGTGGTCACAACAGGCCGACGATGGCACCCAAGAGCTACTTCAAGTGCAGCAGTTCAACAGTAGTGGAGTTGCCACGACAAGCCCGACCACGGTCGCCACGATCGACGACGATTCTTACTGGTTCGACATGCACAAATGAGCGTTGCTCCCGACGGCAGTTTCGCCATCTCGTGGATGACGACGTCGACCGACGACGGCAGCCAGTATTTGCAAGCGCTGCAATACAACGCCTCGGGAGTTGCTCTGGAAGACAGCCCTCTGGCCGTTGGTAGTTGGCCCTCCGACATCTTGGTCTCAACGCCGACTCTCTCGGTCGACGGCGCAGGCGGTTTTGTCAGCACTTGGACGCAGGAGGACGACACCACCGGCAACGCGGATCTGATGGCGCGACACTTCGATTCGTCGGGCAGTGCACCGGATGCTTTCTTGATCGATGACAACGCCAAGGGCAACCCCTTCACCAGCTTCCCCTCTCAGAGCGGTGTCAATGCCTCCGGAAATTGGGGGGTCATTTGGACCTCCGCTGTCACCGGCAACTTGATGGGCCAATTCTACAATGCGGAGGACGATCCGCTCGGAAATGCTTTTGAGGTCGCGAGCCCTGGCTCTGCCGTTTTCGGTGCCTCTACTGTTCTGGCGTCCAACGCCCAGGGAGATTTGCTCGCCGCCTGGTCCATCGAATCGTTGAGCGACGACGGAACGGACGGCTATGCCTACTACGCTCAGCAATTGCAACTGAATCAGCCGCCAACGGTCAGCACCATGCCGGACATCACGGTTGCTGAGGGAGTTTCGTCCTCGACGATCGACCTGTCGAGCTACTTCAGCGATGCCGACATCCCCTACGGTGATTGGCTCAGCTACACCGCCAGCTCCAGCAACACGGGCATTGTCAGCACTAGCGTCAGCGGCGATCAGTTGACGCTCAACTACCCTGATACTGCCGATGGCACGGCCACGGTAACCGTCGAGGCCACCAACTCAATCGGCAACACCGTCAGCACCAGCTTCTACGTCGACCCGCCCGCTCCAACCCTTTCAACCACTTCGGTCACCGAGCAACTCGAACGCGGTGGCGGTGTGTTGAGCATGTCGCAATTGGTGGCTGGGGTGACCACCTACAACTCGCTGGAAGGCATTGCGATCGTCGGCACAGATCTGCCGCATGGCTCGCTCCAGTACAGCACCGATGGCGGAACGAGTTGGGCTAGCGTCGGCTCGGTTTCGGATTCCACCGCCCTGCTATTGAGCGACGACAGCTCGACCGAGCTACGGTTCAATCCGACCGACGCCTACATCGGCGACCTCGCTGACGCCATCACCTTCCAGGCTTGGGATCAGGCACCGGCACCGATGGTCGTACGCCGACACGACTGACCAACGGCGGCACCACCGCGTTCAGCTCCGCCACGGCCGATGCCTCGATCGAAATCACGCCGCAGGTCGGCTCGACGATCTCGGTGGCCAGCAACTCGACCGATAGCGACGAGGCACCACCGCTGCTGACGGCCATCAATGGCCAGGGAACCAGCGTCGTCGCCTGGACCGATGCGAGCGGCGATCTCAATGCTCAATTTTACAACAGTGCCGGCGCGCCGATCGGCTCTTCATTCCAGATCAATCCTGCGGGCATGGCGGTATCGAACGCGATGGTGACGGCTGGTTCCAACGGCATGTTTGCCTTTGCATGGCTGAGTACGGTCGATGGCAGCACCAATATCTATGTCCGACGTTATGACAATTCAGCCACCGCCGTTGATGCCGCGCCACTGGTAGTGGGTCAAGCGCCGGACACGTACTTTAACGTCGCCATCACTGGCGATGGGGGCTTAGTGCTTTCCGAGCTCGTCAGCAATGGCGACGGCACTGACACCTTATATGCCGGGCAGTACGCAAGTGACGGGCAGACTTTCCTTGGCGGGCAGGCGATCACCACGATCACCTTGGCCGATACTTCGGTCGAAAGCCTCCAAATCAGCGTCGCCGCCAGCTACAGTGCCGCCAACGACAGTGCCCTCACCGGCACGGAGTACGACGGAACGCCGTACGATGGCAGCTTTGTCGTCGAGTTGCTGACCAAGTCGCTCACTGACGGCTCGCAATCGTTGCAAGCGATGCAATTCTCCTACAATTCGTTGGGCGACCTCGTAAACGGCGATCTCCTCGACGTTGCCGATTGGTCGTCCGGCGCGACTATCGTTTCGCCGACGGTCTCGGTCGACGGCGCGGGTGGCTTTGTCACCACCTGGCTCGAGAATGACGAAGAGACAGGCGACTACGATCTAATGGCGCGCCACTTCGATTCGTCCGGAAGCGCTGGGGCAGCGTTCTTGATTACCGATACCGCTAGCGCGACTCCGGACGCCGTCGCGGCTCCCAGCGCTGCCGGGGCTGGCAATTGGGGGGCCATCTGGGCCTCAGCCGTCACGGGCAACTTGATGGGGCAATTCTACAATTCGGAGGACGAATCGCTTGGCGATGAGTTTGAGGTGGCAAGCAGCGGCTCTGGGACTCTTGATGCCTCGTTCGCACTGGCGTCCAACGCCCAGGGCAATTTGCTCGCCGCCTGGTCCAATAATAGTGCAGCCGATGGCGGAAACTTCAATCACGACCTTTATGCTCAGCAATTGCAGGTCAATCCACCGCCTACTGTCGCCGCCATGCCGGATCTGGACGCACCGACCGGAGACCCAGAGACGATCACTCTGTCGCAATATTTCAGCGCGTCAAGCGGTGATTCGCTCTCGTATGCCTCCACCTCCAGCGATACAGACATTGCCACCACCAGCGTCAGCGGCAATCTTTTGACGCTCGACTACTCGTCTACCAACGTCGGCTCAGCCGTCATCACGGTCACCGCTACCGACTTGGCGGGTAACACGGTCAGTACCACCTTCGACGTCAATGTCAACGAGCCCGCTCCAACCTTGGAATCGTCATCGGTGACAGTTTCGCTCGATCAGGGTATCCAGACCTTCAGCGTGTCGCAACTCTTAGCCGGGGTGAGCAGTTCGCAGGGAATCGCCATCACCGGCGTCAATCCGTCGGAAGGCACTCTTGAATATTCGACCAATTTCGGCGGCAGCGGCACCACCTGGAATAGTGTGGGGACGCCTACCGACTCGAACGCCTTATTGCTGGCCGCGAACGGCACAACCGAATTGCAGTTCACGCCCAACAACGCCTACATCGGTTCGATCAACAATGCCATCACCTTTCGGGCTTGGAACGAGAACACTGGTACTAACGGCGAGACGAATGTCGACACAATACCCAACGGCGAAATCACCGCTTTCAGCAGCGGCACGGCCCAAGCGGCATTTAACATCACGCCGATGGTGGGTCCCGACCCTGTGGTGCTGAGCGGAGCTGCGCTGAGTTCGCAGCCACAAGTGGCCACCGCGGTCAGCGCCGACGGAGCCCATGTCGTCGCTTGGGTCGACAACAACGGCAACCTGCAGGCCATGCTCTACAACAGCGACGGAACGACGCAGGGTCCTTTCCAGGTGAATACGACCGCAGGAGACGTGCAAATAGGGCCTGTCGAGGTGATTGCCGGGCCTAACGGCAGTTTCACGTTCGCTTGGGTGTCCACCAACAGCGGTCCCGTTGAGGTCCGCCGTTTTCAGCCTTCTGTTGATGATGGGGACACCTTGATTGCGCAGGACGCGTCTCCAATTGAGGTGACCGGTACATCCGCGCAGTAACGTGTTTGCGCTGGCCGCCACTGCCGACGGAGGATTTGATATAGCCTTCACGGCAATCAGTGGCAGTCAAGAGTCGGTGCAGGTGCGGCATTATGACATTGCCGGCGTGGAGACCACTTCCGATTCGCCGGTCAACATCAACGATAATTCTAGTTCGATCGTATCGTTGCAATTGAAACAGAATGCTGCTGATGGAACTTTTGTCGTGGAGTGGTCGGTCACCACACCCATTACATACTTTACCGAACATTACAACATCCAGGCGATGCAGTATAGCGCGAATCTGACGGAGTTGGATTCTTCTGGCCCCATTACGATCGCATCGTCCGAAGTTAATCATTTATCTCAGAATCTATACCCTCAACTTTTGCTCAGTGGGAGTGGAAGTTTTGTCACCGTCTGGGGCCAATACAGCGCATCGACCTCCCAGTACTCGCTAATGGCGGTCAATTACATCCCTTCGGAAGGTCTCGGATCACAATTTTTGGTCGCCAGTAATGTGGCCGTCCACACTTTTAATGTGTCGCAAACCGACAGTCTATCAGCTGCCAACGCGACAGGGGCCTGGACAGTGATCTGGGAGGACCAGGCAACCGGCGCCTTGCGAGGCCAAGTCTACAACGCTTCCGACGCTGCGTTGGGATCCTGGTTCCAGATGAACACGACTAGCACCGGGTCTTTGTTTGCCTTTGCTCTGGGGGGCAATGTTCAGGGCGACCAGACTGCCGCCTGGCTTACCACCAGCGGTGGCACTTACAACCTTTACACCCAGCAATTGCAAATCGGTCCGGTTCTAACGCTGCCGATTTCCACCAAAACGGTCGCGGTCGGAAGCACTCTGGCGTTTACCGTCCCAGCGATCGACGCGACAAACCCAGAGGACTCGATCACGTACAGTCTGGCGGGGTACCCGCCCGGCGCGACCATCAACCCCTCAACCGGACTGTTTAGTTGGAGCCCGGACGAGTCGGAGATTAATGGCACCGAAGACGTAACCGTGTGTATGAGTGACAGCGGTGGTGACGGCACTCCGGATTTTAGCTGGTCGCAGACCTTTGACATCAACGTCGTCGACGGCGCAGCGCCGACAACGTCGACGATGCCGTCGATCGGGACCAGCGCACCATTGGTGTATCCCGGTCAGGCTCCAATGTACATGAATCTGGCCAACTATTTCACCGCCTCCAACAGCGACTTGGGCAACTCCCTCACCTACACAGCGAGCGTTGCCACCAGTGAGGGCAATCCGAGCCCTGTCACGGTCCAGGTCAGCGGCAGCCAATTGCTGCTGCAGTTTTCGCCCACGGTCAGCGGCACGGCAACGGTGACCGTAACCGCCAAGGACCAAGGCGGCGAAACCACGTCGAATTCGTTCACCGTCATGGTCTCGCCAAACACCGCGCCCACGTTTGCGCGTGGGGCAAGCCCGATCTTCAATCAGAGTAGCAGTACCCAAGTCTACTCTTCCGTTGGCTGGGCCACCGAAATCTCGGCTGGCGGTGCCGCGGGCTCGTCGGGCGAATCGTTGTCGTTCATTCTTACCAACGACAACCCCTCAATGTTTGCCGTTGCGCCGACGATCGACCCCAGCACTGGAGATTTGGCGTTCACTCTGGCGGCTGGCGCCTCCGGCGTGGACCATGTCACTGTCGAGTTGGAAAGCATCGGCGGCACCAGCGGCGAGAACGACTATTCCACACAGTCGTTCGATATTACGGCACTTGGGTTGAGTGTCGTGGGCATTGCCAACATATCGATCGCCGAAAACGATCCCAATCCGTCAGTCGATCTCACGCAAGCTTTCAGCGATGCCCTGGAATCGAGCAATTCGCTCAGCTTCTCCGTCATTGGCGACAGCAATACCAGCCTGTTCTCCAGCAGTCCGCACATTTCTAACGGCGTGCTCTCCCTGCCGGTTAGCTACAGCGCGCTCGGCTCGACCGAAATTACCGTCGAGGCGATCGACTCCTATGGTGCGACGGTCAGCACGTCCTTCGATTTGTCGGTTTCGCCCAACGACAGCGTCTCCAGCAGCACTGCTCCGGAGATCAGCGATTTGACCCTGGCCGACGGCACGACCGACACCTACGGCAACATCACCGCCAGCAGTGCCGAGCTCACCGGAACACTGACGGGAGTGAGCGATCCGGCCGATGAAGTCATCGAGTTCAGTTATTGGAACGGCAGTTCAAATATTCTTGATTCCACACTGACCGATAGCAGCGGCGACTTTACCTACACGCCCACGGGCTTGGATGCCGGCGACTACGACGTCAGCGTGCGTGCCGAGGCGTTCGGCGTCTCTGGGTCGCCGGCCACTTTCGGCCCCTGGGCGACGATCGACTTCGATCTGACGACTTCCAACGCGAGCACCGCACTTCCGGCAATCACCTCGATTGGCTTCGCAAGTGGTCCCAGTCCGAATCCAGTCTCCTCCGTTCCATACTTGTCGCTTGCGTTGAGCGATGCGGCCCCCAGTGGAACAATGATCGAGTTCGATGACACCGGCAGCGGTGTTCCGGATTACTCGTTTGCTATTTCTGATGAGAGCAATGCTAACTTCTCCCCTAACATCGGCAGCAGCCCGGGCCAGATAACCATCCGAGCCCGCGTCGCGGCGACTGAGACCAACAGCGGCGTGCAGACCGTGACCTCGGTCGGTCCCTGGTATACCTTCAGCTTCGTTCTGGCGAGCGATCCGACCAGCGCCGAAACCTCTCAGGCGCTCGCCGACGAGCAGAATGATGCCGTGGCGTCGCAAGCCCCGCCATCCGTTTTCGGAAGCCAATTGGCGACCAACGCGTCGACCGCGCAAAGTTTCCATGCCCGCGTCGACACCGGCGGATCAGACAGTTCAAACGACGACGGTAATTACAGCTCCGCATACACCTCAGCCACGAACTCTTATTCCACGTCGCTGGCCAACGCGCAAGCGTCGCTGTCGGCTGCCACGTCAGGTGACGG
This sequence comes from uncultured Planctomycetaceae bacterium, assembly GCA_963702015.1. Taxonomy (GTDB): domain Bacteria; phylum Planctomycetota; class Planctomycetia; order Pirellulales; family PALSA-1355; genus DATJTR01. The sequence goes on from OY969698.1 coordinate 1,280,089, forward strand.
ATTCGACGTCGATGTGCCGGGGGAATTCTCGTGGGGTGACAGTCCCTCGTTCGATACGTCGCTCGACGGCGAGCCGCAAACCGACGAGCCGGGAAGTTTTGGACCTTCCAATGTGTCGGCTCCGTCTTATACGGGTCCATCGGTGAACTTGTCCGCCGACACCAGCTTCGGCACCGAGACCTACGACGCCGAAAATACCTTTTCTAACGCCACCAACAGCGCCACGGCCAATTACGGCAATAGCTACACGAACGCCACCAGTGCTCCCGCCGAGGAAATGGATTCAAGTCAGGAGGAAGCCGACGACACGTACAGCGCCGCGACCCACGCTGCCTACCTGACGTCGCAGAACGCTGTGTTACCAGATTTAATAACTGAAGACAGTCTGGCCGCCTCGATCTATACGAATGCCAACACAACCGCCGGTACGGAGTTGGGCAATGAAACTGCCGCCGCCTACGACGAGTTAACCGTAGCCGATATCGCCCTCTCGCTGGCTAACGAAGCGGCTGATGCCGCTATAAGTGCCGAGTACGGACCGGAGATTACAGCGGCCGAAGCCGCGGACGATTATTCGTTAGCTTACTACTTGGAGTCGGTGTCGAACTCGACGCAGGTGTCGACCGATCTCGATTACCAAATGAGCTCCAACACGGCCTCGTACGACTACGATCAAACTGTTGTTTCGGACGAGAAGGAGTACTCAACCTCCCTAAATGCAAATCAACAGGATTACAGCAACTCCTTGTCGTCGTATCGCGCCGGGTCTGATGAGGCGACTGTCAGCGTGACTTTTGCTTCGTTGTTCGCCGACGCAGAAGCGGTCGAAATGCACAGCCTGTCGTACGATGCCTTATCGTACACCTATGGCCTGTCGCTGAGTCAAGGTTTGGAGCAAGAGAGTCTGTCGGTGGCCGAGGCCAGCTACACGTACGCCACGGCCATGGCCTCGGCGACGCTTCAGCGCCACCGAGGACTGGGCGGAGAGCGAGTCGTCGTCTGGAGACGCCGAGTGGGCCGGCTACCAGGTCTCGCTGGCGAGCCAAGAGTTCGCCTACACCACCGCCGTCGCCGAAGACCAACTCGATCACGACGAGGCTCTGGCTACGGCAACCAATACCGAGCAGTCCGCCGATCTCTTCGATCTGCGGACGCAAGAAGATGCGTCCGTCAGCGCCCAATTCAGCATGGTGTCGGTCGAGCTTTCCGCCAGTTCCGCGTACTATGCCGGTGAGGGAGGCAAGTACGATACGTCAGTGAGCTACGCCGAGGCCCAGGTTGCGTGCAGTGCGACCGCTGCCGACTCTGACGATACAGCAGCGTCGGAATCCGCCTCGTCGTATTACGATGCGACCTGGTCCTCGCTCTCCACGAGTCAATCGCTTTTCGCAATGTATGAAGAAGCAGAAGTGTTTCCCAGTGGAGACGACGTCAACATCGCGCCGGCATTGAATAGCAATCAACTGGCTTACGACACCAGCGTGAACCAAATCTGGGTAGCGGCCGAAGCAGCCACCATTGAGGCTGTCGGCACATACAACGCCACCACGTCTGAAGAGGGACAGGATTACGACGACGCGATGGCCAATCTGGAGAATACCTGGGAAGTCGCGAACGCCGGCGCTACGGCCGATGATCAAGCCGTCACGTTGAACGCCTTCGACGACCAAGAACTTGCCGACACGGGCGCCTGTTCGGTGCTGGCCGATACGATGGCCACGGTCAATGCGCAGCAAGCGATCAGCGACGACAACGCATCCCAAACACAAACTATCGACAACACCTCGGCCGAAGTCGCCTTCGATAGTGCGGAAATGTCGAGCTACTCCGGCGCAATCAGCGCCTGGGCAAGCGATCAAGGAACCGCGTCGGGAAGCGCCATTTGGGCAACCTACGTATTGGCGCAGGTGGACGCCGAGTCGGTCTACATGGCGTCGACCGACGCTGACATGCTCGCCGACACGATCAGCGACGTCGACAACGACACCAAGGCTGCGGAAAACGCCATCTCCGACGATCAAGACCAAACCATCGAACAAGATGCCGACGAAATCGCCCTGGCCCGCTCGATCATCAGTGCGGACAAGGAGCGCAACAACGCCCTAGCCATCGCCGCAGTGGGCTCACTCTCTCACAGTGCCGTCGCGCAGGGGGCCGAAGAATCCCAGTTTGCTTCGATCGAAAACCAATGGGAGGACCAGTTAACCGACGAATATGGTGTCCTGGGGAATGCCTATAATCAGGCCCTCAGCGTCGAAGCCGTGGCCTTGGCTTCAAACAACATCTTTGGTGGTAGCAACGTTGCCACAGCCAGCGCGATCGCTCAGACGTTTTATAGTACTTGCGCGGATATTGCCGACGCAGAGCAAAACGCCTTAGGCGATGATCGCCTCGATGACTACGGGCCGGCATTCACTGGCGCACAGGCCGCACTCGCCAGCGCCATAGCTGGCGATATGACCCAATATGCGCAGAACCAGGCAAATGCAAACGACGCGTTCGCTACGGCCGAGGCGGGGGCTCTCCTCACTTACAACACGGGGTTGGCCAATTCGGAGAGCATTGCCGACAATGCCATCGCCGCCTCCAATCTCGGCGACACCGATGGCGACGACCAGGCCGACGACGACGACACCGATCAGGACGCTTCGGCCGAATCGCTCTATGACATCGCCTTGGCCGATGCCCAAAACACCTACGACACTTCCATCGCCGATCAATATGCCTCGGAGATGGAAAGTTGGGCCACGAGCACAGCCATGACACCCGAAGCGACCTACATGGCGGCCTTGGCGTCGGCCAGCGCAATCTGGCAGCATGGAGTGACCGGGGCCCTGGCGACTCAGGCCTCCAGTGACGGTGCCGCCGGGCTGAGTGACACCGAATCCGATGCTGGCGACGACGAAACATTGGCCAACGCCGAGGCCCAGGACAATTACGAATACGCGCTGGCTCTCGATGCGGATGTCGACCAAGCCGATATCGCGGACGCCCAGGCCGCCTCCACCTCGGCCGTGGGCAGCACCAGCTATAACAATCTTTTCAGCTACTCGATGGCTGAAGCCCGAAGCGTCGACCTGATCGCGGTCGCCGGGGCCACCGACGGCGACGAGATGGTATCAGCCTCAGCCGGGGGCGCCTGGTTCAGTGCCTATGCCGACGCTGCCTCGGCTTTTACCGATTCGGAGAATACGGACCAAACCGATTACAACAACGCCATGAGTCTGGCGAGTACTGAAGAATCCGCGTCCTTCTCTGCAGGCGATCTGACGAGCGCCACCACCGTCAATGACGCGATTGTTGCCTACTACGACCAGGCCGGCCAGGCCAGCCAATCGCTCGCCGGCAACATGGCATCGCTCGACGAAACATACCAGAGTCAGTTCGCCTCGGCCGACGATGCTCAATCCGAAGCCGACGGTCAGGCCGCCGACGGCGAGGCCCTGCAGTTTGCCTCGGCCGAAACCGAGGACGCCGATGCCGACGCGGAAAATGACGAGGATCTCGCCGATTCCACCGATTCGGATCAGGATACCGAGTCCGATGCCGAAGCCGCGGCCAATTCCACTTTGGCGATCGCCACTGCCGAAGCCGATGCCAACTACCAGATCGCCGTAGCCGATATTGCCGCCACTTCGGCTGCCGAAACCGCCGCATTGGATGCGACCCTGCCCAACACCTTTGCCTCCCAATATGCTGCCGCGTCGGCCAGTTGGGTTACCGCGATTTCCGGCGCGTTCGTCACCATGAGCGCAACCGAGGCCACCGATCAATACAATGATAACACCAGCGATGATTCGGACGACGAGACCTACGAGAACGCGCTGGCTGTCGACGAGTACAACGACTCAACCGCAACCGCCAAAAACGATGACGATGACGCCGCCGCCGACACGGATGCCGACAACGCTCTGAGCATCGCCCAAGTCCAGGCGGCGGGCGTCTTCAACGTGGCAACCGCCGAGGCCAACGATCTGTCAGCCTCCGCCGCGGTGGATGGCGAGGTCAGTGCCGCCGACGATTATGCCCAAGCCACAGCCTCATACAGTATCAATATGGCGGAACATGAATCCACCGAGGCCGCTTATGCGGAGGAGAACAGTTTCAATGCCTTAGCGGGCCTTGATTTGGCAACCGGTCAGGCGCTGGCCAACAAGGACTGGTCGACCTCCTACGTCGACGCCAGCGTTGGCTTCAGCGTCTCGCAGGCCCTGGCCAGCGTTCAGGATGCGGAGGCCGACGGCGAGAATGACAGCCAGGACGGTAACGAAGACGCTGAGGCTGCCTATGATCAGGCCACCGCCGATGCCACGGCCGCACACAACGATTCATCGCTGGACGCCGCTAACGACGATGTCACGCTGGGGGATGCCGAGTTTACCGCCCAAGCGGTCTTCGATGATGCCCAGGATGCCGCCGAGGCAACAGCGATGGAATCGCTCAGCGCCACCATGGTCAGCGGCACAAGCAATCCCGCCATTGAAGAATTGGCCGCCTACCTGGTCGCCCAGGCCGCCGCCCAGAACAATTCGGCGGCGAAATCCACGTTGGACGGCGATCTCGAAAGTTACGGAAATTCGATTGATGCCGATCAGGAAACGGCCGATATGGCATACGCCACGGCGACGCAAACGGATACCGACCAGGACGCGGATGCGCAATACGAGGCGACCGAATCGGTCGACAACGCCGAGTTGACCGAAGAGACGGGCCTGCTCAACGCCAGCGCCATGTACACGCAGGCCGTCGTGCCAGCAATCGAAAGTTACGGCCAAGAAACGGCCGACGACTACTACGACAACGCCATCGGTGTGGCCGACGCCTCTTACAGCAACTCCCTGACACCCGGCCTCGGTTTAACGAACGATTTCGACCTCACTAGCGCGCTCGCCCAGGCCCAGACGGATTATGCCAACGCCGAAATCAACCCCGACGCCACCGAGCAAGAGACCGTCGCCCAAACCAACTTGGCGGCCACCAATGCGATCAATGCAGTGATGGAGACCTACGAGCAAGACACCGACGGTTACGACGCCACGTTCAGCGAGGCCGTTGCCAGCCAGCAGTACAACCTCTCAACCCTCGTGGCGCAGGCTCAAGAGACGTATTTTGCCAGCTCGGCCGCTGAATACCAAACGGAGATCGACGCGGCCAGTATCTCAAGCAATCCATTTGCCGCCGAAGCATCGACGTTTGCCGCCGCACTCTATACCGAGACCCAAAGCATTGCCGGCGCGGCCGAAACCGACGCCCTGGCCCAGGCCAATCTGACGTACACGCAGGCCAGCGCCACCGCCACTGCCCAACAGTCGCTCTCCGACAGCCAGGCCGACCAATCGGTCGAGTCCGACGAAGCGTCGGCCCAACAAGCCTTCAACCAGGCGATGGCCCAGGCCGGCGTCGATCGCGAAGACGCCGCCGAAGGAGGCTATCAGCCGGTATTGCCGCAGTTGCCCACCGCGACCAACTCGGTCGGCTCCGCGACCAGTTACGACATGATCAATGCGACCGGTTTGAATGGTGAATTTGGCGCTAACGCCGCTAATTTCTCGTCCGTCACCGACCTTCGGATAGTCGTCGCCCCCTTCTTTTCGTATGACAATGACTATAACTGGTACGTCGGATATGATATTACCTGGGCAGGGGAAACAGCAACTCTTGCCGGGGCCCTGGGACAGTGGGAAACGTGGTACGGCGCCGGCTACTGGAGCTCGCTGACTGGCGGCGAGACCATCGCGGAGCGCGAGGGATTCGACCAAAGTTATGTTGGAACTGCCAGCTTTAATTTCGCCTCCTCGGGCTGGTACAACGCGCCGGTGGTGGCGCCGGTCAACCCGAGCGCCGGCAATGCTGCTGTCACGCTTCCGGAGGTCGATATCTGCTTCGCGGCCGGCACGCTGGTCATTGCCAAAAGGACCGCCACTGCCGAAAGCGAACTGCTGCCGATCGAGCGGCTCTTGCCCGGCCAGCAGGTACTTTGCTCGCCGGATCGTGATCCGCACGCGCCGCCCGAGTGGAGGGCGATAGAGCTAGTCCGTCACAATCCGCCGGGCAGATTGCTGAGCGTCCATCTCGGCAGCGGCGTGATTCGCGCTACCGGCAACCATCCCTTCTGGACGGTGAATCGCGGTTGGACCCGGGCCGACAAGCTAGCTGTGGATGATTTACTTCTTTCCCACGCAGGCAAGCCCGTACCGGTGACCGATCTGTTCGATAACGACGACGTCGAACCGGTGTTCAATCTGGAGGTGGCCGATTACCACACGTATTTCGTTGCGACGCCCGACGGCAAGCACTCGGTGCTCGTGCACAACGAGTGCGACGCGACAGCGGCGAATGTCGCCGAAGAAGCGCCGTTGGCGCTCCAGAATCCGGTGTTGTTGGCTGGGATCACGAGCTTGCAGGCCAGCTCGAACGATGAGCCAGCTAGGGCAGCGGCAGGAGAAATCGTCGGGGCCTACGAGGCGTGGGCCGCCGGAATCGAGCAGCAACTTCCATTGATGCCGGTTCAGATCATGGTCGGAACTTTGCCCGATTTTCTTATCGCCGGGCCTGTGAATGCCCCGCCGGGTTTCATCACCGTGTACCGTGGCGACCTCGAAGGCGCGACACAATTCGTATCGAAAGCTGCGAATATCGGCGGCCTTGCCGCGTCGCGGGCGATACTCGACACCGGCGACATTCGCAATCTCCAAATGATGCACTCCGCGGAACCCCCGTCGATTAACTCCCCACTGATTTCTACAACGGCCAGCCCGCAGATCGCGCGATATTTTGCGACGAACGGCGGAACGCGCACCGGCGTCGTCTACACGCTCCGCATGCCTGAATCGCTTCTAACCCAAAACCCGAATAGCCTTAATGTGCCTGCCGGGCCAAATGGACTTTTGCTTTCCGAGGCGGAATATTACGCCGCAAATCTAATTCAGTCGGACTGGATTGCAGGGGGGCAAAAGATTATCGTCGACCAGGGTGGAACGCGGACGCTCGGCTTCGCGCCGAATCCAAATTCTGCAGTTGGTTTGACGGCTGGCGGGAAGGTGATTGCCACCGCAAAAGCCGCGGGCGCAACGGGCGGCTTAATGTTGGTTGAGGCGTCTGCATATGTAGCAAATGATTTTACCGACGGCTGGTTCACTGACGCGGAGGGAAATCCTATTGGAATCATGGACGCCACCGTAGGAGGTAGCCCGACTCAAATGCTTGACAATGCTTTCCGCATAATTGGCGCCCCGCCACATTACTTCTACAACAATTTTGGCTGGTTGGACGGTCGATGAGTTACCCGCGCCCTGCTTGGAAGCCTGGCATTGTCGAAGACCTTGACGAAATCGCTGGACGCTGCGCCGAGTACACCGACTTCTGTCGGGCATTCGTTGTGTTTAAGTGGGGCACCGCCGTTTATTCGTTGTCACCCATCGCACGACCCGATGCCGAGTACAAGCAAATACTAGCGGTCGTTGTCCGAACTTCGCCCGACTTTGCGGTTGCCCGAATGAACGACGGGAACTTCCTTGTTAGTTTTGTTGGCCCGGTGTCGGGCATTGTTCTTCAAAAAAGCCTGATAATACATTCGGCGGAGATTTACGAGAACGCGCCTGAAGGTGGCCTTTTGCCTAGCGAGCACCTAATTCCGCCTTCAACAGCCGAAATTACGCATGAAAAGTATTGCGTTGGCCTTTACGCGAGGGCGAGGCTCTACCAGGACGCGGAAGAACAAGAAATCGCGGTCCGGTTTGTGCCGGAGGGCGAGTGATCGCCCCGGCACCCGCTTCTGCCGCGCTCACTAGCGTCGAAGGGACCGCCGTCCCCGGCTGTAGCGGACCAGCGATCCTTGTTGGTGGACAAACGTGACCGGTTGTGATGAGATGCGGCGCTTTCGAAAGTGCGAAATCGTCGCTCCGCCGCAGCCGGCACGCCATGATTGTTGAGAATTGGAAAGGCGGCGCGTTTTTGGGGCCGCGGTGCCGCACCCCGGCTGCGCAGAGCGTTGCGGGGAAGGTCGGTTACGCGACTCTCGCCAGTGTGACGAGCGGCAGCTGCTTTCGGCCGGCCCAGCAGGCGACTTCAAGCCGGAGCTGCGCGTGGCCGGCCGCGGGTCAATGTCCAAGGCTTTGCGCAAGGCGAGCCGCGTGTTTCCGTTCCACAAACCGTAAGCGTCCGGTAGAACCCGAAGGGTTGCCGCGGGACAGGAGGCGGCTGCGGATGCTGGCGTCAGACCTCGGTTGGCCGCCAAGCTCCAGGTCAGCAGCCGATGCCACGGGCCGCGACAATGGCAGACCGCCCCCTACCCGATTTCGCAAATCGAACCGGCCACCGGCAGAAGCCGCAACGCAACCGGCTTGAAATCAAATCTGCAAGCAACCCAATTGCTTGCCAATCGTGCGACTTTGGAGGAAAATCACATCAAACCCGCTGGCCGGGTTTGAAGCGCCGATAACCGCCGTTTTCAAGGCGCCGATCGACATACCAGGCAACGTACCGACCGGCACCTTGCCCCTGGAGACGAGAAACACCCATTCAGGTCGGAGTCGTTGCCGTGCTCGTGTCCCTTGGTTTGCTTCTGCCCATAGGCGTCGGCTGCAAGCCCACGATGGCGCATAGCTGCTTGTACATCCTCTGGAGCCGGCGATCGCCTTGATCGGAGCTCAGGCCTATAGCTAATGCCATATCAGCTACGGCGAGTTTCTGCTGCTTCATCTCCATGAGCTTTTCGTCGATCTCGTCCTCGCAAACCCCTTTCGCCGCGGCGTCGTTGTCCCAGTCTCGTTCATGTTCGGCGTTAGAGTCGATTGTGTCTTTGACGAGATCATTTCCAATTTCGACTGGCTTACGTTTGCGACCACCGCGGATCGCATTCCTGGCCACGACCCAAAGGTATTTCTGAAATTCATCGAAGTCCAATTCTTCCCCGTTTTCGCGGTCAATTGGATACTTGACCTTCAAACGTTCGAGTTCTTCCCAAACCGCTGTCAGGCCTTTTTGAAACTGGTCCTCGGTCTTGGAGAGGAAGCGAATCCGATGCGCCATACTCAGCAATAATGTCTCGCGGGCGTATTTATAGCCGGAGACAAGGTAATCACCCCAAGCCAGGTAGACCGCCCACCAGGCAGCCCCGCTGTGGCGGTCATCTGGAATGCCATCGAGGGCTCGATACTCAAACGGCAGTAATTCTGGCCTTTTCCCGCCAACCGACCATTGGTGATAGGGATCTGGCTGGGGAGGTGGCAACCTCGAAAGAGCGTCCTGTATGGCGTCGTTTAGGCTCTTGAGGTCCGTATGTTCAGAGTTTGGTTGGATCATATAAGCGTGATCGGCTTGAGGCCGGGGAATCAATAGTCGGTCGCTAAGTATAGTTATATAAAGGACTTGCGATTTTTTACGGCTGCGGATTCCGGGAAATCCGCCCCTTTGACCGACACATTTTTCGGCAAATTTTTCGTCGTGCGGTGCGGATTAGGCAATCATTCGCACCTCTATTAAGTAGGGGATGATTCTCACTCCCCGGCTGCCGGTCCGCCGCCCTAACCAACTTTCCGTTGTTGGTCGAGGGCGAAAAGGGCCAGCCTTCTAAAGCCCACATTCTCTTTGGGCGACTACCAAGCACCCCGCCGCTCTGGGACTTGGCGTCAATTCTCTTTTGAGCGGACCCATCGGATAGGAGAAAGTCGCATGACAATGCGCACCGCAGGGATTCAGCAATTCCTGCAAGCTCGACGGTCTCAGCACAACAACCCGGCCATTCTGGATTCCTGCAGACCAGAAATGGAGTGTCAGGTCAATGTTGCCCGGGACGGGGGTGAGCCAGTGGACGGCAAACCGGCCTGCTTCACGGATGGCCTGAACACCTGGTACTCATTTCGCGTCGGGGATGAAAGAAGTGCCAACAAGATCTTGACGTACCCTTTGGATCTGCATGCAAAGGAAATCGGATTCTCCGGCTGGAGCTGGGCCGAAAAGCGATCCAAGTGGGTTGGTTTCGATTTCGATGACCTAGTGGGCCATGCCAAAGGGATCGGAATCAATGACGATGAGCTGGCAAAGATTCGTCAGGCTGTCGAAGATGTGCCCTGGGTTGAAGCTCGGAGGAGCACCCGCGGTGCCGGGCTGCACCTGGTCGCTCATTTCGCTGGCGATGGCATCCCGACGAATGACCATGACGAACATGCGGCACTCGCACGATGTGTGCTGGCCATGTTGTCTGGGTTGGTCGGATTCGATCTGACATCGAACGTCGATGCTTGTGGTCGAATCCTCTGGGTTTGGTCTCAGCGGGCAACGCCCGATAATCAGGGGTTTTGTGAATTGAAGCCGGCAACGGCTTCCCTCAGCGAAGCCGATTTGCCTGCATATTGGCGCGACTACCTCGATGTCATTGCCCGGAAACGCACCCGAGTGCGACTCCAGGGAATTGGTTCGCAGGAGGAAAGCTCGTTCGATTTGCTGACATCGTCTTGCCGTCGAATACCGCTTGGCGACAAACATCGCGCGATAGTCGACGAACTTGCACGTTCGGGCTTCTCGACGGTGTGGGTTCCCGACCATCACTTATTACAGACTCACACAGCGGCCTTACAGAACTTGATCGACAATCCTGCGACGAAGGAGTCGTTCGGATTGGTCGGGTTTTTCAAGACGAGTTCACCGGGAAAGGACCCAGGTACTCCGAATTGCTTCGCCTTCCCCGCAGACAATGGAGCGTGGAAGGTCTACCGGTTTGGTCGGGCGCTTCGGAGCACGACGCTTGGGAGCAGGACGGTGAAGGTTGGACCACGTGCTATTTCAATCGACGGCCAAATCTTGCGAGTGCATCGAAAGCCCTGGGTGGCATCGAGCGGCCGAACAACGGCGGGTTCTTATTTTCCACAGCGAAAGACGCGCTACAAGTCGCCGAATCCCTCGATCAAACGATCGACCTGCCGGAAGCGCTGCAAGGGCGCGAAACGATCTTGAAGCGCAATGGCGATGGCCGACTCGTGGTCGAGATTGAGCGTCGTGAAAGTGACGAAGGAATGCGCGGGTGGGATGCGACTGCAAGGAAAAACAAATGGGTGCGAGTCTTCAACGCCCGGACGGATTTCCAGAAAGAGGAGACGACCGAGCAAGATGGAGTGATCCGAGCCGCTCATAACCCCCGCTGGCGAGTTCGCCGGATACATGGTCAAGTCGGCCACTGGGTCTTGGGATCGCCAGCCGGCCGCGAACTGCAAGATGCGTTTGCAGGCTCTTGGCTTTAGTCGCACCGAGGCCGAATGCCTGATGGGATCCGCTGTCGCCAAGCGTTGGGAGTTGGTCAATCTGCCATTTCAGCCAGAGTTCCCGGGCGAGCGGCGGTGGAACCTCGATGCTCCTCAATTCCGATTCCGCCCCATTCAGTTGGGGCCGGACGAACAACCGTGTCACCCGACTTGGGACATGATTCTTGACCATATCGGGGCCGATTTGAACGAGGCAGTCCGAGAAATGGACTGGTGCCAGCGTCACGACATTCGGGCCGGTGCCGAGTATTTGCAAATTCTGATCGCGTGCATTCTGCGTGACCCATTTGAGCCGACCCCGTACCTGTTTCTTTGGGGTCCGGAAGATTCGGGAAAATCTATCCTCCATGAATCCGTTGGACTCCTGATGACCAAGGGAGTTGTATCAGCGGACCGAGCACTGACCAATCCGAACAATTTTAATGGCGAGCTTGCGAATGCCGTCTTGGCCGTCGTCGAGGAGGTTGACTTGTCTCGTTGTCCAACGGCTAGGAACCGGCTCAAGGAATGGGTCACTTGTCGTCAGCTGTCAATCAGGCGGATGAGAACCGATACCTACGGTCAGCCCAGCACTCTGCACTTTGTGCAATGCGCAAACCGTCCGGACTTCTGTCCTGTTATTCCCGGGGATACTCGGATCGTAGTGTGTCATGTTCCCTTGCCCAAGAAGACGATTCCAAAGTCGATCCTCCTCAAGCAATTGGAAGCCGAAGCACCCCACTTCATGGCGACTCTGCTCCAACTGCGGTTGCCCGAACCGAATGGACGACTTCGCATTCCAGTTATCGAGACGGCCGATAAGCTCGAACTTGGCATCCAAAATGCGCCAGTGGCGTCGTTCCTCAAGGAGATGTGCGTTCTCGATGACAACGCTCGAATTGCGAAACGGGACGTTTATCTGGCGTACAACTCCTTTTGCAATGAGTACGACCACAAAGCTCTCTGCGCAAATGAATTTGGCAAAGAGCTGAAGGAGTTCACGGGCGGTAAAATCCGCGCTAGAGGCAAGATCGAGGATGCCCAGGGCAAGCGGCGTGACGCCTACGAAGGAATTCGTCTCCTAGCGTCGAATCGCGCTGCGGCCTAAGGAAGCGCGGCAGCAGTGGTCCGACTGCAATCGACTCGCTATTGCATCATCACCAGCCCCGTGGCCGCGGATCGTGCCGCGGTTGGTTCATCTTGCAACGTGCCCACGGCCTTTGGGGGGCGAACCCCCGTGCTACGGCGATGTCGAACTGTTCTTCTCGTTGATCCACATTCAAAGTCTAATACGAAAGTTAGTTTTATGTCCAAAACTGAACCACGAACAATCTCGCAATTGCGCCGCTGGTTGGAAGAAGCCTGCGACGATCTTGAAATCTATTCCCGGTACGCTGAGCCGGATTTCTTTGACCAGCTCGACATTGATCAAACAGTCGAGGACGCCAATCGTCTCGCGCGTTGCCTGGGCGGCAGGTGAGTTAGTCGGCCCCGATCCCGCCCTTCCCAATCCTTCTGAAGGCTTGGCGATCCTCGGTCGATTGTTGCGTTGGGCAAACGAGCAGACGACCCAGCCATCGGAATTGCTATCGGTCGATGAAGTGGGCCAAATCCTCGGAATATCCAGCCGCACCGTCTGGCGGATGGTTTCCGCTGGCGAGTTGCCGCCGCCAGTCAAATTTCGCGGGACCAAGTGGCGGCGATCAGATATTCAGGCGACAATAGACCTCCTACCAAGCATGAAGGGCTAAGCACCAATGGCAAGTATTTTTAAACGGAAGCGAGTCATCAAGGGTCGCAAGGTTCAGGCCAAGCGATACACGATTCAATACACCGATGCGAACGGCAAGAACCGTCGAGCCGCCGGCTTTACGGACAAGGGCAAGTCGTGGGACTTGGCTCGAAAGCTGGAAGCTGGGGCGGCCGATGGTGACTACCTCAAACACCGGAAGACATCCCTCGTCGACCATCTAGCGGCCTACAAACGGCACCTCGAAGCGCAGAACGACACCCCGAAGCACGTCAGGCAGACGGAGAACCGCATCAAGCAGATGATCGAGGGCTGTGGCTTCGAGCGGATTCGCGACGTGAATCTGCCTGACTTGGAGCACTGGCTGGCCGATCAACGTCGGAACGAAGTCTTTGCGATCAAAACCAGCAACTACTACGCCCGTGACTTCAAGGGGTTTTTCAACTGGCTCGTCGACGCGAACCGTGCGGAGAGCAATCCACTGGCGAAGTTTTCGCCGTTAAATACGGAGACCGACAACCGCCGTGAACGTCGCGCCATCGAGTTTGGCGACTTCGCCAAGCTCATTGCAGCCACAATCGATGCCGAGCCGTACCGCGGCATTCCGGGTGTGGACCGGGCAGTGCTTTACGTCGTGAGTGCGTACACGGGCTTGCGTGTGTCAGAATTAGCCAGCCTCACGGCCGACTCGTTTGACCTCGGTGCTGGCTTGGTCATAGTCGATGCTTCGATTTCCAAGCGAAGGCGAAAGGATCGGCAGCCTCTGAAGCCGGACTTGGCTGCCCTTCTCGGCCGTTGGTTGCCTGGCCGGACCGGTCCACTGTGGCCCGGAACCTGGTCGGAGGATGCGGCGGCAATGCTCCGGCCGGACCTGAAGGCGGCCGGCATTCCCTACGTTGACGCGAGCGGCCGATTTTACGACTTTCATTCGATGAGGCATCAGTTCATTTCAAATATGGCGCGTAGCGACGTACCGGCCAAGGTAGCCCAAGTGCTGGCGAGGCATTCTTCGATCCAGTTGACACTCGATACTTACGCCCATCTGGTTGGCGACGACACCACCGCGGCACTCGCAAAGCTGCCAGCAATCCCGGTCATCGAGTGGACACAAAATGGGACACAAACCATCGTCCCGGTCTGTCAAAACGTGTCACAAGCTGACACGCTCGTGGAAAGCGCGCCAGCCGGCGAGACCGGCCTCAAGTTCTTGCCCGATATGCTTTTGTCGCAGCCTGTCGCAGCCTGCTACGACGGGGCAGAACTACGCCCGGTTGGAATCGAACCAACAACCTGCGGATTAGAAGTCCGCTGCTCTATCCAATTGAGCTACGGGCGCAAGAACGAAAGCGCAGTATGACCTGCTGCGAACGTTTTTTGAAGCGAGATGACCTCGGCGGTCAAGCAGTCCAGCCTGCGGCCCAGCCCCCGTCGAGACGTCAACCCATCTTGACCTTCAGATTCTCCAGGCCCCGGCGGCGCAGCGACTTTCCACGATCCTTCCGGAGCGTCGGTCAAGATCGACTGATAGATGGCTGCGGCAGCCTGCTTCTGGCCGGCAAGGCGAAAAGTTTCGGCCAGTCGCACGCGTGCCTTCTGAATGCGGGGTGTTTCGTCAGGGGAGGCAAGCCGAGCGGCTTCGGCAAGCTGCTGGTCGACGACAAATTCTGGAAAACTGGCCAACCCCTCAATTGCCGCCAGTCGCACGTCGGGATCGGGATCGCCGGCCGCTGCCCTCAGGGCCGCCATCGCATCCATCCAATGCTCTCCGGCTAGCGCGTTGATCACGCCGATCCGAAAGTCAGGACCAACCTGACCAAGCGCTTTCACGAGCGCGGAGGTCGCGACCTGAGTGCCGAGCGAACCCAAGGCCCACCGCACCTCCTCGCGAATTTCCAGGTCTTGTGCCGCCGTCGTCAGCGCCGGCACCTGATTGTCGGAGGCCACTTGGGCAAGAAACCAGCAGAGCAGCCGGCGCACTTCGGCCGAGTGTTTCGGGTCGGGCAACTCCGGATCGATCAGGTCGGGCACGTTGGTTGGTTTTGGTTTGGCGGGCGTTTCCGCGGTCGCGATCAACTCGGCCGCCAATTCGGTGGCCAATGCATCGCGACGGTCCGACTCGCTCGGGTCGGTGACCCGATCGACCGCGGCGCGGAGCGCTTGGCGTGCCCGGAACACGTTTACCGGATCGCCACTGCCAAGTTGATTTACGAGTTCGCTGATCGGTGTCATGGATTGGGCTCGAAAGGAGTCGACAGAGTTTTGAACCCTCGGTTCATACGCTTTACAGATGCCACGGCGAACGCATCGGACGTCCGAGCAATCGATCGGCCTGCGGGTCGTCGACAAATCTCTCGCGGACCGGGTCCCAGTTCAGCGGCCGACCGAGGCGAATCGCGATCGTGGCCAGATGACAAACGGTCGCCGAGCGATGGCCGATTTCGACGTCGCACACGGCCGGCTGTCGCGATTGGATGCAATCGAGCCAGTTTGCGTGGTGCCGGGTGTAACTCTCGGTCAACCGCGCCTGATAGTCGTGAGGCTTCGGATCGGCGGCGAGAATTTCCGGATGTTCGGCCTGGATTCGGGATCGGGATACCGAGATCCAGCCGTCGGTTCCCGAAATCTCGATCGCGCCGCCGCGTGGCGACGACTCGGACGTGTATACGAGGGGCACATCACCGTGCTGGCCGTACGTGAACGTCACTTCGAACGTTGCCGGAACGTCCTGGGGACCGTTCTCGTGGAATGTGCCGGCGCCCTCGATCTTGGTCGGGCCCGAACCATCAGCGCCAATGATCCACTGGGCGATGTCGGCCTGGTGCGCGCCACTGTCGGTGACACTGCCGCCCGAATAGTCCGAGAAGCCGCGAAATGAATAGTGGCAGCGGTTTGGCGTGTAGTCGACGTAGGGGGCCGGGCCGAGCCAGAAATTCCAATCGAGATTGGCGGGAGGAGTCTGCGGCGTTTGCCACGTGCCGGCTCCACTCGCGCCGACGTGGGCCACCACCTTGACCAGGCGGCCGATCGCGCCACGGCGCACCAGATCGTGGGCCTGACGGAAGTAGTAAGGATCCGAGCGCTGCTGACTGCCGGTCTGAAACACCGCACCATAGCGACGCGCCGCCGCAACCATGGCCCGGCCTTGCTCGACGGTGAGCGACAACGGCTTCTCGCAATAGACGTCTTTGCCGGCTTCCATGGCCGCGATGGCGATCAACGCATGCCAATGGTCGGGCGTGGCAATGACCACCGCGCCGATGTCCTGACGGTCGAGCAAGCGGCGAAAGTCCTTGTACAAGGCGACCGGCTTGCGGCTGCGGGCAACGATGTCTTGCGCCGCCATTTCGCGATGAAACTGATCGACGTCGCACACCGCGGCCACTTGCACGCGGGGGTTGGGCAACAGCATCTTGCGCAAATGCTGCCGCCGGCCGAAGTCACCGGCGCCAATCAACCCGACGACCACCCGATCGCTCGGCGCCGGCTCGGCCGCGTGGCCGGGCGCGGCGGTCGTCAATGGCGCAGTCGACAGAGCCATAGGCGCGGCCAGCAGGGCCGTCACGCCACCGGCGACTTGATGGACAAAATGCCGTCGATCGATTCTTTCGTTTGTCACCACGATTTGGCTCTCGGTTTGCTACTGTTTCGGAATGGTGCCGCACCGGTCGGTCGCCCGAGCAGCTGGCGAGAGGACATGACTAGCCGAAGTACGAGGTCATGGGTGCCGAGGGATCACTCGCCACGTGAATCCAGATGTGTGCATGCGGACTGCCACGGAAAAACCAGACCAGCGACGGCCCTTCCAGCCGCCAGTTGTCCCATTGGCCGTCGTCGCCCAAGTCACGCTCTTCGTAAAAGGCCAGCGAGCATCGCTCGAGGCCACCTTGCTGCTTCAGACAATCGAAGACCTGATCCTGATACGGTTGCTGATAGGGTTCGACGAGGCTCGCCAGAACCGCGTCGAGCGCCTGTCGTTGCTCGCCGCTCATCTCACCGACTGGAAGACCCAGTGGGTTCGTTCCAGGCCGGCGAAAGCGAATGTCGGACTCCCGCCGCGGCTCGTCCCAGGGCGTGTCGGGCATGATAGTGGTCCGGTCGATCTCACCCTGGCGTTGGAAGAACGGCATATTCTCGGCGACCAATGCCCGCCGCTGCTGCTTGTCGTCGAGCAGCTTATAGACTTCGTTGGCCCGCAGTGCCTGATTCCAAAAGATGTTGCCCGGGTGGCCGACCTTTTCATAAAAGCCGCTTGGTTGATGGCCGTGAGTGATCGGACCACCAAATGCGGCCAGCGGTTGCAGCTGGCTGGTTGCCCGCATGGTCAGATGAAAGCCCGTGATGACGCACTGGCAGATGCCGCTTCCCGGAGTGCCAAAAATTGCCAGAGCCTGATCGCCTCCCCAGGGCAAGCCGCTATCGTCGCGGGCCTGCTGTTGAAGCTTCTCGACCCAGCCGGGCGCAAACACAGTTCGCATCACGTCCAGGATCAATTCGCGCTGCTCGTCGGAATAGAACGGGCTGCCGATGAGATGCGGTGTGATCAACCAGGCGTTGGAAACATGGGTTCGTAACACAACTCCGTTGGGGTCGGGAATCGTGAGCGGCTTGCGTCCGTAGAGAATGTCGACGCGATAGTCCCAATCGAAGCAGACGGCGCGGCGCTGCTCGTCGCTCAATGTCTCATAGAGAGCCAGGATGGCTTTTTCGCCAGCGTTGGCCACGCGCGCCGACGATCCGGTCGCGGGCGCTCCCCACGCGGCATTGCCGATCGAACCCACGGCGGCGGCCGCCACGGCTGTCTTGATAAAGTCGCGGCGGGGCAGTTGGCCGTTGGTGACAATCGCGCCCGTCGAGCGGTTTTGTTTCGGCTGTCGAGACGGCATCGTTCGCTCCTCCAGATCGACGTGGAACCACAAGACCGCCGTGAGGCGGCCCCGCATTTTCGGATCTTACTCGACGAGAGATAACTGATAGGCCAACATGTCTTTCTCAAACCCGCGACGCATGTGAGCCCGCATCGCCGCGTCGGCCGCGAGTGGGTCGCGGTCGCGAACGGCATCGATCAATAAGGAGTGCCATCGCGGCGGGTCAGGCATTTCGGTCGCGGTGACGGTCCAATGCTTCTGGCAACGCACCATCAACTGGCTGCGCTCCATCGCCCGCACCAAACCCGGTGCACGACCGACTTGGGCAATCCGCTTGTGGAACTGGGCGTGGAGCGCCGGTGCCTCGCGATCGTTGGGATCGCGCGCGGCGATCCGTTTTTCCAAAACCTCGGCCAAGAGGTAAAGTTCGTCGATCTCGCCGGCGGTGGCCGACTGACACGCCAGTCGGATGGCTTGCGTTTCGTAGGCTTCGATCAGAATGTGCACGTCCCGAATGCTTTCCAGGGTCGGCCGCACGACGCGGGCAATCTGGGCTGTTGCCGCGTCGATTAACTCGGTCCCCTCCAACCGCACCATCACTTCGACCACCGTGGAATAGCTGCAGCGGAACCGGCTCGCCAACGTGCGCCGCGAGAGCAGTTCGCCCGGCAGCAACTCGCCGGAGGCAATTTCGGCCCGTAAGGTTTCAAAAATGGTCTGCACCAGCGTGGCACCATTCTCGCCTGGTTTACGGCGGTTCGGCTTGCGGCGGCGTGTTGATTGCCTGGGGATTGTCATCCACTGTCTCCTACTTGCACTGGCGCTTCCAACAGTCGCGCCGATCAGTGATCGATCAGCGGTCGATCATCTACCGTATAAGGCGGCGGTTCGCTCGTCAAGTAGCTGTTCGCAGGGGTAAAATAAGCGCGTCCCGAGGTCGTTGCAGCATCGAACGCTGCGGTTCAGCAATGGCACAACAGAGCCGATTTGTTCACGACGGGTTTTGCCGCGCCCAGGCGGCTGCCGAGCTCGCGATCCGTGCGCAGGTCATCGCTGAGTTTTCCGAACAACTCGCCGAAGCATCTTTCTGGCGCCGGCTTTGGCTGCGGCGAACGATTGAGCGCGAAGTGCTGCTCCGCTTGGGCAGGGTCGCCCCGCCCGACGCACTCTATTGATCGGGCGGTCCCACGAGTTGGCGGAGATCGGTGCCCAGCCTGGCGAAATGCCTGAGAGTTTGACACCACTCGACCGCAGTCTGACAATGAATCCGTGCCGGCAGCAGACCGGGCGAAGACAGCGGCAAGGGGCAACCATGTTCAAGCGGGTACCGATGAAGCCGGCGCGGCTGAAGTTGATCTGGCTGACGCTCGCTTGCCTTGCGCCGATAGGCTTGATGCCGAAGTGGCTGGACCGGCCCGCGCTGGCGGCCGACAGCGACGCAGCGCCGGAGTTTCGCTCGGCAAAAGGGGCGATTCAGCAACTCCTGCGCAGCAAACAACCCAAGGATCGGATCGACGGGCTCGGACAGCTCGAAAAATTTCCGGTTCCCGATGCCGCCAAACTGGCGCTCGACGGTCGGCACGAAGGACGACTCGACCGAAGTGCGCGAGGCGGCCTATGCCACACTGGGCGTGTTGGCCGATAACGAACAGGTCGGCAAGATGCTGCTCGACTCGGTCGAGCGCGAAATGCGCCGCAAGGAGCCGGGTGATACGTCGATTCCACTGCTCGGCGCGCTGCTGGCGTCGAAAAGCGAGCGCGCGTTTCACGATGCCACGGCGCTGCTCGACAAAATGGTCGATACCACGCCCGGCGCTCGGCTGATGGCCGTCGAACTGACCGATCAATTGGCAGCTCGCGGACACGATGACGATGTGGCCTTGCTGGTGCGACTGTCGACGACCGGGGCCTTTGCCCATCAGTTCGGCTTTCGCCGCTCGGTCGTGTTGGCGCTGGCCCGGATCGATAGCCAAGCCCGGCCATTGGAGCACTGATCGGGCTGGTCGACAAGGTCGACGGCGAGGCGCAGGCCGACGCCATCAAATATCTGACGAGCGTTACCGGTCAGGCCCTGGGCAACAATCAGGCGGCCTGGGCCAAATGGTGGGCGGAAAATGGCGAAACGTTCGTCATTCCCCCGGTGTCGACGCGCACGTTGGCGGCGGCTGAAAAAGTGTCGCCGGGCGTGACCATGTATTATGGTCTGCCGATTTACGCCACGCGGATGGTGTTCATCATGGACACATCGCGCAGCATGCTTGGTTTTCGGCTGATGGCGGCCAAACGCGAGCTGTCGGCGGCAATCGACGCCTTGCGGCCCAACGATCAGTTCACCGTGCTGGTGTTCGACAGCAACGTTCGCATGTGGCAGAAGAAGCTGGTGGTGGCCGACGCCACGAACAAGAAAAAGGCGATCCAGTTCGTCAACAAGCAAGATACGAATCTGCAAACAGCGTCGTTCGATGCCTTGGAAGCGGCTCTGGGATTCGACGCCGAGGCGATTTTCTTTCTCACCGACGGAGCCCCTTTCGGCGGCAAAGTCGCGGCGCCGCCCGAAATCGTGCGTATCATCACGCTTGTTGAATCGCTCGCGGCGCGAGTCGATCTACACGATCGGCATTGGGGCCGGATTCGTGGGGAGCCCGATGGACATGTTTCTGCGGACGCTGGCCGAGTCGAATTTCGGCCTTTACCGCCGCGTCGACGAATGACGAATAGCGGGGCGAATGCCCGGTACGCGTGAGCCGGCTGCCCAATTCTTAGTCATCGGCCAGGGCGAAATAGCGCGCCTGGGCCTGGCCGGCGAGCCTGAATGTCGCGAAATCGTGGGCGGGCGATAGCACCGCGGCGAGCGGCATGGGAGTTGCATTTGAGCGGCCGATTGGTCGGCAGACGAAAAAAGTCAGCGCGATTGAGCTTTTCTTGCGCTCGCCGACTGTCCGTAGGATGAGGCCGCTCGGGGCCCATTCCGTCAGGCAACACCCAGAAAACTATCGAGGCCAATCATGCCCAAGGTCGAACCGCTTCGCCGCGATGCCGCTCGCGTGACGACCGTAACCGGCAGCCGAGCCCGCCGTGGCTCTTTCGCGCTATGCCGGCGGCGTGCGTCAGCACCATATCCAGGTGATCGTTTCGCGGCCGACGTTTTACGAAAACATTCTCTATCTGCGCAAGACGATCGCACCGAGCAAGATTTGCGTGGTGCTGAAGTCGAACGCCTATGGCCATGGACTGGTGGCGCTGGCTCCCGTGGCCGTGGCCGCGGGGGCCGACTACCTGGGCGTTTGCACCAATCCCGAAGCGGCGGCGATTCGCCAGATGGGCATCGACGTGCCGCTGTTGCGCTTGCGGATGGGATTGCCCGAAGAGCTCGACGAGTCGGCGGCCGCGCTGGACATGGACGAGCAGGTTGGGACCTGGGAGCAGGCCGAATATCTGGCCGCGCTGGGAAGACGGCGGCGGCGGAAGATGCCGGTCCACGTCAACATCGACACCGGCATGGGACGCAGCGGTTTTTATGTCGAGCAGGCCGATTTGATTCGCAAAGTCTGCGGTCTGCCCGGCTTGAAGATCCGCGGCATTTTCACCCACTTCGCCAAAGCCGACGCCGCCGATCTGGAGCCGACCACGCAAAGCCTGGATGCGTTCGACCGGTTGTGCGAGCAATTGGCCGGCGTGTTGCCCGCCGACGTGCTGATCCACACGCACAACAGCGCGGCGACGGTGCGGCTGGCCGAACAGGCGGCGGCACCTGGTGCGCGTCGGGGCGGCGTGTTATGGAGTTCGGACGTCGCAAGATTTTGTCAATCCGGCGGCGCTGCGGCCGGTGATGTCGGTCAAGACGCGCGTGGCCCAGGTCCGCGAGATTCCGGCCGGCAAGACGATCGGCTACGGCGGACTGTTTACGACCGAGCGCGACAGCCAGATCGTTTCGCTGCCGGTCGGATTTGGCGAGGGCTATCCGCGGGCGTTGTTCAACAAGGGGATCGTGCTGATCCACGGACGCCGCTGCCCGGTGGTCGGCCGCGTGTCGCTGAACATCATCACGGTCGACGTAACCGATCTGGAGACGCCGGTCCGCTGGGGAGACGAAGTGGTGCTGGTCGGCCGGCAGGGGAACGAGGAGATCACGTTCGAGATTCTGGCCGACAAGTTCGCCAGCGTGCATACCGAGATCAACTTGATGGCCGGCAGCATGAACGACGTCGAATACGTCTAAGAGGTCGCGATTACCAGGGTGCTCCCGGGCGATCGTCTAAACGTAAAAGCCCCGCCGCCGGCCATGGCCTGCGAGGCACGGCAGACCACGGCCGAGGGGGCAAAGTTTTCCTTCGCTCCGTTTCGCGTTCGGCCGACGCTACCAGACTTCGGGCACGAACGTCTGATCTTCGAGCGGCGGCCGGACGTAGTTCGCGAGCCAGGGGTCGCGGCGGCAACTCCGGCGGCGTCGGGGTCAGGTCCTTGTAGGGGACCATACTCAGAAAATGCCGAATGCAGTTGAGCCGGGCACATTTCTTGTTGTCGGCCTTCACCACGCGCCAGGGCGACTGCTTGGTGTCGGTGTGGGCGAACATGGCGTCTTTGGCCTTGGAATATTCGACCCACTTGGAACGCGATTCCAGGTCCATCGGGCTGAGTTTCCAGCTACGCGTCGGATCGAGCATGCGGCTTTGAAATCGCTGTTCCTGCTCCTGAATCGCTGACCGAGAACCAGTATTTGACCAGGATGATTCCGGAGCGGATCAACATCATGCTCGAACTCGGGACAGCTCCGCAGGAACTCTTGATATTCCTTGTCGGTGCAAAAGCCCATCACGTGTTCGACGCCGGCCCGGTTGTACCAACTGCGGTCGAACAGGACGATTTCGCCGGCCGAGGGAAGATGTTCGACATAGCGTTGGAAATACCAGCTTGTCCGTTCGCGTTCGGTCGGACGGCCGAGAGCGACCACCCGGCAAATACGGGGATTGAGGCTTTCGGTGATTCGTTTGATCACGCCCCCTTTGCCGGCCGCGTCGCGCCCCTCGAAGAGGACGACGACCTTCAGGCCTTCGTGCTTGACCCATTCTTGCAGCTTGACCAACTCGATTTGCATCCGGGCCAACTCTTTCATCGAAGACCTTGCTCGAGATCTTGTGGGTGCTGGCCTTCACGTCGCCGTGGTGGATTTCCACCGCGTGACCGTTCGGCATGGCCGTTGGTCTCCGTCGCTCGGCAGGTGTTCGCTCATCCCCTTCCTTGAGCTTCTTATCCTTCTTCTTCTTTTTGGTTTTCACAGCACCCCCTCAACGCAATATTGCGGACATGAAAGATGAGGTATTGGCCGAGCCGCCGATGCTCGGACCGGAGCAAGGAGAAGCACAAGGGCAAATCCTGCGCCTCTTGGCCTCCGCTCTCTAATAGAGTCTACACCACGCGGACGAAAACCGGGCATTTTTGCGGGAAATCTGCGCGCGCCGAGAGTGGTGCCCGGGATCGGTCCGGCCAGCCGGTTGCGCACTGGCAAGGCGGCGGGTGCCAAATGCCTGCACGACATTTGCAAATCGAGCGGCGAATTGCCCGAGCAGGAACATCTCGATCCTGGCAGCGGTCGGCAGGCCACGACATCCCCGCAGCTTACCAAGTCATGGTACTTGAGACCGTTAGTGCCCGAGGCGGGAAGCCGAAAAAACTGGGCGATCTCGGTAAAAGTCTCGCGCGATTCCGGCGCGTCGGGCAGGGCCAGATAGAATCCATGCGACATCCCCTCGAAGACGTGCAATTGGGCGTCGATCCCGGCCGCGCGCAGCTTGCGATGCACCCGTACCGTGGCGCTGAGCAGCATGTCGCGCGTGCCGGCGATCAAGATCGTCGGCGGAAAACCGGCGAAGTCGCCGTTGACCGGTGAGAGGAGCGGATCGGCCAGGTCGTGATCGCCGGCATAGAGCCGCGCGGCGGCTCCCAGAACACCGTTGTAATGGACCAGGACCTGGTCGATGTCCTCGTTGGTAAACATGGTGTCGCCGGTCTCGGTCAGATCGGCCCAAGGGGTGCCCAACCCCAGCACGGCGGGCATGGGGACGCGCGAGTGAGAGGAGTTTTTGCAGCATCGCCGCGGCCAGTCCGCCGCCGGCCGAAGTGCCGAACACCGCCAGCTCGGCCGGCTTGTGCGTTTTGGCGATCGCTTGATAGACGGCCACGGCGTCATCGAGCGCGGCGGGAAAGGGATGGTCGGGGGGCATCCGATAGTCGACCGACAAGACCTGCGTTTGGCCGTAATGGGCCAACAGCACCGCTTCGGCCGCGCCGATCTCACCCGGACTGAAAACATAGGCGCCACCGTGCAAATGAAGGACGAGTTGCCGACGATTGCGCTCGGGCAGTCCCTCGGGCGTGACCAAATAACATTTCACTCCGCCGACCGTTTGTGGCTCGAGCTTCACCGGGCAAAGCCGGCGGACATCGACCAGTATGTTGGGCCCGGGCCGCCACCTGCAGTAGCCACCAACGCCCGCCACTGGTCGGCCGTTTGCGGCACGATTTTGGTCAGCGGTGGCGTGGGATTGGCGATCCACTCGCGCATCGCCGGGACTGACGGTGCCGGGAACCGGAATCGTGCGGGCCGGAATCGCTCGACCGGGAAGCGGTTCGGACGACTCGCCTGCGGTTTTTTCCGCCGGCGCGGCGGGCGTATCGGGCGTTTTGTCTTTGGCGAGCGAAGTTGCCAGTGAACCGAGGGCTGAAAGTCCCATGACATAATCCCCAAAGAGTGGCTTTGCGCATCGTGGAACAACCTCAAGGATACTCGGGCGATCGCGGACGGTGACAGTTGGCAGTAAGCTAGGCAGAATCCGCGCACTTCGGCTGCTCACAGCGCGGCTGCGGGACGACCCCGGCATCATAGCGTGAGGCACATGCATTGCAACGAATTTACCGGCGACTGCTTGTCGGCTGGGTGAACCGCAAAGAAGGACACCTAACCCAGCGCCGCTTCCAGAGCGTCGCAGGCGATCGTTACGCCATCTTCTGCCCTCACCCGAGCACCGACCGCAGCGGCACGTTCGGCATAAGCAGAGTTGGAGAGCAATCGATCGAGCTGAGCCGCGGCCCGGGCAGCGGTGTAGCGGCGGCGGGAGATGACCCGCGCAACCCCTAGCCGAGCGACGCGCTCGGCGTTGTCGGGCTGATCGTAGGCATAGGGCATGACCAACATCGGCCGGCCCGCGCGCAAGGCTTGCGTCGTCGTGCCGATGCCCCCGTGGTGAACGATGGCTGCGGCTCGAGGGAACAGCTCGGAGAAAGGCGCGTACCCAAAGGCTGCCACGCCTGGTGGCAAAGGTGACGGACAACGCTGCCCGCCCGGGCCGGTCAGCAAGATCGCTCGTCGGCCGAGCAATTGGGCCGCGGCAGCGCTCTCCGAGTAAAACTCGGCCGGCAGCCAGGACCGCTGCCGATCCGAGCGTGAAAACCAGGGGGGCGGCCCGTCGTCCAAGAATCGCAGCAGGTCCGGCGGCATTCCTGCGGCCGCCCGATCATAGAGCGGAAAGCCGGTGACAACCGTCTGCCGCGGCCAGTCGGGCTGGGGGCTGGCCAGCAGCGGTGAGAAGAGGGCCAAAACCAGCCGCGGCGAATGCGCTCCGTCGAACAGCGGATCGGCGGCCGGCTCAAGGCCAATCTCGGATCGCAAGCGGTGCCATGGCTCGCTCCACGGCCGCACGTGACGCTTTCCTAGTCTGCAGCGCGAACCGGAAAAAGCGGGGCCCGAGGAACCGCATTCGCGAGATATTCGGAGCCACCGAAACCAAGGGCGGATCAAAAACGGAAAACAGGCTCATCGGAAAGAGATGCGACGACGCCCAAGGGATTCCCAGCTTTTCGGCGACCAATCGCGTGCCGAATGTCAGCGGATGGGCCAGCAGCAGGTCGGCACCCTCGGCCGCGGCCAGCGTGTCCGTAAAGCTATGTCGCACCTCGGGCATCATGAATTCGCAAATCAGCCGGCGTGGCCCATGACGCACGTCCATGAACCGACGAACGAAGGCCGCTTCGTCCGCGGGCGACGGCCAATCGGGCCGTAGCGGCCGAAAGCCGAGCCCCAACGCCTCGATCGGTTGGCGATAGTTCTCGCTCGTGGCGACGATCGCCTCGTGGCCGCGGGCTTTCAGGCCGAGCGCAATCGGCGATCGTCGGATGCAGGTCCCCCAGCGAGCCGAAGGTCGTCAGCACGAAACGCGGCATGGCGCATCGGCTCCGAAAGAGTGCAAGAAATGGCTAGTAACGGCGCACCGGTTCCGGTGCGAAATACGGCATCGGCCATAATAACCATTGCGTGGCCGGAGAGCAGTAGAACGCCCGAGCGCTGGGCGAAGTGAGATAGCCCTGGCAGCGCCGGTCGATTCAACGGATTGCGGCGGCTCGCCGGCCGCTTTCGGTCGCGCGGCGAACGACAAAACGAAAAAGCCCGAACACCACCAAACTCGAGAGAGCAGGGGCAGACTGCTTACGCAAGCCGATGGTGTCGGGCCTTTTACCGCATGCCAAGCAACTTCATCCGATCTTCGAGGGCCGAATGACACCTGACGGCAAATTCTTTTCAAACCCCATTATTTCGCACTGGGCTCGTGGTGGGCCAATTCCTCGATCAGCGACTTGGCGGCGTTCCAATGGCCATGGGCTTCTTTCAGACCCTCGTCGAGCACCACCTGCAAATCGGGCGAGGCATATTGCCGGAGCACTTCTTCGGTGGCGATGAGATGCTGATGCATCACCAACTGACGGCCGACAAACGCCATGTCGCGTTCGTGGGGCTTCTTCGATCGCCCATTCCTTTTCGATCATGTCCAAAAGCCGTTGGCTGATCTGCCGTTGGACGGCGAGAAAATTCAGGCCCCCTGGCCGTCGGCCTGGGCTGGCGCGCCCGCTTGTTCGTTGCCAGCCGACGGTCACCTCGACAAACGGGGCGACCACGTCAACGGCGGCACGCTGACGCGTTGTTGGCCGCGGGAGTTGCCGCATCGCCGGCCGGACCGGCAAAACGCTGCAGCTTCGCAAGGCATTGAGAGTGATCCTTTTCGAGCATCTCCGCCAAATGACGCACTTGCTGATTTTCAGTTTTCGAGGCCGCCGAGCGAGCGAGCGCAATTTCCTTCTGATTCCAGATCATCAGCCACTCGGCGATCTGTTGATCGCGGCGGTGACTTGGGTTGGCGACATCGGCCACGGGCTTGTTGGCGGTCACCTGGCGGCGCGGCGGTACATTGGACGGTCCAACGTTAGCGGGCGCTGCCCCGCCAGGTCGGTTGGCCGGTTCCGCGCCGATGCCTATCGAAGCGGCCAAAATAATGGAACCAACATGCGGCGGCGGCCCAACGTGATAGAGTGGAATAACCGATGACATCGCTGGTCTCCTCCTGAAATCGAACAACATTGATGTTTCCCCTGAGCTCCGTGAAACCTGGCATGACGCGGCCGACTGCACGGCTCACAGGGAACGCGCCTTACTGCCGCTGCTGGCTGTTGCGGAGCCAGCGCGAATTTATCTACCCGCTCCGATGCCGGGCCCGCGTGGCCGCGGCCTTTTTGGCCGACGCCATCCGCTGCTTGGCTGGGCGTGCTGCCGACGCCTTCCCTCCCAGGCGTCCGCCTCGCTTTGCCGGGGCGTCGTTGATCTTCTTGCCACGGCCTGAACCTCCCTGTTTTCCCCCGCCCGTCATGGCATTTACGGTCGCCCAGGCCCGTGACTCGGCGACTTTTTCGCTTACTCCCCGACTCTCATAGCCTTCGGCGATCTTCTCGGCTTGGCGTTTTTGCTTATCGGTATACTTCGATTTGTCACCCCGGGGCATGACAGCACCTCACTCTTTAGAAAAGGACCAATGGCCGCGAGGCAGCCAAACATGACCTCCACATCCGGTTGCATATCCCGTGCCGAGGCGAGCAGAAGGAATTCGGCTTTGAGAGTGGAGGACGTGCCGAATCAGAGATTCGAATCTGGGCCGAAAACAAGGGGCGGGTTTTTCACCGTTTTTGATTCTGCGGGCCTCACGAAAGGCTCGACAGGGTGTTATTTGTTGTTTTCGCGAATCGACTTGCGGCTTCGGCGGCTGCGTGACCGGCAGCCAGCGCGAATGAATCGCTGCCCCGAAGCGACCGGCGGCCGACCGTCCAGCCTGCCTGTTTTCAAAACAGCGCAGCCTGGAGCCCCCGGCAGTGGGGTGGGTGAACGGGAGAATCTGTTTGAACTCGATGAGCGAGCGGCGGCGACGGCTAGATAGGGGAATAAGTAGCCGCAGGGCGACGGATTATTGGCATAGGGCGGCAGATTACAAAACGCCCATCTCCCGCGACGGAAAGCCGCGCGGCCATTATAATGAGTGCTTGGAGAGAAGGCAGGCGCGGGACGGTCAGCCCCGCTACGGCATAAAAGGGATTGCTGCCGAAACTCCGGGTCCGCTAAGGGTGTTTAACGGATAGGAACAGAAAAAACCGGGCGATGGATAAGGCTCGCCGCTCCGCAACGCGGGAGTGGTCGGAAGACGTGCTCAGCAGACGTCAGCGAGTCGCACCGATTTTTCTGGTTAGCCCAGCGCGAAGACCATACTGCGCGGCGGAGAGGCGCCACACTTGCTGGTGCCTGCTGCGAAAGCAGTTACGTTCTTGGCAGCGGATTGCACGCACAGCATCGGTGAACCGGCACAAAGTAATAACGCAATTTTAGAGCATCCGCAGCATGGGCACTCGTCTTTATAACGCCGTCGTGGTGGTGTTCTGGATGGCCACCATGAGTTGGCTGTTGGTCGACAAGCTTTGGCCGACACTCCGCGTCGGCGATCCGCCGAATTATCACAGCATCCTGAGGGCGCAACAGAGGCGAGACCACCAACGCCTGGGCCATCTACTGGAACGAGCGCCTGGCCGGTTGGTCGTTGGGCAAATTGGTGCAGCGCGACACCCAAATGCGCGAGCTCCACAGCCGGGTGTTCATTGCCGAGCTGCCGCTCGACCAGATGGTGCCGCACTGGCTGGGCAGCGTGATCAAGCCGATCTTGCATCGGGCCGGCCGCTTGGACATGGACATGTCGCGGCCGGCTCGATATCGACCCGTTGGGCCGCGTGGTCGGGCTTCGATTCCAGCATGCGATTGGCGGGCATCAAGGACGCGGTGACCGTCGAGGAACCGTCATCGACGGAAACAAGTTGAGGCTGGTCGCCACAATCGGGCGACATGTCGCGGGAGACCGACCTGCGTTTGGCCACCGACGCGCTGGTCGGCGACGGGCTTTCGCCGCAGGGATATTTGCCCGAATCTTTACCAGGGTCAAACCTGGACCGTCTGCACCTACAGCCTGTTTCATCCTGCCACGCAACCCGATCGAGATCATCGAGGCCCGGGTCGAACAGCACGAACCGATCGTTTGGAATGGCGCAAGCGGTCAAGTGCCTGGGTGGTGGTCTATCGCGGAGATGCCGGCACCGGAATGGCGAGCGAACCGCGGGCGAAAGTTTGGGTTCGCGACGACGGACACGACAAGGATGGCCTGGTGCTCCAACAAGAACTGTGGCTGTTCGGGTCGAAGCTGCGTTTCACGCGGCTGACGCCCGAACGCGGTCGGACGCTTCGCGACGCGGTCGACCCGTACGCCAAGGAGGAGATTCCGGCCGACGACGAGCAAGAAACTGCTGCAATTGATCGGCCCCTAGCCAACGTTGGCCGGTGGAGTACCGCGGCAGGCTCGCTTCCGAGTAAAACAGAGGGAGCCGTGCGGCCTGTCTTTCGCCCGAAGGGGGCCGACGCGGCTGCTCGGACCTTTCGCGCTTGTTTTCCTGCCTGTTCGCGGGATCTCGTGTCGGCCGGCCATGATTCAATTCGACAACGTCACGCGTGCTTACGGCTCGAAACTGGCCGTTTCCGGCCTGAACCTGGAAATCCCCAGCGGCGAATTGTTCGCCCTGTTGGGTCCCAACGGCGCCGGCAAAACCACAACCATCAAAATGCTCGTCGGGTTGCTGCGGCCCAGTTCGGGCATCGATCCGCGTCTGCGGTTACGACGTGGTTCGCGACAACCAGCGGGCCAGCCGGTTGTTGGGTTACGTGCCCGACGTCCCCTATCTGTACGACAAGCTGACCGGTCGCGAGTTCCTGGAATTCATCGCCGACATGTACGGGCTGGATCCCGAGCAATCGATCCGCCAATTGGTTCGCTGCATTGCCGATTTCGAGTTGACCGACTTCGTCGACGAGCTGACCGAAACCTATTCGCACGGGATGCGGCAGCGGCTGACGTTCGCGGCGGCACTGTTGCACGAACCGGCGGTGCTGGTCATCGACGAGCCGATGGTCGGGCTCGACCCGCGCAGCGCTCGGGTGGTCAAGGATCTGCTCCAGGCCAAGGCCCGCGAGGGGATGACGATCTTCATGTCGACGCATCTGCTCAGCGTGGCCGAAGAGATCGCGCATCGCGTGGCCATCGTCGACCAAGGGCGTCTCCGCTTCCTGGGAACCGTCGATCAGTTGCGGAAGGAGCTGCCGCTGACGCACACTTCGCTGGAGCATCTCTATCTCAGCCTGACCGCCACGCCCGGGAGAGATTCCCGATCCGACCGGCTCGGCGGAGCCGACCGACAAATCCGAACCGCGAGCCCCGGCACGCTTTGGCAATCCCTGATTCTTTCGTCTTCCTCATCGGCCGGACCGATCATGCCTGGCACGAAAGCAGCCGACACCAGCACCGCGTTGGAAGCGCGAGTCCGCTGGTCGAACCCGCTGAGCCTGGAAGGGGAGGCGCGGGCATTTTGGCGGCTGCGCTGGCGGATGATCACGCCATACGCTCGCCCAGTCGTTGTCGACGGCGCGGCTGCGGGTGTCGCTGGTGGTTTTTCTGAGCGTCTTTTTCTGGGTCGGACTGTTCGCTGCTGTTTCTCGAAGCATTTCGACTTCATGAACAATTCGATCGGCCATACGGCCACCTATGCCATTATCGTGCAGACGATCTACAGCGTGTTTTTCGCCTCGTTGATGGTGATGCTCGTCCTCTCGGCGGGGATCATCGTTTACAGCGGTCTGTATTGCTCGGCCGAAGCCGCTTTCCTGCTGACGACGCCGATTCGCCCGGAACGGATCGTGCAGCACAAGTTCCAGGAAGCGATCGCTTTTTCCAGTTGGGGATTCCTGCTGCTGGGAACGCCGATGTTGGTGGCTTACGGCGTGGAATCGGAGGCGCACTGGTATTACTTCGTGCTGCTGCTGCCGTTCATGCTGACGTTCGTCTATATCCCCGGCAGCCTGGGGGCGATCCTGTGCCTGGTGCTGGTCTATCGCATGCCGAGATTGAGGCAGCAATGGCTGGTGGCCATCGGCGTGACGGTGGTGATCGGGCTGTTCGTGGCCGCCTGGAGCTCGCTGAGCGGGGGCGAGAACGACTTGTTGACGCCCCCCTGGTTTTTGAGAAGTCCTGTCGCGGTTGCAGTTCAGTCAACATCGCCTGCTGCCAAGTTGGTGGCTGAGTTCCGGTCTGCTGGAGGCCGCCAGCAAGGACTCGCCGAAGCTGGACTATCAGCCCTCTTGGGCCCAGAGCCTGCTCTTTTTGTCCCTGCTGGCGTCCAATGCTTTGTTGGCCCATCTGCTGACGATGTGGACCGGGGCGCGGCTTTACCGGGCCGGCTACAGTGCGCTGCACACCCAACACACGGTGCGCAAGCGGCACAAGCAATTCTGGCTCGACAAAATGCTGCTGCGATCGATGCCGTTTCTCGATCCTCCCATGCGCTATTTGATTCTGAAGGACCTGCGCGTCTTTCGTCGCGATCCGGTCCAGTGGTCTCAGTTTCTGATCTTCTTCGGCCTGCTGACGCTGTACTTCGTCAACATCCACCGATTCAGCTACGAGGTGAACTACATCGCCTGGGTCAACATGATCAGCTTCCTCAATCTGGCGGTGGTCGGACTGATTCTTGTCGACCTTCACCACCCGCTTCATCTTTCCGATGATCAGCCTCGAGGGGCGCCGGTTCTGGATTCTCGGACTGTTGCCGGTCAAGCGCGACGCGATTCTGTGGAGCAAATTCCTGTTTGCCGCCATGATCTCGCTGATTCCCTGTTCCTTGTTGATTCTACTGAGCGACGCCATGCTGCAGATTTCGTGGCTGGTGATCGCCATTCACCAGTTGGTGTGCGTGATTCTGTGCGTGGGATTGTCGGGCATCGCCGTCGGCCTGGGAGCGACGATTCCCGACCTGCGCGAGCAGAGCCCCTCGAAGATCGCGGCCGGGTTCGGCGGAACGCTGAACCTGGTGCTCAGCGCCATTTACATTCTGCTCGTGGTCTTGCTCACCGCGCTCCCTTGCCATTTCTTCCTTGCCTGGCGCGAAAGCGCTTGGGCCGGCACCTGGCTGGCCGCTCTGTTGGGCGGCACGCTGCTGTCGGTCGCCATCGGCGTGGCGGCCACGCTCGTTCCGATGCGGATGGGCCTGGCCGCCTTCCGCAAAATGGAGACTCTGAATCACGCTCTCGGCGCCGTGGTTCCACGTGCTCTACGCGTCGGCGTGCGGTCCCGCCACGCCGTCGCAAGGCGGCAACCTGTTGCACTTTCGCAACAGGGGCGTGGCGAGCAATCAACGTCGTCACACGACGAACTGGACATGTCCAGCCGGACCTCGCCGCGCAAGTCGCGCTCGGTGCAAGATGTTGACCGCCAGGCAGTGACTGCGCC
Source organism: uncultured Planctomycetaceae bacterium (assembly GCA_963702015.1). Classification (GTDB taxonomy): domain Bacteria; phylum Planctomycetota; class Planctomycetia; order Pirellulales; family PALSA-1355; genus DATJTR01. Next base: position 1,312,628 of record OY969698.1, read on the forward strand.
CCTGTTCTCGGGCACGGCGATTGCCAACAATTCAGCACATCTCTCTCTCTCTTCACTTCCATCTCTGTCGAACGGGAACGCGTATGCACGTGCGTGGTATTTCGCCAATATCGGCCGAGCCGATCCTGGGATTGGTTCGTGCCCATGCCCGGCGGACTGCACTCGGCCGACTGGGCGTTGTCTATGAAATCGGTCCTTCACCGTCGAGCCGGCCGGCTCTGGTGGTCTCGGCGGCAACCCCAGCGAAGAAGTCGAGCGTTCAGGACGCGTTTGGAGCCAAGCCGCAGCCCAAAGTGATCACATTGGGAGAAGCACTCTACATGGACAGCATTATCGAGGGGGGCATCGACGGCGAGGCATTGCCGATCACGCTCGATCGCGGTGTCGAACTCAATATGCTGGCGCACACGCCCGGCGAGCTCGTGAATCTGCAAGGTTGAGGCTCGCGGGACGCCCGTCGCCTTGACAAGACCGAAGCGCCTGGCAGAAAACGAGAGAATGCAGGCCGGGCCTGGTGTCCCCATTTTCATCCCCGCTGGTACTGCCTTCTCGAAAGCACGGCGAACTATGACCTTTTCAGTGCGCCAGATCGCGACGCTGGCCATCGGGTCGTTGTTGGTCGCCGGATGCGGTGGTGGCGATCAACCGCCCCATGCGGTAGATCAGACTGACGCCACGGCCAGTCCTTCCGGCTCGCCCAATCAGACCGGCCTTTCGGGTCGCTCGCCGCAGACCCTACCGATGTCCGAGCCGGCGGGCCGAAGCGGAGCAAGAGGAGATCGCCCGGCGCGGCTTTTGGACCGGCTCGCGCCGGCAGACGGCGTTCGGCGAGTGGACCATGCAGCAAACCGCCATCGACGCACTGAGTCGGATCGGTCAACCGGCCGTGCCGGCACTGGTCAATCTGCTCGACGAGCCCGAACCCACAATTGCGTGCCGAGGCCGTGATTGCGCTGGCTCGCATTGGCCCCGAGGCGCGCGGTGCGCTGCCGCAGTTGATCGGCGCTGGTCGAGAACGATCCGGAAGAAGGAGTGCGGAAAAACGCCGTGCGGGCGCTCGGGCAAATTGGTCCGGCCGCGGCACCAGCGGTTCCCGCGTTGGTCGAACAACTGCGGGCCGGAGTCGAGAATCCGGCCGGCAATGAGCACCCTGATCGCGGCTCCTCCTCGGGTGAAAGTTCAACCGGGCGGTGGGCGGCCAGCCGGCAACGACCAGGCCCGCACGACGGGCCATAAGCCGGGGCGGACCGTCTCTCAGGCGGGTGGCTCACTTCCGGGCCAAGGCAACCGCCTCGCTTCGCCGCAGTTGACCACAGGCGGCGTTGATTTTGTCCCCTTTTCGCTCGCGGACTTGCACGTTCAATCGTGCGCCGCGCAGCAAGGCGACAAATCGCTCCACGGCAACCGCGCTCGGAGTGCGATAGGGTAAGCCGGCCACGGGATTGTAAGGAATGACGTTGAGCAAGGCCGTTCGGCCGGCCAACAACGTGGCGAGCGCCCGGGCGTGGCGCGGCTCGTCATTCAGTCCGGCCAACAGGACATACTCGAACGTCAGACGGCGTCCCGAGGCGGCAAAATAATCGTCGGCCGCGGCCAGGATTTCGGCCAGCCCGATATTCTCGTTGACCGGCACCAAACGGTTGCGCAGCGCGTCGTCGGGAGCGTGCAGCGACACGGCGAGATGATAGCGGCAGGCGTCGGCGGCCAAACGCCTGATGGCCTTGGGTATGCCGACGGTCGAGATCGTGACGCGGCGAGCGCTGATACCTAGTCCATCTTCGGCGGTCGCCTCATTCAAGGCGGCCAGCAGCCGGTCGACATTCGCCAGCGGCTCACCCATGCCCATCACCACGACGTGACTGAGTCGATCGTCTTCGGGAAGCAAGCGGTCCAAGAGCAACATTTGTTCGACGATTTCGCCGGCGGTCAGGTTGCGCACGACGCCGTCCAAACCGCTGGCGCAAAAGACGCAGCCCATGGCGCAGCCGACCTGCGTGCTGATGCAAATCGTTCGTCGAGCGCCGTCGCGCAGCAGCACGCATTCGATCTGCTGCCCGTCGGCCAGCCGCAGCAGCAGCTTTTCGGTGCCGTCGTCGGTCGTGTGCCGGCGGGCGATTTCGGTGGTCCAAAGGCGGAAATCGGCCGCCAATCCGTCGCGTAGAGCGGCTGGCAGATCGGTCATGTCGGCAAACGTGCGCGCTCGGCCGGCAAATAGCCAGCGCCGCACTTGCGCCGCGCGATAGGCCGGCTGCCCGTGGGCCGCGAGCCATTCGGCGAGTGCCGTCGAATTGGGTTCGAGAAGATGATGCATAGAGAACAATTGTACGACGAGGGCGTGCCGGACGGAAATGGACAGCCGGGGAGCAGTGCCCGGGGCAAGCCGGCGGGGCTATTCACCGAGATACGCTTGCTGCACCCGAGGGTCGGAAAGCAGGGCGGCGGCGGAATCGCTGATCGTGATCGAACCGGTCTCCATCACATAGCCGCGCTGGGCCAGCCGCAAGGCCAGCCGGGCATTCTGCTCGACCAGAAGAATCGCCATGCCTTGCCGGTTCAACTCGCCGAGAACCTCGAAAATCTTCAATACGACGAGCGGCGCCAGCCCGAGCGACGGTTCGTCCAAGAGTAACAATCGAGGCCGGCCCATCAATGCCCGGGCAACGGCCAGCATCTGCTGTTCGCCTCCCGAAAGTGTTCCGCCCAGCTGCGTTTGCCGTTGGCGAAGGATTGGGAAAAGATCGAGAACGCGTTGGGTGTCGTCGTGAATGGCCCGCTTGTCGTCGCGGGTATAAGCTCCCAAGGCCAGGTTTTCCATGACCGTGAGCCTGGGAAAAATCTTCCGTCCCTCGGGCGATTGGCACAGGCCGGCCCGCACAATTTCATGGGCAGGCAGTGCGGTTATCTCGCGGCCCTCGAATCGCACGCAACCGCCACGCGTGGCAATGCAGCCGGAGATCGTCATCAGCAGCGTTGTCTTCCCGGCGCCGTTGGCACCGATCAGGGCGACGATTTCTCCTGGCTCGACGCGGAGCGTAATGCCCTTAACGGCTTCGATCAGACCGTACCCAGCGCGCAGGTTTTCGATTTCGAGCAGAGGAGGCATCAGGTGACCTCCTCATCGCCCAGATAGGCTTTGATCACTGCCGGATTGGCGCGGACCTCGGCCGGCGTGCCGTCGGCGATTTTGATGCCGTAGTCGAGCACGGCGATCCGGTCGGAGATACCCATCACGACGCGCATGTGATGCTCGATCAGCAGCACGGAAAGCCCGCGATGGCGAATCCGATCGACTAACCCTGCCAACTCGGCCGATTCCGCCGGGTTCATGCCGGCAGCCGGTTCGTCCAACAGGAGCACGCGGGGTTCGGTCGCCAGCGCTCGGGCGATCTCCAGCCGCCGCTGCTCGCCATAGGCAAGTTGCCGGGCGAGCAAATTGGCCCGCGACTCCAGGCCGACAAACCGCAGCCACTCAATCGCTTTGACCCGGGCCGCGGCCTCTTCACGCCGGGCCGATGGCGTGCGAAGCGCCATGCGGACGATGCCGGCGCGGAAACCGCGATCCATGCCGGTCAGCACGTTCTCCAGCACCGTCATTCCCGGAAACAAGCGAATGTTCTGGAACGTGCGGCCGATGCCGGCGCGCGAGATGAAGTCGGGACTGCGACGCGAGCGATTCCAAACCGCGAGCGTACCGGCAACCCCGAGCACAAAGCCAACGGCAAGCGCCAGGAAGATCGTGCGCCGGCGCGCGAGCGCTTCGCGACCGATCTCGGATAACGATTGCAGCCCGGCGTTGGCGGCGGTCACTGTTTCGTACCGGGCCACGACGGCGCCCCTTGCCTCCGGGTCAATGATCGTGACGTGGCCGGTGGCTCGAACGAGCCGCAGCGCGAGTTCGCCGGGCCGGGCCGTCGGTTGCTCGTCGTCGAACAAATCGGCGAACGTCCGGTCGGCGGCAAGATAATCGACGAGCCTCGCCATCCGGTCGCGCTGCGCGTCCGCATCAGCTTTGTCGTCGGCAAAGGCCAGTGTCCGTCGGCCGTCGGCCGTGACGACCGACCAGCGGTTGCCGGCGTGGGCGACGCGCAACCGTCCGGCTAGATAATCTTGAGCACTGTGCCAGGCGGTCTGGTAAGAAAACGGTTCTCCTGGCCCGGCATAGTTTTGTTTGATGGCTGCCTGCCACAACCGGTCGACATTCACTGCGGCCACCGCAGCGGCCAACGCGGTGGTTACACCGACGAGCAGCGCCGCCACGACGATCCGAGCGCCGGGAGTTCGCATCAGTTCGTGGCCGTCGAACTCGATGGAACCGCTTGTCGGAGCGTAAATACCCGTGATCGCATTGAACGCGGTGGTCTTGCCCGCGCCGTTGGGACCAATGATCGAAACAATCTGGTGCTCGTCCAACTGGCAGTCGAGCGCATTGACGGCCGTAAGGCCCCCGAAGCGGACGGTCAGTTTTTTCAGTGCCAGCAACGCCATCGGCTCAAACCCGTTAGGTGGTGCTTTCCAGACCGACCTTTGCCTCGCTGTGCAGTTCTTGCTGCACGCGAGCCGAGGGCAACAAGCCCTCGGGCCGAAATCGCATCATGACAATCAGTGCCAGACCGAACACCATCAGCTTCCAATTACTGAAGGTCAGCCAAAAATTCGGCGATCCGCCTGCTCCCGCCGTCCACTGCTGCACCAGACTATCGACCAGGGGCGTGAGAACATTGTCAAAGCCGACCAGCAAGAACACGCCCAGCAGCGTGCCGCGCAAGCTTCCCAATCCGCCGAGGATGATCGCGGCGAGAATGGTGATCGAACGGGCAAAATCGAACGCGTCGGGCCCGGCGGTGCTGCCAAGCGTCGTGGCATAGAGCGAGCCGGCCAATCCTGCCAGTGCGGCCGACAAGGCGAATGCCGACAACTTGACCTTCATGATCCGCAAGCCCATGCAGGCGGCGGCCAATTCATCCTCGCGCACGGCCACGCAGGCCCGTCCCCAGCGCGAGCGCTCCAGGTTGCCGAGCAGCCAGATTACGGCCAAGAGCAAGCCGAGCGAAAGGTAGTAAAACAACCGGTAATCAAGTGCGAAGTCGGGCGTGATTCCGACCATGGCAAGGAGGCGCGCAAGCGGATTGGGAATCGTGGGAGGCGGGATCGGATTCAATCCTGCGCGTGCCGGCGGTAATGGATTCCAAGTTGCGCAAGAGTGAAGCGGGTCACTTCACCAAAGCCGAGCGTGACGATTGCCAGATAGTCCCCGCGCAGCCGCAAGGTGGGCGCGCCGAGACAAATTCCCGCCAGCGCGGCCCCCAGAGCCGAGAGGACGAGCGTCGACAAAAAGTCGAGTTGGAAGGGATAGGCCGCTACCCGCAAAATGCCGGTGATGTAGGCGCCGATGCCGAAAAAGGCCGCGATGCCCAGGTGCAACAGGCCGGTGTAACCGACGACCACGTTCAGGCCGAGAGCCAGAATCGCGTAGATGAAGATATAGGTCAACTGTGCGCCGACGGAGATTCCGGTGTAGCGAAAGAGCAGATTCTCCAGCGGCACCAGAAAGGGATAGACCAGTACCAGCACCAGGCAGGGGGCCCACAGGTTGTCGACGTAAGGAAGGAGGCGACGGAGGTTCATACTTTTTCCCGCGTACGGCTCCCCAACAGGCCGGCCGGCCGGAAAACGAGGATGGCGATCAAGATGGCGAAGACCAGAGCGCTGGTCCAGCGTTCGCCGATATAGCCGCTGGATAACGAGCGGACCAGCCCGATGACCAATCCTCCGAGCACGGCGCCGGGAATGTTGCCGATGCCCCCCAGCACGGCGGCCGTGAACGCGTACAAACCGTTCTGAAACCCCATCTGAAAACTGATGGTGTGAATATACAGGGCGTAAATCACACTGGCGGCGCCGGCCATCGCGCCGCCGATGACAAACGTGGCTCCGATCACGCGATCGACGTGGATGCCCATCAGGCGAGCCGCAACCGGATCCTGCGCCGTGGCCCGCATGGCCCGGCCGAGCTGGGTGTATTTCACTACGACGGCCAGCACGACCATCACCGGGAGCGTGACGACGATGACCATCAGGTCTTCCGTCGTGAATCGGACGGCAGCGCCTTCGCCGAGCAGATTGTGCTGAGGAAGCAGAGCTGGGAAATTTCGATCCGCTGGCCCACCCCACAGCAGACCGACGTTCATCAACACGAACGAAGCGCCGATGGCCGAGACCAACGGCGCCAGCTTCGGCGCCTTGCGCAACGGCCGGTATACCAACCGATCAATCGATAGATTCAACAGCGCACAAAAGAGCGGCACCAGCAGCAGCAAAAGCACGATGCCGCCCCATCGGCTCGCCGGCGCCATCTCGTTCAGGCCCAACCGGGTGACAAGCGTAAAGGCCAGACAGGAACCGAGCATGAAGACGTCGCCGTGGGCGAAGTTGATCAGCTCGATAATCCCATAGACCATCGTGTAGCCCAGCGCCACCAGCGCGAAGAGCGCGCCGCTCGTCAACCCGTCGAGGCAATACTGCAGCAGCAAAGCGCCCTCGGAGCCAGGCTCGGCGGCAGCCAACAGCAAGGGTGCAATCACTCGCCAGGCCCTCCGACGCGACGGGTTGCCGGGCCGTGCCCGATGGAAGTCAAATCCGAGGTCGGGCCTAGCATCGGGCGGGCCGCGCTCGGGTCATTCACCGAGCACTTTGACGAACTTGAACTTGCCGTCGTGGACGATGCTGCCGCTGATCGTTTTGAGCGTGGTGTCACCGTTGGCGTCGAAGGACCAAGTGCCCAAGGCTCCTTGGTCAAAATCCTTGATGGCCAGACAGGCCGCGATGACGGCAGCCCGGTCTTTCGTGCCGGCGTGCTCGATTGCCGCCAGGGCCACCTTGGCCGCTTCGTATCCGTAGATTGCATATCCCTCCGGGGGGCGACCGAAACGCGCCTCATATCGCTCGACAAACACGCGTCCCGCCCCGCGCAGCTCGTCGGTCGGCAAACCACCAAATGTGACAAAGCAGCGGTCATCGACATTATTTGCACCGGCGGCTTCGATAAACGCGGGCTCGTAACAGGCATCGGGAACCATGAGTTTACACTCGAGGCCGGCGGCGACCATATCCTTGGCAATCTGACCTCCCTTGGTTTGTGTCGTCCCGCCGAAATAGATCAGGTCGGGGGCCGTCGCTTTGATCGAAGTCATCAGCGATTTGAATTCTTGCGCCTTGTCGTCGATGCTCTCGTGTCCGAGCACTTCGATGCCCAGATCCTGACAGGCCGCGATGAACAGCGTGGCGATTCCTTTGCCATAAACTTGATTGTCGTCGAGCACAAAAACCCGCCGAACGCCCAGCTCGTGGGCCCAACGCGCGCTGAGCGGACCTTGCAGATCGTCGGCCGGCACGACGCGCACGTAATTCAGCTTGCCGGTAGGGCGATAGATCTCCGGTTCGCCAGGATCTCCCTTACCGGGCTTGGTCAGGCCGGGCCAGGTGTTGGCCGGGCTGATCATCAGCAATTCGGCTCGATTGAGGATCGGCATCGACATCTTGGCCGCCCCAGAGTTGTACGTACCGATGTACGCGACCACGTCGGGATCGCGGGCCGCCCGGCGGGCGTTCGCCGTTTCGGCTTCGGCAGTCCATTGTCCCGCGGCGGCCGTGGCATCGTCCCAATCGGCGAACACGACCTCAAAATCCCCGCACTTACCGCCAGCCTCTTCAATCGCAATGCGAATACCATTCACGATCGTGTCGGTTTGGGCTTTTGCGCTCCCCGTTCGCGGGAGGCTGGAAACGATTTTAACAACCCGGGGATTGCCGGGCTGTAATCCCACGCCAGCTAGCAAAACCGAGCCCAAAACCAACACGCCAACGGTGGCCCAAGCCATCAGGGCGGCAGGTCGGATCGTCCGGAGAGTCGATTGTGACGTGGTCGGCATGGCCAAGGGAGATCGAGGGTTCGGAAATGGGTCATCCGGCAGAGGACGATGCCGTGAAATTCCCTAACTTATTGATTCTACGGGGGTAACTGGCTTGTCGCAAAGCCAGGGGATGCGCGTAACGGCATTCTCAGGGAATTGATTGATCGCATCAACGGGCATTGTTATGATGACGCCGCACGCCATTCCTGCCCCGCCTTCGCCCCCGCCCCAAGGCGTTCGTTATGACTCACCCGCATAAGGACGTTCGCGGTGATTTGCAGCCATTGCTCGGACGGCGGGCATTCTTGGTCGCTTCCAGTCTGGGCTTTGCTGGGCTCCGCTTCGGGACGCCGGCGTCGGCCGCCACGACCTCGTCTGTCGCGCGGCAAGGAAAAGCCAAATCGACGATCCTGTTCTTTCTTTGCGGGGCGCATCCCATATCGACACTTGGGACATGAAGCCCGAGGCTCCGGCCGAATACCGAGGAGCATTTCAACCGATCGCCACGTCGGCTCCCGCCGTGCGATTGTGCGAACATCTGCCGCTATTGGCTCGGCAGGCCCATCATCTGGCCGTGGTTCGTTCGATCTCGGCGACTGTCAACACCAACGACCACCATGCCGGTTACTATTACAACCTGACCGGCCACGTTGCCGATCCGACGTTTCTGTCGCTGGGAAACAATCGCACGCCCATGCCTGACGATTGGCCATTCATGGGCTCGGTGGTCGCAGCCAAAGTGCGGTCGCAGGGCGACCTACCGGCCGCGATCACGCTGCCGCACATGCCCAGCCGCGCCCCCTACACGCGCCCCGGCCAGTTTGCGGCGCGGCTGGGGATCGAACACGATCCTCTGTACGTGAACGGCGATATTGACAAGCCTCTATCATTCAAAGCCCCCGCGCTCGTCATTGCATGGCGACGTGAGCGTCGAGCGGCTCAAGGCCCGGCGGGGCCTGCTCCGGACGATTGACGATGCGCGTCGCGAGTTGGACGCGACCGCTGACGTCGGGAAATGGTCACAGCTGCAAGACCGAGCGTTTTCGCTGCTCAGTTCCGCTCGAACCAGTGCGGCGTTCGAGGTCGCCAGCGAGCCGCAAGCACTGCGTGAGCGGTATGGCGAGACCGTCAACGGCATGAGCTTGTTGCTCGCCCGCCGGCTGGTCGAAGCCGAGGTGCCGTTCATCACGGTCTTCTGGATGGAAAACCTGAAGATTGCCGATAAGTGCAAAAGCGCCGGCGGCTGGGACACGCATGGCAACAACTTCAACTGCTTGCAGCAGCACCTGCTGCCGGAGTTCGATCGAGGCTTCTCGGCACTGATCGAAGACCTCGCCGAGCGCGGACTCCTCGATCAAACGCTGCTGCTGGTCACAAGCGAAATGGGTCGCACTCCCAAAATCGGCGACATTCGCTCCGGCGGCATGGGTCGGCGCGGGACGCGATCATTGGACCCATTGCATGAGCGTGTTGATGGCCGGCGGCGGCATTCGCGGCGGGCAAGTCTACGGAACGAGCGACCGGCGGGGCGAGTATCCGGCCGAGCACAGAATAACGCCGGCCCATATCGCCAAGACGGTCTACCGGGCCATGGGCGTCAATGACCTCGAAGCCAAGGACAAAGATGGCCGAGTCTTTAATCTGTTGGCCGAAGGCGAGGCACTCGAGACCTTGTTTTGATACTTTTGTGTTCGGACCGGATGGCGCGAGCATCCAACACGAAAAGTCCCAGGCGAAAGATGAGCTGACATGATCCGGTTTCTGGGGGCGGCCCTGACGATTGCTTGCTGCTTGTGCGGCGCATTGGGCAACGCTCAGGTGCCCAAGCTGACCCATGCGATTCCGACGGGGATCGTGCCGGGCAAGCCCGTGAACGTCACCTTGGCTGGCGAAGACCTCACCCGACCGACGGGCCTTTGGACGAACCTGCCGGGGAGCGTCAGGCTAGCGCCGGGCATCGACAAAAATGGCGAGCTGCCAGGTAGCGTCACCTATTGCATGGAATTGCCTGCCGACTCGGCTCCGGGGGTCTACGCCGTTCGGACTGGCAACCGGGCAGGGAATCAGCAATGTTCGCCTGCTGGTGGTCGATGATCTGCCAACGGTGCTTGAGGAGGCGGATCAATGCTTCCCTCGCCACGGCCCAGCAACTCGAATTGCCGGTCGCCGTGGAAGGGGCGGCCAAGGCCGAGAGCCGGCAGTATTACAAGTTTCACGTCGAAGCGGGGCAGCGGCTGAGCGTGGAAGTGCTGGCCCGCCGTTTCGGCTCGCCCCTCGATCCGTTCGTTCGCCTGTTGGATGACCGCGGTCAAGAGCTCGCTTTACAGCGACGACGACGAAGCCACCGGAGCCGATAGCCGGTTCGTCCATCGATTCGAAGCTGCCGGCGAGTACTATCTGGAAATCGGTGACGTTCGCTATCAAGGAAGTACCGAATATCGCTATCGCTTGCGACTCGGCGACTTTCCCTTGGTGACCGCCCCGTTCCCGTTGGGCGTACAGTCGGGCTCGGTGGGCCGGATCGAAGTGACCGGCGTCGCGCTCGGCGACTTACCGGCGATTGACGCACGCACGCCGCTGGCGAAGCCGGGCGTGCTCGATGCAAACCGGCTGCGACTAAGGGCGGGATATCCGAGCGGCCATGGTTCGAGCGCGGTGACGCTGCTAACCAGCCCGAGTCTCGAGCAGGTCGAATTCGAACCCAACGATCTCTTGGAAACTGCCTCTCCCGTCGACCCAGTCGGGGCCGTCAACGGCCGGTTTGCGCAAGACCACGATCGCGATTACTTTCGGTTCACGGTTAAAAAAGCTGAACATCTGCGGCTGCTGGGTCGGACGCGCAGCCTGGGCATTGCCCGAGATTTGCTTCTGCGTCTGTTCGACTCCACGGGCAAACAACTGGCTCAAGGGGTGCCCACCGGCACTTACGAAAGTCTGATCGATATTCTGTTTCCCGATGACGGCGTCTATACCTTGTTGGTCGAAGACTTGCTTGGGCGTGGTGGGCCGGACCATGTCTATCGGGTCGAATTCGCGCCGGCACTCGCAGGCTTCTCGCTGACGACGAACGCTGACCGGTACAACGCGCCGCGCGGCGGCGTCTTTCAGATTGCGGTGGCCGCCGTTCGCAGCGGCTACTCGGGGCCAATCGAACTGGCGATTACCATGCCCGACACGGCGTTGAAGTTGGCTGGAGCCGTGATTCCGGAAGGCAAGTCGGCAGGCGTGCTGACCGTGACCGTACCGGACTCGCTGCCGCCAGGTTCGTGGCAGACATTCCAACTGGTCGGTCGTGCCACGATCGAAAAAAAGCCGTTCGAAGCGCGAGCCAGCAGTCTGGCTGCGCTGCGAACGTCTCTCAACGGCATGAGCAATCCACCGACCGAACTGGACGGAGCTTTGATGCTAGGGATTGGTCCGATTTTCCCGGAGTTCATCAAACTCGACGTCGATGACAAAACCGTGCTGGTCCCACAATTGGCCGGCAAAGCCAGCTTCAAAGTAAAGGCCACTCGCTTGGAGAAATTCGATGGCCCGATTTCGTTGACTGCTGAGGAGTTGCCGGCCGCGTTTGCACTCGCTGCGCCAAACCCCGCCTTGATCAAACAAGGCGAACACGAAATTGTCCTGGAACTCACTACTCCGCTGGCTGTAGCCGAAGGGGATTATTCCTTCCGGCTCGTTGGGACGGGGACGCATTCGCTGCAGCCTGGCCGCACGTCGCTGGACTTGACGCTGCGGGTCGTCAAGCCTGCTGCAAGCGCGGCGACTCCCGGCGGAGGCCCCCCCAGCGATACCACGCCGGCAAAAGGGGCAAACCAATGAGGAAGACCATGAAACGCGTCACGCGTCGGCTTTCCAGCTGGTTGCTGATTTGCGGTACGCTGATTCTCGGCGGTGGAATCGCCACCGGGGCCGAAGCGAAAAACGGTGACGAATCCGCGATCGAGACGATCGTTGTCGGCACGCCGCTACGTATTGAAATCTGGCCCCAGCAAATCAAGCTCGATTCGCCGCGGCGAGAAATGCACCTGGTCGTCAGCGGCTTTTATGGCGAAGAGGTCTGCCAGGACCTGACGCGGGCGACCACCTTTACGTCCAGCGATCCCGGCGTCGTGCGAATGGACGGCAGCATTGCTCGCCCCGTCACCGACGGACGCGCCACGATCACCGTGGCAATCGGCGGCCAGCAGTTGATGGTTCCCGTGGAGGTCTGCGGCCAACAGACCGTTGAGCCTGTTTCGTTTCAGTACGGGACACTCGTCGCGCTCACCAAACAGGGCTGCAACCAGGGGGCTTGCCACGGTTCGCCGAGCGGGAAGGGGGGATTCCGACTTTCCTTGCGGGCGTACGACCCAGTGTTCGACAGCGAAACATTGATCCGCGAAGCCTTTGGCCGCCGCACGAACCGTCTGGAACCGAAAGAGAGCTTGCTGCTGCAGAAACCGCTGATGGAAGTGCCCCATGGGGGCGGGCGACGACTGGTCGAATCGGATGCCAACTACGCGTTACTGCGAGACTGGATCGCCCAAGGTTGCCGTCTCGATCCGACCGATGCCCCACAATGTGTAAGCGTCGAGGTTTATCCTCGCCAGCGGGTCCTCCATCGTCCGGCTCACACGCAGCAGTTGCTTGTGCTTGCGCATTTTTCCGACGGCACGCTACGGGACGTGACGGCGGCAGGCCGTGTTCTCCAGTTCCAACGATGCGGTGGCAACTGTCGATGGCAACGGATTGGTTGTCGGAGTCGAGCGTGGCGAAGCGGCGATCCTGGTCCGATATCTGGAACACATGGAGACGTCCGGGCTGACGTTCTTGCGGGACATTCCCGGCTTCCATTGGCCGGATCTGCCGGAAGACAACTTTGTCGATCATTTCGTTTTCGAGAAACTGCGGCAACTGCAGATCCTTCCCAGCGAGTTGTGTACGGACGACGAATTCGTTCGCCGCGTCTTCCTCGACGTCATTGGAACGCTCCCGTCGGTCGAAGAAACGCAGGCCTTCGTCGCCAGCACAAGCCCGAACAAGCGCAGCGAGTTGGTGGCTGCTTTACTGGAGAGGCCTGAGTATTCGGAATTCTGGGCCATGAAATGGGCCGACGTACTCCGTCTGCGCAATTCCCGCATGACCGTGGCAGGGGTCCACAAGTTCCATGACTGGATCGTTCGGGCCCTGCGCTCGAACATGCCCTATGATCAGTTCGTGAGGGCTTTGCTGACGGCGGATGGGAGCACCTTCGGCAATCCGCCAGCCAACTACTATCGCGCCGCGGCCGATACGAACGACTGCACCGAGATCACGTCGCAATTGTTCCTGGGCATCCGCATTCAATGCGCCAAGTGCCACAATCATCCCTTCGAGCGGTGGACACAAAACAATTACTACGGCATCGGCGCCTTCTTCCAGCGCGTGCAGCGCAAGAACGTCGGAATGCAAGAGATCGTGATTTGGAGCGCCCGCGACGGTGAAGTCATCCAACCGCGAACTGGCAAGCAGCTCAAGCCTTGGCTGCCGCTGAAAGGAGACGTCGATCTGCCGACCGAAGACGACCGGCGAGCCGTGTTTGCCGCCTGGCTGACGGCGCCGGACAATGCGTTCTTCGCCCGAACCGGTGTCAACCGGCTGTGGGGGCATCTGATGGGGCGCGGCATCGTCGAGCCGGTGGATGATTTTCGCGACTCGAATCCGCCGTCGAGCGCGGCGCTGCTGGACACCCTGGCACAAGATTTCGCCGAGCATGGGTTCGATTTCAAACACGCGATTCGCACGATCACCAGCAGCCGCACCTATCAATTGAGCAGCCAGAAGCAGGATCTCAACAAAGACGACATCGTGTACTTCTCGCACGCCCATACGCGATTGCTCTCCGCCGAGCAGTTGCTGGATGCGCTTTGCCGGGTCACAGGCGTCGACGAAAAATATGCAGGCCTGCCGCCGGGAATGCGTGCGACCCAACTTCCCAGCCCGGATGTCGACAGCAGCTTCCTCCGGACCTTCGGCCAGCCCGCCCGCGAGACCGCGTGCCAATGCGAGCGGTCGGTCGATCCAAACTTGTCGCAAGCTCTGCAAATGATCAACGGCCCGCTCGTGCAAAGCAAAGTGACCGATCCGAAAAACCGGATTCGGCAGGCCACGGCCGCCGGAAAAACCGACGAAGAAATTATCCGCGAGCTCTACCTGGCGGCGTTGTGCCGCGCGCCCAGCGAGCAGGAGATGGCGGCCGCCACCCAGCACATCAACGGCAGCGGCGAGCGGATGCGGGGACTCGAAGACGTCTGCTGGGCTCTGCTCAACGCAAACGAATTCCTGTTCCAGCATTGACCTCCGCGAAATCGACCAGCACGGCCAAATCACTGGCAGAAAACCGGTTCCACATGTCACCTCGAAGCTTCACTCGTGCCCTAGCGTTGTGCTCCGTTCTTCTGCTTTGCGCAGCACGCGGCCTTGCGCAGATTCCGGCCGAGCCGGCGAACGAGCAAGACCCGCCCGCGGGAGAGCCAGTCAGCTTCAGCAAGGAGATCGCTCCGATCCTGCTCAAGCGCTGCATCGGTTGTCACGATGCGAAGGAACCGAAAGGGGAGTATCGGCTGCACAACCACGAAGCGCTGTTCAAACCTGGCGAGAGCGGCGACCCGTCGATCACCGCCGGCAAGCCGGATGATAGCCAACTTTACCGCTTAATCAGTTCGTCCGATGCCGACGAGCGCATGCCACGCGAAGGCGATCCCCTTACGAGTGAACAGATCGCGCTCGTCAAACGCTGGATCGAGCAGGGAGCACGCTTTGATGGTCCGGACGCACGGACGCCGCTGGCCGCGCTCGTGCCCAGACAAATCCATCCCGCCCCACCGAGCAGCTATCCAGTGCCGGTGCCCGTGACGGCGTTGGCGTTCCGGCCCGACGGCAAGGAACTGGCGGTCGGCGGCTATCACGAGGTGACCATCTGGGATCCCGGCACGGGCGCTTTGCTACGGCGCATCGAGAACGTCGAGCAGCGAACCTTCGATCTGGAGTATAGCGCGGACGGCACGCTCCTGGCCGTGGCGGGAGGCACGCCTGGCCGATCGGGCGAGATCTCTCTGTTTGACTCGGCCCAGGGAACATTGGTGGCCACGTTGGGCCAAATGTCCGACGTCGCCTTTGGCGTGGCATTCGACCCGACGGGGGGCAGACTGGCGGCCTGCTCGGCCGATCGTACGATCCAGATTTACGATCTGAAGACCCGCGCCGCGCAGAGCCCCATCGAGGACCACGCCGATTGGGTCCTGGGCATCGCTTGGAGCCCGGATGGCACTCAGCTCGTCTCGGCCAGCCGCGACAAAACCTCGAAAGTGTTTGACGCCAAGACGGGCGAGTCGCTGGCCACGTATTCAGGACACGCTGACGCCGTATTCGCGGTCGCGTTCGCCGTGGACGGCAAAAGCGTCTATTCGGCTGGTGGCGACAAACAAATCCACGTCTGGACCGCGGCGACCGGGAAACAAACGGCGACCATCGGTGGAAGCGGCGGCGGAATGTTCGCCATGGCGCTGGCCGGCGAGCGACTCTTCAGCGGCTCCGCCGACCGCACGGCCCGGGAGTACAAACTCGCCGACTTGAGCTTGGCAAAAAGCTTCGACGGCCACAAAGACTATATTTACGGCTTAAGCTATAGCGAGCCGACTAAAAGACTGGCGACCGGCAGCTTCGATGGCGAAGTCCGCATTTGGAACATCGACGACGGCAAGCCGGAGCTGACGTTCTTTGCCGCACCCGGTTATCCGCCGAACGGTACATCCCCGTAGGCATCCCTTGCCTGCTGCATTGCGGGCCGGTCGGGGCTCTCTTGGCGAGAGTCGCTCGAATACCGACGGCTCGCATCACCGGCAGGGATGACGCCTCAGGTCAAACCCGCAATCGGCTCGCCGTGGTAGACGAAATGCGGCCGATTCGCTTCATCGTACCACGCCACGGTGCGCGGAATTCCCAGGGCCTGATAGATCGTGGCCCCCATGTTTTCGGGAGTCTGCGGGCTGGTGGCCGGAAAGGCGCCGATCTTGTCGGTCGAACCGACGACGTTGCCGCCGCGGACTCCGCCACCGGCGAAGAAAACGGTTTGCGTGCCCCAGTGATCGCGGCCTGGCTTGTCGTAAGCGGCCGGCAAGGTCGAGATTTTAGGCGTCCGCCCCATTTCCCCGGCCATGACGATCAGCGTGGAATCGAGCATCCCACGTTCCGATAGATCGTCCAGCAGCGCCGACACCGCGCGATCGGTGGGCGGAAACAAGAAGTCCTTCAGGTGCGGAAACGCATTGCCATGCGTATCCCAGGTCTCATTGTTGCCGAGGTTGACTTGCACCAGGTTGACCCCCGCCTCGACCAGTTGCCGGGCGATCAGCAACGACCAGCCAAAGGTGTTGCGGCCGTAACGGTCGAGCGTTTTGGGATCGGCCCGCGACACGTCGAACGCCTGCTGCGTCTGCCGATCGGACAACAGCGAAACGGCCCGCTGCCGATGACGATCGTAATCCTCGTTCTCGGCCACCTGCTCCAACTGGCCTTGCTGCCTGCCAATCGACGCCAAGAGATCTAGCCGGCGGTGGAAGCGAGTGTCGTCGACGCCGGCCGGCAGCTGTAAATTCGGAGCTTGGAAGACGAATTGATCCATCTTCTTTCGTCCGGTGGCATGGTGAAACGCATACTCGGGGTACGCACCGTAAACCGTGGAATCAAATGGGCAAAACTGCAGAAACATGGGGTCGCGGCTGGCCCCCATCATGCCGGCGTGCTGGCCCGGAATGGAATGACCCGTGCGATGAATCAACGTTTCGGGTAGCACGACTGCCGGCGGTAGATTATTGCGGGGGCGAGTCACGGCGCCGGCCACCGCCGCAATCGATGGCCAATCGGTCGGCTTAGCCGTCTCGTTATCGAAACCTGGCGGCAGCGTCGACCGACCGCTCAGCATTAACTGGTGCCCAGCCGAGTGAGTCGGGTGCGAGTGGGCCAGTGAGCGCACCAAAGCCCATTGATGGCTCCGCTCGGCCAACAGCGGCAAGTGCTCGCAGATCTGGATGCCCGGCGTGCGCGTGGCGATCGGCCGAAATTCGCCCCGGATCGAGTCCGGTGCATCGGGCTTCATATCGAAACTGTCGTGTTGCCCTAAGCCCCCAGACAGAAAGATATAAATGACGGCCTTAGCAGCAGGTTCTTTGGGGGGCTGCTTGTCGGCCGCGGCAATCGCACGCAGGGCGGCCACATGATTCATTCCCAATCCCAGCAACCCCACCGCCCCCGCCTGCAAGGCGGACCGGCGCGTTAACGACGACGCATGGGATAGCGAAGCAAATCCAGACATGGGGCGATCTCGGCGGCGTGTAGGGGGGCGGGTAGAACGCATCAGCCAATATCAATGCATCAGGCTATCGGATCACTCCGCTCACTACAAGGCAGCGCGCCCAACGACCTGCCTAACGCGGCTCGCCAGCGACTCTCCGCTGTTGGGGGGGGGTGGGGGGGTGAGTGGGGGGGGTCTGAAAGTCGAGCGACTCGGTTTTGCGACGCTAGCAATCATAAATCGGAATTTTAGCATATTGAGTTGCTAAAAATGCAATTACCTCTATGATTCGGTTAGAGTAAGTGGCGTGCAAGCGATTGCACCAACGGGGCGGCAAACAAGACATTCAGGTGCACGCAGTGGGCGGTATCAGCCAGACTTCGGACAGCGACATCGTCGATCTGCTGCGGCAGACTGGCTCGATGTGCGTCTCCGAACTCGCGGTGGCCACCGACGTGACGCCGACAGCAGTCCGGCAACGGCTGAGTCGATTGATGGGTCAGGGACTCGTCGGGCGCCATACATTGCGGAGCGGGCGGGGGCGGCCCAGCCATCGGTATGTGCTGACTGAGAAAGGCCAGCGTCAGTCGGGGAGTAATTTCGCCGATTTGGCGATGATGCTGTGGCAGGAAATCCGATCGATCTCCGACCCGTCGGTACGCCGTGGTTTGATCGGCCGGCTGGCCAAACGAATGGCTGGCCTTTATGCCGACCGGATCGAGGGGGAAACCACGGAGGCGCGGATGCAATCGGTGGCCCAGGTTTTTGGCGAGCGGGACGTGCCGCTGGCCGTCGAGACGATCGCCACGCCAGCGGAACCGATCCGGCAGCGGGGGGCGGCGACGCGAATGCCGGCCGGGGAAAACCCCTTGAAAGTGATCGACATCGGCGCGGCTGAGATCTCGCGGCCTGCGAGTGAGTCGGCGGTGCTGACCGTTTGGGCCTGCCCTTACCCGGAATTGGCCGAAGTGGACCGTGGGATTTGCGCGATGGAACGGATGATGTTGGCCGAGTTGCTTGCGCAGGATGTTCGACTGACCGCCTGCCGGTTGGACGGAGATCCGTGCTGCCGGTTCCAAACCGGGCCGCTAGCGGTTTCCAACCCCGTGGCGAGTGGTTAAATTTGAGTGTTTGTCGGCTCACTTGAACGGGAGTGAAGGGGGAGCGAGCGGCATGGGTGAGGGATAGCTCGAGGTTCGGCGGCGAACCGGCTGATTTCGCGGCAACGTGGCGTAACACGGGGGATTCGAAGTATGACGCAGCCTTGGATTGAAGGTCGATTCGAAGAGAACGTGATCGTCACGTCGATCGAGCAAGCGATCAACTGGGCGCGCGAGTCGAGTCTATGGCCAATGACTTTTGGACTGGCTTGTTGCGCCATCGAGATGATGGCCGCCGGGGCCAGCCGCTACGACATGGATCGGTTCGGGCGGGGGCGTTTCGCGCCAGTCCGCGGCAGGCCGACTTGATGATCGTGGCCGGAACAGTGACGTACAAAATGGCGAGTCGGGTGCGCCGGCTTTACAACTTGATGCCCGACCCGAAGTTCGTGATCGCCATGGGCGCCTGCACGGTGGGTGGCGGCCCTTATTTCAAATATGGCTATCACGTTGTAAAAGGGGTCGATTTGGTGGTACCGG
The DNA here is from genome assembly GCA_963702015.1 of uncultured Planctomycetaceae bacterium. Taxonomy (GTDB): domain Bacteria; phylum Planctomycetota; class Planctomycetia; order Pirellulales; family PALSA-1355; genus DATJTR01. The sequence continues at coordinate 1,331,494 of OY969698.1, forward strand.
TCGACGTTTACGTGCCGGGTTGCCCGCCTCGCCCCGAAGCATTGTTGGAAGGGCTGATGCGCGTGCAAGACAAGATCAAAGGACACCGAATCGCCCGCGCCGCCGGATCGCCGGTGGGAGACAAGCTGGACGATGAGTTGCCGGTGCCGCACCATTCGGGCTACGTCGCTCCGGGAGCGGCCGAAGAAGGGATTTTTCACCATCAGAAGATCACCGGCTAAGAACGCCGAATCACTTTTAGTTCCGGAAACAACATCCGGCTGAACCGCGACGCAATCAAATTAGTAAACAGGCATCATGACCGAAATTCTGAAAATCACCGACCTGCACGTGGCAGTCGACGGAAAGCCGATTCTGCGGGGCGTGGATCTCGAGATCAAGCGAGGCGAAGTCCACGCCTTGATGGGCCCCAACGGCTCGGGCAAGAGCACGTTGGGATATGCCATCATGGGGCATCCCGGCTACGAAGTGACGCAGGGGAGCATCACGCTCGACGGAGTCGACTTGTTGGCCATGGATGCCACCCACCGGGCTCGGGCCGGCATTTTCCTGGCTTTCCAGCGGCCGATGTCGATTCCCGGGGTCAAGATGGCCGACTTTTTGCGCCACGCGGCGACGAATGTTCGCCGCCCTGACCGCAAGGAAGGGGAAGAGCTGATTCCGATGCGCGAGTTCCGCAAGGAGCTCACCGCCAAGATGGAGCAGCTGCGCATGGACAAGGAGTTTGCCCGGCGCTACGTCAACGAGGGATTTTCGGGCGGCGAGATGAAGCGGGCCGAGATTTTGCAATTGGCCATGCTGCGGCCGAAGTTTGCGATCCTGGACGAAACCGATTCGGGTCTGGACGTCGATGCCGTACGGTTGGCAAGCCAAAGCATCGCCGAAATCGGCGGCCACGACATGGGCATTTTGATCATCACGCATCACGAACAATTGCTGGAACACAACCGGCCCAATTTCACCCACGTCATGCTCGGCGGTCGAATCGTCGAAACGGGCGGCCCGGAGCTGGCGATGGAATTGCACAAACAAGGTTACGACCGTATCCGCCGGGCGTATCCATCGGCCGCGGCCGACGAAGCCGAACTACTGCGCGAGGAAGCGCAGGTCGCGCGGCGTTCAATCGCGGCAAGCGGCCGGCACAGCTTCCTAATCGACAATAAAATACTGAGCCAGGCCGAATGGCCGGTGCAGGAACAACAGGCAGAACAGAACCAACCGACAAGGCACATCACCGCTTTTAGTGCGGACACCGGACGCTCCTGACCGGGAAAGAACCACCCGCCCAGACGTGCCGCCGCAAAGAGTGGAAGGAAAGGCAGTTTTCAAATGGCCACCGAAGTAGCCGCACCGGTCGACGCGATCGGCGAAATTAACAAATACGACTTCCGCACCGAGTCGAAGGCGATCTTCAAAGCCCGCCGGGGGCTCGACGCGACCATCGTCGAGCAGATCTCGGAAATGAAGAAGGAGCCGGCCTGGATGCGCGATTTCCGGCTGAAAAGCCTGGAGATCTTCAATTCCAAGCCGATGCCCCATTGGGGCGGCGACATCGCCATCAACTTCCAGGACATCTTCTACTACCTCAAGCCCGCCGACCATCAGGGCAAGAGCTGGGACGACGTGCCTGAGGAAATCAAAAAGACGTTCGATCGGCTGGGCATTCCCGAGGCCGAGAAAAAATTTCTGGCTGGAGTGAAGGCTCAGTTCGAGAGCGAAGTCGTTTACGGTTCGCTGCAAGAGGAACTGAGTCGGCAAGGGGTGATCTTCACCGACACCGATACCGCCGTGCGCGAGTATCCGGACCTGGTGCGCGACTATTTCGCCACCATCATTCCGCCGGCGGACAACAAATTTGCCGCCTTGAACTCGGCCGTCTGGTCGGGGGGCTCGTTCATTTATGTCCCCAAGGGCGTCAAGATCGAGTTCCCGCTGCAAGCCTACTTCCGCATCAATGCCGAAAACATGGGTCAATTCGAGCGGACGCTGATCATCGTCGACGAAGGGGCCGAAGTCCATTACGTCGAAGGCTGCACTGCCCCGATGTATTCGACCGAAAGTCTGCATTCGGCCGTGGTCGAAATCGTCGTCAAGAAGCACGCCCGCTGCCGCTATACCACGATTCAAAACTGGGCCAACAACATCTACAACCTGGTGACCAAGCGGGCCATGGCCTACGAAGGCGCTCTGATGGAGTGGATCGACGGCAACCTGGGAAGCCGGCTGACGATGAAATATCCGGCCGTCTACATGATGGAGCCGGGTGCCCGGGGCGAGGTTTTATCGATCGCGTTCGCGTCGGCCGGTCAGCATCAAGATGCCGGAGCCAAAATGGTTCACTGTGCCCCAAACACTTCGAGCCGGATCATTTCCAAGTCGATCTCGAAGAACGGCGGCCGGGCGAGCTATCGCGGTCTGGTCAAGATGGAGCATGGCGCTCGCAAGTCGAAGTCGAGCGTCGTTTGCGACGCGTTGATTCTCGACTCGAAGAGCCGCAGCGACACGTATCCTTATATCGAAACCGAAGAGCAAGACGTGTCGGTCGGGCACGAGGCCAGCGTCTCGCGGATCGGTGAGGAGCAGCTCTTTTACCTGAAGAGCCGAGGCCTGTCCGAGGCCGAAGCGAGCACGATGATCGTGAACGGTTTCATCGAGCCGCTGGTCAAGGAACTGCCGATGGAGTATGCGGTCGAAATGAACCGGCTGATCGAGTTGCAAATGGAAGGTTCGGTCGGCTAAAGGGCCGCGCGCATTGAGACGAGGCCGGCCGAGCTCGAACCCGTTTGCCGTTTCCGCACGGGTTTCGCAATCGACCACGGCGTTGGGCTCGTATCCAGCCGCGGAATGATGATCCCAAGACCGCGAGCCAACAGGCAGCGAGTCTGTTTTGCCAAAGAGAAATTTCACGCAGTGAGCACCGCAACACATCCCACCTTTACGCAAGACGCCTTCGACGCTTTTCTCGCCGCGCGGCAAGAGCCGGATTGGGTCCGCGATCTGCGGCTCGAAGCCTGGCACAAGAGTCAGGAGTTGCCGCTCCCCAATCGGCAGCAAGAGGAATGGATGCGGACCGATGTCCGCACGCTGCGGCTCGACCGTTTCGGATATCCGGCCGAGCCGGCGGCGGGTGCTCCGGCGCCCGACGCACTTCTGAGCCACGGCGTCGACCTGGCCGGCCGCACGGTCGCCGTCGACAGCCACGTTGTCACGGCTGAGTTGGACAGCGAGCTGGCCCGGCAGGGGGTGATTTTCGAAAGTCTCGACACGGCGGTGGTGCGGCACGGTGATTTGCTGCGGCCCTATCTCTCGCGTCGGGTGGTGAACTTTGCCGCCGATAAGTTCGCGGCCTTGCACGCCGCCTGGTGGTCGGGCGGAACGGTGCTGTACGTGCCGCGAGGAGTCTCGATCGACCGGCCGCTGCACATGTTGTCGGCCTTGAGCGCCGGCGGCACCGATTTGGGACATACGCTGGTCGTGCTCGAGGCGGGTTCCGAGGCTACGTTGTTGGCCGAAACGGCCAGCACCTCCCGCGATGCCGCGGGTTTGCACTTGGGCGCCGTGGAGTTGATCGTTCAGCCGGGAGCTCGGCTGCGTTATGTGAATCTGCAGAATTGGTCGAGCGGCGTCTGGCATTTTGCCCATCAGCGCGGCCTTGTCGAGCGCGATGCTCGGCTGCAATGGACGATCGCCGCTCTGGGGGCCAGACTGGCCAAAGTCAACCAGCACGTGGCGCTCGTCGGCCCGGGTGCCGACACCGAAGTCAACGGCGTCATGTTCACCGAAGGGCGACAGCACCTTTCGTATCACACGTTGCAGCACCATCAAGCGCCCCATTGCCGCAGCGACTTGCTTTATAAGGCCGCACTGCAGGACGAGTCGCGCACGGTGTGGCGCGGGATGATCAAAGTCGATCGCGACGCCCAAAAGACCGACGGCTATCAGCGGAACGACAACCTGCTACTGTCCGACCACGCCCGTAGCGACTCGATCCCAGGTCTGGAGATCGAAGCCGACGACGTTCGCTGCACGCACGGTTCGACCGCGGGCCGGGTGGATGACGAGCAGGTCTTTTACTGCCGTACTCGTGGACTGACGCGGAAAGAAGCCATTCGGATGATCGTGGCTGGGTTTTTCCAGCAGATTTTCGATCGAATCACGATCGAAAGCGTGCGCGAGGCGCTGGGCCAGGCCATTGGCCGCCGGATTCGCGAATACGAATAAACAATCGAGGGGCTGAAACTGCGCCTTCACCCGTGCAGTCGGGTGGTCTCGCGGCGGTGTGCCTCCCGTGGAGCCAAGGGATCACGAGATGTCCGACTTTGTTCCCGTGGCCAAGGTTTCCGAGATTCCCGATCCGGGCCGGAAACTGGTCGAGATCGACGACCGTTTGGTCGTGGTGTTTCACGCGGCCGGAAACTTCTACGCTCTGGACGACGTCTGCACGCACGACGGCGGCCCGCTGGGTGAAGGTGAGCTCGTCGGGTTGTCGGTCGCCTGTCCGCGACACGGTGCTCGGTTCGATTTGCGGGATGGTCGGGCGCTGACGATGCCGGCGACCAAGCCGACGGTCGTCCACGAGGTGCGCGTGCTGGGAGACCAGATTCTGGTAAAATTGAACGACGGCGAATGAACGGCGACGATTCTTGATGCCACGCGCACACGCCGGTGGCGGCCCGTGGCTTTTTTCTGGAGACCGATACGATGGCACTCAGCGAGGACGCGGTTCGCGAAGCACTCAAGCAGGTCATCGATCCGGAACTGTTCATTAACATCATCGATCTAGGGCTGATTTATCTGGTGACCGTCGACGAGGTCGAAGAGAAGTCGAACGTCAAGATCGAGATGACGATGACCAGCCCGGCGTGCCCGGCAGGTCCGCAATTGATCTCGCAAGCCAAGACGGTGGTGGGAGCTTTGCCGGGAGCGGGCGAAGTCGAGGTCAAACTGGTGATGGTCCCTCCCTGGACTCCGGATCGGATGACCGAGGACGCGCGCGACCAGCTCGGTATCTTTTAAGCAAACCCGCCGAGACTCTCGATGGCAAGTGCAGCCGGCCCGCGTGTGGGAGACGCGGCACCCGATTTCGCCCGGCAATCGTCCGTTGGCGAACTGATCCGGCTGAGCGACTTTCGCGACCGGCGGTGCGTGGTGCTGTATTTTTATCCGCGCGACCACACGGCGATTTGCACCGCCCAGGCCTGCGAGTTTCGCGACCGCTACGCCGATTTCTCGGTGGCCGACGCCGTGGTGATAGGCATCAGCGGCAATTCCTTGGAGTCGCACCGTCAGTTTGCCGCGGCTCATGCTCTGCCGTTCCATCTGCTAAGCGATGCCGACGGCTCGCTGCGCGCGTTGTATGGAATCGCGAATCGGTTGTGGCTGATTCCCCAGCGAGCGACCTTTGTGATCGACAAGCAGGGAATTATTCAGATGGTTTTTGTCTCGATGTGGCAAGGCCCGGCCCACGCCCAGCACGCCCTTGAAGTACTGCGGCAGCTGAAGGCCGAAGAGTAATCGCCTTGCGCCCGCGCGACCGCCGCACTCGGCGCGTTCGAGGGGATACGGGATGCGTGCCGGGCATCGAGCGTACCTAGGGCGAAAATCCACTCTAACCGTACCGCTCGGCAGATCCGATTCCCGGCACGCGCGGCACAGCGCGCCCGCGAAGCGGCCGATGGCCAAAAAGCGCACTAGGGTTATCTGGACCCATCTCCTATCCGCGCGTCATCGCGCTCGTCTCATCTTGTAATCTCGAACTGTTTCGCTTCGCCCAAATTCCAAGAAAGCCGTACGATGAAATCCGTCGCTAAACTGCCGTCCGAGAGCCAGAATCTTCAAAGCGCCGCATCACCGAACCGCAGAAATATCGTCCGTGGCGGCTGGAAACCGTTGATCCTCGGCGCTTGCTGGGGACTGGCTGCGCTGGCCACCTTGTTGCTGCCCGGTGGCGTATTGGCTCGTGGCGGCGGCGGACACGGCGGCGGACATCATGGCGGGGGACATCACGGCGGCGGACATCACGGCGGGGGTCATCACGCTGGACATCATGCGGGTGGACACCACCCAGGCGGACATGGCAACCATCATGCTGCTGCGCATCATCGCTGGAACAATAACGGCTGGCACGGTAACCACGATCACTGGCACAATAATTGGCACCACGGCTATTGGGGTGGCTGGGGCGCATACCCGGCGAGCTGGGGGGCCGGATACGGCGGCGGTGGATATGCCAACAACGCATACGTCAACGGAAACGGATATGGCGGCTACGGCGGATATGGTGGATACGGGACCGGACTTGGAATTGGCGCGGGTCTGGCAGCTGCGGGGGGGCTAGGACTCGGCTATGCCTACAACAATCCCTACTGGGGTGGCGACAACGGGTCGACCGGGACCGGTTACAACTACGCGCAAGCGATTCCTGCCGCGAACACCGTGGCCTATGGCGCAGGCAACGGGCAAACGCTGGCTAACGACACAAGCGATCCGCAGCAAGTAGCCGCCGATACGGCCGATAGCGGTGCGCTGCTGGCCGGCGCGGGCAGCGGGCCGCAGACGATCGAGAATCCTTTCGCCGCGGAGCCCACCACGCAGCAGCAGCAAGCCTTGGCCGATATGGACACGGCCCGTGACGCGTTCAAGCAGGGTGACTATGCCCGGGCCGAGCAGTTCGCCGACAAAGCAGTTGCCCTGCTGCCGGACGACACGGCGATTCACGAGTTTCGGGCGTTGACGATGTTTGCCCAGAAGAAATATCGCGATGCGGCAGCGGGGATTTATGCCGTGTTGTCGGCCGGACCGGGGTGGAACGAGAAGACGCTTCAGTCGCTGTACGCCGATCCGAAAACGTACGCCGGACAGCTTCAGGCGTTGGAAACGTACGCGAAAGACAATCCCCAGGCCGCCGATGCTCTGTTCCTGCTGGCTTATCACGAATTGACGGCCGGAAAGTTGGACGTTGCTCGTGGTGAGCTGGAGCGGGTAGCCCAGCTCGAACCGAAAGATAAAGTGGCTACAGAGCTGGTGCAGGCACTCAAGGTGCCGCGGGCCGGCGCCTCCGACAAGGAATCTTCCTAGGCAACTTTGAGGCGGCTGCTCCTCGAAGGGCGAGTCGAAACGCCCCGCGCATTGCGGCGATGCCCTGCCACGTCAGGGCTTCGACCGGGGGCGCCGGGGCGGGGTGAAGGATGCCCCGCCGTGACACGCCACCCAAGCCGGACACGATCGCGAGCAAACAACCACCCCAATCGGACCAGCCGACCGGTTCGATCGCTCGCTGACCAGGGCGAACCGCAGCAGCGTAGCGACCGAGGGCCGAAAAGCGCACTGAGGGTTGTATAGACCTTTCTTCTCGTCTTGTGCGCTGTCGCGCTCGTCCTTTTCTTGCGATGGCGATACGTTTCACTTCGCCCCAATTCTCAGGAAGCCCAACGATGAAATCCTTCGTCAAGCTGCCGTCCGAGAGCCAAAATCTGCAACGCGCGTCGGTATCGACGCGGCACAATTTCGCCGGCCGTAGTGCAAAACCACGAATTCTTGGCCTTGGCCGCGGATTGGCCCTGTTGGCCGCCGCGCTGCTGCCCAGTCCTCTGTTGGCACACGGCGGTGGTGGGGGGCATGGTGGTGGTGGACATGGCGGTGGACACGGTGGGGAGCACGGTAGTGAACATCACGCCGGCGGACATCCAGGCGAACATCACAACGGTCACCCCGGCGAGCATCACCTCGCCGGCCATCCGGGCGAACATCACGAAGGTGAACATCATTCCGCGGGGCATCCAGGCGAACATCATCCAGGCGAAAATCACGCGGCCGGCCATCACCCGGGTGATCATCACGACGGCGACCATCACTTCGACAGGCATCCAGGCGGGACCGCAGGCGGGAATTCCGTAGCGGGTCATCCGAGTGGCACCCCGACGGGTATCCCGGGCAGCAATTCAAGCTCCGGACATCTTGGCGGCAGCCCGGGAGCTAGGCATCCGAGCGGAACCCCCGGAGGCCATCCGGGAACGGGACATTCTGTCGCAGGCCATTCGGCGCAGCGGGGCACGGTCTCGATCACCATGCCGGTTTCGATCACCATCCCGGCGCGAACGCCAATCATCATGACCTCGCCACCCATCATCAATGGAACAACAACGCCTGGCACGGCAACCACGACAACTGGCACCACCATTGGCACCATGGCTATTGGGGTGGCTGGGGCGCCTATCCGGCAAGCTGGGGCGGCGGTTACGGTGGATACGGCGGCGGATATGGCAACGGAGCCGGCTACGGCAATGGAGTCGCATACGGCAATGGTGCCGCTTACGGCAACGGGGCCGCATACGGTAACTACGGGACCGGACTCGGGACGGGACTCGGGCTTGGAGCCGCGGCCGGCCTCGGGCTGGGGTATGCCTACGCGAATCCTTATTGGGGCGGCGGCAGTGGAAGCGGATACGACTACTCGCAGGCAATTCCCACGAGCAGTTCTTTGGCGACTACCACGGGCAACGGGCAAAATCTGGCCAACGATACCAGTGATCCACTGCCCGTCGCTGCGGGAACTGCCGACAGCGGCACACTCGTGGCCAATAACAATGATGGATCTCAAACGATCCAAAATCCCTTTGCTGCACAGCCGACGACTCAGCAGCAGCAAGCCTTGGCCGACATGGATACGGCCCGCGAAGCGTTCAAGCAGGGCGATTATGCCCAGGCCGAGCAGTTAGCCAACAAGGCAGTCGCACTGTTGCCGGACGATACGGCGGTTCACGAGTTTCGGGCTTTGACGCTGTTCGCTCAGCAGAAGTATCGCGATGCAGCGGCGGGGATTTACGCGGTATTGTCGGCGGGGCCAGGATGGGATGAGCAGACGCTCAAATCGCTGTACGCCGATCCGAAAACGTATGCTGGTCAGCTTGCGTCCTTGGAGAACTACGCCAAGGACAACCCCAAGGCTGCCGACGCTCTGTTCCTGCTGGCCTATCACCAATTGACGGCCGGCCAACTGGACGTGGCTCGTGGCGAACTGGAGCGCGTCGCACAACTCGAACCGAAGGATCAAGTGGCCGCGGAGTTGGTGCAGGCGCTGAGCGTGCCACCGAACGGTACGTCCGAAAAAGCGTCTTCGTAGCAAGGCGTATCGGATCACCACGGGCCGGTTAATTGACCCGTAGCGATCCGAGATTACGCGAGCATCGAGGCGCGATCCTGGCGAGTGGGCGTCAACCGGCCCATTGGGCTTGATCGACAGCTCGCGCCGCGCCTGGGCTCGAATCCTTGAGCGATTCTATCGGTCAGCACGAACCGAAACACGATCGGCCGTCGGAGCCGCGACCGCAGCAACCGGCTTGAAGTGCTGATCGTCGAGTTTGTCGACCGCCCACAACAGTCCGCGTGTCACGTAGTTGAGAAACACGGGATCGGACATTTCCGAATTGTGATGGCCGATGGTGGTGCCGAAGACGCGGCCCTTTTCGAACTGGTTGGTCCAGACGCAGACCTGGTCGGTTTTCGTTTCGACACTCATGGCGTGCGCCAGCGGTTTGGCGGTGGGCCAGAGCTTTTCGATGATGTAGAGCTCACCGGCCGGCGTCTGCCACTTGTCGCCGAAACCCTTCATGATCGGGTTCTGCGGTGCGATATTATCCACGACAATCGGAGTGTTTAACTGGTGCCGACGCGACGTCACGCCAAGAAACTTGAACCAGTCGTCCGTTTCTCCGCGGTAGCAGTGCATGGCACAGTGGATGACGACGGCGGGCAAGCCTTCGCGATGCGGCTTCACGATGCGCTCGATCCAGTCGAGATCGGTCACGCTGGAGACGCATTCGTTGTGGACCACCACGTCGAAACCTTTAGACCAATCGGGCTTCTCATAGATCGGGAATTTAATGTCGGTGGTCGTCTTGTCGCTGTACTCGATGGTCCATTCGACCGGTGCGCGGGCGGAAATGCCTTCACTGAGAATCTTCTTCTGCTCCGCGTAGTCGTGACAACATCCGCCAATGACCATCAACGCCCGAATTTTCGGAACGGCGGCATCGGCGGCGGCCGCGGGCGCAGCAGCAGGCGCCAGCAGCCCCAGAACGAAACAAACAAGGAGCAAACGACGCGAGGCGTAGCTCATGATGAGGGATACCTTTCTGGGTCTTTGACTCTGAAGCGACAACTCAAGATCGAGTTCATGGTAAGCACCGGGTGCCCGCATGGCCGTTTGGGAAAAACCATCGCCCTTCGCCAGAGTCCTACTTAAGGCTCGGCGATGGGAAAAGCAGACCGGGCCACGCGTGGCGGAGCGACCAATGTCGGTTCAGGCGGGGTAGTGAACTCGGGTCTATTGTGGTCGTGGGGCCAAGCCGCTGCAATCCAGTTGCCGAAATTAGCCCCCCGATGAGTGAAAATCGGGCCTGGCGGTGCCGCGTGACATCCGCCACCCCGCAGGGCCATCGGGTCACCGACGGTGGTTTTTCGCCGGTAACGGGTGCGGAGAATGCCCCGGCCGAGAAGAGGCCAATCGACCGCAACGCAAGGTGGGCACGAGGCTTATTTCTGGTTGGCCCCGACTGAATGCGCTGACTGACCAGTGGGCCGAAATCGCTCGTCGCCGTTCAGAAAACCGGGCCTTGAGAGCATCTCGACGGGCGAGGCATTAGAACTCGGCTTGCAAACGACATGCGAAGATGTCCATGTTGCTCATTCCGTGGTACTGGCTACTGAGCATGTTGTGGATCCAGTTGAATTGCATTTTTGTGAATTGATTCCAATACCAGTTCACGCCGACCGTGCTTTCGTTCACCACGCCCGGGTTGGGATTGCTGGCCGACGGGCCGGTAAGAAAGCCCCCGGACGTGCCGGGGGTGGTCAGGTTGGTGCCTGATGCGTAGTTGCTTGCTTTGATGCGGTTGGTTTGCAAGTCGACGTAGGACCAGCGTCCGGTAAGTTCCCATGCTCCCCAACCGCAGATTGGCTTTCCGTGACCTAGCCCAAAGAACTCGCTGAATGGTTTGCAGTTATAGTCCATAGCCCCCATGTTCTTGGCGTAGCCGGCGCTTTCGCCAGTGAGGAAGTAGCCGCACTGGGCGTAAGCACCGTCGTAGAAGACCAGCGGACCGCCGTACTGGGCGACCGCGGTGCCGAACCATTCCGATTGCATGTGGAACGAGCCGTAATTGGCGGCCCATTCAAGATTGTAAAGGCTGTAGTTGTGAGCGAGAAATCGGCCGGTGTCGAGGACGTTCGGCGTGCTGCCGAGGACGGAATTCGAGGCGATCGAGTCGCCGACAAAAAATTCCGGAAACGTCGTTGCGCGATACATGTTCGCGCCCAGTTGACCCGGTGCTCCGCCGATCTGCGAGAAGTTGTAGCTGCCGCCGATGGCCATTAGATAGCGGCCGTCGGTCGGTTCGTCGTAGTAGAGCAGGTGAGCACCGCGAACCGCGGCGGCGACGCCGTTGCCCAACATCGTGCCGTCACGATCGTCGGTCCCCAAAATGCTGTATTGGGTTTGGCTTGTTGCTCCATTTTGGGTTGAGTTCCAATAGGTCGCACCGGCGGTGTAGATGCTGCCGGCAATCAATGTGCGATTGTTTTCGCTATTCCACCAGTTCATGATACCAACGCGGCGGAAGGGATCGAACGCCAGCATGGGCAACGAGCGTTCCATGAAGTCCAAGTGGCGCACGCTGGTCCAGCCGTCCATGGAGATGGGCTGGCGGAATTGCCCAATTCGCACAGCTCCGAATGGCAGATTCGTTTGTTCGCCCCAGACGTCCAGGAAGCTGGGCCGGCCAGGACTGGCGAAGTCGATTTCGATGCTGTAATTGGTGAACTCGGTGACTTTGCCGAGGGCCTGCAAACGAGTGCGGCGAAATCCGGAACCGTTTTGAGCGTTGCCGAGCACCGCCTTGCTGGCGGCATCCTGGTTGTACCAGCCGGTGTCATATTGAAAAAATCCGCTGAGGCGAACGAGCGGATAGGGATTGCCGGGTTTCAGCGTGCTCATCAGGCTGCGGATGCGGTCTTCGACATTCATTTCGCTTGGGCCGATTTGCTCGAAGGCGGTGAAGATGCCGCGCAATTTTGAAGGCTGCGACGGCGCGTCCGCGCCGGAATCGGTCGCGATCTGGCCGCGCAGCGCCGCCACCTCGTCTTGAGCCCGCTTGAGTCGCGCCAGGACCCCCGCCATCGAATTCGGGTCGGCCACCTCAGCATTGCCGGCAGCCGGCGGCAGCCGTTGATCGGACAACTGAGCCGAAACCAGGCTGGTTTGCTGGCTGAGGCTGGCTTCCGTTTCCGCCGAAGACGGCGGATCGGCAGCAGACGCGGGCTGTTGGGCCCAAGCTATGGCCGGGAGAACCCCAGTGATGAACAACCATGTTGCGAACGCTCGCCATCCTTGGCGCTGCATGTGCCGTGCTCCACGATTTCAGCAACTCAACGTTAGCGGCGCATCCATGCGCACTATGCTGAGTCACTCAGACTTATCGGAAGGGTTTGCCTGTGAGATACCACCGTATCTTTGGGCAAACGGAATGCTCGCCCAACCCGGTCAACTTTTCCAAACGCCCGGTCCCGGACAGGCCATCGCGAGTTTTCGCGTGGCCCGTTCGCTCGGACGACGGCGCGAGGGAATTCGAACCGCGCTGGGTTTGCAAGCCGGCAACTTGCAGTCAAAGCGGGAAGACTAAGTAATCGGCAGGGCGATCGATAAGGTCCGACCCGCCGAACTATCTTGAGCACACTCGATTGAGAATGACTCCTGTCAGGCGAGAATTAGAATTCGATCTGGTAGCGGCAGGTATAGGCTTCCATCAGGCTTTGATGACTGTAGCCCACTGGGACGTATTGGCTGCTGACATTACAGAAGATGATGTTGAACTGCACACGGGTGAACTGATTCCAATACCAGTTCAAAGCCAGCGTGCCTTCGTTCAACACACCAGGATTCGGATTGGCGACCGATGGACCGGCCAAATAGGCGGTCGTGCCAATCGGGCCCGATGGAGGTGCCGGGCCGGTGGGGAGGCCGCCGCCCGTGGTACCGACATAGTTGCTGGCCTTAATACGGTCGCTCTGCAAATCGACGTAGGACCAGCGGGCAGCGACTTCCCAGGCACCCCAACCGCAAATTCCCTTGCGGCTGCCGAGTCCGAAGAACTCGCTGAACGGCCTGCAGTTATAGTCCAGGGCACCCATTTGCTTGTTGTAACCGGCGCTTTCGCCAGTCAGGAAGTAACCACACTGGGCGTAGGCACCGTTGTAGAGAACCTGCGGGCCACCATTCTGCGCGACGGCGGTTCCCATCCATTCGGTTTGCACATGGAACGAACCATAGTTGGCGGCCCATTCCGTGTGCACCAATTGGTATGCGTGAGCGCGGAAGCGGCCGGTATCCAACACGTTGGGCGTACCGGCGAAGGTGTTGAAGCTTCCTTGCTGATCGCCGACGAATGTTTCGGGAATCGTCGAAGCCCGATACGTTCCACCACCGGCTTGGGAGGGATTGTCGCCGATTTGTGCGACGTTGTAACCACCACCGACGTGCATCAGGTAGCGGCCTTCGGTCGGATCGTCGTACCAGAGCAAATGCGTGCCACGCATTGTCAAGGCGGCACCGTTACCCAACGTGGTGCCGAATCGGTTATCGTTTCCTTCGACGCTTGTCTGCGTCTGGCTTGTTGCCCCATTGTTGGTGCTATTCCAGAATGTCCAGCCCGAAGCATAGACGCTGGCGGCCAGCAAAGTTCGTTGGTTGTCGCTAAGCCAATAATCCATGACGCCGACGCGGCGGAACGGATCGAAGGCGATGAACGGCGCCGAACGTTCGAGGAATTCCAAGTGGCGGATGCTGGTCCACGAATCCATCGTGACCGGCTGGCGGTATTGACCGATTCTCACGGTGCCCAGCGGCAGATTCGTTTGTTCACCCCACACGTCCATAAAGCTGGGACGGCCGGGGAACGCAAAGTCCATTTCGATGCTGAAGTTGGTGAACTCGCTCAGCTTACCGAGGGCTTGCAGACGGGCACGGCGAAAACCAGAGCCGGTTTGGACGTTGCCCAATTGACGCTGGCTGGCGGAATCCTGATTGTACCAGTCGGTGTCGTATTGAAAAAAACCGCTCAGCCGGACGAAGGGAAGCTTTTCGCGATTCGCAATGGCTTCTTTTTCGAGATTCTTGATGCGATCTTCGACGTTCTGTTCGCTCGTGCCGCTGGCCGATTGCTGCATGGCGGCCAGCCAATTTTGGGGTTTGGGCCTGGCCGTTATCTTGGCTTGCTGCTCGCGTAACTGAGCCAATTCCGCCTCGGTCGCCTCGAGCCGATCAATGATGGCTTGCAGCGAAGTGGGATCGGCAGCCGAGTCGTTGGCGGGCAAACTGGCAACCGCTTGCCGCTGGGCCGCCATATTGGCCCCGACCAACTGAATCTGTGGGGCCGTCCCGGACGGAGCCTGATCCGGCTGGGCGGCGCCCATCACACTGGCCACAGGGGCCGCTTGCTGGGCCTGCAATTGTGCGACCGGTAAGGTCGCAGCAAGTACCAACAGGCCGACCGCCCGCCATCCTTGGCGCCGCATGATCCATCCTCCACGATTGAAGTGGTTCGTCCGGCTAGCGCAATTCTGCAGTCCGAGCCGGAACTACAACGCTTATCGGAAGGACACTGAGTGGGGGTTGTCCCGCGGTAACCGAGAACGCATGGATTACGCAACCCGACAGATCGCCCTGATTTGAAGCCGACCCGTTCGGTTGAGCGAGTTTTAACGGCAATGTCCCCCTGCCGCCTCGCCGCCCGAATTGGCGCACGGAAGATTCAAGTCTGCCCAGCCCGCAACCTTTAAACTGCTAGCTCTGGAAGAATCTTTCAGAATAATTCTGACGGTAGAATGCCAGCGGGCGCGCCTCGCCCTGTCGTTCAGAGTTCACCGCATGTCGCTAAACGGTGACGGGATGCCAGCCGAGCAAAGGCCGGCGCAATCCATTGGCGGCTGCCTAATCGAGGTAATGGCCGGGGCCATAACGGAACCAAGCGTCCGTTCCGTAGCGACTGCGATAGTCACGGCTTTCGACATTGAAGCGACTATGAACCCAAGGCCCCGGTGGTGAAGCGGCTCGTGCCGCGGCGTCGCTGGCGCGATTGCCACCCCAGTAAATCACACCTGGCGGAACCCATTTCGAACCGGACCAGACCAACACGGTGTCGTCGGGCAACATGCACCAGTGCATGCGGCCATCGAAGTAATAGACCGTCGGTATGCCCTTAGTGTCGGTTTGCGGTTCGGGAATGCCCTCGCCGGGCGTCGTCGACGGGGCAGCCGATTTGAAGACCGAGAAGTCTAAATTTGCACCCGTCGCCGGGGGTGGGGGAGCGGAGGTACGACGATTCCACCACCGCTCGGCCCGCAACGGTGTAGCAACCAAGAGCAATGCCAACACGGCAAACGCGGGAATAAATCGCACGGTATGCTCCGGGGGGGATTGGCGATCGGGGGAGGATTTGCCGGTTGGGGCAATCGGACCGGCAGCGAACGCGTACAAATCTGCGATCACTCGCAAGTGTACCCGACAAATCACGATCGGGCCGACTGACAATCGCGTGCCTGCGCCCGAACGAGCCGCGATGTAATGAAAAGGTGCGGTGAATGCCCATCGGGCGCCGCCGTTCATGCGGTCAACCGCATGAGCTGGGCTCCGTCGCGAAATCGCCCACGGCCACCGGCAATCGCCGGGGCGCTCGCACCGCCCGGTTTCACTGACGAGGGAGGACCCATGCCGTTCGCAGGTGAAGGTCGGAGCGGCGCAATGCGGCGTGCCTCGGAGCGCAAAGAGAGGGCCCTGGCCTACCGTCGACTCACGGTTGCGGCTTGGACGGGAGGGCCGGGTCGGCGGTCATCACCTGGACCGCTGCTCCGCCCGAGACCTCGGAAAGATTGCCGAGGATGACCTGCTCGTCGCCGGTCAGGGCAGTCCACTCGCCCTGGAACTGTTTCTTGGCCACTTCGATCCAATGTCCATCGCTAATCCCGGTTTGGAGGGGCGTTTTGACCGCCTTCCCCTCGACCAACAAGTAGCAATAGCTTTGGTTCCCTGCCTCCACGATGGCCGTCACTGGCAGCGCCATGACGTCCGTCCGCTTGATGAGCACCATCGCGTAGGCGTACATGCCGGGGAGTAGCTTGGCATCGGGGTTGGGCAGGTCGATTTCGGCCCGGAGCGTTCGGCTTTGGACATTGAGCGCCCAGGAGGTGCGCGTGACGTTGCCGGGAATCTCGGTGTTATCCAAGGCTTGAATCCGCACGCGGGCTTCAGTTCCGGCAGAGACATGATTCGCGTCGATCTCCGGAACATCGACATAGATGCGCACCAGATCGGTGCGGGCAACGATATAGATCGGCGCGCCCATGCTCGATCGATCCGCCGAATCCCGTTCGACCGATTTGTCGCCGACGGCAGGCTGAACAAAATCGCCCGTGTTGGCGTTACGAACCACCACGATACCGTCGTAGGGGGCCGTGAGACGGGTATAGCTGACCAGCGCCGCGTAGCGCTGCTCGACGGTTTGGGCAACCATGGTGTTTGCGCGAGCCGCATCGACGTCGACTCGGGCTTTCTCCAGCGATGCCCTGTTGCGCCATCTCGGTGGCTTCGGCGGCGGTGGCGGCGGCCACCGCGGCATCGCGGGCGGCAATGTTCGATTTGAGCTGTTTTTGCGACTCGTCGAGGATTTGTTCCGAGACGACCCGTTCTTCAACCATTTTGCCGAGCCGTTTGACTTCCGATTCCCAGCGATCGACGGCACTTTGATACTTGCCGACGTCGGCACGTGCCCGCTCGGCATCGGCCGTGGCGACCTGCAACTGCTTCTGGGCCACTTCCACTTGCTGCTTGGCCACCTCGATCAGGATTTCATCGCGGGCAACCTCGGCCTTCTGCTGCCGGAATTGAGCGTCGAGTTCCGGGACGAACAAATCGGCCAGCAACAAGTCTTTCTGGATCCGATCGCCGATGTCGACATTCCATGTTTTGACGTAGCCGGAGATTTTGGGATAGATCGACGTCTGTTCATAGGCGTTGACGAAAGCCGGCTGGCCGACGGTACGCTCGATCGTGCGTCGCTCGGGCCGGGTCAGATGGACCGTCGGCTCGGTTCGTGCCGCCGGCGCCGCGGTTTGATGCGCGCCGCAGCCGGCCAGATTAAAGGCCAACGCGACCCAGGGCCAGCATGGGTTCCAGCGGAGCTTGCGAGCGGTTCGACCGTAGTCCATGGACCTTCTCCCGCCGAACGCTATGTTGATCTGGGTTTGGCCCGATGGTCCGCGGCGTGGTCGGCCGACGCTCCCACCGGGTCGTAATGGACGCTCTCTTCGTCATCGGGATGCAAAGAAGGAGTCCGGTGTTTGCGGGTGCCGATAACGATGGCGAAAATCGGCGGCAACATGAGAAGCGTGCCGAACGTCGAAACGAGCAGTCCGCCGACGACCGCTCGGCCCAGCGGAGCTTCCATCTGGCTCCCTTTTTCCAAAGCCAGCGACATCGGCACCATGCCAATGGTCATGGCGCAGGCTGTCATCAAGATGGGCCGCAATCGCTCGCGAGCGCCTTGCACGGCGGCGTCGAGCGCCGAGCGGCCTTGCTGCCAATCGCGAAAAGTGAAAGTGACCAGCATCACCGAATTGGAAACCGATACGCCGATGCACATGATCGTGCCCATGAACGATTCGATGTTGAGCGTGGTGCCCGTGATCAACAACATCAGCACCACTCCACTGAGGACACCGGGGACGGCACCCAAGGAGACCAGCGCCAGGCGCGGGGATTGAAAATAGGCGGTCAGCAGTACAAAGATGACCATCACGGCCGTGAGCAGCCCGATCGCCAGCGAGGTGAACATTTCGCGCATCGGAGCGATCTGACCGCGCGTTTCGACCCGCACACCGCGCGGCGGCTTGCCAGCCTGCGCGACCGCGCGGGCAATCTGCTTGGAGGCCCGGCCGAGGTCTTCGTCTTCGATGTTGGCGGTGACGCTCAGGTAGCGCTGCATGGCGGTGCGGTCATATTCGCCGGGCATCACGCCGGTGCCGACCTGGGCCACGTCGCGGACCATCAGGTTCAAGCCTGGGTCGACTTCGTCGAGCGGAATCGTCTCGGCCTCGGCCGCCGAGTTCATCCGCTGGGTCGGCACCAGCACCTCCACCTGGTAGCTGACACCCGTGCGGGGGTCTTGCCAATAGTTGCGTGCCACCATGCGGCTGGACGACGTGGCCACGAGGACCGAGTCGCCGACTTGTTTGGTAGTCAGACCACTTAAACCGGCCTTCTGGCGATCGATGGTGATCGGCACGGTCGGATAATTGAGCGTCTGCTGGATCTGCACGTCGCGAAGGCTGGAGATTTTGCGAAACTCGTCCTGAATCTTCTCGGCGTGCAATCGAGCCTGTGCAAGGTCGGGACTCGCCACGATCACCTCGATCGGAGTCGGCGAGCCGAAACTCATGACCTTGCTCACGATGTCGCCGGGCTCGAATCCAAAAACGATTTGTCGTGCCCGCTGCTGGGCCTCGTCCCGCGAATAGCCTTCGCGCTCAAGCACGTCGGTGAACCAAGGGATGATTCGCTCGGGAAGGACCTTTCGCAGCCGTTCTCGCAACGGACCGACCGCGACGCCGCTGGAATCGATCAATTGCACGCGCATTTGTCCGTCGTCGGGGCCGCGCATAAACAGAATCATGTTGTTCACGCCGTAATTGGGCGCCTGTTGGCCGGCGAAGCCCATCGAGATGTGAATGTTTCCGGCGCCGGCCTCTTCGTCGATCACTTGCAGGCAGCGGACCCACATTTGACGGGTGAGCTCGAAGTTGGTGCCGGGCGGAGCACGAAAGCGCAGGACGAACTCGCCCGCATCGACTTGGGGAAACAATTCGGTTCCGAGTTGCAGCCCCAATCCGACCAACACCAGCAGGCAGGTGGCCAGGTAGGTGGGTGTCACGACCCAGCGCCAGGCGACCACCCAACCGACCACTTGCCCAAACTTGTTTTGAAATCGCTCGAACCCGCCCGGACGGCTTGAGCTGTCCGCAACCGACTGGCCGGGGGCTTGATCCGGCTGCTGGCCCTGGGGCGGACCCTCAGCCAGATGACCATGGTGCTTGAGCAACCAGACCGCAAGGACCGGCACGACCGTGCTCGAGAGCATGTAGGAGGCGATCATGGCAAAACCAACCGCCAACGCCAGCGGCACAAACAGCGACCGCACGGGCTCGGCCATGATGAAGGCCGGGATGAATACCGACAGAATGCAAAGCATGGCCAGCAGTCGCGGCACGGCGGTCTGCGCATTGCCCCGCCGCACGGCACGCGCAATTTCCAGCGTGTGCTCGAATTGGGTGTGGATATTCTCCAATTCTACGGTGGCTTCATCGACCAAAATCCCGATCGACAATGCCAAGCCGCCAAGCGTCATGATGTTGATCGTGCCGCCCGTGATCCACAGGGCACACAGCGAGCTGAGCAGTGCCATGGGAATGTTGAAAACCACGACCACCACGCTCCGCCAGTCGTGGAGAAAGAGCAGGATCATCAACCCGGTGAGCGTCGCCCCGATCATTCCCTCGACGGCCACGCTTCTGATCGCTTCCTTGACCGTGGGGGACTCATCGAACTCGTAGGTGATTTTCACCGATTCGGGGAGCGCATTGGCAAATATTGGCAGAGCGCGATGAATGTCATCGACCACCGTCAAGGTAGACGCCGTATTGTGTTTGACCACCGGCACATATACCGAGCGGCGGCCGTCGACCAGTGCATAACCAAAGTTGACGTCGGTCCCGTCATCAATGGTCGCTACGTCGCGGAGATAGACGTTGCGACCCTGGCGGACCGGAATCTTGCCGAAATCGGCGATCTTGGAAATCATGGCGTCGATCGGCACCAGGGGCATTTGATCCTTGATGTACAAATTGCCGGCTGGAGTGACGACGTTGCCTTGCGTCAGGGCCGTGACGACATGCGATGGCGTCAGGTTATAAGATCTGAGCCGCTCGGGATCGACCTTGACGACGATTGACCGCACATTCGAACCGAAGGGCGAAGTCCCAACAGTTCCCGGCACTTGGGTTTGCAGCAACGGACGAATGCGCTGCTGCGCATAGTCGGCCAAGGCTCCTAAGGTCTCGGTCTGGCTGGTTAAGACCAAATAGCCCACCGGAAAGCTGCCGGCATCCATCCGCATGATCTGCGGTGGCAGCACGCCTGGCGGCATAAAGGCTTGGCGCGGTTGGCCTGGCCGACAACTTCGGCCAGCGCTTGGGCCATGTCGGTGCCGGGATAAAACGAGAGCTTGATTAACGCAATCTGCTGAATGCTCTTCGACTCGACGTTTTTCACGCCGTCGACATATTGGAAATTCAATTCGAACTGATTGACGATCAACCCCTCCATCTGGGCGGGGCTCATGCCGTTGTAGTTCTGGATGACATAGATCTGCGGCAAATCGAACGCCGGGAAAATATCGATCCGCATCCGGAAGATGGCCAAAGCCCCTCCCGCGATCAAACCGACCACCAGCATCAGCATGGCAATCGGATGGCGTAATGCGAAATTAATCGGATTCATGCAGGCGTTTCAAACGGGACGCGGTGTGCGGGGCGCGTTGCGGCTGGCGTTCAAACGTGCTCATCGTCACGCGTCTGGCAAAATCTGTCACCCGCTCGGCGCCGTGCCGGCCCGGCGGGGAAGATGACAGCGGAGCGAGAGCCGGGATCGCCACACGGAAATCTCGACTTACTTTACCCAACCTCGTCGAAACGCCAAAGGCCGCTATTCTCTGCAAGCATTACGATCCGGTGGGCCAATGAGCAGGGACCCGGCTAGCATAGGGTGGTGACGAAAATAATCGTCCTCCGCAATTCAGCGGTGCGGGGAACCTTGTCGATCAGTTAAGTAGCTTCACCCCGACGCGCTAACTCTACGCGCTACCAATCCCATCGACTCGGCACGTCGCCAGCGTTCCCGCCACTTTTACCCGATCTCTCCCGACGCCAGCCGCCGCAGGCAATCCTATTGGTTTGCTGCAGCACCGCCGGCGCCACGGCTTTGAACTACCGCTCCCCGCCTAAAACTCCCATGCAGAATCGTAATGGGCACCGCCTGGCCATGGCTTCGCTGCTTTGCGCGGCGTTGGGCATGACCGTCGCCGGCCAATCCGTATTGGGCGCGGAGCCAGGAGCGGCCAGCGACGTTATCCCGCTGCCGCCGCCGGAAACGATTCGGGCTGGGCCGGCCGTCGTTTGCCCCGATCGTCGCGGGCAGGTCTTTCAGGGGGCTACCATGTCCAACGAGGCGCCGGGCGCCGTGCCGGTGCCGGTGTTCGAGGTGCGCCCCCAGGACAAACCGTTGCCGATCAATCTGGCGACCGCGCTGCGTTTGTCGTATGCGCGGCCGCTGATCATTGCCGCCGCGCAGGCCAGCGAGGAAGTCGCGGTGGCAAGGCTCAGCGCGGCGAAAGTTTTGTGGCTGCCAGACCTGAATGCGGGAGCCAGTTATTACCGACACGACGGCGCCGCGCAGGGGAACAGCGGAACCTTCTACTATAACGACCGCAACCAAGCGCTGGTCGGCGCCGGTGCCTCGGCAGTGGTCTCCACGACCGACGCGATTTTCACCCCGTTGGCCGCACGGCAGGTGGCGCGGGCACGCAATTTGGTGGTCCAGGCGGCTCGCAACGACGCCTTACTGCTGGTGGCTGAAGCCTACTTTAACGTCCAGCAGGCGCGCGGCCGACTGGCCGGTGCGGACGATGCCGTGGCGAAAGGACGATCGCTGGTCTCCACGGTGCATTCGCTTTCGGCGGGCCTTGTCGCGCCGATCGAAGTCAATCGGGCGCACACCACACTTGCCTCGCTCGAGCAATCATACGCCGCCGCACAGGGCAGTTGGGGAGCGGCAAGTGCCGAACTAACCCGATTGTTGCGGTTGGATCCGACCGCCATGATCCTGCCGATGGAGCCGCCCCACTTGCAGGTCACGCTGATCGGAAACGATCGAACGGTCGACGAGCTAATCCCGGTCGGGCTGCTGACTCGGCCCGAGTTGGCATCGCAGAGAGCTTTGGTTCAGGCGGCATTAGTTCAGCTGAAACAGGAACGAATGCGCCCCCTGTTGCCGAGCGTGGTCCTTTTCGGCAACCCGACACCGGCGGCGGCGGGAGGATACTTGATGGGCGGGGCGTTTTACTCCAGCTCGAACGGCCAAGGGGCGCCCGCTTCCGCCCGCAACGACATTAACGTTGAATTGCTGTGGACCTTGAAGAATATGGGCTTCGGCAATGCGGCACTGATTCGCGAGCGGCGAGCCGAACAAGAACAGACACTCATCGAACTCTTCCGTGTGCAGGACAATGTCGCCGCCGAGATCGCACGCATCCACGCCGAATTGGAAGCGGCCGCGGCCCGCATTCCCGAAGCAGAAATTGGCGTCCAGCAAGCTCAAATCTCATTTGCGGGTAATCTCAAGGGACTCAGCCAGACGACGCGATTCGGCGACTTGCTGACTCTGGTGAACCGACCGCAAGAAGTAGTTGCGGCCTTACAACAATTGGCGACCGCCTACGAAAATTACTTCTCCTCCGTCAACGATTACAATCGGGCTCAATTCCGTCTCTTCCATGCGCTTGGCTATCCGGCCAGCATCCTCGCCTATCGCCAACCGCTGGGCGAAATCCATCCGATCGACACCAGTCGCCCCCAGCCGTTGCCGCCCGTCCCCAATTGGTAGCCGCCAGCCGGGATTCCGCCATCTCCCCGGTCCTGGCGAAAGCGAGGGAAAAAAATGCAGGGACGCGAGGTAGCTATCACCCCCCCCCGAATAACTTGCTCGCACCGAAAGGGTTCGGTTGATTGCGGGGGGCCGGCACGTCCGATTCAAAGAGGGTGAAAGGATCTCGCAATCATGCCGACCCCACCTCGGTTCTCGCACCAACAGTATCGATCGGCCGGTCCGATTTCTCCGCATCACCTGCTGGCACCGCAAGCGACGGAAGTCGACTCAGAGGATCCGGCCGAGCAAGCAGTCGCTTTGGCGCGAGATCGCCGCGGCCTATCAAGCGGCCGGTCTAAGCGCAATCTATTTGGTTCGTGGCAGCGTGGGCCTGGCCGCCGCCAACACGCTCGATGCCCTGGCCCGGACATTTCCGCCAGCCAGAGGAGTACTTCGCCGCGCCCAACGCGAGTTGACTGGATCACCCTCGGGCGAGGGCGGGACTTTCACGCAGGCTTACGCCCGTGAATTGGAGCGGTCGCTTGGCGCCGCCGGTGGACCGCGGATTGCGGTCCGCCTGGTCGAATGGTCCGACGAGAACAATCATCTGGGGCGGGCCGACGCTGCGGTGAGATTGGTAGCCCTTTTGTCCGGCGACCAGGCCGCACAGCGACGTCGTGTGCTGGTCTGGGCGCATGGGCACGCCGGCAACGTCGCGGCACTCGCGACCCATCTGTTGTCGGGCAACCGGGCCGACATCGAGGCATTCTTCGCGGCGGCCGAGATCTATTATCGCTGGCCGCTCTTGGGCTGGATCGACATTCCGCTGTGGCGCCGGGTGCGGGCGTTGCTCCTGGAGCGAGCCGAGATTTCGGACCGCACGCCCTTGGATCTGGCAACCTTCGGAACACCGGTTTTATACGGCTGGAACCAGGCGGGTTATAACCGACTGCTGCACTTCGTCTTTCACCGACCGGTGGCCGGCTTGCCGGCTTATCGCGCGCCGTTTCCGCTCGAACCCGAGCGGATTTTTCGAGCCGCCGACGGCGATTACGTGCAACAGCTGGGAATTGCTGGTACCGACGTTCCGCCGGGGATTTTCGCCTGGCGTGCCCGCTGGGCCGATCGCCGGTTAGGTCGCATGCTCCAGGCGAGCCTGCCCGATGCGTCGGCGGTTGAGCGTCTGCGGCCGGGCGTGCGTGTGGCCGAGAGTGGCACGACGCTCCTGGTCGATTACGGGACGACCCGCGGGAGGTTGGCCGATCACTGCGGGGGTCACGCGGTGTATGCACAACGGCAGTGGTTGCTCTTCCACGCCCAGGAAATCGCCCGGCGATTCTATCCGCCGGCGCAGGTGCACGCCGCCTGAGGCAGCGCGGGGGGAGTGTATGCCGTTCGAGAGGCGACGTTATTCGTCGCCGGCCAGACCATACTCTTTGAGCTTCTTGTGCAACGTGTTGCGGTTGATGCCGAGCTTTGTGGCGGCTTTGGTTTGCACGCTCTCGCAGGCGGTCATGACCTGCACGATCAACTCACGCTCGACGCGATTGACGATCTTGGCGTGCAAGTTGTCTTCTTGCGGGCTGGCGGTGATCAGCCCTTGCTGCACTAGCTCATAGGTCAGCGTTTCCAGATCGGCCGGTTTCGAGCGGTTGGTGCGTGGCCGGTCGCCGCGCAAGACGGCATCGGATAAAAGGTCGACGGTCAACTCGTCGCCCGAAGCCATGACGACGGCCCGCTCCACGTAGTTTTGCAATTCGCGGACGTTACCGGGCCAGTGATAGGTTTGCAGAGCAGCCAAAGCCTGGGGATGAATATGAACGACGTATCGGTCGTTTTCCTCATTGTAGATGTTGAGAAAATGTCCGACGAGCTGAGGAATGTCTTCGAGCCGTTCACGCAGAGGAGGCAGATGGATCGGAACGACATTCAATCGATAGTAAAGATCCTCACGAAACCGCTCTCCCTCGACTTCGGCCATCAGGTCGCGATTGCTGGCGGCGACGACCCGCGTGTCGACCCGGACGGTTTGGGTGTCGCCGACGCGTTCGAACTCGCGCTCTTGCAGGACTCGCAGCAGCTTGACCTGCAATTTGGGAGTGGTGGAGTTGATTTCGTCGAGAAAGATGGTGCCGGTGTGAGCGGCCTCGAAGCGGCCCGTGCGATTGGCGATGGCCCCGGTGAACGAGCCCCGTACGTGGCCGAACAGCTCGCTTTCGAGCAGGCTTTCGCTGAGCGCGCCGCAATTGACGCGGACGAACGGGCCACTGCCGCGGGGGCTGAGTTGATGGACCGCCTTGGCGATGAGTTCCTTGCCGGTGCCCGTCTCACCCAACAGCAGCACCGAGGCGTGCGATCGCGCAACCTGCCGGGTCAGGCGATAGACTTGCTGCATGGCCGGCCCAGAGCCAATCAGCCCTGGAATCGGCGGGACCGTGTCGTCGTGCAATGACAAAGAGCTACTCATAAATAGCGCGGATCGGACCGGCTACCTTCCTGGCTCGCTAGGTTCGGCGCCGGCGGCTCGATCTTCGATCGCATCGAGGATCGTGCCCAAAATCTTTTGGGTCTCTTCGTCTTCAAGCCGGCTGGCGTTGTACCGATCGTACTGCTTTTGGATCTGGGCACCGGTGAGATGAACACCATGGCGGCGCACATTGCGGCCAAACGCCACGGCGCCTACCCGCCGGGTTTCCAACGGAAGCGTGCCGTTGCTGGCCAATTCAACCAACGCCAGCTGCGCGGCCACGTCGGGCAAATCGGCCAATACGCGCGAGGCAACCGGCGTCAATGCCGGCACGTACAACGCCCGCTCGACCGACGGCGTCACGTGATTGAGGTTGAACAATGGATTGGGCAAGTCGGCCAACTTTGCCAACCATTCGAGGGAGGCGGCGGCTTGAGCTTGGCGGCGCCTCGTGCTCGACCTGATCACGGCCGACGGAGGCTAGCACCCGCTGGATCTCAAACTGGAGTGACTCTTCGTCGGCGACGCGGGCAATGGCGACGACCCAGGGCCAGCCCGCCGCCAGGCGTTGGGCCTCTTTGCGCCGATCCTCACCCACCATTAAACCGATGGGCAAATCGGCGGTCCGCGGATCGCGCCGCAAACGCCCGATGAGGGCGTCGACCGGCGGACCGGCAAGCGACACGTCGACGAGTGCCAATTCGTAGTCGGGATATCGGCTGGCCAGTTCCAGGAATTGGCGTGAGTTGGTGGCCACGTCGGCCTCATAGCCCAACGTCGACAGGAGCGATGCCAATTGTTGTGATTGCGCCAGGCGCGGATGACCGATCAAAGCGCGGCGATCGCCACTGGTGGCGGCAAAGAAGGAAAGTGCGTCGACAATCGAGCCGGCACCGGCAAAAGCTCGGGTGGGGTGGAGTCGCAGAATCGCGTCGACCGCGGCAAACCGCAGGCGACGATCGCTGCTGCGCACCGCCTGAGCCAACGGCGATAGGGTGGCGCTGGCGGTGTCCAAGAGAGCTTCCGACCCCACGTCGCCCAGAATTTCCGCGGCCGCTGCTGCCGCCCAAGTCTGTCCGTGGGCAAGCGCATCGATCAATGTTCCTTCGACGACCTGGGCCCCCATCTGACCCGCCTCGGCCCGCAGCGTGCCCGGACCCGATGGAAGCGGATCGTCCGGTGCGGCGTACTTGGCCGCCGTCAGTTGAGCCTGCAGACAGAGCCGCTGGTCGTCCACATCTTCGGCAATTGTTGTGAGCGCACGAGAGTATCGAGCGGCGGTTTCCACGGCCAGGTCGGCCGGCGGCAGATTGACCAGAACCGTGCCTGCCAACTTGTCATCCCAACGCCAGGTGCTGGCGGTCGGATCGGCGACGTCGCGCTGTTTGCGGGCCTGGTCGAGAAGCTGGCGGATATCGCTGCGGAAAAACTCGCGCGCTTCGTCGGCCGTGGCTCGATGGCCCATGACGCGGGCCAGCGCCTCGCCAGCCGCGACGCGCAAAGGCGACTGCGGCTGGCCCGTAAAAGCCGCGGCCAGCAGTTCCGCTGTGGCCGCCGAGGAATGCAACTGACCAAGCGCGCCGGCTGCCGCCACGGCAATAGCCGGGTCGTGGGACGTGATCGCGGCCGACAGCGGCCCGGCGGCTTCGTCGCCAAACTGGCTGAAAATCACCAGAATGGCCGGATGCAGGTTGGACCGGTTTGGATCGGCAAGTGCGCGAAGCAGCGGCCCGATCGCCGACTCGTGCGCGGCGCGGATCTGATGGACCGCGCGGTGGCGTACGCCCTCCTTCGGGTCAGCGAGCTGCGCGATCAATTTATCGAGGTGAGCCGGATCGCTGCGCGCCTTGGCCGCGGCGGAAAGAACCGCGTCGGCCAATTGGGCTGCTTGGGGAGCCAGCTGGGGATTGCGGGCCAGTTTGATAAAGAGGGCCGAGTCGAATTCACTGTCCAGGGCCACCAGGGCGCGGGCATCCAACTTCAAACCGAGCAACTTCGCGAGCAGGGGTTTGGCCAACTCCGCTCGATCCAGACTGACCAACACCGTAATTGCCCGAACCAACTCGGCTGGCTTCGTCGGATTGTCTTCCAAAACGGAACGAACCGCAGGGTCTTCCAGCCGCAAATCGACGGCCGTCGGATCTGCTTTGTCCGGGGGATCGACCGCATCCTGAGCGCGGGCGCTCGAGACCGCGACGCAGGCGGCGGCGAGCGTACAGAGCAGGGTGAGATTTAAAGTGTTACGAAACATGAACGGGATTCCCTGAAAGGACACGCGTGCCACCCTAAACTGGCAATCGTTTCTCGCTGGCTTTTTCGGCTTCCAGTTTTTGCTTCCAGGCGCGGATCTGTTCGGCGACTTCGGCCGGCGCGGTGGAGCCGTAGCTGACAAACGCACCAATGGCGTTTTTGACCCCCAACACGTCGTAAACGCCTTCATCCAAACTCGGTTCGGCCGCCTGGAAATCGGCCAGTGGCAGATCGGCCAACCGGACGCCGCGATCCAGCGCCAGGCGAACCAATCGACCGACCACTCCGTGGGCAGTCCGCTGCGGCATGCCACGGCGGATCAAGTGCTCCATGAACGTCGTCGCGTCCAAATGCCCCCGATCGAGCCGCTCGGCGATGGCCGGGCGATTCAATTCGGTCTCGGCGATCAACGGTACCGCGACTTCCAGGCAAGCGCTGACCGTGTCGAAGGCGTCGAACAGGGGAAGCTTGTCCTCTTGTAAGTCGCGGTTGTAGGCCAGGGGCAAACCCTTGACCAACGTCAGCAGCGTGGTCAGGTCGCCGATCACTCGAGCCGTTTTGCCGCGGACCAACTCCAGCACGTCGGGGTTGACCTTCTGGGGCATGATCGATGAACCGGTGCAAAACGCTTGCGGCAAACGGAGAAACTGAAATTCGCTGGTCGACCAAAGGATCCATTCCTCGGCCCAGTGACTGAGATGGATCGCCAACAAACTGAGACAAAAAACAAACTCTATGACGAAATCGCGATCGCTCGACACGTCGATGCTATTGGCCGCCACGGCGTCGAACTCGAGCTCCCGAGCCACGAATTGACGGTCGATCGGCAAGCTGGTGCCGGCAACCGCCGCCGCGCCCAGGCTGAGCACGTTGGTCCGCACCCGGCAACTCGCCAGGCGGCTACGGTCGCGCTCGAACTTTTCGAGGTACGCCAGCCAATAGTGGGCCGCCAGCACGGGCTGCGCCCGTTGCATGTGGGTATAGGCCGGCAAGATGCAGTCGGCATCGCGCACAGCACGCTCGAGCCAAGCTTGTTGGATCAGCCGCAACTGACCGTCGATGTGGTCGATCGCCTCACGGACCCAAAGCCTCAGGTCGGTGGCAACCTGGTCGTTGCGACTGCGGGCCGTATGGAGTTTGCGTCCGACATCTCCCAAGCGGTCGGTGAGTGCCCGCTCGATGTGCATGTGGATGTCTTCCAGTTCGACGTGGAAGGCGAACTGGCCCTGCTCAATTTCCTGGCGAATGTCGCGCAATGTTTGTTCAATCTGGCCGCACTCCTCGCGAGAAATGAGGCCGACGGCTGCCAACATTCGGGCGTGAGCCAAGGATCCGACGATGTCTTGCTCGTAAAGACGGCGATCGAAGCTCACACTTTCAGTGAACTTTTCCACGCGAGGGTCCGTGTGGGTGGCGAAAACGGCTCCCCAAGGTTTCTCGGCCACGCGCGACTCTCAAACAAGTGGGAGGGCAAAGGCAAGACACAAACCACAACACATTTAAGCTAAATGCTTTACGACAGCGTGTCAACGTGCTGGCAAGGGAGCGACAAGTCCACGACGCCCAAATCCGGCCATCCAAGGGGCTTCTCGGCGCGGATCGCCCGCCCTCTAACCCCTACCGCCCGAAAATGTGGCGACCTGCGTGTCGCTTGGGGGGAATGCGCGGCTGGCCTTTCGCGGTCCCCAGCCGAACGAGATTGGCTCGGGAAAGGGCGGTCGCGCAGCGCGAAGAGCAAGCCGGGGGATGAGCGATCACGCGACATCTGGGGTCAAGAGGAACTCGTCGCCTCGGAGGCTGCGTCGGCCGGATTCTTTTGGTCGCCGGCAAGCAGGATCAGGCGGACGAGCTCGGCAAAGGTGTCGGCCTGCATTTTGCGCATGACATGGGCGCGACGAAGTTCGATGGTCCGCAAGCCGAAGTCGAGCTCCTGCGCGATCATCTTGTTGGTTTTTCCGGCCAACATCAGCCGCATGACCTGGCGTTCTTCGGGCGTGAGCGTGGCGAGACGAGCTCGCGCCTGGCTGGCCCGGTCTTCCGCCTCTTGGATGTCGGCCGCGTCACGCAGGGCTTTCTGAATGCTGGCCCACAACTCCTCGGCCCGACAGGGCTTCTCGAGGAAGGTCGAGGCGCCGGCTTTCATCGCCCGCACGGCGGTGGGGATGTCGCCGAAACCGGTAATGATGATCACCGGCAGGGGAACCTTGCGCTCGTTGAGGGCGGTCTGCAATTCCAAACCGCTGATGCCGGTCATCCGCACATCGGCCACAACACAACCAAAGAGGTCGGGGCTGAGCGAGTCGAGAAAATCCTCGGCCGAGGAAAAGACGCGGACTTGAACGCCTTTGGATTTGACCAAGGCGGCGACGGAATCACGGGCGGCCGGATCGTCGTCGACGATAAACACGATGGGCTCGGTTGCCATGGGCGAAGCCTCGCGATTGCAAGACGGGCGAAGTGCGACAGCTCGCTCTGTTCCGGGCGATCAAGTCGATCAACAAGTTACGCGATTTTGCCTTGCATCGGCAAGGTGAAGTGAAAAGTCATCCCCCGGTCCGTGTTCGCCTCGGCCCACAAGCGGCCTTCGTGCGATTCGATAATCGATTGGCTGATGGCCAATCCCAGCCCCAGGCCCTTGTCCTTGGTCGTAAAAAACGGCTCGAACAAGCGGTTTGTTGCACCGGTTTCAATCCCGCAACCTCGGTCGCGCACCGAAACGACGGCGTGGCTGTCGTCGATGCCGGCGACGATCCTCACCAGTCTCTCGCTGGCATCAATTCGATCCATGGCCTCGATTGCGTTGAGAACCAGGTTGACCACGACTTGTTCGATCTGAACGCGATCCATGAAAAGCACGATCGGACTGGGATAGAGGACGAGTTGAATCTGGGTTTCATGTCCCCGGGCGTCGAGTTCCAGCAGCCGCACGACGTCGCGTAACAGCTCGTTCAGGTTGATCGCTGCGCGACGCGGCCGCTCTTTGCGAACGAATTCGCTGACCTGGCGGATGATTTCGCCGGCGCGATTCGCCTGCTCGGCGATTTGTTCCACCCAGTGGGCCGTTTCCGCCGGCATGGGCCCGGGCGTAGCGGCCAACACTTCGCGGCAGGCGGAGGCGTAATTGGCGATGGCGTAGAGGGGCTGATTGATTTCGTGGGCAAGTTCGGAAACCATTTTTCCCATGGTGTGCACGCGCATGACGTGGGCCAGTTGTGCCTGATGTTCGCGAGCTTCAGCCTGGCTGCGTTTGCGATCGCTGATATCGCGAACAATCACTTGGGTGGCAGGCCCATCGTCGTAAACGCAGGGCATGGCCGCGACCTCGACCTCGATCGACCGGCCGTCGCAACGAATGAATCGCTCTTCGAGCAACGGGGAGGCCTGGGCCGACTCCAACTGCTTGCGGATCCGTTCGAGCACGGTGGCATGGTGGCCTGGGTCAATGCGGTCGAAGACCGAAGTGCCGAGCAGTTCGTCCGCCGACCTGGCACCCAGCAGTTCGACGAGCGCCGGATTGACATAGACGAATCGCCCCATTTGATTGACATAAATTCCGTCGGGCGACGACTCGACGAGATTGCGATATCGCTGTTCGCTTTCGGCCAGCGCGGCGGCGGTCTGCTTGCGATCGGTAATGTCCAACGCCGAGCCGATCATACCGACGACCTGACCGGTGGCATCGCGATGGGCTTCGCTGGTAACGAGCAGCCAGATGTATTCTCCACCCCGCTCGAAGCGCATTTCCATCCGAAGCGGTTCACCGCGCTCGAAGTGTGCCTGCAGATGCCGAATGGCGGTCGCCCGGTCGTCGGGGTGCATGCGACTGATCGCCGCCGAGTGGCTCAAACCGGGACAGTTATCGGGAACGTCGATCAGATCGCGCAGTCGCTGGTCGTAATAGACTTCACCGTGCCGCAGATCGACCGACCACGTGGCGGCGCCGCTGGCCTCGACGACCGTACGAAAGCGCTCTTCGCTGTCGCGCAGCGCCTTTTGGGCCAGCGCCAGTTGCCCGGAGGCTTCGACTTCGGCCAGCACCCGCGCCACGGCACTGGGTAACAGTTCGAGAAACCACTTATCCTTGACCAGATAATCTTGGGCGCCGCATTTCATCATTTCGACGGCGATTTGCTCGCTACCCTGGCCCGTGTAAACGATGAAGGGAACCTCCAGCCCGGCGTCGATCAATTGCTTGACGAGGTGATCCGCCGTCATGTCGGTCAGACTGTAATCCAACAGCATGAGGGCGGGACGCTCGGCGGTGATCGCTTGCCGAACCTCGGCCCCGGTCGCGAGCATTTTAGTGCGGTAGCCCTGGCGCTCGAGAAGCGAACAAATCCCCGAGGCGAGGGGCACGTCTTCTTCGACGACGAGGACCAGGTGATTGGCCTCGGATTTTCCTTCGCGACGTGGCATAAACGATCGAGGGTTGGACGACATTCGATTTCGTCCGTGAAGTGTTTCCCGTCGCCCCGGAACCTTGCGCTCCAGAGTATTATCGCCGAGATCTGAATTGATTAACGTCGATCCGATGGGCGGTCCGGAGGGGTGGCCGGCACCGGCCACATTTCTCCGCGTCCTTACTCCGCCAGCGCAGCTCGCACATCCGCGGGGTCGACCCCCTCGACTACTTCCGCCCGTCCCAGGCACTTGGCCAACACGAACCGCAACCGGCCGTGCTCGACTTTCTTGTCATGTTGCATCGCGGCCAACAGGGCCTGGTGATCGACGGCCGGGACCGCCGTGGGCAATCCCAGGGCGGTAAGCAGTTTCTGCTGCCGCTCGACCGAGTCGGCCTGCCGACCGCCGAGCCGGCGGCTCAGTCGTGCCGCCGACACCATGCCGATGGCTACCGCCTCGCCATGGAGCAACGAACCGTAGCCGGTCACTGTCTCCAAGGCGTGGGCGAAGGTATGGCCGTAATTGAGCGCCGCTCGAGCGCCGGACGTTTCGCGTTCGTCGGTTTCGACGACGTCGGCCTTCAGCCGGCAACTGCGCAGGATTACGTGCTCCAGGGCCGCGGGATCGCGCGCCGCGAGGTCGGCGACATGTGTTTCCAGGTAAGCGAAGAAGTCGGCGTCGAAGATCACGCCGTACTTGACCACTTCGGCCAGTCCCGACCGATACTCGCGCCGGCAAAGTCGCCAGAACCTGAGTGTCGATCCACACCAGCTCGGGTTGCCAAAACGCACCGATCATGTTCTTGGCGCCTGGCAGGTTGATGCCAACCTTGCCACCGACGGAACTGTCGACTTGCGCCAAAAGCGTGGTCGGCACCTGCACCAGGGAAAGGCCGCGGGCGTAAGTGGCGGCGATAAAGCCACCCAGGTCGCCCACGACACCCCCGCCGACCGCCACAATCACCGTCCGCCGGTCGACGCCCAGCGCAAGCAGACGTTGCCAGAGATCGGCCGCCACGGCCACCGATTTGCTCGACTCGCCGGCCGGGACCACCACGATCTCGGTACGCACGCCGGCGGCGGTCAAATAGCCTGCCACGGCTCGCGCGTGGGGGTTGTCGACGCGATCGTCGGTAATGATCACCGCGTGGGAGGGGCGGCAGCGGGCGGCAACCGCCGCCGGCAAACCGGCCATCGTACCGGTACCGACATGAATATCGTAGCTGCGCGGGCCAAGATCGACGTGGACCACCGGAGTGGAAGTCGCCCGGACGTGTGTCACTGGAGCCGTTCCAGATCCTGAGGTGTGACGGAGATTTGCCGGCAAAAACCGGAGTGCAGCCGAATGTACTCGAGCTGGGCGGCACTGGCCGGCTCGGCGTGCAGGCAATCTTCCACCCGACGCTTGTAGTCGGAATCGAAATCGTCGTACTCGTCGGGCCAAAGCGTCTTCAGTTCGACCACCAGGGCTTCTCGATAAGGATCGAACTCATTGGCCATGGAACGTGCTACTCACTCGAATTGCTCTTAGCTGACTTGGCTTTTTCGGCCACTCGCCCAGTATACTGCGGAGGTTTTCACGGGGGGAGTAGTCATGGCCGTCAGTTCTGGAAAGTTGTTGGCTGCGGGAATGCTCGCGTTGGGGCTGGCCGCCTCGGTGCTTAGCATCTCCTACCGTCGCCAGCAGACCCATCATGCGCTGGCACTATGGGGGCCCGAGCAAGCGGTCACGGTTGCCTCGGCCCCGGTGGTCAAAGCCCTCTGGTTCGACCCGCCTCTAGCAGAATCCGGCGATGCTACCCCCACGGAGATTGTCGCAAGGGCGAGCCGGCAAAGCCCGAATTTGAGCGGACTGCAAGGGTTCAAAACCGTGCGGCAACTCCTGGTCGAGGATTCGAGCTTCGATTGGCAGTCCGCATTACCGGCCGAGCCGACCGGCTGGACGTATGGCCTGGAATTCTCCGATCCCAGGGGCGCGGAGGTCGTCGTCTTGCTGGATCCGACGACAGGGCTATTGAGCGAGGCGAAAGATCACAAAACCACGAAACTTCGCTCCGGCGCTGCCGCGCAGCTGAAAGCCTTCCTCGAGCAGCAGTTTGCCGACCAGGCTGGGGACGGGCCGGCCGAGTGATCCCCGCCGAGCACACGGCTTCGACGGGCCGGGATAGCGGCGTGACTTCGCCATCTCCCCCAGGCCCCAGCGAGCGCTGACAATCGGCGCGGTATGGGGCGGCAAGCAACGATATCCGCCTTCCGGATTCTCAATTCCATGCCCTATAATCCCCCGGAACCTTATGCCCAAGGGGGCGCGCGAGCAGAAGAAACGGAGTTCGCCATGCGATCGATCGCCATCATCAATCAAAAGGGGGGCGTCGGCAAAACCACCACCGCCGTCAATCTCAGTGCAGCGCTGGCGGCCACCGGGCAGCGTGTCTGTTTGATCGATCTCGACCCCCAGGCCCATGCCACGCTCCACTTGGGATTGTCCCCGGCCGGACAAGCGCAATCGATGTACGACGTTCTGGCGGGCGAAGCCAGTTTGTCCGATGCCCTGGAGCAGGTCGGCGAATCGCTGTGGGTCGCCGGATCGCACATCGACCTGGCGGCGGCCGAGGTGGAGTTGGCGGGCGTTGTGGGGCGCGAGGTGATTCTGCGGGACAAGCTGGCGGAGATTGAAGGCCGGTTCGACTTCTTGTTCATCGATTGCCCTCCCTCGTTGGGGGTGCTGACCCTCAATGCCTTGGCCGCGGTCGACGAAGTCTTTCTGCCGCTGCAACCGCATTTTCTGGCTCTGCACGGGCTGAGCAAACTCCTGCAAACCATCGAACTGGTTGCTCGCCGGTTGAACGAACGATTGCGGCTGACCGGGGTCGTGGTGTGCATGTACGAATCGGGGACCCGGCTGGCGGCCGAAGTGACGAGCGACGTCGGCAATTTCTTCCAGCAGTCGCGGGCTCCCAATCGCCCCTGGGCCGACGCCCAGATCTTTCAGACCCGGATTCGCCGCAACATCCGGCTGGCCGAGGCCCCCAGCTTCGGACAATCGATCTTCCGCTATGCTCCCGACTCCAACGGGGCGGAAGACTATCAGCAGCTCGCCCTGGAGGTGCTTTCGGGCATCTCGGCGGGCGCGACGCCCGGCGCGCGGTAGGCCCACGCTGCACCTCGGGTTGAAGGCGCGCCGACACCTGGGCTGCGCCCCTCTTTTCCGGCTTAATCGGCATGCGCGGCGGCGATCGATGCCTCTGCGGCTGCTTCGGGCCGGGCTTCTGGGCAGATTTGCCAAAGTGGCAATCGTGTCCTATCCTTTTGCCCCCACCGCCGGTCCATCTGTAACCGGCGTGCACAATAGGCGGCCGGTAACGGATTCGCGGCGTCGGGAAGTGCAGGGTTTGCGGGCCTTGCCGACCGCGTGAGCGTGCGGTGCGATACCGAGGGCATGGCTTGGCGCGAAGACAACAGCAACGATTCAAAAGTTTTCGCGCCGCGCGGCCGAAAGGGCACACTCGCGGCGGTTCGGCGGACGATCCGTGTTAGTGATCCAATGGATTGTTGGCTTGCGTTCACTGGAATGGATTCCTACGCGTGGTAAACGAGATTTGCCCTCACCGTATTGGCGGCGACAACTGCCCGAGGATGGCTCCCCGACGACCGGGGGCGTCCGCCAATTGCGAGTTAGCGAAAGGAGTCTGACTTGATGAAGCCGTTCTACAAACGTGGCGTTCTGGCGGCCGTGATGCTGGCCGCCCTGGGGCACGAGGCCCTGGCGCAGAACAGCCCCTACGGGGCACCGTCGATCCTTCCCCTGCCCGAGGCGCGACCGGTCGCGCCGGCCGGCTATCAGGCGGTGCCGCCCGCCGATACGCTCGGCGGCTTTCGCGAAACGCTAGTGGCCAACCAAGAGCCGATCAGCGCCTCCGCCGCCGACCTTGGACACTCCCTCGGACGAGCCCGACAGCGCGGCTGCCGAGGCCGCCAACGGCGTCGGCAACAAGTGGTGGAATCCGCTGGGCATTGGCAGGTCGGGTGTCGGCTGCGGCACGTCCTGCGGCACTGGTTGCTGCGGCCGCGGCTGCGGCGTCGGTACGAGCAACCTTTGGTACAACCCCTGCGGCGGCCTGTGGTATGCGTCGTTCGGCGCCTTGGGGATGACCCGCAATGCCCCAAACCCGTTTTGGACTACGGCCGATAGCGTTAATGTTTCCCAGCAATTGATGAACACCAAGCAGGCTGGCTACGGCGCCTGGGGTCCTGGCGGACAAATGACGCTGGCTCGCTGGTGGTGCCCTTGCAACACCGGCTGTGGCTGCGGCCCGCAGTACATGCTCGGGTTACAGTTCGTCTATTGGCAGCTCGCCGATATGAACAATGGGGTCGCGGTGAACACCAGCCGCCAGTACGTCAGCGCGATCGACTTCAGCGTCGGCTCAATCCCGAATCTCAACGGCCAGCAACCGGGCTATTACTTCGATGGGTCGCAAAGCCAAAAGATTTTGCGCACTGATCGGTACTTGAATATTGAGATCAACGGACTGGTACAGCCGATCTACAACAATCCGGGTTGCTTTAGCGCC
Source organism: uncultured Planctomycetaceae bacterium (assembly GCA_963702015.1). Lineage (GTDB taxonomy): Bacteria > Planctomycetota > Planctomycetia > Pirellulales > PALSA-1355 > DATJTR01. The sequence continues at coordinate 1,367,929 of OY969698.1, forward strand.
ACGTTGCTGGCCGGTTTCCGCTACTTCCGCTTTCAGGACGTCGTCACATACGGGTCCGTTAGAGATACATATTATTTCGGCCAAGATGGTGGCATCTACGATGCCTACATCCAATCGAACTGCACGAACAACCTGTTCGGCGGCCAGATCGGCACGCTCCTGAACTTTGCCGTCACGCCGACGTGGGGCTTGTATGCCATCCCCAAGTTCGGCGTATTTGGCAATCAGATCAACATCGCCAACAGCTATTACGGGGGCAACGGTGCCGTCGCATACGACATTCATGCCAGCGGCACGGTATGCTCGCTAATGGGTGAGTTGGACAGTGGCGCCTACTGGTGGATGACGCCCAATTGCCAGCTTTACGCCGGCTGGCGTGTGGTCGGCCTATCGAACGTGGCTTTGGCCGACAATCAGTTTCTCCCCTATTTGGCTGACTCGGCCGGTTTTGCCACGGTCAAGTCGAACGGCGACGTGATTCTGACTGGTGCCTTTGCCGGCTTCTCGGTCTTGTTTTGATTGATCGGGGCTTAACCGCCCGCTACTAACAAAGTGCGATCTACTCCCCCCTCGGTTTGGAAATCGCAGTGCCGGAAACGCCGGCACTGCGATTTTCGCTTTGAATAGACAGGCCGCAGCCGTCGTCAGAGCCGAGGCGGGAAACAAGGGAGAGTATTGTGCCGAAGGCGCTCGCCAAAGTGGGCCAGCGGTGCAAGAGCTGGACGAGCCGCAATCCGGACCTAGGCCCAACGCTCAGACAATGACGCTCGTGAGCGCCTGAAAGGCCGGATCGCTGCGGATGGCGTCGAAGTCGGACTCGGCATCGACCAGATTGCGAAATTCGCCATCCAACGAAATCGCCTGCGACAACAGCAACAGTGCTTGGCGTTTGTTGCCGGCCAGACTCCAATAGCAGGCCAGATTGTAGGGCAGGATGGCAGCGCTGGGATCGGCCGCCAAGCCGCGCTCCAAGGCTTCGATGGCCAAATCGATCCGTCCCAGCCGCTTGAAACACCATCCCAAGGCGACATAGATCGGGATTTCGTCCGGCAGCCCCTCGGCGGCAAGATTCAGCGAGACAACCGCCTCGGCGTATCGCTTGAGCTCCCGCAGGGCCTCGCCCCGCAGATAGGCCGCCCGGGACGAGGGGGCATCGTTCGACCCCCAACGATCGAGCACCTCGATGGCGTGCCCCGGCATCCCAAGCTCGAGGTATCCCTCGGCTTGCCGCAACAGCTGCTGACGGCGGATGCGATTGTGGGCGGACACGGGTGTGAGCCTCTCGAAGAAAAACTTCTTGGGCGAGCGATCGACTTTCACTTAATTTTACACGCTAAATTGCCGAAGCCCAAATGCGGTTTTCAGATCGCCTCCCAAGTGCTCTGCAGGGAATCAGTAACGAAGAAAACGCCCCGGAAACGGAGCCCAACGCACGTGGCGGTTTGTTGCGCGGGGGCAAGCTGGGGGGCAAGCATCTGGCGGCCGCGAGCCCTGGAGCCGAAAGACCCACGCCAAGACGCCGTAGCACGGCCTTCGTTTGAGCGCCGGGTCGAACTGTCTCACACGTTGCTAACTGTTGGTTGCCACAGCGATCTGCTGATAGCTGGCCAGCAGCGAACGCGCCGGAACGTTGACCTTCAGCACCGGAGCCACATCGGCGAATTCGCCATCGATCTGCTCCAGAATCACTGCCAGTGAAGGCGCGCCTGCGGGTCGCAGGCCTTCGTAGGCTCCTTCCAGCAAGCCGGCTTCGTGCCAGGTGTCGTCGCATACCGCCGGCAGCAGCGCGCTCAGCCGCACCGACGCCTTCACCGGATCGACGACGCCGGCCGTGCCGAGGATCGAATCGTCGGTGTGCGACTCGATCAGCGAGGCCAAGGAGGCCGGCAAATTCCACTTGCGGGCCATTTGCCCGGCAGCCTCTGCATGATCCCAGCCGAAGCGATCATGCTCCAACTGCGACAAACGGTGGCGGCCGCCGTCGCGAGCGACCAACAAAGCCGCATATTCCAAGGGCAATTCTTTGGCCAACAGGGGGACCGCCATATCCTGAAGCAGGGCTGCCGCGAACGTCTCTTCGCCATCTTTTTGCCCCAACAGCTTGACCAGCAGTCGGGCGAACAGGCCCCGGCGGACCGAATCTTGCCACAACGCGGCCAGGTCGAAGGCACCGCACTTCGGATTGGGCATCAAACTGAACACCGCGCTCCACAGGGCAAAATTCTTGATGCTCCGCACGCCCACCAAGGTGATCGCCAAACGGACGCTGGTAATCTCCCGCGAGAAACCGAAATACGACGAATTCACAAAGCGCAATACCTGGCCGGTCAAACCTGGATCGGTTTCGATCGGTATCGCCAGTTCGGCCGGACCGATGTCCGGATCGCGCGATAGTTCCAAAATCTTGATCGCACTTTGCGGCAAAGCCGGCAGTTGGGCTCGCGCCAGTAGCTTCGATAGATCTTGCGTGGGGGCCTGGCTCATGGGCAAACCGTCTGCTGTTTCGCAAATACGTGAAAACGTCGGCGCAGATGATTGGACTCGCCGGGACGTGACGTCAGTAAAAGCCTAGGACCCTTTTCTGCTCCCGGCCACCCACGCCGCTGGCCCCCTGGGATTCGAAAGAGGCTGGCGGCGGCCAAAATCACGTTGTGTTGTTTCCAGGCAACAAACGTCTCTGGCCGGTGGTGCGAAAAAGCCACGTTTGGCCGTGGGCCTCGCCACAACGAAAACGACCTAACTGCCGGTGAAAAAAAGAGTTCGCACTATTGGCAGGCGAGCGTCGCCGGCTTTGGCGCGGCGACTGCTCTTTCTCGGCAGAGATGAAACGCCGCGGAGGCACGCCAAACCTGGCCCCCGCGCTTCGCCTCTACTCTTTTGGCTCGCTCCCTTGCGGGCAACCACCCATGCGCAAATCCTGCCGGTTGAAGCGATCGCTTCCCATGGCTTTGCTGGTCGCCGTCGTCGTGCTGGCCGGTGGCCACCTGAAAACATTCTTCGCCGCCGTTTCCGTCAGCCGGGGAGGGAACACAGGCTCTCCGGCTGTCGGAACGGCGACCCCCTCTTCGGCCGAAGCCGCGAATCGCTCCGAGCAGATTAGCCACCAGCACGGTGCCACGGGCGAAGGGGACGATTGGGTCCGCACCCGAACCGGCTGGGAACGAGAAGCAAAATGGTTTGCCAGCTCGGCCAGCTACGCACCGGCGCTGCATCCGGCTGTCGTGGCCGCATTGGTGAGCCTGGTAGCCCTGTGGGCACTGGTGGCATTTCCCGCCGATGCGGCCGAGGCGACCGACGATCCCGATTCGCCGGACACCACCTTCACGCAAGACAGCTAGCGAGTCGGTCGAGTGGTCACTCGTCGGTGACGCAGCCTTCGCTGGCCGGCTTCACGTTCTTGATGTACTTGTAGAGCGTGCCGCGAGTGAATTTATAGGCCGGTGCTTTCCAACCTTTTCGCCGGGCGGCCAGCGCGCCGGCGTCCAAGGCAACCGACAGCTCGTTTTTGGCGGCGTCGATCGTGATTTGATCGCCATTTTCCAACAGGGCAATCGCGCCCCCTTCCTGGGCCTCGGGCGTGACGTGGCCGACGATGAAACCGTGCGAGCCGCCCGAGAAGCGACCATCGGTAATCAGCGCCACGTCCGATCCCAAGCCGGCTCCCATGATCGCCGAAGTGGGGGTCAGCATTTCGGGCATTCCAGGCCCCCCCTTAGGGCCTTCGTAGCGGATGACGACAATGTCTCCTTTCGCGATTTCTTTGCGCTCGAGCGCGGCGAGCATCAGCTCTTCGCTGTCGTAAACCTTCGCCGGTCCGCTGAAACGGGTCCCCTCTTTGCCGGTGATTTTGGCCACGGCTCCGTCGGGGGCCAGATTGCCTCGCAGAATCTGGATGTGGGCGGTCGCCTTGATCGGCCGCTCGATCGGATGGACGACGTCCTGACCTGGCTTGAGACCGGGTAGGGACTCCAGGTTCTCAGCGATCGTCTTGCCGGTGACGGTCAGACAATCGCCGTCAAGTAAACCCTTTTCGAGCAGATACTTCATCACGGCCGGAGTGCCGCCGACCAGGTGCAAATCTTCCTGGACATACTTGCCGCTCGGCTTGAGATCGGCCAGAAATGGAACCCGATTGCTGACGGTTTGAAAGTCGTCGATCGACAACGGCACGTCAACAGCCCGGGCCATGGCCAATAGGTGGAGTACCGCGTTGGTCGAGCCGCCCAGGGCCATGACAATGACCATGGCGTTTTCGAAAGCGGCCCGGGTCATGATGTCGCGGGGTTTGATGTCGCGCTCGAGCAAGATGCGAATGGCGGCTCCCGCCCGGCGGCATTCGTCGACCTTGGCCGGATCTTCGGCCGGGATCGAAGCGCTGTAAGGGAGCGACATGCCGAGCGCCTCGATGGCCGAGGCCATGGTGTTGGCCGTGTACATGCCGCCGCAGGCGCCGGCGCCGGGACAACTGTGCCGCACGATCGACTGCCGCTTGGTTTCGTCGATTTTTCCGGTGATGTATTCGCCATAGCACTGAAACGCGGAGACGATGTCGAGCTTGTCGTGGTTGAGATGGCCCGGCTTGATCGTGCCGCCATAAACCATGATCGACGGTCGATTGAGCCGGCCCATCGCGATCAGGCAGCCCGGCATGTTTTTGTCGCAACCGGGTAGCGAGATGTTGGCGTCGTACCACTGGGCCGCCATGACGGTTTCGATCGAGTCGGCGATCAGGTCGCGCGACTGGAGCGAATAGCTCATGCCGTCGGTTCCCATCGAGATGCCGTCGCTCACCCCGATGGTGTTGAAACGCATTCCGACCATGCCGGCGGCCACGACCCCCTCTTTGACCCGTTCAGAAAGGGTATTGAGGTGCATGTTGCAGGTGTTGCCTTCGTACCAGACGCTGGCGATGCCGATCTGTGGCTTTTGCATGTCGGCTTCGGTCATGCCGGTGCCATAGAGCATGGCCTGGCTGGCGCCCTGCGACTTGGGCTGGGTGATGTGGCGGCTGTATTTATTGAGCACGGTTTCCGTCTTCGCCGGACGGGCCGGTGCGGTTTGGGTGGCGGGCTTGGGCATTGCTCGATTGGCTCCGGACAGGAAATTCGTGGAAGCTGCCAGATATAGTCCATCGGCCGGGGGTTTGCAAATTGGGGAGATGAGGCGCCGACGAGTGAACATCGCGCCCGGCCGACTCAGGTGGCGCGAAAAGCGAATCAACCCACCCTGGGTGGCCGACGGGCCAGCAATCTGGCGGTATGACCCGCGGCTCGCCGTTGAGGTTCGCCGATGAATCCGCCTCACACAGCTAGTTTACAGCGGCTCGCCGCCGAGCCAAACTAAGGGACTCCCGCGTGGTCCGGACCCGCTACGCACGAGCGAGACGGGACGCGGACTGCAAAATAACCTACCGATAAACCCTGACGAGGAAACACCCCCATGAGATTTGAACGCTTCATGCTGTCGCTGGCAGTCGTGGCACTGTTGGCTTCGGTTTCGATTTCCCATGCCACGGCCCAGGACAAAGGCTGGGTTCAGCTGTTCGACGGCAAAACGATGAATGGCTGGGAAATGATCGCCCTGGATAAGGGGAACGCCGACAAGTCCGGGTGGGAAGTCAAGAACGGAGCGCTTACGGGAACGGGGCTGCCCTCGATGCTGGTGTCGACGAAGGGGCCTTACAAGAATTTCCGCTACCGGGCTGAATGCAAGATCAACGACAAGGGAAACTCGGGCTTGTATTTCCGCACGCCGCGCAAGCCCGGTTTCTCCGACGGCTACGAAGCACAAATCGACAGCACGCATGCCGACCCGATCCGGACCGGCTCGCTGTACGGACTGTGCCACGTTTACAAGCCCTTGGTCCCGCCCGACACCTGGTTCGCTTATGAGATCGAAGTTCGCGACGACGTGTGGCGCGGAAGGCCGGTGACACGGATCAAGGTGACCGTCGATGGCGACGAGCTGTACGAATATCTCGACTTCGACCAGATCTCGAAGGAAGGGCACTTTGCTTTCCAACACCACGACCCGGGGAGCATTGTCGCGATTCGCAAGGCCGAAGTGCTGGAGCTGCCCGACAAGAAATAGCCGCGAAACGATCGCATGCTACGAAAAGTTGGGGGGGACGCGCCAGCGACCGGCGTGTCCCCCCTTTTTTTGTTTGTCGCCGGCGCAGCGTTCGATTGCAGGCGCTGGCTGGCTCAGGTCACCGGCAGCTTGACCTCGCGGCCGGTACTGTCCTGGCATTCGACGATCAGGTGTTCCGGTGAAACATGTTCCAGCCCGAGCACTTGCACGGCGATTTTGCTGTCTTGTTCCAGCTTGGCGATTTCGCCCCGCTTCTTGTTGTTCAGATAGCTGGCCACGTCGTCCGACACGGTGACCGTAACCTTGGCGATCTGTTGCTGGGTGGCCAGGATCAGCAGCCGCATGACTTCGATCGCCATGCTCTCGGCGGTTTTGACCACGCCGGTCCCCGAACAGCCCGGGCAATCGCGATAGACGCTGCGTTTGAGACTGGGGCGAATGCGCTGACGGGTCATTTCGATCAGGCCGAACGGGCTGGTGCGGAGAATCTTGGTGCGGGCACGGTCCCGTTTGACCGCGTCACGCAGCGCCCGTTCGACATTGCGGCGATGCCGCTCTTTACGCATGTCGATGAAGTCGTTCACCACCACTCCGCCCAGATCGCGCAGGCGTAGCTGCCGGGCAATCTCGCGGGCAGCCAGCAGATTCATCTGGTAAGCCGTTTCCTCGGCCGAATCGTCCGCCCGAAAGCTGCCGCTGTTGACGTCGATGGCGACCAGCGCCTCGGTTTGATCGATGACGATCGAGCCGCCTTGTCGTAGCGGCACCTTGCGCTGATGGATCAGCGCGATTTCGCGATCGAGATGATATTTGTGGAACAGCGGCTCGCGGCCTTCGTAAAGCTGCAAACGATTGACGTAGCGCGGCATGACGATCTGCAAGAACTCCTTGGCACGCTCGTAGGCCGCGGGCTCGTCGATATAGATCGTGTCGACCTCGGCGGTGAAGATGTCGCGGATCGTGCGAATGATCATGTCGCTTTCTTCGTAGATGCCGACCGGACCAGGATGCTTCTTGATCCGCCGGACAATCACTTTCCACAGCCGCAGCAGATAGGCCAGGTCACGCGACAGCTCGCGCTTGGTGCGGTCAATCCCCGCCGTGCGGACGATAAAGCCCAGTCCCTTGGGCGGGTCGAGCTCCAACATCACGTCGCGCAGTTTGCGGCGTACGTCTTCGTCCTCGATTTTGCGCGACACGCCCACGCGGCCTAGCGCGGGCATCAGCACCAGGTAGCGCCCCGGAATGCTGATATACGTCGACAGCGTGGGCCCCTTGGTGCCGATGCCTTCTTTGATCACCTGCACGAGCAGCTCGTCGCCACGCCGCAAAATGTCCTGAATCGGCGGCTTGACGCGTGGACGGGCGCCGGGCCGAGGTCCGCGCGGGCGACGCCGTGGAGCCTCGTCCGGTTCGGCTTCCTCGTCGGGCTCGCCGGTGTCGATGTCCCCACGCTGTGACCGGCCGCCGAACTCGAGCGGCTTCGACGGATCGAAGCCTCCTTGGCGGTAGTATTGCGGTTCGATGTCGGAGATGTGCAAGAAGCCGTTGCGTCCGACACCGAAGTCGACAAACGCGGCTTGAATGCTGGGCTCCAGGTTGACGACTTTTCCTTTGTAGATGTTGCCGACGTAGTTGTCCTGGCTGGTTCGTTCGATATAGAGTTCTTCGAGGATGGCGTCCTCGACGATCGCGATCCGACATTCCTCGGACTGCGCGACGTTGATCAACATTTCTTGCTTCATTGTCTCGCTTTCTTGCGCCCCGCCGAACCGGCAGGGTCCATTCCATGTTTTTGTGGACATCCCAGCCCAAGCGCCCTTGAGCGCGGCAAAACAATTCCGGCCAGCCGGATCGTTTCGCGGCACCGCAAGCGCGCCGAAGCGTGGGTCGCTCGTGGCCAAGGTGGCCAAAATTCCGAGCGGACGGTCTCAAATCGTTCGCCTGACCCGATCAACACGTGCAGTCGGGAAGTTTTTTCGTTCCCCGCTGCAATCGCGTCAGGCATCTATTCTCAAAACGCTGTTTTGCTGGACGCTGCGCCGCCACGGCTCTTTCCGAGCCCGACCGAACGCGATGGTCCGATCGAGGCCGCGAATCCCGCGCGCCTTGCGCTACTGCCTAACTCTCTTTCTCAACTTTTACTCGTCAGGTGTATTGATTTTGAGCGATCGTGCGGCACCCGCCGGTGCAGGACTGTTGGCTCAGGGCCGTTCAGGGCTCAAGCTCCACGCGGCTGCGCACCAAGGCTCCGGAATATTCCAAATCGGCCAATTCCAAGACTTCGAGGATGTCGCGTGGCCGCGCCTGAACGGTGCGGATCGTCCGTAGCGTCATTCGCAGCACGCCATTTTCGACATTCAGTTCTTCCAAAGTCGCTCGCAAATCGACGGCGGTTTCGCGACCATCGCGCGGGGCGAGCAAACTGCCCCCGGCGTTCACGCGATCGACGGCCCGGCATGCCTCGGCGACCCGGTCGGCCGGCAGGGGAAGTTCGTAGCACAATCGGCTAGCCTGGGCTTTCCTGGCTCCCGCGGGAACGAAGTCGGCCGCAAGCAGAACCAGTCCCGGCGGGGCCTCGGCCGCCAATCGGGCCATCAACTCGCGCGGTTCCCACTCCCGAAGCAGATCGACGTCGAACACCTCGTCCAGCCCGCCGATTCCCAGGGCCAGAGCCGAAGGAAACATGAACCGTGGTTTGGGATGAAATCCCTCGCTTTGCCGCACCGCGACGTCTGCCCGACGAAACAACCGCTCCATCGCGCGCACCAGGTCGCGATGACTGCTGAACCGCAGATCGCCTTGCTTGGCAAACCGAATGCGCATCCGTACGAAGCCCTGGACGGGTTGATCGGCGTTGACGGTGGTTGCGGAATTTATCAAGGCGGTCGCTTCCAGCTTTCAGCCGGCCGAGTCAGGCATGGCCTTTTGAAGTTCGTCACGCAGGTAGTTTTTGATATCGCGGGCGTGTTCCATCGTCATTACACGGTCGGCCACCGCCACGCATTGGGGAATGTTGACCGAGCGGCAGACTTTCTTGATTTCGGGGACGGCACTGGGCGGAACACTGAATCCGCGCAGCCCCAATCCGAGCAGCAGCATGGTGTAGGTCGTGCTGCCACTCATCTGACCGCAGACGTTGACCGGAATGCCTCGATTGGTGCCGGCGTCGATGGCCGTTTTCAGCAGCCTGAGAATCGCCGGATCGGCGGCATTGTAGAGGCCGGCCACTTCCTTGTTGGAACGATCGACGGCCAACGTGTACTGGATCAAATCGTTCGTCCCGATGCTCAAGAAATCGACTTCCTCGACGAAGCGATCGATCATCAGCACGGCGGCCGGAACTTCGACCATCATTCCAACGAGCAGTTCGCGGTTGAAGGGGATTTGTTGTTCTTCGAGATCCTCCATCACGTCGGCCAGCACCATCTTGGCCTGACGCAATTCGAGCAACGTGGAGATGAGCGGAAACATGATCCGCACGTCCCCCAGAGCGCTGGCCCGCAAGATTGCCCGCAATTGCGTGCGAAACAAGGGTAGATTGCCGAGCGAAAGCCGAATGCTGCGCAGTCCCAGGCAGGGATTGCGCTGGCCGCTGGTGTCGAAGTCGGGCAGGACCTTATCGGCCCCCATGTCGAGCGTGCGGATGACGATTGGGCGCCCGGTCATGGCCTGCACGACCTGGAGATAGGCGTTGTAATGCGTTTCTTCGTCGGGCTCGGAGCCGGCGCCCAGGTAGAGAAACTCGGTGCGATAGAGGCCGATCCCTTCGGCACCGCGGTCGAGACAGTGGGTAACCTCACTGGGAAACTCGATGTTGCCGTACAACGCGACCCGCTGGCCATCGGCGGTTTCGGCCGGCAGATCGCGGAGTTCTTTCAGGCGTGCCGCGCGATTGCGATGCTCCTGGACCTCGTGGCGGTAACGGGCGATCGTTTCTTCGTCGGGCTGGAGAATGACGAGCCCCTGATCGCCATCGATGATGATCGGGTCGCCGCCGGAAACGTCGCTCAAAAACAAGCCGGTGCCGATCACGGCGGGAATTTCCAAGGCCTCGGCGACGATGGCGGTGTGGCTGCCCGGCCCGCCAATCTCGGTGGCGAAGCCGACGACGAACTCGGGGCTGAGATTGGCGGTTTCGCTGGGGGTCAGATTGTGGGCCAGGACGATGACGGGCGAGACGATCTCGGAGAGTTCCTCACGGCGCCGGCCGAGGAGATTGCGGAGCAGGCGTTTTTCGATGTCGAAAATATCGTTCGCGCGCTCGTTCAAAAAGCCGCGATCGAGTGACTGGAAGACCTTGATATCGCGCCTTAGCACGCGGCTGACGGCATACTCGGGCGAGTAATGCCGTTCGCGAATCATGGTGTCCAATTCGGTCCGCAGGCGCGGATCGCGCAGCATCTCGAGATGGGCCGAGAAGATCGCTCCGTACTGGTCGCCCAGTTCTTCGCGGACCTGGTCGCGGTTATGCTCGATTTCGGCGCCCGCGGCGTCCATGGCGCCAGACAGGCGCTCGAGCTCGTGGTCGACGGCATCCCGCGCGACGAACCGACGGGGGATGCGAAATCCCTCTTGGTCGACGACCAAGGCTTCGCCAATGGCGATGCCGGGCGAAACGGCGATTCCTTGAAGTTTCTGCATGCGACTCTCTCGGCGGCAGGCGCTGGCGTAGCGCGGGCAACGCATTCAGCTCACCCTAGCCACGCGTCTTGACGCGGCGCAATGCCACGCCGGACGTGCGGGCTCGGCTGGTGCGCGGGCCTGCCGCGGAATCGACAAATGTTCGCTCGCCGGGCCAAACCGCTCGCAGACGAGGCACTCGACAGTCAGGAGTGTCACCGCCAGAGCGGCCTAGGCGGCGCCTGTTAGTAAATCGGGCTATTCTTCACCGAAGCCTTGGTTGACCAGTTCCGCCAGAGCATCGAGCGCCTGTTCGGCGTCGACTCCGGTCCCTTCCAACCGCAGCTCCGTTCCGGCGACGGCTGCCAACATCAGGATTGCCAGAATGCTTTTGCCGTCGACGCGTTCGTTGTCCTTGATAACTTCAATTGTCGATTGAAACTGCGCCGCCCGTTTGACAAACATGTCGGCCGGGCGCGCATGCAATCCTTGCGGATTGCGAATCACGACGGTTCGGACTGCTTTGATCTCTTCGTTCATCAAACTGCGCTACCCTGCGCCCCACGACAAATACGGCCAGTTCACCCTCCGCAACCAGTTCATCCCGGCAAGGACCAAGTCTCACGCGCTGGCGGCGACCACCGCCAAGGGACCAGCCTGGGCTCGCGCCGAACCACCGATCGCGGGCGGATTTGGCGGAGCGAGGAACATACCCCGCCACAGCGCGTCACGAAAAAAACCGGTTGTCGTCGGCTTCCTCCAAAAGTTGCCGAATGTCGTCGGCGGATTTCGCCTGTTTGAGAAACTTGCAGAACGTGTCGTCGCGAAGTTGTCGCGAAATATTCTCGAGTGCCCGAAGATGGTCTCCCGGTCGATCCGGGGGAGAAATCAGCAGGAAAAACAAATTGACCTTTTCGCCGTCCAGGCTGTTGAAGTCGATCCCCTCCGGACTGACGGCGACCGTTCCCACCAAACGCTGCACACTGACGTGTTTAGTGTGAGGCACCGCCACGCCACGGCCGATGCCGGTGCTGCCGAGTTCTTCTCGCTTGAGGATCGCCTTGACGATTCCTTCGACTTCGTCACGGCTGATTTTGCCGGCCTCGCACAGAGCGTCGACCATTTCGCGGACGGCGCTTTGCTTGTCATCCGCGTGCAAATTCGCGCGGATGGCTCCGGCACTCACAAAGTCGGAAAACTTCATAGCTTTAATGGTTCCTTTCTGCCGACTACCCTAATACCGACGGCCAAGTTGCCGCGCCAGCGATTGAGACGCCTCGCGGCTGCTTCGCCAACTCGCGCCGAGCCGCGGAGGGCCCAAACGCCAGCGGCCGAAACCAACCCATTGAACGTCACGTGCGGAAAAAGCTCAGAGATCTTCTTCTTCGCTGACGGCTTCCGTGGCGGAGATTTCCTTGCTGGGCGTGCGGTGGTGGTCCTGAGCCTTTTCCTTGTATTTGCGAAGTTGATGTTCCAATTTATGAATCGTTCCGTCCAAAGCCCCCATCAAGCTTCCGCCGCTCTCGGTGGCCACGAAATCGTGCTTGCCGATGGCGGAAACGAGAATGTCGACCGTGGGCGTCTCTTCATGTTCCAAGTCGATCGTGACTTCAATGGTCTGGAGCCGATCGAACAAGCGGGCCAGTTTTTCCACTTTGGCCGTAATCTTGGCCCGCGTGGCGTCGCTCAAATGTCCGTGGCGCGCCGAAATGCTAATTTGCACCGCCTCTATCTCCTTGAACGTTCGATCATGAAACCCACGACAACCGGTTCCCACCGGCCGACCCCTCGCCCCGCAAAAAGGGAGAGGGCCCTCCGGCAGACACCTCGTGTTGGCGAGGGGTCAGGACGTCGCGCTAAACTGCTGATTTTAGTTTCCCGTCGCCCAATCGACAAACGCTAAAAAGCCGACCCTGCGGCGGGAAGTCGGAAATTGGCACCGCCAAAGCCGCGTTATCGAAGTTCGCCGCGTCGGAAATACCGCGCAAAGCGCAAACAAATCGCGGCTCGACCAGGCATCGGTCCGACGGACCAGCGGCGAGTCACCAAACGAATACGCCTCCGCACAGTCGCCCCAGTTTAACCCTCGTGAGCAAGGAGGGAAGGGGAGGCTTAGGTTAAGAAACCGGCAGGTTGTCCTCTCCCCACCGCAGGTCGCCACCGCCAAACAAGGCGAAAGCCGCACCGTGCGTCGAGTGGGGGGTGCCAACGCAGCACCTTGAATCGGTGCCTTTTGGGCGGGGGCCCGGGAGTCGAAATGGCTAAAAACTGCGGGCAAACGCCGCCGGACAGGGTGCAGCAAGGCGAATCTACTTGGGAAAACACGGGACGCAAGATTCGCGAGCCGCAGCAGAGAACTCAGGTCCGCCGCCGGAGAGCGCCGCTAGCCTTGCCAGGGCCTATGGCCGCGACAATAAGCTGTTTTCAGCGCAAAAACCGCGCACGACGCGGAGGACACGACGATCTGCCTTGCCGCAGCCAAGGCCTGGGCAATTCGACGGACCTTCGGGCGATTTACGGACCACCTCCCGGTACAGGCTTCAGTTCTTTCAGTCTTGCCTTCCACTGCAGGTAAGCAGGCCGACGCACACGATCCGACGCTTCGGGCTTGTAGGACAACAGCTTGCCTGTAATTTCGCGTAGATTCTGGAAGGCTAGCACTCGGAAGTCGAGCGAGTCGTGGTTGAGGTATTCCACCAGCTTGCTCATTGCGCCCCCCGCCAAGTCTTCGGCGGAGTAGCCCCACAGCATGCGGTACAGTTCCAGCCCGTCGGAGCCGCGATAGGTTTCGAACGCGGCTTGAATGAGCTGCGCGGTTTCTGGATCGCGGGCCATGGCCAACCGCAGAGCATCAATTTCGCCCTGCCACAAAGACTTCTGGTCGGGATCATTCAGCATCTTGACCAACATTTCAAACTCGCCCACGTTGGCCGCCGCTCGAATGGCCAAGGCACGAACCTCGACCTTCCGAGAGCCCAACAGTTCCTTGACCGACAGGCTGACGGGCTGATCGCCAGTCAACTCATGCTCGACGGTTTCGGCCTGGCCGAGCTCAAAGCGACTGAGTGGTTCGCCACGTGTCCATTTGGCCAGTTCGGTATCGACGACCTGAACACCCCGCAAGTCGACGATCGCGTGTTGCGGCGCCTTCCAATCGGAGCGCACGCCGTTCTCTTCCCAGGTGACGGCACCGCTGGTGACGTACAAATCGGCCACGAAGGGTCCTGCGCCCGCGGTCGGATCTTTACCACGAATCCATAGCCGCCGGGCGTCGATCGCCACGGTCGATTCACCATCGACAAATGTCAAAAGGGCCTGATGGTCACCCATGCGAATGCGGATCGGATTCTGGGGCTTGCCGGCCGTAAACAATACTAGTCGCCCATAATCCACGCTGATCGCCGGAATGCCCGCCTCGTCCAAACCGAGCAATTCAAAGCGGGACGCATCAACCGGTTGAATCGTTACTCCTGCGATCAAGGTGATCGTCGGACGGAATGCCGCAAGCGCCATCAGCCGGTCACCCGCCGCGAGACTGGGCGTCGCCGGCAACCGGCGCCAAAGTCGAGAGCGGCGATCCATCCGCAGCAGCACATCCTGTTTGTAGAGATAGCGTCCCATCACTTCGCCGGCGGGCGTCTCGTCGGGTGGGACCGCGCCTGGCGCCGGCGCTTCGCTCTGGGCCGCGGCGCCAACCGGAACGGCGGCCGGAGCATCGGGGTTAGGTAAATCGTCTGGCATCGAATCGTCGCCTGGCGGCGTCGCGGCATCGTCACTGTTCATGTCCTCGCCAGACTCGTCGGGCGCTGCTGCGTTCGGCACGGTCGCCTCGACAACCACGTCGTCGGGGTTCGCGACCCCGCCGCCCTCGGAACTCGCGGCTCGAGCATCATCGTGTTCCATGGTCTCCGGCGGCGCCGAGCGGGCGTCGGCCAAGAGGGGCTCGCCGGCCGGGGAGTTATCGCCGGCCATGTCACCCTCACGCCTGGCAATGAGATTCCGCACCTCCGGCCAGAAGACAACCGTGGCAAGGCCAGTGCTCACGAGCACCAGCAGCAGAATCAATACTACCGGAACCCAATTTCGCGAGCGCGACTCGCGCAAATAGTCGGGCACTTCCGGCCGGGTACGCCGCGCGGGCTGAACGGCAACGGGCCCGGTGGACGGAACGGGCGAGCGGAGCTGCGTTGGAGCTGCCTGCGGAGCCGGGGTTCGCGCGGCAATGTGATACATCCGCTCCCGAGCCGCCGCGTCAACCTCGGCCGGTTCGCCGAGCACCAAAGTCAGAATCTGGTGACACGCCCCCACTTCGGCCAGATGCATGTCCGATTCCAAGCAGATTTTTTCGAATTCACCAACCTGTTCCGCCGGCAGAGTGTTGTCCAGGTATTCCGCGACGGAGTTCGGATCGAGTCCCATGCCGTTGCCTAGCGCCGGGGGAGCACCCAGACGCAAGCGACGGATGCTATCACGCAAGCGATGCATGATCAATTTGGCCAAGTCGCTTTCTTCGAGTTTCTTGCCGATGTCGGCGGCATCCTCCGGCTCGAGAATGTCGTCCATATAGGCCAACATGGTGCGCAGCGTAAGTCTCACGTCTTTGCCCTCATACGATAGTTGGCCACTGGCTCTTCGGAATCCCGACGGGATAGACGCCCGATCAGTCGGCCCGCCGCGCTTGTCCCGTACCCTTGTTAGTGAGCGATCGCGGGCCGGACCGTACAAAGGAGGAAAAAAATCCGCTCGCGACGAGAGACGAAAAACGATTGCCAGGCGCCGCCCGCGTTAAGGAGGCTTGCAAGATGCCCGGCCGCCGGGCAAAAGCGGTGGAGGAGTGCCGGTTAGATTTCCGCATTTATAGGCGGGACTGCTTGACGCAGCGCCCCGGCTAGCATAACCTTCTAATCAACTAGAAGTAATGAGTTCGCCTGCAGGAGAGACAACATGCCGCGTCCCCGATCAGGACATCCTACGGAATTGGAATTGCAGATCCTCAAGGTTTTGTGGCATCGGAATCCGTTGACGGTGCGCGAGGTGCGGGAAACATTGGCCGAAGGTGGCCGTGAGTTGGCCCATACGTCCGTCATCACGACGCTGAACGTGATGGTGCGAAAGAAGTATCTCAGCCGTTCGATGCAGGGCAAGGCATGTTTGTTCGAGCCGTGTGTCAGTCGCGAGGTGGCGACCCGCGGGATGCTGGACGATTTGGTGGAGCGTGTTTTCGACGGCTCGGCGCGGGCGGTCATGTTGAATCTTTTCGACGGCGCCGATCTCGACGCCGACGATCTCAAGGAGTTGCGGCGTCTCATCAATCAAAAGGCCAAGGAACAGCAGAAATAATTCGGACTCGTTCCGCCCCATCTGGCTGGTTTGGATTGAAGCTGCTCTTGTGCCGCGCTAGACGCATGCTTGACGGCCAAAGCGCCGTGCACGGCGATTGAAGCCGGAAGAGACGCGTCAGCGTGGGCCGATCCGCGCGTGGATTGTGGTGGCACCTTTGACCAAGAAATGATTTCCGGCGGCCTCAGGCGTTCGGCCAGTGTCGTTCGATCTTGCCGCGCAGGAACGCGACGCTCGCACGGAGTTGATCCATGCCATCGACGCCATCTTCGATGCTGATCCAGCCGTCGAAGCCGACCTCGGCCAACTGGCTGAAAATCGCGTCGTAATCGTTCATTCCCTTGCCGATTTCGCCGTGTCTGAGTCGCTTGGCGTAGCCGACGCTGTCCTCCTCGCGGCGCAGATCTTCGATGGTTCCTTCGATCAGATAGCGATCGCTGGCATGCATCGTCACCACACGATGTTTCACGCGGCTGAGAAGTTCCAGCGGGTCTTCCCCGGCCAGAATCGTATTGCTTGGGTCGTAATTGACACCGAAATGAGGGGAATGGATGCGATCGACCAGTTCGCAGAATACATCCGTCCGTTGAGCGAATTCTGGAAATTGCCAGTAGTTGTCCTTGTAGTGGTTCTCCAGAATCAACGTCACTCCATTGGCCGCGGCATGGGGCAGGCAGGCCTCGATGCACTCGGCGGCGAAGCGCAGTCCGTCGGCCGCGAGACGTCGGGCCGGCGCTGGCCCGAAAGGACGCGGCAGTATTGACCACCCAAGGCGGCAGCCATGTCGATCCAGCCTTTTTCCAGATCGACCTGATGCTGGCGAAAGGCCGGATCGGGATGCGTAAAGTCGGGCGAGCAGCAGAGCATCGGCACCCGCAGGCCGTGATCCTCCGCGATCCGCTTGGCGCGAGTCCAATTGCCGTGGTCGGCGAACTCGAGGAACCCGCTGTAGAACTCCAGCCCATCGACGTCGAGGGTGGCGGCCAATTCAATCCACTGACGGACCGTCATCGATCCGTCGACGCACAACGCATCCAAGAACGCTTTGGGAAAGGCGGCGAGTTGGGGCATCGTTGGCTCTCGACCAGAAGATATAGGCGAAAAAGTGAAAGGGCTATTCGGCAAAATCCTAGCAGAAGCGTGGCGAACCGAACCCAAAGAATCTGGAAACGCTGCCCTGGCTCAATTCTCAGGTTTGATGTAATTGCGGCCAAGAAACGGATATTGCTCCAGATCGAGCACGCTGCCGCTGATGGCAATGCTTTCGTCGCTCAGCCAATAAACTGCGGCGGCGGCAATCTCCTCGGGTTTGATGAGTCGGTGATTCGGCGAGTTCGGGGGACCAACGCGTTCCGGCCAGTCGGCCGGAAAACCATCGATAATCTTATAATGATATTCGTTGGGCGTGAGCACCCAGCCGACGTTGAAATGGTTGACGCGAACCTTACCCCCCAAAGCGTCGGACATATTCTTCGACATCGTCTGCAATCCCCCCTTGGAAATGCTGTAGGGGAGCAAGTTGGTCTGTCCGCTGTAGGCGTTGACTGAGCCGATGTTTAGCACCGCCCCATGCGTGGCAATTAGATGAGGCAGGGCCGCCTTGATCAGAAACAGTGGGGCGCGGATGTTCACGGCCATGAAACGATCGAAAAGTTCAACCGTCGTTTCCGCCAAATCACTCCGTCCGATCAACGCGGCGTTGTTGATCAAACCGTCCAAGCGGCCGAATGCACGGACCGTCGCCGCGACGATGCGCTCGGGAGCGGCTGGATCTTCCAGATCATCGATCACCAACGCGGCGCGGTCGCCAAATTCGCCGGCCAACGCTTCGCCACGCTTTCGATCGCGCCCGTGCAGTACCACCCGTGCCCCCTCGGCAACGCACCGTCTGGCGAAGGCCTCGCCGATGCCCGTGGTGCTGCCGGTGATCAAAATAACTTTATCGGCTAACCGCATAAGAGTTGCTCGGAATGTTCTGATGGATTGCGAGAAATAAGACCCTATGCCGCGAAGCGGCGGAAAACGAGCACGAAACCTTTCGGCCGGCTGAAAGCGCTCTGGTTAGGGCTTCAGCACGGCTTTGACGATCCGTCCGGAGTGCATCTCCTCAAAGGCTTCGTGCCAATCGTCGAGGCACCAAATGCCGCCGATCACCTTTCCGACATCGAGTTGGCCGGTGGACAAGAGCCGAATCACACGTTCCCAGATCGGCCAGTTGTGGCTGAAGCTGCCGCGGAGCGTAATATTCTTCGCCACCAACGGATCGAGCGAATGACCATAGGGTGCCTTGCCCCAACCGACCTTGCTGACCCAGCCGGCCGGACGAACGATGTCCAAGGCCGTTTTGAGGCTGGCGGAGATGCCGACGGCATCAACCACTCCGTCGACGCCCAAACCGTCGCCGGCGCGAACCCAGTCATCCAGTCCTTCGACCACTGCCTGGCAGCCAAATTGTTCGGCCACGTTGAGCCGCGCGCGATCTCGCTCCAAGCCGACAACCGCGACCTCGGCCCCCTGTAAGCGAGCCATGGCACCGCACAGGATGCCGATCGGGCCGGGCCCGAGCACCACGACGCGATCCCCCGGCTTGACGGCGGCGTTCATCACGACGGCGTTGTAAGCCACACAGCAGGGCTCGGTCAGGCCGGCCTTCTCGAACGGCAGGCTGTCGGGCAGGTGATGCAAGCAACGAACGGGGACTCGCACATAGCGCGTCATGGCGCCATTGACGCCGTAGCCGAAGCCTTTGCGCGTCGGATCGAGATTGTACAACCCCTGTCGTGTAAGGGGACTGTTGAGATCGATCACCGCCGCGGTCTCGCTAACACCTCGATCTCCCTCGCGCCAGCCGGTCACGCCGGAGCCGAGCTCGACCACGACGCCGGCAAACTCATGTCCCAGCACGACCGGGTAATTGACTGCCCAACTATGTTCGCCGGTCCATTGGTGCAGGTCGCTGCCGCAGACGCCGACGGCGGCCACCTCCAACAAAACGTCTTCGGGACCAATCGTCGGCCGCGGAATCTCGCGGAGCTCGACGCTATGTTTTTCGGGCCCGAAGTTCACGACCCCGGGTTGGGTCTTCACCGCCTGAGTCACTGTCCACCTCCCACCGGCACGTCGCCATAGTCATGAACTTTTTTGCAGATCAACCGCAAAGAGCCTTCGAGATCACCCGAGGCGGTCTTGAACGCATCGGCATCGACCGTGAGCGGAGCACCCAGCACGACCAACGGCGCGCCATATTCGGGCGTACGCACTGCCTGTTCGAGCGTAAGACCACCGACTGCCTGAACCGGGACGCGGACGGCACGGACCACTTCGCGTAGTTGATCCAATGGGCTGGGCATGCGCAAGCCCCGCGCAGCAATGCCGCGACGTTCGTCGTAACCAATATGATGGATCACGAAGTCGCAGCCGAGCTCTTCAAGACGCCGGGCACCGGCAACCATGTCCACGCAGGCGAGATTATCGCCCATCACCTGGATGCCAAAGTCGCGCCCGGCCTTGACGACGCACTTGATCGTCTCGTCATGCGCTTGGGCCATCACCACGACGTGGGTCGCACCGGCCTTGGCCATCATTTCGGCTTCGAGGTAGCCGCCGTCCATGGTTTTCAGATCGGCGACAATCGGCGTTTTGGGAAAACGCTCGCGCAAAGCGGCAACGCCATGCATCCCTTCGGCGATGATCAGCGGCGTACCGGCCTCGAGCCAATCGACACCGGCCCGCATGGCAATTTCGGCCGTGGACAGAGCCTCGGGAATGTTGGTCAAGTCGAGCGAGATTTGGATGATTGGTTTCATGCGACGAGCATAGGGTCAGCAGCTTGCGGCTGTCAATGCGCCAGCCGAACACGGGCGGAAGAGCGACCCGGAAGGAGCGTCGGGGGCATGCCGGCCAGCTGGGAAACCACCAGGGAGATGGCGGCCGGCAGGTAGCTTCGTTTTCGTTCGGTGAGGCCTAGCCGGCCCAGGCTTGTGGCGAGGATGTCAGAGCGCGTTGACTGGGGGCCCGGTGGAGAACGAGCTTGGTCATTTCCGGTGGGCAACGCAGCCGCAGGGGAAACAGGTTCGACACGCCGCGACTCACGTGCATCAGCGTCGGCGGAATGAAGAAAGTGCCACCGGCATACCGGATGCCATGCCAGCTGGGACAAATGACAGGCCCGATGCCGGGAAGGCAAATCTGGCCCCCATGCGTGTGACCGGCCAGCACCAGATCGAAATCGTGCCGCCGTGCCCAGGCGACCTGGTCGGGCGAGTGGGTCAGCAAGATTCTGAATTGCTTCGGCTCATTGCTCGCGAGGGCCGAAGAGAGCGAATCGGCCAGCGGAAACCAGGGCAACTCGTTACCGGCCAGGAGAACGCTGTGGCCTCTTATTTCGACGCACCGGGGCCCGGCCGCCAAATCGACGCAGCCGGCTTCCGTCAGGGCGGCCCGTAGCCGAGACACATCTTTCACTCGCTTGTCGTGGTTACCCAGCACGAAATACTTGCCCAGCGGGGCCACCAGTTCGCCAAAAATTGGCCCAACCCAGTCGATCCGTGCCGTCGCGTCGCAAACGTCACCTGTTACGGCGAGCACATCGGGCTGGAGACGATTGGCGATCCGCACCACCTCGTCGAAGTATTCGCGCGTGATGCGAGTGCTGAAATGAAAATCGCTCAGGTGCAAGATCGACAATCCCGAAAGCGCCGACGGAAGGCGTGCCAATTCGACCTCTTCTTCGTCGACGTCGAGCTGAAACATTTGGTTGCCGGGTACACGGCTCAGCAGCTGTGCCGGCCATCCAGCGACCGGATACTGGCCCAGGATCGCCGCAAGATCGACCGACGCTGTGTGATGCTTCACGACGACGGCGGGAGGGCGATGCCGCGCCCGGTCAATGAGCCAAACGGGACCGCGAAAAACGGCAATCGCGAGAGCCAAAAGCAGATAGGGTTGCCAGATTTGGACAGTAAAAGGAAGACTCTCGTCTGGCGATCGCTCCCAGTAAGCCAACGGCAGACGGCCAGAGACGCCGTGAGCGATAAATAGGATGGGGACGATGAACAGCACGCCATAGAGCATGGCGGTGATCAGTTTCATCCACGGGCGTGCCAGGGCCGTGGCATGCAAGCGATTGACCAGCCCGATCCACAAGATCGCGTGGCCGACCAGGGACGCGAACAGCAGCACCGTGACAACTACGGTCCTCAAGGCTGAGGAACCGGGTTGGGGCTTTTGACCATTTTTTCCACCGTGTCGAGCAACTGGTCGAGGCGGAATGGCTTGCAGAGTACGGCCCAAGAGGGCAAGCCCGCCTGCCGAGCATGGACGATCGAATGGCCCGGATCGTATCCGTAACCGGTCATCAAGACCAGAGGCAGCGGGTCGAGCGTGGCTTGCAGTTTCACCATTAAGTCGTAGCCCGAGAGGTCCGGAAGGCGGATGTCGGCGATGATGACATCGTAATTGGCTTCCAACGTCACGCTGCGAACCATGCACAGAGCTTCGCTGCCGTCGTGGGCGGTTTCGACAACGCAACCGTATCGTTCCAGCAGGTTGTGGGCGGCACTACGGACACTATCGTCGGCGTCGACGACCAGAATTCGCCGGCCGCGCAACGCCTGCCGCTCATCAGCCTGGGCCACGGCCGGAAGGGCTTGCGAGGGAGCCATTTTCTGGCCGACCTTCTGAATCAACTGCTTGATATCGCGAGCATTGCGAAGAATGTTCTGCAGCCGCTCGACCACTTGCGGTTCGTGGCCGATGTAGCGTTCCATGATGTTGACCGCGTCGTTGAGAATGTCGTCGACCGGCAACGCGACCGCACTGTGGATCGCCTCGACGCTTTCGGCGGCCGTCGACGCCTTCTCGGCCTGCAACAGCTCGAGAGTGTTCAGCGCCACCGCGACGTCGCGGGTAAAGATTTCAAGGAACTGCAGGTCGCTTTCGCTGAACGCCCTCGGTTCGGGGCTTTCGACGTTGAACGTGCCGATGACTTCATCGTGCAATACCAGCGGCACGGTCAACGAGCTTTTGGCGTCGCGGCAGCCCTCCAAATACAAGGGATCGGCCGTCGTGTCCTCGCACAAATAGCTCTTGCCGGTAGCCGCCACGAAACCGGTTACACCGTTATTCTGGGGCTGTGCAAAGAGCTGGCGGTTGGAAGCCTCGCTCGTCAGTCCGACGGAGAGGAGGGGTTCCAGTCGTCCGGTCTTGGCGTCGAGCAGGCGAATCTCGACAACGTCGAAGTTCAGCAGATCTTTGGTGAAGTGCAGAATGTTCGACTTGAGCAGATCAATCCGCTCTTCGACCGTCATGTGAGACAGTTCGTCGGGCGTGAGGTCGGCCAGTTCGACACCGGCTTGATGGATTGCGGCCAGCTTCTGCTGCTGGAGCATTTCGCCAGTCACGTCGCGCACCGTGACGATCAGGTGTCGCGGTGGTTGGCCGGCGTCGGAAATCGGAGCGGCGTGGACTTGATAGTAGCGGTTGTCGCCGGAACGAAGCGTGGAACTGCTTGCCCGGCCCGTCGCCAGCGCGGTATGAAATGGGCAAAAGTCCGGCCCGAGGATTTCGGGGCTCCCCAGGATCGCGTAAAAGTTCGCCCCAAGGACTTTCTCACTGCCGGTCCACTCGCGCAGCCGGCCGTTGCCCCAGATGATCGTGTTGTCCGAATCCAACAACACGATCCCATCCGGCATGCCTTGCAAAATGCGTTCGTTTTGCAACAGCTTGCCGACCTGGACAGCGTCGGACAGATGTTCCGAAGCGACGTAGACCCCGACGAAGCTTTCGCGCAAGGCGGCTCAGAGCCCGTAGCGAGCTTTGCGATTCGACCACTTCGTAGTGTTCGCGCAGCTGGCCGACGAGTGCCGCCGCAGTTGGCTCACCGTCACTGACGAACAAGATTTTGGGTTTCGTCGACAACAGCCGATGCTCCCGAACAGCGAGAAAACCCAGCATAATTATACGGACTGGGCGCGGCCTGATGCAAATGCCATCTCCGCTTTCGCGCCAGTCGAACGCCGGGGTTTACCAAGAAAACGTAATCGCGTCATCCCCCGATTGTGCACGAGAGGGCGAGAAAGAGACAAAATCGCCGGCAATCCCGCCCATTTCGCCCAGTCGGCCGCATGTCCAACACAAACCGTGGCAATGCGACGGACCCTAATAAATCGATTCGGCTTTATAGCCCGTCCTTATTGACTACGCAGCATAAACGGCCGAGTTTTCCAGATTTCCGTAACATGCGGCCTGGCGGCGGCTCGGTCCTGTCCGACGACATACGATCGAATCTGCGGCGCCAAATCGGGTTGTTTTGGCCCGCACCCCAGGAAAACAGCGCCTGGGCGTTCGGCAAGTCCGCTGCGGGGAAAGGATGGTGCGGGCAAATCCGCTGACAGCCGGCGAGTGACTCGAGGCCGCCGACGGCAAGGGTTTGGACGATTGCGCCGGTCGCTGTCCGATGCGGTCGGCCGATTCCATCGAGTGCCGCCGCCTAGCTGACGTCCGACACGACGCGTAAAGTCATTACGACGCACTCTTTCTCGGCATGTCCTAACGCTTGCTGGTCGCCGCGGACGGCAAGCCGGCTGGAGTCAGCTAGCGGGAGCGGTCGATGAATCCCAGAGAAGAGGAACAGAGCATGTTACGCGCATTTTTTTTGGCGACCGGTATCTGCTGCCTGATCTTGGGGCTGCAATGCCTGGTCGTCGAAAAGGCGGAATTAGTCGGACAAGCGAATGCGGCGACGAACTTCGCCCGTCAACGAGAGATCGAACCCCCCGAATGGGCGCCCTGGAGCCTGATGTCGGTTGGTGCGGTGGTGATCCTCTACACGTTCACCATTCCGAAAAAGATGACCGGCTAGCCCGGCCTTTCACGCTGGGGAAAATGCCGTGCGTTGAACTGGGTCACGTCCCTTGGGCCCGTCGGCGGTGCGTAAGCGACTGTCCGCCGGTTGGGCGGGCCGCATTAGATCAGCCGAGCAGCGCTGCTCCGTCTTGCCTCCTACCGACGCGGCTCAGCCCGGGTGCTTCTGGCGCAGGCACGCGATACACCAGGCAGCCATCGCCGTGTGAAGCATTACCGCCGGCCATAAGGCCACGCCGCGCAATCCGTACCCAATGCCGGCGAAAGCGATGAAGCTGGCGGCGGCGACGTTGTACAGCAACATCGCGGCGACCAAACCTCTCGCGGCGCGGCCTTGCGTGTCGCCGCGCCCAAGCCAGCAGGCGACGCCCAGCGTAAGCACTCCGGCCCCGCCGACACGAGCCACGGTCAGGGCGGCGGGGCCCTCCAGCGGCACGCCGAGAAGGAGTCTCACCCCAACCGCGGGGGCAAGCATCAGCGCCGTGCCGGCTCCCAGTTCAATGACCGCGGTCACGATGAGTAGAGATTTCATAGCCGAAGAGTCGGTCAACGACTCATTCGATCGCCGTTGATCCGTCGCCGCGAAAGTCCGTCGGAATCGGGTGGCCTTCTCGATCCCACTCCGACCACTTCCCATCTTCGATACCCTTGGCGTAGTGCTTGATCGCCCAGGGCTTCCCATCGTCATACCAGAAACTGAGCTTCCCGTCGGGCTTATCGGCGGAATAGAAGCCTTGAGCGCGGCATTTGCCATTCTCGTACCACTCGGACCACGCTCCCTCTTTTTGCCCCGCCTTGTAGGTCACTTCCATTCGCTTTTGGCCGTTTTCATACCAATAGGCCTGCAATCCTTCGGGCTGTCCGCGCACCATGTGGAGATCGGCGGCGAGAATATGCTCTTCGCCTTTATGCCATTCTTTCCTGGACCCGTCGAGTTCGCCCTGCGAGTAGTCGGCGTCGGTGCTTTGCAAGCCGTTGGCAAACCAACTGGAGACTTTGCCGTCGAGCAAGCCCTGTTTGTAGTGCGCTTCCAATTTGAGTTTGCCGCTGGGAAACCACTCACGAAACAGGCCGTCCCGCTTACCTTCTCGGTGCTGGGCCTCGAGATATGGCTCGCCCGAGGCAAACCAGCGTTTCTCTGGTCCGTCTTTCTGTCCTTGGTGCCAGGTCCGTTCGAGGATGAGTCGACCGTTGGGATGCCAACGTCGCTCGATCCCATCGAGCAAGTCATGCGCGTAATGCTGCTCCAATTCCTGACGCTCGCTATCCTTCCAGCGGGCCACGAGTCCATGCTTTTGGCCGGCGGAATAGTTCGTCTCCAGGTACTTCACACCGGCCGACGTCGATCGGATCTCGGGACCATCCTTGAGATCGTTGTGGTAATTGCTTTCGAGCTTTTTCTTGCCGCTGGGATACCACTCCGTCGATGTGCCTTCCCTTTTTCCATTCACATAATGGGTTTCGCGGGCGTGCTTGCCGCCGTGGTAAAAGGCGATCTCCAGTCCATGGCTCACCAATTGCCCAGAGGCCAGGCGGCGAAGTTCGCGAGAGAGTCGGACCGATCCATCGGAAAAGAACTCCTCGATCTTCTGAGTTCCTTTCTTGGGGGAGCCTGGTTTCTGCGGCTCCGCCTGTGGAGACTCGAGAACTGGGGGCGCGATGCTTGCCGCCCCGACACCTGGCGGTTCGGTGGCGAGCAGTGCCAGGAAAAGAAAGGAGCAGAGAGTCTGCATAATGCGACAGGGTAGGGAAACGCAGCGATTAGGCCAAAACTGAGCGAAAAGCCGAAAGAGGGGGGCTAACCGAGAATTATAGCTTATTTCTCAGGAGCGATGAGCACGGCCGATGACGCCCCACCGGACACTTCTTGGGCCGCAGGGATAGGCACATGCGCACGGCCGGCGGAATCGCTAGCACTCGGCCGGGTCAGCGGCTGGACGCACGATCCAGTGAGAGCGTCATCTCAGGTTTCCGACTTATTCGTTTCGGCGGTTGCCGCTTCGAATGCCTGATTGAGGGCTGGAATCAACTCGGGAATAAAATCGGTGGCCGGATTGCGGTCGGCCGTGTCGCCGGGCCCCGGCGTATAAATCAGATAGAGTTTGTACAGCGCGGCGTTGTCCGCGAAAGACCCATTTCTGATCGTCCGTCGCCACCCATTTTCCATTGCTGTTCCAACTCCAATAAACCACCTGATCTTGCTTGCCCGCAGCTTCGATTTTGACGAACCGGCCGGAGAAAAAGTCGGCGGTCTCTCCATCGCCGATGGGGATCTCGCGTCGGTCCTTATCGCCTTGCATCTCGAATCCGGCCGCTCGATAGCAACGTTTCGGCTCGTGGTAGAACATATCCTGCAAGCGCCCGGTCACAATGAAGACCGACACGGCCGTACCGTTTTCATTCGTAAAGTCGCGGGACAGGCTACCCACGGCGCCGGCCTCCTCGAGCGTCCTCTTGCTCGGTTCTTCGTGACTCTTGGAATGCCAGCTGCCGATGTCGGTCGGCACTTTGGCCAATTGGTCGGCATACACCTGCAGCTCCGGGAAAGTGGCCCAGCGCTCGGACCAACTCCCTTGCACCAGTGCGCCGACAAAGATCAAAAGTAACGCAACGCCGGCCGGAAGATAACGTGCCATGACAAGCGGTCCTGATGAGGGGATGTCTCCCCTAGGGGGGAGGCGAAAATCTTGATTGCGCGAGACAGACAAATGTGCGAGTGGTCGCTCGACGAGTTGATTGCTTTCGCTGGAATCCTGGGGGCACTCTCCGCGCTATGCGCCATGCACGCGGAAGCAGACGCCCGAAACACTCCGTTAGCTGGAAGCGCCGGTCGCTTGCTCGGGCAAAGCCAACCGGTTCATGTTGGTATAGCCGCGAGTGCCATCGCTGACGCCGTTGACGACCGCTCCCAGCACCGTGATGCCGACCGATTTCAGCCGTTCGGCGGCCTCGTAAATCTGCGGGGTCTTGCTGACATCGCGGAGCACCGACAAAAGTGCCGCATCGACATGTTGTCCAAACAACAAGGGATCGGCGAGCTTGAGCACCGGGGCCGCATCGATGACCACGAATTCGAATTCGCTTCGCAGAGCCGTCAGCAAATCGTGCAGGGCGGTCTGCGATAGAGCCTGGACGCTCTGCAAGCAACAGCGGCCGGCCGCCAGCACCCACAATTGGGCAGTCTGACTGGGCTGGAGAGCCACGGCGCGTTCCACGTCGCCGCGCAAGATCTCGCACAACCCCGGTTCGATCGCCAAATCAAATACCCGATGGACGGCCGGATTGCGCACGTCGCCGTCGATCAATAACGTGCGGCGGCCTGAACGAGCCAAACTGGTCGCCAACTGAGTCGCAACGGTGGTCTTGCCTTCACGAGGCTCCGCGCTAGTCACCATAATCATGCGCGGTGATTCGACCCCGGAAGCGTGGAGCAGCCGCGTGCGGATGTTGTCGACCGATTCGCAAAGCAACGCTTCCATGGCGACGCCGGCTGGACTGCCCGAGCGTATCTTTCGCCAGGTTCGGCCCGACAACGGCGGCAATTCGCCGACGACCTGGAATCCCAATCCCTCTCTCACTTCGCTGACGGAGTTGAGTCGTCGGGATTGGAACTCGACGTAGGCGAGTCCGAACAGGACCACACCGAAGCCAACGATTCCGGCAAAGCCGACGCCCAAGTATTTTGTCAACGAGTCGTCGCCTGCCGGGCGAGTGGCCGGTTCGACCACTTTGATCCGCTGTTCGGCTTCCAGTTCGATGTTCCACAGATAGAGTTGATTGCCGACGCGTCGGATAATCGCCCGCAAGTCTTCGAGCGTCGAGGCCTGATTGGTCAGGTCGGCCGTGTCGGTATCGAATTTGTTGTACTCATCCTGCATTTGCTTGAGTTCCGCGTTCACCGTCATCAGGTTCTCTTCCAACTTCGTGTTTTCAAGTTCCATCAGCGGCAAAACGGTTTCGGGATCCATGCTGGATACCGGGCCGCCCATCGCGGCATTCTTGGCGAGTTGCGCCTCGAGTTGCGGTTGAATTTCGGCCTTGCGCTCTTCGATCTGCTCTTCCAACTGGCTCAATTGGCGCCTCAAGTTGCTGAGGCTGAAGTGTCGTGGATTGGCCAACAGGGACTGTTGCTCCTTGATCGCCAGTCGCATGTCGGCAATCTTCTTGGTGAGTTCGGAGATCCCTGGATCTCGGGCGAACTCGGCCTCGAGCATGTGGTCGGCGATGGAAACGGGCTCTTCGACTCCCTTGGTCTTCCGTGCCTCGAGCAATGACATCTGGAGTTTCTGGTCTCGGATGCGTTTCATCAATTCGTTGCGGCTGGTAACCAACGATTCCAATGCCCGCTCGGCGAGTCTTTTGCGCATCTGCGCTGCTTCCGAAGTACTGGCCCCCAACTGATTGATCAAGGTGTGGTACTTTTCGGACTTAGTGCGAAACTCTTCCTGGTTCTTGGAATAATGTTGGTTCAAGAGATCCCGCTGTTTCAGCTTGGCGACATTGTCGGCATTGACGACCTCATCCATGTACGACTGGACGATCGTATTGACGATGGTGGCCAATTCTTCGCGGCGGGTCCCTTTGATCGCGACACGCATCAACTCAGCATCGCCGGGATAGTCGACGACGAGCTTGGACTCGAGAAAACCGACAGGATCCGCCTTGTGCTCCTGCATGGTTTGCAGTCCAGCCATCTCCGGGCTCCGTGTCGCCCGGCCGAGGACGAAATTGCTTTTGAGCAACTGCAGCTGAGTTTTTTTGTAGATGTCGTACGCCGCGCCTTCGTCTTGCCCGCCGTTGCGGGCGTTTTGAATTACCACCGGCATGATCTTTTGGATCTTGATCAGCGACTGGGCTTCGTAACGAACCGGCACCAGCACCCAAACCACGGACGCCAACAGGCCGGCGAGGACCATTCCCAAACCAACGCCCAGCGTCCAACGCCGCCGCAGGGCCCGCAGCAAGTCGATCGGCGAGGGGCTGGCTGAGAGAATGTCGGGGCGCACGGCCATCTGCCCGGCATAAGGCCAGGGGACCGCCGGCAATTGGCTCACACGATCGCCCATCGCCACGAGAGCGCGGTGATTTTCAGGAACTTCGGGAGTCGGGGAATTTTGAGCTTGGGTGTCCGAAGCCATGAGCTAGATGTCCTTCTCAGTTCACTCGGTCCATTGGTCGCGGCGATCGACTAATGCAATCGTCGAGCCACATTGTTGCCATTCAGCCACGGTGTCAATAAGTGCAGGTTCAGCAACTACTTCAGCCCGATCCGGCCGTCGGGTGCCGGCCGACAATCGGTTTCGATTTTGCAACGCACTGGCGAAATCGTGTCGCCCCAGGTCAACGACTGACGGCTCCAGCTCGCTGGCTGGACCGATTGGGATTCGCGCCAATCGGAACCGGAGCGGTCATATCTTCTTCCACGAACAGGTGCATCAGCACCTGGAATTCGACGTAGAGCATCCCCAAAGCCACCGGCATCATGAACCAGCCGTACATGTTGTGGAACACCTGATCGGCCAACTCAGGCCCGACCCAGATGTACATGATGCCGGTAGTCGTAATCCGGATAATGTTCACTGCCAGCGCGATCGGAACCGCGCTCGCCACGATGATCATTTTCTCCCACCAAGGGCGATCGGTAACCATGGTGATGGCCACGGCAATCGCCACGAAGATCGTCAACATCCGCAGCCCGCTACAGGCCTCGACGATGTCCATGTTGACCTCACCCAAAGCGATCCGATTCCCCTCGTTCACCGCCGCGATGCCAAGCGTTTGCAAGCAGTAGGTGCTGGATTCCGTGGCCAGCCGCTGCAATGGCCCCAACAAACCGGTATCGAGAAAGCCTGGGAGGGGAAACATAAAAATCAGAAAGCCCAACGGGGGCCCCGCCCAAATGATCGACTTCCAGCCGCCGACCAGCAAAACCGTTCCCAAAATCGCCGGCACAAACGAATACATCTCGGGCGTCAGATTGGGGAAATAAGTCGCCAGCAATCGAATTCCCAAACCGAGCGCCAAAAGACCAATTCCAACACCTCGGGCCGACGATTCCACGTTCGCGGGCAACGGCTGCTGGATCACCAGCAGCGCACCGACCACGCCCGCTTGAATTGCGAGCAACTCCATCAACGACGTTTGCGCCCGCGAAATTTCCAGGTAGGTGGCTCCCGCCATTAAGCCGGCGGCAATGGCCAGCAATCCGCCACCGACGTAGGCCAGCCGCCGGTCGAAAGCCGCCCCCAGGTCACGTCGCATCCACAGCAACACCAACGTGAACAACGGCACCATGTAACCATGCGAATACTTAGGGTTGTCCCAATAACGGGCCGCCGTCAGTAGTGAATTCCAATACGCCCACAAAAGCATCACCAGCAAGACGCTCAGTGTCGCCAGCGGAATTAAATCAATCCGTCGTCCTGTCACCTGCGCCTGAGCCATGTAAATCTTTCTCCGCGAAAGTATTGCAATGCAATTAGATGATTCGACAACCAAGAGGCCGGATAAGTCAGTGAGTCGAAACAAAAATGGGGTTGGATGATCCGATCGAGATCAAATCGATATGAATGCTTCCCCTCGGCGACACTTCTTCCCGAACGGGCTCGCCGAGTCATCGAGATCAAGCCAGGACTGACGACCAAAGTAGGCACGCCCCGGCAGGCTTCTTTCCGAATTTCCGCCTTAAATCACCGCTCAAGAATCAGCAGCGGCCACCATCGGCAAAGGGGAAATTGGTATTCGCGCGGGGAATTCTTTTCTCCCGTGCAACGCGTCTGACTTTCCTCCCGCAAACGACACCGCCTCGGACGACTCTCGCGCATCTCCCAGAGCTTCACCATAAACGGCTGGCGATTCGTTGTCAAACACCCAACCGCCCGGAACAATTGCGGCAAATGCCGCAAATCCAGGGAGAAATTGATTGGCAATTCTTTTTTTAACCCCGATCGGCCGACTCGCGATCTGGCTTCCGAATCCGCCGGCAGCCGACGATGGGCAGTGCAAAAAGCGGGCAAAGAGCCACCCCTTTTGGTCCGCCTGAAAAACCGGGCCGCAAGGCCCAATGTGGCATTGGGTAGTTTGGGGGTATAGGGAACCTTCAGCGGCCGGAATGTGGTGAGAATCTTCATGCAAACAGTTCAAAGTATTTGGGCAAACTTTGCCGATTAGTACGGCGGTGCCGGTTGCATAAAGTTTGCCGCCGGGCACCCGCGCGAACGGAACGGTCAGTCCTGCGTCGCGTCGTCCTTTGGCTTCTACCGGGTTTGTCATGTCGCACCGGCTTGTCGCTCTTGTCGTTCAGCATGTCTGGCGGGCCGTCTGGCTCGGCGGCCTGATGCTGGCCCCCTGGTGGGCCGCCGGCTGCCAGGCCCCTTTGACCGTGCGCGGCCAGTCCAATCCGATCGCCACCCATCCCCAGGCACAACCAGGCGTCACCCCTTGGGTTCCCAGCGTGCCGACCGAAAAAGATAAAAGCACGCTGCCAACTTATGTCATCGAACCCCCCGATATCCTGCTCATCAATGCCGTGAAACTGGTCCCCAAGGCTCCGTACCACGTCGAACCACTCGATGTGCTGCAAATTCAAGTGGCCAATCCACTCATCGATCAGCCGATCACCGGTGAGTATCCGATCGATCCGGCCGGAGCCATCGAATTGGGACCGGCTTATGGGAAGGTGTTGGTCACGGGCCAGACGATCGATGAAGCCCGCAAGACCATCGAAACTCATCTCAAAAGCGTGCTGCGTGATCCGCAGGTTTCCGTCAGCCTGGCCCAAACGAGCGGCCAGCAGCAGGTTGCCGGCGAACATCTCGTCGGACCTGACGGCACGGTCAACATGGGAACCTACGGCACGGTCTACGTGGCCGGCCTGACGGTCGCCGAGGCCAAAACCGCCGTCGAAGCTCAATTGTCAAACTACCTGGAAAACCCGCGCGTATCGGTCGACGTGTTCGCTTACAACAGCAAGGTCTACTACGTCATCACCGAAGGAGCCGGCTTCGGCGACACGCTGGTCCGCGTGCCGATTACCGGCAACGAAACGGTGCTCGACGCCTTGGCACAAGTCAACGGGCTGAGCCGTTTGTCGAGCAAGAACATCTGGATTTCGCGTCCCACGCCCGGCGACGTCAACTGCGACCAAATCCTGCCGGTCAGCTGGACCGAAATCACCAAAGGGGCCGCTACCGCCACCAACTATCAGGTGATGCCGGGCGACCGCATCTTCATCGCCGAGAACAAGGTCATCGCGCTCGATACGTTCCTCGACCAGCTGAGTGCTCCGGTGGAACGAATCTTCGGCACGACGCTCTTGGGCGCTCAAGCCATCCAGACCATCAACCGCTTTCCCAAAGGCTTGGGTAGTGGTGGTGCCTTCTAACAGTAAACGCCTCGCCTGAGCGTCCCAATCCATGACCAGGCTAAATCAACCCACAACATAAGCCGTAACGTGTTGCTCGCAAAATGCGGTTCGTCCACGCCGATCTGACAGCCGCAAAATTAGTGATCAAGGATGAAACAGATGACACACCTTCCAGCGACGTTCGGAATTGTCTCCATTGCGAATCCTCCGCGCCGCGAGAGAGGGGCTCGGGCACGCGCCCTACGACTCTGGCTCTGTGGCCTCGTAGTTGCCTGCGGCTCGATGACAGCAACGGATTCTACGGCTGGCGATCCAGACGCCCTAGCTCGATGGTACGCTCCCTACACGCAGGAAGGGAATTGCGCTCCGTACACTCGATCATATGGTTACACGCCAACGCGGTGGAGAAAATGGCCCACGGCAAAAGGGAGCCAAGAGCCGGAATCGGTCCCCACCCCGCGGCCAGGAATTCCCTCGGCGGAGCCGTCCGCGGAAAGCTCCGAAGAACTGCCATCGCCCGAGAGCTCGACCGTGCCGGACATGCCATCGGAGGAACCGGGTCCGAGCACAGACGACCTGGATATAGCGCCCGAGCCGCCGTCGAACTCGGAGCCGGCGGTGCCGCCCGAGATGAATGACAGTTCGGCTAAGCCGTCGCAGGAGCTAGACGAACTGTTTCCGGATACGCCTCCGGCGGCGGACGACTCGACGACGCCCCCGAGCGACTCATCGGAGAGCGCGCCGCCCGCCAACGACGATTCCTCGCCGGATGCTGCGCCCGGGGATGCAACGCCCCAGAGCCGGCGCGGCGGTGCACGGCGGACCTCCTACGAATCGTCCTCGACCGATACCAAAATGCATTGGCGGCGCAGCCCACGGCTTGGACCGAATGAACCGGCGGACCCGCGAACCAGCGGGGACGATGCTCGCGTTGCGACGGTGGGCCGTGGTCGTACACCCTCAGCTTCGCAGGAGAGTAGAACGGCCACACCAACCGCACGCCTGACGTCAAATCCGCTCCGCGGCACGCGAACCGTCGTGCCGACGAGTGCCAATCCGTCGCAATCGTTGGCTGACACCGATAACGTGCCGACGACGGCCGAAGTCGCCAGTGGTTCGCCATCATGGCGCGGCAATCCGCTGCGCGGCAGTCAGTAGCCTCCCATTGACGAGCAAATTCCCCGCCGCGAGCAGCCGATCGAATTGCCGGCGGCCGGCCGATCCTCGCGCCGGGTCAGTCTGACGGCTCTCAACGGCAAAATGGCCGGGAATTACGAGGGGGATCGGCCGGCCCTGGGCCGGGCGGCCGCCTCAGATGCCAATTGTTCGTCTTGGCACACCGCGGACCATTTGTTACCGTACCGCCCGCATTGGACTGAACCGGCGGAGGGTATGGCGGATGCACGGGCGGCCGGCGTTTGCGATCTTTTTTACCGTCCGCCATGTGGCGCGGCGGTTTTGCCACGGCCGGATGCTAGCACGCCTGCGCACCGGTTACGCTAAATCGCCGCTGCCGGACCGCCTACGCGGCAATTGGTCGAAGCCGGGCGGCGGCGCGAGACGAAGATTAGAAAAAGGACAGCGCCGGAACGACTGGCAAACTTCCAGAAACGTGATAAAAACATTGTGCAACGCGACGACGCTGAGCGTCGTCTGCTCGGAGAGCAGCGGGGAAGCGTAGGCTTCCTCGCCACGAGCGCGGCGGCGGAAGCATGGAGGTCAGGATGACTGCCGAACCAAGACAACGTCCGCGTATTCAAATCCGCTGGATGATTCGTCGCGACATGGCCGAGGTGCTCGACATCGAAACCGAAGGTTTCGAGTTTCCTTGGAGTGAAGAGGATTTCATCCGGTGCCTTCGGCAGCGCAACTGCATCGGCATGGTGGCCGAACAGAACGAGCGCGTCGTGGCCTTCATGATCTATGAATTGCATAAAACGCGACTTCACTTGCTGAACTTCGCGGTCGCCGCCAGCGCTCGCCGGCGTGGCATCGGCCTGCAGATGATGGAAAAATTGATGGGCAAATTGTCGCCCCAGCGACGGACGCGGGTCGTGCTGGAAGTGCGCGAGACGAATCTGGCCGCACAACTCTTTTTTCGCGGTCTCGGTTTCCGCGCCGTGAGCGTGCTACGCGACTTCTATGACGACACGACCGAAGACGCGTATCTGATGCAATACCGTTGGAAACCGGTGCCGCAAGAAATCATCATTCCCACAAACCGTATCACCAAGCTGGCCGGTTGAACGCACTTGCGTCCCCGCCGCGATTGGCGATCGACCACCGGGATGCGCCCCGAGGCGAGCAAGCGTTCCGGGAAGATCCGCCAGCCGCCGTCAAAGCGGATGCGCGAGTTGCTCTGACCGCTTATTTAGAGCTTCACAAGCGTGACTTCCAATTCCGGCAGCTCCAAAAGCGCCAGCGAATGGAAGGCGGCCCGGTAGAGCGCCCCAGGATTGAGCACGTGCGTCGAACCGTACATGACGTGGCGTGCCACGTGAGTATGACCGTGACATACCAGGTCGTAGCGCTCGCTGGTCACTAGTTCGCCGAGCAGACCGGTATCGTCACCATGCAGGAAAGCGATTCGCCGGCTCTCGAGTTCGAGTTCGCCCTGCCGTTCGTGGCAGATATGGTGGCCAGCCGCCATCGCTTGGCGTAGCTCCTGGCGGTTGTCGTCGACGTTGCCGAACACGAAATGAGTGGGCCAGCGGGCAAACTGCTCAACGATTTCGACCGATCCGATATCGCCACAGTGAATTACCTGCTCCACCTCGCAACTTTCCAGCATCTCGACGGCCTGACGCGTGAAGATGACTTGCCCGTGGGTGTCACTGACGACGCCGATTCGCATGGCCGCTCTACCTTCCCCGGGTGCATCCGCGCCGAAAACTCCCCTGATCCGTTCAACACTCATAGTTATACGTGAAAAACTGGCGGCTGCGCTTGTGTCCAGCCGCTTGGATCGGATAGAAGGAGATCATGGCCCAACAAGCACTCATTGCCGCGATCGTGATTCTGGTGACCTTGGCCGGGGCCCTGGCCCTTTGGTGCTGGCGCGACGATGCGCCGGACGCACTATACCCTGTCGCAGGCCGGCTGGTACTTCGTCAATCTGACGGTCAACCGATTTCTTTGGCGGACCAAA
This sequence comes from uncultured Planctomycetaceae bacterium, assembly GCA_963702015.1. Classification (GTDB taxonomy): domain Bacteria; phylum Planctomycetota; class Planctomycetia; order Pirellulales; family PALSA-1355; genus DATJTR01. Next base: position 1,403,358 of record OY969698.1, read on the forward strand.
GTCAGCGGACCATTGCCACTCGGTCCCGAGCAGGGAGCGGTGATTGTGTGCAATCATCGCAGTGGCATCGACCCTCTCTTGATTCAGATGGCCACCGAGCGGGTTGTCCACTGGATGGTGGCCGGCGAGTACTTCAACTACCGAATCATGGCATCGGTCTTCAACGCGCTGGGGAGCATTCCGGTAGGCCGGCGCGGCATCGACACCGCGGCCACCAAGCAGGCCATTCGGCTGGCTAAAGAGGGAAAGCTCGTCGGCCTGTTTCCCGAGGGCCGCATCAACACTACTGGCGACCTACTGCTGCCAGGCCGGCCCGGGGCGGCACTCATCGCGCTCAAAGCAGGCGTGCCGGTCATCCCCTGCTACATCGAAGGGGCACCATACAACGGCTCGGCCCTCGGGCCGTTCTTGATGACCGCCCAGGCGCGCGTCACCATCGGACAGCCAATCGACCTGGGCAGCTATTTTGGTCGCGATTCCGATCGGGAGGTGCTCGCGGAATTGACCAAACGCTTTCTCAAGGAGATTGCCCACCTGGCTGGGAACGACTCGTTCGAGCCGCAATTGGCCGGCAAGCGGTGGCATCCGGACGACTTCGCGTCGCCGGAAGACGGATCCGAAGGAAGTAATCACGCGGACCCAAGCAACCAGTCCAAAGCCGGCAACCACTCCGAAGCCCGCAATGGATCGGAAGCGCAAGGCCCACAAACAGGCGGCGGCGACGAACCACGCAAGGCCACTGCCGAACGGTGAGTCCCGCACTCTCGCGTGCCACAGTGCAGCGCACTGGGCGCACGCACCTGCTCAAGCGTAGAGAAATCGCTCGACTCTCGCAGAATGTTCAGCCAGTGCGGCGTGCGCTTCCGCCGGCCCTTTGCCGGATGCAAATAGTGTCAGAATAGGGCGCCCACATGCAATCCGCGAGCCGGCCGGCGGGATATCGGCCAACGGTGGATCGAGAGTCTTGGCCGTGGCCGACAGGAAATACTGCACAGCCTCTGCGCTGATTTCGAGATCGTGGCGAGCGTAAAGGATGCGCTTGCCCCAGACCATCTGGTCGCTCGGCCGCTCGGATGGCGCCGGACCAACCGTCGCCGCCGGCAGCAACCGACTGGCACAAGCGGCCATATGCCACGCGAGGAACGACTGACGGCAGGCGCGTTCGAGAATTTCGACCGACGCGGTATAGCGTGGATTCACTTCGACGGGCCAAACGATCTGATCGGCTACCACGGCGTCGACACCGAACAAGCCCGAGAGCGGAAATTCGGCCGTCAACGCCTGTCCGACGCGTTGGAACGCCTCGTGGAGAGCCGGCGGCAGGGGCAACGGGCCGACGGAGCCCGCGTAGCGAAAATCATCCGCGGTCGGCGAGCTGCCTCCCAGTAATTGCCGAGTCGCCCCTAGAAAGACCGCACGGCCGGCCGAAGCCACATAGACCGCCCCACAAGGTTGGCCGTCGATGCGCTGCTGGAAGTAGAAGTCCGGACCGGGCGATGCACCGCCGCGCCAGGGCGCAACTCCGTGGCCGCCGGCCGAACGCCGCTGTTTGACCAACCAACTGCCGTCAGTCGGCAAGTTGTCGGCGTGCTCGGCCACGCAAGGCGCGGTAAGCCCATGCCGCTCGAGCGCTTGGGCGACAGCCACCGGGTCGCGCACGCGGCGCAGGCAGTCGGACGTGTTGCCCCATAACCGCCGCACAGACTCCATCCGCTCGATCAGTTGTGGATGGTTTTCCAGCGCTCCCGTATACATCCAGGGGCCGGCCGGGGCGGAGCTCAACAAGTCGACCAAATCATGCGGATAGCTGGAAACGCGAACGCTCGGACAGCAGGCTTGTAGGTCGAGGTCGCCAAACAGGTCGCCGGCGAAAACCGACAGCCCTGCCCGACGCGCCGACACCGCCGCTGCCCGAGCGCTCGCTCCGAGAATCGTCAGTGTGCCAACGGTGTCTATCTCATGAACTGCTGACACCAGAAGATGGTTCCTTGCGGCGTGCGATAGGCCGCCACACCGATCCGGTTATAGCCGGCGTTAAGGATATTGGCCCGGTGGCCGGACGAATTCATCCAGGTGTTTAAGACTTCGGTGGGGGAACCTTGGCCCATGGCAATGTTCTCCGCGACGCCGGCCGAGTGCTGGAGCGTATGGTTGCGGGTCATCCATTGGGTGTGCCGCCGTGCCGAACGAATCAGCCCGAAGTCGACCCGGAGAGGGCGCAGGCCATAGCGAGCGCGTTGGCGATTGGTGTGCTCGATGACTCGCATTTCCACGGCATGCAGCTCGAGTTGTTGGGCCGGGGTAAGGGCGGTTGCGGCCGCTGCCGGCTTGGCAGTTGCGGCCGGTGCCGGTTTGGCGGTCTCCGAGACAGCCGGTGTGGCCGTTTCCGCCGCAGTCGCTGCGCCGGGTAGCATCGCGAGAATCAGACCGATAGCTAGGGTAACAGACAATGACAGCATCGCACTCCTCCTGAGGTTGGAAACACAAAGCGGGAACATCATGACCCGGGCGAGGCCGCAACGTTTCGAAGTTGCGGCGCACACCAGCGGGGTCGGTGGGTGCGACACGAGAATCGGACGGATCACCAGCGGTCACCACGCTCGCAAGCAGTGCGTGACGCGCTTGGGACAGGACACTCGTGCCAACATCGTCAGGCGAGACGCTGTCAGGCAAGGAGGGTTAGCTTAGCTACCGAATGGCCGGTTTGCCAGGGGCCTGCCAGCATGTCCCCCTCGGATGGCGGCGGAGATCCTTGCAATGAAATGCAGGCCGGGCTATCGTAAGGCCTCGCGATTCACAATGTCCGCCCCGGCGCGACCAAGCCCTACCCAAAATCCCCAAATTTCCGTCGTGACACGGCCGATGCAACTTGCGCGCGGTGCTGCTGGCGGTTTCCAAGACCCTAGAAATCTGAGGAGTACGAACGATGTCGATGTTTGTTGGCGAAGCCCTGGCAGGCGAAGGGAACGAAATTGCCCACATCGATTTGCTCATTGGGAGCAAAGACGGACCTGTGGGCGTTGCATTTGCCAATGCCTTGGCACGGCAGAGCGAAGGGCACTCGAATTTATTGGCCGTGCTGACGCCGAATCTCGCCGTCAAGCCCGCGACGGTGATGATCACCAAGGTCACGATCAAAGGCATGAAGCAGGCGGTGCAGATGTTCGGCCCGGCTCAGGCGGGAGTCGCCAAGGCAGTTGCCGATTCGGTTGCTGAAGGAGTGATTGCCTCGAAGCACGCCGAAGAATTGGTGATTGTCTGTGGCGTGTTCATTCATCCGGCAGCCGCCAACGATCGCAAGATTTACGACTACAACTATCAGGCCACGAAGATGGCGATCGTCAATGCCATGCAAGGCAAGCCGACCGTCCAGGAAATGCTGGCCGGCAAGGATCAAGCGGCACACCCGTTCCGCGGTTTCTAAGCAACGGTTCAGCGATCCCACTGTCCGCCCGAGCAACCGGCCGCGTTGTATCTCCGGAGTTAGCCGAATCACCACCGGTCTGGTGGTGGTTTGGCCAGGGGGCAGCGTGACGCCAGGCAGTACCAACTCTGTCGGCAAGCGACCATGAGCAAGCCGAGCATACTTCTCCAACTCGACACCGATCCGCAGCCCAGCGTATTCGATAGCGTGGTGGCGATCGACTCCGGTGTCGAGCACCTGCTCCGTCACGGGGGCATCGCGCCGGCCGGGGTGCGCGACTTGGTTTACGGCACCATCTTCACGCGCGGCGTCGGCGACCTGGCGCGCACGGCGATTTTTATCGGTGGCTCGAACGTGGCCGCCGGCGAAGCACTGTTGTCGGCGGTCCAAAAGACGTTTTTTGGCCCCATGCGCGTGTCGATCATGCTCGATTCGGGGGGGGCCAACACCACGGCCGCTGCCGCGGTTTTGGCCGCCAGGCGGCACCTCCCACTCTCTGGCACCGAGGCGCTGGTTTTGGCGGCCACGGGCCCGGTGGGGGCCCGCGTCGTGCGGTTACTGGCTAATCAAGGAGCTAGAACGCGGGTCGGCTCCCGCGACAAGGCCCGAGCCGAAGCGGTCTGCCAGGCAGTTCGGGGGCGGGTACCGCAAGCCAATCTGGAGGCGGTGGTCACCGATTCACCCGCGGCCCTGAGCAAGGCAACGCGTGGCGTGACGATTGTGGTGGCAGCCGGCGCTCCCGGCGTAGAGCTGCTTCCAGCCGATCTGCTGACCCAAGCCGACAGCGTGCAGGTGGCCATCGATCTGAGCGCGGTACCGCCGCCGGGCATTGGCGGCATCGAAGTGACCGATGCCGGCCGTGAGCGCGGCGGGACGGTCTGCTACGGCGCCTTGGGCGTTGGCGGCGTTAAAATGAAAATCCACAAAGCCGCTTTGCGACGGCTATTCACGGCCAACGACCAGGTCCTTGATGCGGAGTCGATTTTTGAAATCGGCCAAGCGCTGACTGGATCGGGCGGTTCCCAGACCTGATCATTTCGATTGGCGCCGCTGCCGACTCTGCGGGCGTCTGCTCTGGTAGGTACTAGCTGGCCTGAGCGCTAAGCAACCGATTGGAAAAAATTTGCCGTCGGTCGACCAACATGCTAGGCTAAGAGGCGCAGCCGCTACGCTCTGACCCATCGCTAGTTTTCGATTCCGATTTTTCGGCGCCAGTCGCACCGCCAGAGTGCGACAGACGTGAGGTGCGTCTCGCGACGGGACGACCTGGCGCATTGAGACGCGAGCGGCGAAACGACCTCCTTCGAGGCAATGACTGTTTTCCGCCGTCCGCATTGCTCGCTTCACGAGTGATGCATTCCGACGGGCTGCCGCGCGATTTTTTGCGCGGGGCGGACCGCGATTGCCACGGCTGTGGTCGTCTTCGCCGCAACCTTTCCCATTCCGGCCACGCCGGAGGATGTATGCCATGGCTACGGTCACCAGGACAACCACGATCAATGCCGCATTCCTGAAGGAAATCAAGGAAGACAACACCGATCTGCGGCGACAGCTCAGTAGAACTCGGGAGTTGCTCAGCGGCGAGCCAAGCTGCATTCGGCCGCGCGAATTAGTCGAGATGCTCGGAGAGCTCCGCGATCAATTTGCTCTACACTTTTCGCTGGAAGAAGCCTATGGCTATTTCGAGGATGCCGTCGACGGAGCACCGTGGCTGCATCGCCAGGCCGAAGCGCTGCGGGCCGAGCATCGCCATCTGTTTCTGGAGCTCTGCCATCTGGAAGACGAAGCGGAGAGGCTCCTGTATCACGAAACCTCACCCAAGGTGCTGCGCCGATCGGCGCGACTTTCATGATTTCCATGAGAGATTCTTCGATCACGAATCGCGCGAGAACGATTTGATCGTGCTGTCCGTCACCGAGGAGATGGGGGACGGCGATTGACGCGCCTGCCTCGGCAAGGTGCTGCCAAGCCCAGTTCAAATGGCGTGCTCGCCCATTGGAGCGGTCACCACGGGGTGCTCGGGCAGACGGCGGCGCGTGGCCGCCCGCATGCGGAGGCCCCACAACCGGAGACGGTCGAGGTACAGATAGACGACCGGCGTGGTGTAGAGGGTGAGCATCTGGCTGAAGATCAGCCCGCCGACGATGGCGATTCCCAGCGGCCGTCGCAATTCGGCGCCGGTGCCGGTTCCCAAGGCCAGCGGCAGCCCTCCCAGCAAAGCGGCCATCGTCGTCATGGTGATCGGGCGGAAGCGCAGGATGCAGGCCTCGAAGATCGCCGCTTCCGGACTTTTGCCCTCGTTGCGCTCAGCTTCCAAGGCGAAATCGATCATCATGATGGCATTCTTCTTCACAATGCCGATCAGCAGGATAATACCGATCAGCGACATGACGTTCAGCTCGGTCTTGCAATAGAGGAGCGCCAGCAGCGCGCCAACGCCAGCCGAAGGAAGCGTCGAAAGAATCGTGATCGGGTGGATATAGCTTTCGTAGAGTATGCCCAGCACGATGTAAACCGTGACAAGCGCCGCCAAGATCAACCAAGGTTCGTTGCGGAGGGATGCCTGAAAAGCCTGTGCGGTTCCTTGAAAACTGCCTTGAATGGTTGCCGGCATCCCCAATTCCTGACGAGCCTCTTGGATTTCTTTGACGGCGTCTCCCAGAGCGAACCCGGGGGCGAGATTAAACGAGATCGTCACGGAGGGAGAGAGTCCGGAGTGATTGATCAATAGCGGGGTTGTGTCGCCGGAGTAGCGTGTGATCTCACCGATGGGGATTTGAGTCCCTCCCGCGCCGCGGACGTATAAATGGCGCAGAGCATCGGGGTTTTCGCGGAATTGGGAATCGACCTCCAGCACGACGTGGTACTGGTTAAGCGGCATGTACATGGTCGACACCTGGCGTTGGCCGAAGGCGTCGTAGAGTGTGTCGTCGATGGCTTGCGGCGAAATGCCCAAGCTGGCAGCCATCAGGCGATCGAACGTCAGGCCCGCTTGCAAGCCGCGGTTTTGCTGGTCGCTGTTCAGGTCGACCAAGCCTGGGAGCTTTCGCATCTGGGCGATGAGTTTGGGGCCCCAGAGATTCAGTTCGTTCAAATCGGTTCCTTGCAGCGTGAACTGATACTGTGCGCCGGTCGATCGGCCGCCGATACGCAAATCTTGGATTGCCTGCAAAAAAAGACTGCCGCCGGGAATTTTTGCTAATTCAGGCCGCAGCCGGCCGACCACTTCGTCGGCGCTGATCTTTCGCTCCTCCAATGGCTTGAGCGAAACAAAGACGCGGCCGGCGTTGGCGGCTCCCCCCGATCCACCCGTAAACGCGATCACTCCCGCCACCGCTGGATCGGCGCTGCAGGTGCCGGCAAATCGCTTCAGCAGAATATCCATGGCCTGAAACGAGGTCTTCTGATCGGCCTGGATGGAACCGGCGAGGCGGCCGGTATCCTGCTGCGGGAAAAAGCCCTTCGGAACGATTACGTAGAGATAAATCGTCAGGCCGAGCGTCGCCAGCGTGACCACCATGGTCAAGAACTGAAACCTGAGGACCCAACCGAGCGTTTTTTCGTAGCTCCACAGGATGGCGTTGAAGACCGACTCGCTGGCACGAAACAACCAGCCGTGCCGCTCCTCAGCCGCGGGTTTGAGAAGCATGGCACACATCATCGGCGTGGTCGTCAGCGACACGAGCATCGACACGGCGATTGCCACCGAAAGCGTTACTGCGAATTCGCGAAACAATCGGCCGACAATTCCCCCCATGAGCAAGATCGGAATGAAGACCGCCACCAGTGAAACGCTGATCGACAACACGGTAAAGCCGATCTCCTGGGCTCCGACCAGCGCGGCCTGGAGCGGCGACAGCCCTTTTTCCAAATGCCGGCTGATGTTCTCGACCACCACGATCGCGTCGTCGACGACAAATCCCGTGGCGATCGTAAGCGCCATCAGCGACAGATTGTCGAGACTGTAGCCCATCAGGTACATCACACCGAACGTGCCAACCAGCGAGACGGGTACGGCGACACTGGGAATGATCGTCGCCCGGGGATTCCTCAGAAACAAAAACACCACCATGACCACCAGAACGATGGAAATCACCAGGGTGAATTGAACGTCATGGACCGACGCCCTAATCGTCGTCGTCCGATCCATCGCCACGGTCAAGTCGATGTCAGCCGGAATCTCCGCTTCGAGCTGCGGCAATAACGCCCAGATTCGATCGACCGTCTGGATGATGTTGGCTCCCGGTTGTCGGTAGATGATCAATAGGATCGCGGGCATCCCGTCCGAAATTCCGGCAGCACGCGTATCCTCGACCGAGTCGATGACGGTGGCGATTTCTCCCAGCCGGACCGGTGCGCCGTTGCGAAAGGCGACGAGTAATGGTCGGTACTCCTCGGCCTTGAGCAACTGATCGGTGGTGCTGAGCGACCAGGAGCGATCCAGGCCGGCAATTTGCCCTTTCGGCCGGTTCGCGTTGGCGTTCTCCAACACCGTGCGGATGTCTTCCAGCCCAAGTCCGAAATGATTGAGCACCGTCGGATTCACGCTGACGCGCACGGCGGGGGGCGAGCCGCCGCCGACGACCACCTGTCCCACGCCGCGGACCTGGGCAAGCTTTTGCGCCAAGATCGTCGATGCCGCGTCGTACATTCGCGCTTTGTCATAAGTGTGCGACGTCAAGGCCAACATCATGATCGGCGCATCGGCCGGATTGACCTTGCGATAGGTAGGGTTGCTAGGAAGGTTGGTTGGCAACTGACTGCGGGCCGCATTGATCGCCGCCTGCACGTCGCGGGCCGCCGCATTGATGTTGCGGTTCAGATCGAACTGCATGACGACAGTCGTCGAGCCCAAATAACTGCTCGAGGTCATCTCCGTAATGCCTGCAATCCGTCCGAACTGCCGTTCCAGTGGAGTCGCGACCGAGGAAGCCATCGTTTCGGCACTCGATCCCGGCAGCGCGGCGGAAACCTGGATCGTCGGAAACTCGACCTGCGGCAATGACGCGACCGGCAACAACAAATAGCCCAGTGCGCCGGCCAAGGTGACCGCCACCGTCAACAGCGTGGTTCCGACGGGTCGATGAATGAAAGGGGTGGACAAACTCACGCGTGCACCTCCTCGGGCGGTGCAGCCGCCGGCCCGGCCGATGTCCGACGGCCGAACCGCTTCGCCAGCCGATCGAACGCCAGATAAATGACCGGGGTGGTGTAAAGCGTGAGAACCTGGCTAAAAAGCAAACCGCCGATGATCGTGATGCCCAGCGGCCGCCGGAGCTCGGCTCCCATGCCAGTACCCATTGCCAAAGGCACGGCTCCGAGCAGGGCGGCCAGCGTGGTCATCATGATCGGCCGGAAGCGGAGCAGGCAGGCGTCATAAATGGCCTCGCCGGGGCTCAAGCCTTGATTGCGCTCGGCGTCGAGTGCGAAGTCGATCATCATGATCGCGTTCTTTTTCACGATGCCGATCAGCAGGATGATGCCGATCAAACCGATGACGTTCAGATCGAGCCGGCAGAACAGCAAGGCCCACAAAGCCCCCACGCCGGCGGAAGGGAGCGTGGAAAGGATCGTGATCGGGTGGATGTAGCTTTCATAGAGGACGCCCAGCACGATGTAGACCGTTACCAGCGCGGCCAGAATCAACAAAGGTTCGTTGCTGAGTGACGCCTGAAAGGCCCGCGCAGTTCCCTGAAAGCCTGAATGAATGCTCGGTGGCAGGTCGAGTTCGTTGCTGGCGGCATCGATCGCGGCGACGGCGTCTCCCAGCGAGGCGCCGGGCGCCAGATTGAACGATACAACGGCAACCGGAAATTGTCCCTGATGGTTTATCGCCAGCGGAACCGTTCGCTGCTCGATGCGGGTGAACGTGCCGAGCGGAACTTTGCCCGCCTGTGGCGCGTGAATGTAGACGTTCTGCACGTCCTCGGGTTTCATCCGAAACTCGGGTTTGACCTCCAGCACCACCCGGTACTGGGTCAATTGCGTAAACAGAATCGTGATTTGGCGCTGTCCGAAGGCGTCGTAGAGTGCATCATCGATCATTTGCGGCGTGATGCCCATCCGCGAGGCGGTATCGCGGTCGATCACCACCCGGGTTTGCAAACCTTCGTTTTGCATGTCGCTGGCCACGTCGCGTAGTTCCGGCAAGGTTTCGAGCTTCGCGACCAGCTTTGGCACCCACTCGGCCAATTCCTTCGAGTCGGGATCCTCCAGGCTGAACTGATACTGTGTTCGGCTGACGCGGGTTTCGACCGTCAAATCCTGGACGGGCTGCATGAACAGAGTAATGCCCTCGACCTTCGCCAATGCGGGTTGCAGACGGCGGATCACCTCGAGAGCCGAAAGCTTGCGTTCCTCCAGCGGCTTGAGATTGATCTGAATGCGTCCACTGTTGAGGGTGGTGTTGGTGCCATCGATGCCGATGAACGAAGACAGGCTTTCGACCGCCGGATCTTGGAGAATGACCTTGGTGAGCGACTGTTGGAGCTGCGACATGGTGTTGAAACTGACCGTTTGCGGCGCTTCCGACACCCCCAAAATGACACCCGTATCCTGCACCGGAAAAAACCCCTTGGGCACGATTACGTAGAGGTAGATCGTTGCCACCAGGGTGGCCATGGCGACCAGCAGCGTCAAGAACTGATGCCTGAGGACCACGCCCAGCGTTTTTCCGTATTGCCGAATCACCCATTCGAAGGCCCGTTCACTCGTACGGTACATCCATCCTTGCTCGGACGGCGACTTGTGCCGCAGGATTTTGGCGCACATCATCGGCGTCAGCGTGAGCGATACGATCGCCGAGACCAGAATCGTCACGCTCAGGGTTACGGCAAATTCGCGGAATAATCGACCGACAATATCTCCCATGAACAAGAGCGGAATCAACACCGCGATCAGCGATACGCTGAGCGAAACGATCGTAAAGCCGATTTCGGCCGACCCGCGCAAGGCGGCCTCGAGCGGAGCTTCGCCCTCTTCGATATAGCGGATGATGTTTTCGATCATCACGATGGCATCGTCGACGACGAAACCGGTCGAGATCGTCAGCGCCATCAGCGTCAGGTTGTTCAGGCTGTAACCGAGCATGTACATCACCGCGAAGGTGCCGATCAGCGACAGCGGCACCGCGATGCTGGGAATGATCGTGGCCGACAAATTGCGTAGGAACAAGAAGATCACCAGCACCACCAGGCCGACGGTCAACATCAGTTCCCACTGCACGTCTTCCACGCTGGCGCGAATCGTCACGGTCCGGTCGGTGAGGATCGAGACTTTGATCGCGGCGGGGAGGGAGGCCTCAAGCTGACCGAGCAGCTTTTTGACGCGCTCGACGACGTCAATGATGTTGGCCCCAGGCTGCCGTTGAATGTTCAGGATCACCGCCGGCGACTCGTTCATCCAGGCGGCTTGACGCAGGTTTTCGATGCCATCACTGACTTCGGCGACATCGGAAAGATAGACAGGCCGGCTGTTGCGGTAAGCCACGATCAGCCGCTTGTATTGATCGGGGGTAAGCAGTTGATCGTTGGCGCCGATGGTGTAGGACTCGCGCTGGCCGTCGAAGCTTCCCTTGGCCTGATTGACGCTCGACTGCGAGATCGCGGTGCGCAGATCTTCCATGCTCAGCCCGAGCGCAGAAACGGCGGTCGGATTGACCTGCACGCGGATCGCCGGCTTTTGGCCGCCGCTGATGCTCACCAAACCGACGCCGGACAGCTGCGAGATTTTCTGGGCCAGCCGCGTGTCGGCGTAATCCTCGACTTTCGACAGGGGGAGTGTCTCGCTGGTCAGCGCCAATGTCAGGATGGGCGCATCGGCCGGATTGATCTTGCTGTAAACCGGCGGAATCGGCAGATCCTTCGGCAGGAAGGTCGTCGCCGCATTGATCGCCGCCTGCACTTGCTGCTCGGCCACGTCGATGTTCAATTCCAGAATGAACTGCAGGATGATGACCGAACAGCCGTCGGAGCTGGTCGACGTCATCTGGTTCATCCCCGGCACCTGTCCGAATTGCCGCTCCAGCGGCGCGGTGACCGAGGACGCCATCACTTCGGGACTGCCGCCGGGATAGAAGGTGACGACCTGAATCGTGGGATAGTCGACCTGGGGCAATGCGGAAACCGGCAACTGGAAGTAGGCCACGATGCCGGCAAGCAAGATCGCGACCATCAGCAGCACGGTCGCCACCGGCCGCAAAATGAAGGGCCTGGACAGGCTCATGGGGCAGTCTGAGAAGAAGAGCGGTTTTCGGCGGACTTGCGATCCGCGGTGGGAGCCTTGTCGTCGCTTGGGCCGCGATCAGCCTTGGCGTCGGGCGTGGCTTCCGCGGTGCTACTGCGTACCGTGACTTTCGTGCCCGGCTGCAACTTGTCGATGCCGTCAACCACAACCGCGTCGCCTGCGGTCAGGCCCTCGGTAATCACGATCTGGTCTCCCTCGGTCGGACCGAGAGTTACCTTCCGCAGCGAGACGGTCATCCCCGAGTCCGAATTCCCGTCGACGACGTAAACGAATGTCGACTCCGGACCGTGCTGCACCGCGGCAGTCGGCACGATCACGACGTCTCGCTCGCTGCCGATCAACAGCCGAGCGTTGACAAACTGGTTGGGGAACAGCAGGTTATCCTTATTCTCAAACATCGCTTTCAAGCGGACGGTTCCCGTCGTCGCGTCGACCTGATTGTCCAGTGCCATCAGCTTGCCGGTGGCCAAATGGGTCCGGAAATCGCGATCGTAGACATCGACTTCCACCGGAGCGCCAGTATTGACCCGCTTCTGGACTCGGGCGATGTCGTCTTGGGGAATGGTGAATATGACGGTGATTGGTTGCAACTGAGTGATCACCGCCAGGCCGGTCAAATCGCTCGCATGGACGATGTTGCCCGGGTCGACCATTCGCAAGCCGATACGGCCGGCGATCGGCGCAATAATGCGGCAATACTTGAGTTGCAACTGGGTATTATCGATGAGTCCTTGATCGGTCTTGATCGCACCTTCGGCCTGTTTAACCAACGCTATCTGACCATCGACCTGCTGTTGGGTGACCGACTTCGAGCCGAGCAGCCGGTTGTAACGGTCCATGTCGAGCTGCGCGATCTTCAGCGCCGCCTCGTCCTTCATCAGCGTCCCCTGGCCTTGGGTCAACTGCACCTGATACGGTCGCGGATCAATCTCGGCCAACAGGTCCCCCTTGCGGACCATTTGCCCTTCGGTAAATCCCACGTGCACCAATTCACCGTCGACCCGCGTGTGCAACGTCACGGTGTACAAAGCTGTCACCGTGCCCAGGCCGTTCAGGTAGATGTCCATGTCTCCCTTGCGGGCGGGACTGGTGACCACTGGAATGACGCGGGGTCCCTTCACCTCTGGCGCTGGCGCACTGGCCGGCAGCACCTTCGACAGCAACGACTTCCAGGTTTCCAACGGCACGTAGTAATACGCGGCGCCGGCAATCGCGGCGACGACGAGCCAACCCAACAGGCCGGTCCACGCGTGGCGCTTGGGCCGCGGCGCTAGCGGCTGACGAAGCGGATCAGCAACCCGAGGCTCGCGGGCCGCCGGCGCCTCGCCGGTTGAAGCGTGTCGCTGGGCTTCCAGGATCTTCGAAATCATTCGGGGCGCCTCGCACTCGCGTGCTTATCTGCCGCGCGGTGGTTCTTCGACTGCGAACTACGCATGGATCAAGCAAGACGGCTCGCCGAGATGCCGCGGTTGCTCTCGAAAATCGGATGGAAGGCAAAATAACTCGGCAACGGGCAGGGAATGTCGAGAAAAACTGATCCGGAAATCACCGGATTGGTAATCATCCAAACACATTCCCACAAATTATATCACAATCGAACTCGTGAAAAGCCGAACCGAAGCGGCCCGCTTTTCCCGCGGGTCCGCTCATCCATACGGCCGATTGTGCCGTTGCCCTCGATTATTGCCCCAGAAATCGAAGACGTTGTTGGCTCACTCACTAGTTAATAAGCAACGCCTAGGTGGGAAAAACCGTCACTTTTACCGCCCAATTTCCGCTAGCTTTGCCAGCTCCTGCCCGCAGCTCTCCTGTCGGGGGGGGAGGATTCTAACTGCCGGGGCGGTTCGTTACGCTTGGCCCCCGGCCTTTCCGCCCTTCCACCGGATCGGTAAGTTGTCCGACAGGAGATCGCCCGTGGCGAAACCCTTCTTACAATCTATACGTTTCCGGCTTCCCCGTTGTTGGCCCGTGACATGCCCATCTCCGGCCGTCTCCAGCCGCCATCCGATGGCGCTCTCGAAGCTCATTTGCTGGGCGAAGTGCCGCTGGACGACTCCATAGCACTGCAACAACGCCTGGTGTACGAGGCGAGCGGAAACAACGGCCCAGCGGCGATCTCACTCCTAATCTGCGAGCATCCGCCGGTGATCACGATCGGCCGGCTGGGTTCGCGGGCACATTTGCGGGCGACGACGGCCGAACTGGCCAGCCGGCAGATCGAATTGAGGTGGGTCAATCGAGGCGGCGGTACGATCTTGCACAGCCCGGGACAACTGGCCGTCTATCCGGTCGTCCCCCTGCTGGCCCGGGGCTGGACGGTCGGCGAGTATCTCGACCGGTTCCGCAGGGGCCTGGAGGCCGTGCTGGGCGACGTCGGGCTGGAAAAGCATCTCGATCGGGATGAACTGTCTCTGTCGGGCCGGACCGGTCAATTGGTCAGCTTCGGCGTGGCCGTGAAGAATTGGGTCACTTACTACGGGGCGTATATCAATGTCCATCCAGCCCGGCACCTGGCCCGCCTGGTGCAATGCGATCCGACGGATCAATTGATCGCCAGTTCGCTGATGATTGAGCGACAGTCGCCTGTTAAAATGACGAGCGTGCGGGCGGCCGTGATCGCCCGGCTCGCCGAATCGTTCGGCACGCCGCGATACCATGTGTACAGCGGTCACCCGCTGCTTTCTCGGAGCTCCAACCGTCACCATGAATCTGCCCGCCGAGCTGTCTGAACTGCCGATCATCTCCTCCGCCGCGATGGAGGTCGAGCGACTACCGCGCTGGCTGAAACGGAATATCCCGAAGGGAAACGCCGACCACTTTACCGCTCGGCTGATCGAAGAGCTGCATTTGGAGACGGTCTGCGAAAGCGCCAAATGTCCCAACCGGATGGAGTGTTGGTCGCAACGGACTGCCACGTTCATGATTCTGGGCAACGTCTGCACCCGCCCCTGCGGCTTTTGCTCGGTCCCCAAGGGAAAGACCGAAGCCCTTTCGGCCGACGAGCCCGAGCGCGTGGCCGAGGCGGCCGAGCGACTGGGGCTCAAGCACGTCGTGATCACATCCGTGACGCGTGACGATCTGGCCGACGGCGGCGCCGAACACTTTTATCGCTCGGTGCTGGCCGTACGCGGGCGGACGGGAGCCGCGGTCGAAGTCCTCACGCCCGACTTTATCGGCAAACCAGGGGCGTTGGAGCGCGTCGTCGAGGCGGGACCGGACGTGTTCAACCACAACACGGAAACCGTACCCCGCTTGTACCGCCAGGTGCGGGGTCGCAAGAGCGTCTACCGCTGGACACTCGAATTGCTCGAACGGGTCAAGCGTCTCAACCCGGCCATCAAAACCAAGAGCGGTCTGATGCTCGGCCTGGGAGAAACGCGAGAGGAAGTGCTCGACACACTTTCGGATTTGCGCGACGCCCGGGTCGACTTTTTGACCCTGGGGCAATACCTGCGTCCCACGCCAGAGCACTTGCCGGTGGTCCGCTATTTGCCGCCGGAAGAATTCGACGCGCTGGGAGCCGCCGCCCGGCAGATGGGCTTCAGCCAGGTGGCCAGCGGCCCGTTTGTCCGCTCCAGCTACCACGCCCGCGAAATGGCTGAAGGCGAGACGGCGTAACCGGACCGCGGGGCCAGAATTCTAAGCGGTTCAGAACGACAGCGGGGCGAGAGCCGCGACGGCCTAGTATCCGGCGTTGTATTGCTCGAATTCGTCGTACGGGCGCTGCGTGCTGTCGCAAAATCGCGTGAAGTCCTTCTTCCAGGTCAGCTTGACGTCGCCGGTTGGCCCGTTGCGCTGCTTGGAGATGATGAGTTCGGCCTGGCCGGCCAACTGTGTCCGCTCATCGTCGTTCGTGGCGTAATATTCCTCACGATGGATAAACATCACCACGTCGGCGTCTTGTTCGATCGCTCCGCTTTCGCGCAGGTGACTGAGCCTGGGCCGGTTGTCCTTGGTCGCTTCGGCCTGACGATTGAGCTGAGCCAGGCAAAGAACCGGGACTTTCAGCTCGCGGGCGAGCCCTTTGAGCCGACGCGCGATCTTGGCGACTTGCTCCTGGCGCGGGTCTTTCGCATTGTCGGGCTCGATGAGCTGCAAATAGTCGATCACCACCAGGCTGAGGCCAGCCTTGCGCTTGAGCCGGCGAGCGGCGGCGGCGATTTCGGTGATCGTGCGGCTGGGCGTGTCGTCGACATATAGCGGCGCCTGGCTCAACTCGGCCGCTTTTTCCACCAGCCGGCGGCGATCGTCGTTGGAGATTGTACCGTTGCGCAGCCGCTGTCCGTTGACCTCGGCAATCGAACAGAGCATGCGATCGGCCAGTTCCACCGATGACATTTCCAGACTGACGAAGAGCGTCGGCTGCTGGGCGGTCATCAATACGAACTCGGCAATATTCAGCGCCAGAGCCGTTTTGCCCATGCTGGGCCGTGCGGCCAGGATGATCAGCTCCGAGCCATGCAGGCCGCCGGTCAGTCCATCAAGGTCGGCAAAGCCGGTTTCGATGCCGCCGATGGCGTGCTCTTTTTTCATGCGGGCGTCGATCCGCACTAGCGCGTCCTGCAAGATGCTGCCGATGTCCTCCAAGTCGCCGGCGCCGCGGCCATCGAGAATGGAAAAGATCTTTTGTTCGGCACGCGCGAGCATTTCCCGTGGTTCGATCGATCCATCGTACGATTCGCGGAGAATCTCCGTGCTGGAGTGGATCAGCGACCGCAAAGTCGCCTTGTTGCGGACGATTTCGGCGTAATAGGTAGCATGGGCGGCCGTGGCCACCGATTGCATCACCTCGGCCAGATAGGCCATGCCGCCGACGAATTCCAGATCGCCGGCATTCTTCAGCCGATCGACCAGGAGGGTCAAATCGATCTTGCGCCCCTCGTCATGCATGGCCCGCATGTGATCGTAGAGGCGGCGGTGGGCTTCGTCGTAGAAGTCGTCTCCGCGCAGTACGAGAGCCACGTCATCCGAGACGTCGGGCAGCAAGAGCATGCTGCCCAGCACGGCGCGCTCCGCTTCCACGCTGCGAGGCGGCTGCCGGTCGAGGATTTCGGACGTGACCTTGGCCGGCGCTTGGTTGGCATCGAAGCGCTTGACCGTAGCCATTTCAGTCCTTCTTTTCCGGCTTGGCGGGGACTTCGTCGGTGATGGTGGGGACGACCCAAACTTTGAGCTCCCCCTCGACTTCCTGTCCCAAGTGGATCAGCACGGTGTAGAGTCCCAACTCCTTGAGAGGTCCCTTGAGGCGCACCTGATCGGTGGTGACGCTGATCTCGTTGCGCTTGAGAGCAGCGACGATTTCCGCAGCGCCGACCGAGCCGTAGAGATGCCCTTCATCGTTGGCGTTGGCCTCGATGGTGACGCTTTGCTCGGCAATGACATCGGCCAACTGACGCAGGCCGGCCATGCGGGCTTTTTGAATCTCGAGCAGTTTAGCCTTGTGCTTCTCGACCATTCGCTTGTGGTGGTCGGTGGCGACAGTGGCCAGGCCCTGCGGAATGAGAAAGTTCATCGCGTAGCCGCGTTTCACTTCGACGACGTCGCCTTGCTTGCCGACGTGATCGACCGACTGAATCAATAGCAATTCCACGCCGTTGTGCTTGCCGCGGGGCAGCCGCTTGCTGCGTTTTCCGGTGGATTTGGTGCTGAGGTGGGACATTGTATGCTCTTGCTTTCTGGAGCGTGCCTGCCGCTTGATACTGGTTTGGAATCTGAATTTTTTAAAGTTAACGCCGGGTTGCCTAGAACGGGATATCGTCGTCCGGCGGTCCCGAGTCGGCGATGGTTGGCTGGCCCATGTCGTCGGCCGCCTGGTGCTGGCCGCGCCGTGCGCCCGGTGTCCGCCGCCACCGCCACCACTTCCACGACCGCCGAGCAATTGCATCCGTTCCCCGACGACTCGCAGTTTGGAGTTCTTCTTGCCGTCCTTTTCCCAGGTGTCGAGTTTCAGTCGCCCCTCGATCAGGACCGGAGCCCCTTTGCTGAGATATTCGCTGGCGATCTCGGCCTGGCGAGCCCACAGGGTCACGTCGACGAAGGTTGTTTCTTCGATCCAGTCGCCATTTGGCCCCTTGCGGCGGTCGTTGACCGCCAGACCGATTTCGGTCACGGCCGAGCCCGACGCGATATCGCGCAGCTCGGGGTCGCGTGTGACGTTGCCCACCAGGATTACACGATTGAAGCTGGCCATAACGGCGTCCTCCCCAAAGCGACGCAAGTGGTCGGCAACCGGTCAGTTGTTCTCAAGCGCACCGAAAGAGCGTGCTCGGGCCCAGCTGCAACCACTGAACAAATGTTCTCACTTCCCGCCCAGCTTACCGCAGTCCGCGGACGAGTGCAAACTCGCCGCCACGCGCGTCGAACGCGGCCGCGTGCCGACGCTTACAACTCTTCTTCCAATTCCTCGATGGGGACGGTCACGGCGGCTCGGTCGCCACGTCCAGGCCGCCCGTCGCGGTAGTCGGAGCGTTCGCCGCGTTCCGGGCGCTTCACGGCCGTCGGACCTTGCTTGGCATGCTCCACCACGGCGTCGACCAGACGCGGATGAATCTTCAAAAACAGCATGCGAACGATCGTGTCGTTCAACTGGCACTGACGATTGAGGGCCACCAATTGCTGACTATCCAGCTTGAAGTAAGTCAGCCAATAAGTGCCGCGGCGATGTCCGTTGATCGGATATTCCAAGCGGCGATCTTCCCACAGCCGGCTGACGAGGATCTCGCCCCCCAGCTTTTGAATCATCTCGACAACCTGCCCCGAAACGCCTGCCGGGTCGCGCACGTAGCGGTTGGAATCGAGAATGAACATTCCCTCGTAAACGTTGGTGGTCACCAGTGAGCTCCCTAGCGGTCAGTGAATGAGCGGGTGCGTACGAATCCGCCTTGCAAAAGTCGATTAGTCATTGCCGTTGTATTTGTTCATTGCGTAAGCCAACCCCTGGGAGGCCCAGTCGCTTGCGGCATCGGCCGCGCGCTGCACGGCCAAATCCGCTTCGGCGATTTCCTCCCGCCGAAACTTGCTCAACACGAAATCAGCCGCCTCAAAACCCGGCGGTGGCGAACCGATGCCGATTCGCAGCCGAGCAATTTCATCCGTCGCCAGTCGCCGCAGGATGTCGTCGAGCCCCTTCTGACCACCGGCCGAGCCGCCGCCGCGCAAGCGCAGCCGACCCAGCGGCAGGTGGAAATCATCGCAGACGACGAGCAAATCCTCGCTTGGCAGTTTATAAAAATCTCGCATCCGCAGCACGCAGGAACCGCTCAGGTTCATAAACGTCTGCGGCCAGACGAGCAGTGCCCTTTCCGAACCCAGTTGCGTTTCCGACCACTCGGCGTCGACCGCCGTCTTCGGCTTGGAGGCGCCGGTTCGCCGGGCGAGCTCGTCGAGCACCACAAATCCGACATTGTGTCTGGTGTCGACATACTTGCGTCCCGGGTTGCCCAACCCGACGACGAGTTTCATACGAGTTCACTTTCCTCCGACGACCAGCCGCCGCCCACGCGCCACGATTATTCTTCGCCTGCTTCGTCCTCAGCCTTGCGACCGATGACCTCCGGCTCGGCGGTCGCGGAGACCTCCATACCCGGAATCGCTTGCTCCGCCTGGGGCAGAACGCATTGCACGACCACTTGATCGGGATCAGCCAAGAGCACAACGCCGGGAGGCAACTTCAACTCGCCGGCGTGGATCGCACCGTCGAGATCCAGCTCGGCCACCTGGACTTCGATCTTGTCGGGAATCTGCAGTGCCTCGCACTCGATCTCCAATTCGTGAACCAGATGTTCGATGATTCCGCCGGCCTTGATACCCCGGGCCTGGCCGCGCAATTCGACCGGAACTCTTAGTTCCAGTCGCTCGTGCTCCGAAACCCGAGAAAAGTCGACATGCAGGACCTCAAGACCATAGACGTCCCACTGCAGTTCGCGAATGAACGCTTTTTCCTGCACCGCCCCTTTGAGCTCGACCACCCGGCTGCCGTGGCGTACCGCCGACGATAACGCGTCGGCCGCTACCGCGAGCGGGATGCTGGCCTCGCCGTGGCCGTAGAGAATTGCTGGAATGGACCCTGCGGCCCGTAGCCGGCGCGCGTTGCGCTTGCCATGCTGCTGCCGATTTTGAACGTTCAAAGCTTCCGCCATGCGCTGCCTTTCAAACCCTCGAACACCCGACCTCACACCGACTCATCGGCGCGAATTTGCAAGCCGTTCATTTTCTCCGAAAGCCGAACGATTTCAACCCCAGAAACGGGCCGGGAAACAGGGCAAAGCAGGAAAAACCGCAAAGTGACGCCGAAGGGCCACCAGCCCAGCACCCCCGGCAAACGGCTTTCCCCTGGCGCGACCGGTACGCACCGGATGGCAAAACCTCGACAATTCGGCCGCCGCCTTCGATCTTTTGACCGTTGCGTCCAGTCAGATCGGAGCGACTGGGTGAGCTGCCTTGGGGCCTCAGTCGAATAGACGGCTGACCGACTCGTTGCGGTGAATGCGCTTGATCGCTTCGCCCAAGAGAGGCGCCACGCTGAGCACTCGGATCTTCGGAATCTTTTGCTCGGGACGCAACGGGATCGAGTCGGTGATGATTACCTCGCGAATCGGCGAGGCTTTCAGCCGCTCGATGGCCGGGCCGCAAAGGACTCCGTGGGTTGCGCCGACGAAGATCTCCTTCGCTCCGCGGTCATGAAGGACCTTGGCGGCGCCGCACACCGATCCGGCCGTGCTGATCATGTCATCGAACATGACCGCGATCTTGCCTTTGACCGGCGCACCGATGATGTTTTCCTGCCTGGTGATTTCGGCGCTCGAGCGGCGTTTGTCGACGATGGCCAGTTCGCCTCCCAGCTTTTCGGCATAGCGCAACGCTCGCTTCGTACTTCCCTCGTCGGGGCTGACGACGACCAGTTCCTTGGGGTCGATGCCCTGGTTTTGAAAATGATCGACCAACACCGGGGCGGCATAGAGGTGATCGACCGGCACATCGAAAAAGCCTTGGATCTGGGCGGCGTGCAGGTCGAGCGCCAACACGCGATCGGCGCCTGCGCGCGTGATCAGATTCGCCACGAGCTTGGCGGTAATCGGCACCCGGCCTTCATCCTTGCGATCCTGTCGCGCATAGCCGTAGTAGGGAATGACCGCGGTGATTCGTTCGGCGCTGGCCCGTTTGAAGCTGTCGATGATGACGAGCAGTTCCAACAGACTGTCGTTGACCGGCGGACAGGTGGGCTGCACCAAAAAGATGTCGCGGCCGCGAATATCCTCATCAACCTTGCAATAGATCTCGCTATCGGGAAAGTTGCCGATCGTGATCGCTCCGACCGGCAACCCCAGATAATTGCAGATCTGTTGGGTCAAATCGCGATTCGCGCGACCGCTGAAGATTTTGAGATCGTTCATGTGCTTTTCGTGCCTGACAAACCGGCTCGCTGCGTGGAAGGCAGCGATGCCGTGGTGTAAAACCTTGTTCAATTCGGTACGCGAACGGACGCTCCGACCTGCAAAACGGCGGAAAAAAATAGCTGGAGGAAACCACGCCTACGCGGCTTGATCCTCCTCACATGAGCGACTCCATGGCCACTTCGACCGCCTGCAAGTCTTCGACCGTGTTGACGCTCAAAGCCTCGAAAGGCTTGAGGACGTCGAGTGCCCGAACTTCCTTTCCCGCGCGCTTGAGCACCCCCGGACAATCGGTCAGGTAATACTCGCGCTGGGTATTGTCGGCCCGGATCTGATCGAGGGCCCAGAGCAAATCGCGAGACTGAAAGACATAGCAACTCAAATTGACTTCGCGGATCTTCTTTTGCTCCGCCGTCGCATCTTTTTCTTCAACGATTCGCTCGAATCGCCCCTGGCCGTCGCGGATCACGCGCCCCAAACCGGTCGGATTGTCTTTGTAACCGGTGCCCAGGAGGCATGCGGCCGGCCTGCGTTGGAAATCGTCGAACAGCGCCAAAATCGAGTCGGCCTGCATCAGCGGCGAGTCTCCGGCGACGATCAAAACCGGTCCATCGTGGCGGGCCAACTGCTCGCGGCACATCATTACGGCGTGACCGGTACCCAATTGTTCCTGCTGCAGCGCGAATTCGATCCGTGGCCGGTCGGCAAGTGCTGCCCGGACGTCCGCCGCCCGATAGCCGACCACCACGACGACGTGTTCGACCGCGGCACGATCGAGAGTGTCGAGCACATAGGAGATCATCGGTCGCTGGCGCACCGGCACCAGAACCTTGGGCAAGTCGGACTTCATGCGCGTTCCCTTGCCCGCAGCCATGACGATTGCCATGCTTTTGTGACCCACTGGCGACTTCCCCCCAAAGCGACTGAAGAATTGAAACCGGGAAGCAGTACCGCGCGCTAGTCCAGCGAACGAACCCACCGTAGCCGCGTCTGGTCCGAGCCGCGGCGCGAGACTAGCCGCCGGCGCACCGCCCAAAGAAACGTCTATCTTGACAGGAACCGCCGATGTCTTCCAGAGCCTCCGAGAGGAGTTTTCTTCGCTGGTTCGTCGGATCGCCGGGAAAGTGGGCGTGAGGAATTCGCCTCGGGAGACGACCCTCGCCAACCGCGCTGGGCCGCCGCGCGGGGGTCTCGCCGAGGCGCGCGGCTGACTTTGCGGCGGCCGGCGGTTTAAGATGATTCCCGGCCCGTAGCCAAACCCCCGCGCAGCAGCAATACCCTTGCAGCCACGTTACCCGCGATCTGAGGAAAAAGAGGACCACGCGTGCCAACCACCGTCGACGGCGCAATCGAAGTCCAGGGACTGGTCAAACGTTTTTCGACGCGCGAAATCCTCAGCGGCACGTCGCTCTCAGTGGCGAGCGGCGAGGTGGCGGCGATCATGGGGCCATCGGGGGGAGGCAAAAGCACTCTGCTGCGCTGTCTTGCCGGACTGGAGGGGTTCGAAGCCGGCACGATCAATATCGCCGGCATTCGCCTGAGTCCTCAAACATCCGACCGATCGAGCGAAGCCGCTGACCATGACGAAGGCCGCCAACGCATCGCGGCCGATCGCCAGCGGCGCGTCGCCACGATGCGACTCCGTGGGCGAGTTGGTTTTGTTTTCCAACAGTTCCATCTGTTTCCGCACCGCTCGGTACTGGGAAACGTGATCGAAGGCCCGCTCACCGTGCTTGGTCAGCAGCGCGACGAAGCGATCCACCAGGCCAAAGCACTGCTGGCCCGCGTCGGACTCGAGCGCGAGTGCGACCACATGCCCGACCAACTCTCGGGTGGCCAGCAACAGCGCGTGGCCATCGCCCGCGCGCTGGCGATGCAGCCGGCAGTTCTACTGTTCGACGAACCGACCAGCGCCTTGGATCCGCGAACGGCCGGCGACGTCGAGGCGGTGGTGGCCGATCTGGCGCGGTCGGGCCAGACGATGGTCATTGTGACTCACTCCGTCGGTTTCGCCCGGCGCACCGCCGGTACGTTGCATGTGATGGCCGAAGGCCGATTTATTGAGAAGGGGCCGCCTGCCCAAGTTTTGTCGGCCCCCCGTGAACCGGCAACGCGCAGACTGTTGGCCCGCGGCGGGGAAGATTAAAGGCAGGAGGCCCCACGCGCCGCGATGAACAAGAACTGGCGGCGGTGATGCTGAATCATCACGGAAGCGCCGCGACGCTTACGGCTTGACGTCCTTCGGCAAGATGGTGAAGGTCACCAGATTCGAGGGCAACACGCAGCGGATCGTTTCCCTTTGGCCGACGGCACGCTCGAACGGCACCTGGCCTTCGCCATTGATCGCCATGCTGTAGGTGCCCGGCGGGACTTTTTCGGTCGCCACCGTCAGCTTACCGTCAGTTTGGCCGGCAGGAATCTTGTTGAGCGGAATATCGATGCCCGGCGGCAACGTAAAGCCGCGACCGTTCAACTGGATATCGACGGCTACTTCGGGGCGACGATCGACGTGGCAAGCGAGAACGAGGGGTTCACCTTGCTTAAGCGTGGCGTTTTCGACCGTGGCAGTCATGCGAAACGGCGAGTTTTCGCGCACTGCCAGCACGATGCTGCGGGTCATGCGACTAACGCAGGGGGTATTGGTCGCGTCGGCAACAACGACGCCCCCGCGAGCGACGTGATCGACTTCGGCTCCGGCAATCTTGCTCTTGGAGACAACATTTATTTCGGCCTCGCCGATGGGGGCGTCGGCGGCCGCGGTCAAGATCAAGGTTCCCGATTTCATTGCCGGCGCAATCACCAGTGGCTCGCACGTCACTCCGGGAGGCAGGTGGTCGGCGGTGACGGTAATCGGCGCGTCGTGACCACCCAGACGCCAGACGAGAATGTCGAGCCGCTCTCGCCCACCCTGCCGCACGACGTCGTTATCGCGTCGGTTTTCGCTGATCGGCTGGCAGATGATCTGAAAATCTTCGACCCGCTGGGTCAATTCCACGCGGTAGACGAACTGCGGGCCGCCTTGAACCTGGCCGTACAAATGTTCGAGTCGGAAGCTGTAATCGCCGTCTTCGGGCACGGTCAGGTCATAGCGCAAGTCCTGTGTGCGGGTAGAAAATCGCAATTGGCCGATGTTGTCGCCGATGTCCTGCGGATTGGCCATCACGGCCCCTTTCACGTTGAAAACTTCCATGTCGGGATCGGCCGGCGAGCCGATTCGCTGAGCGAAGACTTCGATCGAATAGATCTCGCCCTTCTTGGCGGAAAACGTAAAGTAGTCGGCATCCTTGGCCGGGCTGAACTGTCCGCTGACGGCCACCGGCGCCGTCAAACGCTGCGCTTCGGCCGGCGAGCCGTTCGGCTCTTGCTCCAACACTTCCGGCAGGTTGCTGGCAAGAAGCAGTTTGGAGTTTGATCTGCCCGAGGTGTTCGCGATGCCCACGGCCGTGCCGTTGAGCCACGAAGTGTAGGGCCGGATCGCTTCGATCTGAGTTAGGGGGAGGGTGGCGGCAGCTTCGGAGGGAAACGCAAACGGCTGGGTGATTTTTTCCAGCGGCCGGCCACCGATTTGCAGGTCGGTCGATTCTCCTCCTGGCAAGTTGCGGCCAAAGATCGTCAGCTCTCGAGTTTCTCCCGGCTTGCCGCCGGTCGGCAAGATGAAATCAATCAGCGGTAACGTGCTGACGCTCAAGCGATAGAAGCAAGCGTTCGACCCGTTGTAGACGAAGTCGGCAATTTTGACGAAATAGTCACCATCGGCTGGAACCGTGAAATCAATGAGCGGATCGGTCTTTTCGCTACGACTGGGATCGTCCTGGTTACTGGCCAGTTGACGACCCGCGGAATCGTACAGCCAGAGGAAACCGTCCAAACTGGAGTCGATGCGCTTGCCTCGGCATTCGATCAGCACTCGCTGTCCTGCCTTGGCCGAGAAGACGAACAGGTCGACATCTTCCGACGGCAGACTGCGGCCGTTGATCACCGTCCCCAGTTCGACGCGCATCGCGTGGGCCGGCTCGTTGTTCGGCTCCTGCTCGGTCACCTCCGGCAGCTCGCCGACGGCGAACGTTCGCGGATTCGTGACCCCCAGCCTGCTCACCAGCCGCACATCGTAATACCCAAGCGGCACCTCGGCCCCGACGTTTACCTTGAACCGCAGGGGCTTGCCCTCCTGGTCGGGCAATCGCTCGGCAGTAATCCCAGGATGAGAAGAGTAGAGGCGTGTGACCTCTTGCAAGTCATCGCCATAAACCTCGACCTCGACGGTTGTCCCCTGCCGTGTGCCGCAGGGAAAAACGGTGAGCAGGCGTGCTTTGGGCAATTGCTGGGCAAATACATCCGAAGCGGAGAACACTACCAACGCCGCGCAGAGGGCAGCGAGCGTCAGACAGACGCCGCGCATCAGCGAAGCAAGACGGCCGGACGGAGACCGGCCAGCAGTCCATCGGCCAAAGCAGTCCACGGCCAACAAACGGCCGTCAAGGCCCTCGGCCCGCACGAGTCGGTTCATGCCAAGATCTCGTGAATGGGCTCGCCATAGTTGAGGATTTCGACCGGACGATTGGCGTCGTTGGTGAAGGTCTGATGCCGATCGATTCCTAGCAGGTGGTACATCGTCGCCAGCACGTCCTGTGGCGTCAGCGGGCGTTCTTTGGGGAACTCGGCACGAGGATCACTCTCGCCGAGAATCACACCGCGCTTCAGTCCACCACCGGCCATGACCACACTCATGACGTTGGACCAGTGGTCGCGACCGGCACCGGCGTTGATCCGCGGAGTGCGGCCAAACTCGCCCCACACCAGAACCAGAGTTGTGTCCAAGCGGCCGCGCTGGTCCAGATCTTCAATCAAGGTGGCGAAGCTCCGGTCGAATTTCGGCAACTGCCGCTGCTTCAGGCCTTCGAAGTTGTTGGCGTGGGTATCCCAGCCACCGATGTCGACCGTGACAAACCTTACGCCGGCTTCGACCAGCCGACGGCCCAAGAGCATGTTTTGTCCCCAATCATGACGGCCGTAGCGATCACGAAGGTTGGTATCCTCTTGACCGATGTTGAACGCTTCTTGAACGGCGGGCGAGGTGACCAGGTTCCACGCCTGCTGCGTGAACGCGTCCATTCCTTCGATCAAGCCCGACGCGTCGGTGTCGCGGCGCATGCGGTCAAACTTCTTGAGCATCGCCATGCGGTGATCGAGCTGTTCGATCGAGAGCCCATTGGGCAACTTGAGATTGCGGACACTGAAGCTGTCGCTGCTGGGGTCGCCCAGGGTTTCGAACGGATTGTAGGCCACACCGAGATAGGACGCAGCCATACCGCGGCCGGCATGGGGGAGGGCCACATACGCAGGGAAACCGGCGTTCTTGGGCCCCAACTCATGGCTCACGATGCTTCCGTAGCTGGGAACTTCGTTCGAGGGTATGTCGTTGGTCGGCTTGTAACCGGTCAGCAGCATGTGCGACGCCGATTCATGTCCCGAGTCGGGATGCGACACCGAACGGAGCACCGCCAGCCGGTCGACCACGCGCGCCGAATAGGGCAAGTGCTCCGAAACCTGATAGCCCGGCACGGAACTCGAAATCGGACTGAACGTTCCGCGGAACTCGGAAGGCGCCTCAGGCTTAAGGTCCCACATGTCGAGATGGCTGGGGCCGCCACCTTGCCACAGCAGAATCACGCTCAGATCCTTGCGTTGCGAAGCATCAGCTCGAGCCGAAAGCCGCAGCCAATCGGCCAGGCCCAGGCCACCCAGCGACAAAGCACCGACTTTGAGCAGATCGCGACGCGAAACTCCGTCGCAGGTTCGATACTTTTTTCCGCGAATGTTAAACATGTCCGTGATCCCTATTTTCCTTGTGTTCGAACATCCACGTTCGACTTGCAGTCGAATCCAATATCGCGATTTCACGCCACTCGACACATCGACCGGAACTATTCGTTCAAAGCTCGCAGGTTTATTCGTTCAATGATTGAACAGGAATTCCTTGCTGTTGAGCATTACCCACATTAAATCCGTCAGGCCGGTTTTGGGATCCTTGGCAGCACGCAGCGAACTGGCTGACTCGCTCAACTCGGCCGGCTCCGGCAACCGGCCAAATCCGGCAAGATAGAGCTCGGCGACCATCTCCTCGGGGGACTTCTTCGCGGCGATCAAGCTGGCAGCGCGACCTTGGGGGTCCTGCAGCTTCTGCTGCAATTCGGGAGAGTTGAGCAAGTGCAATACCTGAGCAAGGTTCGGCGCGTAGCTCCGCTCACACTCGCACGGCGAATCCCGGTGAGAACGACCGAAAACATCGAGGAAATAGCTGTTCACCGATTCGTCGGGCAAGTCGATTGCCCGCGTCCCCTTGGGGAAGCCCTGGAATTTCTCCAAGACGCCGCAATACGCATCAACCGCGTCGGACAATACTTCGGCCGGCATGCGCTTGGGGAAGTAGCGGGCGTAGTTGCGGCGGTCCTTGGCGTTGTATTGGGTGGGCAGGGAGCTCA
Organism: uncultured Planctomycetaceae bacterium; assembly: GCA_963702015.1. GTDB lineage: Bacteria > Planctomycetota > Planctomycetia > Pirellulales > PALSA-1355 > DATJTR01. The sequence continues at coordinate 1,430,900 of OY969698.1, forward strand.
GCGCGTAGACCTCGGAAGTCATGATCGTGCGGATCAAATGTTTCAGATCGAAGTGATGGTCCGCCAGATCTTTGGCCAATGCCTCGAGCAATTCCGGATTGCTGGCCGGATTGGTCACGCGCATGTCATCGACGGCTTCGACCAGGCCAACTCCCAAAAAGTGTGCCCACATCCGGTTGACGATCGCTGGAGAGAAGAACGGATTGTCAGGCTGCACCATCCATTCGACGAGGTATTGCCTGGGGTCTTCGCCGCGAACATATTTGCGCGGCTCGCTTCCCAATCCCGTGGGCGACATCGCACGGTGGGTGTTTGGCTGGTTCACTCCTCCATCCTTCTGGACGAAGATGAATTGATCGTCGTTGGTGTCACCCGATTTCTTTCCGAGCCGGCCGAAGAAGGCGGCGAAGCCCCAATAGTCGTCCTGGCTCCATCGCTCGTAGGGATGATGGTGACAGTTGGCGCATTGGATCCGAGTGCCGAGAAACAACTGCGCGGTGTCGTTGACCTGGTGCGTTACGTTTCGCACCTCGCGGTACCAATTCACCGCCGGGCTGTCCGACACATTGCCCTGTGCCGTCAAAATGGACCGCACGAATTGGTCGTAAGGCATATTCTGCTGGAAGGCGTCACGAATCCAGGCGGAAAAGGCAAAGGTGCCTCGCTTGGCCTCATCGCCCCGCCGCTTGTTTCGCAGCAGGTCTCCCCATTTACCCGCCCAGAAACTGGCGTACTCATTCCGCGTGAGCAACTGATCGATCAAATGGCCGCGGCGGCCGGGGTCCTGGTCGGCTAGATATGCCTGGGCTTCCGCCGGCGTGGGCAACGTGCCAATCAAGTCCAAGAAAGCCCGACGCAAAAACTCGGCGTCGGTCGCTCGCTCGCTGGGAGCGATCCCGAGTTTCCGCCATTTGGCCAATACCAGGTTGTCGACGTAGCCATTGGGTTGGAAATGGGCGTAAGCATCGGGCGGCACCTGCCGTCCGAACGGGACCGTCAATCGGGCGATTTCGACCATGCCACGGTAGCGAACCATCACGGTTCCTTCGCCCACCGTATCTTGCGTCGTGGCCCGGCCATCGGAATCGACCCGAACCAGGTCGGGCTGCTGACTGCGGTATTCCGCCTCGGCCGTGACGTCTTTTGTCGTACCGTCGGAAAGCGTTGCCACGACCCGCAATTGCTGATCGGACATGCGATGCATGATCCGCTCGGCCGGCACGGCTTCGATCCGCACGACGGTTGGGCTATCGGATTTGCCCAGGGGCATCCCTTGCTCGACCCAACGCCGCAGCAACCGATAGGCCTGAGATTCGACGTCAAACCGCTTGCCGCCGCCATGGGCACACTGGCCGGTCGGTTTGGTCAACAGCAACGAGCGGTCGGGAGCGGCTGGAAAAACGCGCCGCCCGTGCCCTTGCTTGACGATCGCGTCGTAATCGAGCGTCGTGTCGACTCCCATGAGCGACAGTTTGAAACCGTTCTGACCCGATGCCTTGCCGTGACAGCCGCCGCTGTTGCAACCAAATTTGCTCAAAATCGGCTCAACGTCATTGGCAAAATCAACGGCACGCACAACGCCATAACCTTGCACTTTGACGGGCACGCGCACCGTCAACTGGTGACCGTCGGCCGGATCGGTCGCGCGGACTTCGATATCGACTCCTCCGTCTCCGGCCGGAATCACCATGCCGTCGTCCACCCGGGCGATCTTCGCATCGGCCGGACAATATTCCACCTTGTGCGTCATGTCGGACATGGTGCCATCCGCACTGTAGGCAGTGACGACCAATTGCACGCGCTCGTCGGCCGCTCCCAATGCCACCGCGGCCGGTTCGACCGACAAGTGATCGAGTTTAACCGGCACGGGAGCCGCGGAAGGCACTACGGCAGCCGGCTCTCCGGCAGGTGCTGCGGCGGGAGCGGCAGATTCGGGAGCCGCGGGCTCGGCCGCACTGGCGATATCAAGACAGGCCATGCCGACGGACGCGAAAGCCCACAGCAAGACGGTCAACCATCGGCGGACAAAACCACGCCGGGCAAAATCAAGGCGCCGAACCAATCCGAAACGCCGGCTCGGAGACACCGGGGTCCAGCCTTTGGAATACCAAGAATGAGCGAGCCGCATAGAAACCACCACCACAGACGGTCTCGGCATGGCACATCATCCCTCTTGCCTGGGAACAATACAGACTTCCGCCCTGTTTAGGCACCGGTATGCATGGCCTACGGCTGCCTCCCGCGGATGGAGGCACTGGGTCGCTCAGGCAGAACCTGGGTAGGGCTTGCTAGCGATCACTTTGGTAGGAGTTACAACTGTTCAAGGTACCCGATCCAACGCATAAGTCAAGGCAAATGCGTCGCTCTCGTTTCCAAAGTCCGGCCCGGGTCAATCCGGCACCAAACCGGTGGCATGGCGATTCATTACCGGCCGCCAGGACGTCTATTCGTTAGCTGACCCGGCTCCTATTCCCTCTGAGCCCGGTTGCGCCAACCGGCCAACCTCTGAAAAAACCGAGGTCAGGGGGGAGAGCGATGATTGGGAAAGAGAATCCTGCGAAGAAAAAGGGAGCCGTTCGCGGGGAAAACGCCGGCGCCAAGCCCCCCAACCGAGTCACCGCAAAAGTCGCCGCCAGGGGTAGCCCAAGGCGATGCCGGCCGCCAGGCCGGCGAAGTGAGCCGTGTTGGCCACCGGTTCGCTGGAGATCCGCGAGGCGAGGAAAAGCCAAGCGATCATCAAAATGATGGTGGTCGAATCGAGAAACAGACCGGCCGCGGGATCGTAGCGGCTCTTCATCCACACGTAGCCCAACAGTCCGTACACGGCCCCCGAGATGCCCACGAAGTTGGGTTGTTCGACCATCACTTGTCCAAAAGTGGCAGCCAATTGGGTCGCCAGGATGAGTCCCGCCAAAGCCCGCGTCCCCATGCGAATCTCGATGGCCGAACCGAGCACGTAGATCCAGTACATATTGAAGAACAGATGCAGCGGACTTCCGTGCAACAGCATCGGAGTCCAGAGGCGCCAGAGTTGCCCGTGCCATAGCTCACGGAGATTCATGCCCGAGTTGGAAAGCATCAGCCAACGTGTGACGGCACGGTTTTGACTGAAATCGCTGAGCAGCGTCAGGGCGACCGACACCCCGATGAGGAGTATGGTAAGCGGAATCTGGCGCCTGAGCGGGCCGTTCCAACGCTGGCTGAGGTCGACAATCTTGCGCTGGGCTTTGCGGCGCTGCGCGGCTTGGCGTTGGCGCAATTCTTCGGCCGTCGCATGCGCCGCGACATAGCGCGGATCGGCGGGGTTGGCTTGGAACTCGCTGAGCGTCTGCTTCGCCCGGGCAACGTCGTTCTCTTCGATCGCCCAAACGCTGAAGCCCTTTGGGGCAGCGTCGACGCGTGAGGGGACGCCCAGGGTTACCAGATAGTCGGCGAAGCGCTCAGCGTCTTGCCTCGTGGCTAAAGTACCTACTTCTCGCATGCGAAGAATCTAACGCAGTCGCCCACGGTGCGAAAGGTGGCAAGCGTGGCCTCCGGGAGGCTACGACGATGGACGAGGAGCTTCAATCCTCGACCCGGACGTGCCGAATATCGTGCGCGAGCAACCACTCCAGCCACCCCTCCTGCTGCTCGGTAATCTCCAACTCGGCTTTACGCAAACTATCCAGCGGCGAGATGACCGTGAGCACTCCTTCGTCCAGAAAACGGCGGGCGTCGACCGGATCGATCCAATACTCCCCGGGGGGCAACCGCGTCGGGGGAGCACCGTGCTCGCCGGGAGGCGTCATGAAATAGGCGATATCGTGCTTGAAACGCCGCGGCATCTCGAGCGGCAGCAGGTCGGGATGGTCGACGGAATAGACTCGCATCGGCAATTCCTCTCGCCCCAGTGCAGGGAGTACCGGCCAGGGCCATGGCACGGTTTTGCGGCCAGCCCCACGAGCCAGTACACTCAATGTGGATAAACGCTTGCGTCGTTCCCGCGGCAGCATCGATCTGCTTCGCACGCCGAGGAACTGCCAAAGACGCCGCGGTGTCGGCAGCAGAGAAGTCTAGTGTACTCTTTCTCCGCTTCGTGGAGCGGCTTCGCCTTGGTAGCACGCTCGGCGCAAAGACCGCCTTTTGGTCGTTCCAACCCGATACTTAAGGATCTGGCCGTGACCTTCGCGAACTTGCTTCCGCCAGGCCGGAGTTGCACCGTCGAATCGGGCGCCCAGCGGCGTCACCCCGACCGCCGGGGCTCGGGCGGCTGGATCTTGCCGGTCAGTTTGGCGCTCGCGCTGGTCAGCGGATTGAGCCTGGCGCGTTCGACCTTGGCCCAGATCACGCCTGAAAGTCTGATCGGCGGTGCTGTTTCCGACAAGGGGCCTTACTATCAGGACTTGGGCCAGGCGATCGTTCGCTTTCGCGCGGGAGACGTTGATGCCGCTCGCGCCCTGCTGGCTGCCGCCCGCAACAAGGCGCCCAAGCTGTCGCCCGTCGAGGTAATGCTGGCCAGCATGTTCATCGATATCGGGCAGACAGCCGCCGCTCGCGCGGAATTGGAAAAGGCCGTCCACCTGCACCCGCGTGATCCGGAAGCGTATGTTCGGCTGGCCGAACTCGATGCCGCCGACGGCCGTGCCACCGAAGCCGGCCTGCTGTACGGCAAGGCCAGCGATTTGGCCGACGGGTTCAACGAGAGTCCCAAGCGCCGGCGGCAAGTACAGGTCCGCGCGTTGTCGGGCGCGGCCGTGATCGCGGAAAGTCGCGCGCAGTGGAACACGGCGCGAGACTACCTGCAGGCCCTGGCCCGGGTCGAGCCCGACAATGCCGCGCTCTTGCAACGGCTGGCCAAGGCGCTGTTCAAGCTGGGAGAGGTGGACGACGCCCGACGGGCATTGGAAGCCGCCAACGCGGCCGACAACCAATCGATTCCCGCCGACCTGGCGCTGGCAGCGCTTTACAATCAAAGCGGCGACAGGGCCAGTGCCGAAAAGTGCATCGAGAGTCTCCTGGAGAAGGGGGGCGACAGCATGAGCGCGCAAATCGGTTTGGCGCGCTGGATGTTGCAGGCGGGCGAACTCGACAAGGCACAATTGCATGCCCAGAAAGCACAACAGCTCGAGCCTGACAGCCTCGAAGTCAAGGTGGTCGCCGGCGTCATTGCCCGGCGACGGAAGGAGTGGGATGCCGCCCAAGCGCTGCTTGAAGAGGCTCACCTGCGATCTCCCTTGAATGTCGACGCTAACAACCAGCTGGCGCTGATCCTGATCGAACAACCCGATGAATCGAACCGGCATCGGGCGACCGAGTTCGCCGAACTGAATCAGCGACTCTATCCCAACAACGTGGAAGTGGTCGCCACGCTCGCCTGGGTGTTCTACCACCAAGACCGCAAGATCGAAGCGGAACGGCTCTTCAGCGCGATCGCCACCGCGCTGGTGAACGGCTCGGCGCCGGTCAGCGGCGACTCGATCTACTACCTGGCCAACGTTCGCGCCGACCAAGGGCGGAACGCCGAGGCTCGCAGGCTGCTTGCGATCCTGCTCAAGCGAGACGTGCCCGGCTTGTATCGCCAAGAAGCCGAGGAGTTGCTCGCGCGGCTGGGCGGGCCGGAGAAATCAGAAACGCCGACGGAGGAACCGGCGGCAGACGACACCGAAACGCCGGACAAGACGAAAACATCTGCCGATGGGAAAGCCACTGGCGAGCCCTCGCCGCCCGATGCAAAAGCACCGATCAAGCCGTAGCCGACGAACCGCCGATTATGCGGCCGATCGAAATCAGATGTCGGTGGCTGAGAGCGTCACACACGCGTGCACGACTGAGAGAAGGCCGTACCGGGAGAAGGCGGTTCATCCGCCAGGTCGAACGTTAGATCAATAAAAAAAGGTCATGGCAAACGATCCGTCGCATTGCCATGACCTCTATCCTGAAGCGGGACCCACGTGTGTCCCGCCCTCCCGGCGGTTTGTACAGGAATTATCGGCGCGGCGCCGCGCGGCTGGAGCCAATTTTTCCGACTGCGCCGCAAGCGCCTGAGGCGACATGTTTTGGTGCATTTTTCGGTTCCAGTGCTAGCACGCATTGCGGCAATTGGGATGGCCGTCGATTTTGCGCAGACGTCAAAAGGGTACGGTATCGTCGCGCCCGAAATTGATGACACGTTGCGACCAGAAACTTCGCAAGGGAGGAGGAGAATTGCGATCCGGCGTGCCTCAAAACGCGAGGTCGAAGATTATGCTCCCGACGGGGCCCCACGTCCGTCTCCGTTTCCATTCCGAGCAGGTCGAACGCCTCTCGGTCGACTACGATGACCAGAAAGTCGAGAACTCGCTCGCTGATCTCCCGGGCCAAGAGCCGAAGTCGTTTCGATGGCGGCCTGGATGATCTGGAACACGATTGACCCGAGCCGAAGATTGATCGCGCTGCATGAGCCGCCAACTCTCTCTTTGCGCTGGCGGGCCGACCGGCGATGCTTCGGGCTAGCTTTGTTTTTGCCTCGATTTGGCCGCAATCCTTGATCCGTTGCACGCGCGCCTCGCGTTTGACCACGCTTTGGCGCAACGGGTAGGCGACCGTTACAATGAACCCCGATCACGAGCAAACCAGACAACCAAGGCGGAGCCGAATCGGCAGCATGCAACAAGCCACTCGAAATTTTCTGGCGATCGGAGTCGGCCTGCTGGCGGCCTTGCTCACGGCCAATGCCATGCTTGGTTATCGTCAGGTCGGCCAGCTCTACGACCAGTCGCAATGGGTGATTCACACCCTGAAAGTCGAGAAAACGCTCGAGCAGTTGCTGCAAGCGGTGACCAACGCCGAGACCGGTCAGCGCGGATATTTGCTGACGGCACAACCGAGCTATCTGGCTCCGTACAAAAGCGCGCTGGAGCGGTATGAATCCCGGATCGACGAGATCGCGCAGCTGACGGCCGACAACGCCAATCAAGCGCCGCGCGTGGCCAAGCTCAAAGACCTGGTCCATGTCAAATTGACAGAACTGGCCGAAACGATCGCGCTGCACGATCAAGGTGAGAACGGCCCACGAGCCGCCCTTGAAGAGGTGAAAACCGATCGAGGGCAGATCGCCATGGACAATATTCGCACGGCCATTGACGAAATCCAGGACGAAGAACAAGAACTGCTCGACCAACGACAGGCGGCCAACGCCGGGGCATTTCGAACAGCCAAGCTGACCGTTTGGTTTTCGCTGCTGATCGACTTCGTGGTTCTGGCCGGTTTTTTGTCGCTTTTGAATCGGCACTTCCGGTCGATCACCCGGTCCGCCGCCGAACTTTTCGAACAGCGGGAGCTGCTGCGGGCGACGCTAGCGAGCATTGGCGACGGTGTCATCGTGACCGACGCCACGGGGCGCGTAACGTTTCTGAACGCGGTCGCGCAAAACCTGACTGGCTGGAAGGCGAGCAGCGCGGTCGGAAAATCGCTGGAGACCGTGTTTAACATCGTCAACGAGGAAACCCGGAATCCGGTTGACAATCCTGCTCTACGCGCCCTCCGCGAGGGACGGATCATGGGGCTGGCAAACCACACCGTGTTGATCTCGAGAGATGGCACGGAGTGGCCGATCGACGACAGCGCCGCTCCGATCACCGACAGTAAGCACCAGATCTGCGGAGCGGTCTTGGTGTTTCGCGAGATCAAGGATCGCAAACGCCAGGAGCAGGAATTACTGGCGCAGACGGCCAAACTGGAGGAATCGGACCGTCGCAAGACCGAATTCCTGGCGACGCTGGCCCACGAACTGCGCAATCCCCTGGCGCCGATCAACAACGCTCTCCAGCTTTGGCCGCATGCCGAAAACAACCGCGAGCAGATGGAGCAACTGCGCGGCACGATGGATCGACAAGTGCGGCAGATGATCCGCCTGATCGACGATTTGATGGACGTATCGCGGATCAGCCAGGGAAAAATCCAGCTTCGCAAGCAGCCGGTCAGCGTCGACACGCTGCTGCAAGGTGCGCTGGAAAGCCTCAATCCGGTCATCGAATCGTTGGGGCACCGCGTCACGTTCGCCACGGGCGACAGTACGCTATGCGTCGATGGCGACGTCGCCCGGCTGACTCAGGTGTTTGGCAATCTGCTGCACAACGCGGCCAAGTACACGGGCCGTGGCGGTACGATTTGGATCAGTGCCCAGCGCCTTGGACAGGACGCGGTGATCAGCATTCGCGACAATGGGCCGGGCATTCCACGGCACATGCTGTCCGAGATCTTCGATATGTTTCGCCAGGTTGACGCGACCCTCGATCGTTCGCACGGCGGCTTGGGAATCGGCCTGACGCTGGTCAAACGAATTATCGAGGCCCACGGCGGCACCGTCGAAGCCCGTAGCGAAGGACCCGGTGCGGGCACCGAGTTCATCGTGACCCTACCGGCCATCGTAGCGAAAGCTGACGGCGACTCGGCGTACGGTCGGCGCAACCGCATTCATCAACTGGCCACCCTGGCCCGGCACAAAATCCTGGTGGTCGACGACGTCGAGGCTTCGGCAACCACCATGGCGATGTTGTTGCGAGCCATCGGTCAAGACGTTGAAATTCGCAACGACGGAATGGCAACGCTGGACTGGTTGGCCACGCACAAGGCGGACGTGGTGTTTCTCGACATTTCGATGCCTGGGATGGATGGGTACGAAGTTGCCCGCAGAATTCGCGCAATGCCGCAATTGAAGAATCTGATGCTGGTGGCATTGACCGGGTACGGACAGGAAGAAGACCGGCGAATGGCCTTCGAGGCCGGCTTCAATCAGCATCTGGTCAAGCCGGTCAGCATCGATGCCCTCGAGCAATTGCTCGAGGGCTTGCCGGTCGCCACCGATGGGGCGACCACTTGAGGACGCGGCGGCAGGAACGATACCCAGACACACGCGATCTCGACCGGCTGACACACGTGCGACGGCGCGGAGGAGGGAACGATGGCTGAATCGCTGCCGCGCGTCGTGATTATCGGCGGAGGTTTCGGTGGACTGACCGCCGCGCAAGCGTTGGCCAAGGCGCCCGTGCAAATCACACTGGTCGATCGGCGAAACCATCATCTTTTTCAACCGCTGCTCTACCAGGTAGCCACGGCTGGATTGAACCCGAGCGACATTGCATCGCCGATTCGCCGCATTCTCCGTCACCAGCGCAATGTCGAAGTGTTGCTGGCCGAGGCCCGAGAGATCGACCTTGCGCATAAGGCGGTTGCCTTGGACGAGGGCTCGCTCGATTACGACTACCTGATCGTGGCCACCGGCGCCCGGCACTCGTACTTTGGCCATGACGAATGGGCACCGGTGGCGCCCGGCCTCAAGAGCATCGCCGACGCGCTGGAGATCCGCCGCCGGGTGTTGTCGGCCTTCGAAATGGCCGAACGCGAGCCGGACGAGGCCCAGCGCCGTGCCTGGCTGACGTTCGTAATCGTCGGCGCCGGCCCGACCGGCGTTGAGTTGGCCGGCGCGCTGTGTGAAATCGCCCACCATGCGCTGGCCAAGGATTTTCGGCGGATCGATTCGAAGCAGGCGCGCATCATCCTGCTGGAAGGATCCGACCGGGTCCTCACGGCGTATGTGCCCGAACTGTCGGAGAAAGCACGGCGGCAGCTGATTGCCTTGGGTGTCGACGTCCGCACCGGGGCGAAGGTGACCCACATCGATGAGTCCGGGGTATCGCTGGGCGATGAACACGTGGCCGCGCGAACCGTGCTGTGGGCGGCCGGCGTAACCGGTTCGCGATTGGGACGATCGCTCGGGGTGCCACTGGATCGGGCGAATCGGGTCGTGGTCAATCCCGACCTGTCCATTCCCGGCCACGACGAAGTCTACGTGATCGGCGACCTGGCCAGCCTGACGCAGGACGGCGAGTTAGTTCCGGGCGTGGCACCGGCGGCGATGCAAGAGGCGCGTCACGCGGCGAAAAACATTCTGGGCGCGATCCGTGGCCGAAAGTCCTTGCCGTTTCGTTACCACAACAAGGGGTCGCTGGCCACGATCGGGCGCAAGGCCGCGGTGGCGCAGCTTGGACAGCTCAAGCTATCGGGTGTGATTGCCTGGCTGGCTTGGCTATTGATTCACGTGATGTTCTTGATCGGGTTTCGCAACCGCTTCCTGGTCGTCTTTCAATGGGCATGGTCGTTCGTTTCGTACGATCGCGGCGCCCGGTTAATTACCGGTCCCATTCGGCGTGAGCCCGACGGGACGCCGGCAAAGAACCTGATGTAGTCGACGAATGAGCGAGAGCGGAAAGAATACGATGTAACCCCACGAGGAGTTTATGGAAACCAGACAACTTGGCGGCTCCGGATTCAGAGTTCCTATCTTGAGTCTCGGCACGGGAACGTTCGGCGGAACGAGCCAGATCTTTAAGGCTTGGGGTGCAACCGGCGTCGCGGATGCGACACGCATGGTCGATATCGCGCTCGATGCCGGATTGAACATGTTCGACACGGCCGACATGTACTCGAAAGGAGACTCCGAAGTCGTTCTTGGAGAAGCGATCAAAGGCCGCCGCGATCGGGTCATCTTGTCGACCAAGGGAACGTTTCGGGTCGGGCCGGGCCCGAACGACGTCGGCTCGTCGCGCTATCACTTGCTGGAAACCATCGAAACGAGCTTGCGCCGGTTGCAAACCGACCACATCGATCTGTACCAGCTTCACGGGTTCGACGCTCTCACGCCCGTCGAGGAATCGCTCGACACGCTGAACACCTTGGTCCGGACTGGCAAGATTCGCTACATCGGCTGCTCGAACTTTTCGGGCTGGCACTTGATGAAATCGCTGGCCGTGGCCGACCGGTACGGCTGGACGCGCTACGCGGCGCATCAAGCTTATTATTCCCTCGTCGGCCGTGACTTCGAATGGGAATTGATGCCCCTGGCGATCGATCAAAAAGTGGGCACGGTGGTCTGGAGTCCGCTGGGCTGGGGTCGGCTCACCGGAAAAATCCGCCGCGGCCAACCGTTGCCGCCAGTCAGCCGACGCCACAACCAGGAGGCGAACGACATCGGGCCGCCGGCACCGGAGGAGTACGTTTTTCGGATCGTCGACGTACTCGACCAGATTGCGCTCGAAACCGGCAAGACGGTGCCGCAAATCGCGATCAACTGGGTGCTCTCGCGGCCGACCGTGGCGACCGTGATCATCGGCGCACGCAACGAAGAGCAACTGCGCCAGAACTTGGGGGCAGTGGGATGGAATCTCACGGCCGATCAGATTGCGCGGCTGGACGCCGTCAGTCAAACGACACTGGCCTATCCCTATTGGCATCAGCGCGGCTTCGTCGAGCGTAACCCGCCGCCAGTTGGATGAGGGCAAGGCTCATTCGGGTTGCTCGGCTTCGATTCGGTACGCTTGCAATGCTTCATGCGTTTCGATGACGAGCAGTGGAGCGCTATCATCGACAGGCAGCCACGCGACGCCCGCAGCACCACCCTGACCGCCCAGGTGGGCGATCTCCTTGCCCGTCGCCAGGTCGACGACCCGAATGTTGCCATCCCCCAGCGATATCGCCAGCCAAGGCCGCCCAGAACTGATTGCCGCATTGGCCACCGGCGCCGATAGCTGCATCGACCAGCGCGTTTTTTCTTTGAAATCGAGGAGAGCGAGCGTTGCTTTCTTTTTGTCGCCGCCGGCAACGACGATCAGGGAGGGAGCCTTTTCCACACCAGCCGCGACGGCGCTTGGGTGTTTCTGCTCCTCGATCGCTGACCGCATATCATTAATCATGCGGTTGAGGTTCGCGACCACGGGATCTTTGGCCAGCTCGGCCTCGATTAGTTCGTCGCCAACGCGCGCGGTTGCCTCGACTCCATCGGCGTTGCGCTCCTCGACAGGCATCTGGAGCTCCTGCTCCCGAATGTGTTTGATCCATTTGTCGCGGCTGGCAACTAACTCTTCTAACGCGCGATCGGCCAGATTCTCGCGAACCGGCGAATCCGTCGGCTGCCATGTCCGGACCATGTGTGCGTAAAACTCGGGGTCGAGATCCCGCAGATGCTTGCCATCGGCACTGAAAACCCGCACCTTTCCGGTCACGCAGGTGGACAGTACCTCCGGTTTTGCGTCGCCATCGACATCGCCTGCGGCGACATGCCAGACGTTGGCGCGATCGGTGTTTTTCCAGAGCAAGTGCCCTTGGGAGTCCAGAACATGGAGGCCAGTGCCACCGTTGTAACCGATGATTAGTTCATCGAGTCCGTCGCCGTCGAGATCGGCCGAGCAGACGTCATTGACTCCCCAAATTTGGCCGTCTTTGTCACTAGGATAAGACCAAAGCAGCTCTCCCCCGGAATCACGGCCTTCGACCGCTCGTTGCATAAGACCAAACGTCACGAACTGGTGCTCTTGGCCGGCGACCAACTTCGCGGTGCGGATCGACCATGCTTGCTCGCCGACTTTGAATTTCGCGATCTCTTCACCGTCGGCATTCAGTCCGGCGACGCGCCCCTGATACTTCAAGCCGTAGAGAACCGGCGGTCCGATCGCGCTGGCGACACCGAACCATGTGCCCGTTTGCGACCAGGCAAGTTCCAAAGCGGCAGGAGCTTCGTATTTGCCGTCCCTGGGCCTGCCATACACTTCGTATCCCGCCGGAACGTCAAAGCTGAACAACGACTCGTCCAGGGTCTCGTCGAAGTGAAAATCTTTCATCGTAATATGTGCCGTCGCGCCATTGACCTGCGAATCGTAATCGATGCGGACCGGCTCGCCGGTGGCGTTGGAGATCCACATCGTAAAGGTGCCCCGGCCTGGCTGCGTGACGACGAAACCGGTTACACGCTTGCCGTCCAGTTCTCTTTGCCCCAACTCCTCGTCCGGCTTGTCACCCAACTCCTTGAGCCGCCGCAACCAGTCGAGAAACATTTTTCCGGGATTGAAACCGTGGTCTGGCTTAGCCTCGCGGACGAGCGCCGTGTGCGACCGTTCGATAAGCGTGATCCGAATCTGACCCGTCGAGTCAAAGATCGTTGTCGTCCCTCCCGCCATCTCGGTTCGCTTTCGTCCATCCTCGGCGATGAAGTCTTTGGTAATGACCGGCTGCGGCGTCCCCTCGATGCTCATTTCTTGGACGTAAGAGATCAAGCGCAGCTTCGCGTACTTGCTTCAGAGCGCGCACAAATTCCTCGCCAAAGGCATGCGGCGATTCGACCGTCGGAATAAACCGAGCGAGAAGACTCGTCGCCAGCAGCAGACTGGCGGCGATGGCGGCGAACTTCATGATCCGGCCTCTGGGCACAAACCGCAGATTCGTGGGCAGCGGCTCGTCGAACCCGTCGAGAGCGCGCAGCGTGGCGGTCACCAGCTCGCGGGGCGGCCCGGGGGGGATCGTTTCGCGATCGATCGACTCAATCGCCTGCTGGAGAATGTCGTCGGGGAACTTGTTTTCGGGCTGGTCTGTCAAGTGCCGATTCATCTGAACCTCTTCCGCGATGTGATCGCAAGCTACGCAGTGGACAAGAATCTATTGGCAGTCGCTCAGCAGCTCCCGTAATCGCTGCCGGGCGCGGTGGATGGTCACGCCGACGGCGTTTTCGGTCATTTGCATTCGCTTGCCGAGTTCGCGGTGGCTCCAGCCGCAAAGCGCGTGGAGATAAAAAATCTCGGCTTGTCTCTCGGGTAGGACCGTCAACGCCTCGCGCAGCCGCTCGGACAATTCCGTGGCAACGGCCCGCTGCTCTGGACTCGCCTCGGTCGACGTCGCTTCCGACAATCGCCGGCCAGCCGATTCCTCGCCATTGGTTCGGTGACGAGCGTGCCGATATCGACTGCGGAGTCGATCCATGGCACGCGCCGTGGCGATGCTGCACAACGCGGCCGACCAGCTTTCAACCGGCTGGCGACGCGAAAGCTTCAGCGCGGCGATGAACGTCTCTTGATAGCACTCCTCGACGTCGGCGCGATCGGCGAGCAATCGCCATAGCGTGCGCCAGACCATCGAACCATCGCTGGCCACGATGGCGTCCCAATTCGTCATGCAATGTTCCAATCGTCGAGCCGCGCGAGCGGTGGTCGGGCGTGACTAGCATCAGCGGCAACGGACGACTGATGCCAAGATAGTCGTCGGCCAGGTCCGAACCTTACAAGGTTTCGCCGAGCATCGTCGCTATGGCCACTTTTCAGCAGACTTTGATTTTGATGAAACCAATTACAATTGTTCGAGTTATGCCGAATTACCAGCCGTCGGGTCGGGCGTAATGGACGCCCCGTCGCCTGCTTTGGCTTTGCGCTCCTTGAGCAACAAAAGTTGGATTTCTTGCTCCCGAATTCGTTGTTCCAGCGCGTTGGCACTCTGAACCAACGATTCCAATCGCTGCTCGGCAATTTTTCGACGCATCCGCGCTGATTCCGAATTGCTGAACCCCAGCTGATTGATCAAAGCGTGGTACTTCTCCGACTTATTGCGAAATTCCTCCTGGCTCTTGGAGTAATGTTGGTTCAGAAGATCGCGCTGTTTGAGCCGTACAACCTGTTCGGCGTTGACGACCTCATCCATGTAGGATTGGACGACCGCATTGACGATGGTGGCCAATTCGTCGCGATGCGTCCCTTTGATCGCGACGCGCATCAGTTCGGCATCGCCGGGATAATCGACGATGAGATTGGATTCAAGAAAACCGACTGGATCTTCCTTGTGCTCCTGCATGGTTTTCAGGACAACCATCTCCGAGCGCCGCGCCGCTCGGGCGAGGACGAAGTTGCTTTTGAGCAACTGCAGTTGAGTCTTTTTGTAGATGTCGTATGTCGCTCCTTCGTCGATTCCACCGTTGGCGACGTCTTGGAGCACCACAGGCTGGATCCGATGGACCTTGATGAGTGACTGGGCTTCATAGTGCACAGGAAGGAGGACCCAAACCACGCTCGCCGACAGCCCACCCAATAGCAATCCCGAAACCATAACCGACGTCCAACGCCGCCCAGAAGATAGCATGACCAGCAGCAACGCTGTGCAGAAGCCAACGACTGCGGCAAAGGCGACCCAATAGTATTTCGCGATTGCGTCGTCCCCTTGGGGGCGCGTGGCCGGTTCCACCACTTTGATCCGCTGCTCCGCTTCCAGCTCGATATTCCACAGATAGAGTTGGTTGCCGACGCGCCTGATAATCGTGCGCAAATCCTCTAGTGTCGATTTCTGATTTTCCAGGTCAGCGGTGTCGGCGTCGAGTTTTCCGAACTCGCGCAGTTGTGTTTCGATATCTTCGTTCAGCGCCGCCAGATTCTTTTTGAGCACGTCGCGCTCAGTCTCCAACTGCTGCAATGCCGAGTCGCCAGGAGCGCCGGCTGCCGGACGAGGATCGGGATCGTTGGCGGCGAGGTTCTCCACCACTCCGGGCAGTGACCCGATGACCAACAGCGCGAACGGGAGTAACACTCGAATGAACTGAATCATCGCTGGCCCCTTTGCGATTCGGAACCCGGAGCACCCTCGTAGCCGAGTGGCAGCGCGGCGAACGACAAGTCCACCTGATAACCGGATTGTCGCCGGTCGCGTACGAAATTTGCAAAGGAATCTGGTCGAGAAATGTTGCGCCGACCGTCATTCCGCCGACTTTGATTCTGACTGAACCAGCCACGCACAATGGAGTTACGTCGAAACCGCTGCTGCCGGCCGCAATCGTGCCACGCGCCTTCAGGATCGGCGGCCAGAATTGCTTTACGATCGATCCATCACCAGCACTTTGGCTCCCACGACCGAGCCATGCTTCAATTCGAGCAAGGCGCGATTAGCGTCTTCCAGCGGATAGGCGGCGACTTCTGGACGCAAAGGGATTTCGGCGGCCAGGGGCAAGAATTCGGCGATGTCGGTATGCGTGATGTTGGCCACGGATTTGATCTCACGCTCCATCCAAAGGTGCTGGCCGTAGTTCAAGTTGAGCAAATAATCCTTGTCGACATCCTCTTTGCGGATGGCGTTGATCACCAACCGACCACCTGGGCGCAGATTCGCCAGCGCTTCAACGATCGGTTCCCAAGCCGGAGTCGTGTCGATGACGGCATGTAGCAATTCCGGTGCCCGGTCGGTCGTCTCTCCGGCCCAGGTGGCACCGAGCTCCAGGCGCGAATTGACGGGCGGCGGCATCTCGCGCAAAGACATAGATCTTTGTGTCGGGAAACCGATGCCGGACAAATTGCAAGACCAGATGTGCCGAACCGCCGAAGCCGGTGAGCCCTAGCCGGTCGCCATTGCGGAGATTCGTCAGCCTGAGTGCCCGAAAGCCGATTGCTCCGGCGCATAACAGTGGAGCGGCTTGCTCGTCGGACAACGCACTCGGAATTGGATAGGCGTAGTTTTCTCCGATGGTCATGAACTGGGCGTAACCGCCGTTTGCATCGCGACCGGTGGCACGAAACTCAGGGCTGACGTTCTCGTCGGGCGCGCCGGTTGACGAGAAAATCCAACCGACGCCGACGCGATCTCCCTGGCGAAATCTGGCGGCGCCTTTGCCCAGCCGGTCGACGCGTCCGACAACCTGGTGTCCGAGCACGATCGGGAGCTTCGGCGGAGCGGTTCTCCCCTCGATTTCGTCGAGTTCCGTGTGGCAGACGCCACATGCCGCGACGCGGACGAGAATCTCGCCCGGCCCCGGATCGGGGACCGGCAGATCGACCAATTCGAGCGGCGCCTCGACGTCGTCGAGCGAGACGATCTTGGGCAAGATCATGGCCTTCATGAGACCCGCTCCTCTCGATCCGCTAGGGTGCAAGTGTCTTCGATAGTCGAACAAGCTGGGAATGCGTTTCCTCGCGCATGTGACCGTTTGTCGAATCGATCGGCACGTTGATCGTGAGTGCTCCGCCGACCCCCTTGATTGCGCGAACGAACGCCAATAGCTCCTGGTCGGAGTAATGGCACGACCGATCGGGGATGGCCGGATTGAATGTCTGGTCGATCGGCAACAAGCCATGCCATTGGATGTTGTCAATGAACGGTCCGTCGGGAAGATAGTATAGGGCTTCCTGGCCACGCCGTCTCAATTTCCCTTCGACCGTGGTGATAACGTCGGCTGGCGGATACAGGAAATCGCGGCGGATCTTGCCGTCTTCCAACAGATGAATCTCACCGGCGTGATAGTCCTCAAGCTTGCAGCGGGGATTGATCGGCCCACCCGTACAGAACTCGGCACCACTGAAGGCAATCACTGCCGCGGGGTTGCCAGCACGGGCCGCAGCCAGCCACTTCTGCCAAAACGCGTCGGGGTGTGGGCCGCATGAATCAAACCACCAACCGTGATGAAGCGAACCGAATTTGACTGAGTATTGCCGTACGAACTCAAAGTAGCGATCCAGGAATCCATCGTCCCGCGGGCCGAGCAGCACAACGGGATCGGCCTCCGACGGAAAATAGAGGATCATCCGCTTGCCAAGTGCGTGGAGTCGACCGGCGACTTCCAATGCCACATCGCGGCGAGGGGTGTGGCCGGGAGTCGTGGCATCGAACACCGGGTTTGCGCTGCAAAGATAGCCCGACTGCTGGCCGAGGGTGAAGATCAGCCAATCGGCGCCGGTCTCCTGGAACTGACGGATGAAATGGTCGATGTCAAACTGATCGGCCAGGCGGTTGAAATCGGCGGTTTGCTCGGCCTGCGAGGCCCCGCTCGGCTGCGGCAGGTAGTGCGTCATTACGCCGTATGTCCCCTGCGCCATCCAGGCCGCCGGGTTCGGCGTGCCGTCAGGCCGCAGTGCTTTGGCGGCCGGCTCGTCGGCGGATGCGATGGGCCCAGCGATCGACACGGAAAGCCACAAAAGCGCGGCGCAAGGACAACAGCGACAAGTCATGGATGCATCTCTCTGGCGAGCCGTGGTGAAGCAATGCTGCTTCAGGTGGGAAACACTGGCGGAGCAACGAACTGTTTTTGCGGACTGGCGGAAATCTCGCTCTCTGCGTGCGGGCACGAACAGATCAAATGGCCCGGAGGGTTTTATTGGATAGCGGGCCTATGGCGTGACCGAAGCAATAAAGCTTTCAGGCGTGCCGTCCTCGGGGTTCACGAAGATGATATCCTTGGGGTCGCGCCGAGGAGTATCGACCGACAGAAAAATAATCGGCCCTTCGAGAAAATCGGGCATCGCGTGGACGATTCCCCGCCAAAAGAACAGCAATTGTCCCGGACGGAACTCGGCCTGAGTGCTCGGGTCTTTCATCCAAAACGTGCCACGTCCGGACAAGACATACAGATACTCATCGCAGGTCGCGTGATAGTGCGGCGGCGTCGGCCGGTAAACGCGAAAAATGCGGGCGCTGGCAGCTTCCCGATAGGTCAGGTAGCGGTCGACGAGCATCGTCGTCGCCGAATCGGGCAACGAAGCCGCGATCGCCGCCACGTCAAAAATCGCCGTGTCTTCAGCCGTAGTTTCATGCACCATGACTACCTCACACACGACTGGCCTGGGAACCGCGGCGGCCGATGGCGCAGGTCTGCTCCGAGACAATTTGGCCATTATACTATTTCAAATCAGACCTGTCCTGCGCCGCCGTCGACGAACAGTTCGGCGCCGCTAATATAGCTGCTGTCATCCGACGCGAGGAACAAAGCGGCGCTGGCGATCTCGTCGGCGTTGCCAAAACGGCCCATCGGAACCGAGGCCGTGACCTGCTCAACCAACTCTTCCGGGATCTGATCGCCCATGGGAGTTTTGATTGGGCCAGGACTCAAGGCGTTGACGCGAATTTTGCGCGCCTTGAGGTCGGTGGTCCAGCAGCGTGCGAAAGACCGCACCGCCGCCTTCGTGGCGCTATAGACACTGGAGGCTCCAAACCCTTTTTGGCTGACGACCGAAGCGGTCAAGATGATCGATCCCCCGTCACGAAGCAGAGGGAGCGCCTTTTGCACCGTGAACAACAATCCCTTCACGTTGATATTGAACAGCTTGTCGAAATGCTCTTCGGTGATCGAACCAAGGGGGATGTTTTCCAAAACGCCAGCGTTGGCAAACAGGACGTCGATGTGGCCTTTCTGACGCTTCACCTCGGCGTATAGACGGTCGAGGTCGGCGAGTTTTGCCACGTCTCCCTGAACGGCGGTGACGTTCTGACCAATTTGCTTTGTCGCGGCGTCGAGTTCGCTTTGTCGGCGGCCCGTGATGAAGACATGCGCGCCTTCGGCGGCAAACCGTCTGGCCGTCGCCAGTCCAATGCCGCTATTTCCTCCGGTGACGACAGCGACCTTGCCTGCGAGCTTTTGCGCCATGACGTGAATCCTTTATTAAGACAGATGGTTGACCAGGAAGATTCGAACGGATTGGCGGCCAGTTCTCGGCTATGAGGCAGGTGTGCCGGAAGTCCTCCGCGGCACCACTAACTTCGAGACGAGCACTTGCACAATCTCGCCCAGCTGATTGCGCGTTTCACTGCGGACGGTCGCCATGCCGCGGTCCGGACGGGACCGCGACGGACGGAGTTCGACGATCTCGCTTTCGACCTGCAGGACGGCGCCTGGCCGCGTCGGTTTTGGCCACGCGCATTCTCCGCCGGCCCCGATCAGGCCGCCAGCAATGGGCAATCCACCTTCCACCAACAGCCGCATGGTGATTGCGGCCGTGTGCCAACCGCTGGCGACCAACCCTCCGAACAGCGTGTGCTTCGCCGCCTCGGCGTCGAGATGAAACGGTTGGGGGTCGAATTGGCTGGCAAACGCGATGATCTGCTGCTCGTCGATCAGGTGCGTGCTGCTCACAAATCGTTCTCCCACGCGGAGGTCGTCGAGATAGAGCAGTGGTCTGCTGCCCGGTGGATTCGCGCTGGCCGTCATCAATCGCTCCTGCATGATTGCCGATCGCCAAAATAGCCCAAAGAGCGACGATGGCCGATCGTGCTCGATGTGTCAAGAAGCATGCGGGGCACCACGGATATCGAGGGACCGGCGGCACCGCAGAAAAGCCGCAAAATGGTTTGCCGGCGTAAGTAACCGCTGGATCGTCCCACGAGCGATCTTGGATGGTCGCCGCCAGCGGGTTAGATTGACTCGGTCGGGACGCGAGATTTTCCAGCGGCTTCACAGCCTGCGTCGGGGGCGGTCATCCGTTCCAGGGGATCGAGCTTGCAGGAGGTTTCTCTTCATGGAAGTCTTTCATGGACCCATCGGCGAATTGGTGCGACGGCTCGACGAGTTGCGCTCCGACCTGACGCTGACCAAAATCGCCGATGCGCTGGAAGCGTCAAATTTGACCGTGGCTGACGTGGCTGCTTATGTTCACGAAACGGCGCACAGCTACCATCGGGCCACCGTGGTGCGGCGGGAGCACTACGAGGTGCTGGTCCTGACGTGGCTGCCGGGCCAAGGGAGCGTGCCGCACGACCATGCCGGGTCGATCTCCGCGATGCTCGTGCTGCAGGGCGAAGCCGCCGAGGGTTGTTGGCGAATCGCCGAAGACGGATACGTCGATCTCCAGTACGAAACCGCCGTGCGCGGCGGCGAGCTCACGGCTTGGCAGGACGCGGGCGTGCACACCGTTCGGAACGCTTCCGCCGAGGGAGAAACGTTGATCACGGTCCATGTCTACACGCCAACGCTCAGAGACTTTCGCCGATTCGTTTTGCGCCGAAAACCTCCGACGCCAGACCGGCGATACCGGTCAGCGATTCGCGGACGGTCGTTGTCGTTGGAGCTGGCTTCAGCGGCGCCATGACGGCCGCTCAAATTCTGCGACGTGCCTGCGGTTCGGCCGTCAACGTTGTGCTCGTCGAAAGACAGGGAGCTCTTGGCGAGGGGGTGGCATACAGCACCCGTGAGCAGGCGCACTTGCTCAATGTCCCTGCTGGACGCATGAGTGCGTGGCCGGACCGTCCGAACGATTTTGTCCAGTGGGCCTCTCGACGCCACGCTTCGGCGGAGCCGACTGATTTTTTGCCGCGGCAGTGGTACGGCGAGTATGTCCGAGAGACGCTGCTGGAGACCGCCGTAGAGGCTGGCGAGTCGGCGCGGCTCTTGGTCCTGTTCGATGAGGTTCGCCGGATTGCTCGCCGCCCGGATGGCGGATGGCTCGTGAATTTCGCCCGCGGCGCATCGCTGCCTGCCGACGCGGTCGTTTTGGCGATCGGCCATCGGCCGCCAGCCGACCCGATTGGGCGATTATGGAGCGGTCCCCGAAATCGCTACATCGCCGACCCTTGGCGCGTATTCGCCACCGGCCCGGTCCGCCCAGACGAACCGGTTGTCATCCTGGGGAGCGGGCTTACGGCCGTCGACGCCGTGTTGTCGCTGACCCAAGAGCCCCGACAAGCGCAGATCACGCTGATCTCACGAAGGGGACTGGTCCCGCAGGCCCACCGCGCTTCTCCCGTGGCGCCAGCCAATCTGGAAACGCTCGTGTCGGAAATGCTGGCCGCGCCCGGCGGCGTTCGCGCCAAGGCGTTGTTCCGCGCACTTCGGCAAAGGGCGGCGGAAGTTTGCGCGGCAGGCGGCGACTGGCGGAGTGTCGTCGACGGACTGCGCCCGCACACGGCGCTCGTCTGGCAGTCGATGTCGCTGCCTGAACGCCGCAAGTTTTTCGCGCGGCTCCGGCCGTTTTGGGAAGTGCATCGCCACCGCATGGCATTCAGCGTGGCCGAACGATTTAACTCGCTCCGTGATCAAGGTCTGGTGAAGATTGTGGCCAGCCGCATCGCTGCGGTGCAAACGGAAGAGGGGGGCGTTCGGCTCTTTGTGCACGAATGGGGCAAAGAGCGGTTAAGCGAGTTGCACACCAGTTGGATCATCAACTGCACTGGCCCGGCGGCGGCGAATAGCGCCGAGTCCAATCCGGCGATCGGATCGCTCCTGGTGCATGGTTGGATCCGGCCCGACGAATTATCGCTAGGACTGGACACCACCACAGCTGGCAACGCCATCAACGCCAAGGGCGAGGCGATGCCCGACCTGTTTGTCGTCGGCACCTTACGCAAGCCGAGCGTCTGGGAGAGCACAGCCGTGCCGGAACTTCGCAGCCAGGCGGCCGCGGTCGCTGACTGCGTGCTCGCCCAACTAAGCCGGTCGTGCGAGGCAACGGCCAGGACGTAAGAACCTAAGGCGATGGTGACGGAATATCGGCGAACAATGATCCGGCACCTTCCGCCATCGCCGGATGAGGGCATACCGCGAGTCGCTGCACCGAACGTCTCGGTACGTTGCGACTTTCACGTTCACCGCCTTCACCGCTACATCCCTCACCCGAAGGTCGCCGTTCGAACACCTCACTTTCGCTCGCGCCAGACTTCAAACCGCTCCGGCGGCTGGCGGCGGGGGGACGTCGAGGGCCGGGTTCTGCTCGAAAAATCCGTCTGGCTTGAGGCAGAAACCAATCGACGCCACGGGCATCACGGGCCAGTCTTCCGGACGTGGGACGTGGGTGTGGCCGAACGTGTACCAGACGACCAGGTCGGTATCTTCCACGCTGCGGTTGGCAGCAGTCCAGCGCGGCAGTCCATCGCCGCCGGGGTTCTGATTCGGATAGTCGCCGGCCGGATACCGCTCCTCAGGCCGAAAGGGAGTAACCCACAACTGATGGGCCGCAAAGCCCGCGCGTCGCATGACGGCGGCGTCTGGCTGAGCAAGCGGCGGACAATTCTCTCCGGGCACGAGCCGGTAGGCGACCGGTTGCCCCAAGCGATTCGGACGTTTTGGGTTGGCAATCCGCCAGAAGCGGGCCATGCCGCCGTTGACCGAGCGTTGCGCTTCCTTTTCTGTCGCCAGCAGCGTGGCCTCGGCGCGGAACGCGTTCCCGTGGGGATTGCCCGGACCCGGTGGCAGGCCCGACGTGTTGACTTCGTAGACTGAATTGGTCTCGCCGTCGACACTCATGTCGAGCCGGGCCGCGAAGATGTGCTGATGGAACGGGGCGTTCAACCGCGGGGCAATCTGAACGCCGAATGGCGACGGCTCGTCGGACGCCAACACCGTGGTGTTCATAATGCCCGTCAGCTTGATTTCGCACTGCAACGTTCCGTCCTGGTAGAAGTTCCAGAAGAATCCATATTCGTAGTTGCCGACGGTGGCCATGAACGAAACCGACAAGCGGCGCGAGCGGCGCGTCTCGGTCTGGTTAGTGCGCCAGTCGGTATGCTTCCAAAGCAATCCGACGTCTTCCTCGTGCAGGCAAATCGCGTTCTTGAGCGTGACGGGCTCACCCCGGCTGTCGAGCATGGCGACGTCGAAGTACTGAATCGTTCCCAAGCAATCGCACCCCAACATCAGTGAATTCGCCAGCGTACCGATGCCGTACTCGCCGATGTCGAAGGCGTTTTTACGGTAATATTGCTCGCCCGGATCCCCGTAGGGGACAACCATTTCGCACACCGACGCCCGGTAGAGGATCGGCCGGTCATGGCCGTCGTCGTGGTAACTCACGGTATGCAACACCAGCCCCTCGCGCGGGGTGAACCCAACGCGGAACTTCCACTTCTGCCAGCGGACTTCGTGACCGTCCACTTCGAAGCTGGGACCTTGGGGCTGGGCAATCGTCAACGGCTTGATGTCGTCACGCATCGGCGAAATGAACTCGCGCGCCCAGTTGCCACTTTCCGGCGGCAACGACACCACGCCATAGTCTTCAACGCGGATGACCGCCATCCGATTCAGGTCAACGACCGCCACGACCCCCTCCAAGGGCCGAGCGAACCCGTTGTCTTTCGGCTCGGATCGGACGAAGCACAACGCCCGCAGCAGCCTCAGGCCTTTGTCTTCAGGCACTTCGGTTCCATAGTTGCCCGCCGACCAAGGTTCGACCATGACCAGGCCGACATCGCGCAATCCGCGTTTTTCCAGTGCGGCCCGAAACTCCGGCGAACGCTTGACGGCCTCTTCGCACTGGCTGAATTCATCGAGCATGACCGCCGGCTGAACGCCCTCGGACAAAGCGTCGAAGCGCGTGACGGCGGGCTTGACGAGATCGACGACCGCCTCGTAACCCGTGCCGGTGGCGTTGTCCAAAAGTACGAGGAATGCCTGACGCGGTAGCGGCCGACCCGTCTTGAAGTCCTGCACGGTTTGTTTGGCAGGCTCGGCCAGGACACAGGAAACGAAGCGGAAGCTTTCGGCTAGTTTTTTGGACTCGCGCAAGATGTTCGCGGCCGCAACCATTTCGGCCGCCGTGAGCGGATCGAGCGGATGCCGGGTAGCCGCCGCGGCGGGCGAAGCCGGCGCTACCCCTTCGGCGGCTGCCACGGGACGCTCCAGCAGCCGCGGCAACGCTCCGGTGCCGGCCACCAACACGGCACCTTCCAAAAAGCCTCGGCGCGAAAACATCGGTACTGCGGACTGACCATTCGTGACTGCGCCGGCAACCGGTGCCTGATTGACAGCTTGACCGGGGAGGTGCGCTGCTCGGCCAGGCTGATTGGCCCCGCGGGAGTCAGCAGGAAGCAACGGCTCGTCCGACATGGGTGAGAATCTCCGGCAAGAGGTTCCTTTTGAGCCGACCGTCGGCTATCGAGCGCACGCGTTTGGCACTCAGTGGGGCACGCTGCCCATTTTGTACTTTCTGTAGAGCCAGCAGAAGATTACGCCGCCGACAATGCCCATCAAGAATCCCGAGGGCTCCAACGCCTGGTCTCCCCAGCCGACAAGATATTTGATCAGACCGCCCACATAGGAGCCGGCGACACCGATGCCCAGGGTGGCCCAGAATCCGCGCGGGTCATCTCCGCGGTGAATGGCCTTGGAAATCGAGCCGACGATCAAACCATAAATGAGCCAACCGAGAAGATGGAACACGGTCTTTGATCCTTGAGCGTTGCATCGGATTCGGGAGTATTGAGGGAAGATCGATAGCGTGGATCCTCGTCGATTCTATCCCGACGCCATTGGCAGGAAAGAACGGGAACGGAATTTGCTCGCCCGTTTTTGCCCTCGGCTCGCCCATCCGCGAGATTGCGCTGGCCCGTTGTCACTCAGCTCAGGTTCCCAGTAACATGCGTCTTCACGATTGCGATCTAACACCATAACCTGAAACGGTTTCTGGCGTCTTAAATGAACCAGTCCGAAGCGAAATATCTTGTGAAAACCGGCATCCAAAAGGCCCCCACGGGAATCCAAGGGCTCGATGCAATCACCGGCGGTGGGCTTCCATCTGGCCGTCCGACGCTCATTTGCGGCGGAGCCGGTTGTGGCAAAACGCTTATGGCCATCGAATTCCTGGCGCGAGGAGCGATTGAGTTCGATGAACCCGGCGTGTTTATGGCGTTCGAGGAGACGGCCGACGAATTGGATCAAAACGTCCGTTCGCTGGGCCTCGACCTCAATGCGCTGATTCACGAGAAGAAGCTCGTCATCGACCACGTGCGTGTCGAGCGCAGTGAGATCGAAGAGACCGGCGAATACGACTTGGAAGGCTTATTTGTTCGGCTGGCGCATTCGATCGACTCGGTGGGCGCGAAACGTGTCGTGCTGGACACTCTCGAGTCACTCTTCAGCGGTCTCTCGAATGGGGCGATCCTGCGGTCCGAGCTTCGCAGGCTCTTTCGCTGGCTAAAAGATCGGAGAGTTACAGCGATCATCACCGCGGAACGGGGAGACGGCACGCTCACCCGATATGGCCTGGAAGAATATGTTTCCGATTGCGTGATCCTGCTCGACCATCGGGTAACGGAGCAGCTTTCGACCCGGCGGCTGCGGATTGTCAAGTATCGCGGATCAACCCACGGCACCAACGAGTTCCCGTTTCTGATTGAAGACAATGGGATTTCCGTTTTGCCAATTACCTCCGCAAGATTGGAGCACGAAGCTCCCACCGAGCGCGTCTCGACCGGCATCCCGCGGCTCGACGCGATGTTGGGCGGCAAGGGTTACTATCGTGCTGCCAGCGTGTTGATATCGGGAACCGCGGGGACTGGGAAGACGAGCATTGTGGCTCATTTTGCTGCCGCTTGCTGCGCTCGCAACGAGCGTTGCCTTTACTTCGCCTTCGAAGAGTCGCCAAAACAGCTCGTCCGAAACATGCGTTCGATCGGATTGGATCTTCAGCCTTGGATCGACAAGAAGCTGTTGGAGATCCATAGCGCTCGACCATCGCTGCACGGGCTTGAAATGCATCTGGCCGTGATTCATAAGGCGATTCGCGACTTCGATCCAAAAGATATCGTCATCGATCCGATCAGCAATTTCACTGCGGCCGGCAGCTCGATCGACTCACGGGCGATGCTGACGCGGTTAGTCGATTTTTTGAAATCGCAACAAATTACCGCGATATTTACCTCCTTGGTGGGAGGCATGGTATCGATCGAGGAGGACCAGATAGGAATATCGTCGGTCATCGAATACTTGGCTGCTTGTCCGCGATCTCGAATTGAACGGTGAACGAAAACGAGGTCTTTATTTGCTCAAATCGCGGGGGATGGCTCATTCAAATCAGATCCACACGTTCCTGCTGACCGACCAAGGCATCGATCTGGCGGAGTGGAAGGAAAAAGCGACTGCCAAACACAATGGTGCCCAGGTCAATTCAGGGCTCGCGACGCCGAAGAAAACAAAACGATCGTAAGGAGTTTCCATGAGAGATCGGCGTAACGAAACCGACGGCGATCCGGATACCGGGGATTCGGAGCGATGGGATTTACGTCTTTACGTGGCGGGCCAGACTCCCAAGTCGATCACCGCATTCACCAATCTTAAGCGAGTTTGCGAGGAATATCTGGCGGGCAAGTACAGAATCGAGGTCATCGATTTGATCAAAACCCCGCAATTGGCACAGGGAGATCAGATTGTTGCCATCCCGACACTCGTTCGCAAACTTCCCGAGCCCGTGCGGAAGATCATTGGAGACCTATCGAACACGGAACGCGTTCTCGTCGGTCTCCAGCTGCGGCCACAAAAAGCCTGAGCGAACCATCATGATCCACGACAAGCAGACAAGCTCGACCGAAGATTTTGAGCGACTTGCCGCCGATTCGACCGCAGCCACGTACATCTTGCGCTTGTACGTATCCGGGATGACGCCGCGGTCGACGGAAGCGATCAACAACGTCACGGCACTCTGCGAAGAGCACCTGAAGAACAGGTATGAGCTCGAAGTGATCGACATCTACAAGCAACCGGCACTGGCCCAAGCTGCTCAGATTGTCGCTACGCCGACGCTTGTCAAACAATTGCCCCTGCCGTTACGAAAACTTGTGGGAACGCTCTCGGACGAAGAGAGGGTCCTCATTGGCTTGAATCTCGTCAAGAAGAGGTAAGCCGATGGAAGACTCTCGCCTGCAGGAGGAGAACAACGAGCTTCGTCGGCAGCTGGAAGATGCGGAGTCGACTCTGGCTGCAATCCGCAACGGCGAAGTCGACGCTCTCATCGTCGGTGGAAGAGACGTCTACACGTTGGAGGGTGCAGATCACCCTTATCGCGTCCTTGTGGAAGCGATGCAGCAAGGTGCAGTGACGCTGAGCCCCGGCGGAGCAATCATTTATTGCAACGCCGGATTTGCTCAAATGGTCAAGCGAACGGCGGAGAAGATCATCGGCGTGCCAATCGATAGTTTGTTTTCCCCGGCCGACCATTCGATCTTGACTCAGCGGCTGGCCGAGACCAACAGCGCGAAGCAGACAGAGCTCACCCTGAAGGCCGACGACGGCACGCGCTTGCCTGTGCTGGTCTCGTTCAATCGCTTGCCTCTCGAAGGCGTTTTGGCGGTTTGTCTCGTGATCACGGATCTGACCGAGCACAAACACAATCAACGTTTGCAGGACACCGATCGCCGCAAGGATGAGTTTCTGGCAATGTTGGCTCACGAGCTACGGAATCCCCTGGCACCGATCGCGAATGCGGCACAGATGCTTTGCCTGTGGAGCCAGGGGGCCAGTGACGAGATCCGGTCGGCATGCGATGTCGTCGATCGTCAGGTGCGGCAGATGTCGCGAATCGTCGACGACTTACTGGATATTTCCCGGATTACACGAGGAAAAATCAATCTGCAAAAAACCGTGATCGAAGTCTCCTCAATTATCTCGGCGGCGGTCGAAACCAGCCGACCACTGATTGAATCTCGGAAGCACAAGCTCAACATTGCCTTGGCGTCCGAGGCCCTCAAGATTTTTGCAGACGTCACCCGTATGGCACAAGTCATCACCAACTTGCTGAATAATGCGGCAAAGTACACCGAGGAAGGAGGGGAGATCTGGCTCGGCGTTGATCGGGATGGCAGCACAGCCACGATCACCGTGCGAGACAACGGGGTTGGCATTCCAGCCGAATTGCTTCCCTTGGTCTTCGATCTCTTTACTCAGGCCGATCGCACCATCGACCGCTCTCAAGGTGGACTCGGCATTGGCTTAACTCTCGTGCGAAGCCTCGTCGAACTGCATCAAGGGTCGGTCAGCGCGTCAAGCAAAGGGCCCGGCCAGGGAAGCCAATTCGTGGTGCGTCTCCCGTTGGTAACTGGCTCCCAAGCCGCGGGAAATGATAGTTCGACCGTGACATATGGCGCACCTCCAGCCTTTCCTCAGCGTGTTCTTGTGGTCGATGACAATATCGATTCCGCCACGACGCTGGCACTCATGCTCAAAGCGATGGGACATGAGGCCGCGGTATCGCACGATGGGCCCACGGCCATCGAGACCGCTTATACCTTTCGGCCGACGTTAGTCTTGCTCGATATCGGCTTGCCAGCCATGAACGGCTACATGGTGGCCAAGCATCTACGGAAGATTCCCGCGTTGCGAGGTGCAGTCCTGGCAGCACTCACCGGCTACGGTGAGGACCAGGATCGGCAGCGTTCGAAGGAAGCGGGCTTTGACCGACACTTCGTTAAACCCGTCCGGATCGCGGCGCTGCAGGAGTTGATTGGCTCACTTCCCGAGGCAAACGCATAATATCCGAAAGCGTGTGGAGAATCCGGAGCGGCACCGGCTGGTTATCATTTCCGCGGGCCAGGGCCAAAATGCCCGGCGATTGTTGCTAATGCCGACTGAGGCGCGGAGTCGGCTGTTGGCTTTTCTGGCGACACGGGCCGCTCCCGATCCATCGAGTTTGCCCAAGCTGAAAACGACGAAGGACCGTGTTCCCGTGCCTGCAAAGCGTGGCCGGTCGCAGTTGGTTGGCGGCTTCGCCGCGGCGTCATAATCGCGCGGCGTGGGAATGCTTGAAGCCAATCGGGCGTAGTCGGAATTTCGCCCAGCGAGTGCACTGATGATCTATGACTGGCTCTCAGTCGGCGTCTTGCGATCCGCCGATGCAGTAGAGATGGTCGTCGGTCTTCAGCAGCAGGCAAGAGCGGCTCGGCACCGGACTGGTGCGCAACCCGGTACTGAGTGAATTCTCTGCGATAATCTTGCCGGACTTGGGGTCCAACAGGCTGGAGACCCCCTCCTCGTTGCACACCAGCAGATGGTCGCCGACCAGGATCGGCGAAGCATTGAAGTTTCCTTGGAGACGCCGTTTCCAACCGATCTTCCCGCTGGTCGCGTCGCGGCACATAACGATCCCCTGGTCGTGCAGCACATAGAGCTTTCCGGCATGGTAGAGCGGTGTCGGAACATAGGGCGCTTCGCTGGATTTGTCCGATTCCCAAAGCTTTTCTGCAACCCATTGGTCAGACGCAGGCGATTTGCTCAGCCGAACGCAAATCAGTTTGCGATCGGGCCAGCCGCCCGCCGCCAGGCACAGGTCGTCGGCCACCACGACGGTGGCGACGCAGCAACTCGGAATGCCTTGATAGGTCCAGGCGATCGCGCCGGACTCGGGTTGGTAAGCGGTGATCGTTTCCGCGCCGGCGACGACAATCTGCGGCGTGTCGTGGACTCGGGCCACGATTGGCGAGCTATAGCTTCCCTCCTGAGCGGGCGACCGTTTGTGCAGCCAGGCAATCTTCCCCGCGCTGGGCGGTGAAAGCCGCGATCCAGCCACCTTCCGGATTATCTGCCACGACGTAGATAAGCCCACGCCAGTACGCCAAGGATCCGGAAAAGCCCCATTTGGCGGTGCAAGGCCCACAGTCGGCGGTCCAAAGGATTTCGCCACTTTTGACCGACAGGGCCGAAAGATTGACCGAGGTTTTCGATCAGCACCGCCACGTACAGGTTTTGGCCGTCGCAGATCGGCGTCGACGAGGCGTGCGAGTTGAATTCATGAATCGATCGAAAGTTTCCTTCGGCGACGATCTGGCGCCAAATCTCTCGACCAGTATCTTTGTCGAGCGCCAACGCCAGCACTCGGTGCGAATTTTCCTCCGCGGTGGTGACGAAAACGCGATTTCCGACGACGACCGGCGACGAGTGCCCCTTGCCTGGCACCGCCACGCGCCACTTGACGTTTTGCTGCTTCGCTCCAGACCGTTGGGCAACGAGCATCCAGCGAGGAGTTGTTGCCGTCGGTTCCGCGCCAACCGGGCCAATCGGCGCCGCTATATGAAGGAGGATCCAGCAAGCTCAACGGGGTGGCAGGTTCAGATTCAACCACATCGCGCACCGGGTAATCCATTGGCCCCGGTGTGATGCTCCGCTTGATCCGCACGCCGATTTTAGTGACGGTCCAGCGAGCCGTACGGACTGCCGCCGGGCCGAACGCCCAGGCTCCGATCGCAAGCAGCGCCACCGCTACGGCAATCTTGGCGATGAGGCCGATGTTCGGAGCAGTCTTGGCCGCCGAGGGCTGCATGTTCATTGCAAGGCTCCCCTTCGGCTTTTCTGACCGGAGCGGTGGCTCGGGTTTGGAACGCGACATCAGATAGCAAAACAAGTCCTGAATGTCGGAGTTCGAAAGTTGCCGCAACACACCCTTGGGCATCAGCGATTCCGGCATCAGCTTGCGGGCAACGATGCCGTCGGTTTCGATCGGTACGGTCTCGTTGACGGTGCGAATGACGACTTGCTGGTCGGTTTCGTCCTCCAACATCCCGGTAACGACGCGGCCCGCGTCGGTTTCAATCAAGGTGACCTGAAACTGACGGGCAACGCGGGCACTCGGGTTAACGATGTCGGCAATGAGGCGCTCTGGATCGTCGCGTTGAATCACGGTCAGGTCGGGACCGAGCGACCGCCCCTCGCCAAACAACGTGTGGCACTGTGCGCACACGCGGCCAAAGAGTTCCCGGCCGTGCGACTTGTCGGCGTGCGACATCGCCTCGGAAGTGATCAATTGCTTTAGTCGCGCCATTTCGGCATTTGCGTATCGATGGCGGCGGAAGTCGGACTGCACCCAAAGCCTGCCCAATCGCTCCGTCACCGAGGAGTCATTCAAGGCAAACAATTGGCGCGCTACCTCTGCCCGGATGTCCGAGGCGGGAATATTGCCAGACTCGAGTTGATCCAGGAATCGCTTCGCGAAGCGCGATTTGCTGGCGGCGACTTCGATCAGTGCTTGCTGCTGCTCCGGCCTGAGGGACGGGTACGTTGACCAGGAGTTCCTCGGGATCAATGTCGCACGTCGCGAAGGCCAGGATCGCGGCCCGGCTGACTTGCGGGTCGGCGTCGTAGCAGATTTGCCGCACCAACGCCGCCATTTTCTCGTTGGGCCGGGCGAGGCAATCGGCCAGCGCACGAAGGCGATCGTCTGCGGATCGCGAACGGCTTCGAACGATTGCGAAAAGCTTTTCCTGGTCGGCGGGGTCGCCGAATTGTGCGGAAATCGAGGAGATCAAATCGCGCTGTGCATTCGATGCCGCCGTGCTCAGCGACTCTTGCGTCTGCTTCCACGAGTCTGGAGCCGGGCGGCGATTCGACCGCAATCCTTCGTGCAGCCCCTGCAAAGTTGCCGACTGCCAGGATTCGGTCGCGCCGGAAGCTGCGATCATCAATTGATCAAACGCGACTGCAAATTCCGAATCGATTTGCCCGTCGGTCGCCCACTTTTCCGCCAGTCGACGGGCGATCGACTGACTCAAGAACGAGCTCTGGAGCGCTGCCGTCGAGTTCGACAATCTCCAAAGGTTTCGATGCGACCAGCGGTTCCAGTGCATACCACGCCAATCGCTGCCAGTTGCGCGGCTGCATATCGGTGATTCGCGGTAGCAGGACCGTGGCCAGCGCGAACCGTGGATCTTCGTCGAGTCGGTGCAGCGTGGATATCAGCTCTCGCTGAATCCGTGGACTGGGATCCTCGCCGAGCCAGGCGGACCAATTCGTCGAGCGTTTGTGCCGAGACCGGTTGCTCCTCGGCTTTGAGCCGAACCGCCCATGCGCGGATTTCAGGGGCCGAGTCGGCCATCAGTTCCATGCACAAGTCGAAATCGCTGTCGCCCGCGCCCCGCACGGCCTGCCAGGTCCACAGGCTGCGCAGTCGCAAAACTGCCGATTGAGTGGAGTCGCTCGCGCGCTGCGAAAGGCGATCGACCGTCGTCGCGTCAAGAGCCCCGATCTGTGCTCGGTGCTGAAGCACCAACCGGGCACGCCGCACAAACCACTCGTTTTCGTGATCGTGCAGGGCAATCAACTCTTCGTCGCGCAGCTTGCCGAGGTCAACTGGAACGGGTTGCGGCGAACCATACGCAATGCGATAAATGCGCCCTGTCGGTTGAGACGCATTGTAATCCGAACCGTGGCACATCCCCCGGGCGTTCCAGTCACAGACGTAGACACTGCCGTCCGGACCATACTTCAAATCGACGGCTCGGAATCCGAGGTCACTGGCCTGGAGCAGGTTGCCGCCGTGACGGGCGACGACTTCAGCGTCGGAATAGTCGAGTACGTCAAAATTGACGCAGTTACCGCGCAGGTTGCACAGGCAGGCGGCTCCGCGGTATTCCGGCGGAAAATTGTCGCCTTGATAAATCATCAATCCCGCGTGGGCGTGCCCTCCGCCGGCGCGCACGAGTCTTTTCCGCGTCGACGTGCCAATCGTCCGAGCCCGACCAGTGGTTGTGGTCGGTGCAGGCGGACATCAATTCACCGGCGTCCGGATTCTTGCCCTTGGCGCAAGCCGTTCGTAGCGGCCACCCGGCAAGATATGCCACAAGTGAGCCAGGACATTGTTCGAAGCGAAGAGCTCTCCGCTGGCATCGAAGTCGATGCCCCAGGGGTTACAGGTGCCACTGGCCACGACCTCGAATTTCTTGGTTTGGGGATGCACTCGCCAAATCGCGTCGTTCAAGGCCACGCGTTGCTCGGGCGGAGTGCCAGGAACTCCAACGAGCGAGTTCGAACTGAACCCCAAACACCCGTAGAGCCAGCCGTCTGGCCCAAACAGGAGATGATTCGCCACGTGATGTGCCATGCCGGGATGTGCGTCCCACCCATCGAGAACCACCGTGGGAGGGCCGTCCGGCTTGCCGTCGGAATCCCCGTCGGGGATGAAAAGCAGATTGGGCGAACAAATCAGCCAGACCCCACCCAGTCCGACTTCGATCCCGGTAAGATTCGACAGACCATCGATGAAAACGCTTCGCGTTTCAAAGCGACCGTCTCCGTCCTTGTCGGCGAAGATCAAAACTTTGTCGTCGCTGCGCTGGTCCCAAATCGGATAAGTGCGACATTCCGCCACCCACAGCCTTCCCGACTCATCGATCGACATTCCGATCGGCTGCGAAACGTCGGGCTCGGCAGCCACGAGACTCACGTGGAAGCCTTCTGGCAAACGCATTGCCTTGACGGCCTCTGTCGCTGGGCAGACGGGCAACAGGTGCAGCCACGCGTACGCAGTCTGCTTCAACCGGTGTTTCCAACGAACGGCCGCCGCGGGCAGGGCCAATCCACAGCAGAGAAGGGCCAGGATACAGACGGTTTTACGAGTCACGGCTGGCATCCTGCCTGAGGCTGACGCGAAAGGCCCGGATTATACAAGCCTTTCCGGAGCGCAGGTCAAGGTCAAAACGACCTCGGAATTGGCGTTGGCGCAGCACGCGGCGATGAAAAGATATGAGTCCCCGCCCAGAAGCGAACCTGCCGAGTCCGAAGCCGTTTCAGTCAATCAACCGTTCAAGAGCGGAAGCAATTCTTGAGCAAGCGCCGCACTTGAGATGATTCGTTGCCGCCCGGAGGGCAGGGCGGAAGTTTTGACACGGTGGTAGCGTACGCGCCTACGATGCCTCCTAACGTGCCGCCGGCGACCACGTCGCTCACAAAATGGTAATTCATCGCAACGAGGCTAACGAGCATTGGCAGGCATAGCAGAACGCAAATTGCGCGACACCGCGGCATCGCGATCCACCATACGCTGGCAAAGCCGAGGATTCGCGCAGCGTGGCCCGACGGGAAGCTGCCAACGTCGTCGCCCCAATGGAACGGATGAAAACCGTACGTGCCGTTGCCGATGAGCGACGGATTGTTGTCGAACCAGGTTTCGGGCCAATATCGGCCAAGCAGTTCGCCCAGCGATGTGCGGAACGTGTCGGCAACGACCAGACTTACACACGCAACGGCTATTGTCTTCTGCCATCGACTGAAGGGCCCGCCCACACGGCGCACCATCAACAACACGAGCATCACGGGCGACCAGTCTTCGAGCAACGGTGGCGGATAAGTCAGCCATTTGAAGACTTCGATCTTTTCAATCCCACGGTCGTGGACATAGAAGGCTATCGGCCGGTCGACCCAGAAATAGCAGACCACGATGATCGCCAAGGACGCGGCTAGAACCGACAGCGATCCGCGCAGCAGTCCGAGATAAATTTGCTCGGGCGTGATCGAACGTTCCGAATCATCGCAACAAATCATACAAGACCACGCCGCTGATGCCGAGAAAGAAGATCGCGCAGCAAACAACACCCGTTTGCAACAGCCAATGCGGCTGCAGCGGTTTGGGCATCAGCGTTCGATTGGCAAACAGGGCCTGCAAACTGGAAACCGCCAACGAAATATTCGCGATCCCCGCCGCGAACTTGGCGAGCGATAATGCCGGGAAGAGACACAACATCGTGAATCCCAACACGGCGTACATGCTGAGAATGCTGTAGTAGACGTATTTGACCTGGTTGCCGGCCAAACGCTGTGCCCGCGGATTGCTCATCCAGATGATGTCGGTCCAGCGTCGCGAGATCTGGTCGCCGACGCTGATCTGACCCGGCACGAGGACCAAAAAGCCGCAGAGCAGCGTCACGGTCCAGAGCAGTTGGCGGTGTTCCGGATATCGCTGGCTGATGCCCTCGGCCGTCATGGCGGCCACGCGATCGCTGGCCACGGTGGCATTGCGGATGAATTCCATCGAGACCATGCAAGGAAGCGCCATGCCGATGAACGAGGCCAGCATCCAGACGAAGACCTGGTCGCGAAAAACGTGCCGCAGCCAACCGTGCCAGCGGCGCATGCTGTCGCGATCGAGCAAAAACACGCTTCCGACGTGCGACAGGCTGATTTTGCGGCCGCCGACGGCACTGGGAATCGCGCCGACGCGAGCACCCATGCCCCAGCCCTTTTCGCGGGTGTAATTGGAGAACATGGTGTTCGACAGGCCACCGGCGCCGGCAATCGCGGTGAAGGCAGCCAGCATGAACCAATTGATGTCGGGCAGCCGCTTATGTTCGGCCACATACTTGGCCAGGTTCCGCTTTTCCAATCCCTGATTCTTCAGCAGTTCGGCCATACGGGGCGCATATTTTGGCGGAACGTCCTCCAATCGTTCAAAGTTATGGCGCGAGCCGTCGGCATCGGTGACCGAGAATCGATCGGCGATCCATTTGCCATGTTCCACCCGACCTGAAAGTGAGAGGACCGCCCCCTCCTCGGGCTGTGTTTCCACGAAGAACTGGCCGGGGCGCAACTGCGCGACCGCTTTTTCCACGACCGCATCACGACGCGCCTTTTCGTCGGCAGACAGCTTTTTGTTGTCCTGCGTAATGCCATTGACCTGATACTGCCCGATCATGACGCTGCCGTTTTCCATGGTCCCTTTGACCAACAAGTGATCGGCGTTGTCGACGAGGGTGAAATGGAAATGGGGATCGACGATGATCGTCTCGGCGCGCTCGGCATAGGTGCCGAACTCAATAAAGCCGCTGGCCACTGCCCAAATGTTATGGGGGGAGACCAGGAAGGTGGTCACAAAGGTCAAGTAGCCCAGGATCAAGATCAGCTTGAGGGTCATCACTTTTTCGAGCATGCGATAGATCGTGCCGCCGAAGATCAGCGGCACGAACGCGAGCACGAAAATGATAATGCCCAGCAATCGCACGAACGCGCTTTCGGTCAACTCGTAACCCATCAGCGTCATGCTGCCCGATCCCGCCAGGTGGCCGAGAATGGCGGCGGCCAAGGGGCCGGCGGCGGCGGCCACGTTGTAGGGCCAGATGGCGCCGACTAGATCGAGCAGGCCGTACATGCAGATCCAACCCCTTGGACCAGGCCAGGTACGCATGCCGCCAGCGATGATCGGTTCGCCGCAATAGAGCGTGAAGCGCATCATCATCAAGTTGCAAAAAACTTGCAGCACGATGCTGATCGTGGCCAACCAGAGAAACGTCGGGCCGTACTGCGCCGTTACGGCCGGACCGAACAGCAACTCGCCGGAACCGATCGACGTGCCGGCCAGCACCACGCCCGGCCCGACCAGACCGATCCACAGGCGCCAACCCGGATGGGGCGGCTCGGGAAGTTCACCGACGTGCCAAGGGGGCAAGAGGCCTGCGGGCACGGTTTGCTCCGCCACCGTCGAGGGGCCCGTCTGTGCAGGTTCACCGTGCGAAGAAGTCGAGTTGGAGTCCATGCCCAGGGAGCCTGCGAGAGAATCTGAATGATGCTCAATAGAAGCGGGAAAGCTAGCCTCTGGGACGATCTATTTGTCGCGCGTCGAATGCCGGCAATTCGCCAGGCCGCGGGCCCGGATTGGAAAAGTGTTCCTGATGAATCACTGCGCGGAACGGCCCCATAAGCCAGCGCCCCGCACTGACGGAATAGCTTGAAAACAGCACGAAGAAGGCCTTTTTGAGCTGATTGCAGCATCAGTGTAAGCACAAGAATCACTGAATACAACAGACTCGCGATGG
Organism: uncultured Planctomycetaceae bacterium; assembly: GCA_963702015.1. Taxonomy (GTDB): domain Bacteria; phylum Planctomycetota; class Planctomycetia; order Pirellulales; family PALSA-1355; genus DATJTR01. The sequence continues at coordinate 1,467,689 of OY969698.1, forward strand.
TGCGATCAATTTTGCCTGAAGATTCGTCCGTGGCGGAGTCCGAGGTGTCCACTCCGCGTTTCATACCTGGGCGATAGCGCGCTTCTGTTCGTGCTGGGGGATGGTTTGCCCGCGGGTCATTTTCGGTCTATCACTCGTGCCCCTGGACGATCAGTCGGCGTTGGATGCTGCCGTGCTCGAATACGTCCAGCACGACCTCTGCCCCTTGATGGTCAAGCGTGTTTCAATCGCCAGGGCGATATCGAGCAACTCAACGAGGGGAGGCCTCAAAGTGCGTCGATCCACGGCGGTGCGCACCCGGGCGATTTCGGGCCGGCCGCCGCTGGAAACGATGGCAGCCCGATGGTAAAGTCCTATCAGGACTGGGCACATATCTTCATCTCTCAACTCCGTATGCCCGTCGCTGGTTCCGCGGCCCTCGGGTCGCACCCATCAACTCACGCTCCTTGGCACCGGAGGATCGAAACATGCGAGCTGTTTCTGCCATCCTGCTGACGTTTCTGCTGGCAGCGGCTCTCTCGGCTGCCGATCCCCCCGCCGATGGCGCAGCCAAAGTTAATCCGATTGAGCGAATCGCCGAACCGGTGGTTCCGCTGCCGCGCGCCAAGTTCGAGGGAGGCAGGTTCGCGGTGCGGCCGGGCGAAGTGATCGTGCTCACCGGTTCCGCCAACGCGGTCTTCGAGCAACAGGAGGGTCGGCTTGAAACCATGCTGGCTCTATCCGCCGCCAAGCAGCAACCCGGCGTACGCCATATGAGTTGGGAAGGCGACACCGTTTATGAGCAAGCCCGGGCGTCGAATTTCGGCGGATGGGCCGATCAATTCGAGGCGGTCGGCGCGTCGACGATTGTGACCTGGTTTGGCGCGCTCGAAGCGCTCGACGACAGCCGAGACGACATCGCCTTTGCCGCGGCTTACGGCAAGCTGCTGGACGAATTCAGCAAGACGACACCGCGTCTGGTCGTCATCTCGCCAACGCCGTTCGAAAAGCCGGCAAGTCCGCTCGTGCCAGACAACACATCCCGCAATGCCCGAGTGAAAGCATTGGCGGCGATTGCCGAGAAGCTGGCCAAAGAGCGAGGAGCGGTTTTTGTCGACATCCTTACGCCCCTTTCGCGCGCGGCGCCGGAACGCCTCCACTGACCGAGGATGGCATGCATTTTACTCCCGCCGGGCAGCGAATCGTTGCCGATCTCATCGCGCAGGGCTTGGGGGTGAGCGTTCGCTTGGGCGACGCTCAAGAGCCGCTACGCAAAGAGATCGTCCGCAAAAACCGCTTCTGGTTCGATTGTTGGCGGACGTTGAACTGGAATTTTGCTTATAGCGATCGGACCTGGGCGATGTTCAGCAAGCCGGCCGGCACGCATCCTCCGCTGGTCAAGGAGTTGCTGCAGTGGAAGCCCTTTATCCGGGCGTCGGATGCGCGGCGTTCACGCCCTAGCGCTAGGCAAGACGCCTCCACCGCTCCCCGAAGTGACCCCGCTACCCGCGGAGAAACGCCAACCGCCGGAAGAAGAATTGAAAGCCTTGAAACCGCGCGACGGTTTCGAGATCAATTTGTTCGCCAGCGAGGCGGATGGATTGGTCAAGCCGATCCAGTTTGCCTGGGATGAGCGCGGCCGGCTGTGGGCACTTTGTGCACCGAGCTATCCCCAGTTGATTCCCGGCACCGTGGCGAACGATTACGTGCTGATTTGCGAGGACACCGACGGCGACGGCCGTGCCGACAAATTCGACCGCTTTGCCGAGGGGCTTTTCATGCCGACCGGCCTGGCACTCGGCGATGGCGGCGTTTACGTCTGTGTTTCGGCGCAGGTGATTCACTTGCGCGATACCGATGGCGACGGCCGTGCCGACCAGCGGCGAGTGATCTTCTCGGGCTTCGGCACCGGTGACGCCCATCAGATGATCAACTCGCTCTGCTGGGGACCCGATGGCCGGCTCTGGTTCACCCAGGGACTGCACATCAATTCCACCATCGAAACTCCCTGGGGCCTTGTCCGCTGCAGCCAGACCGGCATTTGGCGGATGAATCCGCGCACGCTCGAGCTAGAAAGCTTTTTGGGCAATGCGGCAGCGACGGAGAACGCGTGGGGGGTAGGTTTCGACGATTGGGGGCAGGCATTCTACGATTCGGGAAGTGAGCCCAGCGCCGTCTATCTCAATCCGGCGCTCTCGCCGGTGCCGAGCCGGTACCTGACGAAGAGCCAGTACTGGGCGATCGGCACCGTGGCGACGTCGAAAGCCAAGTCGATGGAGATCGAGTTTATCGGGTCGCGAAATCTGCCCGACGACCTGCAGGGATTGATGGTCAAGTCGATCTACGTGGCCTCTTATGTCGATTTGAACAAACTGAGCGATGACGGCACCGGTTTTCGTTCGGAGCTGCACGGCGAACTCGTCACTTCGTCGTCGCCGATGTTTCGCCCGCTCCAGGCGACGGTTGGCCCGGATAGCGCCATTTATTTTTGTGACTGGTGCAATCCGATTATCGGCCATTACCAGGCGAGCTATCGCGACCCGCAGCGCGACCACACCCACGGCCGCATTTGGCGGATGGCCTACAAGGGCGGCCCAGCGGCCAAAGCACCAACGTTGCACAAAATGGATCCCGCGGAATTGATCGACCAATTGGCCTCGCCCGAACGCTGGGTCCGCCAGCAGGCGAAGGAGTATCTCTATCGATTGCCGACCGATGCGGTCGTGCAGCGGCCGACGCCCGGTTGGCTGCAGTGCTTGGTGGAAAGAAACCTCCCGGCACCGCGGAGACGGGGGTGAAATTTGCCGGCACGGCTGCTGATGCCAACACGCAAGGGGAGCACTTTCTATACGAACTGACCGGCGTTTACGCCGCCCACGAGGCGGTTCGGCCGGCGCTGATCGAGCGCCTGCTCGCCTCGACAGAACCACGGCTGCGTGCATTCGGCACGCACATGATCGGTCTGTGGGCCGATCGGCTGCCAGACCCCTTGGCGCTTCTGCGGCGGATGGTCGGCGATGATTTTCCTCGCGTGCGGATGGAAGCGGTCGTCGCGGCCAGCTATGTGCGATCGCCGGCGGCGGTCGAAGTGGCGACGCTGGTTCTCACCAAGCCTCGCGATCCGCTGATCGATTACGCATTGACCGAGACGGTGCTGACGCTGAAGGACCAATGGTATCCGGCCATGGAGAAGGGAGAGCTTTCGTTTGACAACCAGCCCGATCGGGTGACATTCGTGCTGACGGCGGACAGCACGGCGGACGTCACTAAAATCGTGCGTCAGTTCTCTGAAAGACCAGAGTTGACCGACGACGCACGAGCGCCGCTTTGGGCAATGTTGGCCAAGGCTGGAGGACCGGACGATTTGCGTTACGCGCTGGATCACGGAGCTCGCTATCCGATGGTTCTCGACGAATTGACCATCACCGCCTTGCAGCGAAACAAGATGCCGAGCGGAGAGCTGGCCGGGCCGCTGAAACCGCTGATCGCCAGCAATGACGAGGCGTTGCGAGCCTCCGCGATCGCCCTGGCCGGTGCCTGGCATTTGAAACCATTGGCTGCGCCAGTTCGCGGCGAAATCCAGCGCGCAAGCGGGGCAGCCGCCAGCCGCCTGGCTGCCATCGGGGCAATCGCGCAAATCGAAGGCCGCGACGCGATTCCACTTCTCACGCCGCTCGTCGCTGCGGAAAATCCGATCCCGGTGCGGGCGGCAGCCATCCGGGCCATTTGCTCGGTCGATTTGCCGCTGGCAATCCAGCTGGCAGTCGACCAGATTGCGGCAGTCGGCAATGAGGCTGAAATGTCCGACTTTTTGCTGCCGATTGTCAATCGGCAGAATGGAGCAAATCTGCTGGCCGAAGCGCTGGCGAAAGTGACGCTCGGATCCGATCAGGCGAAGCTCGCCCACCGGGCGCTCTCGGCCACTGGCCACGACGAACCCGCTCTGATCGCGGTCCTCAATCATGCCTTGGGCATCACCGACAGCTCGCTCGAGTACAGCCCTGAGCTTGTCGAGCGGCTCGCTGCAACGGTCGTCGGACAGGGTGACGGCGTTCGCGGCCGGGAGGTCTTTCTGTCGAAGCTGGCCAATTGCTCGGCCTGTCACAAAATCGCCGGGCAGGGGGGGGATGCCGGACCCGATCTGTCGGTGGTCGGATCCGCGTTGCCGGCGCCGCAGATCATCGAGTCGATTTTGTGGCCCAATCGGCAGGTGAAGGAAGGGTTTTTGGCCACTCGCGTCATTACGACCGATGGCCAGATCTTTACCGGATACAAGCTCAAGGAGACGGCCGACGAATTGCAGCTGCGAGACATTGCCACGCGCGAGGTCCGGCGGATCGCCAGAGAAGATATTGAAGAGATCGCCTCCGTGGGAAGCGTGATGCCGGCAGGGCTGACGGCCGGCATGACCGACGCCGAATTCCGCGATCTGGTCCGCTATCTTTCGGAACTGGGCCGAGGGGGCCGCTGAAAAAAGAATTGCCTTCAGGCGGTATGAGCATCAAAATAGGGAACTGACTGGCTCGGAGCTGGCTCCCAGAGCAAACCGGCTCGCACACTCGAAGGACTGCGGCCGAGTCCGAATCACGATTTGTCCACCACACGCTGAAGGAACTGTCATGCGGACGTTGATCGCATTCTTGGCGCTGGGTCTTTTCGCGGCCGCCGCCGCGAGTGCGGAACCAACGCTGGCATGGCCGCAATTCCGCGGACCTGGCGGGTCGGGCGTCGCGGAAGGGCAAAAACCTCCCGTGGATTTCGGACCCGACAAGAACGTGAAGTGGAAGACTTCGGTCCCGAGTGGCTCCTCCTCGCCGATTGTCGTCGGCGACCTTCTTGTGTTCACGGCCTTTGACGGCGGCAAACTCTACACGATCGCCTATACCCGCCGAGACGGCAAGGAAGCCTGGCGGACCGAAGCGCCGGCCAAAGCGATCGAGCCTTACCACATTACCGAAGGTAGTCCCGCCGCTTCGACGCCCGTCACGGACGGCAAGAGAATCATCTCCTACTTTGGCTCGTGCGGGCTGTTTTGTTACGACCTGTCGGGAAAGGAACTTTGGCGTTACGAATTGCCAACCGCGGCGACACCGTTTGATTTTGGCACAGGCGTTTCGCCGGTCCTGGCCGATGGACTGGTCGTTCTGGTGCGGGACGAGAACACGAGCCCCAAGATCCTCGCGCTCGATGCGGCGACGGGTAAGCTGCAATGGGAGAAAGAGCGCGAGTCGAGATCCGCGTTTTGCACCCCTGTCGTTTGCGACACGCCGCATGGCAAGGAGGTCGTGGCGGCGGGCTGGGGGAAGATGATCGGTTACGATCTCAAGACCGGTGCCGAGAATTGGTCCGTGGTCGGGATGCCGTCCTGCGCGTGCGCGAGCCCGGTTGTCGTCGACGGCACGCTCTTCTTCGCGGGCTGGTCGCCCGGCGATGAAGTCAAGCCGCCGGCGTTCGACGCGATGCTCAAGGATGCAGAGGAAGAACAGCAGGGGTATATCACCAAAGAAGGGCTCACCCGGATGATCCTGAAAGGGATGCTCGATGGTCCGGATTTTGACCATCGAATCGCCCACGGCTACGACGATTTTCCCGGCCGTTTGAAAGGGATGTTCAGCAGTCACGACTGGGACCACGATGGCAAATTGACGCGCGAGGAGTGGGACGATTCGGTCAAACTGCTGACGACCTCCAAGAACAGCGCCTTTGCCTTGAAGTTGGGTGGCTCCGGAGACGTGACCGATTCCCACATGCTTTGGAAGCAGAAGAACGGACTGCCGTATGTTCCGTCGGGGCTCGTCTACCGCGGGCAGTACGTGCTCGTGAAAAACGGCGGCGTCGTCACGATCTATGACGCAAAGTCGGGCAAGCAGACGTTTCAAAAACGCGCGGTCGCGAACGGCAGCTACTATGCTTCGCCCGTTGCGGCCAATGGATATATCTATTTTACGACCCTCGACGATGGCATTATCACCGTTGTGAAAATGGGGGGTGCAAAACCGGAGGTGGTTGCGAAGAATCCCCGCTCGAAGAACGCGTCATGGCGACTCCCGTGATTGCGGATGATACCTTATATGTGCGCACGGCCGGGCACTTGTACGCGTTCGCCGAAGCACGCTGATCTTTTTGAAACATAGCCCAGGCCAATACCGATTAGACGCCATTAGAATGAGGGTCAGAATGAGAGTTGCCTCCTCCGTGCTCAGCACGGCCGCAGAGACCGTCACCAGGATCTTGAAAGTCGCTTTGCCCGCGCGTCATTACGCCCTAGGCCTTCGGCTGGTTTGCCTGGTGGGAATCATGGCCACGATCGGCTGCGGGCAAAAAAGCGACCTTCGCAGTGAGGCCGTTGCCGTCGTGGAGCAACCGGCTCAGGAGCACACAGCGAGCGAGCCTGCGGAAAGCGCGCCCGCGGAAGTCAACCTGTTGGTGCCAGACAAGATCGCAATTCCCGACCTCGATAACGAGGAAAAGAGGAAGGGGAAGGGCATTCCTGAGTCAGCGATCATTTTGGATTTAGGGGGCACCGTGCGGTCCTATGCTGCTAACCTTCCGTTTCCTGTCGTCATGGAGAACGGCAAATCGGTGATCCTGCTCGGTCAAGAGGATTCAAAACTCTGGGTGTCGGCCAAGTTCTTCGATTCCGCCGGACAGATGGTTTGTGAAATCGAAAGAAACAAGCTGCAGACAAACCAGAAGGATGCCTTTCGAATCGAGCAAACACCGCACGCGTTGACCGTGTCTGACAATGAAGCAAAAAAAGTTTTCGCGATCCAATTCCTGAATGATCACGCGGTCCGGCTGTTTGGCGACTTTTACTCGCCGGCGGGTTGCCATGTCGTCATCAACGAACGCGGGGTCGAGTTCGGCCATGGCAGATCACTGAGCAGCACGGGCCTGAACGGCGTGTCGCTGGTGCTCGATCCGCCCCGGGAAGACGTTGCCCAATCACCGCCTCCGCCACCGGCCGAGCACGGAAACGACGATCTGCCCAAGGCCGCTGATAGCGCCGTTGGCGGGGACGCTTCGGCCGGCGACGTCGGCGCGGCAATGGACCAGGCAGCCCAGGCGTTTCTCGCCTCGCTCCAGCCCGACGAACTCGCCAAGGTCAGGATGAAGTTCGACGATCCGCAGCGTCTCGATTGGACCAACATCCCCAAGAAGCAGCGTAAGGGTTTGCCCATACGCGAAATGACGCCCGAGCAAAAAACGCTCTGTCACAATCTGCTCCGCGCCGCCCTCAGTCGGTCAGGCTACGATAAGGCGGTCAAAATCATGTCATTGGAAAACAATCTCCGCGAAGGTGAAAAGAATCTCAACACGGGTTGGGCCCGCAATCCCGAGGATTATTTTCTGACCATTTTCGGCGAGCCAGGGGCTTCGGACGCGTGGGGCTGGAGTTTTGAGGGACACCATCTTTCGCTCAACTTCGTGATCCGCAACGGAGAGGTGGTGAGCGAAACACCCAGTTTCTGGGGTGCCAACCCGGCGACGTTGCACATCTACGTGCCGGGCGGGCCCGAAGAGGGCACCCGCACGCTGGCGAGCGAAGAACAGTTGGCGTTCGACCTCGTCGGCGAATTGGACGATCGAAGCGCGCTCGGGCCTTGATTGCCGAAACGGCGCCGGCCGAGTATCGCGCCGTGGGTACTCCGCAGCCGCCGCAGACGGCTCCCGAGGGATTGCCTGCCGCCGAAATGACCGAGTCGGAAAAGAAAACGCTTCGTTCGCTTTTGGAAGCGTACTCCAGCCACCTGGCGCCGCAGTTGGCCGCGGCACAGCTGGCCGACATCGACGCCAAGGGTTTTGACCGGATCTATTTTGCCTGGGCCGGTGCGACCACGCCCGGCAAGGGGCATTACTACCGCATTCAGGGGCCGTCGTTTGTGCTCGAACTGGTCAACATCCAGTCTGACCCGGCCGGCAATCTGGCCAATCACATCCATTCGGTCTGGCGCAGCCTCGAAGGCGATTTCGGCGTCTCGGCCAATTGAATGTTCCGGCGTCGTGCAGCCAACGGAATGGCCGCGATTGGATGAGCGATCTCAGCAATCCGCGCTGCTCGCGCCGCTGTCAACGCCACGCGATTCAACAATCGCCCTGGCCACGCGGCTGGCCGCCGAGCTTCCGCAATGGGCCGCTGAACAAAAGGATTGCCTTCGGACCGGACGGGCATCACAATAGCGAAGCTGCCGGCTCGGCGGGTTCGCCGATCGGGCGAAGTCAAATCCTCTACGGGAAATCCCCCCTTCCATTGCATCTGTTTTCAATTCGAGGAGTAACAAGTCATGTTGACCTTGCGATCGTGCGCGATTTGGCTCATAGCAATTCTCTCGATCCTGAGTGGACGGGTGCTGGCGGCCGACGAGCCGGCAGGCGATTTGTTCACCCGGCTGAACGCCAAGGTCAAGGAAGGACAGCCCTTTCAACTTCTGGTGCGGATTAAACTCAAGCCGGGGACGGAAGCAAGATTTGCCGCCGAAGCCGCAAAGGCGGCCAAAGGGACGGCCGGCGAACCGGGCTGCGATATGTATTCTTTTTTCGAGGACCGGGAACAACCCGGCACCGTGATCCTGTTCGAGAAATGGAAGAACACGGCGGCTCTCAAGTCTCACATCGAGCAGCCCTACATCAAAACCTTTCTCGCCTTCATGAACGAAATTGGCACCGCGCCGTCGGTCAATCTACTCGGAGTGCTGAGCGAGGCGAAACCGGCTCCCTAGAACGCGCCGCGGCAACGCATTCAGACCATTTCGGTTGCTGCCACCTTTTCCCAAGTCTTTTTCCCAGCCGAGCCTTTATGAACAGTCCTACGACTCAGCAGCGAACGATTGTCGGCAGTGGCAAACTGCGGTACGCCGCCGATACCAACTGGTGCCGCTTGCCGGCGGGCGAAGAATTGGGTGAAGCGATCGGCGTGGCCACCGATTCGCACGATCGGGTGTTTCTGTTCACGCGTACGCCCAACCTCTTGCGCGTTTTTGACCGCGAGGGGAATTTCCTTCACACCTGGGCCAACGTTACGTTCGTCCGGCCGCATGGCATTTTCATCGCTCCGGACGATACTCTCTATCTCACCGACGACGAAGGTCATACGGTGCGCCGATTCACTCCCGAGGGCCGGCTGCTTTTGACCTTGGGCGTAAGCGGCCGCCCCTCGGACACCGGCGCCACGAGTCCCGATTATCGCACGGTGCAGCGCGGCGGACCGCCTTTCAACTATCCCACGAATGTGGCCCTATCGCCCCAGGGAGACATTTACGTATCGGATGGTTACGGCAATGCTCGGATCCACCGTTTCAGTTCCGACGGCCGGTTGCTCCACTCGTGGGGTCAGCCGGGCGCCGGACCGGGCCAGTTCAACGTCCCGCACGGCATCGTGATCGACAACCAGGGAGTCGTGCTGGTGGCGGACCGCGAAAACAGTCGCATTCAGCGGTTCACGCCCGATGGCGACTTCATCGACCAGTGGACCGACGTGGCCCGGCCCTGCGACATGTTCATCGATCCGGCCGGGCGGATCTTTGTCGCCGAGATCGGCTTTCGCGCCGGCAAGTACTATGGCATCGTGCCGCCGAACGCCAGCGGAGGGCGGTTGAGCATCTTCTCGCCGCAGGGCGAGGTCCTGGCTCGCTTCGGCGGCGGCGCCAATCCCTGCGCGCCGGGCGATTTTTGGTCTCCCCACGATATTTGGATCGACTCGCGTGGCGATTTTTATGTCGGCGAAGTCAACTACACGACAGGCATTCGGCCAGGGCTTGTGGGAACCGACAGCCACACGCTGCAAAAGTTCACCGTCGTAACGACGTAGGATCTCGTGATCCAACACCAGCTTATCCGGGCGATATAGGATTCCGAGCCGAGAACGTGATTCCTACCAATCTTCGCCAAGAACAAATCTGGCTGGTCGTTGGATCCTTGATGATCCTGGCCACGGTCGCGCTGGCCGGCGCGCTGCTCTACACCCGCGACGTGATGATTCCGTTCGTGCTGGCGATCTTCATCACGACGATGGTTTCGCCGCTGGTCGACTTTCTGGTGCTGCGTTGGCGATTGCCGGGCTGGTTGGCGATCCTGGTTGCCCTGTTGGTCGTGCTGGGGCTATTGACGTTGCTGAGCCTGGCCCTGATCGTGGCCGTGCAAACCATCGCGCGCCGGCGGGCGAGTACAGCGAGGAGGTCGCCGACCTGACCCAGACGATTCTTGTCCAGCTTAAGGCCCACCACATCCACGTGGATCAAAGCGAGATCGGCGCTGAGCTGCAAAAGCTGTTACCCGGGGTCATCACCACCGCTGCTGGAACGGTGACGACCGTTTTGTCGCACAGCTTATTGATTATCATCTTCGTCGTGTTCCTTCTGGCAGGCCGTAATCCGCGCCAAGCCGCCACGGGGATCTATGCCGAGATCGAAGCGACCATTCGGCAGTACATCACTACCAAGTCAATCATTTCCGCCGTCACGGGGCTGTTGGTCGGACTGATCCTGTGGATGCTCGGGCTGCGGATGGCCGCGCTCTTCGGCCTGCTCGCGTTCCTGCTGAATTTCATACCCAGCATCGGCTCGTTCATCGCCGTCCTGCTGCCGATTCCGATCGCCGTCACCCAGTTCCACGATCCGACCCACGTCGTGGCCGTTGTCGCGCTGCCCGGCATCGTGCATCTGACGATTGGCAATGTCATCGAACCGCGCTTGATGGGGCGCGGGCTGGAATTACATCCCGTGACGGTGCTACTTTCGCTGGCTTTTTGGGGACTGCTGTGGGGTGTGATGGGCATGGTGTTGGCCGTGCCCATCGTGGCTGTCCTGAAGATCGTGCTCAGCCGGCTCGATACGACCCGGCCTCTGGGCCTGCTGCTGGCGGGTCAGTTACCTGGCACCGCCCGGCCGCCCGCCGTCTGAGCATACCCTTCTCTCACACGCCGAGAGCCGCCGGTTCTCGGCAGGCGATCTGGCCCCCGTCCCAGCCGCTCGATGTTGATCGTTGTTTGCGAGAACGTTTCGGAGTCTGACTCATGATATCGCTTTGGAATCTCGACTATCATCCGCAACCCGGTGAGCGCCCGTTTTTGGGACGAACCCAGACGCAGGCCGATGAGCATGCCGAAGTGGGCGTGACGGTTCTCACACCCGCTGAATGCAAGTTGGTGTTTGGCGTTCCTCTGGCAAACCGTGGAATCCAGGCCGTGTGGGTTCGGGTGGTCAACAGTTCCCCGTCGAGTACCCGTCTCTTGATGACGAAAATAGCCCCCGATTACTACACTGCCCGCGAAGCGGCCGGCGTTTGCCATTTCTCGATCTTCAAGCGGCTCCTGGCATTCGGGTTCTTGATCTGGTTCTTTCTTCCGATTCTGCTTCTGGCTCTACCGTTCAAGCTGTTCGCGACGCGCCGGGCGAATCGGCGCATGAACGAGTGCTTCCAACAGGTCGGATTTCCGCTGAAGAACATCGCGCCCGGCGCGGTTGCCGAGGGGATTGTCTTCACGCCGCTGGAATTCGGCACAAAAGTCATCGACATCGCGCTGGTCATCAACACGCAAGTCAAAGACTATCGGTTCTCGGTCGAAGTCCCCGGCCCCCACGTCGATCACCAACAGACCCGCTCGGCGTCCAAAGAGGTCGTCGAAACCGTTGCTTGCGATCTCAAAACACTGAAGGTCAAGCTCACACAGATGCCACCAACGACCACCGACGCTCGAGGTCGCAGAACCGGTGACCCGGTGAACCTTGTCGTTATCGGCGATTTCTCCTCGGTGATTGGTGTCTTCGCACCGCGATGGGATCAAACCGAAATCATCACGCTTGGCTCCTGCTGGCGAACCGTGAAGGCATTCTTACTCGCTTCGGATTATCGCTATAGCCCCGTGAGTGCTCTCTATCTCTTTCAGCTTCCACAGGACTTTGCCTTGCAACGGGTTCGCGATTCGATCAATGAACGACTCCATCTGCGGCTGTGGAGCACCCCGCTGCGATTCGACGGGAAGGAGGTGTGGGTTGGGCAAGTGAGCCGAGATATCGGCGTGCGGTGGACCTGGCGGACCTGGAACCTCACGACGCACCGCATTGACCCCGACGTGGACGAAGCCCGCGACTACGTGATGGAGGATCTTTTCGAAGCCGGGCGAATCACTGCGGGAGGTTATGTCGAAGGCGTCGGAGTGTGCACCAAAGAGTCTCCGCGTCACAACCTCACCGGAGACCCGTATTACTCGGACGGACATCGCGCGGTCGTGATGGTGTCGGACGTGCGAAGGATTCCCGAATTCCTCAACTGGGTCTGAATGGTGGCTCCCCAAGCGGAGGTAACATCGGAAACGGGTTTTAATCGGCGTCCTCGACCACGCGTCCGGCATTCAACGCCCGATGCCAAAGGCCCGCGTGACGTCCGCGGCCGTCGCCACGGTCGCCTGTTTGGCCAGGACCTTCCCGAGGAGGACGCGATGTACCTCGTCATCAGGATCGGAGCAGCAATCACTGACCACCACGAGGCCGTAATCGGCGTCGGCGGCATGGCGCACGGTCGAAAGTACGACGCCGCTGGTCGCGATGCCGGCAAGGATCAGCGTATCAATGCGGTGGGCCTTGAGAATCATATCGAGGTCGGTTCCGGTAAAAGCACCGACCCGGTGCTTTGTCACAACCACCTCATCGGATTTCGGAGCGACGGCCGGATGAATCGCTGTCCCTTCGGCGCCTGCGGCAAAACGGCCGGACGCTTTCACCCCGCTGAACAATGGGTTTTGCGGGCTGATCTCGGGGTAGCCGGGCCGGAAGCCGACGACCACATAAATGACCATCACCCCGGCAGCGCGGGCCGCTTCAAGCAGCGCCGCCGTCCGTCCGAGTAGCGCCTTGCCATCGGTGGCAAAGCCGTCCACAATCAACGTCTGGAAGTCCATGACAAGCAAAGCCGTCGTTTTGGGATCAATCGAAAGCTTGCCATTCGTGTCGGCACTCGCTGGCTGGGCCGAAAGGGCGAAACCCGCCGCCAAGGTCGTGACCACGAAACCGCGTCGCGTGAACTCAACTCGAGGGAGTGTGCTGCGCAAATCATCGTTCATCATCGGTAGTTCCTTCAGTGGTTACGGGCCAGCGGCACGCATCAAAAACCCCCATTGCGTCTGAAGCGGCAAAGCGAATCGGCCGGGACCGACAGCCAAATCGGCATAGCCGGACGCCAAACGTGAATTGGGGAACCGGCGGTTTGGACGGTGCGAGCATGGATTGGACCACCGCCGATCAGGTTTATATCACGTTGACAGGCGAAAATTGGCGGCCAGGAATTCGGAGGTGTCCCAAACCGCTTTCAAGCAAAGACTTGTGACGCGAAATTCCAATGAAATCAAACGCCAGTTTTTTCTCTTTTCGGAATCGGCGGCGACCCGAGTTGACGCACCGCGATCGGAGAAATAGCACGCCTTCGGCGGGCGACTGGCAGCCGCCCCAGAACCCGTTTCACAAGACGTCGATTCGCTGAAAAGAGGCCTAAATTGGCTCTCGATTCGGTCAATCAAAAATTGGCGGTTGCGTTCTTGCAGGACGCCAACTAGCCTTACCGCCTACCGCATCGACAATGCAATTCCAGCGAAACTGGCCGGCTGCCCGGTTGCCGGCCCCCCATTTGTTCCAGGAACTCCCATGTCCGAGAAGATTTCGAACGAATTGCCCCCCCGACACTCAACGAAATCTGCAGTCGTTTGCGCGCTGATCGTGCTTTGCTTGCTAGCCGGGATCGCCGTGCCGGTCCTTGCTGCCGCAGATGAGACCCAGGCCTCTCACGGCGGGGGGGAAATGAATGTCAAGCTGCCCGATCTCAACGGCGCTCGGTTCCTCGGCGACAACATCGGGGGCAAAAACCTGCTGTACACAGGCCTGGCGGTGTCGGTGCTCGGCATCGTGTTCGGCGTAATCGTCTGCATGCAAGTCAGGAGTCTACCGGTTCACAGTTCGATGCGCGACGTGTCGGAGCTGATTTATCAGACGTGCAAGACCTATCTGATCGCCCAGGGCAAGTTCTTATTCTTGCTGTGGCTGTTCGTTGGCGTGGTCATCGTGTTTTACTTCAAATATTTGCAGGGCTTCGAATGGACGCGGGTGGGCATCATTTTGTTGTTCAGCATTATCGGCATCTTGGGTAGCTATGGGGTGGCCTGGTTTGGCATTCGCGTGAACACCTTCGCCAATTCGCGGACCGCGTTCGCCAGTCTGTCGGGCAGGGCCTTTCCCTGTTATGCCATCCCGCTCAAAGCGGGGATCAGCATCGGCACGCTGCTCATCAGCGTCGAACTGTTGTTGATGCTGATCATCTTGATGTTTATCCCCGGCGATTATGCCGGCCCGTGCTTTATTGGTTTTGCCATCGGCGAATCCTTGGGCGCCGCGGCCTTGCGGGTGGCAGGCGGTATCTTCACCAAGATCGCCGACATCGGCGCGGACATGATGAAGATCGTCTTCAAGATCAAAGAGGACGACGCACGCAACCCGGGCGTGATCGCCGACTGCACCGGAGACAACGCCGGCGATTCGGTCGGTCCCTCTGCCGATGGATTCGAGACTTACGGCGTAACCGGCGTGGCTTTGATCACGTTCGTCTTGCTGGCGGTCAAGGACCCAACGGTTCAGATTCAGATCCTGGTTTGGATCTTCATGATTCGCGTGATGATGGTGCTTGCCTCGGTGGGCTCGTACTTCATCAATGACCGCAGAGCGTACACGCGTTACAGCCATGCCAGGCATTTCAACTTTGAGTCTCCGCTGACGTTCTTGGTGTGGCTGACCTCGATCGTCTCGATCATCCTCACCTACGCCTTTTCGGCGGCTCTGATTCCCACGTTAGGTGGCGACGATTTTCTTTGGTGGAAATTATCCACGATCATCAGTTGCGGGACTCTTGCCGGCGCCATCATTCCTGAAGTGGTGAAGATTTTTACTTCGACCGAGAGCGCCCACGTGCGGGAGGTCGTCACCTCGTCAAAAGAGGGTGGCGCGTCCTTGAACATTCTCTCGGGCCTGGTAGCCGGCAATCTCAGCGCCTACTGGATCGGCATGATCATCGCCGTGCTCATGGGAATCGCCTACCTGATGAGCACCATGATCGGCGAGGATATCATGCTCGCCCCGGCGGTCTTCGCCTTCGGCCTGGTCGCCTTCGGATTCCTGGGGATGGGCCCGGTAACGATTGCCGTCGACAGCTATGGGCCCGTGACCGACAACGCCCAGTCGGTTTACGAACTCTCGACGATCGAAAATATTCCGAATGTGAGTGAAGAGATTGAGCGTGATTTTGGGTTCGTCCCCGATTTCGAACTTGCCAAAGACAATCTGGAAAAGAACGACGGCGCGGGAAACACGTTCAAAGCGACCGCCAAACCCGTGCTCGTGGGCACGGCCGTGGTCGGCGCGACAACGATGATCTTTTCGATCGTGTTGGAACTGACGCACGGGCTGCAACCCGAACTGTTGGCGAATCTTTCGATTCTCTACCCGCCGTTTTTGCTGGGAATGATTGCCGGCGGAGCGGTGATTTTCTGGTTCAGCGGAGCCTCGATCCAGGCCGTGACGACAGGTGCCTATCGAGCCGTGGAGTTTATCAAGGAGAATATCAAGCTCGGCGACTCCGTGGAAACCGCCTCCACCGAAGACAGCATTCAAGTCGTGGCGATCTGCACTGAATATGCGCAGACCGGAACCTTTAACATCTTCATCGTCGTCTTCTTTTCGACGCTTGGATTCGCCTTTTTAGAGCCTTATCTGTTCATCGGGTACCTGGTGTCGATTGCCTTGTTCGGGCTCTATCAGGCCATTTTCATGGCCAATGCCGGCGGGGCTTGGGACAATGCCAAAAAAGTTGTGGAAACGGAGCTCAAGGCCAAGAATACCCCGCTGCACGAAGCCTGCGTGGTCGGCGATACCGTCGGCGACCCCTTCAAAGACACAACGTCGGTGGCGCTGAATCCGATCATTAAGTTCACGACGTTGTTTGGTCTGTTGGCGGTTCCGCTGGCCGTATCCCTCAAGGAAAAAGAGGGGGAGCACATCACGCTCGCGCTAGCCGTCGTGTTTCTGGCGACCTCGATGATCTTCGTGCACCGGTCGTTCTACGGCATGCGGATTCGCGTTGAAGGCGAAAAGCCCCACAACTAGCGTGATACGCCGGTCGATGCCTGCAAAATCGCATGCAGCGCGGCAGGATGTTTGCTGTGGCTGATACACTTCGTGTGGCACAAGCGGCCGAATTGCCGGCGGCGGGGGGGCTCCCTCCGATCGGTCCGGCTTCGTCGAAACGCTCATCTCCCAATGACTTACGGTCATCCGAGTCAACCGACGCGGGCCGTTCGCTGGCCTGGGCCCCTTGCGTGGCGGCGAGGGATTTTTCGGGGCTCGAACCGTCTCGCAGAATCAGGTCAAACGAGCACTCCATGCCGATGATGCGCTGCGGCGTGCCGCGTTTCCGTGCGCCGTCGGCGTGCCGACGAGCCAATTGGGCGATCGCGTGAGGGTGGTCCGACATCGCCCCGTGTGCGAGAATTTGATGCAGGCAAGTTAGGTGCCACGCAGGCGGCGATCCCATCCTGCACGCCTGCTTACCGATGGGCTCGATCCGCACGATCCTCATACCGTTCTGATCTTTGACGACACTCCCTTGCCTGACGGAGTCCCTGCACGTGGAATCCAAAGCTAGTCTGATTGCTCTATTGGTCGTTGGCGCCTTCGCCTGCTCGACCCCGCGCCAGGCATTCGCCACCGAAACGGAGAATTTCGGACTGGCGGTTCTGCCGACGCCCGGACCGGTGATGGTTGATGGCCGCTACGACGATTGGGATCTGAGCGGCGGAATCTTCGTCTGCGGCGACGTGGAGACTACCCGCGACACGCTCAGCCTGTGGTATCACGCGATGTACGATGCCGACAATCTCTACTTGTTAGCCCGCTGGAACGATTCGACGCCGCTCAACAATCCTGGCGTCACCAGTGGCGATTTGGGGTTCCGCGGGGATTGCTTGCAAACGCGTATCATCGAATCGATGGATCAACCGGAAGAAAAAGTCTCCCATCTGACCTGCTGGCGAGGCCACGACGGACGCGACGTCATCAAGGTCGAACTGGGAAGGAGGCTCAAGGATGGAGCCATTACCGACCTGAAATCGCTCGGTGCAAAACAGGCTTTCACAGTCGCCGACGACGGCAAACATTACGCGCAAGAGATTGCGATCCCCTGGACCCAACTCGGTCAAAGCGGAAAATCTCCCGGTCCGGGAGGCTCGCTGCGGCTGGCCGTCGAAGCGAATTTCACCATCGGCAGCGACGGTCGCTTGACCTGCAAGGATTGCTTTCAGCCGGGCATGACACTCGATCGGTCTTTCACCTTTCGGGCGGTCACCCAGTGGGGCACCGCCACACTCGAGCGGGTGGGACACGTAGCGCCCCGCCGGGTGCGGTTGAGCGATGGCCGCGATTTCGCCGTCAGCATCCAGGATGGATTGCCGGTCGTGGATTGGACCGGGCTTGTCCAAAGGAGCGAGGTTGCCGCCGTCAAATCGCTGGCCTTCGACATGCCGGAAGATGGCTTTGCGTCGGTCACCTTACGAGCGTCCGATGGCACCGTGGTGCGCCACCTTGCCAACTGCGAAAAAATGTCGAAGGGACATCACGAATTGAAATGGGACGGTCTCTCGACCCCTAATTGGAAACGACCCGGCGAGCCCGTGCCGGTTGGCACGTATCAGGCCACCGCCCTGGTTCACCAGGGGATCGGTCTGAGGTTGATCGGTTGGGCAGCCAATAGTGGACAGACACCGTGGGACTATCCGGCCCGCTCGGGGAACTGGGGGGGCGATCATGGCGAGCCGACCGCGGTCGCCACGGACGGAGACAAGGTCTATCTCGGCTGGACCGGCGCCGAGGCCGGCAAGGCACTGGTGGCGTGCGATCTGGATGGCCGGCCGGTCTGGAATCACACCCGCGGCGGCATTGGTGGTGCCCAAGCTCTGGCCGTCGACTCTGGCATCGTCTATGCACTCGATCGGATCACCGCCGCCATACTTTACCGCCTCGACAGCGGCAAAGGTGAATACACTACCTGGCAAGGACGCGATACGACCGAACTCGCGCTGAAGGATCTGTTCGAAAACCTGCCAGAGTCGCGGGAAGACCATTTTTCGATGGCAGGCCGGGGCGGTCAGCTCTACCTTTGCAGCAAACTCGCCGGCCAGATCGTGGTGTTTGATGGCGCCACCGGCGCCGTCAAGCGACGTTTGAATGTGCCCGAGCCCTCGGCCGTCAGTCTTTCGCCAGGCGGCCGGCTCTACGTTGTTTCCGGCGGCACGAAAGTGCTGGCCTTCGATGACGATCTGGAGGCGCCAAAGACCGTTCTCGAAGGTCTGACGGCGGCCCGCTCCATCGCGATCAATGCCGCTGGGCAGATGTACGTCGGCTGCGGCGACCCCGACAATCAAATCAAAGTTTTTGCCCCCTCCGGCCAGCTTGTCAAAACGATTGGCCGAGCCGGTGGCCGGGCGCTCGTTGGGCCTTGGACGGCGGACGGCGTTCGGTTTGTCGACGGCATGGCTCTCGATGCGGCCGGCAAGCTGTGGGTGATGGAAAACGATCGTTTTCCGAAACGCGTTAGCGTTTGGAATGTCGAAACCGGTGCCCTGGTCCGTGAGCTGTTCGGTTCGACCAGCTACGGCGCAACAGGCGGCGCGATTTGTCCCGCCGATCCTCTGGTCGTCGCCGGAATGGGGTGCGAATGGCGCATCGATCCGAAGAGCGGGCAGGCCGCCTGCACGGGGGTCATCACACGCGACGGAATGGACAACGTCCGCTTTGGCACATCTCCAGACGGGCGGACATATCTGTTCGTATACAGCACCGCGGCTGCCAGTGCCTCACCGCTGCGCATCTTCGAGCGTCTGGGAGATGGCCAGTACAAGCTGCGATCGATGATCTACTACGCCGACGAAGCAGGGCAAGAACTTCCGCCAAGCCCGCGCGGCAAGCCGGCCGGCGCCAAGCAAACCGTCGTCTGGTCGGACGCCAACGACGATGGCAAGCGCCAGGCGGACGAATTGAGCGGCATCGACGGCGAAATGCGTTTCAACGGCTGGAATCTCTGGGTTACTCCCGACATGACCCTTTACAGCGGCACAAAAGAATTCCGTTGTCGGGGCTACACGAGTTGCGGCGCGCCGCGCTACGACCTTACTGAGCCTGCCGAAATGCCGGCTGCCGGGTTGGGCTCGGCCGACGGCCGTTTGGTGCTCACCTGGAACAAGGAGGGGACCGAACGAGCATGGATGCGGGCGCTGGATATCGCCAGCGGCAAGCAACTCTGGCAATACCCGGACACGTTCGTCGGAGTGCACGGCTCCCATAACGCGCCGCCGCCGACCGATGGTCTGATTCGTGGGGCGTTCCCCCCTTGCGGCACGGCGAAGCTGCCCGGTCCGATCGGCAACATTTGGGTCATTCCGACCAACGTGGGCGAGTGGCACATTCTCACCGAGCGAGGTTACTATCTGACACGGCTGTTCGAGCCCGATCCTTTGCACGTCCGGTGGCCCGAGGTCGCCGCTCCAGGAGCCAACCTCGACAATGTCCCGCCCGGTTCGGGGGGTGAAGATTTTGGCGGCACGGTCACGTTGGCCCGCGACGGCAAGCTCTATGTGCAAACCGGCAAGACTGCGTTCTGGGATGTCGAGGTCGTCGGGTTGGATGCGGTCAAGGAGTTGTCGTTGGGCACGGTCACGATCGATCCGGCCGATGTGCCGCTGGCGCAGAAGCTGCGCGAAGACTATCTCCAGGCCACGGCGGCAGTGCAGCCGATCTGGGTGAAAAAGCGCACGCCGAAGTTCACCGGGAACGTGGACCGTGATTTTTCTGGCGCCACGATCCTGAAGTTTCAAAAGCGCGAAGACGCCCCCGTGCGAGCCACCGCTGTCTGGGACGAGGAGAACCTGTATTTGGCCTGGGAGGTTCGCGACGAGACCCCTTGGATCAACGGAGCCACGGACCGCGACCTTTTGTATCTTGGGGGGGACACGGTCGATTTTCAGTTGGCCACCGATCCCGCAGCCGATCCGCGACGAGCCGAGGCCGTCGGCGGCGACCTGCGTCTCTCGATCGGCCCCTTTCACGGCAAGCCGCTGGCGGTGATCTATCGCCGCGTGGCCGACGACCCGCACCCGCGGACCTTTTCGAGCGGTGTGGTGAAGGACTACGTGATGCAGAGCGTCCTGCCTCTGGACGGTGCGGAAATTCTCGAAAAGACGATCGGCAAGGACCGCTACGTCGTCGAAGCCCGGGTGCCGCTTGCCTCGCTCGGCCTGACGCCGCGGAGCGGCTTGGAATTGCATGGCGATTTCGGCGTGACCTACGGCGATCCCGCCGGCCAGCGCACTCGGCTGCGCCGCTACTGGGCGAATCAGCACACCGGTATCGTCGACGACGCCGTCTTCGAGCTGAAGATGGAGCCCCGGCTCTGGGGAACGTTGCTGTTTGCCGATTAGGATTGAAAAGCTTCGCACATCTGAGCCGAAGGCGAGTTCATTTGGTGATGCTCCATTTCCAATTCCGGATTTCGGGCATGTCTTGACCATGCTGGTCGATGTAATGCTTGTGCTCGATGAGCTTGTCCTGGACGATTTGCTTCAGGTAAGCCCCCTTGGCGCCGAGCTGCGGCAGGCGATCGATCACGTCTTGCACCAAATGAAAGCGGTCCAGGTCATTCTGCACCCGCATGTCGAACGCCGTCGTGATGGTCCCCTCTTCCTTGTAGCCCCGGACATGGAGGTTGCGGTTGGTGCGGCGGTAGGTGAGCCGGTGCACCAGGCATGGATATCCATGGAAACCAAAGATGATGTGCTTATCTTTGGTGAAAAGCGAATCATAATCCGTATCGCTCAGTCCATGGGGGTGCTCGCTCGCAGACTGCAGCTTCATCAGATCGACGACATTGACCACCCTGATTTTCAGATCGGGCAGATGCCGACGTAGAATTGAAACCGCAGCCAGAATTTCCAGCGTGGGCGTGTCTCCGCAGCTGGCCATCACCACGTCCGGCTCGGAGTCCTGGTCGCTGCTGGCCCATTGCCAGATGCCAATTCCTTCCGTGCAATGCACAACCGCGGCATCCATGGTCAGCCATTGCGGGAGAGCGTGTTTGCCGGCAACCACCACATTCACGTAGTGCCGGCTGCGGAGGCAATGATCAAAAACCGACAGCAGGCAGTTCGCATCGGGCGGCAAATAAACGCGGACGATGTCGGCTTTTTTGTTGATCACGTGGTCGAGAAAACCGGGATCCTGGTGTGTGAAGCCGTTGTGATCCTGCTGCCAGACGTGGGAGGCGAGCAAATAATTCAGCGATGCAATCTTCCGCCGCCAGGGGAGCTCCAAGGTTACCTTCAGCCACTTGGCGTGCTGGCTGAACATCGAGTCGACGATGCGGATGAACGCTTCATAGCTGTTGAATAGTCCGTGGCGACCGGTCAACAGATATCCTTCCAGCCAACCTTGGCACTGGTGCTCGCTGAGCATCGAGTCCAGCACGCGTCCAGCGGGGGCGAGAAATTCGTCATTCTTTGCTTCCCGGGCGTCCCACTGACGATTGGTGACTTCGAAAATTGCGCCGAAGAGATTCGAGAGCGTTTCGTCGGGACCGAAGATGCGGAAATTGCGCTGATCCTGATTCAGCCTAGCCACGTCCCGCAGGAACTTTCCTAGCACAAGTGTGTCTTGGCCGTCGATGGCACCGGGCGAAGGCACGCTTACCGCATGCAGGCGAAAATCGGGCATGCGCAGGTCGCGGAGCAGAATTCCGCCATTGGCGTGCGGGTTGGCGCCCATCCGCCGGTCGCCCTTCGGCGCCAGTTCGGCCAATTCCAAACGGAGACGGCCATTCGCATCGAATAGTTCGTCGGGCTTATAGCTTTTCATCCAGCTTTCAAGCTCGCGCGATATGATCAGGATGCTCGGGATCGACCAAGAGCGGCACCTGGTGCGCTCGAAACGTCCCCTCGACTTGCAGGCCGTCGACCACTTTCGGTCCCGTCCAGCCCTTGGGTGATTTGAGCACAATCATTGGCCAGCGCGGCCGAATGGTGTCGTTGCTGCTGCGTGCATTGCCTTGGATATGCTGGATGTTCTCGATGGCGTTGTCCAAGGTGGTAGCCATGAGTTGATGCATCTTTTCCGGGTCGTCACCTTCCACAAAGTAGGGCGTCCAACCACAGCCTCGTAGGAATTGCTCTAATTCCTCGCGTTCGATCCGCGCTAGCACGGTTGGGTTGCTGATCTTGTAGCCGTTGAGGTGCAGGATCGGCAGCACGGCTCCGTCGGAAATTGGATTGAGAAGCTTGTTGGACTGCCATGCAGTGGCCAGCGGACCGGTCTCGGCTTCACCGTCGCCGATGACGCAGGCCACGATCAGGTCAGGATTGTCGAACGCGGCCCCAAAGGCATGGCTGAGCGAGTATCCCAGCTCGCCGCCTTCGTGAATCGATCCCGGCGTGGTTGGCGCAACATGGCTGGAAATTCCGCCAGGAAACGAGAACTGCTTGAACAGCTTCTTGAGCCCGGCCTCATCCTGACTGATGTTCGGATAGATCTCGCTGTAGGTCCCTTCGAGGTACGTATTGGCGACCAGCGCCGGGCCGCCGTGACCAGGACCGGCGATGTAGAACATATCCAGGTCATACTTCTTGATGACCCGGTTCAAATGCACATAGATGAAGTTCTGGCCCGGGGTGGTGCCCCAATGTCCGACCACGAGCGGCTTTACGTGCGACAGCGTTAGCGGTTCTCTCAGCAACGGGTTATCGTAAAGATAGATCTGGCCGACGGACAGGAAATTCGCGGCTCGCCAGTAGGCATGGATCTTGCGGAGTTGCTCCGGTGCAAGCGAAACCTTCTTGACAGCGGTTTTCAACACGGGTCGGCTCCTTGATCACGTTCGATCGGTCAGATTTGTGAACGTCAGGGCGTCACGACGGCGAGACCGTGAGACGCGCCGCGGCCTCAGCGATCTGCGGCGGCGAATCGGATGGTTTTGGGGCATTCGCGGGATCAAGGATCCGATAGGCAAGCAGCTTCACGCGGTCATTGACAAGGAACCAGACCAGAGAGTAGCCCCAAACGAACAATGCCCAACCCCAGCCGATGGGCGGCATAAATAACCCATAAACCGCGACCAGGGTCGCCACCGCCTGCGTGCCAAACACGGATATCAACAGAACCCGCGCGGGACGAATGGACCAGAACGGGCCGCGCGTCCGCGTCAGGAAAATCTTGAAATGTCCTGCGACCGACAGCTTCAAATACATCAGCGTTTGGATGAGTGCTCGGTCGAGGTGGTAAACGCGTTCGCCGATGTAAAACATGCCAAACGAGTCCATAACCCCGATGATGCTCACGATCGTCGCGATCCCCAACACCAATCGCATATTCCAGGTTTCGGGTTTGTTCGAGTAGCGCACATTGTCATAGGCGATGGACAGGATGGCGCCGTCGTTGAGCAACGCCAGCATCACGATCATCACCGCTGTCAACGGGTAGAAGTTGAAGATCAGGATCGACAGCGTCATGAGCGCCAAGACACCCAGCGTTTCGGCGACACGATAGATGGCATAGCTATTCATCCGCTGGAAGATGCGGCGGCTCTCCTTGATTGCATCGATGATTACCGACAGGCCGGGTGTCATCAGCACAATATCCGCCGCCGCACGCGCCGCATCGGTCGCGCCGGACACCGCGATGCCGCAGTCGGCTTTTTTTAGCGCCGGGGCGTCATTCACTCCGTCGCCGGTCATTCCGACGATGTGCCCGCGCTTTTGCAAGACATCCACGATATGGAACTTGTGTTCGGGGAACACTTGGGCGAAACCATCCGCTTTTTCGATTGCCTTGCCGGTCTCCGCCGCCTCGTCACGGTTCGCGTCACCCAAGCCGCTCGCGTCGAGAATCGCTGTGCCCATCCCCAATTTCTTGGCAGTTTCCTTGGCGATGGCCAGTTGATCGCCCGTGACCATCTTGACTGCGACGCCCATCTGTTGCGCCATCGCAATGGTTGCCTTGGCGTCTGCTCGTGGCGGATCGAATAGGGGCAGCACACCCAGAAACTGCCACTTGCCTTCCTCGTCCGCACGCGCGACACCCAAAGAGCGAAACCCACGCGCGGCGAATTCGTTGACGGCTTTCTCGACGCCGGGCTTTACTTGACTGGCGTTGGTCGAAATCTCCAGAATCACTTGCGGCGCTCCCTTGGCCACATAGAATTGTTTTCCGTCGGCGGCCTTGACGGTGGCCTCGGTCCGCTTATGCACCGGGTCGAACGGCTGGAAGTGAACCAATTGAAAGCCCTTCAAGGCTTGATCGTTCTTCAGGCCGCCGATCACGGCCATGTCGATCGTGTCGTTGTCTTCCATACGCGAAGCCAGTGCGGCGCAGATAATGACCTGTCCGGCGGGAACATCGCTGACACTGAACGGATCGCCCAGCGTGAGCTTGTTCTGTGTCAGCGTGCCGGTCTTGTCCGCGCACAGTACATCCATTCCAGCCAATTCCTCGATGGCCACTAATCGTGTTACAATTGCTTCTTTGCGTGCGAGCTGGCGCGCGCCGACCGCCATCGTCACCGACAACACCGTCGGCATCGCCACGGGAATCGCGGCCACGGTCAGCACCAAGGCGAACTGCAGCGTGGTGAGAATTGGGTCGCCGCGGAAAACCGCGACGGCAATAATCACTGTCACCAGCACCACGGCGAGGATGATCAAATAATTGCCGATCTTCAGCACCGCGCGCTGAAAGTGACTGACGGTATGCACGTCTTGCACCAATTGCGCGGTCTTGCCGAAGTAGGTGTTTGCCCCCGTGGCAAAGACCAGCGCGCCGATTTCGCCCTGACGAATGATCGAACCGGAAAACACCGCCTCGCCAGTTTTGCGCGTGGCGGGCAACGACTCACCCGTCAACGCAGACTGATCGACCTCCACCGGATCGCCGGCCAGCAAGCGCGCATCCGCCGGCACAATGTCGCCCAAGTGGACACGGATGACGTCGCCGGGCACCAACTCGCGCGCGGCCGCGGTGATCCACTTGCCATCACGCTTCACTCGGGTCATGATCGCCAGCTTTGCCTTCAAGGCGGCGATGGCGTTGCCCGCCTGGTGCTCTTCCCAAAATCCGACCACGGCATTGCAAACCAGCAAGAGCAGGATGATGCCAAAATCCGGCCAGTGCTGGGCGACCGCCGAGAGAATCACCGCTGCTTCGATCATCCAAGGGATCGGACCCCAAAAATACGTGAGGAATTTCAGTAGCTCGTTGGCTTTCCTTTCTTCGATCTCGTTCGGCCCATATTGCGCCAGGCGTTTCTCCGCTTCGGCTCGACTGAGGCCGTCCGCCGACGACGCCAATTCTTTCTCCACTTCCGGCAGTGGCAGGGATCGCAGATTATCCTTTGCGGTGGATTTCAGTCCGGGCTTCGCGGCGCGAGCCTCGGGCTGGTCGGCATTGACCTTCATTTAGTCACTCCCTCTTTCGTTGGCCTGACAAACCGTTACCCCCATCTCATGCTCACGGTCGCCAGACCCAAGGGGCGATGGGGCCTTTTGCCTTACACACCAACGGCGACTTGACGGGCATGGACGGCAACTGCCTGAGCTTGAGTCTGACGCAAGATATCCCTGGCATGCTCGATTTCCTCGGGCGTCCCATGGGCGACCAGGAGGAGTTTGCCGTTCTTCACTTCGGTCTCATACTGCACGACACTTTTCCGCGGAATGCCGATGCGGTACAGTCCGGCGCCAAGGGCAGTGAGTCCTCCGACCACGGTGGCCTTTTCAAGTGCCGCGACAATCCACATGACGAGCGGACCGGCCACGAGCAGCGGTCCAATGCCCGGCACCACGAAAATCGCGGAGCCGAACAGCAGCCCCCAGAAGTCGCTCCAAAATGCCCCCAACCGACCCCAGTACGCCATGCGATCGCCGGAGTTGTAGTAGCCGACGACGTGCTCTTCCGAGTGATAGTCCTTGGCGACGATCGACAATTTTCTCATGTCGAAGCCGCTCGTCTGGAATTGGCGAACGGCGGCTTCCGCTCTTTCATAAAACTCAAAAGGTGCTACGACGGAGTTGTGATCTGACATCAATTCATTTCTTGTTACGTTAGACGCATAGTTGCTGTTGGATATTCGCCCATAAATCATTACCAGTCCAAGGCCAGGGTGGTGCGAATCAGAAACACTTGTTTTGTTTGGAAGTCTGCGGCATCCCGGCTTGCCGTACTGGGCTGCTCGCCGGCGCTGCGAAGCGTCGACGAGCAACCCAGGCGGCGGCCTCATGTCTGCTACTTTTTCGAATGCTGGTGTGCGGTCTTGGAGTGACGGCTTGCATCCTGGCTATGCGACTGAGCCGAAACGGCATGCACTTTCGCCTCGTCGTGCTCGCCTTGATCATGGTGATGGGCTGCCTCGCGATGGTGATGCGCGGCCGCCTCGTGCTCCGAAGCCGCAGCCGTGTGATGTGTGCTTGCCGCATGTTTCTTAGCCGTAGCCATCAACGAATCTCCTTCAAAAAGAACATCCATGACGTTTCGAGGCGAAATGCCCGTTTGACTCCGTCACGAACCGCACGGATTGTCGGACAGCATGAAGGTGGCGTCCGCGAACACCACCAGCATGAAAAGTGCCGACGTGATAGAACGCCCGAAGGCGTCTCCATCGCGCCGGCTTACTCGTTTATGAGCCCACCGGCACGGCCGGGTTGCTTTTTATCTCGTCTTCCAACGATTCCGATTCACCTGCTACTAGGAATGCTCAAATCGGTCTGTCGTTTCATCGTTGATCCGCGCCGCTCTACGGTTATCGGCCGATTTCTGGTCGCGGCTTGTCGTCTTCCGATCATCATGGGTCGCGTCCGGTCCGGCATCAAGCAGCGTCGCGAAGTCGATCCCCTCGACCGAGAGGATGTCTACAAACTGGTACTGCCAGTCGTCACCCACCGTGCGGAGTGCGTAGCGTGCCAGTGAATTGACGGGAGAAATTGGTCCCAGTTCCTCGCCTTTCAATAACCGGAGCATATTCCCGCAGACCGGCAAGGAAAGTTGCCGGATCAAACCGGAATCACCAAATGGTTGAACGTGGCCGTCAAAGGGTCCGCCTACGAACTGGACTTGTGTGATGCGGGGAGGCACGGACATTCTTCATTCCTTCGGCGCTTTTTGGTGGTCAGTCTCTTCGCGCGATAGGCCGGTCAGGCTGGGGAGATCGTTCAAAGCCGTGCGCGGACTAAGCGCCGGCCAGCCCTGATGCAACAAAAAAAGCCGACGTGACAGAACGCCCAAGAGGCCTTCCACCACGTCGGCTTACTCGTTAACGAGCCCCCCGGCATGGCCGGGCTGCTCTTTATCTAGTCTTCCAACGATTTTGATTCAACTGCCGCTGGAGATTCGCTCGCTTTATGTCGCGAGGGTTTCACTCACTGCAGGGCTTTCATTCTAACCCTGGACGCCGGAAAAACAACGGTGCATGGAGCTTTGCCGTCGTTCGTCACGCGATCATTCTCTCGAAAGGAAGCGGTCACGATGACGCCGGCCTGACCATTTTGAACAGGTCGAGCAGTTTCTGCAGCGGTACCGGCTTGACCAGGTAGTGGTCGAACCCAGTATCCTGCTGACGCTGGCGGTCGGCTTCGGTCGGGGTAAATCCGGTCAACGCACACATCATCACATTCTTGAGTTCCGGCCTCTCCCGCAACCGCTTGGCCACCTGATAGCCATCCATCCCTGGCAACCCGATATCCAATAGAACCACATCGGGCCGACTCGCCGCAGCCATCTCCAGGGCCGTCGAGCCACTGCGAGCCACCTGGACCTCGTGGCCGTACAACTGCAATAGCAGGCTCAGGGTGTCGCCGGCATCGACGTTATCTTCCACCACCAACACATGCAGAGGTCTCCCGTTATGTTGGCCTGGCTCCAAAACGGTTTTCGCTTCCTGCACCGTTCGCTCCGGCAACACCGGCAATCTGATCGTGAATTCGCATCCCTTTCCGAGCCCCTCACTGGACGCCTGCAATCTCCCTTCGTGCAGTTCCACCAAATTGCGAGCGAGAGCCAAACCAATACCCAATCCACCGTATGACCGTCCAAGCGAGCCGTCGACTTGGGTAAATAGCTCGAAAATGTGCGGAAGGACTTCCGGGGCGATGCCAATGCCACTGTCCCGCACCCGAATCACCGCCTCGGTTCCCTCTTGCCTGATCGTCATTCGGACGAGTCCGCCCGGGTCGCTGTATTTGGACGCGTTGTTGAGCAGGTTGACCAGGACTTGCTCCATGCGAGCCGGATCTGCCTCGACCCAAATCGGCTTGATCGGCAGGGACACCGAAAAATCATGTTTGCGAGCATCCATGAATGGACGCACGCTCTCGGCGGCATGATTGACGATGACGCGCAGTTCCACCGGTTCTTTGGTCAACCGCAATTTCCCTTTGGTGATCCTGCCGATGTCCAACAGGTCGTCGACCAGTCCCACCATGACTCCAACCTGGCGGTCAATCACGTCTCCAGCTTGTTCGATGATCGGGTCGTTCGTTTTCATCTGCCGCAGGATTTGCAGGGCATTGAGAATCGGTGAGAGGGGACTGCGCAATTCATGCGACAGCAAGGCCATGAATACTTCCTGGCTCCGATTGGCTTCGGCCAGACCGTCTGCCCGCTTCCGTTGGGCTTGCGCCGCATCGCTTTCGGTCAGATCGTGCATTACCCGGGCGAATGACCGCGCCTGTTTCTTTTCGTCGAGAAGTGGCGTCACGACTGCCTGACAAAAGAGTCGTGTGCCATCCTTGCGAAGCTGCCAGCAACTGCTGTCTGCCCGACCATCCGCCAACGCGGTCTTGAGCTCGTGCTCGGGCTGGCCCGTGAGAAGGTCTTCGGGCGGAAAGAAACGAGAAAAGTGCTGTCCGATGACCTCATGCGACGAGTAGCCGAAGATACGTTCCGCCCCAGCGTTCCAACAAAGCACATTTCCATCGAGCCCGATCAGAAAGACGGCGTACTCTTTGGCATCCGTCGCCAAAAGGTCGAATCGCTCTCTCAGTTCTTGTGACGAGAGGTTGTTTGAGTCATCCGTAGTCATGCACACATCATTCTGCTTGCTGCCAGGTTGCTGAACTTGACGATGAGGCTGTCGCAATTCATTCGCTGATTTCGCGGAGGAAACGCCAGCGCGATCCTGTTGCACTCTCGCCGCCTGATCATTTGGCGGCCAGCGGCTGATCAAAGATCTGGGTGGGCGAAAACCGCGTCTTCCAGCCGCCGCCGAGCTTCATTCGCGTCGGCGAACGTGTAGTCTTTGTGCACCACCGTGACGAGCCTCTTATCGGTTTCGGTCGACAGGCGGTGCCGCAGCAATCCCAGAAAATGGGGAGGCGCGACCAGGACCACGGCATCGAAGCTCTTTTGCATCGTCCCGGCGGTTAGCACATCGGCGAGTTGCTGAGCGAAATGTTCCATTTCGGCCTGCTTGGGGGTCGTGTCGGGCTCCAGCGCGGTACGCCGCGCTCCGCCCTTCGATTTGGCGGAGTGCCCAGGCTCGGTAGGGCTCAGTTCGGAGTTCATCAGGCGGCTTGCCGGGTGGCTGTACGATGCGATAACCCGCCAGTCGTCTCCCCGTTTTTCGGTTGCAAAGAGTGTCGCACGGCTGGCATCGCTGACGAGAATCCAAATTGACACAGCTCACGCTCCTCGGTCTGGTTGAGGCACTTCACGAATCCGTCACGCACCAGCATGAAGCCTGGCGCAAAACGGGCAGAATTCGACCAATCGCATCTGCTTCGAAAGGCTTCGCGTGCGTTAAGCCAGTCTGCGTCCCTGCAGAAGGTTAATGACTAACACCACCAGCGCGACCACCAGCAGAATGTGGATCAAACTGCCCGCGACGCCGAATCCGAGTCCCAATGCCCACATGACCACCAAGATAAGCAGGAGGGTCCACAACATATGTCACCTTTTTCGAAAATGGAGACGATCACACGAACTCATAAAAATACTTTTTGGTCTCGCATGGGCAATTCCACCGCATGCCACAATGGTCATTTGCTCGGCGCACCCAACAGATCATTGGGCCCAGTCCCGTCCCAGGCGCCCGCGGGCAGGTCATGGGCCAACAAGAATACCTGCACCATGGTGCCGCTGGTGAATACCTGAACCACGGTGCCGGTGCTCGGTTCAACCTCTGCGACTGATTCTCGCACCTCCACACCGGTGATTCGTTTAATCTCCTGGCAGAGCGGTTCACAGGAATTGGCGAACAACTGCCGGTGAAATTCCTGTAATTGCGCGGCGCCTGCAGGACTTTTGGCCAAGGCCTCTTCCGCAGCCGATAAGGCCCCATGCAGTGTGATCACAAGCGTGCCCTCGCCGAGAACCACCGTCACCGCTTTTGGCGTGTGACCGGTTCGTTGCTGTTGGAATGCACTTGCAGCTTGGGCAATTTGCTGG
This sequence comes from uncultured Planctomycetaceae bacterium, assembly GCA_963702015.1. Lineage (GTDB taxonomy): Bacteria > Planctomycetota > Planctomycetia > Pirellulales > PALSA-1355 > DATJTR01. Next base: position 1,498,168 of record OY969698.1, read on the forward strand.
GCCATGGTTAAAGTGGGCCGCTCTTTCGATTGCGTCACCTGGTAGTTGCCTCCGTTTTCTACAGCACCAAAAACAAAAAAAGCCGACGTGGTGGAACGCCCGAAGGCCTTCTACCACGTCGGCTTACTGCTTAACGAGCTTCCCGGCACCGGCCGGGCTGCTCTTTATCTAGTCGTCCGAGAACGTTGACCCAACGGCCGATCTGCGCCAGCACGCCGTAACAACGTCTGCCTTGATCCTACGGCCTGGACCGGGAAATGCAAGCGATTTCTTTTTTCGGTACGATCCCGTACCATGCTTTACGGAGACGCTTAGGATGCGAGGACGCCGCGTTTTGCCCAAAGTCGGGCAGGTGTGTCGCAGGCCTGAACTTGGGACGGGTCCGAAGCCGCCATGAAGACGCAGGGAGAGATTGAGGCTGCCATTTGCGAGGGGATCACGCGCTTTGAGCAGGAGTATATGGGCCGTGGGCCCAAAAAGATCCACGCCCACCTGCTGGGCGATCTGCTGCTGGTCCGCCTGGAGGGCGTGCTGACCGAGGCGGAACAGCAACTCGTTAAGACGTCGCCGGCCGAGAAGGGGCGAGATCTGCTCAAGCAAGTCCGCACCCAGCTAATCGAAACGGCGCGGCCGCTCATGGAAGCGATGGTTCAAGAGGTCACTGGCGCAAAAGTGATCAGCCTGCATCATGACATCAGCACCATTACGGCCGAGGAGGTCGTAATCTTCACGTTGGCCGATCCGCCTCACTTCCGCGAATCCAAGAAGAAGTGAACGGCGCAAACTCAGGGCCCGCGAGCACCGACGCCGCTTCGGCAAATTGGTCCGAGGTCGCTATCCGTTTATCTTCCCTCAGAATTCTATCCCACCCTGGGCAGCCAGATGTCGCGATGCGTGTCGCAGCGACGAACGGCAGGCAGCTAGTTTGGCACCGGATTGAGCGCTCTTGCATGGCGGTCGTACCATCTGCCACACTCGGGACAAGCCCAAACACCCAAGGCGGAATCCTTGGATTGGTTGAGAGACCGCAACACAGGCAGTCGGGCGCCACACCCACGGCATATCTTCGGCCCGACGCCACCGGAGAAAACGGCGATCAATACAAACGCGAGACAAAGTGTCGAGACAACGGCCCCGATCAAGAGGATTTCCATCGACGACCTCGCGGGTAGTTGGCCATTCGTGTCTCGAAATCAGTTTGCTGGATTCCGAAGTCATCATTGACGAGGGTTGGCGTTCACTGCGCGTACTCGAAGCCCCGGCATCGTAAATCGATGCCGAGTCATTCCCGTGGGACGCGTTTTGTGCCGGGTCCCAAGGCGTGGCAATCCGGTGAGTACGCAGGCACTCAGACACGCGACCGCCAGGCTGCCCCAAAGCCAGGCGGTTTCGTTGCTCAAAGACTCAAGCAGCAAGCCGCCGGCCATGGCCCCGCTCAGAAGCAGTCCGTCGCCGACGACTCCATAACCGCCACGTCCTATGATCGAAACGGCGAGACACCCAAAAATCAGTCCAACCGTCAGCCAGGCCAATCCCCAACCGACATCGAGACTTTGGCCGCCAAATAAATTGATCACGACGGTCTCCTAGTCAGCGGCCCAAACGACCACGGGGCGTCGCGGCCAAAGTTCGTGGAGCGATGTAGACGTAAAAAAAGCCGACGTGGTGGTTTGCCAAAGCTTTCCACCACGTCGGCTTACTTCTTAACGAGCTTCCCGGTACTGCCGAGCTGCTATTTATTTAGTCATCCGAAGACGTTGAACCAACTTGCTTGCCGGAGCCAACACGAAGGCGTAGCTTTGATCCTACGCCTTTGGCTGGGGAATGCAAGCAGATTCTTTCCGTTACCGATGCTCTCCACGAGCACGCGGGTAGAATCTGAATCTGCGGTCACGACGACATGACTCAGGAAATGCCCCGCGCCGTAGACCAAGCCAAGCCGACTCCAATGAGAGGGTGCTCAATGCCATTACATGACAAAGATTCCGTCCGCGATCAATTGGTCGACGACGTCTACTGCTCGCGCGATTGTTCGGTCGCGGTGCCTAAGTACCGCTTTCCTCTGCATGCGCTGCCGGCTGAGCATGCTTACGCGATCGTGCACGACGAGCTGATGCTCGACGGCAACGCGCGGATGAATCTGGCGACATTTTGCCAGACCTGGGTCGAGCCCCAAGTCCACCGCTTGATGGACGATTGCCTGGACAAGAATATCGTCGACAAGGACGAATACCCGCAGACAGCGGAAATCGAAGCCCGCTCGGTGCATATGCTGGCAGATCTGTGGAATTCTCCGAGGGCGGCAAATACGATTGGCTGCTCGACTACCGGCTCCAGTGAAGCTGCGATGCTGGCCGGGCTGGCCTTGAAATGGCGGTGGCGGGAGCGTCGGCGGTCTGCCGGAAAGTCGGCCGAGCGGCCTAACATGATTTGCGGGCCGGTTCAGGTCTGTTGGCACAAATTTGCGCGATATTTCGACGTTGAGCTGCGCGAAGTGCCGATGGAGCGGGGACGGTACTTACTGACGCCCGAAGAAGTGCTGCGCCGGGTCGACGAAAACACCATCGGCGTGGTGGCGACCTTGGGCGTGACGTTCACTTGTCAGTACGAGCCAGTGCGCGCGATCTGTCAGGCGTTGGACGAGCTTGCCGTCCGAAGCGCCTGGGACGTTCCGGTCCATGTCGATGCGGCCAGCGGCGGGTTCATCGCGCCGTTTTTGGAGCCGGAGCTTGTGTGGGATTTCCGGCTGCCGCGCGTCAAATTGATCAATGCCTCGGGGCACAAGTACGGGCTGGCGCCCTTGGGCTGCGGTTGGGTCATTTGGCGCGAGGCCACCGACCTGCCCGAGGACCTGATCTTTCGCGTCGACTATCTCGGCGGCGACATGCCCACCTTCGCCCTGAACTTTTCCCGGCCGGGCGGCCAGGTGATGTGCCAGTACTACAATTTCTTGCGATTCGGTCGCGAGGGTTATGGCCAGGTCCAGCAAGCCTGTCGCGATACGGCAGTGTTTCTGGCCGAACAGATCGCCGAGCTCGGCCCATTCGACATCGTGCACGACGGTCATAGCGGCTTGCCGGCCGCTTGCTGGACCTTGAAGCCTGGCGATCACGCGGGCAGCTTCACGCTCTACGATCTGGCCGATCGGCTGCGCTATCACGGCTGGCAGGTATGCGCCTATCCCTTGCCCGGTTTGCCCGAGGTGATCGTGCAGCGGGCATTGATTCGGCATGGTGTAAGCCGCGACCTGATGCGAGCACTCGTCGCCGACATGCGCGCGGCGCTCGACTGGTTTCGCGACCATCCGATTAATGTGCCGGTCTCAGCCAAAGACGGCAGCGGGTTTCATCACTAGGCGCAGTCTCGCGCGCCTTCGTCGTCTGACAGTATCTGCTACAAACTCGAGACGCTATGCGTCGAGCTTTGTGGCGGCGTCCCGAGAACCTTTTCGAGCCACGCCAGGCAACCGTCTGCCTGGCCAGAACCGGCGCGGGGCTCTCCGGCCGGCGTTATGCCAATACCTCGTTTACGACGTGGCCATGCACGTCGGTCAGGCGATAATCCCGTCCGCCGTAGCGATAGGTCAGCCGTTCGTGGTCGATGCCCATCAGATGCAAGATCGTGGCATGGAAGTCGTGCACGTGGACGGGATTCTCGACAGCTCGGATGCCGTGTTCGTCCGTGGCTCCATGAACGTAGCCCCGTTTCACTCCGGCGCCGGCCAGCCAGGAGGTGAAAGCCCAGTTGTGATGCTCGCGTCCTGGGGCGTCGGCCGTGTTGTTGAAGGGCGTCCGACCGAACTCGGTGGTCCACACCACCAGCACGTCGTCCATCATCCCGCGTTGCTTGAGGTCCTGCAACAAGCCGGCAATCGGTTGATCGACTTGTGGTGCCAGTCGACCGTGGTCGGCCATGTTTCCGTGCGAATCCCAGTTGGCGCTCGAACCGGTATGGATCAGCTCGACAAATCGAACGCCGCGTTCCACCAGCCGGCGGGCTGCCAGGCACTGCCATCCGAAGCCGTCGTTCATCCCGCGTTTCAGTCCGTAAAGTGCCAGCGTTTCGTCGGTTTCGCCGGCCAGATCGAGCGCCGCGGGCATTTCGGTCTGCATGCCGTGCGCAGTTTCAAAGGCTTTGATCCGCGCGGCGAGTTGGAGATCCTCCTTACGCGTCGCACGGTGCGCTTCGTTGAAGCCTCTGCAAGGCGTCCAATTCCAGTTCCTGCCGCATTTCGGTGGGGACTCGCCGCGTCAGATTGGCCACGGGCTCCGCACCCGGCATGACGCGCGTTCCTTGATGTGCCCCGGGCAGGAAATCAGACGCCCAAACCTGGGTTCCGGCGTAGGGCATCTGCGGCGCAAGCACCAGAAACGAGGGCAGGTTCTGGTTCGACGTGCCGAGTCCGTAGCTCAGCCACGATCCAATGCTGGGACGCGCGAACGCGAACGACCCGGTATGCATCCCCAAAGTGGCGTTGTAGTGATTCGAATGGCTCGTATGCATCGATCGAATGAACGCGATGTCATCAGCCTGGCTGGCAATCTGCGGAAACAGATCGCTGACTTCGATGCCGCTTTGCCCACGCGGCGAGAATTTCCAGTCGGGTCGCTTCAGAAAAATCTTCTCGTAACCCGGCCGGTTCCGGGTCTCCGGATGATCGAACGTGACTTGCTTGCCGTGATCGGCGATCAGTTGCGGCTTGGGATCGAACGAATCGATGTGCGAAACACCGCCGCTCATGAACAGGAAGATCACCGACTTGGCTTTGGCGGGAAAATGCGGCTCTTTGGGCGCGACCGGATTGGTGCCATCCGAGTCGGCAGCGGACGGCGAACGACCGGCGTCGGCGGCGAGCAACTCGCTGAGCAGGCCGGGCATCAAGAGTGACCCGGCAACCGCTGATCGCACGAATTGCCGACGATTCCCATGATTGCAAAAGTGATGCATGATGTTATTCCACGTAAAGGAATTGGTTGCTCGAAAGCAGAATTCGGGAACAGGCCGACCACAAGGCCAACGGCTGCTCGGCCGGCGGAGTATCGGAAGTCGCCGCGGCATATTTCGTCAGAAAGACCGCTATGGTTTCGCGCTCGTCTTTCGTCGGCAGTCGTTGCAAGGACAATGCGGAACAGCTCATTCAACCGACTGTCATCGTCGGGCTGGCCAAGAATTCGCTGCGCGATTTTTTCCGCCTGGCCGTGGAAGAACGCATCATTCATGAAGTAGAGCGATTGCGTGGGAACCGTCGTGACCTGACGCTGTGGCGTCGAGGCATTCGGATCGGCTCCGTCAAACAGACTCATGAACGGTGGCCGACGATTGCGAAGCGTCATCTGATAGACGCTTCGTTTGTCCGTTTCGGCAACACCCGCAAAAGGGACATGCTGCGAAAACGACCAATTCGCGGCCGGCGGAATCGGATGCGAACCGCCGGGGCTTAGATCGATCTGTTGACTTGCGACGAGCAAACTGTCTCGCAGCTCTTCGGCACTCATTCGTCGCCGATCGAAACGCCAGAAGAGATTGTTGTTTGGATCGACGGCGTTTGCCTTCTCGTGGCCTTCCATCGACGGATCGCCGTTGGATCGCCGATAGGCAGCCGAAAGCATCATCAGGCGGTGCATCGATTTGACGCTCCATCCCGATTCGAGGAATTGTTTCGCGAGCCAGTCGAGCAGTTCAGGATGCGTGGGGCGCTGGCCGCGCGTTCCAAAATCGTTGGGGGTCTGCACCAGTCCTTTGCCGAAATGATGCTGCCAGATGCGGTTGACCATGACTCTGGCGGCCAGCGGATTCGAGGGCTCGGAAAGCCACTCGGCCAACTGCAGGCGTCCACTGCCAGCGTCAGAGGGCACCGGTTGTCCGCCGAACAATTCCAACCAGCGCCGCGGCACTTCTTCGCCGAGTTTTTCGGGATCGCCGCGCAGATGAAGCCGCGCGTTTGCGATGGTGCCCTCGGCCACGCCGTAAGCCACTTCGCGCACGGGAGCATGCGCAACAAGGTCCGCCCTGCGTGCCGTTAACTGCGATCGCTGCGCACGGCCGTGGCCATCCGCTGCAGTGCGGATGAATACTCGCCATTGTTGCGGTCGATGGTCCAGCCGACGCCGTCGGGGCCGCCGGGATGCCCGTCGATAATACGACCGCTGCAAGAGACCTGACCATCGATCGGGCTGACCCAGGCGATGGCGACCGGTCCATCCGATGCCGGATGCACCATCACCGTTCCCGCTGGCAGCGCGGTCCACGCCGGGATCGGGTCTTTGGTCGAATTGACGAGGACGGCTGGATTTTCGCCGTTACGCCAGGCGAGCAGACCGGATTTCCCGACTGCATCGCGTACTGGTTCGGGCAAGCAGACTCGGGCCGCCACGGCCGTCGAGGAACAGCCAAACCGTCGGATTACCCAAACGATCGGCGTGCGGATTCGCCGCCAGAAAATCGCCGGTGACGTCCTGCGAGAGGTTCCAGAGACGCTGCGCGCCGCCAATTTCGGCGATGGTCCATTCAATCAGGGTCGTGTCGGCACCGAAATTGGTCTGCGGATCGATTGTCAATTGGATCATCTGCCCGACTTTTACATCGATCGCTTGCAGCAATTGATCCGGCGCGGATTCGAAGGACTGGGCCCCACCGTCGGCGATGACACCGCGAGCCAACGTTTGCGATGAGCTCGCTACCGCAGTGGCCTTGAACTCATTGGACTGCGCCACCAGGGAATCGGCCACCTGGCTCAGTTGCGTATCGATTTCGGCGAGCAGTTTGTCATAGGGCTCTACCGTTCTTGCCCATTCGGCGGGCGACAGCATGGGCACCAGATCGCGGGGCTGTTGCTTGGCCTCACAACCGGGAAACGCGAATCGGGTACTGTTTAAAATCCCGTAGAGGGCGTAGTAGTCGTTCGCGGAGATCGGATCGTACTTGTGGTCGTGACAGCGAGCACAGGCGATCGACAGCCCCAGAAACGTTTTGCCCATCGTGTCGATCGTGTCCTCGAACGTCAGATGCATGTGCTTATCGCTGTCGTGATCGAAGCGACGAGCGATCGCCAGAAAACCGGTGCTGACGACCCCCGCGGCGTATTGGTCGGCCGGATCATTGGCGTGCAGCAGATCGCCGGCAATTTGTTCGCGGACGAATTCGTCGTAAGGCAGGTCACGATTGAACGCGTCAATGACCCAGTTGCGGTAACGCCACGCCTGGGGAATCGGATGATCGGTGTTTTCGCCGGCCGTGTCGGCATATCTGCACGAGATCCAGCCAGTGCCTTCCCCATTGCTCGCCGTAATGCGGCGACGCGAGCAGGCGATCGATCAGAGTTTCGTACGCCAGCGGCGAGCGATCGGCAAGAAACGCGTCGACTTGTTCCGGGGTGGGAGGAAGTCCCGTGAGATCGTACGTGGCTCGACGAATGAGCGTTTGCCGATCGGCTTCCGGCGACGGCGTAAGACCTTCGGCCTGCAACCTGGCCTGCACGAATTTGTCGATGTCGTTGCGGATCGCGGTCGCGTCGTTCACGTCCGGGGCCGCGACGTCACCGAGCGGCTGAAAGGACCACCATTCGCGTAATTCTTTTTCGGTCAGTCCGCCCCGTCGCGTGTCCGCCGTGCGCGGATCGGGAGCACCGCGCCGGACCCATTCGGTCAGCAGAGCAATTTCCGCATCTGGCAGTTTTCCGCCGCCGTCGTTGGGAGGCATTTGCGGACCGTCGTCATCGTATCGAACCGCTCGAATCAACAGGCTCTCATCGACGTTGCCGGGGACGATCACGGGGCCGGATTCGCCCCCTTTTTTCCAGCCCGGTTGCGAATCCAGAGCCAGGCTGCCATGCGTCTTCCCTTTGGCGGCCGAATGACACGATTCACAGCGCTGAGCCAGGATCGGACGGACACTGCTTCTCGAAAAACTCGGCGTCGTCGTCGGCAACGACCCAACCAGGCGCAGCCGAGCCGACAGAGGGCGAGCACGATCCACATTTCGAGCTGCAGGAGTCGACGTGATGCGATCATTTCAACGGTTTTCCTCGGCACGGTTCACCAGCAGCCACTCGCGCCACGTTTGCAAGTGCTTACGCGCGGCCTGGGCGGCACCGACAGCATCTCGCGAGGCGATGATCTCCAGACACTCGCGATGGCTCGCAACGCTAGTGTCTCGCACGTTCTCCGCCGTTCCAAAGAGCTGGCGTTGCAGCGAAGCGGTGAAAATCTGAATCTGCCCTCTCATGATGGCCCAAAGATGCGCGATGCGCGAGATGATCCGCGGCCTCGACGATCAGTTCGTGGAACTCGATATCGAGCAATGTCAGGCGGACGATCGATCTGGTCCTCTCCATGCGGGCAATGCTGCGCTGCATCGCGGACATCTGTTCCGGCGTATGTCGCATTGCCGCCAGGCGGAAACTCTCGCGTTCCAGCAGCAACCTCGCGTCGTAGATCTCCTCGAAATCGCGCGCGGTCAGCGTGCGGACGCGACATCTTCCACGCTCGTCGAACACCAGCAGTCCGTCGCGTTCCAAGACCAGCAATGCCTCGCGCACCGGAACTCGGCTGACGCCCAGCCGCTCGGCCGTGGGAATCTCCGCCAGCATCGCTCCCGGGAGCAGATTGCCCGAGATAATTTCCTCGCGCAGCCGCCTGGCGACCCCGTCGCCGAGCGTTTGCTTCAAAGTCGCTTTCGTTCGATCCAACGCTACCAACATCGTCGCGTGCTCCACATTGTATACAGTGATGTGACTCATTGTATACAATACGTGGCCGAATGCAATCGCGCAATCGGGGCAGTCAGCCTCGGCTCTGTACAAGGTAGGCTGGAACGAAAAAGAAATCCTCATGCGACTCGCGCTTCACGAACCGAGCCGGACCTTCCTCCTGTCGTGCTGGATTCCCACCCAGTTCGTGATCTGCGCCGCATGCCTTGCCCTCGCGCGCGCTCGTATCCGCACTACTCGATGTTCGATCACGACATCAGTTATCTGGGCGATCCGCGTCTCAATCCCGCGGGCTGGCTGTTCTGGTCGGCAGGCATGGGCCTGAGTGGCGTCATGTTGTGGCCGATCACGGGCCACATTTCACGAAGCATGCGCACACTGACCGCCGGGCAGGTTCCAGAGCGACGCAGACTCGTCGCCGCAGGAACGTTCGCATCGCGCTGCGCCAGTGTCGGCCTGGTCGGTCTCGCCTTGATTCCACAATTTCCCGGTCTCGACCCTGCGCACGAGCTTGCCGGCGTGCTCGCCATGGGAGGGCTGTATGTCGCCATGTGGATCTTCGCTGGGATCCTGATTTGCAATCCGCCGATCGGCGTGGCCAAAGCCTTGCTGTTCGGTATGGCCGTGGGCTGGGGGCCGGTTGGCTTCCTTGTCACTCAGGGCTGGCGATTCTTCATCTATGGCGAACTCGGCCACGACGTCAACGTGAGTCCGCAGTCCCTGCTCCTGCGCTTTTCGCTGTGGGAGTGGCTGCTCTTCTTCTGCCTCTTCCCCTCGCTGCTTATCGTCGTATTCGGCCTGCCCGACACAGCGAGCGAACCCGAAGCCGCCGATCCATCTGCCGATATAACAAATCCAGCGGAAGCATCGCTTTGAATGAATCTGCTCAACGGCGATTTGCCTTTCATTTTAAATCTGACTTGAGTTAGGCATTCGCCGCGTGCGCAATCGAACCCTTTTTGATTTATCGCGAACATTTCTGACGCGAGAACTGGTACGCCCATGAGCCCTGAAGCAACACCGGATCGCCGCTGTTTTCTTAAAGCGGCCAGCACCATAATTGGCGGCACTTTTCTAGCCTCCGGCAAAAGAGCGCAGGCAGCAGAGGAAACAGGCGAAAGCGGCACAAAGCAACAAGGTGCCCCGATCATCGTCGTGCATGGTGGCTACACCAGCCAATTGCATGAAAAGCCTGAAGATTTGAAAGCCGCGCAGGACATGCTTGCGCTGATTGCCGCGCAAGCCGAGGATTACATGCTGGGGCGCAGCGGTGACGGCCAGACGCATCATGCCGCCGACACCGCCCGGTTCGCCGTCGAGCTTCTGGAGGCCAGTCGGATATTCAACGCCGGCATCGGCGCCCGTTTCCAGCGCGACGGCGATATACGCCGCACGGCGGCGATCATGTCGCGATCGGCCGAGGGCATGCCGGTTTCCGGCTCGATCGAAGTGGTGCCAGGCGTGGTGAATCCGATCACCATCGCCTATGCGCGATTCAAGGAAGCCCAGCGGCAGCCGTGGCACGCGCAGACCGCCTTCAGCAACGCGCATCTTTCTGGAGAAAAGAGCCTGGAATATCTTTTGGAGAACAAAATACCAATCCCGGGCATGAAAACCGGCTATGAGACGACCGGGAAGCGCCGCGATGAAATCCTGACTTTTGCCAGACAAGCAGGCGAACACGCAGCGACGGCGTCCGCTGGCCATGCTTCCACCGGCACGGTGGGTTGCGTGGTCATGGACCCGGACGGGCGTTTCGCTGCCGCCACCTCCACCGGCGGTACGGCCAATAATGTGCCGGGCCGCGTCGGCGACGTCGGTACAGCGGGCGGAACGTTCGCCAGCGACAAAGGCGCCGCCTCAATGACTGGCGACGGCGAGGGCATCCGCAACCTGGCCATGGCATGCGGTATGGTCAGCGCGCTCGATTTTACCGACGTCGATGGCGCTGCGCACTGGATGTTCAAGCAAGCGCGCGATAAGCATGTTTCCGCCGCCACGATCTTTATCGGCAAGGGGAAAGACGATGAAGAAGTGCGGATACGCTGCACCGATTCCGACGCAGCGCTGACATTCGCCTGTTCGCGCGGCAACGGCAACGTGCAGGTGTTCACCGGAAATCCCGCGCAGTATTTCGATTCGGATGCCGAACTTGTGGCCGCAATGCTGGGAAAAGAGTACCGGGGATTTGCCAAGGATATCGCCACTCATCGCGAGACGATCAGCATTGCCATGACGCCGGAACGTCGCAGGCTGCTGGAGGAAGCCGTCGACAAAATCAAGAGCAAAAAGCAAAACATCCCGGTGGCGTTCATTCCCCCGCAGGCCGTAAAAGGTGTTCCGCGCGTCGATGGCGCGATCGATATGAAAGCGGAAATGGAAAAAGCGCGGCAAGCGAGACAATAGAGCTGCGCCGTCTTAAGGTGAGTCGCCACGAAGCGAGCGGCGTTCAGCGATTGCGGCTGAGCAGTTTCGGAGAAGTCGGATACCAATCACCAGGGGATGCGCCTCGCGGACGGTTTTTGGGCGACTCGGGCGGTCGGAGAGACCTGGTGGCCGCCAATGGCGGACCAATGACCGCCACCCCTATCCGGTCCGACCGAGCACCGGCGCGAAGGATTTGAGTAAGCCGGTCATTGTCAGGGGGGCTAGGGATTAGTAGATTTGGCTGAGATTCGGTGCGGACGCTCCAAGTTGGCCAACGCGACTCGGCTGGAGCGACAGGGCGTGTCCTTGGTCTAATCTGTCCATATCGCGTCGCGCCAAAACACCGTTTGCTTTACCGGCCCGTCGGTCGCGTCCTTGGGTCGGGCTCACCGGCCGATCTCTGCTTCGAAATCTGGAGGGCTCGTCCATGCTATCTTCCCACCGCCGGTCGCGCCGCGATTTCATCAAATTCACTGGACTGGCGGCGGGGGCAGCCGGCCTTTCTTTCCAGCCATTGGCCCAGGCCGCTGACCAGCCGGCCCCGAATCGCGATCCCAATGCCATGCTCGCACGGTTGCTCGAGGGCAATCAGCGGTTCGTTAGCGGGGAATCGAGTCGCGTGGGGCGAAAGCCGGCCGACTTTGCCGCGGACGCCCAGGGACAGGCTCCCCTGGCAATCATTGTCGGGTGCGCGGATTCGCGGGTCTCTCCCGAGCTTGTTTTCGATCAGGGCGTGGGCGAGCTGTTCGTGGTTCGCGTGGCCGGCAATGTGGTCAGTGGCACCGGTCCGCTGTTGAAGGGGAGCATCGAGTTCGCGGTCGCAGAGCTGGGCGCCAGACTGATCATGATCTTGGGTCACAGCCAGTGCGGAGCCGTGAAGGCAGCCATCGAGCATATCAATGCCAATGACGCGCTGCCGGGCTCGATCGGCGGACTCGTGGACCTGATCAAGCCGGCTGTCGTCGCGGCAAAGGGCCGTCCTGGCGACATGCTCAACAATGTGATCCGGGCCAACGTCGAACGTTGCGTCGGCCGACTCAAGGGGCTGGATCCAATCCTGTCCAAATTGGTCGACAAGAATAAATTGAAGGTCGTTGGCGCCGAATATGAGTTGAGCACCGGCGCTGTTGACGTATTTTGCTGAGCGGGCCAGGGCAGCCTGAGGGCATGGGGTGGCGGAACGATTTGCCGGCAATTGGGCACACAACGATGAAACGAATCTGCATTACCCATCAAACAGCCTATCACTACCACTCGCCCGTAGCTTTTGGCCCTCACTTCTTGCGATTGCGGCCGCGCGAGGGACACGACGTGCATATCGCGAGCTCGCGGCTCGCGATCGAACCTCATGCAAACGTGCGCTGGATGCGCGATGTCGAAGGGAATTCGATTGCAATCCTGACTTTCACCGAGCCAGCGCGGAAACTGCGTGTCAGCAGCGAGATTCAGGTCGATCTTTACGATGATGCTCCGATCGATTGTCTCGTCGAGTCACATGCCGAATCTTATCCATTTCAATATGACGTGAACGAGCAGGTCGAAATCGTCCCCTATCGGATTGTCAGCTATCCGCACGACGGTCCCGCGCTACGGGACTGGCTTTTCGACCTGTATCGTCCTGGTCAGCTGATCAAGACCTCGCAGCTGCTGAACGATCTCAACACGCGAATTCACGATTCCTTCCAATACCAGCACCGCGAGGAACATGGAGTCCAGCTCCCTTGCCAGACGCTCGCCAAGGGGACCGGATCTTGCCGGGACTATGCGGTCTTCATGATGGAAGCCGTCAGGCATTGGGGATTCGCGGCAAGGTTCGTTACCGGCTATATCCAATTGGGCGAAGGCCAGCACGGCGCCACCCACGCCTGGACCGAGGTTTATATTCCGGGCGCGGGCTGGCGGGGTTTCGATCCGACGAACAACAAGCCGGCCGGCTCCGAGCACATCTCAGTCGCCGTGGCCCGCGAGCAGAACAAAGCCATGCCGCTGGAGGGTTCGTGGGCAGGTCCGTCCGACGCCTTCGAACGGATGGAAGTTTCGGTGCAAGTCGTGGCGCAATGAAACGCGCCGCAGACGGCCGGCGACCGCTTGCCGATCTCATTCGCGCATCCATCGTCGCAAACGCAATAGCATCCGCTGGGTATCTCCGAGACCGGCGTACCAATCGACCACCTCGCGCATGAGCATCGGGTCGCTGGTAATCAGATTGTCGCATCCCAAATCCAAAAGGCGCAAGGCACTCTCCCGCTCGTTGACCGTCCAGGCATGAACCTCCTTGCCGCGTTGATGCGCACGGCGCACCAGGTCTGCTCGGACCAGGCGCTGATGCAGGCTCAAGAAATCGACGGGCAGCCGCGCCACGTCTCCTTGTGTGGCCGAGAGGATGATTCCGATCGGCAGATGCGGCTCGGAATGTTTTATCTCTCGAAGCGGGGACATTTCAAAGCAGGACACGATCGCACGCTGGGCGAACGCACGATCACGCAACACGTCGAGTACAGCCAGCGCCAGACGCGGCGAGCGTCCGACGTCCTTGAGCTCGATATTGAGTCGAATGCGATCATCGCACGCGGCAATGAACTCGGCCAGCGTCGGAATCTTTTCGTCGCTCAGGCCGCGCTCGTCCCGGAGCCGCAGATCCTTGAGATCCGCGAGATTCAAGTCGTGCAATTGGCGCGGATCTCCAGTGACTCGCCGCAGGTCACGGTCGTGCAACAAGACGACGTGACCGTCGGCCGTCTGCTGGACGTCAATCTCGACGTAGTCGGCGCCGGCGGCGATCGACAGTCGCAGCGCGGCGAGGCTGTTTTCCGGAGCGGCTTTTGAGCCGGCCCGGTGGCCCGTCACTCTGGTAGGACGATGTTCGACGAACTCGCGTTCCAGTATCAAGGCGTAGGCGATGCTCACCGCCGGGCCAAGCAGGGCAATGGCCACGACCGCCGCTCGTGCGCGCGACGCTTGCCCAGCCGGGGTCGAGGCCAATCTGCGCGCGGGACGGCACCGCCCGACGCTGTCCCCGATCGCTGGGCCTGTTCGTATTCGCAGGCGAGCACAATCGCCAGGCCGATTGCGAAAATCGCCCCTAGCAGTTGCAGCCCAGCGGCGTCCAGCAGCAGCAGCGCCAGGGTGGACCACACCAGAAGTGAAAGGCGCTCTGCGAAGACTGCAAAAATCGCCTCATTGACCTGATTCAGCCCTGCGATCGCGGCAACCAGCGCGATGTACTTGAGCGATTGCCAGCCGACAAAGATGATCAGCATACGCCATGCGCGACCGCGCATGAGACGCGAGCTCAGCCGCAACGCTGCCAGCCAGTTCTGGCCGTCGATCACGCACGCGGGCACCGCCAGCGCCCAGCGAACAAAGAACCAAACCATGCAAACGAAGCAACCGGCTGCCAAGACGATTCCGATTGTCAGCGCGATCCAAAACCGAGGCGGCCGCTCGGTGAGATAATAGTTGATATCGGCATCGGCCAGAAGCAGCCAATATGTCGCCGCCGCGAGACCCAGGAATGGGAGCGCCATGACGATCGCCAGGCTCGTCTGAAGCACGGCTAGACCGAACAACCGGGGAGCTGCGTCCAGAATTCGGGCAAGAACCTGCCGCGTCGACAGGCTGCTGCCACGCAGCGCCGCGTCCGCCAAGACGATCAGCCCCGAGTATTCGATGAACGCCCATCCGATCATCAGGCTCGCACCGCACATGAAGGCCAGGGCACCAAACGGCGAAAGCAAAAGCTCGAGGAGCTCCCAATTCCCCGCCGCGGACTCGCCCCGCAGGCCAATGAGTTGATAGGACAGCGCGAGCGCTAAAGGACCGACGAGCGTCGCGGCGAACAACGACACCCCCAGTTCGTAGGCGATCAGCGGCACCCAATCACGTCGCAAGGATTGCAGCCCTTGCCGCCATGGCAGCATTATCTCCGCGACGAGAGACATGAGATCGTCGTTGGAAAGAGCCTCTTCGGATGGACGCCTGGCGGCATCGAAACGGGCGTGCCGAGTCGAACGGCACCAATTCCCGGGCATTCGGTCGATTGGTCCGATCCCGTGGTCCGCCCGTGACTTTCGATGGCGCCTCCGCGACTCGCTCTACTTTATGCGGAATCAATTGCTGGTGCCACCGGATGCGAGGACGCCTCTGTCGTCGGTTCGGCCGAGGGCGACGCGTCGTTTGCCGAAAACGTGCATTCTGTCGCGATGCCTGTTACAATCGCGAGGATTCACCGCCGCCCTTCCTTTGGAAAGGCAACGTGGTGACGTTCCCCGTCCAAGGCCAGGTCGCGGCTTCATTCCTCCCGCTTGTCGAATGATTTTCTTGCACGCTGGGCAAGGCGAATCGGTGCAGCTTCGTTGTTGCTTCAACCGGATATGAACCAATTTTGGAATTGATCCGAACTTTGTTCGAGGAGTTTGCAATGCGTCAGAGACGTCCGTTGTGCGGCGGCCTGATGGTTCTAGCCAGTGTGCTCGTCGCGTTTCCTGCGGCGGCCGAAAATGCCGGCGCGCGATTCCAGGACGAGCAGGCCATCCGCGCGACCACCAAAGCTTATCTCGACGCGTTGACGAAAGGCGACTCGAAAGCGCTCGCCGCATTTTGGACGGCCGACGGCGAGTTTTTTGACGACCAAGGCGATGCACATCCGGCCAGCGAGTTGGCGGCCGAAGCGGAGGAAGCGATCGGCCAGGGTCCGCAGCCGAAAATGAAGGTCACGGCGAGCAAGATTCGATTTCTTACCGCCGAGGTGGCCGCGGAGGACGGCGCGTCGGAGGTCGAGTTGCCCGATACCAAGGGAGCGACGCCCGTGCGCGGCCAGTTTCATGCCATCTGGATCAAGCAGGCTGGCCGCTGGCGATTGGCCAGTCTATGCGAAGTAGCCAGCGAGTCGCCCACGGACGCCCGTCTGTCGGAACTCGGCTGGATGGTTGGCGAATGGACCGCCGAAAGTGGTGGGATCAGGCTGGAAGTCACCGTAGATAAGAGCGCCACCGGGACGTTCTTACTACGCGACGTCACGGCCATCGATGGCGGCAAGGTGGTGCTCCGCGGTTCGCAACGCATCGGCGTCGATCCGCTGACACGGAAGTTGAAAAGCTGGAGTTTCGATTCCGACGGTGGTTATGACGAAGCTACATGGACCAAGGAGGGCGATTCGTGGGTGGGGCAAGCCACCGGCGTTCTTCCCGACGGGCGCCGAACCTCGGACACCACGGTCATCACGTTCGACGGCCAGGACAGTTACACCCGGAAGGTGTTGGCCAACCGAATCGAGGGAGAGCCCGCCCCCGATCAAGAAGTGCGATTTACACGTCAGCCTGCTGCCCAGCCCTGACGGGTCAAACATACGATTCTGGAACGCGAAAACGACAAACTTGGAGATCGCGGAGATGTCGATTCGAAACGGTCAACCGCTGGCGAGCGTCCCGCTCTGCCTGTTCTTGCTGGGATGGGCGCTGTCGGCCGTTGGGCAACAAGCCGCGCCGAATCTGACCACTCCCGCCGCAACGGCCAACGCTGCGCCTTCCGGCGCCGCCGGTGATGCAGCGCAAAGAGCGGAGATCTTGAACAGCGAGTGTTGGCGTCGGGCGATGTTCGAACTCGACGAGTGGTTCAGGTCGCAAACGATCTACACGCCCGAGGAGGTATCGCGGCAGCGAGCCGACTTTGCCGACCAAGTCGACAAGATGTCGGTCAAAGAATTGCAAGCCGTGCTCTCGGACATGCAGGATAAATTCCAGATACTCAGCGCCCCGGAACTTCGGGAGATTCGCGCCTGGTTCGGGCAATATCTATCCGTACTCGCCGACCGGAAGCGCGAAGAGGTGCTGCGGGACATCCCGAATTTCGCCACCATGACTCCGGCTCAATTGACCCAGGAGATCCTGAAGATACAGCGCAAGAAGCAGCAAGGTAGAGCTTCGCACGCCGCATTCGATCGGCACCGCCAGGCGCAAGTGAACGCACAGCTCCAAGCCAACCGCGCGGCGCAAACGGCTCGCCAAAACCAGGCCTCGCAGCGGGCTGCTTACCGCTCTCCCTATCGTCCCGCACCGCCCGGGCGTCAGTTCGAAGACGTGCAACCCGGACGAAGGCGAACCATGACCGTGGGGCCCGATGGCCACATCTTTATGAACTTTTAGCGCCACGCGGGAACTGTCGCCGCGCAATAACGGCCGAAGCGATGCTTGACAATCGTCGTTGCTGAAAGACACGAACCATAGAAACCAGTTGAGGTGATTGAATGTGGAAACGATCATGGATCTTCGTGGTTGGACTTCTCGTTTGTGCCTTCTTTTTCGACCGCATCACATCGCCGCTTTGGGGACAGCAAAAGGCTGAACCCGGTACATCCGCTTCCAGCAGCCCGGAGGAGCAGGAAAAGGCTTTGGACGTCCGCTACGCCCAGGCGTATTTGAAATTGATGGAAGCCACGCTGAGCAGGTACGAAGAGTCCAATCGGATCGCACCCAACACGATCCGCCCCACGGTTATCCAGGGCATTCAGAACGCTGTTCGCAAGGCGCGCGAGCGAGTTCAATTGGCGCAGAGCGATGCCGTCGGCGATTCGCAAATCTACGTATCGAGCGCCGAGGCAAGCCTGCGTCTGGCCGAAGACGCCTTGCGTCGCGCGCAAGCGGCGAATTCCAGAAATGCGAAGCCAGTCAGCGAGGGTGAAATCGGGCGGCTGCAGGCCCAAGTGGAATTGGCCAAAGTGAGAGTTGATAAGGCTCGTCACCTGGCTTCCGAGTCGTCGCTGGCGAACGTGCTTTACGAGCTCGAACTGCTGCGTGAGGACGTGCAGGAACTGCAATTGATGGTGGCCATACAGATGACCCGCAATTGACGACAAACTGGGAGTATTGACCGGCCTGCCTGGCAATCGCCGGGCGGGCCAGTCGGTGGACATCGCGTGCCCCCTTAGATCTCGGAGAGTGGCTCGCTCGCGTCGCCGAACTTATCGAGATGGACATCCATCTTGTCCATCATCGACAGGTAGAGGCGGCACATCTGGCGATTCGGATTTTTGCCGTAGTCAAGAACCCGGCCGGTTTGGATGCGGCCACCGCCGCCGCCCAGCATCACGACCGGCAATTGCGTGGCGTCGTGACTGCCGGTCATCATGCTCGAACAATACATCAGCATCGTGTTGTCGAGCGCCGTGCGGTCGCCTTCCTGGATCGCGTCGAGCTTGCGGGCGACGTAAGCGACCTGATCCAGGAAAAATTGATTCACCTTCAACCAGTCGGCCGTATCGGAGTGGGACAGCAGATGATGGATCATGTAATCCACGTTGAGATTGGGGAACCGCAACGACGAGTGGTCGTTGTTCAGCTTGAGCGTGCAGATGCGCGTGGTGTCGGTCTGGAAGCCGAGGACCAGGATATCACACATCAATCGCATGTGATCGGCGATGTCTTGCGGAATGCCTTCGGGCGGCCGGGGAATGTTGGGCGCTAGGAGCGTTGGTCGCCAGCCCTGCAACTCTCCCTTTTTGCCGGCCGAAGCGATGCGTTCTTCCACGTCGCGCACCGAGTCGAGGTATTCGTCCAGCTTGTGCTGGTCGGTGGCGCTGATCTCGCGGCGCAGATCACCGGCGTCTTCCAGCACGGCGTCCAGAACGCTCTTGTCCCCCTTTTGCACACCGTCCTTGAAGAGCCGGTCGAAAGCGAGAGCCGGATAGATCTCCAGCGGCGTCGGAGTCGTGGGCGAGCTCCACGAGATGTGCGAGCTGTAGAGCATCGAATAGTTCTTGTGGACCGACGGATTGGACTTCTCGCAACCCAGCACCAGGCTTGGCACCTTGGTCGAATGGCTGTAGTGCTGCGCCACGAGCTGGTCGAGACTGGTGCCGGAGCGAATCTCGCCCCCCGAGGCGAGCGGCGCGCCGGACAACAGATTGCCCGTTTGCGAACTGTGGATGTTGCCTTTCAGAGCCTGTTCGTTGTAGAGGCCGCGGATGAAGAGCATTTTCTCGCGGAAGTCGGCCAGCGGCGCGAGGACCTGGCCCAGCTCCATGTTCTTGCCTTCGCCTTTAGCCCACCACTCGCGGCCGTGAAATCCATTACCGGAGAAGAGCACGGCGAGCCGTACGGGCGCTTGGCTCGCGGCTTGATCGCCGGCAGGTTCGTCCCCCCAGACGGGCAGCGATTCCAGCCAAGGCAACGCCATCGTAACGCCCAGGCCACGGAGCATCGTGCGGCGGGATAGCAGGTGCGTGTTCATCGTTGGATGTCTCGCTGAGTGAGGGGGGCTGTCGTGGAGAGATTCCCGGCTGGCGGCGGCCACCTATGATTCTAACGCACTTCAATCATTATTTGCGGTCTCGCGTCCCCGAATTTCGCGGAATTGGCGGCTGCGGACGATGCACTCAAGCGTGGCGTTGACCCGGTAATCCTGGGCTTTCAACTCGGTTTGCATGTCGGCCAGGAGCGGCTCGTCCGATAGCTGCACCTCACGGCCTAGCGAATAGCCCAGCAGCTTGCGGCAGAATTGTCGCAGGAAGGCATCGCGACGAACGGTAAGCAAATAGGTCCGCAAACCGTTGAGATCGGCAAATTCGGCGCCATCCATGACCTTCACCTGGGTGTTGATCGGTGCGCCGCCCAGATCTTTTTCGCGGCGACGACCGATCGCATCGAAGCCTTCCAGCGCAAGACCGAAGGCGTCGATTCGTTGATGGCAGACCGCGCACTTCGCGTCGCTGGTATGCTTCTCCACCAGCTGCCGCACCGTCAAACCCGCGAGGGCGGTTTCGTCGGCCGGCAGCGGTGGCACGTTCTTCGGAGGACGCGGCAGACGCTCGCCGAGCAGAACTTCGGTAATCCAATTGCCGCGCAGAATCGGGCTGGTTCGCGAAGCGCCGGACTGTTTGGAGAGGGTGGTCGCCTGGCCCAGAATTCCACCCCGGGCAAACCGCTTCACGCCGTCGACCCGGCGCCACTGGTCTCCGCTGACCCCCGGAATCCCGTAATGGGCGGCCAAAGCCTCGTTGAGAAACGTATGGTCCGCATCGAGTATCCCGAGAACCGAGCCATCGTTCTGGAACAGATCGGTAAAGAACTGGATCGACTCTTCGTACATCGCGCCACGCAACGCGACGAAGGTGGGAAAATGCTGATCGCTCTTTTCATCCAGGTGATCGAAATCGTGAATATGCAGCCACTGGCAGGCAAACTCCGTAGCCAACCGACGGATTCGTGGATCGTGCAGCATGCGTCGAGTCTGCGCGACGAGGGTGTCGGGGTCGGTAAGATTGCCGGCCGCCGCGACCTGCTCAAGTTCGGCATCGGGCAGCGAGGCCCACAAAAAATAGCTGAGCCGGCTGGCCTGTTCCCAATTCGACACTGGCCCCTGCGCGGCGCCCGGCACCGGTTTCTCGACCCGATAGAGAAAAGCCGGCGCTACCAACAGCCGAGCCACGATTAGGCGGACGGTTTCCTCGTGTGGAATGTCCTCCTCGCGCAGTTTGCCGTACAAGGCGCGCAACTCCTGCGTCTCGATGTCTGTCAAGGGGCGGCGGTAGGCGCGGCGTGCAAAGTCGGCGAGCGCCGCCAAGTGTTTTGGTTCGGTGTCCAGGAGCAACTGCCGGAAGGCCGCGGCCCGATCGTTAATCGGTCCGCGCATCGGTTCGAACACTTTCGGATCGGCGTCCTGCGTCGCATATTCCATCAACTGCGTGAAGGCGTCGACCATCGTGAGCGCGTCTTGACTGATATAGTGCAACTGGTCCCAAAGCCGATCGAGTTCGGCTCGCTGGTTCTTGTCCAGCATCAAACGGCACAGCTGATCGTCTTCGCGATAAAGCAGGTTGAGCGTGACGACTTCGTCGGTCGGCACGATCGTGGTGTAGCACAGGGCCGCCGGAAACAATTGCCGGAAATCGTCGCAGGCGGATTCCAGCTGCTTGCGCGTCGCGCTGTTTTCACTGACAAGAATCGGCGCTCCGTAGGAGACCCTGCGATTGTCGCCGGTCCAGGCTCCATCGGCGACGACCACGGTCACCGTACTCTGAGTCAGCCCCGCGGGCGCGGCGGGCTTGCCCGCCACCAATTGCAATTGCACGCTCCCCTCGACACCCGTGCGCGGGTCAAGCACCGCGATGGTGACCAACTCACAGCCGGCCGCCAGCGCGGCAGGCAGGCGAATTTCAAGCTGCGTCGGAGCTTTTATGCAGAGGCTGCCAGCATCGATGGCCATGCCGTCCGGATGCTTGCCGAACAACACCGGATCGAGGCCCCATTGGGCAGCATCCCGCTCGGATGATTCAGCCTCCGCGGAGTTTTCGTTTCCATTGCTCACAGTGGACGTAGTGCCCAGCGAAAGCGGTCCGGCGATCGAGGTCAGCTGTTGATAGAGCAGGCTGTCGGGGCTGTCTTTCGCTGCCGGCGGAGGGCCGGCGAGCAGCTGCTGGACCGCGGCGGCCAACTGCCGCTTCTCGTCGACCCCCTCGGCCGCCTGCCATTTTGCCAACAGCGATCCGGCAGGAACCGCGGGTCCGGACGGCACGCCGTCCTTTTCCGCCTCGGCATAGAAATGCCAGATGCCTTCGTTGCCGAGCCGATCGGCGTGAGGATTGCCTGAAAGCACGTTGGCTGAGACGTCGTCCGCCAGGTCCCAAGTCCGGTCGCCAACGGCGCTAATTTCGAGATCGATGGTTGTCAGGTCGCAGGCATGATTTCCGTCGCGCGGTCCGATCAGCAGCGACACGAAGTCGCCGGGCCGCACGATCAGTTTCTCAATTGGCCCGACTATGACCGGATTGCCTCCCTGAGAGATTCCGGCCGCCAGCCGCTGCCGCTTGGCGCCGCGGCGAAGTTCGAGCGACCAGGTGACGCCGTTGCCACACTCTGGATGGGCATGCGTCACAGAGCCCCAATGCGCACGGCGCCGGCGATCGGGCTGCGCCAGCCCACTGCGGCGCGGTGCGTCGGCGAGGGATGGACGGCGACGCTGTGCGGTATCATATTGCCCGGAATGCGCACGTGTTGGTCCGAAGAGTTCGCCCTGAGCATGGGCGTGGCTTCGCTACCCCAACCTTGGATGAAGTCGTAGCCGGAGACATTCGTTACGGTCTCGGAAAAGTGTCCACCCAGACTGACCTCGTGGCTTGTGCCGATGCCGAGATAATCGAGCCACGCCCGTAGCGCGCCGACTTCAACAGCGTTTTTTTGCGCCAGTCGTCCAGATCGATCGTGCCCGTTGCTTCGACCGCTTCGGCCGCAGCCGCCAGGTATTTGTCGGAATCGGCCAGCCATTGCTTGAGTTGCCGCGCGTAATCGCGGCTCACTCGGCGAACATCGCGCAAGAGCACATCGGGCCGGCCGGGAGCCACGAGTCTCGGCTGCTGGAGAATTACAAAGTCGTGCTCGTTGCCGTCACCGACGTCACCCGCGACGAGCGACAGCGTGACGGAGTCGCCATCGGACTTGGCGGGAATCTTGAGCCGCAATTCCTGGCTTGCCACGATCGGATTGATCGGCTCCAGCCAGGCCTTGGGGCCACGCAACTTGCCGATGTGTCCGACAGTGCCGAATTTCCAAAGCCCCTTTTGCCAAGCGGCCACGTCGGCGGCCAGCGCGGCGGCGTCGGCGGGCTGGGCTGTGCGCCAGTGGCCGCGAATTCCATCGAGCAGCAGAGAGGGATCGGTTGACGTGAGACTCGTCCAGAGCGTGGTCAGATATTTGGCGTTGAGCCCATGCTCGTGCGCCACGGCTTCCAAGGTTTTGCTCCCCGATGCCAGCGCTTCGCGGTCAGTGAGCGTTGCGGAAAAATATTTTTCCAGCGGCAAAACGCCGCCGGTGTTGGTGTCGAAGACTACGCCTTGGAGGTTGACCTTGTTCCCGCCGCGCGGATCGGTGAAAGGCCGATAAAAGTCGCGAATGCGCGCTACCGCTTCATCCGTCCAGTCACGCCGCGTCGTCTTCGACGAGAATCGCATTCCGTCGGGTAGCAGCACCACGTGGCTGGCAACTTCCTTGGCGGCATCCAGATATTTGGTGACCAGCGCCGGCGACATCACCAGCGCATTGCCGGTGTTCGTGAAACCTTCGCCCGCGGCTCCGTCGACAGGAAACTCGCGTGCCGGGTCCAAAGACTCGACGCCAGTCAAATCGCGCAGCGTGTAGGTGTATTCCGCATTGCTCAACCGGCGGAGGACGACTCGGCCCGGATCGCCGGCACGAGCTTGGGCCTCGGCCTGAAGGTAGCCGTGCACCCAGGTTTGCAACTGTTTGTGCTCGTCGGCCGTCGGTTGGGCGACGTCTTTGGGCGGCATCTGGCCGCTGTCGATCATGACCCCGACTTTTTGCCAGGTCCGTGGATCCTTGCGGACATCGGTCCAGGCGGCAAACGCGGCGAGATTTACATCGGCCTCGGCGTTGTCGGCCGAGTGACACTCGATGCAGTAGCGAGCCACCAGCAGGCGCACCCGGACGTCGTAGTCGCGCCCCATGCCATCCCAATCCGGCTGGACGGCTCCTGACGTTTCAGCGCCATGCGCCGGAGGCATGTAAAGCAGGCCGGCTGTGCCGCAGGCGAGCAGGAACAAACCAACGGACATCGGCGTTGGCGGTGCACGGTACTTCATGCGTTTCTGAATCCCGAGAATGGTGGGTTCCGCTCCAAAAGTCGGCTGGAGACTGACCGAAAGCCGTCAGGCTGCTCGACCAGTCCGGGTAGGCAGGCGAAGTCTCTATTATCCGAGATTTGCCTGACAATTCCAAGCGGCAGCTCAACCGGCAGTCCAGGGCTTGGGAAACCGATCTTTCGCCGGATGGATGCCCGTTTGGCCTTAGTGCAACGGGTCGCAGCGGGCGACCGCAGTTGCCCGGATTCAACTGTTCTATGACCGTAGCGGCGTGAGGTCCGGTTCCGGCGGTTGGGCAGCGTAGTCAGAAACATCCTGATCGGCGGATTGAAATGAGAACGCCTTTCGACGTGCTCGCCGAGCGACTCATCGTTGAACAAAGTCGACTGGGACGATGGAGCGATCCTCAACCTCAAGCCCTTCGACTCACTTCTGTCTGATCGCGCAGGGGAGTTTTCTGTTGCCGCGACAATTCCCCGATGCTAGCCTTACCTTTGAGCGCGGCCGTCGAGAGGATTTTTGGGCCTTTCGCCCAATCGACTGACAACCCTTGGCAATCCGCTGGGGAATTAGAGGCCAGTTCACAAAATTTTTTTGCTGCTCTTCCGCGTCGGCCACGCACGGCGGTGGCTTATTGGGCGGGAGAGCGATAATCGTTCATTCGCCTCCGCTGATTTGTTTATCTTCTCCGTAGTCCATGGAGTGTCCGAGTCATGAATTCGAAATTTGTAGACTCCCGGCGTGGTTTCTTCAAAACGACTGCCGCTTTGGGCGTCGGCTACTGGGCTGCCGGTCGCGCGGCTGCCGATGACAGCCCGACCGCCCCGTCGGAGAAGCTCAACTTCGCCTGCGTCGGCGTGGGAGGCATGGGGCAGAGTGACTCCGGCGAAGCCGCGCGGGAAGGTAACGTCGTCGCAATCTGCGACGTAAACGAAGATTGCTTGGACGAAGCAGCGAAGCGTTTTCCCGACGCGAAAAAGTTTTATGACTTTCGCGATCTGTTCGATGAGATGTCGGGAAAGATCGACGCGGTAACGGTGAGCACTCCCGACCACCTACATGCCGTCGTCACGGCCCGCGCCCTGCGCGAGGGCAAGGCAGTCTATTGCCAGAAGCCGCTCGCGCACAGCATCGGGGAGGCCCGGCGGATCGCTGAGATCGCCCGCGAAGCGAAAGTCGTCACACAAATGGGAAACCAGGGAACGGCTGGCAGCGGGCTGCGCTACTCGGCGGCAATCGTGCAGTCCGGCGCGCTGGGTCCGATCAGGGAAGTTCACGTCTGGACAGATCGGCCCGGCCACTACTGGAATCAAGGCCTGCCGCGGCCGGCGGCCAGTCCGGTGCCCAAGAACATGCATTGGAATCTTTGGTTGGGTCCGGCTCCGCGCCGCGACTTTGCCGAGTGTTATTACCCCAAGATCTGGCGCGGTTGGTGGGACTTTGGGACCGGCGCGCTGGGTGACATGGGCTGCCACACGATGAACTTGCCCTTCATGGCACTCGACCTGCGCGATCCCATTTCGGTCACCGCGGAGACGTCTGGCCACGACAAGGATAGCTATCCCAAGTGGTCGATCATCACCTACCAGTTCGCCGCCACCGACAAGCGCCCCGCCGTGAAGATGATCTGGTACGACGGCGGCAAACGGCCCCCTCTGGAGCTGTTTGACGGAGCGGAGATCAAGGACTCGGGTTCATTGATGGTCGGCGAAAGGGGAAAGCTTTTCGCGCCGGACGATTACGCCGCCACGAGGGTGCTCCTTGGCGACGTCAAAGAGCCCGAGGGCCTCACGATTCGCGAATCACCGGGCCATTTCCGAGAATTCGTGGCGGCCATCAAAGGGGGCGATCCGAACGTCTCGAACTTTCCCGATTATTCCGGTCCGCTCACCGAAATGGTCCTGCTGGGCAATCTGGCCGTGTGGACGGCCGACTCAGGAAGCGGTCCCCAGATCGAGTGGGACGCCAAGAATCTCAAAGCCAAGAACGTCAGCAACCTCGACTCACTGATCAAGCCCGAATACCGTCAAGGCTATTCGCTCTGACCAGCGGGAGAACGTGGGCATTTGGCGAGCGTTCGACCAACGGCCGGCCGCAACAGCTCGCCCTGAGCCCAAACTAGCGCAAGGACTGGCCCATGAAAGCACTCGTCTATGATCTGAACGCGCCACGAATCATCGCATCGAAACTGCTGGCGTGCATCTCTCCCACGGCTTACACCGGCCGTTTTGCCGCTCTTCAATACCGGGAGATCCCCGACGTTCGCCTGCCCGGCGATGATTGGGTTCTCATCAAGACCCGGCTTTGCGGCATCTGCGGCAGCGATTACAAGCAGATCTTCGCGATCGGCAACTGGGATAATCCGATGACGGCCCTGATCAGCTTTCCCCAGGTGTTGGGGCATGAGGTGGTCGGCACGATTCAGCAGGTTGGACCGGCCGTAACCGACCGTCGGCCGGGCGAGCGCGTCGTGCTCAATCCCTGGCTCTCCTGTCAAGCGCGAGGCATCACGCAGCCCTGTGCCGCCTGCGCGGTGGGCAATTTTGCCCGCTGCTACAACTTCCAAAAAGGACTCGTTCAGAAAGGACCCAGTTCAAGGGGGATTCATTCCGGGACCTCGAGCGTGGCCACCGGCGGCTTTGCCCCCTTTGTGCCCGCCCATCAGTCGATGTGCTTTCCCATTCCGGATGGCGTCAGCGACGAGCAGGCGGTGTTGGCCGACCCGTTCTGCGTCTCGCTTCACGCGATCCTTAATTTTCCGCCGGGGCCTCGCGATACGGTCGTCGTTTTTGGTTGCGGCACGTTGGGTTTGCTCTCCGTGGCCATCCTGCGACTGCTGTATCCGGAGACGCGCGTCATCGCGGTCTACAAGTACGCCCAGCAAAAGGTCCTGGCCCAGCGGTTCGGTGCCGCGGAGACCGTTTCCTGGAGACCACCGCGGGACGTCATCCCCCGCATCGCTTCGCTGCTGGACGCGGAGATGATGGCTCCCATGTACGGAAAGCCGATGCTTAACGGAGGCGTGCAGATCATCTACGACTCGGTGGGCTCAGCAGAAACCATGGAGGTCGGACTGCGGATCTGCGACTCACGAGGGAGAATCGTGATCACCGGCGTGGCCACGCCCAAGCGGTTCGAATGGACGCCGTTGTACTTCAAAGAGGTCTCGATCATCGGCTCCAACGGCTTCGGTTTCGAAGATTTTGGCCGAGAGCGAAAGCACGCCATCGAGATCTATTTCGACCTGATCAAGGATCGCGGCCTCGACATTACGCCGATTCTGACTCATCGATTCCCACTCCAGCGCTACGGCGACGCCATCCTTGCCGGCTGGGACCAGGGCAAGAGCAAGGCGGTAAAGGTGGCGTTCGAATATCCGGAGTGAGTTCGGCAAACATGCGCATACGGCTATCGTCCAATCACAAACTTGAGAAGCGTCGAAAGCCTGCTCGCTGGGCTTGCTGGCTCGTCTAAACGCGACGAGTCGCACCTTGCCGGCTGGCCGGCCGAATGAATCATTTTGTCGCAAAACCAACAATTGCTGGAAAACCTGCCGCACGACCGAAGGCAATTCCAAGCTGCCAGCTCCGACGCCGCCGCTGCCAAGGTGGCTCGACCAGCGCCACAACCTGCCGTAAATTCTGCGTTGCGTGTGATCGGTTCGAGGCACCGCCAACCGGCCGCGTCCGTTGTGGCTTGACATTCCTGCCACGGCGCCGCAAGGTGGTTAATTGGTTCCTTTCGACGCAGCAACCACTTCTTCGGCGCACTTTCGGCATGGAATCGACTCGCTGGTCACGATTGGCCCTGCTCTATGCCAGCACAATCTTCCTCAGCGCCTTTTTGTTGTTCCAGGTCCAGCCGCTGATCAGCCGGTTCATTCTGCCCTGGTTCGGCGGCGGTCCGGCCATTTGGACCACCTGCCTGTTGTTTTTTCAAACGGTCCTGTTCGCCGGCTATGCCTATGCACACGTGAGCGAGCACTCCTTCGGACCTAAAGCGCGGACCGTCGTCCATTTGACGCTGCTCGTGGCCGCGCTTTTGACCTTGCCGATCACACCTTCGGACTGGTGGAAGCCAACGGACAGTGGCTATCCCACCGCGCGGATTCTGGCGCTGACTCGCGGTTTGCGTCGGACTACCTTACTTCGCTCTCTCGTCGACCGGGCCACTGGTGCAGGCCTGGTTCAGTCAAACGCTGCCGGGCCGATCGCCTTATCGGCTTTATTCGCTCTCGAATTTGGGTTCGCTTCTGGCGCTATTGAGTTATCCGTTTGTGTTCGAGCCGGCCTTGGACGGCAATGCTCAAGGGCTGTGGTGGACCGTCGGCTTCGTGGTGTTTTGCATCTTGTGCGGCACGGCCTGCTGGTCGACGGCCCGGTTGCGACGCATGGCAACTGGGACAGCCGAGGTAACGGCGCGAGCAAATGCTCCGACGGCGGCGAAGAATGAATCCTCTCCTTCCCGGCTGCGCCGGCTGTTGTGGTTAGCGCTGCCGGCATTCGCCTCAGTGTTGCTTTTGGCGACGACGAATCATGTTTGCCAGGACATGCCCCCGGTCCCATTTCTGTGGGTGGTGCCGCTGAGCTTGTATTTGATCTCATTCATCATCGCATTTGATCACGAACGCTGGTATCGACGGCTGCCCTATGGGTTGGCGGCACTGATCGCGATCTACCTGACGGCCGGCATTTACAACTCGGGCGTTTGGGGAGCAGGCTGGTTGGGACACGTCCACGGCTGGATTTGTGGCGCACCCACCACCCCCTGGCAGCCCGCGATCAGCAACAAATTCGACATCCTCTGTCAATTCGCGGGGCTTTTTCTTCTGTGTATGCTGTGCCACGGCGAGTTGGTGCGACTACGACCGCAGCCCCGCTATCTGACGAGTTTCTATTTGATGATTGCGGCGGGCGGTGCGCTGGGAGGCCTTTCGGTGAGCATTATCGCACCGCAAGTCTTCCATACGTATGCCGAGTGGAAAATTGGACTGGGAACCGGTTTCGTGCTGGCCGCGGTCGTCGCTTTCATACTTTCTGGCTCGACCGAGTCCGGCCCGGTTGGTTCGATCGGCCGGCGGCGCCGATGGCTGAGTCTGCCTGGCGTGCTGCGGGCCGGTGGCCTCGTGACAGCCTCGCTGGCACTGCTGGAAATTACGACCCTCTTACGCGATGACGAGCTGTCGCGATTTCGAATCCTTGAGCAAACGCGGAATTTTTATGGCGTCCTGAGTGTTATCAAAACTTACTCGAGCAATCCGCCGCATCCTTTTCATGCGCTGTTCAACGGTGGAATCCGGCACGGAATACAATTTTCCGACGCGGTGGCGCACCGGATCCCGACGACGTACTACTCCACAAACAGCGGTATTGGCCTGACGCTCGCGTACTACCTCAATGAAACCGCCGGTGAAAAACGTCCGCTTCGCGTGGGAGTCGTGGGCCTGGGGATCGGCACGCTGGCCGCCTACCTTGAGGGCCCGGAGCAATCGATTCGGTTTTATGAAATCAACCCCGAGGTGACGCGACTGGCTGAGACCTATTTCACCTATCTGGCCGATGCCCGAGAGCGAAACACGACGGTCGAAATCGTGCTGGGCGATGCCCGGCTTTCGCTGGAACGGGAACTGGAGGAGCCGCAGGCGTTTGATGTTTTGGTGTTGGATGCTTTCAGCGGCGATTCGATTCCGACTCATTTGCTGACGCGTGAGGCTTTCGAGATCTATCTGGCGCATCTCGCTCGCGGAGGCGCCTTGGCGGTCCATACGTCGAACCGGCACGTCGATTTGGTTCCCGTCGTCTACGGACTGGCGGAACAATTCGAGTTCGGTGCGGCCCGGCTGCTCATCGACGATACTCAGACCGCGGGCTGGCTGGCCGAATGGGTCATTTTGTCGCGAAATGAGGCGTTACTCGAACGATTCGCGCGGTGGGCGGTAATACGAAGCCCGATGCTCCCACGCCGCCGCTGCCGGTGTGGACCGACCAACGGCATAATCTGTTGGAAGTATTGCGATGAGCGGTGATGCGGGACGCGGTGTTTCGGGGTCGCTTGACGCGGATTTGCCACGCGCCATCGCGGCCTGGAATGGTTTGCGCACCGCGATCAAGGCCGCCTATGTGGTTCTCATCAGGTCGCAGTCCGTCTGAAAAGGATGAACCACACAACCGCAACAGATACTTTGCCAGCCGGGCCGGCCCGCACAACAAGGCGCCTCCGAATGAGAGCCTTTAGGAGAGCATCCATGATTGAGAAGCGACCGGCGCAGAGTGGCCTCGGCAGCCCGAAGCGTAACTACTCGTCTTACAAGCTGTCGTGATCGACGTACGGCGAGGTTGGCCCCCCCCCCAGCCACGGCGGGAGCCCCGAGCCTGTGGACTGCTGGCCGTACCCGCCCGACCCGCTGAACACGCCGACGTCCTCGTGATTGAGGTACGGCGAGGTTCGCCGCTGGTTGCCGAAGGCGCCGACGGAGTTGGCCACGGCCAAGGCCTGCTGCTTCAGATTGCTCCAGAACTGCGAGCGGCCAGCCGCATCGCAGGCTTGCCGGACGGCGGCGGGCAAGAGCCAGCCCAGCGACACGCCGATGATGGCGATCACCACGAGCAGCCGAACCAGCGTCGAACCCGCCCGGCTTTTAAGTCGATTGGTTCTCATGATTCTTCTCAAAGTCTGAAAAAATAAGGCGAAAGAAGTTAACGGCCGGCGTGGTCGATCTTGGGAACTGCCCAGCCCGCACGACCCGCCGAAGTGAGTGAGACGCATCCTCTAGAAACTTAGTGCGGTTTTCCGCCGCCGCCTGGCCGGCTGTGTCCGTTCGACCCAAAATCGGGCCCCTAACTTCCGGGGCACACTCAAAAACGATGTGTCTAACGGTTTTGACGACTCTCCGATGGATGTCGGGAGACGATGGCCACCCTACAAGCCGGGGGGTGTGAAGAGCCAGCGCCGAATGGAAGAGTGGCCAAAGTTCCACGATCAACCACGAACTTGACGCTGCCAACTTCATGGGATCGCTTATCAAGGTCTCCAGCTTTTTGGGCGAGGAGAACTTTCCGATCATGAGACGACGGAAGCGGCGAAGATCGGTGACCGCCCAGTCGCTGGGCTCACCGCAAGAATCTCTCGCTCATCGACGGCGATCTCGCGGAACTGGAATCAATGGCAAAGCGATGAGCGCAGCAAGATTACCGTGGCCCAATTGATGGGCATTACTAGGTCGCATCGAGGTCGCCCAGCCGCGCCGCGTTCTTCCGAATGAACTCGGCCAATTTCCTTTCCCGAGTTTGGTGTATCCGTCTTGCCAAAGTTTTCGGTCGAGCTGATCGCGGGCCGACCGGTTCGCGGCCTGATAGTGCTGAAGGCGCTCAGCGGCATCGCATGGAACTTTCCCGCCCGGAAAGAGGGCAAAGGCCTCCTGGAACGCTTCGTAACCACGCCACAACTCGGCCGTCTTATAAGCCTCGGCCGTAATGTGATAGTCGGGGTCGCCGGGAAATTCGCCGACAAAAAGATATTCGAATCCGCCGTTGTCGATGATTCCCGAGGAATGCCAGACGAGCATTATCACTCGTTCCTCAGGCGAGCAACCAAGCGGCTTAGCTGACGAAGCCCCTGGTCGGTGATGTCCGATCGATAAAACGTCAGCGATTGCAAGTCGACAAGGTGGCCGACGTGCGCGGCGATCTCATCGCCGCCGATAGGAGTGCCAATGGATACCTTGACGATCCTGCGAGGCCCACAGAGATGTGACTGGCTGACAGAGCGGCGGGTAACTAATCCGCGTCCTGCTTTTGCGTAATTCGCTTTTCACCAAACGACTTGCGAAGTATGACAGTGGAGGCGGCGGGAACGGGCTGCTGCTTTTTCCGGGAGCGTCCCAAATCAGATTCGAGCAATGAGTTGTGGCGCGATTTCCTTGACCGTCACAATCGAAAAATCTTTCTTATCGGAGCAGCGAACCGCCACTATCGGATCAGCCGGCACCAAAATTGAAGTGTGGAGGCTCAAAGAATCGAACCCGTGTTGTGATAAATCACCGTGGCTCCCTCGATCAAATCCTGCTAACCACCGATATCCGGCGCTCAGCTACGGCTCGTCAGTCACTCGTCGATGTGCGGACGATAGAATTTCCAGAGTCGTCCCTTGCCAGTGCCAGGAACGATAACTTTCGAGGGATCATCCCATTGGCCACCATTTGTGTGACCCACATCGTCGTGCATCCGAGGCGGTCAGCGATGTAGCGACTCCCAACAATCTTCGACGCAGGCGGGGCAAGGTAATCGGCGATCCTGATGACGGCTTCCGAGAGTGATGCGACGGTCGGCATCTGCGATTCGATCAGCTTCAGCCGACTTTCGATTGCTTCGATTCGAGCAAGTTCGCTGGTTTCTAGGGACACCTTTTGATCTCCTCACCGTGGCCGATTTGGTGATGCTGGCTTATTCTGCTCGCGGATTTCGCAGATCGGGTCGATCCGATCAGCCACCGCGTTCGCCCACACCAGCCATTCTTGAACGTCGCAGTCGCCATCGATGCCCGTTCACGAAGTGCTTCTTCCACAACACTGGCATATCTCCGAACATTCTCAGCGGTTCGCCAGTCTCGGACGTTTTCGAGCAAAGCGTCCACCCGCTCTTGCTCTTCCCGTCGTCGCCGCTCCTCGTCCCAGCGTTGTCTCTGCTCTTTTTGACGCTCGATTTCAGCGAGCCGCTGAGCTTCTCTGCCCTGCCGAAGCTTTTGCACTCGCGTAGGCAATTCCAACAAGACCTGAGAAATTATTTCTTCCAGATGACTACGTTTGCCGTCCTTCCAAACTTTGGCCCGATAATAGTGGCCCGCCGGCCAAACGGAGAGCGTTAAGTCGCCGGTGCTTTTGTAGTCGAACTTCGGTGCTCCAAACAGGTGTTTGTATTTTTTCTGATGGTCCCTTTCTTCCGCCGTAAGAACATGTGGAACTTGCCTCCTTCGCTCAGAAATCGAGAATTCAAATGACTCGCCAAGAAGTTTTAGGCACACCCGCTCCCGACGATCTTCTTTGATGCACTCCACCTTAATCCCGCCCGCGATGGCTCCTCGCACAAAAGCGTTGGCAATCCGCAATGCCCTTTGGACCGACTCCTCCATGACAGTGATACGAAGTGTGGGATGAGCATAATCCCAGGGCGGGGCCACGAATCCAAAGCGGTCCTTCTTCCCTGACCGCATTGACTGACGCAGCGCCCGATCCGTCAAAGCGACGAATTTGTGCGGGCTCACGACTTCGTTGGGCACATTAATAGGCACTATTGCCTCGATTTTTTCGATCGCAGCGGCAATATCGGGAGGACGCACGACCGGCGGTGCTTCCTCGGGTGCCTCGGCCGGTTGACGCGGTCGGAGGTCGAAAGTGATGGTCGAACGGTCCAACTCTTCGTTTTGGCGCAGTCCTGGCTTGTGAACCCTTTTTCCCTGCCGCACCTTGGTCCAGTAGCCAACAGGTGGCCGAGGAATCTCGTAGCGCTGACACGTCTTCGCCAAGCCAACGTCGGAGAGGCCGAACTTTTTCGCCAACGTCCGCACCGGGGTCGTCCACACCAGATCGTAGAGTTGCCGGCGCGTGACCCTCTTAATGCCACCGTCTTCCTGAGCAGCGGCCACCTGGGGTTCTGATGCCAAATCGGAAGCCATGTGTAATCCCTGAGGTGCTGGGTGAAACGAGCGATGAATTCAGAGGGTATGTCATTGTATTCGACGCAGGACGGCACTCCAGAGCCAAGCACTGGGATCACTATTTCCGTTTTTGTGCTGGCGTCCAGGATCGCTCAAGCCGGGCCACAGTTGAAATTCCGGGCGGACGAATAGCGAACCCTTTTTGGTCCGTCCGTCGTCTACAATGCAGGACATACGCAGGTGGCAGAGCACGGAGAACCAAATGAGCACAGCCGACGATTTGCCCCTGGTAATGTGGACCATTCCTTGCTTCGATAAGCGGCGCGAGCGGCCGTTTCCTGTCTTCAATCGCACGTTTGTTCTCGATTGGTCACAGCTATTTCCGGAGCAAGTCGAAGAGGTCATGCGAATTGTCGAGTCCGACAAGCCGTCACCGCATAGTCCTGAAGGTCTGGGGACCACAATCGTCACTGTCTCCCGCAGCCGAGATGTCCCTGACTGGCGAATGCTGAAGTTTCGTCGGTTTTTCCAGGAGCAACCACTCGCCGAAGCTGAACGGCAACTTCAAGACTGTTCCGTCCGGGGGCATTGGGTCAAGATGGTTGATGTCAATGCAGAATACTTTGAGGATGAGTCGGGCAAAGCGATCACCCACTACGAGATGATTCAATACGTTTCTGGACAGGCCGAGCCAATAATCCCTGGTGATGATGAGAGCATCCTGCGGCTCGCCTTATCTCCGCCAACGGCCATCGGCGAATGGGATTCGACGGCGGCAAACACGATCTCGCATTTCATGGAGGTCGTCGAACGAATCTGTTCGAGCGCGTGGTTCCGATCTCCAAAAACGATCACGTTTGAGACAACACAAACAACACCTCCTTTGGTAGTGACAAAAAATTCACGGTTGCTTGAAGCGATTTTTCCGAATGACGAAGAGACAATGGCCGTCCTCGCTTATTTCCGTCAACTGCACGCTGGAGACAAGCTTTTGTCGAAGGCTGTGGAGCGTTACTCGAAGCATTGCACTGACTCCCGGAAAGTGTGGTGGGTCCAGGAGCGACTGCTGCGCATTTGGACAGTTGGTGGATTCCGCTCCCACACCCTTTCAGGCCATTTTGACACGTCGGCGCATAATCCAATTGTTTATGTACGGTGCTGGCATGCTGCACTCCAAATCAAAAGATGGTGCCGATGTCGCGCTGGCCGAGTTCATCTCAAAGCATGGACGAGAGAGAGCAGTTGCGATTTTCAACAACTGCCTAATGGATTTACTCTCGGTCGCCGTTCCAGTCTATCGCGTAATTCGGAGGGATTTTCGGCATTGGTTGGAGAACCATTCATTGGCCGCGCCGAACGGCAGAAGATCAATGATCTCTTCAAGAGCTACGTAACGCCAAAGAATGATTCCGGCTCATCCACTGACGACGAGTGACGCGACGGCCACAATGCCCCCTCTCTGTACCGACGGTTTTCTTGCTGGCGAAATCCACGAACAAGGACCGTCGTTTACTTTCGACGGCAGAGTGATCGGCGAAGAGGGCGGCGTCTATCGGCTGGTTGACAGGGAGTACCGCTGGGAGAGCGATCATCCGAACCGAGAGTATGGACGCCCGAGTCAAAACGACCGCCGTCGCGGCTATCGTCCTCGCGGCTGCCGCACTCACGTGCAAGACGCGGTCTATGTTGGGGGACGCCCAGGCTGGGACCGCTAAATCTGCTCGGCTATGCCAGCCAAACAAACGACGGCATTGGCTTCGCCCAGCGACACCATCTCCAGCCCGCGCTGACTGTAGCTGACGTTTGGGCCGGCAAGAAACCGCCCGCTGATGAAAGTCAGGAATCAACACGGCACAATCCGCTAGACATTGGCGAATTGTGCCGTGTTGAAATAGACCCCGCTACCGCTTACGTCTCTACATGGTCCGTGCCGGGCTCGTCCCCAACCGACAAGTCGTCCGGGTCGCACTCAACCTCGATTAGCTCGACGTGGCAGTAGGCGGGGGTGCCGGGGTAGGTCTCCCGTTTGACAGACTTTCGCGTGGTCGATTTTGGCGTCGGTTTCGTTGATTCCGGCATCCGTTTTGTAGTTCCGAGCATGACTGTTACTCCGTAAACAATGAGAATAAGAACTTTCACGATCCGTAATTGTCGTGATTTGCACGAGCCAATCAATTTCAATCGTCGCTGACCTTGATGGCTGCTGGCCGATGGGAGAAAAAAACAACAGACCATGTTCGATAGCCGCCCTTTTTTATAGAAACGAGTCGCAAATCGAAGTATTTCCCGAGTAAAAGGAGAAGGACTTTAGTGCTAAAAAATGGTCCGCGACGATGGACCCGACCTGGGGCACGAAAGAACCCTCAACAGCCTGTTGGCCGTCGCTTCCTACAGCCCTTCGACGCTGCACGCGACCCAAAAAGTCCGCCCAGAAAACAAACAACGACCCGGGAGCCGTCCTTCCAGGTCACCCACCATCGCCTTAGACCCGTTGTACCCTGATCGGTGGAGGGCTGAGCAAATGACCATCGGAGATCGAGTTCGATTCAAGCATCCAGTGGATCGGTTCCCGCACTTCGTCGTGCCGGCGGGGGCGACAGGGGAGGTGGTGACTTTGGACGAGGGAATTGCCGAGATACGGGTGGATGACCCGCCGGAAGGCATGGAGGAATGGGAGAACAAGATGCAGTGGTACGGCAGCTACGGCGATGTATTGCAGCAGCTGGAAGAGGACGTTGAGTTGATTTGAAGTTGGGGCAGGTCGGCCTGCTGGGCACCGCTCCCTACGGACCTTCGCGTGCCTGCTCCGACTCGCTCCACAGAAAATAAAAGAGCCCCGGTGAATGGGCGCGGTGAAGGGCTGCGGCGGTCCGTGGGCTATTCCCCGCGTCGGGCCAAGTCATCCTCGGCCTGCCGGCGGGTGGCGAACAATTCCCACTCGGCGGGAGGTTCAATTGGCGGTTGAGGGCGATTCGGCGGCCCAGCGGGATAAAACCTTGTGCCGTTGTGGTCGGATACCGTCACTATTTCGACCACCTTCTTGTCTTGAATGATCCACGCTCGATCAATTTCCTGGGCCATGATTGTTGCTTTCTAGGCGGTCATCGTCCGCAGTAGGTCTTTCGCATCCTTAATTGAGATCAGGAAACTATCAATATCCAAGGCCAGTACCTTTGCGATCCATTCGTCAAAAAGCGGGGCCACGATTGGCATATATTCAGAAGGACAAGCGGTTGCCAGCGAGCAACTGGTAAACTCGCTGATAACCCAATCATGTCTACGTCCGAGCGTATACGGGCTCGGATTAACACACCACTCAATAGACAAATCGGAATGCTCATTGGTGCCGATCAGTTTTTTCCAGTGCGTATAACCGACTCCCTTTTCCTTCTCCATTACAACGCCAATTTTTCCCAACTCCGCAATCAGGGCTTGGACAAGCCACTCATTGACGCGGCTAATCGGGCGGCCTTGGTCGGCCGGGGTTCGTTTAGTTTTCATCGTTCATCCTTCTTTCTTGTGCCTCTAAAAGTTTCAGGCATTCGTCCACGGTTAGCAGGTCTAGGTCAAATCCGCATGATTCCCGCCAGCCGCGAATACCCTCCAAAAAGTCGGCTTGTTCTTTCGTTAGTCCCATCGTTCGCCCTTTCTATTGGTCGCTGGTCGTCCCCCACTCATCATTTTTGGGTGGGCCGATATTCCTTCATGCTGGGGATAGTACCACGCTTTGTCGAGGTTGTAAAACGAAGTCGCTTTATGCCATTTCGGGTCGCAGATTCTAAACGGCTCGGCGCTCGCCACCCGATCATTGATGACTTCGCTGACATCCGTCACTGCTCATCGTCGAATGGAGTGACGCCGAACCCTCGTGCTCCGGTGATCTGAACGAAAGCGGTCAAGATCACTCACCCAATATTTCTCGGATCGCCTTCTTCTTTCGCCGCTCGTCCCGAATCTTCTCGTCCCTCTCCCGATCCACCAACACC
Organism: uncultured Planctomycetaceae bacterium; assembly: GCA_963702015.1. Taxonomy (GTDB): domain Bacteria; phylum Planctomycetota; class Planctomycetia; order Pirellulales; family PALSA-1355; genus DATJTR01. Next base: position 1,535,528 of record OY969698.1, read on the forward strand.
TTGGCGACTGCCCTTTCCTCGCTGAGTCCCCGCAACACCCACCTGAGCGCCGCAGCCTGTTCGGCCGGAGTCGGCAGTAGTTCAGCAATTTGAGCCGCTTCCTGGGGCCGCAGTAGAATCAGGGCCGGGAGGTTCATTTTGGAAAACTCGTCGCGTCCTGATCTGAGGCCGGACAGTTCGAGTTCGTCGATTCGGTCCATGTTTGTTTTGACGGTGATGATGCTAGGACTGGCCCGACTTTGGCCGTGCCTCGCTTCACGATTGATGCCGTCTCCGGCTACACCTGTCGGCCAGATTGGTTTCGCCGGAAATCCATTCGATTGTCGCCTCAACTTCGCCGAGAAGCTGACGAAGGCACGGCACGTACTTTCTGGCCGTGCGGCTTTTTAGGCCATAGGGTCCGCTGCCATAGCGTCCGTTCCCCCAACCAACGACCAGTTTGGAGTCGGATAGCAGGCGAATTCCTGAAATGCCTCGTCTTTTGCACTCTTCGAGAGCAGCGATGGCAGCAAGGCATTCGGCCTCGTTGCTCGTACCGTATTGGTCCGTTCGCCAACTAATCTCAATACCGCACTCGGCGCTGTAGACCCCGATACTAAGTGGCTTCCTTGGACCTCCGCCGCAGCCGTCGCAGTAGACCTTAGGACGTTGCTGGTTGCCTTCCTGGCTCTCGCTTTGTGCCGACATCATTTTGTCCAGTCATTTCGAGATGCGACAAAAAAGGCCATCAGCTTTCATTTCCCAGAATGTCCAAGCACTTTGTCCGAATCCATAATTTCACAATCGGTTCTACTTGGTCGTCCCTGCACACCTGGAACCCAATCATAGGAGTAGACGAGAAACCATTGCTCACCGGCGTATGACCTTTCAAAGTAATTATGTCGCCGCCATACTCCTGCGGTCGTTTGTCATGCCATCCATCTGCTGTAGATCATCGTTTGTCACTCCCGGGCACTTACTTGATTGCACGTTTGTCTTTTGGGGCTGATTCACTATGGTCTCCTTGCATCTGCTGGCGAATTCTGTCACCACTCAATAAGGGTATGCCGATCGTCCTCCATGCCATGCGAGGCGCAACTGAAACTGATGCAATTCTCTCCGCGACCATCAACGACTTGGGCTTCCCGCAGAATCTTGCACCGGTTTGGGCCGTAGATCAGATAGTCGTCTTCCCGGCGGATTTGTTGAGGTTGCCCATTTATGCGGACGGGGACACCGGCCGACGAATTGAGATTGGCCAAGTCCGATACCGGGATACAAATCTGTAACATGGTCTCTATTCCCTGACTGTTGTTGGTGTGTTCGGCCGGTTTGCTTGCGATTTCGTTGGTTGTGGTCTCGGGAGTGGACGTACCGCGCAGGTGTTACGGGCACCGGCCCCAAGCGGTGGTCCACGACCGTCGCCCGGTGACGAAAGTGTAGACGGTCGTATGGGTCGGTCAGGTGTCGCTTGCGACACTCTTTCGACCGATCTCCCTGACGTGGTAAAATCGCCAACGCTCTCATTGCCTTGGAACGCGCTGCGGTTGAATTAAAAGAGCATTGCAAAACCAATGACTGGCAAAATCAAAGTGATCTACGGGAGCAATGACGATACGTTTAGCATCGAGGGCGCGTCGGTCAAAAGTGTGCGCCTGAATCTTGCCGAGCCATTCAACATTCCCGACGACGCCCTGGCCTTCGTCAACGGCGAGCAGGTTGACGAGACTTATATCCTTCAGGCACACGACGCCCTTGAATTTTGCAAACAGCGCGGAAGCAAGGGCATCTGCCGGAATCTCGCCAAGGCGGAAATTATTCGTGACTACGTCGGTGTTCCCGAAGCGGTCCTTGAGAAGTGTTTCAGGGCTGTCCCGCACCATGCCAAAAACGCTAAAGGAGAGCCTTTGTGGAACGAGGGCGTGGTTGATGACTGGATAAAGGAATACTACCGAGGCGACCCCGATGACGGCAGAGATAAGGTGATCCCACCAGACAGTGTCCGAATTGACGGCTACGTAATCGACGGATTGTCGGCGAAGCAGTGGCGGGTGTTCGAGGCCGTCATCAATAATGACCTGCCCCCAGCAATGACACCAGTGTTTAAGTTAGAGTTTCCTCGTTCCGTAGTTGAGCCATGGTCTGCAGCTGGAGCGTAGCGGAAGCGGCAGACCATGGCTGAGTCGCTTCCGGTGCAGGGGGCCGATAGCCCAACGAGCTGTGCGGCCTGATGGTGTTGTACTCCTGCCGCCAACGCTCGATCAAGACTTTGGCCTCCAGCAACGTGTCAAAGATTTCCCGCTCCAGCAGCTCGTCCCGCAGCTTGCCGTTGAAGGACTCGATGTAGCCGTTCTCCCAAGGACTGCCCGGTTCGATGTACAACGTCCGCACTCCAACACGCTCTAGCCAATCTCGAACCACATGGGCTGTAAACTCCGCACCGTTGTCGGAGCGGAGGTAATCGGGAACACCACGACGGATAAACAGGTCTGTCAGTCGCTCTAAGACGTCCTCGCTGGTCAACTTCCTCGCCACATCAATGGCCAGGCACTCTCGACTGTACTCGTCGATCACCGTAAGCATTCGCACCGGTCGCCCATCGTGCGTTCGTGCCAACACGAAGTCGTAGCTCCAAACGTGATCCCGATGGCCAGGCCGAAGCCGAACGCACGAGCCGTCGTTCAGCCATAACCGCCTGCGTTTTGGCTGCCGCTTGGGCACTTTCAGCCCCTCCAGTCGCCAGAGACGCTCCACACGCTTGTGGTTCACTGGCCAGTCCTCTCGTTGAAGCAGGGCCGTAACCCGACGATACCCATACCGACCGTACTGGGTCGCCAACTCGACCATTCGACGCACCAGCCGAGGCTCATCGTCTGGAACTTGCGGCTGCCGTCGCTGCGTCGAGCGTGACTGGCCCAACACCTGACAAGCCCGACGCTCCGACACTCGGTCACGTCCCACTGCACTACGGACGTGCTCGACTGCTTTACGCCGTTTCGTCGGGCTCAGAAGTTTCCCGAGGCGGCTTCCTTCAGGATCTCCATGTCCAACGCTTGGTTCGCCACTACCTTCTTCAACCGAGCGTTCTCCTTCTCCAACTCCTTGAGTCGCTTGGCCTGATCGGTCCGTAACCCACCATACTCCTTGCGCCACCGGTAGTACGTCTGCTCGGTAATCCCCAGCTTCTTGACGATCTGTCCAATCGTCTGACCCTTGGAAACCTCGACCTCGGCTTCACGCAGCTTGCCGATAATCTGCTCCGCTTGAAAACGCTTCTTGGCCATCCTGATATCCCCCTCCTGAAAATGCTGACCAGACCCAGATTCTAACAATCGGGCCGGATCGGTTTTCGGGGGTCAGGTCAACCGGGTGTGGACCCTCACTCGAAAGCCGCCCAGCAGTGTTGCGTCGAATCATATTTGGATAGTTCAAACGAGGGAGCAAGAGCCTATTCCATTCCCCCCTGATAGAGACGGCGTGATCCCCTGCGAACCACTCATGGAGCTCAAAGGCTTGCATCCATGCCCCAAGGCCGTCGAGGAAATGGAATGGATGCTCGAAGTGCTGACCGAGCCAGGGCAGCTCATCCTAGACTGTTGTTGTGGGAGTGGCACCACGCTGGTCGCGGCCAAAAAACTTGGGCGGCGCTGGATTGGCTGCGATCTGAGTCGTCGGTATTGCCAGATTGCGATGTGGAGGTTGGCGGCGGTGCGCATGGCGGCGGCTCGATCATGATCGGTATCTCCTCATCCCGAACCGGCTGGTTCAAGTTTCGGATCGCCGAGTCGCTCGGTCCCGGTGAGCACGATGTTGATGTTGGCTGTTACCCGCCCGTCAAGATGCTGGTGTATGGCACTGACTACGATGAGCATGATCGTCCCACCGCCGAGATCGACGCATGGCATCCAGACATCGAAGGAATTGGGTGGGACGATATTTGGGAAGCAGTTCGTCGGCAGAATCCAAGCGGTTCCCTGTTGGCGCGTGCAACCGCCGCTGAATATCAGGCGATCAAAAACAGCATTGCCACGTTTGGTCTGGTCCAGCCCGTCATTGTGGACGAGACGGGCAACGTCATCGCCGGTCGGCTCCGCAAACGAGCCTGCATCGAGTTGGGGGTGAACTGCCCAGCCGAAGTCATCGCTGGACTGACGCGGGACGAGAAGGACCAGTTGTCATTCGAGTTGGATTTCTGCCGGAAGAATTTGTCGATCAGCGACAAACGCCGGACTGCCAAGTTTTTTTTGCAATCCGCCCCCCGAAACAGTGATCGGCTTATTGGCCGGATCGTCGGTCTCGACCACAAGACGGTTGCCTGTGTTCGGGGAGACTTGCAGGCTAGTGGGGAAATTCCCCAGGTGCAGCAACGTCAAGGCGGGAACCAGAAGACGTTCAAGTTTCCCAGGATCACGGTCAACACCAAACGAGAGGAGGAGCGAGCAAAATCTAGCCTACAAGTTCTCGGTACGGATGCACCCGCGAAGGCGCTCGACCTGAGCAAAGCGGAAGAACTGGTCCGGTGCAAAAAGGCCAGGGAGCGAAGGCAGGCCCGAACGCATGCGCCACTCTTGCCTACGGATTCGATCCAGATTCTCCACAGCGACTTTCGGGATTTGCAGATCGAGAATGACTCGGTGCCACTTTTCCTGGCCGATCCGCCTTACGACCGGGCCTCGCTCGGCCTTTACGAAGACGTGGCACGCTTCGCGGCACAGAAACTTCGGCCTGACGGTTTCTTGCTTGCCTACGCGGGACATATGTACCTGCCGGAGATTCTGGCGGCGATGACCGCACACTTGAATTGGGTCTGGAAGGTCGTCCTCGTCCACCAGCGAGGAAACCGACATATCGCCGCTCGCAACGTCTTCATTCTCCACCGCGACGTGCTGGTATTCTCCAAAGGCACGCCCAAACTGCCGGTGCCGTTACGGGACGTGATGGAAGGCGGCGGCCGGGAAAAGGACTTCCACGAGTGGCAACAGTCGATCTCGGAAGAAATGCACTTCATCGAGAATCTGACGATGCCAGGCGATCTTGTCGTGTCGCCGTTCGGCGGTGGGTTTACCACCGCTGCCGCCTGTCACCGGCTCGGCCGCCGCTGCCTGACCTGCGACATCGACGCCGACGCGGTTCAGGGCGGTCTGGAGCGTTTGGCTCAAGAACGGGCAAAGGTAAATCAATGAGGCGCTGAACACTCCTCGGCTAGCGTTTCTTTCTGGTGTCTCTCCGACCTCTCGAAAACTCGCCACCCGAAACACCCGCACGCCGTCCTCTAGCCTGACCGTCAAAAGGCCGAACCGAACGAGGCCATCAAGCAATTCGTCGAGCAAATCGCGGTCCAGGTCGATCACGCCGCCAATCTGACCTCTGGTCATTCCTCGTGTCCCAGCCTGGGCGATCACCGGCACGATCTGATCGGCCTGGGGTGTGTTGTCGCGATATTTGAACCAAGAAGTGAATGATTGCATGGGCATGTTGGTATTTAGTTGGTTGTATATCAGACTCATCAACTATCTTGGGATTTTTATTTCTGGTCAGCTTGATCGAGGTCGTCATACGCATATAATTCTTGTAACGATAACAACACTTTCACATTACTTTCTCTCTCACTGGTACGCCTCTCTCTTTGGCGTCCGCTCTGACTCTCCTGGTCTGAGCACGGTCCTGATCCATTCTGCTCTTTGCCGAGCGCCGTCATTGGTCGTTATCCCATGACGTGAATGGGTATTCATGGACATCTGACCATGAACATGATCGGTGGGCACGATATTGACGACCACCGCACAACAATAAGGTGTAGCGATGACTGAGAACGACAATTACGACACCGGGGCGGAAAGCGCCACGGTTGGCTGGAATGAAGAAAGGTGGTGCGAGATGAGCCGGGGAACAAAACAAGAACGCAACAATCTGGCGGCCCGATTGCGGCGACAAATCAAGTCGCGATTCCCAGAATGGGCGGCGTTAGTTCGTGTTTGTGTGACGGCACAAAAGTTAGACGGATTAAACCGCTCCCCGGATTGGGGTCAAGTTGTGGTGGAACGGCCAACATTCCCAGAACCATATCAACCGTTGGAGGATTATTTGTTAGCACAGAAAAATGCCGCCAGGAAGGATTTGCGGTTGTTTTTAACCTATCCATCTCGGTTTGAGTATTCCGAACCAATGGCGAAAGGTGGCAAATATTGTAGCGTGCGGTCGGCTGAGTCGCTTATTGATCACGCCTGTTGGTGGGCGTTCCATAACTATAACTATATCAGTATGGAAAGCGGCAAGCCTTATTCCCAAGAAGCGTTGGAACAAGACCGGCGTTTTTGGATTGACAGCATACAACTGCCGCCAACGTATTGGGCCGACCGTCGATATATCGTCCAACAGTTCGACCTATTGATGCAATGGTGTCAGAATAATCGCCCGACCCTCTTAAGCGAAGTCCCCACGAACTTCCTGGACCTTTGGCCGAATATGGTAGTCGCTCCCGATGTTGTTGAGGATAAAGTACCGAGTAGCGTGCGCGATATTTTTTCGGATTGGGCTCCGACGGAAGGCGGTGCGGCATGAAAGCACCACATATTGAGAACGAATGCGACTGTCGGTCCGGATGTCGCCCAGATCGTTGCCAGCCACCTGAACGAGTTGTCAGGCGACGTAACCGACGCCGAGCACGTCGCCACGATTTCAGGCTGATCTTTCTGCAAGAAAAACAAACGAGAAGCATAAATACCCGAAAAGGAGAACGAATGAAGAACCACTACCTGCTCAATCAAGCAGCAAAAAAGGTCGGAGTGCGCAGCTATCAGATTGCCTATGCGATCACGCAAGGGTACTTGCCCGAACCGGAGCTTCGTGTGTCCCACCAGCGTCTCTTCACGGAGAAGGACGTAGAGCGAATCCGAACGTACTTTACAAATCGCTCAAAGCGAGGAGATCGTCATGAGGACAACAACTGAGATGCAATTTGCTGTGCGGCAGTCTGGCAGCAGCATCGGCTTGGAGATCGTCTCTCCCAGAGGCAAAATCGTTGCCCGGACGGTCGATCCAGATGTCGCCCAGGTCATTGCCAGTCACCTGAACGAGATCATCAAGCTCAGTCCAGAGGCGGACGAGGGCAACGAATGACGAAAAAAGCCCACCCTGGTCGATGCCGGGGTGGGCTTCTGTTTTTGCAAAGCACATCATGGAGATCGCCACGATGCCACCTAGTATTGTATGCACGCCGCCGACAGAAAATGGTGTCTACGACAGCTTTTTATTTCAGCAGAAGTTGCCCGAGCCATGCTCACTGCTGATCGAGGACCTCCTAAATCCTGATTCGAGTGAACAGGTTCCCCCAAGGCGCACTCGTCCCCACCACGTCGTTACGGATGAGCCTCGACGCTGGGCTGAAGTTCTCTTCGAGCCGGGTGACGCCCTCGAAGTACGATTCCTTCCACCGAGGACCGTAGGCGATGGGATGCGGCCTCGGCAGTTTATGGCTGCGAAGACCGCCATCCAGCACGGGATTTATCGCTGGGCCTTTGCCGATGAGATTGATGTCCTTGTCAATAAACTGGCTGCGTTGAACCAAGGAACAGCGACTTGGTGGGGCCTGTGGGATAAATCCGCAAACAGATGGACCAAGGTTGGCGGCGAACCGGGCATTCCGCTCAATATTTACGCCTCGGCAAATCCGCGAATCGCCACGGGCTGCTCGACCTCCGATGACGTGATGCTGGCCCGGTCCCTATTCGTTGACCTGGAGAAGATCACGGTCGATGAGGCTCTGGCAAAGGTAGCTGGGGCCAAAGTGCCCACGCCGACCATGATTGTCGTGTCCGGTCACGGCGTCCATCTGTACTGGCGATTACTTCAGCCGATCACTGACCTGAAGCGATGGACGGCTATCCAAAAACGGCTCATCGAACTTTTTGGTTCTGACCCCGCGATCCACGATCCAGCCCGCATGATGCGGCTTCCCGGTTTCTTGAACGTGAATGGTGATGCGGCGCGCTGCTTTATTCACGAGGCTGATCCTGGCCGCCGATATGCTCTGGCCGATATTCTGCCGGTTCTGCCCCCGGAACCACCGAAGACCGAATCTCCGAATCTCGACGACGGCAGCCTCAGTGTTGCTGGAAACGCTTCGGCGATCCCTCGTCGTGCGAAAGCCTATGCCGACCACTTCGAGCCGGTCGAGGAGAACCGCAATTCCAGTTTATTTGGCCGTTCCTGTGCTTTGGTTGAGAAATTCGATTTGGACGAAGACCAAGTCCTTCAGTTGATCGACGAGACAAATGACAAGGCACAGAATCCCCTAGATCACGCCGAAGTTGAGGAGGTCGTCGAAAAAGCCGTCAAGCACGTCAAGAAAAAGGGCAAGCGGCGAGGTACGGCGCTGAATCGCTCGCAGCATTTGGAAAGATTCAAAGAGCCAACTGGACCTGTGGTTGAACTCGAAGACTGGCGGCGGCAGATGACCGATGCTCGGCTCGCCAGCCTTGACCAAAAGGGGAGTGTCTTTTTCGACGGGTCTACGACGGGAGCAGGAAAATCAACCGCCGATCAAACCGCCATGAGGCAGGCGGGAACAAGTGCCGTCTTCTTGCCAACCCACGATGCTTGCAACGAACTCGCCAAAACGCTGACCGAGAGTGGCCTATCAGCAGCTTGTCATCCTCCACTCGATGGTTCGACCTGCCTGAAGTTCGGCACGAAAGGCGATCCTGGTCCCGCCCAGTTGGCACTCAAGGCTGGATTGAATGTCGGCCAGTGTCTTTGCACGTCCTGTGAAAAGGCGAATTTCTGCGAATACCAGAAGCGGCGTGAGCAAGCTCGTACTGCCGACCACACCATTGCTACCCATGCACGAGCATCGCTCAGTGATTTCCAGCCTGCGGTGGATAAGCCGGTCGTGTTCGTTCATGAAGATGCAGTGTCGCTTCTGAGGCCGATGGTGAAGGTGATTCGTCAGTCGCCGAAATCGGATGTTCCCCAGGCCCGCCATCTTCGAGATATTCTGGTGATTGCCCAGGCTGCTGAAGAGATTGCTGTGACCTGGGCCGATGATCGTGCAATCGAGTTCTCCAGAAGGCTCACAACGGCCACCACCGATTTGATTGCTTACTTGGACAGCGCCGATCTTGTGAAGCCTTTGGAAGAAGCGGCCAACGCCGGAAAAGCGACCTCCGATCTTCTTTCTGTGAAGGCCCTTCCACTGAGGCCAACACTTGCTCGTCATGACCGGCTGGATTACCTGCTACTTCGGGCGATGGATCGGAGCAACATCCACGCTCATGGCCCAGCGCTGAAACTGGCGCTGGCGTATTCGCTTGGTGAACTTGCTCATCTCTGCGTTGTAGTGGACGAAACCAAGGCCAAAGGGGGAAAAGCCTTCTTCATCAAATCACTTGTTGGGGTCTGGAAGGTTGAATTGCCGTCCGATACGGTCGTCTGGCTCGAAAACGCGAGTACCACGGCGGCCTTATTGACTGAAATCGTCGGCCAACAAGTTGTTGACAAGACGCCAAATGGGCGGCTGACGCTGAAAGTTCCTCCCATTCAATTTCCGGATGTCGATATTACGCAACAATCTTGTGGAAATACGGTGCGGAGTGTGGTTCGTGGCCTGATCGCTCAGCATCCGCAAGCCAAGAAGGTGGGGATCATTACCCAGCAACGTCATGTCGCTGAGATCGAGAAGCTGGCTCCCATCTGGCAGAATCGAATTGCCAGAATCGAGTATTTCTTCTCCGGCAAGGACAGGGCCAGTAATAGCTGGCTTGATTGCGACCTGATTCTGGTTATTGGTACGCCCCGTGTCCCGCCCTCGGCCGTTAGGGACACGCTGATCCGCCTCGGCCGAGTTAGTGCCGCCGCTAATAACGCAAGTTTTGATTCCCTTACCTGGGAGGGCAGGACCAAAAACGGTCATTTGGTGAAAATTGATGGCCTCGGCTACGCTGAACCATCTTGGGCCGAGATTCACAGCCATTTGGTCAAAGAAACTTTGCTTCAGGCTGTTGGCCGGGGACGTGGTGTGACCGCGAACGGTGTCCCAGTCCTGGTCGTGTCCAATGAGTCACTGGGTTTGACGCTGGCTGACCAACCCCTTCGTCTTGTGACCGATGCGGAAGACGAGACCCTTCAGCTTGCGGTGAGCTTAACGGCACGAAACGCTATATATATTAATATAGCAAATCATGCCGTTGCGCAGGTCGTAACCAGTGAGGTTGCTGTTATTAGTCGGTGCAAAGTCCGTGCCGTCAGGCAGCACTTATCATCACTCTCTCTCCTCGGGTTGCTCAAGAAGAAGGGGGACCGTGGAGGATGGATTGTTGCAGACTGGTTGTTAAGTGAGCTTCCAGGCAAAAGTCAGTGAACATTACGGTAATAACCACAGAGGACTGGAAAAACCGTGCGCACCAAATACTCAGGAAATCAGGCACTCGGAAGGCATTGTGCTGGGGCTTGTTGGAGAATCCATATTGGGACGGCCTAGTCAGCCTCTTTGTGAAGGCTCTCCAACTAAATCTGTGGAGCAGGGAATACTCGGATGGGAAAGAAATCGTCACAGAAGGGACGGTCGCCTATCGCCAGGAAGGCACCACTGCACGTCAAGGTGATAGGCGTAGGCAGTATCGCCCGTTGCCTCCTGCCGACCCTCTGCCGTTATTTGAACTTCAATGGCGAGAAGTTCCCCAATGTGCAAATCTCGCTCATCGACGGGGGTCGATTCGAGGAACGTCACCGAGATCGGCAGGATTTCGCCAAAGTCGGGCCGAAGGCGTGCATAGTCGCGGAAGCATATCGGGAACAATTCCCACAGGTGAAGGTTTTCGACCACCCGGTATACCTTGACGATCAGAATGCCGTTCAGCTTATTCAGGAGAACGACGTTGTTCTCCTCTGTGTGGACAATCACAAATCCCGCAAACTCGTCTCAGATCGAGCGGAGCAGCTCAGGAATGTGACGATTATTAGCGGTGGTTGTGATTGGACCCAGGGCAACGTGCTGGTTCATATTCGACGTGCTGACAAGAACCTGACGCCACCGTTGGCGAACCAGTACCACCCAGAGATTCTGAATCCGACCGACAAGCATCCACGCGAGTTCGAGGAGGAGCACCAACATCTGTCAGAGCCCCAACTCCTCATCACGAACAACTACATCGCAGCCAATATGCTGGCTGTGTTCTTCAACATCGTTGACGAAAGGCAATGGAAGAGGGTGCTTGATGCTCCCGAAAACTACGCCGAAGTCTATTGCGACCTGACAGCGTTGACAACAAAGACCCGTTCCCGTAAGGCGTGAGTGGAGATCGGCGGCGCGGCCCTGCGCCGCCGCCGTGCGACCAGCACCGTCCATGTGTTCCCATTCAGACGGGGTACAACGGCTCTACTCGATGCCCACCTGCGCTTGGTGAGATTCCTTCTGAACGCCTGTAGAACCTCTGTGCCTCACCTGCTCGGCCCGCTAAAAGGTCGAGTCAGTCCTCCCAGTGCGACTTCACGATCTGAAAATCTTGATGAGCCGGATCAAGACCCCCACCACCACGGCGGCGGCCAGAATCGCCGGAAATGCAGCGATGATCGCTCCGACGATAAAGACGACTGGGATTGCAAAGGTGAGCAGGACGCAGAAGGCGTAGATCGTTCTGAAAATTGGACGGTCCATTTCTTCTTTCTTTGCTTGGTCCCACGGCTTCCCTCTATTTAGCCAGGGTACAACGGCTCTATTCCGATACGCACCGCCTACGTCTGGAAAGATTTCTCCCGAACGTCAATAGAACCGCTGTACCCGTCCTGCTCAAAGGAGGGCACAGCAATGCAAAATCAAAGCGATGTACGTCGAACCATCACGACCAAGATCATCGAGTCCTTGAAGCAAGGGCGAATCCCGTGGAGGCGTCCGTGGAAAGTGACTGGCGTTGGCGTTGAGACGCCTCGACTGCCCACGAATTTGACCACTCTGAAGCCCTACGCGGAATCAACGTCCCGATCCTCTGGATGGCCGCTGAGGAGCGGGGCTTCGACGTCGAATTTCTGGGCGTCGTACAAGCAATGGCAGTCGGTAGGATCGAGCGTCAAGAAGGGCGAGAAGGCCACCCAGATCGTCTTCTTCAAGCCGATTAAAAAGACCGTCGAGCAGGAAGACGGCAGCGAACGGCTGGAATCCTTTCCGCTGCTGCGGACCTTTCCGGTTTTCTCGATCCATCAGGTTGAAGGCGGGGTCGCGGAAAAGTTCCTGAATCGTCCTGCCAAGCCGATCTTCGAGACGGCTAATCGAGCCGAATTTGATCGGATGGTCGAAGCGACAGGAGCCGACATCAGGTACGGCGGTTCAAGAGCGGTCTACTCACCGGCTCCCAGCCGATTACATCCAAGTGCCTCACGAGGGGCATTTCGAGAGTTTCGCTGCCTATGCCGAGACGCTCTCCCATGAACTGAGCCACTGGACGGAGCATCGTATGGGGTGGTCGGGCAGCTACGCTTTGGGCGAACTGCGGGCCGAGATGGCTGCGATCTTCGTGACGGCCGCTCTGGGCATCCCCGAATCGAACGACTTGACCAACCATGTCGCATATTTGCAATCGTGGTTTGAGGCCTTGGAGAACGATCCGAAGTTCCTGTTTCGAGCGGCTGCCGCTGCCAGCAAGTCGGCAGACTTCATCTTGTCGTTTTCTCGGCCCGTTGAGACCCAAGCCGAGGCCATTGCCGCAGTGGCGTAGCGGCCCCCTGAAAAACCGACGAACCGTGAGCCGACCTCTCCCTCTTTGGGGATAGGTCGGTTTTTTGTTTCGGAGGCAGTGATGCAGCGAGCCTTGCCCCTTCTTCCCCGACGACCCACAGTGCCGGGTGCTCGTTAGAACCGTTGTACCCCAGTGGGCATGAAGCCCTACAAGATCATCAACGGCACGAGCTACGACATCCGTACCCCAGATGAAGTCGTCCAAATTCTTGAAGCGGCCCGCTTGAACCGGACGAGACTGCACATCAGCTTGGGTGACCCAGAAACTGGCGATGACTGGCTGGAAGAATTCGACGTGTACGGCTACATCGGTCGCTCAATGGGACCGATCAAAGTCCCGCTGCTGATCGCTAATCGTCGCAGCCTGGGAGGCGGGGCGATTCTCGATCACTGCATCGTCCGCATTCGGATGAGTGCGGGCGGCCGAGTCCTGTACCAGCATCCAACTTATCACCACGGGAGTTTGGAGATTCACCGGAAGGCTGAGCCAGTTGAGTTGCCCGATGGTCGTGTGCTTTTGGTGGATGTTCTTCGAGACGGGCAACTGCACGCCAGCTTCGAGGATTTGGGACAGGCCCGACGCTGGGTTCACAAACTGGGCGTGACCGCACCGATTGCGGCGTAAGAAGTCGGCGTTGCTTAGAACCGTTGTACCCTGATGGGCGTTCGACCCACACAAGGACACGAGCCATGAACGACGATCAAGAACCGAACGATCTCCGAGATATTCAGCCGTCCAGCTTTCGGCACGTCATTGGGCAGACCCATGTGACCGAGGCCCTGCAAATTGCAGTCGAAGCCAGTTTCCACGAAGGCAAGCGGCTTGATGAAGTGCTCTTATGCGGCCCCCCAGGCTTGGGAAAATCCGCCCTCGTTTCAGTCTTGGCGGCCGAACTCGCCGTGCCGTTCACTGAGATTTTGGCACAGAGTGTCACCAACACGGCCGAGTTGAACAGTGTCCTGCTTTCGGCGTCCGAAGGGATTTTGTTCCTCGACGAGATTCATCTGTTGAGTGCCGTCAATCAACATGCGTTGCTGCAAGTGTTGGACAAGCGGCGAATCTTTTTGAACGGCCGCAAGTCAGTATCCAGTCGATCCCCGTGGCTCCGTTCACGTTGGTTGGAGCCACGACTGATCCTGATGGCGTGATTCGGCCTTTGGCGGATCGCTTTCGGATGGTCTTGCATCTGGACTACTACAGCCACGAGGAGTTGGCCGAGATCGTGAAGCAACGCCTTCGAGCATTACGTTGGGACTACGGCCCTGAGTTGCTTGAGGAAATCTCCAAGCGAGCAAGGGGAACGCCACGCATTGCCCTAAGGCTGCTCCAGAGCGCCCATCGAGTTCAGGTCGCCGAGGGGAGCAACGTCCTGACCGTCGATCATCTTCGCCGCGCCTGCGAAGTCGAGCGGATCAGCGGCGAGGGGCTCGACAATGTGCAGCAAAAAGTCCTCCATTTGCTCGGTGCTGGTCCGATGCGACTGAATGTGTTGGCCTCGATGCTCGGCGTCAGCACCAAGGTTCTAACGAAGACGGTCGAACCGTTCCTGTTGAGGCAGGGTTTGATCGTCAAAACTGATGGCGGGCTACGAAACCTGACAGAAAGTGGACAACGCCACCTGGATACTTTGCGTCTGGCTTCTGTCCGCAAAGTGTCCGAATAACTTCTGGAAATCGCCCTACAACCGCCCAGAGAATGCCTGCGTCCTGTTGGAGAAGTGTCCGATGACTGTTCCTGAATCGTCCTTGAAGGCTGCGGTTTCCGTCTCGGAAATGGCCGAGATGTGTTCGATGTCACGAAGCCGCTGGTACGAGATGGTTGCTTCTGGAATCTTCCCAAAACCGATCCAGATTCCGTCTGCAAAACGTCCCGTATATGACCACAAACTGCAAGAAAAGTGTCTGGAAATTCGGACGAGCGGCATCGGTTTGAACGGCAGCCCGGTTCTCTTCAACCGAAAACGCAGGAAGGCCGCACAGCAGAAACCGAAAGCCCAGCGACCTGCGAAGGACCACTCGGTCGATCCAGTAATTGAGCCAATCTTCGATGCGGTCAAGGCTCTGGGGCTGACGACCACGGCGCAGGCTGTTACCGATGCTGTTGCCTTGTTGTATCCGGCTGGAATCGCGGGGCAGGACCAGGGTGACGTGATTCGGAAAGTCTTCCTTCACCTTCAAGGAAAGCGACCGTGAAAGGCATAGCGGCCGTGCTGGTCATTCTGGCCCTCATCGCCAGCGGTGCCCTGAAGAAGTAGTCGTAGTGCAATTTCGCATAAGAGTTGGTCCCCGAAATAGAACCAGTGCTTTGGCCCACAAGGAGCCTCGATCATGACCGATAACGCCACCACTTTCGCCACTCAAAATGAAAAGGCGAAATCAGAAATCGTCTCCCAGGTGGCTCGGATCGTGCGCCGGGCGGGTCTGGATTACGAAGGTTGGCGGTATATCGCCAAGCAGGTCAGGAAAGAATGCGCTCTGCGGCCGGCAAAGAAGGGTCGGCGGCTGCCTCACATTTTGAATGCCGATGACTTTCGTCGCTTTTACGAGACCGTGGATCGGGCCGACGACGTGCAGCACGCCCTCATGCTGCGGCTCCTCTTCCAGACGGCAGTTCGTGTGTCGGAGTTGTGCGGCATCCAGATCGGCGACATTGACCTCGAAAACCACAAGATCAGGATCAATGGAGGCAAGGGCGATAAGGACCGCTTCGTTTTGTTCGGCAAGAGCTTTGCCACGGCGCTTCGGACGCACATCGCCGCCCACTCGAACAACCGCTGGCTGTTCCAGACTCGGCGGAACACGAAGTACACCACCCGACGTGTCCAGCAGATCGTGAAGCTCTATGCGGGGCAAGCGGGTGTCACGGCGACCCCGCACACGTTCCGACATCAGGCGATAACCTGGCTTACCCGGCATTCAGGCTTGGCCGACGCCGAATTGCAACTCATCACTGGCCACGCTCGCCGTGAGACGCTGGCGATTTATCAGCACGTCGCCCTCGATGGCGACCTGGAAGCGAAGTACCAAGAGGCGATGAAGAAGGCCGACCTGTAAACGGTGCAGCGAAATAGACCCGTTGTACCCTCACTTGCTGGAAACAACTCCCAGCAAGCGAGGGTCAATCATGCTCGGTACGCTCGACATTGAAGACGCGGCAAAGAAGGCGGCAGGCAACTGGCGAGACTTCAAATGCTTCGTCTGGTGGCGGGAGCGGGAACTCGAAGACGCCGACCAATGGGCCATCATCTACACGCCATCATCGAGACTCTGGCTTGCTCGATCAGAGCAACGCCGCCTTCATCGCCAAGGCCCTCGAACCGTTCACCGAGGGCGACGATCCCGATGTCGTTTTTGAGAGCCATGCTCATTGGGCCGTTGGCTTCATCGCCGGCTTTTCCATCCGAGTCTTCAGGGATGGCGAGATCACCGAAGCCTTCAAGACGTACCACGAACTCGCCCAACGCATGGATGACTATCCGATCCTTGACGAGTCGGATTATTCGGAGCGGGAACTCGAAGCGACTCTCGAAAATATCGACGATGCCGCATGGCGACTGAAGAACGAATTCGATCTGCCTGAAGGTTGGGAAGGCGAAGTCTATTCGTGGCTTTCGGACAACGATTCGTCTGAGGTCGAGAATCGAGACGACTGCGGCGGCTATCCCTCCGAAGAAGCCCTGCGAGCGGCGTTCGCAGCGCTCGGTTATCCAAGGACAGCATAGACGACAGGGCTTCTTTAGAACCGTTGTACCCTGTGGGGTAGGAGGACCAAGCCCATGCTTTATTGCGGTGAAAAACTTCCGTACCCGACTTCCATTCCAGCAGCGGCCAAACTTCTCGATGAAGTCAAGCCGGGCTGGGCCAATGAGATCGATATGGGCCGTCTCGACATCAACGACTTCAATCGTTGCATCCTGGGGCAACTCTTCTCTACCCCCACCCACAACGGTTATGAGGCTGCGTTGTTCGATCTTTTCGGGGCCGGTCCGCATTCGCTCACCAGTTTGACAGACGAAGTCTTCGGTTGGCGGGCGTCAATCGACAAATGGAAGACGGAAATCTGCGCTCGCAAATAGAACAGTTGTACCCTGATGGATGTCGCAACCCTTTAGGAGAACAAACAATGTCCGCAGACCCAACCGAACCTATCCGTCGCCAACGACTCGCCGAGATCAACGCCCAGCCCGGTAGTCGAGAAGCCCTCGAAGCGACTCACGGGCAAGTCTGGAGCACCGATCAACTAACCGATGATTTCGAGGTTCTCGGATTCATGGCTCCTTTCGTCGTCGTTCGTCGGCGATCCGATGGGAAGAAGGGATCGCTGGAGTTTCAGCACAGCCCGAGGCTCTATTTCAATTTCATGGAGGCAATTGATTACCTTGCAGAAACCGTTGTTCCGCTTGGGCAACGTCGTCGCCACCCCAGGAGCGATTGCGGTTCTCGCCGAGGCCAAAACCTCCGCTTGGGAACTGCTCAGCCGTCACGTCAGCGGCGACTTTGGCGAAGTCGATGCCGACGATTGGCAAGCGAACCTGCGACGCCATCAAGGACGACGCCCGCGTTCTATCGGCCTACACGCTGAAGACGGGCGAGCGACTGTGGGTCATAACCGAGGCGGATCGGTCGAGTACCTGCATCCTGCGGCCCGACGAATACTGAAAGGAAACCGACAGATGCAGCGCGAGCTCTTTGAGAAGGAAGACCACTCGATTTCAGCGCTGCTACATCGAGCGGTCGAACGCCATTGGCATTACTCCAACCCGTGCCTGTGCATCCATTGGTCCGCCGACGAGGCCGATGGAGTGCTCACCTTTGAAGCCGCTCCTTGCATCCAGGAAATCCTCGGGGGTGCCGATGATGGCAGCCGAGTGTGGTCGCCCTTCAGCTTCGACGCTACTGGCTTCGCCACCGAACCCTCCATCGAGATTGAGCGAGTCACCGTCGAGTCCGCGTGCAATGCTTGCTGTCGAATGGCAGGGGTCAGCATTCATGGACACTTTCAGGATCGGCCGTTCGTTTTGCGGTTGTACCAGGAGCCGATCTCCGGCGAGCCGCAAGAGGGCCTGGACGCGATAAACCAGCGAATCGTTCCGATCAAAGGGAAGCCATCGTAAGCAAAGGCAAGCACGGCCAGTCGGTCGCCTACGCAGACTTCGACTTTGCCCGACGACTTTTACAAAGTTGGAAACTTTTCAATTGAAAGCAAAAACCCTCGGGAGCGGCGGTTCCATCGCCCGCCCCCTGGCGGCATGTCGCTCTGTCTTTTCTTGCGTGGGGCTGGAAAAAGTTGTGAAAGGCGGGATCGAAAAAAACGCGGCGGCGGATTTTTTGCTGGGCTGAGGGTATTTATACGGCCCGATTCGCTAAACCTGAATTCCGCATTACTCCGTATTGCTACGGGTTCCTTAGAATTTTCACCAACACGGCTTCATCTATATTGTCCAAGCTGATGAGTACATCTGTTTTGACGGTCTGACCAACGTGTAGTCCGCCGCCGGGAAACACTATGACGCCGCCATTCAATTCTGTGTCGTCTTTATCTCGCACGGTATATCGCCACGGGTACGCTGGATAGCTATTTCTAACCCACGTGTGCCACGTCAGTAAAAACGAGAGTTCATGCCCTCTGTCCCATACGATCTTCTTCAGACTTATCTCTTCGGCTACTTCAGGAGCTAGCTCAACCGTCATTTGTCCCTTCAGGAATCCCTTGCTAACCGCATAAGACATCTTAGCTGGGGACCGGGCCGATGCCTTTCCACCTGCGGCGGGCGCTGGTTTCTGCGCGGCAGCCCCTGCACTCGTCGTCTTATCCCTTTCTCCCTTGCCAGCCGCAAACGTAAGGACGATGCAGATTACCGCAGCACCAATCACCGCTCGAAGCGTATTGACGGGTGGACGGTTCGCCTTGAATGCGGCGAATGCCTGTTCATGCTTCTCGCTGGCCTCTTGAGCCGTCGAGACTGCTTGCAGGCTCTCTTGAAATGAAGAGTCGATGGTCTTTGTCGCCAGCGAGGACTGAGCCAATTCAATGAGCAACGCCTGCCTTCTTTTGGCAAACGCTTTGGTGGATGCCTTTGATCCTTCGGCTTGTTGGATCGCCTCATCCTTGTTCACAATCCGCTCTCGAAGATCGGCAGGCCCGATGCCCGATTCGTACAACTTCTCTCCAAGTGCGGCCAATTGCTTTGCGATCTCGCCTTTCAGCCGTCTCGCCTCACTATGGCGCATCTGGTCGCCGACAATCACCTTGACCGCATAGCACGTCCCCGTGGCGACCCCCCAAGCGAAGCTCGGACATTGCCTGACCCAACGCAAGACCAGCGGTAGCGTTGCCTCCTCTTGACCATTTTCCAGTGACTCCTGCGGTGCTGCCGTCTCCGCTCTCACAGGCAGGGGCGGCGTTGGCGTGATCGCCGGCTCAAACAGACCCTTGACCCTTGATGCGGGCTGCGGTTTCGGCATCCCTTCCTTCCAAATGAGGGTGTCAGGCTGAAGTTGGCCTGCTCTGGCGAGGTCTCTGAGTTGCTGCGAGCCAACAGGCCCGAGCCGCTGATCGCCCTTGAAGTAGAACCAGTCGGTTGCCACTGCTTTGTCTGCCTATCTGTTTTCACAAATCTTCGCAATCAGGACCAATACTCCTGCGACCGCTCCAATAACCAAAATGACCGGAAAGGCGACAATGATTGCTCCAACAACGAACAGTCCGGGTACTACGATCAGACCGAGGAAAACACACGCTGCATAAATCGTCCGAAAAACTGGACGGTCCATTTTGTCTTACCTTTGAACAGACCTGCACGTGGGCGATACGGCCCAAGAAGGCTAGCGAACAGGGAGCAAAAGGCTTGCGACGACGAGTGGCTTTGTGTGGCTTCGCCAGAGCATGATTCGGTGTTCCTTTCTTCAATCTTCTACGTGCCGCTTACGGACGCCACAGGCGAGCAGCGTTGCGGCTCCGATCACGAGCATGATCCACGTAGATGGCTCAGGCGCAAAAACCGCGATGCCCTGCGGATCGTCGAGACCCGTGACGAATGACGCATTGATCGTGGCCCCGGTCGTGGCGTCGTATTCGCCGATCAACCCGGCAGTGCTTCCGTTGGGGTTGCTCGTAACAAACAGATCATTGCCAAGCACCGCGACACCGACCGGCTGGTTCAAGCCCGTAACCAGAGCGGAGTTGATCGCGGCTCCGGTGGTCAGGTCGTACTCGCCGACTGTGCCATCCGTGAGAGGGCCAGCAGCATTGTTGTCATCGCCGTTGTTCACAACGAAGAAGCCATTTCCCGATATGGCAATGCCTTCGGGCTGATTGAGCCCTGTGATGAAATTCGCGTTTATCTGTGCCCCTGTGGTCGCATCGTATTCGGAGATGTAGCCCGCCCCGGCTCCCTTATTGAACTCGTTCACGGCGACGAACAAGTCATTGCCCGACACGACGATGCCGTATGGGCCTGCTCCCACCTTCAGCGTGATTAACGAAGAATTGACTAACGCCCCGGTTGCGGTGTATTCGCTAACAGTAGTACCGAGGTAATTCGAGATGAACATATCCGCCCCGGACACCGCGATC
Organism: uncultured Planctomycetaceae bacterium; assembly: GCA_963702015.1. Classification (GTDB taxonomy): domain Bacteria; phylum Planctomycetota; class Planctomycetia; order Pirellulales; family PALSA-1355; genus DATJTR01. Next base: position 1,555,810 of record OY969698.1, read on the forward strand.
CCCCCAACGCCTTGCTGCACATCGTGCAGCAACGGCACGGCCACCGACGCCCCTGATACGGTGTATTCACTAACCGAATTGAAGCCGTTCCAATTCGAGACCAAGAGATTGTCTCCTGACACTGTGACCGCGTGGGGCGAGGCCAATCCCGTCACAAGCGATGTATTGATCGCCGCGCCTGTGGTGGCGTCGTATGCGCCGATTGTGTTTGCCTGTTCATTGGCGACGAAGATTTCTCCGCCATGAGCGATTGGGGAAATCGAAGCGAGAATAGCGAGCAAGGAACCAAGGATAGACGTGGTTTTCATCTGGCAGCCCTACGGATCGAAACCGGAAACGTCGTGGCGTACCAACGCCAAAACGATCAGAACTTCGGATGAGAAACCGCCAAGCGGCAAAGAGGGCAACCAAAAAGATCGCCACAGGCGCAAAAGAACGGAAGCGCACACCAAAGCCGCTCCGCAAACGCCCGCCAAGGCGCACTGATGAACAGCACTTGGCGGCGCTCCCGAAGCGGGAGCGGCCAAGCACTGCTTCATCAGTCAAGACTCTTGCGAGTCAGGTTGGCGGTTTATGCGGAAGCAGTTCTCGACGCACTTAAAGTTGCGTCAGGTCAAGTTGTAGCCGCAGCCTGTGTTTGGCCACGGGTGTTTTTTTTGGTCCTTTCGAGAGGCAAGGATTCGTCAAATCGACGCAAACCGATGCACCCCAACAATCTAACTTCGCCCGCTGGTCACTACAAGCTGGGGCCTCGCCTTCCGCGTAGCCGGCGGCGTATCGGTTCCGGGGGGCGTTGCTCTATCTTTTCAGGAAACCTCGCAAGGTTCATCGGCGACGATCTCCTAGAGGCCGAGAATGGGCCGTCGTGGCGAACCTATCGGCCTCGGGAACCGGCGACCAGGAGACCTCGCTTCTAGCAATACGTGTTGGTCCGGCGTATCGTAATTAAGAGAGATAACGGGGCTCAATCGCAAAGCAACTTAGAGGAACTACAAGATGGTAAAGGCAACCGCCAAACCCAAGACCAAGAAGCCCAGCAAGTCCGCCAAAATCCGAGAAGCGTTGAAGGCCACCCCTGACAAATCCGCTGCCGAGATCGCCAAAGAGGTCGGGGTGACGCCCGCACTGGTCTACAACGTCAAGGCGAACATGGCCAAGAAGTCAGGGAAGGCCACCGGGAAGAAACGAGGACGCAAGCCCGGCTCGAAGGCTCATGCGAATGGAGTGGCTCCGCACGCCGCTCATGCCGCTTTGGATTCGGCATTCGAGTTCGTCACGAAGGTCGGCGGATTGCTCCACGCCGAGCAATTGATCGCCAAGTTGAAGTCGATCAAGGAGCGGTTGTAAGCACTCTCCGAACGACCCTTGTTCCCTCCGATGCGTCAAACTGTGGGCAACGCAGGCACGCACTGATTCCTGGGACAGCCATAAGGGAAAGTGCGGGCGGAATTCGTCTTTTTGGCGATCTTCAGGAACTCGTTGCTGTCCTCGAATACGATTGCGCAGCGGCCATGTTCTAGGGCTTCGATCCGACTGGGGGGTTCGTCTTCGGCATCGACTGCGATTACAAAGAATTGCCACCCCCCCTCAAAGATTTCTCTGTAGAATCCACGTGCCGCGAGCAATTGCCCGACCGAAGGGTGAGCCGGCAGAGAACTGCTACCGAATGGCAGAGTTAGTAGGTTCAAATGGCATCAGATGCAAACCGGAGGCGTGTCCTGGCTGGCCGTACCACCTCAGCGCTACACAAGCACCTAACAACTTGGTTTTTCATTCTGACGTTGATGTGCGTGTTCGGCACTCTCGGCGCATCGTTCACCGGCTGGCATAAGACTGACATGACGCTTGCTCTGACTGCGGCAATTCTGCTGGTTGCCGAATTCGCCACCTACGGATTCGGACACTTCGATAGCTGCGCGTAAGGAACGCAAATGCCAACACTTGCTTAATGAGATGGAGCATCAACCGGAAATGCCCGATGCTGATGCACTCGCTACGTTGAATGCGATTGAACTTCCGCCTGATGTCGGCATGTTCAAAATGATTGTGGACCCCGTAACCCAGCTCTATTGGGACAAGAAGCGCAAACGAGCAATTGCGCGATTGATCGTCGCAGCAATCATCCCGTTTCTATTTGTTTCGTTGGTCGGATGGACAGTAGTAGCAGTTTGGGTTCATTTCTTTCCTTTGAAGCATTAAGTCCGATTGGGTCGCCGGGACAGTCAGGCGGTGACTGATATTTATTTTGCCTACGGCGGCAGGTGCCCTACGTCGAAGGCAGCTCACCGTCAATCGTCGTTTCAACGAAGTCCGGGGGCGTAGGTCGCTGGGAGTTACATTAAACCGATGACCTCCTCGATCCCAGGTTCCTTCTTGACCCGCTTCTCGGCCTTTGGCAAACGCCAAGAAGGGCATGCGGTGTCGCGAACGCTTACCCCTTCACCTTCTCCGCAATGGCCGTGAACTGCTCCAGGGCGGTTTGCAGGTCATCAGCGATCTCTTGGGCCAACACACCGGGTGCAGGCAAATCGTCGGTGACTTCGAGGCTGTTATCCTTGCGTCAGGAGATGTCGAGGTTCACCGCTTCCAGTTTGAGGAGCCAATCTCTCGGCGCTTTTTTAGCACCAGTAAAGGACGATCCTGACATCCTCCGGCAACCCCAGAAGAAAAGCGAGAACAGCGATGTTCCAGAGGCAAGTTCCGTCCGACACTTCCAGTGTCGCCAATTCCGCAGATGTGAGAAAGGTTAAGGGATGCCCGTAACGGTCGTTTTGCCTAAACACCAGCCCTTCGTCATCGTAGCATCCCACTTTCAGATCAGGCGGAAGTGGGCGCACCAAACACGGAACGGCATCCAAGGCCAGCTTGCTGAAGAGTTCGGAGTCACGCTCGAAACGCAGTGTGGCTGTAGGAAGCAATTCGTCTTGATGCTCCCGGTAGGAACTTGCCATCACCTTCAGGTCGATACCCATACGTTGGCTCCCCGTAAACTCATCAATGTAATGCCCCAGTAAACGCTAGGGTACAATTGCTCTATCCGATGCCAGGCACCAAAGAAGGCGGTTTCATGATAGTGTCTTGGTGAACGCATTTGCAGATATGTGGGGCCGAGTGAATTAGCATGACATTCAGGAAGATCGTGGGATAGGCATCTTGGAAGCCGGTCCAAAAATGCTCTCCAATAGGCAGGCAAGAGCCGCTGATGCCGCTCTGGATTCGGCATTTCCATTCGTCACGAAGGTTGGTTGCTTCGCGCCGACCAACTGATCGCCAAGTTGGAGTCGATCAAAGAACGGCTGTAGAGGATCATCGCCCGCTTATTTGAAGGCCGGGAACTCCTGGACGTACATATCTGGGTAGCCCCTTTTCAGGTTCTCTCAGAGTTGTTCGTAGAAATCGTTCCACTCAACTTCTGTCATGGTATTTCCGCATTGTCCAGCTATCGCCGAAATCGTTGAGCCGAATCAGAGATGCCCAACCCCTTCTCGGCCCCTCATCGCCGGATGGTCGTGGTCAGGCGTCCGATTCCGGTATGCGGCGTAACGGGATACTCTCTTTCGAGCTTTCCGAGGCGGTCTTCGATTGATGAAGTGTCGTTATCCGCCAAGTGATTTCGGCCTGCTGCTCGACCGAAAGTCGTTTTGTTCGTGCGACTGCACCACGCTCGTGACCAAGCGATTCTAACGGCCTTCCACTTTCGCTACAATGATGGAGCCGATTAAAAGCTGAAACCGATCACGTGCTTAGCGTACATCGTAAATTCATGAGCACCGCCACGCTTGCCTTGCTCGGACGCAAACCATCTCGGCGATCAAAGTCTTGGTGGCGGCGAATGCAGCAAATCACGGACCTACTTGTTGCCACACATGGTACGCCTTCGCTCGGAAACTTTCGTGACCCTGTTAGGGAAATCGTATACATCGTCTTGTCTGCGAAGACCACCGAACAACTTTACAAACAGGCACATCAGCGCCTATGGAGTCACTTTCCGAGTTTGGACGCAATTGCCCACGCATCAGTTGCCCAGATTCGCGCCTGCGTGGCGTCGGCTGGACTTGGAGGCAAACGATCGACCCAGATCAAGGCAATTGCTAGTCGTCTGATTTCTGATTTCGGACGGCATCCATCCAAGCGATTGCGAGAACTATCTGTTAACGAAGCCTACTCCTACCTGCGGTCATTACCGGGTGTCGGTCCCAAGTCGGCACTTTGCGTGATGATGTACAGTCTCGGCGTTGACGTATTCCCAGTCGATACACATGTCCAGCGAGTGCTCAGCCGCATCGGAGCAATCCAGCCCGGTGCAAAGCACTATCATGCGCAGAATGTGTTGCCAGGATTCGTACCGGACGGTAATAGCAAGGAATTGCACGTGGCACTCGTCGTGCTCGGTCGTTCGGTTTGCCTTGCACGACTTCCACGTTGCAACGATTGCGCAATACGGAGTCTTTGCGAGTTCGGTAGTCGATCAGCGGCTGTCACTCTAAGACGTCCGAACAAATGACGGGTATCGCCGGTAATGCCGTAGATACTGCTCAAGCAGGGATAGCGACAGGGCCTCTTGTCGATCGAAGCGGAACGGCATTTCTCCGTGGATTGCCTGCGGATCATGCTTCGATGAGATGAGGCCCTCGATATAGTGCCGCTCCTTCGGTGACATGTCGGGCACGTTTATTTCAATCACCGCGTTCCAATCCGTGGGGCGAAATGGCCAATCCTTGAATACTTCGTCAGCTGTGATCGCCTCTGCCAACATGTCGTTCGCAAGTATTATCGTGACCGTGAGCATTTGATGCTCGCCGTCGCGGTATCGGAATACTCCCAGGGGGACGACGTGGAGCTTCGTGCTCTCGACACCTTTCAACGCTGCGAGTTTGACCGCCTCGGCTAAAAAAACAGCAAAGTTACCGGTCTTCAGGTGCTCTGCGGCAATTCCGCCGAGCGGAAGATAGTCACCGAGTTGCTCCTTCAGATTCTCGATGCAGATCGTTTCGTAGTCCGAATCCGACATCGCGAGAAACCGATCTGTCGATGCCTGAGAACCCTCGCTGCTAAAGGCCATAGCGCTCGCAACATAAGTGTCGTAGTCCTTGTGAGTGTCCGACTCCGGACTCTTCAGATATTGATCGAAATCCTTCCTGGTAAGTGCATTCGCCCGCCGCCTGAAGGACTGCGAGTTCGCATTCAGCGTGATTTTCGCAACGTCACCAGACGTGAGCTTTGAAATCAATTGACGAAATTCACCAAGCTGCTCTCCACGCTTGTTGGCGATCGCAAAATCGAGCCATACCACTAAACGACGACTTGGATGATCGGCGATTAACTTGTCGAGTTCTTCAACAAACTCGCCACTCGACTGGTTGCGACACTCGATGAAACCAAGCCGATTGAAGGCTTGACGTTTTGCCGTAGTCTCGTCTATTTCAATCGAGATCATCTGCTCGATCGCAAAGCGATTGTTGACGAGCCGAAAGTCTTCCAAAAATCGTCCGCCCATCGAGGCGTAAAGGTACTTCCACGGCCCATTCCACACACGCACAAAGTCGAGCACATCCAGAAACAATTGGCGTTCAACGAACTTATTGGGACGAAGCTGGTAGGGAACATTGTGCCCGCTCACTACTTGCCTCTCTTTGCTCGTTTTAAGGACTCATCGAAACAGCGGGCCACTACTTCAACCCGATCGTGACTTTGATTGTCGAAGTAGTATTCGGCAACAAGCTCAACGTCTTCCTGCTCCACGCCAATGCAAACACGTCGCTGCCTCTGCTGAGGTTCAGGCTTGGGCATCTCAGGTACATAATGCTTAGCGCCTTCTTGGGTCCGAACGGGCGATAGCGTACTCTGAGGTACCTTAGAGACGATTTGAGTAAGATTAGCTTGAGACAGGCTACGGAACAGCGCTGTGGTTTCTTCCTCTTGTTTCTTCCATCGGTTCGTAAACGATGTAAAATACTTTAGTCCGGTTCGCATGTGATTGATGATTGCCTGATAGAGCAGCGAATCGGTTGCAAGTCCTCGCTTCGTCGTATTCAGAGGCAGGGCCATTGAGTTCTTGGAATGAAACGAGACGATTCCACGGATGGATATAAACTGATTGTGGTAGCCGGGTGTAACGCCTTTCGTTCCCCAGCCTGTCTTAAAGGTCTTATCGTTGTACAACACAACTCGATCGTTGCAGATCACAGTCCAGCCAGCGTTCTCGCTTTTGCTTCTTACAAAGTCCTCGTCTTCCAGTTCGGCTTCTGTGGCAAGCGGACGATAGAATCCGACTGCGAGGTCGACATGAACGTCCCCTATGTCACCGGTGAAAATGTAAGGCTCGATGGATGGAGTGTTCGAGGAACCAATCTCAGTTGGGGAAAGAAGCGTGAGCGTAACGGGCTTGATCGTGCGACCGTTGAGTTTTACAGAGAATCCCTTTTCGATGATGAGTGCGTAATGCCGGGAGATTTCCTTTTCGAGGTCAGCCAAAAAGGGCGAGGATTTCTCGTCAAAATGCGGGCTGATTTCGGGAAGGAGCTGAGAGATGCGAATCCTTGTACCATTCTTATCAAGACGATCACCTTGGGGTACAAGGTGAAGTTGCCAAGGGTTTGACTCCTCATCTGAATCGTCACCCTCGTCATCGAGCCATTCGGGCGGTATTTCAACTTTGTACGGACCAGTTGTTGGCTGGGAGGTAACGACGGAATGACGGTGACCTGCCCCCAGCAATGACACCAGTGTTTAAGTTAGAGTTTCCTCGTTCCGTAGTTCAGCCATGGTCTGCCGCTGGAGCGTAGCGGAAGCGGCAGACCATGGCTGAGTCGCTTCCGGTGCAGGGGGCCGATAGCCCAACGAGCTGTGCGGCCTGATGGTGTTGTACTCCCGTCTCCAACGCTCGATCAAGACTTTGGCCTCCAGCAACGTGTCAAAGATTTCCCGCTCCAGCAGCTCGTCCCGCAGCTTGCCGTTGAAGGACTCGATGTAGCCGTTCTCCCAAGGGCTGCCCGGCTCGATGTACAACGTCCGCACTCCAACACGCTCTAGCCAATCTCGAACCACATGGGCTGTAAACTCCGCACCGTTGTCGGAGCGAATGTAATCGGGAACGCCTCGACGGATAAACAGGTCTGTCAGTCGCTCCAAGACGTCCTCGCTGGTCAACTTCCTCGCCACATCAATGGCCAGGCACTCCCGACTGTACTCGTCGATCACCGTAAGCATTCGCACCGGTCGCCCATCGTGCGTTCGTGCCAACACGAAGTCGTAGCTCCAAACGTGATCCCGATGGCCAGGCCGAAGCCGAACGCACGAGCCGTCGTTCAGCCATAACCGCCTGCGTTTTGGCTGCCGTTTGGGCACTTTCAGCCCCTCCAGTCGCCAGAGACGCTCCACACGCTTGTGGTTCACTGGCCAGTCCTCTCGTTGAAGCATGGCCGTAACTCGACGATACCCATACCGACCGTACTGGGTCGCCAACTCGACCATTCTCCGAAGCAGCCGAGGCTCATCGTCTGGAACTTGCGGCTGCCGTCGCTGGGTCGAGCGTGACTGGCCCAACACCTGACAAGCCCGACGCTCCGACACTCGGTCACGTCCCACTGCACTACGGACGTGCTCGACTGCTTTACGCCGTTTCGTCGGGCTCAGAAGTTTCCCGAGGCGGCTTCCTTCAGGATCTCCATGTCCAACGCTTGGTTCGCCACTACCTTCTTCAACCGAGCGTTCTCCTTCTCCAACTCCTTGAGTCGCTTGGCCTGATCGGTCCGTAACCCACCATACTCCTTGCGCCACCGGTAGTACGTCTGCTCGGTAATCCCCAGCTTCTTGACGATCTGTCCAATCGTCTGACCCTTGGAAACCTCGACCTCGGCTTCACGCAGCTTGCCGATAATCTGCTCCGCTTGAAAACGCTTCTTGGCCATCCTGATATCCCCCTCCTGAAAATGCTGACCAGACCCAGATTCTAACAATCGGGCCGGATCGGTTTTCGGGGGTCAGGTCAACCACGGAGGATTCCGGGTTAATTGATTTGAGCCGGTCAGCCAGCAAGTCCCAAAGCGGCACCCAGACCTTGCTCGAAAGGTACGTCGTGACTTGCTGCTGAGCTTCGACGTACCCTCGGTCCTTTTCCAATGCAACTACGGCCTCGAAGCCTTCGTCGTCGTCCTTCTGACTGACCTTCTCCAACGCCGCCCACAGCAGGTCCGACATCCGGATCATGTGAACGGTTTTGCCGACCGCCTCAAGGCGAGTGGCAAGCAGCTTCATCTCCCGACGAAGCTCCCATTCATCGGTTGGGTTGTACCGCATGATGGCGAACGGCAGGTCGTGGTACACGCTGATTCGTGACGGGACAGCCTTCAGGTCGCTTTCGAGAGGAGCGATGCTATCTTTGAGCAAGGACAATCGCATACTCCTCAAGGGTATTGGCGGGAAACGTCAATCGGGTCACGCTTCCGGCGACGTGGTACTCAAGAAGGTCACGCTGGTGCGCTTCAAACAGGAATCGTTCGACGCCCTCGCTAGAAAGAAAAAACAGCTTCCAGTCCGGCAATTCCAGCAACTTGACTCCCGATGGTTGGTGCTGCTTGAGGTAAAAAACAATGTAGGCGAATGACTCCGTGGGGAGGAACGAAGGTGCGATCTTCTTGTTGACCGCCCCTTGAAGCACGCCGAAATCTCGCAAGGTGGCTAGAATGCTCTGGACTGCTCGCAAAAGGGTTATTTCCGACCAAGGCCGAACCTTTTTCTCTTCGAGCAAATCTGCCAAGGACCGCTGGAATTCTTGCACGTTGATGTCCACCAAACCCCGTGCGTGCCTGGGGACCAGAATCTCGGTAACGGCATCGTGGAGCAACATGTCCGCACAGGCCGAGTGAAAATAAAGAATCTTCTCCAATGCAGCAGCGGGGAGCTTCCCTCGAACGAGCGCCGCCAAAGCCTTGGTGACGGTTTCTTCGGCAAGGTAACGCTGGCGAAAGATGGCCAAGATGTCCTCAACACGAGAGCGAGACGCTTTCCCGAACACATTTTCCCGTTGAATCCGGTCGATGTTCTCGGCCACCGACGAATTGATTTCCCAATGGGAAAGCAACGTCTTGGTGTCGCCGATCAAGGCTCCCGCCTTGATGATCTTCGACGTGTATGGAGGCGAGGCAGAGGCCGAGACTCCTTTCTTCTTCTTCGCTGCTCGCACTGCCATCACTGCTCCGGGCTTTGCTGCTGATCCAATCGTCTCAACGCTGGTTCAAAGAAACTTCTTCACAGCCTCGTAAAACTCACCCCAATTCACTCGATCTAGCCGCTTGCGGGCTCGCTTTCTGGTTGCGGCGATCTGTTCGTGCATTTTGAGCAAGGCCAAGGTATCCCGGATCGACAGACCTTCTTCAGCGGCGACATCAGCCAACGCCGATGGTATCTGAGCTTGGAACACCTGATCGCCGGTTACGTCTCCGGTCATCAGGTAATCGAGCGAAACCCCCAATGACCGGCCCAGGTCGAGAAGTGTCTCTGCACCGATGCTTCTTTTGCCGTTCTCCAGATCGCTCAGAAAGCTCTTGGAGATGCCAGCCTTTTGGGCCAGTGCGTCTTGGGTCCAGCCGAGTTCTGTCCGTCGAATTCGGATGCGTTTGCCCACGGGTGCCATGCGATTTTGCCTTGGCCTTCCAGCGTGACTTTAGTGGCTTCACTTTTAAGCGACGGGCATTGTATAGCGAACAGTGTGGCCGTGCTAGCACTGGGCGACAGGGTGTTGAATTCAGGGTTGTTTCAGCAGGAACGGGCCAGATGTCGCCGCCATCACGGATCGGGCGGACGGTCAGATGGAGCGTTGAGGCTCTGAAGAAATGGATCGACGCCGGGTGCCCGGCCGAGCCGAAGTGACGGTCGTCACGCGCTTGCCACGACGGCCCTTCGTCTCTCGACCAACTCGGACCACTGAGCCATTCGCCGGGGCATTCCACTTCTCAGCAGTAGTTGGCGCTGGTCGTTCGTCCCGCTGCACTGGTGAATCACCGCGTTTCCCGCCAACGATAAGGCGGGCGATCAAGTCCGCCAATTCTTTCTCGATCAGTCCCAGCACCTTTGGATCGTCATCGACATCCCAGAACTCGACCTTCTCGGCCCAGGCCGGGAATCGCTCCTGAAGCATCGGCAAGTGCTCGGTGTGTTTCAGGGCCACGATCAAATGGGCTTGATCGAGTTCGGCGGTCGTCACTTCCAGAGGAAGCCGAGCAAAGTCTGCCGAGGCCCGGATTCCCATCTCTTCGAGTGGCTGGATGGCGACCAGGGCCATCGGACCGACATTCCTCGTCGCTGGCTCGGGGGTTAAAGCCCTTGAAGAAGCTTTCCATGCAAGCCCGATCTCGCCGGCGCGCATAGTTGAAGAGGATTTCGGCGAAGCGGCTGCGGAAGTAATTGCCCATGCAGAAAAAGAGGACGGTCTTGAGGGGCGCTTTGGCATGGCGTTACGGTTTATCGAGGCAACGATTTTCGAGTCTCGCCTCGAACAACATTCTTGCAGTGCCGGGAAACCGTCTGCCTGCTCACGCCTACCAGCTCCGCGATCTTGGTCCGTTTGAAGCCCTGGGCATACAGCTTACGAATTCGCCGGATCGTGCCCTGGGAAATGTTCGGCACCTGCCCTTCCGACTGGACCCTCTCCATTGCCGCAGGAAACGGGTCTGCCACCTCGGCAAAGATCGCCGCAACCTTTTTTTCGAGTTTCAAAATTGCCTTGGTGTGGCGGCGGGTCATCGGGTTCGTATACCGTCGAAGGTTCTCGTCGCTTGTTTGATGCTTGTGCGCAAGATGGAGGCTCGCGGTTTCGCCGCCAGCAATGCGACGAATAAAATCGCCGGACGTATCTCGCAAACTATTGAACGGCAAGCGGCGAAACTTGGGAACGTCCTTCTGCACGCGGTCTAAGAGTCGATTCCAAATGTTGGGAATGTCCTGCGAACGATTGCCGCCCTTCGTGAGACGCCATAGAGGGTTCCCCTCTTGGTTCAGCAGCAGATGGTCGTTCTGGCTCTCTGGCCGACGAGCGATGGCCCAACGCAACCCTTGGACCGTCATACCCCAAAGCGCGTGAACGGAGAGCGTTCTCTTCTTGCGGCGGATGCGCCGGATAAAAGAAGTTCCACCATCCTTCTCGTTGAATTTGACGTGATGGATACGCAGCCGTCCCGATTGGTCCGCGCCGTAGGAGCAGTTCAGTCCGAGGAGAAGCAAGACTCGTTCGAGAGGCAACGCATATTCCCAAAGGGTTTTCAATTCTGCCAATGTCCAAGTCGGGATCGGCTGGCTTTCTTTCTCCGAGTCGTCATCAATCTCCCGAGGCTGCTTCTTAATCAACTCGAAGTCGTCCGGCTTCCGCCATTCAAAATCGGTTTCCTTGTGGAGCCACAGGAAAAAACGAGTCAGCTCGCCCAGGAGATTCTGACAAGTTTTGAAGGCCATCGGTTTGTTGTGCCTTTTGGTGTTCGGACGGCTGCGGAAGACCCGGTACAACTCGTCGCAGCCGCGATAGTCTAGCTCAGCCAAATCGCAGTCATTGGTGTACGACTTGAGCATTTTCAACTGGTCCTGCTTCGTTTTGCCGTTGTCGGTGATATTTCCAGAACCATCTCGATACTCTTTTCCAATGTGCTTGGAGTAAGCATCAATCGCCTGAAAAAGCTTCTGGCCGGTCAAGTGACGCTCGGCGGAGCCAGTCGTTGGAGTGGCGGCTCGGTCTATCTTCGTGCGTGTGACTCGCCACTGTTCGCCGATATCGTGCGGTGCGTCCCGGCCGGCACGACCGGCAAGTAAAATCGCCTTCTCATGCGGATCAAAATCTTCTCTAGGCGGCGGGCTTGGTCGCTCACCCTTTGCAACCTGCCGCGCCGCTGTGAGTCGTCCCTCGTCCCATGCCGGCTCTCCTCCAGTTGTTCGGGCCGAAGGGAGAATACAACAGGCTTCCCAGAGGTATAGGATGGTCTGGAGCCGCTTTTGAGCCAGGACCTTGTCGAAGCCCAGCGAGAACCTTACTTCACGGCCGTCTGGGGTACAGCCCAGGCTCCGCCGGTAATCGCCTCGCTTGCTGCGTTTCAGTTCCGTTCGTCGGTATTTCAACATAGCTCGGCTCAGCAGAATTCTGTTGCGAGACGCGGGTCTTGTGAATGCTACGATAACGGGTCCCGTCCACGGTCGTCAACGACTTGCGAAACACTATCGGAGCAGAAGACGGTCCTTATCGGACCATTTTTGGTAGATTGGGTTGAATTTTGATGCCAACGTGACATCAACCCATTGTCGTAAGCGCATGAAAAAACCAGCGTTGCAACTTTGTGCAAAGCTGGTTTTTATGGAGGCGGCGGGAATCGAACCCGCGTCCCGCGAAGTTTCCGTGGGAGTTTCTACGTGCGTAGTCGGATCATTTACGCTTTTCGCCTGCCAGCCCCCAACCGACGGGGTGCCAACCAGACCAGCCAGGAACAGTTTTTAGCCTCAAGCGTGCCCGACAGTGACTTGAGACGATTCGGATTTGGTGACGGACTTTTGGGCCTCTCCGACTAAAGCCCGCAGCCCGGGCTACCGTTTAATTAGGCAGCCAAAGCAAAGGTATCTTCGGCAAATGAAGATATTGGTCAGCTTTTTTACGTGGCCCACTGACCAACCACGGCACGCCACCCACACTTCATCCATCCGGTCGAACCCAGTTCGCCCCCGAAAAAAGTCGAAGCGCAGTCGACAACGAATTATACCCCGCCATGACGCTTGGGGTTAAGGCCGTAAAACAGGCCAAATCGGCCGACAGCATCCCGGGTTTGTGTGGGTAAGCCCGTCGCGCGGTCGTCTGGCAGACCGGATCAATCGGGGGGCCCGGCAGAGTGAATCGCCTGAACGATGACCAGCGCCACCAGGTTGGTCACCCAAAGGATACCTATCGCCAGCGCAATCCGGTCGACCACGGCCGCACCGGTGGCGTCCTGCATGGCGATCAACAACCGGGCAGTTCCAAGCAGAACGACCGTCAAGATCGGCAATAATAGCGCCGCTGCGGCGAGCCAGATGAGAACGCGGCGGAGATTCACGTGATTTTCCGGCAAACAGTGCTGACAGATCGGACGTAACCGGGAGAGGCGAGATGCCTCGCGGGCTGTTATGAAGCCTGCCCAGCCGGGTGTCAATGGTTTCGCGGGTAAGGGGATGCCCAGTTTGACTTCACCCGTGGGCCGGTCACAATGAAATTTGGCACCGTGCGGGGCGTCCAGCCCGAAAGGGATTCAGGCCGCGACCATGCCGAAGGCGACCGCGGCCTCCGGACGATTCAACCCAGCGTGCGGCGGCCGCAAGACTTACGGTGCTTTGGCGATAAGAACGACCGTGGATGTCTCCGCGGCTTCGAGGAACCGTGATCCGTGAGATCGCACACTTCCGTGCAACGACCGCTGTTTGATCTTCGCCATTGGGATGCCGGAGCCGCCTGGGCTGATGAGACGCGAGAGACCACCGGCCGCGACCTCCTCGAACAAGGCGGGCAGGTGCGTACGCTTTGCTTGGATCGGTGGCCTGTTGGTGGCAATTTGCTGGGCTGGCGCGGCGCGGGCCGAGCGGTTGGTCATGCGCGACGGCCGCGCCTTGGAGGGAGCGCTCGTCCCAGTGGCGGGTCTGACCGACAACCCCAACGTCACCAAGTCGAACGACAATCCGCAAATCCGGTTGATCATGATGATCGACGACGACCTGCGGCGAACGTTCGTTTCGAAGTCGCAGATTCTCCGGCCCGAGCAAGAGCAACTGCGGTTGTCGTTGCAGAAGATCATGATCCCGCAGCGCGTGGCAATCGCCGGATCGCGAATCGGGCGCCTGGGCCCGATAATGAAGATCACGCCATTCGACGAGTTCGGCCGGCGGATCCTGACCATGAACACCATCAAGGGGCCAATCGACGTCATCCAAGGCGTGACCGAAATTACGCCCTTGTACACCAAGGTGGAAGGGCTGGCCGGCGAGCGACCCTACATCTGGGACATGCGCATCGCCACGAGCTCCATTCCGCGGGAGATACTCGGGCAGATCCTTTCCAGAGTGATCAATCCAAAAAAGCTGGACGATCGACTCAAACTCGTGCGGCTGCTGCTGGATTCGGAGCGTTACCAGGACGCGCAAGTCGAGTTGGAGGGAGTCGTCCACGATTTTCCCGATCAGAGCGAACTCGAGAGGGAGATTGCGGCGATTAGGCAACTGCAGGCACGACGGATCATCGACGAGATCAACGTTCGTCGCCAGGCGGGCCAGCACCGTTTGGCCTACGGATTGTTGGAGAATTTCCCACGCGAAAAAATTGCGGGCGAAACGCTGCAGCAGGTCCGCCAGATGTTGGATCAGTATGGCGAGACGCAGAAGCAGGGCAAAGACGTGCTGGACGGGATTGAAAAGAACCTGGCCGGGGTCAAAGACGCCCAGTTACACGAGCGTGCGCAAGCAGTGGTCGACGAAATCAAGGCCGAGCTGAACATCAACACTCTCGACCGCATGGCCGATTACGCCGGCCTGGCTGGTGCCGACAAACTGACCGACGAGGACAAGTTGTCGCTGGCCGTCAGCGGTTGGCTGCTGGGGAACAATCACGCCTCGACGAACCTGGCCGTTTCGTTGTCGCTGGCCGAGGTGCGGGGACTGGTCCGGCAATACCTGCGAGAAACGGTGGGGGGACGCCGCAACTCGATCTTGAAGACGCTTCACTCGATGGAAGGGAGCACGTGTGAAATGGTCGCACGGCTGGTCGACCACATGAAGCCGCCCATCGACAGTCCCGAACCGATCAAGGACAAGCCGGGATTTTACGAGCTATCGGTTCCAGCCCTCGAGCAGGATGAACCGAACATCAACTACTACGTGCAACTGCCGCCGGAGTACGATCCGTACCGCCGCTATCCGATGGTCGTCACGCTGAATGGGGCCGGCACCACCCCGCTGCAGCAACTCGATTGGTGGGCCGGAGCCCTGGACAACAGCGGGAACCGGATGGGCCAGGCCATGCGGCATGGATATATCGTGCTGGCGGTCGATTGGGCCAAGCCGGCTCAACAGGAATACGAGTATTCCGCCCGCGAACACGCCGCGGTGCTGGTCAGCCTGCGCGACGCCTGTCGCCGGTTTTCCGTCGACACCGATCGGGTGTTTCTCTCCGGCCACTCAATGGGTGGCAATGCCGCCTGGGACATGGGCGTAGCGCACCCGGACCAATGGGCCGGCGTCATTCCGATCGTGGCCGTGGCCGAGAAGTATTGCATGCATTATCGGAACAATGCCGGCCTGGTGCCGTTTTACGTTGTGGGAGGCGAGTTGGACGGCGACAAGACGAAAGTCAATTCCACGGTTCTCGACCATTATCTGACAAAGGGATTCGACGTCACGTTCGTCGAGTACCAGGGACGCGGCCACGAACATTTCTATGACGAGATCCAGCGGATCTTCGATTGGATGGGACGCCGCAAGCGCGACTTCTTTCCCAAAAAGATCGCTTCCATCACCAGCATGCGCACCTGGGACAACTACTTTTGGTGGCTGGAAATGGCCGATTATCCGCGGGTTGCGGTCATCGACCCGATCGACTGGCCGCCGACGCGCGGTTTTCAGCCCGTGCGCGTGGAAGGGTCGATCAAAGGAAACACGGTCCGCGTGACAAGCGGCGCCGACAAGGTGACGGTGTGGCTCAGTCCCGAATTGGTCGATTTCAGTAAGCCGGTACGGATCGACTTCAAGGGACACCAATTGAACCGCGATCCCAACCTGACACCCAACGTGGCGACGCTGCTCGACGACGTGCGCACGCGTGCCGATCGGCAACACCCGTTTTGGGTAAAGGTGGATCGCGAAGGGACGAAATAGCGCCGCATCCGCGACGGGAGTGCCACCATAGACTCTGGCCCGTCGGCAAGTTCAGCCGGGCTATTGCTTGATGGTCTCAGGCACATCGACCGCCGCCGGCGCTGAAGCCTGCTCGGCCGCCGCATCCTCAGCCGCAGGCGCGCTCTCTTCCGCAGGTGCCGTCGTAGCGGCCTGGTTGGCACCGGCGGCCGTTTCGGCCAGGGCTGCTGGCGGTTCCTTGCTGAGCGTAAAGCCGGTCAGAAACCAGCCATCGTCTTCGCTCACCGCCGTCATGCCGGCCGGACCGAAGTAACGACGGACGGCATCGTACTCGGGCAGGTTCTTGCCGTCGATGCGTTGGGCCCGAAGGACGCCCTCTTTGCCTTCGCCCAAGACGCCGTTGAGCAATTTGCCGAGCACGGTCTCGGCCTCGGGCATGCGTCCGGTGCGAATCAATTCGTAAACGGCCCGGTATTCCTCGTCGGTGCGCGAGAAGGTTTGGGCGCAAGCCTTGCCGCCCGAGAGGTAATCGAGTTCGGTTTTGACCAGCTGATATTCATTGCTGTCGACCAATTTCTCGCGAGCGGCAAGTTGGTCGAGCATTTTGGTCAAAAAGTCGTAATGCGAAGCAACCAGCAATTGCCCATGGGCAACGGTGACGGCGGAGTTGGGGAGCATGCGTTCGCGGGTGTCCCCCTCGGCGTCCTCATCTTCTTCCTGTTTGGCCATGGCAAAGGCCGGATGGTTTTCGACGACGACCACGGCGACATCGGTATCGGGATTGGTAATCTCCCAGATGATGTGTTCCTTGTATTCCCGACGTTTGGCATCGGGATCGGTCTTCATCGACTTTTCGATGGTGTCTGCCAACGCCTTTTGGTTGGTGGTTTCGACGCCGACCATGATTCGCTCACTCTTGGGCGTGATCGGCAACAGATAATCGGAGACGATGGTCGCCCGGCCACCCAACAGGGCAACCAGATCGGTGCGGATATTGATTTGCGGGCCGTTCGGATCCTCTTCGATGCTCTTGATGACGTCCTCGAATACTTCGTCACCGATGATCGCGTTCACGAGCGTTTTGGACGACTCGAACACCTTTTGAGGCTTTAGATTGAAGCTGGTATACGTGGCGACGTCGCGCGGCACCCACGGTTGGGGCTTGAGGTCGCCGCCGTTGGGAAAGTCGAGCATGTTGGCCGCCAACTCGTAGCGGTTTTCGCCTGCGTTGACTGGCGGTGCATAAGACAGCCGTCTGGTGCAGCATTTCGAATTTTTCGGTCGCCAGGTGCAAGTAACCCCCTACGCCCTTGATGGCCGTGAAGCCATCGTTCTTAAGTATCTTGAGCATGTCGGTTCCCCGACGGCGGGGCGCTTCGGGGTTGGCAACGCGTGTCGCTTCGACATAGCCGAAAGGCTCGACGAACCAGCGGACGTGCGGCAACCTTCTCGCCGGCAGCCTTCTGGCAACGCGCGATCACCGCCTTAAAGGCGGGCAGCGCGGAAAGCGAGTCGTCGTTGGCGGCTGCGAAGCGACCCAGAACTCCCCGCAAGACCTCCAGATTATCCGTCGCGATCAGGCACTCCTGCTTGACGCAGAAGAGTGCTGTTCGAGCCGGATGTGTCGCCCTTCGGTATCGCGTAGGAGGTGACCGAACTTCCCGCCAACTTCGATTTGACTTGCCTTGGCCTGATGCAGTTTGATCAGATTCGTGTTGATCTTGTCGAGCAGCGTGGCCGTTTTTTCCTTGCGGCCGGTCACGTCGGCGACCAATAGCAGTGCCGCTTCGGTCGCGCTGGGTTGGATGATTGCGATGGCTACTTCGCCGGAGGGGACGTCGGACAGGTCATCCCAGGTGATGCCCAGCTTTTGATGGGTCTGATTCCACTTGCCCTGCAGCTGTCGCTGGAAATCCTTGACGAAGGGCTCCATGATCGGGTCGGCCAATAGCTGACCCAACTGGGTTTTGCCCCAATCGGTACGGAACCGCTCAATGTTGCCGACCGAGACATAACCCTTGGTTGTGCCGGGAAGCACTTGCTCGCTGGGCGGGGCCGCCTTCAACTTGCCGGCAGCAAAAATCGCACAACAACCGGCCACCGCTATACAGAGCCAACGGGCGCGACAAAGCACAACGAATCTCCTTTGAGTCGGTCGGGAGCGGGTCCGCCAGGACGCTGCTAGCACTATGCGCGCGGTCGTTCTACCGCCTGGGCATTGTTAGTAAATCGGTCTTTAGGTCAAACCACAATAGCCGCGCATGCTAAATCGAAGTCTTCGGCCATTTTTCTCTGTCCAGAAACTGCATCTCCCATGCCAAGATCGCGAGGACGGGGTTGCTAGCGGCAATCGAAGCCGCTAAAAACGAGCCGGCAGATCGGCATTCGGGCCAAGAACAAACATGGCAAGCCGATGGGGGTTGATGAGCCACCGATATCTCGTGCGCTCGCTGGGCAGCCAATGTGCTCGATTGCCGACCGCTTCCGCGGGGGGTTCCGATGCGCGACTTTCGTAGTGAAAACCTCAGCCACGACGCCGTTCACGGCTATATACCGTTCGTCTCGAATGTCGGCCTGGCCGAGGGCGAAGTCTCGGAACGGCAAATCATCGATCATCCCTGGCTCCAGCGGCTGCGGCAAATCCATCAACTGCAAACCGCCTGGTGGGTCTACCCCACGGCGGAACACACCCGCTTCCAGCACGTCTTGGGCGTGATGCACCTGGCCAGCCGGGCAACCGCGGCCCTCTACGACAGCCTGCGCGAGGTCTGTCCGGACGCTCCAAGCCGAGGCTATGTCGAGACGTTGCTCCGCATGGCCGGCCTGCTGCACGACGTGGGACACGGACCGTTCGGCCATTTCTTCGATGAACATTTTCTGTCTGATTTCGGCCTGACGCACGAAACGCTGGGCAGCCACATCATCCGCCGCGAACTGGGGGAACTGCTGACACAGGTGCGACGCAATCCGAACAGCCGGCTGGAACCCCACGAGAAAATCGATCCAGAAGAGATCGTGCTGTTGATCACGCGGCCGCGCGGTCCCGCCGAGGCGTCCGTGCCGCGCTGGCTCGTTCTGCTGCGCAGTCTGTTCAGCGGAATCTACACCGTCGACAACATGGATTTTGTGCTCCGCGACGCTTATATGTCGGGCTACAACACCCGGGCGTTCGATCTGGAGCGACTGCTTCATTACAGTTTCTTCAGCTCTCACGGACTGACGATTCACCACCGTGGACTGGCTGCGTTGGTGCAGTTCATCGGCGTGCGCGCGGAACTGTTTCGCGCGGTTTACTTTCATCGAACCGTGCGCGCAATCGATCTGACGCTGGGCGATCTATTCGCCGAGAGCAAGACCGACCTGTTCCCGGGCAGCCCGATGGACCATTTGGATGCGTATCGCCATTTCACCGATTGGTCGCTCCTGGTTGACGTGGCCCAGTGGCCCGGCACGCCGACCTTCGGCGGCGTGCGTTGGGGGAGAAGTGGCAGCGGTTTTTGAATCGTGAGATTCCCTGGAAGATGGTTTGTCAGCGGAATCTCGTCTTCGGCGCCGAGGATGCCGAGCGAGGTAGTATTTTCAGCCGACCGGAGTTTACCGAAGCGGCCCTGCGGCGAGAGCTTCCGCGGGAATTGGCCGATCTGCCGCTGCGGATCGATCTGGCCCGGCACGCCCAACGTCCGGGCATGCTGGGGGCCAGCGCCGGGCAGAATTTTCTTTTCGATCCGGCACGGGGAGACACGCGGCCACTGACCGACGATCAGTTGTTCCGCCAATTGCCGGTGAGCCACCGCATCTGCCGCATTTACGCTCACAGCGATGACCACGCCCAGTTGTTGGCCGCCGCTCTCGACGCCTTGGTCGGCTCGGGCGGCACCGACGATTTGACCAATATGTAGCCGCACCTGCAGCCGAGCACGGCCGCAGTCTGGCTGCTGCTATTTGGAGGCAGGCGTGGCCGCCGGGACCGCGGTCAGTCGTGCCGGCACGGGGAGTTCGATGGTGAACCGGGTCCCCTTGCCCAGTTCGCTCTGCACCGAGATTCGGCCGCCGTGGGCTTCGATGATTTTGCGCGTGGTCGGCAGACCCAAGCCTGAGCCGCCCTGTTTCGTGGAAAAGAAGGCTTCGAAAACCCGCTCTTGAGTTCTTTCGTCCATCCCGCAGCCGGTGTCGATCAGGTCCAGAGCGACGCCGGTGGCGGTTTGCATGGTGCGCAGCACCAATTGGCCTCCGTGCGGCATGGCCTGTCGGGCGTTGAGCACCAGGTTGATCAACGCTCCTTGAAATGTTTCGCGATCCAAGACCACCCTGGGCAGATTGGGATCGAGGTAACAGATGGTCTCGATGACCGCGCCATCGACCTGCGGATTGAAAAAATCGACCAGTCGCAGGATCAATTCGTTCAGATCGCACGGCTCGAGCCGGAGGGAACGGAGCTTGGCGAAGTTGAGAAAATCATCCAAGAACCGCTGCAGACGGTGGCACTCGCGTTCGACGACTTTGAGCTTGGCCAGGGCCCGGCGCTCGCGCGGCGTTTCGGCGTCGGCAAAATCTTCGGCCAACAGTTCCAGATTCAGGCGAATGGTCGACAGCGGGTTTTTGATTTCGTGTGCCAGGCCGCCGGCCAACGTGGCGATCTCGGTATATTGCTGGAGCAATCGCTGATTGACTTCGTCGGCGGTCGGCGGATGCGGAAGTGTCATGCTGTTCACCGTCGGCGGAATGAGTCTTTGAAGACACCCTACCAATAGCAACGCCCGGCGGCGCTCGTGCGCCACCGGGCGAAGAAGAACAACGATCGGCCCGGCCGTTTCCGCCTGGGCCCACCTCAAGCCTTAGGCGGTCGGAGCGGTGGTCGCTTCGGCCTTCTCTTTTTGTTCACGGATTGCCTGCTTGCGGCTCAGCTTGACGCGATCCTGCTCGTCGACGGCGATCACCTTGACGTGCAGTTCGTCCCCCACTTTGCAGATGTCGGCGACGCTGTTGACATACTCGTCGGACAACTCGCTGATGTGGCACAGGCCGTCCTTGCCAGGCAGGATCTCGACGAAGGCGCCGAAATCCTTGACGCTGGTCACGCGGCCGCGATAGATGCGGCCGATCTGGACCGACGCGGTGATCGATTCGACGCGATCCAGGGCCTCCTGGGCCGACTCGCCGTTGGCACAGGCGATGGTGACGGTGCCGTCGTCCTCGACTTCGATTACGGCGCCGGTAGCCTCTTGGATGGCACGAATGTTCTTGCCACCCGGCCCGATCAGCGCGCCGATCTTGTCCGGCGGGATGTGCGTTCGCAGCAGGCGAGGCGCGAACATCGAGATTTCTTTCTTCGGTCGCGGGATGGCGGTGAGCATCTTTCGCAAGATTTCAATCCGGGCGTCGCGCGACTGAGCGAGGGTCGCCTTGATGATGTCGAAGCTGATGCCGGCGATCTTCAGGTCGAGCTGGATGCCGGTCACGCCGTTTTGGGTTCCGGCCACTTTGAAATCCATGTCGCCGAAATGATCTTCGTCGCCAATGATGTCGGTCAGCAAGAGCCACTTCTGGTCGCTCTCCTTCACCAGGCCGACCGAGATGCCCGCCACCGGGTTTTGGATCGGGACGCCGGCGGCCATCAGCCCGAGCGTGGCCCCACAGACGCTGGCCATCGAGCTGGAGCCGTTCGACTCCAGAATGTCGGAGATGACGCGGATGGTGTAGGGAAACTCCTCGGGATCGGGGAGCATCGGCTTGACGCTCCGTTCGGCCAGCGCCCCGTGGCCGATCTCGCGCCGGCCGGGACCGCGAATCGGACGGACTTCGCCGACCGAAAACGAGGGGAAGTTGTAGTCGAGCATGAACTTCTTGGAATACTCGTCGATCAATCCGTCGACGCGTTGTTCATCGCGGCCGGTTCCCAGCGTAACGGTGATCAACGCCTGGGTTTCGCCTCGCTGAAACACGGCCGAACCATGCACGCGCGGCAGCACGTCGATGAAACATTCGATCGCCCTGAGCGATTTATTGTCGCGTCCGTCGGGCCGCGTGCCAGCCAGAATGAGGTCGCGCACCACGTGCTCTTCCAAGTGATGCCAGGCACCGGCAAAGGCGTTTTGCGAGACCGCGTCGGCCGCCGCCGGATCGGGAATCAACTCGGTGAGGGCGCGCTGTTTGAGCGCCGCCACGGCATCGGCCCGGGCGTGCTTGCCCGGGGTTTGCTTGGCTGCCTTGAAGTCGGCGAAGTATCGCGTGCGCAGCTTGTCGTAAAGGGCGTCGGGCGCGGGGACCGGATACTCTTTCTTTTCGACCTTCACCTTGGCGAACAGTTCCAGTTGCAAATCGCAGATCTGCTGGATGTAGCCGTGGGCGACGCGGATTGCCTCGAGCATTTCATCTTCGGGAAATTCGCGGGCGAAGCCTTCGATCATCAGCACCGAGTCGCGGTTGCCGGAAACGATCAGATCGAGATCGCTTTCTTCGAGTTCGTCCTGAGTCGGAAAAGGGATGAACTGGCCATCTACCCGACCAAGGCGGACCGAACCGATCGGTCCCAAAAATGGCAGCGGCGAGAGGCCGAGGGCGACCGAAGCGCCGATCATGGCCAGCACGTCGCCATCGTTTTGCCGGTCGCTGGCCAGCACAAACGATTGGATTTGAACCTCGTCGCGGAACCAATCGGGAAACAAGGGACGAATCGGCCGATCCATCAACCGCGAGGTAAGCGTTTCCTTGGTCGTGGGACGCCCTTCGCGCTTGAGAAAACCGCCAGGAAATTTACCGGCTGCGGCCGTCCGCTCACGATAATCGCAGGTGAGCGGGAAGAAGTCCGTCACACCCGGGCGGGGCGGACCGGAGGCGACGGCCGTAAGCACGACGGTCTCTCCAAATTGGATCAAAACACTCCCGGCGGCTTGTTTCGCCAGGATCCCGGTTTCGAATCTGAGTGTACCGGACCCGATGGTTTTTTCGACATGTACTTTCAAAGCTACGTTCCTAGCATTTGTGCGTTCCGGATTTAGGCCCAGCTCGAGCAGGAGGGGAGCCGACAGAGCGGCACCGCGGAAGAGCACGCGATACCCAAGCAGACAGGCGGCCGGCGAGAGCGTGGCGGAGAGAATATTAAGCGCGCCCAAGTCGACTGGCCCCGAAAGGCCACCGCACGCGACACCCCGCCGGCTGACCCGGGGTAAGATGCCGCCCAACTATTTGCGGATATCGAGACGTCGAATGATATCGAGATAGCGTTGCGGATCGACCGTTTTGAGGTAGTCCAACAGACGCCGACGCCGACTGACCATCATCAACAGACCGCGCCGGCTGGCGTAGTCCTTTTTGTGCGTGCGCAGGTGCTCGGTGACCTCGCCGACCCGAGTCGTCAAAATGGCGATTTGAATCTCCGGCGAACCGGTATCCGTCTCGCCGCGCCGGAAGTCGCCGATCAAACCCTGCTTACGCTCTTTGGTGATAGACATCTGTCGTCTGCCGCTTACTCGATTTCGTTTTTCGCTACTCGATGAACTGTCGCTTCTCGCGTTGTCGTGTCGCCGGTCCGACCTGAACATGCCCGTTTGCTTGCAAAGCAGGTCTTTCCGTCGGTGCGCCTTGGCGGCGAATGTACGGGGTCCTTACTTCGCTGGGCCTTGAGCAACGGAGAGATTCCCGAATCGTCGGGAACCCAACGCCCCTTCCCTGATTCTGCAGGGGAAGCGGGCGTCGTCGCACGTGTGCCCAGTCGCGGGGCTCAAAGCCCAGGACCGTTCTCTCTACCTACGCTCCCCCCAACAACTTACGCTTGCCTTGCAGGGGTAACGCGACTCAGTTTCCCTGAGCCAACCGAAACAATTTCCAAAAGATACTGTAACCAAACTTGAAGCCGTCAGTTTATCAGCCAACGAGCCGTTTGCAACCGCAATTTGCATGGCCGCGCGGCAACACACAACGCGTCGGCTCTTTGGCCCGACGCCCCCGGAGCCGGCCCGCGTGGGGCCGTCGGGCTGCAAAGGGCAAGAAACATGCCGCGTCAGGCAGGTTTCACTCCCTTGGGAACTTCGTGAACGACGTTCCAGACCAGCCCGACCTTTTCCAGCAGGCAAATGGCCCAGTAGGTGACATCGACTTCCCACCACTTGTGCCCCTGGCGGGCCATACGCTGGTAGGCATGATGGTTGTTGTGCCACCCCTCGCCGAACGCCAATAGCCCAACCCACCACAGGTTGCGGCTGTCGTCCGTGGTTTCATAATTGCGATAGCCCCAGATGTGGCTGGCCGAATTGACCATCCAGGTGACGTGCAGCACATAAATCAGCCGCACGAACATTCCCCAGACCACGAACGAGATGCCGGTGTAAGTATCCCAACCGAAATAGCCGACGCCGAACAACAAGGCGGACAGCAACAAATGTGACGGCAGGAACATGTGGTGCAAGAACCGCATTCCTCGATCTTTCACCAGATCGGGGGCATAACGGGCCGTCAGATCATCGAACTGGCCTGGGACCAGCGCCGGCATGAACCACAGCATGTGGCTCCACCATTTGCCGTCGCGCGGAGAATGCGGATCTCCCTCCTTGTCGCTGAACATATGGTGTTTGCGGTGATTGGCCACCCACATCAGGGCCGAGCCCTCGCCCGACAAGCCGCCGATAAAGGCGAACAGCAGGCGAATCGGGCGATAGGTTGAAAAACTGCCATGCGTCAATTGACGGTGATAACCCATGCAGACACCGATGCTGCCGGTCAGCCAGGCCAGAAAGGCCGAGACCGCCAGCGCCTTCCAGGTGAAGAAGAACGGAGCAGCCAGGGCGCCAGCGTGGACAACCACCACCCAAGCCACGATCGGCCAGTCGACGCCGCGGGACCAACGATTTTGTGGGGCCGGCCGCCTTTGCTTCTTTTGCTTCTTTGCGGCCGGTTTTTGCCGGCGCACCTTGCGCACGGCCACTCCGCCGCCTGTTTCGTTGCCAGGTGCGAAGCCTTTCGTTTCATCCCATTCTGCGGTTGCCATATTCTGCTCACTCCGTCTCGTATGTTTTGCTGATTGATTGACTGCCCGGTTTGTTCGACTGTCCCGCGGTCCGCTTTTCTCGTACCTCGCGGGCACGACCCAAAGCGGTCTAATTGGTTTGTCGGTGTATCCTAGGGATCGCGTCACCGGAGTGTGTCATGAGTGCGTCGGACGGATGTAAACTTTGAGTAAAACTTGGCCGCGACCTCGCAATGACGCGCTTTGAAGCAAAAAGCGGCTCTGCTGGCCCGTAAGGGAGCGGCATCTACAGGGGGGGGTGAGACCCAGCTAGTCGCGCCAGGCTTTGACGGCCAATTGGCCATCGACGATCGTCGCTCGGACCGCGCCGCCGCGAGCTGTGTGAAGCACGGCACCGCCGCGGCTGGAATAAGCCGCCGCCACGGCCGGCTGCAGATCAGATCGGCTCCCGCTGATGACTACCCACTCCGGCGCACACCAGCGGGCCATGCCGGGCGGATCGCTAAAACGACTGCCGTGGTGCGGCGCCATCAAAACGTCGCAATCGTAGGGTTCCTCGGCCAAAACATCGTCGAGGCCGGGCGATTCGAGATCACCAGTCAAAAGCACGCGCCGCCCTTGAAACTCAATTGCCAGCACAATGCTGTTGGCGTTGTCGCTGCCCAACACCCCCTTGCGTGGCGGATGGAGCACTTCGATCGAGACGTCTTCGGCCGAGTGCAGGCGATCTCCGCTAGCAATGATCTCGATCGGCATTCCCGCGGCCGCAATGCTGTCTGCCAGGGCCGTGAGAGCCGGCGTCGGACGATCGAACATCAGCGGCGTCACGTAGACGATCCCGGCCGAGAATTTTTTCAAGAGGCCCGGCAAGGCGTTGTAGTGGTCGGCGTCGGCATGCGACACGATCACGGCATCGAGATGCCGGATCCCCTGCGACCACAGGACGCCGGAAATAGCCCGTTCGGCAAACACCGGGCTTCCCATGCAGCCGGCATCGTACAGGAGCGTTTTTCCATCTGGCAGCCGCATCACCACGGCGCTGCCATGCCCGACGGAGACGAACGTGCAGTCCAGGCGGCGATGGGCGGCAGCCGTCGGCCAGCCGGCCGAGCCCCAACCGGCAGCGGCGGCCCAACCGGTGGTCAGTCCGAGCGCGCACCAACCGGCCAGCAGCGCCACGCTCCACCGCATCGGGGGCCGGACGAAGCCGGCAGCCAAGAGCGCCAAGGCGCCATACCAGCCGACAAGCCACCAATCGCTCGGCCCGGCCATCCAAAAGTGGCTGGCCGGCCAGTGCCGGGCCCATTCGGTCAGCGCAGCGACAATCGCCAAATCCCAATTACACACCCAGCCGCAGGGGAGAGCCAAAGCCGGAACGATCGCTCCCAGCCCAAGCACGGCAAAGCCTGCCGCCATGGCAACCGTAATCGGCAAGGCGACCAGCGGGCCAAGGACGATTGCCGCGGGAGAGAGCAAATGAAAACGGGCCATCACCAACGGACAGACCACTACCCACACGGCCAGACTGACGATCGCCAGCCGGCCCGCCTCAGCACCGAGGCCGCGCAGAGTGCGGGCAATCCAGGACCGGCTGCGCGCGATCAGCCGGTCGAGCGGATCATCGGTCGCCCGTGGCTGCGCGTTAAGCACCATCAGCACGGCCATTCCCAAAAACGACAGTTGCGCGCCGGCATGAAACAGTTCGCTGGGATTGATCGCAAGTACGACCAGCGCCGCCGCGGCACACAAGTTGAAGTCGAGCGCGCGGCGACCGATGAGCCGTGCCCCGCAGACCAGCAGCACCACCACCGTCGCCCGTACCACCGGAGGCGCACCGCCGGTGACCAGTGCATAGAGCAACGTCGCGCCGCCAACGGCCAGCATCGTCGTGCGTGAAGAGCAGCCCAAGGAACCGAGCAATGCCATCAGGCAGGCCGCCAGAATGCCGACGTTGAGGCCGGAGATCACCAGTACGTGAACCGTGCCGGTCTCGAGAAACGCTTCGCTTTGCTCCGGCTCGAGATCCTCGCGAACGCCCAGGAACATGGCGCTGGCCAGATGGGCCTGGGCCGGAGCGAGGCTGCGATAGAGAAGCGCCACGCCCCCCTCGCGCAGTCGATCGGTCCAGCGCGTGAGATGCCAAGGCGAACCGATGGCGGTGCGCACCACGGCTTCGGGAAATTCCGACCAGAGCCGGCAGTGCCGGCCGTCGTCGCGCGCGTATGCCGCGTAGTCGAACTCGCCGGGATTGGCTGGCGGCGCGAGCGCGGTCAAATGGCCAAAGACTCGCAGGCGATCGCCGGCCACAAGCGGGACGCGGTCTCCCGCGACAACCAATGTGGTGTGGCCCGATGCCGGCCGCCACGCGGCGCGGTCGCGGATGGCGGTTACCACTACTTCCACTCGCGAGCTTTCATCGCCCGGCAGTGTGGCCAGTGGATTGTAGGGAGGAATGGCATAAGGATAAGGGGCGCTACATTCGGGGCTCAGTCGGTGGGCGATGGCAGCGACGGTTTGTCTGGGTGCTCTCGCGCATACGCTGCGTCTCTCTCCTGTCTGGCTACTTCGAGCCGTTTCGCTTGATCTTCAATCGCCCTTTGCGAGCCGCGTATGGTTTCCTTGGCCGTTGTCATAGCCTCCCTCCCGAGCGTCTTAAGCGACTCAATCAATTCCAAGGGGCGAGTTCTCTCTTCCTCCGTTCGCGAGGTGTATTTACCATGCAAATCGACATCGCGCAATCTCGCCGTAATGTCCTCAATTTTCAGCATTTGCTCCGCAACGATATCGGCGTGGTGCCCCAGCGCCTTCTCGTAAAGTCTCTGCTCCGACTCTAACACCTGCAATGCTTCGGGGTAGCTGGGTCGATGGACGGGGGCTACCGGCTCGCTAGGCGGCACAGCAGGCGCCACCGTAGGCGTGGCACTTTGCGAAAAGCAGCCGGCGAAAACGGCGAGCAAGATCAGGGCGCGTAAGCCGGCGAGGGTTTTCATGTACGCTATTGTAGTCGGGGACGGGGCGGCGGGGAGTTATTTCAAGCCTGAGACCTCTTTGTAAAGCTTCCTCAAATGCTCATCCGACATGTCTAAGATCGGCTCGTACATGAATGAGTTGAGGTGAATGTTCTCGGGGGTCATAAGCGCGACCCTCTGGATAATCTCAATTGCGCCCGTGTCCGTGGGAAACTTTGCCTTGAATTGCTTCAGTAGCTCCTGCGTTTGATTCGACGTGATCGGCCCCGTCATCGCCGCGCCAAGTTGAGCTGTCATGAACTTTTCGGCCGCAAGCCGAATGCCAATCGAGAGAACGATTTTGTTCTCAAAATTGGCGCCATCAGCCGCCTTGAGGCATTCGGCGGCCTCGACGTGAATGGCGTCAACGACAAGCTCGTTGGCATTAGGCCACTTTCCCGGGGCGGCAAACAGTTTGGTGTAGATGGCGTCGAGATCGGCTTGCTTTACCGTCATCGAATCTTGCTTCCAGTGAAGAAGCGAAGTGAGCTTAGTGTAGTCCGGGTCGGATTCGCCTTTGGTGTACTCAACAAGATTTCTGATGAATGGGATTGACGCGATCCGCTTTTTGGGATCATCGAAGAGATGCCCCTTCCAGTCGTTCACGAAGATGTTCTTGATTCCAGTCGCAGGAACGAGCGTGATCTCTTTATCGCTCTTGTTGGCCATCAAGCAGCAGGCATAGCTAATGAATCTGCTCTGGACCGTGCGAAAAAAATCGAAATTATGCGTGAGCAGTATCTCCTTGAAATTCGGTTCCTCGGCAATCTCCATGAGATACTGAATGATCGCGTATTTGTTCTTGTAGTCGAACGAATCCGCAATATCATCGACCACGAATAGTGTCTCCAGGCCAGAATTGCGGCGCACCTGGATTTCAAACAGCAGGTTCAGGATGTAGAGGGCCTTCCTTTCTCCGGTGCTCAGCACCTCCATCAACGTTTCTTTTTTAACCGGCGCCTCTTCATCGCCGTCCTTGAACACGAAGCCGAGCTTCAGCGCTGGCTCCTTTTTCAGCATCACGCCGAGCCTGTTTTCGGCAACCAACGTGAACGGGACGAAAAACCGGTGATTAAAGATCTCGATTACCTCTTCCCATTTGGTGCCCTGCTCACGCGCCTTGGCCTCGATCTCCTTTGTCCTTTTGTCGGCTGCCTCGTACTTGGCAAGGTAATCCTGATACAGCGGAAGCTGGGCTTTGAAGTACGACTTCCACAGTCGCTCCTTGAACCGCTTAACGTTTTCCAGTTCGGGCAAAAGTTCTTCGTGCTCAGAGAGATAGTCCTGAAACGCGCGGCAATTCGCGTTCTTTTCTAGTTTCTTGCCAAGCGTAACAAATCGCGTGCGAAGCTCCTTGTCGCTGGTGATCTTCGCTTTTTCCTTCTCAATCAACTCCTCCAGCTCCTTTTCGGTGGTTATCTGCATTTTTTTATCAGCGTTCAGGCTCACCGTGTGCTTGGCCGCAAAGAATCCGTTGTCTGCCAAGCTTTTCGCAATTTGCGCGGCGTTGAAGTAATTGAACGTGCCGCGTTTGAAATAGGTTGAAGCATCCAAGAGTTGGTTGTATTTTCGGACGTAATCCGCAATAGCCGCCTGAACGTCTCCAGACGACAAGAATTCCGCAACCTTGTCGTCGAAAATCCTGTCATAGGCGATATGTGCGAATGGCGCGTCCGGCTGCTTATTCACCTCGTCCCTAACGCGATTGACTGCCGTATAGAAGTCCTCACCACTGGTAAATGTGGAGACGATTTCTTTTTCCAAATTCTTCTTTGAGCCGGATTGATCCTTGAGTCCCTGCAACGGCGCAGCCTTGGACTCCTCAACAGACTCTTGGGCTTTTTCAAATTCCTTCCGGAGCTTGGCATCGACGAGCAGGGTCGCGGTTTTTTCGCCCGGGTCAAAGGCTTCGTCGTATGGCACGACCACTAAGACGTTGTCCTTCGGTAGCGCGGCCCCCGTTTCATCTGTCACTTTTCTGCTGCAAACGCGCCCGGAAAGATCCGGTCGCTAGACGCCTCGCCTTCGGCGATGTCTTTGAACGTCTTTGCAAGCGACGATTTCATAGCTCCGTTTGGGGCATAAATTGCGTAAGCCTTCTGCTTGGAAAAATCGAATTGCTTCGCGAGCTTCTTGATCCCATAGCAATTCTCTAAATCAACATTGAGCTTATTCACACGATGGCCTCCGAACCGTCAAGTAATTTGAAGTGTCGTTATGAGCATGACTGGGGGCGCCAGGAGCGGGCGCGATGCCTGCTAGGTTCAATTCCCCCGCTTTCCGTTCCATTTGGCAAGAATCAGTAGCTGACGCCGAGCCCATGTCGATGTTTCAGAAAAAACGTCGCTCTTAGCCGCCGCGTCTATGGCTGCGCACTCAGCGGCCGTCAGCCGAATTCTCAGCACATTATCGCGTCGATCTTTGGCCGCTTTTTTGGCTCGTGGCATAGGCTACAAAATAGCGTTTTTGTAGCCGTTTGTCAAGCTATTGACTTGTAGCTACAAAATAGCTACAATGAGGACATGAGAAAAACCCCCGACTCAGCCTTGCAGGGCCAAGTCGGGGCGAGAAACACAAACCAGCTTTCGCCGGATGCGCCTCTGACAAGAGCATCATAGCGATGGCAAAGATCGAAAGCCAACTCTCGTGACCGCTCGCAAAGACTTCCGCCTTGTCCGCGACAAATTCGCCAACGACTCTGGGCTGCCATTCGGTCGGCTCCTTTCGCGTGAGTACGTGCTCGACGTATTGGAAAGCGAAGGTCATTACTATCGCAGTCGGGTTTTTTGTCCATTAGTCACGCTCTGGGGCTGGCTGTCGCAATGCCTGAGCCAAGACAAGTCGCTTAACGAAGCTGTGTCGCGGATTATCGCGCACCGTGTATCCAGCGGCCTGCCCGCTTGCTCGGCTTACCCGGCCAGCTACAGCGACGCTCGCATGCGATTTCCAGAGTCGGCAATGGCTCGCATGGCCAAGGAAATCGGCCGCAAGGTTCACGACAAAGCAGACACATCATGGAACTGGCGCGGCCGCGAAGTTTTCCTAGCCGATGGAACCACGTTTTCTATGCCCGATACCCAAGAGAATCAGCTTGCATATCCGACGGGCCGACAGTCCAAGCCGGGCCTTGGCTTTCCAATCATGCGTGCCGTCGCGTTGGTTTCCTTGGCAACCGGCGCAGTCATCGACGTGGCTTTCGAGAAGTGTCTCGGCAAGGGAACTGGAGAACTGAATATGCTCTGGCGCATCATGGGCAGTATCAGCGCCGGCAACATCATGGTTGCGGATCGCTACTACCCCACGTTCGCCACGATAGCGATGCTGAAGCGCACCAGGATGGACATGGTCTCAATCAGCCATTGCGGGCGAGCCGTTGATTTTTCCGCCGGCCAGATTCTTGGCCCGAAGGATCATATCGTGGAGTGGAAGAAACCACGGCATCGTGGCATAGGTGTCTCGCTCGACGTACATCGCGGGTTGCCAGACAGAATCTTGGTGCGCGAATTCGCAATAACCATAGAGGGCCGTGACGGCAAAAAGCAACAGGCAATCATCGTCACCACGATGACCGATCCAACGATTCCCCAGAAAGAGATTTCCGACCTCTACTGGCAGCGATGGAATTGCGAATTGGACATTCGCTCGATTAAGCACTCACTCAACCTGGACGTGTTGCGAGCCAAGTCGCCCGAAATGGTCCGCAAGGAAATCTGGTGCCACCTGCTGGCCTACAATCTTCTACGCGGAACAATGGTCGAGTCAGCCAAGAGAAGCGACACGCTCCCCCGCGCCTGAGTCTCAAGGGAACGATGCAAGCGGTCGAGTCGTTCACGCCTGCCATGATGGCGATAGTCGGCAACGAAGCGATTTACGATGCGTTCCTGACGACCGTATCCGCTCACCGGGTCGGCAATCGTCCCGGGCGATTGGAACCGCGATTCAAGAAGCGCCGGCCCGCTTGGCCCGTGTACATGACGATCCCGCGCCAGCAAGTCGCGCCGCCGACTGGCTTCGCAAGCGGTTGGCTAAAGCGCGTCGTTGATCGTCAGACCACCGACTGTGAATTCGCAATGCTCTAACTGGTCGGTCGGCGTCCGCGATGGCGCAGGAGCCGTCACGCCAATCGCGCGGATAACGGACACGGACTGCGAGGGACTCTCGGCAGTTTGATCGATTCGGTGCGGTCCAGTCGCTACCAGATAGCCGTTGCCGCTTAAATCGACAGACATGACCTTGCCCCTGTTGCCTGAGATGGGAAGACGAACCGAGACATAAGACGTAAACGGGGTGGTGAATGAAGGATAGCATCACGGCGCAGGAATCGCAACTTCGCTCCACCCATTTTTGATTGTAATTTGCGTGAGTTTTATTTCAAGTTCTGGTGATCGCAGGGCCAGAATCTTTCCCTTTTGCAGGCAATGACTTGCGATTCGTTTGCTTTCCATTAGGGCACGGATGATCTCAAAGTCCACGGGGTTTATCGGCTGAATGCTGACGTTCAGCTGCTGGAGAATGTTTTGAATGACACCCTGCAAAATTGGCGCCGGAAGATTATTCGGCAGATTGATCTGTGTTGACTGCGCAAGCAACGCAGCCGAAGCGGGGCTCGCAAGCACCTCCGTAAGTGGATCAAACGGCGAACGGATTTTTAGCTCGGCTTCGATATCAAGCCAGATTTTCCACATCAAGCCTTCAACTTCCGGGTTCGACGCTGCGACTTTGAGACCGATCTCCTTTGCCTCAGTGCGGCTCACGGGATACCCGTGATTGAAATAATTCTTGTTCAAAGACTCGGCGATCGCACGTGCCTTCTTGCGCACTTTCCGGTCCTTCATGTGCATCTGTAGAAGCTTCTCGCCCATCGTGATCGACAGGAGGCTCCCCCGAGCCGCAAGTCCTACCGCGATAGTGCCGACCTCTGCGCAAAACTGCTGAAGCAGTTCTTTGATGTGAACCTCGTTGGTAAGCTTCGCCTCTGTTCTCGCGAACTCCAAAAACCCCAAGAGGTCTTCGTAGCCGAACCTCACCTCGACTGGCCCACTGGCGCCGGGAATTACTTTGGCAACGGTCATCTGCGGATCTACCGGCCCGAGATTCGCATGCGGGTGCATAACGATTTCGTCTGCACCTAGTGCGAGGAGAGTCGCCGCGCTGAATGCCGCCTGGGGCACGAGCACTGCGACAGAACTGAATCGCTCTCTCAGAAGCGAAATCGCTCGCCATGCAACTGTCGCGTCACCACCGTGACTGACAAGGAGCAGGTCGATCCCCCTATTCTCAAGGGGCACTTTTCCAAGTTGATCCAGCAATTCGGGAATTGCGTCAGCCGCCATTAAGCCGGTCGCCTTCTGTCGAAAGCTGGTAACATAGACGATCAATGGCCTCTGGCGGAGAGTTTCTAGTTCCGTATAGAGCTGTATCCGTTGTTGTATGGGCATGTGGCTTCCCTTTGGGTAAACCACAAAGTCTACAGGATCAGGAAAAAATCGCAACGATGCCAAAACGCCCTCACGCCGCCGCGCTCGGCGGGGTTTTTCATGCGCGGGCCAATGATATAGTGAGACTGCTGCCAGCCGGAAACCCGGCAAGGCACGGCACGGTGGGCCCGTCCTGGTGACGGGGTCTTTTTCTTGCGCTGGCTGGGTGGGGTAGAATGCTGGCAGTCCGTCATTCTTTCTCGGAGGTGACCTATGGATTATTTGTGGGAGCAAGTCTTTGAGGCTCTGTGCAAAAAGCATGATTCCAACAAATCGGTCGACAGTCCGATGACTTGGCTTTACCCCCAGCAGCCAGACTGTGCTGTCCTTTACTCACCTCACTCAAAGAGCTTCCGGCAGCACCCGCTGCACCTAAATCCAGGGGCAGAGAGTTGGAGACCGGCAGTCTACAAAGCGATTCTACCCGCAATTGAATTGGTTAGGCTTGAAAGCCGAGGGCCGGATGCGCAAGACCGGCGATTCCAATGCTGGATGGTGAAGGATTGGGGTCGGTTTGCCGAAGCGCTTGGTTTGGAAATTACGGCGCAGGCCGGCTAGGGCGACAGCAACCCACTAATCCGACGCCTCCCTTATCCTTATGCCATTCGATTGTAGGGAGGCGCCGTCATATAGTGCGGCGCGCTGGCGACGACGGCCTGGAGGCAAACCGGTTCGCTATCCGCGCGGGCGAACATGCCCAAATCGTCGGGAGCCAGCAATCGCCACTGCGCGTGGTGCCACGCCCCGGACACTGCCGCCACGCTCAGGCCCAAGGCGATCATCGCCGGCGCGTGGCGCTCGCGTCGCCAGAGCGGGTGCCATGCGGCAAGGCCAACGACGGCCAGTCCGATCCAGATCCACCAGCCGAGGCCGACGAACCGATCGACCACAATGCCAGCGGCCGCCGCGACTGCCACGATCATCAGCGGCTGATACGCTGGCTCGGGCGGCGATTTGGCCGTGTCGACGGGGCGCATGCCGACAGTATAGCGAGCCAGAAATCAACCGCCGCACCGCAATAAAAAAACCCGCCTTGCGGGCGGGCTTTTATTGGCTCCGATGAGTTCGGTTCTAAGCCGCCGTTTTCCGCATCCTGCGGCGAAGAGCGGTCGCTCCCAAACCGATTGCTCCGAGTCCGAGCAGGACGACCGACGAGGGCTCGGGCGTCGGAACAGCGATAAAACCGTCTCCCCCGGACGGGCTGCCAACGCCAAAATAGTTCCCGACAATCGTACTTCCCGAGATACCGGCGGCATAGGTGCCATTGGTTCCCAACGGGTCGTCTACCGTCGTCCAGACCTGGGTCGTGATGTTGTAGAGAAAACCGTGGCTCACGTACCCGGCGCCGATATAGAGCCCGACAATGTTATCGCCCGAGATCCCTTCGGCGTAGGTGCCATTGGTTCCCAACGGGTCGTTGATCGTCGTCCACATCGAGGTTACGGTGTTGTAGAGAAAACCGTTATACGACGTCCCGTCGCTATAATATCCGACAATATTGTTTCCCGAGATACCGAGGGCGTAGGTGCCATTGGTTCCTGCCGCTGGGTCGTCGAGCGTCGTCCAGTTCGTGGTTACGGTGTTGTACAGAAAACCGTGGCTAACGAACCCGGCGTCGTAATAGCTGCCGACAACGTTATTGCCGTCGATACCTAAAGCCGAGGTTCCATTGGGTCCCGCATTCGGGTCGTCTAGCGTCGTGTAGTTCGTGGTCACGGTGTTGTAGAGAAAACCGTTGCTGGCGTTCCCGGCGGTGAAATAGCCGCCAACAACATTACTGCCGGAGATGCCGTTGGCCGAGGTGCCGTTGGTTGCCGACGGATCGTCCAGCGTCGTCCAGGCCTGGGTCGTGGTGTTGTAGAGAAACCCGTTGGAAGCGTACGTGGCGTCGTAATAACCGCCGACAACGTTATTGCCATCGATGCCGTTGGGCAAGGTGCCGTTGACTCCCGACGGGGCGTCGATCGTCGTGAAGCTGTATGCTTGTGCGTAAGATTGGCTGGCAGCCAACGCCAAGGCGAGCGTTGCCAGAAGCGAGAGAACGAGTCTTGATCAATGCATTAGCGACATCCTCTTGTGGGGGAACTGCGACGAGACGGGGTGAGCCTATTTGCTGCCAGGCGAGCAGTCAAGAACTTCGTTCGTAAGCAAATCAAAAAAAATTGGCGCCTCCCGAGAAGCCGCCTATAGACGGGCGTCCGCATTCGACCACAGAACGGGCATTTGCCGAGCGCAATCTGGCGTCCGTGACGGCGCGGCCAGGCACGCAAACGGCTATAATCTCGGGCAGTTTGACCGCCCGATGCCTAACAGCGCCAACTGCATGATCAACCAATCGCTCAAAGACTATCTGACCAGCCACATCCTGCCGCGCGTGCAGACTGCCGGCCCAATATCTGGGCGGCGAGCTGAACGCCGTGGTCAAGGATCATCGGCAGGTGCAGCGGGCGGGTCTGCCTGGCGTTTCCCGACGCCTACACGATCGGCATGAGCCATCACGGCCTGCAGGTCCTGTACACGCTGATGAACAACCACGCGGACTGGGCCTGCGAACGGGTCTTCGCCCCCTGGCCCGACATGGAAGCCGCGTTGCGCTCGGCCGGGCTGCCGCTCTATAGCCTGGAGACCTTTACGCCGCTGTCCGAGTTCGACGTGCTGGGCTTCACGCTGCAATACGAAATCTGCAGCAGCAACCTGCTGGCGATGCTCGATCTGGGCGGGATTCCGCTCCACTCCACCGAGCGAACGATGAACGATCCCCTGGTGATTGCCGGCGGACCGTGTGCCCAAAACCCGGAGCCACTGGCGCCGTTCATCGATCTGTTTGGTCACCGGCGACGGCGAGCCGAGCCTGCCGGCAATTTGCCGGCGTTGGCTGGCCATGCGCCAGGCCTGTCGTCGAGGGGGTGGATATCTGACGGGCGAGGCCGGCCGGCGCGAGCGCGAGGAAATGCTGGCCCAACTGGCGGCCGAGTTGCCCTATGCCTACGTCCCGCGTTTCTACGAATCGGAATATGCCGACGACGGCCGGCTGGTGGCCATTCGCCCGACGCGTTCGGGCGTGCCGGAGACGATCGAGCCCTGCGTGATCGACGACTTGGATGGAATGCCGCTGCCGACATGCCCGGTGGTGCCGCTGGTCGAATGCGTTCACGATCGGATCGCGATCGAGATCATGCGCGGCTGCCCTTGGCAGTGCCGCTTTTGCCAAAGCACGGTGATCAAGCGGCCGCTGCGCGTGCGCGAGGTCGAGACGATCGTGGCGGCGGCGCTGGAGAGTTATCGCCGCACCGGCTACGACGAGATTTCGCTCTTGTCGCTCTCGACGAGCGACTATCCCTACTTCGAGCGGCTGGTCGAGCGGATGCACGAGACGTTCCGGCCGCTGGGCGTGAACATTTCGGTCCCCAGCCTGCGGGTGAACGAACAACTCAAAAGCGTGGCGGCCCTGGTCGACCCGCACCACCGCAACAGCCTGACCTTGGCGCCGGAAGTCGCCCGCGACGACATGCGCGAACAAATTCGCAAGAAGATCAAGAACGAAGACCTGTTCGAAGGTTGCCGGCAAGCGTTCCAGAACGGCTTCCAGCAGATCAAGCTCTATTTTCTCATCGGGCTGCCCGGCGAACGGGCGATCGATCTGGACGGCATTCTGGAAATGTCGGAGACGCTGGCGGCGATCGGCCGGCAGGAGCGGGGCAAGCAGACCAAGATCACGGCCAGCGTGTCGAACTTCGTGCCGAAGGCCCACACGCCCTATCAATGGAACGGCATGCAGACGCGCGATTATTTTCACTGGGCCCATCAATATCTGCGCGACCGGCGGCGGGGCAGCGTGGTGGTCAAATGCCACGACGTCGAAACCAGCATGCTGGAAGGGGTGCTCAGCCGGGGCGACCGCCGGGTGAGCGCCGCGGTGGAGTTGGCCTATCGGCGCGGAGCCCGGATGGAAAGCTGGCACGAACACGCCCGGCCGCGACTTGTGGTGGCAGGCACTGGCCGACGCCGGCGTCGACGTCGAAGCGACGCTCCACCGGCCGATCCCCATCGGCGACCGGCTTCCCTGGGATCACATCAACGTGAAAAAGGGGCGGCCGTTCTTGGAAAAGGAACAGAACCGGGCGACGCTGCAATTGACGGCCATGGCCGACGCCGTCTGAGAGCCCGCCAGCCGCACGTTGCCTGCATTGCAACCCCCGCAGCTCGCCCACCAGCATGAGCTCACCTATGTCGCGCTATCGGCTGCTGGCCCTGGACATCGACGGCACGCTGGTCAACAGCGACCACGAATTGACCGAGCCGACCCGGCAGGCCGTGCTGCGGGCAAAGCAGGCCGGGTTGGAAGTGGTGCTGGCCACCGGCCGCCGCTACAGCCGCACGCTGCCCCTGGTCGAGCCGCTGGGGCTGCACGTGCCGGTGATCACGGCCAGCGGCGCCCTGGTGAAGGATCCGCTCGACCATCGCACGCTGTTCATGGCCGAGTTCCGGCCGGGCGTGCTGGAGCAAGTTCTGTCGATCGTCGATCGCGCGGGCTACGATCCGATCCTGTATGCCGATACGTTCGCCGAGGGCTTCGACTACTATCTGGCTCGGCTCGACGCTCGCGGCGCGGAGCTGGCCGAGTTCTTGGGCATGAACGTCGGCTGCGGACGCGTGTGGCCGCGGCTGGTCGCGGCACCGCCGGCGGGAATTTTTGCCGGCTTTGCCATGGGCGGGCGGAGCGCAGATGCTCGAACTGGCGGCGGCGCTCGAGCGGCAGCTGGGCGAGCACCTGTCGGTCCACGTGCTGCGCAGCCCGCGCTATCGGGGCTTTATGTGCGAGATCGCGCCGGTGGGCATCACCAAGTGGCACAGCGTGCTGCGGCTGGCCGAGGAGTGGGGAATTTCGCCGGCGGAGATCTGCGCCGTGGGGGACGACGTGAACGACATCCCGATGATCCGCGGCGCGGGGCTGGGCGTGGCGATGGGCAACGCCCTGGACGAGGTGAAAGCCGCCGCCGACCGCATCGCCCCCTGCAACAACAGCGACGGCCTGGTGGACGTCGTCGGCTGGCTGGTCGACGATTGAGCGACTGGCGATTCCGCGGCCGACAAAACGAGCCATTCTCGCGGCAGGTCGCGAAGTGGCTTGTTTTGTGATTGAGATTGAGCTAACCGTCGGAACCGCCGTCACTGCGAGGCTTGTCACGAGCTCAGCTGTGAGCAAGCCCGATTATGCCGAGCGTCGACCGTGCGCAGTCATAAAAAAACCATCCTCGCGACCTGTGCCACGAGGATGGTTTTTGTGTTTGTTTGAATTCTTGCTTTCGGCAATTAGCAGCAGCAGCAAACCGGCATGCCGCCCATCATCAGGCAGCAGACGCAACCGGCTTCCATGCACTTCATGACGCAGTCGCAGCACGACTGGCACATGTCGCAGCAAGCCTTGTCGCCGCTGGTGCAGGTGAAGCAGACACCGTGCTTGGTGTCGGTGACTTTGCAGTTGCACATGCAGAACGAGCACTGGCAAATCGTCATGCCGTTCATCATGCACGAGCAGCTGCACATGCCGCCGGCCATCATCTTGCACAGATTCTGCAGCGTGGCGGCGCTCATTTCGTCTTCGCAGGTGCAGGTCAGCTTCATGCCGCCGGCACACTTTTCGAACTTCATCGTGCAGCGCGGCACCATCATCATCGAGGGGGCCGAGGGGGCCATCGACGGCATGCCGCCCTGGGGCATCGAGCCCATGGTGCCCATCGAACCCATCATCGAACGTTCGAACATCATCGTGCTGGACATACTCAATTCTCCTTAAATATTTGGTCGGGCGGCGTCGGATCGCTGCCAGCAATTGGCAGCCATCCGACGCCGCGCCGGGCGGTCCCTCTGGCCTTCCCAGTCAGTCGCGCATCGAATGTCTGGTTTGAGCCTCCCCGAGTCGGGTCAGCACATTAACGATGCCTGGGAATATACCGACCGCCGGAAATACCGCAAGTGATTGTCAGCAAGGAATTTGCATCATTAGCAATCTGATCATCTTGATCGACTTTGCACGGAACGACTGACCGACGGCAGTGTTAGCCGACTTGCTAGCAAGGACGCTTTTTTCTCTCGCACGATCGGCTCATGCCGCTGCGCCGGGCTGGACGAATTAACTCTTAGGGCGAGTTTGCCGGCTGAAGCGATTTTTCCGCTGGGCATGGCCGGCGGCCGCGAGACCGGACGAGCCGCGTCGAGCCGCGCCGATCGCGCGACTGCTCGCAGTCGCCGCGTGTCGACTCTGACTTTTCCGCCGTGCGAGGGCCTGTCATGGTTAGCCACTCGAACGTGCTCGAGTTGATCGGCAATACGCCGCTGGTCGAACTGTCGCGCATCGACGCCGGCGTCTGCCAACTGCTGGTGAAACTCGAAAACCACAATCCGGGCGGATCGATCAAAGATCGCATCGGCCGCTCGATGATCGAAGCCGCCGAGCGGGCCGGCCTGATCGGGCCCGGCTCGACGTTGGTCGAAGCCACGGCCGGCAACACCGGCATCGGCCTGGCGCTGGTCGCCGCGCAAAAGGGATACCGGCTGACGCTGGTCATTCCCGGACAAGATGAGCCAGGAGAAAGTGTTTCATCTCAAGGCCCTGGGGGCCAACGTGGTGATGACGCGCAGCGACGTCGGCCGCGGACATCCCGACTACTATCAAGACCTGGCCGAGCGGATCACGCGCGAAACTCCCGGCGCCTACTACATCAATCAGTTCAACAATCCGGCCAATCCGCTGGCCCACGAAACGACGACCGGCCCGGAAATCTGGGCGCAGGCCGAGCATCGCTTGGACGCGGTCGTGTGCGGCGTCGGTTCGGGCGGAACGATCACCGGGCTGAGCCGGTTCTTTGCCGCCGTGGCGCCGCAGGTCGAAATCGTGCTGGCCGATCCGGTCGGCTCGATCCTGGCCGGCTACATCCAGACCGGCCAATTGGGCACGGCCGGCTCGTGGCTGGTGGAAGGGATCGGCGAGGATTTTTTGCCGCCGATCGCCGACTTGTCGCGCGTCCGCACGGCCTACTCGATCAGCGACGCCGAAAGCCTGGAGACCGCGCGCGAGCTGCTCAAGCAAGAAGGGATTCTGGCCGGCTCGTCGAGCGGAACGCTGGTCGCCGCCGCGCTGCGCTATTGCCGCGAGCAAAGCGCAGCCCAAGCGCGTGGTGACGCTGGTTTGCGACTCGGGCAACAAGTACCTGTCGAAAATGTTCAACGACCATTGGATGGCCGATCAGGGATTGGGCCGCGGCGCCACGTTCGGCGACCTGCGCGACCTGATCCCCCGCCGCTTTGCCGACGGAGCGGTGGTCAGCGTCGGGCCCGACGAGCCGTTGGCGATCGCCTATCGGCGGATGCGGATGTACGACGTGTCGCAATTGCCGGCGGTCGAAGAGGGCAAGATCGTCGGCCTGGTCGACGAATCGGACCTGTTGCTGGCGGTCTCGAATCATCCGGCCGGCTTTTCGCAGCCGGTGCGGCACTTCATGACGACCAATCTGGAAACGGTCCCGCCGAGCGCGACGCTGGAACGATTGCAACCGATTTTCGAAGCCGGCCGCGTGGCCATCGTGGCCGACGAAGCGGGCTTTCACGGCCTGATCACGCGAGTCGACGTGCTGAATCATCTGCGGCGGCAAATGGCCGCTTGACAAACGCCGACGCTCCATGAGGAACCACCGCGATGGATACTTTGCCTTCGACGACCCAGTAGCTGGGCCGGTGGCACGACGCCACGCACGCCGATTGTGCCGACCGCCCGACGTGGCGCTGCGCCGCGCCAGGGCTTTGCCACCCGCGCGATTCACGCCGGCCAGACGCCCGATCCGACGACCGGCGCCGTGATGACGCCGATCTACGCCACGAGCACCTACGTGCAGCAATCGCCGGGCGTGCACAAGGGATTCGACTACGGCCGCAGCCACAACCCGACGCGGTTCGCCTTCGAGCGCTGCGTGGCCGACCTGGAAAACGGCACCGCCGGCTTCGCCTTTGCCTCGGGCCTGGCCGCCATCGGCACCGTGCTGGAACTGTTGGATCACGGCTCGCACGTGCTGGTCTGCGACGACCTGTACGGCGGCACCTACCGGCTGTTCGAGCGGGTGCGGCGGCGGACCGCGAATCTCGAATTCAGCTACGTCGATCCGACCGACCTGACGACGTTTCGCCAGGCGATCCGGCCGACGACGCGGATGATCTGGATCGAAACGCCGTCGAATCCGCTGTTGAAACTGGCCGACCTGGCCGCGATTGGCGACATGGCCCGGCGCTATCGCTTGATCACCGTGGTCGACAACACGTTTGCCACGCCCTACGTCCAGCGGCCGCTGGATCACGGCTTCGACATCGTCGTCCATTCGGTGACCAAATATCTGAACGGCCACTCCGACATGATCGGCGGCATCGCCGTGGTCGGGCGGCGGCAAGAACTGAAAGAGCAACTCGGCTTTCTGCAAAACGCGGTCGGCGGAATCAGCGGGCCGTTCGACAGCTTTTTGGCGCTGCGCGGCATCAAGACGCTCGCCCTGCGCATGGAGCGGCACTGCGCCAGCGCCCTGCGGATTGCCGAGTGGTTGGCCGGCCGGCGCGGCGTGGCCAGGGTGTACTATCCCGGCCTGGCGAGCCACCCGCAGCACGCGGTCGCCAGTCGACAGATGAACGGCTTCGGCGGCATGGTGTCGGCCGTGCTGGAAGGGGGCGAAGCCCGCTCGCGGCGGTTCCTGGAACGCTGCCGGCTGTTCTCGCTGGCCGAAAGCTTGGGCGGCGTCGAAAGCTTGATCGAGCATCCGGCGCTGATGACGCACGCTTCGATCCCGGCGGCCAAGCGGGCCGCGATCGGCATCGACGACGGGCTGGTGCGGCTGATCGGTCGGCATCGAAGACGTCGAAGATCTGATCGCCGACTTGGACAACGCTGCTGGCGGCTGAGTGAGGCGCAGCCGCGAGTCGAATTCGCATCGACGGTGCCGAGCCGCCTCAGTTCCAAACCGCGAAGAAACGCTCGGTGATGGCGCGGCGGCTCCAGGGCCTGTCGCGCCCGCTCTTCGGCCAGCCGATAGATCTCTGCCAGGCCGCCTGTTGCCCGGATCGGCACCAGGATCAC
The DNA here is from genome assembly GCA_963702015.1 of uncultured Planctomycetaceae bacterium. Classification (GTDB taxonomy): domain Bacteria; phylum Planctomycetota; class Planctomycetia; order Pirellulales; family PALSA-1355; genus DATJTR01. The sequence continues at coordinate 1,598,218 of OY969698.1, forward strand.
CACGCCCGGCATGCCCGCGCCGGCGCGAGCGGCCCGGCGACGATGGCCACGGTCGATTGCCCTGGTTGTGTGAAGATGCGGTTGGTTGGCATGATGGGTAACCCTCGTCTTGTTCCTGGATTTCGGCGTGTGACTCAAACGCGATAAAGATCATCAACTTGATCATCTTGATTATATATATCGGCTTTTGCTAGCAAGGGCAACAATAATGCGGGGCAACGCATGCCAGATCAACACGCAAATCGTTGCAAGAGTGCAACTTAGAGATTTCCGGTCAGCGGCAAGAAATTGCTGGACAAACGGCCTGGCGATGAGACTGCCGCAAGCCCGCAGGCTTTGCCAATCTCCCGGATGTCCGAAGATTCCCGCGTACTTCGGCGGGCCTTCAGCCGTCGACAATGCTGTGCGGCAGTTTGGCCAGCAGATCGATTCCCAAATCTTCGGCCAGGCCGCTCAAGGGCGCGACGACTTCGGGGGGCAAGACGATGCCTTCGACCAGGGCGACTTTGCGCTGGCCCCATTCGATTTCGCCGGGCACGAAAGATTTGCTCGGCGCCGGGCGCTTTGGGCGAATCGTGAATTCCTTGCACGACATGATCGACGCGGCTTTTGAACGCGTCGAGCGGCATGATCGAGCCGACGTCGATGGCGACGAACGCGGCGCCATGACCGGTGGCCAAGGTCGGATCGCTGTCGATCCAGCCCTTGATCTGCCAGGTGAGCCCGGCGCCGCTCAGGCAGCCGGCCAGCATTTCGATCAACAGCGCGATTCCATAGCCTTTGTGCCCGGCCATCGGTTGCAGCGAACCGCCGGCAAAAAACGCGGCCGGATCGGTCGACGGATTGCCGGCCGAGTCTTTGATCCAATCGAGCGGAATCTGCTTGTTGTGATAGTGGGCCGCCATCACCTTTGCCGCCGGCGACCGTGCTGCTGGCCATGTCCAGCACGATCGGATCGCCCGAGGTCGGCACGGCATAGGCGAACGGATTGCTGCCGGTGATGGCGCCGCGTGCGCCGGGGGCGCTGACGCTGGGAATGTCGTTGGCCATGGCCAAGGCGATGAAACCCTCGCTGCGCGGCGAGCGACGGATAATAGCCGGCGGCGCCGAAGTGGCAGCTTGACGCGAACCGTGGCCAGCCCGATGCCGGCAGCGCGGGCTTTGTCCATGGCCCGGCGCATGGCAAAGACACTCGTCACCATGCCGATCGAGTTATCGCCATCGATTTGCGCCCAGGCCGGTCCTTCGGCTACGACCTTGGGCCGGCCGTGGACTTTGAGTCCGCCGGCCCGCAGCCGCCGGACATATCCGCGCAGCGATTTGACGCCGTGGCTGGAAACGCCCCAGGTGTCGGTCGTCACCAGAACGTCGGCGGTCGTCTGGGCGTCTTCGGGGCTCAGGCCGATCGAGGTCAGGGCCTCGACGACGAACCGCGACAGGTCGTCGGCCTTCACGCGCAGCGCCTGGCGCTCGTGATCCATCATCCAGTTCTTAGCCATCGCTCGCTCGCCACTCTAGAAATCGATCGGGAAAAACAGACCGTCGCGCATCACGCGCGAATCGGGCCGCTGCATCAGGCCCTGCGTCGCCGGGAACGCCATTGACGATGTTGTAAACCGGCTTGCCGGTGGCTGCCCAAGGCGGCGATGGTGGCCACGCCGATTCGCAGCCGCATCATGGCCGGCAAGCTGGCCGAGGCGAGATGCGACGTGAAGACGACATTGTCGAGCGATCGCAGCGGATGGCCGGCCGGAATCGGCTCGGGAGCGGAGACGTCGAGTCCGGCGGCGCTCAGCTTGCCCGACTTCAGGGCATCGACCAGCGCGTCGGTCTCGACCAGGTCGCCGCGCGAGACGTTGATCAGGATCGCGCCCTGCTTGAACTTGGCCAGCCGGGCCGCGTTGATGATCTTGCGCGTCGAGTCGGTCGAGGGGATGTGGAGCGTGACGACGTCCGACTTTTCCAAAACTTCGTCGAGCGTGGCCGGATGGCAACCCAGCCCGCGAACGTCGGAGGCGTCGAGCTGCGGATCGAAGGCCGACATCTTGCAGTTGAACGCTTTGAGCCGATGGGCCACGCGACCGGCCGATGCGGCCCAGCCCGACGATGCCGACGTGCAATTGGCTGAGGGCCGACATGGCGGTGATCGGCACCGGCATTCCCCATTTGCCGTCGCGAATGAAATTGGTGTTGGGGACGATTCGCCGGGTGACGGCCAGCAGCAGGGCCAGCGTGTGGTCGGCGACTTCGTCCATGCAATAGTCGGGAATATTGCAGACCGGAATGCCGTGCTCGCGGGCGGCGGGCAGATTGACGTTGTCGACGCCGATGCCGTAACGGACGATCGCTTTGACCCGCTTCATGGCGGCGATGACCTTGGGAGTGAGCGGGGCATATTGACTGATGACGGCGTCGGCATCGCTGACCAGTGCGATCAGTTCGGCTTCGTTGGACTGCACGCGGGCGACCAGTTCGCAGCCATGTTCTTTGAGCACGCCGGCTTCGATGTCGAGAGTGTCAAACTGATAGTCGGTGACAACAACTTTTTTCATGGTGTGGGGGGCTTCTGAGGCAAGGTGGAGGATGGACGGCCGCAACGCTGATGCTGCAATATAGTAAGACGATTTGGCGGCCACAACGATTCGGGCGGCCCCCAGAGGCCGGCGCATGGCTTGCGGTGGCGCCGGCGGCAAAGCAAAACGGGCCGGCGGTCATTCACAGGGGGTGAAGTTGAAGTGGCCGATTCGCGCTCGTCCGTCGTCGTTTTCGACGAGCATCCAGCAGTCGTAGCAACGCAGCACCTCCCCCTCGTCGACGTCCAGGGCCAGTGCCGTGTGAACCCAGGCCAGGCGGTCGGCATCGGGAATATCGGCCGGAAACCCAAACTCGTGGGCGGCGGCCGCAGCCGGCCAGGCCGCCGGTCTGGTCGATGATCACCTTGCCCAATTGCACGGCCTTGCCGAACTGCTGGACCGCTTGCTGGCAGACGTCGGTGAATTTTTCGAGCGACATGCGGCCGCGGAGGCGACTCGAGGTCAAATCGTAAGCGGCCGCATACTGGCCGGCGAGCAGCGATTCGCCAAACAGCCGGCGATCGCGCTCGTAGTCGGTCGCCGAGGGGATGGCCGCCGCCGGCAGGCCCGTTGCCCGTGAGGCCGCTGCCGGTTTTGTCTCGCCGGCGGCATGCTCGTTGGCCGGCGGATCGCGCGTTTCGGCCGGTGGCGTGCAAGAGATGGCCGTGGCCGGGAGCGCGATGGCCAAAAGTGCCAGCATCCGACCGGCATGGGTGAAGACCCGCTTTATGTTCATCATGAACAGGCTCCCTTGATGCGGCGCAGGCGCCGAGCGGAGGCACGGCTTAACCGGCGACCGCAGGCATGATCGCCGCGGCCGATTCAGGTGCCAGGCGAGCTGCGTGCCGCGCTCGGCAGGATACCCAAGCCGACGACTTGCGCGAAGTACCTAGAATCGGGCCAGCGGAAAAGTCGGCGCCTCGTTTGGGCCTCCAAGAGAACAACCGCACGGGTGTGCCAGCGCGCTGTTGTGCCCGGTCGCCGCGCGGATCAGATGCCGTGTTCCGGTAGGCCGCCAGCCATCTTCTTGATCGACATTGAAGTTCAACGTGGTTTTTGGACCGTACCGGCAATGACCTGGTTGAGCGCGGCAAGGTCGACTGGTTTTACCAGATGCTGATCGCAGCCAAAATCGATCGACCGCTGGGCATGTTCGCCGCCTCCGTATCCCGAAACCGCGATGATCAGCAGCTTTTCGAACCTCGATTTGGCTCAGATTTGCTTGGCCAGGTCGTAGCCAGAAATGCCAGGCATGGCGATGTCGAGCAGCAGAACGTCGGGGTCGAACGCCTCCAAAGACGAAATGCATTTCGTGCTGTCGATCACCACTTCGACGAGGTGGCCCTTGTACCGGAGCCACATGCCCATCGTTTTGGCGGCATCGGAATTGTCGTCAACGATCAGGACACGAGGCATTAGGGGGCTTTTTTCGTCCGGCCAGGCTTCGCTGGCGGCTCGGCGCGCGCATCGTGGCGCGAAAGGGAGCGAGTGAACTGTTCAGATCTAGCGGAGATAGGTTTTCGGTCTGTACGCAACCGTACGGTCGGTTCAACTCGGTGTTTCTGAGTAAAAAGGGCAGTTGCCCAAAAAAGCCGTCGTATCGGGTAGTTTATAGCCAAAGCATCCACGAGCTAAACCAATTTGAAACTTATTTATATGACCGCCCGCCCCTCCGAATCGCCCGATTTCACCCAGCACCTCGTAAAGGCGCTCGCCGCCGTCGCAACGATGTTTTGGCCTAACGAACTGGCATACTTGGCCCTCACATCGAAGGTGGAGGGTCCAATCCGGGATAGGCTTGCGTTCAAGCTTCACGAAGCGCTCTCCCCGACCGGACGTTTCGTCGCCCGCGAATTCAGAAGAATTGCTATCGCGGTCATACACGAAGACAAAGTCTGCGCGCTGATCGAGCTCAAGGCAATGTACACGTTCGATGCACTCGACGATGACCGGTATCTAGCGCGGTTAGACCGCGACGTATCCAAATGCCACGAGCAGGGGTGTGAGGGCGCGCAAGTATTCACCGTGCTACTCGCTACGCACCCCCATTGATTACCCGCCGATATCCCAAGCGGGATTATCAAATACGCACCATGGATTCGGCGTTCGTTTCGAGGGAGTAAAACCCACGTTGATATTCTCGCCGCCGCGACGAAGCGGATTTCGCGCTGGTACGGCGGTATGCACGAAACTGACGAAATGGAGGCCGGCTGCGCCTGGGGCATCCCGGTGACGGTTCACTATTGGATATTTGGCCCGCACGTAGAGGAGATTTAGTTTTTTTGGGGCAGGCCCGTCTTTATTGGGCAGCCGGGCTTTATTAGACAAAGCCGGGCCGCAAAAAATGGGGAGTGGAAAAATGTTCAGATATGCGAGACATTGGAGGGGTGGAGCGGCCGCCGGGCGGCGGCAGCGCAGGGCGAGGGAAGGCGGTCATGCCGATTCGCAGAAAATTCTTCGATTGGAAACAGCCGGCACTGGCCGCGGCGGCCGGCTATTTGTGGGATCGCCTATGCAGCATCGCGATGACCGGCCGCGACAACGCCGGGATGCTCGGAGCCAGTCCCATTTTCCGACCGACTGGGATCTCGATCGGGTGATCGTGGCACTGCCCGGCTCGCGGGCCCGGCGGCGGTTGCTCGAATTGCTGGTCGCAGCGGGCCGAAGAGCGCGGGGCGGTGCTGGTGCCGCCGCGGATCGTCACGGTGGGGCAATTGCCCGAACTGCTGTACGAAGTCAAAAAGCCGCTGGCCGACGACCTGGCCCAGCAGTTGGCCTGGGTCGGGCGCATCCAGCAGTCGCCCGCGGCGGAAGTCGAGCGGCTGGTCCGGCAGCTGCCGCCGGCCGACGATCTGGCCGGCTGGCTGGCGCTGGCCAAAATGCTGGCCCGCGTCCATCAGGAGCTGGCGGCCGACCGGCTCGATTTTTCGCACGTCGAGCGGCAGGGGGCGGCGCTGGCCGATTTTCGCGAGGCCGATCGCTGGCAAGCGCTGGCCGGCGTGCAGCGGCGTTATTTGCAAATTCTCGACTCGCTCGGAGTTGTGGGACAAGCAGACGGCCCGGCTGTTTGCCATCGAGCATCGCGAGTGCCGGACCGATCGCGACATCGTGCTGGTCGGCACGGTCGACATGGACCTGAGCCAGCGGGCAATGCTCGACCAGGTGGCCGATCGGGTGCACGGCCCTGGTCTTTGGGCCCGACGAGCAGATGGCCGAGTTCGACGAGCATGGCTGCCTGGCGAGCGATGCCTGGCGCGAAATGCCGGTGGCGGTCGAGCGACGAGCAGATCGCGGTGGTCGACGGACCGGCCGAGCAGGCCGACGCCGTGCTGTGGGCCTTGGCCGAGTGGAACGACACGCTGGCCGCCGACGAGGTGACGGTCGGAGCGGCCGACGAAAGCGTGGTTCCGTACCTGGAGCAGCGTTTGGCCGAGGCGGGGCTGGCGGCCCGGTTCGGGGCCGGCACGCCGCTGGCCCGCAGCGGACCGGTGCAACTGGTCGAGCTGTTGGCCGATTATCTGGAGCGTGGGCGAGTACGCCGATCTGGCGGCTCTGGCCCGGCATCCCGACATCGGGCAGTGGCTGGCCGGGCACGGCGTGGCCGACGAGTATCTGTCGTCGCTCGATCGGTTCTATGGCGAGCAGTTGCCGGCCGAAATCGATCATGACGGGCCGGCCGACTCGCGACATGGCCAGCGACGCGCTGACGGTGAGCCGGCGGCTGGCGGCGCTGGTTGCTCCGCTGGCCGGCAAGGCGCGGCCGCTGGACGCCTGGGCCGAGCCGATTCTGAAAGTGCTGAGCGACATTTACGGCGATCGGCAGCTCGATCGGTCGGTGGAGGCCGATCGAGCGGTGTTGGAAGTCTGCCGGCATGTGAGCGAGTGCGTCGAGACGTTTCGCTCGCTCGATGCCGGTTTGACGCCGCCGGCCAGCTGGCGCCGCGGCGCTGCGATTGGTGGTCGAGCGGATCGCGGGCGAGCGATTGCCGCCGCCGGCGCTGGCCGGAGCGGTCGAGGTGCTGGGCTGGCTGGAGTTGCCGCTGGACGACGCGGCCGGGCTGATCGTGACCGGGCTGAACGAGGGATTCGTGCCGAGCGTGGGGAGTGCCGACCTGTTTCTGCCCGACCGGTTGCGGGGTGCGCTGGGGCTGGAAGACAACGATCGCCGCTACGCCCGCGACAATTATGCGTTGAATTTGCTGGCCGCCTCGCGACGATTGAAGTGATCGCCGGCCGGCGCGGACTGGAAGGCGAGCCGCTGGTGCCGAGCCGGCTGTTGTTTGCTTGCCCGGCGAAGGAAATGGCCGAGCGGGCGCGGGAGTTTTTTGATCCGGCGGGCCAGCCGGTGCCGCGCGGTTGGATTTGCCGGGCCGGCCGCGGGCTGGGCAAGCGATCACCGAATTTGCGATTCCGCGGCCGGTGCCGCTTGGCCGAGCCGGTGACGTCGCTGCGGGTGACCGAGCTGCGCGACTATCTGGTCTGTCCCTACCGCTATTATTTGCGGCATCGGCTGGGGCTGGAAACGCTGGCCGACGAGGCCGAGGAAATGGCGGCCAACGATTTTGGTTCGCTGCTGCACACGGTCCTCAAGCGGTTTGCCGACGACCGCAGCTGGCCGATTCGCGCGATCCGGCCGCGCTCGAAGCCGGTTTGAGCCGGCTGCTCGACGAGGTGCTGGCCGAGCAATTTGGCATCAAGCGTGCTGGCGGCCGTGCGGTTGCAAGCCGAGCAGATGCGCGGGCGGCTGGCGGCTTTTGCCCGTTGGCAGGCCGCAGTGGCGCGCCCAGGGCTGGCGAATCCAGCATGAGCGAATGCGCGGTGACGGTGGAACACGGATCAGCCTGCCCGGCGGCGAGCGGACGGCTGCCGGCGAGAGCCGGTTTATCTGCGTGGGCGGATCGATCGGATCGACGTGCACGAGACGACCGGCGAGACGATCGTCTTCGATTACAAGACCGGCGACACGGCGAAGAACGCCCGACAAGGCTCATCTGAAACGAGGGGCGACGGGACCGAGTGGATCGATCTGCAATTGCCGCTCTATCGCCATTTGGTGCGGGCACGTCGGCATCGAGCGGCCGGTGCGGCTGGGCTATATCGTGTTGCCCAAGGATACGAGCGAGGTGACCGAGCATTTGGCCGACTGGGACGACGCCACTGCTTGGCCGACGCCGATGCCAAGGCCCTGGAAGTGATGCGGCCATTCGGGCCGAGAAATTCTGGCCGCCGGCCGACGAGCACCGAAGCGACTGCGGATGTTTCCCGAGTTTGCCGCCATCTGCCAGGAAGATTTGCTGCTGGTCGGCCCGACGGCCGACGACGACGACGGCGAGGAGGAGGCGTCGTGAGCCGACAGCAGATGGCCAAGTCGACGGCCGAAACCGCGCTCGCCGCGGAGCGATCGGCCGAGCAGCCCGGCAAGCGACACGGCGGCGTGGCCGAACGTGGTGATTCGGGCATCGGCCGGAACCGGCAAGACATTTCAACTGTCGAACCGCTATCTGCAACTGGCCGGGGCCGGCGAGCGGCCCGAATCGATTCTGGCTTCGACGTTCGCACGCAAGGCGGCGGGCGAGATTCTGGCCCGCGTGGTGCAGCGGCTGGCCGACGCGGCACTCGACGCGGCAGCCTGCCGCACGTTGGCCGAGCAAGTCGGCTGGCAGCTCGACCGCGCGGCCTGCGGCCAATTGCTGGGCCAGTTGCTTGGCAATTTGCACCGTTTGCGGATCGGCACGCTCGACAGTTTTTTCGTGAAGCTGGCCGGCAGCTTCACGCTCGAGCTGGGTCTGCCGACCGACTGGCGGATTGTCGAGGAACTGGACGACGGCCGCTGGCGGCTGGAAGCGATTCGCCGCGTGCTGGCCGCCGGCAAGACGAGCGAAATGCTGGCGCTGGTCCATTTGCTGTTCAAGGGCGAAACGACTCGCTCGATCAGCCAGCAGATCGTCGACGCTGGTGACGAATCTCTACGACATTTATTGCGAGACCGACGAAGCCGTCTGGCATCGGCTGACGCGACCGCCGCGATTGCCGATCGAAGAATTGGCGGCGGCCATCGAACGACTGGCGGCGGCGCCGCAGCCGGCCAACGGCATCATGCCAACGCCTGGCGCGACGACATCGCGCGTGCCCGCGGCGACGATTGGGAAGAATTTATCGCCACGGGCCTGGCCGGCAAGCTGGCCTGTGGCGAAGAGGTCTTTAGCCGCAAACCGATCGAGCCCGACCTGGCCGCGTTGTACCAGCCGCTGCTGACGCACGCGCGCGGCGTGCTGGTCGGCCAGATCGTCGATCAGACCGAGGCGACGTTCAAACTGCTGCGAGGCCTTTGCCGGCCAGTATCAGCGGATCAAACGCGAGCGGTCGGGCTTGCGTTTCGACGACGTGCCGCGGCTGCTGGCCGGCGGCGATCGCCGACGGCATGTGGGAGAACGCTTCCTGGCGGCTCGACGGCTCGATCTCGCATCTGCTGGTCGACGAGTTTCAGGACACTTCGCTGGCCCAGTGGCGGGTGTTGCGTCCGCTGGCCGCGGCTTGTTGCGGCAGCCGGCGGCCGGCGGCAGCTTCTTTTCGGTCGGCGACGTGAAGCAGGCGATCTATCGCTGGCGGGGCGGGGTGTCGCAGATTTTCGACGCCGCCAAAGGCGAATTGCCCGGCGTCGCGGAACAGTCGCTCACGCACCAGCCGGCGTTCGTGCCAGGTGGTGATCGACGTGGTGAATCGAGTCTTCGGCCGGTTGCTGAACAATGCGGCCCTGGCCGATTTTGCGGAGGTGACGAACAGCTGGCACGAATCGTTTGCCGAGCACACCACCGCCCTGACCGAGCTGGCCGGCTACGCGGCGATGTGCGTCGCGCCCGCGAGGCGAGGACGAAGAAGCAGCAAGACGAGCGTGACGCTCGGACGCGGCCAGCGAAAAAATCGCCGCCGCTGGCGGCCGAGTTTCCGCACGCGGTCGATCGGAGTGCTGGTTCGCCGGAATCAAACGGTGCGGCAGTTGATTCATCGTCTTGCGCAGCCGGCACGACGTGGCGGCCAGCGAAGAGGGGGGCAATCCGCTGATCGATTCGCCCGCCGTGGCGGATCGTGCTGTCGGCACTCTCGCTGGCCGATCATCCTGGCGACCGGGCGGCCCGGTTCCATCTGGCCCATTCGCCACTGGGCAAAGATCGTGGGGGTGACGGATCACGCCGACGATCGGGCAACGCACGCCGCCATGACCCGCCTGCGGCGGAAATTGCTCGACGAGGGTTATGGCCGCACATTGTGGGGCTGGGCACAGACGCTGGCTGCCCAGTGCGACGAGCACGACCTGCGCCGGCTCGAGCAATTGGTCGCGCTGGGTTACACCTTCGGCCCGCGGGCCGGCGTTCGGCCCAGCCAGTTCGTCGCCTTCGTGCGGGAAACCAAAGTCGAAGACCCCTCGGCCACGCGAGTCCGCGTGATGACGGTCCATCAGGCCAAGGGATTGCAGTTCGACATCGTCGTGTTGCCGGAACTCGACCAGCCGCTGAAGAGCCGCACGGCTGCCCGAGCTGGCCGTGGGACGGCGGCGGCCGATCGACCCGATCGAACGCGTTTGCCGGCATGTGAACGAATCGATCCGGCCGCTGCTGCCGGCGGAGTTTCAGAAGATTTTTGAGATCTGGCCGCGTGAGGCGGTGAACGAATCGCTCTGCCTGCTGTATGTCGCCATGACCCGGGCAGTGCACGCACTGTATATGGTCGTGGCTCCCACCGCGATCGACCAAGGCGGGTGGTAAGCGGGCCGACGTTTCCCAAAACGTTTGCCGGCGTGCTGCGCTCGGCAATGGTCGATGGTCGGCCGCTCGAAGCCGGCACGATTGCGTACGAACATGGCGACCCGCGCTGGGGCCAGCGGGACACGGCCAAAACGTCGGTTGCCGGCGGAACAGATGGCCGCGAGATCGGCGAGCCCGATCGCCGATCCGACTGCGAACCAGCGGCCGGGTGCGGCACTGGGAACGCCGCAGTCCCTCGGAATTGGAAGGGGGAACGCGGGTGCGACTGGCCGACGTACTGCGCTCGGGGCCGGCGGGTTTTGCACGCGGGTCGCTGTGGCACGCCTGGCTGGAGCAAATCGAATGGCTCGACGACGGGCCGCCCGATCAGGACGTTTTGCGCCGGATCGCGCGCTCGCTCGCGGCGGGAATGGATGTGGAGCAAGAGCTCGCTGCTTTCTGGAAAACGACCGAAAGCGGACCAATCCGAAAACTGCTCTGTCGGTCGGCCTACGACGATCCGCAATCGGTCGGCCTGTCGGCGGCGGTTGCGAAGGAGCTGGCCAGGCGCTGCGCGGCTGGTGGTCCATCGCGAACGTCGCTTTGCGGTGCGCGAAGGGGAAGTACTGCTCAGCGGCTCGCTCGATCGGCTGGTGACGTGGCAGTCGCCAGATGGGCAGGTGTTGGCCGCCGACGTGATCGACTTCAAGACCGATCGGGCCGGCAGTGCCGGCGAACTCGATGAGCGGGTGGAGTTTTACCGACCGCAGGTGCTCGCTTATCGCCGAGCGGTGGAGCGGCTCTATGGCTTAACGGCGGATCACGTCGTCAGCCGGTTAGTCTTTTTGCAGCCGGGCGTGGTCCGGCCGGTGAGTTAGACCGCGTTTCGTTGGAAAGGTGCGCCGGCAATACAAAGCGCGAAGCGCAAGCGAGGGATCTTTGTCCGTCGTCCCGCGCCCACGCTGGGGGCCAGCGAACCGCCAGGTGGTGCTGGCGGCGCAAGCGGTTTGCAATCCTGATGGCGGCCGCTTCGTAGCGGAGGGCGCCCCTGTTCGTCGCGGATGATCGTGAGGCGACCGCTATGGTTCGATCTTGGCAAACCCCGTTCGGCTTGGCCGCCGCAACCGTGCTGGCGGCACTCATAATCGCCCTTTGGTTCTACGATACTGCCTTAGGTTGCTTTGGATTGGTCCTTGTTTGCTGCTACGTTGGGTCGCTGTATATGCACGTGGCCAGCCGCTTTCTGTTGGCAGCGGGTTCGGTGGCGATTGCCAGCATTCCGTGGCTCTATTTTGATGTGGCCCAAGCTCCGCTTCGTGCAGCGATTAACATTGCAAAGGCGACCAATTCGCTCGAACGTTGGCACCTCATCTATTCCGTTTGGAAAGGCGTAGCAGAGGTTGACGCCTTTGCGGTATTTGTCTTTTGGTCGGGCGTCGCTCTTGCGTTCACGCTTTCGGGATTGACCTGGGTGCTGGCCAGGCGCGTCCGAAACGACCGCACTCCGATTCAATGGACACCCGTGCTGGGTCCCCCTTTGCTGCTTCGAAATGCCGGTGTTGTCGCAGTCGCGATTTTTCTCTCGGGGTTTGCATGGTGGGCTGTCGTGCGCGATCTATCCGCAAAAGGCATCTTCTACCGTTCGGGATTGACGATTGACGAGGGATTCCCGTTTCTGCCGGTCGCGGCCTTTTTGGGGCTGGTTGTCGCGTATCAGTTTCGCGCGCCTCTGCCGAAGATTTTCAACTCCACCCTATTGGGTGCGACACTGGGACTCGCGTTGGCGCTCGAGATCGACTGGTTCTTTGGCTATCGCGACTACCTTGACCACATCGCTGGGTTCGGACTGGCGATGCCTGCAGGCGTGATCCTTGGCGCCGCGGCTGGAGCGATCGTTTATCGGTTGCTCAACATAGCTCATCTTGCGCCGAAGTCCGTCGCGAACGGCTGACCGCCAGCGGCCGCAGGACGCCGCGTATCTGGGCGTCGTTTCATTGGCCGGACGCACCCCTACACAAGCCCGAAGCGCAATCGAGGGATCTGCGCCCGTTATCCCTCGCTCGCGCTTCGGGTTTGTGTTACGAAACATGCAGTTCGCATGGGCTGAATCGGACGCGAGATTGAACTACAATGTGGGTTCGCCCGGCGCGAGCGCGGCGGGCCTCCCCCAGACAAGTACCCCGACGCGCACCCATCCGGAGATTGTCATGCCCTGTCGTTTTGGTTGCCGTTTTGCTGCCCGCGCGGCACTCTTGCTTGGAGCAATCTCGATGGCACTGGCTGTGGCGAGCGGGCCGCTTTCGGCCGCGGGTTTTCGACCGCCGGCCGTGCCGCTGGTGACGATCGATCCCTACACTAGTTGCTGGTCGATGAGCCGATCGGCTTTACGACGAGTGGCCGAAGCATTGGACCGGCCGCACGCACGCCATGTGTGGCCTGATCCGCGTCGACGGCAAGCCGCTACGGTTCATGGGCGATTGCGTCGAAGTGCCGAACGTGATCGAGCAACAATCGGTCGTGGTGCGGCCCACCCGGTCGATTTACACTTTTCGCGGCGCGGGAGTCGACCTGACGGTGACGTTCACCTCGCCACTGTTGATGGACGATTTGGATCTGCTGTCGCGGCCGGCTTCGTATGTCACGTTTTCGGTCGAATCGGACGACGGCAAGCCGCACCAGGTGCAGGTCTACTTCGACGCCATCGGCCGAATGGGCCGTCAACACGCCGGATCAACTCGTCGAGTGGCACCGGCCGATCGTCGAGGATTTGGCGGTGATGAGCGTGGGAACGAAAGACCAGCCGGTTCTGGTCGCCAAGGGAGACGACCGGCGGATCGATTGGGGATGGCTGCTGGTGGCGGCGACCGACCGAGACGGCGCAAACGGCGATCGCCCCCGACACGCTGGCCCGGGCGACCTTTGCCCAAACCGGCCACGTGGTCGACAAGGACGACGACCGAAATGCCGCGCGCGGCCGACGATCATTGGCCGGTGTTGTCGGTGGCGATGGATTTGGGCAGCGTCGGCAGCGAGCCGGTCGAGCGGCATCTGACCATCGGCTACGACGACGTTTATTCGATCGAATATTTCGGCCGCAAGCTACGGGCCTGGTGGCGGCGCGACGAATCGATGACGGCCGAAAAAATGCTGGCCGCCGCCGAGCGCGATTATGCCTGGGTGATCGAGCGCTGCGACGACTTCGACGAGCAATTGGTCGAAGCGGCTCGCAAGACCGGATCGGCCGAGTATGTCGACTTGTGCTCGCTGGCCTATCGGCAGGCGATCGCCGCCCACAAGCTGGTGGCCAACGCCGAGGGCGAGCCGCTGTTTTTCTCGAAGGAGAATTTCTCGAACGGATCGATCGGCACGGTCGACGTGACGTATCCCTCGGCCCCGCTGTTTCTGCTTTATCAGCCCAAGCTGCTCAAGGGGATGATGGAGCCGATTTTCTATTTCAGCGAGAGCGGCAAGTGGACCAAGCCCTTCGCCGCCCACGACGTGGGAACCTATCCGCAGGCCAACGGCCAAACCTATGGCGGCGACATGCCGGTGGAAGAGTGCGGCAACATGTTGATTCTGTCGGCGGCCATCGCCCGGGTCGAAGGCAATGCCGACTTTGCCCGCCGGCATTGGAAGAGCTTGACGCAGTGGGCCGAATATCTGGCCGACCACGGTTTCGATCCGGAGAATCAACTCTGCACCGACGATTTTGCCGGCCATCTGGCCCACAACGCGAATCTATCGATCAAGGCGATCGTCGCCCTGGGGGCCTATGGCAAACTGGCGGCCGCGCTGGGCGAAACGGCGACGAGCCGAAAAGTATCTGGCGCTGGCGCGGAAGTTTGCCGGCCGCTGGGCCGAGGCCGCGGCCGACGGCGATCATTATCGCCTGACGTTCGACCGGCCGGACACCTGGAGCCAGAAATACAACCTGGTGTGGGACCATTGGCTGGGGCTCGATCTGTTTGCTCCGGGGATCGCCAAGCAAGAGATCGGCTATTATCTCAAGGTGCAGCAGCCGTTCGGCCTGCCGCTGGACAGCCGCAAGACCTACACGAAGAGCGACTGGATTTTGTGGACCGCCACGATGGCCACGCGGCCCGAGGATTTCGAGGCGCTGGTGAAACCGGTGTGGTGGTTCGCCAACTGAGACGCCCGACCGCATTCCGCTGAGCGACTGGCACGAAACGACCAACGGGCAATCGGTCGGATTTCGGGCCCGCAGCGTCGTGGGGGGCTATTTCATCAAACTGCTGGTCGATCAGCCGGCCGGATCTCGCTGAAAGTTTTTGAGCCCATGGATCACCGACAACTCGCGATCAAGATCGGCGCGGCGCGGCCCAGCCGATCGCTGTTGCATTGTGCCAGCGCGCTGGCAACGTTCGCGGCGTGGGTCATGGCGGCCGCCGTGGGAGCCGCCGCCGAGAAGGCCGACTACCCGATCCGGCCCGTGCCGTTTACGGCCGTGACGATCGACGACGCGTTCTGGTCGCCACGGATCGAAACCAACCGCCGGGTGACGATCGGCTACGACTTTGCCAAGTGCGAAGAGACGGGGCGGATCGACAACTTCGCCAAGGCGGGCCATTTGATGCCGGGCGAATTTCGCGGCATCTTCTTCGACGATTCCGACGTCTACAAGGTGATCGAAGGAGCGGCCTATTCGCTGGCGGTCCATCCCGACCCAAAGCTCGACGCTTATCTCGACGGCGTTGATCGTCAAGATCGCCGCCGCGCAGGAGCCCGACGGATATCTCTACACGGCGCGCACGCTCAATCCCGACAATCCGCCCGGCCGGATCGGGCAAGCACCGCTGGGAAAACGAGCGCGAAAGCCACGAGACCTATAACCTGGGGCATTTGTTCGAGGCGGCCGTGGCCCATCACCAGGCGACCGGCAAACGCTCGCTGTTGGACGTGGCGATCAAGGCGGCCGATCTGGTCGATCGCACGTTCGGCCCCGACGGCCGGCACGAAGTGCCCGGCCATCAGGAGATCGAGATCGGACTGGTCAAACTCTATCGCGAGACCGGCGAGGAGCGCTACCTGCGGCTGGCCAAGTTCTTTCTCGACGAGCGCGGCCGGGCCGATCACCACGCGCTCTACGGCCCCGACACGCAAGATCATCAGCCGGTCATCCAGCAAAGCGAAGCGGTCGGCCACGCCGTGCGGGCGGCTATATGTATAGCGGCATGGCCGACGTCGCCGCCTTGACCGGCGACGACGCCTACATCCGGGCGATCGATCGGCTGTGGGAAAACGTGGTCGGCAAGAAAGCTCTATCTGACCGGCGGCATCGGCGCCCGGCCGGCCAACGAGGCATTCGGCGCCGACTACGAACTGCCCAACAAGCAGGCCTATAACGAAACCTGCGCGGCCATCGCCCTGGCGATGTGGAACCAGCGGATGTTTCTGCTCCACGGCGACTCGAAATACATCGACGTCCTGGAGCGGGTGCTCTACAACGGCTTTTTGGCGGGCGTGTCGCTCGATGGCGAACAAGTTCTTCTATCCCAATCCGCTGGCTTGCGACGGCCGCACCCCATTCAACCAGGGCACGCTGGGACGTGCGCCCTGGTTCGATTGTTCTTGCTGCCCGGGCAACGTGGTCCGATTTCTGCCGTCGCTGCCGGGCTATGTTTATGCCGCGCGCGGCAAGGCGATCTATGTGAACCTGTTCGTCGGCGACAGCGGCCGCGTGCCGCTGGCCGATCAAACCGTGCAGCTGTCGCAAACGACCCGCTATCCCTGGGACGGCACGGTGCGATTGACGGTCGAGCCCGAGCGAGCGGCCGATTTCGAGCTGCGCGTCCGCATTCCGGGCTGGGCCGTCGGCAAGCCGGTGCCGAGCGATTTGTATCGCTATGCCGAAGCCGGCGACCGAACCGGTGGCGCTCGAGGTGAATGGCCAGCCGGTCGCGTTTCAGATCGATCATGGCTACGCCGTGCTCGGCCGGCATTGGGCGGCGGGCGACACGGTCGAGCTGCGGCTGCCGATGCCGGTCCATCGCGTGCTGGCCGACGATCCGGTGGCGGCCGATCGTGGCCGCGTGGCGCTCGAGCGTGGCCCGATCGTCTATTGTGTCGAAGGGGTCGACAACGGCGGCAGCGTCGGCTCGACTCGCGTTGTCGGATGACATGCGGCTGGAGCACGCCTGGCAGCCGGATTTGCTCGGCGGCGTGGAAGTGGTGCGGGCGATTGCTCCTGCGGCTGTCGGGCGACGATGCGGCCGGCAATCGGCGCGACGATCAACGGCCATTCCCTACTACGCCTGGGCACACCGCAAGGTGGGCGAGATGGCCGTCTGGCTGCCGCGTATCGCCGGGCCGCGACCGGCGCCGACGTTGGCTTCGACCAGCCGGGCCAGCGCCTCGCACACGTACGAGCTCGACACGCCGACGGCGCTGAACGATCAGATCGATCCGGCCAGCAGCGACGACGACTCGGTGCCGCGGTTCACCTGGTGGAATCATCTCGGCTCGACCGAATGGGTCGAGTACGATTTTGACCGCAGAGGCCGCGGTGCAAAGCGTCGACGTTTTCTGGTTCGACGATCGGCGGATTGGCGGACAGTGCCGCGTGCCCAAGCGCATGGCGAGTCCTCTATCGCGACGGCGACCGAATGGAAGCCGGTCAGCGGACGCGGTGCAGTCGGCAATCGAAATGGATCGCTTCAACGCGGCCAGTTTCAGCCCGGTGACGACCAGCGCTCTGCGATTGGAGGTCGAACTGCAGCCGAACATGTCGAGCGGCATCTTGGAGTGGAAGGTGGCGGGTGCGCGATCGCGCCCCATTTCGGGCGACTCGCGCCGCGAGCACGCTCCGCCGGGGTTTCAATCTGTTTGCCGACTGACTTTTTCGCCCATGCCGATTCGCCTGTCCAACATTCGCATGAGCGTCGACGAGCCGGAGCTGGCCCTGCCGGCTCGCCTGGCCCGTGCGCTCGACGTGCCGGGCGAGCGACATCGAGCGGTGGCGGATCTTGCGCAAAAGTCTCGACGCCCGCGACAAATCGGCGGTCGTGTTCGTCTATTCGGTCGAAGTGGTCGTGCCGGGCGACGAGCGGCGGACGATGGAGCGGCTGGCGCGGCGCAGCGGCCGCGTGCGAGATCGAGCCCTATGAGGAACCGCCGTTCGAGCTGCCGGCGCCGGGGAGCGAGCCGCTCGGCGAGCGGCCGGTGGTGATCGGCGCCGGACCGGCCGGCACGCTGGCGGCCTACTTTCTGGCCCAGCAAGGCTATCGGCCGCTGGTGCTGGAGCGCGGCCGGGCCGTGCGCGAGCGGATCCGCGACATGCGCGCGTTCGAGGCCGGCGGACCGCACCAGCCGGAAAGCAATTACCTGTTCGGCGAAGGAGGAGCCGGCACGTTCAGCGACGGCAAACTGACCTGCCGCGCCTCGGGCCCCGACGTCCGGCGAATCCTGGAAGTGCTGGCCGAGTGCAAGGGCCGGCCATCGATCCTGTACGACTATCGGCCCCATTTGGGAAGCAATCGACTGCCGGCCGTGGTCAAGGCGCTGCGGCAAAAAATCGAAGCGGCCGGGGGCGAGTTTCGCTTCGAGTGCCGCGTCGAGGATTTGGATCTGGCCGACGGCCGGGTGCGCGGGCTGGCCACGTCGTCGGGCTATATCGCCGCGCCGGTCGTGGTGCTGGCCATCGGCCACAGTGCGCGCGACACCTACGAAATGCTGCACGCCCGCGGCGTGCCGATGGTCGCCAAGCCGTTTCAGATCGGGCTGCGCATCGAGCAGCCGCAGCAGGTGGTCAATCGCGTGCAATACGGCGCGGCCCATCTGGAAGATCGGCTGGGCGCGGCCGACTACAGCCTGGTGGCGCGCGGCAGCACCCACGTCTTTACGTTCTGCATGTGCGCCGGCGGCCAGGTCATGCCCAGCGTTTCCGAGCCGGGCTATTTCGCCACCAACGGCATGAGCCTTTCCGATCGCGCGTCGCCATTCGCCAACAGCGGGCTGATGGTGACGCTCGAGCCCGAGCATTTTGGCTCGCCCCATCCGCTGGCCGGCATGCAGCTGCAGCGGCATTACGAACAGCGGGCGTTTGTGGCCGGGCGCGGCGAGTATTTGTGCCCGATCTCTTCGGCCGCCGATTTTCTGGCCGGCCGCGTCACCAGCGGTCCGTTGCCTTCGAGCTATCAGCGCGGCGTGGTCGGGGCCGATCTGCGGGCACTGATTCCGCCGTTGGTCGAACGGGCGCTGGTCGAAGGATTGCCGCTGCTCGATCGCCGCTGGCGCGGAAAATTTCTGGAGCAGGCCACGCTCGTCGGGCCCGAGGCACGCGGCAGCTCGCCGGTGCGGTTTCTGCGCGATGCCGAAACGTTGGTCAGCACGCAGGTGGCGGGGCTCTATCCCGTGGGCGAAGGGGCAGGCTATGCCGGCGGCATCATCAGCGCGGCACTCGATGGCCTGCGCGCCGCCAAATCGATCATCAGGCGCTACGCGCCGCTCGAACGCCGATAGGCTCGAGCAGCGGATCGAACACCTCGACCTCGTTTTCGATCTTGCGGACCCCCTCGACCCGGGCCACGATCGACTCGGCAAATTGACGCAGTTGCCACAGCGGCACGGTTCCGCGAAGCGTCAGCACGCCGGCATCGAAATGGCAGCTGATCTGCTTGAGAAAATAGTAGGGGCTCTCGCGCAGCCGGCGCTCGGCCAGCTCTGCGACGCTGAGCTTGGTCGCCGGATTGTCGATCGACAGAATTTGCATGATGCAGGCACTGCTCAGCGGCGTTAGCAAGCTTTCGGGCAGGCAGGCGGCCCACCCTGGGGGTAAATGGGGTGGACGGCGGGAACCGTAGCATGCCGGTATATCGGCTGGCCGCTGGGCCAAACTTCACGCCACCCTGCGAACGCCGAGTCGTGCTTGCACCCCGGTTTTTCGGAATTCTGCCGAGGAATGGGAGCATTTCTGGCAAAATCGGGCGGCCCGTTCCGGCTGCAAGCATGGCGCGCCCCCGGGTGGGGTCGGCCCAGAGCCGGATGCCCAACCGGCCGGCCGCAAATTCGATTTATCGCGCACCAGTGCTACTGCCGAAAAAAACAGTACGACCCGGCGTGATTGCCAACACCGGTTCGACACACCAACACTTCCTTCCCGCGATCATTCGCACGCCTCTCTCCGCCCGACGACGGGCCAAATCCTATTCACCGCTCGCGATTGTCCCTGTCTCGGCGATCGATTGCAGATCGCCCGACCGGACAGCACGACACACAAGTCTCCTCTTGGTGCCTCGCCACCGCGCAAGTTTGCTCATGCCGATTCCTTTTGCTACGCGCTGCCCCGTTGGCGGCTCGTCGGCGCAGCGCCCCGCCGGGCTCGCGCCTGCGAAGCCTCGCTGGCGATCGGCCTGCGCGGTCGGTTGGCGGCTGGCTGACGGGTTGTTTGGCCTGTCTGGTGCTGATGGGCGAAACGTCCTACTCTCCCCACGTCGCGCCGCGCAGGGCCAGATCACTTCGCTGGCCGACGACATCATCATTCTGTCGACCGGGCTCGACCGAAAAGGCGCAACAAGATGCCGATGCTCACCTGGCCAATCCGGCGGGCAGTGGCGGCAATCCATATGGCTTTACGCCCGGCGGCGGCGACCAGCGGCTCGGGCCGCAAGGAGTGCCGGGACCAGGAGCCGGTGGTCGGCCTTTGCAGTCGAG
Organism: uncultured Planctomycetaceae bacterium; assembly: GCA_963702015.1. Taxonomy (GTDB): domain Bacteria; phylum Planctomycetota; class Planctomycetia; order Pirellulales; family PALSA-1355; genus DATJTR01. The sequence continues at coordinate 1,618,202 of OY969698.1, forward strand.
CGTGCTGGAGGCGGCGGCGGGCGAACCGCAATATCGGCCCACGAGCATGGTGCGCTTTGGGCAACCGCAACCGTCGGCGACGCGGGTGCAGTCGGTGGCGGTCGGCGCGTTGGCCATGCCCGACGAAGAGGAAGAAGACGAAGGGCCGCCCGGCGGTTTGACGCTGGACACGGCAATCAATCAGTTGGTCAAGCAGAATTACGACTTGCGCACCAAGTGGATGGAGATTCCACAAGCGCGGGCTGACGTGCTGACGGCGAGCCTGCGTGCCAATCCGCTGATCTTTGGCTCGGTGTCGGCGATCCCCTACGGCCAGTATTCGGTGCAGCGCCCGGGCCAGACCGACTATAGCGCGACGGTGATCTATCCGGTCGATGTGAGTCACAAGCGTGCCGCGCGCACCGAGGTGGCTTGCGAGGCACAGCGGGTGCTGGAGGCGCAATATCAAGACGCGGTGCGGCTGGCGATCGATCGGCTTTACGTGGCCTTTCTCGACGTGATCACTGCCCGCGAAACATTGCGTTTCGTGACCGCCAATCGCAATGGCTTGATCAAGGTTTATCGGCTGGCCCAGTCGCAATTGAACAACCAGCGGATGAGCCAGCCCGACTTCGACCGGATCGGCATCCAGCTCGACAGCGCCGAAATCAGCGTCGAGCAAGCCCGCGTCACGCTGCGCGAATCGTTGCACGTGCTGGGCCTGATGCTGGCAATTCCGATCGAACAGGCCGAACAGATTGAGCTGCACGGAACGATCCATGACACTTCGGTCCCGCCGCCGCCGCACGACCAGTTGCTGGCCGACGCCCGTTCGATCCGGCCCGACCTGGTCGCCTACCGCTTGGGCGTTCGCCGGGCAGCGGCCGACGTGCAACTGGCCGAAGCCGAAAAATATTCGGACGTCTTCGTCCTCTATACGCCTTATGATCTGCGCAACAACGTGCCGACGGGCGGTCAGAACGCCACCAGTTGGTCGACGGCGGTCTTCGGCAGCATTCCGCTGTTCAACCGTAATCAAGGCAACATCCGCCGCGCCCAGCTCAATGTCTCGCAAACGCGCGTCGAGCTGGCCGGGCTGGAACAGCAAATCAACGAAGAAGTCCACAGTGCGTATACCGAATACATTGCCAGCCGCGACACCGTCAATCGGCTGGAAGAGTCGATCTTGCCGCGCTCGCGGCGCATTCGCGACAGCAGCCTGCGACTGCTCGAACAGGGGGAAATCGGCGCGATCGACTATCTGGGTGCCCAGCGCGAATACAACGACGTCGTCCGGCAATACCGCGACGCGCTGGTCCGCCACCGCCGCAGCATGCTACGGTTGAACACCGCCGTGGGCCGGCGCATCTTTCCGTGAGTGGGAAGGCTTGAGCTCTGAGGCTCGAGGCTTGAGACCGCGAACCGAACGCTATCGAGCGCGAAAACATAACTGCATTCTTCCCCCCGACCTCAAGCCTCAGGACTCGAGCCTCAAGCCTCCCTCGCGATCGGCTTGCCAGACCTGACCGCTGTCCAGATCGAGCGCCGTCAGCCAGCCGCCGCCATAGCAATAGGTGTCGAGGCATTTGAGATAGCCGATGTCATAAATGTCGCCCGATTTGGTCGGCGTGTGACCGAGGATCGCCGTCTTGCCGGAAACATGCGGGCCCGGAACGAAATCGCGCAGCGATCGCCAGCGAATCGTCACCGAGTCTTGCTCGGCCAAGGGTCGCGCGGGATCGTAGTTGGCGTGCAGCAGCAGGTGGGTGTCGGTTTCATAATAGTCGCGGCACGAGCGGAAAAAAGCGATGTGCTCCGGCGGAAATGCCGCCAGCAGCGTGTCGGGCTCGTCGGTCGACCCAGGCGGCTCATACGACTCGAGCGTGGCCAGCCCGCCGAAGCGGAGCCAATCGTCCGGCGGAATCTGCCCATCGACGATCGACAGCAGCATCTCTTCGTGATTGCCCAAGATCGCGATGAGCCGGCATTTTTTGGCCACGGCCAATAGCGCGTCGATCACTCCCTTGCTGTCGGGGCCGCGATCGATGTAATCGCCCAGCATGACCAGCGTATCGTCGGCCGCCGGCTCGATAGCACGGAGAATCGCCCCGAGCGCCGCCGAGCAGCCATGGACATCGCCGATCGCAATGAGTCGGGGCATAGGGAAGCTTGAGACTAGAGGCTTGAGGTTAAAGACCAGAGTAGCTGGGAAGTGAGGGCTGATTCAATGCCCCTGGGGCTTCTGCGCGATCGCCAACAGCCTCGCGAAGCGCAGAGCCGCACACGAGGGCGCGTTCAAGACGGCCCGGATGCCCGAACCTTCTTCGCTGGTTCTTGCCGCGCTTGGGATCGCCGGCCGATTCCTGTTCGCTCGAAGCCGCCGCAAACGAAAGACTCGTTCTAAAAAACATAACCGAGCATGTCGATCGTCCCCGCAGGCCAGCTTTTCTCGGTCAACGGCTTGACCATAAAGCAATCGCTTAGATCGCGAGTCATCAGTTCGACACTCTGCCGATCCTCAATGGCAAGCCATTTGGTGAGCGCAGGCTGAACGCGAACGTATCCTTCCTTCAGATACAGATCGTGCCGATCGGCCATGGCGACAAGAAACTCTCGCTCGCCGGCACGTGCGATCCGTTCAGCTTCAGCCAACAACCGAGTTGCTATGCGATTGCCACGCCTCGCGGGGTGCACGGCCAGGTCGATGAGGCCAAAGATGGAGACCGTCGTACCCCCGGCCGTTATGACTCTTGCATCAATCCCAACCTGCGCGACAACCGATCGTTCATCCATGGCCAACAGTCGGACGTGCGGCAACTGTTTGAAGTACGTTCGCCCCGCAAAGGTATTGGGAAAGCATTCGTCAAGAAGCGTTTGCAGTTGCGCGCACGCCTCGGCGGATATCGCATATTCCGGTGTCGTGATAATTTCGATCGTGTTCATCGCTAAAGACTGATCTCAATGACTGCTGGCTACAATCGGCGGCTGGCCCCCCGGCCGTCATTCGTGGGGCTCGGCCGGACGCCCGAGCAGGTTATATCCGCTCAGGGTGACGCCACTGGATGGCACGAGATTATACCGCTGGCGCCGGAGCATTGCTCAACGACAATGCCACATAACGAGCCGCAGCAATTCCGCCGCAAGCGACACGATGCCTAACCCGCACTCGATGATTCTGAAAGACCGGCCCGGCTCGTTCGCGCTCCAAAGAGCGTCGATGATTTGCGCTTCGCTGCCCGAAGTGTCGATTTGCCCGAGACGCCACTTTGCCAGGGACGAGCGAAGTTCCTGGCGATCGTCGATCTGGCGAAGCTGCCGCCGCTGACTGAAATTGAATATCGCGCCGCTCATACGCCGCCGGACAAGCTCGGCCAACAGACGGGCGCCGAGAGTTTCGTGGTAATTGGGCGTCGGCATGTTTGAATCTCCTTTCGGTGCGACCGTCGCGGCTGACGGCTTCCGTTGACTAAGCGTAAAGCGCGAGCGAGGGATCTTTGCCTTGGCATCCCTCGCTGGCGCTTTTGTATTCTTTGCAAGAGAGGCAAAACGTTAGCGTAACGCGGAAGTGAGGGCTGATTCAATGCCTTCTGCCGACCTCAGGACTCAAGCCTCGAGCCTGGAGCGCAGCGTTGTCGCGCCAGCGGCGCGGGCAAGTCGCGCCGCTTTCCCACAACGACAAGCCCTTCCCCCCGATAGGACGCCAGCCTTTCGTTCAAGGCGAGGCTGGCTGACGCGCTCGCGCAATTGATTTGCCAACGCGCCTGAGCAGGCTATTCAACAAGCGCGGTAGTCAGCGCGACGGCTGACGTTTCGACCGTTGCAGCCGCATCGACGTGGCAATACACATCCCGGTGCTCTCGAAGGCGAGCATGTCGGTGGTGCGGGCAGTCCTGATCCGAAGGCGGACCGCTTGAAGCGAGCGAAAGAGGCAATGATGAATGTCCGGAGAGAGTCTGCACCAATGCCGTTCCTGACAATTGTCGGCAGCGTGGCGAGCGCTCGTACCCTGTGGCTGGCTTTCGGACTGTTGGTCAGTGTGGGAACCTTGTCTTTCTGGAACACCTCCACGCTCATCAAGACCCAAAACGCGCAAATGCAGCTTCGCGCGCTACAGAATGAACTCCAATCGCTCCTGTCCACGGTGACGGAAGCAGAGTCAGGACAACGCGGCTACCTGCTCGTCGAAGAGGAGGCTTATCTCGCGCCCTACCGGGCAGCGATGAAAGTCGCCGATCAACAAATCGATCGGGTCAAAACAGCGATGGCGGCATTGCCCGACCGAGAGGCGACATTCGCGGCCATGCAGCACCTGGTGGAGATGAAATTCGAAGAGCTGAGGACGACGATTCATTTGCGACAGAGTGATCGGATGGAATCGGCCATGCAGGTCGTTCGCTCGGGTCGGGGCCAGAGGCTCACCGACGAGATCCGGGGCCTCGCCGACCAGATCGAACAAGAGATTCACGATCGGCTGGCCAACAACGACGCCGAGACCGCGGCGCTTTCGATGCGGGCGACGCTGGGGGGCGTTCTGGGCAGCGTGTCGGCAGCCATCCTGTTTGGCTTGGCCATCCAGCGCGACCTGCGAGAACGCGCTCGGGTCGGCCAGCAGGCAGGCGAATCCGTTCGTTCCGCGGAAGCGTCGGCGATCCATACCCTGGAGCAAGCCGACGAACAATTCGAAGCCTTGGGGCAACAGGCGGGGGAGTTGGCCCGTTCGATGGAAACGCTGCGCATCCAAACGGCCGCGGAATCCGATGGTCAAATCGAGCACGTCGGGCCAACGCCACGCGACTTGGCCGGAGAAATCGAAACGTTGGGGCAAGAAGCGCGGGAGTTGGCGGATTCCGTGGAAACGTCGCGAATCCAGGCACTCAACCAATCCGACAAGAAAATCGAAGCCCTGGAACAAAATGCCTGGGAGTTGGCTCGCAACGTGGAAGCGTCACGAATCCTGACCCTCGACCGATCGGATAAGGAAATCGAGGCGTTGGGGCAACAAGCACGGGAACTGGCCACGTTCGTGGAAACGTTGCGCAAGCAGACCCTCCAGCAATCGGACGGGAAAATCGAAGCCCTGGGGCAACAAGCGCGGGAGCTGGCCAGATTCGTGGAAACGTCGCGGGTTCAGGCCCTCGGCCAGTCGAATAAGGAAATCCGCAAGCTGAACGAAGAATTGGAACAGCGCGTGCTGGATCGCACGGCCCAGCTCGAGGTGGCGAACAAGGAACTGGACGCCTTTTCCTACTCGATTTCACACGATCTGCGAGCGCCGCTGCGAGCGATCGACGGCTTCTCTCGAATCGTGCTCGAAGACTACGGCGCCCCGTTGGCATCCGAGGGAAAGGCCTACTTGCAATTGGTGCGCGACAACACACGACAAATGCGGCAACTGGTGGAAGACCTGCTCGCTTTCGCGCATCTTGGCCGCCAATCGCTCGCCAAACAGACCGTCGAACCGGACAAAATTGTGCGGCGATGCCTGGAGGGGATGGCGAAAGAACAGGAAGGCCGGCAGGTGGACATCACGATCGGCGACTTGCCGGCTTGCCACGCGGATCCCGCGCTGCTCAAGCAAGTCTGGACAAACTTGCTGGCGAACGCATTGAAATACACGCGGAAGCGAGAGGTCGCGCGGATCGAGATCGGCAGTCGCATCGAGCCGCGAGCCGTGGCCGGCGGACCATCGGCTTCGGCTGAGAATGCCGGCACCGAACTGGTTTACTTCGTCCAAGACAACGGCGCCGGCTTCGACATGAAGTACACCGACAAGCTGTTCGGCGTCTTTCAGCGATTGCACAGCGCGGCCGATTACGAGGGGACGGGAGTCGGGCTGGCCATTGTGCAGCGAATCGTCCAGCGTCACGGGGGCCGAATTTGGGCCGACGCGATACCCAGCCAAGGCGCAACCTTTTCGTTTACGCTTGAATGAAGTGCGCACCGCAGACGCGCAGGCGCCGATCCGGGCCCGACCATTAATCATCGCCGCAGGCTTGTTTCCATGACGAACGAGAACGCAAGAACCGACAGCATCGCGGCGCTGGGGCACGATTTTGCGGCCAGCGAAGACAGCGTGCGCCTGCTGGTGGACAATTTGCACGAATACGCGATCCTGGTGCTCGATCCCGAAGGTCGTATCCTCACCTGGAATCAAGGAGCCGAATTACTCAAGGGATACTCGGCCGACGAGGTCATCGGCGCCACTTTTCGATCCTCTATACGCCCGAAGACGTGGAATCCGGCAAGCCAGCCCGCGAACTCGAGGAGGTCGCGCAAAAAGGATGGCTGGAAGATGAAGGCTGGCGATTGCGGAAGGACGGCTCGCGATTCTGGGCCAACGTGGTGCTGACGGCGCTGCGGGACCGATCGGGCGTGCTGCGTGGGTTCGGCAAGGTGACGCGCGATTTTACTGCCCGCGTCGAGGCCGAAGCCGTGTTGTTTCGCATGGCGGTGGAATCGGCGCCCAACTCGATGGTGATGATCAACGCCGAAGGCAAGATGGTGCTGGTCAATTCGCAAACGGAAAAGATGTTTGGCTATCCACGGACCGAGCTGCTGGGGCAGAACGTCGAGGTGCTGGTGCCGGAACGGTTCCGTGGCCAACACCCGACGGAGCGGGACCATTTTTTCGACAATCCCCAGAATCGGGGCATGGGGGTGGGGCGCGATCTGTATGGCCGGCGCAAGGATGGCAGCGAGTTTCCGGTCGAAATCGGACTCAATCCGGTCCGCACGCGCGAGGGTCTGTTTGTGATCAGCGCAATCGTCGACATCACCGAACGCAAGCAGGCGGAGATCGCCCTGCACAAGCTGCGTGAAACGCTGGAACAGCGCGTTTTGGAGCGAACGGCGGAGCTCGAAGCATCGAACAAAGAGCTCGAATCGTTTTCCTATTCGGTGTCGCACGATCTGCGGGCACCACTGCGGGCGATCAATGGCTTTTCCCGGATTCTGCTCGACGACTACGCCACCGGCCTGCCGGATGAAGCCAAAACCTACTTGCGAATGGTGCGGGACAATACCCAGCAGATGGGGCAATTGGTCGACGACCTGTTGGCCTTCTCGCGTCTCGGGCGCCAGGCGATTAGTACTCAAATCGTCGACACGGACAAGCTTGTCCGAGGCTGCCTGGCGGAATTGATGAAAGAGCACCAAGGCCGACAGATCGAAATCACGATCGGCGACTTGCCTGCATGCACCGCCGATCCCCGCTTGCTCAAGCAAGTCTGGACGAATTTGATCTCGAACGCCCTGAAATATTCCAGCAAGCGGGAGGCGGCGCGGATCGAAATCGGCTGTCTGAGCGAGCCACGGTTGTCGGCCGAGTGGGAGCCGCCTGCAAACGACGGCGGCGAGCACGTTTATATTATCCGCGACAACGGGGCGGGCTTCGACATGAAGTATGCCCATAAACTCTTCGGCGTTTTCCAGCGATTGCATCGCTCGGCCGAATACGCGGGGACGGGAGTGGGGCTGGCCATCGTGCAGCGCATCGTGCAGCGACATGGGGGCCGGGTGTGGGGCGAGGGGATTCCCGACCAGGGCGCGACTTTCTCTTTTACTCTGTCATGAGGACGTTCTTATGTTGAGCACCAGCGTCGAGATTCTACTGGTCGAGGACAACCCGAACGACGAAATGCTGGCGATGCATGCCTTCAGGAAGCAAAACCTCGCCAACAACATTCACGTAGTGCGCGACGGCGCCGAGGCGTTGGATTTCGTTTTCTGCACCGGCGGATACGCCAACCGCACGGCCGAGAACCCCCGGGTGATCCTGTTGGATCTGAAACTGCCCCTGATCGACGGCTTGGACGTACTGCGGCGGATTCGTTCCAACCCGCTCACCCGGTTCATTCCGGTCGTGGTGCTGACGTCGTCGAGCGAAGAGCGCGACTTGGTCGAGAGCTATAAGCTGGGGGTGAACAGTTACATCGTCAAGCCGGTCGATTTCGAACAATTCAACGAAGTCGCCAGGCACTTGGGATATTACTGGCTGCTGCTGAACAAGCAGCCGCGTTCTGTCAATGAATCTTCGAGCGAAACCACACTTCAACCCGCGAGCGCGTGATCATGGCCAGACCGCTTAACCTGCTGATGGTCGAAGACAATCCCGCCGATGCGGAATTGGCGCTGCACGAATTGCGCCGCGCGGGCTTCGAGCCGACGTTCAACCGGGTCGAGACCGAGCATGAATTTCGGCAGCGGCTACGGCCGGCCCCGGACATCATTCTCGCCGATTTTAACCTGCCCGAGTTTAGCGCTTTGGGCGCGCTGGAAGTGCTGCGCGAATCGGCACTCGACGTCCCCTGCATCGTGGTGTCGGGCAGCATCGGCGAAGAGCGGGCAGTCCAGATTCTGCAGCAAGGGGCATGCGACTACGTGATGAAAGACGGCCTGAGGCGGCTGGGTTCGGCGGTGAAGCAGGCATTGGAAAAAAGGGTGCTACGCGAGGAGATGCGCCAATCGGACCAACAGCTCAGAAACAGCAGCCGGCTGCTCTCCTTGAGCGCCGAGGTGGCGATTGCCCTCACGAAGGCCGACACTTTGACGGAAATGCTCGGCCAGTGTGCCGAGTTGACGATCGAGAACCTCGACGCGGCACTGGTACGCATCTGGACGTTCAACGGCCAGGAAAATGGACTGGTGCCACGGGCCAGCGCGGGCCTGCACGCCGACCTGGGAGCCGACGATAGCCAGGCGCCGATCGGCAATCACCCGGTGGCCCGGATCGTGGCGGAGCGCAAGCCCTACGCGTCCAATGCGGCTGTGGGCGATGGGCGCGTCGGCGATCCGGAGTGGGTGCGGCGGGAGGCGATCGTGGCCTTTGCCGGCCATCCGCTGCTGGTTGAGGATCGCCTGGTGGGAGTCATGGCGGTTTATTCGCGTCATCCAATGCTGCCGGCCACGTTGGACACGCTGGCCGCGGTGGCGGACAACATCGCCGTGGGAATCGAGCGCAAGGGGACCGAGCAGCACCTGGCCGTGGCCAAGGAAGCCGCCGATGCGGCCAATCGGGCCAAGAGTGAGTTCCTGGCCAACATGAGCCACGAAATCCGCACGCCGATGAATGGCGTGTTGGGTTTGACCAAGTTGCTGCTGGGTACGAACCTGTCGGCTGAACAACAGCAGTTGGTCGATGGCGTAAAACTGTCGGGCGAGTCGCTGTTGAAGATCATCAACGACATCCTCGACTTCTCGAAGATCGAGGCGGGTCGGCTGGAACTGGAAAAAACCGACTTCAACCTCCACGAACTTCTCGGCAGCGCGCTGAAGATTCTGGCCATGGGCACCGCCGGCAGGGCCGTGGAGTTGGTCTACGACATCCGACCGGACGTGCCCGACACGCTGGTCGGCGATCCGACCCGGCTGCGACAAGTGCTCGTCAACCTGATCGGCAATGCGCTGAAGTTCACCTCGCAGGGAGAAGTCGCGGTGGTGGTGGAGCGGCAGGCGTCGACGGATCGTGCCGTCGTGCTCCAGTTTACGGTGACCGATACCGGTATTGGCATTCCGGTGGAAAAGCAGCGAGCGATCTTCGAGGCCTTCACTCAGGCCGACGGTTCAACGACGCGGACGTACGGTGGCTCGGGACTGGGCCTGACCATTTCGGCGCAGTTGGTGAAATTGATGGGGGGGCGGATGTGGGTGGAAAGCGAGCTGCGCCGCGGCAGCAAATTCCATTTCACGGCGCTCTTCGAATCCTCCGAGAGCGACGCCAAATCCGTGCCGCTGCCCGCCGAGCTCGAAGGTCTGCGCGTGCTGGTGGTCGACGACAACATCATGCACGGACGCTGCGTGAAAGCAATGCTCACTCGCGGCGGTCTGGAGCCGGTGGTGGTGGAGAGTGGAGCGGCCGCACTGCTGGCGCTGCAAATCGCCCACGAGGCTCAGCGGCCGTTCGGCCTGATGCTGCTGGATCTGCGGATGCGCAGATGGATGGATTCGCCGTGATGGAGCGGCTGCGGGAGCAGCCTTACGGGGCCCCGCGCACGATTCTGATGCTGAATCCCCAGCACCGCGCTGGGGACATGCACCGCAGCGAAGAGCTGGGGATTTTGGGATGTCTGCTCAAGCCGCTCACCCGCGCGGAGCTGCTGGAAACGATCGTTAAGGTCCTTCCCGCCGAAGCTGGCGCACCGCCGCCGGTCTGTCCGCCAGCCACTTTTCCGGCGGGGCCAGGGCTGCGCAGTCCTGTTGGCCGAGGATAATGCCATCAATCGACTGGTCGCGGTTCGATTGCTGCAGAAGGCCGGCCATCGCGTTTCGGTAGCCGGCGACGGACTGGAAGCGGTCGCGGCGTTGAAGCGGGATGCTTTCGACCTGGTGTTGATGGATGTGCAGATGCCCAATCTGGATGGATTCGCGGCGACAGCCCAGATTCGCGCAGCGGAGAAAACCACTGGCCGCCACATTCCGATTGTCGCGCTGACGGCGCATGCCATCAACGGCGACTGCGAGCGGTGCCTGGACGCGGGCATGGACGGCTATATACCGAAGCCGTTTGAAGACGAGGATTTCTTTGCAGCCATTTCGGCCGCCGTCACCGGCGCGGTCGCGCCCTGCCGCTAAGGTGTGCCGCCGGCGAAACCGACCCGATCTTTAAGGGCCGGTCGTTCCCCGGGCGGGAGACGCGTCGAGGCTGCTACTGCGTGCGGCCGTGCCGGCTTCATTACTGCCGGGACCGGGTTCGCCTGTACCCGTGGCGGTGTCGGTGGTGCCAGCTTGGGCGGCGTTGGTGGGGACCGTGGCTGGTTGAGGACCGGCCTGGTCGCCCGACGGACCGCCATCGGGGCCGCGATCCAAAACCGGTCGTTTCACCGTGTGGGAAATTGGCTCCGTCGTTCCGGCATTGCAGCCCGCCAACGAAACACTGGCCGTGATCACAGCGAGGATGTTCTTTAACATGGTGAGTTTCCTTTCAACTGGCGAGATCCTCGGCCCCTGATGGCCGTGTGGCCGCTCGCTTTCCTGATAGCAGACGTAATGCAAACCGTGAGCCGAACACGCACCGTTTCTACGAGCGCCGAAGGTCGGTGGGTCGATGACGTGAAAGCGGCATGCCGTTTGCGTTTTCTAAAGCGCGAGTTTTCAATTCGCCGGGGCCAGGTTTTGCGCACGCGAGGACAGTCGGGGCCACGAGAGGGGAGACCAAACAATGAGTCAGCATCAGAAACTGAGGCGACGGGCTGGGCTATTGAAAGATGAACGCGATCCGGATGAGGCGCCTCGCGCCAGGTAGCGCGACGGGGGGGATCCATGCGGCCGGAACGATGGGAGGAAGCGCAGCCGGCGGTCTGGCCGGAACCAATACCGGCGACGGCGAGCCGGACAACGCCGAGATTGAAGACACACTTGGAAGTTCGGAGAGCGACCGGCTGGCGGATGATGGGCAGCAGAGTCAGCCCCCCTTTTCCGGTCGATCGGGAGGGGCGGTCGGCGGAACACCGGCCGAGAAGCGTGCCAAGGGAGGCCGGCGCGAGACGAAACCGAGATGAACGAGAGACAAGATTCACAACCCATTTGTCGGAGGAGCGGCAATCATGAACATCCAACTCAGGCCCATCCATGAGCAAGTGATCGTGATCACCGGGGCGTCGAGCGGAATCGGCCTGGCGACGGCCGAGGCGGCCGCGCATCGCGGCGCGATGCTGGTTTTGACCGCCCGCAGCGAGATGACGCTCAAGCGAGTGGTCAACCGGGTGAAGGACGCGGGTGGCGACGCGATTGCCGTGGCGTGCGACGTGGCCGATCGAGATCAGGTCGAGCACGTCGCCCAGGCGGCTGTCCGATATTTTGGCCGGATCGACACTTGGGTCAACAATGCAGGTCTCGGCATGTACGGATTGCTCGAAGAAACCGACGAGACCGACAGCCATCGGCTGTTCGAGGTCAATTTTTGGGGCGTCGTGCACGGTTCGCTGGTCGCTTTGCCCCACTTGCGAAAACAGGGCGGGGCGCTGATTAACGTCGGCAGCGAAGTCTCGGAGGCCGCGACACCGCTTCTGGGGATGTATACGGCAAGCAAGCATGCCGTGAAGGGCTTTACCGACTCGCTACGGCTGGAAATCGAAGATGTCGAAAAGGCGCCGATTGCCATCACTTTGATCCAACCGACCGCGGTCAACACCCCCTTTCCACAGCACGCCCGCAACTTCATGACGACCGACGCCAGGCTGCCGGGCCCGATGATCGATCCCGACGAAGTGGCCGCGGCGATCTTGGAGGCGGCGGTGAAGCACACTCGGAACCGGAAAGTCGGGGCGCTGGCGGTCGTCAATACGACGCTTGCCAAGTTCGCGCCGGCGATTGCCGAGCGGATGGCTGCCCGCCTGACCGACAGGTTGCACGGTGTCGATCCGCCGCGCGACCCACTGGGGGCGCTCTATCGGCCTTCCGAAGCGATGCGGGCAGCTGGCCACAAGCATCCGGTGATCGATCGGTAGAAGAAGGGGCGAAAGATCGCTCCCCAGTTATTACGACTGCGGATAATCGGTCGCCAGGCGCTAGCTCGCGCCAGTTGTCCATGTCGGCGCGAGCGCGTCAAATTTGAGCGTGGCTTGCTGATAGGCATAGGTTCCTAAAAGAAAGTGAAGCGGCGGAGAATCGGACGTCACCGCCGCGACCATTGCGTCGGCGGCACGGACCGGGTCGCCGGCCTGCGCGCCGTGGCGCGTGCTGCGCACCTGGCGAATCTGACCGGAAGTGCCCGCGTAATCCGAGAGTTCCTTCTCGGCAACCAGCAGCGAACCGCCGAGAAAATCGGTTCGGTAGGGGCCCGGCTCGACCAGCATCACGTGAATGCCCAACGGCGCGACTTCTTTGGCGAGGGCTTCGGACAGGCCTTCGACGGCGAATTTCGTGGCATTGTAAATTCCGAACCCCGCGAAGCCGACCAGCCCGCCAATCGACGAAAGATTCACAATCTGGCCGCTTCGCTGTCGAGCGCATAACGGGTAACACGGCGCGGGTCACGCGGAGGAGTCCGAAGACATTGACCTGGAACACCTTGTTGATTTCGGCGTCGCTGGCTTCCTCGACCGCCCCGATAATGCCGAAGCCGGCGTTATTGACCAGCACGTCGATCTTGTGAAAGCGGGCGACCGCCGCATCGACGACCGCGGCAATCTGGGCCGAATCGCCAAGATCCATCGGCATGACCAGCAGCCGGTCGGAAGCGGTCGGAAAGGCCGCCATCACGCTTTGTGGATTGCGCGAGGTTGCGACGACACGGTCGCCGCGTTGGAGTGCGGCGCGGACGAGTTCGTGGCCAAATCCCTGCGATGTGCCGGTGATCAGCCAGACCCGATAATTCGTGGAACGCGTTTCCATGGAGATCCATCCTTTCTGGATTGCCGCTATTATAAAGCATTCGCCGCGTTGGCAAACCCGCGCCGCCATGGGCAAAAAAAACCCCATCCGGGTTAGGAATGGGGCGATGCCAGTCGATTGGGACTGAGCACTCAGAGTTTCACTGGTTGGCCGGCGGCGGGTTTTCGCCCGTCTGCTTGACCTTTTCGGTGGTCGTCACGGTGGTCGATCCTTGCGGAGTCGAAACGGTCGTTTCCCGCTTCGTTTCGTTCGCCTTTTCGCAGCCGATCACGACCGGCGCCACCAGGCTCAGGGCCAGGCAAAGAGTGATGAATCGCTTCATGGCAGTCTCTCCAAAAAAAATGTAATCGGGCACGCGGCAGACCATCTGCCGGCGTTGCCACTGAACCCTCACAACAACGTTAGTTGGTTGCTGACGCTCCGCCGCCGACGAGTAACCGTTCCGATCGAGCGGCTTGCGCCAGGTATTGAGTCGCCTCGGCCAGGGTGGTGACGAATCGATCAATGCCGGTCTCCAACAGCCTGGCCTGCGCCTTCTTGGTGCTGCCGCCGGTCTGCCACAGTCCGACCACGATCTTGAGCTGTGGAAACTTGGGCGCAGTCGCTTGCAAAGATAGCGGGCGTGGGTCGCGGCCAAGGGAGGAAGCGCCGATACGCAGACCATGCTCGGCGATTCCTGCGATACCAGGGCCATCATCTCGCCGGAAAGCGATTCGGCCGACGCCAGCACGACGCGCACGCCCTTGGCCTCCAGCAATTGGGCAAGCATGGCGCCGGCGATTTCGTCGGCCTCGTCTCGCGCCGGCAAGCAGAGCAGCGGCGGCAGCCCCATGAGAACCGGATCGACGTGGTGATTCGGCAAGTCCTGGAGGGTTCGCCGGGCGCTGGCGCCGAGTTCGTCGACCAGCTCGCGCATCGCTTTGAGGATGAACCGCTCGCGTGATTCGTCCAGATCTCCTTGATGGCGATCCTGTTCCGCCAGGCTGAGGGCAGGCAGCAGGACCTGGTCGTAGAGCGATTCGAGCGAGTGGTCTTTCAGATATTCGTCGGCGATATCGGTCGCTTCTTCCGGATCCATGGCCAGCAGACGCTGATAAAAACGTGCATCGGGCGAAAGGACCTCCTCGTTGCTCAACAAGGTGTTGAGAAACGACAGGTGAGGGACGTAACGCCCCAGCACGCCGAGACAAACCGTCAGCGGCGTCGCCATGATCAGCCCGACCGGTCCCCACAGCCACATCCAAAAAACCGAGGAAACGAGAATGCCCATGGTCGAAATGCCGGTGCTCGATCGATAGAGCCAGGGCTCGATCACGTTGTTGGTAATCAGCTCGTTGCCGATGAACAGAGCCAGCACAAGCACGGGGCGCGTCCAGCCGTCGAACACGGCCGCGGCCAGGATCGTGGGAATCGCGGCAGCGATCCAGATTCCGACGTAGGGGACGAAGCGGAGGATCGTGGCCAGCATTCCCCAGGCGAGCGCGTTGGGGACCCCGATCAGCAGCAGCCCGATGGCCACGACGCAGCCGACTCCCGCATTCACGATCAGCTGCATGCGCAGAAACCGGCTGACGCGCGAAGCGGCGTCGTCGAGCGCCTGCGTGGCGACGTTGAGTTGTCGCGACCCGATCAAGTGAATCACCCGGTTGCGCAAATTCTCGCGTTCGATCAACATGAAGACGACAAAGACGACGACCAAAAAGGCCGTGCCCAGCGGCGATATGATCGGCCCGAGGAGACTCTGCGTCAGCCGTTCGATCGACAGGTCACTGACGATCTCGACGGGCATCGGCGACACGGGACGGGGCCGATCGACAAGCGGTGCTCCGGCGTCGGGCTCGTGGGCCTGATCGTCCTGGAGTGGATGATCGGCATCGATTGGGGCCGCCGGCGGAGCATGCGACGCTTTCGCAGCCCCTTTGTCTTTGAGAGCGACTTTCTGTTCGACCTCTTCGATCGTGTCGCTGAAGGCTCGGAACAAGCTCTCTTCGGTGCCGCGAAGCGATTCGACCTTGGCGATGATATTGTCCTTGTACTCGGGCAGCCGATGCGCCAGGTCATACATTTGCAGCGCCAGCAGGTAGCCGAGCGTGCCGAGCAAGCCGAAGGCGACGACCGCCACCACCGCCACCGCGGGAACACGCCGAGCACCCCATTTTTCCAGTCGTTTGACCAAGGGAGCCAGTAAAAAGCTCAACAGAATCGCCAACGCCAGCGGCAGCAGAACATCGCGGGCGAAATAGAGCGCGGCGACGACGACAACGCCGCACCAGAGGGCAAAAGCCCGGCTCAGCATGACGGTCGAGTCCGAGCGTGCCATCGTGGAATGTCCTTCTCTAATCATGTTCATCCGTGGCGTGAGTTATTCACGGTTTCGTCTCACCGCAGAGGGGTCGCAGAGAAAAGGAGCAGAACAAATCTGTTCTAAGAATCTGCTGGTGTGCGTGACGAAAGGTGTTTCGTTATTCTCTGCGCTGCCCCGCGAACTCTGGGATACCAAATGTCCGTGCTGAGTTTTTCCTAACTCGCTCGCTGCCGCGCCGGCAGTGTGTCATGTCAGTCAGTGACCGACTCCGAGCAGCCACAGGACGATCAGCAGGCTTGCGGGAACGCCGAGCAGCCAGGCCACGATGTAACCGAATGCGCCTCGCATAAAGTGATCCTTTGCGTGTTAGGAGATGAAGGGATTACGGGTCCGCTGCATGTCGACGTTCGCTCCGGGGCGATGACGGTGATAGGTCAGGGTCATCGGTTCGCCGCTGGCCATCCAGCCGCCGATGACGCTGCCCATCAAACCGAGCAAAAGTGCCGTCACGGCGAAGAGGGCCGCATTGCGAGTCGCCTTGGCCAGCTCTTCGTTCGAACGGTCAAACGCCCGTTGATCGGCGCTCAACTCGGACTCGCCAGGCAAGGCACGTGGGCCGGTCGTGGCGGACGCAAAGGGCGACAGATCGATCAAGGCTGCCGGTGGCATCGACCACGCGGTGTGAGCCAAGCCGGCATACCAGGTGCCCGAATAGCCTGCCGCACCGACGGCAACCAAAAGCAACAGTGCCGGGGTAGCCAGCAGCCAAACGATGGCGCCGTGCAGCATGGCCGGCTCGGAGTGCAAGATTCCCGCGATTCTGGCAGCGACCCAGCCGCCGACAACAAAGGCAAAGAACGCACTGCAAACGCCGAACGCCATGGCCTCGATGCGGACGGTCTTCAAATCAACGACGCGGTGCTGCGGGGCAAAGCCCTGCGAGCTGACGGCGGTGGCAATCAATCCCAGCAGGCCCACGATGGCCAAGGCAGCCAATGTTCCGACGCAGATCGCGCTCCAATCTACCGGCCAATGATGCCATTTTTCGTAGGCATCTTCGGCAATCGATTCGCGCCGATTGCTCTCGCGAGTGAGTGGGTCGGATTGTGCGATCGCCATGACTTGTGCTCCTGTGAAAATGCCGCGAGTTGCCCGCCGGCGCGCGCAAACGGTCTGCGCCTCTCTGCTCTCCTTTGGCCGAATCGGCCGCGGTTCATTCAAAAAAATGGCCGAAGGCGCAGGCCTCCGGCCACTAGATCTCGGTCCCAGGTGAAGACGTCAAACCGGCGAAGTGGAAACAATTTCGCGCTACGCCGGTTTGCGATCCGCCACTGGGCCTAGCCTTTATTGATGTCTCTGGCAGCCTGCTTGGCTTTTTCGACGACTTTGTCGGCCGCCTGCTTCACTTTGCCGGTGGCCTGATCGATCTTGCCTTCACGGCGAAGTTGATCGTCGTCGGTAATGGCGCCCGCGGCTTCCTTCACACGGCCCTTGATTTCGTCTGTTTTGCCAGTCATCGGAAAACTCCTACCGTTGAGGTGTTTTTGATTGTCGCTACGCGTGTCGTCTAATCGACGTGTGAAACCCCTAACAAGCAAACGTCGTGCCGCAACTCAAAGAAGCGAAAGTTACGCCCGGTGCGAGTTGAAGGGCCAGGAAGAAGCCCGCGCACGGCTCGATGGACCTGTCTCGATTGGCAGTTGTGGCCTCACGATGATCGCCAGCCGATCAACTAGGCAGGGTCGACGAGCTGGCGAAAAGGGAATGCGGCAATTCTGCGGGAGTCGAGGGGGCAACCGATATGGCGCGCACAAATTTAGAGTGACAGCGGAGCTTCGCGTACCGGGTCAGTCTATGGCTTGCAAGGTTGCCAAGGCGCGATTGCGCTTGATTGACGCGGATGTTGCAACAAGCGTTGTGAGTGGCACGCTGTGTGCATGAAAAAATCTGCCATATCGCTGAGGATGGAATCATGAGTATTGGGCTCGTGAAATTCGTCAGCGTGGACCAGGGCAGAACGGGAGACAAAATCATGTACGGGTTGCTTGCACGCAGTGCACTCACGATTGCTGCCGTCGGTTTGTTCATGACGGCACAAGCTGGCGCGGCCGAAAAAACGCCGAACAACGACAACAGTCCGACCAAGAACGTCGACGTCATGCATCACAGCCGGGTGAGCACGATTGAAGATATGCACGTTCGCAACACGGCCGGTGAAGACATCGGCAAGATCAAGGACTTGGTGGTCGACGTCAATTCCGGCAAGATCGTTTATGCCGCCCTGGATTTTGGCGGGTTTCTGGGCGTGGGCGACAAGTTGTTCGCAGTGCCCTGGCACGCCTTGACGATCAAGGGGACCGATAAAGAACAATACCTGGTGATTAACGCCACTAAGGACCGGCTGAAGGAAGCCCCGGGCTTCGACAAAAATCATTGGCCCGATATGGCCAATCCGAATTGGGCCCACGACGTTGACACGTTCTATCACACCCAGCGGACGACGACCACTGAAACCGTACGCTGATCGATAGGCCCGAACAGAGAAACATTCCCTGTAATCCAATGGATTGGCGAATACGAGGCGGGGAGGAGCCCGGCCGACAAGCTGCAAAGCTCGCCGGCCGGGTCTTCGTTCCTGCTAAGTTGCATTGTGGGGTCTCGGTGAGGCACACCCACCCGAATCGCCAGCGCGGGATTCAGCGCGGTCCATCGCTTGCGCTTCGGGTTTCTTCTGGCGGGATGCAGCCGCGGCGGCGAGTCGAAGAAAAAACGAGCGTCGCGATCGAGTTGACCGCGCCGCTCGCTGATTCATTTTTCCAAAAGTTACCGGCCGGCGTGCGCCGCGGCGGCTCTTTGGATTTGCTCTTTGACCGCCTCGAGATTGAAGCTGGCCCCCTTTTGCATGGGCGGGAACTCGATGGCGGTTTGGGCCAGCTTGGCCACTTCCTGCTGGACGTAAACGAATCGCCAGAACTCGTAGACGAACCAGTTGTAGAAATTGAGCGAGCCGGCTGATGCCCGTCCGCTCGAAGGGATCGAGCCGCAGATTGACCAGGATCGGCCAGTCGACCTTCACCGTTCCGCCCAGCCAACCGTTGGGCTGGTCGATGAAGCGATATTTGAAATCGTCGAGGCGGACCGCACCGAGCGTGCTCTCGGCGAAGTAGATGACTTCGTGCCGCGCCGAGGGCCCCTTGCCGGTGATCAGATCCAGCTGGTTGTAGCCGTCGAGATGGACCTTGTAGGTTTTGGTCGCCGAGCTGTTTTCCCTTTTTCAATTCGTCGACAATGTTGGGATTGCCGGCGGCCGCGACGAACGTGGGAAACCAATCGAGCCCGGAAATGATCGCCGTTCTCGACCTTGCCCGCGGGCACTTTGCCCGGCCAGCGAATGATCGCCGGGCAGCGGAAGCCCCCTTCCATGACCGTTCCCTTGCCACCGGCAAAAGGAGTTTGACCGCCGTCGGGCCAGGTGAAGTTTTCGGTGCCGTTGTCGGTGCTGAAGGCGATGATCGTGTCGCCGTCGAGGCCGTCATCGTCGATCTTTTTCATGACCGCGCCGACGATGTCGTCGAGCTGGGCCATGCCGGCTTCTTCTTCGGACCAGCCGTTTTCCGAATTGCGCATCTTCTCGTATTTTTCCGAGAGATGGGTCACGATGTGCATGCGCGTCGGATTGAGCCAGACGAAGAAGGGCTTTTTGTCCTTCTCGGCCTTGTCGATGAACTTGATCGTCAGGTCGAGGATTTCGTCGTCGACCGTTTCCATCCGCTTGGGATCCAACGGGCCGGCGTCTTCGATCTTTTGCTTGCCGACAACGCCCCAGCGCGGCTCGTCGGTGGTGTCGTCTTTGTCGGTGGCCCAGGAGTGGATCATGTTGCGCGGGCCGACCACCGACAGCAGATTCTGGGGATAGTTGCGGATGGTCGGGATCTTCCATGGCGTCGAGGTGGTAGAGATAGCCGAAGAATTCGTCGAATCCGTGGACCGTCGGCAGAAACTCGTTGCGATCGCCGAGATGATTCTTGCCGAACTGGCCGGTGGCATAGCCCATCGACTTCAGGGCCGTGGCGATGGTGGGTGCTTCGGCGGGCATGCCGATTTTGGCGCCGGCCTGGCCGACGGTGGTCAGCCCGGTGCGGATGGGCAATTCGCCGGTGATGAAATTTGCCCGGCCGGCCGTGCAACTGGCCTCGGCATAGTAGTCGGTGAAACGCATTCCGCCGGCGGCGAGCCGGTCGAGGTTGGGCGTTCGGCCGGCCATGATCCCCTGGTGATAGGCGCCGATGTTGAACCAGCCGATGTCGTCTCCCATGATGAAGATGATGTTCGGTTGCTTGGCCGTCGCCGGCGGCGGCGCTGCGGCGGCCCCGGCGGCGGGCTTTTTCTTGGTCGCCTGGGCGAGCAAGATCGTCGACTTGGCGTCGCGAGCGCAACAGGCCGCCGGCGAATCGCCATCGGCTGACGGGGGCATGGTCGCGGCTTCCGCGGCAAATTGTCCGGTATTTGCGGCCGCCGCGGGCTCTGCCGAGTCGGGGCCACTATGTGCCGCCAGATATCCGAGGCAGACACCCAAGGCCAGCAATGCCAGGGGGCCAAGTCGGAACGTTTTCATCGTGATTTGTCTCCTGCCAAAGACGTGAAAGGTAGTGGATTGGATCGGGCTCGCGGCTGCCGCGAAAAGGTTTCAGCGCCGATGAGGCTTGACTGCGCCCCGGCGTGCCCGAGTTTTCACCGAAATGAAAGTCCAATTATTCTAGCCCCCGGCCGAGGAGATTCCTATCCGCCGAGTCGCCGAGCCGGCATTTGCCCCGCAGGCTCTTTCGCCTGGCACTGCCCAGTTTCGGGGGGTTTTGTTTGGCGAACTGACAAGTTCTTCCTTACCGAACGAGTTGCGAAGCGCCGGGCGAAAATGCAACCGGCGGTCTCATGAAGTACGATCGATTCGAGGATAGATCCGCGAACTCGCTGCGCAGACTCCTCGCATAAGCACGCGAACATCAAGGGAGCCAGAGAGCGATGGCTGAACTCGACCCCGAAACTACGCTACGCATCACGCGCGCGATCAAAGCGCCGCCCGAGAAGATCTTTGATGCTTTCATCGTTCCCGAGCTGCGAATGCAATGGTGGCGATCGAAAGCCGAGGCGCAGTGCACGCTATGTGAGATCGATGCGCAGGTCGGCGGGCATTATCGAATCAACATGCTTGTGCCCGGCGCGGAATACATCGTTGTCGGCACTTTTCAGGAGCTGGCAAGGCCCGAAAAAATGGTTTTCACCTGGTCGTGGGAGATTCCGGCTGGGGGGGTGAAAGAAAGCCTCGTCACCGTCGAGCTCAAGGTCACCGATGAGCACAACACCGAATTGACGCTGATTCACGAGCGTCTCGGCTCGCCGGAAATGCGCGATCTCCACGCCGAGCGCTGGGATGGATATTTGGCAGCCTTGACCGGGCTGGTGGAAGCGACGGCGTGACGGCGTGCCACAGCGGCCAGTTCGGCAGTGCCAGCGCGAAATCCTTCGATCCCACCAAGCCTCAAACGAGGACGTGGAAACCCACGGCCGGTGATGATGATTCCAGCCCTATAGTTGGGTAGACGTATTCCATTCCGTCCCTCCCATGCGGAACTGAACTTGCCCATTAAGGAAATGTGACATGATCGCCATCAACGAACCGCGGCTGGAATCGGACGTCAGTTACCGGTTTCAATATCTGAGTGAATTCATGGGATTCGACGAGGAGGACATTGAGGCGATTCACGGTGCGGCTCCCCTTCTGGCACCGCTCGTGCCGACCCTGGTGAATGCCATTTACGACAAACTCCACCATTACGATGCAACCTGGCGGCACTTTCTGCCCCGGCAGTCAGGCTACCAAGGGGTGGTGCCCAAGAATCTGCAAGAGGTGACGCCGGACCACGCGATGATCCGTTATCGCAAGGAACATCTGGCTCGTTACCTGACGACGCTGGTCACCAAGCCCTACGACGGCAAGATGGTTGATTATCTCGATACGGTCGGCAAGATGCACACCCCGAAGGCCGGCTCGAAGGAACTCGACGTGCCGCTGGTGCAAATGAACGCGCTGCTCGGCTTCGTCTCCGACGCGCTGACCAGCACCATCTTGAGCCTGGGCTTGATGCGCATGGTGGAAAAGCAAACGCTACGGGCGTTCAACAAGCTTCTCTGGCTGCAAAACGACCTGATCAACCGCCACTATCAAGAAGCAGAGGTACCGCTGGCTGCCGTGTAGCCCCCAAGGCCCCATTTCACGCGCGACCCTTCTTGCCGTTCGGCAGCTCGCACAGTGGATGACTGCTGGTCGGCTCGGCCAGGACTTCGGCCAACGTCGTTTGCCGAAACGCCGCTTCGACCGTCGCCAAAGCGTTGTCCATGCGCTTGTGCAGGGGGCAAAGACGGACCCCGTGCACCTTCAGGCCGAGTGGGCATTGCCGGATGCGGACGATCGGTTCCACGGCATTGACGACGTCGAGAATCGTCAATTCGGACGGCGATTTCACCAGCGCGATCCCACCGCCGATGCCCCGTTTCGACTGCACGATGTTGGCGCGGCACAAGCCTTGGATCACCTTCGACAGATAAGCCTTCGGCACGAGGGTGACTGCCGCGATTTGGTCGGTGGTCTGGGGCAAGGGGGATCGGTCGGCCAGATGGACGACAGCCCGCAAGGCATATTCGACAGTCTGTGAAAACATGCGATGATTTTCCCGGGCCTTAAAGTGGACCTTGACATCCACAATTAGAACGGTATTCTCGGTTGAAATTGGATAATGTTATCCAATTATGTCCTTCGCCTTGCCCGCCGTCAATCCTCACCACCCCTCCCCACCCGCCAAAGGAGTTACCCATGATCCGAATTGATGAACCGCGATTGGAATCGGACCTCGGCTATCGCTTTGGGTATCTCGCCGAGTTCATGGGATTTGGCGATGAGGACGTGGCGGCGATTCATGCCGCGGCTCCGGCGATCGCTCCGCTCGTGCCGACATTGGTCAATGCTGTTTACGACAAACTCCACCGCTACGATGCAACGTGGCGACACTTTCTGCCTCGGCAGTCGGGTTACGAGGGACCCGTACCCAGAACGATCGCCGAAGTGACGCCCGACCACGAGATGATCCGCTATCGCAAGGAACATCTCGCCCGTTACCTGGCCGCGCTCGTCACGAAACCGTACGACGCGAAGATGGTGGCCTATCTCGATCGGGTCGGCATGATGCACACTCCCAAGGCGGGAGCGAAAGATCTCGACGTCCCCTTGGTGCAAATGAATGCGCTGCTGGGCTTCGTGTCCGATGCGCTGACCAGCACGATTTTGAGCCTTGGCCTGGAGCGAGCGGTGGAAGTGCGAACGCTGCGGGCGTTCAATAAACTTCTGTGGCTTCAAAACGACCTGATCAACCGCCATTACCAAGAAGCGGCAGTGCGATTGGCCGTCGCAAAGCGGCACCCGTGAGGCATTCCATGCGAAGCGCCAAGATCATCGTGTTGATTCTGTGCTCGCTTTCGGCGAAAGTCGCGGCGGGCAGCGACGAGTTCGAACAGCCGCCGATCGAATACAGCCGTTCGACTCCCCAAAATCGCATCTCCGAATTGCAGGCTGCCATCGAGCGCAAGCAAGTGACGCTCGAGCACGAGGAGCGACAAGGGTATCTTCGGGACCTGCTGGCGAAGCTCGATATTCGCCCGGAGTCGCAAATGCTCGTCTTTTCGAAGACCAGCCTGCAGCGCGATCGCATCTCGCCACGGACGCCGCGAGCGATCTACTTCAACGACGACGTCTACGTCGGCTACTGCCACGACGGCACGGTCCTTGAGATCGGGGCCGTCGATCCGAAGTTGGGCGCGGTGTTCTATACGCTCGATCAGACGCCTGACACAACGGCCGCGCCGGTGCGGCAAAACGATCGCTGCCTGATCTGTCACATTGCTTCCAAGGCCGATGACATTCCGGCCTTTGTCGCGCGATCGGCATTCGTCGGCGCCGATGGATTGCCCATCCTGTCCGAGGGAAGCCGACGCGTTGACCAGACGACGCCCATCGAAAATCGGTGGGGAGGGTGGTACGTAACGGGCACGCACGGCGTGCAGAATCATCTCGGCAACTTCGTCGTCCGCGACCGCAATGCGCCGAGGCCCTGGAAAAATGAAATGGGGCAAAATGTGACCGACCTGGGAGGTCGCGTTCCGGTCGAAAACTACCTGACGCCTCACAGCGATATTGTCGCTCTCCTGGTGTTCGAGCATCAAACGTTCGTGAATAACCTGATCACAACCGCCAACTTCGCCGCCAGGCAATCTCTCCATTATGAAGCGGCACTGAACCGGGCACTGGGAGATCCCCCCAACAAGCGATTGGAAAGCACGACACGACGAATCGCCAGCGCGGGGGACAAATTGGTGCAAGGCTTGCTCTTCGCGGGCGAGGCGCCGCTGAAAAGTCCGTTTGTCGGCAACTCCGGTTATGCCGAACAGTTCACCGAGCAGGGGCCTCGCGATGCCCGGGGCCGTTCGCTGCGCGATTTCGATCTGACCACTCGTTTGTTCAAATATCCCTGCAGTTATCTGATCTACTCGCGCGCGTTCGACCAGTTGCCGCCGGTCATGAAAAAATACGTGGCGACGCGGTTGCAGGAAATCCTGGCCGGTGGCGGCGGCGAGGCCTTCGCGCATCTCTCAGCGGCCGATCGGCAAGCAATCGCTGAAATCATCGGCGAGACAAAACCCAACCTATGGAGCATGCCTGGGGAGTAAACCGGAACGATGGCGACACCCTTCAGCCCACCGGGCTCCCCGCGCATGGCAGTCTTCTATTCGGCGTGCGCCAGCTCGGGCGTTTTGACTGCGATCACGTCGGCATTCTCGATCGTGGGGGGCACGGCAAACAGGTCGGCGGCGCGGACCGCCAGCGTTTTGGCCAGCCGTCCGGCGAGATGTGCTTGCCTGCCCGATTCGTCGGGAAAGGCGTCGAAAATCGCGAACGTCGAGCGGCTCAGGCGGATGGCGAACCAGGCCTCGGTGGCCGGCTCATCTCGGACAAGCGCCAGGCCTTGTTGCAGCAGGTTTTCGACGTCGGGCTCCATCCCCGGTTTTGCCTCCAAGCGGACAAATAGTGCTCGGGTAACCATGGGACTAAATCCTTGGGAAGAGACGATTGGGTTAAGCCTGAAACGATCGGTTGCTTCGGCGCGACGGCTATCGCAGCTTTACCTCGGCAGCACGCTCCAAGGCCGCCTGCATCGAATCGAAGTCGGGTGGGCCATCATAGCGAACATCGTCGATGTAAAACGTTGGCGTGCCATTCACGCCGCTACGTACGCCACTGAGAAAATCCTCACGCACCCGTTCTTGGTACCGACGGGCAAAAACCTCCGCGGCGATCTCTTCCGGATCGAGGCCAATCAAGGCCGCGTATCGGACCAGGTGGTCGCTGTCGAGAGCTTGCTGGTGAGTATAGAGCAAGTCATGCATCTCCCAAAACTTGCCGCGCGCCCCGGCCGCCTCCGCTGATTCGGCGGCAGGCTCGGCGAAGGGATGCACCTGCGTGAGCGGAAAATGGCGGAAGACGAATCGCAGATTGTCGCCGCCCCATAGCCGCAGCGCCTCGACCACCGGGTACGCTTCGCCGCAGTAGGGACATTCGTAATCGCCATATTCCAACAGCGTCAGACGGGCGGTCGCCGAGCCGCGAACATGATCATGCTCGGTCACCGAGCGCACGAGCTTGGCGGTTGAATGTGTGGTCAATTCTCTTTTCCTCCGGTTGGGGGTTGATCTCTTCCAGAGCATTCAGGATGCCGTCGGCGCCCGGGTTGACGCCGATGGGAGATACGTAGCTCCAGCGGATGACGCCGTCGGAATCGATCACGAACAAGGCTCGTTCACAGACGCCGTCCTGCTGCCGGAAGGCTCCGTACATGCTGGCGGTCCCGCCTTTCGGTTCGAAGTCGGCCAACAGCGGAAACCGCAGCTTGCGGTCCTTGGCGAACGCCAGATGACACCAGGCGCCGTCGACCGAAATGCCGAGCAATACTGCCCGGTAACGGCGAAATTCCGGCATTAGCTCGTTGTAGAGCGCCATCTGGTCGCCGCACACGGGGCTCCAATCGGCCGGATAGAACGCCAGGATCACCGGCGATCCGCGGAAATCCTGGAGCGATACAAGCTGATCGGGGGTCGTCGGCAACCGAAAATCGGGTGCTCGTGTGCCGGGCGCAAGAACGCCGCCGCTCTCCTGGCCACCGGGCTTGCCGTTTCGTTTCGGACTCATGAGGCTCTCCTCGGCGACTGGGGATGCGGGGGCAAACCGCCATGTGTAGCAAGAGACATGCCGCTCGAGGCAACCGGGATCGACTCGGCCCGAATGACGGCCCCACGCGGCAAAGCTGGGGGGATGAGTGCGTTTTCCGCCAGGCCGCGGCGGGACAAAACGTCACCCCGGATCGTCCTGCGCGCTGACAGATTGTCGCCGCGCGCCCTCCCCGGCGAGTCGCCGCTCCACCCCGATGCGGCACGGCGGCGAGCGGTTTGACCTCGGCCGTAGCGGGCGAAAACGGGAGTGCGCCGCGGGCCAAACGATCGGCCGCCCAACGATCCGGCATCCGATTTGCCAAAGGACGTCAGCGTCGGCGCGAATTTGCCGCACGCGCTCAGCGGCACAGTGTCGTCGGCGGCACGGTGCCGTCGCCCGGAGAAGAGAGGTGAGCCGCCGCGAAGGCGGCGAAGCGGGTCCAGTTGGATTCAGGCGGTGGTGAATGAATGGGAGGTGAAATTGTCTGGCAGCAGCATGCGTACAGACGACGAGATTACCATGGCGTGCATCGCCGCCCTCGAGGCGAGCGTTTCCGTACCGCGAGGGCAGGTCGAGGTGGCAGTCCGCCAGGGTTGGGTAACACTCGAAGGCGAAGTCGAATGGCAGTATCAAAAGCAGGCCGCCGAAAAAGCAGTGCGCTACTTGACCGGGGTGGGGGGGGTGATCAGTTCGATCGCAGTCAAGCCGCGTGTTTCACCCCCCGAGGTAAAGGCCAAGATTGAAGAAGCCTTTCGCCGCAGCGCCGCACTCGACGCGCGGCGTCTCACGGTCGAAGTCAACGGCAGCAAAGTGATCCTGCGCGGCAACGTGCACTCGTGGGCGGAAAAAGAGGAGGCGGCCCGCGCGGCCTGGGCCGCGCCCGGCATCACGACCGTGGAAAACCTGCTGACGATTCCATATTGAAGCGTAGGCAAGCTGGCGATTCCTACGCCTCCGAGTCTTTCAAGTTGTAGAGCCGAATCTTGCGAAACAAAGTCCGGGTGCTGATGCCGAGCAATTTCGCGGTTTGCTGGCGATTTCCTTCGGTCTGGAGCAGGCATTGTCGGATCGCGTCCCGCTCCAGTTCGTCCAGCGTGTGCGCCTCGTCGCGATGCAGCTGGGTGCCGGGCTTGGTGTTGCGCGAAGTGGCCGGAGGCAAATCATCGGACAAGAACTCGGACAATAAAACAGAGCCGGTCGTCACCAGCATCGCGCGCTTCAGCACGCTTTGCAGCTCGCGGATATTGCCCGGCCAGGAGTAACGGCGCAAACGATCGAGCGCCTCGGGCGAGGCTTCGCAGACATCGCGGCCCAATTCGCGGCTGAAGCGCCGCAGATAGACCTGGACGAGTGCCAACAAGTCGTCACCCCGCTCGCGCAAGGGGGGCAGGTGGATGTTGAAAACGCTCAATCGATAATAAAGGTCGGAGCGGAATTTTCCCTCGGCCGCCCAGGCTTTCAAATCGCGATGGGTGGCCGCGATCAGCCGCACGTCGGTCTGGATCGGTTCGTTGCCACCGACGCGCTCGAAGGTTTGTTGCTGCAACACTCGCAAGATTTTGGCTTGCAAGGCCAGCGGCATGTCCCCGATTTCGTCCAACAGCAATGTTCCGCCGTTGCATTGTTCGAACTTGCCGATTCGTCGGCGGTCGGCTCCGGTGAAGGCTCCGCGCTCGTGGCCGAACAGCTCGCTCTCCTGCAGCGATTCGGCAATGGCTGCGCAGTTCGAGCGCCAGGAACGGCGCGCGCGACCGGGGCGAGTGTTGATAAATGGCCATCGCCACCAATTCCTTGCCGGTGCCGGTCTCGCCGGTGATCAAGACGGGCACGTTCTGGCCGGCCACGCGACCGATGGCCTTGTAGACCTCGCGCATGGCCGGACAGGCGCCGACGATCGCGCCATCCGCGTCGAGCTCCGGCTGCGTCCCGGAGACGACGCCCGGCCCGCGCTTGCGATGCGCGTCGTCCAGCGCGTCGCCGATCACTCGCTGCAGTTGTTCGAGATTGAGCGGCTTGAACAGATAGTCGAACGCGCCTTGCTGCATCGCCTCGATGGCCGTGTCGGCGGTTTGGGCGACGGTGATAAAGATCACCGGGATGCGGGCGTCGAGCCGGCGGATTTCCTTGTGAACTTCCAAGCCCGAACTGTCGGGAAGAAGCAGGTCGAGAAGAATCACGTCCGGCCGATGCGACCGCAGAGACTCGAGTCCCTTGGCCGCCGTACGAGCCGCCTCGACGGTGTGCGAAGGCGCGGGAAATACGTGACGCACTTGCTTCACAATTAGTGCGCGATCATCGTCAATAATCAATAAACGAGCCACTGCAGTCTCCGGCCAGCCACGAGTGCGCCATTCAGAGAGTGGGGACCGTTATTGTCGGAATGTTGACCGCCGTTGTCCAGCAATCGGGCATGACTCGTCACGCGCCAATCGATCACATTGGTCCCGATTCAGAGACGCAAACACTCGGGGATTTCCGCGTGTCGCAGGCCGAAAACCGCGGCGTTTCCTTGCCAAGTGGGTGGGCGGAAAAAAACAAAATTCAAATCTTGTTTGCAATTCGCGGGACCGGGTTACCTGTCGAACCGCGGTCGCCCTGGCACGGCAGCAGCAGGAGGGCCTGAAGGGTCGTAGTGCGCGAATCTCGGATTGCCCAGCAAAGGGGGGGTCGAGTATCGTGCTTGGAGTCGCTTCGGCGGCCACGCCATGAACAAATTAACGATGCGCACCACGCCATTGACGATTGGAGAAACCTGCGATGAATCTTGTCGGCCAGCTCTATCTATTTTTTCTGTTCGGCGCAAGCGTGCTGATTCTTGGCTGCAATCCGCCCGGTCCCGCGCCGCCGCCAGCCTCGCAGGCCGGCGAACAGCCCGGTCATGACGACGACCACGACGGCGACCACGATCACGATCATGATAAAATGGGCGAGCATGGTCACCATCACCACGAGCATGGCGACCACGACGAGGAGCATCACGAATCGTATGCCGACGCGGTGGCGGAGTTGGATCAGCTGCGCGGTGAGGTCAAGGAGGCACTGGCGGCAGGCGACCTGAAGAAAGCCGACGGACCGGTCCACGAGATCGGCCACATCTTGGAGGAACTACCGGAATTGGCGGCCAAAGATACCAGGCTGGCGACCGACGACACGATCAAACCCGCCATCGATGACCTGTTCGACTGCTTCAACGACATCGATCTGAAGCTGCACGACGACGGCGCGGGCAAGACGTATGACGAAGTGGCCGACCGCATCGATGCGGCGATCGCGACGCTCCGCTCGAAGGCCAAGACCGAGGAGAAATAAGCCGTGAACGCGAACCTGGCGCCCGGAGTGCGAACGACCGTCATGCTGCTGTTGGCGATCGCCGGAAGCGTCGTCGGCACCCAGACGGGCTGCGGCAAGGCGGTCGATCCACAAATTGTCGCAGAGCGAAAACGACTCGTGCTGGCGGAAGAACCGGCCGGTGCGACGTCGATCGCCGACGCGCAAAAGAACCTGGCCTCGCAAAGCGAAGTGACGCTTGTCGGACGCATCGGCGCGGCCGATCATGAGCCGTTCGAGCCAGGGCGGGCGTCGTTCGTTTTGTCGGAAGCTCCGGCCGGCGGTCACAACCACGCGGGTCACGACGCCGACAACTGCCCCTTCTGCCGCCACCGGGCTGCCGAAGCGCGGCTGGCGGTGGTCCAGTTCGTCGATGAGCGCGGCGAGATTCTGAAGACTGACGTGCCCACTTTGTTGGGTGTGGAAGCAGGACAGGTGGTGGTGGTGCAGGGGCACGGCCAACTGAACGAGAAGCTGGGCTTGCTCATCGTCACGGCCGGCGGCATTCATATCCGCAAGTAGCTCAGCCGACATCCGTGCGAGAGGACATCACCGCGGTGCAATCTTCTTGCGTAGCGGCCGCCACGACCCCATGCGTTTGCGGCTGGCGATCGAATAACATACGATCACCTGCATGTCGATCTTTATCACCTTGTCGCTTTATTCGATCGTGATCGTGGCCGCCTCGATTTTTGGCGGCTATGTACCGCTGTTGGTCCGGCTGACGCACACCCGCATGCAGATCATGATGAGCTTTATCGCCGGGCTGATGCTCGGCGTGAGCTTCTTTCATCTTTTGCCCCACGCGGTCGCCGAGATGGATTCCATCGACGACGCGATCCTATGGATGACCGGCGGCTTTGTCGTGATGCTTCTGCTGCTGCGGGCGTTTCACTTTCACCAGCACGAGCCGATTCCGCTGGCTGCCGAAGGCTCCGCTGCGCACGATCACTCACATGATCATTCGCATCATCATCCGCACGATGCCCACCGGCACGATCACTCGCACGACCACGCCCATGGGCATGGCACGAGGCGCGGATCGATGAATTGGCTGGGCATCGCCATCGGAATGTCGATCCACACGCTATTGGACGGCGTGGCGCTGGCGGCCAATGTCGTGGCCGAAGCCGAAGAGACCGGGCCGCATCTACTGGTCGGCCTCGGCACGTTTCTGGCCATCGCGCTGCACAAGCCGCTCGATTCGCTCTCGATCACTTCGATCATGACGGCCGGCAATTGGTCGATGGCGGCGCGGCACTGGGCTAACGTCGTCTTTTCGCTGATGTGCCCGCTGGGCTGTGCGATTTTCGTGCTGGGGCTACATCATGTGGTCCAACGGCAACACGTTGCCTTGGGCGCCGTGCTGGGACTTTCGGCCGGCATCTTTTTGTGCATCTCGGTGGCCGACCTGATGCCCGAGCTGGAACTGCACTCGCATGACCGCGTGCGATTGTCAATCGCCCTGCTTTTGGGATTGGCTCTGGCGTATGGAATCCACGCCATCGAGCCGGCCCACTCGCACGAACACGGGCATGATCACGAACATCCGCACGAGCACGCGGCGGCCGGGCATGCCCGCTACGTCGCGCTCGGCGAAGGCGCCGCCAATTCGATCGGCTGCAGGCCAGGTACCACATCCTCGGCCAATGCGATCATGTGCGGATGGCAGGTGAAGAACAGAACTTGCACGCTGCTGGCGATGTCGCTCAGCACCGCCAACGTCTGACGGGCACGCTGCTGGTCGAAATTGACCAGCACGTCGTCCATCACGATCGGCAGCGGCTCGTTTTGCTGGCAATAGTGCAGGACATAGGCCAGCCGGATCGCCAGATAAAGTTGTTCGCGGGTGCCGGTGCTCAATTGGCTGGGCGTTCGTTCGACGCCGTCGGCACGGCGCAGCACGATTTCTTTGCGGTCGGCGCCGGTCCGATCGAACTCGGTATAACGGCCGGCCGTCATCTCGGCGATCAGGCGCGAGACGGTGGCGACCATTTCGGGCTGGTTCTCGCGCTCGAATCGCCTGACCGATTCGGCCAACAAGATGCCGGGCCAGCAGCAGCGGCACGTAGCGATCGACATCGGCGGCCAACTCCGCCCGCTTGCAGGCCAGCCGCTCGGTGAGCAGGGCGGCCTCGCCCGATCCGTCGAGCGGGCGAGTTTTTCCTTTGCCGCGGCGGCCGCCTGTCGGCATCGCGTTTTTGCGGCTTCGGCGGCCAGCAGCTGCTCGGCCAGATCGCGGCATTGGCAATCGAGCTCGCCCTGCTGAACCTCGGCGAGCGATTGCTGGAACGCATTGCGATCGTCGCCGGCGCGGATCAGATCGATTTCGTCGCGCGAGCCGCTCGATGTCGGCGTCGAGGGCGCGGATCGTTTGGGCCCGCGCGACGACTGCGAGAAACTCGGCCTCCGACGCGGCTTCGGCCGACGCGAACAGATCGGTTTTGCCCGCGACGAGCGATCGTCGATGCTCCTCGAGCGTGGCGGAATTGCTCGCGCGACGCGGTCAGTTGTTTCTGGAGCTGCTCGTGCTGCTTTTCGGCTTCGATGGCCTGGTCCAACTGCTCGGACAGTTTTTCCATCGCCAGTTCCGGCGGATCGCGCAGCAATTCGGGAGCCAGCCGCTCGCACAGCGGCCGGACTTGTGCTTCGAACTCGCCGATGCGATCTTGCATGGCGCCGGATGCGATCCTCCTCATGCGGCAGGCCATCCAGTTTGACGCGTGTCGCGGTCAGCCGCTCGATCACCGTGCGGGCCAGCTCTGCCTTCCAATCGGCCGGAAGATTGAGCCGGCGAGAACCGATTGCCACTCGGCACGCCAGGCGGCTTCACGCTGATCGAGGGTGGTCAGTTCGCGATCGCAAGCGGCCAGTCGCGGCCGGAGCCGTTCGAGGGCTTGACGCAAATCGGCCGAACGCCGCCGATGATCCTTCGCTCCGTCGACCGCGCGGTGGGCCTCGGCCAGCAGCACGGCAACCTCGGCATTGTCCCGGCCGCTGGCCGCGCGGAGCCGATGCTCGAACGCGGCTTTTCGCTGCCCGAGCAGTTCGAGCTCGGCGGCCAATTCGTCGCGGCGGCTGGCGGTTTCGCACGCTGCCTGTTGATCGGCGAGCCAGCGCCGCATGGCGTCGGGGGCCAGCGGCTCGAAACCGCACGGCTGCCAAACGCCCAGCCAGCGAGCGTGCAGATCGGCCTCTTGGCGATGCAGCTCGTCGACGCGAGCCTGTTTCTGGGCGATCCGTCTGGCCAGCGCGTCGCACTGCCGCTGCAAACTCCTCGCGCCGAGCGACGGCATCGGCATTGGCATAAATCTGGTCGGCGATTTCGTCGGCCTCGCGAACTGCTCGCTGGTAAGCGTCGATCAGCGACGCCGATGCGTCGGCGATCCAGGCGGTCTCTTCGTCGGCGGCCGGCTGGCCCTCGAGGTAACGGCGGCGGATCAAATCCCAGCCGGCATCGCGGCGGTGGCGGCGGGCGTCACGCTCGGGCAGACTCGGCACGGCATTGAGCCGCGGTGGCCTGGGCAAGATTGGCTTGAAGCTGCGCCGAGCTGCGCCGCGTCTTCTTCGCAGCGAATCGACGCGCAGCGCGCAATTGCTGGCGAAGATCGGTCAATTTCGCGTCAAATTCGGCAACGGTTTCGTCGCGCGGCACCGGCAGATTCGCCGGCGAGCGCCGGCATCGGCCGGCAGAGCGGCGGCGTCAGCTTGCGCAGCGCGGTGGCGAGTTGCCGCTCGATTTTCGCCAGCTCGACCTGTTGGTTGTCGTGCTGTTTGCTGTCGGTGAGGTAGGTCGATTCGTCGGCCAGCACCGCCACGAGCGGCGCGGCATCGCAAAGCTCGCCCAACGCGGCCAGATCGGCCTCGGCATCGGCCAGGTCGGCATCCAGCCCTTCGCGCTGAGCCCGCAGAGCGGTGCGGGCGGTGGCGATCGCTCGGTCTTCGTCGGCCAGGCGATCGATCTCGGCCCGCGTGGCTACGTCGACCGAGAAGGCCCGCAGATCGTCGTGCCGCCAGCCGGGACGCAGCTCGGCAAGCTCGCGATCGATTTGCTCGCTCGGTGGCGGCGCGCTGATGAAGCCGATCGGGCAAGTCGCGTCGCGCATCGACGGTCGACTGCCGCAACTCCAGGGCGGCTTTGATTTCGGCCCGCAGCGAGACCGATTGCGGATTGAGCCGCAGGGCCGCCAGTTCGCGCTCGTCGCGGGCGATGTCGGCCGCCAACCGCTGGTGCTGCGCGTCGGCTTCGGCCAGCCGCTCGACGATCGCGGCGAAACGCTGCCGGGCATCGGCCGGCAAGCCGCGTGGGAACCGACAGCCGGCCCGGCGGGCCGCGTGCTGTTGCAGCTCCCACCATTTCGGACAAGCGCACGGCGAGCTTTTCGACGCGGGCGTGCTCGCGGCGCAAACGATCGACCTCGTGCGTGGATTTCGGCGGCGCGGGCGTCGGCCGCGGCGACCGCTCGCCGGGCCGCTTGATAATCGGCCGAGCGCAGGCTTTTGTCTTTGATCTCGCGTGGCAAGCTGCTTGATTTCGCCGAGCAACTGGTTGATCGCCGGTTTGCGGGCGGTGGGGCTGAACAGTTCGGCCGGCTTGCGCGATCGAGTTCGCGCTCGATCTGCTCGGGACTGGCCGCGCTGCCAAGTCCGCCGCCGAAGAGGGCCGATTGCAGGCTTTCGTGCTTCAGGCTTTCTTCGCCCTGGCTGAGCTGCACCAGGCCGAAGGCGAAGACCGACTCGAACAGAGTTGCGATTGGCGTGACCGATCAGCCGGTGGAAGCCGGCTTCGTCGAGCTGGGTTTCGCGGCCGTCGATTTTGACGCTGACTTTGTTTTTGTTCCCCTTGCGGCGGCGGAGTTCGACCAATCGGCCATCGGCCAGCACCAGCGTGCCGACGCCGGCGATTTCGTGCCGGCCTGGAAGTCGTAGGGGGTTCGGGTGGGAAAGTCGAAGAGCCAGCCGCGGAGAAACTCGAGCAGGGTGGTTTTGCCCGCTTCGTTCGGGCCGTAGATGATTTGCAGCCCGGCATCGGACAGGGCAATGTCGCGATCGGCGAAGTGGCCGAAGTTGTTGATGTGCAGATGCCGGATCTTCACGATCGCTCCTCGACCAGATGACAGAGGAGCAGCTGTTCGGCCTCGCGCAGCCAGCCGGCCAGCCGCGACCGGATCGGCCAGGTCGATCCGGCTCGGAGCCGCATGCCTCGGCCGCCAGTTCGGCGCCGGCCTTGAGGCGCAGCGGGTCGAGCAATTCGGACAGGGCTGCCAGCCGCGCCGGATCGTCGGCCAACGATTCGCAGATCGCGCAGCAGATCGCCGATCAGGTCTTGCCCTTGACGCAACGCGTCGACGTCGAGCAGCGAGCGGGTATCGAACTTGATTTTTTCGATCCAGACGTCTTCGCCCAAGTCGGCGGCCCGATGCGCGAATGTTGGCAACGATTTGCTGCCGCGTGGCGTCTTGCATCAGACGCCCGTGGATGGCCGAGCGTGCCTGCGTAGCTGAGTCGCACGGCGGCCAGGCGGCCGGCGGCCGATTGGGCAATTCGATCGAGCGCGGCGCGCGTGCGGTCGAGCAGTGCGTCTTCGTCATCGCCGGGCTCAAGCGTGATCGTCTCGCGATACCAGCGCAACACGTCGGTCTCGCGAAATTCGAGCGACGTCAATTCGCCATTCTCGACGCCGACCAGCACGCAGCCCTTGGCCCCCAGTTCGCGGGCGTGCCGGCCCTGGGTGTTGCCGCAGTAGACGACGTGCGGTCGCTGATGAAGGACTTGATAGTCATGAACGTGGCCCAGGGCCCAGTAGTCGTAACCCTTGGCGACGAGCTCCTCGACGGCGCAGGGAGCGTAGGTGTCGTGATTGCGATTGCCGCCGGCATTGGTGTGCAACAGCCCGATGTTGAAGAGTCGGGCACCGGAGGCGGATAATCGGGAACGAGGTTTTTCGTCACCTCGCGTTTGGCATAGCTCATGCCATGCACGGCGACCGGCAGCGACGCGTGCCGAACGGTTTGCGGCCGGCGGTGGTCGAACAGCGTGACATTGGCCGGGCCAGGGGACCTGGCGGGTCATTTCGTCCAGCGAGTCGTGATTGCCCAGGATCAAATAGACCGGAATGCCGGCCCGATTCAGCTTTTGCAGTTGGGCGGCGGCCGACAACGCCGCGTTGAAGTCGCGACGATCGGTGTCGAACAGGTCGCCGGCGATGAGCAGAAAATCGACCTGCTCGTCGAGGCAAATCTGCACCAGATTGTCCATGGCCCGAGCGGGTGGCCAACCGCAATCGCTCGACGGGCGCGCCGGCATACTCTTCCAGTCCCCGCAGGGGGCTGTCGAGATGGACGTCGGCGGCATGCAGGAATTTTATATGTGGCCAGGCCATCCGTTGCGCTTTTTGAGGTGCTCACCGCCGGGGACGAAGGCCGCCCCCCGGGCGGGAATTGCCCGCTCGAGCGGGGATTCCTGAGTTTCCGGTAAGCGGGGGGCCGTGTCAAATCGGCGAATCCCTCGCTTGGCCGCGCGAAAAGCTCGGCGATGCGCGTGTGCGCACGGCGATTCTCCCCCCAAGAAGTGGCCTTGCTATCGCGGCCGGCTGCGATGTGGCGGCCGGAGATTGTGCGGTCGCTGTTGACCTGCACTAGGAGTTTCCGTATTACTTGCCCCCCCTAGCGATGCTGCGCATCAAGCGCAGAACAAAGGGGAAATCATCGGACGATGGGCTCACTGCCAGGTGAGCGGGAAGATTCGTTTCGCCGCCCCGACGAGGCGGTTCCCGCGCGGCCTGGGCAAGGACGACAAACCTGACTTTCAGCAATAGGCAGAAGATATGTTAGGCAATTTCCGCGGCGGGCGTGCAGGCAAGGAATCGAAAAAGGATCGTGGCCAGCGGCAGGCTCAACGCGGCGATCGGCTGCCAGCCCGGCGATCCCGCATTCCGGTTATCGAGTTGCTCGAACTGCGCGAGATGCTCACTGGAACGACCTATTCGCCCTTGCCGGCCACCGCCGACGGCGCCGCCGGCAGTTTGGCGCCGACATTGCGCTGGCCAACGCCGACAGCGGGTCGGCCACCGACACGATTCAACTTTCGGCCGGGACTTACACCCTCACGCTCAATCAGCTCGAGATCAGCAACACCACCCACACGCTGATTATCGAGGGAACAGGCTCGACGGGTCTCGGCGCGACCATCATCGATCAGACCGCCGCCGATCGCGTCTTTCAGATCCAAAGCGGCGTCACGGTGATTTTCGAAAATCTCGAAATCACCGGTGGCACGGCCAAGACCGACAACAGCGGCGGCACCAGCGCGGCAGAGGGTGGCGGCATCCTCAATCAGGGGAATCTCACGCTCACCAATGTCGCGGTCATCGGGAACGCGGCGGAAGCGACCGTAGGGGGCGAGGTCGCTGAGGGAGGCGGCATCTATTCGACGGGCGCCCTCTCAATCAATGGCCCCACGCAGGGTGCCAGCTTGATCGAGCAAAACACCGCCACCGGATTCGCGGGCGCCGATGGCGTCAACTACGGCTTCGGCGGCGGTGCCGAAGGGGGGGTGTTTTTACGAACACCACCGCCCAGGTCCAAATTACCGGCACCACGATCGCGAGCAATACCGTCACCGGCGGAACCGGCCCGACGGCGACGACTGCCGACGATTACAACGGTCAACCCGGAGATGTTGGCGGCTTCGGGATCGGGGCTGGACTCTACACCGTCTACAACACCGCCGCGCCGACCACCGTTCTGAATAACGACACGATTGCCAACAATCATGCCATCGGCGGAAACGGGGGGACGGGGGTCAGCGGCGAGAACGGTGGCGATGGCGGCTTCGCCATCGGGGGTGGAGTTGCCATCGAGCTGTTGTCCTCCAATCAAACCGTCACCGGCATACCGGTCAAGATCAGCAACACCACGGTCACGGGCAACACCACGGCGGGCGGTTCCGGCGGCGCCGCGGGATCGGGTGGTACGAGCGCCGGGGTCAGCGATGGGGCGTTCGGTGGTGGAATCGAAAATGGAGTTGCGGGAACGCAACTGCTGAACGACACCGTTTACAACAACACCGTCAATGGACTGAACGGCTATACCGGTGGCGGCGGAATCGCCGACGACTCCAACGGGATGTTGATCGTCAACGCGACCGTCGCCGGAAACACGGTCCAAGCAACCACCGGCACCACTTCGTACGGTGGCGGCATCTACGACGTGAGTGGCGATGAGTCGCTGCAAATCTACAACACTTTGATTGCCCAAAACACGGCCAACACGGGCACCGATTTTTACGGAACCGCCAGCGCCGCCGAAGGCGATTTGATCAACGTCGGCAGCGGCTCCAACATCGCCAATGGCGGCGGCAACATCGTGGCGCCCAGCACGCTTGGGCTCGCCGGTGGGCTGGCCAACAATGGCGGCACGACCCAGACGCTCGCGCTGTTGACGGGCAGCGCCGCGATCGGCGCCGGCGACCTGGCCGAAGCCAACGCCGTCGGCTTGACGACCGATCAGCGCGGACTGCCCCGCACTCAGGCCGGACTGGTCGACATCGGCGCCTATGAAGTGCAGGCCGGCAAGGGTACGACCAGCGTCGCGCTGGGCAGCAGCGCGCTGTCGAGCAATGTCGGACAGACCGTGACCTTTACGGCGGTCGTCAGTCCGGCCGCCGGCGTGGCCGCGGCACCGACCGGCGCCGTGCAATTCCAGGAGATCGTTGGCGGGACGCCCACCAACATCGGCTCGCCGGTAACGCTGAGCGTCGTCAACGGCGTCGACGAAGCAACGCTGAGCACTTCGTCGCTGACCGCCGGATCGCACGTCATCACGGCTGTCTATCAGCCTGGGAGCGACCCGAATTTCTTGACCAGCACCGCGTCTGCGGTGAACGAAGAGATCGTCAATCCCAGCTTGACCAGCAGCAGCATTTCAGTCGGCGCGAATCCCAACCCGGTCGCGCAAGGGAGTCCCACCACGTTCACCGCGACGGTCACCCAGGCCAGCGGTTCGACCGCGCCGACCGGCAGTGTGGAGTTCGAGATCGACGGCGTCGTCGTCGGTTCGGGGCCGCTCAGCGGAACGTTGGGGTCGGATCAGGCCACGTTCAGCACCTCGTTGCTGCCCCCCGGATCGCACACCCTGACGGCCGTCTATTCGGGCGACACGAATTTCAACGGCAGCATCTCGCCGGCCGTGAGCCCGGTCATCGTCACCGCGCCCTATGGAACGCCGGTCGTCGGCGGTCCCACGTCGACGACGGAAAACACACCGGTGTCGGGCATCACGATCACGCCGGCCACCAACGACACCACGGTCACCTACTTCCAGATCACCGGCATCACCGGCGGGACGTTGTATTACAACGGTGGCTCGGCCCAAATCACCAACGGCGAGTTCATCACGGTGGCCAGCGGCGCGGCCGGACTGGAGTTCATTCCCACAACCAATTCCGTGGCCAACGGCAGCTTCACGATCCAGGAATCGACGACCAGCAATAGCAGCGGACTGGTCGGCACGGCGGCCACGGCGGCCATCAGCATCACCGGCACGCGAAACGCCGATCTCTCGAACTACTACAACGTCGACGGCATCTCGAGCAACGGTACGGCCTTCAGCGGCGGGCTGGACAACGACGGCAACGCCCTGAGCGAGACCCTGATCGGCAGCACCATCACCTGGAACGGCATCACCTTTGCCATCGCCGCGGCCGATACCGGCAACGTCGTCGAAGGGGCCGGACAAACGATCGTTCTGCCGACGGGCAACTATTCGAACGTGACACTGCTGGCCACCGCCACCAACGGCAACCAGGCGAATCAGCAATTCATCATCCACTATTCCGACGGCAGTTCAGTGACCGTAACGCAAAGCATCAGCGACTGGGCCACGCCGCAAAACTATGCGGGCGAATCGCTCGCGTTGACAACCGCGTATCGCAACACATCCAATGGTGGACGAGAGACCGGCACGTACGACGTATACGGCTACTCGCTGGCAGTCGACCCGACGAAAACGGTCGAGAGCATCACGCTGCCCAGCAACAACAACGTCAAGGTCTTGGCGATTGCCACCCAGGCGACGCTTGACGCTCCGACCGGCCTGGTCGCCACGCCCGTTTCGAATGGCATCAGTCTGACGTGGACCGCCTCGGACAGCACGGCAACCGGCTATGACGTCTATCGCTACACGCTGGGCAGCGCCGCCTCGCCGACACTCCTCAGCAGCTCGGTGACCAGTACCAATTACACCGATACCACCGGAGTGGCCGGCAACACCTATTATTACGTCGTCAAGGCGGTGAATGGCTCGGCCATCAGTCCGCCTTCGAGCGCCGCGCAGCGCGACGGTGACGAATTCGGGCCCCACGACCGAAGTCGATCTTGCCGGCTATTACAATCTGACGGGCATCACGCAGGACGGCACCCCATTTTCGGGCGGATTGGACGGCAAGGGCAACGCCCTGAGCGAAACACTGGTGGGCACGAGCCAGACGTGGAACGGCGCCGCCTTCAGCATCGCTCCGACCGGCGCGAACAACGTGGTTCAAGCCAACTCGCAAACCATTTCGCTGCCGGGCGGCTCCTATGCGACGCTCGAACTGCTGGCGACCGCGGTGAACGGCAACCAGACGAATCAGACGTTCACGGTCCATTACACCGACGGCTCCTCGCAAACGTTCACGCAGAGCCTGAGCGATTGGTACACGCCTCAAGGATATTCGGGCGAATCGACGGCCGTGCCGATGACTTACCGCAACAGCTCCAGCGGCCGGGACAATCGCACGTTTAACGTCTACGGCTACTCGCTTGCCCTGGACAGCTCGAAGACCGTTGCCAGCATCACTCTGCCCGGCGACCGAAACGTCGAAGTTCTGGCGATCGACGAGGTGGCGACGGTCGCGGCTCCCACGGCTCTGACCGTTTCGACCACATCGAGCACCGCGGCCAAATTGTCCTGGACCGACGCCAGCGGCACCGTCACCGGATACAACGTCTATCGCGGCACGACGGCGGGAGGCGAATCGACAACGCCGATCAACAGTACCCCGTTGTCGGCCGGCGCCACCACCTTTACCGATAGCACCGCCCTGGCGGGCAACACCTATTTCTACGTCGTCAAGGCGATCAACGGGCCGGCGGCCAGTCCCGCTTCGAACGAGGTCAGCGCGACGATGCCCACGGCCAGCACGAACATCCAGGTCGACCTGAACAGCGAGTACAACCTTGTGGGCATCACGGCCGACGGCAGCCGATTCACGGGTGGTGGGCTGGATGGCCATGGAAACGCCTTGAGCGAGACCGAGGTGGGCACGAGCCAGACCTGGGGCAATGTCAACTTCAACATCGCTCCGGCCGGCGCCAACAACGTGATCCAAGCCGCCGGTCAGACGATCGGCTTGCCCAACAGCTCGTACACCCAGATCGAATTCCTGGCGACGGGCGTGAACGGCGGCCAGGCCAATCAAACGTTCACGGTCCGGTACACCGACGGCAGCTCGGATACTTATGTCCAGAGCTTCAGCGATTGGGCCATACCGCAAGGCTTCTCTGGCGAATCCGACGCCCTGAGCACCGCCTATCGCAACACATCCAGCGGCAGCCGAAACGGCGGCACGTTCGACGTTTACGGCTACTCGTTTGCCGTCAACTCGAGCAAGACGATCGAGAGCATCACGCTGCCCAACAATAAGAACGTCGATATCCTGGCAATGACCGTGGTCGGGGTGTCGGCGGCCGCCCCGCTGGTGACGGCGTCGGGCAATCTCAGCACCTTCACCTTCGGCTCCCCGGCGGTACCGGTCGACTCAAACGTGACGATTGCGTCGAGCGACACCAACCTGACGAGTGCCAAGGTGACGATCTCGGCCACCACGCTGCAGCCGGGCGACACGCTCAATTTCAACAATCAGAACGGCATTACCGGCAGCTATTCGGGAGGAATACTCACGTTGAGCGGCACCGCTTCGGTGGCCAACTACCAGGCGGCCTTACAGTCGGTCACGTTCTCCACGACCAGCACCAACACCACCCCCCGAGCGCTGTCGATCGTCACTCGCGACAACTTGTTGGTCGGCAACGTGGCGGCGGAAACCGTCAATGTGGCACCGGTGGTGATAGCATCGGGCACGACCAATACGTTCACCGTCGGCGGGTCGGCGGTGGCGGTCGACTCAGGCGTAACGGTCAATTCCAACGATCCCCAGTTGATGGGCGCCACGGTGACGATCTCGGCCGGAACGCTGCAAACGGGCGATACGCTCAATTTCACCAACCAGAACGGCATCACCGGCAGCTACTCCGGTGGCGTGCTGACGTTGAATGGCGCCGCGACGGTGGCCCAATACGTGACGGCCTTGCAGTCGGTGACCTTCTCGACGGTCAGCACCAACACCACAACCCGGACGCTTTCGGTCG
Source organism: uncultured Planctomycetaceae bacterium (assembly GCA_963702015.1). Taxonomy (GTDB): domain Bacteria; phylum Planctomycetota; class Planctomycetia; order Pirellulales; family PALSA-1355; genus DATJTR01. The sequence continues at coordinate 1,659,863 of OY969698.1, forward strand.
CGGTTGAGGACAACGATTCGCTCGAAAGCAACGAGGCGCCAGAGAACGTGGACGTCACTTTGTGACCCCCTGCGGGAAATTGGCCGGAATAGCCAGCAGGTCGTGACGCGATATCAATGACAGCAGATCGGGAAAGACCGTGCCCGAGCGGGACGACTTTTTTGGGTGGCCCGGCAACGCCAAACGTCCCGAATTGGACGCCATCGGGCATCGGCGAAGCACGGATACGTGTGGTCAACACCGGAAAAAAGAGCGGCTAAGCTGCGAAAACCTGCCAGCGCAGGCAGCCAGATTACGAATATGTAATCTGAGCAGGGCTACTCCGCCGCTATCGGCCCCTTCGATGAACAGTCAATAGATAACGGCCGTAACGAGAAATGGTGCCGTGGCGGCACTGCCTGCCATTTTTAGGCGAACCGTGGGATTAAATCTTGGTAAGGTTTCGCGAGCGCCTTTGCGGGCAAGTCTCCAACGACGTAATATTTACAGCGGAGAACGTTTCGTCGAGGGTCACGCGCGGCTACAGACGGCGGTCACTTCGCTTGCCGGTGCACTCGGTCTCAATCTCGCCATTCCGAGAGCAGTCGGAAGCTCAACTTCGGTCGATTCTTGTAATGATTGGGTACGCAAGCGCGCATCGTGCGCAGTATGGAACCGTATCGGCGGGAGGTGGTCGTGCCACAAAACAATTGGGCAAAACAACTTGGATAGATCGTCACTGGTGTCGCCCCCCTGGCGGTGGCTGCGGCTGCCGCGAGATTGAATCAAAAAAGCGTTCGCGAAGGAAATATGATGTCTTCGACCAATCAACTTCCACCCGATGACCAGGGCGACGGCCAAACCATTGCGACGCCGGCCGCCACGTCAGAGGCGGCCGAGGTCGAGACTTCGCGTCGGAGAATGGGATTTGGGCAGAAGGTAGTGCTTGCCATTCTTCTGCTCGCGTTGGTGATTCCGCCGGCGGCTGGTTTCTTCAGCTACTTCTCGGGCATCCCGCTGCACTTGCTTTCGTCAACGAAGGCCGCGAAGGCCTATTCCTACTCACCTCCTTCGGTGACGCTCGTACCGGGCCATCCGCATACGCTGGATGTTCCGGACGAGGTGGCGATCGACCTGGGAATGGTCCATGGCGGTCACGACGCGGTCGCGGTCGCGAAAGTGCCGGAGACGATGCAGCCACTGGTCCTTTCCGGTTCGACGGCGCTCGATCCGACTCGGCTGGCCCGCATCAAGTGCCGGTTCGCGCCGGCCAAAGTGATCGAGTTGGCCAAGGTCCGAGGTGAAGATCCCAAGACAGGTCAAACGGAAATCCGCGAGCTACGGACGCATGACACCGTCGCCGAGGGAGATCCGCTGATCGTTTTCTACAGTGCGGAAGTCGGGACCAAGAAGAACGATCTCTTGGATGCCTTGGTGCAACTGCAGTTGGACCAGCGGATCCTCGACGAGGCCACGAAACATACCGATGCGGTGCCGGAAGTCTTTTTGATTTCGTATCGTCGTGCCGTCGAGGGAGACCGCAATGCAGTCAACCGGGCCATCAATAACCTGAAAGCGTGGGACATTCCTCAGAAAGACATCGACGACCTGACCGCCGAGGCCAAGAAGATCAGCGCCGACAAGAGCGAGTGGGTCAAGACGCCGGAGGGCCGCTGGGTGAAGGGCGAAACACAAGCCCAATCCACGGATAGTCCCGTCAATGAGACGAAAGAATTGCTGCAGAACCCCTGGGGCCGAGTGACCTACACCGCGCCGATTTCGGGCGTGATCGTCGAACGCAACGTCAACGTGGGAGAGATGGTGGTCGACAACACCGTCAACCTGCTTCAAATCGCCGACGTCGATCGGCTGCTGGTCATCGCCAGTTGCCCCGAGGATTCACTGCCGATGCTGGAGGGGCTCAGCGATTATCAGAAGCGCTGGACCGTGCGAACGGTTGGCGCGGCGGGCGGGGAGGGACTTCCGGGCAGTATCGACGAGATTGGCTATGTGATCGATCCGAATCAACACACGGCCGTGATCAAGGGCTATGTTGAAAATCCCGGCAAGCATATCCGGGGAGGCCAATACGTCACCGCCACGGTCAGCATCCCGCCGCCGAAAGATGTGGTCGAGATTCCGACGGATGCTTTGATCGAAGACGGGTTGCAGAGCCTGGTGTTCGTGCAACCCGATGCGGCCGACCATCACCGCTATACGATGCGTCGCGTTCAAGTGACGCAGCGATTCGAGCGTTCGGTGTTCGTACGATCCACGCCCCTCCCCAAGGACGAGCAATTGACGGCCGAAGAGGCGGAGGCAGACCTCCTGCCGAAAGAGCCCCTGCTGCCGGGCGATCGCGTCCTCCTCTCGGGGACCTTGGAACTGAAAGCCGCCGATCTCCAACTGGAGTCGCCAGCGGGGAAGAATCCGACAGCGGCCGAAGCCGAATAGCATGAGGCTGACTCCGGTTCTTCGGGGTATCGTATGGTTCGCTATCTCATCGCCTGGTCGCTTGACAACCCCCTGGTTGTCATCTTGCTGGCCATCTTCGTAGCTGGCATCGGCCTCTTTTCGGCCCTGCACGTCAACATCGAAGCCTATCCCGATCCGGCGCCGGCCATCGTCGAAGTGCTGGCGCTATTCCCGGGCGCATCGGCCGAGGAAGTCGAGCGGCAGGTGACGATTCCACTGGAAGTGACGTTCGCCGGGATGCCCGGCTTGAAGAAGATCAATAGCAAGTCGTTGTTCGGGCTGAGCGACCTGAAGATGACCTGGAACTACGGCAACCAATACTCGTACCAAGCCGCTCGACAAGAAGTCATCAACCGCCTGGCGACCATCTCGCAACCGTTGCCCGACGGCGTCACCCCGACGATTTCGCCGCAGTCTCCCACAGGAGAAATCTACCGCTACATCCTCAAGACTCCCAAGGACGCATCGGGCCGCTCGATCTACACGCTGAACGACATCAAGGCGATGCAGGACTGGGTGCTGGAGCGCGAGTTCCGGACCGTACCGCGGATCGTGGACGTGAGCAGTTTCGGCGGTACGGTGCGGCGTTACGAGATTCAGCCCGATCCCGACCGGCTCCGCCGCTACGGCATTACGCTCGGTCAGCTTCAGGCAACGCTGAGCAACAGCAACGCCACGGTGGGGGGCGACTACATCACCCCGGGCCAGACGGCCATGACGGTGAGGAGCGTCGGCCTGATCGGGGGGGGTCAAGACCCGGTGAACAAGGCGCTGGGGATGAAGACCCCGACTGCGGCCGCGGCCGTCCTGCGCTCGGAAGAGTTACGACGGATCCGGGAAATCCGCGCCTTGGTCATTGCTACGGTCAACAACCAGCCGATCCGCGTCGAGGACGTGGTCGAGGGAGGGCGGCTCGCTCCGGGGGAATTGCCCGGCGAAAAGGGCGTAGTCGTCAGCAACCTGACGCGGCTGGGACGGATCGGATATTGGAGAGCCGACCAGGAGCGGCCGTCGCAATCTCCCCTCACTCTGGCCGACATCGGCCACGACGAGGACGACAAGGTGCAGAGCATCGTCCTGTTGCGCAAGGGCGAGGAGACGATGCCCGCGCTGAAAGACGTGGAGGCGAAGGTCGAGCAGTTGAACGATCCGGACTATGGCCGGATGTTGCCGGGGACATCGATCGAGCCCTATTACGACCGGACCGACTTGCTTCACGTCACGACCGAGACGGTGACGGAGAACTTGATGGTCGGCGTGGCGCTGGTGGTGGCGATTCTGTTCATGTTCGTGAACAACATCCGGACGGCGATCATAGTCGCCATCAACATCCCCCTGGCGTTGTTGTTTGCCTTCTCGATGCTATACCTGCGGGGCAAGTCAGCGAACTTGCTCTCGATCGGAGCGGTCGATTTCGGCATCATCGTCGATTCGTCGGTGGTGGTGGTGGAGAACATTTACCGCAATCTCGCCGCGCACAACTACCCCGAATTGCCCCTCAAAGTGCGGATCCTGCGCTTCGTGCACGAGATCGACCACGCGCTATTGTATTCCGTGATGATCATGGTGTGCGCGTTCGTGCCGCTGTTTGCGATGACCGGCCCGGAGGGGCAGCTTTTTGGACCGATGGCGCAGACGTATGCGTTCTCCCTGGCCGGCGGCCTGGTGTTGGCGCTGACGCTCTGCCCGGTGTTGTGCATGCTGTTGCTCAAGCGTGTCAAGCCGGCCCAGGAAAACTGGCTCGCCCGCACCTTGAAGGCCCGCTACTTGAAAAACCTGCAGCTTTGCCTCCAGTTCCCCAAGACGACCGTGGCGATTCTCGTATTCCTGATCGGCGGCACCGCTTGCTTGCTCCCGCAGATCGGGCATGAGTTCATGCCCCAACTTGAAGAGGGGAACCTATGGCTCCGCGCCATCGGTCCGCTCAACATGAATCTGGACCACCAGGTGGCAATTGCCAAACGGGCACGGGCGATCATTGCCAGCTATCCCGAGGTCGAATCGATCGTCACACAAAGCGGCCGGCCCGACGACGGCACGGACACCGAGGGGTTTTATAGCGGCGAATACTTCGTGCCGTTGCGTCCCAAGACCGACTGGCCAAAGCTGATGCCGCAGACCGGCTGGCGGCGGTGGATCTGGGGCACAACCGCGCGAGCGGACGAAACGCGAACTCGTCGACGCGATGGATGCCCAACTCAAGCGCGCCATTCCCGGCGTCGTGTGGAATTTCTCGCAGAGCATTCGCGACAACGTGATGGAAGCGCTTTCGGGGGTCAAAGGAGATAATTCACTTAAAATCTTTGGCCCTGACATCGACCAATTGGAGCTGCTGGCCACCAAGGCCCAGAACATTTTGCAAGACATCCCGGGCATCGTGAACGTGGGTATCTTTCACGTTCGCGGGTCGTCGAACCTGGAGTTCCGCGTCGATCTGGAGAAGTGCCAGAAGTGGGGCGTTTCGGCCGCCGACGTCAACAACGTGGTTCGCAGCGCCATGGGGGCGGCCCCCATGTCGACCATGGTCGAGGGGGAAAAGCGGTTCGACATCGCTGTCCGCTGGCCAAAATGGCGGCGGAGCAACGAGACCTCGATCCTCGACATCCCGGTCGACATCATCAACAACCGCGTGGTCCTGGCGCAGGGTTCGGGCTTCACCCCCAGCGCCACCGGCAGCGCTTTGGCTGGTCCCTCGACGGTCGGTTCGCTGGCCGACACGTCCAATCCGATCAGCAGCACGCCGCGAATCCGGCTGGCCGACTTGATCACCCCGGTCGGCCCGGACTACTCTCCGGACCCGAGCGGCAAATTCAATCGTGCCGGAGCCTCGACGATCTACCGCGAGCAGGGTAAACGATTCATCGCGCTAAAGTTTGGCGTCCGCGGCCGCGACCTGGGCAGCGCCGTGACCGAGGCCAAGGCGCGAACCAAAGACCTCTTTCACATCCCTTACCGCGCGGTCTGGAGCGGCGAATTCGAGCAGATGGAAGAGGCCAACGGCCGATTGATGTGGATTATTCCCTTGTCGCTCACGTTGATCTTGATCCTGCTGTACTCGGCCTTCCGCTCGCTGCTGGACACGGTCGTTATCTTCAGCAATGTCTTCGACGTGGCGGTGGGAGGCGTCTGGGCGCTCTACCTGACCGACACCAACTTCAGTGTCGCGGCGGCGGTCGGTTTCGTCTCGCTCTTCGGAATTGCCATCATGGACGGGCTGCTGCTGATCTCGTATTTCAACGCCCTCCGCGCCCAGGGGCTCGAACTGCACGACGCCATCATTCAGGGGGCCGGTAAACGGGTACGGCCGGTAATGATGACCGCGCTGACGGCGATTCTCGGTCTCTTGCCCGCGGCCGTGTCGACGAAGATCGGCGCCAAACGGCGCAGCCGTTGGCCATCGTCGTAGTCGGCGGCATGACGGCCACGCTTTTCCTGACACGGTATCTCATGCCAGTGCTGTACAGCTTCTACGGCGACCGTGAGCCGCCGGAAGGGAGCGGGAAGATGGCCCACTAAGGGTCTGAACGGAACCGAGCACTGCCAGCAATAACCAGGCCAAGGACTGGCCGCAGCGAGAGGACCGAATCCGTGCACGGCATCCAAACGATCCTGCATCCGACCGATTTTTCGGAAAACGCGCGTCCCGCGTTCGAAACGGCCTGCGCGATGGCCCGAGACAGTCATGCGACGTTGCTGGTGCTGCATGTGATGACCCCGTCGGCGTCACCACTGATGTCTGGCCCGCCTCCGTCGCCGCTCAAGACCGCCGAATCGCAAGGGAGCCATTGGCAACTTCCCTGGCCGGAGCCACCTGATCGGGAGACCCGCATCGAGCACCGGCTGGTTGAAGGCGATCCGGCCGAAGAGATTGTGCGCCTGGCCGCCGCCGAACACTGCGACCTGATTGTGATCGGCACGCACGGCCGGACGGGGCTGGGACGACTATTGACCGGCAGCGTGGCGGAAGAGGTGTTGCGAAACGCCGTCTGCCAGGTGTTGGTCGTGAAAACGTCGCACGCGGCAGCGCCCGGCGCCGCGGTGGCGGCAACCGCTAAGCCCGGCGATCCGATCGACGTGCGGCCGCTGGGAACGTCGCTGGCTCGAGCGCATACGCGGACATTGTTGCGAACCGCCGCCATCGAAGTCGTTCGCCTGATTGTCCGCGCTGGCCAGGAGAGCGAAATTCCAGGCAACCTGGCCAAGGCGGAAACGATCGTCCATTGCCTGGAGGGACGGGTGGCCGTCACCGCGTTGGGAAAGACCCAGACCCTCGAAGCCGGCAGATTCCTTGATTTGCCCGCCGGCGAGCCCCACAGCTTCAAAGGGCTCGAGGACACTTCTCTCCTGCTGACCGGTGTGGTAGCGAAACGCTGACGCGGATCGCACGGCATTGATTGACACCGGGCCGGCACTACGGCGCACTGCGCGTGCCAGCCGAACCGCTGGCCCGCCTAGTCGATCGTTGGGGCGCAAGCTGCGTCACTAGCTAGCACGCACGCCGCGGATCGGCGCACTCTTCGTGGGCTGTAAGAGGGTGAAATCCGAACGGCAAGCGGCCACGGCCGTGCGATTCCCAGGCCGGCCAGGGGGCGGCAAGGCCTTGCCGCCTTACCGCTTAGCATCTCTCCGCGGCAGACCTTTCCAAGGTGCTACGAATCGTTCAATCGGTACGTTCGGTTTTACCGATACAACCCATACAGGACTCTCCGCGAAGTGAGTGGGAGATCCTGCGCGTGGGTTGGCGCCGCCCAAAGTTCTCTTTGGCTTGGGCCAGCTGGCACCGACGCTGTTGGCACGGGGGGGGAAGTTCTTGGGCGTATTCGAGGCGTTGTCACTTCCGCATTGCGGTGGACCCGAAGCGGCGCAAAGCCGGCTCGTCGTGAATGTCGCGCCTGCTGAGTTTCGTGCGGTTCGCGCGTGCGGAGACAGCGCGATGTTGAAGTGCCGACAAGCACTGACCTGCATCGTTCTGCTCATGGCCGGCTGCCGCACGCCGCCCTTGCCGAGCATCGATCAGTCGGTCAACTACTACGCTTCGCGTCCGTATGACGTGGCGCCGGCGGTGGCGCCGAAAACCGCCACGCCCGCCGCCAAAGATGCGGCGTCGGATGCCGCGACTTCAACCAGCGGTGTGCCGCGACAGCAAGCGCGGGCGGGCGAAATCGTTCCGCTTCCGCGCGTCGAAGGCCCCAGCACCGGCCAGGCTGCGATCATGCGATCGCCGATCGTGCTGGTAACTGCCCTGGAGCAAGAACTGCGACCCAATGGCCCGGTCGCGCCCGTTGTGCCCGCGGGGCCAGGCGTGGCAAGTGGGCCGCCGCGTAAGTTCGATTTGAATATTCCCGGCGCGATTCCGGGGTCGGAGACGCCACATATCAAGCTGCCGCGGGACTCGGCCGGCCGAGCCAGAGCCATTTCTCGGCTCTATCCGCAACTTCCGCCGCTCACCGAGGAACCGGAGCCGCAGTTGTCCCCGAGCGGCCGTCCCTACACGCTCGACGATCTGCAACGTCTGGCAGCCGCCAACAGCCCGGCGCTGCGTCAGGCAGCCGCCGACGTGGAGAATGCCCGCGGACTGATGCAACAGGCGCGCACTTACCAGAACCCGACGACGGGCACGGGGGTTCAGCCCAACGCCAACAACACCGGCTCGAGCACCTACGGGGTGTTTATCGACCAGGTGATCAGCACGGCCGGCAAAATGAAGCTCGCTTCGGCGATCGCACAGGTGAATCTGTCGAACGCGGAGTTGGCGTTAAGGAAGGCCCGCAACGATCTGGCCACCCAGGTTCGCACGACGTACTACGGCCTGGTGGTCGCCCGCGAGACGGTCCGCATCAATCGGGTGCTGGCCCGTTTCACCGACGAGGTCTACCGTCTGCAAACCGACTTGCTCGCCGGTGGATTCGCCGCCAGCCACGAGCCGGCGGCACTGCGGTCGCAGGTCTTTGTCGTCCGGCTAGCCCATCAGCAGGCGGTCAATAACTATGCGTACGCCTGGAAGCAGCTTGTCGCGGCCATCGGCTTGCCGCAGATGCCGTTGAGCGCCGTCGAGGGGCAAGTCGATCGGTTTATCCCGTATTACGAATATGATGACGTGCTGGCCTACGTCTTGCGCAATCATACCGACGTGCTCACGGCCCGCAACGATTTGGTGTCGGCCGGCTACCAGCTCAAATTGGCCCAGGTCACGCCGGTTCCGAACCTCGACGTGGCGGGATCGGTTTGGCAAGAAAACCAGATCCAACCGCGGATGGAATATCACCAGATGTCGGTCAGCGTTCAGTTGCCGATCTGGGACCAGAACAAGGGGAACATTCGCGCTGCGGCGGCCGCCCGGGCTCGCGCCAGCGAAGAACCTCATCAAGCCCAACTGGCCCTGACGACGGGGCTGGCCGCCGCCTACGGCGCCTACCAGGACAACCTGGCGGCGGTGGAATATTACCGCATGTACATTTTGCCCGACCAGGTGCGCTACTATCGCGGCGTCTTCGAGCGGCGGCAGATCGATCCGACCTTTGCGTTCAACGATCTGGTGACGGCGCAGCAGAATCTCGTGGTGGATGTCACCGCCTACCTGGCAATCCTGGGGCAACTCTGGACGTCGGTGATCAACGTCGCCGACTATCTGCAAACCGACGATTTCTACCAACTGGCCAGGCCGCTGGAACTGCCGCCGCTTCCCGAGTTCGACGCGCCACCCTGTTGGCCCTGTCCTCATCCGCACCCGGCCGGAATGGCCTGCGTTGATGGACATCTGGTCGGCGTTGGCGCCGGCGGCAAGGCGCCAGCGACTTCGACCCCGGCGACGTCGACAGCCGCGGCCACGCCCGCGGCATTGATGCCTGCGCCCTTGGCGCCGGCGGCCACGGCGTTGACGCCTCCAACGTTTGCGCCTGCGGCGTTGATACCCACGGCGTCGGCTCCAGCGGCGATTCCTACGCAGTTGCCTGGCGCTGCCGGTCGGACAGCAGCGTGCGGTCGAGCCGGTCGTATTTGTGGCGCCTGCCGGAACGGCTGCGCCCGTGATGCAAGTACCCGCGAGCATGCCGAGGCCGCTCGCTCCCAATCCATTACCAGCAATGCCGGCCGGTGCCCAAGCGATTGGACCGCCTGCAGCGACACCCGGGGAGACTGTGTTACCTTTGTCGCGTTAGTGCGGCAGGCAGATCACGGAAGTCTGGAAGATGATCAACCTTACTAAACTACTTCTGACCGGAGCCATTGCGATGGTGCTCGTGGCGCTGGGCCATGCGCAGACCGTCGCGACGCCGCCGTCCAGTGTAGTGTTCGCCGGCCAAGGGGCGACGCTGGAGGAAGTTCCGGCGTTGGGGTCGGCAACTGCCCCCTCGTCGGATCCTGGGTCGAACGAGCCGGCGGCTGAGAATACCGCGCCGATCCTGCAGTCGCTGCCAAAGCCGCCCGCACTGCCGAACTCGCTGCTCGCGCCGGCGCCGCCGATGTGGTCGGGTTTCACGGGAATGACGTTTCCGTATTTTGTTCCCGACTCGCTCTTGGACAGCCCTGTCCGTCCGCCGGGGTGGTTTTCGGGCGCCGAGGTCGACATCCTCAAGGTGCACCTCAACCCGCAACTGATTGTGCAAAGCCCAGCCGACCGGGCAACCGGGAACTTCTTCCAAGTGAACCTTCCCAGCGCCCCGCTGAATTGGGCCGTCGCGCCGCGCGTGTTCCTGGGCTATCGCCTGCCGTCCGGATTTGGCGAGATCTCGGTCGTTTACCGCTATCTGAATACCGCGGGCAGCACGACCGCTCCGATTCTCGATGGGCCGACGTCGCTGACCAGTCACCTCAACTTCAACATGCTCGACATCGACTACAGCAACAGCGAATTCACCCCGACCTGGCCCGACTGGGAAATGAAATGGATCGCGGGTCTTCGCTTGCTCAGCTTGTCTTATGATTCGCAGGCCCAGCAGTCAGCGGCCCAAGCAGCGGGGGGGAGCGGCATTCTGACCGAGCGAATCTTTAACAACACCTGGGGACTTGGTCCGCACGTGGCGCTCGAGCTGAACCGACATCTGCGCAATCCGCGCTGGTCGCTCACGATGCGAGCCGATGGCGCTTCGCTTTTCACGTTCCTGCACGATGGGCTGCAATCGACGACGCTCGGCCCCGGGTCACCCCCTGTCTATCCCAACACGACGAACAAAGGCCATCAAGAGACGCCGATGATCAACCTCCAGGCGGGCCTGGCCTGGCAACCGACGGTCGGCAGCAGCACACGCATCTTCGTGGGCTATGTGTATGAACACATCTGGGCCTTGAACTTCGTTCCGCCGTCGGGCAACAATCCTCCCTCGACAGGCCAGATCGAGCTGCAAGGGGTCGTCTTGCGGGCGACCCTGCGGTACTGATTCGTCGAGCCAACGTCGGGAGAACGCGTGGCACGGCTCGCAAAATTACGACTTATTGCCCAATTTTGCCCTCACAGTCCGGCGATGCCGGAGCCTGTCGAATTCTTCGGCAGACTGCTACCATAACGGTCATGGGCACCGCTTCTGGCTGGCCCAGGCGGAGCTTGAACCACCCGAGTTTTTTGGATTCTGCACCGAGGCGAGCGTGCCGGCCGGCGCCGCCAAACCCCCTAAGCCCGATCAAGACTGTGAGGCGAATGATGGCGCGGTTGCGACGACCTCTGTATGCGAGCCAATTCCTCGTGGCGATCCCGTTGTTCTTGGGTTCGCTGGTGGGGTGCGAGGCCCAGCCACCGGCCAAGGATTCGGCAACGGCTACGGATAAGGATAAGGCTACGGAAAAGGGACCGGGAGCGGCAACCGCCGATTCAGCGGCAACCGAGGTGCTGCAGAAGGCGACCGCCTTCATCGCGGCCCAAAAGACATTCGGCCTGGCGGTCGACATCGACATTCGCGTCGAAGCCAAGGGCCAGAAGGAAGAGGCCAAGAGCTCCTATACGGTGGCCGTGGCACGACCCGACCGGTTGGCCATGCGGCTGACCAATGGGGACTACGGCGTGACGCTGGTGTCGGACGGCAAGGAGTTTTCGCGGGGCGTTGCCGTCATCAAGAAATATGTCGTGGGCAATGCTCCGGCGGCGCTTGAGGACGTCTTTAAAGACCAAAGCGCGGCCTTGCTGAGCGGCGGCGTGGGCATCGGAGCCGCGTTCTTCCATGCACTCTTATCGGATGACCCTTACAAGCGATTGACCGAAGGGGTGACCGAATCGAGCGATCTGGGCGCTGAGGATGTCGATGGACATGAGTGCCGGCATTTGCACTTCGAGGAAGGCGAGTATGGCTGGGATGCCTGGGTTCAAACCGGCACGCCCCCTCTGATTCCGAAAGTCGCGTTCCAATTCAACAAGTTTCCGGGATCGGGCGGACAGCCGGTGCCTGACTTGAAGCTTTCGATCGTGTTCAACATGCACGATTGGGATCTCGATCCCAAATTCTCCGAAAACGAATTCGCCTTCGCCGCGCCCGACGACTGGGAAAAAACCGACAACCTGTTCGGCCGCACGGCGAGCAAAAAGAAAGCGCCCAGTCCTCTGTTGGGCAAAGCCGCTCCCGACTTCCAACTGGAAAAGCTGGGCGGCGGGACGGGCGGTCTGGAAGCGCATCGAGATAAAGAGGTGGTGATCCTCGACTTCTGGGCCACCTGGTGCCCTCCGTGCGTCGAGGGGCTGCCGATCGTCGCCAAGGTGGCTGCCAAGTACCGCGACCAAGGCGTTGTCCTCTATGCCGTCAACGAGGGAGAGTCGGCCAAAGAGGTCGAGCCATTTCTGTCCGAACATAAACTCGATCTTCCCGTCGTGTTTGACAGCGAAGGGGCCGTCGGCGACCTGTATCGCGTCAGCGGCATCCCACAAACCGTCGTGATCGGCAAAGACGGCAAGGTGCAGGTCGTCCACGTCGGTTTCAGCGAGGATCTGGAAGACCGCTTGAGGGGCGAACTGGAGGACGTGCTGGCCGGCAAAGACGTGGCCGCCGAGACGTTAAAGGCTTATGCCGAAGCGAATCCATCCGACATGCCCGAGGAAGATGCGACCGACGATGCCACCTCGGATGCCGGCGACGATAAGACATCGGACGAGCCGACGTCCGATGACTCGACGCCCGACGATTCGAAGTCCGACGAGCCGAAGTCTGACGATTCGAAGTAGTGCGGCCCGCTTCTCGTCCAAGTCGCGCCGGCTGCCATGGCGCTCGAGGTGCGATGAAATTGCGCCTGGGCCTAGAGCATGCTCGGCGAGGGATTGTGCACCGTGGCGGCCGGGTCGTCGTCGGTTTGCGGCGAATCGGAATAATCCCAGCCGCGATAGCCGACCAGCGGGCTGCCTTGCTCGAATTTGAACGAGCCGGCCTTTTCCGACAGCGTTGCCCAGCGAACATAGGCCAATAGCTGCTGCTCGGAATCGAACGTCGCCACCAGCTTGCGGACCAAGCCCCCTTTCGTGCCGTAAAGATAGTACACGTTTTTGGCCCTTTGAGTCTGTAACGCGAGGCGTCGCTCGAAAAACAGCCGGTTCGCCTGCGGCGGCGGTCTCAGCTACCGCGGCGGCAGCGCATCAGCTCTTACAAACAACTCCGCCGGTGGTTGGTCGTAGTACCTGAACATCGCGGGGCAAATCCACCCTTCCATCGGAGGATCGTCTGTCTTGTAGTAGTTGCCGTCCATATCGCCGCGAAGCCAGGTCAGCTTCTTCTGGAAACCCGGGAACGACCTGGCCGAAAAGGTCAGTCGAAAGCCTTTGTCGGCGTTGGGAATTTCGGCGACCAGGGCATTAATCATCTCGGGGACGCCCGCGACAAACGGTTCGCGGACCAAGCCGGCCTGCGAGTCGTCGAACACCCACGTCCCGTTGTAGCGATAGGGCGCGATGACCATGATCGCGTTCTCGGGCGGCTTCGAGCGGCGCGCGGAACCGCGCCTGAATACCAAACCCCGGCGCCGCCGACGACGAGCACGAAGGCGATTGCAACGAGCACCCGTTTGACGCTGAACTTCTGTTGCATGTTTGTGCCCTCGCGAGCAACCGAGAACCGGGCCGCCTTGGTCCCAGTGGGGCGACACTTCCATTGTAGCAGCGTTTCGCCGGTCGGTTCGCCCCCTTCGCCTAGGCACTGAGGCAGATCCGATTACTCCGCGAATCGCGAGGCCGCGATGATCTCGCAAAAATTCTGCCGCTTGAAACCAGGCACCATCTTTTCCAGCACGTCGGCATTGACCGTTCCGAACGTCGATTCGGGCTTGTGCTTGAATCCGTCGGCAAACGCCGCGACGATCTCGGTTTTGAAACTGCGGCGTGGGTGTGCCGCCAAAACCCGAGCCTTGACGTCGGCCGGCACCTCGTCAAACCCGAGTCCCAGCACGTCGAGCTCAACGCCCGCGGTCACCAGCGCCACCTCCGGCTTTTTGTGCCAGGGAATCTCGGGCGTGGTGTGCAGGGCGATGGCGTCCCAGACCAGATCGATCACGGCCTCCGCCACGCCATGCGCCTCTAAAAACCGCCGGGCCGCGTTGGCACTGTCGAGCTCGAAGCGATCGCTGGGGCTGCGATGTTTCGGGGTCAGCCCGACGTCGTGAAACATTGCGCCGAGATAGAGGAGCTCGGGGTCGAATTTCCAGCCCCGGTGTCGTCCCCGCAGCGTTCCCCACAGGTAGACCCGGTTGGAATGATGAAACAACAACGGACTCTCGCATTCGCGGACAAACTCGGTCGCCTCGCGCGCGAGCCGGCTGTCCGGGATTTTCACGCTGGCAATGTCTGTCATCGGTCTTCTCCCGCGGCTTTGGCAGTTGGAGGCTTGCCCCCCATTCTAACAATCCGAATTGAGCGGGCTTCCTCTGCACGGGCAGGTGACCGCGACGCGCTGAACGAGCCGGCCATTTCCATCGGCCCTCCCTGTCCTGGTTCCGGTCCCGGCAACGCGGCTCAATTGCGGGTTCGGTGTCTAAGCCCGGGACCCCCGGTCAGGTGAATTCCGCACAAAGCGAGAAAAACGAGCCAAGATTCGCCGGCCTGGGTAGTCTAATTGGAGACAGTGCATGGTCCACCGAGGGTTTTACTCGATATGGATGAGGCCACCTTGGTATCGGACGAGGAATTGATTGCCACGATCCGCTCCGGCGGAGAATCGGGGCTTCTCGACCAATTGATCCAAAGGCACCTTCCGGCGGTTCGTAGCACCCTGTTTCAAATGACTTGCGATGATGCGGCGGCGGATGATTTAACCCAGGAGGTGTTTTTACGCGCCCTCCGAGGGCTGGCCGGATTCGACGGCCGGGCGAAGTTCTCGACCTGGCTGTTTCGCATTTCAAAGAATGCCGCGCTCACGTACCTCGAGCGGCAAACGCGAGTTCGTTTGGGCTGTGAGGCCGACGCGGCCGATTGTGTGGCGGAAGGATCAGCTCCGGATAGCCGGTTGTTGACCGACGAATTAACGGCCGACATCGAGCAGGCCCTGAGCGAGCTCTCGCCGACGCTCAGGGCGGCGATCGTCCTCACCAGCCTACAGGGATTGAGTCCGGCGGAAGCCGCTGAGATCGAAGAATGCACGGCCGCGACGATGTATTGGCGAATTCACGAAGCGCGCAAGCAACTCCGGCACCGTTTGAAGGAACACCTGTCATGAACCAGCCGCTCGAACCCAGGGCCTCGGATGACCTTGATCGCTTGCTGCAGACCTGGGCAACCGACCGCGAGGCGAGCCCGGATCGACTCTCCGCGCTCCAGGGTCGCATCGTATCGCAATTGAACGATCTGCCGACGCTGCCGATGACGCACGAGCCACTATCGTCTCGCCCGCGCTCACGGTGGCCGCATGGCCGGGGCTTTTCGCTGCAGAGCGGGCCGGCGTGGTTTGGGTTGGCGGCTGCCTCGGTGCTGTTCATTTTTGCCGCGGGCTACTGGCTGGGCGGCAATCGCCCGCAGGAGCTTGCGGTCGTCTCCAAGAATTCGCCCGATCTGCCGGCCGGTTTGGAATCGTTGCCCCGGGAGCAGCTGCTGGCCAAGGCTCGCCTGTTTGCCGAGATGCAGTTGGTTTTCGGCGGTCAGCTGCAGTGGCTGGCCGAAACGACGGACCATATCGAGCTGGGGCTGGCAAAAGAGGCTGTGGCTCCGGCGAGCGATGGGCCTTTGATGATTCATGTTGTGGTCGAGCGACGAGCCGCCGGCGCGGCTGATTGGAAAATTGTTTGGGCGACCGACGTGGTGGCGAACGACCAAGAGCCCGTCGTGCTGCGGCCGACCACAGGAGCAATCCCCGCCTCGCTTTCGTTATGGGCCTACCGTTTGCCGGATGGCATGGTTTTTGTCGAGAGCGACCTCGCGATTGCCGGCTTGAACACCGCCGTTCGGTCGGCCTCGACCACGATTTTGCAAGACAATCAGCCGACCGAAGTCGGGGCAGTCGGTGCCGACGGCGCCGAATATCGCATTTTTCAAACCGCAGCCGCGCTTGACGGCGACTTGGGGTGAAGTATGACTCGCGTGACGATACTTCGCCTGTTCCTCGCCGCGGTGGGGGCAGCCGGCTGCGGTTTTTTCGAACACCTGGCCCTGGCCGACGACGCGCCTCCGCCGCCGGCAATCACTCTGGCATGCCGCGAAGGGTCGGCCGCGGTTTTCGGCGGCTCTGACGTTGAGCTGCACGTCGACCGGCAGCCGGAGGCGCCACTGGCCGGTAATCTCGTCTGGCGACACTCGGCCGAGAATCGGACCCTTTCGGCGGGCGAGATGGCCGTGAAACCCGACGAACCGCTGGCTTTGAAGCTGCGGATTCCAACGGTCAAAGCCGGTGAATTCATCGAGACCCAATTGACCTTGTCGCTCGTCGACGAGCGGCCGATGCCGCAAAAACCGACGCCGCCAGCGACGTATGTGTGGACGCTATGGATCGTCGATCCCGACCCGTTCACGGGCGCAAGCAGTGGTTGGCCGACTTGAAACTCGCGCTGTACGACCCAGTTGGCAAAACAGCGCGGGTTTTCAAGCGCGCGAAAATCCCCTTTGCCCGAGTCGCCACGCTCGGAGCGCTCGACCAGGTGACCGACGGAATCGCTTTGATCGGCGAGGGAATTGACCTGACGCGGGTCGGTGGGATGGGCGACTCGATTTTCTCTCTGGCCGGACGTGGAATTCCGGTTCTCTGCCTGGCGCCCGCCGCCGGCGATCTCCCCTATCCCGCCGTCGAGGGCGCGGCTCCCGACGCGTTGCGTTTCGACGACGCCCGAATCGTTCACGAAATCGACAAACGACTCTCGGCCGCCGCCTGGCCGGCCGACAGGCTGGCGCCGGTGCACCGGTTCGTGCCCGCGGTGATCCACAACGAGCTCGGCCTGCAGGTAGCAGTTCAGCCGATCGGCTGGCCGTGGATCGAGGCATCGTATCCCGACAAGACAAAACTGATTTTGTGCGGATTCCCGATCATCGCGACCTGGGAGCGCGAAGCAACCGGCAGCTATCTGTTGGTCGCAATCTTGCAGACCATGGAGCGTCGCAAAGAAACGGCGTCCGACTGAGTCTAACCTTTGCAAGCCACGAACTCGTCCAGATACACCTATACAAGGAATTGAATATGAGCCGCACGTCTTTTTCCCGTGTTGCCGCGATCGTCGCCATAGCGGCTTTCGTGCTTGGGGCGAGCACACCGGTTCACGCCCAAGAGACCCCGCCGCCAGCCGCGGCCGCCGCGCAGCCGGTTTTTTATCCCATCGCGATTTTTCCATTCCAAGAGAAGGGCAGGGAAGTCACGGATCAGGGGGGCAAGGTGACCGACATTCTCTTTGCCCAGCTTGTCACCAATCCTGACGTCTATCTCGTCGAGCGCGAGGAATTGAAGAAAATCTTGCAGGAGTTGGCGATCAGCGCCGCGGGATTGACCGATCCAAAACAGTCGACGCAGGTTGGCCAGTTGACCGGGGCCAAGATTCTCATCACCGGGTCGGTCTTCGAGGTCTCCGGAAAGACGTATGTCGTTGCCAAGCTCATCGGCACCGAGACCAGCCGTGTCGTGGGAGCCTCTTCCAAGGGAAATGTGGGCGACGATCTCGACACAATCGTCGAAGCGTTGGCAAAAAACGTTGCCGAAAAACTCAAAACTGACGGCAAACTGCTGATTCCGGCGCCGATGCCGGCCGAAGACCGTTTCGCGGCCCTGGTCGCCGAGCTCGGTAAGGCAACGTCTCATCCGTCGGTCTATATCGACGTCACCGAGCGCCACATCGGCAGCGCTGCCACCAACGAGCGCCCCATCTTCAGGGCTGTCCCCGACCCGGCGGTGGAGACGGAGTTGGCGAAGATTTGCAACGATCTCGGTTTCAAAGTGATCGACCGGCAGACGGGCAGCAAAGCCGACGCGGACGTTCTGCTGGTGGGCGAGGCCTTCAGCCAGTTTGCCAGCCGGCACGAGAATTTCAATTCCGTCAGGGCTCGCGTCGAACTCAAGGCGGTCGACCGCAGGACTGGGCGTTTGCTGGCGGTCGATCGCCAGACGGCCGTCGGTGTCGACCTCTCCGAATTGGTGGCGTCGAAGGGGGCCTTGCAAGACGCCACCCTCCGGCTCACCTGTCGGCTGCTGCCGGTAATGTTCAAAACGAAGTCGAACGAATGGAATCCATGATCGGCGGGCAAAGACGGTCGTTGCCGCGATTCATTTGCTCGTCGCCCGTGGGGACTTTGAAATGCTTTTGAAACGTCTTGAGCTGATCATTCTCATGTGCGCGATGGCTATCGCACGCCCGGCAGCGAGTGCCGAGCCGACCAGCATCGCGCTGACCATGACTCGGCCGGCCGCAGCAACGAAGGACGCGGAGCTTGCCGATCATCTGCTTTCGCTGGTCGAGCTGGCGGTGCAGGCGGACAAGTCCTTGGCGGTTGTCGAACGCCGTCAGATCGATCTTGCCATCCAAGAGCTGGTTCTCGATCGGTCTCGCCCCGGCGATTCGCAATTGCAGTTGGGCAAGCTGATCACCGCCGATTTCCTGGTGATGTTCGAGGTGCTGCCGCCCGAAAAAGATTCGCCAAAGCCTTTTGTGCGGCTGCGCGTCGTCGATCCGAAAACTGCCGCGATCCGCGGCGTGACGGTCGCCAGCCTCGACGAGGAGATGGTCGAGGAAACGGTCGAGCAGTTCGCACGCTACGTCTCGGCTCTGATTCGGGCGCCCGAGAAACCGACCGTCACGGTCGCGGTTGCCCCGTTCGAGAGCAAAGGCCGCTTCGATCGGCTGCGGCCGATGGAGCTGGGCATCCGCGATCTGGCCACCGCCCGGCTGCTCGAGTTGAGCGGCGCCGGATCACCGGCCCCTGCCGGCCAGCAAGACAAGCCAGTCCCCGCGGGGCCGCTCCGGTTCCAGGTGCTGCAGCGCTCGAACATGGAGCAATTGCTGCGCGAGCTCGCCTTGATCCAGTCCGGTTTTGCGGACAAGAGCCGGTTGCCGAACGAGCTTCCCGCTCGCGGCGCGGCGTATCTCATTCGCGGCCAGATCGACGAACGGCAAAACGATGACAACTACACCGTCATCGTGCGGGGCGAAATGGTGCAGGCCCAAACGATGCGTGTTGTCGATCAATTCGATTTCGCATGTCCGCCAAAGGAATTGGCGGCGCAACTTGCCGGGCAGATCGACCGGTTTGGCCAGCGGCTGCTAACCGACGAACACCTCGGCCCTCCCGGACATCTGGCAACGACCTCCGAGATTCAATCGTTCAAGCAGCTGACGCTGACCGACGTGCGCCGGTTTCGTCGCACCGATCCCAGGACCGGCGAACAGCCGTTCTTTCATCTCTCCATGCAAGAGCCCTTCAACGGAGCCCCGCGGGGCGTCGAGGTGCGATCACTCTTGGGCCTCCATCTGCTCCACAAATCGATCGATCGCCTGGAATCGATCCTGTTCATGAACCCCGACGACGCCGAGGCAGCCTGTGCCTTGGGATTCTGCTATTCGCTGAACGAGGAGGACATCTATCGGCCCGAGCGGGCTGACGAAATGCTGCACAAAGCCGCCGAGCTCGGTCGGGGAACGGAAGTCGAAGCCCTGGCCCTCGATTATCTTGCGCAGATCGACTTCGACGGCCACGAGCTGATCGAGGGCCGTGAGGCGCAAGCCATCGAGCACGTATGGTATGTGTTTGCCAATATGCCAGAGAAATATCGCGGCCGCGAATGGTTGTTCCTGCGTTTGCTCGGCAGACTGCACCAGCGCGCAGAACAAAATCAAGCGCTGGCCGATCTGCTGATCAAGTCGGTGCCCTTTGCCGAAGGTGCTCCGCCCGCCCGCCGCAAAGGGATGGGATTGGCGATGCAGGAGATCGCCATGCAGCTCGTACGCCAGGCGCGCAATCAGCCCGAGTTGAAAGCGAAAGGAATGGACTTGCTCAAGCGGTGGGCCGAGGGGGAAGACAAGGAGTTAGCCTACTGGGGCCGGAAGGGCTTGACGGTCCTCGCGGCCGACACTCAAGATTTCGCCGGCACGGCGGCGGCCAACGAGGCATCCGCGGCCCTGATTGTCGATCTCACCTCACAGGATGATCGCGACCGGCGAGACGCGCTGCTCATCGAGGCGGCGAAATTGTATCGACAGGGGGGCGATCCCGCCCGCGCGCTGAAATTGCTCGAATCATTCGAAGTCCCGCTTCCGCCAGACAGCGCCACCAAGCTCCACACCAATCTGCCGGGTTTACGCGAATTCGAAATCGGCTGCTGCTACGAGGCGCTGGACCAACCGGACAAAGCCCTGGCCTCGTTTTTGCACGCCACGCGAATCAATCCCACCGTCGCCCAGTCCCCAGACATCATCCAGCACATCGAGGGCCTCGGTGGTGTTCCGCTCGACAAAGAGCGTGATGTCGACGTCAGGTACCTGCCGTTTTCTCGTCGCGCACCGCGGAGGTTTGGCTCCACCATGCATTTGGCCACGGACGGACACAAAATCTATGTCGGTGACGACCGCGGAGTGAATGCTTTCGACCTGGCGAATCAATCGTGGGAGCCGACGTCGTTTCCAGCCCAACCGGTGACCTGCATCAAGAGTGGGGATGGGCAACTCTTTGCCGGTACCAAAACCGACGGCTTGTGGCAACGCGATCTTTCGTCGGGCGAATGGCGGAGGGCTTGCCCGCTGGATCAATTGCCCGATCCACACGTCGAGTCGCTGGCCCTCGATGGCCACGACGTTTATCTCGGTGTCGGCAGCAAAGCATCGGGCGGTTTGGTCAAGATCGACAGCGCCGGCGAGCTGCACATCTTCGATCAGCCCAATGCGCCTTCCGTCGCGCCGACACACATCGTCATCGCCAAACATCGAGTGCTCGTCTGCACGGCCGAAGCGATTTACGAATGGTCGGACATCACCGAAGCCTGGACTCAAAAAGAGCCCGAAATCCCTCGGCCCTTTTGGACTCAGCGACTGTTTGCCGGCAGTTCGGCAATCTGGATGTCGCGCCATAGGCGGGAGCTGGCCAGGTGGGGAGCGACCGACGAGGAGAATGCTCGGTTCAGTGCCGCCTGGTACATTCCCGCCAACAACACGGGCCACGTCATGAACTTCGGCAAGGCCGGTTACCAGGTCTACTTCTTTGCTCAGCGTGACGATGAGGTCTGGTTCGGCGGAGAACAATGGCTGCCATTCGTCGATTCGGGCCTCTATCGATTTAATCTGAAGACCGGCGACTTCCACCGATTCTCTCCCGCCGACGGGTTTCGAGCCCTGTACCGCCATTCGGTTTACGACGGCCTCTGGCTGGATGACCGGCTGTGGCTGGCAACCAGCGAAGGACTGTGTGTTGTGTCGGCCGTCGGATCGTCGAGCATGCCAAGCGATTCTCGGCCTGCCGCCGCAGAACCATTGGCTAGCGCGCCCGTGCCGAGCAAGCCGGTAGCCGAGGGCCCCGACGGTTCCGGTGCGGCGGAAGCGACCGAGGCTGGCTCTGCTGAACTGCCCATTAAGGTCACGCTGGAAGATGGCGCGGCACGATTCACTCAAAATCGTCCTGGAAGACAATTATTCGCGTCCGTTGAAGACTTGGGACAACGTCGCTCCCGGCGAGGTGCGGCTACGGCTGCCGAAACTCGAAAATGGCCGTCATTGGCTGCTGATTACCGCAAAAGGCCACGCTTTGCGGCGGTTAGCGTTTGAAGTTGCGCCGCAAGGAATTCAGTTGACACCAGATTCGGTGGAGCTCTATCGGCCGCGCTTTGTTGTCCTGAGGTATTCCATCAACACGGTTGGCAATCGCGACCTGGTTGGTCCCGACGTCAAGGAAGGGCGCGTAGCGATCGCAATGGGGGCCGTCCCCGACCTGGCCGGCGACTGGACGATCATGCAGCGTGAAGACAAGCCCTGGTTCCGATTTAGTCGCTTCAACGATGATGGGGGTATCGGGTTCGCCGCCGCGCCGGACGGAGCGAGCTTCGACAATCTGAAACTGGCGCCGGCACCGATCAGTTTTTTGCGCAATCGGTCGAGGCGACGCCGGGCATGCTGGTCTTCAATCACATCATGGGGAACGAACGGGACAACGATCACTACGCCAAAATCCTGGTCGAAGGCGTCACCGAGAATCCTCCGGAAGGTGTCCAACGCATCGACCGCCCGCTCCCTCACACCCGGTTCAAAGAGCGGGCCGTCAAACCGCTCGAAGGGCCCTCGCGCGGCACGCTCGCGCTGACCGTCAGCCTGGAGGGCAACGCGACGGCGCCGATCGACGTGAAGCTCTTGAAGCACGGGGGCATGACCCTCAAGACCTGGCACGCCGAGGGGCCGGGCGGGATCAAGGCCGAGCTCCCCGCCCTGGAAAACGATCGCCGCTATATCCTCACCGCGTCGGCCCAAGGCTACGCGGCGCAGCAAACCGCGCTGCAAGTCACGGAGCAGGGGGTGGCAGTTGCCGATCCGCAGTTCAAACTCTATCGGTTGCGCTACGTCGTGCTGCGCTACGCCATCAACCGCACAGGGAAGCGCAATCTGACGGGCGACGTCGTCTCAACCGGGCGAGTCGCCGTCGCGTCTGGCTCGCTGCCGGAGCTTGGCGACTGGTCGGTTGTGCAGAAAGAGGGCAAGGTGAGCCCATTTGTATATCGCCGCGTTCCGCGCAGTCGGTTTTGTCCGGGCGACCGAGGATGCACCGTTCGAGTCGCTCGCGCTGGCCCCCGATCCGGACGACTACACTCTGGACGAATTTGCGTTCGAAAAAGGAATGATCCTATTCACCCACGTCGTGGGCCATCGGCCGGAGCTGGAGCGCTTCGCGAAGCTGCTGGTGGAAGACATCACCGAAACCCCGCCCAAGGACGTGCCAGTCATTGATTCTCGCCGCAAGTGACGGCCGATTCCGCACGCTCGGAGGGATTCGAACCCCCAACTAACGCCGCTCGCCCGGCGGGTGGACGCTCAAGCACGGCCAACTCCTACATGAGAAATCCCGGCCAAATCGTTTGAAGGGAGATTGGTGGTGATTCTTTCCGAGCGCGTCAAAGGCCGCGTTTCGCTGCGGCGGGTGGTGGTCGCTGCCGCGGCACTGGCAGCCGTGGGTCTACTCACCGTTTGGTCTGCCTCCTCACGAGCGGCCGAAGGCCTCGCCTTTGCCCAGGTGCTCGAAGAAGTCGGTAAGGCCAAAACGGTGCAATACATTTCAACGAGCAAGGTGCCCACCAAAGACAACGTCACCGGACCGGTGGAAACGCGCAAGGTAATGATCCTGGGCCTTTATCGCAAGCGCGAGGTAGTCAAAACGACTGCCGGCGATCCCTTGCCCAAGGGTCAGTTCTGGACCACGACCAACAGCGACTACATCGTGATTTACAACACGGAGCCGGGAAACTTCGCCACGCTCTTTCTCTTTCCGGCCGAGAAGATTTACCGCGTCGAGCACACAACTTTCGGCATCGACCCGAACACCGAAGAGGCCAAACGTCAAGAGACCAAGCCGAAATTGAAAGTCACCTTTCACAACAGCTTTTACGCCGGCATGCGAGAGTATCCGGCCGAGAGAGCCACGAAAGTGCCAAATCGCATCCTTGGCGGCAAAGAAGCAGCCGGCTTTCAGTTCGTGGAAAAGATCGAGCGGCCCGAGTGGACCGCCACCACGACCAAGACGTACTGGGTCGACCCGCGGACCAAGCTGCCGGTGCGGATCGAGACCCAGTTTCGCCCCACCAACCCGATGGTGGTGGACACCGATTGGGTTGAGAGTGACTTCGTGTTCGACGCCCCCCTCGACGTGGCCCTGTTCAGCACCGATCCGCCGGCAGGTTACCACAAAGCTGTGCCCCACAAACCGCCGGGCAAAAAGCCGGGGGGCGAAGCGAAGTAACGGCAGGCGGATTGAACTCAACAAAGAAAAAAACGCCATATCGGCCCGTGCACCTGCCGCAAAGCGGGGCGGGCCCGGCGGCGTCCGCTGCAGGCGTCGCACTTAGAACAAATGTTCGTCGCGCGGATCGACGTCGACGATGTCCATGTAGGCGGTAATGGGATATGCCCGCAACTCGGATTCATGGACGAAATCCATGATCGCCTCGGCGACTTCCTCCCGCACCAGGGTCTCGATGCGGACGCGCAACTTGCCGGTAAAGACCGCTTCGAGCGCTTCGTGCCGCCCCTTGCCGAAGCAATGAACGCAGTTGTAGCCCCCCGCGCCGGCTTTCATGATGCCCTCCATAATTGCTGACTCGATCACGGTGTCGACAATGATCACGACGCGTCGGACTTGAAGCCACTTGGCCATAAAACGTTCCTTGTGGGCGATGCGCGAACCGCTGGAAATGAGAAAAAAACCAAGGCTGAAAAGCCTGGGCGATCGACAAAGTTGAGCATATCCGAGCGGGGTCGTCGATCCCCAGCCGGTCAATCCGGGTGGCATGACGGCCGTTCTCCTGTCATACCGCGTCCCGCATCAAAACCGCTTGCGAAGTCGCGCCTTCGGCAAGCCGTATTTGTTCGACATCGAGCGTGTGCAACGCAGCGCGGTGGAATGAGCGGCGCTGCATACGTTTCCAGCCTTCGATTTCGAACTGGATTTTGCCGTCGCCGTTGATCTTGTCGACAGTGCTCATAAGATTATCGCATGCCGTATGATCGACCAGCGTGACGCCGCTGCCGATGTGGAAGACGACCTTGGTGGCCTCGGCCGGAATGTTGGCCAATTCTCGATTGAAGGGCAGGGCATTGAAGCAGACCAGCGGCCGATCGGCCGTCAAATGATACTCATTCCCGGCCAGTTCGCGCTCGACGATCGGGTTTCGGAAGAGTTCCCGGATCGTGGCGAAAAACGAGCCGTTCCTCTGGAGCTTCGATTCGACCGATACGACATACCAGGCGCAAAGCACGATTTCGATCACGATGCCGGCAGCAACACCAACGAGGAGATCGGTGGTGACGATCGCCAAGGCGGTGAGCGTGAAGAGCAACAGCTGCTCGGCGCCGATTTCGAATACACGGAACCAGACCGAGGGGCGACACAGCTTATAGCCAATGAAAACCAGCACCGCGGCCAGCACCGGATAGGGGAACATGTTGATGACGTTGCGAAAGCACAGCAACATGATCAACAGGAAGCAGGAGTTGTAGAAATTGGCCCACTGCGTACGGCCTCCGCCCAGGATGTTGGCCGTGCTCTTCACTCCCCCCGGAATGATTGTCAGGCCGCCAATGCAGCTCGACACGATGTTCGCGACTCCCATGGCCAGCAGGGTGCGGTTGGGATCGGATTTGCGTTTGAAGGGGTCGATCTTGTCGACTGCCGCGATCGTGGCCAGAGACTCCACGCCGTCGATCATGGTAAGTGTCAGCACAATGGTGAAGCATGAGAGCCACACCGTGCGATCACTTAACACACCGTTGAACTGGGGCCAGACCATACTGCTGAACGGGTGCGCGGGAATATCGATCAGATACTTGGAATCGAGCCCGATGACTTGACCGATGATCGAACCGACAAACACGACGATCACCAGGGGCGGCACGATCTTGAGCCAATGTGTCTTCATCGCGCCCAAGGCAAAGATCAATACCAGGCTGAAGGCTCCCAGGCCGAAGGCCTTCGGGTTCAACTGCGACAATCGCGTCGGAATCTCCCGCAGAATCGGCCAGAAATCGTGGGCCTCGAACTTGACGCCCAGTAAGGTCGGCACCTGTTTGGCAATGATCAACAAGCCGATGGCACACAGCATCCCTTCGATCACCGAGGCAGGAAAGATCGCAGCAAAGCGTGCCAGCCTGAACACGTAGAGCACAATCTGAACGAGGCCGGCAAAAAAGATGGCTACCAGCAACAACGGGTAACCTTTCTCCAAGACACCATGTCCCAAGGTGACCATTCCGGCCAGAAGGACCGGAGCCAGCCCCGCCGCGGGACCGCCAATCGTCACATACGACCCCCCGAGAAACGGCAGCACGAAGCCGGCGATGATGGCCGAGGTGATGCCCGTGATGGGCGGGGCGCCCGATGCCACGGCGATGCCCAGCGAAAACGGCATCGAGATCAGCGACACGATAAAGCCCGACAGCATATCGTGGCGCCAATGCTTGATTCCGGCGATCCCGTTGCGTGGGCATTCCGCCGCGTTGTCCGCGCCCTGTGCATCGGCCCGCGGGTTGGACGATGTCCCATGCGGACCGTCGCCGAACGAGACGATCATTGGGTCCGCCGTTCGTTGTCCATGGAGTGAAATCATCGTTTGCATCCTTGCGATAAGCCAATGTTTCGCAGTTGTGTTGTGAACCCGGCGATGCGCGGTTCTTGTACCGCGACGGTGGCAGGGCGGCACATTGTCGGCGGTGACCGGTTACTGCCTCGCGCCACGGCCACAGCTTTTCGTCGATTCTTGCTGCCGCGCGAAGGCCAATTCGGTTAACCGCGCGCGAAGGGGCGGAGGTTTCCGTTAGCGCCTTTGTGTGGCGCGACGTCGCTTGCAATGCGCGGCGAAAAAGCCGGCAGAACAGGGGGGCCCGGTCATTTATGGTAGATGTCGCGATGTGCGATATCGCACGGAAAGAGGCCCGATCGCTTCCATTGAATCTCCTTGTGGATTCGCCCGTTTTTTCCTGGCTTGGCAGGCAGCGCGAATCGCACCGCCCAGATTGCCGGTGGATCGAGCCACGCCGTGGCGTGAGACGTGTCGCCACGGCTTTTTATTTGATCCGCGGCTGGGCGGCGTTAAGATGCACGCTTTCCGCCGGGGCAGAATCGTGCCCACCGACCCCGCGGCCGCGGCATTCAATTCGCTTCGCTCGATCGCGTCACTTTTCTCTTTTCGCCTGCTGGACTAGCCATGTTCGTCGTTGAAAACTATCCGGCTGCCGTTTTCTGTTGCGTGATCACCATGCTCTGCTGGGGATCGTGGGCCAACACGCAACGGCTGGCCGGCAAGAATTGGCGGTTCGAATTGTTCTATTGGGATTATGCATTCGGCACGGTGTTGATGATTCTGGCCTTGGGTCTTACGCTCGGCAGTTTTGGCCAGACCGGCCGCACCCTGCTGGCCGACGTGGCGCAGGCCGAGCCCGGCCCGATCGGCTCGGCGCTGTTGGGAGGCGCGGTCTTCAATGCCGCCAACATCCTGCTGGTGGCGGCAATCGACATCGCCGGCATGGCGGTGGCGTTTCCGGTCGGAATTGGACTGGCGCTCGTGCTGGGCGTGATGCTGAACTACTGGGCCGAACCGCTCGGCAACCCCGTGCTGCTGTTCACAGGCGTCGGACTAATCGTGGCGGCCATGGTTTGCGCGGCGATTGCCCATCGGGCGCGCCCAGGTCAGGACAAGGCCGGCGGACTGAAAGGTCTGTTGCTGTCACTCTTCAGCGGACTGCTGATGGGAAGTTTTTACCGGTTCGTGGCGGCCTCGATGTCGACCGACTTTCAGCATCTCGAGCCGGGCAAGCTCGGGCCCTACGCGGCACTTCTCTTTTTTGCCATCGGACTGCTGGCGAGCAACTTCGTCTTCAACACGGCGCTGATGCGGTGGCCGATCCGCGGCAATCCCGTCTCGGCCGCCGACTATTTTCGCGGGACCGCCCGCGATCATCTTTGCGGCGTCTTCGGCGGCGCAACGTGGGCGACCGGAATGGCGCTGAAGCATCGTCGCCGCCGGGCAAGCCGGCTTCGCCATCTCCTATGGCTTGGGGCAGGGGGCCACCCTGGTGGCGGCCTGTTGGGGAGTTTTTATCTGGAAGGAGTTTCGCGACGCGCGGCCCGGAACCGGGCGCATCCTGGCGTTGATGTTTGCCGGCTATCTCGCCGGCCTCGGCCTGATCATCGCCGCGCGGCTGGCCTGACGGACAGCGAACGTCGATCCGACCGATTGGGATCGCGGCCACAGACTCTGCCGGCACGAGGGCGCTATCGCCGCTAAGCTGCGTAGCATGTAGCGATCGTAACGCGGGCCATCCGACGGAGTAGGCGAGGACGGCCGAGCCGAGGCATCGCCAGGGCGTGCGGGGGCATTTTGCGTGTTATTCTTCGATTGACCGCCCGCCTCGCAGCCCGCCTCCCCCCGCGAAGACACGATGTCCTCCGTCTGCCCATTCATCACCGGTCGCACTGCGCGTCGATTGCCGCTCGGCTGCTGGCTCGTCGTGGCGCTGGCGCTCAGTGGTTGCAACTCGGCCAGCGGCTGGCGCCAGACCGTGCTTCCCAGCGCCGCCCCGTTGGATGTCGCCGACGCTGTCGCGGCGCGGGCCACGCTTGGGCAGGCCCAAGAGTTGGACCGCGGCGGACAGGAACGCGCGGTTGATCTGTATTATCTGGCCGCGGTTCAGGCCCAACCGGGTCTCCTGCAATGTGGGGCAGCTGCAGGCACCGTCGGCAGTCCGTCGGCCGAGGTCTACCGCCAAGCTTTGTCCGGCTTGATCGATGCTGGGCAGCGGTATGGCCGGCTCGATCCGCGGCGGCAATTGGTCCTGGTCGACGGTGGCACGCACGTTGTGCCCATTCGCTATTGTGGATTTGCCTGGCGGCCGGACGACTTCTCGCGGCTGTCGTCGGCCGAGCATCAGGAGAGCAAGGAGATTGCTCACCGCTACGCCAACCCTGGCCTTGGGTTGCCTTTGGTGGGAGAACGCACTGCCTGCTGTCAGGAAACGTTCATGCTGCCTTGGCAACCGTTTGCCGTGACGGCCGTGTTGCGTCCAACCGGCGATTCGGCGAGTGGCTGCGGCGGGCAAGTGCTGGAACTCTACAATCCCTTGGCAATCGCAACGGTCGATTGGTGCGGCGTGCGGCAGCCGCTGGCCCGCGATCTGACCGCTCCGCTGGCGGCGATCGTCAACAACGCTCCGCGGCAATACCTTCGCGGGTTCACCGCGCCGACCGACACGTCGGTGCGACCGCAGCTGCTGATGATCGAGCCCTACCAACGCGGCAAGATCCCGGTAGTCTTCATCCACGGTTTGTACTCCGATCCGATCACCTGGGCCGATATGGCCAACGAGTTGCTGGCCCAATCGGACTTGTACGATCAATATCAGTTTTGGATGTTTCGCTATCCGACCGGCGGCGAGGTGATGGAGTCGGCCGCGGTGTTGCGACAGAGGCTGAAGCTGGCGCGCGAAACTTTCGATCCCCAGCGAACTGACCCGGCACTGGATGCGATGGTGCTGGTCGGGCACAGCTTGGGCGGCCTGGTGTCCGAGATGCAGATCACCACTTCTTACGATCTTCTCTGGCGCGAGATGGCCGTGCAGCCGTTCAGCGCGCTGCGCGCTCCGCTAGAAGTGCAGGAACGGCTGGGCCGGGATTTCTTTTACGAGCCGGTGCCGATGATCAAACGGGTCATTTTCATCGGCACCCCTCATCAGGGCAGCGAGCTGACGCGCCGCCTCGCGGGCCGCGTCGGCGATACGTTGGTCAGCTTCGGCACGGCCGAGGACGACGCCTATTGGGAGCTCATGGACGAAAATCGCGACGTGTTCAAACCCGCGGTCCAGCGCCGCCGGCCTACGACGATCGACCTGCTCGATCCGGAAAGTCCTTTCCTGGACGCTCTAGCCCGGATGCCGATCAACTGCGCAACGCGCTTGCACTCGATTGTCGGAACCGGCGGCCACAGTATCTCGGGCGAGCCGGGCGACGGCGTGGTTCCGGTAACGAGCGCGCGGCACTGCGGCGACAGCGAGTTGTTTGTCGCCGCCAAGCATGAGAAGCTGCATCGAGATCCGGCGTCGATCGCCGAAGTAGCCCGGATTCTGCGGCTGCACGCCGCCGAGGTGGATCAGGCCAGCGCGTGCGCCGTCGCGCGCTGATTCTGGCGGGCTGGCGGCATCGCCGTAAGTGAGGACGGCGGCAAAGAAAACACCCGTCGTCACCGGACCGACAACGGGTATCATGACGGGTGGCTGAAATGCGGACTTTGTGGGGGGGGGAAGCGGAAATTTCTTCCGAGCTAATGTCGCTGTTATCGGGCTGCCCACGACAAGAGAGAAACGATATGGCGAAGCAAGCAAAGAACACGATTTGCCTTTGGTACAATGGCGACGCTGAAGACGCGGCGCGGTTTTACGCCGAGACCTTCCCCGATTCGTCCGTCGACGCCGTCCACCGCGCACCAGGAGACTTTCCGTCGGGGAAGAAGGGGGACGTGTTGACCATCGAGTTTACCGTGATGGGCGTTCCATGCCTCGGGCTCAATGGCGGACCAGCGTTCAAGCACAACGAAGCGTTCTCGTTTCAGGTCGCAACCGTTGACCAGGCCGAAACGGATCGCTACTGGAACGCGATCGTCGGCAACGGTGGCCAGGAGAGCGCGTGCGGCTGGTGCAAGGACAAATGGGGATTGTCCTGGCAGATTACGCCGATCGTGCTGACCAATGCGGTCACCTGTCCCGATCCTGCCGCCGCCCAGCGCGCGTTCGAGGCGATGATGCAGATGAAAAAGATCGACATCGCTGCAATCGAGGCGGCACGCCGCGGTTGACCGCCTTGGTGTCGCCCTGAAGGCTTTTTGGGCGATGAATCCTCGAATGGCAATCAGAAAAGGCGTCGAAGACAAAAAACCTGGCGCATTGCCACTAAGGATTCTGGTAGTCTCGTGCGATGCAGAACCTAGGAATTGCCGACAATGTCGTGGATGAAGTATGTCGCGACCGTTGCCTGGGATGCTTCCGGCCGCGTCGCCACTGTTATTGTGCTGCGATTCCCAGAATCGACAATCAGACGGAAATCTTGATCCTGCAGCACAGGCGAGAACGCTTTCATCCGTTCAACACTGCACGGATGGTGCACAGGGCGCTGCGGAATTCAAGCCTGCTGGTCGATCACACCCGCGGCCTGGCGGCCCGGCTTGTGCTCAGACCCCGAGTCGGGCTGCTCTACCCGGGACCGGGAGCCGAGCTGTTGGCAAATGTGCCGGTGGATCAGCGTCCGGGGCAACTCGTAGTCATTGATGGCACTTGGCACCATGCCAAGACGTTAGTGCGCGATCTGTCGGCACTGCACGACGTGCCTCGATACAGCATCGCTCCTGATGAGCCAAGCCGTTACCGTATTCGTCAAGAGCCAAGTGCCATGCTCCTTTCGACGGTCGAGGCTACCGTTGCCGCACTGCGCGTTCTAGAGCCAGAGACGCGCGGCTTGGATCAACTTCTAAATGCATTTTGCAGTATGGTCGAGTGTCAGTTGGCGCATCCGAAGAACAAAAACGGCTGGCGTCGCAATGCAGCTCGAATTCGAGGTGGCCGAAACATTCCGTCGGCGTTACTCGGTAACCTGGACCACATCGTCGTGGCCTATGGAGAATCGGTGGCTGACCATCATGATCGCAAAGCGGCTACGTCGGTGCCCGTATATTGGGCGGCCCAGCGTCTCGGAACTGGCGAGCGATTTGCATCCGCGATTCAACCGCCGGTCCCCCTGCAAGCATCGATTCTCAGGCATTTGGAGTTGACTGAGGAGCATTTTGCACGACGCGCCGTCGCTCAACGAAGTGCGGGCAGCGTGGGAGATGTTTCAGCATCCAAACGATATTCTGGCAGTCTACAATCACAGCACCGCTCGACTGCTGGCAAAAATTACGAATCACCCCGCTGCCTGCCTGGTGCTCAAGTCTGTCGATTTCAATCCACACAGGCGCTACAGCACGCTGGACGAACTTGCGGCCGGGGAGGGATTAGCGATTGCCCCGGTGGGGTCTCCTGGCCGCGCCGTCAAGCGTCTCGCAAGCGTCGTGGCCTTGATCAAACACCTCCGCCGATTGAAAACCTGCGACGTTTCCTAAACGCCCGACACCAAATGCGAAAGGCGCCATCTGCCGAGCGGTGCTGGGAAGACCCGTGCGGTGACACTTGCTAAGCGTGGTGCGCCGCGAGCCATCTACAGCGGCGGCGATTCGCGGATAGAGACCGCTCTGTGCCGTACAAGGAATGGCGAAAGCCGTTGATTAACGGAGGTCGGAAGAAAGGTTCCAACCTTCGATTTTCGATCCGATGCGGGGCAATACCGAGCATCGTTGATCGGGATGCGGCTAGACGTACAGTTCAGCCAGATCGAAGTCGGAAACCGCCTCGTCGGTGGCCGAGAATCTATGGTGAGCGTGGTCGCGGTTGCTCGTCGTCGTGCTCCCCGATCCATTGCCCTGCGATCCATTGCCCGATGTGCTCGTCGTGACGGTCGACATCGTGCTCGACGACGCGGGTGCCGATACGACGTTGCTTACCGTGGCAGCCGGCGAAATGCTTGGTGGAGTACCGGCTTCCTGCACTCCCAGCGCCAAGGCCGTGAAGCCCGTAGTCTCGACGCCCTGCGACTCGGAGGGCGCCGTCGGATTGGCGCTCTCCAAGCGGCCCGTGAAGGGCCGAATCGTGTTCAACGTCGTGGCGTTGATGATCGCGGCGCCCAGCAGGTCGTAGTACGGGTTGTAACTAGCGGAAGTCGAACGTGTGCCGCTCGACAGAGGACGGATATTGTTGATGTCGGTCGACGAGTCTTGAGCGTCTCGGTTCGTATCGCCTGGCAGAACGTCGAAGAAGAAGTCGAACGTGGAACCAGCCTGTCCGTTGCCCGAGGGAAATGCCTGACCGGTGGTGAACGCGCCGCTGATGCCGGCGCCATTGGTGTCGACGACTGCCGGTCCAAACGAACTGCCGGTCGATGCGATGGCGAATACGTACCGGTTATTGGTCAGCGAGCCCGACAGCGTCCACGAATAGGTGTTGCCGCCGTCGGACGTAAAACCGGTCACGCTGGGAGTCGACCCGCCCGAGCCGCCGTTCAACTTCAACGAGCCCAGGGCGACGCCAGAGACCGGCCCGCTGAAGGTGACGGTGATCGTATTGAGGTTGGTCCAGGGAAGCGTTTGGGTCTGGGCGGCCGCGGTGCCGGTCTGCAGGGCGTAGCCGTACGTCGCATTGCCGTAGCTCTTGCCCGTCACCGCATTGGTGTGACTGGCCAGATAGGTATTGAAGGCCGATGCCCAGCTTGAACTCGAGACATAGGCCGCGGTGACGGTGACCGGCGCGGAAACGTTTATCGTCTCCAACGCAGTGTTGCTGTCGACGGTGCCGTCGATGGTGACGATCGAAATCGATCGCGTGGTCGCGTTGCTGCCGGTCGAGGAGAACGTGACCGACTGGAGCGCCGCCTGATACTGGGCCGCCGTGGCGCTACCGCTCAAGGTGAGCACGCCGCCCGAGTAAACGCCGCCGATGCCGCTGCCGACAGGACTGGTGAAGCTTAACGAATCGCCCGACTGGAGCGTGCCGGGGGAGATCGTCACCGTCGCCCCATTGAGGTGGGCGTCGCTGGACGATACCGTGACGGCCCGATCGACATGTGCCGGCGAAGCGCCCAACGTGTAGCTCGTCGCCAATCCGGATGGTGTCACGAAGTTGCGTCCGACATCGAGGCTCTCCGCTGCCGCATTGCTGACCAAGCCGTTGTCGAGTGCAACAATCGAGATCGCCCGAGCTGTGATGGCTGGGTTCGTGGTGGTCGAGGAGAAAGTTACCGACTGTAGAGCCGCCTGATACTGGGCCGGCGTCGCACTGCCGCTCAAGGTCAGCACGCCACCGGAGTAGCTGCCGCTGATCCCGTTCTGATTGGCGAAATTGAGGACGTCGCCTGGATCAAGCGTGGCGGGCGAGATCGTCACCGTTGCCCCCGTCAGGTCCGTGTCGTAGGACGACACCATCACGCCCGAGTCGATTGCCAGGGCCGCGCCGCCGACCAGGTAGTTGCCGGTCGCGCCTGACGGGGTGACAACCGGCGGAGGAGTCGACACATTGACCTGCTCAAGCGCCGCCGCGCTTTGCAGCGCACCGTCGATCGCGACGATCGAGATCGCCCGTGCCGTGTTGTTCGGGTTGGTGGTAAAAAACGTGACCGACTGCAGGGCCGTCACGTATTGGGCCACGCTCGCGGTGCCGCTTAAGGTCAGTACACCGGCCGCATAGCTGCCGCTGATGCCGTCCTGATTGATGAAATTGAGCGTGTCGCCTGACTGCAGCGTGTCGGACGAGATCGTCAGCGTGGCACCGGTCAAATCGGTACCGCTGGGACTGCCCCCCAGTCCCGCGTCGACCGCCACCGCCGCGCCGCCGATCTCGAACGTGCTGGTCGTTCCCGACGCTACCAGCTCTGGCAGGTTCGTCGACACAAGGACCTGCTCGGCCGCCGAGCCGCTGTCGAATGTACTATCGTTGGCGGCGATGGAGATTGCCCGGGTCGTGGTGTTGGTGCTGGTGGTGGAAAACGTGACCGACTGCAAAGCCGCCTGGTATTGGTCCGGCGTCGCGCTGCCGCTCAAGGTCAGCACGCCACCCGAGTAGCTGCCGCTGATCCCGTTCTGGTTTGTGAAATTGAGGACGTCGCCTGCCTGCAGCGTGTCGGCCGAGATCGTCACCGATGCCCCCGTCAGGTCCGCGTCGTAGGACGACACCGTCAGGCCGGAATCGACCGCCATCGCCGCGCCACCGACCGTGAAAGTGCTGGTTGCGCCCGACGCCGTCAGGAGCTCAGGGATACTTGCCACGCGGAAACTGAAGCCATCGTTGATGTACGACGGATCCTGGTGGCCTCTGCCCGAGGAGGCCATGTCGGATACGGGGTGCTTGAACTGACCACCTCGCAATTCCCGCAGCGAGGGACCCACCAAGGTTTCATTCCATTGCCAGGAGTTACCGCCCATGTCGTACGCGCCATAGGGGCTCGTCGTTCCGCTGTAGGCGCCAACGTTGGTCGGATAGTACGGGCCGCCCGGATAGGCGTTCACCGAGTTCGGCGCACTCGTCGGATCGGTCGCCGTTGGGGGCGTGTTGCTGCTGGTCGGATAAATGTAATACGAGCTGGTGGCCGGATTGTAGAACGCTGTCTTGTACCACTCGTTTTCGTTGGGCAGAAAAATGGTCGCGCCCGGGTTCCGCGTGATTGCATCGCCGTTGGTGGGTGTCGGCGTGCCGCCCAGGATCGTGTACGCCCCGGTTTCCGTGTCTCCGTTCCCCTGGCCGTTGTCGAGCCAATTCGTGAAACGAATGGCGTCGTACCAGGTGACGTTGACTACCGGAAAATCGCCGTCGCCCGGGGTGACGCTGTACATGCTGCCGGCGGGTGCGGTGGGGTCGAAGTTGATGAAACCATAAGACGTCGTGAGTTCCATGCTGGGGTTCCATAGCCCCAGGGGGTCTGCGCCCGTTGGATCTTTCGCGTTGAGGAAATCGGCGTACTGGCTGTTGGTCACATCGTATTCGTCGATGTCGAAGTCGTAGGCGACGCTGCCGTAGCCAGTCGTGCCATCATCCATAATGGCTGTGTCCGGCGGATTGCCGGGATTGTCGACCGGTATCCAGTTGATCGTGACGGTCAGCGCCAACCGCTCCTCGAGTTGCTCCAGGCGCAGTTTGGAAAATGCGGGTTTGAACATCGTTGGATTGCAGACTCAGAAGACAGCACGAGGCCCGAGCGCAACATCATGCGTCGCACGGCAGGATGAAAAAGACGTCTCGCGGTCAGTCCCCGACCACATGGACCAATGGGGCAAATGCAAAGGATCGTACCGGTGAGAAACTCACCGCATGCCGCCTTCCGGCGACGGGAAGCGCACGAGCATCCAAAACGAGGCCGTGACAAGCCAGAGCGGCTGGCCGCCGAGCCCCTTGAAGAAGGTGTTCCGGTTCCGCAGTAATCTTCAGAATAAATGATTGAACCGGAACGTCAATAGACGAACGGCCGTCCCCGCAGCCGATTCCGAGGGGGATTTTCTCGTCGGCGGCCGCAACACCTTGGCCCAGAAGCAAGAGAAGGAAGACATCAAGGGGTGAAAACTTGGATCTGGGGGAAACGGGTGAATGTGGGTGGCGCCCGCTCTTGAGTGCTTGGTCCCACTCGCTCCTAGGTGGGCCGGATGGGTGGTTTCACGCGGCAGCAACGC
The DNA here is from genome assembly GCA_963702015.1 of uncultured Planctomycetaceae bacterium. Taxonomy (GTDB): domain Bacteria; phylum Planctomycetota; class Planctomycetia; order Pirellulales; family PALSA-1355; genus DATJTR01. Next base: position 1,695,652 of record OY969698.1, read on the forward strand.
TTTGCCGGTCTTGCTCCATAGTCGGCGGCTGCTGGTCCAATTTGTCGCGTTCGGCTTGGATCCCCACTTAGGCGGCCGCTCTCCCCGATTACAATGGTTCGCTAGCCCACGGATTTGAAGGGTTTTGCGGGGTCGCGCGAGGGCCTGTTGGACTTGATACCATAGCCTTACGCAACTTTGCGTGCGTCGTTGGCGCGCAGCGGGCGCCGGACTCACCTTGGAACATTCCCATAGACCGACAGGCGTCCCTTTGAAACCGACCGCATCGTCAATCGATCGTCGCAGCTTGTTCGTCAGCTCTGGCGCCATGGCAGCCGGCGCGCTGCTGCTCAACCAGTCGCTGGCCCAGGCTGATAATCCCGCGGCCGGCGTCGCCGATCGGCTGACGAGTCTCAAGATCAGCGGCCTGAAGGCCATGCGGGCCGGTGCCAAGGGCTACGTCAAGATCGAGACGAACCAGGGCATCACTGGCTGGGGCGAGCTGACGGGCTTGGATCCGACGGTGGCCTGCGCGCTGGCCAGCTCGCTGCTGGAGCTGCTCAAGGATCAAAACCCGACGCGGATCGAGCATCTTTGGCAGCGCTTGTATCGGTCGCATCGCGACCAGCGCGGCGGACCCTACATGACGCACACGATATCGGCCATCGATATGGCGTTGTGGGATATCACCGGAAAATTCTGGGGAGTGCCGGTGTATCACCTGCTCGGAGGCAAAGTCCGCGACAAAATCCGCATGTATCCCACGCCCAAGGCCTATAAGATCGGCCCCGGCGGACCGCATCCATTCTCCGGCACCCCGGCCGACGTGGAGAATTTTGTCAAGCAGGTCAAGCAGCAGCGCGAACGCTTGGGCCCCAGCGGCGCCGTCATGCTCGACACGCACTCTGCCGTTCCGCCGCCCATGCTGATCCAGCTGGCCGCCGCGATCGAGCCTTACGACGTGCTGTTCATCGAAGAGCCGGCCGTGCCTGGCAACATCGAAGTCTTCAAGCGCCTGAAGGCGGCGATCCGCGTGCCGCTGGCGACTGGCGAGCGCGACCGCACGATCTGGGGCGTCATGCCTTATTTGCAGGAGCGCTGCATCGACATTTTGCAGCCCGACTGCGGCCAAACCGGTGGGATTACTCAGATGAAAAAAATAGCCGCCCTGGCCGAGACGTTCTTTGTGCCGCTCGCGCCGCATTGCACAATGTCGGAGCTGGGCTTGTCGGCCAGCTTGCACGCTACGGCCACCGTGCCCCTCTTCTTGATCCATGAAGGCTATCTCGACGGCCATCTGATGCCGCCGGGCGTCGCCCGCAAGAACTGGGAGGTCGACGCCGACGGCTACGCCTCGCTGCCGCAGGGGCCGGGCTTGGGGGTCGAGATCGACGAAGCCGAGATCGAAAAAGTCAATGCCGACCCGAAGCGCGCCTACAAATGGCCCGTCCAGGACAACCCCGACGGTTCGGTCCGCGATTATTGACGCATGGCTAGCGGGCGCCGATTCGGGTCCGCGGTGGGTGGAGGGCGATCAGGGCTTAAAAAGCAATTCACCCCAATATTGTGGCTCAAGCATCAATTCGTAGACCACATCCTCGACGATTCCGGTGTGCTGGTTGCTCCAATAAGAGCGCAGCCCGGTGCGCCTTCCGGACGCATCGCCGAAGGTTACACCAAAGTCACCACGAAGCTTCGCGCCAGCGACAGGCTTGATCCCCAGCGAAGCCAATGGGACCTTCACCTCAACGACGTACCGCTTGTCTTCCTTGCGAACCTCGATCATGGCCTCGCTAAGGACCAGCACGCTGTCGACGGTGTAGTCCTTCACCACTCCCGAAGTGAAAACCTTGGGGTGTTTGTCGTTGGCGACCATGCGGTAGAGCACCGCCGCTGGAGTTCCTTTCAGGTTGCCGATCGAGAGCCGCAAATCGCCGAGCGCCGCTTTGGTGCGACTCGCGTCGGCCCCGGGATCAGTAGCCAGTTGGAAATCGACGGTGTCGCCGGAGATATACATTATTTCTGGCGCGTCGGCGCCGTTGATCCACGGCGTGAGATCGTCGACCTGCCAGGCCAGATACAGGTTCTGATCGTCCCAGGCAGCCGCAAATCGCAGATTTTTGCCGGTCTCTTTTGAGAAGTTCGCGATTTGCGAGTCGTGGAAATCGGCGTCGAAATTGCCGGTGAATCTTGGCGTCTGCTTTTTGATTGCCAACTCCCGCTGGCCGACGCTGGCTTGCAATGTTTCTTCGCGAATTGCCCGGGCTTGGTTGACTTCGTCGTGCGAAATCACAAGGCTGCCGCCCGGTAGAGCGGCCACCTGATCGAGCCCCGTCAGTTCGATATTCCAGAAAGCGGAGCAGCCTGACTGGATATAGAACTTGCCGTCGGGCGCCAGCGCAATGTTTCCGCCGAAATCTTCCTGCCCGCTACCGGGCGGCACACTATCGAAGATGGCGCCAGGCAGCGCTTCCTCGGGCCATTTGACGCGTAGGGGATTGCCCTCGAACAGCTTGCCCAGGTAGAAGCCACGTTCGGTCAGGATGTGCCATTCGCCGAGGTTGGTCGGAATGACCCACACGATGCCGACCGGCTCGGGCAATTTCACCGAGCCGACCGGAGTAAAGCTGCCCCGAATCATGCCCACGGTGGGCCCGCAGGCGTTGTGCGAGCCGTGTACGCCGACAAAATTATCGGGATACGACCACAACTGCTTTTCGCTGGCGATCTCGAAGCAACGCATCACCCCGTGTTCGGTATTGTATTCGCCAGACTGTAGCGCTAGCCGGCCGTCGGCTGAAACCACACTTTGCAACGGGATCTTGGTGGCATGGGCGAAATCGTACTTCGGCGCGCCGCAGGCGGTGAATCGATCAGCTTTGAGGAAGGTGGTGTCGGTGCAGATGGCGAGGTCCGGCGACATTTTCATCCACCAGCCGCTGAATCGCACGTGGCCGTCGAGGGTCGTCCGCTCATTCTCTTGCGGTTGCTGATCCCCGTTTTCGTCGGCCCAATAAATCGTCTTCTTGTTCGTGTCGTCCTGGCCTAGATAGTCAAAGCGTGCCCGTGGCTTGTACTGGCCTTCGCCGACGCGCTCGTAGATTGTTACCTGGCCCGGTTTGAACGCCCACTCGCTGGCTACGGCCAGGTAGGTCCTGCCGCCGTTGCCGCTGGCGAATCGCGAGTTACCCATGCCGTCGCGAGTGATCACGGCCAGGCACTTGGACTTTCCGGTCGTGGGATCCAATCGCCACTCACAGCCTTGCCCGATCATTACGTCAGGGTCCGAGGGCATAATCGCGCCGCCGGTCGCTCCATAGGGCGGCGGTCCAAAGAAGTCGCGCACGAATTGACCCGACCCGCCGTCCCAGACACTGACGCGCTTTGGCGAGTAATCCGCCTCGGCGGCCCACACTTGCCCTTGCGAATCGATGGCGATCCCTTTGACAAAGGCCATGCCATCCGGCGTCCAAGGGCCAACGATGGTCCGTCCGCCGCCGCGACCAATCGACCGCATGGGCTTACCGTCCGCGGAGAAGACCTTCAATTGATTGTCCGGCACGCCGACGGCAACGTAGATTTGTCCCGCCGCGTCGATTGCGATGCCGCCGGCGTTGGCGAGTTCGGAGATCAAGGGTTTGGCCTCGCCACTTTCCGGATTGACCGCCAACACCGTTTTGCCGCCCGAGACCACATAGAGCAGACTCTCGCTCACTGCGCATAACCCGTCCGGGCTATCGATCTGAAGATTCTTTTGCAGCTTGCCGGTCTTGGCATCCAGCACCAGCACGATGTTTTCTTTCGCGTAGCTCAGGTAGATTCGGCCTGCCCCGGCGGCCAGCCCCTGCGATTCGGTCTCTTTGCTGAAATCGGGCGCAGCGTGCCGAGCACGATGTCTGCTTCGCCCCCCCAGGGAAGATAGCTGCCATCGGCGATCGAAACGCGCGACAAGCGTTTGCCGTTGTGGACGTAAACGGCGCCGTCGTCGACGGCCACCGCCGACAGTCCGCCCATGGTCGTGAAATTCTTACCCCATTGCACGACGCCCAGGAGATTGGTGGCGAGCAACATTTTGCCACCTTCGGCGCCGCTCCAAACGAGGAACACGCGGTCGCCTGCAGCGGCGCAACCGACGGGGACGCCATGGTCGCCGCCCCAGTTGGTCTTGCCGCTGGGACCGTCCCACGGCGCGCTGCCGCCGTTGCACGCCCAGCCGCGAAAGCGCAGACCGAATTGCGGATGATACAGCGCGGCTCCAGGCGTACTCGCCCGCGGGCACGGGCTCGCCCGGCTGCTTGACCGAGTAGTTGGTCAGTCCGTCCCACTTGATTTGATGTTTGCCTTTGGTCAGGAACTCACCGTTGAGCAGTTGTCGAACGACGAGCCCTTCCTTGTTCAAAATGTTGAGGGAAAGGATGCCGTCGCCTGGGAGCTCGACCGCGAGGGTCTTGAAGCCCTTGAACTCGCGCCCCTTGATCAACCCGGTCCAATCAACGACGGGCAGGTTCTGTTCGAGCCGCACGGCAAACTCGCGTCCGTCGGAAAGTCGCACCGGCCGCGGCGAGATGTGCCCTTGCTTTTCCAGCGTTGCCCAACCCCATTGCCTCCAAGCCGTGAACGTAAAGATTCGGTCCAGCGGCATGTTGGGCTTGAAGATGTCTTTGATCGTCAGCCGTGCGCTGCCGCGGAGCGTGAAGTTTGGCTCGATGGTCAGTTGCATCCGGTCGCCGGCGTGGAGAGCTTGCCCGTCTTTGGTGAGCAAAGCCCAGGGGACAGCCAACTCTTGCACATAGCCGCTGCCATCGGCATTGATCTGGAAGGCCTGCAGCACGCCAAGCTGTTTCGCGTCTTTGGTTTCGCCGTCGTTGAATGTTTTGCCCTTCTCGATCAGCACGACGTCGCGATTGTCGCGACCGTGCCAGGCAGTAATGTGGCCGCCGCGCTCCTCGGGTGTTTCGTCGGCAACGATCCAACGGACCTGTAAGCAGTCGCCATTGAATCCATGGTCGGCCGCGGTTTCCCCAGGATTGTTCAGCGGGGTGTCGTCGTTGAAGCGAGCGAGCAGGTAGAGATACTTTTCGTCGTACATTGCGTGAAACCAGACGGCCGCCTTGTCGCGCATGTTCTCCGCGTCGCCAGTGGTGAAAATGCCGCCGGAGAGATCCCAGTCGTTCATCCGGCCGTCGACGTCGACGTTGCCGGGCACCGGCAGAATTGCGAGGCCAAGGTTCTCGGTTTCGGTCCCTGGCAAATTCGGTGTCGCGAGCTAAGATGACGATCGTGGCGAAGAAGAATCGGTGAAGAGTATTCAAGGTGTTTACCTGCTGTGAATTTGTCTGGGTGCATGGTCCCTAAGATCGCGGCGTTTCACGCACCAACTGCCAAGTGCCCGGAAAGGGGTGTCAGATCGGCCTGGGCCGGCCTGTCGGCCGTGATGGCAGCGGTTTTTAATCGATCAGCAGCCGCCGTTAGTATTCCAGACAGGGATGCACGCTGAAAGTCGGTACGATGTCGATTCAGCTTTTTTTGGTTCGGATTCCCGCTTTTGAGTTCGATCGGTCTCGGTTTGAACCTAGGTTGGAAATGGCTTGTGATCGGGCGAAAAATTGCGGCCGCCCCGTTGGACAGTTACAATAATCTTCGCCGGCCGCGGCGAAGATTATTGCGGCCACCAGGCTGCTGCACCCGCCACGTTTCCCACCCCGCCGCTGGAGTTCCAAGCGTGAGTTCGATCAACGCCCATCGCTGGCAAATCCACCGCCGGCATTTTTTGCGTGGCATGGGAGTGAGCCTGGCGCTGCCACTGTTGGACGCGATGATCGTCCCCCGCCGGCTGACGGCTGACGAAGCGACCGAATCGGTCCGGCGATTTGTGTGCATCGCCAATCCGTTTGGGATGATTGCCGACGCCTTCTTTCCCAGCGAGACCGGACCGGCCGCCGCGCTGCCGGCGAACTTGCAGCCCTTGGAACCGCACCGGGGACGATTCACCGTCTTTGCAAACCTCGATCATGGCATCGGCGGCGGACACGCTGGGACGCATGCGTTTCTGTCGGGCGTGCGAGCGGTCGAAGCGGCAGGCATGCCCAACGGCAACATCACGCTCGATCAATTCCTGGGCGAGCAAATGGCCGGAACGACGCGGTTTCCGGTTCTCAACACTTCGGCCGGCACCAACAGTGGCGGCTGCGAGCTGTCGTGGACCCGTAGCGGCGTCTTGGTGCCGTCGATCCAGCGAGTGAGCAAAGTCTTTCAGATGTTGTTTGTCGACGATCCGGCGGAGCTGGCTCAAAGGCGTTCGGCCTGGTATGGGCGGCAGGGCTCGATTCTCGACGCCGTTGGCGAGCAAGCCCGGGCGATCAACGACCGGCTGGGCCAGCGCGATCGAAAAACGCTCGATCAGTATTTCACATCGATCCGGGAAGTGGAGCGGACGATCCAGCAAGAAGACCAATGGCTGTCCCGGCCGCGGCCGAAGGTCGACATGAAAGAACCGAAAGACGGGCCGCCAAGCAAGCAATTGCCGATCTTGTTCGACCTGGTGACCCTGGCCCTGCAAACCGACAGCACGCGGGTGGCCACGATCGAAATCCCCGGCTCGTTCGATCCGGGCGGAATCGGGCTGGAGGACAAGGGCTATCACGGCTATTCGCATCACGGCAAAGATCCGAAATTGATGGCCGGAATGCGGGCGATCGAGCTTTATCAAATGCAGGAGCTGTCCCGCTTCATGACCAAACTCACGGAGCTGGAGCTTCTCGACGGCACGCAGATTCTATTTGGCAGCGGGATGGGAGACGGCAGCGCTCATACGAATCGCAATCTGCCGGTGATCGTGGCTGGCGGCGGCTATCGACATCAAACTCAACTGGTGTTGCCGGAAGAGCAATCCAAACGTTTGCCGCTTTCGAATCTTTATCTGACGATGGCCCAGCGATTTGGCGTCGAGACCGATTGGTTCGGCCACAGCACCGGCACTCTGGCGCAGTTTTCGTGACCAGATGCCCACCCTCCCCGCGCGTTGGCGACAAACGCTTTGCGACCTGCCTTCCGCCGTGCCTGAAAGGCGCAAATCCGCAGCATCGATGAAGTTCTCTCTTGGCATGCAACCGCTCGTCGTCTTAGCGCTGGTGCTGGCCGCCGCGGTGGCCCATGCGGGCGATTTGCGCACGCTGCTCACGAAGCGCTGCCTGGCCTGCCACGACAATTCGACAAAACAGTCGGACTTGTCGCTGGAAGCGCTGAGCGTCGAGGTGACGAGCGAAAACGCCGCCGTCTGGCTGAAGGTGCTCGAGCAGATTGAGCTGGGCAACATGCCGCCGGCCGACGAAGAGCAGCCCTCGGCCGAGGAGCGGCACAGCGCGGTATTGGAGCTGGAAGGCCAGTTGGTCGCCCAAGCGAAATCTGCTGGTACCCGGCAAGCGGCCATTCTGCGGCGGCTGAATCGAACCGAATATCGCAACACGGTCGGCGATCTGCTGCATCTGACTTTTGGCCTGTACGACCCGACAAGCGAATTTCCCGACGACGCCCGCGTGCAAGGTTTTGCCAGCGTCGGCGAGAAGCTGGTCACTTCCAGCTTCCTCATGCGGCAATACCTGGAAGCGGCAGACGAATTGATCGAGCGAGCGGTTCACTTCGAGCCGAGGCCCGAGGTGCAGCAGTGGGAATTGCGGCCGCCGTTCGATCGGACGACCGGAGGATTCATCATCGGCGAGGCTGGCTACTTTCGCGAAGTGTCGAAGGTGCCGCAGCCCCATCAATCGATCTGCGAACGGATGCGCGATTTGCCCAAGGGAGGTTATCATCCGCTCGATGAGCTGCGCGACGGAGTGCCGGTCGCCGGTTGGTACAAGATTCGCATCCAGGCCGAGGCCAAATTCCGCTATGCGAATTTGGATCCCAAGAAAATGCGATTCCCTTCCATGTGGGACTCGGCCCAACCGCTGCGATTGTCCCTTTCGACCTGCACGCTGGCCGGAATCGACCCGGAGGACAAAGACTCGCGCAATTACGCCGCGCAGCATTATCAACTGGGGCAGCAGGAAGTGGCCACCTGGGACTTGCCCGACGACCAGCCAACATGGCTGGAGTGCCGGGCGTGGCTCGACAAGGGAGATTTTCCGCGGCTCGGTTTTCCCAACGGGCCTAGCGACAGCAACAACCGGCTGCTCAACTACTTTCTGGACAACAAGGAGACGCTGCTCGACGAAGAGGGGCTGAAGAACCTCGACGTCGACATGAAAAAGTTCGGCCATTGGGATGTCTTTAACTGGTTCGAGTCGCCGCGGATTCGCGTTTCGAAAATCGAAATCGAGGGTCCGCTCAACGACAACTGGCCACCGGAAAGCCATCGGGCGATTTTCGGCGACGAGCCGTATCACAGCGATCGGGCGGCGGACGTGCTGCGGCGGTTTGCCACCCGAGCCTGGCGCCGGCCGGCCGGCCAGGAGGAGGTGACCCCGCTTGTGCATTTGGTTTCGGCGGCCGAAGCAGCGGGCGCAACTCCCGAGGCGGCCATCCGCGAAGGGCTGAAAGCGATTCTCGCCTCGCCTGATTTTCTCTATCGCGAGGAGCGCGGCGAATCGCTGAGCGGGCACGAAATCGCCTCGCGACTGTCGTATTTTCTCTGGTCGTCCACGCCCGACGACGAACTGCAAAAACTGGCGGAATCCGGCGACCTGAACCGGCCCGCGGTGCGGCGGGCGCAGGCCGAGCGGCTGTTGGCCGATCGCCGATCGGAGTCGTTCGTCGACGAATTTCTGGCTGGCTGGCTGGCCATGCGCAAGTTGGGAACGATGGCCCCCGACGTTCACAAATTCTCAGCCTACTACGACGACGATCTGGAAGCAGCCATGCGTCTGGAGACGCGGCTCTTCTTCCGGCAGTTGCTCAACACCAATGGCCCAATCGAACAATTTCTCGATTCGCGGTATGCGCTGGTGAATCGCGAGTTGGCTCGGCTCTATGGGATCGATGTCGCCCGCTACACGGCCGAGCTGGGTAAGCCGATCGAAGGTCTGTCGCCGGATGATTTGGTTCCGGATGGTCAGGGGAACGCCCCGTCACTCGGCTTTGCCCGCGTTCCACTGACCGACGAGCGGCGCGGGGGCTTGCTCGGACAGGCCAGCATCTTGACGCTCAGCGCCAACGGAGTCGACACCTCGCCGGTGGTGCGCGGCGTCTGGATTCTGGAACATCTTCTCGGCACTCCCCCGCCCCCGCCGCCGCCGAATGTGCCGGCGATCGAGCCCGACATTCGCGGGGCCAAAACAGTGCGCGAGCAACTCGACAAGCATCGAGCGTCGGAAGCGTGCGCGATTTGCCATCGGCAGATCGATCCCCCCGGTTTTGCCTTGGAGACTTTTGATCCGATTGGCCGCTGGCGAGGGCATTATCAATTGGGGGCCGGGGCCGTACCGATCGATTCCAGCGGGCGGTTCGGGGCGACGGAGTTCAAGGACGTCGGCGGATTGAAGCACGAATTGCTTAACCGCCGCGAACAGTTCGCCCGCGGCTTTGGTGGAAAAACTGCTGGTCCATGCCCTGGGACGCGAACTGGACACCACCGATCGCCCGCACGTCCGCCGGATTGTCGAGACGGCCGCCGGCGGTGGCTTTCGTTTGCGCGACATTGTTCTGTTGTGCGTCGAGAGCGAGTTGCTCGCCGAGAAGTGATTGGCTTTAGGATTCCTGCCGTGTCCCTTTGTTCAGTGCCCAGCGGCGGCTGCCACCGATGAACAACAGGCTGCGCCGAGCGTCGCTGTAAATGGTGACGGTGACAAAAGAAAACACCCGTCGTCAGCGGCTGACAACGGGTGTCACGAGGGGTGGCTGACCGGACTTGAACCGGCGACCCCCAGATCCACAATCTGGTGCTCTAACCAACTGAGCTACAGCCACCACGAGCGCTTACGCGCAGACAAAACCCCTACGCGCTGCGCAGGCCGACATAATACCGCAATTCGCCGCCAAGGGTCAACGCCGACAGCCGAAGTGACGCAGGCCGCAAAAATGGCGGCCGATACGCCGGCTTGCGAAACAGGGCAAATGCGGCCGGGATGACAAACTCGGCCGGGCGACGTTATCCGAGGCTTGCGCGGCTGGGGCCGGTGAAGACTCGACGTCCACGGGCTCGGCCAGAAACGTGACCGGCGTCGCGTGGGGCAAATCGAGCACCCAGCTCCAGTGGTCATCGTCGAGCCGATGCGCTTCGGCCTCATCGAGTTGCCGCATTCCGCGGATGGTATAGACGCCGGTTTTGGAAGGCCCGTCACCCTCGGACATCGTGGCAAAATAACCTCCGCTGTGGGGAACGATGTTGATTGATCGGACACGCCAGGTGAGATGGCCGATTTGCAGCGCGGCAGCAAACGAAGGCCAGAGTTTTTGAAAAGGGCTGTCCGGCGGAATCCCCAGACCACCGGCTGCGGAGTGGTTTGAAATCATCGCATGCAAATTGCCGCAAATCGCCAAGACCCTCGCGTCGGCGGCAAGCTTTGCTCGCTGATCGGCCAAGTTCGACGCCATCGCGGCATCGCGCCCCACGCAAATCGCAATGAAATCGTCCGAAAACGGTGGGGCCATCGCTCGCGGATCCATTTTTTGAAGTTTCGCATCGTCTTTCTCGGCGACTTCCTGAGACTGGTCGAAGCAGATCAACTTCCAACGCAGCGGCGGCGACAACGCGGTGCGGATCAGCGAGAGAGCCTGAATATTGCCGATGCCGTCGCCAATGGGCTTTGCGAAGAAGCCGGGCACCGCCTCTGTTTTTCCCGTCGCCCAATCGGTCAGCGGCCCCTGCTCGTCCGCCGGGATTTCCAAAGCGAGCGCTCCGTAGCCCAATTTCGCCAGCGGCGTGAGCAGGGCCGCCGCTACCGCCGGCACTTCTTGAGATCCATGGGTTTCTCCGAGAATGAGGACGTCGCTTTCGCCGGCAAGTTCGCACAGTGCCTGCCGGGCCCTGGCGGGCAGCGGATAGGGCTCGATCGTTTGCGGGATGATTTGGGCATCAGCGAGGGTGCAGGTCGAGAGCAGAACCACCACGAATCTTAGACTGGATGAAGACTTCATGAATCGGTTCTCCGTAGCTGGGCGGTCAAGACGGCTTGCTTCAAGAAGCCAATGACAAGTGGATGAGGCTGAGATGCTGTCGACCGCAGCTGCGGCACATAGACCGTGCCCAGAAAGAAGGGATGGCCCGAAAGTTCCAGGATACGAATCTCTCCCGGGTCGTCGCGGCCGACAATGCGCAGATCGCCTGTTTCGAATAGCGACGCGTACTCGGGGTTGATCGCAAAATTGCAGTAATAGCGCTCTTCGATGCGCGCGGCGCTATACAGGCTGGCGGCCAGGCTGCCGGGCGCGATCGCAATCGGCAGAATCTGATCGACCAAAGAACAGGGAAGTTTTGAGATCATCAGCCGCGAAGCGTCGGGGTTGTATTCGGCGTGCTCGGCATCCTGAAAACCCAAAACGTTGCGAGCGTACTCGATCACCAGATGCTGAAAGCCGCCGCAGGTCCCCAGCAGCGGAACGCCCGAGCAGCGCGCAAAACGAATCGCCCGCAAGGCGCCACCCAGGCTCCGATAGGGACTGCCCGGCGCAATCCAAAACGCCGAAGCCTGTTTGAGTAGCGACTCGGCATCCGGCGTGTCGAGTTGGGTCGTCGAGACCCAAACCGGATCGATCGTGGCGCCGATGCTGGCCGCAGCGTGAACGATTGCCGAGTCGGTTGCCCGGTGGGGGAGAAAGGCTGCGTCGTACTCGCCAACGATCAGTAGCCGGGCCGATCTGGTCATCGGTGGCTCACTTCGTGACGGCTTCGACCTGTCCCTGGAACAACAAGACAAAAAGAATGACCGAAACTGTGATGCTGACGGCCGGAATGAGCCAGAACGTGCGCCAGTCGGTAATCCGCTCGACGGTGCCGGTGGCCGGATCGACCACTTCGCGCGTCAGCCGCTGATTCAGCCAGCCCGAGGCTTCGGTGCCAAAGTACATCCCCAGGCCGTAGGTGACGACGGCAAACAGGCCCTGTGCGCTGTTGGCGATGGCCGCTGGCGCGGTGTTGCTGACATGGATGAAACCGGCGGCGAAGAAGAAATCGAAACAGACGCCGTGCAAGGCGATGCCCAAGACGATCAAGGCCAGCGGTTTGCCCATGGCAAAAAATCCGTAGCGAATACCCCAAGCGGCCATGCCCATGGCCAATACCCACTTCATGCCGAACTCTTTGATGAACAAAGAGAGGCTGAACATGACGCCGAGCTCGACCCACTGCCCGATGGTCATCAGGGGAGCAACATTGTCGCTGCGAACGCCGACTTTTTTCTCCAGGAAGATGGCGGTGAAGCTGTAATAAAAAGCTACGCGCCAGCGAGATCAAGAATGACATGCCAAAGAAGATCGCGAACGACGGCTCTTTGAGCAAGGCGAACGCGTCGAGGGGCGAGGCCTCGGCGTGCGGCGGCGTGTAGGGCAGCCAGAGCGAAAACAAGGCCAGACACATCGACAATCCCGCGGCCAACAAGATCGGCCGATTATTGACCGGCTGGTTCGGCTTGATGAATGCCTTGAGTGACAAATTGGCCGCGATCCAGCCAATCGTTCCAAAGACTCGCAGTAGCGGAAAGTCGCGCGCGGATCGGGTACGTTCACTAGCGTAATCGCGTTGGCCAACGACATCGTCGGGGTATAGAGGAGCGAATAGAGCAGCGTCACCCAGTAGAAGCTGCGTTGCCGGGTAATATAGGCCAGTGCCAGCAGGGTGGCTCCGCCAGTCAGATGCAGCACACCGAGGACGTACTGGCTGGGAAAATAACGATCGGCCAGCGCGCCGATGAAAAGCGGCGAAATAATTGCCGCCAGCGACATCGTGGCATAGGTGTTGCCGACGGCCTTGCGCGTAAAACGAAGCGCTTCGAGATATTGCCCCAGCACCACCCACCAGGCGCCCCAGACGGCGAACTCCAGGAAATGGAGCATTGACAGCCGCAGGCGCATATCGATCGCAAGGGGTTCCTTGACGGCCACCGCCACGTCGGGAAGCGTCGTGTCAGAAATTGCCGCGCCGGCCATCGCCATCAAACAAGCAACATCCATCGACAGTACGCCTCCGGGGGCAAGGGGGGGGACCAGCGCCGCGGCGTTGCGCGCGCCGTTGGGTCCAGGGGGGTGGAAACGCCAGCCTGCGGATTTTAACCCCCGCGCCGGGCAAACGGAAGCCGCAGAAAGCCTCACGAGCGTGCCAACCGGTCTCGTGCCCGGCCGAGTCTGTGGCCTAAACTTGGATTGCCCGAGGACGCGAAGGCGAGCTGCCCGCGGTGCGCTTTTTACCTCAAAAACGGGTTGTAGCGGCTATGCAACAATCGACCGAACCTATGAGCCTCGGGGCATGGCGCGCCCGTGCGGCGTTGGCCGTGACCGGCGTGGCGGCACTGCTGCTGGTGGCCGTCACGTTTTCGCCGCTGCGGAGCGGCTTTGCCGATGCGCCCAGCCGCGGGGCAGGGGACGTTGAGCTCTATCAGGCCGAGGCCACCCGAGTCGCCGCCGGCGCGAATTATTACGACGCCATCGCCACCGAACTGCGAACCCGCGGCTATCCGATGAAAAGCGTCTTCAACTGGCGCACGCCACTGCCGGTGTGGCTGGTCGGCGCGCTGCCCGAGGGCTGGGCTCAAACGCTGCTGATGGGAACCGCCGGCGTGACGTGGCTGTTGGGCTTGGCGATGCTGGGGCACGAGTTCGGCCGACTGGGAATTGTCGCCGGTTTGGTGACGGTCAGCGGAGCGATGCTGCCCTGCCTGATCGACGACATCTTCATCATGCCGGAAGTCTGGGCCGGAGTGATGATTGGCCTGTCGGCCGCGGCATATGGAACCGAGCGTCCTGGAAAGGGAATGCTGGCCGCACTGGCGGCGCTTTTTCTGCGCGAGCTGTCGGCCCCCTGGTGCCTGGTTTGCCTGGTCTTCGACGTCCGGCGCGCGGACGCGGGGCCGCCGCCGCTTGGGCTGTCGGGTTTGCCGTCTACGGTGGGCTGTATGTCTTGCATCTGAGCCAGGTGCTGCCGCGCATGCAACCGGGCGATCTGGCGCAGCGCAAGGCTGGGTCCGCTTCGGCGGAGCCGGCTTCTTGATTTCGACGGTGCAAATGAACATCTGGCTGCTGCTGGCCCCGCAATGGCTAGCGGCCCTGTATCTGGTGGCCGCACTGATCGGAGTCGCTGGCTGGTCGAGCCCCGCGGGCAAACGGATCGCCTGGGGTGTGATCTTGTATGCCGTGGCGTTTTCGGTGGCGGGGCAGGCCATCAACCAATACTGGGGCTCGCTCACCGCGCCGCTCTTTGCCCTGGCGGCCGCCGCCGCGCCGGCCGGTCTAGTGCGCCTGTGGCACGCTGCCAATCTGGGACACGCTCCTGTGGCAAGCTCGCAAACGCTCGCGGCTCGCTAAGCGGCCACGTGAGCCAATCGGCATTCGTGAAGCGAGTCACATGGGAAGCAGCCGAGCCCCTGAATCACCCCAACGCAGTGCCATTTTGGCCAGATGCTGTTCGACAGGCTCGAGATTCTTCGAGCATAACCGGTAATGAATCCATTACTTAGATGAGGGAGTTGACTCGCTTTTGGCGTCGGGCACCAAACTTGCTCAATGCCATCCTCTAAAAAGAGACAGGTTTCTTCCTCCATGCGATGTCGGCTTTGGATGGAGAAAGGAGAGTTGAGATGTATTTTTTTTCGCGACTCGAAAGAGTATTTGGGCCAAATGGGTGGTTTTCACGATCTGCAACCCAGCCCAGCCGCCGAGCCAGGCCGAGCGGTAAGCGGCCTTTGGCTTTCGAGAGCCTCGAAGGCCGGGCGATGCTGTCAGCTTCGTCGATGTCCGAACCGTCGGTCTTCGGACCTTCAACGGTAATCCGTCCCGAAGTGGCTCCGGCTGTGTTCGTCTCATCCATGTCATCGACGCCGCAGGCTACCAGTGCGTTTGTTGGGACGGTTCCGCAAATTGTGAGCACGAGCGGCGTCACGGTCTTCACTTTGGGAACCATTAACAACATCGAGATCGTCGAAGCGGTGAATCGCACCACGAACGACGTGCAGTTGTTGGCGAGCACGACATCGGGCACGGCGCTGCTTCATGATTTTGGCACGACAGGCGTCGAACTCACGGTATTGGCAACCACCAACAATTCATTGATCTTCGAAGCGGTGAATTTCCGCACCGGCGATACGCAGGTGTGGGGAACCAATGGCACGGCATCAGGTACCACGCTGCTGCATGATTTCAACTTTGGCACCCAAGGCGCCGATCTCTCGGTTTTGGCAACCATCAATAATACCGTGGTCTTCAAAGCGGTGAGCTTCAGCTCGGGCGACACGCAGGTTTGGGGAACTAGCGGCACCGCATTGGGCACAACGCTTCTTCATGATTTCAACTTCGGCACAGAAGCGGGCAATCTCACCGTTTTCGCAACCCCAGGCAATAACGTGATCTTCGAAGCGGTGAATTTCCGCACGGGCGACACGCAGGTGTGGGGCACCAACGGAACGGCATCCGGCACCACGCTGCTGCATGATTTCAATTTCGGCACCCAAGGCACCAGTCTCACGGTCTTGGCAACACCGAACAATTCCGTGATCTTCGAAGCGGTGAATTCTCGCACAGGCGACACGCAGGTGTGGGGCACCAACGGCACCACATCCGGCACCACGCTGCTGCATGATTTCAATTTCGGCTCAGTAGGCGCCAATGTGACGGTTCTGGGAACTCTCACCAATAGCGTGGTCTTCGAAGCGGTGAATCTCGGCACGGGCGACACGCAGGTGTGGGGGACCAACGGAACCGCATCCGGCACCACGCTGCTGCGTGATTTCAACTTCGGCACGCAAGGCGCCGATCTCACGGTTTTGACAACCCTCAATAATGCGTTGATTTTCGAAACGGTGAATTTCCGCACGGGCGATACGCAGTTGTGGGGCACCAACGGAACCGCATCGGGCACCACGCTGCTTCATGATTTCAACTTCGGCACGGAAGGGGCCGAAATTTCCGTTCAGACAATCGTGAACGGCGAAATGTTCTTCGACGTGACCAATGTCCGCACAGGCGATACGCAGTTGTGGGAGACCAACGGCACGGCTTCAGGCACCGTGCTTCTCGAAAACTTTGGCATCTGAGGGGTCACGCGTCTCGGCCGAAACGCGCCGGCAATCGTTTCTTCTGATGCGGTGAGTGCCACTTGGGAGGGACGGATAGCCAGCCCACGGTCTTAGCGCCGGACTCTCCGTCCTCCAACTCGACTAACGCCGTGGCCCGCTGCAAACGCTCGTCGCTCGCTGATTTACGGCGCCGCGATTCATGGGCCGCGATGTGGTTTATGCGACCCCAGGCCGGGCGGATCGGAGCCGGTTGCTTTCGTCCTCAGCGGCCCAGGAGCTGCAGAAACTCGTCGTCAGCGAGGCCCGCGTCGGAAATGATTCTGCGTAGGGTGCCTTGTCGGATCTGCTTGTGATCGGGAACGATCACCCTGGCATAAGGAATGCTTACGGCGAAGGAATCACTTGGCTGCCGCGCTGACGGCGGAAGACGAATCCCGCACGTTCGAGGGCGACTCTCACTTCGCGCCCAGACAGATCGGACGGGAAGCTTAGCCACGTGCGCACCCCAGCCTAAGCGGCTTCGATGTCGACGAATTCCTTGCCCGCCTCGGTGGGAATTGGATCGCCGCTGGCGCGGCAATCATCGACGTAGAGCTCGATCGCCTCGCGGATGTTGCTCAGCGATTCGGCACGTGTGTCGCCCCGGCTGCCGCAGCCGGGCAGTGCTGGAACGCTGGCGACATATCCGCCATCTGGCTCTTGTTCCAAAACGACCGTGAATCGCATGGCTTGTTCTCGTGGGGTCGGCGCGTCTCCGCTACACGAAATTCTACCCCGGGACGTGGTGGCCGCGACGGAGTCCTCATTCAAGGATTGTCCGCGGAAGCGAGCCGGCGCCCGCATCCAACGAACCACGGCCACGCGCTTTACTCGCCGCGGCGGTCTTTGCCTTTGCGGCCGCGGCGGCCGGTCTTCTCGGCCTTGGGCGCACGGCCGGCATCGGGCTTCTCGCGGTGATCGGCCGCAGGTTGTTTGCCAGGCGCTGATTCGCCACTCGGCGAGTGACCACGCTCTGTCGAGCTGGGCCGCCCACGACCGGCCGACTGCTTGTGATCGGGCGACCGCTTGTCGACGGGGTGCTCGGCGGGCAGACGCTTATCGGCGGCCCGCTTTGCGTCGGCAGGCGATTGCTCGCCCACTAACCACATCTGATCAATGTCCAGCGAATCGGCGTTCAGCGGGTCCTGGTTCAATGGATCGGAGCTCGGCGGGGCCGATGTCTCGGCCTGATCGGTGGGCTGCGGCTGGTGGAGCTTCGCGCTGGCGGTGGCCGGCAACACGAGCGCCATGAGCGATTCGGCTTCGGCGATCAATTCATCGTAATCGGCGTCGGACTCCAGATCGGTGCGCCAGTCGCCGCCCAAATCATCGTGGGTGTCGAATTCGGCGGCAAAGGTCAGATATTCCGCGGAACCGAGATCGGCACCATCTTGCAACAACTGGGCCACGGCACGCCGATCGCCAAAGGCACGTCGCTCGCTGTCGCGTCGCTCGGCGGCGGCGCGGCGCTCGCTGGCAGTGCGCCGGTCGGCGCCGGGCCAAGTGTGCGATTCGTTGTCGGGCCAATGGTTATCGGCGGCAGGATGGACGTTGCGCGTTTGATTGACGACATAAAGCGGACGACCACGCACCTGGTCGTAGATGCGGATCACGTACTCGCCGAGAATGCAGATTCCCAGCGAGTTGACGGCTCCGAAGAAACTGGCGACCAGCACGTTCGAAGTCCAACCCGGCACGCTCAACGAGGTGAACGCCTTGCAAAACAGGGCGTAGCCGCCCAGCAGCAGGAACAAGGCCAGCGCACTGTAGCCGATCACGTAAAATACGGTGAGCGGAAACGATGAGAACGAAAAGATGGCGGTCTTGGCCAGCCGCCACAGACCGCGTAAGGCAACGCGGGGCCGGTCGTCGTAGCGACGGTCGCGCCGGATCTCGATGCCGCGCTGCTTGAACCCGACCCAACTGCGCAGGCCGGGCAAGTAACGATCGCACTCGCCCAGGGCCACGATCTCACGGACCACGCGGGCGTCGATGATGCTGAAATTGCCCGCGTCGGCCGGAATGTCGGTGCTTGCCACGCTCGACAGCAGACGGTGGAAGACGGAGAACAGGCAGCGCTTCCAGGCCGCCTCGGGACGATCGCAGCGCAGCGCGTAGACCACGTCGTAGCCGGTAATCCATTCGGCCACCAGGCGTCCGATCGCCTCGGGGCAATCTTGCAGGTCGGAATCCATCAGCACAACCGCGTCGCCCCGTGCGTTGCACAGACCGGCGTGGATGGCGGCCTGATGCCCGAAGTTTCGCGCCAGGTGAATGACGCGCACGTGGCGATAGCGCTCGGCCAGAGAATCGAGTATTTGCCCACTCCCGTCGGTCGAGCCGTCGTTGACGAAAATGATTTCCTGGCCCATGCCGCAGGCAATTACCGCGCGATGAACGCGGCCGTGCAACTGTTCGATCACGTCGGCTTCGTTATAGATCGGCAACACGACGCTGATCAGGGTCTCATTAACGGGTGGACGAGTCATGGGTTTTCCAAACAGCTTGAGCAGGTGACGGATCGGAAACGACGCCGATGCTGTGTGCCCGGCAATCCGTCGATCGCTCGACGCGTTAGCGCAGCGACACGGTCGCTACGTCGGCCTCGGTCGCGACCCGTTCCGGCGCGACGGTTCGCGGCGCGGATCGGCGGCCGAGCCACGAGGCGACGACCAGCTGGACACACAACAAACCTAGTCCAAGACTTGAAAGGACCCGGCCCACCTGGAGGCTAAAAGGATGGAAGTCGAGCGTCACACGGTGTTTGCCCGGTTCGACCACGCATCCCAGAAAATCCCGATTAACCCGCAATACCAGCACCGGCCGGCCATCGACGGTTGCTTGCCACCCGGAATTAAAGCTGGCGGCCACGACCAAAAGTTGGCGGCTGGCAGTCGCGGTGGTGACCGACAACCGGCCGGCCCGCTGATCGAGATCGGAAATCGTGCCGGGCCGTCCGGGGGGCAATTCGAGCGGCGCGTCGTCGGACCGCGGGTTGTCGGACTCGGTTTCGTGCATCCCGGGGTCGACGAGTGCCGCGTCGACGGCCAGGGCCTCGGACGGAAACGCTCCACCGTGGTCGGTGATCGCGCGCGTGATCAGGCGAATCGTCGGCAGCGGATCGGGCACCGGCAACCAGCCGATGGAGTCGGAATCGTCCGGGCCGGTGCGGTCAGCCACGAAACCAACACCCGCCACGCGCAGGGCGCTCTCATCGCGGTAGTCGAGCCGACGGCGTGGGACGAGCCCCACATAACCGTCAGCGCGGCGGAATCCGGCCAATAGGAGGCGATTGCCGACCTTCAGGTCATCGGCACTGTCGCCTGGCGGCTGCGCCACGATTGGCCGGTCGGCATTGGGCGGAGCATTGTCGGGCCTGGCAAAATCAGCCAGCCGAGCCGTGTGCGGCCAGACCGCGTAGCTCAGCCCATAGCTTCCTAGATCGAACACGGTGAGCAGAATGATCGCCGCCGGAGCGGCCCGATATCCGCGCTCAGCGCCCAGATCGCGACAGCGCCAGCGCCGAACCAAAGCGGGCCGGCAGCGATCCAAGCCCATGACGAAACAAAATCGGGCCAAATCCAGGGAGCGATCAGGGCCACGAGCACGCTCGCGCCGAAGAGCGCCGCGGTCGACATGGGCCGCCCGGCAGCCGGTGCCGCGACCAGCCGCTGCCAACCGATGGCCGCCAACAAGGCCACCGCCGCATAGACCCAAACGATCGATCGACAAGGAAAGCGAAACTTTCCGACCAGCGGCAGATACTGTTGCCACGTGCCGATCCCATGCTCGCCAAACGCCAATAGCAGAGCGACTCCGGCCACCGACAACGCGGCCACGATCAGCGGCCGGCGATTGCCCCACGAGCGACGATGGGCCAATAGCCAAACGCAAAGCAGTAGCGGCACGGCGCCGAAGTAAAGCCCGAGTTCATGCGTATTCTGGCCGACAACGCGGGTGGCGAACAAATAAGGGGCCACGGCTTGGATCAGGTTGAGCGGATGGAGCGAGCCCGAACCAGCGAAAGCGGCGTCGACCGATTGCCGGTTTGAATGAATCAGGGCGTCGATCGACGGAATAAGCTGGATGCCACCCAGCAGAACGCCAATGATGCCGGCCGAGAACAAGTAGATCAGTTGGCGCCAGCGTGGGGCCGGACTTTTGGAGGCGCAATACAGGGCATAGGGAACGACAACGAGCATCCCGATCCAGACATATTGCGGATAACCGATCAAGATCTCGGAGCCGAGCAGGAGCGAAATCAGGGCAAAGGCCCAGGCGGGCGTGGCCCGTTCAATGCGATCGGTCGAAGGGTTACCGCGGGAAACCAGCGCCCGATCGATGGCCCACAGCAGCCAGGGCCAATGGGCCACCACGGCCACCGCATTGGGATGAACAAAATGAAGCAGGTTGAAGCCCGAGAACGTAAAGACCAAGGCCCCCAACATGGCCGCATCGCGACGGACAAGCCAGCGCGCGAGCAGCAAATAGCTACCCCAAAGCATCAACGGATAGCTGATCAACAGCTCCAGGTCGAACGCCACGGTGAGAGGCAGAAAGCGGTAGAGCGCCAGATGCAGCGGATGATACGTCCCGGCTTGTCCTTCGCCAGAGAGATAAAATCCGCCGAACAGCGAGGGGAGCCAATCGAACGGCTCGCCGGCTTGCAATTGCTGGGCATAGAACGCGCGCAGCGGCAGATGGAAAGCCCCCAGATCGTCGGCCACAAAAACCCTGCCGGCCAAAAGGGGAATGGCCATCGCCGCGCACAACAGCGCAGCCGCCGCCAAAGACCCAACGAGCAGCCGTCGCTGGTTGGCGGGCGAGACCGTTTGAGATGGGGCGCGGTAGGGCATCACGACACTAGCGATCCAGGCGGGCGGCGCAGCTGCTGCAAATGCGGGACGTTGAGAATCTGAAAGGGACTGGCAACGGTTTCCCAGCGCTCGCCGAGCTGGTCGATCTGCCGACTGGCGACGGGCCCTAGCGTGCCAGCGGCCAGCTGCAAATAGCTGACGGCGGTCGGCTCGAGCCCCATGATGCGGGCGATCGTGGCATCGACGGCCGTGGGATTGGTGCCGACGACGACCAAGCCTAATTCCTTGGGGCTGCCGAGGATCGGACCGTCTCCTTCCATGCAGGTGATGCCGTCGACAATGGCGACGGTTTTGGGGAGCGAGGCGTTGATGTCGAAAACGGTTTGCGGGATGCCGGCGTGGTGGAGGACGTTTTTCGGCCAGCCGTACTTGATGCCTGGAATCACGCCGTACAGATTTTTCAGGGCGGCGGTGAATCCGACCCAGTGGTGCGTCTTGAGCTTGGGCATCGAAACGAGCAGATCGGCTTCGACGACCGAGCGCGGGAAAAAGAATCCTTCGAGCTTGCTGGCTCCGCCGCGATTGGGGGTCCAGGCCACTTCCTCGTAATTCAGATCGGCAAATGTCAGCGTGGCCGCATCGAGCTGATCTTGCACGCCCGAATCGATCAGCGCCATTTCGGTGTCGCGCATGTGGCCGGGCCCCTCGCCCACGCGGACGTCGGCGCCCCAGCGGCGAAAGACTTCGGCCGCGGCGACGATCATCGCCGGATGGGTCGTCATGTGCGGAATCTTGCGATTCGGCTCGACGAGGTTCGGTTTGAGCAACACCCGCTTGCCGGCCAGCGCGCGGAGTCGATGCCGGCGGCCAGCAGCCCGTCGGAAATCGTCCGCTCCAGTGGTCCATCATAGCGCTGGTTCGCGCGATGAAAACGCCGGCATGCGGCCGGAGCAAGTCGCGCACAAGCGGATAGGCCAGGATGCCGGCCAGCGCCGCACCACCACCGAACAGCGCGGTACGTCGATTGAACATCGGGGACGCCGGCGCAAGGATCGCCGGCGCGGCGGCTGAAGCCGGATTGCCGGGTGCGGGGCGCGGTTTTTGCGGCAAAGGATCGTGTGTCATGGCAGCCGCTCCGTAGTGGGAGTCGTCAGCGGATGGTCGGCGGCTTGGGCGGCCAAGGCCAGCAGCGCCAGTTTATGGGCACTGCGATCGCGGACCAGCATCCGTTCGGCGGCGGCGGCCAGCAAGGGGCCGACCAGCGCGGGTTGCCGGTCGTGAGCAGCCAGACCGAGCAGGCTGAAGCTGAGCGACGCGGTGGCGGTGTGGCGAGAGATCTCGCGCTCGAGATAATCGGCCGTGCGGCCGATGCGTGGATCATTGTCTTTTTCGCCGGCCAGCGCCAGCATGCAGACGCCGCTCGATTGAAGATGCGGCAAAAGCTGCTGGCCCAGGACAAACGTGTTGCCGAAGTTGCAACCTCCGTCGGGAAGCAAGCGGTCGATGAGCAAGCGAACCGCTTCGCGCGTGCGCGCGTGTTGGGCCAGCCCAACGGATTTGAGTGCCAACACGGCCCAGGCCGTCGGTTCGATCCAGGAATGCGTTCCCTCGACCCAGGGCCAGCCGATCAATGTCGAATCGTGGCCGAGTTCTTCGATGCGCTCGAGCGCCATGCCGTGGCTGGTCAAGAGCCAATCGACGCCGCGGCGCGATCGCGGTTGTGTAGCGCTGCCGATTCGCGCGCTGCGCGACGATCGGCTAGCGCCCAGGCCAGCACCACTTCGCCAGTCGGCCAGCCGGGAGCATTTTGCTCGAGCGTGATGCCGACGCTGCCGTCGGCCGTCTGCCGTTCGACGAGCCAATCGAGCACCGTGTGCGCGTCGCGACCGTGAGCCACCAGCGCCATGGCCGCCAGCGCGGCCGGCTCAGTGGCCAGGGGCGCATCGCCATGGTAAGCCCAAGATGTTTGGGCCGCGAGCCAACCGACGATCGTTTCGGACCAATCCATAAAACCGGTTCAACCCGCGTGATCGTTCCTGCGAACGCCTCTGGTTCATTCTAACGGACCGCGATCCCCCGCGTGCACCTCAAGTAAAGGATAGCTTTGCTTATCGACCACCGGGCCGCTAATCGACACACCCCCCGCCGCAGCATCGCCACAGCGTGCGCAGGCGCCGAGTGCCAAAACCGGCACCGGCCGCCGCAGGGCTAGTCGGGCATCAGGAGCTTTACTATGAACGACGAACAAACACGGCTGCTTCAGGAAATCCTTGGCGCCATGCAAGAACAGACGGCACTGACGAAGCAGTATTGCGACCGTTCGATGGCGGTGAAGCGCATCGCACTCCGAATGGTACGGGTCGTGTTTCTGCTTCTGTTTGCCACGGCTGGCCTTGGAGTGGCGTTGACGATTTGGACGGGACTGCGGATCTGAACTGAACCACCGGCGGAGAAACGGCATGAACCAAACGCTTGTGGAATCCAACCCGGCCGTGCCGGCGCCGCCGCGCATGCTGAGGAAGCGGCCTGGCAGTCCGCTTTGGCGAGCCGTGGTAGCGGCGAATTTCCTGGCGCTGATCGGCGTGGCTCTCGTGCTGCGCGGCTGGCAATTGGGGAACATTCCGGGACTCAATGGCGACGAAGCGTGGTTGGGCATTCAGGCGGCACATCTGGCCGCCGGCGAACCGATTGGCTGGCGCACGCCGACCGGCAATCCCGTCAATCCGTTTCTGCTGTTGCCGTTGGCCGCTTTGCACCTGATCTTTGCTTCGTCGGTCGTGGTGCTGCGCTCGGTGGCGCTGGCCAGCGGAGTGGCCGCGCTGGGGGCGAATTTCTGGCTCTGCCGTCGAGTCTTCGATCGCCGCGCCGCCTTGGTGTCGACTGCCGTGTTGGCAGTGCTGCCGATCGCAATCGCCTACAGTCGATTTGCCTGGGACACCAGTCAAACCGTTCTGGCAACGGTCTTGGTGCTCTATCTAGGGCTGTCGACCGTCGAACGTGAGGTCGAGCGCAAAAAACTGCTTCCCGCCCCGGAGATCCCTCCCGATTGGCTGCCGGCACTGCTTGCGTTTGGCGCCGCGATCTGGATCCATCCGACCAATGTTTTTGCGGTTTGGCTGCTCGTCGTGCCGGCGGTTTACCGCTACGGCAATGGCTGGTGCGCCGAATCCGTGCCACTTGGGAGCAAACCGGCAGCGATCAGAGCGGTGGTTGGAAACGCTGGCTGGCAATCGTGACGCTCGGCATTTTCACGGCGGCGGGAGGCTGGTTTTGCCGCAGGCTGTTGGGAACCGCGGCCGCGCGGCTGCTCGACCCTGCCCAGGGTGGGCTGTTCTTGCGGCGACTCGTGCGGCTCCTCTCCGGCGGAACCATTTTTGAATTCATTCCCGGGCCTGCTCAGACGTCGACCGCGCTCGACTGCGCTGACCTGGCGCTGGTCTCACTGGTGCTGGTGGCGGTGCTCGGACTGGTCCAGCGCGGCTGCGCGGTGCCGACTCTGGACGCGAGCGCTGTCTGACCTGGGCCGTGGCGCTGATGGTCGGCACGTTTTATCTGGTGGCCGGACCGGCAGCGCTGGCCCCGCATTTCGAACGTTACGGCATGTGCCTGGTGGCACCGATTGGCGTGCTACTGGCGCTTGGCTGGAGCTATTGGCTTGGCCGCCGCCGACTCACCAGCCGCGGACCCCAGCAAAGCTCGCCGCCGGCGCGCGGCAACGGCCCGCGACCCAGTGCGCCGGCATGGGTGGCGGCCGTGGTGCTCGCGGCAGTGGCATGGCTGTGGCTGGCCCAATTCTATCGCGATTATTTCCTGGTCTTTGCCTCCAGCGGCGGCACGTCGCACGTGGCTTTCCGCACCGCGGCGATCGAACCGAAATTGGCGGCGCTTGCGGCAATTGAGAGTGCTGAGGCGCACGCCAGTCCGGCGGCGGCTCAGGAATCGGGCAGGCAAATCTGGATCGTGGCCGATTCGTGGTGGAGCTATTGGCCACTGGCCTATTTCGCTGTCCCGCGGCACGACATCCACGTTGTCGCCGAGGAGGAGTGGCCGGCCGTGAGCCGGCTGGTTGCCCCGGCCGACGCTCTCTGGCGGGTGCGGTTTGTAGCAACCGGCGAGCCTCGGCTGCCGACTGGACCGACTGTAACGAAAGATCGGTCGGCGCGTGAAACCACGATTCGCAATTACGTGGGCGAGCCGCTGCTTACCGTCGAGCGGCTCGAAGCGGGGAAAGCTCGGCAGGGGACCGACGCCCGCTAAAGCGCCGAGCCGCGCGACGCAGGCCGAAACATTTGACATCGGCCGTAAATAACCTACGGTTCCAACAGGCGGAGGGTCCGCGGGGCCACGCCGGGGCGTTTGACTTCGCCCTCGCGGCCGAACGTCTTTGGCGGACCACCGCACGCGATTGAAGTTATTTTGGACAGGCAAAGCCTATGTTTCCTTTCATTGCATCAGAAACCGTATTCGAGGCGGTCGAAATGGCCGTCGTGTTTTTCAGTCTGTTGGCCGCGATGCTCGGATTCCTGGTCACACGGCAAGCCTGATCGCGTGTGTCGAGCGGGCGCGATTCCGTGGGATTGTGCGGCCAAACCGATTCGCATTTTCACAAATTTGATCCCACGGCTTGTCGTCGAGCGGATGCAACCGAACCGCTCGGATCGACAACTGTCGGGCCACTGACCACTTCAACACGAGGAAAGAACAGATCCATGGATGCTGCAAACATCGAGCAATCCCTCGCGGAAAATTGGCACGTTTGGCTGGTTACGGTGACTCTGATCGTGGCCGCCGTGATTGACGGCCTGAAGCTGAAAGTCCCTAACTGGATCACGTTCCCGATGATCCTCAGCGGTTGGATCTATTCGACCGTGGCTTTCGGTTGGCCAGGCCTGGCGGCCAGCCTGCTGGGCACCGCCGTCGGCTTGGGCCTGTTGCTGCCGGCCTACGCCATTGGCGGCATGGGAGCGGGCGACGTTAAATTGTTGGCCGGAGTCGGCGCCTGGATGGGGGTGTTCACCACGTTCTATGCCTTTTGCGTCTCGGCCCTGATTGGCGGAGTGATCGCCGTGGGGATGGTCATTTATCGCCGGGCTTGGGTCAAGCATCGCGAACAGTTTTGGACGATTGTCAACGAAGTCACCACGATCCGCGACCCGGAATTGCTGTCGGCGATTGCGGCGGAACGCAAGAAATCGATGCTGCTGCTCCCTTATGGGATTCCGATTGCAATCGGATCGATCGCCTACTTTTTCTGGGCCGGCTTGCTGATCAACTAACACATCCGCGATTTGCGAAACAATTCACCGGCAAGCAAATCACGACTTGCCTCGATAATTGCGATCCAATGCGATCGACTGGCGGCGCGAGATGCACCAGAGTGCCGCGGACGCATCGGCGTCCAGGTAACCCATGGGCTTTCCTGCCCGCGACTCGAAGTGCTACCACGAGCTGGCGATGCATGAAGCGGCATGCGGCCGGCAGATTCATTTCAAACTAGAGAACCTCTGTCGGTTGTGCCGAAGAGATCGACAGGGGCTATTACGACCGCGCCGGACGGCTCACTGAGTTCAGTCTGCCGACGACGCGCGTGACGTTTCTCGCGGCATTCCGCCAGCTAGCAGGCCGCCGGTGAAGGGGGGCGGTTGGCGAGGTGTGACGATAATGACCAAAAGGGTGGCTTCGGCGTGTTGGCTGCGCTGGCAACGGTTTCCGGGTGGGTGGGATTTTATCAAGTTGACCGGTGCTGCGGGCCAATTTTAGCTACGAGGGACGCGGTAGGCGGCGCGGGGGTGATTGTCCCTGCGCGACAACGCCGACCGCCGCAGGAGCGTGAAGCGCGAGAACGGCTGGCAGAGAGCGAGTCGACTCGCGTGATGTGCGCAAGGCGCACGGATGTTGGTCGTGATGCGGCGAGGAATCGGCGCATTGCAAAGAATGCCCCGACATGGGGTCTGACAGAAAAGGTCGCTCCCCGCTAGGGTGGGCGCAAAAAGTCCATGCGTTCCAGATCCATGGTGTTGTTAGCGCTGGCGCTGGGTTGCGGGCTGGTGGCATCGATCGGCATCAGTCAGGTCATGGACCGCCGCAACACGGCTGAAGCCCCGGTCAGTGAAATGGAGCCGATCCTGGTCGCCTCCGCCGACATCCACTACAACGACTTGCTGACGCCGGAGAGCGTTCGTTTCGAAGAATGGCCCAAGGGCAAAGTCCCCGCCGGCGCACTCACCACGCTCGACGAGCTCCAAGGCCGGCGCAGCGCCACCAAACTTTTTGCCGGCGAGCCGATCCTGTCCGGCAAGCTGATGGGAAGCGACGGAGTCGGAGCGGCACGCAAAATCCCCAAAGGCTATCGCGTGATGTCCGTGCAGGTCGACGCCGTCACGGGCGCCAGCAGCTTGATCTTGCCCGACGACCGCGTCGACGTGCTGCTCTACATGTCGCGCCGGCCTGGTTCAACGATCGAGGAAATGAGCACGCGTACCATTCTGAACGACGTGCGGGTCTTTGCGGTCGACACGCAGTTTGAGCGCCAACACGGTGGTAGCGGCGATGCGGCCGCGTCGGCGGCGAAGACCGTCGCGCTGCTGGTCACGCCCGAGCAAGCCGAAAAATTGACACTCGCCACGGGGATGGGAACGATCCGGCTGGTGATGCGCAGTCCCGACGACAGTTCACAGTCCGATTCGGAAGGTGCGCGTGTCTCCGACCTGCTCGGCGACGGACCCACTGGACCCGACGGAGACCGTGCCGGCGGCTCGGCCGGACTGGCCAATGCCAACACCAACACGATCCAGCAGCCCGGAAGTGCCACGGGCTCCGGCCTCAACTCGACGTATGCCCCGGCCCCGGCGCCGATCGCCGCCGTGCCCGCGGCGCCGTCGACTTGGACGATGGTACTGGTCGAGGGAAGCGAGATGCGGGACGTCGTGCTGACCTCCGACAAATTCCCGGTCATCAAATCGGAGCATGTTGATTACGCACCCGATCCGCCGACACCGCCTGCAGCGCCGCCGGTCGATACGAGCGACAGCACGGATTCCGAAAACGATCCTCCGCTGCGGCAACCGACGGCGGGTGACGACGGATTTGGCAGCTTGACGGAGGTCCCCAACGACTGACGGATCGCGAGCGCGATCGCTCAAAATTGTGTGAGATGCGGATGCCAGGAGGACGCCGATTTCGCCGCAAGGATGCGGCCGAGGCGACCTTCGAGTAGTGAAAGAAGTCGACCTGGCGAGCTGGCGTGATTCTTCACCCCTCGCTCAATCGAACCCAGTGCAAGGAAGTACAGGGATGTCTCCTAAGCGCGCCGGGCTGCTTGACAGCCTATCTTGGATTTGCGGCCGGCTGATGCCGCTGCCGCTGTTGGCGGCATGGCTATTGGCCGTGCCCATCTGTCGGCCGGCAGCCGCTCAGCCAGCCGCTCAGCCAGCCACTCAGCAACCTGATGGCAAAATCCGCCTGGTCGACAACTCCGACTTGATCCATCCGATCCGCTCGGCTCAAGAGCGGGTCAACATGACGGTCAACGGCAGCATCATTCTGATGACGCAGCAGAACATTCCGCGGGTCCAAGTCGAAAACCCCGACTTGTTAACCCTCACTCCGCTGTCGGCTCGGCAGGTGCAGATGCATGCCAAGAAGGCCGGCTTCACCAAGGTGACGCTGTGGGACGAGGAGAATCATGTTTACACGATCGACGTCAGCATCTATGGCGACACGCGGGAATTGACCGAGCTGCTGCGGGCGGAATTCCCCGCCGCCGCGATCACCGTGCGGCCGACTTCCGCTGGCGTCGTGCTGGGCGGTTTCGTCGATCGGGCCGACGACGTCAACCGGATCGTCTCGATGGCCTCGGATTACTATCCCAAGGTGATCAACAACATCTACGTCGGCGGCGTGCCGCAGGTGATTCTGCACGTCAAAGTGATGGAAGTTTCGCGCACCAAATTGCGCGACGCCGGCGTCGATTTCACGCAAGTCTTCGGCGGGGGCTCGTCCTTCTTTTCGTCGACGGCGGGCGGCCTTTCCAAGGTGGCCACGCTGCCGCAGGTGGTGGCGCCAGCGGTGGGCGGCGCGACGGCGGCATCGCCGATCACCACGGTCGTCAACCAGCTGGGAACGCAACCGACCATCTCGCTCGGCCTCCTCAATCAGTTCGATAACGGCTTCTTCGGATTCATTCAAATGCTGCAGCGGAACAACATCTTGAAAGTGCTGGCCGAGCCGACGTTGGTCACCACTAGCGGCCGACCGGCTTACTTCCTGTCGGGCGGTGAAATGCCGATTCCGGTGCCGCAGAGCCTGGGCACGATCTCAATCCAATTCCGCAAATTCGGCACGCAGGTCGATTTCGTGCCGATCGTGTTGGGTGCCGGCCGCATCCACTTGGAAGTCCGACCCAAGATCAGCGAAATCAATCCGACGGTCAGCATCACGCTGAACGGCAGCACCATTCCGGGCTTTCGCACCCGCGAGTGCGACACCGGCGTAGAAATGAACGCCGGTCAGACGCTGGCCCTGGCCGGCTTGCTCCAAACCGACGTGCAGCAGCAGGTTCAAGGCATCCCCTATTTGATGGACATCCCATATCTCGGCCTGGCGTTCCGCCGATCGACCGAAACGATAGAAGAAACGGAACTGCTGATTATGGTTCGCCCCGAAATCGGCGAAGCGATGAACTGCGACCAGGTGCCTCCGGTCGGGCCGGGTGTTGGCACCATGTCGCCCGACGACTGCGGGTTCTACTTCAAGGGTTACAACGAAGTACCGTCGCCCCCAATGCCGGGAGGGGGCATTCCGGGAGGCATGAGATCCGGATTCCCTGGTCCTGGCCCCGGTCCAGGTCCCAGCATGGGCCCGGTGATGCCGCAAGGGGCGGTCCCCGAGTCGATGGAAGTGCTGCCCGGCACTCCGCCGGCCAAAGCGCGCCGTGCGCCCCCGAACAGGCGCTGCCACAGCCGACCGACGGCACATCGGCGGCGCAGAGCCCGGCGGCGGGGCGGCCCCAGCCGGTGCGTACTGACGGCACAGTAGCGCGGCGTGTCGCCACGGGTCCAGCAGGGGCCAGCCCTTCCCCCCGGTCTAATCGGATTAATCGTCCCCAACCGCAGAGTTCGGCTACGACAGCCGACACAAATGCGGTCGGCGAGCCGCCGGCGTTCATCGGCCCGACGGGCTATGACGTAAGTAATTAGGGACGATAAATCCTCAGCAGTTTTCGCCCGAGTATCGCGGCGCCGGCGCTTTTGGCCGGTGGTCCGCCGGGCAAGCACCCCTTTGATTCGCCGAGCGATGGAACACTCATGAGTAATGTGCTGCGATTGGCGATCGTCGATCCGAATGACCGAAGCCGTGACGCTTTGAAGTCAACGCTGTTGGGCATGGGTTCGGTATGGCTGGAAGCGGAGTGCTCGCGGTACGAGTTTTTTGGCGACGTGGTGGCTCAAACCCATCCCGACATCGGCATCGTCGCGCTCGATCAAGATCCCGACAAGGCGTTGGATCTGGTCACTCAATTACGCGAATCGGCTCCAACGTGCAGCATCCTGGTGATGAGCTCGTCGACCGACGGCTCGTTGATCTTGCGAGCGATGCGTGCCGGCGTGAAGGAGTTCGTCACCCAACCGGTGAAGATCGAGGACCTGGTCGGCGCGCTGGAGCGGATCAGCAGCCAACGATTCAGCCGGGGCGAGCATGGCGCGCGCGCAAGCACAGTCATCGCGGTGGCCGGTGTCACCGGTGGCGTGGGAACGACGAGCGTCGCGGTCAACCTGGGATGTGCCCTGGCCGCCGACGAACGCAACAGCGTGGCGCTGGTCGATCTGGACATGTGCCTGGGCGACGCCGACGTATTTCTGGACACCATTCCCGACTACACGCTGGTCGACGTGGCGCAGAACGTCACGCGCTTGGATTTCACGCTGCTCAAGCGGTCGCTGACCAAGCATTCGTCGGGGCTGTACTTGTTGCCGCGGCCGGTGCGGTTGGAAGACGTGCCGCTGGTAACGCCGGAGGATTTGAGCCGAGTGATCGGGCTGCTCAAGGCGACCTTTTCGCACGTCATTCTCGACTTGTCGAAAAGCTTCAACGCGCTGGACATGGTGGCGCTGGAACAAGCCAATCACGTGCTGCTGGTCACGCAGTTGGATTTGCCCTGCCTGCGAAACGTCGTGCGATTGATGATGTCGCTGAGCGAGATGGAATCGGTCAAGGACAAAATCAAGATCCTGGTCAATCGCGTGGGGCTGGATAATCAGATCAGTCTCAAGAAGGCCAAGGATACGATGGGCCGCGAAGTCTTCTGGCAGTTGCCGAACGATTACCGCACGATGGTCGAGGTGCGCAACAACGGCGTGCCGCTCATCGAGCAAGCACCGAAAGCCGCCATCACGCAGTCGATCGTCGCTTTGGCTCATGCGCTGGGGGGCGACCCGCGGGCCGAAACGGTCGCCGAGGCAGGAAAATCGACGATCAGCAAATTGTTGAATCTGTGGCCCAACCGGCAGAACGCGGCCGCCAAGCCCGCCGCCGCTCCGGCCAAATAGGCAGCCGTCCATGACGGCCGACACCGCGCCGCCGGGCTCCCGCCCGCAGGCGAGCGCTCTCGCCTGGCCGCGCCGGGTGCGGCGATTCTATCCTCTCGCGGCGTGCCGATTTTCCGGCATGTTTCCTTTTCGCCTCCCGCCGGTGAACCGCGAGCTATGTTTCAGTAGACGCTCCTAGGCGATGGGCGACCGTGGCGCGCAGATCCGCGCCGCGGTCAGCATGCTGCCGCGGTCAAGAAGCCTGGCAGAGCGCCGCTGCCACGCCCACGGCCAGCGGAGTGTACCGTCGAAGTCAGAAGCGAGCACAACGGAAGGCAAGCGAAACAAATATGGCAATCAAAGTGGCACCGCTGCGATCAGCCGAAGACGCCAAAGCAGTCGAGTTCGAAAACCTGAAACGACGGATCCACGGCAAGCTGGTCGAGAAACTCGACCTGACAAAAGTCGGCGATCTGGCCGGCGACGTGTTGCGCCGCGAGATTCGCCTGGTCGTGGAACATCTGTGCGACACCGAGGGGACGCTGCTCAACCGCAATGAGCGCGACCGACTCGTTGAGGAAGTGCTGGACGAGACGTTTGGACTGGGCCCGCTGGAACTGTTGCTCAAGGATCCGACGATCAGCGACATTTTGATCAACGGACCCAAGCACGTTTACGTGGAACGCCGCGGCAAGATGGAAAGGACGAGCGTCACGTTTCGCGACAATAACCACTTGATGCAGATCATCGACCGCATCGTGTCGAAGGTGGGTCGCCGAGTGGACGAAGTCTGTCCGATGGTCGACGCCCGATTGGCCGACGGTTCGCGCGTGAATGCCATCATTCCGCCGCTGGCCCTCGACGGCGCCGCGGTGTCGATTCGGCGTTTCGGCGCGAATCCGCTGAAATTGGAAGACCTGCTCAACTACAAGGCATTCACTCCGGAGATGGTGATGCTGCTGGAAGGGGCGATCAAAGCCCGGCTGAACATCATCATTTCCGGCGGTACGGGTTCGGGAAAGACGACGCTATTGAACACGCTCTCCAGCTTTATTTCCGCCAATGATCGGATCGTGACGATCGAGGACGCGGCCGAATTGCAGCTCCAACAAGAGCACGTCGTGCGGCTGGAAACCCGGCCCGCGAACATCGAAGGCAAGGGGGCCATCGGCGCCACCGATCTGGTGCGCAACGCCCTGCGTATGCGGCCCGAACGCATCATCATCGGCGAGTGCCGTGGGCCGGAAACGCTCGACATGTTGCAAGCCATGAACACCGGTCACGAAGGATCGCTTACCACGATTCACGCCAACACCCCGCGCGACGGCGTCGCGCGCATCGAAACCATGATCACCATGGCCGGCTTCGAACTGCCGCTGAAGGCCATGCGGCAACAGATCGCCAGCGCCGTCGACATGATCATCCAGGTCAATCGTCTGCAGGGCGGCCCGCGCAAGGTGACGCACATCACCGAAATCATGGGCATGGAACAAGACACGATCGTGATGCAGGACATCTATCACTTCGTGCAAGACGGAATCGACGAAAACGGACGGGCTCACGGCCGCTTCGAGGCCACCGGCATCCGCCCCAGCTTCATGGACCGCTTGGAATCTGCCGGCGTGCGGTTGCCGTCGAGCGCCTTCCGACAACGGACCATGATGAAGGACTAAATTGGCCGTCGTTTCGGCGGCGGAGAGAAAAACGAGTCGCGGGAAACTGCAATGAGTCTCTATGTAATCATTTTGATCGCCACCTTCGTCTGCGTCGCCGCGCTGGTGGCGGCCATATCGTTCATGTTGCGCGGCACCGGCGCCACCAGCGTCGAAGACCGACTGGCCGTGCTCACCGGCACCAATCAGGCCGGCAAGAACGCCAAGCAAGCGCTGCTTAAAGAGAGCGTGCTGGCCGAGTCGTTTCACACGAACTTCGACTTTGTCGAATTCCTGGTCAGCCGTTTCAATTTACGCTTGCTGTTCGAACAGGCCGATGCGCCGCTGTCGGTCCAGCAGTTTTTTATCCTGACGCTCGGCTTCGGTCTGGTGGGCGCGGTGGGCGGAACGGTCGGCCAATTGAATCCCGGCTTGGTCTTCCTGATCGGCTCCTGTTGCTTGCCGTTGCCTTTGTTGTGGATGTTGTTCCGCCGGAAGCGGCGGTTCAACAAATTCGCCCAGCAGCTTCCCGATGCCATGGAGTTGATCGCGCGAGCGCTTCGGGCGGGTCATAGCCTGGCCTCGGGCTTCAGCCTGGTGGCCGACGAAATGACCGCCCCGATCGGCAAGGAGTTCGGCCGGGTGTTCGAGGAGCAGAACCTGGGTATCGCCATCGACGAAGCGCTGGAAACGATGACCAGGCGGATTCCGAATCTCGATCTGCGGTTTTTCGCCACGGCGGTCATCTTGCAGCGTCAAACCGGCGGTGACCTGGCTGAAATTCTCGACAAAATCGGCAACCTGGTCCGCGAGCGGTTCAAGATCTATGGACAGGTGCAGGCCCTGACCGGCGAAGGCCGGCTGTCGGGCCTGGTGCTGATGGCCCTGCCGCCGCTGTTGTTCCTGGCCGTCTATCGGCTGAATCCGGAATATGAAATGTCGCTGTTCCGCGACGATTTGGGCAAGAAAATGCTGGTCGGCGCGGTGGTCATGCAGATATTGGGCGGTTTGATGATCAAAAAAATCGTGAACATCAGGGTTTGATTCCCGGCTCGCGCTGGCGGCCATCTTTCTCTTACGATTGCTGGGTTGATCGATGAATACTGTTTTGTTGGCTGAAAGCATCTCGTTGGCAGCGCCTGTTGCCGCTGGCCCTGTTCGGCGCCGTGGCGGCGGGGGTTTGGTGGCTGTTGGACATGATGGTCGCCTCGCGACCGCGGGCGGAAGAACGGCTCGATGAGTTCAACAATCCGCAGAATCGGCGCAAGGATGGCGTGGCCACCAAGAAGTCAATGCCCTTTCGCGACATGCTGGCCAAGGCATCGCCGCGGCTGGCCGCTCCGCTCCAGCCAAAGACGGCCGAAGAAGCCGGCAAGCTGAAGAACAAACTGGCCATGGCCGGCTTTCGCAGCGAAGGCGCCGTGAGCACTTTCCTGAGCTTGAAATTTGCCTCGTTGTTGGGTCGGAACGCTGCTCGGCGGCGGGGCGGCATTGATCGGCACGCAGCCCACGGATCGCGCATTGATGAACACCGTGGGTGCGGCCGGCGTGGCCTTCTACCTGCCGAGCGTCGTGCTGTGGTTTCTCACCAAACGACGCAAGGACAGCATCTTTTTCGGCTTGCCCGACGCGCTCGACCTGCTGGTCGTTTGCGTCGAGGCCGGTTTGGGTCTCGACCAGGCGATGCGCAAGGTGAGCGAAGAAATGAAGAAGAGCTGCCGCACGGTGGCCGAGGAATTCGGCCTGTGCAATTTTCAATTGCAGATGGGCCGCCCGCGGACCGAAGTGCTGCACGAGCTCGGCTCGCGCACCGGCGTCGACGACCTGCGCAGTCTGGCGGCGATTCTGATTCAGGCCGACAAATTCGGTTCGAGCATTGCCCAGGCACTGCGCGTGCAAAGCGATTCGATGCGCACCAAGCGCCGTCAGTTGGCCGAAGAGAAGGCGGCCAAAACCGCCGTGAAACTCATCTTCCCGCTGGTGATCTTCATCTTCCCGGCCATCTTCGTGGTGCTGGTCGGGCCGGCGGCGATCACGATGGTCAACGAGATGTTCCCGGCCATGCAGGGCCAGTGAGCCACGACTTCCATCGCAACCTGCCGCAGCACGGCTGGCTGCTAGCAGCCGATCGCGATAGCATTCGTGCGCCTCCCGCTGGCAGCCGTAAATCGGGAAATCTGGGCGGTTTCTAGCGGTTCCCAGGACTCTGCCCATCGAGGGTTTCTCCGCCGGCCGATAAGCACTTGATGAGCCGGTGCCCGGGCGCGCCAATCCCTGGCCCGCGCGCCCCCAGAGGCGACGCTGACCAAACCGCGGGAGAGCGAACGATGTTGCGACGACTAGTCTTCGTGCTGACTCTGGGAGCCGTCGTTTCGCTGGTCTCGGCGCTCGAGGCTCAACAGGAAGTCGTCATCACCGATCAAGGTACTGCGACCGCGGCGCAACCGCCGGCTCCGAAGAAGGAGAATTGGTGGCAGCGTTGGAAACGTGACTATCACCGCAACCAATGCTGGCCCGAACCGTTCATTGCCGGCGATCGACAGGCCGTGATCGTGCCGTTTCAAATCATGGCCGACAACGCCTGGCAGCGGCAGAATCTGCTCAACGACTACCACTTCGTCGAGGGGACGACCGAGCTGAACAATGCCGGCCAATATCGGCTGCGGTGGATCATCACCAAGGCGGCCCCGCAACGACGGGCGATTTACGTCGAGCGCTCGCTGAGCGACGAGGCGACGGCCGAGCGGATCAGGGCCGTGCAGAATGCCGTTGCGCGGCTTGCCCCCAACCGTCCGCCACTGCCCGTCTACGAATCGAACCTCGGAGCGGGCGATTGGCTGGGCGAGGACGCCGATGCGACGCTACGTGACGCGGCGAAGTCTCGGCCCGAGCCACGGCTTCCGACTGCCGCGCGACCCGCGATCAGCCAATAACCGCCGCGCGGGCACAGGCGCGGCAGAGACAGTCGCACTTGCTGTGCGCAGTGCGCTGACGCGCCGCCGCGGAAAATCGACACGCCAGACGACGAACAGGCCGTCGTGCTATCAAAATGTGATGGTAGCGGCACTTGCGCGATGTGGGCATGCGATTCCATTGCAGTCGGACCGCTGGTCGGGTCGATCCATAAAAGGAGCAAGATTGCGCGTTCTTGGCAGTTCAGGAAATGGCCGCCAAAGCGCGGCCGAGGCAAGTTTCTCGTTTTGAGGTGTCGCGTGCGAGCATGGATGCTCACTGGGTTGTGGCTGGCAACGGCCCTGGCTTTGGCCAGTGGTTGTACGACGGTGTCTCCGGGCATCGACGCCGGCTCGACCAATTCGCCGCTGAACCCGAACGGGACAAAATTCTCTCGCTATTGGAAGCGGCAAACCGACAAGCTCGAGTCGCTGGCCAAAAAACCGACGAACACTCATAACGACGCTCCGCCGAATGCCGAATTCTATGTGACGATGGCCGTCGCGGAGGAACAGGCAGGCGATCCGGCCAAAGCCGAAGAGTTTTATCAAAAGGCGTTGGCCCGCGATCCGAAATCGCTCGCCACGCTCAGCAGCTATGCCCATTTCGAAGACCGGCGTGGGCACCTAGTCGCCGCCACGAGGCTTTACAAAAAAGCCTTGGCCAAACATCCGGAAGAGGCGGCCATCTGCAACGATCTGGCACTTTGCTACCAGCGTCGCGGCATGCTCGCCGAATCGGTGACCACGCTTCGCAAGGCCGTCGAGTTGCAGCCCGGGCGGCCGCTGTATCACAACAATCTCGCTGGCGCCCTGATCGACGCGGAGCGCAATGACGAGGCACTCGCGGAGTTGCTGGCCGTGAATCCGCCGGCAGTGGCTCAATTCAACATGGGCTGCTTGCTGCACCGCAAAGGAAACGACAGTTTGGCGGTCGAACACTTCGAGCAGGCGCTGGCCGCCGACCCGACTATGACCGGCGCCAGCAATGGCTGGCCAAGCTGGGTCCGCAGGCGCGACCCGACGCGGCCCCGGTTCAGGTCGCTCAGCGTCAGCGTGCATTGCGGCCAGTACAGGTCGAACTCGGCGCGCCCTCCGATTCTTCGGAAGTGCGCGTCGACGATAGTGGCACGACCACGCCGGCTCAACCGGTTGCTGCCGGGCGCATCGTCGCCCAAGGCGTGAGCCGGCAAAGCGTGCGGCAAAAACCGACCGGCGCGCCGGTCGACGAAGTCGCTCCGCCGCCGCAGACGGCGCGCTTGCTGCGGCTGACGCGTCCGGTGACGCAGCAGGGATCGGCCACAGTCGCGCAGCCGGTCAGTACGCCGGCTCAGCAGCCCGAAGTATCGCCGGCCACGGAACCGCTGCCCACCGAACCTGCCGCGGCCGCCGTCAAAGCCAGCGACAGTGGGGCCATCGATGGTGCGGCTGGCGGCAGTGGGGCCGGTGCTGCAAGCCAGGATCCGGGGCGGATGCAGTATCCGCACTACTCGGGCCACACGAGTTCACCCGACGGTTTCGAGACGCTGCCGGCGGCGCCCCTGCCCGACGCGACCGAGCAACCGTCGCGTCCGGCCTCTGATCCAGACACCGTCGAACCGCTGCCGACAATGGACAGCGCCGGGACTTGAGTAGGCTACAGGGCAGAGGCTTGACAACGGCCAGGTCTCGATTCAACTCAAACCTGTCGTCCGAAGTGGCAAACCTGCAGCCTCTGGCCTATCCTGTCATGCGCGTACTCATCGGTCAGTGCGCCTTGGAATTGCAGCAGGGCGACATCACGGCCCAAGCGGTGGATGCCATCGTCAACGCGGCCAATAGCCAACTGGCCGGCGGCGGAGGGGTCGACGGAGCCATCCACCGACGCGGTGGGCCAACGATCATGGCCGAAACCGCCCAGCGCTACCCGCAAGGCTGTGCGACCGGCTCGGCCGTGATTTCGACCGCCGGCAATTTGCCGGCCCGCTATGTGATTCATGCCGTCGGACCGGTGTGGCGCGGAGGCAATGCCGGCGAAGCCGAGTTGCTGGCCGGCGCCGTACGCCGATCGCTGCGGCTGGCGGTCGAGCATGGATGCCGGAGCGTAGCGCTGCCGGCGATCAGCACGGGCGTGTACGGCTATCCGGTCGATCTGGCCAGCCGCGTCAGCCTGTCGACGATCCGTGAATTCTTGACTGAGGCCAAACAGCCCGAGCTGGTGCGGATGGTCCTCTTCTCGGCCGGTGCGCTGGGAGCCTTCGCCGCGGCCTTGGAAGAATTGGCCGCCGGTGAGGCCTAACCGCCAGCGCCCGACCGGGCCCCACTTGCAGTCGTTGGCTAGCACCCGCGTCGCGCCGGGGGGGTAGGCGCCGGCCGGGGCAAAATGCCCGTCAAAGCGGCAAAAAACGCCGCAAAAGTCCCCTAGGTCGATCCCCGCCGACGCGATACACTTCCGCTCCCAAATGAAGTCCTCCCGGCAGGCCCAAACAGCCGCTCGACGAACTTCCGGCTGAACGAACCCGCACGCCACGAACCGACCGGTCGAACATGAACCTTGCTGTCTTTTTGCCAAATTGGGTCGGCGATGCTGTCATGGCCACTCCCGCGCTGCGTGCCTTGCGATCGCTGGCCGGTGTGCGCGGGCGGCTGGTGGCGGTGCTGCGTCCACATATTGCCGAGGTGCTGGCCGGCGTCGAGACCCTGGATGAACAGATCCTGTTCGATCCGCATTCGCGCGACAGCGAGCTCGGCAGTTGGTCGATCATCAAACAATTGCGCGCGACCAGTCCCGACGCGGTCGTGCTGCTGACCAACTCACTCCGCACCGGATTGATTGCCTGGGCGACCGGCGCGCGTGAACGCATCGGTTATGCGCGCTACGGACGCGGGATGACTTTGACCACCAAGCTCCATCCGCCGCGTCGCGGCAGGCAGCGCATTCCGACGCCGGCGATCGACAGCTATTTGCAATTGGCCTATGCCGTTGGCGCGCCGAACGAGCCACCGCGACTGGACCTGAAGACTTTGCCCAGCGACGAGGCGGCGGCCGACGCCGTGTGGCGCAAGTTTTCTCTGCACGCGGGCAACCAGGTGGTGGCGCTGAATTCGAGTGGTGCGTTCGGATCGGCCAAGTTGTGGCCGTCGGAGTATTTTGGCGAATTGGCCCGGCGCATCGCCGAGCGCGACCGAATGAACGTGCTGGTGGTTTGCGGACCCGACGAACGGCGGACGGCCGAAGAGATCGTGCGCGAGGCCCGGCACCCCAATGTCGTCAGCCTGGCGGCCGAGCCGGTCAGCCTGGGCCTGACGAAAGCCTGCATTCGTCGCAGCCGCATGCTGGTGACGACCGACAGCGGGCCGCGATTTTTCGGCGTGGCCTTCGGCCTGCCGGTGGTGACGCTGTTCGGGCCGACCTACATGGACTGGACGAGCAGTCACTATCTCGGCGAAATCTGCCTGCAGCACGACGTTTCTTGCGGACCGTGCATGCGACACGTTTGTCCATATACGCACCATCGCTGCATGCGCGACCTGACCGTCGACCGCGTCTATCACGCCGTCGTGCGACAATTGCAATTCGGTCGTCGGCAGGTTGCCTGATCGCCCGGCGAGCAGCGTGGCGGTCGCGTTCCGAGTCAGGTGCGGAATCTTGGCCTCGGTGTCGCCGCGCCAGCGGCGCCCCTGACGACAACGGTCACCGGGCAGACGGTGGCCGTCTCCGACAGGTCCCGCCGATTGAGGCAGTTTGCCGCGCGTTCGCCAGCAGACTATCATCGGCAGTTGCCGGTCTCTATTTCTTCCGCAGCTCATACACCGTTTTGCCGCTCGACGTGAGCGATAAACTGGGTCTTGGTGTCAAATTGACGAGAGGAGGGTCGGATATGTCTGTATTTGGTCGAGTCGCGCCGAGCGTCCCGGTTACCGACATGAACCGAGCACTCCGGTTCTACTGCGATCTTCTCGGCTTTGCGGTCACATTCACGAACGGTAATCCGGTTTCATTTGCGGCTATTCAAACAGGTGGCGAGCAACTCCACCTCGGCGTGCAGCCGATCAAGGCCGGCTTCTTCCACGCTCATATGATGGTCGACGATCTCGACTCCCTGTACGAACGTCTACAGCGCGGCGGAGTCACCATTCGACAGGCACCGAAGGTTCAAGAATGGGGCCTGCGCGACATCGTCATCGCTGACCTCGATGGGAATACGTTTGAGCTTGCCGAACCGGCCATCGAATCGGCGTCGGTATAACAAGCCGCTGTGGGAGTCGGCAATCCTCTCGCCGCCTGCGGCCCCGCTGGCAAGCCAGGCACCTGGCGATCATAATCGCTCGAGCAGAAACAGGCCCACCCCGGCACCATCCCAGAGGAGTTCGCCCTCATGCACGGCATGTTCAAAATACTCGTGGCCGCGCTGATCGCGCTGGCGTTGCCTTCGACCGGTCGGAGCGAAGAGACGGGCACGATCGGCAAAGAGCTGGCCAGCCTGCCGTGGAAGGGGGCGACGCCGACTCCGTTTACGCGCGTCGAGTCGCCAACGGCGGTGATCGACGGCAAGCTGTTTTTGTTTGGCGGCTTCACCGAAGATTTGGGCGCTTCGAGTCAGCTCGA
This sequence comes from uncultured Planctomycetaceae bacterium, assembly GCA_963702015.1. GTDB lineage: Bacteria > Planctomycetota > Planctomycetia > Pirellulales > PALSA-1355 > DATJTR01. Next base: position 1,736,361 of record OY969698.1, read on the forward strand.
CGTTTACGATCCGGCGAGCGATACGTGGACGCGGCGCAAGGACATGCCGACCGGCGTCACCCATCTCAATCCGGCGGTCGACGGCAATACGCTGTGGTTGGCCGGCGGCTTCAAGGGGCCTCATCCGGGCCCAGTTGTCAACGAGGTCTGGAAATATGATATCGCCGCCGACAGTTGGTCGGCCGGCCCGCCACTGCCCGAGCCGCGCGCGGAGGGGGTTTGGTGATCGAGCGCCGAAAACTGCACTACTTCGGCGGCTACAAATCGGATCGCCAGACCGATGCCGCGGATCATTGGAGCCTGTCACTCGATGGAGGTACCTCTTGGCAGCGCGAAGCCGATCTGCCCAACCCGCGCGGACATCTCGCCGCCGCGGTGCTCGACGGCAAGATTTATGCCCTTGGCGGCGACCACGGTCACGACGCCACGCAGATCGATCAGACATTCGTGTCATGTCTTCGATCCCGCAACGGGCGGCGTGGAGCGAGATCGCCAGCTTGCCCGATGGCCGCAGCCATTTTGAATCGAGCACGATCATCTATCGTGGCGGCATCTTGCTGGTGGGTGGGCGATCGAACAGCCCCGAGCCGGCGCGCGGCGTGTTTGGCGATTTGCTGTTCTACGATCCGCACGCCGACGCGGTGGCAGTTGGTGGGCGAATTGCCCGAGAAGGTGCTGGCCCCATCGGCGGCGATCATCGGCAATCGCATCGTGGTGACCGGAGGCGGCCTGAACAATCCTCGGCCGCTGACGGCCAAGACATGGATCGCGACGATTCCGGGCCGCTGACGCGCGGGGCCTAGAGCACGTGAATCGAATTGATGACTTCGATTCCTTCGGCGACGGCGCGGACGACTTCTTGCGCCAGTTGCTTGTGATAGAACGTGGCGACCAGCCCGGAGATCAAGAGAGCGTCGCCGGTCTGTTCGACCCGCAGCTCGCGAAGGGCATAGATGGGGCTCACGCGCAGCGCCGATTGAGCGCGGGGCTGAATGTCTTCGACTCGTGTCAACTCCGACATGGAACCTTGCCTCCCCTTCCCTTGGGTGACAACCTGCGTACGCGCCCTCTGCTAGGCCAATGTATCGACCTGAATTTCGCACTGTCAACCGCAGGCGGGAAAGAGAGGCGCGAGAGGAGGCGAGCGGCCAGACGTAGAATTGAGAACCAGGCAGTCCTCGCTTCCCCCCGCCTGTGACCGATGGTCTCACGCCTGCGGTCTACCGCAATCGCACCCCACTGTTAGCGGATCTTGCCGTGCTTGGCCAGATAAGCGATCACTTCTTCGGCCAAAGCATCGGCCGTCTTTTTGCCGGCGTCGAGAACCAGTTCCGGCTTTTCCGGGGCTTCGTAGGGATCGTCGATGCCGGTGAAGCCTTTGATCTCGCCCGCCCGGGCTTTCTTGTATAGACCCTTCGGATCGCGCTTTTCGCAAACTTCGAGCGGAGCGTCGACAAGGATTTCGATGAAGTCGCCCGCCGGCATGCTAGCACGCACGGCGTCGCGGTCGCGGCGGTAGGGGCTGATGAAAGCGGTCAGCGTGATCAGGCCGGCTTCGCTGAACAGTTTGGCAACGGCGCCGATGCGGCGGATATTCTCTTCGCGATCGATCGCCGAAAAGCCGATGCCGAAACGCTTGGCGAATTCTTCTCCGTGGCGTTCCTTGAGCATGCCCGGGCCGGCGTTCAGACCCATGCGGATGTTGTCGCCATCGAGGACATAGGTATGGATGCCGCGGCTATGGAGTTTGTGATCGACCAGGTTGGAGATGGTGCTTTTGCCGCAGGCGGAAAGGCCGGTGAACCAAATCACACAGCCTGGGTGTTTGTTGAGTTGCTCGCGCTCTTTGCGGCTGACGCTATGTTCGTGCCAGTGGACGTTGGTTTCGTTGGCCATGATGTCGTCGGGCTCCTCGGCTTGGGGGCGGGTTTTATCCGTGATTTTGAACCTGCGATCTTAGTGGTTCGTGCCGAAGTGTGCAAATGGCGGGGGATACCGCCAGCGGCACGCGACTATTCATGCACCCGTGGAATGGCCCACTGGGCGGCGGGCATTACGACGTAGCGTGGAGCGGGCGGATCGACGGGCGCGGGCTGGCGATGGTGGTTCGAGCGGTGCCGCCGGCGGCCGGCTGCGACCAAATCACGGCTCTGGCGAGCTTGCCGCAGCGCCGGCAGGAGCATCTCAATTGCTTCGTGAACCTCGCGCGTCTGAGAAATGACGACCGATCCCGAGGGGGCAAAATAGTTAATCGCGCCGCGCCCGCCTACTTCATCCCAAGTCGTCGGCGCGATCGTGCTGGTGATCAATTCGATGAGCGGGCCGCCGTTCGTTGCATACAGATTGGATCCGTTGGGCGGGCTGACCAGATCATGCACGGGATAAACTCTCGTGGTGAGCTCGTTGTTTGCCTTTTCAGGGGTGGTCACCAGCAATGATTCGTCATGGATCGTCCAGGTAAGATCCAACGGCTCCAGAATCGTGCCGAGAGCGGAACGGAGCGACACGCCTGACAATTCGCAATTCACCGGCGAATCGACCGGGATCGATGCCTCGCGAAGAAGCTTTGAATCGACCTGGATGGAAAGGCCCGTCGAGCGCGCGATGTCGGCGAGGACGTTGTCGAGCGGCGCTGCGCGGAAACTTCCGGAGAACGATGTCTGCAGAATCGCCAGGATCCGATCTTCGGCCGCTTGGGCGGCCTCGCTCTGAGCGGTGATCGGCTCTTGGGCCTGGACGACGGAGACGCTTGCCCAAGGCAATGCCGCCAGCAGCGCAATCAATTGAATCGCAACTAAACGTTTCCACCACATGGTTCACCTCATTTCCGCAGGCCCATTCTCTGCGGATGCTTTGGCACCCGCACGAGCGTGAGCCGCCGGATCTGCCAGTCGGTTCGCCAGGGGAAAGAGAGACTCCGCCAACGGATGGCAATGCGCGCGGCCCAATCGCGATTAATCCAACGGTTCAGCATGCTGATGCCTCTCGCTGCGCGGATCGCCTGAACGGCGGTGATGAAAATGCGCTCATTGGCCGACAACCTGTTCCACGGGATTGCCGACTCGCATTCATGTTACTCGGGTTTTTCCGCCACGCAAAACTTTTTGTTAACAGCCGGCTCGGCCAAGGGCCGTTTCTCTTACACAAACGACAGCTTCACGCGACCGGCGTGCGAGCCGGCTCGACTACTTCGCTAACGAAGCATTCTTGCTCGGACAGGCTTCATCGCCCAGCGCGGTGGAGCACCAATTCTGTTGCACGACCGGCCGCTATTCTACAATCCGTGAAGCGGGGCTCACTTCGCAAACGAATCCGGAACAGATTCGCGTTTTCCTTTCAGACTTTCACTTCAAGCGATTAAGGAGGCTGTCATGGCGATTCGATTCAGATGCTGTGCGCTCGCGCTGATTTGTGCCTGTGTTTTCAGTGGGGCGATCGACTCACCCACGCTGGCTGCCGAGTCCAACGACGCGCCGGCCACGCTGCCACTCACGCGCGTGGTGCTGTTCACTTCCGGCGTCGGATTCTTCGAACATCAAGGCCGAGTTACCGGCAACGCCACGGTCGATCTGAAATTCAACGTCAGCGACATCAACGATTTACTGAAAAGCATCGTGCTCGAAGATCAAGGAGGCGGACGCATCTCGACAGTCACCTACGGCTCGCGCGATCCCGTCACGAAAACGCTGAAAACATTCGCGGTCGATCTGACCCGACGACCGACGATCGGCGAATTGCTCGAACAGGTTCGCGGCCAGAGCGTGACGATCGAATCGCCGGCGCCGGTGACCGGCAAGATATTGGGTGTCGAGGTGCGGGAGCAAAAGGTCGACAAAGACGAAGTCGTCGAAGTCGAGATGCTCAATCTACTGACGCCGACCGGACTGCGCAGCATCGCGCTGGCCACGGCGGGTGAGATTCGACTGGAGAGCCCGCAGTTGAATTCCGAACTGCAGGACGCGCTGGCGATTCTCGCCCAAAGCCATTCTCGCGACAAGAAAGACGTGACGCTGCGGTTTCTGGGCAGTGGCGAGCGGCCGGTGCGAGTCGGCTATGTCCAGGAAGCTCCCCTGTGGAAAACGAGCTACCGGCTGCTGCTCCGCGACGATGCGCCGCCGCTGTTGCAGGGCTGGGCGATCGTGGAAAACACGACCGAACACGATTGGCAGGATGTGCGGCTGACGTTGGTCAACGGGCGCCCGATCTCGTTCATCATGGATCTGTATCAGCCGTTGTATGTTGCCCGGCCGACGGTCACGCCCGAAACGTTCGCGTCGCTCCGGCCGCAGTTGCACTCGCAAGATCTGGCGGACGCGGAAGATCAATTTGCTCGTGCGGGCGCCGGCCCTGGTCTGGCGAAAGCCCGAATGGGCGGTGGAATGGGTGGAGGCATGGGCGGCGGCCTGGCCTTCGACGGCACGGGCGCGGCCTCAGTGCCGCTTTTTTTTAACAGTCCGCATATCGATCCATCGGCCGGTGTCCAAGCGGCCGCGCGCGGTGACGAAGTAGGCGAGCTGTTTCGCTATCAGATCGACGAGCCGGTGAAGCTCGCCCGGCAGCAATCGGCGATGTTGCCAATCGTCAATGAGCCGGTGAAGGGCGAGAAAGTTTCGCTCTATAATTCCGCGGTGCAAACCAAGCATCCATTGAACGCGGTCGAGTTGGTCAACAGCACCGCGCTGCACTGGATGCAGGGACCGATCACGGTGTTCGATGGCGGCGAATATGCCGGCGACGCGCGCATCGAAGACCTGCGCCGGGCGGCCGGCGTTTGATCAGCTATGCCCTCGACCTGGACACCGAGATCGCGGTCGAGGAGAAATCAAAGTCGGAACAGTTGATGAGTGCCCGCGTGCTCGGCGGCACGCTTCTGGTCCGCAATCGTCTCCGGCGGTCGCACAACTACGTGGTGAAGAATTCGGGCAGCCGGACGAAGAACGTCTTGCTGGAACAGCCGGTCGACGAAGATGACGGCTGGAACTTGGTCGGGTTGGAACCGGCCGAAAAGACTCGCTCATTTTATCGTTTTGCCGTGAAGGCCGAGCCAGGCAAGCCGGCGACATTGAAAGTTGAAGAAGAAAAGCCGGTCGACGCGCGCGTGGCGATGGTCACGCTGGCCGATCCGCAGGAAGCGGCCATCTATCTGAGCGCCGACGTGGTCGAGCGCCGGCGTGAAACAAGCCATCGGCGAGGTTATCCGCCGCAATCAGAAGATGGCCGCACTGGCCGCCAAGATCACCGAGCTGGCGGAAAGGATTGACGCGATCGAGGAAGAGCAGAACCGCATCCGGATGAACATGGTTCAGCTCGACCACAGTTCCGATTTGTACAAACGGTATGTGAAGAAATTGAGCACTCAGGAAGACGAGGTGGAACAGATCCGGCCGCACGTCTCCGACCTGAAAAAACAGCGGCAGCAACTCGTCGGCGACCTGGAGCATTTTCTCGAGAAACTGACGCTTGATTGACGTACCCGCGCGGGGCGATTGCGTGCTACCGCAATAAATTTGCGAGATTTCGGCGAATGAACTTCGCCGCGATTGACCGACTCGGGCAAAGACAGGACGATGAGATGGGTCGCCGAGACCGCGTCGGGACGCGGGTCTCCCCGTGCAACCGCCTCAATGTTTAGGTCGCTGATTACGCCTCGCCCTAAGGATTTGTCATGACACGATTGGCTCTCGTCCTGATTGGGGCGGCCAGCTTGACGCTGGTAGCCACTCAAGCGCCTGCGCAGCAATCGAAAACCGCCCAGCAATCCAAGGCAACGCAGGCAGCGTCTGCCGACCCCAAACCCAAACTAAGACGCGGCATCGGCGAAGCGATACAAATCCCCAGCTTGGACAGTGTGAGCTGGGCCGGGGCCGCCGGCAGGCTCGATCAACTGAAGGGCAAAACCGTCGTCGTGCTGACCTATGTCACCTGGTGCCCAAAATGCAACGAATGGGCGCCCGCTCTGCTCAGCGAGGTGAATACGGCCATCAAAGACAAACCGGTGATCGTGCTGGCCGTCAGCACCGACACCCCACCGGCCAAGGCCAAAGAGTACTTGGAGCGCAGCGGGCTCTCCGGCCCGAACGTCCTGCATGGTTACGATCCGAAAATCGCCAAGAACTTCGGCTTCGAAAACGAGTTCTTCAACTATGCGGTGATCGGTCCCGCCGGCACGTTGAGCGATAGCGGCATTTTCGGCAGCTCGGCACTGGCGTCCATCTTGACCCACAAGAAAGACCTGGGCCGGTTGCGATTTGTCGACGCGAGCATGTCTCCCGAGTTGCAAGATTTGCTCTGGCCGATGGAGTTGGGCTACATCGCCGAAGTGCAGCGGTCGCTCAAGAAATCGGAAAAGATGCTCAAGCCCGACGATCGCGCTCAGCTCAAAACCGCAATGGAACGATTTCTTGACGAGGAGATCAAGTCGGCCGAGGAGCTTGCCGCGGGCGATTCCGGTCAGCGGATCGACGCACTGGACAAAGTGACGTTCTTGTCGGCGAACTTCAAATCGTCGGCTCAAGGCAAAGAGGCCAAAAGGCTGCTGGCGGAGCTGACCAAGGACAAGTCAATGAAGAAGGAGATCAGCGCCAAGAAGATGTACGACGCGTCGATGCAGGCAGAGGACCCCGATCGCCGAGTGGCGATGCTGGAAAAAGCGGCCAAGCAATTTGCCGGCACCCACTACGGCGAACTGGCCGAAAAGGCCGCCCATCAGGCGGCGGGCGACGCGACCGCCGAGACGAAGCAGTAGAGCCAGAGTAGGCCACCGACTAGAGGCCACAGGCTACAGGAAGAGAATTCCCCATCGCCCGATCTGGCAGCCTCCCAAGCCTTCCCTCGGCGTGCTTCACCTCTGGCCTGTCGCCTCTAGCCTCTGGCCTCGTCGTGGGGGGGCTAGCCGAGGGCGGTAAGATGAAACGAGTTCATCCAATCTGGCCGAAAGGGGGGCGCGATCGATGGAAGTCTGGCTGCTGTGGCACACCCACACCGTGGGCGAAGAGGATGACGAGAAACTGATCGGCGTTTACTCCACCCAGCAAAGTGCCGAACAGGCCCAGCGCCGCGCCGCCCAGCTTCCCGGTTTTCGCGACGTACCCGAAGGTTTTGGCATCGATTCGTACGAAATCGATCAGGACCGCTGGACCAAAGGTTTTGCGATCCTCGGCCGCGGGCTTTAGAAGGAGCCGCGTCACTCAATTCCCGCCAGCTCGCAGAGATTGGCGCTCAGGACCGCTTGCGGACAGCTCCAGACCAAAAAGAAGAGGGCCTCGCGGCACCAGCGGCCGGCCGGATGACCGACGACGTACCCGGCGCCTTTGGCGGCGCCGAGCGCCGATTGCGTCGCGCGCAGCACCAGACTGTTGGCGCGCTGCGCAATTCTTCGTTCGAACAGACGGCCTGGCCGGCCGACAAGGCCAGTAGATTGTCGGAGAGTGCGTCGGCTTCGCGGCGGAGTTCGGCGGCAGGACCGGCCAGATCGGGACGCTGAAGCGATTCGGTGTCAAGAAAATCGATCGCGGCCGTGGAGAGCCCCACGGCCAGGGTTGAAGTTTGCAGCCCGCCGGTGCCGGCCCCCTTGCCGGCCTGCATCACGTTTTCCATCGGCCCGGCCAGAACGCAATCGTGCGGCACCAGTACGTCGGACAGGCGGACTTCGCCGGTCGAGCTGGCCGACAGGCCGACCAGCCGCGGCGGCTCGGGAGCGCTGAAGCCGGGCAGGCTCGCGTCGACAGCCACCAGGATTTCGCGCCGGTCGGCCAGCGTGGCGCCGAGCACCACCACGTCGGCGGCCACGGAGCCGGTGACCCAGGGGCTGTAACCATCCAACACGAAGCCGGCATCGGTTTCGCGGGCCGAGAGGACCGGCCGGCCAAGATGCCTTCGGCTGGTGGTGAGATGCGAAATGCCGACCGTGGCAAAGGCGCTGCCGAGAGCCAGCGGCGGGAGCCAGCGATCCTGGGCCGTGCGGTTATCGCTGGTCAAAATGCGCTGACAGGCACCGCTGCGCTGGGTGATGATGAAGGTGGTGACCAGCGACGCCGCGCTCAGCCGCAAATAGCCGCGGACCAGATCGGTGTCGCTCCAGGCCGTTCCGCCCCAGGCAGCGGGCAGAAACCAGCGAAAAACTCCGTAGTCGGCACACAGCCGCAGTGCGGCGGCCGGCCAGTCGGCTCGATCGTCGAGCGCGCGAGCGTCGTCGGCCAGGGCGGCACAAAGATCCTCGAGGGCGGGACTGTCGGGCGCGGTAATCTGTGGCGGCAATTGCATATTTTTTCTGGCGCCTTGGTGGTTGGTGTCGGGCAAAACGCTTTGCGGTCGGCTGGTTTTCGGCTCTAATGGCTCGGCCCAGGCAAGTGCCCCATTAAATTCTGGTGAGCACATTATAGGGAGCGCGAGGCAAGACGCGCAGAAGCGCGACTCAGCGACACTGCCGCGGCCGGCTGATCGGCCACTGGTCAGCGCGGTCGACGCCCAGCCTGCGGAGCCTTCGCGGCCACCCAAACGAGCGACGAATAGCGGGGTTTTGCTCGATCACGAGAAGAACCCCCGACTGGGACTTTATCGAGCAAGCCTTGGCGCGGAAGTGCGATGGGGGCACCTGGAGTGCCCTGGCCGCCTGCGCGTGATAGCTTGTGCCCGCGTGGTGCGCCCCAGTGCCGGGGTCGCCGCTATTCTGCCGACCCGCTATAATCCGGCTCGTAATTCACTGCCTGGGAGAGATTCCGAATGAGTCGAATCGTGACTGCACCCGTTGAAGCGGCTCCAAAACCCAATCTCGCGGAACTATCGGCGCAAACCTTGTATGACAAGTGTTTTGCCCTGGCGCATAACTTGTGGTGGACCTGGCACACCGAAGTCATCAATCTGTTTCGCGATCTCGATCCGATCCGCTGGCGTCAGCTCGATCATAACCCAATCGCCCTGCTGGCCGAATTTACGCCGGCGCGGTTGGAAATGCGGGCCGCCGAACTGGTCCTCTACAGCCGCATCAATTACGCCTATCGCCGGCTCAAGGAATACATGAACAACAAGCAGACGTGGGCACGCACCCACGCCGGCGTGTTGGGCAGCAAGCCGGTCGCTTATTTCTCGGCCGAATTCGGCATCCACGAATCGGTGCCGATCTACTCCGGCGGCTTGGGCGTCCTGTCGGGCGACCATATTAAAAGCGCCAGCGGACTCGGTATTCCGCTGGTGGCCATCGGGCTGTTTTACGATCAGGGCTATTTCAAGCAGCATCTCGATGCCGAAGGCTATCAACGAGAGGAATATCTCGACACGAAAGTCGAAAACGTGCCGATGGAGCCTGCCCGCGATCCGGCCGGCAAGCACGTCACCGTGCAGATCAACACGCGCACCGGCCAGCTGTTGGCCAAGGTGTGGCTGATGCGGGTCGGTCGAGTGAATCTCTATCTGTTGGATTGCGACGTCGACGGAAACAGCCCGGAAGACCGCGACCTGACCAGCCGGCTTTATGGCGGCGACCACCGCACGCGCATCCGCCAGGAACTGGTGCTGGGCGTGGGGGGCGTCAAAGCCCTGGCCGCCTTGGGAATCGTGCCGGGTGTGTATCACCTGAACGAAGGGCATAGCGTCTTCGCCACGCTCGAGGGCGTTCGCGAGCGGATGCAAAACGACGGCTTGTCGTTCGACAACGCCGTCCGCGAAGTCGCCCAGCACACGGTCTTTACCACACACACGCCGGTCCCGGCCGGCCACGACCGTTTCGACGGCGGCCTGATCGAAGAACACTTGGGTCCGCTGCGCGATCAGTTGGGCATCAACTACGAGCAACTGATGGGCATGGGACGCGTCGAGCCGCACAACGAAGGCGAAACCTTCTGCATGACGGTGCTCGGACTGAAGATGTCGCGCCGGGCCAACGCCGTCAGTTGTCTGCACGGACACGTCTCGCGCCGCATGTGGGCCCATCTCTGGCCGTGGCGCGTCGAGGAAGAAATTCCGATCGGCCACATCACCAACGGCGTGCACGTGCCGAGCTGGCTGGCCGGACAAATGCTCCAGCTCTACGATCGCAACTTCCCGGTCGGCTGGCTATTGCGGATGGGCGAAGCCGACATGTGGCAACACATCCATCACGTCGATCCGGGCGAACTGTGGGAAACCCACTACTCGCTGAAAAATCTGCTCATGGCGTTCGTGCGCCGCCGCGTCAGCCGCCAATGTCGCCGCCGTGGCGAGAGCGATGCCGTGGTCGAAGCGGCGCGCAACTTGTTGGATCCCAACGTGCTGACGATCGGGTTCGCCCGGCGTTTCGCCACGTACAAACGGGCCGACCTGCTGATGAGCAATCCGGAGCGGCTGTTCAAGCTGTTGAACGACACGCAACGGCCGATCCAGATCATCTTCGCCGGCAAGGCGCATCCGGCCGACGAGCCAGGCAAGCAATTGATCAAGAAGATCGCCAACGCCCGGCACGACGAACGGTTCGCTAACCGGGTCGTGTTCGTCGAGGATTATGACATCAACGTCTGCCGCCACCTGATCCAGGGGGTCGACGTGTGGCTGAACAATCTGCGCCGCCCGTTGGAAGCATCGGGTACCAGCGGCCAGAAGGCGGTGCTCAACGGCGCGTTGAACCTGTCGGTACTCGACGGTTGGTGGGCCGAAGCCTACGACGGCATCAACGGCTTCGCCATCGGCAAAGGGACGAATCACGTTTCCGACGAGATTACCGATCGCCGCGACGCCGAGTCGCTGTTCAGCGTGATCGAGCAGGAAGTCATTCCGCTGTTCTACGAGCGAGACGTCGACGGTCTGCCGCGCGGCTGGATCCAGCGAATGATGAATTCGATCGGCTCGCTGGCCTGGCGATTCAGTGCCCATCGCATGGTGATGGACTACGTGCAGAGCGCTTATCTGCCGGCCGCCGGCGGACTAAGTTGCGAGATGAACATCCACTAGCGGGAAAGGCTTGAGGCCCCAGGCGTGAGGCTTGAGTGGGTGCCGCGAAACGGACGCCCGCTTGGATGAAGGGAACGACTAACGCCCAGGCTCGAGAGAGCGCTGGGCGTTTTTTTTGCGCAGTCGCATCCCGCGAGAGAGAACGTTCCCAATACCTGCCCGCCAGGGGCTGGAGCCGGCCACCATGGCCGGTCGGCTGCTGGCGCTGCTAGCGACGGCGGCGGCGAGGGCGTTGCTTTTCCAGCCGGCGAGCCTGCCGCCAGGCAAGCCACCAGGCCGCTGCTTGCGAGGGAGCCTGGGCAATAATCCAATGTTTGCCGCGCTGACCGGTAACGATCCATACGCGTCCATCGGGCCGATCGACGGGAAGATCCCCCATCGCCCAGCCATCACGATTCAGTCGGTCAAGAGACAAGTCCACCTTCGGATAGGCGAGCATGCTGCGACTCCCAGTTGGGGCACCACCCGCACAAGGCTGACATCTTGTCGAGCCTCAGGCGCGAGCATCGAACGGAGAAGCGAGACAACGCTGACAAGCAAACGGAAGTGCTCCGCCGTCGGTTTCTGCTCCAAACGTTTCGTCCCTTCCTCGAATCGCACAACTGCGCGCGGGACGAGGATCTCGAAGCGTTAGGGGAGTAGCGACTCGCAAGACGGAAAGCCGATCGAACGAACGGCACTCATCATGTTAATCGGTTCGCCGATTTGACGCGAGAGATTTGCCGGGGGGATCGAAAGAATTGCGCAACTTTTCCGCCGAGAAGCTAAGCCTGTGAACAAATGAAAACTTTTCAGATGTGAATCGATTCTTGGAGCGCGAGCGTCGATCGTGCGAACGAATGGGCGCTGTGCGCTCAAAGGTTCGCAGCCTGAGATCGAATGCGATTGCGAATATAAAACTGCATCGCTTGCAAGCCCCGCATACGCATCATGCCTAAAGCCTCGAGCAAGCCGAGACGCTGCACAACGTTGCTTTCCAATTCCAGCGCCTGTTCGACCGGAGCATCGGCGAACAAATCGATCAAAATGCTGACGAATCCCTTGACTGTCGGCGCCTCGGCGCAACCTCGGCCGCCAAGCGCACGCGGCCATCGACGACGTTGGCCCACAAAAATACCGGAGTCTGACACTCGGCAATGCGGTGACTCGCGCGATCGGCTTCGTCTTGCAGTTCGGCCGGCAGCGGCGGCAGATTGTCGGCATATTCCAACAACAGTTCCAACCGCTCGCGCGGCTCGAGCTCGGCAAACTCGGCGGCAATCGCGTCGAGCCGTTTTTCGGGAGTCGAGGAATCGATCACGTCAAACCGCCTTACAATTATGGGCCTCGCCTGCGAGCAACGCCGACGGCGTGTCGGCACTGCGCTCGCGGCAACATCGTGCGAAGGAAACCGGAAGCGGGCGCGGCGCTTGTCCCGATTTTTTTCTAGGCCTTCGGTGGTTCGCCCCCCGGTTCGGCCCCGCGGGCGACCGGCAATCCGACCGCGTTTCCCCATTCGGTCCAGGAGCCGTCGTAATTGCGCACATTTTGAAAGCCCAGCAGATATTTTAGCACGAACCAGGTGTGGCTCGATCGCTCACCAATCCGGCAATAGGCAATCGTGGCACTGCGGCGCTTGAGTCCCTGTTCCTTCAGGTAAAGCTTTTCCAAGTCGCCGGCCGATTTGAACGTGCCATCCTCGTTGGTCGCCCGCGACCAGGGAATGCTGACGGCGCCGGGAATGTGCCCGCCGCGCAGGGCCCCCTCTTGGGGATAGTCGGGCATGTGCAACAACTCGCCGGTATATTCGCCCGGCGAACGCACGTCGACCAGCGGTTTGCCGGCGCGGCAGTGGCGGAGCGTTTCGTCGCGGAATGCCCGCACCGATAGGTCGGGATCGCGCGCGGGGTATTCGGCGTGCGGATAACTCGGTTCGGGATCGCGCGACCAGGGGCGGTTGTCGAGTTCCCAGCGCTTGCGGCCGCCATCCATGATCCGGCAATCGGCGTGACCATAGAGCTTGAAGGTCCAGAAGGCATAGCATGCCCACCAGTTGCTCTTGTCGCCGTAGAAGACGACGACCGTGTCGGGGCCGATGCCTTTGGCGGCGCAGAGCGTGGCGAAAGCATTCTTGTCGATGTAGTCGCGCTTGAGCTGATCCTGCAGATCGGTGTGCCAATCGATCCGCACGGCGCCGGGAACGTGCCCTTGCTGATAGAGCAAAACGTCTTCGTCCGATTCGACGATCCGGACGTTCGCATCGTTTTTGTGTTCGTCGACCCAGGCGGTGCTGACCAGGACTTCGGGATGGGCATATTTTGGCATGAGTGCTTTTGTCTCTCCGATTGGTGGCAAGTGTTTCTGGGGCGGGGCCGGCGGGTGCGGTGTGTGCGCAGGCCCGGCCGACCCGTGTGTGAATTGTCGATGGTTTGGCGGCGATTGTCTACCGCTCGTCGCACCTGTCGGGCCATAATGGGCCGCATGACGTGGAATCCCGAGCAGTATCTGAAATTCTCGATTGAGCGCGCCCGGCCTGCATCCGATCTGTTGGCGCAGGTACGAGCCGAGAACGCCCGCTTGATTGTCGACCTGGGCTGCGGCACCGGGTTGCTTGCCAAAACCCTGGCCGAGCGGTGGCCCGGGGCGCGGGTGATCGGACTGGACAGTTCGGCCGAGATGCTTCAGCAGGCCCGTGGTCTGGCCATCCCCGGCCGATTGGAATTCGTGTGTGCCAATATCGCCGATTGGACATGTGCCGAGAGAGTCGATCTGGTGGTCAGCAATGCGGCGCTGCACTGGCTGAGCAACCACGCGCGATTGCTGGCCAACATCGCGGCGCTGCTCTCGCCCGGCGGCACGCTGGCCGTGCAGATGCCCAACAACTTGCGGGCCGCTAGCCACTTGGCGATTTATGAGCTGGCGGCCGAGAAGCGTTTTGCGGACAAGCTGGCGGGCATCGGTTTGCATCGCGATTCGGTCTGGCCGATTTCGCGCTATGTCGAACGGCTGCATGAGCTGGGCATGACGGTCAATGCTTGGGAAACCACTTACGTGCATGTGCTGACCGGCCAGAATCCCGTGCTCGAGTGGCTGCGCGGGACGGCCTTGCGGCCGCTGCTCGCCGCGCTCGAACAAGATGAGGCAGCCGAATTCGAGCGACAGTTGGCACTGCGGCTGGCCGCGGCTTATCCGGAGCGGGCCGGCGTGACCCTCTTTCCGATGTCGCGAATTTTCTTTGTGGCTACACGAGACGGTTCATAGAAAGGGTTTTTTGAAAATGACTCAATTGGGATTTGGCATCGTGGGAACGGGCATGATCGCCGGCGTCGTCGCCGACGGGCTGGCGCAAGCGAAGAAGGCAAAGCTGGTGGCGGTGTCGAGCCGGCGGATTGAGAATGCGAAAAAGTTCGTGGCCGAGCGGTCCGGGGCGGCGGCAGTCGAAGGAATCGAGGCACTGCTGACGCGACCCGACGTCGAAGCGGTTTACGTCGCCACGCCCACGGTCGCAAAAGAGGCGATTGCACTGGCAGCCGTCGCGGCCGGCAAGCACGTGCTGGTCGATAAGCCGTTCGACCGCCGGGCTTCGGCCGAACGAATGATCCAGGCTGCCGCCGCGAAAGGTCTCGTCTTCATGGACGCGACCCATTTTGTTCACAACCCGCGCACCGCGGCGATCCAGCAGGCGATCGCCGAGAAGATTGGCACGCCTCGCTCGCTGCACACCTGCTTTTACTTTCCGTTCGACGATTACAGCAACATCCGCTTCGATCCGCGGCAGGAGCCGACCGGCGCACTGGGGGACATGGCCTGGTACTCGATGCGCGCAGTGGTTGAATATCTGCGGCCGAAAGGAAAAATTGCCCGCGCCGTGGCAGTGCCCGAGCGCTATGCCGCGACCGGCGCGGTCACGCGTGTGTCGGGCTTGATCGCGTTCGACAGCGGCGAGGTCTCGACGTTCGACGCCGGCTGGACGGCGGGAACGGTCGTCCAGGACCTGGCTCTTTTGGGCACGACCGGCGTGATCAGCATCGACGACTTCGTGCTCGACTGGGCCCGCGGCTTCACGGTCCAACATCCCGAGATCAAGGCAGGCTATTCTTACCGGACCGGAACCGCACCGCGCGCCGACATCACCTTCGTGCCGACTCCTGCGCCGGTTCCGCAAAAGGTGGCGATGGTCGAAGATTTTTCCGACTTGGCGTGCGCAGGCAACTCGTCCGAGCGCGCGGCTTATGCCGACGCGTCGCTCAAGACGCAGGAGTATCTCGATGCGCTGTGGGCAGCGGTCTAATATCAAAAAGATATCCCAAAGGGGACGCGGACTCGTTTATTGACCGCGGCAGCGCGGCTAGCGATAGGGTGCGGCAATGCCACGAATTGCTCGCTATGCTCCGAAGGGATGGGTTTACCACGCGCTGAATCGAGCGGTGGCGCGTTTGCCACTGTTTCAAAAGGACGCGGATTACGAAGCGTTCGAGCGGGTCATCGGCGAAGCCCGCGACGGTTTCCAATCGAGATCCTGGCTTTTTACCTAAGGCCCGACCCGTGAAGCTCGGCACAACGTTGTCTTACGCAACCGCGGCCGTGTATTGCGTGGCTATTCCGGCTGTGTACCTCTGGAACGCCGACGGGGTCGTCAAGACGGGCATCTTAGTCGCCCTGGCGTTAGGGGCACTTTCGCCCGTTGCCGGAATTGCCTGGCTCGTTGGCCACGCGGACTCGGATGCGGTAGCAGCCCGCAACACGTTCTTCGGTTTGTTAGTAATCTGTGGGCTTGGGCTACGCGTTTATACCGAGGCTTTTTATTTTCATCCGAATCCGCAGGGCGGCATGGCCGCAGTCTTTATGCCATTAATTCAATGGCTGGGCGTGCTGTTAATGATCTTATGGCGATTGAGGTTCAAAACCTCGTAGGCGATTCAGAAAGGACGCGACTCAAGAAAAACGAGTCGCGTCCGCGTTTTTACAGCAGCCAGCGGGCGAGGTTGAAGTAGAGAATGAGCGTGAACATATCGGCGCTGGCTAGCGCGATCGGGCCGGCGGCCAGCCGAGGATCGCCGGTCACCAAACGCAACAAGTTGGGGATCGCCACGCCGATGACGGCCGCTCCGGCAATTCCCAGACCAATGGCAAGCAGCAGGCAAAGGGCCAGCGCCCGTGTCCCAGCCAGATGAGCGACACCAAGGCGACCGCCCCGCCGCTGGCCGCTCCCAACAGACCGCCGGTCCACAGCTCGCGACGGAGCTTGGCCAGGATTTCGGCGAGCGTGGGGCGCTGCCCACGCAAGGTTTGCAGCGTCAGACTGACCGACTGAATGCTGACACTTTCGGCCAGCGCCAGCACCACCGGAATGAACAGGGCCAGTGCGACCACGCGCTTCAGTTCGGCCGAAAACAGCTCGGCCAGCACGGCGGCCAACAATCCGCCGGCAATGTTGCACAACAGCCAAGGAAAGCGGCCCAAAAACGCGGCCCAAGGCGAAGTCAGCTTCGCCTCGGCCAGGTGAACGCCGACGAGCTGAAATAAATCATCGCCACGCTGCTGGCGTTCCACGTCGTCGAGCTCCTCGGTGTAAAGCTCGATGTCGACCACGCCGATGATCCGATTCCGCGCGTCGACCACCGGAAATGCCAACAGCCGATGGAGCGTGAAAAACTCGCAGGCCTCTAAGACGGTGGCCGTGTCGGGAATGCTGATCACCTGCGTGATCATGATTTCGGAAATCGTTTTGTCCGGCGGACTGAGCAAGAGCCGACGCGTCGGCAACACTCCGACCAACTTTAATTGACTGTCGACGACGTAGAAATAGATGATCCGGCCGCTGGGAGGTTCCTGGCGGATCATGGTCAACGCGTCGCCGACGGATTGATCGGCCTCAAGGCAGGCCAGATCGTCGCGCATGTGGCGCACGACCGACTCGTTCAGCTTTTCGGCAACGTCTCGGTCAGGCACGGTCAACTCCTTTGACACCGGCAGGGCGGGCAGCTAGATCTCTCGCCCTTCGAGCTGTTCGATCGTCGCCCGAACGGTGGCGGGGACTTCGCGCTTCTGATGCGCCACGTAGTCGAACACGACCACGGTCGAATGGCCGTCGGCGACGACGGCCTGTTGGGCGGTGCTCCAGACGGCATGCTCCATGGTGATGCTGGTGCGACCGATGCGCGTGACGCGGGCGGCCACGATCACGCGGTCGGGCCAACGGACCTGGCGGCGATAGTTCGAGCCGATGGCCGCCAGGATCGGTCCCAAGCCGATCGCTGAATGCTGGTCGGCCATTTCCAATCGCTCGAGATAGGCGATTCGAGCCGACTCGTACCAACGGAAGTAGACCGTATTGTTGACGTGCCCAAACGCATCCTGGTCGCCCCACTGCACGGGCAGCTCGATCGACACGGGAAAATCGGCCAGTTCGGCCGGCAGCGGTGTGGTCATCGATGGGGCGCTTCAGGAGCCATTTTTGATCGACAGCGTGTGCTTCACCGGAACGATCGCCGCCCGGGATTCGTCGGCCATTTGCTTGTCGCGGCGAATGGCAGTCTCGATGAAGGCCGCGGTCTCTTCGGGAAGAAACTGCTGATAGGGAGGCGTGTTGTGGATCAAGCTCTTGATCAGCGGCGTCTCGTATTCTTGTTGCCGGCGGATCTGAGCTTCGACCTTTTTGAAGGGTTCGGAGAACGGATTGTCCAAAAATTCCTCGGCCAGATTAATGCCCTGCGTGAGCTGTTCGGCCGTGAAGTGCTTGGTGGCCGGGCCCCAGGTGACTTTTGCGCCGGCGGCTTCGACGCCGGCAACTTTCAGCGTCAGGCGATTCAGATCGGAATTGAACGCAAAGAATTCGATCACGCCGCGCGTCGCTGCCGGATTGGCCGGATCGCCCTCGAAGCAGAACGGATAGCGCGTGCTTTCGAGTTCGACGGTTCCGGCGTCGTAAGACAGTACCTTGTGGCCGCCACTGGCGTTGGCCTTGCCGCCGGCCAGATCGACGCTGATCTCGCCCAGGTTGCCGTCGCAGCCGAGGGCCTTGAGGAAGGCATAGGCCATGACGAGATGCCCGTTGCGGTCGGGATGGACGCCGTCGCCGCCGGCCAGATGATAGGTCTTGCCGTACTTTTCCTTGGCCTTGCTCATGACTTCGATCATGGGAGTAATGACGTCGGCGAAGAGGACGCCCTGGCTCTCGGCCACCTCGCGGGCGATGTCGCGCTCTTCGCTAAGCGTTTTGTTGTACATCAGCGCCATGTTGGGATCGTGCTTGAAGGTGTCGGCATCGACACAGCCGGGCGATCCGACGACGATCACGCGGACGCCCGCCTTCTTGCACCTCTCGACGATCGCGGTTTGTGCCTCGCGATAATGATTGGCCTTGTCGGGGCTCATCGGGCTATAGCCGCCGTCGTTCATGCCGAAGCAGGTGGTGACGACCGTGGGATGAAAGCGGAGCATGTCGTGATCCATCCGCCCGGAAAATCCCCACGACGTTTCGCCTCCCCAGCCGAATTGCGTGGTGCGTAGATTGGGAGCCGGCTGACACATCAGCAGGTAGTCTTCCATGTAGAGCGAGTAGAGCCGCTGTTCCGTGATCGAATCGCCGATGATGGCGACATAATCGTCGGGCTTGAGCGCCGTTTCGGCACCGGCGGCGGCAATGAACGCAAAGAAGATGGCACCGGCAAGCGCCATGCGCAGGGAATGAGGCTTCATGACAGCTCCTGGCAGTGTGTATCGGGGGGAAGACCGTTGTGTGGAGAGGCCTGGGCTCGCTCACGACTTTACCGTGCCGTATTGCGGCAGGCAACCACTGGGGGGGTCTAAAGCCAGACCTGGAAGAAAAAAAATTCTTATCATACGGCGCCGCGGCTCGACTCAGCCGTAGCAGCGGATTTCGAAAATCCGGGCCAGAGCGTCGCCGTTGGTCGCCAGCACCATCACCCGCACGGCCGCCGCGTCGACCGGCTCCAACTGGTGGCGGCAAAGCCGCTGGTGATTCCCCTCGACTCGGGCCACATCGATCCAATCGGCGCCAGCGGCCGGCCGGTATTGAACGACGTAGTCCTTGACGGTTTCGGGCTGAGGCGCACGGATCACGTGCCGATTCGCTGCGTTAGAGGCCGATAGGGTCAACTCGCGCTGGAAACCGGAATCGAACGTGAGCTGGATCTGCGCCAACCGCACCGGCTGCGGCCATGCCAGTTCGATCCAGGCCCCGTCGGGTCCGAGCGGAGCCTCCCAGCGATGCGACTCGCCGGCCACGCTACGGACGTAGCCATCGATGACATTGGCGGCCGGCGAACGGGGATCTTCGGCCGAGGCGGTGACGGTGGCCTGCCGGGCCAGGTCGTCGACGTCTTCGTTCTTCAACCCCTTGATCGTTTGATCGTTGCGCAACAGAGTTTGCTGCAGCGCGTGGAGCTTCGATTTGTCGGCGAAGAGTTGCCGGGGCAGTAGACCTCGGTCGGCGCACAAGGCGGCAGCGGTGCCAAGGGCCTGGCCTTCGACGGCGCAGGTCGCCATCACGCGCGTGGAGGTGAAGGCGGTGTGCGTGGCGCTGATGTTGCGGCCGGCCATCAGCAGATTGGCGATGTTCTTGCTGTACAGACTGCGCAGCGGAATGTTGTAGACCTCGGAGAGCGCGATCGAAACGAAGGGGGGCCTTTCGGAATCGTCGAAACCGGTAGAGGGATGCTCGTCGAGATTCCAGCCACCGATACAAACCGCGTCTTCCGGTTCGCCGTTCAGCCCCATCAAGTCCTGCTGCGTCAGGATGTGGTCGCCGACCAATCGCCGCGCCTCACGTTTGCCGGGCAACATGCCGACCCAATCGAGCGCCCAATTGGCCGCGGTCGGATGTGAGCCCGAGTTTTTGATATGGTCCCACACACCTAACACGATCGAGAGCAATTCGAAGCGGATGCGCTCGTTGTCGCTGACGGTGTTGACCTGCCCCCCCCATTCGATCCACCAATAACCATATTCCCAGGAGCCGACCCCGCGAAACTTGAGTTGCTTGTCGGTGATTTTGCGGGCCCACTTCGGCGGCTGAAACGGCATCGGCCGGCCAAAGTCGCGCGAGGTGAACAGGATGCTGCAGCCTTGGGTGTGGCCGTCGGGCGCGACCGGCGCGAGCGACTCGCCGAACTCGTCGCGCGATTCGTGGCCGATGCGCATTTCGGCCCCGGCCTCCAAGCCCAGCCGGCTGTCGCCGGTGCAATCGCAAAACAGTTTGGCGGCGATCTGGTAAACGTGTTCCGTGCGGTCGCAGCGCGCCTGAACCGATTCGATTCGATCGCCCTGCACCTGGGCCACGAACAGGGTGGTGTCCAACAGCAGCGTCAGGTTGGGCTCGCTGACGACTTTGTCGTAGAGCAACAAGTCCCACAGCTCGAACGAGCGCTGCGGATTATTGGCGGCGTCGTCGAGCCGGAATTCCTCGATCAGCCCGCCTTCGCGCCAGCCGGGGCGGCCGGTGTGGGCGTTGGCCCCGACGACATGCATCTTGATCTCGCTCGAGGAGTTGCCCCCGAGGCGCGAGCGGTCTTGCACCAGCACGACTTTGGCTCCGCCGCGCGCGGCCGCGACGGCCGCACAGACGCCGGCCAACCCGCCGCCCGCAACCAGGACGTCGCAGATCAGATCGACCCGCTTCATGTTCCGCTCGGTCGATGAAGAGAGCAAATCGCCGGCCGGCGCGATGCGGGTCAGCTCGGCGCGGATTTCATCGGCCGACCGCTCGGTGGCTGTGGCTGCCACCGCCGGCTGATCGACCCGAACCAGCAGCGAATAAGCGGTTCCACCGGCGGCAACCGACAAGAAATCACGGCGACGCATCGCGTTGGGTCTCCAGCGGCGAATCGATTCGTTCAAAAACTGCGCAGGCGGGCGGGGAAGTCGACCCAGCCGCCCGACTCGGCCGACTGGTTGGCGATCAGCACGGTGACACAATCGGCCAGGGCCACGCGCGCGTCGGCAATGGTTTTGCGATCTTGGCGAACAACATGATCGAGAAACGAGACCAGCTCGTCACGGGTGTCGTTGCCTTCGGCAATGTCGATTTCGATCGGCTTGCCGCGAAACGCCCACGGGTCGTTGGACAGTTTGAGCGTTTTGCCGGCGGTGACGCTGACCGCGGCTTCGGTGGCGCCACCCGTCTTCGCGGCGGCGGGTCCGTTTTGTTCCAGAAACAGCAGTCCCTTGCTCGACGTGAGATAGAGGCTGCCGAGCGTTCCCAGGATCAGCTCCGAGGCCCCTTCGTAGGCATTGTTGCCCAGCGAGGAATAGGTGACCCGGACGGTGCGCGGCGCGGACGGCCTGTCGGCGGGGATGCTTCCGCCTCCCGCGGCATTGTCGGCAGGCAGTTCGTATTCGTAGGTGCAGAAGATGTTGTCAAAAACTTCGCGACCGTCGCGCCAATAGTCGATGCCGCCGGCGGACACGACGCGCTTGGGTGTGGCTTTGAGCAGCCAGTTGACCACGTCGAGTTGATGGCTCCCAAGTTCGGTCATCAATCCGCCGGAGGTGTCGCGGTAGAGCCGCCAGTTCAAGCGGCGTTCGAGCGCGGCCCAGGCAGGATCGCTCTGAGGGCGGGGAATCGGCCGGCGCCAGTTGTTGTTGCGATGCCATTGGGCTTTGACGGCGGTGACCTGGCCGATCATGCCGGCGTCGATCATCGCGGCCGCCTGCATATAGATCGGATGCGCGGCGCTGCAAACCGATCTGAAAAACACGCCCCGACTCGTCGATCCGGCGGGCCAATTGCTCGGCCTCGTCGAGGGTGCGACACATCGTCTTTTCCAGAAACACGTCACAGCCGGCGTCGAGACAAGCCGTGGTGATCGGAAAATGGAGATGCAGCGGGACCGCGATCACGACGGCCGCCGGCTTGACGTCGGCGAGCATCTGGCGATAGTCGGTAAATTCTTTGGCGCCGGGGCCGGCATATTTCAGCCCTTGCTCCAGGTGGGGCGGATAGTCGTCGCACACGCCGACGATTTCGGCGCTGTCGATCGTCGAAAGGGCTCGGATCAGATCGGAACCGCGCGCGCCGGAACCGATAACGCAGGTGCGCACCGGCGGCGCAGGCTCGGCGGCCGCAGCGGCCAGCAGCGGGGCGAGGGTCAAACCCGCCGAAGCGCCGAAGAATGTGCGACGCGCCAGGTCAGTCATGCGATCGGGCTAACCACTGGAGGTTTGGCCATTGGAGATTGGGCCACTCGAGATTGGGCCAGTGGGGGGTTGGAGTATGCCGGCCGCCGTCGACCCAAGCTACGTCGACGCGCGACCCATCTACAATAGTCGATCGCGCGGGGGCAAGATATTCCGTGGCCCGGCGGCGGCCCATCGCCAGCAGGGCCGTCGAGAGTGCTTCAGCCTCGACGCCCGTCGATGCCAGCACCACCACGGCGTCGCCGCCCGTGATGGGCAACCGCGTGTGCGGATCGACCAGGTCGGAGACTGCCTGCCCCGGCCGGGCAGTGGCCGAACACGACAGACTCCGGTCAACCAGTGCCAGGCGACCGATCGGACTGGCAGCGTCATCGGCCGGATGACGCACGTCGACCATCCACGCCTCGCCGGCCGGTGGCCGCCCGAGGGCTAGAATCGAGCTGGTGCCGGCACTGAGCAGGGCACTTTCAACGCCGTAGCGAGCGAGCAATTCTTTGGCTCGATCGAGGGCAAAGCCCTTGGCGATGCCCCCCAGATTGATCGCCGTGTCGGGCGACGCAAAACCGACGGCTTGCCACGCTGCGTCGAGCCACAGGTGCGCGGCGTGGCCGTGCGTGGCGTCTGCCGCCGCGGACGATGCCGTGACGTCGAAAAAACCGCCGGTCGCCTGGCGAAAATGTTCGGCGGCAGTGAGCAATTGCCAAACATCGGCATCGACGCGCTGTGGGCTCGTCGCCGCGTGCCGATTCAAGCGGCTGATTTCGCTCGCCGGATTGTAACGCGACAGCAAGTGATCGAGCCGGTGGACTTCGTCTTCGATCGCGGCGGCGACCGCTTCCAAATGCTCGGCATCGGAGCCGATCAATTCCAACTCGAAACGTGTCGCCATCGCCGTCCAGACGCGCCGCAGGGCGATCGCTCCGCGCGGGAGTTCGGGCTGCGCCGGTGATTGGATCGGCTCATTCATGGTTGGCGAGAATTTTTCTTGGGGCCATGTCGAGCGGGTCCCGCGCTGGGGCCAAGCGATCAGCACTCGGCCGGGTCGACGCTTTCACCTAGTATAGGCACAGCAGAGCGGGGCAGGGCGGCAGTTGGCATGCCGCAGGTCCAAAGCAAAATCACTGCAACTCGATCGCTCGCCGACGGGTAGTTATGATTGGGGTGACGCCGGCGGCGGCAGGTGCCAGCCGAGGCAACTCAACGTTTGTGCGAGAGGCAGTCGTTTCCATGACAAAGCGGATCATCCTGGGCATTATCTATTGCGTCGTTCTCTACTACGCCGCACTGTTCGTCGTGGGTGTGGTGGCGGGCAATCGGGCCGCGGTCGAGCCCGGCCAGGATGCAGTGGCGGTCCGCAACCAGGCAGCCGAGGACGCCGCGGACAGCAGCCGGCATGTGGTTGCCTTTGTGGTCGTCGGCATCGTTTTTTTGGGAACGCATTTTGGCGTTCTGCCCGGAACGCGCGCCGTTCGATCGCCCCTTTCCCGCCGCTGACGCGGGATGCGCAAATCGTGATGACTTCATCGCGGCGAGTGGTTGGCCAACGTCGGCTTCAGCCCCACATTGGTTCGCGCAAGAGCGCGAAGAAGGCTTCGATGTCGTCGGTCAGATAGTAAAAGTCACCGAAGGCCTGCTTCAAAAAGACGTTGCCTTGCCCCTCTCCGGGCGCGGTATCCAAGATGATCGATCCACCCACATCGGTCCGTCCAATTGGGACGATCTTCGGCGGGTCATTGTCGTCAAAGAGGGCGATATCGCGCCGCCGCCCGAGCTCGGCTGTCGGATGTGACGCACCGATTCCGGAGAGACTATCAAGGGATGTCAGCGGACATCCCTCGCCGAAGGGCGTGATTTCGGGCTCCTGGAGACACCCGCCGTTGAAATTGAGGATGAAGCGGCGATAGTCGTCGGAAAAGACGACCCCGATCTGTTGCTCCAAGGCGGCGAGTTGTGCTTCGCTCGGCGGCGGGAATCTCTTTTTGCAAAAACGATCGTAAGCGGATTGGATCGTTGTCATATGACCGCCGGCAATGGGGTTGAATAATGATGAACACCGGTTTCGTCGATCCATCCTGCTTCGTGGGGTACGCCATGATCATCAATGAACAATTTTAGCCTTTGTCGCTTGCGTCCTGGAATGAAGCGCGGATCCGTAAACAAACTGCCTGGAATATACTTGCCCCATTCGTCCTCCGCCTGCTTCTGATAGTTGTCTACGTCTGCCTTGGTGAATGTGCGAGGACGTCGCGCCGGACTCAGCTCGCACCGAGGGGCAAACTCGGCTTGACACCGATTACAGATGTAGTTATTTACACTCGTAATCGAATCAAGGAGGGTTCGTCGCGATGCCGCAAGTCTCGATCTCCGATGCCGAATGGCAGGTGATGAACGTTGTTTGGGACGCACAGCCTCTGGCCGCCCAGGAAGTGATCGCCCGCTTGGCGGGCTACGCCGATTGGGCGCCCGCAACCATCAAGACGATGCTGCACCGGCTGGTCGCCAAAAAGGTACTGGCCTACGACCTGCAAGGCAACCGGTATGTCTATCGTGCACGCGCGCGGCGTACCGATTGCGTCCGCGCCGCCAGCCGATCCTTTCTTCAGCGGGTCTTTGACGGCGAACCGGCCGGGCTGTTGGCCCATTTTCTGCGAAGCTCAAAGCTCTCAGCCGAAGAGATCTCTCAGCTCCGCGGCATTCTCGATGAGCAGGAGGCTCGACCATGAACTGGTTTCTTGCGCTGATCGGTTACATCCTAGAGTTTGGAGCCGAGGGCCTGCCGTGGGCGATCAATGCCGGCATGTCCGCGGCGCTGTTTACGGGCGCGGTACTCTTGGTCGATCTGGTGCCGCGAAAGTGGCTTACCGCTGGACAAAGGAATCTGCTGTGGGGATTGGTGCTGAGTCGCTTGTTGATGCCGATGGCTCCCGTGAGCTACCTGAGCTTGCAAAACCTCTCGCTGCCAGCCGCGACTGGTTCGACTCCAAACGAACCGGCAGACTGGTTCCCGGCCGTCGATGACGCGGAAAGCAGCGCCGAATCGCCTGGCCCGTACTCGGCCGCCGAGCCGGCACCCGAGATTGATTCGGCGGCGGAATGGGAAAATTGCTTGGGGCAGTTGCTCACTCTCGCCTGGCTTGCCGGCGTTCTGTTTGTTTTGGTGTGGACTCCAATCGTCCACTTGCGATTTTCGGGCGCGTGCGGCGTGCGCCGATTTGCGACGACGCGCGGATCGTCGCACTGTGGAAAGCTTGCTGCGGCGAAGCGCGTCTGCGACGAGCGATTTCGATCGTGCAGTGCGACGCGGTCCGACAACCGGCGCTGATGGGATTGCTGCGTCCAACGTTGCTGCTGCCTGCCGACGTGGCGAACTTCAGCGATGACCAGTTGAGGATGATCATGCTGCACGAGCTGGCGCATGCGCGGCGGCGCGACATCGCCTGGAACTGGATCCTGGTATTGATTCGGGCCATTCATTGGTGGAACCCGGTCTATTGGCTTGCGGCAGCGCGGTTCGCCAGTCTGCGCGAACAGGCGTGCGATGCGTTTGTGATGCGTAAGATGGCTGGAGAGCCAGCCCGAGCGTACAGCGAACTGCTGCTGTTGTTTGCTGACAGCGAACGGGCGAGCTTTGGCTGGCGAGTGACACTGCCGGCTTCGATCTTGGGTTTTGTTTCTTCGTTCTTTCGCCAGCGCACGATCCGCCAGCGACTGTGGGCGCTGCGATTCACGGGTGCAAAGCGGGGCTGGGCATGCACCGCGATAGCCATGGCCGGAATCGCCGTGGTGGCAATTTGTGGCTTGACCGACGCCATGCCAACTACTGAAGTTGACGACGTGCTCGATTGGGTTCCCATGATCACGATGAATTCGCACGCCGCGCCGGCAGACGACGGCCCATTGGTGACGCGTCTCTATGATTTGACAAAGGTGCTGGCTCGCATTGACGCCGATGCGTCGGTAATACCGGACGCAGGGGCGGAGCTCAAGTGGTTAATTGCCGAGGTGCTGCAAATCCAACGCTTTTGCGCCAATCCAGACGGTTCGTCGCCGGGTCCGTCCAAAGCAACGTATACGCTGGAAGGGACGAAACTCAGCGTCGATGCCCCTGAAAGCCTGCAACTCAAGCTTGCCGAGCATTTACAGGTTTGGCAGCACAGCGGTTTTGGGCAAATTTCGATCACCTGTGAGTTTTATCATGCCGATCACGACGTGGCGGCGGCGGCCGGCCTTTCCTGGCAGCTCGAAGAAACGCATTCGGCAAGCTCCGAACCTATCCTCGCCGCGAAATTATCCGATGAGGGGCTGCCCGCCGCCGCTTCGTTCCCACGTGTGGCGGCCAGCGTCGTCGAGAATGTTCCGGTGTTGGTGGCCACGCTCAATCGACAGCAAGTCGAGGCGTTCCGGCACGCTTTCTACTTCTGCTCGCAACCGCGTGGACATCAATATCAATCATTCAACGTAACGGGTTTTAACGGACAGACAGCAACGATTGGAGAGGTCCGGCAAACGCCGTTTGTGGTGGGCCTGCAAAAGAATCCAGCCGCCGGGGAGAAACCACTCATCCGGATAGTGGAAGACGGAACCACGTTGACCTATCGTGCCGTTCACAGCAGCGACCGTCGACAGATTGGCCTCAAGGGACGCCTGGGAATCAACAAGCTCGCTGACGTTCACGACGTGCGAGCCGCTCACAACGGGTCTCCTGCAATTGTGCAGGCTCCAACCTGCAAACGCTTTCGGATCGATTTCGACAGCACGGTCAACGAAGGAGACTCGGTATTGATCGGTTTTGTGCCGACGTACGAGGAGAAGCTGGTTGTCTACGCACTTTTGACCGTGCAAACCGTCGTACCGGACGCGGCGGTGGCGGCAAATTGACGGGTGGCGGAATGTGCGGAAGCTCCGGAAAGGCTCCGTTCCGCCCTACGTGGCCCTTGGTTGAAAAAACCGCTCAGCGGTGCCAAGATAGAACCAGCGGCCGATCGGCGGGGCACTTCTCAGCCATCCCGCGGCAAAAAAAGTCTCGGTCGGCCTGACCGTTCCACGCGGCCGTTCGGCGGCGCACCCCTCGGCCAGCAACCCAGGCAAGTAAAGTAGCGCATGCGTCCGTCCCCAGGCGACACCCAACCTCGAGTCCCTTTCTATTACGTCTGGGGCGTGTGCGCAGTTGTTAGTACTGGCGATCGGCCTGATCTATGGTCAGACGCTCGGTTTCCCGCTACTCGAATATGACGACAACACGTTTGTCTACGGAAACCCCCACGTCACGCCGGGCCTGACGGCCGGCGGATTCGGCTGGGCTTTCACCGATGGGCCAGGGGGCGAGTGGTATCCGCTGGCCATGCTGTCGCACATGCTCGATTGCCAGGTCTTCGGCTTGAATGCCTGGGGGCATCACCTGGCGAATGTGCTGATCCACGCCGCCACGTCGATCGCGTTGCTGCTGGTCTTGTGGCGCATGACGGCCGAGTTTTGGCCGAGTGCCTTCGTGGCCGCGGTCTTCGCCGTTCATCCGCAACACGTCGAGTCGGTGGCCTGGGTGGCCGAGCGAAAAGACGTGCTGAGCGGATTGTTCTTCGTGCTGGCGATCGGGGCCTATCTCGGCTATGCGCGCCGCGGCCGATCGCTGGCGTGGTATTCGTTGGTGGCCGTGCTTTTCGCGCTGGGATTGCTGGCCAAGCCGATGGTCGTCACGCTGCCGGCGCTTTTGCTGCTGTTGGATTTCTGGCCGCTGGCCCGATTCGGCGCGGCAAGCGACACTCCCGAATGGACGGGTGCGATCACGCGGCCGGGGGTCGTGTGGCTGGTGCTGGAAAAGCTGCCCCTGCTGGCGCTTTCCGCGGGCGATAGTCTGATGACGGTGAAAACCCATGCCAGTACCGGCGTTTCGGTGGCTTTGCCGGTGCGGCTGGGCAATGGGGCGATCGCTTGCGTCGCTTACATCTCCCAGTTTTTCTGGCCAGTCGATCTGGCCGCTTTTTATCCGATTTCGCCGGGCGGACCGCCGACGTGGAAAGTGGCCGGGGCGCTAGCGATCGTGGCCGCCATCAGCGCCCCCGCGGTGATCTGGCGGCGCCGCTGCCCTTACGTTTTCGTCGGCTGGTTCTGGTATTTGGGGGTGTTGTTTCCGACGCTGGGAGTGTTCACGGTCGCCTGGTTCTCGATGGCCGATCGTTACATGTATCTGCCGAGCATCGGGCTCACGATCGCGCTGGCCTGGGGCGGCAAGCGATTGGCCGCCGGTTCGGCCGAGGGACGCTGGGCGTTGGGCACCGGCGCCGGTTTGGCGATCGCCGCTCTGATGGCCTGTGCGATCTGGCAAACATCGTTTTGGCGCGACGACGAGACGTTGTGGCGTCACGCCTTGAGCTGCACGACCGACAATTTCAAAGCCGAAGTCGGCGTGGCCGACGCTCTCATGCGACGAGACCTGCTCGACGAGGCGCTTCCCTATTACCGCCGGGCCATCGAACATCCGTTGGATTACTCCGTCTTTAACCAGTTGGGGATCTTGCTGGCCAAGCAAGGCAATTTGGACGAGGCCGTGGACTTGTTTCGCCGGGCAGTGAAAACCGAACCCAATTCATTCCAGCCTCATGTCAACCTGGGACTGGCGCTGGCGGTGACGAATCAATTCGACGAGTCGCAAGAGGAGTTCCGCCGCGCGCTGGAAATCGACCCGAAAGGGGTCAATGCGCATTGCGGCCTGGCATTGCTGTTACGTCGCGAGGGAAGGCCCGATGAAGCGCGCGCCGAGTATGAGCGGGCGCTCGAACTCGATCCGCGCAACGCCGCCGCTCACGTTGATCTGGCTTCGCTGCTCGTACAGCAGGGCGACATCCCGGGAGCCCAATCGCATTTTGAGGCGGCTTTGGCCATCGATTCCAACAACCGGGCGGCTCGCGCCGGGCTCGAACGACTGCCCCGTGGAGGCCAGGTACGCCCGGGACCGTGAATCGACTGGCATTAGCGCCGCTCGGCCCGCCAGTGCCACCGGCAGGGCAAACCAAGGCCCGGCGGCGGTCAAGAAAAATGACCGCATCCGCGCCAAGAAAATAATAGTTGACTTTGCTCAATAAAGTGCAATAATAGAAAGTTTCTCCTCTTCGCAACGACCGCGTTGGGGGGGCGAATTGGCAATCGGCCGAGCGCCCTCGGGAACGCTGACCGACCGGTTCGCCGCGTCGCAAATCTGCAAATCGAAAACACATCACGACGGCAGCGGTGCCGAACTGGAATTTCGCCGGGCGGAAACAACGGTTGTTTGCCACCCCGGCCGACTCTTTCGCGCCGCGGCAGGACATGACTCAAGCATGAACTCGCAAGATACGAAGCAATACGCCGTGATCATTGGTGCCGGGCCGGCCGGCCTGACCGCGGCTTACGAATTGCTGACCCGGACCGACATCATCCCGATCGTGCTGGAAAAGAGCACGTACATGGGGGGCATTGCCCGCACGGTCAATTACAAGGGCAACCGCATCGACATTGGCCCGCATCGCTTCTTTTCGAAATCAGACCGGGTGATGAATTGGTGGCTGCACTTCATGCCGATTGCCGACGACGCCCAGCAGCGCGACATCACCTATCAGCGGTCGACGCGGCGGGTCGTCGCGGCGCCGGCCGGAGCGGATAGCGATCGCGTGATGCTGGTCTGCGATCGCAAGACGCGGATCTACTTTCTCCGCCGCTTCTTCGACTATCCGATCACACTGAGTAAAGACACGATCGTCAAACTGGGGCTCTGGCGCACGGCGCGGATCGGAATGAGCTATGTCTACAGCGTTCTGCGGCCGATCAAGCCCGAGCAGAATCTGGAAGAATTCTTCATCAACCGTTTTGGCCGCCTGCTCTATCGGACGTTTTTCAAGTCCTACACCGAAAAAGTATGGGGCGTGCCGTGTCATGAAATCAGCGCCGAGTGGGGCGCCCAGCGGGTCAAAGGGTTGTCGATCCTGAAGTCGCTCAAGCACGCGGTGGCAAAAGTTTTCGGCCGCCGATCGGGCGACCTGGCCCAAAAATCGACCGAAACGTCGTTGATCGAGCACTTCTTGTATCCCAAGCTCGGGCCCGGCCAGATGTGGGAACTCGTGGCCGAGGAAGTCATCGCGCGGGGTGGCCGCATCGTCACCGGGGCCGAGGTCGAGCGGTTGCACCTGAAGGGCGATCATGTCACGGGCGTCGCCGTCAAAGATGCCCAAACCGGCGAAATAACCGAATATCGGGGGGACTACTTCTTTTCGACGATGCCGGTCAAGGAACTGATCGCGTCGCTCGACGCCCCCGTGCCGCAGAATGTCAAAGAGGTCGCCGGCGGGCTCATCTATCGCGACTTTATCACCGTGGGCTTGCTGGTCGATCGGCTGCTGGTCAGCCGCGATACGCCGCAAGGAAAGAAACTGATCGACGACAGCTGGATCTACATTCAGGAGCCCGACGTGCTGGCGGGCCGGTTGCAGATCTTCAACAATTGGAGCCCGGCGATGGTTGCCGATCCCGATAAAGTCTGGATCGGCGTGGAATACTTCTGCTATGAAACCGACCCGATCTGGACTCAAGCGGACGACGAGATCTCGCGGCTGGCCATCGGCGAGCTGGAAAAGATTGGCATCCTCGCTCGCGCCGACGTCCGCGATTCCACCGTGATTCGCATGCACAAAACGTATCCGGCTTATTTCGGCGCGTACGAGCGGTTCGCCGAGATCCGTGAGTACGTCGACGGAGTGAAGAACTTGTTTCTCGTCGGTCGCAACGGCATGCACAAATACAACAACCAGGATCACTCCATGCTTACCGCCATGGTGGCGGTGGACAACATCGCGGCCGGTCGCACCGACAAAGCCAATCTCTGGGCCGTGAATACCGAGCAAGAGTATCACGAGGAAGGCCACGACCCGGCGTCCGGCACTCTGAACGAGACCCCGGCAACCGGACAGCCCGAGCGGGTGTAGCTGCTCGCTTTGGGACACAAGCGATCAGCAGCGAGGGCTCCTCGCGATCTCTCCACGGCACAATCTGCCGGCGTGATACGAGCCGGCCTTTGCATTCTGGAATCGGCATCCGGCAAATCTCTTTTGCCCCCCCGGTTTAGGTCCCTTCGGTGCCCCCCTTCGTGCGAAAAGCGTGCTGATATCCGCTGTTTGTTGACTCGTTTTCGAGATTGAACTGAAACCCCAAAAAACGAATTGTTAACGCCCTAACAATTTTTAAAGAAGTTTTCACGGAAAACTTGACTGTCGTTTTTTCCCGATTAAATTGGCCGTTATGTGACGAATACTCCGCCTTTGAGGTCACGGTAAACTAACGGGCCAACCGGGTGGAGGTGCTGGCAACATCGTTGTTCTTTCCGCGCGAATGGTTCAACACTCGCATCCGGTTGCTGTCCCCCCCAAGATGTCAAGGAGTCGCTAATGAGCCGATTTAAAATCCTTGGAATTGCAGCCATCTCATGGCTCCCATTGTTATCAATGGTGACCAGTGCTCAGGCACAAATCCCCTTCACGTCGAATGTGGCCACCGACTGGCTTTCGACCTATCCAACGAGCACCGTGTTGGCCGCATCACACTCCGCGACGTGGGGGAATGCAGCGAACACGGGTGGTACCGGTATCTGGAGTGCCGGCCAGTTGAGCCACAACTGGACCAACGTCGAAGGATCGAGCTATGCAGTCCCGTTGTCGTCGAATGCCGCCAACGGTGACAACTTTGAGATTTTGCCGACCTACTACCAGTCCGGCACCAAGGACTATCTCACGAGTGGTGCCACGCAGATCGCGACTTACATCACCTCAGTTCCCTTTCAGGCGTATCAATTCAACCCCGGTACGACCCTGCAGGTGAATATGGGTGAGGCGATGACCGAGCAGGTCACGTCCAAATTGAACACTCCCGGCGGTGCCACAGTCACGCTGCCCGCCAATTGGACGATCACCCAGGGTGCCACCAGCGGTCTGGTGCAAGAGGTCGCGGCGGTCGAAAGGATCACCTCGTCTTCAACCGGCATCGGCTTCACGACCACTGCCTTTGCCCCCCAGAGCGGTTCGTTCAACGATGGTGCAAGTGGCAACAGCGTACAGGACGCCGTTCCCGGCGTGTTCTACAATTACGGGGCCAACGCAACGAGCTCGTCGCTCGCCGCGCTCAACATCCCCAACAGCGCGGGTGACCCGCTCTACAACGGCGGCAGCAGCTACGCCACGGTGACGTTGAACCCCACTTTGGGTCCGGCCTACGTCGCGTGGACTGCTCCCGGGGCCGGCACGATCAACATCAACTTAAATGCGTGGGACGTCGGCGAGAAGTCGGGGGATGGTGCCCCGGGCTTCTATGTCATCACCAGTACCGCTGGACCCACGGCGCCCTTGTTGTCGGCGATCAACTTTAACAGCCCTTCGTATGGTAATTATGATCCCTTCACCGGCAACATGTCCGCCACCCAGGGCACGCTGAACGCCCTGGTCTCTCTCTCCGGCTTCACCGGAAGTGCTGGCAACGGTGGCTCAGGCTACGGGTTGAGCTGGCAGAGCGGAAGCATTGCTGTGACGTCGGGCGAGACGATCTACTTCGTTGCCGACGACAGTCATACCTGGCCTGATGGTCACCATTATGGCAGTTATGAAGGTGCCCAGGATCCGCTCGCTCTGAGCGACATCATTTCCTTCGCTCCAGAGCCCTCGAGCTTCGTGCTGATGGGCTTGGCGGGTTTCGGCTTGGCCTTGGCCGCCTGGAAGCGGCGCCGCTCGGCCTAATCGGCTTGTTGGTTCCTTTGAGTTTTTCGCGGCGGTTGATTCACGGCCGATGGCTTCCGAAAGGGGCCATCGGCTGTTTTTTTTCGGGCGATACCGAGCCCGCGGCGTGCGAACGTCAAAGGGGAAAACCGCGCCACCTGTATTAGAATCAGGTGATTAGTGTTTGTCTCACGCTACGGGGGGGGCAATGAACGACTCGCTCGACGAGGACTTCGTGCCGGATTCCAACCACGGCGAATCTCGCGCGGCGCACGCCCCGCCAACAGGAGCCCATGACGGCGGCCTGACGCAACCCTGCTCGGCGTTTCCGACGGCTTCGACTTCGCCACAATCCGCCGACGAGCGAGTGCGGAAGATCTGGATTTGGGCGGTCTGCGGTTTTCTACTGCTGGCCGTTGGCCTCGTCTTTGGCCAGACAGTCCGCCACGAGTTTCTCGGATTCGACGATAAGGTATTTGTGTCCGAGAATCCACACGTTGCAGCGGGACTGACAGCGTCCGGAATTTGGTGGGCATTGACCGACGGTCCTTTTGGTGAATGGTATCCTCTGTCGACTCTGTCCGACATGTTGGACTGCCAGCTGTATGGTCTGAATCCGGCCGGGCACTATCTAACCAATGTGCTGCTGCACGCGGCATCCTCGGTGCTGTTGTTTTTGGTGCTGCTGCGGATGACCGGCGATCTTTGGCCCAGCGCCTGGGTTGCGGCGGTTTTTGCCATTCATCCGCTGCACGTGGAGTCGGTGGCCTGGTTGGCCGAGAGGCGGGACGTGCTGAGTGGTCTGTTTTTCATGCTGACACTCGGCGCCTATTCATGGTATGCCGAGCGTCCGTCGGCGTCGCGCTACCTGGCCGTGGGCGGATGCTTTGCGCTGGGTTTGATGTCCAAGCCGATGCTCGTCACGGTTCCGTTCCTGCTATTGCTGCTCGACGTTTGGCCGCTCAACCGTTTTCGCCGTCCGGCCCGCGCTGACGAAGAGGTCGCATCGGGTTCGTGGCTGTGTCGCTTGCCGATTTCATGGCGGCTGGTGTTGGAAAAGATCCCGCTCCTGGCCCTGGCGGCGTTGAGCATTGGAATTGTCCTGTCGAGCCACATGTCGCTGCGATCGGGCGATAAAGTCGAGCGATGGTCGCTTTCGGTACGTGCGGCGAATGCCCTGGTTTCGTACGCAGCCTACTTGGGCCAGTCCATTTATCCCGTCGGTTTGGCTGCATATTACCCGCATCCTGGAACGCGCCTGTCGATCGCCTGGGCGATCGCATCGGTACTATTGCTGGCGGCGATCACGCTCGTCGCCTTGTACTCGTGCCGCAGCCGGCCTTATCTGCCAGTTGGCTGGTTTTGGTTTTTGGGAATGCTGGTGCCGGTGGTCGGACTGGTGCCGGTCGCCGCCCACGCTCGGGCTGATCGCTATACCTATCTGAGTCAGATTGGTTTGTCGATTGCGTTGGCCTGGGGCGTCTGGAGTACCTATCGGTTGCGACAATCTGTCGGCGCAACGGGGTGGCGGCAATCGATGCTGGCGGTCGCGGCGGGAGCGGCGGTGATTGCGCTTGCGGCGATGGCGTGGCGACAAACTTCCTATTGGCATGATGCCGAGACGCTTTGGACGCACACGATCTCTTGCACCGAAAGGAATGCAGTGGCTCAATATGAACTCGCTGTTCGCTATTACCGGCAGGGAAGAATCAATGACGCGATAACGCATCTGCGTGAAGCCTTGGCGGCCGACGCGTTCAGTCGGCAGGTGACCGCGGAGACGCATGGTCTGCTTGGAGACTGCTTGACGACGCAAGGGAAAACCGAGGAGGCGCTGGCGCATTACGAGGAGGCAGTGCATGTTTTCCCCACGGACGTACGGAGCCACACTCGCTTGGCGCTTGCGTTTGCTCGCACAGGGCAGAATGATCGCTCCATTGCCGAGTGGCGCGGCATCGTTGGGCTCGACCCTACCTTTTGTTCAGCGCGTATCGGCTTGGCCAACGCTTTGTTGGCGGGGGGGGAGGCTGGCGAAGCGGTAGTCCAATGTAGCGAAATTCTGAAGCAGCAGCCTGGCGCGATCGAAGCGACTGCAATCCTGGGGGCGGCCCTGGCCGCCGAGGGTCAAGTCGAGATAGCAACTCCCTATTTGAAGCGAGCATTGGAGCTCCAACCGAGCGATGCGCGGTCCCATTTCTACCTGGGACTGGCTCTTTACAATCGTGGGCAGTCACGGGATGCCATAGCGCATCTCACCGCGGCAATCCAACTCCAACCCGACAGTGTCCCGATGCTGTGGCAAACGGCTTGGATTCTGGCGACCAGCCCCGATCCGTCGATCCGCAATGGAGTGCGAGCCGTCGAGCTGGCGAAACGCGCGGCCCAGCAGTCCGGCGGCAAAGAGCCCCAGGCTCTCGATTCCCTTGCCGCAGCGCTGGCCGAAACCAACGATTACTCCGCTGCCGCCGAGGCGGCCGAGCAAGCATCGGCGATTGCCCGCTCCCGCGAAGATAACGCGTTGGCCAACGCCATCGAGCAGCGGGCGCGCCTTTACCGCCAAAGCTTGCCGTATCGCCAGTCGGCGTCACGTCTGTCGGTTGGGCACGCGCCGGCGGCGGCGGAGTAAATAGGTTGCCTAATGTATTCAAATCTCCTCCGATGGTCGGCGATCGTTCGCTCGGCTGGTTGTTGAGTGAATCAGCGGTAGTAGAATAGGTGACACGTCTTTGTCTCACGCTACGGGGTTGGGCAGTGGACCACGCCTTCGAACAGGAAGTCATTTCGGAGCGCAGCCACATCGAATCTCCCGTTGCGCACGCTCGACTGGGAGCTGTCGATGATGACTGTGCCCGGCGAGTCTCCTTGGTATTTCCCGCGAGTTCGACTTCGCCACAATCAGCCGACCGTCGGGTGCGGGCCAGCTGGATTTGGGGCGTCTGCGGTTTTCTGTTGCTGGCCGTTGGTCTGGTCTTTGGCCAGAGGGTTCGCGACGAGTTTCTCGAATACGACGACAGCGTATTCGTTTACGAGAATTCACACGTTACTGGCGGCTTGACGCTTTCCGGACTGTGGTGGGCGCTGACCGATGGAGCTTATGGTGAATGGTGTCCTCTGGCTGGACTTTCCCACATGTTGGATTGCCAGCTCTACGGCCTGAATCCGGCCGGTCATTACGCGACCAATTTGCTGCTGCACGCGACGTCCTCGGTGCTATTGTTTCTGGTGTTGCTACGGATGACCGGCAATCTTTGGCCCAGCGCCTGGGTGGCAGCGATCTTTGCCATTCATCCACTGCACGTCGAATCGGTAGCCTGGGTAGCCGAGCGCCGGGACGTGCTGAGCGGGCTGTTTTTCATGCTGACGCTGCTGGGATATGCACGGTATGCTGAGCGTCCATCGCTCGCGCGCTATCTGGCCGTGGCCGGATGTTTTGCGCTGGGCCTGATGTCCAAGCCGATAGTCGTCACGGTTCCATTCCTCCTCTTGCTGCTCGACTATTGGCCGCTCGGCCGGTTTCGCCGCGCGGCCAGCACGGACCCGCATGCCGATGTGGGTTCGCGGCTCGCTCTCTTGCCGGTTTCGTTGCGGCTGGTGATGGAAAAGATCCCGCTCCTAGCCCTGGCGGCAGTGAGCTGCGCGATTACGCTGTCGACCCACGGGACGATGGGAGACGAAGCTTTTTTCGAACGATTGCCGCTGGCGACGCGCGTGGCCAATGCGCTGGTTTCGTACGCGTCCTACTTGCGGCAGTCCTTTTATCCCGTCGACCTGGCGTTCTTTTATCCTCATCTCGGCACCCGCCTGCCGATCGCGTGGGCCGTCGAATCCCTTGTTCTGCTGGTGGCGATCACGCTCGTCGCCGTGTACTCCTGGCGCCGGCGGCCTTATCTGACCGTCGGCTGGTTTTGGTTTTTGGGAATGCTGGTGCCAGTCACCGGATTGGTGGGGACGTTCCCTTACGCCAGGGCAGACCGCTATACATATCTGGCCCAGACAGGTTTGTCCACCGCCCTGGCCTGGGGCGTATGGAGCGTCTATCAGTCACGACAATCTCTCCGGCCGGTGATCTGGCGGCGATGGCTGCTGGCGAGCGTATCGGCGACGGCAGTTCTCGCGCTCGCCGCCGTCGCATGGCGGCAGACTTCCTACTGGCGGGATACTGAGACTCTCTGGCGCATACGATCGCTTGCACCGAGCAAAACCAGATGGCGCACTATAACCTCGCCAATCTTTGCATTAGGCGGGGAAAAACCGAGGAAGCGATCGCCCATCTCCGCGAAGTTGTGGCGGCGGATTCGCTCTACCGGAAAATGATTGCATACGCCCATGATCTCCTTGCGGGGCAACTGACGGAGCAAGGGAAAACGGACGAGGCGCTGGCGCATTTGGAACAAGCAGTCCGTGTCTTCCCAAACGCCGCGGTGTGTCATGTTCACTTCGCAATGGAGCTTGCCGCCGTCGGCCGGCACGATCGAGCCATTGCCGAGTGGCGCGAGAGCATTCGGTTGTTCCCTACGGATTGGGCACGCATCAACCTGGCCAATGAACTGCTGGCCCACGGAGATGCCAGTCAGGCGGCTGCCGAATGCCGCGAGGTTCTTGCGCAGGAGCCTAACGCGGTCGATGCGGTTGTCACGCTGGGGGCAGCCTTGGCTGCGGAGGGCGAAGTCGAGGAAGCACTCCCTTACTTGAAGCGAGCGGTGGCGCTGGCTCCGCACAACGCCCAGGCCCGATTTCGATTGGGCCTGGCCTTGCACGATCTTGGACGGTCACAAAGTGCCGTCGGTCATCTCAACGAGGCGATTCGTCTCCAGCCCGACGACGGCCGGATGTTGTGGCAAGTGGCGTGGATTCTGGCGACGAGTCCCGATCCCTCGGTCCACGATGGAGCGCAGGCGGTGGAGCTGGCTCGGCGTGCGATCCAGTTTTCCAAGGGCCAAGAACCGCGCGCTTTCGATGCGCTCGCCGCCGCGTTGGCCGAAACCGGAGAGTTTTCGGCAGCCATCGACGCAGCAGAGCAAGCGTCAACGCTGGCGCTGCTCCACAACGATGACGCGCTGGCCGACGCCATTGGGCAGCGGACTCGCCTCTATCGCCAGGGCCTGCCGTATCGCCAGTCGGCGACATTGCCGGCCGGACAACCGCCGCCGAAAACGGCTGGCTAGAGCGAGGGTGTTCTTGACCGGCGGGGCGGAGAGAATTAGCGTAAAGGAATCTCCCATCCGTGGTTCGCTGCGGCCCGAGAGATTGCCCCGTCTTTTCGATTTGCCTCTGAGCGTTTTCCGTAGTGGTCGACATCTCAAAAACGGCAGTGCGTGGCGGCCGATTTCCGGCAGGCGACGGATCAACTTATGCGACGACCTCTGCCGAGACAACGATTACAACGAGTACGTCAAAGACTTCTATCGAAAGATTGAAGACTACGATTGGAACCAGGTGACCGATCACTGGTCGGGGCCCGAGTCGCTGCTGCATCGCTCGCGCGAGAAGGCGCTCGCGCGGCTGATTCGTCAATACGGGCGCGGCGATCGCTATCTGGACGTCGGTTGCGGAACCGGCCTCATTCTGCGGCACTTGCCGGCCGGCGCGGTCGGCATCGACCTGAACCCGCGGCATCTCGACCGGGCGGCCAAATATGCTCCCCAAGCGCGCGTGCAAATCGGCGATGCCGAGAAAATGACATTCCCGGACCGGTCGTTCTCGACGGTCGTGTGTACCGAAATGCTCGAGCACCTGGTGGAACCGGAGCAGGCCCTGGCCGAAATCTACCGGGTGTTGGAACCGGGAGGCCGGCTGTTGGGCTCGACGCCGCGCTGGTCGCTGGTGTGGCGGTTTCGGTTTTTGTCGTCGACGCATTATCACAACGAACCGTTCCACAACGAATTCACCAACAGCGAAATCCGCGAACTGTTCAGCGGTTTCAAGATTCTGGAACTGCGGACGATTTTTCTGCGGGCGAATTTCTTGTTCGCCCTGGAAAAGCCTGTGACAGTATCCGCTGCGGAGCCACGGGCCGAGCTGGGGCCAGTGGCCGAGGCGCGACCGCTGCCGGCAGCCGGTTTCCGCGCTGGCTGAAGGCTGCCTGAACCACGGCGTGGTCCGTGGCGCACCGGCGCCGTCATGTGCCTGACCCGTTGTAGAGTTGTAGAATAGGTGTAACGTATTTTGTCTCGCGCTGCGGGGAGAGAGGCGGTGGACCACTCGCTCGACCAGGATCTCGTCTCGGACCGCGGACGCGTCGAATCTTCCCATGCGCATGCACCACTGCCGGCCGTCGATGACGGCGGCTTCGCGCGCGCCGTATCGGCATCTGCGGTGTCACGGCCAGGCGACGAGGGGTCGCGGGCCATCTGGGTTTGGGCCGTCTGCGGTTTTCTCCTGCTGGCGGTTGGCCTCGTCTTTGGCCAGACGGTGCGCCACGAGTTCATCGCCTACGACGACGATGGATACATCTACGACAATCCGCAGGTGACTGCCGGACTGACGCGTTCCGGACTCTGGTATGCGCTGACCGATGGCCCATACAGTGAGTGGTTCCCCCTCACGACCCTCTCGCACATGTTGGATTGTCAGCTCTACGGGCTGAATCCGGCCGGCCACCATCTGACCAATGTGCTGCTGCACGCGGCCTCCTCGGTGCTGTTGTTTTTGGTCCTGCTGCGGATGACCGGCGATCTTTGGCCCAGTGCCTGGGTGGCGGCGGTTTTTGCCATCCATCCCTTGCACGTCGAATCGGTGGCCTGGGTGGCCGAGCGACGAGATATGTTGAGCGGGTTGTTTTTCATGCTGACGCTGGGCGCGTATGCGTTCTACGCCGAGCGTCCCTCGCCGGCGCGCTATCTGGCCGTCGCCGGATGCCTGGCACTGGGCCTGATGTCCAAGCCGATGCTCGTCACGGTTCCTTGCGTTCTGTTGCTGCTCGACTATTGGCCGCTCGACCGGTTTCGCCGTCCAGCCGTGTCGTCCGGGCAGGCCAAGCCGGGCTCGTGGTTCGGCCGCTTGCCCGTGGCCTGGCGGCTGGTGCTGGAAAAGCTGCCACTTCTGGCCCTGGGGGTGGCGTGCACCGGCATCACCATGACGGGCCACGGATCTCTGCGGATGACGGAAGTGGTCGAGCGATTGTCGCTGGCGACGCGCCTGTCCAATGCGGTGGTTGCGTACGCGGCCTACGTGCGTCAATCGTTTTATCCCGTCGACCTGGCATTCTTTATCCTCATCTCGGCACTCGCCTGCCGATCGCTTGGGTGACCGCATCGCTTTTGTTGCTGGTGGCGATTACGCTCGTCGCCTTGTACTCGTGGCGCAGCCGGCCTTACCTGCCGGTCGGCTGGTTTTGGTTTTTGGGAATGCTGGTGCCGGTCATCGGATTGGTTGGAATCTTCATGCACGGCCGGGCCGACCGCTATACCTATTTGAGCCAGATCGGTTTGTCGATCGCGCTGGCCTGGGGCGCATCGGGCATCTCTCGGTCACGACAATCTCTCGAAGCGGCGCAACGTCGGGAGTGGCTGCTGGCGGTCGTATCGGGGGCGTCGGTGCTCGCGCTGGCGGTCATCGCATGGCATCAAACATCCTATTGGCGCGATGCCGAGACGCTCTGGCTGCATACGCTCTCCTGCACCGAGGAAAATCTGCCGGCGCACTACAACCTCGGCTATCTCTACGCCAGGCAGGGAAGACTCGACGAAGCCATCGGCCATCTCCGCAAAGCGGTGGCTACCCCTTCGATCAGTCCGATGTTGATCGCCAGGTGCCACGGTGTTCTCGGAGACTGTTTGACGGCGCAAGGGAAAATCGACGAGGCGATTCCGCATTACGAGGAGACCGTGCGGCTCTTTCCGGCCGGCGAGTTGGGGCATACGAGCTTTGCCCTGGCGCTCGCCTCCGCCGGCCAGCACGATCGAGCGATCGCCGAGTGGCGCGAGAGCATTCGGTTGTCCCCCAGCCTTTGGTCGGCACATGTCGGCCTGGCCGAAGCACTGCTGGCCAGCGGAGACTCCAGCGGCGCGGCCGCCGAGTGCCGCGAAGTTCTGGCGCAGTGCACCTGACGCAGTCGAAGCGATCGTCCTATTGGGGGCGGCCTTGATTGCCGAGGGTCACGCCGAGGAAGCACTTCCCCACTTGAAGCGCAGTCGTGGAGCTGCAAGGGGACAACGCGCAGGCTCGCTTCCAGTTGGGCCTGGCGCTTTACGATCGCGGGCGGTCGCAGAGCGCCATCGACCAGTTGAACGAGGCGACTCGTCTTCACCCCGACGACGCGCGGATGTTGTGGCAGGTGGCGTGGATCCTGGCGACGAGCCCGGACCCCACGATCCGCGATGGAGCGCGGGGAGTCGAGCTGGCGACGCGATCGATCCAGCTATCCAAGGGGCAAGAGCCGCGCGCCATCGATGCCCTGGCCGCCGCGCTGGCCGAGAGTGGGGAGTTTTCGGCGGCCGTCGAGACCGCCGAGCAAGCGTCGACGATTGCCCTGACGCGCAACGACGAAGCGTTGGCCGATGCGATCGGTCAGCGGGCTCGCCTTTATCGCCAGGGTTCGCCCTATCGCCAGTTGGCGGCGCCTCGGACGGGAGACGCGCGACCAGAAGAGAGTCGGTAGATGCGAAAACATTGATCGTGGCCGCGGGAGCGCGATGGCTTTGGTCCGACACGAACGACTGGCGCCGCGCCCTAGCGATGCGACAACTGCTCGAGACTCCGCTTTGCCGGTTCGAAGTCGGGATCGACGGCGAGAGCCTGGCGGTAATGCACGATCGCCCGATCAAAGTCGCCCTGCAAAGCGAGGGCATCGGCGAGGTTGTTGTGGGCCTGGGGGAATTCAGCGAAGGCGGCAATCGCCATCTCGAATTGGGCGATGGCCTCATCGAGTTTGCCTTGCCGGGCAAGTTCGACGCCGCGCAAGTTCTGGGTTTCGGCGTAACGTCGGCCGGCCTTTTTTCCCCGCTCGTCATACCTGGCGGCTTCGCTCGTTTTTCCTTGTTTGCGAAGCAATTGAGCGATCTGCTGGTAGGAAACGGTGACATTGGGGTCGATTTCGATCGCCCGGCGAAAATGCGCGATCGCTTCGTCGCATTCGTCTCGCTCGACAAGCAGCAGGGCGAGTTGGATTTGCCCGAGACATGAGTTGGGATTGATCGCGAGGGCCTTGCGGAAATTGGCGATCGCCTCGGCAGTCATCCCGCGGTCGGAGTACACCTGACCGAGCTTGAAATATGGGTCGGCGCGTGGCGGGCGCTATCTCGATGCTCCGCTGGAAATGGCGCAGGGCCTCATCGAAATCGCCCTGTTTGGCCAGCAGGACTGCCAGGTTCGTATGAGCCGCCGCAGTGCTGGCATCCAAGTTCAAGGCCTGATCGTAATGCGCGGCGGCTTCGGCCTGATCTCCCTTGCGGGCCGCGATGTTGCCCAGTCGGACGTGCGCCGTTGCCCGGACAGCGTTATAGATATTCCGTTCGTCTGGCCCCATTTCGAGGGCCTGGCGATATTGCGCCACCGCGGCGCTCTCGTCCTTTGCCTCCAAGGCAGTGCCGAGGATGTAGTGCGCTCGGACGTTCTTCGGATCGCATGCCAAGGCGTGCTCCCACAAGCTTCGATCGTCGTGCCAAAAACCGGTCTGCCGCCAGGTGCAAGCCATCAAAGCTGCTAACACGATCGCCGATCCGATTCCGAACACCCAGCGCCGAGCGGGCCACGACGCACCCAGTCGCATCGCCCCCCACACCAGCGCAATGGAGATTCCGATCTGCGAAAGGTAGGTGTAGCGGTCGGCACGTGCATGACCACCGACCGGGATCAGTTCGAGCACCGGAATCAGCATTCCGGTGTACCAAAACCAGCCGACGAAGAAGTAGGGATACGATCTGCGGCCAACGACCGCGGCCGCGGTGATCGCCAACAGCAGAACCGTCGCGCCGACGACCTGCCACGTCGGCCAGCCCGCCTCGGGGTGGCAATAGTATGGTGAGAGTCCAATCGGGACGAAGAACTGCCCCAGATAGGCGACGCAGGAAACGGCCGCGCCGGCCAATCGCTCGGGCACTGTCAAGGAATTGCCGCCGGGCCCGCTGTGGGTGAGCATGGTCGCACCGGTCGCGGCAAGCGCCAGTGCAAATAGTGGCAGCTTGTCCACGATTGGGCGCCAAGCAAAAGGCGCCGAGCGCGGCCGGTCAAACCGCCTGAAGGGCCAGTAGTCAAGCAGCAGCAGCAAGGCCGGAACGGTTACCACGATCGACTTGGCCAGCAGAGCCAAGGCGAAAAACACGGCCACCGCCAGGTAACGCCCCAGCGAATCGGGATGGCGAACATACTCGGTATAGGCCCCGAGGGTGAGCATGAAAAACAGTCCGCTGAGAACGTCGCGCCGTTCGGAAAGCCAGGCGACCGATTCGACGCGAAAGGGATGCAGTGCGAACAGGGCCGCCACCAGCGCGCTGGGCCAGCGCCCCGGTCATTCGCCACAGAACCAAAAACAGCGCCGCCGCCGACACGGCGTGCAACAGCACATTGGACAGATGGTGGCCGGCCGGATTCAAGCCATACAGCTGGCAGTCGAGCATGTGGGAGAGCATCGACAGCGGACACCAATCGCCCATCGGCCCACTGCTGAACGCCCAGGCAACGCCCGACCACGACAACCCGCTCGAGACGTGCGGATTGTCGAAGATGTAAATCGGATCGTCCCAGTCCAAGAATCCCTGGCGGAGTGTCTGGCTGAACACGAGCAGGACGGCCAGGACGAGGAATCCGGAGACGGCAATCGCACGCCACGCGTTTGCCCAATGCTTGGTCGGGAGCTGGGCGAAAGTCGGTTGGGTCGATGTTCCAGACATGATGAAGAATGGGACGTGCCGTGCGATGAGTCAGCGCCGAGGGGACGAGAGCGCAGCCCGCGCCGAGGCGCACGATCATCGACGAATTGTAACAGGACGTCACCGGGCATGCCCGTGCGCGCTCGATAAGCGGCCGCGAAACATGGCCGGCGGCGTTGGCCGACCATCGATCTTTCGATCAATTCGCGCATCGCTCGCGAGGGCGGAAAAGCTTGCCCGGCGCGGATCATTTGAAGCGGAAAAAAATGGTGGCCGAAGAAAAATTCTTTTAGCGAATTACCTGGCCGCCGCTGGGGGGTCGCAACGGCGGGAAACGGCTGATTTTCTGGCAAAATATTGGCTTCATAACGATTAGGTTGTAATCAAGATTCACTTGTGAAATCTTAGATTAATTACCGGGTAATGCTTGACCCCCCATAAGTGAGGGATTAGATTTGGCCTTCATGGCGTTTCTTCCGCCTTTGGGGCCCCATTGATCGAGGGCTCAGCCGGCGGGAGTGGGGTTACTGATATCGCGGTTGGTCTTCTCACTCGAATCGTTCAGCTCTTCGCGTCCGCTCACTGCCCCCCTCGAGATCTTAAGGAGTCGCTAATGAGTCGATTTAGAATGCTTGGACTTGCAGCCATCTCATGGCTCCCATTGTTTTCATTGGTGACCAGTGCTCAGGCACAAATCCCCTTCACTTCGAATGTGGCC
This sequence comes from uncultured Planctomycetaceae bacterium, assembly GCA_963702015.1. GTDB lineage: Bacteria > Planctomycetota > Planctomycetia > Pirellulales > PALSA-1355 > DATJTR01. The sequence continues at coordinate 1,780,673 of OY969698.1, forward strand.
ACCGACTGGCTTTCGACGTTTCCCACGACGGCTGCCATGGCGGCGGCAACCCACTCCACCTGGGGAAATGCGGCGAACACCGGGGGCACGAGTATCTGGTCCGCCGGTAATTTGAGTTACAACTGGACCAACGTGGAATCCTCCACGTACATGGGTGCCAACTGGGAATATTTGCCGACCTACTACTCGGCCAGCACCGGCTACGCGACCAGTGGTGCCACGAATATCGCGACCTACACCTACACGGTCCCCTTCCAGGCGTATCAATTCACGCCGGGTCATACCAATCAGGTCGCGGTCAGCCCGAACTTGACCCAACAGGTCACGTCCAAATTGCTCACCCCCGGCGGTGCTGGAGTGACTCTGCCCTCCGGCTGGACCGTCAGCAGCAACCCCACCGTTGCCTCGCACACCTACGGCACGATCCAAGAGATCGGAGCGGTCAAGGAACTTCAGTCGTCCGAGACCATCCAAGGCTTCACGACCACGGCTTATAGCGCCTCAAGCAGTTATTCGAGTGGTTCTCAATCGTTGTCGGCCAACGGCGTCCCGGGCGTGTGGTACAACTACGGCGCTAACGCGACGAGCTCGTCGCTCGCCGGGCTCAACATTCCGAGCAGTGCAGCCACCCCGCTTTACAGCGGCGGCACGAGCTACAGCACGGTGACGTTGAACCCCAGCTTGGGTCCAACCTATGTCGCGTGGACCTCTCCCAACGCCGGAACGATCAACATCAACTTGAACGCGTGGGACGTCGGTCAAAAGTCTGGTGATGGGCCGCCGGCCTTCTTTGTCATGACCAGCACCGCTGGCCCCACGGCGCCTCTATTGTCGGCGTACAACACGACCCCGGCTCAGGGCAATTACTTTCCCTTTACCGACAACATGTCCGCGACCCAGGGGACGCTCAACGCCATTGTCTCGCTCTCCGGTTACACGGGTGCTAGCAGCGGCGGTGGTTCCGGCTACGGGTTGAGCTGGCAGAGCGGCAATATCAGTGTGACGTCTGGCGAGGTGATCTACTTCGTCGCCGATCCGGGTCACACCTATCACAATGGGCACTCCTACAGCAGTTACCAGGGTGGCCAGAATCCGTTGGCTCTCAACGACGTCATTGCATTCACCCCGGAGCCTTCGAGCTTCGTGCTGATGGGCGTGGCGGGAGTTGGTTTGGCCTTGGCCGCCTGGAGGCGGCGCTGCGCGGCCTAACCTAGGACACGCTGATTCTGGTGGTTCGTTCCCAGCCGATGGCTTCTCCAGCAGAAGCCATCGGCTGTTTTTTTTCTCGCTGTCCGACGCCCCCCTCCCGGGAAGGTTATCGCTCGCGTCACCTTCGGGTTTTTCATGGTCGAGGGGAGAAAGATAATTAGATCGCGATCAATATTTCTCTGGCAAATCTTAGATTAATTTTGGGGTAATTCTTGACCCCCCGTTAGCTGGAGGTTACATTGGGGCGAGTTTTGCGTTTCTTCCGCTCGTAAGGTCTTGTCACCCCCAAAGACTGGCCAGCGGATGTGAGGGTACTGACGTGCGGTTGGTGATCTCACTCGATTCGTTCAACTCTTGCATCCTGTTGTGTCGCCACGAGATCTTAAGGAGCCGCTAATGAGTCGCTTTAGAACGTTTGGATTTGCCGCCCTGTCAGGGCTGGCGATTTTTTCATGGGTCGGGGGTGCGCAGGCACAAGTGCCGTTCACTTCCAACGCCGCCACCGATTGGCTGGCAACCTTTCCCACGACCGCCTCGGTCGGCGCCGCAACCAGCGCTACCTGGGGAAATCCGGCGAACACGGGTGGGCATGGTATCTGGAGCGCCGGCGAGTTGAGTTATAACTGGACCGACAAAGCGGCTGCCGTCGGCAACGGCAGTCTGATGCTTGTGCCGACCTTCTATTTGCCCAGCACCGGCTACGTGAACAGTGGCAGCACGATCGAGGCCACGTACACCTACACGGTTCCGTTCCAGGCGTATCAATTTAATCCTGGCACGACCATCCACCAGATGGTCGGCGAGACGTTGACCCAGCAGCTTGCCTACGGCAAACCAGAACTGGGCGCCACCGCCGCAATCACTCTGCCCGCGAACATGACCTCCGGCGGCGCCGCCAGTGGTTACGTACAGGAAGTGTCGGCGGTCAAAGACTTCGCCTCGGCCACCAGCGTGATCGGCTTCTCGACCACTTCATTTAATCCCTCGGGCGGCACCTTCAACGATGGTACCGGGAGCACGCAGGACTCCGGTACGGGCGTTTGGTACAACTACAGCACCAACGCGACGAGTTCTTCACTCGGCGCGCTCAACGCCCCGAGCGGCGCGGGTGACAAAAACAGCACCGGCACCGCCACCTACAACGTCTTGACGATGGGGGGGACATGGGGTCCGTCGTATATCGCGTGGACCTCTCCGGCGGCCGGAACGATCACCATCAACTCGACGATCTGGGACACGGGTCAAAAAGCTTCGGATGGTAACCCGAGCTTCTTTGTCTTTGCCAATGGCGGACTGGGAGCTGGTCCCACCGCGCCGATTATGACGGCAAGCCGCTGGACAGTCGGAGCGGCGCACCCCAATGGCACGCTCTACACGGGCGGCAACTTTAACGCCAACGACAGTTCGACCGTTGCCGGCAGCACGCTCTCGCTGGTCGCCAACCTTTCTGGCTACACGGGTACTGCCCTCGGGTTGAATTGGCAAAGCGGTCAGATTGCCGTATCGGCTGGCGAAGTGATCTATTTCGCAAACGACAACAATCACGACTACGGCTCGGGCAGCGGCCTCTCGATGCGCGTGGAGGGCAACCAGGATCCGATGGCTCTGTCAGCCATCATCAGCTTCGTGCCGGAGCCCTCGAGCTTCATTCTCTTGGGGACGGCTGGAGTCGGTTTGGCCTTGGCCGCTTGGAGGCGGCGCCGTTCGGCTTAACAAGCCGCGCGACGGATTGCGGTTCCTCTTGATTGTTCATTCTCAACCGATGGTCCCCACAAGGGACCATCGGTTTTTTTGCTTTTGCCCGCGACGATTTCGTTCACGATATCCAAGCGCGGGATGAACTTGGGCGGAATGGACTCAAAGCGTTCGATCGAGAAAAACTGTACCGCCCGTAGTAGAATCGGGTGATCAGTTTGTCTCGCGCATGTGGGGGAAGCGGTGGATCACCCGCTCGACCAAGGACTCATCTCGGACGGCGACCATGTCGAATCTGCCGTTGCGCGCGCCCCGTTGGCGGCAGACAACGACGGCAGCGTCCCGCAAGACTGCGTGGCGGCCGTGGCGGAGACGAATCTGCCACGGCAAGCGTCCGAGCGTGCGCGGACGCGGTGGGTTTGGGCCATCTGTGGTTTTCTCTTGCTGGCCGTCGGACTGGTCTTTGGCCAGAGGGTTGGCCACGATTTCATCGAGTTCGACGACAGCGTATTCGTTTACGAGAATCCGTACATTACTCCCGGGTTCACGTTTCCCGGGCTCTGGTGGGCGCTGACCGATGGCCCTTACGGCGAGTGGGGTCCCCTGGCGGCGCTCTCCCACATGCTGGATTGCCAGCTCTACGGCCTGAATCCGGCTGGGCACTACTTGACGAATTTGCTGCTGCACGGGGCCGCCTCGGTGCTGTTGTTTTTGGTGTTGCTGCGGATGAGCGGCGATCTATGGCCCAGCGCTTGGGTGGCGGCGGTCTTTGCGATCCATCCCTTGCACGTCGAATCGGTGGCCTGGATCGCCGAGCGCCGGGACGTGCTGAGCGGGTTGTTTTTCATGCTCGTGCTGGGCACGTATACGCTGTACGCCGAGTGTCCATCGCGTTGGCGCTATCTGGCCGTGATCGCATGCTTCGGGCTGGGCCTGATGGCGAAACCGATCCTCGTCACGGTTCCGTTCGTGCTGCTACTGCTCGACTATTGGCCACTCGACCGATTTCGCGGCGCGCGCGATACCATTTCATCGGCCGCATCGAGCTCGCGGCTCGCTCGCTTGCCGGTTTCATTGCGGCTGGTGATGGAAAAGATCCCGCTCCTGGCCCTGGCTGCGGTGAGCTGCGCGATTACCCTGTCGACCCACGCGACGATGGGAGGGGCGACCTTTTTCGAACCACTGCCACTGATGACGCGCATGGCTAATGCCCTGGTTTCGTACGCAGTCTATGTGCGCCAGTCTTTTTATCCCATCCATCTGGCTCCCTTCTATCCTCATCTGGGCGCCCGGCTGCCGATCGCCTGGGTCATCGCATCGCTCCTTTTGCTGGTGGCGCTCACGCTCGTCGCCGCGTACTCCTGGCGGCGGCGACCTTATCTGATCGTCGGCTGGCTGTGGTTTTTGGGAATGCTGGCGCCGGTCATCGGATTGGTGGGAACGTTCCCCTACGCCAGGGCCGACCGTTACACCTATTTGAGTCAGATTGGTTTGTCGATCGCCTTGGCCTGGGGCGTGTGGGACGTTTATCAGTCACGACAATCTCTCCGGCCGGTGCAATGGCGGCGATGGCTGCTGGCGGTCGCATCGGCGGCGACGGTGATCGCGCTTGCCATCGTCGCGTGGCAACAAAGCTCCTATTGGCGCGATACCGAGACCCTCTGGCGCATACGATCTCCTGCACCGAGCGGAATCAGATGGCTCACTATAATCTTGCCCACCTCTACATCCGGCAGGGAAAGACGGAGGAAGCGATCGTCCAACTCAGCGAAGTCGTGGCCACCGATTCAATCTACCGGCAACTGATCGCCTACGCCCATGATTTGCTGGCGGAGCAGTTGACCAAGCAGGGGAAAACCGACGAGGCACTCTCGCACCTTGAACAAGCCGTGCGTGTCGCTCCAACCAGCGTGGCGTGTCATGCTCGCCTGGCAATGGCGCTGGCTCGCGCAGGCAAGCACGATCGCGCCATCGCCGAACTCGGCGAGACAGTTCGGCTGGCCCCCACTACGCTGGGATTACGTGTCGACCTGGCCGATGCCCTGCTGGCCGGCGGAGAGACTGGTGAAGCGGTTGCCGAGTGCCGCGAGGTCTTAAAGGAGAAGCCTGACGCGGTGGCAGCGATCGCCATACTGGGTGCGGCGTTGGCTGCCGAGGGACACGTCGAGGAAGCTATCCCTCACTTGAATCGGGCTTTGGAGCTCGATCCGGGAAATGCCACTGCACATTTCTACTTGGGCCTGGCCCTCTCTAACCGTGGGCGGCCAGAGACCGTGTTGGCTCACCTCAACGCGGCAATTCAACGTCGGCCCGATGATGTCCCGATGTTGTGGCGGATGGCATGGATTCTGGCGACCAGCCCTGATCCGGCGATTCGCGATGGAGCGCGGGCGCTCGACCTGGCGAAGAGTGCTGTCGAGCTTTCCAAAGGCCAAGAGCTCCGCGCCTTGGATGCACTCGCCGCAGCATCGGCCGAAACGGGGGATTTTTCTACAGCCATCGAGGTAACCGAGCAAGCGTCAACAATGGCGCTATTAAGCGGCGACGCGGTGTTGGCCGAAGCCATTGGGCAGCGCATTCGCCTCTATCGTCAGGGCGTGCCGTATCGCGAGACAACATCGGGCGCGCCAGCGGGGGACGCTCTGCCGGACGCGCCCGAGTAAATGTCTTTGCGAGGCGTCCGCTCTTCGGTGCGCGGTACTCAGAGTCTGATCTTGCCGAACGACGTTGTGAGCTTCGTGCTCTTCGGGACCGCCGGAATCGGTCTGGCCTGGGCTGCCTGGAGGCAACGCGGCTCGGCCGCCTAACAGACTCGTCCTCCCGCCACTTTGGGTATCGCTTCGCAGCCGTTGGACCTCGTTGCTGGGGCCATCGGCTGTTTTTTGGCCCGGTCGGACCGCGGCCAAGCGGTCCGTCGGGGGGTAAAACCTGTGTTTTTCCCGCAATTTCCGGGACGCAGTGCCAAGACTAAATAAATCTGTAATTTCGTAATAATGAACTAACCTTATCGGGGGGAGAGATTGACTCGACTCGATTTGCAATTAGATTAGCCCGTGCTTCGCTGTTTATCGATGATTCCGCCTGTTGGGTCTCGTCATGGAACCTGGCCGCGGGATTTGGGGTATGGACATCCGCGTTGGTCTGCTTGCCTGAATTGTTCAACTTCCGCCACCGCCAGTGAGAATCCCGAGATTCTAAAAGGAGCCGCTAATGAGTCGATTTAGAACATTGAAATTGTCAGCCAGTGCATGGCTCCTACTCTTCTCATGGGTCGCGAGCGCTCAGGCACAGATACCTTTCACTTCCAACGCGGCTACTGATTGGCTGGCAACGTTTCCCACAACCGCCTCGGTCGGCGCCGCAACCAGCGCCTCCTGGGGAAATCCGGCGAACACGGGTGGGCATGGTATCTGGAGCGCCGGCGAGTTGAGTTATAACTGGACCGACAAAGCAGCTGCCGTCGGCAACGGCAGTCTGATGCTTGTGCCGACCTTCTACTTGCCCAGTACCGGCTACGTGAATAGCGGCAGTACGATCGAGGCCACGTACACTTACACGGTTCCCTTCCAGGCGTATCAATTCAATCCGGGCACGACCATCCACCAGATGGTCGGCGAGACGTTGACCCAACAGCTCGCTTACAACAAACCTCCGATCGGCGGCACGGCCGACATCACGTTGCCCGCAAACACGACCTCTGGCGGCGCCGCCAGCGGTTACTTGCAGCAGACGGCCGCGGTCAAAGACTTCGCCTCGGCCACCAGCGTGATCGGTTTCTCGACCACTTCATTTAATCCCTCGGGCGGCACCTTCAACGATGGTACCGGAAGCGTGCAGGACTCGGGTCCTGGCGTCTGGTACAACTACGGCGCCAACGCGACGAGCGGATCACTCGGCGCGTTGAACGCTCCGAGCGGCGCGGGTGACAAAAACAGCACCGGCACCGCCACCTACAACGTGTTGACGTTGGGGGGAACCTGGGGCCCGTCCTATGTCGCGTGGACCTCTCCGGCGGCCGGAATGATCACCATCAACTCGACGATATTTGACCCGGGTCAAAAAGCTTCGGATGGTAACCCGAGCTTCTTTGTCTTTGCCAACGGCGGACTCGGAGCCGGTCCCACGGCGCCGATCATGTCGGCAAGTAGGTGGACGGTCGGAGCGGGCGCCCCCAACGGCACGCTCTACACCGGCGGAAACTTTAACGCCAATGACAGCACGACCATTGCCGGCAGCACGCTCTCGCTAGTCGCCAACCTTTCCGGCTACACGGGTACTGCCAGCGGTTTGAATTGGGCAAGCGGCCAGTTTGCCGTTTCGTCTGGCGAGACGATCTACTTCGCGATCGACCCGAATCACGACTACGGCTCGGGCAGCGGACTAGGCGCACGCGTTGAGGGCAACCAGGATCCGATCTCTCTGTCGGCCATCATTAACTTCGTGCCGGAACCCTCCAGCTTCATGCTCTTGGGCACGGCCGGAGTCGGTTTGGCGCTGGCCGCTTGGAGGCGGCGCCGCTCGGCCGCCTAGATGGGCTCGGCGGTTCGTTGTGTTGTTCAATCTCAGCCGATGGTTCCGCGGAAGGGGCCATCGGCTGTTTTTTTGCTGCCTTGCTGGTACCGCTGGTGCTCGCCCCCCTTGTTCGCCGTGGATGGATGGGGCGGCAGCGCCGAGCGGGCCTCTTAGCGATTCGATAACTGCTCGAGACCCTGCTTGGCGGGCGCGAAGTTGGGATCGATGGCCAGCGCGTGACGATAATTCGTGATCGCGTCTTCGATGTTGCCCTGCAAGGCCAGCGCAAGCGCCAGGCTGGAATAGATCGGCGCGCTGTCGGGCTGCAATTCGGTGCTCCGGCGGAAATGGGCGATGGCCTCATCCAGCTTGCCCTGTGACGCGAGAAGACCTCCCAAATTCAGATGGGCAATCGTGAAGTCGGGATCCAACTCCAACGCCTGCTGGTACTGAGCCACGGCTTCGGCAAGATCTCGCTGGCGAAGCGCAATGCTTCCCAGACCGCAGTGTGCCTGCACCTGGATGGTGTTATAGATGTGCTGAGTGTTTGGCCCCACCGCCAGGGCCTGCCGATATTGTGCCGCGGCGGCACGGTCGTCCTGTCTTTCCAAGGCAGTGCCGAGACTGAAGTGTGCCGTGGCGCTTTGCGGATCGCAGGCCAAAGCGTGCTGCCAGAGGGTTTTGTCGTCGTGCCAATAGCCCGTCTGCCGCCAGGTGCAATCCACGAGCGCCGCCAACAGGATCGCCGAGCCGACGCCAAAAATCCATCGCCGGGCCGGCCACGATGCCGCCAGCCGCTTCGCTCCCCACACCAGGGCAATATAAAGCCCGATTTGCGAAAGATAGGTGTAGCGGTCGGCGCGGGCGTGCATCCCCACATGGGCCAGGCCGAGGACGGGGACCAGCATGCCGACATACCAAAACCAGCCGACGAAGAAGTAGGGATACGCGCGGCGGCCAATCACCGCGGCGGCAGTGATCGCCAACAGCAGCCCCACCGCGGCCGCGACCTGCCACGCCGGCCGGCCGGCTTCGGGATGAGAGTAGAAAGGCGAAAGTCCCACCGGAACGAAGAGTTGCCCCAGGTAGGCGACGCACGAAATGGGGGCATTGGCCAATCGCTCGGGCAATGTCAACGGATCGGCCGAGAGCGCGGTGTGGGTGAGCAATGTCATCACGACCGCCAGCAGGACGAGTACCAACAGCGGTAGCTTGTCTACGATTGGACGCCAAGGAAACGGCGTCGCTTGCGCGTCGGGCACGAGGCTATTTGGCCCTCCGCCAAACCGCCCGAAGGGCCAATAATCGAGCAGCAGCATCAAGGCGGGAAGGGTCACCACGATCGACTTGGCCAGCAAGCTCAAGGCGAAAAACCCGACCATGGTGAGGTAACGCCCCAGCGAGTTCGGCCGGCGGACATACTCGGTATAGGCCCCGAGGGTGAGCATGAAAAGAAGTCCGCTGAGAACGTCGCGCCGTTCGGCAAGCCAGGCCACCGACTCGACGCGCAAAGGATGCAGGGCGAACAGGGCCGCCACCAGCGCGCTGGGCCAGAGCGCCCCGGTCATTCGCCACAGGACCAAAAAGAGCAAAACCGCTGACGCCGCGTGCAAGAGCACGGCGGTCAGATGGTGTCCGGCCGGATTCAAGCCATAGAGCTGGCAGTCGAGCATGTGGGAAAGCATCGACAGCGGGCACCAATCGCCCGCCGGTCCTTTGGTGAACGCCCAGGCAACGCCCGACCATGACAATCCAGCCGAGACGTGCGGATTGTCGTAAATGTAAATGGGATCGTCGAAGGTGAGAAAGCCCTGGCTGAGCGTCCGGCCAAACCCGAGCAGTACGGCCAGGACGAGGAAACCGCAGACGGCGATCGCCCACCAGGCGTCCGGGAGGCGCTGGCGGCCGCGCCGGGCGGAAGGCTTCGGTTGGGCGGGCGCTTCAGACATTGCGGGATCATCCTGGGTCGACGAAATGGTTGCATGCCGCCAGCGGCGGCGACCCACAACAAATCACCGTTCGAGGAGCGAAAACCGGTCCCGCAGCGCACGAACTTCGATTGTAACATCGCGCCAGCCGGGGCGGCGGGTTCAATTGCCGCCCCCTCCATTTTCAAATTGTGCAATTCGTTGTTAACGGACAGTTTATGGAGGTTTGGGACGTGGGTTGATTACCCGCCGCTCCGCCAGCCAGTCCCACCTCTCCGGGACTCGAGGGAGAATCTGGAGTCCTTTGTGCGTTCGGCCTTAAGCGACACCGAATAACCACCGCTGCGCTGGCTACCGGACCTCCAAAAACTCTGTTGCGCCGCCAAATTTGCAGCGCCGGTGCAGCGCCTCAGCGGCCTCGAATTCTTGATTTGTGATCGCCCGCTTATGCCGTGCAGCCGAATCGTCAATGCAAGGGGCACTCAGTTTTTTGTCAAAAACCAGGCCAGCGTTTTGGTAAACTCGGGGCCACTCGGCGACGCCAATCGCTGAAGACCGTCACCACGCGTGACGGCGGTATCTAAAGAGCTCGACGTATATCGAGTATCCAGCAGAGCCCGCCTCTGGCAATGCCCATTCACGGTGCATCGCCGGAGGCGGGCTCTTTTTTTATTGCATCCACCTGGGAGACGAATCATGGACGGCCGCGATGACGCGTCTTATTGGTCCGGTGAACCGCCGCAACTATCGGAGCGCGAACTACTTGAATGGGCAGCATCGTTTTCGCCGCGTGCCGAAGCGGAGCTTCGTCGGCTTGAAAGGGCCGAAGCTGAGTCAAAAGCCAAAGCGCGTCACGACCGTGAACTGCTTGAGTTCGTCGCTGCGATCTCCGGCAAGCCTGAGCACGAGCGCCAGCTGCGCGAATTGATAGAGAAGGAAGCCGAGGAGCGCGAGGCCTTGCGGCGCGAGGAAGCATTCCATGAAAGGTACGTGGCTGACGTGACCGAATGGAATCCCGACTAACTGCGAGTTCCGGCGGGTTCGCTGCAAGGTGGCCAATGGTCAAAGGGGGGTGGCGGGGGAGTAAGCGCTGGCGGGCCGCCTTCACACCTCGACCCGATGACTCAGCACAATCGCGGCTTTGCCGGCCACACCGGCGAGCCAATGGCGACCTCAGGAACCAGCGCGAAAGCTGCGCAATTCACAGGCGGCCATGCCCCTGTGCATCTGGCAGCAGCCGCGAGTGCGGTGGGCCATCATTGGGTCCCGAAGGTCGTGTTCGACGCGTTGAGCCACCTAATGGACTCCGACGCGCTTAAAGTCTTCCAGTCAGGAACCGAATCAACCGGCGTGTATGATCATGGCTTCGACACTTGGGACGGCGTCACGCACGACAAGTACAGCAAGGCGATGACGAAGCTGCTCGAAGACTGGATCGCTAAGAAAGGGGGCAAGCTGAAGGCGGACGGTGCGCGCACGTTCTTGTCCTGGATCGCGACCGGGAATTGCGGCGATGACGCATTCCTGGCCAAACACAAAGCGCTGTTTGACACGGTCTTCAAATGGCGCGCTGGCTTTAACAAGAGCATCGTGGTTGCGGCCGCGGCCGCCGAAATCAATCCGAAATTGACAGAGGCCGAGCTGAAGGCGATTGCCCAGCAAGTGGTGAATGGCGCCCCAACGAAGCCGCTCTCCAAGGCCGCGGCAAAGGCCCTCCAAGGCGTCGTGGCAGGTGGCAAGGCTCTCCTGAAGAGGGTCGCGAAAAAAGTCCTGCCCGGCCTCATGTTTCTGAGTGCCGCGATGGCCGCCAAACGTGGCTGGGCGGGCGAGGGCCGTTACGGAGACGGGGCATGGGGAGCGGGGAGTGAAGTGCTCCGTGATCTGGTATGCGCCGACACCGTCGAACAGATCGTTTTCCCGAAAATAATCGACACGGCGGATGGAGCAGTTAATCTGTTGGTCCCGGGCCTGAACGATCCCACAACAAAACGCTGGCTTTGGAGGAATGGCCACAGGTACGATATGCAGACGGGTAGACAACTCGACTAACACGATCGGCAATCCGCCTGCGGGAAAGGTCCGATTCGCATGACAAACGTCGGCGAACCAAGTCGAATCGCGGCGGCATTGCGGCACCTGAGCAGGATTGGCGAATTCTTTAAATTCGACAATCAAGAGCGGGTTGCCAAGGTATACATTCAGCGCTCCCACCGGCGGTGACGAGATTGCCGCACACGTCGGCCAGCTTATCGACTTGCAATCGCTGACGTTCTCCGAGTCGGACCTCAGCGACGCCGGGCTTCGCCATCTAAGCCAATTGGTCAACCTGCGCGATTTCTCGTTGCACGGTTCGAGGATCACGGCCGACGGACTGGCTTGCCTCGAAGCCATGTCGCAACTCAACGGCCTCAATATCGAGACCGCTCAAGACCTCGACCTGCACGCCTTTCAGCGGATCGGCCGGGTTCAAAGTCTCTCGAGACTAACATTGAATGAAGGGAGTTTTTGCGATGCCGACCTCGCTCCGCTGGCGGCCTTGACCAACCTGCAAGAGCTTAGATTGTACGACACCAAGAACGTCACGGGGAAGTTTGCCAGCCATTTGGTCGGCTTGTCCCGTCTGCGGCATCTATCGCCTGGAAAGCAAGTCACCGACGACGGATTGGCGTGCATCGCGAAGCTGCCTGGCCTGCTTGAACTCCATATGAAAGGGCCCTTCACCAATGCAGGACTGAAGCACCTCGTCACGTTAAAGAATTTGACGACGCTATCCCTTGGTTCCGACTATGTTACGGCCGCGGGCGTGGCCGTTGTCGCCGAGTTGCGGCAATTGGAAGATCTTTACCTGGATACTCCGCGCCTTGCCGACGAGATCGTTGCGGAACTGCTTCGCTGCTCGACGCTTGAGCAGATTCGACTAACCCGCTCGGCCCTGTCCGACGCCGGTCTGCGGAAACTGCGCGAGGAACTGCCAAATTGTAGCGTAACAGACTGGCAGCGCGATCGCTGCGAATTTGGTCCTCCACCCGACATAGACGCCGCAAAGGATCCGAACGACGGGCGGTTCAAGCATACGGCCCCCTTCTTGACGCTGCTGGCCGAGGCCAGCGATTGCGACCTGGTAGACGGCACATTTCATAAAATCGGCGAGCGCTACGGCCACTGGATCAATGCCACGCAGTACTCGCCGGACGAGCAAGTGATTATGCTCGTCTGGCATTCCTCGGCAGTCATTGACAATGGCGGCTTCGAATATCTTTTTGCCGGTGAATTTGACGGCGACCCGGATTTTCGCCTCACAGCCGAGGCTTACAAAACTGCTGGCTTGCTGCGCGGTTACGAAGCGTTTCAGGAGGCCTTTGCCCTCTTTCCGGGCGGGAAAGTTCCGTCCGATGCCGCCGAGCGCCTCCAGCAGTATCAGGCCGCGAACCGGTCTGCCCGCGATCGGCTCGATCGAAAACTTTGGCAAGACGGATACGACGGAACTCGGGAAAGGAAGTTGGCCGAGTTCATTCGGAAGAATGCGGCGCGGTTGGGGGACCTTGACGCGACCTAGTAACGCCCGTCGATTGGGCCACGCGAATCCTACCGGGCTCGTCGCATTGCCAGTGATTCCAGTTCCGCGAGATCGCTGTCGATGAGTGCAAAATTCTTGCGGTGGGCCCAGCGGCGACGCGATCGCCGAGCTTCGCCGTGTGCGCCGGCGGCCCGATCTCCTGATCGCCAACGCGGCCACGAATCACGACGGTTCTCTTGAATGCACCGAGAGATTCAGCTGTTACAGCCGCTCTGGAAGCCTACGCGACGAACGCTTCACCCTTCTCAGGCGCATTGCGACTCGACGAGAACCGTAACGGCGACTTTGATTGCGGCGGGCAATCCGTTCCAGGCCGCGATAATGCGCTGCAAATCCGCGTCAAGCGATGCCATGCAATGACTCTCTGAGCAAGCGCCGTGCAGCGTATTTGCAGCGCGGCACTCCTCGCAAATTATGTAACCACAAGGCAAGTGGCCGGTTGCGTCGAAATCGCTCACGGGTTCAATTGCCTGCGCCCGCCAGGGGTGGGCTTTCGAGCCGCTGGACCGGCTGGTTGGTTGACCCAGGGGGTTTGCCGGCGACCAACAAAACAATATCATCATGCAACTGGCCAACGGTTTGCAGGCGATCGTCTGCCAACGCTTGTTGCCCCGTGCCGACAACCACAAGGGGCGCGTGCTGGCGATGGAGGTCTGCATCGCCACGCCTGCGGTCCGCAAGCATCTGCGCGACCGCGAGATGCACTTGATTCAGTCCGAAATTCAGACAGGCGCAAATTTCAGATGCAGGCGATGGACCAGTCGCTGCTTGAGCTCTACCAACGGGCCGAAATCAGCTACGACACCTGCATGTCGAACGCACGCGATCCCGACTACATCCGCACCCGTACCGGCGGCGGCAAAGGGGAATCGTAAGCCGCTTTGGCGCCGGCTCGCTTACTTGGCGGCTGGCGGCGGGGGCAAGTTCAGCGGGGCGGGAGTCATGGCCGACGCCTCGCGACTGTATTGGCGCAGCAGATCGTAAGTGGTTTGAAACTCGGGCCGCTGTGACAATTGCTGGTAGTGAGCCCCTTTCGACACGGTTTCGTAACGTGCCAGCACCTGGCCCAATAGCGCCGGATCGACCGTGCCGCCGTCGTAAACTTCCTTCGGCAGCGCCAGATACTGCTGCCACTCGGGCCTCAAGATGGCTTGCAACTGCCGCTCGCTTTGAACGAGCGCTCGCCGCTCGGCTTCGAACCGGCTGGCGGGCAAAGGTGCCGCTGCCGGAATCGCCGCCGCGCCGGCCACGACGGTCGCCGGCGCGCCGGCTGCCGCGTTCGCCGCCACGGTCCCGGCCGCACAGCAATCGACCAGGAATTGCCGCAGCTTGATGGCCGAATCGGGAACCTGGCGGGGGAGTTCCGAGGTGGGCGAGCCGTAATAGGCCGTGTGAGCCAGGCCATCGATTTCGAGTACCGAGCCGTCGATCGCCACGCCCAGGAATAAGCCGCGGCTGCGCGAGTAGGAGAGGATTTCCGACTTCAGCGTGGCATCGGTTCCGGCGGCCGCGTTGCGACCGACCGGCCCGGCCGACACCGAGGCATCGGCGCCGATGGTGAATTTGCCCTGCATCAGACCCTGCACTCCCTTGACGGTCGTGAAGACCAAGACGACGTCGGTCCCCTGGATGCCGGCTTGCCAGCCGACGCTGCCGCCGGTGAGGGTGACGAACTGCGGCAAGCTCCATTCGCCTTCGGCATCGCGCACCATCACGACGCCGTGCCCGCGGCGCACTCCGGCGATGAAACCGATTTTGATCACATTGGGAACGATCACCACGCCTTGGGCTTCGGCCAGCAGATATTCGGGAATGGCTTTGCCCGGCATGGCCATGATCTCGGCGAGGACCTGCTCCGATTGCCGGACCGTGGCATCGGCGTCGCTTTGGACGAAGGGTTGCGCCAGCGCGGCGCCGGCCGAGAGGCTACAGCCCAGCGTTAGTGCCCAGACCAATAAGTGTCGCATGCTTCGAGTCTCCCCTTGGCGAATCGTGCCACTGCCTTTCGCTGCCGCGCATCCTTTGCGCTGCTCTCTGAGCGAGGTTGGCCGCTCGGCCGGCTCACCTTTGTAGCGAACCGGGGCCATGCGCGGCAATCCGAACGTGCGCGATCGTCCGCGCAAGGCGGGCGCGTGGCCGCGCCGACGCGCGGCGATGCTGGCGCTTCAAAGTGCTAGCAGCAGATGTGCCGAAGGACGCCGGTCGCTTAGCGGCGGCTGGTCGACTTGCGACGCTTGGTCGGTTCCTTTTCGCCATCGGCCGCGGCAACATCGTGCCCTTCGTAAGCCGGCGAATGGGACAGATGGTGCTGGAAGTTCGCATAGTATTTGGCGAACAGATCGGGCCGATCCTTGATCACTAGAAGGTTCTCGGCGTTGTTCTTTTCGGCCTGTTTGGTGAAGTTGAAACTTCCGGTCAGGATCGTCTGGCCGTCGATCAGCATGATCTTGTTGTGGGCGATGGCATGCTGGGCATCGATGTAGGTCGCGATGCCGGCATGCTGCACGAAATCGGCGGCCGAGTAGTGATCGGTGCGGTTGCTCTTGTCGAGAATAACGCTGATTTGCACGCCCCGCGCGTGGGCGTCGACAAGCGCCTTGGCGATCGGCGTCGAGGTGAACGAATAGGCCTGAACCAGAATCGATTGCTGGGCGGCGTTGATCTCGGCCACCACCGCTTCAGTGCAGCCGCCATCGGGCGAGAAGTAGCAGGCCACGTCGCCGGCCTGTTGTGCCTGGGCCAGAGGCGGCCAGGTGGCCAGCGAAACACAATCCCACGATCGCGGCGGTCGAGACAATCCATGTCGGCCGATTCATTTTCAAACTCCTTTTTGATAGCGCAGCGGCAGCCTGCCGGCGCGGTGCGAACTTTGATGCGAAGGGGCCGCGGATTATGGCGATTTCCGGCCCCAGGGCTAGGCGAGAAATCAGGCCGGGGCGAGGAGGAACAGAAGAGGTCCAGCGGCTTGGCCTCGCAATGCTAGCAGGCGCAAAGAAATGGGGCGTGCCCAAGTTTCAGGATTGGGCACGCCCCAGAGAAATCGCTAGCTCGCCCACGCCTGGAAGCTAGCGCATCACGACGCCTTATAGGTCGCTATGGGTTTGGCTGTCGATCGCAAAACGGCCTAGAGCTCGCAGTGCATCGACGCCGCCGACGGGTTGAAGGTCGACCGTTGCCGGCTCGGCGGGAGTCGGGTCGAGTGCCGCCGGAACCAGCCAATCGAAGACCGGTTGCTTGGGATTTTCGGCCACGGTGCCGGGGCGATCGCTCGACCGATTTTGCCTGCCAACGAAATCGGGAACGATGCCCGCGGCATCGGAAACCGTGGCCTTTGAAAACAAGCTGATCCAGTTCTCGACAAGTTGAGCGCACTGCGGTGAGAGCGCCGCCCAAGCAACCACGATCGCTAATCTCTGGAATGAAAAATGGCGTCGCATCGAGTCGTTCTCCCTACTGCTTGAGTCGTGCCTCACGGGGCGTTCTTGCCGGCCCCTATAAAAGCAACGCGCATGCCGGCGGGCGCGGGGACCGGCCAAGGACGCGACGCTAATGCCTTGTCAGTAACAAGTTAGAAGAATCCAACAGCGCCGTGGGCATGCCAAATGGGCAGATCGACAGGGCCAAAAGCGTCTCGTTATGAGATTGGCGCCCGCTTTTGAGACGCCGTCGAGCCGAGAATCGGGTCGCTTGCGAGCGAGAGCGGACCGCGAAAGAGATCGGATAAACTCATGCGATGGCCGCGCGAATCGAACTTCACACCGAACGGCTGGTTCTTCGGCCGTTTCAGACTGTCGATGTCACAGACGTCCTGGCGTACCGAGACGACGAGGAGTTCGCCCGGTTTCTGTCGCACATTCCACTGCCATTCACGAGGCAAGACTCGGAGGCGTTCGTCGCGCGAAACATGTCCGAGCCGTGGGAGACGTCTCCGACATTCGCGGTAGTGCTCGACGGCAAGGTGATCGGAACCGTGAACCTGGAGGTCAACGCCGAAACGCGCACCGCGATGCTGGGCTATGCGATCGGACGAGCATGGTGGGGTCAGGGGATTGCAACCGAGGCGGCACGGCGCGGCGATGACGTGGGGCATCGAAACCTTCGGCCTCGCGCGGATCTGGGCGTCGACAGACGCACGGCATGTCAGGTCTCAGCGGGTTCTGGAGAAGCTGGGGCTCGAAGCGCGAATCGCTGCAAGTCAGGCACCACACGGGGCGGAACGGCGAACTGATCGATGAGGTTGTGTACGGGATCGACCTACCGAAAAGTGACCGGCACAAGTTTGGCTTTGGGATCAAAAGTTGATATTATCCGTAGAGTGCCGCAGCTTTTCAGGCAAGCGGCGGCGCGCCGGTCGACACGTTAACACTGCCACTTCTTTTCCAGATCACTGGACGAGCTATTGCCCTGCAGCCGGCAACCCGGTTTCTGGGATTCCCACCGTTTTGTTGACAGGCAACGTCTAGGCGGATAGATTTAGTCGACTAGACGAGTGGACGCAGTCACCGGGAGATCTGCCCAATGGGAGCGACAAAATCGGGCCTCCTGGCGATCAGTATCCTGGCCTTCTCCCTGGCCGCGGCCCAGGCGACCGATGATCTGGCCGGCGGCGTCAAGAATCTGCTGGCCAGTGGCGCGAAGCCGTCGGCCGAGACACTAGCCTCGGCGCGGGCTGAGTACAAGCAAATCAGCCAGCGGCCCGATTTTGACGGGCGAGCGAAACACGCCTTCGCCTTGGTGCTGATCCAGCAGCGCCAGCTCAGCGAAGCCCGCGAGTTGCTCGACGAGGTTCTGGGGGAGAAACCCGAGATGCTTCCGGCCTGGCGGGCGAAGATTTGGGCCGGCCTGGTCTCGCGTTCTTACGCGGCAGCTCTGAGCGACATGGTGCGCGGCGGCCGATCAATTGGCCAAAGTCGATGCCGATTCGAGTGGCGTTGATCGAGACGAGCCGCAATCCTTGACGCGGCTGTTGGGGCTAGGCATCGGCTTTTTGCGGGCCAGCGAGAAGACCGGAATCCCGGCGGCCCGCTTGAAAGCGGAACGCGAAGCGATTTTGGCCAAGGTTGGGTCCGATCGGGCCCAATTCTTGATTTCCGAGCAACTGATGGCCAGCGAAATCGCCGCGCTCGATCGTGCGCTGGAAGCCGCCGGTCACGCCCAGGGCGCCGCGGCGGCCGAGCGCCAAGAGAAGCAGAGCGAAAAAACCAGGGAGGTGGGCAAAGTGGCCGACCAGACCGACTTTGATATCCTCAAGAACAACGCGGATTCGGCCGCCCAGTTGCGCAGCGCCAACGCCGCGCTCGACGAATTCCGATTGCAGTTGGCCAAGGCCCGGTTCGACCTCAAGGCGATCGAACTGGCGATCAACACCCAGTTGGGTCAGGAGCAACTTCAGCAAGAGACGATCAATGCCGGCCAGCGACGGATCGAGTCGGTACCGGGTGGAGGGCTCTCGGCTTCAGGCCTGATCAACGCCGATCAAAACTTGCAGCAGATGGCTAACAACGTCAAACAACTCCTTTCGCGACGCAATTTGCTCATTCGACAAATCGCCGATCTCGACCAAAAGCTCCAATCAGCCCTGTTGGATCGCAATCGACTCGTCCTCGAGGGCGAAGCAACCGCAAGCGAACTGCGAACCAAGGCCGACCTCCTGAAGCAGAAGGAAAAGAAGCTCGAATACGCCGAAAAGCATTCCCCGCAAACCTCTCGCGCCGGGCGCGGCGGTGCGGCGCCTGCGCGCGCAAGAAAATCGTTCAGCAGCTTCGAGCCACTGGCTTTCGATCGAGAAAAAGAGCGCGTCGTTGGCTGGTTTGAAAGATAGTGTCATGCCCCGTTGAACGTCCAATTTCCCCGCGGAACAGGGAATCTTACCGGAGGTATTAAAGCCATGTCTTGCATTCGCATTGCAATTGTGTTGGTGGCTGGGTTGTCATGGATCGCGCCTGCTGCTTGCGCGGCCGAATCGGTGAGTCCGCCGTCTTCCGGCAAGGCCGCCGCCGAGCGGTTGGTTCAGTCGGCGTTGGCGGCCGAGTTGCAAGGGGACGTGGCCGGCCACAAGGAGCTGCTGGCCGAAGCGCTGGAAGCCGATGGGGCCAACCCGGCAGCCAATTGGCAGTCGGGACGTGTTTTCTATCAAAAGGCGTGGCTCTCGCTCGCCGAGGCCGCCGAACGCGCACGCCGCGACAAACTGCTGGCCGATTATCGCGAGATGCGGGGCCGATTGGGCGACAGTGCCGACGCGCAGCGAGTGCTGGCCCGCCGCTGCCAGAAAAACGGGCTGACCGACCTGGCCCGCGCCCACGCGTCGCGGCTGCATGAACTCGACCCCGACGATGCGGAGGCGTTGAGAATACTGGGCTTGTCCTGGTATCAGGGGATGCTGCTGACGCCCGAGCAGATTGCCCAGCGCAAGCAGCGCGATGAAAAAGCCAAGCAGGCGCTGCGGTATTGGCAGCCGATTGTTCTGGACATCCGCCGGCAGATCGACAGCGAGGACGAAAAGCAGAGCGCCGCGGGCTGGCAGGCCCTGCGCGAGATTCACGATCCTTCGGCGATCGAGGCACTCGAGGCGGTGTTTTCCAAATATCGGCATGGTGCCAGCCTGGAAGTGGTCAAGGTGATCGGCCGAATGAACACGCCCGCGGCGACCGATTCGCTGTTGCGGCACGCTCTGTTGTCAAAAAGGGAAGATGTCCGCCTGGCGGCTTGCCAGCAATTGCGTGGGCAATCGCCCGTGGCGTATGTGCCCCGGCTGATTAGTTCTCTCACCGCGCCGGCGCAGACGCGGTTTGAAGTCGTGGGAGACCCGGACGAGGTTCGTTTTCGCGAAGTCGTCGAGCGGCAGGACACCAGCACCAAGGAACAGCAAGTTCGAGAAACCCGGGTGCCGCTCTACATTCCCAATCCGAATCTGGCCAATATCGTCAATGCGGCCGCCATCAATGCTTTCCAGCACTCGCAGGAAACCGCCGGGTCAATCAAAGGAAGCAAAAGCGCCGAACGTCAGCGTCAGCAGATGAATAGCGAGATTTACTGGGTCCTGGAAAACGCGACCGGGCAATCGCTTCCCCAGAATCCCGATGCCTGGTACGTCTGGTGGCGGCAGCAGAACTACATGCCGATCAATCCCAAGAAGGTTCTGACTTACACCAATCCGCAGTACGTCGATGTCCCCTACGTGAACTACATCCCGCCGAGCATTCCGATCTATTCGGCGATAGCCGTCGGCATCGGCAACGCGGTAGCCGTCGGCGTCGGCACGCCGACAGGGCACGCCGGCTGCTTCGCCTTGGGCACGAAGGTTTGGACGCTGACTGGGCCAGTGGCGATCGAAAAGCTGGAAGTCGGCGACGAGGTTCTTTCCCAAGATCCGTTTACCGGCGAGCTGACCTACAAGCCCGTGTTGAAAAGGACCGTCGGCCATCAGGAATTGCTGTCGATCGACGTGGGTGACGAAAAGCTTGTGCCCACCTACGGTCACGTTCTATGGGTTTCGGGCAAGGGCTGGCGAATGGCCGCCGACCTGACGGCTGGCGACCGCCTGCACACCGTCGATGGCTGGAAGGAGATTGTGGCGATCGACCCGATCCCCGCGGCCGATACGCGAAATTTGATTGTCGCCGACTACGGCACCTATTTCGTCGGCGATAACCGCGTATTGGTGCACGATGTCACCATGCTGCAGCCCTATGCCGGCAAAGTGCCGGGGGACAAGCCGGCGGCCGATCTGGCGGCGCAGTAGCAGCCTGGGCGCAACATTGCCCGCTAGTTTCGATGCCAGGGCATGTTGATCAGCCGGCGGTCGTAGCGGAACTCCAGGCCGACGGTAAGGGCGGCGTAAGGGAAGTCGGCCAAGGCGCCGTTCGCGAAATTGAATTCGTGCCGGGCAGAAAATGCAGAAAGGTTCAATGGGGGTGCTGCCGCCCCGATTCTTTTGCCATCAGTGCGTCGTGGCGCCGATTGGCTGATCGGTCGGACGCGGATGATCGGCACGACGGCTTTTGGCGAGTCCCTCCAGGACGGCGGCCAGGGGCGAATCGACCTTGGGCTGTTCGCGCCGGGTCCAAGGAAGCCGCACACTGAAAGTGCTCCCTTTCCCCAACTGGCTTTCCAGCGAGACTTCACCCCCCAACAGTTTGCAGAGCTCCTTGACGATCGACAGTCCCAGGCCGGTGCCCGAATACTCGCGGGTGAGCGCGTCGCCGCCGGAGAAGACGGCGGTCCCTTGGCGGAACTTTTCGAAAATGACGGTCTGGTCTTCGGCGGCGATGCCGACGCCAGTATCGGCCACTTTCATCACCAAGCAATCATCGGGATCGCGATGAGCGGTGATCGTTATTCGGCCCCCCTCGGGGGTGAACTTGATGGCGTTGGACAACAGGTTGGTGAGGATCTGCTGGACCTTGACCTGGTCTTGATACATTTCGGGCAAGCCCGGTTCGACGTCGGCCTTGAGGTCGATGTTCTTGCGTTCGGTGGCCTGAAGATAGGTATCGCAGACGCCGTGAATGACGCCATTGATGCGAAATTCCGACAGGCGGACTTCCATGTTGCCGCTTTCGATCTTGGCCAGATCGAGGATGTCGTTGATCATTTCCAGCAGGACCTTGCCGGACGTTTGAATGTTTTTGACGTACCGCTTTTGCTTTTCGTCGAGCGAGGCGATCGAATCCAAGACATCGCTGAACCCGATGATGGCGTTGAGCGGGGTGCGGAGCTCGTGGCTCATCATGGCCAGGAATTCGCTTTTCAGCCGGTTCATTTCGTAAAGCTGCATGTTGACCTGGGCCAGCTCGTCGACCTTGCCATTGAGGTTGGTGTTGGCATGGCGCAGCTCTTCCTGAATCGTGGTCAGGTGGCGCAACATGCGGTTGAACGCCAAGGCCAGGTTTTCAAATTCGTCGCCGGTGTGGATCTCGGCCCGCAGAGTGGTATTCCCGCGGCTGATCTCGTCGCTGACGTCGCGTAAGTGGGCCAGCGGTTTGACGACCACGTAGCGCATGATGAAATAGACGGCGACCATCGAGATGAAGACGGTCACGATGGCGTTGGCCATCAAGATGGCGCGGTTCTTGGTTTGCGCCGCTTGCATGCTGGCCTCGGGAAGGATCACTTCCATCACGGCGACTAAGTCGCCGGCTTTGATATCGGTCTGGCCCGGCTGGCTCTGGTGGCAATGGATGCACGATTCCTTGCACCAAATGGGTTGAAAGTATTGATAACTGCCATGCAGTCGTCGTTCGGCGGAATTTGACCGGGCGCGGGCGCATCAGCTTTTCGAGGGTGGCGGCCTCAAAATCGTCGAGGGGCGGGTCGTCGGCCTTGGGCGTTGGCCGAATGAACTTCCAACTGTACTGCTCGTCGGTCACCTCCTCGCCGAGCTCCTTGAACAGTTCGGGGTAGTCGGAGAGCCCCATGTGCTCGCGAAAGAGGATCGTGGTTTTCAGTCCGGCGGCGGTGCGGCGCGTGGCATCGAGCACCAGATCGTCGGTCTGGCTGGAATACCACCAGAATCCGCTGGTGATCAGCGTGAGCAAGCAAATGCCGAACAGAAAGAGGCATTTCCGCTCGAGACTGGTTTCACCGAGAACGCGTTTTATGGAGCGGTAGGACATAACTCGGCGCGTCAGCGGATGAAAGATGCCGGCAACCTTAGCCCAATCGCTCTATTCTACGGGCTTTGTCTCTGCGGGGCCAAGAGCGATCCCAGGCCGCGTGAGCGGTTTGATGACCACGTAGCGCACGATGAAATAGACGGCGACCATCGAGATGAAGACGGTCACGATGGCGTTGGCCATCAAGATGGCGCGGTTCTTGGTTTGCGCCGCTTGCATGCTGGCCTCGGGAAGGATCACTTCGATCACGGCCATGAGGTCGCCGCGTTGGATACCTTCCTCGCCCGGCTGGCTTTGGTGGCAATGGATGCACGATTCCTTGCACCAAATGGGTTGAAAGTATTGGTAACTGCCATGCAGCCGTCGCTCGGGCGGAATTTGACCGGGCCCGGGGCGCATCAGCTTTTCGAGCGTGGCGGCCTCAAAATCGTCGAGGGGCGGGTCGTCGGCCTTGGGCGTTGGCCGAATGAACTTCCAGCTGTACTGCTCGTCGGTCACCTCTTCGCCGAGTTCCTTGAACAGTTCGGGGTAGTCGGAGAGCCCCCTGTGCTCGCGAAAGAGGATCGTGGTTTTCAGTCCGGCGGCGGTGCGGCGCGTGGCATCGAGCACCAGATCGTCGGTCTGGCTGGAATACCACCAGAATCCGCTGGTGATCAGCGTCAGCAGGCAAATGCCGAATAGAAAGAGGCACTTCCGCTCGAGACTGGTTTCGCCGAGAACGCGTTTTATGGAGCGGTAGGGCATGACTCAACGCGTCGGCGAATGGACTGCCTTTCCGAAAACCGCCTCGGAGAAGGGGACAGTCCTATTTTGCTCCGAAGCCTGCGCACAATTGGGACAGTCCCCGGCAATTCTCGGATAGGCTCGAAGAATGCCGGCAACCTTAGCCCAATTACTTTATTCTACGGGCTTCGTCTCTGCGGGGCCAAGAGCGATCCCGGGCCGTGCGAGCACCTTTTGATACGTCGGGGGAGGCCGATCACAGCATATTGATCGGGTCGACGTCGGCGATCCATTGCACGTCGTCGCCGGGTTTCAGCCCGGTGGTGGCCTCAACGACGGCCGCGCGCAATGCCGCGCCGTCGACCGCTTGCGTTTGCAGTTGAAAGCGGTATTTGCCGCGTAGGCGGGCGATCGGCGCCGGCGCGGGGCCCAAAACCCGCGCCACCAGGGCATGCCGCTCGATGGCGTCGCGGAGGCGCTGGCCCAATTGTTCGGCGAATGCCTCGGCGGTCGCTTCGGCCGGTCCGCGTACGATCAGCCGGATCATCGAGGCAAACGGCGGGTAACAGAGCGCGCTGCGCGTCGGCAGCTCGCCGGCCGCGAACGCTGCGTAGTCGTGGCGCACGGCGGCTTGAATCGCCGGATGCTCGGGACTGAACGTTTGCACCAGCACGCGGCCGCCGCGCGCCGCGACCGGTACGGCCAGCGACTTGCGTGACGAGTTGAAACGTTCGTTCGGCCGCGCGGAAGTCGGGCAGATGGAGCGCCGTGTCGGCATTGATGACGCCGACAAGCGTGACGTTGGGAAAATCGAGCCCCTTGGCAATCATTTGCGTCCCCAGCAGAATCCGCACTTCGCCGTCGTGGAAGGCGGTCAGCGCGCGCTGGTGGCTGCCCGGCTTTTGCATCGTGTCGGTATCCATCCGCAACGAGCGATAGGCGGGAAATCGGGCCTTCACTTCGGCCTCGAGCCGTTGGGTGCCCAGCCCGCTGTAACGAATGCCCGGCGAACGGCACTCGGGACAAACGACCGGCGGCGGCGTTTGATAGTCGCAGTAATGGCAAATCGCGACCTGGCCTTGCAGGTGATGGGTCAGAGCGATCGAGCACTCTGGGCAGCGGACAACGTGGCCGCAGGCCGGGCATTGGATGTGGGTCGAAAAACCGCGACGATTGAGCAGCAAAATCACCTGGCCCTCGTTCTTCAGCGCGTCGTCCATGGCGATGTGCAATTGCCGGCTGACGGCTCCCCGGCTGCGGCGATTCTGAAATTCCAGCCGCAGATCGATCGTTCCCACGCCCGGCAGCGGCCGATCGAAGACCCGCTGCGGCAGCGATTCCAACCGGTAGATTCCCTCCCGGGCACGCTGCCAGCTCTCCAGCGACGGAGTCGCCGAACCGAGCACCAGCGGGATCTGTTCCAGGCGTGCCCGGGCGAGCGCCACGTCGCGGGCGTGATAACGCGGCGCACTGTCTTGCTTGAACGAAGCTTCGTGTTCCTCGTCCAGCACGATCAGTCCGAGGTGAGGCGTGGGGGCGAAAATGGCGCTGCGCGCGCCGACCACCACGCGCAGCTCGCCGCTGGCAATCTGTTGCCAATGCCGATGGCGTTCGGTGTCGGACTGGTGGCTGTGCAACACCGCCACGCGGCCAAAGCGCGAGCGAAACCGCTGCTCAGTCTGCGGCGTCAGGCTGATCTCGGGAACCAACACGATCGCCTGGCGGCCGTAGCGCAATACTTCGTCGATGGCTTGAATGTAGACTTCGGTCTTGCCGCTGCCGGTCACGCCGTGGAGCAGCACGGTCGAGGATTGTCGCGACTCGAGCGCGGCCAGAATTGTGTCGAGCGCCCGCCGCTGGTCGACGTTGAGCGTCAGATGTTGTCCGCGCGCCTCGGCCGGCTCGGTCGCCGCGGAGGTGGCCGTGCGGCGGGTTTCGCTCACCAGCAGCCCACGCTTGCGCAGCAGATTGATCGGCGCCAGCGTGCAGCCGACCGCCTGGGCGACTTTAGTAGGATCGAGCGGTTTTTCGGCGGCGGCCACCAGATCGAAGATCTCCCGCTGCTTGGCCGACAGCTTGAGCGTGTCGATTTTCGTCAGCGCGTCGGGCGCCAGGCGAATGAAGATTTTGTCGCGCGTGCCGGCCTGCCAGCGGACGCCGGCTGGGACCACGGCTTCGAGCACCTGCCCCCAGGGGCAAAGATAATATTCGGCCATCCACTCGGTCAGCCGCAGCATCGGGCCGCCCAGCAAGCTTCGCTCGTCGACCACCTGGGCGAGCGGCTTGAAACGCTGCGGGTCGACCTGCCGCTGGGCCAGCCCGACCAGGTAGCCGGTGATCAGCCGATCGGATTTTCCGATTGGCACTCGGACCCGGCGTCCCAGCTCGGCCCGGTCGCGCAGCCGCTCGGGCACGAGATAATCCAGCGGTTGCTCGGGGCCGGTGGCAAAGACGACCGTGGCGACGAGTTGTTCGCTCTGGTCGTCCTGCTCCCAGGCCGGCGGCTCGATTTCGAATAAACTCTGCTGGTGGGTCATGCGAAGCCGCACCGAATCGGGTCGACCCACTACTCACCCCCCAGCGATCGCGAGTACCATACGCGATTGAGCGCACCGGGCGGTCGGCCCCCAAAGATTGCAATATAGATGTCGCCGGGGGCTCTGTGCGAGGAGCGCGACAGGCGCGTGGCCTGAAACGGCAAAAACTTTCGCGAGTTATCGGTTCCAGAGCTTGCGGCAGCAAGAACTAAAAAATGCGGCTAGGAATTTTAGGCGGCACGTTCGATCCGGTCCACTATGGGCACTTGCTGCTGGCCGAGTGCGCCCGCGAGCAGTGCCAGCTCGACCAGGTCTGGTTTCTGCCGGCGGCCATTCCGCCCCATAAGCAGGGGCACGAGCTATCGCCCGTCGAACAGCGGATTGAAATGCTGGAGCTGGCCGTGGCCGGCAACCCGGCGATGATCGTATCGCGGCTGGAGGCCGATCGCGGCGGCATCACGTACACGGTCGATACGCTGGCCGCACTGAGTGCCGAAAATCCCCAGCGCGAGCTGTTGTTTCTGATGGGGGCCGACTCGCTGGCCGATCTACCCAATTGGCGCCAGCCGAAACGGATTTGCGAGTTGGCGATTCTGGCGGTGGTTCGCCGGGCAGGGCAAGCGGTCGATTATTCTCGGCTGGCCGACCTGGTGCCGGCCGAGCGGCTGGAATTATTCCGCCGTCATCAGGTGGAGATGCCGGCCATGGAATTGAGCAGCCACGACATTCGCGAGCGCGTCGGCGCGGGCAAAGCATTCTCTACCGCACGCCGCGGGCGGTCGAAAAATATATCGAGTCGCACGAGCTCTATCGAAGCGCTGCACCAGTAAAAGGCTAACCCTTGGCATCGGCAAAACTGAAAATCAGCGGCGGCACCGTTTACGATCCGGCTCACGGCGTCGATGGACAGGTGCGCGACCTGTGGATCGAAGGGGCCAAGATCGTCGCCGCTCCAACCGATCGGTCGGAGCGGCCGGCGCGCGAGCTCGACGCCCGAGGGCTGGTCGTTATGCCCGGCGGCATCGACATGCACTGCCACATTGCCGGTCCGAAGACGAACGCCGCACGCAAGCTGCGGCCCGAGGACAGCCGCGCCGCCGAGCCGGTGCTGCGAACGGCACGCACGCGCAGCGGCACGATGGGCAGCGTGCCGAGCACCTTCGCGGCGGGTTATCGCTACGCCGGCCTGGGCTACACCACGGCATTCGATGCCGCGATCACGCCGCTGGCCGCCCGCCACGCGCACGCCGATCTGGCCGACACGCCCTGCATCGACAAGGGATTTTATGTCCTGGTCGGCAACAATCACTATCTGCTCGATGTGATCGCCAAGAAGGAACCCGAGCGGGTAGAAGCGTTTCTCGGCTGGTTGCTTTCGGCCACCAAGGGCTACGCCCCCAAGCTGGTCAATCCCGGTGGCGTCGAGGCCTGGAAGCAGGGGACTGCGCTTCACTCGCTGGACGACCGCGTGCCGCAATTCAACGTCACGCCGCGCGAGATCATTCACGCGGTGGCTCGGGCCGGCAGCAATATGAAGCTGCCCCACTCGGTCCACGTTCACACGGCAAACCTGGGAATGCCCGGCAATTGGACCACCACGCTCGAAACGATGCAAACCGTCGAGCCGTTCGGCGGACATCTGACGCACATTCAATTCCACAGCTACGGCGGGCAGGACGAACGCAGCTTTTGCTCGGCGGTGGCGCCACTGGCCCAGTTTGTCAACGAGCATCCGCGATTGACGGTCGACGTCGGGCAGGTGATGTTCGGCGAAACGACCAGCATGACCGGCGACAGCCAGGTCGGCTATTACTTGAGCAACATCTATCAGAGCAAATGGGTGTCACACGACACCGAGCTGGAGACCGGCTGCGGCATCACCCCGATCCGCTACAAGAACAAAAGTGTAATCAACGCCTGGCAATGGGCGATCGGACTGGAGTGGTATCTTTCGGTGAACGATCCTTGGCGGGTCGTGATGAGTACCGATCACCCGAATGGAGGCTCGTTCCTGGCCTATCCTCAGATCATCCGACTGCTGATGGATCGGACGTGGCGGCACGAGCAACTGGCGAAGCTGCCGCGCGCAGTGCGCGAGCATTCGGCCCTGAACGAGCTGGACCGCGAATATTCGCTCTACGAAATCTGCATCATCACTCGCAGCGGACCGGCGCGGATTCTCGGCCTGAAAAACAAGGGGCATCTCGGCCCCGGCGCCGATGCCGACGTCACCCTCTATGCGCCCGACAAAAACCAGCAAACGATGTTCGAGTTGCCGCGCTACGTGATCAAGGCCGGCGAAGTTTTGATCGACCAGGGGGAACTGCGCGAACCGGCCGAGGGCAAAACGCTGCACGTCGCCCCCTCGTACGACACGGCCATCGAAGCCGAATTGGCTCGGCATTTCGAGCGGTATTATTCGGTCCGCCTGACCAACTATCCGCTGACGGCCGACGAAATCGGACCGGCCGAAGCGACGGCGTGCCGATGATTCCTGGGCCAGGTCGACAGGGGGCCGAGAAAGACCAGATTGCCGCTTGCGCCTCAATCGGTTTTTGACGGGCGATGGGATAGAATGAGTGCCGACGCGTTGCATTTATTTCGCGCTGAATAGCCGATGATGAATCGTGAATGAGGATCAAACCCGATGACGGAGGCCGAACCGACGCTTGAAGAGACCGGCGAGTTGGAGGCTCTTGTTGCGCTGGCGCACCGCGAGCAGAATGCTGGGCGACTGGACGAGGCTGCGGCGGTCTATCGCAAAATTCTTGCGGCGTGGCCCGACGTCGCCGAAGTGCATGCCAATCTCGGCCTGCTGTTGGCCAGGCAGGGCAATCTCGACGACGCGGTGGCCGAACTCGAGCGCGCAGTGGCCCTCAAACCCGAGCTCGTCCAGGGGCACATTACCCTGGGCGAAATCTTTCTGCAACAAGACAAGCTCGACCAGGCCGTGGCACGGTATGAGCAAGTGCTGGCTCTGGAGCCCGATCTCGCCGAGGTGCACTACAATCTGGGGAGCTTGCTCGTGCGGCTGGGCAGGCTCGACGAAGCCGCGGCCCACTTCGAGCGAGCGGCGGCTCTCAGGCCCGATCTTGCCGAAGCCCACAACAACCTGGGCATCGTCCGCGGAAATCAAGGCAAACTCGATCAGGCCATGGCGTCTTTCGAGCACGCACTGGTTCTCAGGCCGGACTATGCCGAAGCACGCAACAATCTGGGCAACGCTCTGCGGCAGCAAGGCAAGCTCGACCAGGCCGCGGCGCAATTTCAGCAAGCGATCACTCTGCGCCCCGACTACTTCGTGGCCCGCAACAACTTGGGCAATGTCCTGCGCGAGCAGGGCAAGCACGACCTGGCCGTGGCGCAATATCAGCAAGCGATCGCTCTGGCTCCCGACTATGCCGAAGCGCACTACAATCTCGGCTTCACCCAGCGCGAGCAGGGCCAACTCGACGAGGCGGCGGCAAATTACGAACGCGCACTCGCGCTCCGGCCGGACTACCCCGACGCACAATTGGGCCTGGCCGCCTGCTACCTCGTCAAAGGGGATTACCAGCGCGGCTGGCCTTTGTACGAAGGGAGACTGCGGATCCCCGGGTTCATCGCGCCGCACAGCCTGCCGCGCTGGACCGGCCAGCCTCTGACCGGCCGCAGCCTGCTCTTGCTGGCCGAGCAAGGCATGGGCGACACGCTTCACTTCGTGCGATATGCGCGGATGTTCAAGGCGCTGGGCGCTCGGGTCGTGCTGGCCGTTCAGCCGGCGCTCGGCCAGTTGCTGGCCTCTCAATCCAATGTGGACGAAGTGTTCGTGCTCGGATCGGCCGACGAGTTGCCGCGCTGCGATTTTTGTCTTCCGCTGCTGAGTGCTCCCGGCGCGCTGGGCACGGCCGCTTCGACGATTCCCGCCAAAATTCCCTATCTCGCGGCCGATGCCAAGCTGAGCAATCATTGGCGCCGGGAGTTGGCGAAAGTGCATGGCTTCAAGATCGGCATCGTGTGGCAAGGTTCTCGCGATTATCCTTCGGATCATTTGCGTTCGATTCCGCTGGCCGAATTTGCGCCGCTGGCCCGCTTGCCCGGCGTGCGACTGATCAGCCTGCAAAAGGGCTTTGGATCGGAGCAGATGGCGACGGCCGATTTTCCGGTGATCGACCTGGGGAGCCGACTGGATGAAACAGCCGGCGCGTTCATGGACACGGCGGCCGCGATTCGCAATCTCGATCTGGTGGTGGCTCCCGATACGGCGACCGGCCACCTGGCCGGAGCCCTGGGGGTGCCGGTATGGCTGGCACTGCAATTCTCGCCCAATTGGCGCTGGCTGCTGGGCCGCGACGACTCGCCGTGGTATTCCACGATGCGACTCTTCCGCCAAACCAGGTTTGGCCAGTGGTCGGACGTTTTCGAGCGCATGGCCAAAGTCGCTGGGGCGCGCTGCTCGGAACCAGAGATGATCGACTGAAAACGGATAACTGCGGTTCGAGATGGTGTCGCCGGTGCCCTTAAAACTTTCCTACAAACTGAAAACGAGCATCCCATTGGAAGTCGATGGGATCGTTCCCAACACGCTTGCCGGCATGTCGTGCACCGCAATCGAGCGGTTGGAAGTGCAGCACGGCAACCAAAGGCTGCCCCTGGGCGAGGCCTTCAACGTAAGCGGGGACGCCGCCGACAGCCGATTGGAATTCGTCGGCGAGCTGGCGGGCGTTCACCGCATCGGCGCCGGCATGACGACTGGCCGGATCGACGTGCAAGGTTCCGCCGGACGCCACATCGGCAGCCAGATGACCGGCGGCGAGATCGACGTGGCGGGAAGCGCCGGCGATTGGCTGGGAGCCGAAATGCACGGCGGCTCGATCCATGTCCACGGCGACGCCGGCAACCTGGTCGGCAGCGCCTATC
This sequence comes from uncultured Planctomycetaceae bacterium, assembly GCA_963702015.1. Classification (GTDB taxonomy): domain Bacteria; phylum Planctomycetota; class Planctomycetia; order Pirellulales; family PALSA-1355; genus DATJTR01. Next base: position 1,811,367 of record OY969698.1, read on the forward strand.
GCGGCAGCGAGCGGGGGATGACCGGCGGAACGATTCTGGTTCGGGGCAACGTCGGCAACGAGTGCGCTCACACGATGCGGCGGGGATTGGTCGCCATCGGTGGAAATTGCGGCGATTTTGTCGCGGTGAACATGATCGCCGGCAGCGTGTTGGTTTTTGGCCAGTGCGGCGCGCGGCCGGGCGCGGCCATGCGCCGCGGAACGATCGCGCTTTTGGGCCCACAGGCACCCCGGCTATTGCCCACCTTTCGCCGGGCAAACTGCTCGCGGCCGATTGTGCTGGGGCTGCTGCTGGCCGAAGTGCGCCGGCTGGGACTGCCGGTCGCCGCCGAGCTCGCGCAGCAAGATTATTGGCTGTATCACGGCGATGAGCTGACGATCGGCCGCGGCGAAATTTGGGTCTGCGCGGCCTAGCGGGCGTGGCCGGGAAAAGGGCGGAAGGCGCACGTTCAAACGCGTGTGCTGTAATTCTCACCTGCGTGATCCGACGGTGTCGGCGATCGATTTGTCTGCGCGAGAGATCGAGTTCGGCTAGCAGTGGCTGGAGCCAGGCTTCGTACCGGCGCCGCGCCAAGTGAGCTGCCGTAGAGCGGCCGGCGGACTTGAACGTTGCTGGCGGTTCGGATCGGTCGGCTGGTTTCGTGGAAGTTCAGGCAGCGATCGTCCCAGGGAAGGCCACAAAAATCGATCAGCCGACGCGATTGCTGTTCGAGGTTGTCAACGACGTCCTCATACGCTACCTCGAGCATTGCGCCGGCCGGCAGCACCGACCGCCAGTGTGCCATCAGCTCATGGTAAGAGCGGAAAAAGCGCCCCAGCTCGGCCAGGTCATAGCTGAACGGCTGACCCTCCATGAAGAATCTTGAGAAACACGACACGCAGATATCCAACGGGTCGCGCACGCTGTGGATGATACGCGCGCCGGGCAGGATCATGCGGATCAGGCCGACATAGGTGAAATTCGTCGGCATCTTGTCGGTGATCCGAATCTTGTCAGCGGCGGCCGTCGGCAGGTTCGCCAGATACGCCTGACCCATTCGCCGCAGATCGGCGGCACCGAGTGTGGCCACGCACTGCGGAAAAGGAATTGGCTGGCCACTCGAGACGGTCGCTATCTCGACCACACGGTCCAGATTTGCCAGTTCGCCGGCAGCGTGGACCTGTGGGTGGCCGGCCAGAATCTGCTCGACCAACGTGCTGCCAGACCGAGGCATGCCGAGCACGAAAATTGGCACGGTCGAAGGATCACCGACTCCGCTGAAATGATCCAGCAGAGTGGAGTTGAAAACCTCGGCAATGAGCCGGAAGGATCGCTGAGAAGCGGCTTCGTTGTAATGGACTTCGCTGCGCCGCAAGGCATTGGCCTTTAGCAAATGCTCAAAGGCGCGCGGATAGTCGCCGATGTCTTCGAGCGCCTTGCCGAGCGCAAAGTGGATGAACAACATCTTGCCGGGGGGCAGGCCGGAGGCGGCGGCAAGTGATTCGAGCCGGGCGAGATCGGCATCGTGAGAGCGAAAGGTTTTAAGATCCGCGCGATTGTAGTGCGCTTCGGCATAATCGGGCCGGAGAGCCAGCGCTCGCTCGAACCGGGCCGCTGCCTCGTCGAGCTTGCCCTGATCTTTCAGCGCATTGCCCAGGCTGTGGTGCGCCTCGGCAAAATCGGGTCGGAGAGCTGCCGCTCGCTCGAATTCGGCGATCGCTGCATCGAGCTTGCCTTGCCTGAGCAGTGCGTTGCCCAAGTTGAAGCGTATCTCGGCAAGATTGGGCTTGAGGACTGCCGCTTGCTCGAATTGGGCGGTCGCTTCGGTGAGCTTGCCCAGATCTTTCAACGCGTTGCCCAGGTTGTTGTGCGCTTCGGCGAGATCGGGCTTGAGAGCCGCCGCTCGCTGATAACGTGCCACGGCCTGTTCGAGTTTTCCCTGCCCTTGAAGAATGTTGCCCAAGTTGTTGTGGACCTCGGCAAAATCGGGCTTGAGAATTGCCGCGTGCTCGAATTGGGCGGTCGCTTCGGCGAGCTTGCCCTGGCTCAGTAGGACGTTGCCGAGGTTGTAGCGGACTTCGGCGAAGTCGGGCCGCAGAGCCAGGGCTTGCTCGAACCGTACGACGGCCTCGCCGAGCTTGCCTTGCGCGCAGGATGTTGGCCAGATTGTTGTATGTCTGGAAAAGAGCAGGATTGAGTGCCACCGCCCGCTCGAATTGAGCTGCCGCTTCGTCAAGCTTGCCCTGGTCCGCCAGCACGTTGCCGAGGTTGTTGCAGACCTCTGCCTGGTCGGGCCGCAGCGCAAGAATCTGGCGATAGACGACGGCGGCCTCGGCCAAACGCCCGGCGCGATGTTCGCTCAGCGCCATGGTAAACAGGGCAACCAACTCGGCTGGCTCACCGGCTGCCGTGGGAGTAACCATCATCATCCAGTTTTTTCCTGCCCAATGACCGCGAGTCGGCCCAATCATACATCGCGTGCCGCGACGAAACGGGGCGCGAGACGGCGAGCGTATCAAAACGCGCAGCCGGAAGAATAGAAACGCAAAAGATGCCAAAGGGACGCGCGCTGCTGACAGAATGACCGGGCCGGTTCCATGACAACCAAGTCACTGGACTAAACGACGACGGGGGAGTTCTTGCTTACGGGATATTAATGCCGATCTTTTGCCGCGAAATGCGGACAATCGACCGACGCTGGCATTGGCTCGCCGCGCGTTGGTACGTCGCTTGCGGAAGGTTAATACCTTCGAGCCTGATCGGTTTCGGGCTCAACCCCAATGGGTGGCGGGGACTAACCAATAGGAGGCATCCCGATGAAGAAGCATTTCTTAACAGCCGCGGCGTTGGCATCGGCAATTTTTGTCATCGCCCAGGCTTCGGCCGTGCAGGCGGCCGAGAAGCGCCGGCCGACAAGGCACCGACCGAGCACGCTCCGGCCAAGAACGGATTGACTCAAGATTTGATGAAAGTTTCGGATGACGGTTATGGTGCACTGCGCCATTCATTTCGCCAGAATCGCGATCTTCAATGGCAACACCAAGCTTGCCGATGAGATGCTCGACAAGGCGAAGAAGGATCTCGACGAGGCGACGAAAGATGCGCAGACATTCGCCGCCGATGCAAAGGCTGCCGACAAAGGAAAGCAGGGGGATGAGAAATCGACGACCGAGAAGTCCGGCAGCGACAAGTCGGCTAGCGACAAGATGGATCTGATTCCGATCAATGGCGAAATCGCGATCGCCGATACTTTTGTTCCATCGGCCGAAAAGAAGAAGCACGTCGAAAAGGCCAACGAACACCTGAAGTCCGGCCGCAGCAAGGAAGCCATCGAGGAGTTGCGGTTGGGTGAAGTCGACGTCGTGTTTACGCGCGTCATGTTGCCCTTGGAATCGACGAAGAAGCGCGTCGCTGATGCGGAAAAGCTGGTCAAGGAGCAGAAGTATTATGAGGCCAACCTGGCCCTGAAGGCCGCCGAAGACAGCATCGTCATCGACGCGGTCGATCTGATCGGCAGTCCGACTCCAGCTTCCACGGCCTCGACGGCGACGCCGACGAAAAAGTGAGTAACCGTTTTCGCGAATCTCGCGATTGATCGCTGGCCGCAGCAATGGATCCCACCCGGGGAGCCATTGCTGCGGCTGTTTTGCGGGGCCACTCCGGGCCAGGCACCGAATGAGGGCGCGGCGGGCAAGGTCGGCTTGCGCGCTGCTATGATGCGAGAGAGTGCAAACGACGCTTGGACCGGAACGAATCTTTATGTTTGGACTTGGGCCGCTTGAAATCTTGGTCGCGATCCCCGTGCTCGCCTTCTGGGGCGTCATCTTTGCGGCGGCGATCAAGATCCTGCGATCGCCGCGGCTTTGATGGGGAAAACAACCTCTGCGCCGCTTCCACCGTTGCGGATATCTGCTCCAGTTCGCCAGGCCGACGCCCAAGGTTTAGACTGACCCGCGCCCCCCCAAGTTGTCAAACCCCACGTGCCCCCTCTCCCGGTGCAGATCGCGAGCAATGACGTGAAACGCTACTTCGTGGCCGCAAATCTCTGGCTACTGATCGCGCTTTGCTTGTACGTCGGCGTCAAGAATCGGCTCGGTACGGTGCCAGCGCAGGTTCGCGTTTTCGACTTTACGGACTTTCATTAGGGCAGCCTATTATTTGCTCGTCGGCCTTTGCTTGGCGGTTGCGATTCGGCTATTTGTAACGCACGAAAAACAGCGCAGAAATTGGGGTGACGCCCCGCACCGCGGGTAGGCAACCCCGCCCTTCCGCTCGGCTATGGTAGGGACATGGACGCGACGCTGGAAATCTGCCGGTGCATTCGATGCGTGCTCGAATACGAGCTTTCCCACGGGGACGCGATCGAGCTTACTGAACGTCGTCCGAGCGGCGAAATCAGTCACTCGATAACGTTCTCCCAGCAATTGAAGATATGGGGAACGCCAGCGACGGCGAACGTCGCACCTGGAGTCAAGTATTGGGGTTCCGAAAATCCACTGCGAGCGGGTTTCTATTGCCCAACGCATCGGCATTTGGTTGCCGGCCACATCGCTGCCGACCATCAAGACTCCGGGTTCGGCTGCACTATCGAACCGGCGAAACGATTCTGACCGGACTGACCCACTACCGACGTGGCTGTCGGTCCTGGCAATACCCACGGTCTAAGCAAGGGCTTTTTATTGCGCTGTCGGATATGATTGGACCACCCCAACGTCGTCAGTAAACCGTGCCTGACCATGAAAGGAAATGGGACCATGACTGCCAAGACTCTCTTCACGGGCAAAACTCACACGACCGGTGGCCCCCATGGCGCCTGCGCAGCTCGGATGGCCAACTCGATATCCAGTTGCCCGGGCCACATCCCTCGGCTGAGCGACTATTCGCCGCTGCCTGGTCGGCTTGCTTTATCGGCGCCATCGAGGTGGCTGCCGCCCGCAAGAAGATCACGCTGCCAGCCACTGCGGCGATCGACGCGACAATCGACCTGCTCACCGAACACGATGGCTTCTTCCTGCGGGCGCGCCTCGACGTCAGCGTGCCGGGTGTCGACCGGGCGGTTGCGCGGGAACTGGTCGATGCCGCTCACGGCATCTGCCCCTATTCAAAGGCGACCCGAGGCAACATCGAAGTCGAATTGAACGTCGTCTGACACGCCGCTCGGCTATGATGGGACCGGGTACGAAACAGGCCTCCGCTCAAGGAGACGATTGCGATGACTCCAGTTCAGCTATTCGGCGTAGTGGTACGGACGATTGGTTTATTCGTGATTGTCTACTCGACGCCGCGCGTCTTCGAGTCGATGACGCTGATGGGCATCGGCAAGGGAGAGCCAGAGCCATTCGCGGCCTTTTTTGTTCGCGGCGCTATACAACTTGGATTGACTGCCGTCGTGTGCATTGCCGGTGTTTGGCTGCTGCGGGGGCCGAAACGGCTGATCGCGTTCGCGTATCCAGAAGAGCATGGGACCGCACGCTCTCCGTCGCCGGCAGCCGGCAACTCGTCAGCGGCAGCGCATTAGTTGGCCGAGGCCCCGGACTAGCCCGTGCCCAACAGCCGGCCTTCGCTCGGCGAAATCTCCCTGTGACTCGCCCCTCGCGCGGCGTCTGGCCCGCGGCGTCGAAACGGCGTAAGAATCTTTTCGATCAGACTGACCCTCTACCCTTTCTTTTGCGCCCCGGCCCCAGGCTACAATAGCGGACATGCCTGTCTGCATCGATGGCCCACTAGCTGGCGAAACCCGCGACCAAGGCCCGTCGTTTGAATTCGACGGCCGGGAGCTTGGGGGTACAGAGCGGCACCTACCTGCTCGTCAACGGGGAGTATCTCTGGCAGGCCGATTGGGTGGCGACGGACACAGAAGAGACAGAAACCGAAAAGTTCGAGTACCACTGTCCTGTCTGCGGCGGAACGAACTTCGTCGAGGGCTCGATTCCGGGGTATGCTGGAGAATTAATGTTTGCCCCGAGAACCCGAACCCGTCGCAAGCGAGGTTTTAGGGTCGCCGACCTGCTGAACGCGTGGAAGTGTCGGGCCTGCGGACACGTTCTCTTGTTCGGCATGCCGGAACCGTGACACGCACGTGATTCCCCGGCTCCACAAGCGGGATGGACGCCACCGAACCTACCCACCGAAGGGCCGGCAGGCGTTCAGATGCCGAAGGCGCTCTTCGTTCATCGAAGGGCTGTGGTGATGGCTGGACACGTAAACGTCCCGGCTCGCAAAGTGCGATTTTGAGCCCGACCGGAACAACGCCACTGGCCTTGGGCCCCGGCCCGGTGCGAGCTCAACTCTTCGGCGGAGCTTCGCCAAAAGGCTGGCCGTCGGTCGTCATCAATTCTTCGAAGTGCTTGCGGGCAGCCGACCACATGGAGTCGCCCAGCGGCACGGCGCAGCCTCCATTGCCTTTGCAGGTGTTCTCGCCGGGATGGGCGCCGCAGCCGCCTTGGCCCCCGCACTCGTTCCGGCCGCCGCAGCCGTGCGCCGTGACCGTCGCGCAGTTGCCTCGACCAGCACATTCGTTTTGGGTGCCGGTCTTGCCTTTGTTGATGCAGGTGTTCAGGCCGCGACAGATGTGCGGGTCCTCAAGCAAGCGGCCTGGCCGGTATTTGCCGCCATCGGCCGTGGCATCTTCCGAATTGCCGGCAGGCTTGGGAGTCGGCGCCCCCCCGCCGCAGCCGCCGACGGCGCCGGCCAACAATCCGCCCGCGGCCGCCAGGACCATTTTTTCCAGTTCGCGGCGGCTGAACACTCGCTCGGTCATGCGTTTTTCCTTTTGGCCAATGAGCTTCATCGATCGAGAGTTAACTTAACGGAATCGCTTGCAGGGTCAAGCAAGCGTGGTTTTGGGGCGATTTCCTTAGCCCCGCCTTTCGTGTTCGTCTCCGCCTCATTCTGGGTGGCGTTCAGGCCATGATGGCACGGTTTACGAAACGATTCTCGGCGAATCCCTGTAAGGTTTCGGCCGGGCCGACGACTATCAGGCAGGGGCGTCTGCCGAATCACACAGGGGGGCTAGCCATGCATTGGGAGATTCTGATTCCGGCTCTCTGCTTCGCCCCGTTTTTCATCGGGCTCCTGATCCGGTCTTACCGGACCGTGCGGTGCGCGGATTGCGGCTATCGCATGAGGCGCAAGCCGGTTGCGGGCGTCTACGTATGTCCGGAGTGCGGCTGTAAGATGGACATGCTCGCATACAAGGTTTCCCCCGGAGCGCCTGCCCGGACTCCTGTCCGGGAGATAGTCATCATTGCCGGGTCGCTGATCCTTGGCGCCGCGATGCTTTTCGGCATCTATGCGATGCTGTTCTGATCCGGGCATATGGCCCGCTTCCCGAAATCAGGTCCGCGCCGGCCCCGCCCTTTTCCCAGCATCACCGGATTAGGGAGCCCCTCCGCTCGGCTATGATAACTGCCGGCACGTACCCATGGACTGAAGTGCGACCAATGGTCGAAGATCTTGAACTCATTGTGATCAAGGTGATCGCCGTCTTGTTCGTCGCGTTCTATGGAGCGATCTTCGTCAAATACCTTCGCTCGCGCACTCGACGTAAGCGGGGCGCGACGGCCGACGACCGGCGCCAAAGATCCCGGATTAGCCGGATTAGACTGATTCCCGGCCTCTGGCACTCGGCTATGATGGGGACACGGCACGCCGTCGATGGTGCAGCCACGCCAGCCAACGGAGAACGCGAAGTGCGCATGAAGCTGTTTTGGATAAGCCAACCGACTGGTTCGCCGACCAAGGGCCTAAGGCTCAATCCGGGAACCGGAGAAAACGCCCGGGAGTTCGAGGCGGAGGTCGACGCGTGGCTGCAAGAGCATCCCGGCATCCGGATTATGGATATTAAGCAGTCCGCATGCGGCGGCGGCTTCGGGCCGGCGCTCTGGTGCATCACGATTTGGTATGAGGAGGGCCCGGTGGCGCACGGTTAGACCGACCGCTCGAACCCGCCTTCGCTCGGCGAAAACTCCCTGTGACTCGGCCCCCGTCGCGCGGCGTTTAACCACCATCTCTGAACCGGCTTGGAAATTTTCGATTTCAGACTGATGCACTACCCCTTGGTGGGATCGAGAAAAATGGCAATCCAGCGCGCTGCGTATGTGATCGGCCTTACGGCCTTGTGCGGCGGCGTTCCGTTCGCCGCAGGGATGTATCGAAACGGAGCGTCCCTGTCGGACTCGCTCTGGGCCGGCGGCCTTACATGGCTTGAGGTGCTTGGCATTGCATTCGTCTTCCTGTGCATCAGGTGGCTGGGACGCGCGACGCGGAGCGGTAGCCCTCCCGGCCCCTCCGCCCGGCTATGATGGGGGGCATGGATGCGCAGAACCCGATCAGCGGAGTAAGAACGGCCGATCTGCCTGGCGTGCGAAGCCTCATTGCTGCAGCCATTCGCGGATCGGTCGCCGACACTGAGGCCGACGCCGAGTTTCTCATTGCCGACATCAACGAAACACTGGACAAATGGTTGAGCGAGCCAGAGGACTCAGTCCACCTGAAGTACGAGGTGGGCGGCGAGATTCTGGGGGTGGCACTCGTAAAAAAGTTCTGGAACTTATCAAATTTGTTCGTCGCTCCTGCGCGGCAGAGGCAAGGCATTGGCCGTGCGTTGATTAACGAAGTTCTCCGCGCCTGCCGTCTGGCGTCGCCAAGAGGGAAGGTTGAGGTCAACTCATCCCAAGTCGCAGTTCCGTTCTATGAATCGCAAGGCTTTCGGCGAACAGGCCGGTCTCATGCGCGCCGGGTGGCTGCTTCCACATGGAATACGTATTCGGGCCAGCATCTGAATTGGACTGACCGATTTTCTGGGCAGACTTCATCTTTGCTGGGCAAAAGGGATTTGCTGGGAAAAGCCGGATAGGGAAAACCAAGAAGCCAAACCGCAACGTCCTTGTCCTGCCGGCAGGGGCGACCCGTGACTGCGGCGTTGACGCGCCCCGCAGCACCATTACCGTTCGCGTGCCAAAAGGGTCGGCAACCGGCTGGTATCAATTCGTCGGCTTCGCCCGGTAGTGCCGGGCGATAGCGCAGGTCCTCCCGACCACTTTGGCCCCCCGCTCCTCCGCTCGGCTATGATGGGAATATGACAGAACAAGAATCCAAGTCGCGCCCTCCCTGTCCGCTGTGCGGCGGGACGGAGTTCATTGATGGCGAGATAGCCGTTATGCCCGGCATGCGTTTCATGCCAGGGGGCTGGACGATCCGGAACCGACTTTTTTCAAGGACAGAGCGTGTCAGCGCAAGCAAGTGCCAATCATGCGGTCACCTGATTCTGTTCGCCGGCTGAATCGCGACCTGATTAGTCCCACCGCTACAACCTGCCACCTCCCGCCGAAAACCCTCTGTGACCCGCGACTCGCGCGCGGCGTCTGACCACCCTCTCTGGACCGGCTTAGAAATCTTTGATTTCAGACTGACCCACCACCCGCCAACCCCCAGTAATGACGAAAGGGCTCATGCATGACCGACGGTGCCGCCAAAAAGCGGCCACGGCGTTCCTTCGGCCAATTACTCGCCATCGCAGCTGCGGTGCTAATGGCCACAATCGCCGTAACTGCAATCAATCGCTTTCGTATGGAACGCCTGGAAACCCAAATTGACCGGCTGGCCAAGTGCGTGGACAAGATGGAGGCTCAAAGCGCCACCTTGAAGCTGCCGATTCTAGGGGATCGGCTGGCGGAAATTGAAAAACGGCTCAACATCGAGGAGCCTTGATCCGATCGCTCTCCCCGCCCCTCCGCTCTGCTATGATGGGGCCAGAGACAGTTCCCCCTACCTGGAGCGAATCCTGTGTTCGCTATGTTCGGACTTGGGCCGCTCGAAGCGGCTGTTGGTTTCTTTGTCCTTGTCTTCTGGGGCGTCATCTTCGCGGCGGCGATCAAAATCCTTCGCTCGAAAAAGCTGTGACGGGGGCGACCGGACTCCACCAGCTAGGCTTACTTGTAACCGGAGGGCGACCGTGAAAATCGACGATGGCTCGATCTCGCGCAAAGATCAGATATGGTCGCTACTGGGCATAGCGATTCTCTTGATCGGATCGGCGACAGGCAATGCGATTGCGATGGTTGTCATGAGCCTCGCCGGACTAGCCCTGATGACGGCAGTCTATAGAAAGCAGCTCGGCGCCGGTTTTTTCATCGCGGCATTGGCGACGGCGTCGGCAGCGGTGACGGCCTTTGTGATTGGCCGATTCATGTCCATCAAATAGGCCGACCGAGCCGGCACCACCACAGATTGCGCCCACTACCCAGTTAGGCCGACCCCTACAACCGGCCCTCGGCCGCCGAAAACCCCCTGTGACTCGCCCCCATCGCGCGGCGTCTAACCCCCGGCATTGAAAGCGTTTGGCGCGAGGGCAAAAATCTTTGAATTCAGACTGATACACTACCCAAAACTGTATGATGGGGGCATGGGATTCAAGCATCGTCTGACCAGATTTGCGGCGGCCAATCGACGGTTGCTCATCCTGATCGCGGTTCTCATCGTCCTGCTGTTCCTCGGATGGCGGAAGGGCGGACTGTCGCCTATCTTTCCGGATGGGCTCTGGCTCCTGATAATCGGGATGATCGGCGCGGGGTGGGTCGTTGTCTACGCGGGAATGGCCATCGTCGCGATCCGTGTGTCGATCCATATCGTTGTTTGGTTGTGCAGGCTCCTTGCTGCGCCAAGGTCAACCAAGCCAGACTGACTCCTACAACCGGCCTTCGCTCGGCGAAAACTTCGCGTGACTCGCCTCACTCTCCCGGCGTCTAACCCCCATCATCGAAACGGCTTAAAAATCTTTTCGATTAGACTGACCCACTACCCAAAACTGGGTAGTGGGTCAGTCTAATCATTGGCCGCACGCTTCGGCCGAGTGTTGTACGACAGGGCCGGGATCAGGTCGACCATATCCTCAATCGTCCACACCCGCTCAGCAATCCCTGCTTTGACCGCTGGCGTTGTCTTGAGTGTTTGGTGGACCCGCACGAAGTTGTGATACATGAACGTGATGGCCACGCTGTAGGCCAGCATCTCCGCCTTTTTGCTGAAAGCATTCGTCAGCCGAGTGTAGCGGCGATTGCCCATGCGGATGTTCAAATTCTGTCGCTCGACAAAGCTGGTCGAAATATGCTCGCGGCTTGGCTCGCCATGAATCACCTTGCGCTTCGTGCCCAGGCACTTGGCGGGGCTGTAGCGGCTCTCGTCTTTCACGGCGCCGTACATCTTAATCAACATGCCGTAGTCGATGAACGGGCCGAAGTGATCGTGTACGGCATCCAAGTAGAGATTGTTGCCGTCAGTCGTTAGCTGGAAGCGATTCGTGACTCGATCGGCCACGTCCATGATGAATGCATTGGCGTTGGCCGCATCGCGGGCACCGAGTCGCCACGACAAGACAAGTTTCGTTTCGGCGTCGAACGCGGTCCACGTCCAGATCGAGCCGACGCCCGGTGCGCCACGCATATCGGCGGGCACGTTCTTCTCTTTGCAGTAGCAGAAATTCCAGATTTCATCGCACTGGATTCGCTGGCAGGCGAGCCCACGAAACTTGTCGTCTTGGTAGGCCAGGGCCGCTTCGCCCATCTGGCGGGTGAGCTTCTGGACCGTGTTGATGGCGATCCCGGTGATGCGGGCCGTTGACCGGACCGAACAGCCTTCAACCAGACACCGGATAACCGCGACGCGCTGTTTTTTGGTGAGTTGTTTCATGTCATCCATTATGCTTACTCGCTCAAGCATTGTCAACAGTGATATATGACTTTGTCATAAAGTCATACTTGACGGTATACCGATTGGCGATATACTTGGCAACTGCTGGGAAACATGGGCAAGGACCGCCTGGAGACAAAAATGGTTGCCGATAACAGAACCCCCTCTCCGGGGGACTATATCCGAAAAGAACTGGACGATCGGGGTTGGACGCAGTCCGACCTTTCTCGCATCCTTGACCGCCCCCTTCCAACCATTAACCGGATTATCCAGGGGAAGCACTCTGTCACGCCCGAAATGGCGCTCGCGCTCGGCGAGGCGTTTGGACAGGACCCGGAGGTGTGGATGGCCCGCGAGTCCGCTTATCGGCTTTCGCTTGCCTCGCTCGACCGAAGTGAAGTGCGTCGTCGGGCTAGGCTGTACGAGCTTGCTCCCATCAAGGAGATGGAGAAGCGGCAATGGATTGGTACGAGCGACGATGCCGAGAAATTGGAGTGGGAACTTAAACGGTTCTTCGGCGTTGAGTCGTTGGACAAGGAACCGGAGATCGTTGCGTCAATGCGGAAGTCCGGCGACAGCCAGACGCCGTTGACGGCCAGCCAGCGGGCATGGTGCTTTCGCGTCCGGCAGCTTGGATCGTCAGTGATGGCGGGCGAGTATCGCGAAGAGAGGCTGCCTGAGTGCATTAGCACCCTCCGCAAGATCGCGGCCTACCCGCAGGAAACGCATAAGGTTCCGCTGGCCCTTTCCAAATACGGGATCAGGTTCGCGATCGTCGAACCGCTGGCCGGAAGCAAGGTGGATGGCGTCGCGCTTTGGGCAGACCAAAGGCCGATCATTGGAATGTCAGTGCGCTTCGATCGGATTGACAATTTCTGGTTTACGCTCTGTCACGAACTATCCCACATCAGGCACCGGGATGCGCCGCACGTTGACACTGATCTCTCAGATCAGCAGCAGCTGCTGGAGGTAAGATCCCCTGTGGAGGCTCGCGCGGACATAGAGGCGGCGGATACATTGATTCCAAAGGCAGATATGGATTCATTCGTTCGGCGCAGTCGGCCCCCTTTACTCGAAAGAGCGAATCATTCAGTTTGCGCATCGAATGCGAATTCACCCGGGCATCATTGTGGGGCAGCTTCAAAAGCGCCATGAGATTGGGTGGGGCGCCAATCGCGAGATGCTTTCCAAAGTGCGACAGATCATCATGCCGGCCGCGTTGACCGACGGATGGGGACATTCCATCGACCCAAGGAAACTCAGCCATGAAACGCAAGAAGTGCCCAAAAATGTCAGAGGCGACGAAAGAGAAGCTTCGCCTGATTGACGAGTACGAGAAAGCGACGGGCGACAAGTCCGGAAACCTGATCTTAGTGGCGCGGTGGGCCCACAGGGAGGGAAGGATTCCCTTGCCGACGGTTGATCCCATTAAACTGATCGCAAAGGGTCTGGCGAACGCTTGCCGGCAGGACTACCTGGATACAGACATGGGACCGGTGCGCCACCGTCACGCATACATCCCGAAGGGCAACCCTGACCAAAAGATGTTGTTTTCGTGGTTCAAGATCGAGGACGCAACGCCGGAGAAGATGCGACTTTCCGCACAAGGGAGACGAAACGGTACTCTGCAAGACCTACTCCAATTGGTCCGCGACCTGGACTACTTCAATGTCAAATACAATCCAGGCGACCCCATCATGGTTGATCCGGACTTCACCCCGGACATTGAAGAAATGCGCATGCCTCCGGAATACCCGGAAGGTCCAGAGGGTGACGAAGATTCCGATAATGGGCCGACCTAGTGGCCCCAACGCTTCGCCGCTGCCTTTTTGGCGATCTCGGCCTTCCGTTCGGGCGAGAGCTTCGCCGCCCGCGCCGCGCCGCCTTTTGCCCCGCCCAGTCGTCCAAGAGCGACAGCAGCGGGGTTTTTCTTTTTGACCGGCTTCTTCTCGGGCTTCGGCGGCTCGGCATCCGGCATGATCTGATCCAAGACGGATCGTGCGATCTGCTGGTAGTCTTTTTCTTTCGGTGGCTTGCTTGAGCGTTTAGGCATACCTATAGTCTAGCATCCACTTCGATCACATCAACCCCGGTGCGCCGATGAGCACTGCGCCAGCGGTTTGCGAGAATCCGAAATGCCGCAAGGTGTTCATCGTTCCGGTCGCATCGCTTCCAATCGGTTCGATAATCCGAATGGAGGGATGCAAGGGACGCCCATGCCCGGCGTGCGGTTCATGGGGCATCATTCCAGATGGCGAATACCGAAACACGAGCGAGGTGGAAACGCTTTTCACCCCTCGCTCGTGGGCGGATCGGCAATTCCTAAAATCGGCCCTAGATCTGGCCATGCAGGGCGCCAGCGGTGAGCTATCGGTCGAAGAATTCCGCGAGAAGGTGACCAAGGAAGCGCCGGAACTGGCGTCACTCTGGGATCACATGCCAACCACTCGCGAGGAGCTTTATCAATTCTGCATAGCCATCTGTGCGGTGCTCGGAATCCTCATTTCGATCTACCATGAGTTTCGCCAACCTGACGGATTTGCGATGCCGAAGCATGCGGTCGATGCGGTCCAGTCAGCGCGTCCCGCTGCCCCAGCCGGTAGCCGACCAAGTACCCATAGCGCAGGGAGCAAGAAACAGCCAAAAGCAAAGCACACGCGAAAAGGACGAAAGAAGTAGTCACCGCAACCTCCATTCGGACCTACCCCTACAACCGGCTCTCTCCCGCCGAAAACCCCCTGTGACTCGTCCCTCTCGCGCGGCGTCTAACCCCCGGCATCGACGGTGTTTGGCGAGCGGACAAAAATCTTTTCGATTAGACTGATACACTACCCAAAACTGGGCAAATTGCGTATCTTTCAGGTTGCATGATTCTGGCCGCACAGGGATTGTGGCGGCGGTTTTTGCTTTCGAGCTGGCGGTTCATTTAGGGGCCGCCGGCTTACGCCTCGTTTGTCGACGCTTTGGGGGGCAGTCCTGCCCGAGACAACAGTCGGATCGCGCTGCCGGAAAGGGCGGTCTCGGCAGAAGATGGCCGCGCCGCGGTGGACGAAAGGTCCCACGGCTCGGCCGAGCGTGACGAGGGAACCCACTTGGAAGCACTGGCGGGCGCCGGAAGCGCATGAGCGAAATCCTCTTTCAATATCACAAAGTCAACCCGACGACCTGGGTTTACCTGTCGTCGTTGCTGACGATCGGCCTGTTTTTCAAATTCAGCCGCTTGCTCAGCGTCCGCAATCTCGACCTGGTCGGCCTGATCTTGCTGGCGCCGGGACTGCTGTTGGTCGAATACGGCCTGGCCAAGGAGCTGCGGGGAATCGAACAGGCCGGCTACATCTGGCTGTTCGTGGTGAGCGGCTGTTTTCTGGTCCGGCTGATGTTGGATCCGCTGATGGTGCGCCGGCCCCTCTTGGAGCCGAATTTGTCGGTCGGCGGCATGACGTTCATCGGCACGTCGCTGCTCATCTTTTTGATGGCCAACGTCATCAACAGCAAGCTGACTGCCGACGACCTGGTTGGTGCCCGCAAGGCGCAGCAGGTCAGCCATTTGGAATCGTCGACGCCCGAAGACAACAGCCTGACGAAGCACGGGCCGGGCTATCCGCTGCTGCACCTGTTGCCGGTCATTTCGACGCAAATGTTGTTTGTCGAAGAGACGCCGAAGCAGACGCCGCAAGAGCGTGACGCGCGGCGCGACGTGGTGCAAGTGGCCACTGCCCGGACGATGGCGATTCTGGGCCACCTGGCGGTCGTGGTCGGCATGGTGCTGATCGGTTTCCGGCACTTTGACAACATCCGCACCGGCATCGCCGCGGCGACGCTCTATTTGATGCTGCCTTACACGGCCCAGATGACCGGCCGGGTCGAGGATGTGCTGCCGGCGGCGCTATTGATTTGGGCGGTCGAAACATACCGGCGGCCGATGATCGCCGGCGCGTTGATGGGGTTGGCGATCAGTGTCAATTACTTCCCTCTCTTCCTGCTGCCGCTGTGGCTAAGCTTTTATTGGCACCGGGGGCTGCTGCGATTTGGCGCGGGAGTGCTGGCCACACTGTTGGTGATGGTCGCTTCGCTGGCCTTTACGTCCGATAGCTTTTCGATGTTCATCGAACAAGTGCGGCAGATGTTCGGCTGGTGGTGGTTCAGCAAAGACGTCGATGGATTTTGGGCCTTCGGCCTGATCGATCCGGTCTATCGCATCCCGGTCTTCTTTGCCTTTTTGGTGATGTGCCTGAGCCTGGCTTTGTGGCCGGCCCAGAAGAATCTGGGAACGCTGATGAGCTGCTCGGCCGCGGTGATGCTGGGGACTCAGTTCTGGCAAGCCCAGGGGGGCGGCCTGCACATGGGCTGGTACTTGCCGCTGGCGCTGCTGACGATTTTCCGGCCGAATCTGGAAGACCGCGTGGCGCTGTCGGTGTTGGGCGAGGGCTGGCGCATTCGCCGGCCCCAATTGGCCGGCGTCGATCGGGCCGCCTTGTTCCTGTTGTCTTTGCTGCTGGTGGCCTGCCTGCCGGTTTGCGTCTGACGGCCGGCGAGTGCCGCGGCAGGCGAAGGCGACCTTCGCACCGCGAGATGCCCCGCACCGGTTGCCCCCTCGGCCACCCGCCACATTGCCCCGGCGATGGGTTATAGTACGAGAAACCACGCCCAACGCGGAGTCAGCCCATGTCCGAGATCCCTCAGATTTTTCGCGTTCGCCAACAGTTTCCACGCGTCGAGGTGCCCGACGTCGCCGCGGAAGTCGGCGATCAACTGCGCGGCCTGAAACTGGAGCAGAAGATCAAGCCGGGCCAATCGGTCGCCATCACGGCTGGCAGTCGCGGCATCACCAACATCCATCTGATCGTGCGCGCGGCGGTTCAATACTTTCAATCGCTCGGCGCCAAGCCGTTCGTCGTGCCGTCGATGGGAAGTCACGCCGGCGCGACGGCCGAAGGGCAGCAGCGGATGATCGAGTCGTACGGCATCACCGAAGCGTTCTGCGGCTGCCCGATCCGTGCGTCGATGGAAACCGTGGTCGTCGGCCAGGCCGAGCAGGGATTTCCGATCTATTTCGACCGCCACGCGTTCACGGCCGACCACGTGTTGGTTTGTGCCCGCATCAAACCGCACACCGATTTCGCCGGCGAGATCGAAAGCGGCCTGATGAAGATGATGCTCATCGGTTTGGGGAACCACGACGGGGCGAAAATCTATCATCGGGCGTTCCAGGATTACACCTTCGGCCAGATCGTCGAGAGCGTCGGCCGCGAAGTGCTGGCCCGCTGCCCGATCGTGGCCGGGCTGGCGATCGTCGAAAACGGTTACGAGGCGACCGCCAAGATCGAGGCCGTGTTGCCGGCCGATTTTCTCACGCACGAGAAAGCGTTGCTCGTGCTCGCCCGCGAGCTGTTGCCTCGCCTGCCCGTGGAACGGCTCGACGTGTTGGTGGTCGACGAGATGGGCAAGAACGTCAGTGGCACCGGCATGGACACCAACGTTATCGGGCGAAAATTCAACGAGTCCGAAGCGGTCGAAGGGGAGTTTCCCAAAATCCGCCGGGTGGCAGTCCGCGGGCTGACCGAAGCCACCCATGGCAACGCGCTGGGAATCGGCATGTCCGAGTTCTGCACCCAGCGGCTGATCGACGAAATCGATTTCTCATCGCTGCGCATCAACTGCCTGACCAGCGGCCGCATGGCCTGCGCAAAAGTGCCGCTGGCGTTTGAGACCGACCGGCAGATGATCGATGCGGCGCTGTCGACGATCGGCCTGACCGAGCCGGCGCAAAGCCGGATCCTGTGGATCCGCAACACGCGCGAACTGTTGGAATTGGAATGCTCGGCCGCGCTGCTGAATGAAATGCGCAGCCGAGAGAACGTGGAAGTGATTTCGGGCTTGCGCGATTTCCCATTCGACGAGGGGGGCAATCTGCCGGCCGCGGGCATTCACGCGGCCAGCCTCACCGCCGGTTCTGCCAGGGCGCAGCGCAAGGCCGAGCCGGCGCGGCATTAGCCGATGGTCGTTCGTGCCGCGCCTCGTTGGAGGGCCCTACTTTTTCGGCCGCGAGGGGACGGCAGCGCAGCGCTTGCAGCGCTTACGCTGAGGATTGAGTTTGGCGCCGCACTTGCCGCAACGGCGGGCGCGAAGTTGTTGGACAAAGCTGCTGTGGGGTCGAGTTCTCATCGGTTGGCATTCCTGATGCGCGGCGTGGCGCGGCGGTTCGATTCTGGATTTATTCGGCCCGGCTCGCGCCGTCACTCGGCGACACGACCGTGGCACTTCCTCAAAGGGGGCCTGTCAATGTAACCGACCTCCCCGCGGCCAGCCACCGCAAATGCTTCGCGAAGCTGTTAACCGACCAGGCGCCGGGGGGTCGGGCGGGGACCATCGCCGCGCAGGGTGTGCTCGCGGAGCCGGTGAAGCAACTCGCGCAGCGCTTCCTGGCCGGCACGACGCCGGGCCAGCCGGGCTGCCCGGAATGCCTTTTCCTTGATCGCCCGCACCCGACAGAGCCGGCAGGGAGTGTAGACCATGCCTCCACAGCCTCCGCAGCGGGCGAGCGGACCGAGGGTTTCGGGGTAGTCTTCTTGCCGCGCGTGGCGGCGGGCTTCGTAGTCAGGGCGCGTGCCGTCGGCGATGGCTCCCACGGTGGCGCGGCTGATTCCGACCATTTTGGCGATTTTTCGTTGCGACAATCCACCGACGGTGAGGAGCCGTTGGACCTCGCAGATTATGGATGCTGCGATCATGTTTTTCCCCTCAAAAGCGCCTGTTTCCTGCCAGCGCGGTCACTCGTCGCGCGGGTCCTGGTCAAAATAAAAGTCGCCCGGCTCGGGCTCGGTTTCCTCGTCATCGTCGGGACCGAAAGGGATCTGGTCGGGATCGAGCCCGCCCTTGGGCCGATCATTCCAGGGTTCTTGTTCGTGGGGTTTTGGCTGCATTGCGAGAAACCTCGGGGGGGAAGGGGGGTTCAATCGATCGACGTAAATCCGCTTTGCCATCGACGCCGAGCATCCTAAATCACAAAGTGGCCACATTTCAATCATTATTTTGAACATAATTTAACCCATTTACGCGCCGGTGGCTGGCGGAAAATCTGCAACATTTCGGCGCCAGTCATCGACATTCCCTTGGTTTTCCTCTAAATTTATTGAATCAACGGGCATCGTCCTCCCGGAAGTTCATCCAGACAAACGTCCAAAATAATGACTCTTCAACCCTACACGCCCGATCGACTCGACCAATTGGCTCTGCGCGTCTTCGATGTCTCGAGCCGGCTGCGCGGAATGGCGCTGCACGCCCGCGGCGACGGCGTGGATGAATTTCAGCTCCACGACAAGAAGGCGCTGGAATGGCTTGCGCACCTGGAGGAATGGGCTCAGAAGTCGGAGGCCGACCTCGATCTCGCGCTGGTGCGGCATCGCGGCACGCGGCGGGCAGGCGAAGCGGCCGCGAAACCGTAATCGCACCGTGCCCGTGCCTACCGGCCGATCGGCGCCCGAACCCAATCCTCACACGGCCGAGCTTGTCACGGTCGAGTGGCCAACGGGCAGCTGGGCGCGGCTTCTCCCGCGTACCGCGCAGCCAACCAGACAGCTCGGCGAATCGGGCTGCGTCGACTCTGCTCATCCTGAGCGTTTGGCCGGATCTGAGCGCTTTGCCGCGTGCGGCAAAAGGGTTGGGCCGGCAGCCTGGATCGATCCGACAAAGATAGCATCGCGGCGATTCGACCGCGCTCGATACCGAAGCGAAAGAGACCCGCGTCCAGGGCCGGGGGCTTCTTTCGCCGCGTCAGCAGGGGAGACCCGGGGCAATGTCCAACCATCTGATTCATCTGCTGATCGCCACGATGTTTGCCGGCGTCTGGGCCTGGGTCGGACACATCGTCGTCGCCCGCGATTAGAACAGCGCGGGGGGGGCGTGATCTTGTCCTCTGCTTGTCGGCCCCGGCGAGCTTGAGAACTGGGCGCACCGGCCGCTTCTCACCCACTCCTGTTTGAGCGGTGCTGGCTTGGCTTCCTCGCGCGCGATAAGGCGAGCGCGGGGAACCGGCCGATTCTGACATCTCGGCAAGTGAAACCGGTCTGGCCTTTGCCGATTGAAAAGCGTATCACCAGGGCTACGTGCTGCTGCGCCGAGCACGAGCTAGCAACCGCTGGCATTGCAGCGCTTGGAGAGATCCATGGCCACGAACGACCCGAAATTGTCTCGCAACCCGGCAAGCGCGAAGGCCGAAACGGTCGCCGCGCCGGTTGCCAAGCGGCGCTCCAGCTTGGGACGCCGCCTGAGGCGGATCTTTTTTTGGATCCCGCTCCTGTTGTTTCTTGTCATAGCGGCAATTGGCCCCAGCCTGATTTCATGGACGCCGTTGGGGCGGCAGCTGGCGAGCCGATTTGCACCAGTCGACGGTTCGGTCGAGATCGAGTCGCTGTCGATCGGTTGGTGGACGCCGCTGGCCATCACGGGAATCGTCGCGCGCGATCCGGCCGGCGAAATCGTGCTCGAAGTGGCGGCGGTTCGCGGCGACAAGCCGCTGTGGGCCTTGCTGGCGAACCATTACGATCTGGGCCAGTTCGAAGTCGACCAGCCCAACGCACACGTCGTGCTACGTGACGACGGCAGCAATGTGGAAGACTTGCTTCGGCCACTGTTGGTTCCGAGCACCGAGCCGACTCCACCGGTGAGCGTGGCGATCAAGGTCGCTGGCGGCCAGGCCACGATCGACGATCGCCCGACGCGGCGCAATTACGCGGCGCAGGATCTGGTATTGGATCTGCAGTGGCAAGGAGCGGGCGACTCGTCGCTCAATCTGCAAGCCAACGGCAAGTTCATCGACGGCCGGCACTCGACCGATCTGGCGCTGCTATGTCGGCCGAGGTGGGCGACGCCGAGCATCCGCTGGGCAAGGGACGCATGAGTTGCCGCTGCGATCAACTGCCGCTCGACGTCCTCGCGCCCGTCGTGCGCCGGGTGATGGATGGAGCCCAGCTTGCCGGACGGCTCACCGTCGCGCTCGATGGGAGTTGGGGAGGGGGTGCGAACTGGGGCGACTCGTTGTTGGAAGGGCAAGTCGACGTGGCCGATCTGCTCTTTGCGGCTCCCGCGCTGGGGCCCGACCGTTTGGAATTGAGCAAGCTCGAGGCGCCGTGCCGCATCGTGGGCAAGGACGGTCAAATCGAAATCCAGCAACTGCTGTTGGATTGCGATTTGGGCACGCTGAAAGCCACCGGTTCGATCAACACGGCCGATATGACCACGAGCAACGCGGCCGCGAAGTTGATGAAGGAACCTTGCCAGTTGACCGGTCGGCTCGACCTGGTCCGCCTGGCGGCTCTGTTTCCCCATACAATTAGCCTGCGGCCGGGCACCGAAATTACGGCCGGAGAGTTGAACGTCACCCTGACCAGCCAACCGGCTGATGGCGGCAGCAGTTGGACCGGCACGCTCGACACGAGCGATCTCGAAGCGATGGCCGACGGGCGGCCTCTGTCTTGGAAGCAACCGCTGGCGGTCAATTTTCGCATGCGCGAGGCCGGGGCCGGCCTGATCGTCGACAAGCTCGACTGCACGTCGAGTTTTCTGCACGTCGAAGGGTCGGGAACCCTGCAGCAGTTTACGGCCGCGGCCGAATTCGATCTGGCGCAACTCGCCGCCGAACTTGCGCAATTCGCCGATCTGGCGGGCTATGAACTGGCGGGAACCGGCCAAGCACATCTGACTTGCCAGACCGACGCGGCTGGCCAACTCAAAGCGCAAGGCGACGTCGACGTGAAGGATTTTGCGCTGGCCGCTCCCACGCGCACGCCTTGGCGCGAGCCGCACGTCACGATCGAGGCCGGAGCTGCCGGCAAGCTGAGCCAAGGCGCGCTTGCGCAACTGGCCAGCGCCAGTGCGCGCTTGATGGCGCAAAACGATCAGCTCACGGTACAATTGGCTCAGGCGGTCGACAATCCGGGGCAGACCGCGTGCCCTTTGGAAATCACCTGGCAGGGGGATTTGGCTGCCATGTTGCCGCGCCTCTCGCTCTGCTGCGATTTGTCTGGCTGGGATCTGCAGGGCCGAGGAAGTCTGCAAGCCACGGCCACGGTCGGCGCCACCGTGGTCGATATCCAGCAGGCCAAGGGAGCGATCGAGCCTTTGCATCTTTGGGGTCACGGATTGTTCATCGATGAGCCGGCAGTCGATCTCACGGCTTCGGGGCGTTGGCAACTTGCCGGCAGCAAGATCGAAATGTCACTCGTCAGCCTGCACGGCGGTAGCTGGGTCGCTCGACTGAACAACGCCGAGCTTCACCACACCGGAACAAACCTCGAAACGACCGGCGGCGCCACGCTGGAAACCGACCTGGCGACGATTGGCCGCTGGACGACTGATCCGCGCGCACCGGTCGCGCGTCAAATGGCCGGACAGTTGGCCGGAAAAGTCGACTGGTCGACCAAAGATACGACCGCTCACGCCACGCTTGCCGCCGCGATCGACAACTTGCAAGTCGTGCTGCCAGCGCCCCTGGCACGGCGGCCGCGGCCGTGTGGCAGGAGCCGCAACTCGCCTTGGCCGTCGATCTCGACTACGACCAGGCGAGCGACCAGTTGGCGATCACTCGTGGGCAGTTGACCGCCGCCGCGCTCGAAGCGCAGGTGGGGGGCAAGATTGCCAGCGTGTCGCAGGCGCCGACGTCGACCTGACCGGCCAGATCGTGGCCGATTGGGAGAAGTTGGCGCCGCTCTGGCGTCCCTACACCGGGCCGGAAGTGACGATCCAAGGAAACGACCCGTGGCCCTTTTCGCTGAGCGGTCCCTGGACGCCCGGCGCGACGCCGGCACTGGCCGGGGCCCAGAAGATGGTTGGACAGGCGACGGTGAACTGGGCCCACATCGACCTGCGCGGCATCGACGTCAACCGCGGAGCGATCAACGCCGTGCTGAAAGATGGCACGCTGACGATCGTGCCGGTCGGCGTCGAAGTGAACGGCGGCAAGGTGTTGTTGTCTCCCACGGTCCGTCTGGCGGCGCAGCCAGCCGAAATTCTCTTGCCGCGCGGTCCAATGCTCGATCACTTGGAATTGACGAGCCAACACGCCGGCCGGGCGCTCAAGTACATCACGCCGATCCTGGCGGGAGTAACCAAGACGACGGGACAGTTTTCGGTCACCCTGCAAGGAGGACAGTTGCCGCTGGCCAATCCCGAGACGGGGGACGTGGCGGGGCAGCTGCTGGTCCATTCGGTCGAAATGCAGCCGGGCCCGATCCTGCAAACTTTGCTCGGCTTTGCCCAACAACTCGAAGGACTGGCCAAGGGCCAGATTCCTTTCGCCAATTCGCCGCAGTCGGTGTCGCTGATTCGCATCGAGAATCAAACGGTCGAGTTCCGCATGGTGGGGGGCCGGGTCTATCACCGCGGCTTGCAGTTCACCGCCGGCAACGTCACGATTACAACTCGTGGATCGGTGGGACTGGATGAAACGCTGTCGGTGGTGGCCGAAATTCCCATGAACGCAGGCCTGCTGGGCAACAACTCGAAACTCAAGGGGATCGACAGCGAGAATTTGCAGATTCCGATCGAAGGAACCTTGCAGCATCCGAAAATCGATCCGCGAGCAATCGAGCGGCTGACCGCCTCGCTGGTGAAGAACACCACGCGCAACCTGCTGCTCAATCCGCTGCAACAACTCGAAAAGCTGGCCCCCGGCGAGCAGAAGTAATGAAGCTTGTTCTGTTGGGCACGGCCGGCTACCACCCCAGCGACCAGCGGCAGACGGCTTGCTTGATGTTGCCCGAGTTGGGAATCGTGCTCGACGCCGGCACCGGAATGTATCGGGTGGCCGATTATCTGGCGACTGATCGGCTCGACATTTTTTTGACCCACTCGCATCTGGATCACATTGTCGGGCTGACGTATTTGTTTGACGTCACCGTCGGGGGAAAAGTCCAGTCGGTCACGATCCACGGCGCCGCCGAAAAGCTGGCGGCGATTCGCGAGCACCTGTTTTCGGAACTGATCTTTCCGGTCATGCCACCTTGTCAGTTCCAGCCCCTCGCCGGACCGGTGCCGTTGGCCGCCGACGGCCGACTCGAATCGTTTCCGCTTTTCCATCCGGGCGGGACGCTGGGATTTCGGCTCGATTGGCCAGGACATTCGATGGCGTATGTCACCGACACGATTGCCCAGGTCGATGCGCCCTACGTCGAGCGGATTCGCGGCGTCGATCTGTTGGTGCACGAGTGCAATTTTCCAGACGCCGACGCCGAGTTCGCCGAACAGACCGGCCACAGCTGGACCAGCGCCGTAGCGGAAGTGGCGAGGAAGGCGAAGGTCGGCCGGCTGGTGCTGGTGCACATCAATCCACTGGCAACCGAGACCGATCCAGTTGGATTGCCCACCGCGCGGGCGATCTTCCCCAACACCGATTTGGGACACGACCGGCTGATCGTGGAGTTTTGAAGATCCTGTAGCCGGTTTGCGCATGCCGATCGCAATCCGGCCGGAGGCTTCTTTTCTTGCACGAGCAGATGTGTTTGCCGTTTCGATCTATGCTGCTGGTGCCGAAATTTTCAGGTCGATTGGCCCGGAGAATCTGAAAAATTGATCGAGGCTGCCCCAGCGTTTGTTTTTTGAACTACGCTTTTGTTGGCCGAAGCGGGCAGACGTGGCCGAGAATTCCGAATCCTCGAATCCACCACGCCCCCCGGTTTGATAGGCCATGCAACCGCAAGACTCTGAGGCGGAGTTGCCGCAAGAGCGTCGAGCGCATCCGCGCACGCCCTGCTGGCACAAGTGCAGGATTGCCCCCTACCAGGGCGGCCTGAACTTGATCAATCGGAATTTCGAGCTGGTGCAGCTCAACGACATTTCCGTCGGTGGCTTCTCGTATTGGGCCACTCGATTGCCGCAGGACGCCGAGCTCGCCTTCCTGCTCACGGATCAGCCGACCGCGGCCGTGTTCCTATCGCAGGTGCGACATGTGCGATACCTGATGGGCCACTATATCGTTGGCTGTCAGATCGTTCGCCTGTTGAGCAATTCTGCCGCGGCGCTGGTCACTGCTCGTCGCTGCGCCAAGATACTGCCCGAAAATCGTGAGGGTTTTCGAGGCCACCAGGCTGTAGCAGGTCGTAACCAGTTCGAGGTTTCGCGTTTGGAGAGTGCGGATAGCGAGCAGGCGGTCCTGCCGAATTCCGAAGAAACGCATGCCGCCTCGCCAACCGCAATCATCGGGAATGGCAGCCTGTTGCCTGACGAGTTGCGGACCCTCCTGAACTTTGAGATCCCTTCAACGGAATCGGTAGCGGCCATGCTAAGACCTGAGTGACGGCGCTGACGGAATGTCAGCGACGATCTGAGCCGCCCTGGCACAAACGCAGCACGAACGGCGGGCCTTCAACCGCGCGGGCCGCTTCACGCGGCATGCGGCCACGGCCATGGTGTGATGTCACTTCGCCGCTTTCGCCGGTCGGGTGGCTAACTTTGCCGATTGAAATGTTGCCAGGTTGTTTGCTAGGTTAGCGCGCGCCCAGCCAGGCAATTGCTGGGCCGGAGGGTCACCGCGCGTGATCCGTGGGTATCCCCAGCGAGCTCGCCGCCTGAAGGTCGAGTATCCAAAGAGATTCTACGATTGCGACCCCGGGTTGCGTCCCGACCGAAGTAAAGTTCCCGAAAAATTTTGGCCGCTGCTGCCGTACGCTGAATTTTGGGGAATTTCCGACGATTTGGCGCGGGAGATTCTGGTCAAAGAGGCGCCTGCCGACGTGCAGCTTAATTTAAAAGCAGCGGTCGCCGCGTTCGACAACGCAATGGATCGGTGGTTGGCTGGCCCCGAGGCAGACAACACGAGTTTCTCCGACGAATATGTTGCGTATTCTGCCATGCGAATGGCAGCCGACTACATTTAAGCAAATTGTGGATTCGGGATGATTGACGCCGGCCTCAGACCGCGACAGCTACCCGTTCCGCCAGTGACAGGTGCCGATCACGTGGAGTGGACTCGCAGTCGGCAACAGCCGCCGCTCAAGCCCAGCATCACTTCGCCGCTTCCGCCGGTCGGGTGGCGATCTGGCCGCTGCGGCCACCTTCGTAGACGGTGAACTCGGCCCAGACGGGCATGTGATCTGAAACCTGCAGCGCTTCGTCGGTCGTCAGATTGTACTGACGGATCAGATCAAAGACACCGGAACGGCCGGTGTATTCGCTGGTGGCCGTTTTTGAGAAGAGCAGGTTGTCGTACTGCTTCGTGCCGCGAGTGTTGGTCGGCACGCCGGAGATCGCCGCAAAAATACCGGCCACTTTGCCCATCCGGCCGAGGTGAGCATCGTCGACATTCAGATCGCCCAACAGGATGATGTCGTCCTCGTGGCGGCCGTCGTCGCGCACAACGCGATAGACGTCGGCCAGGGCGTCGAGTTCCTGGGTCGTTTCGTCGGGATCGGTATGGATGTCGATGAGCGTGAAGGTGAAAGCCTGGTCGACGGGCGGCCCGCGGACTCGAAACCAGGCCACGAGCGGTTCGCGATGGAGCAAGTCGTCGGGGTCGGCAACGGTGTAAAGCGCCGAGCGGTCGGCTTCGATGCTGGCGGTGTCGTAGATGAATGCATATTGCTCTTTGCTGTTGGAGCGACCCAATCGTGGACCGATGAGGAAGTCGTAATGGCGGCCGGTCGCGTTGATCAGGTCGACAAACCGGGGGAGAATGTCATCGGTCTTGGCGCGCACTTCCTGAATCGCCACGACGTCGAACTGGCGGATGACATCGGCCAGGACGTTCATCACGCCTGGTTTGTCGAGCTTGGCCGCTCCAAAGACCTGGATGTTGAACGAGGCGATGCGCAGCGTGCCGGCAGCATGATCGACCGGCGGGGGCAAGGATTCGTCGGCGCCGGACTCGGCGTGCGTCGCCGTCCGCGGCTGAACGCCGATGTGTTCGAGCCCCGTGATGCGATAGTGCTGCGAAAACCACCAGCCGCCGCCGCCCAGCATCAGCACGACCAACAGAAGATAAGCGCGGCGCATGTTCTCCCCTCCGTGGGCGAAGCGTTGGAACGGTGGTAAGTTGGGGTGATTGAAAGGCGGCGAACGATAATCGAACCGGCCCCGGCGTTCCAGGCGAATTTTGCCTGCGCGGCATGCAGCCACGAATCGGGAAAATGGGCGATTTATTCGCGCCAGACTCGGAAAAAACCGAGCAAAGAGGATGCGGCCGGGGCGTGTTATGATGGAAACTGTTGAAACCGAGCCGGCGCTGCCGTGTGCAGCGGCGTGCCCGCCGATCGTCGATTCCCACCGTTTACTCCGCGCGTGCACCTCTTCATGCCTGACTCAACGCTAACCGCGATCGCTCTGGCATATGCCGTCGCCTGGCTGCTCGAGGCGTCGCGGCTCTTTTCGCGCTCGGCAGGGCGCGGAGGGCTGGCGGTGGGATTGGTCGGCGGCGGTTTTATCGCCGAGACGTGCTATCTCGCCTATCGGACGGTGTCGGCGACGGCCAGTCCGCTGTCGAGCAGTTTTGACTGGTGCCTGCTAGCAGCCTGGCTGTTGGTGGCGGCCTATTTGTATCTGGCGATTTACCATCCGCGCGGCGCGATCGGTTTGGTGGTGCTGCCGCTGGCTCTGCTACTGATTGCCGCGGCGGCGCGGTTTGCCGATCGCCAGCCGATCGCTCCGCAGCCGGCCTCGCAGCTCTGGGGAGCGATTCACGGCATCTTCCTGCTGCTGGGGACCGTGACCGTGATGATCGGCTTTGCCGCTGGCGTCCTCTACCTGGTGCAGGCGGCGCGACTGAAACGCAAGCTGCCGGCTCCCAGCGGGCTGCGATTGCCCAGCTTGGAGTGGCTCGATCGGATCAACAGCCGAGTGGTGGTGATCTCGGTCATTCTGGTGGCGATCGGTTTTCTGGCCGGCGTTGTTTTGAACGTGACCGCGCGCGGGAACCAAGAGCTGTCGTGGAGCGATCCGGTGATTTCCAGTTCCGCCCTGATGCTCGCCTGGCTGGTCGTCGCGGCCGTGTTTGGCGGTCTATACAAACCGGCCAGGCACGGTCGCAAAGTCGCCTACCTGACGGTGGTCAGCTTCGGCTTTCTGATGCTGGCGTTGGGAACGCTTTTGCTTGTCGATACCCGGCACGGAGGCCAGCGGGCCGGACATAATCAGCGGCCGGCCGCGACGGTTCCGGCCGCGACGGTTCCGGCCGCGACGGTTCCGGCCGCGACGGCTCCGGCGAATGAGCTGCCGGGAGGTGGGCCATGAAGCTGCAAATGATCGGTTGCAGCCATCATCGCTCCGCTTTGGAAGCGCGCGAGCGGCTGGCTTTCAATCCGGCGCAGGCCGGTGTGGCGCTCGACGATTTGCGCAAGCGTTTTCCCCAGGCCGAGGCGGTGCTGTTGTCGACCTGCAATCGGGTGGAGATTTACACCGCCTGCGAAGATCCGACGCGCGTGCCGTCGCACGAGGAGATGGCCCAGTTCATGGCCGACTTCCACGGCCTGCCGATGTATGAAATCTTTGACGATCTGTTCCAACGGAGCGGCGAAGACGCGATCCGGCACTTGTTCACCGTGGCTGCCAGTCTCGACAGCATGGTCGTCGGCGAGCCGCAGATTCTGGCACAGGTCAAGCAGGCTTACGAATTGGCTACTGCGCGCGAAAGCACGGGTCCCCTGACGCACGGCGCGTTCCAGGCGGCGGTGCGCATGGCGCGACGAGTGACGCTGGAGACGACGATCCATCGCCGTCGCGTGAGTATTCCGAGCGTGGCGGTGGCCGATTTCGCCAGCGAAGTTTTCGAAAGTTTCGACGACAAGCAGATCCTGCTGATCGGCGCCGGCGAGATGGCCGCCGAAACACTCCGCTATTTGCAAGATCAGGGCGCGCATGACGTGACGGTCGTGAACCGCCACGCCGAGCGCGCCCGCGAATTGGCCGAGGCCTGGCGTGGCAAGGCCGAACCATGGGAGCGGTTGGACGAGCTATTGACCACGGCCGATCTGGTGATCAGCACGACCGGGGCGAGCGAACCGATCGTGAGCCGCGCGCGGTTCAAACAGATCGAAGCGACCCGCCGGCAGCGACCGATCGTCATTCTCGACCTGGCCGTGCCACGCGATTTCGATCCGGCGATCAACGATTGCCTGGGCGTCTATCTCTATTCGCTCGACGACCTGGACCAGGTCTGCCGGCGCAATCGAGACGAGCGCGAGCAGGAACTTCCCTCGGCGCTCGAAATCATCGAAGAGGAAACGGCCCGCTTCATGGCCGACCTGCACCATCGGGCCACGGCGCCGATCATCACCCAGTTGCGTGAAGGCTGGCACCAGCCGAAAGAAGACGAGCTGCGGCGGCTGTTCAACAAGCTGCCCAATCTCGACGAGCGCACGCGCGGCGAAATCCGCCAGTCGTTCGACCGGCTGATCAACAAGCTGCTTCATCCGCCACTGGAGTCCCTGCGCAGCGAAGCCGAGCAAGGTCCGCCGCACGGCTTGCTCGACGCGCTAAAGCGGCTGTTCCAGTTGAAGGGCTGACGGCGGCGCCTGCCAGCGACGGGATCAATCCGCGGCCGGTCCTTTTGCGATTCGTCGAAATTCGCCCATTTCTTCGAAAATCTCGTTTCGATACCGCGCGATGAACTTTTGCAGCTCGCCCGTCGGCGCGTCCAGAATCTCATCGCACCAGCCACCGACGAGCCGCAAATTCGCGTCTGCTGCATATTTCCGAACCTGTCCTGGATCGAGGGCGGCGGTGAGCAGCCGATCGCCTTCTAGCTTCGCAGCGAAAATCACGTGATCGCTGGAGGTCATGCCGGGCCAGATACGCTCCGCGGACCCAGCGGCTGGGGTGGCGTCCAGGTAAAGCTCGCCATCCAATTCGACGGCTCGCAGCACGACTACACACTCCTCGGTCCACAAGCCGCTGCGATTGTCCACGTCTCGCGTTCAAACCAGCGTACCTCGAACTCACCGGCACTGAGGCGCTTGACCGTGAAAGGATTATCAGCCTCAAGTTTGCGTAGACCCGGGTCGTAGCATTCCCATGTGCCGGCTAGGTCAATGTCTTGCTTGAGCGTATCGGGCGTGTAAAGAGGCTGCGTCGACTTGCAACAGCCGGCTGCGAATAAGACGACTGCGAACCCCGCGATGGCGATGCGCATGATTTCCTCGTCGGCATGAGTAGGTGGCCCGATTGAGTCCGTTGCAACTCGCTACGGCACTCTACCAGTGCGACTGCCCTTTGCCCCAAGACGAGGGGCAAGATCGCGTAGCCGGCACGCTTCCCGCGGAGAACGCCCCCGAGAGATCGCGGCTGAACTCCTTCGCTCCACCCCCCAAATTCGTGCTTGCAATCCGTGCATGCACTGCGCCTGGGGGGTGTCCACCCCACGCGCAGGAAGTACCTCCTGTGGAATCGTCACAAGTTTTTCAATCGGAACGGTCGATACAAGAACCAGTGACAACCTGAATACAAATTCGTTCGGCCGGCGGCCGGCGGTCCTTTGCGAATGCTGCACTCACCGCAACATCGAGCGGCCGAGTGCCGAGAAACAGGAGGTAGTGATGTCGTCTATCAACACCAACACTCTCAGCCAAGACTATTACTACCAACTCGCGCAATCGGCCAATTCGGCTTCGCAAACGGGCGCTCAAACGGCCGCCTCCAGTCTAACCAGTAGTTCGACGACGCAATCGCCCGCGAGCATCACGAGCGCCGCGGCCAGTTCATCCAGCACGGCCAACTCGGTCAATCCCGCGACCGATCCGAACAATCCGTCGGGCGCGGTCTCCGGCGGTCACCATCATCACCATGGCGGCGGCGGAGGCGGCGGCTTGAGCCAGATCATCAACACGGTCGAGAACGCGCTGCAAAATTCGTCGAACAGTTCGACCGATCCCAATACTGTGATTCAAAACGCGCTGCAGCAGTTGTTCGGCGGCAGCGGCTCAGCGTCAGGCACGACCGACAGCACGGATTCGAATAACACGTTGACGAGTTCCAACCCGCTCGACGCCACGCCGGCCACCGTCGGTGCGACCAGCACCGGCTCGACCAGCAGTGATTCGTCGAGCACCGACACGAGCGATGGCTCCGGCAGCACGCAGCAGACGTTTGGGCAGTTGCTTGAATCGTACGGAGTCGATCCGGCACAGTTCCGCAGCGATCTGATTTCGGCGCTCACGGCATCGCAAGGCAACTCGCCGAATTCGTCGACCCTGTTCCAAAGCTTTCAGCCGGGCTCGGGCGTCGACGCGGTCGCCTAGAGTATTCTTTGGCTCGCTGCCACGTCACTCCGTGCGAAGTGCCGGCGAGAGTTGACGGACGCGAATCCCTCGCTCGGGCTTCGGGTTTGCGTTGCCGGCGTGCGACCACCACGGCCGGTGCTTTAAGACCGCGCGGTCTTCCCCGCGGCAATTCGGGCGGGCGGACGTTCACCCGTTGCTTAAGCCGGCAACCGGCTCTCAATCGCGCGGATGACGGGAGAAAAACTCCCACATCAGATCGTTGGCCGAGATGTTCTTGGTCGATCGCCCCGAGCAATTCGAAGGGGAGTTGCCGGCCGGGCCAGGTGTGGCCACCTCCTTCGATCTGCAATGCACGGCGCCGGCGTCCGCGCGATGGAACGATCAACGGAAACGAGGGCGACGAGGCGCCAATGCGCGGCTAGCGGCCCCCTCCGGGAATTGCAGGCGACCACCCGAGTGGGGACGTGAGCTGCCTCGGCCGGAGGTGGTTTGTCGCCGCGCACGATTGACAGTCGGACAGATTCGCACGTACAAACGAGCACCGTGTGGATGCTTCAATGCAAACAATCCCATGCTTGGGAGAACGCCGCCGGCGGGCGGCGAAGCCGGCAAAGCGCAACATGTCTGTTCACCCTCAGCAAGAATCGCCAACCGAGCGGCGAGATCGCTTGCGCTCTGAATTCGCAACCGAACTTAACGACGGCAAACGTCCGTCGATTGAAGACTATCTCAGTCGGTTGTCGGAAGGTGAGCAATCGGAACTGTTGGCGGAACTGGTTCGTGCGGACCATGTGTTTCGCTGGCAGGCGTGCCAGCGGCCCACCCTGAGCGACTACACGGCCCGCTTTCCCAACCATGCCGAAGCCATTGGAAGGGTGTGTTTTGCGAAGCCTGATGCTGGCGGCGTCGCCTATGCACTGGTGGGCGCGATTGCGGATGGGGGCCAGGCAACCCTGTACCTTGCCAGGGATAACAAGCGCGATCAGCCGGTTGTGGTAAAAGTTGCCCGTGAGTCTTCGGAAGAATTTGCGGCCCAACTCAAACAGGAATCGCAATTCCTCACGGGTGCCAGACATCCCCTGATTGTGCCGATCGTCGACTATTTCGAGTGTGCTGGCCGACCGATCATCGTGCTGGAGTATGTTCAGGGCAAAACGCTCGAGGCAAAACTCAAGAGCGACGGTCCGTTTGCTCCGCCCGACGCGGCACTCATCATCGAGCAGATTTCCGACGCCGTGCACTACGTTCACGAAAGTATGGGCGTCGGCGGCAAGGCACTGGTTCACCGCGATTTAAAACCGACGCACGTCATCCTGGACCGACGCGACGGCCGACCCCGTCTTCTTGATTTTGGCTTGGCGGGTTATGAGGAAAGCACCACCGGATCGCGGTCGGCCGCCCATCGCGGAACGTTGGAGTACATGTCCCCCGAGCAGGCAAGAGCCTTTCTGCAGGGGGATTGCCTCGTCGATCGGCGATCCGACGTCTGGGCACTGGGTGCCATATTTTTCGAGCTTCTTACGGCGCAGCGCCCGTTTGGCACGCGACCAAAGCGAGAGTGTCTCGCATCAGCTGATGATTGGTCGAAAGCAATCGAGAGCTATCTGGCCCCCCGCACGCGGGACAGTGGCCCGAGCATCGTCGGCTGCGCGGACATGGGCATTCCCGAGGCGTTACGCACGATCGTCGAGCGATGCGTCGAGAAGCGTCCCGACGCGCGCTTTCAGTCGGCCGGCGAATTGACCCAGGCGTTGCGCCAGTGGCGAGAAAGCATGGCCGGGGCGTTCACGGACGAGAGAATCGGCTGAGCCCCTTCGTGTGGCGACCGTTTCTGAGGTCTTCCCCCGAGGACAGGCAGTGCGTGGGCGTCTGCGCCGGCGGTTTCCCATCGCCCGATCAGGGAAAACTCGAGGACTCACTCAGCGCAAAGAAGCAAATAAGTTGACACCGCCGGCCCGGTGATTATGTTCAACGTGGATCCGGCAGGGACGTCGACTTGCCCTTTTTCCATCACGCCTATAGAAGTAGGGTCAAACCGTGCAGATTCGCCCGAGCAAAACGAATTCGGCGCGTCGGTCGCTCCAGCAATTTCAGGGCCGGCGCACGACGCCGCGGCGGCGCTGGGCGATCGAACATCTCGAGAGCCGAATGATGCTTGCGGTCATCGCTGGGGGTGAGACAGTCGCCGGCAACATTGCGACCAAAGGACAACAGGATACCTATTCGCTGACCGCGTCGGCGAACGACTGGTTTGATTTGACCGTGAGCGACGCCAGCGGGACCCGGCCCGAGGTTTCGGTGTATAGCCCGACGGGGACGCTCGTTGCCCAGGCGATGGCCCAGGGAAGCAATACCTCCGCGAGCGTGTATTACGCCGTCCCACAAACTGGCGGTGGGACCTATACCGTCGTCGTACAGGATCAAGCCAGCGGCCACAGTCAAACCGGCGGCTACACGCTACGAGTGACTGGCGATTTGCTGCTGACGCTCGCCGACCTCAGCGAGAATGTCTATAGCGGCGCCACCGGGGCTGGCGGTTTCACGCCGATCGGTGGTTTGAATACCGATCCGCTCGATGCCGGCTACGCGGCGGCCGCGTTTCTCAGCCCCGACAAAACCCAGGTGGTGATTGCGGTGCGCGGGACGGTGACGACGGCCGGATTGGCCGCGCTCGAGGACGTTGCCGCCGACGCATCCTTTGTCACGTCGTCGGTCACGCCCGCGCTGAGCGCGATCGTGCGCGATGCGGTTAATTTCGTAGCCACGATCCATTCGGAATTCAAAGAGGCGACCATTACGCTGACCGGCCATTCTCTCGGAGGAGGAGTGGTCCAAATGATCGGCGAGGAATCGCATCTGGGCGTCGAGTCGTTCAACGCCCCCGGCGGCGAGGCTCTCGAGAGCCAGCTTGCCGGCGTGTTGTCACCGGTCGCCAACTTGGGGTCGAGCGATTTGAGCCTCGCCTACCGACTTTACGCCGACCAGGTTTCGCTGGCCGGCACGCAGTTCGCAAACACCGACACGATTTCGCTGGCCGATCCCAAAGGAACCACGTTCGTTCGATTGACCAACATCAGCCCGCTGTTGGATCTGGCGGTCAATGCCAACACCTATCTCAACCTGCACGCGATCGTGACGGTGATTCAGCAAATCACCGCCAACGCGCCGCTGATGCCGTCGAATGCCCAGGAACCGAACGATATCCTCCCAATCGAAGAGGCGCTGGCGGAGCTCGGTTTCGCGGCCGGTGAGATTCCGGCAAACAACGCCGGGGTGATCTTTGGGCAAAGCGTCGACTCGATCTTCGCGAACTATCTCGACGATTTGCTGTAAGAGCCGGTGCGGGCGCGATCGACGGGCGCACAAAAAAGACGGGCGAGACCGCAAGGGTCCGCCCGTCTCCACACACAGACTCTCGCCGCCTCGCCTCACTCCCCGAAAGGCTCGGCAGCAGAGAGTTCGCTTCAGTGATTTTACAGTCGTCGCGGCGAGCCGTTGGTCGGCCCCTCATGTTGGCCGGCCAAGGCTCGCAATCGCTTTGTCGATCAGCTGCCGAACACTCCGGCCATCGACCGCATCAAGCGCGGCTGACGTTGGGCCGAAGGCGCCGGGGCCGGAGCCGGAGCAGCCGGAGCCGGTTCCAATAGTTCGGGGCTCGGCTGAGGAGCACCGTTGTTGTACGGAGCCGGCTGAGTCGAATCGGTCGCACCGCAGCCGCAGCCGGTACCGCAACCAACGCTATCGCAAGTCGTCGCAACATCGCAGCCGCAGTTCGACCGCTTGTGGCAACCAAATATTTTGCAATGATGACGCTCGCGGCAAACCGGAGCACACGGGGGGGCACAGCCGCAACTCGGAGCGATGTAGGAAGGGGCACCGCAGCCATATCCGCCCAAACCACATCCACCGCCATAACCACATCCGCCGCCGCAAGCTCCGCTGTTGCAGGGAGTAGGGCCGCAACCGCCGCAGCCGCCATAGCAACCGCTTCGACCACCCCAATGATGCCGGTGATGGCAGGGACGGGCCATGTAGCCATCCCACAGACCACCGCAGCAACCTGGTGGCGAAGCGTATTCGCCCTTGTCGATCGGACCGGAATTCGCGTTGGGATCCATCATCGGTTCGGCCGGGGCATAGCCGCCCAGGCTGTACGTGGCGCCGGCCGGCGGGGCCAGCACGTTTTGCAGTGCGGCGAAGCGAGCCGGGCGCGGGCTGTCGCTCCCGAAGTCAAAGGCTTGGGCCGCGGCGGCCAAACCCATGACGAGCATCAACGCCAATAGCATCTTGCGCATGACTTTCTCTCTCCTGTGTGTGAAAGCGAAGGCGGGAAGTAATCGGTGGGACTCGCTCACGCGGCCAGCTCGGCGAAAAAGCACCGACCGGAAAGCGAGCCGACAATCGGGGAAGCTTGGCTTGTAGGCAGAGCCAGTTGTAACCCTCGGGAGCGAACACAGGTTTCGCGTTGCACGTGGGGTGATTACCACGGCGGGTACTGGCGTGTCTGCCTAGAGAAACATGCCTCGCGATTGGGCGAGGTGCAAATGCAACCGGTGATTTTTTTACGCATTTTGCCCGGGCCGCGCAGCCGGAATATCCGGAAATGTGCCGCCGAAGCTTTTATGTCGGGCGGACTTGCCTCTACAATTGCCGGCCACTCGCGGCGCTGTTTTTTTGCCACATTCCCACGCCGAGCGAGCAGGCAAAGAGTTCCGATTATGCCGACTGCCCAGAATTTGACGCCAATCCCGCTGACAACCGCACTCGGTTGGGCAGCGCTGGTGGCGGCCGGATTCTTCCTGCTCTGGCGGGGGCGTAAGGCGATCGAGCAAACAACGCTATGGGCCGCCTGGTGCTGGGCAATTGCGTCGTGGGGAGCGGTGGCGGGCGCGAGCCTGACCGGCTTCTGGGCCGGCGGCCGGGTCGAAGCGGGGGACTGGCGCCAATCGCTGCACTTTGCGGCCGCCATGACGACGCTTTGCCCGGCGGTCGCCATGCTCGGAGCCAAACGGCCGCAGCACATTGCCTGGCAGTGGGTGGTCCTGTCGCTGTGGGTAGTGCTGTCGCTGCCTGCTGCCGAGTGGCAGTTGTTTGCCTCGCCGCCGACCATCCATCTGGCACGCCGATGGTTTTTGCTCGTGCTGATCGTACCGGGCGTGGTCAATTATCTGCCGACACGGCACTGTCTGGCGGCGTTGTTGTTCGGTGCTGGCCAGCTGATACTGCTGGCGGCCTATTTGCCGGGCGGAAACCTGGCGGGAAGCCAGAATCCGCTGCCGGCGCTCGTGCCGATCGTTGCGGCCATGGCGTTTGCCCAATGGCCCGCGCGGCTGCGGCCCCGGCA
This sequence comes from uncultured Planctomycetaceae bacterium, assembly GCA_963702015.1. Taxonomy (GTDB): domain Bacteria; phylum Planctomycetota; class Planctomycetia; order Pirellulales; family PALSA-1355; genus DATJTR01. The sequence continues at coordinate 1,847,580 of OY969698.1, forward strand.
AGACCCGCTGGATCGCCTGTGGCGAGATTTTTGCAATGCATACGGTCTCGTGTGGGGACTGCGCGTGGCGGAACGATTCAATGCCTCGGCGGCTGCCAACCACTGGCCGGTGAGGCTCGCCTGGTGGGGATTCCGCTCGCCCGCGGGCGGTGGCGAGCGGGGTTTGTCGGCGGCCGAGCGCGAGGCCGTGGCCGACAACCTGGCCAGTTGGTTGCGGCGATTCGTCGAGCCAGCTTGGATCGCCGAGCGGCTTGGAACCGATTCGAGACCGCGTCGGGGCGATTGATCGGCACGGCCGGCACGATCGACACGATCGCCTGGCGCTTGCTCGTTTTTTTGCGGCGGTCACCAATATGGGGTGTGCCGGCTGAAAGGATGAGGTACGCTGGCCGCCGACGCCACGGCGGCCGCCGGGCGGCACGATCGTTAAGCGCCGCTTCCAAGTCCGCCCAAGACACCTGTCTTATCGAATAGCGCGGTTGGTATCGCCTTGTCGCGCCAGCAAAATTGCCGCGAACGCCAGCTAGCATCGCGCCGATAGAGAGCATGCAGGACATCGGTCGGTAATGTGAATTGCAACCATCGCGGGGCCAGGCTCCGGCAGAGTGCCGGAGCCCGGTCACGCGACAAGAATCGACAGCCCTCCCGTGGCCGATCGTTCTGCTTCCCCCTCCCGCAATCTGTAGAGGTCGAAAACACAGCGATGGCCAAAGACACATTTCGCGTCGTCACCCGCGGCACCGACGGAACTCTCCACATTCGCGACTACAACAAGCCGGAAGCTCTGCAAAAGATGCACACCCAGATTGGAATTGACGATTGCAGCACCGACTTGGGCCTGCGTGGCCAGCCGGTTTTTCGTGGACTGATCGGACCCATGCCCGAGGGCAAAAACGTCATTCGCTATGAGTCTCCAGAAGTCTTCGAGACACTCACCAAGGAATGGAGCACGGCCAAGACCACCCGAGCCAAGGGACGGGCGCCGCAAGAGATGGCCGAGCCGGCCGAGTTCTGACGCACCCTTTGATTGTGCACCAATCTGTCGACGTAAACGTGCCACGACCCACGCGAAAACCGCGTGGGTCGTGGTTTTTTTGTTGCACGGCCGGGGGGGGCTTGAGTCCCGAGGTTTGAGCGAGGTACACCGGAGCCCGGCATATGCGCGGAGGGTTTTTGCAGGGTTGGCCGGGAGCCCGGCCCCCCCAAAGCGGTTAGCCTTTGAAAGCCCAGGCGCGGTGACCTTTTGGCCACCCCCGTCCCACGGCGTTCCGCCCATCGGCCTGATTTTTCGGGCGTCTCAAGCCTGCAGTCTCAAGCCTCAAGCCTTTTTGATGGCGGCTGAAAACCGGGCGGCATATAATGCTAGTGACAACAAGGCCGAGTCACTTCTATCAGCTTTGCATTCCATGACGAGCGGAGGATTGCCCCAGAGCAAACTCGTTCGACCAATCTTTGATTTTTTGGCCGGCGCTTTGGGCGTCATCTTGCCACACTCGGCTTTCTGTCGCGAACGGTTGATGTGTTGATAACAATAACCCAGTGCGTGAGCAACTGGGGAGTGAGCGTGAGGGACGAAGCGCTCGCCGACAGGGCTTTTCGGAAAAAGCGCGTCGACGACCGTGGGACACCCGCGCGTCATTCCCGTGAAGCGCACGCGATGAAAAAGCGTCGGCTGTGGGCATCGTTCGATCGCCGCGGCAAGGTCCGTCGCGGTGCGTCTTAAGCGGTATCCGACCCACGGCCCGGCCGAGAGTGGGCGCGCTGGTGATTGGGCTCGTCAAACTCGAATCTCTCTGTCGCCTGCGAGGCAACTCGTCTTTTGGATGGCGCCCGCGAGGGCCGCGCCCGCGCGACCCGATGATTGGGGCCGCCGTCCCGCTTTTTCCTTCCGGCAGCGCCCGATGCCGTTTTTCGCGCCGCACAACGCGCGGTTCGCGGCGGCATGGATCGCAGCCAGGCTTTTGGCGTTGAAACTCTCCCTCCCTCCGTACCCAGCAGGCGCAAATGATGGCGACTCTGACCTCCAGCAAGCCCGTCCGAGAGCTCGATTCGGCAACGGTGCGGTTTTGTGGCGATTCGGGCGATGGCATGCAGTTGGCCGGAACGCAACTGACCAACACCTCCGCCCTGGCCGGCAATGACGTGGCCACGTTTCCCGACTTTCCGGCCGAAATTCGTGCGCGCGCGGAACCAAGGCGGGCGTGAGCGGCTTTCAAATCCACTTTGCCAACACCGACATCTTCACGCCGGGCGATCAGGTCGACGCGCTGGTGGCGATGAACCCGGCGGCCCTGGTGACCAACCTGGCCGATCTGGTCGCCGGCGGCATCTTGATCGTGAACCGGGACGCGTTCGACGAAAAAAGCCTGGCCCAGGCAAGCTACGTCACCAGCCCGCTGGAAGATGGCAGTTTGGACGGCTATCAACTCTTTCCGGTCGACATGACGCGGCTGACTCGACTGGCGGTCGAAGGCCTCGGATTGAGCCAGAAAGAAGCCGACCGCTGCCGCAACTTTTACGCGATGGGTTTGACCTTCTGGCTCTACGACCGGTCGCTCGAGCCAACGGAACGCTACATCACCGAAAAATTCGGCAAGAGTCCCGGCGTGGCCGAGGCCAACCGGCGCGCCTTGCACGCGGGCTACAACTATGGCGAGACGACCGACGCCATGGTCAGCCATTTCTCGGTCCAAAAGGCCGACTTGCCGCCAGGCACCTATCGCAACATCACCGGCAACCAGGCCCTGGCCTGGGGACTGATCGCCGCCGCCGATCGCAGCGGTTGCGACCTGTTCTACGGCAGCTATCCGATCACGCCGGCCAGCGACATTCTGCACGAGCTGGTCCGCCACAAAAACTTTGGCGTGCGCACGTTCCAGGCCGAGGACGAGATCGCCGCCGTCACGTCGGCCATCGGAGCCGCCTTCGGCGGAGCGATGGGGGTGACCGCTTCGAGCGGGCCGGGCATCGCGCTGAAGACCGAAGCGATCGGCCTGGCCGTGATGACCGAATTGCCGCTCTTGATCATCAACGTGCAGCGTGGCGGACCCAGCACGGGCTTGCCCACCAAGACCGAGCAGGCCGACCTGTGGCAGGCACTGTTTGGCCGCAACGGAGAGTGCCCGTTGCCGGTGATCGCCTCGCGCAGTCCGGCCGACTGCTTTGACGTGGCCCGCGAGGCCTGGCGAATCGCCACTCGCTATATGACTCCGGTGATGATCCTGAGCGATGGCTACATCGCCAACGGTGCCGAGCCGTGGCTGGTTCCGGACGTCGCCAAGCTGGAGCAGATTGCCATCGAACATCCGGGCCCCAACGGGTCGGCCGATCATGCGTTTTTGCCCTACGCCCGCGACGAGCGGTTGTCGCGACCCTGGGCGATTCCAGGCACGCCCGGCCTGATGCACCGCATCGGTGGGCTGGAAAAGCAAGACGTCACCGGCAACGTCAGCTACGATCCGGTCAACCACGAACACATGGTTCAACTTCGCGCGGCCAAGATTGCCGGCATCGCGGCCGACATTCCGCCGCAAGAAGTGACCGGAAAGGCCGAAGGCCGGCTACTGGTTTTGAGCTGGGGGGGCACCTACGGCGCCTGCGCCACCGCGGTCCGCAACCTGGTGCGCGAAGGGGAGCCGGTCGCGCACGCCCACCTGCGCTATCTCAACCCGCTGCCGGCGAATCTGGGTGAGATCCTGAAGCGATACGACCGCGTGCTGATCCCGGAGCTGAATCGGGGACAACTGCGGCTGTTGATCCGCGGCGAGTTTTTGATTCCGGCGGTCGGGCTGAACAAGATTCAAGGCAAGCCGTTTACGATCCGCGAGATTACCGCGAAGATTCGCGAGCTGCTCGACGAGAAGCCCGCGGCGGTTTGAAGCAAGAAAGAGCAACCTGGTTTTTATATCCTGTTGTCCGGAGAAGGAACACATCCATGAGTACCGAGGTTGTTTTGCCAGTCCTGACGGCCCAGGACTTTGCCAGCGATCAAGAAGTTCGTTGGTGCCCGGGCTGCGGGGACTATGCGATCCTCGCCCAAATGAAGAAGGTCTTGCCGACACTGGGCGTCCCGCCCGAAAAGATCGTCTTTATCTCCGGCATCGGATGTTCGAGCCGCTTTCCCTACTACATGAACACCTACGGCATCCACTCGATTCACGGTCGAGCGCCGGCCGTGGCGACCGGTTTGAAGGCCAGCCGGCCCGACTTGTCGGTATGGGTGATCACCGGCGACGGCGACGCGCTGTCGATCGGCGGCAACCACCTGATGCACGCCATCCGGCGCAATCTCGACATCAACATCCTGTTGTTCAACAACCGGATTTATGGCCTGACCAAGGGGCAATATTCGCCGACATCGCCGTTGGGCCAGGTGACCAAGAGCACCCCCATGGGAGCGATCGATAACCCGTTGCATCCGCTGTCGATCGCCATCGGCTGCGAAGCGACGTTTGTCGCCCGTTCGATCGACGTCCACATCAAGCATCTGACGACGGTGCTCAAGCGGGCGGCCGAGCACAAGGGAACGTCGTTCGTTGAAATCTATCAAAACTGCAACGTCTTCAACGACGGCGCCTGGGATTATGCCACCGATCGCGAAACGAAGAACGACACCGTGCTCGAGCTGGAGCACGGCAAGCCGCTGATCTTTGGCAAGAATCGCGACAAGGGAATCCGGCTGAACGGAACGACGCCCGAGATCGTCACCTTGGGCAAGGGAATCAAAGACGACGATTTGTTGTTTCACGACGAGCTGACGCCCGAGCCGACGTTGGCCTACTTGCTCAGCCGCATGCATCGTCCCGACTTTCCCGAACCGATCGGCGTCTTCCGGGCCGTCGACGCGCCGTGCTACGAAGACTTGCTCAACGCGCAGATCGCGCAGGCCCGCAAAACGCGCGGGCAGGGCGAGCTCGCGAAGCTGTTCCACGGAGGCGAGACGTGGAAGGTGGAGTGAGAGGGGCGGCCAACGATGGCTACGCGCTTTTGGACTTTCCACTGGCAGAACCGCTTCTGGCGGGACGAGGTCAACCGTGAGTATGCGCCGTGCGCGGCTCCGCGGGCAACAGCTTTTCAAAGCGGGGAGTTTCGAAGGGGCATGTCCTCTATGTCGTGTCTTTGAAAGCGGGCCAGCTTCTTTTAGGCGGGAAGATGACCATCGGGCGGGTCGCGAACCGCGAAGAAGCAGCGAAGTTCTTCGGCGACGACAATTTTTACCCCGCGGACGAGTATTTGCTCGGGCGCGCGGCTCGGGGACCCCGCTCAACTTGCACCGGCAGCTTTCGCCCGCACTGGCAAGAAAGCTTCGGTTTGAGTCGAAGAGTGGCCCAAAAGGTCTTTTCTTTGGTTCGGGCGGTGCGCTGGACAATCAAGCCACCCGGGGAGTGCGCGAGTTGACGCGGGATTCTGCCTCGCTGCTCGACCGAATAATCAAGACGACTGACGCGCTGCCGCGGACAGGTAAGGTCATCATCGCCACCGAGAGTCAGCTTCGAAAAACTGAGTCATCGGTACACCGCGCCGAGTTCCAACTGCCCGAGGAGGTTGCACCCGGGTCAGCATATTTGGAAGGGAGCGTTCAAAGGATTTTGGTGAATCGCTACGAGCGTGATCCGCAGGCCAGATCGGCATGCATCTCGGCGCAAGGCGACGACTGCTGCATATGCGGTTTCAGCTTTGGGGCGGCTTATGGGGCAGAGGCGCGCGGATACATTCACATCCATCACGTGCGTCCATTATCGGAGAACGGCCGGGAGTATAAAGTCGACCCCGCAAAGGACCTGCGGCCGGTGTGCCCGAACTGCCACGCAGTCCTGCATCTCGGCGGGCGGTGCCGGAGCATAGAAGAAGTCCGTCAGCTTTTGACGGCCGGAAACGGCGAGTAGCCCGTCAATCCGGCTGCCCTCATTTGCTTCTATTGCCACTTTCCGGCGTAGCCGAGTCCGATTTCCCGCATTTTGCCGCGTCCATTGAACTCCCAGCCCCACGCCTCACCATCGCCCTCGCAGCTATGGTTTATTAACCGACCGCCCTTTTCGGAATGCGGCTTGAGCCATCGAGCGATCTTTTCTGATTCGTGCCATTTTCCGATCAGAGCCGGCACTGTGCCGTCGTCGCAGGGGTCGTAGGAAGTCGAGTACTCGTCACTGGGTCGAAACGTCAGCAAGCCGTCTTCATCAATTAGGGCTTGCTCCAGAAAATGGCTGATCGCTTTCAGCCCGCGTCCGCCCGGTTTTGCCAAAGCCCGCTTTACGTCCTGAAGCGAATCGGCCTTTATCTTCACGTCGACCAAATGCAACGCGGTCTCGTATCCCATGATTTTGCCCTTGTACTGAAGCACCGGAGCGGCTCGAATCCGAATTCATGCCGCGTTCCACACGGCCCCCGTTGTTCTCTTCCGAGCCCCCGGCTGTGGCCAGTGGCATCTAGCTGTAGCCCGCGCCCTATTCCAAAGCTCCGTACGCCAGCGTCCAGAAGTCGGTAAAAACCTGCGGCGGCTGGGGCGACTCCATCATGCGCTGCGTCATGAGGATGCCGATCATCCCTTCGGCAGGATCGGTGTAGGCCGACGTGCCAAGGCCGCCATCCCAACCGAATCGGCCAGGCGTGCGGAATATTTCGTTGCGCTCGATGTCCACCCCCATGCAGAAGCCCCAACTGCGATGCGTGCCAAAGAAGATTTCGGATCCGGCACGCTCCTCGGGCGTGACTTGATCGGAGGTCATCAGCTTGACCGCGGCGCGAAAGAATCTGCTCGCGGCCATGCCGGCCTTTGGCGAGGATCATGCGGCTGAAGGCAAAATGGTCATCAACGGTCGATACAAGCCCCCCTCCGGCCGACTCGAACTGCGGCTGCCCGCGCCATGCGCTGTCGGCCGGGTCGTCATAGACATCGAGCGTGCTGCTGCGATGATTGAAGCGGTAGGACGGGGGCAAGCGATCGGTTTTTTCGGCCGGCACGTGGAATGCCGTGTCTTTCATTCCCAGCGGATCGAAGATGCGCTCCCCGAGGAACGTGCCGAGCGATTGGCCCGACACACGCGCGATCAAGACCCCGAGGACGTCGCTGCTGACATGATACAACCACTTTTCGCCCGGCTGTGCCATCCAGGGCAGCGATCCGAGCGCGTCGAGCCACTGCTGCGTGCCCGGCGCTTGCGAAGGCAAGGGCGGACCGTCGCCGCCGATTCGATATTCACGCATCAGTTTTTGAATCGGATACGTATCGGGCATCGCCATCACGCTGCCGAAGCCCATGCGGAAGGTGAGCAAATCGCGCACGGTGATCGCACGCTTCGCGGCAACCGTGTCGTCGGGCTGCGAGGAGATCGATTTGAGCACGCGACGGCCCGCAAGTTCCGGCAGCCAAGGCTCCACGGATTCATCGAGCCGCAGCTTGCACTCCTCGATCAGAATCATGGCGGCAACGGCGGTGATCGGCTTGGAGAGCGAAGCGATGCGAAAGATCGTGTCGCGCTTCATCGGCGCCGGATCGCCAAACGACAGGGTGCCGAGCGTCTCGACATGTACGTCATCATGATGACTGACCAGCGCGACGATCCCGGGAATCTCCTTGCGCTGGACATATCCCGACAACACTTGATGCATTCGCTCGAGCCGCGGCTTGGAAAGACCTGCAGTGCTCATATTCGGTTCCTCGCGGCCGCGGATTCGTCCTGTTTCCATTTTTTTCGACGACGGCGATCGACGCTGCATCGCGCTGCGTATTTCTCATGGAGGCGAATCGGCCTTCAGCAGACCGACGTAGTGTGCTCCGATGACACCGGCCGTGTCTTCGGCCTGCGCTTCGATATCGCACGTTCCAGGTTCAAGCCGCACCCCTTTGAAGACGACGCGATCTTGTCCGGCCGGAAGCGGTTGTTCCAGCTCGCGATTTGCGATCCGTAGTTTCATGATCCGAGGATCGTCGGCCGCCGGCACGCGAACCGTTACGTCGTAGACGCCGCGGGCCGCGACTTCGATCTGCCAATCGCCCAGCCCGTCTTTATCCCAACCCGCCTTCGGCCCGCGCCAATCTTGCCTGGTCAGCGTCAGTGGATTTTCATGGCTCGTGCCGACGATGATTCGTGGGCGGGGAAATCCACGCGTGCTGCCGACGTCGGCAAACCACTTTTCATAGGCCGCTTTCAGTTGATCGGCGACTTGCGGGTGCGAATCGATAATATTGTGCTGTTCGCCGGGATCGGCTTGCATGTCATACAACGCCCATTCAGGTTGAAACGGCTTTTGCTGCCCGGAGCCGTTGGGCTGCACCAATTTATAGCGCAATGTGCCGCGCGGCGCATGCGCGATACTTTTCCGGCACGTCGCCGCGGTGCCACTGGAAGAACAGCGTGCGCTCGAGCGGCTCGGTCCGCTGGCCGACGAGCCACGGCAGCAGGCTGATCCCATCGAAGGCCACGGAATCGGGCCGGTCAATGTGGCAAGCCTCGAGCAACGTGGGCGTCAGGTCGATGTGAGCCGCCAACTGGGCCTGCCTGCTGCCCGCGCTGAATTTTCCCGGCCACCGCAACAAACAGGCCGTGCGGATTCCGCCTTCGTATACGGTCCCTTTGAGATCTCTCCAGGGGCCGTTATAGCGCCGCTGCTGGGGTCCATTGTCGGTGAGGTAGACGACGATCGTGTCGTCGCGCAAGCCAAGCTCGTCGAGTTTTGCAAAAAGCCGTCCCAGGTTTTCGTCGATGTTGGCGATCATGCCATAAACTCTGGCCGTATCGTCATCGAGCGATAGGTTCTTGTACCGCTCGTGATACGCGGCCGGCACTTCCAAGGGGGTATGCGGGCAGTTGAAGGCCAGGTACGCAAAAAACGGCTGGCCGCGATGATCGGCGATAAACTTGATGGCCGCGTCGGTGAAGATATCGCTGCAATAGCCCTGCGTCAGCTGATCGACACCATTGTGCGACAGCGTGGGATCGAAGTAACGATTGCCCGGCGGATCGGCCGGTTGGCCGATCCCTCCGCCACGGTGCACGAGCGATTCGGAGAAGCCCTGGTCGATGGGCCGCGAGGGGTAGTTGTCTCCCAAATGCCATTTGCCAAAGATGCCGGTGCGATACCCGGCTGCCGCCAGCATTTCGGCCAGCGTAACTTCGTCGGTGGCCATGGTCGAGCGGCCGAGATAGGTATCGATGGCGCCGGTGCGGTAGTTGTAGCGGCCCGTCAACAAACTGGCGCGCGTCGGACTGCACACCGGCGAAACATAAAACTGCGAAAGCTCCGTGCTCTCGCCGGCCAGTCGATCCAACGAGGGAGTCTTTAAGTGCGGATTTCCGTGGAATCCAAAATCGCCCCAGCCTTGATCGTCGCTGATGATGAGCAGAACGTTCGGTCGTTTGGCCGCCGCCGCGCTTGCCACGTCGGTCATAGCGCCGATGCAAAATGCAGCCGCGAGCACTGCCACACAGCGAACCACGGATGTTGCCACCGGCTAGCCCTCCTGGAAATGCATGCGTCGACGACCGCCGGCGTCGGCGCTCAGGTCAAAATCTCGTTCACGCGGGTGCCGTGGACGTCGGTCAGGCGGTAATCGCGTCCCTGAAAGCGGTAGGTCAGCCGCTCGTGATCAAACCCCAACAGGTGAAGCAGCGTGGCGTGCAAGTCGTGGACATGGACGGCGCCGGTTTCGGCGGCGAAGCCCAGTTCGTCGGTCTTGCCGTGGATGAAGCCCGGTTTGATTCCCGCCCCGGCCAGCCAGAGCGTAAAGGCGTCGACGTGGTGGTCGCGGCCGATTGAGCTGGAGACCTGGCCCATCGGCGTGCGACCGAATTCGCCACCCCAAATCACCAGTGTGTCTTCCAGCAGCCCGCGCCCTTTGAGATCGAGCACCAGTGCGGCGCTGGGCTGGTCGACCTGGCGGACCACTTTTTCGAAGTCGGTATTCAGATCTTCGCCGGGTCCGCCGTGGCTGTCCCAGTTGGTGTGATAGAGCTGCACGAAGCGGACGCCGCGCTCAACCAGGCGGCGGGCCAGCAAGCAGTTGGTGGCGAACGAAGGCTCGCCCGGTTTGACGCCATACTCGTCGAGCGTTTCGCTGGTCTCGCTCGACAAATCCATCAGCTCCGGAGCGCTCGTCTGCATGCGAAATGCCATTTCGTAAGCGTTGATGCGGGTGAGGATTTCGGGATCGGCGGTTTCGGCCAGCCGCGCCCGATTGAGCGAATTCACCGTTTCGTAAAACTCGCGTTCCTGCTGCCGATCGACCCCTTCGGGGCTGTGCAGGTACAAGATCGGATCCCCCTTGCCACGCAGCGGTACTCCCTGAAACGAGGAGGGCAGAAAACCGCTGCTCCACAGCGAAGCCCCGGCCCGTGGCCCGCGCGGCCCGCTTTGCAGCACCACGAATCCCGGCAAATCTCGCGACGAGCTGCCCAGGCCGTAAGTGACCCAGGAGCCCATGCTCGGCCGCCCCGGCGCCTGGAAGCCGGTGTTCATGAAGAGCTTGGCCGGCCCATGGTTGAAGACGTCGGTTTTCATCCCTTGCAGCCAGCAGACTTCATCGACGATCCGCCGGTGATGGGGGAGCAGCTCGCTGAGCGTCATGCCGCACTGGCCGACGCGCTCGAAGGTGCGGGCCGAGCCCAACAGCGTCTCGTTCCCTTTGAGAAAGGCGAATCGCTTGCCGGAAAGCATGCTTTCCGGCGGCTTCTGGCCCGTCAATTCACGCAGCTTGGGCTTGTCGTCGAAAAGTTCCAACTGCGACGGCCCGCCGGCCATGAAAAGATAGATCACGCGCTTGGCCCGAGGCGTGTAATGCGGCGCACGTTCTGCCAGGGGATTGGTCGGATCGATCGCCGCCGAATCGGCAGCGGCGCCGTCCTGAGCGAGCAAACTCTGCAGCGCAATCGCCCCCAGCCCGACGCCGCACTGCGAGAAGAAATAGCGCCGCGTGATTTCGCGCGCCTGCTGGGTTGCCGTTTCCGCCTTTCGTCGCTGTTGGCTCATTTGCATGCCTCGTATCGCGGCAGTTTTCCGGCTGCCGGCTATTCTCGCACGATGAAATTGTCGGTATTCAGAATCGCGCGGGCCACGCAGACCAAGGCGGCCGCCGCGGCAGGATCGGCGGCCGCATCTTTGGCGTCTCCTTCGCCGCCAGCCGCATCGATCAGTTTTTTCGCACTCTCGGGATCTTGGGCATATTCGGCCTGCTGTGCCAGGTAGTAGGCCGAGAGCACGGCCAGCTCCTGGCTGCTGGGCCGGCGACACAAGCAAAGCACAAATGCCCGCTCGATGCGCGGTGCAAGCTGTGCGCCGGCGTCGCCGGGAACTTCGCGCGTCAATCGGGCCGCCAGCGCCCGCGCCATTTCGAGAAACGCCGGATCGTTGGCCATGTTGAGCGCTTGGAGCGGGGTGTTCGAACGGAGACGCCGCGTGCAGACCGTCTGGAAATCGGGCGCGTCGAATGTCGAAAACAGCGGATAGGGCGCGCTGCGAAAGAAGAATGTGTACATGCCGCGGCGATAGCGATTCGGGCCGGCGTCGGTGTTCCAGGTCTTTCTCACCTGGGTGAATGCGTAAACGCCGTCGGGTTGCGGCGGATGAACGCTCGGGCCGCCCAGCGTACGATTCAACAGGCCGCTGGCGCAAAGCGCCACGTCGCGCAGAATCTCGGCGTCCAGCCGCAGCCGCTGCTGGCGGCCGAGCAGCAGATTGCGCGGATCGCGTTCCGTCAGGTCCGGTCGGCTGATCGATGCTTGTCGATAGGTGGCGCTGGTGACGATCAGCCGATGCATGTGCTTAACGCTCCATGCCCCGCGGATCAACTCGGCGGCCAGCCAGTCGAGCAATTCCGGATGCGTCGGGGGGCCCCTTGTGCGCCAAAATCTTCGTCGGTTTCGACGAGGCCGTGGCCAAAATAGCGCATCCAGACGCGATTCATCGTCACCCGCGGCGTCAGCGGATTCTCGGGGCTGACCAACCAGCGGGCGAGATCCAACCGCGTGAGTCCCTCGTCCGTGGTGGCGATTCGCGGCGAAATGGCCGAGAGGACAGCCGGTGCGATTGGACCGGCGGCGCTGTCCGGCCGGGTGAAATCGCCACGGGTAAGCACGAAGGTCTCGCGCGGCTCCTTGCGCTGCCGCATGACCATCTGCTGCGCGACATCGGGATTCGCCTTCTTTTTGGCCGACTGCGCTTCAGCCTCGAGGTAGTCGAAAGCCTCTTGCACGCGACGCGCATCCTCCGCGCCGCGCTCGGCGGCCGGCACGCGCAGCGCGACGAGCAATGCCTGGTTGTCGACGACTTGCTTTTTGCCCTTGGCGGGCATGGGCGAGGGAGGTGTCGCGGCGACTTCCAAGAGAAATCGGCCCACCAGGTAGCCCGCATTCCGATCGTGGGCCAGGCGGATCCGCAGTGTCTTGCCGGCGGTCGACAGCGGTTCGGCCAACACGAACCAGGCTTCGTGGTCGGTGTTCAGCTTCGCGTTGCGTTCTGCGGGACCAATGTTGACCGCCCAGCCGCTTTGGGGGTCGATGTCGATCGCCGCTTCGACCGGGAAGCCCGGCTGTTCGTGATCGGCACCGGCGCGAATCAGATTTTGCTTCACGCCGTCGACGATCAGTTCGAAATCGGTCAAAAGGAAGTTGCCGTTACCGGCGCGGCCGGGCCCGTTGTTGGGCAGCGACTCGTGAGTCAGGGTCCGCAAACGGATCGCCGCCACTTGCGCAAGCGTCGTCGTGACATCGATGCGATAGGAGTCGTTGGGTGAAGCGCGGCCGTCGGAAAGGAGCGAATTGTCTTCGAGCAGACGAAAGCCGGCATTCGATGTGGTCGCGTACGATTCGTAGTGAACCGGCGACCAGACCACCGGCGGCTGCGCCGGCCGTCGTGGCGGTGCCAGGAGCGGAGAGACTGGTCGTAGCCGTTGCATCGGCCACCGCAAGCAACGACTCCAGCCGGGCCAACTCGTCCCGCTCCCAAGTTGCTCGCCGCTGGGCGAGCGCGGCGGGATCCTCGGCCGGAGGCTCGGTCGTCGGACTGGGCCGCGGACCAATCAGTTCGCCGCGGGTGAATTCCACGGTCGGACCGCGATCGTTCACGTCGTCGGTCGAATTGAAGAATGCGAACAACTGGTAGTATTCGCGCTGTGTGATCGGATCGAACTTGTGCGAATGGCACTGGGCACAGCCGACCGTCAAACCCAGCCATACGGCGCCGGTGGTGTTTACGCGGTCCATCACCGCCTCGACGCGAAACTGCTCCGGATCCGACCCACCCTCTTGATTGATCAGGGTGTTGCGATGAAACGCGCTGGCCAGCAGCTGCTCCTTCTTGGGTTCCGGCAGCAAATCGCCGGCCAGTTGTTCGATGGTAAAGCGATCGAAGGGCAAATCGTCGTTGAGCGCGCGAATCACCCAATCGCGATAAGGCCACATCTCGCGCTCGGCGTCGATGGAGTAGCCGTTCGAATCGGCATAGCGGGCCTGATCGAGCCAATGACGGCCCCACCGCTCGCCGTAGTGGGGTGAAGCCAGGACCCGATCGACCAGCGACTCGTACGCGCCCGGATCACGATCGTCGACAAACTGGCCGACTTCTTCGGGGGTCGGCAGCAAACCGAGCACGTCCAAATAGAGGCGTCGGATGAGGGTCGGCCGATCGGCCTCGGGCGACGGCGGCAGGAGGTTTGCTTCGAGCCGGGCGAGGATGAATGCGTCGATCGGATTGCGCGTCCATTCGGCCAATCGCGGCGTCGGTGGCGGATCGGTCGACAGCGGCAAAAACGCCCAGTGGCCATCGTAGGCTGCCCCCTCGTCGATCCACTGTCGCAGAACGGCGATTTCGGTGTCTGAGAGACGAGCCTTCTTGCTTTTCGGCGGCGGCATCATCTCGTCGTCGTCGTGCGACAAGACACGCCTTAAAAGCTCGCTGGCATCGGATTTTCCCGGCACGATGGCCGCGTGATCGCCCAAATCGGCCGTCGCGGTGCTGCGTAGATCGAGCCGCAAGTCGGCCTCGCGATGCTTCTCGTCCGGACCATGACAAACGAAGCAGTTCTGCGACAAGATGGGACGCACGTCGCGGTTGAATCGGACCGCTTTCGGCGTGGCCGCCGGCGACGTCGCGGACCAACCCGGCGAACCGAGCACGATGGCGACGACAATGACGGATCGCAGGCGGAGAGGTGCGGCAGGGGCCATGCGATCTAGCTTAGGCTTCGCGTCGTGCCCAAGTCAACGATTTGCCAGGGCGTGGCCCCACCGCAAAAAGACAGGGAGAATGCAGCAGGAGAAAGGGCCCTTTCGCACATCCGCCGCCTGCTCGCAAGAAAACGTTGACCTGTCGTGTTGGGCGGATGATACTGCGCCAGCGGGTGACACGATCGAGGTTTCAGTTCGCAGAGATTCGCACGTCCATGGAACATAAACCGGCCGCCAAGGCTTGCTTCCGATTCCTGCTCGGATTCTGCACCTTCACGACCAGCTTTTGCCAGGCGGTCGGTCATGTCGCAGCCGCCGAACCGGTGGAAACGGCGCGTCGGCCGAACGTCGTCTTCATCATCGCCGACGATCTCGGTTATGGCGACGTCGGCTGCAATGGTCAGAAGCGGATCAAGACGCCGAACATCGACCGCCTGGCCGCCGACGGGATGCGGTTTACGCAATACTACGCCGGATCGACGGTCTGCGCACCGTCGCGGTGCGCGCTGTTGACGGGCCGGCATCCAGGACACGGTTTCGTGCGCGACAATCGAGCCGGGCCCGGAACGGAGTCGTACGAGTTTCGCGGAGAAGTTCCCATACCGGCCGACACCCGCACGCTGGTCGACGAGTTCAAGTCGCGCGGATACGCCACGGCCGGTTTCGGCAAGTGGGGATTGGGCGGACCTCGCTCGATTGGCAGCCCTCTGCGGCATGGCTTCGATCAGTTCTTCGGCTACCTCGACCAATGGCATGCCCACAACCATTATCCGCAGTTCATCTTCCAGAATGACGAGAAGTTCCCGCTCGACAATCCGCCCATCCACGTCCACGAGCGGTTGCCGTCAACCTTCGATGCGGGCGACCCGGTGAGTTACCGGCGATTCGTGGGCACCGACTACGTGCCCGACCGGCTGGCCGAACAGGCGCTGCGGTTCATCGATCGGCATGCCGGCGAGCCGTTCTTCCTTTATTATCCGACGACCGTGCCGCACCTTGCCCTGCAGGTGCCGGATGAATCACTCGCCGAGTACAAGGGGCAATGGCCCGATCCTCCCTATCTGGGCACGAACATGTATTCGCCCCACTTCACTCCCCGCGCGGCTTACGCTGCCATGATCACGCGGATGGATCGCGACATCGGTCGGCTGATGCAGGCGTTGGCCGACAGGAAGTTGGCGGAGCGGACGATCGTCGTCTTCACGTCGGACAACGGTGCCACCAACGTCGGTGGCGTGGACGTCGATTTCTTCCAGTCAACCGGCAAGCTTCGGGGTTTGAAGATGTCGCTTTATGAAGGCGGCATCCGCGTCCCCTGCATCGTCCGCTGGACGGGGCACGTTCCCGCGGGCGTGACTTCGGATTTCGTCGTTGGCGCGGAGGATTGGTATGCCACGTTGCCGCGGCTGGCGGGACTCGGCGGCGAGTTGCCGGCCGGACTCGACGGGATCGACATCACGCCGATACTGTTGGGACAAAGCCAGCCGGCGCGGCGATTTTTATATCGCGAGTTTCCCAACGGCGGCGGCCAACAGTCGGTGCGGATGGGCAACTGGAAGGCGATTCGCCAGAACATGCTGCCCAAAGAGAAAGACGTGCAGCCCGACATGATGATCCAGCTTTATGATTTGTCCAGCGATCCGGGCGAAAGCAACAACGTAGCCGGCGAGCACCCGGACGTGGTGGCCCAGGCCGAGCGGATTTTTCGCGAGCAGCACACGCCATCGGCGGTATTCGCGTTTCCGGCGATTGATGGACGGTAACTAAAAGGGGACGCAGCTCAAATCGACGAATTCGAGTCGCGTCCCCATCTGTTTAAATCAATCGAAATCCTGCACGACAGGCTTGATGATCAGTTCGGCGATGTGGGCACGCGGGGGCAAGCAGGCGATCATCAAGACGGCGGCGGCCACGTCCTCGGGCTGGAGCATCTTGGCCCGATGCTCAGGCGTCGGCTTCACCGGCCGGCCTTCGAGGATCGGCGTCTCGACCTCGCCGGGGCAAACGCTGGTGACGCGAATGCCGTTCTTGCCTTCTTCCAATGCGATGGTGGCCGAAAGCGCCGAGACGGCAAACTTCGAGGAACAATAGGCGACGCCGCCAAGCATCGACGCGCGCTTGCCGGCCGTCGAGCAGATGTTGACGATCAGTCCGTCGCGCCGCTTGCGCATGGCCGGCAGCACGCAGCGAATGCAATCGAAAACTCCGGTGGTGTTGATCCGCATGACTTTGTCCCACGTTTCGGGCTCGATGTCGGCCATGACGCGGTGCAGAGAATTGATGCCGGCACTGTTGACCAGAATGTCGATCTGGCCCAGCTCGGCTTCGGCCCAGCGGAACAGCTCTTCGACACTGGCTCGCTCGGCCACGTCGACCGGAT
Source organism: uncultured Planctomycetaceae bacterium (assembly GCA_963702015.1). Classification (GTDB taxonomy): domain Bacteria; phylum Planctomycetota; class Planctomycetia; order Pirellulales; family PALSA-1355; genus DATJTR01. The sequence continues at coordinate 1,864,119 of OY969698.1, forward strand.
GAATCAACATCGGCGGGCCGGTCTTGGAGCGGGCGGCGACTTCGCGCAGTTTGTCTTCGCGCCGGCCGGCAATCGCCACCCGGCAACCTTCGGCGGCCAGGGCCAGGGCGATTCCCTCGCCGATGCCGGTACCACCCCCCGTGATGAGTGCTGTCTTACCTTTGAGTTTCATCGTGGTTGATCCTCAGGAACAGGAAGCAAATCCAACGGCCACGCGCCGGTCTACTTGGCGCTCAGCTCGCGAACGATTTCGATCAGAGCAATAACGTTTTCGACCGGCGTCTGTTGATGGATGCCGTGCCCCAGGTTGAAAATGTGGCCGGGGCGACCGCCCGCCTGGGCCAGTACGCCGGCAGCGCGGCGGCGAATTTCGTCGCGGTCGGCCAGCAGCGCGGCGGGGTCGAGATTGCCTTGCACCGCTCGATCCTCTCCGACCAGGTTCCAAGCGGTATCGAGACCGATCCGCCAATCGACGCCGATCACGTCGCCGCCCGCTTCGGCCACCAGCGGCAACAAGGCCGGGTTGCCGGCCGCAAAATGAATCACCGGCACGCCGGGTGTCAGCCCGTCGATCACTGCCCGGGTGTAGGGCATGACCGAGCGGCGATAGTCTTCCGGGCCAAGCGTGCCGACCCAACTGTCGAACAATTGCACGGCCTCGGCGCCGGCCGCGATTTGAGCGTTGAGATAGAGCGTCACGGCGCGGGCCAGGCGGCTCATCAATTCGTGCCAGGCCCCGGCGTCGCGATACATCAAACTCTTGGTGTGCAGATACTGACGGCTCGCTCCGCCTTCGACCGCATAACTGGCCAGCGTGAACGGGGCACCCGCGAATCCGATCACGGGAATGTGGGACGGCAGCCCAGCGCGCGTCAGGCGGACGGTCTCCATCACGAACTCGAGCGCCGCGACATCTTCCAGCGGACGCATCCGATCCAGATCGCCCGACTGCGCGTAGCGGATTGTGGATGACCGGCCCCTCGCCTTCGGCGAATTCCAATTGAAAACCGAGTGGTTCGAGGATCGGCAACAAGTCGGCAAAGATGATCGCCGCGTCGACCCCCAAGCGGGCAACGGCGGTCAGCATCACCTCGGCGCAAAGCGGTGGATTTTTGCATAAGGCCAGAAAGGTCGTCTGCCGGCGGACCTCGCGGTACTCGCTCATATAGCGGCCGGCTTGCCGCATGAGCCAGATGGGTGTCCGATCGACCGGCTGCCGCCGACACGCGCGGAGAAACAAGCTATCGAACGCGGGTCCGGCGGGAGCCGCGGCAGCGCTGGCGGGCGGCACGATCTGCGGTCGCTCGGCCTCGCTGCTCTCGGTGGCGGCCGGCCGCGGTGCCAGCGAGCGGTGCGACGCGGGTCGCTTGCTGGCCAGTACGGCTCGCGACCGCTCGGCGGCCAGGGCGACGAGCTGACCCATCTTATTGTGCTCGGGCTCGATATCGACCGGCAGATCGAGCTCGCGCAAGGTTTCGCTGGTAGTCGGTCCGATCGAAGCGATGGCCATCCGCTCGAGCGATTCGCGCGTCCGCTGCGTCAGCCCCAAATCCTCGGCCACGCGCAGCAGGTTGACCACCTGATGGCTCGACGTGAAAAGGGCCACCTGGCGCTGGCCGGCCGCGATCGCCCGCAGATTGTCGGCCAGCGGCGCGATGTCTTCGGGAAGCTCCCAGCGATAAACGCGGACCGACTCGACCCGGGCACCGCGGGCTTCGAGCCCGGCGACCAGACTGGCGTTCGGCCGGCCATATTCCAACAGTCCGACGTTTTGCTGAGCCACGGGCACGCACACGTCGATCGTGGCCAGCACTTCACGCCAGGTATTGGGCTCGGGCACGCGGACAGTCGGCTCCAAGCCAAATTCCTTGAGCACCGCGACGGGTTTTGGCCCGCGCGCAACGGTGGTCACGTCAGACAGGGCGGCCAGGAAGCGTGGTCGATCGACGTAGCGCTCGACTTCGGCAATCAGGTGGCGAACGCCGACGCCGGTCATGAAGATAACGATGTCGATCTGGCCGGTGACCACGCGATTGGCAAAGTCGATGGCCGGCCGGTTTTCGGCGATCGGCACCTCGCGCATTGAGGGGCTGACGTGGGCCACGCCACCGGCACGCTCGATCAGCCGGGCCATTTCGGGCGCCGGCGGCTTTCGAAGGCCGAAACGTGCAGGCCGGCAAATCCGCGGGCATTGGTCGGCGCATCGCTCATGGGGATAGGCCCGAGGCGCGGGGCTTGTGGCTTGTGGCTTGAAGCCCGAGGAGAATTCGGAGGGCGCTGGTTTTCGCATCGCTCATACGAGCTATGGTACTAGCCGCGGGGGGTCGGGCACCAGGGAGCGAAGGGCGGGGCGAGACCCAGGTTGCACGTAACCAGCCCAGAGGCGGGCATCGGCGCTGCCACTCTCAAGCCTTACGCGCCGCGCATAAAAAAAGTCTGCCCGGGAGAGAAGGCTCTCCCGGGCAGACGGGGACGTCAAACTCGTATCGAACTATCAATCGCGGTGCACAACCTTGCTCGCAGCCACAATCCGACGCTTGCTCTGGATCGAAGCCGAAGGATCGGCAGCCGGAGCCGGGGGCATCGGGGCAGCATCAGGAGCGGCCGAGGTGGCCGGAGGCGCTCGAACCGCAACCGCAAGAAGGAGCGGCAGCAGCACAACCGCACGAAGGAGCAGCAGCCGCACAGCCGCAAGAAGGAGCGGCAGCGCCGCAGCCGTTGCCGCAACCGGAGTTGCAACCGCAGCTCTTCTTGTGGCAGCAGCTATGGCAAGCAAACAGGTCCAACAAGCACGAGTGGTGGCAATGCTTGTGGCAGCAACCACCGCAGCTCGGAGCAGCACAACCACCGCAGCTGGGAGCAGCGGCACAACCGCAGCTCGGCTCGGCAGCGGCCGCACAGGCCGGTTCCGCAGCAGCAGCACAACCGCAAGAAGGAGCAGCAGCCGCACAGCCGCAAGAAGGAGCGGCAGCGCCGCAACCGTTGCCGCAACCGCAGCTCGGCTTGCAGCAGCGGTGGCAAGCAAACAACTCATGGCACGCGCTGTGGCAGGCGTTGTGGATGTTTTCCAACGGGCGGAAGCAGAAGCAGTGGTGATGCTTGTGGCAACCACAGCCATTTCCGCAGCCACTGTTGCAACCACCGCAGCTCGGAGCAGCGGCACAACCGCAGCTCGGTTCGGCAGCAGCCGCACAACCGCAGCTCGGTTCGGCAGCAGCCGCACAACCGCAGCTCGGTTCGGCAGCAGCAGCGCAGCGCAGCTGGGTTCAGCAGCGGCAGCGCAAGACGGTTCACAACCTTTGTCGCAACCGCACGATGGTTCGGCGGCTGCTCCGCAGCCGCAGCTGCTACAACCGCAGTCATTCAGGCCAAGCATGCGTTCCAACAGCCCCGCGTGGAGGCTTTGGCCGCAAAGGCCTACGCTGACTACGAGCGCTCCAAAAAACATGTTCCATTTCATCGAGCAACGTCTCCTTTAACAATGGAACTGCCGGTTTCGGCGTCCCCTCGGACCGGTTTTCCGCAAACGAGTCGAAATCGTGCTCGCTCGACCGAGCTCGATGTGACTTTCCGCCTGACTGGCTCACCCGACAAGGTTCGGGTTTTGCTCGTTGGCGGTACGCGGGCGGTTCGTCGCGTGGGGTAGGTAGGTCGGAACCAGCAGTTCGCACGGTTTATTGCGCCAGAACCGGTCGAGCCAATCCTTGACTCGAAAAGTCCGATCCGGTTGCCTGACGCGCCCTTTGTCGTGCCTGGCGGCACGCGATCCTCGGGTGGTAACACCTACCGTATCGGCTTGGTGAAGAAGCACCCTTGAGAACCACGGAAGTAATTTTCTCTAAATGGGTTACAGCTACTTAGGCGCAAAGATTACCGAGCCCGTAGACGGGCCAAAGTTTGGCGGTTGTGCGGTCGTTTTTCCTCTCCCAACGAGCAAGAATTCGGGTTGGCAAAGTTTGCCCCCCCACCCGGGCGGCGACGCCACCTCTGTCCGAACCAACAGCCCCGTGCATTCGGCTGCCGAACTCGCTCGAGCCGCGCCCGGAAGCCAAGGGCAAACAACTAGAGGGAATCCCCAAAAATTCAACAACACAGCCACTCGTTTTCTTGGCTGTCAAAGCACTTAGGTTCGCTCGACGCCATCGGGGGCGGGCCATCGAGTGAACCGTCCATCGCTCGGCGTAGTAATAAGGAGAGAACGCCACGCTCTTGCAGCTGAATTCGGGGGAGCGAAACGAAATCAAACAAGACCCAGAATCCTTGCCGGCGGCGGCGCGCCGGCGTATCCTGAAGGGCTGAACTGGATTCCACTTTTTGCGCGCATGGCGGCGACGCGCGGGTGGGCTCGCGCCGCGTGAAGGTGAAAGATTTCTGAGTCGCGGCTGGCGCCGAGGTGCGCCGGTGGCCGCGCGAGTGCTTGAAGCGAGCTGCAGTTCGAGGCAAGACGCCGCCCGCGCCCCGAGGTCCTACCGAGCGACACTTTCCAGTCCACGGCCACCGAGTTTTTTGCCAATCTGGTTTTGTTGCCAATCGGGTGTTTTGCTCGCCTGGCAATGGCAAGGTCAATCAATCGTGCCCCGCGAACCGCGAGGGCAAAACAAAAGGCTGTTTGAACAATTACCCCGTCCGACGCGCAGGAGCACGAGCGGCTCACCGGCGCGTCAGAAGCCCAAACGATCCCTCTGGATAATCAATTTCTATGCCTGCCAAACCTTTTCGCCTGGGGGCGACCGCTTGCATCTTTCGCCTTGCCTTCGTTATCGCCGTAACCGCCGGATGCAGTTCGTCGGCCCCGAGCGCGTCGTCGGCGAATAAACCTTCGACCGAAACGGCCGTCGCCGCGACGGAACCCGGCCAAATGAACCGGCCGCGACGGAAACCGCCGCGAGTACGACCGAGCCTGCCACGACCGACACCACCGCGACGACAGCGCCCGCGACCGCAGCGGCCGAACCTCCCGCCGCCGCGGTGGCCGAGACCGGCGCCCCAGGCGACCGGTCGATCGATCCTTTGGACTGGCCGAACTGGCGCGGGCCGGAACAGAACGGCATATCGCGCGAAACCGGACTGATCGATCACTGGGATTACGACGACGATAAAAACGGCAACGTCCTCTGGAAGAATGCGGAGCTGGCCGGGATTTCCAGCCCGATCGTGCTGAATGGCAAACTGTACACGATCGTTCGTGATCAACCCGACACTAAGCTCGAGCAGGAAAAAGTCATCTGCGTCGACGCCGCCACCGGCGAGAAACTGTGGGAGAACAAATTCTACGTTTATCTGTCCGACGTCCCGGGCGAACGCGTCGGCTGGTCGAGCTGCGTGGCCGATCCGAAGACCGGACGGATCTATGCCTTGGGCGTGTGCGGTTACTTTCAATGTCTCGACGGCGACACCGGCAAAACGATCTGGAGCCGTTCGCTGAGCGAAGAATTCGGATTGCTGAGCACCTATGGCGGCCGGACCAACGTGCCGGTGATCCACGAGGACAAGGTGATCATCAGCGCGGTAACGACCAACTGGGGCGATCTGGCCCGCCCGGCCCACCGCTTCATGGCCTTCGACAAAGCGACCGGCGAAATGTTCTGGTTCAACGGAACCAAACTCGCGCCGGAAGACACCACCTACAGCACGCCGGTGGTCACGCCGCTTGGCGGCCAGGCAGCCATGGTTTTTGGCTCGGGCGACGGCGGCGTTTGGGCTTTCCAGCCGCGGACCGGCAAACCGATCTGGTCGTTCCTCCTTTCGCGCCGCGGCATCAATGTGTCGCCGGTCGTCGAAGGAGATAAAGTAGTCATGGCCCACGCCGAAGAGAACGTGGGCTTTCCCGGCATGGGAGCGATCGTCGGCATCGATGGCCGCGGCAAGGGAGACATTACGAAAACGGGCGAACTATGGCGCGCCGCTGGCATGGACGGCAAAAGTTCGCCGCTGCTGGTCGACGGACGGGTCTACTCGCTTGACGACGGCGGCAAGATGTTCATTGTCGACGCCACGACCGGCGAGGAAGTTTGCAAACCGGCCAAGCTAATCGGCACGATCGTCCGCTCGAGCCCGGTGTTTGCCGATGGCAAGATCTATATCTGTTCGACGAGCGCCTGGCATGTCTTCCAGCCGACGTCCCAGGGGGTCAAGCTGATCCACAAGTTGCGGTTGAAAGAGGAAGACGAAGTTTCCGGCACGCCGGCAATTTCGCACGGGCGGATTTATCTGCCGACCGGCGGCGGCATGTATTGCCTGGCGGCGGCCGACGCGAAACCGGCGGCCGATCCGCAGCCGGTGCCGGCGGTCGAAAGCCCGGCAGCTGATGATGTCGAGCCGGCACAGGTTCAAGTCGTTCCTTACGACTTGTTGATTCAGCCGGGCCAGACGTGCCAGCTGCACGCGCGGCTGTACAATGCCCGCGGCCAGTTCATCAAGGAAGCCCCCGCCAAGTTTTCGGTGACCGGATCGGGCACGATCGACGACGACGGGAAGTACGTGGCGGCCGAAGGGTCCGATCATTCGGCGGCGATCGTCACCGCCAAGGTCGGCGAGCTGGAAGGTCAGGCGCGGATCCGGATTGTTCCGCCGCTGCCTTGGAAATTCGATTTCAGCGACGGCCAGGTGCCGATCACCTGGATCGGCGCTCGCTATCGGCACATCATCCGCGACGTCGACGGCGAGAAGGTCATGGTCAAGGTGACGACGATCCCCAAGGGAACGCGCAGCCAATCGTGGATGGGCCCGACCGATTTGCACGACTACACGATCCAGGCCGATTTCCAAGGGCGCTGACGAATAACAAATTGCCCGACATGGGGCTGATCGCCCAGCGTTACACGCTCGACCTGATGGGTGCCAGCCAGCAAGTGCAGATTCGCTCTTGGACTTCGCAAATCCGCACCCGGTTTTCCAAAGCGTCCCGTTCACCTGGGAGGCCGGCAAGTGGTACACGTTGAAGTTCCAGGCGTCGACCGACGGGACGAATGCCGTGCTCAAGGGAAAGGTCTGGCCCCGCGGCGAATCCGAGCCGAGCGATTGGACCATTCAGGCGGTCGACGAACTGGGCAATCTGCACGGCAGCCCGGGGATGTTCGGCAACGCCAACGACTCGGAAATCATGATCGACAATATCAGCGTGACGCCGAACGCGACGTAGTCGGCGCAAAAAAGAAGGGGGCGGCTCAACCGGCCCGAATCCATTTTTACTCCCGCACACTCCTCCACAAAGATTTGATATGAAACGCCGATCCGATATGAAGCGACTGGCCTCGATCGTTTGGGCCGCCTTGCCGGCCGTTGTGTTTGGTGCTGCTGTTGCCCGTGCGGCCGAGCCCGCGGCACGCCCCGCCGTGCGCGACCCGCTCACGTTGGCCAAAAACGAAACGGCCAAACCGGCCGCCCTGTCGACCGATCCGTAGAATAAACCGATCGGCATCGGACCGGGAGATTGGGGTCAGTGGGGCGGCTCGTCGCTGCGCAACAACACGCCCGAGGGGAAAGATATTCCGTCCGAATGGGAAGTGGGCGGTTTCGACGCCAAGACGGGCGAGTGGCTGAAGGACAAAGCCAAGAACATCAAGTGGGTTGCGCGGCTCGGGTCACAATCGTACGGCAACCCGGTGATTGCCAACGGCCACGTCTATGTCGGCAGCAACAACGGCGCCGGCTATCTGAAGCGCTATCCGGACCAGGTCGACCTGGGCGTGTTGCTTTGCTTCAGCGAGGCCGACGGCAAATTCCTGTGGCAACACTCCAACGAAAAGCTCCCCACCGGCCGCGTCCACGACTGGCCGATGCAGGGAGTTTGCGCCACGCCATTGGTCGAGGGGAAACGGCTCTGGTACGTGACCAATCGCGGCGAAGTCGTCTGTCTCGACACCGAAGGGTTTTACGACGGCGTCGATAATGGCCCGGTGCAAAACGAATTGGGACGCCTGGTCGAATATATGAAGAACGAAGATCCCACCAAGGACAAAGTTGCTCCGCTGGTCAAGGATCTGGAGGCGGGCAAGATTCCCGACGCCATGCGGGCCGACTTCGCCAAGGCGGGTCTGCCGCTGCCCGATGACGCCAAGCTGGCCGCCGGGAAGGGCGGAGGCTACACGATCACGTTCGCCGGCAAAAAGGGTCCGCGTGAGGCCCAACTGCGGATGGAAGGCCCGAAGCTGGTCGCTTACAAAGTGATCGGCATCGAAGACACCGACGAGGCCGACGTCATCTGGCGGCTGAACATGATGAAGCAGCTCGGCACGTCGCAACACAACATGGCCAGTTGTTCGGTGACCGCGGCCGGCGACCTGTTGTTCGTCAACACCTCGAACGGCGTCGACGAGGGACACATCAATCTGCCGGCTCCTTCGGCACCCAGCTTTGTCTGCCTCGACAAGAATACCGGCAAGGTGATCTGGACCGACAACTCACCCGGCACCAACGTGCTGCACGGTCAGTGGTCGAGCCCCGCCTACGCGGTGCTCGGCGGCGTGCCGCAAGTGTTGTTCGGCGGCGGCGACGGCTGGCTATATAGCTTCGAGGCGGCAGGCACTCCCGAGGGCAAGTCGAAGCCGCTCTGGAAATTCGACTGCAATCCGAAGGAATCGAAATACGTGCTGGGCGGACGGTCGGACCGCAATCACATCATCGGCACGCCGGTGATCTGGAACGGGCTGGTCTTTATCGGCGTGGGCGAAGACCCCGAGCATGGCGAAGGAGCGGGGCACTTCTATTGCATCGATCCGACCAAGCGCGGCGACGTCAGCCCCGACCTGGCTTTTAATCGCAAAGACCTGAAGACGCCGCTTCCCACGCGCCGCAACCAGGCGGTGATCGCGGCGGACGGAGACGTGACGCAGCCGAATCCGAATTCGGCCGCCAAGTGGCACTATGCCTGGTACGACGAGAACGGCAACGGCAAGCCCGACTTCGAAGAAACGATGCACCGCACTTGCGGCACCGCGGTGATCAAGGATGACCTGTTGTTCATCGCCGACTTCAGCGGGCTGTTCCACTGCCTGGATGCCAAAACGGCCAAGGTACATTGGACCTACGACATGCTGGCCGCCAGTTGGGCGTCGCCGCTGATCGTCGACGGCAAAGTCTACATCGGCGACGAGGATGGCGACATCTGCGTGTTTGAGCTTTCGCCCGAGCAAAAACTGCTGTCCGAAATCAACATGGGAAGTTCGGTGTACAGCACGCCGGTGGTGGCCAACAACGTGCTGTTCATCGCGAACAAAGACCACGTGTTCGCCATCGAGAAAAAGGATTGAATGCCTATCCGCTAACCCCTGGGGACTATCCCCAATTTGCGCAGTCGCGCCGAGCAAAATGGGAGCGTCCCCGTCTCCGAGGCGGTTTGCGGGATAGGCATCATGCAGGAGGAATCCCATGTCGAAACGTGTTTTGAGCGTCGGTCAGTGCAGCGTCGACCATGCTGCGCTATCGGCAATGCTCGAAAAGAACTTCGGTGCTGAAGTGGTGCCGGTCGAAACGGCTGCCGACGCACTGGTTGCGCTGGAGCACGATAAATTCGACCTGGTGATGATCAACCGCAAGCTCGACGCTGACTATTCCGATGGCGTGGAGATCATCCGCAGCATCAAAGCCGATCCTCAAATTGCCGCCACGCCCTGCATGCTGGTGACCAATTATCCCGAGCACCAGCAGGCGGCCGTTGCCGCCGGCGCCGAGCCGGGCTTCGGCAAGCTGGCATACGGCCTGCCGGAAACCCGCGAGCAACTGGCCAAGTTTCTCGGCTAACGGGCGCCGTCGGAGCCCTTCGCGAATCGCGCTAGGCGGGTCGCGACGCCGCGGGGTACAATCCCGGCCGCTGGAATTTTGCCAGCTTTCCCCCAAAGCGGCAGGAGGGGCCAGGCCATGGTGGGCCAACGGACACGGATCGTCGGCCAGCGCACCGGCGCGCGTGCCGCGTGGGACTACGATTTGAAGATCGCGCTGGTCCTGCGCCGCCTTCGCACTGGCCATCATTCTCGCCGGCAGCGTCATGGCCGCCCCCCCGACTCAGCCGCAAGAATCGCCCGACCCGGCGCTCGATGATGCGCTCTTGCGCGACGTGACGTTTGTCGACGCCCAGCAGGGCTGGGCCGTCGGAGACCGAGGCGTCATCTGGCACACCGCCGACGGCGGGCGTCACTGGGAGCTGCAAAAATCGGGAGTCGATTGTCCGCTGTCGGCCGTCGAGTTCATCAACGCGAAGCATGGCTGGGCGGTGGGCGGAGCGACCAAGCCTTTCAGTCACTCGACACGCGGCGTCTGGCTCGAGACACACGACGGCGGCGAACATTGGCGGATCGATCGCAACCTGCTGCTGCCGGCGCTGCGGTCGATCAAATTCTTCGATCAGCAGCATGGCTGGGCGGTGGCACGCTCGTCGGCCCTGTTTCCGACCGGTGTCTTCACGACCGAGAATGGGGGACAGAGCTGGACCGCACTGTCGGTGGCCACCGCCGAAAAACCCGACGGCCGCCGCACTATGGCGGGCGCGAGTTGGTTGACCGGCGACTTTACCGATCCGCTCACCGGCGTGTTGGCCGGCCGGACCAGCGCGCTGGCGATGGTCCGCCGCCACGGCATCGAGCCGGCGCGAACGGCCGATTTCGGGCTGCGCATGTTTCATCGCGTGCGGCTGACGAGCGAGACCGAAGGTTGGTTGGTGGGCGACGGCGGTCTGGTGCTGCACACTCCCGACCTGGGCAGCACGTGGCAATCGCCGCCGGGCGAACTGCCCAACGGTGCGGCCGAAAATTTTGACTTTCAGGCGCTGGCCGCACGGCCGTCAGCCGATGGCAGCGGGCGCTGTTGGATCGCCGGTTCGCCCGGCACGCGTGTTTTCTTTACCGGCGATGGGGGCCGCACCTGGCAGACCGGCAACACGGGCCAGACGCTGCCGATTCAAGACTTGGCGTTTGTCGACGACTGGCACGGCTGGGCCGTCGGCGATTTGGGAATGATCCTGGCGACCGAAGATGGCGGCCGCACCTGGCAACGCCAACGCGCCGGTGGCGGACGAGCGGCGTTGGCTGGGTTCTACGCCCATGCCACCGAAGTCCCTTGGGAATTGCTGGCCCAATTGTCCGGTGACGACGGATATCTGACCGCGATCCAAATCGTTACCCGGGCCGCGAGCGAGGCGGCCGATGGCGGCGACGCCGATATGCCCGACGCGGCGCACGAGGCGGTGCTGGGCAGCGGTGGCAGCGTGGCCGAAACGGCCTGGCAGTTTCCGGTGCGCGAGCCGGGGGTACGGTTGTCGGCCGGCGGGCTGATCGACGATTGGAACCGGGCGAACGACGGTCACGCGCTCGATCGGCTCGACGCCTATCTGGTGCGGCAGATCCGCATCTGGCGGCCGTCGGTGGTGTTGATCGGTGGTAGCACGGCACCCCAGCACGGCGACAAGCGTTCAGCGGCACAGGCGGCCCTGGAAGTGGTGGGCGTGGAGGCGAGCGTCATCGCGCAGGCGGTTCTGGGGGCCGTGGAACGAGCGGCCGATCCGACCCGGCACACCGGGCAGATCGTCTCGGCCGGATTGCAGCCGTGGAAGGTCGACAAGGTTTTTTCCGCGCTGCCTGACGGACAGGTGGGGGTGGTAACCGTCAACACGACGCAGGTTTCGACGCGTGCGCGTCGGCCGTTGGCCGAAGTGGCCCAGGCTGCCCGCGGCATGGTCGCCGCGGCGGGCGATGGAATCGATTATCAAGCTCCGCCCGCGGCGCGTGGATTTCGGCTGATGGTCAACCGATTGCCGCAAGACGCGGGCGGGCACGATTTCTTTGGCGGCATCACCATCGCGCCGGGAAGCGAGGCGCGGAGATCGACTTTCATGGCATCCGGGCAGGGGGTCGAACAATTGAAACGGATGGCGCAGTCGCGCCGCAATTTGCAGGCGATTCTTGCCCAGGCCGAATCGATGCAGCCACAAGCCGGACACTGGCTGGCCGAAATCGGTCAGATGGTCCGCTCGCTGGATGAATCGAGCGGGGCCGAAGTCCTTTTTCAGCTGGGCGACAGATATTATCACCAAGGACGCTGGGAACTGGCCGCCGAAGCGTTCCAGATGCTCGCCGACCGCTATCCTCAACATCCGCTCGCCGGCGCGTCATTGATTTGGCTGGTGCAATATTATGCCAGCAGCGAAGCAGCCTGGCGGATCCGACAGACCGATCGGCTCACCGCCGAACAAGTGACGCGCGGTGGAACCGGCTCGACCGGGCGAAGGGGCGGCAGCTAAGAAAGCGGATCGGATCGGCACGTCGGGGCGCGGGCCCAATGCGCCGGCGCGGCAAATCGCCACGCAAGGGGGTTTGATCGGCTCGGCAGATCAGGCCGCCGCTCGCGCGCTGCAAGCCGCCACGCTGGCCAAACGATTGGGCGAGGTCGAGGCAGCCTTGCTGGCCGAACCGCGCGTCGGCTTTCCGCTGGCGATCGCCCATCGCCGGCAAGGCTATCCCCGGCAGGCCGAGCGATTCTACATGGCGCTCACCCGCACGCGCCCGCACGATGCCTGGTGGGCGGCCGCCGAGTGCGAGCAGTGGCTGCCGCAGCGACACGGCGCCGGACCCAAGCCGGTGGCCCCTTGTGTGCGTACGGCATCGAAGCCGCGTTTGGACGGACAACTCGATGACGCCGTGTGGCGGAATATGCACCCGCTGGAATTGCACAGCGCGCGGCGCGAGGATGCCTCGTGGTCGGCCGTGGCGATGCTGGCCTACGACGACGAGTTTTTGTATCTGGCCGCCAGTTGCCGGCAAGTCGAAGCGATTCGCCGGTCCGAGATTCAAAAGAAGCGCGAGCACGACGCCGATCTATCGTGGCAGGATCGGATCGAATTCTGCCTCGATCTGGATCGCGATTGGTCAACGTTCTATCGCTTGTCGATCGATCAGCGCGGCTGCACGCACGATGAATGTTGGCACGACGCGACGTGGAATCCGCATTGGTTCGTGGCCACTGCTCGGCAAGACGACGTGTGGACCGTCGAGGCGGCCATTCCGCTGGTCGAGCTGTCGCGCGAATTTCCCACGGCCGGGCAAGCCTGGGCCTTGGGTGTGACGCGGATCGCCCCGGGCGTCGGCCTGCAAAGCTGGACCACGCCCGCCGGTGCGGAACCCGTGGGCGAAGGATTTGGCCTGCTGCTGTTCGATTGAGCGGGCCCGAGACGTTTGATCGTAGTCGCGCCGGCAACACAAACCCGAAGCGCGAGCGAGGGCTGCCGGACGAAGATCTCTCGCTGGCACTTCGGGTTTGTGTAGGCACGTCGCCTGCGCGGAATCCGCCCTATTTTGCCTCGGCGGTGCGCAAGCGGCCGGGGGCAGCTTTGGGCTCGGGCAGCGGGGCCGCGGGCCAGGCGACGCCGCGCGGCTGACGCCAGACATAAATCCACACGCAGACGGCGCCGACGAGAATCAGCAGGCTGATGTTCTGCGAAATGCTCCAGGGGGTGCCAAAGACCGGCTGCTCGTCGACACGGATGATCTCGATCAGAAACCGCGAAATCGGATGCAGCGTCATCGTGAGCGCCGTGACCTCGCCGTCGCGCGTGCGGAAAGGATAATAGGCCAGCAAAAACAGACAGAGCAGCAGCGAGTCGATGAAACTGTAGAGCTGCGTCGGATGGACCGGCCGACTGCCGGTAGCCGGACCGGCAAGCACCCAGGTTTTGGGCTTGGGATCGCCCGCCACGCGAACGGACAACTCACTGCCTAGCTCGTCGGGCTCCATCCGCGCCATTTTCAGGCGCGACAAAAGATACAATCGATCACCCGACAGGTGCCAAAAATATTTTCCCAAATCGATCAGCAGCAGCTCGGCGTCTTCGACCGTATCGATCCGCAATCCGTTGATCTGCGTCACGCGCTCGCCGGCGGCCAAGCCGGCGCGCGCCGCGTCGGAGTCGGGCTCGACCGCGGCAATGACGGGCGGATCGGAACCTTTGCCGGTAAAGAGAATGCCTTGAATGGGGAGTTGTCCACGCTCAACCTGGGCGCCGTGCGGCGGACTGCCCCAAGGAAACGAGATCGACCAGGGCAAATCGCTGGCGCCGCCGTAGCAGCAGCCATTGAAAAAGCAGCCGATGCGTCCGATGGCGATGCCTAACACCACGCTGGGGGCAGCCAGATCGGACAGCGCCAAACCCGGTACGCGGTATCGCCAGACGAACGCCACTAGCGCCGCGCCGCCGGCCAACAGCGAGCCGTAAACGACCAGTCCCCCTTGCGAAACGTTGACCATCGACGCCAGGGTTTCAAACAGCGTCGGCCGTTGGAATTGACGCCAATACTCGATGATGTAGAACACTCGGGCACCGACGATGCCGGAGCTGACCAGCCAGAACGCCAACGACAAGATCATGTCCGGATCGAGTCCAAGCCGCTCGGCCCGCCAGGCCGCCAGCCCGATCGACGCGACCAGCGCCAACAGCAACATCACTCCGTAACCGCGGATCGGCAATCCATCGACCTGGCTCAATCGGGGCAGCAAGAAAGCGATCGCCGCGCCAGCCAGCGCCAGACCCGGAAAATGACTGCGCGTCTGCGGGCCAAAGCCATGCTGCTTGACCAGCCAGGCAAGCATCGCCACCGCTACCACCGCCCAGACGGCCAGCAGCCAGCCGAAGCCGAAAACGTCGATGCCCAAAAACTTGGCCGGAATCGTGAAGATCGTTTGGCACATCAGGGAGTGCGACTTCCGCGGGGCTCGAGGGTTTAGGGCGTAATCAGCTCGTTGTCGATCAGTCGGGTGCTGCCCACACGGGCCGCGATCAGCGCCACCGCGGGCCGATCGATCTGCGCGACCGGCGCGAGCGTGTCGGGATCGGCCAGGGCCACGTAATCGATCGTCAGTTGCGAGGCTGTCAGCTCGGCACGCATCGCTTGCACGATTTCCCGAGCGTCCACAGTTCCCTCGCGGACAAATCGGGTGGCCAGCGCGAGCGACCGCGACAACGCCAGTGCCCGCTGCCGCTCGCCGGCAGACAAATAGCGATTTCGCGAACTGAGGGCCAGGCCGTCGGGCTCGCGGATCGTGGGGCAAACGCGAATCTCGATCGGCAGAGCGAAATCTTTGACCAAACGCCGCACGACCAGCGATTGTTGATAATCTTTGCGGCCGAAAAAAGCCACATCAGGTGTCGCTAGCAGGAACAACTTGAGGACCACGGTCGCCACGCCCTGGAAATGGCCCGGCCGGCAAGCCCCTTCGAGCGGCCGGGCAACGCCGCCCACATCGACCAGCGTCTCGTCGCCAGGCGGATAGATCTGGTCGGCGGCGGGTACGAAGACACAGTCGGCACCGTGTTGGGCCAGCAGCGCGAGATCGCCTTCGAGCGTGCGTGGATAGCGCGAAAAATCCTCGTTCGGCCCGAATTGGGTCGGATTGACGAAAACGGTCGCCACCGTCAGGCCGCACTCGCGATGCGACGCGTCGACCAGACTGGCGTGCCCGGCGTGCAGTGCGCCCATGGTCGGCACCAGGCCGATCGACTGGCCGGCGGCGCGCGCTCGAGCGACGCGGGCCCGCATTTGTTCCGCGGTGGAGAGCACTTCGGGTGACATCAAATCTTTCAGCATTTTTGAAGTTCGGCGGGCCGGCTCGGGCATTTTCCCGTCCGAATGTTGCCTAAAAAAAGAATTTCTTTTACGACATTGCGGCAACGGCGGCGCTGACTTCGGCCCACAGAAGCTCCCAATCGCCGGCCACAAGCTGCAGCACCGGACCCGAGCCAGGACCAATCAGCGAGGCGAGCTCCTGCTCCAACCGATCGGGCGACAGAGGCTCGGTCCGAGGCAGGGTGAGCAGGACGACCAACTTGGGGGGGACGACCGCGGCGGCCAGAGCCTTGTGCCGGGCCGTTAGTTCGGCCAAAGGTTTTTCGTCGAGCCGCAGCCGGCCGTAGGCCAACGATTGATCGAACCAAAAGTCGCTCACCGCCAGAACGGCTTCCTCCGGCCAGGTTCGTGTGGCCAGCAGAGAACCGCGCTCGGCAAGCAATTCTAGCTCCCATGCCAAGGCCCGGCCAGATGTCGCGGCACTCGGCTCGCCGCTGGGAAGCCGTGGAGACGCGATCTTGCGACCGGCGAAATGTTCGGCCAACGTTTCGGCCAACCGCGTTTTTGCCGCGTGGGCCGGTCCAGCGATCGCCACATAGGGTTTCGCGTGCCGCAGGTGGTCGCGCAGGCGGACTATCGTCCAGCCAATCACGGGATGGAGCAAGTCGGGCGCAATTTCGGCCGCCGGCTCGATAACAAACCGCCGGTAGGCAAACCGGGGATGCGGGATCGAAAGCCCCGGCAGAGTAATCTGCAGATTGTCGTAAAGGAGCAGATCGAGATCGACGGTGCGTGCTTGCCAACGGATTTCGCGCGTCCGCCCCAGCCGATTTTCGATCTCCGCCAGGATTTCGAAAAGTGCTTCGGGTGCTAACGAAGTTTCCAGCAGCAGCGCGCCGTTGAGAAACGGACCTTGCCCCGGCGGCCCGCCGATCGGCAGCGTTTCGTGCCAGCGGCTCACGGCGCGCAGTTTGACGCCAGCCGTCTGCCGGAGCAGCATGACAGCCTCATCCAACTGGGCAGATCGCGCCCCGATGTTTGATCCGATGCCGACGAGGGCCAGCGCCATGACGAAAAACTCGGGCCAAGTGAGAGCGGAAGCGAGCAGCAATCCCCCTGCGCTGCAGCCCTGCGGAACTTTGTTGATTTTACTTAGACAGCCGAAGCCCCCAGGATGCCGTCAAGCTGATTGAGCGGTTTCGGACACCGCACCCGCGGCAACGGCCGCGAGTGCGCGGATTAAAACCACTAGCGCGGTGCTGGGAGATAACACCGCGCCCTGCGCGTGGCTGAGCCGAATGCTTGCGTGGGTTTGCGACCGATTATCTGGGATTACGGCTACAATGCACCCGAATGCATTGTAGCCGGTCGCACGGTCACGGTCGCCATGCCGCCGACGCCGAGAGCCGTCGGCGAGATGGTGTGCCGAGATTGCAGCGTCGTGCGTCGCTATCGCGCCGCGAGGAAAAAGCAGTATAAACCTAGGGGGGGCATCCAAGCCACGACCGGGGCCGTCGACATTCGCTCCTACTGTCGCCGCCCCCCAAGCTCAAAAAAATCCTCTGTCCACTGACTGGCCGTTTGCCGACCAGCGGCCATAAGCGGCCGCGATTCCACCGGCCTGCTGTCGCCGGTTTCTGTTGTCGTCGGCCGTCGTCGTATTCCTGCGGAGCGCCGCGTTCCGCTGCACGCTACCGAGTGCGTCACTGACGAATGCGCGCAATAAGAGCGCACTCGAAAATTCACCGCCTGCTTGCACATTCAACCCGGTCGCACTCGACCGGTCAGCCAGAGCACCGAGAACTCAGTGATTCGCTTGCATGTCGCCGCCTCGTGGCAACAGGAGCCCATTTTGCGAAGTGATCGGAAATTGTCAAGCAACATTTCGTCCAGGAATTTTCACAGTCGGCGCAAGCCCTTGCAATTTCGTTCGCGATTGTTCTCGGATCGCGCCGGCCGGCCGGCCGGCGCGACAATCTATACAAATCGGGTACACGATTTTCGGCCACCTACCCCGCTTGGCTCGGGCCGTGCCGCAGGACAGAATGTTGTCGTGGCGGTGCGGGAAGCGGAATGAAGCCAACGCGTTTGGTTTCGCCGCGCGAGCGGGACAAGCGCCGCGGGCGTTGAGCGTAAAAAAGCGCGAAAGGATGACCAGCCGTGATTGTTGGCGTGCCGAAGGAAATCAAACGCGACGAATATCGAGTGGCTCTCCTGCCCGTCGGCGTGGAAGAGTTGGTCCGAGCAGGGCACCAGGTGCTGCTGGAGCAAGGCGCGGGTCTGGGCTCGGGCCTGGCCGACGTCGATTATGAAAAGGCGGGCGCCGAACTGGTTGCCAATCACTCCGAGGTCTTTGCCCGCGCCGAGATGATCGTCAAAGTCAAAGAACCACTCGAACCGGAATGGCCGCTGTTGCGCACCGGCCAGATCGTCTTTACCTATTTTCATTTCGCCGCCGACCGCCGCCTGACCGAAGCGGTGCTGGCCTCGGGCATTACCGCCGCCGCCTATGAGACCCTGCGCGATGATCGTGGGCAGTTGCCCTTGCTCACCCCGATGAGCGAAGTGGCGGGGCGTATGAGTATCCAGGAGGGGGCCAAATATTTGGAACGCCCCCAGATGGGGCGCGGCATACTTTTGGGGGGTGTACCCGGCGTGGCGCCGGCACATATCACGATTCTGGGAGGCGGCATCGTGGGGGCGAACGCGGCCAAGGTGGCGGCTGGCTTTGGCGCCGACATCTGCCTGTTGGACATCAACATGGACCGCCTGCGCTACTTGGACGACGTGATGCCGGCTAACGTCGACGTGCTGTTCAGCGATCGCCACATCATTCGCGAACAATTGTCACGGGCCGATCTGGTGATCGGCGCCGTGCTTATTCCGGGGGCCAAGGCGCCCCGTTTGATCGAGCGCGACGATCTCGGTTTGATGAAGCCGGGCAGCGTGATCATCGACGTGGCGATCGATCAAGGGGGCTGCGTCGAAACGAGCCGCCCGACGACGCACAGCGAGCCGACGTTCATCGTCGACGAAGTGCTCCACTACTGCGTCACCAACATGCCCGGCGCCGTCGGCCGCACCAGCACCTACGCGCTTTGCAACGTGACGCTTCCCTGGGCGCTGGCGATCGCCAACCGCGGCATTCTGCGCGCGGCCGAAGAATTGCCGTCCGTCGCTCGGAGCATCAATATTATCGGAGGCGAGGTGACCAACCGGGCGGTCGCGCTGACGTTTGGCCTGCCCTATAGCAAGCGGCTGGAAAAGCAATAAACCCCACGAGCGCGTGAACGATTCACCCACTCAGCCAGGAGAACGAACGATGCCGATAACCGTCGGGTGGGAAGAGATCGCACTGCGACTTGTGCTGACGATCGTGGCCGGTGGAATGATTGGCTTCAATCGCGAAGAGCATGGCCGGGCCGCCGGGCTGTGTACGATGATCCTGGTTTGCCTGGCGGCCTCAGTGTCGATGATCATGGTCAACTTGATGATGGCCACCGCAGGCCGCGATGAGCATTCATTCATCATGCTCGACCTGATGCGGTTGCCGCTCGGCATTCTTTCGGGCATGGGCTTCATCGGGGCCGGAGCGATCTTGCGGCGCGGCAGCGCCGTGCTGGGGGTGACCACGGCCGCGACATTGTGGTTTGTCACGATGATGGGACTTTGCTTCGGCGCCGGCCAATACGGGCTCGGGCTTGCGATGCTGGCGGCGGGGATCGGCGTGCTGTGGCTGCTCAAATGGGTCGAGAAGCGGATGGCTCAGGATCGTCGCAGCGTGTTGTTGCTGTCCAGCAATCCACAGGGGCCGGGCGACGGAGCGATTCGCGAGAAGTTGTCGGCCGGTGGATTCCAAGTCGTGTCGTGTGCGATGACCTACGCGGCGGCCAGGCAGGTCCACCGGTATCGTTACGAATTGCTGTGGCGCGGACGTTTGGTCGATTCGCAGATCCCGATCGTGCTGGAACAACTGGCCACACAGCCCGGCGTGCGGCGGCTGCAGTGGAAGCCCTAAGGACCCGCTGAGATGTTCCTGGACGGACCTGGCAGCGGCTCGATCGTCCGGCTGCGGACGCACCTGTCGCCCGATGAATGCTGGGCGCGGCTCAAGACGATCGCCAACATGTACGGCTGTTTTTTTCCATGGCGATTCTTTTTCGGCAGCCAGCCCCTCTTGGCAAGCCGGCACGGCGAGAATCTGGTGCTGGCCGCGAAATGGCCGTACGAGCATCCCTATCCGTTTTGGTTCTATGGCCGAATCGTGGCCGACGGAAAAGGCGCGCTCATCGAGGGCAAGTTCAGTTGGCCCCGTAAAGTACAAGCGACTGCCGCGGTTGGGGGTGCGATTTGGACGCTGATGCTCGTCGTGGCCGCTCTTTTCACGTTTTTCTCGGCTGATGGCGCGATGGGCAAACCCAAAATGCGGGGCATCCTGCTGTTGATGCTGCTCATTCCAGCCGCGTTGCTCAAGTACAACCTGTGGTATGCTCGAAGTATGCACAACACGGTCCTTCCGCTGCTTCAGGCAACCTTGGAAGCGACCCAAGCATAAGGGGCAACCGCCGCGTGGCGCGGCTGCAGCGCGGTCGTCGATTCCGGCGGCAACGGCCCAGCGGGCTGTGCCGCCCACGGCGCCGCCCCACGAGGCGAGCATTCCGGAAATCCGACGACGAAGCGGGTGCCGCGGCCCGGCGTGCTTTCGACCGTGATGGTGCCGCCGAGACTGGCGATGATGCGCTGGGCCACGGCCAGCCCCAAGCCGACACCGGCACGCCCCTCGCGACGAGCCGAGGCCGATCGATAAAAGGGCTCGAAGATGTGGGGCAAGTCGGCCGCCGCGATGCCCGATCCGCGGTCGTCGACCGTGAACCCGGCCGCTCCGTCCCGCCGCCACGAGGCGACCACGATCGGCGTCGACGCCGGACTGTACTTGGCGGCATTATCCAGCAGGTTGTCCAGCAATTGGGCCAGCAGAGCCGGCTGAACGCAGATCCAGGCCGGCGGCTCAAGCTGCAACTGCGTGACCAGGTCGGCACCGCGCGGCGTGTCGCGCCAGCGGGCCAACTCGCCAGCCAGCCAGCCATCGAGTTCCATCGATTCGCACTCTATCGGCATCCGGTCCGAATCGCTCCGCGCCAAGAACAACAGCGACTCGACAATCTGCCGCATGCGGATCGCCTGAGCGTGTGCCTCGTCGAGCACCTGAGCGTAGTCGGCCGCCGAACGCTCCCGCCGGCGCGCAACCTCGATCGAACTGAGCATTCCGGCCAGCGGGGTTCGCAATTGATGCGAGGCGTCGCCGGCAAAACGCTGCTGCCGCTCGACGGCATCCTGCATCCGGTGCAGCAGATCGTTGAACGCCCGGCCGAGTTCTTCCAATTCGTCGCCCGTGTTCGGGCTGGGCAATTGCTCGTGCAGATCGCTGGCGGTCATCTGCCGAGCCGCCGCGGCCATGCGCGCAAGCGGACTCAAGGCGCGATGGCATAGCCAGCGCCCGACCAGAGCGCAGACCAGCCAGAAAATCGTCGACAGCGCCAACAGCGCCAGGCCCAACTCGCGCACGCTGGCCACAACCGGGGCCGCGGAAATGCCGGCAATCAGATAGAGCGCCGCCGACTCGTCGTCGTCGGCGTCGTGGACGTCGGATTCGACGGCCCGCAAACGGCGGGCGGCCACGCGCCAGCGGCCCGATTGACCTGCCGCGACGGCATCGGCCGGATGCGCTGGCCACGCGGCGGGCCGCCACTGGCTGGGGAACTCGCCGGCGACATAGTTGGCCGAATGGGCAACCGTGCGGCCGCGATCGTCGATAACCACCCACCGCACGTCGCTCGGGCTGGCGTCGGAACCGAGTGTCACGGGGCGATCGTCGGCCGGATGCCAAGTGAGTCCATCGGATTCGACGTCGACCGCCGCCACCAGGATTTCGAGACCGGCGGCCAACTCTCCGTCCAACTGTCGATACAAATAACGCTCGGCCAACGTGTAAAGAGCCAGCGAGAACCCCAACAGCACCAGCGCCAGCGCCGCCAGGAAGAACGCACTGAGTCGCGTGGCCAGAGTCATGGCGTTTTCTCCGGCGGCTCGCCGGTGGGCTGGTCGAGCAGGTAGCCGCGGCCCCGGAGTGTCTGGATCAACCGCTTGCCATGAGCTTCGAGTTTGCGCCGCAGTTCCATGACGTGAACTTCGAGCGTGTTGGACAGGCCGTCGTAACGCTCGTCCCACACATGCTCATAAATCCTCGCGCGCGACAGCACCTGGCCAGGATGTCGCAAGAAATAGACCAGCAGGGCGTATTCCTTGGCGGTCAAGTCGAGCGCGTGCCCGGCCCGGTGGGCCAGACTGGTCGACAGATCGACGCTGACGTCGGCCACCGTGAGCACGTTGCCCGCCCGCTCGTCGCGGCGGCGGACGAGTGCCCGCAGCCGGGCTAACAGTTCTTCGAAGGCGAACGGCTTGGAGAGATAATCGTCGGCGCCGCTGTCCAAGCCGATGACGCGGTCGGAAATGGCGTCGCGGGCCGTCAGCAACAACACCGGCGTGCGACGGTCGGTCTGGCGGAAGCGTCGCAGGACACTGACGCCGTCTTCGACCGGCAGCCACCAATCGAGAATCACGACGTCCCACGCTCCGCCTTGCAAGGCAGCCCAGGCGGCTCCGCCATCGGCCACCCGCTCGACCGCAAATCCTTCGTCGCGTAGTCCGCGCTCGAGTGAACTGGCGATCAGCTCATCGTCCTCGACGACCAGAACTCGAATTCCCATTTCAGCACAGCCCTGCGAGGGAGTCGGCCACGACTTTTTTTGCCCATCGGCCGTTGGCTCACTATTCTATACCGGGGGCGGGCCGGTTTGGCGGGCTGTCGGACCCGCGCGATGAGCCGCGCTGGGCCGGAGCCGCTCACGACAGCCGGGCCAGCAGCGTCGGCCGGGGCGGGGCAGGGGGGCACTGCCAGGGCCGCGTCTCTCGCCGACGACGAGGCTGCGCCGCACGCGGTGCCAATGCCGGCGGCCGGGCAGGTTGCCGAGGCTCGGTCGGCCTGGGGCCGGTTTTCAGAGCGCCAGAATTCGGGGTGGCGATTCCCGGCGCGTCGGTAGTCGGGGCACCGGACTGCCCGGTGAACAGGCGTTCGAGGCCATTGATCACCAGCATCACGGCCCCGCCGATGACGAGCCCCAAGGCGATTCCTTCGAACGGCGGAAGAATCAGAAAACGCAGCGCGGACGGCGCCGTGTCGAGGGGTATTAACTCGAAGGGAAACATGGCAAGATCCTCCCAAACACTTCGGTGACTGCACACTGGCCACGCGAACCATCGCGCCAGCCACCCTAACTCTACGCGGCGAACTTAAAGTCCCGATGAGGGGAAGATAAATTCGACTTTATCTGGCAAAATGCCCGAGAAATGCAGGCCTTTCGGGCGGAAAAAAGTGTGGCTAAGCTCTAGAAAACCGAGCGGTTCTTCAGAAAGGTCGAGGCATGAACCCGCAGCAGGCCCAAGTCATCAACGAGTGCGTCCGCGGTTCGCTGGCCGGGGAGCTCACGTTTCCGCAAGTCGTCGGCCGGCTGGCCGCCAGTGGGGTGGAACGCTATCACGCCGACTACAGTCGGCAGGAAATCACTTACTACCTGCCGGATGGCGACAGCCTGGTCGTCGCCGCCCCGCATGAACCGCATGCGACAGCCGCGGCGTTTTCGGCACCCGGCGTCGAAGCGGCCGTGCGCCAAAGTCAGCGCGACGAGCACACCTACGCCGACTTTGTGCGAAAAACGATGGCGGCCGGCTGCGTCGGCTACTTTGTCCAGATTTCAGGCCAGCGCGTGATTTACTTCGGTCGCCACGGCGAGAGTCACACCGAGCACTTTCCGCCGGCACCGGTGACGCCGTAAAAGCGATTCACGACTGCGTCCGATTCGCCGCAACCGTTTTTGCCAATTCGCGCTGCGATATTTCGGAAGTTTTTTCCAAATAGTCGCAGATCAATCGCAACTGCTCGTCGCTGTATTGTTCAACGAGCTGCATATAGGCTTTGCCGACCGCTTCGTACTTGGGGATCAGCGGTTCAATGCTTTTGGGACAGACACGGATGAAGACCTTGCGGCGGTCGCTCGCGTCGCGGACGCGCTCGACAAACCCGCGCTTCTCCAGCCGGTCGACGATGTGGGTGACGGCCCCGGTGGTCAGTCCGGTCATTTCGGAAAGCCAGCCGGCGGTTGCTCCGTCGCTGGGCCCGCGCAGAACCAGGTCGATGCACTTGGTGTCAGTGGCTCCCAGCCCGACGCTTTGGGCGATCGCCTGGTGAAGAAAGACGGTCTGAGTGCTCATCGACCGGCCCAGTTCCCACAGCCTGGCCAGCAGCGCGCGGCGGTCGATCTTTTTCGGGCCTGACTTGAGCGCGGCCGGGCTAGGGGCCCCGCGGGATTTCGATTTTGGGGTTGCCACAAATTACCTGCAAATTTAAGATACTGCAATAATAAGATTATAGACCACCCGAACCGGCAAAGGAGCAGTCTATGCACAAGACGGCGAAAAAGCCCTACAAGGGCCTGGGAATGGAAGGTTGGATGGCGCGCTGGTACGCCCGCACCCGCGGCAACGACCTGGAAGATTTTCGCCAGCGGGCGCGGGCCGTGGCCGAACATCTCGGGCACGGTCGCGTTCTCGAAGTCGCCCCCGGACCCGGGTTTTTTGCGATCGAACTGGCCAAACTGGGCGATTTTCAGGTCACCGGCCTCGACATCAGCCAGACCTTGGTCCAGATCGCGGCCGAGAATGCCCGGGCAGCCGGCGCCCGGGTCGACTTTCAGCTCGGCAACGCGTCGGCCATGCCACTGGCTGACGCGTCGTTCGATTTCGTCTACTGTTCGGCGGCCTTCAAAAACTTTTCCGAGCCGGTGGAGGCCTTGGATGAAATGTACCGGGTCTTACGTCCTGGCGGCGAGGCCTTGATCCTCGATCTGCGCAAGGACGTCCCGCTGGCCGAACTCGATCAGTACATTCGCCAAAGCGGCCGCGCCCGGTTGGATGCCTGGATGACGCGCTGGGCCTTTCGCAGTTTTCTGGTCAAGCGGGCGTACAGCCGCGATCAGTTCTGCCAGTTGGCCGCGCAGAGTCGCTTCGGCTCGTGCCAATTTACGGTCGACTCGATCGGCTTTGAGGCGCGGCTGAAAAAGCCGTCCTGATTGCCGTCGCCGTCAGACCGCTTGACGGCACGACCGACGCCCTTGCGGGGAGCGATGACCGCATGCTGCGAGCAGCCGACTGGTTCATCGTTCCGCCCATGGCATCCCCATCAGCGCCGGGATTCCGGCAGAGCCGCAAGCGCGGCGATCTGCGCGATGCCGATTCCTGCTCCCGCCGAAGGCCTCCGCCCATCGTCCACCGTTGCAAGTTTCCAAGGCAACAGCGGCATTCGCCCCGGCTGACGATTATCGCGCAGCCTTTATCGGCAGGTCAGTGACAACCTGTTGTCACCGCTCAATCAGAGCTGGCTGCAGTAACCGGCAGATGCCATTAGGCTGCTATGCAAACGATTTGGGCACCCGATTCATACCCCTGGCGCTGCCGGCGTGACGACCCGACGCGCGATGACGAATTGGAAATCGCAATCATGGGCAGGATCCTTCTCGTTCACTTCTCGGATATTCATTTCGGCAGCGATTTTGTCGGCACCAAAAAACGAATCCTGGGGCTCAGCGGTCATGAACTTTTACTGTGCGCCCATTTGCGTGCCGTCACCAGGCGCCAAGGAAGATTCACGGTCGCCAACGACTTCAACGTGCCGGCGGAAGAACGATTGCATTTCGTTCTGAGCGGCGACCTGACGCGCGTCGGCAGCGACAACGATTTTTGTCTCGCGTACCAATGGCTGCTGGATCGCTGGTCGCTTTACAACCTGGTAAATCGCCCGCAACCGTTTGGACTCGAAATACCGCCGGCCGATCTGTACTCCGTTCCCGGTAACCACGATCAGTGGGACGGCAAATCTCCGGGACCCACGAATTGGCTGTCGCCGAAATCTTACAACCCGAATCTGGTCCCGGCCTGGCTGCGGCCGACACCCTGGCGTAGCGCGATCGCCAGCACGGAGGGCGATTTTGTTCTCGATCTGTTCGGAGTCGATTCGAACTCTGGCCTCCCCGGCGGTCGAGGCAACCTGTTTGCCGAAGGCGCCATCTCAAACCGACAGCTCATGATGCTGGAAAGGGAAATGAGGCAAAGCATTGCCGACGAAAAGAACGACAAAATTCCTCGCATGCGGGCAATCGTTTGCCATCATTCGTTCCAAGGACAGGGGGCGACAGCCGGCCTCAGACCGAACTCAGTCGTCCAACTCACGCGTCTGGCATATACCTACAACGCGGCGGCGATCCTCACGGGACACATGCACAAAGAGCTCCACGACAAGTATCAGAACGTCAAAAACCAGATGTTTTGGGAAATCCGCGCAGCCGCGGCGGTCCAACGCGATCCCCAACCGGCGCTGCAAGGCTTCTGGGTACACGAAATTGTCCGTCGCCGCAGCCGGTTCGCCTGGAACGCCTGGCAATATGAGTTAGGACCCAATCGTCGAGGTTTTGCGCGACTCCCCAGTGCGATCCCGGTACGCTGACCGCGTGTTGAAAACTTGGGGCAGGCGTCTCACGGCGCCCCCCGTTTTTCTCGCGGTTCGCCGGACGCGGCTCGGAGACCCATCCCCGATTTTTCAACGGCGTGCCAACAGGCAAAAATCTGCCGCGTCACGATGCTTGCTCGCTGAGCTGCGACCAGAGAAACCGTAGCGCCTCGGTATTCGCATGGCATTGTTCCGGGCTGCCGACGTTGGCTTGCAACCCACGCAGCGACCGATCGAAGAACTCGGCAACCTCGCCGGTAGAACGATCGCAAGCAAACGCCACGGCCTCGATCAATTGCTCGATCGCCGACGGCGCGGTCGCCTGCTCGTGCTCGGCCAACATCGCCGCCTGCTGTTGATCGGCAACATCGGCAAGCGCGGCTTCGATCAAAAGCTTGTCGAGCAAATCGGCCAGCTCCGGATTGCGGCTGCGCATCTCCAGCTCGGACGGATTCGGAAATCCTTCCCCGCGCTCCCGATTGAAGATCCAGGCTGGCAGCACTTCGTTGGACAGATCCGCGGCCGCCGGCGCCCATTCCCAATAGGTCGGCGCGGCACCTTCGTGCAGTTCCTCGGGAAACTCAAAATTCGGGGGTAGTACGAAATGATTCATGCGCACGTTCTGCACAAAGACCGCGGCCAGGGATGCCGCCGCTTGCATGGGGAATTCGCCATAGAGCGAAAACGCTTGCGTCGCCGCGGCGCGCAGGCTGACCGAGCTCTCGAAGGTTGTCTGCCACGAAAATTGCGCATCATTATCGTCCCAGCGAGCGTACAGCCGGCCGGCCCCTTTCCGCGCGACGTCCGCGGGCTGAAGCTCCTCGAGTCCGCGACCCAGACCGGCCAGCGCGGTTTCGATGCGATTCAGGCGCTCAGTGGCCGCCTCGCGTCCGAACGACGATTGCCGCAACTGCTCGACCTCAAGAGCCGAAGCGACGAATTTCTCCAACCGCGCGCGGTAGGAATCCTCGGTTTTCTTGCGCTGCCGCAGCCAGCGGAATGTGTCGACCAGAAACTGCCGCTGCGCAAGATCGTTCAGATCGTCGCGCTCGTAGGCGCGGTTCCACGTGTCGACAAAATGGGCAAAGCCTTGCGCCGCCCCGAACGAGGGAAGCTCGGCGAAGTAGAGGCGAAAACCTTCCATGAGATGTTCCACTTCCGTGGCATGCAGCATGATAAAGGGGCAATTGCCAAACTGTACCGAAAGTGCGCGTTGTTCTGGAGTCATGGTGCGCGCGACCTTGGCGTCCTGGTCGGGATGATTAGCTAATGCACACATTTTGTTCTCTCCACGAGTAAGAGTGAAACCTTGACTTTCCAATTCCTCACGCAGTCGTTGCATCGCACGACGCTTTCGCGATCGAACCGTCGAAGCCGGAACGTGCCACTGAACCGCCAGATCGCTCGCCCAGGAGCCCTGACCCTGATGCTCGGCAAACGCCAGCAGGATTCTGCGATCCTGCTCGGGCAGCTTCGCCAACAGGCCATCCACGGCGATCAATTCGGGCGATGGTGACGACGTTGTGATCATGCTCGTCCGATCCGCGCTCTCGGCGGTCAGCTGGTCGCGCTGCGCCGAGGAGAGATCGGACAAGTAAACCTGGGACTCCGACGCGCGACGCCGAATGGCTTCGAGCGCCAGAGAACGAGCAATCAAGTAAAACCAGGTGTACAGGGATGCCCGCTGTGGATCGTAACGGTTTCGATAGATCCACAGCCGCAGCAACGCCTGCGATACCACGTCGTCCAGATCACTGTCGTCGAGCACATTGCCGAACCGCACTTTCAACCGACTGGTGACCGCCGTCGCGTACCGATCGTAGACTTCCTTGAGGGCCTCGCCGTCTGAGTGCCGCAGGCGCTCGCCGAGGCTTTGAGAAAGGGAACCGATTTCGGTTTCGTCCTCCGACATGGCGGTCGTTCCACTTGAGGAGCTGCAAAAACGAAAAACAACTCGGCATGCGGCGTCACCTCGACATCCGCATCGAGTCGTGTGGAGAGGTTTTGCGCTCTGTCACTGCTACCTAGCTTACTCAGTGCTCGAACGCCGCAGCCACGCCAGGCCCACAGCTGGCCGCCAGCGATCCCGCACTACGCGCTTCAGTGCCTCTCCACCCTAATATATGGGTGTGCCGTTGCATGACCGGCCGAAGATGCGGGGGGGTACCCCATAACCGATTACGAAGACAGGCTTTGCGGCGGAGGGGCTGGGGCCGCCATGGAAATGCGATGGTCGGCCATTCTACGCAGACCTCACGCGAGCCCAGCCGGTCGTGGGCGCTTCGTGCAGGCCGGGGTCCCAGTTTGTCAGCTATCTCCCCCGAGCGCTGCGGCGACCTCGTCGTCGCCGTGCCTTGGACCGACCGACCGGACGAATCGGTCCAGCATATCCGCGCCGACGGGGTTCGTAACAAGGCTTTTGTTGCGGTCCCCACCAAAGAAGTAGCCATCCGCACCGCGCATTGCCCACGTCTGCCCTTTGTCGCCGGTGACCGGCGCGTCCGCCTCATTAATTTTCCAAGCCTAACCCGTGGGAATGTCGCTCGCGCGTAGCTCAACTTGCATTGGCCCGCGAACGCGGCGTTTTCTGCCGTAATTCTCGGATTTGATCGTCGCCGTGCGCCCTGCCTCGCAATGGACGGCCCGGGGCGGCAGCTGCGGGCTTGTCACGCCATGCCGTGGCCCAAACGGCAGCCTCCAGCGGCTTGCTTAAATGTCAAATCGACGAAGTTTCGCGGCCGCTGGCTGGTCGCCCGCCGCGCCCGCCCGTCAAATCCCCATTCGTCCCAGGGCATCGATGATGCTGCTGACGGTGCCGGCGAGCGCGGGATGCGAGACTTCGAAATCGATCGCCGCCTCGTTCAACCGGCCACGCAACGGTTCGCCCGCCGACGTTTGGCCGGCGGGTTCGACCAGCGCCCGTTCGGCATCGGCCAATGTCTGCTCGAGACGCGTGCGCAGGTCGACGTCGACCGAGGAGTTGGCCGCCAGTTGCGTCCGCAGTTGGTCGATCAGTTGCCGCAAGCGGAGGCGATCGTCGTTCATCGTTTTTTTCCTTGACGGGGACGGGGGCTACAGGCCAGAGACTAGAGGCTAGAGGTAAAAGGGAAACGGAAAACGAGGAAACGGGCGGAGGACGCAAGCTTCTGCTCAAACCTCTAGCCTGTGGCCTCTAGCCTACCGCAGCCTCTAGCCGCAAGCTGGTTTCCGCCAGTATAATGCGGCACCCCAAAAGAGTCCTAACAAAAGCAAATGGGCGAAGGGCGACCAGCGGACGCCCTGGCGGCGCGGGCGATAACTGCCGCGCACCAGTCGATTTGCATCCCGGTACCCAGCAAGTGTACCCATTCGTTTGAAGGAGAAGTGCCCGTGGCAATTCGCGTTGCGATTAACGGTTTTGGTCGGATCGGTCGACTCGTCTTCCGGAATTTGATGAGCCGAGGTGCGGAATTCGAGGTCGTGGCGATCAACGATCTGACCGACAACGAAACGCTGGCCATGCTGCTCAAATATGACAGCACCCATCGGCGTTATCCCGGTAAAATCAGCTTCGACAAAGAATATCTGACGGTCGACGGCAAGAAAGTGCGGGCGTTGGCCGAGCGCGACCCGGCCAAGTTGCCCTGGGGCGATTTGAAGGTCGACGTGGTCGTCGAGAGCACCGGCTTTTTCACCGGCCGCGAGGGCGAAAAGGATGGCAAGTTCAAGCCGGGCTACGACACCCACCTGAAGGCCGGCGCCAAACGCGTCGTGCTGAGCGCTCCGGCCAAGGACGGGGCCGACCTGACCTGCGTGCTGGGGGTCAACGACAACAAGCTCAACGCCTCGCAAAAGTGCATTTCGAACGCCAGTTGCACGACGAATTGCCTGGCGCCGCTGGCCAAGGTGCTGCACGAGAAGTTCGGCATCGTCAAAGGCCTGATGACGACCGTTCATGCCTACACGAACGACCAGCGGGTGCAGGACATGCCGCACGACGACCTCTATCGTGCCCGATCGGCCGCCCAGAACATCATTCCGACCACGACCGGCGCCGCCAAGGCCGTGGGGCTGGTGATTCCCGAACTGAAGGGCAAGCTGAGCGGCATCGCCCTGCGGGTGCCGGTGCCGACCGGCAGCGTGGTCGATCTGACGACGATCATGGCCCGCAACGTGACGAAAGAAGAAGTCAATCAGGCGATCAAGGATGCGGCCGAGGGTCCGCTGAAAGGCATTTTGGCCTACACCGAAGATCCGATCGTTTCGAGCGACATTATCGACGATCCGCACAGTTCGATTTTTGCCGCTGACTTCACCGAAGTCATGGACGGCAATCTGTTGAAAACCGTCAGTTGGTACGACAACGAGTGGGGCTACAGTTGCCGCACCGTTGACCTGGTGGCCAAAGTGGGCAAGTTCGGCTAAGCCGAATTGCTTTTAGAATTCCGCAGCTCCCAGGCGCGTGTCAGACTGGTTCTGGCCGCGCCTTTTTTTATGACCACGCTCGAATCCTGGTTTGCCGCCAAAGGCTGGCAGCCATTCGACTATCAACGCCAAGCCTGGGCCGCCTATAAAGCCGGCCGCAGTGGCTTGGTCCACGCCCCGACCGGCATGGGCAAGTCCTACGCCGTCTGGCTCGGCATCGTCGAGGAATGGCTGACCGAGCATCCCGATCCGGCGGCCTGGCCGCGACATCCCGAGCCATTGCGAGCGCTGTGGATCACGCCGATGCGCGCCCTGGCGGGCGACACCCTCGGCGCGCTGCAGGCACCGATCATCGAGCTCGATATTCCCTGGACGATCGATCGGCGGACGGGCGACACCAGCGACGCGGTCCGCCGCCAACAGAAAAAGCGATTGCCGACGGCACTGGTCACCACGCCTGAAAGCCTGTCGCTGCTGCTCTCCTATCCCGACGCGCGCGAGCGATTGGGCACGGTGCGAGCGGTCGTCGTCGATGAATGGCACGAGCTGCTGTCGACGAAGCGCGGCGTGCAAACCGAGCTGGCTTTGGCCCGGCTGCGCCGTGGAACCCCAATTTGCGCACCTGGGGCCTGTCGGCCACGCTGGGCAATCTCGACCAGGCGCTCGAGGTTCTGTTGGGCCGGTCGCCACGACGCCGCACTGCCAAGGCCGTCGCAGAAGTTATCCCCGACGAGCCGCAGGCGGCAGCGCCTGCGTACGACCGTGGCTTGGTCATTTCGGGCCAGACGACCAAAGCGATGTCGATCGAGACGATCGTGCCCGTCGATATCGATCGCTTTCCCTGGTCGGGGCATTTGGGGACGCGCTTGCTGGCCGACGTGATCGGGCGGATCGAGTCGGCGCGGACGTCGCTGATCTTTACCAACACGCGCAGCCAGGCGGAGATCTGGTTCCGCTCGCTGCTGCGGGCAAGGCCCGACTGGGCCGCCGAGCTGGCCCTGCACCACGGCTCGTTGGATCGCGAACTGAGGGCGTATGTCGAAGATCGCCTGCGGGCCGGCACGATTCGGGCAGTCGTTTGCACGTCGAGCCTCGACCTGGGGGTCGATTTTTCGCCGGTCGATCAGGTGCTGCAAGTCGGCAGCCCCAAGGGCATCGCCCGCCTGCTGCAGCGTGCCGGCCGCAGCGGTCATCAGCCGGGCGCGTTGAGCCGGGTGGTTTGCGTGCCGACACACGCCTTCGAGCTGGTCGAATTCGCCGCTGCACGGCAGGCTGCCTTGGCCGGCCAGATCGAAGGACGTGATCCGGTCGATCGGCCGCTCGACGTGCTGGCTCAGCACCTGGTCACGGTGGCGCTGGGCGGCGGTTTTGGCAATCGGCAATTGTTCGACGAGGTGCGCACGACGCACGCCTTTCGCGGGTTGAGCCGGGCCGAGTGGCAATGGGTTTTGGATTTTGTCACTCGGGGCGGGCCGGCGCTGCAGGCCTATCCGCAATACGCGCGCATCCGCAAGAAAAAAGGTCGCTACGCCGCCACCGACGCACTCGTGACGCGAATGCATCGCATGTCGATCGGCACGATCACCAGCGAATCGTCGATCCTGGTTCGATACATGGCGGGGGGCACGCTGGGGACGATCGAAGAATCGTTCATCGCGCGAATCAAGCCGGGCGATCGGTTTGTTTTCGCCGGCCAGACGTTGGAGCTGGTGCGCTATCGCGATATGACGGCTTACGTGCGCAAAAGTTCGCGGACGTCGGGCATCGTGCCGCGTTGGGATGGCGGCCGATTTCCGCTTTCGAGTCAATTGGCGGCGGCGGTGCGGCGGCAGTTTCAGTTGGCCCGGCGCGGGATTTACAAAACTCCGGAAATGAAGGCTGTCCGTCCGCTGATGGAGCTGCAAGCCCGTTGGTCCGATCTGCCCGGCAAGGATGAATTGCTGCTCGAACAATCGCGCGTGCGCGAGGGCTATCAGTGGTTTGTTTTTCCGTTCGAGGGCGCAGCGTGAACGAAGGGCTGGCCTCGCTGCTGGCCTATCGACTGTCACGACGGGCGCCGGCATCGATCACGATCACGCCGAACGATTACGGCTTCGAGCTGTTGTCGAGCGTGCCGTTCGAGTTGGACGAGAACCAGTGGCGCTCCTGCTATCGACCGAACGCTTGCGCGAAGACCTGCTCGAATGTTTGAACACAGGCGAGCTGGCCCGGCGGCAATTTCGCGATATTGCCCGCGTGGCGGGACTAGTGTTTCAAGGCTACCCGGGGGCGCCGCAGCGCCCGGCAGTTGCAAGCATCGAGCGGATTGCTGTACGACGTCTTCGTGGAGTACGATGCCCAGAACATGCTGTTGGATCAGGCCCGGCGCGAAGTGCTCGATCGGCAGCTGGAAACGAGCCGGCTGGGGCGTGTGCTGGCGCGGTTGGCCGGCAAGCGTTTGCTGATCAACTACACGCCCCGTCTGACTCCGCTGGCGTTTCCGTTGTGGGCGGCGCGGATCCAAACCAGTCACCTGACGAGCGAACGCTGGACCAACCGCATCCACCGCATGATTGCCCAGTTGGAGCGGGCGGCCGATCCACCGCCGCGCGCAACGACGAAAAAACTGGTGCCGCGCTGAAGGACGGCCAATCATGACGGCGTCGAAACCCGGGCCTCCACCGGAGCTGGTCAGTTTTGAAGCTCGATTTGCGCCCGCGATCTTGGCATGGGCCCAGGATCCGGCCGATGCACTTGCGTGGGCCAACCTGCGTGAGGCGCCTCGCGACCCATCAATTTTTTCCGGCTGGCATCGAGAGCCGGGCGTGCGCCCCGCCGTCTTGCTTGAGAAAGGCCTGCCGGTTGCCTACGGCGAAGTGTGGACGGAATCGGCGGCAGACGACATCGAGCTGGGGCGCATCATCGTGGCTCCGGCAAGGCGTGGCCGCGGGATTGCCCGAGTGCTGGTTGATCATCTGCTTGCAGCTGTCTCGGGTTCCGCGCCGGCCGTGGCCTTCGTCCGCGTGCAACCCGGCAATGTCGCGGCACTTGCCTGCTACCGCCGCGCCGACTTCCGCAAGGTTTCGCCCGCGGCCGCGAGTCTTTACAATTCTGGTCAGCCGGTTGAATACGTGTGGTTGAGTCGCCGGTTATCAACCACGTGACCGTGGCCGCCAAGGCCAAGCCGCCGGATAACGGAGTATCGACGCGATGATCGAAATCGACTGGGGAGGCGAGCGGCTGGTGGTGTTGGCGGAGCGGGCGCTCTATTGGCCGCGCCGGCGGACGATCATCATTGCCGATCCACACTTTGGCAAAGCGGCCACGTTCCGTCAGGCCGGTATCCCGGTTCCGCACGGGACGACGGCAACCGACTTGGATCGCTTGCGCCGCTTGTTGCCCGCACCGGGGCCGAGCGGCTAGTGGTGCTGGGCGACTTTTTTCACTCCCGTAGCGGCCGGCAAGAGAGCACGCTGTCGGCGATCGCGGCCTGGCGTGGTGAACATTGCCAATTGGAAGTGCTGTTGGTCCGCGGC
Organism: uncultured Planctomycetaceae bacterium; assembly: GCA_963702015.1. Classification (GTDB taxonomy): domain Bacteria; phylum Planctomycetota; class Planctomycetia; order Pirellulales; family PALSA-1355; genus DATJTR01. Next base: position 1,898,204 of record OY969698.1, read on the forward strand.
AATCACGACGACCATGCGGGCGACCCGCCCGAGGAATGGAAGATCGCCTGCCATGCCGATCCGCTGCAAGAAGAATCGTTCTGGCTGGCGCATCATCCGCGGCGGCGGCGTAGTGGATTCGTGCTCGCGGGCCATTTGCATCCCGCCCTGTCGCTCGACGATTGCTGCGGCTCGTCGGTGCGGAGCGCGTGTTTTTGGTTTCAGCCGCACGTGGCCGTCCTGCCGGCATTCGGACGGTTCACCGGCGCCGGAGCGTGCGACCGACCGCGGCCGACCGGGTGTTCGTGGTCGACTCCGAGTCGGTGATCGAGATTCCGCCGCGCATTTTCGCTCCGGCCCGAGCATGAAAATGGGACCGGTTCGCCGGGAGCGTGGTCTGATATAATGCCCGACATCGAATTCGCCGCCCGGCGCCCCCCGGGGCGAGCGAAACGTGGCGGCAAGAAGTGATTGGCTGTTTTTCTATTGAAGGACCCCAGGTAATGGAAGATCCGCAAGATCTGATTTCGGTATATCAAGCGGCCAACACGACCGAGGCCTATTTCGTCCGCAATCTGTTGGTCGATGCGGGCATCGCGGCCGAAGTGACGGAAGAAAATGAGCCGTTCGCCGGCCTGCCGGTCGTGCCGCCCGATGTGCTGGTCCGGCAGGCGGACGAGGCGCAGGCGCGGGCCATCGTGGCCGATTATGACAAGGAGCAGGAAGAGCGGGCCGACCGTCCCGATTGGATCTGCCCGAAATGCCACACCAAAGTCGTCGGCGCGTTCGACGAGTGCGACAAGTGTGGTGCCGATCGCCCCACGAAGTGACGGGGCGGAACCGCGGAGACTTTTCCTCTCCCGGGGCGTCTCAAATCCGAGGCCGCCAAACCGGCCCAGCCGAAACTGGAGCCAGAAACAGTCGTTCGCTGGAGTGATGGCCGTGAGGCATGAACAACTTTGGGCACCTTGGCGGCTCGGCTATATCCAAGGTGGAGATGCTCCGCCCGAGCCCGACCCAAAATCGCTCGCCTGGCTGCCCGGCGCCGATACGCAGTGCTTTTTGTGCCGGGGCGTGGCCGCGAATGCCGAGGGGACAAGGCCGGCCGATCGCAGGAACGGGGCCGATCGCGAGAATCTGATCGTCGGCCGCACCGAGCTGAGCGTGGTGATGCTGAATCGATATCCCTACAACAACGGCCACTTGCTGATCGCACCGCTGTTGCACAAGGGCCGGCTGGACGAGCTGGAAGATGCGGAACATCTCGACTGCCAACGGACCCTGGGCCGCTGCATCGGCCTGTTGGAGCGAGAACTGCGGGCCGAAGCGTTCAACATCGGCCTGAATCTCGGCCGCACGGCCGGCGCCGGCCTGCCCGGCCACCTGCACTGGCACATCGTGCCGCGCTGGAACGGCGACACGAATTTCATGGCCACCATGGCCGGCGTGCGGGTGATTCCCCAAGCGCTCGACGCGCTATGGGAAGCGCTCGATGCGGCCTGGCGATCTGCCGGCCCATGAACGCCCGATGAGAAAGGTCTTTTGCGTATGGCCCAGAGCGGCGCTGCATCGATCGCAGTCGGCATGCAAGGAGTGGCAGAGCGCGAACGCGCGCTGTTGGCTCCTTACGCCCTGCACAGCAGCCAATCGGCCGGGCGCAAATATCCCGAGCCCGACCATCCCTACCGCGGGCCGTTCCAACGCGATCGCGACCGGATCGTGCACACCTCGGCCTATCGCCGGTTGAGCTTCAAGACGCAAGTCTTCACCGGCGACTTGGGAGACTATCATCGCACGCGACTGACTCACACGCTGGAGGTGGCCAGCGTCTCGCGGACGGTCGGCCGGGCGCTCGGCTTGAACGAGGATTTAATCGAAGCGCTGGCCCTGGTCCACGATTTGGGGCATCCACCGTTCGGCCACTCGGGCGAAGACGTGCTCGATCGATGCCTGGCCGCGGTCGGCGGTTTTTCGCACAATCGGCAAGCGCTGCGGCTGGTCGAAGAACTGGAAACGCGCTACCACAATTTCCCGGGCCTGAATCTAAGCCGTGAAGTGCTCGACGGGCAGACTTTTCGCGTCGACAAGATTTCGACCGGCGAGGGTCCGCTGTTGGAGGTGCAGGCCGTCGAGGCGGCCGACAGCATCGCCTACGACACGCACGATGCCGACGACGCCCTGGAACTGGGACTGCTGTCGCTCGAAGCGCTGTTGGAAACCCGGCTCTGGGCCGCGGCCCACCAGCGCGTCCGCCGCCGCTTTGGGGCGCTCGAGCCGGATGAATTGCGGCGAGTGCTGCTGCACGAATTGATTGACTGGCAAGTGAGCGATTTGCTGGCGTGCGCAAGCCGGCAGTTGACCGACCTGGCAATCGATAATCCCCAGGCGGCGCGCAGCGTGCCGCCCATCATTGCCGCGAGTCGAGAGCTGGCCGAGCAGAAGGGAGAGCTGGAGCAGTTTTTGCACGCGCACGTTTATCGACATCCACACGTACTCGCGCATCGGCTAGCGGCTCAGGCCATGCTCGGCGAGATGTTCACCCGGCTGACGGCTCAGCCGGAGCTGATGCCGCCGGATGCCCAACGGCGCGTGGCGGCAGTCGGCTTGGCGCGCACCGTGGGAGACTACCTGGCCTGCCTGACTGACCGCAGCGCCCAGCGCGAGCATGCCCGACTCGCCGGTCTCTCAGCCGGGGAATGAAGCTGGCCGGCCGCGAGCGCCGCCGGTCAAAAAATTTCCGGTCGGTGCTGGTGGAGGAACTTCCGGTAACGATTGTGCGGGGGGGCGGGCCACCGAATCCCCCCAAGTTACGGCTGGGCTCCTGGCATCGGGCCGCCGTGGCCTCTAAGATGAAGAAGTGCCTTGAGTTTGGCGTTTTTTTGCGGTCCGCGCGGGTTTCAGGTTGTTCGAAATGGCCCTCATCATCCTACGCTGCGTGTTTTTGATGGTGGCCGCGGCGCTGGCTGCGCAATTGTCGGTGTCGCCACTGTTACCAAGAAATGTTCCCTGGTGGACGCCCTGGGGGGTGTTCGTCGGCGTGATGGGGCTGTCGCTGGCGGTCGTGGCGCTCGACGTCGTCACCCGCCGCAAACGACTCGATACGCTGACGGCCGTTTATTTCGGCCTGATTGTCGGCTTGTTTCTGACCTACGTGCTGCGGCTGGCGTTGACCACCGTTCTGCCCGAGCGAACGCTGATCGCCCAGTATGCCGAGTTGGCCCTGGGAATGCTGCTTTGCTACACATGCATCAGCATGCTGCTGCAAACCAAGGACGACTTCCGTTTCATCATTCCCTATGTCGAATTTGCCAAGGACGTTAAAGGGATCCGGCCCTACGTCTTTGACACCAGCGTGGTGATCGATGGCCGGATTGCCGACGTGATCGAAACGCAGATTCTCGACAACCAGTTGATCATGCCCCGGTTTGTCATCGCCGAGCTGCAGGCCATCGCCGACAGCTCCGACCGTCTGCGTCGCAGCCGGGGCCGGCGCGGGCTCGACATCCTCAACCGCCTGCGCTCCAATCCGGCGGTCGATCTGCAAATCTACGACCACGAACTGGCCGAGTTTGCCGGCCAGCCGGTCGATATCAAACTGGTGCTGTTGGCCAAGCATCTCAACGGCAAGGTCGTCACGAACGACTACAATCTGAATAAGGTCGCCGCGTCTGCATGGCGTGGGCGTGATCAATCTGAACGAATTGGCCAACGCCCTGAAGCCGACCTTTCTGCCGGGCGAGCATGTCGAAGTGCGGATCGTCAAGACCGGCGAAGAGCCGGGCCAGGGAGTCGGCTATCTGGACGACGGCACGATGATCGTCGTTGAAGGGGGTCGCGAGCACGTCAACAAGCAGGTCCGCATCGTCGTGACCAGCGTGCTGCAGACAAGTGCCGGACGCATGATCTTTGGCCGCTACGAGGGCCTGACCACCCGCGCCGCCGACGACGAAGCCCATGCCAGCCGCAAAAGCGCCGGCACGCCGTCGAGCTGAGCCGTACAGGCGTTTCGGTCGTCCGAGCAATCGACCGCAGTTACACCGTGGGAACGCTACGCTTTTCCGCGTGCGTCATTCCGTGCGGCCTTACATCCGGTCGACCACGCGAATGCCCAACAGGCCAAGGCCCAAACGGATCGTGCGGGCGGTCAAATCGCAAAGCAACAAGCGGCTGCGGCGGACCGCGTCGTCGTCGGCCCGAATCACCGGACATTGCTCCCAAAATGTCGAAAAGCAATTGGCCAGCTCGAACAGATAGCTGGTCAGGTGATTCGGCCGATAGTCGGCCAGCACGGCCGGAAAGACTTCGGCAAATTGCAGCAGCGCCAGGGCCAACGCCCGCTCGGCCGGCTGATCGAGCAGAAGCGGCCCCGTCGAGCGGCGCAGCCCGTCGGCATCGGCTCCGGCCTTGGCCATCACGCTGCCCGCCCGGGCGTGGGCATATTGCATGTAGGTGGCGGTGTTGCCGTTCATGGCCAGCATTTTGTCGTAGCTGAACTCGTAGTCGCTGGTGCGGTTCTGGGAGAGATCGGCATATTTGATCGCGCCGATGCCGACCGCCTCGGCCACCTCGCGCCGCTGGGCCTCCGACAATTCCGCTCCGCCGGGCTTGGCATCGTCGTTCTGGCTGACGATGGCGTATGCTCGGGTGACGGCCTCGTCGAGCAGACTTTCGAGTCCGATGTTATCGCCGCTGCGGGTTTTGTAAGGCTTGCCGTCCGATCCGAGCACCGTGCCGAACGCGACGTGAACGAACTCGACTTCGTTGTAGCCCCAGAGCCGAGCCGTGGCGAACAACTGCTCGAAGTGCAGACTCTGGCGATGATCGACGACGTATAGAATCGCGTCGGGATGCCACTGGTCGAGGCGATATTGGATCGTGGCCAGGTCGGTCGTGGCGTAGAGAAACGCGCCGTCCTGCTTGCGCACGATGAGCGGCGTCTTGGAATCGGGCAGAAAGACGCAAATCGCTCCCTCGCTCTCGCGCGCGATGCGGCGGCTGAGCAAATCGTCGACGACGCCGGCCAGGCGATCGTGATAAAAACTTTCGCCCAGCGTGTGGTCGAACGTCACCCCCAGCCGGCGATAGAGCCGATCGATCTCGTCGTGGCAGGCGGGCAAGAACTCTTTCCAGAGCCGCAGGTTTTCCGGATCGCCCGAATGCAGCCGGGCGGTCTCGACCAGCACGGCCTCGGCGATGCCGGGGTGGTGGGAAAAAAAGTGCATCGCCGACGGATCGCTCTCGAAGTCGACCACGTGGGCTTCGGCCGCCGCCAACTCGTCTTGCATTTCGCGGACTTTGCGCTCGGCCTTTTGCCGGGCTTTGGCCAAAACCTGCGGTTTGGCGGCCTGTGTGCCGGCGGGGCCGGCAGCTTCGGCCACCATCTGCGCAATCAGCTGGTCTGGGTCTTTCAGCTCCGCAAGCAGCCGGTCCCGCTTGGTTAGCTGCTGGGGATAGGCCATCAGCCGGTTGACCAGGCGATAGAGCCGGCCGAGTTCGCGCACCGGGTCAGTGCGATAGGCCTCGGCATCGACGAAATGTTTGTAGCCGTAGATGATGATCCCGAACTGGGTTCCCCAATCGCCAATGTGGTTGTCACTGGTGACCCGATGGCCGACGAACCGCAGCGTCCGGTCGAGTGCGTCGCCAATGACGGTCGAACGAATGTGGCCGACGTGCATCGGTTTGGCGACGTTGGGAGCCGAGAAGTCGACGACGTAAGTGCGCGGTTTGGCGACCGGCGGAATCCCCAGGCGATCGTCGAGCAGCCGTGCGCCGAGTTGATCGCCAAGCCAGGCGGTTTTGAGCCGCAGATTGATGAAGCCTGGACCGGCGATCGTGGGGGGCTCGCACAGATCGGCCACGTCGAGCCGGGCGACCAGGTCGGCGGCAACATCGCGTGGGCTGCGGCCCAGCCGTTTGCCCAGCGGCATCGCGACGTTGGCCTGATAGTCGCCGAACGAGCGATCCTGGGCCGGCCGCACCATGTCGACCAGCTTGGCAAGTTCGCCGGGATCGGCTTCCAGAGAATTGAGCGCCGCACGGAAGCGGTCTTGCAATTGGCTAAGAATGTTCATGAGCGTGAGTTTGCCACCCACCGCGCGCAAGTGCAAACCCAAAACCCGGCGGTGGCCGCGCGCCTCAGCCGCTCGAGAGGCGTCTCTTTGGTGCTGGACGGTAGAAACAAACCCGAAGCGCCAGCGAGGGATGGCCCGCCGAAGATCCCTCGCTCGCGCGTCGGGTTTGGGTGGCGCCGCGCCGAAATCGCCCTAGCTCGACTGGCGCAAAGGCGCCGGGGCCGCGGCCTCGAACGGCACGCGACGGCAGCCGGTCCACAATTGTTCCAGCGCGTAATAGTCGCGGGTTTCGCCGTCGAACAGATGGACCACCACATCGCCAAAATCGAGCAAGATCCAGCGGCTCTCGGCGTAGCCTTCGATCCCCATCCGGTGATCGTTGAAGTCGCGCTCGAGCACGTCGTCGATTTCTTCGCTGATCGCGTGCAATTGCCGACGACTGGTGCCGGTGGCCAATACGAAGTAGTCGCACATGGTGGTCAACTCGCGCAAGTCGAGGATGACGATGTCGCGACCGCGGTTGCTCTCGGCGGTACGAGCGGCGGCTAAAGCCCGGGCCAGACTCTGATCCTGCCGCTCGGCGGAATATTCCAAGGCGATGGCCAATCGGTTCCTTTCGCAAACAGTGCGGCCGGGCAAGGGAGAACTGCTACCTCGCCCTATTTTATCCAGCCGGAGTGCCAAAGCGAAGCGCCCCCTAGCCGCGAGAGTGACAAACCCGGGGGCGACCAGGTTCGCCAGGGGCCCTTGCCATCGGCCCGGCGGTAGCTACCTTGGTTTTGGTACTCACACACCCCTAACCCCCCGAGTCGAGGAGCAATCGAGTGAGCGATTGGATTGAGCCGGGCCAAAAGGCCCCCGATTTTACGCTCTCGGCCGACGACGGCACGAAGGTGAAACTCTCAGCCCAGCAAGGCCATCCGGTAGTGCTCTACTTTTATCCCAAGGACGACACCCCTGGCTGTACCCGAGAAGCCTGTGCCTTTCGCGACCGGCAGGCCGAGCTTAAGAAGCGTGGGGCTAAGGTCTTCGGTGTCAGCCCGGACGACGTGGCCAGCCACGAAAAGTTCCGCGACAAGTTCAAACTGAATTTCCCCCTGTTGGCCGATCCCGACCACCGCGTAGCCGAAAAGTATGGTGCCTGGCGCGAAAAGAACCTCTACGGCAAGAAGTCGATGGGCATCCAGCGATCGACCTATTTGATCGCCGCCGACGGCCGGGTGGCCCATGTCTGGAAAAAAGTCAATGTCGACGGCCACGACGACGCCGTGCTGGCGGCGCTGGACGAGTTGGAATGAGATCCCGGGGAGAGGCCCCGGAACGTCACGGCGACAATAACAGCCGGCCGGGAACCTTTAGATAGTTGATCACTTCGTTCAGGAAGCGGGCCGCCGTGGCGCCGTCGACGATGCGATGATCGTACGACAAGCTGAGCGGCATCATCAGCCGCGGCTCAACGCGGTCGTCGACCACCACCGGCAACTTCCGCGACCGGCCGGTCAGCAAGATCGCCACGTTGGGAGGATTGATGATCGGGGTGGAATAGGTGCCGCCGATCGAACCCATGTTGCTGATCGTAAACGTGGCTCCGCGCATCTCATCGAGCGTAAACTGCGCGGCGCGGGCGCGCTCGGCCACGTCGGCCAGCGCCTTGGCGATGGCCGGAATGCTCAGCCGGTCAACGTCGCGAATCACCGGCACAACCAGGCCGCGTTCGGTGTCGACTGCCACGCCGATGTTCACGTATTCCTTATAGATGATCTGCTCCTGCTCCATGTCGACCGAAGCGTTGATCAGCGGATGGAGTCTGAGCGATTGGGCGATCGCCTTCATTACGAACGGCATCATCGTCAGCTTGATGCTCGAGTCGACGTAGTCGGCCAGGCCGCCCTTGCGAATTCGCTCGAGTTCGGTGATGTCGGCATCGTCGAAGTTGGTGACGTGCGGAATCGTCGTCGCCGAGCGGACCATATTGATCGCGATCGTTTTGCGGATCGACGCCATCTTCGTGCGGCGAATCGGTCCCCAGGAATCGCGATCGTCGGTGCCAGCCGGCAGCGGGACCGAGCGGCCGGCGGGAGTAGGGGCCGAACCGCGCGAGGTCGTTCTGCCCGCCGCGGACCGCGGCCTTGATGTCTTCTTCGGTGATGCGACCGGCGGCTCCGGTGCCATGCACGTTGCCCAGGTCGACGCCCAATTCGCGTGCCAGGCGGCGCGTGGCCGGCCCAGCCGGCGGCAGTTTTTTCCGCGATTCGGTCGAGCTGGCCGGCGGTGTGGCGGGCGCTGCCCGACGTGCCGGCGGGCCACCGTTCTCGTTTTCCCCGTGTGCCGGCGGGGCGGTCTCGCGCGCGCGGGCGCGGCGGCCGGTTTCTCGGCGGGTTTGCTGGCCGCGGGGGCCGGTGCCGGCTTGGCAGCTGCAGGGGCGGTGGTTGCCGGCGCGGCCTTGGCCGCCGCGGCCGGTGCTCCGGTTTCGATCGTCAACAGCGAATCGCCGACTTTGACTTTCGATCCTTTTTCGACGTGGATTTTGGTGATCTTGCCGGCGTGAGGCGTCGGCAGCTCGACAACGGCTTTGCCGGTCTCGACCTCGAAGACGGGCTGCTCGGCGGCAACCTGGTCTCCTTCTTTGACCAATACGCTGACGATATCTCCCGACTCGATGTTTTCGCCCAGGTCCGGCACTTTGAAATCGACTGGCATGGAATCCTCTTGAAAAACGCGGCCTAACCTTCGTGTCTCAACGTTGGCGCTGTGGTGTGGTGCGCCGCATCAGGCGAACAGCGGATTGGCTTTCTCCGGATCGATCCCGAGTTCTTTGACCGCGGCACCCAATCGCGCCTTGTCGAATTTTCCCGCCTTGACCAACTGGTAGAGCGTGGCCAGCGTGACGAATTCGGCATCGACCTCGAAGTGCCGTCGCAATTCCTTGCGCGCTTCGCTGCGGCCAAAGCCGTCGGTCCCGAGCGTGAACAATCCACCGGGAACCCAAGGGCTGACTTGCTCGGCCAGCACGCGCACATAGTCGGAGGCCGCGATGTAGGGACCCTTGTGGCCGGCCAATTGCGATTCGAGGAACGATTGCCGACGGTTCTCGGTCGGGTGGAGCATGTTCCAGCGTTCGGTCGATTCGCAATCGCGCGCCAGCTCGGTATAGCTGGTCACACTCCAAGCGTCGCTCGATACGCCGTATTTCTCGGCCAGGATGTCCTGCGCCCGCAGCACCTCGCGCAAGATGGCCCCCGAACCGAACAGTTGCGCCCGCGGACCACCGGCGGCAGCCTCTTTCGAGCCGAACTTGTAGATGCCCTTGAGAATTCCTTCTTCGATTCCGGGGGCCATGGGGGGATGGCGGTAGTTTTCGTTTTCCAGCGTGATGTAGTAGATGGCGGCTTCGCCTTCCTCGTACATGCGTCGCATTCCGTCCAACACGATGATGGCCGTTTCATAGGCAAAGGCCGGATCGTAGGAGTGGACGGTGGGAAAGGCGATGGCGTTGAGCAGACTGTGGCCGTCCTGGTGTTGGAGCCCCTCGCCGGCCAGCGTGGTGCGGCCGGCGGTTCCGCCCATCATGAAGCCTTTCGCGCGGCAATCGCTGGCGGCCCAGATCAAGTCGCCGATCCGCTGGAAGCCGAACATCGAATAGTAAATGAAGAAGGGGATCATGTTGATCCCGTGGCTGGAATAAGCCGTGCCGGCCGCGATGAACGAAGCCATCGAACCAGCCTCGGTGATTCCTTCTTCCAGAATCTGGCCATCTTTGGCTTCGCGATAATAGAGCAGCGTTTCGGAATCGACCGGTTCGTAAAGCTGGCCGGCGTGGGCGTAAATGCCGCACTGGCGGAACAGGCCTTCCATGCCGAAGGTGCGCGATTCGTCGGGACAGATCGGCACGACGTATTTGCCGATCTTTGGATCCTTGAGCAATTTGCGCAAGAAATCGACGAAGGCCATCGTCGTCGACGCTTCGCGGTCGCCGCTGCCCTTGGTGAACTCGCTGTATTGTTCCAACCGGGGCACTTCGGTGCGGACCGACTCGGCCGACCGCGTGGGAGCAAAGCCCCCCAGCGCCGCCCGGCGCGCTTTGAGGTATTGGATTTCCTCGCTGTCGTCGGCTGGTTTGTAGAACGGCGCTTTCGAGCATTCGCTGTCGGAAATCGGAATGCCGAAGCGGGTGCGGAATTCCTTGAGTTCTTTTTCGCTCAGCTTTTTCTGCTGGTGGGTGATGTTGCGTCCTTCGCCGGCCTCGCCCAGCCCATAGCCTTTGATGGTCTTGGCCAGGATTACCGTCGGGCGTCCCTGGGTGTCGACCGCGGCCTTGTAGGCGGCATAGACTTTTTCGGGATCGTGGCCGCCGCGGCGGAGTTTTTTGAGTTCCTCGTCCGACAGTCCGCGAACCATTTGCTCCAGTTCGGGATACTTGCCGAAGAAATGTTCGCGGATGTAGGCGCCGTCCATGACGGTGTATTTCTGGTATTCGCCGTCGACAACTTCGCCCATGCGGCGAACCAGGAGTCCGTGCTTGTCTTTTTCCAGCAGCGGTTCCCAGTTGTCACCCCAGATGACCTTGATCACGTTCCAGCCGGCGCCGCGGAAGATGCCTTCCAGTTCCTGGATGATTTTGCCGTTGCCGCGTACCGGGCCATCGAGGCGCTGGAGGTTGCAATTGATGACGAAGATCAGGTTATCGAGTTGTTCGCGGCCGGCCAGCGTGATGGCGCCGAGCGTTTCGGGCTCGTCGGTTTCACCGTCGCCCAGGAAGGCCCAGACGTGCGAGCCCTTGGTCTGTTTAATGCCACGATCTTGCAGATATTGATTGAACCGCGCCTGGTAGATCGCCATGATCGGCGCCAGGCCCATCGAGACGGTCGGAAATTCCCAGAACTTGGGCATGAGCCAGGGATGGGGATAGCTCGACAGCCCGCCGCCGGGAGCCATTTCGCGGCGGAAGTTTTCCAGATGTTGTTCGTTCAAGCGGCCTTCGAGAAATGCCCGGGCGTAAATGCCCGGCGCCGCGTGCCCCTGGAAATAAATCTGATCGCCGGAGTAGTCGTTTCCCTTGCCGCGGAAGAAGTGGTTGAAGGCGACTTCATAGAGCGTGGCGGCCGAAGCGAAGGTGGAGATGTGGCCACCGATGCCCAGGCTGGCATCCTTGTTCGCCTTGACGACCATGGCCATGGCGTTCCAGCGAATGATGCTTTTGATCCGCCGTTCGATTTCCCGATTGCCGGGGTAGGGGGGCTGCCGGGAGTCGGGAATGCTGTTGATGTAGGGAGTGTTGGCCGTAAACGGCAGTTCCACCCCCTCGTGGTGGGCGGCGTCACTCAGCTCTTGCAACAAGAAGGCGACCCGCTCGGGCCCCTGATTCTCGAGGACGGAGCGGAGCGAATCGAGCCATTCGGCCGTTTCCATGGGATCGGAATCGGCATGGGCGGGAATGGTATCAGCATTGGCCATGGGCCAGACCCTCTGGTGGATGTTGGCAAAATCGTAGGTTGGTGCCCCCTATGCCAGGCCCAAAAACAGCCGTGGCGAGAGCGCGGCCGCCCGACGGCCCTCTCGCGTTTGGGGCATGATGCGTGAGCCTGGCAAGATTGCTCGTTGTCGCTCGCAATTATCGTCCTCTGGGGCCGATAGGTAAAGAGCGCGTAACTTCTTATCTCCGTGTTCCTTCCAGCCAATGCGGGGGGCTCGCCGGCCGGGCGGCCCCGGGCGCGCCGACCGGCGCGGCTTTCTATCCAGAGGTCTGGCGAGGGCTTTTGGGGCGATAAATTTCCGTGGCGGTTCCAAAGAAGACTTCGGCGGCGTTCATCACCGTTTCGCTCAGGGTCGGATGCGGATGAATCGTCTCGCAAATATCGCGCACCGTTGCTCCCATCTCGATCGCCAGCACCCCTTCGCTGATCAAATCGCCGGCATTGATGCCGACCAGGCCGATGCCCAGCACGCGCTCGGTTTCCGGATCGACCAGCAGCTTGGTGAAGCCTTCGGTGCGGCCCAGCGCCTGGGCTCGTCCGCTGGCGGCCCAGGGATATTTGCAGATTTCGATTTGCAGCCCTTCGGTCTTGGCTTGTTCTTCGGTCAAGCCGGCCCAGGCGATTTCGGGATCGGTAAAGACGACGGCCGGAATCGCATGCGGTTCGAACGCGGCCGGTTCGCCGAGCAGGGCTTCGATGGCCACGCGTCCTTGATGGGTCGCCTTGTGGGCCAGCATCGGTTCGCCCGCCACGTCGCCGATGGCCAGGATGTGCGGATCGGCGGTGCGCAGCTGCTCATCGACGACGACGAAACCTTGCCGATTGATTTCGACCTGCGTGTTTTCCAATCCCAGGCCGGCGCTGTTGGGCCGGCGGCCAACCGAGACCAGGACGCGGCTGAATCGCTCGGTGCGGCTGCCGGCGGCGCTTTCCAGCCCGACTTCAATCTCGTTACCTTTGTCGGTGAGCGAAGTGACTTTCGTCTCCAGATGAATGGCGGCGAAGGCCTTGTTCAACTTGGCCTGCAGCGGAACGACCAGGTCACGATCGGCCCCGGGCAGTAGGGTCGGCGTCAGTTCGACGACGGTCACCTTCGAGCCGAGCTCGGCATAGACCGATCCCATTTCCAAGCCGATGTAGCCGCCGCCGATCACCAGCAGTGATTCGGGCATGTCTTTGAGCGCCAGCACGCCGGTCGAATCCATCACACGATCGGTCGGCAATTTGAACGGGCCGGGAATCGCCGGCTGCGAGCCGGTGGCCAGCACGCAATGCTCGAACGTCAAATGGTCGCTGGCCTTGCCGTCGGCATAGTCGAGCCGCAGCGTGTTGGAGCTTTCGAAGTAGCCGCGCGCGGTGATGACTTCGATCTTGCGCTTCTTGGCCAACTGCTTGAGGCCGCCGGTCAGGGTGCCGATGACTTTTTCCTTGCGAGCGCGGACGGCGTCGATATCGATCTTAGGCGGACCGAAGGCGATACCCCATTCGGCCATTTCCTTCGTTTCGTTGATCACGCGGGCGACGTGCAGCAACGCCTTCGACGGGATGCAGCCCCGCAGCAGGCAGGTGCCGCCGAGTTGCGGATCGGCCTCGACCAAGGTGACTTGCATGCCCATATCGGCGGCCAGAAACGCGGCGGCATAGCCACCCGGTCCGGCTCCCAAAACAACCAGTTGGGTTTCCATGGCAATCTTTCAACGTGCGCGGCGCTTGGGGCCGGCAGCAAAGGATAAGAATGAAACCAAACGCATTTTCAATTTCAGAGGTGCTTGTCGGGCGACACCCTCCGCGGACGAACGATCGGCGCGCTCACTCGGCGTGGCGGCTTTGAAAGTCGACCATAAAATCACGCAGTGCCCGCACTGCTTCCAAAGGCATGGCGTTATAAATCGAGGCCCGGATACCGCCCACCGAGCGATGCCCTTTGAGTTCGTGCAGCCGGTGGGTCTTGGCTTCCTTGACGAATGTCGCTTCCAATTCTTCGCTCGGCAGCCGCCAGGTAACGTTCATTTGCGAGCGGCTGTCGGGCTGGGCATGGCCGCGATAAAACCCGTCGCTGCCATCCAGCGCGTCGTAGAGCAGCTTCGCCTTCGTCTCGTTCCGCTGGGCCATTTTGGCGAGTCCGCCGACTTCGTTTTTCAGCCACTTGGTAATCAGCGACAGGATATAGATGGCGAACACCGGCGGCGTGTTGTAGAGCGAATCGTTTTTGGCTTGCAGCCGATAGTCGAGCATCGGCGGCAGATTCTCCGGCACTTTGGCCAACAGATCGTCGCGCACGATGACGACCGTCACCCCCGCGATGCCGGCGTTTTTCTGCGCAGGCATAAATCATACCGAACTGTTTGACCGGCACCGGCCGCGACAAAAAGTCGCTCGACAGATCGGCCACCAGCGGCACACCGCCGGTTTGCGGAGCGTCGCGGAACTCGACCCCCTGGATCGTTTCGTTCGACGTGATGTGAACGTAGGCGGCCGTGGGGCTCAATTTCAGTTCGCTGGTGGCGGGCAAGCGATTGTAGTTGTCGACTTTGCCGTCCCAGGCGACGCGCGCTTCACCCGTCCGCTTTGCTTCTTCGATCGCTTTCTGACCCCAACTGCCGGTGAGGATGTAATCGGCCGTTTTGCCCCCCAACAAATTCAGCGGCACCATCGAAAACTGCAAGCTCGCCCCGCCCTGCAAGAACAGGATCTGATAGCCGCAAGGAATGTCCAGCAATTCGACCAGCGATTGTTTCGTCTCCGACAGGATTGCCTCAAAGGCTTTCGAGCGATGGCTGATCTCGAGGATCGAACTGCCGACACCGGGCAGCGCGACCAAGTTCCGCTGGGCCTCTTCGATGACCGGCAGCGGCAAGACCGCCGGCCCGGCCGAAAAGTTATAAACACGCTGCTCGGTTGCCATGGCTCTCACCTTTTTCCCAGCTACGAAACCGCTCAGTCTTTCGTCCCAGCCGCCGCTCGCTTGCTCCGAACCGGCGGGGCAGTCCAATCCCGGCGGGCCTCTGCCGCCGGCGCTTTGGGCCGAAAGACAAACCATCAAGATAGCCGGGAAACTACGGCTTCTCAAACCCAAATGCCCCTCGGGCGCCCCACCGCGGCCGCCCGCCGCGCCGCAAAATGCAGTGCCAGAATGGCCGGAAGGGCAATGTCGGCCGGCGCGCGACCGCCAATCTCGGCGGGGGGTCGAAACGTGGCTTACAAGAAAAAAACGGACGCGGGGAGTTGAAAACTTTCGCTCGAGGGGCCCTACTTGCATCGGCGGCGCGCGACAGGGGGTTGGCCGGTCGCGCGGGCGCTCAGCCGAGCGGTCGCCCGCCCGAGGGTGACGGCATCCTTGAGTGGGCCCAAGATGGAAATCACCCGCGGCAAGATTCTCGCGCTGACTGTCGCGTTGGCTTACCTGGCGTTGGCAACCGCCGCATGGGGCTGGGACGCCAAAGGGATCGCCGCAATGTGCCTGGTCTTATCGGGCCCACTGGTTCTGATTTGGTTTCCCGACGAGATCGGAGACGCTACGAAGCTCGCCTCACGCATCCGGATCGAAAGCCCAACGCCGCCGGTTGTTATTTCACTGATGGGCTGGTTTTTTCTCGTCGGCTTACCGTTCTTGCCCTTGGTCTCCTATTTATTGCAATAACTCCTGCCGACCGTCCCCGATTCGATCAACTCAAATGTCGCGAGGAGCCCCCGATGGCCAATGTCTTCGTTTTCCGCTCGCGAATTGCGGCACCAGCCGACGAAGTGTTTCGTTGGCACGAAAGGCCAGGGGCCTTTGAGCGTTTGGCTCCCCCCTGGCAGCGCATCGAGGTCGTCGAGCGGACCGGCGGAATCCAAACTGGCGATCGCGTTACGCTGCGCCAATCGCTCGGCCCGCTGAAGCTCACCTGGCGGCTGGAACATTGCGACTATGTCGCCGGCCGGCAATTTCGCGATTGTCAGCTGTCGGGCCCATTTCGCTCGTGGACCCACACCCACACGATCGAACCCGACGGGCCCGACGCCTGTCATCTGATCGACCGCATCGACTATGCTTTGCCTGTCGGCGCCGTGGGCCAATGGCTGGCAGGAGGTTTCGCTGGCCGCGAATTGGACCGGTTGTTCGCCTATCGCCACGCGGTGACGGCGGCCGATGTGGCAGCCCATCGACGCTATTCAGGAGCTGGAAGCATGCAAATTGCCATCGCTGGGGCGTCGGGTTTGATCGGTTCGGCTCTTGCACCGTTTCTCACTACCGGGGGACATCAGGTTCACACGTTGGTGCGCGGGCGTCCCACTTCGCCCAGTGAGATTGCCTGGGATCCGGCCGCCGGAAAAATCGACGCCGAGCGACTGGCCGGCTGCGATGCGCTGGTCAACCTGGCGGGCGAAGGAATCGCCACCCGTCGCTGGACCGCGGCGCAGAAGGAGCGGATTCTGACCAGCCGCGTCGAAAGCACCACGCTCCTTGCACGCACGTTGGCCGGGCTCAACCCGCGGCCGCGCGTCTGGGTCTGCGCTTCGGCGATCGGATTCTATGGCGATCGCGGCGATGAACTGCTCGACGAAGCCAGTCGGACGGGCGAGGGGTTTTTGCCCGACGTCTGCCAGTCCTGGGAAGCCGCCACCGCGCCGGCCGCCGATGCCGGCATTCGGGTCATCCGGATTCGTTTCGGCATCGTGCTGAGTCCGGCCGGCGGAGCGCTGGCCAAAATGCTGCCCCCCTTTCGCATGGGGGCTGGCGGCCGGCTGGGTGACGGGCGGCAATATATGAGCTGGATCGCGCTGGACGACGTTGTCGGCGCGATCCATCACTCGATCATGCACGATACGCTCTCTGGGCCGGTCAACGGCGTCGGCCCACATCCCGCGACAAATCTGGAGTTCACCAAAACTTTGGGTCGCGTGCTGCACCGGCCGACGATCTTTCCGATGCCGGCGCCGGTAGTTCGCCTCGCGTTCGGCGAAATGGGAGACGCGCTTTTGCTGTCCAGTGCTCGCGTCCGGCCCGCCCGATTGCTCGAAAGCGGCTATGCGTTCCGCTATCCCGATCTGGAAGCGGCGCTTCGGCATCTGCTGGGGAAATGACGCGGTCCCTCACAGGCGGTTAAGACGCCGTGGCATTTACTGGACACGGCCGCCGCGGCGAACGATACTCGCAGGACGTTGCTTGCGCCCGTGTTTCCGCACCTGCCTGGAGTACTTCCGATGATTCGCCGCGCCGGTTATTTACTGCTCGTGGCCGGTTCGACGCTTGCCGGCACGCCGGAGCGATCGCTGGTCGCCGCCGGCGAAATTCAAGTCGAGCGCGACATCGAGTACAGCAATCCCGAAGATCAGCATCTCAAGCTCAACCTGGCCCGGCCGAGCAAGATCGATGGACTGGCGCCGGCGGTGGTTTGCATTCATGGCGGCGGCTGGACCGTCGGCGATCGCGGCGGCTGGCAGGGGACGTGCGAAGAACTGGCGCGGCGCGGATTTGTAGCCGTGACGGTCGAATATCGCCTGGCCCCCGCCCACCGATTTCCGGCGGCGCTCGAAGACGTTCAAGCCGCCGTTCGCTGGCTGCGGGCGAACGCCGAACGGTTGAAGATCGATCCCAGTCGCATCGGCACGTTGGGCGACTCGGCCGGCGGCCATCTGGCGAAATCCCTGGGCGTGGGCGCCGATGTCGAGCGGTTGGCTCCCGCGCCCGCCAGCGGAACCGCGGGCCAATCGTGCCGCGTGCAGTGCGTGGTGAATATCTACGGGCCCAACGACATGACTCGCGCCTTCAGCACGAACCCCGACGTCGATCGGGCTTTCTACCAATTCATTGGAGGCGACCGTGAGCATGCCCGACAGCAATACATTCTGGCCAGCCCCTACTATTGGGTGACTCCCGACGCGGCGCCGACGCTGATCATCCACGGCACACAGGACAACGTCGTTCCCTACGAACAGGCGACGCTGATGCTCGAGCGATTGAAGTCGGCCGGCGTCGAAGTCGAGTTGTTGACGCTCGAAGGGGCCGGACACGGTTTCACGGGTGCCGACTCCGAGAAATCCAATGCCGCGATGTTCGACTGGCTCGAAAAACACCTCAAGGGTCCCAAGAAGTAACGAGCTGCCCGTCCAGAAGTTGGGCGACATACCACTAGGGCGGGCGATTGCTGGACAGCGCCCGGGCCACCGAACGATACTCGCAGAACATTGCTTACCCCCCCCGCCTTTTTCCCGCCTGGAGAACTTCCGATGATTCGCCGTGCCGGTTTTTTGCTGCTAGTCGCCACTTCGATGTTTGCGCTCGCGGCCGAGCGCTCGAGGGCCGACGAAGAAATCGAAATCGAGCGCAACGTCGAGTACAGCAATCCCGAAGATCAGCATCTCAAGCTCAATCTGGCCCGGCCGAGCAAGATCGACGGCCTGGCGCCCGGCGTGGTTTGCATTCATGGCGGCGGCTGGACCGGTGGCGATCGCGGCCGGTGGCAAGCGACGTGCGAAAAACTGGCTCGCCGCGGCTTTGTGGCAGTGACGGTACAATATCGCTTTGCACCGGCCCATCCCTTTCCGGCCGCGCTCCAGGACGTTCAGGCCGCGGTCCGCTGGCTGCGGGCGAATGCCGAGCGACTGAAGCTCGACACCAGCCGCATCGGTGCGCTGGGTGACTCGGCGGGCGGCCATCTGACGCAGTGCCTGGGGGTCGGCGCCGACGCCGATCGATTGGCTCCCGATCCGGCCGGCCAACATGGCGCTGGCACCGCCGGTCAATCGTGCCGGGTGCAGTGCGTCGTCAACATCTATGGGCCGAACGATTTGACGCGTATGCACAGCCCCGCCGTCGAGCAATTGCTCGTGAACTTCTTGGGTGGCGACGTCGAGCACGCGCGGCACAATTACATTCTAGCCAGCCCATTCTATTGGGTGACTCCCGACGCCGCGTCGACGCTGATCATCCACGGCACGAAGGACACGATCGTCCCCTATGAACAGGCGACGCTGATGGACGAGCGATTGAAAGCGGCCGGGGTCGAAGTCGAGCTGTTGACGCTCGAAGGGGCGGGACACGGCTTCGGCGGCGCCGACGCCGAGAAGGCCGACGCCGCGATGTTCGAGTGGCTCGAAAAACATCTGAAGAGCGAAAAGAAATAGCGCGGCTGTGCAGCGAACGCGCGCTGTCCAGTGCGCGGCGAAGCGACGCACGGCAAACGGAGGCCATCGGGCGCGAACGCCAACCGCTTCAGGCCGTTCGCCGGACCGCGGGTGGGACATCCTGGCGCGAGTCGAAAACTTCGACCAGATTGACGACCTGCTCAACCCCATCGATCTTTTCGACGATCGATTGCACGGTCTGCTTCAAATAGAACGTCGGCACGCGACCGCGGAGTGTCACGACACCCGACTCAAAAAAGCAGCGAATGCTTCGCAGATAGTAATACGAGCTTTCGCGCAGGCGGCGCTCGACGGTCTGCAAAATGGGAGAGACTGCCGGCGTGGCGAGCACCGGTGGAGCTGGCGGAGGCGAAGAGGCCAACACGGACGAACCCGGCAAGCCTGACGAACCACCGAGCACCCCCGGAACCGGGCTAGCGAGGACCGGCGTGGTGGGGTGGGCGGCCGAGGGAGTGCGGTGCCCCCCGGCAAGCGAAAGCGACATGTTCTTGATTCCTTGGTCTGTTTGTCCGACGTCACGAGAGACAGAAAGGACGCTCCGCTTTTGCGTCCACGATTTTAATTCCCCCCACTTGGCGAGGTCACATACCCCAGCGGTACTCCAGAGTCTGGGGCACCCTGTGGGGACCGGACGGGCCGATGAGGGAAGGACGCTTTGGATTACGGCATATCGCGTGCCAACCGCCTAAGGTCAGGGAAAAACCGGGCTTTCCGACGGTGTGTTTCCCCGTGGCGCCGCGGTTTTTTCGGTTTCGACTACGTGGGCGTTTGCGCATTGCGGCTAGCCGCAGATGGCCCGAATTGTGCGCGTTCTAGGCATGCAGTGCCCGACCAAGCGGCAACGCCACGCATTTCGCGCGATCGGCTCGCAATGCCGCCACCGCGGATCCGTCGGGTGGGATTGCACCACTTGCAGAGCGCCAGCGGACTGGTGTAGATTTGCCGAGTCGAAAAGGGGCGAAAAACTACGGAAAAAACAGCACTTGCGCCGCCTCGCCGTGCTAGCTCGCGCCCCCGTGTAGCTGCCTAGCGCGTTGCTAACACGCTGTGTCGTTTGCAACTTTGTGCCGTCCCGCGCCGCCGAGCGCACGCAGCGGCCCGTTGGAGTCTGCCCTTTGGGAACCACCATCCTCACGATTCCGTTCCTGCAGCTCTACGTCTTCATCCTGGCCGGCTTCGTTGGCTACCTGGTCATCACCAAAGTCCCGGCTCTGCTGCACACTCCGCTGATGTCAGCGACCAATGCCATCTCGGGCATTTCGCTTGTCGGCTCGTTGGTGGCGGCCGGCGGCGGCCAGGGGACGCTGGCCACGGTGTTGGGTTTTCTGGCGGTGACTGCAGCGACGGTCAATGTCGTGGGCGGTTTCATGATCACCGACCGGATGCTCAAAATGTTCAAGCGCCAGGAACGAAAGTAGGCGATGCGGAACGTTTTGATCCAAGCTCTCTTGGCAATTTCTGAAACCGCCCCACAGGGGGTCCTCGAGCCGGCGGCAGCCAATTGGCGCGAATACCTGATCCAAGCCTCTTACCTGACGGCTTCGGTCCTGTTCATTCTCGGCCTCAAGGGATTGACCGCTCCGGACAAAGCCCGCCGCGGCATGCAATTGGCCGCCATCGGCATGCTGGTGGCCGTAGTCGGCACGCTGTTTCATCAGGAAATCATCACGCCGATTTGGATCTTCACCGGGCTGGTGCTCGGCTCGGGCATTGGGGCCGCCATTTCGATCTGGATGCCGATGACGGCCATTCCCCAGCGGACTGCCATTTCGCACGCCTGCGGCGCGCTGGCGGCGACGCTGGTCGGCATTGCGCACTATCACTTCATGACCGTGGTGCTGCCGGCCGAACATCATGCCGAGACCGGGACACTGCCGGGCGCATTGAGTGCGGTCGAGATGGGCGCGCTCGGCTTCGAGGTGATGTTCGGCTCGCTCACGATCACCGGCAGCTTGATGGCCTTCGGCAAGTTGCAAGGATTGCTTCCCGGCGCTCCGATCACCTACCGGTTTCAAAACCAACTGAACATCGGCTTGTTCGTCGTGGCCGTTTGCTTGTTTCTCTACCTGGTCATCACGCCTTCGACCGCGTCCTCGCATGCTCCGGTCTTTTACTTGATGGCCTTGGTGGGGTTGGCCGTGGGCGTGCTGATCGTGATTCCGATCGGCGGCGCCGATATGCCGGTCGTGATCTCACTGCTCAACTCCTATGCCGGCCTGGCGTCGTCGGCCACCGGGATCGCGCTGGGCAACAACGTGCTGATCATCGCCGGCGCGCTCGACGGAGCGAGCGGCTTTCTGCTCTCGATCTTGATGAGCAAAGCCATGAACCGTTCGTTCGCCAACGTGCTGTTTGGCGCGTTTGGCGGCAGTGCCGCGACGAGTGCCGCTTCGACGGCGCTGGCCGGACAGACAATCAAAAGCGTGTCGGTCGAAGACGCGGCCGTGCAGCTGGCCTACGCGCGGAACGTGATCGTGATTCCGGGCTATGGCATGGCCGTCGCCCAGGCCCAGCACCAGGTGCGCGAACTGAGCGAACTGATCGAAAAGCGCGGAGGCGAAGTGAAGTTTGCCATCCATCCGGTCGCCGGCCGGATGCCGGGCCATATGAACGTGCTATTGGCCGAGGCCAACATCGCTTACGACAAGCTGTTGGACATGGACGAGATTAACGGCGAATTTCCGCGGGCTGACGTGGCGCTGGTGATCGGCGCCAACGACGTGGTCAATCCGGCGGCGCGCAACGATCCGTCCAGCCCGATTCACGGCATGCCGATTCTCAACGCCGACCAGGCCCAGAGCATCATCGTGCTGAAGCGGACGATGAATCCTGGTTTCGCCGGGATCGAGAACGAGCTGTTCTATAATCCAAAATGTTCGATCTTGTTCGGCGACGCCAAAAGTTCGCTGACCAAACTGGTCGCCGCGGTTAAACTGGCATAGGGCGCGACACGAGATCGTGTTTCGCGGCGGTGTAACGGCTCGTCCGATGAACCCGAAGCGCAAGCCAGCGTTCGACGTCGGTCGCGTTCTTGCGCTGCATCTCTCGTTCGCGCCTCGGGTTACTATGGAGGTTCCATCCCTCGCTCGCGCTTTGGGTTAGTGTGGAGAAGGTGCGACAAACGGTTTTTTCCCCGCTCCGCTGGAACGGTCCATCATGCCAGGCCAGGTCGAACGCATCGCGAAGCGGTTCCTCGTGCTTGTTTTCAAGCGCGTGCCACGGGCGCTGTTTGCCCGCGCCAGTCGTCTCCGCTCGCGGCCCAGCACGCTGACGCCCAACGGTCTAATCTATCTTCTGGTCGTGATGACGGTCTTCGGCGGTGCCCGGCTGCGCGATTCCAATGCGCTGTTGATTCTGGGAGGAATGCTCACCGGTCCCTTGCTGCTCAGCTACTGGCTGCCGCGGCGGGCCCTGGCTCGGCTCGAGGTCCAGCGACAGATTCCGGCCGGCATCGCCGCCACCGATCGACTGGTGGTCGAATTGAGCGCCGCGAATCGCATCGGCTGGCTGTCGGCCTGGGGGGTCGAAATCGAGGACTTTTGCCGCTACGAGGGTCCACTCACTGGGGTCGAATCGGGACGAGGAGGCGTGCTGTTTCCGTACCTCGCTCCGCGAGGATCGTGCCGGGGGCTCTACGAAGGCAGCCCGCCGGTTCGCGGCCGCTACGCATTTGGTCCGTTGCGGCTGACGACGCTGTATCCGTTGGGGCTGGTCCGGCACCGGCGCTGGATCGATTTACCGGCCGAGCTGATTGCCTGGCCTCGATTGGGGCGGCTGACCAACGCCGGTTTGCGGCTGGCACGGAACAGCGATCTGGCCGCCCAGCGAACCCGGCGCCGCCAAACGCGCTCGGAAGTCGATTTTCACGGACTGCGCGACTGGCGACCGGGAGACAGCCGCCGTTGGATCCATTGGCGATCGACCGCCCGACGTGGGCAAATCGTCGTTCGTCAGTTCGATGCCGCGCGAGGTCACGACGTGGCGATTTTTCTCGATCTTTGGCAAACGCCAGGCGCGGCCGGGGGCTCGGATGCGGCGAGCGAGCGGGTCGAAATCGCTTTGTCGTTGACCGCCACGCTGGTGGCCGATGTTTGCCGACGCGGTGGCTGTCGGCTGCTCTTGGTTGTTGCCGGCGAGGAATCGATTCGTCTCGACGGGCGCGCGTCGGCCGGCATGGCGCGAACGGCGCTTGCAGAACTGGCCGTTGCCCGGCCACGCACGGGAGCCGCGCTGCCGGCCGATTTCCTTGATACGCTTTCTGGGGCGCCGGCGCTCTGTACGATCGTGTTGGTCTCGACGCGCGTCGTCGAACTGGCAGATCTGTCGGCCGGTCGCGAGTTTCCGCTGGCGCCGTCGACCACGGCGCGCATTCAGGCGATCACCGTTGGCACGCCCGAAATGGCGAATTATTTCTCGCTCGCCTGAGACGTCGGCCGGGCGGGGCCACGCTCGCGCCACGACCAGCACCACAACAATCCGGCAGCCAGCAGGTAGCCGATCGCCAAGGCATACGGCGATGGGCCGCCGTCGGGCGGCTTTGGAAGCAGCCAGGGGAGCCCAATGGGCGAGCCAACGTGTGGCGAGTGAATCACGCCGATCAGGCTCGCTGCCGCCGCCACGACGAAGTAGGCCGCGGCTTGGGCCAATCGCCGGTCGACCAGCGCCGCCAAGGCAGACGCCCAGAGCAGGCTGGTGACGATGAAGCCGCCGGACAAAATTCGCAGCGTGGCAATGCGTTCGGCCAGGGGCCCCGTCAAGCCGGCCGGGCCCAGGTCGGTCCTGGCCAATACCTGGTCGACGAACATGATCGCCAGATAGGCCAGTGCCGGCACGCAGGCCAGCGCCACGGCGGGATAATGGCGCATGTCGGTGGCGGCGAAACTTTGGGCGGTGATCTCCAGGCCGATGAACAGCAAAATCGGATAGACAGCCGCCAGCGGCAGCACGGCATAGAGCGTGGAGAAATAGCCGAAGATTCCGGCAGTTCCGACCACCAGTGCCGTGGCCAGCGTGTAACCGGCGCGTCCACCCATCGCCTTGTAAGCCGGATGGCCGATGAAGGGGGTCGTCTGGATCACGCCGCCACAGATGGCCGCCACGAGCGTCGCGCCCGCCTCGACGGCGATCACGCGGCCGGTGTCAAACTCATCTCCGGCCGCCGCCGCGCTCTCGGTGCAGTCGATGCCTCCGACGACCGTGGCCAGCGCGAAGGGGATCACGACCGGCAAGTAACCGACCGCCGTGCTTGCGGCGCCGAGCCACTCCAATCGCCAAACGCCGAGCCACTCAGTCGGAAACCAGGCGTGCCCAGCCGCGGCGGTTGCCACGGCGTCGATCGGCAGCGCGGCGTCGATCGGCGGCGGACCACTGATCCCATGGATCAGGTAATACAGCGCGCTCCCCAGGACGAGCGCCGCCAGTGAGCCTGGTATGCCGAGCGGCAAATCGACGCGGGCGACCAGCGTCGTCAGGATCAGAGT
This sequence comes from uncultured Planctomycetaceae bacterium, assembly GCA_963702015.1. GTDB lineage: Bacteria > Planctomycetota > Planctomycetia > Pirellulales > PALSA-1355 > DATJTR01. The sequence goes on from OY969698.1 coordinate 1,922,342, forward strand.
CAGCGCGACCAGGCCGACGACCGGATCGTGCAGGATATCCAAAAGAGGCAGAAAGCTGATCAACACCAGGGCAATCGCCGCCAGCGAGCCCAATAGTCCGGCCCGCGGCAGCGCACGGCGGACCCAACCGGCCAACGGCGCGCAAGCGAGTTTGAACAGGCCACTGAAGACCAGCGACCAAATGCCGATGTGCCAGGCGGCGGTCGCGGCCTCGGTCACGTCCAAGCCGCGCTCGCGCGCGAGATGGAACGCAGGTCCCAGCACGAAAAAGACCATGCCGAACGTGCTGGGGGTGTCGAGCCCGAGCGGCATCGCCGTGACGCTCGAACGGCCGGTCTGCTGGGCCAGGCGAAAAGCCATGCCGGTGAATGCCACATCCCCCACGACCACGCCCAACGCCGTGCCCGGAATCATGTAGCGCAGCGAGAACGAAGCGGGAAGTCCCCAGACCGCCTCAAGCAAGGAAACCAGCAGGACCATGTTGGCAAGGTTGTCGAGCATCAAGCCGAAGAAGGCGTTAATGTCTCCTCTTGTCGCCCAGCGATAAGGAGCTGCTTCTACCACGAATACGTGACCACCGCGTTGGGGGGAGGGCGGGCAATCGGTCTGGTCTGCCAGCGGAGTGTAGGGGGCGCAGTCGGCGGCTGTCAAACTCGGCCGGTGGAATCGTCAAAATCGGCTCAAGGTATGAGGCCAGGGCAGTGTGTGCTCGGCCGCCTTCGTGGCGTGCTCCCCCGCGGATTCGCCCCGAAGAGGCCGGCCAAGGCTGAAGCTGGCCCCCCTTTGGCGGCTTGGCGGTTTGCCGCAATCACGCAGGGGGTGCAGCCACACAACATGTGCTATAATCCTGCGACGCCAGTGGTTAGGATGCTACCGGCTCAGTGCCCGGGCAAGTTTTTTTTCCCCACCGAAGAACCTCTCTTCCGAGACTTCCGTAGCAACAGATGGGTAAGGCAGTCGATAACCCGCAGTCGATGGCCCAAGGCAATGCCGAATCGGTCTCCCCGACCGATGAGCAGTTGCTTGCTGACTACCGTCAGCAAGGCGACCGGCAGGCCTTTTCCCAGTTGGTGCATCGCTATGAGAGGGAACTATTTAGCTATTTACGGCGGTATCTCGGCGACGCCGAGATGGCCGAGGACGCGTTCCAGGCGACCTTTTTGCAGGTTCACCTGAAATGCGACCAGTTTGAGGAGGGACGCCGCTTTCGGCCCTGGCTTTATACGATTGCTACGAACCAGGCGATTGATGCGCAGCGCCGCAACAAACGGCATCGCAATTTGAGCCTGGATCGGAGCCCCAAAGGCGAGGGACATGACGAGGTCGGCTCGCTAGTGGATTTGCTGGTCAGTAAGGAATTGAATCCTGAAAGCCAGTTGGACGCCAGCCAGAGGCGAGAGTGGATTCGCGAGTCGCTCGACCGATTACCGGAGCAGTTTCGCACCGCCGTACAGCTAATTTATTATCAGGGTTTGAAATACCGTGAAGCGGCCGAGATCCTCGGGATTCCGGTCGGAACGGTGAAGAGCCGTTTGCACACCGCCATCCTCAAGCTCAATGAGATGTGGATGGAAAGCCAAGCCAACAAGCCGCACGATTAACCGAACCATGAAGAATCGTCAGCGCACGGCAAGTGTTTGCCGCGTGACGGACGAGCCCCCACCTGAGCCCCCCACCTAGCGAGTAATTGAGCTATGCGAGACGATCTCGTCGGTTATCTGCTCGACGCGCTCGAGCCGCAGGAAAAAGCGGCAATCGACGCGCAATTGAGTCGTGACCCCGCCTTGCAGCAAGATTTGGAAGTCCTGCGTAGCAAACTGTCGTTGTTCGAAGCCGACCGGGCGCACTATACACCTCCGCCAGGGCTGGCTCAGCGCACGTGTGAGTTTATCAACTCGCGCATCGAAGTCGCCCTGACTCCGGCGGCTCCTGCTCCGGCCCGCTGGCGGTTGGTTGATTTTGCCGTGGCAGCTGCGATCTTCCTGGCTGCTTCGGTCTTGTTTCTGCCCGCGCTCAGTCAAAGTCGTTTTGCGGCACGGGTGACCGGCTGCCAAAACAACCTGCGAGAGCTGGGACGTTCGCTCGCCCAATTCGCCAATGTCAACGGGGGCCATTTTCCGACCCTGGTCACTGGCGAGCAGCAATTTCCCGCCGGCGTCTACGCGACCAAACTGTCGGACCACGGCTTGTTGGACGAGCCTTCATTGGTGATTTGTCCGTCATCGGAGCTGGCCGGCAAGGTTGATCAGTTCCACCTTCCGGCGTTCCGCGAAATCGAAGTCGCGTCGCCTGATAAGCAGGCCGATTTGTACCGGGTGATGGGGGGCAGCTACGGCTATAACCTCGGCTTTGTCTCCGATGGCCGCTATCAACCGACCAAGAACTTGAACCGCTCGGCGTTCGCTCTGATGGCCGACGCTCCCGGCAGCGCGTTCGTGTCGGGCAAGGGTCCTCCTCTGCCGGCACAGTTGTCGAGTCTCAATCACGGTCGCCGGGGTCAAAACGTTCTGTTTGAAGACGGCCACGTCGATTTCCTGAAATCGTGTAATGCCGACGGTTGTCCGGACAACATCTTTTTGAACGATGACGGGCAGCCGACCGCGGGTATCCATCGCGACGACGCGGTGATCGGTCCCAGCCACGCCCACCCGCTGCCGGATAGTGCCCGCAGGTCTCGCTAGCGCATGTCGCTTTAAAATGAATTGAGGGGGACGGGAGCCGAAATCCTGTCCCCCTTTTCATTGCGCTGTCAGGAAGGAATCGTCTTCGCCTTCCGCGCTCGCCGGCGGAATGAAATAAGAGGGGCAGGGAGACTTGCGTCCCCTTTGATTGTCGCCTGGCGGCAACAGGGGCCGCGCGGGGCGTTGTCTTTTTGCCGCACGGTTGCCGTCGCTCGCTGGAGCGACTATTTTCCGCAAAGGCTTATGGCACCGGCCTTTGACGCACCGTCAAGGCGTTTCCGCTGGGGGTGCCGGGCCACTGGCACCGCGATTGCCCTACTGAGCATTCGACTCCAAAGCGAGGGAAATCGGCGGGGGAGCCCTGGTCCCCTCGGGCTCTCCCGCCCGGTTTTCCTTCCTGGTGTCCGCGGTTGGCCAGTCTGGCACGTCGCCACTGTTCTGGGCGCCTATGGTCCGACCGCTGTTTTCCTCAAGTACAACTGCCTCCGCACAGCTCGTCCAACAAAGAAGCTTTCATGCACACTCGTCAGTTGGTTGAAGTTGCCGCACTGGTCGCCGCGCACGGACCGGTGCTGATCGAAGGGCCGGCCGAAATCTCTCCTTCGTCTTTGGAACAATACTGGGTAACGTCGAAGTGTCGCTGCGACCGCTGGCTGCGCGCCGTGAAGCGATTGGCCAATTCCGATGCGGGCGACCCCGAGCAGCGCGCCGCGGCGGCCGCCGAAATCCGGCCGCTGTTGGAAGAGATCTTTCTGGGCGAAATGGTACTGCGCATTTGGACCGCCGTTCTCTACGCCTACGATCGGCGCCGAGGTAGCAACGATGCCGAGCCGATTGCCCAAAACGTACTGGCCAGTCATCTCGAGGTTCGCACGCGGGCGCTCGTGCTCCTGGTTCACAGTCCGCTCTTGGACGGTAACGAAGCAGTCCTGCTCAATCGCTTGCGGCGGCGGATGGAGCGCTGGACCGATTTGCTCTTGGGTTACCTCGACGGCGAGTACAAGGTGAGCGAGCTGGGCTTCGATGCGGCCCGCGTGGTCGAATTCTCGACCGACCTGCGGCAGCAACCGCGATCGGCCGCTCGGCGTCAGGCCTGGGGATTAACTTTGGCCGCATTGCGGTTGGCGTTCGAACACGGCCTGGCCGCGGAGAGTCCGAATCCGGTCGCCAACCACGATATTGCCGCCAGCATTCTAGCCTGTTTTCCGGCCGATCTGTTCGAGTCGACCGGCATGCTCCGAGCGCTCTGGCTCGTGCGGTTGGCCCGCACGACCGACGACGCCCAAGGGATGATTGCCAGCTTGCTGGAGAACGCCCCTCGGCGCAGAACCACACCGGCTCGCGCCACGCGGTTCGATGGCCCCGCGCCCCGCCGGTTCTGAAACGACGACCATCTGCCGCGGTCCGCGTCAGTTGGCTTTCCAACCGGGAAACGCTTCGGCGAGGGTGTTTTCGGTCCCGTCGGCCAGCACCCCTTTTTCAAGCCGCACGAGGCGCCGCGTTCGTGAGGCCGCCCGGGGATCGTGCGTCACCAGAATGACCGTCTTGCGCAGGCCGGCTTGCAGCATCTCCAGCAGATCGAGGATTTCCTCGGAGGTGTGGCCATCCAAGTCGCCGGTTGGTTCGTCGGCCACGATCAGCGTCGGGTCGGTAACCAGCGCGCGGGCAATGCCGACGCGCTGCTGTTCGCCACCCGAGAGCTGGCCGGGGCGATGCCGCATGCGGTGCGTCAGCCCGACCAGGTCGAGCGTGGTCAGCACCTGCTGTCGCCGGCGGGCAGCCGGCAGATCAAACAGCAGCAGCGGCAGCTCGACGTTTTCATAGGCGGTCAGCACGGGAATCAGATGATAGAACTGAAAGACGAAGCCGAGATGATGGCTGCGCCAATGACCGATATCGGCCTCCGAAAGATCGGAGATGACATGATCGCCGATGACGACCCGGCCGCGCGTCGGCTTGTCGAGCCCGGCGATCAGGTTGAGCAGCGTGCTCTTGCCGGAACCACTGGGCCCGATGAGGCCCAAGAATTCTCCCTCGGCGATATCGAGATTGACGCCGCGCAACACATGAATCACCTCGCTGCCGCGAGTGTAATCCTTGTAGACGTCTTCAATGCGAACCAGCGAATTCGTCATGCGTCAGGCGCATCCGCGAAGAGAGACAAGCCACCCGGGGGGCGTGGCCGGAAGATTGCCCGGCCGGCCGGCGGCGGGAAGAATTGGAAACCGTGGGCGGGCGCAAAGAGCGGAAACACCCCTCATTTTACCCGGCAATGCACCGACTGTCCATCAACCAACGGCTGGCGCGAGAGCAGCACCTTCTCGCCCGCAAGGATTCCCGACGCGATCTCGACAATCTGGTTGTGCGACTTGCCGAGCGTTACGGCGCGCTCGCGGGCCACATCTCCCTCGAGCACAAAAATGACCGACGACTTGCCCTGCTTGACGACTGCTAGCTCCGGCACTTGCACGCCCTCGCCGGGCGAAGCGGAGCCCGAGAGAAACGAGACCTTGCAGCTCATGTCGGGCATCAGCTTGTCGTCCGGATTGAGAATGCGGACTTTCACTTGCACGACGCCGCGCTGACGGTTCACGACCGGCGAGCGGCGTTCGACGCGTGCGGCATACACCAGCTCGGGGGCCGCCTCGGGAGAAACGTGGCAAGCCTGACCGATGCTGAGTTGTGCCAGATCCTTTTCCTGCACGTCGACTTCGGCCAGCAGGTTGTTGAGGTTCGCGATCACGCAAAGCGCGGGGGAGCCGGTGACCGGATCAACCCGGATCGACTCTCCTAGCTCGACGAATTTCTGCAGCACGGTGCCGTTGATTTCCGACGTGATGCGCGTGCAATCAAACAGGTACTGAGCTTTCTCCCTCACGGCCTGGGCTCGTTTGACCTCGCCGGCGGCGGCGGCAATTTGCTCGGGACGGGCGCCTTTTTCGGCCAATTGCAGGGCAAAAGTGACTTGCTTGAGGTGGGCTTCGGCTTCGTGATAGTTCGCTTCATCCTTATCGATTTCCGCGCGGACGACATCGCCTTGGAGCGACTTCGACCGGGCGAGTTCGGTCTTGCACAGGTTGAGCCGCGACTCGGCCTCCTCGACGTTCGCTCGCAATTGTTCGATATCCTCCAGGCGCGAGCCTTGCATCAGCTCGTCGAGCTGCGCCTCGGCAATCTCCACCGACGCCTGGGCCTGCTTCAACTCGGATTCATAAGGCTGGCTGTCGAGGCGAACCAATAGATCACCGACCGAGATTTTCGAACCTTCGTGGATCGGCAACTCGGCCACGGTGCCGGTCACTTTGGCCGGGACCTGGATCTTCGACTCGGCGACCACATAACCCGATAGAGACATCATCGCCTCACCGGCCGCGCCGCTGGAGACGGCCGTCACGGCGACGACTTCGGTCGAGGGCAAATCGGCGACCGATCCAGTGGCCGACGCCTGGCCAAAGCCGCTGATCCGATAGACGAAGTAACAGCAGAGGAACAGCGCCAGCACGACGCCTGCCATCCGCAAGTGGTCGAGATTCCAGGGCACTTTGGCGCGGTTCAGGGCGGCCGTTCCGAAGCGAGTCTTCTGCAATTTGAGAGAGCCCAATCGCTCCGAAATGATGTCGACCGGCGAGCGTCCGCCGTTGGAAGCGTCGGGTGCGGCCGGACCGTTGCCGTCGTCTGGCTGGTAGTGTGGTTGGGTCACGATGGGACCTGCGATGAAGAGCCGTGTGAATCGGACGGAGTCAAAAATCCCCGCACGCCGCCAGCGGTCGATCAATCGCCTCGATCGCCCGGCGGTCATCACGCTCGGCGGGGCAAGACTTCATCATGCTGTGCAAGGCGCATCGGTGTCAACTGCGCACGATCGCGCCTTTCGACCGTTCCCCGCCCGCCGTTCGCGGCAAAAATGGACCGCGCGAGCGAGCAATCACCCGCAATTCCAGCGGCGGCCGGATGCGAAAACAAGCGCCAACGATTCCACAGTGCGACAGGATACGATCCTATTGAAAGGGGGGGTTATGCCATCTGGCTGCTCTCGCTCTGCCTGATAGCGGCGCACGGCGCGCTGCGCACGGGTTGGCGCGCCGAAGCAAACGAGAAGCGGGGCTCCGACGTTCGCGTTCGATCGGTCACGACGAGACTTGCACCACGCGCGGGGATTTGAAACCTGCGTGCGGCGTACCGCCCCGGCCGGCGCCGGGGGGCAGGAGAGCGCGGGGGAAAGGTTCGTGGGCGAAGGGGCACGAATTGCCACCTCAGGCGTCGTGATCGGGAGTCGGCCGGCAACGGTTTTCCGACGTCGCCTCGGGGGCCAAACGCTATACAAATGACGGATCGCCAATTAGTATTTGTTGATCCTGGGCAGATTCCCGCTTGAACAGCAGATTACCCCTTTTTACAGGGTTAGGTTGGGGCGGGACCCCAAATGGAATGACACGACCAATTCAGCAAGACGCGAGCTCACCCGACGGACAACTGACACCACGTTTCGCACTCCACTGACGCCTACCGGTTGTTCGCCAGGGTAGCAATTTTTAGCGAATAGTTTAAAACGTCCGGAAATCGAACAATATCGATGATCCGCGACCGAACAACAGGCACCAGAACTGAAGGCAGCAGGAAGCGACTGGCGAACCTTTTGTCAGGGTTCCTCGAGAGGTGGAGGTCTTTTGGGCGCCAACGCAACCGCCTTGGCTTCCAACAGGCATTGCAGCATTCTCACGAGCAACGGTTATCGCATGCCATCTGCTTTTTGGATTCTGACGCCCCCGTCGGCGAGCGATGCTCAGCTGGCCATCGCCGCTGCGCAGGCGGGTGAAATTGGCCTGTTCGATTTGGGCTCAGGCACGATCGGTCCCCGTCAGGCCACCGCCGTTGCCTCTCTCGCCGAGCATGCCGGTAGCGATCGCTGGGGCGTTCGCGTCGAGGCGCTGTTCGACGAAACCCTTGTCGCTGGGGCCGATCCGCTGGACGCCGTGCAGGCGCTCGGCCTTGAGGTCAAGATTCCGCTGCTGGTGCTGGCCGGCCTGACGGATGACGCGTCGCGGTATCGCACTTTGTGTGCCTCCGCGCGACTTCTCGCTGATCGCGTCTACCTTGAGGTCTACCGCCTCACCGAGGCCGAAGCCGCCGAACGCGCCAGCTTCGACGGTGTGCTGGTCAAAGGCAACGAGGCGGCTGGCCGAGTCAGCCAGGACTCGTCGTTCCTGCTGCTGCAACAATTCCACAATCGAGTGAAAATTCCCTACGTGCTTCAGGGAGGAATCGGCGCGGATACGGCTGCGGCCGCCCTCTTGGCCGGCGCGGCGGGCGTGGTTCTGCGGGAACAGGCCTGGCTGACTCGCGAGGCTCCGTTCGACGACGCCCAGCGGCGCTGCTGGGCGGCACTCGATGGCAGCGAGACCGCGACGGTCACGGCCGGCAACCAGTCCTATCGCTTCTTCAGCCGGACCGCTCGCCTGGTGATTCCCCGGATCGAGCGGCTGATCGCCGAAGGTCGCAGTTGTCGCGAAGCAGTCGCGGCGGTAACTCGCGAAACGTTGAATCACCAGGCCGACGCGCACAGTGCGAATGAGCCGTCGAGCAACGGCCACTCCCACGACGAACTGATACCCCTTGGGCAGGAAATCGCTTTTGCCGCCCACCTGGCCGATCGCCACGGCACCGTGGCCGGCCTGTTGCAGGGGTTGCGGCGGCGGATCGCGGCCAATCTCCGCCTTGCCCGGCAGCAACAGGCCTTGGCTCCTGGCTCGCCGCTGGCCCAAGCGCACCGGGTGAAGTATCCCATTTTGCAGGGGCCCATGACGCGGGTGAGCGACGTGGCCCCGTTTTGCCGGTCGGTTGCCGACAACGGCGGTCTTCCCTTTTTGGCGCTTGCGCTGCTGCGCGGGCCGGAGATGCGGCGACTGCTGGTCGAAACGCGCGAGCTGATGGGCGATCTGCCGTGGGGCGTCGGCATCCTGGGATTTGTGCCCGCCGAATTGCGCAAGGAACAGTTGGAAGTCGTTCGCGAGATTCGGCCTCCGTACGCGATCATCGCCGGTGGGCGACCGAGTCAGGCGGCGCAGCTCGAGGAATTGGGAATCTGCACCTATCTGCACGTTCCCTCGCCGGGCTTGTTGGCGTCGTTTGTGGCCGACGGGGCGCGGAAGTTCATCTTCGAGGGTCGCGAGTGCGGTGGCCACGTCGGGCCACGCAGTAGCTTCACCTTGTGGCAGTCGGCCATCGATCTATTGATCGAAACCGAGCTGGCACATCCGGAGGAGGTGCACGTCGTTTTCGCCGGCGGCATTCACGACGCACTTTCGTCCGCGATGGTCTCGGTTCTGGCGGCGCCGCTGGTTGCCCGGGGAATGAAGATCGGCATCCTGATGGGGACTGCCTATCTTTTCACCGCCGAGGGAGTGGCGAGCGGCGCGATCACCGAAGAGTTTCAGCGGCAGGCCGTCGGTTGCCAGGAGACGATCCTGTTGGAATCGGGGATCGGCCATGCCACGCGCTGCGTGCCATCGCCGTTTGCCGAAGAGTTTCTGTCGGCCAAGCACAAGCTGATTCGCGACGGCAAGAGCAGCGACGAAATCCGCTTGCATCTGGAGATGCTGAACATCGGCCGGTTGCGGCTGGCAGCCAAGGGAGTCGACCGGCGGCCGGCGGCCGAGGCCGGCGGCAAGGGAGAGCTTTACCGTGTCGACGCCGAGGCGCAGCGCGACAAGGGGATGTTCATGATCGGCCAGGTGGCCACTCTGCGCAGCCGCGTGCTGAGCATGGCCGAACTTCACGCCGAGGTGACGACCGGCGGCAGCGAATGGCTGAATCGCTTGGCCAGCCGCCCGTGCCCCTGGCAGGCCGAGCGACCGCGACTGAAGCGCGACGAGCAGGATATCGCGATTGTCGGCATCGGCTGCATGTTTCCGGAGTCGGCCGGCCTGCGCGAGTATTGGCAGAACATCGTCCGCGGCTTCAACGCGATTCGCGAGGTTCCGTCGAGCCGCTGGCGGCCCGAGGATTTCTATTCGGCCGATCGCACCGCCCCCGACAAGGTCAACTCGAAGTGGGGGGCGTTCCTCGGCGACGTGATTTTCGACCCGCTCAAGTATGTGATCCCGCCGGCCAGCCTGGCCAGCATCGAACCGGTTCAACTGTTGGCCTTGGAAGTGGCGTGGCAGGCGCTGGAGGATGCCGGCTATCACAGCGATGAGTTCACGGGCGAACGAACCGCGGTGATTTTTGGCGTCAGTCCGATGCACGATCGCGGCGCCGAATATGCCTTCCGCACGATGATCCGCCACTATTTGCCGCGTGTGGAGTGGCTTTCGGCCGACGAGCGAGAGCGCATCATCGACAACCTGGACGAACATCTGCCGGTTTGGACCGAAGATTCCTTTGCCGGCTACCTGCCGAACGTGATTGCCGGTCGCATCTCGAACCGCATGAATCTCCGCGGCCCAAACTTCGCCGTCGATGCCGCGTGCGCAGCGAGCCTGGCTGCCCTGCATGCGGCCGCTCTGGAACTGCGTACCCACTCCTGCGACGTCGCGGTGGCCGGGGCCGCCGATGGAACGAACAATCCCTTCGCCTTCATGAGTTTTGCCAAGACGCACGCCCTGACGTCCAGCGGGCAGCCCCGCCCGTTCGACGACCGTGCCGACGGAATCGCCTTGGGCGAGGGGGTGGCGGCATTGGTGCTCAAGCGACTGGCCGACGCAGAGCGCGACGGAGACCAGATTTACGCAGTCATCAAAGGAATCGGAACTTCCAGCGACGGCCGCAATCGCAGTCTGACCGCTCCCCATCCGCAGGGTCAGATGAGCGCGCTCGAGCGGGCGTATGAAGACGCTGGTTTCGACCCCAAGACGGTTTCGCTGGTCGAAGCCCACGGCACCGGCACCGCCGTCGGCGACCGGATCGAGATTCAGGCCCTGCAGTCGGTCTTTTCGGCGCATGGCAGCGGCCGGCAAAGCTGCGGGATCGGCAGCGTCAAATCGATGATCGGTCACACCAAGACCGCCGCGGGCATGGCCAGCCTGATCAAGACGGCGTTAGCGCTGAAACATCGGCTGTTGCCCCCCACGCTAGGCGTCACGGTGCCGAATCGCGAGATTGATTTTGCCAGCAGCCCCTTCTATGTGAACAGCGAAGCGCGTCCCTGGATCGACCAGAACGGCGCCCCGGCGCGGCGGGCTGGATTGAGCGCCTTTGGTTTTGGCGGCACCAACTTTCACGTGGTGCTGGAGGAATACACGGGTCAAAGCCACGAGCGGCACGAGTTCGATCTGGCTCCGCGCGAAGCGGAGTTGTTTGTCTGGCGGCGTGGCGAGCCCAAGCTGCTGACCGGCGCGCTCGACGAGTTTCAGCAGGAGCTAGACGGCACCGAGAAATTGGACCTGGCGGCGTTGGGTCATGCGTTGGCCGCCGACGAGGCAAAACTGGATGCCAAGGAAAACAGTCGCTGCCGCCTGGCGATCGTGGCAACCTCGATCGACGATTTGCGCCAGAAGCTTCAGCAAGCAATTGCGCTGCTTGGCAAAGCCGACGCCGGCACAAGCACGGTCAACAACCCGATCGGCATTTACTATTCGGCCGCGGCACCGGTGGCAAGCGAAGCGGTCTGCTTCCTGTTTCCAGGGCAAGGATCGCAGTCGGTCAACATGCTGAAGGACCTGGCGCTGTCGTGCACCGACCTGCTGGAGATTTTCTCGCGGGCTGACGAAGCGCTGAAGGACATTCTGCCCGAGCCGCTATCGCACTACATCTATCCGGTGCCGGTGTTCGACGTCGAGGCCAAGGCCCGCCTCGCCGGGCGATTGAACGACACTCGGGTCGCTCAGCCGGCGCTGGGCGTGACCGGGCTGGTCGGTGCGCGTTTGCTCGCGCGTTTTGGTTTGTCTCCGGCCGCGGTGGCCGGACACAGCTATGGCGAATACGTGGCGCTGTGCGTGGCCGGCACGTTTTCCGAGGAGTCGTTGTTTCGGCTTTCGGCCGAGCGTGGTCGCGTTGTTCACGAATGCACCGAATCGTCTCCCGGCTCGATGGCCGCCGTGGCGGCCGACGGAGCGACGACGTCGAAGGCGCTGGAATCGCTGGGCCTGGCGGTTTGCCTGGCGAATCTCAATAGCCCCGATCAGACCATCATCGCAGGCCCGGTCGCTGAGATTGACGCCGCGGTGGCCGCGTTGGGAACGGCTGGCCTGCGGGCGAAAAAGATACCGGTGTCCGGCGCGTTCCATACATCAGCCATGAATGAGGCCGCGGCCAGACTTGCCGTGCACCTCGAGGCAGTTCCGTTCCAACCGCTTCACCTGCCCGTCTGGAGCAACACCACTGCTGCTCCCTATCCAGCCGACGCGGCCAACGCCCGGGGGCAATTGGTCCGCCATCTGACCCACCCGGTGCTGTTCGAAAAACAGATCCGTGGACTGCATGCGGCCGGAATGCGGGTTTTCCTGGAGGTGGGCGCCGGCGCGGTACTAACGGGACTGGTTGGGCGGATTTTGTCTCGAGATCCGCATACCGCGATCGCCCTGGATGCCCCAGGCCGCGGCGGCACGCTCCAGCTTGCCCATTTGCTGGCCCAATGCTCGGCCCTCGGCTTGCCGGTGGACGTCGGCGCCTGGTTTTCCGGGCGCCGTCTAGCAAAACTGGGAGTTGCCGGACTTTGTGCGCAGTCGCGTCAGCAGCAAGTGCGCCGGCCGACCGATTGGATCGTCAATGGTGGCCAATCCCGGCCCGTCGTGCCACTTCCGACCGATCTTGCGACCGCCAAACCGGCGACCGTCGCTGAAGCAACTCCTTCCGAACCAACAATCAACAAGCCCGCCGTCCGAAAGACTAATGCGCCGGTCGCGCCCGCTACGGCTATTTCAACCCATCGCGAGACAACTATGAGTGTCCATCAAGCAACCCGTGGTGACCAACCGGCGCAGCAGGCGTCGACAGCACCGCCGCCCGTTTCCCTCGTCCCTGGCACGGCGCTGGTGCCGGCATTGGCCCAGTCGCCGGCGGCGCTGCAGGCGCTGGCCTATTTCCAGACGAGCATGGCGCAGTGGCTCGAGCTGCAGAAGATCCAACAAGCCGCGAATCAGCAGTTCTTGCAAACCCAGGAAAAAGTGCTGTTGGCGTTCATGAACGGACCGAGCCGCGGGTTCGTCGACGGTGCCAGAAGCCGCGCCCCGCTGGATCGCGCCGGCGCAGCCCGCTGCCGGCCCGGCCCCTGCCTTGCGCATGGCGCCGGCACCTGTCGTTCCCGCCAATCGGAGTGCGCCGCCAGCCGCTGCTCAGCATCCGACGACTGCGACGTCTCCGGTCCGGACCTACGCCGCGGTGGCGCCGATGAAGCCGTCGGCCATGGCACCCAAAGAAGCGGCGTCGAACGGCACGCATTCGAGGCCCAGTCCGCACGGCGCCGCGGCGACGACGCTGGCAGCTCCGGCCACAGGCGCCCCACCCTCGACCGAGCAGTTCCGGCACGATTTGCTGGAGACGGTGACGCTCCGTACGGGTTATCCGATCGAAATGCTCAACGAGTCGTTGCCGTTGGAAGCTGGTTTGGGGATCGACTCGATCAAGACGTTGGAGATCTTCAACGCGCTCAAGCAGTACCACCCCTACTTTCGCGATGACGATCAGCAGGATCAGGACGACGTGCTGGTCGAGTTCGCCCAATTGAAGACGCTGGGAAAGATCGTCGACGCCTACGATCTGAAGCGGCAGCGATTCCTCGCGCCGGCCGAAGCCCCGAAAATTCCGGCCGCGCCGCGGCATGAGAGCGTCAACGGTGCGCATGGCACCGAACGGTGCCAATGGGACGAACGGCTCGAACGGCGTGGCCGCATCGGCGGCGATTGTCGAGCGTTTCGAAGTGGCGGCCGTGGCGACCCCGCTGACCGCCGAGCAGCGCGAAAAAAAAATTCCCTGACGGTCACACCCTCTTGATCGTCGGTGACGTTCCGGAATTGAGCGCCGCGATCGAGATCGTTCTTTCGGCCGACGCGTATCGGGTACGCCAGTTGGTGTCGGGCAGCGCGGCGCGGACGGTGGCGGAAAACGTCGTGGAAGCCGACTTTTCGTCCCCTGAGTCGCTGCGCGAAGCGCACCGCCTGTTGCTCGGTGCCGCGACCGATCCGGTCGGCGGAATCGTCAATCTGCTCTCGCTGGAAACGCAGTTTCGTCATCATCAAAGGACTTCGGCCGACGAAGATGCAGCGCTCCGCCTGGCCCAAAGCACTTTCAACGTGCTCAAGGAGTTCGAAGACGACATCCGCCACAGCGTCGCCGATGGGGGGGGCTGGCTGATCAATTTCACCAGCCTGAATGGAAAATTCGGCATCGATTCGGAAGCCCCGTTCCCACTGGCCCAGGCCGCCACGCTGGGCGTAATGAAATCGGCCGCCAAAGAGTTGGGTGGCGTCCGCTTGAAGAACATCGATCTCGATCCCGGGGTCGATCCGCAAGTCTTGTTCGCCAGCGTCACGGCCGAACTTTGGGCCGACGCCCCCGAGGTCGAGGTGGGCTTCAACGCCGCCGGCCGTTGGACGCTCGAGCTGCGCGAGCAGCCGGCGCCGCCGCCGGGCCCGGTGCTGCAGATCGACAGTCAATCGGTCGTGTTGGTCACCGGCGGTGCCTATGGAATCACGGCCGAAGTCTGCAAGGCGCTGCGCGCGACTATGCGCCCACGCTGATCCTGGTTGGCCGCTCGCCGCTGCCGGCCGATGAACCACCGCAACTGGCCGACCTGGCCGACGTCGGATCGCTGCGCAAGGCACTCATTGAAACGATGCGCCAAAGCGACGCGGCGGTCACTCCCGCTCAGATCGAACAAGCACTGCGGAAGATCTTGAAGAGCCGGCAGATTCGCGACAACATGGCCGAGTTGCGGCGACTGGGGAGCAAGGTCGAATATCATCCACTCGATGTCCGCGACTCGGCCAGGTTCGGCAAGCTGCTCGATGACATTTATGCCCGATTCCATCGCATCGACGGCGTGATCCACGGCGCCGGGGTGATTGATGACCGGCTGATTCGCGACAAAACGCCCGAGTCGTTCGCCAACGTTTTCGCCACCAAGGTCAATAGCGCCATCGCGCTGACGCGAAAACTGCGGCCCGATTCGCTCAAGTTCCTGGTCTTCTTTTCGTCGGTGTCGGGGCGGTTCGGCAACGTCGGCCAGTCGGACTATAGCGCGGCGAACGAATATCTGAACAAGCTTTCGCAACATCTCGATCAGTCGTGGCCGGGACGCGTGATGGCGATCAACTGGGGTCCGTGGGACGCGGGAATGGTTTCCGACCAGCTGCGCCAGTTGTACAAGCAGCGGGACATCGACTTGATTCCGCTGGCCGAGGGGGTGCGGTTCTTCATGTCCGAGCTTTTGCACGGCGGCCCCAGCATGCCGGAAGTCGTGATTACGTGCAGCGCCAGACAAATCGAGCAAGTCAGCATCAAGGTTTGAACTAGAATCGTACCTAGCGCGGGGCGGTGGACCGCCGACTCGGTTCCCGGCTTCCGCGACTCATGTTTCTTCGCCAGCACGCTTTCCTCTATGAACGAGCACGACATCGCAATTGTGGGAATGTCCTGCGTCTTTCCGGCGCGGTCGATGTGCGCCATTTCTGGCGCAATATCGTGAATGGGGTCGACTCGATCAGCGAAATTCCGGCGGGTCGTTGGAACCATGGACACAACCAACAATTTCCGCCCGATCACGATGCTTTCGTGGCTTGCTCGCGCGGCGGATTTCTGCCGGCCGAGTTCCGCATCGACCTGGCGCGCTTTGGTGTCTTTCCCCACCTGATCGAAGAAGGGGACGCCGACCAGTTTCTGACATTGCACATCGTCGACGAGGCGCTGGCCGATGCCGGCATCGCGGCCGACGCGCCGGTGCGGCGTCGGACCGACCTCGTCATCGGCCGTGGTGGCCATTGCACGAATCGGCAACTCGAAGTTGCCATGAACACCGAAGTCATCCCCTGGGTACACGATCTGTTGGCCGCCCGCTTCCCAGAATTGGGACGCGAAAAGATCGACGCCATCCATCGCGAGCTGCGGCGCAACCTGCCCAGCGACAACCCAGACAATATTTCGACCGCCATTCCTAATCTCACTGCCAGCCGAGCCGCCAATCGGCTCGATCTGCGCGGCGCTGCCTACACGGTCGACGCGGCCTGCGCCTCGTCGCTCATCGCCGTGGAGCAATTGGTCCACCGCTTGCGACTGGGCCTGTGCGACCTGGGCGTGGCGGGGGGCATCTCGCTCAATCAAAACCCCGGCTTCTGGTCGATCTTCACCCGGCTCAACGCCATCTCGGCGACCGGCGAAATTCGGCCCTTCGATCGCCGCGCCAACGGAATCGTCCTCTCCGAAGGAGCTGGCGCCGTCGTCCTCAAGCGCGTGGCTGATGCCGCCCGCGATGGCAACCAGATCTATGCCGTGATCAAGGGGGTCGGCAGCAGCAGCGACGGCCGAGAGGCCGGGCTTTTGGCACCGAACACGGCCGGGCAAGTCGAGTCGCTCCGCGCAGGCTTATCGCGATGCCCATGTCGATCCCGGCACGATCGGCTACATCGAAGCGCACGGCACCGCCACCAATGCTGGCGACGCGGCGGAGATCGGCACGATCAAGGCCGTTTTCGGCACCGATCGCTCGGGTGCTCTGGCGCGGCCCATGGGATCGGTTAAATCAATGATCGGACACGCTTTGCCGGCGGCCGGGATCGCGTCGCTCATCAAGACGACGCTGATGCTGTCGAACAAGATTCTGGCACCCAGCCTGCACTGCGAAGACCCCCATCCCGATCTCGATGGCGCGCCGTTTTACGTCAATCCGGCCTGCCGGACGTGGATCCATTCGCCCAAGCATCATCCACGCCGAGCCGGCGTCAACGCCTTCGGTTTTGGCGGCATCAATTGCCACGTCGTGTTGGAAGAAGTTCCCGAGACCAATTCCGTCGCCGCCGCTCCGCTCGGGCCGCGGCCGATCGTGATCAATCTCGAGCGGGAAAGCGAGCTGTGTTTGTTCTCGGGCCCGTCACGAGCCGACATCGTTCTCTCTCTGGAAAAGCTGCGACACTTTCTCGAGTGCGACCAGTCGGATTACCGGCTGCAGGATATCGCCTACACGTTGGCCGACCAGGCCGATCTGAACCAACCTTGCAAGTTGGCGTTGATTGCCAAAAATACCGGTCAGCTTTCGGATCTGACCGCCTTGTGCACCGAGCGTCTCTCGGCCGCTGATGAATTGCCCGCCAGCGGCGTCGAAGATCGCGAGACGATCTACTACTCGGACAGCGCACTGCGCAGCATGGTCTGCTGGCGCTCACTTTTCCGCCGATGGGATTTCCGCCCGGGCTGTTCGGCAACTATCCCGACCGGTTGTTGCAACTGTGCCTGCATTTTCCCGATTTGCGGCGGGAGTACGACTTTTTCGACCTCCGCGACGAACATCCCGACGACCCGATTCCGACCAGCGCCCTGCTGGTGCCGCCACCGACCGTTTCTCCAAGCGAAAAACGGCAACTGCGGTCACGGTTCGCCGCGCAAAAGCTGGTGTCCGAAGGCGAGGATATGCCGCTGCAAACGCCGAGCGAGCGCAATCTTTCCGCCTTCGGCGTGACGCTCAGCAATTGGGCGAGCTGGGTGCTGCTGCGGCCGCTGGAGATTCCGATCGACATGTTGTGCGGCCAAAGCCAGGGTGACATGGCCGCACTGTGCGTGGCGGGCGCGACCGAGTTTCACTCGTTGGCGGACAGCTTCTGGGAGAGCCTGGCAGTGCCGCCGACGTACGCCGCGCACGGCCACCTGGCACTGGTCGGCGTCAGCGCCGAGTGGATCGCGCCGTTTCTGGCCAAAGTGCCCGACGTCGCCATTGCCATCCACGCCAGCCGCAAACACATGGTATTGGGGGGCAGCACGGTCGGACTGCGGGCACTTGCGGCACTGCTGAAGGCCGAGGGAGTGGAGATGCAGAATTTCCCCTACCCGCCGATTCACACGCCGCGCATGACTTACATGCGAGAGAATCTGCGCAGCAGCGCAAACAAGATCGAGCTCGTGAGTCCCAGGATCCCGACCTACTGTTCCACGGCGGCCGAATTGTTTTCCAGCGATCCGGAAAAGATCCGAGCTTCGCTGATGGATAATCTGGACAAGCCGATTTTGTGGTGGCAGACGTATCGCAAACTGTATGAAGACGGCGCGCGGATTTTTCTGCAAGCGGGTGGAACCGTCGCCAACAATGTCGACAGCCTCGTTCTGGCCGACGACCGCTTGGCCCTGTCGGTCGATGCCAGCTATCGCGATCCGCTCACCCAGCTCAATCACGTCTGCGCGGCGCTGTTCACCGCCGGCTGCCGTTTTCGCCCCGCTCCGTTGCATCGCGACCGCGAGGTGCGACGGCTCGAGCTGGGGGCACCGCGCGCAGAGCGCGGGCGTCGGCCACGGCGATCCCGATGCGACTCGACCCGCCCTGGTTCGAAGTCCCGCAGGGGTTGCCCGGCTTGGAATCGCTGCCGCTCGAGCCGGAACCGGTGGCGGCGACGCGATTCAGCCAGTCGAAAGCGACAGCCAGACATCTCCAGTTGCTCAAGTGTCGGAAGCGGTTTGGCATCGGCCA
Organism: uncultured Planctomycetaceae bacterium; assembly: GCA_963702015.1. Classification (GTDB taxonomy): domain Bacteria; phylum Planctomycetota; class Planctomycetia; order Pirellulales; family PALSA-1355; genus DATJTR01. The sequence goes on from OY969698.1 coordinate 1,940,627, forward strand.
GCGCAGAGCGTGAGTCACGCGCCGCTGGTCGGAGAGGTGGTGCACTTCGCCGAGGGGCAGGAAATCGTCGCCGAGCGCCAGCTGGCCCTGGCCGAAGACCGCTACCTGGCCGATCACTACTTCATTCGGGCCGCCGACCACAAGCCCTTGGAAGAGTGCATGCCGGTGATGCCGCTCGCGATGGCTATCGAGATGATTGCGGAGGTGGGCAGTTGCCTGGCTCCTGGCTTGCAGTTCATCGGCGTGGAAGAGGTGCGCGCGTTGCGCTGGCTGTCGCTGGAGGATGCCGACACACTTTCGGTGCAAGCGCGCGGGCGGTTGGTCGCCGCCGACGCCGCGACAGGTGTGCATGCCGTCGAAGTGGCCCTATTCGCGCAAGGCAACGCCACGCCCAACACCAGCGCCATCGCCCTGTTCGGCCCGCAATATCGCCAGGATATCGAAATCGGATTCACCGAACTCGACGACAGTGAAACCTGGTGGTTCACCGCCGAAGAGGTTTACAGCGAACGGCACATGTTCCACGGGCCGTCGTTCCAGTGCATCACCGGTCTCGGCGCACTGGGGGGCACCGGATTTCATGCCGAGATCACCGTGCCGTCGAAAACCGCGCTGTTTGCCAGCACGACCGATCCAGCGCTGCTGGCCGATCCTTGCGTGCTGGACGCAATCAGCCAATTGAGCGGCTGCTGGGTGCTGGCTCGTTACCCCGACACTTACGTGCTGCCCGTCGGCGTCGAAAAAATCGAAATCTATCGCGAAACGCCTCCCCCCGGCACCGTGGTGCCGGTGCGGGTGGAGATCACGCAATGCGACTTTGAGAGCAAGGTGTTGCGAGCGAATTTCGAAGTCGGCGACGGCGAAGGTTACGTCTGGATGCGTCTGGCGGGATTCTCGTATCGCATCTTCAACATGCTCACGCAAGTCATCGATGTGCGCCGGCGGCCCGAGCGCTATTGTTGTTCGGCCGAACGCATGCTGCCGGGCGACAGCGAGGGAGCCGTGGGCATGCAATTGACTCGCGAATCGCTGCGCGATATTCCGCTGGACTGGATCGCCCGATTGTATCTGCGGGCCGACGAGATGAGCGAGTTCCGTAACCTGGCGGAACATCGGCAGCGACAGCGCGAGTGGTTGATGGGACGGGTTGCGGCCAAGGACGCCGCCCGCGTGTGGATGGCGCGCCGCCAAGGGGGGGCGGAGGGACTGGTTCATCCCACGACGCTCGTGGTTTGCTACGATGCGGCCGGCCGGCCTTTGATCGAGCCGATTGCCGGCCAGGAACCGCTGCCGCGGATTTCCGTCTCGCACTGTGTGAAAGCGGCGGTGGCCGTGGCGAGCGATTTGCCGGTGGGGGTCGATATCGAACCGGCTTCGCAATCCCCGCTCGAACTGTGGGAGCAATTCACCACGGCCGCCGAGCGGGAATTGCTGGCTGAGTATTTGCGGGCCCAGCCCGACGAATATTGGGCCACGCGGTTGTGGTGCGCTAAGGAGGCGGTCGGCAAAGCCGTCGGCACCGGACTCGGCGGCCGGCCGCGAGATTTCGAAGCCATCGACATCGGCGTCGACGGACGCATCGAGATCTGCCATCGGCCAACCGGCGAAAACTTCGGCGTTTCGACCGATCGGGACGACGCGATGCTGCTGGCCTTCACGATGCGCAGTCCCCAGGCCCGATTGGCCCCGCGCGTCCAATTTCGTTTTCGGTCGCTCCCCGCGGCCATAAAAAGGGGCGTTGGACGCCAGGAAAGCGTATGAAGGTTGGCATCTTTACCTTCGGCTCGCGGGGCGACGTCCAGCCCTATCTGGCTTTGGCGGTCGGTCTGCGACGGGCCGGACACGACGTGTTTCTCTGCGCCTCCCTCGGACTTTGCCGAGCTGGTAGCGGCCCACGGCATCGCGTTTCGTCCGTTGTCGCTGAACTTCAAAGAGCTGCAGAGCCGCCGGGCGCACAAGCAGTTGCTGACCAAACGATTCACCGGCATCTTCCGCGCGCGGCGCGATCTGCGATCACTCGGCGATGCCATCAATCGCGATGCGTGGCGCTTGCTCGAGGATGCCGAAGCAATCATCTACACGCCACTTACTTCGACTGCCCACGGCGTTGCGCAAGCTCGGCGTCCCCGGCTTCGAGGTGTTTGGTCTGCCGCTCGAGCCGAGCCGCGAATTGGCGCCGGTGATCGCTGGCATGAGTCGCCGGCGGCGCCCGACGTTCAACCGCCTGGCAAGCGAGATTGGTTATCGCGTGGCGTGGCGACTCTTCGGCTGTTCGGCAAACCGCCTGCGCCGCGAGCTGTCGCTGCCGCCACTGCCGTTCTTTGGCCCGCTGGCGGAATATGCGCGGCTTGGCCAGCCCGTGTTTTACCTGTGCAGCCCGAGCGTCGTGCCCAGGCCGAGCGACTGGCGGAAGGATATTCACGTCGTCGGTTTCAGCTACTTGGACGCGGCGGCTGACTGGCAGCCCCCTGCTGAGCTGGTCCGGTTCCTTGACGCGGGACCTCCTCCGCTTTTGATCGGGTTTGGCAGCATGCCAAATTTCAACCCGACCGAGACGACCGCGCTGCTGGTGCAAGCGGTCGAGCGCAGCGGGCAACGCGCTATCCTACAGAGCGGCGACGCTCGGCTGGGCGACGGCGTGGCACTGCCCGGCAACATCTTTGCGGCCGGCGAGATCCCACACAGTTGGCTGTTTGAGCGCGTGGCGGCGGTCATGCATCACGGCGGAGCGGGGACGACGGGGGCGGCGTTTCGGGCAGGCGTTCCGCAAATCATCGTGCCGCACATGCTCGACCAGCCGTTTTGGGCCGAGCGCGCATACGAGCTGGGGGTGAGCCCCAAACCGTTTCATGCCCGGCAACTTTCCGTGGACCGAATCGCCAAGTCGATCGACACGGTGACGACCGATCGCTCCCTGCAACGGCGCGCGGCGGAGATCGGCGTACAAATTCGCGCCGAGGATGGTGTCGGACGGAGCGTGCAGCTCTTCGACGAGTATGTCGCCCGCTTTCGGCCGGGCGGCACAAATGCCGTGGTGCACGAATCTTGCAATTCGGGCTCTGAATTGTGATAGGTTCCTAACGAATTGCCCTTCGCGCCGGCCGGCGCCTCGACCTGGCCCGGTTCCCCGGTATAATCTCGGCTGAATCAGGGCGCAGGCATTCAGGGATGGAAAGTCCACCAGCATGGTGTCGACCAGCCTGGCGATTTCTATCTCCGGACGTGACCGCGATGAGTGAGAGCTCGAAGGCAACTGGCAAGCGGACTTCCGGCTTGCTGTGGAGTTCCTCCGTACTGCTGTTCGCGTTGGAAGAAGTGGTTTTGATCCCTGGTCTGGCTGCGTTTCTTGTGGCGTGCCTGCTGAGCGCGGTCGGTCTGACGGAGCGAATGACCCCGGTCACCTGGTTCGTCGCCGCACCGGCGCTCTATTGCCTGTGGGTGCTCACCTATCTTTGTCTCTGTGCGCTCCACATGCAGGTGGTGTTTTGGGGATACTCCAAACCTCGCCATGCTGTTTTGCTGGACGGCACGCGCGAGTCGGCTCCTCACGTCCGATTGGGAATCTGCTATGGGCGCACCTACATGGTCAAGTCGCTGCCCTTCATGCAGTCGCTGATCACCCTGCCGAGTCTGCGGAACCTTTACCTCTTGTCCTATTCTTCCCGCGTCAAAATCGGCGACCGATTTGTCCTCTCGGGGTTTCTCTACGATCCCGATCTGATCGAGATCGGCGACGACGTGATCGTGGGTGGCGGGTGCGTCATGTCGGCGCACGCGCATGTCGTTCTCCGGCCGCACGTACAACTTTATGCCAGCGCGCCGATTCGAATTGGCGACCGTGCCACGATCGGAGGCGAGTCGCGAATCGCCATGGGAGTGACGATCGGCACCGGCGCCGTGGTCGAGTCCTACAGCAACGTGGTGGCATTGACCAACATCGGTCCCGGCGAAGTTTGGGGCGGAAGCCCCGCCGTGTTGCTGCGCCACCGAACCGATCTCGCTGGAGGAGATACGACGGCCACCGCGAGTTCGCCTCAGCGTCATGCCGCCGCCGCGACCAGATTCGAGGTGGAGTCGGGGGCTTTGGATCGGGCGAGGGAAGTCGTCGCCCGGGCATGGATCAGCCGCCGGAGGACGCCTCGGCCGGCGACTGGGATTCGCTGCAACAACTGGCGATTGCCCTGGCCGTCGAAGAGACCTGCGGACGCCGACCGGTTGGCGATGATATCTTCGAACTGCGCTCGTTGGCCGACGTGGCCTGTGCCCTGCGCGACGCGGCGGCCTCCGGCTCGGCGGCCCTCGCCGATTCGACCGGTGGTCGTCCGACGGACCCGGAATGGCTGCCGCTGCTGCCATTTTCGGCTGCGGCACCCCTGCAAAATGGACGATCGGCGCCGGTCTTGGTCGGCGATCCGGTCTCGGTGGTCGTGGCGGCCAGTTTCACCGCCGAACCGATCGCGGCTTCGCTGCGGCAGTGGAGCGCGCGGCGTTTGGCATCGACGTGAGCGTTCGGTTTTGCGGGACCAATCAAATTGCCCGCGCGCTGCTTGCGCGGGAAAGTCCGTTTCGCGGCAACGCCGCCGGTTTGAATGTCGTCCTCGTCCGGCCCGAAGACCTGGGGGACTCGCCCGACGCCCAGACGGCAGCGGCCCGCGAACTGCTCGCCGCGATCCGGCATTTTGCCGCTGAGCATGGCGCCTCGGGGTGCCTATGCGTCGGCTCGATGCCACGCCCGCCGCTGCCGAACGTCGCCGGTCAGCGGCTCGCTCTGGAAGACCTGCGGTCCGAGTGGGTCAGCCAATTGAGTGAGATCGACGGCGTGGAAATCTTCGATTTTGCCGGAGTCGTCGAGCGCATCGGGCCGCCGGCGGCTGACGACGGCGCCCCGGAAGGTCACGTCCGCGAGGCTTACTCGCAGGAGATCTATCGCGAATTGGGAATCCAACTGTCGCGGGCGGTCCGCCGGCGGCGGCGGTCGCCCGCCAAGGTGCTGGCTCTGGATTGCGACGGCGTTCTCTGGGGTGGCGCCGTGGCGGAAGACGGTATCGACGGCATTCGACTTGGTGCCGATGGTGCCGGCCGTAACTTTCAGTTGTTCCAACGCGCGCTGGTCAATCTCAAGCAGCGTGGCGTATTGCTGGTGCTCGTCAGTCAGAACCAGGAGCCCGACGTCTTGGAGGTTTTCGACAATCACCCGGGCATGATCCTGCATCGGCAAGACATCGCCGCCTGGCGGATCAACTGGAACGCCAAATCGGAGAATCTCCAAGAACTTGCCGATGAACTCAACGTGGGACTCGACTCGTTCGTTTACATCGATGCCGACGCGGCCCAGCGGCGCCAGGTTGAGTCGCATTTGCCCGAGGTGCACGTCTTCCCCACGCCCGCCGAACCGGTGCAGTATGCCCCGGCGCTGTCGCGGCTATGGATCTTCGACGCACCGCACGTGGCCGCGGCAGAGAGCGCCCACGCCGAACTGCCGCACGCCAAGCGAGCGAGCGCGGCCCTGCGCGGCGGGTGACACCTGCGGGACATATCTCTTCGGGTCCATGCTCGACCCGGTCGTGCCAGCCTGTCATAATCATCCCGAGTCAGGGCGGGAACGTTTTGGGATGGGAAGCCCAGAAGAGGGTGGTATCGACCACTGCGGTGCTTACTATCGCGAGACATTCTTATGAGTGAGCGTTTGAGCGGAAAACGCAAGAAGAAACCCCGGAAGTACTTTCATCATTTTCTCATCGTGATGTTCGCGATCCGAGAGATCGTGCTGTTTCCGGCCCTGGCCGCTTACCTGGTGGTTTGCCTGCTGGGGGTCGTGGGCTTGAAGGAGTGGTTGAGCCCGGCCGGCTGGTTCATCGCCGCTCCGGCGTTGTATTGCCTGTGGGTGTTGATTTATCTTTGCCTGTGCGCGGTCCACATGCAGGGCTTGTTCTGGGGGTACAGCAAGCCTCGCCGGGCGGTTTTGGTGGAGGGCGCAAGGATTCGGTCCCTCACTTTCGCTTGCCGATCTGTTACGCACGTGGCTATGTCGTGCGGTCGCTGCCGCTGATTCAGCCGTTGATTGCGATTCCCTGGGTCCGAACGCTTTACCTGCTGTCGTATTCTCCGCGTACCAAAATCGGCAAGAATGTTTTCTTGCCTGGCTTTCTCTACGATCCGGATCTCATCGAGATCGGCAACGACGTTGTTCTGGGAGGCGGCTGCGCGATCACGGCCCACGCGTTTGCGAATCTCCGGCCCGATACCACCGTCTATATCAGTGCCCCGGTTCGAATTTGCGATCGTGCCACGATCGGGGGCCACTCGTGCATCGGCTTGGGAGTCACGATCGGCGCCGGCGCCATTGTCGAAATCGCCAGCAATGTATTGGCGCGGACGACCATCGGTCCCGGCGAAGTTTGGGGAGGAAACCCTGCCGTATTGCTGCGCCGTCGAACCGCCCACGAGCGAAGGTGACCGGCGGCGATCGCATTTCAAGGTGATTGCACGCCGGACAACACGAACCCGAAGTTCACGCGAGGGATGCCGGACGAGGAATCCTCCCCGCGCGGCGTTTTCGTAGTGCGACGGCGCGGGCCGAAGGGCGCTCTATCGCAGCGATTCCAGCGGATCGACGCGCATCGCCGTCAGCGCCGGCAGCAAACCACCCAGAATCCCTAGCACGATGGTGAACGCCATGGCGGTCAGCAGTGCCGTGGAATCGACCGCGAAGGCAAAGGCGACTGCTTTGGTGCTGAGCATCGAATTGACCGACAGGCCATTCACCGAATAGCCCAGAGCGCTTCCCAACAGGCCGCCGATCAAGGCGATGAGCAGCGCTTCGACCAGGAAGGAGATCAGGATTTCGCGCTTCTGGAAACCGAGCACCCGCAGCACGGCAATGTCCTTGGTCCGCTGTTCGATGGCCGCGAACATCGTATTGGTGATGCCAAAAACGGCTCCGATGCCCATGAACAGCGCCACGGTGATGCCGGCATGCGGAGCGATTCGGTCTGGGAGGCTTGCTGTGCGTAATACTCCGGCTCGGGCTGTGCGTCGATCGGCAGCAGCCGGCTGCCGGATAGCCGCTGCGAAACCGTCTGGGCGGCGGCGGCGTTGGCCGTTTTGAGGACGACCGAGCTGTAAGAGCCGTCGCGGTGGAACTGGTCCATGAGCTCTTTCAGGTCGGACCAGACCTCGGACTCGAAGACCGAGCCGGCGCCGGAGAAGATGCCGACGATGTGCCGCTGCTTTCCGCCAATTTCCAGCGTGTCGCCGAGCTTCAATCCGAGACCTTGCTTCAAAGCTCGACCCAGAATGATTTCGCTTCGACCCGGGCGGAGCATTTGTCCTTCGATGATCTTGATGTGCCCATGGACCTCGAGAGCGATCGGCTCGACTCCGCGGACCTGCAGTTCGCGCATATCGTTGCGTTGCATGACGGGGCAATAAATCTCGCGGCTGACGAGCAGATGTCCGGAGCGGCTGCGGGCGACGCCCGGATCGTCCCCGACTTGCGAAACCGTGCGGCGGTCGAGCCGGCTGAGGATTTCGTCGGCGTTGCCGCGGCTGAGGACCAGCACGTTTTCGGGTTCGCCCGACACCGCGCAAATCGCCAGCATTCCGTTGACGAACGCCAGCATGATCACCAGGGCGGCCACCACCAGCGTGAAGCCCGACGCCGTCATCAGCGTCGTCTTCCAGCGGACCCGCAAGTTGCGGTGGCTATAGGCGAAAGGAATCATGGGCTGGCTCGAAATCTCGCGTTGTTACGCCGCGGTCGTGGTGATTGATCTCGATCAGGCGATCTTGGAAAAGACTTCGGTCACGTTCGTGCTGCGGGCGTTCCAGGCCGGAATGATGCTTCCCAAAAAGCCGACGAACGCCCCCAGGAAAAAACCGATCGGGATCGCCTCAGCGGTCACCGAGAGTTGCAAGAGGACGGGAAGCTTGAAGGGCATGTTGATCGACGACAAGCCAAAAGCGAGTGCCCCGCCGAGTGCTCCGCCGATGGCGCCCACGAGCATGGCTTCGCCGATGACCATGGCCATGATGAAACCGGGCTGAAACCCGAGCACTTTGAACACCGCCATTTCGCGGCGGCGTTCGCGGGTGGAAATGCTGATGCTGTTGGAGAGAATCACGAGCATGTCAATCAGCAAAATCGTGACGACGATATCGACCATGGCGACGATGCTTTTCGTCCGATCGGTCAAGCGAGCGATGCCGGCCGATTCGGTTTCGACCAGCAGCTCCGTATCGCTTTTCTCGAACATTTTCTCGATCTGCGCCGCCACCAGCTTGCCAGTGGCCGGATCGCGCACCCGCACCCACATCATGTGAAAGCGGTCCTTGTCTCCGGTTCCCTCTTGAAAGTAGTCGTCGCGAAAGAAGAAGTTCTGCGACCAGCGGCTGTCGGGCAGGATGCCGATGATTTTGAATTCCAGATCGTGGCCAGCGAAATTCATGCTGGTCACGGTGAATCTCTGGCCGACGTGCCAGTTCATCGTTTTCATGACGCCGGCGCCGACCAGCGCGCCGGTCTTTTCGCGCTTCATCGCTTCCAAGATATCGGGATCAAGATTCTCCAGGCCGGGCTGCATCTCGCGCAGGTTTTCCATCCGCGTGGCAATGCCCAGGCCGCGACGGTCGACGCGATGCGAATCGTCCAGGTAGCCGACGTAGTTGTACCAGAGCGTCCAATCCTCGACGCCGGGGATGTCGGCGATCACCCGCGCATAGCGCGCCGGAACGCGCGTGGGAGTGATCCATTTTTCGCGGATCACCAACCGCGTGTCGGCCGCATTATCGACGAGTCGTCCGATGAAGGCGGTCGTATTGCTGACGACCGAATAAATCGTGGTCAACGTGAGCACGGCGAACCCGGTCAGCAGCGTGCGGACGCGATTGCGCCGCAGGTTCTTCAGCACGAGCTCGAGGAATTTGAACACCGCGATATCTCTCTGCTTCGGGCCATGCGGGCGGGGCGAAAGGTTGATCCACCGACCAGATGGGGTGGCCCCCGCAGGCACTCGCCACGCCAGACAGCGGCCGGACGCAGGCGCTAGGCGGGGCTCAAGAACAACCGGCAATATGCTCTTATTGTACCTAGCGGCAGCTGCGATTGGCAACGTTACGCCAGGCGTGGGGTATCGCCTCAAAATTGTGTTGCTGGCAGGCGCAGGCCGGGAGGGTCACCCATCCCCGAGAATCTTCTGCCGATGTGTTTTCTCACCCTTGGCTCTGGGCACTTTCTTTAATGTCTGGCCAGTCTGGCGAACTGCTGGCACGCCAATTTGCTTCCCTGCGGGGCTTAGTCCTTGCCCATCCAAGGGAAAGGCAAAAGCCGGTTACCTTTCCCGCGCGAAGGCGAAGCTTGTACCATCAGGGCTGACGAGCGTGAATTGATCCCGACCATCCCAAGTCACAATTCCCGGCTTTCCGGTTTTGTTTCGATAGCTCTGGGTCAACGTCGCCGTATCGAGCGTCCATATCCCTTCGTCCTTCACGGTGCCATTATGAAGCGAACAGGTGCCGTCGGGCCGGAACTCGGCTTTGACCCGGGTCCAGTCGACGAACTGGCCGTCTTTGTGGTCGTCTGAAATAACATTGATCGCGAGAGGGACAGAATGAGTGGTGTAAAGGGTCAGGCCGCTGAGCCGAACCCCCGCGAGTGTCGCAGCTCTCACGGTCCATGTCCCCACGATCGGGCTTTTGGAGCCGCCCTCAACTGGGCTCTCGGTGCTGCATCCCGCCATCCCCGCCAGCGATGCTGCATAGAGAATCACGGTCAGTCTCATCGCTTGCTCCTTTCTCGCGCGGCGTTATTCTGCGCGGCCTTGAATCGCGGTAAGCCAAAATTGATTGATTCGTCGGCCAAGTAGCAGCGCAGGATGTCCAGGCTGTCGCCGTAGTAAGGCGTGTTCATTCCGGGAGGCGCCTGGTTCGTGTGTTGCCAGGAAGCGACCAGTCAGCAACGAGGCCAGGCCGGCGGTGCGGAAGGAGTGATTCCGTGTCCGCGCGGCAATGCTCCAGCAGACAAAAATCGCTGCTAGCAGTTCCATTGGTCGCAGCCCACTTGCGAAACCCGCGACGATCGCAACGGCACCACCGATGGCGGCGCAGATTATAAATCGCTTGGATGCCATTCACGCATCATACCCCATCCCGGCCGCGAGTGAGAAACCCCGCCGAGCGGAGGCGGCGGGCGATCAGTGTGTTGCCGGCTTTTCAGGCTCCGGAGAAGGCGGGCCGGGAATTGGCGCGACGGCGGGAGAGGCGATCCGCCTGAACGCAACTCGCAAGAGGGCACCGATCACGGCGCCTGGCAGAGTGATCAGGCTGAAGAATAAGAGGAAGAAGAAACCGAGTCCCCAAAACGCGCTCGGATGCGGAGTCGGAATTAAGGCGTACGCGATAGATTGTCCAAAATAAACACCCGCCCAGCAGGTCCACCACGAACGTGGGGAAACGCCGCCGCCGACAGCCCCCACCGCGAGCAAACCGAAAAAGTAAAAGAGCATATTCGGTTCTTGAAATTCCCAGCCCCCAACGACGCAAGACCAAACAAACAAGACTAGCGCACCCGCGAGCATGCAGCACACAAACACAGCGTTCTCCAAACCAAAAATTCGCTTCGGCGGTTCGCTCATTTCTTGTGTCCTGACTGTGGCCAGACTTCGAGGGCGTTGCCTTGCGGCCCGCATCCCAGGCGATCCCTGGCATGAAACTCCCCGCCCTAATGAAGCAGGCGTAACTGGTAGCGCCTTATCACGCGCTAAAGCCGGATTTTTGTTTTCCACGCGCCGGTCGTTGTCCAGCGGCGGCCGGCGCATTGTAGGCGATTAGCGTGTTGCCGGTTCGAGCGGCGGGCTAGCGACTACGTTTGATGGCGACGAGAATCTCCGCTTCGCCCAGATCATTGACGATGGCTAGCCATTCCCATCCGGACGGAAAGCCGGCAGATTGATAGCGAGCTGTGCCTCGCTAAAGCATCACGGCGCGGGTTGCGCCGGCGGGGGCGCAACAGCCTGCGGCGGAGCCGCCGGAATCGGCTGTGCCGACGGCGTCGGAATCGGCTGGGCCGACGACTGCGGGTTCTGCTGTGCCGACGACGCCGGAATCTGCTGCGCCGACGGCGGCAGCGGCATCTGCGCCGACAGCGGCAGAATCGTCGGCTTGCTCTGCCGAGGAGCCGGCATCAGTGCAGGCTGTTGCGGGTCGTTCAGATTGCCGGCCGGCGGCGGAACCGGGCCGGGCAAGGGTGCAATGCGCGGCTTGGGCGGAGCAGGAGGCGCCACCTCGGGTATCGGCAAGCTGCGCGGCGCAGCCGCGGGCGGAGCGGGGGCGACGTTGCTCATCGGCGTGACAGGCATCACTTCGGGCAACGGCAAGCCATCTGTCGAATTGGCGGCCGGATTGCCGGGCACCACCTCAAGCGACGGCTCCTCGGAGGCCGAACTGCGCGGCGGCAGAGTCAACTGCGGGGCCAATTGCCGACTGACCGTCATTTGCGAGAAACAGTAGTTCAGCTCGTTCGGCTTCACGCGACTCGATAGCCGCTTGGCGTCGAGATAGGCCTTCGCGGGCCAGGGGCCTTCGGTCAGGAATACGCCGTTGTAGTCCAATAGCGTGCCGCGGGCGTAATGGACGTCGGCCAACGCCCGATTGAAATCGACCACCGAGCGATAGTATCCGCTGCCGGCATCGGCCAATCGCCGCTGGGCGTCGAGCACGGCGTCCAGGCCAAAGCCGGCGACGCCGCGATCGTATTTCTGGGTGACGGCGCTCAACTGTTCTTCGGCGGCTGCGCGGCGGTTGAAATTCGTGCGGGTCAGGGCATAGGCCCGATCGGCTTCGGCAATCGCGGCGCTCAGTTCGTGGGCAACCTGCAGCTCTTGTTCAGCCAGGATCGCCTTCTCGCGCGAGAGATTCAGTTCGGCGTTGCGGACGGTCGTGTTGCCGATCCGGTTGCCGATGGCCTGGCTGTATTGCAGGCCCAGGATTGAGAAATGCGAATTCTGCGTCGAGGCCAGGTTACCATAGGCCGAGCTCAGGGGGCTGGTCGATTGATTGAGCAAATCCTTGCCAAAGCCTTGCAGCGCGTAGGTGCCGACCAGATCGAGCTTGGGCTTGAGAAAGTTGCGAGAAGCGATCAGTTCCATTTCGCGGCGCTTGATCATCGTCTTCTGCCGGCGAAGTTCGACGCGACGGATGAGGGCTTCTTGCAATGCCTCGGACCAATTGAAGACAATTTCCGCGGGCGGCGGATCGCTCGAGGGCCGGATCAGCCGATTGTCGCTGATCTTTTCTCCCAGCAGCAAACGGAGCTTCCGCTCGGCCACGTAGACGCCGCCAGAACCCTGCACGGGCTGCGATCCGCCGACGCTCGTCGTGCCGCTGAGCGAATTCTCAACCTGTGCCTGGAGGAGATAGTACTGCTCGCGGGCGCGAGCTTCGGCCTCGCGGTCGCCGCCGAGGGCTCCGGCCTGGGCTTTGCGTTCGACGAACCGCCAAAGTTCCAGGGCCGCGTTGCGGGCGTCAATTTTGGCATCGAGATCGTGGTAGGCGTAGTAGAGCTCCCAGTACGCACGTTCGGTATCGAGCAAATAATTACGCAGCGCCGCCTCAAGGTCGGCCAGCGCGATATCGCTGTTCGTCCGCGCGATCAGCACCCCGTTGTAGACGCCGGGCACGCCCGATGGACCCGCGATCTGATTGAACTCGATGCCGCCACCTCGCATTAACGGCTGCGTCATCGTGCCGAGGAAAGTGGTACTCCACAAGCTGTTGAACATATTGCCCGGCGCATTGTTGTTGTCATAGCTGGTGATATTGCTCAACGACACGTCACCACCCGTGGCCATGCGCTTATCGAAGCTGTTGTAACCAAACAGGGCGCTGTTCGAGACCCGATTGGCGCCGCCTCCCAGGAAAATGTTATTGAAGAATTGATTTGAATCGAGCCAGTCGACGCCGGATCGGTAGGTCGTGTCATAGACCGATTCGGCGGCGATCGTTCCCTGGCTGGGACTGGTCTCGCGAATCGCCGGATCGTAGGTGCTTTGTGCGTTCGTGGGATTGGTCAGCACCCGGCCGCCGGCGTCGCGAAGCACCCGGCTGTTGTTCAGCCCGATGCGAATCGCATCTTCGAGCGTCAAGGGCCAGTATTCGATCGCGTCGTTGTTACGCAACGTGTGAGGCCGAGCCGTGTCGTGGGCACGCGCCTCGGGACACGTTTCGACGTCGGGCTCAGAAAGATTCAACGCCGTGGGCATGGTGTAATTCCAGGGGTCGGGGCAAACGGCGCCCGTCTTGTCGGACCGGCAGCCGACACTGGGCAGCAGCATCGCCAAAACAAGCCCCCAGACAATTGCCCGCCGAGCCGTCTTGCGGCGGTGACTTGTGATCGCAAAGCGGCGCCACAGGACCGCATGCCGGTGCTGGCGCGGTCTGCCGGCGCGGATGTCCGACTGCGGCGGTCGCTGAGCAAGCAGCTGGATTGTCGTGTGGGGAAGTGGCGGACATCGCGTTCGAAGGTCCCCGGTTATCCGGCAAAAAACTTACGATCGGTAAAGTCATCGGCGCGGCACAGGTCCTATTCTGAGCAGGACCGTTTCATCCGTCAGAACCCGCAGAACCGGAATTTTTTTCCCAGATCGCCATCCGGGTGAGTGAGACCCCCCCGCTGCGGCGCCAAGCCACTGGGCTGCAACTGCCGAGCAGGATTGGGCTTTCGCTCGATGCGCAGGTCCCGAGGGCACTCAAACCGGCACTGGCAACATGGGAGGGTTGAGAAGAGTCCCTCGATGGCCCGAGTGGCCCCAGGGATGCAGCCACGCACAAAGTGCCAAGGCACCGCAAGTGCTAGCACGACCCAGTGCGCGATTTAGAAGTCGGCACTCGCCCTAGTTGACGCGGCGGTAGACCCGGCGGCTCGAGAGGTTTTGCCCCTTGGCGGACAAAAACTCGACCAACACTTTCATCAAATCCTGCCCCTCGTCGAGCGAGCGAGTGAGGGTGAAATGCTGGTTGTCGGGCCTGACCAGAATCTTGGTGGTCAACTGCCGGCCGTCATCGCTCCACGTGGTGACCGATTCGACCGGCCGGCCAGCGGGATCGACCGCGTCGGCCGGTTGCCCATTGAGAGGCAAGTGGTCAGTGCGGCCGAAAAAGGTCGTCTGCACTTCGATCGTAAGTTCGTGAGGAGTCTGCGTGATGACGTGGGTAACCACCGTATTGTTGACCAGCGCCCGTTCGACGTACGAAAGGCCAATGGCCGTGAGAATGGCATCGAGCGAATCGGAGGCATCGACGTCCAACTGCCATTTCCCACTGAAATCGACGGTGGCGGAACCTTTGGTGTCGCTGTCGGCGGCAACGATCGGCGAGTCATCGCTCGAGCCTGGCGCTTCGGCTTGGGCTGGGTCTCGGTAAGTCGTCGAAGTGGCCCCCGGCCAGCGATCCCAGGTCAGCCAGGCCACGGCGACGACGGCTGCAGCGCCACCCAGACTCAATCCCACGACTCGGCGCTTCGATTCCATGGTTCACCAATAGACTTCGACCGTGGCGAAGTCGCCTAAAGCGGTGGCGGCTATACCGCGGCTATTTGCCTAAGCGGAGTGGAGGCATGAGCACGGATCGAGATTAACGATCGTGCCGATTGGGAAGGCCATGCGATTTGTATGGGAAAATCGGCGGAAACCGGTTATCGGGCCTATGCCGCTTGATCCCAAGTTTCTCACCGTGAGGATTGCATCGGTCGAATCAGTCTTAAGCAGAGCTGTCACAGAATCCTAGTCTCCGCCGAGAATCGGTTCAATGGTCGCCCACCTTTCGCCACCGCCCCCGATCCGCCGTGCCAGCCTCCCCCGGACCTCCGCCACGCGACAATTCCTCGCCATTATCAGGACCATCGTCTGTTGGACCCTTGCATCGGCAACGTTGCTAGCGATCGGCCAGCGATCGAGCAACGTTGCCTGCGCGGCGGAAGGTCAGTCGGGGCGACGTGCTGGCGCTCAAACCACGAGCACTGCCGAACAGCAACCTGCCAGCGCGGCCGAAGATCAAGAAGACGCCGCTGCCGCGGATCCCTACATTTTGTCGTTGCCGCAAGTGAGGCCCAAACCGCGGTTGACCGCCGCGGACACGACGATTGAAACTGCCCCAGCGCCTCGCTGGGATGGTGGCCTGACCCCACCGAAGGTCAATCTCACGAAGAACAACACGCCGCCGCCAATTGTTACGACGACGGGGGTGATCCGTCTGCAGTCAGCGACGCAGCGGGGCGAGCCGCTCCCCATGCCCGAGATCAATGCTCCGAAGGACCAGACGACCAATCCGCTGGGTTTGAGACCGATCGGCCAGATCACCACCAACATCGCGCCGCCACGCGGGCCATTGCCTGGCGATCGGTCGGGAGTGCTGGTCGTCAGCCCGATTAATCCTTGGGCCGTCGCGCGCGGCAACTCACTGGTCCAATATCAGTGGGAGGCGCCGGTCGTATGTCACGGTCCGCTCTATTTTGACGACGTGCCGCTGGAGCATTTCGGCCAAAGCCCGTGTCCTTGGCTGCAGCCGGCCCTGTCGGCCGTTCGGTTCACCGGCAACGTGATCATCTTGCCCTACAAGATGGCTTTGGACCATCCGCGCACACCGACCTACACGTTGCGTGAGTATCCGCGCCCGGATCGCCGGCTCCCTGCGTGCACGACACCATCCCGCTCGAGCTCAAGCCGGCATTGGTTGAGGCGGCCGTCGTGTTGGCGATCATCTTCCTCATTCCGTGACGATTTGGCCGCATCGCCGGCAGCACAAGCGTGAGCTGCCTCACTTCTCGCATTCCAGCAGGATCATCGGCGGATGATCGAGGAAGCTCGCCCAGAATTCTCCATCGCCATCGGCCGAGGCAGCCGGCGACAGGCGAGGGTCATGCCAACGGACCGCTCGAAAACCTGCGCGACGTAACGCCTCTTCGTGAGTCGCAACGCTCAAGTAATAGTTTTCGATGGCGAACGACCCATCTTCCAGATGAAAGGTCCAGGTGATCGGCGCTCCTTCGCGCAGGGACCGACCGCGGTCGCCTCGAACCCATACTTGCGATAGGACGGCGCGGTGGGAAATTCCAAGGCTGGGTTACAGTTGACCGTGACGAAACGGCCCCCCGGCTTCAGACAACGGGCAATGCCCTGGCACATCGCCTCGAGTGTTGTCCGGTCTTCGGCGTAGTTGAGCAGGTAGGCGGCCACAACGAGATCATAGGGATCGGCCGCATCGAGTTGCCGGGCGTCGGCCACCAGGTAATCAATACCCAGATTGTGCCGCGTCTCCTGTTGACGGGCCAGCTCGATCATTTTTTCGGAAAGATCGACTCCCGTCACCCTGGCGGCTCCCATTTGGCGCAGCAGACGGGTGTAGAAGCCCTCGCCACACGCGACGTCCATCACCGATTTGCCCGCCAGATCGCCGATCAACGCCAGCAGGCTGAACGCTTCGATGTGGGTTCGCCAAGGCTGCTGTTTGCAGCGCTTGTATTGCTCGGCGATGGGGTCGTAGTCGGTGGTCATGATCGGTTCCAAGGTGCCGATGTCCGTTCGGGGTCGATGGACCGCGCTCTGTCGCGGATGTCATTCCAAGCATAGGCCACTTCCAGCAACTCTTGCATGCCGACTTTGACCGTGCCCGCCTCGACCTGCTGGCCACCCCAGGCGGCATAGGAGTGCCGGCACGGGTTTTCTTCGAAGACCCAAACGATCGCGCTGGCGATCTGATTTTCGAGCAAGGCCCCGGCGAATCGCCCGAAGAGTTTTCGGCCGATTCCCTGGCCTCGATACTCCTTCAAGAGGTAGACGAGATAGATTTCGCCCGGGTAATCGGTGCGGCCCGTGCGCTCTCGACCTCCCTGGAGAAAGCCAACCAGATCGGCCGGGCCGGATTGGGCGACGAAGATGAGATTGCCCGGGTCCCTGATCCTGTCGGTCCATTTCCGGACGTACTCCTCCCCGAGCGAGGGCTGGCGGAGGATCGCGTCGGCGGCCAGCGGCCGGTACGAATCGCGCCAAGCGGCGATGTGGCAGCGAGCAAGTGCCGGCGCGTCGGCGAGCTGGGCACCTCGGATCGCGATCATGAGAAGAAAAGGGAGTGGGGTATCGGCGAAGATTTGTTCGCGGAGAATCACCGAGCCGTGCGGTTCAGTTACTCGTCCCGATACGGTTTGTGCTGTTTGTAAAGCTCGAGCCGCGCCGTGGCCGGTCCGACGAAGTCCGCGCGGTGCCCGCTCATTTCGATGGCTTTGATCTGATATTTGACGGCCAAGTCGAAGTCGCCCGTTTCGGCATAGGCGGCGGCGAGGGTTCCACAATTGTTGGCCATGCTCCAAACCGACAAGTCGCAGGCTGTGGTCGCCAATTCGACCGCGCGCCGGCCGTCGCGGAGTTGCGAGTCGGGGCAGGTAGCCAGAAGCCATGCGGCGTTGTTATAGGCCGAGGCAAAATGTGGATTGAGTTGGATCGCCTGGTTGAAGTCGTGCAGAGCCCGGTCGTAGACTTTTTTGCCGTTCCAGGCAATGCCGCGGTTGTCCCATGCGCGCACATGCCCCGGGTCGATCCGGATTGCCTGGTTGAAGTCGGCGATCGCTTTGTCGTAATCGTGTTTTTTCGTCCAGGCGATGCCACGGTTATTGTAAGTCAGCGAGTCGGGATCGAGTCGCAGTCGTTCGGTGTAGTCGGCGATCTCCAAGTCGAGCTCGCCCTTTTGATGCCACACGACTGCCCGGTCGCGATATGCCAGGGCCACTTTCTTGGCGTCGTTTTCGTGATCGATAATTTCGGCATAGTAGTCCGGAGCTTCGTCGAGCGTCACGACGTCGCGTCGCAGCACCCAGCCCTTCTCCTGATAGCCCACCAGCAGAAACTCGCCACTGGTATTCTGAACCGTCCAAGGGACCGGGATTTTCGAGGCGTCGATCGGTTGTTCCCCCATTTTGACGATGGCCTGGGGCTTGGGCATGACCTTGGTGCCTTGCCCAAGCGGCGCAGGACCGTCGGCAATTGCCTGAACCTGTGTGGCGAGCAGCATGGCGGTGCAGAGAATGACGACTCGCATGGCAAGCACCCTGGATGGGTTGGCGGTGAAATGCCCAAACAGGATAGCGGGCCGCCAGAGAAGCGAGCAAGAGATGTGTTGGCGGCGCGGAGGCGACGTGGCGATTGGGGGGCTATTCCCACCCGGCTGCACAAGGCCCGGGGGGGGTTGCTAGCGAAGGAGATGACCGAGCAGGCGGCAAACGCCGATTTGGCGGGAGGACGGGTACGGCGATAAAATGCCGGCGGCTTGCCAGGCGCCGGCAGCGCCGAAGCACGCCGAGCCTGCGAACCTCCCGTGGCCACGCCATCCCATGCCACCGCCGCTATTCAGCATTGGCCATTCCACCCATCCGCTCGATCGGTTCGTGGCTTTGCTGAGCGGGCACGGCGTCGATGTGCTGGCCGACATCCGGCGTTTTCCCGGCTCGCGCAAGTTCCCACAATTCAACCAGGACAACCTCAAACACGGCGTTACCGCGGCAAGCATCGAATATCGCTGGTTCGAGGCTCTCGGAGGGCGCCGCCCCAAGCAGCGAGACGGCCCGCCTGCGAATCTCGGCCTGCGAAACGAAAGCTTTCGAAATTACGCCGACTACATGCGCACCGACGAGTTCCATGCCGGCATCGCGCATTTGCTCGAAATCGCCGAGCGCAAACCGACGGCCCTGATGTGTTCGGAGGGGCTTTTCTGGCAATGCCATCGCCGGCTGGTCAGCGATTTTCTGCTCTCCCGAGCGATTACGGTTCAGCACATCATGCCGTCGGGCGAATTGCGGCCGCATACGCTGACCGAGGGCGCGAAGATCTGCGGCCTGGAAGTGACTTATCCGGCGCCAGGGTCAGAGCAAGCCCGACTGCCGTTCGAGTAGGGCGGTTGGCGATGAATTGCCGGAGCCGGCGCGGCTACGGCCGCACAACGCCGGTGCGTGCCGGCGGGTCGCTGGCAGGAAACGATTCTTCCGATGCTTCTTCGACGACGTCGAAGCGAGGGACGTGCGCCTTGGCCTTCGGCAGCAGCATCGTCACCAACAGCGACGAGCTTTCGATTGCCCGCAAGGAGTGAGGCTCGGCCGCCGCGAGGAACAACATCTGCCCGGCCACAAGTTCACACGACTGACCGTAGGCCGCAAAGGCGACTCGCCCCTCCAGGCATTGGACGGTGATCTCACCTGGAGCCCGATGGGTCGGAATCTGCTTGCCGGCCGGCAACACGAGGTGAAGCAACTCCAGGTTCTCAGTCTTGCCCAAGGTTGCGGTCTTGGTCGTCGCCAGGCGGGCTCCGAGCGGTCGGCAATCAATGACGTCGCCAGGTTTGGCATGAGGGATCGACATGACAAGTCCTCCCGAGGTTGAAGCATCGTTGCGCGTCATAAGCGACCCAGAGCGGCCGCTCTGGGCTCGATTATAGCACGATGGGGGGACCGCCGATTGCGGTCCGCCGACACTACCCAACTCGTGGCTGGGTCAGACAAAACCGTGCGTCGCGGCGCGCTGGCGGTGCCCCGCGCATGCCCGGCGTTGATAGCAGCGCTGCTATGCTTGAGATAGTGGCAAAATGCGCGGTCGTCGTTTTGAGCGGCAATTCTGTCGATCTAATAGATATTGAAAGACGCCGGCACCAAAGAAGGACCAAATCCGATGGGTATTTTGACGCAACAACAGGGCACGAAGTACGTCATTTCTTCCGATTCCAGCGCGGCAGAGGCGCCAACCAAGCGCCGCCGCGGAAAACCATTCGCCACCTACGAAGTCTGGACCGGCGAAACGTGGTCGGCCGCCGGTGCCGACGCCACGATCTTCGAGTCGCTTGACGATGCCGATCGGTACGTCAAAGAGAACTATGCTCGTCTCAGCGGCAAACGCTGAGGAGCCGGCCCGTGGAGGATGCGTGTTGGCCCCGTCGCTGGGCTTGCCGCTCCACAAGCCTCGCGTTGAGCGAGGTCGCGTGATGGGCGGCGGATGGTCGCGGGCGGTTTGGCCGACCGCAAAAAAACCATCTTCCGCGCCGCCGATCGGCTCCTTGCAACTGCCGACGCCGCCGATTTTCTTTCGGGGGGCGATTTTCCCCATGTAACGCAGTTGCCACTGGGGCGACTATAAAGGGTGTGACTTGGGAATCTAGCACGCCCGATCGACGCGTTCATGAACGATCTCTCGGCGGTCATCGCAGCGCATTCCGACGCGGTTTGGCGCACGGCTTATCGCCTGCTCAATCACCGCGACGATGCGCTCGATTGCTACCAGGAGACCTTTCTGGCCGCCCTGTACCTTTCCAGCAAAGGCGAAGTGCGGCATTGGCGGACGATGCTGGTCCGGATTGCCACCCGCAGGGCGATCGACCGGCTGAGACAACGCTATCAAAGCGCCAAGGAATCCGCCGGGACTGAGGAATTGGCGCGCGGCAGATCGCCCGTCGAGGCTCCCGACGCCCGACTTCACAGTGAAGAACTGCGAGAGCAGGTTCGCCGGGCGCTCGGCGCGCTTCCTGCCGAACAGGGCGAAGTTTTTTGGCTGCGGCACATCGAACAATTGAGTGTCGGCGAGGTGGCGGAGTTGATGGACATCGAAACCGGCCACGTACGCGTCTTGGGGCATCGCGCGGCCGTCGCCTTGCGCAATCCTTGGGCCGTCGCTCGGGCCTACAGCCATTACTGAAAAAATGCCATGAGTACAGACAATTCCGAAGATCCGATCGCACAGGTTGTCAGTGCATTCGACCAAATGCGGGTGCCACCGGGACCGTCGATGCTCGAGACGATCGATTTGTTGCGCGAGCGGGTGCCGGCCGTGCTGGAAGCCGCCAGCCGATCCGAAATTGCGCCGGTCGACCAGAAGCGAAATGCTGGTCGCGGAAGCGCACTCGTGCGACGGCCATTGTCTCGATTAGCGCTGGCCGCGGCCGCCTGTCTGGCGATTGTCGTCGCGTGGTGGTTGATTCCGGGCGGGCAACCGGCGGCCCAGGCCTTCCACATGTTTGCCGACGCGCTCGTCGATGCCAAAAGCGCGGAATTTCAGTTGGAGGTGGATATCCCTGGGCACGGAATTCAGAGGTTCCAAAGTTACTATCTTGCTCCGGGAAAAATGCGCAGTGAGATGACGGGAGTCGTCAGCATTGCGGACTTGAAGACCGGCAAGACCGTAAACCTGCTTCCCGAGCAGAAGACGGCGCTGGTCATCACCGTAAAAAATGTGCCCAGCGAACCCGGCAGACCACGCTTCGATGACTTTTTCGAGGAGCTGCGAGATTTACTCTCGAAGCGCCGTGACACGCTGGACGAGGGGGTCAAGCAACTGGGCGAAAAGGAGATCGACGGCCGCCGCGCCATTGGTTTCCGCTGCGAATCGCCCGTGGCAACGGTGATCCTGTGGGGCGACCCAGCCACTGGGTTGCCGTTGCTGGTCGAGTCCGTATCGACTGGCATTCCGCACATCGAAGTCAAGCTGTCGCGTTTTTTTTTCAACGGGCATCTCGAACCGGCGTTGTTCGACACCACGCCGCCAGCCGACTACATAGTCCGGGAGTTCGATCTCGACTTTTCGAAACCGACCGAGACGGCGCTGATCGACGGGTTGCGCATGAGTGCCGATTTGAACGACGGAGTGTTCGCCGACAACCTGGACTCAGCCAACGACTATGCGCTCCTTCTTAAATCGCCGAAGAACGCAATCGGCGACAAGCAGGACAAATTGCGGGACATGGCGCCCGAGCTGATGACGATCGGCCGCGGAATGACCTTTGCCGCCGAGCTTCCCGAGTCGGCCGACGCGCACTATGCCGGCAAGGGGGTCAAGCACGGCGAGCCGAATCGCCCGATCTTCTGGTACAAGCCCGAGGGTGCGAAGGCGTACCGTGTCATCTACGCCGACCTCTCGGTCAAAGAGGCGGAGAGTGCGCCCGCGGTCGTCACGGGGCCGTTATTGGCCGCCGGGCAGTCGACGTTTCAGGCGTTCAACATGTTTGCCGAGGCGATTGTCGATGCCAAGAGCGCCACGTTTGACATGGAGGCCAGCATCGCCGGACAGGGAAAGCAGGTGGGCAAAAGCTATTATCTCGCTCCCGGCAAAATGCGGACCACGGCGAAGGGAATGGTCATGGTATTCGACACCAAGGCGGGAAAGATGGTGTTCCTCAGCGACAAGCAGAAAACGGCTGTCGTGACGAACATAAAAAACCGGCCCCACGAGCCCGGCAAACCACAAATGGACGACGTTTTCGAGCAGATGCGAGATTTGCTCTCCAAGAGCCGTGACGCAAAAGAAGACGAGTTCAAGCAACTGGGTGAAAAGGAAATTGACGGCCGCCGCGCGATCGGTTTCAGCTACGCCACGGCCGCGCAATCGCTGACGCTGTGGGGCGATCCGACCACTGGGTTGCCGGTGCTGGTTGAGATGGTATTCAGCGGCAAACCACGTTCTGAAGTCACAATGTCGCACTTTGAGCTGAACGAGAAGCTCGATCCGGCGCTGTTCGACACCACGCCGCCTGCCCACTACAAGGTTCAGACCTTCGACTTCGACGCCTCGAAACCGACCGAGGCCACCCTGATCGAGGCGCTGCGCTTGGCCGCCGATGCGAACGACGGAGTGTTTATCAACAATCTGGACATGGCCGGCATGATGGCGGTCATGATCAAATACGCCGAAAAATCGGTCCGCGACAGAAAAGACAAATCGCAGGGTGTTCCACCCGAGGTGATGGACACGGCCATGACGATTGGCCGCGGGATCAGCTTTGCCCTGGAGGAACTGCCAGAAACGGCCGACGCGCATTACGCCGGCAAAGGGGTCAAGCTCGACGAATCCGATCGCCCGATCTTCTGGTACAAGCCCGAGGGCTCCAAGACCTACCGCGTGATCTATGCCGACCTCTCGGTCAAAGAGGCGGAAGCCGCGCCCGAAATCGCCGGAGCCATGCGATTGGAGAAGACCAGGCCGGCGGAGAAGGAAGAGAAGTAGCCCAGACGCCAGACGTTTGTCGAGCGCCGGCGAACCCGCTACGGTGATTGCAGCGAGGCTGGCCGATCGATCGACAGGCCGATTCATTCGAGGGGCAGAACATGATGCCGGTAAGATCGCGTGCTTATCGAGTGGCAATCGTCATCATCGCACTCTGCGTGGCCTTTGCCGGCGAGACTGCCCTGGCCGACGATCCGGTGAGCCAGGATGTTTGGCATGTCGTCTCGTCCGGTGACGTTCCCTTCCAGTCGATGCACACGACCCGTGAGTCGCGGGCGGATGGCACGAGGCGAATCGTGGAGGACGTGCGGGCATTGATCGATCTATTCGGGCAACGACAAGAAATACGCCAGACGTTCGATTGTGTCGTCAGCGCGACGTTGGAACCGATCTCTTGCCGCTATGAGTCGCACGGACTGTCCGGCGAGGTGGCGGCGCTGGGCGAGGTTGAAGACAAAGAGTTTGTGATCACCTTCCGGCGCGGTGATTTCACGCTCAAGCGACGCATTCCGCTGGCGGACAAACCGATTCTGAGTCTGTGCCTTGCCGATGCGCTGGCCGCGCAAGACCAATTGACCGAGGCAAGCCAACTGGCGATTGTCGACAGCGATTCTTGGACGCCACGGCACGCGACTGCCCGGCGGTTGGCTGATGCTGATGGCCTGTCACGCTGGAGCGTCGTTTACGACGACGGCGTCGGCAACGGTGTCTGGTCGCTGTCGCCAGACGGCCCGTTCGATCGCGTGGACCTTTCGACGCCCAGTCGGCGGATTCGACGCGCCACTGCGGACGTGGCAAACGAACTGAAATACTGGACGCCGACGGACCGCGAAATGCTCGTGTTTCCGGCGTATCGTGATCTCCCTTTTCCCGAGCGATTGCGGTCGATCACCGTGCGGATGCGCTGGCGCGGTACGCCGATCGAACAACTCGATCTGGAAGATTCCCGCCAGCGGATTGTCAGCCAAACGCATGACCAGGATCGCCACGAGGTCATATTGCGGCTCGGGCAGCCGGCCGCAATTGATGCGGCGCCGCGGCTGCCGGTTACCGATGCCGCGTTAGCACCCTGCCTAGCCGAAGAGACGTTTATCTGCCCGAACGATCCGACGATTCGCTCTCAGGCGCGCAAGTGGACGACCGGCAGCGAGACGACGCTCGACACGATCGGCCGATTGAGCCAGGAGGTGTTCAGATACCTCGACGGAGGCGAGATGATCGCCGAAACGCTCTCCGGCCCGGAAGTGCTGGCCTGTCGCAAAGGGAAATGCTCGGAGTTCACCACGCTGTTGGCCTCGCTGGCCCGATCGGTCGGCGTGCCAACACGCGTGGCCCTCGGGATGCGGCTCGTCGCCGGTCGTTGGATGGGTCATATGTGGTGCGAAGCGTGGGTCGGGCGCTGGATACCTGTCGATGCGTCAACGAACGAAGTCGGCGGATCGCCGGCGCTGTTAAAACTGACGCATAGCGAAACGACGCTGGGAACGCAAAACGTCCGTTGGGCTTTGGCCGAAAGCCTCGAGCTGGAAATTATCGACGTCGAACGTGGCGCAGAGCCCGACCTGGCCATGACCACGGGCATCGTGCGGCAGACCTATACCAATGCCGGCCACGCCTGCCGGATCACGGCGCCCGGCGCGGACTGGAAGCTCGAAGACAAATCAACGCCTGGTGTCGTACTGATTCAATTCAAGGCGCCCGGTGAATTCAAGGATGACGAGCCGCTGATTCATTTCGTGGCCTTCGGCCTGCCGACGCGGATTGATCCTGCAATCCTGGTGAACGTCCGCAAAGCCCGATTCGCTTCGCTGTACCAGGCCTTCGAGGTGCTCGTGGACGAGAAGCGGCCGATCGGCGCAATGAACGGCCGGCAATTCGTGTTTCGCCGCGACGATTCGAAGAAGCCGGGCCGAAAGATCAAGACCACGGAATTCCTCTGGACAGGCGATCGCTCGGGCTATCTTCTTAATCTGATCGCCGCGGAGCCGACGCACGACGCAGTGCTGGCGCAATTCGACGCCCTGCTTGCCAGCTTCGAGACGGTTGAGCCGGCGGCTAAGGGGTCGAATGAGAAGGCAAAACCGGCGGCGCCGTGATGTCTCGGGGCTGCTCAGCCGGCCTTTCGCACGAGCGATTCCTTTTCAAGTCGCGTCAGGCGCTTGATCGCCAGTTCACGCCGCAGGGCGAGGCTGCGGCTGTCTTGCGGCTCGTGATAGACCAGAACCACGGGGCGCCGACTGCGGGTGTAGCGCGACGCGGTGCCGGCGCTATGCTGCGAGCAGCGCCGGCTTAAATCGTTGGTAATTCCGGTATAAAGCGAGCCGTCGACACATCGCAAGAGATAGACGAACCATAAGCTATCTTTTGGCATCGGCCCAATCCCTGTTTGGGGGTTGAAAAGGTCGGCGGAAACTCCATTCCATCAATCGGCAAGAATCGACCCATGAAACCAACGAATCGAATCCTGATGGCGGCCGTACTTGGGTTTTGCACCCTGGCCTCGACGATTCCGGCAGTTGCCTGCACCGCCTTCCAGTTGCAGGCGCACGACGGAGCCTGGATCTATCTTCGCTCGATGGAATTCGGCTTTCCCTTCCATTCCGAGGTGCTCATCGTTCCCCGTGGAACCGAATTCACCGGCACGGCTGCCGGCCCGACGCCGGGTCTCAAGTGGCAGGCGAAATACGGCCTGGTGGGGGCCAACCAAGCCGTGGCCAAGAACCTGGTAGCCGATGGCATGAACGAGCGTGGGCTGGTCGTTGGCATGCTCCTCTTCCCGCGCTACGCCGGCTATCCGGCGGCCGATCCGGCCAAGACCGACCGCACGCTGGGAAGCTGGGAAGTGGCCACCTACTTGCTTTCGACCTGCGCCACTTTGGAAGATGCCCGAGCCGCGTTGACCGACGGGAGCGTACTGGTCTCGAACGCCGAGTTCGCCCCGTTCAGCCAGGTGCTGCCGGTTCACTATTACATTGCCGACGCGAGCGGAGCGGTGCTGATCGCCGAATATGTCGGTGGCGATCTGCAGTTCCACGACGACCCGTTCGGCATTCTCACCAACTCGCCCGATTTCGTCTGGCAGCAAACCAATCTGCTGAACTTCGTCAATCTTTCGCCGGTCAACGTCCCCAACGCCGAGCTCGACGGCCGCAAGATCGAGGGTTTTGGGCAGGGGAGCAGGGCGCTCGGTTTGCCCGGCGATTTCACCCCGCCTTCACGCTTCGTGCGGGCTGCTCTCTTCTCGCACTGGGCGACACCGGGAGCGACCGCCGAAGAGACGGTGCTGGCCGGATTTCACGTGCTCAACACCTTTGATATTTTTGCGGGGGCGATCCGTGCCAATTCGGCGACTTTGCCTGCCAGCGGCGAAGCCTTTCTCAACTCCAAGACTCCTGAGATCGTGAACACCGACACAACCGAGTGGACCTTGGCGCACGATCGGACGAATCTCCGCACGTATGTGCGGACTTACGAAAGTCTGTCGATTCAAATGATCGATCTGAATAAGATCGACTTTGCGCAGCCCGGCTTGCGGCAGATCGAGCTCGACAAGAAATTCGATCCGGCGGATCTCAGCTCGACGGCCAAACCGCTCTCGTCGCCCTAATGGGGTGAAAAACGCATCGCTCGGTCGCGCTCACCGTCACGCGCAACAGAAAAAGCCCGACGCGGAACTTGCTCCGCGGCGGGCTTTTTCGTTGGCTGGCCGAATCAGGCCAGAGGCCTGGATTGGGGCACGTCAACGATCGTCACGTTGGCAAACTCGTGGTTGAGGATCGTCTCGACAAAAGGCGTTCCAATCGGCAATTGTCCGGTGGGAATGTTGAGGGCTTGTCGCAAAAGCTGGGTCAGTTGGTTGCGGCCATCGTGATTGGCCAACATCGTCTTGAGCTCATTCTCGCGTTGCGTTCGGTTCGTCAAAGGAGGATCCTTTTCTAGCGTTGTGCTGCAATGTAATTTCTCTGTTGTTCAGTATAGGTGCCCCGCGCGACGACCGATATGCGATTCGAAACCCCGCCGATCCGTCATCGCGCGACGAGCCCCCTCTGTAATCCACTGCCGCCGGGAGGTCAATCTCAATGTCCGGGCCAAGACTGGCCGATCACTCGTTTTGATCGGCGGACGACGAATTGCCGCCTTGGTTGGGCAAAGCAGGCCTGGCCGCCGAATCCGGATCGTCTGGCTTCTCGCTCTTTGCAGCAACGAGTGGCGGCGGCTCGGGGGGTAGCTTCTCGCGCTTGGCCTCTTCGGCCGCGGCCGCCGCTTTAATGATCTTGTCCAGGCATTCTTTCGCGGCCACGCGCAGTCGACGTGTTCTCGTCCCAGTCCTCGGGCTCCGATGGCGGACGTCCTCTGGCCTCGAACCGCCGCCGACGCTCCTGCCAATCGTCGCGCATTTCTTCCAAGGTCGCCAACGGCTCCGCGGTGCCATCCAAGCCTGCGAACCCGCGATAGTAGGCGATCTCTTGATCGATCTCTTTGATGGCCCGTTTGAACTGGTTGGCGAACGACATCGAACATTTCTCTGGAGATTGGGGCGGCGGATCACCCGGTTAATCAAGCGCGTCGCAGTGGAACGGGTGGCGCCGCGACGGAGCGACTACAATGGCGGCAATCGTGCCGCGCCGAGTCGAAGCGAGAGCCCGCAACGGAATCATTTCGATCCGCTGCGCTTTTCAATCGACTTCACCCGCAGACTTAAAGGGCTGAGTAATGCTTATCGCTGAGATTGTCGCGCAGGAACCCAATCATTACGTCGTGGTGCAATCGGGCATCAGCCTCGGCTCTGCCCTGGCGGCAATCTGTTCGTGGGATCGAAACCGCTCGATTCTTCTGGCCGCGATCGCCGGCGTGTTTTCCTGGTTTTACGTGATTTACTTTGCGATCACCCGGGAGCCGGCCAATCCCAAAACCGGCGGCTAGGCGGCGTGCGACGAACCGCGTCAAGCGGACCGCACGATCAGACCTTCGGACGCCGAACCTTGTAGTTGCCTCGGCTCTCGTCGTACTCCAGCGAGACCAGTGCCTTGGCTTCGATGTCTTCCAACAGCTCCGAGAAGCTTCCGTAGCCGTAATAGCCTTCGTTGAAGCCGGGAAAGACGCGGCGAATGGCTTGTTTGAGCAGCGAGCCCCATAGCGGGTCGTAATCCTGCTCGACCGAATGGAACACTTCCAACACGCGGTCGAACGCTTCTTGCTTCTTTTCGTCCTTGGTTTTCGCTTCGGTCGGCTTGCCGTCACGGGCGGGTCCACGGGTTTGCGATTTTTTTGCCACCCGGATCAGATCGTCGTAATAGAGAAACTCGTCGCAATTGGCGATCAGCAGGTCGGACGTGGAGCTTTTCACTCCACAGCCTAGCACGCGCTTGTTGTTCTCCTTCAGCTTGGAGACCAGCGGCGAAAAGTCGCTGTCTCCCGACAGCAGGGCAAAGACGTCGATGTGCTGCTTGGAATAGCAAAGGTCGAGAGCGTCGACCACCATGCGGATGTCGGCGCTGTTCTTGCCGCTCATTTTCGTCTGCGGAATGTCGATCAGTTCGATCCCTTGGACGTGAAATTCGCGAACGGCGTCCTGGTAATGGCTCCAGTCGCAATAGGCACGCTTGTAGACGATGCGCCCTTTCTCCAACAGCCGCTTGAGGACCAACTGAATCTGGAATTGGCCCGCCTTCATGTGACGAACGCCAAGGGCCAGGTTCTCGAAATCGACAAATACGGCAATCAGTGGTTCTTCAGACATCCGTTCTTTCTCTCGAGTTCACGTCGGTTGGAATGGGTGGGGACTCGGGGGCTCGGCGGGGCCGGCCGCTGGGGCCGGAAAATCGCCGCCCGGCAAACCGAGGGGCTAACGAGGGCTCTTGCGCCGCGAACTGCGCCGCTTGTGGGCTTTCATCTCCGGCGATTCGACTTTCTTCGCCGGGGGCTTGGGCGAAGTGCTTGCCGGCAATTCGCCATAGCGGTCGGCAAACATCCGAGCTGCCAAGCCACGCATCTCGGGGGCCAGCGCATTATGGGCCACCTTGAACAATGCCGATACCGGAGCCGACAGCAGCTCCTTTTCGATCGCACCGCGATCCTGTTCGGCGAATTGCTCCGGCGTGATCGCCAGCAAATGATCGATCTGCCCACTCGCCGGGGGCATTGCAGCGGGTGGCTGAGGAACCCAAACCGGCGCTGGCGCAATCGGCACGACAGCCGGCTGCCTGGTTGCGGGGCGACTGGCCTCGGTCCGCTGAGGTGCCGCTGCCACTTTCGACGGCCGAGGTGAGGGAATTTCTTTCGACGTGCCGGGCGCCAGCCGCAACGGCGCAACTGCGCCCCTCCGCGGCGGCAGACGCCTTTCGCCGGGCGCGGGCGAGTCGGCAATCTCAGCTGCGGCGCCGCCCTGCGCTGGCGACGAATCAATGTTAGTCGATCCTTCTGCCAGTTCCGACGGGTCCCCCGACCGCGCGGTTTCCGCCAGAGCGGTCTCGGCCATTCGGCTGGGGAGCCGCAGGATCAACGTTCCGACTTCGCCGGTGTCGTGCTGCCGCCAGGTTCCGTAAAGCAGATCTTCGTGGTTCGACTTGTAGAGGGTCAGCTCGCAGGTGAAGCCCTGCGTCTTTTGTCCGTAGCCGTAACGCCCGCTGAAGTGGGTGCCATTGGTCGATTTGGCGATCAGGTGGCCCTGCTGTCCGTTGCGGCTCCAGTCGAGCGCGACGCGGTGGTCCGTGACGACGGCCTCGGTGAGCGTGATCGGCTGTTCGACGCCCGGCGAGTGGACCAGTCGCCCCTTGAGATTCGTGTTAATGAGAGCACCTAGCCTGTCTTGGATCTCGGTTACGTGGGGCCGTCGGGTCAAACAGTGTTGAAGCCGTGGAAACGCCGCCGCGGGTCGTCCCATTCTACCGCCCCCGACTTTCGACCGATAGAATTGCACCGCCGCGGCGAGGCGTGCCCCTTTGGCCCCCATGCGCCGCGGCTCGGGCGGAATCGGCCCCGCCCTGCTTGCGACCACGGAAACAGCCCCAATGGCCTATAGCCACGCCCTTGCCGACCGGGTGCGCCAGCGCTGCGGGAAACCCGCCAGACGACCGAGAAGAAGATGTTTGGCGGTATTGCCTTCTTGCTTTGCGGCAACATGCTGGTGGGCGTTTGGCAAAGCTTGCTGGTTGTGCGGATTGGAACGGCCCAAGCGGCCTGGGCTCTCAAACAGCCGCACGTCGGCCCCTTCGATGTGACCGGGCGGCCAATGAAGGGCTGGGTGATAGTTGACCCCGAGGGTCTGGAAAGCGACCGCGATTTGTCCGACTGGATCGAGCGTGCCATCGAATTCGTGATCACGCTGCCGGCCAAGTAGCGCGAATGCCGCTCGCGCAAAAACCGGCTTGGACAGTCATGCTGGGGATGCATCCCCGTCCAACACGAATCGCACTTTGCGTGTCAGGTCGGATGGTGAGAACGGCTTTTGAAGCAACGCGTGTGCTTCGTCTTTGACGCCATGCCGCAGAATGGCGTCGTCGGTGTAGCCGGTCATGTAGAGCACTTTCAAATGCGGATATCCGGCGCGCAAGCGATCGACCAGTTGGCGGCCACCCATCAGCGGCATCACGACGTCGGTAACGACCAAATCTAGCGGGCCGGCATGGCGTGCGACTGCGGTGATCGCCTCTAGGCCATTGCTTGCGTCCAGCACCGTGTACCCTTGCTCCTCTAGATTGAGCCGAACGAGCTCCCTGACGCCATCTTCGTCCTCGACCAGCAGGATTGTCTCCGATCCACGTGTCTTGAGTTGACGAGTTTGCTCAAGTGGTGCTCGGGATGAAAACTCCGCAACGACGGGAAAGTAGAGTTTGATCGACGTGCCGACGCCCGGCTCGGAATCAACGTCGATGTAACCATCGCTCTGCTTGACGATGCCGTGCACGACCGCCAAACCGAGACCGGTTCCCGCGCCCGCTTTCTTGGTCGTGAAGAATGGATCAAACATGCGCGACTTGATTTCCGGAGTAATGCCCGATCCGGCGTCGGCTACCACAATCATCGCATAACGGCCTGGTCTGCGGTCGGGAAACAGGCGACAGTCTTGCTCGCTCCACTCGATGTTCGAGGATTCGATCGTCAGTTTTCCGCCTCGAGGCATCGCGTCGCGGGCGTTGAGAACGAGATTGACGACGACTTGTTCGACCTGACCCGGATCGATCCTCACCGGCCAGATCGCCGGAAAGAGACGGCACCCCAGCTCAATGTCCTCCGTGACGAGCCTCAATAACATCCGGTGAACTTTGTTGATCACCTCGTTGAGATTCAAAACCACGGGTTCCAGCAACTGCTTGCGACTGAAAGCCAGCAATTGCTGGGTCAGCATGGCGGCCCGCTCCGCCGCCAGATCAATGTCGTCAACCTTGCTCGCGTCGGAACTGGTCAGCGATTTGCTCGACTTGAGAGCTTCGCAGGTACAAATGATGACGGTCAGCAGATTATTGAAATCATGCGCCACTCCCCCCGCCAAATGCCCGACGCTTTCCATCTTTTGCGCCTGCTGGAGCTGCGCTTCCAACAAACTTCGCTGAGTCACATCCCGAGCCAGACAAAGGACGCCGGTGAACCTTCCCTCGTCGTCGAAGAGCGGGGTGTTGAACCACTCGCAGATGATCGTCCGTCGGTCCTTGGTCAGGTTTTCGTTTGTCGAATGGATGTCCATGTCGCCGGATCGGATCCGGCTGAGATTGTCTTTTGCCCGCAACCAAACCGCGGGAGGAACGAATTCTTCGAACGGGGGTCCGACGCCAAGCATTTCTTGCTTGCTGTAGCCGAACATGCGCTCGGCCGTCGGGTTCCAGTCGACAATGCGGTAATCGGCGTCGAGCAGGACGTAGGCCAGCGGCATTCTCTCGATGTGAAGTTGGTGCCGAGATAGGAGGGCATCCCGCTCGACTGCCAGCCGTCGCTTTTCGGTCACGTCTTCGATCATGCCAACCAAACGTTCGATCCGGCCTTGTTCTCGAACCGGATTGCCCCGAATCCAAACCCACCGCACCGACCCGTCGGGCGCAAGACGCGACACTCTGTATCAATGTAGCCGGTCACAAACATGGCCGCGTTTTCACGGGCCACCAAATCCTGATCCAGCGGATGAATGCCCTCCATGTAAGAATGGGGGTTGTCGAGGAGACTCTGACAAGAGCGGCCCCAGAGCTCGTCATATCCGGCGCTGACGTACAGGATCTTCGCTTCCTTCGCATCGATCATCCAAAGGACTTGAGGAACATGTGCCGTCAACTCTTGGACGCGCTGCTCGCTTTGTCGGAAAAGGTTCTTGAAGTGACTTCGCTCAATGGCATAGCGAATCGCCCGCTCCAACAATTCCGGCTGGAGTTCACCCTTCATCAGGTAGTCTTGAGCCCCTTCTTTAAGTGCTTGCAACGCCAATGTGATGTCGTCTTTGCCCGTCTGCACGATAATAGGAGGGCCGCAATTTCCGTCCCTCAGAGTCCGCAGAGCGTCCAAGCCCTCGCTGTCGGGCAAGCCCAAATCAAGCAGAACAACAGACATCGTCCGCTGAGCGAGGATCGCCAACGCTTCGGCCAGCGTCTCGACGTGGGTGATGCGGAAGCCGGGCGATTTGCTCAGCGCCCTCTGGACCGTGTAGGCATCGCTCGGATTGTCCTCAACCAAGAGGACATCGATCGGCGGCATCTCGTCCATGTCCACCACCTATCAACCGGCTCGATGATGTCGCAATTGGTCGAATCTCTCTAGGATCGAAAAACGTATCGCGCTCCGTTTCGACAAACGATCTTGGCGTCGAACCACAAGAGAAGCCGATTGGTTCGTCAGTTCCGGCCCTTCCATGGCGGTCTAACGGCTGACCGAGAAAGCTCTCCTTCGAGGCGCGGCGCGGGCGATGGCCACAGACGCTTTCTCGCAAATGGAGGGGGCCTTTCGAGAGGGCTTTGCCTTGAAAGCCAAATTCAGGCTATCGTGCTGAGCGCGCTGCCGCAAGTGTACGACAGTCGTGCGTTGGAGTTTCACGGTCCCACCCAATCGGGTGCCCGATGGGACTGTAAAGCGGCTACAGCCTGTCCGCATCGATCGAGCGTGCGATAGAATTCGTGGTAACGCTGCCGGTCAAAGAGGCAAATCGGCAGTGCCAGCCGGAGAACGGAACGAGAAAATGCCGCGGCGGTAAAACTTATGCGACGACTGATAACAACGTTGGTCTTGCTGGCGTACTGGGCGGTGGCATTGCCGCCACTGTTTGGCGATCCGCCACCGATCAACCGAGAAGAGCTGGCCAAAACGCTGGTCGGCCAAATGGCGGCGGGCGATTTCGAAAAGGCTGTCGAACCTTTCGACAAGACGATGAAGCAGGGGTTGACCGCCGCCAAACTGAGGCAAGCCTGGACCGCCATCGTCGACCAGTACGGCTCACTGGCAAAAGCGACCGCTACCCGATCCGAAACCGTCAAGCAATTTCACGTGGTCTACGTGAGCTGCGAATTCGGGAGAGGCAAACTGCTGACGAAGGTCGTCTTCACGGCCGACGGCCAAGTCACGGGCCTGTTCTTTCAACCGTCGGGCGAGTACAAGCCGCCCCCCTACGTCAAGCCGAAGTCGTTTGAAGAAAGCGAGATCCACGTCGGGCAGGGATTGTTTGTTCTGCCTGGAACGCTGACGTTGCCCAGCGGGGAGGGGCCGTTTCCCGCCGTCGTCCTGGTTCATGGATCGGGGCCGCACGATCGAGACGAGACGATCGGGCCCAACAAGCCGTTTCGCGATCTGGCCCAGGGGCTGGCTTCGCAAGGCATCGCGGTGCTGCAGCTACGAGAAAAGGACCAAGGAGCATCCCGTCGCGGTTGCCTTGACGTGGAGTCGAATCACGGTGAAGGAAGAGACCGTCGATGATGCCGCGGCCGCCGTCAACGCGCTGACCGCCCAGGAGAAAATCGATGGCCGGCGCATTTTCGTGTTGGGCCACAGCCTGGGCGGATCGCTGCTGCCACGCATCGCGGCGGCCAGTCCTCGCATCGCCGGCTTCATCAGCTTCGCGGGCTCGACGCGCCCGCTGGAGGATCTGGTGCTCGAGCAGACGCGGTATTTGCTATCGCTCGACGGCAAGCAGACCGACGCAGGGCAAAAAGCGATCGAAGAGCTCGAACGGCAACGGGCCGAGGTCAAGTCGCCCAAGTTGGCTGTCGATACGCCCGCGGAGAAACTGCCGCTGGGAGTTCCGGCGAGCTACTGGCTCGACCTACGCGGCTATGCTCCGGCCGAAGCCGCCAAGGCGATCAAGCAGCCGATGCTGATTCTGCAAGGAGAGCGTGATTATCAGGTGACAATGGACGATTTGCGACTTTGGCGGCAGGCGCT
The DNA here is from genome assembly GCA_963702015.1 of uncultured Planctomycetaceae bacterium. Taxonomy (GTDB): domain Bacteria; phylum Planctomycetota; class Planctomycetia; order Pirellulales; family PALSA-1355; genus DATJTR01. The sequence continues at coordinate 1,974,997 of OY969698.1, forward strand.
GGAGTCGCGTGAGAACGTGACGTTCATTACTTACCCGACTCTCAATCATTTGTTCATGGCGGGGGAAGGAAATAGCGTTCCCGCGGAGTATTTCAACGCGGGCAACGTGGCCGAAGAAGTGGTCGATGACATCGCCGGTTGGATCAAGGGAATCAAAGCGCCGTGACTTCGCCTGGGGCGGCCACCGGGATTGCCGCCAAGCCGCCCGCTTCCAACGCCCGGACCGGCAAGCCTTATCTTGAGTTCACGCGGAACTCGTCTGGCAGGCGTCGGCGTCGAGGACGACTCGCACTTTCTTTGCCAAGTCTGACGGTGAAAAGGGCTTTTGCAGAAACGCATGCGTTTCGACGTCGATCCCTTTCCGCAACATTGCATCGTCGGCGTAGCCGGTCACATAGAGTACTTTCAGATCGGGATAGCGGGGCAGCAGCTGATCGACTAGTTGGCGCCCGCCCATGACGGGCATCACCACGTCGGTAATGATCAAGTGGAGTGGGCCATCATAGCCGTTGACTACCTCAACGGCTTCTTGCCCGTTGCTGGCATCCAGCACCGTGTATCCTTGCCGTTCCAAATTACGGCGGACAAGTCCGCACTCCGTCCTCGTCCTCGACGAGCAGAATGGTTTCCGATCCACGCGTCGTCGGCTGTTGATCGTTTTCGCGCGGCGACTGCAATACCCGTTCCTTTACGGCGGGGAAATAGAGCTTGATCGATGTGCCGACTCCCGGCTCGGAATCGACGTCGATCGAGCCCTCGCTCTGCGTGACGATGCCGTGGACGACGGCCAAACCCAGACCGGTTCCTTTGCCGGTTTCCTTGGTGGTGAAGAAAGGATCGAACATGCGCGACTGGACGTCCGGAGTCATGCCGGAGCCGGTATCGGCTACGACGATCCTGACGTAACGGCCCGGCCTGCGATCGGGGAATAGCCGGCAGTCTTGCTCGGTCCAAGTGACGTTCGAGGTTTCGATGGTCACTTTGCCGCCGTGGGGCATTGCGTCACGGGCATTGACGACCAGGTTGACGAAGACCTGCTCGATCTGCCCCGGATCGAGCTTGACCGGCCAGATCGATGGAAACAGATGACAACGCAGTTCGATGTCTTCGTTGATGAGCCTCAACAACATCTTGTGAATGTTTTCGATGACTTCGTTGAGATTCAGAACCATTGGTTCCAGCAATTGCTTGCGACTGAACGCGAGCAGTTGCCGGGTGAGGGTGGCGGCCCGCCGTACGGCCTGGTCGATGTCGTGAACGGCATTCGCATCCGATTCGTTCAGCGATTCGTTCGACTGAAGTGAATCGCAAGCGCAGATGATGATCGTAAGCAAGTTGTTGAAATCATGCGCCACGCCACCCGCCAAATGTCCGACGCTTTCCATCTTCTGCGCGTGCTGCAATTGTGTTTCCAACAACTTTCGTGCCGTTACGTCCTGGGCCAGGCACAGCATGCCGGTAAAGTTTCTGCTATCGTCGAAAAGCGGGGTATTGAACCACTCGCAGGTAATCGTCCGCCCATCCTTGGTCAGGTTTTCGTTGGTCCAATGGGAGTCCATATCACCCGATCGGATCGCACTGAGCACCTCTTCTCCTTGTGGCCAGACCGCAGGAGGTACGAATTTCTCGAACGGGGGTCCGTGGCCGAGCATTTCTTCCTTGCTGTAGCCGAAGATCGACTGGGCGGCTGGATTCCAATCGACAATTTGGAAATTGGCGTCGAACAGAAGATAGGCCAGCGGCATCCGCTCGATATGGAGTTGGAGCCGAGACAAGAGCGTATCGCGTTCCGCCGCGAGACGTCGCTTCTCGGTGACGTCGACCCCGGTCGAGAACAGGAACAGGATCTGCCCAGTTTCATCCCGGATTGGCATCATGATGAAGTCGGTGACCCTTTGGCTGCCGTCGGCGACGAAAAATGGCAATTCCGCCCGGTAAATCTGACCGGCCGCCGCTACGGCCGTGGCTTCCTTGATTCGCTCGATCAGTTCCGCCGACTTATTCCACCAAGGGCACTCCCAAAACAACTTTCCGACGACCTGATCCCGGGTGTAACCACAGATCTCGAGTGCCAGTCGGTTCGGTTCGATGAGGGCGCCATCCAACGTCATGATGCCGGCAAAGAGCGGCCCCTGCTCGAAGAAAGCCCGAAATTTTGCGTTCGCCATCGACGTTTCGGTCAGCAGCACTCGTTCGCGCTCCTCGGACCTTCGCCGTTCGGTCAAATCCTGGGTGATTCCGAGATGCGAGACCGAGCCGTCGAGCTTGGGCAGTGGAGCCGCCACGCATTCCACGCTGCGACGAGTTCCCTTCAGTCCAATGATGTCGAACGCCAAGGTGCCATTTTGCCGCTGAAGGACGCCATCGTGAAAAGCCTGATACTCGTCCCGAAATTCCGGGGCGATCAGACGGAAGAAGCTCTGGCCGATGATATCCTCCGGCCTGTCGGCTTCGACCAGGCGTAGCCCTGCGGCGTTCATCTCCAGCACCGTTCCATCGGGCGCAAGCAGCTTGATACACTGCGGGGTCGTATTGATGATGGCCCTCAGTTGCTGCTCGCTCTCCCGGAGCGCTTTGGCCGAGCGGTCTCTCTCGATCACATGGCGAATAGTCCGGCGAAGGTTGCCACCTTGGAGTTCACTCTTGACGAGATATTCCTGCGCTCCCCCTTGGGCCGAATGGACGGCCAACTCGTCGTCGTCGCTGGCGGTCAACACGATCACCGGAACGCCTGGGACAAGGGCGCGGAGCTTGCCGAGCATCGCCAGGCTTTGCGAATTGGGCAGCTCCAGAGCCAGCAGAACAACTGAGATTTCTCTCTCGGAGAGGATCGTCAGCGCGTCTCCCAGGTGTTGGACATGGGTGACACGAAAGAGGGGTGATGCGCTGAGCAGCTTCTGAGGCAATAAGGCGTCAGTCGCGTTGTCCTCGATTAAGAGAACTTGAATAAGTGGCGTCTCATCCATATCCACCGCCTCTTGCCCTCATTTTTCAGCAGCGCGAAGTGCGCTCAATATATGAAGTATTTCCTTCTATTCACACCCGCGAACCGCTTTGCCGGTCAAGAATCTCCTTCACATTCGGCCGCGCGTAAACATGCCATGAAGCCTGCGCACGCAACCAGCCCGGCGGAACGCCACCGGGGTCAAAAAGCATGACCGCCGACGGCCGCAGGGGTACAATGATCGTGAAAATGGCGGGCGTGGTTCCGCTCGGTATTAGCAAGGATTCAAGCGCCGGACAGGCAGTGCGGCCGAACAGCCGCTGAAAAAACGCGATTCCAACCGCAAAGCTTTGATGCGGTTATGCTTGGCGTTATCATGCCAGTCGCTGGCCAACGGGGTGTCCGACCTTGGCACGATGCTTACTTTATTTGCCGACGCCGTGATCCGTGGGTCAAGACCGCTGCCGCGTCCGTCCCCCCCCAACGAGTTCTCTGATGTCTGCCGCCGCCAACAAAGCTGACCCAACGACTGCTTCCAGCACTTCCCCGGCCAGCCTCGAGCGGGTGCAACAGAACCTTGCTGCCCTGGGCGTGAAATTCGTCCTGGCCCAGTTCGTCGATATCCATGGTGTGGCCAAGACCAAGAGTGTGCCACTAGCGCATCTGGCCGACGTGGTGACCGGCGGCGGAGCGGGCTTCGCCGGTTTCGCGGTCTGGGGTCTGGCCATGCAGCCGCACGATCCCGACTTCATGGCCCGCGGCGACCTGTCGACGGTCACGCTCCTTCCGTGGCAGCCCGGCTACGCCCGAATCGTTTGCGTGGGCCACGTCCAGAATCGCCCTTACCGGTTCGACACCCGCTGGATCTTGATGCAGCAGTTGGAACGATTGAAAGCGTTGGGGCTGACCTGCTTCACTGGGCTCGAGCCCGAGTTCATGCTGTTGCGCCGGACCGACGACGGACGGATCGTGCCGGCCGATGCGACCGACAACCTCGATAAACCGTGCTACGACTACAAAGGCTTGTCGCGAAGCCGCCACGTGCTCGATGCTCTGGCCGAGGCGCTGATGGCCGTGGGGATCGACGTCTATCAGATCGACCACGAGGACGCGAACGGGCAATTCGAAATCAATTACGACTATTCCGACGCGCTGACGTCGGCCGATCGGATGATCCTGGTGCGGATGGCGGCGAGCGAAATCGCGGCCCGGCACGGAGTGATCTGCTCGTTCATGCCCAAGCCGCTGGCGAATCGTACCGGCAGCGGCATGCACATGCATATTTCACTGGGTGGCGCCGAGGGAAATCGCTTCGCGGGCAGTGACGATCCGCGCGGCCTCGGCCTTTCGGCCATGGCCTATCAGTTTCTGGCCGGATTGCTCGCGCACGCGCCGGCGCTATCGGCGCTGTGTGCCCCGACCGTCAATTCGTATAAGCGGCTGGTGGTCGGCCGATCGCTGTCTGGGGCGACTTGGGCGCCGGCCTACATCTCCTATGGCGACAACAATCGTTCGTCGATGGTCCGCATCGCGCCCGGTCGCGTCGAGCTGCGCGTGGCCGACTCGGGCTGCAATCCCTATCTGGCGACCGCCGCGGCGATTGCCGCCGGCATGGACGGTATCGAGCGCCGGCTCGACCCCGGCGCGCCACAGAACTTCAATCACTATGACCGCACGCCCGAGGAACTGTCGGCCGCGGGGATTGGCGTGCTTCCCCAGTCGCTGCACGAAGCGATCGAAGCGCTCGAGTCCGACGGACTGTTCGCCCAGCAGCTTGGGCATGATTTCATCGCCGAATTCTGTCGCCTCAAGCGGATGGAATGGACCGAATATCAGCGGCATGTTTCCGATTGGGAAGTCCGGCAATATCTCGAGTTCTTTTAAATTTGCGCGGAGCGACGCGAAACGATGTGCGGCATTGTGGGACTTTTGATCAAGCGACCCGAGCAGCGTCACCTGCTGGGCGAGTGGATTGCGCCGATGCTCGTGTGCATGGGCGCGCGTGGCCCCGACTCGGCTGGGCTGGCCACGTTCACGCCTCCGACGGGCGACTCATTTCGCTTGAGCTTGTTCGCCCACGACGAAGAATTTTCCTGGAATGCTTTGGCCGACAAGCTCACCAAAGCCGGATTCGCGATTCACGTCCACCAGGCGCGCGGGCGGCACGCCGTCTTCGGTGCGCACGCCCGACACGCCGATTTGAAAAACTGGCTGTCGACCCACGCCCCGCCGGTTCACATTCTCTCGGCCGGGCATTCCATCGAAGTTTACAAAGACGAAGGAACGCCAGCCGAGCTCAGCGAGCGTTACCAATTCGCGAAATTGACCGGCAGCCATGCCGTGGGGCACACGCGCATGGCCACCGAATCGGCCGTCTCGCCCTTGCACGCTCATCCCTTTACGGCGGGTTCCGATTTCTGTCTGGTCCATAACGGCTCGCTCTCGAATCATCACAGTTTGCGGCGGATGCTCGAGCGTCGGGGAGTTCTTTTCGAGACCGACAACGATACGGAGGCCGCCTGTCGCTTTCTGGAATGGCGGATGCGCGAGGGTGACGATCTGGAGACGGCGCTCGAACAGGCGTTTGTCGAACTCGACGGTTTTTACACGCTGCTGATGGCGACGGCCGACAAGCTGGTGCTGGCGCGCGACGCCTTTGCCTGCAAGCCCGCCGTGGTGGCCGAAACCGATGACTATGTGGCCATCTCGTCGGAGTTTCGCGGACTTGCCGGGTTGCCTGGCGTCCGTCACGCTCGACTCTTCGAGCCGATGCCGCAGGAGATTTATTCATGGAGCGTCTGATCCCCGCACCCTCGGAGACTTCTCATGCCCGGCCGCTCGAGTTGGACGTCATCCGGCTGGGCGTGCGTGGCGTCAATCGCGCTTTGCATCGCCCGCTGGCCGAGATCGGCAGTCGCGAGTTGCGCATTCTGAACGCCTGCGGCGAACATAATCTGGCCGTGGGACTGACCCAGCCGATCGATGTCCACATCGAAGGCCACGCCGGTTACTACATCGGCGGCATGAATCAGCTCGCCTCGATCACCGTGCACGGCAACGTCGGTTGGGGAGTCGGCGAGAACGCGATGTCGGGCATGATCCGCGTGAAGGGATGCGCGTCGGAAGGGGTTGGGGCCTCGGCCCACGGCGGGCTCGTCGTGGTCGAAGGCGACACCTCCAGCCGCTGCGGCATCTCACTGAAAGGTGCCGATATCGTAATCGGCGGGAGCGTGGGACACGCCTCGGCCTTTATGGCGCAAGCCGGCCGTCTGATCATCTGCGGCGATGCCGGCCACGGACTGGGCGACTCGCTGTACGAGGCGGTGATTTACGTGCGCGGCGAAATCAAGAGCTTGGGCGCCGACGCCCGCGAAGAGCCGCTGGGTGAATCCGACATCGCAGCATTGACCGAGCTTTTGGCTCGGGCGCAGTTCGACGCCCGTCCGCGCGATTTTCGCCGCGTCGCCTCCGCGCGCTCGCTTTATCATTGGAACAGCGACCATCGGCAGGAGTATTGACGACATGCCGCTCGAACAAGAGCCTCTCTCGCCGGCACAGGCCGCGGCGCTGGAAGAAAGCGCCACATTCAATCGCGGCACGATCTCTTATGTGCATCAGGCCGCCGAGCGTGGTTTGTACGATATCCGCGGACTGGGAGCCAAAAGACGCGTCCCCTCGTTCGACGACCTGGTCTTTCTGACCGCGTCGGCTTCGCGCTATCCGCTCGAGGGATATCGCGAAAGTTGCGTTACCGAAACGATTTTGGGCGCCCGATGCGCCGAGCGGCCGGTGCGACTGGCCGTGCCGATCACGATCGCAGGCATGAGCTTCGGCGCGCTGTCGGCCAACGCCAAGGAAGCGATCGGCCGAGCTGCAACGGCGCTCGGCACGTCGACCACGACAGGCGACGGCGGCATGACGCCCGAGGAACGCCGCTCGAGCAAAACCCTGGTCTATCAGTGCCTGCCATCCCGTTATGGATTCAATCCCGACGACTTACGGCAGGCCGACGCGATCGAAATCGTGATCGGGCAGGGGGCCAAGCCAGGGGGCGGAGGCATGCTGCTGGGTCAAAAAATCAGCCCACGCGTGGCCGAGATGCGCACGCTTCCCGAAGGGATCGACCAGCGCAGCGCCTGCCGCCATCCCGATTGGACCGGGCCCGACGACTTGAAGATCAAGATCGAAGAGTTGCGCGAGATCACCGATTGGAAAGTGCCGGTCTACGTCAAGATGGGAGCCACTCGCGTGCGCGACGACGTGAAGCTGGCCGTTAAGGCTGGAGCCGACGTGGTCGTGATCGACGGCATGCAAGGAGGGACCGCCGCGACGCAACAGGTGTTTATCGAACATGCCGGCATTCCCACGCTGCCGGCGGTGCGGCTGGCGGTCGAAGCGCTCGAAGAATTGAACGTGGTTGGTGAGGTGCAATTGATCGTGTCGGGTGGCATTCGCACGGGCGCCGACGTGGCCAAGGCGCTGGCCTTGGGCGCCGACGCGGTAGCGATCGGACAAGGCGTGCTGTTTGCGCTCGGTTGCAATCGACCCACCTGGCGAGAGGGGGATCGCGAGCTCGACGCCACGGCCGACTATGCCCGGCTTGGAGCCGCGCCGGGCTGCTGCCATCACTGTCACACCGGCCTTTGTCCCGTCGGCATTACGACGCAAACGCCGGCGCTCGAGCGCCGTCTCACGCCCGAGCAGGGGGCGCGCTGGCTGGAAAACTACTTGCGGGTGCTGACCATGGAACTGACCACGCTGGCCCGGGCCTGCGGCAAATCGAATGTGCATCACCTGGAACGCGAAGACCTGGTTGCCTTGACGGTCGAAGCCGCCGCCATGGCGAAGCTACCGTTGGCCGGCACCGATTGGATTCCTGGCGTGACACCCTAAAGCAGGCGCGATGGAAAAACCGTTCGACGTGATCGTGATCGGCGTTGGCACGATGGGGGCAGCCGCCTGCTATCATCTGGCCCGGCGCGGAGTGCGCGTGCTGGGACTCGAAAAATTCGACGTGCCGCACAACCACGGTTCTGGACACGGCTTTTCGCGTATGATCCGCCTCGCCTATCACGAACATTCCGATTATGTGCCGCTGCTGCGGCGGGCGTACCAGCTTTGGTACGAAGCGGAACACACCAGCGGCCAGAAACTGCTCTACGTCACCGGTGGGCTGTATGCCGGCGCGGCGACCAGCGAGCGGTTGGCCCGCACTCGGCTGGCGGCCGAGCGATTTGACCTGCCCTTTGAGCATCTCGATCTTTCAGAGATTCGGCATCGGTTTCCACAGTTCCATTTGCCCGACGACTTTGCGGCCATTTACGAGCCCGAGGCTGGCTTCGTCAAGCCGGAGTTGGCGATTGCCACGCACGTGCGGCTGGCGCTGCTGGCCGGCGCCGAGATTCACACGCAGGAGTCGGTCAGCCATTGGCAGGCCGACCAGCACGGCGCGAGCGTCGTAACCCCTCGGGCGTCCTATCATGCCGATCGGCTCGTCTTCGTCGGCGGCGCGTGGAGTGGCAAGCTGCTGAGTGACTTGGGCGTGCAGCTCAACGTCACGCGGCAAACTGCTGGCTGGACGTGGCCGCGCCGGCCCGAACTGTTCGAGTTGGGCCGTTTTCCGGTCTGGTCGATCGCCCAGGCCGACGGCTCGAGCAATTACGGCTTTCCGATGTTGCCCGACAATCCAGGGTTCAAGACCGGGCATCATTGGCGTTCGCAACCGATCGATCCCGACACGGTCGAGCGCGGCGTTTTGCCCGGCGATGAGGAAGATTTTCGCTACCCGATCGAGCGGTTCATCCCCGATGCCGCAGGGCCCACGTTGGCGGTGCGGACCTGTCTTTACACGAATTCGCCGGATGCAAACTTCATCATCGATCACCATCCGCGACATCCGCGCGTCACACTGGCCTGCGGTTTCAGCGGCCACGGCTTCAAGTTCATGCCGGTGATCGGCGAAATCTTGAGTCAACTGGCAATGGGCGAGCAGTCCGCGCTGCCGATCGAATTTTTGAGCCTGAAGCGGTTCTGAGCGGTGCCTGCGAGAACCGACTGCGGCGATCGCAGGCGCGGCGCCCCGTTTCGGCCGCCACTTTTCGGGGCCCTACACCGTACGACGGCTCGGCTCACGCCAAAATCGGCGTGACGACTTTCCCCTCGACGTCGGTCAGTCGAAAGTCGCGGCCCTGGAAGCGGAAGGTCAGACGGGTGTGATCGATGCCCAGACAATGCAAGATCGTGGCATTGAGATCGTGGATGTGAACCGGCTGATCGACGATGTTGTAACTGAAATCATCCGTCACGCCATGGACGAATCCCGGCTTGATGCCGCCACCGGCCAGCCACATGCTGAAGCAACGGCCATGGTGGTCGCGTCCGTAGTCGTCTTGCAGCCCGCCCTGCCCATAAACGGTGCGGCCGAATTCCCCTCCCCAGACAATCAGCGTGTCGTCGAGCAGTCCGCGCTGTTTGAGATCAGTGATCAGCGCGGCCTGCGGTTGATCGACGTCGCGGCATTGCAGCGGAATGTTGCTGGGCAGCGTGCCGTGATTGTCCCAACCGCGGTGATAGAGCTGGATGAATCGCACCCCACGCTCGACCAGCCTCCGAGCCAGCAGGCAATTGGCGGCGAACGTGCCGGGCCGGCTCACGTCGGGCCCATACAGATCGAGCACGGCGGGGGATTCGTGGGAAAAATCGATCAGCTCGGGAACCGACGTCTGCATGCGATAAGCCAACTCGAACTGCGCGATCCGGGTGACGATTTCAGGATCGCCGGTCTCGTCGAACTGTCGCTGGTTCAATTGCGCCAGCCGATCGAGCATCTGCCGCCGCAAGCCGCGATCGATGCCCGCGGGATCGGACAGATAGAGCACGGCGTCGCCGCCGCTGCGGAGTTTGACTCCCTGATGGTTGGAGGGCAAAAAGCCGCTGCCCCAGAGTCGCTCCAATAATCCCTGGTTGCTATCCTTGCCGGATCCTTGCGAGATCATGACCACGAACGTCGGCAGGTCGGCGTTGGTGCTGCCCAAGCCGTAGGATAGCCAGGCACCCAGCGAGGGGCGGCCGGGCTGTTGCGAGCCGGTCTGGATGAACGTGATCGCCGGATCGTGATTGATGGCCTCGGTGTGCATCGACCGCACCAGGCACATGTCATCGACCACTTTGGCCGTGTGGGGCAAAAGCTCGCTCACGCTCATGCCGCATTGGCCGTGCTGGGCGAATTTGAATTTCGACCCGATCAGCGGAAAGCTCTTCTGACCCGAGGTCATGCCGGTCAACCGCTGGCCCATGCGGATCGACTCGGGCAACTCGCTGCCATGTTTTTCGCGAACGAGCGGCTTGTCGTCGAACATCTCGAGCTGCGAAGGGCCGCCCGATTGGAACAGATAGATCACCCGTTTGGCCTTGGGCGCAAAGTGCGGCAACGCCGCCGGACCGCCGGAAGTCGCGGTCGTTTCGGCCGTCGCCTGATCGCCCAGCAACGAAGCCAGCGCCGCAGCGCCCAGGCCAGTGGCCGTGCTACCGAGAAAATGCCGCCGCGTGAGCAGCCGGCTGAATTCAATCCGTGGATCCATCACGCACCTTTTTGGCTATTCCTTGGTGATCGTTTCGTCCAGGTTCAAAATCACGCTGCCGACCACCGTCCAAGCGGCCAACTCGGCCGGATCGAGCGACGGATCGACGGCCGACGCTCCGACATGCAGCAGCTCCTGGGCCTGCGCCGGCGCTGCGCGAAAACGCTCCGTCGTCTCGGCCAACAGCGGCAACAACGCCTCGCTGTCGCCGGCACGGGCCGGCCGGGCTGCCGCCAGGAGAAACGCAAAGTCGAGCCGGCTGGCCGGCGTCTCGCCCCCGGCGGTCAGCACTCGTTCGGCGAGCTTGCGCGCGGCTTCGACATAGGTCGGATCGTTCATCAACACCAGCGACTGCAGCGGAGTGTTGGTGCGGGCACGGCGGATCAAACAGGTTTCGCGATCGGGCGCGTCGAAAGTCGCCAGGCTTGGCGGCGGGCAGGTACGCTTCCAAAAAGTGTAGAAGCTGCGCCGGTAAAGATTCGCACCGGTCTCCTTCTTATAAACGGCGCTGTGTTCGACCGAAACATCTTGCCACAAGCCGTCGGGTTGATAGGGATAGACGCTGGGACCGCCGATCTCCCAGGCCAACAGCCCACTGATTGCCAAGGCATTGTCGCGGACCATTTCAGCCGGCAGGCGAAACCGTGCACCGCGCGCCAGCAGTAAATTTTTGGGATCGTGCTCGCGGGCGGTGGCGCTGGCGCTGGACGACTGTCGATAGGTCGCCGACATCACGATCAATTTCTGCAAAGCGCGGTAATCCCAACCGCCGCTGACAAACTCGCGCGAGAGCCAATCGAGCAGTTCGGGGTGGGTCGGCCACGCGCCCTGCGAACCAAAATCTTCGACCGTTTCGACGATCCCATTGCCGAAATACATCTGCCAGCAGCGATTCACGGCCACCCGGGCCGTTAGCGGATGAGCGGGATCGGTCAACCAGCGGGCCACGCCCAGCCGGTTCGCCGGCGCACCGACCGGCAACGGCGGCAGCACAGCCGGCAGGTGCGGGGCAACAGGCTCGCCCGGCTGATCGTATTGTCCTCGCTTGAGCAGAAAGGCCTGCCGGGGGGGCGACATCTCTTGCATCACCATGGTGGCCGGCGGCGGCGCCGCCAGCGCCATCTTCAATCGCTTCAAGTCGTCGGCAATCGCGCGGTGCGGAGCGTCGAACTTCGCCAGATAATACTGCCGCACGTGCTCCTGCTGCTCGGCGGTTTGTTCGGCCGCCGGTTGGACGATGATCTGACGCACGTCAGCCAAGGCCTGTTCGGCGGCGAGTTGCTTCACGCCATCGGCATTCAAAGCGGTCGAATAAAACGCCAGATCGGCGATGCGGCCGATGAACGGTTCCGTGGTCGTGCGGCGGCCAATTCGCAATGGTTGATCGGTCGCGATCGAGCCTTGCAGCTTGTCGTTGACCGTTTCGACGGCCACCGACGTGCCGTCGACGAAAAACGTAAAGCCCGACGCGTGGCCGGAGCCGTTGTAACTGACCACGACATGATGCCAAGCGCCGAGTGTGACGGGAGTCGCTATCACCTTCAGGCCATCCTCGGGCCAACGATGAATCAGATGCATGGCTGGCCGGCCCTGCTCGACGATCAAATCGAAGCCGCGATAACCGTCGGCCTGATCCATTTTGGACGTGACCGTGCTTGCCTCGAGCGAGGTGGGATAGATCCAGACGCTGATCGAAAATGGCTGCGCTCCATCTAACGACACCGCGTCGCCCAATTCGACGTAGGTCTGGCCGTCGAATTCCAGTGCTTTGCTCCAACGTTTTTCGCCCCACCGCGCTGTCCCAACGACCGGCGCGCTGCGGCCGGGCTGCACGCGGTCGCTGATCATCTCGCCCGCTCCCTCATCCAGCGGAAAGCTGGCAACGGGCCGGACAGCGGGCTCGGGCAGAGGCGCCGCGCGGGTGGCGTCTTCCCACGCTTTCAGCGGCTCGGCAATCGCCTGCTCGCGCTCCAGGCGACGCTCTTCCAGATCGGCAATCTGCCGCGAAAGCCGCTCGCGTAACAGCGCATCCAACGGCGACGCCGCCTGGACCACCGGGGTCGCGGCCGCATTCTGGTTGTAGTTCAGCGGCCCCTCGGGCACGTTGTTGAAGAACGAAAAGAAACCGTAATACTCGCGCTGCGTCAGCGGATCGAACTTGTGATCGTGACAACGGGCACACTGCATCGACAAACCCAGAAACACGGTGGCAGTGGTATGGACGCGATCGGCGACATATTCGACGCGATACTCTTCCGGGATGATTCCCCCTTCCGACGTAATGACGTGATTTCGTCCAAAGGCGGTCGCCAATTGCTGCTCGGGCGTAGCCCCCTCCAACAGATCGCCCGCCAGTTGTTCGGTGATGAACTGGTCGTAAGGCATGCCGATGTTGAAGGCGTTGATCACCCAATCGCGCCAGGCCCATTGGGTGCGCTCGCCATCGTTGTTGTAGCCATGCGTGTCGGCGTAGCGAGCCAGGTCGAGCCAGCTCATCGCCATCCGTTCGGCATAGCGCGGCGAGGCCAACAGCCGGTCGACCACTTTTTCATAGGCGTCCGCGGAAGTATCGCTTAAAAAAGCGTTGAGCTCGGCGGGCGTGGGTGGGAGCCCGGTCAGATCGAGCGTCACACGGCGCAGCAGCACGTGGCGATCGGCCTCGGGCGACGGCGCAAGCCCTTCAGCTTCCAGCCGGGCCAGAACAAAGTGGTCGATGCTGTTGCGGGGCCAGTCGGCCTGCTTGACCTGCGGCAAAGGCTGATCCTTGGGCGGCACAAATGCCCAATGCGGATGATACTCAGCCCCTTCGTCGATCCATTGCCGCAAAAGCTGCTTGTCGCGTTCGGAGAGTGATTTGTTGCCGTCGGGCGGCGGCATGACCATATCGGCATCGGTCGACAGAATGCGCCGCACCAGCTCGCTCTCTTCGCTCTTGCCGGGCACGATTGCGACATTGCCCGACTCTAAGGCCGCGAGCGCCACCTCGCGCACGTCGAACCGCAGGCCAGCTTGACGCGTTTCGGCGTCTGGCCCATGACAGCGAAAGCAGACGTTCGACAGAATCGGGCGAATGTACCGCCCATAGTCGATTTGTGCCGGTAGTCCCGGTTCGGCCGCTTGGGCAGACGCGGCGGAGACGAGCAGAATGATCGCCAGGCGAATCAGCACGGCGGACTCCGGATTTGATCAGGCGGGAAGTTCGGGGGTTTTTCGTATCTCCCAGTATGTCGCCAGCGGACTGGGTCTTGCAATGGTTGGGAGGGAAATGAACCTGTCAAAATGGGACCTCAGGCAGCCGAGCTAACCCGCATCGATCAAAGAGCCGCAAGGTGTGTCGTGGCACCTGATGCGATTGTTGCATGCTCCCACAAACGGAGTCAGATCGGTGTCTAAATCAACGAGCCAGACCCGCTTTGAGAGTTCGCCAAAACGCTCCTCTCATTTCGCAGGGTGAACGTTGGTTACCGATACTTGAAAGTACAGGTTTTGGCACCAATCGTCGTGAAGCAACCGGCGAATATATTGCCGGAGTCCCTCGTCGGGTGTGATCACGTCACATTTGCTGGACTGGTATTCCAGCAAGATGATCGGCATTTCCTGGCTCATTTCCTGGAGCACCGATTCGTTGTTGGACTGCCTGGCGGCATCAGGCCAGACCTGATAGGCAACCGTGACAGGTTTGCCCGCCATTTTGTCATGGTTGAAAAGCAGTCCGAGTTGATCGGGTCGCCGTCGCTCGTCGCCTTCGACGAGGCCCAGCAACCAATCACAACAATAGGAGCGACACGTTCTAGGCCGCGAGTCGTAGATCGCACAGCTTCCGCAGTTATGTGGACAAGGCTGATAAGTGGCCTTGTTCAATTCGGCGACTCCCATGACCGTGCAGCAAGCAGTGCAGTCTCCGCATACTCGGTCCGCGACTCCATGGCGGGCTTGAGTCGCGGCGTTGATCTTGTCAGCATGGGCCGCGACTTCGGCATCGGACAAATTGGATTCCCTGTCACCCCGGCTGCATAATTCCGGGGTCTTTGGGCCCGCGTCGATCGATAGGTTTTTGCTCATTCTGATTTCACCCCCTCTCTTTAACTCAGCGACCGAACAGCGGACTCCAGTTTGATCAGGCGGGAAGTTCGGGGGTTTTTAGTATCTCCTAGTATGTCGCCAGCCGGCCAGGGCTTGCAATGGTCGAGTGGGAAACGATCCTGTCAAATCAAGACCGCAGTGGGGGCCGCCGACATACTGCCAGCCTGGAAAGCAACGAGCGATCTCGCGAGGTTGCTTCTCGCGGGCAACCCCTTACTTTTTCTCTTCGTCTCCCGCCGGCGAACTGGGCGGGCGATGCGTGGGAACCGGGACGCCCAGTTTTTCGGCGACCAGCAGAGACATCAGAGTGCCTAACATACCCGCCTGCGCCCGTCGCCGCCAAGCATCGTTTCCGGCACCAGCGGCTGTTGGCTATGAGCGAGGGACTCGGCAACGAGCGAGATGGCGTACAACTTCGAGTCGCCGAAGGATTCGACTTTCTGCGACAGGACTTTCGCTTCCGCCGCGCCGACGGAATTCACGCTTTCGGCTTTCCCGCGTCCTTCCAGCGCAATACTTTCGCTTTCAGCCCTGGCTGTCACAACCCTCCGCTCGGCGTCCTTGCGAGCTTTGGCGAGATCGGCCTCGGCCTGGTTGGAAGTAATTTCAATCTTGATCTTCGATTGGGTCAATTGTTCTTGCATCGTCGCCGTCGCCATGGCGTTGTTCAAATCCTTGCGTTTGTCGGCGGCCTGCTCCTGCTTGCTGTACGTTTCGATTTGCTCGAGCGACAATTGGCGCAGGCGTAATTGCTCGAGCAGGTTTTCGATTTTGCCGTCATCGCTCTTGGATTCCGGTTTGCCGATCAACACGTCAACGCACTCGATGTCGAACTGCTCGAACTTGGCCTTCAGCTCCGTGCGCGCCTGGGCTTGAATTTCGTCGCGACTGTGCACTAGCTCCAACATGGTCTTTTTGTGAGCCACGTCACGGAAATAGGCACTCAGCATCGGGTCGATGGTCTGGGTAATCAGCTTCTTCACATCTCCGAAACGCTGAATCACGTTGGGAGCCTTCTCGTAGTCGATATGCACGACCACGCTGAGGGGCAAAATCGGCTCGTAGGCGTCCTTCGTAATCAGGTCGATCGACGTCAACGATTCGTCGAATTTGTGCCCCTCGCTCTTGCCCGTAACCCAGTGCAACACGAAGTTGGTCGTCGGCACCCGAATAATCTGTCCGGCGTAGGTATTGAAGGGGTATTTGCCCGGGCCCAAGGTCGTTTCCCAGACGCCACGTTCTCCGCGATGTACCCGCTCACCGTGCCGGAATTTAACGCCCGAGATGTCGCTTCCTTGTTTTCCGTAGTAGCTCACCACCACGCCGACCTCGCCGATGGTCACCACTTCCTTGGGGATCAACTCGATCGTGGCAAACCAATGGTTCAGAAAATAAGTGCCGTCCAAAAGTGGGGCGTATTGCTTGCCTCGGCGGCCACCGGCTGCCAGGAACGCTTCGATATCCTGATAGTTGTTGTGATAATGCTCGTCAGTCGCCGACGTTCCCACTGGCGGGGCAATGATTTCGCCTGGTTCCAACGACGGGCCATCCTGCGTGGTCACAATACCGATACTATCGACCCGATGCGCGGCCGAACTGCCGACGATGACCGGATCGAACCCATCAACCGACGCCAGATGTTCCTGCCATTCGGCCAACGCCCGATCCCGATCGATCGAATAGACGCCATCCTCGGCGATCACATTGAATGCCGCCAGATTGATGGCATAAACACCTTCTCGCAGAATCGCTCGCTGGCGACCTTTTTGCCCATGCGCAAGAAACGCTTGAACATCCTGGAAATGGTTGCAGTCGACAACCCTGCCCAACGTTTGACTCGGGCCCAACGCTTCGCCGGCACGGGCAAAGACGTAGCCCAGTTTTCCCTGTTTGATCGTGATTAGCGGCCGTTTATGAACGGAATATTGCCATCGCCACAGTCCAAAATGCAATCCGCCGCGCAGCACAAGCGGTTGAAAACCGGCTTCACCGTTCAAGGCGACGATGGCACCTTCACCCAACGATCCTGCCGCCGACCACAGTTTTTCAACGATCCCCACTTTGTCGTTGGGGATATACCGGGTCACGAACCATGTGAGGAAAACAATGACGACGGCAGCGACCAAGGTCAGGGCCGTCAGAGTGATAAACGTGTGCAAAGGATTGCCCCTCTGGAAAAGAACTCTCGTGCCTTGGCGGCACTCGACGCGATCGACTCACGGTTGTGCTGCGTTGGGCCGAGTCAGACGAATGAGCGGATGGTTGTTGACCCGGGGTGGGCGCCAAACTGCCAAGGAGAAATCGCCGCCCGTGCCGCCCGATGAGAGCAGGGTGGTCATTGCCTGGGGGTAAACTCGCCTGGCGAGCGTCGCCCCCAGCGCTGTGAGAAGTGTTTGGCTTTCTCCTTTGTGGAAGATCCGCGGCGAGACGGGATTGATTCTAGGGCACTGGAAACCGGGTGGTCAAGAAATCCTTCGCGGCAATTGAAAAAACTACGGCTGCGGAAAGGCCGTGCGATGCCCCACGGGGGCCGCAGCCGTCGGCGTGCGCCAAAGCGGATTATTTTCCAGCCGCCTGCACGGACTTCCAGGCAATGGCCTGAAGGCGTTGGGCCTCGCCGTTGGTCAAGCCGCCAATTCGTCCAGGAAGTCCTTCGGGAGTCTTGCCGAAGATGGTTGCGTAAAAGACGCACGCCGCCAAATAAGTGCCGGTCGCGCTGGGATGCTTGTGATCCGTGTCGTGCAGGATCAACTTCGGGTCGCTTCGCAAGGCCGTTTGCCAGGCGTTTCCGACAGGGGCTAGTCGAGCGTTCGATTCCCTCGATAGCCCTTCATACGCTCTGCTGATCGCCGTCTGTTGTTCGGGTTTGTTCTGCAAGGCCCAAGTCTCATACAGGATCGTCGTGGCCCGCTGCTTCTTGATCTCGGCAGCGAACTTCTTGCCGTACTCGAACATCGCATCACGTCGCAAAAGCGGTGCTTCGCTCTGGTCTTGAAGCACCACGAAATCCCAGTGACCCGACTGAATTCTTGAGACTGCCTTGCGATCCTGCCAGTGTTTTTCAAGCGTATAGCCACCGGGCGTCTCGCTTTCGCAGTGCAGGGGTCGCTGCCGGCCAGCCTCGGCGAGTTCCGCCAGCATCCTTGGCAGGTCGTAGTAGTAGGTGAAGCTATTGCCAATAAACAGAATTCGGATTTCAGGCTTCGGTTCCGTTGCTCTGGAATGAACGACGAACGGGGCAAGCAAAACAACAAAGGCCAGCGCACCGACCCCCAGCCGCAGTGCGGCGGCGACAAGCCGAGACATTAGGTTAAAGGAACGGAATGGCATGTGGTTCTCTTGCTCCCGCCCGAGTTCATCAAATTGGGTGCCGAGCAAGTATAGGTTTTCGCGGCGGGCCGAGAGGGGCGGACCGTCCGGTTTAGGTCGCCTCACTTTGCTTTGATTGCGGTGGATCTCCGTGGCAAGGGCAGAAAATAACTGCCAACGGTGGTGGTTCGCCTACTCCCAATCGCTCGGCCCGGCATCTAAGATCGTTGCTGATGATAGCGGCCATCTAACTGCGCCATCCACTCCGAGGACGAACCAAAAATGATTCGAGTCGGCATCGCGGGCATCGGCTTCATGGGCATGATCCATTACCTGGCCTGGCAACGGGTCAAGGGTGCTCGGGTGACGGCCATCGCGTCGCGCGACAAAAGGAAACTGGCCGGCGATTGGCGCTCGATCAAAGGCAATTTCGGACCCGCCGGCGAGCAAATGGATTTGAAGGGTATCCGTACCCACAGCGAGCTGGATCAACTCATCGCCGATCCGGCGATCGATCTGGTCGATGTTTGCCTGCCTCCGCATCGGCACGCCGAGGTGACGATCGCGGCACTGGCGGCCGGCAAACACGTATTGTGTGAAAAACCGATCGCGCTCGATTCGCGGTCGGCGGTCAAGATGGTGCGGGCGGCCGAAAAGGCACAGCGCCAATTGCTCGTCGCCCACGTGTTGCCGTTCATGGGGGAGTTCGCCACGGCCTATAAACTTGCCAGCGGCGGCAAATATGGCCGGCTTTTGGGCGGCCATTTCAAACGCCTGGTGGCCGAGCCGAAGTGGATGCCCGATTTTTTCGATCCGGCCCGCGTCGGCGGACCGATGATCGACCTGCACATTCACGACGCCCATTTCATTCGGCTACTCTGCGGCATGCCGCGGGCCGTATTCACGACGGGCCGCTTGCGTGGCGCGGTGGCCGAGCTGTTCACGTCGCAATTTCTGTTCGACGACGCCCGACTGGCTGTCACCGCCACGAGCGGAGTGATCGGCCAGCAGGGGCGATCGTTCACGCACGGTTTCGAGATCCACCTGGAGCGGGCGACGCTGGCTTACGACTTTGCTGTCGTCGGCGACCAGCCGCGGGTGAACATCCCGCTGACGGCGTTCACGACCGATGGCAAGGTCGCTGAGCCAGCGGTCGGATCGTCCGACCCGCTCGATGCTTTCGCGGCCGAATTGGCCGAAACGGTCCGTTCGATCCGCACCGGCCGGGTTTCGGCGCTGCTTTCGGGCGACCTGGCGCGCAACGCGCTGCTGCTGTGCGAGCGGCAAACCGCGTCGCTGGCGGCTGGCCGGCTGGTGAAAATCTGAACCGGTTGGCGAAACTGGATGGGTGATGCCGGCGGTAGCAACGGGTGCTGTAGCGGCCCGCCGTCGCGCTTCCGCATGGTGCTAACTGTCTCAGTCGCTGCGCGGGGAATGTTCGTTGAGGTTTATTTTTCTGGCGCCAGCGTCATGCGCCGCAGGTTTTCATCAAGCTGCGCCCCTGGTAGCGGTTGCGCCGGGGTCGGCCCAAAAAACCGGCGCGCGCAGGATTTTTGACCACGGGCAAATCGTGGCCTATATTGAACGAGGCCCCCGGTTGCATGCCCGCTCCGCGCGCTCCTGCCCACCGAGACCGACCCTGCTTTGACCGAGAGACTTTTCCCGCCCTCCAGGTGAGAAGATCTGTCCTATGCGACAAGAGTCGACCGTGCTGCTTCGGACGTTTTGCACCGCCACCTGTGTTTGGGCTTTGGCCGCCAGTGCTTTG
This sequence comes from uncultured Planctomycetaceae bacterium, assembly GCA_963702015.1. GTDB lineage: Bacteria > Planctomycetota > Planctomycetia > Pirellulales > PALSA-1355 > DATJTR01. The sequence goes on from OY969698.1 coordinate 1,994,681, forward strand.
GAAGCGCAGCAGCGCGACCAGGGCGTGGCCGCCTCCGCTACGGCGGCCGACGAGGGCCAAATCGACAGCGTCGTGCGACGCGGTCAAAAGCTCGAAAACGAGCATCGCTGGGGCGAAGCCGTCACGCTCTACGAAGAAGCGCTGCGCAAAATCCCGCCGACCGCAGCCTGGCCACCCGGCACGAGCTGGCCAAGATTCATTACGATCTCGGCCGCCGCTACCACGATGCCAGTTTCCTGCGTTCGCTCGGCACCCTCGATCAACGCGACGCGCTGACCCTGTATGGCGAAGTCCTCTCGAAAATCCAATCGCATTACGTGGCCGAGCCCGACTGGGCCGCATTGGTCCGCCGCGGCACCGCCGGCCTGGAAGTGGCGCTGGGCGAAGCGACCTTTGCCCGGCAGGCCGGGTTGGGCGCCGGCAGGCCCGAAATCGACGCCTTTCGCCAGCGGCTTGTGCAGCAGATGCAAAGCCAGGCGATCGGCACCCGGCAACAGGCGATCGACGCGGTGACATTGGCCGTCAGCTTGGCGCGACAGCAATTGCGCCTGCAGCCGACCGCCGTCATTTTGGAATATGCTTGCGGGGCCACCGGCAGCCTTGATGAGTATTCGGCCTTTCTGACCGCCGATCAACTGAACGACGTCTATTCGCAAATCGAAGGCAACTTTGTCGGATTGGGCATCGAACTGAAAGCCCAGGACGGTGCCCTGCTGATTGTGAAAGTCATCACCGGCAGCCCGGCCGAACGTGCCGGGCTGAGGGCTCAGGACCGCATCGTCGCGGTCGGCAGCCGCACGACGACCGATCTTTCGACCGATCAGGCAGCCGACTTGCTGCAAGGGGCCGAAGGGACGGTGGTCGAGTTGACCATCCAAAGTCCTAATTCGGCGGCTCGCAAACTGGCCGTCCGCCGGCAGCACGTCGAGGTTCCGAGCATCGACGACGTCAAAATCGCCGACCGCGAAAACGGCATCGGCTACTTGAAGCTGACCTGCTTTCAAAAGACGACCAGCCGCGATCTCGACGCCGCTCTGTGGCGGCTGAATCGCGAGGGGATGCGCAGCCTGATCATGGACTTGCGCGGCAACCCGGGCGGATTGCTCACCTCGTCGGTCGAAGTGGCCGACAAGTTCGTGGATGAGGGAGTGATCGTTTCCACCCGTGGACGAAGCTCGCTGGAAGACTACAACTACACGGCCCACAAGGCCGGTACCTGGGCCAAAGAGCACCTGCCACTGGTCGTGTTGATCGACGGCGACAGCGCCAGCGCCAGCGAGATTTTCGCCGGTGCGATCCGCGATCATCGTCGAGGCACGATCGTCGGCCAGCGGAGCTATGGCAAGGGTTCGGTCCAGGGAATCTTTCCTTTGACCGCAGCCGGAGCGGGAGTGCGACTGACGACGGCCAAGTTCTATTCGCCCAGTGGCGCCGCGATCAGCAAGGTAGGGGTTTCGCCCGACATCGAAGTTCGTCGCGTCGCCAAAGCGACCGACGACGCTCCCAGCGCCGGCGCCGACCAGGACGACGTCCTGTCGGCCGCCCTCACCCACCTGCGCACCGCTGGCCGTGGCCCGACTGCCTCAGGCATTCCCCGGTTGTTGTCGAAGTAACCGGCCGCCGGCCGATCCGCACGACCCTGCCGGCATCGCATCGTGTCTCGCTGGTTTGCCTTGCCGCCTGCCGACCGTCACACTCGATCGCTATTCCGCCGGAATTGGCAGCCGCCGTATACTGCCGCCGATGAGCAGCATCCGCGTGGCCTCACTGACTGTCCGAAAACCGCCTCGGAGGAGGGGACAGTCCCATTTTGCTCCGAGGACTGCGCAAAATCGGGACAGTCCCCGGCGATTCTCGGATAGGCTCTCTGCCGCAATCCTCGCCGCGACGGTCGTTTCCACCGTTTTCGGTTGCGCTCTTTTCGAGCCAGCCGGGTCGATGCCCTATCGGGGCGAGCCGGCCGAGCTTTGTAACGTCCCGGGGCGCAAAGCCTTGGCCGACCGGATCGCCGCTCGCGGCGGGCTGCTCGTTCCGCAGGAGAACGACTGGGACAACAGCGTCGACGCGGCCACCAAAGAGAAGATGGGCCCGCCGCTGGCCAGTGTCGTCCTGCCGCAAGACCGGTTCAGCGCCCAGGACGTCGCCGAGGCGCAGGTCCGTTTCCCCGAGGCTCAGGTCAGCTCGCCGCTCACGCTCGACGAGTACCACGAGGCCGGTCAAACCGAAGACGACGACTGACGGCTTCGATTCTCACGTCGGCGATCTTCACGGCGCTGCGGCACCGCACTGGCCGGCTGCCGGACTCACAAAAAATTTGATTCCTGGATTGACACTCCCGGCGCCTGTGCTACGATGACTCGATGTACGTCGTACTGACGTAGAAAGGAAACTCACCGCCGATGCACAAGAATTCGAAACCGATTCCCGTCCTGGGTCAGTTGCAGAGCGAGGTCCTCGAGCTGGTTTGGCAGCGAGGCGAGGCGACCGTGGCCGACGTGCTCAAGCATCTCGGCAAGAATCGCACGATGATCTACACCACCGTGCTGGTGGCGATGCAAAAGTTGGAGAAGAAGGGCTGGCTGACTCATCGCGTGGAAGGCCGGGCCTATGTCTATCGGCCGGCTCGTTCGCGGGCCAGTGCCCAGGCCGGCGTGTTGAGCGAAATGCTCGACGCGGTTTTTGGCGGCGATCCCAAACTGCTGGTGACCCAACTACTCGACGCCCGGCCTTGGACGCCCGACGAGTTGGCCGGATTGCGGCATTTGATCGAGGCCCGCCGGAAGGAGAAACGCCATGCGTGACTTGTGGAACCTGCTGCCCGCATCAGGATGGGAGCGCCTGGCGGTCGACGCCGTCTGGCAGAGCACCGGGATTGCTGCTGTCGCGCTCGTCGCCGCGTGGCTCGTGCGCCGGCGGCCGGCACTGCGGGCGGCGATTCTTCTGTCGGCGGCGGCCCTTTCGCTCGCCGTTCCGCTGTTGTCGACCGCCGTTCGGTGGAGCGGCGGTGGATTGCTCTCGCCGCCGGATCGCGGCGGCAATTGGACCTTATTGGTCGACCGTGCGGTTCGTGTGGCCGATCGGCCGGGCGCGACCTTCATGATACCTGCCGACGCCATCACCGAGACGCGAATCGACGCTGGTCCTGCAAAGGCAAAGCCGATTACGGCCGGTTGGGCATTTCGTTCCTGGCCTTGGTTGGCCGGCTGCTGGCTCGTGGCGTCGGGGTTTCTGACCCTACGCCTTTTGCGTGGGGTCGTTGCCGTGCGGCGCTGGATCAAGATGGCCACGCCCTGCCACGACCGAAAAATCGAGTCGGCACTTGCCCGGGCCGCCGAGGCGATTGGAGCGCGTCGGCCGGAATTGCTCTGGAGCCCGGCGTTCGACTCGCCGGCGCTGGTCGTGCTGGGTCGAGCCCGGCTGCTGCTGCCGGCCGAGATGCCGGCGGACGTCGATTGGTTCGCGATTTTTTGTCACGAGCTTGCACATCGTGCCCGACGGGACGACCTGAGCCGATTGGTGGTCGAGCTGGCGATGATCACGTTGCCGTGGCAGCCGCTGTTGTGGGTCGTGCGGCGACGGTTTCGAGCGGCCTGCGAAGAGGCGTGCGACGACTGGGCCGTGGCCGCCGGTGCCGATCCGGTCGAGTTCGCCTCGCTGCTGGTGGCGTTGGTCCCCGAGCGTCGCCCGGCGTTTGCATTGGGCATGGCCGAGAGTGCGTCGGCTACTCGACATCGCATCCTGCGGCTCTTGGCGATGCAGGGAGCGGTGCATCCGCGGTTGGGGATGCTGCTCGGTGCGGCGGGCTGCGTTGCGGCCGTCGCCCTGGCGATTACGTTGGCCCTGTTGCAATTCAATTCGCGGGCGCGGCTGAGCGATCCGATTGGGCGGGAGAGGGATTGGGCTCCCGACCGGGCCCCAGGCACGCCCCGCGGTACCGCGGCGGATGCCAAAGCGATCCCGGCCACCGAGGGCAATCGCCCGGCCGGGCCTCCGTGGGGCCTTACGCCGCTGCCAACGGCCGTCGCGCGGGCGGCCGGCGCGCTGCCGAAGAACGCCGGTCGGCCGGCGCCTTATGTCATCGAGCCGCCGGACATTCTGCTGATCGACGCCGTGAAGTTGGTCCCCAAATCTCCTTATCACATCGAACCGCTCGACGTGCTCAAGGTCCTGGTGGCGAATCCCCTCATCGAACAACCAATCAGCGGGCCATACCCCGTCGATACCGAGGGAGCAATCGATCTTGGACCGGCCTATGGCAAAGTGTTGGTCGCAGGCCAAACGGTCGACGAAGCTCGTAAGACCGTGGAAACCCATCTGAAGACTGTGCTCCCAGATCCACAGGTTTCCCTCAGTTTGAGCCAAACCGATGGCCAGCAGCAGATTGCCGGCGAACACCTGGTCGGACCCGACGGCACGGTCAACGTTGGAACCTATGGCACGGTCTACGTGGCCGGTCTGACGATTGCCGAGGCGAAAGCGGCCGTCGAAGCTCAATTGTCGAACTACCTGGAACAACCACGAGTGTCGGTCGACGTCTTTAGCTACAACAGCAAGGTCTATTACGTCATCACACGCGGGGCCGGCGGTGACACGATCGTCCGCGTGCCGATCACGGGCAACGAAACGGTTCTCGATGCCCTGGCACAACAGCCCGGCGGAATCATTCCCAACCCGAACGATTGCTGGGTCTGGGTAGCTCGTTCGGCGAGCCGGCCGGCAACGGCCGAGCCGCAGCGCGGCGGCGAAGGGCGAACCTTCCACGGAGCGGGACGTCTTCGCCACTGCGGACGGCGTGGTCGACGAAGTGATGGTCGACCACGGCGATTGGGTCAGACAAGGCCAGGTGCTTGTCCGGTTGCACAATCCTGAACTCCAGGCGAGCGCCATCGATTTGCAAGGCAAGTTGTCGTCCACACAAAAGAAAATGAACGATCTTCGTGCCGCGCTCGATCAACCAAGCGGCGACGACGAGCAGCGAAGCCACAATGAAGCGGAACTTGCCGAGCAGCAAAAGCTTGAAATCAGCTACAAGGAGCAGCTCAAACTGCTGCAGAAAAAAATCGAGCAACTCGCCGTCACCAGTCCGATCGACGGCCAGATCGAAACCTGGCATCCGAGCGAGCTGTTGCTCCACCGTCCCGTGAGACAGGGCCAAGTCCTGATGAGTATTGCCGCGTCGGAACTCGTGCTGCCGGTCGATTGGAAACGTGTCGTCGAAGGGACCGACACGATGAGCAACTGGCGGATTCAGCCCGGCGACCGGATTTTCGTCTGCCAGAAGCCAAGGCGCTAGACGCCCGCCGGGCGCCTTGAGCTAACTGCCGCTCATTGGGCCTGACCATGCAATTTGCCGGCGACGGCGGTCTCGAATTTCGACCAACCGGAAGCCAAGAACCGATCGAACGAGAATCGCAACCGCTCGGGATGGCGGTGGATCGACGCGTTCGCCCGCTCGATCATGTGGGGCTCGCGTCGCACAAGCTCGTCGGCGATCGTCGGCCGCAGCGCTTCGCCCAGCTCGCGCGACACGTCGCGGCCCAACTTGCCGATCCGATTCAATTCCAGGTCGATCAGTTCGAGCTGGATTGCCGTTACCTGGGGATCGAGGACCACGTCGTCGACCAGGTGCCCCGGCTCGCGGCGAATGGCCACCTGGCACTCGATGCGTGCTTTGACCGTGGCATCGGCATCGGTGCTGACGTCGAACAACCGAACGCCTTTCTTCCACCGCTCGAACTGCCCGGTGCCGCTCACTTTCGCCTGGACCAGCAGCGAAAAGGCGACGCCGTCGGCGGTTGTGCGGATTTGCTCAACCCGGGTCTGCAAGTTTTCGGCCGGCTCGACCAGCGTCGTCACGAAGCGTTGCCACAGGCCATCGTTCACTTCTTTAGTGGTCTTCTCCAGCCGGGGATCAAACCATTTGCCGCGCACCTTCACTTCTTTGCGCTCGGTTTGCTGACCCCAGTGGTGCTGGCTCTGGTACTCGCTCTTGAGGCCGTCGAGAATCTCCTGGCGAACCAGTTCCTGAAACGAGTCGAGGTCGAGAATCTGCTGGGCGATCGCCTGCTGCATGGCCTCGTCGCGAGGCCAAAGCACGACCAGCCCACCCACGGCCATGACGGCGATCGCAAACAAGCAAACCATCGCGGATAGCAGGCGACGAATCATCTTTGGGCAAACTCCTGATCGACCGGGTGCCGGGGGGGCCGGAGTATAAGGTTGCCATCCGTCCCCTGGGGAGATCGATCGGACAGGCCGGCCAGGGAAAGCCTGAGGAGGCGAGCCACGTCGCCGGGCGGATCGAGCGATCCCGCAGCCTGGGAGATATAGCCAAGCGAGGCAAGGCACCGAGTCGCATATTGCGACTTGGCCCCCCGGGATCGCGATGGTCCGGCTACGCACGACCCGATACGATTCCCTTCGTCAATCTTCCGCCGGCGGGGCGGCGAGATCGAAAGGGGTGGGGGAGATCGTGGGAAGCGAGATCGCATGTTCGTTCACGTCGGACAGTGGATCGCCCGTCACTGGCCGTGGGTGATTGGGGCGTGGTTGATGCTGGCCGTGGCGCTGCACGTGGTGGCGCCGCGCTGGGACCAGATCACCCACGACGGCGATCTTGCCTACCTGCCCGAGCGCATGCCCAGCGTTCAAGGCGAAAAGCTTCTGCGGGCCGCCTTCCCCAATCAGTTGTCCAAAAGCACCGTGGCAATCGTGTTGGAGCGATCCGGCGGAGCGCTGGAGCCTGAGGACTTGGCGCTGGTCGACCGACTGGCCGACGAGTGTGAGTCGCTCGCCAAGACGCTGCCGATTGTCAACGTTTACACGCACAGAGCGAAATCGTGGGGGACAAGCTGACCAGCCGCGCCGGTCCCGATGGGCAGGCCACGATTGTTTTGGTGCAACTGTCGAACGAGTTCATGGCGGTCGACAATATCCGCGTGCTCGACCAGGTACTGGCACTGGTGAAAGCGACGGAGCAGGCAAATGATTTTCCGGCCGGTTTGCGGCTCGGGGTGACCGGCTCGGCCGCTTTGGGCGGCGACATGCTCCGCAGTGCGTCGGAGAGCATCAAGAACACCGAGCTGACGACGATCGGTTTGGTCGTTCTGATCCTGCTGTTGGTCTATCGGGCACCGCTCCTGGCCTTGATTCCACTGCTCACCATCGGGGTATCGCTGGTCGTGGCGATCGACCTGCTCGCGCTGTTGACGCAGCTGAATCGGCTGGACGGATTTTCTTGGTGGCATTTTAAAGTCTTTTCGACGACGAAGATCTTCATCGTCGTGATCCTGTTTGGCGCCGGGACCGATTTTTGCCTGTTCCTGATCTCCCGTTTTCGCGAGGAACTGGAGCGTGGCCGCTCGAGCGCCCGAGCGCTGGTCGACGCGGTCGGTTGGGTCGGTCACGCGGTGGTCGGCAGCGCGATGACGACCATCGTCGGCCTGGGGATGATGTACTTCGCCGATTTCGGCAAATATCGCAACAGCGGGCCGGCCATCGCCATCTCGTTGATCGTCGCCCTGGCGGCCTGCATCACGCTGGCTCCAGCACTGGTCCGTGCCGGTGGCAACAAGGTGTTCTGGCCCGGCGGCGTTCGGGTCCGCCAGGCCGGTTCCGCGGGAGAACTTGCGCACAAGCCATCGTTCTGGGATCGTTTTTGGGATTGGGCCAGCCGGGTGATCGTCACCTATCCGGGCTGGATTCTCGTCGTCAGCGTGCTCATCTTGCTGCCGCCGGCCTATGAAGGAACGTCGGTCCCGGTGACTTACGATTTGCTGAACGAACTACAAGCCGACCGCGCGAGCGTGGTGGGAACGAAGATGGCGCTGCGCCACTTTACGGCGGGCGAAATGACCCCGTTGACGATTCTGGCCGTCGAAGAAAACGGCCAGTTCAACGACCCCGAGGGGGAAAAGCACATCGCCGAGTTGACCAAAACCCTTTATCAGATCGAGGGAGTGGCGAGCGTCCGCAGCATCACCGAGCCGTTGGGGGATAAGCCCGGCTATTTCCAACCGTTCCGGGCCGAGGGGCTGAAGAAGCTGGCGGCGCGCAAGCACAAGGTGACACAGGCGACCTATTTGACCCAAGTTCCGGAGCTGGTGGGAAAGGTCGCTCGCTTCGACGTGGTGTTGAAGTACGAGCCGTTTTCGCCGCAGGCGGTGCAGGCGTTGAACCGCATTGATTATTTGCTGACTACGCTCGGCGCGGACCGCGAATCGAGCTGGCACGGTGCGCGCTTCGATTTCGTCGGGGCCACCGTGGGCGTTCGCGACCTGGAACGAGTCACCGAAAGCGACCAGCGGCTGATCCAGCGGCTGACGGTGCTGGCTGTATTGGGCGTGTTGATCCTGATTCTGCGCCGGCCGGTGGTTTGTCTCTATCTGATCGTGTCGGTGTTGTTCAGCTACTACGTCACGATCGGCACCACCGAATGGGTCTTCCGCCATCTTTACGCCGGCTCGTACCAAGGATTGGATTGGAAGGTGCCGATCTTTTTGTTCGTGATCCTGATCGCGGTCGGCGAGGACTACAACATCTATCTGGTCACCCGGGTGAACGAGGAACAACGGCGGCACGGCCCACTGGTGGGCCTGCGCTTGGCGATCGCCTCGACCGGGGGAATCATCACCAGTTGCGGTGCGATCATGGCCGGGACGTTCGTGTCGATGCTCAGCGGCACGTTGCGGGGAATGCTGGAGCTCGGTTTTGCCCTCTCACTCGGGGTAATGCTCGATACGTGCATCGTGCGCCCGATCCTGGTTCCCGCCTTTCTGGCGGTGCTCGACCGTCGCACGGCGCTCCACTCGGCGGGCAAGGGCGGCCCGCTCGAGTCGCCTCCCGCCGACCAGCCTTGGGCGGCCGCTCCGCGGTAGTTTTCCACGCCGGGCCCGCAGTCCGAGGGACTACCTGGCGGCTGGCCAACAGGGTAAATTGATCGGGCGATTCTGATCTGTCGCGATGCTTCGGCATGCATACGGAGAAGAGCGACTTGCCTACGCGGTAGGCGATCGTCGGGCGAGTCGTGCGACAAACGGCGGCAAGGGCAATGCTCGCCGGTTCTTCTCAGCGGGGAGGACGGCGCGTCCTAAACCGCGATTAGAAAACATCTTCTCGAACGTTTGAATCGTTGCGCAATTGATTCGCTAACAAAGAGGCATGTAATTTGCTTAAGTAGACGTCCCCCCCGCAGCAATCGCGGCAGGCGCGGGACCATCCCCCGATCCTTCTTTTTGTCACAGGAGTCAGGACCTTGAATAGCGCACGTGAGGCGGCAATCGCGGCAGTAACTAACTACAAAGCAACAGGACCGGGGCTTAATTTCAAGGAGACTCCCGCCAGCGAGATCTTCGCGGCCAACGTCTTCACCGACGGCGTCATGAAGGATCGGCTGCCGAAATCGGTTTACAAGGCGCTGCAAAAGACGATCAAAACCGCCGACAAACTCGATCCGACCGTGGCCGACGCCGTCGCCCTGGCGATGAAGGACTGGGCGATTGAAAAGGGGGCCACCCACTACGCCCACGTCTTCTACCCTTTGACCGGCATCACCGCTGAAAAGCACGACAGTTTTTTGTCACCCACCGGCGACGGTCACGCGTTGGCCGAATTCGGCGGAAAAGAGCTGATTCAGGGCGAGCCCGACGCTTCGAGCTTCCCGTCGGGCGGCATCCGCGCGACGTTTGAGGCCCGTGGCTACACGGCTTGGGACCCGACCAGCCCCGCCTACATTCTGGAAAACCCGAACGGCACGACGCTTTGCATTCCGACGGCCTTTGTTTCTTGGACGGGCGAAGCGCTCGACAAGAAGACCCCGGTCCTTCGCTCGATGCAGGCCCTGAACGAACAAGCCCAGAAAGTCTTGAAGTTGTTCGGCCATGAATGCCCCCACGTATTTGCCTCGGCCGGCCCCGAGCAGGAATACTTCCTGATCGACCGCAACTTCTACTTCTCGCGGCTGGACTTGGTGACCTGCGGCCGCACGCTCTACGGAGCCAAGCCGCCGAAGGGACAGGAATTCGAAGACCATTATTTCGGTGCCATCCCCGAGCGCGTGTTGGCCTGTATGCTCGAAGTCGAGCGCGAACTGTTCAAGCTGGGCGTTCCGGCCAAAACCCGCCACAACGAGGTGGCCCCGGCCCAGTACGAATTGGCCCCGCTCTACGAAAACGCCAACGTGGCCACCGACCACCAGCAGACGATCATGCAGACCCTGACCCGGGTAGCTCAGAAGTATGGCATGGCCTGCTTGATGCACGAAAAGCCTTTTGCCGGCGTCAACGGATCGGGCAAGCACGTCAACTGGTCGATGGGTGGTCCCGGTGTGGGCAACCTGCTCGATCCCGGTGAAAACCCGGAGCAGAACGCCCAGTTCCTGGTCTTCTGCGCCGCGGTTATTCGGGCGGTCCACTTGCACGCCGACCTGCTGCGGGCATCGGTTGCCCACGCGGGCAACGACCACCGGTTGGGAGCCAACGAAGCCCCGCCGGCGATTATCTCGGTCTACCTGGGCGACCAGCTTTCCGACATCTTCGAAGCGGTCGAAAAGGGAGGTGGGGGCAACGCCAAGCACGGCAGCACGATGACCATCGGGGTCGACACGCTGCCGCCATTGCCGAAGCATGCCACGGATCGCAATCGGACCAGTCCGTTTGCTTTCACCGGCAACCGCTTCGAGTTCCGCGCGGTCGGATCGGCCCAGTCGATTGCCGGTCCGCTGGTGGTGCTGAACACGATTGTCGCCGAAAGCGTCGATCATATTGCCAGCGAACTACAGAAAGCCTCGGGCGGCGATCCGAAGAAACTTGCCGCTGCCGTTCAAAAAGTAGTGGGCGAGACTTGGAAGGCTCACAAGGCCGTGTGCTTCAATGGCGACGGCTACTCGGCCGAGTGGCATGCCGAAGCTGAAAAGCGGGGTCTGCCGAACTTGAAGAGCACGATCAATGCTCTGCCTGCGTTGATTTCCGAGAAGAACCTAAAGTTGTTCGCGAAATACAATGTCCTTTCCGAACGCGAAATGCACAGCCGCTATGAGATCTACGTCGAGCGGTACGTGAAGGACGTCAACATGGAAAGCCTGACCGCGCTGACCATGGCCAAGACCGAAATCCTGCCGGCCGCTCTGAAGTATCAAGGCAAGCTGGCAGCGATCGCCGCGGACCTCAAGTCGCTCGGCAAGACTCCGCACACCGGATCGCTCGATAAGCTCACCGACCTGATTGGCGACCTGGAAGGCAAGATCGGCAAACTCGAAGCGGCGATCGACCACCACGCAACCGGCGATCTGTTGGCCCACGCCAAGCACTCCTATAGCGAGGTGTTGCCGGCGATGAAGGCGGTCCGCGACGTCGCCGATAAGCTGGAATCGATCATTTCCGACGAGTGCTGGCCTTTGCCGACGTACGCGGAAATGTTGTTTATCAAGTAGTCATGTGGCACGGTCGCGGTAGGGGCCGAATTTCGGCCGCCGAAACCCTGTAAGGGTGCCAAAACCCGCGATTTTTAAGCCATCCCCACCAGGCCTCAAGCCCGGTGGGGGTGGCTTTTTTTATTGGCCTCCGCTCGCCGTGGCCCTGATTGCAACGCCGTCCGGAAAGCCTATCATGGCGGGGTTCCCCCTTGCTCGCCGGAGGCGGTCGATGCACCGCTCGGTCGCCGCCGAATGTCGAGCGCATGAGCGGCGGATTCACGTCCCAGCGGTGCCTTCCGTTTTTTCGAGGAGCTTGCGTTATGCTTGGCGAATCAGGCAAAAAAGTGACTCCGAAAGAAGTCCTGGCACTGTGTCGCGAAAAGGAAGTCAAATCGGTCGACCTCCGCTTCATGGACTTTCCCGGCCTGTGGCAGCACTTCACCATCCCGGTCGGCAAGTTGGTCGAGGACGTCTTTGAAGACGGCCTCGGATTCGACGGATCGAGCATCCGCGGCTGGCAGGCGATCAACGAGAGCGACATGCTCGTCGTTCCCCAGCCTGAGACCGCCTTCATCGATCCCTTCACCGCCATTCCCACGCTGGTGATGATCTGCAACATCCAGGACCCGATCACTCGCGAGGACTATTCGCGCGATCCGCGCAATGTCGCCCGCAAGGCAGTCAACTATCTCAAGAGCACCGGCATCGCCGACACCTGCTCGGTCGGTCCGGAAGCCGAATTCTTCATCTTCGACGACGTCCGCTTCGATCAGAACGCCCACGAGGGCTACTATCACATCGACAGCATCGAAGGCGAATGGAACCGCGGCCGCAAGGAGAACCCGAACCTCGCCAACAAGATTCGCTACAAGGAGGGCTATTTCCCCGTTCCGCCCGCCGACCAGATGATGAACATCCGCAACGAGATGATGCAGACCATGATCGAGTGCGGACTGGACGTCGAAGCCCAGCACCACGAAGTCGCCACCGCCGGCCAGAGCGAAATCGACCTCCGCTTCGACGAGCTGGTCCGCATGGCCGACAAAATGATGATCTATAAATACATCATCAAAAACGTCGCCACCAAGTACAACAAAACCGTCACCTTCATGCCCAAGCCGCTCTACGGCGACAATGGATCGGGAATGCACACCCACATGTCGCTATGGAAGGGGGGCTCGCCGCTGTTTGCGGGATCGGGCTATGCGGGCCTGAGCGACATGGCCATGTACGCCATCGGTGGACTGCTGCGGCACGCACCGGCCATTCTGGCTTTCAGCAATCCGACGACCAACAGCTACAAGCGGCTGGTGCCGGGCTACGAGGCGCCGGTCAACCTGGCCTATTCGCAGCGGAACCGGTCGGCCAGTTGCCGTATTCCGATGTACAGCCCCAGCCCCAAGGCCAAGCGGGTCGAGTTCCGCTGTCCCGATCCGAGCTGCAATCCCTACCTGGCGTTCTCAGCCATGCTGATGGCGATCATCGATGGCGTTCAGAACAAGCTCAGCCCGGGCGAGCCGCTGGATAAGGACATCTATGACCTGGCGCCGGAAGAGCTGGCCGAAGTGCCCAAGACCCCCGGCTCGTTGGACGAAGCCTTGGCGGCTCTGCGCAGCGATCACGAATTCTTGCTGCGTGGCGACGTCTTCACGCAAGACGTGGTCGACACCTGGATCTGGTACAAGACGGAAAAAGAAGTCGACGCGATGCGGCTGCGGCCCCATCCCTACGAATTTTGCTTGTACTACGACATTTAAGCTTTCGGGCCAAACGCACGAGCCGGCGTGGCGGCACGACTCGATTGAGTCGCGGCCGCGCGCCGGTTTTTTTATGCGCCGTGGTCGGGCTGGTAGCAGAGCAAGACGTTCCCGTTGCCGAAAGTGCGCGTGGCGGTCAGCTTCAGGCTGAGCTTGGTTTTGATGCCCTCGAACATCGTTCTGCCCGCGCCAAGGACAACGGGATTCACCACGAGCTGGAATTCATCGATCAATCCCGCTTCGGCCAATGGTGCGACGATGCTGCCGCTGCCCAAAATCGCCATGCCGGGCCCGGGCTCTTGTTTCAACCGGCGAATTTCCGCCGCCAAGTCGCCCTGGACGAGCCGGGTATTATTCCATGATGCCTTGTCGAGCGTTTTCGAAAAGACGATCTTCGGCGATCGATTGATCCGCTCAGCCACAATCGGATCGTTTTGGGCCGCATGCGGCGTCGGCCAGTAGCTGGCCATCAGCTCATAGGTGATCCGGCCGAACAAGAGCGTTCCGCCGGAACCGGCATTCTCGGCGACAAAGGCATTCCACTCGGCGTCGCTGGTATCCTTGTGGGCCCAACGGATGTCGCCGCCGGCACCGGCAAAGTAACCATCGAGCGTTACCTGATTGAAAACGATCAATTTCCGCATGCTTCCTCCATGCTTTTTTGTCGCGGGCGATGACGAACTTTCGATTCATCGAGCACTCTATTGGAATAAGGTACAACGGCGATTGAACTGCCGGTATAGCGCCAGGACCGCGGGCTCGGCGGGGTAGGCGTGCAAGCACAGCCAGAGACGATATGGGAAGTCCCAACTGACACCATTTTTGAGGTTGCGCCGGGGGCGGGCGGGGCGTCTATAACCGTGGGGGCCCACCGAGGGAAAACAAGCTTTGAAACCAGGCACAACCGAAGTTCTGGCGTTGCTCCACGAGCATGGCGGGCGGTTGTACGCACTGCTGGTACGACTGACCCTACGCGGGGACGTGGCCGACGATCTGCTGCAAGATTTGTTCTGCAAGCTGGTCCAGAATCGACGCTTTGCCGCGGCTGGCGATCCACTGGCTTATGCCAGCCGGGTGGCCATGAATCTGGCCTTCGACCACCAGCGGCGCCAGCGCCGATCCAGATGCGGCGCGCTGCACGCCGAAGCATTGGCGACCCTGCCCACCTCGCCAATCGGCGACGTGGTGCGGCGCGAAGAGCTCGAAAGGGTGCTCGATGCGATCGGGCGATTGCCGGCCAATTCGCGGGAAATCATCGTGCTGCGGTACCTTGAGCAACAAGAGTTCGAAGCGATTGGGCGGGCGCTGGGGAAAACGGCGCACCAGGCCCGGGCGCTATGCCACAAGGCGATGACGCGGCTGCGCCGGCTGCTGGGCGAAAACGAACCGGATGACCTCATGAGGAAAAGGTCCGAAGAATGAACCACCACGACAAATCGCGCTTGCTGCTCGACGATTTGGACACATTGGCCCGCTTGCCGATCGACGGAGTCGCTAGCCGCCGCGCGGTTGAGCGTGCACACGCGGCGGCCGCGGCGCTGGCCCGCGCGCGGCGCACCAAGCCTATGGTCTTGCTCTGCCGGGTAACGTTGGCAGGCGCGGCGCTGGCGGTCGTGGGCTTGGTCAGCGTTTGGTTCACCCCCTCGCGGGGGACCGATGGGGTCGCCTTTGCCCAGATGCAGCGCGGTGTGTCACGGGCCAAAACGGCGCAATATGTGCTAAGCAGAACGGTCAGGCTGAAAGACGGAAAGCGCGTCCGGGTCATCTCGCAAGAAAAACGCAAGGTGAGGATCCTCGGCGCCCACCAGATGCGCGAAGAAGTCGAGGTCATCCAACCGGGCAGACTAGGGCCGAAGCGCGACAGCTGGATCTATATCCAAAACATGCTGACTGGCAAGACGATTTCGCTCGACCCCGATACGAAACAGTACGACGCTTCCAATCTCGTGCTGGGGATCGATCCCGAGAACAGCGAAGTGCACGAGCAACAGATCAAAGTAGCGCCGGAGGTCGACTTCTACCGTAAGATCCGCGAAGCGCCGGGCGAGAAGGCGAAGAAATTGCCCGACCGTATGATCGGCGGCCAAGTGGCGGCCGGGTTCCAGATCGTCGAGCGCGATGAGCGTCCGGCGGGGACCAACACTTGGACCGGGACGTATTGGATCGACCCGCAGACGAAGTTGCCGTTGCGGATCGAGTTTTCGCGGCGCAGCACCGATCCGACCATGGCCGACAGCGATTCGACGTTGACCGATTTTGTCTTCGACGCCCCGCTCGGGGAGGCGCTCTTCAGCACCGATCCACCGCCCGGATATCACGAAATCGTGCCGCAGCATCCAGCCGAAAAGCCCGAGAACGAGCCTGCGGAGGAGGCGAAATAGCGGAGCGACGGTCGGCGGTCCCGGTGCCGCGGAAACCCGCTCGGCCTACTGCGCCGGCTTCGACTCGACGCCGAAGGGATCTTGAATCACCGCAGCGTCGTCTTTGGGTTCTTTGGCCATCTTCGCCGATTTGGCCGCCCGAGCCGGCTTTTTCGCGGCGACCAGCGGTTTGGACAGCGTGATCGTCAACTCTTCGGCGAAGGCCTGGCCCGGCTTGCCGGCAGCCGGCTTGTTGGCGGGATTGTACCAACCGGTGAGCTTCACTCCGTCGCCCTCATGGACAAGGCTAAAGTCGTCCGACGAAAGTTTCACCTCGGCGTCTTCGGCAAGCACTCCAAAGATTTTCTTGTTGCCGGCGACGAGCGCGATATCGTGTTCCTTGAGACTGGTGATTTTTGCGCGGATCTCGTAAGGGCCCGGCGCGGGCTTGGCGACCGGTTTGGCCGTCGGGCTTTTGTCGCCGACGCTGAACAGACCCAAGGCATTCTTGCCTTGTGGCGTGAAGATTTCGAGTTCCTTGATTTCTTCCTGCAAAGTTCCCTTCTTGTCGATCTCGCCTTCGAAGCGGACGGTCAACCCGTGACGCAGATATCCCGGTTCGGCGGTGCCGGCAATTTCGATCTTGGTTTGCTCCGGCTTGATTTCGACAAGCCACACGTCCTCGGAGTCTGCAACCTTAACTCGCAGGACTTGATCGGAGACGACGGCGTCGAGCGTGCCGCTGGCAGTGAGCGCTTCGGCTCCTGGTGGAGTGGCGTTTTGCGCCGCGGCGCGGGGAAGAGTCGCGGCCAAGAGGCCGACGATCGCGATGAGTAAGGAGAACGAGCGCATAAAAGTCCGCCGCTGCTTCAATGATCCGGTGGTTCGACGCGCGAAGTGCTGCCAGGGCCGTTTCAACTACGTTTCAGAATACTGCCCTGGCTGGTCGTTTGCCAGACGGGGCGGGGCCGGCTGGCGGCAGAAAGTGGTCACCCCGATCGATCGAAATCGGGGGCGTTGCGGCATGCATTTTGCCAATACCGGCCTGGGCGACGGGCGCTTCGGGGCCTTTGGCGCCTTTGCTTCCGGCGGGCGTCCGTTTACGTTGATTGGGAACGAGAACTGGGTGTGGCCGCCAGCCGTAGGCGGCCGGCCGGTGACCGCTGGCGGGTGAGCCCGCCCAGGCAGTGGCATCGGCTGGCGGGCCGTGCCATGGGCCGCCCAAACCGGCGGCCGCGGCGAATCCTTCAACAACCCGGCGAACGCGAAATGTTGTGGACCGATTATTTACTGTCGTCGATTGCCGCCGCCGGGCCCAAGGATACTGATTTGCCCTTGGCCAAAGATGCGCGCGAAGTGGCCGAGGCGATCAGCCGCGACGAAACCAAATTGCCGGGCGGCTTGCGGTGGCTGGCCGAATATTCGGTCGCCGGGAACGAAGTCTGGCGGTTCCTGCTAATGGCCGGGACTGTGCTGGTGATGCTGCTGGTGGGCGCGGGCGCGGATCGGGCTCGAACGGGCCGCTCGCCGCCTCGACGCGCGGCGGCGCGATCTGTTGGCCGCGATGTGCCGTGGCGCTGGCGCAGGCCACCGGTTTCTTCTTCTTGGTTGTCGGCCTGCGCGTCGGCATCAACTTTCTGATTCTCAGCGATCGCGTGGCAAACTACACCAGTCTGCTTGGCAGCGTGCTGGTGACGCTGGCGGTCGGCTATGCCGGCTACTGCCTGGTGTCGGTGGTCGATCATTGGCTGCGCAGAGTCTCGGCCGGTTCCAGCCGGCTCGACGAAATGCTGGTGCCGATGATGTCGACCAGCTTGCGGCTGGCCGTCGCGATTTTCGTGCTGGTGGAAGTCGCCGCCATTTTCAATCGCCCCATCACGCCGTTGATCGCCGGCTTGGGCGTGGGCGGTTTGGCGATCGGGCTGGCGGCGCAAGACACGATCAAGAACTTCTTCGGCTCGCTGATGCTCTTTAGCGACCGGCCGTTCGATCTGGGCGACGAAATCAAAGTCGACACGATCGGCGGAACGGTCGAGTCGGTCGGCTTTCGGTCGACTCGCCTGCGGACGGCCGAAGGCTTTCTGGTGGCCATTTCCAACGGCGAGCTGGCAGGCAAGACGATCGTCAACGTCAGCAAGCGGCCGAGCCTGTTCCGGCAGTTCAATCTGCCGCTGAGCTACGATCTGCCGCCGGAAAAGCTGGAGCGGGCCGCGGCGATCGTGGCCGAACTGCTGCGCGACCACGAGGGCTCACGCGCGGCGAATCCGCCTCGCGTGTTCGTCAGCGATTTTACGCCCAGCGCCGTGAACTTGATGATCTCCTATTGGTACTATCCTGCCGACCAGTGGCGCTTTCTGGCCTTCAACCAGCGCACGAATCTGGAAATCCTCCGCCGCTTTGCCGCCGAAGAAATTCGTCTGGCCTACCCGACCCAAGCGATCCGCCTGCTGCCGGAGGCAACCGCCGAACCGACGCCCGACGCGCCACCGCCCGAGCAGGCGTAAAGCGGCGGCGCGGCCGGCGGGAAAAGTCGGTAGAGCTGCACTTTGATTCCACCGGCCGAGCATGAAACGTGAGCCGACCTCTCTTCTCGCCCGGGTAGCGGACCAGTTTGAATCAACCGGTCCGGAGATTAGGTCGTGGCCGGCGACTGTTTGTCAGCGGCCCATGGGTAAAACCCACGCTCTCCGGGGTAAGCGAATGCGATTAACCATTTTGCCCCCCGCACGAGCCAAAGGCCGAGAAGCAACAGAGTCACTGCAAGGATCAGGCTGCCGTTGCCAGGCATCGAGACGGCGACCAAGAATGCCCAGCCGGAAACGAGCACCACTAAAACGCCAATCGTCCGCACTGCAACGCCGAAGAGTTGGGCTGGGGTCATCGCAATTGTCTCCTTGATCCGGAAGGCTGTTTCGTGCTGGGTGAAATCATAGCCGAGCGGGTGGGGACGTGCATCGCATCCGAAAAGGTCGCTCCTGGTGGCATCACGACCGCGCCCCAGGTATGCTGACAGGGCGATCCCGCGGATCCTGCCACCGGCCCCGAGAGTCTTACGATGTTTGCCACGTTTTTCGCCGTCGCCCTGCCGCACGTTTCGCTGCTCGCGCAATTCGGTCGCGCCACCGGAGCGAGGCCAGCTCTGGCTGGTGCCGGTCGCCTTCGTGCTGTTGATCATCGCGGTGATGTTCGTCGTCACGGTGCTGGCGTATGGGAAGCTTTGGTTTCAGGCATACATGTCCGACGCGCGGGTCAGCATGCTGAGCCTGATCGGCATGACCTTGCGGCAGGTCAACGTGCGCGAGATCGTGCAGGCCAAGATCATGGCCCTGCAGGCCGGCATCGGCACCGATCCGACGACGGGCATCACCACGCGGCGTTTGGAAGCCCACTATCTGGCGGGTGGCCGCGTGCAAAATGTGATCAACGCCATCATCGCCGCCCATCGGGCCGACATTGATTTGGATTTCGATCGTGCCGCGGCCATCGATCTGGCGGGCCGCGACGTGTTGGAAGCGGTGAGGACGAGCGTTTATCCCAAGGTGATCGACTGCCCGGATCCGAGTGCTTCGAAGAAGTCGACACTCAGCGCCATCGCCAAGAACGGCGTCGAGCTGAAGATTCGCGCCCGCGTCACCGTGCGCACGAATCTGGCGCAATTGATCGGCGGGGCGACCGAGGAGACGATCATCGCTCGCGTGGGCGAGGGGATCATCACTTCGATCGGCTCGTCGGAAAGCCATCTGATCGTGATGGAAAACCCCGACCGGATTTCGAAAGCGGTGCTGGAGCGTGGTCTCGACGCGCACACGGCGTTCGAGATTGTGTCGATCGACATCGCCGATATCGACGTGGGCGAAAACATCGGTGCCCGGCTGCAGGCCGATCAGGCTGAAGCCGACACGCGCGTTGCTCGGCGCGGGCCGAAGAGCGGCGGTCGTTCGCCATTGCGCTGGAGCAAGAGATGAAAGCCAAAGTGGCCGAGGGACGGGTGCGCGTCGTCGAGGCCGAAGCCCAGGTGCCGATGGCGATGGCCGCGGCGTTTCGCGCCGGCCGGTTCCACATCAACGGATCCGAGAGCAAGCCGAGCACGTAAGTCCCGGAGCGTCCGGGTCCTTCGCGCCGTGCGGCTACCGGCGGCTTCATCGTGAGCGCACGCATCCCCAAGCAACAATCTTGGGAGCCGAGCGCGTTACAGCGGCCGACGGGGAAGTGCGCGAGGGTAGGGGGGGTCTTCGCGCTGGGGAATCGGACCTGGAAAATCCTCGGCCCAGTTGTTGCGGTCGGTCTCCGAGGCGTAATAGCGCAGCCAGATCTGCGGATCGTCGCCCATGTTGTGCAATCCCAGTGCAGATAATTGCCTTCGGATTCGATCTTCTTTTCCAACGACGGCAGGATGTCGCGATAGATCAAGGTATACAATTCGCGATCCGAAAGATGATCGGTGAAGTCGAGCACGATCCGCTGATCGAACAGTTTTTGGATTGTTTCCCAAAGCCGCGTGTGCAAACTCCAGCCGTCGAGCGTGTCGGGATGGGGCAACACAAGCTCCGGCGCGAACCATTTCGAGATCGGCAGCACCGGCGCGCGCTCCCACGCGAGCATCGATGCCAAGAATTCGTTCTCCACCGGCGTGGGCAATTCTTGCACGTTGACGCTGCGAACGGCTTCGTCCAAGTAGGGCTCCATTTCGTCGCGCAATTGCGCATTGCGCAACAAGTGCTCGACTTCTTCAGGTCGGGGGTGACGATCGTTCATCGAAACAATCCTTCCGCTTGTGGCTGGCGCGTCGAGCAAATTGATTTGCAAGATCGCGCACGTCCTCGGTTGCACATTTGGCAAGCCACTCCTGACTGCCCGTCCCGCGAGCCGCCGTTGCCCGCCGACAGCCACTCGGCCAGATGCGAACAATTAGCGCCCCAGCTTTTGACTCTACCAACAACCAGCGGTGGGTCAAGTATAATCACCGCTGACCGCCCCGTGTGCGCGACGTCGGTCGCCACCGCTTGAAATCCCCATCGTTACCACCATGAATGTCACCGCCCGACAATCGGCACATCCGCTAAAGTCACTTGCCGCGCGCATTTCTGGCGAAGTTCACAGCGATGCGTACTACCGGGCACTTTACAGCACCGATGCCAGCATCTATCAGATCAGGCCGCTGGCAGTCGTCGTCCCACGATCGAAGGCCGATGTCGCGGCAACGATCGCCTGGGCCGCCGAGCATCGCTGGCCGATCATTCCGCGCGGCGGCGGCACCAGTTTGTCGGGCCAGTCGATCGGCGCGGGAATCGTGATCGACTTCAGCAAGTACATGAATCGCATTCTGGAAATCGATGTCGAGCGGCAAACCGCGCGCATCGAGCCCGGCGTGATCCTCGATCAACTCAACACGGCCGCCGCCAAACATCGATTGCAGTTTGCGCCCGACGTCGCCACCAGCAGCCGCGCCAATCTGGGGGGCATGATCGGCAACAACTCGGCCGGTTCGCGCTCGGTCTGGCATGGCAAAACCGTCGACCACGTGATCGAACTTTCCGCCGTGCTGGCCGATGGCACGGCGGCCGTGCTGGGCCCCGAAACGGCCAGCCAGTGGGCCGCCGCTGCCGAGCGAGGCGACGGCTGGGGCCGCGCGCGCCGCGAGGTCGAGCTGATCGTCGGCCGCGAGCGCGAGGAGATTCTGGCGCGCTATCCGCGCGTGCTGCGGCGCGTCAGCGGCTACAACCTCGACGAGTTCGTACCCGAGTGCGCACAGCGCATGACGCCACCGCGAATGGTAGCGGTCGTTCGCGAGCGCGAGCGGCAGCGTTATCCCGACGCGGCGTTCAACCTGGCCAAATTGCTGGTCGGAGCCGAGGGGACGTTGGCCACGCTGACCGAGGCGCTGGTCCATTTGATTCCGCTACCCGCGGTGCGCGGACTGGTGGTGTTGCACTTTTCTTCGCTGGCCGCCGCGGTGGCGGCGATCGATCCGGTGCTGGCGTGCGATCCGTCGGCCGCCGAGCTGTTGGACGGCGAGATCGTGCGGCTGGCCGAAAAGAGCCTGGAATATCGCCACTATCTCGACTTCGTGGTCGGCCGGCCCGAGTCGCTGGTGCTGGTCGAGTTCAGCGGCGACACGCAGGAAGAAATTTGCGCCAAAGCCGACGACCTGTCGCGCCGCCTGCAGGGCCTGCCGGGCTTGGAGCACGTGCTGCCGGCACTCGAGCCGGCGATTTACGCGCACGTTTGGGCCTGCCGCAAGGCGGCACTGCCGCTGTTGCAAGGCATCGAGTCGGCGCGCAAGCCGGTGGCCTTTGTCGAAGACACGGCGGTCGACCCGCACCGGCTGAGCGAGTTCATCGCCCGCTTCGGCCAGATCCTGGCGGCCAACGAAACGTCGGGGGCATACTATGGCCATGCCTCGGTAGGCTGCGTCCACATTCGTCCGCTGTTGAACCTGTCGGCACGCGACGACCTGGCTCGGCTGGAGCGCATTTCGCATGAAGTTTGCGAGCTGGTGCTCGAGTTCGGCGGCTCGATGAGCGGCGAGCACGGCGACGGGCTGGCGCGCAGCTATTTAAACGAGACGTTGTTCGGGCCAAGGCTGTACGAGGCCTTTCGAGAGCTGAAGCGAGCGTTCGATCCGGGCAACCTGATGAATCCCGGCAAGATCGTCGATGGTCCCAGTCCGATCGAGAATTTGCGATTGGGCGCGAACTATAAAACCCTGCCACTGGCGACGACGTTTGATTTCAGCCGCGAAGGTTCACTGGCCAAGGCGGCCGAGTTGTGCAACGGCGCCGGCGTCTGTCGCAAGCTGCAGAGTGGCACGATGTGCCCTTCGTTCATGGTGACGCGCGACGAAGAACACAGCACGCGCGGCCGCGCCAATGCTTTGCGGCTGGCCTTGTCGGGCGCATTGCCGGCCGAGGAATTGACCGGGCCCCGCTTGTTCGCCACCTACGATCTTTGCCTGGGCTGCAAGGGCTGCAAGGCCGAATGTCCGTCGAACGTCGACGTGGCCAAACTGAAGATGGAATTCCTGTCGCACTATTTCGCCCGGCATGGCACGCCGCGGAGCGTGCGGCTGATGGCCGACGCCGCACGGCTGAACCGCTGGGGCTCGGCCTTGGCGCCGCTGTCGAATTGGCTTGCCGGCTTGCCCGCCACCGGCTGGCTGGCCGAGCGGCTGTTGGGCGTCGACCGCCGCCGACCGCTGCCCCGTTTCGAGCACAACCATTTCAAGCGCTGGTTTCGGGCTCGGCCGCGGCCCGAGAGGCGGCCTACCCGCGGCCAGATTGTGCTCGTCGATGATTGCCTGACCAGTTTCTGCGAGCCGGCGGTCAATCGCTCGGCGGTCGAGCTGCTGGAGGCGGTCGGCTATGAAGTCCAGTTGGCGGGGCTGGGTTGCTGCGGTCGCACCTGGGCGTCGAAGGGGCTTTTGGACGTTGCCCAGCGGCTGGCACGCGAGAACATCGCGCGGCTCCTTCCTTTCGCGGTACGTGGCGTGCCGATTGTCGTCGCCGAGCCGAGCTGCCTGGCGATGCTGGTCGACGATTACCTCGACCTGGTGCCGGGAGACGCAGCCCGGCTGGTCGCGGCCCACACCGCGGCGGTCGACACCCAACTGGCTGGGCTCGCGGCGGGCCTCAGGCTTGCGCCAGCTCGCGCGCCGATCCTGGTTCATGGTCATTGCCACCAGAAGGCGATCGTGGGGATGCAAGGGACGCAGGACGCCCTGGCGCTGATTCCCGATTCACGCGTCACCGTGGTCGACTCGGGCTGTTGCGGCATGGCCGGATCATTCGGTTACGAGCACTACGATCTGAGCATGGCGATCGGCGAGCGCGTACTCTTTCCGGCCGTTCGTCAGCACTCCGGGACGGTCGTCGCTCCTGGATTCTCCTGCCGCCACCAGATCGAGCACGGTGCCAAGCGCTTGGCAATCCACCCCGTCGAGCTGCTGCACGCGCAGTGGAACGCCTCCGAAAAGGCGCCGGGAACGTTGGGTCCCGGCAGCTTGGAAAAATAGGAAGGCTATTCACGTTATAGCGGTTCTTCTGTGACCGCTTCGATCTTTGGAGCCTGCCGGTGGTTCCGTCGATGATGGTAGTGCGGGTTGTTCAGATGCCTGCAAAATGAAACGTCTCGCGATCCTTCGGTCTTTCCAATCCGGACCGAGAAAAATTTCCGCCCGAATATCCCACCAAGTTAGTTCCTGCCCGTGAGTGTGAATCGGGCCTGTTTCCTCAACAGGCCCGATTTTTTTTTGTCCAGCAAGCAAAACGCGCTGGGGGCATCTCTCGGCCTCGAGGCGCGGTCAGCCGATGACGCGGCGCCGTGAGTCCGGCGGCGAGAAAGATCAGCGCGGCGCGACGGCAGCGCAATGCTGGCGGCGCAGTGCCGCCGACGAATGCTCGAATCGCCAGCGCAGTATGACCGGCGAAGCGCGCACGGCCACCATGCGATCGGTCGCCGAAGAGCGCGCGAGCTGCGTGGCCAGTTGCCCCTTAAACGCGGAGCAGGCCTACGTGGCAGGCTTGGCGGACGGTTCGCGCAGTTGGTCGAGCGAACGGCCGAGCCGTTTGCGCTCGCTGCGGGCTTCCGCCCGGGGAGCGATCGCGTGTTGATGTTCGACGGCCGCGGCGGTCTGCTGGCGCAATGCAGCCAGGAAATGCGGGTTCATCTCTTTGCCATCGGCCGGAACACCCAATTGTTCGATGGCGTCAGAAAAGCCCAACAACACGGTACGCCGCACGCTTTCGCGCAGCCACTGGAAGAAACCGGCATTGTTCATCGTGTCACCCTCGAAATCTTTGTGCGCTTCAAGTCGATGCCACTGGCCTTGCCGGCCGAGCGGAGCGAGCCTGCTGCCTGATGCCTTTCACGCGGCAAAACCCAGGAGGCCGCAAATAGTACCGAGCCCGAGCGGGATGCAGAAGAGCGATTGATCGACGCAATCGATGGCCGCTCAGCAAGAGCGGTCATCCCAAGTCTTATCGGCATTTCGGCGGCCGAAGAGCGACTCTCACGCCGGCAGATCTTCCATGGAGCATGCCCGCGCTAGCATTGCTTGCGCCGGCTGGTGCAATCCTAGGGAGTCCGCAGACGGACGAGTTTGGGCGTGGGGATTTTGGTTCCGAAGATCGTCCCGTGCCGCCGTTGAAGCTGGGCGAAGTCGTCGTCGAAGAAGGCGTGCAGATCGCCTGGCGGCTCAAGCGCCAGCCACTTCTCGGCCAGTGCGTGCATCTGGCGGTCATAGGAATTCTGAGAGTGGGTATGCGCGTAGCAGCGACCAGGGTGGCGACGCAGATCGCCGTCGAACTGCGGGCTGATGTGCCACAGTTCATGGATCACGGTGGCCAGCTTTTCGCGCGGCGGCAGGTTCATGAACCGGGGGAGATAAAAGCTGAGCAAATAGAGCATCTCGCGCCCTTGCTCGTCGTGGACGCGCTGAATCGCCCAAGTGCGGCCGCGACGTTGAGTCGTCAGCGCGCCCGACTGAAAACGCAGCGGAGTCAGGCTGGCCCACAGGCCGTGACGAACCGGCTTGCGGGCCTGACAGAAGCGAATGCCGACGCGGCTCAGATCGATATGATCCAACTCCGGCAGGCGAGCCACAATGTCGTCGGCCAAACGGCGAATGTGCAACGTGAAATCGAAGCCTGCGCCCGCAGGCAAACGCCGCGACGTTGCGCTGGAAGATCGTGTTGCCACGACAGAAGGCATCCGTGCATATCGAAACAGCCAGGCCAAGTTCACCGCTCGCCGTTCGAGACAGTTTCGCCGGCCTACTTACTTGCGGCCGGCGCCGCTTCGAAGGCAGGCCGCGGCGCGCGCTGAGTAACGCGGTCGCGAACGCCGACGAATTCCAGAATTGCCCGGGTGCCGTTGTCGCCCAATCGAGGCTTGGCCAGCCGCAGCACGCGGGTGTATCCGCCCGGCCGACCGATGAAGCGGGGCGCGACATCGGCGAACAAGATTCGCACGGCCTGTTTATCGCCCAGCATGACCAGCGCCCGGCGACGGGCGTCGACCAGGGGAGCGACGGCCTGAGCCCAGCTTGACCATTGGTCGCTGGCGCGCCATTTTTTCCAGGCGTCGGTATTGCGCTGGGCGGTGGTGGCGAATTTTTCGGCGCCACGTGCCTCTTCAAGAGCCCGGCAGGCGAGCGTGATGGCCTTTTCGACGACGGGGCGGACTTCCTTGGCCTTTTCGAGCGTGGTGATGATCCGCCCTTTGACCTTGGGCCGGTTTTCCTCGTGCTCGGCGTCGCGTTCCGTCAGGAACAGGGCGGTGGCCAGACTGCGCAACAGAGCGCGCTGGTGGCTAGGGCAACGGCCCAGCTTACGTCCTTTTCGTCGATGTCGCATGGCTTGGACTTTCGAGAAGCTGCAGTTTCGTGAGATTCACAACGCGCCGCGTGGGGCGATCAGACCGCTGCCGAGGCTGGCACCCGCATGCCCAAGCGGAGGCCCATCTCGCTGAGCTTCTCTTGGATTTCGTGCAGGGTGGTTTCGCCGAAGTTGCGAACTTCGAGCAGTTGATCTTCATTGCGGCGGACCAAATCGCGCACGGAATGGATATTCTCCGATTCCAGGCAGTTGGTTGCGCGGACCGACAACTTGAGCTCGCCCAGCGTCATGTTGAGCTTTTGTTCCAGCGCCGCATCGGTGCTGCCGGACACGCCGCGGCCGGCGGCGTGAACCCGTGCGCCCAGCTCGGTGTATTGCACGAACGGATTCAAGTGCTTGCGGAGGATCTTGGCCGATTCGACAAGCGCCAACTCCGGATGGATCGAACCGTTGGTCCAAATCTCCAGCGTCAGACGGTCGTAGTTGGTCTTCTGGCCGACGCGGGTTTCTTCGATCTCGTAACGCACGCGAACGACCGGGCTGTAGACCGCGTCGACCGGAATGATGCCGATCTCCTGCACGTTCGGGCTGTGCTCGGTCGCCGGGACATAGCCGCGGCCGTTCTCGATGACCATCTCCATCACAAACGGCACATCGTCGGTCAAAGTGGCGATGACGTGTGGCTTGTTGATCACCTCGACCGAATCGTCGGTCTGGATGTCGGCGCCGGTGATGACGCCTTTCTGATGCTTTTCAATGCGGATCACCCGCGTCGAATCGCTATGATTCTTCACGACCAACGATTTGACGTTGAGCACCACGTCGGTCATGTCCTCGACCACGCCGGGCAGAGTCGTGAACTCGTGCTGCGCACCGTGAACCTTGATTTGCGTCACCGAGCTTCCCTCGAGGCTCGACAGCAAAATGCGGCGGAGTCCGTTGCCGATCGTGACGCCGAAGCCACGCTCGAACGGCTCGGCCACAAACTTGCCGTATGTGCCGGTGAGGGTCTTGTGATCGCAAGTGACGAGACTAGGAAGCTCCAGCCCGCGCCATCGAATATGCATTCTTGCCTCCGTTGCCCCCGCGCGACCGCTCAAGCGGCGGTCGCCAGGGCGCACACTACTGGGAACAAAGTTCGATAATCAGTTGAGTTTGCACCGGGATCGAGATGTCCTCGGCCTCCGGGTTACGCAATACGCGCCCTTCGGGAATCGGGCCTTCGGCCACGCCGAGAAAGTCGGGAACCGTCCGGCGATGTTCGGCCAAATTGGACTGCACCAGCTGCAGGCTCTTGGCTCGGTTTTTCACGCGGATCAGGTCGCCCGGCTTGACGATGTAGCTGGGAATGTTCAGGTGATGGCCGTTGACGGTGATGTGACCATGCGTGACCAATTGCCGGGCCTGGGCACGGCTCAGGCCAAAGCCGAGCCGGTGCACGACGTTGTCCAGCCGCCGCTCCAGCAGGCTCATCAACGTGCTGCCGGTGTTTCCCTTGCTGCGGGCAGCACGCTGGAAATAGCCGCGGAACTGTCGCTCCAACACGCCGTAATAATGCTTTACCTTCTGCTTCTCGCGCAAGTGAAGACCGTAGTCGGTCTGCTTGTTGCGGCGATACTGGTGCATGCCAGGCGCCGAATCGCGACGTTCGATCGCGCATTTCGGCGTATCGCAGCGCGTCCCCTTCAGGAACAGCTTCAGTCCGTCGCGCCGGCAGAGGCGGCAGACGGGTCCGATGGTCCGAGCCATGTTTCTCTCAAACTTCTAGTGAACCGAAGAACTGTGTCAAAAAAAATCGCTAGGTTTCGAAAATGACCGGCCGGTCGTCGCCTGGACGACCCGCAAGCGGCGAGCGTGCTACACGCGACGCTTTTTCGGCGGACGGCAGCCGTTGTGCGGCAGCGGCGTCACATCCTCGATGCTCTTGATCGTCATGCCGGCGGCCTGCAGGGCGGTGATCGCACTTTCGCGACCGCTGCCGGGGCCCTTGACGCGAACCTCCAGCTCCTTGACGCCATACTTGGCGGCCTTTTCGGCGGCCTGTTGGGCAGCCATCTGACCGGCGAACGGCGTGCTCTTGCGGCTACCCTTGAATCCGGTGGTGCCGGCGCTGGCCCAACACAGGGCGTCTCCCTTGGTATCGGTAATCGTGACGCTGGTGTTGTTGAACGTCGCCTTGATGTGGGCGATGCCCACCGTCACATTTCGCCGCGTCTTGCGTCGCTTGCTCTTGGCCACGGAAACCTCTGTTTAAATGTCGTTGTAAAATTTGGTGTGCGGCGAATGATTCAGCCGCGGCGGTCGATTCGGTCACGGTCAGAGCGCGGCTCGCAGCCACGGTGCCGCGCAGCCACGATTCGCAGGGATCAGTTTAGCGCAAGTCTTTGACACCCTTCTTGCCGGCCACGGTCTTCTTCGGTCCCTTGCGCGTGCGAGCGTTGGTCCGCGTCCGCTGCCCACGCACCGGCAACCCGCGGCGATGGCGAACCCCACGATACGAACCGATGTCTTTCAGTCGGGCGATGTTCTGCGCGACTTGCCGCCGCAATTGCCCCTCGACCGTGTAGTCCTTGTCCAACAGCGCCGCCAGACGGGCGACTTCGTCTTCGTGCATGTCGCGCGCCTTGGCGTGCGGGTTGATCCCGGCCTTATGGCACAGCTCGTGTGCGATCTTGGGACCGACGCCGTACAAATATTGCAGCGAGATCACCGTGGGACGATCGCTGGGAATATCAACACCCAGTAGACGCGGCATCGAAAATACTCTCCTGACAACTACCGGTTCCGAGGCGCACGGTATCTTGACGAAACCACGCACCCGATCGGGGGTGTCGATTTAATTTCGGACGGCGCCGCGAACTCGCGCGCCGTGGGGCAACACTTAATCTGCTACGCTGCAACCTGGCGAACCCAACGCCAACCGAGGCAACTCTCAACCCTGCCGTTGCTTATGGCGAGGGTTGCTGCAGACCACATAGACCGTCCCTTGACGTCGGACAATCTTGCAGTTCTCACAAATTCGCTTGACGCTGGCACGGACTTTCATGGCATCTATCGGCGGCAGTGTTTCAATTTGATGCAAAGCACATGAATATACGAGTCAGAGCCGGATCCACGCAAGGGCCTAAAAATGAGTTTTTCCCCTCGGCCCCTGCAAGCCCCCAGTTTCTTGGTCGCCAAGTTTCGTTAGGCCGGCAGGCCAAAGCCTGCCGAACCGCTAGCAATCGCCTGGATTTAACCATTCGGGAGGGTCGAACTCTTCACCGCCACATGCTGGCGGTCATCTGCTTACGGCCGCCTGTTTACTTCGAACGTTTCGCTTGTCCGGATCCGGGCGGCTCGTGCCGGCCGGCCGCCGGCGTTTGTTTCTTGCCTGTCGAGGCCGGTTTGGCGGCGGCGAGATCAAGTTTGCGGGTCGACTTGTGGTGCCCCGGTTTCTCGTCGGGGGGGCCGGTGAGAACCCAGGGGCCTTCGTCGGTCATGGCGATGGTGTGTTCGAAATGGGCGCTCGGCTTGCCGTCCTGGGTCGCCTGGGTCCAATGGTCGGCCAATCCGCGGACATGCTTGGTGCCCAAGTTGACCATCGGTTCGACGGCGATGACCAGTCCCGGCTCGATTAAGAAATCGCCGTTGCGGCGCAACTGGGCGCTGACGAAGTTGGGAACCTGAGGTTCTTCGTGCATTTCGCGTCCGATGCCGTGTCCGACGAAGCTTTCGACAACGCTCAGTCCATGGTCGCGAACATAGGAACCCATCTCGGCGGCGACTTCGCTCCAGCGCTGTTTGTGGGCGATCAGTTCGATCGCCAGCTCGAGCACGCCGCTGGTGACATCGAGCAGGTGCTGGACTTCGGGAGCGATCTTTCCGACCGCCAGCGTGACGGCCGAGTCGCCGCACCAGCCAGCCAGCTTGCAGCCGGTGTCGACGCTGACGACGTCCCCTTCGTTCAACACCCGGGGGCCAGGAATGCCATGCACCACTTCGTCGTTGACCGAAATGCAGGCCACGGCGGGGAAGGGGACCTTGCCCGGCACCCCCTTGAACAGCGGGATCGCGTCGTGCTCGAGAAAGAATTTCTCGATTGCGGCGTCGATTTCGCCGGTGGTGACGCCTGGCTTGACCAAGTCGCCGGCCAACTGATGGGCCTGCCAAACGAGCAGACCGGCCTTGCGGAGCTGGGCGATTTCGCGAGAAGAACGAAGTATATGCACGCTCGTTTGCCTCATGGATGGCGCCGCGAAAGTCGTGGCCACATCGACGCTAACCTTCGATTTTTTTCAGAACCTGTTTAATTCGCTCGAAAACGTCGTCGGGGCTGCCGGTGCCAGGGATGGCGTGCAGCAGTCCGCGCTGGCGGTAATAGTCGGACAGCGGAGCGGTTTGTTTATAGAAGAGATCGAGTCGGTTGCGAACGATGTCGGGGCGATCGTCCTCGCGGCCACGGGCCAACGTGCGACGCACCAACTCATCCTTGTCGACGACCAACTCCAGCACACCGTCGAGCGGGGTGCCACGGCGCTGGAGAAAATCGTCGAGCGCCTGGGCCTGCACCAAGGTCCGCGGAAATCCGTCGAACAAGCAACCGTTGGCACAGTCCCGCTGATCGAGCCGATGCCCCATGATCTCCAGGATAATCGGGTCGGGAACGAGCTTGCCCATGGCCATGTATTCTTGGGACCGCAGGCCGTACTCGGTGCGATCCTGAATCTCCTGTCGCAACATGTCGCCAGTCGAGATGTGCGGAACTTGCAAGTAGTCGATGAGACGCTTGCTCTGGGTTCCTTTGCCGGCACCGGGTGGGCCGATGAAGATCAACCGCATCGCAAGTCTCTCCCGTTGGGACGCGGGGCAAGAGCCCCGGCGCCGCACTCCGCCGCTGCAAGGACTGTCTGCCTTCGGCACTCTCCGCCTTAGAACTGGCCGCCTTCACAAAGCGTTTTGGTTCTCGCTTCGGACCGTCCCTGCCCGCCCAGCTCGTCAGCCTTCGAGCAAGCCCTTATAGTTTCGCATGACCAGATGGCTATCGATCTTTTGCACCAGATCGAAGGCCACGCTGACGGCGATCAGCAAACCCGTTCCACCGAAAAAATTGGCCGCCTGGAAGGGAATATCGAACACCTTGGTTATGATCGTGGGGGTAATGGCGACGACCGCCAAAAAGGCGGCGCCGACGTAAGTGATCCGCACCATCACCTTTTCCAAATAGTTTGCCGTCGGCTTGCCGGGCCGGTGGCCAGGGATGAACGTGCCGAAGTTCTTCAGGTTTTCGGCCATGTCCTTGGGATTGAAGGTGATTGCCGTCCAGAAGTAACAAAAGAAATAGATCAGCGCAATGTACAAGACCGTGTAGGTGTAGGAAGTGCCGCGCTGGAACGCATCGCTGAGCCCGCGCCAAAGGGGACTATCCGGAAAGTAGCCGGCAAGCCCGCGAAAAATGAGCGAGGGAAACATGAGCAAGCTGCTGGCAAAAATGATCGGCATGACGCCGGCCTGGTTGACTCGCAGCGGCAGATATTGCCGGGTGCCACCAAAGACGCGTCGACCGCGGACGTGCTTGGCGCTTTGCGTCGGAATGCGTCTTTGACCGAGGGTGATAAAGACCACGCCGGCGACCACCGTGACGAAAAGGATCATCAACAGCAGCAGGACTTCGATGCCCAGCTTCCCGCGGCCAGCGGCCAGTTCGAGGGTCGATCGGTCGGCCAACTCGAAGATGGCGCCCGGCATGTTGGCCAGAATGCCGGCCATGATCAGCAGGCTGATGCCGTTGCCGATGCCGAACTCGTCGATTTGTTCGCCGAGCCACATCAGAAAGACGGTCCCCGCGGTCATCGTGACGACGGTGACCAGTTGCCAGCCGAAAGTCAGCGAGCCGTTTTCGGAGAGAAACTGCGGGAGGACCATCCCGCGTTGGCTGGCCAGATAGCCCAGGTAGACCCAGCTTTGGCCGATGCACAGCACCACGGTGGCGTAGCGGGTGTACTCGTTGATTTTCTTACGGCCGGCTTCGCCTTCCTTTTGCAGCCGCTCGAGCGGCGGCCAGACGCTGGCCAACAACTGGAAGATGATCGAGGCGGAGATATAGGGCATGATGCCCAGTCCGAAGATCGTGATTTGATTCATCTGGGCGGCGCTGAACACGGCGACCTGCTGGAAGAGCTGGCCGAGCCCCTGGTTCGACTTGGTGAGGGCGCTCATCGCCTGTTGGTCGATAATCGGCAGCGTGATCCACCAGCCAACCCGATAGACCAGCAGCATCCCGAGCGTGAACAGGATTTTCTTGCGTAGTTCGGGAATCGTGAAAACGACGCGAATTTTTTCCCACATGACAAATCCATTCTCGTTCGAGCCGTGAACAAAAACCGGCCGCCCGGCAACGCGCACGTCGCGAGGCCCAGGGCGGCGCCGGCTGCCAACCGTGAGCCGACGCGCAAAACTGCTTCTGCGATCAACCAGCGCCGGCCGCCTGCCGGTTCGACCGCCGACGGTCGTATCCTGCCCAGCCGACAGCATTGTTGCCGGCCAGACCTTCAAATAATAGACCGAGATCCGGCCGCCAGGGCAACCGATCTATCGGGCAAGCGGTTGCGGCAAGCGGAATGGTCCCCTCAATCGGGCCTCGGACGGCGAACGGGCCGGTGTTTGCCGTTATGCGACCGCGCGGCGCGGCTGACGACGCGCGGCTGGCTCGCCGCGGCCGGCACGTCGCCGAGGATCCAGCAATCAGGCGTTCGCCTGGTGGTCGGCCGCAGTCAAGACATTGGCCTCACCACCGGACTTTTCGATTTTTTCCAGGGCGGAGGCACTGAACCGGTGGGCCGAAATCTTCAGCTTTTTGGTCAGCTCGCCGGCACCCAAGACCTTCAGGACGTCGTAACGCCCCTTGGCCAGATTCTTCGCTTTGAGCGACCGAAGCGTCACTTCCTCGCCGGCCGCGAAGGCCGCGTCCAGCTGGCCGACATTGACGACCGCTATGGTCTGGCCAAATTGGTTGTGGAAACCGCGCTTGGGGATCCGGCGAATCAACGGGGATGCCCCACCCTCGAAAATCGGACTTGCCGACCAGCCGGCCAATTGCCCCTGTCCCTTATGGCCGCGTCCGGAGGTTTTGCCGTGGCCCGAGCCCGGCCCGCGTCCGACGCGCTTCTTCTTTTTGTTCTTCTTGATGCCGGCGTTGACGTCGTTCAGTTTCATGACAGCGTGACTCCCCGCAGCCGCTCGATGTCTGTCAGCGTGCGTAATTGCTGCAAAGCCTCGAGCGTGGCCTTGACCAGGTTGGTGGGGTTATTCGAGCCGAAGCTCTTGGTGAGGATGTTCTGAATGCCGGCGGCTTCGCAGACGGCGCGGACCGCGCTGCCGGCGATCACGCCGGTGCCCGGGGCCGCGGGAACCAACACCACGTGAGCCGATCCGTAAAAACCTTCGACGCGGTGCGGGATGCTGCCGGCATCGAGGTTGATTTCGAACATGCTGCGGGAGCCTTCTTTGACCGCCTTCTCGACGCTGGGCTGGACTTCGTTGGCTTTGCCATAGCCCCAGCCGACCTTGCCGCGGCCGTTGCCCACCACGACCATCGCCGCGAAGCTGAAGCGACGGCCACCCTTGACGACGGCGGCACAGCGTTTGATTTTGACGACCTTGTCGATCAGTTCTCCGCGATTCGATTCGCCGCCTTGCTGTCGGCCGCCCTGTTGCCGCCCGCCCCGGTCACCCTGGCCTCTTCCGCCCCGAGAGGACGAATCGCCGCCGGACTGGCCGCCGCGGTTGCGGTTGGTATCAATAGCCACGTTGGTGAGCTCCTGGAAGGCTGCTTAGTTAGAAATCGAGTCCGGCCTTGCGAGCCGCTTCGGCCAGCGCGGCCACCCGACCATGGTATTGAAACGGGCCGCGATCGAAGGCGACTTGCTTGACGCCGGCCGCCAGCGCGCGCTCGGCAATCGTCCGGCCGATCGCCTCGGCCGCGGTGCGGTTGCCACCGTACTTGAGCTGGCCGCGCAATTCTTCTTCGACCGTGCTGGCGGCCGCCACGGTGCGGCCGGCCTGGTCGTCGATCAACTGGCGCAGATATGTTTATGGCTGCGGAAAACGGCCAAACGTGGCCGCTGGGCAGTACCATGGATTCGCTTGCGGACGCGCCATGTGCGTCGCTGGCGTTGTTGGAGACGGGCCCGATCGTGATTCACGGCTCTACTTCCACTCTACTGTAGGATAACATCGCTCGGAAAAAAGACTCCGCCCGACCACACGCTTGACCCCTCGTTACTTGGTCATCGCCTTGCCGGCCTTGCGGCGGACCACTTCGTTATCGTAACGGATTCCCTTGCCTTTATAAGGCTCGGGCTTGCGCACTGCGCGGACCTCGGCGGCGAACTGGCCGACCATTTGCTTGTCCGCCCCTTTGACCACGACGTGCGTCTGATCGGGGCAGGTGACGGTGAGCCCCTTGGGAATCGGCATATTGACTTCGTTGGCGTAACCGACGCGCAACTGCAATTCGCCCTTTTGCACCGCCGCCAAATAACCGACGCCGACGATTTCCAGCTTCTTCTCGTAACCCTTGGTGACGCCGACGATCATGTTTTGAACCAGCGCGCGACCCAAGCCGTGCAACGCCCGGGCCTGCCGCGCATCGCTCGAGCGGGTGATGACGATTTGCTTGGTGGCCTCGTCATACTTCATGGCCAATTCGGGGTTGTACTTCCAGGAAAGCTTTCCCTGGGGTCCTTCGATCGAGACCTGGCTATCCGCCAGGGCGACCTTCACTCCGCCCGGAACGACAACAGGTTGCTTACCGATTCGCGACATCGACTGTACACCTTTCGAAGCCTTAAACGATGCGAGGCCATTCATCCGCGGCCGGCTGCCGGCGGGCGGTTCCGACCCGCTTCACTCAATTTTCCTACCACAACTCGCAGAGCACTTCGCCACCCAGCTTTTTTTGCCGGGCTTCGCGGTCGCTGATGACGCCGCGGCTGGTGCTGATGATCGAAATACCCAATCCATTGAGGATCGGACGCAACTGCGCAGCGCCCGAGTAGACGCGGCGGCCGGGCTTGCTGACGCGCTTGATGTGCCGGATGACGCGTTCGCCGTTCGGACCATATTTCAGTTCCAGGCGCAACTGCGGCACCGGCTGGCTTTCTTCTTCGCGCCAGTCCCAGATGTAGCCTTCTCGCTTGAGAACCTCGGCCAAGCCTCGCTTCACTTTCGAGACCGGCATGGTTACGTGAGGCCGTTCAACGCGCACCGCGTTGCGGATGCGAGTCAACATGTCGGCGATGGGATCGGTCATCATGTTTGTTTGGTGTCCAAGTTTAGAACTATCCACTTACCTCGAAGCCGGGGCCACGGGTCGCCGCCCGCCGCCACACCTCCGGGGCCTCCCCCGTCCAACGGATTTACCAGCTCGCTTTTCTCACGCCCGGAATCAGCCCCTTGTCGGCCAATTCCCGGAAGTGGATGCGACAAATACCGAATTTACGCAACACCGCCCGCGGACGGCCGCAGATTTTGCAGCGGCGGTTCAAGCGCGTGGTAAATTTGGGCTTCTGCGCTGCTTTCGCAATTTTTGATTTACTGGCCATGCAATTTTTCGTCCCCTCGGGACTCCCCTGTTTGAATCACGCTCTCTCGAATCATGTCTCTCGGATCAAGCGCTGCCGCGTTCAAGCCTTGCCACTCTCTTGCTCTTCGCTCTTGAACGGCATTCCCAATGCCCGGAGCAACTCCCGGCCTTCGTCGTCGCTGGGAGTGCTCATCACGATCGTGACGTTCATGCCCTGGGGACGGAGGAATTTGTCGGGATTCAATTCCGGGAAGACCAACTGTTCGCTGAGCCCCAGACTGTAGTTGCCGTTGCCGTCGAATGCGTTGGGATTGAGCCCGCGAAAGTCGCGCACTCGAGGGAGCGCCAGCGAGATCAATCGATCCAGAAATTCCCACATCCGCGGTCCACGGAGCGTGACCTTGCAGCCGATCGGCAGATTTTCGCGCAGGCGGAAGCCGGCGATTGCCTGGCGGCTTTGCGTGATCATCGCCTTCTGGCCGGTAATCTGGGCCAGGGCGGCAGTGGCGTCTTCCAGATGCTTTTTCTCGGTGATGGCGCTGCCCACTCCCATGTTCACGACGATTTTTTCGAGCCGGGGCAACGAGAGACGATTCTTGCGACCGAGCTTTTCGGCCAGGATCGGCAACACTTCCTTCTCGTATCGCTGCCAAAGCCGGGGAATCGACGGCTTGCCGCCGGGAGCGGCGGTCGCGGTCTGGGTTTCAGCCTTTGCTGCTTTCTTCGCCATCGGACTTGCTTTCTCTTCTACCTTGCTTGGCGCCAACGTGTTGCGTGCCGCTGTATTTGCCGCGGGCTACGCCTTGGCGTGTTGTGCTTTTTCCCGAGCGGCACGGCTGGGAGCAATCACGCCGATCGCCGCCTGACATTTCTTGCAGTATCGATCCTTGCCGCCATCCTCGCGGAGCCGCGCGCCGGTGCGAGCCGGCCGGCCGCAGGCGCTGCAGACCAGCAGCACGTTCGACCAGGAGATCGGCATCTCTTTCGAGAGCCGGCCTCCCTGCGTGTTGCGCGGGCCGCGGCGGACGTGCCGATAAACCCGATTGACCCCCTCGACGACGACCTTGCTTTGCGTGCGGAGCACTTTCAGCACTCTGCCGCGCGTTCCGCGGTCTTCGCCGGTGATCACTTCTACCGTGTCGTCTACTCGAATATGCATCAGACCACCTCACTGGCGAGACTGACGATCTTCATGAAATTCCGGTCTCGCAATTCGCGGGCGACCGCTCCGAAGATGCGCGTGCCGCGCGGATTCTTGTCGTTATCGATCAAAACCACCGCGTTGCGATCGAATCGCACGTAACTGCCGTCGCTGCGGCGAGTCGGCTGACGGCAGCGAACGATCACGCCGCGAACGACGCTCTTCTTCTTCACTTCGCTGCCGGCAATGACGCTCTTCACGCTACACACGACGATGTCACCCAATCCCGCGGTCCGCCGATGGGTGCCGCCTAACACCTTGATGCACATCACCTCTTTGGCCCCGGTGTTGTCGGCCACGTCGAGCCTGGTCTGCATCTGGATCATGTTGTTCCACCTGGCAACTCAAAGCGAACAAAAAATTCCCACCGCCCGAACGCGACGCGCTGCAAGCCGCGTCGCGGGCGCCACCCTCACTCCATACTCACTCAGTGCCGTCGTCGGAATGCCTGGCCGCCGCCCGCATCGCACCCAGATCCACCAACCGGCTCTTGGTCACGACGCGTACCAGCTCGTACCGCTTCGTTTTGGAGCGGGGGCGCGATTCGACGATTTCGACCGTGTCGCCAAGGTGCGATACGCTGTCTTCATCGTGAACGTGACACACCGTCTTGCGGTGCAAAATCTTGCCGTACTTGGCATGGCGCACCTGCCGGGCGATTTCCACGCGGCGGGTTTTCGTCGCCTTGTCGCCCGTTACGACGCCGACCGAAATACGTTTTGGCATTTACCTCACTCCTAAACTTTCGCTCGTTTACTTCGCCGGGCCGGCTTGGGCCGCGGCCTTTCGCTCGCGCTCGGTCTGAATCGTCTTCACTCGGGCGATCGTCCGCCGCTGTTTGCGCAATTCGCTGGGGGCGTCGAGCCGTTCGGTCTGCGCCTGAATACGCAGCCGGAACAAGCTTTCGGCCGACTCCTTGATCATGAACGTCAGTTGTTCGTCGCTCATTTCCCGCAGATCTGCAGCCTTTGTCATACGCCCAACTCCACCGCCAAAACCGAACTGATATTCTTTCCAACACCCAACCGACCGCCACGCGACTCACGCACTAACTCGAACGGCGACGCAAAAAGCGGACTCGCACTGGCATCTTGTGGGCCAACCGCGCGAAACACATCCGCGCCGCCTCCTCCGTCACACCGCCGATTTCATACAACACCGTGCCGGGCCGAATCACCGCGGCCCAGAATTCTGGTTCTCCCTTGCCCTTACCCATGCGGGTTTCCAACGGAATCGAAGTGATCGACTTATGCGGAAACACGCGGACGTACAGGCGGCCCTCGGTGCGCAGATACTGCTGGGCGGCGATGCGCCCGGCCTCGATCGACTGCGCACTCAGCCAGCCACCCTGCGTCGCCTGGAGGGCGAAGTCGCCATGCACAACACGGTTGCCGCGCGTGGCGTTACCTCTTATACGTCCTCTTTGGCTTTTTCGGTGCTTGACCCTCTTGGGCATCAGCGCCATCGGTCGGCTCCTCGTGATACATGCCTTGATTGATCCATACCTGCACGCCGATGTTGCCCTGCGGCGTTGCAGCCTCGGTAAACCCGTAGTCGATTTTGGCCCGCAGCGTCGACAGCGGGATCGAGCCGGCATTCGACTTTTCGCGGCGGGCCATTTCGGCGCCACCCAGTCGACCGGCCAACTGAACCTTGATTCCCTTGGCGCCGGCCTCCATGCTCGTTTCCATCGCCTTTTTCATGCACCGCCGGAAGCTGGCTCGCTTGGCCAACTGATCGGCGATGTCCTCGGCGACCAGCTGGGCCTGCAGCTCGGGGCGGGCGATTTCCTCGATCTTGATGTTGATCCGCCGGCCAACCAGTTCTTGCAGCTCGCCCTGCAGCCGCTCCACTTCCTGGCCCTTGCGGCCGATGATGATGCCCGGCCGGGCGGTGAACAGCACCACTTTGACTTCGTCGCGCGTCCGCTCGATTTCCACCTTGGGGATGCCGGCGAAGCGATACTTTTCCTTGATGAAACGGCGGAGCTTAAGGTCCTCGATCAGCAGACTGCTGAATTCCTGCTTCGAGGCGTACCAGCGGCTCTTCCAGCCTTCCATGATTCCGACACGGAAACCGATCGGATTGACTTTCTGACCCATACGAAACCTCGATCTATTTACCTGTGCGGCAGACCGCGCTGCCGCAAAACGTTTATGCCTGCGGTTCGCCGGGCGCGTCGACCGTGACGCGGATGTGCGACATCCGCTTCTTGATCATGAAGGCCATGCCGCGTGCGCGCGGGCGGATGCGCTTGAACATCGGGCCGCCATCGACGCGAGCATCGACGACAACCAGACTCTGCATCGACGGAGCTCGGCGATCCTCGGCGTTGCCCAAGGCACTCTTGAGCACCTTCTCCAACAGCCGCGCGCCTCGCTGCGGCTGATATTTCAAAATATCGAGGGCCTCGTCGGCATATTTGCCGCGGATCAGCGCCGCCAGCGGCCGCACTTTGCGGGCACTGATACGGGCGAAACGATGCACTGCTTCGTAGGCCATGACAAACTATCCTTCTGATTGACTCGCCGCGCTTGACGATGACGACTGGTTTGCGTGGGAACTACTTCTTCTGACCCTTGCCGCCGTGACCGCGAAACGTCCGCGTGGGAGAAAACTCGCCCAACTTGTGGCCGACCATGTCTTCGGTGACAAACACCTTCAGATGAGCCTTGCCGTTGTGAACCATGAACGTGAATCCGACGAACTCCGGCACGATCGTGCACGAACGAGCCCAAGTCTTGATCGGCTCCTTGCTGCCGGAGGAGACCTGCCGCTCGACCTTTTCGAACAACTTCGGGTTGACGAAAGGTCCTTTCTTCAGTGAACGACTCATACTTGTCCTGTCCTGCTGCTCGGCTGCTGACGTTACGTCTTGAAAACTCGATCTCGTGCGAAACTAGCGAATCTTAAGCTGGCCATAACGACGCGACCGACGCCGGCGGATGATCGCCGAATTCGACGGCTTGCGACGCTTGCGAGTGCCGCCACCCTTGGCCGACTTGCCGGTCGGACTGACCGGATGCCGCCCCCCCTTGGTGCGACCTTCACCACCACCGTGGGGATGGTCGATCGGATTCATGGCCGTGCCGCGGACGGTCGGGCGAATTCCCTTCCAGCGATTGCGGCCGGCCTTGCCGATCACGATAGCATCGTGGTCGGAATTGCCGATCGTGCCGATCGTCGCCCGACAAGCGGCCGGCACGCGGCGGATTTCGCCACTCGGCAGATTGATCTGGGCCCAATCGGCCTCGCGGGCCGCCAGCGTGGCCGAGACACCGGCCGAGCGACAAAGCACTCCGCCGCGACCTGGCTGCAACTCGATGTTGTGAATCGCCATGCCTGGCGGAATGTTCTTCATCGGCAGGCAATTGCCGACATTCGGCGGAGCCTCGGCCCCACTGAGCACTTCGGCGCCCACCTCCAGGCCAGCAGGGCAGAGGATGTAGCGCTTCTCGCCGTCGACGTAGTGCAACAGGGCAATGCGAGCACTGCGGTTCGGGTCGTACTGAATCGAATCGACCTTGGCCGGGATACCGTCCTTATTGCGACGGAAATCGATCAGCCGATACATCTGCTTGTGTCCGCCGCCACGATGCCGAGCGGTGATACGACCCTGGTTGTTGCGGCCGCCCGTCTTGCGCTTGGGGACCATCAAGCTTTTTTCAGGCTTGGCGCCGCGGGTCAGATCGGCGAAATCGCTGACCGTCGCTCCGCGTCTGCCCGGCGTCACCGGCTTATAGCGTCGAATACCCATGAGACTGCCTCGAAAAAGCGTAATCGCCGACCAGCAAGCCGGCATCAAATGTTTGCGTAAAGTGCGTGCGTTAAAAAAACCGTCTGCTTGACGTTATCGTTTAGAAAAAGTCGATCCGGTGTTCGGAATGCAGTTTGACGATCGCCTTCTTCCAGACCTTCGTATAACCGCTGCTGAACCGGGTGCGGCGGGGCTTGCCCTTGCGAGTGAGCGTGTGGACGCGCAACACCTTGACGTTGAACAAAAACTCAACCGCCCGGCGGATGTCGTCTTTGGTCGCCAGGCGATTCACCTCGAACGAATAAGCATTGTGCCGCGTCGAGCGGTGCATTCCTTTTTCGGTGACCAGGGGCCGCAAAATAATCTGGTGCGGCGCAGCAGCGCGTGCTCGGTCACTTGTTCAGACCCTTGGGCCGTCGTCATTGGATTGCCCTCGCTCACTCGATCGTCAACCGCTCGGTCGACAACAAAAAACCATTGCTTCGCTTAAACGCCACTCACATCCGATATGCGCCAGCGGCCCTACTTGGCCGGAGGAGACTTCTTTTTGGCCGGAGCCGCTTTCTTGGCCGCCGCAGCCGCCTTGACCGGGGCCTTGGCTTTAGCCGGAGCCTTTGCCTTGGACGCGGTCTTTGTCGCCACACTGCCTTCGTCGCTGCCTTTCGACTTCTGGGCGGCCGACCGGACGGCCTCGAGCGCCGCCTTGGTCATCAACACCCGATGCGGCCGCAGCAAGTTCAAGGCATTCAAGCCCGAGACCGGCGCGACTTCGACGCCGTCGATATTGCGGGCACTCTTGTAGACATTTTTGTTGTGACTGGCCGTGGCGACCAGCAGGGTGTGCCCCTCAAGCTTAAGCGCTTTCAGGATGACGGCCATGTCCTTGGTCTTGGGCGAGTCGAACGCCAGGTCGTCGATCAGGGTGACTTCGCTGTCGCGGATCTTGGAAGCCAGCGCCATCCGCGTGGCCACTTGCACGGCCTTCCGCGGCAAGCGATAGGTCCAGTCGCGCGGACGCTTGGCAAAGATATGTCCGCCGCCACGACGAATACCGCTGCGGCGCGAACCTGCGCGGGCGTTGCCGGTCCCTTTCTGGCGATACATTTTTTTGGTCGAGCCGGCCACCTCGCCGCGACTTTTGCTGCGTGCGGTGCCGAGCCGCAGGTTGGACTGGTACATCACGACCACGTCGTGCAACAACTGCTTGTTAACGCGCTCGGCCAAATCGGTCGGCTCGATGTCGTACTTGCCAACCTCGACGCCGCTGCGGTTGTAAACGCTTAAACTGGCCATGATTGCTCTCAAGCTGACTTCAAACTTTGTTCGTTTGGCTGATCATCACGTAACCGCCGTTGGGACCGGGGATCGCCCCATCGACCAACAGCAGATTGTGCTCGGCGTCGATCCGGACCAACCGCAGATTGCGCGAGGTACGCTGCGCGCTGCCGTGGTGGCCGGCCATGCGCCGGCCCTTGTTGACGTGACCGGGAAACTGCGACTGACCGATCGAGCCGCAATGCCGGTGGACCTTCTTCACGCCGTGCGAGGCCCGCTGGCCGGCCATGTTGTGCCGCACCATTACACCGGCCGTACCACGGCCCTTGCTGGTGCCGATGACGTCGAGACGCTTGATTTCGGCGAAAAGATTGACGTCCAATTTCTGGCCGACGGAGAAACCTTCGACCGGGACGCGGAATTCGCGGACAAACCGCTGCGGTTCGCAGTCGGCCTTGGCCGTGGGCTCGAGACCGGCTTTAGCGCGCCGCTTGGCACGCTTGCTGTCGAGCTTGGCAACCTGACCACGTTGAGCGCGACTGGCCAGGCGCCGCGGCTTATCGAGAAAGCCGACTTGCACCGCTTCGTAACCGTCCCGCTCTTTGGTCCGCAACTGCAACACATGACAGGGACCGGCTTCAATTACGGTCACTGGCACTACGTTGCCGCTGTCGTCAAATATTTGAGTCATCCCGACCTTGCGGCCGAGCAGTCCGATTGCCATCGCAGTCATTCCTGTGGTCTGTTGCCCGGAGGAAACACGAGTCGATTCTCCCCACCGCCGCCCGCTGCGAGCGACATGAGTCCGACCCGGCTTACCCCCTCAGCTTCCAGTGCATAGAACTTCCGATTTGCCTCGGCTAAAAACCGATCAACAACAAACACCCATCTGAAGCGACGAAAAGCCGCCACACACCCCATCCATCGCCCGACAAACGAAAACCAAAACCGTCCGGCAGCTTAGTGCCGGCTCGAAGCCTTGATCTTGATGTCAACGCCCGCCGGCAGGCTCAACTTGTTGAGCGCTTCGATCGTCTTGGCCGTGGCCTGCACGATGTCGATCAGCCGCTTGTGCGTGCGGATCTCGAACTGCTGGCGAGCCTTCTTATCGACGTGCGGACTGGACAACACCGTATAGCGCTCGATGCGCGTGGGGAGCGGAACGGGCCCATGTACTTCACTGTTGGTCCGCTTCGCCGTGTCGACGATTTCCGCCGCACTTTGATCGAGGACCGAGTGATCGTAGGCTTCCATCCGAATGCGAATGATTTCCTGCGAATGACCCGCCACAGCCGCTCCCTGAAAAGTCGCCTAATTCTCCCCGGCGGCAATTGACCGCACCGAGCGCACGAAAATCGCTTGCCACGCGTCGACCCCCTGGCAACCGAGCTGCCTTGGGCCAAACGGGAAACCACGAATCCTAAGACTTTTGCGAAAAGCTGTCAACGCCCCCGACAGAAAGAATTCCGACCGACTGGCAATTGCTCGCAAATACCCAGACGCAGCGAGTCGATGCGGCCCGAATTTACAGCCGGATGACCCCAGGGCCTGTTCTTTTTCCGACCGCCGTGCGGCGGGCAGGGCCGCAGAGCAA
Source organism: uncultured Planctomycetaceae bacterium (assembly GCA_963702015.1). Taxonomy (GTDB): domain Bacteria; phylum Planctomycetota; class Planctomycetia; order Pirellulales; family PALSA-1355; genus DATJTR01. The sequence continues at coordinate 2,037,934 of OY969698.1, forward strand.
TGCCGCCGAGCCGCGCTCGATCAGAATCCCGTCGAGTCAAAGGTCTCGCCACCGGCTCGGGTAGAGAGAGCCTGCCAGACGGATGGATCGATGTCGCTGGTGATGGCATGGACCGATCCATCCATGAAGGCGGCGTTGACGGCACCCGGATGGTAACTGCGCGATGTCACGGCGGCATAAGTGGGGACGGTGGCCGATTGCCCCTCGGTTTGGTTCACGAAATCGAAATCGTAGGTAAAACCGTCCGAATAGGTGCAACTGACGACCGTGTTAGGGGTAAAGGTGCTCGTAAAGCCGGTTTGCTTTACCTTGCTGTCGCCCCATTCGGTGTGGCCGGTGTTGGCCGTCAGCGCCTGGCCCGCCGAAGCGGTGGTTCCCATGCTGCAAATGGCCGCAGTGGTCGTCGGCAGGGTGGCCGTGGCGCTTCCGGCGGTGTAGACCGACTGCCACATTTTGATTTCCGAAAACATCAACGTTTTGCTGAGGCCGTCGGTAAAAACGCGCGGACCAAACGGCGTGTTCACCACGAACGAACCAAACGACTGCGTCTTGCCGGTGGGATCGAAAACCAGCCAGGTCCCCAAATTCACGCCGTAATTCGACGGCCAGGAGTTCGGGGTGACCGGGGGACCGGCGTTGTATTTGCCCTGGTTGTTCGGTTCCGTAGGGCAAACAAAGGTCGTGACTTGCTGAAACATGACGGGGGTGCCATCGGGCATGGTCTGGTCTTCGGTGCTCAGCGGATTGAAATAGACCGCCAGGGTTTCCTGGTCAAGGAATGGCAGGATGCGGGCCAGAACCGAATAATCGTTGGTCGACGTTGTCTGACCGGTGGCATCCGCCGTTTTCGTCAAATCGCCGTTCCAATACCGGCTCGGCGGAAAGACTTTGCGCGACGCTTCGTAGTTCTGCATCCCCAAGCCGCACTGTTTCAGATTGTTCGAGCACTGGCTCCGCCGGGCTGCCTCGCGGGCTTGCTGTACAGCCGGCAACAACAGGGCAACGAGTAGTCCGATGATGGCAATCACCACCAATAACTCAACTAAGGTGAAACCACGTTTGCGAGTGGAGGCGGGCATTGGGGGGAGGTTCCGTTTTTCGAGCAGGTCGAAGGATGGCGGGGCTTTCAGGATACTGAGACTCAATCTCATCTTGGCGTGATTGTAACCCCTCACCAACCCATGTCAACTGCGGCTCCAAAAATGGCTGAGGAAAGAAACGGCCGCCTAAGGCAAACTGGCAGTTTCGGGCATTTCACGTTAGAACCAGTCGGCCGGGAAGTCGCCGAGGAGGGGCCGCGCGATGCAAATCTGGGTCGATGCCGACGCCTGTCCGGGCGAAATCAAGGATCTGCTCTATCGCGCCGCAAAACGCTGTAAAATCAAGGTGACGCTGGTCGCCAATCAGCCCATGCGGGTCCCATCGTCCCCGTTTATTGACACCCTGCTCGTCGGGTCGGGGATGAACATCGCCGATCGACGCATCGTCGAGCTGGTTTCGCCGGCCGATCTGGTCATCACGGCCGATATTCCGCTGGCCGCCGATGTCGTGGCCAAAGGGGGGCAGGCGCTCAATCCTCGCGGGGAGCTCTACACCGACGCCAACGTCGGCGAGCGCGTTGCCGTCCGCAATCTGGTCGATGGGCTGCGCGGCGGCGGCCTGGTGACGGGCGGACCCTCGTCGTTCAGCCCCCGCGACCGGCAGGCATTCGCCAACGGGCTCGATCGCTGGCTGGCCAAGGCCAAATGAACCAGAGCCGGTCAGGCCTCGCTCGACTTTTCGGCCGCGCCGGCAGGCTCGTGACACGCCAACTCCGGCAACCGGCACTGTGATCGATGCTTGAAAAATGGAATCGCGGCGGTGATCATGAGGGGGTGGCCACGGCTAAACTGGTATGCTCAGATGGCACCGGCCGCAAGCGCCTCCTTTGGTCGCTCCCCTCGCCGCCACCGATTTCGCTCCTTACCCCCGGGAAAAAACGACGATGCGTCTACGCTCGCTTCTCGCCATCGCTGCCCTCGCTTCAACCGTGCTGGTATCTAGTGCCTTGGGCGGTGAGACCTGGCCCCAATTCCGTGGCCCAACAGCCGATGGGCATTCCGACGCGACGCATCTGCCCATCTCGTGGAGCGAGACGGAGAATATCGTCTGGAAGGTGCCGATCCACGACCGCGGCTGGTCGTCGCCACTGGTCTGGGAGAATCAGATTTGGATGACCACCGCCACGGTCGACGGGCATCAGATGTACGCCGTCTGCGTCGATCGGGAGAGCGGAGCGACCGTACACGACGTGAAGGTTTTTGACACCGCGGAACTGGACCATATTTCGGTCCTCAACAGCTACGCCTCGCCCACCGGCGCGATCGAAGCTGGACACGTCTACGTTCACTACGGCACCTACGGCACGGCCTGCCTCGATACCGCCACGGGCGAGAAGCTGTGGGAGCGCCGCGATTTGAAATGCGATCACCACGAAGGGGCCGGCTCGTCGCTGATGCTGTTCGGCAACCTGCTGATCTTTCATGTCGACGGCCGCGACGTGCAGTACGTCATCGCGCTGGACAAAGCGACGGGCAACACCGTTTGGAAGACCGATCGCTCGATCGACTTCAATGCGATCGAGCCCGACCGCAATCGCCGCAAGGCGTTTTGCACGCCGATCGTCGTCGAGTCGGGGGGCCAGTTGCAATTGATCAGCCCCGGCCCGAAGGGAATCATGAGCTACAACCCGACCACCGGCGAGGAGCTGTGGAAAGTTCGCTACGACGGCTGGTCGATGGCGCCGCGGCCGCTGTTCGGACACGGCATGGTCTTTTTTGTCGACGATTACGAACGGCCGAATCTGTTGGCGGTGCGGCCTGACGGCCATGGCGATGTTTCGGATACGCACGTCGCCTGGAAGATGAGCAAGGCGGTGCCGAATCGGCCGTCGCCGATCCTGGTCGGCGACCTGTTGTTCCTGGTCAATTCCGAGGGCGTTGCTTTGTGCGTCGAGGCCAAGACGGGCGACACCATCTGGAAGCATCGGATCGGCGGCAATTTCTCCGCTTCGCCGATCGAGGCCGATGGACACATTTACTTGTTCGACGAGGGCTCGGTCACGACCGTGATCGACGCCAGCCGCGACTTCAAGACACTGAGCGTCAACAAGCTGGCCGACGAAGCCATGTTTGCCAGCCCGGCCGTCGCCGGCGAGTCGCTGTTCGTGCGAACCGAACACCACCTCTATCGCATCCAGCAGAAGTAATGATCGCAGGCGTTGCCGCCAGCGACTGCCGTCCGGCAAGCACTACAAGAAACCCTGCTGGACTTCGGGAGGAGCCGGTCCATAGGCGGCCGGCTCCATCGAGCAGGTCGCCCGACCTTGGCTCAATCCGCGCATGGCGCTGGAATAGCCAAACAGGTTGGCCAGCGGAGCGGTGGCTTCGATGACGGTGTTGCGGCCGCGAACTTGAGTGTGGGTGATGATGCCGCGGCGTTGCTGCAAGTCGCTGATAAAGTCGCCGAGATTCTCTTCCGGCACGGTGATTTCCAGTTTCATGATCGGCTCGAGCAGGACAATGCCCGCCTCGTCCAGCGCACGGTTCAGCGCGTCGGAAGCGGCATAGCGAAACGCGATCTCGCTGGCATCGGTTTCGTGGACTTCGCCCCCCAGAATCGTGAATTTGACATTCATCAACGGGCAGCCCAGCGAGCCGTTACGGCGCTCGCTGGCGACGTCGAGCACGGCTTGCAGATAGTTTTCGGGCAGTTGGCATTCCGGCCCCAACACCACCAGCGGAGTGGTGGCCTGTGGGTAGGGTTCGGCTTTGACCCGGACCTTGGCGTACATCGATTGCCCGGCTTGCTGCCGCTGGCAAGTGCCGGTGGCTTCGGCCGCATGGGCGACCGATTCGCGGTAACTGACTCTCGGCTTGTGAACGCGAACCGCAAGGTTGAAGTCGCGCAGCAGCCAGTGCTTGATGATTTCCAGGTGCAGCTCGCCCATCCCGCTGATGATCGTCTGGCCTGTCTCCTCGCTTTCTTGAGCGCGGAACGTCGGGTCACGCCGTTTCATCATTTCGAGAGCGTCGGCCAGTTTTTTTCGCTCGATCGAGCTTTCGGCCTCGATCGCCATGGCGATGACCGTTTCCGGGAAAGCGATCGTTTCCAACACGATCGGATGGGCCGAGTCCGAGAGCGTGTCGCCCGTGATCGTGTGCCGCAGCCCAATCACGCCGACAATGTCGCCGGCTGCGGCCGACGGAACCTGCTCGCGGCGATCGGCCTGGATGTGCCACAACTGCGGCACGTTTTCCTTTTTGTCCTTGCCGGCATTCAACACCCGGGTGCCGGCCTCCAGCGTGCCGGAATAGATCCGCACATAGTGCAGATCGCCGTGCTTGTCGGCATCGATCTTGAAGACCAGGCCGCAAAACGGCGCGTCGGGGTCGGGCGGCCTGCGCTCCGGAGCGTTCTTGTGCTTGGGATTGCTCCCTTCGACCGGCGGCATGTCGGCCGGGCTGGGCAAATAATAAGTCACCGCGTCGAGCAAGGGCTGGATGCCGATGTGATCGAGCGCCGAGCCGCACAGCACCGGCACGATCAGGCGGTGGAGCGTGGCCTCGCGCAGCACGCGGCGGATCAGGTCGACCGGCACCTCGGCCTCTTCCAACACCAGCTCGGCCAGTTCGTTCGAGTATTCGAAGAGCTTGGCCAGCATTTCCTCGCGCCACAGCTCGGCCATGTCGGCCACTTCGGGCGGAATCGACGCGCAAACGACGTCGGCCCCCTGGCTGGAATCGGGGAACGTCAGATACTCCATCGTCACCAGATCGACGACGCCGCGAAACGCCTCGGCCAGGTGGGGTGGTCCCTGTCCCAGCGGAATCTGGATGGCGACCGGATTGGACGATAGCCGGTCGCGAATTTCGTGGAACGTTCCCTCGAAATCGGCTCCTTCGCGGTCGAGCTTGTTGATGAACGCCAACCGCGGCACGCCATACTTGTCGGCCTGGCGCCAGACCGTTTCGCTTTGCGCTTCGACCCCTTCGCGAGCGCTGAACACGACCACGCCGCCATCGAGCACCCGCAGGCTGCGCTCGACCTCGGCCGTGAAGTCGACGTGGCCGGGAGTGTCGATCAGATTGACAACGCAATCGTTCCAGCGAAATGTGACGCAGGCGGCCCGGATGGTGATGCCGCGCTGCTGCTCCTCGGGATCGAAATCGGTGACCGTGGTCCCCTTATCGACGTCGCCCATCTTGTGGCTGGCACCGGAATAAAACAGCATCCGCTCGGTGACCGTGGTCTTGCCGGCGTCGATGTGGGCAATGATGCCGATGTTGCGGATCTGTGTGAGATTGCGAGCAGCCATAACGGGCAATGGGAAACCAACGAGGGCCAAATTGCAAGAGGAGGAAACGGGCCAGTGGCTTCAAGCGAAGCGCATAAAAAACGCCGCGCGAAAACCGAGCGGTTTGCGGCGCGGCGCTGACTTTCACTACTACCAGGCGAAATGGGCGAACGCCTTGTTCGCGTCGGCCATGCGGTGGACGTTCTCGCGACGCGACATCGCCGTTCCTTCACGATTGAAGGCGGCCACCAGTTCGTCGGCCAGCTTTTCGTGGGTGGCGCGCCCCTTGCGCTCGCGGACCGCCATCAAAATCCAGCGGATGGCCAACGACTGCTGCCGCGGCCGGTTGACCTGCATCGGCACCTGATAGGCCGCACCGCCAACCCGCTTCGAGCGAACTTCGATCGCCGGCTTGACGTTCTCGACCGCCTGGTTGAAGACCTCGATCGGCTCGACGTCGTTCACCTTCTTTTTCACGATGTCCAGCGCGTCGTAAAAGACCTTCTGGGCCGTGCTCTTCTTGCCGTCGTGCATCAGACAATTGATGAACTTGCTGGCCAGCGGCGAATCGTAGCGCGGATCGGTTCCCAAATGCTTGCGGCTGGCGGTAATCCTACCCATCGACAAAAACTCCCAGGCTCAAATGGACGGCTGACTTGCGGAACGACCCCGTATCTGGGGCCGGCACGTTATGACTTTTTGGCACCGTACAAGCTGCGCGACTGCTTGCGGCCGTCGACTCCCAGCGTATCGAGCGCACCGCGGACGATGTGGTAGCGAACGCCCGGCAAATCGCGGACACGGCCACCGCGGACGAGCACGATCGAGTGCTCCTGCAGGCTGTGCCCTTCGCCGGGAATGTACACGGTGACTTCCTTGCCGTTGGAGAGCCGCACGCGAGCGATTTTGCGCAGTGCGGAATTCGGCTTCTTGGGAGTCATGGTCTTGACCTGCAAGCAGACCCCGCGGCGCTGCGGACATTTCTCTAATACAGGCGACTTGCTGAACTTGCGCGGCGGACGTCGCGGCTTGCGGATAAGTTGATTGATCGTGGGCATCGGGCCGATTCGCTCGTGGCAAGGAAACAAAACCGAGTAACTTGGAATCCATTAATTTAGCGAACTTCCCCCACCTGTCAAGGCGAGGGGGGCCTGCCCGGCGACAAGGAAGGTAGTCGGTGCCTTGTGGTTCCAGAACCGCACCCAAAGGCCCGATCAAGGCGTTGAAGCGGCCAAATTGTCTGAAAATTCAGCCACCACCGCGCCTGCGGCTGTTTTGTGACCTATGCTTTCCTTGGCCCCCATCTCCTGTCGATCGCGTCATGCAACCGCTGAATTCTCAGCCGACTCCTCCGACCGAGCGTCGTGCGCATCCACGCACGCCATGCTCGCAGCTGTGCAGGATTGCCCCCTACCAGGGCGGCATCGGTTTGAGGGACCGAGATTTCGAGCTCGTCCAGCTGAACGACATCTCGGCCGGTGGCTTCTCGTATTGGGCCACGCGATGGCCCGAGGACTCCGAGCTCGCCTTCGTGCTGACCGATCGCCCGACGGCAGCCGTGTTCCTGTCTCAGGTGCGACATTTACGACCGATGGCCGGTCGCTTTCTTGTCGGCTGCCAGATCATTCGCCTGTTGAGCAACTCCGCGGCGATACGGACCGCCGATCGCCGCTGGGCTCGGATATTGCCCGAATTTCGCACGAGCGTTCGAATTCAAGGCTCGGTGACGAGTCGGAACCGATTCGAACATTCGCGTCTGAAAAATGCAGGCAGCGGTCAGGCCATCTTGCCGAACTGCGAGGGCGCTCAGACTGCCTCGCCGGCGACCACGACGGGGAGCCTCAGCGTCTGGCCCGACGAGTTGCTGACCATTCTGCAATCGCAAATCCCTGGCGGAAGCGGGGCTTCGTAAGCGGTTGTCGCGTTTGATCTTCGGATGGCTGGATTGGGCCTTGCGGGGACAGCAGGCCCAATTTGCTGGCAAACCAAGCGACCGGCCGGGAAAGCTAGCCAAGGGACAGTCGGCGTTGCCACGCCCGGCGTGGAACGTTACTATCTCCCGCCCCCTTGTTTGCCCCAACCAATCTCCGAGGGTTTGGTTCCATGCGCGGAATTTGTGTCGGGCTCGTGTTGCTCGTTACCGCCCTGCCGGGCTGCGCTTCGCCAGATTCCGAGTCCCCCGGCTTTCTGGGCAACTACGGCGGCTTCCCCTGGGAATCGCTGATGCGAAAGAATTCCAGCCAGAACAGCAACGACACCTGGCTGCAGCATCCGGAATACGCCCCCGCAGGGCGTTTCGCGAAATCGACCGGAACCACCACGACGAACCCGGCAGCGGCCGATCCATCTGCCACCGCCATCTCAACGGCCGATCTCTCCGCTGCCGATCCCGCGCCGCCCGCGAAATGATGCAGGACCGGGGCACGGGAATACGGCGGCGGTGCCCGCGTGGATAAGCGCGCCGGCGGCCGATTCTTCGGCGGATCGGGCGTGGTACACTATTTCTGACGGCTCTCATGGAGCCGCAGGCGGCGGGGAGCAGCTTGTCCTTCCCACCCCGCGCCCAGAAAACCGCCGACTGTACGTCCCATGAGCATCAGCACAACGCCGGTAACCGCCGAGCAGCTTCTGGCCATGCCCGCCGACGGCTGGAGGCGTGAGCTTGTCAAAGGAGAGCTGATTCGCATGAATCCGGCCGGGAGCGAGCACGGAGTGGTGATCGCGGAGTTGACGTGGATGCTGGGGCAACACGTGCGTCAGCACAACTTGGGGCGGCTGTTCGGCGCCGAAACCGGCTTTTTACTGGCGAGCAACCCCGACACGGTGCGGGCTCCCGACATCGCCTTCGTGGGGCAACAAAGGATTGCGGCCACGGGAATTCCGCAGACGTATTTTCCCGGGCGCCCGATTTGGCGGTCGAGGTCATTTCGCCGAGCGATCGGTTCGACGACGTCGACGCCAAGGTCGACGACTGGCTCTCGCACGGCTGCCAGTTGGTTTGGGTGGTCAACCCGCGCCGCCGCACGATCGCAATCTATCGTTCGGTGCGCGTCACGCACGTTGTGGGCGAAGCCGACACGCTGGAAGCGTCCGATCTGCTGCCCGGCTGGCGGCTGAACGTGGCCGCGATCTTTCCGCGGCCGTAGCGCTCGCCGGCGCACGGTCGCGATCGTTGAACTGGCCACGATCGTCATTTTTTCGCGGCCGGGGAGGCCTCGACCGACTCGGCGGCCAGGCGGAACAGCTCGGGCAGGTTGATCTTATGCTCGTGCCCGGTTTCGTCCCCCACCTGCCGGATCACGATCAGATCGAGGCTGGGCACGATCAGCATGTCGTTGTCGAATCGGCCCATCGCCGCAAACGCGTCGGCCGGCACGCCAGGCCAACGGCTCGCGGTGTTGTTCCACCACAAATAGCCGTAGCTTTTTTCTAGCGATTGCGACGGGCGGACCGCGGCGGCAAGCCAATCGGCCGGCACGATCTGCTGCTCTTGCCAGCGGCCGGATCGCAGCACCAACAGACCAAACCGGGCCAGCGCCCGGGCCGTGATGCTCAAGCCCGAGTAAGGAACGGGCAGGCCGGCATTCTGCTCCCAACTCCAATCGGCCGGCGCGATTCCGATCGGCCGAAAAACCCGCGCGTCCAGAAACTGGTCGATGCCTTGGCCGGTGGCAGCGCGGAACAGCGGGGACAGCAGTGACAGGCCGGTGTTGTTGTAATCCCATTTCTCGCCGGGCGGAAAATCGATGGGGGCTTCACGCAGGGCGTAAGCGAACCGGTCGGGGAGGGTGTTGATCTGCGGATTGTTGTGCACGCCGCTGGTCATGCTGAGAATCTGACCGACCGTGATCTGTTTTTTTTCCGCCGGCTCGACGTCGGACAAAAACTTGCCGACCGGCGTATCGAGCGCCAACTTTCCGTCGGCGATCGCCATGCCCGTGGCGGTGCTGGAGAAGCTTTTCGTGGTTGAATAGGCGGCCAGTTGGGTCGCCGGCCCGGCATCGCCGAAATACCACTCGCCGACGATCCGGCCATGCCGAATGACGAGCCCGGTTTTGCTGCCGTTCTGCTTGTGCCACTCGGCGACTCGGGCGATGCCCGCGGCAGAGACTCCCTGACTTTCGGGCGCGCTCACTTGCCAATCGGGGACCGGCCACGCCGTGGCTGCGCCGGTGGCGTCGTCGGCCGCGGCGGCGGAAAGCAGGTTTGCAAAGGCGAGTGTCATGATCGTTAATCGCTTCATCGGTTTGAAATTCATCTGATGAGGGCGAGGGTTGAGGGTTATTTTGATCGTGTAAGGTGCCAGCGGTAAACGGATCAAAAAAAACCCAGGGACAACCATCCCTGGGTTTTTATGATCGTGCAATCGATTGTGAACCGAAACCGCGGACCTATTCGGTCGGCGGGTTGCCGTCGCCCCCGGCACCACCGAGCAAGGCCTCGAGCGTGTCGGCCGTCTTGGTGGGCTTGGGCTTTGCGCCGTTCTCGTCCTCCACACCGTCGAGCAGCGGGAAGCTGCGCGACAGGACTTTGCTCTTCTCGGCGGCCAGCGCTTCGAGCGCTTGCGGCCGGATGCGCACTTCGGCGTCCTGGAACGTATGGAAACCGGTTCCGGCCGGCACCAAGTGACCAAGGATGACGTTTTCCTTCAAGCCGACCAGGTTGTCGGTCTTGCCGGCCAACGCCGCCTCGGTGAGGACCTTGGTCGTTTCCTGGAAACTGGCGGCCGAAATGAAGCTGGAGCTTTGCACGGCGGCCTTGGTGATGCCCAGCAATTGGGTGCTGGCCGTGGCCCCCTTGGGCTTGGTTCCCTTGGCCGCGTCGCCGCCCAACGCTTCGATCTGGGCGTTGACCTGCTCCAGGGCATCCTTGGGGACGATCGTGCCGTCGGCAAAATCGCTGTCTCCCTTGTGCGTGATTTTGACGCACTTGGCCATCGCCTGATTGGCCGCGCGGAACTCGAACTTGTCCAGCACGCTGCCGGGCAGCAGGGTGGTGTCGCCCGGATCCTCGATCTTCACCTTACGCAACATCTGAGCGACGATGATCTCGATGTGCTTGTCGTCGATTTCCACGCGCTGGCTGCGGTAGACGTTCTGGATTTCGCGGACCAGGTATTGCTGGACCGCTTCTTCACCGCTGATCCGCAAGATGTCGTGCGGCACCAACGGGCCATCGACCAACGCCTCGCCGGCGCGAACGAAGTCGGACGCGTGCACGCGCAAGTGCTTGCCGTGGGCAACCAGATGCTCGCGCTCGATGCCGCTCTCGCTGCGAACCACGATGGTCCGCTTGCCGCGACGCTTCTCGCCCAACAACTCGACCGTGCCGTCGATCTCGGCGATGACGGACGGTTCCTTCGGCTTGCGGGCTTCGAAGATTTCGGTCACGCGGGGGAGACCGCCGGTGATGTCCTGCGTACCCGAGACTTCGCGGGGCGTTTTGGCCAACAGCGTACCAGGGGAGATTTGCATTCCCTCGGTGACTTCGATGTGGGCCTTTTCCGGCAGATAGTAGAAGTCGAGGATTTTACCGGTGCCGTCTTCCAGCACGACCTGCGGGTGCAAGTCGCCCTTGTGCTCCATGATCATGCGGCGCAAGTGACCGCTCGGATCCTTCTCGAGACGCATCGTTTCGCCCTGGATGACGTCCTCGTAGCGGACCTTGCCGCCGACTTCGGCCAGAATCGGGATGCTGTGCGGATCCCATTCGCAGAGGACCTGGCCCGGTTTGACGTCCTGGTTCTCGTCGACCAACAGGTTCGAGCCGGCCGGGATTTCGTATTTTTCCAGCTCGCGACCCTTGGCGTCGACCAACAGGATTTCGCCGTTGCGGGTGAGCACCACCTGCTGGCCGGCGTCGTTGCGGACGACCTTGAGGCGGGTGAACTTGACGATGCCTCCCTTTTTGGCGCGGATGTCCTTTTCTTCGACCGCACGAGCGGCCGTGCCACCGATGTGGAACGTCCGCATGGTGAGCTGCGTGCCCGGCTCGCCGATGCTTTGGGCGGCGATGATGCCGACGGCCATTCCCTCTTCGACCATCGAGCCGGTCGAAAGGTCCATGCCGTAGCAGCGGCGGCAGATGCCGAGCGTGGCATCGCAGGTCATGGGGCTGCGGACCTGGATTTTCTCCAGACCCATCTCTTCGATCTTGCGACCGATGGCGATCGTGATCAGTTCGTGTTCGCGAACGATTACTTCGTCGGTGATGGGGTTGACGATGTTGGTCCGGCTGACGCGGCCGCGAATCGAGTCGGCCAGCCGCACTTCGACCTTTTCGCCGCGATAGATCACGCCCTTGGTGATCCCCTGCGTCGTCCCGCAGTCTTCCTGCGTGATGACGACGTTCTGGGCGACGTCGGCCAGTTTGCGGGTCAAATAACCCGAGTCGGCCGTCTTGAGTGCCGTGTCGGCCAAACCCTTGCGGGCACCGTGCGTCGAGCTGAAGTATTCCAACACCGAGAGCCCTTCGCGGAAGTTGGCCTTGATCGGCGTTTCGATGATCTTGCCTGACGGCTTGGCCATCAAACCGCGCATGCCGGCCAACTGGCGAATCTGTTCCACGCCACCGCGGGCACCGGAGTGGGCCATCAGGTAGATCGGATTGACGTAGCCGGGACGACGGTAGTCGTTTTCCAGTTCGGTCATCATTTCGGTGGTGATGCGCTCGCGGGCGTGGGTCCAAGCGTCGAGCACCTGGTTGTAGCGTTCGCCCTCGGTGATGATACCGCGCTGGTAGAGCTTGTTCTTCTTGAGAACTTCGCGCTCGGCGTCGTTGATGATCCGGCCTTTGCTGGGCGGGGTGATCAGATCGTCGGTGGCGAACGACAGGCCGGAGTAGGTGCTTTGGCGGAAGCCAAGGCGGTTCATGTCGTCCAGCAGGTCGATCGTCGCGCGGCGGCCCAGGATCTGATAGCAGTCGGAAATGACTTTCGCCAATTCACTCGACCGCATCGGGATGTTGTAGAAGGGCATCTGGTCGGCCAAGGTCATGTTGAAGATGACGCGGCCGACAGTCGTCTCGATCAGCGCGCCCGGCTTGGCGTCGTCGCCTTTCAGCTTGCGGCCGGGAGGCAGTTTGACCTTGATGCGGGCGTGCGTGTCGAGCGCGCCGAGCGAATAGGCCAGCTGCACCTCGTCAAGCGACGAGAAGATCATTCCCTCGCCCTTGCGGCCCGGAGGCAGCGGCATGGTGATGTAGTAGCAACCCATCACCACGTCCTGCGAGGGACTGATGATCGGCGCGCCGTTGGACGGGCTGAAGATGTTATTGGTCGACATCATCAGCGTGTGGGCTTCGACCTGGGCCTCGATCGACAGCGGCAGATGGACGGCCATCTGGTCACCGTCGAAGTCGGCGTTGAAACCCTTACAGACCAACGGATGCAGCTTGATGGCGTTGCCTTCGACCAACACCGGCTCGAAGGCCTGAATGCCCATGCGGTGGAGCGTGGGTGCCCGATTGAGCAGGACGGGATGGTTGCGGATCACCTCTTCGAGGATATCCCATACTTCTTCGTCCTTGCGCTCCAGCATCTTCTTGGCGCTTTTGATCGTGTCGGCGTGACCCAGATCCTTGAGCCGGCGAATGATGAACGGCTGGAACAATTCGAGCGCGATCTTCTTGGGCAGGCCGCACTGGTGCAAACGCAGGTTCGGTCCGACCACGATCACGCTACGGGCCGAATAGTCGACGCGCTTGCCGAGCAGGTTTTCGCGGAAGCGGCCTTGCTTGCCCTTGATCATGTCGGTCAGCGACTTAAGCGGGCGATTGCTCGACCCGAGCACGGGGCGCTTGCAGCGGTTGTTGTCGAACAGCGCGTCAACCGACTGCTGCAGCATCCGCTTCTCGTTGCGGATAATCACCTCGGGCGCGTTCAAATCGACCAGCTTCTTCAGCCGGTTGTTGCGGTTGATGATCCGGCGGTACAGGTCGTTCAAGTCGCTGGTGGCGAAATTGCCCGAGTCCAGCAAGACCAGCGGGCGCAGGTCGGGCGGAATGACTGGGATCACGTCGAGCACCATCCACTCGGGCTTGTTGTCGCTATCGCGGATGGCTTCGACGATCTTGAGTCGGTTGATCAGGTCCTTGGCTTTTTGCTTCGAGCCGGTCTCGACCAGTTCGACGCGCAGATCCTTCGACAGTTGCACCAGGTCCAGATCCTGGAGCAGCTTGCGGACCGCTTCGGCGCCCATGTCGGCCTCGAAGGCGCCGTCGCCGTAGGTTTCGCGGGCCGTACGATATTCTTCCTCGGTCAGCAGTTGCTGCTTTTTCAGCGGCGTGTCGCCGGCCTTGGTGACGACGTAATCCTGGAAGTAGATCACCTTTTCCAGGCTGGTCGTCTTCATGGCCAACAGGTTGCCCAGGCGGCTAGGCATGGCCTTGAAAAACCAGATATGGACGACCGGCGCGGCCAGCTCGATGTGGCCCATCCGTTTGCGACGGACGCGGCTGTGCGTCACTTTGACGCCGCAACGGTCGCAGATCATCCCCTTGTATTTCATGCCGCGGTACTTACCGCAGGCGCATTCCCAATCCTTCTCCGGACCAAAGATACGCTCGCAAAACAGACCGTCTTTTTCCGGCCGGTAGGTGCGGTAGTTGATCGTTTCCGGCTTCTTTACCTCGCCGAAAGACCAACTGCGAATATCGTGTGGTCGGGCGAGGCTGATCTTGACCGATGTGTAATCGTTGATCCGATCGTAGGAGCTTTCGCCAGTACTCACTGCTTGAACCTCCGTCAGAACGCGCCGGACAAATGGAACTTCATGCCGGACACCTAAAACTTAATATCGTACGCTCGTCGCCGATTGCGGCCTTTCGCTGCCCGACTGCGGGCAGGCCGCCTCAGATGCGCCGCTTTTCTAGTTGCATATTCAGACCCAAACCCCGAATCTCGTTGGTGAGCACGTCGAAGCTCGCCGGGGTGCCCGCTTCGAGCGTGTTTTCGCCCTTGACCATCGATTCGTAAATCTTGGTCCGGCCTTCGACGTCGTCGCTCTTGACGGTCAGCAACTCTTGCAGAACGTATGCCGCTCCGTAGGCCTCGAGAGCCCAGACTTCCATCTCTCCAAACCGCTGCCCACCGAAACGCGCCTTGCCGCCCAGCGGCTGCTGGGTGATGAGCGAGTAGGGGCCGGTCGAGCGGGCGTGAACCTTGTCGTCGACCAAATGGTGCAGCTTCAGCATGTAGATGTAGCCGACCGTCGTTTCCTGCTCGAACGGCTCGCCGGTGCGGCCATCGCACAATTGCGCCTTGCCGTGGGGAGGCAAGCCGGCAGCGGTGAGAGTTTCCTGAATCGTCTTTTCGGTGGCCCCGTCGAAGACCGGCGTGATGGCCTGAAAGCCAAGCTTGGCGCCAGCCCAACCCAAGTGCGTCTCCAGAATCTGCCCCACGTTCATACGACTGGGCACGCCCAGCGGGTTGAGCAGGATCTGGAGCGAGGTGCCGTCGGCCAAGAACGGCATATCTTCGACCGGCAGGATCTTGGCGATCACGCCCTTGTTACCGTGGCGGCCGGCCATTTTGTCGCCGACCGAGATCACGCGCTTGGCGGCGACGTAGACCTTGACCATTTGCAAAACGCCGCTGCGCAGTTCGTCGCCGCGCTTCATCGAGTTGAGCTTTCGGTCGCGCTCGTCGATCATCGCCTCGACATTGGGCCAGTGGGTTTTGTGGATCTTTTCCACGTCCAACTTGCGCTGCGGGCTGCGGATGTCGATCGCGTCGAGCTTGAAGCGCACCGCCTGCTCGGCGACGTACTTGTTATCCTGATCGCGAGTGACCGCGGTCCCTTCGTCGTCGACCAACGGACGCTGGAGGATGGCCTCGATCTCGTCGACCATCGCCCGGAAGGCGGTGGCGATGTTGGCGGCTCCTTCGTTTTCGGCCTCTTTAAGAGCCTTCTCGAACACTTTGCGCTCGTCTTCCGAGAGGCTCATGCGACGCGAGAATTTCTGCGTGTCGATGACGATGCCTTCGACGCCCGAGGGGACGTCGAGCGAGTCGTTCTTCACGTCTTCGCCGGCCCGGCCGAAGATGGCGTGAAGCAGCTTTTCTTCCGGCGTGAGCTCGGTTTTCGACTTGGGCGAGACCTTGCCGACCAGGATGTCTCCGGGCCGGACGTAGGTGCCGATGCGAACGATGCCGCTTTCATCGAGGTTGCGGAGGGCCTTTTCGCTGACGTTGGGAATGTCGCGCGTGAACTCCTCGCGGCCCAACTTCGTCTCGCGGATTTCGATGTCGAACTCCTCGATGTGAATCGAGGTGTAGACGTCGTTCTTCACCAGCTCTTCGCTGATGATGATGGCATCCTCGAAGTTGAAACCGTCCCAGGCCATGAAGCCAACCAGCACGTTGCGCCCCAGGGCCAGCTCGCCCTGGAAGGTGGCCGCTCCGTCGGCGATCGGCTCTCCTTTTTCGACCTTCTGGCCAACTTGGACGATCGGCTTTTGATTCTGACAAGTTCGCTCGTTCAGACCGACGAACTTGCGCATTTGATAGATGTCGCCGCCGATCTCGATCCGCATGGCGTCGACGTAGCTGACCGTACCCTTGCGGCGGGCACGGACAATCATGCCCGAGTTGTGGGCCACGTCGCGTTCCATCCCGGTGGCCACCACGGGGGGCTCGGCCACCAGCAGCGGCACGGCTTGACGCTGCATGTTGGAGCCCATCAACGCGCGGTTGGCGTCGTCGTGCTCAAGAAATGGAATCAGACCGGCCGACACGCCGACCATCTGGCTCGGCGCGACGTCGATGTATTGCACCCGGTCGATCGGCACCAGCTCGAAGTCGGCATGGTAGCGGGCAATGATCGTATCGCCCTTGAGCTTTCCGTTCTCGACCGTGGCATCGGCCGGAGCCAGGAAGGCTTCGCTCTCTTCGTCGGCCCGCAGCCAGACGACCTCTTCGGTCAGCTTGCCGCCGGTCACCTTGCGATAGGGAGTGACCAGGAAGCCGTATTCATCGACGGCCGAGTAGATCGCCAGGCTGGAGATCAAACCGATGTTGGTGCCTTCCGGCGTCTCGATCGGGCAGATACGGCCATAGTGCGAAATGTGGACGTCGCGAACTTCGAAGCCGGCCCGTTTGCGGTTCAAACCGCCGGGACCCAAGGCCGACAAACGGCGCTCGTGGGTGAGCATCGACAGCGGATTGGTCTGGTCGACGACCTGCGACAATTCGCCGCGGCCGAAGAAGTATTCGATGGCGGCCGAGATGCTCTTGGGATTGATCAGGCTGCGAGGGGTCATGTCCTCGACGTCCTTGAGGCTCATCCGCTCCTGCACGGTGCGGCGGAGCTTCAAAAAGCCCTTGCGCAGCTCGTCGCACGCAAGTTCGTCAATCGTCCGCAAGCGGCGGTTGCCCAAGTGGTCGATGTCGTCGATTTCGGCTCCGGGCTCGCTGCCGGCCAGCTTCAGCAGGTAGGTCATGGCGGCGATCAGGTCTTCGGGCCGCAGCGTCATTTCGCCTTCGGGGACGGTGAGGGCGAGCTTGCGATTGATGCGGAAGCGGCCGACCTTGCCGAGGCGATAGCGGTTGGTGTCGAAGAATTTTTCGTGGAACAGCGCGCGGGCTTTTTCCAACTGCGGAGGATTGCCGGGACGCAAGCGCTGGTAGATGCGGAGCAGGGCCTCTTCGTGGCTGCTGGTGGTGTCTTCGGCCAGGCTGTTGAAGATCAGGGCGTTTTTGGGATCGACAATCACCTCGACGCTGGACAAGCCCGAGGTGCAGATCGTTTCGGCCACGTTCTTGGTGATCTTCTGCCCACCTTCGAGGATGACCTCGCCGGCCTTGTCGCTGGAGTGGGGATAGACGATGTCGTCGACGGCGATTTTGCCTTCGATCTTGCTGACGCTGCGGCCATCGACGATCTTTTCAGTCGACGTCTCGTAGAAGACGCGAATCAGATCGGAGTTGAGGCTGTACTGCGGCGACATGGCGCGCAGCAGGGTCATGGCCGAGAACTTGCCGCTCTGGTCGATGCGAACGCTGATCGTGTCCTTCTTGGTCGTGTTGAGTTCGATCCAACTGCCGCGCTCGGGAATCACCCGGCAGCTATAGCTGCGGCGATCGCCGGCCTCGAGCTCGCTGACGAAGTCGACGCCCGGGCTGCGGTGCAACTGGCTGACGACGACGCGCTCGGCACCGTTGATGATGAACTCGCCGCCGCCGAGCATGATCGGCATGTCGCCCAGGTAGACTTCCTCTTCGATCGGCTGCTCTTTGGTCAGTCGCAGCCAGACACGGAAGGGTCGCCCATAGGTCAGCCGCAACTGGCGGCATTCGTGGGGTTCATAGCGCGGCTTGCCCAGCTCGTAGCGGATGTATTCCAGGCGGAGAGTCTTGTCGTAGCTCTCGATCGGGAAGATCTCCCGCAACACCGATTCGATCCCCTGATCCTGCCGCTTTTGCAGCGGAATCTCGTACTGCAGGAACCGTTCGTAACTGCGAGTCTGGATGTCGGTCAGATCGGGTATCGGATACGGAGCGCGCTGACTGCCGAACCGACGAATCTCCCGAGGACGAAGACGCCGTTCTGCCGATGTTGCCATAGTTTGCTCCGGTGAAACAAAACTCGGTAAGAAAACCAAAAGAGGAACAAAATCCGGTCTACACCACCCGCCGTTCGCCGCGCAGCCCGCACGCAGCCAGACGCCTACCACGCGCGGCAAGCCGGGCCTGGACGGGCGCGGCAAGCCGCGCCGAGGAGCCGATCACAAATCCCGCATCGACCGCGCGCCGCCGACTCTTCGACGGCGAAGAACGACTCGGCGCGGAGCCAGCAGCGAAACTACTTGATCGAAACCGTGGCGCCGGCTTCTTCCAGCTCTTTCTTGGCCTTGGCGGCGTCTTCCTTGGAAATTCCTTCCTTGACCTTGCTGGGAACGCCCTCGACCAGATCCTTGGCTTCTTTCAGACCCAGGCTGGTGAGCGAGCGGACGACCTTGATCACGTTGATCTTCTTGTCGCCGATGGCTTCCAAAACGACGTCGAATTCGGTCTTTTCGGCGGCCGCGGCGGCAGCACCGCCAGCGCCTCCTTCGGGACTGGCCATCATCACGGCGCCGCCGGCAGCGGGCTTGATGCCGTGGACTTCTTCGAGGTAGTCGCTCAATTCCTTGGCTTGCTTGAGCGTCAGGGCGATGATCTTTTCGCCAAGGTCCTTGGTGGGGGCGGAAAACTCACGAGTAGCGGTATCGGTTGCCATGACTGCGCTTTGTCCTTTCTCACTTGGCCAGCCGTGACGCGTCGTAGAAAACGCGGCGGACTGGTCCTGCTTCGGAAGTTATAGGTCGGAAGTTGTTATTGTCTCGTTCGGAGTTACTGCTCCGATCAATTACTCATGAACCAAAAAGCTCCATGGGGCTGGCGTCCCCCGGCGCGCCGCGATTTACGCCGTCGGCGCCGCGGGCGGTTCGGCCGCCGCGGCAGGTGCTGCTTCGGCGTCCGCGGCGGGGGCCGCTTCTTCCCTTTCGCCGTGTTGCTTGATTTGACTGGCCAGCGCGCCCCCGGCGCTGAGCAGCTGGCTGACCAACGAGGCCCCCGGCGAGAGAATCTGGCCCATCAGCAGGCTCAGCTGCTCTTCGCGCGTCGGCCACTTGCTGACTGCGACGACCTCGGCGGCCGACAACCGTGAACCATCGACCACGCCCCCCTTGGCTTCGAATGGGGCCAGTTCTTTGATGGCCTGCAAACGGACGATTTCCTTGGCCAGCACTGGGGCGTCCATGTCTCCCCATATGACCGCCGACGTTCCGGCCACGCCTTCAAACGCGCTGGCCAGCACCGTCCCTTCGGTCGCCCGACGAGCCAGCGTGTTCTTCACGACCATCATTTGCATTCCCTTCTCGCGCAATTGCTTGCGGAGGGAGGAATTCTTGATGGCGTCGAGCCCGACGACGTTGACCAGGAACACGTCCTTGGCCCCTTGAAGGCGTCCCTTCAGGTGCTCGGTGATCATTTCCTTGACGAGTTTGCTCATGATGGTCTCATCCGCGGCGACTCGCGTCGCCAGATTTTTTGGGTTTCTAAATTGTGCGGCGCGGCAGTATTCGCGCCGCACCTGCTGGGTTAAGCGGCCACTCGCACGCCCGGGCTCATCGTGGCGCTGATGCTGATTCCCTTGATGTAATGTCCCTTGATCGTGTGAGGCCGGAGCCCCTCGATAAAGTGAATGAAGGCCTGAATGTTCTCGACAAGCTTTTGCTGATCGAAGCTGATCTTGCCGACGATCGCGTGGACGATGCCGCCGGCGTCGTTGCGAAACTCGACCTTGCCGGCCTTGTACTCGCGAACCGTTTTGGCCACGTCGGGCGTGACGGTGCCGGCACGCGGCGAGGGCATCAGCCCGCGCGGACCGAGCACTCGCCCCAGCGGACCGACCACGCCCATCATGTCGGGAGCGGCGATACAAGCGTCGAACTCAGTCCAGCCTTCCTTGATCTTTTTGGCCAGCTCGTCTCCGCCGACGATATCGGCCCCGGCAGCCTTGGCTTGCTCGGCCAGATCTCCCTTGGCAAAGACGATCACTCGCAAGGTTTTGCCGATGCCGTGCGGCAGAACGACCGAACCGCGGACTAATTGATCGGCCTGCTTGGGATCGATCCCGAGGCGAATCGCGATGTCGACCGTTTGATCGAACTTCCTGTTGCCGAACTGTTTGAGCAAGGCGACGGCCTGGTCGACCGGCAACGGAGTGTCGCCGGGAACCTTTTCGACCATACTCCGCATGCGCTTGGAAAGCTTTACCATGACGATTCCAACCTGTCTCGTTTGACTGCTTGTCTCGATTGACTTGTCTTTACTTGAAACGGCCGCCGAGGCGACCGCGGCCCGCCCGGGCGGCGGCCTCAACCTTCCACGTTAAGTCCCATGCTGCGGGCCGTTCCCTCGATCATCCGCTTGGCGTGTTCGACGTCGCGGGCGTTGAGATCGGCCATTTTCAGCTTGACGATGTTTTCGACCTGAGCCGAGGTGACGACCCCGACCTTTTCCTTGTTCGGCACGCCCGATCCCTTGGCGATTCCGGCAGCCTGCTTGAGCAGCGCCGCGGCGGGGGGGCTTTTGGTCATGAAATCGAAGGTGCGGTCGTTGTAGACGTTGACCACGACCGGGATCGGCATGCCGTTCGCCTCGCGCGTCCGCTCGTTGAACTGCGACACGAACTGCCCCAAGTTGATGCCGTACCGGCCCAACGAGGTGCCGACCGGCGGCGCGGGAGTGGCCTGGCCACCGGGAACCTGGAACTTTGCCGTTCCGACAAGTTGCTTTGCCATAAAAAATCGCTCTCTCCCGCCAGGCCGCCGATCAGTCGGCGACGCTCGCGGCTAAACTTTTTCGATCTGCCAGTATTCCAGTTCCACGGGAGTCGAGCGGCCGAAGATGTTGATCATCACCGTCACGCGGCCGTTCGCCTCGTCGATCGTGTCGACCTCGCCTTCGAAATTCTCGAACGTCCCCTCGTTGATTTTGACCCGATCGCCTTGCTTCACGTCGATCTTCAGCTTCGGCGCCTCGGCCGACTTCTCTTCCTGCTTGGCGACGATCCGGGCGACTTCCGACGCAGCCATCGGGCTCGGCTTGCCGGCCGAACCGGTGAAATCGCCGATGCCAGGCGTCTCTCGCACCAGGAACCACGTCTCTTCGTTGATCTCCATGTGGACGACCAGATAGCCGGGATAAAGCTTTCGCTTTACCACCCGCTTCTTGCCACCCTTGAACTCGGAGACCATTTCCGTCGGCACGATGATGTCGCCGAAGAACCGATCGAGGCCGGCCACCGCCACGCGGCGCTGCAGGCCCTCGCGAATCGAATCCTCTCGATTGCTCTGTACCTTGAGGATGTACCAACTCTTCTTCGGCGGCTCGTCGGGGGGAACAAACTCTTCGATCGGCTGGGCGTCGGGGTTGTCGTCGTCGATCTGGGCCGGCACGCGCGGTTCGGCCGGCTCATCAATCTCCAATTCGGCGGGTGCCTGCACGTGGCCCGTTTCATGGGCACCGGCTGCATGGCCGCTGCCGACGTCATGGCCGGCAGCCGCATCCGGCAGGGCGTGCGTGCCCTCGTGCGGGTGCGACGAAGCGTCGGCGGCGCTCGGCTGGCTCGCGCCGTGGTTCAACGGAGCGGATGAGGATTGCTCCACATCCGGCTGCGAATCGTGTACTTGCTCGCTCACGCCATTCCCCCCCGCGTGACAAACGGCTCGCCTCAGTGGCGAAAAGGCCGATGCCAGAAACTTCGTGCCAGAAACTTGCTGGACTGCTTAACCACCGCGCTTCATTACCCCGAGACGGCTGAGCAAAAAGGCCCAAAACGTGTCGTAGCAATAGAGCGCGACCGCCAGGAAGAGAATCGAAAAGATCACGACCAGCGAGCTGCGAATCAACTCGCTACGCGTCGGCCACGAAACCTTATTCATTTCCGCTTCGACGGCGATCAAAAAGTCGGCAAAACTGGGAAGGTTGACCATCCGATAAGCGATCCAGCCGCCCAGTGCGACCAATGCCGCCGGAATGGCCACGGCCATCTCCCCGTTTGCCCCCGCATTCTGCTGCAGTATTCCTCCCAATCGCCACGCCCCGATCCAGACCAGCAGCCAGATAGCCGCGAACGAGACCTGGCGGGCGATGCGCCCCTGACTCCGCTTGTACATTCCCCACTGGAACAACTCCCGCACGAGCGGTACGGCAGCGGCGTTTTTCTTTTCTTTGGACATCTTCTTGGTTCTAAGCTGCTCGGTGTCTCTCATGACACGCTGGTCTCTCCGTGACACTGCACTTCTTGTGCAAACAAAAACCGCACCTCCGGTGCAAGTTGACCCTGCGTCGAACGGCACGCGGCACAGCGCCGACTCGACCCAATCATCTGCCGCTCATCTACCACAAACCCCACCACCACGCGTCGCCGCACCTTGTCGCTATCGGACTGGCGGCTTTCGGACTGGCAGGGGCGGCGGGAATTGAACTCGCAACCTCTGGTTTTGGAGACCAGCGCTCTGCCAATTGAGCTACACCCCTGTGAGCAAAATTCGAGAATCAACGGCGCACGGGCAAGACGTTCGCCCGCTCGACCCTCTCCTTTTACTACCTCGAAACACTTCCTGGCCGAATTGACCGGCGCCGGCACCCCGCAGGGTGCTGCCGCGCCAATCCAGCGATCGCTCGACGCTTCCACGCCAAGCACCTTGCCTGCGTCAGGCAAGAATCTTCGTGACGACGCCCGAGCCCACCGTTCGGCCACCTTCGCGGATTGCGAAACGGACGCCGTCGTCCATGGCGATGGGCGTGATTAATTCCACGCTGACCTTGACGTTATCGCCAGGCATGCACATTTCTGCGCCACCCAACAACGTAGCGGAGCCGGTCACGTCGGTCGTACGGAAGTAGAACTGGGGACGATAGCCGCTAAAGAACGGCGTATGCCGGCCACCTTCTTCCTTCGACAAGACGTAGACCTCAGCCTCGAACTTGGTGTGCGGCGTGATGGAGCCGGGCTTGGCCAGCACCTGGCCGCGCTCGATTTCCTCGCGCTTGATACCGCGAAGCAGCACCCCTACATTGTCGCCGGCCTGACCTTGGTCGAGCGTCTTGTTGAACATTTCAACGCCCGTGCAAGTCGTCTTGCGCGGCTTTTCCGACAGACCGATGATTTCGACTTCCTCGCCGACCTTCACGACGCCGCGCTCGATACGACCCGTGCACACCGTGCCGCGGCCTTCGATCGAGAAGACGTCTTCGATGGCCATCAGGAACGGCTTGTCGATTTCGCGGACCGGCTCGGGAATGTAAGCGTCGATGGCGTCCATCAGATCGCTGATGCACTTGCTGGCTTTCGGGTCTTTCGGATTGTCGTAAGCCGGCTTCGACGCACCACGGATGATCGGGATCTCATCGCCCGGGAAACCGTAGTGCGTGAGCAGCTCGCGCAATTCCAACTCGACCAGCTCCAGCAACTCCTCGTCGTCGACGAGGTCGACCTTGTTGAGGAACACGACCAGCGCGGGCACGCCGACCTGGCGAGCCAAAAGAATGTGCTCGCGCGTCTGAGGCATGGGGCCGTCTGCGGCCGACACGACCAGAATCGCTCCGTCCATCTGAGCGGCACCGGTGATCATGTTCTTGATGAAGTCGGCGTGACCCGGACAGTCGATATGAGCGTAGTGGCGTTTGTCGGTTTCGTATTCGACGTGGCTGACCGCGATCGTCACGGTCTTGGTTTCGTCGCGGACCGTGCCACCCTTGGCGATATCGGCGTAGGACTTGGTCTGAGCCAGCCCCTTGGTCGCCTGCACGGCGAGAATTGCGCCGGTGGTCGTTGTCTTGCCGTGATCAATGTGACCGATCGTGCCCACGTTGACGTGCGGTTTCTTACGTTCAAAAGTGTCTTTGGCCATTCTAGCTCGCTCCCTAAAGTTGATTGCCTAGGGCAAATCTTGAACTGGTTGTTTTCCTGCCGGTGTCAACGCATTGGCGTGACCGGCACCCGACTGATTCCCACAAAACGTTTCAAATTGAACGCGCACCACTTGAACGCGCACTGCCAGGAGCTGCTGAAGGGATTCGGACCCTTGACCTCGTCCTTACCAAGGACGCGCTCTACCAACTGAGCTACAGCAGCCCGAGCTACCCAAAAACAGGCGCCTCAGCGGGCGCTCATCGCGATTGCACAACCTCCACGCTCGACGATTCGCCGGTGGCTAAAATCGCCACCCATCCAGTGCCGCACCAACAAGCGGGTGAAGGGAATCGAACCCTCGTCTTTAGCTTGGAAGGCTATGGCTCTACCATTGAGCTACACCCGCGCTCAATATCCCGTCTTTCACTCCGCTCGCTGTTTGCGCCGTTTTCCTTCGTTATCCCGCCGGCTCCGCCGTTTGGCCCCTGGCATGCGTTGTTACGCATGTCTGTATTCGAGTTCTATGCATTCGAGTGGGGAGTGCAGGATTCGAACCTGCGAAGGCAGAGCCATCAGATTTACAGTCTGACCCCTTTGACCGCTCGGGAAACTCCCCTAACACAGCACACCGGATATGCGGCAGCGTGAGGGGAAAATGATCCGCCGAGCGGGAACACCCACGAGGCCCAACTCCCTCGCAAGTTCTGCTACTGCCGCCCAATGCGCCGGCGTCGCCCCATTCGCCGATTGCCCGCGGGAAGAAAGAACCAACCGCCCACGACCCCCCTGCACACACCCATCCTTCAGGCCAATTCACTGGCTCAGGCCAACATCCCCAGTGCTCTACCCGGCGAGCGCACCAATCAGCTAGCGGCGGGACTTGAACCCACAACCTGCTGATTACAAATCAGCTGCTCTGCCAATTGAGCTACGCTAGCCTTTCAAGTCCCGGCCACGAAAACCTCTAAATATAACGATCTACGAAAACCTTGCAAGACGGCGGATCCAAAATTGCCGCCGACTCCACCGTCGCATGTCAACCCCACACACATCATCCAAAACCGATTGCTAGCAGCCAAGTTACCTCGCGTGATCGACTCCCCCGAACCGAGCCCGATCGGTCGCCTTCGACTCGCCCGCGCCGGCAATTGCGCGAAGGGTAGAATCGGGAAGGGAGGCTGAAAAATCGACCTGCGGCACGCCAAGCTTAGGAAGCTGAACGTCACTAGCCAGCTTAGCCAGCCAGCAACCGCAACTTCCGCCGCTCGTATTACTTCGGACACGAGTGGCTGGTCAAATTCCCCCCGTGCACTACCCGACGGTAGAACAGACAGGGCTCGATCGACCCAACTTTCGGTCTGCCCAAAACTGCCTCGCGGCTGCCGATCAATCTCCTCGTCGGGAGGGTCCCGAAGGACCCGCCGGATACGATCCCCTAGCTGGGGCGCCAACAAAAACCCGGCCTTCCCTCGAATCGAGGGCTGCCGGGTGCGGAAAACAAGTTTATCGGAATCGACTGACGACTCAGTTGAGCCCCGGAATTTCGATCTTTTCTTCCTGGGCAGCAATCCGCAGCTTCTCGAGCGCTCGGGCCTCGATCTGGCGGATACGTTCCTTGGTCACGCCCATCTCGACTCCGACTTCTTTCAGCGTGAGCGGTTCGTGACCGTGATCGAGTCCGAAGCGACTGATGATAATCTTTTGCTCGCGCTCGTCAAGCCGTTCCAGAATCTTGCCGATTTGTGCCTGGCGTTGCTGCTGCGCGGTTTCCTGTTCGTACTGGTCCGAACGGTGCTCTTCGGTGCTGTAGAACATCTCCGAATGACTGGTGCGGAACCGGTCGCGATGGCGATGCTCGTCGGGAATGGTGCGGGCAAAGTTCTTCATGATCGCCCAACTGGCGTACGTGCTGAATTTGTTGCCGCGGGCATAGTCGAATTTCTCGGCGGCCCGAATGAGCGACATGTTGCCATCGCTGACCAACTCGAAGAAGTTTTCGCCTTGTCCGACGTGCCGTTTGGCAATCGAGACGACCAGACGCAGATTGGCGCGGACGATTTGGTTCTTCGTCGCGACGACCTGTTCATAGAGCGACTCGATCTGATCCATGACGCTGCTCTTGGCTCGTAGCGGGTCGAGCCCCTCGCGCAACGTGGCCGCGCGGTGTTTCAGATAATTGAACTTGCGGAACAGATGGGCTTCCTGTTCGCGCGTCAGCAACGGCACTTCGTACAAGCTGGCCAGGTAGGGGGGCAAGCCGCTCGGCAGCCGGGTTTTCTTGGTGGCGTCGTTGGTCGGCAGGGGACCAAGGATCTCTTTTTCGGCACCGGCCTTGGAAAACTGCGGATTCGGGATGTAGTCCAACGGCAGCTCGGCAATCCGAGCCGCGCGCATCTCGTTGATCACGCGGTAAACGCTGGTCTTGGTGCGGCAATACTGCTTGGCCAACGTCTCGGCCGGAGCACCGCGGCGGTATTGCTGATAGATGCGCTTCTTTGCATCGGCCGACAACGGACCGGTGCTCTCCGGAAAAACCGCCAGCCCGGGATGCTCGCGATCGAATTGCTTCAACGTATATCGAACGGTTTCCACGCTACGACCGACTTTCCTGGCAACGCGACGGGTGATCTCGGCGGGGCAGCCGCCGGCACGGCCCAAACGCCGCGCTCGCTGAACGATTTCTTCGCGCTCGGTGGCGCTCAACTGACTGAAGCGCGAGCCACGGCGCACCCGCTCGCCATTTCGCGCTACGAAGCTGTCGACCGAACTCTTCAAAAAGCCGACCCGCTTGCGGCCGTCGAATACAAACCGACGACTGACCAAGCCTTGCTGGCGCCAGCGGGAAATGGTCTTGGTGGAGACGTGAAACTGCCGGCTCAACTCCTCGACCGTCAGCACGCGCTCGCCGGCGGCTTCGACCGGCACATCGGCCGCGTCGGAGAGGTCTTCGACAAACAGAAGCAGATCGTGAGCCGCCTCGCGCCCCGAGACCTTGAATCCCGGGAACGATTCCGGGCGATAGTCGGTGATGCGGAAGCAGAGATATTCATAGGTATAAACCCGCTCGCCATCTAGCTCGGGAATCAGGCGCTCGGCCCGCGCCACCTGCTCGAGTTTTTCTCGCGCGGAGCGAACCGGACCTGCTGGTCACGCAGCTGTTGGATGATCGGGCTAAGATAATCGGTATGCATCACAGACCCTCTTCGAATGCGAATCTACGGGGTGTTCCATGCGATTCCTCGCCCCCACAAAGATTCAATTCCTTTCAAACGAGCCTCTCCTGGCCTGCACACCATTAAAAACGCACACACACGAAATCAGCCGCCTCAAATGGCAGCAATAACTGTACGCAAACCGAGGGTAAAAAGTGCGCCGCCTGGCGGCGAATCTAAGACGTGCGAAAAACGGGCCGAACGGCCATCAAGGGAACTGGCATAGGAATCTATCTGTCTATGCATAGATAACTTATGTCACTTTCCAGCCAGAGCCGTGATAACTCGCCATCGACCCAGAAACAACCCAATCTACCCCGCTTTCGCCCCCTTACGATCGCACCTGCCATTGCGGCCGGTATCGACTGCCTCAACTGCCGCCAGCCGAAAGGTCGATGTAACCCATTGACCACCCTTTGGCCCAGTCGGGCTACACAGCTCGCGTTTCTCGGAGCAAACGGCATTCCACATGACCATAATTACGGAACGTAACGACCACGAGGCTCCGCTGTCCACCCCGCGGCGCCGCGGGCCAGCGCCGCCGGTCGGGCGAGACAGCTCTTTTAATGGCCATTGGATTAATGGCCATTGGATCGGTCCTGAGCGATCATGCCCGGGCGGCCGAAACGTTCGATCTGCGACCAGTCCTGGCCGCGGATTCGCTGACCCAGGTGGAGATTGTCTTGCAGGTTGGCGGCGAGGCGTTGCTGGTCTCGGAGGGGAAAAAGACCTCGCTTCCCATGAACGTGGTCGCCAACGTTACCTACGATGAAAGACTCCTTTCCGGTGGCAGTTCCGCCGCCAGCGCGCGGTCAATTCGTTACTACGACACTGCCAACGTGGCTATCAAAATAGCAAACGGTGGCCAAAAACCGAGCCTTCGGTCCGACCGACGGTTAATCGTCGCCAGCAGCAATGGAGCCGCCGTCGAGCTCGTTTCGCCCGCCGGACCTTTGTCTCGCGATGAGCTCGATCTGATTGAACTCCCTGGAAGTAGCCTGCTTATCGAGCGATTGTTGCCGACTCAGCCGGTCGCAATCGGTGAAAGTTGGACCCATTCGGCCGACCTGCTGGCCGGGCTGCTGGGGTTGGACGCCGCGAGCGACGCCGAGGTCACCAGCCGTCTGGAGCAGGTCGCCGACGGGCTCGCCAAGGTAGTTCTGACCGGATCGCTCCGCGGAGCCGCCGCCGGAGTGGGAACCCAAATTGAACTCAAGGCGAAGTACAACTTCGATTTACAATCCAAGCGGCTGAATTATTTTGCCTTGTTGGTGAAGGAAAAGCGGTCGGTGGGGCATGTGGGGCCCGGTTTGGACGTTGTTGCCAAGCTCCTGGTTAAAGTCACGCCCATCACCGAATCGGTTCACCTTACACCCGAAGTAATTGCCCAATTGCCCATCACGACCGAGGAACAGTCACTGTTGGAATACGAAGCTCCCAGTAAAACTTTCGAACTCAAGTACGATCGCCAATGGTTTGTCACCAGCGACGAGCCGAACGTGGCGATCCTCCGCATGATCCAGCGCGGAGAACTTGTAGCACAATGCAACATCTCGGCGCTGCTGGCTGTGCAAAAACAGATCACCCTGGACGCATTTCAACACGACATCCAGAACTCGCTGGCCAAGAATTTCGGCCAATTCGTCAAAGCGTCGGAAGAAACCACCCCCGAGGGCTACCAGGTCTTCCGTGTCGTGGTCGACGGTACGGTCTCCGACCTGCCGATCGAGTGGATTTATTACCTGGTCAAAAGTGCCGATGGCGGGCAGCAGGCATCGCTGGCATTTACGCTCGAGCCGAACCTGGTCGAGCGTTTTGGCTCAGCCGATCGGGAGTTTCTCGCCCGGCTGCGATTCACGAAGCCGCCAGCCAAACAGGCCAAAGGGCCGGCGCGGCGCCGCGACTAGCCGGCGTGCCTAGGGCGTGCCAGTTGCTGGTGCTCGATCAATTCTTCTTCGCCGCCGCGTCGTCCGGGGTGGTCGGATCTTCCAGTCGATCGCCATGCCAGAGCG
The DNA here is from genome assembly GCA_963702015.1 of uncultured Planctomycetaceae bacterium. Classification (GTDB taxonomy): domain Bacteria; phylum Planctomycetota; class Planctomycetia; order Pirellulales; family PALSA-1355; genus DATJTR01. The sequence continues at coordinate 2,066,897 of OY969698.1, forward strand.
GTGCGACGTTCCTGGCGTTCCAGGCTTCCCACTCGTCCTTAAGCTTGCAACGACCTCTGGCTGAGACGCTGCCAGATCATGCTGCTCGCCGACGTCGCTGGACAAATCGTACAACTGCCAGCCGCTGTTCTCCTTGCTGTCGAAATCGCGCCAGTCGACCAGTTTCAAAGAGCCGCGGCGGATCGCTCTTTGTGGGCCGAACCGCCAGGCGAGCGACGCGTGGGGCGGCGTTTTGCCGACCCCAGTAAGATGCGGCATCAGATCGACGCCGTCGCAATCGGCCGGAGCCGGCATACCCACCGCGGCGAGGGCCGTGGGCAAAACATCCAGAGCGATGACCGGTTGCTCGTAGATCTTGCCGGCCGGGATCTTTGCCGGGCCAGCTCGACGAAGAAAGGAACCCGGATGCCCCCTTCGAGCGTCTGGCTCTTGTCGCCGCGGAGCGGAGTGTTCACGGCGGTGTTGTAGGCCATGTACGGTTTGTGGCCCGAGCCGCCATTGTCGCTGAAAAAGAAGACCAGGGTGTCTTTGTCACGCCCGGTTTTGCGGAGATGCGTCGGTGACCTGGCCGATGGCGTCGTCGAGTCCCAGCAGCAGCGAAGCGTAACCCCGGCGGGCAGGATCGGTGACGCTCGCGGGAATGCGAGTCCTGGTGTTTCTCGAGCATTTCCAGCGGCGTATGGACGGCGTTGTAGGCCAGGTAGAGAAACCAGGGTTTATCGGCCTGGCGGTCGATGAAACCGATCGCCTCGTCGGTAAACAGGTCGGTCGTGTAGCCGTCGAGCTTTTGCGGCTCGCGACCGCGATAGATCAAGTTGTGACGAATGGGCCGAGCCGAACACCGGCTTGGCATCCTTGTGCAGGATGAAGTTGTGACCGCCGACGAGGAAGCCGAAAAAGTCGTCGAAGCCTCGCGACTGCGGATGGTGGGCCGCATCGAATCCTTCGTGCCATTTGCCGACCAGTCCGGTCGCATAGCCCGCATCGTGCAGATGATCGGCAAGCGTGCGCTGATCGAGCGGCAGGCCGAGCTTGGCTTCGTCGCCGGCGTGCGGATTGAACTCGTGGCCGAAACGGGTCTGATAGCGTCCGGTCAGGAAGCCGGCTCGCGAGGGGCTGCAATAGGGGGCCGAGACATAGCCGTTGGTGCAGCGGACGCCGGAGGCGGCCAAGGCGTCGATATTGGGCGTCGGCACCAGCTTGCCGCCGTGGACGCCGATGTCGGCGTAGCCCAGGTCATCCGCGACGATAACCAGAATGTTCGGTTTGCCGGCGGCGGATGCCCAGTTGCAGCAAAGGCAAACTACGAGGAAGATTGACCAGATGCGTTTCATACAGATTGCCCGGGCCGAGTCATCATTGGGAAACACTACCGTGGTCACCGAGAGGGCGATGCCCGCGCGATTGTACTCGATTTTATTTGAAAGATTGATCTTTCGGTTGTCATTTTTACATGTCTCGAACCTTGCCAGCGCGATGGATTCGACCGTGATTCGCCGCGACATTATCGCCGATGCTGGCCAACTCGGTTGGCTGTTGGTTCCGCAGATTGCCCATGCCGAATTGTCGGGCAGCGTGGCCGACGTTTGGGACTTCGCCGGCTTGCGGCCCGCCGGCTTCGAAAGCCATCTGCGCACGGCCGCCCACCGCCACGATGACGGCTGGGTCGATTGGGATGCCCGGCCGGGCATCGACCCGAAGCTGGGCCGGCCGGTCAATTTCGACGAAATGCGGCTCGCCGATTCGTTGCCGATTTGGAGCCGATCGATTCTGGAGGCGGCCGGGCGCGGGCCGCTGGTCGGCTACTTCGTGGCCGGCCATTTCACTCGCTTGCTCCGGCGGTTCGATTCGTGGCGCAGTGACGCGGCGGCGGAGCTTTTGGCCCGCGAGTTTTTGGCCCGGCACGACGCGAATATGGCCCGCTGGCTCGCCGAGAGGCAAGAGAGCGAACCGGCCGGTGCGAGCAGTCGGAGCGAGCTGTCCGAGGCCGCCCGGCGAGGTGTTTCGTATTTGCAGCTTTTCGACGCGATCAGCCTGTGGCTATGCTGTGCCGAGCGGCACGAGCCACGGCGGATCGAGTTGTCGGCCGGCGAGGGTTGGACGTTTTCGCCCGCCGGCGGCGCGGCGCAAGATTGCCAGCAAGTGCGGGTCGAGCCGTGGCCGCTGCGGAGCGCCCAGTGCGATCTCGCCGTGAGTGGCCGGGTGGTACCTTGCGGGCGATACCAGTCGACCGAAGAGCTTTTGGCCGCCACGATCGCCACCGACGTGACCCTTCGCTGGCGGCCTGGTGCCGTAGGGGCGAGACGTGATGAAAGCAGCCTACATCGACCAGGTCGGTCCGCCCGGAACAGATTCGCTATGGCGAACTGCCCGAGCCCGCCGTGGGCGCGAGCGACGTGCTGGTGCGGGTTTCGGCCGTCGCCGTCGATCCGGTCGACACCTACATCCGCAGCGGCAAGCTGCCGATGCAGCTGCCGACACCGTTCATCATCGGCCGCGACATGGTGGGCCGGGTCGAGCGCGTCGGATCCGGCCGTCAGCCGGTATCAACCGGGCGATCGGGTCTGGTGCAACAATCAAGGCTTCGAAGGCCGGCAGGGGACTTTTGCCGAGCTGTTGGCGATCGACGAAAAGCTGCTCTATCCGTTGCCCCCCGCGGCCGACGAGCGCGAAGTGGTGGCGTTTGTCCACTCGGGTCTGACGGCACTGATTGGGCTGGAGCGCGGCGCAGCTGGGGGCCGGCGAATCGATCTTCGTCGGCGGCGGCGCGGGGAACGTCGGTTCGGCCGTGTTGCAATTCGCCAAATCGCGCGGGGCCAAGACCTTCGCCACGGCCGGCGAGCCAGGCGGGCATCGATTGGTGTCGGCGGCTCGGAGCCGACGGCAGCGGCAAACTACCGGACCGACGACGTCGCCCGGCAGGCCGCGCCGGTGTCGCCTCATGGATTCAACGTCTATTGGGACACCTCGGGACATCACGATTTCGACCAGGCAGTCGGGCTGCTTGCCCCGGGCGGGCGGATCGTCGTGATGGCCGGGATGGCGGCCCGGCCGCAGTTTCCTGTCGGGCCGTTTTACGTGAAGAACTGCTCGCTGTTCGGTTTTGCGATTACCTATGCCACGGCCGAGCAATACGACCGCGCGGCGGCGGAAATCAACCGACACGTGGCGGCCGGAAAACTTCAAGTTCGCATCGACCGCGTGTTGCCCCTGTCGTCGGCCGCCGAGGCCCACCGGCTGGTCGAGTCGGGTGCCCGGCTCCAGGGGAAGCTGGTCCTCGCGCCGTGAGCCGCCGAGGCGGTTTGCACACTGTGTGAGTAGCGACTTCCCCCGTCCAGTTGGCTCGGTTAGGCTAGTGTTCTCCAAGCCGCTTCGACCCCGCCCGCGTCCTTTCGATTTCGAGAGTCTTTGAATGAGCGATCCCTATTTTCAGCAGCTATTCGCCGACCGGATTGGCGGCGCCAATTACGGCAAAGGGACGGCGATCTACAAGTTCGAGAAGATCAAGCGGGCCAAGCGCAAGGCACTGGCCGATCATCCCGAGCGAAAGCTGATCGACTTCGGCATCGGCGAAAACGACGAAATGGCGCCCGCTTCGATCCGGGCCGCCTTGGCCGCCGAAGCCAACCGGCCGGAAAACCGGGGCTACGCCGACAACGGCATCGCCGCCTATCGCGAAGCGGTCGCGCGGTTCATGCAGCGCAATTTCGACGTGCGGCTGGATCCGGCCACCGAAATCAATCACTGCATCGGCTCGAAAACCGCGCTGGCCATGTTGCCGGCCACTCTGATCAATCCGGGCGACGTCACGCTGATGACCGTGCCGGGCTATCCGGTGGCCGGCACGCACACGAAATACTATGGCGGCTCGGTCTATGCACTGCCGCTCGTGGCCGAACACAATTTTCTGCCCGACCTGGATGCGATTCCGGCCGACGTGCTGCGGCGCGCCAAGCTGCTGGTGCTGTGCTATCCGAACAGCCCGACCGGGCAGTTGGCCACGCGCGACTTTTATCTGCGGGTGATCGAGTTTGCCCAGCGTCACCAGATCGTGGTGGTGCAGGACGCGGCCCACCTCATGCTGACCTACGGCCAGCCGCCGCTCAGCTTTCTGTCGGTGCCGGGGGCCAAGGACGTCGGAGTCGAGGTCCACTCGATGTCGAAGGCATTCAACATGATCGGCTGGCGGATCGGTTGGGTCTGCGGCCACGAGCGCCTCGTGCAGGCGTTTGCCGACGTCAAAGACAATTGCGACTCGGGCCAGTTCATCGCCATTCAAAAGGCGGCCGCCACGGCGCTTGACGACCCCGACGATCCCTGCGGCAGTGCGAACCAAATACGAGCGACGGCTCGGCAAGCTGGTCGCCACGCTGTCGCGCGTCGGGTTCGACTGCCGTATGCCCGGCGGAACTTATTTCTTGTACACACGCAGCCCCAAGGGGATCGCGGGGGGGCCGAAGTTCGAAACGGCCGAGGCGGCCAGCCAATACCTGATCATGGAGCACTCGATCTGCACGGTTCCGTGGGATGATGCGGGCCCGTATTTGCGATTTTCGGCGACGTATGAGGCGGCGGATGAAGCGGCGGAAGACGCATTGATGGCCACGACCGAAGAGCGGCTGCGAAAGATCCAGCCCATTTTTTGAAGCTGGGCGGCGGCAGCCTCCTTTTTTCCAGAAAGCAACGATCGCATGAGCACGGCCCGCACGAAGTGGTACCACGAGTTGACGCGTTATCACTGGTTCGTGCTGGCGGTGGCCGCCATGGGCTGGCTGTTCGATTGCCTCGATCAACACCTGTTCAACCTGGCCCGACGGCCGGCGATGATGGAATTGCTGGCGTCGTCGCCGGGAGTTGCGCCGGCCCCGGAGGCGGTCAATTTCTATGGTCCTTTGGCGACATCGATTTTCCTGATCGGGTGGGGGATCGGCGGACTGGGGTTCGGCGTATTGGGCGATCGGATCGGGCGCGCCCGCACGATGGTCTGGACGATCCTGATCTACTCACTGTTTACCGGGCTGAGCGCACTGTCGGTTGGGTTCTGGGATTTTGCGTTCTACCGATTTTTGACCGGCCTTGGCGTGGGAGGTGAATTCGCGGTCGGCGTGGCGCTGGTGGCTGAAGTGATGCCCAACACGGCCCGGCCTTATGCCCTGGGTTTGTTACAAGCGCTATCGGCGGTTGGCAATGCTTTGGCGGCGCTGATCAACATTGGCCTGGGCGTGGCCGACTCGCGAGGTGTTTTCGAGACTTGGGAGATTGCCGGGCAACCGGTCCATCCGTGGCGTCTGATGTTTTTGATCGGCATCGTGCCGGCACTCTTGGCAGTGCTGATCCGGCGGCGCCTGAAGGAGCCAGAACGCTGGGAGGCGGTTGCTACGGATTCCGCAAAAGAGGAGCAAGCCGGGTCGTTCCGCGCGTTGTTCGGAGACCCGCGTTGGCGACGCAACGCAATTGTCGGCTTAGCGCTGGCCGCGCCCGGCGTGATCGGATTGTGGTCGCTGGGATTCTTCACGCCCGATTTGATCCAAACGGTTTTGGATGAGACGTTTAAGGCGGAGGGGATGCCTGCCAGCGAAATTCCTGGCAACAAGATGATTTGGACCGGCATCGGATTTATGGTCATGAATATCGGTTGCTTTTTCGGCGTCTACAGCTTCAGCTATTTGACGCAATGGCTTGGGCGCAGGCCGGCATTTGCAATGGCCTTCATCGGTGCGCTGGTTAGCTCGGCCGCGGTGTTTTGGTATCTCGATTCGTACGCCGAAATCTTTTGGATGATGCCGATCATGGGCTTTTTCCAATTGTCGCTCTTCGGCGGCTACGCCATCTATTTTCCTGAGCTTTTTCCGACCTACCTGCGCAGCACGGGAACGAGCTTTTGCTACAACGGCGGCCGCTTCATCGCGGCCGCTGGGCCTCTCACCCTGGGGTATCTGACGAGTGGTATTTTTTCCGGGCATCCCGCGCCGTTGCCCCTCCGCTATGCCGGCGTGACGCTCAGCAGCATCTTTCTGGTGGGGTTGCTTGTGTTGCCTTTTGCCCCCGAAACGCGCGGCCGGCCGCTGCCGGAATGACCGCGGCGTGGCATTTTTGACCATCGACGCAAGTCGATGGGAATTCGGCATTTGGGTGGCTAGTTCGTGGGCCCCGGATTCCCGTTTTGCCCCTTCCACGCCGTCCCGAATTGGGCGAGCTACGCTTGAACTGGAACCCAAGCGGCGAGGATGGTTCGCCGGGCGCGTCAATCGCCACGCTTGCCGCGCTCGACCATCCTCTTCGGATCAACCACCACGAAAGGGGAATGCTGTGCACAAGAAGACCATGCTCTCGGCGGTTTTGTTTCTGGGAATGACGACGATCGGCTTTGCCGCTGAGACGCCGACCGAGGAGACGCCGACCAACAACACGATAAACAATGCCAGCCCGGGCAATGCCACGACGAACACCGCGACGACCGACACCGCGACCGTTGCGGACGAAACGACGGCCGTCGAGCAAGCGACGAGCCAGTTCTATACCAGCCTCAACGCCCTGCTGGGCGGCAACGCCTCAGAGATGGATCAAGTCTGGTCGCACACCGACAACGTGACCTACATGGGCCCGGTGGGCGGAATCCAGACCGGATGGAATCAGGTGCGGACGATGTGGGAAGTGCAAGCCGACCTGAAGCTCGGCGGCCATGTCGAGCCGACGGATCTGCACTTCACGGTCGGCAACGACCTGGCCCTGGTCGAGGGCTACGAGTTGGGCAGCATCCTGGATGACCAGGGACAGGCTCAGTCATTCCGCATCCGAGCCACCAGCTCGTTCCGGAAGGAGAATGGCCAGTGGAAGATGATCGGTCATCACACCGACCTGCTGGAATACCTGGACGGCGACTCGGAAAAAGCGTCCGAAGAGCAGACCGGCTCCAGTGAGCAGCCCAGCACGAACTCCAACCCGCAATCCGGCGCAACTCCGACGACGATTCGATCAACGTGTCGGAAGACGCGGTGATCCTGAAGTTGGACGAATAAATAACGCCTGTTCATCTTACGCCGAAACAGATGGGGAGCCGGACCGGCAGGGGTTCGGCTCCCTTTTTTTCAGGCGGCGCGAGGCGCGGGGCGACCGCGATCGGTTCGGCGGCAACCGGTTTGGACTCGACGCCAGAGACCTCGGGCCGGTTCCGCGTCATCCAGGACAGCAGCGCCGGCAACATCACCAGCGAACTGAACAAACAGCAAGTCACCGCGATCGTCAACACACGGCCCAGGCTCTGCAGGCCCTGGTGCGTGGCAATCATCAGCGAGCCGAAACCGACGATCGTGGTCAACGCGTCGACCAACACGGCCACGGCCGTTCCGGGCGACATGCGATACGGTCCCTTGCATTCGCGGAACTCGTGGACAATGTGGACGCCGTAGTCGACGCCAATTCCCAAGATCAAAGGCAGTGCGATCAGATTCGCCGGATTGAGCGGAATGTTCAAAAAGCCGAGCAGGCCGAACGTTTGCAACACGCCAACGGCCAGCGGCAACGCGGCGATCAATGAATAGGTCAAGCTGCGGAAATTGAGGACCAGCACGCCAATGATCACCAGCATCGAGTAGATTGCCGCTTGCTCGTAGCTGCTCATCATTTCGGCCGAGGCCTCGTGCGCCTGCAGCGGGTTGCCCGTCACGTGGGGATCGACGCTGCGGACGTCGGCGACAAACTGGGTGAGCGCCTCGGTGTCCCAAATGTTGCCCTTGCCGTAAATCTTCAACAGGTGGCGGCCATGCTGGCCCACGAAGCGATTGACCAGACTGGCCGGAAGATCGCCCAGGTTGGGCGGGTCGGGATTAGCGACTTGCCGTAGAACGTGCAAACGGCTGAGCAGGTCGCCGGCCATTTGCTGCTGAAACAGCGAAATCGATCGATAACAGTCGTCCAGCGGCATGCTGCGGAGCAAGTGGCGAATCTGTTCCAGTTGCCGGGCGCACTTTCGGCGCGGCCCGTCCGCGCGATCAAGGCTTGCAGTTGGCCTAGCGCCTCGCCCAGTTTTTCGGGCCGGTTGATCGGGATCAGCGGTGGGCGTTCGGGCAAGCTGGCCAAACGTTGATTGATACGCTGGATAATCGGCTGCTTGATCTCATCGTCGACCGGTAACAGCGAGACGATTTCCTCGGTCCGCTCGACGGTCGGCAAGGCGCTGAATTTTGCCTTGCGCGCGAAAAGTTGCTCGCGATTGTCGGCGATCGACAGCGCGTACCAGACGCTCTGATTGCATTCGGAAAGCAGGCGGCGTTCGAGTTCGACGCTCTCCAACCCCACGGCCTGCATGTTGAGCAGATTGTTGTCGTACCACAGATGGTTCAATCCCAACGCCAAAAAGACCGTCATGGCCAGGGTGACGGCCAGCGTCAGCCGGGGCAGCTTGATGAACGGCATGATCCATTTGTGGATCGGCAGGGGATTCGGCATCCGCACACCCCAGCCGCTGCGGTCCATCAGGGCGATCGCGGCCGGCAGCAGTGTCAGTTCGGCGACGGCGCACAACAGAATGCCGCCGCCGGCGATGATTCCGAGTTCGGCCACGCCGGTGAAGCTGGTCAGTCCGGCGGCGAAGAAGGCGACCGCGGTCGTGAGCGCGCCGCAGGTGATGGCCGGTCCGGCACCGCGGGAGGTTTCCAGCAGGGCCGGTTCGCATTCGTATTTTTCAGTGCGAAGCTGCAGATAGCGGGCAACGTAGTAGATGCCGTAGTCGATGCCAATGCCGATCATCGTCACGGTGAAGCTGACGCTGAGGATATTCAAGTGCCCGACCGTCAGCGTGACATAGCCGAAGGCCCAGGCCATGCCGACCAGCAGGATCAGATTGGCCAACATTGCGTGGCGCAGGCCGCCGAAGCCGGCAATGAATAGCAGGCCGACGCCGATCATCGAAACCAGGCTGGACCAGAACATCGACGATTGGCTGGCGTGCATCTCGTCGGCTTCCATGATGGGCAAGCCGGTCAACCCGATCTTCGTTTGCGGATGTTTGACTTGGATTTGAGCGATCAACTCGCGCAGCGCGGCGGTGGCTTCGTCGCCAGCGGTGAAGCTGCTGTCTTTGCTCAGCGCTAGCCGCAACAGGACGAATCCAAGTTGTCCTTGCTTGGCCAACAGATATTCGCTGTTCAGTTCGCTCAGCACGGCGAACGACTGAGGCATCTCGGCAAAAGGAGACTGGTAATTCCCACGATGGCTGAGCGTGCCCAGCAGGCTGCCGGTCAACCGTTCGAGATCGTCGGTCGAGAGCGAGGCATCTGGCGGCTGGTCGGGGTGCTGCATGGCGTGCGCGAGTGCCGCCTGCATGCGCATGGTCATACCGGCTGCCAATTGGCCGACGCTCAAGCGCGACCAATCTCCGGCGACGATCGGCTGGGTTTCGGCCAGGAACCGATCGAGCGTCTCGAGTTCGGCGGGGGCCAGATAGTGCAAGCCCTTGGAGCGAATCTTGCTCAGATCGACTTCGTGCAGCACGGCGTGGAACAGGCGGTCTTCGCGGGCCAAGGCCGTCGACAGCTCTTCGAGCACTGGGACGACCTGCTCGCGCCCCTTGCCTTCGACCACGATGACCGCGTCGTCTTCGGCGCCGAACTCCTTGATGTATTCCAACCAGAGGCGATTGTAGTCGCTCTTGGGATTGATCAGGTCGAGCCGGCTGGTGCGATAGCCGAGTCGCGTGCCGGTCAGCGCCAGGGCCACCAGGGCCAGCGCAATTCCGAGCGCAATGGTAGCCCACGGATAAGCCAGAATCAGACGCGTTCCCCAGTAGAACGGCCAACTGAGAAAGTTATGATCGGCCGGGGAATCAGTTTGCGAATGTCCATCTGAGGACATTAGGTTGCCTCCCTGCAACGAAAGCCTGCGACGAATGCCCTAGGTCCAAAAGGGCGAGGCATTCTAACGACCACTGGATGGGCTCACAATACGAATCTTGGCTGGCCGCGAGGGCCTGAAAGCGTTACCCGCTGGGCAATTGGGTCCGCTAGCGAAGCCCCCCGTACGCATGGTCTTTCGCGGCGCGAATCGCTCGCGCCGCGCCGGGTTCGCGCTAGCTCGAAAGCTGAATCGGCTAAGCGAGGTGGTAAAGATGCGAAAATTTGCCGCCAATAACGAATTTGCGGTGCCTGCTTCCGCTGCCATCAGCCGGCGCAAGCGAGCTTCTGCCGTCACGAAGCGGGGGAGGAGGAACGCGCGTCAGGCGTCGCCGGCGGCGGCAGAAACAGTTTGGCCACGACGGCCCGCGGCGGAGGTTTGGTGCCGAGGCTGACCAGGATGCCCGCGGCCAGCGACGCGGCCAGAGCGAAGAGGATCGGATGAAAGCCGAACGGATAATAGAAGCTGAAGGTTGTCTCCTGATCGATCGGTTGCAGCCATCCATGGTGCGCCCGGACCAGGCCGGCAATCAGCAGGCCGAGAATCGTGCTGGCGCCCGCCAGCATGGCGGCGCCGGCGCCGGCGGCGGTCGCGCGGGGCCAATAGGCCAGCATCCAGGCCGGCACGAAGAAGGTGGCGCCGCAGGCGGCAGCGCTGAATGCGATCAGCACTTGCAGGTGGTGCACCGGGTGGACATTGATGGCCACGGCGATCAATCCCAACACGATCATCACGCCGTGCGCGGCGCGGCGCACTTCGGCCTGGCTGGCCGCGGGGCGAAAAAAGTGCTGATAGACGTCCCGAACGAGCCCGGAAGCGATCACCACCAGATACGTGCTGACGGTCGACATCACCGCACCCAGCGGCGCGGCCAGAATCAATCCGCTGATCAGCGATCCGCCGGTCATGTCGTGCGTCGCCCAAAGTGCCAATCGCGGCACGACTTCGTCGGGATGCTCGAGCGAGGGGAAGATTGACCGGGCGCAAATACAAAGCACCAGCAGCGGCAAATAAATCAGCAAATTATAAATCGACAACACGACAATCGAGCGGCGAAGCGTGCGCGTGTCTTTGCCGGCCATTACCCGGATCATGCCGGCCGGGGTCCCCATGCCACCGAAAACCCAGACGAAGAAATACGAAAGCGCCAGCGTGGGCGGCAGGAACGAGCGGCCGGCAGCCGAAAACCCCGGTCCCGATGCGAACCCGGGCCCGGTGACCTGTACGGCTTCGAGCGTCGGAGTGCTGAAGCCGGCGTGGCTGGCCGCCGGCACGACCAACAAAAACAACAACACCACTCCGATGGCCATCAGGACGCTTTGAAACATGTCGGTCCAGACCGAAGCCAGGAATCCGCCAATCAGCGTGTAGCCGACCACCGTGATCGAGAAAACCGCCAGCCCGATCAAATACGGTTTATCGACTTCGCCAACGAGTTCTTCGGCGATCGCCAGCGTGCCCGAGCCGGGCCACGCCAATTTCATCACGATCGCCCCGGCCTTGAACTGGGCAATCATCAGCACGGACATGAAGCAGAGAATCAGTAGTGAGGTAATCAGCCCCAGCGTCGGACTGGCAAAGCGGGAGCGAAACATGTCGGGCACCGTAATCGCGCCGGTGCGATGCGACAGTTGAGCCAACCGCTTACCGAACACGGCAAAAGCCGTGATTGGCACCACGATATAACCGGCCAGCCACAGCCCCACGATCCAGCCGTGGGTATAGACCAAAGACGGATAGCCCATGAACGTACCGCCGCTCTGCACCGTGGCCGTCAACGCCAGAGCCCACACCCCCAGGCCGCGGTTGCCGAGAAAATAGCTGCTCAGAAACGAGCTGCGGCGAACCACCTGCTGCGCCCGTTCGCCAATCCAAACCGAAACCGCGATCACCGCCAACAGCGCCACGATCGCTCCGTAACCCGCGCTCGGCTGAGCGGCCGGCGCGCGGCGATCTCGGCCGCCGCGAGCAGACCAGTCAGGGCCGAAGCCAACAGCGGACAAAGCGAATCAGACACCGCCGGCCTCCTGGCTCGTGGCACGATCGTCGGGAGGCGCATCCTCGGAGGCCGAATCGTCCGAACTGGTCAGCGGATCGTCCTCCATCACGTACAAGGCGAAGTAAATGGAGATCGCCGCGCAGACGATCCACGGCACCACGATTCCCCAGAAGACCCAATCGGGAAACCAGAGGACGAACGACAAGCTCTCGATCGGGCGGCCGTAGCCCCACAACGTGCAGAAGGTGACCGAATACACGATCACCACCAGAAAGAGCCCGAGCGTCCAGTAGGCCTCGCGGCGGCCGGAACGAACGACCGGATCTTCGGCGCCAGCCGGCAATGCGTTGCCTCGGCCGGGCGGGACGGCGGGAAACTCGGCGGAACTCATCGCGGAATCGTCAGGCATCTTCAATCGGACTTTTCAACTCCGCCAGGCGATCGTCGACACTCGCCCGATTTGGCACGGCAGCCGCATCGACCGGAGCCGAACTCTCGGGCAGCATCCAGTGGCGCAGCGCCGAGATCATCAGCGGCAATACGCTGATCACCACGATGGCGAGCACAACCAACTCGAAATTCCGCTGGATCCAGGGAATTTGTCCGAGCCAATATCCGGCCAAGGTCATCGACAGCACCCAGGCAACGCCGCCAACGATATTGTAGAGGGCGAAGCGGCGGTACCCCATGCGGGCGATGCCGGCCACAAACGGCGTAAACGTGCGGACGAACGGCGCAAACCGCGCCAACACGATCGCCTTGCCGCCGTGACGTTCGTAAAACGCCTTGGCCGCCATCAAGTGGCTGTGTTTGACGAATCGCAGGCGGCCGCGCTCAAAGACGTACTGCCCCATTTGCAATCCGACGTAATAGTTCACCGCGTCGCCGACGACCGCGGCCACAATCAAGACGCTATCGAGCGCAAAGATATTGAAGACATCCTTGCTGGCCAGAAAGCCGGCGGCAAAGAGGAGTGAGTCGCCGGGCAAAAAGAAGCCGACGAGCAGACCGGTCTCGCTGAAGATGATCGCTCCGATAACGGCATAGCCCAGCCATGGCGGACCGCCCAGATTGACCAGCGTTTGAAGGTTTTCCGGCTTGGCCAGCCCGATCAACCAGCGAATCCAATCAAGAAGCAGGGTCATGGTCGGTACATTCAGCTCGCGGTGTAGGGAGAGCGACGGCGAAACCAGGTGAGCTGCGATTATAGTGGGCCGGCGTGGCGAGCGGAATTCGACCCCGGGCGGTTATTGGATCGCCGGGTCGGCAGCCTGCCCGTTAAGGTGCTCGGTGGGGCGGGGGAGGTGAATGGTGAAGACGCTGCCGACCGCGGGGGTGCTTTTGACGGTGACGCGACCGTGATGGGCCTGCACGATGTGCTTGACGATGGCCAAACCCAAGCCGGTTCCGCCCAGTTTGCGGCTGCGGCCTTTGTCGACGCGGTAGAAGCGTTCGAAGATGCGGGGAAGGTGTTCGGTGGTGATGCCGCAGCCGCGATCGGAGACGGTGATCGTGACTTCGTCGAAGAACTGGCTGGCCAGCACCTGCACCTCGCTGCCCGGCTCGCTGTATTTGATGGCGTTGTCCAACAGGTTGATCACGGCCTGTTCCAGCAGGGCCGGATTCATTTTCGCCACCACATCGTTTTCGCAGGCGGTGCAAATGTGGATTTTTCGTTCCTCGGCCTTTTGCTGGCAACTGTGGATGGCACTGTCGACGACGTCCTTGACGCGACCAAAGACGAGATTGATATCGCCGGACTCTTCGCCTTGTTCGATTTTTGAGAGGCTGAGCAGGTCTTCGATGATGGCGTCGAGACGATCGGCTTGCTTGGCGATGATCTGCAGGAACCGCTGCGCGTCGACCGGATCGCTGATGGCGCCGTCGAGCAGCGTTTCCACGAATCCTTTGATCGAGGTGATCGGCGTTTTCAACTCGTGAGAGACGTTCGCCACGAAATCGCGGCGAATGTGTTCCAAGCGGCGAAAATCGGTGACGTCGTTCAGCACCACCACGGCGCCGATGCCGCGACCCTGGGCGTCGTGCAGCGCGGCGCTGCGGGCCTGCAGCACTCCTTCGTGATCGCCATGAAATACCACGTCGTCGTCGATCGGCTCCTGGCAGCGGAGCGCCCGCGTGACAAACCGCCGCAGGTCGGCGTTGCGCACGACTTCTTGCAGGCTGCGGCCCTGGGCCTGCGTTTGATCGATGCCCAGCAGCTGGCCCGAGGCCTTGTTCAGGCTGATGACGCGTTCCTGATTGTCGACGGCCAGCACCCCTTCGACCATGCTCGACAAGACGGCCCGTTGTTCGTTGTTCTGGCGAACGATCGTGCTGATGCGCTCTTGGAGCTGCTGCGACATCTGGTTGAGGGCCTCGGCCAGTCCAGCCAATTGATCGGAGTCGGGCACGATTAAGCGGAAACCGAGCTCGCCCCGGGCGAAACGCTCGGCCGCCTGCCGCATTTCTTCCAAGGGGTGCGCCCAGCGGCGCCAAACGACGAAAATCCACAACGCAGCCAGGCAGGCCGCCACGACGCCGGTCCAAATCAGCCGGGTTTCGAACCGCGAAATCGCCAGATCTAGCTCGGCCAACGATTCGATTCCCACCACGACGCCGGCCACGTGTCCATCGTGCTCGATCGGCACGGCGACCGACAGCAGCCGCTGCTGGGTCGAGGATTGATAACGGATCGCGCTATCCCCTTGACCGTCGAGCGCGCGACGCACTTCGAGCCGATCGAGCCAGCCGTCGCTGTCGCCACGCCGCCGAGCACTGTCGAACAGCAACTGCCCGCCAGGCGAGAGGAGGACAAACCGCGCGGGAGCGATCGGCCCGGTAGCGGCGCGGTTCAAGTCTTCGGCCGCTGGGGTTTCGCCTCCCGCCAGCACAAAACGATCCGCCAGCGAGCGCGCCTCGGCGGTTAGATGGTCCCGAACGGTGCCGAGCGACAGCACTTCGAACCAGTGGACGGCAGACCACAAAACGACCGCCACGGCCAGCGACACCGGCAAGACAAAGGAGGGGAAAAGCTGCCCCAACAGCCGGCGCCTGGGCATCGCTACTCCTTAAAGCGGTAGCCGACTCCGCGGACCGTTTCGATACAAGTACCCATCGAACCGAGCTTCTTGCGCAGCCCGACCACCTGCACGTCAACCGAACGCTCGGTCACCGGATAGTCTTCGCCTTTGACGGCATCGACGATTTGGCTCCGCGAGAATGCCCAGCCAGGCTTGCGCGCCAGGAAATGAAGCAAACGGAACTCGGTAAACGTCAGATCGATCGCCGTGCCGTTGACCAGCACCTCGTGGCGGCCCGGGTGAATCAACAGATTGGCAATCCGCAGCGCTTCGGGATCGTCATCGGCGGCGGCCTTCGAGCGGCGACGCAGCACGCTGCGAATGCGGGCCAACAGGACACGCGGACTGAACGGCTTGGTAATGTAGTCGTCCGCTCCACACTCCAGGCCGGTCACCATGTCGACTTCTTCGCTCTTGGCCGTGAGCATGACGATCGGAATGTGTTGGGTCTTGGGATCCGACTTCAGTTGCTTGCAGACGTCGAGACCATCGACTTTGGGCAGCAACAGATCGAGCACGATCAGGTCGGGTACCTGGGAACGGGCTTCGCCCAGCGCCAATTCGCCCGATCCGACACACGTGACTTGGAAGCCCTCTTTCGTCAGGTTGTAACGCACCAGTTCGGCCAGATCTTCCTCGTCATCGACGACCAGGATTCGGTCATTCGCCATAAACATGGATTCTCCTTGAGAATCTAACAACGACTGTAAATTCATGATCATCATGACTGTAACAGACGAATGTTAGGGTCCTGTTTGGGTCATCCAAAGCACGGAACTGATAGCGGCTAAAGCGAATGCGTCCGACCGCGGATGGATCCGAATCGCGGGCCACCCATGCATCTTAAATGGCCTCGCGGACGCTGTAAACCGTTGTGACAACGAAGATTGATGCCAAAACAGGGGAACCAGCGGAGGGAGCGACGCGGGCCGGTTGACCCCGCGGTGCATGATTGCGACCCTCTCGCCCGCGCAAGAACGCGCTTCGAGTCCCCGCGTGGCTAGCGCATTGTCGCGGCCGGCGAGCGGGACATGATTTGCGTCAGTCGCTCGAGATTGACTGGTTTGATCAAGTGCTCGTCGAAACCGGCAGCCAGCGCACGCTGGCGATCTTCCGGCTGCCCATAACCGGTGAGCGCCACCAGCAACACGGGGGGGCCTTGGCTGCGGGCGCGCAAAGTGCGAGCCACGTCGTAGCCGTTGAGCAGCGGAAGTCCAATGTCGATCAAGGCCACGTCCGGCTGCAGGCGTTCGATGAGGGCCAGCCCATCGCGACCGTCTTCAGCCGAGTCGACCTCATGCCCTTCGACAGACAGCAACATTTGCAGCATTTCGCGCGCGTCGGCATTATCTTCGACGATCACGATCCGCCGCTGCCGCCGCGGCGAAACGTCAACGGGCGGTGGGGCGGCCGCCACAGCCGGTTCGCCGAGCAGCGCGAGTCGCACGGTGAATTCGCTGCCCAGTCCTTCGCCGTCGCTGTGGGCGGTGACCGAACCGCCGTGCATTTCGACCAGGTGCCGCACGAGCGTCAGGCCGACGCCCAACCCTCCCTGGGCTCGATCGAGCGAGCGGTCGGCCTGCACGAACAGATCGAAGATATGGGGCAAATCGTTGGCGGTGATCCCCGCCCCAGTGTCGCGGACACGCAATAGCGCCCGATCATCTTCGGCGAGCGCCGACACGTGGATCGTACCGCCCGGCTCCATGTATTTGACCGCGTTGTGGAGCAGATTGGTCAGGACCTGTTCGATTCGGGTGGGGTCGGCCGCGATCCACAAAGGTTGATCGGTCAGCTCGGTGACGACGCGGTGCTCGCGGCTGCGAATGATCGTTTCGTTGGCCAGGACTGTGTCGCGGGCCAGCGAGCAAAGATCAATCGGGCGTTTGCGCAGCTCGATCTTGCCGCGCGTGACGCGCGAGATATCGAGCAGTTCGTCGAGCAACCGCGCCATGTGACGCCCCTGACGAGCAATGACCGCCTCGGTGCGAGGGAGAACGCGGGCCACATCGTCCGACTGCCGCATCACCTCGACGGCGCTGAAAGATCGCCGCCAGCGGATTGCGCAGTTCGTGGGCCAACATCGCCAGAAACCGATCGCGATGCCGCACGGCGTTGCGCGATTGCTCATAGAGCCGGGCGTTGTCAATGGCCAGCGCCCCGCGACCCGCCAAATCGGCCGCCAACGCCAGCTCGGCCTTGCCGAACCGCCGCGATGGGCTCGCCGCCACGCAAGTGAGCGTGCCAATCAATCGGCCGCGGGCGATCAGTGGAAGCGCCATCGCCGCGCGGCAACCGAGTTCGCGTGTGCCCTCGATGTGTCCCGGTGCGGCGATCAAGGCGCAGAGCGTATCTTCCGGGAGATCGCCGTACACTCGTGACTGGCCGGTGCGAATCACGTCGGCCAACATGCTGGAATCGCCCGGTTTGAGCACCCAAGTGGCATGGAGATCGGGGCTGCTGCCGCAAGGGACCAACTTCGCGCTGGCCCAACCCGATCGCCAGACGCGGTCGCCATCGATCAAATCCAACACGCACCAGTCGGCCAGGTGGTCGACGGCAAGTCGGGCCACCTGCTCGATCGTGGCCGGATAATCGAGGAGTCCGGCCAGCGCCCGGCTGGCGTCGGCCAGGAATCGGAGTGCATCGGCCGCGTGTTTGCGGTCGGTGATCTCGCGGAGGGAGGCGAGATAGACGTGTTGGCCTTCCCAAGTGGTTTCGACCACCCGCATCTCCGCGACCCGCTCCTGGCCACCGATCGGAGGCAGAGTGATTTCGCTGGTGCCGGGGCCAAGGATTGGCACTTTCCGCGTTTCGCCGGTCGCATCGGCAGCGGACCAATGAAACATTGCTTCGGCGGCGCGATTGGCGTAAACGACGTCTCCCGTGCCGAGCGCGATCAAGATCGCGTCGGCGCTGCGCTGGATGATTTCGTCAAATCGCATAGTGCGGGCATCAAGCGCGTGGGCAAGTCGAGGTGAAACGCCCGAAGCTACTGCGTGACGGGCCTTGTCTCTTGTACAGTCGACAGCCATTGCCATCCACCGTCCGCGGAATTTTACCTTCGGTACCGTGGCTCACAAGGGGCGCGCAACACCAACGCCTGATTTTCAACTCGGCATCGCGCGAAGATTATTTTGCAATCGTCTCGCCAAGGCATTCATCTCATTGACGGACCGTTCGCCCAGAAGACAACCAATGGACGAACGATGCTTCGCCGGGCAGCTCCAAAAACCGAGCCGCGTGGCGCATCACAATGCGGATGCAATCGGAGCGCAGAAAAACGAGGGATGTGGGGTGTGCGATCTGGCGCTGCCCTGCCCGCCTCAGCGAGCACGATTGCTCCGCGATCGCTTGATTCTCAGCGCGCCGGACGGAGCAATCCCTGCGCGCGGCTCGTCATGACGCAATCCACCTGGCGCGCGGCTATACCGCCACCGATTCCAACCGCGTCGCATTCAATTCCCGCAGCAACAACTCCGGGTTGAGCGGCTTCTGAAACCAACGGGCAACTCCCGACGCCCCGCAGTCGAGTCCAACCTGATCCGGCGTGTAGCCACTCATGGCGAAAATCTTCAGGTCGTTGAAGGCCGGGTCATCGCGCAAACGGCGGATCGTCGTTGGTCCATCGCAACGAGGCAGCATCATGTCGAGCAACATCACGTCGGGGCGTTCGTTCTGGTGCAAATAGTCGATCGCGTCCGAGCCGTCGCCAGCGGTGGCCACCTGATAGCCGGCCAGCCGGAAAAATCCGGCCAGCAGCTCGCATTCGTTGTGATCGTCCTCGACCAACAGCGCCCTGGGCGCGCCCTTGCGCGGCGCAGTCGGCGGCCGAGACATTGTCCGCGGCCGAGAGGGAGCCAGGCGGCAGGATCACCAGCTCCAACTCGTCGCTCATTTGATGGACGCCGGTGCTGATTTTGGAGAGCGTCGCTTCGGCCTGGGCCAACATGCCCGCCTGCAATTGCCGCTGCACCAGCGCGATGCCAATCGTCGCCGAATTCAAGTGATTACGAAATTGATGGCGGTGGCGACGGACCAGCGCCTGCGCGGCCTCCAGGCTTTCGGCCGCCTGAGGATCGAGCGGCATCGTTGATGGAGAGAGTCCCGTTTGCGCAAGCGCCGCCGCGGCACGCCGCCCAACCGATCGCTTGACCGGTTGAGTCGTCGGCGATGACGGACGCGCCTTCGGCCGCCTGCCGCGCGGCCAACTCCTCGCGCAGGATCGTGACGCTGGCCGGGGCCTCAATGCCCAAACGGACACGGTCGCCTTTGATATCCAACACCTCGACCGAGGTGTGGATCGACGGCAGTAGTATTTTCTCGTTCAACCTTCGCGATAGGACAAGCATAGCTGGGTCTCCTTTCCTCTCGTGTGAATCCATCCATCAAGCACACGGGGCGAGTGCGAGCTCGCGTGCGTGCCCGTGGGCGGTCTTCCATCCGAGACCGCCGCGACTGCGCGTGCAACAACGCGCAGTGGTCCTAACAATTGCTAGAAATACCCCGCCGTGTAAATTCCCGCAAGATCAGTTTCTTTTTGCTAGCGACGCCACCATCCGGCTGCTGCTAACGCGAATTGAACGTGCGGCAAAACCTGGCCAAGATCTGCTTCCACTGCCCACGTCGCCCCCCGCCATAGCTGCATGCGCATGGTCCCAATCTGGTGGGCGGTCGCCTCATCGGCGTGCTGGCTAGCTCGGCACGGGGACTTCGTCGACCAAACGCTGAATCAGCGTTTCGACCGCTTGGCGCTCGCCTTGGTGGAACGACCGGGCGATGACGCGGTGCGCGAGGACCGGTACCGCCAGGCGCTTGACGTCGTCGGGAACCACGTAGTCGCGGTTCTCAATGACCGCTAGCGACTGGGTCGCACGATAAAGGCAAAGCGCGCCGCGCGTGCTGACGCCAACCTGCAAGAAGAGGTGAGTGTCGCGTCGCGCTGACGATGTCGAGCAGATAATCGGCGATTGATTCCTCGACCGCCACGCGCCGGGTCGCCTCCTGCAGCGCCAGGATCTGCATCGAGTCGAGCACCGGATCGAGCCGATCGACCGGCTCGCCCGCCCGATGGCTGGTGAGAACCTGCAGTTCATCCTCGCGCTCCGGATAGCCGACCGAAATCCGCAGCAGAAACCGGTCGAGCTGGCTTTCGGGAAGCGGGTAGGTTCCCTCGAACTCGAAAGGGTTCTGCGTGGCGATGACCATGAACGGTTGCGGCAGCCGATGCGTTTGACCGTCGGCCGAGACCTGTGCATCGCTCATGGCTTCGAGCAGGGCGCTTTGCGTGCGCGGCGGTGCACGGTTGATTTCGTCGGCCAGGACGATGTTGCCGAAGATCGGGCCGCGGTTGTAAACGAATTCGCCGGTCTCGGGATGGAAGACACTGGAGCCGGTAATGTCACTGGGAAGCAAGTCGGCGGTGAATTGAATCCGCGAGAAGTGGCCCGACACGCTCTTGGCAAGCGCCTTGCCGATGAGGGTTTTGCCGACACCCGGAACATCCTCGAGCAGTGCGTGCTCACCGGCCAGCAGGGCCACGATGCACAACCGGACCACCTCGGGTTTGCCCAAGACGACCTGGGAGATGTTCTGTTCGAGTTCGCCGACCAAACTGAATAGCTCTGTCGCCATGCACTGTCCCGGGCAAACCTTGCGGACGGGTTACGAGCCTCTTCTGCCATTTATCCTAGTCATCGGCGCTTCCCGCGGTCCATAGCCGCACTGGTCCAGAGCGGCCCGCAACGACGGTTTTCGCGGGCCTTGACGCTCGGCGGCGCGGCGGGGCAATTGAAGCGATCGGGAACGCCCCTATACTAAATGGCTCGAAAATAAGGGGGGAGCCGCCACATCCAGGCCCTCGATTGCCCCCCCAGGCGTGAAGGGATTTGGCCATGGCATATCTGATTGGCACGGACGAGGCCGGCTATGCGCCGAATTTGGGACCCCTGGTCATCACCTGCACCGTCTGGCGCGTTGCGCAGGGTCCCCCCGACCTCGATTTGTATCGCCGGTTGCAAGCGGTCGTCTGCCCCGACCTCGACGCCGACGAGGGAGGCCCGCTGCTGGTGGCCGATTCCAAGGTGGTCTACAGCCCGGCCCGGGGCCTGCGACTGCTCGAGCGAGGCGTGTTGGCCATGGTGGGCATGGTCGACGACGTACCACGCGATTGGCGCGCCGCCTGGCAAACTCTCGACAGCGAGGCGGCAGCCCACTTGGATCATCTCCCCTGGCATCGCGACTATGACGCGGCCCTTCCGCACACGGCCGACCGCGACGACGTGCTGGACGCGACGGGCCGGCTGCGCGAAGGACTGGCGGCCGCAGGAGTCGAACTGGTGAGCGTGCGGAGCACCGCCGTTTTCCCCGAACTGTTTAACGACGGGGCCGATCGTTGGGGTAACAAGGCCGAAGCGCTGTCGCGCTGGACGCTGGCGCTGGTGGCCGAAGCGCTGGGCCAGTGCGATGGCGAGGAAGTGCGCGTGGTGTGCGACAAGCATGGCGGACGCAATCGTTATGGCCGATTGCTGCAAGAAAGCTTTCCCGAGCACCTGATCGAGGTGCGCGCGCGAAAGTCTTGCCGAGAGCACCTATCGCTGGGGTTCCAAGCAGCAGCGAATCGAAGTCCGCTTTTGTACCGGCGGCGAGTCGTTCTTGCCCGTGGCGCTGGCCTCGATGGTCTCGAAATACTTGCGCGAGTTGGCGATGCAGGCGTTCAACGACTTTTGGTGTCGGCAAGTTCCCAACCTGCGTCCCACGGCCGGCTATCCCGGTGATGCCTCGAGATTCAAGCGCGAGATCGCCAGCGTACAATGCCGTTTGGGAATCGACGATCGGGTATTATGGCGCAGCCGTTAGTCGGCCGCTCTCGCCTGGCGGTGATCGACAATCGATTCCGGCGGTTGCCGCCGATAGATTTTTTTCACCTGCCTACCCACGGTTTATCGAACAGGAGCCTCATGCTGCTTTATATCGTGCGCCACGCACCGGCGGGCCAACATGGCGATCCGCGCTATCCCAACGATTCGCTCCGCCCACTGACACGCAAGGGAGAGCGGCGATTCTCGCGCCTCGTCAAGCTGCTGGGCGGGCACGGCCTGGCTCCCACGCTCGTCGTGACCAGCCCCCTTTTGCGCTGCCGCCAGACGGCCGAAGTCCTGGTCGCTCGGGTTCACGGTGAAGCCCAAATTGCTGCAGCGCGACGAGCTTGCTCCCGGCGGAGCTTGGAAGGATTTGATCGACTGGACCAACTCCGAGGGAGCCGCCGAAGTGGCTTGGGTCGGGCACGCTCCGGACGTCGACCGGATTACGGCCGAATTGATTGGTTCGGCCGGCGCCAACGTTTCGTTTGCCAAAGGGGCGATCGCGGCCATCCAATTCGCCGAAAGAATTGCCGTGGGTGAAGGAGAGTTGTGCTGGTTGGTGAAGCCGAAGCTAATCGACTAACCCCGTGGAGGCGCGAGAAGGTCGCCGCGGACTTTCAACCAATAATGATTATTGATATAGTGCGGTCAGCGGAGCGGGGTGAGCGATTGCGCTGTCCAGCGCCGCTGCCTTCCCCCGTCGTTCGGCCACACCAGCACGAGGCCACGGCGACCCACCCTCCACCTCCGCGGACTGCGCAAAACCGTCCGCGAGCGAAACATAAATTTGAGGAGTATCGACGGCCATGCAACGTTCTCTCGGTTGTCGCGTGTTCGCCGTGAAGGGACTGTTGCTGAGTTTGATTTGTGTCGGCTGCCAGCCTGCCGCCAAGCCCGTGGCCTCCAAGCCACCGGCCGCCACGGCGCGCCCGCGAGTTCGCCCGATACAGCAATGCCTGATACGACGGCTCCCGATTCGTCGAAGGATCAACCGGCGGTAATCGAACCGTCGAGCAGCGCGGAAGATGCCGCGGCCAAGTCGGCCGGCAAGGTGCTGCTGGGCGTCGATGAACTTTATGCCGGCATTCCGGGCGACGGGCCGCTCAAACTTGAGGAAGTCGAACATTGGTTTGGGGATCCGAAGAACAATGAGGTACTCGATTTCGAGTTGCCGCTCGGGCTTTCCGCCGGCGCCGACCAGGTGGTGGGCGTGGCCGAGAATCCACTCACCCGGGCCAAGATCGAATTGGGGCGCCAGCTTTATTTCGACCCGCGGCTCTCGAAAGACGGCACGGTCAGTTGCGCCTCGTGCCACACGCCCGACGAGGGCTTTGCCCGTCACACGCAGTTTGGCGTCGGCATTAGCGGGCAGATCGGTGGTCGCAATTCGCCCCCGAGCTACAACCGCATCCTCAGCGGCGCACAGTTTTGGGATGGTCGGGCTCCGTCGCTGGAAGCGCAGGCGGTCGGTCCGATTGCCAATCCGATCGAGATGGGCAACACGCACGAAGACGTCGTGACGACGATCAAAAAGAGTCCGGTCTATGAGAAGGAATTCGACATCGTCTTCGGCGAGCTGACGATCGACGCGGTGGGCAAGGCGATCGCCACGTTTGAGCGGACGCTGGTGACCGGCCCCTCCCCGTACGACTACGAAGATCGGCTGCGTCCGTTCGCCGATGCCGACATCGATGAAATGAAAACCGACGATCCCGATCTGTATCAGAAATATCTGGCCTATAAAGAAGCCGCAGACGAGCATCCGATGTCCGAGAGCGCCAAGCGCGGCCGCGATATTTTCTTCGGCACCAAGGGAAACTGCACCGCCTGCCACGTGGGCGCGAATTTTACCGACGAAAAATATCACAATCTGGGGGTGGGCATGGACGCGGATGCTGATCATCTCGACCATGGTCGCGAGGCCATCACGAAGGACGAAAAGGATCTGGGCGCATTCAAAACGCCCACGATCCGCAACATCGAGCATTCCTATCCCTACATGCACGATGGCAGCCAGAAAACGCTGGAAGAAGTGGTCGACTGGTACGCCAAGGGGGGTCATCCGAACCCACACCTCGACGAAAAAATCAAGAAACTGGACCTGAACGATCAAGACAAGCAAGACCTGGTGGCGTTTATGAGGGCTTGTAGCGGCAACTTCCCCAAGATCGAGCGTGGTCGCATCCCCGAGTAGTCAGGCAGACGAGCCAGCGATTTTCGCTCGGTGCTCAAGCGCTCGGTGCCAAGCAAGTCGGTCAAAGCTATGCCGTCCAGTGACGAGATCTATCAAGATCGCATTCTCGAACACTACGAAGAGCCGTTCCATCGTGGACCTTGTCCCGCGGCCACGCATGCCCACGAGGACGACAATCCGCTGTGCGGCGACGTGGTGCGCATGGAGCTTTCGATCCCCCGCGGCGACAAGATCGAAGATGCCTGGTTCGCCGGCGAGGGATGCTGCATCAGCCAGGCGTCGGCATCGCTGCTGACCGAGTGGACTTGCGGTCGCTCGGTCGACGAGGTGAAGCAGTTTGCGGCCGAGCAGATGCTGGAGCTGTTCGGCGCCAAATTGACGCCCAATCGGCAGAAGTGCTGTTTGCTTCCCTGGCGGGTGTTGCAGTCGGCAATCTATTCGCCGCTTGCCGGCTCGCCGACCCATTCGACGGGGCCACGGTCATGACGCAAATCGACGTGACTCCATCGGCAGCTGCCCAATCGTTCGACGTGGCCCGGCTGCGGGCCGATTTTCCGATCCTCACCGCGCGACTGCACGACAACCTGCCGCTGATCTACTTCGACAACGCAGCGACGACTCAACGGCCCCGGCAGGTCATTCAGTCGCTGGTCGACGTCTACGAAAAGCAATACGCCAACGTTCACCGCGGCATTCACTGGCTGAGCGACCAGAGCACCGATCTCTTCGAGGATGCCCGGCTGAAAGTCCAGGCCTTCATCGGCGCCCAAGCGCGCGAGGAGGTGATCTTCACGCACGGCGCGACCGAGGGCATCAATCTTGTTGCCCGCAGTTGGGGCGATGCCAACGTGCGCGCTGGCGACGAAATCCTGCTGACCGAAATGGAACACCACGCCAACATCGTGCCGTGGCAGCAACTGGCGGCACGAACGGGGGCCGTGTTGCGCTTCGCTCCGATCGACGACGAAGGACTGCTCGGGCTCGATGAATTCGAAAAAATGCTCAACCCGCGCACGCGGCTGGTAGCGGTGACCGCGGTGTCGAACGTGTTGGGAACGATCAATCCGATCGACGAGATTATCCGCCGGGCGCATGCGGCCGGCGCGATTGTGCTGGTCGATGCCGCCCAGAGCGTTCCCCACGCGCTCACCGACGTGCAATCCTCGGGGGTCGATTTCCTGGCCTTCAGCGGTCACAAAATGCTTGGGCCCTCGGGCGTCGGTGTGCTCTACGGCCGCCGCGAATTGCTGGCCGCCATGCCGCCGTTTTTGGGTGGCGGCAGCATGATCCGCCGCGTCCGGCTCGACGGTTTCGAACCCGCCGATCTGCCCGATAAGTTCGAGGCCGGCACGCCGCCGATCGTGCCGGCAATTGGCTTGGGCGCGGCAATCGATTATCTGAACCAAATCGGCATGGAGGCGATTCACGCCCACGAGCAAGCGCTCACGCGGCGGGCACACGAGGTGCTCAAGAGTGTCGGCGGTGTCCGCTTTTTGGGCCCATCGCCGGAGCAGAAGGGGGGGATCGTCAGTTTCGTGCTCGAGCGGGTTCACGCCCACGACGTCGCTCAATTGCTCGATCGCCACGCCATCGCGGTGCGAGCCGGCCACCACTGCGCAATGCCCTTGCACAAACGGCTGGGAGTTCAGGCCAGCGCGCGAATCAGCTTCTACTTCTACAACACGCTGGAAGAAGTCGATCGGCTGGGCATGGCCTTCGACGAAATCAAGCGGCTGTTTCGCCGCAAGTGATCGGCTCGCTTTTTACGCGCCCGTGCGCTGCCGCAGCGCTTCGTAGAACAGCACGGCGGCGGTGGCGGAGATATTCAAGCTGTCGGCCACACCGAGCATGGGCAGCTTCACTCCGAGAATGTCCGCGGCGCACCACCGCTGCGACAATCCAGCCACTTCGCTTCCCAGCACCACGGCGGAGCGGGGGGCTAACCGCAACTGACGATAGTCGGTGGCATTGTCGAGGCGCGCGGCGTAGAGGGTCAACTTCTGGACGTGCAACCAATCGAGTGCCTGCTCGCTCGTGGCAACGCATACCGGCACGCTGAACACGGTCCCCAGGCTGGCGCGAATGCAATTGGGATTATACAGATCGGTCCCCGGATCGGTGACGATCACGGCCGAGACTCCGGTCGCGTCGGCGCTGCGGAGCACGGCTCCTACATTGCCCGGCTTTTCCACCGCTTCCAACACGGCCACCAGCGGCGTGGGGGGCAAGACGATATCGGCCAAAGTCCGGCGCGGCGGCTCGGCCACGGCGATGACGCCTTCGGCTCGATTGCCGAACGCCAGCCGCTCGAGCACCGCGCGGGTAATTCCAAACAAAGGAACATTTTGTGCCTCGAGCAAGCGCACCAGCGCGTGCAGCGCGTGGCGGTTGTCCAGTTCCTGGCACACGAACACCTCGACCAGGCGCACACCGGCCACTCAGCGCCCGATTCACTTCGCGGCAACCGTCAATGATGATCCGATTTTGCGTAGCGCGGCCCTTGGCATCGCGCAGTTTGAGAGCCAGCTTGACGCGCGGATTGTGTGGACTGGTGATGAGTTCCATGCCTGGGCTGCCTGATTTCTGACGGTTTACCAGCGGCGATGAGGCGCGATCAGGTTTGCCAACGTGCCGCGATGCCGCAAGACAACCGGCGGTTACCGGTCGATGATAGCTCGACCGGGGCGACGGCGACATGCCCCGTGACACCCGCGGCCGCCGCCACGAACAAATCTTGGGCCGCTCGGGTGGAGAATCCCGCTGTATGGCACGAAAGAAACAGGAAATGCAAACGATCCCGGGTCAATTCGAAGCAATCACGTACGAGGGGAGCCAGGTCGACGTCGAACTTCCAAGGCTCGCCTTTGGGCCCATGTCCATAGCTGGGCGGATCGAGAACGACCGCATCATAGCGATTACCGCGCGCCAGCTCGCGGCGGACGAACTTGGGAGCGTCCTCGACAATCCAGCGGATCGGCGCCGCCGACAACCCCGACTGCTCGGCGTTTCGCCGCGCCCACGCCACGCTGCCCCGCGCGCTATCGACGTGAACCACCTGGGCACCGGCCGCGGCCATCGCCAATGTGGCTCCGCCGGTATAGGCGAACAGATTCAGCACTTTCAATTCGCGGCCGGCATGGGCAATCTGCTCGGCCAACCAGGGCCAATTGCCGGCATGTTCGGGAAAGAGCCCTAGGTGACCAAACTCGGTCAGCTTCAGCTCAAACGAAAGTTGCCGCCAGCGGACGCTCCATGACGCCGGCAGATCGGCGGCGGTGGTCCATTTTCCCTCGGTCCCCGCGGCACGGTCGTAGCGGGCCACGGCCGCCTGCCAGGCCGCTGGTTCGGCAGGGCCGATCGTCGGTGAACCAGGGGCGGGACGGTCGACGAGATACGGTCCGAACCGTTCCAGTTTGCGGCCAGCTCCGAAGTCGACCAGTTGGTACTCGCTGGCGGAGAACATGGCGAAATCGGGGATCCGCGGCGGCGCGCTATCGGGCGCGGGAATGAAACCTGGGCGGCGAAACTGGTCCGACTACCGCGGCTTGCGGGCGACCGGGCCCACGGCTGGCCGGGGAGCGTAGGCCAGGCCGATCCAACCTTCGTCGACCGTGAACTGCGAGATTGTAACATCCTCAAGCCGCGGATCGGTGGCGACTTCCGGGGAAAGCAAGCCCCATCCGCGCTGCGCCGACAACACCTTGCTGAAGATCGTTCGCAGCGTTACCTGCGGCCTGCCTTTGAGACTTTCGCCTTCGAGAAAAATCGAGCCGTCGCGGACGAAGTGGACGTCGATCGTACTGGTGTCGGGCCGGTAATGGGTGACGACGGCAAAGTCGTGCCATCGCCGCCGCCCCTCGCTCAGTTCGGCCAGGGCAATCCGCACCTGCACCCGGCCATCGTGGCAACTGACTCGCACTGCGTCTTCGGGCGCGAAGGTCACCACCACGTCCTCGGGCAAGTCCGTGTCGGCGTCATCCGCCGGGGGCCGGTTCAATTTCTGCCGCAAGTGGGCGAACAATTCGGGCAGCGTGAAGCTCTGGCCATCGAGTCCGAGCCTTGCCAGTGCGTTGTTGAGCGCCGATTCGTGAACTTGCAGGCTCATCAAGCTGTCGGAAGGCGCCCGCGGACGGGGCGTGTAGGCGCCCAATTGCTCACCGCCAGCCAATCGCAGCCTTAGCACGGCCCGATCCCCGGTGGTCGATAGTGCGAGGGGTTGCAAGTCGAGATCGAGCCGGGCCAAAGTTTCCAGCACCTGGTCGTTGAAGCGGGCCTTCATCTTGTCGACCGCTTTGGAAATCTCGCCATCCAATTGGTTGCGGGCACGCGTGGCTACCTTCTGCTCGGTCTCCCATCGCGCCTGATCCTGAAGATCTTCGTGCTGCGAGCGGGCGATGTTTCGCACCATCGAGCCGACAAACGGCACGCCGTCGTAGCTGGTCTCCATCGATATCAGATTGCTCCGCGTGGCTTCGGCTTCGGCAACGGCCGGAAAGACATTCAGCCTGCGCGCATCGCATAAAAACAGCTTTCGCACGACGAACTGCGACTGGCCGTTGTTATAAAAGGTGGCCGGGCCGCTGGTGGCCGCGGTGTTGGAGGTCACCACGCCGTGCGCTTCGAGTCCCAGACGGAGCCGCTGCGGATCGGGCACGAGGATGACGTTGAGTTTGGTGAGCGTGGTGCTGCGGCCTGTCACGTCCGCCCCCACGATCGTATCGCGAAACGGCGCGGTCTGTGCCGGTGGCTGCGGGACGAGACGGTTCAGAAACGTTCCGGCCACGGCCAACCGAACGTTCGCGTTGCGGTAGTGCTGGTCGACCAACGCGCCCAGTCGCCGCTCGGCCGGATCCGGCGACCAACTCAAATAGCGGCAGTCGTCAGCCAAGCGCCGCGCGTCGGCCGACGTTTCGGTCTGCTCATGCCGCTCCAAATCCGCGAGCAACGTCTGGGGATCAACCGCCTCGGCCGCCCAGACGCGGAGGCGGGTTTGCAATGCGGCCACCGGCACGGCCTCGACGTAGCGCCGTTGCTCTCGCGATAAATTCGCAGGGTTCAGCCGTGACAGCAACTCCCGCGCGACCTGCCGCCGCTCGTCAGATGTTTCCGGATCTTGGCGGTGAACCAGATCGGCAACGTGATCGAGCAGCAAATACTCGCGCCACTCGGCGCTGTGCGGGCGCTCCCGCATCCGACGGTCGAGCTGCTCGAGCACCGCGGCAAAGGCTTGCTCGTCGGCCGGGCTCGGCGGCACGGCTTCGGTGGCCGCCGGGGGCAGCAGGCAGGCCACCTCCCAAATCTCGACACGCCGCATGAGTGCGTACTGCGCTCGCAAGAGCTGGGCTTCCAACGGCACGTCGTTCAAGGTCTTGGCTTGCGTGTCGCCCTGGCGGCCAATTTGGCGCAACTCTTCCAGCACCACCGCAATCGGCCGCGGGCGGCCGCCAGCCTGGCTTCTGACATCGACGGCGCACAGTTCTTCGAGCGATGCCGTGGCTGCGTTCGCCCAGTCAGCCGTCCGCTCGTCGGACGAAAGGCGAAGCAGCTCGGCAAACAGCCTCGCGGGTCGCGGTACGCGCGACGGCTCCCCCGGTTGCGCGGTGGACGGATCGTCGTCGACCAGCGGCGTGGCCGGCGGAGAGTCAGCGTCATTGCTCTCTGTGGGCATGTCGTCGCCGGTCGGCGAGTCGGATGGAACGGCATCCGGGGAAGGATCGCTCGATCTGGGGAGCGAAGCGGCAAATACCGGCGCACGACTCGTTCCCGACTCGACCGAAGGTGACAAGTCGACGATCGCCTTGGTTGCCTGCGCGGCCGCGGCGCCGGATTGCCCTGGGCCGGTCGCGTCCGAGGGGGAGTGTCGATCGAGAAACGTTTGGATCGACTCGCGCCGGGCGAGTGTCTCCCAGCCGCGCAGCGCGCTGACGGCGATGGCGAACAAACCGACCAAAATGCCGAGATACGGCCAAACCGGACTCGGCTGATTGGACTTCATTCGCTCCGGCGCCTCCCTGCGCAGTCGTACGACCACTCGATCCTTCTGTTTTTCAGGATCGGTCCGGGGCCGTAGCGGAGTCCAGCCGGAACTGCGAGGCGATATAAGTTGTTGCGCCGCAGGGGCCCAGCGAGGCGAGCGAATGTGCGGTGCAAGCCGGTTGGGAAAGGTGTTCGCTCGCGGTCCGGCGGCGCAGGCCCCCCAGGTGACGGCCGTGCGCTGGCCGGCGTGCCAGCATTGCGAGGCGAGAAAGCGCTTCTGGCCCGCGCGTCGCCGGGGTTGTCGATCGAGCCCGGTCGCGCGCCGGGGGGGCGACGCCGGCTGTCATCTCCGCGAGCCGAGCACGCTCCAAGCGATGCCCGCGGCGATCGCTGCGACCGAAAGGGCCGCCACGGCGGTGAGCAGAAAACCAAAGCCCAGCACCGCGCTCATCACGACGGCGGTTCCGATCGACCCCCAACAGAAGGCGACAATGGTGAGCTGAAGTTGCTGCTTTTTCTGCTCGGGAGTTTGCGGCTCCAAGTTGCGTTTGTCCGGCTTTGCAGCCGCCGCGGCCGGTGCCGAGCCACCCTTACCGGCCGACTGCGCCGGCAGAATCTCCATCGGCCCGGCGGCATCGGCAGCCTCGAGCGCCTCGCGCGAATAGTGCTTGGTGATCAACTCGTGAATACCGGCGGCGGTGCACAAGACGGTTCGCACCGGCATTCCGAACCGCAGGCGCAATTGATCCTCGACGGCCGGATCGATGGGATTGGGCGAGGCCATGATCAACTGCTTCTCGTCGACCATCACGGGAATGCACGAATGTTGCCGGGCAATCACCGCCGGCACCATCCGAGGCAGCCGCACGTCGATCGGCAAGTCTTGCACGTCGAGATAGGGTAAGCCGATCAATTCGGCGTAGGCGGGCATGACCAGTTCCGGCCGCACCAGCTTTTGCTGCACGAGCGCGTCGCGCAGGTCGATCCCGACGCTGCTGGCGAACTTTCGCGCCTTTTCGAGCTGGGCCTCGTCGATCACCTTGCGCAACAGCAAAATCTCTTCCAACGAGCGCGTCCGCTCATCGCCTTCGTCCTTGCGGCCCAGCGTGGCGTCATACTCTCTCTTGCGGCGCGTATCGGTCAGACAGAGCATCGCCTTGGCAAGTTCGTTGAGCAGATCTTGCGATTGCTTGGCGAATTCGCCGGCCGCAAACTTGCGCACGTGCGCATTCATCTTGCGATAGTGCTCGCGGATCTTGCCGATATCGTCTTCGAACTTCTTCAGCCGCAAGATCTGATAGTGATTGAGCGGGCGCGTGGTCTCCTGGATTCCGAGCCACTCGCGATAGATGTCCAAGGTTGGGGGCATATCGATTGAAACTGCCTGTGAGTCGCCCGTGGTGTCGCTTATTCGACGCGTTGTCCGCGTCGCTACTCGACCTGTTAACTGCGTCGTTACTCGACGGTATATTCCTCGGCCAGTTTGGTAAACGCGGTGAGTTGTCCCTGGTCGAGACTGCCGCGGCGTTCGATCTCGATGCTGGCAGCCTGCCCACCGGTCTTGTCGATGGCGCTGACGCGCACCCGGCCGTCGGCACCGAAAGCATAGGTTACTTCGATCGGCGATTTTTTTGGCAAATTCTTGGGCAAGTTCGAGATCAGGCACTCGCCCAACGCCGAACAGGCCGCCGGATCGGGGGCGTCTCCCTCGGTCACTCTGAGCCGCACCCGCTGCTGTCCGTCTTCGTTGGTGACGAAAGTCTGACGGACTTCGATCGGCAGCTTGGAGTTGCGGGGGATCATCACGTGATTGACCTTCTTGCCCGTCTTGGAGTTGCGGGCCACGATCCCCAAGCCGTGCGAATTGACGTCTTCCTGCCGCACGCCGATCAATCGTTTGCGGATCCGATCGGAGAGGACGCTTTTTTCGCCTTGGAATTTGGCTTCCAGAATGGCGGCGTGGATTGCCGCCCCTTGGGCCACTGCCGTGTGCGGCGAAAGCGTGCGATCGGGCTCCTTGTCGGTCAGCGCGTGCAGGGCCTCGCCGACCTTGGGCATCAAGCGTCGAACCGCCGACCAGCACGATGGCGTCCAGGTCCGATGTTTTGAGCTTGGCTTGTTCGAGCACCAATTCGGCCGTGTCGAGCGTCCGTTGCAACAGATCGGCCGTCAGCTCCTGAAATTGTGCCCGGGTTAGCGGCACCGCCAGCGCCTTGCCTTGAAAACGGCAATGGATCATCGTCTTGTCGGCGGTCGACAGCGCGATCTTCGCCTGGTCGCAGTCGAATCGCAGGACCTGCAGAGCGGCCGGCGATAGCCGCGGGTCGAGTTGGTGGCGGGATTGGAATTCCATGGCCACGTAATCGACGACGCGATCGTTCCAATCCAAGCCGCCCAAGTGGACATCGCCGTCGGTCGCCAACACCTGAAAGTGCGTCGGCGTGTAGCGGACCACGGTCACGTCGAACGTGCCTCCACCCAAGTCGTAGACCATTGCCTGGTGTGGGCGGGCGTTTGGTTGGTCGACGCCTCCCAATTCACCCTTTGCCCAAGCGTATGTCAGCGTGGCGGCGGTCGGCTCGTTCAGCACTCCGACCACGTTCAGACCCGCGATGCGGCCGGCGTCTTCGGTTGCCTTGCGCCGGGCTTCGTTGAAGTAATAGGGGACTGTGATCACGGCATTGCCGATCTTGCCGATCCGCTTCTCCGCATCCTGTCGCAATTTTTTGAGAATCAATGCCGATAGGAATTCGGGAGTGATCTCACGGCCGTCGAACGTCCGCTTGTAGTCGGCATTGCCCATGAACCGCTTCACGCGGTCGATGACGTTTGCCGGGTCTTCGACCGCGGCCCGCATGCGCGGTGGCCCGACGACGACATGCCCGCTCTCGGCCAGCAAAATGAGGCTGGGAGTTTCGACTTCGTCGTCGTCGTTGGCGATCGGCACGGGATCGCCTTTTTCATCGAGGATGGCCAGCGTGGAAAACGTGGTGCCTAAATCGATGCCGACTGTGTGACCCGGCTTGAATTCCATGATTCGATCGATCTCCCAACGGGTGCGCGCACAGCGATCCCGTAGTGCGATTGTGAATTGCACGGGAGCGAGGGTCAAGCGATGGCGTGTCGGCCAGGGCGCTTGCCGCAGGCCGGCGCGGAATCGACCGATGGGCCTATGCGGCGGCGGCCCACGTCGGCCGCGACGCTGCCGGCGCGCGACTATTCGTCGATCACTTCCTTGACGGGCTGAATGAAATGCGGCGTCTTTTGAGAGGTTGAAAGTTCGCTGGCCTTCTTCTCGGCCTGTTTGCGTTGGCTGTATTCAAACAACGCCACGCGCTTGAGAGATTGATTAAAAACCCCCCAGAATGCCTTCAGTCGGACCTCTTTGGCGGTCTTCGACCGGCTTTTGCGCTTCGCGACCTTTTTCTTTTCGACTTTCTCGCCGTCTTCCCCTTTGGCACTCTTCTTCGACTTAGCGTCGGCCTCCGCCGCGTCGTTCTCTGCACGCAATTCCTTGCGATTCATCACTTTACGTGCCATCGGTGGGGTCTTCCCTCAAGGATTTACGGGGTGATTCCTGGCCCAGCTTGCCAAAATGGCCGGCGCCGGTTGGGGCCATCCAGCATGGGCCACTATCCTACCCGATTCGTCGGGCTCTTGCCAGGAGCCCAGGCGTTCAATGAACCTCGCGCGGCAGCCCTGGCCAAGGGATTGCGCAGCGAGCATTCAGCCCGACTCGGGCGGGGTGTCGGCGGGTGGTGGGCCGGGCTCGATCGGCGTGGCGCCGGGAGGCGGGGTGCCGCCGCCGGCGCGGACATAGCCCGCTCGCAGACGCGCATATTCGGCAGCCGACGGTTCGGCGGCCGTCTTCGACGGATCGGCCTCGGCCGCAATCTGGCCGGCGACTGCCGATGTGTTCTGGCCGGTCGCCTCGTCGAACAGCTTGCGGAGGTAGGGTCGGCACCAGCCGCAACCGGTCCCGGCGCCAAAACAATCGCTCAACTGTCCGGGACGCGCGGGCCGCTCGACGCGCAGGTAGTTGATCACCTTGCGCTTGGTGACGTGGAAGCAGAGGCACAATTCGTCGTCGAGTTCCACCGAATGCCTCGCGCCGTTCAGGTACTGGTTTCGCCGGCGGTGGCTAAGACTAAAGCAACACGGCAGGCGGTTTGAAACTGACCGATGTCGAGTGACTCCGAGGTGGTGTGGATGTTGACCTGCCCGCAACCGAGCGTCACGGTCGGAATGCCCCGGGCACTCATCCAATTGGCATCGAGTCCGCCGTTGCTGATCGCGCGGATCGGCTCGCCCCCGGCGCGCCGCACGGCGGCCTCGGCGACCAACAAGCAAGGTTCGTCGTCGGCCAAGCGGAACGATTCGTAATCGAGCCGGCCATCGAAAACGACCTTGCCGGCCCGGCCGGCGGTGTTTTTGACTTTCTGAGCGGCCCGCTCGAAAGCGTCGCGAATGGCGGCGACGATCTTCATGCGGAAGGCGGGATCGTGGCTGCGTGCTTCGGCTCGGATGTGGACCTGGTCGGTCACCACGTTGGTGGCCGTGCCGCCATGAATGACGCCGACGTTGCTCGTGCCGGTGTGTCCATTTTTTTGGATGGCTCCGTGCCAGCCATGTTGGACCAGATCAGCAATCGCCAATCCGGCAATCGCGATGGAACTGACGCCTTGTTCGGGGGCGCCGCCGGCGTGGCTGGCCAGTCCCTCGATGTCGATTCCCAATCGATAGCCGCCGGTGGCGCCGATCGTCAGTTTTTCGGCCGGCCCGCCGTCAAAATTGAACGCCAGTTTCGGCTTGCCCAAACGATTGAATTCGAGCATGCCGGGCGCCGTAGAGGCCGACTTCTTCCTGGATGGCCCAGAGAAAAGTGAGCGGCGGATGAGGCAAGCGGTTTTCCAAAATCGACAGGGCGGTACTCAGCAGCGCGGCGACACCGGCCCGATCATCGGCCCCCAAGCCCGTTTGTTTGTCGGCCGAGACGACCGCGTCTCCCTTGCGCACCGGTTTTGCCCCCACGCAGATCGGCACCGTGTCCATGTGCGCCATCAGCAAGCGCCGCGGCGCCTTGAGCGTGCCGGGAAGCTGCAGGATCAGATTGCCGCAATTGCCTCGCAGGGGCGTATGGTGGTGGGCGTTGTCGAACTGGATGGCGTCGGCAGAGGCGCCGGCCTGCGATGAGTTTTTTGCGCACGTAGGTCGGCCACCGCGGCTTCGTCGCCGCTGCCTCCCGGAATCGCCATGAGTTCCATGACCAGGGCGAGCGCCCGGCGCTTGTCGAATTTAATTTCGGCCGGTGCGGCGACGCGAGCTGTTTTGACTGAAGCCGGGCTGGCCGATTTCCGTGAACTTCGTTTCAGTTGCAGTAGCAGATGTGCGAGACGGCA
Organism: uncultured Planctomycetaceae bacterium; assembly: GCA_963702015.1. Classification (GTDB taxonomy): domain Bacteria; phylum Planctomycetota; class Planctomycetia; order Pirellulales; family PALSA-1355; genus DATJTR01. Next base: position 2,102,299 of record OY969698.1, read on the forward strand.
TCGTGGGCGTTTTCCAAAGGGTTCGAGCGATGCATCCGAACCGGCTGGTCGGCTTGCCGAGCACGGGGAATTGATTCTATCCTAAAACAACCGCGGGGCGCACGACTGATTCTGATTGCAGGTTTGGCGAATGATTCGATTCTTCTTGGCCGGTATCATGCAGGGCTCGCTGCGCGAAGCGGCGCTGCACAGCCAAACCTATCGCGGGCAGGTGGCCGAGCTCGTGGCCCGCGCCTTCCCCGAGGCCGACATCTACGATCCGCTGGCCCTGCACAATAGCTCGATCGACTACGACGACGCGACCGGCCGGCAAGTTTTCTTCGAACACAACTGCCTCTGCCGCGAGGTCGACGTGGTCGTGGCGTTCGTGCCCGAGGCGTCGATGGGAACCGCGATCGAAATGTGGGAGGCTCATCGGCATGGTCGCGTCGTGATCACGATCAGCCCTTTGGTTCACAACTGGGCCGTCAAATTCCTCAGCCATGCCGTCTTTCCCGACGTCGAAACGTTCGCCGCGGCGCTGGCCGACGGCCGGGTGCGGCGGATCGTCGAGCAGCCAGACGGCTCGGCACCGGCGGCCACACGGCCGAGCGGTCCAGAAACCGGCGGCGGGCAACCGTAGTATTGCGCTCTATCGCTCGTCGGCCAGGGCCAGGCGGTCGGCAATGGGCGGATGGCTGTGAAACCAAAAAACTTCCAGCCAATGCGGCGCCGGATCGTCCTTGTTCAGCCGGGCCAGCTTCTGAAAGGCCGAAATGTACGCCTCGCGCCGGCCGGTGCGCGCGAGCGCGTAACGATCGCTCTGACGCTCGAAGCGGCGGCTGATCGCGTTTTGCAATGGTTCGAGCAACAGCGAGAACAGCGTCAAGCACCAGCATCACCAACGGCAGCGTGTAGACCGGAAAGTGGGCGTAATCGGCGGCCGGATCGGCCGAGTGGACCCAGGCCATCACCAACCGATCGACCAGTGCAAAACCGATGGCGGTGTAAATGGCGCCGCCGGCGATCATCTTGCGGATGTGCCGGAAGACATGATGCCCGATCTCATGGGCGAAAATGACTTCGATCTCGTCGGGCGTGAAATTGGCCAGCAGCGTATCGCCCATCAGCACCCGGCGCGTGCGGCCCAATCCGGCCAGCATGGCGTTGGCTTTGGCCGTGTCGGCACTCAGGTCAAAGCGGTAGACGCCGGCGATCGACAGGCCGGTGCCGGCCGCCAGATCGGGCCATGCGAGCGAGCAGTTCTGGATTGTCGATCGGCTGGATCTTGTAGAACAGCGGCATGATGATCACCGGAACCAATTGGCCGGCGACCACACTGACGACAAAAAACAATCCGGCGGCAACCAGCCACCACCAGCCGCCGGTCGTCCAGATCACGGCGTACAGGCCCCACAGCATGAGTCCGCCGAAAACCGTCGACAGCAGATGGACCTTCGTATAGCGCCACAGCCAGCCGGCAAATGACTGGTTGGACAGGCCGAAGCGATGCTCGAGCCGATATCCGCTGTAATAGGAAAGCGGAAACGACACCGCCAGATGGACCGCGGTCGTCAGCAAGAACAGCAGCCACAACTGCACGCTCGGGTGCGGATTGATCGTGGCCAAATAGGCGCCGAGCGGCCGGGCCACCAGAAACGCCATCACTGCCAAAAAAACAATGTCGAGCAGCTTGTCGGCCAGACCGGCCAGCAATTGCAGGTGGCCGTAACGCCGGGCTTCGGCCAGTTCGGCCGGACTTTGCTTGCCGGCGGCCAAGGGCGGACTGCCGGCGCGCGGCAGGACCACTTTCGGAAGCTGCCGAGGCAGTGGCTGCAGTCTCGTCGGCGGGAGTCATGTGGCAGCCTCGACTATCCGTAATCGCTGAAAGAACCAAAGAAGAGTGAGTGGCCGGTGCAGCCGGCTCACTTGGCGCCGACCGCGGTCCGCCCGATCGAATAATAGGTAAAACCGGCTTGGGCCATCGTGTCGGGATCATAGATGTTGCGACCGTCGAAGATGACGGGCGAGCGAAGCAAGCTCTTCATCCGCTTGAAATCGGGGTGAACGAACTCCTTCCACTCGGTCAGGATCAGCAGCGCCTCGGCCCCTTCCAACGCTTCATAGGGTTGGGTGGCGTACGACAAGCGGTCCGCATAACGGTGGCGGACATTTTCGATCGCCTCGGGGTCGTGGACGTGCAGTGTAGCGCCGGCCTCGAGCAACCGATCGATCAGCACCAGGGCCGGTGCCTCGCGAATGTCGTCTGTCCGCGGTTTGAACGACAGGCCCCACATGGCCAGGCGCCGGCCGGCCAGCTTGCCGTCGAAATGGCCGCGCAGTTTTTCCAGCATGATCGTTTTTTGTCGCAGATTGATCTTTTCGACGGCTTCGAGCATGGTCGGCTCGCCGCCGTTGGCACGGCTGGTGGCCGCGAGTGCTCGCACGTCTTTCGGAAAGCAGCTTCCGCCGTAACCGACGCCGGGAAAGAGAAAGGCGAAGCCGATGCGGTTGTCGTGACCGATGCCGCGACGGACCTCGTCGATATCGGCACCGATTCGCTCGCAAAGGTTGGCGATCTCGTTGATGAAACTGATTTTCGTGGCCAGCATGGCGTTGGCGGCGTACTTGGTCATCTCGGCACTTTCGGGGGACATCACGAGGAAGGGCTTTTCGGTCCGTAAAAATGGCGAGTACAAATCTCGCAACACCTCCCCCACCTCCGGGTCACGCACGCCGACGACGACCCGGTCGGGCTTCATGAAGTCGTCAATCGCCGCCCCCTCCTTGAGAAACTCCGGATTACTGGCCACGTGGCAGGCTTTGCCACGGCGCTCGACGACGCGGGCCAGAATCTTGGCGTTGGTGCCGACCGGCACCGTGCTCTTGGTGATAATGATCGTTTCGTCGCTGATATGCGGGGCGAGTTGGTCGACCACGGCCCAGACGTTCGACAGGTCGGCCGCTCCGTCGTCGGACGAAGGGGTGCCGACGGCCAGGAAGATCAATTGCGCATCGCGCGTCGCGGTCGGCAAATCGGTGCTGAAACGCAGCCGGTCGGCGGCGGTGTTACGCCGCACCAGTTCTTCCAAGCCCGGTTCGTAGATCGGAATCTCGCCCGCGGTGAGCCGGCGAATCTTGTCGGCATCGATGTCGACGCAGGTGATGTCGTTGCCACTTTCGGCCAGACAGGTTCCGGTCACCAGGCCCACGTAGCCCGTGCCAATGACTGCAATCTTCATGCGTGAAATTCCCAAGTGAGGTCGCGGTAAAACGTCGGCCGCTGGGGCGAGGGTGTTCCCCCGGACCGAAGAGCAGAAGGGATCGCTAAACTGACAGTGTATCCTCGACCGCGGGCCGATTGGAGCATCGCGCCCGGCGGTTTGATGATTTTTTTCTCTGCTGGCGGCCGGCGCTGCCGAGCATTTTCTCTGCCGCCAGATGCCGGCATTCACGCCGGCAGCCGGGCAACCCGCTCCAGGTCGGCGTCGACCATCATTGCCACCAGTTGGGCAAACGACACGCGGGGCTGCCAGCCGAGCTTCGTCCGGGCCTGGTTGGCGTCGCCGCACAGCGTGTTGACGTCCGCCGGCCGAAAAAAGGTCGGATCGACCGTCACGTACATCGCGCCAATCGAGACCCACGTGGCGAAACGCCAATTCGACCAGTTCGCGCACCGTATGCTTGACCCCGGTGGCAATCACAAAGTCGGCGGCCTGTTCTTGCTGAAGCATTAGCCACATCGCTTCCACGTAATCGCCGGCGAAACCCCAGTCGCGCTCGGCGTCGAGATTGCCCAGCAGCAGCTTCTGCTGATGGCCGAGCTTGATCCGGGCGACGGCGTCGGTAACTTTGCGCGTCACGAACTCGATGCCACGAAACGGCGATTCGTGATTGAACAAGATGCCGGAGCAGGCGAACAGGCCGTAGCTCTCGCGGTAGTTGACGGTGATCCAGTGTCCATAAGCTTTGGCGGCGCCGTAGGGGCTGCGGGGCCAGAATGGAGTCTGTTCGTTCTGCGGCTCTTCGCGCACATGGCCAAACATCTCGCTCGAACTGGCTTGATAGAAGCGGATCACCGGATCGACCAGTCGGATCGCCTCCAGCATCCGCAGGACTCCTACGCGCGGTGAACTCGGCAGTGAGCACCGGCTGCAAAAAGCTGGTCGGCACGAATGTCTGCGCCGCCAGATTGTAGACCTCCTGGGGCTGCACTTGACGCAGCACCGTGACGATCGACAACTGATCCAACAGGTCGGCTTGATGCAAAGTGATCCGGTCAGCGATCGCTTCCAGTCTTTCGTTTTCCGCATGGCCGGCGCGACGGACCATGCCGTGCACTTCGTAGCCCCGGTCCAGAAGGAACCGTGCCAGGTAGCCGCCATCCTGGCCCGTAATACCGGTAATCAAGGCTCGTCGAGGCATGTGGGGCGACACCACTTGGTGGGAAAGACAAGAAGAAGGTTCAGACCGCCAGCGCAGCAATCCCGCGCACGTTCATGCAACGTTACATTACCCGAGACCGGAATCAAGCCGACTCGAATCCCGCAACGGTCAGGCCGGGGCCGCGACAGCCGCTGGCGCAAGTCGCAGTGGGCCGACTGGCGCGATTATTCCGCCTCGGCTCGGGTGAGCCGCAACGACGGCGAGAGCTATTCGGTCGCAGGTGGACTCTCGGGCTCGATTGGCGTTGGCACGTCGCCAAGGCTCGGCGCAGGCGCCTCCGACTCGCTAAGCGGAGCGGTCGCATCGCGGGGAACCCGCACCACGGCGGCCAACGTATCGCCGGCGTCGAGGCTCATGATTCGCACCCCTTGCGTGTTGCGGCCGATGACGCTGATCTCGGCGACCGCCGTGCGCTGAATCTTGCCGCGGGCGGTCATCATCAGCACCTCGTCGTCGTTGCCCACGCCGGCGACGGCAATCACCGGCCCGTTGCGATCGGTCGTTTTAATATCGCGCAGTCCCTTTCCGCCGCGGCGCTGGGTGCGATAGCGGTTGGATGACGACGTCGATTCGCCCTCCTCACCTTCGTCGACCGGGGCATCGTCGACCACAGCCACGTCAGCGCTGTCGTCGAGCGCCGAGTCCTCTTCGCCGGCCGGTTCGGGTTCGGTTTCCGCCGCGACAGCCAGGGAGCTATTAGGTCCAAACAAAGTTCGCTTGCCATAGCCGTTGGCGCAGACGGTCAGCAGTGTCGCATCGGGATCGGCCACGACCATCCCGACCAGCGCATCGTCCCGACCCAAGCTGATCCCTTTGACGCCGCTGGTGTTGCGGCCCATCGGCCGGGCGTCGGACTCGCTGAAGCGGATGGCCATGCCGCGTTCGGTTTCCAGCACGATTTCGTCGCCGGTCTTGGCGATGACGACGTCGACCAGTTCATCGTCTTCCTTGAGTTTGATGGCGATGATGCCCCCTTTCATGGGTCGGCTGTATTTCGCCAGTTCGGTCTTTTTAACCAGTCCGCGGCGGGTGGCCATCATCAGATAATGGCCGGGTTGGCGAAAGTCGCGCACGGCCAGGCACTCGGCCACTTTTTCGCCCGGTCCGAAATTGAGCAGGTTGACGATGGCCCGGCCGCGGCTGTCGCGACCCAATTGGGGCAGATCGTAAACCTTCTGCCAGTACACTTTGCCGCTGTTGGTGAAAAACAGCAGATAGTCGTGGGTACTGGCGGCGAACATCTGCTCGATCGGATCTTCTTCCTCGGTCTTGGCTCCCTTAAGTCCCTTGCCGCCGCGATGCTGCGCACGATAGACGCTCGCCGCGGTCCGTTTGATATAACCCTGATGGCTGATCGTGACCACCATCGTCTCTTCGGTGATCAAGTCCTCCATGTCGACCGAGCCGAGCTCCTCGCCGCTGATTTCGGTCCGGCGGTCATCGGCATGTTTCTTACGCAGCTCGATCAGGTCGTCGCGGATGATGCCACGAATGATGGCGTCGTCCGACAGGATCCGCTGGTATTCGGAGATTTCTTCCAACAGCCGGTGGAACTCGCCAGCCAATTTTTCCTGTTCCAGATTGACCAACTGACCGAGCGTCATCCGCAAGATGGCGTCGGACTGGACAGCGGTCAGGGTGTAGGTGGAGCTCTTGCCACGATCGGCCTGGAAACTGGCAAAACCGGCCTCGCCCAGTGCCCGCTCAAGCATTGCCGCGGGGACTTCGATCCCCATCAAGCGGGCTTTGGCTTCGGCCTGGGTCGCCGACGAGCGGATCACGCGGATCACTTCGTCGATGTCGGCATGGGCCAACAGCAGCCCCTCGACCGTGTGCTTGCGCGAGCGGGCCTTGGCCAGCAAAAACTGCGTGCGACGGCGGATCACGGTCACGCGGTGGCGGAGAAATTCCTCCAACAGCGACTTGAACGGCATCACCCGCGGTTTGCCGTCGACCAGCGCCAGAAAGATAATCGAAAACGAATCTTGCAGGGGCGAAAACTGATAGAGCTGATTGAGGACGACGTCCGGATCGGCGTCGCGTTTCAGCTCCAGAATGATCCGCACCGGCTCTTTCAAATCGCTTTCGTCGCGGATCGCCGAAATCCCCTTCAGTCGATCTTCGTTCACCAGCTCGGCGATGCGCTCGATGACGCGGTCGTCGCGCCTGCTGAAACGGAATCTCCTGGACGACGATCCGCGTCCGGTTCTTGGCCATCTCCTCGACGCGGGTGCGGGCGCGAACCACCACGGTGCCCCGGCCCGTGAGATATCCGCGGCGGATGCCGCTACGACCGCAAATAATGCCGCCAGTGGGAAAGTCGGGGCCCAGCACGATCTCGAGCAGTTCGTCCATCGAGGTCATCGGCTCGTCGATCAGCCGGACCAGCGCGTCGCAAACCTCGCCCAGATTGTGGGGCGGGATCGACGTCGCCATGCCAACGGCAATGCCGTTGGCGCCGTTGACCACCAGGTTGGGAAACTTCGATGGCAAAACGGTCGGCTCGGTGCTGCGCTCGTCGTAGGTCGGCACGTAGTCGACCGTGTCGAGCTTCAAGTCGTCGAGCATCAGCGCCGCGATCGGGCGACATGCGGGCTTCGGTATATCGCATGGCAGCCGGAGGCAAGCCGGCGATCGAATCCGAAATTGCCCTGCTTGTCGACCAGCACGTGGCGCATGTTCCACTCTTGGGCCATGCGGACAAGCGTCGGATAGATGACGCTCTCGCCGTGCGGGTGATAGTTACCGCTGGTGTCGCCCGAGATCTTGGCGCATTTGATCCGACCGGCGCCGGGCGTCAGGTTCAGGTCGTTCATCGTCACCAGGATCCGCCGCTGCGAGGGCTTGAGCCCATCGCGCACGTCGGGAAGCGCTCGGCTGACGATCACGCTCATGGCGTAGGTGAGATAGCTCTCTTTGAGCTCCTCTTCGATCGGCAGATTGATCAGCTTGCCGCCATGAATCTCGCTGTTTGCATCAAAAGAGAAGCTCTCTGGATCGTGAGCCAGGGGCTCGTCGGCGTCGGAATCTTCGGAATCGGGATCGATGGGATCGGGCGACAAATGCAATCCTTTCGGCAGCGAGAAATGCGGGCGAGCGGGGCCTTTGGCAGGCGCTCGCCCGGTGCCCTCCGTTGGGGCTTAAGACAAACCGCTAATATAGCGGTTTTTGGCCCCGCTCAAAAGGGGTCGGCGGCCGATCGACGCGCGCCGCAAATCGTTTTGCGAAAATCAGTTGCGGCGACTCCATACGCGACGCGGTGGATTGCCGGCGAGCGATTCGCCGAGCGGGCAAGATGCCGATTGCCGGAACCGAATTTTGTGGCTCCGAATGATGCCGCTCGCGACCTGCCGCGGACACAAAAAACGCTCGCTGGTGAGGCCGGGCGAGAGAGTTCTTAGAACGGTGCGACCGTGGCGTTCTCAATTTCACAATTGGCAGCCGCGCTCAGCGAGTCTTCGAGACGTCGAGTTTCACGTCGCTGAGAATTTCCGTCGACGCGAAACGGTTGTCCTGCGTCTCGGGCTTGGTCGTCGCCGGCGCCGTCGCGCGGAAAGAATTGCTGCCACCAGAGGATTGCTTCCTGATGCCCCCAGCCGCCCATCGTGACGCAGTTGGCCAGCTCCTCGCCCAGCTCGGCCGCCGACTGGGGTCGATCTTGCGGATTCTTGGCCAGGCACTTGAGGATCAGAGTTTCCAATTGGGCAGAAACCGGCCGCCGCAGTCGAACCGATGGCGGCTTCGGGCGCCTCGCTGACATGCTTGTGCAGAATCTCCATCACATTGGAACCGTTGAAGACCGGCGTGCCGGTCAACAAAAAGTAGCCGACCGCACCAACGGCATAGATATCGGTTCGCGCATCGACGCGGTCGGAAGCCTGGATGGTTTCGGGCGACATGTAGAGCGGCGTGCCGGTGAAGACGCCTTCGGCCGTCAGCGAAGAATCGCGGTCGGTTTCGAGCGCTTTGACCAGGCCGAAATCGAGCACCTTGACGAAATCACGAATCCCGCCGCGCTCGGTCAACATGATGTTGGCCGGCTTGATGTCGCGATGAATCAAACCAATCGCGTGCGCCTCGCTGAGCGAGCCGCAAACTTGCTCAAGAATGGAGACCACGCGTCGTTCGGGCTGTGGCCCATGCCGGCGGACGAGGTCCTCCAGGTTGATTCCGTCGAGGTATTCCATTGCGTAGTAGAAGACGCCCTCGGGCGTGCGGCCATAATCGTAGATGGCGATGGTGTTCGGGTGGTTCAGCCGGCTGGTGAGCTGCACTTCGCGCTCGAAGCGGGCCAGGGTCTGCTCGTTGCTCTTTTCGATATTGAGCAGTTTGACGGCCGTGGGACGCTGCAGCATGGCGTGGTGGGCCAGGTAGACCATGCCCATGCCCCCTTCGCCCAGTTTCTTGTCGAGCGTGTATTGGCCGAGTCGTTTGGCCACCAGGGCGGCGCGCTGGGCTTCGCGATTGGCGCGGGCGACGACCAACGTAAAAACGAAGATCGCGGCCGATGCCAGCACCAGCAGACCGAACATGGCCCAAAATGCCCGCCGCAGCACGTAGAGGGGGCGGAACGCTTCGGCCACGTCTTGCTCGGTCCCCACGCCAAATCCATATTCGTCCAGCCAGGTCCAGGCCCCGATCGACGGCACGCCACGATAGTCGCGATAACCATCGACGTCGTGACCGGACTTTCCGGTCACGGCTTCCGCCGCCAAACGGGTCAGCGGCTGCTCCGACGCGGGGCGGGTGGGTCGATCGCCGGCCAACATGTTCACGCCTGGGTCGCGGAGAATCACCGTCAAAATCGATCGGCTGTCCGAGCTATTGACCAGCAGGCCAATCTCTTTCAGCTCCTCGTCGAAGCGGCTCTGGCTGAGCAGCAGGCCCTCGCGGTTGAAGGCGTAGGTTTCACCGGTCTGACCCGACTGGGCAATGTGCAAGATGCGCGTGAAGTCTTTATCGGGCGAAACACGCATCGCCAACACGGCCACGGGCTCGCCGTTCTCTCCACGCACTGGCGCCGCGGCGAACATCGTTGGCAAGTTCGACTTCAATTGCCCCTGCGCATCGGGCAGTAAGACCAAGCTGGGAAAAGGGACTGAGACGGCCGGCTGTCCGGCAAAGAACGCTGTCGAAAAACTCCTTCCGATAGCCGGGTAACGTTTTCCCCACGGGGGCATCTTGATCGGCGGCCAGAACGACGCCCGCGGGAGAAACCAGACAGTATCCTAGGTAACCAAAGCGGCTGAGCCGTGGCGCGAGTCGAGCGCAGCGCGGCCTGGCCAGGCGAAAAAACAGAGCCGCGCTCCGAATCGGCTTTGTCGCCGGCGGCCTTCAGCAGTTCGTCGACAGCGGGCAGGATGCGCTCGTCGCTGGCGATAAACTCGGCGTCGATCGCCTGTTCATTCATCCAGACGCGCAGGGCGGCCACGTCGGCATTAAGGACCGTGGTCAATTCGCTGACGCGGCGCTCGCGCATAGCCGTTTCGACCGACCGGCTGATCCACCGGCCGACAATGCCCAGCAGCACAGCGGCCAGGATGGGCCACACCCAGAGCTGCTTGCGAAGCAACAGGCTGCCGACGGTGAGCGAACGCAGCACGCTGCGCGAGCCCGCCGAAACATAGCTGGCCGTTTTGGATTTCAGACTGACATCGTCCAAGTGGACCTCAATTCCCAGGCAGTTGGTGCAAAATTACCGAGCGCCGCCGCGCGCGGCTGCTATTGATGGTAACGGATCGGCAGCGGCAAAAGAAAGCGCTCGTCAGGGCACGAGTAGGCCATGCACCGCTAATCCCCAGCGAGGCCGGGGGGCTCGGCCAGCCGGCCGAGACGATGCATGTAAGCCACCAACTCGCGAGCGATGCGCGCCGCTCGATCGGCCGACCCTCCATGCTCCAACACCACCACAAACGCCACCTTGGGCGATTCGGCGGGGGCAAAACCGGCGAACCAGGCGTGATCGGCACCCGAGGTTTGGGCCGTGCCGGTCTTGCCGGCAATCGCCACGCTGGCCAGCCGGGCGCTGGCATACGCCGATCCTTCCGGATCGGCCACGGCTGCGCACAAACCCTCGCGAATCGCGGCAAGCGTCTCCTGGTGCAATCCGGAAATTGCTGCCGCTGCGATCGACTCCGCACTCGCTTCACGTCCCTCACACTTTCTCAGACGTGGCTGGAGCAACCGGCCACCGTTGGCCACAGCCGCCATCATTCGCAAGATTTGCAGCGGCGTGACGCGCAGCGTCCCCTGGCCGATCGCCAGCGACCGCACCAGCGCCAGCCGTTTGGCATCCGATGCATCGTCGAGCGGACGGGGAATGCCGCCGGCTGCTTCGTCGGGCAGTTCGACGCCGGTCGGCCGGCCGAAGCCGAATCGCTCGGCCCAGGCGGTGAGCCGGTCAACGCCCAAGTCACCGGCGTGATGAAAGAAGTAAACGTTGCAACTACGCGCCAGGGCGCCGGCCAGCTTGACCTCGCCATGCCCCACGCCTTGCTGACGGAATATCAGGCAGCGCAAGCTTTCGGGCGTGTCGAGATAGCCCTGACAAAGAAAAGGCTCTTCGGCATCGCAAACCTCCTCTTCCAACAGCGCGATGGCGGTGAGTGTCTTGAAGACCGAGCCGGGCGGAATCGCCATCTTGGCCACGCGGTCGACCAATGGATGGTTGGGGGCGGCAAACAGCGCGGCCAATCGTGTCGAGTCGCCGGTGGCGATCGTCCGCGGATCGAAGCGAGGCGCACAGGCCGAAACCCACAATTCGCCGCTGGCGACGTCCATCACCACGGTGGCGGCACCCTCCGCCGCGCCGCCAGGCGCGCTGCCCCTGGCACGACAGGCGTCGTCCAGGAGGGATTCGGCCGCGCGCTGCAATACTGGATCGATTGCCAGCACGACGTCGGCGCCGGTTTGGGGCGCGCGGCGGTGATCGAGGCCCACGGCATGGCCGCGGTGATCGATCCGCTGCACGTCGAGGCCGGGCTGACCGCGCAGCACTGAGTCGCTGCCGCATTCGATTCCGGTGCGACCAACGAGCAACTCCGGATCGCGCAAGCCGGACGCGGCGTCGGTGCTCTCTTCGACAGTTGCCGGTCCTAATTGTCCGATCACGTGAGCGGCTAGCGTGCCGGCGGGATAATCGCGCTTCGAGAGTTCGATGATTCTCGTGCCGGGATAGTCGGATCCATGCGCGGCGACCTCGGCGGCGACCTCGGGGGCAATGTCCTCGAAGAGCGGATGATATTCTTCTTGTTCAGCCAGCACGACGGGAGCCGGGGGAGCGGCTCTCTCGGGGGCCAACATTTCCGCCAGTGCGGCACCTGCCTGATCGAGCCACGTGGCGGCAACTTCCTGCTGCTCGGCCGGCTCGCGGCCCAACTCCAGGAATCGCTCGAGCCGGCGCTGATTGACGTGCTCGGCCAGCGCCACGATGCGCTGCTGCAAGCGGCTGGCGCGGCGCCTGCCAGTCGTCGGCGGGCAGCCCGCAAAGACGGGCCAGCCGATCGTGCAACCGGGCGCGCTCGGCCAGGATCGCGGCCTCGGCCGCTGCCACCTTGGCCTTGTCGCGACGCTCGACGCGAGTCAGCCGGGCGCGCGCCTGACGCGCCAACCAGACGGGATCGGCCGGCTCTTCGAACCAGCGATAGTGAACCGCCAATGCCTGAACGCTCGTGTCGGCGGCCAGCAGGCTGCCGTCGCGAGCCAGGATCCGTCCACGGGGAGCCGGCACCAGTTTTGCCCGTTCGATCGGGCGCGTCGCTTCGGCCCGAAAGCCGGCGCCATCGGTCCACTCGAGCTGGGCAGCTCGCAGGAAAACGATTGCCGCCCCCAACGCCACCAGCGAAAGCAACCATCGCAGGCGCCAGCGCGTGCCGCCGACGCTAGGGCGTGCCGCCTGCTGGGCGACCAACTCGTGCCACTCGAAATGTTGCTCCGTTCGAGCCATGAGATGCCCACCGCATGCGGTTAGATCCGTTGTTAGACGTCTTCGTCACTCGATTCCAGCGCACTGCGCCAGCGGTCGAGGTGTTCCAGGCAGATCAGGGTGCCGCGGGCACAGGTGGTCAGCGGATCGGCGGCCACACGCGTCGGAATTCCGGTTCGCTCTTCGACAAAACGTTCCAAGCCCCGCAGCAGCGCGCCGCCACCGGCCAGCACCAGTCCGTTGTCGACCAGATCGGCAGCCAGGTCGGGGCGGCACTGGTCGAGCGTTTGGCGGATGGCGTCCAGGATGATTTCGAGCGGCGCGGCCAAGGCTTCGCGGATTTCTTCGCTGGTGATGATTGCCTTGCGCGGCAGTCCGGTCACCGCGTCGACTCCGCGGACTTCTTCGACCAACTCTTCTTCCAGCGGATAGGCGCTGCCGATTTCGATCCGCAGTGCTTCGGCGGCCGGAAGGCCGACCCGCAGGCTGTAATTGCGCTTGAGATAATCGACGACGGCTCGATCCATGGCGTCGCCGGCCACACGGATCAATTGGCTGGCGACGATTTCGCCCAGGCTGAGGATGGCCACGTCGGTCGTGCCGCCGCCGATGTCGCAGATCATGCTGGCGATCGGCTCGGCGATGGGCAGTCCGGCGCCGATGGCCGAGGCCTTGGCTTCGCTGATGACAAAGACGACGCGCGCGCCAGCACGGGCGGCGCTGTTGAAAACCGCCCGCTTTTCCACCGGCGTGGCGCAGCCGGGAACGGCCACAAGCACTCGCGGACGGGGACGCCAAGAGCGAGGTTGGGCTTTGCGCAGGAAGTAGCGCAGCATCTCCTCGCACAGCGCGAAATCGGCGATCACTCCTTCGGCGAGCGGTTTGACCACCACGATCGATTGCGGAGCGCGGCCGAGCATTTGCCGGGCGAGGTGGCCGACGGCACATCCGTCGGAAAGAATGCGGCCGCTTCCCTCTTCGACCGCCACGACCGACGGTTCGTTGAGAACAATCCCTTCGCCGGCCACGCTGACCAGCGTGTTGGCGGTGCCAAGATCAATGGCCAGGTCACGACCCAGCCAGTGGAACCATTGCCAGAGCATCCGTGCTCACCGGGGATTGAGATGTATTGAACCGAGGAAAGATATTGGCCCACGCGTCGCAGGACGATGTCGTTTTTTGCGTGCCCGGAGGCACGGGTGTTCACATGGGTGCCGCGGCGGGCGGTGCACCAGCCGGTGGTTCCGCGGTTGGTGGTTCGTCGGCCGGTGTTTCGTCGGCCGGCATTTCGGCGGCCGGCGGCTCCGCGGCCGGTGGTTCGGCAGCCGGCGGCGCGGTGGCTGGTGTTTCCGCGGCGGGCGGAATGGCCGGCGGAACCGGCTCCGCGGGCAAGGATTGTACAGGTTCCGGCGGCATCGCGGGAACAGGTTCTGCCGGCGTCGAATCGGGGGGTTCGGGCGGAACCCTGGCGCCAGCGGCCTTGAAATCCCAGTCGTATTGGGCCATTTCGCCGGCGAGGCACAGGCAGCCGATCAACAGCGCAAAAAACGACACCACCAACATCACCGTATAGACGTTGGCGTGCGGCTTTTCGACGAAGACTCCCCGAGGAGCGGGCGCGGCCTGGCGCCGGGCCGCGGGGAGCGGCCGGCGGCTTAGCTGAGCTTGCCGAGGCGGCTGGCGACTTCGTCGCCTTTTTGAATAGGGCCACGCTTGTAATCCTGTAGAACCTTGCCGACCGCACGATCAACGTCGATCCGCAGTACTTCGATCTTGCCTAGATAGTGCGAGCCGCGAAACACTTCCAGCGTGTTGCCGACCTTCAGGCCGTCGTCCGATCCGATCGAAATCTCGACCAGGTCTTTCGAGCTGACTTCCAAGATCTTGCCATGCAGATCGGCGGGGGCTTCCACGCCCGACGTGTCCCAACGGTATTTGCTGGCCAGCTCTTTGAGCTTGGCGTATTGGGTTTCGACTTGTGCTTTGCGTTCTTTGATCCGCTAGCAGATCGCCTTCGCGACTGATGAATCTTGTCGGTCACGTCGACCACCGCGGCAAACTGCTTGTCGCGATCTTCCTGGGCCACGCGGATGTCTTTGCGCAGCACTTCGACTTCCTTGGTCAGCTTGTCCAGATTCGATTGGGTGGTGTCGAGTGCCGCCACCGCCTTCTGATCTTTTTCCATCAGCGCATCGCGCTCTTTCTGCAGGGCGTCGCGTTTGGCGACCAATTCGTCGCGCACCGTTTCCAATTTGGCCAATTGATTGCGCGCGGCCAGTTGTTCCTCGGCCAATTGCGCCCTTGAGCCGCTCCCGCTCGACCTGCAACGCCTTTTTGTCCTGCCGGGCCTTCTCGAGCTGGAATTTCAGACCGACCTGCTCGCCGGGTGGAGTTTCGGCTTGAGTCCGCTCGATTGCCGCCCGCCAATTGCGGTGCGTGCCATACACAGCCACGGCTACCGTCATGAAAATCAGGCTCATCGCGAACGTGGCGAACAGAAAGATCTTGCCGACGAGATTCATGCCAACTGTTCCTCGAGCTTGCTCGTTTTCGCCTCAGGGAGGCGAACTCTTCCCTCGCGACCGACCGCGATGGCGACTTGTCCCGCTCTGGGGCAAACCACTCGGCCGGCCCGAATGGGCCGCCAGTTTTCCAGTCCGGGCTACGCGGGGTCAAATTTCAAGTGCCGACCAGCATTAGAGATACTGATCCAAACTCACAAACCCAGTATAATTTCGCCCGGCGCGCAGTGTCAACGTTGATGCCGTTAAAAAGGCGGCTCTGGGCGAGATCGGCAATTCGGGTTGTAGGGCCGACCGACCGCCCGCCAGTAACCCATAGAAACAGGCTCGGGCGATCACCGTGGCGATAACCATTCTCTGGGCGATCCTGTTCTGTCTGGTGCTGGCGGTCTGGCTGGGTCATGACCCTGTTGGCCCTGCCCGGCAACTGGCTGATCGTCGCCGCGGCGGCCCTTTATGCGTGGCTGGTTCCCGACGACGTGCGGCTCGGCCTTGGCTGGCAAACCGTGGGGGCCTTGGCCGTCCTGGCCGTCGTCGGGGAATTGGTGGAGCTGTTGGCCGCGGCGCGGGGTGTGCGGCAGGCCGGCGGAAGCCGCTGGAGCGCCGTACTGGCCTTGCTCGGATCGATCGTCGGAGCCGGCGTCGGCGTTTTCGTCGGCGTGCCGATTCCGGTGGTCGGTTCGCTGGTGGCGAGCGATCGTGTTTGCGGGCGTGGGAGCCGCACTCGGAGCGATGGCCGGCGAAAACATGATGGGGCGGACTTTGAGCGAAAGCCGCGATGTCGGCTGGGCGGCATTCCGCGGCCGGTTGTTGGGGACGTTGGCCAAAACAATTGTCGGCTCGGTGATGGTGGCCGTTGCGCTGTGCGCGCTGGTGTTTGTTTGACGAATTGCGAAAGGTAGACCGCTCGCAAAGCCTTTGCAAAAAGAGAAGCTCGGGACGCGTGCAATCTCGGCGGGCCAACGGCCTGCTACGAGTCCGAAACGGCCTATTACGCCCTCACATAGGCCGGTTCCTTTCTCGATCCGGGCTGTGTTAGACTAAGGGGTTTATTCCCTGCCGTCTTGCCACGCCTGGTGTGGAACATGAGTAACGGCCGAGCCGCCAGCGACTCCGGTCCGAGCACGACCGAGCCCGAAGCGATCCGGATTCGCGGCGCGCGGGTTCACAATCTGCAAAACGTCGACGTCGACATTCCACGCGACCGGCTGGTGGTGATAACCGGCCCCAGCGGATCGGGCAAAAGCTCGCTGGCCTTCGACACGCTCTATGCCGAAGGGCAGCGGCAATATATCGAAAGCTTGTCGGTCTACGCCCGACAATTCCTGCACCAGATGGAGCGGCCGGACGTCGACTCGATCGAGGGGCTGCAGCCGACGATTTCGGTCGACCAGCGGGCAGGAAGCCAGAACCCGCGCAGCACCGTGGCCACGGTGACCGAGATTTATGACTATCTGCGGCTGCTGATGGCCCGGTTGGGCGAGCCTCATTGCCCGCAGTGCAATGCGCCGATTTGCCAGCAAGCGCCGGAACAGATCGTGGCGGACTTGTTGGCGATGCCGGCCGGAACCAAGGCAATCATACTGGCCCCGTTGGTGCGTGGCCGTAAGGGGGAGCATAAAGAGACGTTCGCCGCCGTGCGGCGGGAGGGATTTGTCCGCGTGCGGGTCGATGGCGAAGTGGTCGACCTGGAGCATATCCCCGAGCTGGCCGCGCGGAAGAATCACACGATCGAAGCGGTGGTCGATCGGGTGGTAATCCGGCCTGGGCTGGAATCGCGACTGGCCGAATCGATCGAACTGGCGATCCGGCATGGCGAGGGAATGGTCGTGGTGAGCCATTTGCCGGCCGTCACCGCCGAGCAGCCGGCGCCGGCCTGGCAAGAAAATCTGTTCAGCACGCTGCATGCTTGCCCCAACTGCAAACTCAGCTTCGAGGAACTGGAGCCGCGCAGTTTCAGTTTCAACAGTCCCTACGGCGCCTGCCCGGCGTGCGAAGGGCTGGGCTACCACGTGACGTTCGATCCCGAACTGGTGATTCCCGACGAAGCGCTATCGCTGGCCGACGGCGCCATCCTGCCTTGGAAGGGCTCGGCCAGCGGGCTTGGCAGCCGGCACCGGGAAGAGCTGGCCGATTTCGTGGCGGCGGCCGGCATCAATTGGTCGACGCCGCTTTCCGAGTGGAAGCCCAAAGCTCGCCAACAGCTTTGGCAGGGCAACGGCAAGTCGTTTCGCGGCCTGGCCACGCTTTTGGAAAAGCAATATGTCACTGCCACCGATCCGGCGAAGCACGAGCGACTGGAGACCTTTCGCGGCGCCGTGGCTTGCCCGGCGTGTGGCGGCGCCCGGCTGCGGTCCGAAGCCCGCGCTTGTCGCCTGGCCGGCAAAGCGATTCACGAGATCACGGCGTTGACGGTAGGCCGGGCGCGCTCGTTTTTTTCCTCGCTTGAGTTCGCCGCGGCCGATCAATCGATCGGCGAGCCGCTGGCCAGCGAAATCGGCAAGCGGCTCGATTTTTTAGACAAAGTCGGCGTCGAATACCTGACGCTCGATCGGCCCGCCGACACGCTCTCGGGGGGCGAATTGCAGCGGGTGCGGCTGGCCACGAGCATTGGATCGGGGCTGGTGGGTGTCTGCTATGTGTTGGACGAGCCCTCGATCGGCTTGCATCCACGTGACAACCAGCGGCTGATCGACGCCCTGCGCAACCTCGAAGTGCAGGGCAACACGGTCGTGGTCGTCGAACACGACGAGGCGATGATGCGGGCCGCCGACACGCTGATCGACATCGGGCCGGCCGCCGGCCGCGGCGGTGGACGAATCGTCTCACAAGGAACGCCCGCCGACGTGATCGCCGATCCGCAATCAATTACCGGGCGTTATCTGTCGGGCCAACTTTCGATTCCGGTTCCGGCCACCCGGCGGCGCACAACCAAGACCCACTCGCTGGTGCTGGAAGGGGCCACGACGAACAACCTCAAGGACGTCGAAGCCCGGATTCCGCTCGGAGTCTTCGTGGCGGTGACGGGAGTGAGCGGATCGGGCAAAAGTTCGCTGATCAACGAGACGCTTGCCCGAGCGGTCGCCCGGCGACTGGGGCAGGTGGCCCCCAAGCCTGGCCCGCACCGAAGTTTGCGCGGGGCGAGCAACATCGACAAGCTGGTCGAGGTCGATCAGTCGCCGATCGGTCGCACGCCGCGGAGCAATCCGGCGACGTATACCGGCGTGTTCGACGAGATCCGCAAGGTGTTTGCCGAAACGCGCGAAGCCCGGCAGCGCGGCTATCGGACCGGCCGATTCAGCTTCAACACCAAGGGGGGACGTTGCGAGGAATGCCAAGGGCAGGGGGTGCAGCGGATCGAGATGAATTTTCTGCCCGATCTGACCGTTCCTTGCCCGGTGTGCGGTCGCGCACGATTCAACCGCCAAACCTTGGAAGTTCACTATCGTGGCCGGTCGATCGCCGATGTGCTCAACCTGACGGTAGCCGAAGCGTTGGAATTCTTTGAGAACTTTCCGCACATCGTTCGACTGTTGAGCAGCTTGCAACTGGTCGGATTGGATTATCTGACGCTGGGCCAGTCGTCGACCACGCTTTCCGGCGGCGAAGCCCAACGGATCAAGCTGGCCACCGAGCTGGCGCGCGTCGACACCGGCAAGACACTCTACATTCTCGACGAACCGACGACCGGCCTGCACTTCGACGACATCCGCCAACTGCTGGCCGTGTTGAATCGGCTGGTCGATCGAGGCAATACCGTGCTGGTCATTGAGCACAACCTCGACGTCATCAAGAGTGCCGATTGGATCATCAATCTCGGGCCCGAGGGGGGAGAAGCCGGCGGCCAAATCACCGCCTGCGGCACACCGGAAGAAATCGCATCGACGGCCGACAACGCCACCGGCATATTTCTGCGGCCGCTGTTGGTGGCAGCGACTCCATCGTCGTGACGGTCTGGCCGGATCACGTTTCGCGCGGCGAGATCGAGAGAACGACACTCTGCGACTCGGTCCCCGGCAGCGGATAGCTGTAGACTTTTCGCAGTTCCAGCAGCCGCAGCAGTCCACGCTCCCTGGCCGCTTGTCGTTCCTCAACCCAGGCCGGTCCCTTGATGACCAACAGGCGGCCAAACGCATCCCAATGGGGTGCCAACCAAGTGAGCAAATTTGGCAGCGGCGCCACGGCGCACACGACGAGTGTATCGAAACTGCGCTCGCCGAGCACTTGCTGAGCCGGCACGTGATGCAC
Source organism: uncultured Planctomycetaceae bacterium (assembly GCA_963702015.1). GTDB lineage: Bacteria > Planctomycetota > Planctomycetia > Pirellulales > PALSA-1355 > DATJTR01. Next base: position 2,121,418 of record OY969698.1, read on the forward strand.
CGGAATGTTGAAACCCAATTCGGTGACGATCGCCGTGACGGCCTTGGCTTTCTTGGCCATCGACTCGCAAAGTTCGACCGTGAGGTCGGGACGCAGAATGGCCAACACCACGCCCGGCACTCCGCCGCCGGTACCGACGTCGAGCACGCGGTTGCCGGCGTCGAGAAATTGTTCGAGCGCCAGGCTGTCGACGATGTCGCGGCTGGTGAATTTCTCGTAGGTCGTGTGCCGGGTCAGATTGAGCTTTTCGTTCCAATCCCACAGCAGGCGACAGTAGCGATCGAGCGCCTCGATTTGATCGGCGGGCAGATCGATTTCGTGCCGGGTCAGGGCGGCGGCCAGCGTGTCGGTTTCGGCAGGGTCGAGGGTGTCGTTCAAGATGATTTTCGCACTCCGGCAAAGTCGAGAGAAGAAGCTTTCCCATTATGCCCCAACCACGCCGATGAAAAGTGGCGAGTTTGGCAAGAATGTAACGGTTTTAACGATTTTCTGGATCGTAGCGATCGCGCAAGCCGATACATCCCCAAGCGTGGGCGCGGCGGCGGCATTTTACACCCTCGGGACGTCGGATCGACCGACGGTTTGCCGGCGGCTCGAAAGGCGAGCGGCCGGCGGGGTCTCGAAGGAGATGTTGGGAAGGAAACCATCATGTCAAAACGACTTGCATATCTGGGTTTAGGGGCGGTCTTGCTGATGCTTAACAGCGGCTGCTGCCTCATGAACTGCATCAACTGCTGGCACGACCGCTGTCTGGCAAAGTACCAGGCCACGCATTTTAACGGCTGCGGCTGCGGCGAAGTCTTTTACAACAACTGGTACAACAACCCGCCGCAATGTTGCGACCCCTGCGACCAATGGGGCAACTTCACGGGCCGAAAGTGGTGGGTTCCCAATTGCCAAGGCTGCCGCGGCGGTGGCTGCGGCGACTGTGGGCCGGGAACATGCCCGGGCATAAGTCCGGCGGGTCGGATGTACAACCCAGGTGGTCCAGGCGGAGCGGCAATGTATGACGACGGCACGCCGTCCAGCGCTGAAATGATCACGCCGGCCGAAGAAGTGCCAGTCCCCTATCAGTCGAGACGGGGCAATATGCAAGGCTACCAACAAGGTCCGCGCGGATATCAACAAGGTGGCTATCAACAAGGTCCAAACGGATACCAACAGGGTCCGACGCAGAATGGGCCGTCACGGATGAGCCGTCAGCCGCGATACGTGCGGCCACCCGATCCGCGAGTCACTCGCCGGCCGCCGCCGCGGGCCGAGGCGGATATCGTTCCCGCCGAGTATCAAAGCCAGGGTCCCTTCTATGACGACGCAGAGGCGATCCCGACCGGGGGCTACCGAGTGTCGACCTCGACGGCCAACTACCGCCGGTAACCCGGCCCACGACAGTGCCGATTGCCATCTGAGTGGAGATTCTTCCGCCGTGGCAATCGGCACAGGCAATCGCCTGCCGTCCGATCGGGCCGGTTTGGATCGACCCGACCGTCGGCGGATTGGGGGCCGAACAGAAATCTCACGGCGCGGCTCGCCTACATCACCTCGACCTGGTTATCGACCTGGTCGACCCCTTCCAGTCCGGCGACAGACTGCTGGGCAACTTGCTTGTGAAAGAAGCTGGCCACGTTGCCACGCAGCGTGAGCACGCCATCGGCAAATTCACACGACAACCGCCGGACAGCACTGTAGGGGCTTTCCCGCAGTCGCTGCAATCCGGCATTCACGATGATCCCTTCGCTCTCCATCAACACGACTTCACTTCCTTTCGGTTCCATCACGGTCTGATTGTCTTACGCTGTCTGATTCTCACTCTTTGGCACTGCCGGCCGATTCTCAACCCTTTACGCGGGGGGTGAAGCGGTTTGCCGGCAGTTATGCACCCAAGTGCCAATTTTTTTGTGACGGCGCTCGTGCGCGGCACCGGACAAGTCCCGCCTCTCGACGTACGAGCCAGGATTTACAGGTTGTTCGGGGATGCCGGGCATTCATTGGCCAACCCGGCCAAAAAACGACCGCGGTTCACCCCGCGGAGCGGCCAATCATAGGCCGAAAAAACGCCGGGCCGCTAACTCGTTCGCTAGCATAGCCGACGTACGAATGACACGATCATATCGGGCAAGCAACTGGGGCAGGCAACCGCCGTCCAACCACGGCCGACGGCAAGTTTCGACTCGACGAATTGGCCCCCTTTTTCTGTCCTCCTGCAACATACACGGATCAGAAAGTGCGTCAAGCGATTTCACTGGTTTCTAATTCGAGTCCGCAAAATACTCGTCGGCCAGATCGTTAGCATCCTTTCATTTTCCGCCAACTCCGCCCCTCGCCCAGGTCGATTCTTTTAAGACGCCCGGGGCTTCGATTTGCGCACCCAGCGGGTTTTCGTCAGCGGCCACAGGCTGAGAATTCGAGACCCGGCCGATGGCCATTGGCGGTCACCCAAAGGCGTGCCGGAATGAGGAAATCAGGCCGAGAAATCCCGATGTAAACGGAACCTTGGGCCAGGGGTTGGGGTTGAATTCCAAGAGCCGTTCGCGGCCCCAATTTACCCCCCGTTCGGCCAAAGCTTGCTCATTCGGCGCGGTAGAATACGGAGGTGGATAAGGTGGATTCCCCGGGCCGCCGGACAGCGGCCGTATGTTTCGCCTACCGGATGAGGTTTCTCATTGGTTGTAAGTGAGTCGACGGCCCGGCGCTACGAGCTGCAAGATCCCGACGTGCGGCTGATGCTTGAGGTGCGCGACGGCAGTGCGGCGGCATTCGATGAGTTAATGATCCGCTATCAGTCCCGGCTGGTGACCGTGCTCGATCATTTGACGGGTCGCCGCGATCTGGCCGAGGATTTGGCGCAGGAGGTTTTCTTGCGCGTGTATCGGGCGCGGCGTCGGTACGTGCCGGGAGCGAAATTCTCAACATGGCTGTTCACGATCGCCAACAACGTGGCCTCCAATGCCTTGCGGACGCTCGCCCGGCGGCCAGAGGTTCAACCCGCGCGATCCGGCGCGAGTGGCAGCAATTCGCTCGACCACCTGGCGATGGCGGCCAGCGGGCTGCTACCGACTCGGCAAATCGACAAGGCGGAGTTGCACGAAGTGGTGGAGCAAGCGCTATCGACGCTTAACCCGAAACAACGGATGGCGGTGCTGCTCAGCAAGTTCGAAGGGATGAGCTACCACGATATCGCCGAGACGATGCAAATGAGCCCCCAGGCGATCAAGTCGCTGTTGGCTCGAGCGCGTGACAATCTGCGCGAGGTGCTTGAGCCGTATTTGAAGAACTCGTGAGACGATCGACGAAGCGCACCATGGAAAATCCTGACAACGAAGAACTGATCGCTTACCTCGACGGCGAGTTGGATCCGCGTACCAGCCAGCAGGTCGAAGAGCGGCTGAAATCCGATCCGGCCTATCGCCAGGCGCTCACCCTCTACGAACGATCGTGGGACATGCTCGACCAGCTGGAACGGGCGACCGTCGGCGAAAACTTCTCCCGCACGACGCTCGAAATGGTCTCACTGGCCGCCGCCGAGGAACAGCAACCGTCGCCCGCTTTGGGCCGCATCGACCTGCGGCGCGCCGGCATCGTGGGGCTGATCGCCGTGGTGGCACTGGTGTTGGGCTACGCGGGAGGCCGAGCGATCTGGCCCGACCCCAACCAGCAATTGCTGCAAGATCTGCCGATCCTGCAAGAATTCGATCTGTACGATCTCTACGCGCAGGGAGGCTCGATCGATTTTCTTTATAAGCTCGAGAAATCGGGCCTTTTCAAGCGTGCGCCGGGCTCCGCCAAAACGCCCGGCCTGGCGATTCCCGAAGCGCTGGCCGATCGACAGGCCGAGCTCGTTCGGATGTCGGCGGCGGAGCGGGAACAGCTTGCGCGGAAACTCGATCGCTTCATGGAGTATTCGCCGCAGGAACAACAACGGCTCAGGGATCTCCACGACCATCTCAATCGCGGCAGCGAGGGAGCGACGTTGCACGACGTGCTGGTGAGCTATCACGAATGGCTCGACGTGCTTCCTTCGGGCGTTCGCGAAAAACTCAACGGTCTTTCCGACGACGAGCGACTTGGGCAAGTCACCCACCTGAAGCAATTCGGCAATCGCGGCGACGACTTGAGCGGGGCAACCGCGCAAGACCTGCCGGTCGTGTACGACTGGCTCGATGATTTTTCCTGGCAACACCGCGAGGCCCTGTTGGCCACCTTATCCGATCGGCGGCGGAAGGTCGTGGAAGGGATGAAACCGATTCAAGAGCATCTTGCTCTGCGGTGGATCATGCTCCACCGTGGGTCAGGTCATCCTCTCGCGACAGACATTTTTCCGACCTCGGCCGACATCGCCCGTCTGGCCGAGCGGCTGTCGCCGCCGGCACGCGCGCGGCTCGATGCGGCCTCGGAAGACGCGGAACAGCAGCAACTGATTCACCATTGGGGCCAGTTGGCTCAGCAACAGGTGCGCATGACCGTCGGTCTCCAGGGCGTGCTGCCGCAAGTCAGCGTCGATGAGCTGCGGCGTTTTTCGCGTGAGGAACTGACCAAGGAACAACGTGATGAGTTCCTCGCAATGGGACTCCAACAAATGAATCGCCAGTTGCGGGCGCTCTATCTTTTGTCACGCGAACGTGTCGCCGAAATGACCCCCGAGCAGATTTCCAACGGAATTTCGCTGATGGGCATCCAGCCGCCGCACCGTTTGCCGAGCGGGTCATCGACGAGCGGCTCGCCGCAAGGCCGCTGAGATAACGAAAAAACCCGCCGGCCCAATGAAGGACCGGCGGGTCTTGGAATATCGCGTCTCGTACGTCGGCGGGTCGCGAGTCGACCGGCCGACGCAAGCGATTAATACATGTCGTAGTCGCCGCCGTGACCGGCGCCGCCACCCTTTTTGGCGCCTTCCTTCTTCGGCTTTTCAGCGATCAGGGCATCGCTGGTCAACAGCAGCGTGGCCACGCTGGCCGCGTTTTGCAGCGCGGTGCGGGTGACTTTCGTCGGGTCGATCACACCGGCCTTGACCAAGTCCTCGTAGACGTCGGTGGCCGCGTTGTAGCCGACGTTTCCCTTGGCCTCAAAGACCTTCTCGCAAACAATCCCGCCGTCTTTGCCGGCGTTCTGGGCGATCGCGGTCAGCGGGGCACGGCAGGCGCGGATAATGATGTCGTAGCCGACCTGCTGGTCGTGGCTCAGACCTTCAGCCTTCAGTGCGTTCGATGCCCGCAGCAAGGCCACGCCGCCACCGGGCAAAATGCCTTCTTCCACGGCAGCACGGGTGGCATGCAAGGCGTCTTCGACGCGAGCCTTCTTTTCCTTCATCTCGCTCTCGGTCGCGGCTCCCACATTGACCTTGGCCACGCCGCCGGCCAGCTTGGCCAGACGCTCTTCGAGCTTTTCGCGATCGTAGTCGCTGGTGGCGGCTGCGATCTCGCGGCGGATTTGTTCGATGCGGCCCTTGATGTCGACTGGCTTGCCGGCACCTTCGATGATCGTGGTGTTGTCCTTCGACACGATCACTTTCTTGGCCCGGCCCAAATCGGTGATCGGAAGCGACTCGAGCTTGATGCCCAAGCTTTCGAACACGGCAGTGCCACCGGTCAGAATGCCAATATCCTCGAGCATCGCCTTGCGGCGATCGCCGTAGCCAGGTGCCTTGACGGCACAGCACTGGAACGTGCCGCGAAGCCGGTTGATGACCAGGGTGGCCAGGGCCTCGCCTTCGACATCCTCGGCGATGATCAGCAGCGGACGACCGGCGTTGACGACGCCTTCGAGCACCGGGACCAGTTCCTTGATGTTGGCAATCTTCTTTTCATAGATCAACACGTAGGCGTCTTCCAGGACGCATTCCATCGTGTTGGGATTGTTGACGAAGTACGGGGAGAGATAGCCGCGGTCGAACTGCATGCCCTCGACCCATTCGACTTCGGTCTTCAGGCTCTTTCCCTCGTCGACGGTGATGACGCCGTCCTTGCCGACTTTTTCCATTGCTTCGGCCAACAGTTCACCGACTTCGGTGTCGTTGTTGCTGGCGACGGTGCCGACTTGGGCCATCTCTTTCTTGCTCTTGATGGTGATCGACATCTTGTGGAGCTTCTCGGTGATGTCGGCCACGGCCTTCTCGATGCCTTGCTTCAGGTGGATCGGATTGACGCCGGCCACCACCGCTTTCAGCCCCTCGTTGAAGATCGACTCGGCCATCACCGTGGCGGTGGTGGTGCCGTCGCCGGCAACGTCGCTGGTCTTCGACGCGACTTCGCGCACCATGCGAGCGCCCATATTCTCGTAAACGTCTTCCAGGTCGATCTCCTTAGCGACCGTGACGCCGTCCTTGGTCACCGTGGGCGAACCAAAGCTCTTTTGCAAAATTACGTTGCGTCCTTTCGGGCCGAGCGTCACTTTGACCGCCCGGGCCAACTTGGAAACGCCGCGGCGCATCGCGTCGCGGGCTTCTTGGTCGAATGCAATCATCTTGGCCATTTATCGTTTTCTCCTCTTAAGGTATTGGCTTGCAAAGTCGCGCGACGGGGGGATCGCATCAAGGACACCTAGGGGGCAGCCGCGTCGTGCCCGGCCACGGTGCAGGGACAATCGTGTTCAGCCCTCGATCACCGCGAGAATGTCTTCTTCGCGCATCAGCAAAACTTCGTCGTCGTTGATCTTGATGACTTCCGGGGCATAGGAAGTGAACAACACTTTGTCGCCCACCTTCACCTGCAACTTGCCGCGGCTGCCGTCGTCCAGGAGCCGGCCGTCGCCGACGGCGATCACCGTTCCGCGCGAAGGCTTATCCTTGGCCGAGTCGGGCAGAACGATTCCGCCGGCGGTCTTTCCTTCGGCGACTTCACGCTCGACAACCACCCGGTCTCCCAGGGGTTGGAGCTTGATGCCGGATGCGTTGGGTTTCTTCTTGGGGGTCTTGGTTGCGGTCGACATGGGTTTGGCTCGCCTCCGCGATTCGATGAAAGGGTGGATTATTGGTTTGCTGGTCTTGCTTAGCCCGCCGACAAGCCCCTGCGTAGGCGCAAGACCGTGGCGTGAGCGGGCAGCTATGCAACTACCGGGCCAGTGCCCGCAAGACGCGCCGCAAGTGGTTATGCCTCATGGATCTATGCGCACCGTGTCGCTCCATGGTCAAAGCCGCGTCAGCACTGCCAAACTGTGCAGTTCGACGAGGCGACATGCCTTCCGATCTGCCAATTTGGCACGGCGAATCCGGGATTCACCGGCCCCCCCGGTCGCTCAATCGTCCGAATCCCCCTCGTCGGGGTCGGCACCCAGGCTCGGCAAGATCGGTTGATCCAGCGAACCGGCACCCGCGCGAACGCTCAGTGTACGCATGGAGACCGGCTCGCCAAAGACCGAGGATTTTGGCACCCGGCTCAACACCAACAAGCCAAAAATCCGGCAGATTGCCGACAGGGCAAAAAGAGCGTGATAGGTGCCAAGCGTTGGACCCCAATTAAGCAGAATCGCACCCCCCAACAGCGAGCCAGCGGCCGTGGCGACCGCATGGGCGAGATTAAACGTCGTGAGCAAACTGGTCCGTTCCTCGGCCGGCATCGTCTCGAAGAACAGCAGGAACATCGCCAGTTCGTATGCTGCCCAGGCCACGCCCGCCACGACCTGGACGCACATCAAATAATAGAAATTATCGGAGAAGATCCAAAAGCTCGACAGTGGGACGATCGCCACGCCGGCCCAGGTCAGCAGCCGCCGCGCGCCCCAACGATGTGCCAGTGCGCCCATAGCGGGGAGCGAAACGACCTTGGCGCCAAAGGCCGTGGCCACCAGCACGACATATTGGGCATACGAGAGTCCGAGCGGCCCGAGCATGAACGGGGTGAAGTAGGGACCAACGATTTGTGCCGCGGTTTGCACCGTCAGCAAATAGACCAATACCCGCCCCTCGCCGCTGACGTAAATCCGCCAGATGAACTCCCCCAGCGGCACACGACGATGGTCGTCCCCCGGCGGCACCGGCTCGCTCTGGCTGAAAATAAAACTGGCTGAAACGAGCCGGCACAAACCGGCCGCCAGGAAAACGAAACCAAAAACGTCCAACAGGCGCCCCACGCGAGCACCATATTGGAGGCTCACTCCGGCGATAACGAAACCGGCGACGACGCCAATCTGACTGAGGCGAGTTCGGCGAGCGAAGTAGCGGGCACGGAGCCGCATCGGCACAATCGTGCCAACCCAAGTGTTCCAAGCCGGATTGGTCCCCAGTCCGGATCCCCAATAGACCGAAGCGACGGCAAAAAGCGCCCCCATGGGAATCGAGCCGATCCAGGCGGCCGCGCACAACGGGACAAAACAAGCCGCCTGACAGAGCGAGCAGGCCACGACCCAAAGGCGATGCGATCCGAGCCGGCGGACAGCCAGCGGCGAAACCAATTGCAAGATGGCGCCGACCAAGAGCGGAATGGTGCCGATCAAGCCCGAGGCAATCTGACCCATGCCCAATGCCAGCACGAAAGCGGGCAGATAGGTCTCGCCCATGCCAACCATCAAGCTGAACGAGATGCCGTCGCCCAGCATGGCCTGCAAATTGTGCCGCGTTTGGTCGGCTGGCTCGCGGAGACCGTCTTCCCACAAGCGCAGCGGAGGCGCCGGCGGTGGTGCCGTGGCAGTTTTCGCTTTGGACACTGGCAGGCGCATGGGACGCGGGCTGGAGAGGCTTGGGGCTGGTTATTATAACGTCCGGCCGCGGCGAGGGTACAGTCGGTCTTTTCGCACTCCGGTGCGCAAGTCCGGCGGCGTGTGACAGCGGGCCCTGCGCCGCCGGCAGAGCACACCTTCGAGGTCAAATCAGCGGCTCAGATTCAGTGTTTTTGCCGATCAGCGGCGCTCGACGCGAAATTCCATGCTGGCTAAGATGCGCGAGTCCCACGGGGCGGCGGAGGGCAAATCGACGTCATCGAACTGCGCACCCTCGGCCCGCCACAAAATCGGGCGAAAAAAACAAATTACTAGCCAATGCCTAACGCAAAACTACCGGCGGTCTACATCCTGGCAACGCTGGACACTAAGGGAGTCGAGGCTGTCTACCTCCGCGACCGCCTGCGGCAGTGTGGCATTGCCACGCGTTTGGTCGACGTCGGCTGTTTGAGCGAGCCCACGGCGACTGCCGACATTCCGCGCTGCGCGCGTCTTTGCCGCCGCCGGCGCCGACGCGACTCGCCTGGCCGCCGGCGATCGGGGCGCAGCCGTTACGGCCGGCGCCGCCGCGCCCAGACGCTGGTCGCGGCGGATTATGCGCGCGGCGAGGTCGCCGGCGTGCTGGCGCTGGGGGGCTCGGCCGGCACCACGATCGGCACCGCCGCCATGCGGGCGCTCCCCTGGGGAGTGCCCAAGTTGATGGTCAGCACGCTGGCGTCGGGTCAGGTTCGGCACTTCATCGGCAACAAGGATATTTTCATGCTCAACAGCGTGGTCGACATCGCGGGAGTGAACCGCCTCAGTCGGCCGGTGCTGGATCAGGCTGCCCGGGCGATGGCCGGACTCGTCGGTCACGCCGCCGACACCAGGGCGGTGAGCGACAAACCGTTGGTTGCCGCGACGATGTTCGGTGTCACGACCCCCTGCGTCGAGCATGCCCGCAGGATCTTGGAACAGGCCGGTTGCGAAGTGGTGGTGTTTCACGCCACGGGATCCGGAGGCGAGGCCATGGAATCGCTCATTCGCGAGCGCTTGATCGAGGGCGTGCTCGACATCACCACCACCGAACTGGCCGACGAGCTGGTGGGTGGCTTTCTGTCGGCGGGTCCGACGCGACTTACGGCTGCGGCCGAGTGCGGAGTACCGCAAGTCGTTTCGGTTGGTGCGACCGACATGGTCAACTTCTACGGGCCGGATAGCGTTCCCGAAAAATTTCGCGGCCGGCAATTCCACCCACACAATGCCAACGTCACCCTGATGCGGACCACGCCGGCGGAAAACTTGCTACTGGGAGCCGAAATCGGCCGCAAAGTTGCCGCGTCGCGCGGGCCGGCAAGCGTTCTCTTTCCGCTGCGCGGAGTGTCGGCCATCGACGGCGCGGGCGGCGCATTCGACGATCCGGCAGCCCGGCGGGCATTGCTCGCCGGTCTCGAGGCAAATCGGGGAAAAGTCGAATTGGTCCGACTCGATTGCCACATCAACGAACCGGCATTCGCCGAAGCCGCTGCCCGGAGGCTGATCGCACTGCTGGCGGCAAGCGCCGACACGACCAATCCGCGGTCGGGCACGGGATGACTCTGCGGCGACGAAAGCTAGAAATAGTGCTCGTCGCGCGGATCGACTTCGACGGTGTCCATGAAGGCAGTAATCGGATAGGGGCTGAACTGCGGTTCATGGACGAAATCCATAATCACTTCGGCGATTTCCTCCCTTACCAGCAACTCAATGCGGACACGCGAGCGTCCGGTAAAAGGGTCTTCGAGCACCTCATGCCGACCCTTGCCGAAGCAGTAGACGCAGTTGTAGCCGCGTGCGCCGACTTTCATGATGTGCTCCAAAATCGGCGATTCGATCGCCGTGTCGACGATGATCACAACGCGTCGGACTTGTGCCCATTCCGCCATAATGCATGCCCTTTATTCTGATCGCTGTGACAATCCCGCTATGAGGTTGGAAGCCATGCGACCGCCATCGGTCACCCTCTAGCGTCAGGTAACCACTTCGCCGGCAACCGGGAAGGCACTCATCAACAGCTTGGCAATTTCAATATACACGGGGATGCCGATCGTCACGTTGTACGAGAACGTGCAGCCGAGCGACGCGGCCAACGGCAACGTGGGGCTCGCCTCGGGAATGGCCAGCCGCTGAATCGCCGGGACGGCGATGTACGAGGCCGCGCCGCACAGGACGGCAAACAGGACATAAGTGCCGATCTCAAACGGTTCGCCGATGGCGGCACTATAGACGTGGGCGACGCACATTCCGAATGTGGCGAAGACGTTCGGCGCGATGATCGCAAAGGCGACAAACGGCCATCCGCCGGTTTTCAGATCGCGGAGCCGCTGGCAAGCGGTGATTCCCATTTCCAGCAGGAACAGGCAGAGCAACCCTTGAAACAGGCTGATGAACAGCGGGTCGTCGACCGCGCTGACTTTCTCGCCCTGAAACCGGCTGATGAAGCCGATGAAGATGCCCCCCAGCAGCAAATAAAGCCCCTGGTTCAGGAACAATTCGTGGAGGAGCTTCCAGTTGATGAAGCCAAGAAAGCTCTTGCGGTCTTTTTCGATCGTGTCGGCATCGCTCCCGGGTGGGCGCCATGAGCGGCCGCGCCGTGATCGCCATGGCCCCCGGCGGCTGGCAACGGCCGGGCAGCGCGCGGGTCGTATCCAGGTTCGTGGGGCAAGTTTCCCAAACGATCCATGCCCTGGTTGCGAAGCTTCGAGACGAGGAAGAGCGCAACCAGGCAGCCGGGAATCTCCATGATGGCCAGCATGACCGGCATGTAGGCCGCGTAGCTGAGACCGACCGTTCCGAGCACACCGACGCAGGTCGCAAACGTACCGGCCGAATCGGAACCGTAATAGCCGGCAACCGTCGCCGCGTCGATCTTTCGCAGCTTGGTGGCTCCGCGTAGCGCGGCGTAGGCAATAATGCCAATAATGAAGTTAGTGATGAATCCGACGATCATGAAACCCAAGGCTTGTTTCAACTCGCCCGCGCTGAGGGACGCCAGCTCCTCGCCCCCGTGCCAACCGATCGCGACGAGCAGGAAGATCGTCAACCCTTGGTAGAGTTGCACCGGGAATTCGAACGGCACCTTCAACAGCGGCACCAAAAAGCCCATGTAGAAAAACAACAGCAGGGGCTTGAATAGATTGTGCCGAAAATTGTCCCAAAAGGACGCTAAGATGTCGCCCATCGCGTTACCCTCAATTCCAGATGAGGCCCGACCGAGTTTTTCTGTCTTCCGCCAGACAGACGCGGGCAATACTTTGGAGCAGATTCGGGGGCGGCGGGCAACCTCACCTCGGACCGCCACTTCCCACAATGAAACCGCCAAACGATGAGGCGCAGAGACGGCGAAACGCTACGAATCGGCCCGCGTAGGCGAGCAACGGGAAACCGCCTTCGTTTTCAGCCAGACAGCTGAAGCATCCAGATTATTCCAATCATCGTTCGAGACGCTATCCAAACTCCGTTACAATTCCGTAAGTCAAAGCTCTAAAATCTGTTGTGGCCCGTGGGACCGACTCCATGGGGTGCTATGATTTTAGATAGCGCGTTGCACGGTTTTACCCGCATTGTGTCGGCAATTTTCGGCCATGGCGGCGCCCAATCATCATCCCGGTGGTGTGAAATCGAGATGCCAACCGACGCCGACCAGTCATTTTTTGCTCCTTACTCTTGTGGCGAGGCGATCCAATGGAACTGCTGGTGATTGAAGACGACCCGGTCATTGGCAAGTCGCTGCGCAAGGGATTGATCGAGGCCGGGCATGGCTGCGTGTGGGCCAAGGAAGGTGAGCGCGGCTTGGAACTGGCCGCCGGACAACAGTTCGACGCGATCATTCTCGACATGATGCTTCCTGGTCTGCCCGGAATCGATCTTTTGCAGCAATTGCGTGCTGGCGGAAACCGCACCCCGGTGATCGTGCTCACGGCGCTCGGCTCGGTCGAGGAACGCGTCGATGGCTTGAATGCCGGCGCCGACGACTACATGGTCAAGCCATTCGCGCTGGTCGAACTGATGGCCCGCGTCGAGGCCGTCTGCCGGCGCGCCGTAACACGGCCTGCGGCGGTGATTCAGGCAGGCTCGCTGACGCTTGACCTGGCGACGCGGCGCGTGACGCGCGGAACGCGAAATCGAGCTGACCCCGACCGAATTCAGTCTGCTCGAGCTCTTGATGCGCTATGCCGGCCAGGTCGTCACGCGGCGGATGCTGTGCGAACATCTATGGGAGACAGACTGGGAGGGAGCAACGAACGTGATCGAAGTCCACATCAACCGCCTCCGCGGCAAGTTGGACAAGGGTTTTGACGAATCGATCATTCAGACTGTCCGAGGTCGCGGTTATGCGCTCCGAGCAATTTAGAGCTGTTTTCCGCTCGCTTCGGTTCCGGCTGACGGCTTGGAACACCGCCGTGGTGCTGCTGACGGTGTTGCTCGCGCTGTTCGGCGTACACGAGGGCTTGCGTCTGAGCTTGATCAACGAAATGGACAAATCTCTGCTGGCCAATGCGAAGGAGATCGGCCTGGCAATCGAGGCGTACCAGCCAGACCTGGAAGCCTCGATTCAAGAAATGAAGCGCATGGTGCTGGGACACGGTGAAGAAGGCCTGTTCGTGCAGCTTTTGGGACCGAACCAGGAAGTCATCTGGTCCAGCGATAATGCCCCGCCGCTCGGCGGCGTCCCGATTCCGACGACCAATCAATCTCCACTGCGCGACATTCCCGGCTATCGGCTGGCCCAATGGCGGATCGTAAAGCCGGGTCTGCCCACCTACACGGTGCGCGTCGGCTCATCGCTCAAATTAGTCGACGAAGATGTCTCGAAGCTGACGACGTTGACCACATATGCGGGCCTGGTACTGCTGTGCGTGGCGCCGTTGGGGGGTTATTGGCTGTCGGGCCGGGCCACGCACCCTTTGGCCCGCATCATTACCACGGCCGCGCGCCTCCGGCCCAGCCACATGGAAGAGCGATTGCCAATCCGAGGCACCGGCGACGAGCTCGACAAACTGTCGCAAACGATCAACCGTTTCTTGGACCTGATTGCCGATTATTTGGAGCGAAATCGTGAGTTCGTGGCCAACGCCGCTCATGAATTGCGGTCGCCACTGGCGGCGATCCAGAGTTCAGTTGACGTGACGCTGAACACGAATCGCTCCGTCGGGGAATACGAAGACTTGCTCGGTGAAATCGCCGGCGAGTGCGGCCAGTTGAGCGTGCTGATCAACCAATTGCTGCTGTTGGCCGAAACCGACACGGCGCGCTTCGTCCTGGAAAGCCACCCGGTGGCCCTGGACGGAATCGTCGAACGATCGGTCGAAATGTTCCGCGGCGCTGCCGAGGAACGGGGTATCCAATTGATCGCCGATTGCACGCCCGGCACTTCGATCAATGGCGACGGAGATCGCCTGCGTCAGGTCGTCAACAATCTGATCGATAACAGCTTGAAATTCACCCCGCGCGGTGGCACCGTCCGGGTCGAGGTCCATCCTCAGCCGGCTCTGCGGCAAGTCGTGCTCCGCGTTGCCGACACCGGCATGGGCATCGATCCGGTCGACCTGCCCCACGTCTTCGAACGCTTTTACCGCGGAGATAAGTCACGCCAGCGCGAAGAATCGGCTCACGGCAACGGGCTGGGCTTGAGCATCTGCAAATCGATCGTCCAAGCCCATGGGGGCGAAATCCAGGTGTACAGCACGCCGGGCAAGGGGGCCACGTTCTCGATTCGTCTGCCTGCCGACGGCCCTTGGTCGACCCCGGTTTCCGGCCAACCCCCCTTGTTCAGCTACACGGGTTGAAATCCGCGCTCCGCTCGATCAAGTTATGCGGGTAAGTTCGCTGTTTTTCACTCGGACACCCGCGCGACCGTCGAAACTACCGTGAAATTGCTCCTGGATGCCGAACAGATTCGCGGTGGCGTGGCCCGGCTGGCGCGACAAATCGCCGTCGATTATGCTGGCCGCTCCCCGGCGCTGATCGGGGTGCTCACCGGCAGCCTGGTCCTGTTGGCCGACTTGATGCGGCAAATCGATTTGCCGCTGCGCATCGGATTGGTGCAAGCACGGAGCTATCGAGGGGCGGCGACCCGGCCGGGCGAATTGGAACTTCACCTCGACCTGCTCCCCGAGATCGGCGGGCAGGACGTACTGCTGGTCGACGATATTTTTGACACGGGCCACACGCTCGATGCCTTGGTCTCCAAGTTGCAATCGCATCAACCGCGTTCGCTGCGTTCGGCAGTGCTGCTGCGCAAGCAAGGGCGTCAGGCCGTAACGCTCGTGCCCGATTACATTGGCTTCGACGTACCCGACGTATTTGTCGTTGGCTACGGGCTCGATTATCAGGACGCTTATCGCCACTTGCCCTATGTGGCTCAATTGGACGAAGACGAGTTGCGTGGCTGACCGGCCGCACGAGGCGGACGCGTGCTGGCCGGCTTGTGCCCCCCCCTCCCGTTTTGCGCTGGCGGCGAACTAGAATGATCGCCTTCGAGCGAAACACGGTTTTTGTCCGGTTGACGGCCGGTGCTGACGTCCTGCTTTGAGCACGCGCATCCTGTACGTCGTTTCCGATCTCGATCGCTACGGCGCCGAGCAGCAACTGACGCTGTTGGCCACGCATTTGCCACGGTCGCAGTTCGACCTCCATGTCTGCTGCCTCGCCCCGCCCAGGCGGATGGATGTTCCGCTGACGGCAGCCGGAGTCTCAGTCACCACGGTGAGCCAGCGCTGGCCACTCGATCCCCTGGCGGCGGTGCGACTCGAGCGGTTGCTGGTCCGCCTGCGTCCCGACGTGGTGCACACCGGATGCTTCAATTCGGGCGCCTACGGACGCCTTGCGGCGCTGGTCGCCGGCCGAGCCCAGCTCGTGGCGGGGGAACCGGCGGAAAACCGCTCGCCGCCCTGGCACCGCCCGGCGCTTGGTCGATGGCTGGCAAAAAAAACGCGGGCGATCATCGTTCCACGCGTGGCCGTGCGCGATCATTTTGTACGCCACGGCTGGCCGGCGGACAGGTTCGCCATCATTCCGCCCGCCGCCGCGCCGGCGACGGCCGGTTCATTGCGCGAGGCGATCTGCTTTCGGAGATCGGTCTGCCGGAGAATGCCTACCTGTTCGGGATCGTCGGCCGGCTGGAAGTCGAAGAGGGATGGAAAGAGGTGATTTGGACGCTCGACATTCTGCGCTGCGTGCGCGACGATCTGCACCTTGTCGTCGTCGGCGAGGGACGACAGCGCCAGCAATTGGTGCGATTTGCCAGATTGTGCACGATGAGTCCGAACGTCCACTTTCTTGGGCCTCGGCCCGACGTGTCGCAACTGCTCCCTCACTTCAATCATCTCTGGCAAGGCGAGGGGAGCGGGATCACGGCGGTGGCCGTGATCGAGGCGCTGGCCGCCGGAGTGCCGGTCGTGGCGGCCGATACGCCCAGCAACCGCGAACTGGTGATCCACGATCAAACCGGTTTTCTGGTGCCGGTCGGTGATCGCGCCGGCCGAGCACGCTATGCCAACCGGCTGGTCAACGATCCGGGGCTTCGGGCTCGCCTGGGCGAGGCCGGCCGCCAGCGAATCGCGACCCAGTTCAACGTGGATCAACTCGTGGCGCGGCACATCGATCTCTACCAGCGCGTCACCCGCGGTTGATCGGCGGAGCGAATCGGCCGCACGGTGGGCGAGCGATTGACCTGCCTCGGTGGAGCGCCCGGCCGGAAAAGGCGTTCCATTTTTGACCCGAACGTCAATAATGGGGGGGACAGCCCCCAGCGCTGCACGGCAGCGCGACCAGCGCGACCCGGAACCAGGCACTTCGCGCTCCAGAGCGCTCACTGCAGAGGAGTTAACCCATGAGTTCATCGCTTCCCCCGTCCAGTGGACCGCAACCCGTTCGTCCCCAAGTGACGTGGGACCCGCAAGGTGCTCCGTTGCGCATCATCGTCGAAGAACCGCGGCGGTTCGGCAAGCTGGGCCGGCGGCTGCTATGGAGCGCGCTGCTGATTTCGATCTTCATCAACTTTTCGCTGGCCGGCACCCTGCAGAACTATTTCCAGCCCGAGAGTGATCTGCACGAAAAATATCACTCGCTGAGCAAGGAGGCCAAAGACAAAGTGGCCATCGTGACCCTCGAAGGAACGATCATGGCCGAGGACAACTTTCTCAAGAAACAACTCGACGCGGTCCGGCGACGACAAGAACGTCAAAGCCATCGTGCTGCGGATCGACTCGCCCGGCGGCACCGTGACCGGCAGCGACTACCTGTACCACCATCTGACCCAACTGGTCGAAGAGAAGAAAATCCCGCTGGTGGTGAGCATGGGAGCGATTGCCGCCAGCGGCGGTTATTACGTGGCCATGGCGGCCGGCCCGCACCCCAAGACGATTTATGCCGAGCCGAGCTGTTGGACCGGCTCGATCGGCGTGATCATCCCACATTACGATATTTCGGCGCTGTTGACGAAGTGGGACATCCAAGATGATTCGATCGCCAGCCATCCGCTGAAGCAGATGGGCAGCCCCACGGCCCATTTGCCCGAACCCTATCGCGAGCAGGAACGCGAAATCCTCAAGCAACTGGTCGACTCGACGTTCGACCGGTTCAAGCAAATCGTGCTCGACAGTCGGCCCGAACTGAAAGCCGATCCGGCGAGCCAGGAAGTGGTCTTCACCGGCCGTATCTTCACCGCTGGCGAAGCCAAGCAGCAACACCTAGTCGACGAACTCGGATTCGTGGAAGACGCCATCAATCGGGCCGTCGAACTGGCCGGCCTGACGCCCGAAACGGCGCGGCGTGGTCAAATATCGCAAGCCGGTCAGCTTGATCGATACGCTTGTTGCCGGGCAGCAAGAAAGCAGCTCGCGATTCAACCTGGCGGGCGGAAACATCTCGGCCGGCAGTCTGGCCTCGCTGTTCGATCTCGCCGCTCCGCGGGCCTATTACCTTTGCACGATGTTGCCCGCGGCCTTGCGAAACGAGTGAGCATCATTGTTCTTCGGAGAGGAAAGACCGTTATGGCCGAGCGCTGTTGGCTGTTGAAAACGGAGCCCGAATGTTTTTCGATCGATGACCTGGCCGCCGCGCCTCGTCAAATGACCTTCTGGAGTGGAGTCCGCAACTATCAAGCTCGCAACTTCATGCGCGATGAGATGGCGCTGGGCGACCGGGTCCTGTTCTATCATTCCAACGCCGAGCCGCCGGCCATCGTCGGCACGGCCGTCGTCGTGCGCGAAGGCTATCCTGATCATACGGCCTGGGATCCAAAGGACGTCGATCATTTCGATCCCAAGGCATCGCCCGACAATCCGATCTGGCAAATGGTCGACATTCGCCTGGAATTGATTTTCGATTCGCCGCTGCCGTTGCCGCTGCTACGCCAGGTGGCGGGGCTCAAGCAGATGGAATTGCTGCGCAAGGGTTCGCGGTTGAGTGTCCAGCCGGTCACGCCGGCCGAGTTCGAGATGGTGCTCTTGCTGGCGTCGGAGACGCAAAAGTCGACGGCCACGAAATCGGCGGCGAGGATCCGCTC
The DNA here is from genome assembly GCA_963702015.1 of uncultured Planctomycetaceae bacterium. Lineage (GTDB taxonomy): Bacteria > Planctomycetota > Planctomycetia > Pirellulales > PALSA-1355 > DATJTR01. The sequence continues at coordinate 2,139,596 of OY969698.1, forward strand.
TGCCAAGTCCAGCCGGGCGACCGCGAGCGCAATGAAGAAAACCGCAAAAAAAGACGTTGCCAAGCGCAGCGCGGCGTAAACCGCACACGGCCAAACCAAGCCGACGCCAGGCGACCGCCCGTTAGCGGTTTGCCGGTCGCCCACGGGGGGCGAAAATCTGCCATGGCTGACGACCCGCTGGCCTGGATCGCCGATGAGATCACCGCACTCGAACGGCAGGGATTGCGCCGACGCCTGACGCGCCGTGCCGGCCGCCAAGGGGCGATGATCGCCAGTCCGGCCCCAATCAAACCGGGAATCCCGACGTCGGGCGGCGAGCGGACGCTGGTCAATTTCGCCTCGAACGACTATCTGGCATTGGCCGCCGATCCGCGATTGATCGCCGCCGCCCATGCCGCCGCCGAGATCGAAGGCTGGGGGGCGGGGGCCAGTCCGCTGGTGAGCGGCTATTCGGCGTCGCACTTGCGGCTGGAAGAGTGGTTGGCCGAACTGCTGGGAACCGAAGCGGCAATCGTGATGCCCTCGGGGTTCGCCGCCAATGTCGGCACCATTTCGCGCTCTGGTTGGCCGCGGCGACGCGGTCTTTGGCGACAGCAAGAATCACGCCAGTTTGATCGATGGCTGCCGCTTGTCGCGGGCGGAAGTCTTCGTCTATCCGCATAGCAGCTACCAGGCGTTGGAAGAAATGCTTGCAGCGACCGACACACGGCGGCGAAAGCTGATCGTCACCGACTCACTGTTTAGCATGGACGGCGACTTCGCTCCACTGACGAATCTGGCCGAGCTGGCCTCGCGGTTTGGCGCGATGCTGCTGGTCGACGAAGCCCACGCCACCGGTGTCTTCGGGCGCCGTGGCAGTGGACTGATTGAGCAGTTTGGCCTCGCCGAAAACGTTCATATCCGTGTCGGCACCCTGAGCAAGGCGCTCGGCTCGTCAGGTGGTTTCGTCGCCGGCCGAGCGCAGTTGATTGATTGGCTGGCCAATCGGGCGCGCCCCTACATCTTTTCGACCGCACATCCGCCAGCCGCCAGCGCCGCGGCCGTGGCGGCACTCAACATCGTGGCCACCGAGCCGTGGCGGCGCGAACAACTGCTGACCAAATCGACCGAACTGCGGGCCCGGCTCACGGCCGATGGATGGAACATCGGCGACTCCACGAGCCAGATCATTCCGCTCATCGTGGGCCAACCAGAACGCGCCATGCAGTTGGCCGAACTTTTGCGCGATCGCGGCTTTTGGGCGCCTGGAATTCGCCCACCTTCGGTCCCGGCCGGTGAGTCGCTCGTCCGGTTGAGTGTCACGGCCGGGCATACCGCCGGGCACCTGTCCGATCTGGCCGACACCCTGGCCGTGATCAAGCGATCGTGGTGACGCCGCGCTGCGGCATCGACGGAGAGACCGAATGAAACACCTCTGGATTCTCACCGCGCTCGGCGCCCTGCTGGCGACATTGGCTTGGATCGAGCGCCGGCAGCACCGGCGACGATTGGATCGAATCCGGATTCGGATCCATGTGAATGGAACCCGGGGCAAGTCGAGCGTCACGCGGTTGATCGCCGCGGGCCTACGCGCCGCGGGCCTCGCGACCTGTGCCAAGACGACCGGCACTTTGGCGCGTCTGAGTCTGCCCGACGGGCGTGAACAACCGATCGAGCGCGGTTGCCGGCCGAACGTTTTGGAGCAAATCGGTGTCGTGCGCGCGGCAGTTGCCGCGGGAGCCGAGGCGCTCGTGGTCGAGTGCATGGCCCTGACGCCCGGCCTGCAGTGGCTATGCGAGTGGCAATTGATTCGCGCCACCCATGCCGTGATCACGGGGGCGCGCGCCGACCACCTCGACGTGATGGGGCCCGCTCGAGCGCGACGTCGCTTGGGCGCTGGCCGGCATGATTCCGCCGGGCGGCAGCGTTTTTACTGCCGACGAGCGCCATGGCGACATTTTTCGACATGCGGCTGAGGATCGTGGCGCCAGACTTGTGATGATCTCGCGAGCGAAGGTGGCCGCCGTCACCCCCACGGACCTGGCCGGCTTTTCCTACACGGAGCATGCCGAAAACCTGGCATTGGCGCTGGCGGTGTGCGCAGAGCTGGGCATCGACCGCCAGACGGCGCTCGGTGGCATGTGGCGCGCCGCGCCCGACCCGGCGCGCTGCGTGATTGGCACTTTCAGGCCGACGGCAAGCGGCTCTGGTTGGTCAATGGATTTGCGGCCAACGATCCGCAATCGAGCCAGAAGGTTTGGAATCTGATGATTCAGCGATTTCCGCAGGCACAGCGGCGGATTGCCTTGTTCAACTGCCGGGCAGATCGGCCCGAACGGTCGTGGCAGCTTGGACAGGCGTGCGCCGCCTGGCAACCAGCCGACCATTACGTGGTCGTCGGCGGGGGGGTGCATCACTTTGCGCGGGCAGCCGGTGAGGCGGGTTTGGACATGCAGCAAGTCGTGCTCCCAAGTGGCCGAAGCGCGGAGGAGATCTTCGACACCGTTCTGCGGTTGGCAGACGGACCTACGCTGGTCGTCGGCCTCGGCAACATCGGCGGACTGGGACTCGAGCTGGCCCGACTGTTCCAAAGCCGAGGGACGCGCGGCGATCGTTCGGCAGGCGCGGTTGGAACTCCCTACGAAGGCGCAGTGGAAAGCGACTCATGGAACTGCTGACCGTCGCGATCGGCTTGGGTTTGGCCGTCGGTTTGTTGTTTTCCGAATGGTTCGCGCTGGCCGCCGGCGGACTGGTCGTGCCGGGCTACATCGCGCTGAGCCTGTCGCACCCGCTCGACGTGGCTTTGACGATCGGAGTCGGCATCGCCAGCGCCGCCTGTGCCATGGCGCTGGGCCAATGCACGATTCTCGATGGCAAGCGGCGGACCGTGGTCACGATTCTTGTCGGTTACGTTCTCGGCATGGCGCTCGACACCTTGGCGGTCGGCGCTCCTTTGGAGTTCGGCAGGCACAGCCTGGCCCATCCAGCCGAGGTGAGTGTCATTGGCTATGTGATTCCTGGCCTGATCGGAACTTGGATCGATCGCCAAGGACTGGTGGAAACGATCAGCACGCTCCTTACTGCCGCCGTCGTGGTGCGATTGCTGCTGATGCTCTTGTACGGCGGCGAGGCGCTGCCATGAAGAGTGTCTACTGGCAACCGCGCCGGGCCAGCCGGCCGGCGCTCGTGCTGACGGCCTTGTTGTCGATCGCCGCATTGCTGTTGGTCGAGTCGCATCGGCGCCGCGCTGTGCAGCCCTACTACGCCGAGAAAATTGCCGCGGCACAATTGGCCGCCGAGTCCATGGAAGCGGTCAAACATCGGCGGATCGAGTTGGGCCATCCCGTTGATCCGGTGGTTGACCCGGCCCAAACCGGGTTGATCGGTGCCGCCATGACGCCGGCCACCAGCACCGCCGGCCGTCTGGAGGCCAAGCGGATTTCGGCCAATCCCAATTTTGCCGCCATTGTCGTCTCGTTGTTGAAACGCGCTGGCGTGCAGCCTGGCGACACCGTGGCGATCGGCTATTCCGGCTCGTTCCCCGGTTTGAACATTGCGGTCGAGGCCGCCGTGCAAACGCTCGAACTGCGGCCGATCGGCATTTCCAGCGCGGCCGCCAGCCAGTGGGGAGCCAACTTGCCCGACTTCCTCTGGTTGGACATGGAACGAACGCTTTTCGAGCGAGGGAAGATCCGCTTTCGCTCGCAGGCGGTTTCGCTGGGGGGCATGGAAGATCGTGGGCTGGGAATGAGCGAAGCGACGCAGCAGACACTGCGGCAGGGGATTGCCCGCAACGATCTGCCCACGATCGAAGCCGACAGCTTCACCCACAGCGTCGAGCAGCGTATGGAGCTCTACCGCGATCGGGCCGCGGGCGCGCCGATCAAGTGCTACATCAACATCGGCGGCGGCGCAACTTCGGTCGGCAAAAGCTTGGGCAAAAAGCAGTTCCGCTCGGGTCTGCACAGGCGATTGCCCGCCCGGGCACGCGATATCGATTCGGTGATGACCCGTTTTCTTGCCGCCGGCGTGCCGGTGATTCACCTGATCCGGGCCAGGGCGTTGGCTGACCACTATGGGCTGGAAACCGAGCCGCACGAGCCGGCGATCGTGGGGCAGGGGGAGGTCTTCGAGCGTTACGAGTACAACGGCTGGTATGCGGCGGGTGCGCTAGTGAGCATTCTGGCGACGCTAGGCTTTTTGAACCGTCGAGCGGGGGTAACAGACCAGCCTGCGAGCATTATTACCCCCCGATCGGGATCATAATTTGGAAAAATGGTTGTTCAACCGCTTTTTTTGGCAAAAAACATGCGCGAATTGTGAGGAGCCTATGTATAATAAAGTCCGACCCAACCGCGGGAAGCGGATTTGAGGCGAGGCGGTCCCCACCCTTGGTTCGTCTCAGTCTTTTCCCGCAAAAACGGCCCATCGACCGATGGCCCCGGCTCACAAACCGGGGCCATCATTTTTTGGTGCCCGCCCCACCGGCCCGCCCAAAAAGGGGCAGGCTGCCTGCCGGAAAAAACGAAAACGGGTGCCGTCGGCCACTAAAGACGGCACCCGTTTCTTTAGAAGGTGGGTTGCTCGCGGGCATCCCACCCGAACAATCCATTACGAGCAACCCATGCTGTTGCCACAGTTGTGGCACAAATAACAATTACCGTTCCGCACCGTGATGGCGCCGCAGTTGTCGCAACTTGGCGCATCGGTCTGGAAACGGGCAAATTGTTCGGTCCGATCGGCCAGGCCAACTCCCGATTCGACCTTCATCGCAACGCCAGCCCGCTGCAACTGATCGGCGTTCACGGCCGACGACCCCGGAGTCCGGTGCAAGACCTTGGCGGTACCATTCGCGGCGGTACCGTTTGGATCGGCACCATGGGTGCCGTTCTTGCCGGCGCCGTTTTGAGTGGCGCCGTTGGTACCGTTGGCGTGGGCAGCCGCTCCGTTGGTCCCCTTGCCGCCAGCAGCGGTCGAGCCGGTCGCCGGCGATTTGGCCTGTCCTGGCCGATTTGTCGGCCCGCCAACCGTCTTGGTGGCGGGCTTGGGCTGTGCTTCCGCATCGTCGGCAGTAGATGCCGACGCCTCCTCTACATAGCCCGATACCGATGCTTCGCGGTAACCGGGCAAGAAGGTAATTCCGAGCCAGCGGAAGATGTAATCGACGATGCTCTTGGCAATTCGAATATCGGGATTCTTGGTATGCCCCATCGGCTCGAAGCGGGTGTGCGAGAACTTGTTCACGTAGACCTCGAGCGGCACACCGTATTGCAGGCTCATCGAGACGGCGGTGCCGAACGAATCCATCAAACCGCCGACCGTGCTGCCTTCCTTGGCCATGGTGATGAAGAGTTCGCCCGGCCGGCCATCTTCGTAGAGACCGACGGTGATATAACCCTCGTGCCCGGCCACATTGAACTTGTGAGTGATCGACTGCCGCGTGTCGGGAAGTCGTTGGCGACGCGGTTTGGCCAATTGCTTGGCCGAAGCCTTGTCGGTCTCGGTCGACGTCGACAGGGGCTGGCTTTCCTTGGAGCCATCGCGATAAACGGCCAGTGCTTTCAGACCCAGCATCCAGCCTTCGCGATAGGCGTCGCCGATATCCTGGGGAGTGGTTTCGCGGGGCATGTTCACCGTCTTGGAAATCGCTCCCGAGATGAACGGCTGCGCGGCCGCCATCATTCGCACGTGCGCCCGCCAGGCGATCGAGCGAATTCCGCCGCGCGGCTGGAACGCACAGTCGAAGACCGGCAGGTGTTCGTTCTTCAAATCGGCAGCCCCCTCGATCGTGTCTTCGCGATCGATGTAGGCCAGGATCGAGTCGATCTGCGGCTGGTCGTAACCCAAGGTCCGCAGACCCAAGGGAACCGTCTGGTTGACGATCTTGAGCATGCCGCCACCGGCCAATTGCTTGTATTTGACCAGGGCAATGTCGGGCTCGATCCCGGTGGTGTCGCAATCCATCAGGAAGCTGATCGTGCCGGTCGGTGCCAGAACCGTAGCCTGGGCATTGCGGAAGCCGTGCCGGCGACCCGACGCCAGCACCGCGTCCCATACCTTGGCCGCCGCTTGGCGCAAATAGGCCGGGCAAGCGACGTCGATCTGATCGACCGCTTCGCGATGCATCTGCATCACCCGCAACATCGGCTCGCGATTCAAGGCGAATCCCTCGAAGGGACCGACGGCGGCGGCCAGCTCGGCACTGGCCAGATTGGCCGCTCCGTGCAACAGCGCGGTGAGTGCACCGCACAGCCCTTGAGCCGCGGCCGAATCGTAGGCTTGGCCGCTGGCCATGATCAGGCTGCCCAGGTTTGAGTAACCGAGCCCCAGCGGCCGGAACTTATGGCTGTTCTTGGCAATCCGGTGAGTCGGATAGCTGGCGTGGTCGACCAGGATTTCCTGGGCGATGAAGAAGATGCGGCAAGCCGCCTGGAAACGGGCAATGTCAAACGTCCCGTCCGGCTCGCGGAATTTCATCAGGTTGATGCTGGCCAAGTTGCAGGCCGTATCGTCGAGGAACATGTACTCCGAGCAGGGATTCGAGGCGTTGATCCGGCCCGAATTCGGGCAGGTGTGCCAGCGATTGATCGTCGTGTCGTATTGCACGCCCGGATCGCCGCAGCCCCAAGCACATTCGGCCATCTTGCCCAACACTTCCCGCGCGGGCCAACTGGGACCGGCCTTCTTCGGATTGGTCACCCAGTGGGTCGTCCACGTTTCGTTGGCATCGACCGCCCGCATGAACTCGTCGCTGAGGCGGACCGAAAGGTTGGCGTTCTGGAACAGAATGGAGCTATAGGCCTCGCCGTTGAAATTGGCGTCGTAGCCACCCTTTTCGATGAGCAGCCGAGCCTTACGTTCTTCCTTGGACTTGCATTCGATGAACTCCATCACGTCGGGATGCCAGTCCTTGATCGACTGCATCTTGGCCGCGCGACGCGTCTTGCCGCCGCTCTTCACCACTGCGGCAATCTGGTCGTAAACACGCATGAACGACAATGGACCGGAAGGCTTGCCGCCGCCCGAAAGTTTCTCGCGGTGAGAGCGAAGCGTCGACAAATCGGTCCCCGTGCCCGACCCGAACTTGAACAACATCGCTTCGCTGCGTGCCAGCTCCATGATGTCTTCCATGTCGTCCTGGACGCTTTGGATAAAGCAGGCCGAGCCCTGGGGATACTCGTAGGGATTCTCGGGCTGCTTGACTTCGCCCGACTCGGCATCCCAATGCCAGTTGCACTGGGCGCCTTTGATGCCGTATTGGTGGAACAGCCCCACGTTGAACCAGACCGGCGAGTTGAACGCCCCGTGCTGGTGCAGGCAGAGCCAAGTCAGCTCGCGATAGAATCGCTCGCCATCGGCTGGCGTGGCGAAATAGCCGTCCTGGGTGCCCCAGTCGGCAATCGTGCGACTGACGCGGTGGATCAACTGCCGCACGCTGGTTTCGCGCTCTGGGGTGTTGACCTCGCCATAGAAGTACTTGCTCACGACGACGTTGGTGGCCAACTGGCTCCAGGTCGACGGAATTTCGGCGTCGGTCTGCTCGAACAACACCTCGCCTGCCTCACCCTTGATGGCGGCGGTGCGCAAATCCCATTCGACCGTATCGAACGGATCGGCGACAGCGTCGGGACAGAAGACCGTGTCGATCACCATAGCGACCGGTTCGATCGGCGTATCAACCCCGGAGCGGGGAGCTCGTTTGGCGGTGTCTAGACTGGCTTGGGCCATAGAAAGTTCCTTCTTACGCGGACAGAGAGAGGGCATCCTACCACAATGAACATCTGTATACTATCCATCGAGCGCACGCATGTCCGACACGAGCATTTTCGGGACCGTGCCGATTGACTGGCCGTGAACTGCGGCAAGATGGCTAAAACAGCTTAGAGAACACAATATATTGTATCGCATTTCTGCAGCGCTACAACATACGGTGCGTGGAGGCTCATTTTAGGAACTTTTCTAAGCCAGTCAATCAAGGTTTGCCGCCAGTGCTCAAGCTATTGCTAGCGCAAGATTTGGGGCAAGCAACCAGCATCCGGCCCCAGCGGTAGTCAGGTGCCGCCAGAGCGCAAAAGCCCCTCTTTTTTCGAGAGAGTGGCGTTTTCCTCCTCACGGCGGGAACGCTCGGAGCGCGGAAAAAAATTTTTAGGGTTCCATGAGGAAGGGTCCAAAAGCGCTTCAGTGCCAAGGGTTTAGCCCAGCGACAAAATCTCGCTGGGAGGTCTTGCCGCGACCCGATCTGCCGATCATGAGCGGCTTGTTAGAAGCCCGCTGCGCGACGCGGCATCCCACATTCGGAACCTACGGACGGTTAATCTGGATATCGATTTGCGGCGAGGAGGTCGCAAATAGGCCCTAGATGGTGCAGCAGGTGCCGGCTCGCACGTGCGCGGCAGGGCTGGGGCCAGAATTCTGAGGGGCGGGGCCGGGCGGCCTAGACGTGGATCTTGTCGATCTTCACGCGGGTCAGCATTTGACGATGGCCGGTGCGACGACGCATGGTTTTGCGACGGCGGAATTTTTGAATCACGATCTTCGGGCCCGCGTCGACCGCGAGAACTTTGGCCGAGACGCTGGCCCCGGACAACGTCGGTTCGCCGACTTTCAGGCTGGAACCGTCGCTGTAGGCCACCACGCGGTCAAACGAGACGGAATCGCCGGGCTTGGCGTCAACGCGGTAATCGATCAGTAATTCTTGCCCTTCGACGACCTTAAACTGGCGACCCGAAGCGGCGATGATGGCGTACATGGGTTAATTTCCTGTCCGGCGGAGCGACTCGTTCGACTGGCACTCAGGGCTTGGCGGGCCCCTGGCGCGGGCGCGAAACCGAGCCCCCTAATTTACCGGCCCCCGGTCTGCAAGTCGAGCCCTGCTTGCGGCAAGCAAAACCGGGCCCAATGCGCCTCCACAGGCCGCGTTTCCCGGACCGGCGCTCCCTGCGCCGGATCCGGCGGGGGCGCATTTGCCGGCCAAACCGTTTCTGCGTCCCCCCGGGAGGCACCTCGCCCGGCGGCCAGCCCCCCATAACCTAGAATTACGAGGGTTCCAGGCCCGGCCCGGGAGCGAAAACGCCCAAGCACCGCACCGGCGCGCGAGCGGCGAAAAACTGGCAATCCGGCCGATCCCCTCCCTCTCTGACGCGAGTGAAATCATGGAATTGATTTACCGTTACGATCCGTATCAGCCAATCACCTGGTCGCCGCCGGCCGACGCGCAAGCAGCGCTCGATATTTTGTGGCAGGGGAATGAGCGGTTTGTCGAGATTGTCGACCGCATGCACCGTGCCACGCTGGGCGAGGAGGTCGAATCGCCCATGGTGATTCCAGTCAGCCCCGTTTCGCTGGGGCTGCCGTTGTGGCGCACCGCTTCGCCGGACCAGGTGCCGTTCGGTCTGGTCGTCGGCTGTTCCGACGCACGCGCGCCGGTCGAGCAGATTTTCGACCAGGCGTTCAATAGCTTGTTCGTGGTGCGGATTGCCGGCAACGTGTTGGGGACCGAATGTCTGGGGAGCGTCGACTACGCGGTGCGGAATCTGGCTGGCACGCTGAAGTTCGTGTTGGTGCTTGGCCATAGCGGTTGCGGCGCGGTGACGGCGGCCGTCGACACGTATCTGAATCCGGGCGACTTTTCCGACATTGCCTGCACGCACGCCCTGCGCTCGCTGATCAATCGGGTGATGGTGGCGGTGCGCGCCGCCGCCAAGGGACTACAAGAAGTGGCCGGGGCCGCGGTTGTCCGGCATCCGGTTTATCGCGAGGCGCTGATCGAATTGGCGGTCTATGTGAACGCCGCGGTGACGGCGTTTGACCTGGCGCGTGAGGCGGCGATCGTCCATTCGCCCGAGCTGCGCGTGGCCTATGGTGTCTACGATTTCGAAACTTTGCGCGTGCACGCCGAGCCCGACGCGTGCGATCGCGGTTCGTTGCACGTCGCCCGGCCTTTCCACGATGCTCCGCGGCATGCCGACCAGTTTACCGACCTGGTTCGTCATTTGGCCGAGAGGGTCGTGGCATTGCAACTGGCGAGTTAGAACGATTTCAAACGAGTTTGATTCCCGATCTTGAGGAAGGTTTTCATGAGAACAGATCTGTGGTCGGCGAAGACCGGCGTATCGCTGTTTGCCATCCTGATGGTGGCCGTGGTGTGGTTTGAGCACGTGCGCGGCGTCGAGCCCGACACCAGGCCCGAGCGTCTTGCCGCCGCGGTCCCCGGCAACGTCATTCGCGGCGCAAGCCCGGCGATCGCCGAGCAAAACACTGCCGGCGGAGGTGCCGCCGAGAACCGCGTCTCAAGCGGCGATGCCGAGAACGGTGGGACCGAGGCGGCAATCCGCAAAACGGCCGATGCCTTCACCGCGGCGTTCGATCGTGGTGATGCCGCCGCGATTGCCGCGCTGTGGACCAAAGACGGCGAATATCTCGACAGCGCGGGGGGCCGGTTTTCGGGCCGCGACGCCATCGAGCGCCAATATGCCCGGTTTTTTGCCGAGCATCCGGGGGCGAAAATCCAAATCACGATCGATGCGATCCGGCCGATCAGTGCCGATGCGGCCCTAGAAGACGGGCATGCCACGCTCCTGCCGCGTGAGTCGGATGCGCCGCCGTCGAGCCCCTACACAGTGATCCACACCAAAGTCGGCGACCGATGGCTGATGGCGAGCGTTCGCGAGCCGCGCATTGCGCAGTCGACAAGCAACGATCCGCTGGACGCCCTGGATTGGCTGGTCGGCACGTGGCGCGCCGAGCAGAACGGTGGAAGAATCGACGTGACGTTTCGCTGGGTCGCAAACCACAAATACCTGGAGCGCACTTATTCGATCGAGCAGGGGGGACGCATCGCCGATTCGGGCGTGCAACTGATCGGCCGGGATGCCACAACCCATGAGCTTCAGTCGTGGAATTTCTCGGACGCGGGATTCGCCGTCGGCGATTGGATTGCCGAGCACGACGGCTGGGCCATTGTTACCCGGGGCAAGTTGCCCGACGGCACGACGACTGCCGCCGTCAACTACCTGACTCGGCTGGACGACAACACGGTAAGCTGGCAGTCGCGCGAGCGAAAGGCAGGAAAAATCTCGCTGCCTGACACTGACGCGGTGCGACTGACGCGTGTCACCTCCGCGCGGTGATCCTGCCGCCGGCACGCGGTAATGCTTTGCAATCAAATTGAACTTACTCGATGTTTCGATCGGAGAGACGAGTCATGAGCAAACGAATCCTGATCCTGACGGCGCTGGGTGTGGCATCGCTAGCTGCCTGGGCAAGTCCCGGCTGGACACGCGGATTTGGAGGGGGCTTCCACGGCGGTGGCGGTGGCTTTCGCGGCGACGATTTTGGCGGCGATCGTGGCGGTTTTCGCGGCGACGACTTTGGTGGCTTTCGCGGCGATGATTTTGGACGCGGAGCCGACGGCTGGGGCGGCGACCGATTCAACGCCGCCGGCTATGGCGCCGACCGTTTTGGCGGCGATCGTGCCGCGGGATACTCCGATTTTAACCGGGGCGCCGCCGTCCCGACCGGGGGGGACGTGAACCGCTTTCTGGGCTTGCCCTCCGACGATGGATTTCACCAACTCACCGGCGGCGGAGCAGCCAATGTTGCCGGCAGGGGGGCCTGGGGTGGCGGCGCGCATGGATTCGACGGCGCGGCCGGCCGCTATACGCCTGCCCAGCGGCAGGCATGGGCCAACAACGCACGCAATAATTTCAATCATTGGAACATGTACGGCGCCGGTTGGTACCAAAACCATCCGGCGCTTGGGCGGCGGCAGGCTGGGGCGCCGGGGCCGCTTGGACCGCCGCCACCTGGCCGGCACTCGGCGCGTGGTTCGGTGGTTTTGGCGGGTATGGAGGATATGGCACCGGGCCGATCGACTACGATTACGGCAACAACATCGTCTACCAGAACAACGACGTTTACATGAATGGTCAAGATGTCGATACGGCCTCGCAGTATTACGACCAGGTCGCGGCGCAAGCCGACAACGGAGCCCAAGCCACGGCCGACTCCAACGGTCAATGGCTCCCGCTGGGCGTGTTCGCGCTGACCCAAAGCGACCAGCAACAGTCCAGTAGCGTGGTGCAGCTGGCCGTCAACAAGCAAGGAATCATTCGCGGAAATTATACCGACACGATGGCCGACACGACCTCGCCCATCCAAGGAGCGGTCGACGAAAAAACGCAACGCGTGGCTTGGACCGTCGGCGACAACGAGAGTACGGTGCTCGAAGCGGGACTCTATAACCTGACGCAGCCCGAGGCGCCGGTGATGATCCATTTCGGTGCCGACAAAACGCAGCAGTGGCTGCTTGTGCGGCTCGACAAAAACCAGTCGTCCAATCCGGCTCCGCAGCCGGCCCCCACGAATTGACCAGCGTCAATCGGCGGTCACGGTGCGGACGTATTCCGCCTGCTTGCGCCGCAGCGCGGGGTCGAAAGTATCGTCGGCTTGCGGTGGCAATTCGAGCCACGACTGCCAGGCGCGCTCGCGCGTCTGGCCGAATTGTTCACGATGCGTGGGCAGCGGATCAGTCCGGCGGTCGTGCAGAACTATCAAATCACCCGTCTCACCGCGGCGGAGTTGGTCGAGCGTAACCGGGTAAACTCGATTGTTCGCTCGCCGACAATCGACGCCAACTGCTCCGGGGATGCTGCGTTTCAGCAAAGCGTCGGAATCCTTCATGTTGTCGCGATAACCGGCGGGAAAGCGCGGGTCGTCGATTCCGACCAGTGCCGTCTTGTAGGCCATTTCGGTTTCGGATCGATGCGCCCGGTGGCTTTGCTCGCCCATGCCAAAGACGAGATTGCTGGGGCAAAAGCCGGCAGCGACGACGGCCGGATAGATGCGGTCGAAAATCAAGGCGTCCGACATCGTGTCGCCTTGAATGATGCTCCCACCGCGTAGAACCTTGAGACCGGTCTCCTGCCGGTCGGCACCCAGCGCTTGCTCGAGCTCCGCAAGGCCCAGCAGGGTTGTCTCGACCGGATCGCCAGAGTCGGGTCGAGCGACCAGCCAGCCGCCGCGCGCTCGAATGGCTTCGGCCCGCTGGGCCAGCTTGCGAATGCCGCGGGCGAAGCCGTAGGTGTCCGCGACTACCGAAATGATTTTGAACCGATCGAACAATTCGACGATGCGGTCATAAGCTTCGTCTTCGCGCGGCCAAGGGGTAGTCGAGCGATGTGCCGACGCCAACACCGAACACGCGCCAAACGAGCGACCATCGTTCAAATAGTGCGTCGCGGCATACGCGGCGTCGACCGTGTCGGTGCCGAGCCAATTGTAGAGGTGGGCGATTCCAGTCATTTGGCTCGCCGCACCGCCCCGGCGACCGAAATCGTGCAGTCGAGTCACGACCATTTCGTGCAGCTCGGCGATTGATCGACTCGGATAGGCAGAGCGAAAAACTGCGATCATCCGTTCTTTGCGGCGGCGGCCGCGCGTGGCGAGGATCGAGAAATTCCAAAGGTAAGGGAGCAACGTGCTCTCGATCCAACCGACAGACTCGCCGCAGCCAGCGGCATCGGTCCAAATCTGTACGCATGGTTCGCCGGCGTAATGCGCCTGGCCGTCGAACAAGCCCATCACGCAGAGCGGGAAATAGCCGCCGTGCTCGTCGAGGATCCGCTCGAACATCTCCCGGGGCCAAGGAAACGGCTGGCCCAGGTAAAAATCGCGGTAGAACGCCTCGGCTTCGTCCAGCTCGCTCCGCTCCAAGGGCCGGGCAAAGCCGGGCTCGAGCAACAGAAATGGGGCGATTCCGCCGGCGAGCAGACGCAAATCGGTCGGTTCATCCGGCAATCCTGCGAGCGGGCGGCGGAAGACGGCATGCGAAAGTTCAAACTCCTCCATGCCCGGCGGAAGCATCAAGTAATGGCCGGACTGATAGGCATCGACCGAGCATGGCTCGGGGATAGAGAAAACTCTCATCGGCGGTGCCTCGGCTGGGGATTAGGAACGGCAATCGACCGATAGCATGCAGCAGCAAGGTTTTGGCAAACAAGGGGGACGGCTGCGACTTGCCGGGCACACCGGCGGGCAAAGGCAATTCCCAGCCACGTTACCGCTGGAGGAGTATCTGTACAATTGCCGAATTTATGTCTAGGATTGCCAAACACTTGTGATTGTGCCCCGCGTAAGCTTTAGCCGGGACAGTCGGCGGCATGGCCGAAAGATGTCTCGCCGCCACGGCTTGCGGACTGTGTGGCCAACCGGCAGGTCACCGGTGCGTAACATCTCTGAGGGACGTGGCGCGGAGCGTCGGAGGGAGTTGGGCGATCAGGATGTTGCCCCGTTGGGCTTGCGTGGTTCGTTTTCCATAGTGTTGGTAACGCCGAAGGGCCGAGTTCGCTAGCATGATTCGCAAAGCGCTGTTACCCAGCCCCAAGAAGCCCAAACGTGACGGGGCAGGGCATCCGAAAAAGAAGATCATTCAACGGCTGGTTGAGAACAAGCTTATCGGCCGGGTGAGCTACGAGGAATATCGCGACAAGGTGCGCGATGTTTACAGCGGACCGCAAGGCGCGATGTTGGCCACGGCCAGTTTGCTGTCGCTCCATACGCCGCTGGGCGATCGACTCTTCCGCGAGCGCAAATTCGACCTGCGCGGCGCTCGGCACATTCTCGATATTGGCAGCGGCGCGGGGCAACTCGTCAGGCCGATGCTCAAGTACGCCGACCCGGGAACCAGTATCACCTGCTGCGATCTGTCGCCAAAGATGTTGCGCCGTGGCAGGGCGCGGCTGAAAAGCAGCGTGCCGCATCACGTCGCCGCCGACCTGGCGAACCTGCCGTTCGGCAACGCCAGTTTTGACTGCGTGACGTGCGGTTATGTGCTGGAGCACTTGCCCGACGCTCAACTGGGGCTCGCGAGATCGCCCGCGTGTTGGTGCCGGGTGGCCGCTTGTTGCTGCTGACGACCGAAGACAGTTTCTCGGGGGCATTCACCAGCCGGCTCTGGTGTTGCCGCACGTACAATCGTCGCGAACTCTATCGCATTTGCCAAGAGCTCGGATTAAAGTGGTGCAAGGAGATCTGGTTTACTCGCATGCACAAGCTTTTCCGTGCCGGCGGCATTTGTGTCGAGATCGAAAAACTGGCCGAGTAGACGGCCAGGGTTAAGGACTGATTGTCGTGCTCCAGAACTCTCTCGCGCGCCTGGTGCTTCCGGCGGTGTTTGGAGTTTCGCTCGCACTGGCGGTTGCCAGTCGAGCCGAGGAGCCGAGCAAGGCCCCCGCGGGGCCGAATGTCGTCCTCATCTTTTGCGACGACCTGGGCTACAGCGACATCGGCTGCTTTGGCGCCCAGGGCTTTGAGACGCCGAATATCGATGCCCTGGCTCGCCAAGGCCGGCGTTTCACCAGCTTCTACGTCCCGCAGGCGGTCTGCACGTCGTCACGAGCCGGTCTGATGACCGGATGCTATCCCAACCGCGTGGGCCTGGTTGGCGCGCTCTGGCCGCACGATCGGATTGGAATCAGCGACCAGGAATTGACTCTGGGCAATTTGCTCAAAACGCGCGGCTATGCGACGTCGATTATCGGCAAATGGCATCTGGGCCATCATCCGCAGTTCCTGCCGACTCGGCACGGATTCGACGAATATTTCGGCATCCCGTATTCCAACGACATGGTGCCGCGAGATGCCACGCATCCGTTTCCAAACGTGCCGCTCGTCGAAGGTGAACAGACGCTCGAGACCGGTCCCGATCAATCGCAATTGACCACGCGCTATACCGAACAGGCGCTCGACTTCATCAAGCGCAAGCGCGACCAGCCGTTTTTCTTGTATCTGGCCCAGACGATGCCTCACATGCCGCTCTATGTCTCCGACAAATTCAAAGGCAAAGCCGCCAGCGGTTTGTTCGGCGACGTGGTAATGGAGATCGATTGGTCGGTCGGTCAGATCATGCAGGCGCTCGACCAATATGGCCTGACCGATCGGACGCTCGTCATTTTCACCAGCGACAACGGCCCTTGGCTGGCCGCTGGCGCTCACGGGGGCTCGGCCCGGCCGCTGCGCGAAGGCAAGGCGACGAGTTTCGAAGGGGGCGTGCGCGAGCCGTGCATCATGCGCTGGCCCGGCCACATTCCAGCCGATACGGTTTGCAACGAACCAGCGATGACGATCGATTTGTTACCGACGATCGCTCGTCTGGCCGGTGCCGAAGTGCCCACCGACCGCATCATCGACGGCCGCGACATTTGGCCGTTGATGGCCGGCGAGCCGGGAGCCAAAAGCCCGCACGAGGCCCTCTATTTCTATTGGCTGCAAGGATTGCAAGCCGTGCGCTCCGGTCGCTGGAAGCTGCACGTTCCACACGATTATCTGCACGTGGTTGAATTGGGCCACGACGGAGGATATGGGAAGTTCGCGCCGCTACAAGAAGAGCTGTCGCTTTACGATCTGGAAACCGATCCCGGTGAGACGAAGAACGTGGCTGCGGACCATGCGGACGTCGTTGCCCGGCTGCAGGCATTTGCCGAGCGAGCCCGCGAAGATCTGGGCGACTCGGCCACGAAGCGAAAAGGGGCCAACGTTCGCCCGGCCGGCCGAGTCGATCCCTGAGCTAACTTGTGATGACCGACGTCGACAAAATGGCGGCGCAGGTAGACAAGAAAAGGACCCGATTGTGATTCGTGAAAACCCGAATCTGCGAGTAATCATCCAGGCCGTGCTTGGCGTTCTCTTGGCGCTACCGGCCATCGGCCGAGCCCAACAGCCAGCGGCGCCGAATGTCGTGATCATCTTTTGCGACGATCTGGGCTATAGCGACGTCGGCTGCTTTGGCGCCCAGGGATTCGAGACGCCAAACCTTGATCGGTTGGCGCACGAGGGGCGTCGGTTCACGAGTTTCTACGCTGCCCAACCGATTTGTTCGTCTTCGCGCGCTGCGCTACTCACCGGCTGCTATCCCAATCGGATCGGCGTGGTCGGCGCGCTGGGTCCGAAAGATCGGCATGGAATCAGCGACCGGGAGCTGACAATCGGCAATTTGCTCAAGTTGCGCGGCTATGCCACGGCGGTGTTTGGCAAATGGCATCTCGGCCATCATCCCCAGTTTCTGCCGACGCGGCACGGCTTCGATGAATATTTCGGCTTGCCCTATTCCAACGACATGGGCATGGGGAATACGCCACGCGGGTTTCCCAATGTCCCGTTGATCGAGGGTGATGAGGTTGTCGAGCAAGGGCCCGATCAGTCGCAGCTCACCCGCTGGTACACCGAGCATGCCGTCGATTTCATCGAGCGGAAGCACGACCTGCCGTTCTTTCTGTATGTGGCCCATACCATGCCCCACGTGCCACTCTACGCCTCCGAGAAGTTCAAAGGCAAAGCGGCGTCGGGACTGTTCGGCGACGTGGTGATGGAAATCGATTGGTCGGTCGGTCAGATCATGGAGGCGCTCGACAAGCACGGCCTGACCGATCGGACGCTGATGATTTTTACCAGCGACAACGGGCCCTGGCTGATCTATGGCAATCATGGCGGTTCTGCCCGTGGATTGCGCGAAGGCAAATTGACCGATTTCGAAGGGGGAGTGCGCGAGCCGTGTATCATGCGCTGGCCCGGTCACATTCCGGCCGGGACGGTTTGCGACGAACCGCTGATGACGATCGATTTGCTGCCGACGATCGCCCGGTTGGGTGGCGCCGAGGTGCCGATCGACCGCGTGATCGACGGCCGCGACATTTGGCCGCTGATGGCCGGCCAAGCGGACGCCATGAACCCGCATGAGGTTTTGTACTTCTATTTCATCGACGGATTGCGTGCCGTGCGGGCCGGTCGGTGGAAGCTGCACCTGCCGCACAGCTACAGGCATGTTACCGAGCCTGGTCACGACGGTGCGCGCGGGAAGGACGAAGAGCGACGCGAGGAACTCGCCCTCTACGATCTCGAATCGGATCGGGCCGAGACCAAGAACGTGGCCTCCGACCACCCGGACGTCGTTGCGCGGCTCGAAGCATATGCCGAGCAGGCTCGCGAAGATTTAGGCGACGCCGCCACGCATCGCAAAGGGGCAAACGTTCGCCCCCCGGGACGGCTCGATCCTTAGGCCCACGGGTACGCGGCGCGTCCCGATTTCAGGCCCGCGCCGGCTCAGAGTTTCGGCTTAGCGGGCGTTTTTTTCGCGGATCGGGTAGGTGGTTTATCCGACTTTTCCGGTTTGGCGACGTCGGGGTTGGGCGTCTTGGTGAGATAGGCGAACAAATCGGCCACTTCCTCCAGCGTGAGGGTATTGAGCAAGCCGTCGGGCATGGCGGAATGCTTGGCGCGCTTCGCGTCCGCGATCTGATCCTTGGTCAGCTTCAGTTTTTCACCGTTGGGTTGCAGCACGATGATCGAGCCATCGCCGGTGGGAGAAACCATGCCGGCAATCGTTCGCCCATCGACGGTAACGATCGTTTGTGTGGCGTATTGATCGGAGATCACCTGCGAGGGAAACAGGATCGACTCCAGGATCTCCTTGCGTTGAAAGCGGCGAGCGACCGCCGTCAGATCGGGGCCGAGTGTCTCGCCACGCTGACCGAAACGGTGGCATTTGACGCATTGCGCCTTTTCGAAGACGTTCGCCCCACGGCTGGCGCTCCCCATGGCATGATCCGGACCGGTCAGATAGCTGAGCAACTCCTGATAGGCCCAGTGGCTTTGTTCCGGCTCTTTGGGAAGTTGGGCCTCGGGCAGATCGGGATAGGTCTGGGCGAACCAGGCCTGCCAGTTGGCCATCGCGGTTTGCCAGTTCGTGTCCGGCTCGGCGAGATGCTGGCCGGTCCATTTTTCCAGCAGTGCGCTGGCTTCGCGACCGCCATTTTCGCGCAGCATCAGCCCACGAATGATCACTTGGCGATAGGCTTCGGGATCTTCCGGCTTGCGATCGACCTCGGTCAGCTTGAGCAGGATTTCCTGGGCCGCCGTCCCTTCGACGATTCCCAGCGACCGGACCAACATGGGCCAATTCTCTCCGCCCGGCTGCTGGGCCAAGGCCATGGCGATCGGCACGCGCCGATCGGGCTCGGCGTCGAACGACTCCCGCAGATACGCCATCGCCAGGGGGTCGCGGCTGCTCCCCAGCACCGCGGTGATTCCCATCCGCAGCTTGCGGGCAGGCTCGCCGTCGACGCGCTTTAATTGGCGATCGAGCTTTTGCAGTTCCGTCAGGGTTTCCAGGCTCAGCGTATCGGGCAAGCCGGCCAAAACACTTAAAGCCGAAGTCGGCCAGCGTGCGCCACCGGCCAGAACCACCTGCCGCTCCGCCTCGGTCAAACCTGTGAAGTAGTCTCGCGATACGTTCTCGATATAACCCAGGTAACTATGGCCGCCGGGCTGCGTCCGGGCTTCTTCCAGGAACTTGAGCATCGCCAGCCGTCGCGGCGTCGTCCAGCCAACCGTCAGGAAGCGGGCACACAAGGCAGTGTGCAACCGCTCCATCATCGGAGCGTCGCTTTCGAGTTGCTCGACCACGCGCTCCGCGGCCGTCGGTTCTTCGAGATACGCCAACAACCGGATCAATTCTCGATTCATGCGCACTTCCTGCGCGGGATATTCCTCGGAAAGCTGACGCCGCAGCTCGGGCACGTTGTTGCCGTTGAGCTTGCCGCTGGCCAAGGCCACCTCGATCAGCCGGACCGTATCGAGAAAATCCTGGTCGTTCAGATAACCTTTGAGCAGCAGGCTGGCCCGCTTGAGCACCGGATCGATCGCTTCGGAATCGGGATACATGGTGACCAGCGCCACCGCGCCCCCGAGAAACGCTCGGACCGACGAGGTTCGCAGCACGGCGGGCTGCCATTCGTTTCGGGCGACCTGTTGCAGTGCCCGCCGCGCGGCCCAAGCCACGTGACGGTCGGGACTGGCCAAAAGATTGACGAGCTTGGGCACGGGCCCAGCTTGACCGCTCCGGGCGAGCGCCTCGCAAACGGTGCGTTGGACAAGCTGATCGTCGTCGCTGAGCATGTCGCTCAAACGGGAAACGGTGCGATCGTCGTTGTGAATGCCCATCAGGAAGGCGGCTTTGGCGCGCATCGGCGCATTTTTGTCTTTCGAGACCTGAATCAACAGCGAAATGGACGGAAACGGCCCGAAGAGCTGCAAGAGATCGAGTGCCCGTTGGCGTCTGGCCGCCGGCACATTTTCTGATTCGACGATTTTTACCAGCTCGGTCTCCCAGCGGGGGCCGAGCTGCTTTTTGATCATTGCGACTTGCTGGCGCGCCCAGGCGCTGTTGAGCTGCGGCTGCCTCAGCGCCGCGGCGATTCCCTCGCCGGGTCTTTTCACTTCGTCGGGCACGTCGCCGTCCCAGACAACGCGGTAGATTCCGCCTTCGGTGTCGCGGCCGCCCGTGCAGAAGTAGAGCCAGCCGTCAGGGCCAACCGCAATGTCGGTCACGTTGAGCGGCTGTCCTTCGAGAAACACCTCGCTGGTGGCTTTATAAGTCGCGCCGTGCGCCTTGGCTTTGACGACCATGATCCGACCGCGCGACCAATCGCAGACGAACAGCGAGTTCTGGTAGCGGGCCGGAAACATGAAGTGATCGTAGACTTCGAGACCAGCTGGCGAACCTCGTCCCATCTCGACCATCGGCGGGAGACTGTCGTAATAATAGTCGGGCCATTTAGCCCATCCGCTCCGCCAGCCGAATTCGGCGCCCGGCACAACGTGGTTGACCCGCGTCGGCCGGTACCAGGTCATTCCCAGGTCCCACTCCATGTCGCTATCGGCGGTGAACAGTTCACCGTCGCGATTGAAGACCAGGTCGTAGGGATTCTGCAGTCCGCCAGCGACGAGTTCCACGGCGGTGGCGCTGGTGTCGGTGCGAAGGATCGAACCGCCCGGAGCCTTGATGCCGATGGCGTGGCCGCTGGCATCCTCGTAACGCGGCTGAAGCAGATCGCCTTCGTAGAAATGGTGATAGGGGCTCGAGGTTTCGAAATTGCCTTCCAGCTTCGAGAAATTGCCGACGACCAGGTAGAGCAATCCATCGGGACCGAGCGCCAGCGAATGCGGCCCGTGCTCGCCCATCTCGCCGCTGAACTTGAGGAGCAATTCGATCTCATCGGCCTGGCCGTCTCGATCGATGTCGGCCAGGCGATAGAGGGCTGTTCCCTCGGGCCCGGTGCCGACGGCAAAAATCTTACCGCTGACCGAGAGCAAGCCCTGCGCCTTTGACGTCCTCGGAGAAGGTGCTGACGGAGTCGAGCGTGCCGTTGCGGTCCTGGTCGCGAACGACAATGAGTGGACCGTTTTCGCGGGCGGCGATGATCTGGCCGAATTCGTCGAACGTCATCGAGATCAGCGAGCCGGTCTCCTTGGAATCGACCACCGGCTCGACTCGGAATCTCGGAAGAACCTTGAACCGCTCCTGCGAGCCGGCCACCATCACTTCATTGCCCCAGGGGAGCGTGGCGCCGACGGCGCCGAATTCGCGAGCGGCCAGCCACTGCGAGTCGTTGAACCGCACTTTCTGCCAGCCGACGAATTCGCGCAGTGAAGTTTTCCAAGTGGCGTCGCTGGAATGAGAGACGTGAGTGCCCCCTTCCGTTTTGACCGCGACCCGGACCACGAGGCCGGCGGCACCTTGTTCTTCGTTGACCGCCTTGACGGCAATAACGTTCGTGCCGGAAATCAGGTCGGAGGTAATGTCGTAGACATCAAGAACTTTCCAGTTTTTTCCGGCACCCACCATCCGGCCGTTGACGTACAGTTCGTACCGATCGTCACAACCGATCTGGACTTCGCCGTGCTCGGGCGTTCCTAAGTGGAAGTTCTTGCGGAAGTAACACTCGCCGGCCGGCGCACCCTCTTTTTCGTAGGCTGGCGACCAAACCCATTGGGGTTCGGCGGCAGTGATCGCTGAGCCGGTTGCCCACGTAGTAACAATGAACGCAGCGAGCGACGACAGACCCCAGACGAGGAGTCGGCGGCCGCGCGACCAACGTTGTCGGCTCGAAAGAGTGAAATGACCGGAGGGCGCCAGGGATTTCGACATGGGACGAATCTCACCTGCTCGAAGAGGTTGCAGCGAACATTTACCGTGGGACTCATCGCCGCCTCGGCAATCAAATGCCGAACCGACGCGCGACCGAACCCATCGGGGCGGCAAACAGTAACGAGAATTGATAAACCGGGCAACAGAAGTTTGCATCGGCGTGGTGCGCAGATTGGGCGGACGCTAGCATTCACTGGCCCCCGAAGCGTCCCCCCCGGCGAGCAGGAGCGGCCGACAACCGTCGGGGCCACGACCGATTCACCCCGACGCGGATCACCCACCAATCACACGACGCCCGGCGAACCTTGACCTAGCGCAAAGCAAGCTATAGCATGCGGTTACTTTAAGATGGGCGAGGCCGCCCGACCGGTCCAACGAGCGAGTAATTGGATGGCGAAAGGCCATTCGCTCGGTGGAGAACTGCAGCGAACTACGAAGGGCGTCTCCCTTGAGTTTCAATATCGGAGCATCACCACTTTGAGCAATTTAACGAGCGCATGGGAGACAACGGCCAGCCGGTTTGCCTGGCAACGCCTGGTTTTGGCTGGTTTGTCGGCCGCCGGCCTGAGCATGGGCGGCTGCACCCTGGATTCCCCGCCGGCGACGCCCAGCGCTTCGGCCAGTTCCGAAGCGGGAGGCGGGAAAGCCGCCAGCAAATCGACCGATGGTGAAGCGGCGGCTGCCGCGCCGGCATTGGCCGGCCGGCCAGAGTTGACGCTCTCGGGTGTCAAACCTTCGGCCAACGACACGCTGCTATTCAGCTATCCCGACGATCCCGACACGCTGAATGTGGTGACGTCGCACGACACGACCAGCCAGGAGTTCCAAAGTAGCGTCTACGAACCGTTGGCTTCTCGCAAGCCGGGCAATCCCGATGAATTCGAGCCGGTCCTCGCCGAATCGTGGGAATTCGACCCGGCCAACCTCGAATACACGATCCATCTGCGCAAAGGGGTGAAGTGGCATCCGATGAAGCTGCCATCGGGCAAGGAACTGCCGACCAAAGAGTTTACGGCCCGAGACGTGAAGTTTACGTTCGACTGCATTTTGAACCCGAACGTCGAGGCTGCCTCGCTGCGCAGCTATTTCGAGGATCCGGACGCCAAAGAGGAGTCGGAGCGATACAAGATCAAGGTGACGGTAGTCGACGATTACACGGTCAAAGTCCGTTGGACCAAACCCTATTTCATGGCCGAGGAATTCACCCTCGGCGTGGCCGTCCTGCCCCGGCACGTCTACTCGGTCGATGCCAACGGCGAGCCGATCTCGTTCGACTTCGGCAGTAAGGAATTCGCGGACGGATTCAACAATCACTGGGCAAACACTCAGATGTGCGGCACCGGCCAGCTCATTTTCCAGGATTGGAAAAAAGGGGACGGCGTGACGCTGGTCCGCAATCCCGATTATTGGGGCGAGCCGTTTTATTTCGACCGCATGGTTTACCGCTACGTTTCCAATCCCAACACTGAAAAGCAGTTGGTGCTTCAAAACGAACTCGACTGGTCGATCATCCGCGAGAAAGACCAGTACGTGCAAATGGCCGACCACCCGAACGTCAAGGACGGGAAGGTGGCGCTGGATGAGTTCAGCTATCCGGCCTATCGCTACGTCGGCTACAACGAGGCACGCGATTTGTTCAAGGACAAACGCGTGCGCTGGGCGATCAGCCATGCCATCCCGGTCGATCAGATCATCGACAAGGTCTATCACGGACTGGCCGAGCGGCTGACCGGCCCCTTCTTACCCGGCAGCTCGGGCTATGACAGTAGCCTCGAGCCGGTGCCGTTCGACCTGGACAAAGCGCGGAAATTGCTGGACGAGGCGGGTTGGACCGATAGCGATGGCGACGGCGTGCGCGACAAGGAGATTGACGGCAAGCGAGTGAAAGCCGAATTCGATCTGATCATTTTTTCGGAAAGCCCGCAGTTCCTGACGATCGCCGAAATCATGAAGGAGAACTGCCGGCAGATTGGCATCGACGTGCGGATTTCGCCGACGAAGTGGGCGTTGATGCTGCAAAAGCTGCGGAAGAAGGAATACGACGCGTCGATCTTGGGCTGGGCATTGGGTTGGAAAGGGGATCCGTTCCAGCTTTGGCACGGCAGCCAGGCCGACACGCCCGACAGCTCCAACTCGATCGGCTACAAGAATCCCGAGGTCGATCGGCTGATCGAACAATTGCGGGTGACGATGGATCCGGAGGAGCAGAGCAAATTGTTCCGCCAAATTCATCGGCTGATTTACGACGACCAGCCCTACACGTTTCTGTTCCAGGAAAAGCGGACGGCGGCGCGCGACGGTCGTCTGCAGAACGTGAAGTTTTACAAGATTCGACCCGGCTACGACCTGCGCGAGTGGTCGAGCAGCTCGCCGCGCGAGCGCGGCTGAGCGCGGCAGTCGTCTTTGTCGCCGACCCGCTGACGTAGTTTTTCCGCTAAGCGGCACCAAAAGGGGCCTCGATCTTGTGGAGTTACCTTGTTCGACGCCTGCTGCTGATGATTCCCACGTTGTTCGGGGTCACAGTGGTTTCGTTCGTGATCATGCAGCTGGCGCCGGGCGATCCTCTGCTGACGCAACTTGATTCGGGGGGAGCGGCCGGCCAATCGGCCCAAACGCGCGAAGCCTTTCTACTGCAAAAGCGCGATCTGAAACTCGATAAGCCGCTGGTGCTGAATTTCAACGACTTTCGCGACTTCTCAGCCCAGGTCGCGGCGGCGGCCCACTTCTTGGGAGAGACCCAGGAGCAAGTAGCTGCCGAATTGAGCGCGCTGACCGCGAAACCGAGCGATGCGGCCACCAAAGCGCGGCTCGCCTTGCTCGAGTCCCTGCCGATCAAGGACTTTCGCAAGAAGCTGGCCGACCCGGCGCAGCACGACGCGCTGGCAGCCGCCGTGCGGGCCCATGTCCGCGTCTACTGCGAAGACACCGGCAGTCACGGCGTGCCGGCGGCAATCGAAGTCCTTAAATCGGACGCCGACGCGCACGACAAGATCGGCGCGATTCGGGCGCTGGAATACATGGTCCCCGAGCCTTTCCGCTATACGTTCTCGCGGACGCCGCTGGCCAGCGAAGCCCCGCTGGTCGAAACGACCTGGCGTATTTGGTGGGAGCGGGCGGAAGCGAAGTTTGCGCCGCTCGACGCCGATCGCCGCAAAGTGCTCGAAGGCCGACTGAAACAACTCGCCGCCGAACCGGACCGGCAAAAACTGTTCGATCAATTGGAAGGTTTCGATCGGGACGACACGCCGTTTTTCGTCGATCTGCTGCTGGCAAAAGAGACGCCGCTCGATGAGCGAGCGATCGCCGCCATGTACCTGTTGCTCTACAACAACAAGCCGCTCAAGGTCGACGTGCCGCTCGACGCCTCGCCGGATGAAGTGGCTCGCGTGGGCCAGAATTGGCTGGCGCATTACGAGGCGCGCCGCGCGGAGTACCAGCCGACGACGGCCGAAAAACTGTGGCACATCGTCGCCGACACGCAATACGCCCACATGGTCTGGCGGCTGGCGACTTTCGACTTCGGTCGTTCAGCGCTGAAAGACCGAGAGCCGGTCAGCGCAAAACTGTGGAAGGCGTTTATCATCTCGGCGCCGCTGATGCTGCTGGCCGAGTTGGTCATCTATTTCGTCGCCGTGCCGCTGGGAGTGCTGTGTGCGGTCGAGCGGGGCCGCTTGACCGACCGGGTCATCTCGCTGGGGCTGTTCTTGCTCTACTCGATTCCGCCCGTCGTGGCCGGGATGCTGTTTCTACTCTATCTGTGCTACGGCGATTATCTCAAAATCTTTCCCATGCAACGGCTCCATTCCGATGGCGCGGATCATCTGGGCACGATTGCCTGGTTGGGCGATTATCTGTGGCATGCCTTCCTGCCCGTCACGTGCCTGTCGCTGTTCAGCCTGGCTGGAATCGCCATGTATTCCCGCAGCGCCATGCTCGACGTGATCCATCAAGACTATGTCCGCACCGCCCGGGCCAAGGGGCTGTCGCCGGCCGTGGTGATTCTGAAGCACGTGGTACGCAATGGTTTGATACCGATCATCACACTGTTCTCCAGTTTTCTGCCGGCAATGCTCGGCGGCAGCGTGCTGGTCGAATATCTGTTCAATATCCAAGGACTCGGCTTGCTCAGCTTCGTGTCGATCGAGCAGAAGGATTTTCCGACACTGATGGCTCTGACCTACATCGACGCGATTGTGGTGCTGTTGAGCATCTTGCTCTCGGACATGCTCTACGTGCTGGCCGATCCGCGCATCAGCTTCGCCAGTCAGGGGGCGAGCGAATGAGATCGGGTGAAGCATTTCTGGATATCGTCTGGCGGCAGTTCCGGCGGAATCGGCCGGCCTATTGGTCGCTATGGCTGCTGGCGCCGATCTTTTTGATGGCGACTTTCGCGCCACTCATCGCGTCGAACCTTCCGCTGGTGTTTCACGACGGCGAACGAACGAGCTCTCCCTGGCTACGCGGCCTGATGAATCCGCGCGAGAACGTCGACTTCGTCTTCAACATGGCCCTGCTCGGATTCGCCCCCTGGGCCGTGCTGGCGCTCTTTACGAATTGGCGATGCCGAAGTCGGGAGTGGGTGGGCCGGGCGCGGGTAGGCTTGGTGGCAGTCGAGTACGCGGCGATTATCGTCGGGCTGTGCTTGCTGATTGCCGCCCGCCCTCCGTACGGACTGCGTCCGCGGAACCCCGACCAGGATCGAAACTTTCCTCAGGAGCAGTTTCAATCGGGCGGAAAGAAATATGGCGTCTATCCGCCGATTCCGTTTGGCCCGACCGAAATCGACATCGACGCCCGTTTCGAGCCGCCGCTTTTTCGCAAGCCGGCCGATCAATGGGTGGAGGCCAACGATGGATTTGTCCATCTGCTGGGGACCGACAAGACCGGCCGCGACGTGCTGGTGCAAATGCTTTACGGCACCCGGATTTCCATGACCGTGGGCCTGATCGCCGTCGGTATTTATCTGGCGGTCGGCATCGTGCTGGGGGCGTTAGCCGGTTTTTTCGGCGGCAAGACCGACATGCTGATCTCGCGCGTGATCGAAGTGGTGATGCTGTTTCCAACGCTGTTTTTGATCCTAACGCTCGTCGGCCTGATCGGCCGTAGCGTTTACATCATCATGATCGTGATCGGGATCACCGGCTGGCCCAGCATTGCCCGGCTGGTTCGCGGCGAAGTCCTCAAGCAGCGCGCGATCGAGTACACGCTGGCTGCCCAGGCGCTTGGCTCGTCGAACCTGCGGATTGTGTTTCGGCATATTCTGCCCAATGCTTTGTCGCCGGTTTTGGTGGCGGCTCCTTTCGGCATCGCCAGCGCCATCATCACCGAAGCGACCTTGAGCCTGCTGGGATTCGGCGTCGAACCGCCAACTCCAACCTGGGGCATGCTGCTGCACCAGGGCCACGGCAATTATCAAAACTGGTGGTTGATTCTCGTTCCCTCGATCGGGATCTTTCTCGTCGTCACACTATTGAATCTCGTCGGCAGCGGACTGCGCGACGCAATGGACCCCAAGCTGCGGGCATAACCGCCGGCGCTTCGCCACGTGATTCCGCCATGACCGAACCACTACTCACCGTCGAAAACCTGAAGACCTACTTCGACACCGACGACGGTGTCGTCCGCGCTGTCGACAACGTCTCGTTGGAGATCGGCCGCGGGCGAACGCTGGGGCTGGTCGGCGAATCGGGATCGGGCAAAAGCGTCACCGCCATGAGCGTCATCCGGCTGATTTCGGCGCCGGGGCGGTTGGCTGGCGGCCGCATCACGCTGCACGGCACCGACGGCGAACCGCCGCAAGTCCTCACGGAACTGCCGGAACGTGAAATGCGGCGGGTGCGGGGTGGGCGGATTTCGATGATCTTTCAGGAGCCGATGACTTCGCTCAATCCTGTCTTCACCGTCGGCGCAGATCGTCGAAGCCATCCGCTTGCATCAGCACGTCGGCCGGGTCGAAGCCCAACAGCGCGCCACCGAAATGCTCTACAAAGTGCGGATTCCCGAACCCCAGCGGCGAATGCGGGATTATCCGCATCAATTCTCGGGCGGCATGCGGCAACGGGCAATGATTGCCATGGCCCTGGCCTGTTCGCCGCGGCTGCTGATCGCCGACGAACCGACCACTGCGCTCGACGTGACGATTCAGGCTCAGATCCTCGACTTGCTGCGCGCCTTGCAGGCAGAGGTGGGGATGTCGATCTTGATGATCACGCACGATCTGGGAATCGTGGCCGAAATGGCCGACGACGTGGCCGTGATGTATGCCTCGAAAGTCGTCGAACGAGCGCCGGTGGCGGAGCTGTTCGCTCGTCCGCTCCATCCCTACACGGTCGGTCTGTTCCAATCGCGGCCGGAGCCGGGAAAATCGAAAACGGAGCGACTCAGTACGATACCGGGCATGGTCCCCAGCCCGCTGCGCTTTCCGGCCGGTTGCAAGTTCCACCCGCGCTGCGCCTTTGCCCAAGACATTTGCCGTGTCGAAGAGCCGGAACTGTTGGAAATATCGCCCGGTCATTTGGCTCGTTGCCACTTTGCCGGCCAGCTCGACTTTTCGCGGCCCGCCGCGCCGCCGGTGGATATCGTGTCGCCGTCGCCGGTGCCGCCGCCGCACGAAGGACCTTCCATCGGCACGAGCTGATGATTCCGTTCACAGCATTTCACGAGCAACTGATCGCAACATGCCACTGGTCGACGTCCAACATCTGAAAAAGTATTTTCCCGTTCGCCGGGGACTTTTGTCGCGGACCGTCGCGCACGTCAAAGCGGTCGATGACGTGTCGTTTGCGATTTCCGCCGGCGAAACGCTGGGCCTGGTCGGCGAATCGGGCTGCGGCAAAACGACGGTCGGACGGACTCTGCTGCGATTGATCGAACCGACCGGCGGCAACATGATTTTCGATGGAGCGGACCTGGCGCATATCGAGGGGCAGCGCATGCGCTCGCTGCGTCGCAACCTGCAAATCGTCTTTCAAGATCCGTTCAGCTCGCTCAACCCGCGGATGACGATTCAAGCCATCGTCGAAGAAGGGTTGATCGTGCACCGCATGGGCAACCGAGCCGAACGGCTGGAAAAAGTCAAAGAGACGCTCCGGCAGGTCGGTCTCGACCCCAGCTACATCAACCGCTATCCCCACGAATTCTCCGGTGGCCAGCGGCAGCGGGTGAGCATTGCCCGAGCGCTGGCGGTCGATCCACGGTTTGTCGTGCTCGACGAGCCGATTTCGGCGCTCGATGTTTCGATTCAATCGCAGATCGTCAATTTGCTGGTCGATCTCAAGCAGCAGCGAGAGCTCACCTACTTGTTCATCTCACACGATTTGTCGGTTGTCGAATACATTTCGGACCGGGTGGCCGTGATGTATTTGGGGGAGATCGTCGAAAGTGGGCTAAGCCGCGAGCTCTATCGCCAGCCGCTGCATCCCTACACCTTTGCCCTGCTGTCGTCGATTCCAACGCTGGAGCCAAAGAAAAAGAAACGACGGATCGTCCTGCCAGGCGATGTTCCCAGCCCGATGAATCCGCCCGCCGGATGCCGTTTTCACCCGCGCTGTCCGCTGGCGATGCCCGTCTGCCGGACCGACGCGCCGCGGGCATTGACCTTCGGCGAGCACGTCGTCCACTGCCATGCGGTCGAGCAGGAGCAAGCGCGCGTCGGTGGCGATCCGGCCGCGTTGAGCGAAGCCATTGCGCGCCAGATGGCCGCCAAGGCCCACCCGCTGGCCGAGGCCGTCGTGCCCGGCGCGGCACCCAAATCCGGATAAGAAGTCCTCCAGCGGAAGAAGAGAAACTTGCGATGAGCACCGAACCAACCGTCCAAGTGCGCGTGACCCACCGCTTCAGTCAACCAGCCGAACGTGTCTTTGACGCCTGGCTCGATCGCGAATCAGCAGGCCGCTGGCTGTTCGCAACACCGACGGGCGAGATGGTACGGGTCGAAATCGACGCTCGCGCTGGCGGCTCGTTTACGTTCGTTGATCGACGCGACGGCGAAGACGTTGAGCACACAGGCCAGTACTTGGAGATTGCCCGGCCGCGCCGTCTCGTCTTCACGTTCTCGGTGCCGAAGTACTCGAAGCTGAGCACCACAGTTACCATCGACGTCATGCCGCTCGGAACCGGCTGCGCGCTCACGTTGACCCATGACGGCGTGCTGCCCGAATACGCCAGCCGCACGCAGGAAGGATGGGGAAAGATTCTCGCAGGGCTGGCCGCGACGCTGGGTTAGCAGAGGCCGGCATGATCGAAGCCCGCGGTTCCGTCCGTCTCAAGATTTCGTCAGCGCCCGGAAACGGGCGTAGGCTTCGTCCCAGCGGTCGCCATCGCGGGGAAGGAATTCATCGACCCCGAAGCTGTGGCGGACGATCGCGCGGGCGTCGGCCACCGAGCCGATGTCGCCCACGGCCACGGCCTGCATGAGCAAATTGCCGATGGCCGTCGCTTCGACCGGACCGGCCACCACACGCCGCCGACAAGCATCGGCCGTGGCCTGGCAAAGCTGCCGATTGTTCGAGCCGCCGCCGACGACGTGAATCGTCTCGATCGGGCCGCCGATCAATTCCTCCAGGTAGGAAAGAACCTGGCGATAGCGCAGCGCCAGGCTGTCGGTCGCCGCGCGCAGCACGCTTCCCTCGTCGGCCGGTACGCTTTGGCCCGTCCGACGGCAATAATCGCGAATCGCTTCGGGCATGTCGGCCGGAGCCAAAAATGTCGGATCGTCCGGATCGATCAGCGAGACGAGCGGCGCGGCCGTGGCCGACAGTCGATTCAGGTCTTGCCAGGTGCGGTTCGCGCCGCGGCTGTTCCAAATCCGCCGGCATTCCTGCACCAGCCACAAGCCGGCAATGTTTTTCAGCAGCCGGGTGGTGCCGCCCACGCCCCCCTCGTTTGTGAAATTGAACTCGCGACAGCGATCGTTCAGAACGGGGTGCGGTATTTCGACACCCATCAGCGACCAGGTGCCCGAACTGATGTAGCACCAGTTCGGCCGATCGCCCGACTGCTGGGCGGCAGGAACCGAAACGACGGCGCTGGCGGTATCGTGCGTGCCGGGAACGACGACTTCGGCGGCGGCCAATCCCCATTCGGCGGCCAGCTCCGGCCGGAGGCGACCCAGCCTGGTTCCCGGCTCGACGATCTTGCAAAACATTTCGGTGGGAATTTCCAACTGCGAGAGCAGGTCCCACGCCCAGTCGGCCGTGCGGGGATTGAATGCCTGAGTCGTCGTGGCGTTGGTTCGTTCGTTGAGTTTCTCGCCCGTCAGACACCAGTTGAACAAGTCGGCCATCATCAAAAATGTTTTGGCTTCGGCCAACAGCGGCGAGTTGCCCAAGCGCATCGACAACAATTGATAGAGCGTGTTGATCTGCATGAACTGGACGCCGGTCGCGGCGAAGATCTGCTCGCGCGGCACGCGTGCCAGCGCCGCCTCGAGCATTCCGTTGGTGCGCGTGTCGCGGTAGGTGTAGGGGTTGCCCAACAGTTCGTCACCGCGGCCCAGCAAACCAAAATCGCATCCCCAAGTATCGACACCAATGGTGGCGATCTGGCCCGGATAGGCTTCGGTTGTTTTGCGCAGGCCCAGGCCAATCTGCTGCCACAGATGGAGCAGGTCCCAGTGAAGGTGACCGGCCATCGGCACCGCCGAATTGCCGAAGCGGTACATTTCGGCCAGGTCCAAGTCGCGATCCGTCAAACAGCCCGGCAATATGACGGCCGCTCGAGGCGCCCAGATCGACGGCCGTGTAAATCTTCTTGGTGGATGTGGACATTTCGGCTCCCTGCGGACTGGTCGCGCGTCGTGGGAAGGCGACGCGTGTGCGATGTGTGGAAATCGGTCGGATTAGAATGACCCCCGTCGCCGGCGGAGTCAAGCAAGGGACTGGTCAAGCACTGATTGCGTGGGCAGTTGCGTCAAAACTCGCCCTCCGGTGGCGAGTGGGGAACCGCCTTGACGGGGACTTAAGAATCTCGGTAGGATCGGCCGATAATCACGGTTGACCAGTATTGTTGACTTAGTTTACAAACATTCGTAAGATTCATGAACTCTGGGGACGGCTACGCGGAGTTCGAGTCCTACTGCCTTTTGCGGCGAGCATATCCGACCCGATGTCTAACTCGTCTTCATTCGCCTCCGTAGTCGGGCATGCGATCAACGGGCATTCGGAGTTTTCGCCGGCCGTGGCCTCCCCGGAGCTTCTCGACGAGCTTCGCGAGCTGAGTGGCCAGTTGGAGACGGCTACGCCCGCTGAGATCATCCGCTGGGCGGTCGATCGCTACTTTCCGAAGCTGACGATGGCGACCGCCTTCGGACCGGAAGGCTGCGTGATCTTGCATCTATTGGCCGAGATCGAGCCGCGGACCAGCGTATTCAACCTGGACACGGGCTATCAGTTCGAAGAGACGCTTCGCCTGCGCGACCGCATCGCGGATCGCTACGGAATCGAGGTCGAGCTGCGGCGGGCCGCCACGACGGTCGTCGAGTATGAGGCGCAGCACGGCGGACCGCTCTACAAGACGAATCCCAATCAGTGCTGCTTCGACCGCAAGGTGAAAGTGCTGCAAGCGTCGGTCGCGGGAATGCAGGCCTGGATGAGCGGGATTCGCCGCGACCAGCCGACGCCCGACCGGGCGCGGGCGTCAATCGTGGGTTGGGACAAGAAGTTCGGACTGGTGAAGGTGAGTCCCTTGGCCAACTGGACGAAGAAGGACGTTTGGAATCTGATCGTCAAGCACGACATCCCCTACAACCCACTGCACGACCAGGGATATACCAGCATCGGTTGCTGGCCTTGCACGCGGGCGGTAATGTTCGGCGAAGACGAGCGTGCCGGTCGCTGGAGCGGTCAGGCGAAAACCGAGTGCGGATTGCACACTGCCGACTAACGCTTTGGTGAGTCCACGCGTGAAAGTTTCCGCCAAGACCGAATACGCCTGTCTGGCAATGCTTGAACTCGCGGCTCGTTATGGATCGGGCGAGCCGGTTCGCATTCGCACGATTGCCGACGAGCACGGCATCCCTTCTCGATTCTTGGTACAGATTCTGCTGCAACTCAAAGGGGCGGGATTCGTTTCCAGCACCCGTGGAGCCTCGGGGGGATATCAACTCGTCAAGCCGCCTCAGACGATCTCGCTCGGCGAGGTGATGGCGGTCATCGAAGGCCAGGAAAACGAAACGCCTGGCAACGCCACGGTCGCGCGGACAGCCACCACGCGCGTGCTGGGCGACGCCTGGCGACAAATCGCCAAAGTCGAGCGCGACATGCTCCATGCCATCACGTTTGGCGACCTGGTCCAGAAGATCAAGCGGAACACGGAAAACATGTATTACATCTGACCGGCACCGTTTCCGCGTTTATGGTGGGCCGTTCCTGGCACGCCAGCGTGTCATACGATCCTTCCGATCCGCTCGTGCGACCTTTCGTCTCTGCCGGCGAAAATCCCCCCTGAATCAGGCCGGTATTTCTCATTCAGCAGCTTAAAAGTTGGCCACCACAATTTGACCGTACAAGTTTTGGTACCAATCCTGCTGAATTAACTGCCAAATATATTGGCGTAGCTGCTCGTCGGGTGTGATTACTTCACACCGACGGGTCTGGAATTCCCGCAAGACGACGGGCATTCGCTCGCTCATTTCGCGGAGCAGATTGGCGTTATTGGTTTCCCTGCCCGCACCGGGCCAGACTTCGAAGGCAACCGTGATCCGTTTTCCCGCCAATTTTTCGTGGGTGAAAAGCAATCCGAGCTTATCGGGTCGTCGTTGCTCGTCCCCCTCGATGCGACCCAACCACCAACTGCAGCTCCACGCGCGGCAAGTTCTGGGGCGAGACTCGTAGATCGCACAGCTTCCACAGTTATGCGGACAAGGCCGATAGTTGGCTTTTTTCAATTCCGCGATCGCCATAATCGTGCAGCAGGCAGTGCACTCGCCGCATACTCGGTTTGCGACGCCGTTACGGGCTTGGGTTTCGGCGTTGATCTTGTCGATATGGGCCGCAGACTCAGCCTCGGACATATTCGATGGCATGTCTTTCAGATTCGATGACGCCGAGTCTTTGAGATTCGCCGGGAGTTCGTTCATGTAGGTTTCTCGCCCCCTGGATTGGACTCGGCGACCGTTTCCGAGCGGCGCGATGCAACCGCTTTGGCAATGCGCTCAATAACCTCAGGCCATTGGTCGAACGTGGTTTGGCGGAAGAGTCGCATCGTGGGATACCACGGCGACTCGTCGCGGTACAACAGCCAACGCCATTCGGCCGAGAATTGAATCGCAACCCACACCGGTGTGCCCAGGGCTCCCGCCAAATGCGCGATTGCCGTATCCGGAGCCACCACCAGGTCGAGACTGCGAATCACGGCTGCGGTGTCCATGAAAGGACCGGCCACGTCGTCGAGCCGGCCAGCCAGGTCAAGCACTGGAAAATCAACCGTCCCGACCTGCTCCGAGCCGAATCCTTTTTGCAGGCTCACCAATCGTACGCCGGGCAAGCGGGCCAGCGGCGCAAAATGGGCCAACGGAATCGAGCGCCAGCGATCCGCATCAAAGTCGCGGGCGCCTTGCCAGACGATGCCAATCTTGAAACCATCGATTGCCGCCAGTTCTCGACGCCAATGCTCGGTCAACTCAGGATCGGCCGCCAGGTAGGGAATTTCGCACGGAATTGTCGAGGCGTCCGTCTCCAGCGCGCCCGGTGCACTCAGTAGCGGAAGGTAAAAATCGCACCGCGGCAATTTCAGGCCGGAACCCAAAATAAACAACTCGTCCAAATAGGGTTGTGACCCCAAAAGCCGGCTGAGCGCCGCCGGAGCGGCCAGCACGATCCGAGCTCCCAGCTCCTTCAGCAGCCGCGCATAGCGGATGAAATGAAACGTATCCCCAAAGCCTTGCTCGGCCAGCAGCAACAGGCTGCGGCCGGCCAAGGGCTGGCCGGTCCAGCGCGGAAGGCTCCGCGGCGGCGTAAGCCCGGGCATGCGCAGTCGCCATTCATAGGCAAGCCAGCCACGCTGGTAATCCCCTTTGACCAGATAGCAACCGGCGAGGCCCAACTGGGCTTCGGGGTAGTCCGGTTGGCGTGCGACCGCTTGCTGGTAATGTGCCGCCGCTTCGTCGATCTTGCCTTGGCTTCGCAGGACATTGCCCAGGTTGTTGTGTGCTTGGGCATAGTCTGGCCGCAGGGCGAGCGCCTGCCGACAGCGCATTTCGGCTTGCGTGAGTTTGCCCTGATTCCTCAGGAGCGCGCCCAGGTTGTTCAGCGCTTCGGAAAAATCGGGCCGGAGCGCCAGCGCTTGTTCGTAGCGTTCCGCCGCTTCGTCGAGCTTGCCCTGCTTCCAGAGGACGGCGCCGAGGTTGTTGAAGGCTTCGGCATAATCTGGCTTGCAAGCCACGGCTTGCTCAAAGCGAACGGTCGCTTCGCGGAATTTGCCCTGCCTCGAGAGGATGCTGCCGAGGCTATTGTAGACGTCGGCCGAATCGGGCTTGAGAGCGATCACCTGCTCGTATTGGGCCGCTGCTTCGCCGAGCTTGCCCTGGCTTAGCATCACATGGCCCAGGTTGTGGTGGGCTTGGACGTAGTTTGGCGCAAGCGCCAGCGCGTG
Source organism: uncultured Planctomycetaceae bacterium (assembly GCA_963702015.1). GTDB lineage: Bacteria > Planctomycetota > Planctomycetia > Pirellulales > PALSA-1355 > DATJTR01. The sequence continues at coordinate 2,175,147 of OY969698.1, forward strand.
TTGAAAATGAGTTTCGGCTTCGCTCAGCTGGCCTTGTTGCGCGAGGACAATGCCCAGGTTGTTGTGAGCGTCGGCAACGTCTGGCCGCATCGCCAGGATCTTGCGCCAAGCCACGGCCGCCTCGGCGAGCCGTCCGGCGCGATGTTCGCGCTGTGCCAGGAGCAACAGAGCGTCGAGCGCGGCTGGCTCTCCGGGAGTCTGGCTAGCCGCCGTCATCGCGCTTTCGTCCTCGTTCGCTGCCGGACATCAAGGCCGTACGCTTAAGCGGGGCCGGCCGATTCGCCAGTCGGGCCGGTTGGCGATGTTTTCGGCGGAACAGCGCCTCGCGGTTCGACCCGACCGCGGTTGATGGCGTCGATCAATTGGCGCAGGCGGCCCAGGCTGCGGCGGTTGAATCGAAAAATCAATCGCGCGTGAGCGGCCTGGTCGGTCTCTTCTTTTTCTTCCGGCAGCGGTCCGCCGAGCGTAAAATCGCCGCCGCTCAAAATATCGCTGAAGTGCTCGTTGATGGAGGCCAGCAGCTCGTCGGTGATCGGTTCTTTCAGACGCAGCACCAGTTTGTTCTTCACGTACCGCATGCTCTGATAAACGCGGAAGAACTGCAGAATCTCGGCGACCGCTTCCTCGACTTTGTCGGTCAGTTTGTAAAGCGACAGATCCTCGGGCGAGATCATGCCGTGGCCCAACAGCCGCCGCTCGACGAACTTCTGAAAGTCTTGCCAGAACTCGCCGCCCGGCGAGTCCAGGAACACGACCGGCACCATGTCGCGTTTGCCGGTTTGCAAGAGCGTGAGAACTTCCAACCCTTCGTCAAGCGTGCCGAATCCGCCGGGCAACAGGCAGACGGCATCGCATTCCTTGACGAACATCAGCTTGCGGGTGAAGAAGTATTTCATGTGAACGAGCTTGGTGTCGCCGGCAATCACCGGGTTGGCGTACTGCTCGAAGGGGAGCATGATATTGAGCCCCATCGAGTTTTCGCGGCCGGCTCCGATGTGACCGGCTTCCATGATGCCGCTGGCGGCCCCGGTCACGACCAACCACTCGTGCTCGGCCATGGCCCGGCCGAAGGCCACCGCTTGCTCAAAGGACGGCTCCTCGGGGCGTGTCCGGGCCGAGCCGAAGACGGTCACCTTGCGCCGGGTGCGATAGGGCGAGAACACTTTGAAGGCATAGCGCAGCTCCCGCAGCGCACGGCTGAGCAATTTGAGGTCGCCGCGCGAAGTGCGATCGGTCGCCAGTTTGTCCGCCGAAAGCTTGATTTCGGCAATCAAGTCGGCGACCCGGCGGCGGTCGAAAGCGCCCGCGTCCCCCAAGCCTGGCTCGAATTCCGGTGGCGATGGATCTGGGGAAATCGTGTCCGACACAGATAGTGTCTCTTTGGAGCTTAAGTGGCGCCGGCCCGGAGGAAAGCCCTCCGAAATCAAAGGACGTTGTCGCGCTCTAAAGCGGCCGGTGGGTGGTGTATCGCTTAAGTATATCCTCCAAAGATGCCACACGGAAACGTGGGGCATGAGGCCAGTCGGGCGGGTGAAACAACCGCCGCGGGCCAATGCGAGCGCGCCTGAGCCGCTGGGGCTAGCGCGAAAAAGCACCGACAGCCCGGCTGTCTAAGGCCGAGCTGTCGGAAATTGCTCGATAGAAATGTTTATGAGGCCGCCGTTAGGCAGAGGGGCGGCGATAGTGCTGGTAGGCGAGAATCACTTCGTAGAGGTCGGTCGAAATCGTGATTTCATCGTCCTCGAAGTCGCGCAGCCAGGTCCGTTCGCTACGAACCGCATCGGCCAAAAGCGGAAAGATTTCGCCCAGCGGAACCGTTACCACTTCTTTGTGGCTTGAAGTCGCTGGCATCGAAGCGGTCGCTTCGGCTTGCGGACCATAGTAGACGCGCAATTGGGTTCGGGCCATCGTACGCTTCCTTACGTGTTGGTAGTTTCACGGGCAACCTCGGTTGAGGCTGCTGTCCGCTATCCGCGCATCCATACGCGGCGAGCGGCCGTGCCCGCACTGACGTTGGACAAATATCGGCGATTCTGTGTGAGGAGTTTGATCTAATTGGCCGAAGTTGTGTTTTTTTGCCGCGCGCTAGCACCCGGCGTGCAGGCGTCGGCGGCAGCGAGCGGGAGCGAAGGGGCTTTGGGAGGCGAGAGATAAACCAACTTTTGCGAGCGCGACGGTGGAAAGTGCCGCCGTGCACGTCAGCCGGGCGTGCCGGAAGAGCCCCGCGGCGCTGGTTGCGTAGCTTGACAACAATTCGTCCAGGCCCTAGATTGCCCCGCAGCGAGCAAGTCGAAACGACTTAATCTTTTGCGCTCTGTACAATCCCCTTCGCTCTGACAAATCGGCCGCCGTGAGCGACCGGTGCTGGTCGAGCGCCGTAATCGCATGGGCACGATCTCCACGGTCGCTATCGATCTCAGGTCGATCGCCGGCCCTTTGCAAATCCCGCTGGTGCGCGTCGAGCGCGTCATCGAGTTATTGGACGCCGGCAACACCGTCCCCTTCATCACGCGTTACCGCAAAGATGAAACTGGTGGCCTGGACGAAGAGCAGATCCGGCAGATCCAGCAGCGTTTGGGCAAACTGCGTCTCTTGGGGGAACGAAAACAGACGATTCTGCGCTCCATCGAATCGCAGGGCAAACTCACCGAGGCGCTGGCGGCCGAGATCGAAGCCGCCGATAGCACCAAGCGACTGGAAGACCTTTATCTGCCGTTCAAGCCCAAGAAGCAGACGCTGGCCACCTTGGCCCGCGAGCGTGGACTGGAGCCATTGGCCGAGGAAGTCCTCTCGGCTTCGCCGGCGGCCGCCGATCTCGATGCCCGAGCGGCTGAGTTCGTCCAACCCGATCGGGGAGTCACCAGCCCGGCCGACGCGCTGTTGGGGGTCGGTCATATCCTGGCCGAAATTTTCAGCGAGCGGGCGGACCTGCGGCAACGTCTGCGCAAGATCCTGCAGCGAACCGGCAAGCTGACCAGTGCGCGGGCCGAGCCCGACGACAAAAAATCACAAGGGTTTCGCGATTACTTCGCCTATGCCGAGCAGTTGGCCCAGGTGCCCCCGCATCGCGTCCTGGCGATCAATCGTGGTGAACGGGCAAAAATCTTGCGCGTCAAAGTCGAGGCCGACATGGCCGCGATGGAGCAAACGGCCGACGAGTTGTTGGTGCCCGCCGATCATCCCCACGCCGACTTGCTGCGCGGCTGCGCCCGCGATGCCTTGGCCCGCCTGGTTTTTCCCAGCCTCGAGCGCGAAGCGCGGCGCGAGTTGACCGACCGGGCCGAAGCCCACGCGGTGCAGGTCTTCGCCCGCAACTTGCGCAACCTGCTGTTGCAGCCGCCGGTGCGGTCGCGGCGGGTGTTGGCGGCCGATCCGGGATTCAAGAGCGGCTGTAAGCTGGCGGCACTCGACGAGTTCGGCAATCTACTCGCGCACGCGGTCATCCATCTCGTCGGCAAGGCCGAGCGCCGCGAAGAGGCGAAGGCCAAGATCATCGAATTGATCGAGACGCATCAGTTGTCGCTGGTGGCCATCGGCAATGGCACGGCCTGCCGTGAAACCGAAGAGTTGATCGGAGAACTGCTGGCGGGCGAACTGGCGGAAAAAGCGGTCGCCTATGTCATCGTTAACGAAGCCGGGGCCAGCGTCTACTCGGCCAGTCCGCTGGGCCGCGAGGAATTTCCCGACTACGACGCGACGCTCCGCGGAGCGATTTCGATCGGACGCCGGCTGCAGGATCCACTCAGCGAACTGGTGAAGATCGATCCGGCCAGCATTGGCGTGGGCATGTATCAACACGACGTGAAGGCCAAACATTTGCGCGCTTCGCTCGATGACGTGGTCGAATCGTGCGTCAACTTTGTCGGCGTCGATCTGAACACGGCCAGCCCGGCACTGCTACGCTATGTGTCGGGCTTGAACCAGTTGACGGCGCGGCGAGTTTTCGACTTTCGCGGCGAGCATGGTCCGTTCCGCTCGCGCGAACAACTGAAGGAAGTGCCCGGCTTCGGCGAGGCCGCCTTCGTGCAAGCAGCTGGTTTTTTGAAGATCGTCGGCCGCGACAATCCGCTCGATGCCACCTGGATCCACCCGGAAAGCTATCCGCTAGCGGCCAAGGTGCTCGAGTCGATCGCGGCCAACGTGTCGGACCTGGCCGACAACGAATCGGCGGCTCGCGTGGCCGAACGAGCGGCCCAAACGCCCGTCGAAGCGCTGGCCGAAAAGTGTGACGGCGGCACGTTGCTGCTGGCCGACATTCTGGCGCAGTTGGCCCGGCCCGGCCGCGACCCGCGCGAAGACCTGCCGCCGCCCATTTTCAAGAAAGGCGTGATCAAGCTCGACGATCTGTCGCCCGGGATGGAGCTTTCCGGCACGGTGCTGAATGTTGTCGATTTCGGCGCATTCGTCGACATCGGGCTGCACGATACCGGCCTGGTACACATCAGCCAGTTGGCCAACAAATACGTGCGCGATCCGCACGAAGTCGTTTCAGTGGGCGACACGGTCAAGGTCTGGGTTCACGAAATCGACAAAACACGCCGTCGCGTCTCGCTGACGATGATCCCTCCCGGCACGCCGCGCGGCAACGAACGCCGCGCCAGGCCAAAACGCGGCGAAAAGTCGCCCGAGCAGGCCGGTGCGGGCAATGGCGCCCCAGCGGGGGCCGCCGCGGACACGACCGGGGAATCCACGCCGTCGGATCGTGGCGAGCGCCGCGGGCCGCCACGTGATCGGTCGGCCGGTCGACCTCCGCGCCGCGGCGAAGCATCGGCTCCGGGTCCACACCAAGGGCGCCCCCCGCGGCCGAAATTCAAGAGTGGCCCGCCGAAGAAAGCGAAGCCGCTGGTGCCGATCACCAGGGCGATGAAAGAGGGACGCGAGCCGCTGCGAACGTTCGGCGATTTGAAACAGTTTATCGAGCTGAAATCGTCGGATGCCGAACCCGAGGCGGCTCCGCACGCAACCCAGCCGGAGACCGTGGCCGAAAGCAACGAGCGCCCGGAAACGGTGTCACACGCCCCAGAAGCCGGTCCAGGAGAGACGCTCGCCAACGAGCCCTCGGCCGAATAGTGCTGGCCGCGTGAAAGCCGGGCGACGTGACTCGTCGGTCTCGGATGCAATAATTCCTTCAAGCGGTCTTTACTTCGGCTCCCTGCCAACCAAACCCGAGCGCGTGACCAACCGTGGATTTTCGCGAACGACTTGAAGATGCGATTCAGCGCGGCGAACGATTGGGCGAGGCTCGGCAACGCGCGCAGGCCCAGCGAACGCTTAACGAAGAAGAGCTCAAGCGGCTGCACTCGCAGTATCGGTTGGAATTGTCGGAGCGCATCGAGAATTGCCTGCGGCCGCTGCCGCAATATTTTCCCGGCTTCCGCTACGAGACCCTGGTCGGCGACCGGGGCTGGGGAGCGGCGGTCAGCCGCGACGATCTGCAATTGGAGTCGGGCCGGCGGACCAATTTTTTCAGCCGGCTGGAGATGACCGTGCGTCCTTTCTCGTCGTTGCACGTGCTGGAATTGGTGGCCAAGGGGACGGTCCGCAACAAAGAGATTTTCAATCGCAATCATTTCCAGCCGTTGGCCGAGGCGGAACTGGCCGCCTTCGAGACATTGGCCGACCACTGGGTGCTGGAATACGCCGAGCTGTACGCCGCCCGCACCAAGGGAAAATAGGGCTGCTTCCGGGCACCAAAGACCCACCCCCCTCCGACGCGCACCGCCTGCCCGCTAGAACCCCTAGAAGCGGCAAATTTTGTTGGCGCAAGTCTCATTCCGCCATGCTGTTGGCTCTCGGGGCGGGCTGCCGCGCCGCACAATTTTAATGTGACCGGCCAACCGTCGGCCGGCAACCAATCTGGCAGAAGGTCGCAAGGAGGCGGCGGCTGAGCAAGCCCTCGGCAAGGGAAAGCGTTTTGGAAGCCCTCGAGCAACAAACCGACGAACAACTGGCCCAACTGGCTGCCCGCGAAGGGTCGGATGGTCCGGCGTTTGTCGCCTTGGTCGAACGCTTTCGACCGCGCGTGTGGCGGATCTGCTTTCGCCTGATGGGCAACGAGCAGGATGCCAACGACGCGGCCCAGGAAGTTTTCGTGCGACTGTTTTTCAGCCGCGCCAAGTTCGAGGGACGTTCGAAGTATGCCACCTGGGTGCATGCGATCGCCGTCCGCACCTGTTTGACTCTGCGACGCGGACGCGGCCGGCGCCACAAGCACGAACAACCGGCCGGTGAAGAGAACTGGGTCGACAAGCAGCCTGCGCGGGGTGGTGCCGCCGAAGGATTGTCGCTCGACCTGACTCGAATGTTGGAAACGCTCGACGAAGAAGATCGAGCCCTGTTGATCCTGAAGTATGCCGAGGGTTACGAGTATGAGGAATTGGCCGAGATTTTTGGCGTCTCGGTCAGTGCCTGCAAGATGCGAGTCAGCCGGGCTCGCGAAAAACTGAAAATGCTCTATCCGGATGAGACCCACTAGGCCGCCGCGGCGTCTAACAGCATGCCGACGAAGAAAAACGGAGATGGACTGTATGGCTCCCGACTTTTTGGAACAACTGGCAGACCTCGAAGTGCCGCCGCCCCCTTCGCAGTTCGGCCAGCAATTGCACGAGCGGATGAACCGGGATCTGGCGATCGTGCAATTGATCGAGCTGTTGACGGTGGTCTTTCCGGCCGCGGTGTTCGAGCTGGCTCGGGCGCTCGGCGGTCTGTTGCGATTCACCTTCAGCGGCAAATACGAACTGAACGAGAAGAAACGTCTTTAAAAGTAATTCACTCCCCCCTGGAGGACTTTGCCCGCGGCGACAAAGGGTCGCTCTGGCTGCAAAAAGCCTCCCACACGCTACGAAAGGAACGCTCTGTATGTTGCTCTCCTCTTTTTTGATGGCCGACACGGCCACCACCACGGACACGAACATTTGGGACAAGTCGACCGGCGCGCTGCAGGAAAGCTTTACCCAGGCCTATCAGCAGGTGATTTCGCTGGCCCCCCGCATCGTGGCGATGGTTGCGGTGTTGGTGATCGGTTATGTGATCGCCCGCATGGTAGCCCACGTGCTGACTCTGCTGAGCGAGAAGGTTGGTTTGCAAGTCGCGGCCGAGCGTAGCGGTTTGGCCGAATCGATGGCCCACACGAATATCGGCCGCAACGTGCCGGTGATCGTCGGCACGATCGTCTTCTGGCTGTTGATGTGCGTCTTTATCATGGCCGCCTTCAACATCCTCGGATTGCAAAGCGTGACCGATGCGATGGGCACGGTCGTCAATTACATTCCGCGTCTGTTGGCTGCCACGGTTGTCGTGGTGGTCGGTCTGCTGGCTGCCAGTTTCTTGCGTGGCCTGGTGGCCACGAGTGCCGACCGCGTCGGTCTGCCGTATGCCGAACACCTTGCGAACGCCAGCTACTATGTCCTGGCGATTCTCACGCTGATCGCAGTTTGCGATCAACTTGGCCTGCGGTTCGACCTGCTGCAGAACCTGATCCTGATTGCCTCGGCGGGCATCGCCATCGGCTTCGGCCTGGCCTTCGGGCTTGGCGGTCGCGACGTGATGGCCGGCATCCTGGCTGGCTACTACATCCGCCAGCGGCTGCACGCCGGTGACCACGTCACCGTGGGCCACATGGAAGGCACGGTCCGCGAGGTCGGTCCGGTGGCCACGATTCTGGAAACCGAAGAAGACGGCTTACTGAATCGCCACAGTGTTCCGAACACGAAAATGTTGAACGAAGCGGTGCGTTAAACTCCGGATCAGAGTTGCAAAACGTCACGACCGGGGGCCTGGGCCGCGCGACAAGCGCGGCCCAGGTTTTTTTATGCGCACCTTTCCGGCAAGCAAAAAGTGATGGAGCGGCGAGGTCGGAGCGTTGAGCCGCGTGCTAGAAAAATCGCGTGCTGGAATACTCAGCCTTCGTCGGCATGCGTGCTATCCACGATTAAGTCAATGAGCCATTGATCGAACGACGACGAGACTTGCTCTGGCGACTGATCCGAGCCGTCCTCGTGCTCGTGATCCCAGAATACGACCGGGCATTCTCCACTGCTAAGCTGTGAGGTATCCAGGCAGTAATTATTTCCGGCTCCGTCGTTCATGACAGGCACCAAGTGTTGAGGGATCAGCGGCTCGGCCTCGGAGCGCTCGCAGACGCGCGTTTTTCACAAGCCCATACCCGGGTGGAACGCTGGGCCCGAGGCCGTAGAGCGTGTCGTAGTAAATCTCCGCCCAACCGAACCTTGAAAGAAATGCTTTGTAACTTTCTGGAAACCGAACGCCGAGCGCGCGTTCCGCGTTCGCGATCTCTTGGTCGGTCGCACCGCTGACACATTCCTTGGGGGCCAACGAGTCGATGCGGCTAAAACATCTCGCTAATGCTCATTGTGAGTGCCCTTGGAGAAATTTATCCGCCAGTCTTCGGTTCGTGGCCCTCGTGTCGCTTTTTTTTATGGTTACGCTTGCGATCGAACAGTGGCAGGCGATATTCCCCTCACCTCGAATCGCGCAGCAGCGTAAAGAAACCCTCGATACTATCGGTCAGATAATAGAAATCGCCGAAAGCCTGCTTCAAAAAAATCGACCCCTGTTCCTCGCCAGCAGCGGTATCCAACATAATCAGTCCGCCAAGGGGTGTGCGCCCGATCGGCACGATTATCGGTGGGTCGTTCCCATCGAAGAGGGCGATATCAGCCGGCCTCCCGAGTTCGGAGGTTGGGTGCGATGCGCCGACGCCAAACAGGCTGTCGAGGCATTCCGTGGGGCACCCCTCGCCGACCGGCGTGATTATCGGATCCGCGAAGTATCCGCCGTTGAACTCAAGGATGAACCGGCGGTAGTCGGCTGGAAAGACGACTCCAATCCGCCGTTCCAACACGGCCAGCTGCGCCTCGCTGGGCAATGGAAATCGTTTTCTGCAAAAACTGTCGTATGCGGACTGGATGGTTGTCATCTGGCCGGTGCTCATTGTGAGCGCCCCGGGGCAGGCCGTCGCACGATCCCCGCGCTTAATGCTGGCCATTTTCAGCCGTCAGCGCGTGAAATCATTTCTTTGCGAAAGCTGATATATTCGTCCCAAAGATTGAACATTTGTAGAACTTGATCGGTCAGTTCTAGAATTTCACTATTGCCGCTTTGCCGCGCGGCCTGAGCGCACTCGTGCATCATCAGTCGGAGCAATGGCAAGTGTTGGGCCGCGTCGGTTTCGGACGGGGTGAGGTACGGGGCGCTTTGGAGAAAGCCATCGAGCTCAATATCGAATGCAAGGAACGCGTAAGCAAAACCCGAGAACGTCCATGTTCGACCGTCAGTTAAAGACGACCACTGCTGGTCAATGGGCTTCTGGCCGCCGAGATCCAGTTCTCGTCCACAGCAATCTAATCGACAGTCGATGAATGCCTCTAGAAATTTCTTTGCCGGATGGGCGTCGTCCATTGCCAACACAGGACGGTTCATTTCTTCGATATACATTGCGTTTATGACCCATTTGCGCTGCCAAGGCGCCCGCCACATTTCTACGATCGAGCCACCAATCCCGTTATCGGACTCGCCGAAAAGCAAAAGCGGGACGATTTCGGGGCCGTGAGCCGCTTGCTGGAAAGATCGCATATTCGAGCACTCAACGTTCGTCGGCATGCGGACTGGTCGCTATGCGATCAACAATCCATCGATCGAACGATGGAGATACGTAATTTGGTAATTGATCGGAGCCCTCTTCATGCTCGTGGTCCCAAAAGACGACTGGGCACTCCGAGCCATGAAAATTCGCCGTGTCCAGACAGTAATGATTGCCAGCGCCGTCGTTCATGACAGGCACCAAGTGACGAGGAATGTGTGGATGCGCCTCATAACGTTCACAGAACACATGCATTACAAGCAGGAATTGAGAAGGGACGGTGGGCCCGACGCCGTAGAGCGCGTCGTCGAATAGTCGCGCCCAACCGAACGTCGACAGAAACGCCTTGTAGCTCGCGGGAAGCCGGACGCCAATTTCACGTTCCGCGTCGACGATCTCCAGATCGGTAGCACCAGTCCCGCATCTCTTGTCAGCCAATGAGCCAATCCGATCCATCATATCGTTAATGCTCATTTTGAACGCCCCCAGGGAAGGTTCGGATGGTTCTTCTTGAAATTCTGTCCCGCGCGATGCTCGGTATATGTCGTGAAGTCGAAATTGTCACGAGTATTCGTGCCACCTTCGCTCAGCGGCTTTTTATGGTGGATCTCCATTGGCTTGCCGTCGGAGCCCTCAGGGGCGTCGCCGCGGTGCATATCTTCGAGTTGGTCAGCCGTGTATTTCTGAGGATTCTTCTTTGCCTCCTCCTTCCACAGTTGCTTTTTCATTCCTTCAAACTCGCTCCGCGCCTTGGCTAGCGCTTCCCCCGTCACGCGCCCTGGAGTCGCCAGAGACCCGGCAGCGTCGCTATCGGCGTCCGCTTTCTCTTTCTTCCGAGAAAAGTATACTTCCTCTGCCTTACCAAGAAAATCGGTCATCGACTTGTGGACTGTTGACATTCTGTTGCCCGTGGGCTCGAAGCGTTGGCTCTCGGCACCCAGCACGGCGGTGTTAAAAATGCCTTTGGCATCTTCGCGCGACAGCTTTCCTGCGCGAACCCGCTTTTCAAGTTCGTATACCCAGACGCGTGGCATCGCCTGCGTGCCGGGAACGCGCGCCCAGTAGGTGCCCATGCTGGCGTTGCTAAGCCCAGCCAGAAATCCGCCGGCGGCAATCCCTCCCGCGGCGCCGGCGCGTGCTGCCGCGCCGCCGCCCGCCTTCAGCCAAGGGCTTGCCGGGCCAAAGGTCGGCCAATCCGCCGATGCGGCGCCGCCGGTCGCCACGAGTTTCACGGAGGATTGACCGGGGCGGTAGACAGCCATTTGGAACGGCCCAGTTCCCGCACCGCCGGCTGGGGCGAGCTCAGAATTGTCAGACGAGGCTGATCGCCCAGCGTTGTGCAGCCCCGCGACGTGCGGATGTTTCGACGGGTTTATCGGCGCGTGACTCGAAGGCTAGTACGCTCCACCACCACCGCCGCCCTTTGCTACCCATGCGCCCGCGTGCTGCCCGTAGCCTCTGCGTGGATGATCGGCCTCGTTCCATTCCGCCTCGGCGAGCGGCCGCGATTGCTCTTGCAACTCCTGTTCTTCGGCTTCCTTTTGCACCAGCGCCCGCAGCTCGCGCTCGTGCTCAGGCTTCCCGGAGATCGCAGCGACGAACTCAAGCAGCTCGCGGTCGTGACGTGCTTTGGCTTTTGCCTCAGCCTCGGCCCACTCGAGTCTTTGAAGTTCCGCCTCGTGGCGCGGCGAAAATCTCGCCAGCCATTCAAGCAATTCGCGCTCGGACGGTGCTGGCAAGTCGGCCGACCAACAGGCGAAGTTGTCGTAACGAGCCATGAGTCGTTTCCTACATAGATGCAATAAAAAAAAGAGCCGGCCTCCGGCGCGCACTTTGAAAAGTGCACATCAGAGGCGGCTCTTTTTGGATACTCGTCGTCTTTTGCCGAGCTCTTTAGATACCGCGGTCACCCGTGGTGACGGCACTCAACGATTGCCTCGCTGAGTAATTGCGACCTTACCAAAATCCGTGGCCAACTTTCAAGCAAAAGAATAGGGAAGGTTTCCTGCATCGGGAGCGGCGCCAATACGACGCAGTTTGATGCAAAAGCCATCGCCGCGACGCCTGCGGCTACCCCAGCAGCGCTTCCACCGCTCGCCCTTTGCCGTCTTTGGTGACGTAGAAGGGTCGCGTCTCGGTGACGTAGGCCTGGTCGGGGGCGATGCCCAACGCTCGGTAGAGCGTGGCGTGGAAGTCGGGCACTTCGATCGGGTGCTCGATCGGAATCATCGGATGCTCGTCGGCCGTGCGGCCGTAGACCAGGCCGGGCTTGAAGCCGCCGCCGAACATCAGCGCGCAATTCGCACTGGAAAAATGGCCGTGAAAGCCATACATCTTTTCATTGGCGATCACCAGGTCCGAGCCGGTCTGCTCTTCGGCAAAACCGATCGGCTCGACGCCGGCCTTGGGCTGGTTGGCGATGGTGCGGCCGAATTCGCTGGCGATGACCACCAGCGTTCGCTTGAGCAGGCCGCGCTGGTCGAGATCGCGAATCAACTGGGCAATCGGCCCGTCGATCTGCTTTTTCATTTCGGCCAGCCGCACCCGGCCATCTTCGTGCGTATCAAAACCCTTGAAAGCGCCGTATTGATATTCGACCTGCACGAATCGCGCGCCCGCCTCGACCAGCCGGCGTGCCAAGAGCAGGCCCTGGCCGAAACGGCGGCCGTAGAAATACTTCTTGTCCAACAGTTGTTCGCTGCCGATTTGCGGCTCGTAGGCGGCGAGCGTGGCGGGTGATTCTTCCTTGGCGTAGGCAAAAGCCCGTTTGACGGGCGAATCCATCATCGCCCGGGCCTGGTCGATCATGCCCAGGTAGCCGGCCACTTTGTCCGACTGCCGCAGGCTTTCGGCCGACAGCTTGTGGACGCTGTGCAGATAGGCGATGCGGCGATCGAGCCGGGCATTGCTGATGCCCGAGGCGGCGTGCAGCGTGGCCAAACCGGCCGCCGGATCGGGAATCATGAACGGGGCATGCTCGATGCCATAGAAGCCGGGCCCGATGAACTCGTGGATGAATTGCTTTTCGGCGTCGCTGGTGTCGACGTCGCGGCCGATGTAAATGTACGGCGGAACGTTCGCATCGCGCGGGCCCAGCGTGCGGGCAACCGCCGCGCCGAAGCTGGGTGCCTTGACGCCGGCCGGAAACAGGTAGCCGGTCATCATGTAATACTGCGCCTTGAGATGGACGGCGCCGAATTTCGTCTGACTGGTCAGGCTGCGAACCAGCGTCCCGCGATCCATGACCGAGGCGATTTGTTCGAGCCCCTCGCCAAACCGCAGGCCGTCGACCGCGGTCGGAATCGACGCGCACGTGCCAAGCAGCTCGCTGCCTTTCATGCCGGCTTCGAACGGCGTGTGACGCTTGAAGTCCCAGCAATCGTTCTGGCAAACGCCACCCGGCAGCCAGATCATGATCACCGAGTCGGCCGTGGCCGGCGGCGCCGGCGACCGCGAGCTCGTCGCGGCCAGCGCCGCGTGGCCCAGCGGCGCGAGGGCCGACTGGCTGGCAGCCAGCGCCGCACCGGCAGCCAGGCCGCGGGCCAGAAATTTTCGGCGATCGATTCGATGGCTCATCGTGTTACTTAATGAATTGAAATTCGGGACTGACTGCCAAAGCCCAACAAATGTCTTTGAGTCCGTCGGCGGGCGAAGCAGCCAACAGCGCCTGCCCAAGTCGCTTTTCGTCCAGCGTTGCCGGCCGGCTGAGCATCGCGCGATAGAGTCGATCGACGAGCCGACGGGGGTCGGGCTTTCCGGCCGGCACGGCCACCAGCACGCTGCTGTCGATCAGTTCTTGGATTTCGGGGCCGTTGAGCAATTCGAGCGATTGCACCACCGCCACGTCGTCGGATCGCGAAGTGCTGATCTCGTTGCGCGAGGCGGGACGCCCCAGCGCCGCGGCCAGCGCGGTGATGCGGGCGTCGAGATAGGCACGCTCGCCCGGCAGCAACTGGCCGGTCGTCGCCAATCGCAAGCTGTCGATCACCTGCTCGGCCGTCAAACGGCGCAATGCCGGCGAGCGGAAATAGCGCGGCGCCGAGGATCGGCCGCATCGTAGCGATCGGCAAATTTGGGCTCGTAGGGCATTTGATAGGTGCGGCTGTTGAGAATCAGCCGGATCGTGTGCTTGAGATCGCAGCCGTGCACGACAAAGTCGCGGGCCAGCCACGTGAGCAGGGCGGGATGCGACGACTCGCGCTCCGGACGAAAATCGTCGACCGGCTCGAACAAGCCGACGCCCAGATAACGCTTCCACAACCGATTGACAATCGATTTGGCGAACAGCTCGTTGGCCGGATCGACGATCAACAGCGCCGCGGTGTGCAATCGAGCGTCGAGCTGGCTGGGGATCACCGGCGCGGGGCCCGGCAGTTCGAAAGGAAATCGGGCGGCAATCCGCTGGCCGGAATGAACGTCGCAGCGAATCTTTTCCAGATCGTCGGGGGCGAACAAGCCGGCAAAGCCCAGGAAGCGTTCCTGCGTCCACTGGGCATTTTCAAAGTGGTCGTGGCAACTGGCGCATTTCATCGCGGTCGACAAAAAGACCTGGCCCACGGCCGCCGCGGTTTGAAGCGTGACGGCGTGGTCTTCGTTGCGTACGAATTCGACCCGATATTTCGTGCCGAACAGATCCTGGTTCTCGGCCGCCTGGTGACCCGGCATGGTCGGATCGATCAGCTCGGCCAACATCACGTCGTAGGGCTTGTTGGCCGTGAAGCTGTCCAAAAGCCATTGGTGATAATTGCCGCGCGTCGGAATTCCGCCCTGAGCCAGCACCGGCTGACTGGCCAGCGCGTCTTCCCAAAAGACGGTCCAATGAGCCGCGTATTCCGCCTTGCGATCCAATAAATGATCAACGAGCCTTGCCCGCTTGTCGGGCGCTGAGTCGGCCAAAAAGCGGTTCAGCTCCGGCACGCCCGGAATCACGCCGATCAAATCGAGGTGGACCCGGCGGGCAAAGGTGGCGTCGTCGCAAAGGGCCGTGGGCCGCTCGTCGGCCGAAAGCGATGACCAGCCGGCCACGATGAAGCGATCGAGTGGATTGCCCTCCGCGCCGTCGACTGCGGGAGGTTCGGCGGCCGGCGGCAATTCAGCCAGGCGTGCGGCCCGGCGCTCCACGAGCAGCGAGAGCGATTCGCGATTCGATGGATCTCGTTCGGCACCGGGCTTGTCGGCACTGGGTCTGTCAGTGCCGGCCCGAGCGGCCACGGGCCGGACGATTGGCGCTGGGGTGCCGGCTCGGCGCAGCAGATCGCGCCGTAGACGAGGATCGCGCTGGAGACGCCCACGGGCAGCGCGCGGCGGCCAAACGTCGGGCGACCGCCGATGAGCAAGGGGCCGAAGCCAAAGGAGAACATAGTGCGGCTACTTCGTCGAATTGTACGACGGGCCGTTGATGTCGGAATCGGAAAGGATCTGATGGTCGACGATCAACTTCGGCTGAGTCGAACTGCCATCCGCGCGAGCCGTGTGCGGAACGTAACGGGTGTATTGCTTCTGGAATCGATCAAAGAACCGATCCCCTTTTTGAAAAATCGGGCGGTATTCGGCCATCTCGCCAAACCACGCCGGACCCACCACCTGCGCGGGGATCCAATGCCCCACGCCCTGGCGATCGGAAAGATAGAATTCCGGGTAGTCGTGCCCTTCGACCCAAACCGTGCGGGCAATGACGTTCGACAGCCGGCACATACTGACAAACAGGGCGCTCATTTCCTCGCAGTCGCCACATTTATTTTCGACGGCGAACAGTGCGCCGCGAAAATCGCCGTTCTGAAAAGCCACGTTGTCCCGGGTCCATTGCCAAAAGCCTTTGACCATCTCCCAAGGCCCGCGGTCCGACGTGCTATGACGCAAGCTCTCGGTGAGGGCCACGATTTTTGGATGCTGGGTTTCCAAGCCCGGAGCAGGGCCGGTCAGCGCGTCGCGAAGTTCGGCCGGCGGCCGATGGGGCCGATCCAACTGATCGGGCGGCATTGTAAATTTCATCCGGTGACGCGTGATTTCATACAGCCGCTCCACCGTGGCCGATCCCCCTTGCGGAATCGTGGCGACTTGCAGCTTGAGCGTTGCCGCCTGGCCCGGCAGAACTTCCTGGGTGACGTGGGCGCCGGCCGACAACTTCTGACTGATGAGCCGCACCTGCTGCTCGGGCCAATCCATCGGAATCGGTGCGATCGCCACCACGTTGGTCAGTTTGCCGTCGGGCGCTTCGACCCGAACGATCACTTTGAGCCGATAGGTGCGCGGATCGGTCAGTTCCAGTGCCGGATCCTTGACCACCTTCTGCGTAATCGATTTGACGCCGATCGACGTGCGGAGCACTCCGCCAGAATCGGCGGTCACGCCGGGGGACTCAAGCTCATCGACTTCGACGGCGTCGTCGGCCGCGGTTTGGCCGGCGGCAACCAACGTGTTGCCGGTAGCCGGCGGTGACGTGGGAGCGCTCGCCTTCTGGGCCAGCCCCACGCGAGCGGCGACCAGCAGCACGATCGCAGCCATCAGGCCAGCCGAAAAACCAGCAATACGCGCTCGCCGAGACGACATGCGAACCTCCGAGACGCTACAGAAATGTCGATGCTTCGCCGCCAACGCTCCCGCTGACCAACGGCCGCGATTCGCGCCGGCCAGACGGCCAGCCGACGCCTAAATAGCAGAGGAGGGGGGGGTTAGGGCAATATAGTGAGTATGCTGCAAATGGCGAGAATTGTCAAAATGTCAGGCCTTTTCAGCGGATTTCGGACACATGCCGCCACGGGCCGCAACGAGCCCGCAATTCCGACTCCGTAGAATCCTGACAGACCGTGCAATCGACAGGTCGCCGTGCTCGCCTGACCGGCGGCCGGGCATGTTGCGAGGCTACCGGCGCATCTAGATCGGCGCATCTGGCCGGCGTATAACACATAACAGCCAGTCGATGGGTGGCATCGCAGTCGATCCTGCGCGTCGGACGTTCGTTGGCGTCACGCGGTAGTGCCCCCTTATCAAACCGGGAGGTCCGACGCTTGCTCATGCTACCGCGAGGTGCCAAATCGTTGGGGCTGCTGTTGGCCTGTCTGCTCACTGCGGTTGCCGCTGCCGAGCCGAACCCGGCCGAAGCCCCCGCGGCAAACGCCGAGCCGACGGCCGCCGTCGGTACGAACTTCAACGATGGCAGCGAACTCGAGCTTGAGTTTCCCGAGCAATTCTTCCGCAACGCGGCGCCGGGGAACTGGCCCGTGCCGGCGATCTCGGGAGCGGACTTGGCGCACGGGGTGGCGCCGGTCCTGGTTGTGGGGAACGTTCACCCACTGAGTGGCGGCCCGGCGAAGTTGACCGACGGCAGCGGCGCACAAACCGAGGACAACCCCGAGAACTGCTTCTTCTTCGACAACGGGGTGGCAACCGGGCGATTCCGCATCAGTCTTGCCCAGGCTGAGCCGGTTGGGCAGATCAACCTTTACGCCTGGCATCGCAACGCGCTCGCCGGCGGAGTCAGGGCGCCGCTCAAAGTCGACGTCTACGCCAGTCGCGGCGATACCGCGGGATTCGATGTGAATGATCCGCACAGTCCTGGCTACGTGCTGCTGGCGCGCGTCAACACGGTTCGACCGGGCGGCATTAACGCGCAGTCGGGTCAGCATGGCGCCAGCGTTTTCTCGGTCGCGGGCCAGACGCTGGGCGATTATCAGCACTTTCTGTTCGACGTTTCCCCGCCGATTGACGGATTGACCCACAGCTTCATTACCGAAGTCGACATTGTCCGCACCCCTGGCCCCGCGATCACCACGGCAACCACGCCGGCCGGCAAACAGTTTGACCAGCAGGTGGCCGGACTGCTGGCCCGGCGATGTCTCGATTGCCACAACCCGACCGATGTGAAGGGGGGGCTCGATCTGACGCGCGCCGAAACCGCCCTTGCCGGGGGCGACAGCGGAGCGGTCTTCGTGCCGGGGAATCCGGCCGAGAGCGTGTTGCTCCAGCGCGTGTTGGCGGAAGAGATGCCCCCGAAACATCCGCTCGACGAAGCCGAGAAGGGAGTGCTACGCGAGTGGATCGCCTCGGGCGCCACGTGGGGTAGCAGTCCAATCGACCGCTTCCGCTTCAGCAGCGACGGCCGAGCCGGCTACGACTGGTGGGCGTTGCAGCCCTTGGCCGCGCCCGCCTTGCCGGCGATTCACGACCGGCAGTGGCCAATCAATTCGATCGATCATTTTGTGCTGGCAAAACTCGAAGCCAGTGCGCTCACGCCGGCGCCGCCGGCGGATCGAGCCGTGCTGATTCGCCGCGTGACGTTCGACTTGATCGGTCTGCCGCCGACGCCAGAAGAAGTGGCGGCGTTTGTGGCCGATCCCGCGCCCGATGCTTACGAGCGACTGGTCGATCGGCTGTTGGCCTCGCCCCACTACGGCGAACGCTGGGGCCGGCATTGGCTCGACGTGGTGCGCTTTGCCGAAAGCCAGGGATTCGAGCGCAATAAGTTCTATCCCAGCGCGTGGAAGTATCGCGACTGGGTCATCCAGGCTTTCAACGATGACCTGCCGTACGACGAATTTGTGCGCATGCAGTTGGCTGGCGACGTGCTCCACCCGGACGATCCGGCGAGCCTGGTGGCGGTCGAATATCTGGTGACGACTCCGCATGACATGCTCGGCTTGAGCCAAGGCTCGCCGGCCATGAAGATCAACACCCGCGAAGACGAGCTCGAGAATCTGGTCGGCAACATTGGCCAGACTTTCCTGGGGATGACGGTCAATTGTGCCCGCTGTCACGATCACAAATTCGATCCGCTGCGGCAGTCGGAGTACTTTCAAGTGGCGGCGGCCGTGGGTGGGCTGGTGCGCAGCGAGCGCGAGTTGCCGCTGCCTTCGGCGGCGACCGGCAGCTCGGGTGAGGAAGAATCGCACGCGGCGGCGGCTAAAGAGATCGAGGATCGTCTGGCCCAGTTGCTCGGTGCCGACGGAGAGAATCTGATTCGGCAGGCGCGGGCCGCGGCGATCGATGAAGCCGAAAAGGCCGTCGAGGCGGTGCGCACGGCGGTGGCGGAAGCCGAGAAGAAGCCGGCCGAAGGCAATAAAGCAGCGATGGTGGCCGATCGGCAACGCGAGTTACACGGCACCGAAGACTTGTTGAAATACGCCCACAACCCGCACGGCACCGCAGGCTTGGACAAGCTGTTCGAGCGGGTGCCTAGCGACGGTCGCGCGGCGTATAACGGCGGGATTACGGAGCTGTCGCGTTTGGAGATGTACGATCGGCTACGCATGGGGGGAACGGCCCAGACTTTCGTATCGGCTCCGCCCCAATACTTTCGAGTGCTGGCCCGCGGCAGTTTCCGCGACCCGCGCGACGTGGTCACGGCCGGGGGTCTCGCCTGCGTTCGCGAGCTTTCGGCCGATTGGAACGTGGCACCCGGCGCACCGGAGGCCGAACGCCGGGTGCGTTTGGCCAAGTGGGTGACCGATCCGCGCAATCCGCTGACGGCACGCGTGATCGTCAATCGGGTCTGGCATTACCATTTTGGTGTTGGGCTGGTCGACACGCCGAATGATTTTGGCTTTAACGGCGGCCGGCCCTCGCACGGCGAATTGCTCGACTGGCTGGCAAGTGAACTGACCACGAACCACTGGAGTTTGAAACGGATCCAGCGTGAAATCGTGCTGTCGGCCACCTACCGGCAGTCGGCGCAATTCAACCCTCAGGGGGCTGAGACGGACGCGGGCTGCCGACTTTTGTGGCGCAAGCCGCCAGTACGGCTCGACGCCGAGGAGATCCGGGACGCCGTGCTGGCGGTGAGCGGTGAGCTGAATCTGCGGATGGGCGGGCCCAGCTTCCGCGACATCCAGGTCGACACGACCGATCACAACGCGAAATTCACTCCGGCCGACGTTTTCGGCCCTCCGACCAATCGCCGGACCGTCTATCGTACGACGGCCCGCACCGCGCCGGCGCCGCTGTTGGAGACGCTCGATTGCGCCGATCCGGCGGTGGCGACCCCGCGACGTAGCGTCACCACCACGCCGCTGCAGGCACTGGCGCTGTTGAACAACGCGCTCATGCGAAAATCGGCCGCCGCCTTCGCCAATCGCTTGCGGCAGGAGGCGGGTGATCAAATCGACGCGCAGATCGATCGGGCATACCGGTTGGCCTTTGGTCGCGACGCTACGGACCAGGAGCGGGAATCGGCCAGGCGTTTTACTACCGACAATGGACTGGACGACCTTTGCCTGGTGATCTTCAACAGCAATGAGTTCCTCTACGCGGATTGAGCAGACGCCATGAACCCACGCGAAATACCACATTGCGACGCTTGCGCTGGCGACACCAGCCGGCGCGATTTTTTGGCGCAGCTTGGCAGCGGACTCGGCGGCATTGCCTTGGCCAGCCTGCTCGCGCGCGACGGACTGCTCAAGGCGGCGCCGATCGCGGGCGAAGCCGCGGATCTGCCGCCTCATCATCCCCCCAAAGCGAGGCGGGCAATTCAGATTTTTCTTTCCGGCGGGCTTAGCCAGGTCGATTCGTTCGATTACAAGCCGGCGCTCGAAAAATATCATGGCCAGCCGCTCCCCAGCAGCGAAAAGCCCGATGTCTTTTTCGGCCAGGTGGGTCTATTGCACCAAAGCCACTGGGCTTTCAAGCAGCGCGGCCAGAGCGGGCTGTGGATGTCGGAACTCTTTCCGCATCTGGCCGAGTGCGCCGACCAATTGACCTTTGTCCGTTCGATGCTGGCCAGCAGCGGCAATCACGGGCCTGCCATTTTCGAGGCTCTGTCGGGCTTTCGCCTGATGGGATTCCCCGTGATGGGCTCGTGGCTCTCCTATGGCTTGGGATGCGAGACCGACGAATTGCCCGCCTTCGTCGTGCTGCCCGACCCACGCGGCCTGCCGACCGGCGGCACGAACAATTGGACGAATGGCTTTCTGCCGGCACGGCACCAAGGAGTTGGCTTCCGCAGTTCGGGCCCGCCGATCGCCGATTTGCAGTCGGCCGAACCAGAGAGTGAAAAACGTCGGCTGGATCGCTACGCCTTGTTGGCCGAGATGAACCGTGCGCACCAGAACGGCCGGGGGCCAAGTGATCCGTTGATGGTGCGCGTTCACGCCTACGAGATGGCGGCTCGCATGCAGGTGGCCATTCCCGCGGCATTGCAGCTCGAGCAAGAAACGGCCGAGACGCAGGCGCTTTACGGTCTCGATCAGCCGGGCTCTGCCGGCTTCGGCCGAAATTGCCTGATCGCGCGGCGATTGTTGGAAAAGGGAGTGCGATTCGTCCAGCTCTGGTCGGGCAACGGTCCAACGTGGGATTCGCATGGCGATGTTCCCGGCCAGCACGCGACCGAGGCCGCGCTGATCGATCAGCCGATCGCCGGCCTGCTGCGCGATCTGGCCCGGCGCGGCATGCTCGACGACACGCTGGTGATTTTCAACACGGAATTCGGCGCACGCCGTTCGCGCAATCGGCTGCAGGCACGTTGGGCAAAGGACGCGATCACAATCAGAATGCATACACCGTCTGGATGGCCGGAGCCGGTCTCAAGCCAGGAATTGCCCACGGCGCGACCGATGAGTTTGGCGGCTCGGTCATCTCGGGCGCCGTATCCGTGCACGATTTTCATGCCACGATTCTGCACTTGCTTGGCATCGACCACGAGCGATTGACCTACTATCACAACGGCATTCAGCGGCGGCTAACGAACGTCCACGGGCATGTCGTGCACGAGCTGATCGCTTAAGCGACCGGTCAGCCCAGTCCGTGGTAGCCGCTATTCGTGCGGGGTTGCGGCCAGATTCGACGCGGCCTGCATGCCTTCGGCCACTTCAGGCAAGATCCCCTTTTTGATGTAGATCGGTCGCAACAGAGGCCGAAGAGTCGGCAGATGAAGAAAAAAGCCGAAGGCCGTGGCCAGCGAGATGGTCCCCGCGATCGTCATGGTCCACGGAGCGCCGACAAAGTTGGCCACCGTGCCGGCCAACAAGCTGCCGATCGGGGCCATGCCCAACACGGCGACGGCGAATAGTCCCATCACGCGTGCCCGCTTGTCGTCGTCGACGATGGTTTGCAACACGGTGTTCGCGGACGCCATTTCGACGACCAACGCGCCACCGGCCACCGGCAGAATGGCCAGCGACAGCAGTAGCGATTGCGAGAACGAAAAGGCGATCATTCCCAGTCCCAGTGCCGCGGTGGCGTAAGCGATGACACGGCCCAAGCCGAGCACGGTGCGGCGCGAGGCCAAATAGAGACTGCCGATGAGCGCGCCCAGGCCGGACGAAGCCAACAGCAATCCGAGCGTCCGCTCGTTGCCTCTGAGCACCTGGTCGGCAAACAGCGGCATCAACACCGATTGCGACATGCCCAGCAGGCTGCTGATTCCGACCAGCATCAGCAGAGAACGAATCGGTTGGAAGCCGAAACTATACCGGAGTCCTTCGGCGAACGCCCGCCGGGCCGAGCCATGCGGCGCCCGGGCTGGTCGCGGCGGCAGCCGCATCGCCAACAAGGCCAACAACACCGCCAGGTAACTGAAGCCGTCGATCAAAAAACAAATCCCCTCGCTGCTGATCGAGATCAGCCAGCCGGCGATCGCGGGGCCCAGCAGACGGGCGGAATGAAACATCGACGAGTTGAGTGCGATCGCCCCGCTGAGATCCTCGCGATTCTCGACCAGTTCGATCACAAACGCCTGCCGCGCCGTGACGTCGAACGCATTAACCACTCCTTGCAACGCGTTGAGCACCAGCACGTGCCAAATCTGGATGACGCCCCCCAGCGCCAGACCGGCCAGGACGAACGACTGGATCATCGATAGCGCCTGCGTCGCCACCAGCACTCGATGCCGATTCCAGCGGTCGATCCACACCCCCGCCAGGGGCGACAGCAAAAAAATCGGAATCTGACCGGCGAAGCCGACGACTCCCAAGATCAAGGGGGCCCGGCCAGGATATTCGACTTTGGCCAATCGATAGACCAGCCAGCTCGTGGCGAGTATCGTCAGCCAAGTGCCGATCAACGATGCTAACTGGCCGCTAAAATAGAGCCGGTAATTGCGATATCGCAGCGCACGCAGCATGAAGCTGAGCGTGCCCTCGCTGGGATCAGCGGCCGGTTGAACCACGAAAACTCCGCCTGGCGTGGGGTCGCGGGAAAGACTCTCCCTCCGCCAGAACTATAGGAGTTTCGACCGGCGTGACCAGAGCACTTGGGCGTGTGAACCGAGTGGCCGCGCATAAAACCGCTGCGTCACTTGAGAATCTCGAACAAGTTGCTGTAGCCGTCGGTCCAGACGATCTCGCGGTCGGAAACCGACACGTTTTGAGGCGTCGCTTGGAGCCGCTCGATCAACGCTCCGTCGCGCGATAGCACCATCCAGTCGGTGCGGCAAATGTTGTGATCGTAGTCGGCCGGGGTTTGCAGACGGGCAACCGAGAAACCAAACTTCCTGGCCAGGCCGGCAACGACCGGCGAGGCATCGAGATAGGTATTCGTCACGTTGACGACCATCGTCCCGCCGCCGGAATTGAGATGGCGGCCATAGATCTCGAAAGCTTCGGTCGTCAGCAGGTGGACCGGAATGGCGTCGCCGCTGAATGCATCGAGCACCAGCAAGTCGAAATCCTCGGGCGTCTGCCGTTCGAGCGAGATCCGCGCATCGCCCAGCACCATGTCATCGATCTCGCCTTGGATGTCGGACAAGTAGCTGAAGTATTGCCTGGCGAGCGTGACGACGTTGGGATTGATTTCGTAAAAGACGAAATGGTCGCCAGGCCGGGCATAGGCGGCGAGCGTGCCGATGCCGAGCCCGACCGTGCCGACGCGCAGATTGCCGTGCTTTTCGTGCAGGTAGTTGAGCGTGTGGGCGATGCCCGTCGACGGCGTGTAATAGGTGAAGGGGAGCTTGCGCTTGGCTGGATCGACGAACTGGCGCCGTGCATGATGTTGCCGCTGAAGAAGGCAAGATCGTGGGCCTCGGGATCGTCGGCGTCTCGATCGTAGACGGTCACGACGCCGTAGAAATTCCGCATCATAACGACCGGCGGGTTTTCCCACTGACTGGCGACGATTGCCACCAAACCTGCCACCGCGATCAGTCCACCCACCCAGCGTCTCGCGCCGTCCCACGCCGACGGCTTCGGATCGGCCGAGTTTTGTTGCCGGGGCAAGGAGAGGAGGCCCATGGCCAGCAGGAAACCGATCGACAGCACCAGCGGCCATTCGTAGAAGTCGTTAAATAGCATCGGCGCGATCAGGCTGACGAAGATTCCGCCCAGCGCCCCACCTGCCGAAATCATCAAATAGAAGGCCGTCAGCCGCCGGGCGTCGGGCTTGAGCCGGACCAGCTCGCCGTGACAGATCATGCAAAGCAAAAAGAGGGCCGTGAAATAAAGGCCCAACTCGCCCAGAAAATTCAAGCGGATCGGCAAATGCCCGATCGTCGCCGACAGCAGGATCGCGATCGCTGCGGCAGTGGCAACGACCCGACGTTGATACCAGCGCTCGTGGTCGAAAGCGATAATGAACGTCACGAGGTAGAGTGCCAGCGGAACCACCCACAGAAACGGGATCACCGCCACGTCCTGGCAAACATGGTTCGTGGTGGCCAACAGCGCGACCGAACCGCAGGCCGGCAGCGCCAACCATGCCAGCTGCCGACGCCAAGACGGAGCCGGGCCGAGCGGAGCCAGTGCATCGGGATCACGTCGGCTCGGGGCGGTTGCTCGGGCTTGGCGCGAACCGCAGCCACGCGCACAGGACGGCAAACACCAAAAACCCACCCGACCACCACCAGGCTTGGCTCGACGTGTCGAACGCCCGCTCAAAATAAAACGGATAGCTGAGCAGTGCCACCAACGAACCGACGTTCGACAACGCATAGAGCCGGTAGGGGGACAGTTTTGGATAGACACGACTGAACCAGGCTTGGACGAGCGGACCGGTCGAAGCCAGCACCAGATAGGGCACGCCCACGCACACGACCAGAAGCGCCAAGATGCGCCAAGTCGGCTCGCTGGCGTCCGTTGGCTTCCAGGCCACGTCGGGAGCGATCGGCAACAGGCCGGCCGCGGTGACCAGCAATCCGGTGTGAATGATCCACTGCCATCGCGGCGAGAAGATTCGGGTCAGCAAATGGGCATAAGCGTAACCGGCAAACAGCATCACCTGGAAGAAAAGCATCGCCGTCGTCCACACCGCCGGACTGCCACCGAACCAGGGAAGAATGAACTTGCTCAACAGCGGCTGGACTTCGAACAGCAAGAATGCACTGGTCAGAATGGTGGCAGCGAAACCGAGCCCGGCGCGCCGCGTGCTCGGTGCCCGGGCTGGACGCACGACGGCGGTGGATGACTGCAAAGATTCCAGGGTGCTCGACACGGTTTTGACTCCGCGGGGACAGTGATAGAACGAAACGGCCGGCGGCGATCGGTTGGTACGGCGATTCGCCGGCGATCGGCGGGTAAAAACAGGGGTCGCCCCGGCGGAATATCGCGTGCGCAGGGCGATCCGGGGCCGCAATCAGGCAATTCTCGTGCCGGCTGCTAGCAGCAAAACCAGTTTTTCTCTCTCCGGCCGGTGGACATTGCTCTTATCGGCCACCGGCGGTGGGCCGTTCCAATCGGCATTGACCCAGTCAAGGCATGGGTCAGAATGCGGCCAGATCGTATCGAGTTCGGCCCGGCAGGGCAGATCCACCTCGGCCGCCGAGGCGGGCAGGACGCCCGAAAGTGTTATTTTTTACACGCTCTAGGAGGTGTTTGATGAGCATTGTGAAGGAATTCAAAGAGTTCGCCATGCGCGGCAACGTGGTCGACATGGCAGTCGGGATCATCATCGGTGCCGCATTCGGAAAAATCGTCACTTCGCTGGTGAACGATGTCATTATGCTCCCCCTGGGTGCGTTGACCGGCGGCGTCGATTTTTCCGACCTGGCGATCAAGATTCCGCAAGCGGGCAAAGAAGATTTGGTGGTGCTCCGCTACGGCGCGTTCCTCAGCACGGTCCTCGATTTCTTGATCGTGGCCCTGGCGATTTTTGCGGTCGTCAAGCTGATGAATATGCTTCGGCACCAGCCTCCAGTGGCACCCCCGCCGCCACCCAAGCAAGAAGTGCTGTTGGCCGAGATTCGCGACCTGCTGAAAGGCGCGGCCGTGAGGCGTGGGAAGGCGAAATCAAAGAAGCTTTTTTCGCAGAGTGGCCCGGTGAATGCCCAACAAATCGGCGGCGGCCGCGCGATTGTGCAGCGTGTGGTGCAAGACCGCCGCGAACAGGGGCGACTCGGCCGCAGCTAAAAACTGCTCGTACAGGCGACCCGTGCTTTCGGCCGAGGCCAACTCGGCCGCGGTCCAATCGCGGACCGCTCGCGCGAGCGCCTGCGAAACGCCAGCCGCCTCGGGTCCACCCATTTCGATCGGCGGCGGCAGGTGCTCTGGTCCGATCGCTCCACCGCGAGCGACCAGCGCGGCGTGCTCGACCGCGTTGCGCAATTCGCGAACGTTCCCGGGCCAGCGGCGGCGACAAAGCTCGGCGATCGCCGCATGGGTGAAGCGGGCCGGACGCGCGTCGGCACCTGCGCAGCGGGCCAGGAATCGTTCGGCCAAGAGCGGAATGTCCTGAACGCGCGATCGTAGCGGGGGGACATGAATCTCGAACACGGCCAGGCGAAAATACAAATCCTGACGAAAGCCGCCATCGGTGAAATGATGCTGTAGTTCGCGGCTGGTGGCGGTGATGGCCCGAAAGGCGCTTGCGCGGCTGCGTATCGCCGACCGGCGTCACTTCCAGTTGCTCGATCACGCGCAGCAGTTTGACTTGCACGTTCGGCGGAATGTCGGCCGCTTCGTCAAAGAAAACCGTGGCGCCGTCGGCCAGCTCGAGCAGACCGGCGCGGGCAGTGTCGGCACCGGTGAATGCGCCTTTCACGTGACCGAACAGCTCGCTCTCGACCAGCGTTGGACTGAGCGAGGCCAGATTGATCGGTACGAACGCGCGGTCGGCACGCATCGAGTGCCGATGAATCGCCCGCGCGACCAGCTCCTTGCCGGTGCCACTCTCACCAGTGATCAACACCGAGCAATCACTGGCGGCAACCAAGGCGATCCGTTTGAAGACGTCTTGCATGGCCGGACTGGCGCCCAACAGCTCGTCGGGCGCGCCGGTCGCCAGTTCGGCGACCTTGCCCGAGGGCCGGGGATCGCCAACCGCCAACGCACGTTCAATCACCGTGGTGGCCTGCTCCAGATCGAACGGTTTCGGCAAATAGTCGAACGCGCCGTTTTGAACCGCCGTCACCGCGGTCTCCAGATTGCCAAAGGCGGTGATCACGACGATCGGAATCGGACCGAGCCGGGCGGTCAGTTCCTTCATCGCGCTCAGTCCATCCATGCCGGGCAAACGGACGTCGATCACCACCAGTTGCGGCCGCTCGGCGTCGGCTGCCTCGAACGCCTCCTCGGCCGATGAAGCCACGGCCACTCGATGGCCCGCTTCGCGCAGCAGCCGCGCCAGGCCCCAGCAAATGCTCTCTTCGTCGTCGACGATCAATACCTGGCTCATAGTAGTTCTCGAAACGCGTTTCAAATGGCTTGCGTCAGGCCAATGATATCAGCGGACGCGTCGACCGCCGCATGCGATTCACCATCCGCGACGATCGGTTCGAGCGGCAGCGTGACCGTAAAACAGGTATCGGCGGTATCGCTGAAGTGCAGGCTGCCGCCGTGGGCCTCGGCAATTTGCCGGGCCACCGTCAGCCCCAGCCCGATCCCCTCGGGTTTGCCGGTGCTGAAGGGTTCGAACAGTCGATCCGCGACAGCCGGCGGCGGTCCGGGCCCGGTGTCGTGAATCTCGACGGTCACATCGTGATCCGAGACGCGTGAAACGATGCGGACCTGTCCGCCCGGGGCAACCGCCTCGACGGCATTGAGCACCAGGTTCAGCAGCAGATGGCGCAGCTGTTCCTCATCGGCCGGCAGGCTGACGGCGGCATCGGTGGCGTCGACGAGCAGCTCGACCCGGCGGTGCCGACAGGCCGGACCGACCAGTTGCACCAGTTCGTCGATGAGCGCGTGCAAGTCGCAGGCAATACGGCAGGGAGTTTGAGGGCGACCAGCGGCAAGAAACCGCTGCAGATGTTGTTCGGTCAGTGTCAGTTGCCGCAGCGCGACGGCCAGACTTTCCTGGTCGACGTGCCGGCAGTGTCGCTGATGAAGCTGGACGGCAATCCGTGCTCCGGTGACATCATTGCGCAAGTGATGTGCCAGCCCGCCGCTCAATTGGCCAAGCAGCGTCAGGCGTTCGGAGCGTTTGACAACCCGTTGCATTTCGTCAAGCTGACCAGCCAGGGCGTTCACCGATCGGGTCAGGTCGCGCAGCTCGTCGTCGTGGGGCGGTGGCGGAAGAGGTTGGAAATCGCCGTGGGTGATGCGGCCTACCTGCCAGCGCAGCTCGACGATCGGCCGGCTCAATCGGCCGGCGATCGCGCTGGCCAACAGCGCCACCGGCCCGAGCGCCAGGCGCCGACGAGCAGGGGTGGATAGGCCGCCTGCCAGCGAGCGTCGCGCCAACTGCGCTCGGGATACAACAAATTCAGCACCGCTCCCTGCGACGAACCATCCTGCGGCGCGAGCAGGAGCGCGGCGTGAAAGTAACGCTCGCCCGAAACGTCCGCAGTGCGGTCGAGTTCCAGTTTCTCCCACTGGCTGGTCAGGGCCACCGGCGGCAAAACCTTGGCCCCAGGTAAACTTGCCGCTAGCACGCTTTGTCCATCGGTCAAGACAAACTCGGCACCGGACAAACCATGCGCTTGCCGCAAGACCGCGTCGGTCAGCGGAAAGCGTGCGTCGGCCAACGTATGAGCCACGTCACGCAAACGGTGCACGGTTTGCCGGAACGATTGTCGGGCCGCCAGATAGGCGTTGAGCAGGCTGACCGCTACCAATAAAACCACCATGACGGCGGCAAAAGGAACCAAAATCTGATATCGCAGCGGCCAACGCATGGAAGTGTCTCGGATGGCGAAAATTTCAGCACCGGCGGTCATCTTATGTCCGCCGTGCCGCCGCTTCAATCAAAAGGCGACCGGCGGCCAACCGTATCGAACCGTCGGCGGTAGAATGACTTTCGCATGCTGGGGGCGAATTGGCACGCCGCGTGCCCGGCCTCGGCACCGGTAACCCAGGCAGCTTGCGCCAAGCGAGGGCGGCGTGGCCAGGTTTTGAATTTTTCCGCCAGCCGATCAAGAATTCCTTGCGGCGGGCCCTATCACTCACTCACCTGAAATAAAGATTGGCGGGGGCTGACGATGAATCGAAAATCAGGCAATCGAATCGTGACGAACGAATCGTCGACGCTTGACCGAGCGACGGCCGTGCCAGGCCACGCCGTGGCCGGCCTCATCGATGGACTGGTTTTGGCGCTAGTCGCCCCATTTTTGGCCGCTTCGCTTTGCGCTGCCGAGCCCGGCGGCCGGCCAAACGCCAAACTCTATGAACAAACCGTCGAGCGGGCCGTCAATTATCTGCAAACCAAGGGGCAGGGGGCCGACGGCTCGTTCAGCCCACAGGTCGGACCCGCCGTAACGGCAATCGTCGTGACAGGGCTGATCGGCAACGGCCGGAGCCTGGAAGATCCGACGGTCCGCAAGGGGCTGGACTATCTGACTGGTTTCGTACGCGACGACGGCGGCATCTATGCCGAGGGCTCGCGAATCAAGAATTACGAAACGTGCGTGGTGCTCATGGCTTTCGCTGCGGCCAACAACGACCACCGCTACGACAAAATCGTCAAAAACGCCGACGCATACATCCGCGGCCTGCAGGCCGAGGGTCTCAAGCAAGGTGCCGCTAATGTCGCCTATGGCGGCGTCGGCTACGGCGGATCGACCCGGCCCGACTTATCGAACACGGCATTCCTGATCGACGCTCTGAAAGCGGCCGGAGCCGGCCCCGACGACAAAGCGATCCAGGACGCGCTGGTCTTTGTCTCGCGCTGTCAGAACCTCGAATCCGAACACAACACGACAGAGTTCGCTGCCAAGAATCCGGATGGCGGTTTTTATTACACGCCGCTGGCGGGCAAAGGTCCCGATCCGGAAAAAACGGTCAACGGCGCACTGCCGAGCTATGGCTCGATGACCTACTCGGGGCTGAAGAGCATGATCTATGCCGGCGTCGGCTCGGACGACGAGCGCGTGAAGGCGGCCGCCGATTGGGTGCGCCAGCACTACGACTTGGAGAACAACCCGGGCAAAGGAACGGCGGGACTCTTTTACTACTACATCACGTTCGCCAAAGCCCTCGACGCCCTGGGCAACGACAAACTCAAAACGGCCGACGGCAAATCGCATGCTTGGCGCGACGATCTTTTGACCGAATTGGCCAGTCGACAGGGGAAGGACGGGTCGTGGGTCAACGCGAACAACCAGTGGTTGGAAGGAGACGCCAACCTGACCACCGGCTTTGCGCTGTTGGCTTTGTCGTATTGCAAGCCGGAGAATTAGCACGACCGGCAGCGGCGAAAGAGCATTCGTCCGCACTGCCGTGATTGGGGCGTCACGGCTGATTGGTCAAGATCTTGCCGACCAGATGCGTGTCGGGAAAATTGGCCAAAAGATAAGTGTTGCGACCGTTGCCGATCGTGACCTCCTGCGCTTCGGCAGGGCCGGCGGTGCCGTAGTGCGTCATCGGCTCAAGAGCCAATTGATGCGTGCCGGCCGGCAGTTCGATCCGCAGCACTTGAATCTTGTCGGGCAGCAAACTCCAGGCGCGCGTGTCGGCCGCTTCGGATGCTTCCCAGGCGATGCCGACACCATCGAGGACCAGGCTGCCAAGCGTGTACGCGCTTTGGCCGGTCGCTTCCTTCGCTCCCAGCACGATTCCCTTTTTCACGACACGGCGGACAACAGCCCGGGCAAGCACGCGGGGGAAGATCGCGTCGTATTGCTGCACCGCCATGTGGCCGATGTCGCTGATCGTGGCGGTGCTGCCGACCGTCTGACGATTGACGCTCACGCGCACCTCGCGGACCACGCTCCCTGGCACGATGACCTTGGGAACTTTGACCGGGGCGATCGTGGGCGGCAGCGTGTACTTGTTGGTCGCGCTCAGGATGCGGTCGGCGACCAGCAGAGCCGCGGTGGTCGGCATCTCGACCGATTGCTCCTTGTAGGGACCGCGGCCGATCATCGCGAAGACATAAAGCACGCCGTTGCCCGGCGCACTGTGCCGCCCCTGCGTGGCCCGCTGCAGGTCTTGCTGGCCGAAGGGAAAATCGGGCTGCCAACTGCAAACGATGGCCGAATCGCGGGCCGCGTCGTCGTAGTTCGCGTGGGTTTGTTCGCGCAGCAGGCCGTGGATGTAGGGCCCCAGGGCCACGTGCTGATACGCCAGCTTGGGATTCTCCCCGTGTTTATCGACGCCGTTCTCGATGATCTGCTGCTGCTTTTCGGCCACTTGCAGGGAGTAGGCTCCCGCATCGCCGCCGTCGGTCATCAGGTTCGAGATGGCCAGAAAGGCGCGGATCAGCACCTTTTCGTAGTCTTCGCCGGAGTAGCTGCGGCCATTGTCGTCGGTGATCATCGACAGCGCCAGCTCGCCGGCGCTTTGCTGCTCGAGATAATCGAAATCGTCGCGAACTTTTCGGAGCGTCTTTTCGGCCTCTTTCGGTTGGCCCTCGGCCAGGGCGATGATCGACTGCTCGAGGGCCAGCACGTCCCCTTCCTTGCGATGGCGCTTGCGCACCTTGTCGATGGTTTTGCGCGCTCCGGCCAGGTCACTGGCATAGAATTGCTCGCGCATCAGGCGAACGTGTTGCTCGTAACTCGTGCAACCACCCCCGGCCGGCAACAGCAGTGCCACGAGCAACAGCCAGCACAGCCAGGCGGGGCGGAACGGCCTGCCCCGGAGAAAGGGACAGTCAGTGCGAATTGATCCAGCGGGAAATGCCATCGCGGTCACCAGCAGCAGATTCCTTGTTTCTCGATCCGCCGCGCGGCCATGCGGTGCGATCCGCGCGCCGCTACTGCTTCAGGCCGTTCTGCGCTCAACCAACGACTGGCGCGAGAATGATGGTAGCCCTTGGTCACGGTGGCCGATTGCTTGTCGTAGTCGCCGTTGTGCAGGTTGACCATTTCCAAGGTCAGCAGATAGTCGCGCTGATAGTCCTTGTTCTCGCGAGTGGTGCCGGAGGTGAGCGTGGCGTAGAGCAGAAAGTCGAAGGTCTGACCCTGTTGTTCCATGACCCGCGCAAAGATGCGGCGGTTCTCCGGAATCATCAGCTGGTCGGGGCGGAGGCGGGCCTCCATCAAGCCGGCTTCGACGAAGCGTTGACTGATCGGCTGAAAGACGTGTGATTCCAGAATCCGCGAGTCGATCACCTGGTAGAGTTGATCCTTGAAATCGCCGATCTCCTCGGCGCTCTTGTTTTCCACTCCGACGAAACAGATCCGCATCGCTCCCGGAGGAATCGGCTCGGGACCACTGACCTGCTGGACGGGCGCCCCTTGGCTGTGACGGGCCAACAAGCAAGTGACCGCCTCGTCGACCAACGGCTTGAACGTCTCGGCCCCGGCTTGGTGACTGCCGACCATGTCCCCCTCGCCAGGTTTCTTCACCCGGGCGAATTGATTGCTGCGACAGCCGGCCGCTGCCAGCGGCGCGAGTGCCGCTAGCGAAGCATGCAAGAATTGTCTGCGGTCCATAGGAATCCCTTCCAAACGGTGGACAGCGTTTTCGCTCCGGCGGTAATCCGCAAAGCCGGGTGCCTTCGCGATAGATCGGCTGCGCGGCTGGGAAAACTCCATTGCCTCGGCTCCAGCCGCCTGTCACGCGGCACAAGCTGCAGTGGGCGAAGGCGGGAGCGCCAGCATGCTGTCGCGGCGCGCCGGTTGGCGCTGTGCACATTGGGGGGCGAATCATAGCGGCCACCGCCTCGGGCGGCAACGGGTCTATTGCCCAGCGAACTCGCACGACAAACCGGAGTGCTTGCGACCGAGCGGCGGATGCCTACACTTGCCGCAGGACCCACCAAGTGCAAGCTGCTAGCTCTGCACGCGCAAGTCGTCTGGACAAGGTGGCTTACGCTGTGCAGCTCCAGCCCTGAACGGACGGGACTGTTGACATTGCCGATCATCGCTTCTTACGATGACTCGCATCACACCCCCATGAGAGTGAAAGTCGCCAGTGACTTTCACGAGCTTTGCTTGCATTGATGGTCCCACTCGGCGTGGTGGTCCTGCGCTTGGAATCTCACTGAGACGGTGCGGTGTCTGCCGTACGACGTGGCGCGACGGCGACAGACCCTGACGGTGTGCGCTGCGCAGAGAGCAGCGCCTGTCGGGGACGTGCGTTTTCGGCGGGGTGTTTCTCGGTGTGTGAAAGCACCGGCCTTCTCCTAGGGAGTTTATGAGTTCCTCTTCTGATCCGCTCGGCAAGTCAACGGGCGGTTCTCAGCCAGTTTCGGCTTCTCCCGGCGACCCAACGAAGCCCTCTGACGCCCCCGCGACAAGCCCCCCGGCCAATGGCTCGGTCGTGGACGAGTTCGGGCTCGACAGTACACCGACCGTCGATACGACTCCGACGTTGACGACGACGATCAAAACGATCCTGGTCGGCAAGCCGCGTGATCTGGCCGATACTTCGATTTATCATTCGATATCGCTGGTGGCATTTCTGGCCTGGGTCGGGTTGGGGGCCGACGGACTGTCGAGCTCCTGTTATGGTCCGGCCGAAGCGTTCGCGATGCTGATGCCGGAAGGAGGAGGCGATTTTCGCTTCCTGGCCGTTTTTCTGGCCCTGGCGACAGCGGTCACGGTGTTCGTGATTTCGGCCTGCTATAGCCACATCCTGGAAGCATTTCCCAGCGGCGGCGGCGGCTACCTGGTGGCCTCGAAGCTGTTGGGGCCGAAAGTCGGCGTCGTTTCCGGTTGCTGCGCTGCTGGTCGACTATGCGCTAACGATCACCACTTCGATTGCCGCCGCCGGCGACGCGATGTTCGGGCTGCTGAACCCCGACTTCCACGTGGGACATTTTACGCACTGGCAGTGCAAGATGGGCTTTGAATCGTTTGCAGTGCTGGCTCTCATCGTGCTCAACTTGCGCGGCATCAAGGAATCGGTGACGTTCCTGTTGCCGATCTTCATTATCTTTTTGATCACCCACATCATTCTGATCGGCGGCGCCTTGGCCCTGAACTTCGGCAACGCCGGCGCGGTGGTTGAAATGGTGGGTGACGGTCTGCGCAAAGGGGTCGAGAGTCCGGAAGTCGGTCCCCTGGCGCTGATGCTGTTGTTTTTGCACGCCTATTCGATGGGGGCCGGAACCTACACCGGCATCGAGGCGGTTTCCAACAGCATGCCGGTCATGCGCGAACCGCGCGTCCAGACCGGACAGCGCACCATGCGGCTGATGGCGTTCTCGTTGGCACTGACGGCCGGCGGATTGATGGTTGCCTACCTGCTGCTGAACATCACTCCGAGCACCGACAAGACGATGAACACCGTCTTGTCCGAGATGTTCGTTGAGGAGTTGCACCTGCCTGCCTGGTTGGGCGATGGTTTCGTGTTGGTGACGATCCTCTCGGAAGGTTGTTTGCTGTTCGTCGCCGCGCAAGCCGGTTTTATCGATGGCCCGCGCGTGTTGGCCAACATGGCTCGCGACTCCTGGATGCCTCACTGGTTCGGCAATCTTTCGGAGCGACTAAGCGTCCACAACGGCGTGTTGCTGATGGGATTCGCGGCGCTTATCGCCCTGTGGTTTACCGGCGGCCAGGTTACGACGCTCTTGGTGATGTATTCGATCAACGTGTTCGTCACGTTCTCGCTGTCGATGATCGGCATGTGCCGGCATTGGTGGGAACTGCGGCATGAGAGCCCGATCTGGAAACGGCGCTTCGCTTTGTTTCTGTTCGGTGCGACGATGTGCGTCGGCATATTGATCGGCAACGTCATCGAGAAGGCCGAGGAGGGAGGCTGGGTGACGATCCTGGTGACCAGCACGCTGGTGATCATTTCGCTGCTTATCCACCGCTACTATGCCACGGTGTTCGACAAGCTGCAGCGACTCAATAGCTTGTTGGGAATTGTCGCTCCTCCGGGCGCGCCGACGGCCGGCGAGCCTCTCGCTCACGACCCCGTCGCGGCCGTCCTGGTGGGTGGCTACAGCGGACTCGGCGTCCACACGATGCTGAACGCATTGCGGTTTGGACCCGGCCAGTTCAAGGGACTGGTTTTTCTGTCGGTCGGAATCGTCGATTCGGGTAATTTCAAAGGTGCCGACGCGGTCGAGGACCTTCGCGCTCACACCGAAGAATCACTGAATAAGTACGTCGATCATGCACGGCGGCTGGGAATGCCCGCCATCGGGTTCATGTCGATCGGCACCGATCCGGTCGACGAACTCGAGCGATTGTGCGTCGAGGTGCAGAAACGTTACCCCCGGGCGATCTTTTTCGCCGGCCGACTGGTGTTTCAGAAAGACACGTGGTATCAACGACTGCTGCACAACGAGACGGCCTATTCCCTCCAGCGGCGATTGCAATGGGACGGGGTACCCATGGTCATTTTGCCGACCCGGGTACGATAGAAAATCAACCTTCGTTCGTCCCAGCCACGTCGGAGAGGAAGCGGCGAGTCACCTAGAAAATCGAATACACGCCGGCGGGACTTCGGGCGGTGGCCCCGCGAGCGGTCAGCGGTCAAGCGTTGCGATTCAACAGGGTTCTTGTCTCCATGCAGTCACCGCCAGACTCGCAGCCGACTCGGATCGACGAAACGGCCGGATGCCCTTCGACCCCCTCCGCCGAGATGCCGCCGGCAATCTCCTCGACCGAATCGGCTGCGGTTGTTCATCGCACCGATCCCGCTGCGCACCCCTCGGCATCGCACGCGACCGGTCCATCGCCGACGGTCCATGCGCAAGACCATGACGACTCGGTTGGCCATATGGGGGGCCATCGCAGTTTCTGGTTGTGGGTGATGTGTCTGACCGGAGTCGACTATTTCAGCACTCTCGGTTATCAGCCGGCCATCGCCTTCGAGGCTGCCGGTGTCCTGGCGCCGCTGGCAACCGTGGTCTTGGTGCTGGTGACGATTCTGGGGGCACTGCCGGTCTACGCCCACGTGGCGGCCAGCTCGCCGCGCGGGCAAGGCTCGATCGCGATGCTCGAGCGGCTCGTACACGGCTGGACGGGCAAAACCATGGTGCTGGCCCTGCTGGGCTTCGCGGCCACCGATTTCGTGATCACGATGACCTTGTCGGCGGCCGACGCTTCGGTCCATTTGATCGAGAATCCACTCTGGCGGGCGATGCCGGAGTGGATCCACGCGTGGGGCGACGACCGTCAACGGCTGGGCCTGACGATCTTCATGCTGTTGTTGCTGGGAGCCTGTTTCCTGCGCGGCTTCAAAGAAGTCATTGGTCTGGCCGTGGGCATTGTTGGCGTCTATTTGGCGCTCAACGCGTTCGTGTTGATCAGCGGAGTGGTGTATCTAGCGGCCCATCCGGCGT
The DNA here is from genome assembly GCA_963702015.1 of uncultured Planctomycetaceae bacterium. GTDB lineage: Bacteria > Planctomycetota > Planctomycetia > Pirellulales > PALSA-1355 > DATJTR01. The sequence goes on from OY969698.1 coordinate 2,211,223, forward strand.
TACTTCAGGAGTGGTACGCCAAGCTGACGAGCGGCAATTGGGAGATCGCCGAAGCTCCGCTGCGCGGGCACGGCTGGGGAACGATCGCCGCTTTGAGCGTCCTTTATTTCCCCAAGTTGGCGCTGGGATTGAGCGGTTTTGAGACGGGGGTGGCCGTCATGCCGCTGATTCGTGGCGGCGACCAGGACACGCCCCAGAATCCAGCCGGCCGCATCCAAAATACGCGCAAACTGCTGGTGACCGCGGCCCTGATCATGTGCGTCTGCCTGCTCAGCTCATCGATGCTGGTGGCCACATTGATTCCCGCGGCCGAATTGCACGAACCGGCCGGCAAGGCGGCCGACCGGGCGCTGGCCTATCTGGCTCATGGGCAGTCGCCGCATCCGATCAATCCGCTGTTCGGCGAGGTGTTCGGCACGATCTACGACATCAGCACCGTGGTGATCCTCGGTTTCGCCGGTGCCAGCGCCATGGCCGGTTTGCTGAACCTGGTGCCGCAGTATTTGCCGCGCTATGGCATGGCTCCGGAGTGGGCACGGGCCGTGCGGCCGCTGGTCATCCTGTTCGCGCTGATCAATCTGTTGGTAACGTGGATCTTCGACGCCGACGTCGGAGCGCAAGGGGGCGCCTATGCCACCGGCGTGCTGGTGCTGATGTCGAGCGCTTGCACGGCAACGGTCATCGATCATTGGCGCGACGGTCGAGGAGCGTGGTATCGGCGGCTGTCGTGGCGTTATCTGGCGATCACCTGCATCTTCTATTACACGACCGCGGCCAACATGATCGAGCGTCCCGACGGCATCAAGATTGCCAGTTGGTTCATCATTGCCATCGTCATGTCGTCGTTCTGGTCGCGATTGCAGCGGAGCTCGGAACTGCGGTTCAAGGCGTTCGAATTCGCCGATCTGCATTCGAAGTTTCTTTGGGATTCGCTCAAACATCTCGAGTTTCCGGTGCTGGTTCCTCACCGACCCGGCCGGCGCGGCTTGGACGTCAAAGAAGCGAGCATCCGCGAACGTCATCGGTTGGGCAGTGAGGTGCCGATCGTGTTCGTGGAAGCGGTGTTGGGCGATCCGAGCGATTTCCAGCACAGCCCGCTGATGGAAATCCACGAAGAGGATGGGCGATTCATCCTCAGCGTGCAGCGCCTGCGCGTCGGTGGCCCACGTGATTGCCACGGTCGCCCTGGAACTTTCGCGGGTCGGCGAACCACCCGAAATTCACTTCGGCTGGTCGGACGAAAACCCGCTCGCCGCCGCCATCGGATTCTTTCTTTTCGGCGAAGGGAACGTCCCCTGGCGCGTCCGCGATTTGATTCGCAAGGCCGAGCCCAACGTCGAGCGCCAACCGAAAGTTATATTGGGCTGATCGGCCACAAGAGCGGTCGATGGCACCAGCGGCCGGATTTCGATCACGCGCGCGGCGCTGGAACCGTCGCATCCAATGCCGGATTGGACTGGAGCAAACGGGGCCAGATCGCATCGCTGACGAAGAGTCCGGACCGGGTCAGGCGCACGCCGTCGGGCTGGACATCCATCAACCCCAGCCGAGCCAGCTCGAGGAGCTCTTTGTCGGCCAGAGCGTCGATCTCAAAACCAGTCACCGCGCGGAACGACTCTCGTTCGACGCCAGCCAGCCGCCGCAGGCCAAAGACCAACAGCTCCCGGGCGCGATCGGCCGGCGGCAGGACTTCGCTCTCGGCCACGGGCGATTGGCCGGCCAGCACGCGGCGAATCCAGGTCGTGGTGCTGCGATGGTTCAGCTCGCGCCGACCGCCGACGAAGCGTGCCGCCCCTGGTCCGGCGGCGTAATAGCCTCCGCCGGCCCAGTAGATTTCGTTGTGCCGGCAGCGGTGACCAGCTCGGGCGAAGTTCGACACCTCGTAGTGTTCGAAGCCGGCCGCGGTCAGCGTATCGATCGCGGCGGCGTACATCGCCCCTTCCAATTCTTCGTCGAGGCGCGTCAGGCGGCCGTGGATGAGCCGGCTCCAAAAAGCGGAGCCCCGTTCGAACGTCAAACCATAGGTCGAGACATGGTCGGGCTCGAGCGCGAGCAGGGTCTGCAAATCACGCTGCCAGATGGCCAGCGACTCGTCCGGCACGCCAAAGATCAGATCGACCGACACCGAGCGCATCCACCGTCGAGCGATCGTCACCGCCGCCGACAATTGCTCGGGCGAGTGATCTCTTTCCAACTGGTTGAGCTTTGCGCCGTCGAACGATTGGCCCCCCAAACTGATCCGGGTGACGCCGAGCTCGGCCAGTTGGGCCAAAAGGTGGTCCGTCACGTCAGCCGGATTGGCTTCGATCGAGAACTCGTAGCCATCCGCCAGGGGAAACCACCGCCGCGCGGTCTCGACCAGCCGGGCCAGTCGATCGGCGGGCAACTGTGTCGGCGTGCCACCCCCGAAGAAAAGCGTGTCGACCGGCCGCGGCGATCCGAGCCAGGCCAATTCACTGCCGATGGCCTCCAGATAGCGGTCCACGAGATCGTCGCGACCGGCCACCAACGTGAAATTGCAATAGCCGCAGCGATGAGCGCAAAACGGCACATGAAGGTAAGCCGCTCGCGGCGGATCACTCGGCAGAATACGGGAAAAGGGAAGGGTTGAGGCCACGAGGCCCATTGTAGCGCCAAGCGGCCCTGGCGACCAATCGAACGCCGGATCGGGCCGGCCCAGCGCGGCGGGCGGTGCGGCATAACCGGCTCAAACGATACGCCCGGCCGGCCGGTTTCGCGGGTCGAGAATTACCTGACGATATCGCCGGATGAGGTAGGATTAGGGGGGAGCGTGGTGGTGATAAAACTACCGGCATGCCCCCCCTTGAAAAATCAATTGTTATTGAACAGGCCATGGCCGCTGTCGGTTTTTGCCCTCGGTGCGTGGTGGCCCTTTTGAAACGAGAGCTTATCCCCCCGCCTCAGGAAAGGACACCCCCAATGAAACGTCGGAATATTGTTGGGTTAATTGGAATTGTGGGCGCGGCGTCATTGATCGCCACCTGGTCGTCGTTGGCGGCGGAGCCCCGGCGTTCCGCCCCGGCTCGTTTGGCCGCGGACGAATCGCAGACGATCTCAAGCGACAAGCCTGAAGACTTAGAGGCCTCGCTGCGCCGTTTGGACTTGCAGTCGGCTGAATTGAGCCTGCGGCTGTATGAACTCGATCTGCAAAAAATTGGCGACATCAATAAGCAGATGGCCGGCCTTTATTCCAATTCCGTGGTCGACCGTTTTAAGGCCAACGTCGAGATGGCCAAACAGCGCGTCAGGGCCGCGCGCGAACGGGTCGAGGGAAAGCGCGCCGTTGGCATCGTCGGAGTCGGCCAGTCGCTGCTGCAAAATGCCGAAGAAACCTATGCCCGCGACATGGCGGCAAATCGCCAGCTCTCCAGCGCCGTCAAACCGGTCGACGTCGAGCGGGATCGTGTGTCGGTCGAAATGGCAAAGATCAACCTCGAGAAGGCGAAAGTGGTCGATCAACTTGACTCGCCGATCGCGGTGGTCAATTGGGAACTTGAAGTGCTGCGTGACGAAGTGCGGCAACTCCGTTGGCTGATCACGGCGATCACCTCGCGCCGCTAAAACTCCGGCGCTCGTCAGAGCCACAAGTGCAAGCGCCCCTCGAGCGCGTTGGGAGCGCCCGGGCCACAAGGTCTTTGATGCGCTTGGCTGGATAGCGGGTACTGAAGTGGGAGGCAACGACCACTTCGTTGTGAAACCGCGCCCGCCGCTCTACGATGTCGTCCAAATGAATGTGGCCGAACTTGTGGATCTTGTCCTTGCGATGCGAGGGAGCCACAAACGTGATCTCCATGATCAGAATCTGCGCTTCGTACATCGCCGGCGTGGCGTCGAGTCCTTCCGGTGAACTATCTCCGAGATAGGCCACCCGGGCGATCCGCCGCTCCTCGGTGACGTCGGTGCCGGCCATCCGTAGGTCGCGAATTTCGTGGCCGGCCAGATGGGCGAACTCGGGCCGCAGCTTTCGCCGCCGCTCCCAGACCACGAAACCGAGCGAAGGCACCGTGTGCTTGGTCGCCGACACCGTCACCACGTGCTCGCGCGACAATTCGATCTCGTCGCCCGGCTGCAGCGGCCGCAGCTCGCACGGCATCCGTCCGCGATCGAGCCGCGTAAACAATTTCAGAATTCGCTGGACGCTATCGATCGCCTGCTCGGGTAGATAGATGACCGGCGGCTCCATTTTCATCATCCGGCGCCGGGCGACATAAACCGGCAGGGCCGCCAGATGATCGAGATGGGTGTGCGAGATAAACCAGGTCGGCGTCCCCATGAACGACCACGGCTGGCCCCCCAGATCGAAACCGATTTTCAGCTCGGGAACGCGCCAATAGGTCTGGACCGCCGCGCGAGTAGCCCTCGATCGTCAGCTCCTTGTGGACCAGCGTTTTGACCGGAAGATTGTTGACCATGGAGTCGCCACGTGCCGAAAATTGCGGAATTGCCCAGTGTAGACCTCGTGGCACCAGGGAGAAAGGGGGCAGACAGGTCGCAAAATCGGCTCGGGCAACTAGAATCGGTTTCGTATCGCGATCGCGCGTCTCACTGCCAAATAAGGATCCGGTCATCTTCATGCACAAGCCCTTCGCACTGTCAGTCCTTATCTTGATCTCAGCCACCGCGGCCACGAGTGCGGCCAACCCGCGGCCGGCGAACGGTTGCCGGATCGTCTTCCTTGGCGACAGCATTACCTATTCGGGTCAATACATCGAATATGTCGACGCCTGTTTGCGGGTTCAGAATCCCCAGCTTCATCGCCCGATGCTCGACCTGGGCCTGCCCAGCGAAACGCTCTCGGGGCTTTCGGAGCCGGGGCATGCCGACGGAAAATTTCCGCGGCCCGATTTGCACGAGCGGCTCGACCGGATTCTGGAAAAAACACGACCCGACCTGATCGTGGCCTGCTATGGCATGAACGACGGCATCTACTATCCGCTGAGCGACGAGCGGCTGGCGAAATATCAGGAAGGAATCCGGTTCCTGCGCGAGCGAGCGTCAGCGGCCCATGCCAAGGTGCTGCACGTCACGCCGCCGGTGTTTGATTCGGTGCCAATCCCGGGCAAGACGCTGCCGGCGGGACTGGCAGAATATCGGCAGCCCTACGAAGGCTATGACGAGGTGTTGGATCACTACTCGACCTGGCTGTTGTCTCAAAAGGCCGAGGGTTGGGATGTGGTCGACGTCCACGGTCCGATGAAGGATTTTATTATTGCCCAGCGGCGGCAGGATCCGAGTTTTCGGCTCGCCGGCGACGGCGTTCACATCGATGCCACCGGCCACTGGATTATCGCCCGCGCGATTCTGCTTCACTGGGGTGCACTGAGCAAGGAGGCGGCCGAGGCCACGAGCGGTCAGCAGGCGTTGGCCACCTATCCTCACGGGCTCGAAGTCCTCAAGCTGGTCGAGCAGCGGCAGCGATCGCTCAAGGATGCCTGGCTGACAGCCGTCGGACACAAGCGTCCTGGCATGAACCCGGGTTTGCCATTGGACGAGGCCGAGCGCCGGGCGGCCCAGCTCGACGGCGAAATCGATGCGCTGCTGAAACCGGCTCTGTAAAGAACGAAGATTCCGGCCGCAGCGCCGATCTCAAACACCTTTGGCGCTGTGGGTTGTGCTGGACGAGCGCGTCGAGATGGGCCAAGACGTTGCCGGGGGCGTGGCCGCCGGGCGACACCAAATATCGAGGCGACCAAACCGGGTCGAATTGCTGTTTGAACTCGCGCGAATGCCGCGGATTGTCCGCCTCCGCGCCCGACGCAAGCGGATAGGTGGCCAGATGATGATGATAGGGCGAAGCCGGCGGCTCCGCGACGTCACTCGAAGGGGCCAGGCCTAGATTGAACCAGGCATAACCATCGCCGCGCGCCCAAAGCATCAATTCCGTGAGTAGAAAAACCTGGACCCCCGCGGGCGCCGTCGGCGGAAGCGCAGCAAGTCGACCGCCAATTCGTCATGGCCGGCCGAAGGCCAGAGATTCGCAAAGGCGACGATGCGGTTCTCGCTGTGCACCAAGGCCACTGGAAACTGATCCAGATAGCGCGGATCGAAGAATCCACTCAAAAAGCCTTGCTCCGTCGCATGCCGGGCCACCAAGTACGCATCCGACACGACACGCAGGCGATCGATCAGCGGCGGCACGCCAGCGGCCGGCACGACCTCGAATCGGCAGGCACCCCGCAGCTTCTCGTGCGTCTGGGCCAGCGCCGAGCGGTGCGGGCTGGCGAGCGAAAAATCGGCCAGCCGCACCCGGGCCTCTTCTCCCAACCGTAGCGGCCAGAGTCCCATGTCGAGGTAGAGCGACAGATTCAGCTCGTCAACGTCGCAAAACGCGACGGAGCCGCCGTAGTGCTCGCTCAGATCGCGAAACTGCCAGGCCATCTCCGTGCGCTCGCTGGCCGGCCCCACCGGGTCGTTCAGCGCAATCCACAACCGCTGGTGCACCCGATACATCACAAAGGCGGTGTGCGACGCATTGAACAAAAACCACTTGTCCCCGGTCAGGGAGACGTTGGCCGCCGCGCGGCTCGAGGCAGCGACGATTTGTCGGGCCCAGGCCATTTCGTCGGGGCTTGGCGGGCGCGGTTTTGGAAAAACCGCGCAACAGGTGGGCCAGTGACAATACGACAACCACCAAGGCCACGGCCATGCCCGCACGCAGCGAGCGAGGGGCATCGGCCTGCAGCGCAAACTTCCACCACAGTTGATTGGAGTACTCGACGTGTTTGAACGAAAAGGCGGTGAGCCAACCGGTCGCAATGACGATGGCACCGATCGCCGCCAACCAGCCGGGCGAAAACGGTTCGTGCAGCAGAGCCGCATGGCGATAGAAGTAGGGCCGGCACGGCAACAGGACCACCAACACCGCCACCATCAGCAAGGCTTGCTCGAAGTCAAGCCCGCGTGCCAGCGAACAGAGAATCGCGCCGATCAGTACCACGACGGAAAGCCAATACGCGCTGTCGAGCCGCAATTGCAGTCCGCGGGCCAGAATCACCAACATCAGCCCGAACACGCTGCCCAACAGATGCGAAGCCTCGATGACGCCCAGCGGCAGAACGGCGTTGAGCCACTCCAAGCGTCCATGGGCGGCCGGCATGGCACCGGCCAGTAGCAGCGACGCGCCGGCCAGCATTACCACGACGGAGAGCAGCGGCGGTGCGACGGCCGGCGCCCAGCGACCGACCGCTGTAGTGAGCCTGCCGACCGCTTGGCGGCGAACCGCAATTTCGTGCGCGGCCAGAAGGACCATCGCCAGCGCCAGCGGCAGCAGATAATAGACGACGCGAAAGGCAAGCATACTGCCCAACATCGCGGCCGGCTTCGATGGAGCCAACAGCAATAGGAGGACGAACTCCAAGACTCCGGCCCCTGCCGGAACATGGGTGAACAGCACCGTCACCACCGCCAACAGGTAGACTGCCAGAAAATAGCCAAACGTGACCCCCATCGCCTTGGGAAGCAAAACGTGCAGGACGGCGGCGGCGATCAACAGGTCGGTCGCCGCGATGACCAATTGCAGCAGCGATATCCGGAGCGGCGGCAGGATGAATTCCCAATCACGCCAGCGAAGCGTGACGCGCGCGTAGCTCATTGCGAGATAAACCAGCGTGATCGCGATCAACACCAGGCCGATCGGCGTGGTCGTGCGAAACGGCATGTGAAGCTCGGTTGGGAGTTCCAAGGGATCCCACAGGAACATCAGGCCGGCCAGGGCCAGAAAGCCGATCCAGAAAGTGGCGGTCGACAGCGCGATCAGTTTCAGCACGTCGCCCCCCGACAGACCGAACGCGGTGTAGAGACGATAGCGAACCGGCGTCCCGCCCAGCACGGCTCCAAAATTGAAGCTGCTCACGTGGCCGATGAACGAAGCCAGGGCCGTCTTGCCCATTCCCAACGGCAGACGCAGGTAGCGGACCGACACCCAGTCGTAGGCCAAAAGCACGACGTAGTTGAGAGCCGTCAGTGCGATCGCGATCGCGAAATCCCTGCGCGGGATGGCCAACAGCGCGTCGCGCACGTCGTGATAGTGGATGTGTCGCAACTCGCGGCGCAGCGCCCAGATCGCTAGTGCAAAGACCACCAGCGCGAACAGCGGACCAAGAAAGCGAAGGAAACGATTCATCGAGAACGGTTGAGTCGGATTGGAATGGGTGGATTCGGCGGCGCCAAATCCCTTACGTCTCGGGCTCGCAAAGCAACCGATCGAGCGCATCGAGCCCGGCCGGCCAGCCGGCCCGCAGCGCCACGTGGCTCTCCCACCAGCGCCAAACCGTTTCGGCCGTAAACGGATCCTGCAACCACTGGGCCGCCGCCAAATCGAAATGTGCCCGATCGGCCCGCGCTAGTTCGATATCTTCCGACGCAGCCAGCACCACAGCCAACAGCGCCCAAGCGGCGGCACGCCGACCCAACGCCGACGCCGGACTGTCGGCCGCCAACGCGGGATTGAGCTGCGAAAGCAGCCATCCCAACCGGAGGACCTCGGGGAGCTGAGCCATCGGGTTCGCCAGCATCGCCTCGAACGTGACCACATTGTACGGCGGATGGGCCTGCCCCGCGCCGCCCAATACCGGCGGTACCAAGATGACGGTGGCCGCAGGCACCAACCAATCGGCACTCGTCAGACGACGAACTCCAAAGAGCAGACCGGGACCACGAGCCTCCCATTGACCGCGTAACGGCCCCTGCCGCAGCGGCAATTCCTCGGCCAGCCGCGGCTGCGCCGCGATGAAGGCCGCGTAGAGCCGCGTCAGGGCCAAACCCAGTCGGTCGACCGCTGCCGCAGGCACCGCCGGGTCAATCTGGCCTAGCGCACGTGCCGCCAGCTCGCGACCGGCCGAATCCGAGTCGGGCAATTCCAAGTCAGGCATCTCGAGAGTCGGAGTGCCGCTGCAGTGGGACCCCGGTCCGGCCAACCGGCAGGCCGCCAGGGGCAACAAATGCCGCCACAGAGCTTCCGCCGGGTAGCCCGAGGCCGCCACCGCCGCCCCCAGGGCTTCAGCCGGTGCCTGAATTGCCGCAGCCAGTGGGCGATCGATCAGCGCACGGCCCAGCAAAACTGCCCGCGCCGCGTGCACCGCCCCAGCCGAAACGCTTGTCGCCCAAATCAAATTCATGCGCTCGCAACGCTCGCGTCGGGGAAAGGGGGGCCGGGGGGGCGGTCGAGGAAATCGACTGATCGATCGGAGAAAAAGGGATAATTATCGCGCCGGGGCGACAAATTGGCTCCCGGAAGCGGTTCGCCGTGGGGCGGGTGCCTGATTATGATAGAAAGATCGCCCGGCATTCGACCAGGGCGCCGGCGCACAAGTCTGTATCGATTGATTCATTGCCCGAACATCGACGAGGAATCCTCATGTTGTCCTGGCGAGGTTTTGCTGTCTGGCTGGCCGCCGTGTTGGCATGTCAAACGACTGTGCGGGCACAAGCCGTGATTCCCCAGCCGGTGCTGGAGCGAAGCGGACTGACCCGTGGTTGGCGCGCTCAGGTCGAATTGAATCGTGCCATCGACCGCATCGCGTACATCACACAATTCGAGGGGGTCCTTTACATTCAAACCAGCCATGCGATGGTGCACGCGCTGGATGCCGAAACCGGCAAGAGAATCTGGTCGACGCAAATCGGACGGACCTCACAAATCAGTCTCGCGCCGGGAGTCAACCATGAGTACCTGGCGGTGATTAACGGCTCGACCCTGCACGTGCTGGACCGGGCCACCGGCCGAGAGAAGTTCGAACGCACCTTGGGTGGGGCTCCTGGTACCGGCGCGGCCCTGAGCGATACGATGGTCTTCGTGTGCATGGTCAACGGGCTCATCGAAGGCTTCCAACTGGAAGATCAGCACACCATTCCGTGGGTTTACCGAGCCGCTGGCCGGATTCTGACGCAACCGGTGGTTTCCGACGGGAGCATCGCTTGGACGACCGACAAAGGTTTCTTTTACGTGGGAGATTCCGATCCGCCGAAAGGTGCGCTCGCGCATCGAGACCAAGGCCGAAATCACGTCGCGGCCCGCACACTGGACACCGTACCTCTACGCTTGCTCGTTGAGCGGCTTTCTTTATGCACTGAGTGAAGAAACGGGTGAAACCGTCTGGAAATTCCCGGCCGGGTCGACGCTCAGCACGCAACCGGCGGCGGTCAATGGGGTGGTCTATGTGGCGGCCGACGCGGGCGGAATGTATGCCGTCGACGGCGAAACGGGCGATGAGCGGTGGTTTGCACCCCACATCGTGCAGTTTTGCAGCGTCAGCGCGTCGCATGTCTACGCCATCGATAACCTCGACCACCTGGTGATCCTCGACAGCCAACGGGGAACTCGTTTGGCGACGTTGCCACTAGGCGACGTGCAGATCAAGATGCTGAACCAACAAACCGATCGCATCTATCTGGCCTCCGATACCGGAGTCGTGCAGTGCCTGCACGAGCTCGGCCAGTCGAAACCGCTGGTCTACGCTCCACCGCGTCTCAAGAGAAACACCGGCAAGTCGGACCAACGGAGACGCGATGAGGACAAGGCCGACGGTGAAAAGAAACCGGAAGACGCCGTCGACGACGCCGCTGCCGGTGAGATGCCGGCCGACGAGAACGCTGACGATGCCGCTGTTGACGGTAGCGAAGACGCGTCAGCCGACGCGGCCGAAGGGGACGCCATGACGGAGGAAAAGGAAGAAGCGGATCCCAAAAACCCCTTCAACAACTAACCGGCGCTGCGCTGACGCACCTGGCCACGCGCCTCTCGCGCAACTGGCCCGGCAGCGCCGGGTGGCCGCCTGTCCCCGCGCGATCGTTTTTTGGCACCAGGCCGATAAACGCCTACCGTGCCACCACTTCGGCCGACCGCGACCGTGACGCGGCGCCGTACGGCCCGTTGACTCCCGAGCTGTAAATCCGTAAACCAATGACTGCGGCCGGCCTGGGCCTGATCCGGCGGGTTTGCCCGTCGGTCGCCTGGCGACGCGGGGGGCCGGCGCGGTGCAGTTAGCGCGCCGCAACATCTTTTGGTCTCCAGCTTTGCAGCATTGTTGGCGTTGAAAAAAGGTAGTCGATGAGTTCACCTCGCGTTCGACGGGCGCTGATCAGTACCAGCGACAAAATGGGCTTGGCCCAATTTGCCAAGGGGTTGGCTGCGGCCGACGTGGAGATCTACAGCACCGGTGGAACTCGCGAATTTCTCGCGTCCGAAGGGATCGCGGTGCGCGACGTGGCCGAGTATACGGGCTTCCCGGAAATGCTCGATGGTCGGGTGAAGACGCTCCACCCAAAAATTCACGGCGGCATCCTGGTGCGGCACGATCGGCCGGACGATCTGGGGATGCTGGCGAAGCACGAAATCGTCAGTTTCGAACTCGTCGTTGTGAATCTGTATCCGTTCGAGGCGACGGTGGCTCGGCCCCAGACGACGTTCGAAGAAGCGATCGAGCAGATCGACGTGGGTGGCCCGAGCCTGATTCGCGCGGCCGCGAAGAATCATGCGTTCGTTACGGTTGCGACCGATCCTGAACAGTACGCCGAAATCCTGGAAGAGATCAGCTCGACGGGTTCGACGACTCTGGAGCAGCGCCGGCGGCTGGCACAGGCGGCGTTCGCACGGCTATCGGAGTACGATCGCACGATATCGGCTTACCTGACGCAATCGGTCGAGCATGAGGCGTTTCCCAGCGTCTTGGTGGTGCGATTGTTGCGCAAGGAAATGTTGCGGTACGGCGAAAACCCTCATCAACGCGGCGCGCTCTACAGCTTGAGCGACAAATGCGGCGCCAACCTGGTAAGTTCGCGGCAGCTCAACGGCAAGGAATTGTCCTACAACAACTTGCTCGATCTCGACAGTGCCCTGTCGATCGTTCGCGTGTTGGCCGGTCCTTCGGTAGTCGTGATCAAACATAACAATCCTTGCGGCGCGTCGACCGCTGAATCGCTGTCGTTGGCCACGCGGCAAGCACTCGATGGCGATCCGCAGAGTGCGTTCGGTGGGGTCCTCGCTCTGAATCGCGTCGTCGACGCAGCGGTGGCGGAAGTGCTGGTCGAGCCGGGTCGATTCATCGAAGCGATCGTCGCCCCCGATTTCGACGCCGCGGCGCTGGAGATCCTCACTACTCGACCGAAATGGAAGGACAACGTCCGACTTTTGCGCTGTGGCCCGTTGGCGGTCGTGCCAGCCTCGATTCAATATCGCCAGATCGAGGGAGGGCTGCTCGTCCAGGACGCGGACAATCAAGGCGATCCCGAGGAAGAATGGCGAGTCGTCAGCAAGGACCTGCCCAACGATGCACAATGGAGCGACTTGCGATTTGCCTGGGCGCTGGTCCGGCAGGTCAAATCCAACGCCATCACGGTCGTCAAACAGAAGATGCTGCTGGGGTGTGGCGCCGGTCAAATGAGCCGCGTCGACAGCGTGGGCCTGGCGCTGGCCAAGGCGGGCGATCGCGTGGGCGGGGCGGTGATGGCCTCGGATGCCTTCTTTCCATTCGCCGACTCCATTGAACAGGCGGCCAAGGCCGGCATCACGGCCGTGATCCAACCCGGCGGTTCGCGGCGCGACGAAGAAGTGATCGCCGCGGCCGACGCCCGCGGCATGGCGATGATCTTCACCGGCCGTCGGCATTTCAAGCACTAACGGTCGATCTGCACGATGCCTTCGATCCTCGACAAAATTGTGGCGACAAAACGGAGTGAAATCGCGACCGCGAAGGCGGCGTTTCCCGAGGCCGAGTTGCGGCGGCGCATCGACGAAGCTCCTCCACCGCGCGATTTCTTTCAGGCCCTGTCCGCCCCCGGTCCGATCAAACTGATTGCCGAGGTGAAAAAGGCCAGTCCCTCGAAAGGAGTCATTCGCGCCGACTTCCGGCCCATCGAGATTGCCGAGACCTACGCCCGGCATGGCGCAAGTTGCCTGAGCGTGCTCACCGACACGCAATACTTTCAGGGCAGCCTGGCGATTCTGGCCGACGTGCGGCGGCACGTATCGATCCCCGTCCTGCGCAAGGATTTTATCCTCGACGCCTACCAATTGCTCGAAGCCCGCGCGGCCGGCGCCGATGCCGTGCTGCTGATCGCCGAATGTCTCGATGACTGCCACTTGCGGGCATTGCACAACGAGGCGCTCGAATTGGGACTCACTCCGCTGGTCGAACTGTACGAACCGGCAAACCTGGCTCGGGTGCTCGACGCCGGCGCCACCCTGATCGGCATCAACAATCGCGACTTGCGCACGTTCGACACCAGCTTGGAACACACTTTGCGTCTGCGCCAGCAAGTGCCCGACGGCTGCCTGCTGGTCAGCGAGAGCGGCATCGCCAGCCGGGCCGACGTACTGCGGCTGGAAGCGGCCGGCGTCGACGCGATTCTGGTCGGAGAGACGTTGATGGCCAGCGCCGACATCGGGGCAGCCGTCGACGCGCTGTTGGGTGTCGCGCCGGTCTAGTCCACAGCTAGGGCCGCGAGGGAAAACACCCTCGGCGATCGGCCTCCCTGGCTTCCCGCACGGCAATTTCGCTGTCCGAGCGGGTTGACGCACCTCGGCCGCTGCCGAGACAATGCTTAACATCTCGATCAGCAGGCTGTTTCTTGGGCGGTGCCAGGCATGTCGCAATCTTCGCATTCTCCCGAACCGGACGTTCCCGGCGATATGCTCCCCCCGGTTGAGCCCCCCAGCGCGGGCTTTATCTTGCAGTTGTTTGTCGTGCCCGGAATCATCGTCGCCATCATCGTGATGGTTTGGCTGTTGTTCAATTGGGTGGCGCGTACCGGCAACGATCCGCGGGAATTCGTGCTGGCCTTGAAGCGCAACAACGACAACAGTTGGCAAGCGGCCGTCAACTTGACCAACGCGCTGGGCAATCCGGGCCCGCAAGGGGCCGAGTTGCGACAAAACGCGGCCTTGGCTCGGGAATTGGCCACGATGCTCGATGGCGAAATCGACAACGGCAGCACGACGAAGGAGCAAGCACTGGAGCTCCGCTATTTCTTGTGCAAAGCACTGGGCGAATTCGAAACTCCCGAGGGTCTGGCCGCACTGGTCAAGGCGGCCGGTACTCAGCGTACCGAAGAGGAGGGCGAGGTGCGATTGGCGGCGCTACAAGCCATCGCGGTGCTGGCTTCGAACGTGGCTCGATTCCACCCCGGTGAATCGCTGGCCACGCCGGCAGTCGAGCAGGTGCTGCTTCAGGCATCGACCGACGACGATCCGCGAATTCGCGGGACCGCCGCCTTTGCCTTGGGAGTGGTTGGCGGCGAGAGGCTGACCGCCCGGCTGGCGGCGATGCTTTCCGACAGCAACCCCAACGTGCGCTACAATGCCGCCACCCGGCTGGCGGCCCTCGGCGACGCCCGAGCGATCCCGGTGTTGGCGGAAATGCTCGACCCGGAAGAATCGGCGGGCGTCGAATTGGAAAGAAACGAGGAGCTGCGGCCGTATCAGCGTGCGCTGATCATCACCAATGCCCTGCGTGCCGTCGAGCAATTGCGCGTCCAGAATGCGGATGCCGATTTCGCGCCGGTGCGGCATCAACTCGAGCGACTGCTGGCCGCCGATGCGGACAAACCGCAAAAGGTCCAAGCGGCCGAATTGCTGAAACAACTATCACCTGCGGCCAAGTGAGCCGCGCGCGATCGCGAAGATCAATTTCCATTCAACCAAACGGAGTGCATCATCATGGCAGCCAAGGCCTCGGAAGTGATTGAAATGTTGACCACCGCTTACAGCATGGAGCTGGAAACGGTCATGAACTATCTGGCCAACAGCATCAATCTGGATGGCGTCAGGGCCGAAGAGATCAAGAAGTCGCTGGCGGCCGACATCACGGCCGAGATCGGCCACGCCCAGCAGTTAGGCCACCGCATCAAGCAACTGGGCGGACAAGTGCCTGGCTCGCTGGGGGTCAAGCTCGGCAACCAGGCCCAGCCTTCGGCGACCACGACCGACGTCGTCGCCGTCATCAAAGGCGTGATCGCGGCCGAAGACGCGGCCTGCAAGCAGTACAAGAAAATCATTCTTGCCACCGACGGCGACGATTTCGTCACCCAGGACCTGTGCATCCGCATCATGGCCGACGAAGAGGAACATCTGATTCTCTTCAAGGGCTTCCTGAAGGAATACACTTCCTAGCCCGCTTCGGCTGACGTCGACCGATGGACGTTCGCGGTGCGGCGCTGCGCGCCCGGTGAGCCGTTAAGCTCCCCGTGGATGCTCGAGCGCCGCAGGCCGGAAGTTTGTAAGATTTACAACCTCGGCTGGGCGTTTTTCGACCACGCGATCTGGCATATTCTGGTCAGTGAAATGTTAAGTTTTAACGATTGCGCAAGTCGCTCTACCTAAACCGTATCGCGGCCGGCAATTGAGCACCGTGCCCCGTGTTGCGTTTCGGCAACATGCCACGATTACTTGAAACATTTTAATTCGTGCTAAGTGCTTGTCGGCGTGGGCGTTGATAGCAATGATAGCGCGACCGGCGAAAAATTGATTTGCGTTGCAGATAAACGTCCGGCAGACTCTGGGTATGCGTGACAAAAAACGCTCGGCGAAGCGTTTGGCGACATATTTGCTGTAATGCCTAAAACAAGGCCATTCGGCCAACGTTTCGCCAATTCGTCGTGCGGTTCGCGCATTAACCAGCTTTGAACGTAACGTAGGGTTGAGCGGTAGCAGCCTGGAGCCGGCGGTGCGCGTTTGCACGCCAACACTTGACCGGCGCCGAGGCGAGTGAAGTATTAATCTAATCAGCGCACGCTGTCGGCGCTTGAGATGTATGTGGCCGGTTTGATGATCGACCGAGGGGGAGAGCGATGAAACGATTGCTGTTGTTTTCGTTGACGATTTGGTCCGGCGCCGCGATGCATGTCGCTGCTCAGGAAGCCTGCCAGACTTATCGTCTGGTGTATCAAACTGTCTACGACGAGCGCCAGGTTACTGCCTACCGGATCGAAAACGAGACAGTTTACGATCAGCAAGCGGTCACGCGTTATCGCCCGGTCTGGGAAACCGAAGTCCGCGAGCGTCGGTACACCGTGGCCCGGCCGGTCACCGAAACGGCCGAGCGTGAAGAACGCTACAAAGTGATGCGCCCCGTTTGGGAAACCCAAATGCGCGACGCCAGCTACGACCGCGTCCGCAACGTGGTGGAGACTTCCGAGCGTGAAGAACGCTATACGGTCCAGCGCCCCGTGATGGAAACGCAAGAGCGCGAGGAACGCTATGTCGTGCAGCGCCCCGTGGTCGAAACCGCCGAACGAGAGCAATGCTCGACGGTCGTCGAGCCGGTGACCACCTACCAAACCAATTATGTCGACCAAGGCGGTTACGTCGATCAAGTGAATTGCCAGCCGGGCCGAACTTACACCGCGCTGCGCTGGGTTCCCGGCACTGCGGTTTGCGATCCGGCCACCGGACAAATGGTCAACAAACCGGGCGGACTGGCCTGGGTGCCGTTCCAGGGTCCTGCCCGCACCACAGTCAACCGTGTCTGGCAGCCCAATGTTGTGGCCGTTCAGACACCGCAAACCAATTACGTCCAGCGTGTGATCACGCAAAAGGTTCCCTATCAGGTCACCCGGCTCGTGCCCGAAGAAGTGGTCCGCAAGGTGCCGATTCAGGTCTGCCGGATGGTCGAAGAGGAACAAGTGCGGCGCGTGCCGGTCAGCACGGTTCGCCAGGTGACCGAGCGCGTCGAGCAGCAGGTTCCGGTCCAGGTCTGCAAAATGGTC
Source organism: uncultured Planctomycetaceae bacterium (assembly GCA_963702015.1). Lineage (GTDB taxonomy): Bacteria > Planctomycetota > Planctomycetia > Pirellulales > PALSA-1355 > DATJTR01. Next base: position 2,227,945 of record OY969698.1, read on the forward strand.
GAGGAAGAGGTCGTCCGCAAAGTGCCGGTGACCACTTGCCGCATGGTCTACGAGGAAAAGGTCGAGCAGACGCCCGTCCAGGTCTGCAAGATGGTGGCCTACGAGGAAAACGTGCAGATTCCGCGAGTGGTCGAGAAGCGCGTGCCGGTGACCTATACCTATCGCGTTCCGCGCATCGTCGAGATGCGAGTGCCCATCACACCCTGCTGTTCGGCAGCGCCGACCTGCTGTGCCGACTCCGACAGCGCCGTGAACTATGCAGCTCCGGCCTTAGCGGTGCCGAGCCGTGCAACCAACCCTGGCCCGACTCCTGCCGATCCACCGGCCAGAGACAACGATCGCAATGGCCAAAAGTCGTCGGGCGGTTCGGCCGATCTTAAGCCGTCGATCGGACCGAACGATGCCGTGCCCGGGCCGGTCGATGACGATGCGCCTGGCGACTCGAGCCGCTAAGACGGCCGAGCCTTGCAGATAAAACACAGCCCCCGGGTCAATTGGCCCGGGGGCTTTCTTTGCGCCTTGTGCCGCGCTTGCTAGCGCGTACCGTGCGAACCGCTCGCGGCCTGCGGCGCCACATCGAACGCGGTTTGATGCGAGTTGACGTTGTCGAGAATACTGACCGCCCAGCCGGTGGTGTCGGTACCTGTGCTGCCGAATTCCCAGCGATTGCCGCTGCTCAACGTCGATCCGAGCGGCCCGATCGTGCTGACGTAGGAGTTTCCACCGGCAACATGAGCACCCGCTTCATTGGGCGAGGCGATGGGGGAAGTGATCGGCATCGGAGCCCCGACGTGCACCTGGCGTTGTTCCGCGCCTGAAGAACTGGCAACGCCGACCGTGGCACCGGGCGAGGTGCTTATGAAGATTCGATCGTAGCTGAAGTAAAAACCGCTTGGCGGTTTGGCGGCGCTGAGATAGCGGCTGAAATCGACCGGCGCAAGCAAAGTCGCGATCGGCCTGACGTCGACCTGAGCCAACTGCCCGACCGAAGCCGTTTCCGCTGGATATGAATTGCGGCCGGGCCCGCTCGCGTGGGGATAAACGTCGTCGTACTCAGGAGGCGCCTGCTGGGCCAAGAGCACGCCGGGCAGGAGCAACATCGCCAGGAGGCCCGCCATCGAGGAAACAAGGGAGTGGATCGGCATAACTCGCTTTGCTTGCGCTGTCACGAAGGTGGTAGCACGCCGGCTGCCGTTACGGACCGCGCGCGTGACAGTCTTATCGGCGATTTGCCTCAGGCAAGCTAAGCGCGAACGCGAGACTTTAACGAATGCCGGTCGAGAAGTCGCAAAGATGGCGACCGGGGGCAAATCAGCTTGGGTCGCCATCGCCGCGCGGGGGGCACCGGCCGAAAAGCCCATCGGTCACTCGCATTGTCGCTCGCTCGCGGACCAACCGGCGATTCAGGCCTTCTTGCCCAACAGCTCGCGGGCTTCGCTGACAATGTGCTCGGCAGTGATACCGAAGTGCTTGAACAGGACGGGGCCCGGTGCCGAAGCCCCGTAGCCGCGCATCCCGACAAACCGGCCGGTCGCTCCGAGATATCGGTCCCAGCCGAAACGTTCGGCCGCTTCGCAGGCCACGCGCCGCGTGACGCCCGCCGGAAAAACCTTCTCGCGATAGGCCGCGTCTTGTTGCTCGAAGATTTCCCACGAGGGCATGCTTACCACGCGGGCTTTGATCCCCTCGGCCTCGAGCGTTTCGTAGGCCTCGACGCAGAGCGAAACTTCGCTGCCGGTGCCCATCAAAATCACTTCGGGCTTGCCCCCTTCGGCGTCGGCCAGAATGTACGCGCCGCGGGCCACGCCGGCCGCCGGAGCATACTTCGTGCGGTCGAGCGTCGGCAGATTCTGACGCGTCAGCACCAGGCAGACTGGCCGGTCCTTCAGCGGCATGATCAGCCGCCAGGCTTCCGCCACTTCGTTCGCATCGGCTGGCCGCAGCGTGATCAAATTCGGAATCGCGCGGCACGCGGCCAGATGTTCGATCGGTTCGTGGGTCGGCCCGTCTTCGCCAACGCCAATCGAGTCGTGCGTAAAGATCCAGATCGTTGGAACCTGCATGATGGCGCTCAGCCGGATCGCCGGGCGCATGTAGTCGGTGAAGACGAAGAATGTCGAGCCGTAGGGCCGAACGAAAGAGAGCGTCATGCCGTTCACGGCGGCGCCCATGCCATGTTCGCGAATGCCGAAGTGGAAGTTGCGGCCGCTGTAATTCCCCGGCTCGAAGTCGCCGGCGCTGTCGAACGTCAGGTGCGTCATGGTCGAAGGAGCCAGGTCGGCCGCACCGCCGATCAGCCAAGGCACCTGCTGGGCCACGGCGTTGAGTACCTTGCCCGACGAAATCCGGCTGGAGACTCCCTTGGCGTCGGCCGGAAAAGTGGGGATCGCCGCATCCCAATCCTTGGGCAGTTCTCGCTTGGCCATGGTCTTCCACTCGGCGGCCAGATCGGGGTATTGGGCCGCGTATTGCGTGAATTTCTGCTCCCAGGCCGATCGCAGCTTCGCGCCTCGCGCACCGATGCCCGCGGCATAATCCGCCAGCACCGCCTCGGGAACCAGGAATTTGGCCTCCTCGGGCCAGCCGTAAAACTTTTTGGTCAGACGAATTTCCTCTTCGCCGAGCGCTTCGCCGTGAGCCTTGGCGGTGTCTTGCTTGTGGGGCGCGCCATAACCGATGTGACTGCGAACAATCACCAACGTCGGCTTGCCGGTGGTGGCGTGGAATTCCTGGTAAGCCCGGCGCAAAGCGGCCAGATCATTGGCATCTTCGACGCGCAGCACGTGCCAGCCCAGGCCGGTAAAGCGGGTGGCCACTTCATCGCTGTAAGCCAGCTCGGTGTTGCCCTCGATCGTGATATGGTTGTCGTCGTAAATCCAGCACAGATTCGACAATTGCAGATGGCCGGCAATCGAAGCGGCTTCGTTCGACACCCCTTCCATCAAATCGCCGTCGCTGCACAGAGCATAGACGCGATAGTCGAATAGCTCGAAACCGGGGCGGTCGAAGTGGCAAGCCAGCCATTTCTGGGCAATGGCCATGCCGACCGAGTTGCCCACGCCTTGCCCGAGCGGCCCGGTCGTCGTTTCGACTCCGCTGGTTTCGAGACTTTCGGGATGGCCCGGGGTACGGAAACCGAGCTGGCGAAACTTGCGGATGTGCTCCAGCGGCACGGCCAATTCGTCGGTTACTTTGCCGTGCTCGACTTGCCGCACTCCAGCCAGATGGAGCGTGGCATACAGCAGCATCGACGCATGGCCGCAGGAAAGGACGAAGCGGTCGCGGCCGGGCCAGAGCGGATCGGCCGGATCGTAACGCAGCACTTCGTTCCACAACGTATAGGCGACCGGGGCCAGCGCCATCGGTGTGCCGGGATGGCCGCTCTTCGCCGCTTCCACCGCGTCCATGGCCAAGGTGCGGATCGTGTTGATCGAAAGCTGCGAAATCTCTTGCTTGTTGAGGGTGGCGGGAGTCGCCGTGGCTGAAGAATGCATCCGATGGCACCATTCGCTGGATGACGGAAAAAACAAAACCGAAATTTTGCCGCCCCACGCGGCCGCATCGACCGAACTGCTATCGGCCGAACCGCTTGAGTTTAGGGGGCCGCCCCCCAACCCGTCAACGCAGCCAGCCGCGCCGACGGACCGGCCACGGGAGGGGTTGCTGCCACGCTGGGAGCCGGTGGCCAATGCCTGTACAATTCGGGCCGCCGACGTCTGGCGGGCCACCGCGATGTCCTGCCGTAATTTGGAACCGATTTCCATCCAGCTTGGAGCAAAAATCGCTATGCAGGTCGTAGCCACCCCGGAGTCCCACTTCGCAGACCTCGACGCCGATGCCCTGGCACTGGGCATTTATGCCGGCGGATCGCTCTCGGCCGTTGGCCGCCGGGTCGACTCAGCCACCGGTGGGGTCGTGAGCAAACTGCTGGCTCAAAAGGAGTTCGTCGGCAAAGCCAACGAGCTGCTGGCGATCGTGGCCCCCACCGGCTTGAAAGCCCGGCAGCTGCTGCTGGTCGGACTGGGTGCCGCCGACCAGATGAATGCCGGCGCGGCCTACCGGGCGGCGGCCGCGGCCGCCATGGCCCTGTCGGCGAAAGAGCGGAAACAAGTCGCCTTCGCGCTGGATCCCGAGTGGCCGGCAGAACTGGTGGAAAGCGCAGTTTCGGGCGTGCTGGCCGGTTCGCAAGGGCAAGACCTCTATCGAGCCGAAAAAAAACGCTATCCGTTCGCCACGCTCCGCTGGGCCGGCGAGAAGCTGCCGGCAGCGCTCGCGGCCGGCCAGATTCTGGGAGACAGCATCAACCTGACGCGCCGGCTGGTCAATGAGCCGCCCGACGCGATGTATCCCGAATCGTTTGCCGCCCGCGCGGCCGAAGTCGCCAATGAGTGCGATCTGAAAATCGAAATCTGGGACCAGGCACGCCTCGAAGCCGAACGTTGCGGCTCGCTGCTGGCGGTGGCTCGTGGATCGAGCCGGCCCCCGCGTCTGGTGATCCTGCACTATCGCGGCGCGAAAACCGAACATCCTCACCTGGCCATTGTCGGCAAAGGCGTGACGTTCGATTCGGGCGGATTGTCGCTCAAGCCGACCGATAGCATGCTGACGATGAAGTGCGACATGGCCGGCGCCGCCACGATGCTCGGTGCGATGCGAGCAATCGCTCTGTTGAAACTGCCGGTCAACGTCGTGGGGCTGGCCGGTCTGGTCGAAAACATGACCGGACCGGCGGCCATGAAACTGGGCGACGTGCTGACGGCCCGCAGCGGCACCACCATCGAAGTCCACAACACCGACGCCGAAGGCCGGTTGGTGCTGGCCGACGTGCTCAACGTGGCCTTGGACCAGCAGCCCGCGAAAATCGTCGATCTTGCCACGCTGACGGGGTCCTGCGTCGTCGCACTAGGAACCGAGGTGGCCGGGCTGATGACGAACGACCAGCCCTGGTGCGACGCGGTGGCCACCGCTGCGCGGCGGTCGGGCGAACCGGTCTGGCAACTGCCGATGTATCCCGACATCTACGACGACCAGATCAAAAGCGAAATCGCCGACATCAAGAACGTCGGCGAGGGGCGGTGGGGGGGCGCCATTTCGGCGGCCAAATTCCTGGAACGCTTCGTCGGCAAGACACCTTGGACCCACATGGACATTGCCGGCCCCGCCTTTCGCGACAAACCCAAGCCTTGGAGCGAAGGGGGTGCCAGCGGCATTTACGTGCGGACGCTGGTCGAGCTTGCGCGCTCAAGCACGGGCTGAAGCGTTAGAATAGGACCCGCGGCTTGGAACAACTGTTCTCTTCCTCTCGATGCGTGAAGCACCCCCATGGCCTGGTTTTGTGAACGTTCGGACGAAGAAATCGGCTGGCACGAATTGGAACAGCTGATGCGTGAAACGGTGGCGCAGGCGCGCAGCCGTCTGTGTGCCCATCCGCGGCGCGTGTTGCTGTTGCCCCCCGACATCACCCGCATGCATTCCGGCGCCGGCCGCCTAACCGAAATGCTCTACCGCCAGTTGGCCGAACAGGCCGGGTCGGCGGCCGACATCCATGTGATTCCGACGCTCGGCCAGCATGTCCCCCACACGCCGGACGAAAACCGGCGGATGTTCGGCTCGATTCCGAATGAGCGCGTTCACGCTCACGATTGGCGCGAGGGATGTGTGCCGGTCGGCGAAATCTCGGCGGCCGAAGTGTGCAGCGCCTCGGGCGGACTGGCCGATTGGCCGATCCCGATCGTGCTCAACCGTCGATTGATGGAAGAGCCGTGGGACTTGATCGTCAACATCGGCCAGGTCGTGCCGCACGAAGTCCTCGGTTTCGCTAACCACAACAAAAACTATTTCATCGGATTGGCCGGCAAGGCCACGATCTGCGCATCGCACATCATGGCCGCCAGTTGCGGCATCGAAAACAACCTGGGCAACTTGATTACGCCGGTCCGCGCGATGTTCAATCTGGCCGAAGAGCGCTATCTGAAACGTCTGCCCGACGTCTATGTGCAGATCGTCATGGCCCGCGATCGGAACAATCGACTCGTCCACACCGGTCTGTATGTCGGCGACGACCTGGACACCTATCTGGCGGCAGCCCGACATTCGCGCGAGCAGAACATCACCATCTTCGACAGGCCGGTTGAGAAAATGGTTTGCGTGATGCAAGCCGACGAATTCGTCAGCACTTGGGTCGCCAACAAGGCAATCTATCGCACGCGGATGGCATTGGCCGACGGCGGCGAGCTGCTGATCATTGCCCCGGGGCTGAAGCGGTTCGGCGAACAGCCCGACGTCGACCGGATCATCCGCCGTTACGGCTACTGCGGCACGCCGCGTGCGCTCGAGCAATATCGCGTCCAAGCCGACCTGCAAGACCTGGCCCACGCCACTGCTCATTTGATGAACGGGTCGACCGAGGGACGATTCACCGTCACTTACGCGCCGGGCCACTTGTCGCGGGCAGAAGTCGAAAGCGTCGGTTTTCGCTATGCCGACCTGGACGAAGTCATTAAGCGCTATCAGCCCGACCGATTGACCGAAGGCTGGAATACGTTGGCCGACGGCGAGCGATTCTTTTTCATTCCCACCCCCTCGGCTGGCCTGTGGGCCACGCACGACCGGTTGTACAACCGCGCGGGGGGCTTTGGCCCCACGACCGACGAGATGTTGTGACCGGCCACGCCCTGCCGGCGCCCACGCCCGTCGGGGGCGGTTTTGTGTTAAGTTAGGGGGATGATTGACCCCGCCCCTGACTCCCCGCCGAACCCCGATTTGTTGCTCCATCGCGCGCCTGAACTGCTGGCGCCGGCCGGCGATTTGGATTGCCTGCGCGCGGCGGTCGAGAATGGTGCCGATGCGGTCTATTTCGGCCTGGCCAGCGGCTTCAACGCGCGCGCTCGGGCCACGAACATCGATCCGGCGTCGCTGCCCGAGGTCATGTCGTTGCTCCATCGCCGCGGCGTGAAGGGATATGTCACGCTCAACACCCTCGTCTTTACCGACGAACTGGCCGAACTCGAGCGGACGGTGCGGCGGGTGGCCGAGGCCGGAGTCGACGCGGTGTTGGTGCAGGATTTCGGCGCCGCGCGACTGATCCGGACCATCACTCCCGATCTGCCGATCCACGCCTCGACACAAATGACCTTGTCGAGCGCCGAGTGCCTGCACGTGGCCGAGTCATTATCGATCGAGCGGGTGGTGCTGGCCCGGGAGTTGTCAATCGATGAGATCGCCAAAATTCACCGCCAAACTCCGCTGCCGCTTGAGGTATTCGTTCACGGGGCGCTATGCGTCGCCTACTCCGGCCAGTGCATGACCAGCGAATCGCTTGGCGGCCGCAGCGCCAATCGCGGCCAGTGCGCAAGCGTGCCGGTTGCCGTACGAGCTGGTGTGCGATGGCGAAGAAGTCGACTTGGGCCGGCAACAATATTTGCTGAGCCCGCAGGATCTGGCTGCGTATGCCTTGGTGCCCGATTTGATCGCCGCTGGCGTATCGTGCTTCAAGGTCGAGGGGCGGCTGAAGACGCCCGAGTATGTTGCCAACATCACGCGGCACTATCGCCAGGCGATCGACGCGGCGATGGCGGGCAGGCCGGTCGAGTTCTCGCCGCGGGCGGTCGAAGAGATGGAGCTTTCGTTTTCGCGCGGGTTTTCGCCCGGCTGGCTGGGGGGCTGCAACCACAAAATGCTGGTCCCCGGCATCGGCTCGTCGAAACACGGAGTGCTCGTCGGCCACGTGCTGCGAGTGCGCGGCGATCGCATTGAAGTGGATTTGACCGGCTCGCTTGCGCCCGGCGATGGCGTCGTTTTCGAAGGGGAACATGCCCGCAGTGAGGAGCAGGGGGGCCGGGTGTACGAAATCTTTCGTCAGGGGATGCCGCAAACCGAGCGGACGCAAGGAGGCATTGTCGCGCTGGCTTTCGGTCGCGGTGCGATCGAAGGGAGCCGGCTGTCGGTCGGCCAGCAACTCTGGAAAACCGATGAACCGCAACTCACCAAACAATTGCGCGCCTCGTTTGCCGGCACGCGGCCGCGCCGACGCATGGCAGTGCACATCGCCGTCGAGGCCCGGGTCGGCCAGCCACTCCAGCTGACCGCGCGGGCTGGCCTGGCCACCTGCCAACTCGAGTCGGCCGACCTTTTGGCCGAAGCCCAAAAGCATCCCCTCTCGGTTGAAGTCCTCACCGAGCAATTAGGCCGCTTGGGTGGAACCAACTATGAGCTGGGCGAGCTGGCAGCCGAAATCGTTGGCCAGCCGATGGTCCCGCTGAGCGTGCTAGGCAAATTGCGGCATGCCCTGGTCCACCGATTGGACGAAGAGGCTGGCCGGCAACCGACACTCCGCCTGGCTTCGCACTCGGCGCTCGACGCGATGCGCGCTGAATTGCGAGCCGCCGCTGCCACCGACCCATCGGCCGCCGCCGCGAGTTCCGCCGAGTTGCACGTGATGTGCCGCTCGCTCGCGCAGCTCGACGCAGCGCTGGCCGCGGGCATGCGCAGCACGATGGTCGATTTTCAAGACATTCGTCAGTATGCCGAAGCGGTCGTCGCGGCCCGCGCTGCCGGCGCCACGATCTGGCTGGCCACGCCGCGAATTCAAAAGCCCGACGAAGCCGGCATTTTTCGCGTCCTCACGCGGCACGAGCCCGACGGCATTCTGGCCCGCAATCTGGCGGCCATCGATTTTTGCCGTCAGGCCGGCGTGAAGTGCATCGCCGACTTTTCGCTCAACGTGACCAACGAGCTGACGGCCGAGTGGCTGCACCAGTTGGGAGCCGAGCGCATCACCGCGGCCTACGACTTGAACCGCGATCAATTGCTCGATCTGGTGTCGGCGGTTCCGGCCGGTTGGCTGGAAGTGGTCATCCATCAACACATGCCGCTGTTCCACATGGAGCACTGCGTGTTTTGCGCCGTGCTGTCGCCAGGGACCAACAAAACCAACTGTGGGCGACCGTGCGACGATCACGCCGTCAAGTTGCGCGATCGGACCGGCATGGAGCATCCTTTGATCGCCGACGTCGGCTGCCGCAACACGCTGTTCAACGCGGTGCCGCAAAGCGGTGCCGAAGCCGTCCCCACGCTGTTAGTCCGCGGCGTGCGCCACTTCCGCATCGAACTGCTCGAAGATCTGCCGGCGGCCGAAATTGCTCACCTCTTGGATCTTTATCGCGAACTGCTGGCCGGCCGGCTCAAAGGCCAGCAAGTGTGGACCGAGCTGCGGGCGGCCAACCGGGTCGGTGTCACCCGCGGCACGCTGGAAGAGCGCCGCAATCCGCTGGCGATCCTCTAATGCCGCTCACCCAGCATCCCGTCTACGCCGGCACGCGCGTTTTGCGGCTGATGCTCGGAACTACCAACCGCGGCAAGATCGGCGAGTTCATCGCGCTGCGTCGAAGCGCGCTGGCCGCAGGCCGGAAGCACTGCCTGGCAGATCGAACCGATTGTCCCCGGCAAAGCGTCGGCGGGCGACGGAATTTCGGGCTTCGAATTGCCCGCGGTCGAAGAAACCGGCGACACCGTGGCCGAAAACGCGGCGATCAAAGCAACCGCGTATGCCCGGGCGTGCGGCCTATGGACGTTGGCCGACGATACGGCCCTGGCCGTCGACGCCTTGGGCGGAGCGCCCGGCATTCACACCGCCCGCTATGCCGGTCCGAATGCCGCGCCAGCCGACAACCGCCGCCGGCTGCTGGCCGAGCTGGAGGGCGTCGCGCTCGAGCGGCGCGGCGCCCATTTCACGTGTCATTTGGCGCTGGCCGATCCGACCGGCCAGGTCCGCGCGACGAGCGAGGGCCGCTGTCACGGGCGGATCAGCACGGCACCGGCCGGCGACGAAGGATTTGGCTACGATCCGCTGTTCGAAATCATCGAGTTCCGGCGAACATTTGCCGAGTTGAGCCTGGCCTCCCGCTCGGTTTTGAGCCATCGCGCCCGGGCGATGGAAAAAATGCTGCCGCAAATCGTTCATCTCCTCGCACTCAATCCGCCTGCACGGGCGGAAGGATAGACTCCCGAATTGTCGAGCTCGCCCACGTTTCCACTGATCGCCAAGACGTTTTTCGGCCTTGAAGGAGTGTTGGCCCAAGAGCTGACAGCCCTGGGAGCACTCGATGCATCGACCGGCCGGCGGATGGTCTCGTTCACGGCCGATCAGGCGCTGCTCTATCGGACGAATTTATGGTGCCGCACGGCGGTGCGGATTCTCAAGCCGATCGCCCAATTCACCGTCGATGCCAGCGCGGCGGATCCTTACCGTTCGCTGTATGCCGAGATGCAACAAGTCGATTGGGAGGCGTATCTGCTGCCCAGCGGCACGTTGGCAATCGATCCGGTTGTAAACGGCCGATTGCTGACCAACTCGCTCTATGCCGCTCAGGTGGCCAAAGACGCGATCGCCGATTGGTTTCGCGACCGGCATGGCGAGCGGCCGAGCGTCGACCGGGCGCAGCCCGATTTGCGCATCAATCTGCACGTGTCGGGCGATCGGGCGACCGTCTATCTCGACGCCTCGGGACAATCGCTGCACAAACGAGGCTATCGGCGTGCCACCGGCGAAGCTCCGCTCAACGAAGTGCTGGCCGCCGGAATTTTGCGGCTGACCAGCTGGGACGCGTGTTCGCCGCTAGTTGATTTTCTGTGCGGTTCGGGCACATTGCCGATCGAAGCGGCCTTGATGGCACGCAACCTGGCCCCGGGATTGCTGCGCGAAGATTTTGGCTATCGGCGCTGGCTCGACTTCGACGGGGCGCTCGAAGCACAATTGATCGACGATGCCCGGCAGGCCGCTCGTCCAGCAAGCCAGGCCGGTGAAGCGCCGCTGATTTACGGTTCCGATCTCGATCCGGCAGCCCTCGAAGCGGCCAATGAAAATGCCGCGCGGGCGGGAGTTGCGGCCGACATTCAATTTCAATTGACCAATTTCGAAAGCCTCGAGCCGCCGGCGCCGCACGGCACGATCGTCGTCAATCCGCCCTACGATCAGCGACTGCGCGTGTCTGGAGTCGGCGCGTTCTACCGACGTCTGGGCGGCGTCCTGGCCCGGCGCTGGCAGGGATATGCCGCGTGGGTGCTGGCCGGCAATCTCGAAGCGGCCGAGCAATTCGGCATCGAGTCGGCCGCAAGTCTGCCGCTGTTCAACGGGCCGATCGAATGCCGGTTGCTCAAGTTCGAGCTGGGCGATTCCGTCAGCCACGCGCCGGACGAGCCCGACGCGGCGGCGCGCCGGGCGAAAGGCCCGGCACGTTCCGATCGTCGCCGGCCGAGGGACTGCGGAGTCGGTTGACGCGGATGGGCAAGCACTGGGCACGCTGGGCAAGGCGGCAGGGGATCGGCTGCTATCGGATCTATGACTGCGACATGCCGGAAGTCCCCTGGACCATCGACCGCTACGAAGATCGTCTCTACATCCTCGAACACGACCGGCCACACGGCCGCACTCCACTGGAACATCGGCAATGGTTCGAGGGGCTGGTCGAAGTCGTCGGCCAGGTGCTCGACGTTCCCGCCGAGCGCCTGCACGCCCATCCCTGCGATCCGCACGCCGTCGGCCTAAAGCGGGAAGGCACGAAACAAAACGAGCGGTTTGTTGTCGACGAAGGCGGTTGTCGCGTGGAAGTCGATTTGGGCCGACGCGATGATACCGGCCTGGCGCCCGATCTGCGCACGCTCAGGCAACATCTGGCGGCCGAAGGGGCCGGCAAGCGGTTTTTGAATCTCTTTGGCCGCAGTGGCGCCGCCACCGTTTTTGCCGCGGCCGGCGGCGGCAATGCCCGACTGACGGTGACCGTCGAGCCGGGAACGGGCTTTGCGCCGCTGGGCCGGCTATAACTTCGAGCTCAATCGACTGGCCGAGCCCAATCATGTCATCGTTCAGGCCGATCCGATCGAGTGGATCGATCGCTTGGCCGAAGCCCGGGCAACCCCTTTCGACTTAGTGCTGGTGGCTCCGCCGGCCGGGTTTCATCGTCGTCAGGACAGTCGGGCTTGGAACCCGCGCGACGAATATCGGCAGCTTCTCGATAGCGTGCATCGACTGGTCGCCCCCCAAGGCAAGATCTATTTCGTCAGCACCGTGCGGCGGTTTCGGCTCGATCCGGCCGACGTTGCCTGGGCCAGCACCCGCGATGTGACGGCCCAATTGTTGCCGGCCGACTGCCGTGCCAAGCCGTCGTTTCGCTGCTGGACGCTGGTGCGGACTGATTGAGCATGTTGACGAATTGGGATAGGCAACTCGCGAATGCCGTTTTTCTCGCGGTTGGCCCATTGGGGCTCTAAGCCAGTCCCATTTTTCAGCGGCCCGCCGAAAACATTCGCTTGCTATCGAAACATTGCTCGGCGGTGGCGAAAGCGATAGGCTAAAAGCCTCATCTTGAGCGCTCAGAAGGCAGGCCCGCGATCCGAGGCAATCGCGTGCCGGTGGTGCATTTGAAGCGTCTTTTTTGGAACAAGTTAATTCTGCGAGGCAGGAAGGTCCCTTCGCGCCGTTTGGGCGCCGGACTTGGAACAGAGAATCTCTCGGACAAAGGGTGGAACATGTCACGGCTCAAAACGGTCGGACTCGCGACGCTGGTGTTGGCGATTTTTGTTGAGGCAAGCAGGGGAGACGAACCGGACGACGCCAACGCGCTCGCCACCACGATCGCGGTGCAGACACGGCAGCCAATCGAAGTGGCCAATCCAACCGAAGCGCAGGGCGCACCAGAATCATGAGGGCACTGGACGAACCGACCCAATTCGAATTCAACGATTTGCCTCTGCACGATGTCGTCTTGTACTTGAAGGACAGGCATCATATCGAAATTCAAATCGACACAAAGGTGCTGGAAGAGGCGAGCATCGGAGTCGACACGCCGGTCACCCGCAATCTGCAAGGCACGACGCTTCGGTCGGCGTTGCGGTTAACGCTCGGCGCGATGGATTTAACCTATGTGATTAAGGATGAGGTGCTGCTGATTACCACGACCGTGGCGGCCAACGCCGACAAAGTGGTGATGATTTATCCGGTTGGCGACCTGATTGCCGCTGATTCGGCGAACAAGGGCGCCGCGACTTTGATCGAAATCATCAAAGCAACGGTTGCACCCAAAACATGGCAGACGAGCGACGGCTTGGATAGCATCCTGCCCTTTGCTCTTGGGGACGCGCTGGTGATCCGGCAAACCTCAGCCGTCCAAGAAGAGGTTGAGTTGCTCTTAACTGGCTTGCGCCGGGCGCACGACCTTGCGTCGCGGCACCATGGGAATAAAGCGGTCGTTAGTAAGTAACGATCGCGCCAGCGTGCCGCCGAGATCGGCAGATTGTTCCGGAGATTTGAGGCAGCAGCGTCCTTTCGCGCCGCTGTGGCGCCGGACTGGGAACAGAGTTTTTTTCTCAGACAAGAGGTGGAACATGTCACGACTTGCAGCGGTCGGTCTCGCGGCGTTTGCGTTGGCGGTGTTTGGCGGAATCGCCCGAGCGGAAAAACCGGATGACGCGCCAATTCCAGCCACCGAAATCAAGAACCAGAGTACTCAACCGATTGATGTTGGCAGCCCCGACGAAGTGAAGTCGCGGGCCAAGATTGCCAAGGCGCTGGACGAACAAACCAAGTTCGAATTCAACGAAACGCCGTTGCACGAGGTCGTCGAGGACCTGAAGATGCGACACCACGTCGAAATCCAACTCGACGCAAAAGTGCTGGAAGAGGCGAGCATTGGAGTCGATACGCCGGTGACTCGCTACCTGCAAGGCATCACGCTTCGTTCGGCCTTGCGGTTGATGCTCGGCGCGATGGATTTGACCTACATCATCAAAGACGAAGTGCTGCTGATCACCACGCGAGACAAATCCAGCAACGAGCTGGTGATCAAGATCTATCCCGTGGGCGATTTGACCGCTCCACGCAGCGCCGCCTCGGGGGGCGAGAATTTCAGGCCGCTCGTCGAAGCCATCAGGGCGACGATCGCGCCGACGACCTGGGACGAAGTCGGAGGGCCAGGCAGCATTGTGCCACTCGCCCAGGCCCGGTCACTGATCGTCTCGCAAACCGACGAAGTACACGAGCAGATCTTCGAATTGCTATCGGGTTTGCGCCAAGCGCGTGACGCTCAACCACCGGCGCCCAAGCTTACGGGCTTGGGAACGCTCGTCGATGCCATGGCCGAACTCAAGGCACGTTGGCACACCGGTCACGTTCGTGGTAAAGGAGAGTCGGCCAGCGGAATGTTTTGAATCTCGACTGGCTGCGGCAACGACTCACTGATCGGATCGTGTCGGTCGCTTGTCTATCGGCAATCTGGTCCTACATCAATAGCGACTCGTTGCGCTCGCTGACCTGGCCGTTCAGCGTCCAAAAATCGTACAGCACGCCGAGAAAGAACAGGCCGCCGGTGCACAAGTACAACAGCCCGGTAAGGATCTTGCCCAAATAGAAGCGATGGATCCCAAACACGCCTAAGAAAGTCAGCAATATCCAGGCGATGGTGTAATCGAAAGGCCCGGCCACATAGCGCATGTCGGCACGGCGGTCCATGCCCGGAATCAGAAAGAGATCGATCACCCAGCCGATGCCGCATAGTCCAAGCGTGAAAAACCAGATCGTGCCGGTGATCGGCTTGCCGTAATAGAAGCGGTGGGAGCCGGTGAATCCGAAGATCCACAGCAAATAGCCGACCAGAAGCGAATGGGTTTTGTGCGGCGGATAGTCGACGGTGGTGGACATCGGCGTTGACTCCTGTCGGCCGGATTCGTTGATTTGCGCTGCGCGACCCGTTTGGCGGTTGGTCTTATCATTCGCTCCCATCGCCGCCGGGGCAAGCTGCGCGAGCCCCGCACGAGGGCGGGACCGCTCGAAGTGCAAATCTCACAAGCGCTTTCGCCGCCGCCGGCAGGCTGTTGCGGAGGGCAAAACCGGGTTAACATAGCAATAGCGTTGGATCTACCCGCCGCACCCGTTGATCCCCTCGGTTCACTCCGCCTGATTCACCCCGCCATGCGAATCGACTCTGTCTGCTTTCGACTCCCAGCGGCAGCCGTGCTGCTGGCAGCCGGTTTGAGTGGCGTGGCCGCGGCCGATCCTCCGCCCAGCACCGCCCGGGTCGATTTTCAGCGCCAGGTGCGCCCGATTCTGGTCGACAAGTGTTTTGCTTGTCATGGAGGCGACGCCGAGCACCGCGAGGCGGGTCTCAGGCTCGACCTGCGCGACGCGGCGATCGCCGGCGGCGAGAGCGGTCTGCCGGCAATCACACCGGGCAAGCCCGAGCAAAGCGAGCTCGTTCGCCGAATCGATGTCGAGGGAGAGGAGCGAATGCCCCCCGACAGCGCGAAAAAACCTCTTTCCGACCAGGAGCGCGAAACGCTCCGGCAGTGGATTGCCGCGGGCGCCGAGTACCAGACCCACTGGGCATTCACCGCGCCGGTTCGCCCCGAAGTGCCGGCGACCCGCAATCCAGCTTGGACGCATAACGACCTGGACCGGTTTGTGCTGGCCCGACTCGAAGCGGAAGGGCTGGCTCCTTCGCCCGCGGCCGATCGAGTGGCGCTGTTGCGCCGGCTGACGCTCGACCTGACCGGCTTGCCGCCGACGATCGCCGAGATCGACGCCTTTCTGGCCGACAACCGGCCCGAAGTCTATGACGAGGCGGTCGAGCGGCTTCTGGCCTCGCCGCACTACGGCGAACGCTGGGGAAGAATGTGGCTCGACGGTGCCCGCTATGCCGACTCCGACGGATATGAAAAGGACAAGCCGCGATTCGTTTGGGCCTATCGCGATTGGGTCGTCGCCGCGCTGAATCGCGACCTTCCTTACGATCAGTTCATCATCGAGCAGATCGCCGGCGACATGCTTCCGGGCGCCACGCAGGACCAGCTTGTCGCCACCGGCTTCTTGTGCAATTCGATGCTCAACGAAGAAGGGGGGGTCGATCCGGAGCAGTTCCGCATGGAGGCGATGTTCGACCGCATGGACGCGATCGGCAAGAACATCCTGGGCGTGACGATCCAATGCTGCCAGTGCCACAATCACAAGTACGATCCGCTGGCGCAGGAAGAGTATTACCGGATGTTCGCCTTCTTGAACAACACCGACGAGCGCATCGCAGCGGTCTACACAGCTGCCGAGCAAGTCCGGCGAGCCGAGTTGCTCTCTCAAATTGCCGGCATCCAGCGCGAGCTGCAGGCCAGCTCGCCCGATTGGCCGGCGCGATTGGCGGCCTGGGAAGGACAAATCCGCGACGAGCAACTTGTCTGGAGCGTCGTCCGGCCAACGCTCGACGCCAGCGGCGGACAGAAACATTATTTGCTGGCCGACGGATCGGTGCTGGCACAAGGCTATGCTCCCACAAAACACGCCACCGATTTTGTCGTCCGCACCGACGTGAATGGCATCATGGCGGTGCGACTCGAATTGCTCACCGATCCAGTCCTTCCAGCGGGCGGTCCGGGCCGTTCGATCAAAGGGACGTTCGGGCTGACCGAGATGCAGGTCGAGGCGGCGCCGGGCGACGGCTCGGCCGGTTTCGAGGGAGTGAAAATCGTCGCCGCCACGGCCGACGTCAATCCACCCGAAGCCCCGCTCGAAGCCACGTTCGACGACCGCACGCCCCGCAAGCGCGTGACCGGGCCGGTCGCCTTCGCGATCGACGGCAAGGACGAAACGGCTTGGACCAATGACATCGGGCCGGGCCGCAGCAACGTACCGCGTCAGGCGGTGTTCATCCTCGAGCGTCCGCTGAGCTTTGCCGGCGGTGTGCAGCTCAAATTCCGGCTGGTGCAGAATCACGGCGGCTGGAACAGCGACGACAACATGAACAACAACCTGGGCCGGTTCCGCTTCTCGGTTGCGACTTGTTCCGACGTGAAGGCCGATCCGATACCGGCGGCCGTTCGCGAAGTGCTCGCCATCGAGCCGGCGCACCGCACCCCGACCCAAATCGACGCGTTGTTCAATTATTGGCGCACGACAGTGCCCGAGTGGCGCGAGGCGAACGAGCGGATCGAGGCGCTGTGGCGGCAGCATCCGGCCGGGACGACGCAATTGGCGCTGGCAGCGCGCAGTCAACCTCGGCAGACGTTCTTGCTGGCCCGGGGCGACTTTCTCAAGCCAACCCGGCCGGTCGAGCCGGGCACGCCAGCCGTTTTGCACCCGCTCGACGTCGAACATCCGACGCGGTTGGATTTTGCCCGCTGGCTCGTCAGCCGCCGCTCGCCGACTGCTGCCCGGTCGATGGTCAATCGAATCTGGCAAGCGTATTTTGGCTTGGGGCTGGTGGCCACGAGCGAAGATTTTGGGCTGCAAGGCGATCCCCCTTCGCACGGCGAATTGCTCGATTGGCTAGCCTTGGAGTTGATGGATCATGGCTGGCGGCTCAAGGACCTGCATCGGCTGATTGTTCGCTCGGCCACCTATCGGCAGAGCGGGCGCGTGAGTCCGGAGCTGTTGACCCGCGATCCTCAGAACCGGCTCTTGGCGCGCGGATCGCGATTCCGGCTCGAGGCCGAAGCGGTGCGCGACGTGACGCTGGCGGCCAGCGGGCTGCTCAACCCGGCGCTCGGCGGCCCCAGCGTTTTCCCGCCCGCCCCCGAATTCCTGTTTCAGCCGCCGGCCAGCTATGGACCGAAGCCATGGCCGGCCGCGTCGGGGCCCGATCGCTATCGCCGAGCGATTTATACGTTTCGTTTCCGCTCGGTTCCATATCCGATGCTGCAAACCTTTGACGCTCCGCCCGGCGAGGGAGCCTGTGTGCGTCGCGTCCGCTCGAATACGCCGCTGCAAGCGCTCGTGACGTTGAACGAGCCGGTGTTCCTCGACTGTGCCCGGGCGCTGGCCCGGCGAACGCTCGCCGAAGGGGGGATCAGCGATGCTGGGCGGTTGGCGTTTGCCTTCCGGTTGTGCGTGGGCCGCGCTCCCGACGACGACGAAGCCCGAGTGCTTCTCGCCTGGCTCGATCGCCAGCGGACGCGCTTTTCCGGCGAACCAGCAGCCGCCGTGGCCCTGGCGACCGGCGAAGTTCCGGCAGCGGCCACGCCGGCAAACGCCGCAACAACCACTGGGGGCGAGGCATCCGCCGGTGGCAGCGCGCCTGCCGATGCGACGGCGGGCATGGCGGAACTGGCGGCCTGGACCGCGACGGCCCGGGTGCTGCTGAACCTCGATGAAACCATTACGCGACAGTAAACGGCCACGCGCGGGCGAGGCCGGCGCATGAGAGGAATTCGACCATGAACTGCCCATCGCATCACGCGGGACGCACGCCGGCGGAACTGTTGGCGCGGCGCTGGTTTCTGCAGGAGTGTGGCATCGGACTCGGCGGGATGGCGCTGGCCGAACTGCTCGGCCCGGCTGGCACGGCGCGCGCCGCCACGGCTTCGGTCGATCCGCTGGCGGCAAAGCCGGGTCACTTTGCCGGCCGCGCCAAGAGCGTCATCTTTCTGTTCATGGCCGGCGCGCCGAGTCACTTGGAATTGTTCGACAACAAGCCCGAGTTGGCCAAATTCAACGGCACGTTGCCTCCGCCGGAGCTGCTGAAGGGTTATCGCGCTGCGTTCATCAATCCGAATTCGACGCTGCTGGGTCCGAAGTTCAAATTCGCCCGGCATGGGCAAAGCGGCGCCGAATTGTCGGAGTTGCTGCCCCACCTGGCCACCGTGGCCGACGACATCGCCATTGTCCGTTCGATGTCGACCGACGCTTTCAATCACGCGCCGGGGCAAATCCTGATGAACACCGGCAACCAACAGTTCGGGCGTCCAAGCATCGGGGCATGGGTCACCTACGGACTGGGGAGCGATGCGCACGATCTGCCGGCGTTTGTCGTTTTTTCCAGCGGGTCGAAGGGCCCCAGCGGCGGAAACGCGAACTGGGGGAGCGGGTTCCTGCCGACTCTGTATCAAGGGGTGCAATTCCGCTCGGGAAGCGAGCCGGTTTTGTATCTATCGAACCCGCACGGCGTCGACGACGCGCTGCAGCGCGATTCGCTCGAAGCCATCGCAGCATTAAATGACCATCGATTGGCCGAGGTCGGCGATCCGGAGATCGCGACGCGGACCCGGGCCTTCGAAATGGCAGGCCGCATGCAATCGGCAGCGCCCGAATTGATGGACCTCGTCGCAAGAATCGACCGAAACTCTCGAACTGTATGGCGCCGAGCCAGGAAAATCGTCGTTCGCCAACAATTGCCTGCTGGCCCGCCGGCTCGTCGAGCGCGGCGTCCGCTACATCCAACTCTTCCACGAAGCCTGGGATCAACACGGCAATCTCGTGGCCGATCTGAAAAAGAACTGCGAGAATACCGACAAGGCCTGCGCCGCGCTGATCAAAGATCTGAAGCAGCGCGGGCTGCTGGACGAAACGCTGATCGTCTGGGGCGGCGAATTCGGCCGCACCCCCATGGTTCAGGGTGGAAACGATGGCCGCGACCATCATCCCAACGTCTTCAGCATGTGGCTGGCCGGTGGCGGCATCAAACCGGGCATCACTCTGGGCGAAAGCGATGAGCTGGGCTTCAACGTCGCCCACGACCGGGTCCACGTGCGCGATCTGCATGCCACGATCCTTCATTTGTTGGGGCTCGACCATCAGCGGCTGACGTTCAAATTCCAGGGGCTCGATGCCAGGCTAACGGGCGTCGAGCCGGCGCACGTCGTCCAGCAGTTGCTGGCCTGACCCCGGCGCCCCGGGCGGCTCTTGGCCCGGCCGCTTTTCCGCAACCCGGCGAAAACCCGCAAAAACATGGGCAATGGGGCCCCGGACCGCTAGCCGAGGCAGTGGGGAGACAGCCAGCACCTGCGCGCTAAGTACTTCCTGGTTAATTGTTCGTAAGAAAGATGACAACCTGGCTCGATGATTATCTAATGACGGAGTAATTTGTCATTTCGGAATCGTTTTGAGCGGGCGGCGAGACAGGGTGGATACGGGGGAGATAATCCCCTTGAGCGGTTTTGTCCGCGAGACTTTCGTCGTGGGTAGCGACGTCATGATGGATTGCCGGGCCATTGTTCCTGTGCTCGGGGTCTTGGCGTGGGCGGGAGCCTTCGCCACGATGCCGCTCTCGGCAAGCGAACCCAACAGCAATGCCGCAGCGGTCGCTCAAGCGCCGGCGGCACGACTGTTGGAGTTGGGCGATCGCTATTCACCGGGCGCGCTGGCCAAGGCCCGGACCTATCACGACTCACTGCGGGCAAAGTCGAAAGATGATGCCGACGTCGAGTACGCACTAGCGCTCGTGCTCATCCGACAACACTGCAACGCCGAAGCGGTCGAGGTGCTCGACGCAATTCTCGCCCACCAGCCCGACGCGCTGTATTTGTGGTGCGCCAAGATTTGGGCCGAGATGGCCGCGCACAAAGAGGGTGACGCCTTGGCCGGCGTGCGTTCGGTGGCCGCGATTCTGGCCCGGCAGAGTCCGAACGATCTGCCCGCCGCCGATGCCGAAGAGTGGCGCGCGACAGCCGAGTTCTTGGGACGCGTCTTCGGCTTCTTGGAAGTTCCGCGTGCAAATAGCCGGCCGGCCGACGAGATCCGCAGCGCCAAGCAAGCCGTACTGGCGGGGCTGGGAGACGAGCGGGCTGAGTTCGACGAGAGCGAAGAATTGGTTGCCGAGAGATTCGCCAAGGCCCGCGAGGCTTTTGAACGCCAGCGTGCCAAGCGCCTGGCCGCGGCGAAGACCAGACAAGATCAAATCGGACAACAAAAGAAATTGATCGATGAAACCGAAACCGGCGTCGACTTCGACACTGAAAAAGTGAAAGTCAACACGGCCACGGAAGTCGAGCGACTCGATAAAGCGGCCGAAACACTGCAAAAATACCTGCTGGTGTCGCAGAACCGACTGAACGCCGTGCGGAAAGCCATCCTCTCCAACATGGGACCGCTCTTCCAGCAGGCCGCGGCCAGCGAATTAACCGCCATGGGCGTGACGCCTTCCCCGATTCTCCTGCTCCGACAGGCGAATGCGACGAACCAGCAACGGATCGGGATGATACGACTCGGGGCGGAGCAAAACATCCTCACTCAGCAGATCCAGCAAATGACCGAGCAATTGCAATCCACGATTGCTCAGCGCAATGCTTTGCTCGACATGGGCCAAAGGACTTCTGCAGAGTTGAAGGTGCAAGCCGCCTCCTTAAAGCGCGATGAGAGAAGGCTCGAGCGTGCGGAACAGGCCGAAGCCAAGAAGATCGCCGCCGAGCGCCATAAGACTTTGCTTACGAAACAAACTTCGTTTTCCACGTTCGAACCCTTTCCTTTCGAAACGGAGAAACAACGCGTCGTCGGCACGGCCCGCCCTTGAATACCGATGGACATTGCCAACACCGCTGAAAGCGTCAACGCGTAACCAAATCCGGAACGTCTTCATTTCTGACAGAGGCATTGCCATGGTTCGCAAGCATCTTCGATCGAGTTTCGTTGTCTTGCTGTCCTTCGTCGGGACCTGCGGCAGCCACGCGCTGGCCGCCACGGCGACTGGCGACTCCGAAAAGGCCACCGCCAACACGCCGCCCGCCGCCCAATGCGTGCAGGGGGCGATCGCGGCCGAAGTCCGCGCCGACCGCGCCGAGCGTGACCGGCTGGTCGAGCAAGCCTTGCGCGTCTCCCCCGATTTTCCGCCGGCTCGCTGGCAGGCGGGGCAAGTGCGCTTCGACGGTGAGTGGTTGACCATCGACGCCGCACTGGAAAAAGGTGCCCAGGACGAATTGCTGGCCCAGTATCGCAAACTGCGTTCGGTCTATGGCACCAGTCCCGAGGGGCAGATGACGCTCGCGCGCTGGTGCCAGAAGCATCATTTGCCGGCTGAAACCATGGTTCATGCCTCGCAATTGCTCGCCACGCGGCCGGGCGATCCCGAGGTGTTGAAAATGCTCGACCTCAGCTGGCACAAAGGCCAGTTGGTCACCGCGGCCGAACTGGCACAGCGCAAGCAGCAAGACGAAAAGGCCAAACTGGCGATGCAGCGGTGGCGTCCCGTGCTCGCGGAAATTCGTGCCAAGATCGAGAGCAAATCCACCGACGTGCATGCCGCGGGCCTGGAACAACTGCGAGCGATCCACGATCCCACGGCAATCGAGGCCTTGATCGCCGTATTCAAGAGTCGACCCAGTTTGCTGTGCGAAGCGATCCGCACGACCGGCCAGATGCCCGGGCAGGAGGCGACCGACGCACTCTTGCAACAGGCCATGCTCTCGAAAAACGAGGACGTTCGACTCGCCGCCTGCGAGCAACTGAAGCCCCGGTCGATGTATGGCTACGTGCCGAAGTTGATGGCCGCCCTGTCGACGCCGCTGCAAGCAAAGTTTGAAGTGGTTCAGGACGGGGAGGGGGTCCATTTCCGCGAAACGATCCAACGCGAAGGACAGAATGCCGCCGTCGCCAAGAGGGTCGACACCGAGGTTCCGCTTCTCACGCCCAATCCGAATCTGGCGAACATCATCGGCCAGGCCTATACCGAATCGATCATCGACAACCAGGCGACCGCCGGCGCGCTCGTCAAACTCAACCGCAAATTGCTGGAATTCAACGAGTCGATCTATCGGGTGCTCGAAAGCACCGTCGGCAAAGTGGCAGCCCGTGATCCCGATGCTTGGTGGGATTGGTGGCACAAGCTCAATGTGCTGGGCCTCGACAAAAAGCCGGTTTATGTTGACAGCTATTACAATCCGGTGGACGTCCCCTACGTGGCGTATGCGCCTTCCGACCTTCCAAGTTTCCCCTCCGTATCGACACCTGCCCTGTATTCGGATCCACCGCCTCCTCCGCCGAGGCATTGCAGCTGCTTTGGCCGAGGAACGTTGGTCTGGACGTTCAACGGGCAAATGCCAATTGAGAACGTGCAAATCGGCGACCGCGTCCTGTCCCAAAACCCGATGTCGGGCGAGCTCACCTTCAGGCCGGTTCTCGACATCACCCTGGGGCATCAAGATTTGTTCGCCTTGGATGCCGAGGGGGAAAAGATCGTGGCCACCGCCGGGCACGTCTTTTGGGTCTCAGGCGCCGGCTGGCGTATGACGAAAGAGGTGAAAGTGGGCGATCGGCTGCACACCGTTTCCGGTTGGTCGGAAATCCAAAGCATCACGCCGGTCGACGCCGGCGAGACGCATAATCTGGTGGTTGCCGATTTCAACACCTATTTCGTGGGCGATCATCGGATTCTGACTCATGACATCACCATGCCCCAGATGGTGACCGGGGCCGTTCCCGGCGAATTGGTCGCTCGCTAGAAAATAGTGCCTCTCCGGTTTTCGGCGGGGCAAACCCTGATCGCCCAGCAAGCGGATTGAACCGGTAATTATCAACGCGTAAACAAATCCAGAACGTTCTCTTTTCCGATCGAGGCACTACGATGTGTGGCAACCATCGGTGGGCGCGTTTCGTTTCCTTGTTGGCCGGAATCCTGGCCTCCGGCAGCCAGGTGCTGGCCGCCACGGCAACCGTCGACCCGAGAATGTTTCCGCCCGCCGCCCTGCCGGCCGCGCAATGCGTGGAGGGGGCGATCGCGGCGGAGGGGCGTGCCGATCGGGTCGATCGCGACCGGCTGATCGAGCAGGCCTTGCAGGTGGCCCCCGACTTCCCGCCGGCGCACTGGCAAGCGGGACAAATCCGCTATGCGGGCCAGTGGCTGACCGTCGACGCCGCTCTCGAAAAAGGCGCCGACGATCGTTTGCTCCAGGATTATCGCCGTTTGCGCACCGTGTGCGACAAAAGTCCCGAGAGCCAGTTGAAGCTGGCACGCTGGTGTCAAAAGAATAATCTGTCGGCTGAAACGATGGTCCATGCCTCGCAGGTGCTCGCCGTGTGGCCGGCTAATGCCGAAGTGTTGAAAATGCTCGACCTCACTCGGCACAAAGGCCGGTTGATCACCGCGGCGGAACTGGCACAGCGCAAGGAGCAGGACCAAAATGCCAAGCAAGCGATGCGTCGTTGGCGGCCCCTGCTCACCGCGATTCGTGGCAAGATTGAGAGCAAATCCGCCGGCGAACGTGACGAAGGCATGCGGGAACTGCAAGCCGTCCACGATCCGGACGCGATCGACGCGCTGGTCGCGGTGTTCAAGAATCGGCCCAGCGTGCTTTGCGAAGCGATCCGCGTGATCGGTCAGTTTCCTAGCCAACATGCGACCGACGTGCTGCTTGAGCAGGCTGTGCTGGCGAAGAGCACCGACGTGCTCACCGCCGCGTGTGACGAGTTAAAAACGCGTTCGATGTACGGTTATGTGCCCAAGTTGATCAGCGCCCTTTCGACGCCAGTTGAAACGAAGTTCGAGGTGATCCGCGACAACCGGGCGGTTCATTTCCGCGAAACCCTGCAGCGTGAGGGGGGCAATGCCGTCATCACCAAAACGGTCGATACGAACGTTACTCTTCTCGTGCCCAACCCAAACCTCCGCAATATTATCGGCGAAGCCTACGAAGCTACCCTGCTCGACATCCAAAAGAAGGAGCACGCGGCCTCCATACTCAATCGCAAATTGATGAAATTCAACGAGTCGATCTATCAGGTGCTCGAAAACACGGTCGGCACCGTGCCGGCTCGCGACCCCGAGGAGTGGTGGAACTGGTGGCGCGAATATACCGTGACCAGTGCGTACGAAAAGCCAGTCTACGCCGTTAAGTATTACAACTACGTAGACGTACCCTATGTGCCCTATGTGCCTGCTGCGCCTCCTCGCCGGCATTGCGCCTGCTTTGCTCGAGGAACGATGGTTTGGACGATCAGTGGGCAAATGCCAATTGAGAATGTGCAAATCGGTGACCGGGTCTTGTCACAGAATCCAATGTCCGGCGAACTCACCTTCAAACCGGTCCTCGAAGTCACCCTCGGGCATCAAGATTTGTTTGCCTTAAACGCCGAGGGGCAAAAGATCGTCGCCACCGCCGGGCACATCTTTTGGGTCTCGGGCACCGGCTGGCGGATGACGAAAGAGCTGAAAGTGGGCGATCGGCTGCACACCGTTTCCGGTTGGTCGGAAATCCAAAGCATCACGCCGGTCGACGCCGGCGAGACGCATAATCTGGTGGTCGCCGATTTCAATACTTATTTCGTGGGCGATTGCCGCATTCTCACCCACGACATCACCATGCCGCAGTCTGTCACCGGTGGCGTGCCCGGAGAACTCGCTACTCGCTAGCAAGGAGCCCGGCTCCAGCTCGCGGCGTGCTTCGGACCCCGTCGGCGGCGCGGCGATTGTCGCACGTCGGAGTCCCAACCATCAGGCGGCCGAGGAAAACCGTTGACCAAGTTCACACGCGCACGGTTTGTGCTGGCAGTCCCGAATTTGGCGGCGTCGAAGGATTTTTACACCCGCGTGCTGGGATTCGAGGAAGAGGCGATTCGGGCCGAAGGATGGGCCTTTCTTAGCCGCGACGCGGTCCACCTGATGCTAGGCGAATGTCCCGACGCGCTGCCGGTTGTCACCCTGGGTGAACACGGTAACTTCGCTCACATCCTGGTCGACGACATTCGGTCACTCTACGATCGCGTCCGTGAGGCAGGGGGGCTGATTCTGGCCGAACTGACCGACAAGCCCTGGGGATTGACCGAATTCAGCCTGCAGACAATCAATGGTCACCGGATCGTCTTTGGCGAGCCAACTGCCTAAAACCCGGGGATTGCGCCCACGGCGCTTGCCTTCGCTGGACTCGCGCACCGCACCGCCGAACAATTATGCGTACAGGATACAGAAGCAAATATCGACAGAATATTGAGGATGAAGCGATGGCGATCAGCGAACGCAAATTCTGGCCGGTTTCCGATTCCGGCTCCGGCGATTCTCCCAGGGGCAATGTGCCTGCTGGGCCGCCCTTGCCGGCAGAGGCCGATCTGCTCGACGCCTATTCGCGGGCGGTGATTACCGTCGTGCAGGGGATCGGTCCAGCGGTGATCTCGGTCATGGGGCCCAAGGGAGACCGCGAAGGGGGGATGGGATCGGGCTTTGTCTTGACGCCCGACGGCTATGCCTTGACCAACAGCCATGTGGTCGGCGGACGGCAAGAACTGCGCGGTCACGGCCGATGGCGACTCGCTCGACGCCCAGTTGATCGGCGACGATCCGGCGACCGACTTGGCGCTGCTGCGATTGGTGGCCAGCGATCTGCCCGTCACCGAACTGGGCGATTCCGATGGCCTGCAAGTCGGGCAACTGGTGATCGCCATGGGAAACCCGTTCGGGTTTCAATCGACCGTTTCGACCGGGGTCGTCAGTGCCGTGGGCCGGGCCATGCGCGGTCAGGCTGGCCGGCTGATGGAAAACATCGTGCAGCACACCGCGCCGCTCAATCCCGGCAACTCGGGCGGACCACTGCTCGACTCGCGCGGCCGGGTCGTTGGAATCAACACGGCCATCATCCCGATGGCTCAGGGCCTCGGATTCGCCATCCCGGCCAAGACGGCTCAGTGGGTGATGATGGAATTGTTGGCCCGCGGACGCGTTCGCCGACTGACGTTGGGCATCGCGGCCACGGTCGCTCCGCTGCCGCGACGGGTCGCCCGCGCCCACGACCTCTTGAACGATCAGGCAGTCGAGGTGATGGGAGTGACCCCCGGCGGGCCGGCGGACCGAGCCGGAGTGCGGGCCGAGGATCTGATCGTGGCGATCAACGGGCGAATTCTGACCGGCGTCGACGACCTGCATCGCCTGCTCTCCGGTCCGACTGCCCCGAAATCGCTCGTGGCAAGCGTCGTTCGCGGCGAGCGTTTGCTTGAGATTCCGATCGAGCCGCGGGCGTCGGAATAAACCAGCCGATGTTGATGGGGTCGCGTTGGAGTTAGTGGCCGCTCATCTTCGAAAACAGATTCATCACGACGACGCCCGCGATGATTAACGTCATGCCGGCAATCGCGGGAGCGTCGGGGATTTGTCGATACAGGGCGGCTCCGACGATCGTGACCAGAACGATGCCCAGGCCCGACCAGATGGCATAAGCGACGCCGACCGGAATCGCCTGGAGCGTGAGCGACAGAAAATAGAAGGCGGTCGCGTAGCCGGCGATGACCAGCAGGCTGGGAATCAGCCGCGTGAACTGCTCCGACGCCTTCAGGGCGCTAGTGGCCACGACCTCGGCGACAATGGCGATCAAGAGGTAAACGAAATGCATGTTACTCTCCGCCAGATCGTTCTTTGGACTGCGAGCGCCAGCGGCCCGAGGACGCCGGTGCGCGCGATTCTACTGCGAAGGTTCGTCGATGGCCAATCTCAATAAGCGCGTGCCGGAAGACGCACGCGGCGATTTCTTCGTCGACAGCACCTGTATCGACTGCGATACCTGTCGGCAGATTGCCCCGGAGGTCTTTGGCGAGGGAGCCGACACGGCCTTTGTCCACGCTCAACCCAAAACGATCGAGCAACGCCGCCGCGCGCTGCGGCGCTCGTCTCCTGTCCGACCGGCTCGATCGGGTGCCAGGCGGCCGACGATCCCAAATCGGTCTTCAACGAATTTCCGCTGCCTGTCGAGGGACCCGTTTACTACTGCGGCTTCAACTCGCCAAAATCCTATGGCGGCAACAGTTACTTCGTCCGGCACCCGACGGGCAATTGGCTTATCGACTCGCCAAAATTTTTGCCGCGCCTGGTCCGGCGCATGGAGGCAATGGGTGGGATCGCCAACATCTTTCTGACGCATCGCGACGACGTCGCCGACGCGGCACGCTATGCCCGGCATTTCGGCAGCCGGCGTTTCATCCATCGTGCGGAACTGGCCTCACAGCCCGATGCCGAGGTAGTGCTTGAAGGAACCGCCGTCGAATCGCTGGAAAGCGGTTTCGTCGCGATCCCGACGCCCGGCCACACGGCGGGGCACGTGGTGCTGCTGGTGGACCAGCGGTTTCTGTTCACCGGCGATCATTTACACTTCGACCGCAGCCGTCAGCGGCTGGCCGCTTCGCCCGACTATTGCTGGTATTCGTGGCCGCGGCAGATCGAATCGATGGGGCGGCTACTGGCTTACTCGTTCGAGTGGGTTCTGCCTGGCCACGGTCAGGCGGTCCACCTGCCGCCCGAGCAAATGCGCAGGCAGTTGACCGATCTGGTCGACCGCATGCGCAACCAGGCGCCGTCGAGAACGAGCTGACGGCAAGAAAAGCGGTTGCTTAGTTCGTCGCGGCCGGCTGGTTGGTCGCTTGAGCCGCTTCGTAGGCCGCTTTCTCGGTGACGGTACGCTGCTGTGCCGTCTGGGCCTGAGCCAGCAGGTCCGCCGCTCCCTTGTGAGCCGCGGTCTTGGCGGCAACCACTTGTTCGGCGGCGGTCTTGGCGGCGGTGATCGCCGTGACGCTCGCCCGCAGCGCGGTGGTTCGCTCTTCGGCCGCCTTGGCAGCGACCGCCAGGTCTTCGGCCGATTTGGCGATCGGTCCCTTTTCGGCAACGATCTTATCCAGCTCGGTCTGGACTGCTGCGACGGCGGCGTTCAGGGCCGTTTGATTTCCGGGAGCCGCGGCCGCGGCCTTGGCTTTTGCCAATTGCTCGGCGGCGGCTTTCTCCTCGGCTTCCTTGGTTTCCAAAAGCGCCTTGGCGGCAGCCTGATCGACGGTGGCCTTTTCCGCCACGGCTACGGCGGCCGCCACTGCGTCGACCGCGCCTCCGAGGGCCTTGGCCTGCTCGTCGAACGCCGCCTGAGCGAGCGTCAATTCGCCGGCAGCCAGCTCAACGGCCTTGGTTACTTCCGCGACCTTGGCCGTTTCGGTTTCGAGGCGCATGGCCAACGTCGGCGGGTTGGCCGGCAAATTCGCCACCAGCTTTCCATCGGCCGTTTCCCACAGACGCACTTCGCCCAGCCAGTCGCCGGCCACCACGCGTGCGCCGTCGTGGGTGAAGGCAACCCGCATCACAATGTCGGCCAGCGCGTCGAAGGCACGCACTTCGAGCGCCATTGGCATCCCACATCTTGGCGATGTGGTCGCGCCGGCCGAAACCAGCCGGCCATCCGGCGCAAAGCGAACTGACGCGACTCCACCCGGATGGGCATTCCAGTTTTTCACCTGGGTGCCGTTTTCCATTTCCCAAAGTTTGATCGTGCCGTCTTCACTGGCGGTGGCCAGGAGATTCGAATCGAGCCGCCAATTGACGTCGGTCACCGGCCCTTTGTGTCCCTGCAGGTTTTGATATTCGCGAGCCGTGTCGGATTCCCACACGAAGACGCCGCCGCTACGGTCGGCGGTGGCCAGCAGCACGCCGTCGGGACTGAACTCGACTCCGTAAATCCAATCGGTGTGTTTGCGGATTTCTTGCACGACGCTGCCGTCGGCCGTTGAGAAGACGCGAACGACTTTGCCGGGGCCACCCAGCGCAATGCGGGTATTGTTTTCATTGATATCGGCCGCCAGGACGACGTCGAGTTCGTCGCCGACTTCGAACACGCGCTGACCGCTGCGGACATCGAACACCACGACGCGCCCTTGCCGCCGCCTTGCCCACCGCCGGCCAGCAGCAGCGCCCCGCTACGGCTGAATTTCAAGCACATAGGGCAAACCTTCGGGAAACGGCAGCACGCCGAGCAAATCGCCCGAATCGGAATGGTAGAGCAGAATTTGCTTTTGACCGGCCACGGCCACGAGCGGCGCCCAGGGGCTGGAGGCCAGAGCCGTGACGGCTCCGGCGCGCGCGGTGTGTGACGATCGGCTGCCGCCATAAGCCTTCGGGCATGATCGCGGGACCGTCGGGCTTTGCCGAGCCACCGGACAGGCTCAGGTTCATCGTGGGCTTTTTGGTTTTCGCCGTCGAACCGGCATTTTCGAGCGCCCCGCCCAAAATCCAGGCCTTGATGATCTGCAGCTTGGCATCGGCAAGCTTGTCCTGGTTGGGCGGCATTTTGGGTTCTTCGGTGTGGTTGACCAGACCCCACAGCCGGGAGCCATCGAGATCGCCGGGGGCGACGACCTCGCCGCTGGCGCCGCCGTGCATAATCGCCGCGTAGGAGTCGATCGCGAGATCGCTTTTCTTGGTGTCCTGGTTGTGACAGGTTGCGCAATGCTCGCGAAGGATCGGCCGCACGTGCTCGTCGTAGCTGATCTTGGCCGCCGGCTCGTCGGCCCGCAGGCCGGCAGTGGCGCAGCACGAGAAGTCCAAGCGCCGCGGCGAAATGCCGCAGCCCAGGCAAGTCAATCGACAGTGAACGGTTCCACAACATCGGCATGATTACCGGCTATTTCGGGGAATTAGTGGTTGAAGAGGAATTCGCGTGAGTTGAGCAGGGCCCAGAAGATGTCTTCCAGCACCGGGCGTGGGTCGCCGTCGGTGGCGAGCAGGGCCTGGAATTTTTCGATCTCTTCGGGCTGTCGGCTTGCGCGACAGGCAGCGAACATAAAACGTTTCGACGACCTGAATCGGCGGAACTTGGGCATCGAGCAACTTGGAGATTGCTCCGCCTTGTGCGATCTTGCGCTCGAGCGTGTCGCCGTTCAACAGGTGCAGAGCTTGCGACAGCGTCGGCTCGGTCGTGGCCTCGCAGGCACAGACCGTCGTCCGCCGCGAGCGGCCGAACGTGGTGAGAAAATAATTCGAGTTCTGGCCGTTGGCGATTTGCACCGCCCGGCGCCCAGCGGCAACCCGGGCAGTTTTTCGTCGGATTGCGTCACCTCGCTGTAGCAATCCAGCAGGCTTTCGGCCGGAATGCGGCGGATTCGGCTGTGGGCAAAATTCTTTTCGTCCTCTTGATTGCTGGCGTTGCGCTCGGTGCTGCGCTGATAGGTTTGCGAATTGCAGATGTCGCGCACGAGTTGCTTGAAGTCGTAATTGTACTCGGTGAGCTTTGTGCCCAACGCGGCGAACAATTCCGGATTGCTGGCCGGATTGCTGACGCGAATGTCATCGACCGGTTCGACGATGCCGATGCCGAAGAAATGGGCCCACACGCGGTTGGCCACGCTGGTGGCGAAGTAGGGGTTCTCGGGCGAAGTCAGCCACTCGGCCAGCACCACGCGGCGGTCTTTGCCCGCCACGTCGGCCACCGGACCACCGAGAAACTTGGGCGGCATCTGCCGGCCCCCAACCGGATGCGCGACCTCGCCGCTGCGGGAATTGAAGACGATCTGCTCGCGGTAATCCTCGCCACCCTTGCGGCCGACCTGCGAAAAGAATGCGGCGAAGCTGTAGTAATCGTCCATCGTCCAGCGGTCGAACGGATGGTTATGGCACTGGGCACATTGAATCCGAATGCCCATGAAGACCTGTGCCACGTTCTCGGCCGTCTTCAGCGTGTCGCGTTCGATTTGAAAGAAGTTGGTGGGCGGATTCTTGAACGTACCTCCACTGGCGCCGAGCAGTTCGCGGACCATCTGATCCAGCGGCACGTTGTTGGAAATCTGGTTGGTGATCCAGTTGGCATAGAGGAAGGCCGACTTATCGCTCACGTCGTTCGACGATTTGATCATCAGCAGATTGGCCCAGTTCATGGCCCAAATCTCGGAAAACTCCTTCCGCCCCAATAGCCGGTCGACCAGCTTGGCCCGCTTGCCCGGGTCGGCATCGGTGACAAAGGCCTGATACTCGTCGGCCGTGGGCAACAAGCCGGTGATGTCGATCGTCGCGCGACGCAAGAAGACTTCGTCGCTGCAGATCCCGCTGGGCTCGATCCGCAGATCGCGCAGCTTGGTGGCCACCAGCTCGTCGATGTAGTTGGCCGGCGGCGCCGAGGGCGGGGCATAGGGAACGCTCTTCGGCAGCACCAGCACCTGGCTGCCGACGGTCGACGTCGCGAAGCGGGCCATCACAAAGGCCTCGCCGCGAGCGGCCGCGGTCACCAGTCCGTCGGGGTTGATCGGAGCCGAGTTCTCGTTGTTGGTCAAAAACAAGGCCAGGTTCGTCACGTCGCGGTCGGTGCCGTCGGAATAGTGCGCCCGCACCGTGAACTGCTGCGTTGTCGTTTCGCCTTCGAGCACGATTCGCGGCGGAAATAATTCGACCTTCACCACCTTGGGCACGTCGGCAGGATCCTGCGGAACTCCGGCCTCGAGCCAGCCGAGCAGCGTGGAGTAGTATTCGCTGTCCTGGCTCATGCGCTTGCCGCCGGTATGCGGCGACCGTGCCATCGATCTTGGCCATCAGCAGGCTGTCGCGCGGCACGGCCAGATTAATGCGGCGAAACCCGATCTCGTGCGTCAGCCGATAAAAATCGCCGTCAGGGTCGTAGCCGAAGAGCGACAGCATGAAGCCGTCTTTGCCACGCGCGGCTCCGTGACAGCTGCCCGTGTTGCAGCCGGTGCGCATGAAGATCGGCGCCACGTCGAGTTTGAAACTGATCGGCCGCTGCACGCTCGCCTGGGCGACCGTTACCGGCACACTGACGGTTTGACCTTGATGCTCGACCGATAAGGTCGTGGTGCCGTCGGCCAGGGGATAGAGCGTGTGTCCATCGATTCGCGCAAGGTTGGGATCGGCCAGAGTCGCCTTGGCCACCGAAGTGACATCTTCGGTAACGCCGTCGGGCCGCGTGACCACGACGACGTACATCTGCCGGTCGCCTTTGGTCGTAAGCTGGACGTCGGGCGGATAGATCGCCAACTGATTGCCGGCGCTTGGCCCCAGCTTGTGTCCGCCACGGCCAGCGTGGTGGTCAGCCCGACCAGCAGCAAGCAAATCGTCCTGGGCGTTCGGTTCATGAAGGCAAGCCTCGGCTGGAGTGAGACGGTTGGGGCGGGTGGGCGGTCAATCGGGAAAATCAGGGGTGACTCGTTCATGGCGTCGGGGGTGCGGACGAAGCCGTCTGCGCTCCTGCCGCAACTTTTCCAATCGAGTGAGACGCTTTTCGGCCGGCGCCGCGGGAGCAGCCGCAACGGGCGGCGGGGCAGCGACGGGGGCTGCAGCCGCGGGCAGCGGAGCGTCGATCCGCAGTTCGCCGGTTCCCAGCGTGTGGGTGATCGGCTCCCCTTCGGCCGTGATCACTGCCCGGCAAATCACGGTTTTGTGGCGGCCCGGCGGCGAATTGGCCGTCGTCTTCACTTGAAAGACGAGCTGTGTCGCGTCTTGCGCGATTTGCGCGGTTCGGCCGTGACTTCGTTGGGAATGCCCAGCAATTCGACCTTGGCCGTGCCTGGAAAATCTTTCTTCTTTTCGACGTTGATCACTAGCTCCGTCGTTTGTCCCTGTTCGACGGCGGCAGCTTGAAAGGCAAAGGCCAGAAACGGCTCGGCCACATCGAGCGCGGCCAATTGCGACGAGACCAGTACCGGCCCATCGCCAACCGTCGCTTCGCCCAAAATGGCAATCTTCCACTTCTGAATCTCGGCATCGCCCACCGCGGTCAGCGGGATCAAGGCCTCGGTTTGCCCCTCGGGAATGACAATCGATCCGGAAGAGCCGACACCCGGCGGGTTATAGAGCATGCGAACGGCGATCGGAGCGTTGAAGCCCTCTTGCCGGGTGGCGACGACTTTCAAATTCATCGCCCCGCCACGTACCAAGGGAACTTTCGGTTCGACCACGTCGATTTTGAATGGCACCGCCTGGGTCACGACCACGGGCATGAGCCGCGTGGTGTAGCCCCAGACTTCGACCTGATTCTGTCCCCGCACCAAGCCCGTGCGCTGACGGAAGCCGCCGGTGATTGGCTGATTGGGATCGGGCTTCTGGCCGATCAGATCGACCAGACCCGCGTTCAATGCCGTTCCCTCGGCGGCCGTGAGCAAGACCGGCACATCCGTCCGATTGGCCGCCATTGGAAATGCTTCGACGCTGACGCCGGGAGGCAGATTATTGAAGGCCAATTGCAGTTCGCCACCGAAATCGACCCGCTGAGCCGACACCAGCACCGCCAGGCGGTTTCCTTGTGGCACCGGGAGCGTGGTGTCGACGTATTGCGCCGCTCCGGCAGGCTGACACTGAGGCTGGGAGTGATCGGCGTGACTTCGATGCGATAGACATAGTCGACGCCACCTTGACCCAAGTGGTCGGAAATGGCGATCAGATAATCGCCGTCGTCGGTCAGGGTGACGCGAAGATAGCTGTCGGGGCCGCCGCTGTCGTCGTTGCCGGCAAACGCGGCGCCATCGGCGCGATGCACGCTGATCTGCGGATCCAACGGTGAACCGAGCGAGCGGGCAAAGACTCGCACGTCGAGCACTTGTCCACGCTTGCCGGCGAACTTGAAAAAGTCGGTGTCGCCGGGCTTCGAGATCACCCCGTTGACGGCCATCGGGACGGTAAATGGCGTGGGCGAAGCGACTGCGTCGTTCGGCTCGACTTCCGGCACATTGCCCAAATCGACCAGACGAAACGGATTGGCCGAGGGAGCATAGCCCTTTTCATCGTGCGCAATGAGGCCGAATTCGGGCTGGGCAGTCGCTGGCAGCGTCACGGTTTCGGCTCGCTCGCCGGCCACGTCGCCCAACCAATGGACTTCGAGCGTCTCGCCGGGGCGTCCGCCAGCCGGCAGCACGGCGGTGGGCGCGGAAAGCGTCCCACGTGCAGTCGATAGCGGTGATCGCCACTGCCGCCGTACGAGCTGTCGCGAACCTGAATGACATAGGTGCCATCTTCCGGAGCGAGCAGCGAAACCATCGCATCTTGTTTGAGCAGTGGTGCGTCGTCGTTGCGGGACAGTTCGAAACGGCCCGTGTCCATGATGGCCAGGTACGGGTCGAAGAAGTTGCTGTTGCCGAAGCCGGTGCAAAGCCGCACGGCTTCGATTTCGGCCGTGATACGCTCACCCTTCTTCGCTTCGACCAGGTAATAGTCGACGTCTTCGTTTTGCACCACGCCGTTGATCGTGCTGTCGAGCGCGACCTTCTGCGGCTGTGCGAAATCGCTGTTGGGCTCGGCCTCGGCTAGTTGGGGCAGTGCACCGACCGCGAAGAGACGCAGATTGCTGATGCCACTGGCGGTACGCAGCCGCACCGGATGCATTCCCAGGCGGCAGTCGGGGGCAATCGCGATTTTTGCCTTCACCGCGGTGGGGCTGGCCACTTCGATGGCCGTCACGCTCAGGCCCGGCTCATAGAAAAGCAGTTGCGGCGTATCGCCGATCCGCACCCCGCCAGCTCCACTTCCAGTTCGGTACCGCGCTGACCGCCCCAGGGAGTGATCAGGTTGAATTGCGGGCTGGCTGCCTCAAGCCGAGCGCTCACCAGCAGTGCGGCGGCAAGACAACCGACCAGAACGCCGCAGCGCACTATTGCTCGTAGCGGCAAACGCGAAGACGAGGGCGTCAGCATCGGCAGGGTTCTCCAATAGCCAGTGGACCCAGGAGGACGCCGGTAGCCGGCCGCGCACGCGGTGCGGTTTTTCAAGCCAACAATTCGCTGCGAACTTTGCCACCGTCGACGATTTCGATCGGCCGGTTGCCCGGAGCCATCAATTCCTTGTCGGCGATGATGCCAAGTTGATGATAGACGGTCGTGGCCAGGTCGGCAGGTCCGAGCTCGTCGTTCTCGGGTTCCGAGGCGACCGCGTTCGAAGCTCCGTAGATCAAGCCCTCCTTCAATCCACCACCGGCCAGCACGATACTGAAGACCTTGGGCCAGTGATCGCGACCGGCGTCCTTGTTGATCTTGGGCGTGCGGCCGAATTCGCTGGAAACCATGACCAGCGTCTCTTTCAGCAGTCCGCTTCGGTCCAGATCGCGGATCAGCGTGGCAAAGGCCTGATCGAATGGCGGCATCGAGTTCTTCATGCCGGCCGTGATCTGCGTGTGCATGTCCCAGCCGCCAAAGGTCAGCGACACGAAACGGACGCCGGCCGTTACCAGCCGTCGGGCCAACAGCATGCGTTGACCTGCCTCGTGACGGCCATATTCATCGCGAATCGCCGCCGGTTCGGCATCGATGTTGAAAGCCTCGCGGGCGTCGGCCGAACTGATCAGGCTATAGGCTCGTTGATAAAAAGTGTCCATGGCCGACAGGGAATCGGCCTTCTCGGTCTCGGCAAAATGCTGGTTCACCGCGTCCAGAGCCGATCGCCGGCGGGTAAACCGCGCCTCATCGATACCTGCCGGCAAACTCAAGTCGCGCACCTTGAACCCCTGCCCGGCCGGATCGGCCCCCAAGCTGAACGGGCCGAACGACGAACTCAGATAACCGGTCCCGGCGAATTCGTTCGGCTGGTTGGGGACGCAAACGTAGGGAGGCAGGTTGTTGCGCGGGCCGTATTCGTGGCTCACCACGCTGCCCATGCTCGGAAAGACGAGCGCCGGGCTGGGGCGATAGCCGGTGAACATGTTGTGCGTCCCGCGCTCGTGCGCCGCCTCGCCGTGCGACATCGAACGAATGACTGTGATCTTGTCGGCGATCTGAGCCGTCTGCGGCAACGTCTGCGAAAAGACTTCGCCGGGTATCTTCGTCGCCACCGTTCCGAGCTCGCCGCGATATTCGATTGGGGCATAAGGCTTGGGATCGAACGACTCCTGATGGGCGATGCCGCCCGGCAGGAAGATATGGATCACGCTCTTGGCCTTGGCCTCGATGAAGTCGTAGTTTTTTTGTGCACCTTGCGCTTGTTGCAGGCGAAAATAATCGCCTAGCGACAGGCCGACTCCAGTCAGGGCACCAACGGTCAAAAATCCGCGACGACTGGCTTTTGGCGGGCGAAAATCCATGTCAGCTCTCCGTGAGGATTCATTTTCCCGGCGATGCGGCCAGGGGCGGGTACAAACTACGCAGCAGAAAGAGCACAAAGCGTACCGGTTGGAATCGCTTTTTTTGGCAAGTAGGTCGGTCGGTGTCGCGTCAGCCCGAAGCGCGCTTGGTGCGTCGTCGCGGGCAACATCGGGCGGGATCGTGGGCGTGGCAGCAAGCCCCCACTTTAGGGCCGGCCGCTCGGATTGCGGTACTCGTCCAGAGTCAACAAAATGCTACCAGGATTGTTGGCCATCGTCAATTTTTTGGCAAAATTTTCCCAGCGTTGGTAAGCGAGGGGGGCTGGGGGTAATCGACGCGGCAGCGGACACCCAAAACCTGCTCCAAACGTTGCCGGTGGCGAAGACTTTCCGGACTTCTCGCCGAAACCGCCCGGCAATCGCTACGTCGCGCGGCTTTCCGACTGCAAGCAAAAGGGCTGGTTGCAGGCGGCAAACAAGAGCGCTATGATCAGATGTTCAGTAGCGCCAAGCGGGGCAGCCCGCAATGATGGCGATGCAGGAATGGGACTATCAAGGAGCGATGCGCATGGTGACCGCTGGAAGCTGGAACAAGATTGTCCAAGGCGACTGCGTGGAGCGCATGCTAGCCATGCCCGAGGGGCAGGCTGATCTCGTCTTCGCCGATCCACCGTTCAACATCGGCTACGAGTACGACGTCTATCGCGACAAGCAGGAGCACGGCAGTTATCTCGATTGGTCGCGGTCGTGGATTTCGGCCGTCCATCAGGTTCTCAAAGACGCGGGCACGTTCTGGCTGGCGATCGGCGACGAGTACGCGGCCGAGCTGAAAATCGCCAGCCAAGAGATCGGTTTCCACACCCGCAGTTGGGTCATCTGGTACTACACGTTCGGCGTGAACTGCAAGAATAAATTCAGCCGGTCGCACGCCCATCTCTTTTATTTCGTGAAGGATCCCAAGCGATTCACGTTCCGAGCCGATGAGCTCGAGAATCGCATTCCCTCGGCGCGCCAACTCGTCTACGCCGACACGCGTGCAAACCCTGTCGGGCGATTGCCGGATGACACCTGGGTGCTTCGTCCGCAAGATCTCGCGGGGTGTTTCACCTCGGCCGAGGATACGTGGTACTTCCCGCGCGTCGCAGGCACATTCAAAGAACGTGCCGGCTTCCACGGCTGCCAGATGCCCGAACAACTCTTGGGGCGGATCATCAAACTTTGCTCGGCGGAAGGCGATCTCGTCCTCGATCCGTTCAGCGGCAGCGCGACGACCCTGGCCGTGGCCAAGAAACTCGGCCGGCGTTATCTCGGCTTTGAGTTGTCGAAGGATTACGCGAAGCGAGGTGCCGACCGGTTGGAACTGATCTCGGTGGGCGACCCGCTGGACGGAGCCGCTGAGCCGACCGTGAGCGCGCCGTCGACGCCGACCCGCAACGGTGCGAAGGGACGACAGCCGAAGCCACGCGAAACGCAGCCTGACGATGCCTCGGCGGTATCAGCTGCCCAACTGCGGCTGTTCCACAACGGGCTACTCGAGGCCTACCGCGGCTGCTACGACGGCTATTCACTCGATCGCGTCGTTGCCGATCCGGCATTGAACGAACGCCTGGCCGACGTTTGCCGTCAGGCCGGCCTTCCCGGTGAACCCGGGACCTGGAACTGGACGCTGTTCAGCTTGCGCAAGGCGGGCATGTTCGCCGACCTGCCGACGCTCAACCGGACCGAATTCAGCTGGGAGCAATGCGACCCCTATCTTTTCGCCAGCGAAATTGCCTGGCGGCAGATGCTCGATCAAGGTTGCGATAGCCTTGACACGATCCTGTGCAATCCGCATCTGGCGGCGACGTTCGACGAGATTGCCCGCCGCTGGGCGCCAGGCTTCAGCCCGCTTGAATATCGCTGGGCGGCGCTCAAGCTGCGCAAAAATGCCAAGCTTCTCCGCTCGCAAGCCGAATTGCTCAGCGATGCCTGCTTGGGGCCGGCGATCGCGCTCGGCGGTTCAAGCCGTCGGAAACTGCCCGAAGCCTCGGGCGTTTACGTCGTGATCGGGGCCGAAGAGAAGCCGATTTATGCCGGCGAGGCAGGCAACATTCGCCAGCGGCTGGAAAAACAATTCGGCGACGAGACTAAGCAGCTCTGGAAGGGTCTATCGATGCGCTTGACGGCCAGGTGGTCGCCCATCTCCTGCCGCTACTCGACGCGATTGGCTCATCAGCGCCGCCTCATCAAGCGTCACCGACCGCTTTTGAATCTGCTCGATCCGCGACTTACCTGAGCGGCGGCTTGGCGATTGCGTTGCCCGATCGGGGCTTTGCGTTGGGGCCGAGGTTCACATGGAAGGGATGAACTTTCAGCTTTTCGCCACACTCGACGAGGCGCAGCGAGAAGCCATTAACGTTCACCTG
Source organism: uncultured Planctomycetaceae bacterium (assembly GCA_963702015.1). GTDB lineage: Bacteria > Planctomycetota > Planctomycetia > Pirellulales > PALSA-1355 > DATJTR01. The sequence continues at coordinate 2,266,830 of OY969698.1, forward strand.
CGAGGTTTTAACCGCGCTCACAATGCCGCCTTTTACAAAGCACGCGATCTGCCGGAGAACGCGGTCAAGCCAATCCATGTTCTGGCCTGCAACGCCGGGGGACTGATCGTGGGCGGACTGATGGCCGAGACCCAGTTTCTGTGGCTGAAGATTTTGGTGATCGCCGTGGCCGAGGACTCGCGGCGGCATGGCATCGGCCGGCGGCTCGTCGAAACGGCCGAAGAGGAGGCGAAGGCACGGCACTGCCGATACGCCTACGTCGATACGTTGAGCTATCAGGCACCCGACTTTTATCGCAAGCTCGGCTACCGGGTTGTCGGAACCCTCGATAACTGGGATTCGCACGGGCACGCAAAAGTTTTATTTACGAAGCAGCTTGTGTGACGCCCACCGGCGACGACCGCTGCAAGCCGGTCAAAAGTCTGCTCGATGCAGCCCCAGCCATTTGAGCATCCAGTCGGGCGAAGCGAGCGATACCCAGTCATGGTCGAGCAGGATGGAAGGGAACACGATCTTGTGGCGAAGCGCGTCGCGAGTGAACCAGCCGACTTCGGTGATCCCCTCGTCCTTGGTCTTGTCGATCTTGCAGCGTTTGTGCAACGGCATCAGCTTGCCCAGCATGGCGGACGACATAAAGTTCACGACCAGCTTGTGGTTTCCACAGGCTTCAAACGCCGCGTCCAACAATTCCTTGCCGGTTTCGTCAATGACGTTTTGGTCAATCAGAGTGCCGGCCAAGAGAGAAACCACGAGCACACCACCCTCGTCTGTAAGTCGTAGGTGCCTGTAGTCCACAGTAGCTGAGCTCCCGAAAAAAGAAGAGACCGGCGACCAACCTTGATTTGCCCACAGTATAACTCAATGGGCAAAGTCGCCCACCAAAGTGTAACCATAGTGCTTACGTAACCAGCGAATCGCCACTTGAATCCCAAAAATGGCGCCGGTCCGTCGGCAGTCTTTGCCGGCCATCTTTGAGCCCTGTGGTAACTCAAATATCGCCCAGCCAAGGAGAAGCGAATGAAAAAGCCCAAGCGGGTTGACTGCGGGATCAGCATTGCGAACCGGGGCAAGCCGCAGCTGACGGCTGAGGGCACGCGAACGCCGCGGTGTTAACCGGCCGGTCCAGCGACTCCGGAGTGCCCTCTCGATCGGCCGAATGCCATTGGCTTAGCTCTTCCGAGTTTGCTGACATGGATCATGTCGTTTCCGAGCGGCGCGCCTTAACGGCATTTGCAATGCGATCAAAAACGTCCGACCATTGACCGAATGTGCTTTGGCGGAAAAGTCGCATCGTTGGATACCACGGCGAGTCGTCGCGGTTCAGCAGCCAACGCCAATCGGGCGAGAATTGGAGAGCAAGCGAAACCGGTGCGCCCAGCGCTCCCGCCAAATGCGCGGTTGCCGTATCCGGGGCTACCACCAAATCGAGACTGCGAATCACGGCCGCGGTATCCATGAAAGGACCGGCCTCTTCATCAAGCTGGTCGGAAAGGTCGAGAACCGGAAAATCGACCGCCGCAACCTGCTCCGAACCAAATCCTTTTTGCAGGCTGACCAGCCGCACGCCGGGCAATCCAGCCAACGGTGCAAATTCGGCCAGCGGCATCGAACGCAAACAATCCGAAGGATAATCGCGAGAACCTTGCCAGACGATGCCGATCTTGAAGCCATCGAGCGCCGCCAGCTTCCGACGCCAGTGATCCGTCAACGCGGGATCGGCAGTAAGGTACGGAACTTTGCGAGGAATCGTCGCGCAGTCGGTGCGAAACGCATACGGTGCACTCACGAGTGGCAAGAAAAACTCGCAATCGGGCCAGTCTTTCGCGGAACCCAAAATAAACAACTCGTCCAAGTCGGGATGAGTCGCCAGCAACCGGCTGAGCGCCGACGGACAAGCCAGGACGACCCGAGCTCCCTGCTCCTTCAGCAGCCGCGCATATCGGACGAAATGGAGCGTATCGCCCAAGCCCTGTTCCGCCAGCAACAACAGCCTGCGTCCGGCCAAGGGTTCGCCCGTCCAGCGCGGAAGGTTGGGCAGGTTCACAAACCCGCGTATGCGCAGCCTCTCTTCGTACGCAGGCCAGCCACGTTCGAAATCCCCTTCGACCAAGTAGCAGGTGGCGAGGCCCAATCGCGCGTCGGGGTAGTCCGGCCGGAGAGCAAGCGCATTCTCGTAACGCGCCGCCGCCTCCTCAAGCTTCCCCTGATCCCGGAGTGTGAAGCCCAGGTTGTAATGCACCTCGGCATAGTCCGGCCGGAGAGCGAGGGCTTGCTGGTACCGGCCAATGGCCTGGTCAAGCTTGCCCTGTTTCCGGAGCAGGTTGCCCAGGTTGCTGTGCGCCTCGGGATATTCCGGCCTAAGAACCAGCGCTTGCTCAAACCATCGTGCCGCATCGTCAAGCCTACCCAGGCTCAGCAGCGTGTTACCCAGATTGTTGTGCGCCTCGGCGTATTCCGGCCGAAGGATGATCGCTTGCTGATAGCGGGCGATGGCGAGGTTGAGCTTGCCCTGCTGCCAGAGGACATTGCCCAAGTTGTTGTGCGCCTCTGCCAGATCTGGCTTGAGAGCTACCACGCGCTCGTATTGGTTCACCGCTTCTTCGAGCCTGCCCTGCTGCGCTAGGATAGTGCCTAGGCTGTTGCGTGCCTCGACCAAGTCGGGTCTGAGAGCCAGAGCCTGCTCAAGCCGCACAACGGCGCCGTCGAGCTTGCCCTGCTTCCAGAGGATGTTGCCCAGGCTGTTGTATGCCTGGTAGAGTCCCGGCTTGAGAGCTGCGGCCCGCTCGTACTGGGCTGCCGCTTCTTCGAACTTGCCTTGCCGCGCGAGGATGGTGCCCAGGTCGTTGTGTGCTTCGGCGATGTTGGGCCGAATCGCAAGAATCTTGCCATAAGCCGCCGCCGCTTCGACGAGCCGTCCCGCACCGAATTCACGCTGCGCTAGGGCGATAAGAGCATCCAACGCGGACGGCTCTCCTGGCGTCGGGCTGACCATTGTCATCAGTTTTTGTCCTCGCGAGCCCTGGCTATATCAGAGCAATTATAGCGGCATACGAATCGCCGCCACCTAGCCGCGGTCTCCAACTTATTGGGCGGCCTAAACTGGAATCACCCATGATCGACTGGGATGCAATCTATTCAGCCGAATCTGCGCGGGCGGATTTAGCGGCCAACTAGCTAGTTCACAGTGGCCACCTGAATAGGCTCCATCGTTAGCGACAGGGTGGTGCAGATTCTTCAGCGCCGAGTTGAGCACGGATGCCCGGCCTGCTTGGTTCATGCAGCTCCTTAACGAGCGAGGCGTCGACCCTCGCGCCACGTCCCAGGACCGACCGCGGAGCCAGGGGCGAACTGGTCAGCTACGTTTGTATGTCAACGATCGAGGCGATCTCGGAATGGAGCCCTCATCGAATCTATGTCCTTCAACCGCCATTTTCAAAGTTGCTCACGTTGTTGCTTCCACGACTTGGACTACTTCTCGACCCCAAAATCCCGCACATGGAGTTTTTCGCGTAAAACAAGCCGGCCCATTCAGACGTACAGATCGACTAGGTCGAAGTCGGAAACCGCCTCGTCGGTCGCTGCGTGGCGACCATGATCGCGGTTGCCCGTCGTCGAACTCGTGCCCCCCGAACCAGATTCCGTCGTGCTCGTCGTGGTGGTCGTCGTCGTGGTAGTCGACGCCGGTGCCGAGACGACGTTGCTCACGGTGCTCGGCGACGAGCTGCTCGACGAGCTGCCGGTCTCCTGCGCTCCCAGCTCCAGGCCGACAAAACCGGTCGTCCCCACGCCCTGCGTGCTGTTGGGATTCGTCGGTGCGGCACTCTCCAAACGACCCGTCAATGCCCGAACCGTGTTCAATGTCGTGGCGTTGATTTGCCCGGCACCGAGCAGGTCGTAGTACGGATTGTAACTGCTCGACGTCGTCCGCGTGCCGCTGGCAAGAGGACGAATGTCATTGATGTCGGTCGCATTGTCCTGTCCGTCTCGGTTCGCGTCGCCCGGCAGAACGTCGAAGAAGAAGTCGAACGACGAACCGGCCAGGCCATTGCCCGACGGAAGTGCCTGGCCCGTGGTGAACGTGCCGCTGATGCCGGCTCCGTGCGAGTCGACCACCGCCGGACCATACGAGCTGCTGGTCGAGGCGATGCCGAAGGCATACTTGTTGTTGGTCAGCGGGCCCGACAGGGTCCACGAATAGGTGTTGCTGCCGTCGGACGTGAAGCCGGTCACGCTGGGAGTCGATCCGCCCGAGCCGCCATTCAACTTCAGCGAACCCAGGGCAACGCCCGAAACCGGCCCGCTGAAGGTGACGGTGATCGTGTTGAGGTTCGTCCAGGGAAGCGTTTGAGTCTGGGCGGCCGACGTGCCGGTCTGGAAGGCATAGCCCAACGTCGAACTGCCGTAGACGTGGCCGGTGACCGCATTGGTGTGGGTGCTCAGATAGGTATCGAAGGCCGAGGGCCACGCCGAGCTGGAGATGTAGGCCGCGGTGACCGTGAGCGGCGCGGAGACGGTGATTTGGGTCGTCGCCGTGTTGCTGTTCACGTTGCCGGTGTCACCCGAATCGTCAACGACGATTGAGATGTTGCGGGTGGCCACGCTCGTGCTGGTCGACGAGAACGTGACCGACTGCAAGGCGGTCTGGTACTGGGCCGGAGTGGCACTGCCGGACAGCGTCAGCACGCCCGCGGAGTAAACGCCGGTAATGCCGTTCTGAGTGGTGAAGTGGAGCGTATCGCTGCCCGACTGGTAACCGGTGCCGATCGTCATCGTGGCGCCCGTCACGTCGGTGTCGAACGATTTGACGGTCACGGCCGAATCGACCGCCACGGTCTGGCCGGCAGTCGAGGCCTTGGCCGCCTGATTGGCGGTCACAACCGGGGCGGTGATGGCCACGTTGACGGTGTCGACACCGGTGTTGCTGGCTAGCGCGCCCTCAAGGATGACGACGTTGATGGTGCGGGCCGTCTGGTTGAAGCTGGTGGTCGAAAATGTGACCGACTGCAAGGCCGCCTGATATTGGGTGGGAGTTGCGCTGCCGGTCAGAGTCAGCACGCCACCGGAGTTGCTGGCGATCGTGATACCGTCGATCGGGGTGTAATTGAGCGAGTCGCCCGAATGATAGTTGGTGATGGTCATCGAGGCGCCGGTGATGTCGGTGTCGCTGGACGTTACCGAGATGCCGGAGTCGACAGCCACAGCCGAGCCGCCGAGCGTGAAAGTATTGGCGTTGCCCGTCACGCCGATGTGCGCCGGGGACGTTTCGATCGTGAACGTCCGCACATAGTCGCTACCGGGAACTCCGGTACCTGAGCCGTCCAGCTCGTTTCCTGATACGTCGTGCAAGCTGGAACCAACAACCTCCAACTGATAGGTCCCATCCGGCAGATTACCACCAGCGATCGCAAGAGTGGCCGTCGTTGCTCCTGGGATATATGTCGGCGTTACCGCGAAGGTGGTGTCGCCGGGATCGCCAAATACGCCATCATGATTCGTATCTTGAATTAACTCATAAGTAGCTGGCGCATTTGCGTCGATGCTGTCAAGCGGTTTGCTAAACGACAAGTTGATCTGGCTGGTCGTCGTATTGGAAATTGTGCCGGTGTTAATGAACGTGGGCGTTGCACTCGTCACGGTCGGCGGTGTTGTGTCGAGGCTCGAGCCCTGGAATTCGTAGGCGCCGATGTCGACGATTCCGGGTTGCAGCGAGTACAACAGCGAAGTGGCATTGGTAAGATTCGCGTGGCCATCGTAACTGGACAGCGAATAGCTGGAATAGCCTTGGCCGTTACCGGATGAGATCCCTACAGTCGGGGTCAAATTGGTATTGCCCGCGCCGTAATCGAACCGGACACTACCATCGCTAAAGAGTGTCACCGCCACATTCACCTGACTACCATCTGCCTGGTCTGTGGCATCCCAGCGGATAGTCACCTGGTTGGCGATCGACGTGTCAATGAAGATGTCGTTTCCAGGGCCATTGGTGCTCAGATCGGCCCACAAGGGGGCGATGCGTGCGTCGGCGAGCAACTTCGCGTCGCTATTGGCGGTATCGCCGGCGTAGTCGTTGCCGGCGAACTGCAGGAATCCCGACGATGAGACTTTTACGCTGTTGTAGCTGACGCCATAGAATGAGAATGCAAACGGCAAGTTCAGAGTCCAGTAGGTATCAATGCCTTGCCAACCTTGGGCAACGCCACCCGGGGTACCACTGAACACACTCTGCGAAGTCGTAGACGCAACGTAATTCGGTGCGCCTTGGCCATAGTTCGGCGAACCCGGATCAGCGACCCGGGAGTTGCCCAAGATGTCCGTTGGCGGAGCGTCCCAGCTATCCCCGGCGTCGATGGCGGGCGAGTCGCCTGACAATTGGAAGTTATCGTCGAGCCCGCCGTTGTATCCGACTCCCTGAGTGGAATACCCCAGTACATTGTCGGCTCCAGCGGGATTGACAAAATTTGGGTTTCCAAAGCGCGAATCAAGGTCGCCGCTCGAGGCTCCTTGCCAGGCTGACAAAGAATTGGCAACCGTGTTGCTGCCGCCACCGCCCCATAGGCCGACGTGGGCGTTAGGATCCGTGCCGTTGCCCGCCAGGCTGCCGATGTAGACCAGGTTGTAGTCGCTATTGAAGCCGGTTTCGCTATCTGCGTTGACATTGAGATCGTAGCCGGCTTCGACCCACAGGATGTTGTTCCGCAAAAGGACGTTGGACGATCCACCCTGGACCAGCACCGCGTCACCTACCGGCTGGTAGACCGTATTGTTGATGATTTGGGCGCCACTGCTTGCGGAGTTCAACTCGATTCCTTCGTTCGAGTTGGCGTAAACCAGGTTGTTGGCAATCTGGCCATTGTAGTAATTGTAGTACTTGACCTGTCCGGCAATCCCAATCGAATTGGAGTAGACCGTGTTGCCCAGGACATTTCCATTACCATACGCAAAAATGCCGATGTTCGAGTTATGGTAGACGCGGTTGTCGCTGGCACTGCCCGGACTACCGTAGTAGCTGCCCAACTGGATTCCCGTGCTATTGTCGTGCACCACGTTCTCGGTGGCTGTAGCACCGCTGTCTGCCTCGATGCCAAGAGAGTTGCCATACGCCGTGTTGTCCGTCACCAGCACATCAGGGGTTTCGGCATCGTAGTCATCGGCATAGATGCCCGTCTGGTTGGCGTACACCGTGTTGCCGCTGACCGTGACCGGTTCGCCATCGCCGTAAGCCGTAATTCCCGTATTGCTGCTGCCGGAGACCGTATTGCCGCTGATCGTGCCGCCGTAATAGCTATAGATGCCGTAGTAAACACCCGACACCGTGTTGCCGCTGATCGAGTAGTGGGGGCCGTCCACGTAGACGCCGTATTCTTGGTACTCGCCACCAGTCACCATATTGCCGCTCACGATGTCATTCGCGCCGTCCAGGTAGACCCCGTACTCGCCATCGTTGTAAATATCGTTGTCCGTCAGCTCCACGCCCGTGTTGCTGCCGTTTAGCTGCACGCCCGCATTCGAGTTGCCATAAATCTGGCTGCCAGTGACCGTCAGCCCGCTGCTCCCCGTCCCGCCGATCCCCGCATAGCCACCCGTCAATTGCAGATTCTCCAGCGTCACGTTCGACGCTCCCGCCAACTGGATCACGTCGCTCGAACTCAACGTGCTACCACGATTCAAGATCGCCGAACCATCACTCGGACCCTCGATCGTCACGCCAGAATCCTGGGCCGGAATCACCACATTCTGCAGCAGGTTGTAAGTGCCGGAATCGACGTGGATCACGTCGCCAGGGCCAAACGTGTAAGCGTTAAACAACGCCGTCAGATCGGCCATCGGCTGATCGGGACTCGTACCGCTGTTGGCGTCGTTGCCGCCGGCCGTGGTAAAGAACCCGCCGCTGGTCGGATTCGCGTTGACGTAGAAATTCTGCGAGATCGGAGCGACCAGGAACTTCGCAGAGGTCCCCTGGATCTGGTTGTTACTGTCGGCCACCACCCGGATCAGCGCCGTGTTGCCGCTGGACGCCTGAGTAGGGGTCCAGTTGTAGGTGCCATTGCCATTGGCATCCAGCGCCAAGCCGCTGGCGATCGTGGTCCAGGTGGCACCGTTGTCGATCGACGATTGCAGGCTCACCGTGGGTGCCGCGGTGCCCAACGGATTGGCGGCCGTGACTTCGATTCCCGACAGAATGGCCGGCAAGTTGTAAATCGAGCTATCGTTGACCAGGCTCAGTTGGATGCCCTGGCCCCCCGTGACGGTCACCGTAAAGGTCTGGGTGGTCGCCGTGTTGGCAGCGCCAGCGGCGGCGAAGATGTCGTAGCCCGATTCCACGGTCGATCCTTGCAGGTCGATGTCGAACACCCGCTCGTCGGGACCATTCGAAGAATCATCGGCAAAGTGCAATCGCACCGTGTACGTGCCATCCGGCACGGGGAGCGAATAAGACAACGTATTGCCCACGCCATAGTTGGCCGAGGCATAGCCTTGATAGACCGCCTGCGGAGCCGGATTGGTGACCCCACTGGTGTTGACCGGATTGGAAAAGGAAGAACTGTAGTACTCGCCGCTGGTCTGGTAGCCGCCGCCGCTTACCCAATCGCCGACCGCGCCGCCACCGGCATCGATCAGCGCCACCGGACTGCTGGCCGTCAGGCCACTCGTCTGCCAGGAGATGGGCACGGTCTGACCGACCTGAACCTTCTCCAGGCCAAACGGCGCGAGAACCTGAATCGTCTGAGCAGCGCTGGTCGCGGCTTGAGCCGTGTTGCCGTCGGCCCCTTGATTCACGCGGTCTCCGTTGGGGCTCGGCTCGGCCAGATACGCAAAGGTCGGATCACCGGCGTCGATCGTCAATGAAGTGGACAGGACGTGGAAATTGTCGTCCGCGCCACCATCGACACCACTGGGATCGCCCAGAACGCCGTCCACTCCGGCGGGATCTGCAAACTGTGGATCGACGCTCTGGCTGTGAGCGTCCTGGTTGACTCCATAGAACCAGGCGGCCTGCGTCGCGAAGCTGGTTCCCTGCCAAGATGCCACCTGTCCGGAAGCAGTGGTGTAGAGATCGTTGTAGTCGCTATTGAAGCCGGTTTCGCTATCTGCGTTGACATTGAGATCGTAGCCGGCTTCGACCCACAGGATGTTGTTCCGCAAAAGGACGTTGGACGATCCACCCTGGACCAGCACCGCGTCACCTACCGGCTGGTAGACCGTATTGTTGATGATTTGGGCGCCACTGCTTGCGGAGTTCAACTCGATTCCTTCGTTCGAGTTGGCGTAAACCAGGTTGTTGGCAATCTGGCCATTGTAGTAATTGTAGTACTTGACCTGTCCGGCAATCCCAATCGAATTGGAGTAGACCGTGTTGCCCAGGACATTTCCATTACCATACGCAAAAATGCCGATGTTCGAGTTATGGTAGACGCGGTTGTCGCTGGCACTGCCCGGACTACCGTAGTAGCTGCCCAACTGGATTCCCGTGCTATTGTCGTGCACCACGTTCTCGGTGGCTGTAGCACCGCTGTCTGCCTCGATGCCAAGAGAGTTGCCATACGCCGTGTTGTCCGTCACCAGCACATCAGGGGTTTCGGCATCGTAGTCATCGGCATAGATGCCCGTCTGGTTGGCGTACACCGTGTTGCCGCTGACCGTGACCGGTTCGCCATCGCCGTAAGCCGTAATTCCCGTATTGCTGCTGCCGGAGACCGTATTGCCGCTGATCGTGCCGCCGTAATAGCTATAGATGCCGTAGTAAACACCCGACACCGTGTTGCCGCTGATCGAGTAGTGGGGGCCGTCCACGTAGACGCCGTATTCTTGGTACTCGCCACCAGTCACCATATTGCCGCTCACGATGTCATTCGCGCCGTCCAGGTAGACCCCGTACTCGCCATCGTTGTAAATATCGTTGTCCGTCAGCTCCACGCCCGTGTTGCTGCCGTTTAGCTGCACGCCCGCATTCGAGTTGCCATAAATCTGGCTGCCAGTGACCGTCAGCCCGCTGCTCCCCGTCCCGCCGATCCCCGCATAGCCACCCGTCAATTGCAGATTCTCCAGCGTCACGTTCGACGCTCCCGCCAACTGGATCACGTCGCTCGAACTCAACGTGCTACCACGATTCAAGATCGCCGAACCAACTCCAACGATCGAAAACCCGTTGTCCTGCGACGGAATGACGATGTTCGTGCTGAGATCATAGGTGCCGTCATCGACCTCGATGATATCGCCCGGACCGAGTGTGTAAGAATTCAGGACCCCGCTGATTGACGCCTTGGGCGAAGCCCAACTGAGACCGTCATTGGCATCGTTGCCGGGATTGGTGGCGTTGTCTCCAGGAATGATCACCCCAGGGTTGACGTAATAAATGTGAACTGGAGGACCAACTGCGAACGGCTGGCTCGTCCCTGACGCAGCATCATCATCGCGGGTGACTTTGATCCCATAGTCGGCGGCAGGTGTGATCGTCGTGGGAATCGCCCAACTGTAACTGCCCGAGTTCGCGACGCCGACGGCAATCGGAATATCAACCGATGGATCGCTTTGTTCGACGAGATCAATGTCGACCGTGCCCAACGTGTCTTGGCTGCGCCAGGAAATCGTGAAGGTTTGCCCCTCGGGCCAGCTCTGGCCTCCACCGGGCCGAGTGACAAGGACGTATTGGCCGGGGCTGACGGAAGCCAGAGGAGTGTTGCCGTCGGAGCCAAGATTGATAAAGCCACCATTGGGCGCCGGTTCGTTCGCATAGCTGTACGACGGATCCCCCCGATCAATGGCGGGCGACATCGGCCCGCTGTACGCCGGCGTCGTGGTACTGGAAAGCTCGCTGTTAGGAAGCAACTCGGCCTTGCCCGTTACCAGGTCAGCCACGGGCGCCGAGGATCCGGTGAAGTAACCGTAGGGACTGAGTAAATGAAAGTTATCGGCGCGGCCATCGTTCGTCAGATTGACGTATCCTGGATTACCGTTTGCGCCTGTGGCCAAACCGGCAAACAGCGGATCGGCGAAAATGCTGTCCTGATCGAGAAGCGTCGCAGCTTCCCAATCGATGAGCGTTGGACGGGCGGTTCCCTGCCAAGATGCCACCTGTCCGATAGCGGTGGTGTAGAGATCGTTGTAATCACTATTGAAGCCGGTTTCGCTATCGGCGTTGACATTCAGGTCGAATCCGGTTTCGACCCAGAGGATGTTATTGCGCAGAAGGACGTTAGACGATCCACCTTGGACCAGTACCGCGTCTCCGGACGGCTGGTAAACGGTGTTGTTGGTGACCTGCGCACCGCTGCCGGCGGTGTTCAACACGATTCCTTCGTTCGAGTTTGCGTAAACCAGGTTGTTGGCGATCTGGCCGGAGTAAGGATTGTAGTACTTGACCTGTCCGACAATCCCGATCGAGTTGGAGTAGACCGTGTTGCCCAGGACATTTCCATTACCATACGCACAAATGCCGATGTTCGAGTTATGGTAGACGCGGTTGTCGCTGGCACTACCTGGACTACTGTAGTAGTTGCCCAATTGGATCCCTGTATCGTTGTCATGGATCACGTTCTCGGTGGCCGCAGCGCCTCCGTCGACTTCTATGCCAAGGGAGTTGCCATACGCCGTGTTCCCAACTACCTGTACGCTGCCCGACGCATAGATACCAGTCGCGTTGCCGTAGATAAGATTGCCAGCTCCGGCCAAATCAGCGTCACCGATGACCGTGATGCCCGACGAGTTGTTAATCGAGATTCCGGTTTGATTGTTGTACGCGGCGTCGTTCTCGAGCAGGGCCGGTCCCGGATTATACAAGTCGATACCGACCTGGGAATTGCCATAGGCCTGGCTGTTGCTGAGGCTGGCGATGGGCGTTTGGATCGATATTCCGTCACCGCCGTTATCGTAGGCAACCAGGCTGGAAAACTGTGACGCGGTAGCGGTCGAATCGACCTCGATGCCATCGTTTGTGTTGTCGGCAGCGGTAAGGTTAATGCCTTTGAAGTTGGTGCTGCCATTTCGCACATAGAGGCCAACCTGAGCTCCTGTGAGCGTCAGGTATTCCAAGGTGACGAAACTCCCGGCGTTGACATCGACGTCGGTTGATCCGGGGTTTGTGTTCGCTCGATTGAGCTGAGCAACCCCGCCGTTCGCCGGACCGGTAAACGTGGTTCCTTGGCCATTTCCATACGTGGAACTGCCACCGATCACGACATTGCGCACCTCGATGTAGTTCCCGGTGTCGATATGCACCGTGGTGCCGGGACCCAACGCATAGTTCGTCAACAGCGGAATCAGGTTGGCCACCGGGTCGCCGGGTGTCGTCCCAGTGTTCCGATCGTCGCCGACCGCGGTAGACCACTGATCGCCGACCAGGCTGCCATCGTTGACGTAGTAATCGGTGCTCGGGCTGGGTATCGCAAACTTCTCGCGCGACGCGGTCTCGATGGAGCTGTTTGAAGTCGAACTGATCTGGATCCAATACCGATTGCTGGTCGAGCCGGTGATGCCGCTGGCGGCGGGACTCCAACCCAATGAGCCATTGATTACCGCGGCGCCCGCGGGATTCGAAACTCCGTTGCCGACGTCGACCGTGCCGATCGTGGCGACTTTGCCCACGCCTTGCTCGTACAAATCGATTTCGACGTTGCCAGTCACATTGTAGGCCTGCCACTGAATTGCATGACCGACGTTGACTTGCCAATCGGTGAAGAAGTTTGGGTACTGGATTGCAATGAAACTAGGCCGTGAGATAGCCGCCTGAGGAGTATTGCCGTAAGCGCCGAGCTCGATGCGGCCGCCACTTTGGGCCGGCTGTTGACTGAAACCACTGGCGGGGTTTCCGGCCGCAATGCTTGTGGAAGTCTGATTGGTCAAGTGGTAATCGTCGCCGGCCAGATTGACGAACTGCGGATTGTCCAGCGTGGGGGCCAGGGATGTGTATCCGATCGAATGCGTGTCATAGCCCGACTCGGCCTGCCAATCAAACAGATCCGTAAAATCTTCCTGCCACCAAACGAGTATTCCCGACCCTGTCGTATAGAGATTGTTATAGTCGCTGGAAAAGCCCTGCTGACTGTCTGTCGCCACATAAAGGTCGTACCCTGAATTTGTCCACAAGATGTTATTCTGTAGCGTGATATTGTAGGCGGCGCCCTGGATTCGCACGGCATCGCCGGACGGCGTATAAATAGTGTTGTTGAGAATCGAAAGGTCGTGAGCGCCATCGACCAAGATGCCCTGACCTGAATTCCGGTAAATCAGGTTGTTATGTACGCTTGTCGTGTCGTGCAGGTCGATACCCAGCACATTGTCATATATGCTGTTGAACGCCACCGTTGAAGCGCCATAGACCGAAATGCCTGTCTGATTGTCGAAGACGTCGTTTGGATCCGACCAATCAGAACCGCCAATCGTACCATAACCATCAATGCCGACTGTGTTGTCATTGACCTGATTCGAGTAAATCGAGCTTGCGCTGCCGGAATAGATGCCAATTCCACTGGTCGAGACCTGGTTGTTGTAGATGGTAGCGGACGGACCGACGTAGATTCCGCCCGCAGTGAACCCCGAGACAACATTGGAATAAATTTGGGCACTTGAGGCGCTATATCCCAGGAACAAGCCATAGTCGCCGCCGGATAAAGTGTTGTCATCGGCAGTCAGGTTGGCACCATCCGGATCATAGACCGCGAAGGTGGTCCCAGTCACCGTATTGCCGGCGACCAGAGCATTTCCGCTCCCGCTCATGTAAATTCCAAAATAGGCGGCGGTGATATTGTTGTCCTGCACGGTTTCATCGCCGGTTCCGTTGAGAGCAATGGCGGTCGACGTATCGGAAAACGTGTTTTGTTCGACGACGTCCGAGGACCCATTGGTAATCGTGATCGCCGTCGAAAGACCGGTAAACGTGTTGTCGAGAAATGTGTTGTTCGTGGAATCATTAACGGCGCTCGGAACTGCCGAGATGCCAGGTCCTCCAAATCCGGCGAAGTTGAAACCGTCGATCACGTCGTAGTCGGCGTCGGTCAATTGAAAGCCGGTGTTCAGTGTCGTCCCGCCTGGGCTGCCTGCATAAACAGCCCCCTTGCTTGCCGCGGCGATTTGAATCGTGCCGCCGCCATAAGTGCCAGTGTCGACCAGCACCAGGTCATCCGGGCCAAGGGTGTAGGCAGCCAGCAGCGATTGGAGTGTCGCCTTGGGAGTCTGCGGCGTCAGACCGTCGTTCGAATCGTTGCCGGGAGCCGTCGAGTAGAAATCATCGGCCGTGGATCCATCGTTGACATAGAGAACGCGTGTCGTACTCACGCTGCCCGCTTTGGTGCCCGGATCGATGGCGAGCGAGTACGTGTTGGTTCCACCAGCCACACCGTAAACATGCACATAATAGGTGCCGGCCGGCAACATGCCGGTCTGCGCGAGCTGACTATCCTGCGGACTGCTGTTGGAAGTGATGAGATTCCCCGCTGCGTCCCGCAATTCTAGCCCGAGTCCACCTTGGCTGCTGGCATAGTTGAGAGATACATCCAAACTGTCGGTTCGCAGCAACTGAAAGCTGTACCAGTCGTTATCGCCGGAATAGATTAACGTGCGAGTTATATGAATGCCGGGGCCAACACCAATCGCTGCGGCGGTCGCCTGCGAAATGTTGGAATTGCCGATGATCGTGTTTTCATAATCTTGCAGCCCGGTCGTGCTGACGCCGGTCGAGTTTTCAAGATTGGTGAAGCCGGTGGCTGGGGTTGTCACGCCGGACGTCGTCAGCGATTGGAGCGGCGCGATGCCCCCCACGCGTCCGTCAAAGCCCGTCGTGCCGTCGGTCTGCACGCTCAGGTTGTACGGGCCGTCGATCGAACTGGTGAAGGTGATGTTGCCAGCCGTCTGGCTGAGCAATTGCTCATCGGACGTGAGCAGAACCGCATTCTCGTATTCCTGAGCCCCCAGCGTCGTAACGGCCGTCGAATTCAGATCCGTCGTACCGGTGCCGGGAGTCGTCAGGCCGAGCGTGGTCAGCGATTGGAGCGGCGTCGTACCCCCGACGCGGCCATCGAAGGCCGTCGTGCCGTCGGTCTGCGCAGTCAGGTTGTGCGCGCCGTCGATTGAACTGCCGAACGTAATGTCGCCAGTCTCCTGGCTAAGCAAATCCGCATCGGACGAAAGCAGAACGGCGTTCTCGTATTCCTGAGACCCAGTCGTGGTGATGGCAGTCGAGTTCAGATGAGTCGTGCCGGTGCTGGGAGTCGTCAGGCCGAGCGTATTCAACGAATAAAGTGGCTCCACGCTCCCAACGAGGCCGTCGAAGGCCGTCGTGCCATCGGTCTGTACGGTCAGGCCGGCCCAATTACGCTGATCGCCCTCAATCGTACTCTCGAAGGTGATGTTGCCTAAACTGCCAGCCCCCTGGCTGAGCAAAGATGAATTGAAGCGGACAAATACGGCGCTGTTATACGTCTGGGTCGTGCTGGTGGTGATTTCCGACCCGAAGAGCCCTCCTATATACGTCCATTCGCCGGTAACGCTCAAGCTGGCCAGCGGATCTTCTGTTGTTCCAAGTGGCACCGAAATATCCACGACGGCGGAGGTGTTCTCGTTGATCGTCAGACTGCCGGTATAGGTGGCGTCGAAGCCGATAATTCCAAACTCATCGCCCGCCAAACGCCCCAACTCATCGATCGTGAGCGCCTGAGTTGCCGTGTCGTTGAAAGTGACGAACCCGCCCGTGTCGTAGGGCGAGCCTTGATATACAGTCATCTGCCCCGCGGCGTTCGACCCCAAGGTGGCGCGCTTCGGCCGCCAGGCCAAAATCATTGAACTGGAATTCGCGCAATGCGCTCGTAACGGTGTCATTGATAAAAAACTGCGAGGTGGCACCGGAAATATCGTGATATTGAATCGTTAGACTGTTCGCTCCGTTGGCCAGATCGATCTCGCCCGAGTTCGGCCCCAGTGGTTCGCCATCAAACGACTTGTAAGTGACCGATGTCTCGCTGTCGCTGAAATCGATATTCAAAATCGTTTGCGAGACTCCATCAGCCGTCTGAACAACGAGGGGACCCGTAAAGGCCTGCGGGGTCCCCTCATTGACTTCCAAAACGGGCGCAGCGAGGGTGCCGGACAAGGTGGCGATATCGCCCGCGTTCAACGAGATGGTCGTAAGGAGCCGCCGAGATTCCAGCGACTCGAACCGCGACGATCGTGTTTGCGGCCCCGAGGCGCGTCGATTTGCTGCGCGTTGCTTGTGCTGGCTGCGTAGCCAACGAGAGAACGACCCGTTCATGACGACTATCCTCTAGGTTGGACTGTCAATCAGCGGCGCTGCTTGCGCCTCCAGCGACCCTGGGAGGCAATGCCCCCCTCATTAGAGTAGTGCCACCCCCCAAATGGCCAGGATTATCGCTTTGGGCAAGCACTCTGTCCATGAGCGCGCTAATAGTCCTTTTCGCTAATGCGCCGCTGAGCCGGCTTCGGCAGTAATCGACGTATTTAGCCAGTTTGAATCGCAATCCGCCCAGTCGCATCTACCGGTTGGAAAGAGAAATGATTTGCCTTAAGGGGCTGGGTTTTGCCCCAAGTCGGTTCAAAGTAGCCAAGCTCACGTCTTCGAATCGGGTGCGGCCCAGCAAATCAGATTGGCTGCCGAGCCAACCGAGGTTTTCAATGTCATCAACTGGGGAGCGATCCTCATTTATTAATTGGGGGCTGCCCTCAGACGCGGGTTGGCGGCCAATGAAACCTGATTGGCGGGGGGTAGCGAACCCTTGTAAATGGGTGGGTGGATCGGCTATCGTCCTGGCACGGCAAACCAAGATTTTTTTGTTTACAGCGGTTATGTAGACACGTTTTTCAACGTCGGACCGCAGCTATCAGCGTGTCGATTTTTGGGAGACCCTCTGCACGACTGGCCGCCCAAGACGTGACAGCACGCGGCGAAATTGGCAGTCCGGACCAACGCATGTCCGGCGTATACGCCTCGGCAATGACGATGCAGGCGACCCTGCATTCGCGAATCAGGTTTCTTCAAACACAATCCACGTTGGCAATCAACGTAGAAGGTGCGGTGCTATGAGAAACTGGCTCTTCCGTTCGTTGCGCATTCAACAGCGCCACGCCGCTGCCCACCGCCGTCCCGTCGTGCCGACAACGCGATCAGCGCGATTCGAGTTGCTCGAAGATCGCCGACTGCTGACCGCCGCATTTCAGACCCTGCTCTCGTTCAACGGCCCGAACGGCGAAACTCCCCGTGGCGATTTGACACTCAGCGGATCCACGCTTTTTGGGATGACCGAACGCGGCGGAGCAGACAACGATGGTACCATATTCAGCATTCCGGTGACCGGCGGCACTCCGACAACCCTGTTCTCGTTCAACAACACGAACGGCGCAGCTCCCTTTGGCAGTTTGACCCTCAGTGGATCAACACTCTATGGGATGACCACCGGTGGCGGGGCAAACGACGACGGCACCGTTTTTAGCATTCCGGTGACGGGCGGTACCCCGACGACTCTCCTTTCGTTCAACGGCACGAACGGTGAAGAGCCAGATGGCAGTTTGACGCTCAGTGGATCAACGCTTTATGGAATGACCTCTTTAGGGGGACCGTACGACGCTGGCACCGTTTTCAGCATTCCTGTGACTGGCGGCACTCCCACGGTTTTGCTGTCGTTCAACGGCACGAACGGCGAATACCCCGAAGGCGATTTGACGCTCAGTGGATCAACACTTTATGGGATGACCACCGCAGGCGGGGCAAACGGCGACGGCATCATTTTCAGCATGCCGGCAACCGGCGGCACCCCAACGACCCTGCTCTCGTTCGACGGCGCGAACGGCGAAGTACCCTTTGGCGGTTTGACGCTCAGTGGATCAACACTTTACGGCCTGACCTACGGCGGCGGGGCGAACGACGACGGCACCGTTTTCGGCATTCCGATGACCGGCGGCATTCCCACGACCCTGCTCTCGTTCAACGGCACGAACGGCGAATATCCCATTGGCAATTTGACGCTTAGTGGATCAACGCTTTATGGGATGACCGACGATGGCGGCGCAAATGAATATGGCACCATTTTCAGCATTCCGGTGACCGGCGGCGCTCCCACAACCCTGCTCTCGTTCAACTACGGAGACGGCGCATATCCCGTTGGCAGCCTGACGGTCGGTCCCGATGGATTAACTGTTTATGGGATGACCTACAATGGCGGGGCAAACGGCGACGGCACGGTTTTTGCGCTGAACACCTTTGTGGTGACCCCGTCGGGCACGACCAACACCTTCACAGTTGGCCAGTCCGCTGTGGCAGTCGACCCAGGCGTGACGGTAACGTCCTATGACACCGACCTGACCGGTGCCACGGAAACGATCACCAACTATCAGTCGGGCGATTCACTCAATTACACTCCGATTGACGGAATTACGATCACCGGCAACTCAGGCGGCGTGCTGACCTTGACCGGCAGCGCTACGCCCGCCCAATACCAGGCGGCCTTGCAGTCAGTCACCTTCTCCACCACCAGCCTGAACACGACCACCCGGTCACTTTCGATCGTCGCCGATAACAGTTCCGGCTCACCGACGACAAGCATTGCGGCAGCCGAGAGTGTGAACGTAGTGATCGGCGCCCCCGTCGTGACGCCGTCGGGCAGCTCTAACAAAAGCTTCACGCTCGGCGGGACGGCGGTGGCGGTTGACTCGGGCGTCACGATATCGTCTTACGACACCGACCTGACTGGCGCCTCGATGACGGTCGCCAACTACCAGTCGGGCGATTCGCTGAATTACACCCCGATTTACGGCATCACGATCGCCGGCAACTCAGGCGGCGTGCTGACCTTGACCGGCAGCGCTACGCCCGCCCAATACCAGGCGGCCTTGCAGTCGGTCACCTTCTCCACGACCAGCATTATTAAGGGGACTCGGACCATTGACGTCGTCGCTCTCGACACGAATGACACTGGTAATGTGCCCAGCAATACGGGAGTGGACACCGTCGTCGTGGCGATCGCCGCCCCCGTCGTGACGACGTCGGGTTTTCAGGCGCTGCTCTCCTTCAACGGCACGAACGGCGAAAATCCCAATGGCAATCTGATTCTTGTGGGATCAACACTTTATGGAATGACCAGTCAAGGCGGGGCAAACGGCGAAGGGGCCATTTTTAGCATTCCGGTGACTGGCGGCACGCCCACGACGCTGCTCTCGTTCAATGGCACCGACGGCGCAGCTCCCGAAGGGAGTTTGACGCTCGATGGATCAACGCTTTATGGGATGACCAAGGCTGGCGGGCAACACAACTACGGCACCGTTTTCAGCATTCCGTTGACCGGAGGCGCTCCGACAACCCTTCTCTCGTTCAACGGCACAAACGGTCAATATCCCTATGGCAGTTTGACGCTCAGCGGATCAACGCTTTATGGAATGACCTGGGCCGGCGGAACATACGGCGATGGCAACATTTTCAGCATTCCGGTGGCTGGCGGCACTCCCACCAACCTGGCCTCGTTCAACGGCACAAACGGTCAATATCCCTATGGCAGTTTGACGCTAGGTGGATCGACACTTTATGGGATGACCAGTCAAGGCGGAGCAAACGGCCTAGGCACCATTTTCAGTATTCCGGCAACCGGCGGCACTCTCACGACGGTGCTCTCGTTCAACGGTACGAACGGCGACAATCCCAAGGGCGATTTGACGCTCAGTGGATCAACTCTTTATGGGATGACCCCCACCGGCGGGACATACGGCGGCAGGGTTTTCAGCATCCCGGTGACCGGTGGCACTCTCACGACGTTGGTCTCGTTCAACGGCACGAACGGGGCATATCCCTATGGCAGCTTGACGCTGAGTGGGTCAACTCTTTATGGGATGACCTCCGGAGACGAGATAAACGATGACGGCACAATTTTCAGCATTCCGGTGGCCGGTGGCACTCCCACGACTCTGCTCTCGTTCAACGGCACGAACGGCGCAGCTCCCTTCGGCAGTTTGACGCTGAGTGGATCAACTCTTTATGGGATGACCTACCGAGGCGGGGCAAACGGCGACGGCACGATCTTCTCGATGAACGCCGTCAACACTTTCACGCTCGGCGGTGCGGCGGTGGCGGTCGACTCGGGCGTGACGGTGACTTCCTCGGACACGGACCTGACGGGTGCCTCGATGGCGATCGCCAACTATCAGTCGGGCGATTCGCTGAATTACACTCCAATTGACGGCATCACGATCGCCAGCAACTCAGGCGGTGTGCTGACCTTGACCGGCAGCGCTACGCCCGCCCAATACACGGCAGCATTGCAGTCGGTCACGTTCTCCACCACCAGCATTGTCAATGGGGGGACGCGGACCGTTGACATCGTCGCGGACGACTCGAACGACACCGGCAATGTGCCCAGCAATACGGGAGTGGACTCCGTCATCGTGGCGATCACCCCTCCCGTCCTGACATCGTCGGATTTTCAGACCCTGCTCTCGTTCAACGGCACGAACGGCGAAAATCCCCAGGGCGACTTGACGCTCAGTGGAGCAACACTTTATGGGATGACCTACACTGGCGGTGCAAACAACGACGGGACAATTTACAGCATTCCGGTGACCGGCGGCACTCCCACGATCCTGCTCTCGTTCAACGGCACGAATGGCGAAAATCCCACCGGCGATTTGACGCTCGATGGATCAACACTTTATGGCACGACCTACATCGGTGGTGCAAACAACGACGGCACGATTTTCAGCATTCCGGTGACCGGCGGCGCCGCCACGACCCTCCTCTCGTTCGACGGCGCGAACGGCAGAAATCCCACCGGCGATTTGACGCTCAGTGGATCAACCCTCTATGGGATGACTTTCCGAGGCGGGGAAAATGACGACGGGGTAACCCTCGGCGGGACGATTTTCAGCATTCCGGTGACCGGTGGCAGCCCCACCACGCTATTCTCATTCTACGGCGGGGGTCCGACTACGGGTTTGACGCTCAGCGGATCAACGCTCTATGGGATGACTAGTCAAGGCGGGGCATACAGCGACGGCAACATTTTCAGCGTTCCGGTGACCGGCGACACTCCCAATGACCTGCTCGATTTCAACGGCACGAACGGCCAACTTCCCACTGGCGATTTGACGCTCAGCGGATCAACTCTTTATGGGATGACCAGTCAAGGCGGGACAGACGGCGCAGGCACGATTTTCAGCATTCCGGTGGCCGGTGGCACTCCCACGACCCTGCTCTCGTTCAACGGCGCGAACGGCGAATATCCCTATGGCAGTTTGACGCTCAGTGGATCAACACTTTACGGGATGACCTACGCCGGCGGGGCAGACAACGACGGCACAATTTTCAGCATTCCGGTGACCGGCGGCACTCCCACGACCCTGCTCTCGTTCAACGGCACGAACGGTAAAGAGCCAGAGGGTAGTTTGACACTCAGTGGATCAACACTTTACGGGATGACCCACGCCGGTGGGGCGAACGGCGACGGCACGGTGTTCTCGATGAACACCCCCGACACTTTCACCGTCGGCGGTGCGGCGGTGGCGGTCGACTCGAGTCTGACGGTGACTTCCTACGACACGGACCTGACCGGCGCCTCAATCACGATCACCAACTATCAGTCGGGTGATTCGCTCAATTACACCCCGATTGACGGCATCACGATCGCCAGCAACTCAACCGGCGTGCTGACCTTGACCGGTAGCGCTACACCCGCCCAATACACGGCGGCCTTGCAGTCGGTTACGTTCTCCACCACGAGCACTGTCAAGGGGACTCGGGCTGTTGACGTCGTCGGTCTCGACACGAACGACACTGGCAATGTACCCAGTAATACGGAATCGGACTCCGTCATCGTGGCGATCGGCCCCCCCGACGTGACGGCGTCGGGCAGCACCGGCCAAACCTTCACGCTCGGCGGGGCGGCGGTGGCAGTCGACTCGGGCGTGACGGTGACTTCCGGCGACACCGAAATTACCGGGGCTTCGATGAAGATCGCCAACTACCAATCGGGCGATTCGCTCAACTACACCCCGATCGATGGCATCACAATCACCAGCAACTCGGGTGGCGTGCTCAATTTGACCGGCACCGCTACGCCGGCCCAATACTCGGCGGCCTTGCAGTCGGTCACTTTCTTAACCACCAGCACTGTCAAAGGGACTCGAAGCGTTGATGTCGTCGCTGACGACTCCAGCGATGCCGGCAACGTGCCCAGCAATACGGGAGTGGACACTGTCGTCGTGGCATTCCCTCCCCCAGTCGTGACGGCCTCGGGCATCACCAATACTTTCAAGGTTGGGGGTGCGGCAGTCGCGGTCGACTCGGGAGTGACAGTAACGTCCTACGACACCGACCTGACGGGTGCTACCGAAACGATCACGAATTATCAGTCGGGAGACGCGCTCAACTTCACCAATCAAGGCGGCATCAGCGGCAGCTACAACAGCGCTAGCGGCGTGCTGACCCTGACCGGCACGGCCACGGTCGCCCAGTACCAGGCGGCATTGCAGTCGGTCACGTTCTCCACCACCAGCATCGCCAGCACTAGCCGAACGCTCTCGATCGTTGCCATAGACGGCTCACTGGATAGCAATCCGGCAGTAGAGCAAGTCAACGTGGAATACAACGTCGTGACGGCATCAGGCGTCGTCAACAACTTCTATATTGGCGGTGCGGCGGTGCCGATCAACTTGGGGCTGACCGTGAGAGCCAGCGATACGGATCTGACCGGTGCCACGGTGACGATCACCAACAATCAGCCAGGTGATACACTCAACTTCAACAGCCAGAACGGCATCAGCGGCAACTACGCAGGGGGCGTACTCACCTTGAGCGGCAGCGCTACGGTCGCCCAATACCAGACGGCCTTGCAGTCGGTCACGTTCTCCTCACCCAGTTCGAACTTGACCACGCGGTTGCTTTCGATCGTCGCTCTCGACGCTAACGACTCGTTGAATAGCAATCCCGCAGCGGAGCGCGTCAACGTGGTGATCGCCACGGTGAACCCGTCGGGCGGGACCAACACCTTCGTCCCCGGTCGTTCGGCAGTGGCAGTCGACGCGGGCGTGACCGTAACGTCTGCCCAGGCGGGCCTGACTGGTGCCACGGTGACGATCACCAACTATCAGCCAGACCCTGACACGCTGAGCTTCACCAGCCCGGTCGGTAGCGGTATCAGCGGCAGCTACGCCAGCGGCGTACTGACCCTGAGTGGTAGCGCTACGCTGGCCCAATACACCGCGGCCTTGCAGTCGGTCATGTTCTCCACTACCAGCCCGAATACTATCACGCGGGAACTTTTGATCGACGTCATCGATGGCTCGCTCGATAGCCCTTTGGCATCGGAGAGTGTCAATGTGGCGCCCCTCCCACCAGTCGTTTCGACCTCGGGCAGCACCGGCCAGACGTTCACCCTCGGCGGCTCGGCTGTGGCTGTCGACTCCGGCATCTCGGTGACCTCCAGCGACACCGACATCACTGGCGCGTCGGAGACCATCGCCAACTATCAGTCGGGCGACTCGCTCAATTACACGCCGATCGACGGCATCACCATCGCCAGCAATTCCGGTGGCGTGCTCAACTTGACCGGCAGCGCAACGCCTGCCCAATACACGGCGGCCTTGCAGTCGGTCACGTTCTCCACCACCAGCATCAACCAGTCGACCCGCACCATCGACGTCGTCGCCGACGACAGCGCCGCTTCGCCCACCACCAGCAACACCGGCGTCGACACCGTCAACGTGGCGATCGCCGCGCCGGTCGTTGCCCCATCGGGTACGACGAACACTTTCACGGTCGGCGGATCGGCGGTGGCGGTCGACTTGGGCGTGACGGTAACGTCATACGATACCGACCTGACAGGCGCGACCGTGACGATCTCGGCAGGCACATTGCAGTCAGGCGATACATTCAATTTCACCAACCAGAACGGCATCAGTGGCAACTACTCGGGTGGCGTGCTAATCCTGACCGGCAGCGCAACGCCTGCCCAATACCAGACGGCCTTGCAATCGGTCACGTTCTCCACCACCAGCGAGAACACAACCACTCGGTCGCTTTCGATCGTGGCTCTCGATTCGAACGACACCGGCGGGCTGCCCAGCAATGCAGCAACAGAGCAGATGAACGTTGTTTTCGCACCCTTGACTTTACAGGTGCTGCACTCGTTTTCGGGCACCGATGGCAATGAACCCTTTTTCGCCGGTTTGACGCTTGTCGGCTCGACCCTCTTTGGAACGACGGACGAGGGTGGCAGCGCCAACGACGGCACGGTCTTCTCGATGAATGCCGACGGCACTGACTACCAGGTCTTGCATTCGTTTTCAGGGATTGACGGAGATAATCCCTATGCCGGTTTGACACTCGTCGGCTCGACCTTGTTTGGAACGACGACCGGAGGTGGCAGCGCCAACGACGGCACGGTCTTTTCAATCAATCCCGATGGCACTGGCTTCCTAGTTCTGCATTCCTTTTCCGGTTCGGCAACCGACGGCGGCCATCCCATTGCCGGTTTGACACTCGTCGGCTCGACCCTGTTTGGAACGACAGACTACGGTGGCACCGCTGGCGACGGCACGGTTTTCTCAATTAATCCCGATGGGAGTGGTTTCCAGCTTCTACATTCTTTTGTGGGTGGGTCCACCGATGGCGTAGGTCCCTACGCCGGCTTGACGCTCGTCGGCTCGACCCTGTTTGGAACAACGTTCGGCGGTGGCGGCGCTGGCGATGGCACAGTCTTCTCGATCAATACTGACGGCACAGGCTTTCAGGTTGTGCATTCTTTTGCCGGTGGGGCTACCGACGGCAACCAACCCTTTGCCGGATTGACGCTCGCCGGCTCGACCCTGTTTGGAACGACGCTGTATGGTGGTAGCGCTGACGATGGCACGGTCTTCTCGATCAACACTGGCGGCAATAGCTTTCAGGTTTTGCATTCCTTTGCGGGCAATGACGGCGAGTACCCCGAAGGGGGTTTGACGCTTGCCGGCTCGACCCTGTTTGGGACGACATTACTTGGAGGTAGCGTCGGTGACGGCACGGTCTTCTCGATCAATACCGGTGGCACAGGCTTTCAGGTCCTGCATTCGTTTGTGGGCACCGACGGATACAAACCTCGCGCTGTTTTGAAGCTCGTCGGCTCGACCCTGCTTGGAACGGCGGAATTAGGCGGCAGTTC
Source organism: uncultured Planctomycetaceae bacterium (assembly GCA_963702015.1). Lineage (GTDB taxonomy): Bacteria > Planctomycetota > Planctomycetia > Pirellulales > PALSA-1355 > DATJTR01. The sequence goes on from OY969698.1 coordinate 2,291,951, forward strand.
AAACGATGGAACAGTCTTCTCGATTGCGGCGCCCAATACGCCACTTGTGACGACATCGGGCACGATCAACACTTTCGCCGTTGGCGGTTCGGCGGTTGCCGTCGACTCGGGCATCTCGGTCACGTCCGGCGACACCGAGATCACCGGCGCCTCGATGACGATCACCAACTATCAGTCGGGTGATTCGCTCAATTACACACCGATCGAAGGCATCACAATCGCCAGCAACTCGGGTGGCGTGCTCAGCTTGACCGGCAGCGCTACGCCCGCCCAATATGCATCGGCATTGCAGTCGGTCACATTCTCCACCACCAGTCCCAATACCACCACTCGGGCAATTTCGATCGTCGCCATCGACAACAACCTGGATAGCAATACGGCGTCCGAGCAGGTGAACGTTTACGGACCCGATCTCGAGATCACCACGACCGATAACGTCGGTGGATCGAGCGCGACCAGCGCGATCGGCACGGCCGTTCTCGGCAACCAAATTACTTACACGATCGCGGTCACCAATGCCGGAACCAGCGGTGTGGCGAGCGCCACGATCGCCGACACGTTACCCAGCTCGCTCACCGGCGCAACCTACGCGGGTACGGCAACTGAGGGCGCCACCGGCTTCACGGCCAGTGGCAGCGGGAGCATCGACGATACGGCCGTGAGCTTGCCTGCCGGAAGCACAGTGACCTACACGGTCGTCGCGACCGTCAGCCCCACCGCAACCAGCCCCTTCTCGAACGTGGCAACGGTCTCGGAACCGGCAGGGGCGTCGGTTAATGCGTCGCTGGTCACAGGACTGAGCGGCCCGATTGGCATCGCGGTATCGGGAAACGACCTGTTTGTCACCAACGGGAACAATGGCACGATTGGCGAATACGACGCCAACACTGGGGCAACAATCAACGCCTCGCTTATCACGGGACTGAGTGGCCCAATTGGGATCGCGATATCGGGAAGCGACTTGTTTGTCACCAACGCGAACAATGGCACGATTGGCGAATACACAACGTCAGGGGCGACGATCAACGCCTCGCTCATCACAACAGTGCATGAACCGTGGGGGATTGCGGTGTCGGGCGCGGACCTATTTATTGGGGATGCTTACACAGGCACGGTTGGTGAATACGAAGCCACGACAGGAGCGGCAATTAACGCCTCGCTCGTCACTGGGCTGAATGGGCCCGTTAGCGTCGCGGTATCGGGAAATGACCTGTTTGTTACAGACTACGGTCCTGGTAGCGCGATCGGCGAATACACTACCTCGGGCGTGGTGATCAACGCTTCGCTGGTCAGGGGACTGGACTCGCTTGCCATCGCAGTGTCAGGAGACGACCTGTTTGTCACAGTCGGCGGTGGTATTAGTGAATACACCACCGTGGGCGCAATGGTCAATACTTCGTTCGGCCCCGGACTGTCTGACGTGGAAGGGATTGCGGTTTCGGATGACGACCTGTATGTCGCGAACCTGGGCAACAACTCGGTTGGCGAATACACCACCGGTATCAACAGAAGCGTCACTGATACTGACAATGTAGTGATCGCCGCGCCGGTCATCACCGCCAATCAGGTCTCGATCGCTTCGACCGCCGGCCAGACCGTGGCGGTCGATTCGGCCGTGACCGTCAAATCGTTCGACACCGACGTGACGGGCGCTACGATGACGATCGGCACCGGCTATCAGTCGGGCAGCGATACGCTCCACTTCACCACCCAGAACGGCATCACCGGCGTTTACTCCGCGGGCGTGCTGACCTTGAGTGGTTCGGCCACTCCGGCCCAGTACCAGACCGCCTTGCAGTCGGTCACCTTCTCGTCGACCAGCACGAGCGTGGCGACTCGCAACATTTCGATCGTCGTTGACGATTCGGGTGACACCGGCAACGTGAACAGCAACACGGCGACGACCCAAATCACCGTCTCCGCGCCGCTCACAGTCACCGCGGCCTATATCTCGAGCACCAGTTGGGCCTCGTCCTTCGATACCTATCTAAGCAGCCACACCAATGCGGTCACCGGCCACGTCTACGGCAGTTCGACGTTGGGCTATGCCTTCCAGACCGGCACGTCGGCCGCCCAGACTCAAACGTTGCCTTGGACGAACCTCAACACGATCACCGTCACCTTCAGCGGGCCGGTTTCGGGCGTTGCCCTGGGCTCGTTGAAATTGAATGGTGGCTCGGGCGGATCGACTCCCAGCGTGACCGGCTTCACGTCCGACGGCAGCAACACCTATTCGTGGACTCTGTCAGGCCCGTTGACCAACAACAAGTATGCCTTCGGCATCGCCTCGACCAGCAGCTCGTATGGTCCGGCGGTGGTCGACTCGCACGGAGCCGGCATCAGCGGCACGTTCACCACGGGTCAGGCACTTCCGTCGGGCAATGGATTGGCCGGTTCGTCGTTCGACTTCTTCTTCGACGTTCTGCCGGGCGACGCAAACCGAGACGCACAGGACAACGCGACCGACATCAACGATATTCATCCTCTTGCCAGCGGCACGCGGACGACGTCGAGCAGTTACAATCCGTACTACGACCTGCTCGGTGCCGGGCAAATCAACGCCACGACATTGAACACGGTTCGGGCGTTGACGGGTCGTTTGGAGAGTGCCGCACCGACGAATCCCAACAGCACGCAGGGCGTGGGGACGACCGGTTTTGTCGGCCTGGAGCTGGGAGCGCAAGAGACCGGCAGCTCGTCGAGCAGCTCGCAGGCGAGCACCGTGAGCAACGTCGTCTCGGCACCGGCGTCGACTACCACGACGACGAGCACGACGGGCAGTGGTTCGGGGGGCACGAGTTCGACGACCGGCAACCGCGATCATGGTCGCCACGCGGCCAGCGAAGGGTTCGCTGCCACCGACGAAGTGGTTTCCGACTTCGATCTGGTCGATTTGTACGTCTAAATACTACGGCGATCGACGTAGGCCATGTAGCCTGCGCAATTCGATTGAGCCACGCCGCTCGGCGCCGTTTCAGGCAACCGCGCCGATCTTCGTAACGCTGCCCGCAAATCCCGTCCGTTTGCAAGCCAACGAATCCGAGTTCGATAGCGCGCTATCATGCTCTCGTCAGCAAATTGATTCCTGCATTTTCCCCGGCCGATTCGACTGCAATCGGAAAATGGGCTTACAAAAAGTTTGACACGGTAACTCGGATCAGTAGAATCCTCTCCATATACCCTTACGGGGGGGCTATTCCCCTTTAAGGCCCGTATTACGACTAGCGAGGTCGGTGGTCGTTCGGCCGCTGATCGGCTGACAACCGGAGAGGAACGCATGAAGAGTTGGCTTTTCAGCTCTCTCCGCGCCCAGCAGCGCGGCGTCGGGCCTCGGCGCCCCAAGTCCGTTCAATGTGGGCGCCGGTGGTTTACGTGGCCTCGTCCCGCGGCGCAAAAGATCCAGTCGTCGGCGCGAATGGTGGTAGCACAGATTGAAAACTGAGGTTTGAAAAACCCGTAACAAATTACGTCAATTGCGAGGGTAGATTCGTGCGACCGTTTAAACGAAATAAGCGTCGGTCAAAGCCATCTTCGACTTTTAGCTTGCGGCCCGCCGATGCCCTGACGGGACTACCACTCCGCAGCTTGCTTCGCTTCGAGCGGCTCGAAACCCGGCACATGCTCACGGCGTCTCTCCAGACACTGCATTCGTTCACCGGCACCGACGCCGAAGATGGCTGGACAGGTCTTGCGATTGGTGGCTCGACGATCTACGGCTCGTCAGTCGGTGGTGGCCAAGACTCCGAGGGGACAATTTTTTCGGTGGGCACCAATGGCGCCGGCCACCAGATCTTGGATTCGCTCAGCTATTACACCACCGGCGGCGATTGCAGCGGCATGATCCTTTCGGGATCGACCCTCTACGGAACGATGTACGATGGAGGCGGTAGCAGCTATGGCGACGTCTTCTCGGTCAATACCAACGGCACCGATTTCACCATCCTTCATTCCTTTACCGACAGCACGAGCGATGGTGGCTTCCCTGACGCCGGACTGACGATTGTCGGTTCCACCCTCTACGGAACAACGGTGAGCGGCGGAACCGCAAACGACGGAACGGTCTTTTCGATCAGCACCAGCGGTACCGGTTTTCAGCTCTTGCACTCGTTCGCCGGCGGGACCTCCGATGGCGCCTCTCCGGTCGGCGGCCTGGCGGTAAGCGGCTCAACGTTGTACGGGACGACCGAGAGGGGCGGCAGCTCCGGGGACGGAACTGTATTTTCCGTGAGCACCAGCGGCTCGGGTTATGGGCTGCTGCACTCCTTCTCGGGAGGCGACGGCGTGTCCCCTGACGGACCGCTCGTGATCAATGGCTCGTCCATCTACGGTACGACGGACGGGAACGGCGACGGGATTTGGGGCTCGGTCTTCGCGATGAATACTAGCGGCTCGGGCTTCCAGACATTGCATACGTTCTCGGTGTCTGACGGCGCATATGCCTCGAACCTGGTGCTCAGTGGCTCGACGTTGTACGGCACCACGGGCGAGTATGGCCCGAATGGTCAGGGCACGCTCTTTTCCGTCGGCACGAGCGGCACCGGCTTCACGACCTTGCATTCGTTCCCCAGCGCCACGGGCGACGGCGAAGATCCAATGGTCTTGGCGCTTAGCGGCTCGACGCTCTATGGAACAGCCCAAGTGGGTGGCAGCGCCGGGGATGGAACCGTCTTCTCCATCAGCACTGCCGGCACCGGTTACCAGACCTTGCTCTCGCTTGGCACAGCCAGTGACGGCGCCGGCCCCGGTGGTGGCGTAACGCTGTCCGGTTCGACCATCTACGGTGTGACCGGCAGTGGGGGGAGCAGCAACGACGGGACGATTTACTCAGAGAACTCCAACGGCACTGGGTACCAGGTTCTTTACAACTTCGTCAACAGCCAAACCAACGGCGCCTATCCTTCGGGGACCCTGTTGCTGGTCGGATCGACTCTTTACGGTACGACAGGCGGCGGGGGCGCGTACGGCGATGGCACGATCTTTTCGATCAATACCAATGGCACCAATTTTCAGATTCTGCATTCATTTACGGACACGAGTGGTGACGGCGACGATCCGTATGGCGGTCTGACGCTCAACGGCTCAACCCTCTATGGAACAACCCAACAGGGCGGCAGCGCCGGTTACGGAACCATCTTCTCGATCAGCACGGCTGGCAGCGGTTACCAGATCCTGCATTCGTTCACCGGTGGCGGCAGCGATGGCGAATCTCCGGAAGGCACCCTCGCGCTCAGCGGTTCGACGCTCTATGGGACGACATACGAGGGGGGCACCGCCAACGAGGGCACGGTTTATTCGATCGCCACCAGTGGCAGCGGCTTCTCACTGCTGCACTCTTTCACTGGTGGCGGCGGCGACGGCGAAAACCCAGAAGCGGGCCTCACGCTCAGCGGCTCGACCCTCTATGGAACGACCGACGAGGGTGGCGACGCTTCCTACTATTCCGGTTATGGTACGATTTTTTCGATTTCCACCAGTGGCAGCGGCTTCGCAGTTCTCTACGGCTTCTCGCCGACCGGCAACGGCGGGCTTTATCCCGATACTGGCTTGACGCTCAGCGGGTCGACCCTCTACGGAACAGCCTCAGATGGCGGAGCAAATGGCGACGGCGCCGTCTTTTCCTACAATCTCTCCGGCGCCGGTTACCAGACCGTCTATTCCTTTACGACTGCGACAATCTATAACCTCCCGGCTCCGTCGTCCGTGGTGCTCTCCGGCTCTAGCCTGTACGGGACTACCCAATACGGCGGCAGCAACGCTGCGGGCAGCGTCTTTTCTCTCTCCCTGCCAACCGTCACCGTGACTCCCTCGGGATCCTCGGCAACCTTCACGCCGGGCGGCTCGGCGGTCACCATCGACAGCAGCATCACGGTCACTTCCAGCGACACCGACCTGACCGGGGCCGCGGTGCAAATCAGCAACGAACAGTCGGGCGACTCGCTCAACTTCGCCAATCAGAACGGCATCACCGGCAGCTACAACACCGGTACCGGTACGCTCACGTTGAGTGGCACTGCCACCGTGGCTCAGTATCAAGCGGCCCTGCAATCGATTACCTTCTCCACCACTAGCTCCAGCGCCACGGCCAGATCGCTCACGGTTGTCGCCGAAGACGGGGGTGCTGACAGCAACTCCGCCGCCGAACAAGTCAATATCGCCCTCGTCCCCAACCTTGAAATCACCACCAGCGACAATTGGGGCGGCTCGAGCGCCACGAGCACCACCGGCACCGCCGATCGCGGTGGCCCAATCACGTACACGATCACCGTCACGAATGCCGGTACCGCGGCAGCGACCGGCGCCACGATCGCCGACACCTTGCCCAGCGCGCTCACCGGCGTAACGTACACCGCCACGGAAACCGGCGGCGCCTCGGGCTTCACTGCCAGCGGCAGCGGGAACATCGACGATACCGCCGTGAGCTTGCCGGTGGATAGCGCGATCACCTACACCGTCGTGGCCACCATCAGTTTAACCGCCTCGGGGACATTGTCGAACACGGCGACGGTGAATTTGTCCGCCGGCGCCGGTGAACGCATCGCTGGTAAACGGGTTGAGCCAGCCTGCCGGCGTTGCCCTGTCGGGCAACGACCTGTTTGTCGCGAATGAGGTCAGTGGCACGATCGGCGAATACAACGCCACGACAGGGGCCGCGATCAATGCCTCGCTCGTCACCGGCTTGGACTTTCCGGAAGGCATCGCCATCTCGGGCAACGACCTGTTTGTCACGGCAAACGGCACGATCGGCGAATACAACGCCACAACGGGGGCCGCGATCAATGCCTCGCTCGTCACCGGCTTGAACTTTCCAGATGGCATCACCATCTCAGGCAACGACCTATTCGTCGCGAACAGCGGCGCTTACGACTCTAACAATGGCACGATTGGCGAATACAACGCCACGACGGGCGCCGCAATCAATGCCTCGCTCGTCTCCGGCTTGAGCTATCCGGAAGGTGTCGCCCTCTCAGGCAACAATCTGTTTGTCGCGAACTATGCCGGCGGCACGATTGGCCAGTACAACGCCACCACCGGCGCCGCGATCAATGCCTCGCTCGTCTCCGGCTTGAGCTATCCGCAAGGCATCGCCGTGTCGGGCAACGACCTGTATGTCTCAACCCTCGATGGCTACGCGGTTGGTGAATACAACGCCACGACAGGGGCCGCGATCAATGCCTCGCTCGTCGCAGGCCTCGACGATCCGAACGGCATCGCCGTGTCGGGCAGCGACCTGTATGTCGCGATCGCTTCCACTAGCACGATTGGCGAATACAATGCCACCACCGGCGCCGCGGTAAATGCCTCGCTCGTCGCCGGCCTGGCGGCGCCGCAAGGCATCGCCCTGTCGGGCAACGACCTGTTTGTCGCGAACGCAAACAGCGGCGCGATTGACGAATACAACGCCACGACAGGCGCCACGGTCAGCGCCCCACTCGTCTCATCCTATGACCTGCTCAACGTCGTCGCGTCCAATGGAGATCTGTTCGTTACCAGTTACGACCTCGGTTCGGTCGCCGAATACACCACGTCCGGTGCAGTGGTCAACGCCTCGCTTGTCTCGGGAGACTATGGAGCGGCTGGCGTCGCGATATCGGGCAGCGATCTGTTCGTCTCGAACGCCAGCACCGGCACGGTCGCTGAATACACCACCTCGGGAACGCTCGTCAACGCTTCGCTCGTCACCGGGCTGAATACGCCGTACAGCATTGCCGTGTCGGGCAACGACCTGTTTGTCGCGAACCGTAACAGTAGCACGATTGGCGAATACAATGCCACTACCGGCGCCGCGATCAACGCCTCCCTGGTCACCGGCGTGAATTATCCGGAAAGTATCGCCCTGTCGGGCAACGACCTGTTTGTCTCGAACGAGTTCGGCGGCACGATTGGCGAGTACAACGCCACCACGGGGGCCGCGATCAACGCCTCGCTCATCACGGGCGTTGGCGAGCCGGAAGGCATCGCCGTGTCGGGCAGCAACCTGTTTGTCGTGAACGGCTACGTCGACACGGTCGGCGAATACTCCCTCACCAATACCGGCGCCAGCGGCCTTGATTCCGACAATCTCGTGATTGCCGCCCCCGTCGTGACCCCTTCGGGCACGACCAATGCGTTCGACCTTGGCGGTTCGGCTGTTGCGGTCGATTCAGGTGTGACGGTGACGTCCTACGACACTGACCTGACGGGCGCTACGGTCACGATCGGCTCCGGCTACCAATCGGGCGACACGCTCCATTTCACCAACCAGAATGGCATCAGCGGCAGCTACTCCGCGGGCGTGCTCACCCTGAGCGGCTCCGCCACGCCGGCCCAGTACCAGACGGCTTTGCAGTCCGTCACGTTCTCGACCACCAGCACGGCCACCACCACCCGGTCGCTGTCGATCGTCGCACTGGACTCCAATGACACCGGCGACGCGCCGAGCAATTCCGCCGCCGAACAGGTCAATATCGCCGACCTCCAAATCACGACGAGCGACAATCGGGGTGGTTCGAGCGTGGGCAGTGTCACCGGCACTGTCGATCGCGGCAGCAGAATCACGTACACGGTCACCGTCACGAATTCCGGAAGCGGGGCAGCGACCGGCCTCACGATTGCCGACCCGTTGCCTAGCGCGCTCACCAGTGCCACGTACACGGCTACCGAGACCGGCGGCGCGTCGGGCTACACCGCCAGCGGCAGCGGAAACATCGACGACACGGCCGTGAGCCTCCCGGCTGGCAGCACGATCACCTACACGCTCACCGCCACGGTCAGTCCCACGGCTTCCGGCACTTTGTCGAACACGCCCACCCTGAGCGGACCTTACGGCACGACAGTCAGCGCGTCGCTCGTAAACGGCTTGAACGATCCGGCCTTCATCGCCCTGTCGGGCAACGACCTGTTTGTCACGAACTCTGTGAGTGGCACGATTGGCGAATACAACGCCACCACGGGGGCCGTGATCAATGCCGCGCTCGTTACCGGCTTGAACTTTCCGGAAGGCATCGCCATCTCGGGCAACGACCTGTTCGTCACGGCAAACGGCACGATTGGCGAATACAACGCCACGACGGGGGCCGCGATTAATGCCGCGCTCGTCACGGGCCTCTTGGAGCTAGAAGGCGTCGCCGTGTCGGGCAACGACCTGTTTGTCGCGAACGCTTACAGTGGCACGATCGGCGAATACAACGCCACCACGGGGGCCGTGATCAACGCCGCGCTCATCACCGGCTTGAGCTATCCAGAAGGCATCGCCCTATCAGGCAACGAACTGTTTGTCGCGAACGCCGGCAATGGCACGATCGGCCAGTACAACGCCACCAATGGCGCCGCAATTAACGCCTCGCTCGTCTCCGGCTTGGGCGAGCCGCTAGGCATCGCCCTATCGGGCAACGACCTGTTTGTCACGGACGCGGAAAATGACTCCATTGGCGAGTACAACGCCACCACCGGCGCCACGATCGATGCATACCTCGACGATGGTCTCTACTATGAACCGGAGGGCATCGCCCTGTCGGGCAACGACTTGTATGTCGCCAATTCTAACAACAGCACAATTTACGAATTCGACGCTACCACTGGCGCCGCGATCAACTACCCCCTTGTCGCCGGCCTGGCCGCGCCGCAAGGCATCGCCCTGTCCGGGGGTGACCTGTTCGTTTCGAACTCTAATGGCGGCGATATTGACGAATACAACGCCACGACCGGCGCCCCGGTCAGCACCCCCCTCGCCTCATCCTACGACCTGCTCGATGTCATCGCATCCAATGGAGACTTGTTCTTCACGAGTTACGACCTCGGCACGGTCTCGGAATACACCACATCCGGAGCGGTAGTCAATGCCTACCTTATCTCGGGTGACTATGGCCTGTCGGGCATCGCGCTATCGGGCAATGATTTGTTCGTCTCGAACGCCTCGACCGGCACGATTGGCGTGTACAACGCCACAACGGGGGCCGCGATCAATGCCTCGCTCGTCACAGGCTTGAACGGTCCCTACCACATCGCCCTGTCAGGCAACGACCTGTTTGTCGCCAACGAGTTCGGCGGAACGATTGGCGAGTACAACGCCACGACGGGGGCCGCGATCAATGCCTCGCTCGTCACCGGCTTGAGCGATCCGGAAGGCATCGCCCTGTCAGGCAACACTCTGTTCGTCGCGAACTCTGACGGCGGCACGGTTGGCGAGTACAACGCCACGACGGGGGCCGCAATCAATGCCTCGGTCGTCACAGGCCTGAACGGTTTACCGGAAGGCATCGCCCTCTCGGGCAGCGACCTGTTTGTCAGCACCACTTTCTCTAATACGGTTGGCGAGTACACCATCAGCAATCTTAGCGCCAGCGCCACCGATACCGATAACCTGGCGATCGGCCCACCCGTCGTGACGCCGTCGGGCAGCACCGGCCAAACCTTCACGCTCGGCAGCTCGGCAGTGACGGTCGACTCGCGTTTGACGGTGACTTCCTATGACACCGACCTGACAGGCGCCACCGAAACGATTACCAATTACCAGGCGGGCGACACTCTCAACTTCACCAACCAGAACGGCATCAGCGGCAGCTATTCCGCTGGCGTGCTCACCTTGACCGGCAGCGCTACACCGGCCCAATACCAGGCGGCCTTACAGTCGGTCACTTTTTCCACCACCAGCGTTGTCAAGGGAACCCGGACCGTTGATGTCGTCGCTCTCGACACCAGCGACGCCGGCAATGTGCCCAGCAACACCGGCGTCGACACTGTCGTCGTGGCGATCGCCGCCCCCGTCGTGACGACGTCGGATTTTCAAACCCTGGCCTCGTTCAACGGCACAAACGGCGCACTGCCAACTGGAACTTTGACGCTCAGCGGATCTACATTCTATGGCACGACCCTCGATGGCGGGGCATATGGCGACGGCACCATTTTCAGCATTCCGGTGACTGGCGGTACACCCACAACCCTGTTCTCATTCAACGGCACGAATGGCAAAGATCCCGAAGCCAGTTTGACGCTCGATGGATCCACACTATTTGGGATAACCGAAGAAGGCGGGACCTATTCCAGCGGCACGATCTTCAGCATTCCGTTGACCGGCGGCACACTCACGACCCTGACCTCATTCAACGGCACGGATGGCTACGATCCTTTCGGTAGTTTGGTGCTGAGCGGATCAACGCTCTATGGCACGACCTACGAAGGCGGGGCAAACAGCGACGGCACCGTCTTCAGCATTCCCGTGACCGGCGGCACTCCCACGACCCTGACCTCGTTCAACGGCACGAACGGCGAAGTTCCCGAGGGCAGTCTGACGCTCAGCGGATCCACACTTTACGGGACGACCGCCTACGGCGGAGCATATGGCTCGGGAATCGGCGATGGCACCATTTTCAGCCTTCCGGTGACCGGCGGTACTCCCGCGACCCTGCTCTCGTTCAACGGCACGAACGGCGAATATCCCGTAGGCAATTTGGTGCTCAGTGGATCGACAATTTATGGGACGGCCGATGCAGGCGGAGCAAATGGCGATGGCACCATTTTCAGCATTCCCGCGACCGGCGGCACTCCCACGACCCTGCTCTCGTTCAATGGCACGAACGGCGCGAATCCCCACGGCAGTTTGACACTCAGTGGATCAACACTTTATGTGATGACCCAAGCCGGTGGAGCAAACGGCGACGGAGCGATCGTTACCCTTCCGGTGACCGGTGGCACTCCCACAAACCTGCTGTCGTTCAACGGCACGAACGGCTCCGAGCCCTTTGGCAGTTTGACGGTCAGTGGATCAATCCTTTACGGAATGACTTTGGAGGGCGGGGCAAGCGGCGAGGGCACGGTGTTCTCGCTGAACACCGCCGGCCAAACCTACACGCTCGGGGGATCGGCAGTGACCGTCGACTCGGGCGTGACGGTGACGTCCTACGACACGGATATCACCGGGGCCACGGAAACGATCGCCAACTATCAGTCGGGCGACACGCTCCATTTCACCAACCAGAACGGCATCACCGGCAGTTACTCTGCCGGAGTGCTGACGTTGACTGGCAGCGCTACGCCCGCCCAATATCAGGCGGCCTTGCGGTCGGTCACGTTCTCCACCACCAGCGCTGTCAAAACGACGCGGGTCATTGACGTCGTCGCTCTCGACACGAACGACGCCGGCAATGTGCCCAGCAATACGGGAGTCGACACGGTCGTCGTGGCCATCGCCGCCCCGGTGGTCACGTCGACGTTGGACTTTCAGACCCTGGCATCGTTCAATGGCGCGAACGGTAATTCTCCGGGAGGCAATTTGACGCCCAGTGCCAATGGCTCAACGCTCTATGGAATGACCACGACGGGCGGGACATACGGCGATGGTAACATTTTCAGCATTCCGGCGACCGGCGGCACTCCTACGAGCCTGTACTCGTTCACCGGGGCGACGGATGGCGACTGGCCGTATGGCAGTCTGACCCTCAGTGCCGATGGATCGACGCTTTATGGCATGACCTCCGCGGGTGGGATTTACGCCGACGGCACCATTTTCAGCATTCCGGTGACTGGTGGTAGTCCCACGCTCCTGGCCTCGTTCAATGGCGCGGACGGCGATGCGCCCTATGGCAGTTTGACGCTCAGTGCCAACGGAGCCACGCTTTATGGAATGACCACCCAGGGCGGGACAGCAGGCGCGGGCAACATTTTCAGCATTCCAGTGACCGGCGGCACTCCCATCAACCTCTATTCGTTCACTGGGCTCACCGACGGCGCATTTCCTGAGGGCGATTTGACGCTCAGCGGTTCAACGCTTTATGGGATGACCTCGGGCGGTGGGACAGATTACGAGGGCAACGTTTTCAGCATTTCGGTGTTTGGCGGCACTCCCACGAACCTGGCCTCGTTCAACGGCACGAACGGCGCCTTTCCTGAAGGCAGTTTGATGCTCAATGGAGGAGCCCTTTATGGGATGACCTCCGGCGACGGGTTCGATAACGCCGGCACCATTTTCGTCCTGCCAATAATTGGTGGTAATCTCACGACCCTATACACGTTTAACGCCGCCAGTAACGCCATGCCCAATGGCAGTTTGACGCTGAGTGGATCAACATTTTATGGGATGACCACCCAGGGCGGGACAGCAGGCGCGGGCAATATTTTCAGCTTCCAACCGGGTGGCGTGGGTTACCAAAACCTCGTCTCGTTCAACGGCACCAACGGGGCAATTCCCTTCGGCAGTTTGACCCTCAGCGGATCGAAACTTTATGGGATGACTAACTCCGGCGGAACGGACGGCGACGGCACGGTGTTCTCGCTGAACGCGTTTGTGACCACGGTTGTCGGTTCCCCGGTGACGATCGACTCGGGGTTGACCGTAACGTCCGGCGACACGGATATCACCGGCGCATTGATGGCGATCACCGATTATGAGTCCGGCGATGCGCTCAATTTCACCAACCAAAATGGCATCACCGGCAGCTATGCCAGTGGCACGCTGACCTTGACCGGCAGCGCCACGCCTGCTCAATACACGGCGGCATTGCAGTCGGTCACGTTCTCCACCACCAGCACCAACACGAACGCCCGGACCGTTGGCGTCGTCGCTGATGACTCCAACGACACCGGCAATGTGCCCAGTAATACCGAGGTGGAAACGATCGTCCTGGGTATCGGCGCCCCCATCGTGACGACCTCCGCCAGCACTGGCAACACTTTCACGGTCACCGGCGCCGCAGTGGCGGTCGACTCGGGTCTGACGGTAACGTCCTACGAGACCGACCTGACGGGTGCCTCTGAAACGATTACGAACTATCAGTCGGGCGACACCCTCAATTTCACGAACCAGAACGGCATCACGGGCAGCTACTCCGCTGGCGTACTTACCTTGACCGGCAATGCCACGCCCGCCCAATACCAGGCGGCCTTGCAGTCGATCACGTTCTCCACCACAAGTCTTGTCAAGGGGACTCGGACCGTTGACGTTCTCGCTCTCGACTCCAGCGACGCCGGCAACGTGCCCAGCAATACCGGAGTGGACACTGTCGTCGTGGCGATTCCGCCCGTTGTCACCCCATCGGGCGCGACCAACACTTACACGGTCGGCCAGTCGTCGGTGGCGGTCGACTCCGGCGTAACCATCACGGACTACGATCCCACGTTGACCGGGGCCACGGTGACGATCTCGGCCGGCTCATTGCAGTCGGGAGACGCGCTCAACTTCACCAATCAAGGCGGCATCAGCGGCAGCTACAACAGCGCTAGCGGCGTGCTGACCCTGACCGGCACGGCCACGGTCGCCCAGTACCAGGCGGCATTGCAGTCGGTCACGTTCTCCACCACCAGCATCGCCAGCACCAGCCGAACGCTTTCGATCGTTGCCATAGACGGCTCACTGGATAGCAGTCCGGCAGTAGAGCAAGTCAACGTGGAATACAACGTCGTGACGGCATCAGGCGTCGTCAACAACTTCTATATTGGCGGTGCGGCGGTGCCGATCAACTTGGGGCTGACCGTGAGAGCCAGCGATACGGATCTGACCGGTGCCACGGTGACGATCACCAACAATCAGCCAGGCGACACGCTCAACTTCAACAGCCAGAACGGCATCAGCGGCAACTACGCAGGTGGCGTACTCACCTTGAGCGGCAGCGCTACGGTCGCCCAATACCAGACGGCCTTGCAGTCGGTCACGTTCTCCTCACCCAGTTCGAACTTGACCACGCGGTTGCTTTCGATCGTCGCTCTCGACGCTAACGACTCGTTGAATAGCAGTCCCGCGGCGGAGCGCGTCAACGTGGTGATCGCCACGGTGAACCCGTCGGGCGGGACCAACACCTTCGTCCCCGGTCGTTCGGCGGTGGCAGTCGACGCGGGCGTGACCGTAACGTCTGCCCAGGCGGGCCTGACTGGTGCCACGGTGACGATCACCAACTATCAGCCAGACCCTGACACGCTGAGCTTCACCAGCCCGGTCGGTAGCGGTATCAGCGGCAGCTACGCCAGCGGCGTACTGACCCTGAGTGGTAGCGCTACGCTGGCCCAATACACCGCGGCCTTGCAGTCGGTCATGTTCTCCACTACCAGCCCGAATACTATCACGCGGGAACTTTTGATCGACGTCATCGATGGCTCGCTCGATAGCCCTTTGGCATCGGAGAGTGTCAATGTGGCGACCCTCCCACCAGTCGTGTCGACCTCGGGCAGCACCGGCCAGACCTTCACCCTCGGCGGCTCGGCTGTGGCTGTCGATTCCGGCATCTCGGTAACGTCCAGCGATACCGATATTACCGGCGCGTCGGAGACCATCGCCAACTACCAATCAGGCGACTCGCTCAATTACACCCCGATCGACGGCATCACCATCGCCAGCAACTCCGGTGGCGTGCTGACTCTGACCGGCAGCGCAACGCCCGCCCAATACACGGCGGCCTTGCAGTCGGTCACGTTCTCCACCACCAGCATCAACCAGTCGACCCGCACCATCGACGTCGTCGCCGACGACAGCACGGCGTCGCCCACCACCAGCAACACCGGCATCGACACCGTCAACGTGGCGATCGCCGCGCCGGTTGTGACCGCCAATCAAACCTCGATCGCGTCTACTGCCGGCCAGACTGTGACAGTCGACGCGGCCGTGGCCGTCACGTCGTTCGACACCGATGTGACGGGCTCGACGATCACAATCGGCACCGGCTATCAGTCGGGCAGTGATACGCTCCACTTCACCACCCAGAACGGCATCACCGGCGTGTTCTCCGCTGGCGTGCTGACCTTGAGCGGTTCGGCCACTCCGGCCCAGTATCAAACCGCCTTGCAGTCGGTCACCTTCTCCTCGACCAGCAGCAGCGTGGCGACCCGGAACATTTCGATCGTCGTTGACGATTCGGGCGACACCGGCAACGTGAACAGCAACACGGCGACGACGCAAATCACCGTCTCCGCGCCGGTCACGGTCACCGCGGCCTATATCTCGAGCACAAGCTGGGGGTCAGCCTTCGATACGTACCTGAGCACCCACACTAATGCGGTCACCGGCCACGTGTACGGCAGTTCGACGTTGGGCTATGCCTTGCAGACCGGAACGTCGGCCGCCCAGACTCAAACGTTGCCTTGGACGAACCTCAACACGATCACCGTCACCTTCAGCGGGCCGGTCAGTGGCGTTGCCCTGGGCTCGCTGAAATTGAATGGCGGCTCGGGCGGATCGACGCCCAGCGTGACCGGCTTCACGTCCGACGGCAGCAACACCTATTCGTGGACTCTGTCAGGCCCGCTGACCAACAACAAGTATGCCTTCGGCATCGCCTCGACCAGCAGCTCGTATGGTCCGGCGGTGGTCGACTCGCACGGAGCCGGCATCAGCGGCACGTTCACCACGGGCCAGGCACTTCCGTCGGGCAATGGATTGGCCGGTTCGTCGTTCGACTTCTTCTTCGACGTTCTGCCTGGCGACGCAAACCGAGACGCACAGGACAATGCGACCGACATCAACGACATTCGTCCTCTTGCCAGCGGCACGCGGACGACGTCGAGCAGTTACAATCCGTACTACGACCTGCTCGGTGCCGGGCAAATCAACGCCACGACATTGAACACGGTTCGGGCATTGACGGGTCGTTTGGAGAGTGCCGCACCGACGAATCCCAACAGCACGCAGGGCGTGGGGACGACCGGTTTTGTCGGCCTGGAGCTGGGAGCGCAGGAGACCGGCAGCTCCTCGAGCAGTTCGCCGGCGAGCAGCGTGAGCAACGTCGTCTCGGCACCGGCGTCGACCACCACGACGTCGACCACCACGACGAGCACGACCGGCAGTGGTTCGGGGGGCACGAGTTCGACGACCGGCAACCGCGATCATGGTCGCCACGCGGCCAGCGAAGCGTTCGCTGCCACCGACGAGGCGGTGTCGGATTTTGATCTGGCCGATCTTTGGGTCTGATCAATTAGGTACTGGGTCTCCGACTCACCGTAGGGATCGTTGTTCGCGCGATTCCCGCCGTAGAGAGCCCCCCCGTGGCGCGATCGCCGGCGAGGAATTGGTCGACTTTTTTCTTGATCGTTCTGCGGCACGAGTTATAATCAACTCGAATCTCGCCGCCCCCCCCAAAAGTGTGATCTGCCGATTGCGCCCGAAGCGGTAGGGCCTCGCAAGTTCGCCTCCCATGGCCGGCGAAAAGCGGTGGAACTGCGATGCCTAGCGCGTACGGTGGCGCTGGCGGGGCAGTCAGCTAATACCCACTGGCCACAAGAGAGGGCAGACCGTGAGCCCAGGCCGACGAAGTAACCGCCATCGACCGAAAACGCTGGCGACCAATCGTTTGCGGCCCGCTGACGCGTCGATAGGGGTTTCACTCGGCCGGACGTGTCGGTTGGAGCGGCTCGAAGACCGCCGCATGTTGACGATTTCGATTGAGACGCTCCATTCGTTCACCGGTACCGACGCCAGCGAGCCATACACGCCGGCACTCGTACTCAACGGTTCGACGCTCTATGGAGTTTCGGCAGGCGGCGGTGCCGTCGGCGAGGGAGCGCTCTATTCGGTCAACACCGATGGCACGGGCTACCAAGTCTTGCAATCAATCTTTGGTGCCAACGGCCTGTTCTGCAACAGCTTGACGCTGGCCGGCTCCACTTTGTATGGGACGATGTATGAGGGGGGCAGCGGCAACGACGGCACACTCTTTTCCATAAACACCGATGGCACTGACTTTCAAGTTCTGCATGCGTTCACCGGCGGCACGTCTGATGGCGGCGGTCCAGAAGGTGTGACGGTCGTCGGCTCCACTCTGTTCGGGGCCACTGATTACGGCGGCACCGACGATGACGGCACGATCTTTTCGATCGGCACCAGCGGCAGCAGCTTCCAAGTGCTACGGTCATTCAGCGGCGGCACCAGCGACGGCGGTACGCCTGAGGCCGGCTTGACCGTCAGCGGCTCGACGCTTTATGGAACCACCACTGCGGGCGGCACCAACGGTGACGGCACGATCTTTTCCATCAATACCGGCGGCACCGGCTTCCAGGTGCTGCATTCGTTCGCAGTGTCCGAGGGCCAAGACCCAGAAGCCCTTTTGACGCTCAGCGGCTCGACTCTGTTCGGAACCAGTGATTACGGCGGCAGCGACGATGACGGCACAATCTTTTCCATCAATACCGGCGGCACCGGCTTCCAAGTGCTGCATACTTTCACCGGCAGCACCATTGATGGCGCGACCCCAGCCGGCTTGACGCTTGTTGGCTCGGCCCTGTATGGAACGACTGAGGGTGGCGGCAGCGCCGGTGACGGCGCGGTTTTTTCAATCAATACCGGCGGCACCGGCTTTGCAGTCTTGCATTCTTTCGCCGGCGGCCCCAGCGACGGCAACAGCCCCTATGCCGCTCTGACGCTCAGCGGCTCGACCCTTTTTGGGACGACCGGTGCGGGTGGTAGCGCCAGCGTCGGGACGATCTTCTCGTATAACACCGCCGGCAGCACCTACCAAGTGATTCAATCGCTCGGAACGGTCAACGACGGCAGCGCCCCCGATGGAAACCTGACGCTCGGGGGTTCAGTCTTCTATGGAACGACGCAGACCGGCTCCGGCGCCGCCGGCGGCCTCGGCACCGTCTTTTCAATCAATTCCGATGGCACGGGCTACCAAATCCTGCACTCCTTTACAGGTTCATCCACCGATGGTTTGGAACCCAACGGTAGCCTGGTCCTAAGCGGTTCGACGCTGTATGGAACGACATCAGACGGAGGCGCATATGACGGCGGCACGATTTTCTCGATGAATATCAATGGTACGGGCTTCCAGGTGCTGCATTCTTTCGAGGATACAGTCACCAATGCCAGCGATGGCAATTATCCGCTCTCCGGTTTGACGCTTAGTGGCTCGACACTGTATGGGACATCGACGTACGGCGGTAGCGCCGGCGACGGGACCATCTTCTCGATCGGCACCAACGGGATCGGTTTCCAGATCTTGCATGCATTCACGGGCAGCGATGGTTTTGCTCCGACGGCGGCTCTCGCACTCAGCGGTTCCACTCTTTATGGAACGACGGAAGAGGGAGGCACTAGCAACGATGGCACGGTGTTTTCGATTAGCACAAGCGGCACAGGCTACCAAATTCTCCACGCGTTCGCCGGAGGCACCGACGGCTTTCTCCCAGAAGCCGGCTTGACGCTTAGCGGCTCGACGCTTTATGGAACGACGGATTTGGGCGGCGCAAGCAGCGACGGCACCCTCTTCGCGGTCAACACCGACGGTTCGGGCTACCAGCTACTGCATTCTTTCACGGGCGGTACTGCCGACGGTCAGTACCCAGCGAGCGACCTGACACTCGTCGGGTCAACCTTGTACGGAACGGCCGGCGGCGGAGGCATCTACGACGACGGCACAGTCTTTACGATTAGCACCAGTGGCGCCAGCTATCAGGTCCCGTATTCGTTTTCGGGTTTGGGCCCCCACGGCGCCGGTCCCGAGGGCGGATTAACGCCCATCGGCTCGACCTTTTATGGAACGACGGCGGGTGGTGGCAGCAATCTCGGCGACGGCACCATTTTCTCCCTGTTCTTGCCAACCGTCACCGTTACCCCCTCGGGATCAACGGCCGACTACACCCTCGGCGACTCGCCGATTGCCGTCGACACCGGCATCGCGGTTAGTTCAAACGACACCGATCTGACCGGCGCTACGCTGACGATCAACGACGAACAGTCGGGCGATACGCTCAATTTCACCAACCAGAATGGTATAACTGGCAGCTTCTCCGATGGCGTGCTGACCTTGAGCGGTAGCGCTACGCCGTCTCAATACCAATTGGCCTTACAATCGGTCACGTTCTCCTCAACCGGTAGCAGCACGACGACACGGTCGATTACGGTTGTCGCCGACGATGCAGCGGTCACGAGTAACTCCGCTGCTGAGGAGGTCACCGTCGCCGCCGGTCCGCCGACCCTAACCGCCTCCGGCATGGTCGACACGTTCACCATCGGTGGCGGCGCAGTCGCGGTCGACTCCGGCGTGACGGTCACTTCCAGCGACACCGATATCACCGGTGCCTCAATGACGATCACCAACTATCAAACGGGGGATTCGCTCAATTTCACCAACCAGAACGGCATCAGCGGCAGCTACTCCGGCGGCGTGCTCAACTTGACCGGAAACGCCACGCCTGCCCAATACACGGCAGCCTTGCAGTCGGTCATGTTCTCGACCACCAGCAATAGCCCCGCCGCCCGGACACTTTCAGTGATCGCTCTCGATAACTCGGAGACGAGCAGCACGGCGTCGGAGCAGGTGGACGTCTACGCACCCGACCTCAAGATCACTACGACCGACGACTTGGGCGGATCGAGTGTCGCGAGCGCGACCGGTACGGCCATTCCTGGCAGCCCAATCACTTACACGATTGTGGCGACCAATGCCGGAACTAGCGCCGTAGTTGGAGCCTCGATCGTCGACACGTTGCCCAGCGCACTCACCGGCGCAACCTACAATGCCATCGAAACGGGTGGCGCCTCGGGTTTCACGTCTAGCGGCTCGGGGAACATCGACGATACGGACGTGAATTTGCCCGCCGGCAGCTCGGTGACCTATACGGTCGTGGCGACCGTCAGTCCCGTCGCCACCGGCACCATGTCGAATCAGGCAACGGTGGCGGGGCCTGCGGGCGCGACGGTCAATGCTTCGCTCGTCACCGGGTTAACCGACCTGCAAGCTATCGCGGTCTCCGCGGGAGACCTATTTGCCACGAACTACGACGCTGGCACGATTGGCGAGTACAACGCCACGACTGGAGCGACAATCAACGCCTCCCTGGTTCCGTATGCGAATTCCCCAATTGCGCTCGCGGCTTCGGGCGGAGACCTGTTTGTTACCAGTGCCAACGACAACGCGATTGGTGAGTACAACGCCACGACTGGAGCCACGATCAACGCCTCTCTGGTCACGGGACTAGATGACCCCTTTGGCGTCGCGGTATCGGGAGACGACCTGTTTGTCATGAACACTGGCAACGACACGATTGGCGAATACACCACCTCGGGAGCGACGGTCAATGCCTCGCTGCTCACGGGACTGGACTACCCCTACGCAATCGCGGTATCGGGCGGGGATCTGTTCGTCTCGCACTACAAACCGATTGGTAGCTACGTTGTCGGAGAATACACAACGTCGGGCGCCGTGGTCAACGCATCGCTCATCACCGGACCGAGTCAGGTGCTCGGCATCGCGGTATCTGGCGGCGATCTGCTTGTTACAACCAACAGTGCCACGATTGCCGAATACAACGCTACCACCGGGGCGCCACTCAACGCCTCTGTGGTCACGGGATTGAATGGCCCGGCTGGCATCCAGGTATCGGGCGAGGATCTGTTTGTTGCGAACAACGGCAACGGCACGATTGGTGAATACAACGCTACCACCGCCGGCAGCATCAGCGCCACCGATAACGACGAAGTGACACCCGTCGTGACGACGTCGGGTTTTCCGGCGCCACTCTCGTTCAACGGCGCCAATGGCCAATACCCCGGGGGCAGTCTAACGCTGGTTGGATCGACACTTTATGGGATGACCGATGGAGGAGGTGTTCGCGGCTACGGCAACATTTTCAGCATTCCGGTGACCGGCGGCAGCCCCACGACCCTCTTCCAGTTCGGATCCAACAACGGCGCGAACGGCTACGACCCCGGCGGCAGCTTGACGCTCAGCGCCGACGGATCAACCTTTTTTGGGATGACCAGCGCTGGCGGGGCAAACGGCGACGGCACGGTTTTCAGCATTCCGGTGACCGGCGGCTCTCCCACCACCCTGTTTTCATTCGACGGCACGAACGGCGAGCATCCGCAGAGCGATCTGACGCTCGGCGCCGATGGATCAACACTCTATGGGATGACCGCCGGAGGCGGGGTAAACGGCGATGGACTTATTTTCAGCATTCCGGTGACCGGCGGCTCTCCCACCACCCTGTTTTCATTCGACGGCACGAACGGCGAGCATCCGCAGAGCGATCTGACGCTCGGCGCCGATGGATCAACACTCTATGGGATGACCGCCGGAGGCGGGGTAAACGGCGATGGACTTATTTTCAGCATCCCGGTGACCGGCGGTTCTCCCACCACTCTGTTCTCCTTCAACGGCACCAACGGTGAATATCCCTATGGTAGTTTGACACTCAGTGGATCAACACTTTATGGGATGGATCCCTACGGCGGGGCAAACCACGAAGGCAATGTTTTCAGCATTCCAGTGACTGGCGGCACTTCCACCACCCTCCTGTCGTTCAACGGCACAAACGGCGAAAGTCCCTATGGCAGTTTGACGCTCAGTGGATCAACGCTTTATGGGATGACGACCTACGGCGGGGTCGACGGCGACGGCACGGTTTTCAGCGTGCCGGTGACTGGCGGGAACCCCACGACCCTGCTCTCGTTCAACGGCACGAATGGCGAAACGCCTCTTGGCAGTTTGACGCTGGGTGGATCAACACTGTATGGGATGACGATCTACGGCGGGGCCGACGGCGACGGCACGGTTTTTTCGGTTAGTAGCGTCGTGGCCACGATTGGCGCGGCGGCGGTGGCGGTCGACTCGGGCGTGACGGTGACTTCCAGTCACACCGACCTGACCGGTGCCTCGCTGACGATCGCTAACTATCAGTCGGGTGATGCGCTCAACTTCGCCAATCAGAATGGCATCAGCGGCAGCTACTCCGCCGGCGTGCTCACCTTGAGCGGCAGCGCTACGCCCGCCCAGTACACGGCTGCCTTGCAGTCGGTCACGTTCTCCACCACCAATATCAACACCACGATCCGGACCATTGACGTCGTCGCTCTCGACGCCAACGACACTGGCAACGTGTCCAGCAATACGGGAGTCGACACCGTCGCCGTGGCGATTCCGCCACCGGTCGTGACGGCCTCAGGCAACACCAACACCTTTATCGTTGGCGGTTCAGCGTTGGCGGTTGACGCGGGCCTGACGGTAACGTCCTACGACACCGACCTGACGGGTGCCACGGAAACGATCACCGACTATCATTCGGGCGATTCGCTCAACTTCGTCAATCAGAACGGCATCACCGGCAGCTACTCCGCTGGCGTGCTCACGCTCTCCGGCAGCGCTACGCCCGCCCAGTACCAGGCGGCCTTGCAGTCGGTCACGTTCTCCACCACCAGCACCACCAGCACCAGCCGGTCGGTTTCGATCGTCGCCATCGACGGCTCACTCGATAGCAATCCGGTGGCAGAGCAAATCAACGTCGAGTTCACCGCCGTGACGGCGTCGGGCCTGGTCAACAACTTCTTTCTTAACGGTACGGCCGCGACGATCGACTCGGGCATCATGGTAGCAGCCAGCGACCCGGACCTGACGGGTGCCACGGTCACGATCTCACCCAGCACGCTGCAGCCGGGCGACACGCTCAACTTCGCCAACCAGTACGGCATCAGCGGTGTGTACTCCGGTGGCGTGCTCACCTTGAGCGGCGACGCCACGGTCGCCCAGTACCAGGCCGCCTTGCAGTCAGTCACGTTCTCCACGGTCAACTCCGTGACGAGTGCGAACCTGATTACTCGTTCGATTACAGTCGTCGCTCTCGACGCTAACGACTCGCTGAACGGTTCCGCGGCGGAGAGCATCAACGTGGTGATCGCCACGGTGAACCCGTCGGGTCAGACCAACACCTTCATCACCGGGGGCGCGGCGGTGCCGCTCGACTCGCAAGTGACCGTAGAGTCTTCGCAGGAGGGCTTGAACGGGGCCACGCTGACGATCACCGACTATCAGCCGGGCGACATGCTCAATTACACCCCGGTTGATGGCATTCTCGGCACGTACTCCAATGGCACGCTGACCTTGGACGGCGACCCGACGCCGGCCGAATACGCGGCGGCCTTGCAGTCGGTCACGTTCTCCACTACCAGCCCGGATACTGCCCTTCGAGTCATTTCGGTCGATGTCAGCGAAGAATCCGCTAACGGTACCGAGGTCAATAGCCCTTTTGCAACGCTAGATGTCGCCGCGCCCGCCGCGCCGGTCGTGACGCCCGGCGGCACCACGACGATCTTCTGGGTCGGCGGCTCGCCGGTGCCGGTCGACTCGGGCGTGACGGTGAAAGCCAGCGACCTTAATCTCACCGGCGCCTCGATGATAGATACCGACTATACGCCAGGCGATTTACTCAGTATTCCCACCATCGACCTCCCTGCCGGCGTTACCCAAAGCTTTTCTGGTGGCGTGCTCACCTTGAACGGCAGCGCTGCGGCCACCTTGTACCAGACGGCGTTGCAGTCGGTCATGTTCTCTGCCACGTACGTGCCGCCGGGCGGAATTCCCGCTCCGGTTACTCGGATGGTTGAAGTCATCGCTGACGACAGTCTGGCTTCGCCAATGACCAGCAATACGGCGATGGACAGCGTCACGGTGAAGATCGCCGCTCCGGTCGTGACGGCGAACCAGACATCGGTCGAGGATACCGCCGGCCAGCGGGTGACGGTCGACGCGCCCGTGACCGTGTCGTCCTTTGACACGGACGTGACGGGCGCCACGATGACGATTGGGACCGGCTATCAGCAGGGGGATGATACGCTCAGTTTCACCAACCAGAGCGGCATCAGCGGCAGCTACTCAAATTCAACTGGCGTACTCACATTGAGTGGAAGCGCTACGCCTGCTCAGTACCAGCAAGCCTTGGCGTCGGTCACGTTCTCCTCGACCAGCACCGTCACGACGACTCGGAACATTTCGATGGTCGTATATGACGCGGGCGCCACCGTCATGACCAGCAATCCGGCGACAACGCAAATTGAAGTGAATTCGCCGGTCACGGTCGCCGCGGTCTATGTCTCGGGTTCGGCTTGGACCGACGGGGGGGCGTCGACGGACTTCGACGGCTATTTGGCAAACCACGGCCTCGGCAGCTTGACGGATCCGTCGCTGGGCTACGCCTTGACCGGAACTAACCAACTCGCCCCGCTGCCTTGGGTCAACATTAATACGATCTCCGTTCAATTCAGCGGGCCGGTCGAAAACATCGGCATGGGCTCGCTGGAGCTTGTGGGTGGCAGCGGTGGGTCGACACCCACGATAACGAGCTTCACGCCCAACCCAAACGGCGACCCGAACACGTATTCGTGGACCTTCTCAGGTTCGCTGGCCAACAATAAATACGTGCTGGCCATCGCCACGACGGGCAGTTCGTTTGGCACTCCTGGCAGCACCCAGGTGACTGACTTCGATCGTGCCGCCATCAGCGGCGCCTTCACGACTGGCGCTTCCTTCCCCTCCGGTAACGGTTTGGCTGGTGGGTCTTTCAACTTCCTCTTCAATGTCTTGCCAGGTGATGGAGGTCAGATTGGGACGGTCAACTCGGCTGACGTGACCACAGCTGGGAACTTGAACGGCAAACACGAGAGCACCCCTGGGTACCTCCCGAACTACGACTATTACGGTGCGGGGCAAATCACCAATGCCCTGGACCAGGCTTTCGACACGTCAAACCTGGGCGCTACCCTGCCGACCCCCGCTCCCGCGGCCCCTTCCATCAGCCTTGCTCTTTCCAATAACACGGTCGGCTACACCCCCGGTGGCGCAGCCGTGCCTCTGGGGATCACGATAGCCGCCGACGTCGAACTGACCGGCGCCACGGTGACAATCTCGCCGGGCACGCTGCAGTCGGGCGACACGCTCCATTTCGCCACCCAAAATGGCATCAGCGGGGTTTACTCTGGCGGCGTGCTGACTCTGACCGGCAGCGCCACGCCCGCTCAGTACCAGCAAGCCTTGGCGTCGGTCACCTTCTCCTCAACCAGCGCCGGCGCGGCTCGCTCGATTTCGATCGTCGCCATTGATGACGACGGGCTGAGCAGTAATTCGGTAGCGGTGAGTGCCAAGGTGGCGATCGCCGCGCCGGTCGTGTCGACCTCGGGCAGCACCGGCCAGACATTCACTCTCGGCGGCTCGGCCGTCGCCGTCGACTCGGGCATCTCGGTGACGTCCAGCGACACCGACATCACCGGCGCCTCGGAGACGATCACCAACTACCAGTCGGGCGATTCGCTCAATTACACCCCGTCTGGCGGCATCACCATCGCCAGCAACTCCGGTGGCGTGCTCACTCTGATCGGCAGCGCAACGCCCGCCCAATACACGGTGGCGTTGCAGTCGATCACGTTCTCCACCACCAGCATCAACCAGTCGACCCGTACGATCGACGTTCTCGCCGGCGACAGCGCCACTTCGCCCACCACCAGCAACACTGGCATCGACACCGTCAAGGTGGCGATCGCCGCGCCGGTCGTGACCGCGAATCAGGCGTCAGTGGCTTCGACTGCCGGCCAGGCTGTAACGGTCGATTCGGCCGTGACCGTCAAGTCGTTCGACACCGACGTGACGGGCGCCACGATGACGATCGGCACCGGCTATCAGTCGGGCAGCGATACGCTTCACTTCGCCACTCAGAACGGCATCACGGGTAGCTACTCCGCTGGCGTGCTGACCTTGAGCGGCTTGGCCACGCCGGCCCAGTACCAGACCGCCTTGCAGTCGGTCACGTTCTCTTCGACCAGCAGCAGCGTGACGACCCGGAACATCTCGATCGTCGTTGACGACTCGGGCGACACCGGCAACGTGAACAGCAACACGGCGACGACCCAAATCACCGTCTCCCCGCCGGTCACCGTCACCGCCGCCTATATCTCGAGCACAGCCTGGGCCTCGGGCTTCTACAGCTACCTTGCCGGCCACACCAATCCGGTGACCGGCAATAGCTACGGGAGTGCGACATACGGCTATGCCTTGCAGACCGGATCGTCGGCCGCTCAGACCCAAACGCTTCCCTGGACGAACCTCAACGCGATCACCGTGACATTCAGCGGGCCAGTCAGTGGCGTTGCCCTGGGCTCGCTGAAATTGAATGGCGGCTCGGGTGGATCGACTCCCAGCGTGACCGGCTTCACCTCCGACGGCAGCAACACCTATTCGTGGACCCTGTCGGGCCCGCTGACTAACAACAAGTACGCGCTGGGCATCG
This sequence comes from uncultured Planctomycetaceae bacterium, assembly GCA_963702015.1. Classification (GTDB taxonomy): domain Bacteria; phylum Planctomycetota; class Planctomycetia; order Pirellulales; family PALSA-1355; genus DATJTR01. The sequence continues at coordinate 2,318,897 of OY969698.1, forward strand.
CGTCGACCAATAGTTCGTTCGGTCCCGCGGTGGTCGACTCGCGCGGAGCCGGCATCAGCGGCACGTTCACCACAGGTCAGGCGTTCCCGTCGGGCAACGGCCTGGCCGGCTCGACGTTCGACTTCTTCTTCGACGTTCTGCCGGGCGATACGAACCGAGACGGACAGGACAATGCGACCGACATCAACGACATCCGTCCTCTGTCGAGCGGAACGCGTTCGACTTCGGCGAGTTACAACCCGTACTACGATCTGTTCGGCAGCGCGACCATCAACGCCACGACGTTGAACACGAGTCGTCCTTTGACGGGTCGCTTGGAAAGCGCCAATCCAACAGCGCCCTCGGACTCACAGGGAGTCGGCTTTGTCGGCCTGGAACTGGGAGCGCAGGAGACCGGCGGCTCGACTTCGCTCGCCGCTGGTGGTTCCTCGACTGCTAGTTCACAGCCGAGCAGTTCACCCACCGCCGCAGTGAGCAACGTCGTACCGTCCAAGCCGGCATCTAACGCGACATCGGTCGGCACTGTCGTGGGATTTGACAGCGACGGATCGTCGACAACATTGACCTCAACCGCGAGCATCCGCGATCACGATGGCCACTACTTCATGGCGACCGACGAGGCGCTGTCGGACTTCGACCTGGTCGATCTGTATGTCTAGTTGGTCGAGAAGCAAGATGGCGTTCAATGGAGGCGGCGTGATCGCACGGAAGCAGCGACAGCCTCGTGCGACTCTCTGGCCGGAGTGGGACAATTGTCCCATCAATGCATCCAGCTAGTGGAACTTCGGCCTCCGCGGTTCGCAAGCGTCAACGCCGCTAATCGTTCGGCTGAGCTTCAGCGTCTCTTTCAGGCCACAGTTTTAGCCTCTGTTTGGTCACCGACTGCGGGTCAACCCTCAAGAAGCTGACGCGATCGGATCGCAAGCGTTTCAGCAACGACTCCCTAATCGCCGCTCTACGCCGTCCCTCGAAACCAGGGTGGTCAGCCTCATCCGATGCCGGTCATCAGTGAAGCCGCGTCGGCCGCCACTTCAAAAAATGGTGGTTTTGTGGCGTTCCTGAAAAAGGATTTAGTTTCCGCGATTCACGGCAACGCCCGACTGACTTAAGCTACCTCAAAGGGTTCCGTTGTCGCGGCGCCCAAGACGGGCATCCAAATCACTCGAGTTCCCGCGAATCAGCAAAGTCTCCAGCAACTCTTGACCAGAAAAAGCAACCCGTCTGCCGCAGGCGCGACGGAACTTAAAGTGACTCCTGTCGAGCAGGTCATAAGGCAAACGAAAAACCAGCCGACGGGACCCGTACAAAAAACGCTCCCGGCGACAAATCCGCATCCGGAGGCAAGAAATCCTGGCGCAACGCTCAATCCGCAGGAACAGTCGTTGACCGCCCTGAGATTCAAGCCGACGTCGCAAATTGCCGCTCCCGCCCGACGACGACTCCCCACTCGTCGCCCACGGTAGGTAGACGTTCGAGCAGTCTGAGCCCGCAAGCCAACCCTTCCTCTCTGGCCGCACACGGGGGAGCCCCGACCAAGCCTGGAAAGACGACCTCGACTGCGACTCAAGTTCGTGCCAGGCAGACCTCGCGGCCGAATGCCTCATCGGCAGCTTAGCCGCCTGCCGTTCACCGGCCGCCGTCTACCGGCGACCCCGTGGTCAGACAGCCGGCACCCGCTTGGCATTCCCATCCGGTCCATCACCGACGGCGCGCCGGCCCTGAGGATCTAGAGCGCATCACGGCCCCTCTAGCGCCCTCTGCGTAGATTGGATAAAACAGGTGGTGAGTCAAGGAGGGACTTGCCATGGATTCTTATTCGATTGATCTGCGAGAGCGGGTGCTGGCCGATTGTGACGCGAAGATGGAGACCCGAGCGGTCGCCTTGAAGTACCGCGTCAGCGAATCTTGGGTGCGTCGTTTAAAGCAGCGACGGCGCGAATCGGGCGAGATTGCTCCTCGTCCACCGCGGAATAAAGTTCAGCCACAATGGCTGCCCTACGCGGATCGTTTGAGGGAGTTGGTCGAAGAACAACCCGACGCGACATTGCGAGAACTGCGTGATCGCTTGGGCGTTTCGCTGAGCGTGATGACGATCTGTCGAGCATTGCGATCGCTGCAGTTGACGTTCAAAAAAAAGTCGTCCACGCGGCCGAACAAGACCGACCCGACGTCGCAGCGCGGCGCGAGACGTGGAAAGCCGAGATGATCGGGCTCGACGCCGATCATTTGGTGTTCATCGACGAAACTTGGGCCAAAACCAACATGGCCCGCACTCGGGGTCGCAGTCGTCGTGGCACGCGGCTGATTGCCAAGGTGCCCTACGGACACTGGAAAACGACGACGTTCGTGGCGGCCTTACGGGTCGACGGACTGACCGCACCGACCGTCGTGGATGGCGCCATGAACGGTGTGACGTTCCTGGCCTATGTGCGTCAACAGCTGGCTCAAGGCTGGCGACCTGGTGATTCTGGACAACCTATCCGCACACAAAGTGGCCGGAGTGCGCGAAGCCATCGAAGCGGCGGGCGCGAAGGTCGTCTACCTGCCGCCCTACAGCCCGGACCTTAACCCAATCGAGCTGGTGTTCTCGAAGCTCAAATGGCTGTTGCGAAGCGGCAAAGCGCGGAGCGTCGATGCTCTGCATTCGTTGCTAGGAAGCTTGCTCGACCACTTTCCGCCAAGCGAGTGTGGTAGATACCTACGCCACTGCGGCTACAACGCTACAGGGGCCTGAGAACGGCACTAGCTGCGCGTTCGGCCGGTAAGGGGCAAGCGCCAACCGGCTGTCTCGCGTCCGTCGCAGCAGTCGTCTGTGGCCTCCATCTGCGCACAAAACCCAATGACCGGCGCGGGACTCATTTGTTCCGCGGTAGGGAGTTCCTGAAAACGCGAATTCGGGCTGCCACTCAGTGCGGAAGAACCGGCCTAGTATCGCTTGGCGCGTCCAAGCGAATTACTCGATGAAACGGCGGAGCAGGATTGCGTTCTGGACGTTGTGGTCGACGCCGCGTTCGAATCCGACCGGAATTGTGCGATCGAACAAATAGAACGCCCGATGGCGCTTGATCTGGCCCGAATCGCTCCCTAATTCCTGGCCCAGTTGATAGCCATCCGGATGAGCCATGTCGCAGATGACCTTTGGCGGGGTGGTTGGCGTGGTCCCATACCACGTGGTCACCTGGAAATAGCCGACCGTAATCCAGACGGCATAAACGTTCGAGCGCGTCGTCAGCAGATTCGACACCCGGCTGGCGTTTTGCAGTCGAAAAAAAGGACTTCGCGTCGAATCGTTGTAGGGCTGGAGAGCGGGTGCGCTTCCCCCAAGCGCCTGCGAATCGAACAGGGCAATGCCGGCCGTGGACCCAATCAGAGAGGGTCGGAGCAGTGTGGCGTCGATATCGCGCAGCGCAGTCGCAGTCGGGAAAAGACCGATCCCATTGGGATATGGCTTGATTGCGCCTACCGCGTAATTTTGGGACGCATAGATCGAATTTGTCAGCGCGGCTCCCGAGAACGACCGGAACGGGTTGGTGAAATAGCTAGGCGTGTTCGTCGGCACCATTCCAGCCGGAGGAGGCGGAGGGTAGCCGTTCCCAACCGCCGTAGCTGTGGCAGGCGATCCGGTCGACGCCGTGGGCGCGGTGCCTAACGCGCCGCCCAAATTGGTTATCATGGTCCCGGCGATGTTCGGTATCGTCGTCGACCCCGTCGCGGCGGGAGCAAGCTGGGGATAATAGGAGCCGTTGAGCACTCCCTGCCAAACCGCTGGGTCTTGCACGGTGTTGACGTTCACGCGGCCCGGATCGCGATATTCCGACACCTTGTTCAGCGGCGGTCGCAGATACGTCCCCATCGGGCTGGAGCCCAACGTATACGTGGGATTCGCGCCGCTCCAGGGGGGTGGCGATCCCGGCACCGCGTCTCCAGTAAGCAACGTCGGAGTGGTAGACGTCGAGTTCGAGTTCATGATGCCGTATTTCGTTCCAAACGGACTCAACATCGTTTCGGTGCCCACATACCGCGACGGCACTTGGACGTATTCGAAAAGCCGGTACAAATTCGCCGGTATCGGGCTTGCCTCATCGAAAAAATTCAACAGGTGACCGAAAAACGGGAACGTTGCGCCGGGTTGAGGGTTGGCCACGAATCCTCCGCTCCCGGCGGGATAGGGGAAATCCGGATAGAGAACAATTGCCCCCGACTGCGAGCTGTAAATCGGCGGAGTCGCCCCGTTTGCGGCGCTGTAATCAAATAACAATCGCGACGACCGACTCTTGGGCACAAGCGCCAATTCTAGCGGCGTGGTGTACGGCCGGTTATTCCACGTAAGCCATGGGAAGGGTGTCTTGGGCATCCCGATATAAGGCGACGGCGTCGGGTAGTTTGCCGATGTGTATGCGCTATTCGCCGCCGCGGTATATGCCGTGTTGCGGGTGCTCGCGATCCCGTACATCTGGTTTAGATACCCAATCGAATGGTTCAGTGCTGGTGTGAATAACGAGGTCGATACGTTAACCGCCGGTTGGACGAAGACGCCGGCGCCGGGGATGTGGCCAAACTCGTGGACCCAGAGCAAGTTCGGTTGGCCCGCGATCGATGGGGGCATGTTTCCAGCCCAGGGCGTACTGATCACCACGCTGGGTAGAGCAAAACGAAGCGGTGGGTAGCCCGGTGGCGGTGATTCCGGGAGGCGTGGGGTCCTGCGTGGTCGACACACCGTTGAACGCAGTGACATCCACCGACGCCGAGTCGATGGTCAGGTACGGGTTGGTCGTCGCATTCCAGGCAAGCTGTGGGTTCGCCAGGCGCTGCAGATGAACGGTCCGGTACCAGGGAATCGTCTGATTGATCATCATCTGCGGGTCGCCGCTGATCAAATCGGCCGGTTGCCTGTGTACGGCGGCGTATTGCGGTTCGCCCGCGGCGTTCGCGGTTACCGTACCTGCCTGGTATCCCACGATCGGATCGGAGATGCCGAACGGCCGCGGCGGTGATGGCCCGGCGGACGTGATCGCGGTGTCGAGTGCGATTGCGATCGCGTCTTGTGCACCCGGCAACCCCGCACCTCCGCCGAGAATTGGCACAGGCTCCGTCGTCGCTTGCCCGCTGTTGAAGACGGTAACTTGATTTCTCCGAGAACTTGCGCTCGGGCTGAGCACGATCCGGCGAGGGTTGGTGTCGGCTGCCGGAGGAGAATTGGTGTTACCCGGCGAGCGCCCAAGCTTCGAAATGCCGACCCCGGCGTAAGTGTCGCCACCGGCCGGATTATTCGCGCCGCCGGCCGAACCGACCACGGCGTAGTGGCCGGGCTTCAGCGCGGCGGGGATCGGCTGCGTCGGCCCCGGATAATAGACCACGCAATTAGGACTGGGGAACCCGGCGGTGTACCCGCCCGTCGGAGCAACAAAGTAGACGATTCGGTCGATGTAGCTGGCTAAGTTGGCGAACCCCAACGTGCCACTCGTGACATGGGAGGGAATCGGATCGTCCGGATCGACCATGCGCGGGTCGAGTTCGTCGCCGGTGTAGGGGGCGGGCAACTGCGATCCCCCGGGCCCGTTGTTGACGAAGATCAGTCGCCAAACCGGCGATGTGCCCGTCGCGCCGGCCACCGCCTTACTTAAAATGACACCCGTGGGCGGCTGGGCCGTGGGGTAGTTGCTGTTGCCCGAACCATAAGGCATGTATGCGACGTTGGCACTGTTCGGGTCGTAATAGAATTCACCAGGAACTTCGGCGGCACTGGGAGCATTGACCTGCTCCGTGCCATTCGCGTTGGCATTCAGGTCGGAGTATTGAGTGGTCCAGGGATTGTACAGCTCGATGAAACAGGCGGGCATCGGCAGCAGTTGCTGGTCGAAGTCGCCGTGTTGGTCTGGGGGTGTCGCTCCGACTTTTCCGTTATCCGCCGACAAATCTTGGGTTCGCCGGTCGTGCCAGGCAAGCGTTTCGGTAATCAACAGCTCCGGCCGCTCGCAGCCCCAAATCAAGCCCCGCTCGGCGCTGGCGTCGTCGGCAGTGCCCAACACCCCATCGACCCCCCAACCGTCGAATGGATTAATGTCGAACTCGAATGGGGTCATCGTCGAGTCGCGATCGCGAAAATCGACAGCGTTGATTGCCCATTGCGCCAGGGCGTATTGCACCTGGTAATTGTTCTGGGTCGGGCCGGCATAGAAACCGGCCGGCCCGTCGGCGTCGTACTGGATCGCGTTTGGCTGGTTCGTCGCGGTCAGCAGGCTTGGATCGATGAGCATCATGGCCAACACGTAAAGGTGCCGGGCCATGACGTGCCGGGCCATCAGGGCATCGTTCAGGTTGATCGTGCCGTCGCCGTTCCAGTCGATCGCCAGGTTGATCGCGTTGGTTGTTGACCCCGACGCGGTGTTGCCGGGGAACGGGCTCGTCCCCGAATTCATGGGAGCGCGTGTTCCGCTCGGAGTGATCCAGGCCGGTTCGCCCAAGCTGTATTCGTCCGGTTCGTCGACCACGCCGTCCTGGTCGTCGTCGCGGCCATTGCCAAACGGCCGGTTGATGTCGAACCGCTGGCCATTCAATAGCTCGGGCGGCAGCATCAATTGCAATTGGATGGGAATGTTATTCCATCCGCTGTGCGTGCCTCCCGAAACGACCATCGGGTCGCTGAGCTTGTGGTTTGTGGCGAAATTCCGATTAGGGCCTGGGTTGGTGGTTGTCCCGGTTTCAATCGCCGAAATCCGGGCCAGCAGAATATCTGCCACGCTCGCGGCCAAGGGAGCCGGGTAAAGAGTCGGTGAAGCGGCGGGCTTGGTCTGAGCAGTGGTCGTGTTGCAGACGAGCAAACTCGGACTGGGCAGATCGAAACTGTCGGTCGTGACTTGCCGTCGCAGGATTTGAATCGAATTGCCCAGCGGCGCCTTGCCGGTTGGCGGCGGCACGGCCGACGTCGTATCGAGCAGCGTGGCCAGTCTGGGCGAAAGCGCGCCGGCATCGGCGTCGTAGGCACGTAGCAGTCGTTCTAGTTCGGCTGGCGCAAAGGGATTGTCGGTCGCGCCGGTTATTTTCGCGCCGCGTACAGTGCTGCGCGAAAGATTGAGCAAATAAGGATTGTTGATCGTGTCGTACTGGCCGCCAAGTCCGCCAGGCCAGGTTGTCGACGTCGCTGTCGACTGAAACGGCGTGGCCGACAAGCTGGGCATCAGCGGCGCCCCGCCGATATCGAGCGCCGTGAAGCTGCGCCCCCACAAATCGGGAGCCGATCCATAAGCGGTCAGCATCGTCGCGTAGCCAGGAAACGGAAAATCCCAATGCTTGATCAGTCCCAGCGCACTGGCCGTCAGCTCGATATCGTTACTGAGTGTCAGCCCAGCGTAGGGGGGCGTGGAAGCCGACGGCTTGAGCGTCGAGTCGTACTCCGCCGACGGCGTGCTCATCCCTGTCGTCGACTCGCCGTAGCGTCCCTCGAACGTCGGTGCAGTGCCCGACGCGGTGTTGCCCGCGAAGAGGAGTCCGTATTGGTGCCGTTGCAAAGGGAGCGTGCTAAGGGTTGTCGTCTGCTGCGCATAAAGTGGAAGCAGATTAATCTCCGCGGTCCCATAGCCGGAGCCGGGCGCGGGATGAGTGGCGGCAGTTGCTGCCGTTGCCGCCACCGTGCCGGGGGTGAGTGGGTTTTGAGGAGCGCCGCCCGTGCCGGCGAAATCGGCCGTCACCGGCGTGGGGGCGGTGTAGGCGGTTTCGAGCTGACCCGAATTGCCATGGGCATTGACGTTCAGCCGGCCATCCATGTCCAACACGCGGATGGCGTAGAGCGGCTTGTAAGTCGTGCCGTCGATGGCGGTTTGCACCGGTGAGCCGAGATCGACCCAGATGCTGTCGGGGACCCCGTCGCCATCGTTGTCGACATCCCACGGTCCGTTGATCGGATCGAATCCGCCGTTTGGGTTCAAATTACTCCCAGTAAAATTGGGATGGTCGGGCGTCGCGCTTGTGTAGGCGGCGTGCGTCGGGTCGAAAAGCGGCCCAATCGGCCTCAGCATGACCTGCCTGAGCAATGGCAGAAACGACGGGTCCTGGATTCCGTTGGTGGGCTTGATTTGGTTGACCCAGTAGCTAAGCAGTTCGGGCCGGTGGAGCGAGGGATACGGAGGAAATTTTATGGGGTTCGGCGCGGCGACAGTGCCAAGGTTGCCGGTGACATCGCGCGGGTCAAGCGGAAGCCCGAGCAGCATGTTGTTCCAGTCGGCCGCATCGTAATCCTCGTCGGCTCCGCCGATGCCACCGGCGACGTTGTACGCCGCCAACGCGCCGGTGGCAGAGTTATTGAAGGTCACTGGATTCGGCAGTAGCGCGAACAGGTGGGTGCCATCCGACGCGTCCACCAGGTTGCTCACAAAACTGAATCCGAACCCGACGCCATTAAACGGCCGGCCGTTGATCAAGAATTGCCAGCTATTCGTCGTGGTGGTAGCGTTGACCATGGCCGACGCGCCGGGGAAGTCCATGACTCGTAGCGTTGTCGTGCCTGTCGAGTTGGTCAGGGTCGACCCTCCACTTGCAATGTTAGTAAGCCCGTTGTCGTAGCCGACAATTCGTGTGCTTTGCCCAGCCGCCGGGCCGGTGAGGAACGTGAGGACGCAGCCATTGAAGAAGCCGCTGGGAGCCGCGCCGTTCGTGTCGTCGGTAATGTTCAGATAAGGGCTCGTAAACGTGCCGCTCGTCGCGCCAGCCGCCTTGGCAGCCGTATTCGCTGCCGAATTGAAAGAGAGCGGCCAAGGGAGGGGAGTGGGAGTGCTCGGCAGGCCCAACGTCAAATCAATGAGCTGGAGCTGGCTGGCATTGGGCGCGGGACTATTTGACGAACTTAGTGAAATTGTCGCCTTGCTGATCGTGATCGGCGTGGCCGCAGTACCGGACGGCAAAGTGGCGGTCGAAGCGGTGGTGAAACTCGACGATGACGAGGCGACCGCGTCGTTCCCGTACAGATCTTCCAGCAAACTGTGAATGCTGAGGACCGACTGCGAACTGCTCGAGCCACGGAAGACCTGCATCGCCGCCTCGTCGAGCTGCTTGCGGTAATCGGGCGCGTACTGCTCGAGCCGGGGTTGAACGACCATGCTGCGGCGGAATTGGCTGGCAACCAGAACATAGGCCACCCCGAGGACCGCAAACAGCAGGAGCAAACACAACATCAATAACAACAGGACGCCCCGCCGCTCGCGGCGGCCGCGCCCGCGAGCTCGCGCCCACAAGGGCACGAGACGCGGGCGGCGCTCGGCCGAGACCGATGTAGTCAGTCGGTTGGCGCTGAAGTTGTACATGGTTTTTGATTCGTCCCTCGTCTAAAAGGTACCACCTAGACAAGCGGGTGGACACCACCACGCTTTACGCGAGAGAAAGGCTCTGATTTGCTGCCGCGGAGCTATATTAATCAGCCGCTCGCCAGTCGGGCGACCCTTAAATTGTCAATTTGGTGACCAGGGAGCGCCGCTCTGTTCCAGGGCGATGTCTTTTTCGTAGACCGCCACCACGCCCTCGAAAATCGAAGCGTATGGCTGAACAATGCTTGGGGTCCAATCGGGCCCCGAAAGAGTGACATTACGGTAATACGTCGTATTACCGGCGACGGTATTCGACTGCACTGGCCCCGTCGCCACCACTTTGTACCAGCGATACCAGTAATTGGAGTAGATTGCGGTGGGCGTCACGCCAGGATTGAGAAGTACGGGCTGCTGGCTCAGCATGATCCACTGACCCGCTTTCAGGTTGAGGTAGCTTTGCGTCGTGCATTCCAACTGGACCTCGCCGCCGGCAACGCCAGTGGGGGCAGGGCCAGTCGTCCCGTCCGGGGCGATGGGCGCGAGATTTACGAAGACCATTCGCTCCGAAGGCGGGATCGCGCCGGTGGGATCGATCGCGATCACCGGATTGCGTTTATAGAAGACCACGATCGAGACCCGGACCAGGTTAGCATCGCCGCACGGGGAGTAGACCGTCGGGCCGGGTGGGCTTGTTGGTGTGAAGCCTTGGTACGTGCCATTGCTCCGGACCACGGTCGCTAGCCAGGAATAATCGCCTTGCGATTGCCGGCGCCCCGAGGCAGAAAAGAATTGCGTCGGTGGAAAGTCGCCGTTCGGGGCGTTGAGGAGCAAATCGTCCGCGGAACGAAAAACCAGATCGGCCTGGCCGGAGGTGTAGGAAATGAGGCCGGTCTGCGGATAGACTTGGGTCGTGCTGTTTTGCGGAAACGCCTGTAGAGTAATCCGACTGAGACAGGGGATGATATTCACTGGGGCCGCCTGCGTGGTGGTTGAGGCGGCAGAGTACGCGATTGCCGCTGGAGCCGGTGCCGTAAGAGTGAGCGCGCGACTCCAGGGAACGCAGGCACAAACGGATTGTTATTGCTATCCACGTTGGAAGCCGGATTCGCAATCACACCAAGCGGGTCGATGGCAAAGCCTTGGCTGAAATAGCCGTAAGCAACACTGGGCGCGGCGACACCGCCAAAGCTCGTGCCGGAAAACGGCATGACCGGCTGCACGGGGCTTCCCGACGCCGGGGTGCCGGAGCCGTCGACAGTCGCCCCGGCCGGAGTGATCCAGGTCTGCACGAGCGAGGTGGGCGTGTTGCTACAAGCCTGGATCGGCCGGACCATGCCGTAAATTTTCAGCGACCTCTGGGCCGACCGGGCGACGCTCGTAGCCCGATCGAGCTTGGCCCCTTCGCTCATTTCGATCCCGCCGAGCCAGAACAAGGCGGCCAAGCCCGACAGCCCGACCAGGGCCACGAACATCGAAATCAGCACTTCCAACAACGTGATGCCGCGGCGACAGGCTTGTGCGCAGGTTCCGTTTTTCCTGCCGCCGGTCGTGTCAGTGCTTCCCAAGCGCGCGGCAGCCTGAGCAGATTGGCGCAGGGTTGCCAAAACAATCGCATCGCGGGTCGCTGGACTTTTTAAACGGAACACATGATCCAGCGACGCAGAGAGCGCGGTTGGCCTGACCGGCAGTGGTTTCGCATTCTTCGATGCGACGCGCGCCATACCGTTGAGTCTTGCTCTTGGCTGGGCCGCCCGCATCCAGCAACGAAACATTGCGGCGATTGCGGCCAAGCATTCACTGTTGGCCCAGCCGCCGAACATTCCCAGTGCTGCCGTAAGCTTTTCGAGTGGCCTGACATCCCTGCTGAGTTTACATGCTCCGAGAGAGAGTTGCCAGCGACGGGGATCGTGATGGCTTGGAACCAGAAAATAGGACCCTGTTGCCAGTTTGAGGCCTTCTGATGGCCAGAAGATTGATAGGCGTTCGGATCGCCATTACCATGGGTTTGTGGGCTGTGGAAGTCTCACCAGCCAACTCGCGTAATGACCGGGATATCCGAACAGCCACTCCGCGACTATTTGAACCGACGCCCCTTGAAATGTGATTCAGGGAATAATGAGAGAATCTACCGGACGTGTCCGGTGTGTCCTTTCGCAGAACGGCTCTGATCATGGGCTCCCGATCTCGATCCATGGATTCCAGTCACTCTGACTTGGGAAAGATCGAGCGTTTGATCGACCAATTTGAAGAGGCGCACCGGCAGGGGTTGCAGCCTTCGATCTTCGCATTTCTCAATGTGGACGAGGCCGAACGCAAGGTTTTGCTCACGGAATTGGTACATATCGATCTCGAAATACGACTCAAGCGAGGCGAACCGGTTCTTGTCGAGAGCTATCTAAAACAATTTCCCGAGCTCGAATCGGATCAGAATCGCCTCATCGAACTGCTGGCGACGGAATACCGCCTCCGACGAATTCAGCAACCTTCGCTGATGGTGAGCGAGTATCTCGGCCGCTTTCCTCAATTAGCGGATATGCTGGAGCGCCGATTAGGAAATTTCAATGATCTTGAAACCGCTGATTGGAGCAACGCTGCTGACACGCAGTCTACGATTAATCATTCGGCCACGACGTCCTCTGCGGTCGGCGACACTACCTCACTGGGCACTCGTTTTCGCATCCTGCGTCCGCACGCGCGCGGAGGGCTGGGACAGGTCTCGGTTGCCCGTGACGAAGAGCTGAATCGCGACGTTGCGCTCAAAGAAATCCATCAGCGGCACGCCGACGACCCGGACTTACGCGCTCGTTTTCTTCGCGAAGCGGAGATTACTGGCGGCCTGGAACATCCGAGCATCGTGCCCGTCTATGGTCTGGGGCAGTTTGCCGATGGCCGGCCCTATTACGCCATGCGGTTCATCCGCGGCGACAGCCTTGAGGAGGCGATCAAAAACTATCACGATCTTCGAGCCCAGAGCTCTAACCCGGGCGAGCTGGCAGTGGAGCTGCGCAAGCTTCTGGCCCGATTCCTCGACGTCTGCAACGCGATTGCTTACGCCCACAGCCGGGGCGTGCTTCATCGCGATCTGAAGCCCAGCAACATCATGCTGGGCAAGTACGGCGAGACCCTGGTCGTCGACTGGGGACTGGCCAAGGCCTTGGACCACCCGGAATTGGAGGCCGAATTAAGATTCAGCGAAGAATTGTTAAAACCAGCATCCGGCAGTGGATCGACGCCGACGGAGATGGGCTCGGCACTGGGCACGCCGCAGTATATGAGCCCGGAACAGGCAGCCGGACGATTGGATCTATTGGGCTCGGCCAGTGACGTCTATGGTCTGGGTGCCACACTCTATTGCCTCCTGACCGGCCGCCCACCGATCGACCGGGACGACACGGGCGGAAACGTGCTGAAGATTCTGCAGAAAGTACAGCAAGGAAAGTTTCAGCCACCCCGCGCGGTCAATCGCCAGATCGCGCGGCCGCTGGAAGCAATCTGTCTGAAAGCGATGGCGTTAAAGCCGGAGAGACGCTACTCGTCTCCTCGAGAACTGGCTGACGACGTGGAACGCTGGCTGGCCGACGAGCCGGTAATCGCTTATCGCGAACCCTTGCTAACACGAGCCGCTCGATGGGGACGGAAGCATAAAACCTTGGTTGCCGGTGCGTTTGGACTCGTGACTGCGGCGGCCATTGCCCTGGCAGTCAGCGCGGTCTTGATCAAGCAGGAGCAGGTCCAGACCGAACGGGCGCGACGACAAGCCGATGCGAATGCCGCAACTGCGGAAGAGAATGCTAGGGAGGCTCACAAACAAACAGAAAGGGCGGAGACCCTGCGGAAAGACGCCCAGCTGCAGCTAGTTTTGTCCTATATCGATGGTGCTATCAACGAACTGGAACATGGAGAACCGGCGCGTGGGATTGCAGTGCTCGGCCAGGCATACCGGGCGACGATTGAGGCCAATCGGCCCGAGCTTCGTCGCAGTGTTTGTGCCCTGCTGGGGGCGTGGCAATCGACTTGCGAGTGTCGCCTGCCGAGTACCGGCGGCGAGGTACGCGCAGTAGCCTTCAGCCCAGACGGCACGAAGCTGGCGACGGCAACGCTTCGCGGGCTAGAGGACACGGCTCGCTTGTGGAACGCGGCAACTGGCCAACCGATGGGGCCGCCAAGGAAGCTTGGCCCTGCGCGAGGAGTAGCTTTCAGCCCAGACGGCACGAAGCTCGTCACGACAAGTCGGGACAAGACGGCCCGGCTGTGGGACATGCGGACGGGCCAGCCACTTGGCCAACCGCTGAAACATGACAACAACGAAGGGCAATTCCTTCTCTTGGTCTTCAATCCGGACGGCACGAAGCTCGCGACCACGGCAGGCGGCCGATCGGTCCGGCTATGGGACGCCGGGACGGGTCAACTTTTTAGCCAGCTGGCGACGTTTGAGCCCCGTGACGAGGTTACCGCCGTGACCTTCAGCCCAGACAGCGCTCAGCTCGCCACGGCGAGCTGGAACGGCAAAGGCACTATCATCCGCCGGTGGGACGCCGCGACGGGCCAGCCATCGGGTTCTCCGCTGGAGTATGATAACCGGGTATTCGCTGTGGTCTTCAGCCCGGATGGCACGAGAATCGCCACGGCAAACGGAGACAAAACGGCCCGGCTGTGGGACGTGCAGACGGGCCGCCAGCTTGGCGAACCGCTCACGCATGGAGGCCAGGTTGCAGCCGTAACTTTCAGTCTGGATGGCACGAAGCTCGCCACGGCGAGCCGTGACAACACCGTCCGGTTGTGGGACGTGCGGACGGGCCAACCGCATGGCCCGCCAATGAAGCACTTCGGTAACGTGGCGGTGGTCTTCAGCCCGGACGGTACTAAGCTTGCCACGGAAAGCGGCTACAAGACAGTCCAATTGTGGGACGCGGCGACGGGCCAGCCGGTGGGCCCGCCGATGAAGCATGACTATCTGGTTACCGCCACGATCTTCAGCCCGGACGGTGCGAAGCTCGCGACCGCAGCAGGCAGCGAGGCCAGACAGTGGGAAGCTGCGACGGGCGACCCTATCGGCCATCCAACGACGCACAATAGGGGCGTGCAGGTCGTAACTCTCAAGGCGGGCGGTGCAAGGTTCCGCCAGGCGAGCATCGTCTTTGGTACGACCGGAGCCAAGGTCGCCACAGTAAAAACGGACTACACAGTTCAACAATGGGACGCGGGCACGGGCCAACCTCTGGACGCTTCCATAGATCTTGGCTCAGCGGATCAGGTGGTCTTAAGCCCAGACGGCACGAAGCTCGCCACGGCGAATACCGACAACACAATCCAACAGCGGGACGCGGTGACGGGCCGACCGTTGGGGTCGCCAATGAAGGTTGGCCAAGTGCCACAGGTGGTTTTCAGCCCCGATAGCACGAAGCTCGCCATCGCAGGCGACAAGATGGTCCGGCTGTTGGACACCACCACGGGGGAACTGCTGGATCAGCCGCTTGAGCGTAAGGTTCTCGTTCAAGCCGTGGCCATTAGCCCCGACGGCGCGAAAATCGTGACGGCCGAGGGCAACGAGGCCAGACTGTGGGATGCCGCGACGGGTCAACCGCTAGGTCAACCGCTGGGGAGTAAATCTTTCGTGCGGGTCGTGGTCTTCAGCCCGGATGGTACGAAGCTCGCCACGGGCGGTTACGATGGCACCGCCCAGCTTTGGGACGTGACGACGGGCCAACGGTTGGGTCAACCGATGGAGCATGATGACGAGGTGCTGGCCGCGGCCTTCAGTCCCGACGGCACGAAGCTCACCACGGCGAGCCGGGATAAGAATGCCCGGCTGTGGGATGTTCAGACGGGCCAACCGCTTGGACCATTCATGAAACATAATGACGAGGTGCTGGCGGTGGCGTTTAGCCCCGACGGTACGAAGCTCGCCACGGTCAGCAGCGACAACACAGCCTGGCTATGGCCGGTTCCACAATCGCTGCCGGATGACCGGCAATGGATAGCCGCCTGGCTGGAGATCGTTTCGGGATACAAAGAGGATGTCGGAGGGGGAATCCATAAAACCTATTCCCCGCCGCCGGATGACGCCTGGCGCGAGGTATTGAGGTTGCCGGCGTGGCTTGATCACCGCCAGGACGACGCCAACCGGTTCGCTCGTGGCTGGCACGAAAACGAAGCCGCTGCGCATGAGGCTGCGGATCGTTGGTTTGCGGCCGCCTTTCACCTTCGCTGGCTTTGCCAACTGGAGCCTGATAACAAACAGTGGCAACAAAGATTTGCGAATGCCACACAGCAGCTTGCCAGCGCCGCGAATCGTACGTCTGCGTCTCGGTTGCTCGCCAAAGAGGCGGGAGCTGGAACTTGGTCTCCTGATAATACGCGAATCGCCTTCACCAGTCTGAAGTCGCCCGGCAAAGGAATTCGAATCCTTACTTTGGCAAATAACAACATCGAAGCGCCGACTGAGACGGGCAAGGACCCTGCCTGGGCGCCAGGCGATGGGCGGTTTATCGCTTTCACCGACAAGAAAACCGGCGATCAAGCGGAGGGAATCTGGATCGCAGATTTGCTCGCCAAAGAGACGAAACGAGTGGCAACCGGAGAGTGTGTGTGCTGGTTGGCCGACGGAAAGACGATTTGCTATAGAACCCGCATTGACGACAAGCCCGCGATCCAATCGCTGGACGTGAACGATAATCTAGCGACGCCAAAAACAGTACTGACGGGATTCTCGGGAGTTCATCCCGTCGGTTCGCCCGACGGACAATACGTCGTCGGTCTTGGCGACAGCGAACTACAGATTTGGTCGGTCGCAAAGCAGGAAATCGTCGACCGACATTCATTGCCCGGTTGGCACGAGTTTGTGCCAGGTTGGTCCCCGGATAGCCAGGAGGTCGCTTTCGGTTCGTGTGGGATGACAGATTTGAATGACTTGTGGACATACAATCTCGGCACCCATCGGATGACCAAAATCCTGGCGGGAAAGTACACGTGTCCCTGTTGGTCCACTGACGGCAGACAGATGTGCATCGATAAACGCGAGTCTGATTATTCGGAATTGTGGCTATTGGATTTACAGCCAACCTCTGACGGGGAGAGTAAATGAATCGTCGAAGGGCATACGTTGCAATCAGGCGAAACGACCGCCGCAAGAAAGCGGCCTCGATCGCATCGCTTGCAGGCCAGTCGATCAGCCTGGCAAATTAAACCCACAGATCGACCAGGTCGAAGTCCGACAGCGCCTCGTCGGTCGCCATGAAGTAGTGGCCATCGTGATCGCGGATGCTCGCGGTTGAGGTCAATGTTGTCGACGATCCGTCGCTGTCAAATCCCACGACAGTGCCGACCGATGTCGCGTTAGATGCCGGCTTGGACGGTACGACGTTGCTCACTGCGGCGGTGGGTGAACTGCTCGGCTGTGAACTAGCAGTCGAGGAACCACCAGCGGCGAGCGAAGTCGAGCCGCCGGTCTCCTGCGCCTCCAGTTCCAGGCCGACAAAGCCGACTCCCTGTGAGTCCGAGGGCGCCGTTGGATTGGCGCTTTCCAAGCGACCCGTCAAAGGACGACTCGTGTTCAACGTCGTGGCGTTGATGGTCGCGCTGCCGAACAGATCGTAGTACGGGTTGTAACTCGCCGAAGTCGAACGCGTTCCGCTCGACAGAGGACGGATGTCGTTGATGTCGGTCGCATTGTCCTGTCCGTCTCGGTTCGTATCGCCCGGCAGAACGTCGAAGAAGAAGTCGAACGTCGAGCCGGCCAGGCCGTTGCCCGACGGGAACGCCTGACCTGTGGTGAACGTGCCGCTGATGCCGGCTCCGTGTGAGTCGACCACCGCGGGACCGAACGAACTATTGGTCGACGCGATGCCCAGCGCGTACTTGTTGTTAGTCAGCGGGCCCGACAGGGTCCACGAATAGGTGTTGCTGCCGTCGGAGGTGAAGCCGGTCACGCTGGGAGTCGATCCACCCGAGCCGCCATTCAATTTCAGCGAGCCCAGGGCAACGCCACTGACTGGCCCGCTGAATGTCACGGTGATCGCGTTGAGGTTCGTCCAGGGAAGCGTTTGGGTCTGAGCGGCCGACGATCCGGTCTGCAAGGCATAGCCGTATGTCGCACTCCCGTAGCTATTGCCGGTCACCGGATTGGTGTGGCCGGCAAGGTAGCTGTAGAAGCCCGAGGCCCAGGCTGTGCTCGAGATATAGGCGGCGGTGACGGTGACCGGCGGGGAGACGGTGATTTGGATCGTCGCCGTGTTGCTGTTCACGTTGCCGGTGTCGCCCGAGTCGTCAACGACGATCGAGATGTTCCGGGTCGCCACGCTGCTGCTGGTCGAAGAGAACGTGACCGACTGCAAGGCGGTCTGGTACTGGGCCGGCGTGGCCGAGCCGCTCAAGGTCAGCACGCCAGCGGAGTAGCTACCCGTGATGCCGTTCTGAGTGGCGAAGTGAAGCGTATCGCTGCCCGACTGATAGCCGGTGCCGATCGTCATCGTGGCGCCCGTCACGTCGGTGTCGAACGACTTGACGGTCACGGCCGAATCGACCGTTACAGCCTGGCCGGCAGTCGAAGCCACTGACGCCTGATTCGCGGTCACGACCGGCGCGGCGATCGCCACCTTGACGGTGTCGATGCCAGTGTTGCTGGTGGTGGGCGAAGTGGCGCTGTCGCCGGCGAGAACGTCGATCGTACGGGTCGACTGGTTGATGCTGGTGGTGGAGAACGTGATCGACTGCAACGCCACCGTGTATTGGGCGGGCGTTGCGCTGCCGATCAGAGTGAGCACGCCACCGGAGTTGCTGGCGATGGTGATGCCGCCAGACGGGGTGTAATTGAGCGAATCGCCCGACTGGTAGTTGGTGATCGTCTCCGAGGCGCCGGTGATGTCGGTGTCGCTGGACGTCACCGAGATGCCCGAGTCGACGGCGACGGCCGAGCCGCCGAGAGTGAATGTCTGGCCGGTGCTGCCCGAGGTCGACACGACCGGCGCGGCGATCGCCACCTTGGCACTCACCGCTACCGAATTACTGCTCAGCCCGTCGTCATCAATGGCGACGATCGAAATCGAGCGAGCCGCGCCGGCGCTGGTTGAGGAGAAGGTGACCGACGCCAAGGCTTGCTGGTACTGAGCGGGCGTGGCGCTGCCGGTCAGAGTCAGCACGCCGCCAGAGTAAACCCCGCTGATGCCATTTTGGGTGGCGAAATGGAGCGTGTCGCCCGACTGCAGCGTGCCCGGCGAGATTGTCACCGTGGCGCCGGTCAGTTCGACGTCGGCGGCTATCGTGATCCCCAGAGGCACGGCTGCGCCACCGGGGGTGTAGCCGACCGTGTTATTGGAAAGAGCAAGGCTGATGGAAGGGGCCGCGGGAGCGGGGGTCGGCAGGGTAGCGCCCAGGTTTGACGTGTCGAAAGCCTGGTCCAGGGCATTGGTGATTTGCCCCGCACCGTAATAGTCGTAGTTCGGGAGGTACCCAGGGGTGCTCTCGTGTTTGCCGTTCAAGTTCCCAGCTGTGGTCACGTCAGCCGAGTTGACCGTCCCAACCTGACCGCCATCACCTGGCAAGACATTGAAGAGGAAGTTGAAAGACCCACCAGCCAAACCGTTACCGGAGGGGAAGGAAGCGCCAGTCGTGAAGGCGCCGCTGATGGCGGCACGATCGAAGTCAGTCACCTGGGTGCTGCCAGGAGTGCCAAACGAACTGCCCGTCGTGGCGATGGCCAGCACGTATTTATTGTTGGCCAGCGAACCTGAGAAGGTCCACGAATACGTGTTCGGGTCGCCGTTTGGGTTGGGCGTGAAGCTCGTTATCGTGGGTGTCGACCCACCGCTGCCACCCACAAGCTCCAGCGAGCCCATGCCGATGTTTTCGACCGGCCCGCTGAATTGAACGGAGATCGTATTAATGTTGACCCAAGGCAGCGGGGCGAGTTGGTTAGTTCCGGTCAAGGCGTAGCCCAGCGACGGATCCGTCAAGCTGCCGAGGCCGTGGTTTGCCAAATAGCCGTCGAAGTCCGTCGACGCCCCCCCGTCGGTCCAAGCCGAACCCGAGACATAGACCGCGGCGACCGTGACCGGCGAATTCACTTCAATTTGCGTTGTCGCCGGATTGCTGGTCATGACGGTGGCGCCCGCGTCATATACGACCATCGAAATGTTCCGAGTCGTCGTGACGGTGCTGGTCGAGGAGAACGTGACCGACGCCAAGGCTTGCTGATATTGAGCAGGCGTAGCGCTTCCACTCAATGTGAGTACGCCAGTTGAATTTGAGTAGCTGCCGCTGATGCCGCTCTGGTTGGTGAAACTGAGCGTATCATCCCCCTGCTGATAGCCGGTCCCAATCGTCATCGTGGCGCCCGTCACGTCCGTGTCAAAGGACGACACGGTCACGGGCGCGTCGACCGTCACCCGCTGGCCGGCGGTATCCTCGACCGATGTCTGGTTCGCCGTCACGACCGGAGCGGCGATCTTCACCGTGACGCTGTCCATCGCCGTATTGCTGGTCATTGGCGAAGCCAGACTGTCGTCAGCGATGACTTCAACCATCCGAGTAACCGGAGCGGGAATTCCGCCCGGCGGCACGTACGTGGCAGAGAACATGACCGACTGCAAGGCCGTCTGGTACAAGGTGGCCGCAGCGCTGCCGTTCAAGGTGAGCACGCCACCAGAAAAGCTTTGGGTAACGCCGGCAGGGAGGTCGATGGTGGGAATACTGAGTAAATCGCCTGGCGTATAGTCGGTATCTATCATCGAGGCGCCGGTGAGATTAAGGTCGCTGGCTTTCACCGTCACGCCCGAGTCGACCGGCACCGGCGAGCCGCCGACCCAGAAGATCGTCGTGGTGCCGCCGGGCGTCACGACCGGCGCGGCGGGCGCGGCGACATCTAGCGTTGCAAAAGGGCTATTGACCTCGGTACCGTTAGCGGATTCTTCGCTGACATCGACCGAAATGACTCGAAGGGCAGTATCCGGGCTGGTAGTGGAGAACGTGACCGACTGCAAGGCCGCCGCGTATTCGGCCGGCGTCGGGTCGCCGTCCAAGGTCAGCGTGCCATTGGAGTACGTGCCGAGAATGCCATCAACCGGGGTGTAATTGAGCATGTCGCCCGGCTGATAGTCGGTGATCGTCAGCGTGGCCCCGTTCAAGCCCTCCTGCGAAGACTCTACGGTCACTTGCGAGTCGAGCGGCACCGCCGCGCCCCCGGTGATGAAGGTGTTGGTCTGACCCGACGGGTTCACCGTGGCGATCACCACGTTGATGCTCTCCGCCGCGGAACCGTTCAGCGAGTCGTTAGCGTCGAGAGCGACGACTGTAATCGAACGAGTAATCAGGTTCGCACTCGTCACGGAGTTGACCGTGGAGAACGTGACTGACTGCAAGGCGGCCTGGTACTGGGCGACCGTGGCGTCGCCGCTCAAGGTGAGCACGCCACCGGAGTACACACCGCTGATGCCGTACTGGTTGGCGAAGTTGAGCGTGTCGCCCGGCTGCAGCGTGCTGGGTGAGATCGTGACCGTGGCACCCGTCAGGTCCGGGTCGCTGGCTGCTACCATGATGCCCGAGTCGATCGTCGCGGCCGTACCGTTAAGAAAGAAGTTGTTGACCAGGCCCGACGCCGTCACGGCGGTGAACTCGACGTTGATTTGCTCTGCCACCGGATTGCTATCGAGTGAGCCGTCGATGGCGACGATCGAAACCGATCGGCTGGTGCTGGTGGTGCTGGTGGTGGAGAACGTGACCGACTGCAAGGCCGCCTGGTACTGGGCGGGCGTAGCGCTGCCGGAGAGCGTGAGCACGCCAGCGGAGTAGCTGCCGGTGATGCCGTTCTGATTGACGAAGTTGAGCGAATCGCCCGAATGATAGTCGGTGATCGTTTCCGTGGCACCCGTCAGGTCGGTGTCGTAGGACGTTACCGTCAGGCCCGCGTCAACCGCCAACGCTGAACCGCCAACGATAAAGGTGTTGGTGTTGCCTGAGGCCGTCACGACCGGTGGCGGAATCGCCACGGCGACGGTGTCGACTCCCGTATTGCTGGACACGTTGCCAGTGTCGTTGGCGTCGAGAGCGACGACGTCAATGGTCCGGATCGTGGTGTTGATATTGGTGGTGGAGAACGTGACCGACTGCAGGGCAGCCGTGTACTGGGCGGGCGTAGCGCTGCCGCTCAAGGTGAGCACGCCGGCGGAGTAGCTGCCGCTGATGCCATTCTGATTGGCGAAGTTGAGCGCATCGCCCGACTGATAGTTAGCGATCGTCAGCGAGGCACCGGTCAGATCGGTATCGAAGGAAGTCGCCGTCACGCCTGAATCAACCGCCACCGCCGCCGCGCCGATCGTAAAGGTTTGGCCGGTGCTGCCCGACGGGCCGGTTGCAAAGGCGTTCATCGAGAACACCGTGCCACCGCCGTTTGCCCCGTATCCGGAGGTCGTCCCGTAAAGTGTTGATCCACTGAGCGTCAAACTGCCGTCGGGGTATCGGCCGTCCGTGTAGGCGAAAATGTGCAGGATCGTGAAAGTACCGCCGGCCGCCGGAATGCTAAAAAGAATGCCTGCGCTGGCGTCCCCACCCGAGGAGGCCGCTCCATACAGCGTTGATCCAATGAGCGTCAGATCGCCAAGGGGCGTCCTCCGTCGTATATGCCGGTGAACGAGTGCAGGGTCGTAAGTGTACCACCCGTCGCAGGGATGCTGAAAATTGTGCCCACGCCGCTTGCCCCACCATTTTCGGTCATCCCATAAAGGGTTGATCCACTGAGCATCAAACTGCCGTAGGGATTTGCGCCGTCCGTGCCGTTAAACGAGAGCAGGGTGGTGGGACTGCCACCGGTCGCCGGAATGCTGAAGATGGTACCGTCGTTGTTTGCCCCACCCAATTCGGTCATTCCATAGAGCGTTGATCCGCTCAGGGTCAAACTGCCATGCGGATATCGGCCATTCGCGCCGTTGAACGAGAGCAGGCTGGTGGGAGTGCCACCGGTCACCGGAATGCTGAAAATGGTGCCGTCGTTGTTTGCCCCACCGCAATTCGGTCATCCCATAAAGCGTTGACCCATCAGCACTGAGCGTCAAATCGCCAAAGGGATTTGCGCCGTCGGTGCCATTGAACGAGAGCAGGATCGGTAGGAGTGCCGCCAGTCACCGGAATGCTGAAAATTGTGCCGTCGCCGTATACGCCGTCGCTTACGGTCATCCCATAAAGTGTTGATCCACTCAGAATCAAACTGCCTTGGGGCAGTCCGCCGTTCGCGCCGTTGAACGAGAACAGGGTCGTAGGCGTGCCACCGGTCACCGGAACGCTGAAAACCGTGCCGTCGCCATATACTCCGCCACCTTGGGTTGTTCCATAAAGTGTTGATCCACTGAGCGTCAAAGTGCCTAGGGGTCCGTTGCCGTCAGTGCCGTTGAACGAGAAGAGCGTCTGAAAATCCGACGTCGTCACGACAGGCGGGGCAATCGCCACGAAGACTGAGTCCACTCCCGTATTGCTGGTCGCGCTGCCGGCGCCGTTCCCGTCGAGAGCGACGACGTCAACGGTCCGACTGGTGGCGTTCAGGCTGGTGGTGGAGAACGTGACCGACTGCAATGCCGCCTGGTACTGGGCCGGCGTTGCGCCGCCAGTCAAGGCCAGCACGCCCGTCCCGCTGTTGTAGCTGCCGATGATGCCGCTGGCGTTGGTAAAGTTGAGCGAATCGCCGGACTGATAGTTGGTGATCGTCATCGACGCGCCGGTGATATCCGTGTCGCTGGAAGTCACCGTCACGCCCGAGTCAACCGCCACCGCCGCACCGCCGATCGCGAAGGTTTGGCCGGTACTGCCGGAGGTCGTCACGACGGGTGCGGCAATCACCGCAACGGCGACGGTGTCCACTAAAGTATTGCCGGGCACATTGCCGGTATCGTTGGTATCGAGAGCGACGATGTCAACGGTCCGGGTGGTGGTGTACGTGCTCGTGGTGGAAAACGTGACCGACTGCAAGGCCGCCGTGTATTGGGCAGGCGTAGCACTGCCGGTCAAGTTGAGCACGCCGGCGGAATAGCTGCCCGTGATGCCGTTCTGGTTGTTGAAGTTGAGCGCATCGCCCGATTGATAATTGGTGATCGTCATCGAGGCACCGGTCAGGTCGGTGTCGCTGGACGATGCCGTCACATTCGGGTCGACCACCACCGCGGAGCCGCCGACCGTGAAGGTGTTGCCCGTGCCCGACGATCCGACCGACAGGGCATTGATCGAGAACACGGTGCCGTGGCCGTTTGCCCCACCTCCGGCGGTCATTCCATAAAGCGTAGATCCACTGAGCATCAAACTCCCCTGAGGACCCGAGCCGTTTGCGCCGTTGAATGAGAGCAGGGTGATAGGCGTGCCACCGGTCACTGGAATGCTGAAAATGGTGCCGTCGCCGTTTGCTCCGCCAAAGTAGGTCGTCCCGTAGAGCGTTGGCCCAATCAGCGTCAAACTGCCTTGCGGCAGCGAGCCGTTCGTTCCGTTGAACGAAAGCAAGGTGGTGGCAGTGCCGCCAGTCACCGGAATGCTGAAGACGGTGCCGTCGTTGTCTGCCCCGCCATTGCCGGTCATCCCATAAAGTGTTGATCCACTGAGCGTCAATTCGCCATAGGCGGGGTTTGCACCGTTAGCACCATCGAACGAGAGCAGGACGGTGGGAGTGCCGCCGGTCACCGGAATGCTGAACACCGTCCCCTCGTTGTTGGCCCCACCATATTGGGTCGTCCCATAAAGCGTTGATCCATCGGCACTAAGCGTCAAATCGCCAGTGGGATATGCGCCGTCGGTGCCATCGAACGAGAGCAGGGTCGAGGGAGTGGCGCCGGTCACCGGAATGCTGAAAATGGTGCCCTCGCCGTTTGCCCCGCCATCGGAACTCATTCCATAAAATGTTGATCCATCGGCACTGAGCGTCAAACTGCCATAGGGGGTTAGACCGTCGGCGCCATTGAACCCGCCTATGTTCGCGAGGGAGCCGCCGGTCACTGGCATGGTGAAAATGGTACCAGCGCCAGAGCCATTGCCTTGTGTAGACCTTGAGGTCGTTCCATAAAGTCTTGATCCAATGAGCGTCAAACTGCCAAAAGGCGCTTCCCCGTTCGGGCCCGTGAACGAGGTCAGGTTCGTAGGAGCGCCACCGGTCACCGGCATGCTGAAAATGTTGCCATCGCCGTTGACGCCGCCATAGGCGGTCGTTCCATAAAGCGTGGATCCGCTGAGCGTCAAACCGCCTTCTGGAGTGTCGCCACTCGTGCCGCTGAACGAATACAGCGTCTGAAAAGCTGACGTTGTCACGACCGGCGCGTCGATCACCACGATGACCGAATCTACGCCCGTGTTGCTGGGCAGATTGCCGGTGTCGTTCGCATCGTCAGCGACGACGTCAACGGTACGGGGCGTGGTGTTCGTGCTGTTGGTAGAGAAGGTGACCGACTGCAAGGCTGCCGTGTATTGGGCCGGCGTGGCGCTGCCGGTCAAGTTGAGCACGCCAGTGGAGTTGCCGGCGATGGTGATGCCATTGATCGGAGTGTAATTAAGCGAGTCGCCCGACTGGTAGTTAGCGACGGTGATCGAGGCACCGGTGATATCCGTGTCGAAGGAACTCACGGTCACGCCCGAGTCGATCGCGATCGCCGCGCCTCCGAGGGTGAAAGTGTTCGAGACGTTCATCGAGAAGACTGTGCCGCCGTTGTATAGCCCGCCTTCCTCGGCCATGCCATAGAGTGTCGATCCACTGAGCGTCAAACTTCCACCGGGGCCTTCGCCGTTTGTGCCGTTGAACGAAAGCAGGGTCGTGGGAGTGCCGCCCGTCACCGGAATGCTGAAAACGTTGCCATTGCCGTATGACCCGCCTTCAGAGGTCATTCCGTAAAGTGTTGAACCATTGAGGGTCAAATCACCTGAGGGGGCCTGGCCGGTGGTGCCGTTGAACGAAGTCAAGACGTTGGGAGCACCGCCGGTTAGCGGAACGCTGAAAACCGTGCCGAAGTCGTAGGCCCCACCAAGTGGGGTCATCCCATACAGTGTCGATCCAGTTAGCGTCAAACTGCCAGACGGATATGCGCCGTTCGTGCCGTTGAATGAAGCCAGGGTCGTGGGAGCACCGCCGGTCACTGGAATGCTGAAGACATTGCCATCACCGTTGGCGCCGCCGTCCGTGGTCATTCCATAAAGTGTTGATCCACTGAGCGTCAAACTGCCAGACGGACCTTCGCCGTTCGTGCCGTCGAACGAGAACAGGATCGTGGGAGAACCGCCCGTTACCGGAATGCTGAAAATGGTCCCTTCGTTGTTCGCCCCGCCCTGGCGGGTCATTCCATAAAGCGTTGATCCACTGAGCGTCAAACTGCCAGACGGATCTTCGCCGTTCGTGCCGTCGAACGAGAACAGGATCGTGGGAGCGCCACCGGTCACCGGAATGCTGAAGACGGTGCCCTCGTCGTCTGCACCGCCAAAGATGGTCATCCCATAAAGTGTTGATCCACCGAGCGTCAAACTGCCCTCGGGACTTTCACCGTCCGTGCCGTCGAACGAGAGCAGTGTCGTGGGAGCGCCACCGGCCGCCGGAATGCTGAAGATGGTGCCGTCGCTGTTCGCCCCGCCTCCGGAGGTCATTCCATAGAGCGTTGATCCATTGAGCGTCAAATTGCCTGAGGGGCCTTGGCCGTTCGTGCCATTGAACGAGAGGAGTGTCTGAAAATCGGACGTCGTCATGATCGGGGCAGCGATTGCCACGACGACGGAGTCGACACCGGTATTGCTGGGTAGATTGCCGGTGTCATTCGAGTCGTCAGCAACAACGTCAATGGTCCGAGTTCCCTTGACGGTGCTGGTGGTGGAGAATGTGACCGATTGCAAGGCCGCTGTGTATTGGGTGGGCGTAGCGCTGCCAGTCAAGGAGAGCACACCGGAAGTATTGCTTGCGATGGCGATGCCGTAGATCGGGGTGTAATTGAACGAATCGCCCGACTGATCGTTGGTGATCGTCATCGAGGCACCGGTGATGTCGGTGTCGCCGGAAGTCACCGTCACACCCGAGTCAACCGTCACGGCACTCCCGCCGAGCGTGAAGGTCTGGTCGGTAGTGCCCGCCGGGCCGACGCCAAGGGTATTCATCGAAAATGCCGTGCCGTCGCCGCTCGCTCCGCCCTCGCCGGCCATCCCGTAGAGCGTGGATCCGATCAGCGTCAAACTGCCTCCGGGATTTGAGCCGTTCGCGCCGTTGAACGAGAGCAGAGTCGTGGGGCTGCCACCGGTGACCGGAATGCTGAAAATGATACCGTCGTTGTTTGCCCCACCGTAGGACGTCGTCCCATAAAGCGTTGACCCGTTAAGTGTCAAATCACCCGTGGGCTGTTCGCCGTTTGTGCCGTTGAACGACAGTAGGGTGGTGGCGCTGCCGCCAGTCACCGGAATGCTGAAAACCGTGCCTTCGCCGTTTGTTCCGCCTCCGTTGGTCATCCCATAGAGCGTTGATCCACTGAGCGTCAAACTGCCACTGGGATATCTACCGTCTGTGCCGTTGAAAGAGAGCAGGGTCGTGGGCGTGCCGCCGGTCACTGGAATACTGAATATGGTGCCGTCGCCGTTCGCCCCACCGTAGCCGGTCATCCCATAAAAAGTTGACCCACTGAGCGTCAAACTGCCATTGGGTCCTCCGCCGTCCGTGCCGTTGAACGAAAGCAGGGTGGTGGGAGTGCCGCCGGTCACCGGAATGGCGAAGATGGTGCCTTCGCCGTTTACCCCGCCTGAGGACGTCATCCCGTAAAGCGTTGATCCGCTGAGTGTCAAACTGCCATGGGGGTCACTGCCGTTTGTGCCGTTGAACGAGGCCAAGACGGTGGGGGTGCCACCGGTCGCTGGAATGCTGAAGATGGTCCCCTCGTTGTTCGCGCCGCCTTCGATGGTCATCCCGTAAAGGGTTGATCCATTGAGCGTCAAATCGCCCGAAGGGCCTTGGCCATCCGTGCCGTCGAACGAGGCCAAGACGGTGGGAGCGCCGCCGCTGGCCGGAATACTGAAAACCGTACCAAAGCCGCCTGCAGCGCCTTGGAAGGCCGTCCCATGATAGGCGCCACCACTGCCGGTCGTCCCGTAGAGTGTTGATCCGCCGAGCGTAAAGCTGCCCCCGGGACTTGCGCCATTAGCGCCATTGAAGGAAACGTCCGACGACGTCATCACGACGGGTGGAGCGATCGCGGCGACGACGGTGTCCACTCCCGTATTGCTGGACACGTTGCCGGTATCGTTCGAATCGAGAGCGACGACGTCAACCGTCCGAGTCCCCTTGACAGTGCTTGTGGTGGAGAACGTGACCGACTGCAAGGCCGTCTGATATTGGGCCGGTGTAGCACTCCCGGAGAGCGTCAGAACTCCGCCCGAGTAGCTGCCGCTGATGCCATTCTGGTTCGTGAAATGAAGTAAATCGCCCGACTGGTAGTTGCTGATCGTTTCCGTGGCACCCGTGAGATCGGTGTCGTAGGACGTCACCGTCACACCCGAGTCGACCACCTTCGCCGTGCCCCCGAGCGTGAAGGTTTGGCCGGTGCTACCCGAGGCCGTCACAACCGGTGCGGCAATCGCGACGATCACGGTGTCTACGCCCGTATTGCTGGGCGTGTTGCCAGTGTCGTTCGAATCGAGAGCGACGACGTCAACCGTCCGAGTCCCCTTAAATGTGCTGGTGGTGGAGAACGTGACCGACTGCAAGGCCGTCTGGTATTGCGCCGGCGTGGCACTCCCGGAGAGCGTCAGCACGCCAGCGGAATAGCTGCCGCTGATGCCATTCTGATTGTTGAAATGAAGTAAATCGCCCGACTGGTAGTTGGTGATTGTTTCCGTGGCACCCGTCAGGTCCGGGTCACCGGAAGTCACGGTCACGCCCGAGTCGACCACCTTCGCCGTGCCGCCGACCGTGAACGTTAGGCCGGTGCTACCGGAGGTCGCCACGATGGGCGCGGCGATTGCGTTTGAGGCGCTTGCTGATAGGTAGATTGGGGCGGTATAGTCCCCGCCGTTATCGGTGTGGTATGAACTGGCGCCATTAAACTCTGGATTGGTGACAATTTCGACCGAATCGCCTACGCCGAGCGAGACGGTCTGCGTGACCGTCCACTTCATGTCGTATTCATCACCAGTCGTGTCTTGGGACGGGGGATTGGCCATAGCCCCGACGTTGGTCAGCGACCACGTGCCGCCGCTGCCATATTGGCCACCAGGCCCTTGGCCGCCGGCGCCGCTGTTGATCGTCAGGCCACTCGAGGAGTTGATCGAGTTGCCTACGGCGGGAACGTCGGCCTGATTCACCGAGGCGATGTCCCTGTAGAACCCGTCGGCTATCAACGAGGAAGTGTTGCTGGCGGTGGTGCTGCCGGCGGGGACTTCATAAATCAGGTAATCGGCCTGGCCGAGATCCCAGCTCCACGCGTCGTTCCCGTTATGGCCACCCTGTCCATGGAACGGGTCGAAATAGGGATTGGTCAACGTGATCGTAAAGGTATAGCTGCCGGACGTCGGCGCGGTAAACTTTGCTGCCGCGGGGCCATAATATGGGCTCATCACCAACGTTCCGGTTGGGATGTTGACGTAATGGTCAAGGAAATCTGGAACCGGGTTCCCGGAGCCATCACCATTCAGTCCGTTAGTACCGTAGTTGTAAATGACATCACTTTCGCCAGACTCGCCGCCGTCAAACCCCGCAATGCCTGCGAATCCTGTCGCGATACCATCTGCGCCCCCACCGGGATGTCCAGGCGACCAAGGCGAGCTCGTTGCACCAGTGAGGTAATTATCAAACGAATTCGGATCGACATACGCACTCAGCGAGTACGTCGTGCGGTTGTCAAAACTGGCCGGGCCACTATCCAAAGCGCCAAAACTCCAGGGGCTGACGCTGGTGGCGGTATCGGTGGCGGTGACAGTGCCGGTGCCGTAGTTGTTGTTGTAATAACCGGACGGGTTACTTGGGGCCGAAGTGTAGTGGGCATTGGTGGCATCATCGCCGAAGGCGGCCTCTCCGCCGGCACCACTGCCATTCGCCGTGAATTTAGCGCTGACGTTGTAGGTCGTCAGCAGGCGGCGGTCTTCCAAGAGCTCGAACCGCGCCGATCGGGTTGCGGCGCGAGGGTTCGCTGCTGTGCGTTGCGTCCGCGCTGCTGAGCACGCAGCGAACGGAAAAGCCACCCCTTCATAATACCCGTCCACTTTTAGACTGATTGCCAACCTTTGACCGGAGACCGGTCCCGCTGTTCTGGTAATTGCCTGGTGTGGTGAATTGGGTTCTGGGGCATTTATCTCGACGGGGGCTTATAGCTCGACCTCAAGCGACTGCGATCGCCGAGGCCGGCGAAAGCGGTCCAATCAGCCGATCAGACGGCCTTCCACACAACATTGCGCTACATGCGGGGGATACCTCCCCCCCAGACGAGTAAACGGAACAAATTCTACCAAGCCGCGTCCCCGCGTTCAATTTTTTTCGCTGCGTTTCTTGTCCGGAATTCGCTCGGCCAGAACTCTGGTGGCCATTCGTCGTGCCCGTCAGGCGATGATGTTCATTCCTAGCGTTATGACGTTGAAACCACGGATGATCACTAGCGCGTTCGCTGGCACCGCTCCCCGCCGAACGTCGATAACGGCCAATTGTCTGGTGTGTGAAAGCTACGAGATTCGCCTGGCCCGCGCAGGGCGCCGGAGAATGATGCCGGTTTCGGTGTCAATCCAAGTGACCGGTACTCGCGGCAATTCGCAAGCCAGATTGAAGAGGTTTTGGGCGTTTCGCTTTTCATCCACGGAGAATCGAAAAGCGCGATAGGAAATTGGCGTGCCAATCAGCACAACGAATCTTTCTGCAAATCGCTGAGTGGCTTCGATCATGGCAATGCCCTCCATAAATGGAACAAAGTTGGGCGAACAACCCCGGCATTCAATCCGAGATGAACTCTTACGTGCTCACTACGACTGCGTTGCAACCACACAGGCAACGGGTCAATTCCGACAGTGACATCATTCGACTCAAACCGAATCGACGCTGAAATCGCAACGACCTGTGCAGTGCGTACCATTGCCGTTTCATGACGATCCGCGAAAAGCGGCGTTTGCGTTTACCGTCGGGCATCGCTGTCTCCTTTCAACGGCTCTTTCATCCCAGCGAGATGACCCAACGGCCTCAAGCATGGATCACATGACCCCGGTGTATTCGCGTTGGCTGGCCGAGGCAACTTGTGGAACGACTACGTAGACGACCTTCCGCGGGCTGTCTGTGAGGATGCTCTCCAGGCATGCGGCGAAGTCGTTGACAATGTCATGAAGCTGCTGCGTCTGGGCCGCCGGCGGGGCCTGGCGGTCGGGGGTTGAGACTGAATGAATTGAGGCGAAGCGGAACATAGGTCGTTTCCTTTATGCAGGGGATGTAATGGGCTTGCGAGCCCGTGGCCTACATTAAGAATGCGATTCCGCGGCCAAACCCTGACAAAACCTGCGAGACTTTTTCAATGGAATCGGCCGCTCCGGAGCAGTTGCTCCCGGGCGACTTTTGGCGAGGGATTCGTCGGGGCGAATGCCAAACTCTGTGATTTTCCGCACATTCTCGCGTTCAGCGGATGGTTCCGAGAGGATTCAGGGCGGCCGCTGGACAAAGGGGGGCGCGATTTGGTAAGCTAGATCCCTGGCTGTGTGTCTGAGGTCGTTTCGCGCTCACCGAAGAGAATTGTCTGCCGAGGAGGCCGCAATGTCGCAAAACTCGTGCGTTGGCATTATGGAGCAACTCCAAGCAGGTGACTCGGCCGCTGCCGCGCACATTTTCGATCGTTTCGCCCAGCGGTTAGTTTGCCTGGCACGCAATCGATTGAATTTGCAGTTGCAACAGAAGGTCGATCCAGAAGACGTTGCCCAGTCTGTTTTCAAAAGCTTTTTCCGTAAACATGGCCAGGAGAGCTTTACGATCGAAGATTGGAATGGGCTTTGGGGCCTTTTGGTTATGATGACGATGCGCAAGTGTAATCGGCAGGCCGAGCGATTTCACGCCGTGCGCCGTGATGTGCGCCGTGAAACGAACGGCAAGCCTACTTCGGCCGATTCAGAGATCCACTGGGACCCGGCGGGTACGGATCCAACGCCCGAGCAGTCCGCGATGCTTGCGGAAACCATGGAGCGCGTGATGGAGAGGCTTGACGAGCGCGGTCGACAAGTCTTCATGTTGCGATTACAGGGCTATACGATCCCCGAAATCAGCGAACAAATTTTTCGGACCGAACGCACTGTCCATCGCACCCTTGATCGAATTCGAGAGCAACTCGAGTCGCTCGAGGAATAGCCACCCACAAAAAAACGCCGGATCGGCAATCCAGTCCATCTTCAGCGGCGATTCGGCCCGTACCTCAACTGTATGCCGTCCGCACCACGTGCGGCCAATCGGCGTCGGGCGAATCTGCTGACCTCGCGGGGCCCTCGATTTCTTTCAAACCGCCTGCACAACAAAGGCATCCGTTGGGGCAGCGGACAGTAAGGGCATTTTTCACGGTTGTGGCCGATACTGAGTCTCACGACAGCGGCTTACTCCGCCGAAAAACGGGCAGAGCGGAGCAGGACCTCGAAGCCGTGGCCAGCTTCGAGGTCCTGCAAAGAAAGAAGTCTCCGACGGCGTTTTTGGCATCAATTACGGCACACGGCGCTGAACCGCGCTCGCTCTGGCATAGCGAATCCGCTTCCGGCTCGACTTGCCTCGCGGTTGGATTCACAAGCGGTATGAACCGGCCGCGATCGCGCGACCAATTGCGGACTTCTCCGCTGCGAATGTCATAGACCCAGCCATGCAGTCGCAAACACCCAGCGTGCAGTGCGTCGGCTACGGCGGGGTGTGAACGCAGATTATCCAATTGCACCAATACGTTTCGTTCGACCGCCGACGTCAGCGCTTCGGATGAGAATAGACCGTCTATCGTGTTGCACTCGACTCTTGCCGCATTGGCAACGTTCGAGCCATGACGCCAAGCTGGGCAAGTTTTCGGTATGGCCTGAGAGCAGCGCCTTCATAGCGCCGCAATCCGAGTGGCCGCAGACGACAACGTCCGCGATGCCCAGTTCAAGCACTGCGAGCTCAATCGCACCTGCTTCGCTTCCACCGCGCCCGTAGGGTGGCACCAGGTTGCCGGGGTTTCGCAGGACAAAGAGGCTGCCGGGGCGGGACTGTGTGACCAATCCCGGATCCACACGCGAATCGGCGCAGGTGATGAAAAGCGTATGCGGATGTTGGCCGACGGCCAGCTTTTCGAAGAATTCGACGTGTCTACGATACACACCGTTGTGGAATCGCGACACGCCTCGGATTAAGCTATTCATGTCAATCGCTCCTTGGGCCGTCTTGGGGCCACACACGTTTCTATGAGTGTTATAGGATTGGGAACTCTTAGTGCTTATATGCGAATCGTTGACGAAGGCCGACACGCGATTGAATAATTTTCTGCATCCGGGGGGAGGGCTCGTTGCACGATCGATTGCGGACGACGAAACCAAGAGACAACGTGCGGCGATCGACAGCCCCGCAAAGAGACGTTTGACGCAACAGAATCCTGGATCGCTCCGGCGACTCGCTCTATGTGCCTTCCCGCGCAAGTGAGCAGAAGCGTTCTATCTTCAATTGGAATTCAGTTAGCGTGCCGAGAACGGTTCAGTAGCCTCGACCGGCGAATCAGACACCACAGGTCAACAATTCCGGATCGTGGCCAACGGTGTCTTCGTACGTGACGGGCAGCGTCGTCATCACCGGTTGTCGTGAATACAGGTGTTGCTCCACTGTCTCGCTCCGGGTGCTCGCGGGCACGTCGAGCGCCGCCAGTACAAAGTCTTCGATTGATTTGCAGAAAGCCTCGAGCGGCAAGTCATCTCCATTGATGCCAAACGGCTCTTCGATCGCTTCGGCGGTCAGCTCCATGCCCAGCAAGAGACCGATTCCGATTGCGAGCACCGGAATGCTCCACCAACCGATTTCCAGGCTGACCGACCAGGGCGCCAATACGATGTAAAGCACCAAGCCCCCGCGCAGCAGGGCGCGGTAGGAAGAGGCCAGTGGAGTATTTCGGATACGCTCGCAGACTCCGCAAACGTCCATCAGCGTTCGAGCGTGCTGATCGAGCATCCAGACGATTTCTTTAACCATTCCCTCTTTATGCCATCGGCTCAGCAACTGGTGGATGCGTCCAGCAAAGTAGCCGGGGACGTGGGCAATTTCAGTGCAGACCCCGGCGGTGCGCAGGGCACTGGGATCGATTTTTTTTCCACGCACGCCTGCGCCGTCAGTGAGCGCGCAAAATCGATGAGCAGTCCCGCCAGTTCCGACTGATCTTTCTGAGACTCGCCGTAATAGGCGCGGGCTTTGAGGGCCATGTTCCGGGAGTCGTTAATCAACTGGCCCCAGGCTTTGCGCGCCTCCCACCAGCGGTCGTTAGCGGCATTGTTGCGAAAGGCCATCAACATTCCGATGCCGACGCCGAGTGTGGCCGCGAGCTCGTTGCCCGCCTTCCAAACGGACGGGTTCAACCAACTGACCAACGAACAGACGAGGACCCCGTAGGCCAGAATTATCAGCAACCAAGGCGACATCTTTCGGGCGATATTGAGTGGCGGCACCCAACGGCGATTGAATGACAGGCCGGTCATGGCCTTCCGGGCAGCTGTGGCGGCGAAATCGTTCATGGCAAGTCCCTCCCTGCAGTAGACGTTATGAGAATCTGCTGCTTCAGGATGCGGATCGCCTGCCTGATGCTGACATGGTTGTGTCGAAAATCATTTGCACAGCCAAATCCAGGCTTTTTCGCAGGTTGTGATCCACTTAATGGACAGAAGACACTGATTCGGTGCGCCGAGCAGCCGAGGTCGATGGGCGAATCCGGCGGCCGAGCTCTGAACTGGATCTGTCTCCCTCGAATTCTGAGCGATTCTGCGAGCTTCCTAGGGGTTTTGGCTGAGAATCGCCGCGGTTTTGCAGGCCTGGCGGACGAAATCCGCGATTGCGAGTGGTAAGCATGTCAGCAATTCCTGGCCGTTTCACATTCTTGAAGCATGGTCCAAAGCCACATCGGCAGTAAAAAAAAGCCGCTAAACCACGGGGGGGAAACCATGGTAGCCTACATGACCGTTTTCGTTTGTTCGCTGATTGCCGACGCCGTTTATGGCGCCTACACACTCTCGCTGTCCCGGGGGAACATTTCGGTCGCGATCAGCGCATCGGCGCTGTTCTCCGTAATCCGCACGGGGATGACCATCATGTGTGTCGAGGATTGGCGATTGGTGCCAGCCGCAGTGATGGGGGAATTGATCGGCACATTGATCGTCATCCTGTTGGACAAAAAAATGAATCGCGAACGGGGCAACGTATCGTGCGATAGCGCATCGGCCACAAACTGATCGCAATCGACCAAACATGAGCCTGCTCCCAGGAGATTGGTGGGAATCGCATCTCGCGAGCCCAGCCATTGACTCCACCAAGCCGGATCTGGTCTCAGAGACAGTCGGGCGATTATATCCATTGGCCATCGGAGCTCCGCAAAGGTGGCATGCCCCGCATCGGCGCAATCGAATCCAATACGCCGCTGCTTCGTTACGAGCAATGGCAGATCGAACCAGCGAATTAGGGAAGACAAATGTTCCTTTCACATCTGATTGTTTTTGCTTGCAGTTTCGTCGCGGATGCGCTCTACGGCGCCTATACAATTTCCTTGACTCGCGGCAAGGTGGCGCTGCGCAGTGGCCGCGGCCGCCATTTCTTCCGGACTGGGAAAGATGCTGCTGGCCTCTTCCTTGCACGATTGGTGGCATCTCCCCGCCGCCGCGCTCGGCGAAACGCTGGGAACCGGTTGTGTGCTGTTTCTCACCTTCAGGCATCGCCCAAAAAAGCCAACCTCTCAGCCTGCCGACCCTTGGAATCCGCCAAACGGGTAGCGCGGCAGCCAGTCTCGCCAGCGGCGGTAGGTGATACTTACGGGCCGAGCCAGGAGCCTAGTGAAAGTCAGGTGCCGGCCGGCCTAAGTTATTGCCAGGAGACAATAATGGAGTTTTTTGGGGGGCCCATTCTGGCCGTTAGCGTCTCGCAACAGGGGGGTTAGTCATGGCCACCCGCTAGGCTTCGCTCGTTTCGAGCGCTCTCGTCCTCGCGCCCGCACGCACTCTGACTTGTCGTTCATTGGCCGAGTTTCAAACGGCGTTTGGTCACTCGCGTCAGCCCGTGCTGAATGGTCGAAATGGCCTGGTAGTGTTGGTCGGCGGCAAGACTTTTAAGCAGTCCAAGCGGGCCGAGGGTGATCCGATCCAAAAGCTCAACGCCTTTGCCCGCGGCCTTAAGTCATTTCTAACTTGACCATTGCGCGCTACACAATCGAGGAATATCGAATTGACCATGTGACAGTGGGCGCGATCCTGTTGCGCCGCGTGCAGCCGTGGCCGACACGACAATGCTGGTGGTGATGGCCGACTCCGACTATGACTTGAGCGCGCCCGGAGCCGCGGCGGCAATGCAAGCCGTATTCCGCAAGGCAGAGCTCAGAAGTGCAGATCGGCGGACGATGCACGCATTCTCCGCCGATCGCGGCACGATTTCCCATGCGGAGCGTCTTCCCGGCACGGCGGCCGAAGCCGGGGCGATCGATCCCAAGCTGGCCAGCAAGACCAAGCATGAGTCGACGCTCTATCTGGATCGCTATGCCCTGGAAGAAGTCTTCAAAGCGTTTGTCTGGCCGAGATGCCGTTGCTGGGCACACATGGTTTTTTTCCGACCGATCAACGGCGGCCTGATAACCACCAACGATGTGGCGAAAATACTCGGCGTGAAACAGTGGCCGGTTCGCCGGCTGTTCGAGCCTGGTGACCCGCCTGGGCTCGCAAAGCTTGCCCGAAAGCCGAGCTTCTCTAACGCCCACAAACCCAGGCCGCAGGCGGCTCCAGCCGCTCGACGGTCAACAGCGATTTTCGAGTATGACGATCAATGCCCTTGCTAGGATCATCGCCGGGAACGAAGCCGGAAGCGCGGTATTATTTACCGTTCGGGCCCATCGGTGCCTGGTTGAGCCGAGGAATGGCGGCATACGGTATCCGCGTTACTTCTGAGGACTGATGAGTCCGAGTGCGGGGCGCTCACTATTTTTCAAACGTCGCAGCGTGTCGGCAAATCGTGATGTCGGAATCGCCAGGTTGGCGAATCGTTCGTCATATTGGGCCAAGTGCAGGGATTTCCGGCTTCCCATCCGTCGTTCAGCCACCTCAAGTGCGACGATGCAGTAAGTCTCGCCCTGTCTTTCGAACATGGGTCCCCCCGAACAACCCGGTGATGTCGCACCGTCGTGGAGCAGCAGACCTTTCGATGCTCCTCGGAATCTGCAGGTGAAGTCGACAGAAGCGGTTCCTTGTGCGAAGTCGTTCGAATAGCCCGCGACCATGGCATTGGGCGGCACTTGGGTGCTGATTCCCATCCAGCCGTAGGCGTCTCCCAGGTTCTTGTCGAGCTCCAAGATTGCCCAATCGTCCGCACGATGCTTCTCGGGATCGGAAGTTCCCAGCCACAAGCGCACGACCCGCGACTTCGTCCGCGCACGACGGTCGATCATGTTCGGGTAAAAATAGATGTGTCGTTGGACGTGACCTCTTGCATCAAGAACGACGTGTGCCGCCGTCAGCACGTGATTCCGACCGACAAGTGTACCGGTACCGCCGGTGGAGATCGCTCCGATGGTTCTCCAGGGATAACGCATAGATCGGATCGGCAAGCGGTGGTTGGTTCCATATACGTTTCCGAAGATGCTCGCGGGAACCGCAAGCGACAGGCACGCCAGTACCGCCAACGCGCAGAATGTTTTCAACACGGTATCCTCTCTTTGATTGGTTCGAAAACGGCTCGTGGGTTTTCGAACTGACCATGGCTTGGGGTAGACGGCGATTCCCCCAAGTTTTCTCGGAACTTCCCCCTATTACTAAAATGCGAGACCCACAGCCGAGACCGACAAAAAAAGAGTCGCGGGCGAAAAAAATCGACGATTGACGTCACCTCTGATCGAAATGGCAGGGCCTACCATCAAGAAGCCCGCCGGATAAGCAAGAGAAGGCGACTGAGACCGTCATGCGGCGCATGAGACGTCGCCTTGCAACCGGAGGATCCTTGTGATTCCAGCTACTCTGTTCAGGGACTTCCGACAGCCGCTTCTATGCCCTCGTTCCCTCGTGGCCCTTGCTACGAGCTGCGCCACATTCACCGGCGCACGCAAATAGCCGCTGTGCAAAGGGTCCAGCGGCTGTACACGCTTGCATCGGTGGCTATCTGCGACACTCGATCTCTTAGCGATGCCGCATACTTGGTGCTCGATAGCGCGAAGGGGCTCGGTAAGAGCTCATTTGGGGGTGATAATTCGTCGGCGGACGGTACGAACTCACCGCCGGCCGATAGCTCGAAGGTGCCCCGTAAGAGCTCATTTGCGGGCGATAATTCGTCGGCGGACGGTACGAACTCACCGCCGGCCGATAGCTCGAAGGTGTCCCGTAAGAGCTCATTTGGGGGTGATAATTCGTCGGCGGACGGTACGAACTCACCGCCGGCCGATAGCTCGAAGGTGCCCCGTAAGAGCTCATTTGCGGGCGATAATTCGTCGGCGGACGGTACGAACTCACCGCCGGCCGATAGCTCGAAGGTGCCCCGTAAGAGCTCATTTGCGGGCGATAATTCGTCGGCGGACGGTACGAACTCACCGCCGGCCGATAGCTCGAAGGTGCCCCGTAAGAGCTCATTTGCGGGTGATAATTCGTCGGCGGACGGTACGAACTGGCCGGCGGACGGTAAGTGTTGGTCGATGGCGCCGGGTGTGCCGCGTAGGTGGGCCTGGACGTCGGCGGCCTGCTGATCGGAGCCGAATTGTAAACCGGCTTCGCGGGATGGGTCGAAACAGTCTTGGTCGGACGATTCGGCACCACCGGCACGAGGGGCCCGTGATTAGGATGAGTCACCACGGGACGCACGGTATGCCGGCCAGGATGATGAAGAGTCGGAACCGCGGGGGTCACCGTAAGATGACTTTTCATGGGGACTGCCGTCGACATCGTCGTCGGAGTTGCCGGCCGAATCGAGGGCGTTGCGCAATGTAATAGAAGGCTGGGCAAGCGAATTGACGGCCGGAGAACCGGTGACCAGCGAGGGACCAAAGTAAGTGGGAAACGGCTGAATCAAGCCGGTATTTAGCGGTGACGCGAAAGACAGACCATTGCCGGACACCGGGGGTTGACTTGCCGCGGTAGCTGATGGGCTAGCACCACCGATTCCAGAGCCACCCCCAGAGCCAATTCCGGAATCAGCCCCAGAGTCACCTCCAGAGTCACCTCCAAATCCGGCGTCGCCAGCCGGTGACGAGGGACCTGCGTCTCCGGCGTCGCTGCCAGAATTCCCATCAATCGGCACAAACGAACTATCGTCATGACCATTGTCCGATGCCTCTCCGATCATGTCGCCATGTCCGTCGAAAGTCGACGAATCAGCTGAAAGCTCCGCGGTCGAGATGCCATGATCCTCGAACCCTGGCTCGGAGATGTTCGTGGTAGCAGCGTCATCGGGCGCCGGCTCGACGGCAGTCACCGGGTCCGAGCTGGCATCGGAAGCGGCGATACTGAATTTATCCAACAGTTGATTTCGCAAGGTCGTCAACAAATTTGGATCGATGGGAGGCTCCATCGCGGCTTTGATGGACGGGACGGGAGCGATGAAGTTTCCCGCCTCATCGAGCACTTGAAGGTGCATGCTGCCTTCTTCTCCGGCGATGCCTAGCAGTACGTCAGGCGTGACCACGTCGAAAGGTTTCGCCATCGGCTGCGTGACCTTGGAATACTGCAGAGTTTTTCCGTTGAGAAGCATGACCGCGATCCGTCCGCTGCTGGGATCCGGCGACGGCGCCACGACCCCGTAAACGCCCGCCGCAAACGCCTGATTGGCTTTGACCGGATAACTGAACTTCGGCTGAAAAACCGGTGCTTGCACTTCGTGCCAATCGCTAACGGAGGGCTCCGCCCTGCCGGAGCCGGCCCCGAGTCCAATAAAGATGGCCAGGCCTGCAGCCGCAAAAACCTTCGCCTTCTTTGCTCGCAACATGGTCATTCCCCCAAAAAATCTTGTTGAACGTCCGGTCGCAAGAAACGACTTGCGGCTCTAAGGTCAAATGCGAACAACTCTTGAAATCGTGACAAGGAACCGATGAAACGCCCGTCGGCTGAATCCAGCCCGCTCGCTTTCCTATCGGTCTTGATCTGGAACGTGATCGATCGCGGGCCTGACGCTCAGTTTCTTTGAGGTGCCCGCCGGCTTGCGGTAAGGCAGGAGCAGGACATGCTGGTTTGCTGCCAGAAAATGTGGCGCGATGACCAGGGGTCGGCGGTCTGCTTCAGAACGCTCCGGTGAGAGGTTCGCAGCAGCGCTTAGCGGCTTGGATTCCCATTGTCCACGCGGAATCGAATGATTGCCGCTCGCGGGTAAGTGATCCGATTGGACATGCCGTCCGACGGCAGTATGGTTCTTTTCCGATCCGAACCGGTCCTTGGCGGTGGCATCTGTGCCCATGATCAGCTCAAGGGTGATGATCGCGGCGATCAGATTGCAAAGTGAGCGACGCATGGTTTGTGCCTTTCTTAAATGGATGCGGACGAAGCTAGCTCCTTTGATTGGATGAGAAATGGCCGCTCAATCCTGACATGGCTTACCGGTTTTGGTCCGCCCGGTTGCACTTCAGCTGTTGCGGCGCTCAAGATTCCCGCCGAAACCGCAGCATTTTTTTCGACCCTCGGGTCACATGTCAGTGCCGCCGCTCATTTCCGCATTCTTCGGTTAAAGCAGGCTGATTATCAGCCAGATTTCCGCGAACCGCCTGAGCCCGTAACCCCTGGACTTGACCACAAAAAGTGGGCGCTGGTTCGTGGTACGTGGTGTTTTCCTTACTGCGATTCCTAATGCAATTAACCTAACCGACCGACGCTCGTGGGACTGACCTGCGGTCCGACGCACGTACCGGATGATTGGAGAACTGACTATGTCCAAGTACCACAAAAGTTGTATTGTCGTGGGCATCTTGCTGTTCTGTTACTCGATCGATTTTGCCGCGCCAGGGAAATCTGCGGCAAGCGTCGGTGCTGTTCCCAGCAACCGATCATCCGGCGGGGAATTGGCGGTCTTCAAAGAATACGCAGCGACGAGCGACTCCACTCAACTCTTGACCGGTCCTGCAAGCAGCGAAACGACCGATTCGCGCACGGACCGGAATGAGCCCGCGCTGTCAGTCGTGATTTTCAAATCGCTGATCACTCAAATGACCCAGCGGACCATTGATCAGCAGTTACCCCTGGAGGATTTGATCATGGGCACAAAGATCGTAGGGACCTCGCATCTGGTCGG
The DNA here is from genome assembly GCA_963702015.1 of uncultured Planctomycetaceae bacterium. Lineage (GTDB taxonomy): Bacteria > Planctomycetota > Planctomycetia > Pirellulales > PALSA-1355 > DATJTR01. The sequence continues at coordinate 2,359,571 of OY969698.1, forward strand.
CCGGCCAGAGATCCACCTGCTGCCAGATGCCAATGGGTGGAAATTCGAGTTTCTGCTGAATGGGACGGTTGAGAGCCAAACCGTCGGATCTCAAAATTATGTGCGCATCCATAGCCGTAGCTCAACCGAATTCCAGGCACGCAAGTGCATTCGAATTAGTCCGGAGGGTATCCAAGAACAGCCGTGTGTTTCAACGGCTCAGACCCATAGCGTAACCACGGCTATCGTGCCGAAATCGTCCGGGACCCGGGGGACAATCGTCAAGAGTATCGCCACACGCCGCGTCGATGAAAGCCGGCCGGCAGCCGATCAGATCGCGTCGCACCATGCCGAAACGCGAATCAATGACGAAATCGATCGACGATTCCAGAAGGTGGCTAGGTTATTGCGACCCATTTTTGCCGTAGGACATTTCGCGACAAACCTGGCACATCGCGGCTCGTTGCGTCCGAGCATGCACACCACCCCCGATTACCTTTGGCTCGAACTGAACCCGCAGAGCGTCAATCCAATGCACGCCCTGTCAGCCGAAAATGCAAGTCAAAGTGGATTGCAGGTACAAGTCCGCAGCAGCCTGCTTACGTCACTCTTCCGTTCGGCGGCATGGATTATGCCAACCCGGCATTTGGTCGAAGTAACGAATCCCGGCCTGCCCGTCACGCGCAAGCCTTGGGAACAATTCTTAGCCATTCGCGTATCCGGCGCCATGTTGAACCTGAATTGGAATTCGCAGCCAATTCTGCCTCCCAACCATCTGGTCGGTCCGGCGCGGTGATGGCCAAGACCGCGAATATCCGTAACGACGGCCAAATCAACCCACGCCATGCAAGCTTATTGGCCCGCAGGATCGCGAGGCTCTGGAGGGACTGACGAAATGTTACACCAAATCCCATGCATTAAGAACTACGGATTGGCAATTCTTAAGGGGTCGATCGTCGTGGCGATCCTTTGCTTTGCGGCGATTGTCCATGGCCGACTCTGCCTATGGGCGTCGTGCATCGGAGTCCTGTTTTTTTGGGATTTTCCTCCGCGGGACGTGCCAGCAATGTGGTCTCGTTTTGGTTACACCGGCTTCAGTTTACCTTTCCTCTGGAAAGTAGTGCTGGGCGTCGGCCTGATTTGGCTATATCAGCCCCCATCTCGCGTCGGCATCGTGATCATGGCCTTATTGACCAAGGTCGTCGTGCTGTCACCGTGCATCCAGATCACCGTTCGGACGAAGCGGTTCTTGACGCGACATGCATGACGTCTATGGAGACCGGCTCCGGGTGCATTCTAGCCAGACAACCTGACTCGCCGGTTGGCGCGGACCGGCAAGGGCAGCGGTCACTCTGACCGTAAGCGACTAAGAACAACCCTTCTTTCCGAATCCGACAGTATTTATAGGCTGCATTGCCGCGGCGCTGTTGGTCCACGCCCCTCCAGCGCCGTAGCCGAACTTAGCACTTTCGCCGGCTGCTCGAGCGGCAGCCATCTTCTCTTGCCGGCAAACTTCGCATTTCCCACCAACTGGCCTACCGCGGAGCGTCGCTTTGGACCGCTGAACGCCGCATCGCGCCATGCCGGCAACGGGTTGTCGGATGGCGACCCACTGCCACGCGTTGGGCCGATCTCCACCGCTGGATCGCCCCTCTCAGAGGGCGCTCGGGTATGAACTGGCTGATTCAGGCTGCGGTGCTCGGCAAAAAAATGGCAGTCTGTGTCATGGTTGCCAGGAGTTTTCGCATTTGATGGTGGCGGCGGAGCCATTCGCCGCAGTTCCAACGTTCAAACCTACTTTCAAGGGGGAAATCATGCGACTCAGAACTTTCGGCCTGGCATTGGCATTCTTTGCGACGACGCTCGCGCCTGTTGCAGTCTACGCCCGCGGCGGCGGTGGCGGTGGCCACTACTCCAGCGGCGGGAGCCATTACTCCGGTGGAACGAGTCACTACTCGAGCGGCGCGAGCCACTATTCGAGCGGTGCCAGCCATACTTCCAGTGGCGCCAGCCATTACTCCAGCGGGAACCACATGACCGGTAGTTCGGCGCAAAGCGTTAAGAAGGCCGCTCCCCATAACACCAAACCCACGGTCTCTCGTAACACGAAGCCCACGGCTCCCCATACCACGAAGCCCACCGCTTCCCATACCACGAAGCCCACGGCTCCCCATAACGGCAAACAGCCGAATACCCATCCTCAAACGAACCCCACGGTTCCAGGCAATCACAACGTTGCCAAGGCGCCGCCAGCGAAACATCCGGCCATCATCCGGTCGGTAGCGAAGAGTACGCCCATCAACCGATCGCCTGTCGATCGCCTGGCGCACTCAAAGATTTTCAATAAGAAGTCGCCATTTGTCAGCGTTCCGAAGACAGGAAAATTCAATAACTGGGGATGGACCAGTCCGGCGCTTTATGTCGGCTACCCAGTGGCCTACCCCAATCCGAACTACCACCCGTTGTTTGGCAGTAATCTGGCCCGAGGATTGGGCATGCCGAACCCGAGCGGGGCGGACATGCCGGATCTCAACGGATTGGGTGACGGCGGTGGTGATGACGGCGGTGGTGGCGGCGGACCGGATGGCTTCGGTGGTGGTGGCGACGGCAGTCCGGATGGCGGCGGATATGGCAGTCCGATTGCCGACAATACCAGTCCGGGCAATGAATTGGCCGGCGATCAACGGCCGACCGGTCCCGCGCTCGACTACGCCACCCAGGGGGAAGAGGATTTCCGTGCTGGCCGTTACACGGCGGCCGTGACCGACTTCCGGCATTCGTTGATCGAAGATCCCAATGATCCGATGGTGATGCTCCTGCTCGCTCAGGCTTATTTTGCCGACGGACAATATGCCGAGGCTGCTGGGGCGACAGAATTGGCGATGTCGCGACTTCCCCAAGACCAATGGGGAGCTGTCGTTCAGAATTACACTCAGGTCTACGGCAACCCGTACGACTACAACAGCGAGCTCTTGGCCCTGGAGATGGCCCGCACCAAGAGCCCGGACGACCCGGCGATTCGGTTCTTGCTCGGCTTCCACTACGGTTACCTCAAGTATCCGACCCAGGCGGTGCGTGAATTGAGCAAGTCGATTGCCTATCAACCGAACGATGCCGCCTCTCGCAAGTTGCACGACATCTTCGCTAGCCAGATCGGTGCCACGCAGGTCGGGCAGCCGACTGAAGTGTCGCTGCCGACGACGCTGAGCCAGAATCCGACGGTTGAGATGCGATAAACCAACCGCGGTGACATCCGTTTCGCGAATCGCGCCAAAGGAGGTGAACCCAATCGCGACCACCGGCGTCAACCGCAAGACGCCACTGGCCAAACGGCCAGTGGCTTTTTTTTGCTGGACGGGAGTGTACGTCCGTAGGGCGATCGACCAAGAACGCCGTAGCGTGTCAGGAGTTCTGAGAGGTGCGCAATTTGGATGTCAGGTTCTGATCGGAGAATCGCATTCTTGTCAAAGACTAAGAGGCCGGCGGGCCGAAGCCCGCCGGAAGAAATACGAGGCTTGATCAACGCCTCCTTTTTGGAAAGGTGATGCAAATGATTGGCAACACCCGCTTACTGCGCAGTGCCGTGTCAATACCCGCTCAGCGTTCCAAGTCCGACACCATTCTGCGTTCGATCGATCGGACAACGATTCTTGTGCGGGTGGCTTTTGTCGGTTGCCTGGCCATCGGATTGGGCGGCACGCCATGTCGCCGCTCGAGGTGATGATGACGATGGCCAGTACGCCTCGCAGCCGGGCGCGGCCACGATCACCACTGATGACGGGGACGTGCTTCCCGACCCAGTTCCGACGGGGGAAGGGTTTACGAACCCCGGTGGGCAATTTGGCGACCCGCGCAAAGGCACGGGAGGAAAGCGCCGCGACCACCATGGCCTCGACCTGTCTGCACCGGCCGGCACACCGGTCTACGCAGCCGCGCCAGGAGTGGTGATTGCGATGCCCCCGGACCCGAAGGGTTACGGCGACCGGGTGACCATCAGAGGCCAGGACGGCAAGTTGTATATCTATGCGCACTTGGACGGACAAAGCGAGCCGTCGATCGGTCAACGCGTCGAGGTTGGCCAAAAGATTGGAGAAGTGGGGCGAAGCGGCAACGTTCCCACAGACGCGGCGAGTCATTTGCATTTCGAGGTACGTGATAAGCATAACCAGCCAATTCCGATGCGCGAATCCAACACCAGGATCGGGCGGGCTCATGAATTATCTCAATTCGATTCCTCACCCGTCGTGTAATTCGACCCCGACCTGTCATTCTTCTGACTCGAGCTCCCCGGCGGAAACGTCCCACCTCGAGTACGACGAGGACGCCCCCAGTCGAGCAAGTGGGCCCTCAACTTCCACGCCGTCGCCGACATCTAGTCCTTCCAGTTCGACAAATTCCCCTACGCCCGGTCCTTCCAATTCAACCGGCCAGAGTTCTGGGAATCCAGCTGGCGGCGGCGACGACGTGGGCGGCGCTCCGGAAAGCCAACAGCTCACGTACGACGAATCCGCCCCGAAACGGTCGACAATCCCGTCCGATCCGGGTCCATCGAATTCGGACGATTCGAGCAGCTCAAGCGGAGGATCTCCGTCAGCCGGCGCACCGAGCGTGCCGGTTTCTGGCAATCAGCAGGCCCCGCAAACCCAGCCCGCGAGCAATCCGCAGGCCGAAGACAGCGCAGTCGCGCTGGAAAAATCGAACAAGAGCACCACCCCCAAGCCGTCGAAGGCTAACCAATCGGCCAACAAGACCAGCCAACCTGGTCTTACGGCAAAATCGCAGCCCGCGGTGAAAAAACTTGCTGCCGCAATCCCTCCAAAAGGTCATCTTTCGACCGTGCCGAGCCAACGGCCCCCGCTGAAGCCGGCACCACAGATTGCCAAACCCGCAAGCCAAACTGCCATGCACCCATTATCTCCGGCCGGGCGGCCGGCGAGCCCTGCCAACCAACACCCCGGCGGATCCTCTTTGCCCAAGCAGGGTTCGCATCCGGGCAGCCTCAGCAGGAATGCAACTGCTCCGGTCCCAATTCACGGAATGCTGCCGCGAAAGCCGCAGGCCGGATCGGCGCCGAGCCAAAATCCTGCGACGAAGCCGGCACCGCTACTTGCCAAACCCGCACACCCAACCGCCACGCACCCATCGTTTCCCGTCGGGCGACCGGCGAGCCGTGCCAACCAACGCCCCAGCGGATCCTTCTTGTCCACGCACGGTTCGCCTCCTGGCAGTCTGGGCGGAAACGCAACTGCTCCGGGTCGATCTCACGGAACGCAGCCGTCGATGCCGCTGGCAGGATCGGCCGGAAGCCCGAGGACCAGGCCGATGTCAACGCCAAACGTTGGCAAACCTGCGAACCAAACTGCCTCGCACCCCTTGTCTGCCGCCGGGCGGCCGGCCAGCCCTGCCAACCAACGCCCCGGTGGCTCCTTCTTGGCGAGCCAAGGGTCGCATCCTGGAAATATTGGCAGAACCAAATCGTCTGTGGCCCAACCTCACACCACGCCGACGGCGAGGCCGCTTCCCGTATCTTCGAATCGGCAGGTCGCCGCGAGGCAGTACCCGAATACCGTTCGGCAGCAGGCACCGAGGGTTCAACCCCGGCCAAAACAAGCGGCGCCTGTCAAGCATTCGCACCTGGTTCACCACCGCCACTCGTCTCGACGGCATTAAAGCGCCATGCCTGCATTCCGGAAAACCGCCGCGGGGACATCGGTTTCGCGAATCGAACCAGAGGAGGTGAAACGAATCTACCGACCGGAGTCAGCAGATGCTGCACACGGTTGATTGTCTGGGTTCGCAAAACGCTCACCCAACATCTGAGGTCACTTGTTGAGACCCCCTCTTCCAGAACCTGATCCGGACAATTACTTAGTGCCGTTCTCAGGTCCCTGTAGCGTTGTAGCCGCAGTGGCGTAGGTATCTACCACACTCGCTTGGCGGAAAGTGGTCGAGCAAGCTTCCTATTGAGTCCTATGTCATAAATGGGCCATTAGGCCAGGTGGGCCTGACGGAGGCATGAGTATTTGAGGCGAGGGTCGGCACGGTGACGGTCGAGGGAAGTCACGATCGCCTGACGGAGGTCGCTGCCGTCGGTCGGCACGAAGTTCGCCAAGTCGCCATACTTGGTGTGGTTCCAGACTGCCTCCACGGGATTCAGTTCGGCGCGTAGGCCGGCAGGTACTCGACCTGCACCCACGGGTGGTGGGCCAGTTGTCGAGCCGCCGAGCGATGCACACTCCAGCGATCCCAAACCAGAATCAATCGGCGGCGCAGCTGTCGATGCAGTTGTTTCACGAACTCCACCACGTCGACTGCGGTAACGTTGTGGTCGAACACCTGGAAGTACAAACCAATTCGCAACGCCCACGGTGCCACGCTCAGCGCGCCGAACACGCTGAACCGGTCGTGCCGATCCCAGGCGTATTGTCGAGGCGTCTGCCCACGCGGGGCCCAGGTGCGACGACGCAGTGGCTGCAGCATGAACCCGCTTTCATCGAGGAACACGACGCTAGCTTTTTGATCGGCTCCCTTTTTTTATCCGCGGCCACTCCTGCTGCTGCCAGTGCTGCACGGCCGCCTCGTCCCGCTCGCGGGCACGTTGTTCCGGCTTTTGCACGCTCCAGCCCAGCTTGTGCAGTAGCGTGCCGACGTAATCGACGTGGAACGTTACGCCGAACAGTCCTTGGATTACCTCCAGCACGCGTGGACACGTCCACAAGTCGTTGGGATATCCGCTGGCTCGCGCGCCGCGGAGCAGCGTACGGATCAGCCGCTGTTGTTGTTTTTCCGTCAGTCTGGACGGAGGTCGGTAAGGAGGGGCCGAGTTCAGGCCCTCCATGCCCTGGGCTTCGAACGCGTCGCGCCAGCGTTTCACGCTGCTGGTTGACGCTTGCACCGCCCTGGCCACATCGACAACGCGTACCTTCTGCTGCAGCAACTCGACCGCCTTACGTCGGCGCCGCTCCAATGCAGCAGGATTACCCGGTAGCCTCATGCCCCATAGTATACACGGCCCATTTGTGGGCTAGCACTCAATAGCAACGAATGCAGAGCATCGACGCTCCGCGCTTTGCCGCTTCGCAACAGCCATTTGAGCTTCGAGAACACCAGCTCGATTGGGTTAAGGTCCGGGCTGTAGGGCGGCAGGTAGACGACCTTCGCGCCCGCCGCTTCGATGGCTTCGCGCACTCCGGCCACTTTGTGTGCGGATAGGTTGTCCAGAATCACCAGGTCGCCAGCCTTGAGCGTGGGTACCAGCTGTTGACGCACATAGGCCAGGAACGTCACACCGTTCATGGCGCCATCCACGACGGTCGGTGCGGTCAGTCCGTCGACCCGTAAGGCCGCCACGAACGTCGTCGTTTTCCAGTGTCCGTAGGGCACCTTGGCAATCAGCCGCGTGCCACGACGACTGCGACCCCGAGTGCGGGCCATGTTGGTTTTGGCCCAAGTTTCGTCGATGAACACCAAATGATCGGCGTCGAGCCCGATCATCTCGGCTTTCCACGTCTCGCGCCGCGCTGCGACGTCGGGTCGGTCTTGTTCGGCCGCGTGGACGACTTTTTTTTGAACGTCAACTGCAGCGATCGCAATGCTCGACAGATCGTCATCACGCTCAGCGAAACGCCCAAGCGATCACGCAGTTCTCGCAATGTCGCGTCGGGTTGTTCTTCGACCAACTCCCTCAAACGATCCGCGTAGGGCAGCCATTGTGGCTGAACTTTATTCCGCGGTGGACGAGGAGCAATCTCGCCCGATTCGCGCCGTCGCTGCTTTAAACGACGCACCCAAGATTCGCTGACGCGGTACTTCAAGGCGACCGCTCGGGTCTCCATCTTCGCGTCACAATCGGCCAGCACCCGCTCTCGCAGATCAATCGAATAAGAATCCATGGCAAGTCCCTCCTTGACTCACCACCTGTTTTATCCAATCTACGCAGAGGGCGCGAGAGGGGCCGTGATGCGCTCTAATTACTGGCAAAAAGCTGTCCTATTCAGTAGTGCTCGCGGATTAACAGCCGTCGCTCCGTTACCGCGATTTGCTTGCAGGTAGAGCCTGCGGATCTGGAGTTCCTCGTCACCCTTTCTGGGCGATCGAGTTTCTCTTCCATTTGGAGTACCGCCCATGCCCACTCACTGTCCGCCCAGAGCTAACAAAGCAAAGTCGGAGGCGCCTGCTCCGTCCAGTCGTGCGATCTGGATCGGCCAGATTTCGATCGGCTCACTCGCCGGGCCAGTCAAGGCATACCCAGCTGTTGTGTCGAGGCCTAGCAGCGGACTGCACCAGGTTCACGCAGGTTGCGGAGCGCGCATCGAACATCGCAAGACTTGCGCGACCCATGGAGAGGTAGCGAATGACCAGGTCGTAAGGGCATATGCTTACGCGCCGGGCGACGATCTGGTGTTGGCCGCGACGGATCTGGCGCGGCTGTCCAGCGTGGACGACGAAACAATCCGCGTCGACCACCTCGCGGCAGCGGTTCACGTGGATCTCGGACTCCTGTCGGGCCGTACGCTCTGGCTGGTTCCGGCACATGCACACGCTTCGTCAAATTACTTGCTCATCGTGGAATATTTTGCACGAGTCAACAACTGGATCGTCGGTAGTGTCGTATTGTCAGAGCATCGACAACCGGTGGCCGTCCACGCTGCCGACGGGAGGCTCATGATGCACGTACTGCACTGGCCTGCACAGCGCCGTTCGTGTCCGGAGATCGCAAACTCCACGATCGCCAGGGCTCTGACGCAATTCGTGCGTCTTTTGAGAAATCCCTCGTGGAGCTGCGCCACGCGTTTTCCTGGAGCGAATACATAGACGAATTCGAGCAGCGTTTGACCGAATTGGTTCGCGACAAGATCGCCGCGCGAACTAAAGCGCCGACTAACTTGGCAACAGCTCCCAAAGGCAACCTCGCGCTATGTCCCACACCAGCTCCTGCCATTACACGTCCAAATTGCGCACTTCGAGGGCGTGCTTTTCGATGAATTCGCGGCGGGGTTCGACTTTGTCGCCCATCAAGATGCGAAACAGCTCGTCGGCGGCGCCGGCGTCTTGCATCGTCACCTGAAGCAGCGTGCGATTGGCCGGATCGAGCGTCGTGTCGCGCAGCTCCTCGGCGTTCATTTCGCCCAAGCCTTTGAACCGCGTGATCGATAGCCCGCGCTCGCCGGCGGCACGGACGGCCGGCAAGAGGCCGCGCAAATCTTCCAGTCCGGTGGCGTGGTCGCCGCGGCGAAGGATGAAGCGCGGCTCTTCGGTGCCGGTCCGCTCTTGCGGAAACAGATCGGCGATCCAAAAGCCAAGCTTCGCCAGATCGCCGAGCATGTTGTTGATCGTGCGGACCTCGTGCAGCTCGACGATGTGCAGCACGCCCTCAAGCTTGGCCGAAGCTTTGCCGTTTTCGGCGGTGACCGGGCAGTTCGGCCGGGCGAACGGTGCCGTCGCCCAGTCGGGCGGCTTCGCTGTCGGAGACGTCGAGCTCCTTGCCCGTCTTTTCGACTTCGCGGGCGACGAACGCGTCGAGTTCGGTCCGGGTGGTGAACCAATGCTCCTGGTTGCCCAAGAAGACGTGATAGATCGGCAGCTTGAGCGTGACCGGATCCTGCCGCACGGCGTGCGCCCGCAGGTTGATGCCGCGGCGTTCGAGGGCCAAGCAGCGAGTCTTCCATCGCGGCCAGCGTGCGGGCGAGCTTGGTCATCTCCTCGCCTTCGATCTTGCGGCCGTCGCCCGGCTCGAAGACGACTTCGGCCAGACCGGCCTCGAGCAGTTGGGTTTTCATCTCTTCTTCGGTCTGGACGTAGTAGGTGTGTTTTTTGGCTTTCACGCGGAACAGCGGCGGCTGGGCCACGTAGACAAAGCCCTTGGCGACCAACTGGTACATCTGGCGATAGAAGAACGTCAGCAGCAGCGTGCGGATGTGCGAGCCGTCGACGTCGGCATCGGTCATGATGACGATTTTTCCGTAGCGGCGTTTGGCGAGATCGGTTTCCTCGCCGATGCCGGAGCCGATGGCCGAGATCATGCTGCGGACTTCTTCGTTGGCCAGCACTTTGTCCTCGCGCGATTTGTAGGCGTTGATGATCTTGCCCCGCAGCGGCAGGATGGCCTGATATTCGCGCATGCGGCCCCCCTCGGCGCTGCCGCCGGCCGAATCACCCTCGACCAGGTAGAGCTCGCAGCGTTCGACGTCGCGGCTGGTGCAGTCGCGCAGCTTGCCGGGCAATCCGCCGCCGGAGAGGGCTCCTTTGCGTTCGCGAAGCAGGGCCTTGGCTTTGCGGGCCGCCTCGCGCGCCTCGGCCGCCAACAGGGCCTTCTGCACGATCGACTTGCCGGTGCGGGGGTTTTGCTCGAGGTAGCTGGACAGGTAATCGCCGACCAGCGAATTGACGATTCCCTCGACTTCGCCGTTGTTGAGTTTGACCTTGGTTTGCGATTCGAACTTCGGCTCGGGAACGCGGACCGCGACGACGACCGTCAGGCCTTCGCGAAAATCCTCGCCGCTGGGGACCAGGTCTTTGAACAGGTTGTTCTTCTTGCCATAGCTGGCCAGCGTGCGGGTCAAGGCGGTACGAAAGCCGGATAGGTGCGTGCCGCCGTCGACCGTGTTGATGTTGTTGACGTAGGAGTGTTCGTTCTCGGTGAATTCGCCGGTGTATTGCAGGGCGACTTCGACGCCGACGCCGTCTTGCTCGCGGCCCATGTAGATGATGTCGGGATGCAGGGTTTCGCTGGCCCGATTCAAATGTTCGATGAACTGCACGAGGCCGCGTTCGTACTGGAACGTCTCGCCCTGGTTCGACCGCTTATCCTGAAAGACGATCTTGACGCCCTTGATTCAAAAAGGCGAGCTCTTGCAGGCGGCGGTGGAGCATGTTGTAGTCGAACTTGGTGCTGCCGAAGATCTGGAAGTCGGGCTTGAACGTGGTTTTGGTGCCCGTGCGATCCGATTTGCCCACGCTGCGCACCGGGCCGGTCGGCACGCCGCGCTCGTATTCCTGCTGATAGAGATGTCCGTCGCGGCGGACTTCGACCTCGCACCATTCGCTGAGAAAGTTGACGACCTTGACGCCGATGCCGTGCAAGCCGCCCGAGGTTTTGTAGGCCTGCTTGTCGAACTTGCCGCCGAACTTGAGCTTGGTCATCACGCCTTCGAGCGTGGAAATGCCCAGGTCGGGATGGATTTCGACCGGGATGCCGCGTCCGTCGTCGGCCACGGTGACCGAGGCGTCGACGTTGATCGCGATCGAGACTTCGTGGGCGTGTCCGGCCATGACTTCGTCGATCGAGTTGTCGACGGCTTCATAGACCATGTGATGCAAGCCGCGCATGCCGGTGTCGCCGATATACATGCCCGAGCGCTCGCGAACGTGCTCCAGGTCGGTCAGATATTTCATCTGATCGACGCCGTATTCGCCTTCGACGCGCGCCGACTGTTGCATTTCGGAATCGGCGGGGGCGGACGGAGGCGGGGTCGATAGGAGTTTCGTCTGACATCAAAATCACGCTTTCTTGAAAACGAGTGTGGTGTGTGCGCCGCCGTGTGCCGCGTGCGTCAGTCGATGGGGCCGACGCGGAATTTCAGGTCGCGGATTTTTTCGTCCGGCATCAGTTGGATCAAGGTTTTAAGCAGACGCGTTTTTTCGAACGACAGTTCCTGAACGAGCGTGGAGTTTTGCACCCAAACCTCCAGCACGCCGCGCCGCACCTGTCCGGCCCGCGACTTGGCGGCCAAGGCCGCCCCGACCGCTTGCTGCCAGGCGGCGGCACAGGTGTCGGCCGCTTGCAGCCGGCCATAGCCGCGGCGGGCCAACAGTTCCGCCAGGATGTTGCCAATCGGTTTCGGTTTCGCCATGTGGCAGCCGGTAGCAAAAGTTCTAAACAAAAACACCAAGGTCCAGAGCAGTCAGCCGGCACGCGATGCGCCACTTGCCCTTCGTTCTCGCAGTCATTGCGCTCCGTTTTCGTGAGGACCCTTTAGCGCCGGACGGGTCACACGAACCACCGCGCCGCACAGGGAAAAAACGGCCGGGGGTTGATCGACAAGACGACCGTGGGAAAGCCGGGTGATCAATGGTCGCGGGCAAGCGGCATGATCACATAGCCGTAGCCGTCGTCGGTGGTGCAGACGGCGGCGCTTTCGGCGTCTTTCAGTTCGAATGTGAATGTCTTTTCGGCGTCGAGCACCTTGAGAAAATCGTTGACGTAACGCGGGTCGAGCGTGATCGAAATTTGCGGACCGTCGTAACCGATCGGCAATTCGACGCGCGACTGGCCGACTTCGGCCGCCCGGCCGCTCAGCACCAGCGTGCCGGCGTCGAAGGTGAAGTCGACGCCGCGGGTCTCTTCGCTGGTGACGATCGCCGCTTGCCGCACTGCCGAGTGGAGCGGACCGACGGTGAACTCGATCTTGGCGGCTCCGGTCCGCTGCGGAAAAACATCGCGCCATTTGGGAAACCGGCCCTCGACCAGCCGCGAATAAATCGTGGCACGGGGCGTTTTGACGAGCACTTCATTTGCCCGGGCGGCGATTTGAATCTCGGCGTCGGGGTCGAGCAGTGCCCGCTCGATCAATTGCATCGCCTTGGTCGGCACGATCGTCGTCCCGTCGCCCGAGACGTGGCCGCCGACGCTTTGGGCCGGTACTTCCATTTTGGCCAGCCGGCGGCCGTCGGTTCCGACGCCGGTGATTTTGCCGTCCGAAAACTCCAGCAGCACGCCCCCCAAGGCATAGCGGCTGCTCTCGTTGTCGGTGGCGAACGCCGTGCGGCGGATCAATTCCTTCAGCAGCCGGGCCTGAAAGCTGGTGATACTTCGTTTCGGCAGAACTCGGCCACCGCCGGAAACTCGTGCGGGTTTTCCGCCGGCAAGCGAAATTCGCTCCGCTCGCCGCGAACCAACGTGGCCTGCGCGTCGGTCTCGATCCGCAACTGCTCGTCGCTGCTCTCGCGCAGAATCAGAGCCGAAGCGGGCCACCGGCAAGATCGCCGCGCCGGCCACCTGCACGTCGACTCCGGAAACGACCGTCCGCACGCCGACCTCCAGATCGGTGGCCAGGATGATCGCCGAAGATTCTTGAACCTCGAGCTTCACGTTTTGCAGAATCGGCTTGGGGCTGCGGGCCGGCGCCACGGCCGCGGCCGTTTGGAACGCGGCCAGCAATTGTTCGCGATCGCAGGTGACTTTCATTTGCGGGGGATGTCCTTTTCGAGGGTCACGCTTGTGACGGTTGCTCTTCTTATAGTTTATTCTTAAAGCAGTAGTAGTAATGCGACGGCGGAACTGTCGACAAGTGGCCGGCACGAGTTTCAAATCCCTGTCCGGTGGTCGGTTAGGCGACTCGGCGCTGCAGGGGATAACTTGTCAGCCGGATGTTGCCGGCCCGTTGCCAGACAGTCGACCGCTGGTGCGGCCAGAGCGGCGACGACAACTTCGCTGTTCATAGCGCGCACAATTCGGTCGTTCATCGACAGTCGTTCGACAGGTTGTCCCCAGGATGAAAGATGGTCCGCGTGTGTTGTCAACAATTGTTTTTCCGCAAGTCAGGAGTTGCCTGTTCGACCATTGAGTCCGCCCGATCGTGGCCAGCGCTTACTCAGGCCACGAGAGTTTTGCGCACTTCGGCCACGGCGTGACGCGTGGCTGGGTCGCGTTTCATCAGTTTTTCGGTTCGGCGCTGGCCGTGCAGGACGGTGGTGTGGTCGCGCCCGCCAAAATAGTCGCCGATCTTGTTCCAGGCTGTGCGGAGTCAACAGTCGAGCCAGGTAGATTGCGATTCCCCGCGCGGCGACCACCGCTTGGCGCCGCGAGGGGCTTTTCAGGTCGGCCATTTTCAACCCGAAGTGACGAGCCGTGGCCAGCGTGATGTCGCGCAGGCTGATGCCGCGCGACTGCGGCCGCTCGGCCAACAGCCGCCGCAGTTCGTCGGCATCGAGCTCGCCCGATCGCTGTGCGAGCTCCAATTGCAGGATCGCGCCACGCAGGGCCGGCACCGGCACACTGGGACCGCCCGACAGCGATTGCAGAATTCCCTTCGGCAGCGTCAGCCCACGCGCCAAGGCCAGGCGTTCCAAGAATCGTGCGGCGGGCATCCGGCCCCGGCAGCGCCAGCGGCACGGCCAAACCGGCCGATAACCGGCTGCGCAATCCGGCCAACAGCGCACTGATCTGCTGCGGCAGAGAGCGGGCGGTGACGACAACCATCGCATCGCTGCCGGCCAAATCGTCCAGCACATGGAGCAATTCTTGTTGTGCGGAGCCTTTGCCGGCCAGTTGGCCCAAATCTTCGACGACCACCAGATCGTGACTCCGCAAAGCCGCACGCCACTCGCCAAGCTGCTGCCGGTCGAGGGCCGCCGCGTAGTCGCGGGCCAGTTCGCTGCCGCAGGTCACCAGCACCGAGGCGCTGGGCAGGGCCGTCCGCCACCAGCGCGCCAAACCTTGCGCCAGATGCGATTTGCCGCTTCCCGACGGCCCGTAAATCACCAGTGGGCTGTAATGCTGGCTGCGGCCTTGAAAAAACGCCTCGGCAACGGCTGCCGCCAGCCGGTTTTCGGGACCGACGACAAACTCCGCCGCCACGGCGCCATCCGATCTCCGGCGCGCTCGACCGGCGCAACGCGTTGGGTTGCGGTCCGGCCAGCGGAAGGGTCACGACGCCATTAACCACAGCGGGTCCGTCCAAACGGCCTGGTCCAATCAAGAGGTCGGCCAGTAGAGAGCTTCGAAACCACCGATGACACTGCTTCCAGCACGGCTGTCAGCATCTTCCAGCGCTTTTTCCTGGCCCTCGATCGGGGGCAAAAACAAGGGCCGCCCCACGCTCGCCGGCGCCTGGCAGCGGTCGCGGTTGGCCCCCCCTGGGAAGGGTGAAAAACAGACCGTCCAGACCGCTCGGCATGGGAACAAAATTATATCGCTTGCGGCCCGTTTTGCCGAGCGGCCAGAACCACAATTTCCCCCCGATTTTCCGCCCGAAACAAGCGATTGGGCCAGCCGGCCAAATGGGTGCGATTTCTTTCGCCCACTCAGGAGGTAAATTGCCCCCGAGCCGCTGCCGGTTTTGGGTCCGGCGGGCGGAGGCCAGACGCCCGCGGGATCGGCCCCACACGGCTTATCGTGCGGACTCGAAATGATACTCACCCGATCCCACTTCATAGGAAACGGTGCCGGCGGTCTGCCCGACGGGCCGGATACCCCCGGCACGGCCGATGGGTTGCCCCGATTCGGTGACCGAGTCGGGCTGCCGCGTGGGAACCACCACGGTTGCGGTCGTGCCGGCCGGTACGACGATCTTCCAGTCCAGGCGTTCGTTCTTCACCTCCCACCGGCTTTCAATCTTGCCGTACATGCTGGCATGTGCGGCGCGGACCCAACGCAGATCGCCGACGGGACAGGGGCGCAACACGATGTGCTTGAAACCGGGTTGCTCGGGGTCGTAGTTGATTCCACCGAGCGTTTGGTAGCACCATGCTTCAAGGTTTCCGGAGAGGATTTTCTGGCTTTCGCCGTTCATGCCGCCATCCTGCGTATCGGTATCCCAGCGTTCCCAGCTCGTCGTGGCCCCTTTGGAGACCATGTACCCCCAGCTCGGCCGATCGGTCCGAGTGGCGATCTGATAGGCGACGTCGGGGCGGCCAATATCGGTGAGGACCTGCATCTGCCATTGCATGCCGATCAGTCCGACTGACGTGTGGCCCTTGTGCTCGACCAGGATGTCGTTCACAAGATTGTCGATCACCCGCTGGCGATGCTTGTCGGGAACGAGATGGAAGGCCAAAGGAAGCACGTAGGAACATTGCGTTTGGCTCTCGTACGTGTCGGAGGTAGCATCGAAGAAGCGCCGGTTGAAAGCTTCTGCAACTCGATCGGCCAGCGCGGCGAAATACTGCTGGTCGGCCGCGTGGCCGAGCAACCGGGCCGCCCGCTCGACAATCCGGCAATTGTGGAAAAAGTAGGCGGTGCCCATCAGCGGCCGCGACGTCGCTCCCCCGACGGGCTTGCCTCGTCCGATCGAGGAGGCGTCGACCCAGTCGGCAAAAACGCAGAAGTCCATGGTGGCGTCGGGCTTCAAGTTCGTCCGCTCATGATAGAGCACGAACCGCTTCATCATGTCGTAGTTGTCTCTGAGCGGGCGATCGTCGCCGTAGAAGTTGTAGTACCAGTCGGGGATGATCGTCACGACGCTCGGCCAGACGATGTCCTTGCTGTTGAAGGTCCAGTAGGGGGGAAGGATTTCCTGCAGGCTTCCGTCGTCAGCCTGATGGACCCGATAATTGTGCAGAAAATGTTCGTAGAAGCGGGCGACGTTGAACACCCAGCCCTCGCTTTCCGATGTTTTGGCAGGATGGCCCGACCAGGGCATTCGTTCGTCGCGGTCGGGCTCCATCGGCACGCTGCGGTTTTGCAGGCGCGTCCCCCAGCAGGCGTTTTGATAGATCCGATTCACAAGTTCGTTGGAACACTCGAACGTGCCGGTCGGCTCGAAATCGGTGTGAGTCACCAGTCCGGTAAAACTGTCGGCGGTAGGCGTGCCTGGAAAGCCTTCGATCTGGGCCCAGCGTGTTGCGTTGCCGCGGAAGCGTGGATGCCACGTTTCGACGCCGACGCCCTTGAGCTCGTAAACGTCGGTATTGCGTGCGCTGCGGTCGTTATGGAAATTGAGCGTGCCGTCGGGCATCACGTTGAAGCTGGTCCGCATGGTGACTCGCGTTCCGGCCGGACCGGCGACCCTCAGCCGCACCACGCCGTAAAACGCCTGTCCGAAGTCGACCATCCAAACGCCCGGTTTCGGCTGGAGGATCTGAACCGGTTTGAGCTGTTTCGGTCACGCGGATCGGCTCGATCATTTGCGCTTCGAGCTGCCCGCCGGGTGGATCGACAAGGCTGGCCGGCTGCCAGCGGGCGTCGTCGAATCCTGCCGCCGACCAGCCGGGCATTTCTCGGCGGGCGTCGTACTCTTCGCCGTCGAATTCGCTGCTGGCCCGGATGGGTCCCTCGGCGGTTAGTTTCCACGATTCGTCGCTGACGACCGTCTGCTCGGTCCCGTCGGCAAATTCGAGGTGGATTTGAGCGATGAGTTTGGGATAGCCGTAGGTGTGCATCGGAACCGGAATCCGTGCCCGCGGCGCGAAGAAGCGACCGTTGCTGAGCACGATTCCGATGGCGTTATTGCCGGTCTGCACGCTCGAAGTGACGTCGAAAGTTGCATACAAGTCGCGCTGGTCGTAGCCCGGTGAGTGCGGGATTCATGAGTTGATCGCCGATCAACTGGCCGTTGACGTGGAGATCGAAAAAGCCGAGGCCGCAGACGTAGGCCGTTGCCCGGCCGCACGACCTTGTCGGCACGGACCTGAAACTCGCGGCGCAGGTAGCGTGCCGGCAGGCGACGATAGTCGTCCTCGTGGTAGGGTCCTTTCCAGGGATAGCCCCAGGGAGCCACGCCGGCCTCGCCCAGTTCCATCGCCGGGTCCCATGTCGCTTCGTCGAAGGTCGCCTGTTGCCAGTCGGCGCCTGGCGTCCTTGGCACAGCGCCAGGTTTGATCCGAATGGATGATCAGCGGCGGCCCGTCTTCGAAATCGATCCGCACGACGCCGATCCAGCCGCCCGGATTCTGCACGACGTTGGCGGGACTATTGGTGGCGGCGGCGGCGAGCAAGTTGGTTCCTGGTCGCAGGTGCGGCGTGATTTCGGCGGCGACCAGGTTGGGGTGGCCGTGGCTGACGCCGATTGGCACCCCGTTGACGTAGAACTGACACGCATCATCGCCGGCGAAGAAACAGACCGCGCGGCGAACCTTTCGATCGGCCGGGCAGCGAAAAGGAACGGCGGAAGTAGCGAGTTTCCAGCGGCGCATCGATGGCGGCGTTCCCTTCGGGAAACCATAGCCACTTGGCGGCCTTCAGGTCGGTGATGTCGATCGGCTCGTCGTTTTCGCCACGATCCCAGCCGATCCACTTCGCCCGTTGCCAGTCTTCCGCGCTCAGCAGGCCCATCGACCAGAATGCCGGCTCGCTCCAGGGCGAAGCTTGTCCCCGCTCGTCCCAGAATCGGACCTTCCACCAGCATTGCGACCGTGCCCGCGAGAGGCTTGCCGTCGTAGGGTACGTGGATCGACTGCTGCGATTCCGACTCGTTCGGAGTTCCAGAGATCGGCGCGATCCTGCGTCCAGCAGCGACCGCTCGGCTGGCGACCAGCACTTGATAGGCCGATTGCCGCAGCCCGCGGCGTTTCGGATTGGTGGTCGTCAGCTTCCAGCTCAGAGCGGGATGCAGGTCGTCGATCCCCAAGGGATTGACCAGATAATCGCAGCGGAGATCGCTGGCCGGGGCCACGTCGGCCGGCGGCGTTGCGGCGAGCGACAGCAGCTGCGGCGCTGCCAAAGAGTCCGCAGACGATCCAGGCCAAATACTGCCGTTTCACGATGAATCTCCCGCTAAGGAGTGAAAGAAGTCTCGCCAGAGAATCGTCTCGGAAAGGTTGTCGACTTCGTTGCAATGTTCCCACTCGGTCCACACGTACTCAATGCCCAGGAACCCTCGATAACCGGTGGCCTTCATCACTCGCGCAATGCGCCGATAATCGATCGCGTTATCTTTGAACGACGTTTGCAGCCGGCCTTTGCGCACCCGCGTGCGTGAAAGTGCGACGCATGTTTGACCAGCGGCTCGATCTCGGCATCGGCAATTCCGACGCGGGTGAAATGGGTGTAGTCGAGCGTCAACGTCAGGCCGGGCACTTTTTCGATCAAGCGAAGAGCTTGCTTCGGACGCGGCACGATCGAGCCGATGTGCGCTTCGACCGAGAAGACCAATTGCTGGGCGGCGGCCTGCTGGCATCGCCAGGCCAGTTCGTCGGCCGCCCGACCGAATGAGGCGGCCAGCGGTTCTTCCGCGAAGCGGACGCCGGGCAAAGCCGAGACGTGTTTCGCGCCGCAGGCCGCGGCATAATCGAGCGTGCATTCGAACAGGTCGCGTGCCTTGCGGCGTGGCTTTGGCGTCGGGGTGATTGGCGGCGAGCGAGACAAAATCGGGCGCGGTTTGCAAATAGACGTCGGCCGCTTTCAGTCCTCGATCGGCCAGTTTTTTCCGCAACTGGGCCGCCGCCTTGCCGACATTGCGATACTCCCGCGACGGCTGCAAATGCGACCGGCCCTCGAACAAGCCGAGGTCGACGCCGTCGAATCCGAGAGCGGCGATCAGGTCGAGGGCGTCGTCATGCGGGAGGAGCGGGAAGGTGAAGTCGGCGCAGGCGAGCTTGAATTGCATGGCGGCTCCATAAACGCGGTCTGGCCTTTCGTTTCCCATTCGGCGGCCGCCAGATAACCGCAATCGACGGTCAGCGAAGTGCCGGTCACGCCCGACGAATCCTCGCAACTGAAAAACAAGATCGAGCGGGCGACGTCGGCCGGCGCGAGCGCCACCCCCATGGCCACGCGTCGCAACCGGCTGGCCAGCGTTGCCTCGGGGTCCGCGGTTGCGTCGAGATGCTCGCGGAGCATCGGCGTGTCGGTAATCCCCGGACAAACGCAGTTGCAGCGAACCCCGTCGGCGGCATAGTCGAGAGCGATCGACCGGGTTAATCCCAGCACCGCGTGTTTCGACGTCGTATAGGCGGGCGTCGACGCTTGACCGACAAAACTGCTGATCGAGCCGACATTGACGATGTAACCGCCGCGCTGCCGGCGGAAGTAGGGGAGGGCGTGTTTGGTGGAAAAGAAGATCGACTTCACGTTCACCGCCATCACCCGGTCCCAATCTTCTTCGCTGCTCTCGTCGATCAGCTTGACCGCCACCATGCCGGCATTGTTGACGACGATGTGCAAGCCGCCGAAAGCCGAGGCAGTTTTTTCCAGCGAAGACCGCACTTCCGCTTCGCTCGCCACGTCGCAGCCGATCGCCAGCGCTTCGCCCCCCGCGGCGGTGATCTCATCGGCGATTCTCTGGCCGGCCTCGACGCTTCGACCGACAAGGGCCACCCGGGCTCCTTCTTGGGCGAACAGCCGCGCCGTGGCCTCGCCAATTCCGGAGGTCGCGCCGCTGATCCACGCCACCCGTCCCGCCAATCTTCCTGGGTTCATCGCCTGGGCCCTCGCCGGGATCGAAGTCTACGCATTAAGCCCGCCCTCGGGAGGCGGCTGCCTGACCGTGCGCCTCGGGACCGCCGCAAAGTCTTTGCCACTTGGCCTGGAAACCGGGGCGCTCGAACACCGCGGGATTCACGACTCCCTTGGGCTGCCGCCCCAGCGAGAGATCGACCATCGCCTGGCAGGCGGACCGCCCGATGTCGCGAAACAGTTCGTTGGTCCAGGCAATGCTGTGTGGCGCTAACAGAACGTTGGCCAACTTGCCGAAGCGGTGGGGCGCGGTCAACGGCTCGTCGGCGAAACAATCGATCGCGGCGCCGGCAATCTGCCCGCTTTCGAGGGCGTCGTAGAGCGCGTCTTCGTCGACAATGCCCCCGCGAGCCACATTGATCAAATAGGCCGCCGGTTTCATCAAGGCCAGCTCCCGCCGGCCGATCAACCCTCGCGTTTGGGCATTCAGCGGACAATGGAGCGAAACGAAATCGGCGGTCTTCAGCAATTCGTCGAGCGTAACCAACTCGACGCCGAGTCGGGCGGCGACCGCCGGGTCGGCAAAGGGATCGTAAGCCCGGGGGGGCTGCATGCGGAAGGGACGCAGCAATTCGATCGTGGCGCGAGCGATCCCGCCTAGCCCGACGACCCCCAGCCTGCGGTCGCGCAGTTCCAGGCCCATGTATTGCGAGCGCTGTTCCCACTGACCGGTGCGTACGAGCTGATCTTTGATGCGCAAGTGGTGGCCCAGCGCAATCATCCAGCCGACGGTCGCCTCGGCCACACTGTAGTCGACGGCTCCCGCCGCGATGATCACGGCCACGTCGGCCTGGGTGCAGGCTTCCACGTCAACCGAATCGTATCCCACGCCGAACCGGCCGATGGCCAACAGATCGGCGGCCTGCGAGACGCTCTCGGCCGTGATGTGTGGCGAAAGCACGATCGCGCCTTGCAAGTCGGCGATTTGATCTGGCCCGAGCCGGGGGCGATGCTCATCCAGCACGCGGTGGCTGATGTGCGGCTGCGACTCGAACACCGAGAGTCCCACGTCGGGATACTTGGGCCGGTGGTCGGAGTCAAAGAAATCGGTGGTCAGCGCGACCGCGAACGGCTTGCGCTGGGGGTCGGACAGCTTCGAATGGGAGGTTATTTCCACGGGTTTCCCTCGACGGTGCAGCATCGTTCCGCGACCACGATCCGCTCGGGCTTGGGACCGGCGTAGACCCAGATCATGGCCATCGGCTGAGTCGATTCGTTGATGAAATAGTGAACCCGTCCGCGCGGTTCAATCGCCGTCGCGCACTCAGACAGGCTATATCTGCGTCCTTCCACAATGCACGTCGCCCGACCCTCGGTGATGCAAATCGACTCATCGAAGTCGTGGACGTGCGCCGGTAGTCTGCCGCCCGGCTGGAACAAAGCATAACCGCCGCTCATCTCGATGCCCGGCATCAACTGGTCGTTGAAAAAATCGACGAACGCTGTGCCGGGGCCGGCCTCGGAGCGCTGGGCGGTGCGCGGCCGGGTCACGTTTTCCGCCCCTGGCGTCCCCGGCGAATCGTCGGGCATCGCGCGGCGCGAGAAAGTGTCCTCGACGAGCTCTCGACCAGGCGAATCGGTCGCCAGCGCGACGTGCAGGATCGCGGCTTGCGCCGGCGAAACGTTCTCGGCCAGATGGGCCAGACCGCGTGGAATCGTAATGTTATCGAGCGGACCGAGCAGATAACGTCTTCCTTCGACTTCCATGGCCAGCGAACCGGACAAGACCGTCACGCTTTCGCTGCACGTGTGCGTGTGATACGCCAGCTTGCCGCGCGGGGCGATGGTGACGATGCCGGTGGTCAAGTTGCGCGCCTGATTGAACGCACCCACCAGGCATTCGAAGCGGACGCCTGGGCCCAGCTCCGTCGACTGTCCTTGGCCGACGACGGTCACGCCTTCGCTACGGTCGGGTCGGAACGTTTCGGGCGGCCGCTCCAGCGGCACGGCCGGCGCGGTGCTATCGGGCGCAGCGCGATCTTGCTCCAAGGTGGCGCGGAGCTGCCGGTCGCGACCGGCCACCGCCAGCGCGCCGTGCAGGCTGCGCAGCAATAGCCCTGCGTCGGTCCCGAGTGCGAGGATGCGAAAACCCTGGCTGCGGCGCTCGAGCAGGTTTTCATGACTTGTCGTGATCAGACCGCAATACTTGCCGGCGACCCGGATCGCATCCTTGATCGCCAACAGTTGCTCGGCAACGCCTGGCCCCTCCCATTGCCCGCGAAAACCTGCCGTCGAGGAATAGTCGGCCGGCCCGATCAGGAACAGGTCGACGCCATCAACTTTGAGCATCGACTGGAGATTGCGGCCGGCTTTGACCGATTCGATCATCGGTATCACCAGAACGTGCTCGTTGGCCTGCTGGGCATGCTCGGAAAAACATTGCCCCCAGGCGGTGGCACGCTCGCCGCCGATGCCGCGCACTCCCTCGGGCGGAAACTGAGCGCAAGCCAGCGCGTGGCGCAATTGCTCGGCCGACTCGACCCAGGGAATCACGACCCCGTCGGCTCCGATGTCGAGGCTCCGCTTGATCAAGCCCACGTTCAATTCCGCTAGGCGGACGAGCGCCACGGTATCGCTGCGAACCGCCGCCCGAACGTGTTCGCAGATCTCTTTCCAGTCGAGATGGCCATGCTCGGCGTCAATCAGAACCCAATCCATCCCCAGCGCAACCGCCATTTCGGTAATGCTAGGCGACTCCAGCGTGACCCACAGGCCGTAGACGGGCTGATCTGCGGCCAGCTTGCCGCGCAGTTTGCGAATTGCAGCCGGTTTCATGGTGAGGCTACTCGGGGAGGGATGACGTGGGCGGATGTGGTGGTTGGCTGGATGGCCCTTGGCGAAGCAATTCGAGCTCCTAGCCGGGTGCTAACGCTGATTGTCTTGCGATGATGTCCGTCGTGCAAGGTTTTTCCAGGCCGCCGCGTTTCAATTTTTCGCTGGGTCAAGGCTCTGTTATCGAACCGCAGGTTTGCTCATAGTAGACGTTTTGAACCCAGGCAGCCGGAGCGCGGAGCGGTGGTGCAACGTCTCGACACAATTGAAACCGAGCGGCTGCTGCTGCGCCCCGTCACGCCGGACGATTTGGAACCGCTGACCGCTTTGGGAGCCGACCGGGAGGTCATGCGCTATATTGGCTCGGGAAAGCCGCAATCGCGTCGCGAGGCAGGTCTTTGGCTCGATCGTCTGGTGGTCGAGGCCGCGGCCGGGCCGGCTGGCCCTCCCGGCTTGCCCGGCTGGCGCGTGGTCACGGCCAAATCGGGCGGCGATTGGCTCGGTTTGGCGGCGCTCAAGTGTCTGGCCGAACAACATGCCGAGGCGATCGGCATCGAGTCGGCCGTGGAATTGGGATATCGCCTCGCCCGACGCTTTTGGGGGCAGGGCTATGCCACGGAGCTCAGTCGAGCGCTGGTACGGCATGGATTTGAGCATGTCAAACTGCCGCTGCTGGTGGCCATTGCCGACGCACGCAACGCGGCTTCAAACCGGGTCCTCGAGAAAGCCGGGCTCGTCTATCGCAAGACCTATGAGACGGCGGGCCGGACGATTCGGTTCTTTGGGCTAACCGCCGACGAATATCGGCAGCAGAAAACCGACTGAGAACGGGGTCGTTTTCAAGACGCCGGGGGGTGGTCGCGCTCAAAACGGTGCTTTTGGGCCACGACGATATCCGCCCAAGTCACCGCCACGATCGCCGCGCCGGCCACGATCCAAGGGATCGGTCCCTTCCACCAACTTGAGCCAGGGCTGGGATGGCCCGTTTGTCCGCGAACCACCGTCGGGCCGGCCGTGAGCAAGAGATTGCCTGTGGCCGAGGGAGGCGCTGTCTGGGGTGCCCACAGACGGCAAAACGCGACGCCCTGCGCCCAGCGCACTTCGTAAACGCCGCCGGTCAGTCCCGTGATGGCGAAGCGGCCAGAGGCGTCGGTCTGGCATGTGCCGACAACCGCCCCCTGACGCAGCAAATAGACCGTTTCCTGGGCGATGCACTTACCATCTTGGCCAATCACGTAACCAGTTAAATCACCGCTGCCCTGGAGAGCGACGTCGATCACCATGGGCTCGCTGGCGGCCTGATTCGCGGCGGCCGGCGCCGCGCGCGTCCGTCGGCCGCTCGAACTGCTGGCGGTGCCAGCAAACCGACAACGGCGATCAAAATCAAAGCAGTCTGCAAACCGGCGAGGCGTCGCATTTTGTGCATTCTCCGCAATAGCGAAGGTCAGAACGAGAATCGCTTCTCTTATCGACCTGGAGTGCCGGAGAGTTCACTATTAATCGGCAAGGTCACCGTTTTCGGCAAACTTTCGCTGACCGGAAAAGTCATCGAAGAGACCGCAGCTTACCTTGCGCGGCGCGTCGCGAACGCCCGCAGCAGTAAGCTTGCGCCAGCGTGGTCACGGCGGCACGCCAAAGCGATAGATTCGGCGAACGGCCAGTGACAAAAAAAGCGCGATCCGCAAGTGCTAGCTGATCGCGCTTTTGGCAGTCGCCTTAAAGGGCTTTTCCTGGCTCTGCGCTGGGAACAAAGGTGCCGCCACCCGGTTTCTGGGCACCCGGTCCCTGAGGGCCTGGTCCCGGTCCCTGGGCGCCCGGCGGAGCCTGACTGGCGGGCAGTCCTAGCTTCTCGGCCACGACGTTGCGCAGTTGACGAGCGATTGGATCCTTCGGCTCCAGTTGAAGCGTCTTGTCCAATTCGGTGAGCGCCTGCTTGGAATAGCCCAGGTAGTAATAGTGAAAACCGAGCAGCAGTCGCAGGGCGGGATCATCGGTGTGTTCGTTGCGGGCTTTTTCCAGCGCTCGCAGTTGATCGGTGTAGTCTTGCGCCTTGCCGTACAGTTGCTGATAGTTGCTAACAACGGCGCTCCATTTGTCTGGAGGCAGAATCTTCATACCCAGTTCTGTCGCACCGGCGGCGTCGTTGTACTGGCCGAGGGCGAAGAAGGTCTGGCCCAAAAGCATGAGCACACCGCCATTGGTCGGATCGTCGACCAAGGCATGTCGAAAATCACGGGCCGCCGCCTCGTACTTCGCCGCCCTGAAATTGGTCTCGCCTTGTGCGGCGAAATCGGCCGCAGTCAGGTCGTCGACATTCGGTGTCGTGCCCGCCGTTGTGCTGCCCGAAGCATTCTCGATGACCGCTGGTGCTGGGGCCGCGGTACCGTCGGCGAGCGCGAGCGCGGTGCCGTACCCAGTATTGCCGTAGTAGGTGTTGTACGTGCCGTAAGCCGAAGGATAGCCGTAGGACGAAGCGTAACCGTAGCCGTACGGGTAACCCGAGCCGTAACCGTAATAGGAGCCGTAGTACGGGTACCCATAGCCGTAAGAATAGTAAGGATAGCCGAAGCCATAGCCGCCGTACCCGCCGTATCCGCCATACCCGTAATAGGGATACCCATAGCCGTATCCGCCATATCCTCCGTACCCGCCATAGCCGCCGTAGCCACCATAGCCGCCGTAGCCATAGAGGAGCGAGGATAAGCCATAGCCGAGTCCCCAGCCAAGTCCGTAACCGAACCCTCCATATCCGAGTCCGTAACCGTATCCTAGGCCGTATCCGCCATAACCGAGCCCGTATCCGCCATAGCCATAGCGTCCGTATCCGCCGTATCCACCATATCCCCCATACCCGCGGCCGTATCCGCCATAGCCACCATACCCGCCGAAGGGTGATCGATTACCGAAAAAGTAGGAGCGATTGCCGTTGTGGTTAAGGCTGTTGTTCCCGATGCCGCCGCGCCCGCCGAGATTGCCGTTCATGCCCCCTGCGCCGCGACTGAAGTTGGCTTGATGGGCGATGCCCGACGCACCGCCAAAGTGGCTGTTCATGAAGCTGCCACCCCGCTGCGCCGCCTGTGCCGCCGTAGCCAACCGAGTGTGCGCCTGCGCCCCCGAAGTTGGAGCGACCGCTGCTATAGGCGCTGCCGCCAAAATTTCGATTTACGAAACTCGAGCCATTCATTCCGCGGCCACCCATGCCGCCGTAGGCACCGCCCATGCTACGGCCACCCATGCCGCCGTAGGCACCGCCCATGCTACGACCGCCCATGCCGCCGTAGCCACCAGGCATCCCGCCGTGATAACCGCCCATGCCACCCATGCCGCCGTGGTAGCCGCCACCCATGCCGCCGTGGTAGCCGCCGGCCATGCCACCGTGGTAACCGCCCATGCCGCCGTGGTAACCGCCCATGCCGCCGTGGTAACCGCCCATGCCGCCGCCGTGAAACCCACCACCACCGCCGTGGAATCCACCGCCGCCGCCATGAAATCCCCCACCGCCGTGGCCGCCCCCACCATGACCACCGCCGCCGCCATGGCCGCCGCCGCCACCGTGCGCCCAAGCGGGCAAAGTCATGGCGAACATTGCGACCAACCACCAGGAGAGAATCGCCAACCGCCGAGTCATGGCACGATTCCTTGCGACAAGAAGACTGATCGAGAGATCGGATTACGGAGCATGCCTCTACCCGTGCATGCCGCAGCCCGCCAAACAACCGATTTAATCAAGAGTCTCGCTATACATTCTACGAGGTTTTATGCGCAAGAGTGCAATTTCCGCACCAACTAACGAGCTTGTAATCTTTCCTTCCGCGGCGTCGCGAGACTTTGTCGATTGCGAAACGTGACGAGCGGGCAGCCCGATTTGCATGCCGAGATTTGGCTTGCCAGCGTTCGATTGGCTGGCCTGCGCCTCGCAAGGGAGCGTGCCCTTGCCGACGGCCGTGTTCGCCGTCGAATTGACGGCACCCCGCGGCGCTTTTGGCCAAAACGTAAAGTCTCGGTGGGCGCCGCGGCTGCGAACTGAGCGAAGCCGGGAAGGGAGGAGGTCACGCTGGGCGCCGGTTAAACGTATTCGGCGCGGCCGACGTAACGGCAGCCTACCAGATACATTTGCTTGTCGGGCACGTGCCGGCAATGCACGATTTCGGCAGTCAGATAGGTCAGCGAGCCCGGTACGCCGAAGGCAGCCACGACCCGTTTCGTTTTCGGCTGCTTGGTTGCGAAGTAGGAAAAACCACCTGAAGAAATGTCGTGGCAAAGGACCTTTTCGAACGCACTTTGCGAAGGGGGCTGATTGCCGCACGCCGGGGCCAGCAACTGCACATAGGGGTAGGGGCGGCGCTCGGCGGTGCGACGTTCGTTGCGGCTATTGTCGCCAAGTTGCATGAAGGCCGGCGGACCGCCGTCGCTCCAGGGAGTGCTCTCCATCCAGGCGACCTCGCGGCGGATTTTTTCCAGTTGCGCCGCGTGCTGTTCCGCCTGCCGTTGGAAGCCGGTGGCGGCGGCACGCGCCACCGCCAATTCTTCGTGGGCCAGCCGCAGCGGGGTGACATCGATTCCTGTGCAGAGAATCATTGGCTTGGCGCCGGCGGCCGGGTTGGAGGCACACGTCCAGGCAATCCGTCGGCGGTCGCCGAGCTTGGTCAAGACCCACCCTTCGAGCTGTTGCGCCGTGCCACCATTGATCAGCGTGGCGAGCGCGGCCTCGAACAGGGCCACTTCTTCCGCCACCAGCAGCGCACTGAAGATCGGGCGGTCCCGGATCTCGGCGCTCGAAAAGCCAGTGATGCGCTCGGCGGCGGCATTCAGTCGCAACAATCGGCCGGCCGGAGTGATCTCGATCGCCAAGGCATCGACGGTCGACAGCAGAATTTCCGACGTCTCGCGCTCGGTGGCCAGGGCTTGTTCGGCCCGGTGATGAGCGATTGTGGTGGTGATGAAATGCGCCGCGACTTCCACCAGCAAGGCATCGCGCTGGCGGAACTCGCGCGGTTTGGTGGTGAATACTCCGATCGCCCCAAACGGCTGAGTGAGAAATCGCAACGGGCACAAGACCAGGCCGCGCACGCCCGTGGCCAGCAGTCTCGGATCCTGGGGCTGGCCGTCGGCCGCCAGATCGGTGATCGCCAGCGGGTGACCCGTGGCCAGGACTCGGCCTACCAATGACTGCGGGTCGTCGGCGGGGGTTTGATAAGTGACTGGCGCAGTATCACTGCCGCGCCGAGTGATGCCGACTTGGAAAGTCCGCTGATCTTCGATCAGTTCGGCGACGATGCTTGCGTCGGCGTCGAGCGTTTCGGCCAGCAGCGCCGCGGCGTCTTTCACCACCAGGGCGACGTCGGCGCGAGCCACGGCCCACCGGCCCATGGTCGCCAGCAGGGAGTGCCACCCGTCATCGGGAGTCATGGCATGAACTGCGGAAACGCCAAGGCTGTCGACCGGCAGGGGAGTCGCGACGGGAGTGGAATGCGGCGATAACATGGCGTGTGCGTGGCGGGTTGCCGAAGGCGAATTGTCGTCAATGAGCCTGGAAAATCGCGCCGAGGGAAGTTAGCGTCCTTGCGGGTTTCAAACCTCCTGGGTCCGCGGTTCGAGCGACAAGATCGGTGGCACCACCGGAGTCGGAAACTTGCCGTCATGGAAGAACGTCCGGTTGCGACCGTAACGTTTGGCCTCTTGCAGCGTGTTTTCCAGCCGATCGAGGATGCTGGAAATCGTGTCGCCGGGGACCGCTTCGGCCACTGCGCAACTGACGTTTGCGCCGAACTGTGCGCTGCCGGCCTGAAACTGTGTCGACTCGACCTGTTGGCGAACGTGCTCCAGTGCCGCAGTCGAGGCATGCCCGTTGCAACCGGTCAGCAACACCAGAAACTTCTCGCCACTGAGCCGGGTCGCCAGTTGTCCCGGATGAAGCGACGTGGCGACCAGCTGAGCGATCGTAGCCAGTACGCGGTCGGCCGCCTGCAGGCCGCGACCCTCGTTCAGTTCGCGGCAGCGATCCAGATCGACCAAACCGAGCGACAAGGGTTGCAAGCGATCGGGATCGGCACGCCAGCAGTCGGCCAGGGCCGCTTCGAGGCGCGCGCGACTGACCAATCGTTGAGACGCCTCCGTGCTGGCGTCGCCTTCGCTGGCCCCACTGCGGCCGGTCAATTGCAGTTCGACGTCGTCCAGCGTGTCACGCAGCGTGTGACTGGCGTCAATCAGCCGGGCGGTCTCATTGAAAATCTTCTGCCGACCCAACAGGTCGTTCTCTTGGGTATTGATGCCCGCGAGATTCTCGTTGGCGTGGCGAACTTCGCCGACCTGTTGATCCAGTGCCGCACCGAGCTGACGCGCGATTGGCTTATGTTCTTCGACCGCCTCGCAGCCGCGCTGCAGGCGATCACCGGAATCCTCTTTTTGCGCCAAATAGCGGGCGTTGGCCTCGCACAAGTCGGCCAGGCACGCCTGCATCGCCGAGGGGTCGTGCGTGTCGGTTTCGGCCCGCATGCGTCGATCCAAGGCGGCCAACTGATCGCGGTAGCGAACCAGGTCATCCTTGAATTCTTCGATCAATTCGCCGACGAGTTCGGGTTTTGCGTCCATCGTAGCGACCGCCGGAGCCGGCTGGCTCGGCCGATCCACTTCAGTCGCCGATGCTTCCTCCGCCGGGCCGTCAGGCGCATCATCAAGGCCGCTCTCCAGAAGAACATCGCCGGCCGAGGGGTGCGTCGTCGGTTCGACCGCAGCGCGCTCGGCAACGACCGATCCGCCCATTCCCGGGCCGGCCGAGGAGAGAGCGGGCAAACGGAATTCGGGCGCGAGATAGAGGGCCAGCAGATAGCCCAGCGCCAGATTCAATCCAGCCACAATAAAGATAAAACTGGCCACGCAGCACCGCCAACGCGCAAAGGCCAAAGAGAAGAGTTCCAACCGTACCAAAATCATAGGTCACGGTCGGCCAGGCGCACGATAAACGAGAGTTCGCCGATGGAGAGGGCAACCGGCGGTGGTGGTTGGATCGGCACGTCTGATGCCGGACGGAACGCCTGCGCCGAATGTGCGGCCGGCGACCGGCTGAGGTGCTGCCCTTTGCGGCCGGCCACCACGCGCGACCGGTAGCAAGGAACCCGAGCTTTACCCGGCAACTATTGCGTCGCCGAAGCCGTGCCGGGGGGTTCGACGTTGCAAACCGGTCCGGATGGGCGGCGGCCATCCATCGAGTTCGACGGGCGTGAGCCTTGCGTAGTCCGCTCGTTGGCCAATTGTTGGAGAAACGACTGCGAAGCGCGATCGAGCACAACCACTTCGCTCTTGGCCTTTGGATCACCCAACGGACGGACGATGCAGATGACTTCGGCCTGTTGCCCGCCTGCCTTGAGCTGTCCGAGGGCGCTTCGCTCCGCGGGAGACAATTGAGACAAGGCAGCGGCCTGGCGAAGTTCGTCGGCTGTCAGACCGCCCGATCGCCCGAGTGCGCCCGTCGCGGCTGCCCCACCACTCCCCGCATTGGCGGCGAGTTGGCTACCTGCCGGCTGCCCGGCTACCGGCTGGTAGACGACGCTTAGGTGGGCATCATCGAGCACCCGATGGATTGTTTCCGCCGCGGCGAACAGGCCCTCGTTGTCGGCCGGATCGGCGGCATTGCAGACGCCGACCACATAACCCTCGGCGTCAAAGAGTCCGCCGCCACTGCGCCCTTGCACCGGCTGTCCGGCGACTTCCACGTTCAAGGGGCCGGAGAATTTGTTCAAGCTGGTCACTTTGCTGTCGCGCGCCGTCGGTGCCGCGCCATGGTCGCAACCGAAGCTGATCACTCGATCACCGGGCAACAGGCGATGCCCCGGCGGGGCCATGCGGGCCACCGTAACCGGCACTCCTGGCCGGATGCTGATCAGACCCACGTCGCGCTTCAGGTCGTAGCTGATCAATCGGCCTTCCAACTTCGGCATCGGAGAGACCCCGAACACGTCGACGAAGATTCTTCCCTTCCCCTGTGAATCGCGAAAGATGTGACCGCAGGTCAACACCAGGGCTTCTCCCTGTCGGGCGTCGATGATCGTTCCCGACCCGTAGGAGAACCCCTCGCGATCCTCGATCTTCAAACGCACGCTGGCTTCCAAAAGTCGCGCCGTCGAGGCGGCGGCTGCCGGCGGTCCATGTGCTGCCGGCGGAGCGGGGATGCCCGTCAGGCCGGAGCCCGACGATCCCATTCCCTGTCCGCTCCCACTCTGTTGGCCGGCGCCGAGCGGTGCGCCAGGCGACGGGGGTCCTGAGGTGTGGGAGGTGGTTGGTTCGAGTCGGGCTTTGGCCAGCAGAGCCTCGATCTCGCCGGCGCCGCTGGCTCCGACCAGGCGGTCGACTTCTTGTCCGTTGACCAAGAGGACGTAGCAAGGAATGCTTGTCACGTGGTAGCGGGCCGCCAACTGGCGGTCCTGACTGACGTTCACACGGCGGATGGGATGGCCGGCCGCGATCAACTGCGAGACGACCGGTTCCATTGCGCGGCAAGGGCCACACCAGTCGGCGTAGAAATCCAAGAGCACCGTATCGTTGCCGACTCCCGCAACCGCCAACAGCAGCGTAGCCAAGTGCGTCGAGATCATGGGTCCCTCCTTGGAAAACTCGCGGCCGACCATCATGGTCGGTCGCTCGGGCCCATTCGCTCGATCGAGGCGGTTGCAGAGAGGAGGATTCGGACAAGCTCGCCAGCTAAGCGGGACGCAGTGGGCAGGGCATGATGGCCCGCCCCACCTCTCGTCCTCGCGGCGAATCCGGCAACCTCCCTGTTGCCTCCGATGCGGATGATGCCCACGCACGCGCCGTCAGTGCCTGTTTGAGCTAGCCCAAATCAGACCGCGGAATCCTTCCGCGCTGACTGGCGACGGGATTGGTGGCTCGCAGGCGCAGTTTCCGGCTTCCGGCGAGACGGGCGACGGCTGCCGACGCGTGGTGCTCGCCGCGCGACCGTCGCATGTCCTGATCGGCCCGGCCGGGCCGCGCGAACGAAAAACAAAGTTCCTTGTCAATTAAGAATGCCTGGGTCAAAGCGGCGGGCATCTTTGCGACTTTTAGCAATTCTTACAATCGCAATATCGCAAAAACCGGGCTGATTCGTGCCAGAATCCGGCAATTTGCCGCAGCCGGGGGGGCTCGACCAGTGTACTGGGCCTGCTGGCATCCATGCCGCCGCGCCGCAACTAACCCGGCCGCGTGGCGCTGGGCCGCTCCCCGCTGACGCCCAGCGACTCGGCCCGCTACAATGGGCCATTTCCTGCCGGCCGGGAGTCGTTTGCCGCGGCTGTGGGCAAGAAACGTGACGGTGATTCATGACTCGTCGGATCCTGGTGACTGCCGCCTTGCCCTATGCCAACGGGCATATCCACGTCGGTCATCTGGTCGAATATATCCAGACCGACATTTGGGTGCGGTTCCAAAAACTGCGTGGTCACCGCTGCGTCTTTATTTGTGCCGACGACACGCACGGCACGGCGATCATGATTCGTGCCCGGCAGGAAGGACGCAGCGAACAGTCGCTGATTGCCGACATGCGCGCCGCGCACGTGAAGGATTTTGCCGGCTTCGACATCGAGTTCGACAATTACGGCAGCACCGACAGCTCGGAAAACCGGGAGTTATGTGCTGAATTCTGGGCCGCGCTGCGTCAGGGGGGCCTGGTAAGCCAACGAGACGTCGTGCAGCTTTATGATCCGCAGGCGGGCGTCTTTCTGGCCGATCGCTTCGTCAAAGGGACGTGTCCCAAATGTGGCTCGGCCGATCAGTACGGCGACAGTTGTGAAAAGTGCCAATCGACCTATAGCCCTACGGATTTGAAGAATCCGGTTAGCACGCTGTCGGGCGCCACACCCGAGATCCGGACCGCCTCGCACCTGTTCGTGAACATCGAACGCTTGCACGGCTTTCTCACCGAGTGGACGCAAAGCGGCCACCACTTGCAGAGCGAGGTGGCCAATTATTTGCGTGGGCATTTTTTGAACGAGCCGCTGCGCAATTGGGACGTGTCGCGTCCGGCGCCGTATTTCGGCTTCGAGATTCCCGATAGCCCGGGCAACTACTGGTATGTCTGGTTCGACGCCCCGATCGGCTACGTCGCTTCGACCAAGGAGTGGTGCGCGCGGCTGGGCGAAAAATTCGATGACTGGTGGCGCAGCCCGCAGACGGAAGTCCACCACTTCATCGGCAAGGACATCACCTACTTCCACACGCTCTTCTGGCCGGCCATGCTCAAAACGGCCGGCTATAGCCTGCCGCGGCAAGTGCACATCCACGGCTTTCTGACCGTCGACGGCGAGAAGATGTCGAAATCGAAGGGGACGTTCATTCGCGCGTCGACGTATCTCAAACATCTGAGCCCTGCCTACCTGCGCTACTACTATGCCTCGAAGCTCAGCAACGGCGTGGACGATCTCGATATGAACCGCGACGAGCTGGCGCTCAAGATCAACTCCGACCTGGTCGGCAAAGTGGTCAATCTGGCCAGCCGCACGGCGCGATTTGTCCGCCAGACGGGCCTGTCTCAGTCGCTGGTCGACGGCGGCGGACTGTTTGCGACCGCCGCTGCCGCCAGCGACGAGATCGCCGCCAGCTACGAAGCGTGTGACTATGCTCGGGCCATGCGGACCATCATGCTCCTGGCCGATAAAGCGAACGCCTACGTCGATGCGAAAGCGCCGTGGACCATTGCCAAACAACCCGGCCGCGCCGCCGAGCTGCAAGATGTCTCGACCGTGGCGCTGAATCTGTTCCGCCAACTGGTCGTCTATTTGTCACCGGTGTTGCCGAGTCTGCGCGGTCAGACCGACGGACTTTTTGGTGTCCCGATTCGCCATTGGGACGACGCCAGCCGTCCGCTGTTGGGCACGCCGGTCGGAGAATTCGTGCACATGATGCAGCGGGTGGACGCCAAGCAAATCGAAGCCATGACCCTGGAAAGCAAAGAGGAGGTTCCCGTGAGTCAATCCCCATCCGATGTTCCCGCGGCCGGCACGATCGATGGCCCCGAGACGTTGGCCGCCGAGCCGCTGGTGGCCGAGAGGATCACGATCGACGACTTTACGAAGATCGATTTGCGTGTCGCCCGCGTGGTCGAGGCCGAAGAAGTGCCGAAGGCCAAGAAACTGGTCAAGCTGACATTGAGCTTGGGAGGCGACGAGCGGCGGACCGTCTTTGCCGGCATCAAAAGCGCCTACGAACCGGCGCAGTTGGTCGGACGATTGGTCGTCGTCGTGGCGAACCTGGAGCCGAGGCAAATGACCTTCGGCCTGAGCGAGGGAATGGTCGTGGCCGCCGGCGCCGGCGGAAGCGAGATCTTCCTCCTCAGCCCCGACACGGGCGCCAAGCCCGGCCATCGGGTGCACTAATCCGATCGGCGCACACACCTGCGGAGGCCGACCAGAAACGAGGGATTGGCTCAGCGATAGGGAGTCCAAGTCGGACGGCCCGATTGCCGGTCGTCCGACGGCCGGCGGGCGACCGCGGCCGGCCGCTCATCGTCGGAACCGGTTGCGGGGTTATCGGCCTCGTCCGGTTCCGAGTCTTCTCCGCCAAAATCAACCTGCGGAGAATCTGTCGCTCCCGGTCCGCCCATCGAGGGCCCCGCGGCGCTGTATCGAGGCGCTTCGCTATCGCGCGTGCCGCGGTCCGAGCCGGACCAGGGCATCCGGCGACGTGAGCCGGGGCCTTGAGCCGTTGCATCCCGAGGCGCGGCCATGCCGGCCGATGTGCGCGCAGCGCTGGGCCTGGTTGCCGGCCGGCGGATTGACCGTGATCGTCATTTCGCTCATCAGCTTGCGGCCGTCGGGCGCCACGTAGCGCACAAACAGGTCAAGTTTCTTGTTGGGCGGAGCGGCATCGGGCCAAGGCAGCTCGAACTCGTAGCCTCGTCCCAGAGCTCCAGAGCGGTGAAACTGCTCGAACGCTTCGGCCGCGGCGAAGTCCCAGCGGGCGATTCGGGACTGAGGACCCGCGCGTTCCGGGTCGACCAGCGCAATGGAGACGTCGCCCGGTTCGGCCACCATCTCGCCCCGCGCGTTGCGAGGCTCGAAGACGACCAGGATGCCTTCGTCGCCGCCCTGGCGGCGATGGCTCACGCCGCCGGTCAATTGCTTGTTGAGCACGATGCGGGCAATGCGCCGATCACTCGGCTCGGGTTGAGTCGATGCGCCCGAGCCTGACGGCGTCGGCGTGAACTCTTCTCCGGGTTCGACAATGGGCGGCGTCGGTTCATCCTGGCGGCCGCCTCGTCGATTGGAGCGCGTCGGGCCGGAATCGTCAGGCATGTCGATGATCGGCAGGCTTCCGCCGCTCGACCCTCGATCGCCGCTTGCCCCGTCCTTTTTGAGTGTCTGATTTTCGCGGCGGGCACTTTCGAGCTCGCATTCGCACTGATCGAGCGCGTCTTCGAGCTCGTAGATGTGATCTTCCTGGCAGCGGAGCTCGCGCTCGAGCAATTCCTGATTCCGCTTGCCGCTCTTGCAGCCGGCGAGACAAAGCCCGCACACAGCCAATAGCAGGATGCGCCGCGTATTCATGTCAGCCTCATGCGACACGTTGTGGTTCGCCCGCAATCCTTGCGAGCGCCGGCTTTGCCACCCGGCGAGGGGTGGAGCGACCGGATTGATAACCGTTTCAGGCGTTGGCTTGGGAAAACCAACGCCGCAGATCCAAAGGGGCGGTGCGGGGCCGCCTGCAAACGAGACGTTCGAGTGAGCGAAGAGTTGTTGGTTTTGCGACTGGCTTTTGCTATCGGTCGGCGCACGCCTTGGGCGGCGCCTTACTTTTCGGCCGGGGGGGGTTGTTTGCCGTTGGCGGCTGCAACCTTGGTTTCCATGTGGTCGATGACCTGGTCGATCAGCTTGTATTCCAAAGCTTCCTCGGCGGCCATGAAGCGGTCGCGATCGGTATCGCGTTCGATTTGCTCCAGGGGATGGCCGGTGTGCTTGATCAAGATGTGATTCAGCTTGTGCTTGATCTTCTTGAATTCCTTGACATGGATCAGGATGTCTTCGGCGGTCCCTTCCATGCCGGCCAGCGGCTGATGGATCATGATCCGCGAATTGGGCAGCGCGTTGCGCTTGCCTTTGGCGCCGGCGGTGAGCAGGACGGCGCCCATCGAGGCGGCCTGACCGATGCAATAGGTGGCCACGTCGCAGGTGACGAATTGCATCGTATCGTAAATGGCCAGGCCGGCGCTGACGCTGCCGCCGGGCGAATTCACGTACAGGTGGATGTCGGCCTTGGGGTCGTCGGACTGGAGAAACAGCATCTGCGCGACGATCGAGTTGGCGACTTCATCGTTGATGCTCGACCCGAGAAAGATAATGCGATCTTTCAGCAGCCGGCTGTAGATGTCCATCGCCCGCTCTTCGCGGCCGCTCTTTTCAATCACGTAGGGAATCAAGGGCATAACGCGTCTCAAACTTGCTGATGGGTGCGGTGCTGTGTATTGAACCGGCCGGACTACTCGCGGAGCGGCTGGCTTGTGCCTGCCCCGACCGTCGCGGCCGGGCCTCTTAGTTTTTGTCGTCGTCCGACTCGGGATCGGTGTTCACCGGCTTGGTGAGGATTTCGTCCACCAGGTTGTAGGTCTTGGCTTCGGAGGCACTCATGTAATAGTCGCGATTCGTATCCTTGGCGATCCGTTCCAGCGGCTGGCCGGTGTGGCTGGCCAGAATCCGATTCAAGACCTCGCGGGTTTTGAGGATTTCGTCGGCCTGGATTTCGATATCCGAAACCTGGCCCCCCACCTGGCCATAGGGTTGATGGATCATCACCTTGGCGTTCGGCAGGGCGAATCGCTTGCCCTTCGTGCCGCCAGCCAACAAGACGGCGCCGCCGCTGGCAGCCAGGCCGACACAGTAGGTGGCCACCGGGCACGTGCAGATTTGCATCGTATCGTAGATGGCCAACGTGGCGCTGACGCTGCCGCCCGGGGAATTGATATAGAAATTGATTGGCTTGCGGCGATTTTCGCTCTGCAAGTAAAGCAGCTTCATCACCAATTCGTTGGCGTTGCCGTCGTGGATCTCGCCTTGCAACAGG
The DNA here is from genome assembly GCA_963702015.1 of uncultured Planctomycetaceae bacterium. GTDB lineage: Bacteria > Planctomycetota > Planctomycetia > Pirellulales > PALSA-1355 > DATJTR01. Next base: position 2,396,481 of record OY969698.1, read on the forward strand.
ATGATCCGGTTTTCCAGCAGCAAATCGCCTAAGGTCATCTGCCGTTGGCGTTGATAATCGCGATAAGAAGACATATTCGGTGGTTCCTCGCCACGGCTGCCCGCGGGGCCTGCCGTGCGGTGATCAATTTGTGTTTAGTGTTTTCAACCGACCGGCCGGGAGCGCGAACCTCAAAGTTCATCTCCCTGGCGGATCGAACGTGCCGGCCGCCGGACTCGGCGGGCGCGGCTGTTTTCTTGTCAGTTATTTTTTCACCTTGCCGGGAGTGGCTTCCGGCTCGGCCGGGTGCTTGGCTTCCGGGATATCCGATTCCTGTTCGTCGCCACCGGCCGCGGAATCAACGGCTTCGGTATCGGTCCCCTCGGCCTTGTAGGGTACGTCCTTGAACTTGGCGTGCTCGAGCACCAGGTCGAGCACCTTGCGCTCGATAATCTGGTTGCGCAGGCGCATCCATCATTCCCGCCTTGTCGAGCCGAGCTCGGACGCGGCGAGGGCTCTGGCCTTCTTGCCGAGCGATCAGCGCGATTTCGTGTTCGTAATCGTCGGCGTCGGCGTCGATCTTTTCTTCTTCGGCGATGCGTTCGAGAATGAAGTGTTCTTTGAGCGCCCGGGAGGTGGCCACCGCGCTGTTTTGCCGAATCTCGTTTTCGTGCGCCCGAATTTCGGACTCACCGAAGCCGTTGCGTTGCAGCTCCAGGACGGCCCGTTCCAGTTCGCGCCGGCTTTGGCGGCGGAGCAGATCGGGGGGCAAATCCCAGTTGGCCGAGGCGGTCAACGCGGCGGTGACTTGCTTGCGCGCCGCTTGCTGTTGTTGGTAGCTCAACTGATTTTCCAGGAAGCCGCGGACGCCCTTGCGTAGATCGGCCACATCCTGGAAGTCGCACGTGCGGGCGAATTCGTCGTTCAATTCCGGCAATTTGAGCTTCTTGACTTCGAGCACCGTGAAGATGGCCGAAACGGTCTTGCCGCGGAGGGCTTCGTTCGGCGCGTTGTCGGTCAGCTTGGCCTTGAGCTCCCGCGTTTCGCCGGCTTTCACGCCCTTCATCTGTTTGTCGAACTTCTCGATGTTGCCGTCGCGGAAACTGAGCACCGGACGCAACCGCAGAGTTTCTTCCTCGGTCCCCTCGATCAGCGTTTCGTCGCCGTTTTTGAAGGTGAGCTTGCAAACGATGTAGTCGCCCGGCTCGGCCGCTCCGGAATAGGGAACCAACTGGCCGCGATTCGTCAGCAACAGCTCCAGCCGCTTATCGACGTCGGCTTCGCTGAAATCGTGGATCGGCCGCTCGATGCTCAGACCTTTCCAATTCGGCAAATCAAACTCGGGACGAACCTCGATATCGAACTCGAACTTCAGCGGTCCTTCGTCGGGCAGCTCGACCGCCGTCGGATCGAACTCCGGCTCGCTGATGGCCACGAAATCCTCGGACTCGGTAATTTGGGACATACTGTCCAACAGCAGCGAGCCGCGGACCTGATCGGCCACGTCCTTTTTGAATCAATGTTCCACCAGCTTGCGCGGCGCGCGCCCTGGGCGAAAGCCCGGAACGCTGGCTGACCCCATCAAGTCGCTGAATGCCTTGTCGTAGTAGCGGTCGATGTCCTCGCGCGAAACGGTAACGGTAATGTGGCGCTCGCAGGCCGACGGTTTTTGCACGTCGATCGCCAGATTCAGTTTCTGCGGCGCTTCGTCTCCCTCCAGGCCATCGGCCTGGGCAACCGCGTCGGACTGGGCCTCCTCGCCCAAATTCTCTTCCCTGCCATGTCGTGAATGCTGCACCATGATTGACGTTCTTTAAATCCCGACCGGCGCCACACGGACTTGTCCGTTCGCGGGGCACCGGCATTTCGTGGAAAGAGAAAAGAGAAATGTGTGTTGTGGAAAGAAGCGTGTTTGTGCTCGACGAGAAACCCGGCTCGTAAGCTCGCTGTTGCCTTGGGCTTCGAGACCGCCCAAGGTTTCGAGACCAAACGATATATCGAGGCCTCGATTCACTCGCGAGGCCAGCGAGAGCGGGTGATGGGATTCGAACCCACGACAACGACGTTGGCAACGTCGTGCTCTACCAACTGAGCTACACCCGCGCGCTCGAACTCCTGGTGGGGCCGGCCGCTCGCTTTGCGGACCGCTTCGCCACGCCAAGGGCTGGAATCAAGGATTATAGGAGGACCGGGCCGGCTGACAAGGTCATTTGAAGCTCTCGCGGCCGCCAGCCCTTCCCAAGACCCACGATCTTGGCAGCCATCCCGCTTTACCGCCTCTGGCACCGGGACGGCGAGTCGCTGCCGGTTGCCGCAAATAGCCCCCCGACGCAACCGGCAGGAAAATTAGGCCGTCCGGGGGGAGTGCGGCGTGCTTCGTGCGTTCCAATCGATCCCCGACAACCCGGCCAAGGCCAGCTCCAGGGCGTGTGTTCCGTCCCGAGAGTGCCCCTGGGCCGAGAGAGCCAAATAAAGCTGGTGGGCCAAAGCCAGCCCCGGCAAGGCAAGCTGCATCCGTTTTGCCTCCGCCAGGGCAATGCCCATGTCCTTGATGAAATGCTCAACCAAAAAACCGGGTGCAAAATTGCCGGCGATAATTCGTGGTCCGAGATTCGACAGTGACCAGCTGCCGGCGGCCCCGGGGGCGACCGATTGCATGACGACATTCAAGTCGAGTCCGGCCCGGTAGCCGTATAGCAGGGCCTCGCAAACTCCGATCATGTTCGTGGCAATCAGGATCTGATTGACCAGTTTGGCATGCTGACCTGCCCCAGCCGGCCCTTGATGAACGATCGTCTTTCCCAGGGCGTTCCAGCAGGGGGCCAGCGCCTCGACCGTCGCCGCGTCTCCGCCGATCATGATCGACAGTCGGGCTTCGCGGGCGCCGACGTCGCCCCCCGAAACCGGCGCGTCGATGCTGGCCACGCCGACTTCGGCCGCCGCTCGGGCAATTTCGACGGCCAGCGATGGCTCGCTGGTGGTCATATCAACCAGCACATTGCCCGCCTTCGAGCCGGCCAGCGCTCCATCGGCACCCAGGATGACAGCGCGGCACGTCGGCCGGATGGCCGACTATCGAAAAGACGACGTCCGAATCCTTGGCCACGGCGCGTGGATGATCGGCCCAGCGGGCGCCGCGGTCCAACAGCGGCTGGGCGCGTGCCCGCGTGCGATTGAACAGCGTGACGGAAAAGCCGGCCGAAAGAAGATGGCCGCACATGCTGGTGCCCATCACTCCCGTACCGATCCAGCCCAAGCGGGTTTTTCCCGGAATCACTTTTTCCATGGTTCTCGCCAGATTGAGAGCTGATTAGAAGAGAGCTTCGCGGTTGCCGCCGACCGCTCGTTGCACAGGTTGCCGCCGATTTGCTCCACGCATTACCAGCGATGTTCGGGGCGCTGCAGGATTTCGTTCAGCATGAAGGCGCGGCGCAAGTCCTCGGGTTTCGTGGTCGGCAGCGGTAGCCAGTCGCTCAGTGGGATCGCCTGCGGAGGGGGACCCGTCGCGGCGGCGGGGGCGTCGGGAGCGATCGCTTTGGCGCCGGCAACCGACGTATCGGTCAGGCGCCCCAGCTTGTGACTGAACGTCTGCTGGAAATGTTGCTCGCGCTCGGCATCGGCGCGCTTCAGATCCTCAGTCATCTGGTTAGCACGGGTGCTGAATTCGGCCGTGTCCAGATGCCTGCTATCGAGCGGTCGGCCGACCGAATCGCCGATCGCCGAACCACTGGACGGCGAGATGGTTTCGACCCGCACGGGCTTGGCCGAAGGAGGCTGCGTCCGCCCCGGCGAGCGCTTCTCCGCGTTCGACTGTTTGAGGAACTTCTGGATTTCGGCCAGCAGCGGATCGGTCTTTTGCGGTGCCCCGGGCCGGCCTGGGGCAGGTGGTCGTTTGGCATTTCCCTCGGGCATGGGAGGGCGGCGCGGCGACATTGCGTGGTGGCTTGGGGGGAGCCCCTTGCGTTCGCGATTCAAAATCTGGTTGACGGCATAAATCATGAACATGACCAGCGGCACCAACACCCGCAGCCACATCGCCAGATCGCCCCGAGCGGCGAGCAGCCAGCAAGCATGCATGATTTGTTTCCTTTCGCGCGTTTTGGTCGTCTGGCGGCGGGTTGCATGGCCCCTCGGTGCGGGGCAGATTACTTGCTGATCGGCGCGCCGGAGAATGCCTTGCGCATCTCGGTGTCGGCCTGCACGTTTCGCAGCTTGTAATAGTCCATGATGCCCAACTTTCCCGATTGGAACGCTTCGGCGATCGCCTTGGGTACTTCGGCTTCGGCCTCGACCACTTTGGAACGGCTTTTTTCGATGTCGGCTATCATTTCTTGTTCGACGGCCACGGCCATCGCCCGGCGCTCCTCGGCCTTGGCCCGGGCGACGCGGGTGTCGGCCTCGGCCTGGTCGGCCTGCAGCCGGGCGCCGATGTTGTCTCCCACGTCGATATCGGCGATGTCGATCGAGACAATTTCGAAGGCGGTTTGCGAATCGAGCCGCCGTGCCAGCACCGCTTTGGAGATGCGGTCGGGGTTTTGCAGGACTTCCTGGTGGGAATTGGCCGAACCAATGGCGCTGACAATCCCCTCTCCGACCCGGGCGATGATCGTCTCTTCGGTGGCTCCGCCGATCAACTGGTTCAGGTTTGCTCGAACGGTGACCCGTGCCTTGACCTTCAACTGGATGCCGTTTTTGGCGACGGCATCGAGCGATTCGCGGCCCGAACTGCGGCCCGGAGCATCGATCACCTTGGGATAGACGCTCGTCTGGACCGCTTCCAGCACGTTGCGGCCGGCCAGATCGATGGCGGTGGCCAGTTTGAAGTCGAGATCGATCGTCTTGGCCTTGCGCGCGGCGATGATCGCCCGAATGACCAAGGGAACGTTTCCGCCGGCCAGGTAATGCGCTTCGAGGGCTTTGCTGGTCACGCCCATTTCGTCGGTCAGGCCGGCCTGCACCGCCATGATCTTGCTGCGCATGATGACGCGGGGATCGACCTTGCGAAACGTCATTCCCAACAGATCCAAGATGCCAATCCGCGCACCGGTCGTCACCGATTGGATCCAGAGCCGGAAATAGCGGGCGAAGATGGCAAACGCCACGATGCCGAAAACGAGCACGCCGAAAATGGCCGCAATCGTCAGCACCTGCATCATGGTCAGTTCGGCAAGCAAAGCCATGCGGCGAATCCCTCAGGCAAGAATGCAAAGCAGGAAATGGAAGTCAGGCATTGGTCGGCACGCGTAATCGAGCTCCCACGGGCAAAACGGCAAGAGCGTGCCTTCCCATCTTAGCTCTCGGGCAAGGGCTCATGCCAGCGGGTCGTCAAACGGTTCGAGCCCCAGGGACTCGATCGACTGCGACAAAACGTCCGTCTGGGCCGTCGCTTTTGGCTCGTCGTCTGGGGTCGCCGGCCGAACCAGCACCCGATTGCCATGCACGTCGAGGACCCGAATCGGCGTGCCCGGCTCGATCGGTGGTCCCTCGCTCACCGCGTCGTACGAATGCCCTTCAATCGAGATGACGCCGCTGGGCAGCATCAAGGTATTGGCGGTCCCCACCTTACCAACCAAGCCGCGCAAGCGTCGTTTGAGCGGCGTGTCGGGCAAGACCTCGTCTTCACGCGGCACGTCGAGCAGCAGGCGCCGGCCCATCGGAGTCTTCGGCCAGACTCGCAAGGCCGCAATCAACGTGATGGGACCGGCCACCGCCGTGAGGGCCAGGAACATCAGGCCAACCCCGAGGCCGTGGGTATAGAAAGCCAGTCCGATGCCGGAGAGCATCGAGGCGATCGACAAAAAGCCGAGCAATCCAACCGAGGGAATGAAAATCTCCCCGACGGCCAGAAGCAGGCCAACTAATATCAGTAGTCCCGACCAAATCACCGGATCCATCGACAAGGCACCCCGCTCCGTGTAGCAACTCCCACAACCGACTCAGGGACGATCCTGTCCATTCTACAAGCAAACGGGAGCATCGAAAGCATCGGTGGCGAACCAGAGGGGCGCAGAGGGCCGGGCAATTGGCTCGGGCGGCAGGCCGCCGCCGGGGCAAGGTGTCAGACGACGGGGCGGACGACGATCCGGTTGCCGTGGATCTCGATCACCGTGACGCTGGCGCCGCGGTCGACAAATTCGCCGCGCGACGAGCAAGCGACCAATTCGCTACCAAACCGCGCCTTGCCAGCCGGTGCCAGGGGGGTGACCGTCACTCCCGTGCTTCCCATCAAGTGGGAGAAATCGACCAGAGCTTCGCGGTTGGCGATGTGCTCCATTTCGCTGGTCGACGGGGGCTCGAGCACCATATGCCCAAACAGGGCTGTGCGGGGCAAAAAACGGCGCATCACCAGCGCCGCGATGACCACCCCGGCCCCAACTGCCGATAGCCCCAGCAGCGTGTCGCGCAACTGCCGGTATTGATACTCGTTGTGAGGCAGGACAAAAGTTTGGCTGGCCAGGATGAGCGAGCCAATGATCAACAATCCCCCGCCCAGTCCGAAAATTGCCGTGCCGGGCAGCACGAATACCTCAAGCAATACGCAGACGATACCCGCGCCAAACAGCAACACCTCCAACCAGCCGGCCGTCCCGTCGAGATACTTGCTCCAGAAGAACAGCAGAAAGCAGAGACCCGCAATGAACCCTCCCACGCCGATGCCCGGTGCGTGCAATTCGGCATACAAAGCCGCGATGCCGACGAACAACAGCAGCCATGCCACGCCAGGCGTCGCCAGGGCCTCGATCAACCGGTCGGCCCAACCCGTTCGGGCGACGGCCATTTCCCCTTCCAGGTTGTAGAGCTGTTTGAATTCGTTGAAGTCGGCCACCGCATGCCGGGCCAATCCCAGCTCCGCCGCCCGCAACGCCGACAAACGCAACGGTTCCCGCGTCTTGTGGATTTCCTCGCCTTTCACCCACTGCTCGGCATCGGGCTGACTCTCGGCCTCTTCCGGGCAGAAGTATTCGACCAGACCGGTGCCAGAGTGCGTGTAGCGAAAGATCGGCAAACGCGGGTCGACCATCGCCGCCATCAACGACCAACTGCGTGATTTGCGCGGGGCCAAATGCTCGCGGATAATCTGCCGGACCTGATCGAGTTCGTCGGGCGCAAAACTTTCCGACCCCATTCCGCCGAGTGTGGCGTCGCGCTGGACAACCACCTGGTCGCACGCCATGGCAACGAGCGATGCATCGCCGGCGGCTTCGGTGGCCACGTAGGCCACGGTCCGCACCGTGCCCGGATCCAGGTCGGCCAGCGCGTTGGCCAACGTGACGCTGTCGACCAGCGAGCCGCCGGGGCTTTCGATCCAAATGCAAAGGAAATTCACTCCGTCGTCGCGCAGCAGATTTTCGATCAGGTGGACGGTTTGATGGGCGACCAGCGGTGTGATCTGTCCTTGGATCGGCACGCGAACCGCCCGCCAGGCGCCACCTTGCGAAGGATCGTCGTCGACGGCTTGCGGCGGGAGACCGAGCGCCTTGGCCAGCGCCGCGGGATCGGTGGCCAGATACTTCACAAAACCCAACTCCCGCGCGGTACGACCGCTGAAAACTCCCATCTGACCGGCGGGTATCAAGACCTGCTGCGATTGGATCGTGTGCGTGCGCTCCAGTTTTGGCAAATCGGTATGGAGTACAAACTCGGTGCTACTCTCGGTCTCGACCTTGAGCACTTCGACCTGCCGATCGAGCATGCCAATGGCCACGGCGGTCGGAATGGTACGGCGACGATCGGCGATTTGGCTGTAACCGCTGCGAACAGTGGGGTCGATCGGCTCGTGGGCTGGCTCGTCGATGCCGGCGTCGCCGATTTCGGCGTCCGGGGCCATGACAATTTCTTCGCAGGCCAGCGCCACCAGCACGCCATGGCCTTTAATCGTCTGGGGAATGAAGGCCACGGTCTTGATCGCGCTGAGATCGCGGCTGGAAAGATACCGCGCCAAATCGAGCGCTCGACCAAATTCCGTCCCCTCGCCGAACTTGCTGCGAGTGGGGACCAATTCGAAGACCACGACCGGCCGATCCGCTTCGTGCGGCAGTTCGACAATCGCCCGCTCGACCGCCCGCTTCACCTGCGCATCGACCGTGCCAGTGATCGGCAGCGAAACGCGAATCAGCCGACCGGCCGGCCGCATAGGCTTCGGCTCGTCGGTTTTGGCCGTGACAGGCTCCGACTTGGGCTCGGGGGGGGTATCGGCCGCAGGCACTTCAGCGGCTTCGTCGGGCGCCGCAGGCGCGGCATCCGGTGCCACGTTCTTCGGTGCTACTGTGTCGTCCGGCGAGGTTGCCTGAGCGTCGGCCGCCGCAGGCTCGTCGGCGCGCACGAAAGGCGATGGAGCCCACCATTGCACGGCCAGGCCGAAGGAGACTACCAGGGCGATCACGGGCAGATCCCGGCCGATTCTCGGGTGTGGCCTGCGAAACGAAAACAAGCGAAGCACCACGCGGTTACCCCCCCGCCGAAAACGCGGCGGGAACCGGCAGGTCCCCGCATGTCGAATCTGCGCACGGGCGAGGCTCGAAAGCTTGTCGCTCGAAGCCCCACGTCAGAACGCTCTAGTACGACCGTCCAAACTGTACCAAAGCATGGACTTGCGCAAGGCGCGCAGCCAGGCGCAAGTCCAACGCCCATTCAATGTTCGCTAGACACCTAGGATTATAGCGCCGCGTGGGGGTGAGTCAATTTTTCGTCGCCGGCTCGCCAGATCGCCTGCCGCAGACACCCTTTGCGCAATTTGGGGCACGACGCCAGCGCGGCGGCGGACGGGGGGGCGCAGATCGCATCGCGCGATTGCGGGCAATTCAACGTTCCGGCGAACGAGCGCGCGGGAGCTAGCGTTTGGCGGGCGTGGCTGGGGCCGCGCCCTTCGGTTGGCGAGCGGTCGCCGGGGCGGCGGCGGGCTGCTTCGGCTCGGGCTGCTCGGGATCGGTGGGGGGCGGATCGACTTCCTTCGTCCAGCCGAGGGGGGTCATCGGCGCGGCGAAGTCTCGCTTGAGGAATCCCAGCGGATCATTGATGGCCAGCTTGGAGAAGATGAAAGCTGTCCGCTGTTGTCCGCCAGGAAGCGAAACCTGCAGGCCGTAGATCGTGAAATCTGGGTTCAGCAACAACAAGGCCGAACTGAAATTCGCCGCGTCGTGCTGATATTTCGGAAACGCCTCCAACCACGTGTGCTTGCCAATTTCCCCTGGCGGCGTAACCTCCCGAAGCCAATAGCGCTGTTTCATCTTGTCGGCCTTCGCGCCGAAGATGAACGGTATCGGACCGTCGGCGATCGCCTCACCGCGCATCTCTTCGGGCAACGGATGGACCTTCAACTTTCTATCGGCCGGTACGAATTCATAAATTGCGGCACCGTCGCAGACCCAGTGGTCCAATCCCACGGTGCGATTTTCGTACGCGTGCTTGTTCTCATTGAATTCTTCCAGCGCGGTGACACGGAACATTCCGTGGTCGGGCTGTTTGTATTTCACTTCCCCAAGGGCTTTGCTGCGGCGGTTTTCCTCGGCCTCTGTCCCTTTGAGCGTCATGTCGTACTCATAACGCTCGAATTCGCATTTAAATGTTTTGGTGTCCGTGTTCTTTTTTTCCCATTGGGCCAGAACCGCATCAAGAGATTCCTGCTCGCGCGAATTCAGTAGAAACGGCGGCGTGGGACCCACGGGGGGAGTGCCTGTGGCGGGCGCGGCGGCGGCCGGAGCCGTTCCTTTCGCCACACGCGTTCCGGCGGCCGGCGGTGCCGTTTGCGTCGCCGGCGGACTAGCTGCAGCGGTTGCCGCCGATTGCTGCGCCGCGGGCCGGGTGCCGGCAGCCGCCGCGCTGCGGCCGGGCTGTGGCAAGCGTTGCGTCGTCGGGGTTTGAGCCATCGCCGTCTCGTCGATCGAACCGATGACGGTCGCCGCTGTCAACAATCCGCCGATCGACAACCGCCGAGCCACGTTGTGCAAGAAGCGCATGAGGGGTCCGTCCCTGGATAGTGAAAGCGTCTTCGTTTCGACCTTGGGTCCGTCGCCGCACGAACGTCGCGAACGTGCCACGCTTGCTCCGCGTCGTGATAGCAGACGCAAACGGGGGGGAATCTTAGCAAGAAGGGGCGGGTCGCCCTAGGCCGATTTGGATCGGGAAATGCCGCCCTTTAGCTCACGTTTCCAACGCGCCGGCGAATCAAGCCGAGCGACCCGCCGGTTTGGCCGCGGCCGGTGCCAGTGCCGCCGCCCAGGCTTCGAGTGTTTGGAACTGGCGGCTGAAATCGTTCTCTTCGACGGCCAGCGGACTTTTGAAAAAACTGCTCAGAAACGTGAGGGGTCCGGTCTGGCCGGCGCGCCAGGCCCGCTCGGTAAACCGGATCAAATCGAGGACCAAGGGAGCAGCCAGCAGCGAATCGCAGCCTTGCCAGATGAATTGGAAAGTCATCGGCGTTCCCAAAAAGCCCTGAAAGTGAACGTGATCCCAGGCGGTCTTCCAGTCGCCCAAACTGGCAATGTATTCGATGCCGACGAACGTTTGTGGGCTGTAGCCCAGGATGTCTCGCAGGATGCGATCTTTGCTGGCGACTTTGGACTGCTTGTTGGTCGGATCGTCGAGGACCTTTCCATCCATGTTGCCGAAGATGTTGTGTCCCACCCAGCTCATGACCTGTAAATGGCGATGGGCGAACATCGGCGCCAGCGTGCTCTTGAGGAGCGTTTCACCGGTCTTGCCATCGTTGCCCATGTAGCGAGTTTGCCGTTCGAGCGCCAGCTTGCCGATCGCCGCCGGCGAGGCGCCGAGCGAAGGGGTGAAGTTGACGTAAGAATAGCTCAGGTCGAGCGCGGCGATGGCGTAGAGCGAGCTGGCCGGCAGCGGACATTTTTGCGGTTTGTCGAGAAGCTTGGAAAGACCGGCCCAATCGGCCGGCAGGGATTCGGGATGTTCGAGCGCCGGTTCGGTCGACGCGACGTTGACGACAATCAAATGGTCGAGCCGCTGACCGGCGACAAAGGCCCGCAGGTCGTGTTGGATGCGCTCGATCGCCGCACGAGGCGCTTCGCTCCGGTGGGTGTTGCTCTGGCCGGCGAGTTTTTCGATCGTCGATCCGACGTTGCAGAGCGTGCCGGGACGAATCTGCTGATCGATCTTATCGAGTTCGGGTTTGCATTTGCGCAACAGGTCGCCATCGATCGCCCGGCTTTCGGAGTGCATGCGCCAGGCTTCGTCGAACAAAGTGACGTCGCGAATTTCGTGACCGCCGACGATAAAGTCCCGCCAATCGAGCAGCCCACTGCCAGCGAACTGGGGAAGCTCGCTGACCAGTCCCACCGGCGGCATCCAACCTTTTTTCAGAGCGGTCAGACCGACGAGCGCGGTGCTGGCGACGCCTCCTTTGGCGCCGATAAGCCAAATGCCGATACGAGGACGAGCCATGAGGGTGAACGATCCTGGATTGGAGAAGCTCGGGGGCGGGGGGATGTCTGGCGGCGCCAGCGGGAAGGGCGTTGGCGTGCCGAGTGTGGAGCGCCACCACTTGGAAGTCAAGGGATGACAAATTATCATTGTCGCACGCTCGACGAGTACCCGTCAAGCGCGCTCTTAATCGGCCCAGCGCTTCGCCTGCGAAGCCGCTTTGGCAGCCGCGCCCGCGTGTGGGCGGCGCACCTGGTTTTTGCCCGCGGAGTCTTGTCGCCATGCCATGCCACATTTCTCGAATCGTTCAGGCACTGGAGCCGTCGGCCACGCTGACCATGGCGGCCAAGGCCAAGCAACTGAAGGCCGAGGGACACAAGGTCCACGACTTCAGCGTGGGCGAGCCTGACTTCCGCACGCCCGAGCACATTTGTGCCGCGGCGGTCGAGGCCCTGCGCCCGGCCACACGCACTACACGCAAGCCAGCGGCATTCCAGAGCTGCGCGAAGCGATCGCCCGGCAGTATCAAGCCCGACACGGATTGAAATACACGGCGGCTCAGGTGGTGGTATCGAATGGCGCCAAGCATTCGCTGCACAACGTTTTTACAGCGCTGTGCAATCCGGGAGACGAGGTGGTGATTCCGGCCCCCTATTGGGTCAGCTATGCCGAATTAGTCAAACTGACCGGTGCGCGGCCGGTGATCGTCGAAACCGAGGAAGCGGCCGACTTCAAGCTGACGCCCGCGCAGTTGCGCGCGGCGATCACTCCGCGCACGACGATCTTGCTGTTGTGCTCGCCCTCGAATCCGACCGGCAGCATGTACACGCCCGAGGAACTGGGCGCGCTGGCCGACGTGGTGCTCGAGCACAAACTGCTAGTCGTCTCGGACGAGATCTACGAACGCCTGGTCTATGGCGATCACCGCTTCGCCAGCTTCGCCACCGTGCGGCCCGGGCTCGCCGAGCGAACAATCACCGTCAACGGCGTAAGCAAGAGTTACGCGATGACCGGCTGGCGAATCGGCTGGACCTTGTCGCCGCCAGAGGTTGCCACGGCGATGGCCGACCTGCAAAGCCAGGAGACCTCCAATCCGTCGAGCATCAGTCAATATGCGGCCGTGGCCGCGCTGACAGGACCCCAGGACTGCGTCGACATGATGGCCGCCGAGTTCGCCAAGCGGCGGACGTATGTCCGAGAGCGGATCGGTCGCATCGCGGGCCTGTCATGCCCCGAGATGGCCGGGGCGTTCTACGCCTTCGTCAACATTCGGAAGTATCTCGGCAAGAAGTATGGCGGCACGCTGATCGAAAACTCCAGCCAATGGTGCCTCGCGCTACTCGAGCATCAGAAGGTCGCGACGGTCATGGGTTCGGCTTTCGGCAGTGAAGGCTACGCGCGTATCTCGTTTGCCGCGTCGCTGGAAGAATTGGCCGCCGGTTTCGATCGCATCGAGGCATTTCTGGCAACGGCCAAATGAACGCCGGCATCGGCGCTGGCATTCCGGGGCGAGACCACCCGCGCTCAGCGGCCCGGCCGGCGAAGCATCAAGGCTTCAATCGCGCGAGCGACGTCGGCGGACGGCATCTTTGCGATCAGATAACGGTGGCCGTGATCGGGCGCGTCGTGCCATTGATTGCTGCCGTCGGCCGAGACGCTCACATTGCCCGACGAGCTCAGTTTCCACATGTCGTCGAGCTTGCCGGCTAAGCCGCGAACGGCATAGAGGACCGCCGTTTGGTCCCAGCTCGAACGGTTCGTCAGACCGTTGAACAGCTCGTAGGCGCGGCGGACTGGGTTCGTGGCGGGCAGGTCCCGCAGTCCGGCGCCGGTTCCGATGGGCTCGCCGATCTCGAAGCCGCTGAAGATGATCGGCGTGGGCCATCCGTCGACAGCGCGCTGCGTTGCCGGCGCGTCGACATAGAAGTTGAATTCCCGGCCCGAAGTAAACGTCCCACCCATGCAGACCCAAGCCCGTACTTTCTTTGCGACGAGCTCTCGGCCGGCAAGGGCGCTGGAATCGTCCGGTTTCGAATCGAGTAGCGCGGCCATGTTGGTGAGCAGTCCAATCGAGACGAAGACGACCGAGTGATCGTGCTGCCGCGCCAACAGGCGACGGTAAAGGGCCACAGCCTGCGGTGCATCGGCGACCGAGGCGAGGCGGTGCGGAAACTCCGCGGCCACCCCGCGGGCATATTTCGACGGCGACTCGCTGCCGATTCCTTGCATCACACCGATTGGAATATCGGGCCGCCCATAAAACGTGTTCAACGCGTCCAAGCATTGCGCGCTGGCGGCGTCGTTGGCGGAAATGCCCATCCCGAGAATCTCAGCTTCGCCCTGGTCGGCAAGCGCATGCAGAACCGCGACGGCACCGACATCGTCGACGTCGGCCGACAAATCGGTGTCAAGAATCACCCGTACCGGCTCGCCATGGGCCGCGGCCGCAAAGCCGCCGGCTGCCAGGACCGTCAGGGCGAGCCAGGGTAGAAGCCAGAAACTCGGACGGCAAGGTGTCGTAAAGTCGGAACGCGTGCTGTCGGTTTGGTCGGGTCGGGTTGTCATCGTGCGATTCCTAAAAAGTGCTCAAGTTGCGGGGCGGTCGGCAGGGATGGCTGAGCGCCCAGCCGGGTGGCCGAAAGCGCGCCGACGGCGCAGGCCTGCGCGACTGCCGCTTCGATCGCCAGGCCGCGTCCCAAAGCCCAAGCCAATCCACCGTTGAAAGCGTCGCCCGCCGCAGTCGTGTCGACCGCGGCGACTGGATGACTGGCAACGAGTCGCTGCCCATCGGGCGAGGCCAGCCAGGCTCCCTTGGCTCCCAGCGTGATTATGACGTACCGTGCGCCGGCAGCCAGTAATCTCGTGGCCGCCTGCCGGGCCGTTTTTTCGTCACTGACGGCAATGCCTGTCAAGCATTCGGCCTCATGCTCGTTCGGTGTCAGATACGTGGCGTCGGCGAGCAAGCCGTCGGGCAAAGGAGCGGCAGGTGCCGGATCGAGAATCACGTTGACGCCAGCTGCCGCAGCCAGTCCGGCAGTGTAGCAGACCGTCTCCAGCGGGATTTCGAGTTGTATCAAGACCGCATCGGCGGCGCGAATTCGTTCGGCCGCTCGATCGACGTCGGCCGGAGTGAGCGACGCGTTGGCACCCGACGCGACCGAGATTAAATTCTCGCCCGCCGCATCGACCAGTATCAGAGCCACGCCGGTCGCGGCGGTCGGGTCGCGGCCGATCAAGTCGGTGTGAATCCCCTCGCGGCGATAATTTTCAATCGCCTCGTCGCCCAACGGATCCTTTCCTACTTTGGCCACGAGCGTCACGTCGGCGCCCAGGCGGCAGGCGGCGACCGCTTGATTGGCGCCCTTGCCTCCCGGCGCCATCACGAACTGGCCGCCGATCACCGTTTCACCAGGCGCTGGCAGCCGCTGACTTTTGACCACCATGTCGGCGTTCACGCTGCCGACGACCACGATCCGTGGAATCTTCATATTGATCTTTTCTTTTTCCACGCGCGGACAGAGGCCAATCGCCCGTCGTCGCGGGCATTGGCCGCCCGTACGATCAGGATCTTCGGAATCATCGTTCAGGCAGGCCGGCGCGTCAAACCAGTCGGCCTGTCGCGGCTGGAGCGACCCGGCTGCGGATCGGGCCTTTCGTAGCGGCTGATCGCCGTGCAACATTACGAGGAGCGAAAGCGGGGTTCCCCCCGTGATTGGGTGCTGGGCCAATCCAAGACTGTTGGCTCAAGCCACATGGTCGCTAGGAACGGCCCCGCCGCCGGGTGTTTGAACCGGTAACCGACGAGAAAGGCTCATCCGCAGCCGGCCGGATTTCCGACTTTGACGATATGGCAAACGGGGGGGGCTTTGGGGGACTTGCGCGGCGAGGCTCCTTAACTCCTTCCGGAGCTTCATTTTTTTGTCTCCATTTGATACTTTGAGCACGCTAGAGTTCACGGAGAGTGCGGCAAAAAACGGGATCCGGGCGGCTGGGCAAACCAGGGTTCCGCATCGGCCCGCTGCCCTACCTTGAGCTCCAACGACCGGCCCGGCGTGGCAATCTCCGACAAACGACCCCGGATGCGAAGGTAGGCAGAACCCGAGTGAACATCCTTTTTGCCACTAGTGAAGCCGTCCCGTTTGCCAAGACCGGTGGTCTGGCCGATGTCTCCGGCGCTTTGCCGGTGGAAGTGAGCAAGCTCGGCCATTCGACGGCGGTCATCTTGCCGGCCTATCGGCAAGCGTTGGCCTGCGGTATGCCAATCGAGCCATTGGGAGTGGAATTCTCGGTGCACATCGGCACGCGCAGTGTTGCCGGCCGTTTGCTGAAGAGCCGACTTCCCGAGAGTGACGTGCCGGTCTATCTGGTCGAACAGCCGGACTACTTCGATCGCCCGCAGCTCTATCGGGAAGAGGGGATCGACTACCGCGACAACTGCGAACGATTCGTCTTCTTCTCGCGCCGTGCTCGAAGCGATCCGCCTGTTGGATCTCAAGATCGACGTTCTGCATGCCAACGATTGGCAAACCGGGCTGATCCCCGCTTATCTGAAAATTGAATATCGCCAGCAGCCGGGCTACGAGCGGATCGGCAGTCTTTTGACGATTCACAATCTCGCCTACCAGGGATTGTTCTGGCACTGGGACATGCTGCTGACCGGTCTGGATTGGAAACATTTCAACTGGCAGCAGATGGAGTTTTTCGGCAATCTCAATCTGCTCAAAACAGGTCTCGTCTTCGCCGACCGGTTGAACACGGTCAGTCCGCGCTACGCGGAAGAAATTCAGAGTGCGCCGTTGGGCAATGGACTGGAAGGCGTACTCCAACAGCGGCGTCACGTCCTGTCGGGCATCATCAACGGCACCGATTACCGCCATTGGAATCCCGAGACCGACTCCCATCTGCCCGTTCAATACGGTCCGTCCACGGTCCGCACCGGGAAGGCCGCGGCCAAGGCGGCACTTCAGGAAGAACTTGGTTTGGCTGTCGAGCCCGGCGTGCCCTTGGTGGCGCTGGTGGGCCGGCTGGTCGATCAGAAGGGAATCGATCTGGTGGGGGCAGTGCTGCGAGACTGGTCGCAATATCGCGATGCCCAATGGGTGATTCTCGGCACCGGTGATCCGCACTACCACGAATTGTTTACGACCCTGGCGAAGCGCGCGCCGCGCAAAGTGGCCGTGCGACTGGAATTCTCGGATCCGCTGGCTCATCGCATCGAAGCGGGAGCGGATATCTTCCTGATGCCCAGCCGCTATGAACCCTGCGGTCTGAATCAGCTCTACAGCCTCAAGTACGGCACCGTGCCAGTCGTGCGAGCGACGGGCGGACTGGCCGACACGGTCACCGACACGACGGATGAGACGCTGGCGGCCGGCACCGCGACCGGTTTTTCGTTCCGCGAGTATTCCGGCTTGGCTCTGTCGGAAACGCTCGACCGAGCCTGCAAGGCGTTTGCGAATCAGTCGGTTTGGAGTCGGCTGGTTGCGACCGGCATGCGACAAGATTGGTCGTGGGCCAGCAGCGCCAAAAAGTACGTCGCCCTCTACGAGCAGATTGTCGCCGCGGCCGGCCAGCGATAACCTGACGGCGACGCGCGAAAACCGGTACGATGGTAAGAAGCCCGTGCCATCTAAAATCTGCGCCCGGTTTCTTTTTTCTCCGCTCCTTGACCGTCGGGCTGGCGGCGGCCGCGGCTCGAATTGTGCCATGCCCGAATTGCGACAAGACCCGATCACTGGCCGATGGGTGATCTTTTCGCCGGCCAGATCGGCGCGGCCTCACGATTTCGAGCCGGCGGTCGCCCGGCATACCGGCTCGGTTTGTCCGTTCTGCGAGGGGCACGAGAATCTCTCACCGTCGGAAGCTTATGCTTTGCGCTCTGGCGGCAGCCGGCCGAACCAGCCGGGCTGGCAAGTGCGCGTCGTGGCGAACAAGTATCCGGCGCTGGAAGTTAGCAGCGTCGAACTCGATCCCTCGGCCGGCCAGCTCGGATGCATGACCCTGCCGGGATGGGGGATCCACGAGGTGATTGTCGAATCACCCCGGCATCTGACGACAACCACGCAGCTCTCGGAGACCGAGCTTGCCGCCGTGCTGTCTGTCTATTGCCAGCGGCTGGCATCGTTGGCCGGGCGCGAACGCGTACGATATGGGATGGTCTTCAAGAACGTCGGGATCGGTGCCGGCGCATCGCTGGAGCATTTGCACAGCCAGCTCATCGGCATGCCGATCGTGCCTTCCGGCGTCGTCGAGGAATTGACCGGAGCCGCGCAATACTTCCAGCGCCAGGGAGAATGTATTTGGTGCCGGCTGGTAGACGATGCGCTGACGACGGGCCGCCGGCTGGTGGCGGCGGTGGGGCCGTTTGTCGCTTTCTGCCCGCCGGCCGCACGGTTTGCCTGGGAAACGTGGATTTTACCGCGGGAACACGCGAGTCATTTCCATCGGATCGAGCAGTCAAGCCTCGCCCAATTGGCCCAGATTACAGGCCGCGTGATCGGCTCGATGGAGCGGGTGATTCCACGGCTAGCTTACAACTACATAATCCACTCGGCACCGTTTGACACACACTCATTCGACCACTATCACTGGCATATGGAGATTATCCCGCGCGTGGCGAGTATCGCGGGCTTTGAATGGGGCACCGGTTGCTACATTAACCCGGTCCTCCCGGAAGAAGCCGCCGAGTCCCTCCGGCGCGGGTGGCCGACGCGGACGAACCGGTGGCCGAGTCGCGTTGAGACGAAAGCGCATGGGCGCATCGAGTGCTCTGGCAACTCAACCGCCGGCAATCCGAGCGGTTGGCGCATTACCAAACACAGCAAATTTAGCCGCAAAGCCTCCAGTAGCTGGCGGCGTGGCCGCGGTCGCACGAAACGATGTCGCACTGTATTCGGTTCTTGTTTGTCCTGCACGACCATCAGCCGATCGGCAATTTCGACAACGTTTTCGAGCAGGCCTATCAAGACAGCTACCGACCGTTTCTGGACGTGTTCGAACGCTATCCTCGGTTGAAGATGGCCCTGCACACCAGCGGGCCGCTGATGGAGTGGCTCGACGTCCATCATCCCGAGTATCTGGAGCGCTTGGCGCGGCTGGTTGCCGCGGGCCGAATCGAAATCATCGGCGGCCCGTTTTACGAGCCGATCTTGTCGATGATTCCCTCGCGTGATCGGGTCGGCCAGATCGTCTGCTATCGCCGTTGGCTGGAAGATCGGCTGCAAGCGCGGATTCGCGGCATGTGGATGCCCGAACGTGTTTGGGAGCAAAGCATGACCCGCGATCTGGCCGCCGCGGGGGTCGAGTACACGTTGCTCGACGACTTCCATTTCAAAAACGCCGGTCTCGTCGAAAGCCAATTGAACGGCTACTATTTGACCGAAGACGACGGCCAGTTGCTGGCCGTTTTTCCCGACAGCGAGCCGTTGCGCTATTTGATTCCGTTCGGTTCGCCGCAGGAAGTGATCGATCACTTGGGGCGAATCCATCAAGCCGAGCCGGGGGCGATCGCCTTGTTCGGCGACGATGGCGAGAAGTTGGGCGCCTGGCCCGAAACGAAAAAACACGTCTACGACAACGGCTGGTTGGTGCGGTTTTTCGATCTGCTGATGACTCACGAAAGCTGGATTCAAACGACCACCCCGGCCGAGGTGCTCGATACGGTTCCCCCCTTGGGCAAGATCTACCTGCCCGAGGGAAGCTACCGCGAGATGACCGAGTGGGTGTTGCCGAGCGAGCAATTGTCGGAATACGTCCACGTGCGGCGCGAGTTGGAGCACGACCCCCGCTGGCCGCGGATCGCCCGTTTCGTTCGCGGCGGTTTCTGGCGGAACTTCAAGGTCAAGTATCCCGAAACCAACGAGATGTATGCGCGGATGATGATGGTCAGCGGCCGGCTGCAATCGCTCGTCGAGGGCCATGGTTCGTCGTCGAGGCTTGTCGGATACTCACGCCGCCAACGGCGATCGCGTCGTCAATCAGGAGCTGGTCGAGCAGGCGCGCAGGGCTTTGTATCGCGGCCAGTGCAATTGCAGCTATTGGCACGGGGCGTTTGGCGGCGTCTATTTGCCCCACTTGCGCAATGCCGTTTACGCCCAATTGATCGCGGCCGACAACTTGCTCGATCGGGCGACGGGACGGACCGAACCCTGGGTCTCGATCGCCGCCGATGATTTCAATCTCGACGGCCGACAGGAAGTTCAATTGGCCAGCAACCGACTCGTGGCCTTGTTGGCGCCGGCCCGGGGCGGGCATCTTTACGAATTGGACGTTCGTTCGATCTGCCACAATCTGCTGGCCACGCTGACCCGCCGGCCCGAAGCCTATCATCGCAAGGTGTTGGCCGGCACCGAGGGCTTGAACGACGTGGCCGGTGTGAGCGACAAGGTGATTTTCAAGCAGGCCGGTTTGGATTCACGTTTGCAATACGACGCCTATCCGCGCAAGAGCCTGGTCGATCACTTTTACGATCCGCAGGTTTCGCTCTCGGCGCTGGCCCGTGGCGAGGCGACCGAGCGTGGCGATTTCCTGACCCGGCAATACGAAGCCCGCTTGCGCCGCAATCCCAACCGCATGCAGTTGCAATTGGCTGCGCAGGGAACCGCCGGCGATTTGCCGGTGCGAATTACCAAAGCCGTCACGCTCGAGGCCGGCGGCGGCAGCCTGTCGATTGCCTATCTGCTCGAAGGGCTTGTTCCGAGCGAGCCGCTTCATTTCGGCGTCGAGTTCAATTTCGCCGGATTGCCCGCCGGTGCCGACGACCGCTTCTTCTACGGCACGGGGCGGCAGCGGTTGGGTCAATTGGGGACGCAGCTCGACCTGGTCGATGCGATCGAAGCTGGGTTTGGTCGACGAGTGGCTGGGGATCGACGTGTCGATGGAAATCTCGCGGCCGAGCGGCATCTGGACCTTTCCGGTCGAAACGGTCAGCCAATCGGAAGGGGGGTTCGAGCTGGTTCATCAGTCCGTCGTTGTCCAGCCGCACTGGATTGTCCAGCCCGACGCCGAAGGCCGTTGGAGTGTGACGATCCATTTGACCCTCGATACGGCACTTGCCGAAAGCCGTCAGGAAACGTCGGCCGTGGCCGTCTCGACGTGAACCCTTTGTCGCGCGCCGGGCCTCTTGTCGTCTTTAGGGATTGCCGGGCGGCAAGGTCTGCTCGGCATCGGCTTGCGCGGAGACCCGACCCTCCGCCGGCGCGATCGCTGCCCGGTAACTTCCCCGGCGGTACTTCTCGCATGAACGATCCCGCCGACTTGCACGCTTCGCCGCACGATCCCTACGCGAGCCTGCGGATTCCCAACTTTCGGCGGTTTTTGGGAAGCAGCGTGTTGGCGAACGTCGGGCTGCAAATGCAGTCGGTCGCCGTGGGGTGGGAAATCTACGACCGCACCGGCTCGCCGAGTGCGCTGGCGATGGTCGGGCTCGTGCAGGTGATTCCCGTGGTCGTGCTGGCCATCGCCGCCGGCCACGTGGCCGACCGCTTC
This sequence comes from uncultured Planctomycetaceae bacterium, assembly GCA_963702015.1. Lineage (GTDB taxonomy): Bacteria > Planctomycetota > Planctomycetia > Pirellulales > PALSA-1355 > DATJTR01. Next base: position 2,417,328 of record OY969698.1, read on the forward strand.
CGGCGGAACTGGGTGGTGGCGCTCTCGATGGCCTTGGCCAGCCTTGGGATCGCTGGCGCTGCTGGGCGTTTCGCTCGCCGCGTTGCCGATCGAGCATGATGTATGGCTGCCTGCTGCTGATCGCCGTCGGCCGGGCGTTCCACCAGCCGGCCAAGTCGGCGCTCTTGCCGCAACTGGTGCCCGCGAGAGCTGTTTTCCGGCGCCGTGAATTGGAGCATGACCGGCTTCCAACTATCGTCGGTGCTGGGACCGGCGCTGGGAGGCTTGCTGATCGCGGTCACGCACGGCACGGCCGTCGTCTATTTGCTGGCGGCGGTGGCAACGATCACCTATGCGGCGATGATGCTGACGCTCAGCGGAGTTCCGCGCCCCGAGCAGTCGAGCGGCGTGACGCTCCAATCGTTGGTCGCCGGATTCTCATTCGTTTGGCATCATCCGATCATTCTGCCGGCACTCGCGCTCGATCTGTTCGCCGTGTTGTTGGGCGGGGCGACCTCGCTGCTGCCGATTTTTGCCAAGGACATTCTGAACGTCGGCGCCACCGGGCTTGGGCTGGCTCGATGCGGCACCGGCGGTCGGTGCCATGGCGATGGCGATTGGTCATCGCCCATCGCCCGCCGCTACGGCATGCCGGCCGTGATCTGCTGTGGGCGGTGGCCGGATTTGGACTGGCGACCGTGGCATTCGGCTTGTCGCAGAATTTCTTCCTCTCGCTGTTGATGTTGTTTTGCACCGGTGCAGTAGACAACATCAGCGTGATCGTTCGCCATACGCTGGTGCAAATGCTGACCCCGACGCGATGCGCGGCCGAGTCTCGGCCGTCAACGGCATGTTCATCGGCGCATCGAACGAACTGGGAGGCGTCGAGTCGGGAATGGTGGCGCACTATTTCTCGCCACAGATTTCCGTCGTCTCCGGCGGCGTGGGAACGCTGCTGGTCGTCGGCGTGGTGGCCCTGTGTTGCACGCAACTGCGGCGCTACGGGCGGCTCGACATGACGTCGGCGGTCGATGAATCCGAAGCCGCTCCGCGGGGAGCCCATCATCCGGCCGCGGCCGCAATGGGTTCGCCCAGCGATGAGCCGAGTTCGGCGACATGCGGCGGAATAGGGGAGGCGGCGATCACGTCCGCACTCCCAATTCGGCCGGCGCTCAGCCGTCTTCATCCTTGCGATAGCCCAGCGATTGGATCACCGAGAGCATCTCTTCGAAGGTGATGAATCGCCGGCGGTGGCGCAGCTTGTAGCCGTCGATGGCTTGCGCCAACTCGCGAGCCGGCTGAGACAGCTCGTCGTGACTGTTGGTGAATTGCCGCCGTTCACGTGTCGGCTTGCCGATGCACCGGATCGTGGCCGCGGCGATCGAGGAAGGTGGGCATCGGCGAATCCAAAAGCTGCGACATGTTCCAACTCCTCGGGCAGTAGCGTCCGGTCCATTTGAACGGGGTGGTTGCCGCGCCGATTTCGACCGGCGCACGGTTTTTGGCCTCGAAAATGTAGGCCGCGCCTGCGGCCGGGTCAAACGCGGCAGGGCCGATTGCCGCCGCGCAATCGGCCGCCCAGCGGGCTCCTGAGGTGGGTTTCGCCCGACAAGTGAGGCTCGGCCGGACACGGACCCTCGTCCGATTATGTCGACCTTGCCGCCGGCGCTGGTTTTACGCCTCGTCCAGGCGCCGACCATCGGTCGCTTTGTGGCGCACACGTCGGGTGGGCATGGCCGCGCTGGCACGTGCGCCGGGCTCCCCGTATGCCGCTAGCGCTTCAGCGGAGCGGCGGGCGACTGGGCGACCTCGAGCCGATTGACCAGTGCCTTGGCGGCGACGTGATTGGGATCGAGTACCAGGGCCTGCTTGGCGGCGATGTGGGCATGAACACCACGGCCTGCCAGGGATTCGGCCTCGGCCAGACGATAGAGGATCTCGGCGGTCGGCCCGCCACGCTCGGCCAGCCAAAGTGTAGCGGGCCACCGCATCGTCGTAGCGACCGAGCGCCACCAGCGCCAGTCCTTCCAGATAGAGCAACTGTTGCGGCTCTTCCGCCGGCGGATAACTGTCGACCAACGAGTGCAGACTGACGAGAGCCCGCTCGGGCTCGTTCAATTGGCGATAGATCTCGGCAACCGCGAGCAGCACCTGGCGGTCGTCGGGCTGATAGCCGAGTGCCCGTTGGTAGTCGGCCAATGCGAGTTTCAGCGCTCCGGTTGCTTCGTTGGTCCGACCGCGAAGAGCCCAAGCGGCGGCAAGTTTCGGGTCTAAATCGAGCGCCCGGTCGGCCGCCTTGCGCGCGCGTGCGTTCTGACCGGTGGCCAAATACATTTCGCCGGTGCGGACCGCGATTTGTGGATCTTCGCTGGCCAGTCGGGCTGCCTCTTCCAATTGGGCGATCGCTTGCCGCGCGGCACCACGATGCCAAAGCGTTTCGGCATAGCGCCGGCGGGCGTCGGGATCGAGCGGCGAAACTTGTACCGCCTGGTTGAGCAGATCTTCGGCCGCCAGCCAGTCGCCCTCGGTCCATCGCACTGGCTCCCTGCTGCACGAGCTGCCGACCTGTGGCCACCGATCGTGGAACGGGCCCGCGTGGTTGCCACGAGCGACAGCCAACCCCTGGTGCCAGCAGCACGACGACGCTCAGCGCGATCGACGCCTTGGCCCGCCGGCCGATTTTGCTCGCCGGCGATACCGCGGCGATGGGTCGCCGCGATGGCGGAGGCGAGCGAAATGAGGTGGCAAGCGTCATGGCAAGATCGTGGCAATGCCGACGGCGGCCGAGGTGCCGGTCGACACGGCAACCGCATGGTCGGTGCACAGGCCCCCGCCGGGCCGGCGCGAAGGGGGCGGAAAATGGCCCGGCGACACTACCAAAAGCCCCCAAATTCGACAAGATCGGCCGTTTCGCCCATTTTTCGCGCCCCGCCGGCCGGCAAAAAACAGTGGAGGTCGCAAGATGCTGATCCGCCCGTTTTTCCAGGCGGTCGGTGGCAATGGTCGCGCGATTGCCGTCATCCTGCTCTGAAACCGAAGCGGATTTGATCTAGAATCAAGGAGATCGCGTTCCGACGCTCCCCCGCGCCGCCGCGACCCCCTACTCCTGGCTTCCCCACCGCGGTTATCATCCCACCTATATGGCAACTCGTACTCCCACGCCGCCGGCCTCCGACAATTTTGGTGGCGATCCGTTTCAGCACACCACGATGAGCTTTGGCGAGCATCTGGACGAGTTGCGGTCCAGTTTGTTCAAGGCGGTGTTGAGTCTGGCGATTGGGTTTTGCCTGGGGATGTTTTTTGGCGGGTCGATTGTCAATTTGATTCAGGAACCGCTGCAGAACGCACTGAACGATCACCGCGAGACCGAGTCGCTCGACCGTTTTCAGAAGGAGCTGCATGCTCGGGCGAGCAGGGGGACCAGACCGCCCAGCGCTTGTTGGATGATCCCCGCACCGCGGAATTGGTGGAACGAGGCGGGGATGTTGCCCGACCAGGTCTACATCGATCCCCAGGAGATTCTGTCGGAGCTGAAGCAACGCACTACCCGCCGGTGTGGAACTGCCCGATCACCGCGGTCCCGAAAATCGGCCGAAGGCCTGGCCGAAGGAAAAGCGCGAGGGTGCGGCCGGCGAAGGGGCAGACGCGCCACTGAGCAAGTCGGATCTGGTGCCGATTCATATTATGGCGTTCGGTATTGGAGGACGAACGAAACCAGCTCATCAGCACCGGGTCGCCCGAGACGTTCATGATCTGGCTCAAGGCGTCGTTTTTCGGCGGCGCGATTCTTTCCAGCCCGTTTGTCTTTTATTTCTTGTGGTCGTTCGTGGCGGCGGGGCTTTATCCGCACGAGAAGAAGTACGTCCACTTCTTTTTGCCCTTCAGCGTGGGACTTTTTCTGCTGGGCGCCTGCATGGCGTTCTTTTTCGTGTTTCCGCCGGTGTTGAATTTCTTCTTCAGCTACAACCGTGCTTTTCACGTCAATACCGAACTGCGGATCAGCGAATGGCTGAGCTTTGTGCTGCTGATGCCCTTGGGCTTCGGCATCAGCTTTCAATTGCCGCTGGTGATGCTGTTCCTGGAGCGGATCGGCATTTTCACCGTGCAAACGTATGTCGCCCGGTGGCGAATTTCGGTGTTGGTGCTGGCCGTCCTGTCGATGGTCCTCAGCCCGGGTGGCGACCCGAACAGCATGATGCTGATGTTCGTGCCGCTGGTCGGTTTGTACTTTGCCGGCATCGGATTGTGCAAATGGCTGCCGGCGCGGAACGCTCCGAATTCCTGACCTGGGTTCGGCGGGATAGTCTTCCGCGCGTGGTCGTGTTAACCGGCACGGCACCCCGCGACATCGGGTCCGGGGAATCCGCGGCTCACCGAACATGATGTGGGGCTAGATGGCTTCCTGCCCACGCTCGCCGGTGCGGATGCGAATGCAATCGTCCAACGGCAGGACAAAGATCTTGCCATCGCCGATTTCGCCACTTTTGCCACTACGCCCACCTTTGATGATGGCGTTGATCGTCGGCTCGACGAACTCTTCGTTGACGGCGATCTGGAGCTGCACTTTTCGCAGCAGATTGACGGCGATCTCGTGGCCCCGGTAGACCTCGTGATGCCCCTTCTGGCGGCCGAAACCTTGCACATCCATGACCGTCAGGCGAAACACCTCGACTTCGGTCAAAGCTGCTTTCACCGCTTCCAAACGAGTCGGTTGAATGATGGCGACAATCAGCTTCATCCGCTCCACTCCACTGCCTGGGGCCTTGTCGAACGCGAGGAAATCAGGACATCCTCCATCCAACGTTAGTTCTAACGTCCCCTAGCCGCCAGGGCAACGCGGCACGCCCTGTAGCCGGAACGCGTGTGGCACTGGGCAGCCGCGGTTCTTTTGGCGCCGATTGCGACGCAGATATTGGCCTGGGGCAACGTCTACCACTCGCGAGCGGCAAGGGCAGGTGCTGGCTGGCAGGCCACCAAAAAGAAAAAGGACCCGGCCGAGGGTCCTCAGGAACGATCACAAAGTCTCGTGGATAAAAAGCCCCGGCTTGGGTAGGTTAGGCGGAGCACCTACCCAAGCCGTGAGGGGCATCCTTCTGGCCCAGGCAAGAGCCGAAGTCGCTATCGAATTCAATGGCAACCGAGGTCGCCAGTCATCGCAAAAAAAGCGGGGTGCCAAGAGTCGCCAAAGGCCACGTAGCGCTCAGTAAGCCTTGCAGGGCACACACCCCAGAACTATCCCTGACAGGCGACTCATGGCACCCCTCACACGTCGTCTTCCCACCCTCCATAACGTGCTTGCTTAAATTTTGGGTCGCATCCCTGCGATATTGAGCAGCCGCGTGCGGCAATTCCTTGCGGCCGGCTGTCGCTTTCCCCATTAAGCAACCGGTATGCCAAACGCGCCCGGCATTACCCGCCGGGAACTGAAAACGCTGGTTTTTCAGCACTTAGAGCGTCATCAATGTCGGCGCCCGCGTTTTTTTCTCACTGCGGGACGCCTCAGCTGCGCAGCGGCGCGACACCCTCCGCTTGGGAAGCGGGCAAGAAGCAGAGCTGGCCCTTCGACGAGCGACCAAAGGCCAGAAAAAGACCGGACCGGACCGCTGTCCGACCGGCCGGCGCTTCAATGACGGCGAGAGCGCGTTCAGCGTGCGGTGCGAGGAGTGCGGCGGAGCCCTCGCCGGCGTTCCCATCGCGCTGACGGCCAGAGAAATTACCCAGCGGGGGCGGGAATTCGACCGCTCTTGCGACGGGCGATCGGGTCGTTCGAAGTAAAAAAAAAGAGCGGGTGTCGTCTCCGTTTTCGAGACGACACCCGCCCACCTACCTCGAGACGTAACTGTCTGATTCGGTGTTTTGCTATGCAATGGCTAGCCGGCCAGGATCGCCTGGCCGGCTAGCCGAATCTTCCGGATTTAGAACAGGGTGATCCAGTCGAAGCCGATCAGCAGCTGCCAGTCGTGCAGACCGTTGTCGTACGGCTTGAGGACCGTTCCAGGGGTGCCGTTGGCGACTTGCTGTGCAGTACCCCAGCCTTGGTTGCCTTGGAAATAGTCCCAACGAATCACAGGACGAATCACAGTGTTGCCGTTCGGACGCCAGTTGGCACCGACCGACCATTCGAAGTTCGTACCAGCGTAGTTGTTGAAGTTGGTACCGAGGCCGCGGGTCGCGAGGCCGTTGTTGGTGTTGCCGAGGAAGCCGGCCATGCGGTAGCCTTCTTCGTCACGCCAGATGTCGAATCGGGTACCCCACGTCCAGCAGTCGCTGACTTTGTAGAAGAGGTACTGATTCCATCCATACCAACGTGCCAAACGACCGTTGCCGTAGGCCGAGTTGTTGTACATAGCGTCGGTCTGCTGAGCATAGTCGAACTGGAACACGTAGTTCAACTTCTCGGTGATCGGCTTGGTGTAGGCGTGGGTCCAGATGAACCGCGGGGAGTGAGCGTTGTTTCCGCCCAAGCCAGCGGTGGGATAGTTGTTGTTCTGCTGGTTGGGTTCCTGGCTCCAGATGAAGACCGTGGCCCACGAGGACTTGTCCTCGAAGGTCTTGGTCAACGTGCCCAGGTAGCCGAGGTGCGGGTTGTTGTTGCCGAAGTTGTCCCAGCCCCGGATCAAACCGTTCGAGAAGGTCAACGTTTCGTCGACCTGGTACGTCCAGTTTGCTCCGGTGTGGGTGAACGGTTCGCCGTATTGGAATATGTAAGGCAGAGTGGGGAAGAAGTTACCGGTTGTTGGTATCACTTCGTAACCGACGGGCGAGAGGAAGTGCCCGATCTTCACCTTGCTCTTGTCGTAGGCGACTTCGCCGTAGAACTGCAGGTAGTCCAGACCGTAGAAGCGATCGTTGCCGAAGTTCTTCGGGCCTTGGAACTGGTAGCGGGTTTCCAAGTTCGATTCGGTGTTGAACCGGTAGTCGGTACCGAACAGGAAGTCGGCGCGAGCACCCCACGCCCAACCCTCGCCGCCGTTGTCGCACGTCCGCTCGAGCCAGTAGTACAACTGGTTGAGCTCGTACGAATTGGAGCGGTCGGTCCAGGTCACTGGGCCGTTGAAATGGTTGGCCGGGTTCTGCGGATTCCAAGTGTAGCTCTGGTTCAACCAGCCGCCCATCTTGACCTTGGTGCATTTCTTGAGGCAGGGGAAATGATCCAAGAGGAGCTTGGTGTCACCCGGCTTACAGTCGGGACAAAGGTGACCGTTGAGGGTCAACAGGTCTTCGACCAGGCATCCGTCATCGCAGCAATTGTTGCAGGTGTTGCAGGCGCCGGTATTGCACGTGGTGCAGGCCGGAGCGGCAGGAGCCGCGGCCGCTGCGGGGGCCGCCGCTTCGTCGGGGGCCGGTGCCGCCGATCCATCCTGCTCGTAGTAGCTGTTGTACTTGTACTCGTTAAATGAAGTCTGCTGCAGCGAGGATGGCTGCCTTACGCTGTCCTGTCCGTGGACAGCAGCGGCGCACACAGCGCCGACCAGGACGCCCGAAAGCGTCAACCGGAGAGCTCTCATTTCTGTTGCTCCAATCCGTGGAAGAAAAATGGGGGTGCGGTGTGCAAGTCACACTCGAACGCGGGGTAGGTCAAAAACGGTGGGATGGCGCAAGCCAGCGCCGCCTGCTAACGCTCTGGCTCATGCCACCAATTGACCTATCGACCCGGCCCGAGCGGTGAATTGACGGGAAAAGAGGCTGCCGAAGGCCGAAAGTAACCCGCTGGCAGCAAGGCCTGGGAAGGTTTGCGGGCTACGCAAAGACGCCTGTCGAGCCTATTTCGTTGCCAGGTCGGCAAACAGGGCTTCGACGAATTGATCGGACTGGAATGGCGTCAGGTCTTCGAGCTGTTCCCCGACCCCCAGATACTTCACCGGCAGGCCAACCTGCTGCCGGATGGCCACGACCACTCCCCCTTTGGCCGTCCCATCGAGTTTGGCCAAAACGATGCCCGTACACTGTACCGCTTCGGTAAAATGTCGGGCCTGGCTGACGCCGTTTTGCCCGGTCGTGGCGTCCAAAACCAGCAGCACTTCGTGCGGAGCCTCGGCAATCAATTTGCTCATGACGCGCTGGATCTTCGTCAATTGCTGCATCAAGTTCTGCTGCGTCTGCAATCGGCCGGCGGTGTCGACGATGCATACGTCGGCTCCGCTGGCCACGGCCTCGGCGACTGCTTTATGGGCCACGGCGGCCGGATCTCCACCGGGTGTTCCCGTCACGATCGGGACTCCCAGCCGATCGGCCCAAATCGTCAGTTGTTCCACTGCCGCCGCGCGAAACGTGTCCCCCGCACCCAACACGACTTTCTTTCCCTGCGACTTTAAAAGGTAGGCAAGCTTTGCGATGGAAGTCGTCTTTCCGGCGCCGTTGACCCCGGCCACCATGATGACGGTTGGCCCCGAGGCGGCAAACCGAATGGGCGCCTCGGGCTGCGTCATGATGGTCCGCAGCTTGGCTTTGACGCAAGCCAGCAATTCGTCCATCTCGACAACCCGGGCTCGAAACTGCGTGCCGACTTCGGCCACGATTTGCTGGGCGGGTTGCACGCCCATGTCGGTCTTCACCAGCTTTTCCAGCAGTTCTTCCAGAAAGGCGTCGTCGACCAGACGGCCTTCGCTTTTGAAAAGGTCCCGAACGTCAGTTTTCAACAGCTGGGTCGTCTTCTTCAGACCCTGCTTGATTTTGTCGAACAGACCCATGCTCGCCTCGCATCGCGGAACTGCCGGTACGGCAGACGTGTTAATCCAAACCTTCGCCCCAGCCGCGGCTACGGCGTATCGGGGCGCTTGCTTCGCTGGGTGAGCAGCCGATCCAGGATGCCGTTGACAAACTGCGCCGATTGCTTGGAGCCGAATCGCTTGGCCAGTTCGACCGCTTCGTTGATGGCGACCCGGTCGGGTGTCTCGGAATAAAGTATCTCGAAAGCGCCCAATCGCAAAACGTTCCGATCGGTGACGGCCATGCGCTCGAGGCTCCAATTGTCGGCCGTTGTGGCAAGAACCTGATCGAGTTCTGCCCGGTTGCGGCGCACGCCGGCCACCAACGAGCGGGCAAACTCGGCCAGTTCGGCCGAGTTCAACCGATTGCCGACAAAATCATCGGCCGCGGCCGGATCGTGCCGCGGGTTTAAATCGTCCTGGTACAAGACCTGCATCGCGACTTCGCGAGCTCGACTACGACGCGTCATCCCACTCGTTCTCCTTGGGCCAGCGACGCGAAAAAATCGTCGCCTGTCGTTCGTGCGTGGCACAAAAGCCGCCGGGGCTCCCAACAGCCGGTACGTTTGCCCGACTGATGTACTGACCCCGGGGCTGTTCGGTTCTCCGCCGGCCGAAGCGAGATCGCTGTCCGCGGGTGCCGACAAAGCCCGTGATCAACGTTCCAACTTCGCCACCAGGCTGGCCATTTCAAGGGCCGCCAGAGCGCATTCGCTCCCTTTGTTGCCTACGTTGCCGCCGGAACGATGGATCGCCTGTTCGAGCGTATCGCAGGTCAATACCCCGAACAAGACCGGGGTGCCGCTCTCCTCGCCCAGCCTTGCCAGGCTGAGGCTGACGGCGCGATTGATATGCTGGTCGTGAGTGGTTTCGCCGCGAATTACCGCCCCCAAGCACAGAACCGCCGCATAGCGCCCGCTTCGCACCAGCCGGCCGGCGATGGTCGGAATCTCAAATGCGCCCGGAACCCACGCCACGTCGATCGAATCGTCGGCCACGCCGTGCTCGCGCAGCGTCTGGATTGCCCCGGCGAGCATCTTGCCGGTGACCGACTCGTTCCAGCGCGCAACGACCACGCCCAACCGGCCTTTCGGTGCCGACACATCGCCGCGGAAATCATTCATCATGGCATGTCTTTCCAGCCCGCGCACCCGGTAGCGGTGAGAGGAGAAAGAAATAGCTGCTGGGTCTCGTTTGCCGCTCGCCCCATTTTCCCTCTCATCGCGGCGCGTAAGAAACGTGCCGCGGGGAACTCGGGGCGCTTGGGGTATGTTCGTGCCGCTTCCAAACGCCTCGAGCCGAAGCAGGGAAGGGGGGGAGGTCAATTGTTGCCGGGGGCTTAGGATTTCATGCTCATCAGGAACTCGGCGTTGCTCTTGGTCTTGAGCAGACGCGTCACGAGCAAATCCATCGCATCCGGTCCATTCATGTCGTTCAGCACGCGGCGAAGCATGCACACGCGACGATATTCTTCCGGGTCGAGCAGCATTTCCTCACGGCGCGTCCCGCTCCGGTTGATATCGATCGCCGGCCAAATGCGCTTATCCACCAGCTTGCGGTCGAGCACGATCTCCAGGTTGCCGGTTCCTTTGAATTCCTCGAAGATCACCTCGTCCATCTTGCTGCCGGTGTCGACCAGCGCGGTGGCGATAATTGTCAGCGATCCGCCCTCTTCCACCTTTCGTGCCGAGCCGAAGAAACGCTTCGGCCGTTGCAAGGCGTTGGCGTCGACGCCGCCCGAGAGGATCTTGCCCGAGTGCGGGCATTCCGAGTTCCAGGCGCGTGCCAGGCGCGTGATCGAATCGAGGAAGATCACGACGTCGTAGCCGTATTCCACCATTCGTTTGGCTTTTTCGATGACCATTTCGGAGACTTGGATGTGGCGTGCGGCCGGTTCGTCGAAGGTCGAACTGATCACCTCGCAGTTCGTCCCCTTGACCTGTCGCTCCATGTCGGTGACTTCTTCCGGTCGTTCGTCGATCAGCAACATGATCACGTAGACTTCCGGATGGTTGGTCAGGACCGCCTTGGCCATTTTTTGCAGCAGGATGGTCTTGCCGGCCCGCGGCGGGCTGACGATCAGACCGCGCTGCCCGAAACCGATCGGCACGATCAAGTCGACGACTCGCATCGAGACTTCTTCAGCCGACGTTTCCAAGATTACCCGTTGATCGGGATGAAGCGGCGTCAGGTCGTCGAAGAAGACCTTTTCCGTCAATTGGTTTGGATCTTGATAGTTGATGGCTTCGACGCGCAAAAGCGCGAAATAGCGCTCGTTCTCTTTCGGCGGGCGAATCTGTCCCGCCACCACCGCGCCGGTTCGCAAGCCGAATCGGCGAATCTGGCTGGGTGAGACGTAGATGTCGTCGGGGCAGGACAAATAGTGATAATCCGGACTGCGCAAGAAGCCGAAACCATCGGGCAAAATCTCCAGCGTCCCTTCGCCGAACATCAGCCCGTTCAGTTTCACCCGCTCTTTCAGGATCTTGAAAATCAAATCCTGCTTCTTGATGCCGGTGATGTCGGTCAGGTTTTCCTTGCGGGCCTGCTCGATCAGCTGCGGCATGCTCATCCGCTGCAGTTCGGCGATGTGTATGTCGCCCTGTTTGATTTGCTCGTAGCGGTCGTCGGTGTCGTCGGTTTCGTCGACGCCGCGCGCCGCCTCTTCGGCAAGCTCTTCGGCCAGACTCAACGGTTCGCTATCGAGGGTCGGATTGTCGTCCTCATCGGACGCCAGTGAAGTCTTGGGCTTGCGAATGCCAGGACCTTTGAACTCGGACATCGTCCACTACTCCTGAAGGGGAAAACTGCTGGCGAGCGCATGGAAAGCGCCCCCGGTGGGGATACTCGAAAATACCTGATGACTAGGGCAAATGACTAGACTAGATAGGGACACAATCACGCGGAAAAATGTTCGGCGCGGGGGACGGGAAGGCGCACGACGGGATTAAAACGACCAAATGATATCAATCGAAAGCAACAGGACGGCTTAACTCGCTCCACGCCCGCTCCGTTTCGGCGCGCGTCGACTCCTCCGACCCTGAATTATCAATCACCATATCAGCCAACTTACGCTTCACCTCGCACGACTCCTGCCGTGCCTCGCGAGCGGTAAAATCCGGCTCGCTCCAGCCGCGACCCAGGGCGCGTGCCAATCGTATCGCGCGGGGGGCCTCGACAAACACAATTCTATCGCAAAACTCATTCCATCCGGCCTCAACTAGTAACGGGGCATCGATCACAACCGCCGAAACATCCCCGCGAAGCAGTAGCCGTTCGACTCTCTCACCGAGAAATCCAAGAATTCGGGGGTGAGTCAGACTCTCCAAATACCGCAATTCCTCCCGCCCCTGGGGCGTAGGAGCAAAAACCTTCGCCGCCAGACGCCGCCTGTCAATCTGGCCGCCCGTGCTGAAAATTTCATCACCCCACCGCTGGCGGGCAGCCTCTTCGACTGCGGGTAACCGCAATGCTTCATGTCCTAATCGATCGACGTCGATCACCTCCGCTCCGCATTTGGCCAACTGCCCGGCCACAAAACTCTTGCCGCTGGCAACGCCTCCCGTCACACCGATTACCGGTGGTCGCAACTCCCTGCGTGCCGCCTGCTGCTCAGTTTGGCCGGCGAAAGGACGTGACACGGTCAACCACCCAACCCAATCGAACCAGGCGCGCGGCGGAGCGAGCGACAGAAGGGGAAATCAGCAACACGAGGGAGTCAATTGCAGCACGAATTTATTCACAACACATCGGAATCAAGCGATTTGTTTGCCGTCGACCGATCCGCGGGGAGCCCGAGAGCGCCGCGAGCGGTCAGGCGGGTTACCGGGCCGACCAAGGTTCCACGGCGGCCCAATTGTCGCCGACCTTCACGTCAACCTTTAGTGGGACCGCCAGCGGGTAGGCGGTGCTCATTCGCGTGGCCACGAGCCGGGCCAGTGTGTCGATTTCTTGGGAAGGGACTTCAAACACCAGTTCGTCATGAATCTGCAACAACAACCGCGCCTCCAAACCCTCGCTCGCAAGCGACTGTTGGACTTGGATCATCGCCAGCTTGATCAGGTCGGCAGCCGATCCTTGAATGACGGTGTTGATCGCGGTTCGCTCGGGCAGGTTCCGTCGGCGGTCCACTTCACTACGGCCTGTCGCGCTGCGGATGCCACTGATGGCACGCCGTCGCCCGAGGACAGTACTAACATAACCGTTGCGCAGCCCCTGTTCCAGTATTCCCAGCAGGAATTCCTCCACGCCCCGGTACCGATCAAAATAGGCGTTGATGAACCGGGCCGCCTCGGCCGCCTCGATGTCGAGTTGCTTCGCCAGGCCGAAGGGACTTTGCCCGTAAATCACGCCAAAATTCACCGCCTTCGCGCCCCGCCGCATCTCGGACGTCACCTCGGCCAACGGCACGCTGTAAACCTGGCTGGCAACCAGGGCGTGAATGTCGTCGTCGCGGGCGAAGGCAGCCAGCAACTCGCGGTCTTGCGAAAAGTGGGCCAGCACCCGCAGCTCGATCTGGGAATAATCGGCCGCTAGCAAAGACCAGCCGGGCGCACCGGGCAAAAAGGCCGCGCGAATTTCCCGTCCACTCGCCGAGCGCACCGGAATGTTTTGCAGATTCGGATCGCTCGAACTCAATCGTCCCGTCGCCGCCACCACCTGATTGAACGACGCGTGAACGCGCCCGGACCGCGGCGCAATCAACAGCGGCAGGGCGTCGATGTACGTGTTCTTGAGTTTCGCGTATTGACGATATTCGATGATTTTTGCCGGCAGCGGATGATGCCGCGCCAATTCTTCCAACACTTCCACGTCGGTGCTGCCGCCGGTTTTTGTCTTTTTGAGCATTGGCAACTTTTGCTCGACGAACAATACCTGCTGCAATTGTTTCGGCGATCCGATGTTCAGCGGCCGCCCGGCCAGCGCGTAGATCTGCTGCTCCACGTCGGTCAGTAGCTCGCCGTATCGCGTCGACAAGGCAGCCAACTGAGCGACGTCGACCGTGATGCCGTTGAATTCCATTTCCACCAGCACTTCGACCAGCGGCATCTCGACGGTGGTGAACAGCTCGAGCAATTCGGTCTCGCGCAGGCGAGCCACCAGGATCGGCCGCAGCCGCCAGGTCACGTCGGCGTCTTCCGCCGCGTAATGCGTGACGAGCGCGACCGGCACCTCGTCCATACGCTTCTGATTCTTGCCGCTGCCGATCAATTCGTTGATCTTAATCGTCGTATGGCTCAAATAGCGCTTCGACAATTCATCCAGGCTGTGATTGCGCTCGCCGGCGTCGAGCAGATAGCTGGCGATCATCGTGTCGAACTCGGCGCCCGCCAGCTTGATGCCGGCTGATCGCAGCACGATCATGTCGTACTTCAGATTCTGCCCCACCTTCTTTACGGCGGGGTCTTCCAGCACCTCGCGCAATGCGTCGAGCGCCGCCTTGGGGTCCAAATGGGGCTCGCCAGCCGGGGCGCGCAGCGGCAAGTAGTAGGCCTCGCCAGAACGCCAGCAAAACGAACAGCCGACCAGCTCGGCCCAATTCGGCCAGATGTGCGTCGTCTCGGTGTCGAAAGCGATGACAGGCTGAGTGCGCAAGCGGGTAACGAATTCGGCCAGCTTTTCAGGCGTGTCGATGGTCTGATAGTCGACGGTCCAGTCGGCTTCGGCTGGATCCGCCGTGGCTTCCGGTTTAGATAAAGCCGAAGGATCGTTGGCGGGAGTCGACGCAGCTGGTGCCGCCGACTGCGATGCCGGCGCCGCCCGACGGACAAGCTTCTCGGCCAGGCCGCGAAAGCCGAACTCGGCGCACAACTCGGCCAATTGCCGCGCATCGCCGCGGCCATCGACGCGGCCGGCTTGCCAATCGATGGCAATCGGCGCATGCCGCGCGAGCTCCACCAGCCGCCGGCTGTCGAGCACGCGCTGGCCTGAGTCAAGCAAGTTCTGCTTGCGCTTGCCGGCGGGCAATTCATTGGCGTGCAACAATAGCTCGTCGAGCGAGCCGAACTTTTCCAGCCATTCTCGCGCCACTTTGGGTCCCACGAGCGGCACGCCGGGAATATTGTCGACCGCGTCGCCGACCAAGGCTTGAAAATCGACCACTTGCTCGGGGCGGACGCCCCAGTCGGCCAGCAAGGCGGCGGAGTCGTACAGTTGGTTCTTGCGGACGTTGAAGATTTTCACCCGCGGCGAAATCAGTTGCCGGCAATCTTTATCGGCCGTCACCAAAAAACATTCACCTCCCAGCTCGTCGGTTCGGTGGGCGATCGTGGCGAGAATGTCGTCGGCCTCGTAAGAAGCCAGCTCGAGCGATTCCACGCCCATCGCCGACAGCATCCGCTGGATGGCGGGAAACTGCGGTCTCAGGTCGAGCGGCATCTCGCTACGTTGCCCCTTGTACTCGGGGAACAGCAGATGACGGAATGTCGGCTCGGGTCGATCGAAGGCCACGAACAAATAGTCAGGCTTCTTTTCGTCGAGCAGAAACAGCAGATCGCGCGTAAAGCCATACACCGCAGCCACCGGTTCGCCGCGAGGGCTCGTCATCTCCGGGATCGCGTGAAACACTTGAAAGATCAGCGAATTGGCGTCGACCACCCAAACCGTCTTGCCGGCCAGCGAGGCAGGTTCGGCGGCGGGTGTCCCCGTGGCGATCGCCGCAGCAGGCGGCCGCGTTGACGCGGCCGCTTCGTCAGCCGCCATGGGACGACCTTGCGTCGCCGTGGCGGACGATGGCGCCGATGTCGGCCGAGGATCATCCTGCATGCCGGGAAACATCGATTGACGAGTCATTGGGCAATTGCCACGCGCGGCGGGCCGGCAGGTCTGCGGCCGGTAAAGGGAAAGGAAACGACGGGGCCAATCCTAGCCTAATGCGAGGCGGGTGTCAGTCGGGGCCGGGCTAAGGATTGGCTACTCAAGGGGCCATGTCCCAATTTTACCGCGCCGTCGCCAGCCGGCCAGCGCGAAACACGCACAACATGACGGAAGTCGAGCGACCGGCGGTTCAAGTCGCAATTTTCGGCGGCGCTCCTCAGACCAGGCCCCATTTCTTGCGCAGATACCAATCGACGCACAGCACGCCCATGAACAACATGAAGAAGGGCCAGGTATCCCAAGGGGTTTCTCGCACCTCGCGCTCGACCAGTTGCTCGATCGGCCGCTCGGCGAGCTCGTTGAGCAATCCCGGCAACTCCTCGGGTGCCAACAGCCGGCCACCGGCCGCTTCGCTCATCTTGGCCAGGCTGGCCAGCAGCGTCGGATCGGCAGCGGCGTTGTCCAATTCCATATCCTGCTCATAAACCAAGAATCGAGCCTTGGCGCGGCCCAGTTCCGCCTGCCCGTGATTGGCGGTGACTTCGAGGGTATAGTCACCGGCCTGTTGTGTTTCGCCGAATATGCCGGCCATTTCGGCGCCGCTGCGCGTTAAACGAACGGGGCGTCGGCTGCCATCTGGCAAGATGACTTCGGCGTGGAAATCAGCATCCGACACCACCTCGCCGTGCGGCGATTCGGCGCCGGCGGCGAACTCGACCCGACCGGTTCGCGCATAGCGCCGTTGGGCCAGGCGAATCCAGACGCTCCCTTCGGTCTGTTGATCCTTGTGGGCCAACCACAGGACGGCTTGCCGCCAGAAACGTTTATGTTCGGCTTCGTGTCCCCCCATCCACCAGCGCCAGGTCGAGTCGACGCCAAAGGCCATCACTCGACCGCCGACTTCCTGCGAGATAAGCAGGGGCTTGCCGTCGGGCGTCTCGGCCAGCACTTGGGCCGCCCGCTTGAGCGGGTCGCGTCCCAGATTGTTCGCCCCTTCGAGCGGCGGCAATCGTTGCCACGCCGTACGATTGTCGGCCCCCGGTGCCAGTTCCATCACGAAGTGGTGAGCGCCGGCACGAGCGGTCGGCACCATGGTGAGCGGACCGCGAAGATGGAGGTCGGTGCGGATCGGCTCGCCATAATGCTGCCGTTCGAGGTCGCTCATTTCGATCGGCAACAGATCGGCCAGCGGCGTGGCATAGTAGCCGCCTGGACCAAACGAATGAAACCCGCCAAGCATCAATAGCCCGGCCCCTTGACGTACGCTTTGAGCCAACAGCTCCAGTTCGTCGGGATGGAACGCCGAGCTATCGACGTCGCCCAGGATATAGACGTCGTAGCTACCCTTGGCCAGGAGCGGTTTGAGGTCGAGCGTGCGGTGCCGCGGATCGCGCTCGGCCAGGTGGACATATTTCACTTTGACGTCGGGCGAAGCGTCGAGCGAACGGGAGAGAAACGTCGATTCGACCCGCAGCGCCCCTTCCAAATACAACACGTTCAAACCGCCGCGCAACACGGTGACAAACGTGCTCAGTTGGTTGTTCGTGGTGACGATTTCCCCCGGCTGGGGCTCGGCACGCACCGTCAGTTTATATTCGCCTGGCGTTTCCGGGACGTAGTCGAATTCGACGGGCAACGACGCACCGTCCTGTGAGGCGTGCAGGTCTTGGGTTGCCACGACTTGCATCTTGCCGCCCGGCAACTCGAACAACAATTGCACCGGCACGTCCTGATTCACGAGTCCGTCGATCCGAGTGTTGGCCAGCACCGAGAGCTGGTTTTTCACGAAGACGGTTTGATTGACCACCAGATCCTTGATGGCGACGTCGCGGGCCTGTCCCTGTCCGCGTGCCTGGCCGAAGGCGCAAGCGTAAAGCGGAAAACCGAGATCGGCCAAACGCCGGGCCGGCGTCTGCGGTGCGAGATCGCGCGGGGCATACGCCCGCTGGGCGCCGTCGGTGAGTAGCACCACGCCCAAGAGGCGCTTGCCCGCCTCGCTGCGCAGCACTTCGTCGAGAGCCGCGCCGATGGCGGTTTGCCGGCCGTCGGGGGTTTTCGGCAGATCGAGTCCCTGGTCAGTAAGTTTCAAAGGGTGGAGGTCGGCATCGAACGTATAGAGGCGCAGATCGAGGTCTTTGTCACGCAGGCGCTCGAGCGGCGCTTGGGCGTCGGCAAGGGTATGCCGCAGGGCGTCCCAGCGCGTTTTCCCACCAAAGGCATCCGCCACCAGCATGCTGCGCGACTGATCGGCCAGCACGACGAGCGTCGACGATTCGGGCCGGGTTTCGCTACGAATGAGCGTCGGTCGCCACAGCGCCAGAATGGCCAGGGTCGCCGCAGCCAGCCTCAGCGCCGACAGGATCCGCCGCCGACGAGGAGTCAGGCGATCTTGCGGCAACCCCACCAGAGAAACGAAGAGCACCAGCACCGCCGACAGCGCGGCTGCCACGGCCATGCCACCGACCGGATCGACCTGCCAGGAATGAATCATGGCGCACCGGCAAACTGAGATTCCGGGGTGCCGGGCGTGGCCGTTGCGCGGCTCGTGTTGGCGGCGGCCTGTGGCCGGCGCGCGCCGCCCGACGCGTCGCCGGCTCGATAGAATCGGTTGGCCAGCCATTGTTCGGCCAGCAACGCCAAAACCGCCAGGAGCATGAGCAGCGGATAGATTTCGCGGCCGACGCGGTCCAGGTTCACGTCGCGGACAATCTCTGCCTGGTTGCGCGCGACGCGATACGGCACGTCGCCAAACACCGATGCCAGTTCCTCCGGCGTCGCTCGCTCGAGCTGACTGGTCTCCGGCGATCCGTTGACACTGAATCCAAGCCGCACGCCGTCGTCGCCGCCAGCTTGCAAACGGTAGTTACCGGGCAGATCGGTGCTGGAGACCACGACGGCGTTCTGACGCTCGTCGACCGCCTGCCGCAGCGGATCGCCCTGGGGCGGAACGAGCGAGAAAATGCTCTGATGCGCATCGGCCGGCAAACGAATCACCGCCGTTTCACCCGCCAGATAGTTCAATTTCGAATGGCTGCCGCTGGTCAAGTAAAACATCATCTCATTGGCCAGCACGACGAACGGCCAAGGCTCTTCGCCGGTGGGAAGACGATTCCAGCCGTCCGGATCGTTGGCCGAATCGGAGACGGGGGTCGTCATCGTCAGCACGCGCCCGCGGCCAATCGGCTGTTCGATCAACGCCGGCAACGTGTTGGAGAAAGCGATCACCACGGCGGCTCCCTTGGCCAAGGGCCCGAGCTCCCAGTGGGTGTAGACGGGATAAGCGTCCCACGGGATCGCGCTTTCCAACGGACGGAACTTGGCCAGCAGTGGATGTTCGAGTTGGTCCGGCGCCAAATAGACGTCGCGATCTCCAGCGCGCCACTGCCGCACCAGTTTGCCGGGAAGGACTTGCTGCGCGGCCGGAGTGGCAAAGGCCTCGACCGGCCGGGCGTTGCGCCCAGAAAGATCGCCACGCCCCCGCCGCCAGCGGCGTATTCGGCCAGTTGTTGCCAGACGTCGTCGGTCAGCGGCGTCGGATCGACCAGGCAGACGGCGGCGTATTCGGCCAGCGGTTGCTTCGCCAATTGATCGAGCGCGACGACGTGACAATCGAACTTGGCTTCCTTCTTCAGCCGCAATTCGTAGGGGGCCAGAACCTCGTGCAAGAGAAACGTGTAATCGTCAGCCGGCGCCGGAGCCGCCAGTAACACCTTGCGGGCGTCGACCACCTCAACCGAAAAATAGCGGATGTCGTCGGCCGAAAGGGCGTCGGTGCCCGAGAGCTTGACGAATCCCTGATGCAGGCCGCGGTCGAGTCCTCCCAAGTGCAAGTCGACATGGGTCGGTTCGTCCTGGTCGAACGTCACGCTCTGCTCCCCGCGTTGCTCCAGTTTGCCGTTATCGTCGAGATAGAGTTCGATGTTCCGCTGACCGGCCGGTCCGAGATGCGCCAGGTCGGCCTCGATCGAGAGGGGGCGCCGCGCGAGACGGCGTCGGAGGGGAGTTGCAAGGCCGTGATGCCGGAATTCTGCGGCTTTTCCAGGCCGACATCGATCACGTACCAACCAATATCCGGGTGTGCCTGGATTTGCTTTCCCAGCGACGCGCTGGCCTCGCCCGACCAGTCGTCGCGAGCCAGATCGGTGAAGACGTAAATCTCTTTCCGCGCGCGAGTTCTCTTTCAAAAGTCGCAGCGCGTCTTCCAGCGACCTGCCCAACGGCGCGCCGACGGCGCCGGTGGTCAAGCGCTCGATGCGCTGCCGAGCAGCCCCCAAGTCGACCGCGAAAACGCCCGATCCGTAGCGGGCATCGATCACCGCCACGTCGCTCTCGCGCGGCAATTGCGAGAGGAGCCAGAGGGCCGTTTCGCGCCCCGACTCGAGCCGGGTTTGATTCTGATAGCGATATTCCATCCTGGGTTGGGTATCGAACACCATCGCCACGGCCACCGGCGCCTCTTGATCGCCCACCCAGCCGGTCCCCTGCAAACTCGGCCGAGCCAGCGCAGCGGCCACCAACACGATAATTGCCATCCGCAGGGCCAGCAGCAACCAATGGCGCAATTGAAGCTGACGACGGTTCGCGACCTGACGCTGCCGAAGAAAACGGAGGCGCGGGAAACTCAAGCTGCCGCACCTCGCGCCGCATGACCAGGTGGAGCACCACCGGCACGGCGGCCAGGACCGAGCCCCATAAAAATGCAGCGTTGAGAAAGGATAATTGCCACATGGCTTGCTTCCGACGACGAACGGCACGTCTTCAAATCATTCTACCGTCGCTCGGTCGCTGCTCCTTTCATCTCCTGCTCGCCTGGTCCACTGCTCACCGGATCTGGCCGTTACCCTCGCGCCTTACGGCTGACCAGATATTCAGTCAGTGCCCGATCAAAATGCATGCTGGTGTCCACGCCGACGTAGTCGACGCCCGACTGGAAGCATTCGCGGCGGTACAGGTCGCAAAACGCCCGCACTTCGGCCAGATAGTCGGGTCGGAAACCGCTGGCGTCGACTTGAAGCTTCTCGTGGCTCTCGGGTTCCTCGAACTCGACCAGACCATCGAACGGAAAGCGGGTTTCGGCCTCGTCGAGAATGTGGAACAAGATCACGTCGTGTCCCGCGTGCCTCAGACGCCGCAGACTTTGCAGCACCGGCTCGGGATCGACCAACAAGTCGGTAAACAGCATCACCAGGCTGCGATGACGAAGCATGGCGGCAATTTGCGTCAGGCTTTTGCCGATGTCGGTCTGCCCGGTGGGACGCAAATTCGCCAACAGTGAGAGGACGGCCGACAATTGCGTTCGTTTCGAACGGGGTGGCAGGCTGTGGCGAATCTTGTCGTCGAAGGCGATCAGGCCAACCGGATCCTGCTGGTGAATCATCAAGTAGCAGAGCGCCGCGGCCAGGCAGACGGCATAGTCGAATTTGGTCAGCGTCTGGCGATAGGTGTAGCCCATCGACCGGCTCAAATCCATCACCAGGTAGCCGGTGATGTTGGTCTCGGCCTCGAACTTCTTGATGTAGTATTTGTCGGTCTTGGCATAGACCAGCCAATTGATGTCCTGCGGATCGTCGCCGGGCGTGTATTTGCGATGCTCGCTGAATTCGACCGAAAAGCCGTGGTAGGGGCTGGCGTGCAGTCCCTGCAAGAAGCCCTTGACGATGAACTTGGCCCGCAGGTCGAGCCGCGCAATCTGGCGGATCACCTCGGGCTTCAGATATTGTTCGACGGCTAGCATACGGTTTTCGCGCGTCCAACGAGCCGGCCGCGCCGATCTCAATCAAGACGCCAAACTTCCCGTGCCACAGCGGCAAGTTCTTCGCGTCTCGTCTCGTGTTTCACGCCGAAGGCACCGGGGATTTCGGAGCGGGGGCGTCGTTAGGGACCGAACTTGGGAATCTCCGGCGTGGGCAATTCCTTGAGCAATCGGGCGATGATGTCCTCGCTCGACATGCCTTCGGCCTGGGCCTGAAAATTCGTGCTCACGCGATGCCTGAGCACCGGGACCGCTACCTTGCGGATGTCGTCGATGGCCACGGAGAACCGGCCGTCCATCGCCGCCAGCGCTTTGCCGCCGTGGATCAGGAACTGCCCGGCCCGCGGCCCGGCTCCCCAATCGACCAATTCGCGTACAAAAGCGGGCGTACGCGGATCCTTGGGACGGGTGGCGCGCACGAGCGTCGAAACATATTTCACGATGTACTCGCTGACGGCCACCTTTCCGACCAGATTCTGCAGATTGAGGATCGCCTTGCCGGAGAGGACCTTGCGCACCTCGGGCTTTTCGTTGCGCGTCGTCGAGGCCAGGATCTGCTCTTCCTCTTCGGCCGACGGATATTCGACCTTGATGTTGAACATGAAGCGATCGAGCTGGGCTTCCGGCAGTGGATAAGTCCCTTCCTGCTCGATCGGATTTTGCGTGGCGATGGTGAAGAACGGGTCGGGCAGCGCGTAGGTCGTCTGACCCACGGTCACCTCGCGCTCTTGCATCGCCTGCAGCAGCGCCGCTTGAGTTTTGGGTGGCGTCCGGTTGATTTCGTCGGCCAACAGAATGTTGGTGAAGATCGGCCCCTCGACGAAGCGGAACTGCCGCCGCCCCTGGTCGTCTTCGTCCAACACGTTCGTGCCCGTGATGTCCGAGGGCATCAGATCGGGCGTGAATTGGATCCGTTTGAAATTGATGTCCAGGATTCGCGCCAGCGTGGCGACCATCAGGGTTTTGGCCAGGCCCGGAACGCCCACCAACAAACAATGGCCGCGGGTGAAGATCGCGGCGAAGATTTGTTCGATCACGTCGCTTTGACCGATGATGACCTTTTGCAACTCTTCTTGCATGAGTTGCCGGTGCTGGCTGAATTCCTGGAGAACGTCTCCCAGACTTCGAGGTTTGGTGGTCAACGCGGCTAATCCTTCGTGGTGCTCGCTTTGCCGCGCCGCTTCCTGATAGAGGCGTGCCTGGTTCGGCCAGACGCCACGTGCGCAAAAAAAAATGCAGAGCCGTCGCCGGCCAAGTTTTCACGGCTTGGCGCACCCATTGAGCCCCGAGTCAAGAAAGCTCAATCGCCGTGAAACTCAGGCGGAGCAACTCCCTTGGCCGGCAGGCGGCGTCTACTCCTCATTTTACTCGTTCGCGGCTCGCCGGGGCAATCGCCCGATGACCGAACCGTTGCCTGCCTAACTACCCTTGACCTAAGATGGTTATGACGACGCCGTCCGACGGTTCGACCAGTTGCTCTTTCGGCCGGGGCCCCAACCTCGCGGCCAATCGCCACTTTTTCGCTCTCCGCGGCACGACGGCGGTGCAGGAGGCTGGGCCTTGCGTAGGGAGATGTTCATGCGGGGTGTATGGTCGGTTCTTGCCCTGGTGGTGGCGATCGTAGGGTCTGCGACACTTGCGCAGTCGGCCCGCGGAGCGGACAAGTCGGCCGTCACGGCAGAAGAAGTCCGCAAGGCGATTGACCGCGGAGTGCAATTCCTCAAGAAACTGCAAGATCCCCAGAAGGGAACCTGGCCCGACCAGCCGAATTACGGCGGCGGCGCTACGCCCTTGTGCACGTTGGCGCTGCTCAACTGCGGTTGCGGCCCGGACGACGACGCGGTGCGCAAAGCCCTTGCCTACCTGCGCACCTACCAGGCGACCACCACCTACACCTGCGCACTGCAAACGATGGTCTTTTGCGCAGCCGAGCCCAAGCGGGACCTGATCCTGATCCGCCGCAATGCCAAATGGCTCGACGAGCAGCAGATCAAAGAAGGGACGCGGGCGGGAATGTGGTCCTATCCCAAGCCCGGCGCTCCCAATGTCGGCGACAACTCGAACACCCAATTCGCTTTGCTGGGATTGTACGAGGCCGAACGAGCGGGCGTGCCGGTGAACGACAGAACCTGGCGGCTCTCGCTGAATCACTGGCAGAAGTCACAGAACCCCGACGGCTCGTGGGGTTACGAACCGAATTTTCCGCACGGCACCGGCAGCATGACGAGCGCGGGGATCGCGTCGGTGATCATTGCGGCCGGCCAGTTGAGCCCTGGCGACGCCACGGTTCAAGGCGAAAAAGTTTCGTGCTGCGGCGCGCAACAGCCGAACCAACCGGTGGAAGAGGCGTTGGCCTGGTTGGATCGTAATTTTTCCGTCTATCGCAATCCGCCCAATTCGACGCAGTGGTTGTTCTATTACCTCTATGGCATCGAGCGCACGGGCCGCATGACGGCACGACGCTTCATCGGCCAGCACGATTGGTATCGTGAAGGGGCCAAGATGCTGATTCACGAGCAACTGCTCACGGGGTCCTGGCCCGAGCTGAAGGGGGTCGAGTCCGATCCGTTGATCTCGACGAGTTTTGCGCTGCTCTTCCTGGCCAAGGGCCGGCGGCCGGTCATCGTTGCGCATTTGAAACACGGTCTGGAGAACGATTGGAATCGACATCGCGGCGCGCTATTCAACCTGGTCAGCCACGTCGAACAGGCGTGGCACCGCGACCTGACCTATCAGGTGATCGACCCGCACGTGGCCACGGTCGAAGATTTGCTGGAGACGCCGGTCGTCTTTATCAATGGTCGCGACGCGCCTCAGTTCACCGACGCCGAAGTCGAGCGGCTGCGAATGTACGTCGATCGCGGCGGATTCCTGTTTGCCGAGCAATGTTGCGGTGGCGGCGATTTCGATCAGGGTTTTCGCCAACTGATGAATCGCATGTTCCCCGAGCCGGATTTGAAATTGCGCCCGCTGCCGCCGGACCACCCCGCTTGGCACGCGGATGAGAAGGTCGATCCCAGTTTTTTCAAGGAGCCGTTGTGGGGGATCGACGTTGGCTGCCGCACGAGCGTCATCTATGCGCCGCAGGACTTGTCGTGTTATTGGGAACTAGCTCGGCCGGGCCGCGACCGGCAGTATCCGCCCGCCGTGCGGGATCAGATTCAAGCGGCCGTGGGCGTCGGCACCAATGTGCTGGCCTACGCGACGAATCGCGAAGTCAAATTCAAACTGGAAGGCCTGGCAGCTCCCGCCAGCGAGCAACACGATCCGGTGGAGCGCGGAAAGCTGTACGTGGCCAGTGTCATGCATTCGGGCGGTTGTAACGCGGCGCCGGGCGCGCTGGCCACGCTGTTGCGACTGGCCGCCGAAAAACTCGAGCTGCGCACCGCCGATCGAATTGGACGAAATCCGCCAGGTGCGGCTGACCGATCCGGAACTGTTTCAATATCACCTCGTCTTCATGCACGGCCGCGCCGATTTCCGACTGACGCCGGCCGAGCGGAAAGAGTTGCGGGCCTATCTGGAGCGCGGCGGGATGTTGTTTGCCGATGCAATTTGCTCCAGCCCGCAGTTCGCCGAGGCCTTTCGCAAGGAAATGAGTCTGATCTTTCCGGAGCAGGCCCTGGCGCGCATTCCGCTGAACCACCCGCTGTTTCGTCCTGGCTTCGGCGGCGACGACATCACCACGGTTTCGCGGCGGCAGCCCGAGGCGGCCCGCGACGGCCAGCCGCTCAAAGCCGCTGTGCGCAAGGTTGAGCCCTACTTGGAAGGGATTCAGTTGGGCGATCGTTACGCCGTGATCTTTTCACCCTACGACGTCAGTTGTGCACTGGAAAGCCACGAGTCGTTGGAGTGCGAAGGTTACATTCGGGCCGACGCCGCGCGGATCGGCCTGAACGTGTTGGTCTATTCGCTCCAACAATAAGCGACTCGAAATCCTGCAACATCGCTGAGGAATGAAACCCAATGTCGAACTTTCTCCGGATCGCCATGCTTTGGCTTGCTTGCTCGGTCCTCTCTGTGCCCGCTTCGGCCGAAGACTGGCCTCAGTGGCGCGGACCGAACCGCGACGGCGTCTGGCACGAAACCGGATTGGTCGACAAATTTGCCGGTGACAAGCTGAAGCTGCGTTGGCGCGTCCCGGTGGCGAGCGGATACAGCGGCCCGACGGTTGCCGCCGGGCGCGTCTATGTCACCGATCGAGTCGCCGAGCCGACGCAAATCGAGCGGGTTCATTGCTTCGATTCACGCGACGGAAAGCCGCTCTGGTCGCACTCCTACGATTGCCCCTATGTCAAAGTCGGCTATGCAGACGGACCGCGAGCCAGCGTGACCGTGGAAGACGGTCGGGCTTATGCGCTTGGCACGATGGGCCACTTCTTTTGCTTCGATGCCGCGACCGGAAAGGTGCTGTGGCAAAAGGAGCCGGGCAAGGATTACGAAATCGACATGCCCATCTGGGGCATCGCCGCCGCGCCGCTGGTGGAGGGCGATCTGGTCATTATCCAGATCGGCGCGCACCGATGCCTGCCTGGCGGCTTTCGACCGGCGCACCGGCCAGCCGCGTTGGACAGCGCTCGACGACCATGCCAGCTACTCGGCTCCGATCATGATCGAGCAAGGAGACAAACGGGTGTTGGTCTGCTGGACCGGCGACAACGTCGTGGGACTCGATCCTCGATCGGGCACTGTGTATTGGACGCATCCGTTCAAGCCGAACCGGATGGTGATCAGCATCGTCACGCCCGCGATCGGGGGGGATCGGCTGCTGGTCAGTTCGTTCTACGATGGCGCGCTGATGCTTAAACTCGATCGTAAAAAGCCGGCCGTCGAGGAAATCTGGCGGCGGCAAGGCCGCGATGAACTGCACACCGACAGCCTGCACGCGGTCTTGAGCAATCCGTACATCGATGGCGATTACGTCTACGGAGTCGACAGCCAAGGCGAACTGCGCTGTCTGGCCGCGTCGACCGGCGACCGGGTTTGGGAAAGCCTGAAGGCGGGGCCCAAAGCGCGCTGGGGTACGATCCACATGGTGCGTAACGGCGAACGGACTTGGATGTTCAACGAGCTGGGTCAGCTACTGATCGCCGGGTTGACGCCGACCGGCTATCACGAAATCAGCCGCGCAGCTCCTCGAACCGACTACTGGTCAATTGGAACGTCGCGGCGAAGGCGTCTGTTCGGCGCATCCGGCCTTTGCGAACCAGCACGTCTTTGCCCGCAACGACGAGGCCTTGGTCTGTGCGAGCCTGGCGGCCGGATCGAACTAGCCGCCGCTGTCGCTCGTCACTTCGCGGCCGCCTTCATCTCCAGGTCGACCACAAGCGGATGGCACCGGCTAAGCCAGCCGGCGCGTGTTGCCACGGCGCCCACCGCGGCCAGGCAGAGCGAGTGACGGACCCCTCGCAAGAGCTGAATTGCAACTGCTGGTTGTGGGGTAGCCATTGGATGTGCGTCGTCCGAAAGCCTCGGCCGGGTGACGGCGAATGAGTGTGGCCTTGGGGGGCTGGGAGAATCAATCGGCGTCAGGCCGCCGCAAGCGGGCCGAAAGATGCAGACGGAAGCCCTTTATCGGTAAGCAGTTGTGTGCCCAGCGCGGTCGCCGAACCTACCTTGACCCCAAACGCTTGCCGCACCTATAATCCCCGCCCGTTTCACATCGCGTAACAAGTTTCGCCACTTCCATTTAGTGCCTGTCTCCCGAACGTGCATTGCGACCATCGCCCCACGCGATTGTGCAGCGCAGCTTTTGATCGACAGGCAAGTGGCCCCATCTCGTCAATCGGCCAGTCAGCCAAAAGTTCTGCTCAAGTTCTACTCGACCGCTACCGAAAGGATACTCTCTCTGGACCGCTCCTGCGCGACGGTGCCGGTGCGTGAGTCATCCGGCGTGCTGAAAGATGCGCGCTTGGACGTTCGCGGCGCACGCGCGTCGCTGGCTTGGCGAGCCGCTCGTCTGCTGGCCATTCTCTGGGCAATGGCTGTCTTCTTCGCCGCTGCCCCAGTCGCGGCGCAGGTCGATCTCAACTTACCTCAGCCGAGCATCGACGATCCGGTCACGGTCGAAGCCGATCGGGCAACGCACTGGACGCAAGGCGCGTACGAAGTCTGGCATCTGCAAGGGAGTTGCATGATCAGCCAAGGCTTGCTTTATGCCCGGGCTGCCGAGGGAATCATTTGGGTGGAACGCGGGGGAATGAACGGCGATCCGCCACACAAAGTCATCGCCTATTTGGAAGGCAAGGTGACGATCGACTACCAGACCGGGACCGATGGCATCATCGAGAAAGACAAGGCGCTACTGGCGAAGATCCAGGAGAAAACCTGGCTCGGACGTTTCATGACCACCGCGCCGATCAAGGGCTTGAACAAATTCGCCGCGGCCGGACCCGAGCCGACCGAGAAGCCGGCGATTTATGAGCGGGGAATGGAAGCCCGCGAGCCGAAATTCCGCAATCCGGTTAAGACGGCTCAATTCGCCGAGCCGAACATGGGAATCAACGGGCCGACCGGTCCGCCGGGCTCGACTCCTCCCATCCAGCCACTCCCCACGTTGCCTCCACCCGGCGGCGCACCGCTGGTCGGTGTGCCGGGGGGCCTGGTTGATCCGCAGCAGGTGCCGCCGCTGGGGACGCGCCGGGTGCGCGCATTTCCGCGCAGCGATTCGCCCCTGCAATTGCAGACCTATCAAGATCCGAACACCGGTGAATGGATCGCCATCAGCAACTCCGGCATCAACCTGGTGGTCGATGGCGTGGCGGAGCTCGGATCGGTCGATGTCGCAGCCGACCGTCTCGTGTTGTGGACCCAAAACGGGGGCGAGCCGCTGATGGGTGGCAGCGGCATGGTGCAAGGCGATGACACTCCGCTGGAGCTGTACCTGGAGGGCAACATCGTCTTTCGCCAGGGTGACCGGGTGCTGTTCGCCCAGCGGATGTATTACGACGTTCGCCGCCAGGTCGGCGTCGTGCTCGATGCCGAAATGTCGAGCAACGTCCCCACCTACGACGGTGCCATCAAGCTGCGAGCGCGCGTTCTCGAACAAGTCAGCCCGAACCAGTTCCTGGCATCGGGCGTGTCGCTCACTTCCAGCCGACTGGGAGTGCCAAGTTACGACCTGCGCACCGGCTCGATGGTTTACAACGACGTGCAGCAGCCGCTGATCGATCCGCAAACGGGGCAGGCCTTGGTCGACGCCGAGGGAGACCCGCTGATCCAGCACACGCGGACGGCCACCTCGCGCAATAACACCATTTACTTCGGTCAGGTCCCAGTCTTTTACTGGCCGTATTTGTCGACCAACCTCGAAGAGCCGAGTTATTACCTCCGAGACTTCCAGGTCCGCGAGGACCGGATTTTCGGCACGGCGGCGTTCGTCGATTGGAACGCCTACCAGATCTTCGGCATCAAAAACGCGCCGCAGGGCACGCGCTGGGATTTCAGCACCGACTACCTCAGCATGCGCGGGCCGGCGGCCGGCACTTCGTTCACGTATCGTCGGGACTCGATCTTCGGACTGCCTTACAAGTCGTCGGGCCTTTTCGATGCCTGGGGTATCCACGACGATGGCCACGATAACCTCGGTCTCGATCGCCGCGATTTGCAACCGGAGAAGGGGCCCTGGCGCGGACGCATCTTTTCGCGCGACCGGTTGCAGCTGCCCAACGACTTCCGCCTGACCACCGAGCTGGCGATCATCAGCGACTACAACTTCCAGGAACAATACTTCGAACAGGAATGGGATCAGTTCAAGGACGAAACCAACGACGTCGAACTGAAGCAGCAGCGCGACAACTGGTCGTGGGCCGTCTATGGACAAATGCGGCTCAATGACTTCTACACCGAAACTCAATGGATGCCGCGTCTCGATCATTTCACCATGGGGCAATCGCTGCTGGGCGATCGGCTCACCTGGTTCGAGCACAGCAACGTCGGCTACGCCCAATTGGCGATCCAGCAGGCGCCGACCAACGCTGCCGACCTGGCGTCGTTCAGCTATCTCCCCTGGGAACCGCACCTGGCCCCCACGGTTCCAGGCTTCAGTCCGACGGGCGATCGCGAAGTGACCCGGCAGGAGCTCGATCTGCCCTTCGAGATTGGTGGCGCCAAGCTGGTGCCGTACGCGCTGGGCGAAGTGGCCCACTGGGGACAGGTGCTCGACGGCAACGACCTCAGCCGGGCATTCGGCTCGTTGGGCGTGAGGGCCAGCGTGCCGTTCTGGTCGGTCAATCCGAATATTCAGAGCAAACTGCTGAACGTGAACGGCCTGGCGCACAAGGTGTCGTTCGACGTCGATGCGTCGGTCACGGAATCGTCGCAAAACTTGAACCAGTTTCCACTCTATGACTTGATCGACGATCAGTCGATCATCCGCTACCGCCAGTTGCTGGCCACTTATGACTTCGGCGCACCCAACCCCGTGCCCATGAAATACGACGAACGCTACTATGCGCTGCGCTATGGGCTGATGAATACCGTCTCGAGTCCGTCGACCGAAATCGCAGGCGATCTGGCGGCGATTCGATTGGGCGCGCGGCAGCGTTGGCAAACCAAGCGGGGCGCGCCCGGCAAGCAGCGCGTCATCGACTGGATGACGTTCGACGTGCAGGGAGTCGCTTATCCCGACCCCAATCGGGACAACTTCGGCACCGCCATCGGCCTGGTGAATTACACCTATCGCTGGTACCTGGGCGACCGCACGACAATTGTCTCCGACGGCTCGTACGATTTCTTCAGCGGCGGCCCGCAATACACCAGTTTGGGAATGTATCTCAATCGCCCACCCCGAGGCTCGCTCTACACGGGGGTGATGTTGCTCAACGGACCGGTCAACAGCACCGTGCTGGCCGCTAGTTACAACTATCGCATGAGCCCGAAGTGGATCTCGACGGCCGGCAGCACCTTTGCCTTGAACCACAGCGGCAATATCGGCGAAAACTTCGCCCTGACCCGTATCGGCGAATCGTTCCTGTTCAACGTCAATTTCAACGTCGACGTCAGCAAGGGGAACGTCGGAGCGGCCTTCTCGCTCCAGCCGCGGTTCTTAAGTCGCTCCGGGTTTGGCGCTGCCAACGGCCTGCAGATTCCCGTCGCCGGCGCATTTGGCCTGGAATAGCCGGCCGGCGGTCGTGGCTGGGCCCCGATTTCTCTCGCGACGCGGGGCCGAATTTGCGATCTCGGCCTCTCTTGGCATATCCTAGTGTACTGCTTGCACGCGCAAATTTGCCTGCCGCGCATGATTCAGCCGGGGCGAGGATGCGTGCGTCTCGATTTTTTTCACGCCTGGGAGCTCACTCTGATGAAGCCATTTACTGTTCTGTTGACGGTTGTTGGCGGCGCCGCGTTGGCGATGGCCGCTTGGCAATCCATGGCGGCCGATGCGCCCGCCAATCCGAAAAGCTGTTGCGGCACGTGGTCCTGTTCAAATTCAAGAAGGACTGCACGCCCGAAGACATTCAGAAAGTGGTGACCGCATTTGCCGCGTTGCCGAAGCAGATCGACACGATCGTCGATTTCGAATGGGGGACCGACGTGGGGGTCGAGAACCTCAGCGACGGTTTCACGCATTGCTTCCTGGTGACCTTTCGCAGCGCCGAGGCGCGCGACGCTTACCTGCCTCACCCGGCACACAAAAAGTTCGTGGAGCTGGTCAAACCCCTTTTGGAAAAGCCCTTTGTCGTCGACTACTGGGCACAGCGATAGCGGCGCGAGCGACAAGTGCACCCGGCCGATGAACGACCGCGCCGCGGGCAAGCCGTTTTGGTCGGCGAGCCGTGGCGGCCCCGAGCCGCCCCGGGACCTGGGCGGCCCCCGGGACGCGCCTTCTCGGGGCTGCTAGACGCCAAACGGTTCATAACCTACGATTTAGGCTACGTGTTTTACCCCCCCAATCGGGAACCCGGCGGCAATCTGCCGCCGTGCCGCATTGTTCGGGGAGACGATCCCTGACAAACCTCCGCTGCACATCGACAGTCGGCTGGGCAACATCTGCTCGAGGAGAACATAAACCGTGAAGAAAACTCTGCGTTCCGTGCTGGTGACGGTACTGCTGTTGAGCGTGGCTCAGACCGGCACCGCCAAAGACAAGGCTCCCGTAGTGCCCCAGCAGGTCGCTGGTCGCCAGCCCGTCTTTGTCGTGTCGATTGCGGGTTACGACAAGATCATGAACGACGTCGGTTTCATCGGGCGGTTGGCGCAACGGGATGGCCTCGAAAAACAAGCCGAAGCGATGATCACCTTGTTCACTCAAGGGAAAGGGCTGGAAGGGCTGGACACCAAGCGGCCTTGGGGAATTGTCCTCAATACCGATGGCACCAGCTTCCAACCGATCGCTTTTTTGCCGGTCAAAGATGTCAAAAAGTTGCTCGCCGCCACGGCCGGACTGATCGGACCGGTCGACGAACGCCCCGATGGGATTCTGCAAATCGAGGCATTGAACCAAACCTTGTATTTGAAGGAGACGAACGGCTGGCTCTTCATCGGGCAAACGGCCGCCAGCTTGACCGACGTGCCGAACGATCCGACGTCCTGGTTGGACGGTTTGGACAAGAAGTACGAAATCGGCTTGAAGCTCTACGTGCACAACATTCCCGAAATGTTCCGCTCGCTGGCGATCGACTCGCTCAAGAATCTCAATCAGAGTCTGCCCACTCCGGAGGATGAGGATGAAGCCGCGGCGGAGAAGCGGAAGGCGTATGTGGAGGCCCAGACCAAAATGTGGTCGGAGATGATTAACACGGCCGACCAAGTTACCGTGGGTTGGGCGTTGGACACGCAGGCCAGCACGAGTTATCTCGACTCGGCGTTGACCGCAATCCCCGGCTCCGTGCTGGCGGAAAAGTGCAACTCGCTGAAAGACACCACGTCGAACTTCACCGGCTTCATGCTGAAGAAGGCCGCGGTTGTTTTCAATAGTTCGCAAACGTTGCTGGTCGACGACATCGACCAGGCCGCCCAGGGGATCGATATCGCTCAGGCGTCCCTGCTTCGCGAGATCGAGAACTCGCCCGATCTCACGGACGACGATTCGCGGGCGGCCGCCAAGCGCATCGTGACCGAAACCTGCGATGCGATCAAGGCCACGATCAAATCAGGAAAAATGGACTTTGGTGGATCTTGGGTCGTCGGTGATCGTCGGTTCCTGGCGATCGCGGGTGCCTACGTCAGCCAGCCCGCCGACCTGGAAAAGGCCCTCAACGACCTGGTGGAGGTGGCCAAAAAGGATCCGAATTTCCCCGGCATCAAATTCACCGACGTCACGGACGGCGACGTCCACTTCCATACCTGGACAAGTCCGATTCCAGCGGATGACAAAGTCAATCGCGCAGTCGGCAAGGAGCTCAAAGTCGTCGTCGGTTTCGGACCCAAGAGCGTTTATTTCGCCGCGGGAACCGAGGATCCCTTGAGCGTTGTGAAGAAAGCGATTGCCGACTCGAAGGCCGGCGCCACGACCAAGGTTCCTGCGAGCGTGGTTGACGCGTCGCTGCAACCGATCCTCGATTTCGTCAGCGTGTTTACGCCGGACAATGAGGACGTCGCCGCGCTGCTGGCCGAGGTAGCCAAAACGCCGGGCAAGGATCATGTCCATCTGCAGACCAAGCCGCAACAGAATGGTGTTTCCTACCGGCTCGATTTGCAGGAGGGGGTCCTGAAAGTGCTGGGATTGGCTGCCAAACAGCAAATGGACAAGCAGAACCGCAATCCCGGACAGTGATCAATCCCGGACAGTGATCGTCTGCGGCAGCGAGGTGGTCTCGCGCTTCGGCTGGACATTCCTTCCCAGGATGTCTTGCCGGCGCGTTGGGCAGCGTGGCCCCCCAATTGGCGACGCGTAGCCGCGCCGCGTGAGCGATGGATCGCGCACGGTGGAGGGATTTCGCGCGGGTCTTGATGAGTGCGGCAAAGTGTGTGGCGGCGGAGTGAGGAGCACGGATGAAGAAATTCTCATTGGCCGACCACGGAATCACCAGGCCCGCCGTCCAGCGCAATTTGTCGGTGGCGCGGTTGTATGAAGAGGCGATTCGCCATGACCCTGGGGCGAGCATCGCTCACAACGGCGCACTGGTGGCCTATTCCGGCGAGAAGACCGGCCGATCGCCCAAGGACAAGCGGATCGTCTGGAATCCGCCATCGGCCCAGAATATCTGGTGGGGGGATGTGAACATCCCGCTGGAAGAGCATAGCTTCCTGATCAATCGCCAGCGGGCGATCGACTACCTCGACACCCGCGACTGTTTGTATTGCTTTGACGGCTTCGCCGGTTGGGATCCCAAATATCGTTTGAAAGTGCGCGTGATCTGCGCGCGGCCGTATCACGCCCTTTTCATGCACACGATGCTGATTCGGCCCACTGTCGAAGAGCTGGAGGACTTTGGCCAGCCGGATTACGTGGTCTACAACGCCGGCCAGTTTCCGGCCAATCAGCTCACGGTTGGCATGACTTCGAAGACCAGCATCGACCTGGACTTCGAACGCCGCGAGCTGGTGATTCTGGGCACCGAATACGCCGGCGAAATGAAAAAAGGCGTTTTCACGGTCATGAACTATCTGATGCCCGAGCAAGGCGTGCTGTCGATGCACTGCTCGGCGACGGCCGATCGATCCAGCGGCCGTTCCTCGCTGTTGTTCGGGCTATCGGGCACCGGCAAGACAACCCTCTCGGCCGATTCGCGGCGATTATTGGTCGGCGACGACGAACACTGCTGGACCAACGATGGCGTGTTCAACATCGAAGGCGGCTGCTACGCCAAGGCGATCGATCTGACGCCCGAAACCGAGCCCGACATCTTTCAAGCGTTGCGTTTCGGGGCCGTGCTGGAAAACGTGGTGTTGGATGCCAAGGAGCATCGCGTCAATTTCCATGATGTGAGTATCACCGAGAACACGCGCGGCGCTTATCCGATCGATTTTATTCGCAGCGCCAAAATTCCTTGCGTGGCCGGTCATCCGACAGACGTCATCTTTCTCACCTGCGATGCCTTTGCCGTTTTGCCGCCGGTCAGTTCGTTGACGCCGGCGCATGCCATGTATCATTTCATCAGCGGCTACACGGCCAAGATTGCCGGCACCGAAGTAGGCGTCACCGAGCCGCAGACCACTTTTTCTCCCTGCTTC
The DNA here is from genome assembly GCA_963702015.1 of uncultured Planctomycetaceae bacterium. GTDB lineage: Bacteria > Planctomycetota > Planctomycetia > Pirellulales > PALSA-1355 > DATJTR01. The sequence continues at coordinate 2,451,699 of OY969698.1, forward strand.
GGCGGACCATTCATGGTCTGGCATCCGATGAAATACGCTGAATTGCTGGCCGAAAAAGTCGCCCGGCACAACGCCCGCGTGTGGCTGGTCAACACCGGCTGGACCGGCGGCAGCTACGGCGTGGGCCGGCGCATTCCGCTGGCTTACACTCGGGCAATCATCGACGCGATTCACGCCGGCCACCTCGCGGGAGCCAAAACGGTCCGCGATCCGATCTTCGGAATCGACGTGATTGCCGAGTGTCCCGGCGTCCCGGCCGAAATGCTCATTCCCAGCAACACCTGGGCCGACAAGAACGCCTATCAGGCCAAGGCCAAGCGTCTGGCCCAGCTGTTCCGAGCCAACTTCGCGGCCTATTCCAGCTCCGCCACGCCGGCCGTCGGCGCCGCCGAGCCGGCGATCGCCTGAACAGTCGCGTGCCACCGCGCCGTGGCGCGAAGATCAAGCCACCCGCCGCGCGGTTAGTCGAGTTGCTTGATCACGCCGGCCAGGAACTGGCCAAGACGCTCGCCGGCCACCAGCGAATCCTCGCCTCGTCGCAATAATTCCGGCAGGCTCGATGGACGATGAAACATGGCGGCCGCGACTGCCCCGATGCGGCCCGGCCAGGACCGTTGCCGCACGACGTTGTCGACTTCGATCGGCAGCGAATCGCAAGGTTCGCGAATCGCGCGGATCGCCAAGAAATCGCACCCGCTGCTGCCGGCAAATGTCGGCCACGCCCGCCGATTGCCGATCGGCCGCCAGCGCCCGATGCCGCTCGGCCAAGTTGCCTTTTTTGTCGTCGCGTCGGTCAAGGGACGATCGACCGTCAACAGCCGGCCCACGCGCAGATGACGCATCGTGGCCAGAGACGGCCGGATCGATTTGAAAGTCGATGGCCAGCTCTCCGCCGGCCAGCGAATCCGACGAATCGCTTTCGGTCACGAGACGATCGGCCATCACGATATCACCGATTTGCAGTTCGGGAACCAGGGCCGTGGCAAATCCCGCGGCGACGACCCACTGCGGCCGGTGCCCGGCCCGCAGTGCCAGAGCTCCTTGCCTGGCCGCGGCCGCGCCTGGCCAGCCGTGATAATGACCACGCGGCGGCCGGCCACGCTTCCTTCGTGGGCGACGAAGCCCTCGCCAAGCGTTTCGACAACTCCGGTCATGCGATCGATCAAGCCGGCAGCTTCCGCCCGCTGGCCGACAATCACCCCCACGTGGCAAACTACCGGTTGGGCCGGCGCGTGCGGCGGCGAGGGAGCGTCGCCTTGGGGCGGCGGCGGGTTGGCGTTGGCCGCGCGCGCGTGCTCGCCCAACCGCTCGTGGAGCTTGCCGACCACCCAGTTGCGAACGAATGTTTGCCACATGATCGAAAATGCTGCTGTTTTGCCAGGCGTGACTTGGCCGCGACTCATTCAGGATAGTCGGTCGCCGGGTGAAACACAGTGGGTGTTCCGGCGAAGCAAGTCGTCTGTTCCCGCCGCGGATAATCGGACATAATCGGCGAATGGTTTTCTCCTGGATCAAAAAGTGGCGCAGGCGGCGAATCGTCGAAAGCCGCATTTCCGGCTCGCCTGGCTCGACGTTCTGCACGAAAACGTGCCGCACTATGCGCTTCTCACGGCCGACCAGCAACAAAAACTGCGTCGCGACACGCAGATCTTCGTCGCCGAGAAAAACTGGGAGGGGTGCGGCGGACTGACGGTGACCGACGAGATGCGCGTGACCATCGCCGCCCAGGCTTGCTTGTTGGTACTGGCGATCGACCACGACTTTTTCGATCCGTGCTGTCGATCCTGATCTATCCCCGCGAGTACGTGGTGCCCGAAGCGCGGCGGCTGGGCGGTGGCGAAACCGTGGGGGCCGACGTCCGGCTGGGCGAGGCGTGGTATCGCGGTCCGGTCGTCCTTTCCTGGGCCGAAGTGATCGACGACTGCCGGCATTTGGGGCATGGCCGGAATGTCGTGTGGCACGAATTCGCCCACCAACTCGACATGCTCGACCGCGCGATCGACGGCACGCCGCCACTCGGCAGTCGGGAGCAATACAAGCGTTGGGCCACGGTCATGAGCGCCGAACTGAGCAATCTGCGCAATGCCAGGCGAAGTCGGACGGCCGACGCTGATCGATCCCTACGGAACCAAGAACGAAGCGGAGTTCTTTGCGGTGGTGACCGAATGCTTCTTCGATCGCCGGTGCGAACTGCGCGACCAGCATCCCGAGTTGTATGAGCTGTTGGCCGAATTCTATCGGCAAGATACCGCCGGTCGACTGGCCGACGCGCGTTGACCCAGTCATGAGATGGTTCGCCGGGCGGGAAATGAAGCTTCGCCCCGGGAACCGCGGTCTTATCCCTCTGCCGGCGCCGCGACTTCTTCCGGCGCACGATCCAGCGGCAAGGGGCCGGCCACGACCCGCTCCAACTCGGCCAGCCGGCTGTGATAGGCGGCCACCGCCTGTTGATACTGCTCGCGCTGAGAGAGCAATTGTTGTTGGGCCACGAGCAGATTCAAGAACGTGCTCTTGCCGACGTCGTAGTTGCTGCGCGCGACGTCCAGATTCTGTTCGGCGACGGGCAACAGTTTGTCGACATAAATCGCCACGGCCCGGCGAGCCTCGAGCACTTGCTCGTAGGCGGCTTGCACTTCGTAACGCACGTCGGCCGCTTTCTGTTGATATTCGGCCCGGCGCTGATTGACGCGAAACTCAGCTTCACAAACCGCGGCGTTGAGTTTGCGGCGGTAAATGGGCATGTTCATGTTCACGCCCACCTGGCCCCGCAAATCGCCCTGCGTGGCCGCCGGCTGCCAAAACGAGTCGTAACGGCCATAGACTTCTGTGTCGGGATAAATACTGCTTGCGGGCCAAGTTCACGGCCACTTCTTCCGTGCGCACCCGGGCACGCAGCGCCGCCAGGTCGGGACGCTGTGCCATGGCCATCTCGCGAAGCAACAGGACCGGCGGCGGATCGGCCACGTCGCCGAGGCGCGCGGGGGCGGCCGGCACGAGATCGTCGGGATTGCGTCGCAACAGGGTGTTGATGCGTGCCACGGCCACTCGATACATTCGCTCCAATTCCAGTCGCCGCCGGCCGATTTCGGCCAATTCAACGTCGGCTTGCAGCACGTCTTGCTCGGTGACCAGGTTGTTTTCGTACTTCACGCGTGCCGAGTGGCGAAACTCCTCGAGCAGCAATACCCGCTGCTGGTTCAGCTCGAGTTCGCGGCTGAGCAGATAGTATTCGTAGAACGCTTGTCGCGTGGTCTGCGCCAATTCGAGCTTCGGCGCTCTGCACATCTTGAAACATGGCACTGGCGTCGGCCTGAGCCGCTGCTCCGCGCAGCTCCCGTTTGCCGAACCAAGGTAACTTCTGCGATCCGCCGACTTGATAGGCTGACGAAACCGTGCTGGAAGCAAACGACGCCGGCGCCATCATTCCCATGAACACCGGGTCGTCCAGCGCGATCGCTTGCGGATAGCGCTGGGTCGCGGCCCGCCAGGCGTAAGTCATCGCCTCGAGCGAAGCATTGCGCGCTTCGACCAGCGCCACCAGCTCGGCCAACACCAATTCGCGGCGGCCGGTGAAAAGGCCGTCTCCTTCGGTTAGTACCGGCATGTCGAGGGCCGCACCCGCGGGTTGCTCATGAGCAGCTGGCCGCACCGCCGACTGCGGCCCAGCACGATCGGGCGTTCCCGCTGCCACGACTGGCATCGACTCGGCGATGTCGGTGGCAACTATCGGAGGGGTTCGGGTCGCGACGGCTGGATCGGCCGGGCTGGCTGCAGCCGCGGAACCCGAGACGGCTGCCCGCGCCGCGGTAGTATTCGGCCGAGGACGTGCGCCGACATTGGGCGTCCGGCAGCCGGTCATCATCGCGACGATGAAGCCCGCGCATAAGCCTACTCGGAGGAAGGACGTCATCACGCTTCCTTGCGTCACGAACCGAGTTTTGGCGGGTTAGCAGGATCCGGCGCGCCTGATTGGCACCCCTCGTCCATTGGATCGGACCGCGACGGCCGGCACCTTGAAATCTCTCGGAAATTCCGGCTTAGTCGCCGCAATCGATAAACTCGCACCGGCCACAAGCCAGCCCGAGCGCAGGGCACGAGTTTGACCTAGATTTGTGCAAGAGGACCTTTTGCCGGCAGCGGAAAAGGTAGCTCGCAGCACGTCGGATCAACTTTCGACGTGGAAGATACCATCCGGCACTGATTCCACTGAAACGGTCGCACCGACCGCGGTGCCGGACGAAAGGGTTCGCGAAATCCATCGTCGGATTCTCCGGACCAGCCGAGGTTTCGTGGCATTTAAGTCTTGTCCGACGCCGCGGCAATCGCTCAACAGGCGGCATTGCTCGACGCAACGAAACATCCATGAACAGAAAATGGGGGCGGATGCTTTCATGAGGCGCACATTTTTTCTCAGCGCGTTGTGTGCGGGCTTGAGCTGGCCGGCCCTCTCGTGTCCGGCCCTCGCCCAACGGGATGCAGCCTCAAAGACTTTGGACGATGCGTATTACTTCTACGCGGCCAAGACTTATGGAAACCATGCCGCCGACCATGTCCTGCTCCTCAGGCAATTCGTCGCCACGGGCCGCTTCTTTCCCAGCGACTGGGTCGGACAGCACATCGAGGCGGTCCGCAGCAACGTCGCCTCGACCGGCTGGGCCAACGCCCAACTAAGCCCTCGAGTGAAAGACCATCCGGATGGTCTCGAGCAGCTGAGCGAAATCGAACAGCAGCATGCCGACGTGCTCGAAATTTGCGATCGGCTCGAGCGAACGTGTGCCGAACCACGTGTCGATCTGGCGGTTGTTTCTCGCACTCTGGCCCAGCTCCAATCGTCGCTGAGCGGGGCACGCGCCAGCCAGCAGGAACTTGCCCTCGAATTCGGCGGGGATCGATAACCCGAAAGGGGGATCACGGCTGAGACCCTGAAATGACGCCAACCACGGCGGCTCCAGCCGCGAACGGGGGCTGGGGGTCAGCACGGATCGGGTACCGCGAAACCGCACCAGCACGGTCGAAGCCCGGGAGGTTGCCGGCAGGTCGGAACCGTGCCCATGCGCTCGCCTAGTGAGGGGCCGCGGCATATAATGATGGGTGCCATGAAACCTCGCACGAAACCTTCGTGTTGCTTGGCTGCCGGCTCGCTCGACTTGAGTTTGAACGCCGCGCTAAATCTCAAACCTCAGGCCCTGCTGGGGGCCGTCTTTTCGCTGCAATCGCAGCACGTGCGAATCCAGATTTGATGGCACGCTCAAGCGCTCGCAACTCGCTCCCGCTGGGGCGCGCGGTTCGGGCAAAGTCGTCCCCGCTGATGACTTACTTGGCAACGCCGCGCGTCCAAAGGACACATGTGGCGAGATAGTTTCAGACGGGCAGTTAATGAGTTGTAAGTTTAAGCAATCGAGTTCACAGTATTTCGAGTCTCAAGTGTTCAGTTTTTTCAGGCGGAGGTGATTTATGAAGACATATGTGAAAAGTGGTTTGACAATTGGTGCGGTAGCGATTGGAGTGCTTGTGCTGGGGCAAGTAGCGTCGGCCCAGCGACCGGCAGCCGCCAAAGCCCGCGGCTACTATGGCGCCGCGGCGAGTCCGGATCCGGCCGATGCAATTTGGCTGGCTCCAGGCATTACAGAGATTGATCGAGCGGCGATGATGTCGACAAACATGCCGCGCGATTATATCCCTGCCAACAGTGGACGGAGGTTCTCGTATGCTCCGGCACCGCAGGCCGCGCAGCCGGCAGCACCACCGCGCGCACAGAGCGTGCGACCGGCCCCACAGGCACCGGTTGCCGCCGCTCCGGCGACTTCTGCCCCGGCGCGTCGGTACTCGTACTCGTATCAGCCTGCCCCGGTTTACGGGTGGAGGACAGATCGGGTGCTGAGTCAAAGGCCGGCGAATCGCGACGCCGCTTCCAAGGCTCAAGGCGAGTATTAAGCCTGCTCGCCCCGAAGCTCCAGGCGTTCCGGCCCGACCGATCAGGTTGGGCAGGAACGCTTGTTTTTTTGTCGGAGCCCGACAACTGAATTTGCTGGTGGGCGATAACTCCCCGCTGCGTAGCCGTGCGGATTCCACAAACTCGCGTGTTGGCTGGTTGACGCGGCAGGAGGGGCAAGGTAGGATCATCGGCGATGAGAAACGAGCCGTCGGCTTTTTAGAGCTTGCCGATGTGCTCCGCACTGCGAAAATTCATTGTTTTCTTACGCGGGCGCTGGCTGGCGCCTGTGTTGGCGCTCGCCTACGTAATGGCCATGATCGGTCTTCCTTGGCCGACATTTAGCGCCGTGCGCGGTGCTGCCCCGTTTCCCTGTCAGGGCCACCAATGCGGTTGCCATTCGGCCGAGGAGTGCTGGGGGCATTGCTGCTGTTTCACGCCCGCGCAACGGTTGGCGTGGGCCGCCGCCAATCAAGTCGAACCCCCCGCGGAACTCATTGCGGCGGTTTCCAACCACGACGAAGACGAACATCTGGCCGGCGACGATCATCCCACGGCTCACCCTTGCCGCTGCCACAAGAAAGCCGCCAAACCCGTCTTGTCGGCGTCGGACCGACCGGTGAAAAGCAAGAAGACCAAGGGCTACGGATTTCACGCCTTCCAGTGTCAAGGGATTTCGACGCTGTGGGTGACTACTGGAGCGGTGGCTCCCTCGATCGTCCCGGTCGCCTGGACTTTTGACTGGAACGTTGTCGGAACAGTTTCAACGCTTGGCTTCTCTCTCTCCGCTGTGACACGCTTGCCGGCGGTCCCGCCACCGCGCGTCCTTGTCGCGCCTTCTCCCGTCGGCAACCGTTTGATCGGCCGACCCAGTACGCGGCGGGAAACCGTTGAGCGCAATGGATCCATTCCATTGCGGTCGATGTGGAATTTCCTCATCGCGCTACCGGTGCCCGTGTCGGGTGAGCCTGCCGTCGGCAAGGCGCCTCCACCCGCATGGCAGCTGTTCAAAGGCTGCTGGCCCGATTGTCGCTTGACACATGTGCGCGCCTACGCCGCCTTTTGATGGCTCGTTTCTCATCTGACGTTGACGTTGGAAGAGGCGTGGGCGCGCTAAACCTATCCGCAGAACGATTGCGGCGTCATTGAGTACCGGCACCCAGCCTGCCGGGCGGCCAAGCGGTTTGACCGAACAGCCGCGATTGCATGGGAGCTTCGGCGGTGATTTCGCGAAACGGCACGGTTAATAAACGGCGAGGTTTTACGTTGGTCGAGCTGTTGATCGTCGTGGCAATCATCACGTTGCTCATGGCGATCCTGTTGCCGGCCGTGCAGCAAATGCGCGAAACCTCGCGACGGACGGCTTGCTTGAACAATCTGCACCAGTTCGGGATCGCGATGTGTCAGTTTACGGATATTCATGGCGGCCATTTTCCGTGGACCTATCACGCGGGTGACACGCTGTCGTGGGTCGATACGCTGGCGCCGTTTGTGGAAAACGTCAATGAAATGCGGCTTTGTCCGGATGATCCGATGGGCGAAGCCCGGGTGCAGCCCGACGCCGCCGGGCTGATGGGTACGAGTTACGTGATCAACGAATACGTCGCATATCAAACGTCCGATGGTTATTCGGTGCTGAACATCAACAAGATCCAGAACGCGGACACGCTGATCATTCTGTTCGAGGGTGCGAACACCGGGCGTGAGGCAACCGACGATCACGTTCACACGTCGACCTGGTACGCACCGGTCGCGATTGAGCGGAATCAGTACTGGAACACGATCCTGGCGGAGATCAATCCGACCCAGCACACGGATTGCTCCAACTACCTTTTTGCGGATGGGCATGCGGACAAAGTGACGATGGAGACGTTCAACGATTGGGTTCAGCAGGACGTCACCAATGTCCTTAACGGCGGCTGGACGAATTTCGCCCGTCCGAATCAAACGCAGCTGACCTTTTACCAACGAACTGAGCAGGAAATCGCTAATGAGATGAATCACCCGATGTCGAGGCGGGAGTGGACTCGCCCCGGCGACGTGACGTTGATTCGTTCTGCAGAATCTCAGCGAAATTCCAACTGCCACAACAACGTGGCAGTGCCAGAAAGGTAATCAGGAGGCTGTTTCCATGAAACGTTTAAGTGGTGTCATTGCGCTGGTCGTTATCTCGGCGAATGCCGCGGTTGGCGTTCGGCCACGGTTTCAGTTTATCGGCCAATTACAACTCGAACGTCGTACCGATCTCGCTCACGGCCGCTTCGCAGAGGCGTTCTTGGACCACAACAGGTCACCACGTCGCCGGAAAATATGTTTATCGAGGAATTCTCATCCGCGGAAACGGGTGGCAACGGCATCTATATGCCGGTGATCCACGGATTTGCTCAAACTGCGGGTCCGTTCTTGCCCTACACCGCCACGTACAACGTGATCAGTCCGTTGTACTTTTCCGATGGCGTGGTCAATGCGCCCGCACAATACGGTCGTGGCGACGACTGCTCCGGTCGGCACGTACATCGACATGTACGATCTTTGGGCTGGCAATCCCGAACCCGTGGCGGATCCCCATCCGGGGGCGGCGTTTGGGGACGTCTACATCAACGGCCAGACGTCGTTTTATACCGGCTATGGCGTGTCGCTGTACGACGCGCACGAGATGGAGAAGGATCTCTACATCGGCTCGGGACCAACGTATGGCGAGTACGGCTTTGCGTATGACATCGTCGTGCATTTCTCCGATGGCGTCACGCTCACCTCCGGTCCGCTCGTCAATGTGTTTGCGATTTCTGATCCGAACTACGGCAACTTCGCCGCGAATGCGCCGTACCAACAGCAGGATGCCGCGACGCTTGCCATCTACGACGCGGTGACCGCGGTCCCGACTCCGGAACCATCTTCACTGGCGCTGGTCGCCATCGCCGCCGCTGATACTGGGTTTGCGGCTATGGCAGAGAAAAGCGGTGCCGCTGATCTTGCAGGCGTACGGCAACCGCTGCCGCTGAGCGTGCTTTTTAGAACGTGGCGTCTGACATTTTGCACGTCGCCAAGGATCTCCGAACTCAACCTGATATTCAATCAATACAGAAAGATTCTCCAATGCGATCCGTTGCTAAATGTATTATTGATTCTGGTCACGATTGCGATTGCCCACAAAGCGTGGGGACACGGCTTCGATTTGTCGGTGAACTACGATGGGAGCGGCAACCCCGTCTCCTTCACGGCGGCGTCGGCGCAGCCCGTCTTGGACCAAGACGGCGCGACGCCGGGGCCTGCCAACCTGTTCCTCGATGCATTCGCCCAGACGCCGAATCCCGGACGGCAGCCTGGGGACCTATGAGGGATTTACGCAGACCGCTGGTCCTTGGCTCCCCTACACCGCCACGTTCAATATCATTAGCCCGTTGTACTACTCCGACGGGACCGGCGGGCCGGCCGTGCCCGCCACGACCGGGACCTATCTGCATATTTACGACCGTTATGCCGGCAATCCCGATCCCGTGACCGATCCGCATCCGGGCGCTTCGTCTGGCGACATTTATGTCAATGGCAGCACATCGTTCTATTCCGGGTTTGGTGTTTCGCTGTATGATTTTCACGAATTGGAAAAGGATCTCTACATCGCTCCGGGCTCGACCCAGACGTATGGCGAGTACGGGTTCGCGTTCGACGTAATTGTGCATTTTACTGACGGCGTCACCCTGAACGAGGGCCCGTTGGTCGACATGTTCGCCACCGACACCACCACCGATCCGGACAATCCGGGTGGTTTTGCCACGTTCGCTTCAGACTCCCAGCAGGATGTGGCGACGCAGGCGGTCTACAACGCGGTGATGGCTGCGCCAGAACCGTCTTCGCTGGTGCTGGCCGCGCTCGGAGCGGCCGCGCTTGCCATTTGCGGTTGGCGGCGGCGGATGGGGGGACGGATCGTTAGTCGGCGTGTCTTGGAACCGTCCGGCCCGATCTCGCGGGCCGGACGCGGCTGCCAAACAGCGGTTCTGGACGTTTGGTCGCCAAAATGGCAGCGGGAGCTGCCGTCGGCGAAGCTGAGAAACCGGACCCAAATCCGCGTGGGAGCACAACTTGGGCCGGGGTGCGGGCCGGTGCAGCACGAGCCGTGCTGCTTGACGCAGTCCGACGATCCAGGATAGGATCGTTGCCACTCTTCCCAAGGCCTGCCGATGTGTCTCCGCACTACCGAAAATTCGCCTGCTTCGTACGCCGCCGGTGTTTAGCCCCGGTGTTGGCGTTGGCCTACGTGATGGCCATGGTCGGCACTCCTTGGCCGACGTCGACCGCCGCGCGACGCCACTCCCGTTTCCTTGCCAGGGCCACCGGTGCGGTTGCCATTCGGCCGAGGAATGCTGGGGACATTGCTGCTGCTTCACGCCCGAGCAACGGCTGGCATGGGCTGCCGCCAATCAGGTCGAACCGCCCGCCGAACTGGTGGCGGCCGTGTCCGAGCATGACGAGCACGAACACCGGCGGCCACGAGCATGCGCAGCCGACGACCATCCCGCTGCCCACACGCTGCTGCCACAAGAATGCCGGCACCTGTGCCCGGCCGGCGTTACCCGGGCCCGGGAAAGAGCAAGAAGACCGGCGGGCATGGATTTCAAGCCTTCAAGTGCCAGGGCGTATCCACGCTGTGGGTGACCACCGGGGCGGTTGCTCCTTCGATCATCCCGCTCGCCTGGGCTTTTGACTGGAGTATTGTCGGGACGATTCCTGCGCTTCGCTGCTCTCTCTCCGCCGTGGCTGTTCTTGCCGGCGGTCCCACCACCTCGCTTGCTCAGTGCGCCTGCCGGCGTCGGCAGACGTTTGACCGCTCGCACCCCCGTGCGTGGGCAAACTGTTGATCGCGATTGCTTCGATCGCGGTCGACGTTGATTCGTCGTGCGGCGCTTTTTGGGTGAGTGTGTCGGACGAGCCTGCCGGTCGCGATTGTCGTTTGACGCGTCCGCGCGCCTACGTCGCCTTCTGACGGTTCGTTCCTCATCCGACATGAACGTTGGGAGAGGCGTGGGCGCGCTAAATGGGTCCGCATTCGGTTTGCGGCATCCCTGGCAAATCCGACGGCCGAGCGGCCCCGTGCTGCATGGTTTGTCGCGACGCTCGTTTTAAGGAAGCGATTTATGCTCTATCCCAACATCGTGCGCGACCGGCGCGCCTTCACGCTGGTTGAGCTGTTGGTCGTCATTGCGATCATCGGGCTGCTCGTTGCACTCCTGCTGCCGGCGGTCCAGAAGGCTCGTGCCGCGGCCCAGCGCACGGTCAATGCACGAACAATCTCAAGCAAATGGGTTTGGCGCTTGCGAATTATGAAGGCGCGCGCAAGTATCTGCCGCCTAGCCGACCCACAGACGACCGTTTCGTCGAGTCTCACGACGCTCGGTTTTTCGCCGCAGGCCCGGCTGTTGCCATACTTGGAGGGGGCGAATTTGCAGAACCTGCTCAATTTCGCTCAGGAGAACCTACTCACTGCCGCCACGTCGCCGTTTTCTGGACAAACGTACGCCGACTTGACCGCGAATCCGCAGTTTCTTGTCGGTTCCGGCGGCGAACCGGGGGCTTTCGGTACCCAAGTGCCGGGGTTTCTTTGCCCCAGCGATCCGGCGCCGGTGTTGACCACCGAGACCGGAACGACCACCGGTACCTATAACGGCATCCGCTACACCGATACGTATGCAGGCATCAACTACATGGTGAGCATGGGAAGCGCGACGGGAATTCTCAACGATATACGTTTCCCAACCGACGGCATCACCTATTACAACTCGACGGTCAGCATGCGCAAGGTGGTAGACGGCGTCTCCAACACGGTCTTCATGAGCGAGTCGATCCGCAGCGTCGGGGCCGATTACACTGCGGGAAACGGCGGCTCCAATCCCGTCGTTTCCCTATCAGTACACGCTCAATGGATCGACGGGGCTGACCCCGGGAAACGGACCCGGCATTACGTACACCGGCTCTCCCTATACGGGTCCCGTCACTGCCAGCAATATGATTTCCACTCCCAATTTGGCGCCGATCTGGCAACAGTTTACTGGTTGGCGCGGGGCGGCGAGCGAGGCCTTGCGGGGTCGGGGTGCCATCTGGGCCGCGGCGGGCGAGTCTGCACGCTGACCAATGGATATACCACGCCCAACAGTCCCATCCCCGATTTGGTGACGCATTTCACCGGGTATTTCGGTCCGCGCAGTTGGCATCCGGGCGGTGCCAACGTGCTGATGGGCGACGGCTCGGTGCAATTCTTCACCGACGAGATCGACGCCACGCTACAGCGGAACCTGCACAGCATTAACGGCGGCGAAGTCGTGAGCGATTTCACCGATCGGATGTAATGGGCCCCTTGCATCGATGAATCAGAGCATTCGACCCACGGCCGGAAAATCGTGGCCGGACTACCGCGCCGTCTGGCGGTGGCATTTTTACGCCAGCCTGTTCTGCATCCCGTTCGTCATCATCCTGGCGACCAGCGGAGCGATCTATCTTTTCAAGCCGCAAATCGAGGCCTGGAACGACCGACCCTACGACCATCTCGAAATCCGCGGAAGTTCCACCAGCGCCGCCGAGCAAATCCGGGCCGCGCTGGCCGCGCTGCCCGGCGCGACGCTCAACGCCTACGAACTGCCCAAGGCGGAAAACGCCGCCGTCCGTGTCATCGCCCGCCAGCACGGCGAGGCGATTCGTGTGTATGTGCATCCCGAAACGCTGCAAGTGCTGGCGATGATCCCCGAAAATGAGCGGTTCATGCGTTTGCTCTTTCGACTTCATGGCGAGCTGCTCATGGGCGACCGCGGCTCGATGGTCGTGGAGTTGGCGGCCTCCTGGACGATCATCATGATCGTCACTGGCTTGTATCTCTGGTGGCCGCGTCAAGCCAAAGGAATGGGCGGCGTTGTCTATCCGCGCCTCCGTGCGGGATCGCGAATTTTCTGGCGAGATCTGCACAGCGTGACGGGGGTATGGATCTCAGGCCTGGCCTTGTTTCTATTGCTCAGCGGATTGCCCTGGGCAAAGTCTTGGGGCAATTATCTGAAGGCTGCCCGTCGGCTGACGGGCACCGCCGTGGCACAACAAGATTGGACGACCGGAAGCGATCGCGCCGCGGCCACGCCGAGCGGCGGCGATTCGGGCGAGCACGGTGGCCACCATTCAAGTTCCGGTGGCCGCCGCGCGTCGGCCGGTGCGCCGACACCCAAGGACCTGACCGCGGTCGACCGGATCGCGGCAACCGTTCGCCCGCTCGGCCTGGCCTTTCCCGTCCTGATTGCGCCGCCTCAGCGCGGATCGACCAACTGGACCGCGAAGTCGATGACTCCCAATCGACCCCAGCGTGTGAGTCTGGCCGTCGACGGTGCGACCGGCGCCGTCGTGAGCCGCGAAGATTTTCAGAATCGCCATCTCATCGACAGGATCGTGGGGACCGGCATCGCCGCCCACGAGGGTCAACTCTTCGGTTGGCCGAACCAGCTGCTGGGGCTCGTGACCGCAGTTGGTCTGATCCTGCTCTGCGTCAGCGGGGCGATCATGTGGTGGCGCCGGCGCGATCAAGGCGTTTTGGGTGCCCCAAAAGCACTGCTCAATCCGCGTGTTTCCGTGGGGCTCATCACGGTCGTCGTGATTCTGGGGATCTACCTGCCGATGTTCGGCGGCTCGCTCTTGATCGTGTTGCTGGCCGAAAAAGTGGTTCTAAGCCGGATCGCCAGGGTGCGCGACTGGCTGGGACTTCATACCCCCGCGGCAGAAGCCCCAGCCTGATCGCACGTCCGCACGCGGTCAGCACGAGTTGTCACCTCGTGTTGGTCTGCACCCGCGCGCTATTCTTTTGCAAAAGATCATCGAGCGCGGCCAGCGTGGCTTTAGGATCTTGGAGCGCCGCGTCCTTGCAATGCTCACAGCACAGGAACACGGTTCGGCCTTCGATCGTCAGTTTGTAGGGAACGCCCATGCAGCCGAGTTCGTTGTTGGGGTTCACGACGCAGACAACTTGTGCTTCGGCCAGCGCGCGATCCTCGTCGCTGAGCCCGGCAAGTCGAGCCTTGATGTCCGTCGACGTCACAGAAGAGTTCGTGTCATGATCGGCGACGCTGGCGCTCTTCGAGCAGCCCCAAGCTGCTGCCGCTGCGCAGACCAGCGTCACGCCCAGCAGATTCATCCAGAGTATCGCCCCGTTCTTCGAATTGTCGGCGTTCAAGGTTCTGTCTCCTGTGAAAAAGGTGGTTGCTGACGTCCCGGCAAGCGTCGGGAGGCGGCCAGCATGGGATTTCATTGGCGGAAAACAGCGGCCCGGCCGGCCCAGAGGCCTCGCGGCGTCTCAGAACCGGCAAATCGTGAACCGCTAGCGGCGCAGGCGCAAGTGAGCCAGGCCGCAGTGGTAAGCTGTGTCAGTTGTATCGACTTTAACGGCGCCTGATCTTGGGTCTTTTTCCGCAATTTCACTACCTGGCTGCACGCAGAGGGGGGCAGTTTCCTTCCGCTGGGGACCCAGTCCGCCCCGCGATTCTGCCATCAGGATCTGTCATACTGATGTCCGAAGCAAAACCGCTGTTTTTGCCGTGCCGGAAGGTTGGTTTTCCGGTTGGCGAAGACGGACCGAGTTGTTCATGGGAGAGTCGACATGTCGAAGGCAATCTGGGGGCTGCTCGTCGGTTTGGGCCTCGCCGGCACCGCGCATGCCCACGACACCTGGGTTCAGACCAATTCAAACGCGGTTCGAGTCGGGGATGCCGCCCATGTCGATTTGATGCTGGGCAACCACGGCAACGACCATCGCGACTTCAAACTGGCCGGTAAGCCCGACCTCGCGGCCAGCACCTTGGAGGTGGTCCTTCCCAGTGGCAAACGGCTCGACATCAAGCCGGGGTTGACCGATCAAGGCTATGCCCCCAGCGAAGGGTTCTGGTCGACGCGCTTCGTCCCTTTCGAGCCGGGCCTCTACACGGTGAGCCACACCTACGACAAAGTCGTCTCGTATGCTCCGGTCCGGTCGATCAAAAGCGCCAAGACGTGCTTCGTCGCTAACGGGTCGTTGGACAACGTTCCGCGCAATTTCGGGGGCTTTGATCAGCCGCTCGGTCACCCGCTGGAACTGGTGCCCAAAACCCATCCGGTGACTCCCATGGGCCCCGGCGTGCCGTTTACCGTTCGCCTGTTGTATCGCGACAAGCCGCTGGCCGGCCCAGGGTCTCGTTCGTTCCGCGGGGGACGACCCTGGCCGAAGGCATCGATGCAAGATTCGAACGAACGACCGACGAAGCGGGCGAAGCGCGTTTCACGCCCAGCGACGGAAACTATTATTTGGTCGTCGCTCATCACGAAGAACCGAGCGAGAGCGGACCGAACTACGAGCGGACGAAGTACAGCGCCACGCTGGTCGTGCTGGTGCCCCAGCTTTGTCCCTGCTGCGAGTAAGCCGGCGCGGGCGGCCCATCTTTTTTCAACTCGGCGCTTGACGGAGACCCCGACGATTTGGTACTGTACTAGCATACTGGTACAGTAGAACACACGGTGGCGTCCCATGTTCTTCGCCATTTCTGCCCACAACGGCGTGCCAATCTACGAGCAGATCGTCCGCCAGGTGAAATTCGCCGTGGCCAGCGGCTTGCTGTCTCCCGGCGAGCGGGTTCCCTCGGTCCGCGAATTGCGCGCGAACTCGTGATCAACCCCAACACGGTCGCGCGCGCCTATCGAGAGCTGCAGGCCGAGGGAATCTTGGAAACGGTGCGTGGCACCGGGCTGGAAATCGCCACGGGGGCCGGTCGACTTTGCGCCGACGAGCGGTTGAAGCTCGTCCGGGCTCGGTTGAAAGCAGTTTTCCTCGAAGCCCGTCAGAGCCGGCTCGACGTCAAGCAACTGCGGGCGCTGGTCGAACGGGAGTTGTCGGCACTCGAACGAGAAGGGAACGAATCATGAGCGAGGCAGTGGTCCAATTCGAGCACGTCACGAAGCGATTTGGCCTGCAGGCCGCGCTCGACGACGTGTCGTGGGAAATACCAGCCGGCACGATTTTCGCGCTATTGGGCGAAAACGGCGCCGGCAAAACAACCGCCTTGCGCATCCTGCTCGGACTGCTCGAGCCGTCGGCTGGGGGGGTGCGGGTCTTGGGGTTTGACCCGCAGGCCGATGGGCTCGCAGTTCGACGCCGCGTCGGCTATTTGCCCGAACAGCCCGCGCTCTACGACTGGATGACGGTCGGCGAGCTGGGCTGGTTTGCCAGCGGCTTTTACGACGGACCCACTTTCGTGGAAAACTATCGCCGGCTGGCCGGTGAATTGGATGTGCCTTGGGAAAAGCGGCTGAAATCGCTGTCCAAAGGGACGCGGGCCAAAGCCGCCTTGGCCCTGGCGCTGGCTCAAGACCCCGAGCTGTTGGTGCTCGACGAGCCGACTTCGGGGCTCGATCTGTTGGTGCGGCACGAGATTCTCGATCGCATGGTCGACCTGGCAGCCAAGGGAAAGACCGTGCTGCTGTCGAGCCATCAGGTGGCCGAAGTCGAGCGGATTGCCGATACCGTCGCCATCATCCACCACGGCCGCCTGGTCGTCCTCGCGCCGCTGGAACAGCTCAAGGAGCAAACGCATGAACTGGTCATCACTCTGAACAACGGGGCCGTGCCGCCGGCGATCGCCGGCGAAATGTTGCGGTCGCGGCAGCACGCGCGGCAGTGGCAGATTCTGGTGCGCGGTTGTCCGCCGGCCGAGCTCGACCGCTTGCGTCACGATGCGGCGATCGCCGGCGTCGAAGTCCGCCGGCCGGGACTGGAAGAGATCGTGGCTGGCTACTTGCGATCCGAACCGGCCGATGCTCAGCCGCATGCGGACGCGGGGGAGAAACAGCCATGAATCACTCGCCCTTCTGGCCGTTGGTCTGGAAGGAATATCGCACGGGCCGGGCGTTCTGGTTGTCGCTGGCCGCCATGGGCCTCATGGCGCAGGCGGGCGTGTGCTGGCTGGCGCATCAGCCCACCGATCGCGACTGGTGGCTGCATGGCATCGCGCTGATGATTTCGGCCGCCTTCGCCGTCGGAATCGGTGGAACGTCGTTCGCTGCCGAACATGAAGAGCACACGATTGCCCTCCTGCGCCGACTTCCCCTCCGAGCGCGCGAAGTGGGGGCAGCAAAGATGCTTTCCGCACTCGCCGGCCTGGTCGCTTTGATTGTGGTGCTGTGGCTGGCGGCCGGCGCGATGGCCGGTTGGCAAACTTTGCCGCCCATCGCGGCGAAACGACTGTGGATGGGTTGGGGGCTCGCCTGTCTGGAAGGGCTGGCTTGGGGAGTTCTGTATTCGCTTGCGATCCGCCGTCCGTTGCCGGCCACGGTCGCGGCGGCGCTCACCGTCGCGCTGATCAACTGTCCGACGGTGGCGATGACGGCCGGGTATGGTTCCAGTGCCGTGACTTTTGTTGAAACGATGCCCTACCGAATCACCTTTCTGGCGCTGATCATCCTGGCCGACGCCGCGCTTTTGCCGTCTTGGTTGGCCGGCCACCCCCGGGGCTGCGGCGATGGCGGCAGTGGCCTTTCGTAGCGCGCCTTACCGGATCGAGCTGGTGGGAGCCGCTCGTGCATCTCGTTTGGCAAACCTGTCGCGAGGGAAAGACAAGCTTTCTGCTGCTGATCCTCGCCGGACCAGCGACATTCTTGGTGCTGAACCTGTTTCGCGCCCGTATCGCCGCGCCGATCGGCATCGTAGCTCCAGCACGGAATTTGGTTGGTGTTGTTGTTGTGATTCTAATGTCACTTGCCTTGTTCACTACTGTAGCTGGGGCGCTGGTGTTTCGAGCCGATCAGCGGCATGGCCCGCGATTCTTGGCCGAACAGGGAGCGTCGCCGCGCACGATTTGGTTCAGCCGGCAACTTGTGTGGGGGAGCTGGCTTTGGGTCCTTCTGGTGGCCGTAGTTTTGTCCGTTCTCGTGTTGTTTTCCAGTGCAATACTCAGTGAGATGGTGCGCTATTTTAGTCACTCGACGGGGCCGGCTTTTGGGCACCGATTTTTCTCCAGCGTCGATCGGCCTTTATCTGCTGCCTGGGCCATGTTGCAGGTGCTTCTATCGGCTTATGCGGCAGGGCAACTTGCTTCGTTGCTCGTGCGGCGTGGTTTATTGGCAGTAACGTTGGCATTGGTGCTCGGCACGGCGCTGTCGCTTTGGGTTTTGGCGATGTACGTCATCGGCGCTGGCTGGTGGTGGAGCATACTGCCACTGCCGGTCGGGATGCTGCTGGCCACCTGGCTGCGAATGCCGGGATGGCTGGTAGAGCGGTCGAGCCTGCGGGCTTGGATTGCGCCGGGCGTCGCGGCGGTACGCGCCCGTCGCGGCGCTGCTGGTCGCCGTGCCGGCCTACCGCGTGTTGCAAGTGCCCGCGGTCAGTCCAGATCTTGCCTGGCCGGCAAGCACGCCTGCCGCGATTGCCGAGGCACGAGCAACGCTCGAACTCTACACGAAGGCTTGGGATCTTTACCTGGCGACGCGAGAGGCGGAGGCAACCGAGAAACCGGCCGATGACGCCGACTCGGACCATCGGGTCGCTGATTTGGCGATCGCGGCCAGCCGGCGAGATTTCAGCCTGTTGGTGCTACCGGTTCCGGAGCGTCGTGCCGCCGCGCCGCGAATTCAAGACCTGGCAAACTTTCTCATCCGTTTTGGCCAGGCAGAGCAGCAGGCGGCCCGGCTGGACGCGGCCCTCGACGCCTATTTGGCGACATTACCGATGGAGACACAGCTCCATGAATGCTGGGGCAATGACCCACCCTATTATGAGGGAACGTTGCGGGAGCTGAGGAGCTGGTCCGCGGCGCCTGGGCAAACTGCCGAGCGCATTCACGCGGCCCTGGAGTGGCTCAAAACATGGCACACCTCGCTGCCCACGCCCGAAGCCCAGTTTCTTCCCGAATATCAAGAAGCCCTGCTGACGGTCAACGACCTCGAAGCTGCTGCCGCGGCGGACATTGTGCCAGCCAAGGATCTTAAGTCGGAGGATTGGATCACAAGTCGGATTCCCTGGGAACGTGCCCGCGCCCGCCGCGTGATCAATTGGCTGGCAAACTACCAACTGAATGTTGCGCGGAACGTGGCGGAAGAGCTGGCCGAACAGAAGCCGATTGAGCAGATTATCGACCGAACGCGGCGTGCGCTGCGTGACGCAGCCATATTTCGCCAATCCAATGGGCAGATCCTGCCAGGCGCACAACCGGATGATTTTTGGGAATTCTTGCCGAGGTGGTTGCCCACAACTCCGCTCGTCAAACACAGCACGCTCACCTCCCAGCCGATCGCACGGGGTCTGGTTAGCATTGCCTGGAATCTGGTTCGCGAAGAGACCGACTATCGAGCGACGGTGATCATCATGGCGCTGAATGCTTGGAAAGCGGAACATGGAAAGCTTCCCGATCGGCTCGATGAGCTCGTGGGATCGCAGCTCGATCGGTTACCCCTCGATCCGCTCTTCGCCCAGCCGTTTCAGTATTTCCCCCGCGGAACGCCTGAACACGGAGAGTTGCGGACCAACCTTGAGCCGGGCCCCCCCGCTGAAACGTCGCGCGTTGTTTACGGCGACCCGGCAGGCCGTCGGCAACTCACCGGCCGTGAGCCAGTGATCTGGTCGGCCTTAAGCCCGAGAGAGGGTCAACAAATTGTCGGTCTGCTTTCACCAGAATCTGGCCGGGCTCAGGCTGACTTTCCTTACCGCATGACCGACCGCCGTGAAGTGAGCCCGTCCCCGGTCGGGCCCGTGCTCTACGGCGGGACGGCGTATCCCATTTCGCAGTTGGCGAAGGAGAAACGATGAATCACTCGCCGTTCTGGCCGCTGGTCTGGAAGGAATATCGTGCGGGCCGGGCATTCTGGCTGGCGATGGCCGGCATGGGACTCGTAGCGCAGGGAGGCGTGGCCTGGCTGGCCCATCAGCCGGCTGATCGCAATTGGTGGCTGTATGGAATCGCGCTGATGATTTCGGCCGGCTTCGCCGTCGGAATCGGCGGTACGCTCTTCGCCGTCGAACATGAGGAGCGGACCTTCGCGCTGATGCGCATCCTGCCCCTCGGAGCCAAGGTACTGGGTGCAGCCAAGATCTTGTGTGCCCTGGCGGGCCTGGCGGGCTTGCTGGCGGTGCTGTGGTTGACGGCCGGCGCGATGACCGGCTGGCAATCGCTTTCGCCGCACGATGCGGGCCGGCTGTGGGGTTTGTGGGGACTGGCTTGCCTCGAAGGCATGGCCTGGGGAGTTTTGTGTTCGCTGGTGTTTTCGAGTCCCCTGCGGGCGACGGTGATCGCACTTCTGGCCGTTACGCTTTCGATTCAGGCCGCGGTGATCCTGACGAGCCGGCATGACCTGGCCGATATCGCCGCCTACAGCGAGGCGATTCCCTTTCGATTGGTGCTGCTCCTGATTGTCGGCGGGCTCGACGCCTGGCTGATGCCTCGCTGGCTTGCCGGGCGCAGTGCCGCATGCACCCGCTCAGCGCCCGACGGCAAAAACGGGCCGGCGCGGGAAGGCCTATGCCGCATGGAGAAGTCCGGCTCCGCGCTGGTCGGTCCCTTTGGGCCACTTGATGTGGCAGGCCTGGCGCGAAGTGGTGGGAAGCGCATGGCCGCTGGCCGGCGTGGTCGTGGTGAGCCTGGTGGTCTCGTTTCTTGTGCTGGCCGTGATGGGCGGGGTTTTGCATGTCGGCGAGGATTGGCTACGGCCGCCAACCGTCGGCGGACTGCGGCTAATTCCCTGGTTTGCGCTGTTGCCGCTGGTGTTGGTGACCAGCCTCTCTGGCTCGTTGGTCTTTCGCGTCGACCCGACCTCCGGGGCCCGATTCCTGGCCGAACGCGGCGTCTCGTCCCGCGCTGTGGGTTGCACGGCAGACGGTGTGGGGCGGCTGGCTGATCGTTCTTCTCTTGGCTGTCGCCTGCGTGTCGATCGTGCCGCGGTTCATGCCAGCGCCAGAAGTTCTCGACGCGCTGCCCAGGACGCCGCAGATCAACCAGTATTACAACGAGTGGATTTCGATTGCCCGTAGCCAGCCAATCCAACGCGCCATTTCCGAAGTCACGAACCGCAACGTGGCTTTGAACGCACTGATGGCGTGGGAAGTTCTCTTTTCCACCTTTGCCGTGGCCCAACTGACGTCGTTGGTGGTGAGACGGCGTCTGTTGGCCGCGGTTTTTTCAGCTGTTCTGGGCATGATCGCGTCCGGCTGGACGTATTTGATGTTCGCGATCAATGTCCCGGCCTGGTGGAGCGTTCTGCCGCTGGGAGCCGGCTGTCTGCTGGCGACCTGGCTGCGCACGCCCGCGTGGTTGTTGGCACGTGGCGGCTGGCGTGGCTGGATTCTGCCCGCGGCGGTGGTCGTCACGCCGTTGGCGTTTCTAGCGATCGCAGTGCCGAGATACCGGGCCGACGAAATACCTCCGTTGTTCACTGCGGTGTTGCCGCCCGTGCGCGCAAGACGGTCCATGCTTCGGAGCTCGACTGGCCGGCGGATGACACGTCGCCGGCCGCCATCGCCGACGTCAAGGCGGCATTGGCCTTGTACCAGCGTGCCTACGACGTTTTTCTTGCCGGTCGGCACGAATGGGGCGATGCCGAACAGCAGCAGACGGCCGATTTGTTGCTCGAGGCCAGTCGATACCGTTCGACGTGGCTGCCGAGTGATCCTCAAGCATCCTGGCGTATGGCGATTCCGATCCATCGGCTGGGCGATTGGTTGGGGATTTGGGCAAACACCTGCCAAAGGCGCGGTCAGCTCGACAAAGCCTTAGAGCGCGTATCTTGCGGCGCTGCGCGAATGAGCCATTTCGACGAGTGTGCGGCGCACTGGGGGGCCAACGCTTATGATCAATCGACTCGTAGCAAAATCCTGGAAGGGTTGCGCTCGTGGGCGGCCGCTCCTGGACAGACGCCCGAACAACTCCACGCAGCCATCGGCCAGCTCGACGAATCTCACCGCCCGCTGTCAGGCGAAGTGAGACTGCGATCCTGGTACTTCGCCACGACGTTCGCGATCACCCACTTTCCGGTAGAGCCGAACGACATCACGAAACCGCGAGCTTTTTCGAGCGAGTGCTGGATCACCGGCCAGCTTCCTTGGGAACGAGAGCGTGCATTGCATTTGGCGAGTTTCATCGCCAGCGCACAATTGGATGCGATCCGGGGGATTGAGTCTCGGTTGTCCCGACAGGATGCGGAACAGCTCACGGGAAAACCGAATGATCGTGTCCGCTGGGAGGGGGTCGGTGACTTGCTGACACCTTTGTTTCAATATGCTCCGTGGAATTGGAATCAGTTCCGCACGACCGACCCGCGCTTTGACGACGCGAACCAATGGCTGCGAACGACTCCGCTGGTCACCGAGCAAAGCCTGGGTTCCTTGCCCGCCACCTGGTCGCTCGTCGCCGAAGAGACCGACTGCGCGCGACCAAGATCGTCTTGGCGCTGGAAGCATGGAAAACTGAGCATGGCCAGTTGCCCGACGCTTTGCAACAGCTCGTGCCCGCCGAGCTAGCTTTCGTGCCGGTCGATCCGGTGTGGAGCGAGTCGTTTCTGTATTATCCGCAGGGCTTGCCCGCGCCTCCGGACGACCGGATTCTGGTGAGTTCCTCGGAGGAATTGCCCGAGGCAGAAAAGGAACTCCAAGAGCAGCACCGGCCGGCTCGCGTGATCGATTGGCCGAAGATCGGCCGGCGTCCATTTTTGTGGAGTGCGCTGAGTCCGATTCCAGGCGTCCAGCCGGTCGTCACCAAGAGCTTGCATTACGCGTCGCAGAATGTCGCGACGTATTACGACTTGGAAGCCAACGAGCAACGTTGGTGGTACCCGCGCGTTCCCGAAAACGGTGTGCTTCAGGCGGGACAGGCCTACGTCATAGGATTGGCAGAAGACGCACAAGAGAAACCGCGTGGCTCTGATTCGCAATAGTGGCAATTCCGTTCTCGGACAGTTGAGTTGGCAGCGGCCTGCAGCCCCACTCGGGGACCGGGGCCGGACGGATTTCATTCTTATTATTTCTGGAGGTCTTTATGTCCACGCGACGTACCCGACAAGGTTTCAGCCTGGTCGACCTGCTGATGGTGATTGCGATCGTTGGCGTGCTGCTCGCGGGATTGTTATCGGCGGTGGAGCAAGACCGCGAAGCGGCTCGGCGCCAGGTGTGTATGAATAAAATGAAACAGCTCGGCCTGGCAATGCACAACCACCACGGGGTGTATAAGCGGTTCCCGGCCAGCAGCAACCAACGCAATGCCAATGGAGTGGCCAGCGTTTGGTGGCCGCTTCCAGGCTCTGGGGCCGACACGGGAGCAGCTCCTTCGGTCGGCTACACTACCGACGCGGGAACGGCGAAAGCCACGGCCGGCTACAGTTGGGCGGTCATGATTTTGCCCTACATGGACGAGGGCCCCGTCTACAACAGGATTTCCCAAGCCTCGCGAAAATTCACGATAGATGCCTTCACGCCTTTTAACGTCGCGGGAAATGAGAAGGGCGCCGAGGACCAGACTTTTTCGATCACGTTCACCAGTAAGGGACAAACGTTCGTCAAGCACTTCGCCACGATCCAATTCGACGAACTTTCCTGCCCCAGCTACGCCGGCACCGCGACCGTCGCCCCTTCACAATACAAGGGCATGCCGGCCGGCAACCCGCCGGCTGCCTATGGCTATCCGGATGGCAAAAACTTGGGCTCGCCTCCGGCGCTTGCGGCCGTCACGAATTACGTCGCGCTTTCGGCCACGCATTTCCCTTGCATGCAATATGGGACGGAAGAAAAGGTTGCCACGACGACCCAGATTCCGGCCGACGCCGATGCCCCGAATGGAATGATCGTGCCAGGCAAGGGATTGAACTTCAAAACCTGCACCGACGGCACTTCGAAGACCTTGATGCTTTGCGAGACGATCGAGCCGTCGATGAATTGCTGGTACGACGGCACAACCACCTGGACCACCGGGATCAATCCCAATTCCGTCGGTGCCAATCCTCCCAGCAAGGCCGATCCATTGCCGTCTGGCGCCGCCAATCCGCACCACTTCTGGACGGAGCCCATCGGTGGCTCGACCGCCTTGAATGTCGGTCCGACTCCGACCGCGACCACCGCATACTCGGCGGCGCTCGATGGCTATTGTGCCACGCCGCAAGTGATTTCGTGGGGGCCGAGCAGCAACCACCCCGGCGGTGTGGTGATTCACGGGAGCGTCGACGCAGCGGCGCATGCGATTACCTCGGATATCGATCCGACGGTCTACATGCGTCTGATCACACGAGCAGGCGGCGAACCCACCGCGTTCCCCGAACCGTAATCCCAGACGCTATCTCGTTCCCTTAACGGAGGATTAATTGCCATGAACGCCTCACCGTTCTGGCCACTGGTGTGGAAGGAATATCGCGCGGGCCGGGCGTTCTGGCTGGCGATGATGGCGATCGCGCTCATGACTCAGGGGAGTGTCTGGTGGCTGGAGAAAGCCACGCCGACGCGAAACTGGTCGTTGTTTGCGATCAGTCTGACCGTGGCGGCCGCGTTGATGGTCGGCATCGGGGCCACCATGTTCGCCGTCGAGCGCGAGGAGCAGACTTTCGGATTCGTTCGACGATTGCCCGTTCGACCCTGGCAATTGGCGCTCCCGAAAGTATTATCTGCCCTGGTGGGTTGGGGAGCCTTTGTCTTGCTGCTGTGGCTCGCTGCCGGAGTCATGGCGGCCTGGCAATTTCCGTCGGCCCAAGATGCCGGTCAGCTTTGGACCCATTGGGGCGTGGCCTGTCTGGAATGTCTCGCCTGGGGGATTCTTTTCTCACTGCTGCTATCGAGTCCGCTGAAGGCGGCGGCGCTGACGATGTTGGCGGTTTGCGTGGTGAATTTTTTGCCGATCGTCTTGGCCGGAAAGATTTATTCCGGCACGCTGGCCGCGCACGTCGACGCGATTCCCCAGCGATTGGTGCTGTTGGTCTTGGTGACGGCCATCGATGCCTGGCTGTTGCCGCGTTGGCTGACCGACCGCATCCCACGGCCCGCGCTCCGGTGGCGGGCGTCGGCGAGCCGCCCGTGGGCGAAAATCCGGGTACGTTGGAATCCTTCGAGCGCAGATTGGTCACGGCCACTGACCCATTTGGTGTGGCAAAGCTGGCGCGAATTGCTGGGCAGTTGGTGGGCGCTGGCCTTGATCATTCTTGGAATGCTTTCGGTGTTACCCGTTTTCCACGGGCCTCGACAGGATAGCCCGGTCCTGGCACTTTGGTACGAATTTGCGACGACTTTGATGTTCCCCATCCTGCCGGTCGCGCTGTATGGGTCGCTGGTCTTTCATGCCGATCAAGTGCGTGGACCGCAATTCCTGGCCCAGCGCGGCGTGTCGCCCCGGCTCGTCTGGCTCAGCCGGCAAATCGTATGGGTGGGAACGTTGGTCGCGCTTTGGTTCGCAATGGTCGGATTGCTCACAGCCGGCACCTTTCTGACACAACCACTCCGCGAAACGCTTGGATCGGTGGTGTCGCTCGTCCCGCGGGTTTGGGTCGGGGCGCTCGGCACTTCCAGTGTGGTGTTCCTGCTCGTGCTGTCGGCGTATGCCGTCGGCCAGATGGCGTCGCTGTTTGTGCGCCGGAGCCTGCTGGCCGGCCTGGTTGCCGTCGTTCTTGCGGAGATGCTGCTCCTCTGGGCTCGGCTGATGTGGGCTCTCGACATTGCTTGGTGGTGGACGGTGCTACCGGTCGTGGCTGGTTGCCTTGCCGCAACATGGCTGCGTGCGCCGCATTGGCTGTTGGAGCGGCCGGGCTGGCGTGGCTGGATCGCCCCGGCCTTGGCGCTCGCATTGCCGACGTCGTTTGTCCTGACGGCTGTGCCTTGCTTTCGCGTCTATCAGATTCCCTGGGTGAAGCCCGTGGACTGGCAAGCTCCCTTGCCGCTCAAGCCGGACGACAAGCCCGCTGTCGTCGCTCAGGGGAAGGCCAAACGGGAACTGTACGACAAAGCTTGGGCGGGTTACGAGCGCGACGAGCATCTCCGAGAGCGCGTCGATCTATTGCTGGCGGCCAGTCGCATCAATGTACCACCGTGGGCCACCGACTGGTCCGATGCACGCGAGGCGGCGAGCCGGATTAACCGGGTGGCCAAAGAGGCCATAGAACTGGCCAATGCCGAAACACACCAGGGAGAACTGAACGCGGCGCTGGACGTTTATTTTGGAGCGATGTCGGCCCAGATGGATGCCGCCAGCTTGGGCGGATTGCCGGCTCCCGATCCTTTGCAAAATACCCTGCCAGCTTCTTCCGCCTTCGAACCGCTCGTCGAGTGGGCAGCCGCGCCGGGCCAGACTGCCGTTCGCATTCACGCCGCGATCGACAGGCTCCAGCATTTTCACGCGTCACTGCCACCCTTTGAGGTCTTCGCTGTTCCCCTTTTTGAAGCGGCTCCGTTGCAGGCCACGGAGTGGCTCACGCAACAAAAGATCCTGCCCTGGATGCCCTGGGAATACGCCCGCACGATGCGGCTGATCCATCTACTGACGATCGAGCAGCTCTACGATCTGATTCAAAGCGACTCGGCACTCGAGGTTGGCGTTCCGATCGAGCCGTTCGTGCATGACCACCAGAATCTCTCCACGGGCCGATTGGAACAGCGGATCATCACAGCGCGCGACAGACTGCTTGCCAAACACCGAACGTCGGCAGAGCCTGCGGACCCCCTTTTTCCCAGCCGTGATCGGATCTCCGAGCTTGTGAAGACCACCCCTTGGGCCGCTGCCAGTGGGATCGTGCGCATCACACCGGTCGACCTGGCCGTGAAATTCGAGACCGACTATCGAGCGGCATTGATTATCCTGGCCTTGGAAGCCTGGAAGCTCCAGCACGGCGGCTTGCCGGCGGGACTCGATCTTTTGCTGGAACGCGAGTTGCCCGCGCTGCCGGTCGACCCAGTGTCGGGTCAACGCTTTGGGTATTTTCCCGACGTGACGAAGTCAGCGCCGCCGGGGCCGCCACAGCCGATACCCTTCTTGTGGAGTCCTGCGGTACAAGGCAACGCTACGGAGGGGCGCTGGTGGACCAGGCAAGGGCGCTGGAAGGCGTATTTGATTCCTTAGCTGGCGATTCGTTGCTCTCCAATTGCGATCCGGCACCAACGCCCGCATAATGGGCCTCTTTGGCCGCGGCCTGACAATGGTCTGTCGCTCATCGCGCCCAGCAGGGCAGGGGAGCGGCGGGCGTTGCCGGTAGCTCCGCTCCACCCACACCTTTCGAGGCTCACCCGCGCTGATGGTTCGTACTCGTTTTGCTCCCAGTCCGACCGGCTATTTGCACATCGGCGGCGTCCGCACGGCCCTGGTCAATTGGTTGTTCGCCGCCGGCACGGTGGGCAGTTCTTGCTGCGCATCGACGACACCGACGCCGAGCGGAATGTCGACGCGGCGCTGGCCCCCATCTTGCACGGCTTTCGCTGGCTGGGTATCGATTGGGACGAAGGACCCGAAGTCGGCGGGCCGCACGCCCCCTATTATCAATCGCAACGCCTGCCTCGTTACCAACAGGCGGCCGGGCAATTGCTGGCCTCCGGCCTGGCCTACCGCGATTACGCCACCACCGAAGAAATTCAAGCCGAGCGTGAAGCGGCCACGGCCGAGAAACGAGCCTTTCTTTACAGTCGCCGCTGGATGGCCGAATCGTCGGACGACGACAAAAGATTCACCGCCGAAGGCCGGCAAGCCGTCGTCCGGCTGAAAATGCCGCGCGAGGGAAAGCTGATCATCGACGACCTCGTGCGCGGGCAGGTCGAATTCGATTGGGCTCGCGAGCAGGATCACGTCATCCAACGGGCAGACGGCACTTGCCTGTATCATCTGGCCAGCGTGGTCGACGACTACGATTTCGAGATCACCCACGTCATTCGGGCCGAAGAGCACCTGTCGAACACTCCGCGGCAAATCTTCATTGCCCAGTCGCTCGGTTACAAGCTGCCCGAATATGCCCACCTGCCGTACGTTGCCGAGCCGGGAACCAAGAACAAGCTCAGTAAACGCAAGCTCGACAAGTATCTGAAGAATCGCGATTTCGCCCAAATCAACGAGCATGGGCAAGCGATCGCGGCGGCGTTGGGCCTGGCGACCAAGGCCGAGACGTTCAATCCGGTGATCGTCGATTTTTATGAGCAGGTCGGTTATCTGCCTGAGGCGATTTTGAATTATCTCGTGCTGCTCGGTTGGTCGTTGGACGACAAAACCGAGTTCTTGACCGTCCAGGAGATGATCGACAATTTTTCGCTCGAGCGAGTGACCAAAGCGCCGGCCAGCTTCGATCCAAAAAAACTGTGGGCGTTCGAGGATCACTATCTCGCCCGGCTGCCGTTGGAGGAAAAAGTCGAGCGCATGCTCCCTTATTTGCAGCGGGCCGGCCTGGTGGCCGATCCGGCGCCGGGCGAAGTCCGCGCGCGTTTGGCGGCGATCGTTGCCGCGGCGGGCGATCGATTGAAGGTTTTTGGCGACGTGCTGGCTTATGCCGATTTCTTTTTCCGCGACGAAGTCATTTTCGACACGAAGGCCTTTGATAAGCAATTGCGCTCCGGTCGCGGCGCGGAGCTGTTGACGGAGTTTCGCGACGCCCTGGCCGCATGCGACGATTTTTCGATTCCCGGGCTCGAACAAACCCTCAGCAGCTTTGTCGCCGAACAGGGGATCAAAACGGGCGACATCATTCATGCCGTGCGCGTGGCCACGACCGGCAAGAGTGTCGGTCCTGGGCTATACGATTGTTTGGCGATTTTGGGCAAGTCGGTGGTTCTTGCCCGGATCGATCGTGCGCTGAAAATTGCCTCGGCGCCGGCTGCCTGACTACAGGCGCCGAAGTTGCGGAGGATCTTGAGTCCGTCCGCTTGGCTCTTTTCGGGATGAAACTGCGTGGCGAAGATGTTGTCGCGCCAGATCATCGAACAGAAGGGCCCGCCGTAGTCGGTTTGCGTGGCGATGACGTCGGCGTCGCGCGGCACCACGTGATAGGAGTGGACGAAGTAGCAGTGCGTGCCCTCGGCCAGCCCGGCGAGCACCGGCGCCGGCTTGCGGATTTTTAGCTGGTTCCAGCCCATGTGCGGGACTTTGTAGTCGGTGGGCAGATCGAACCGCACGACTTCGCCCGCCAACACGCCCAGCCCCTCGTGGCGGCCTCCCTCGTAGCCGACGTCGAACAGCAATTGCAGCCCCAAGCAGATCCCGAGAAACGGCTTGCCGGCGGCGATCGCCTGGCGGATCGGTTCGACCAGATTCCGCCGCTGGAGCTCCGCCATCGCGTCGCCGAATGCTCCAACCCCGGGTAGGACGATCTTTTCGGCTTCGGCCAGCACCGCCGGATCGCTGGTGATGGTGGGCCGGTAGCCGACCTTTTCGAATCCCTTCTGCACGCTGCGAAGGTTGCCCATTTGGTAGTCGATGATGGCGATCAAATGCTTGGCTCAGCAGCGGGGCAAGGTGGGCGAGGCACGCGTGAACGAATCATTATAGATCGGCGGTGTCGGCCATTTAAGTGCCGGGGGGGGCGCGACTCTGCCGTTTGCCAGACACGCGGCGGGCCAGCGGGGTTCACATGGCGTGTTTCGCCGCCGCTTCACAGGGGGGACAGTCTCATTTTGCTTCGCGCGGCTGCGCAAAACCGCGACAGTCCCCGGCGGGCGCGACCACCCACTCATTGCGGAGTGTACTTGTCGGGATAGATGACCAGTTCGATGCGATTGTTGCGCGAGCGGCCGTCGGGCGTGGCGTTCGAAACGACCGGATGGTTGCCGCCGTGTCCGACCGTGAACAAGGCCTGCGGCTTGAGCGGACCGCGAGTCGCCAGATACTGATAGACTGCCAGCGCCCGACTGACCGAAAGTTGTTGATTGGTGGCCCAACCGGCGCCGCCGACGGCTTCTCCTTCGGTGTGTCCCTCGACGCCGATAATCTGATCGGGATAGCTGCGGGCCAGTTCGGCGGCGACCGAATCGAGCAGGGCCCCGGCGGTCGACTGCATCGCAACGCCCCCCGGCTGGAAGAGTTGGGCCGCTGGCAACTCGACCCGGACCACGTCGCCGTCGGCACGGATGTCGACGCCGGGCAAGTGGAGCGCTGGCAACGTTCGATCGAGGCTGCTGTTCGCTGTGATGGTTGCTCCGGCTCGTCGTTTGGTCGACGCCATCATCGTTTCGACTTGTTTGTCAGTCAGTTGTTTTTGATCGCGGAGTTGGGCCAGTTGGGTCGTGGTGCTGGAAAGTTGCCCGCGCACGGCTGCCAATTGATCGTCGAGCAAACGGTTCTGCTGCCGGGCTTGAGCCAGCAGCGTCTCGAGTTCCTGATTGTCGTGGTCGAGCGTCGACGCTCGGGCCTGTAACTCCTGATTGCGCTGCTCCAGCGCGACCTGTTGTTGCTGCAAGTTTTGATTCTTCTGCACCATGTACGGATTCTGAGTACAACCGGCCAGCGCCAGCGTTATCAGGCTCAGCGAGCGGGCCATGGCCGCGACTCGCATCGAAGGCTCTCCTGCTCGAAACCAATGAAATCAAAAAAAAGAGCTGCCGCATTTCATTCTGCGCGTGCCGCTGGCGCCGCCAATCAGGGCGGGATCGTAACGGCATCCCGCCCCCAGCAACAAGGTCAGTTTGGCCCAGGAAAGCCAGGCGGGTCGGGCGGACGCCAAAGCGCGGGCGAATCGCGCCGGTTTGCCCGAGAGGAAAGCGGCGAGCGGCTGACAGCGTCTGCTAGCGGCCAAGCGCAGCTCGTTACGAACTGGCGGGCGATTTCCAGGGCCTCGGGCAGCTTTTCCGGATGTTTGCCGCCGGCCTGCGCCATGTCGGGCTTGCCGCCGCCACGCCCACCGACCGCTTCGGCCGATCCGCGAATCCACTTGCCGGCGTCGAGCCCACGCTCCTGAAGATCGCGGCTGATCCCGGCAACGAGCGTCACCTTCTCGGCTTCGCGGCTTCCCAACAGGACGGCGATCGGACTGGCCTGCTTGCGCAACTGGTCGATCAGTTGCCGCATCACGCCGGCGTCGGCCCCCGGGGCCTCGGCCACGACGACGCGTATGCCACCCACGTCGGCCGCTTCGGCCAAGAGCTTTTCGGCGGTGACATCGCCGGCTCCCTTGGCGGAGGAGTGTTTCTTCAATTCGCGCAGTTCCTTGACCAAGGCCGCCACGCGGCCGGGAACTTCGGTCGGCGGGACGCGCAATCGCGCCGCGGTTTCGGCCAAGGCCGTTTCGGCACGCCGCAAATGCGCCAGCGCCTGGCTGCCGGTCAGCGCCGTGATCCGTCGCGTGCCGGCCGACACGCTTTCCTCGCCAACGACTTTGAACAGGCCGACCTGGGCCGTGTTGTCCAAATGCGTGCCGCCGCACAGCTCCTTGCTGAAATCGCCCATCGACACCATGCGGACGATGTCGGGATATTTTTCGCCGAAGAGCATCATGGCGCCGGCCTCGCGGGCCTGTGCGATGGGCATGGTGCGCCAGGCGATCTTTGCCCCGGCGGCGACCTGGGCATTGACCTCGGCCTCGATCTCGGCGACTTTTTCTCCCCCCAGCGACGTCGGATTCGCAAAGTCGAACCGCAGCCAATCTTCATCGACCTTCGAGCCTTGCTGCTGGGCGTGCTTGCCCAAGTGTTTTTGCAACGCGTAGTGCAGAATGTGGGTGGCCGAATGAGCGCGGCGGATGGCCTGGCGGCGGGTGGCGTCGACACGGGCCGTCAACTGGGCGCCGACCTGCAGCGCGCCCGAGCGCAGATGCCCCTCGTGCAGAATGAAGCCATCTTCTTTTTGCGTGTCGACGACTTCGAAGCGAAAGCCATCTCCCACCAGCTCGCCGGCATCGCCAACCTGGCCGCCACTTTCGCCGTAGAACGGAGACTGGTCGAGGATGACGGCGATCGGTTCGGCATGGCCTACTTCGTCGAGTTGCTCACATAGTTTGTCGTGAGCAACGATGCCGACGATTGTGGCCGGGGAGACGGTCGTCTCGTAGCCGACGAAATGGGTGCCGGACATCGTTTTCTTCAGGGCGTCGAGCGGACCCGACTTGAACAGCGGCCCGCGCCGGCCGGCTCCCGACACGTCGCCGTGGCGTTCCATCTCGCGATGGAAGCCTTCCCAATCGAAGCCCAGGTTGTGTTCGGCGGCCATCGTTTCCAGCAGTTCGGGCGGGAAACCGTGGGTCTGATACATTTCGGCCGCTTCGGCCCCGCTGACCGTTTCGCGCGCCTGAGAGCGCATCGTGGCAAACAGCTGCTCGATGCGGTGCAGGCCGCCGTCGATCGTGGAAAAGAAATTGCTCTCCTCCTGCTGGATGACGGTGGCCACGCGCTCGGCCGTTTCGGTGAGCTCGGGATAGGGCCGCTTCATTTGGTCGACGACCACCTGCACCAGCCGGTGCAAGAAGGGCTCGTGAACGCCAAGCTGCCGACCATCCAACACCGCGCGGCGCAGCAGCCGCTTGATGACGTATTTTTCCTTGTTCGGGCCGGGATAGACGTTCTCGTGGATTGCCAGCGTGCAGGCCCGAACGTGATCGGTAATCCTTCGCAGACGTCGCCCTTCTTCAGTCGCCGGATCATATTTCACCCGGCAAACCTCGGCCGCTGCCAGCACGATCGGCCGCAAGATGTCGATGTGATAATTCGTGTCGACTCCTTGCAGCACCGCGGCGGTGCGCTCCAGGCCCATGCCGGTGTCGATGTTTTTGCTCGGCAGCGGGCGGAAATTGTTCGGCGGATTGCCGACGCGATTGAATTGGGTGAAGACCAGGTTCCAGATTTCGACTTCGCCGCCGCTGTCGGGCGAGAAATAGATCTCGCTGCACGGTCCGCAGACGCCGTCGGGCCCGCGGCTGGGCGCGCTGGCCGGCCAGAAGTTGTCGTCCTCGCCCATCCGTTTGATCTTGCCGGCCGGAAGCTTGATCTCGCGCGACCAGATGTCGGCCGCTTCGTCGTCGTCGAGATAAACGGTCACCGACAGCCGGGCAGGATCGATGCCGAGCCATTGTTTGGCGGTGAGAAACTCCCACGCCCAATGGATCGCTTCGCGCTTGAAATAGTCGCCAAAGCTGAAGTTGCCCAGCATCTCGAAGAAAGTGTGGTGATAGGCCGTGCGGCCGACGTTGTCGATGTCGCCGGTCCGCAAGCATTTCTGGCAGGTGGTGGCCCGGGTGAAATCGAGCTTCACTTTGCCCAGAAAATGATCTTTGAACTGGTTCATCCCCGCCGGCGTGAACAGCACCGAAGGATCCCAGCGGGGAACCAAGACGTCGCTCGGGCGGCGGGTGCAGCCCTTGGTCTCGAAGAAGGCCAGATACTTTTCTCGCAATTCGTCGGTCTTCATGGCACCTCGATGAATCCTCTTCGATTTCCGCGGCATGCCGGGGGTGGTGGCCCCGAGCCGGCACGGCCAACGCGGGCGCGAAAGTCCGGAAGCCGAATATGATAGTCGTTGTCCCGCAGAGCGGCCAGACGAGCAGATCCGCCCCGTTGAGCCTGCGAACCGACAGGTGACTGGCGCATCGGGGCTGGCGATTGGGCACTTGACAGCCCACGGGGCTGGCCGAAGACAAAAAACGTTCCCCGCGCAAGAATCGCCGAGTTGCGATTTCCTAGCGGTTGCCGGGTGCGCTGGAGGGAGCGTCCTCGGTCGCTGGCGGGGCGACTGGCGGCTCGGGCGGAATGACGAGCGAAGATTGGTCCCGTTCGGCGCTTACCAGCCTCAGCGACACCGGGCCGGTCTTGCCAGCCACGGCCGCGTAAAACTCCTTGGGTGAACTGACCCGCACCCCGTCGACGTGGCTGATCACCTTTTCCGGCCGCAGTCCTTCGCGCCAGGCGGGGCTGTCTTCGTCGACCGCCGAAACGATAACGCATCCCTCGGTCGAGATTTGGCCGGTCCGGACTCGATCGGGGAAGTCGCGAGCCGTGGTGGAGTAATCGACCCGCAGGCCGCGCCATTGGGGGGCGAGCGTCGAAACCACCTGCCGGCCCCGCATGGCATATTTCGTCAGCTCGACATTCAACGGAATGACGTGGCCGTTCCGTTCGACCGTCAGCCGGACAACGGCATCGTGCGCCTTCTTGCCGATTTGGAGCACCAGTCCATCGGCGTCGAAGATGGGTCGTTCATCGACTTGCGTGATGATGTCGCCCGATTCGAGGCCGAATCGTTTGGCGGGCGTTCCATCGACGACGTCGTGGACGATTACACCGTGCCGTCCGGCCGCCAGATCGGCCTCGCGGAGGTTTCGCGGTGCGACGCCGAGAAAGCCGTATTCGACCTCGCGTCCCTGTTTCAACGTTTCGACGACGCGGCGAAACGCGTCGTCGATCGGCACGGCATAGCCGGCCGCCTGCTCATAGCCCGAGATGGCGGCCAGGGCCGTGGTCAGACCGATCATTTCACCCTTGAGGTTCAACAGCGCTCCGCCGCTGGTTCCCAGATTCAGGCGGGCGTCGGTTTGGATCAGCGTGCCGTATTGATGGAGAGTGCCCCGGCCATTCGGACTGGTTTCGTCGACTTGGGGAGGTGCCTTGCGCTCCAAGTTGGCGATGATGCCCCAGCTGGCACTGGCCTGACCGTCGCGGGCGATCGCGTAGGGATTGCCCAGCACGATCACGAACTGGCCTTTTTTCAGATTGTTGGCGTCGCCGAACTGGATCGGCACCAGATCGGTGGCATCGATCGACAAGACCGCCAGATCGCTCCGCGCGTCCCCCGCCCAGATCTTGGCCGGATAGACCCGGCGGTCCACCGTGGTGACGTACAGATCGCTGTCCTCGCCGAGCACGTGGAAGTTGGTCAAAATCAGACCGCGCCGGTCGACCACGACGCCGGTAGCGTATTCGTTGGGAATGAATTCGGGGTCGCCCGGTCGGGGATCCTGCTGGATCTGGAAACGGCCGAGCGGATCGGCCCGCAGCTCCAGCGGCGAGATGTCGTCCCGGTCGTTGCGCCGGACCCGGGCAATCGCGACCACCGATTTTTCAGCGCCTGCGATGGCGCCGGTCAGCACGCCTTCCATCGTCACAGCGACGTCGAGCCCGGTCGGCTCGGGCGTTTGAGCCGCGCCGGGCAGCGCCAAGCAACTGGCCAACCATGCCGGACCGAGAAGCAGGCAAAATGCCTTCATTGTGGATCGGGATAGGACGCACTCCCGAGATAAGCAGCAACGAGCGACGCGCATCGGTGTCACGCAGAGGTTGGATCTTGCCATGCGACGCTGGAAAGTTCGAGAACGTTGCGCTTCGACTCGATGGCTGCCAGGGCTCGCCGGCTCACGCCGCAGCGACGGCTCATTCGGCAGCGCCGTCACCACCGCCGGCGACCGACAGCGTTGGCACGCCGACCGCCAGCAGTTTCCCCTTCAGTTCCTCGAGCAGCGCCGGATTCTCTTGCAGGTAGGCGCGGGTCTTCTCGCGTCCCTGACCCAAGTGTAGGTCACCGTAACGAAACCATGCACCTGAACGGATGATCAGTTTCTGGGCTAGTGCCAAATCGAGCACATCGCCAGCATAACTAATGCCACCATTATGCATCATATCAAATTCGGCCAGCCGAAACGGAGGAGCGACTTTGTTTTTCACCACTTTGGCCCGAACTCGTTGACCGACCACTTCCTCGCCTTCTTTCAATTGACCAATCCGCCGTACGTCGATCCGGCACGAGCAGTAGAACTTCAACGCCCGGCCGCCAGGAGTCGTCTCGGGACTGCCGAACATGACACCGATTTTTTCGCGGATCTGATTGATAAAAATGACCGCGGTTTTGCTCTTGGAAATCACGCCGGTCAATTTGCGCATCGACTGGCTCATCAGTCGGGCCTGGAGGCCGACGTGTGAATCGCCGATTTCGCCTTCCAGTTCCTTCTTGGGGACCAAGGCGGCCACCGAGTCGATCACGATGACGTCGACCGCGTTCGACTTGATCAACATCTCCGTGATGTGCATCGCCTCTTCGCCGCTACCGGGTTGGCTGACGAGCAAGGTCTCCAGCTCGACGCCCAATTTCTTGGCCCAACTCGGATCGAGCGCGTGTTCGGCATCGATGAAAGCGGCAATACCGCCGGCCTTCTGGGCCTGGGCCACGACATGCAGTGCCAAGGTCGTTTTGCCGCTCGATTCCGGGCCGAAGATTTCGACAATCCGTCCCTTGGGAATGCCCTGTCCGCCAAGCGCCAAGTCGAGCGACAGACTGCCGGTCGGAATCCCTTCGATCTTGACGGCCGCGCCGCTCCCCAGCGGCATGATCGCCCCTTCGCCGAACTGTTTCTCGATCTGTGCCAGCGTGTTCTTCAAATCGGTGTTCGAATCGAACGGACTGGCAGCGGCCGGCTCTTTGGACTGCCTTTTACCCACTTTGGCCGGCGTCGTTTCCTTCGGCATGTGATTCGTCGCTAATTTGGTGGCGGTGACCATGAAACAGATCCTTTCCCAGGCGGAGTCGATTCGACCGGGGGCCGCGATCGCTACGTCCGGCGGCCCTCTCCCGTATAGTGAACGCACGTATACGTTATATCGGCTCTTGTCCCCTCGGACAATAGCGCCCCCGAGCGACCCGCCTGGAAAGAATTGCAACCGGGCGAATCTCGGCCGCTCGGCGCGGTTTATCTTAGCGGGACAGCTAGGCGAGGGACCAGAGGGAAGGGGGGGCAAGTGGCTAGCGGCCACGTGGGCGGGGTGCCAATTCGGCATGCCCCAGCGGTTCGTAGATCGGGCCCTTGGGGCCTGGCTGGCTGGAAAAGACAGCCACTTCGAAAACCGAGCCGATGCCGGCCGTAAAGTCGGCATATTCCTTGAGCCGCTCGGCAAATTCTTCCTGGCTTCCCGCGGCTCCGTTACGGACCCGGCCCAGGGTGATGTGGGGCCGGAAGCGGCGTTGTTCCTGGCGAAAGCCAAGATCTGCCAACACGTCTTCAACCGTTCGGTGCAGCGCGATCATCGATTCGAGTCCCT
Organism: uncultured Planctomycetaceae bacterium; assembly: GCA_963702015.1. Lineage (GTDB taxonomy): Bacteria > Planctomycetota > Planctomycetia > Pirellulales > PALSA-1355 > DATJTR01. Next base: position 2,488,550 of record OY969698.1, read on the forward strand.
CGCGGATGCCGATCCAAACGGTGCGCGGACGCAAAGCGTCGGGAAATGCGCCCGCCCCATGGGCCTCGACGTCGAACGGGGCCAGCGGCGCCACGGCCTTGGAAAGTCGGCGGCAGATTTCCGGGATCTCGAGCAGGTCGACGTCGCCCAGGAATTTGAGCGTCCAGTGCAATTGATCGGGCGTAACCCATCGCACGTTCGCCTCCGACGAGCGGCGCAGATGTTCGATCAGTTGGCAGGCGCGACTGCGCACCTCGGGAGGCAGTTCGATCGCCACGAACGTTCGCACCCGACGACGCATGACCGGCTCCTCCGAGCGAGCGGAAATGGAAATGCAAAAACGGCCCGCTTCCCGTCGAGCCGCGTACGGTGAAATCGCGCCTCGACGGAATTCAGAAGCTGAGCATTTTCCGGTACTCGGCCAATCGAGCGTCGATTTGTGGCCGGCCGATCTGCTTCATTCGATCGAGGCTGAAATCCTCGACGTTGAAGCTGGCAACCACGATGCCGTAGGCCAACGCTTCTTTGAGCGTGTCGGCGTCGAAGCGGTCCCGATGGGCCAGGTATCCCATCATCCCGCCGGCAAAACTGTCGCCGGCCCCGGTCGGATCGACGACCTCGGCCGTGGGATACGCGGGCAGGACATACGTCTCCTGATCGCTGAAGAACATGGCGCCATGCTCACCCTTTTTGATGACCACGAAGGTCGGACCGAGCCGCTGAACGGCCCGGCCGGCGCGGACCAGATTCTCGTCGCCGGTCAACAGCCGCGCTTCGCTATCGTTCAGCACCAGCCCATCGACTCGCTTGAGCAGGGCGAGCAATTCGTCGCGCTGAGTATGAATCCACAAATCCATCGTGTCGGCCATGACCAGGGCGGGCTTGACCACCTGATCGAGCACCTTCAATTGGATGCCCGGCGAGCCGTTGGCCAGAAAAAGATAACGGCAGTGGCGATAGGCTTCGGGCAGGACCGGATCGAAGTGCTCGAACACGTTCAGGTGGATTTCGAGCGTTTCGCGGTCGTTCATGTTGGGCAGATACTTGCCGCGCCAGCGAAAGGTCTTCGCCCCCGGAACAACATGCAAGCCCGACGTATCGATCCCCCGGCTTTCCAGCAAGCGCGAATGTTCGGCCGGAAAATCCTCGCCGACGACCCCCACCAGCCGAACGCTGGAAAAGTAGCTGGCGGCATACGAGAAAAAAACGGCCGAGCCCCCCAGCACGTTGTCGCGCCGTTCGCTAGGTGTTTCCACACTATCCAGGGCGATCGATCCGACAACCAGCAGTGGCATGGCACGGTCCAAGAGTAATGAGCAGAGAGAGAGGGAGAACAAACGGTCGAGTATATTACCCCGCCCACGAGGGTCTCGCCAAGTGGCGGGAGAAATGACAGCGGCGGGGAAATCTGGGTATTCGGGCTCCCAATGCGGTCGCCACCACGGCGCGGGGGGCCAATCGACCGCAGCCTACCGTCTCCCGGCCAGGAAAGCTTTTTGGCAACCGCATCTGCCGGCCCCCCTCCTGCTCGGCTGGCAAGCGGCCGTGTATCATGGTCGCGGTATGCCGGACGACCGGTTGGCCGCCAGGGGGACGCTGGCGCGATGCGTCGGGGTCGGGGAGTGAATGGGGGAGGCGAGCGGGACGAACGCCATGATTCTGTACTGCGTCAGGCACGGTGAAACGGTCTTCAATGCTGCCGGGCGCATTCAAGGCCAGACTGATAGCGAATTGTCTCCTTTGGGCCTCCGCCAGTGCCAGGCCGTCGCGGCGGTATTTGCCCAGCAGCCGATCGAGGCGATTTATTCCAGCCCACTGCGGCGCGCCGCGAAGGCGCCGCGTGCGTGGCCGATCAGCTTGGACTGCCGGTGCGTGAAGACGACCGGCTGATGGAAATCCACGCTGGGATCTTTCAGGGGCTCGATTGGGCGGACATTCAAGTCCGCTATCCGCGCGAAGCCGCCGCCTGGCGTACTCAGGATCCCGACTTTCGCATTCCTGAGGGCGAATCACGCCGCGACTTAATGTGCCGCATGGGGGCTGCTCTGCGCGATATTCGCGAAGCGCCGCATCGCCAGGTGGTCATCGTGGCCCACGGCGGCTCGCTCAGCGCCGGCATCAAGGTATTATTGGAGATTCCGGCCCAGCGCAACCCGTTCAGCCTCAGCAATGGATCGATCAGCACACTCGTATGGGACCACGACGTGAAGCTGATCACGCTGAATCTGACCGATCATCTCCACGGCGCACTCGGCGGCGGCGGCGATCTCTGATTGGGGACGCCAATCAAGGCGTCACCGTCAGGGCGTGACCTCGAAGATGACTTCGATCTCGGTCGCAATGCTTCCCGGCAGCGAAACCATGCCCACGGCACTGCGGGCGCCGACGCCCAAATCTTCTCCCCAGATATCGCGAAACAGTTCGCTGCAACCGTTGATCACGGCCGGCTGATCCTTGAAATCGGGCCCGCACTGAACCATGCCCAGCAGTTTGACGACGCGCCGTACGCGATCGAGCGTGCCGAAGTGGCTGCGCAGCGTTGCCAGAATAGCCAGGCCGGTTTGGCGCGCGGCTTGATAACCGGCGGCCAGATCGAGATCGGCGCCGACGCGCCCGGTGATCATCGTTTTGTCGGCGCAGCGGGCCGTGGCCGGAGACATATGCCAGGCCGGCAATCACGAGGACCGGCTTGTAGACGCCTGCCGGCTTGGGAGCCGGCGGCAATTCAAGTTTCAACTCGGCAATGCGTGCATCGGCTCCCATGGATCGAATCTCCTTGCGTGGCAATAGTCTTTCGGGGGATGTGTGGGGTGAGGGGCCAGTGGGTTATTGGCCGTAGACTTGCCGCGGATCGAACACCCGTTGGCCGACGATTTCCAGACCCTGCGGGGTAACGCGGCGGAAGAAGCAACTGCGATAGCCCTCGTGGCAAGCGGCTCCGCCGACCTGCTCGACCCGCAGCAGGATGGTGTCGGCATCGCAGTCGAGATAGACCTCGGCAACGCGTTGGACGTGGCCGCTCTCCTCGCCTTTGCGCCAGAGCTTGCCGCGGCTGCGGCTGTAATAGACAGCCTCGCCGGTGCGCAGCGTCTCGGCGTAACTCTCGCGATTCATGTAGGCCAGCATCAGCACTTCGCCGGTGGTGGCGTCCTGGGCAATCGCCGGCAGCAGGCCGCCCTGGACGGAAAAATCGGGCCCGTCAACAGATTCGCGAAACACGTGTGGTGGCTCCTTCTCGGGGCAAAGCGCGGGCGCAGGGCGTCCGCCACAGGGACGGCCCGGGAGGCGGGCGCCTCGCGAAAGCGACGCGTTTTTCAGCATACTGGGGCCGGCCGGGGCTGGCCAGTGGCGCCATGTCGCGCTCGTTTGGCCCGTCGGCAGCGCAACATTCCAGGTATGCCGCACGACCGGCCCTCACGTTACTAAGTGCAAAGGTGGTATTTACTTGGCCGGTCTTGAGTTGCCCTCGCAACCGATCCGATCCACTAGATGCGAAATCCAAGATCCAGTCGAGCCCTGCCGGCACTCCGCTGCTCCCCGCGACGACGAGCCTTCCTCCCACGACGCCTGACAACCTTTCGTTCTGAACTGCTTGGCGGCGCGAAGCCCATTTCCGGTGGAAATGCCGCGCGACCGGCCAGTAGCCAATCGAGGCCAAACTTGAAACCCTCCGTCACGATTCTGCTGCCAATTCACAACGCCCAACATCGCCTGGAACTTCAGGTCGCCGAGATTCTGGACGTCTTGCCCGAGCTCACCAGCCGCTTCGAATTGCTGATCATCGATGACGGATCGACCGACGATTCGTTCGACGTGGCTCGGCATCTCTCCCTGACCTATCCCCAGGTGAGCACGGTGCGGCATCCGTTTCGGTTGGGTCTGATGCACGCCGTGCGCAGCGGACTCGAGCAGACCGACGGAGACCTGGTGTTGGTCGGAGACGAGCAGCACGGAGTCCGGGCAGACGACGTGCGGCGGCTTTGGCATTCGTACACCGAACAACCCGCCGCGGAAGAACGACACCAAAACGAGGATTCAGGCTCGCGCATGTCCGCCGGTCGGGCACGTTGGTTTCAGAAGATGGTTGCTTGGAAGCCCAGCCGCCGGCCGGCGCCGACCAGTATCCAGGCGATCGACCGTATCCAGTGGAGCAAGGAGCAGCAGGCGACCGAGATCGCCCGTGGCATCAGGCGGCGTCTTGATGATCGCCAACAGGCCGCGGGCCGTCGATCGGTGGTCCACCCGCTTTACCTGCAACAGAGACGCCAGATGGCGGATCAGCCCACTGCCAGTCGTCTACCGGCAGATCAGGGTTCCGCCAATCGTGCCCAGGTCGATCGCCGCCAGACCAGCTAGCTTGGCAGCCAACGGGCCGGACGGCGTCCCTATGTTGGCTGTGGGCTGACCGTTTTTCTTCCACCGATTGCGACCGCCATCGCGGCCAAATCGTCCCTGCGCGGCAATTTTCCGCACGCTGCAAAGCTGTTTCGCCGCTCGACGCTGGATTAGAATGCCGGGGCGCTTTCCGATCCATCGTGGCCGCGGTCCATACCGCGCAAGGCACGTGTTTCTTTCTTTGTCGGGACTATTTAACGAGGCAATCCATGTTCTCGAAGCGAGCGATGATGGCGTTGTTGGCTCTTGCTTTCGGGCTTGCGCCAGCCCGCTGGGCCCTCGCGGCCGACGTGTTGGATGCGATTCCCAGCACTGCCCTGGCGGTAATCGTCGTGAATCGGCTGGAAGCGACGAGCGACAAGATCGAGAAGCTGGCGGGCAAAGTGCAAGCGCCGTCGGTTTCGCTCCTCTCGTTGGCTCGCGTGCAAACCGGCATCCACGCCGGTTTGGACGACAAAGCGACCGCCGCCATGGCATGGTTGCCGGCCGAAGATCAACCGCTCGAGGCGCCGACGCCGATCGTCATATTGCCGGTCACCGATTACGAAAAATTCGTGGCCCAGCTTCAGCCAGAGAATGCCACCGACAAGATCACGCAAGTCTACGTGGCGGGCAAGCCCGTGCTCGTCTGCCAAAAAGGAGACTTTGCCGTGCTGGCGGGGGCGGAGTTCGAGCCGGCCCTCAAAGACGTATTGGCTTCGGTGAAGAGCGTCGGCGATGAACTGTCGCCACTGCGCACTTGGTTGGCCGAAGTCGACGTTGCGGCGGTTGCCACGCCGGCGGTCATCAAGGTCCTCAGCGGCACTGCCAACGATTGGCTGTCGACGCAGATCGACGTGCTCGAGCAGCAGGGGGTGCCAGGCGGACCGGGCGGCGCGGCGGTTCTGCCGGCACTCAAGCTCTATCAGCAGTTGTCGATGGCCGCTGGCGACGAATTGTATCTGGCGGCGATTGGCATCCGATCCGATGAGGCCGGCACGGTGCGAGTCTCCACCCGTTTGCGGCTGACTCCCGGCGGCCGTTGGGCCGAGACGGCGGGCCGTATCGAGGGGTCCAACAAACCGTTGCTGACCGGCTTGCCCGATGGGCCGTTTGTCGGGGTCGCGGCAATTCAATACAGCGAACCGTTGCGCAATCTGGCGGGATGGTTTCTGAGCGAGGAAGGGCGGAAGCTGAACCCGGCGCTCGACAAACTGCCGCCCGATCAACGAGCGAAATTCGCCGAAATATTCGGGCGGATCATGGCCCAGCAGCAAAACGGTAAATTCTGGATCGGAGCCCCAAAGCCCGATGAGCCACTCCTTTCCAATGCGATCCTGATCGCGAAGGTTGATGACTCGAAAGAGTATTTGTCCCAGATCGATGAGCTGGGCAAGCTTCCCTCAGGCGACGGGGAAAACGCGCGGAAGATTCTTTCCTTGGGCGAAGTCAAGCACATCCAGGTCGATGGGCACGACGCGATCGAGTACGTGACCAGCATGAAGGATATCGAAGCCGGTCAACCCGCTCCGCTGGCGGAGCCGGTCAAGGCGGTCTTCAAAAAGATCTTTGGTTCCGACGATGCCATTCACACGTACCTGGCCGCAATCGACGATCACACGATCGTTTCGGCCTATGTCAGCGTGGACAATCTCCGCCGAGCCATCGCGGCCGCCGAGCATCCCGCCGGCACCAGCAGCCAGCCAGACCCGCAGGTAGCCGAGATTACGGCACTTTTGCCGGCCGGCGCAGGCCGTCGCCCTCGTGCGGTTGTCCACCGTAGCCGATTGGGTGCAAACACTCACTGCGGCCGCAACCGACCCGAAGGCCCAAAAGATCGAGTTTCCGGCGTCGCCGCCCATCGGGCTGGCGCTGAAAATCTCGTCGGCCGGCGTGCATTGGGAAACCGTGGTCCCCGGCGCCACGTTGGAAGCGATCGGGCAGTTCGTGGCCAACCAGCGGAACAAACGATAGACGAAGGCGGCGAGGGCGCGTAACGTCGCGTCGCCCACAGCGGGGGGGGCGGCGAGCTATTCCGCGCGACGATTGTGGCGCACGATTTCTCCCTCGACCATATAGATCACGTCTTCGGCGATGTTGGTCGCCATGTCGGCGATCCGTTCCAAGTGCCGCGACACGCTCGTCAGTCGCATCAGACACTCGGTCTGGGTCGGATGCTTCACGATCTGCTGCTCGATCGACTGTTGGATATTGCGGCGGAGCTGATCGACCTGGTCGTCGGACGCACGGACCGTGCGGGCCAGCGCCTGGATCGGAATTCACCAGCGCGTCGAGAGATTGCTTGACCATGGCCTGCGTCTTGGTGGCCATCGAGCGAAAGTCGCCGGGCAAATCAATCCGTTCGCACTGCGTGAGAAACAGCACCCGTTTGGCGATGTTCTTGGCCAAGTCGCCCATCCGCTCCAGATCGTTATTGATCTTCAGCACGGCCACGACGAAGCGCAGGTCGGCCGCCACCGGTTGATAGAGGGCCAGCGTCTTGAGCACCTCCTCTTCGACGTCGACTTCCATGCGGTCGATTTCGGCGTCCTGGTCGATAACGGCCCGGGCGAGATTGCGGTCGCGGTTGACCAGGGCCGAGACGCTTTTGGCCAACGCTTCTTCCACGAGCGTCCCGACGAACAGAATCTTCTGTTTGAGGCTCTCGATCTGCCGCTGCAAGTGAACTGCCATGATAAGCGAGAAACCTCTAGCCGCGCGTCGCGACAGCGTATGCCGCCAAGGTGCCGTTGCCATGGCCTTTCGCAAGGCAGTGGCGAGCCGGGGGGAAAACCAGATACGCCGTGCCGCATCGATTAACCGAAGCGACCGGTGATGTAAGCCTCAGTTTCCTTGAGGATCGGTTTGGTGTAAAGGTCACTCGTGGGGCCGTATTCCAGCACGTGACCCAGGTACATGAAGGCGGTATAGTCGGCCGTCCGCGAGGCTTGTTGCATATTGTGGGTGACGATCAGCACGCTGTAGGCCCCGCGCAGCTCCTGGATCAAATCCTCGATCTTGCCCGTGGCGATCGGATCGAGCGCCGAGCAGGGTTCGTCCATCAAAAGCACCTCGGGCTCGGCGGCGATCGCCCGGGCGATGCACAAGCGTTGCTGCTGCCCGCCGGAGAGACTCAGCGCACTTTCGTGCAGGCGGTCCTTGGCTTCGTCCCACAGGGCCGCGCCGCGCAAACTTTGCTCGCACACGGCGTCTAGCACTCGGCGATCGCGCTCGCCGTCGATGCGGAGCGAATAGACGACGTTTTCGTAGATGCTCATGGGGAAGGGGTTCGACTTCTGGAATACCATGCCCATCCGCTTGCGCAGCTCGATCACGTCGACGCTCGAGGCGTAGGTGGAATCGCCATTCAATCGGATGTCGCCGCCGATCCGCACGGCGATGTTCAGGTCGTTCAGCCGGTTGACGCTCCGCAGCAGGGTCGATTTGCCGCAACCCGACGGCCCGATGAGCGCGGTCACCTTGCCCTTGGGAATGCGCATGTTGATGTCGTGGAGGGCCTGTTTTTTTCCGTACCAAAGATTGAATTCGACGACTTCGACGACCACTTCTTCCTTGGCGACCGCCAGATGCGTTTCGGTCGGAATGGATTCTCCACGCGCGATGGCGGCCAACCGCCCCTGGGCCATGGCCGCAGCCGGTGGCTGTGGTGGCGCCGATTCCGCCGGCGGCACGGCCGGGCTCGGCTCGCCTGACGCCTTGGGACTCTGCGCGGAACGAACGGAAGTCGGAAGTGCTGTCACCGTGCGGCCTCGTACCGGAAAAAAATCTGTCGGGTTCGAACTGACATGCTAGAAATGGCTGGCGACATAACGTCGGCGGAGCCGGGACCGTAGCCAAATGGCCATCACGTTGAGCGTGGCCACGATGGTGACCAGAAGGAGCGTGGTGGTGAACAGCATCGACGCGGCGGCCACGCTATTCTGGCTGTGAAAACCGAGATCGTAAATGTGGTAGCCCAAATGCATGAAGCTCCGCTCCAAGTGCAAATAGGGGAAAACGCCGTCAACCGGTAAATCTGGGGCGAGCTTCATGGCGCCGACGAGCATGATCGGGGCGACTTCGCCCGCTCCGCGAGCCATGGCCAGGATCATCCCGGTCATGATGCCCGGCATGGCGCGCGGCAGCACGATGCGGTGGATGGTTTGCCACTTGCTCGCGCCGCAGGCGTAGGAGCCCTCGCGCATCGAGTTGGGGACTGCCGCCAGCGCTTCTTCGGTGGTCACGATGACCACCGGGGCCGTGAGCAAGGCCAGAGTCAGCGAAGCCCAAAGGATTCCGCCGGTGCCGAAGGTCGAGCGGCCGGTTTCGGCCAGCGTGGCCTCGAAGAAGAGCTGATCGATTTCGGCGCCGACGATATAGCAGAACAGTCCGAGGCCAAACACGCCGAACACGATGCTCGGCACGCCCGCCAGGTTGTTGATGGCAATCCGCAGGATGCTGACGATCGGTCCGGCCTTGGCGTACTCGCGCAGATAGAGGGCCGCGAGGACTCCGAACGGAACAACCAGCAGCGACATCGTCAACGTCATCGCCACGGTTCCGAAGATCGCCGGATAGACGCCCCCTTCGCTGTTTTCGCGCGGATCGGTCAGCAGGAATTCGCGCCAGCGCGACAAGTAGATTCGCAGGTGACCAAGGGTCGTCAGTTGGTTGGCCGGATAGGCCCTGACAATCGACTCCAGCGGCACCACTTGCGGCTGGCCGTCGCCGGTCGTCAGCCGCAGCGCGTAGCGGGTGTTTTGTTGATTGAGCCGATCGATTTCGGCGTCGATGCTCGCTCGGTCCGCCTCGACTTCGGTCACCGTCGCGGCCAATGTCCGCTCGGCCGCGGCATACTCGGGCGATTCCCGGTCGAAGTCGAGCTCTTGTTGTTTCACCGCGATGCGGGCTTCCAGTTCGCGGCGGCCAAGCCGGCCGAGTTCGTCCCGTTCGAGCTTCACGCGCTGCTGCCAGCGGGCACGCACCTCGGCGTGGTACTTGAGATACTCGGCCCAAACCTCGGCGGGCGTGGTGGCCACCTCCTGGCCATCGACGAGGAACGCGGCCGGCAAGCCGTAGAACCGGCCGTTGGTGAGCCGTTCGACCACCAGCGCCCACTCGGGAAACGTCGTCTCGCGCACGCGGAAGGCGTCGATCCAGACAAAGTGGGTGTTGGTCAGCTCGAAGTTTTCAATGCGGATTTTTTCCTGCTCGAACTGGCCGCCGTGCGTTTTGGCCTCGCGCTTGGCCCTCTCGGCCGCCTCGTGGGGAAGCGTGGCCAGCATGCGCTCTTGGGGACTGTAGCGGCGGCGGTCGGCGATTTCGCCGAGATAAATCGTGCCGTCATCGGTTTCGATTTGAGCCACCCTCTGCGGCCAAAACGTGAGCAGCCCCTGGTACAACACCAGCACCAACAGACCGACGATCATCGTCAACGCGACCGCCAGAGCCCCGCCGGCCAGCCAAAGCATCGGCTCGCCCTGGGCCGCCAGCGAGGTGGCGGCGCTGGCTTGCCGAGTGCGCACCGGGCGCCAGCCGCTTCGCCGACTGACGGTCGGCGCAGGCGCTGCCCGACCGTCGACGTCGCGCCGCCGGGATTCGCCGCATCCGAAAGCAGGCTTTCAGAGCTCATAGGCCCTCCGCCGGAAGCGCAGGCGGATCATCTCCGCGACCGTGTTGACCACGAACGTCAAACCGAACAACGTCAAGGCCGCCACGAACAACGTGCGGTAATGGGTGCTGTTGCGGACCGCTTCGGGCATTTCCTGGGCGATCAACGACGAGAGGGTCTGAAAGCCGTTGAAAATGTTCCAATCCATGATCGGCGTGTTGCCGGCCGCCATCAGCACGATCATCGTCTCGCCGACGGCGCGGCCCAGCCCGATCATCACTGCCGAAAATAGTCCGCTCATCGCCGTCGGCACCACCACCCGCATCGCCGTCTGCCAGGGGGTCGCCCCGGCCCCGAGCGACGCCGAGCGGAGATGGTCGGGCACGGTCGACAGGGCGTCGTCGGCAACGGTGTAGATGATCGGAATGATGGCAAAACCCATGACGAAGCCGACCACCAAGGCATTCCGCGGCGCAGTACGTGCCGATGATCCCCAAAGCGAATTTGGTCCCATCGAGCGTGGCGGGCACCTGGCCCCGCGGGTCGAAACCGAGCGCCTCGAGCGGCCGTTCCCGCCCAGCCAGGAAATCAGCAGCACCGCGGCCAGGCCGATAATAAAGCTAGCCAGGTCGACCAAGGTCCAGGCCCGGCGCGGCCAGTCGGAGAATTTCCGCCGCAAGCGGGGATGAATCCGTTCCAGCGTCAGCCACCCAAGCACCAGCGCCGCCACCGGAGCCAACAGCATGATCCAGCCGCCGACGCCGTCCCCCACCTGCCCATCGAGCCAGGCCACGATGTCGCCGGCGAACCAGGCTCGCTCGATCCACGGGGCCGCGGCCATGGCCAACAGCGCGCCAACCGGCAGCATCAGGAACATCATCGCCACACGCCACCGAGCCGCCGTCAACGTCAGTCGCTGGGGAAGCAATTGCCACAGATACGCACCGGCGACCAGCGCAGTCGGCACGGTGAAGAAGATACAGACGATCGTAACAATGCTTCCTTCCACGAACGGCGCCACGATGGCGCCGGCCAGAAAGCCCAAGACCACGCTCGGCAAGCTGGCCATCATTTCCACGGCAGGCTTGATCTTCGCCCGCAGCGCCGGACGCATGAATTCGCTCGTGTAGAGCGCCGCTCCCAGCGCCAGCGGCACGCCGAACAAGAAGCGAATAGAACGTCGCCTTCAGCGTGCCGTAAATCAGCGGCACCAGGCTCAGTTTTGGCTCCGAGCCGGCCGAACCCGAGCCCGACTGCCAGACCAGCGACGGACCGGGCGTTCCTTCGTACCAGACCGGCCAGAACAATGCCCGCAGATTGGCTTCCGGATAGCCGGGATCGATCTTCCAATGGACGAGCTCCTGGCCGGCGACGCCCAGCAATCCGTTGTCGCGCGGCGCCAGCGTGAGCCGGTTTGGTGCCGTATCGGCCGGCGCTCGGGTGTCGAGCACCAACCGCTCGTTGGTCGGGTAATAGAGCCGGACCGACCGATCGGAATAGCCGACGCCGAACAAGCGCGAATTGCCCGACGAAGCCAGGCAAACCACTTCCGCGCGGCCGCTCCCTGCGCCAGCGGCCGGACCGGCAAACGCGTGGGCCATCACCAGTCGGACCGGTTCGTCGGTCCCTTTTTCTGCGGCGTGGACGCCGAACCACGCCTGCACGCGGCCGAGCGAATCGCCGGCCAGAAGGGTCCCTTTTCCGAGCAAGAACCGCAGTGCGGTCAGCCGCTCGTCCGTCTTCGGGAACCAGATCGAGCGCTTCGCCGAGCTTGGGGTGGTCGACGTCGCGGGTGTCGAAGTCCAACAGCGTCCCATCCTGCCAGGCCGCGAAGACGTGATCTCCCTGGTCGGAAAGGAGCAGATAGTCGGGCAAGCCCTTTTCCGGCCGGCGGATTCCAGGGCAATTCGGTGCCGGTGGTTTCGACAATCGTTTCGCCGGTCAGCAGATTCTCGCGACGATGCGTCTCATGCAATTCGAGCCGGCCCTCGGCCGACAACACGCAAAACATCTCTCCGCTGGGCCGGGCTGAATAGTCGATCCGCTGAATGTTTCCGGCGCCGGCAATTTCAATCGGCGGATCCAATTCCGCGACCAAACGCCGCAGCCGGAATTGACCCGCCGCCGCGCGCGTCAGCACCGCTTCGTTCCAGACGGCGACGTCGCCGGCCCGCAGGTTGCGCTATCGGCTCGGGCAATTCCGCCGGCTCGACAAACGTGGTGGTGAAATGGATGTTGGCCAGTCGCACGGTGCCGTCGGCAAAGCCGAACGCGGCCCGCACGCCTTGCGGATCGAAAGCGGCGGCCGTCGGCGGGGCGTCGCGCAAAAACTCTTGCTCGCGCGACCGCTCGCCATTGTCGGGCCGAAACGCCACCAGCGAACCATCGGCCAACAGGGCGTAGCCGAGCAACTGATCTTCGTCGAGCGCGATGTGCTGCGGGCCGTCGGCCGACCAATCGACCTTCGCCACGTTTGCTCTGGCGGACGGTGGCCGGCCAGAAGAGCGGCAACACGACCCACACCAGGAAAACGCAAACCAGCGAAACGGCCACGATCGTGCCGATGCCACCGGCCGCGATCAGCCAATGGGCCAACCGGTCGACAACGTGCACGGTCCAGCGCGTTTGCCTGCGGCGCGTGTGTCCCGTGAAGGATTGCTGATTCATACAACCTAGCGACAAAAACAGGTGACGGCGGTGGTCCGTCACCTGAAAATCGCACTCCCTCGGGGCCGGACATCCAGCCATCAGCCCTCCCGCACGCACCTCCCAGTGCCGCGGGTCGACCGCGCGAAGCTGTTACTGCGAAACCGGCAGGCCGACCGATTTCATCCCCCGCTCGGCGATCTTGGCGGGTACCGGCAAAAAGCCTTCCTTGATCACGTCGGCTTGCCCCTGGCGACTGAAGACGAATCGGATGAATTCGGCCGTCGACGGGGTCAATTACGGACTTCGGTTTGTAGTTTATGCTGAGCAGCAGGAAGCGGGACAGGGGGTACGTGCCGTCATAGCCATATTGCGGTTCGGCCGGTACGGCGGGCGATTTCTTGTTTCGCGCCAGCGGAATCACTTTGACGTCGGCCGTCTTATAGCCGATGCCGCTATAACCGATTCCATAAGTGTCGGTAGCCACCCCTTGAATCACGGCCGAACTGCCCCCCAATTGCTTGACCGTCGGCTTGAAATCCCCTTTCTCCAGCACGTGTTCCTTGAAGTAGACGTACGTGCCGGAAGCCGGATTGCGGCCATACAGGCTGATCGGCTTATTGGCCCAAGCGCCGGTTAATCCCAGGTCACCCCAGGTGCGGATTTCCTTGCCATAGCCCTTTTTGCGGCCGACCGAAAAGAGTGCGTCGAGCTGCTCCAGCGTCAGACTTTCCAGCGGGTTGTCCTTGTGGACGAACACCGCCAGCATGTCGATCGCTACGGGTAATTGCGTCGGAGGATAGCCGAAGGCAGACGTGAACTGGGCGATTTCATCGGGATTCATGTCGCGGCTCATCGGACCAAAATCGGCGGTCCCCTGAATCAGTGCCGGCGGAGCCGTGCCCGACCCCTTGCCTTCGATTTCGATCCGCACGCTGGGATAGATCTTGCGAAAATCCTCGCTCCACAGCGCCAGCAGATTGTTCATCGTGTCGGAGCCGACCGACTTCAAGCGGCCCGTGATTCCCTTGGCAGGCGCGTAGCTCGGCAGAGCCGGATCGACGACCGGCGCTTTGCCCTTGGCGGCCTCAGCACCCTCCGAAGCGCCGGCCGGTGCCGCATCGCCAGGGGCCGCCTCCGCCGCCGCCTCTGGGGGCGTTGCCGTGGCGGTGGCAGACGTTTCGGCACGGCAGGGCCACGCCGGAAGCAACCCCCAGATGGCGAATATTGCCGCTAACGCAGCCGGTTTGAAGAGACGACCGGCACCAGAATCTCTTGCGCAGCAACCAGCCATCCGCCCGGCTCCAGGGTGTTAAGTCATCTGTTGTGTGGGAGGCAACGAGCCAGCCTCACTCGGATTGGACACTTCGTGCCCCCGATAGACCAGTCATCATAAGGGGTTTGTGTTAGGCTTTTGTGAGCGAATTTGGGTGGGTTGTGGCCGGTTAGTGTGTTGAGGTTTTTTCCAGCATCTCGCGGACCGTCCAGGCGTGGGTCGCCCAGACGCCGGCAACTCCCGGCGCGGTCTTGGGCTTGCGGGGGTTGACAGGAGCGAGCCAGCACGTGATTTCCAACATTCCAGACCGTAAATGCCGCCCGCAACTGCGCACCGTCCACCGGCTTGCAGTGGCGTTCGCAGTGGACCCTAATTCGCCTTGGTCGCCGGTTGAAGCCGCGGGCCGTTAAACCTGCGCACGGTGGTCGCTGAACTGCCAACGTGGGTGGCGGTATGCCCTCGGCGTTGACGGCCCACTAGCTGGCGAAACCGACGACCAAAGCTCGTTGTTTGAATTCAACGGCCAAGCGATTGGCTTGGAGAGCGGCGCCTACATTGCTCACTGGTATACGAATTGCATAGATTGCCGCGACGCGATCGCGTTCGACGCGGGAATCACCGTTGACCAAGTGGATGTCGTCCTGACCGAATTCGACAGGCTCAGTAGACGCGCCACGCTTGACCGGCCGCCGGTCTAGAATGCAAATCATGAAATTCCACTACAAACTTCACTGCTGCATCCTGGCGCTCGGTATGACCCTGGTTACCACCCGCGCAATGGGCGGTGATCGAATTAAACTCCGCAGGGAGGCCGTAGAGGCCATAGCGCATCTCAGGGAGGCCGAAGAACACTGGAAAGCTCAATACAGGCGCTATAGTCCAGCAGAATCAGGGAGCGCGATTCGCGAGACGACACGTATGCGGTCACCGGATGCGAAGGAAAAGTCAGGATGGAGTTCGGACCGACGGACCTCGGAATCGCGTCCGGAACGACGGACCTCAGACTCGCGTCCCGAACGAGCGACCTATAAGTCTCTCTGAACCGGGGCTCTAGATGCCCGACTTTTCGCGTTCCTTTCTGAACTCAGCCCAGGAACACCGTCGGCCCCTTGCCCCCCAATCCCCATTAACACGGTAATTGCCAGCACCTTTGAGTAAATCGTGGCAAGTTAGCGTGTTGACGCAAATCCAGGAACGAACCGGGGTCACGGACCAGGAGTCCTGATACGTGGGCTTTGGGAAGCGCCGCAACGGCTTCGTGGTCGGCGGTAGCCATTTTGGCGCGGTAGGTCAATTGGCGCATCACCCCGGCTAACCGCCCGAGTACGGGAATGCTCCGGACCGTCCAGCTCGGCACTCTAACCGAGCTGCGGGGGATGCGTCGTCGACCGTTTCGCGTATGATAGAGCGCCGTCGCGGACGCCCGTAATTTCAGTGCGCCCGTGGCGTGCGTCATGGTGACTAGCGAGGCTCGAAAACACTTGGCCAGAGTCGTCTTAGCTATGTCCGGAGGGGTCGACAGCAGTGTCGCCGCCGAGCTGCTGTGCGCCGACGGGCACGAAGTGATCGGCGTCTTCATGCGCCATGGCGAAGCTGCGGCCGGCCTGCGAACCGGCGACAGCACGGCCTCGGCATGTCGATCGGCCTCTGTCGATACGCTTGCATCGAAGGTCGCCGAGGGTAATCCGGGAGCTCGAATCTCCGCGCGACAAGCCACGTTGCCGATTGTCGAGCGAGCAGCACACAAGCAGGGCTGCTGCACGGCCTCCGACGCCGAAGATGCCCGCAGGGTGGCCGACCGCCTGAATATTCCGTTTTACGCCTTGGATTTTCAGGACGAGTTCGGTCGGATTATCGACTATTTCGTGGCGGAGTATGCCGCGGCTCGAACGCCCAATCCTTGCGTCGTCTGCAACACCTGGCTCAAATTCGGCCGGTTGTTCGACTATGCCGACAGTGTGCAGGCCGACTTTGTGGCCACTGGGCATTACGCCCGGATTGTTCAGGCGGCCGACGGCAGTCCGGCGTTGGCTGTGGGGGTCGACGAGGCCAAGGATCAGTCGTATGCCCTGTTTGGCATCGACCGCCGGTTTCTTTCGCAGAATGTTGTTGCCGGTGGGAGGATATCGCAAGCCGGAGATTCGCCAATTGGCCCAGCGGGCCGGTCTGCGCGTCGCCGACAAAAAAGAGAGCCAGGAAATCTGCTTCGTCCCCGAAGGAGACCACGCCGCCTTCATTCGTGAGCGGGTAGGTCCTTCGGCCACGGCCGGCGCGATTGTTACGACCGACGGCGAGGAAGTCGGGCGTCACGAGGGGCTGGAGCGATTCACCATCGGCCAGCGCAAAGGACTTGGCGTGGCTTTGGGCGAGCCGCGGTTCGTCGTTCGCTTGGAGCCGGCGACCGGCCGTGTGGTCAT
Source organism: uncultured Planctomycetaceae bacterium (assembly GCA_963702015.1). Classification (GTDB taxonomy): domain Bacteria; phylum Planctomycetota; class Planctomycetia; order Pirellulales; family PALSA-1355; genus DATJTR01. The sequence goes on from OY969698.1 coordinate 2,504,874, forward strand.
CGGTTCCAAAGCCGATCTGGCACGCGACGAATTGACCGCCGCCAACACCAACTGGCTGATCGATCCGCCCGTCGGACCGATCCGCTGCGGAGTGAAAATCCGCTACAACAGCCGGCGCGTGCCGGCCACGGTCGAGCCTTTGCCGGGGGGACGGCTCCATTGCCGCTTCGACCAGCCGCAGTTCGGGGTCGCTCCGGGCCAGGCGGTCGTCTGTTACCTCGGCGAGCAGGTCGGCGGTGGCGGCTGGATCGAATGAGCGACTCGTCCGCCGAATTGAATCGAGCCGAGCACTCAAACCCCGGCACCGCATCCCCCTGGAACCCTGCAGACACGTCGCTTCCGCGAGGCCTCCGACGGGGCCGCGGAGTTTGGTGTTTTGATCGCGATGCTGACCCTACTCCAAATCTCCGATCTCCACTTCGGGCCGCTTTACCTGCCCGACGGTTGGCGAGGCCGTGTTGCGGGCCGCGGCCGACGATTCGTGCCGACGTCATCGTGGCCAGCGGCGACTTCACGCAGCGAGCCAAACCGGCCCAATTCGCCGCCGCCCGGGCGTTTCTCGACCGATTGCCGCACGGTTCCGCTGATCGTCGTGCCTGGCAATCACGACATTCCGCTTTATCCGGGTCCATGAGCGGCTGTTCACCCCGTATGCCTTGTATCGGAAATACATCTCGCCCGAACTCGAAAGCGTGCTCGTGCTCGACGACGCGACGATCGTGGCGCTCGATACGACCGCGCCGCTGCGAAAGATTACCGATGGCCGGATCCAGCCCCGGCAACTCGAACTTGCCAGCCACGCCTTTCGGGCCACGCCGGCCCATGCGGCCAGAGATCGTCGTCGCCCATCACCATTTCGCCCCCGCTCCCGATAGCGAGCGGAAACACGACGCGACGATCGGCGCCCGGGCGGCCCTGGAATGTTTTGACCGGTTGGGGGTCGAATCTGATTCTTGGCGGGCATTTGCATCGCAGCTACACCGCCAGTTCGCACGACGCCTTTACGGCCGAGCGACCGCTTCGACCGGGATTCTGATTGTCGAATGTGGAACCTCGACTTCGTCGCGCGGGCGGGGTCGCGAAACGCGGCAAGAACTCGCTGAATGTCATCCAGATCGACGACCGCACGACGACGGTGACCCACTGGCTCTTCTCGGGCGAGGCGAGCAATTTTGCCCCGGCCAGCCGGCACACATTTCCCCGCCGGGGGAAGCTTTTTTCCTGCCCACCCGAATAACGCACCGCGGGCGGCTTGCGAGTCAATCGTCGTGCCGCCAGCGCCGGCCGGCGAGCGGAGAGAAAATCGATCGGCAGCGACGTACGGCCATCGAGCGCCAGGTCGGCCAGAATGCTTCCCAAGACCGGCACGAATTTGAACCCATGACCCGATAGCCCGGCGGCCAGCGCGACCTGCGGATGCTCCGGATGGCGATCGACGACAAAATGTCCGTCGGGCGTCATGGTGTAGAGGCAGACGCTGTGCCGCAGCAGTCGATTCGCTTAATTGCGGCAAGTGCCGACGGCAAAACTCGTTCACACGTGCTACGTCCGTCGGATCGAGCCGGCGATCGACGTTGCGAGGGATCGTCGACCACCGTTCCGCCGGAATGTTCGGCCACTTTCACCCCGCCAGCGTCAATCTGCGGAAACCCATAGAAGCAAGCCAACAGCTTCCGGTGCAGACGCCGCGGCCGGCAGGTCAAACAAGAACGTCGGCATGCCGCGGTCGGAGCGATATACCTCGGTCTGGGGCTCGAACCAATAAGACCGCTTTGCGGAGTACCCGTAGCGCGATTTTCAAGTCGGCAAACAGCGGCGCGGACCAAGCACCGGCCGAAACGATCAGGCGTCCGGCGGAGTAAAGCCCTCGGTCGGTTCGCACTTCAACCGCGTCGCCGCGGGCTCGCCAGGCGAGCACACTCTCGCCCAGATGCAATTTGGCTCCTTGAAGTTCGGCTTCGGCCGCTTGCGCGATGACGGCCTGCTCGACGAGCAAATAGCCCGCCGCGCGCTCGAATACGCCGACCAACGGTTCGGGCACGTGCAGGCCAGGAAACCGGCGTTCGATCTGTCTGCCCGAGAGCTGCTCGACGTCGAGTCGGTGAGTGGCCGCGCAGGCCAGAACCCCCGCCACGACCGTCCCATCTGGCCGCTCCGATTTCGACGAGCCCGACCGGATCCAGCAGCCGCTGGCCGCGACGCTCTTCCAGGCGATGCCAAAGGCGATAGGCCTCTAGGAGCAGGGGGACGTAATCGGAGTGCTCGAAATAGGCCTGGCGAATGATGCGAGACTGGCCGTGCGAGCTTCCTTGGTCGTGCCCCGGCGCGAAGCGATCGATCGCAATTGCCTGGGCGCCGCGGCGGGCAATCTCGCCCGCTGCGGCGGTACCCACACCGCCGGCACCAATCACGATTACATCGCATGTTTTCATCGTCCAATCGACTCCCAGGCCAGATCTGAAAGGGGTACAAGCGTGATGAGTATAGTGATTTACCTCTTTTTATTATTTTAGTTAGTCAAATAATAATGTTCTAGTAAATAGTTTGTTGACAAACGATTAGGGTCGTATTACATTTGGGGCTACCGCCAGTTCCTCCGGCGCCGTCGTCTGTGCCAATTGGGCTGAAGAGAAGATCGGTGAGGGTTTCACGGCGGCCAGTTCAGGGAAGTCTCTAGAAGTCAATTCACCCGCAGTTTTTCCCCCATTTGTTTAGGAGTCGCTAATGAGTCGATCGACGCTTCTCAGATTTGCAGCCATCTCATGGCTCCCATTGTTTTCATTGGTCGCGAGTGCCCAGGCACAAAATACCTACAACGCGGCCACCGATTGGAAGTCAACTTTTAGCACCAACACCGCGGCGCTGGCCGCGACCGCTCCGACGTGGGGTAGGGGCAATGCCTGGAGCGCAGGCGTGACGAGTTGGAACTGGACCAACCAACAAGCTGTCGTTGGCAACAGCAGCCTGCAAACCCTGCAGACCTACTACAACACCAACACCACCGGCTACCTCAGCAGCGGTACCAAATTGAGGGGCGACGTACACCTACACGGTTCCCTTCCAAACCTATCAACTCAAACCTGGCAGTACGTTCAATCAGTTGACCGGCCAGACGTTCACCGAGCAGATTGCCTCGGGTCAAAAGCCGGAAAAGAATGGTGGATCCGACAGCAACGCCATCACTCTGCCGTCGGGCTTCACCTCCGGTGGCGCCGCCAGCGGTTACATCACTGAAATCGGTAAAGTCCTGGCGGAACCAAACGTTACCGGCTCCGCCGGCTTCTCGACCACTGCCGACACCGTCTCGGGTAAATACGACGATGGTGACGGAAGCGTCCAAGCCGAAGCTTCGGGCGTGTTCTACAACTACGGCTCGAACGCGACCAGCACCTCGTTGGCCGGGCTCAACATGCCGGCTAGCGCAACGGCCGGCACCTTGTCGATGACCGACCAGTTTGGTCCGGTCTACGTCGCGTGGACCGCTCCTCAAGGCGGAAACGTGACCGTCAGCACGACGGCGACCGACTTGGGTGGCAACAGTCCTAGCGATGGTGGATTTGGTTTCTTTGTCATCAGCACCCCGTCGAGTGCGAATCTCGCACCTGGCGTGTTGCCCAACTACATCATGACGGCCCCGCAGAACAACAGCCCGGGTTCTGGTCAGATTTCGAACGGCTATCTGAATAGCAATTCGTATAGCTCGACCGTAGCTGGCAGCACGTTCAGCACGGCCAATCCCAGCTGGACCTCCGCGTATTCCGGCGAAGGTGTTCAGACGTTGACTTGGAATAGCGGTTCGTTCTACGTGACGACGGGCGAAGTGCTCTACTTCGTCGTCGATCCGGGTCACGACCAGTATTTGACGCACGGTAACCACTCGGCTGGCAGCGGCACCGATGGCGCTCGCGGTATCAGCCGCGGTCACCTTTACCGCCGTTCCGGAACCTTCGAGCGTTGTGCTCTTGGGCATCGCCGGAGTCGGCCTGGCCTTGGCCGCTTGGAAGCGGCGTCGGGCGGCCTAGTCCCCCCGGGTTGATTGAGATCTCTTTCCGCTGGCTGCTCCGAGACCGGGGCAGCCAGCTTTTTTTATCAATGCACGGTCGCCGTGGCCCCACCAGCCTCCCGCCGCAAGTCATTAGCCACGTTGGTCTAAGCGGGGCGCCTTCGCAGTCCAAGAGCCTCGCGAATTCCCGCCGTAATCCTCGGCCAGCTGCTGCGGCTACCCGCCGCCGGCGCCCCTCTCGATAACAATCGCACCTCACCGTTCCTCTTTCCACCGACTCTTGGGAAGGGTTGCAGAACAATAGGATCGGTCTCTGGCTCGGTCTAGGCGGGCCCCAAAAAGACCGCTAACGCAGCCTCGAACGCAGGGCCAGGATCGCCACGGCGCCAAGTGTTTTTCACGCGGGGCTTTCATTGGTTCGACAAAAAAAGTTCCCCAAAAACAAATGTGCAAATTAAAAATTCGTTGACGAACAAGTTTATTCGGATTACATTGGGGGCTCCTGCCGAGTTTTCCGGCGCCGTCGTCTTTGCCGATTGGAGCAAAGATCGGTGCGGGTTTCGCGGCGGCCAGTTCAGAGCATTCTTCAGAGTTAAATCACCCGCAGTTTTCCCCCCATTTGTTTAGGAGTCGCTAATGAGTCGATCAGCGCGTCTTAGATTTGCAGCCATCTCATGGCTCCCGTTGTTTTCATTGGTCGCAGTTGCCCAGGCACAGAATACCTACAACGCGGCCACCGATTGGAAGTCCACTTTTGCCACCAGTTCCGCGGTGGCGAGTGCGGCCGCCCCGGTGTGGGGAAGGGGCAATGCCTGGAGCGCAGGCGTGACGAGTTGGAACTGGACCAACCAACAAGCTGTCGTTGGCAACAGCAGCCTGCAAACCCTGCAGACCTATTACAACACCAACACCACCGGCTACCTCAGCAGCGGTACCAAATTGACGGCGGCGACGTATACCTATACGGTTCCATTCCAAACCTATCAACTCAAACCTGGCAGTACGTTCAATCAGTTGACCGGCCAGACGTTCACCGAGCAGATTGCCTCGGGTCAGAAGCCGGAAAAGAATGGTGGATTCGACAGTAACGCCATCACTCTGCCGTCGGGCTTCACCTCCGGTGGCGCCGCCAGCGGTTACATCACTGAAATCGGTAAGGAACTGGCGGAACCAAACGTTACCGGCAGCGCCGGCTTCTCGACCACTGCCGACACCGTCTCGGGTAAATACGACGATGGTGACGGTAGCGTCCAGGCCGAAGTCTCTGGCGTGTTCTACAACTACGGTTCGAACGCAACGAGCACCTCGTTGGCCGGGCTCAACATGCCGGCTAGCGCAACGGCCGGCACCTTGTCGATGACCGACCAGTTTGGTCCGGTCTACGTCGCGTGGACGGCTCCTCAAGGCGGAAACGTGACCGTCAGCACGACGGCGGTCGACTTGGGTGGTAGCAGTCCTAGCGATGGTGGATTTGGTTTCTTTGTCATCAGCACCCCGTCGAGTGCGAATCTCGCACCTGGCGTGTTGCCCAACTACATCATGACGGCCCCGCAGAACAACAGCCCGGGTTCTGGTCAGATTTCGAACGGCTATCTGAATAGCAATTCGTATAGCTCGACCGTAGCTGGCAGCACGTTCAGCACGGCCAATCCCAGCTGGACCTCTGCGTATTCCAGCGAGGGTGTTCAGACGTTGACTTGGAATAGTGGTTCGTTCTACGTGACGACGGGCGAAGTGCTCTACTTCGTCGTCGATCCGGGTCACGACCAGTATTTGACGCACGGTAACCACTCGGCTGGCAGCGGCACCGATGGCGCCGCGGTATCAGCCGCGGTCACCTTCACCGCCGTTCCGGAGCCTTCGAGCGTTGTGCTCTTGGGCATCGCCGGAGTCGGCCTGGCCTTGGCCGCTTGGAAGCGGCGTCGGGCGGCCTAGTCCCCCCGGGTTGATTGAGATCTCTTTCCGCTGGCTGCTCCGAGACCGGGGCAGCCAGCTTTTTTTATCGATCGGCGCGCCTTCAGCCCCGCATCATTTGCCGCGGCCAGTCATCGGCTGTTTCGATTTCAGTCCGCGCCCCGCGTCTCTGGACCGGGGTGAAGTTCGGCCAGCAGCGGCTCGAGAAAAGCTTCGTAGCGGCGCCAGCGCGCAAGCGAGCTGCGGTAGAGCGGCCGGCGGACTTGCACGTTGCTCGCGGTTCGGATCGGCCGGCTGGTTTCGTGGAAGCTCAGGCAGCGATCATCCCAAGGCAGACCGCAATACTCGATCAGCCGCCGAGCTTGCGCTTCGAGATCGTCGACCACCTCCGCGTAGGAGACGTCGAGCAGGGCACCGGCCGGCAGAACCGATCGCCAGTGCTTCATCAGCTCGTCGTACCGGCGGTAGTAGCGCCCCAGTTCAGCCAGGTCGAAGCTGAATGTCTGACCCTGCGCAAAGAGCGTCGAAAAGCACGAAACGCAGGTATCCACCGGATCGCGCATCGTGTGGATAATCCGGGCATTGGGCAGAATCAAGCGTATCAGGCCGACATGGTGGAAGTTGCTGGGCGTTTTATCGGTAATCCGCTCTTGGCCAGGGCCCAAAGCCGGCAGACTGGCCAGATAAGCCTGACCGAGTCGCCGAAAGCCGTCGGTGTCGAGTGCCCGAATCGATGCCGGAAAGGGGATTTGCTTGTCCGCGCCGGTTGCCGTGCGGACGATGCGATCCAGATTCGACCGTTCCCCGGCGGCCTGCACCTGCGGGTGGCTGGCCAGAATCTGCTCGATGAGCGTGCTGCCCGATCGGGGCATGCCGACGATGAAGATAGGCACCGCCGAGGGATCGCCCACCCCGGCGAAACGTTCGATCAGGCTGGAGTCAAACACGTCGGCGATGAGCTGCAGATTTCGCTCCTCGGCCGCTTCGTCGTAATGGACCTCGCGGCGCTTGAGAGCATTGCCCTTAAGAAAATGTTCGAAGGCGCGGCCATAGTCGCCGACGTCTTCCAGCGCCTTGCCGAGTGCGAAATGGACGTACAGCATCTTGGCCGCGGGCAGGCGGCGAGTGTCGGCGGCCAGCGCTTCGAGCGCGGCGAGATCGGCGTCCCCGCGCGGAAGGTTTTCAGATCGGTGCGATGGTAGTGGGCTTCGGCCGAGTGGGGCCGGAGTGCCAGAACCCGATCATAGCTGGCCAGCGCCTCGCCGAACTTGCCTTGTTGCTTCAGCGCGTTGCCCAGGTTGATATGCGCCTCGGCGAGATTCGGCTTCAGAGCGAGTGCTTGCTGAAACCGGGCCAGGGCCTCGTCGGGCAAATCCTGATCTCTAAGGATGGCGCCCAGGTTGTTGTGGGCCTCGGCGAGATCGGGCCGAAGAGCCAGCGCTTGCCGGTAGTGGACCGCCGCTTTGTCGAGTTTGCCCTGGTCCTTGAGCACGTTGCCCAGGTTGTTGTGTGCCTCGGCAATTTGCGGCGCCAGAGCGAGCGTTTGCTCGAACCGAGCCACGGCCTGGTCGAGTTTGCCCTGGCGCCAGAGGATGTTGCCCAGGTTATTGTGTGCCTGGAAGAGGCTCGGTTTAAGAGCCGTGGCCTGCTCATATTGGGCTGCCGCTTCGTCCAGTCTGCCCTGCTCGATGAGCACGTTGCCCAGGTCGTTGTGGATCTCGGCGGCGTCGGGCCGCAGCGCGAGCGTCTGGCAATAGGCCGCGGCAGCCTCGGCCAGCCGCCCGGCACGATGTTCGCGCTGTGCCAGGGCGAGCAGCGCATCAAATTCGCTGGGCCCTCCGGGCGTTGGGCGGGTCGCGGTCATCGGTGTTTGTCCTCGCTCGCTGCCGGCGATTCCGATCCCGGTTGCCGCTACTCGCGGCAGCCCTCGAGCTCGATCAACAGCGGCTCGAGATACGCTTCGTAGCGGCGCCAGCGTGCCAGCGAGCTGCGGTAGAGCGGCCGGCGGACCTGCACGTTGCTCGGGGTGGCGATCTGTCGGTTGGTTTTGTGGAAACTCAGGCAGCGATCATCCCAGGGAAGGCCGCAAAAGTCGATCAGCCGCCGGGCTTGCTGTTCGAGGTTGTCGACCACGTCCTCATACACGACGTCCAGCATGGCATCGGCCGGCAGAATCGATCGCCAGTAATCCATCAGCTCGTGATACCAGCGGTAATAGCACCCCAGCTCGGCCAGGTTGAAACTGAACATCGCACCGAACGAAAAGAGTCTTGAGAAACACGAAACGCAGGTGTCGACCGGATCGCGCATCGTGTGGATGATCCGAGCATTGGGCAGGATCAGGCGAATCAAACCCACATACAAAAAATTGAACGGAGTCTTGTCGGTGACCCGAATCTTGCCGTTGGGCAGAGGCGGCAGCGTTGCCAGATAAGCCTGGCCCAGTCGCCTGAAGCCATCGGCGTCGAGTGCCGAGACGCCTTGTGGATAAGGAAGAGGCTCGCCGCTGGCGGTCGCCATGGATTCGACGACACGATCCAAAGTCTTCAATTCGCCGCCGGCGTGGATCTGTGGGTGGCTGGCTAGAATCTGCTCGACCAGCGTGCTGCCGGAACGGGGCATGCCGAGTACGAAGATCGGCGCCCGCGAGGGATCACCCGCACCGGCAAAACGCTCCAGCAGGCTGGCATCGAAGACATCGACGATGCGCTGAAAGATCTGCTGATGGCCCGCTTCATTGTAGTGGACTGCGCGGCGCTTCAGGGCGTTGCCCTGCAGCAAATGCTGGAACGCGCGGTCGTAGTCGCCGATGTCTTCGAGCGCTTTGCCGAGCGCGAAATGGATATACGTCATCTCGGCGGGAGGCAGACGGCCGGGATCGGCGGCCAGCGCCTCGAGCGCGGCGAGATCGGGATCGCCCGCGCGAAAGGTTTTTAGATCCGTCCGATAGTAATGGGCTTCGGCCAAATCGGGGCGGAGGGCGAGCGCTTGCTCATAGCAGGCCGCCGCCTCCTCGAATTTGCCCTGGCGCTTCCGCGCCGTACCCAGGTTGCTGTGGGCCCCCGAGAGATCGGGATTCAGCGCCACCGCTCGCTCGAAATGGGCCGCCGCTTCCTCAAGCTTGTCCTGCAATTGGAAGATGCAGCCCAGGTTGTTGTGCGCCTCGGCGTAATCCGGGGCCAGAGCGATCGCCTGTTCATAGCGCGCCGCGGCCGGGTCGAGCTTTCCCTGTTCCCGCAGGATGTTGCCCAGGTTGTAGTGCGCCTCGGCGAGGTCTGGCACCAAAGCGAGCGCTTGCTCGAAGCGTGTCACGGCGGCGTCGAGCTTTCCCTGCTGTCGGAGGATGCGGCCCAGATTGTTGTAGGCCTGGACGAGGCTGGGTTTGAGAGCGACGCCCGCTCGTATTGGACCACTGCTTCGTCGAACTTTCCCTGGTCCGACAGCACGCTGCCCAGATTGTTGTAGATCTCGGCGACGTCCGACCGCCGCGCAAGAATCTGAAAATAGGCCTCGGCGGCCTCCGCCAGACGCCCGGCACGATGTTCGCGATGTGCCAGGGCCGCAAGAGCGTCCAATTCAGCAGACTCTCCAGGCGTCGGGCGGGCCGTCGTCATCAGATTTCTGTCCTCGCTCGCTGCCGGCTCTTTCAAAGCAATTATAGCCTTGCGCCCAGGCGGCAGAAAGCCGCCGTGGCGCGGTGCCCCTCGCGGATCCGCTACCGCCGGCAGCCCTCGAGTTCGATCAGCAGCGGCTCGAGATATGCCTCGTAGCGACGCCAACGCGCCAGCGAGCTGCGGTAGAGTGACCGGCGGACCTGGACATTGCTGGCCGTTTTGATTGGCCGGTTGGTCTGGTGGAAACGCAGGCAACGATCATCCCAAGGCAAACCGCAATAGTCGATCAGCCGTCGGGCTTGCGCTTCGAGGTCGTCGATGACATCCTCGTATACCACGTCGAGCATCGCCCCGGCCGGTAGCACCGTACGCCAGTGTTCCATCAATTCGTGATACCAGCGGTAGTAGCAGCCCAACTCGGCCAGGTCATAACTGAACGTCACACCGGCCGGAAAGAGCCTGGAAAAACACGAAACGCAGGTATCGACCGGATCGCGCACGGTGTGGATGATCCGCGCGTTGGGCAGGATCAGCCGGAGCAGGCCAACATAGGCGAAATTCGTCGGCATCTTATCGGTGATCCGAGTCTTGCCGTCGCCGAGAGTCGGCAAGCTCGCCAGATAGGCCTGGCCCATCCGCCGAAAGCCGTCGCCGTCGAGTCTGGCAATCGACTGCGGAAAAGCAATCACGCGGCCGTCGGCGTCGGGCACCGTACTTGCGACGCGATGCAGATGCGACAATTCTCCGGCCGCCTGCACTTGTGGGTGACTGGCCAGGATTTGCTCGACGAGCGTGGTGCCGGAGCGGGGCATGCCGACGATAAAGATGGGCACCGGCGAGGGATCGCCGACCCCGCCGAAGCGATCCAGCAGGCTCTGGTCGAACCGCTCGGTAATCGCCTGGAATGCTCGCTGATAGGCCGTTTCGTTGTATTCGACTTCGCGGCGCCGCAGCGCGTTGCCCTCGAGCCAGTGCTCGAAAGCGCGTGGATAGTCGCCGACGTCTTCCAGCCCCTTACCGAGCGCGAAGTGGATATAGGCCATTTTTCCGGGAGGCAGGCGGCCGGCGCCGGCGGCAAGGGCCTCGAGCGCGGCGAGCTCGGGATCCCCCGCGCGGAAGGTTTTGAGATCGGCACGATTGAAGTGCGCCTCGGCGTAGTCCGGTTTGAGGGCCAGCGACTGATCGTAATGAGCCGCCGCTCGGTCGAACGTGCCCAGCTGTACTCAGCGCGTTGCCCAGGTTGTTGTGCGCTTCGGCAGAATCTGGCTGGAGGCGAAGCGCTTGCTCAAACTGTGCCACGGCCTGGTCGGGCTTCCCCTGGTCCAACAGCACGTTGCCCAGGTTGTTGTGCATCTCGGCGACGTCGGGCCGCAACGCGAGAAATTGGCGATACGCCTCGGCCGCCTCGGCCAGTCGCCCCGCGCGATGTTCGCGTTGGGCCAGGGCAGCGAGAGCCTTAAGCTCGCGGGGCGTTGGGCTGGGCGCCGTCATCGCATGTTGGTCCTCGCTCGTCGCCGGCTGTTTCAGACCCCCGATTATAGCTTAAAACGCCCCGCTTTCGGCCGCGCGCCGGCGACCGACGCTACGGGCGGCAGCTCTCGAGCTCGGCCAGCAGCGGCGCAAGATACGCTTCATACCGGCGCCAACGCGCCAGCGAGCTGCGGTACAGCGGTTGGCGAACCTGAACGTTGCTCGGCGTCGCAATCGGCCGGCTGGTCTCGTGAAAACTCAGGCAGCGATCGTCCCAGGGCAGACCGCAATAGTCGATCAGCCGCCGGGCCTGGCCTTCGAGGTCGCCGACCACGTCCTCGTAGGAGACGTCGAGCATCGCCCCGGCCGGCAGAACCTTTCGCCAGTGCGCCATCAGCTCGTAATACCAGCGGTAGTGACGGCCCAACTCGGCCAGGTCATAGCTGTATGTCAGCCCGGGCATGAATCTTGAAAAGCACGAAACGCAGGTATCGACCGGGTCGCGCATCGTGTGGATGATCCGAGCATTGGGCAGAATCAGGCGGATCAGGCCAACGCGTAGGAAGTTCGTGGGTGCCTTGTCGGCAATCCGAGTCTTGCCGGCCGGAAGCGCCGGCAGGCTCGCCAGGTAGGCCTGCCCCACGCGCCGCAAGCCGTCGGCGTCGAGCACCGAAATGCACTGGGGAAAAGGGATCCGCCGGCCAGCGGAGTCCGTCACCATATTGGCAATTCGATCCAGATTCTTCAGTTCGCCGGCGGCGTGAACCTGGGGGTGGCTGGCCAGGATCTGCTCGACGAGAGTGCTGCCGGACCGGGGCATGCCGACGATGAAGATCGGGACTTGCGACGGATCGCCCGCCGCCGCGAAGCGCTCAAACAGGCTCTCGTCGAACAGCTCGGCCAGGAGCTGGAAACCACGCTGACAGCCCGCTTCGTCGTAAACGATTTCGCTACGCGCCAGCGCATTGCCCCGCAGCAACTGCTCGAAGGCGCGCGGGTAGTCGCCGACGTCTTCGAGCGCCTTGCCGAGGGCGAAATGGAAAAACTTCATTTTGTCGGGCGAAAAACGCCCGGTGTCGCCGGCCAGGGTTTCGAGCGTGGCGAGATCGGGATCGCCGGCCTGGAATTTCTTCAGATCCGAGCGAATGTAATGGACTTCGGCGTAGTGCGGCCGGATCGCCAGAGTTTCGTCGTAGCTGGCCAGGGCCTGGTCGAACTTGCCCAGGTCCTTGAGCGAATTGGCCAAATTGTAGTGTGCCTCGGCGAAATCGGGCTTGAGGGCGATCGCTTGCCGATAGCGTGCCAGGGCCTGGTCGAACTTGCCCTGCTGCCAGTAGACGTTGCCCAGATTGTTGTGCGCGGAACAGGCCCGGTTTGAGGGCCGTCGCGCGCTCGTAGGCGGCCGCCGCCGCGTCGAGCCTGCCCAGCTCCACGAGCACGATGGCCACGTTGTAGTGCGCCTCGGCCAGATCGGGCCGCAGTGCGAGCGCTCGGCCGTACCGTGGCAGGGCCTGGTCGAGCTTGCCTTGTTCCTTCAACACGTTGCCCAGGCTGTTGTGCGCTTCGGCATAATCGGGCCGCAGCGCGAGCGCTTGCTCGAACCGGGCTTGGGCCTCGTCGAGCTTGCCCTGTTCCTTCAGCACGTTGCCGAGATTGTTGAAGGCTTCGGCGTAGTCGGGCCGCAGCGCGAGCGCTTGCTCGAACCGTGCCTGGGCCTGGTCGAGCTGGCCCTGCTCCGAGAGAACGCAGCCCAGATTGTTGTAGGCTCCGGCGAAATCGGGCTTGAGAGCGATCGCTTGCTCGAAGTGTGCCCGGGCCCGGTCGAAGTTGCCCTGCGATTGGAAGATGCAGCCCAGGTTGTTATGGACCGGGACGAGGCCGGGCTTGAGTGCCAATGCTTGCTGGTATTGGGCCGTTGCTTCGTCGAGCTTGCCTTGGCTCAACAGGAGGTTGGCCAGGCCGTTGTGCGCCTCGGCGATGTCGGGCCGCAGGGCAAGAATCTGGCGATAAGCCCCGGCGGCCTCGGCCAGTCGCCCGGCACGATGGGCACGCTGTGCCTGGGCAATAAGAGCTGCCAATTCAACCGGCTCGCCGGGCGTCTGGCTGGGCGCGGTCATCGGGTTTGGTTCTCGCTCGCTGCCGGTCATTTCCGGCCGAAAGGATCCGACATTTCCCCACTGAGCCGCGGGCAGGAATGCCTGCACACCGAAATCGGGCGGGACGCGACGATCGCGCAAACGAAACAAGCCGCGAAACGCTAGTCGGCCGCAGCGCCGCGGAAACCCTGGCGGCAACGCGAATGGAACCGATCCAGGCTGGAAATCACTGCAATTGTAGCAACGCGGCCCGGCGCCCGGCTAGCGCGCGGTCTTGGAGCGCCACGCTTCATCCGACAATGCCGCTCCTGTGGTGCGCACGATGCGGGAATGATATGCCCCCACTTGGGTGGTTGGCATTTTTAATAGTCCCTATGGCGCGCTCCTCCGGTCGCGGGCCAATCGTCGCCATTTCGGGCATTTGTAAGACAATTTCGGCTGGTCGGCTAGGGGGGATTTTCAAGGGCACAGAGCTGCGGACGACGGGTTAAATTTTTTTTTCTGTTTCAATGATTGACAGTGCGAAAGAGGCTGCTTATATTGCACAGATGCCCGAAGCGCCATTCTCGGCGCAACGCATATCGTCAGGTTTTCAGGCACATCCACCGCAGTCGTTTTTCTGGATTGCAAGCTTCTCGCTCCGTTGTGGAATTGCTGCCGGCACGTTCACGAGTTCTTAGTTTTGCTGCTTTGAGGGCGTGAAGACCAGATCCAGTTCCGCGGACGGGCGATTTGCTCCTTCCGTGCTTTCTCCACCGGCTTTTGATACAGGAAGCGACACCGCCATGGCCAAAAAGCCCACCATTAGCTCGCGCAAAAGTCGGTTCGAGATGTTGGAAGACCGACGACTGCTGACGACGTGGAACGTCGACGCGAAATTCACCACCGGCCCCGATAACGGCGAGGCTGCCTTCGGCGACAACGCGACCGAAACCGCGGGTCAACTCCATAGCACCTACAACAACAACTACGGCACCGGCGCCGTGACCGTCAGCGACGCGGCCACCAGTGCCAGCCCGTGGACGTTCGGCAGCCTGGACAGTGGCTCGGTCAATTTCAGCAATCACGTCGCTTATTCGTTCAGCGCCGATAACGACCCGAATTCGTTCGACAATTACCTCACCGGCGCAGCCAACGCGCCATGGTCGCCTGGATTTCCCGGCGGGGCCTTGGATGGAGCCCAAGCAGGGTACGACGGCGTCGCCGGGTTTTTCGGCGCCTCATCGGGCACCAATTCGGTGCTCTATAACTACGGCAACAGCGGACTGAATGGCGATGGGGCCGGCACCCCGGTCCCCGTCATCATCGACGGGTACACCGATATCCCCACCGGTACGCTGATTATGAGCCCGGCCTACGGCCCCACGGTGTCTCAGTTCACCGCCCCGGCCGCCGGCAACTACGTCCTCACCACGACGCTGACCAATCCGTTTTTCGACCCGTTCAATGGAGCGCCTGGCGGAAATGGCGGCAACGACGCCTGGAGCTGGGACGCCGGCCAGCCCGACGACCTGATTTTCAAAGTTCCCGCCGGCAGCACCGACGCCAGCAATACGTCGACGTTGTTGGATTCCGGATTCTTCGAAGACATCAAATTGATTGCCACGGTGCCCGGCGTCGGTCAAACCGTCTATTCGACGGGCATGAGCCCTGGCATCGTCGTCAATACCGGCACGGCAACCGGTGCCCACCTGAACAGCGTCGACGAGCCCGGCCAGTCCTATGTGGATTTGGGCCTTCCGCTGGCGGTTAATAACGGGAGCCAGGCCACCAATCTTTATTCCTATGGCAGCGGTGGTACCTGGTCGCTGACGAACGCCGGGCCCGCGGCCAGTCCTGACGCTCACGACACGACCGGCGACGAATACGACATGACCTGGTCGGTCACGCAAACCATTTCGCTCGGAGCGGGCGATTCCATCCAGATCGTCGCCAACCCGCGATACCAGCAAAACCAGTCCAGCGGCGACGCCACCGTCCCCGAATATTTGACAGCCAGCGTCGCGAACGCGCCTATCGCCACGGCTCCCCCGGTCGTCTCGACCTCGGGCAGCACCGGCCAGACCTACACCCTCGGCGGCTCGGCGGTCGCTGTCGACTCCGGCATCTCGGTGACCTCCAGTGATACCGATATCACCGGCGCCTCGATGACGATCACTAACTACCAGTCGGGTGATGCTCTCAATTACACACCGTCTGGTGGCATCACCATCGCCAGCAACTCCGGTGGCGTGCTGACTCTGACCGGCAGCGCAACGCCCGCCCAATACACGGCGGCCTTGCAGTCGGTCACCTTCTCCACCACCAGCATCAATCAGACGACCCGTACGGTCGACGTCGTCGCTGACGACAGCGCCGCTTCGCCCACCACCAGCAACACCGGCGTCGACACCGTCAAGGTGGCCATCGCCCCACCGGTCGTGACCGCGAACCAGACGGCGAAGGCCTCGACCGCCGGCCAGACCGTGGCGGTCGATTCGGCCGTGACCGTCAAATCGTTTGACACCGACGTGACGGGCGCCACGATGACGATCGGCACCGGTTACCAGTCGGGCAGCGATACGCTCCACTTCACCACTCAGAACGGCATCACCGGCGTTTACTCCGCGGGCGTGCTGACCTTGAGTGGTTCGGCCACTCCGGCCCAGTACCAGACCGCCTTGCAGTCGGTCACCTTCTCTTCGACCAGCACGAGCGTGGCGACCCGCAACATTTCGATCGTCGTTGACGATTCGGGTGACACCGGCAACGTGAACAGCAACACGGCGACGACCCAAATCACCGTCTCCGCGCCGCTCACGGTCACCGCGGCCTATATCTCGAGCACCAGTTGGGCCTCGTCCTTCGATACCTATCTAAGCAGCCACACCAATGCGGTCACCGGCCACGTCTACGGCAGTTCGACGTTGGGCTATGCCTTCC
Source organism: uncultured Planctomycetaceae bacterium (assembly GCA_963702015.1). Taxonomy (GTDB): domain Bacteria; phylum Planctomycetota; class Planctomycetia; order Pirellulales; family PALSA-1355; genus DATJTR01. The sequence goes on from OY969698.1 coordinate 2,520,893, forward strand.
AGACCGGCACGTCGGCCGCCCAGACTCAAACGCTTCCCTGGACGAACCTCAACACGATCACCGTCACCTTCAGCGGGCCGGTCAGTGGCGTTGCCCTGGGCTCGCTGAAATTGAATGGTGGCTCGGGCGGATCGACTCCCAGCGTGACCGGCTTCACGTCCGACGGCAGCAACACCTATTCGTGGACTCTGTCAGGCCCGTTGACCAACAACAAGTATGCCTTCGGCATCGCCTCGACCAGCAGCTCGTATGGTCCGGCGGTGGTCGACTCGCACGGAGCCGGCATCAGTGGCACGTTCACCACGGGCCAGGCACTTCCGTCGGGCAACGGCCTGGCCGGTTCGTCGTTCGACTTCTTCTTCGACGTTCTGCCTGGCGACGCAAACCGAGACGCACAGGACAACGCGACCGACATCAACGACATTCGTCCTCTTGCCAGCGGCACGCGGACGACGTCGAGCAGTTACAATCCATACTACGACCTGCTCGGTGCCGGGCAAATCAACGCCACGACATTGAACACGGTTCGGGCATTGACAGGTCGTTTGGAGAGTGCCGCACCGACGAATCCCAACAGCACGCAGGGCGTGGGAACGACCGGTTTTGTCGGCCTGGAACTGGGAGCGCAGGAGACCGGCAGCTCGTCGAGCAGTTCGCCGGCGAGCAGCGTGAGCAACGTCGTCTCGGCACCGGCGTCGACCACGACGACGACGACCACCACGACGAGCACGACGGGCAGTGGTTCGGGGAGCACGAGTTCGACGACCGGCAACCGCGATCATGGTCGCCACGCAGCGACCGACGAAGTGGTTTCCGACTTCGATCTGGCTGACCTGTACGTCTAAAACAAATTAAAATCGCTCCGCAAGGAGCTGGATCGGGCCCGCAAGGAGTAGAGGGCCTGGTCGCGAGAAAGCTGCGAAAAACTAAGGAAAACAGCAGGAATTACGAGGAGAAGTGAGTGCGTCCGGTTCTCTGCTTGGGGAGGAAAAATCAGGCCTGAGAGAGAATTGTGAGGAAATCGTGATTTTTGCAAATTTTTGGATTTGGACGCTTGCAACGGTTGGGTTCATACATTAAACTGATGCTTCGGCAAGATGACTGCGACAGGATTCTTTTCGTCCGGATTGCGACGACTGTTTGCGGGCCGACAACTTCTGGAGGGACGCTGGTGATTTGAAGTGAGCAGGTTCTGATTTTCAATCGTTGATTGTACCACCCTGTTTATTTGCACCATTCGTTCCTTTGGAGGTTAGTATGAATCTTGCGCTTTTCACCCGCGTTCTGCGGATTGGTTCCTTGGCTGGTTTGGTTTCGGTTGCCTCGTTGTTGGTCGCTCCCCAGAGCAGCTTTGCATCGTCCACCATTACCTTCACAGCCCCGACGTTCACCGAGAGTGAGACCCCGGCCCAGGTCGGTCAGGTCCAGAATTACACCGCCCAGATTACGATCTCGGACACGGTCGCCACCGACCTTCTGGCCGGTTACGGGCTCGACCTGTTCGCCAGCACCACGCCGGGCAACGTCCTGAACCCCATGTCCCTGCCGAACAACTTGCTGGAGACCAGCGTTGTCTTCACGGGTTTCAACCTGAACACGACCCCGGCCTATGTCTACAACAACACGACGGGCGCACGGCGAACGCCAACGTCAACAATTCGAATGACGTCACCTTCGCCAGTCCAGGATACCTGAGCAACTACACCCAGGGCGATGGCGCCACGGTGGCGAGCGAGTTGTATAACAGCGACACGTATGCCAACACCGACGTGGCGTCGCTGAACCAGACCTACGGCCTGGCAACGCTTGATCTGCAGGTGGCCGCCGGCTTCACCGGTACGATCTACCTGGTGTGGAATGGCGACGGCGTCTCGACCGACAGCTATGCTCCGTTCTACGAACTGTCGACGAACGCGACGTCCCCGACCGATCCGAACCTGGTGCCTGGCTCGCTCACGATCGTCCAGACTCCTGAACCGGGTTCGATCGTGATGATGGTCTTGGGTGCGGTCGGCTTGTTGGGACTCGGTTGGCGGCGTGCTCGCCGGGCCTAATTTGGCCTTGGCTGCGAAGTCGTCGATCCCACATGCATGGATGCCTGCAGAGAAGAGTAAAGTTAGGGAGTGAATAGTTCGACACGAGTCGCTGCGCAGCAACTCTTGGACGTTGAAATTTCAGACCCCTGGTGCTCTACCAAGAGCACCAGGGGTTTTTTTTGCGCAGGGGCGCGGCCTCGCTGTCCCCGCCGCGACCCAACCAACGCCGCGAGATGCCGGCCCATCGCGCCAGGATTCGCAATTCGGGCAGTCCTCGCGGGTCGGCGGCAATGCGCGAGCGCCGCTGGCATCGGCTGTGGCAATTTTCGCTGGGAGCGTGGGAGACCAATAGCTCCCGAGCCATCGCAAAGCGTGGGACATTCTCCGCAGGTTTTGTCCGTGGTCGCTGAAATAAATCGGTCGTGGGTCGTCGATCGTAGGCGACCACTCGATTGAACTCCGACGCAGCGGGTCGATGCTTTGCTCGAGTGGACCGAAGCGGCCGCCTGAGGATCGGGCCGGCTCTTACCGCAGCACTTGCCGCAGTAAACTTTTTTTTTGGGAAGTGGCTCGGCCGTGGCTTTCCAGCGGGGGTGGTACGCTGTCGGCGGGCCGGGACATAAAGGCCGGAACAAGGCAACGCGCGGGGGGCAATTGGCTGCAGAACGGGCTTTCGACCCGGAAAACCCGAGGGGGAATCCCGGTCGGAGGGTGAAGCAGGGGAGGCGAGGGGAAATGTTAGGGGCCCGTGAATTTTGCGAATTTTGCCGATTTTTGCATTTGGACGCTTGCAATCGATCTAGTCACGCATTAGGATAACCATCTCTGCGACGTTTGTGCCGGCTCGCTGGTAACAACACACAGCCGGTGCGGTGGCATGTCACTTCTTTGTTGTAGCACGTCTTTGATTTAGCTCCGTGAGCTAGGGAGAATTGCCTAATGAGCACCAAGAGTTTTTTCCGTTTTCCCACTCGCATTGCGCGGGTAGGTACTTTAGCCGCGTTAGTGCTAGTTGGCGCCGCGGTGGCCGCTCCCCAGAGCAGCCTTGCATCGACCGTCTCTTTTACGGCTCCGACGATCACCGAGACTGAGACCCCGGCCCAAGCGGCTCAGGTCCAGAATTACACGGCCCAGATTACGATCTCGGATACGGTCGCCACCGACCTTCTGGCCGGTTACGGGCTCGACCTGTTCGCCAGCACCACTCCGGGCAACGTCATGAACCCCATGAACCTGCCGGCGAACTTGCTGGAGACGAGCATTGTCTTCACGGGATTTTCGCTCAGCACGACCCCGGCGTATGTGTACAACAACACGACGGTGCGCGCCGGCGAACGCCAACGTCAACAATTCGAATGACGTCGTCTTCGCCAGTCCGGGATACCTGAGCAACTACACCCAGGGCGATGGCGCCACGGTGGCGAGCGAGTTGTACAACAGCGACACGTATGCCAACACCGACGTGGCTTCGCTGAACCAGACCTACGGTTTGGCATCGGTTGATCTGCAGGTCGCCGCCGGCTTCACCGGTACGATCTACTTGGTGTGGAATGGCGACGGCGTGGCGAACGACAGCTATTCTCCGTTCTACGAGCTGTCGTCAGCTGCGGCCACTCCGGTCGATCCGAACCTGGTGCCTGGCTCGATCACGATCGTCAAGACTCCTGAACCGGGTTCGATCGTGATGATGTTGTTGGGAGCGGTGGGATTGCTTGGACTTGGTTGGCGGCGTGCTCGCCGGGCCTAATTTGGCCTTGGCTGCGAAGTCGACAGCCCGTTATGGACGTCCGCAGAGAAGAGCCGCAGAAACGAGTAGCTTGAGGCCTGAAACGTTCGAACGAGTCGCTATCAAGCAACTCTAAGATTTGGAAGTCTCCCACCCCTGGTGCTCTGCCCAGAGCACCAGGGGTTTTTTCTTGCGCGGTGCCATCGCTCGGCCCGGCTGGACGAAGCCCCCGGCTGGACGAAGCCACGGGCATCCCCCCATAGGTAGGAAAAAAGGGGCGGTAATTGTGCCGGATCAAACCGCTGGCGGAATCCAGGCTTGGGGTGATAAGGGGGGGATGGGCGGCGAGAATGTTAGGAATGCGTGAAATTTGCAAATTTCGTGATTTTTTGCATTTGGACGGTTGCAATCGATTTAGTCACGCATTAGGATGACCATCTCTGCGACCTTTCTGCCGGCTCGCTGGGAACAACAAGGCCGGTGCGGTGACCAGTTATTTTGTTGTTTTAGCACACGTCTTTGATTTAGCTCCGTGAGCTAGGGAGATTGCCTAATGAGCACCAAGAGTTTATTCCGTTTTCCCACTCGCATCGCGGGGTAGGTTCTTTATCCGCGTTGGTTCTGGTTGGCGCCGTGTTGGCTGCTCCCCAGAGCGGCGTGGCGTCGACCGTTTCTTTTACGGCTCCGACGATCACCGAGACTGAGACCCCGGCCCAGGCGGCTCAGGTCCAGAATTACACGGCCCAGATTACGATCTCGGATACGGTCGCCACCGACCTTCTGGCCGGTTACGGGCTCGACCTGTTCGCCAGCACCACTCCGGGCAACGTCATGAACCCCATGAACCTGCCGGCGAACTTGCTGGAGACGAGCATTGTCTTCACGGGATTTTCGCTCAGCACGACCCCGGCGTATGTGTACAACAACACGACGGTGCGCGCGGCGAACGCCAACGTCAACAATTCGAATGACGTCGTCTTCGCCAGTCCGGGATACCTGAGCAACTACACCCAGGGCGATGGCGCCACGGTGGCGAGCGAGTTGTATAACAGCGACACGTATGCCAACACCGACGTGGCTTCGCTGAACCAGACCTACGGTTTGGCATCGGTTGATCTGCAGGTCGCCGCCGGCTTCACCGGTACGATCTACTTGGTGTGGAATGGCGACGGCGTGGCGAACGACAGCTATTCTCCGTTCTACGAGCTGTCGTCAGCTGCGGCCACTCCGGTCGATCCGAACCTGGTGCCTGGCTCGATCACGATCGTCAAGACTCCTGAACCGGGTTCGATCGTGATGATGTTGTTGGGAGCGGTGGGATTGCTTGGACTTGGTTGGCGGCGTGCTCGCCGGGCCTAATTTGGCCTTGGCTGCGAAGCCGACATACCACGCGCATCAACCGTCGCAGGTTAGAAGTGGGTAATTCGAACGAGTCGCGCTGAGCAGCTCTAGGATTTTGAAATTCGAGCCTCTGGTGTTCTGCCAAGAGCACCAGGGGTTTTTTTGTTGCGCCAGCCATCGCGGCACCAAAAAAAACTTGTCACGGCTCTCGCCAGGGACCGAAGATGCAACGATGTGCGCAGTGGGAGCCGATCCAACAAACGGTGGGATTGAAGTACACGATGCTCACCCAAGTCGAGCCGACCGGGCCTGCGCGGTGAATCTGATCGAACTGCCGCGCACCGCCGCGGGTGCTGAACCGACCTCCTGCATTGCATCGTTCGCGCACCTGCGCAAAATCGCTGATATGGAGAGTGCTCCACAATCTTCTGTCCCGCGAGCCGAATCGCTCGGTTTTCTCCCGCACGATCTTCGGACTCGCGGCGTCTGCGCTGGCCTTATCCTTGCCATCGTGGTGATTTATGGCCAAACGCTCAGTTATCCCTTTCTGTTCTACGATGACAGCGGCTACGTCTACGCAAATCCCCACGTCACCCCGGGGCTGACCGGCGCGGGGATCTGGTGGGCTTTCACCGACGGGCCATTTGGCGAGTGGTATCCGCTGGTCATGCTGTCGCACATGCTCGATTGCCAGGTTTTCGGATTGAATGCCTGGGGGCATCATCTCACCAATTTGCTGCTTCACGCCGCCGCGTCGATCGCTCTGTTTCTGGTTTGGTGGCGGATGACTGGCGAGTTTTGGCCGAGTGCCTTCGTCGCCGCGATCTTCGCGGTGCATCCCCAACACGTCGAGTCGGTGGCCTGGATCGCGGAGCGGCGCGATGTGATGAGCGGACTCTGTTTCATGCTCACTCTGGGGGCCTATCTGGGTTATGTGCGCGGCGGCAGGCCGCTAGGACAATATTGCCTGGTGGCGATCTTTTTCACATTGGCTTTGATGTCCAAACCGACGGTCGTCACGCTGCCGGCGCTGCTGTTGCTGTTGGATTTCTGGCCGCTGGCCCGATTTGGTTGGGCGATCGACGCCCCCGGGTGGACAAAATCGGTCAGGCGGCCGGGCCTGCCGTGGCTCTTGCTGGAAAAGCTCCCTCTTCTGGCCCTGGCGGTAGCCGTTTCCTTGATAACGTTGTCGACCCACCTCACTCGGCCCTCGGAGTTGGGCTGGCCGGAGCGGATCGGCAATGCGGTGGTATCGTGCGTGACGTATGTCGGACAGGTTTTTTGCCCCGTCAATCTGGCGATTTTCTATCCCAATCCGGTCGGTGGTCCGCCGATCTGGAAAGTGGTGGGCGCCGCCGTGATTCTGGGGGCGGTCAGCGTGGTCGCGGTGATTTGGCGGCGCGGACTTCCCTATTTGTTCGTCGGCTGGTTCTGGTTCCTGGGGATGTTGACGCCGGTGTTAGGACTGGTCAAAATCGCCGACCACTCGATGGCCGATCGTTACATGTATTTGCCCGGCATTGGGCTCTCTATCGCGATGGCCTGGGGGGCGGCGCGGTTGGCCGCCGGTTCGCTGGCCGGGCGGCGGGCGCTGGCATTTGCGCGGGGGTGGTGATCAGCGTGCTGATCGCCATTGCCACCCGTCAGACGACGTTTTGGCGCGACGACCGCACGTTGTGGGTGCACGCCTATCAATGCACGACCGACAACGGCAAGGCTGAAATCAGCATCGCCGAGGCGCTTGCGCGAGAGCAGCGGTTCGACGAGGCGATCGAACATTATCGCCGGGCCGAGAAACTCGTGTCGAACCTCGACGCGTACTACGGCCTCGGCATGGTTCTTGCCATGACCGGCAGATTTGACGAGGCGCTCGAGAAGTTTCGCAAGGTGGTGGAGTTCGCTCCGGAATGGCCGCGCGGCCACGAAGCGGTCGGCATGGTTCTGGCGGACCTGGGCCGTGGCGAAGAGGCGGAAGAGAGCTTTCGTGCCGCCGAGAAACTGGGACCGCTGCAAGCCGCCTCGCACAATACGCTGGCTTCCATCCTGTTGGCGCGCGGTGAGTTGTCGGAGGCGGCACTGGAAATCCAGGAAGCGCTCAAGATCGAGCCGAACAACAAGGATGCGCTGCGTAATTTGAAGATCTTGAGGTCGAAGTGAGCCGCCGTCCGACCCGGGGCCGAGGCGTCCCTCCGGCCCAGCGGCTCGGACCAACGGCGCGTTGTGCCGCGGCGCATGCTTGATGGTCATAGCGATTTTTAGGTAATCATCGTCGTCGTCGGAATTGATGGCTTCCGGTATCGATGGTGGCAAGACCGGCGTCGACATGACTCCGCGGTCGCAGGCTGTGCTCGAAATGGAACAATTGAATTTGACGCTGCCGACGCCGGCTGAAAACCTGGCGTTGGACGAAGCCTTGCTCGACCAGGTTGAAGCGGCCGGCTCGGGCGGTGAATTGCTGCGGTTATGGGAACCGGAGCAAACGCTGGTGGTCGCGGGACGCGGTTCGCAGATTGCCCAGGAGGTCGATCTGGAGGCTTGCCGGCGCGACGGCGTGGCGGTGCTGCGGCGGGCGAGCGGGGGGGCGACGATCGTCACCGGGCGCGGCTGCTTGATGTATGCCGTGATCTTGTCGCACGCGTCGCATCCCGAGCTGCGCTCGATCGACGTGGCGCATCGCCACGTGCTCGGCGTCTTGGCCGAGGGATTGGGCCAGTTTTCTGCCGGCATTGCGCGCCGCGGCGTGAGCGATTTGGCGATCGGCGACCTGAAATTCTCGGGCAACAGCCTGCGCGTCAAACGGACGCATCTCTTGTATCACGGGACACTGCTCTACGACTTTCCGCTCGGCGCGATCAGCCGTTATTTGCGCGAGCCTCCGCGACAGCCGGAATACCGCCACCACCGGCCGCATGCTTCGTTCGTCACGAATTTGCCGGCCTCGCGAGAAGCTCTCGTGCGGGCACTGATCGCAGCCTGGGGTGCCCAAGAGGTGCGGCAAGCGTGGCCGGCCGAGCGCGTGGCTGCGTTGGTAGCCGGTAAATACGCCGATCCGGCCTGGAACCTGCGTCATTAGCCCGGCGGCTGCGGGCCTTTTGCGCGCCGGGCGGGCGGGACCAGGGCGCGGTGGGCCGGTTTTGGCCGACGGCGCCGAGCGTTAAGATAGTCGATGGTTCGTGGGCGCTCGGCGGCTGGATTTTGCGATGGCGCGGTCGTGCGCGGTCGATGGGGGCGCAAAAGTTCACCGACCGATTGGTCGCGAGAGGAGTGTGGGTTGTGAAGGATGCTGGTCGGGCGATCAAACTCGATGCGGCCACCGAGGACGATTTGTCGCTGCTGGTCGATCTGGTCGGCGAACTGGCCGACTATGAGAAGCGGCGGCATGAGGTGCTGCTCGACGTGGCCGACTTGCGCGAGGCGCTGTTCGGCCCCCGGCGGCTGTGTGATGCCTTGATCGCCCGGGTCGACGGCCAGCCGGCGGGTTTCGCGATCTGGTTTTTCTCCTTTTCGACCTTTCGGGGGCGGCCGAATCTGTACATCGAGGACATTTACGTGCGGCCGGCGTTTCGCCGTTTAGCAATCGGCCGGGCGCTCCTGGGACGGCTGGCCGGCGTGGCTGTGGAGCGTGGCTGCGGCCGTTTGGAGTGGAGCGTGCTGGCCTGGAACGAGCCAGCCATCGCGTTTTATCACGCGTTGGGTGCCCAAAGGGTGCCCGATTGGCAGGTTTACCAACTGAGCGGGGCAGATCTGAGGCGGCTAGCCGATGCGCCGGCGGCACCCTGAAGCGGGCCGACGCACGCGAGGGGTGGCTACCTGGGCTGGGGCCTGCTTCGGCTGGCCTTTCGCCGCCGGTTGATCTATCTTGAGCGATAGACTGCCCGGTGGGTGCCGCCGGTGCGTAGGACCAACGGCGACTCCCCACGGGTGGCGGAGCGCCGCAGCACTCGTTTTGTTTGCTGCCAAAGCACTTACGGCGATCGTGGCGGAGTCATTTTGCGAGATGCGTGATTCATGAAATCGACGCGCCGGCTGATGGCGGCAATCATGTTGATGGTGCTGGCCTGGGGGATTTGGATGGCCGTCGGAGCGGTGCGCTACAACGACAACATCTGGCGTGGGGTCGTGGTGATGACCTCGTTCGGGATTTTTCTGGGGGGATGGTTGTTGCTGTTGGCCCAGCGGCATCGCGCGGCCGGGTCGGCCAAGCGCCGCTGACGGCCAGCCGCGGCGGCATGTGGGGGCGGTCGATTTCGAGGCGCGGACGGGGATTTTTTCGAATCGGGTCACTCCAGGGTGCGCGTGTTATGAGTCAGACGGTTCCTATGCGGACAGACCCCCGCCGATTCGCGCCGTCGGCGGCGAGTGTGTCGGGCATGTCGATCGGCGAGTATTTGATTCGTCGGCTGGAGGACTACGGCATCGGGCACGTCTTCGGGATTCCGGGAGACTACGTGCTCGGCTTTTACTCGCATGTTGGAGAAAAGCCGGTTGGGAATCATCGGTTGCACGCGCGAGGATTCGCGGGATTTGCGGCCGACGCCTATGCCCGCGTCCATGGGATGGGAGCTGTCTGCGTCACGTATTGCGTGGGTGGGCTGAGCCTGTGCAATTCGATCGCCGGCGCGTATGCCGAGAAGTCGCCGGTGGTGGTGATCACCGGTTCGCCCGGCTTGAGCGAGCGGGTGAACAGTCCGCTGCTGCACCACCGGGTGCGCGATTTTCGCACCCAGTACGACGTGTTCGAGAAGCTGTGCATCGCCTGCGCCGAGTTGAACGAACCGCTGGTGGCGTTCCACGAGATCGATCGCGTGTTGCACGCAGCGGCCAGCTATAAGCGGCCGGTTTACATCGAGATTCCGCGCGACATGGTGTCGGTCGTCCCCGACCTGCCGCATCAGTTCCACAATCCGTCGGCCAGCAGCGCTCCGGAGGTGTTGGCCGAAGCGGTCAACGAGGCCGAACGTTGGATCACCAGCTGTCAGCGGCCGGTGATCATGGGCGGCGTCGAGATCCATCGCTTTGGCCTGCAGGACGACCTGTTGGCGCTGGCCGAGGGCTCGCAGATCCCGATCACCACCACGATGCTGGGCAAAAGCATCATCTCCGAAACGCATCCGCTCTTCGTCGGCCTGTACGAGGGGGCGATGGGCAACGACGCGGTCACCCAGTTCGTCGAACAGAGCGATTGCCTGATTCTGCTGGGCACGTTCATGACCGATTTGAACCTGGGGATATTCACCGCCAATCTCGATCCGGGCAAGTGCATCTACGCCACCAGCGAGCAGTTGCGGATCCGGCACCATCACTTCCACGGCGTGCTGTTGGCCGATTTCATCCGCGAGTTGGCCGACCGCAAGCCCCAGCCGCCACGCCGGCAGATTCCGCACGTCCCCAGTCTGGCCAACGAACGATTTGCCTTGCGGCCGGCCGAGCCGATCACCATTCGTCGCGTGATTGCCAGATTGAACGAATCGCTCGACGACGAAACACTGGTCATCGCCGACGTGGGTGATTCGCTGTTCGCGGCCACGGAGTTGGTGATCCGCGGCCGCACGGAGTTCATCAGTCCGGCCTATTACACGTCGATGGGCTTTTCCATTCCGGCCGCCCTGGGCACTCAGGTCGCCCGCCCCGATCTGCGGACCGTGGTGATCGTCGGCGACGGTGCCTTTCAAATGACCGGCATGGAGCTGTCGACGATCGTCCGGCACGGGTTTCCCTTGATCGTGATTCTGTTGGACAACAAGGGTTATGGGACCGAGCGGCTCCTGCACCCGAGCAATTCGTTCAACGACATCCATCCCTGGGCCTATCATCGGCTTCCCCAGGTTCTCGGCGGCGGCACGGGCTATGAAATCCGGACCGAAGGGGAGTTTGACGCGGCGCTTGCCAAGGCGTGGGCTGACAAGAGTGGTTTCAGCCTGATCCAGGTCCATCTCGACCCCAACGACAGCAGCACCGCTTTGATCCGGCTGGCGGAGCGGCTGGCACGCCGGGTCTAAGGCCCTTCAAGCCTGCCGCTCAAGGTCAGCCCGGCATTGTGGAACCCTTCTGATGGGGGGGGTGCGTGGCGGTTTGCCGAGTTGCTTCTTTTTCCTGGCGAGCCTTTCGAATGACATTGCGAGGCGCGAGGGGGTCGATAAGATTGCCACCCCTTAATGGAGCGGGTCGCTAGCCAGCGCGGCCACGCGCAGCTGTCGCGTCAGGGAAGGAAGAAGGCATCGGCATGGAATCGTCGACCGTCGTGGCATTTCGCGCCCTGGTATTGTTGGCCTGCTTGATCGTGGTGCCGTTGGCGGCGATTTTCGGCAGCCAATTCCCAGACGTCGTCAAGTCGGTGCTGATCGATCGCATCTTTCCTAACGGCATGCCGGGCAGCACGACGGCTGAGAACACCCGCGACACGGCTCCCCCCTTTGACGCCACCGCGCAGTCGGCTTCGTGGCAGGCCGGTCCGGCCGGGTCTGGCGGCGGAGCTGCCGCGCCCGCAGCGCCCGGCGTTGCACCAGCCTGGCCTGGCGCGGGAGTCGAGCCGGCGGTCGCTTGGAATCAAACGCCCGGCCAGGTTCGCCCGGCGGCGGGCGAGGGTCTATCGGGGGGACAACCTGGTGGTGCGGAGCGGCTGGGAGTCGTCGTGCCGGTTGACACCCGCCAGAACTTGCAGGCTGGCCAGAATCCTGGGCCAAATCCAAATGTGGCGATGGGTTCGGGCGGCCCGGCGATTCCGAGTGCCCATTTGGTCGCTGGTCCCGATCGATTCACGATGATGGAGCGCCGCCTGCGGGAGTTCGGGGCGACCTATTATTTGCTCGAGACGTGGGGGAACGACAGCGAACACTACCGGTTTCACTGCAAAATGGCGATCGCCAACAATCCATCGCATACTCGGCAGTTCGAGGCCACCGACACCGATCCCTTGCGGGCGATGGGACGCGTGGTGGAGCAGGTCGAGGCGTGGCACGCGGGCCGACTTCCCTAACGGCCGCTGGTCGGCGCTGGCCAATTCTCGACGCAATTGGCCGTGGATCGTTCAACCACCTCGTCGGTACATGTTTTCAGCCTCTGTACGCTCGGCGCCCATTCCTTGCCGCCGAGACAACAAGGCGAACCCATCGGCCAGGGCATCCACGGCACCCTCGGCAACGTGTGTTACCGGCGGGATTTGGGCCACTGCCCTGAGCCAAACGCTCGGGAAGAGCCGCTGGCCGCGATGCCTCTTGCAGCCAACCCCTTGTTGAGCTTACGTTGACCGGGTAGAACGCATCGGACTGGTGCACGGTTGACCGGTTAGGTTGCGGCGACCGCCATCCAGGCCGAGCAATCTGTTGTTGCCCGAGAGGACCAATCTCTTTTCTCTTTGGCGGCCGCCTGCCAAGGCGCCGCGTGTGAAAGAGTCGCGAGTTGACGCTCCATGTCGAGCGCCGCCGTGGCTTGGGTGCAACGGATTCGCGGGCAGGGGGGAACAGCGGGTGAAGCCGCGAGCGACAACCTGGCAACGAGCGGGCACCGGCAGGGCGGGTATTCGCCGCGCGGGAATTGGGCCGGAAATCACGCGCCGCAACCGGTGGCTGCGGCAGATGGTCGCCGGGCACCGCTCGAGTGTGCCCCACGATGACCCCTGGGCGCGCGATGCGCGGCTGGCCAGGCTCGAAGCGATTTTGTTTCTTGCCCGAGAGCCTCTGGCGACTCGCCGGTTGGCTCAATTGGCCGGCTTGGCGGACGGGACGGAAGCGCGTACATTAATTCGCCGGCTCAATCGGTTGTACGACGGTGGGGGGAGTCCGTTTCGGGCGGAAGAGGTGGCCGGCGGATTTCAATTGCTGTCGCGCGTCGGATTTGGTTCGTGGCTGAGGCGGCTTTATCCGGCGCCGGTGGAGTCTCGATTATCGGGTCCCGCTCTGGAAACTTTGGCCATTGTTGCGTATCGTCAACCGGTGTTGAAGGCAGAGGTGGACGGATTGCGCGGGGTCGATTGCGGCGAGATTTTGCGGCAGTTGTTGGACCGCGATTTGGTGCGGATGGTTGGCCGGGCCAGCGATCTGGGACGGCCTTACGTGTACGGCACGACGAAACGGTTTTTGCGGGTGTTTGGCTTGCGAAGTCTCGATGACTTGCCGCGCGCGGCCCAGTTGCGTGGGCGTGCGTCGGATCCGAGCAGTGCGCCCGCGGGTTGATGTTTGTTCCTTCCTTGATGCTTGTCAATTGCCACGCAAGACATCACTTTCCTAGCAACGCGTAGATGAGGAGGATTCCGACGTGACGATGACTTCCCGAACGACCAGTGCGCTGGCTGAGGATTCAACGAGCGCCCCAATGCGTCCGTGTCTGGTCGAGGAACTGGCATCGACCATCGAGGCCGCGCGCAGCGGTTCCCGGAAGGTGACGAGGAAGCGGCCGAAGACGAGGATGAAGACGAAGACGACGATGAGGACGAAGACGACGATGATGAAGACGACGACCTCGAAGACGACGAATGGGAAGAAGTCGATGACGAGGACGACGAAGAAGAAGATGAGGATGACGACTGGGACGATGATGAAGACGAGGACGAGGACGAAGACGATGATGACTGGGACGACGACGACGACGATGACGATGACGATTGGGAAGACGACAAAGACGTCGACTGATCGACTGCACGTCGGACATCGATCGTGCCCGGGAGCGCCGTGTCAGTCGGTGCTCTTAAATCGGCGAAACCGCTCGCATTAACGCGATTGCCACTCCCAACCCATCGGGGCCGCCAGTTCGCGGGCGGCATGCGTCGCCCAAGGCGTCTCGGGGTGAAGGGTTCGCACGCGGTTCAAGCACTTGTGGGCCAGCGCGGCCAGCTTTTCCAGCGCTGAATCTCCTCGGACGTCGTCGGTCGGATGGAGAACCCATGTCGTGTGGCTCGGGTCGGAAAATGCGCGCCCGGCTTTCAATTGCGCCAGCGCCGCGTTGTAGCCTTCGATTCGTGCCCGGGCGGCCGCCAGTCTTCCCAAAGCCAGATCGTAGCCGGCTTGCCAACGGGGTTCGACTAGCCGCGCGGCATCGGATTGGCCGGCGTCGATCAGCGGATAGAGTGCCTGCAACTTCGGCTCTAAGCGAGCTGCATTGCGCTGCGCCGCATCGAGCTGCCGTTTCAAGTCGGCTTCGTCGCGCTTGAAAAACTCCGTTTCCAGGCGCACCCCCAGATCGATCCGTGGTTGTCGGGCGGCCTCGACCAGCCCTCGCCGGGCACGGTTGGTCGCGAGCAGTTCGTCGTAGGCGGCCCGAGAGAGATAGTCGGGCGCATAGGCAGCCATGGTCGCAGAATTGTAGGTGGCGATCGGGCGGACGGCCAGAAATCGGCCGCCGGTGGCCAGCGCCAGCCGCGAGAGGGCGAACGGTCCGAAGCCTGAGTCGATCGGTTTCCAATCCGATTGCCAGCCACCAAGGTTCAAAACCTCGCCTTCGAGCGACTCCGGGCCCTGGCGAATGGGGTGGAGCGATTCGACTCGGACGATTCCGGACAGCGATTCGCGCGAGCCAAACGGCGCCGGCACGCCGATCACGTAGCAGGCGATTGCCGCTTTGCGCAATGCCGCCACGAGTTCGTCGACGCGCTGGTCGTCGTCGCCCGCTTCGTCGGTGGCGACCACCAACAAGAGCCGGCGGTGCTGCTGCGCCGCCAGTCGGCCAAAGCGATCGGCCGCTTCGGCGATCGCCCCAAAGGTGTGCTGCTCTCCCCCCGTGTCCCGAACGATCGACTCAGCGGCCTGTAGCAACTGATGACGGTCGGCGGTTGGCTCGGGGGTCACGAATTCGGTCGCGGCGGCAAACCCGCCCATGACGCTTGTCAGCCATGGCTCGGCCACTTCGCTCGCCGACGGCGGGCCAAACTGGAAGCCGTCGAGCGTTTCGTAAACTTGGGCCAGGCGTGTCGTCACGTGGCGCCGAAGCTCCGTGGCGCTATCGGTGCGATCCAGCAGCCACACGACGAGCGTCGGCTGGTCGAGGCACGAGTCGAAGATCTCGGCCGCTACCTGGTCGGTCGCCGCTTCGAAATTCGTAAAACGTCCCGTGTTGGCCACCTCCACAAAGGGATTTTGTTCGACCGGCGACGGCCGCCGTGGTTGCGGCGGGCTGGGCTCGGCATGGCCGGCCACCGCTGCCGGCTCGGGTCCCTTGTTGGTACGATGGGTGGTGGCGGAATCGACCGCGGCGAGTGCCGCCGCGTCTCGCGTCGCGCGGGCATCGATGCCCAGCTTGAGCGCCACGCCGGCCAGGGCCAACAGCACCAATGACAGAATCAGCGATAGAATCGTTTTCACGGCCAGCACGCCGGGGAATTTGGGACCCAGTAGCCCTCACGTTCAATTATAAACTAGTCTGCTACGCCGCGGAGCCTACGGCAATGCCGCCGTGCTTTTGCGGCCTGTCAACGCTCGAGACGGAGTCCTTTGATTGAACGCCCCCGCAGCGGTACCCCTCGACGATTGGGCCAGCGATCCTCATGCTCCGCTGCGTTGGCAGGGAGACGTTGACGGGCATTTGGTGCTGCTGGATCAAACGCTGTTGCCGACCGAAATGCGCGAAATCGACTGTCGCGAAGTGGCCACACTTTGGGAGGCGATTCGTGCGCTACGCGTGCGGGGAGCGCCGGCGATCGGACTGGCCGCGGCCTACGGCTTGTGCCTGGCAGCTCAAGAGGCACGGGGCGATTCGCCGGAAGAGCTCGTTTCCTGTGTGGCCCGTGCCGCCCGATATCTGGCCACCAGTCGGCCAACGGCTGTCAATTTGTTTTCGGCACTGGCCCGGATGGAGCGGCGTCTGGCCGATTTGATGCACCCGGCCGGCGATGCGGTGCCGCCCAATGCCCAGCGGCTGCGCGAGGGTCTGTTGGCCGAGGCGCGTGCGATCCATGAGGAAGACCACCGGGATTGCCACCAGATCGGCCAGTTCGGCGCCCCGCTGCTGGCCGGCGTCGAGGGTGTACTGACGCATTGCAATGCCGGCGGACTGGCCACGTCAGGTTATGGTACGGCACTGGCGTTGATGTTTGCCGCGCACGAGCAAGGTCACCGGTTGCATGTCTATGTCGACGAAACGCGGCCGTTGTGGCAAGGAGCCCGGCTGACGGCTTGGGAGCTGCAACAGCGCGGCATCGAGGCCACGCTGATTTGCGACTCGATGGCCGCGCACGTCATGCGTTCTGGCCGCGTGCAGGCGGTCGTGGTGGGAGCCGATCGGATCGCGGCGGGCGGCGATACGGCCAACAAGATCGGCACCTACGGCGTGGCGGTGCTTGCGCGTGCCCACGGCATTCCGTTTTACGTCGCGGCGCCAGCCAGCACCTTCGATTTGTCGCTAAGCACGGGCGCCGAAATCCCCATCGAGGAGCGTGATCCCCGCGAGATTACCCATCCGCTGGGCCGTCGAATCGCGCCCGAGGGGATTGCTGCCTACAATCCGGCGTTCGACGTCACTCCGGCCGAATTGATTACGGCCATCGTTTGCGAGCGAGGCGTCATACGGCCCGTCACTCGCTCCGCCATCGCCGCCGTGCTCGGTGGCGCGGACGGCGACCCAGTGACGAGTGCTAGCGCCTTGGGTGCTCAACCGACGGGTTGAGGGCATCGTGCACCGCCGGCGGCCAGCGGGACGGCCGTCAGCAGGCGTCCCAGTTCATTGACATCGCGTTGCATGTTCTCGGCCCAGTACTGCGCCGCCGAACCTTCCGCGTCTTGCCATTGATCGTAGGCACGACCGAGATGTTCCAATACGTCCTGCATCCGCCAAAGAAAGGTGGCTCGGCGATCCATCGGAAGGTGCTCCCCATTCATACGGCACTGTTTTTCCATTGAAATGTCGCGTCAGGCACCCTGCCTGACCGCTCGGCAGCCCTGCTGCCTAAGCCCCGCCATGACGGCCATTTCCGTCAAGCGTTTCCGCCGGTTCCAATATGCAGTTGTCGTGCCAGAATCGGGCAGCGAAACGGATGTTTCGGTTTAAGGCGATGCTGCGCAGAGACTTGGGATCGAATCGTACGATCCGGTTCGCCGACTACCCAGCCGACTGGATTGGAAAAAATTGCCAAACCGTCGCGCCCGAGTCTCGTTTCCCCGACAGAAATTTCAAATTCGAAGCAATCGCACGGGAGTCAAGCTGGGTGGTTGGCGCAGGCGGCTTGAAAGATCGTTTAGGGGTGGCGTATAGTGGATGCTTGCCCAGCCGCCGGATCATGTTTTCCGGGGCGTTGGGCGGCGGAATCCCTTCTGGAGCCGGCCGGCGGCTCCGCGGCGCGGCAATCTGCCGGAATGGGCCGCTCGACGGGTTATTTTTCGATTTCAGTACGAACTTGTGCTAAGGCTGGTGCGTATCGAGCATCGGCTAGCTTTGGTTTGTTGCTGTTATCGGCCGAAAACCGAGTGACGGACTGGCTGAAGCACGGGGCAGGCGGCCGGTTTGTGCCTGCACGGTGCGTCTTTCCAGTTCTGCACATAGCACGAGAAGCGCGATGTCGGACATTGTGATTGAAACGCGGAATCTGTCGAAGGTGTACCGCGATTTTTGGGGGCGACCCAAGGTTTGGGCGCTTAAGGCGCTCGATTTAGAAATCCGCAAGGGGGAGATTTTCGGGCTGCTGGGACCGAACGGGTCGGGCAAGACGACCACCATCAAGCTCCTGTTGGGATTGCTGTTTCCCACCAACGGGCAGGCGCTTGTCTTTGGCCGTGACGCGACCGAAGTCAGCAAAAACGAGCGACTCGGATATCTGCCCGAAGAATCTTACTTGTATCGCTTTCTCAATGCCGAGGAGACGCTCGATTTTTACGGCCGATTGTTCGACATCCCGGCCGACGTCCGTCGCAAGCGCGCGGCCGCACTGATCGACATGGTGGGGCTCGGCCCGGCCAAGCGACGACAGCTCCGCGAGTATTCCAAGGGCATGACGCGCCGGATCGGTTTGGCCCAGGCCTTGATCAACGATCCGGAATTGATCCTGCTCGATGAGCCGACCAGCGGGCTTGATCCGATCGGAACCCGTGAGATGAAGGATTTGATCCTCAAGCTCAAGGCTCAGGGAAAGACCGTGGTGATGAGCAGTCACTTGCTGGCCGACGTGCAGGACGTTTGCGACCGGATCGCGATCTTGCACCTGGGCGAGCTCAAGGAATTGGGACGCGTCGACAGTTTGCTCACGGTGCGCGACGTTACTCAATTTCGTGCCAGTGGTCTGACCGAAGAGGCCAAGCGCGAGATCTGCGAGGTGATCGAGCGCCATCATGGTCATTTGAAGGTCATGGAGAATCCGACGACGACGCTTGAGGAATTGTTTTTGGCTATTGTCCGCGACAGCGAAGCGCGTCCAGGGCGTCGAGCCAAAATCGACCCCGAAGCCGCGGGCCCTCCGCCCCAGCCGGCAGAAACTCCGACCAAGGTTTAACTTTCCGGTGCTCTCGGGCAACCCTGGCCGGCCTGACTGGCTCCGCCGGTGCACCGCGGCGGCGGTGGTGGCTCGATCCAACCGCGACTTCCAGACGGGACCTGCCGTGACGAAAAGCATTGCATGGTAGTTACTCAGTTTTACAATCTGGCCAAATGGTTGCCCGGGGCGATCGCCTACTTTTTCGAGTTGGGCGCCGCCTTGGCCCTGGCCGGGATCGTCATCTCGTTCCTCGTTGCCGCGTTCCGCCATGGCCCGTTGGCCGGTGGCGACATGGTTTTTCGCGTGGCGACGACCGCCGTGGTCGATCTGGCGCAGACCTCGCCCCGGCGGGTGTGGGCGCTGGCCCGGTTGGCGATTCAGGAATCGCTGCGGCGGAATGTGCTGGTGGCGCTCGGCGTCTTCGTCGTGGTGCTGCTCTTTGCCGGGTGGTTCCTCGACGACACTTCGCCCGATCCCAGCACCTTATATCTCACCTTCGTGCTGACGGCCACGACTTATCTGGCCTGGGCCTTGGGGGTGTTTTTGAGCGCCTTCAGCCTGCCGGCGGATTTTAAAACCCGCACCATTTACACGGTCGTCACCAAGCCGGTCCGGCCGGGGGAGATCGTGCTGGGGCGGATTGTTGGCTTTACCCTGATCGGCTCCGTCCTGTTGGCCATCATGGGGGTGGTCAGCTATGTCTTTGCCTACCGCTTGCTCGATCACACCCACGATGTCGACGTGGCCAGCTTGCAGCAAGTCGGCGAAGCGGCCGACGGCGGGCTCGTCGGCCGCACCACGTCGTCGCACGGGCATCGTCACGAGGTGCAACTGGCCGCGGATGGTTCGGGCAAGACCGACGTGAAGAATGGTCATTGGCACAACGTCACCGCGCGGCAGGAAGGCGACAAAACCCATTACACGCTGTCCGGCCCCGATGGCATGTTTGTCGCGCGCGTGCCGGTCTACGGCGATTTGCGGTTCAAAAACCGCGCCGGCCAAGGAGTCGATCGCGGCATCAGCGTCGGCAAAGAATGGACCTATCGCAGCTTTGTCGAGGGAGGGTCGCCGGCGGCTGCAATCTGGACATTTCACGACATTACGCCGGGGCGGTTTCCCAATGGCCTGCCGCTGGAAATGACGATTCGCGTCTTTCGCAGCCATAAGGGGGACATCAACAAGGGGATTTCCGGCAGTCTGATCGTGAGGAATCCGAAGACGGGCCGCAGCAGCCAGGAGGTGCCGTTCGTCGCCAAGGACGCGATTGTCGACTACAAAAAAATCGGAACGGACCTGCTCGACTCGTCGGGCCAAAAACTCAACCTCTTCGAGGATCTGGTCGACAACGGCGATGTCGAGATTCAGATCAATTGCCTGGCGCGCGGGCAGTACTTTGGCATGGCCATGCCCGACTTGTATCTGCGGGCGGCCGACGCTCCCTTCGGCCTGAATTTCGTCAAGGCGTTTTTTGGCATCTGGCTGACGATGCTGCTGGTGATCAGTTTCGCGGTGATGTTCAGTACGTTTCTCAGCGGTCCGGTCGCGATGCTGGCCACGGTGGCGATTCTGGTCATCGGCTGTTTTACTCAGGACATCCACAATCTGGCGAATGGGATCACGCAAGGGGGCGGTCCGTTCGAATCGCTTATCCGCATCGTCAAACAGCAGAACATGGTGATCGAAATGGAAGAGGGGCTGACCCGGACGGTCGTCCAGGCGGTCGATTCCGCGATGCTGTTTTTGATGAAAGGCGTGGCCAGCCTGCTCCCCGATTTCAGCAAATTCGACGAGGCGTTCGTGACCCACCTCTCCAAGGGCTTTGACATTTCATCCGACACGGTGGGAGTCTGGGGGCTGCGAGGCGTGGCGTATCTGTGCGTGGCATTCGTCGTGGGATACTTCTTTCTGAAGACACGCGAGGTAGCCAAATGAACCGGCGCCGCTCTTTATGGCACAAAGTCGCTTATGCCAGCGCGATCGTGATCCTGCTGTTGCCGCTGTCATATTTGAGCCAGCCCCGCACCGCCGAATCGCCAGGTGGCAAGCTCGCGCAATTGCGCGATGAAAACGGACTCAGTCAGGCGGACTTGGGCGAAATCGATCCGACGAGCGAAGCCCTCAAGCTGGTAACGCTGGGCATGCGCGGCCCGGCTGCCAACATCATGTGGCAGAAGGCCAACGAATATAAAAAGACCGAAGATTGGATGGCGTTTTCGGCGGCCCTGGAACAAATCATCCGCCTGCAGCCTAACTTCATCAACGTCTGGCGGTATCAAGCCTGGAATCTGTCGTACAACATCTCGGTCGAGTTCGACGACTTTCACGACCGCTACTATTGGGTGATGAAGGGGATCAATTTCATCATCGGCGGCACCCGTTACAACAAGGATGAACCGCGGTTGCTCTACGACGTCGGCTGGTTCATCGCCCAAAAAATCGGCCGCGCCGACGAAAAACTTCAATATCGCAAACTGTTCAAGCAAGACGACGATTTCAACGGCAGCCGCAAGCCGGCCGATCGAGACAATTGGCTCGTCGGACGCGAATGGTTCGTGAAGGCGCAGGATGCCGTCGACAAACTGGGAAAACCGATCAAGGGAATCACTCCCCTGGTGTTTCATTCCTACCCTTCCATGGCGCTGTATCGATTACAGCGAGGCGATCGAGGAAGAGGGGACGTTTGGCGAAGTGGCCAAGAATTCCTGGCGCCGGTCCCAACAGTCATGGCAGGAGTTCGGCGACCGCGAAGTTCCCACGACCTACAACATTTCCATTCATCTGAACGACTACGAGCGACTGCGCGAGAAGGCGCACGACGAGGGCGCCGCGCTGGATGCCCTCCTGCCGGGCGTGCGGGAGCGCATTCGCGAGGAGAGAATTGCCGCTTTTCCCCCGGAGGATCGGGAAATCTGGGACATGCCGGCCGACAAACGCGACGAGACCCAGGCGATACGAACCGTGGCGCTCGAGAACCAGATCAAACCGACTTATCTCGAAATCGCCCAGCGCGGGGACACGGCAAACCAACTCGAGGCTTTGCGATTGGCCGACTCCGCCACCCGCGACGAGTGGATGGCCGGTGTAATCGATCGCTACCGTGACATCGTCAACTTCAAGTACTGGCGACTGCACTGCGAAGCGGAACAAACGCCCGACGCGCTGGCGGCGCACAAGGCAATCTACGACGGCGAACATGCCTTTCGGGCGTCGGACTTGGATAGCGCTAAAAAGCAATACGACGAAGGGCTGAACCACTGGCGCGCCGTGCTCGATGCCTTCCCACTCCTGATGGAAGAGACGATCGTGATCGACGAACTGGTCGACGTCATCGACCAATATCGCAAGCTTCTCGATCAGCTTGATATCGATTTCCCCGAAACTTTCGTTTTGCAGGATGTGTTGGACAAGAAAAACGCCTCGCCCTATCCCTCGACCAAGTCTCAGCCTCCCTCGTCCACCGGCGACGTGACCGGTCCGGCGGCGGAGTCGGATCGCGGCACGAAGAAACCAGCTCCCCCGACCGAAGGCGAACCCCCGGCGGCAAAGCCGTGACGAGCCTGCCGATTTTTTCGCGCCGGATCACGGCGCGTCGTCTGGCGGGCCGGGGGGTGGCGGGGTGTAGAACCGGCTGATATCGATTCCTCCGCGCTGTTCCTCTTCCAGCAGCTTCAGTCGCGTTTCCATCCGCTCCACGCGCCGCAACAGCGCCGGAACGATCTCGGGTGTTTGATCGATTCGCTGCCGCCGTGGCACCTCGGGATAGCCCAACTGGCGGTGCAAGGCCGCAAACAGCAAAATCGGATCCTTGCGCCGGTTGGCCAGCGCAATGCGCCCTCGCGCGGCCGAACAAGATTACCGGCGGCGCAGTCGTCGGCAGGGTTTCCCATGCGTTCCTGGCGTTCCAGATGGTGGCCGCTACGGACATAGATCAGGTCGGCGATGTCGACCAGTCCTACCTGCCGCCGCACTACCAGAATCCACTGCCGCCATGCTTCGTCGAACGCCGGATCCTGGGCCATTGCCGTCAGTCCGCCGTCGTAGCCCAAGCGGTTGCGGGAAATCGACTCGAACTGATAGAGGAACAAGCCCTGGGGCGTGGCCCCTTCGGCGCGGTAGTTGGCTTCGCGGGCCAGGATTTCGAGTGCCAGCGGCAAATCGAAGTGACTGTTATCGCTTTCCGCCTCCGCGACCACGAAGCTTTGGAACGGGGTGAAATAGTGGGGCAATTGAGACATCGCCGTGCCGAACACGCCATGCAGCTTCAATTCACTGGCCATGAAGTCGATCGCCATCGGCAACTTGGTCGTGGCCAGGATTTCTTCTCGCACGCTGGCGAGCAAGTCTTGGGTCGACAGTCCCTCGCCGATCCGCGCCTTGAGAGTGCGAAAGAAATGAGCTTGCTCGATATACTCTTCGCGATCGAGCATCACTTGTTGCTCGCGGCGCCGGTTTGGGGAGCCGGCTGCAGATACTTGTCGAGGAATTCGATCGCTGCCGCGATCGCTGCGGCGTTAAGAAAAGCCTCGATGTGGCCGGCATCGGCAACCGTGTGCAAGGTCGCCGGAACGCGACTGGCCGTGAGCGACTCCACCATCTTGCGCGGGCTGACGAGCGGCACCAGGCGATCCTCCTCGCCGTGGAAAAAGAAACTGGGCGGATCGTCCGGCGTGACAAAATTCAGCGGCGAAGCCTGCTGATAAGCCAGCGGCTTTTCCGCTCGGCTTCCGCCCAGCCAGTAGGCCAGACCGGTGCTGTCGAGCGGGACCGAGCGAAAGTCGCACGGCGCGCCGCCGGCCACGATGCACTGCAACCGCGTGCTCGGGCCGTCGGCTGTCGCGTCGGGGCCTTCCAAGCCGTCGTTGCGATCGGTTACCCCTAGCAGCGCGACCAATTGGCCGCCGGCCGAATAGCCATAGCCACCGATCCGCTCAGGATCGATCTTGAACTGTTTGGCATGGGAACGGAGCCAGCGCACTGCTGCCTTGCAATCGTCGATTTGTGCCGGGAAGGGATACTTGGGAGCCAGCCGGTAATCGATCGAACACGCCACATAACCATGCTCGACCAAGGGATTGACCACGCGCCTCATGTGCCATTTGGCCCCCGACAGCCACGCTCCGCCGTGCACGAGCAGCACGCCGGGAAACGGGCCATCTCCGGCGGGGATGAAGATGTCGCACCGTAGCGACTCGTCTCCGTGCTGGACGTAGGTCAGGTTGTACTTTTCGGTGTAATTCGGCTCGGCCGTGGCCGGCGGCGCGATCATCAAGAGAAAAAGGACCGGGAAGACTCCGCCAAGGCATCGCCCGGCCAGTGCCACGTGCCTGGTCCCCGCCCGTTTGCTCGGCACTGCCACTTCAGGCGGCCGATTGCTTATTGTCGAGGTGTCCATGATCGAAAGGTCCCACTCGCCTGCTGTTACGCGAGAGCGGACGGCGGCAGGCCTTGCGCCGTGATAACCGCCCCGGCGGCCCCGACAGTCGAACTAGCGGTTCGTGGCCGCCCACCTATAATATCACGTGGGGCTCGGTTGACGAGCCGCCAACGGCCCCTGACGCAACTGGGGCGGCAAGGGTGCTTGCCCAGCTATCAGCATCGCCGAAAGTGGGCAAAAAACAAGGCAAATCGCTCAGCATTGGCCGGCAGGTGCCGCGGCGGTGTTGGGTCGAGTAACCGGGAGCCTTTCTCCGTGATCGATTCGTTTTCGAAAGTCGACGCCGCCATAGAAGCGATCGCGCGAGGCGAGGTGGTCATCGTCGTCGACGCCGAGGATCGGGAAAACGAGGGCGACTTCATCTGTGCCGCCGAAAAAGTCACTCCCGAAATCGTCAATTTCATGATCACCCACGGCCGTGGGCAACTCTGCATGCCGATTCTGCCCGAAGTCTGCGAACGGCTCAAGTTGCACCCCATGGTCGAGTCGAACACGGCGCCCTTGGGGACCAGCTTCACCGTGCCGGTCGATCACCGTCACTCGAAGACCGGCATCACCGCTCAAGAACGGGCGCAGACCATCCAGGCGATCGTCGATCCGGCCAGCAAGGCGACCGACTTTGTCCGCCCCGGGCATTTGTTTCCGTTGGTGGCGAAAGAGGGGGGCGTGTTGCGCCGGGCCGGCCACACCGAGAGCGCCGTCGATCTGGCCCGATTGGCCGGTCTGACGCCGGCCGGTGTCCTTTGCGAGATACTCGGTCCGACCGGCGACCGAGCCACCCGCGAGGGACTTTTTCTGCTGGCCCACGAGCACGATCTGACGATCATCTCGATCGACGATTTGATTCGCTATCGCCGCGTCCGCGAAAAGCTGGTCTATCGCGTCGCTGAATCGAAGCTCCCCACGCGGTATGGTTTGTTTCAACTCATTTTCTACGGCGTAAAGTACGAGTCACAAAACCCGTTCGTGCTCGTGCTGGGAGACATCGGCAAAGTGCCGGTGCCGCTGGTTCGGGTCCATTCGGCTTGCTTTACCGGCGACGTGCTTGCCTCGCTGCGTTGCGATTGCGGCGACCAGTTGAACATGGCTTTGGAAATGATCGGCCAGGCCGGCGCCGGCGTCCTGGTCTATTTGCCGCAGGAGGGGCGCGGCATCGGGCTGATCGAAAAGATCAAGGCCTACGCTCTGCAAGACGATGGACTCGACACCGTCGAAGCCAATCTGGCGCTGGGTTATCAGGCCGACATCCGCGATTACGGCATCGGCATCCAATTGCTCAAGGACCTCGGACTGACGAAGATCCGATTGCTGACCAACAATCCCAAAAAAATCCACGCCTTCAGCGGCTTCGATCTGGAAGTGGTCGATCAGGTTCCGATCGTGCCGCCGGTCAACGAGCACAACGCCCGCTACATCGCCACCAAGCGTGAAAAAATGGGTCATTGGTCTCCGGACGACCAGTAATCCTGCCGACCCATTCACACGCCGTGGATCACGACCGTTTTCATCTCGGTCATTTCCTCGATCGCGTATTTTGGCCCCTCGCGCCCCAGCCCGCTCTCCTTGAGCCCGCCGTACGGCATCAGATCGGCCCGCCAGCCGGGGCCCCAGTTGATGTGCAAGTTGCCGCAATCGACCTCGCGAGCGAAACGCA
Organism: uncultured Planctomycetaceae bacterium; assembly: GCA_963702015.1. Taxonomy (GTDB): domain Bacteria; phylum Planctomycetota; class Planctomycetia; order Pirellulales; family PALSA-1355; genus DATJTR01. Next base: position 2,546,474 of record OY969698.1, read on the forward strand.
TGGCCCAAGTCAGATCGCGGGTGAAAATGCCGGCTGCCAAACCGTAGGGACTGTCATTCGCCAACCGGATGGCTTCGTCGATATCGCGGGCGCGCGTGACGGCCACCGCGGGGCCGAATAGCTCCTCGCGGGAAACGCGCATGCTGGGAACGACGTCGGCCAGCAGGGTGGCTTCGTGCAGCGTTCCCTGACGACCACCGCCAACGACGAGCCGGGCCCCTTGTGCTACCGCTTCGCCAATCCAGCTCTCCACGCGCGCGGCGTCGGATTCGCGGATCATGGGACCCATTTTGGTTTTTTCGTCCAACTGGTTGCCGACCTTGATGGCCTCAACTTTCGGCTTGAGTGCGTCGAGCAGGTCGCCGTAAATGCCATCCAGGGCAATGACCCGCTGGGTCGAAATGCAAACCTGGCCGGCATTGATATAACCGGTGATCGCGGTCGCCTCGGCCACCTGATTCAAATCGGCGTCGGGCATGACGATCAGAGGAGAATTCGAGCCGAGCTCCATCGTCACGCGCTTCAGTCCGGCCCGCTGACAAATATGCGCCCCGACGTCGCGACTCCCCGTGAAGCTGATCTTGCGCACCCGGGAGTCGGTCGACAGCGCATCGCCAATCACTCCGCCCGAACCGGTCAGGCAGGAAATCGCCAATGGCGGCAAGCCGGCTTCAAGCAGGATTTCCACCAACGCCAAGGCCGACAGCGGAGTGTCGCTGGCCGGCTTCAGAATCACCGCGTTGCCCGCGGCCAGGGCGGGCCCGACTTTGTGCGCCACCAGATTCAAGGGAAAATTGAAGGGCGTGATGGCCACGACCACGCCGCAGGGAATCCGGAGCGTGAAGCCCAAGTTGCCGGCGCCGGCCGGGGCACCGTCGAGCGGCAGGACTTCGCCTCCCAGGCGTTTGGCTTCTTCGGCCGAGAGTTCTAATGTTTCGACGGCGCGGCCGGCTTCGAAGATCCCATCGCTGAGCGTCTTCCCCTCTTCAGTGCTGATAAGTCGGCCGAGCCTTTCGCGACGCTCGGCCACCAATCGGCTGGCCCGGTGCAGGATTTGGTAGCGCTCGTAACCGGGCATGCGACGCATTTGCCCCGCGCCTTCCACTGCTGCGACCAAGGCTTGCTCGACGTCGGCAGGCGTGGCCTTGGGGACCGTATCGATCAGGGTGCCGTCGTAGGGATTGCGGACTTCGCTGCGCTGAGGGCGATCGACCCACTGACCGGCAACAAACATTTTCATGGTGGAAGATCCGCGTTTTTATTCGGGCGTCGGCTTGCCAAGCGGCGTCGCGGCACACGCTGACCGGCGGCGTGCGCGATTAGTGTATCATATTCGGCTCGCAGTTCAGCGGTGCGTGGCCGATCGGATCAACGCACGACAGTTCTGCCGCGCCCAAGACTTGGAGCGATATGAGAATCGCCTCGTTGCTTTCCAGCGCCACGGAAATGTTGTGCGCGCTGGGATTGGAGTCGTCGCTAGTGGCCGTCAGCCACGAATGCGACTTTCCGCCCACGGTAGCCGACAGGCCGCGGCTCACGCGATCACGCATTGCCGCGAGTGCATCGAGCCAAGAGATCGACCGGCAAGTGCGCGATCTGATGGCCTGCGGAGCGCCGCTTTACGAGATCGACACCGAGCGGCTGGCCGCTTGCCAGCCCGACTTGATCGTTACCCAAGCACAGTGCGATGTCTGCGCCGTGCGCTATGCCGATGTCGTGGCGGCCGTTTCGAGCCTGCCGTCGCTCGCCCGGACGACGGTGTTGGCACTCAATCCGCAGTCGCTGACCGACGTCGTCTGCGATCTCGAGCGTCTGGGTCAGGCCACCGGCACCGTCGCCGCGGCCCGGCAGTTGCAAGCTGCGTGGCAAGCGCGCATCACCACGGTCGAGCAGGCGACGGCCGATCTAACAGTCGCTTCGCGCCCGCGGGTGGCGATGATCGAGTGGCTCGAGCCGCTCATGTTGTCGGGCAATTGGGTTCCCGAAATCGTCACTCTGGCGGGCGGCCGGCACGAACTGACCACTGCGGGCCGGCACAGCCCCTATGTCGCATGGGAGAAACTGGTGGCCTATGATCCGCAGGCAGTGGTCGTCATCCCCTGTGGTTTCGATCTCCCGCGGACACTCGCTTCATCGCACGTATTGAAGGAGCTACCGGGTTGGCACGACTTGAGCGCGGTCCGGGCGGGCCGCGTTCATGCGGTCGACGGCAACGCTTACTTCAACCGCTCCGGTCCAAGGCTGATCGACAGCTTGGAAATCCTGGCTCATCTGCTCCATCCCGACCGCGTGGCGGAGCCGGCGGGCCTGTACGGCCAGCGCCTCTGGCGCCGATCGCGTAGCCACCAGGGCGGGTCAGCGCCGCGCTTCGCGCATCAGATGGGGCAGCTCCGATACGATCAATGGCTCCATCGCCAGCCGCACGGCGTCGGGTGAGCCGGGCATCGTCAAGACAACCTTCATGCCGATGACACCCCCACGGCGTGGCTGTGCATGGCCGCAGGTCCAATCTCGCGAAAGCTGAGCAGCCGAAACAGCTCGCCGTAGCCCGGTAGCGAAATCGGGTCGGACCATCAACGCGCGTAGCAGCTCGATTTCGGCCAGCTCGTTGGCAACGATTTCCCGAGTCGGTGCCTTGTGGCCGGCGGCGGCGAGCAAGTCGGCGATCATCTGACCGGCCACGTCGGTTTGCGCCTTGCGCGAATCGCTTACCGTGACGACGGCCGTACATGGGTGGGACTGGTTGCTCGACGCTCGTCGTCGGTTTGGCTCATAGGAGTTCGCCCTGGTCGTTGGCAATTGATCGTGTATCGGCGCAAGCGAAGCGGTCAAGTCGGTCGTGGTCGTGCCGGCATTTTCAGCAAAATCGGTGTTGGCTGTCTCACCGTGATCCAAGGTCGTCTGTCTAATCCGAGTGCCGGCCCCTCCGGGGCACTCGTGGCAGGGGGTTTTCGCGTTTCGGTGGTCGGGGGGGGCAGGCGACGAAACGTTGCCCGCCGCATCGACACCCAACTATACTAAGAGTGTCGAGATAACTCACTCGAAGAGTGCAGCCGCAAATGCTCGCGTGCCTGGGGTTTCCGGCGGCGCCCCCTTTTTATTTGGGGACCAAAAGTACAATCGTTTTTTCGTCGCCGGCGAGTCGCTACCCCAGGTCTTCGCGGCCTGGCGGTTTGAGGCCGCTGGTCGGCGGATTTCTCGCGGGAGTCGGCCGTGTTCGCGTGGCGCACCTGGGGATTGACTGTCGCGTTCGTCTGGTCACTGGCGCCCACCGTGCGCGCCGAGGTCTTTCACCTCGACAATGGCGGCGAGGTGCGGGGCGAGATTGTCAATCCGGACGAAACGCCGCGCAGCCACTACATCGTCAAAACCGCCCAGGGTGGGAAGATCAGCCTGCCGGCGGATCAGGTGGAAAAGGTCGACAAGCAATCGGCCAAGGAAATCGAATATGACCGGCTGGCGGCCGTCGCCCCCGACACCGTGAAGGCGCAATGGGAATTGGCCGAGTTCTGCCATGAGAATCATCTCTATAGCCAGCGGACGAAACATCTCGAGCGGATCATCAAGCTCGACCCCGAACATGCCGAAGCCCGCCGAGCGCTCGGCTACAGCAAGGTCAAAGGGCATTGGACGACGGTCGAAGAGGGAATGGACGCCCAGGGGCGCAAGCGCTACAAGGGCGCCTGGCGGTTGCCGCAGGAAATCGAGTTGATGGAGCGCGCCCACAAGGAAGACTTGGCGCAGAAGGAATGGTTCCGCAAGCTCAAGCAGTGGCGAGGTTGGATCGGCAGTGGCAAGGCTGAAATGGCGCGGACCTCGATTGGCGAAATCACCGATCCCCTGGCGGTCAAGGCGCTGACCTACTATCTCGATCACGAGGACAGTCGCGAACTCAAATTGCTCTGGGTCGACGCGCTGGCACGAATCGGCGGCGCATCGCTTGACGCGCTGGTTACCGCGTCATTGAACGACAGCGACGAAGAAGTGCGGATCGTCTGCTTGGAACGACTGCAGGCGGCTCAATACAAGCCGGCCGTCAATCGCTATATCCAAAATCTGAAGCACAAAGACAACGCGATCGTGAATCTGGCCGCCGTGGGACTGTTCTACATGAAAGATCCCAGGCGCGATGCCGGCGCTGATCGAGGCTCTGGTAACAACCCACAAATACACCCTCCAACCGGCAAGCCAGCCGGGGCAGATGTCGGCCTCATTTGGCTCGGGGCCAGGCGGCGCGTGGCGGAGGAGGCTTCACCTTCGGCCAGCAGCCGGCGCAAGAAGTCAAGCGCGAACATCAAAATGCGGAAGTGCTGCGGGCCCTCGTGAACATCGCGGGGGTGAACTACGATTACAACGTGCCGGCCTGGAAACGTTGGTATTCCAGCCAGAAGGCTCCCCTCGACGCTCGATGCCCGCCGCGACTCACCGTGAGCGGCTCTAGGCCGAGATGCACTGTTCTCAGCCGCAGTGCGTTGGCCACGACCGAAACGCTGACTCAGGCTCATCGCCGCGGCGGCGATCATCGGACTGAGCAGTAGGTGTGCGGAGAAGGGATAGAGCACCCCGGCCGCGATCGGAATGCCCAAGGCGTTGTAGACGAAGGCGAAGAACAGGTTCTCCCGGATATTTCGCATCGTGTGCCGGCTCAAGTCGATCGCCTTGACGATGCCGCGCAAGTCTCCTTTGACGAGCGTCACGCCGGCCGATTCCATCGCCACGTCGGTTCCGGTTCCCATCGCGATGCCCACGTCGGCCGCGGCCAGCGCCGGCGCGTCGTTGATTCCGTCGCCGGCCATCGCCACGCGTCGTCCCGGCGGCACGCAACGCCTCGACGCGGCGATGCTTCTCCTCCGGCCGAACTCCGGCCGTGAATTGTTCGATTCCCAGTTTCTTGGCCACTGCTCGGGCGGTCTGCTGGTTGTCGCCGGTAAGCATGATCACGGTCAGCCCCAAGGCATGCAACGCCGAGAGTGCCTCGGGCGTGGAGGGCTTGAGCGGATCGGAAACGGCCAGCAGACCGGCCGCCTGCCGCTCGACTCCGACATACATGACCGTCTGGCCTTCGCCTGCCAACTGGGCGACCAGAGGATCGAGCGCCGCGAAACCGTCGAGGCCGCGGTCGGCCAGCAGCGATCGCTGGCCGACGGCCAGCAGCTTGCCCTCGACTCGGCCCGCCACGCCACCGCCGGTGACCGATTGAAAATCCTCGACCGGGGCCAGCGGGATCGTGCCGCTCGTGCGCCGCGGCGACGACGGCCCGGGCCAGCGGATGTTCGCTATATTGCTCGACGCTCGCGGCCAATCGCAACAGTTCGTCGGCCGAAAAACCATCGGTCGGCCGGCAGGCGGTCAGCGTTGGTTTGCCCGCCGTGAGCGTGCCGGTCTTGTCGATCACCAGGGTATCGATTTTCTCCAACGTTTCCAACGAAGCGGCATCCTTGATGAGCACTCCTTCGCGCGCCCCCGGCCGATGCCGACCATGATCGACATCGGCGTGGCCAAGCCCGACGCACAAGGACAGGCGATGATCAATACTGCGATCGCGTTGACCAAGGCCATCGCCGGTTCGCCGGGCAGGGCAATTATCCAGGCCACGAACGTCACGACCGCGATCGCCAAAACCGCGGGCACGAAATAGCCGGCCACCAGGTCGGCAACCCGTTGGATCGGTGCGCGGCTGCGCTGCGCGCGGGCGACCAGTTCGACAATCCGCGCCAGGACGGTGTCCGATCCCACGCGGTCGGCTACGAGCAAAAAGGAGCCGGTTTGATTCACGGTGCCGCTGATCACCGCGTCTCCGACCCGTTTGTCGACCGGCAATGACTCGCCGGTCAGCATCGATTCATCGACCACGCTTTGCCCTTCGACAAGATGGCCGTCGACGGGGATTTTTTCGCCTGGCCGCACGCGGAGCGTGTCGTTTTTTCGCACGGAGTCGAGCGACACCTCCTGCTCCTGGCCCTCTCTGACGACCCGGGCCGTCAGCGGCGCCAGCGACAGCAACTGCCGAATGGCGCCGCTCGTCTGCCGCCGAGCTGCAGCTCCAGCACTTGCCCCAGCAAAACCAGCGCAACGATCACCGCGGCCGCCTCGAAATAGACCTCGACGTGGCCGTGGCGGCGCAGTTGTTCGGGCAGCAGATTCGGCCACAAGAGCACGACCAGGCTGTAGGCATATGCAGTGCCGGTCCCGATCGCGATCAGCGTGAACATATTCAGGTTTCGCGTCACCAGCGATTGCCATCCCCGCCGGAAAAACGGGGCGCCGGCCCAAACCACCACCGGCGTGCTCAGCGCCAGTTGCAGCCAGGCGTTCAGCGATTCGCCCAACAGGCGATCGACCGGCACTCCTACCATCGGCAACATCGCCATCAGCCACACGATCGTGGCCAAAACGGCGGCAACCGAAAACCGGCGGGTCATGTCGTCCAGTTCGCTGTGATCCGATTCGCCGGCCGACGAGTCGAACTTCGGTTCCAGGGCCATGCCGCACTTCGGGCAATTGCCAGAATGATCTTGTTCGATCTCGGGGTGCATCGGGCAGGTATAGATCGTCGGCTCGGGGAGAGAACGAGCTGGGTCCGGCGGCGCTGTTTGTGTCGCCGGACGAGCGGTGGCTCCTTCTGAACCTGGCGCTGAAGACACCGTCGCCAGAAACTTCTTTCGGCAATGGTCGCTACAGAAATAGAAACGCTGGCCCCCGCGATCGGCGTGTCGGCCCGTCGATTCGTCGACTTGCATGCCGCAAATCGGATCGGTCGCCATTGGAATCCTCTTTCTGCCCGCGTCCAGTATGCGATTGGCTGCCGGTTACGCCGTTGCATTATAAGACGCGTGCGCCGCGTGGGCGGTTGCAAACGAATCGCCTCGAGAGCAAGGCACGTCTACCTAAATGGGGGGGGTGAGCGGTTTGCCGCTTAGGATGCACGTAGCTCCCTAACAAATCTCTCATGCCGCAGTTATAATTCTTGCTGTGTCGCATCTCTCGACACTGGGGCAGGAAGATGACGGATTCAAATCTGCAAGTGGCCGCTCGTCGCGATTTTTCGGTCCGACGAAGGTGGGCTCTGGGGATTGCGCTCGCGATGGTGCCGTGCATCGCGCTGGCGGCGGTGTTCGTCCAGAATTTCCCGTTCTCCGTTCTCTTTGCGGTTCCGTTAACGCTGTTGGCTTGCTCCGGCCAACCGCGGGTCATGCGGTGGCTGACGCCGTTGTTCATCGCGCTGACGTTCATCTGCTACTTCCTCAAGTTCTGGCTGGTACCTCCGACGACCGGACCGCAATACCTCAACTTTCGGCTCATCAACCGTGTGATGGTCGCCGGCATGTTGTGGTTGTTGGCGAAGGTATTGGGGATGTGGCTGGAGATGGACAATTACCGGCGCGATCCGCTGTGGTCCGACGAATTCGATCAAGCGCATGGTCAGATTAGCGCGATGCTCGGCATGTTGATCACCATGCCGACCGTCGTCGTCGTCGCATTGATCGACGCGTTGACACCCGGCCACTTCAATCTGTCGGTGTTGTACGTGGTGCCGCTGGTTATGAGCGCGTGGGTGCGGAGCGTGCGGCTGTTGTGGACATTGTGGGCGTTGTTGGAGGTATTGGCGATCGGGGGATTGTATTGGGGTCTTCCACCCGACAGCGACGAACCATTTTATCGCTTTTTGCACGCCCGTATTTTTAACGGCGTCGTGATGCTGATCGTGGCCGCCCTATTGCATTATTGGATTCGTGCCACGGAGCAAGGGCGTGAAACTCCCCTGGTGGACTCGCCAGCCGGCACTCGGTCGCTCGATGACGGCGACAAGCAAGACGCCACCCCGTAATTCGCGGTCACCAGTGGCCACTGACGAATGGGCGCGTGGGCGAAACGCCACCTGGCAAGTGGGCTGTTGGCAACCGGCTGGTTCAGTTCAGCCACAGCAGCCGGTCAGCCTCGCCCGGATCGCGTCGCTCCCACTCGCGACGCATCTCGCCCAAGCCGCGGACGCAGACATCGAACTCGTGGCTGAGTCGCTCGAGCACCTCGTTCTGAGGGTCGTCATCCGAGGTGGGAATGGTGCTGGCGATGCGATAGGCCCGCTTTCCTTGCACGCAGTAGTCGACCAGATAGTCTTTCCGGTCGGTGCCGCGCAGCCGCAAAAGTGCCTCAGGATAGACGCCGGTCCAGAAAAGTGTGAAGTCGCCGATGTGGCGATGGATGTCACGCCGTGCGGTCCCCACGCGACACTGCGCCTCGGCAAGCATGTCGACCACTTCGTCCACGCGGCGGCCAGTTAGATTGCGAATCGCGAACACGGCGTCGCAGTGGATGAATCGAGCCAGTAAGTCCGCCATGTATTCCACCAGCGGTGGATCGGCGATTCCCAAGCGGCTTTCAAACGCGTATTCGGCCAACCCGCTAAAAAAACGCTGAACCGGTGTCACTTGCCGATCGGCCATCATTTGCCCGACTCCTCTGTCGTCCCGCGCTCGCTTTTGGCCAACATTGCCACGCCGTCGATCCCCCGGGGGGGATCTCGCGCGTACCCGTTACTGCCTTTCGGGAGGCATTCCAACCGCTGGCGCAACAGACTTGGTACGCAGTGCGTCTCTCCCGAATGTTAGATCGGCACGTTTCGATGGGTCAAGTTGAAGCGATTCTAACGTTTTTCATCATCGAGCCTTAAACAATTATTATTCCTCGACTTGCGATTTTTCTTCTGCAGTTTTTTAAACGCAGGAGACAATTAGCATGAGAGATACTAATTGTTAAAATGATTGAGCCAATTGGCATGGGTTGTTTGCGTCGTCGTTGCGGGCAGCGCAGCCAAGCCCTATCGCTTCGCGCCAGGCGCCCCCACAGGCGGCTCCAGGGCGGCCAGCAGCGTGCTGACGAACTGCCCCACGTCCTCGATGACCGCGTGGCGCGACCGCCCCGCGACCGCGGCGATCCGCCGCACGATGGCCGAGCCGACGATCAATCCATCGGCCACGGGGGCCAGCTGGCGGACATGCTCGGGCTGGCCGATGCCGAAACCGATGGCGACCGGCACCTCGGTCTGCTGTTTGAGCCAGGCGACGTTCTCCAAAAGCCCAGGCGGCAATTCCTGACGTTCGCCGGTGATTCCCGTGACCGAGACGTAATAGATAAAGCCGGTCGAGGTTTCGGCGATCCGCAATGCCCGCTCGCGCGATGTTGTGGGCGTAATGAGTTGAATCAAGTTGAAGTCCGCCGCCCGGCAGATCTTGGCCAAGGGCCCGGCCTCCTCGACCAACAGGTCGGGAACGATCGCGCCGGCCACGCCGGCGGCACGGGCTTCGGCGATGTAGCGCTCGGGGCCATGACGGTAGATGATGGCATAACTGACCATCGTGACCAGCGGGGCCCCCAACTCGGGCGTCAGCCGGCCGAGCATCTGGAAGATATCGGCCAGTTTGATGCCGTGAGCCAGCGCCCGAGTGTACGATTCTTGAATCACCGGTCCGTCGGCAATCGGGTCGCTGTAGGGGATGCCCAATTCACACAAATGGCAGCCGCGGCGGACAAGTTCAGTGAGCAAAGCCGCCGAAAACGCCAGATCGGGATCGCCGGCCGTGATGAACGGCATCAGCGCCTTGCGCCCTTGGGCTCGCAGAGTCTGAAAGAGTTGTTCGATCGTGGTCATGGCGAGCGCTAGGGCTAGAAAAGGGGGGTGGCGGAGTTCGGCTGAGCCGACTCAGGTCGGCTTATCCGGCTGCTCCAGACGGGCAACTTCCGCCGCGTCTTTGTCTCCGCGTCCCGAAAGGCAGACGACAATCACTTCCTCAGGCGAACGCTTGCTCGCCATCTCCAGGGCCTTGGCTATGGCGTGCGAACTCTCCAGCGCGGGCAGGATTCCTTCGTAGCGGGCCAACGTGTGGAACGCGGCCAGCGCCTCGTCGTCGCGGGCGGCCGTGTAACCGACGCGACCAGTGTCTTTCCAATAACTGTGTTCCGGGCCGACGCCCGGGTAATCGAGTCCCGCCGAGATCGAGTGGACATTGCACGTCTGGCCGTCTTCGTCCTGCATCACGTAGCTGAAGCTGCCGTGCAGAATGCCAGGCTGGCCGTAGGACAACGGCGACGCGTGCTGACCCGCCGCCGAAGATCGGCCACCGGCCTCGACGCCCAGCAGCTCGACTTCCGGATGTTCGACAAAGGGGTAGAACATTCCGGCGGCGTTGCTTCCCCCTCCGACCGCGGCCACGACCAGGTCGGGCAGACGGCCCAGTTGCCGCCGCGATTGATCGATCGTCTCGCGGCCGATAACGGATTGAAAATCGCGCACGATGCGTGGAAACGGATGCGGCCCGACGACCGACCCCAATATGTAATGCGTCGTTCCAACCGAGCTCATCCAATCGCGCATGGCTTCGTTAATGGCATCGCGCAGCGTTCGCGAGCCACTGGTGACTGGCCGGACCTCGGCCCCCAGCAGCCGCATGCTGAAGACATTGGGAGCCTGGCGACGGATGTCTTCTTCGCCCATGTAGACCACGCATTCCAGACCGAAGCGGGCACAGGCCGTGGCCGTGGCCACACCGTGCTGGCCGGCGCCGGTTTCGGCGATGACGCGCCGTTTGCCCATCCGGCGGGTCAGCAGCACCTGGCCCAGCGTGTTGTTGATCTTATGCGCGCCGGTGTGATTAAGGTCCTCTCGCTTCAGATAGATCTGGGCGCCGCCGGCGTGCTGGCTGAGACGCTCGGCGTGGTAGAGGGGAGAAGGACGCCCGACGTAGTGTTCCCACAGATCGGCCAATTCGGCGTGGAAGCTCGCGTCGGCACAAGCTCGGTCGTATTCGGCCGATAGCTCATCGAGTGCGGCGGTGAGCGTCTCCGGCACGTAACGGCCGCCATAATCGCCAAAACGGCCTTTCGCGTCGGGTACGTGGCTGCTGGCTGGCATGACTGGCGCGCTAGGGGGGAATCGGACGGATGGTGGCTCGGGCGTGGGACGAGGTTAGAGACCTCGGCAGCGCTCCCAATGTTCGCGCTGCCGCGACGATCTGGCAAACGGAGCGTGCTGACGGCTTAAGGCAGTTTGCCGCCGCGCCCGGGGAAATGCAAGGGTCACAGGCCTCACAGACCGTCAGCCCACCAAATGGGACGGATGAGGCTCGCGATCGACCAACGGCAAGACCTGTGGAAAATAAACCGTCTGATAGGCGTGGGCCGTTCGATGGACATCGAGCGCCGCGGCCGATTCCCAATGCTCGCAAAGCAGGAACCGCGACGGGTCCGGCTGCGACTGATAGACCTCAAACCGGACACAACCCGGCTCGGCGCGCGACAGCCTGGCCTGTTCGGCCAGCAGCTCCCGCACACGGTCGACGTTCGTGGAGTCTTTGACTTTGAGCCAGACGATCACATAAACCATGGTGGGGCTTATACACTTCACAAACCCAAGGCGAGATCGGAATGGGCAAGCCTGCCCCTAGCTGATTGATTTTAGCCGGCGCTGATTGGGGCTGCTACCGTTTCTTCTTGCCGCCGCTGGCCTTCGGCTTCTTCTTTGCCGGGGCCTTCTTCTTCGCGGAAACCCCCGGCGTTGTGCGCGCCGGCGCCGGCGGGATTGCTTTCGGGTCGACCGCGAGTAGCCCCTTCAGCGCATCGCGGAATTTCAGCGGTGAGAGGCTAATGGCCTTTGAAGTCGCGGCTGGTTGCTCTTGTTTCGATGGCATTCCGTCCACCTATTGAACAAACTAAAAAAATAATTCAGTATGACATTGGAGAAGTGCTAGCACGTTGAACATCAGAAAACAAAATGACTTACGATGATAGCCAATTGCCGCTATCTCCAGCCTAAGCAAGCAAGTCATTGCAACCTATTCAATCGAATGTTAGCTTGACCGTGGCTTTACTGAACCAATGGAGGCGATTTTACCATGTCTGACGTAATTGACGGCTCGATCAAGTTAATCCAAGGCAAAATCCAGGAGCTTGAGCGAGAGCTGTCCGACAAAAAGCGGGTCGTCAACGACCTGTGTTCAATTGACGGTCGGCCTCCCATCTATGCGGATCTGACGATGTCTAGCACTATAGCGTCGATCCGGTCGGATGAATTCTACGGCAAAGCGCTCGCGACAGTAGTGCGGCTGATCCTTGAAAAGCGCGCCGCCGCGAATATGGGGGCAGCGACCGTCAGCGAGATTTACGAGGCAATGATGCAGGGCGGCTATCAATTCGACGCAAAGAACGACGAGAACGCCAAGCGCGGTCTCTACATTTCGCTCGCAAAGAATACGACCGTTTTCCACAAGCTCCCGAACGGCACCTATGGCCTCGTGCATTGGTATCCAGCCATGAAGCCGAGGGCTGCGCGGGAGGCGCAAGAGCCATCGGGTACGCCCATGGGCGGCCCGATTGGAGGCGATGCCGGGGCGCGCGGTCGGCTTGGGGGCATGAGCGAAGCCGATCGCGCTGCGGTAGTAGCGGCGAAGGCAGTCGAGGCGGCAAGGGTGGCATTCGCGTCGAATCAACTTGCGGAAGAACTACACCCCAAACTTCCGCGACCAAGGTAGGAAAAAGTCGGACCGAGGGTGTTGATACCACCCCCGGCCCGTAAACCAGAGCTAATTCCAGACAGGCATTGAGATTTCCGTCAGGAGGACGCATCGTGTTCAGATGCACCGCTACCGGTTCGTACTTTAGTCTAACCCGGCCGCCACCGAACGCAAACGGCCGTACGAAGCCAGCGCCGAAAACGCGCTTCGTGCGGCCGTTTTTTTCGTTGCTGCCGGCAAGGTTGCCGGCAGCCTCAACTTTTGTCTATGAGGATTCTATGTCCGCCAAAAAGTGCCGCAAGGGCAGTGTTTCGATTGTCGCCGCATTCCGTCACTGGCGAAGCGGCAAATTAATCGTGGCCAAAGACTACGGCCACAAGGGCTTTCCCATTCCTTCTGCGAAGCGAAAACCCAGGTAGTTGATTGACCGGGCGGCCGGGCTGGCATCACGCTGGCTCGGCTCGCTCGGCCTTTAAGCGGGCGTGGCGGAACTGGCAGACGCGGCGGCTCTGGAGGCCGCTGGGCACAACGAAGCCCGTGCGGGATCGTGACCCGTCGCCCGCAATCGTAAAACTGCGCCATTCCGAATGTAAACACTTAAATCTATAATCCTTGGTTTCGCATACCCCGGCATACTAGATGTCATCTTTACTCGATTTTTTCCTGAACTCTACGGAAAGCCCAGTCCATACGCCAGGCGTGCCTGTTGACGCCCTGCACGCACTTGAGAGCGGCTGGGCTGCCATCGCCATCGTGTGCGTTCTTGCCTTTGTGGCGAGCAGCGTTTTCTCGTTCGCGTTCTGGACGCAGTCGGCTGTCGCGGACTCTCCTGGTCGACGCAAGCTATTCGGGTTTAGGAGCATTTTTTGGATGGTGACGACGGCAGGCGTGAGCACCATTACGACATGGGGCGTCCCGTTCCTGACACCGATCGTCGGCATCGCGTGGCTGGGCGGAATGTGCGCCACCACCGCGTACGTGCGCCGGCTGCTCACAAATGACTACTCGGTTGGGGTGGCGACGTTGCCGCGTGAGTCCCAACAAGAGTTTCGCGCGTTTGTGCGGCGCAACATATTTCAGCTCGGGCACACTGAGGCCGAAAAGAAAATCGCCAAACGGCTTGGGCAAATACATGACCAGCACCGCGATCGCCAACGCCGCTCGGCGGCGGCCCTCCATCAGATGGTCCATACCGTCCGCGATCAGGCGATCGCCTACACCGGAGCGCGCGCTCGGTTAATGCGAGACTTCTTGTTGAATCACCACGACCAGTCGCTTTTTCAAGAGCAACTCGCCCTTGAATTCGAGAACCACCTTCGCCCCGCGCTCGAGAAGGTGCTTCGCTTATTTGAGGCTGTCGTGGTAAATCCAAACGATCTGTGGGTCGCACTCCGAATGCTAACAGAGGCGCCTGACGGGAGCCGGGCCTACAAGACGCTAGTTCGAGTAGGTGGTGTCGGCCACGACCGCGAACCTAGAAGCGTTCCGATCCCAGAGGACAAGGGGCTGCCCAAATTCTTGCGGTCCCAATACGACGCGGGTCGTGGGATTGTAATTTTGGGGAAAAAGCGCAAGTCGCAGCATTGGGTCAAAACTTACAACGATGCAAGGAAAGAGGACGTGAACGTGATGGCTGGACCAGTTGTGCTCAAATCGAGCGACGGAACAGCCGACAACGAGAAGAAGGAGATGTTCATGATCCTTTACGTGAACTCGCCCAACGAGGACGTTTTTGTCGACGATTACCGCGATTATCTCCGGGTTTGCACTGACACGTTGTCGATGTTCTTTTCGCTAGCTGCCCACATGGACGGCGAGGCGAAGATGGTGCGGTCGATAAGTCCGTTGACACTTTCCGAGAAGCCCGGTATTATTCGTTGATCTGTTTCTTGCGGTTCACTGCGGCCAGACTCATCCCAAATGCCGACCGCATCCAAAAAGAAAAAGAAGATCGAACCCCGTGTATCGGAGTCGACCTTCGACCGCATGCGAATGCTCACCGGCTTCTCGCTGGAGAACATGCGAAACGCCGAGTACCAAGTCATCATGGACGGCGAACTCTTCCGAATCGTTTTCGATGAAAACGGCAAGTCGACCGTCATCCCGCATCGCGGGGCGCCAGATCCCGAATTGGGTCTCGGTACATCAACCGCTTCCCGGCCACTTGACTGATCGCCGCAGCCGTTCTTTGGCTGTCGCTTACCTTGCGGTGATCGTAGCGGAAGCTGAATTCGTCACAGTACCGCTGTAGGTGCTGCGGGCTGACGTGGTGAAACACGCCGAAGATTCCCCGCTTTAGTAGCGAGAAAAAGCCCTCGATCGTGTTCGTCGAAATGTCGCCGTTGGCATACTCTTGGGCGGAATGCTTTACGACGCCGTGGCGAGCGTACTTACGCCCCACCTTGACGTAGGGCTTGAACTCGTCCGTCATCAAGGTGGCCGATTTGTCCACGTTTTGCTCGATGAAGGCGTGTAGGTTTTTATTGCTGACGTTGGCGACGGCCTTGGCGCGAACCCGGCCGCCACGCTCGACAAGCGCAACGACCGGCGTTTTCTTCGTGCCACGGCCCTGGGCCGCAGCCTTGCGTGATTGTCGAATGCGCGGCCGCCCGCCGACATAGGTCTCGTCGGCTTCGACGGTGCCCGAAAGCATGGTTGCCATTGGTTCGGCCGCCATCGCATGGCGAATCCGGTGGGCCAAAAACCACGCGCTTTTGTATGTGATCTTGAGCATGCGATGCAATTGGTGCGCACTCACGCCCTTCTTGCTGCTGCACATCAAGTAGATGGCCATCATCCATTTGGAAATGGGGATGTGTGAGTCAGCGAAGATCGTTTTGACCGTCACCGTGAACTGCTTCCGGCATGACTTGCACTTGTAGACGCCAGCACGAACGGGGCTTTTGGAGCCGGGCTTGGCGGTCAACTTGTAGGCATCGGTTGACTGGCAGTGAGGACAAACAGGACCGTTCGGCCACCGCAACTGCTCAAGCATCTTGCGGGCATTGTCATCGTCGCCCACCGCGTTTTCGGCTAACGTAAGCAGGTTGATTTCGTCCATTGCTCAGCATCCAATTCAGGGAAGGTTGCTCAACTGTCTGAATTTTAGCCGAACGCCTTGGGTTTGTCAACGATATAGTTGCCACCATGGTGGATCCACGATCAAGATTAGGGAGAAGTGCCGATTACAAACGAGGGTTGCCGGAGTGCGAGCCGCCGGCTTCATTCCGGCCGATCAGACGACCTCACGATAGGCCGACCAGCTCATGTAGGCCAACAAGGCGGCGCTGATCAAA
Organism: uncultured Planctomycetaceae bacterium; assembly: GCA_963702015.1. Lineage (GTDB taxonomy): Bacteria > Planctomycetota > Planctomycetia > Pirellulales > PALSA-1355 > DATJTR01. Next base: position 2,562,276 of record OY969698.1, read on the forward strand.
AACAGGATATCCATCACCATGCTTGGGCGGTGGAAAATCGGCGATGCGGCGTCCAAGCCGAACAGCAGCAGGATCAGCGCGGCGACGACCATCCCCGAGATGGCCAGTATTTTGGGCATCGACAATTCTCCGCTCGAACCGAAACCGACCTGCGAACCCCCTGGGGGCGGGCCAAGTACTTAGTATAGTCCAAGCCCATCGGCTGTCATCTCGCTCAGCCGCGACGGAAACGCCGAAAAACCGGCCGTATCAGCCCACCCGCGGAATCGGCTGGCGGCGTTCGGGCGAGATAAACGCGCCGGTTTCGAGAAACCGGAGCGTGTATTGCTGCACGATCGGGCTGGCCATCATCGCCGCGTGAACGACCGGCAGAACCACGAAATCGGCGGCACCTGGTAACCGCGTGCTGGCCACGTCGACGAGAAAGTCATTGTCCCCCGCCAGGAACGGATTATAGCCGCGAGTTTTGCCGCGTCCGCCGGCAATGATGCCGAACGGACAGGCAGGAACGGCCAGACGATCCTGAGCGTGCGGCAAATCGCACATTTGCGTGGCCGCCCTGCCCAGCAGCAGGCCGAACCACGGTTGGCGGCCGAAGACTTCGGCCATTCGGGCCGACTGATTGGGCGGGCCCAACATGACCATCCGCTGGACGCGAGACTGCTCGACGTCGGTGATGCCGGACAGATAGCGGCGGATCACAAGATTGCCCAAGCTGTGGCCGACGAACCAAAGGTCGTCGATTCCCTCCAAGCGCCCGATCAGCCGAGCGAGTTGCTCGGCATGCTCGTCGATCGAGCCGCGCGTCGTGGGATAGGTGACGTTGAAGACCGTGTGGTGCGTGTGATCGCGTAGATACCGCGCGAGCGGGGCCATGTGCGCTGCGCTGCGGACCAGCCCATGCAAGAGAATCAGGCCCGAGCCGCGCATGGGAGGCAGTCGCTCGGAATCGCGAATTGCGGCCAGTTTAGCGCGGCAATGTTCGAACGTTCCCCAGGCATGGCGCCAGTTGCCGGCATTGAGCAATCGATAGTGCCCCGAGACGACGTTGCGCTGAATGTGCCAGCCGTGGAAGAAGAGCTCGTCGGCCCACAGATGCCGGCCGCCCAGCGTTGGCAGCCGCCAGTTCGGACGCAACCCGATCGGCTGCGAGCTCTGGAATGGGTTGCTCCCCGAGGGGGTGTTTTCGCCGCCCAGCTCGTTAGAGGTATTCATGCCAACCCCGCTCGTCGATCAGTTTGATCAATTCGCGGATCGCCTCTTCGTCGTGTTTGTTCGCCACCAGGGTCGACTCGGGAGTGTGGACGACAATGCAGTCTTTCATGCCCAAGGTCACCACCAGGTGCTCCTCGTCGGTGCGCACGATCGAGTTCGTCGTGGCCACGCCGACGTGCCGTCCTTGAATCACGTTGCCGTTGCGATCCGCGGCATTGAGCCGGCCGATCGCCTGCCAACTGCCGACGTCGTCCCACGCGAACGGCGCTTCGATGACGGTCACCTTGCCGACCGACTGACCGGCGGCCTGTGGGCTGAGAGCCCGCTCCATGACGGCATAATCGATCGAGATTGGCCGAATGGCGGCAAATTCGCGGGCCAACACGGACTCGTAATCGGCCGTATCGCGCGCCGCGGCGATGCGGTTCAGATGGGCAATCATTTCGGGCTGATAGGCGCGAGGGAGTCCAGAATGGTCTGCGCTCGCCAAACAAAGATTCCCGCGTTCCAGTAGAAGTTGCCCTGATCCAAATACTGCCGGGCAACGTCGGCCTTGGGCTTCTCGCGAAATTGGACCACTCGATAGGCCGCTGGCTCGCCGCCGGTTGCCGAAGCCAGCGGCGCGCCGCGCTCGATGTAGCCAAACGATTGGGCCGGATAGGTTGGCACGATGCCGAACGTGACAATCTGTTCCGGATCGTCGGCCACCAGTCGGGCGGCAAACTCGATCGCCTTGGTGAACGCTGACTCCGGTTGGATGACGTGATCCGCCGGCATCACAGCCATCACGGCCTCCGGATCGTGCCGTACGATTTCCAGCGCGGCCAATCCGATGCAGGGGGCCGTGTCGCGTTTGCAGGGCTCGCTCAGAATCTGCTCGGGCGCAACAAGCGGCAATTGCTCGGAGATGGCCCCAGTTAGCCGCTGGTTGGTCACCACCCAAGTCCGCTCGGCCGGCACCAGCCCGGCCAACCGATCGACGGTCGATTGGATCATCGTGCGGGGACCGACCAGCGCCAACAATTGCTTGGGCCAATTGGCCCGGCTGGCGGGCCAAAACCGGGTCCCCGCTCCGCCAGCCATGATTACCGCGTGCAGCATCGAGGGTTCGCCTTGCGACAAAAGATCGAATCGCCAGCCGGCGGAGCGATTGCGCAAGCTCCGGGCGCAACAACCGGGGCGTCACGCAATACTAGCAAAAGTATCGAGGCTCGGTCACATGCAGTCCGGCCGGAATCCGCGCGGCCAGCTCCGTGGCGTCTTGCGCCAGCAGCGGACTGATCTCGACCGTCACCTGCGGATCGACCTGGGCGCCGGCCTCGGCGAGCCACTGCCGGGCTAGCGAAATCATCTGCCGCTGGACCGATTCGGGCGTGTCTGACGCTTCGCCCGGCGCGTTCTTCACGGGCGCAAACGCCGCCTGGGCGTCGACTTCGTACACGATCGCCTTCTTGGCCGCCGGCAGAAGATCAAAGATAAATCGCTCGAACTTCAGCGCGTTGGGAGCTTCTGGCTCAATCTGCTGGCCGCTTGCGGGGTCGATATGAGGGACCGCCTTGTGGGCGAAGTGAAATGGCAGACCCTCGTCCGATTCGGCCACCTGCTCCAAAAAGGCCAAATTGAAAATGTGGACCGCAATATTGCCCGCCCAAAAGACCGGCGAGCCGCCCGGCATTCGGCGGCCGACAATCTCGTCGGAGAGGGGATTCAAATCGCTGTATTCGAGGATTTGCAATTTGCCGTCGACCGTGACGACATTGCCGACCTTTTCCCGCAGCGATTTCTTGGCCACCACCTGGGTCGAGACTTCCGACCCGCTATCAATGTGATACCCCAAAAACTCGGGATCGCCGATCAATACCAACGGATTATCGACCTGAACATAAAACAGATATCGGATTCCACGTCGGCGCGCGTCGGCCAGGCCGCCCGATTCGACCAGCGCTTCGAGTAGGCCTCCGTGGCCGTCCGGACTCAAGCAAAGCGTGCCGCGATCGGCCAGCAGAAGTTTGTGAGTGCGGGCGTCGATGGCCGGCATCGTCCCCTGGCAAAAGATGGTCACGTCTTGGGCGGCGAGACCGAATTGCTTGTTTTCGGCCAGATAGTTCACCGTTTCTTCGTGCGTGGCAGGGCTCGTCATCAGATAGACGGGAATGGCGGCCCCGGCCGCCCGGCCCCGAGCCAGCGTTTTTTCCAGCAGGATCTGAAACAGCGTCGCCTCGGAGAGCGGGCCGATTGGGAACATCCCCTTGGGATGGGGAAACCCGAGCCGAGTTCCTTGGCCCCCGGCCACGATGATCAGCCCCACTTCGCCGGCGGCCAGCGCTTGCTCCCCCCGCTGCCCGGCAGAGGCCGCCCGGTCGCCGTGGGAGCGGTCAGTCAGCCGAATCGCGGCGGGCGCGGTGGCGCGCTGGGCCAAATCGGCCCACGCCTCGTGAGTGTGTCCACCGGAAGTGAGCCGCTTGATCAAATCCAGATCCACCTGATCGACCTGGTCGGCCAGAGACTTCCGAGCCGGGCCGTGCAACGCGTGCCAGAAGGTCAGCAAATGTTCTTGTCCAGCTGATTTGAGTCGAGCTAGAAGATGGTCGTACATCAGGTCTCACCTGCCGTTTTGCTGACAATCCCGTTCAAAACCAGCCGCGCACCCAGGCATAGGCCAACAGGCAGAGCAGCGGAAACAGAACAAAGATCACCGCATAGGTGTAAATCGAGGTCCAAACGTGCCGAGGCCAGCGTGCCATGCGCAATAAGCCGGGAATTGCCGCGAAAACGAGCATCAGACGGGTCCGCCCCGCCTCGATACGCTTTATGCCTACTGTGCTCGATTTAACGCCCCGAGGCAACAGTCTCCGTTGACGGTCCCAGGCCCAGGCGGTCTGAAAAACACTGCAAGATTTGCGCCGGCACTCCGGCGACGGGCAGACACTCGCCACGGGGCTCGCGCGAACGATCGGCTGCGGCCTCGCCATTGGGCCCCGAGCGCAACAAAGCGCAATACTCTTACGAACCTCCTGGAAACTGGGGAAAACCGCGGGATCGGGGCGGTATTCTTTGCGAAGCCTACGCATCTTGCCGATGAGTTATCTGGCGTGCTTGGGCGGGGCACTTTCTCCAGCCAAGGTCGCCTTGGTCTTTTCTTCCTGAGTCCACAAGCCGACCGATCAATTATGCCCGCCACCTCTTTGTGCCCAAACGAGCCGATTCTCGACAAGCTGGTCGATGAGGCCCTGAACACCAGTCCCCATTTCTCGCGCCGCCGCGTGCAGTTCGAGACGCTGGAAGGGGCCGTGGTGCTTCGCGGTACCGTCAGCTCGTACTATCACAAGCAAATGGCGCAGGAGATCTTGCGCCGGGTCGACGGCGTCCGTCGGATTGAGAATCGGCTCGAAGTCGACTGGCGATAGCCCGTCGGCCCCGTGGCGCAGACTCAGCCCCTTTGGCGCGGCGATCGCACGCCGCCACCGCTAGGCGCAACCATACCGCTTTTCCCTGTTACGGGATGATCCTGGCTGACGTTGGGAGTCCACCGCGACGCCAACTCTAACGTGGCCGGGGGGGTCGATATCCCATGACCGCGTCGGGCCGTGTGTCGTAGCACAAAAAGCGGCCTAGCAACCCGCACTCGGTCAAAACGGCTTCATTCGCCGACGAGAGCCCACATACGCGGATGACGCCCCCTTCGGCCAGAATGCGCTCCTCGAGCAAAACCAACTGGTCGACGAGGTCGCTCGTCAAACAGCCGATCTGATCGAGTTCGAGCACCACGCGCCGCGTGAAGCTTTGCTCGAGCAGCTGCCAAACTTGCTCGGCCAAATCCAGGTGCGCCGCGTCCAATTGCTCGTCGCCGACGTCGGCAAGGATGTCGCTCGCGGGCGACGTCTTCGGACCGGCCAGCCCGAAACTTTGGCCGGAAAGGCCATCGTCCGGCTGGGAAAGTCCGTCTTCCGGTTGCAAAAGGTTGAAGGGGCGCACGAACAGCCAGCCTGGCCCGCGCTCCACGGCCAATTGCCAACCCTGCGCGATTTGGATCATGATCCATCGCTCCATCTAATAGAAAAAGAGATGTCCGCCTGAACGAAAGGAGGCCGACGGGCGAAATCATTTCACCTCGCGCAGCCGCGCATCATATCCCATCCAGCGAAGCCCGCAAGGTTGCTAGCGGAAATTTAACTTAGGAAGCCCGAAAAAATGCTAGCAAGGTGGTGGCCTCGACATGCCCCCTCGCGGCGGCCACGACAGTAGTCCCGAATCCCGCCGGTTGTCGCCTCGCGACCCTTGCGGCCTGCCGTGGAAACCGGATACTACGCTCGGGAGTGCGACACGATTGAGCCGACCCACGCGGGAGCGGCTCCGCGACGCTCCTGGCGGCCGGCGCCGAACGCAAAACTTCTTCCCGAAAAGAACCAATCTCAACGCATAAGGAAATCGGCCATGGCACGAACAGGCGCAGTGACGTTCAAAGGCAATCCGATGACGCTGGCTGGCGAAGCGGTCAAAGTTGGCCAACAAGCGCCCGACTTCAAGCTTCACGCTTATGAAAAAGGGGCCATGAATACCATCACGCCGCAGGATTTGAAGGGTAAACCGACCTTCATCAGTGTCGTTCCCTCGCTCGACACGCCGGTTTGCCAGGTGCAGACCAAAAAGTTCAACGAGCAACTCGCGGCACTGGGCGACAAGGTCAATGCACTTACGGTCAGCCTCGACTTGCCTTTCGCGATGAACCGGTTTTGTGGCGCCGAGAAGGTCACCAATCTGCGATCAGCGAGTGATTATCAGGACCGTTCGTTTGGCCGCAACTGGGGCATGCTGATCGAGGAATTGAAGATTCTTGCCCGGGGGACGTTCGTGTTGGACAAGAACGGCAAGGTGGTCTACGCCGAATTGGTTAAGGAAGTGGCCGAAGAGCCGAACTATGACGCGGCGCTCAATGCGCTCAAGCCGCTGGTGGCCTGAGCCCGCACACCGGTCTCCATACCTGATGGCGCGATCACGCCGCTCCGGCTTCGGGGCGGCGTTTTGCTTTACCGCGACGGCTTGGCCGATCTTCGGCCTTGCGGGCTGCCAACGACGTGTCTGACACGACCGCCAGTTGCGGTTCGGCTCCCATAATCCGCCCGCCGCACCATCCCGTGATGCTTCGCACGACCGCCGGCGAAACGAACGACAGGTTGGCAATCAGCATCACCGTACCAAAGGTGATCATTCCCAGAAAAAAGGCGATTCCCAAGTGCAGGGGGACGGCCAGCGCCAGCATGATCGGCCGTGTCGCGCGGGGCCAGATCAGCGCGCAGTAGAACAGCTCCCAGAAGATCGTCACGTGGGTCAACAGGTTCACAAGTCGCGGCCAGTCGGCCAGCCAGGTCAGGTCGATCGACTGGTATTCCAGGTTCGCGATTGCTTGCCACATTGCAGTGCCGTTCCACCATGCCGGCCCCATCAGTTTGCCCATGCCGGCATAGAGATAGATCACGCACAAATGCAATTGGATCAGGCGAATGGCGATATTGGCCCCGGTGCTGGGAGCGGCTGGTGGCAGTCGCCGGCCGAAGCGGCGTGCCTGTAGCCAGCGATCGACCGAATAGGCGGCTCCCGACGGGCCCACCATGAGGTACATCGCCAAGAGCAGGTTGATCTGATCCAAGCCGAAGAGCGCTCCGGGAGCCCGGCCGACGTACGAGGCCGTGGCCACGAAGGCCAAGACCGACATCGTGCGACTGAACAAGCCGATGGTCAGCAGCGCGAAAACCGCCAAGGCCAGCGCGTGGGCGATTGTGAGCGTCAGGGGCGTGCGGCACCACCAGAGGTAGCTCCAGGTGTACGAATCTTTGAGCGCCAACTCGACGGCGCGCGGTTCGAGCCAGCCATGCTCGCCAAAGAAATCGGTCAGCGCGAAGCCCCACACCAGGTGGGTGTAAAGCAACATGCCGCCGGCCAGAATGCGAATCATCCCCAGCGTGGCCGGGTCGGCCGGAGTGAACCAGAAGCGGTCCCAGCCGGCCGCGGCCTGATTGAACCAATTGCGAATGGGTCCGGCACCGCTGGTCATCGCTAGTCCTCGTACTCCACCACCAGGCGTTCGTCGTAAAACTCTGGATCGCTCAGCTTCTTCCCGCCGCGCACGTCGGCCATCGTCGGCAACCGATGCTGACGCAAATACAGTTTCACGCTACGGGCGTCGTAGTGATCTCGCAGATGACTGGCATACGACTCCTCGTAGGCGGTCGCCAGTTCGGCCGCCTCCGGCGCGCTCAGCGAATTGAGAAATTCGCTCAACATGAAATAGCGATGGTAGAGCAGCCGCGGCCACTGGGCCTTGCGATCCGGAAACGAGCCTTCGATCTGCCGGCCGTCGCGGGTAACGATCTCGTACCGCACCAGATGCCCCGGACCGGGCTCCGGCGCAAAAACCGATAGCCGTTGTTCAAAAACGCGGCTTGCAGATACGGACCGAACCCCTTGGCGATCGTCTGGGCCAGTTCGGATCCGTGAGGGGGCATCGCCCAGGGACCCACGAAGACCGCCGCCACGTGCAGCGTCACCAGCAGGCTGATCAGCCATTTCCAGCCGGGGCTTAACCCACACTGTGGCCGATCGATCGATAATGGTGCTCGAGAGGATGCCATTACCGATCAGTATCGGCCCGGCCGTTCCCCGCAGGCAAGTGCCGACGGTATCGGCCTGCGCAGGCGGAGTGACCGGCATAGGCGGCAGGTTTTACCTGGAGGCCCGCCGCTGGTCCCTAAGGCCGGCCGTGAAACCCCCAGGTCGTACAAATAAAACAGCCCTCGCCCAGCTTGGTGGCCGGGCGAGGGCTGATAATCACACGCTTTGCGGCTTATGCCGCATCGCAAGACTAGTGAGAATTCTCGGCCAGTTCGCTATTGTCGAAGTCGAAAGTGACGTCCTGGGCTTCGCCGCCATGGAGCGAGATCGTCCGCTCCTTGGTGACCAATTGGCCGTCCCGTTCGATGGTCGCGCGGATCGTGTAGCCCGTCCACTCGTCCCCTTCGCCCAACCGCGAGGTCGAGAATTGGCGAACCGAGCCGGTGGCGGTCATCTCATGACCCGACAAAAAGACCTTGGCGTCGGCCGGCACGTGGACCACAACGGTCGTGCGCGGCGCGGTGCTGGCCTGTTGAATCTCCTCGGCGGTGAAGTTGAAGGCCAACTCACCATTCTCGCCGGCGCCGAGCTGAACGCTCTTCGTTTCGCTCACGGGGCGACCATCGCGAATCGTCTCGACGCGAACTTCGTAGTTGTAGCGAGCACCCGGTTGCAGGTTACGCGAAATGAACTGCCGATGGGTTCCCGTACTGACCGTCGGGGTTCCGTTGACGAACACCTTGGCGTCGGCCGGAACATTGACGCTCAACAGAGCGTTGGTCGTGCCACGCAGGTAAGTCGAAGTGCCAGGAGCCGGAGCCGCGTCCCCCGGCGCTGCATCGGACGGAGCCGGCGGGGGGGTAATCGACGGAGCCGGAGCCGGAGTTGCCGACGGACCGGGCACCACCGTGCCGGGGACGACATAACCACCACTCGACCCACCGGACGACCCGCCGGATGAACCACCCGAGCAGCCGTAGTTCACGACGTAGCCGCCGCTCGAACCGCAGCTGCCGTAGCCGCCCCACGAACCCCACGAGCCGTAGCTGCCATAGCTGCCGCCGCTGCTACCCCACGAGCCGTAGCTGCCGCCGCTGCTACCATACGAGCCATAGCCATAGCTACCGTAGCTGCCATAGCTCCATCCCCAACCACCGCGGTGGTGATGAAAGCCTGCTTCCGCTTGCGGAGTGATGGCAGCGGTCGCGACCACGACGGCAAAACCGATCAATCCCTTCAGATTCAGTCCAGACATGAGAATTCTCTCCCCTGACAAAGTGTACGATGAGGGCCGTATCTTGCCCAAAACATACCAAGCATAGCATCAAAATCAAGCAAGATGCGAAGTCTTTTCTGGTCGCGTGGTGTGCGTAATATGCGGCAAGTAATGGCTATGCAACGAATGCACAGTCTGTTTGTGCTCTTTTTAACGGATTGGCGACCCCCGCGCCGGCCGGGATTCGCCCTTGGGAGGTGGGGGCGGCCCTGGCGTCGCCGATTGGGCCGATGGTCCCTATAATCCCGTCCGCGATCGAACGGACAGAAGGCCGAACGATCGATTGTGCCGGACCGGCCAGGAATCCGCTGGGGCCAAACGCGCCTCGGGACCACGCCGCCCGGACACCACCCCAGAAGCAGGACGCTCATGGATGCCCCGCAGTGGCGCCGCCGCTTGTCATGGTCGATCGTAGGGCTCGTAGTGGCCCTGATGATGATCGGCTGGGTGGGAATTGCCCGAGCCGAAGCGTTGGCTGGAGGCGACGGTCGTTTTTTGCGGCGTCAGATCGTATGGGGAATCGTGGCACTGGCGGCGATGTTCGCGGCGACGTTGCCAAGTTACCGGCTGCTTGCTCGTTGGAGCTACGCGGCGTTCTTCGCGGCGTTGGTTCTGTTGGCGGCCGTCTATCTGTTTCCGCCGATCAATGGGCGCAGCGTTGGATCCGTTTTGGATCGGTGGGATTGCAGCCGTCGGAGTTTGCCAAGCTGGCGTTCGTGTTGGGCCTTGCGCGCTATTTGATGTATCGCAGCAGCTATCGGGAATTGCCAGGTCTGCTCGCGCCGCTCACGATCGTCATGGTGCCGATGGTGCTGGTCCTCAAGGAACCGGACTTGGGGACCGCGCTGGTCTTCTTGCCGGTGCTGTTCATGATGCTCTTTGCGGCGGGTGCCCGGCCCCGACACCTGGTGCTGGTGATGCTGGCCGGGGCGGCGCTGATGCCGGCGCTTTGGTCGCAGATGAGTCGCGAGCAACGGTCGCGAATCACGGCCTTGGCTGAACAGACGCATCCCGGCCAAAAGCCCAGCGACGACGCCTACCATCTGCATCAGGCCAAGCAGGTGCTTTCGCTGGGAGGATGGCGCGGCAGTTTGTGGGCGGGCGACGCGACCGACGATCGCAGCGCCTACTTCGTTCCCGAGCCACACACCGATTCGATCGTCTGCGTGCTGGTCGAGCGGCTTGGTTTGTGGGGCTTGGCCTTGGTGCTCGCCTTGTTCGTTACGCTCGTCTGGCGAGGATTGGTCGTTGCCCAGGAAACGCGCGAACCGTTCGGCCGGCTCGTGGCGATCGGCATAGCCACCTTGCTGGCGGTGCAAATGCTGATCAATACCGGCATGATGGTCGGGCTGTTGCCGATCACCGGACTGGCGTTGCCGCTGGTCAGCTACGGTGGCTCGAGCCTGCTGGCCAACGCGCTGGCCGTCGGTCTGCTCTTAAACGTCGGGCTGCGCCCGGGATATGAAGTGACCAACGAGCCGTTTCGGTTTGCCGAATGACGGCAATCCAACGCCAAACCCTCAGAGCTCCGAAATCGCACGCGCTATGAGAACCGCAACTCAGTTAGCCGTTCTGGCGGTCGCCTATGGGTGCATCGAGTTCTTGTTGTATCGGAACCGCGTGGTTAACCACAGCGATCTTTCCGATTTCTGGATCTTCTATCTTCCCACGCTGGTCGATCTCTTGGCCAATGGAATCATCATTCGTGCGGCGCTCCAGCCGGGATGCGGCCGGCGGCGAACGGCGCTGGGGCCTTTGTACTCGCCCTGCTGGCGACGATTCTGTCGATGGGGGTTTGGACGACCGTCGCATTCAATATCTACGGCACGTGACCAGACAGGCTGCCCCTGTAGCCTGGATCGGCAGCTTGATCCATCCAACACCCCCCGTGGGCAAAGCTCACTTCTTCTTGACCGGCGTGATGTGCACGTCGTCAAGCGACAGCTCACCGGTGGCTCCGCACAGCCCGATAAACACATTCGCTTCGCGCGCCCGGGCGGAACTTTGAACCGTTCGACGTCTTTTTGCCAGGCGAAGGTTCCTGTCCAGGGGCCGAGGAAATGGGCCTCCAATTGCCGCCGTTCCTCGTCATAGAAGATGATCATCATCCGGGCGATGTCGTTGACTCCGGGGCCGGGCCGAACCTCGGTCCCGCGTACCCGTGCCGACAGCTCGATCTCGTGGACCAGCCGGCCATCGATGGCCAACCCTTGCAGCACCTGCGCCGCGCCCCGGCTCTTTGTTGATGAACGTGATGAAACGCTCCCCTTCGGGCGCATGATCGTCCTTGATCAAAGTGAGCTGCCGCTGGTAGTGCCAACCGACGGGCACCCCTTCCTCCTCGATCTCGAAACCGCCGTTGTAAAGCTCCGGGTTGGCGGGGTCGGGCTTCACGACTCGCTTGTCCTCGGCCTTGCCGGTCATGGGAACGAACAAGGTCGGCAACAGCGCGATCGACTTCAACTCTCCTTGCTGCTTTTCGAACAGGTAGAGCGTTTGCTGGTAGCGCTGGCCGACGGGCACGATCATCCGCCCCCCCTCGCGCAACTGATCGACCAGCGCTTGCGGAACCTTTTCGGGAGAACACGTGACGATGATCTTGTCGAACGGCGCGGCTTCGGCCCAACCTTGAAAACCGTCGCCGACGCGGGTGTGGATGTTCTTGTAGCCCAGGCGCTTGAGCGTGCGCGCCGCTTGATCCCCCAATCGCTTGACGATCTCGATGGAATAAACGTCTTTGACCAACGGGCTCAGGATCGCCGCCTGGTAACCGCTGCCGGTGCCGATTTCCAGCACGGTGTCGGTCGGTTGGGGGTCGAGCTGTTCGGTCATGTAGGCCACGACGAACGGTGGCGAAATGGTCTGACCATCGCCGATCGGCAGTGCCATGTCGAGATAGGCGCTCGCGCGCTGCGCAATCGGCATGAACTCGTGACGGGGCGTCGTCCGCATCGAGTCGAGCACCCGCGGGTTCTTGACCCCGGCGGCGGCAATTTCGTGCTCGACCATGTGAGCCCGAGCCCGCTCGAAGTCGGCCGATGGTTTGGGTGCTGCCCGGCCGGGCGTCGCGCAGACCAATGCACAAAACACCCAGGCGAGGATTGCGGTCGGCCGAACCATGTCGAGATCCCTGAATTCGCCGCGGTTCGAAGCGATCCGCGGCAGTCGGTCTGCTTCATCGATTTTCGCTCATCCTTGAATTCCCGGCAACGGTGTGGAACACTAGTTTTCATTCCACCGCCGGCCCAAGGCGAAAAATCGACGCACTCTGGGGCAGGGGGGCTGCGGCAACCGCGGCGGCATCCGCTACGGCAGGGTCAACCAAACAACCAACCGGGTGAGGACTATGCGAACTAATCGGGTGAAGCGGATTTTGCAGTCGGGTAAACCGTCGTTCGGCTCCTGGCTCTCCCTGGGAGACCTGTTTGCCAGCCGCATGCTGGCGCGACTGGATTTCGACTGGCTCACCCTCGACCTCGAACATGGCGCCATCGACTGGTCGCAAGCGGCGATGATCTTTGCCGCGATCTCCGATGCCGGCGGCGTGCCGCTGGCCCGAGTGCCCAAGGGGAACCACGACTACATCAAGCGCGTGCTCGACGGCGGCGCATGGGGAATCGTCGTGCCGATGGTCGATACGGTCGAGCAGGCGAAGATCGCGATCGCCGCCGCCAAGTATCCACCGATTGGCAATCGCAGCCTGGGAGGGGGCATGCACGCCCTGAATTTCGATTGTTCCACGAGCGATTATTTCGCCAAAGCCAACGAGGAAATCCTCGTCGTGCTGCAGACCGAAAGTCCCCTCGGTGTGAAGAACGCTCGGGAGATCTACAGCCTGCCCGGAGTCGATGCCATTTTCGTCGGCCCAGTCGATTTGCGGGCGCAGATGCGCTCGCGCGATGGCACCGAAGCCAGCGACGCCGAGTTCGAGGCGATGCTTGCCGAAATCATTCGAATTGGCAAAGAGACGGGCACGCCGACCGGCATGCATACGATGAGCCCGGCGGCGGCGCTCGAGCGGGCTCGTCAGGGAATGCAGTTTATCGCCATCGGCAGCGAGCTGCGAATGATGGCCGAACGTGCTTCGGAAATCCTGCGGCAGCTGCGTCCCGAAGTCGCGCAGAAAGAAGTCGTGCGTTACTAACGTGCGCAGGCCCGGCAACGACTCCTTCTCCGCCCCCTCATACTCACCACGCGCCGATGATTCTCTTTCCACGAAAAGACGTTCTGGCTCGACTGCGGGCCAAAGTGGCCGCCGGCCAGCCGATTCTCGGTGGCGGCGCCGGCACCGGAATCAGCGCCAAGCTGTCGGAAGCCGGCGGCATCGATTTGCTGGTGATCTACAATTCGGGACGCTTCCGCATGGCGGGGCGCGGCTCGCTGGCCGGCATGATGCCCTACGGCGACGCCAACGCCATCGTATTGGAGATGGCCCGCGAGGTCATTCCGGTCGTGCCCAATACGCCCGTCCTGGCCGGTGTCTGCGGCACCGATCCCTTCCGGCTGATGAAGCTGTTTTTGCCCGAGATCGTCCGGTCGGGCTTTTCCGGTGTTCAGAACTTTCCAACCGTGGGACTCATCGATGGCACGTTTCGCCAGGGCCTGGAAGAGACCGGGATGGGCTACGGTTTGGAGATCGATCTGATCGCCGCGGCCCACGACTTGGATTTGCTCACCACCCCCTACGTGTTCGATCCCGAGCAGGCCGCCGCGATGACACGCGCCGGCGCCGATATTTTGATTCCGCACATGGGCCTGACAACCAAGGGAACCATCGGAGCCACTACGGCGCTGACTCTGGAAGAATCGGCTCGGCGCGTGCAGGCGATGCACGATGCGGCCAAACGTGTGCGAAGCGATGTCCTGGTCCTCTGTCACGGAGGACCAATCGCCGAGCCGGCCGACGCCCAGTACATTCTCGACCATACCGAGGGAGTGGTCGGTTTTTACGGCGCGAGCTCGATGGAACGTTTGCCGGTCGAGCCGGCCATTACCGGCCGCGTGCGCGAATTCGCCGCGTTAAGACTCGGCCGCTGACCGCCTGGGTGCGCAGCGCTGGGTTGGCGATGCGAATCGCGCCGAAACGCATTCATCGCCGCGCCGTGCCATCGCTTTCCTTCCAGTCGGGACTCTGTTTTGGCGGATCGTTGTCGAGCTTCGACAAGCCGCCGAGCTGGTCACCGCCCGCTCCGGTGGAGTTCGACGCTGCCATCGTCGAGACACCTCCGGAACCGACCGCCATGTTCGCCGCGCCGGCGGGGTGGGACGCCGAGGGGCCAATCGCGACGCGCGTCACCACCTTCTCTTGAGCGATGCGATGGGTCGTGACGGGCACTTGCTGGGTGATCTTTTCCGGTACTACCTCGCGCTTGGCCACCGGAACCTTCACCGTTTCCGATTTGGTCTCCCAGCGCGTCTGCGGCACCAGCCGATAGGCCACATAGGGAGGGGAAAAAGGATTCCAGGTCCGGTGCGTTTCAGGCTTCCACTGGTATTCGGTGATCGGGACCTGATAGGTCCGCTGCACTTCTTGCAGCTCCGTCGTATACCGCTCACGGTAATACGTATAGTCACGCTGTTGCATCGTTGTCTGAGGGACCGGCCGCTGAGTCGTCTGCGTGGTCTCGCGGTAAGTGATCCCATCCTCGTCCAGATACTTGACGTCGTCGGCGATTGCCCGACCGGCAAAAAGCGCCAGCAACGTGACACTGGCAACGGAAAGGAAATATCGCGCCATGTTCATCGCTCTTCACAGAAGGTTCGCGTGGTACACAGTCGCTCGCATCATGAATAATCGGCAAAACGCCGATTCTCCCTTGAGTCGAAGGCCAGACTGAGCCACTGCCGCCCGGGGAAACGTGCGTGCTTGCCCGGGAAGTGCCAGCGGTCGACCGCCCGGCGCGGCCGAGGCGTCGGCAATCGAGGGGATGGCGGGAATCGCCCTGTTTTCCCCCCTCTTGCAAACTGCCGCGCGATGCGACAGGCTGGTGGGGCGGTCAACTTTCCAGCTTCCTCGTGGATTCTCGTGCGGCATGAATCAAGATCTCTTGGATCTATTGGTCTGTCCGGAAGATCATAGCCGGCTGCATTTCGCCGAGCTGCCGGTCGTGCACAAGCTCAACGCGGCGATTGCCGCCGGAAAATTGAAGAATCGGGCGGGTGCAGCCGTCAGCAGTCCGATCGAAGCGGCACTTGTCCGGCTCGATGGAAAACTGGCCTATCCGGTGATTGGCGACATTCCGCACATGCTGATCGACGAAGCCATTCCGCTGGATCAGTTGCCGTCGTGAACCGCCGCGCGACCGCACAGCGCGCCGAGAAAATGACTTTATGGCCAAAACCATCTTCAAACGGATCATCGACGGCGAAATTCCGGCCAAGATCATTTATCAAGACGACCGTTGTCTGGCCTTTCACGACGTAACTCCTCAGGCCCCGACGCACGTCCTGGTGATTCCGAAGCGGGAAATCCGCTCGTGGAACGAGCTCACGCCCGACGATGCCGACCTGATCGGCCACATCAGCCTGGTGATCCGCAGGCTGGCCGCGGACTTGCAGCTCGGCCAGGGATATCGGATCGTGGTCAATTGCGGACCAGACGGGGGCCAAACGGTCGATCATTTGCATTTCCATCTGCTTGGCGGACGGCAGATGACCTGGCCGCCGGGCTAGCTTCTTTTGCCACGCTGGCGCTCGAGCGCTACCAAAGCTTTTGCAGGTAGTCGCGCCACCGGCTCGGCTTTTTGGCAGTTTCCACCGGTTCGGCCGGACGCGCCCTTGGACGGGCTTGTCGGGCTTCTCGGCAATCGGGGCTGGCGACTGCGACAGTGGGACATGGGCGAGCAAGAAATGGGGCCAGTAACCGTCGAGCAACTGAGTGCAATCGGCCAACTGTTTGCTCGCGAGCTTCAGGTCCGCCAGGCCGATCAACTTGGTCAGTTCGAACCGTTCTTTATCCTCGAACGCCAGATCGAACAGCTTGACGTCGTCGATCCAGACCTCGCCGGGCCCGGAAAGATCGAAGCGGACTCGCAACTCCGATAAACCCTCGGGCGGCAAATCGTCGACTGGAAAGATGAACCGCGACCATCGGTCGGTGATCGGCTCCGCGCTGCTTCCCGTTCCTGCCACGTTGGCACCTTTGTCGTACAGCCCGTCGTCCGAGTGTCCTTCCAGTGCCAATCGCAGCGTCGGTTGCTGCTTCGGGTCGGCGACCCGCAGCCATACCGATACCGAGAGCCGGCCGGTCTCGGGCATGGGAAAGGGCGCGCTGCGCAGCGTGGCGACTTGTCGCCCGTTGGTGAATCGGAGCGACTGTTTGCCGTCGAGCGGCTTCTCGGTGGCGAGCGTGATGCTGGCCCCTTCGTGTTCGGCTAAGCGACCAGCCGGTGACCTGGCCCTCGGCCGTTTGCATCTCGAAGCTCGGATTGACCGGGGCCGGGAGCGCGCGGCGGATTGTCCAGCGTGGCGGCCCGGGCGCTCAGATCGTGGATCCTTCGCCGTAGTGCGAGTTGAGCCTGTTCGGCCACTTCCACGTTTGGCTGCGATAGTTTGACGTTGGAAGCCGAGAACCGGCCACCGACGAGGTCGTAGGGGCGCAGGCTGACGCTCCACAATGCCCCGTCGGCGTCGCGCGTCCAGCGGCATCGTGGCTGCCGCGGCCCCCAGCCGGTCGAGTCGACAGCCAGCTGGGGGCATTGACCCGCAATTTGAGCGTCACTGGCCACGGCGAATCGTTCACGATGTAGACAAAGGTCTGCCCATCCTGGACCAGCGTGCGTACCACGACCGGCTGGATTTCGCCCGGCAGCGTTTCGAATCGCTTGCCTGGCAGCTCGCGGTAGACGCTCACCAGGTCGGCGATGCTCTCCTCCTGGCCCAGCGGCAACATCCAGCCGCCGTCGAACATCGCCTGGCAATCGAGCACCGCCAGGCTGTGCACGAAGCGTTCGCGGTTATGCACACCCGAGGGCGAGAACTGCGACGCCAACCAGGTGTAGCTGTTCCCCGGACCGAAGGGGTTTTTGGCGTCGAACGACGCCAATCGCAGTTTCTTCGGTTCGTGGAAGAACAAGCTGGCCGACAGCGTCGCCCGTGCAAAGGCGGTCGATGTCTGGATCGAGGCTCAATTCCAAGTCAACTGCTTGTGCGGAGAGCGATTCCAGCGGTTCGATGCGGTGCGGACGCAGCAGCACGATCGGATCGTCTCGAAACGTTTCGGGCAACAGACCCAGTTGCGCCAGCGCTTCGTCGACGCGCGTGTGACGCGGCAGGGCCGGTCGCAGGCTCCGACGGATCGCGGGAGAGTCGAAGCTGCCCACTCCGGCCAGATACAACTGTGCCTCAGGCCGGGCATCGGCGATCACGCGGCTCATCCGCTTGTACAGATCGGATAAGGTGGCCGCGCGCCAAGCCAACCATTGCTGGCCGCCGGCAGGTCCGGCCAGAAATTGAGCGCGGGCCTGAAACCGCGTCGGACCCGTGCCGGGAACATCGATTTTGGTTTCCGCGGCAAATGAGGCAATCGTTTCGTCGTCGTAACTTCCCTCGGTCCCCGGCAGTTGGGCATAGCCGTCGGCCGCCAACTGCACGCCGACACCGCGGAACGACGGATGGGCCGCGTAGCGATCGACCAGTTCGCTGACCACGCCGAGCATGGCTTGCTGCACGCGGCGGTTGAGTGGGTTGTAATAGGGCCCCAGCCCCTGCCGGAAATGGCTGCGAATGCCGCGGGCGCTGCCATCGGCTCCGATCCATTCCAATCCGGCCGGCAATTCGTGTGTTTCGTGACGCCATTCTTCCAGTTCGGCCAAGGGAGCCGCGAACTGCACCGTTGGAATCAGCGCCAGCCCTTCTCGATCGAACAAGCGGAACAACAACTCGAGCACGTCCTTGCGCACCGGGTCTTGCCCGCTGGCAAAGAACACGCCGGTATCGTGCCTGGGCGTGGGAACGATCCGCTGGCTGGGATAAAGGCTGCTGCCGTCGGCGACGACCGTCAACATCAGCCCGCTGTAGCCGACATGGTTCAAATACTCGATCAATCGCAGGGCGCCGCTGTAGAACGTATTCCAATCGTCAAGACTGCGGTGGCTGAAGGCGTCGAGCGACTCCGGCGCGGAAAAGTTTTCGATGAACAGCGGCCGATCGAGATAGCCGGCCAACAGCCGGCCGCCGGCCGGCGGATCCTTGGCCGACGGCGCGACCGAGCATGACCGGGCCGGATATCGGGCCGGGCGAGCGTGCGGTGGCGCGGCGGGTTGGTCGGGTTGATCGCCAACACGCGAATCTTGCCATAGACCGCCGGCGAATTCTGCCGCCGGTTGGTGATCAGCACCAGCGGGCGTCTTGCCGCGCGGCCAGAAGACGATTCGATGACGCAGCAGTTCGGCGGGCCGATCGGCGTCTTCGTCCGAAACATACACGCCCGAATCGAGCCCGACCGGCATCACCATGCCGGCGGCGTTCGGTTCCAACAGGCTGATGCCGAGCGATTGCGGCACATCGCTGGGATATTCGACTTCCAGCACGTGCGGTTGACCGGGATTGGCGATCGAGAGCGGATAGGCGTCCCAACCGGCTTCTTCCGGCTTCGAGCCGAGTTGCACCAGCGGCCCCAGCCGCGGATGGTCCCAGCGGGCCGAATCGCCGCTGGTGAGCGGTTCTTTGCGAGGGATGGCCATCCGCGACCATTCCCGCGCCTTGGGATTGGCCGGATCGATCTCGACCACCCGCGTGAGCGTCTGACTGTCGGCCGTTGGAGCGCGCGGCGCCTTGTCTCCGACGACGATCAACTGAACGGTCCGCTCGGCCAGCGGCTTCTTCCACGCCAGCCGCTCGCGCAGGCTGGCGTTGACGGCCGAGATCGCCAGCTCGCAGACCCCCTCGGTCTCGGGAAGCTTGATCTCCAACGGAATCGCCGTGGCCGGCGCTCCCTCGGCCGGCGTCGTGGTGTCGTACTCTTTCGACCAGGTCCGCGCACCCGCGGCGGTCAGTTGAACTTTGATTTTCAGCGGTGTGCCGGCGGGCAATCCGAGCTGATGCGGCTCGAGCGCGGCCTCGAACGCTTCGCCGGGCGCAAAGACCAGCGACTTGCGTGCAAACGAGACGCGCAGCTTGTCCCCCGGCGAGCGCGACACCAGCAGCTGGTTGCCTTGCGCATCGAGCGGATTGCTGGGCGAGCCCGCCACCAGGTCGGCCAGCGCGATCTCGATGCGGCGTTTCTCTTTTTCGTTGCCGACCGGCCAAAGCCGGACGATGAGTTTATCGCTCAAGTCGGCCGTGGCCAGCACGTCGACGCCGTCGTAGGCGCAGAGCTGCGCTGGCGAACCATCGACGCGGCGATCTTCCAGCCAGATCGAGCCTGGTTCGTCGGCTTCGATGCCCAGCGGCGCCGACTCGCTGAGAGTGCCGTGTTCGAGTTCGATCGTTCCCTGCCATTGCCGCTCGGCGCCACCGCCCCAAGCGATGCGCAGCCGCAAAGTCGTTTCGCCGGCGGGAACCGCGGCGGTAGCGGCGGCGGTCCACAGCACGAGCGCGCTGGCCAGCGCCCAGCCCAGTGCCGCGGCACCCTGCGGCGCGCACGCGCGGGCAGATGCCCAGCAGTGTGGCTCGGACCAATGGTCCACGCCACGGCGTCGGACGTCCATGTCCGATCATCGTCGCCCCGCAGAGTAGATTTTGTACTGTAGACCGGTGGAATTAGCTGTTCGCGCCACCGCATCCTGCAGTGCGCGCACGGCAGCCGCAGCCGAACCTGCCCGAAATGATTCTTCGACTTACGCCAGCGGTTCGAGCCGCATCGATCGATGCGTGCGCCGCGGCCGCGCGAGGGCGGCGGATTATAGAGAGGTGCCGTGCCGCGATCCATGCCGGTTAATCGCCGGGAATAGGCCAACAGCGAGGCCGTGGCGATCTCGGCAGTGTGGGGATGCACGCTAGCACGTTGCAGCCGCCCGCCACCGACTGCACACCGTCCACAGCAGCCGGCGGGCCGGCTGGCTTTCAGTCGACCACGGTCACGAGGCCGCGATCCAATCCGGTGAGCTCCGCGGTCGGTGTCGAGCGTGCTCGTTGCAACTGCTCGCCGAGCCCTGCGGCAATTTCAGGCGCACGGATGGCAACGTCGTTCACCTCGTAGCGGTCGCCTGGTTTGGCATAAAGTTCGACCTTTTGTGCATCGCCGGCACCGTGACAAGCAGATGCCAGGCCGGCGTGCGCAGCGCCCAGTGGTCCGGGCCGGCGGTCAACACGGCCGCTTCGCGGACGGCCGATTGCTCCCAGCGAGCCAGCGGAAGCAGGCTGTGCCCGCCCGTCGGCCGTGCCGCGGCGGGCCAGTCGAGCCACTCGGCGATCGTCGGCGACAGATCGGCCGGCAAGACCAGCGCCGGGGTGCGGGCCGGTGCTCCCAAGCCGTCGGGAAATCGCCACCACCAGGCCAACTGCACACTCTCACTGTAGAGGTCGGGCACGATCCGGCCCACCTGGCGATGTTCGCCCAGCGGATATCCGCGCGGTGAGAGAAAGACCACCAGCGTATTGCGAGCGGCCGGATGGGCGCGGAATTCGTTCCAGCCAGGTCCCCAAGCAGGCGTCCCAAAGCGAAACCTGGCCGGCATAGGCGTGCATCAATCCCAGCAATTCATCCGGGTCGATGTCGTCGCCCAGCTGCCGCCACTCGGGAGCGAGCCAGGCGGGAGGCGGCGGATCTTCCTCGTCGGCATACTGGGCGCGCAACGCGTAAGGGGCATCCCAGGCGCCAAACAGCCCGCGCGCGTGCAGCCACAAAAAGAACGGTTGCCGCTCTTCGGTCAGCCAACTGCTGGCCTCGGCCATGAACCGCACCGCCGCGGTCTCGTCGACTTCAGCGGCGGATTGCGACGGTTCGTCGGCAGCCAGGAACGTGCGCTGGGCAAAATCGGCCGCCGCGGGCAGCTCGGCCACCTGGCGATCGTCGGTCAGCAGGGCGGTGTGCCAGCCGGCCTGGCTGGCGCGAGCGATGAGCGACGGCGACCCGGCCGTGTCAGCATCCGGCCAAATCGCCGGCAGCCCCTGCCAGAATCCGCGATAGATCCGGGCTAAATCGAGCGTGTCGGCTAGCGCGGTGTCGCAAACAAACGATTCGGCCGCCAGCCGATCGAGGCCAGGCGTGGCGATCCAGGTGTTGCCATAGGCGCCCAAAAATGCCGGCTGCAGCCCATCGATGACCACGACAGATGACATTCCGCACTTGGGCCATGGAATTCCGACGCCTTGAAGAGCAGTTGCTTGGCGCTCGGATTGTAGAGGCTCGGCGGTGGCACTGCCAACCGCCCGCGAAACCGGGAATCGAAGGCGCGGCTCGTACCGCGATCAGCCTTTGGCCGCAAACAGGTCGCGCAGAACCAATTGCGGGAAGATCCAGGCATCGCGTGCGTAGCGCCTGGCGAGCCGCCGCGGCTGGCTCGCTAATCGATGCAGCCATTCCAGGCCGCTGGTTTGCATCCAGGCTGGTGCCCGAGCGACCTGGCCGGCCAGAAAATCAATGGTCGCTCCGACGCACAACGCCACCGGTGCCGCGATCCGGTCCCGATGCTCATGCACCCACAACTCCTGCTTCGGAGCCCCCAGACCGACCACCAGCACGTCCGGCCGAGCCGCGGCAATCCGGTCGAGGATGGCCGCGTTCTCAACCGTATCGTGCTCGAATCCCAACGGCGGGCTATACGTCCCCACGACCTCGACGGCCGGCCAACGCCGTGCAATGTTGGCCGCCGCCCGCTCGGCCACTCCGGCTGCCGCACCCAACAAATAGACGCGCAGCGACCGATCGCTGGGAACTGCCGTGAACAGGGCCGGCACCAGATCGCTGCCGGTCACCCGTTCGGGCAGCGGATGCCCCAGCAGCCGCGAAGTCCAGACCAGCGGCATGCCGTCGGCCAATACCATCGCGGCGTCGGCATAGGCCGCGCGCAACGCAGGCATTGCGTTTGAAACAACACAGTATGGTCGACGTTCGGCGTCACGACGTAACGGCACGCCGCCGCCGGCTCTTTGGCCCAGGCCAGCAGCTGCTCGACCGCCTGGCTTCATGGTCAGAGAATCGATGGATAAACCGGCCAATCGCACCCGCTTGGTCATGTCGTCAAGCACCTCTCGATAGACGTGGGCGACTCCCTCGGCCATGGTTCGATCCGAAAACAGGGCCGCCTGCCGGCGATGGGCCGCGACGCGCAAGGCAGCCCAATCGACTTCGCCGCGCACGCAACGGCCGATGGCGTCGGCCAGCGCCCGCGGATCGTCCGGCGCGAACGATCAGCCCGTCGACGCCGTCGCGAATCGCTTCGGGAACGCCTTCCACGCGCGTGGCGACGACCGGCACGCCGGCTGCCATCGCTTCGAGCACCACCATCGGCAATCCCTCGCCGAACAGGCTGGGAAGCACCAGCAGATCGAGCTTGCCGAGCTGAGTCGACACGTCGCGGGTGAAACCAGTCCAATCGATCGCGTCGGCCAGCTCGAGCCGCTCGACCTGGGCCAGAATTTGGGCCTGATAGTCGGGAGTTTCGAATCCACCGACCGCACGCAATCGGACTGGCAATCCCTCGGCCCGCGCCAGCGAAAGGGCGTCGAGCAGCACTTCCAATCCTTTGCGCGGGCGGAACAAGGCCACGATGCCCAACGTCCAGAGGATCGGTCGGTGCTGCGCGGGGCGACAAACGGCCGACCACCGGCACGCCGTTGGGCACCACGTGGACCCGCCCCGGCGCGATTCGCCGGTGACGGGCGTATTCCGCCAAGGCTGTGCGAAACGGCGATCACTGCGGCCACTCGAGCCAGGCTCCAGCGTTCGGTCGCCGCATTCAGCCGATTGCGGCAGCCGATGCGTCGAATCGGCGGCGGTCGGACTGTGCAGATGGTAAATCATCGGCACGCCGGCCAAACCGGCGGCGATCCGTCCGACGAGCGCCGCTCGCGGCGTGTGACTATGAATCAACCGATAATCCTCTTGCCTGACCAGCCGCGCAATGCGCCGGGCGATTCCCAGATCGAATCGCGACCGCATGCTCACATCCCAGAGCGGTGTCTCTTGCGATCGGCGACACTCGGAAAAACGGCCAGGTTTCAGGCAGGCGAACGCCGCCTCGAAGCCGAACTCCGGCAGCCCGAGCGCCAACAGATCCTGCACGCTTTCGGTGCCCGAGTAGTGCTCGCCGTTGATCAGGTGCAGTACGCGTATGGTTTCGACCGACGTCGGCCTGGGCTCGCGCGGTGCGGCCGCCGAATTGAGTGGATGCGTGGCAAACGACATAAAGCGGTGCTCACTCTGTGCGAATATTTTGGAATGTGCGGAGCCAGCGGTATTTGTCGAGCCGGTGCGCGCAGCGACTCCCGCCAAACCATAGGTCACCATCCGCTAGCGAATGCGGGAGATGCGGCGAGCACCGCGGCCGCGGCGGCGCAGCAGGGGCCGATCGTAACGGCACGTAGCGAATATCGGCTCCGCGGCAGATCGCCAGTGGCGGCAGGCGGAATGCCGGGGCTATTCGGACTGCATCGCCACGATGCGCCGGCCTCGGCCACGTCGCAGGCCAGTTGACCGCGAAGCTCGGCGACGCCGGCAAACCGCTGAACGCCGCGCAGACGCTCGAGAAAATCGAGCTCGATCGCATAGCCGTAGAGCGGATCGTGCCAGCCGATCAGATGGGCCTCGACCTTGGCCGCCTGCTCGCCAAATGTCGGATTCGCACCAACATTGATCGCCGCCGGCCACAATCGGTCGTCGATCAGCGCGCGACCCGCATAAACGCCGCTGGCGGGCAAAATCGTATCGATCGCGTCGACATTGGCGGTGGCGAAGCCGATCTTCGCGCCACGGCCGGCGCCATGCACCACCATTCCCCGCACGCGGTACGGTTCGGTCAACAGCCGCCGGGCCTCGCCCACCTGGCCGTCGGCCACCAATCGGCGCACCCGCGAGCTGGAGACGATTTCGCCGGCAACGACGACCGGCTCGACGACTTCGACCAGGATGCCTGCCGCCGCGGCCAACTTGCCCAAGCAGCTCGATCGTGCCCGCGCGAGCGCGGCCGAACCGGAAATTCGGGCCTTCGACCAGCGACCGGGCATCGAGCTGTTTGCGAACGATCTCGCGCAAAGAATTCTTCGGGCCCAAGGGCCAGCAGCGCCTCGTCGGTCGGGTAGGCCAGCACGGCGTCGACGCCCAAGCGGGCCAGCAAGCTCGGCTTTGCGGTTGGTCCAGGTCAAAGGGGGCGGCGCGGCATCAGGTCGCAACAACCGCACCGGGTGCGGGTCGAACGTGAAGACGACAGCCGGCCCGCCCACCTGCCTGGCCCGAGCCATCAGCCGCTCGACGATCCGGGCATGGCCCAGATGGACGCCATCGAAGTTGCCGATCGCCACGGCGCCCGATCGCAAGGGAGCTGGGAACGTGGCCAGGTCGTGGAAAAGTTTCACAAATGACACGGGGGGACCGGAATCGGAGCGGGAAGAGTAAAGGCCTCGATGGAAAATTATGGGGGGACCGGATTTGCCGGTCAACGCCGATCGCGCCATCTCGGCCGCCTGCGGCGGTGCGGGCGCCTCACACTTCCGCGGGTGGCGTGTGGTATCCTTGAGCGTGAATCCTGCCATCCACGCTGTGCGGCAAATCGATGGAAGAACGAGAAAAGCAGTTCTTTTTGTCTCCCGAGATTGCGGGCCGGTTGGCGGCCATCGATATCGGGACCAACAGCATGCGGCTGATCGTCGCCGAACCGCTGCGCGGTGGCAATTACCGCATCCTGGACGAAGAGAAGGAATCGACGCGGCTGGGCGTCAGCTTGAGCAAGACCGGCCGGCTCGACCCGCTGGCCATCGAAAAATCGCTCGCCGCGCTGCGACGGATGAAACAGATCGCCGAGGGATTCCAGGTCACCCAGACCAGAACGATCGCCACCTGCGCCGTCCGCGAGGCGTCCAATGGCGAGGAATTCTGTCGCCGTGCCCACGACGAATTGGGAATCGACATCGAGGTGATCAGCGCCGAGCAGGAGGCACTGCTGGCCTTCTTCAGCGTGCAACGGGCGTTCGATCTGACCGACAAGCACGCGGCCGTCGCCGATATCGGCGGCGGCAGCACCGAAATCGTGTTG
This sequence comes from uncultured Planctomycetaceae bacterium, assembly GCA_963702015.1. Classification (GTDB taxonomy): domain Bacteria; phylum Planctomycetota; class Planctomycetia; order Pirellulales; family PALSA-1355; genus DATJTR01. The sequence goes on from OY969698.1 coordinate 2,587,509, forward strand.
GCCTACGGCAATCTGGTCGAGGCCATCTACACCACGCAGCTCGGCGCGGTACGGCTCAGCGAAATGTTCGGCAACGGGCCCGGCATGGCCGGCGACGATTTCCTGAAAATGGTCGACTACATCGACCGTCATCTGCGCAAGCACACCAAGAACCCAGTCTTCATCCCCCACATGCTGTTCGGCTCCGGCGGCACGTTCACCAGCCTGGCGTCGATGGTCATGGCCGGCAAACATCAAAACAACCAGCCGGCGCGCGGCTACCAGGTCACCCGTGCCGAAGTGCGACACTTGTTGGAAAGGATCCGCAAGCTGCCGCTGCGCGATCGCAGCGCCATCGCGGGATTGAGTCCCGACCGGGTCGACATCATCGTCGCCGGCCTGGCGATCGTCGACCGCGTGATGGATCGCCTGGAGGTCAATTTGCTGCAAGTCCACAATCGCGGCGTGCGGGATGGATTGTTGCTGACGATGATCGATCAGTCGCTCGGTGCGCCCAGCGGCACCGGCCAGCCCGACCGCGATGCGGCCATCGAACGCCTTTCAACCAGTGCCGGCGGCGAATTGGAACACGGGCGGCACGTCGCCAAAATGGCCGGCCTGATTTTCTCGCAGTTGATCGACGTCTTCGGGCTCGAACCGTCGGATCAGGCGCTGCTGGAAACGGCGGCGCGGCTGCAAGACGTGGGCTATCTGATCAATTACGAGCAGCACCACAAGCACAGCTACCAATTGATTCTCAATAGCCGGCTGGCCGGCTTTTCAGCCCTCCGAGTTGGAGCTGATCGCCAATGTGGCCCGCTATCACCGCGGCGCCAATCCGAAACGAAAACACGCCAACTTTCGCCGGCTCAGCTCGCGCGATCAGGCCCGCGTGCGGCAATTGGCCGCCATTTTGCGCGTTGCGGGGGGGCTCGACCGCAGCCACACGCAGCAGGTCCACGGTCTCACGGTGACAAATAAAGGTGGCACGACCGAAATCCGCGTCCAGGCGGCGCAATATCCCGACCTCGATATCTGGGGTGCTCGCCGCCGAGCCGAGCTGTTCGAAAAGGTGTTCGACACCCATCTGAAGATCGATTGGGATGGATCGCCCTCGGACGATCATCTTCGGGCGATCGCCAGGCGAGCGACAACGGCCACCCGCAGCGACGCCGCCGAGCACGAGCGGTCGCGCCGGACTTTAATCGTTGCCCCGCGCCATCACGACCAAGGCACGTGGCCAGTGCTTGCGGCAGATAGCGCACCAGGTCACTGGCGATCAAGCCGACCGGTCCGATCGCCGCGGCCGCCAGATCGCCCGCCAGGCCGTGAACGTGGGCCCCCAGCCGCGCGGCATCGAACGGCGAAAGATGTTGGCAGACCAGCGCCGTAATCACGCCGGTCAGCACGTCGCCGCTGCCGCCGCTGGCCATGCCAGGATTGCCCGTGGCGTTGATCGCCACGTCGGTCGCCGTCGGTAATCACGGTGCGATGTCCCTTGAGCAGCACGACGGCACCGGTGCGGCGTGCCAGTGCCGTGGCCAGCGGCTTGACGCTGGTCGTCGGGAACGTGATCGATTTTGGCCAGCCGGGCGAATTCGCCGGGATGCGGCGTGAGAATGCGCGGGCCGCCGGGTCGACAGAGCACGTCTTGCCGCTCGGCCAATGCGTTCAGCGCGTCGGCGTCGACCACCGCCGGCTTGTCGAGCGTTTGATAGAGCCAGGCAATCAACTCGGTCAATTCCGCCGAACGTCCCAGACCCGGTCCGTAGGCCAAGACGCTGGCCTTCATTGCGGCAGCGGCCATGGGCTCGCGAGCGTCGGCCGAGATTTGGCCCTCGGCGTCGGGCAAGGGGAGGGTCATGTACGAGGGCTCGAATCCGGCCACGATCGCCTGGCACGACGCGGGGTGGCGACGGTGACCAGTCCGGCTCCCGCAGCGCAAAGCCGCCATGGCCGACAGACTGATCGAACCGGCAGAGCCCGGTCGATCCGCCCATCAGCAAGCGCGTGGCCGAAGTTGTTCTTGTAGCTGTCGGCGGCACGGCGGGGAAGTTTTGGAAGCGGGTTTTCGCTGGGGACTCATCGGCTATTGCCTCTCCAAGGCGTTATCGCTAAGCGGCGCGTCGGCGGGCTGCCGACTGGGCGATCAGGCCGGCCACGTAGCCGCCTTTGAAACCGGCGTCAATATTGACCACCGATACGTTGGCGGCACAACTGTTGAGCATGCTCAGCAGCGCCGCGAATCCTCCCAAACTGGCCCCATAGCCCACGCTGGTCGGAACGGCAATCACCGGGCAGGCAACATATCCACCCACGACGCTCGGCAGTGCTCCCTCCATGCCGGCAATCACCACGATCGCATCGGCGCCGTCGAGCTCGCCAAGATGCTCCCGCAGCCGGTGCGGACCGGCAACGCCGACATCGAGCACCGTCGTCACGCTGGCTCCCATCCAGAGTAGCGTTTCGCGGGCTTCCTCGGCCACCGGCAGATCGCTCGTGCCGGCTGTGACGACCACCACGTGGCCGGTCGGTGCCGGCTCTCGCAGCATGACTGGCCGCGGCGATGCGCAGCGTGCGGCCCGTCGAATTGTAGTGGGCCTGCGGGAAACCGTATCTGCAAATGGGCGGCCTGTTCGGCCGAGATGCGCGTGGCCAGCACGTCGACGCCGGTGGCCAAGCAGCGTCTGGAAAATCCGCTCCAGCGTTCCGACCGTCTTCCCCTCGCCAAACACGACTTCGGGATAGCCGCAACGGCGGCGGCGGTCGAGATCGATCTGGGCTTCGTCGAGATCGGCCGTGGCGGGCTGGGCCGCCTCGCGCAGAAAATCGGGCAGATCGAGCCGCCCGGCGAGCAGTTGGCGGGCCAGGTGCTCCAGGCGTTCGCGGTTCATCCCCTTATAGTAGCCTGCGCGGCCAGCGCGAACCGCCAGCGGTGAAAGCCGGCCCCGGTCATCGTGCGGCCGGCGGACTGCGAGCCTGCCGGTCCGCTAGTTGATGGGCTGTTGCCGGCCGCGGCCGGCGCAGGCTGCTCGATCGTGGCCGGCTTCTCGATTTCACGGTCGGCGCCGCGAACTGCTGCGGCTCGTAGCCGGGCAATGCCGACCGATCGATGGCAAAGGCAAATAGCCGGCTCGGCTCGCGAGGCATGGAAATCGTTGTCGGTGCTGACCAACAGCAGATGCCGGCCGTCGGCCAGGTCGGGACCAAACGCCAGGCCTTCGATCTTGGCCGGCAAATCGGGGCCCGGCCAAGCCAAAGCGGGGATCGAGCAGATCGAGAAACAATCGCTTGGCAACGGGCCGCACGTCCGCCGGGCGGCGCCTGCGGCAAGGCGTCGACGTCGGCTGACGTCGGTGGCGCCGTCGAGGTCGATCAGAAACAGCGATCTTGCATTCGGCGTCCTTGCCCGCCTTGGCGTCACGCTCCAAGACCAGAAACTCGTGGTTGTTGACGGCTACGATTTCGCTGACGCCGTGCGTCTTGCCGTCGGCGAGTTGATAGAGATATTCCTGCGTCTGGCCGGTGGCAATGTCGATGGTCAACAGGCGCACGTTGATTCCGACGCGATGGCCGCGCTCGCCCGCGGCGGTGTCTTGCAGCAGCGGCGACTGCAGAATCACCACCAGCGTTCGCCCGTCGGGCGAGATCGCCAACCCTTCCAACCCATGATTGGCCTGCCGGCCGCTGGCATTGCCGGTCAGTTCCGCCGCGCCGGTGGCCGCGGGATGCGAGACGGCGAAGCGAGGCGGCAGCGAGAAAGCTCGCGTGCGGCGGCCCGTGTGAGCGCTGAACTCGAACACGCCAGGGCCATATTCGTCGCTCACGTAGTAGTGTTGTCCGTCGCACGACACGCGCACGCCCTCGGGATCGATGCGACGATTTCCTTGAAAGTCGCTCGGCTGATCGGCGACGTACTCGGTCGACAGTCCACTGAATGTCCGTGCCGTCTTCGCGCGTGAGCAGCCGGGTGTCGACCAGGCTGGCGGTAACGGTGCGGGTCCGCGGAGTCACCACGATTCGAAGCAATTGCACCCGCGCCGGATAGCTCGTCGTGTTATCGACCGACGGCTTGTAAGTCGAAGCGTTCGGTCCACGGTCGGGGAGCACGACATAGAGATCGTCCTGGCCGGTATAGGCAATGCCCGAACCCCAAGATCCCAGCCGATTGGCGGGCGTGCCGTCTTCGAGCTTGCCGGTCAATTGCGATCGATCGGCGTGAGTTGCCGGAAATCGAACCGGTGCCGATCAATGCGATCGGCGGCCGGGCCGGAGCGGACTCGGCACTCGCGGACAGCAGCGCGGCGACCGTGATGACGGAGAGCAACTGGCGAAACATGCGCAAAGCGAATACTCGAAATCGTTGTCCTTGGTTGCTTGCCAGCCGCGCGATCGCCGATTCTACCGCCCAGTTTACCTTGATTGAACTGATCAAACGTGTCCAGCCGACCGAGAAGAACAAAAAAAGGAGCGGACGGCTGACCCGTCCGCTCCTGAAAAGTGCGAATGACAATCGTAGCTGTGTCGGTGGCTTAGGCAGCCCGCCGACGACGCCAGCCGTAGAAGGCCAGGCCCACGAGCCCAATCGCGGCCATAACGATGCTGGCCGGTTCGGGAGTGGCAACGCCGATGATGCTGACCCGGTCGAAACGCCAGTTGCCGGAGGTGTTATTCAAGGCGGTTCCTTGGGTGCTGACATCGTCCGCGCCGGTCGACGCATTCACCATTTCAATCGCGAAGTTCGGATTGTTAGCCGCCAGGGGGTCAGTGATCGTCGCAGTCAATCCGAGGAACCAGTCCTGACCGGCCAGTGAACCGTTGGTCAGCAGGTTGTCGCTGATATACGATCCAGTCACGGTGTTGGGGTAAGTGCTGTTGGTCAAAGCGGCCAGACCCTCAGCTGGCGTTGGTCCCAATGTTGATCGGAACGTTGGTCCAAGTGGTGCCGTTGGTGGTGTATTCCAATTGGAGATTGGCCTCGCCCTGCGTGGTCGTATACCAATCGAATTGGACGCTGATCGAAGTGTAGCCGGCGGTGCTCGCGGCGAATTCGGCCCCCTGCGTGCCGATCGGCGCCAGGCTTGACCATCCGTTGGCTGCGGGTACTGTTGGAACCGGCCTGACCGCGGATGCGCCATTCTTGAGAAGTGTCCGCTAAGCCATTGGCGCCGGTGTCTGAATTCTTGCCCGCCAAGACATCGTCGTGGTTCACACCGACGTTAGGCGTGGGATAAAGATTCATCCCGAGTCGAAGAGGCCGTGCCGGTGCCGGTGTCCGCGGCCGGATTGTTATTCTGAGCGATCGCATCGCTTTGGAAAGTCCACTCGGTGATGGTGGCAGCCGACGCGCCGGCACAAGTGCCAGCCATGACGACGCCAGCCATACCCGCTCGCCGGCAAATCCGGCGAGCCGCGGAAAGCAGGCTGAAACGAACTGAATTTTGACGCATTAGCGAATCTCCTCAAAGTTGCGTGGGAATCTAGATCTAAGTAAAGACGGGATCGTTCGAATTGCCAGCTTGCCATGGTCGCGGAAGGCCGACACCATCGCGGCCTATGCAAGCAAAGTACAGGGCTAAGACTACATTGCCATTGTTAAGGCAATATGAGCGTTTGAATTTGTTCCGATTAGCTTTTTCCAGCGTTCTTGTTAGGAAAAAATTGATAGAGCGATTTTCATAACATCCGGGTGAGCGCATCGTGTGAGACCCTACGGAACCGAAAACTGTCACCCTTTCCTAGTCGAGGCTCTGGACATCGGTTGTCCACGGACGCACCGAGGCTGTGGTGTCGCGTGGGGCACGCGACAACGATGCGGTTGGTCAGCATCGATCGTCGAACGGAGAAACAGGGCGCACAAGAAAAAACCCCGCAGCACTCTTGGTGAGCGCCGCGGGGTTTGAAAGCTCTCGTAAGGATCCACAAACCCTTCTATCGTGATTCGCTCTCCGCCGCGCACTCGCGATCGAGTTGCATCCGTCGGGAAGAATCGGCCGGCAATCAATTTAGACGTACAGGTCAGCCAGATCGAAGTCGGAAACCACTTCATCGGTCGCCGCGTGGCGACCATGATCGCGGTTGCCGGTCGTCGAACTCGTGCCCCCCGAACCACTGCCCGTCGTGCTCGTCGTGGTGGTCGTCGTCGTGGTAGTCGACGCCGGTGCCGAGACGACGTTGCTCACGGTGCTCGCCGGCGAACTGCTCGACGAGCTGCCGGTCTCTTGCGCTCCCAGCTCCAGGCCGACAAAACCGGTCGTTCCCACGCCCTGCGTGCTGTTGGGATTCGTCGGTGCGGCACTCTCCAAACGACCCGTCAACGCCCGAACCGTGTTCAATGTCGTGGCGTTGATTTGCCCGGCACCGAGCAGGTCGTAGTACGGATTGTAACTGCTCGACGTCGTCCGCGTGCCGCTGGCAAGAGGACGAATGTCGTTGATGTCGGTCGCATTGTCCTGTGCGTCTCGATTTGCGTCGCCCGGCAGAACGTCGAAGAAGAAGTCGAACGACGAACCGGCCAGGCCGTTGCCCGACGGAAGTGCCTGGCCCGTGGTGAACGTGCCACTGATGCCGGCTCCGTGCGAGTCGACCACCGCCGGACCATACGAGCTGCTGGTCGAGGCGATGCCGAAGGCATACTTGTTGTTGGTCAGCGGGCCCGACAGAGTCCACGAATAGGTGTTGCTGCCGTCGGACGTGAAGCCGGTCACGCTGGGCGTCGATCCGCCCGAGCCACCATTCAATTTCAACGAGCCCAGGGCAACGCCCGAAACCGGCCCGCTGAAGGTGACGGTGATCGTGTTGAGGTTCGTCCAAGGCAACGTTTGAGTCTGGGCGGCCGACGTGCCGGTCTGGAAGGCATAGCCCAACGTCGAACTGCCGTAGGCGTGGCCGGTGACCGCATTGGTGTGGCTGCTTAGATAGGTATCGAAGGACGAGGCCCAACTGGTGCTCGAGATATAGGCCGCGGTGACCGTGAGCGGCGCGGAGACGGTGATTTGGGTCGTCGCCGTGTTGCTGTTCACGTTGCCGGTGTCACCCGAATCGTCAACGACGATCGAAATGTTGCGGGTCGCCACGCTCGTGCTGGTCGAAGAGAACGTGACCGACTGCAAGGCGGTCTGGTACTGGGCCGGAGTGGCCGAACCACTCAAGGTCAGCACGCCCGCGGAGTAAACGCCGGTGATGCCGTTCTGGGTGGTGAAGTGGAGCGTATCGCTGCCCGACTGGTAACCGGTGCCGATCGTCATCGTGGCGCCCGTCACGTCGGTGTCGAACGACTTGACAGTCACGGCCGAATCGACCGCCACGGTCTGGCCGGCAGTCGAGGCCTTCGCCGTCTGGTTCGCGGTGACAACCGGTGGGGCGATCGCCACCTTGACGGTGTCGACGCCGGTGTTGCTGGTGGTGGGCGAAGCGGCGCTGTCGTCGGCGACGACGTCGATGGTGCGGGTCGACTGGTTGATGCTGGTGGTGGAGAACGTGACCGACTGCAAGGCCGCCGTGTATTGGGCGGGCGTTGCGCTGCCGGTCAGAGTCAGCACGCCACCGGAGTTGCTGGCGATCGTGATGCCGTCGATCGGCGTGTAATTGAGCGCGTCGCCCGACTGATAGTTGGCGATGGTCTCCGACGCGCCGGTGATGTCGGTATCGCTGGACGTTACCGAGATGCCCGAGTCGACAGCCACAGCCGAGCCGCCAAGCGTATAGGTCTGGCCGGTGCTGCCCGAGGTCGACACGACCGGGGGAGAGATGGTCGCAATAGCAGTGGGAGCGAAGGCGATGCCGCGGAAGGCTTCATTACCGGCGTTCGCGGCGGTGGCAATAAGGCTGGCAGTACCCGAAACGGTTCCTTGGAATCCGGTGGAATCAGTGGCTTTGTAAAGCATTCCCGAAGTTGACGAGGAGCCGCTGGCGGTGGCATAGAGGGTCACGATTCCGCTGCTGACAGATCCGGTTACGCCGGTCACTTCGGGACCGACGGCAATCGAACCGGTTGCCACCCACGTTCCGCTCTCGAGCGAATACTTGTCGATTTGTCCGGCACCGGAATTGGAAGCGGTGTCGGTGATATAGAGGGTGTCTGGCGCGGTCCCGACCCCACTCAGATTGGCAAAGAAATATGCGTTGGCGGCCAGCGTCGCACCGGAGGCAGGCAGCCCCGGAAGGTTGGTCAGCGACTGACCTCCGGTGGTCGGCTCGCCGGTGCCCACGGTACCGAGAGTCAGCGACTTCTGCGACGAAACGTAGAGTTGCCCATTGAAGATCTGCAGATCGCGCACATTCTGTTCACCGGAGGCATCCAGTGGGGTTGAGGTGGTGCTTCCAAGGGTGGTATAAGCCACGCCTCCTGCGCCGCCGGCGATCCACAGGCTTGTGCCGTTGGTGGTGTCGGCGCTGCGAGGATTACTTGCCGTGGCAAAGTCCGTCAAAGCGGTTGTCGTATTGACACTTCCGGTGGCGCTCACCACACCGATCGTTCGCGGCACCGAGGTGCTGTCTGTTCCCGAAACCGAGGCGGTTCCAATCGGTGTGTCATAGCCTGTCAAGACGAGGTAGGCACCATTGCTCGAGAGATTCAATTCGCCCTCGGAGGTTGCAGTGCCGCTGGAGACCAGGGCCTGATTTCCCCCGACGTTTGAGACGCCCGGCATGGGCACCGATTCGACCAGCGTGCCGGTCGGCGAATACTCGTCGAGGAATACCTGAGTGCCCGAGCTGGTCAACGCAGCGGAACCGTCGCCGATGCGGTCGATGACCAGATCTCCGGCCGTGAAGGCACTGACCACATAGTCGTCGACGGTAACACTGCCGGTGACCGTTGGCGACGCCGTGGTGTCGGTGGCGGTGATTGTTTCGTCGCCGCCGGTGGGTGCGCCCGCCGCCAGCGTGACGGCATTGGTAAACGTATGCGTGCCAGCATCAGTATTCGTGAAGGTGTAGTTTGCCGGCAAGGTCGCGCCGGCACCGCCACCGCTGAAGTGGGTAGTGCCGGTGTAATTCGTGGCCAGGTTGCCGTACTGATCATACACCGAGACGGTGACGCTGAAGGCGATGCCTGCCGTGGTGTTGGCAGGTGCACTGAGGGTATAGGTGCTGGCGGCCGCCGGGTCGACGGTGATGTTGTTGCTGGTACCGAAGATCGTACCACCTGCCGTGATTGTCTGGGTGCCGGCCGTAATCAACGTCGCGCTAAGGGTTGCAGTACCGTTTTGAGTGCCGTTGAACGTGTACTGGGCCGGAACCACGGCGCCGGTATTCGGGTCGGTTGTGTAGAAGTTTACCGTGCCCGAGTAATTGGTCACCGGTGCGTTGCTGGCGTTTTCGGCCGTGATGGTGAAGTTGAAGGGTGTGCCGGCCACAACGCTGCTTGGCTGTACGCTGACGGCGAAATGCGTGGCCGTCGTCGCGGGCGTTTGCGGGACCAGGGCCACCCCGCGGAAGGCTTCGTTCGACGGCGCCGTGACAATCGTGCTGGCAGCGCCGGAAATGAAACCGCCCAAGCCGCTGGAGTCGGTAAATTTGTAGACCGTTCCGGCCTCGCCGCTGGAAGTACTGGTGGTGGCATAGAGCGTGATGGTGCTGCCATTGACGGATCCCGTAAGGCCGGTCACACCGGCGGCGTTGAACTCACCTTCGTAAGTCCATGAGCCACTGATCAACGAGTACTTCTCGACATCGCCCAGGCCGTTTCCGTCCACGCCGGCACTGTCGGTGAGATAGAGAGTGTCGGGGCCGCCACTGGAGGGATTCAACTGAGCAAAGAAGAAGCCGTTGGCGAGTTCGCCATTGCCCGCCACGCCGGCCAGATTTGTCAGCACCTGACTCGCCGTGACTGGCGTGCCGCTGCCAACCGTGGCCAGGGTCACCGATTTTTGCGACGAGACATAGAGCTGGCCGTCGAAAATCTGGAGCTGGCGAACATTCTGTTCACTCGAGGGATCGATCGGGGTGGAGGTGGTGCTGCCGACGGTTGTATAGGCGACCCCTCCGCTGTTTCCGGCGACCCAGATATTCGTGCCGTCGGTGGTGACGGCGCTGCGGACGTTATCGGCGTTGGAGAAATCAGTCAGAGCGGTGGTGGAGTTGACACTGCCCGACGGGCCGACGATGGCGACGGTGCGGGGGACGACCGTGCTCTGCGAATTCGAGACGACCGGATATCCGACCCCGGTGTCGTAACCGGTCAAGGCCAGGTACTCGCCGTTGGGCGAGAGGCTCAATTCACCTTCCGAAGTCGCATTGCCCGCGCCCGTCAAGGCTTGGTTTCCACCGCTGGTCGAAGTGACCGGCATGGGGACCGACTCGACCAGCGTGCCCGACGGCGTATATTCGTCGAGCAGTACCGGTGCGGAAGAGCCGGAGATATTGGCCGCTCCGCCGGTTCCGACGCGGTAGACGACGAAGTCTCCGGCCGTGAAGGCGGAGACGATGAAGTCGTCGACAGTGGCACTGCCGCTGACCGAGTTGCCCGAGTCGGTGGCCAGGATCGTTTGGTTGCTGCCGGTCGCCGAGCCGGCGGTCAGCGTGACCCCATTGGTGAAGGTGTGCGAGCCGTTGTCGCCCGAGACAAAGTTGTAGGTGCCGGGGAAAGTCGCTCCCGCGCTACCGCTGAAGCTGACGGTGCCGGTGTAGCCGGTAATCGTGTTGCCGTAAGCGTCTTGGGCGGTAACCGTGACACTGAAGGCGATGCCTGCCGTTGCATCGACAGGCGCCGAGACAGCCAATTGGTGGAGATTCGCGGCCGAGACCGAGACCCCGGCGGTACCAAAGCCGCCCGACCCGGTGTCGGTGACAGTAATCGTTTGGCTGCCGGCGGTTTTCAGGGTAACGTTGAAAGTCTTGACGCCGGCGTTGCTGTTCAGGAACGTGTAATTGGTTGGCAGGCCGTTCCCGGGAGTGGCTTGCGGATCGGTCGAGGTGAAGGCGACCGTACCGGTGTAGTTGGTGTCCGTCTGGCCTGCCATCGGGCCGGTGGCATACTGGGCCGTGACGGTGACGGTCTGCGACTGGCCGGCCGTGGTGCTGGCCGCGGTGCTGACGACGAAGTCGACGTTGGCCAACTGCGGGGCGAGCGCGACGCCGTGGAAGAATTCGTTGCTCGGAGCGGAAACCACCAAGGTCGGGGTCGAACTGCCTCCATTGGTGATCGATCCGGCGAAGCCCGAATTATCGGTCACCGATTCGATTTCGGAGGTCGTTCCGGCGGGGTTCGAGGAAGTGGCATAGAGCACAACTGTTGACCCGGTGACCACACCGGTCAGACCCTCGATGTCATCGGAGGTATCGATCGAGCCGTCGTAGGCCCATGTCGATCCGTTGTAGGTGTATTTGGAAATACCTGGCGTCGACAGGCCAGAGCCCAGCGGAGGCGTGGTCTGAGAGCCGTCGGCGATGTAGAGCGTGTCGTACCCGTTGTAGCTGGTTCCGCTGCCAACCCTGGCGAAGAAGAACGCATTCGGTTTGCTACTGGTGCCGTTCGTGCCGACCGTGGCTCCGGTCACTCCGGTCATCGTCTGCGTTCCGGAAGTCGGCTCGCCAGATCCCAGAGCATCGATGCTGTCGTTGACGGTCCCGCCTTTGGGTTCCTTGGAGGTCGAGAAGTAGACCTGGCCGTTGAAGACTTCGACGTCGCGAGCGTTTTTGAGGTTGCCGGCCGTAAGGTTGGCCGACGTCGTGACGTTATTACCCAAGCTGCTGATGTAGCGGATGCCACCGGTGGAGCTGTCGGCCCCGGCCAGCCAGACGCTTGAGCCATCGGTCGTGAAGGCGGCACGTGGATTATTCTTGTTGGCAAAATCGGTCAGGGCGGTGGTCGTATTGACCGATCCATTGACGCCGATCTCGCCGACCGTGCGGTTGATGACCGAGGAAGAACTACTCGACGCGCCCAACCCACCATCGTTATAGCCGGGGGCGGTGTCGTAACCGACCAACGTCAGATACTGCCCATTGGTCGACAGATTGAGCTCGCCTTCGGACGTAGCCGATGAGGTCACGGTGAGGGCATGTTCGGTGACGCCGTTCGAGGTGGTGTCGGAGGTCGGCAGAGCGATCGACTGCACGAGGACACCAGCCGGCGTGTATTCGTCGATAAAGGTGGAGGCGGTGGTTCCACCGGCAAGCGGTGTCCCGCCCGTGATTCCGGTGCGCACGACAGCGATGTCGCCGGCGGTGAAGGCTGCCAGGACTCGGCGATCTTCCAACTGCTCGAACCGGCTCTTGCGGCGCGTTTGCGCCGGGCGAGCTTTGCGCCCGTTTCGCAACGAGGGAGGAGCCAAAGGAGACTTTGCTTGGGGTTGAAGGCCGTGCCTGGGCGTTTTTGCCATGGTGGTAAGTTCCTATTGTTTTAAAAGCCGGTGGAGAAAACCGCTGGGGGCAGCTTCCCCCTGCCGATACCGTTTATGTCAGAAAACTCGATAATTACGGTTGGGCAATCGTTGCCGCCATGAGGAGAGAGTCTAGTTGTCGATTGTTACGCGCAGTGTGAGTGCGATATGAGTGTGCAATTAAAAATCCCCGCGCCTTGCGGAAAAAAATTGCAGACCCTGGTTTCCCATCCCCGAAGTGCTCGATGGCGCAAATCAAATCGGCCGGCGCTTATCGATCAACGCGATTCGAGACCGCGAGGCGCTCGCCGGCCCGCGCGCTGACCGGCGGAGGTCCAAAGGCGCCGGCCACCAAGTTGCGCCAACAAACCGGTGTGCGGTTATTCCGACCGGCGGCAGCCTTCAATCTCGGCCAGGAGCGGCGCGAGATATGCACCGTAGCGACGCCAGGCGCAAGAGAGCTGCGATAGACCGGCCGACGGACTTGAAGATTGCTGGCGGTTGCGATCGGCCGGTTGGTTTCGTGGAAGCTCAGGCAGCGATCATCCCAAGTCAGACCGCAGTAGTCGATCAGGCGCCGTGCTTGCTGTTCGAGATCGTCGACCACGTCCTCGTACGACACGTCGAGCATGGCGCCTGCCGGCAGCACCGTTCGCCAGTGCGCCATCAGTTCGTGATACCCACGATAATAGCGGCCCAGCTCAGCCAGGTCATAGCTGAACGGAATGTCGGCAAAGAGCCTGGCGAAACACGAGACGCAGGTATCGACTGGGTCGCGCGCGGTGTGGATGATCCGTGCATTGGGCAGGATCAGGCGTATCAATCCGACGCGTAAAAAGTTCATCGGCGCCTTGTCGATGGTCCGCTGCTTGCCATCCGGCCGCATTGGCAAGCTTTCCAGGTATGCGTGGCCGAGCCGATGTAAGAGGTCGGCGTCGGCTGCCTGGACCCATGCCGGATAGGGCATCGGGCGGCCACCCGCGTCCGACACCATCCGGGCAACGTGATCGAGATTTTGCAGTTCGCCGGCGGCGTGGACCTGGGGATGGCTGGCCAGGATCTGCTCGATCAAGGTGCTGCCCGAACGGGGCATGCCGAGCACGAAGATCGGCGCTGGCGAAGGATCGCCCGCCGCCGCAAAGCGATCCAGCAGGCTGGCGTCGAACGTTTCCGCGACAAGCCGGCACATTCGCCGATAGCCGGCTTCGTCGTAATTCACCTCGCGGCGCTTGAGTGCGTTGCCCTGCAGCCAATGTTCGAAGGCGCGGCCGTACTCCCCGACATCTTCCAGCGCCTTGCCGAGCGCGAAGTGGATGTAGAGCATCTTGCCGGGCGGCAAGCGATTGGGGTCGGCGGCAACCGCTTCCAGCGCGGCGAGATCGGCATCACCGGCCCGAAAAGTTTTCAGGTCGGCGCGATCGTAATGGGCCTCGGCGTGGTCGGGATCGAGATCAAGCGCTTGCTCGAAGTGCGCCAGGGCCTCGCCGAACTTGCCCTCTTCGTCGAGCATTTTGCCGAGGTTGTTGTGGAGCGCGGCGACGTCGGGTGCCAGAGCGATTGCTTGCTCGTAGCGTGCCGCCGCCTGATCGAATCTGCCCTGGGCTCTGAGGATGTTGCCAAGGTTGTTGTACGCTTCGAAAAAATCGGCCCTGAGCGCCACCGCTCGCTCGTATCGAGCCATCGCTTCGTCGAGCTTGCCCTGCTGATTGAGCACGTTGCCCAGGTGGTAGTACGCTTCGGCGAAGTCGGGTGCCAGAGCGATCGCCTGTTCCAGCCGAGCCACGGCCTGATCGAGTTTGCCCTGTTCGTGGAAGATGCAACCCAGGTCGTTGTGTGCTGCGAAGAGGCCAGGCTTGAGAGCCAGTGCGTGTTGGTATTGGATCGCTGCCTCGTCGAGCTTGTTCTGATCGAGCAGGACTTTGCCGAGGTGATAGTGTGCCTCGGCAATGTCGGGCCGCAGAGCAACAATCGTGCGATAGGCCGCGGTAGCCTCGGCCAGCCGCCCCGCACGATGTTCGCGCTCGGCCAACGCAACGAGGGAATCGAACTCGGCGGGCGAATGCGAATTCTGGCTCGACGGCGTCATCGGGTTCTGTTCTCGCGCGCTACGGGCGGCAGGGCTCGAGCTCGGCCAGTAGCGGCTGGAGATACGTTTCGTACCGGCGCCAGCGCGCAACCGAACTGCGATAAAGCGGCCGGCGGACCTGAACGTTGCTGGCCGTTGTAATCGGCCGGCTGGTTTTATGGAAGCTCAAGCAACGATCGTCCCAGGATAGTCCACAATAATCGATCAGCCGCCGGGCTTGCCCTTCGAGGTCGTCGACCACGTCCTCGTACGAAACATCGAGCATGGCGCCCGGCGGAAGAATCGACCGCCAGTAGGCCATCAGCTCGCTGTACCATCGATAATAGCGGCCCAACTCGGCCAGGTCGTAGCTGAAGTTCTGGCCGGAAGTAAAGAGTCGCGAAAAGCAAGACAGGCAGGTATCGACCGGATCGCGCACGGTGTGGATGATTCGGGCGCCCGGCAGAATCAAGCGGATCAAACCAATATAGGCGAAGTTCGTCGGCGTCTTGTCGATGATCCGCGTCATGCCGTCGGGAAGAGTCGGCAGGCTGGCCAGATAAGCGTGGCCCAGCCGCCGCCAACCGTCCGGACCAAGCGCCCGAATATACGCCGGATAGGGAACTGGCCCGTCGGAACCTAGGACCGCGTTGGCGACGAGACCCAGGTTTTTCAATTCTCCAGCACTGTGGACCTGCGGATGGCTGGCGAGGAGCTGGTCGATCAGCGTGCTGCCGGAGCGCGGCATACCGAGCACGAAGATGGGCGCTGGCGAGGGATCGCCCGCCGACGCAAAACGATCGAACAGGCTGGCGTCGAACGCAGCGGGGATCTGCCGAAAGCTGCGCTGATAGAGCGATTCGTCGAAATCGATTTGCCGTCGTTTGAGCGCATTGCCGGCAAGCCACTGCTGAAAGGCGCGGGCATGGTCGCCGATGTCTTCCAACGCCTTGCCCAATGCGAAGTGGATGCAAGGCATCTCACTTTCGGGCAGCCGGTGTTTGCTGGCGGCAAGCGTCTCGAGCGTCGCGAGATCGGCATCGCCGGTGCGAAAGGTTTTGAGGTCGGCGCGATTGTAGTGCGCTTCGGTGAAGCCGGGTTGGAGCGCCAGCGCCCGATCAAACTGTGCCATGGCCAGTTCGAACTTGCCTTGGTCCTTCAGCACGTTGCCGAAATTGTTGTGGAGTTCGGCGAATTCGAGCCGCATGGCGATCGCTCGCTCGAACTGCGCCACGGCCAGTTCGAACTTGCCTTGTTCCTTCAGCGCGTTGCCCAGATTGTTGTGTGCTTCGGCGAAGTCGGGCCGGAGTTCGAGCGCGCGTTGGAATCGTGCCACGGCTTCGCCGAGCTTGCCCTGGTCCGTCAGTGCATTGCCGAGGTTGTTGTGGGCCTCGGCGAAGTCTGGCCGGACGGCGACCGCCTGCTGGTAGTGTGCGATGGCCCGGTCGAGCTTGCCCTGCTCCTTGAGCGCGTTGCCCAGATTGTAGTGGGCTTCGGCGAAGTCGGGTCTGAGCGCCAGTGCTTGCGCGTAGCTTGCCAACGCCTGGTCAAGCTTGCCTTGCGCCTTCAGTGCGTTGCCGAGATTGTTGTACGCTTCGGCATAGTTCGGATTGAGGGCCAGAGCTTGCCGATACCGTGCCGCGGCCTCTGCGAGCTTGCCCTGGTCTTTCAGCACATTGCCGAGGTTGTTGTGGGCCACGGCGAAGGTTGGCTTGAGCGCGATCGCTTGCTGGTATCGAGCCGCGGCCAGTTCGAGCTTGCCCAGCTGCCTCAGCGCGTTGCCGAGGTTGTTGTGCACTTCGGCATAGTCGGCCCTGAAAGCCAGCGCTTGCTCGTAGCACGCCACGGCCCGCTCGAGTTTGCCTTGGTCCTTCAGTGCGTTGCCCAGGTTGTTGTGCGCCTCGGCGTAATCGGGTTTGAGGTCCATAGCCCGCTCGTAGCAGGCCTCGGCGAGCGCGAGCTTGCCCTGGTCGCTGAGCGCATTGCCAAGATTGTTGTGGGCTTCGGCAAAATCGGGTTTGATCTCAAGAATCTTTCGGTAAGCGGCTTCCGCCTCGGCGAACCGGCCGGCGTCGTGATGGTGCGTCGCCAGGTCGATCCAGTCATCAAGCTGGCTCGGCGAACCATGCCGTTGGGCGTCGTCTGGCCTGGTGGCCGACGGGCGTGGAACCCGATTCATCGGATGAACGCCTCGCAGCGGCGAAAGAGGTGGCGGGAAGTTCCGTGCCGAATTGCAAACGACCGAACGTTGATTGGCGACATTTGAACGAACTCGCCGAGAGCTGTTTCAAGCAGCGGTGTGAGCCAAAGGCCTATTATTGATGCCGGGCGAGGCAAAGGAAACCGATATCACGCCCGGCGGCTCAATTTACGGGCGTTTCGCCGGGTTGGTTTGATATCCCCCCGGAATCCCGAGCAGCGCCTGCGCATTGGAGTGCACGCAGTCACGAGGTGAAGGGGAACGGCGCTTAACTGATTCGATGGCGATGCGTTGTCGGGCGGAAATTCTTAATCCCCAATCACTCCGTCCTCGATCGTTTCACCACCGTTGCGCGTCGCGAGCGACCAGATAATGGATGCCGCGATTTCCTGGTTGATGAACTGAGCCGAGCCGTCGCTCAGCAGAATCATTCCCCCGTTGGGGTGAAAGGCGATCAACTCATCCGCGCCATATGCGGGACACCAGGTCGTATAAGACCCCGGCACGGTCTTCGAGTCTGGCGTCAATTTGCTCGGAAAAGCGCCGGTTGGAGGACCGCTGAATTGAAGCGTCAGGTTGCCAATATTGAGACCATCGGCCCAGGTGCCGGAGATTTTACCTCCCGCCCAATTATAGCCGCGTCCCGCCTCCTCGCCGACGATCATTGTTTTGGACATGCCATCGGTGACCGTTCTTGGCGAAATGGCCGGCGATGTTCCCGCGGCGGTGGCCGGCAGCGTCGTCATCTTTGGCATCATGCCTTGGCCTTTTGCGTATTGGATGCCGTTTGGGTTCGCGGAGGTGATCGTAGCGGGGTTGTAAATCGGTGCATTAGTCATCGTCACATTGTCCGGACCTTCGATGCCGCCGTAATCGCTGCACGCCATGCCGGCGCCGGATACAGCTCCAGCGGCATACGCGGGGGTGTTGCCCGAGCTTGCAGTGTACGCTGCGTAGTACTGGAGTTGATTCGTCGTTTGATTGCGCGAAGGGTCGACGGCCCCGGAAACGCTGGGACAAAGATACGTGGGAATGACTGTCGTGTTTCCATTCCGGCCCGAGGCAGTGCTCACGTAGAGGGCAGTGTTGGTCGGAGCCAAAAGCGGATTCCCCGGATTGGCATTTTGGATCATGTCAAAAAGTGACTGCTGATCCATATAGGGAAGAATCAAGAATGACCAGGCCCAAGGATCGGTAGCGATGGGACTGCTGGTGTTCGGGGGATTTGTAAATACCGATTGGCCGGGCGGGAATGTTTTCTTGGCGCCGAGATACTCGTGAAGGGCCAAACCGATCTGCTTCAGATTGTTGGTGCAGGAAATCCGCCGAGCCGATTCGCGTGCCGCTTGCACGGCCGGCAACAGCAGCGCGACGAGTACGCCAATAATCGCAATCACGACGAGTAACTCCACGAGCGTGAAACCGCCGCGCAGGTGAGCAGCCATGCCCGGTGGAATGCCCCGTAGCGAGCTGATGCTCTCTCCGGCGACGGCGCTTCGGCCCGAGACTCGGGGACTGAGTGCCGAAGAAAGACACCGAGGCGTCGGCGGTGCGTCCAGTGCTTGGCATGGGCAACATCCTGTGAGTTGATCCTGTACGTGTCCGAGGGTTGCGTGTGAGTCGCATCACCGAGTTAAATGGATCGTGCTTTCCGGTCGGGGGGCGAGTGGCGCGCTTCGGACGAATCGAGCCGGTCGCCTTCCCGCACACGACTAATGTGGACATTCCAAATCAGCGATTGACGAATCTTCCTGCCCCGGTCAATTCGTCCGCTCGCTAGCACCACTGACTGGCACTTTTCGAGACAGGGGAGAATCCAACTGCCTAACTCCGTGGCACCCCGCCATCGGTGGTGCTCGACTGCCCTAATTCAAATGTGAAAATAGAACCAAATCCTAAGGGGCAATTGTTAGGCAGTGATGAGCGATTGGTTAAGCTTGAGTGTGAAATAAATCAGCGGCCGGCGCGGAATTGGTTAGCCGTGCGCTAGATAGAATGCGAAGGCGTGATCTGCCACACTTCATTGCCAAGCGGCAGAGCGATTCGACGCCCTCAGGCTTGCCAACGGGGGGCCGCGCTGTTAGAGGAATCTAACCCAGGCTGCTCTATTTCACCCGAAGGAATGCCATGGACCGCTACCAGCTTCGCCGCGACCGCCTCCGCAAACTATTGCGAAAGGCAGAAGTCGATAGTCTGTTGGTGACAAGTTTTACCAACGTTACCTATCTTACCGGTTTCACCGGCGACGATAGTTACCTGCTCGTCGCGCCGGGCGCGAGGTAATCCTCAGTGATCCGCGGTACACCACTCAGTTGGCCGAGGAGTGCCCAGGCATTGAAGTGGCGATTCGCGAGACCGGCAAAAGCATGCTCGACACGATCAATGCAGTGCTCGCCCGGCGGAAGGCGGCGCCGATCGGCATCGAAGCGCAGTCGATCGTGGTCGCGCTGCGCGACCGGATCGCGGCCGCGCTGCCCAAAGTCGAGCTGATACCCACCGATGGGCTCGTGGAGCGGTTGCGCCTGATCAAAGATAAGGACGAAGTCGACGTGATCCGGCAAGCTGCTCGTGTGGCGGAGCGGGCCTTCGAAGTGCTGCGGGCAACGGTGCGGCCCGATCTGACCGAGAAGCAGGTGGCCGACGACTTGGAGCACCAGATGCGGCTGCTGGGAGCAAAAGGTGCCAGTTTTCCCCCTATCGTGGCCGTCGGTCCGCGAGCCGCGCTTCCCCACGCCCGGCCCACCAGTGGCCGATTGGGCGAATCACCGCTCCTATTGGTCGATTGGGGGGCGGATGTGGGCGGGTATAAGAGCGACTTGACGCGAGTTTTGACGACCGGTAAAATTTCGCCCAAACTCGAACGGGTATATAGAGTTGTGTTAATGGCTCAGGAGCAAGGCATCGCGGCGGTTCGACCGGGGGCCACGGCCCACGAGGTCGATGCCGCGGCGCGAACCGTGATCGAAAAAGCCGGTTACGGCAAATACTTCGGGCATGGACTGGGCCACGGAATCGGTCTCGACATTCACGAAGCGCCGCGGCTCGGAGTCAACCAGTCGCTTGTATTGGAACCGGGGATGGTCGTGACAATCGAGCCGGGTATTTATTTGCCCGATCTCGGTGGCGTGCGGATCGAGGACGATGTGCTGGTGACCAAAACCGGCCACGAACTGTTGACCAGCGCCGCGAAACAATGGGAAGACACGCTTGTCGCTTGGTAACAGCCGCCCGGTCGAACGCGCGAGCGGCCCGATCCGGGCCACAAATTGAATAAGACAAGCCTGCTTTGGATCAGTGCGGGCGCAAGAGGAGAACAAAGGTGATGACAAGTTCCGGCTCTGGTTCCAGCGGCGATATTTTCGACGTCAAGCGGATTCGCCGGCTGGTCGAGCTGATGAATGAGCACGAGTTGGCCGAGATCGACCTGCGGCAATCGGATCAGCGGATTCGCTTGCGTAAGGGGGGCGATCCCTTGGTCTCGGTCGCGCCGGTTCGCGCGGTGTCGCCGGCTGGGGCAGAGGTTAGCCCGGCGTCGGCGATCGCGGCACCGGCCAAGGCGGACGACAAGGACATCGTTGTCATCAAGAGTCCGATGGTCGGCACGTTCTACGCATCGGCCAGTCCCGAGTCTCCGGCGTTCGTGAAGGTTGGCGACCATGTCAGCGCCCAGACAACGGTTTGTTTGGTGGAAGCGATGAAGGTCTTCAACGAGATTCCGGCCGAAGTGTCGGGCCAGATCGTGGCCGTGTGCGTGGAAACCGGCGAGCCGGTTGAATTCGGTCAGGTGTTGTTCAAGGTCGATCCGCGCCAGTGAGCGTGATGTCTCGCCGAGCTCGCCTGCTTACTCTCTCCCTCCCCGGTCCGATCCTCCCAGAGTGGTGTTTCGATGTATAAGCGAATCCTGGTAGCCAACCGCGGCGAAATTGCGCTGCGCGTCATTCGCGCCTGCCGGGAGATGGGCATCGAAACCGTTGCCATTTTCAGCGAGGCGGATCGCGGCGCGGCCTATCTCGAATTGGCCGACGAAGCCTACTGCGTGGGACCCGCCAAGGGGGCCGACAGCTATCGGAAAATCGATCGGGTGATCAGCGCCGCGGAGATCGGCAACGTTCAGGCCATCCATCCCGGCTACGGTTTCCTCTCCGAAAACGCGCACTTCAACCAGGTCTGCCGCGACTGCAAGATCGACTTCATCGGCCCCACGCCGCAGGCAATGGCCCGGCTGGGCGACAAGAACTCGGCTCGGCAATTGGCCCGCGAGGCCAAAGTGCCGGTCGTTCCCGGAAGCGACGGACTGGTCAATGATGAATCGACCGCGGTGCGATTGGCTCGCGAAATTGGCTTTCCGGTGTTGGTCAAAGCGTCGGCGGGTGGTGGCGGGCGTGGGATGCGCGTGGCGCTGAACGAGTTGGTGCTCAAGATGGCACTGCAGCAAGCCCGGGCCGAGGCCGAGGCGGCTTTCGGCGACGGCAGCATCTATCTGGAAAAGTACATCGAACACCCTCGGCACGTCGAAGTGCAGGTGCTGGCCGATCAACATGGCAACGCCGTTCATTTGTGGGAGCGTGATTGTTCGACGCAACGGCGTCATCAAAAGCTGATTGAGGAGAGCCCCTCGCCGCGGCTGACGCAAGAAACGCGGCAAGCGATATGCGAATCGGCGGTGCGGCTGGTCATGGCATCCGGCTATACCAACGCCGGCACGGTGGAGTTCATCGTCGATCAGACAGGGAATTATTATTTCATCGAAGTCAACGCGCGCATCCAAGTGGAGCATCCCGTCACCGAGTTGATCACCGGTATCGACCTGATCAAAGCGCAGATTCGCGTGGCGGCGGGCGAGCCGCTCTGGTTTCGGCAGGAGGACGTCGTGGCCCGAGGCGCGGCCATCGAGTGTCGCATCAACGCGGAGGATCCGCACAAGAATTTCCAACCGTCGCCGGGAAAGATCGAACGGCTGATGGTTCCGGGCGGATTCGGCGTGCGGTTCGATTCACACGCCCATCCGGGTTACACCGTCTCGCCCCATTACGATTCGATGATCGGCAAATTGCTGGTGCATCAGCCGACGCGAGCCGAGGCCATCGAGTGCATGCAGCGCGCCCTGGCCGAACTGCGGATCGAGGGAATCAAAACCACCGTTCCCCTGCATCGAGCGATCCTCAGCCACGCGGCCTTTGCCGAAGGCCGCATCGATACCACGTTTGTCGAACGGACCGCGCTCCTCTGAGTCGCTGGCAGCACTGCGGCGGCCGCGCGGGTAAAATGAACCGGCGAGCGGTCGGCCTGCGAGACAATACTAGGCGCCTTCGTCCGGCCGCGCGACGGACAGCCGTTGACCGCGAAACTTTGATCCCTCTTTTTTTCGGACACACCCTATGTCCCTTTCACGCCCTCCCAAGACAGCCACCCCTTTTCGCCGAGTGGCAATTCTGTTCGCCGGTGGACCGGCACCGGCCGCCAACGCCGTCATTTCGACGGCGGCGAGTTCGTTCTTGCGCAACGAGATCGAAGTGGTCGGGATTATGAATGGTTATTCGCGGCTGCTGGAGTATCGCGACGACCGTCCGTTGCAACTCGGCCGCGATTACATCCAGCTCGATTCGCGCGTGCTGCGGCGCATGCGCAACACGCAGGGCATTCTGATCGGCACGGCCCGAGCGAATCCGGGACGCGGCGTTTCGCACCCGGAACACCTGAACGACCCGGTCAAGGTGGCGCCGCTACGGACGGTCTACGAGGCTCTGCGCTCGATCGGCGTCGACGCCGTGATCTCGATTGGCGGCGACGACACGCTCAAGACGGCCAATAAACTCAAGTTGTATCAAGATCGTTTGCAGGCCGACAAGCCGCGGATGCCCGTCGTCCACTTGCCCAAGACGATCGACAATGACTACATGGGGATCGACTTCACGTTCGGCTATTTCACGGCCGTCGACACGCTGGCCACGGAATGCCGCAACCTGTTGAGCGACGCCGAAGCCTGCCGCACCTATTTTCTCATCGAAACCATGGGCCGCAGCGCCGGCTGGCTGGCCTATGGCGTGGCAGTGGCCGGCGAAGCCAGCGCCGTGATCAGCGTCGAGGATATCGCCGGAAAATACCGCTGCACCGAGGAAGTGGTCGATCCCACGACCGGCGAAAAAAGCACGCGCGACGTGATGAACGTCGAGGAGGTGGTCAATCGTCTCGTGGCGACCATGGTCACCCGCGAACAGAACGAGGGGAAGGAATTCGGCGTGTTGGTGATGGCCGAAGGGCTGGCCGAATATCTGCCGATGACCTATCTGCAAGGCGTGGCACGCGACGAGCATGGCCACATCGCCGTTTCGCAATTGAATCTCTGCCGGCTCTTCTCCAAGCTGGTCTCCGACAAATATACTCAGGTGACCGGCAACCAGCGGAAGATCACCGGTTTGCAGATCGGGTACGAAGCTCGCTGCGCTGCGCCCATGCGTTCGACGTCATGCTCGGAAGCCAATTGGGCGTGGGTGCGTATCGGCGCTGGTCGAAGAGCGGCTCAACGGGGTGATGGTTTCGGTCTCGGGACAGCTCGAACTGAATTACGTCCCGTTCGAAGAGCTGGTCGATCCGGAAACCCTGGTCACGATGGTCCGCTACGTGCGGCCGAAGTCCGACTTTCATCGGTTGGCCCGGTTTTTGGAAACCTACGTGAACGAGTAGGATCGGCGGGAAGCGAAAAAGGGCATCAGCTCGGCTTTGCCCGTCCGAATTGTCAGCCGCCGAGCGTTCCCTTCGTGCTCGGCACGCCGCTCATCCGCGGATCCGTCTCGACGGCCATCCGCAGCGCCGGGCCGTGGCTTTGAACACCCCTTCGCTCAAGTGATGGTTGTTCCGGCCGTGGTGCGCCAGCACGTGCAAGTTGAACAGCCCGTTGGCCGCCACCGCTTGCCAAAAATCTTCGACCAATTCGCTGTCGAAGTCGCCGATCTTGGGCGAACTGAACGGCACCTGAAACACCAGGAAATAACGGCCGCTCAAATCGAGGGCGCTGGTCACCAGCGTCTCTTCCATCGGCAACGTGAAATGGCCGTAGCGGCGGATGCCCGCCTTGTCGCCGAGTGCTTGGCGCAGCGCCTGTCCCAGGCAAATCCCCACGTCTTCGACCGTGTGGTGCTGGTCGACGTGCAAGTCTCCTTGCGCGAACCGACAGGTCGCAGGCCGAGTGCTTGGCCAGCAGAGTCAGCATGTGATCGAAGAATCCGACGCCGGTGGCGATCTGCGCCTGGCCGGAACCGTCGAGATTCAATTCCAGATCGATCAAGGTCTCCGCCGTTTGGCGGTGGATGGTCGCGATACGTGGCATGGCAGTCGTCAGGCTCGAGTAGGGGGGGGGGCTTGGCCCAGTCGCGGGCCGCGGCGCAAGCGCAGCTAGTACTTATTTAAACCATCGATTCCAACAGGGCGAGACAAACGTCGATTTGGTCGTCGCTACCCACGGAAATCCGCAGGCCGTCCCCCCAGCCCGCATAATCCATATAACGCACCAGTACTCCTTCGCGTTTCAGCCGCTCATACAGCGGCCGCACCGGCAGATTAGGATGCGGGTTCCAGACAAAATTAGCCTGCGATTCGACTGTGGAAAATCCCAAACGGCTCATTCCGGCCGTCAACCGGCTGCGCGTGGCGATGATCCGCGCCCGAGTCTCGGCCAGCCAGGCTTGATCGTCGATGGCGGCCGTGGCGCCGGCAATCGACAGCGCGTCGCAGTTGTACGAATCCTTCACTTTAATCAACTGTTGGATGACGTGCGGCTGAGCCACCACAAAACCAAATCGCAGGCCGGCCAACGCATACGACTTGCTCAGCGAGCGCGAAACCAGAATCTTTTCGTTCTCGGCCACCAGCCGCAGGCAATTGTCGTCGGCAAAATCAACATAGGCTTCGTCGACCAACAGCGGGCAGGGAAGCCGGTCGGCCAGCTCGAGTACTCGCGCCGGCGAGAGGACCGTTCCCGACGGACTGTTTGGATTCGGCAAAAACGCCAACCGCAACTCGGCGCGGGCAGCGGCAAAACTGTCGTCCAACGACCAGTCGGGCTGGAAATGAATCTCCTCGCCGTGCGCCCCCTGCAACTCGGCTAACGTCCGATACAGGATGTAGCTGGGGTAGGGAAGTCGGAGCCACTGGCCCTGGCCTACGAATGCCCGCGTCACGATCGTCAACAAATCGTCGCTGCCGTTGCCGCACAAAATCCAATCCGGCTCGACCGACAAAACTTCGGCCGCCCGGCGGCGAAATGCCGTCGCCATCGGATCGGGATATCGGCCCAGGCCTCGTTCGAGCACCGCGGCGATCGCTCGGCCAACGGCCGGCGAGGCCGGATAGGGGTTTTCGTTGGTGTTCAGCTTGATGAGCTTGCCCGCTTGGGGCTGCTCGCCCGGCGTATAGCCGTGCATTCTTTCGATTTCAGGTCGGAAGTAGGTCATGAGAGGTTTCGGTGCCGGCCCGTTTGCGGTGAGCGGCAGAGTTATTGGGTGGACTTGTCGGCTCGATCTTGCAGCCGTACATCAACGCTGGCCCGGTGGGCCGCCAGCCCTTCCTTATCGGCAAGTTGTCGGAGGTCGTCCGCCACTCCCTCCAGCGCCTCGCGCGTGTAGTGAATCACGCTGCCGGCCCGGAGGAAGTCGTTCGCCGACAGTCCGCTGGCGAACCGGGCCGTGCCGCCGGTCGGCAACACGTGCGAGGGGCCGGCGACATAGTCGCCGACGGCCACGGGGCTATAGTTTCCGAGGAACACGGCCCCGGCATTTCGAATCGTGCCCAGCAGCGACGGGGCGTCCTGGCAAGCGATGTGCAGATGCTCGGGAGCCAGCTCATCGGCCAGGCGAGCCGCTTCGGCGGCGTTGGTCACCAAAATCAAAGCTCCGAATTGTTCCAGGCTATGCCGGGTCACCGCGGCACGATCGGTAACATCCAATTGCCGCTCCAGCTCGCTTGCCACGCGCGCAAGAAGCGTCGGACTCCAGCTAATCAGGACACTTGCGCCCGGTGCATGTTCGGCCTGGGCGATCAAGTCGGCGGCCACGAAATCAGCCGGTGTCGAGTCGTCGGCGATCACGACCACCTCGCTGGGACCGGCGATCGCGTCGATGTCGACTTCGCCGAAGACTTGCTTTTTGGCCAGCGCCACGAACAAGTTGCCCGGTCCCACGATCTTGTCGACCGGCGGAATTCCTTCGACCCCATAGGCCAATGCCGCAACGCCCTGCGCACCTCCCACGCGATAGACTTCGTCGATCCCCAATTCGTGGCAAGTTGCCAACAAGTCGGTGTTGTAGGCTCCGAAGGGCGTCGGCGGAGCGATGACGGCCAACTGTTTCACGCCCGCCGCTTGAGCCGGCACGGCGGTCATCAGCACCGTCGACGGATAGGCGGCGGCTCCGCCGGGAACACAAATGCCCACTCGGCTCAGCGGCAGATAACGCTGGGTGAGCCGACTGCCGTCGGGGCGCTCGACGGTGACGTCGCGGTGCAGGATGGCGCGTTGGAATTCCAGGATGCGCGCTTTGGTCCGCCGCACGGTTGCCAGAAACTTGGGGTCGGCGGCGCGATGGGCCGCGGCCAAATCCGCGGCCGGCACGCGCAGCGATGCGGCGGTGAGCTGGGCCTTGTCGAGCCGAGCGGAATAGTCCAGCACCGCCGCCAGACCGCGCGACTGCACGTCGGCACAAATCCGCTCGACCACCTGGCCGGCCGAAAGCGGCTCGCCGAACACCTCGATCGTCCGTTGCCGACTGGCCTCGCTGACGACATTGCCTCGCGGGCTCAGCCGCTCTCGCAGCTCGGCCAGAACTTGCCGTACGTCGGCTTGCCGGCTGTCGATGCGCTGGATTTTCAAGGGCGTGGTCATAAACCGAGGAATTCCTGCCGGAAAGAAAACTCAATCGCGCTGCCCACCCGTTCGCTCCGGCGTACTGCAAGGCATGCCCCACGAGCGCGGGATTGGTCCTTTTGCCGCCGCCACGATACATTGGCAGGCGGACCACAAGCGGGGATCGCGAATTTCCTATTGTCTCTGCCCGGCCGGACGCGGAAAAGTCCAAACCGCCCCAATCCGGCCCAAGGATCGACCAACTATGTCCGAAAAACTGCTCGACTTACGGAGCGACACCGTCACCAGGCCCACGCCCGCCATGCGCTCGGCCATGGCCGACGCGATCGTCGGCGATGACGTCTTTGGCGAAGACCCCACGGTTTGCGCGCTCGAGGACCGGGTGGCGGCCCTGTTGGGCAAGGAGCGGGCGATCTTCGTCCCCTCTGGCACCATGTCCAACCAGATCGGACTGCGACTCCACTGCTCGCCAGGAGACGAAGTCATCTGCGAGGCCGACTGCCACGTCTACAACTACGAGCAAGCAGGCTACGCCCAGTTGAGCGGTCTGGCCGTGCGACCGGTGGCTGGCGAAGAAGCGATCCTGCGACGCGAGCAGCTCGAAGGTTTGATTCGCGGCGAGAACGATCATCTTCCACGCACCCGGCTGATCTGCCTTGAGAACACGCACAATCGGGGCGCCGGCCGAGTGCTGCCCTATGACGTCGTTGCCGACATTTGCGATTGGGGTCATTCCATCGGGCTGGCCACCCACTTGGACGGCGCTCGGCTCTGGAATGCCGCCGTGGCCACCGGCATTCCCCTGGCCGATTGGTCCCAGCACTTCGACACCGTGAGCGTCTGCTTCAGCAAGGGGTTGGGGGCGCCGGTCGGATCGGCGCTCGCCGGTCCGCGCGAGCTCATCAAGCTTGCCAGACGACATCGCAAGTTGCTGGGGGGCGGCATGCGTCAGGCCGGCGTGCTGGCCGCGGCGGCGCTCTACGCGTTGGAGCATCACGTCGATCGTCTGGCGGTCGACCATGCCCACGCGGCCCAACTCGCCGCGGCGATCGCGCGCATCGAGGGTTTGGAATTGTCGCCGGCGCGGGTCGAGACGAACATCGTGATCTTTCACGTTGATCCGCATCTGGCGACGGCGGCGGAATTCTGCGCAGTCCTCAAGAATCGAGGGCTGTTGGTGCTGCCGGTAGCGCAGCGACTCGTGCGGGCCGTTACCCATCTGGACGTGGACCGCGCCGGTGTGCACCGTGCCGGCGCGATCATCGAAGCGGCAGCCGAGGAATGCCGCCGATCCGTGAAGGCCATGCGCGTAAACATTCCAGTCGTTGAACAGCTTGTCGCGAAACGTGCTCCACTCCGGAATGCGCTCGCCGGGCGGATTGTGGGCGGCCAGTTCGGCCACCCATTCGTCCATCCGCCGCAGTCGGTCCGCCAGACTTCGCACCGTGTTGTACGCCAGCTTGTAAGCCGCCCAAATTCCCTGCCGGATCAGATCATCGTAATCGCGGCGATCGATGCCCAGCACGGTCACGGCCGTTTGCGCTCGAACGCTGGCGGAGTGAGGGGCCGGGCTGAAAAAAGACATTTCGCCGAAATGGCTGAACGGTTCGAGGATCGCCAGCACCAGCGAATTGTGCGGGCCGTGTTCCAAATGTTTGACTACCTCGCACTTTCCTTCCAGCACCACCCACAGCGTTTGGCTGTCCTCGCCTTGCCGCACCACCACTTCGCCCGGAGCGAAATGTTTGAGCCGGGCGATGTCGGCCATCTGCCGCCGCTCGGTGACGTTGAAGTTGTTCAGCAGCGGAATGTCTTCCAACATTTCGGCACTGACCGCTTGATCGATCATGTGATGCCTCCCAGAATCGTCGCTCGACCGACCCGGCCGATACCCAGCATGTAGGCAGCCGTGCGCAGACTGACCTTGCGCTCCTGCGCCAGTTGCCAAACGCCCTCGAAGCTTTCGGCCAGCACGCGGTCAAGCTCTTGTCGCACGCGATTCAGTCCCCACTGATAATATTGCCGGTTCTGCGCCCATTCGAAGTAGCTGACCGTCACGCCGCCAGCATTGGCCAGAATATCGGGCAGGATGACGGTGCCGCGCTCGTCCAGGGCCTGGTCGGCGTCGGGCCAGATCGGGCTGTTCGCCGCTTCGATGATGATCGGCGCTTTGATGCGCGGAGCGTTGGCGGCCGTGATCGTGCCGCCCAAGGCAGCCGGCACCAGCAGCTCGACGTCCAGTTCCAAAAGTTCTTCGTTGGTGATCGGCTCGGCGCCGTTGTAGCCGACCAACGACCAGTGATGTTCTCGGGCGTAGGAGAGCATGTGGTTCACGTTGAGCCCATCGCCATTGAAGTACCCGCCGCTGGCATCGCTGATGGCGACGAGTTTAAAATCGGCCTCGCGCAGGAACTTGGCCGCGTGCGAGCCCACGTTGCCGAAACCCTGCAGAGCGACCCGCGTCTGGGCCGGCTTGCGTCCCAATCGGCTCAACAGTTTGACGGCGAGGATTCCCACGCCGCGGCCGGTTGCCTCCTCGCGCCCGGGCACACCGTACAACTCGACGGGCTTGCCGGTCACGCAGGCCGGACTGAAACCGTGATACTTCTGGTATTGGTTCATGACCCAGGCCATCACGTCCGAGTTGGTTCCCATGTCGGGAGCCGGGATGTCGATGTCCGGCCCGATCAGATCGTGAATGCCGTCGATGAATTTGCGCGTGATCCGCTCGACCTCGCGCGGACTGTGCTTGGCCGGATCGATGGCGATTCCACCCTTGGCGCCGCCGTAGGGAATGTTCACCACGGCCGTCTTCCAAGTCATCAGCGCCGCCAGGCGCGGACTTCGTCCAGATCGACCTCGGGATGATAACGCAGTCCCCCCTTCATCGGTCCGCGAGCATCGTCGTGTTGCACTCGGTAGCCGACATAGGTCCCGATCTCGCCATTGTCGAGTTCGACCGCAATTTGCACCGAGACTTCGCGCTTCGGCATCAACAGCAATGCCCGCATGTTGTCACTCAGATCCATGCGGTCGGCGGCGCGATCGAAGAAAATCCTGCTGGCGTCCATTGCCCGCATCCTCGGCGGCGCCACAGGAACTGGCGGTTTCGAATCGCTGTGATCGCTTGCCAAGGCTGTTGAAAGTGCCACGGTTGGTGTCCCTCGAGGGTGTTTCGTTGCCGCCGCTGGCGCGCGGGGGAAGGGTCGCCTGAGTGCGCCTGGGCCAATAAAGTCAGCGGATGCACTTCCTACGCGACGTGTTTGCCGTAGTCAATCGGAATACCTCGCTTGCCTGTCCCGCCTGGAACGAGCTGGCAATCGACCACGGCTAAAAAAATAATAGTCGTCGCGCTGCGCGGGCTCAAGGCAAGCTGCCGTGGGAGATCACCCAAATTCCCGGGATTGCGGCTTTTGGCCAACAAAGCCAGAAGCAAATTTGTCGGCTATCCCGCTTGCGTCGCTCGCTGGCCGGGCTCGAGTGGGCTAAACTGGAAATATCGAGGCATTCGCGCTCGGCGGTTCGGCTGACACTCCGGTTTTTGATCTTCTTCGCCCCGACCCTGCGGCAGTTTTAGCACCAGTGCTGCGTGAGCGATCAATTTGTTCACGCCCGCGCCGACCGGCGCAACGCCTGGCGGTTGTTTTCACCAAACAGCGATCCTGTTAAGGCCGTTTGCCAGCGCGTCGAAGCGCGAATAAATCGAGTTGACGAGTCACCCGAGGCGTCCGGTTTTCACAAGCGTCATGGCCAGCGCGCAGCAAAAATTCTGGAAGCTGACGATCGATAGCCGCCTGCTCGCGCTCGACGAGTGCCAGCGGTTGCACGCCGATTTTACCCGGGTGTGCAGTGCCCCCCCCGATGACGCCGCAGCCCTGGCCAAGTGGCTGATCCGCGAGGGTGTGCTCAGCCGGTACCAGGCCCGCGTGCTGCTCGCTGGGAGGGCCGGTCCATTCTGGCTCGGTGAGTACAAGATTCTGGATCGTCATGGCGATGGCCAGATCAAGGGATTGTATGAGGCGCAGTGCCGATCGACGGGCCAGCGAGTATTGCTGCTGGTGGTGCCGACGGCCGCCTCCCAGGATCTGGCCCAGTTGCAGGCCCTGGCGCGCAAAGTGCAAAAGGTGGTCGCCACTGCCGTGGACCGTTTGACCCCCGCCGTGTCATTCGCCCAGCAAGGATCTTTGAACTACGGCGTCGTGGCCGAGTTCTCGCCGCCGCCGGTGGCCGAGGAGATCGTTCCGCCGGAGGCTGCCGCACAATCATCGGAAGACTGGGCGGTGGAGATTCCTCTGGTGCGCCCGACCGTCAAACGCCGCCGCGTTGGTTCGGCCCTCGTCGGTTGGGGAGTGGCGCTGGCGTTGCTTCTGGCGGCGGGCGGCGCATGGCTGCTCGTAGAACTTCAGGGGGAGCCAACGAGAGCGCTCAATCCGAGCAGGCCTTGTCGGTCGCGACCGACGCGCACTCTTCGCCCGACGATTCGCCCGCGCCCGAACCCGCCGAGGCGAAAAGCCCACAGATGGTCGAAGACCAGGTCGCTTTGGGCCTGCGTGGTGCGGTCGAGCCGGCGGTCGAAATGATCGACGATGACGGACAAACACTCTGGGCTTCGCCGACCTCGGGCTCGCCGATCGATCTCAATCATTTGCCGGCCGGAGCCGAGGCAATCTTAGTGTTTCGGCCGGCCGAACTGGCGGGCAGCGTCGAGGGAGCGAAGATGCTCGAAGCGATTGGGCCTGCCAGCGCGACCGCCGCCCAG
Organism: uncultured Planctomycetaceae bacterium; assembly: GCA_963702015.1. Lineage (GTDB taxonomy): Bacteria > Planctomycetota > Planctomycetia > Pirellulales > PALSA-1355 > DATJTR01. The sequence continues at coordinate 2,618,694 of OY969698.1, forward strand.
GAGATTCACGCGATCACCCACTGCGAATTGGCCGAGATCGAACAGCTCCAGATCGGGCTCTATCCGGTTGACACCGGTCCAATTCGAGCCGCGTTCGTCGTGCGGCTGGCGCCGAGCGTCACGTCCGAAGCCTGGACGGAGCGTCTGGCCAACCCAACCCGCGCCGAGCATGCCGACAAGCGGTACCTTCAGGCCGCAGGCCGGGCCTACTATCTGCCTGAAACAGAAGCCGGCCGGCTGATCGTCATCGCCTCGCCGGCCGAAATCGAGGAGCTGATCGACGCCGAAGGTCCGCGGCTGACGAAAGAGATGCAACGGCTGCTGGCCGACACCGACGCGACGCGGCACTTCACGATTCTGGCCGAGCCATTCTCCCTATTCAACGGTGGCCAGACAATTTTCCTGGGCCAGCTCGAGCGGCTCGCTCAACCTCTGCGACGGTTCTTCGGCGACGGAGTTCAAGCGGCACTCTTCAGCGGTCACGTCGATCGCGATTTGTTTCTCGAATTGCGAGCGTATGGGCAGGCCGACAAAGATCCGCGCCAGTTGGCGGCTCACTATCGGTCCGAACTGGCTGACCTGCCGGCACAGTTCGAAGCTTATCTTGCCACGCTCGAGCCCCAGCCCTATGGCCAGGCCCTCTTGCTGCGCTTCCCGCGGATGCTCGACCAACTGCAGCGGTTCACCCGCAGTGGGGCCGAGCACCATCAGGCCGTGCTGCGCTGCTTCCTGCCGGCGGTCGCCGGTCACAATCTGCTGATGGGGACGGAATTGGCGCTTGCCGAACAGCCAAAGAGCGGCGGCCCGGCCGCCAAAGAGACGGGAAAGAAAGCGGGGGACGTCGCCGCGGCGCTGCAGCGGAAAGTATCGCTGAGCTTTCCGCGAGACACTTTGGAAAAATCGCTGGAAATGCTATCAACTGAAATCGGTGTAGAAATCTTCATTTTGGGGTCTGACCTACAATTGGAGGGGATCACCAAGAACCAGTCGTTCTCGCTCGACGAGCGCGACCAGCCCGGCGTCGAAATTCTGACCAAGATACTGAAGCTGGCGAATTCCGACGGTAAACTGGTATATGTGATCAAGCCTCGTCAAACGGGCGGCGAGCCGATCATTTTTATCACCACCCGCGCTGCCGCCAAGAAACGGGGCGATCCGTTACCGGCCGGCGAGAACAAGAATTAAAAACATCGCACCGCGGGGATCGGCGGAGCGAGTGGCGAGAAACGCAGGGAGGCTGTGCCGCGCCGCCAGAGCCGCGGAGCGAGAGGGGCGGATTTTCCGTCGGGCTGTGTAGGGTCAATCACGAATCGAGAGACGCGACGTGGAATTGTTCGTCATCCAATGCACGACCTGCCGCGCCCGGCTCAAGGTTCACGACGCTGCCGTCATCGGGCAAATCGTCGAATGCCCCAAGTGCCATAGCTTCGTCGCCGTGACGCCGCCGCCCGACTGGCAATCGCCGACCAATTCGCAATCGCCCGTCGCAGCGCTGCCGGCGGCGACCGCTAGTCAGCCGTTACCAAACGCTGGTTCCTCTTCCGCTTCCTCCACGCTGTCCGCGGCTGCCGGCATCGCGGCGGCCGCGTCCAGTGCCTCCGCCGGGCGGAACGCAGCACCACCGCCATTGCCGAAGAAGTCGGGCAGCAGTGCCGCGGGCTTATCGTCATCGGTTGTCGGCAAGAAGGCCGTCGAACGAACTGGCGCGCAGCGCCCGGCGCGCTGCCGCCGCAGTGGGTGCCTGGGCTCCGCAGGCTGATCATCCGGCGATGTTTGCCCCAAGCATGGCCCCGGCCGAAGCCGTCCCCTCCAATCGTTCCGTGCCAGGCATCGCCGCAGCCCTGGTCGGTCAATATCGATGGTGGGTGGTCGGCAGCGCCGTCGGGATATTGGCGATCGCGACGGGGGGCTGGGTGTTCAGCAGTTCGCACGACGCCGCGCGGCCGACGGACCAGCCGCCAGTTACCGAAACAATCGTCGAACGGGCGCCCGCGGACAAAGCTGTTCTCGATCAAGCGACCAGTGATCCGCTGCGAGAAGCTCCCGCCGTTGATCTGCTGGCGGCAGCGGCCGCGGCGAGCGACCAACGCGGAATTAAAGAGAATCCGGCAGTAGCCGAAACGCCACCGGCGCCTTCTTTGCCGCCCATTGCCTCCGCGGAAGCGGAGCGATTGGTCGCCAAAGCCATTGCTCCCGATGTCGACCCGCTAGGGCCACTCTCTTACGGATCTGCCCGCGCTGAGTCGCCAGAAACTCCCGTGGCGTCGGCTGACGCTTCGACTGCACCCGTTGAGACCACGCCAGCGGCGATGGAAGAGGGATTGGGCGAGGTCGAACCGTTCGATCCGGTGAAGCAAGCGCGATTGATGACTCATTTGCAGGATAAACTGCCGGCCTTGGAGTTTACCGGCGTTCCGTTGGCGCAATTCGTCGCTTTCTTGTCGGAGTTCAGCACGGTGCCGATGGTGATCGACACGCAGTCGCTCGTCGAAGCCGGCAAGAGCCCCAAGACGCGGATCAGTGTGAAGCTGGATGATGCCACGGTGGAAGACGCCCTCAAGGCGGCATTGACCAAGCCCGGCCTGACGTTCCACGTCGAACCATTCCGCCTGGTCATTACGTCGCGCTCCGCGAAATCGAAGTAGCGCACTGCGCTCTTTCGCCGACACGCGAGCAGCATTCCTGGCCGCAGCCACAGCGCGCGGCCCGGCGGTATGACTCGCTGGTGGCGCATCACAAGTATGTCGGACGAACCCGAGCAGGAATTGTCGGCCCCCGGCCACGCTTCTCACATCGTCAGTCGACGGGAATGTCCGCCAGTGGCGCTGTGGGCCGTTCTGTCTCCAGCACGGCGTCCAGTATGACCAGGGACTCGCGTCCGGTCGGTCGCAAGCTTGCGACGACTCCCGCGGGAACGCCGAAGTGATCGTGGGCCGAAACCTTCTGTTGGCAGGAGCCGATCTGCACCACCCCTGAGCCGCGCACCACCGACACGGCCCGAAAGCCGGCCGCCGGCAACGTCAGGCCGTCGTCGGCCACGGCGGCGATGGCCAGCACGAGCGCCACCGGATTCGGGGCGAAACGTCGCATGGGGACCGACCAGCGTCCAGCGCGCCGTCTCCGCCGACTTTGCCGCGAGTTCGATTTGCCGATCGAGGTAGACCAGGCCGTTCAAACAGTTTTCGCTGCGCTCCACCCGCTCCAGCGCTTCCAATTCGATCGGCTGGGGTTCGACGTCGAGAAAAACTCCCCAGCCCCCCATCAAGCGCGAGCCGAACACGAACGGCAGGTAATGGTCGTGGCCGCTCGTGTTGGCGAAACCATGGGGCGTGCGGGGCGGGATGGCCATGGCATAGCCCTCCGTGACTTCGCACCGCTGATGTCCAAGCAACGTATCGCCGTGCAATTTGCCCATGCCGAGATGGATTTCGACACCCTGCTGGTGCTGGTGGCGCGGCACGTTGGCCGACTCGCCGGCTAAAAAGGCCACATTCCAGGAGTGATGGTCGCCATAGACCAACGGCACGATGGTGATGCCCAGGTTCGGCACGATAAAGCTGGACTGCGCCGGCACCTCATCATCGCGGGTGCAAGCGATGCCGCCCGACTGTGCGATCCGCTCGACCTGAGCCAGAAACCGAGCGCGAACCGTTTGCATCTCTTGGTCTTGGCGGACCAATGCATCCATTTCGCCCAGGGTCCGGCGGATCAGCGTGTCGTAGCGGTGGAAGGTCGAGATCACGGCGCGAAAATCGTCGGCGATCGGGTCGAGCGAGACGGAGGCCAGGTCGGCCAGCAAAGCCTTTGCTCGCGCGGCGGCGTCGGCCGGGATCGCGGCGGCCCGCGCGTCGATCGCCAATTGCGTGGCGTGAAAAGTTCCGATCACGTGGCCTCGCCAGGCGTAGCAATAGAGTCGGGCCAGCAGGATGTCGTCGTCGCTGATGCCGGCGGTGCTTCGGCCCGCGGCGTGACTACTGCGTGCCCGCTCGATCAGCCGTTGGTAGTTTGGATGCGTGCGGAAACTCACGTTGCAATTCCTCGAGAAAGTGATTGGCCAACCCATCCAGATCGAACCGCGGCTGCCATCCCCAATCGTGCCGCGCCGGAGCGTCGAACATCGTTTGCGGCCAGCGTTCCACCAGGTCGGCTTGAGTGGGGTGGGGATCGAAGGTGAGCTCGACGCCGGGCAAACGAGCTTGGATGGCCGCTGCAATTTCTTGAGCCGTGGGCGAAATGCCCTGGATGTTGTACACCCGCCGGCTCAAGCGTTCTTGCGGAGCTCCCAAAAGGCTCACGAGCGCCTCGAGTGCATCTTCCACATAGATCACCGACACGCAAGCCCTGGGCCGGACTGGAAAAGTAAAGCGACCGTGCTCGGCGGCTTCAATAAACGCACGAGAGGCGTAGGCGCTGGCCGCCCCCGGTGGCGCAAGCGCGAAACGACAATCGGCAGCCGAACCGATCGGAAGTCAAGCCCGTGCGCCCGATGATAGTAAACACCCAGTCGCTCGCCCGCGATTTTCGTGACACCGTAGAGTCCGTCGGGCCATTGGTCCGCGTCATCGGGCAAGGGATTGGCAAGCTGACCGCCGTACGTGGCGATCGAACTGGGAAAGAGAAACGTGCCGACTTCGTACTCCAGTGCCAGCTCTAACAGTCCGAGCAGGCCGTCGCAATTCACCCGCCAGGCCAGCCGACGGTCGCGTTCGCAACTGCCCGACAACAGCGACGCCATGTGAACGATCGTGTCGATGTGTTGCCGGGCCAGCAAGGTCCGCAGCGCGGCCTCATCGAGCACGTCGGCCGAGAAGTACCTGGCGGTCGGGTGGATGGCGGCGACCGGACGAGCGGCCAGATCGACCAGCAGCAGGTGGTCGTATTTCGATGCCAGATGCCAGGTCAACTGGCAGGCCAGATTGCCAGCTCCGCCGGTGATCAAACAGGTTCTGCCCATGGTGTTATCGTTTCGTCGCTCGGGAGGGTGAGTGCCTGAGTCTCGGAAGTCCGTTTCCATTTCGCACGTGGAATGATCCGATCGAGGCACAGGATAGCAGGGTCTTTGCGATCTAGCGATGCAACAACTGCTCGAGACTCCGCCTGGCGGGCGCGAACTTCGGATCGATTTCCAGCGCCCGGCGATAATGCGTCATTGCGCCATCGATATCACCTTGCATGGCCAGCGCGTCGGCCAGATTGCTGTGAGCCGAGGCATAATCGGGATAAACGGCGATCGCGATCTCAAATTGGGCAATCGCTTCGTCGAGTTTGCCGTCTTTCACCAGTTCGGTGCCGCGCAGGTTTTGGGCTTCGGCATAATCGCGGCTGGCCTTTTGACCCCGCTCGTCAAACCTGGTCGCTTCGCTCATTTTTCCTTGCTTGCGGAGAAGTTGAGCCAGCTGGTAGTAGCACAAGGCGAGGTCGGGTTGGAGTTCAATCGCTCGGCGAAAATGCACGATCGCTTCGTCGACTTCATCTCGCTCGGCAAGAAGCGTGGCGAGGTGCATGTGTATGACACCTGCTTTGGGATCGATTGCGAGAGCTTTACGGAAATTCTCAATCGCCTCGTCCTTCTTTCCTTCCTCGGACCGCATGAGGCCCATGTTGCAATAGCCGATCGCACTGTCCGGCTCCAGGTCGATGCTCCGCTGGAACTCGGCCGCGGCCCCATCGAAGTCACCGTTCTTGGCAAGGACGCTCCCCAGGTTCACGTGGGCAGGCGTAAAACTGGGGTCCGATTCTAATGCCTGTTTGAATTGTTCGATGGCGGCGGCATTGTCTCCCTTTTCAGCCGCAAAATCGCCCAGGCCCTTGTATGCCTTTGCCCGGATCTCGTTATAGATGTTTCGCTCATCCGGGCTCAATTCCAGAGCCAGCCGAAATTCTTCCGCCGCGGCGTCTTTATCCGTTTTGCACAAGGCATTACCGAGATGAGCGTGCGCCGTCGCGTTTTTCGGATCGCATGCCAAGGCATGTTCCCAGAGGGTGGTATCGTCGCGCCAAAATCCTGTCTGCCGCCAACTGCAAGCCATCAGGGCTGCCAACATGACCGCCGAGCCGATGCCAAAAATCCAGCGCCGGGCCGGCCACGATGCACCCAGCCGCATCGCCCCCCACACCAGTGCAATGTAAAGCCCGATTTGAGAAAGGTAGGTATAGCGGTCGGCGCGGGCGTGTGCGCCGACATAGGTCAGCCCGAGCACCGGAACGAGCATGCCGACATACCAGAACCAGCCGACGAAAAAGTAGGGATACGATCGGCGGCAAAATCACCGCAGCCGCCGTGATTGCCAACAAGAGCGCTACCGCGGCGGCGGCCTGCCAGGCCGGCCGGCCTCCTTCGGGATGAGCATAGAAGGGCGAGAGTCCGATCGGGACGAAGAGTTGCCCCAGGTAGGCGACGCACGAAACGGCGGCATTGGCCAACCGCTCCAGCCAGGTCAAGGGATTGTGAGGACGTGTACTGTGGGTGACCATCGTGACCACGGCATCGGCAACGGCAAGCGCCAACAGCGGCAGCTTGTCCAGGATGGGGCGCCATGGAAACGGCACGCGCCGCGCGCGCGCGGCGGTTTTTTGTCGCACGCTCGGCATGACCGCGTCTGACTGCGTCCGGCCGAACCGACCCAAGGGCCAAAAGTCGAGCAGCAACAGAAGCGGTGGCAGCGTCACCAGCATCGATTTGGCCATCAGGCCCAAACCAAACAATCCGACCACGGCCAGATAGCGCCCTAGCGATTGAGGATGGCGAACATATTCGTCGTAGGCCCCGAGGGTGAGCATAAAAAATAACCCACTGAGCACGTCACGCCGCTCGGCCACCCAAACGACCGACTCGACGTGCAAAGGGTGGATAGCGAACAACGTCGCGACCAGCGCGCTGGGCCAAAGCGCTTCGGTCATCCGCCACAGGACGAAAAACAGCGTCACCGACGAAGCGGCGTGCAGCAAGAGATTGGTCAGATGGTGCCCGGCCGGATTCAAGCCATAGAGCTGGCAGTCGAGCATGTGCGAAAGCATCGAAAGTGGATACCACTCGCCCAGCGGACCATTGGTGAATGCCCAGACAATTCCGGACCACGAGAGACCGCCCGAGACGTGCGGTTCGTTATAGACGAAGATGCAATCGTCCCAGTTCAAGAGTATCTGGTTGAGTGAGCGGCCAAACACGAGCGCGACGGCCAGGACCAGAAAACCGCAGACGGCAATCGCTCGCCACAGAGTCCGCGCGGCGTTCGGAACCGTGCTGGGCCGAGGGCTTTGGTTGGATCAACGCTTGGGACATGATGCGATTACCACGCCGTCGAAGGGCCCGCAATGCGGGGCCGATAGTCTCATCTTGACATCCGCGGGCCGCCGCTTCAACCGACGGGCAAAGTGCGGGGACGGTGCGACCGATTCCAGGGGTGCGCCAGGTGTTGCGACCGCCCTGTTCGACCGTCCGCACGGAGACGAATCGTCGCACCCTAGCGATTCAATAACCGGTCGAGACCTCGAGTTGCCGGTAGATAGTTCGCATCGATCGCCAGCGCCTGGCGGTAATGCAACATCGCGCCGTCTATGTTGCCCCGCAACGCCAGCGCGTCGGCCAGGTTGCAATGAGCCGGGGCGTAATCGGGAGCGATACCGATTGCCGTCTGATATTGGGCAATCGCCTCGTCCAGTTTGCCTTGCCGAGCCAGTTCGATGCCGCGCAAGTTCTGGGCTTCGGCATAACCGCGGCTGATCTTTTGGCCTCGCTGGTCGTATTTTGCAGCCTCGCCCGGCTTGCCTTGCTTGCGGAGCAAGGGAGCGATCTGCTGATAGGAAAAAGCGACGTTCGGCGAGATCTCAATCGCTCGGCGATAATGGAGGATCGCTTCGTCGATTTCATCCCGCTGGGCAAGCAGAGCGGCGAGGTTCGAGTGCCCAAGACTCAGGTTGGGATCGATCTTGAGAGCCTTGCGGCAGTTCGCAACCGCCTCGTCCGTCTCTCCGTGCTCGGCCAACGCGACAGCGAGATTGCAATAGATCGACGCGTTGTCGGGCGTCAGTTCACTGCTCCGTTGGAAATGCTCCATGGCCTCATCGAAGGACCCATTTCTGGCCAGGATGCCCGCCAGGTTCATATGCGCTGTCACCGACGAGACCGAATCGGAATCCCAATCCAATGCCCGGCGATAATGTGCGATGGCGTCCGCAGTAGCTCCCTTGCGGGCCGCGATATCGCCCAACGCATTTTCCGCCTTTCCCCGAGTCAGGTTATAAATGTTCCGCTCGTTTGGGCCCAGTTCCAGGGCCTGTCGAAACTGCGCCACGGCGGCCTGCTCGTCCACCGACGACAAGGCGGTACCGAGGATGTAGTGTGCCGTGGCGTCTTTCGGATCGCAGGCCACAGCGCGTTTCCACAAGGTTATGGGGTCCTGCCAGTAGCCCATCTGTCGCCAGGTGCATGCCATCAGGGCCGTTAATATCAGCGCCCCGCCGACACCAAACACCCAGCGCCGGGCCGGCCACGACGCACCCAATCGCATCGCCCCCCACGCCAGCGCAATATAGAGCCCGATTTGAGACAGGTAGGTGTAGCGATCGGCGCGGGCATGCATGCCCACGAAGGTCAGCCCGAGTACCGGAACCAGCATGCCGATATACCAGAACCAGCCAACGAAAAGGTAGGGATACGATCGGCGCCCAATCGCGGCAGCCACCGTGATTGCCAACAAGAGCGCTACCGCGGATGCGACCTGCGATGCCGGCCGGCCCGCCTCGGGATGAGCGTAGAAAGGCGAGAGACCAATGGGAACGAAGAGTTGCCCCAAATAGGCGACGCACGAAACGGCCGCATTGGCCAACCGATCGAGCATCGTCAAGGGATTACGGGGGCTTGTATTGTGGGTGACCATCGTCACGACGGCCGCGGCGACGGCCAGTGCGAACAGCGGGAGCTTGTCGACGATTGGCCGCCAAGGAAACGGCGCGGGCCGCGCGCTGCGCGAGGTGGGTTTATCCGCGGTGCCCGACTGCGCTCGACCAAACCGACCCAAGGGCCAATAGTCGAGCAGCAACAAGAGCGCCGGAAGCGTCACTAGAATCGGCTTGGCCAGAAGACCCAGGGCAAAGAACCCAAGCACGGCGAGATACCGCCCCAGCGATTGGGGATGGCCGACATACTCGTTATACGCCCCGAGGGTGAGCATAAAAAAAAGTCCGCTGAGCACATCCCGCCGCTCTGCCACCCAGGCGACCGACTCGACGCGTAACGGATGCAGGGCGAACAATGCCGCCACCAGCGCGCTGGGCCAAAGTGCTCCGGTCATTCGCCACAGGACCAAAAACAGCAAGACCGCCGAAGCAGCGTGCAGCAAGAGGTTGGTCAAATGATGTCCGGCCGGATTCAGTCCGTAGAGCTGGCAATCGAGCATGTGCGAAAGCATCGATAGCGGATACCACTCCCCTGCCGGCCCGTTGGTGAATGCCCAAACAACCCCCGACCACGACAAGCCAGCCGTGACTTGTGGCACGTCGGTGACATAGGCGAAGTCGTCGACGTTGCAGAATCCCTGCCTGAGTGACCGGCCGAACACGAGCAGGGTCGCCACGATCAGGAAAACGCAGACGGCAAACGCTTGCCAGGTCTCTGCGCGGCGCTCGAACGTCGCGCTGGAGGGAAGGCTTCGGTTGGACGGTCGCTGGGGACATGATGGAGATTACTGCGCCGCCGATGGGCCCCGCGTGGGACAGATCATTTCATCTTGACATCCATCGGCCGCCACTTCAACCGATGGGCAAAGAAGCGCGTGGCTGCGGTTTGGCGTCAGGCGTTGAGCAGGCGCGCGTGTTCCACGCGGCCCTTGTTACGCCGCGCCTGGCATTTCTCGTCTGGTGCGGGCGGCGTCGCCTCGTCGGGCGGCAATCCGGGGCCGAGAGCGGCCATGTCCGCGGACGTTCGGCGGTAGCGGCCGGTCAGCGACGTTCCCAAAAACATCGCCAGATTCAGCACTTTGTCCAATGCCGTACTGGCCAGCAGCGTTCCGGCCACGGCTGCGGTCGGCAGCTCCAGACCGACCGACATCTCGATTCCGGCGGCGACGAAAATCAGGTTGTTGGACAACAGCGACGGCAGACGCCCCACAATGTTCGAGACGGCCAGCATTGTCCACCACGCACGCATGGGCTGGTCTGGCATAACGACCATCCACTGGGCCACCATCACGGCGTTCATGATCAGGACTCGCGCCAGATGAATGCCGCTCACTTCCAGCAGTGTGCTTCCGGGCAGGAAAAAAATGGCCCGTCGCGCTGCGACGACGACCGCGACGATCGCACAAAGCAGCAGCGGCGCGATCCAGCCGGCCGCCAGCGTCTCGCGCCGGAAGACCCTGGCGGGTGCCCAGCAATCCCAGCCACAGCCAAACTGGCGGCAACGCCAGGGTCACCACATAGCCGGCGACCGCCGATAAGATGGAGACGTCCTTGACCGTGCGCAGCGTTTGTCCGGGATTCCGGCCGAGCCGCTTGGTTGACCAAACGTAGAAATAGGCCTCGCCCGACAGTTCAACCACGTCTTGGTTGTAGACGTGCTTCAGGCAAGCCGGCGGCAAGAGACGCCAGAAACCACACTGCCAGACACGTGCGAAGATGAGCGCGTCGAAACCGGGCTGTGCCAGGTAGAAGACCAGGAACAGCAAATAGAACCAAGGAGAGGTCGGAATCGACCTGCTCATGGCCCCCCAACCGACCCGCGAAAGCTGATAGGCCAGCAAAACCCCGACGGCGACGAGGAATATTGGCCCCGCCAGCTTCAGGCATCGCTGGACGCGCACCGAACGGCTGAGGGCGAATAGATCGCAGCGCGGCAGTTTGAATTGCATCACGGCGGCAATCGAACCTCAGGGGGCGGCGGCTGGAGCAGGAGGCTTGGTCGTTCGGCAATGCACCGCTTAAGCCGCGGCGCTGGTTTCGGCCACCGGCAGGGGTTCCCCCCAGGTCTGCTCGCGCAGTTTGAGCTGGTCCATTTGCCGCTCTTCGAATCGCCGAGCCAGAAATCGATGGAAGAACCAATCGTGACCGATGGCAGGGGTCAAGAAGTAAAGAAGTTGCTCGGCTTTCGTCCAGGAGACATCCGAGCGATCGCCGCGGCGGGGCGAGGGGATGCACCAGTGATCGGGATGATAAACCGTCGGGCCGAGTTTGTGGATACGATTGACGATTTCATGATCCTGCAGCACGTAACTCCAGTGGGCGCTCGAGTATCCCCCCGCGGCTCGAAAGGCCTCGGTGCGAAAGGTCTGGCCGGCACCCCCGGCAAAGCAGTGCCAGGGGAGGATTTTGGACAGGATGGGGAAGACCCAGCGCGCCGTCAGACTGTTCCAAGTGTTCGGCTGCGAATAAATGTCTTTCGCCATGACTCCGACACAGCGACCTCGCCGCGTTCGAAACAGCCGGGCGCAACTGGCAAGATAATGGGGCGGATAATAGGTATCCGCGTCGGCAAATGCCATAAACTCGGTTTGCACGTGCCGCGCCCCATGCTCCAAGGCGTAGATCACTCCAGGGCGGGATTCGCGCAAATAGAGCACGTCGGGAATCCTGCTCTTGGCGAGGATTCGACGACAGATCATCTCGGACCCATCGGTCGAGGCATTGTCGACCAGAATCAATTGGCTGACCGGATGAGATTGCGCCAACAGCGAGGCGAGCGTCTCGGCGATGTACGACGCTTCGTTGTAATACGGGATGACGACGGCGAATTGTTCCATGATGGGCTTTCGTCGAGTTTCCGTCGTACGGCGCGGACAAAAAGGCAACACTGTTTTCGAATCGACCGGCTTCGATCTACCTGAGCGATCTGCCATGCCGGCATCCGCTCCGAGCACTCCAATAGTCAACCACGTTGGTCCCACCTTGCCGCGCACGCGGGGCAGACCGCCTCGATCCCCTCGCCTGCTAGGCCGCCATCCGACGCGCCGCCTCGCGAATCGGCCGCAGATTCGACAGGAACTGTTGGGTTACGGCCGGCCAGCCAAACCGCTGGGCGTAGCGCCGGCATTCGGCCGGCGAGATCTGCAGCGCCTTGCGGACCGCGGCTCCCAGGTCCTCGTCCAAAACGCCGACTCCCGAATTGCCCACCACGTCGAGCGGGCCCGCCACCGGATAACGCCGCCACCGGGACACCGCTGGCCAGCGCTTCGAGCAGCACCAGGCCGAACGTGTCGGTGCGGCTGGGAAATACAAACACGTCGGCTGCGGCATAATAGCTGGCCAACTCCTCGCCTTGCTTGTCGCCGACAAACCGCGCGTCGGGGATATTTGCGCGTCAGCTGTTTCAATTGAGGTCCGTCGCCCACGACGTATTTCGTTCCGGGCGTATCGAGCCGCAAGAATTTCTCCAAGTTCTTTTCCACGGCGACCCGGCCCACGTACATCAAAATCGGTCGAGGAGCCGACAAAAAGTCCTTCGACTGGGGCCGAAACAGTTTCAGATCGACGCCCCGGCCCCAACGGACCAGGTTGTGAAAACCGCGACTGCGAAAGTTCGTCGTGCAACGTGTCGGTCGAAACCATCACGCCCGCCGCCGGCTGGTGGAACCAGCGCATCACCGCATAGGTCCAGGCGGTGGGAATTTTGCCGCGAGCGCGGAAGTACTCGGGCAATTTCGTCGTGTAGGAAGTCGTGAATGGCACCGAGTGCTTCACGCACCAGTTTCTGCCGGCCAGCCCCAGCGGCCCTTCGGTCGCCACGTGAATCGCATCCGGCTGCGAGGCTTCGATCAACCGGCCTGTTTTCCGGCCGGCGTAGAGAGCCAATCGCTGCTGATTGTCGGTCGGGCAGCGGACCGTGAAGAACTGGTCGGGTGTGATCACATCGACACGATGCCCCATCATCTCCAGATGACGAATCGTCGTTTGATAAGTGCGGACCACGCCGCTGGTGACCGGGGGCCAGGCGTCGGTCACGATTAGTATTTTCATGTTCGCCTATTCCGAACTTCAGCGATGTTACCGCCGCCGGCACGCTGCCGGCTCACCGTACAAAACAAAGCAGACCACACGATCCCTTTTCACTGCCGATCCCCCCGCACAACAAAAAGACGCGACTGCGCACTGGGCAGGACACGGACGATTCTCGCTTCAATTTCGCGATTCGGCTTGAGCTCGCGCCGAGCGGAATCCTCTCCTGGGCTCAAGGTTTAGGATCGGACCAGCCCAGCCGAAGCGGGGCGGAGAATAGTCGAGCGTCAATCTTGAATCAAGGCGGGTTTCCCCCCCATCGTAAGGATGAGGGGCGCGCCGGGCCGGTCGGCGGCCGCCCGATTGGCATTCTGCTGCATCGCGCGGCGGTTTTCGACCGCGTCAGGTGACTTGCCCGAATTTGGGCCGCTGACAGGTTTGGTCGGCTGTCAAGCGAGGCCCGCTGAAACCGTTTTCCGGCGGTTGCCAAAGCGACGTTTTTTCGCCAAGATCAAGGCCCGCAGGCGTTGCCGGCGGTGTGGCGGTGGCACGCTTGCTGGCAGAGGAATTGCTGGCACAGTAAACGCCCGCAGGGCGTGCCGTCGATAAAATGGCAAGGAAGTTTTTCCACGGCGCGGGAGGTGAGACAGATGGCGGAGCGATCGAAACACCAACAGAAAATCATCAAGAACTATTACGACAACCGTGAGGCGATTTCGCTGCAGCGCCTGAGCGAACTGGTCACCGACCTCTATTTGGCCGAAGGCAAGAAGCGAATCAAGCAGTGGGAATACATCGTCGCGGCGCTCGAAAAGCTGAAAATCCCCCGCACGCGGATCGATCATCTGCTGAAACAGGACAATCCGGCGCTGGTGGCCAAATTGGTCGAAGAGCTGCTGGCAAAATCAGGTTAGTCTTTGGCAACCCACTTCCGAGCGATCGCGCTCCGTTACTCCCTATGTTTCGTTCCGCCTCAAATCTCCGTAGCGATTTACCCATGCCGACCAATGCCCAGCAGGTCGCCGCTTTGCGGTGGCAGAAATTTTCCGTGTTGGACGACGGCTTTGTCTGCCTGGTCGACGTAATGGGCGATGATCAGGCGGTGGTGCAAGCGGCCCGCGTCAGTTACGGCGAGGGGACGCGGAAAGTATCGGACGATCGGGGTTTGATCCGTTATTTGCTCAGGCATCGTCACACGACGCCCTTCGAGATGGCGGAATTGAAGTTTCTGGTCCGCGTGCCGATGGATTGCTGGCGGCAGTGGATTCGTCACCGCACGGCCAACGTCAACGAATACAGCACGCGTTACTCGTTGGCCATCGACGCCATGCAGGCGACTTCGCCCGACGCCTGGCGGGGGCAGGCCGCGCACAACCGCCAAGGAAGCGAGGGGCGCTCGACCCCGCGCTGGGCGGGCGGCTCTCGGCGGCGGAAGCGGCCTTTCAGGCCGAAGCACGCCGGCTGTATGACGAGCGGATCGAGCTGGGGGTCGCCCGGGAACAGGCGCGGAAGGATTTGCCGCTGTCGACCTACACCGAAGCCTATTGGAAGGTCGACCTGCACAATTTGCTCCACTTTCTGGCGCTGCGGATGGATCACCACGCGCAGGAAGAGATCCGGCTTTACGCCCCGACGATGGGCGAGCAAATCGTGCGGCCGCTGTTCCCCCTGGTCTGGGAAGCATTTGTCGACTATCGATTGGAGGGAATGTTTCTCTCTCGATTGGAGCGCGAGGTCATCAGCCGGCTCGCCCTGCGGCTGGCCCAGTCGAACCGCGGCCGCGCCAGCCAGGAAGATTTTCTGGCCGTGCAAGATCCCAGCTGGGTCGACGTGGCCCGTTCGCGCGAACGGGATGAATGCCGGGAAAAACTGGTCCGACTGGGACTGCTGGCCGGCCACGGATGCGACACCGGCGGCCTCAGAATACGACTCGAAGCTTACGGCGCGCAGCGAAGTCGCCGGACGTCTCCTGCTCAGAAACAGAGGAGGTTGCCATGACCGATGCCACGACCAATGAACTGCTCGCCACCAATCAACAATTGCTCGACGCGATTGCCCGCGGCGACTGGGAAACCTATCAGCCAGCTGTGCGATCCGACACTGACCGCGTTCGAGCCCGAGGCTCAGGGCCAACTGGTCGAAGGGCTGGACTTCCACAAGTTCTATTTCGACCTGGGAGCCGATCCCGGCCCGCGCCACACGACGATGGCCTCGCCCCACGTGCGGTTGATGGGTGATACGGCCCTGGTCGCTTATGTACGGTTGGTGCAATCGCTCGACGCGGCGGGCCATCCGCGGGTCAGCCGTCACGAAGAAACGCGCATTTGGCAACGGCGCGAGGGACGTTGGCGCCACGTCCACTTCCACCGCTCGACGTCCTAAGGCAGGATCGATCGAACGTCTCGGCAAGGCCGGGGAGACGTTTACCCGACGAGCGAGCGCCGACCGCGACTGGCGCGCGCCGCCGAACATGCGGTTGTCTTCCATCTCGCCGCCGTCGATCATCCGCTCGAGGATTTCCTGGCGTAAGATCGGCACATGTCCCGGCGCTTCGATGCCGATTTGCACGTTGCCGCGGCTGAGCCGCACCACGGTGATCACGATTTGATCTCCGATCGCGATCGATTGACCACGTTTGCGGGAGAGGACGAGCATCGACGAACTCCTTTCGGCGGCAAAGGAACACGCCGGGACGGGAAAATCCCCGGTCCGGCTTCTCGCGCATGCTAGCAGCCGAAGATGAGAATCGGGTTAACGGCGCTTGAGAAATTCGTGTTTCCGACGGCGAATTCGATACCGCGGTATCGCCGAAAACGCGCGATCCCTTCGTGCGATCATTCCACCAAGAAGGTGTCTTCGTGCTCGTAAGCGGGCACGCAAGTACACAAAAACAGCAGCATTTCGCTGCCGAGATTGGTGATTTGATGGATGTTGCCGGGCGGGATGGCGATGGCGTCGCCCGGCCCGACCCGTCGCGTTTCCTCGCCGATCCGCATTTGTGCCTGCCCGGAGAGAAGGTAATAGATTTCTTCCGTCACACGGTGATAGTGCGGCGTGGTGCTGGCGCCTGGCGGCAGGCGAGCCTCGGCCAGGCTTTGCTGTCGGATCGACGAATTGCGATGCGCCAGCAGTTCGCGGATTTCCGAGCCGTCTTTGGTGATGAACGCGGGAACGTCTCGAATGTTGTGAACATCCATGAAATTCATCCAGCAAGAGTTCTGCTTCGTAACCGCGGCAATCCGTGCGGGTCATGCGCCGCCGGTGCGTAGAAGTCCGACGACCGCCGGCCGGTAGTTGCGCACGTCCCAACGGTCGGCCTGGGGCAACGATTGGAAATCGAACGATTTCATCCGCTTCGACCACCACCATGCTTTCCGGCGGACACGACTCGATCAGCCGACCAATCAAGGCGAGCATCGCTTCGCGCTGCTCACTGAACAAAGCCCAAGGTGGCGAGACGAATGCGACCCAGGGCAGATCCTTGGGGGGCGAATCGCGCTGGATCCAAATGAAGGCGTTTGCCGGCTCGACCCGCGTTCGATCGGCCACTCCGAGTGACGCGGCGGTCTGGCGGATGTGGTCGGCGGTCGGAAAGTGCCGCTCGACGAACGTCGCCGCCGCGGCGCCTCGGCTCAGGGCCTCGAAACCCAAGGCTCCCGTGCCGGCAAACAGATCGAGAGCGTGTTTGCCCACGATTGCCGGTCCGAGCAAGTTGAATACCGCTTCGCGCACCCGATCCTTCATCGGACGCGTCCGGTCCTCGCCGCTGTAAAACAGTTTCTTGCCCCGCAATCGGCCGCCGATAATGCGGGGCGGCGTCGGAGGCAGCGAATGCGGGTCCGTGGAACCGCGGGGGGATCCAGCGGCAGAGGGGCGACGTGGGGGCATGCGACGACAATCTTGCTAAACCGGTCGAGCTAAGGACACCAACGATTCCCGACGCGACCAGCCCGGCACGGCACGGCGGTCCAGCGAAGCGCGACCGGGTGATCACCAATAGAAACCCCCATAATACCCGCCACCTCCCCCATAATACCCCCCACCGCCGTACATTCCATAATAGCTCCCGGCGTTGTTGTTACGGCCGTGGTAATAGGAGCCATAGGGACTGCCATTGCCCTGCTCGTAGTAGGCACGGTTCAGGGCTTCGTCGCGTTCGTGTTCCTCGTCCTTTTCCATCGCCTCGATATTGGCGACCGTTTGTTGTCGACCCTTATCGAAGGCTTTTTGGGCGGCGATCGTTCGTTGACGCTGCTTCCTGCCACTCCAATAGCCGATCTTGAAGCTGGGCAGTCGTCATGTTCAGCACGTCGGGGCGCATTCTTTTGAGTTGTTCGGCAGTCAGGTTCGCCTGAACGGCGATTCGTCGCTCCACCCAAAGCCGGGCCTCTTCCGCCTCCGGGCTCATCAGAATCTTGAGCTTTGCCTCCATGTCGTTCATGAATTGGACCAATTCTTCGGGCGACATCCTGGCAACCTTTGCATTCAATTCGGCCTTCACCTTCCGAAGCTGGCTGGGGGTGTAAACCTGCTGGACGGAAAGCCATTCCATCAGGTCGTGCTGCATCGCGCGCCAAGCAGGGCTCTCGATGACTTTCTTTCGCTCCGCCTCGTCCGGCCGGGCAGCACTGCCCGCCGCCGGCGCCGAACCGGTTCGGTCGTTCTTTGCGCCCGCGGCCGCGTCCGCAGCGTGTCCCGGGCTCGCGGCAGCCAGCCCCAATGCAACAGCCGCCAGCCCGAGGCCGGCGGCCGAAAAGAGCATCTTCGAGCCCAAAACAAACGCCCAGTTTACCGCGAATCTGCGATGCGTGCTCCGTAGCATTTCGTTGTCCTTTGGTGAAACTTGGCGCGGCACTCTGCTTCCAAACGACCGTGACATGCGTTTTCGCCCGGTCATTCGTCGGCCGGCAGCCGTTTAAAGTGTAGTTCAAATCCCGGTTTGCTCTCGGAACCGACCTGGGCGTCGAGCGATTTCAGCGTGAAACTGTCGGCGGTGAGATCGCTGTAGACGTTCTTCGCGCTGGTGGCTTGACCGTCGCGCGTCACGCCGTTGGTCTGAACCACCCAGGTGTCTCCCTTCTGGCTCCAATAGCCTTCACTCACGGCTCCATCGACATCGAAGGTCCAAGCTTTCAGTCGCCGGGTGAGGGGATCTAAGCCGATGCGTTGCGAGATGCGATGAATTACCCGGCCGTCGCGTTCCACAATGATGTCGCGAAGCAGATACATTCTGTTGTCGGTCCATTTCGTGGCCACGGTAATGATCGCCCCGTCGTTATCGGCCTCCCACTCTCCCACAAGCCACTCGAGGGCGCCCAATCGCTCGGCCTGGGACGGCGGCGGGGCCACGCTCTCGCGCAAACTGCTGAGTAGCCAACTCCCTTGTTGTTTGACCCACACGGCCGAATAGTGTCCGCGAAAGATCGGTTTCTCGCCCGGGGGCGTTAGCTGGCAAACGCCATCCTCCAGCGCCACCTCGGGTGTGATCATGCGCACCGATTCGGTTTGCAAAGCCAATGGCGGAGGGTTTGCCGCGGACTCCCCTTTTTCGAGCGCCTGCTTGGCTTTCACCGATCGGCCTGCTGGCCCGACGTAATCGCCGTCGGCGGTCCAAAATTTGGCCATGGCCTGAACATCCCCTTGAGCCAGAGCCCGCCCATAAGCCGCGATCGCCTGCCGGACCCCTTCTTCGGCACTTGCCGCGGCGGAGCTCTTACCTGTGGCCGTCTGTTTGGCCCCCGCCGGCTTGGCGCCGGAGGCACCCCCAGCGGCGGCCGAAGGCTTCGCGGGGGCTGCCTGGGCGTGGGCCGTAGCCGGCACTCCCGCCGCTGCGACCAGTGCGATAAGTACTAGACCGATTGGTGTTTGCATCCGTGTCGGCATGAAATCCTCGCTGTCTGCGGCCGCACTCGGCCATTTCGATTCGTTAGCGGTCAGAATGGTAGCGACCCCGCCGAGCGTTCAGTATAAGCACCACCGTGAGTCAAGCAATCGCGATCGACAGGATCACCGGCAACCCGATAGAAGCCGCTCGAGCGGCAGTCGGCATGGTGCCCGTCGCGGGGCGACACTGAGGCGAGCGTTTGGCCTTTAAGCATCGGCTTCGACGCGGCGAGCCTGGCGTTGCGTCCCCAAAGTCCCTGTTCGCCCTCGGTGAGCTACGCGCCGCACACTTTTTGGCCACGCGTGGGCGCGGCGGTTTGGGGTCACCGGTGGTGACTCGGAACAAAGAGGATGCGCGACGACCCGCTCCCGCCATGGCAGCTTGGCGGCCCCTGACGCGAGCCCCCCTTCAAACTGGACCGAAACGCCGGGACCCCCCGTCGGGCTCATTCGGGTTGGGCGGAACGTAACCGGCCCGGAGCGGTTGATTTAGAGCCCGATCCGCGTAAATTCTAGTCGCGAAAATCGGCCCGCAGCATAAAATCTAGATAGCGGATCCCCACTCGAACCAGCGCACCGCGATCGCGCAGGATGTTCGTGCTTCATGAGCTCTATCACCCCCTCCAAGCCGATCGAGTTGTTGCCGCTGGCCAAGGCCGGAGATGGGGCAGCACTGGGCGAATTATTGGCCTGTTACCGGCGCTATTTGTCGCTGTTGGCGCGATTGCAAATCAGTCGTCGCCTGCAAGGCAAGGCCGATGCGTCGGACCTGGTGCAGGAGACGTTTTTGCAGGCCCATCGCCACTTCGGCCAGTTTCGCGGCGCAAGCGAAGGAGAGTTGATCGGTTGGCTGCGGGGGATTTTGGCCGCGCTGATTGCAAACCACGTGCGGCATTACCTGGGTACCAAGGGGCGCGACGTCCGCCTGGAACGGGCACTGGCCGTCGAGTTGGATGAAACTTCATGCGTGCTCGATCAAGGGTTGATTGCCAGTGTCAGTTCGCCCAGCCACCAGGTGGCTCGGCGCGAGACAGCCGTCTTGCTGGCCAATGCCTTGGAGCGATTGCCGGTCGATTATCGTGAGGCCATCGTCCTGCGGCATTTGGAGGGCCTCTCCTTTGCCGAGGTGGCCAGTCGCATGGGCCGTTCGGTCGATAGTGTCGAAAAGCTGTGGGTCCGTGCACTCGGCAAATTGCGGCAAGCGATGGCGGAACATGCCGCCAGTGAGTCGGGAGACTCGCCATGAAGTCGGATCCAAGTCGCCGGGTCCGCCGGCCAATCGCCGGAGGCCGACAGCGACGATTCGCTCGGCGACGATCCACGCGTCGTGCGGGCGGTGCAGGGTTATCTGTCCGCGCTGGAAGCGGGCACTCCCCTCGACCGCCAAACCTACATCTCCCAGCATCCGGAAATCGCGGCCGAATTGGCCGAGTGCCTGGCCGGCTTGGACTTTATCCACGCGGCGGCAAGCAATTGGCGCGAAACCCCGCTCGAGACGATTTCCGTCGACCATGCCGCAACCGCCTCCCCTTCGCCGCTCGGCGATTTTCGGATCGTACGCGAAATTGGTCGCGGCGGAATGGGGGTTGTCTACGAGGCGATGCAATTGTCGCTGGGGCGTCGGGTGGCCCTCAAGGTCCTTCCCTTCGCCGCGGCTCTCGATCCGAAGCAACTGCAACGATTCAAGAACGAAGCGCAAGCGGCTGCCCAGTTGCATCACAACAATATCGTACCGGTCTACGCCGTGGGATGCGAACGGGGCGTTCACTTCTACGCCATGCAATTGATCCAGGGCCATTCACTGTCGATGCTGATTCGTCAAATGCGCGCCCTTGCCGGCCGCGATGGCGACGGCGATGCCGGCAGCGGCACGAGTGCCTTGGTCAGCAACCTGGCCTTGGGCCGGCTGGTTCCGGATCGGCCGGCGGTCGCAGGGCTATCGTCGTCCAAGAGCGGTGCCCAGCGGCGTCGCCTCAGCTGGCGCGGATGGATCGACGAGCGAACCGGCGGCTCCTTGGGACAGTTCCACCGACCTGGAGTCGGGGGCGAAACACTCGCCCGAGGCCTCGAGCACAGCCGCGACCGCGGCCCTGACCACGCATCATTCCAGCCGCGGCCGATACTTCCGCACCGTGGCCAACCTGGGCCGACAGGCCGCCGAAGCCTTGGAACACGCCCACACGGTCGGGTGATCCATCGCGACATCAAACCGGCCAACCTGCTGGTCGATCAGCAAGGCAACATCTGGATCACCGATTTCGGGCTGGCCCAGTTTCATGCCGAAGTCGGTTTGACGCGCACCGGCGACATGATGGGAACGTTGCGGTACATGAGTCCGGAGCAGGCAATCGGCAATCGCGTGGTCCTCGACCATCGAACCGATATCTATTCACTCGGCGTCACGCTCTACGAATTGTTGACGCTCGAGCCGGTCTTCGCCGGCAGCGATCGGGCCGACTTGCTGCGGCGGATCATCGAGGACGAACCGCGCTCGATGCAGGCGATCGAGCCTTCGATTCCCGTCGAATTGGAAACGATCGTCCTCAAAGCGCTGGCCAAAGCGCCCACCGAGCGCTATGCCACCGCGCAAGAACTCGCCGACGACTTGCAGCGATTCTTGAACGACGAGCCGATTCGCGCCCGCCGGCCGACGCCCTTGGAGCGGATGACCAAGTGGGCCCGGCGGCATCGGGGGATTGTGATCTCAGCGGTGTTGCTGTTGGCCACGGCGACGGCCGGGCTGGCGGCCTCGACGATTTTGATCTATCAACAGGAGGCGGAGACCAAAGCCTCCTACCAGCGCGAAGCCGCCGAGCGCGCACCGGGCCGGAAGAGAATTTCCGCCAGGCCCGCCAGGCTGTCGACGCCTTCACTCGATTGAGCGATGAAGAACTTTTGTCGAATCGGGTGCCGATGCAACGGGCTCGGCGGCAGGTTTTTGGAGACCGCGCTCGAATACTATCAAGGCTTTCTGGAACAGCATCGGGACGATCCCTCGCTCGAGGTGGAATTGGCGGCCAGTTCGGCTCGCGTTTCGCGGCTGCTCAACGAACTGAGGACGCGGGAAGGGGACGGTCCCACGCTCCTGTTCATGGATCCGGCCGTGCAGCGAGAGTTGGCCGACAGCTCCGAGCAGCAGTCGGCGATGACCCGGCTGAGCGAAGCATTCTCGCGAGAACAGGGGCAATTGCTCAAGGATTATCTGCATTTGTCGCGCGAGGAGCGCGATGCGCGGTGGGCCGACATGATGCGAGCGAACGAAATGAGCATCGCCGCGATGCTTTCACCCGCACAATTGAAACGCCTCCGGCAAATCGCGCTGCAACAGCAATTTGTTCGCGCCTTCGATGATCCCCGCGTGATCGAGGCGCTTCAATTGACTCCGACCCAGCACGACCAGATTCGGGCGATTCAGGACGAGTCGAGCCTGGCGATTCTCAATCGCTGGCCGAACGATCCGAAGGACTCGCGCAAACTGCTGGAGCAGACCTGGCGGACCAACGTCGCCCGGATTGTCGAATTGTTCACGCCCAAACAAGCGGCGGTTTGGAAGGAATTGATCGGCGAGCCGTTTGAAGGCGAACTGCGGTTTCGCCCGCCGGGTGGCTGGGGTCCCCCGCGTTAATTCAAGGCACGTGGTTCGATCGTTTTTCCGCTTCGAGCAACGCCAGCGCTTCTTCGAACTGCGATTGCAGCCAGAGGAAGCGCCGCTTGTCGCCGCCACGGTCGGGGTGCAAAAGCTTGACCTTGGCGCGATAGGCCTCTTTCAATTCCTCCTCGCTGCACGGCATCCTCAAACCGAGGGCCGCCACGCACCGCGGCGTGTCGCGACGCGCCCAATCAGGCAGTTCCGGCAGATAGCGAACCACTCGCACCAGGGCTCGCCTGAGCGATCGCCACCAACGCCGGACGTCCCAATAGATGAACAGGTAGCCCAGCAGCGGCAGTCCGACCGCCACGGCGAAAAAAATCGCCAAGGCAAGCCAATCCATCGGCTTGGGCCAGACAAAGGCCGCCGCGGGAGAGGTCATGCAATTTGTCCTGTGAAACGATCGACCGATAACGATCCGCACTCGGATCGCGATCGAATCAACAACCCCCGCCCCCGTTTAGGACATCATAAGAATGCTTTGCGCAGCGGCTAGAGCGGTCTCCCTCGTCCGGCAGTGTCGAACCACCCGCGGCGGTTGGAAGCCGCACCGACCGGCTATGCCGCCGGGCTGATATCCAGTCCCTCGCCGAAGTAGTATTTGCGGGCGTCGGGATTGCTGAGCACTTCGGCGGGGCGGCCGTGGCACAATACCTGGCCGCCGCGAATGACATAACTGCGGTCGGTAATCTCGAGGGTTTCACGTACCTGGTGGTCGGTAATCAGAATCGAAATACCGCGATCGCGCAAGTCGCGAATGATCTGCTGGATGCTATCGATCGTCACCGGGTCGATTCCGGTAAACGGTTCATCCAGCAAGATCAGTTTGGGATTGGAGACGAGACAGCGGGCGATTTCCAAACGCCGGCGTTCGCCCCCCGAGAGGGACATGGCCCGCGCTTTGCGCAAGCGGGCGATGTCGAACTGTTCGAGCAGCTCGTCGCAGCGGCGCTGCCGCGATTTGCGATCCATGCCGAGCATTTCCATCACGCCCAACAGGTTGTTTTCGACCGACAATTTGCGAAACACGCTCGACTCTTGCGCCAGATAGCCCATGCCGCCATCGCGCGCCCGGCGATACATCGGCCAGGTCGTCACGTCGACGTCGTTGAGAATGACGGTGCCGGCATTCGGCTCGATCATGCCGCAAGTCATGCGGAAGCTCGTGGTCTTGCCGGCGCCGTTGGGGCCGAGCAACCCGACGATCTCTCCTCGATCGACCTGGAAATCGACGCCGTCGACGACGCGTCGCCGCCCGTAGAGTTTGACCAGTCCGTGGACTTCGAGCATCGGCATGTGAGCGGTCCTCCTGACCAGCGGAGCCAAAATCCTCGTCGTGCCCGCATCAAGCTGCAGAATTCCGTCGCGGCAGCGCCGCGCCGTCAGCGGACAAAACCCATCTCTTTGAAGTTCGGGAAAAGCGGGAAGGGCCAATTCAAATAGGGTATTTTGTTGAGCGATGCCGGCCAATAGATAAACAAGGCCTGCCCAATCAGCAATTCCCGCCGCACGTAATACTCCGGGTTCTTGTGGTCTGCCCACAGCCGGCTGTCTTTGCTCGCCGGACTGTTGTCGCCCAACACGAAAAACTGATCGGCCTCGAGCGGAAACTCGACACTCTGCCGCCAGGAAAACAGACTGTCGGCCGTCCAGCGGTCGGGCATCGTGAAGAATTCGGCAATTTTTTCCTGGCCCCAATCCGACCCGGGATAATCGTAGTCGCTGATCGTGCGATCGTTCGGGCGCCTTGCGAGCGATGTAGTAAATGTCGCGTTTGAGCAGCAAATGTTCGGCTTTCACCGCAGCGCCCCGCGTGGCAATTCCGGCCGGCGCCAGATCGTCGACCGTAGGCAAGGCGTTATCGAGATCGTCATAGGTCGTCGGGGCCAAAAACTGCACCAAACGCCCGTCGACCCATAACAGCAACTGGCGATCGACGTTGGCCCAGGAGACCCGGTGACGTCCTACGCCGCGAACGGCCGTTTGCGCCGTCGGTCCGAAATCTGGCAAGCCGTCGATCTTCATCGTCGCCTGGCCCGTTTCGACATCGAGATCGCACTGAAAGTGGCGACCTCCCTTGACCAGATCGAGCACGACCGACCCTTGAGCCTGCCGCACGTCGAGCGTGGCCTCGAGCATCAGGTCTCCGACCCAGTGCATTCCCGACGGAGCAACGTCGGCCGAAGCGTTTCGCTGTTCGCCGGTGTTGTAAGCATAAAAATCGGTGATCAAATGGGGCAGGGGGGGACGCGTAACGTGCCCACGACGCTCCAATTCGTGCCAGTCGCGATCATTGGGAGTGAAATGCTGGTAGCGAATCCACGTCTCCTCTCCGCCACCGGCGGTTTCGTAGGTCCGGCCGCCATCAGTCGACGCCCAGCCGGCGTTGGTCGGTCCCATCGGCTGCCAGCGCAACGGCCAACCGGCTTGGGTCATTGCATCGACGACATAGTCGTTGTCGTAAACCGCCTGAGACATGGCCCACACTTTGTCCGGCGGCTTGTGCACGATGTCAAACTGCTCGTGATCGGCTGTCTTGACGTAGATATCCCCCTGCTCGATTCTCACCGTCTCGCGCGGCAGTCCGACCAGCCGTTTGATGTAATTCATCTGCCCATTGCCGGGATAGCGGAACACGACCACGTCCCAACGCTTCGGGTCGGCAAAATCGTAAGGGAATTTCGCCACCAAAATTCGGTCGCCGTTATAGGGAGGCCACCTCTTCGGGTCGATCCCCATCCGAAAGCGGCAATTGGGGCAAGTCGCCGCGACAAGCTCAGTCCCTCGAATCCGGTCTTCCACCCCATCGCGCTCTTTGGGAGTCAGTCTCGGATCGCTCAATTGTTCCCGAAGGGCCTCGACGTCTTCATCCACTTCACGGCTTGCGCCGACACGATATGTCAGATTGCATTCCGGACAAACCAGATCCTTATGCCGCCCTTGCAGCGTGGGGGCCATCGAGCCGGTGGGAATGACGAACGCCTCCGCTTCGAATGTCCGGAACAAAAACGCCAGGACAAATGCCACGATGACCGATTCAATCGTCTCGCGGACCGTGCGCTGCCATCCATCCGCTGGGGCCGATCGACCGACAGGCCTGGTGTCAGATCGGCCGGCAGGAGCGTTCGAAACGATTGCTGAGGGAGACCGCACAGTGTCAGTGGGGGAGCGCTTGCTCGACATAGATGCCCGCGATGCTGCCGCTGGAAAAGCAAAATAAAATAGGCGGTCCACCGCCGAGCGGGCCGCATGACAAGCGGCGCCGTCGCGCGCTGACCGGCCGGACTCGCCGCGCGTTCCACCCGCCAACTACCCCAACCTCTGACGCGCCGCCTAACAATAGTATAAGGGCTGGCGAATATAACGTATGGAAACTTGACTGCGGAAGGCGGAATTCGCGTGCAATCAGCGAAATAGGCGAAATACGGGGAATGGGGCGAGTTGATCCTCTTTCGGCCGGCGCACCCCCTCCCGTTCACCCAGCCTATCGCCAGCGGAGGACTCTGCCCACCAGTGCCTCGGGTGTCATCCGGACATGTGGGGGCCAGGTCCGACTATCGTCGGAAACCGCGGTGTTGTCTCCGAGCAACCAATATTCATTTAGCCCGAGTCGCCGATCTTCCATGACCAGTTTCCCGGGGGGTGGCAAATAATAGATGTCACGTGAGACGACCCAGTGCGTGACGTGCAGCGGCATGCCGACCGCGCCGATCGCCAGCGGTTCGGCAGTGGGCTGGCGCGCGGCGCTATCGACCGGATCGTACGAGTATTCGACGATTGGTAACCCCGAGACGACCAACTGCAGCCGGCAATCGGCCAGTGCCAAGGCCACGGCACTCGGCCGCTTGAAGGTCACGGAGCCAGGCAAATCGAACCGGGCCGTCATGCGATCTCCCTCGCGCACTTCGCCGCGCCGGCCGGCCAAATCCAACCGCACGATAAACTGCCTGCGGCCGTCTCTCGCCCGCAAATACACATCCCCTTCGGCAGCCGACTGAAGTTGGCAGGCGAGGATGACGTCGGGTACGGTGACCAACTCGCGCGATTCGTTTTGGTTGTAGGCCAGATCGTCGACGATCGGGCCCGCATGGCGGGCCACGCGATCGCCCTGCCGCCAGATTTGGTCGTGATGGTAGGAGATCCAGTCGATTGGGTCGACCGAATCCACCGACGGCGCGACGTTATCGATCTCGAAACCTTCGGCGGTCGTACGCCAACGGCTCCCTTTAAAATCGGGCCGCCAGCGTGGAGCCGCACTGTCGGACTTCGAGCTGTAGTCGGCCGCGTCGATCACAATGGCCATGTCGGACAGGACCTCCCACTCCTTGCGCAGAATTTGGCCATCGGCATAGAGGTCGCCGTCCGACAGAGTGATGCGTTCGCCAGGCAGGCCGACGATGCGCTTGACGCACAGAGCGGCTGTATCATCTGGCAGCGAGCAGACGACCGTATCCCAACGCTTTGGCGTGCCGCGCAGAAAAGCCGTCCGATCGACAAACAATCGTTCGCCTGGCTTCACCTCGGTCGGTTCCAGCTCGCACCAGGCGCCGCAACTCGAACAGAGGGCGCGTTGACCGTCCGGTGTCGATTCTTGACCGCAGTCAAACGATCGACCGCAAGCCCCGCAGACGACGTGGTAATGCTCGCCGACGAGCCCGGGCGCCATCGATCCGCCGGTGACGACCAACGGGGTGATGAATCCCCCTACCAGCCAGGTTTGCGCGACGAGTGCCACGGCCGCGAGCCCGATCAGAATTCGCAGTGCGATCCGCATCCGCATAAGCGACCTTCACTGCCGTGGCCAGCGGAGGTGGGAACGGCGGTTCGGGAGAGGGATTTATTTGTTGTCGGCACCGGTTTCGAGCACCGCCAGAAATGCTTTCTGCGGGATATCGACTGAGCCGATCGACTTCATCCGTTTTTTACCTTCGCGCTGTTTGGCCCACAACTTGCGTTTGCGGGTGATGTCGCCGCCATAGCACTTGGCGGTAACGTTCTTGCGCATGGCCGAAATGGTTTCGCGGGCGACGATGCGACTGCCAATGGCGGCCTGCAAGGCGATTTCGAACATGTGGCGATCGATTTCGGTGCGCAGTTTTTTGACGATCGCCCGGCCGCGGCGTTCGGCGTCGCGGCGGTCGCAAATGATGCTCAGCGCGTCGACCCGGTTGCCTCCCACCAGGATATCGAGCCGCACCAGCTCGGCTGGAAAATAGCCGATCAGTTCGTAGTCCATGGTGCCGTAGCCGCGCGTGACGCTTTTCAATTTGTCGTGCAGGTCGTAGATCACCTCGGCCAGGGGCAAGTTGAACGTGAGCATTGCCCGGCTGGGTGACAAATATTCGGTGCGGACATAGACGCCGCGGCGATCGGTGCAAAGCTGCATTACCGGCCCGATCGATTCGGTGGGCAGCACGAAGTTGACCTTCACGATCGGCTGGCGGAATTCCTCGATCTCGCCCGCGTCCGGCACTTTGGTCGGATTGTGGATCAGCAGGACTTCGCCATTGCGGTTGAGGATTTCGTAGGTGACGTTCGGCGCCGTCTGTACCAGGTCGAGGTTGGCCTCTTGCTCCAACCGCTGCTGGATGATTTCCATGTGCAGCAGCCCGAGAAAACCACAACGAAAGCCGAAACCCAACGCGTCGCTCGTCTCGGGCTCGAACTCGAAACTGGGATCGTTGACGCTTAATTTAGTGAGCGCGTTGCGCAGTTCTTCGAAATCCTGGCCGTCCGATGGATACAGCCCGCAATAAACCATTCGTTGCGGCACGCGATAGCCGGGCAACGGGACTGCCGCATCCTCGCCCGGCACGCTGACCGTGTCGCCAACGTGGACTTGTCCCAGCGACTTGATGTTGCAAATCAGATAGCCGACCTGACCGGCCGTCAACTCGGGGCACGATTGCCGGTGGGGGACGAACTGTCCGAGTTCGAGCACCTCGTGTACCGTGCCGGCCTTGAGGAACTTGATCTTTTGGCCTTTACGAACGGTGCCGTTCATCAATCGCACGTACGTGATCGCGCCACGGAACTCGTCGTAGTGGGAGTCGAAGACCATCGCCTGCAGCGGCGCCTTCGGATCGCCCTTGGGTGGCGGCACGCGCTGGACGATCGCAACCAGTAGCTCTTCGACGCCCATGCCGGTCTTGCCGCTGCATGGCAGGACTTCGTCCGGATCGATCCCCAGCACCGATTGCATTTCGGCTTTGACTTCGTCGGGCCGGGCGTGCTTCAAGTCGATCTTGTTCAGCACCGGCACGATCGTCAGATTGTGTTCCATCGTCGCGTAGGCATTGGCGACGGTTTGCGCCTCGACCCCCTGGAACGCGTCGACCACCAACAGTGCGCCTTCGCAGCAAGCCAGGCTGCGCGAAACTTCGTACTGAAAGTCGACGTGCCCCGGCGTATCGACTAGATTCAGCTCGTATTGCTGGCCTTCATACTCATAGTGCATCGCCACGGCGCGGGCTTTGATGGTGATGCCCCGCTGCCGCTCCAGTTCCATGTCGTCGAGCAACTGCTCGCGCAATTCCCGCTTCTCGACCGTGCCAGTCTTTTCCAGCAGCCGATCGGCCAACGTGCTCTTGCCGTGGTCGATGTGCGCGACGATCGAAAAATTGCGAATATGTTGGCAGTCAGGCATAAACGTTCTTGTGTCGTCAGTGTCTTTGTCGTGGCCAGCCGCTGGTGCTGCGCGTTGCGCGGAGCGTCAAGGGTTCCGTTGCGGCTCGCGTCGGCCGTAAGCCTGGCGGGCGAGTCCCGCCGCGCCGATAAATCCCGCATCCGAGCCCAAGGTGGCAAAATCAATCGTCGTCCGCTGGGCCAACGCGGGCAGGGCTCGCCGGCGCACCTCCGCTCGGACATGATCCAAGAACCGGCGGCCGATCTCGGCGTCGCGGCCTCCAAACGTCATCGCTCCGCCGATTACGACTCCGGCCGGATCGACCGTGTGCATCGCATTGACGATGCCGATCGCCAGGAAGTCGGCCGTTTCCAGCACGATTTCCAACGCCAGCGGATCGCCCCGTTCGGCTTCTTCGGCCAGAAGTCGCGGCGTCAGCGCCTCGCCTCCAGCAACTCGCCGTTGCACGCTGGAAGCTCTACCGCCGGCCAACAATTCGCCGGCGCGGCCGACGACGGCCAAGGCCCCGACATATGCTTCCAAATGGCCGCGTTGACCACAACCGCACTTCCGAGCCAATTTATTATAGTCGATCGTCGTGTGTCCGAGTTCGCCCGCGTTGCCGTGACTGCCGTCGAGCGGCGCGTTGTCGAGGATGATCGCTCCCCCCACGCCCGTCCCAAGCGTCAGCAAAACCATGCTGCTCAGTTGCCGGCCGCTGCCGACCCAGAATTCGCCATATCCGGCCGCGGTGGCGTCGTTGCCGTAGACCACCGGAAGGCCACAAGCCCCCGCCAGCTCGTCCCGAATCGCGAAATTCTCCCATCCTGGCAGGTTGACAGGGCCCAAAAGCATCCCGGCGGCGGCGTCGATCGTGCCGGCGGTTCCCAGCCCGACCGCCGCGATTTGCGATACCTGCAAGCCCGCGTCGGCAATTGCTTGTTGCACGCCGGCAGCCATCCGCCGGACCCCCGCTTGAGGCCCTTCGGAAATCTCGGTCGCCAGGGAAGTAGCCGAGAGCAGGCGGCCCAAATCGTCGACCACCCCCAGTTTGACGCTCGTCCCGCCTACATCGACGCCGACGTAAAACGGCCCTTGGGCGTTACCGGCGCCGATAAACTGTCGAGCTTCGGACATCGGCGGGAAACTACGCGACTGGCGAGAGGAGCGGGGAGGCAGGATGCCATCGATTGCCCGCAAGTATAGGGTTTTGGTTTCGCCGGAGCAATTGCAGCCTGACGCCTGGCGGCGTGGAAGCACGGGTCGGAAATCGAGACAAATTGCCCGCCAATCGGCGTCATTTACCCTGAATCGCCCTCCGCGAATGCCCGTCCCTCCGATCGTCGATTACGACGGCTCAGTCGGCAGGCGGATCCGACTGTCGGCGAAGCGAGGTGGAGGAGAGATCGACTCGAAAGACGTCGGCAGGGACTTCGCGGCACAAACTGGCGACCGCCGGCGGCAGGTCGACGTCGGCGAGCGCGCGAAATCGACCGTCTTGAGCGCGGCCGAAGACCAAAAATCGACACCCTTGGGCACCGATTGTCTGCATTGCGCGCTCGACGGCCCGCGGACCGCCTCCGTAGTATTGAGCCGCGGCGATCCGTGCGATTGTGTCGGCACCGACGACGAACGTGACACCCGGAAAGAGGAACGATTTTTCGACGAACGTCGGCGCGCGCGATAGCCAAACGGGCTGTTCCGCGGCGAACTGCCGGACGCGGCTATCGATCTCCAAAAAGTCGAGTGCCGGCTTGTCGGCGTTGATGATCGGGATCTCGAACTCTACCGCTTCGTCCAGAAGTTTGGCAGCGATGGCTGCCATGCCTCGGTGCCCATCGTGCAAGGGATTGAAGGCGCCCGAAAAGATCACCTTCGGCGGCGATGCCGGTTCGCCGGGCGGATTGACCCTCAGCCGTTGGACGTCCCCTGTCAACAGAGCCTGCCACGTACTGGCGCTTCGATACTGCTTGCTTGTAGTTTTTCGCTGGCGGTTAATGCGACCGGGACGCGCAGCGAAACCTCGCAGCACTCCGCCAACAGATTCAACAGGATGCCAGCCACGAGCGTCTCTTCTTCGTCGCGAGTGCGGGCTCCTTTTTCCAATTCCAATGACACCAGCCGCGTCGCCTCGCGCGATTGAGCCGCGACGTGCAAACGATGTGGGCCATGCTTTGGCCGGTCCGTCGCCAAACCCGCGGTGCAACCGATGCCGACGGCCGTCGCGGGTGCATCGGCATAGTCGAGCGCACGTCGATACGCTGCCATGGCCATCGCGCGGGCCGTTGCCGGAGCGCAATATTGATCGGGCTTGCCTCCCAAGAATCGAGCGAGCGCCGACGCGGAGTAGGGGACGATGGCCTCCAGGATGCTCCGCGAGGCTCCCGCAACGGTGAGCAACTGCGAGATGGCCCGACTGCCGCCGCCGGTCGTTGCCACCACGAGGCGTCGGCCGCTGGCATGGATTTGCCGCACGAACTTTTCGTTGTCGAAAGACATACCACTGCAAGCCAGGAGGAGACGGATGGAGCAAACCGTGTCGAGGGCGGGCACTCTGTTACTGCGATGTTGGGCCCGCTGTCAACAATGTAATGGCTTTTGCCTCTCGATGCGCTTTGTGGCGCCGGAGAGTTCTCCGCACCGCAAAAAAACCACGCCAATCGCCATTTTTCTTTTGTTCACCGCCGCCAGGGGCGGGGGCTAGCAATCGCGAAAGCCTTTCGCCGCCGGCCAAGATTCGGACCTGGCCGGCGAACAACCTTTGTGTGGTGAATCAGGGGAGCTGCGTTCTTGCTGCCCGCCCCGCCTTATTTGTTTGTGGAGGACTCACGATGATCCGGAGAACTTTGTTTTCGCTCGTAGGGGCCACGCTGCTAGTGGGTTGGCTGTTTGGTCGCGATGCGGCCAGCTACATCGGCACGTCGGCCGGCATGGTAACCAGCTCGGTAAAAAATAGTGTGCCGCTTTCATTCGAAATCGATCGTGCCCGCAAAATGGTCAAGGATCTGGTCCCCGACATCCGTCGCAATATGCACGTCATCGCCCAGGAAGAGGTTGAGGTCGAAAGACTCGAAAAGCAGATCGCTCAGGCCGACACAAGTCTCGATCACGACCGGGCCGAACTCTTGCGGTTGAAAGACGACGTCGCCGCCGGCCGGGCAAGCTACGAATATCAAGGCCGCACCTATACGCTCGCCGCGGTGCAGGCCGATCTGGCCAACCGCTTCGAACGCTACAAGACGCACGACGCCACGCGGGCCAGCCTGAAAGACATTCTCGCCGCCCGGCACCGGAGCCTCGACGCCGCTCGGCAAAAGCTCGAAGGGATGCTGGCTGCCCGTCGACAACTTGAAGTCGACGTCGAAAACCTGGAAGCACGGCTGAAAATGGTCGAAGTGGCCCAAACCACGAGCGATTGCCATTTTGACGACAGCCAGCTGGGACGCGCCAAAGAATTAATCGGCGACCTGCGTGCGCGGCTCAACGTCGCCGAACGTATGCTGACCGTCGAAAGTGATCTGCACGACGAAATCCCGCTGACCGTGCCGGCCAGCGAGAACATTGTCGATCAAGTGACCGAGTATTTGACTCCAGCTCCCGACAAAATCGCGGAAGCGAAAAACTGAACCCCGCACCGGGCCGCGCCTTGTGGACACCGGGCTCATCCAACCAAAATGGAGCGTGTGATGTCGATGCTGCGCTATTCGGGTTGGCGCCGCGCATTGGGTGCGCTTTCCATCGCCAGGCTTGCTATGACTGCTCTGTCGCCGCCGGAACGATTCGTGATTTGGGTCGATGCCGTCGGCGGATATTTGGTGTGCGTGGGCGACGAGGTGACCTTCGGTCAGGCGACTGCCGATGCGCCGGTCGATGTGCCACTGGTGGCCGACATCGCGCGGCGTCACGCGACGATTCGCCGCGACCGGGAGGGATATGTCATCGATCCAAGCGGCGAAACCTGGCTCGACAACCGCCGGCTGGAGTCGGCGGCTCCGCTGCCCGATACCGCCTCATTGCGTCTGGGTTCGGTGGCCCTGCGGTTTCGCCGGCCGCATCCCTTGTCGGCCACGGCGCGGATCGAGGTGGCCAGCCGGCATCGCGTGCGGCCGTCGTGCGACGCCGTGCTGTTGCTGGCCCAGTCGTGCGTGCTGGGATCAAGGCCGACCAGCCACATCGTCTGCGCGGATTGGCGGCATGACGTGATGCTGTTTTACTCGGCCGGAACGCTGAACTGCCGTATCGCCGGCGAGTTCGAGATCGACGGCCGGCCGCACACCGACTCGGGACCCCTGGGCCTCAATTCGCGGGTCGCCGGCGACGGTTTTTCGTTCTCGGTGGAGCAGGTTTGACGGTCTCAGTCGGGCAGGGCTGACGGCCGATCCGATTGCCAGCAATGAAGTGGTTCACCCTGGCGAAGTGACATTCCGGACGTGATACAATTGGAGACTGGCCGCGCGCGGTGATTCGTTCCGCGCGGTGCTAGCACGTTTCTTAGCGATAACCGCTTGTCATGAATTCGCCCGTCGCAAATCAACCGCGTCCGCCCGAGAAGCCCCCGGCTCCGACGCGTTTCGCATTTGCCACTGGTGATCGACCGCTGTTGGGCTACACCATTAAGCGTGGTGTGGGGCGAGGGGGATTCGGCGAGGTTTATTTCGCGGTCAGCGACGGCGGCAAGGAAGTGGCGCTGAAGCTGATCCGGCGGAATCTCGACGTCGAGCTGCGCGGCGTGCAGCATTGTTTGAATCTCAAGCATCCCAATCTGCTTGTGCTCTATGACGTTCGCCGCGATGGTGACGACGACGATTGCTGGATCGTGATGGAATACGTCGCTGGCGAATCGTTGGAGGGAACGATTCGCCGACATCCGCACGGAATGCCGGCCGACGAAGCGGTCGATTGGCTGCGCGGCATTGCCGCGGGCGCATCCTATTTGCACAGCCACGGAGTCGTTCACCGCGATCTGAAGCCCGGGAACGTCTTTCGCGACGATTCGGTCGTCAAGCTCGGTGATTACGGTTTGTCGAAATTCATCTCCTGCAGCCGGCGGAGTGGCCAGACCGAGAGTGTCGGCACCGTCCACTACATGGCCCCCGAGATTTCCCATGGTCGCTATGGCCGCGAGATCGACATCTACGCGTTGGGCATCATTCTCTATGAGATGCTGACCGGCCGAGTCCCCTTCGACGGTGAGAGTGTCGGCGAGGTGTTGATGAAACACCTGACGGCCGAGCCCGACGTGAGTGCCGTGCCCGCTCCCTATCGGCAGGTGGTTGCCCGAGCGCTCGCCAAAGATCCGACGGTCCGCTTCGCGACAGTCGAGCAGTTCCTGGCGGCGCTGCCGGGCGGGGGTCAGACCGCCACGGTTTCCGGTCCCGCCGCGCCGCCGGCGGCCGAGGCCGAGTTTTACCACAGCCGGGATTCCGCCGCTTCGCCCGCCGAGTCGCTCGATCGGCAACCAGCGGCCGAGCCGGCACCGAGGAATTCGCAGCGTTGGAAGCAGCGCACGAAGTCCTCGGGACTCGCGCAGAAGACCGGATTGCCCCCCTCGGTCTTTTGGTCGCTCTTTGCGGTGGTGGCCTACATTATTTTACGGAGCGAGTCGGGACCACCCTACGCCGTGAAGGCCATCGCTTTACTCATTGCGGGTTTGGCCGTTGGTTCGACGCCTGCCCGGCTTTCGTTCTTTTATGCTTCAGCCGACCGGCGATTGCGGCAGCTATTCGGCAAGCAACATCGGGTGTCATCGGAGGTTCCGGCCCCGCGGGCTCCCATGCCGGTCCGTCGGGCTCAAGATTCCGCCGGAGTGTCGCGACAATCCGGTTTCCCGAGCGGAGTCTCGAAGGCGAGCCGCAGTTCGCGGCAGTCGAGTGCGCGGGCGATGTCGGCATTGGCCAACAAAAGTCGGCGCGAGCGGTGCGTCGAACTGCTCGAATCGCTGTTGTTTTCGGCCGCCGTCGCGGTGGTATCGTCGATCATCGCGGTCGCCTGGCAGCGTGGCGATTCCGGCAAGGAGGCAGGCGCTTGGTTTGCCATCACCGGCACTCTGGGTGCCTGGGGCATTCTTGCCCTGTCAAAGCTGTGGGAAGGGAAGAAGGGTGAACAGATCCTGCGGCGATCGGCGACGATGGTTGTCGGCTTGGGCGTCGGCGCGGCTTCCTTCGGACTCGAACGATTGCTCATGGTTCAGTTGCCCTTCCAGCAGCCAATGCGGCCGGCGCCGTGGCACGTCAACTGGAGTTTTTACAACCATTTGGATGGTGCGCCGCATTTCGAAGCGTACCTTGTCTATTTTGGACTGCTGTTCTTCGTCGTTCCGTTTTGGCGACAAGCCAATCGATTTCGGCGGTCGCGCGTGAAAATTGGGTCGCTAGCCTTGACGTTGACCGTGGCCATGCTGCTGAATCTGATTTGTCCCTTCCCTCAGCCCTGGGGAGCGATCGTGGCGGGAATTGTTTCGCTTTCGGTGCAGGTAGCTACTCCGCTCGTGACAAAGACAAACCGGTTTGCGACGTGAGATAGAAATGCCAGAAACGGCAACCAGCCTCTTCATCGTGTCCCTACTCGGTTTCGCCGTGCTGATCTGTCTGCCGGCGCTGCTGGTCGGGATTGCTGTTGGCCGGAAGGCAGCCCTGATTGTGGCGGTTTCTGGAATCTTCGTGGGTGTTCCCGTCATCTTGCTGGGATTCTATCTCCTCGCTGCCCCGAAACTGTCTCCCTTGCGGGCATCGACCGAAACGCCGACCCATCGCGCTGCGCCTGGCGTGGTTGTCGACTTGCCGATCATGGAACTGCCGCAGGATCCGACCGTGCAGGCATTCGCCACTCGGCTGGCCGAGCAGAAGATTGCCAGCGATCCGGCCAACCGGCCGACGTGGATCGACCAGGCGCCCGGTCTCGATCACGCCGTCTACCGTTTGCCGGTGAAGTCGGGTTTATATAGCACCCCGGAGGAATGCCGCCACGCGCTGGCGGTGGCCACTGCGCAGGCGGTCGCCCATTATGGCAAAACGTATCTGGCTGACGCCGACTCGGACATGAGCGATGTCTTGCGCCGTCTGCCGGCCGGGTTCGGCGCGAAGGTCATCGAGCAACCGATCTACGCCGAAACCGTGCAGGTTTCCGTGGGACCGATGCAGCAATTTCACGCTCTTTTGGAGTTCGACGACGACGCCCGTGCCCAGTTGAGCGAGGCCCGGCGGCAGGCGGTTATCCCGCGGCGTTTTTGGTGGGCCGCGTCGTGTTTCGCCGCGGTCATCGCCAGCATGGCCGTGGTGCTCGCAGCCTTGCGGCTCGATCTAGCCAGTGACGGCAAGTATCGTGGCCGTTTGCGGTGGGCCACGGCCCTCGTGATATTGTTGGTCGTGGGCAGCGCCTGGGGGCTGTGCCTGTTGTAAGCGGTCTCGGTCCTAGCTTGGGTTCGTTATGTCGCCGGCCACTGAATCGGATCAATTACTCGTCGAGCGCGTGCGGGGCGGAGCGCCCGAGGCCTGGCAGGAGTTGATCGCACGTTACGAAGGTCGCTTGCTGGCGTTTGTCGACAGCCGCCTGAACGGCACGGCGGCGGCGGAAGACGTGGTGCAGGAAACCTTTCTCGGATTTTTGACCAGTCTGCCGAACTACGATGAGCGGCGGCCGCTGGAAGGCTATTTGTTTTCGATCGCCGCTCACAAATTGATCGATCACTTGCGCCGCGAAGGATGCCGACCGGTGCTGCCCTTGGTCATGACCGACTCCAGTGGCCAATGGCAGCCCGTTGCCGGTGGACGGGCGCAAGCAGCCTGGTGCAAAGCGGTGAGCGACGGTCGTTGGAGGAGACCGCCTTGGTGACCGCGCTTACTGAACAGATCGACCGCCTGCGGGTGCGCGACGAGTGGCAACAATTGGCGTGTCTCGAACTGCTGCTGGTTCGCGGCTGGCCGAATCAGCAGGTGGCCGCCACGTTGGGCCAGAGCCAGCAGACGGTGGCCAACACGAAGTTCGGGTTTCTCGAACGCGTGCGGTTGCTCATCCGCCGACAGCATCCCAATCCCGACGTCTTTCCCGAGTTGTTCCCATGACGACGCCACCGCCCACCGACGCCGAACTGCTGGCCTATTTGGACGAGGCCCTGCCGTCGGAAACCATGGCCGAAATCGAGCGCCGGCTGCGCGGCGATGCCGCACGCCTGGCCCGAGTGGCCGACCTCAGCGCTCGCCGCGACGCCGGAGTCCATTCGCTGGGCGAGATTTGGCGGCGGCATTTCCTGAGTTGCCCAAGCCGCCAGCAGTGGGGTAGTTATCTGTTGGGCGGGTTGCCGGCGGCCGAGGCCGAATACTACCGATTTCACCTGCAGACGGTCGGTTGCCGCCGTTGCCAGGCCAACCTCGCGGACCTCGAGCGCCAGCAGGCCCGGGAGGCCCCGGCCGCCGCAAATCGGCGGCAAAGATACTTTGAATCGAGCGCCGGCCGGCTGCCGGATGGCTCCTGAGGGCCATTTCCACGGGGCCTGGCCCGTCGCCGGTCCCGCCGGTTGCCACCCGGGTCGCGGGAAGGATATAGTAAAAAGTCACCTTGGGCAGGTCGAGATAAATCGCTCCACCGTTCTTGACCTTGTTGCGGAGTTGGCCAGATGGACGTGAAGTTGGTTGTCGTCGGCGGAGATACCGCCCAAGGCAGTGAGTTTGCGCTGCAGCTGCCCACCGTCGTGGGGCGCAGTAAGACGGCCGACGTGCCACTGCCTAATCCCTTGGTTAGTCGCAAGCACTGCGAAATCTTCGAAGCCGGCGGCCAATTGATGGTCCGCGATTTGGGCTCGCTCAACGGCACGTACATCGGAAAAACGCGCATCGAGTCGGAGTCGGCGATCCCGCCTGGGAGTTTACTGACGATCGGTGCCATCACCTTTCGTGTGGAGTATGTCGGGGCGAATGGCGCGGCAGCAGCAGCGGCACCTGCTCGAGCCGCGGCCCAAGTCGGCAACGATGATCCGACGATCGACGTTGACGAGTTGGAATCGCTCGAGCCACTGTCTGGCGCAAGCGGCGACGACGCCGAGTTCAGCCTGTCATGGCTCGAAGAGGAAAGCTCGTCGCCGGTGCAAGATTCGGGCGAGGTCAATGGCGCGGCGGCCGAGGCCGCGGCAAAGAAGACGGTGCCGGCCAAGGCCCAACCCGCTGCAAAAGCGAGCGCACCCCAAGGCAAGGCGAAGTCGGCGGCCGACTCGGACAGCTTGGATGATTTGTGTCAGTAGCGCGCCCGTGAGTGTGATCAAAACTCATGATGCCCCCGCCCGGAGTTGGCTAAACTCCGGCGAAGCCGTTGCCGGGATTTCGGGATTGTGGACTGTCCGCTTTTGCGCCGGGCGATTCTCTCCTGCGAGTTCCATCCATCGTGTTATTGTTCAAAAAGAAGTTTCTGGCCGCGATCGCCCGGGGGGAGAAAACTCAAACCATCCGGCTGTGGAAATATCGCAAGATGCGGCCGGCCAGCGCAGCTACATTCCCGGCGTCGGCTATATCCAGGTTCTCGCGGTCGACGAAGTTGCCCTGGCGGCGTTGACCGATGCCGATGCCCAGCCCGATGGCTTTGCGACCGCTGATGCGTTGCGATCGGAAATCGAATCGCTGTATCGCGATGCCTTGGCAGCCGGCAGTCTCGCGTTTCGCATTCGGTTTCGGGTGCTCGATCCCCGCGAGCAAGCCGCGGCAGTGGCCGATCGCGAATCACGTCGCTCCCAGGTGAGCGAATGAGCGAGATCGGGAAGAAAAATTTCTTCCACGCCGGCCACTACTTGCTTGAAAGTGAGCCAGCACTGCGAGTACCCTGCACTCGTTGAGAACAGGGTATCCAACGAGCCTGGGATTTAATCGCAGGTTTCTGTAAGAGCCCATCATCGGAAATCCGTCCGACGATGGGCTCTTTTTTTGCGCAAGTAATCGTATGCCACTGCCAATCCAATTCATTTCGCCGTTGGAAACCGAGCACTCGTCGCGGGTCAGCCAGCCGTTGGCCGCTGGCGCCATAGCGACGAGCCGCACACTCGGCTGGCATTTTTGGTTACTCGTCGTCGATCTGCTCTTCGCGTTTTGCTTGGGCGGAGTGGCCAGCGGCCAGAATTGCCCGGGCGGCCAATGTCCCCTCGATCAAGCTCCACGCCAAGGGCCGGCGACGCCGACGATCCATCAAACGCCGACGGCGGATTACCAGCGCGCGATTGTGCGAGTCGGCCGCGAGGATCTGTCGGAGCCTGGTGCGTCGTATAGCGGCGCGGGAACCTTTGTGGCTCACAGCGCCGATCATCGTGGACTCGTGCTCACGGCATCTCATGTCGTCGATCAGGGCGGCGGACGCATTTGGGTCGACTTCGGCCGCGGCCGGCAAACCGCATCGCTCTTGGGTAGCGACGCAAATTTGGATTTGGCTGCGCTGGTCATCGACAATCCTCCGGCCGATGTCCGTGCAATTCCCGTGGGGGGTGAAGGCGAGTGGCCGCATGCCGGCGAAAACGTCGAG
This sequence comes from uncultured Planctomycetaceae bacterium, assembly GCA_963702015.1. Lineage (GTDB taxonomy): Bacteria > Planctomycetota > Planctomycetia > Pirellulales > PALSA-1355 > DATJTR01. The sequence continues at coordinate 2,658,272 of OY969698.1, forward strand.
GTGATCGGCTTCGGTGGTGGGCAATTTCGGCATTATTCCGCTCGCGTCCGCGGCTACACCGAGAAAGATGCTCGCCGCGTGTCGCAGCTCGTGGTCGCCTTCCAGCCAATCAGCGGCGACAGCGGCGGAGCCATTCTTTACAAGCAGAAGCTTGTCGGAATTTTGTGGGGCGGTCCCTGTGACGGCCCCCAACAAGCGGCCTACGAAACCCACGCCACCTGCTGCATCTATATCAGGCGGTTTCTGGATGGAATTGGCGTGCGGCTCAAACCGCGCCAGCCGCCGACCGGTCAATCGCCGAGTACCGCCGAGCCCTTCGTCACGCCCACGCAGGTTACGCCGCCTCCGCAGGCTGTGCCGCCGACGGTCGATTCGCAGCGGCTCGCGGCAATTGAAGAACGCCTGGATGAACTGGCTGCCCGGTTATCGGCGGTTAGCGCCGGGCCAATCGGTGCCGCGGGCGCACAAGGACCGCAGGGTTTGCCAGGACCGGCAGGACCGGCCGGCAAGGATGCCGACCCTGCGGCATTGGCGGCGATCGCCAGTCGAGTGGCCGCGCTTGAAAAAAACCTCAAAGGGAAGTTGCACTTCAACCTGCAAGTCGACTCCCAAACCGGAAAGATTCTTTCGACCTCGAGCGGTTCGCAGTGAATCGCCCAAACCGCTGCTTTTTTTAGGAGCACTTTCATGACGATCGCGATCGACCTCGACACGCACCTGGCCAGCAACTTGACGGCACTCGCCCAGCAAGGCGTGGCCAACACCAACAACTTCGCCCATTATGCGAACCTCGCGTTCACTAAGGATCGGATCTGGATTGCCGGTTACGACGACTGGCAACCGACCGAATGGCACGATGTTCCGCCGCGTGCGATCGCTTTGGAACCGGCCGAAGCGTCGGCGCTGTCGGCCGCGCAGGCCCGATCGTTTCTTGAAGGTTTCAATACCCAAATGCTTCGCAGCCGGTTGTTTCACAAAACGAGACGGCTGTGGGCGGTGGCCGTGCCGGTGGTGTTGCGCTACGACGGCGACAGCCGTTCGGGTGAAACCGTGGTTGGCCAGCGATTCTAAGCTGTGCTCGCTGCGCGGCAGCCCATCCGGCGGCGGATCACGCGGCGCCGGGCCAGGGATTGGTCCAGTCACCCCAGCGATCAAGATATTGAGCGAAGGCGGCGGTGGAAGCCGCCTTGCTTTCCAGCCATTGTTTCGCACCCGCGATCAGGTGCTTCTCGTCAGCAAGCGTGATCTCGCCAAGCAGGACGCGTGTCCGCAGGAAGACAAAATAGGTGTCCAGCACGTCGCACCGGCAGTAGTCGTTGATCTCGGCAAGTTTGCCGGCTTCGAACATGTCTTGCACCATGTGCCCTTCGACTTCCATCTTGCCGGGCTTGCCCAGCAGGTTCGCCGCGAGATTCAGACCGCCGGTAAACCGAGTCGAACCGAAATTGGTAAGCAGTTCCTGCAAATCAAAATGGGCGTCGAGATTGTATCGATTGCGATGCTGCTCGAACGTCTTGGCCTGAAGGTTGAACCAGCCGGGAATGCTGAGCCCAAATCGGAACGCCGACAGTTCCAACAGTGGGATGTCGAACGATCGTCCATTGAAACTGACCAACGTGGGCTGCCTGTATTTTTCCCAGCCGCGCCAGAAGTGTTCGACCATGACGTGCGGCCGAAAATGGGGCTCGTCCAGCACCACCACGTCGATCAATCGAAAGTCGCTGGCGATCTTGCCGACTGCCACCGAGATCGGCACCTGGAACGTGTAGGGGATGAAGTCGCTATCGTACTTCTCCAAAAGTTCATCGCGATAGCGTCTGACGGCCGCTCGGGCATCCAACTTCTCCTGCGGATAACGGAGCCGCGAAACAGCGCGCCGTCGGCCACGCTTTCGATGTCGAATGCCAGGTAACGAATGGCCGGTTCAGTCATCATCAATCCTTTGTGCTCTTGAGCGAGACGCGTTCAGCCGCGGGCTGCGAGCCAAGCCACGGTCGGCGAGCTTTTTTCGAATCGGGTCCAGCCTACCAAAAGAGCGCCGAGCCTGCGAAGATGAGGCGGTTGGCCAGGTTCGTCGACCCGGCATCGTCTTCATTCCTTTTCCCGCGTTTGGCCATGAATTCCGACCGTTTACTCGCGCGTTTTTTGAGCTACGTCCGCGTCGACACCATGGCCCGCGAAGGGGCCGGCTGCTATCCCAGCTCGCCAGGTCAATTGGAATTGGGCCGCAAGCTGGTGGCCGAACTGCAAGCAATCGGTTTGAAGGACGCCGGAGCCGATCCGTTCGGCATTGTCACGACCACGATTCCCGCCACGGTCTCCGGGGCGGCGAGCACCATTGCGCTCAATTCCCATCTCGACACGTCGCCAGAAACAACCGCCGCTGGCGTCAATCCGCAGGTGATTCGCGATTATCCTGGCGGCGACATCCTGTTGGCCGGCGGGGCAGGGGGGGTGATCCGCGCGGCGGAGAATCCGGACCTCGCGGCGCTGCGCGGCCGGACGATCATCACCACCGATGGCAGCACCTTGCTCGGTGCCGACGATAAGGCCGGCGTGGCGGTCATCATGGAAACGGCGGCCTGGCTGGTCGAGCATCCCGAGATTCCGCATGGTCCGATCCGCATCTGCTTCACCTGCGACGAAGAGATCGGCCATGGCGTCGACCACGTCGACCTGGCGAAGCTTTCGGCGATCGTCGGTTACACGCTCGACGGACAGGGAGCCAACGAGATTGACGTCGAGACGTTTTCGGCCGACGTGGTGGTGGTCCGCGTCAGCGGCGTCAACATTCATCCGTCGATCGCCAAGGGCCGGATGATCAACGCGCTGCGCGTGGCCGGCGATTTTCTGGCCCGCCTGCCGCGCGCCGAACTCTGCGCCGGAAACGACCGCCGGCCGCGAAGGCTTTTTGCATCCGTATGCGATCGAAGGGGGTGTGGCCCAGGTGACAATGCGGGTGTTGCTCGCGCGATTTCGAAACGGCTCGCCTCGACGAATTAGCCGCAATGCTCGCCGAGATTGCCGCCGCGTGCGAGCGCGAGCATCCTGGGGCGCGCATCGAGCTTTGCCGCCAAACTCAATATCGCAACATGCGCGCCGGCTTGCTGGCCGAACCCCGCGCCGTGGCCTACGCCGAAGAGGCGCTGCGCCGGCTGGGACGCACACCGGTCCGCACCATCGTGCGCGGTGGCACCGATGGATCGCGGCTGACCGAGATCGGCTTGCCAACGCCCAATCTCTCGGTCGGTCAGCACAATCCTCATTCGCCCCTGGAATGGGCCTGCCTGGAAGAGATGGTTGCGGCGGTGGAAATGCTGGTCGAGCTTGCCCAGGTCTGGGCCGAGCCGGGTCGCCAGTAGGATCCGCTTGCTGGCCTGAACTTGCTAGCACCTTTCAGCAGGCACGCGTCTCACCGTGTGCACACATACGACGAATGCGCATTTCAGCGGATTTGATCAGTTGTAGTAAACCTGCCGAACGATTCCGGCCGAAACTATTCGACGAGTAATAGCGAGTTTGTGATTGAAGCCAGGCTTCGATTGCTCGACTTGCCAGATGCTCGAGAGCCCGACGATCATCGCCCGCCTGCACCGCTCCCCTCGGCGACTTTCCGATAGTCTGCCTTCGACTGCCGGCCCGCGAACCATTCCAGAGAGGTTGCCGTGCCCCGGCTCGCAATCGTTATCCCCGCCGTCGGCACCGCCGAGTCGTTGGAAGCGACCCTTCTGGCCGTGCTCGAAAACCGTCCCAACGATTGCGAGATCATCGCGGTCACGAATTTCGAGTATGCCGATCCTTACGATCTGGTGGACGAAGTCCGTTTTGTCGCCGCGCGAGCGGGGGCCGATCTGATCGCCTGCGCCGGATCCGCCATCGCCCTGGCGCGCTCCGCGGTGATCCATGTGCTTGCGGCCGGTTGCCAGGTGAGCGACGGCTGGGCCGATCGGGCACTCGATCATTTTGACGATCTGAGCGTCGGCGCCGTGGCGCCGCTGGTGCTGCAGTCCGATCGCCGTGAACAAGTATTGGCTGCGGGCATCGAGTATCGCGCCGGCGGCGCGCGTCAGGTTCGCGCAGGGAAACTTCGGCGGATTGCCAAGGCCGGACCGACCGCCGTGTTTGGCGTCTGCTCTCAGGCCGCGTTCTTCCGCCGCTCGGCATTGGAAGCCGTTGGCGGCTGGACCGCCGAAGTGGGTCCCGAACTCGCCGACGTCGAGCTGGGTTGGGCATTCCGCCGGGCTGGCTACCGAACCGTGCTGGAACCGGCCGCCTGCGTCTATGCCCAGGCACTGCCGACCGCTCAACTGAGTGCGTTCCAGCAAGGACTCTACGCCGAGCGCCTGTTTTGGCGCAACGCCGGCGAGGTCGGCTGGCTCAAGGCGCTTGCGGCACACACTTGGCAAATCGGCTGGGACACCGTGGCCCACCTGCCGCACCCCAGCGTGCTGTTGCGGCTGGCGGGCCGCGTTTGCGCGGCGGCCGACGTCCGACATTATCTGCGTCACCGCCATCAGGCGGAACGGCTGCCTGCCGAGTCCGGAGAGTCGTCGGCGTCGGAACACTTGCGCATCGACGGAGATCATTCTGGCCGGCCGGCCACCGGCGGCAAGCGATCGCCGAGGCGCATGCGCACGCGCCTAGCGAACGGCGCCGCGTGCCTGCGCGTCGGCAAAGGGCGCACGGCGCAGCCCTCTCAGGCTGGCGGCATGCCATTCGCGCTGCCCCCAGGCAGTCGGGCGAACTGCAGGCCGCGCCTAGGCGGTCACCAATTGCTCGGCCGGCTTCTTCGTCGATCAGCCCGCGCTTGCCGGGATAGAACAGTTCGACGGTTGCCAGCAACAGTTTGAGATCCGTGTCCTGGGGCGCTTCGGTCTGGAGCTTGTGACACAGCCGTGCAAGTTGCGTTTTGCCGTCCGGCCAGCGAACGTCCATCACGCGGGCGCAGTCTTCAAGCAACTGATAGACCCGAGCTCGGGTAACTCCCATCTGCTTGGATTGCTGCCGCACACTCTGCGGCGAGCCATTGATGCCCAAGCGACCGCAACTCAACTGGTGGATCACGTCGCCGGTGTCGATTTGGAGTTGATCCAGCAGCGGAATTGTCAGCCGTTCGCGGACTTCGTCCGGCGTGGGGATTTCGCTACGGTTCATCCACTCCGCGACACAGTCTTCCAGCGGCTCGATGAACTTCGGTACGAGACGAACGCTCAGGTGCTTGTCGGCCGACACGTCGACGAGCATCTCGTGAACGATGTGGAAGACTTCCAGCACCACACGCACCCGCTTTTCGCCGTGCGTCTTGAGTTGGCGGATCTCCGACACGCTGTACTGCATGTAGAACTCAAGCGGCGTCTGCCAGATGACGGTCGGCAGCGCTTGCAGCGTCGGCGCCAGGCGACCCAGCAACTCGCGACCCACGCCGTGCCTGCGAGCCGTTTCCAGCCATTGGGTCCACAACGCCTCGGAAACGATCGCCGGGTCAAAATTGACTTTTGGTTTCTTCGCCGCCAGTTTTTCCGCGGCTCGCTTGGCGTCGGCCAGATCGTTCATGCCAAAAGGCACCGCCGGCGGATGATCCTTCGTCGCCCGCGACAGCAGTTTAACCAGTGAACTGATCTTTTTCTGGCCGATCCCCGGCGTCGCCGACAGCTCTTCGAAAGGCGTGTCGAGCAGATCCTTGATCGTTCGACCGAGAAACGCCAACGGCAGCCGGCGATCGTTGGGCATGGCCCAATAGGCCAGTGGCTTTTCCAGACGATCGGCAAATTTGTCTTCGAGCAGCGTCTTCCGCAGCGATTGGAAGCTGCTGACGATCTTGTAATCCTCCGCGGAGGTCACCTTATGCGATTTCATCATTTTCTTTTTTCCCTTCCGCCCGCTCGAATCGGTGGGCGCTGGCCGGCCGTTACACCGCCGAAAAAGCTTCTTCTCTCGTCAAACGACACCCTTGGCTACCCAAAAGCCGTGCAAACAAAGGTTTCTATTTTCAGATGGAACAATCTGATCTGAACCGACAGCCGAAATTCGCACGCTCGCGCAGTTACCTTGCGAACACCGCCGCCTTACTCAGCTCCTTCCGTGGAAACCGATCGCTCACTACTACAGGAGGGTAACGCTGGGGGATTGCGGACCGAGCCTTTGGCCTGCCGAACATCACGTTGCAACGCTCTCGCGTCAACCCATGCGTCCGATGGCTGCCATGGCCCGGTGGGCGCCCGCTGGACCGCCGCAAACCGAGCGTCCCGGTTCACGTCGTGTTCCTGTCAAGCAAACGCCCAAATGTCTCTGTATTTTTGTGCCGACAATCATTCTCGTCAAGTGGCAAAAATCGGTTTTTGCTTCGTAAAGTCGATTAATCATGGCAGTTGCGGAAATTGTTCGTTATCTAACTATTTTTCCGTGCTGCCCTTTGGCGGGAAGTGTCTCGTTAGCGAAATGATAAAAACTAATGCTACTTAGTGCTAGCAAAGCCCTTTTTGATCGAAGCCCATCTTTTGACCTTGATCCGCCGCTCCCCCCCGCTTTCACTTCAAACCGCCAAGGGGCCGCCTGCACATTTGTTTCTACTCAGTGGGGCAGCCGAAAGTTCGCGAACAAGCGAAATCGAGTGCCGGTTTTTATCCCTACCCGGTCCACCAGACCGTCTCGAGCCAGCCCCGGCGCGGGCGGGGCATGGATTTTTTGGTCCCCTGTCCGATAATTCGCTCTCCTAGCTTCAGCCCCGCCCCCCCAGGCGGTGGATTCGACTGCGGTCCCGGTCAGGCGCTTCACGGCTGCTGCGGCATTCCGCCGGCCTCAACCCGGTTCGTCAACCTTTAAGTCACCAGAACCGAAAAAACCCGCCACCTTCGAGAAGCGACGCAGTGACCGGACCGACTGAGCGGTATTGCGTCGTGGGTGCCGGCCCGTCGGGATTGACGGTGGCCAAGAATTTTCGTCAGGCCGGCATCGGTTGCGACGTGATCGAGAGCGCCGACGAAGTCGGGGGCAACTGGTACTACGGGCAGCGGGCCAGCAGCGTCTATCAGTCGACCCACTTGATCTCTTCAAAGCGGCTGACCGAATTCACCGACTTCCCGATGCCGGCCGACTATCCCGAATACCCCAGCCACGTGCAGGCCTGGGAATATCTGCGATCGTACGCGCGGCACTTTCGGCTCTATGAGGTGATCGAGCTGAATCGCTCGGTCGAGTGGATCGAGCCGGCCGGCGGTGGTTGGTCGGTGCGATTGTCTGGCGGCGAAGTGCGGCAATACGCCGGCGTGGTGATCGCCAACGGGCACCATTGGGATCCGCGGATTCCCGAATTGCCGGGCAGTTCTCCGGCCTCGACCCTGCACTCGTCGCAATACAAAACGCCCGACATTCTGCGCGGCCGGCGAGTGCTGGTCGTCGGGGCCGGCAACTCGGGCTGCGACATCGCGGTCGAATCGGCGCAGAATGCGGCCGCCACATTTCACAGCGTGCGCCGCGGCTACCACTATCTGCCCAAGTTTCTGTTCGGCCAGCCGACCGATCAATGTGGCGAGCGACTTCTGCGCTGGCGATTGCCGCTCGGCCTGCGGCGGCTGTTGGCCGGTCGCGCGATGCGAATCGCGCTGGGGCGGCCCGGAAGCCTACGGACTGCCGGCGGCCGATCACAAGCTGTTCGAGACGCATCCGATCATCAACTCGCAAATGCTGTATTACGTCGGTCACGGCAAAATCCGCGTGAAGCCCGACGTGCAATCGCTCGACGGCGATCGGGTTCGTTTTGCCGACGGAAGCGCCGAACCGATCGACGTGCTCGTCTATGCCACCGGCTTTCGCATCACGATTCCGTTCATCGATCCGCGTGCATCTCAATTGGCAGGGAGATCGCCCCGGGTTGTTTCTGCACGTGTTTCATCCGCAATACGACAATCTGTTTGTGGCCGGATTGATTCAGCCCGACAGCGGATTGTGGGGCCTGGTCGATCGTCAGGCGCAATTGATCGCCCGCTTTTTGCTGGCGACGCGTGATGCCGCCGCGAAAGGCCGAGCGATTTCGCCGTTTGAAGCGATCGGCCGAGACGAGTCCCGCGGGCCCGATCCGCTACGTCCGCTCGCCTCGCCACGCGGTCGAAGTGGAGCATTTCAGCTATCGCCGGCGGCTGGAAAAGCTGATCCGCCAATTCGGCTAGACGATCGCGAGCGGCCGCCGATCAGCTTTCGGCAAACGCGGCGTCGAACTGGGCGCTGCTCGGCACAAAGTCGAGATTGCGGACGAACTGGCAGGCTTCCTTGGCCCCGGCGTCCCGGTCCATGCCGCGAGTCTTCCCACTCGACCGACAACGGCCCCTGGTAGCGGATCTGATTGAGCGTGCGAATGATCTGCTCGAAATCGACGCCACCCCGTCCGGGCGAGCGAAACTCCCAGCCGCGGCGCGGATCGCCAAACGGCAGGTGGCTGCCCAGAATTCCGGTGCGGCCGTTGAGCGTGACGACCACGTCCTTGACGTGAACGTGGTAAATCCGATCGGCAAAGGCGCGCAGGAACTCGACCGGATCGATTCCCTGCCAAAGCAGATGGCTGGGATCGAAGTTGAAGCCGAATTCTTCGCGCCCGTCGAGTGCCTTGAGCGCTCGCTCGGCGGAATAGAGGTCGAAGGCGATTTCCGTGGGGTGAACTTCCAGCGCGAACTTGACGCCGCATTCGCCGAAGACGTCCAGAATCGGATTGAAGCGTTCGGCCAGCAGATCGAAGCCGGCGTCGATCTCGGCCGGCGAAAGCGGAGGAAAGGCGTAGAGCAAATGCCAAATGCTCGAGCCGGTAAAGCCGTTGACGACTTCGACGCCCAGCTTCTGCGCTGCCCGGGCGGTGTTTTTCAGTTCTTCGCCGGCCCGTGCATTCACGCCGGCCGGATCGCCGTCGCCCCAGACGTGGGCAGGCAGAATCGCCTCGTGGCGGCTATCGATCCGGTCGAGCACCGCCTGGCCGACCAGATGGGCGCTGATAGCGTGGACTTGCAGCTCGTAGCGTTCCAGCAGATCGCGCTGTGCGGCGCAGTAGCCGTCTTCGGTCAGCGCCCGCTGCACGTCGAAGTGATCGCCCCAGCAGGCCAGTTCCAGGCCGTCGTAGCCGAAGTCGGCCGCCTTGCGGGCCAGGTCTTCCAGCGGTAGATCGGCCCATTGACCGGTAAACAGCGTGAGCGGGCGTCCCATGCCAAACTCCTGCGTTCTGGTGGCGGCAATCGCACGGGCGATCCTCGCGACGGTCGCGGCGATTCCGCCGGCGCGCGAGTCCTCGGTATCCGCGTACGCCCCCATTGTGCCGCGAGAGCCGGCCCGCTGCAACGCGCCGCCCGCCGGGCCACTTGTCGCCGGGGGGCAAAATCCGTAGGCTCTTGGCTGCTCGGAGAACCCTGCCGTCGCTATCAAGCCACTGCTGTTTTCCGGCCAATCTCCCCGCTTTTTCCATCCCGCGCGAAGGCGGCGTTTTTTGCCATGACTTCCAGCCCCCGACCTTTCAGCGTCGGTCGCCCGGTGCGGATCGGCATTATCGGCGCCGGCGCGGTGAGCGATTATCACCATGTTCCCGGCATCCGGCTCGATCGGCGGGCCCAACTGGTGGCGGCCTGCGACACGAGCGCCGAGTTGCTCGAGCAACGACGCGGCCAATGGGGAATCGACCGGGTGACGACCGATCCCGAGGCGCTCTGCGCCGACCCGGACGTCGACGCGGTGATCATCGCGACTCCCAACTTCACCCATCGGTCGATCGTCTTGGCTGCGGCTCGCGGCGGCAAGCACGTCATGTGCGAGAAGCCGTTGGGGCTGAATGCCGGCGAAGTGCGCGAGATGTACCACGCCGTGCGCGACGCCGGCGTCGTCCACATGACGGCGTTCACCTATCGCTTTGCCCCGGCCATGCGCTATCTCAAGCATTTGCTCGCCAGCGGAGCGCTGGGCGAACCGCGGCACTTTCGCAGCCAGCGGTTTTTGGACTGGCCCGAAACGAGCTGGGGCTGGCGGCAATATAAGGACAAGGCCGGGGCCGGCGATTTGTTCGACATGACGATCCACCGCATCGATTTCGCCCAGGACCTGCTGGGCCGGATCGAATCGCTGTGCGGCGCGGTCGCCCGGTTTGCGCCGCGAACGCGAACGGCCGACGGCGGCGTTTGCCCCCCGTCGGACGTCGACGATTGGTCGAGCATCATCGGCCAATTCAGCTCCGGTGCGACCGGGGTTTGGGAGGGGACCACCCTGGCCAAGGGGTATGGCCGCAATGGATACGGCCACGAATGGGCCGAGGTCAACGGTTCCGAGGCCTCGGCCGTCTACCAGTTGCACCAGCCCAACTCGGTCCTGCTGGGCCGAACCGGCCACGATCTGGAGCCGGTCGACGTGCCCGCCGAGTGGCTCAAGCCGGCCGGCAGCCCGCGCAACCCGGCCGAGGGCTCGCCAGCCACGGTGTTCCGCTACGATCTGGTGTGGGAATTCGTGTCGGCGATCGTCGAGCGACGCGACGCCGTGCCTAGTTTTTACGAGGGATTGCTGGCCCAGACGGTCGCCGACGCCGTGCTCGAGTCGTACGCTCAGCGGCGCTGGGTCGAAATCCCCGCCGAACCACGCTAGGATGGGCCGCAGGAAAGTCGCTCTCTGGCGGAGCGCATGGCAGCAAATCGGCCCTTTTTTTGTCGTTTCGGGAAAAATGCAGCGTGGCTGAAGAGCCGGCCAACAGCGATCGATCGGCCTGGCAGCGCGACGCTCCAGCGGCCCATTCCCCCTTGCGCACCGCACTGGTCCATGCCGCGATTGCCGGCGGGGCTCCGGTGCGCCGGCTGATGGGCGTGCAGATCCTGGCCACCGGCAGCTATGTGCCCGACCAGGTGGTCGACAACGAGGAGCTGGCCACGCTCGGTTTCGACGCCGAGTGGATCTTGCAGCGGACCGGCATTCGCGAGCGGCGGATTCTTCCGCCCGAACTGGCCACCAGCGACATGGCGTTGGCCGCCGCCCAGCGCTGCCTGGCCCGGGCCGAAGTCGCGGCCGCCGACGTCGATCTGTTGATCGTGGCCACGTTCACGCCCGACGTGCCGGTGCCGTCGGTCGCCTGCCTGGTGCAGCATCAGTTGGGAATTTCCGCGCCGGCGATGGATTTGCAAGCCGGTTGCGCCGGCTTCGTTTATGCCCTGGCCACGGCGGCGCAGTTCGTCGCGGCCGGCACGAGCCGTCGAGCGCTGGTCATCGGCGCCGATTGCAACTCGCGCATTCTCAACCGCCAGGATATGAAGATCTATCCGCTGTTCGGCGACGGGGCCGGCGCCGTGCTGTTGGGGCCTGGCACGTCGGATCAAGGCTTGGAATCCTACACGCTCGGTGCCGACGGCTCCGGCGCCGAACTCCTGATCCGGCCGATGGGAGGCACCCGGACGGCGATGACGGCCGAGGGCCTGGCTAGCCAATCAGCAATACTTGCGAATGGATGGCCGGGCGGTCTTCAAATGGGCGATCCGCATTCTCGACGAAACGATTCGCGCCGTCGTCGACGCCGCCGACCTGACGATCGCCGACATCGATCTGGTCGTGCTGCATCAGGCAAACATTCGCATCTTGGATGCCGCCTGCCGAGCAGTTGGGCATCGATCGGCAAAAAATGTTCGTCAACCTCGATCGTTACGGCAACACTTCGGCCGGCAGCATCCCCTTGGCCTTGGACGAGGCGTTTGCCGCCGGCCGCATTCACCCCGGCGATCGGGTATTGGTCAGCGGATTCGGTGCCGGTTTGACGTGGGCGACGGCGATTCTCAGGTGGTGAACCAACAGTCAGGCGGGAAGTGTTTATGGCCAGTACGGCGGTCAAGCAGGCGAGCAAAGTTAAGGCCCTTCCTCGGCGGAGCCAGGTCAAGGCTGCCGACACCTGGGATTTGGCCAGTCTGTGTACCGACGACGCGGCTTGGGAAACGGCCTTCGAGCAGTGGGAAAAGCAGATCGCCGGCTTCGAGGCCTTCCGCGGCAAATTGGGCGAAAGCGCCCGCACGTTGGCCGCTTGCCTGCGGTTCGACGCCGATTTCGACCGGGCCGGCGAACGGCTGGGAACCTATGCGTTTCTGAAGACGGCCGAGGACGCGACGAACAGCCAATATCAGCGGATGCTGGGCCGTTACCGCCACGCCGCCAGCCAGGCGGCGCAGGCCGCCAGCTTCATCCGGCCGGAAGATCATGGCGATCAAATCGGCCGTGATGGAAAAGATGTCTGGCATCCAAGGAGCTGGCCGAGTATCGGCTGCTTGTCGAGCGAATGTTGCGCTACAAACCGCACACGCTCACGCGCAGCGGCGAAAAGCTGCTGGCCATGCAAAGCGAAATGGCCGAGGCCTCGAACCAGATTTTCCGCCAACTCAGCGATGCCGATCTGAAATGGGGCCTGGTCAAGAACGAACGCGGCGAGTGGGTCGAACTCAGCAACGCCTCGCTATCGGCCTTCTTGCACTCGCCTAAGCGCAGCGTCCGCAAGCAAGCCTTCCATAAGTTCTACGAACAGTACAGCGCCCACCAGAACACCCTGGCCGCCACGCTGGGAGCGTCGGTCCAGCGCGACGTCTACTATGCCAAGGCTCGTGGATATTCCAGCGCGCTCGAGGCCGCCCTGTTTCACGACAACATGCCGCTGGCGGTTTACGATAACCTGATCGCTTCGGTCCACCGGCATCTCCCCGCGCTCTATCGCTACTACGAACTGCGACGCCGCAAGATGCAATTGAGCGAAATCCATCATTACGACACCTATGTGCCGATCCTCAGCGAGGGGGAAGGACGCCGCACCTGGAGCCAGGCGGTCAAGCTGGTGATCGCCGCGCTCGAGCCGCTGGGAAGCGAGTATTGCGAAACTCTCGAAGCCGGGCTCGCCGGCCGCTGGTGCGACCGTTATCCCAATCAAGGGAAGCAGAGCGGAGCCTTCAGTTGCGGATCGTTCGACGGCGATCCTTATATCCTGATGAATTATCAGCCGACCGTGCTGGATCACGTCTTCACGCTGGCCCACGAAGCCGGCCACTCGATGCACAGCCACTTCTCGGCCAGACATCAACCGTTTCCCTATTACAACTACACCATCTTCGTCGCCGAAGTGGCCAGCACCTTCAACGAACAATTGCTCTCGCACTACATGATGGAGCGGGCCGGCAGCGACCGCGAGCGGGCGTTCCTGATCAACCGCGAGATCGACGCCATCCGCGGCACCATCCTGCGACAAACGATGTTTGCCGAGTTCGAGCGAACCATCCATGCCCTGCCCGAGGCTGGCGAACCACTCACCCTCGACCGCTTGAAAACCGAATATCGGCAGCTGCTGTCGCACTATTTCGGTCCCGATTTCAAACTCGACGACGACCTTGACCTCGAGTGCTTTCGCATCCCGCATTTCTATCGCGGTTTCTACGTCTACAAATACGCCACGGGGCTTTCGGCGGCGATCGCCTTGTCCGAGCGCGTGTTGAGTGGCGGGGTTCGCGAACTGAACGACTATCTCACGTTCCTCAAAGGGGGCTGCTCGAAGTTCCCGCTCGAACTGCTGCGCGATGCCGGCGTCGACATGGAAAAGCCCGGCCCGGTCGACACGGCGCTCGAACACTTCAGCAGCCTGGTAGCCCAGCTCGAAGAACTGCTGTAGCATTTCAGGCTTAATCCTCAAGCCGTAGCGGGAAAACTGCCCTTGGGACTGCCGGGCCACTGCGCTATGATTCTGCGCATGACCGCTTCCGCCCCACGGATTTTGATCGTGCGCTCAGCGCCATCGGCGACGTGCTGCACGCCCTGCCGGTTCTCTGCGCTCTGCGCGACGCGCTGCCCGACGCCCATCTGGCCTGGATGGTCGAAGGACGGTCGGCCGATCTGTTGGCCGGTCATCCGGCGCTTGACGAAGTGGTGGCGGTCCGCCGCCGCTGGCTCAAGAGTCCGAGTGCGGTGCTCGACGTATGGCGCCGGGTACATGGTCGGTTCGACATCACGATCGACGTGCAGGGTCTGAGCAAGAGTTCTGTGGCGGCCCGTCTCAGCGGTGCCCGTCAGCGGATCGGAATGGCCGCGCCCGACGGCCGTGAAATCAGCCCCTGGCTCAACAACGTGCGTGTCCGGCCGACCGCCACGCACGTGATCGACCGCAATCTCGAACTGCTCGCCCCCTTGGGGATCGTTCCGCGGCGCGTCCGATTCGACTTGCCCGAGTGCGAGGCAGATGGCCACCGGGCCGAGCACACGATCGCCCAATCCGTGGGACCATCGCGTTTTGCACTCATCAATCCGGGTGCCGGCTGGCCGTCGAAGCTCTGGCCCGCCGACCGGTTTGCCGCGGTGGCCGAGCATCTGGGGCGCGTGCATGGTCTGGCGAGCCTGGTGGTCTGGGCGGGAGACCAGGAGGAGGCTTGGGCAAGGCAAATCGTTGCCGGCTCGGCCGGCTGGGCTCGCTTGGCGCCGGCCACCAGCCTCGTCGAACTGGCCGCGCTGGCTCGGCGCGGGCAGCTCGTCGTCAGTGCCGACACCGGCCCCTTGCACCTGGCGGCCGCCGTGGGGACGCCATGCGTCGGTCTGTTTGGGCCGGTGGCGGGCGAGCGGAACGGACCCTACGGCCCGCAGCACATTACGATCCAAGTCGCCCGGCTCGTTGGTTCGAGCCGACAGCGACGTTCGGCCGACAACGCAACGATGCTAGCGATCGACGTGCCCCGCGTGGCCGCGGCCTGCGACACGATTCTTGCTCGCCGGTGCGATCGCTCCTCGGCATAAGACGCGCCGATCGACGCTCACCGCCGCCGCGCCTCTGCGAGCGCGGGTGTCTTTGCCGGCCACGGTATATTCGATAAATGAGCGAGCGCGAAGCATTTCCAATTTCGGGCCGATGGCTGCGAACAACAATTGGATGGGACGGTTGCCTGCCCTTGGTCGCAGCCTCGTCCCGGGCTGTGTTGCCCTGGCTTGTCGGCGACGAGCGACTTGCCACGGTGATTGCAGTGATCTTTGTCCCGTTGATCACGGCGCTGGTTCGGGCTCACCGTGGCAAGCGACAGTTGGAAACGATCGTGGATCGCGCGGGGGTTTGGCGGCAGCTGCTGCTGGCCGGCGCGATCTTGGTGCTCGTTCTGTTTGAAGGACTGGTGGCGATTCTGATCGGCGATGGCCGAGCCTTCGCCGAGCTTTGGCCCGCGGCGGCAGCGCTCTACCTTTTCTACCTCGGTTTGGTGGCGGCGGCGGTGTGGCCCAAGGGGCGCGTCGCCGGTTGACGCGCCGCAGTGCGGCGGCACATTCTCGCTTTTGTTTTAAACATGGACGCCCGCGAGAATCCGATAGTAACTAAGTTTGCAGCAGGTTCATATCAAGTGTAAAATTCGGCTTTGGCCGACCCTTTCTTGGTGGAGACGGCATTATGCGCCACGTCATTTTCGCTCTGGTGGTCGTCGCTTCGCTCATTGCTGTTCCGTTGGCTGCAAATCGCTTTTTGGTTGCCGCGGCGCCGGCCGACGACTCTCCCATCGGGAAGCGAATCAACAGTTTTGAGTTGCACGATTATCTCGGCGCGACTCGTCGGCTGGACGAGTTTGCCGGCAAGAAAGCGATCGTGGTCGTCTTTTTGGGTGTTGAATGTCCGATCGCCAAACTGATTGGACCACGTCTGGCCGAGTTGGCGGCGCGCTATGAAGACAAAGGGGTCGCGTTCATCGGCATCGACTCGAACTCGCAAGATTCGTTGGCCGACGTCGCACACTATGCGCACGAACACAAAATACTGTTTCCGATCCTCAAGGATCCAGGCAACGTGGTGGCCGATCTGTTTGGCGCCGAGCGCACTCCCGACGCGTTCGTGCTCGACGCGGATCGCACGATTCGTTATCGCGGCATGGTCGACGATCAGTATGGCGTGGGCGTGGCCCGCGCCGCCGCAACCCACAATTATCTCACCGACGCTTTGGACGCGTTGCTCGCCGGCAAGGAAGTGAGTCACGCGGCGACGTCTCCCGTCGGCTGCTTTATCGGGCGCGTGCACCGCGCGGTCTCGGGTAGCGAGGTTACGTACACGAAACAGATTGCCCCGATCTTCAATCAGAATTGCGTCGCTTGTCATCGCGAGGGTCAGGTCGGTCCCTTCTCGCTCACCTCGTATGAAGCGGCAGCCGGCTGGGGCGAGACGATCGCCGAGGTCGTCAACGGCGGCCGAATGCCTCCCTGGTTTGCCAATCCCGAGTATGGCCATTTTCAGAATGACGCTCGATTGTCGGACAGCGACAAGCAGCTGATTGCGACGTGGGTGCAAAACGGCTGTCCGGAGGGGAACGCGGCCGACTTGCCGCCGGCGCCGAAATTCGTCGAGGGCTGGCAGATTCCCAAGCCTGACCTGGTTATCAAGATGTCCGAGCCATTCGAGATCCCCGACCGTGGCGTGGTCGCCTATCAGACATTCGAATTGGCAGGCGGGGAATTTCCCGAGGACCGCTGGGTGCAGGCCGCGGAGATTCGGCCGGGCGCCCGCGCCGTGGTCCATCACCTGGTCCTCTTCTATCACCCACCGGGAAGCGATGAAGTCGATCCGTCCGAGACATTGCTGAACATGCTCGTCGGTTATGGTCCGGGCATTCCGCCGACCATCTACTCCCCGGCGGCTTGCCGGCGAATTCCGGCCGGCTCCAAGTTGATGGTCCAGGCGCATTACACCCCCAATGGCAGTCCGCAGGTGGACCTGAGCGAAGTCGGTTTGGTCTTTGCCGATGCCAAGGACGTGAAGAAGGAAATCGATGTCGTGGCGGCGATCAATCCACGGTTTACCATTCCGGCGGGCGCCAAATCGCACGTGGTCCACGCGATACACCAATTCACGGAGGACACGCTTTTGTTCGCGGTCACGCCGCACATGCATCTGCGCGGCAAGGCGTTCCGATTCGATGCGACCTATCCCGACGGCAGCGACGAAGTGTTACTCGACGTGCCCCGTTACGACTTCAATTGGCAGAACACCTACGCTCTGGCCGAACCCAAAGCGATTCCCGCGGGAACCGAAATTCAGTGCACCGCCGTCTTCGACAACTCCGCCGACAATCCGGCCAATCCGGATCCGACGGTCGACGTCAGCTGGGGCGATCAGACCTGGCAGGAGATGGTGGTCGGCACGATGGACATCAGTTCCATGGAGCAAGATCTGTCGCTTGGCCTGCCGGCGATCAAAGCCCTCGGCGACGGCCAGTACGAAGTGCAGTTCACCTATCGGCCCAAAGATAAGGCTGAGACGGTCTACCTGGCGGGCAGTTTCAACGAATGGAAAGTCGACGCCCAACGGATGGACGGGCCCGACGCCGATGGCCGCTACACGGCGCGCGTCCAGCTAAAGCCCGGCGACTACCAGTACAAGTTCGTGGTCAACGGCAAGAATTGGCGAGCCGATCCTGGCAACCCCGACCATGCCGGTCAGCATCAGAACAGCGTGTTGCACGTGGGCGGTCCGAAGTAGCCGCTTTCGTCGGGTCGCGGCGCGAAAACGCGCTCAGCGATCGACCCCGTCCGCGCGTCAAGCTGATTTGTCGCCCCCGTAGAGATGCGGGTTCAACGTCGGATCGTTGTACATCTTGAATTGCCGGTAGATTTCCAACCGCTTGCGTCCGGCGAAAAGATCCTCCACCAGTTCGACGAGTGACTGTGCCAGATCGTGGTGCTGACGGTGGAGAATCTCCAATCGCGAGCGGGCCTTGGCACGGTGACCCAGGCTGGCGCTGGTGCGGGCCGCCTGCTCTTCCATGTGAAAAATGCGCAGCGCGGCAATCGATAGCCGATCGATCACGCTGCCGGGGGTTTCGGTGTTGAGCCGTGCGCCGGCGACCGGCGCCACCCCCTGAGTGTGCAACTGAGCGGCCAGCCATTCATCGAGCTTTTCGATCGCGTCATTGCGCTGTTGGTTGTAGCCGTCGATCGCCCGCTTGACCGCCGCGATCTGACTGTCGGAAGCATCGGGGCTGCGAGCGATGTCTTCCTCGTGCCAGAGCATGAAATTGAAACTGTGCTGCCGGCAAACCAGGCCCAGGAAATCGGGATAGGGTTGGCTGATCGGCTCCTCGTGCCAAAGAGCGACCATCAGGCGGTGGAGCTCGATGACTTCTTTCACGTCGATCATGACAGGGCGTGCAGACGATAGCGGGACGACAGCGGTTTGCGCGCCCGCACCGGGCGAGCGATGGCAAGATTCTAAAGGAATTTCGACTCAGTGTGGAGCGGCGGCCAATGTGCCTGCTCTCCGCGCCGGCGAGCAGGGGGGAATGCCATAGTCCGCCTGGGTTTGGGGAGCTAGAATAGTGAAAAGTCCCTGTCCCGTGGAGCTTTGCTTCTTCCCATGACCCGAGCCTCGCGGCGAAACCTGTTTCTGGCGGCGATCGCGGCAATTGTGGGCGGCGGACTGTCGGTCATCGGCTACTTGCTCCTGTTGCCCCCCAGTCACGGCCTGGCGATCGGCCCCCGCGAACATTCGCGGCTCACGCTGGCCGACATTCCTTTCAATGGCGCCCGGGCTTATGAGTATTTGAAGCAGATTTGTGCCATCGGGCCCAGGGTGAGCGGCTCGCCCGGCATGCAGACCCAGCAGCAACTGTTGGCCGCACATTTCCAGAAATGTGGCGGCCAGACCCGATTCCAGGAATTCCGGGTGCGGCATCCGCAGAATGGGTCGGCCGTGCCGATGGCGAATCTGATCGTCCACTGGCATCCCGAGCGCAAGGAACGAATCCTGCTCGGTGCCCATTACGATACCCGTCCCTTCCCCGACAACGACCGC
The DNA here is from genome assembly GCA_963702015.1 of uncultured Planctomycetaceae bacterium. GTDB lineage: Bacteria > Planctomycetota > Planctomycetia > Pirellulales > PALSA-1355 > DATJTR01. Next base: position 2,677,044 of record OY969698.1, read on the forward strand.
GCCAATCCGCGCGGGCTGTTCCTGGGCGCCAACGACGGCGCCAGCGGCGTGGCGCTGCTGATGGAACTGGCCCACGCCATGCCCGATTTGCATGGAAAGCTGGGGGTCGATTTTGTCCTGTTCGACGGCGAAGAGTTGGTCTTCAAGGACGACGACGTCTACTTTCTCGGCTCGGATTACTTCGCCCAGGATTACGTCAGCCATCCACCCGACTATCGCTATCGTTGGGGCGTGGTGCTGGACATGGTGGCCGACGCCGATCTGCAGATTTACCAGGAGCGATTCAGCACCAGTTGGAAAGACACCAAGCCGTTGGTCACGGCGATTTGGGACACGGCCAAGCGGCTGGGAGTTCGCGAATTCATTCCGCAGAAAATGTGGGAGATTCGCGATGACCATTTGCGGTTGCACAACGTCGGCAAGATTCCGACTTGCGACATCATTGACTTCGACTATCCGGCCTGGCACACGACGCAAGACCTGCCCGAAAAATGTTCGGCTCTTTCGCTCGCCAAGGTCGGCTGGGTCATCCAAGTCTGGCTTCAAGGCGCCGTCGAGAAGCCCTAGGCGCCATGCAAATCTTCGCATCGTGTCTGGCCTGGGGACCGCTGGCGATTTACTTGTTGGTGCTGGGGGCGATCAACTTGCGGCCCAGGCCGCTGGTCGTCAGTGGCGCGCGAGAAACAACGGCCCTGGGCCTGGCGTTGGCAGGCTGCGTGCTGGTCGGACCCGGTCGACTGTTGTTGCCACCGGCGGCCACCCAGCACTTCGGGGCTTGGGTTTGGTTGCTGCTGGCCTTGCTCTATGGGTTGGCCGTGACGCTGACGATTCTCGTGGCTCGGCCCCGGCTGGTGATCTACAACATCGCCCCGCTCGAATTGCGAGCGATTCTGGTTGAGCTTGCCGGCCAATTGGACGCGGGCGCCGTTTGGGCGGGCGAAAGTCTCGCACTGGGCGGTTTGGGGATCGAACTGCGCATCGACCCGTTTGCCTGGATGGCGAATGTCTCGTTGGTTGCCAACACCGACCATCAAAGTCCAAGGGCCTGGCATCGGCTGGAGCAATCGCTACGGGACGCTTTGGCCGGCACCCGGTCCACGGGCACTCGGCGGGGCCCGGCTTTGATCGCGATCGGCACGCTGCTGCTTCTCTGGCTGGCCAATCGGGTCGCCGAAGACCCGACAGCCACCGTGCAGGGGATGCTCGATCTTCTGGCACCCTAAGCGTCCACATCACCGGGTAGCCACTTGCTAGCACTCCTTACGAAGGATCCAGATTAAAGTCAGCTGGAATCACGATTGGCACGACGATAATCTTTGCAGGCGGTCGGAAGGTTGGCGGCCCTCGAGCACCCGGTACGAGCTTAGCTCGTCGCCGAAGTGCTCGAGGAAGTAACGGCCTTCCGATCCCTGTCGCCCGAGGGATCATCTGAGAGCAACTTCAGGCGAACGGCATCCACAAGGCTCTCGCTGTTCCGTGTTTTGTGAAAGGACCAGGCAATGTCCAAACGTATCTTGACGGTGGTTGCTAGCGGGTTGTTGTTGGCCACCTCCGCCGCTTTTGCGGCTGACGGTTATTCCGCCGCTCAGAGCGGCAGCCTGTGGCGGCTCCGGCACCACCTGTTCAGACTCCCGAGCAAGGGGCTGCCGGCACCGGCGCCGCCAGACGGTTCTACAGCTATCAACCCCCGGCCGTGCGCGGCCAGCGCGTATGCGCTCGACTCCCTTCGTCCGGCCAGCCTCGGCCAAACCGTTGGGCAATTATTAACCGGCCGACGCGACGATTCAGCGCGCAGAACTTGTGTCCGATAAGTTGTCCGATGCGCCCAATGCCCACGGGTTGCTCCACCCGTGGGCATGCGGCGCATTTTTCCCCCTGCCGGGCAATTCGCATTGCCCAGGTATGTCGCGGGGCGCTCCGCTAACTGCTCGCGCTGCGGTAGCGAAGCATGGCGCGCTGGAAGATCCAGCGCGATACCGCCAGCGAACCGGCGGCGGCCACGATGGCAAAGGCCGCCAGCCACCAGTTCTGCTCGTCGAACGGTTTGGCCAACAGCCGCGCCGGCACGTTGACCACCACCAGCACCGGCACCAGGTAGGTGAAGACCCATTGCAGTGGGTCGCCGTAGGGACCGCGGTAAATCTCCATCGGATAGCGCGAAAAGTTGGTGATGTAGAACCAAAAGTCGTACAGCGTTTGGTTCTGACCCAGCCAGATGCTGGTCGCCGCCAGCGCGATCATCAGGCTGTACATCATCGCCACCCCGCACAATCAAATAGCCGGGATATAGCACCATCTGCAACACGCTCGGCAGATAGTCGAGCCGCACCAGCGAATAGACGAGCAAGCAGCAGGCGAATCCGAAGTTCGACAGCGACGACCAATCGACTTTCTGCAGCGAAATCAAGAACTGGGTATCGATCGGTTTGAGCATCGCGAAATCGAGTCCGCCGGTGCGGACCAATTCGCTGAACTCTTCGGCGTTGGGCATGAAAAACGCCTGGACGACGCTGTTGATGAACATCGTGGTCGACAGAAAAACAAAGAACTGGTACTTGCCCCAGCCCGTGTCGGCGCCGATCTGGTCGGTAAAACGAAAGATCAGCACATAAAAACCGAGATTCATCAACATCCAGGAGAGCGACGACAGCGATTCGATGACGAAGTTCCAGCGGAACGTCATGTCGCGCACCAGGCTGTTGCGGGCGAATGTGACAAACACGCGCGGATACCTCCACGGCGAGGCGGGCTGCACGGCAGCCGAAGCCGTCATTTGCGCATTCCCGACAGGATGTTCGTCCACGTTCAACCTCCAAACGCGCTATACCGCGCGACGCCGCGCCGCCAGGCCAACCGGCAAGCCACGGCCAGCAGCACCACCCATCCCAACTCGATTGCCAAACCGATGGCCAGCGCCTGCCCTCGATCTTTCCCAAAAACACCGCGGCCGGAAAATAGGCCAGATACTGCAGCGGTGTGGCGTCGACCACCGTCTTCCAGCCACCCGGCAGCATGTCGATCGGGAACATGTGTCCCGAGAAGAAAAACGTGAACAGCATGTACACGAATAACAGCGAACTGACTTCCAAAAACCAAAACCCGATCATTCCCATCAACGCTTCCAGAAAGAAGCCCAGCAGGAACGCCATCACCAGCGAGGCCAGAAAAGCCGCCATTACCAGCGGGCCGGGCCAGCCGGGAAAATACGCCCGGCAAAGAAAGAACACCAGCGCATACGGAGCGGCCGCCACCGTGTAGTAAACCAGCTTGTGCGCCACCCGGCTCAAGAGCAGAAACCCGGTCATGTCGATCGGCTGGATCAGAAACTTCTTGATTTCACCCGAACGGATCTGCCGGGCGATGCCGCCGGCCAGGCCGGGCATGCTGGAGAACGCGCGGCTGATCATCGTCAGCAGATAATAGGCGATCATGTCCTGGTAGGTGTAACCGCTGATCGTCGTTTCGCCGCTCACGGCGGCGTTCTGGAATATGGCCCCCCACAGGAAGATTTGCGTCACGATCGGCAAAAAACGCATCAGCGTTCCCAGCGCGAAATCGCCGCGATAGACCAGCCGTTCTTCCAGGCAAATGCGCAGGATGATCCACCAGGTGACAATCGCCGCGCGCCAGTCCCGCGCCAGCGGTCGGACACCGTTTGCGGTGGATGCCAGAGAAGTCATCGCGAGGGGTCCTTGCAAAGTTTCGATCAGCGCGCGGCCGGATCGCGCGCTCTTCGCGGCGCTCAAACGCTCGGCACGGCTTCGTGCATCGCCTGCGCCGAAGCCTGGGTAAACATCTGGGCAATCACTTCTTCCAGTGGCGGATCTTCGACGCTCACGTCCTGCACCGCCTGATCGCGCAGCGCCAGAATCGCGGCCAACGTGTCGGCCACCACGCTGCGATCAACGCGCAACCGGACCTTGGGCGGGATCTCCTCCAGCACTTCGCCAAACCGCGACAGCCCGGTCGGAATCGTGTCGCCGGCGAACAGCAGCGTGACGATCTTGTGGCTGCTGAAGCGATCGATGATCCCGCCCAGCGAGCCGTCGTACATGATCTGCCCATGGGCGATGATCACCACGCGGCGGCAAAGAGCCGCCACGTCCTTCATGTAATGGCTCGTCAGCAGGATCGTCAGCTTGCGCTCTTGCTGGTAATGACGAAGGAAGGCTTGAATGTTGTGTTGGGCGATCACGTCCAGGCCGATGGTCGGCTCGTCGAGGAACAGCACCTCGGGCGAATGAAGCAGGGCCGCGATCAGTTCCATCTTCATCCGCTCGCCCAACGACAGCTCGCGCACCGGCTGGCCGAGCAACTGGCCGACCCCCAGCAGATCGACCAGCTCATCGCGCTGCCGGTCGAAGGTCGCCGCCTCGATGCGGTAGATTTGCTGGTGCAGGCGAAACGATTCTTGTGCCGGCAGGTCCCACCAAAGCTGGTTCTTTTGCCCCATCACCAGGGCAAATCGCCGGCGGTAGGCGTTTTCGCGATGCCAGGGGATGTGCCCCATCACCCGGGCGGTGCCGGCCGTGGGATGGATGACCCCCGACAGCAGCTTGAGCGTGGTTGTCTTGCCGGCGCCGTTCGGTCCAAGAAAAGCGACGAATTCGCCCGATTCGACGGTCAGGTTGATCCCGCGCACCGCTTCAACCAGGCGATACTGGCGGCGGAACAGTCCGCGCAGCGATGCGACCAGCCCTTCCTTCTTTTGATAGACTCGGTAGGACTTTGCCAGAGAGGCGATTTCAATGATGGCCATTATTTTCATGATTATAAAGCCCGCCGATGCAGGCCGATAGCGGTCTCACTGCGGCCGCGTTGTCGGCGTTTTGCCGGTTCGGTATAATCCCCCCCGAGTGATTGAAGTGCCTGCCGTTCACCCCGAGCGACCACGGAAAGGGAGTGCTGCCACGCCAGGCTTTCGAGTGGGCATCGGCCACGACACCCATCGGCTTGCCGGCGGTGGGCCACTGCGGCTGGGAGGAATCGAGATCGCGCACGACCAGCATCTGGTCGGTCACAGCGATGCCGACGTGTTGTTGCATGCCTTGACCGACGCGCTGTTGGGCGCGGCCGGGCTGCCCGACATCGGCGAGCTGTTTCCCGACACGGCGGCCGTGAACCGCGGCCGCGATTCGGCCGAAATCCTGGCCGAGGCGCTTTCGCGCGTCCACGAGGCCGGCTATCGCCCGGCGAACGTCGACTGTATCGTGCTGGCCCAGGAGCCCAAGCTTTCGCCCTACAAAGCAGCGATTCGCGGTCGGATCGCCGAGCTGGTGCAGTTGGATCCACAGGCGGTCGGCATCAAGGCCAAAACCGGAGAAGAAGTGGGCCCGGTCGGCCGCCGCGAGGCGATCGAGGCCCAGTGCGTCGTGCTCCTCGTGGACCGCCGATCCGATTTATTCGCCTGATACGCAGCACCCGTCCACCCGATCTTCAGCCACCCCTCACGCGAGTCACAATCGGCCATGGCGATTCGAGTCTATAACACCCTGTCGAAGAGCAAGGAAAACTTCCAGCCGGTTACGCCGGGCAAGGTCGGCATCTACTTGTGCGGGCCGACCGTCTACAAGCCCAGTCATATCGGCCACATGGTCGGTCCGGTCATCTTCGACGCGATCAAGCGCTATCTCGTTTACTCGGGCTTTCAGGTCACGCTGGTCATCAACATCACCGACGTCGATGACAAGCTGATCAACGAATCGAAGGCGCGCGGCATGACGATGCCCGCCTTGGCCGAGGAAATGACGGCCGACTACATGCGCAATCTCAAGGCGATGGGCATCGACACGATCGATCATTTCCCGCGGGCCACGCAGCACATGTCTGAGATCATCGCCCTGACCGGGTGCCTCATTCAAAGGGGCTACGCTTACGAATCCGAAGGCGACGTTTATTTCGACGTCGCCAAGGATGCCGAATACGGCAAGCTCAGTCACCGCGACGTCAGCAGCATGCAGGGCGAAGGTGGCGAAACCGTCGACCGCAAACGCTCGCCGGCCGATTTCGCACTCTGGAAAAACGCCAAGCCAGGCGAACCCTCGTGGGACAGCCCGTGGGGCAAGGGCCGCCCTGGTTGGCACATCGAATGCTCGGCCATGAGCCGCAAACTATTGGGCGAGACGTTCGACATCCATGGCGGCGGGCTCGATCTCGTCTTTCCGCACCACGAGAATGAGATTGCTCAAAGCGAATGCTGCCACGGCAAGCCGCAGGCCAATTACTGGATGCACAATGGTCTGATGCAATCGTCGAGCGAAGTCGGCAAGGTCGGCGGCCGCAACACGCGCACCGCCGCCGAAGGGGACCAGCAGGCCCAGGAAGCCGGCAAGATCGGCAAATCGAAAGGGGCCAGCCCGTTTCGCGATCTGCTGGCGATCCACCCTCCCGAAACGATCCGCTTTTTCCTCCTCTCGACCCACTATCGCCGGCCGATCGATTTCTCCGACCAGCGGATCGCCGAAGTCGGTACCGGTTTGGATCAGTTCTATCGCTTCTTCAGCCGCTATCAGCGCGTGACGGGCGAAAGCTTCTATGCCATCAAGCCGCCGGCGCGGCGCAGGCGGGCGAGTTCGCCACCGGCGGCGATCCGGTCATCGAGCAAATTGCCGCTCATCGACAGCGATTTCTCGAATCCATGGACGACGATTTCAACACCGGCGGCGCCGTGGCCGATCTGTTCGAAACGGTCCGCACCCTCAATAAATTCGTCGACGAAGAAAAACTGGAAGCCAACAAGCCGAACGCAAAGCAATTGGCCGTGCTCCGCCAAGGGGCGGCCACGCTGGGCGAATTGGCCGGCACGCTCGGCTTGTTCCGCGAGGAGGTGCAGCAGAATCAGGCCGACGACGACGGCGTCACCGCCAACCTGATGCAATTGATCATCGAACTTCGCGCCGACGCCCGGGGGCGAAAGGATTTTGCCACGGCCGACAAAATCCGCAACGGGCTGGCGGCCGTCAAAATCGTGCTGGAAGACCGCCCTGGCGGCACCGAGTGGCGCCGTACGTAAACGCGCGCACCGAAGAGAATCCCCCCCCTTTTTTGTGGGCCATCGAGCTCGGCGGTGCCGGCACGATGTTCACGCGGGCGAAACTGCATGGTCCGCATTCTTGGTATCGACCCGGGACTCAACACGACCGGCTACGGCGTGATGGATGTTCAGTCGGGCCGGTTGGTGCTGTGCGAGGCCGGGATCGTTCGCGGCCGATCGCGCGAGTCGCTCACCGCCCGGCTGGTCGAAATCCACGCGGGCGTCGCCGACGTGATCCAATCGCTTAAGCCGGACATGATGGCGCTCGAACAACTTTATTCGCACTACAAGCAGCCCCGCACGGCCATCTTGATGGGCCACGCCCGCGGCGTCATCTGCCTCGCCGCGGCCCAGGCAGGTATTGCCGTCATCTCGTATCCGGCGACACAGATCAAAAAGATTCTCACCGGCAACGGCCGGGCGCCGAAGTCGCAAATGCAAGCGGCGATCCGCCGGGAACTGGGCCTGGCCGCACCTCCTGAACCGGCCGACGTTGCCGACGCCTTGGCGGTGGCGATTTGCCATTACCATTTGCAGGTGCGCGGGTCGCTTGCCGGCGCCACGCGATCACTCGGAAAAAAGGCGAGTTCGCCTGACGGCAAAGCGAAGCAGCCGTAAGCATTCACGTCCGCCGCCGCCACCCTCACGTATCGCATTTGAACCATGATCACACGCATCACCGGACGACTGACCGCACTGGCCCAAGACGAATTGACGCTGGCGATTGGCGCTTTCGACTACGAAGTCCGAATTCCCGAATTCACCCGCCGTCAACTGCAAAGCCGCGTGGGAGAAGACGTCAGCCTGCACACGATCGAGTATTTCGAAGGCAACCCGATGCAGGGGCGAATGACTCCGCGCCTGGTCGGCTTTCTGAGTGAAGCCGAGCGGGAATTCTTCGAACTGTTTTGCTCAGTCGACGGCGTTGGCGTGAAAAAGGCACTGCGGGCGATGGTGCGTCCGGTTCGCGAAGTTGCCACCGCGATCGAAGAACAGGACGCCACGGCCTTGGCCGGCCTGCCGGGCGTTGGCCCGGCGACCGCCGAGCGGATCATTGCCAAGCTGCGTCGCAAGGTCCCGAAATTCGCCCTCCTGGTCGGACGCGACGACGGATCGCCGGCCGACGTCGAAACCGACGTGGTCCGTCAAACCTATGATGTCTTGCGCTCGCTCGGGCACAGCGAAAGCGACTCCCGCCGGCTGATCGACGCGGCCTTGGCCAAGAAAAAGAAATACAAGGACGTCGAAGAGTTGATCCAGGCAGTGTATCAGCAGGCCAAAGGCTAAAGACCTTCCGGTGAATGTTCATCACCCGGCGCCAGCACCTCGTCGAGAAATCGCTGAGCTTCTCTCGGATGCCGGAAGATAAGGATCCGGGCATGCGCGAAATCGCCCGACGCCAAGAGCGCCGAGTTTACTCGTTTCCGTAGCCAGTAGGTCCGCACGACCCACGCGGGAACGCCATCGAGCGAAAAAAGTGCCTTTCGTATCGTTTCCCGGTTTCCATTCAAAATCGTCTCGCCGGTGATGGCACGCGCGACCGTTCGCCATAGCGCTCGCCAGAAGACGATGCGGAAGCTGTAATTGAGCCAGATAATCGTCGTGGCCCGGCTCCAAACCAGATCGCGAACGCGGACGTAGTTTCCGTCAATCACCCATTTTGGCCGGGCGACCGCTTCGCTGACGCCAGCCCGAAACTGATCCGGATCTTGCTCCACCCACCCGGGCAGCCAATGGATCGCGTCGAGCTCGACGCACGGACAACCCAGACGCCCTGCCAGCGTGCGAGCAAGCGTCGACTTGCCCGAGCCGCTGGTGCCGATGATGGCGACACGGTCAAGCTGCGTCGGCGGCATCGCGGCGTTGGAAGGAATCGAAGACAAGCGGATCGCCTTTTGCGTGCTCCTGCAGGGCCGAATTGGAGCATTCTCGGTGGCTTGGGGCAACTCCATGAAAGGGTAGGGGGGGCCGATCCTGCACTACTCCACCGGGGCGGCAGCCTGATATGATTGTACGCGTACGATTGCGAGAGGACTGCCGCTCCTTCTTTTTCGCTCCGAGGTGAACCCACTCTTGCGCGAGCCCGTTCTCAAACCGACCGACGAAATCCGAGAGGAAGAAGACGACCGCGATCTGCGTCCGCAACGGATGCAGGACATGGTCGGACAGCGCGACGTCTACGCGCGGCTGCAAATCGCGGTCGATGCCGCGCGCAAACGCGGCGAACCCCTCGGACATATTCTTTTCGACGGTCCGCCGGGACTGGGTAAGACGACGTTCGCCACCTGCATTCCTCGCGACTTGGGCGTCAGCTTGCAAATCGCCAGCGGGGCGGTGCTGCAGGCCCCCAAGGACGTGATTCCCTATCTGACCAATGCCGAGGAAGGTTCGGTCTTGTTCATCGACGAGATCCATCGGCTGGCCAAGTCGGTCGAAGAGTTTCTGTATCCGGCGATGGAAGACTTTCGCATCGACCTCACCTTGGGCGAAGGGATGAACGCCCGCACAATCAACATGGCGCTACGCCCCTTCACGCTGATTGGGGCGACGACGCGGGCCGGTCTCTTGTCGGCCCCTCTGCGCGATCGCTTTCAGATGCGCGAACACCTCGATTTTTACACCGTTGAGGAGCTGGCCGAAATCGTTCGCCGCAATGCCGCCAAGCTGCACATGGCGATTACCGACGACGCGGCACTGGAGATTGCCCGCCGCTCGCGCAGCACGCCGCGGCTGGCCAACAACCGTTTGCGCTGGGTACGCGACTACGTCACCAGCAAAGCCGACGGGCGCGTTACGGTCGAGCTGGCCCGGCAGGCCCTCGAAATGCAGGCCATCGATATCCTTGGCCTCGACGGCCAGGACCGCAAATACCTGGAGACGATCATCCGCGTGTTCCACGGCGGACCGGCGGGGGTCGAGGCGGTCGCCCATACGATGAATGCCGCCGTCGACACGCTGGTCGACGAAATCGAGCCCTTTCTCCTGCGTACCGGCTTGGTGGTGCGCACCCCTCGTGGCCGGAAAGTAACGGCCGCGGCCTACGAGCATCTCGGTCTGCCGGTCGCCGCCGACGCCTTGCCGCCGGACACTCTGCCCCAGCGGCGACTCTTTTCTTGAATCGGGGTGCCCCCCCGAAGGATTGGTGGAATGCTGGCGTCGGCCCGGCAAAACGCTTGCCCTCGGCCACCCGGCGGGGCTAGCATTAACGGTTGCCCCCGTAGCTGATCGGTCTCGGGTCCGCTGGCCTGCCCGGGCGCCTGCCATGCCCGGTCGGGGCGCCATGGGCGTCCGTTGCGAGAAATCGTGGAATAAACGCCGACTGGGCCCCCGAATAACGCGTCAGAGGCAAACCCTGCTACATCTCTTCGCCGGGCCCGGCGGAGCGCGTCACAGGGGGAGCAAAAAGGAACGTCCGTTTGCCGTTGTCCGAAAGTGAGTTCCATCGACTGGTTGTCGAGCACGGCGCCGTTCTCTACCGAATGGCGTTCCGCATGGTGGGGAACCGCCATGAGGCCGAGGATGTCGTGCAAGAGACCTTCCGCTCGGCTTGGAAGAGCCGGCAAGGCTATCAGTCCGGGCGCGGGCAGCGGGCGTGGCTGGTTTCGATCCTGCGCCGTCGCATTGTCGATCGCTGGCGCCGCCGCGATTTGACACGGGGGGCGAAGCCGGAACTGACCGACCAGATTCAAGTGATGGCCGAAGATCCGTTGGCCAATGACTATACGGATGAAATGCAACATGCTCTGGATCGCCTGCCGACCGAGCTTCGTGAAACGCTGCTGCTGGTGGTGGTCGGAGAGCTGACGCATCAGGAAGTTGCCGATTTATTGAAGATACCGCTGGGAACGGTCTTGTCGCGGGTCAGCCGTGGCCGGGTTCGCCTGCGCGAGTTCTGGCTGAGCGAGGCACGTTCGACCGCGGGTTGAGCGGACCTATTTCAGGAATCGTGGTGTTCCAAGAAATAGCGGTAGGTTTCGAAAAACAATTGCCGGACAGCGGCAGCCTGAAGAGATCTTTGTTCGTGGTTTTGACGATTCCTGGCTCTTGCTCTACGTGAGATCTGACGATGTCCGCTGAGTTCGGCTCCGATCCCTGGCTCGATGCTCGCCTGCGCGATGTGCCGCTGCCCCCCGGCGTGTTGGCCCGGCTGGAGCAGATCGCCGCCACGCCGGACGACGAGCTCGACGGGATGGTGCGGGAAGTACCCGTCCCGCCGGACTTGATCCCGCGGCTGTCGCGGATTCCGCGCGTGCCCCGCCGGCGGCTTCCCTTGCGCGAGCTGAGCCTGGCCGCGGCGGTGCTCATCGCCGTCGGCGTCGGCCTGCTGAACATGCGGGTGCAGCCTGTGCAACAACCGACAGGCGACGGTGCGAAATTCGTTGGTCGGGCGCTGGCGGGACAACGCGTTCAGCCAAGCCCGCGGCGGGCGATGCCGAGTTGGCAGGCGATCCAGCTGCTGCGCGGCGTTCCGTCAAGTTGCCGTTCGACGATCCGCGCTTCACGGAAAATTGGCACGTGCGTGACAAGCCCGCCGCGTCGCCCAAACCGGTGGCGGCCAAATCCACGACGACCGATCATTCGCCATCGGCCGACGGCAAAGGCAAGTCCAGCTTCGCGCAAGAGTACTTCGCCATCCGTGGTGCGTGAGCACGGCGGTATCCTCACCGCCCCGCGCGGCTCGGATCGCTTGCCCCCCTTGGAAACCGTCAACCGTACATTGAATCGGGGTTTGGCCCCTGCCTTGGTGCCGGGGTATGACCTGCTGTACCAGTTGAAAACGGGCGAGCGCCCCTTTGTCTCGCCCGAGAGCGATCCCGCCCTGGTGTCCAGCACTGTCCCCCTGACCCGCGATACGAGCAGCTACGTGCTGGCCCGTGAGTCAATCGCCGGTGGGCATTTGCCGCCGGCCGATGAAGTGCGGATCGAAGACTTTTTGGCGGCGATTGGCGATCTGTTTCCGGCCAGCGGCGCGCCGGTCGCCTTGCACGTGAACGCTGGGGCCGCTCCGTTTGGAGAACCGGGCATGCAGCTGTTGCAGGTCGGGTTGCGGGCCGGCGGCCCGCTCACTCCCGATCCGGCGACCGGTCTGCCCCGTGTTGTGGCTCGTGGTGCAACGCTCACGGTCACTTTCAAGCCCCAAGTGGTCCAGGCCTATCGCCTGGTCGGCCACGCCACGACGACTCTGACCGGGCCGGTCGCGGCCGTTACCAAAGTCGATCTGACTGCCGGGGCCGAGATGGCCGGCCTGTTCGAGTTGTGGTTGAAGCCAACCGGTGGTGACGACGTGGCCACCGTCGAACTGGTTTGGCACGATCCGGTCGGAGGTGCCCGGCGGCATCTGACCGGGCGCGTCAGCCGGCCCCAATTTGCCGCGACGTTTGTCGAGAGTGCCGCCTCGTTGCAGGCTGTGGCGCTGGCCGCGGAAACGGCTCGCGCCCTCCGCTTGCATGCCGCTCCCGGACGAGGCTTGGGACGGGTGCTCGACCTGGCCGCCCAGGTCCAGCCGCAGTTGCAGAAGAGCGAATCGTTTGGGCAACTGATGCATTTGGTGGCCCAAGCTGACAAGGTGCGCGCCAATCCGGGAGCCGGTGCGCGGCGGGCCGCCGCCGACTCTCAGCCCTAAGCGGGCTCCTCGCCCTTGAGTCGGGGCCGTGGACGCGCCAAATCCTTCAATCGCTCCAGCCGCTACTCGCAGTTTCGCCGAGAAAGCGACAGCAAGTCCGAGATCGATTATAATTCTGGAACTGGGGAACCAGATCGCCGGCCAGGCCTTGCGCCGCATGGCGATTGAACGCCCACAGGCTTGCGGTGTGCCGCTCCTCCCCGAGACGCATGCTGCCGGGCGGATTCCGGAACTGATTTGCCGCGGTGTGCCATCTGCCGTGCACGCTGGAAGAGGCGGCGAGAGAGAAGAAAGCGGTCATGCGAAACTCCGCCGCGAGAGGCCGGAAGTTCAGTAGCGCCTTCGCCTTCGGGATGGCCTGGCTCTCTGCGCTCGGGCTGTGGGCCGCCGAGCCCCCTGCGGGCCCATCGGCTCAGGCCGGCCGCCATGCCGTCGGCACTTCCAAGGCCCGATTAACTGCCGGCCCGGCTTCGCCGAAGACCGGCAAGCCCCCCAGCAAAGCGCCCAAGGGGAAACCTCCCGCCCGCAAGAACAGCATCGCCGACAGTTCGGAGCGGACCAAGGAGCCGACGACGTTTGCCGAGGCCTTCGAGCGTGGAAAGCAATCGCTCGACGAGGCACAGGGCGCGATCGTCGGTCTACGGTTGGCTGAAGAACAGAAAGGGGTCGACGAGGAGGTGCGGGCCCGGCTGGCCAAGGAAAAGGCGGAAAACGAGCAGCTCCGCGATGGCCGATTTTCGGCTGGCCTTATCGTTGGCTGGCAAGGGGCCCGTCAAAGATCGTCCCGATGCCGAAGATCTCAACACCGCTCGTCATTATTTATGCTTTCTCTATTACGATGCGGGCCAATACTACGACGCGGCGATACTCGGAGATTTTTTGGCCCGGCACGCGACCGACACGCCCCAGGGGCGCCAAGGAGCCAAGATCGAGTTGGCTTCGTTCATCAAGCTCTACGGCGACTCGAAGGATGCTGACAAGAGCTTTGAAACCCAAAGAATTCGCGAGACCGCCGAGTTCATCCTGCAGCATTGGCCCACCGAGGCCGAAGCCGAGAACGCGGCCTTGTCGCTGCTGAATTTCGCCATCGCCGATCGAAAGCTCGACGACGCGATGGGTTACTTGAATCGGATTCCAGCCGATTCGCCCCGTCGCGGCCAGTCGGACCTTTACGCCGGGCAAGCGTTGTGGGCCGCTTATCTCAAGGCAGCCCAAGCGCCGGCCGACGAGCGACCGCCGCAGGCCGAATTGGATCGCTTCAAATCCCAGGCCCGGCAGGTGCTGCACGAGGGCGTCGAGCGGATCAAACAAGGGTCCGCACCGACCGAAGCGAGCGCTGCCGCCATGCTCTCGCTGGCTCAGATCTATCTGGAAATGAACGAAGGCGAACTGGCGATCGCCACGTTGGAAGATCCGAAATTCGGTCCGTTGACTCTCGTTCAGGCCGGCAGTCCGCTGGTCGGCCGGGCAGGCTTTGCTACCGAGACCTACAAGGTCGCGGTGCGGGCCTACGTCGCACAGCAGCAGGTCGCCAAGGCGAAAGCGGTGATGGATGCCCTGGACAAGGCCGTCGTCGCATCGGGCGATCCGGCCGCCAACGAAATGCTGACGCTGATTTACGTCAGTCTCGGTCGCGAACTGCAGCAACAGTTGGAGCGGTTACGCAAAGAGGGATCGCAAAAAGATCTGGATGCCGTCTCCGACGCGTTCGAAACCTTCCTCTCGCGCGTCACCAGTCGTAACACGGGGACAAGTTACAGCTCGCTCAGTTGGGTGGCGGAAACGTTTTACAGCCTGGCCACGGCCGTCGACGATCCTTCGATGCCCGTCGGCGACCGGGTGAAAGCAAACTTCAAGCATGCGGCCGATGCCTATCGGCAGATTCTGGCCCGAGCGGAGAAAGACCCAAATTTGTCCCCGATCCCGACAGCCTGATCGGCATCGAGTTGCGCCGCCGTCTCGATGCGGCGTATTGGCGATTTTGACGAGGCGGTCAAACTCATCGTCGGGGTTCTCAAGCAGCGTCCGACGATGCTCACGGCGCAGGTCGCCGGTGCCGAAACGTTCGCGGCGCAAGGCGCGGTCGATCGCGATGGTTACCTGCGATCGATCAAGGGAGGCGCTCCCGACAAGCAAGGCACCAATCAGATCTGGGGCTGGAGCAGACTGGCCAACGTGACGCAGGGGAATTCGAAATACGAAGAGACGTTCTTTCATGCCCGGCTGAAAATCGCCGAGGCACGTTTCCTCTATGGACTCACCGTCTCGGACGCCACCTACCGCGGAAAAGTCTTGGATCAGGCCAAGAACGACTTGTGGGTGACCTTCCGACTCTATCCCACCTTGGGCGGGCCACCTTCCTATGCCCAATACGATCTGCTTCTCAAGCGCATCCAACAACAACTCAAGGAGCCGCTCGAAGGCTTGCGCGAATTCAAACAGCGCGAAGCCGCCGGCGGAAAAGACCAAGACGAAAAGGCCAATGCGGCTTAGCGGCATCGAGCCGCCCCGACAAGAAAGGACTGGCAATGACGCGACACGCCATTTTTTGCATCTTGAGCCTGGCGATTCTCTCCGCCGCGGCGCCGGCCATCGCCAGCGATCATATTCGGCTCCTGACCGGGACGACGATTAACGGCGACGTGGTTGAAATGGGACCGACCGAGGTGAAGGTCGATATGAGCGGCGTTCCGAAGAACTTCGCGGTCAATCAGATCGACTTCATCCAGTTCGATGACGAGCCCAAGGATCTGACCAACGCGCGAAGCACGATGCGCGGGTAAGCTTGCCGAGGCGCTGGCGCTCCTCAAACGCGTGAACGTCGGCGAGTTGAAACGCGACGAGATCAAGCAAGATGTCGAGTTCTACCGGGCCATTCTGATGGCGCGCCTGGCGCTGGCCGGCAGCGGGTCGGTCAAGGACGCGGGGAAACACTTGTTCGATTTTGACAACCTTCGCAAGAACAACTACCACTTTCTGGAAGCGTCGGCGGCATTGGGAGATTTGCTCGTGGCCACCGGCAAAGTCGATAAGGCTGAGCCCTACTATGCCCGCCTGGCCGCCACCCCCTGGCCGGAATACCGCATCCGCGCCGCGGTGCTGATGGGCCGTGCCCTCGAAGCGCAGAAACAATACGACAAAGCCATCGACAAATATGACGAGGCCTTGGCCATCGCGGCCGATGGAAAAGAAGTCGACAGTCAGCACTTCGCGGCCAAACTGGGCAAGGCCTCGGCCTTGGCCGCCGGTGGCAAGATCGACGAAGCCGTCGCACTGATCAACGACGTGATCGCCAAAGCCGATCCCGAAAACCAGGAGCTCTACGCACTGCGCTTACGTGGCCCTGGGAAACTGCTACAAGGCCGCCGGCAAGCCGAAAGATGCGCTCTTGGCATTCTTGGAGGTCGACTTGCTTTATCCGACCTCTCCCGAGCAACACGCCGAAGCGCTGGCCAATCTGGCCACGCTCTGGGCAAAGGTCGACAAGGCCGACCGCGCCGCGCAGGCCCGCAGTCAGCTCGAAAGCCGCTACCCGCACAGCCGCTGGGTCACCAAAGGGGCGTCTCCGCCGAGCGGCTAGGCTCGCTCTGGCAGCCCGCCGCGCGGCAGGTGAAAGAATCGGCTCCGCTGGCGCTAACCCCGCGGATGGAATTTGCTGTGGATCGCCTTGAGTCGCGACGGATCGACGTGCGTGTAAATCTGGGTGGTGGCAATGCTCGCATGGCCGAGCATCTCTTGCACTTGCCGCAAGTCGGCGCCGCCGGTCAACAGGTGTGTGGCAAAGCTGTGACGTAGTGAGTGCGGACTCAAATCCGGGTCGATTTCGGCCCGCTTGGCATACTTCTTGAACAGTTCCCAAATCCGCTCCCGCGCCAATCGCCAGCCACGGCGCGACAGCAAGAGCCACTCGGGCGCCGGCACGACATTCTCCACCAATCGCGGTCGCTCGTGTTCCAAATAATCGCGAATGGCGGCAATCGCGCGCCGGCCCAGCGGCACGACGCGCTGTTTGTCCCCCTTGCCGTGGCAGATGGCGAATCCCTCGTCCAACCGCACATCGCTCAGCTTGAGATGCGAGGATTCCGACGCTCGGCAGCCCGTGGCGTAAAGCAGCTCCAGCAACGTTCGATCGCGACGCCACCAGGGGTCGCTTTTTCGCGGCGTGGTGAGGAGTTTTTCCACGCCGGCGGGCGAAAGGACGTGCGGCACGCGCTGCCACAATTTCTGGCTGCCCAAAAGCTCGGCGGCACTGTCGCCCAAAACGCCTTCCAATTGCAGATAGCGACAAAACAATTTCAACGAGACGACATGCCGGGCGATCGTGGCCGGAGCCAGGTTGCGGCGGTGCAGCCAACCGGCGTAGTCGGCCAGGTCGCGAATCGACAAGCTGCCGACTGAGCGGCCTGCCAGCCACTGGAAGAAATGATCAATGTCGCGGCGATAGGCGGCGACGGTGTTATCGGCCAGATGGCATTCGTTGCGTAAATGCTCGACAAAGGCGTCGCGCCAGCGGCCGCCGCCAGCCCCGCCGGAAACAGTCACCGGTTTCAGGGTTCTGCGCGGAGGCATTTTACGCTCCCCAGTCTGGAGGGTGACCGATACTGCGGTCGGGCGCGAGGGGGGCCAACGTCCGATCCGGCGCCGACCCCCCCGTCTTCTCTTCGTTTCGGGCAGCCGAGCCGGCCGACTTAACGGCGAGTTTGCCGAAAATCCTTCGCCGGCGTATGCTTATGCCGTTGTTGGCGGCCGTCTGGCCGAACGGATCAAGCCAGGCGTCATAAACCGCCTGCCGCCACTCGATGCGAGACTGAGAGGACCGATCGTGAGGATTTTGGTAACCGGTGGGGCCGGCTACGTGGGCAGTCACGCCGTACGCCTGCTCATGGCTGCCGGACACGACGTTTGGATCTACGACAACCTCTCGCAGGGTCATCGTGGAGCCTGTCCGACCGGCCGCCTGATCGAGGGAGAGTTGCTCGATCGGGAATTGCTCATCGAGATCCTCCGCTCGCGGCGAATCGAGGCGGTGATGCACTTCGCCGCCTTCGCCTTGGTGGGCGAATCGGTCGCCGATCCGTCCAAGTATTACCAAAACAACGTCGTGGCCAGCCTCTGCCTGCTCGAGGCCATGCGCGCCGTCGACGTCCGGCGAATGGTCTTTTCCAGTACCACGGCCACCTACGGCGTTCCCGAGCTTGTTCCCATCACCGAAGATGAGAAACAAGAGCCGATCAATCCTTATGGGTTTTGCAAACTGGTCATCGAGCATGCCCTGGCCGATTACGCCCACGCATACGGTTTTGGCTATGCCGCCTTGCGCTATTTCAATGCCGCTGGCGCCACTCCGGCCGGCGATTTGGGCGAGGACCACGATCCCGAGTCCCACTTGATTCCGATCGTGCTCGATGTGGCGCTGGGGCTACGGCCCGAAATCACGGTCTTCGGCGACGATTATCCGACGCCCGACGGCACCTGCATTCGCGACTATATCCACGTCGATGATCTGGGCGCGGCCCATGTGTTGGCGCTCGATCGCCTCGAGCCCGGCACGGGACTGCAACTCAATCTTGGCACGGGTCGGGGCCATAGCGTGCGGGAAGTGATCGACGCCTGCCGACGCATCTCTGGCCGGCCGATTCCCGAACGGATCGGCGCGCGCCGCCCCGGCGATCCACCCGAGCTGGTTGCCGATTCGAACCGGCGCGCAAGGTCCTCTCCTGGCAGCCGAAGTACAACGACATCGAATCGATCGTGGCAACCGCTTGGCGCTGGCATTCAAGCCATCCGGCGGGATACGGCGACTAGCGGTCGGCGAGTGCTTGCGACGGCGCCAGCAGCCGGAAAACCGGCATAATCGTCTAATCTTCTCTCAGTTCGCAGGCCGACAAACGATTCATCGGCCCGTTGCAAGGATCCTCGGCCAGACGCTGGCACGAGGAGAGCTTGCGCGTGGCGATTGTTCGGCAACCGAGGGGGGAAACGACGATGATCAGGACGATCGGGCTATCGATTGGGTTGTCGCTGGCGCTGCTGGCCAGCCGCAGCTACGCTCAAAAACCAGCCATGCAAGCCAACGATCTGCGGCGCGACCTGTCAACCAGCCAGACCGCGGTCACGCCAGAGATGTGGTTCTACGAGCAGGAACGGAATCGCTACGACGATCCGAAAGTCGCCGTTCGCCGCAAGGCCGAACTTCGCGCGGCTCAACGCAACGAGCGATTGGCGGCCATGAAGTGGTATGGCCAGTCGAATTCTCGGCCCCTGGTATCCTCCACGCCTTTCTTCAGCACCTACGGCGCCGGTTGGACTTCGAACACGCCCAACCCCTATCTGTGGCGGGGCGGTGCGACGACCACCGTCGTGCGGCCCAACAGCAGCTTCTACTAACCGCCTGCGCCGCCCAAACACCAAGGGCTTGCCGGGCCGCCAGCTGGCATCGGCGCTGCCCGGCGACTATCTTGACGACCGGGGGGCATGCGACCCCGAGGCGTCTAGCTTAGAAGCCAGGTTGGCGGGTGAGCACGAATGAAAATCGTCGGTCTGCATTACGCTACCGCCGCGCCGGTCGAAATCGAGATCGTCGGCGAGCGCATTGTCGGCCTGGCGCCGCTGCGCACAACGGCCCCGTGCGACTTGCCCTGGATCGCCCCAGGCTGGGTTGATTTGCAGATCAACGGCTACGGAGGGCAGGAGTTCATCGCTCCCAATCTGACGCCCGAAAAGGCGATCGCAATCGGCGAAAGCATGACGCGGTTCGGCGTGACGCGATTCTGTCCCACGCTCACCACCTCCAGCCGCGAAACCATGCTGGCCGCGCTGACGAACCTCCGGCGCGCTTGCCGCCAATCGCCGCAGTTCGCCGCGATGGTCGCGGGCATTCATCTGGAAGGGCCCTATATTTCGGCCGAAGACGGTCCGCGCGGCGCCCATCCGCGAGTCCATTGCCGCCCACCCGATGTCGAGGAATTTGCCCTCTGGAACCGGGCAGCCGAGAGGCAGATTCGGCTCATCACGTTGTCACCGGAGTTCGACAGGCGCCGGCATTCATCGCTCAAGTGGTCGCTCAAGGAGTGCGAGTCGCCATCGGTCACACCGCGGCCAATTCCGCGCAGATCCGCGCGGCGGTCGATGCCGGGGCCAGCTTGAGCACGCACTTGGGCAATGGTGCGCACCCCATGCTCCGCCGCCATCCAAACTATATCTGGGATCAGTTGGCCGAAGACCGACTCACGGCCACCTTGATCGTCGACGGACATCACCTTCCGCCGGCGGTTGTCAAAACCTTCGTGCGCGCGAAAACGCCCAACCGCGTCATTCTGGTCAGCGATTTGTCGGGCTTTGCCGGCTTGCCTCCCGGTCGCCACAAGACCGACCTGTGCGACCTGGAAATTCTCGACGACGGCAAGTTGGTCGTTGCCGGTCAGCGCGATTTGCTGGCCGGGGCGGGCGAGCCCATCGGTACCGGCGTGGTCGGCATCATGCGTGACGCCGGCGTCGATCGGGCCACGGCCGTCGAGACGGCCAGCGCCCAGCCGGCCCGAGTCTTGGGCGTCGACGCAGGGACCCTCTCCGTTGGCGATCGGGCCGATTTGGTGATGTTCAGCCTGCCGCTCGACGCCGCCGGTTTGCCGACTGCACTGAATGTGCGACAAACGATCGTGGCCGGCCGCGTCGCGCTCGATCGTCGCAATTGATCGCAGCGCGTGCCACGTCAATGGGCCAAAAGCACGGCCAAGAGGCCCGTCAGAAAAATGCCGTCGAATGTCCCGGCACCACCGATCGAAGCGATCGGCGCTCCCAGTTCCGCCAGCCGGTGCAAGTTCATCAAATCGGCGCCGATCAACGTTCCCAGGCTGCCCGACACATAGGCCAGCGGGGCTGCCGCCGGCCGCGCCAGGATCATGGCCACGAGCGCGGACAAGATCGGGGGGACGAAAATCGGCACGGCGATTCCCTTTCCCTCGATCGGTTGGGCCATCGCGTGCACGACCAATGCCACGATCGCCACACCGATAAAGGCTCGACCGAACAACCGGTTTTTCGTCAGCAGATACAACGACAGCGCCGTGGGGATAATTGCTCCGCCGACATTGACCGCCAACACCGTTCCTGGCCAGTTGTGGACGACTGGCATGACGTGCCGCACGCCAAAGATCGAGAATGCCTCATTGCTGACGTGCTGGCCACCCCCCAACTCGGCAACCGGAATGTTGATGTAGCTGCCCAGCAACGAACCCAGGAGGAGCGCCGTTACCCAGCCTTCGCTCACGCCCATCTTTTCGTACGCGTAGCTGATGATGCCAATCTGCAACGCCGCCACGACCAAGCCACCGACAATCACCAGCAGCAGAAAGACCAGCGGCACCAGCGGCCAGTAGTGAAACGTCGAGATATGCATGGTCAACTCAATTCGGGTCAGAGCGGATGCGACGCGTCGCCGATTGACCGCCGGGAGATCGCATCTGGGGGCGCGGATCGGCAAGACATACTAACCGGAATCGCTTGTTCCAGGCAACCGCCCGCGTCGGCGCGTGAGCGGTAACGGCTGCCTCCGTGCGGAGGGGGCGTGATGCGTGGAATTGATCGCCGCGCAGCCCAGGTGCTTTGGCGGTAGAGAAAGAACGAGCGGCGCACCTGGGCCGTTTTCAGCGAGCCGAGAATTGCACTGCGACGCGCGAGTCGGCGCTAGTTCCAGACTGCGAAGAACCGCCGGTAGTGACGCGGCACCGCGGCGGTGCGGCGCGCCTGTTCGTAGGCGGCCTGGTAGAGCTGCCATTGCCACTGCGTCGCCGGCGCGGCGAAGAATGGCGGCGTGGCAACGAACCCGGTCGGGATGCCGGCAGTCGGCGTCTGAGCAGGGCGTTCAGGGGTGGCGTAGCGCGTTCGAATACGGTTGGTCAGCATCGCACGGTTCCTGGCGAGTCGACTGGCGCAGCGTAGAGCGCAACGTTTGCGCAGGCGCTTAGTCGCTAGCGTGCTAGCATGTTGATCATCATCTTGACGATCATCTTGGTCATTAGTTCGGCCTGTTGGCCCGAGCGCCAGCACCAGAAACCGCCTAAATTTCGCGGATGACCATTTCAATGCCGCTGCGAAAGTTAGGCAGAGAATGTTTTCGCCAATCGGCAATGTTTACCTCGCCGCTGCAGCTTGTGCATCAGCGATAGCGATTCTATACTGCTGCGAGTTTTTGACTGCCGACCCGCGAACGTTTTCATCGGGAGGCCCATTTTTTTGCCACGCCGCTGACTGAACGACCCGAGGTGCACACGTTCCTCGGCAATACAGTCGCAATTCGGTGCCTGACACCGCTTACACTCGCGCCGCTGAGGATTCGTGCGGTTTGCGGCTGGTTCCACAGCGAAAGGAGTTCTGCTATGGCTAGCGCAGTGTTTACGCAACGTGGTTCTTCGCCGGCGGCCGCTTGGGGCCCTTCGGCGGGGGCACACAGCCCCGCCCATTCGGCGGCATCCCCCGCGATCAATTCGTGGGTGCTGCCGCGTTGCACGATCAAGGCGGAGAAGTGCAAGGGCGGGATGAAGCTCATCTGCTCGTGCGAGGACGAGGTGGCCTGTGGCACCTTGCAGAATCTGTGCCGGGCTCTCTGCGACGGCATGTGCTCGATTACCTGCACCTACAACGGCATCCCCTGCTGCGAGTTCAATCTGTTTTGCGGCATGTGCAAGTGCGAGTACACGAAAGATGGCTGCACGATCACCTGCATGAGCGGTGACAAGGCCTGCTGCGACATGATCCAGGCTTGCTGCGACTGCACGGCCCATTGCCTGGCCGCCGGCTGCTGCTGCTATGTGTCGTTCCACAACACGCCGATTTGCTGCGGCTGCTGCGAATAACAGCGCTTGCACGCACTTGACTTGCGACCCGAATCTCCCGGCTCGATCCGATCGAGCCGGGTTTTTGTTTGCGCCCTTGGCGATCCTTGCCGTCCTTGTTCCTCGAAGCCAGCCCGGGCTCTTGCCATCGCCCAGCACGTCCCCTGCCGGCCGAACAAATGGTTTCCGCCAGCCTCTCCTCCGCGGCGCAAAAGAAAAAAACCTCCCACCCCCGGGCCTTGGTTCCCGTGGGGTGAGAGGGTCGTCGGTCGTTGCCTCGTGGCAACGGTGGATCAGAAGCAACTGCGTGTCGAGGCGCTGAAACTAGTGAGCCTGGAACGATTCGTAATAGCTGCCGTCGACCGGTTCGTCCTGATCGCGAGTGACCAGGCGGGCGAACAGACGGATGGGGATGTTCTCGGAGATGAACTTCACCGAGCCATCACCCAAGGCCACGTGGAGGCCACCCGGATGGAACGAGAACGGTTGCCCCGACCCGTTAACCGCCGTGGCGCCGACCGACGCATCCCAACCGTTGAAGATGTTGAGAATGCCCGTGCCGGCTCCTTGGTAGTAAGCGGTGTCCAGCGTTACGCCGGTGTACAAATTGGCCTCAATGACTCCCGTGGGGCCGTTTGGAGTGCTGCCGCCGCCGGAGATTGAATCAGGCGACGCCGTCCACGTGCCGCCGGCGAAGCTAACACCATTGGTGCGGTTGACATAATAACCCGGAAAGATGGTGCCGGTCGGATCCGAGCCGAGCAGCGTGATATCGCTGGCCGCGCGTGACCAACCGCCACCATTGACGCGATCATGCGTGATTGGCGCGCTGTTATCACCAGGGCCGCCGATGTCGCCATCCGAGTTGGTGACCTTGACCAGCTTTCCGCTGGCCCTGTTCCAAAGCCACGGCCGGCCGGCACTTTCGGACAGCAAGATGGTGTTCGACAAACCGTCGCGCACGTCGGCCAATCGCGGTTTGGCATTCTTTTGCAAGATGCCGAACGCATAACCGTCAATCGCCGACTTGGTGCCTGTGGTGGCGGTGCCGGAGCTCGACAGAATCGGTGCGGCATAGGCGGTCTGTGCTGCCGACTCGGTCGTCGCGGCGGGAGGCGTGTTGCCGGTCGCTTCATAGGGAATCTGCTGCAGGACGGCCTCAACTCCGTTCACTGCGGCATAATCGGTCGAAGCCGCGAACCGACCGTTGCCACCCGCGGTGGTATTCGGCCATACAGGAGTGGTGCCCGTCGCTGCTGTGCTAATACCGATGCTGGTACCATAAAACCCCTTTCCTGTCGTGGCGTTTTGGGTCTTCGGATCCGGATCGTCGTCCAGCCGCGCTGGATCTTCCGACGACGGATTGCTCGAAGGGCATTCCAGCGACGAGATACGCGTGCTCGAAACGAGCGAATTGGGCACCAGGTAGCCGGCAGCCGTGTTCGGGATGGGCGAGCTCCAGTTCGACGACTGGTCGTACTTGTCGTACAAACCCTGCTGATCGAGATACGGGAGCGTTTGCGTGACCCATGCCAGGCGGGTGCCTGTGGGCGGACGGATGGTCGAAGGAAGCGTGCCGAAGGTGCTGGCGTAGTTATGCACGCCCAGGGCCTGCTGCTTCAGATTGTTGGAGCACTGCGAGCGGCGGGCCGCTTCGCGAGCTTGCTGCACGGCGGGCAACAACAATGCAATCAACACGCCAATAATGGCGATCACGACGAGCAACTCCACGAGCGTGAAGGCGGCCCGTAACTTGGAACGACGGATTCTCATGAAACTCTCCTCAAACAAAACGTGGATATTTCAATCGTGGGTCGGCAAACCATTTGCCAACCCGCAAAAAATGCCTCTGACTCGTTTTCCAAAAAAAAGCAAAACCAATTGGCACGGCGAAGAACTTTCGCACCCCGCCGCGCGGCGAATCCAATTCTTAACTGACACACCAAGATGCGGACTATTTCGGCCAGCAAGCGCTTCGCGAGTTGCCTCTCTTATCGCCGGTTCATGCACTCCGTTCCCGGTGCGTACGTATCGGGGGCCCTCCTTACCCCTTAGCCTGCGAGATTGGGTCTAAACTGCGATCATTAGAAATCTGAGTGACGTCGCCGGGATGACTGTCGAACGTCACGACCACCGGTGGCGAGACGCGCGTGTCGCGCTTTCTGCCGGCGGCCGGTCGGGCCACCAACAAAACGGCGTCGGACTCCACTTCGGTGGCGTCGATCACGTCGACCACCCCCGCCACGCGGCGGGCAGATTGACCACTTAGTTGCTTTTCATAAAAAGTCCGCACTCGACCGCGGAGCGTGACCACTCCTCGGTGCGACCGAACGCCCAGGCGCCGCAGTGCGGGAATGTTTCGATCGGCCAGAAATGCCGTCACTCGGCGCTCCAGATCACGATCGGTTTCTTCATGAAAACGTTCTGCTTCCTCGTACATGACTCTCATTTCCTCTTCAAAAAAATGTCGTCCAGCGGATTGGGTAAGTGACGGCCGGCGGTCCGATGGCGACAACAACAGCGATTCATGGCTCTGCTCCGCGTTAGATGAAGACAACTTGTACACCTGTGCGATCGCTCGTCGTGGGCTTGCAGCGGTTGTGCATGACGCTCACGAGGCAAATCCAGCTGCGCTATGCCTCTGGGATCGCCCCAGTCAGCAGCTTGCGTGTTCGTCAGAAGGCCTCCCGCGCTACGCGGGTCGGCTGGGACAGAGGGAGCTCTGGCGGCCGGCTCAACCCTATTGCACGCTTGCGCGGCGGGGAGCGGCGGCCGAGAGCCACGTCGCTTTCAACAGTAAAAGATCGTTGATCGTGTTGGCATGAGTCTTCTTGCGACGAGCCTTTTTCAAGCGAAGAGCATCGCGCCGGATCGGAGGTTCGCGCCGGCGTTTGATCTTCGTTGGTTTTTCATGTTGGTTTGATTGATGCCTGCGATGTTTAGTGCCGCGCTGCGACGTCTAACGTTGCCCGCCGCGAAGCCGCCGACGTTCGCGCCGCTCGAGCTGGACGACCACGCCGTCTTGCACGATCACCGACACTTCGCCGAACTGCAAGCCTTGCAGTGCGCGGCGAATCTGTTCGAGCGCGTCTTCGAGCGCCGCATCGCGCCGCGAGTTCGGCGTTTCATCCGTCACGTGGGCCGTATCGTTGCTCATCGCACTTCCTTTGTTCCGCCGCGCCGCGGCGATCGCATGGGTTCTGACGCGCACCATCCGGTCCCACTACTTCAGATCACACGGTCTCAGATCACATACTCAGGGACAAAAACCCGCGTTTTTCGCGGCGAGACAAACACCCGATCGCCGGCCTTCAGCGCCAATTCGTCACTGCGCTGCTTGCTCAGTTCGACGTTCAATCCCCGCTCGAATCCGTCGGCGGCCAGCGCGATCTTGGCGATCGGCCCGGCCGAGTTGATGCGTTCCACGGTGGCGGCCATGGCCGGCGTGCCGTTGCGATGCAGCTCGATGTCCAATTCGTGCGGGCGGAAATAGAGCGTCGCGTCGCGCGGTTCGGCATGGGGATATTCGGGATAGTCGACGACCAACGATCCCAAGGTCGCCAGGCCGTTCTGCACCCGGCCGGTAAACCGATTGACGTTTCCCAAAAAATCCATCACGAACGGATTGGCCGGATGATCGAAGACTTCCTGCGGCGAGCCGGCTTGCTCGACGCGGCCCGAATTCATCACCACCACGGTATCGGCCACTTCGAAGGCTTCGTCTTGATCGTGCGTGACGAACAGGCTGGTCACATGCAGCTCGTCGTGCAGGCTCCGCAGCCAGACCCGCAGCTCCTGTCGCACTTTGGCGTCGAGCGCCCCGAACGGTTCGTCCAACAGCAGCACCTTGGGCCGAATGGCCAGCGCCCGGGCCAGGGCCACGCGCTGCCGTTGGCCACCCGACAGTTGCGAGGGATAGCGTCGCTCGAGTCCTTCCAACCGCACCAGGTGCAAAAGTTCGCGCACCCGGGCGTCGACGGCGTCGCGCGGCGTCTTGCGCACCCGCAGGCCGAAGGCGATATTCTCAAACACCGACATGTGACGGAACAGGGCGTAGTGCTGAAAGACAAAGCCCACGTTGCGGTCGCGAGCCGACGCGCCGGTGACGTCTTCGTCTTCGTACAGCACCGAGCCGTCATCGGCTCCCTCAAGGCCCGCGATGATCCGCAGCAGGGTGGTTTTGCCCGATCCCGAAGGGCCGAGCAGCGCAAGCAGCGAGCCGGCGGGAACTTCCAGGCTGACGTTGTCGAGCGCCTGGAAGTCGCCGAATCGTTTGCTGATGTTTTTGACCGAAATGCTCACGACTTGTCTCCGGCAAGACTAGCCGCTTCCACCAGATCGTTGCGCGTCTTGCGCTCCAGCACCACCTTGACCACCAAGGTCACCAGTGCCAACAGCGTCAGGACCGAAGCGACCGCGAAGGAACCGGAATTGTTGGACTCCTGAAACAGTTTTTCCACGCGCAGCGGCATGGTTTCGCTGCCGCCGTGGCCCGAAACGACATAGACCGCTCCGAACTCTCCCATCGCCCGCGCGTTGCACAAGATCACGCCGTACAGCAACCCCCACTTGATGTTCGGCAGCGTGACCCGCCAAAAGACCTGCCAGGCGTTGGCTCCCAGGCTGACGGCCGCAATCTCTTCTTCCGGCCCCAAAGCTTCCATGACCGGGATCAATTCGCGGGCCACGAACGGAACGGTCACAAAGGCCGTCGCCAAAATGAATCCCGGAGTGGCGAACAAGATCTTGATGTCATGGGCTCGCAGCCAAGGACCGAGATAGCCCGTCAAACCGAAGATCAACACCAACACCAGTCCCGCCACCACGGGCGAGACCGAAAACGGCAAATCGACCAGCGCCGTCAGGACCGTGCGGCCGGGAAAACGAAAGCGGGCAATTGCCCAGGCCGCCGCCAGCCCAAAAACAATGTTCATCAGCACCGCCACCGGAGCGACAACGAGCGTCAATAAAATCGAGTTCCGCGTGTCGGCGTCCTCGAACAGATTCTTCCAGTAGGCGCCAAAACCATCGGCCAGCGCCTGATAAAACACATTCACCACCGGAACCAGGATCAACACTCCCACCACCGCCAGCGCCGCGCCGATCAGCAGGCAGCGCACCCACAGCGGATCTTGCTGGGAAGCGCGGACATGCAGCCCGGCCAATGGCCGCGCGGGCGCCTTGTGCGGTGCGATCAAGGTCGAGCTACTGTGCATAGAACCGCTTGCTCCACCGCTCCAGCAGGTTGATCGCCACCAGCAGCGAGAACGACAACACCAACAGAACCACCGCCACCGCGGCCGCTTCGGCATAGTGATACGACTCGATCGAGGAGACGATCACCACCGGAGCGATCTCGGTCTGAAACGGCTTGTTGCCCGACACGAACACCACGGCCCCGTATTCGCCCAACCCCCGGGCCAGCGAGAGGGCAAAGCCCGTCACCAGCGCCGGCCGCAGCACCGGCAAAATCACCCGCCAGAACGTTTGCCAGCGCGACGCACCCAGCAGGTGGGCGGCTTCTTCCACGTCGGCCTCCAGGCTCTCCAGCACCGGCTGCAAAGCTCGCACCACAAACGGCACTCCCAAAAACGTCAGCACCAAAACGATTCCGGCACGCGAATAGGCAAACCGAATCCCCTCCGGCGCAATCACCGGGATCTTCAACGGCACCAGGAATTGTCCGAACCATCCCTTGGGCACATAGAGACTCGAATAGACCAGCCCGGCCACGGCCGTCGGCAGCGCGAAGGGGAGATCGACCAGCGAGTCGACCAATCGCTTCAGCGGAAACTCGTACCGCGACAAAACCCAAGCAACCAACAGGCCTAACATGACACTGGCCACGGCGGCCACCAGCGAAGCACCGACGCTGAGCTTGTAGGCGGCAATCGCTCGCGGCGTCGACACCACTCGCCAAAACTGCGTGGGGGACAGCGTCATCGCCTTGGCGAAGCAAGCCGCCAGCGGAATCAACACCAGCACCGACAAATAGACGACCGTGTATCCCAGGCTGACGCCAAACCCCGGCAGCACCCGGCGAATCCGACTTCGATCCTTGCGATTCCTCCCAGCCGGCCAAGCCGGCCACCCCACGGCCCGCCCCGCCCAGCGGCGTGACGCTGGCGCCGCTTCGCGCACGAGCAATCGGATTCAACGGGACGATGAGCGGCATTAACCGGCCTCCGGCCACGCGACCGCGGTCGCACACGAGCTGGTCACCGCCCGGCTATCGTTGCCGGACGACAACACGGGCGGCGCCAGGCTCGCGGCGGTCGCACTTAAGAAACGGATGGTTATCATCGTGAATGACTCGTAAAGCGGGAAACAAATCCCGGGTATTTGTGTTGCGATCTACTTGGAAGCGCCGCTGTAAATGCCGTCGAAGACGCCGTTGTCGGCGAAGAATCGCTGATCGGCGTCTTCCCAGCCTTTTGCGACGTCAAGAATCGTAAATAGATCGACCTTGGCGAACCGATCTGGAAACTGGGCCAACACTTCGGCATCGACGGGCCGGTAATAGTTTTCGGCGATGATCTTCTGAGCCCGCGGAGTGTAAAAGTAGTTCGCATAATCCTCGGCCACGCCGCGAGTCCCATGGCGATCGACGTTCGCGTCGACGACCGCCACGCGCGGCTCGGCCAGAATGCTGACCGACGGAACCACCATTTCCAGCTCGCCCTTGGCTTCTTCAATTTCCAGAAACGCTTCGCTCTCCCAAGTCAGGTGAACGTCGCCAATCTCTTTCTTGGCGAACGTCACCGTCGCGGCCCGGGCTCCCGAATCGAGTACCGGCACGCGCTTGTAGATCTCGGTGACGAACCGCTTGGCGTCCTCCTCCGAGCCGCCGCGCTTCAGCACACTCCCCCAGGCCGCCAGAAAACTCAATTTGCCGTTGCCCGACGTCTTCGGGCTGGGCGTGATGATTTCGATTTTCTCCTGAACCAGATCGGGCCAATCCTTGATCTGCTTGGGATTCCCCTTGCGGACGACAAACACGATCGTCGAAGTGTAGGGGAGCGAGTGATTCGGCAAGCGTTCTTCCCAACCCTCTTTGATCAAACCCGCTCGGGTGATCGCTTCGGTGTCGGTTGGCAAGGGAAGCGAAACGATGTCCGCCTCGAGCCCTTCAATGACGTTGCGGGCTTGGGCCGACGCGCCGCCGTGGAATTGCTCGATTTTGACTTCAATCCCTTTGTCCTTCAGGTAGTCGGCCGCGAAAGCGACGTTGACCGCCTTCCACAACTCGCGCGTCGGATCGTAGGAAACGTGTTTCAATTCCACCGGCCCGGTAGAAGAATGGCCGTCGGCCGCGGTCGTTGCCGCCGATTCCTTCGTCGCACTGCCGCTGGGCGAACTTCCGGAGCCGCAGCCGGCAAGCGATATGCCGAGCAGCAGAAGAAGCCCTGAGGCGACGACGTGAATTGACCGCAGAGGCATGAACAAGTTCCTTTTTTGACGCGGCTCAGTGATTTCAATCGGCAGGTTACATTACTAACTTGCTCATGTAAGTGATGAATATCTCAGCGAACGATGTGCCAAGATGCAAGATTCCCCCCATAGGACGGTAGGGACCTAGGGAAACTGGCTTTGGAAGGGATTATTCGATTAGGAATCCATCACGGGTCATGGTCTGCTACCAAATAAGCTGGATCAACCCGTCATATATGATGGCCCATGGGCGTCGGCTGAGTGGAATCATCACCTCCTGAACAGTGATTACCGCGGCGCGGCAGACTTCAAACCTGAGGTGCCGGGGGGAATCGCCGCCGCATTGCCCGTGTAAGAGAGGAGATGGCGGGGCTGCCGACTTAATGTGGCAAAACTAAGGCAGCCGCTGGCCCGGTAGTGGGCCAGCGGCTGCGAAGGGACGTGTTCGCCAGGGAGTCGCTCCTGGCGAACACGTTGCTGGGAATGCTTTCCGCCACAACGTGGCCGGTTCGTTGCCGAGGGCTACGGCCGTTGCCGTCCCTGCCACGTGACGAAGGCCAAACCGAGTCCGGCGATGGCCAAGAGCACGAGGCTCGAGGGTTCCGGGGCGGTAAAGTTAACGATGGCCTGCAGGGCGATCGGATCTTGATTACCCTCGGGGCGTGCACCGAGGCCGCTGCCCAGGCCGTAGTCGTGATTCGGATCGATCGCGAAGTAGATCGTCTCGCCAGCCGACACGGCGAAGCTACCGCTGGCCCAATTCAACCCGCTGTAGTAGCCACTGCCCGTGTAGCCCGAGAGGTTGGCCACCTCGGTCAGTGTGCTGCCAGCGATGGTCGAGCTGGGAGCTGCGTCAAAGGTGGTCCCCGTGTAGAGCGTGCCGTTGGGAGAGCTCGCCCCGACCGTCCACCTGCTTGCCGACTCAATCGGCGCCGTGGGACCAGCTCCGAGGCCGCCGTTGGCAAAGACAAAGAAGCTTGGGTTGCCGTCAGAAGGTTTTTGACCCACGTCCCAAATCGTCGAATTGACGGTGACGCTGCCGTTTGCCGGAGCAGTCCAGGCGACGTAGCTCGGCCCCCAAGTTCCTCCCAGCAGCAACGTGTTGGCGGTTTGGGCGCCTAGGCCGGTGCCGTAGGTGTCGCCCGCTCCACTCGGAGCGTTCAGCGCGCCGAGCGATGAGCTCGTTGCGTTGGTGCTGTAGTTGTACCAGACGCCAGGACCAGAGTCCTGCACGCTTCCCTGGCCATCGTTGAAGGTACCGCCCGAGGGGTTAAAGGACGTCGTCGAGAAACCGATGACGCTTGTCGCCGAGGCAAAGTCTTTGACTGCCGCAACCTGCTGCAGAGTACCGTTGGCGGCACTGCCAAAGATGGTCGTGTTAGCGGGCAACGTGATGGCGGCGGTGCCGGCAATCGGGTCTTTGCCGTAGTTGATCTGCTGGGTCAGCGTCTCGCCGACTTGCTGGTGGATGGTCGTACCAGGATTAAATTGATACGCCTGAAAAGGGACCGTATACGTATACGTCGCCTCGATCGTGCTGCCACTGTTCAGGTAGCCGGTGCTGGGCAAGTAGAAGGTCGGAATCAATTGCAGGCTGCTGTTCCCCTTGGCAGCCGCCTGATCGGTCCAGTTGTAACTCAACTCGCCGCCACTCCAGGCGCTTCCGGCACCCCAGGTCGCATGGGTTGCGGCGCCGACCGAGGCGGTCGTGGGGAAGGTCGTAAGCCAATCCTTGGCCGCGTTGTAGGTCTGTGCCTGGGCAGCTGCGACCAGTGAAAACAGTGCCAGCCCTGGGATGGCTGCAAATCTAAATCCTCTGAATCGACTCATAAGCGGGACTCCTTCGAAGCTGTGGGTCTGATGCAACTAATCACACAAAAAAACGGGCCGCGGATGGAAGCCCCGCCGAACTCCATCCGCTCGACCAATCCGACCGACGTTTTGGCAGACGCACGTCGGCCAACATCAGTCGAAAACCGAACATTTACATCACTAAGATGCTCATGTAAGTTATGTATGAAGAAGCGAAAGATGTGCCAAAGGCCCAGGATTCGCCCTTGAGGCAGCTTTGACCGATGAAAACGGTGCTTTTCCGCAGAATGTCGGGATTTTGCCGCCTTAGATCCGTCACGGGACACGGACATCCGTTAAATAACCTAGAATTGTCCGCCGCATTTGACGGCTGAGGCTCCGATGGAAGAGTTCGGTCAACTCCTACTCG
The DNA here is from genome assembly GCA_963702015.1 of uncultured Planctomycetaceae bacterium. Taxonomy (GTDB): domain Bacteria; phylum Planctomycetota; class Planctomycetia; order Pirellulales; family PALSA-1355; genus DATJTR01. The sequence goes on from OY969698.1 coordinate 2,709,185, forward strand.
ACGTCTGGCGTGAAGCTTGCCGGCACGTCCACATCAGCGAAGCGGTTCAGCGCAACGCCAAATCGCTTTTCCGCCGCTTGCCGGTCGACCTGGTTCTGGTCCGCCGTTTGGACCTCTCGCAGCAGTCTGCCGACACGGTCGCAGTGGGCGAGTGCGGCTCGGGTTCGGCGCCGACCGCGCGCATCATCACAGCGATTTTTCCGCCGCCGACTTCGAGCAACTGCTCGCCTGGTGCCGACGGCGCCAGGTCAGCCATGTCGACGCCGCCGAGTGGGGCGTCGTGCCGGCCGGCGCGATTCCCGAAGGCCTGACCGGCGAAGTTTTGATCGGCCCGCTCAATCTGGCCGATGGGCCGATCGGATTGGTGCTGTTGGTGGCCCAACCGCCTCACAAGTTCCTGCCCCGCCACCAGCAAATGCTGGAGCGGCTGCTCGAGCCGTTCGCCGTCTGGTTGGACAATGACCGGCGGCTGCGCGAAGCTGAGCGCGCTGCGCGAGGCCGCCGAGGCTGACAAACAGTCGCTGCTCTCGCGATTGGGCCGGCAAGACATCACCGATACGATCATCGGCATCGATACCGGCCTGCGGCCGGTCATGGAACGCGTCGCTCTGGTCGCTCCCACGGCCGCTCCGGTGTTGATCCTGGGCGAAACCGGCTCGGGCAAAGAAGTCATCGCACGAACCATTCACGATCGATCGCGCCGGGCGAGCGGTCCGTTTCTCCGCGTCAATTGCGGCGCGATTCCGACCGAACTGGTCGATTCCGAACTTTTCGGCCACGAGCGAGGCAGCTTCACCGGCGCCGTCGGCGATCGAAAGGGATGGTTCGAGCGGGCGGACGGCGGAACCTTGTTTCTCGACGAGTGCGGCGAACTGACCCCCGCGGCCCAGGTCCGCCTGCTGCGTATCTTGCAGGACGGCACGTTCGAGCGGGTTGGCAGCGAGCACTCGGTAACGGTCGATGTACGCGTCATTGCCGCCACCCATCGCGATCTGCAGGCCATGGTCGGCGCCGGAGCCTTTCGCGAGGATCTCTGGTATCGCCTGGCGGTCTTTCCGCTTCGCTTGCCCCCCGTCCGCGAGCGGATCGAGGACATCCCGGCCATGGCTGCCCATTTCGCCCTGCGGGCCGCCAATCGGACCGGCGTGGCCGCCGTTTTGCCCACGTCCGACGATTTGAGTTTGCTGGCCGGCTATTCCTGGCCGGGCAACGTGCGGGAATTGCGTACCGTGATCGAACGAGCGGTGATTTTGGGCGAAGGCAAACATCTGGAGGTGGCCACGGCGCTCGGAGCGGTTCCCCTCTCCGGCACCCAACAGGCGATACCCATGCAGCCGTTCGTATCGACTGCAGGCGCGGGAAATTTCGCCACGCTCGACCAGGCCATGGCCCGGCACATCGAAGCGGCCTTGGTGCCGCACGCATGGCCGGATCGAAGGGGCCGGCGGCGCTGCGAAACTGTTGGGCATCAACCCTCACACGCTCCGCGCACGCATGCGCAAGCTCGGCTTGGAATGGGGTCGTTTTCGTTCCGCCTAAATCGCCCCGGGCCGTCTGACCGCTGGCCGCCGCAAGCAGATGGCGATGGACCGCCTGGGCGAGCCGTTGGATCGTGGCGACGTCGAGTTGTTCGGCCCGATATTCGGGCGACAGATCGAGCTCGGCCAGGACGGCGTCGACCCCGGCTTTGCCCAGCGTCTCTTTGTGGGCGGCGACCAGCACGCTGCGCAGGAATTTGCGCCGGTGCGTGAACAGCGCGCGGACGAAAGCGTGAAAGAAAGCGAGATCGCCGATCGCTTCCCGCATGCGATCGTCGCGCTCGATGTGCAGGATGGCCGACGTCACTTTCGGTCGCGGCCAGAATACGCTGGGCGGCAACAGCCGCACCAACTGCGTGCGGCATTGGCTCTGAATCCAGATCGTTCAGCGCGCCATAGTCTTTCGTTCCCGGCGCGGCCGTGATCCGCTCGGCCAATTCCTTTTGGATCGTCACGGTCATCGTTGCCGGCGGCGTGGGACACTCCAGCAGATTGCCGAGGATCGGCGTGGCGACGTTGTAGGGAAGATTGGCGACCAGCTTCAACGCCGCGCCCGGCCGGGCCGCCACCCGTTCGGCCAGCAGCGCCAGCAGCCCGGTATCGAGATGATTCTTGTTCCGCAGGGCATCTTTCAGCAGCAGCGTGACGTTCTGGCGGCCGAACAGCTCCTCGCTCGCCAATTGATGCATCCGCGAATCGACCTCGACCGAAATCACTTCGGCTGCCCGGTCGGCCAACAGGCCGGTGAGCGAGCCGGTGCCGGTGCCGATTTCCAGCACGATGTCCGACGGAGTCAATCTGCGCCGAATCGACCAGCAGCCGGACCAGGTTCAGATCGATCAGAAAGTTCTGGCCGTGCCGCGTGTGGGGCTCGATGCCGACTTCGGCGAAGCGCCGCTGCAAGAACGACAGCGTTTGATGACGTGGCTCGGAATCGGTCATTCAAGCACGACTGAAAAACGGGAACGATGTGCCGCGGCTGCACGCAACGAGTGCGGTCGTCCCCAGTTTCTCCTCGTTTATCCTTTCGCTGCCGGATGATCCCCGCCGATGGCGAGGCATTTTTCGACGTATTTTGCCAACAGATCGGTTTCGATGTTCACCGTGTCGCCCACGGCCAGCCGGCCCAGCGTCGTTGCCGCCAGCGTGTGGGGAATCAGCGCCACGCTAAAGCGGTCGGCCGTCACGTCGACCAGCGTCAGGCTGACGCCATCGATGGTGACCGAGCCCTTGGCGACCATCTGAGCCGTCCAGCGCGGCTCGATGGCGAACCAAAACGTCGACCAATCGCGATCGTCGGTCCGGCTGGCCAACGTGGCTGTGGCTGTCGATGTGGCCGGTGACCCAGTGGCCACCCAGGGCATCGCCCACGCGCAGGGCAGGCTCCAGATTCACCAGGCTGCCGGCTTGCAAGTTGGCCCAGATTTGTGCGGGCGAGCGTTTCCGGTCCGGCGTCGAAACCCCACTGCCCGCCCGCCTGGGCGACCACGGTCAAGCAGCAGCCGTTGATGGCGATGCTGTCGCCGATCGACGCGGCGGCGGCCAACGGGCCGGCCTCGACGACGAGCCGCTTTCCGGGCCCTTGGCTGACGACTTCGGCCACAGGGGCCATCTGGCGGACGATACCGGTGAACATGCGTTGGATGTTAGTTGTCCGCCGCCGACCGACGCCAGGGGCCTGGTAGCCGATCGTCTCGGCCGCACGTGTCGTTTTCGCGCCACGTGCGCACGCCGCCGCGGCGAGCAGCGGCCTGGCCTCAGAAGATCGGGTCGGGGTGTTCCCGCCGGGCGTGCAGCCGGTTCCAGGCGTAGCTGATCGGGCCATACAGCACGAAGCCGCAGCCCATGATCGGCACCGAATAGCCCCGGACCGACATGATCGCCACCAGCAAAAAGACCAGACCAACGACGTGGCCAAAGCTGCGGTGGCCGCGAAAGATCTGATTCACCACGTGCGGATACGGAATCCGCGAAACCATCAACGCCGCCACCAACATGGCGAAGAACGGCAGCACCCACTGGATGACCAGATCGATCGTCTCGGTGTCGGCCAGCGCGTGTCCTTCACGCCGCAACTCGTAAAACAAAATCCCAAAACCGGCGATCGCGGCCGCCGCGGCCGGCGACGGCAAACCGCTGAAGCGGAGATGTTCGTCCTCTTCGCCGGTCTCGACGTTGAACCGGGCCAGGCGCAATGCCGCGCAGGCGGCGAACGAGGCGCCGATGATCCAGATCGCGTCGCGATAATGAAACGTCGGCTGTGGACACATTTTCACCAGCAAAAAACCGGGAGCCACGCCGAACGTCACCACGTCGCATAAACTATCGAGCTGCGCGCCAAAATCGCTCGTCGCCCGCGAAATCCGCGCCACGTGGCCATCCAGCGCGTCGAAGATCAGCGCCAGAAAAATCAGCCAGCCGCTCAGCATCACGTTCTGCGTCGGATTCGTCGGATCGAGCTCGCTCAGCACCCGCGTCGGATGCGCGAACGGAACGTCGCGCGACACGCGCGTTCGTGGCAATCGATTCGGCCGTCGGGGCATCGACCCGGGCCGCCACGACGATGCTGAAAAACCCGCACACCAGGTTGCCCAGCGTGAACATCGTCGGAAAGATGGCAACGGTTCGGATTCGCCTCATCACGTTATCCATTCACGGTTGGAGCAGGACTGGCTTGGGGCAGACGGGCCATCGTCGTCGAGCCGGCGTGGACCTTGTCCCCCACGGCCACGCACAGCTCGAGCCCCGGCTCGGCCGGCAGAATCAATTCGGTGCGCGAGCCGAGCTTGATCATGCCAAATTTCTGCCCACGTTCCAAGGTTTCGCCCGAGCCGCAGATTGCAAACGATCCGCCGGGCGAACAGGCCGGCAATTTGCCGCACGATGAGCCGCCGATAAGGTAAATCGACTTCTTCCAGGCCAATCCACAAGTTTTCGTTCTTCAGCGCACTTTGCGGATTCATCGCGTTGAGGAACAATCCGGGCGAGTAGTGCAATCGGATTACCCGTGCCGCTGCGGGCGCCCGGTTGAGGTGGACATTGAAAATCGACAGAAAGATGCCAATCCGCACAGCCGGCCCGCCGATGAAGTCGTCGTGATCCAGCCGGGTGATTTCGGCCACACGACCGTCGGCCGGCGACACAACCACTGCCGGTCCGGTCGGCACCCGGCGCGGCGGATCGCGGAAGAAATAGACGATCAGCCCGAGCACGACGCCCGGCCCAAGCGCCAAATACCAAAAGCCACAGTAAACCAGCGCCAGCGTCACGGCCAACAGCGGCAAGCCCATCAGCAGCAGCTCGGCCAGTCCCCAGCGGGCAAACGGAATCCACTCGCGCCAACGAAACGGGTCGTCGACCGGCTCCCAGTCGGCGGTGCATTGATTGCGGCAATACTTCAAGTCGCGGCAATCGAGAATCTCGTGCGGGGCTCCCTGGGGATCGCCCTGCCGCAGCGCGGCCATCTGCTCGACGTAACGGGGCCGCAAACGCTTTAAATACCAGCGGCGCCAGCGGCCCCAGGCCAGCTCGATCTCGTAGCAGACGCCTCCGCCCGGCTGCACGCTTTTCAAATTGTCGGGCAGCGGCTCGGCGGTCGAGCGGCGGTGGATGAGATCGGTATCGCTCATGCGGATCGGCCGGCGGGTCGGTTGGAACGAGAAATTTCAGCGGGGCCGCGATTGGGACCGGGTGTTGCCCTGTCGCAACTCGGATCGGCCATCAATCGTAACCGGCGCAGTCCAGGGGGTCTAGGTCCACTGGGACGGGCCTCCCGGTCCCAGCGTGCTTTGCCAGCCGAGAAGTCTAGGCAAGCGGCGCCACGTCGACGCTCACGCTCAGGCCGTGCTGGCCGCCGCCGATGAATACGCCTTGGATCGGGCAAACGTCGCTATAGTCGCGACCCCAAGCCAGCGTGATGTGCTCCAGCGACGGAACGACGTTGTTCGTCGGATCGAAGTCGAGCCAGCCCGAGTTGCCGGTGTAAACGCTCAGCCAGGCGTGCGAGGCGTCGGACCCGACCAGGCGAGTTTTTCCCTCCGGCGGCCGGGTCAGCAAATAGCCGCTCACGTAGCGGGCGGCCAGGCCCAGCGAGCGCAGGCAGCCGATGGCCAAATGAGCGAAATCCTGGCAAACGCCCCGCCGCAGTTGGAGCACTACCGGCAGCGGCGTGCTGACGGTCGTGGCCGTCGGGTCGTAAGTGAAATCGTGGTAGATGCGGCCGCACAAATCGAGCGCGGCGGCGACGATCGGCCGCCGGGGGGTGAAGCTCTGCGCGGCATATTCTCGCAGCGCCGCCGACGCCTTCACCAGTTCCGAATCGAACACGAATTGATAAACCTCGACCAGGTCGGAGTAGGAGGCCAGGGCGTCGCGAATGTCTTCCCAGGCGGCCGACGTTTCCGGATCGATCGCCGGCGGCGCGGCGGTCACGTGAACCCGGCTCAGGGCGATAACGGTCAACTTCTGGTGGGCCTGTTCGATGGCGAAGTTGGTCACCCGGTTGCCGAAGTAGTCGATCCGTTGTTCGAGGACCGACGGCCGCGGCTTGATGCGCAGGCGGTTGTAAAGGCAGGCCTGGCGCGCGGCGTCGCGCGGAATCAGGTGGACCTCGTTGTGGCAGATCGGCACGGCGTCGCTGTAGGTGTAGGTCGTGGTGTGGACGATCTTGTAGCGCATGGGGGATTCGCTCGATCAGACTTTGCGGGGTGCCAGCTCCGACATCTGTCGCGCCGGGCCGGCGTGAATCAGATACGTATGCGAAATCGTTTCCGACAAATTGCGCACGTGTGTGACCAGCCGGGCCAGCAGCCGGTCGAGCTTTTCACGCACTCCGCCTTCCACCTCGGCCAGATTCTCCACGTCGGCCAGGCGCACGCCAGTGAGGGCCGAAATCGTCAGTCGCTGCTCGGTGGTCCGCACGGGGCTCGTCTGATCGCGCGGCAAGTTTTCGACGTGGTCGGCCAGTACGGCCAGTTGAAACGCCACCGAACGGGGATTCGATTCGTCGGTCACCAGCAAATCCAACACCGGCGCCGATTGCAGCGTGGTCAAATAGCGAGACCGATAGGTCATCAAGCTGTCGGCAATCTCCAACACCGCCTCGATCACCGCCGACTCGTTGCTCCCCGGCACGACCAACGTGCTGCGCAGGAGTGAGCAGGTATGGATGGCACGTTCCAAACGGCGGCCCATGTCCAAAAACCGCCAACCCTGGGTGCGGGTCATGCTTTCCATCGCCATGCCGCTGAATGCCGACAAATTCATCAGCACCTGGTTCAATAGCGCCAGCATGTCGCCCGGCTGGACAAAATCGCGCGGTAGCGGCGGGCGGCGAAAATCTTGTTCGATGCGATAGAGGATTCGCCAACTGTCGACCGAAATCCGGTCGCGGACCATCGCCGCCACCTGGTGCATGTTCGATAGGCTGCTGCGCAGACTGTCCGACCGCTGGGAATCGAACAGGCAGGCGAACAGTTCGTCTTCCAACACCCGCGGCCGCAGCAGCGGATGCGGGGCGATCGCGTCGGCTCCCTGCAAACCTTGTCCGGCCAGCGCCTGGAACAGCACCCCAATTTCGGGCAGCGTTTCGGTTTCCGACTCGCTGCTCAGCCGCACCAAAAGGCTCCGCAGCAGCCGCAGCTTGCCTTCGGAACGTTCGGCGTGACGCCCAAGCCAGAACAGATTGTCGGCCACGCGGCTCGGCAACTCGTTGCCACTGCGGCGCAGCGTCAATGCTTGACCAGCCGGATGGAGCAAGCTGACTGGCGTGACGGGTCCCTCGGAAAGGACCCAAACATCTTTGCTCCCCTCGCCCGACGCCATCGAATCGCCCAGCCAGTCGCCGCCGGCCGACACCCGGCACAATCCGCCGGGCATGGCCGTGTAACCATCCTCGCCGGCCACCAAAAAGGTTCGCAGGGCAAGCTGCCAGGGTTGTAGCCGCTCGCCGCTCCAGACCGGTGTTGCGCTGCGGGCAATTCGCTCTTGAGCCACGAAGTCGCGCGGCGACTGGCGAATGCGGTCGGCCAGTTGCGTGCGTTCTTCGGCCGAGAGCCGGTCGCCAAAATAGGATTGTTCGACGCGCTGGGTGAAGGCCGGTTTGATCACCAAATCGGGCAAATGCGCCAGCACATGATCGAGCTCGTTGGGCCGGCCGCACCACCAGGTCTGCACGCTGGGAAGTTGCAAATCCTCGGCCAGGAAATAGCGGCAAAGTGCCGGCAAAAAGGCCGACCAGACCGGCGCTTCGACCAGCCCGCTTCCCAGCGAATTGGCGATCACCACCGTGCCGCTGCGTGCCGCCTGGACCAGGCCCGGAATTCCCAACAGCGAATCGCTGCGCAGTTCCAACGGGTCGCAATCTTCGTCGTAGACGCGTCGCAGAATGACGTCGACCGGCAGCAGCCCACCCAGCGTCTTTAGATAGACGCGATAGTCGCGCACAGCGAGGTCGTCGCCGGCCACCAGCGTGTAGCCCAGGTAACGGGCCAGGTAGGCGTCCTCGAAATAGGTTGGACTGCGTGGGCCGGGACTGAGCAGCACGATCCGCGGGTTCTCGCGATGGTGCAGGGCCAGCGAACGCAACGTGTCGCGCAGCGTCATGAAAAACGTCGCCAGCCGCTGCACCTGGCAGTCGTGAAACACATGCGGCAGCATCCGCGAGACGACGATCCGGTTCTCCAGCGCGTACCCGGCGCCCGAGGGGACCTGCGTGCGATCGGCCAGCACTTGCCACTGTCCGTCGGTCGAGCGGGCCAAGTGGGCCGCGTAAAGGTGCAAATAGGTGTGCCGGGGGACGTGCAAATTGTGGCAGGGGCGCAGAAACGCGCTGTGGGCAAACAACAGTTCGGCCGGCACCAATCCTTCGTGCAACAATCGCTGCGGACCGTAGAGGTCGGCCAGAATCAGGTTCAGCAAGCGTGCCCGCTGCACGAGCGAGGCGGCCAACGATTGCCACTCGCTGGGGGCCACCAACAGGGGGACCGGGTCGAGTTCCCAGGGGCGTTCGCGGGCCAGCGGGTCGGCGTAGAGGTTGTAGGTGACGCCGTTTTCGTGGATCAGCCGCTTGGCGGCTTCCCAGCGGCGGCCCAATTCGGCCGGCCCCATCGTATCGAGGGCGGCCACGAACTTTTGCCAATGCGGCCGAATCACCTCCGGCGCGATCGACATCTCGTCATAGATCGATGGCGGTGGCTGATAGCCGTCCGTCAAGCGCGCCGGCGCAACGACACCTGGTGGTTGCGATGTGGGATTCAAGCTCGAAGCCGTGCTCATGACGAAACGCCTACCTCCGGCAGCGTAAAGAGAAGCTTAAGGCCGAGCCTGCCAATGCTCAAGAGATGGATTGAAAACTCCGCTCGCCGCACCGCGATGCGCGACGAAAATTGGCACGCCTTGCCCATACGCTTCATGCTACCTGCCCGGAGGATCGGCTGCGCGGACTGCGCCGTCTTCAAGACACCCCACCGGGGGTGTGACGCAAATCGAGCGTAAACGGAAACTCGGGGTTGATTTCGGCAGCCGGCGGATCCGTCCGAACACCCGGCGTGTGACCGAAACGGAAAAAGCGTGCCATACGGCGGCTTTCGGCTTCGTTGCCGTTGACCGGAAATGTCTCGTAATGCCGGCCTCCCGGATGCGCCACGTGCCAAGTGCAGCCACCGATCGATCGGTGATTCCAGGTGTCGAAAATGTCGAACACCAGCGGAACGTGGACGCCGATCGTCGGATGCAGGCATTCCGGCGGTTGCCAGGCGCGGTAGCGTACGCCCGCCACGGCTTCGCCCCGCACGCCGGTCGGGTGCAGCGGAACGCGGCGTCCGTTGCAAGTGACCACATAACGGGGATCGATCAGCCCGGAGACTTTGACCTGCAGGCGTTCCACCGACGAATCGACGTAGCGGACCGTGCCGCCGGCGCCCGCCTCTTCGCCCAGCACGTTCCACGGTTCGATGGCGTAGCGCAGTTCGAGATTCACCGCCTGATAGACGACGCTGCCGATGACCGGGAAGCGAAATTCGAAATGGGGCGCGAACCAGTCGCGGTCGAGCTCATAGCCCGAGCGACCCAGATCGGTCAGCACGCCGTCGAAATCTTGACCGACGAAGTGGGGCAGCATGAATCGGTCGTGCAGCGAGGTTCCCCAGCGAACCAGTTTCTCGTTGTAGGGCGTATTCCAGAACCGGCTGATCAATCCGCGCAGCAAGAGTTGCTGCACCAGGCTCATTTGTGCATGGGGCGGCATCTCGAAACCACGCAGCTCAACCAGACCCAACCGGCCGGTCGGTCCGTCGGGCGAATAGAGCTTGTCGATGCAGAATTCCGCCCGATGCGTGTTGCCTGTCACGTCGATCAGCAAATGACGGAAAAGTCGATCGGCCAGCCAGGGCGGGCACTGTTTCTCGCGCGAGAGCTGCTGACAGGCCATCTCCAGCTCGTACAGGCTATCGTGCCGGGCTTCGTCGACCCGCGGTGCCTGACTGGTTGGCCCGATGAACGTGCCCGAAAATAAATACGACAGCGACGGATGATTGTGCCAGTAGGTCACCAGGCTGCGGAGCAGATCGGGACGCCGTAAGATCGGACTCTCGGCCGCCGTCGGTCCGCCCAGCACAAAGTGGTTGCCGCCGCAGGTGCCCGTGTGCCGGCCGTCGAGCATGAACTTCTCGGTCCCCAGCCGGCACTGCCGCGCCTCTTCGTAGAGCGTGGTCGTGTTGTAGACCAATTCGTTCCAATTGCTGGCCGGCTGAACGTTCACTTCCAGCACGCCCGGGTCGGGCGTCAACTTGAAGTGCTGCAAACGGTGATCGTGCGGCGGCGGATAACCTTCCAGAACGATCGGCGTTTGCAACTGGGCGGCGGTCTGCTCGACCGCGGTGACCAGGGCCAGATAATCCTCGAGTCGCGCGACCGGCGGCATGAAGACGTGCAGCTTTCCCTCGCGCGGCTCGACGCACAGCGCCGTGCGGATCAATCCCCGCGCCGATTGTCCCACCGCCAGGTAGGGAACCGGCTGCCGGGCAAGCTCCGGATATTCCAGGGTCTCCAGTCCGATCGACGACTCCGGCTCCAGCGAACCACCCGAGCCCCCTTGCGCCATCTGGCGAGCCGCCACGCGCGACCGCGATTGGCCGTTGCCGCCGGCCACGTAGCGTTGTTGGTACGTGCTTCGTTCGGGCAAATCGGGACGCGGCTCCAGCGGGTCGCGATCGATCACCGTGTCGCGGTCGAATTTGGTGACCCAGGGCAGCGAGTCGAGCGGCAACCGATAGCCGAGCGGCGAATCGCCCGGAATCAGAAACATCCGCTCCTGGCGAAAAAACCACTGGCCGGTCCGCCAGCGGGTGTCGTCGCCATCGCTCATCGGGCGCCAGCGGCAGCGCATGACCCACGACCGTTCCCAAGCCTTGTTCGAAGATGCGTGCCAGCCGCTCGCGCTCGGCCTGGTCGGTCAGCCGCGAATCCAGCGGATCGACGTTGACCGGCAACCGGCGTTCGCGCCACAGATAATGCCAGACGTCTTCGTAGGCCGGCACGACGCAGTCGGTGTCGACGGCCAGTCGCTCGGCCAGGGCCGTGATGAATTTTTGCGAGGTGTTTTCGTCGTGGCCGAAATGGTCGGTCACGTCGGCCAGCAGGCCCAAATCGTCCCAAACCGGCTCGCCATCCTTGCGCCAGTAGCAACCGAGGGCCCAACGTGGCAGTTGTTCGCCGGGATACCATTTCCCCTGGCCGTAGTGCAGAAACCCGCCGGGGCCAAACTTGCTGCGCAGCCGCTTGATCAAATCGCCGGCTAGCCGGCGTTTGTTCGGGCCCATGGCGGTGAAGTTCCATTCTTCGCCGTCCATGTCGTCGACCGAGACGAAGGTCGGTTCGCCCCCCATCGTCAGCCGCACGGCGCCGGCTTCCAGATCGGCATCGATCCGCTGGCCGAGTGCGTCGATGGCTTGCCATTGGTCGTCGCGATACGGTTTCGTGGTGCGCGGGTCTTCATGCACCCGCGTTACCGACATGTTGAAGTCAAACGCCACTTCGCACGGTTCGACCGAACCAGTGAGCGGCGCGGCGCCGGCAAAGTCGGGCGTGGCGGCCAGCGGGATGTGGCCTTCGCCACACATCAGCCCCGACGTCGGGTCGAGCCCCAGCCAACCGGCACCCGGCAGATAGACCTCGGTCCAGGCGTGCAGGTCGCAAAAGTCGGTCTTGGGACCGGCCGGGCCTTCCAGCGGCACGACGTCGGCGGCGAGTTGGATCAGGTAGCCGGAAACAAATCGGGCGGCCAATCCCAGGTTCCGCAGGATTTGCACCAGCAGCCAGGCGCTATCGCGGCACGAACCCCGGGCAGACGTCAACGTATGCTCGCGGCGATTGCACGCCCGGGTCGAGCCGGATGACGTAGCCGATTTCCTTCGACAGCCGCTGGTTCAGTTCAATCAGAAAGTCGACCGTTCGTCGCGTGTGCCGCGAAATGCTTGCCACCCATGTCGCCAAGCGCGGGGCCAGGCGTTTCGGTGACCAGGTAAGGCCGCAGTTCTTCCACCAGCCACGGCTCGTAGAAAAACGGCCACTCTTCCGCAGCCGGTTCCAGGAAAAAGTCGAACGGGTTGATGACCGTCATCTCGGCCACCAGGTCGACTTCGATCGACAGCTCGCGTCCCGGTTCCGGAAAGACCAGGCGTCCCAGATAATTCCCGTGCGGATCTTGCTGCCAATTCAAAAAATGCGGCTCGGGCCGAATCTTCAGCGAGTAGGCCGCGATCGGCGTGCGGCAATGCGGCGCCGGCCGCAGGCGGACCAATTGAGGATAGATCGTGACCAGCCGGTCGTAGCGATACGTGGTCTGATGGTGCAAGGCAACGCGGATCGACATGAGGGATTACTACTTTGATTGTCTCGGCGGGATGAACAACGCGCGGGCACGACGCGGCCGGCAAATCACCGGTGGCGGCGCTTGGGCAAGTTTACCCTGTAAATCACTACACTCCACGATTGAATTGCTTTACTCAAAGGCAAATACCGAGCAATCCGCAGCGTCGTCGGGCCGCCGAGGCACCGGAGGCGGTCAACGCGTGCGGGTCGTAACGACGGTGCCTTCTGGGCCCGCTCGGCGCACGCACCGGAGAGGAGGGGCTTTCAGGACCGACGCGGCCCGGTTTACACGCTCTTCGTTCTCGCTTCACGCCCCCCGCGGTTTTGGTTTCGCACACGCTTGTTTTGAATTTCAGGCCGAACTATCCGGCCGACGTTGGTGCCGCCAAGGTTTGAGCCTGGCCGTTTGGCGTCTGACGCTGCCGGTTCGGGCGACCGGCCGAAGCCTCTCGATCGTCGGGCCAACTCGACGTGGGACGCACGCCGAAAAACGTTTCCGAAATCGCTTCGCCGACCCAGTTGAGCTTGGATTGAAAGCGATCGATGAATTCGTGCAGCCCGTGCTCGATGATCTCGCCGATGTAGGCGAAGTCCAACTCCGCCCGCAACCGCCCCAGATGCTGCTCGGCCGGGGCACGGTAGCCGCCGGTCTGGCCGCCGCCGATCGCCAGCAGCGACTCCTCGGCTTTGATCAGGCAAAAGTGCATGGCCCGGGGAAAGTGCCGATCGAGCATCAAAAAGTCGGCTACCTGGGCCGGCATGATGCGGCCGTAGCGACGGCGATACATTTCCAAGGCGCTGGCAGACTTCAGCAGAGCGGCCCATTGAATCGTGTCCAACGGCGTGCCCACCTCGGCCGCCGTCGGCAGCAGCAGGAAGTATTTCACATCGAGAATGCGCGACGTCTTGTCGGCACGTTCGATCAGCCGGCCGATGCGGGCGAAGTGCCAGGCCTCGCCGTGCGACATCGTGGCATCGGTCACGCCTTGCAGCAAATGACTGTTCAGTTTGACCTGGTTGAAAAAATCGAACATCGAGTGGATCTTGCTCGGATCGGCCGCTGCGCTGCTGACCATCAAGTAGAACTTGTTGATCTCCTCCCACATCGACGACGAGATCATCTCGCGAACCGTGCGGGCGTTCTCGCGGGCCAGTCGCAGGCAAGACAAGATCGAATTGGGATTCTTGGGCTCGAACGCCAGAAATTCGATCACCTGCTCCTGCGTGAAGTCCGCGAAGCGCTCCAGGAATCCGGTGTGATCCCCGGTGGTATAGATCAGGGGTGCCCATTGACTGCCGTGTCCCGCGCCGAGATCCAGCGTCAGAAACAGATTGACGTCGATGAACCGAGCGACGTTTTCCGCGCGCTCGACATACCGGCTCATCCAAAACACCGAATCCGCCACTCGGCTTAACATTGCCGCCTACCTCCGCCAGGACTCAGGAATTTCATACTCGTCCCGCGGTCGGCCGCGGGAATTTTCACGACCATCAGTTTTTGATCACCCACGTATCCTTGCTGCCACCCCCTTGCGACGAATTCACCACCATCGAGCCCTTGACCAATGCCACGCGCGTCAGGCCGCCGGGCAAAACGTAGATGTCGTCACCATACAGAATGTAGGGGCGCAGGTCGACGTGACGCCCTTCCAGGTGGTCGTCCACGATCGTTGGCACCCGCGACAACGACAGCATCGGCTGCGCGACGTAGTTGCGCGGGTTCTCTTGAATCAAACGCCGGCACGTGTCCAATTCGGCTTTCGAGGCCCGGGGGCCCAGCACGATGCCGTAACCGCCCGATTCGTTGGTCGGCTTGATGACCAGGTTTTCCAGGTTCGCCAGCACATGCTGGCACTCGGTCGGCTCGCCGCAGATATAGGTTGGCACGTTGTCGAGCAGGATATCTTCGTTCAAGTAGTACTTGATGATTTTCGGGACGTAGGCATAGACCGCCTTGTCGTCGGCGATGCCCGTTCCCGGGGCGTTGGCCAGCGCCACGTTGCCGGCGCGATAGGCGTTCATGAGCCCCGCCACGCCCAGCGCCGAGTCGGCGCGGAACGTCTCCGGGTCGAGAAAATCGTCGTCGATGCGGCGATAGATCACGTCGACGCGGCGCCGCCCCTTGGTCGTTCGCATGTAGACATAGTTGTCTTCGACGACCAGGTCGGAGCCCTGCACCAATTCGATTCCCATCTGCTGGGCCAGGAAGCAGTGCTCGAAGTAGGCCGAGTTGAAAACGCCCGGCGTCAGCAATACCACCGTCGGATTGGCAACGTCTTCGGGGGCGATGTACTGCAGCATCTCCAGCAGTTGCTCGGGATAGTCTTCGACCGGCATGATCGACATGCCGGCGAACATCTGCGGAAAGGTCCGCTTCATGACTTCCCGGTTCTCCAACACGTACGACACGCCCGACGGACAACGCAGATTGTCTTCCAGCACGTACATGCGGCCGTCGCTGTTGCGCACCAAGTCAGTGCCGGTGATATGGCACCAGATACCTTCGGGCGGTTTCAGTCCGGCACAGGGCTTGAGAAAACATTTGCCCGACCCGACCAACCAGTCGGGCACGATGCCGTCGCGAATGATTTTCTGGTCGTGATAGATGTCGTCGATAAACAGATTGAGCGCCTGGATCCGCTGCTTCAGACCACGCTCGATGCGGCTCCACTCCTCCAGTTCGATGATCCGCGGCAGAATGTCGAACGGCCAAACCTTCTCGGTTCCGGCGGCGTGGCCGTAAACGTTGAAGGTGATCCCCATGTTCAACAGCGCCAGATCGGCCGCCTTTTGCCGACGCTCGAGCTCTCCCTCCGACAATGCGGAAAGCCGCTGGGCCAAGAGCGTGCTGCGTGGCCGCGGCTGACCGTCGGCCTCGAACATCTCGTCGTAGAACGCTTCGGTTTGATAGGTATCCAGCCGCATCTTGCCAGGGCCCGCTTGAGAGATCATCGGTTCCACCTCTGCTTTTGGGGACGCGCACCCTCGCGGGCCACACCTGCCCAAAGCAAAACAGCATCCAATTGTAACGGTTTTCGAATTAATTGCCGGCTTGCCGAATCGCCAGCCTTAAACGTGAGAATTGCCCCGCGACGACAGACCCCCATCGGGTCGGCTGCCTATTCTCATAGCGGGCAGCGACCGTTTGTTGGGCAAAATACGTCGTCCTAGATGGGTTTCCAACGCCTGATAGGAACTTTTGGCAACTCGCATGCCGTGCCGGCCCGTGGCGGCAAAGATCCCTCGTTTGGCGGCCTGTTCGATCGGCAAAGAGTGCGGGGATAATCGACTGCTTCGATTTCGCCGGAAGGCTGAACCGGCAGCGGTTTAGCAAAAAAGAAAGAGGGCGGGGATGCATCGACCACGCCCCCATATCCCCGTTATCGGCAATTCTGCCGCTGGGAGCATCGGGATTCGCTTTTTGGGCCGTGAACGCCGAACGGAACGGCGCCTCGAGCGCCTACTAATCCGATTCCGCCGCCAGCCGCTCCAATTGGGCGATAGCGGCATTGAGCTGGGCGACAAGCTCGGCCGGAGCGCGGGGCAATGCCGCCGCAATCGCCCGAAAATACCACAGCGTGCCCGCCTTGCCGCCACGGAAGTGCGACCACAACGATGCGCCCAAACGGCCGTAGTCGGTGATCATCGAGCCGACGTTATGCAATTTATCGGCGGCCACGACCAATTGCACCGAGCGGCCGGCGTGGGCCAGGTGGGCCAGATGCGCCTCCTTCCGCTCGCGCCACGCAGGCTTTGGTTGCAAGTCGGTTTCGGTGGCTCCCTCGACGATCGCCGCCACGCCGCTGCCGAATCGCTCGGCAATTTGTTGCCGCGTGGCGTGGCCTCCTTGATCCTCGATCGCGTCGTGAAGCAGCGCGGCGATGGCTTCGTCTTCGTTCCCGCCATGCTCCAACACGAGTGCCGCCACCGCCAGCAAATGAGCTACATAGGGAGTGCCATTGGCTTTGCGCCGCTGCGACTGATGCAGGGTGGCGGCCCAGGAGAGGGCTTCGGAAAACCTTTGGGTCAATACAACCATAGGGATGGCAATTGTCTGTGTTTGGCTCGCTGTTCGGATTGCCAAAACCGCCAAGTCTGGCGGCCGCTGGAAGCTGCGATTGCCCCACTCGCCCGGCCCGATTCCGGTTTGATCGTCTCGGGGGGATGTCCCCTGACGGTTTCTACTAATGTATACTCACACGGCCGGCAATGCCGACCCCCCCTCGTGCTTGCCGGCGCAACTCTCACTCCGGTTTGCTTCTTTGGCGACTAGCCGCCTGACTCCGCCGGATACCCGCGAAACATTCCCTCGGCAAAGCCTGCCAATGGTCCGCAAAACCAAATGGATCGAGAACTCCGCCTCCGACGAGCAAGTCGACGAGGTCGCCCGGCGCGCCTGGCGGGCCGGCTCGATCTGGTTTGGCACTTTCTCTCGCGGGCCGCGGCCGATGACTACCAGCCCGAGCACGTACATCAGTTGCGGGTCGCGACCCGGCGCGTGATGGCCGGGCTGCAGATTTTCGAGGCGTTGTTGCCGCCTCGTCGCGCCCGCAAGATGAACAAGCAGTTGAAACGTATTCGCCGGGCGGCTGGCGACGCGCGCGACCTGGACGTGCTGGCGGCGCGACTGAAAAAAAACCCGCCCTCCCACGATGTCGGCCGTAACGCGAAATTACAGCGTTTCATCATTGACCTGCGACACCGCGCTCAGCCGGCGATCGAAAAACTCCACGATCACCTGGCCGCGAAGAATCGGTTCGCTCGCCGCGCCCGTGCGCCTCGTTTCCCGTGTCCGGATTCGTTCGGCGGGCGGGTCGACCGAGTCGCACATGTTTTCCGACGCGGCGCGGCAAGCTTTAGGTCCGTTGGTCGATCAATTCTTTGCCGCCGCCGCGGCCGATCTCAGCCAGCCCGATGCGCTGCACGGCATGCGCATTTGCGGGAAACGAGTTCGTTACGCGATGGAGATTTTCGTCGGAGCCTTCGGACCCGAATTGCGGCAAGAGATCTATCCCATCGTCGCCGAAATTCAGGACAAACTAGGCAAAATCAATGACCATGTCACGGCCGCCCGGCTGTACAACGATTGGCTCGATCGAGCGGAAGACGCTGATGTCGCTGAAGTCCTGCGACCGCTGATCGAAGCCGAGCACCAGGCCATCGATGAAGGGCGGCACGACTTTCTCGCCTGGTGGACCGCCGGCCGATCCGACGATCTTCGCCGCCGGTTTGATGACCAGCTTGCCGTCCATCAGCACGGGCAATCGGCCTGACGCACGTCCGCCGTTTCGCCTTCCCTGGGTCCGCACTCCGATCGTGGAAAGCGAATTGAATCGCAAGAACCGGAGTGCACCGCGAGGCCGACCTCTTCTATGCTAAGCAGAGGAGGGAGTGTGGCCTCCTCCCGCGTATTTTTTGGGATCTAAGTGGACGCAAATCATGACACCAGGACAGGCAGCTTTGAAATCGGCCGGTCGACGGCGCGCGGCCCAAGCAACCGTTCGCCACCAATGCGTCGCGCTGGAAAGCTGTCGAGCAGCGCGACCCGGCCGCCGACGGGATCTTCTACTACTCGGTCCGCACGACTGGAGTTTATTGCCGGCCGTCGTGCCACGTCGCGCCGACCTCGGCGCGAGAACATCGCCTTCTATCCGACCTGGGCAGATGCCGAGCGTGCTGGTTTCCGCGCTTGCCGCAAGTGTCATCCCAAGCGTGCCGACCAGCAGGATTCGCACACCGCGCTCGTCGTCGACGCTTGCCGACGGATCGAGGGGGCCGAAAAGGCGCCCAGCCTTGCCGAGCTGGCCAAGGTGGCCGGGCTCAGCCCTTGGCATTTTCAGCGCGTCTTCAAGCGAGTGACCGGAGTCACGCCAAAAGCCTATGCCGCCCAGCAGCAGGCCGGTCGAATCCGGGCAGGACTGGGCGGCACGCCCTCGGCGACACGCGCGATCTTCGCCGCCGGATTCAGTTCGACCGGTCGCTTCTATGAGCAATCGCGCCAGCTTCTCGGCATGACTCCCAAAGCCTTTCGGCAGGGGGGGGCCGGCACCGAGATCTGTTTTGCCGTTGGTGAGTGCTCGTTGGGAGCGATCCTGGTGGCGGCCACCGACCTGGGAGTTCTGCGCGATTCAACTGGGCGACGATCCGGCAGCCCTCGTGCGTGCTCTCGAGGATCGCTTTCCTCGCGCCGTCTTGCGGGCTGCTGACGCCGCGTTCGACAAGACCGTCGCCAGCGTCATCGGCCTGGTCGAATCGCCGCGGCAAGGACTTGATCTGCCGTTGGACATCCGTGGTACGGCCTTTCAGCAGCGTGTCTGGCAAGCGCTGTGCGAAATCCCGCTCGGCACCACCATCACCTATGCCGAACTGGCCGCTCGCCTCGGCCAGCCCACGGCTCAGCGAGCCGTCGCCCAGGCCTGTGGCGCCAATCCGGTTGCCGTCGTGATTCCCTGCCACCGGGTCGTGCGCACCGACGGCGGGCTGGGTGGATATCGCTGGGGAATCGATCGCAAGGACGAGCTCCTTCGCCGCGAGGGCGCGCCGGAGAGTTGCTGTCAGGCCATGCAGTGATTTGTCTTATCCGCCGTCGAGTGGCGACGCCGTCGTTTCCAAGAATTGGCCGCCGCTGTCATACCAGCCGTGCTGCGTGAAACGGCACCAACTAATGTCGATCACAAAGCCGATCCACCTTTTCCCGCGGTCTTCGAGCGACGCGATCATCCGGCGATGAGCCAGCGGTTGCTGGTGAAAAAATCCCAGGCCGCTTTCCGAGAGGTGCTTCCCCACGACGACGATCGACTCACCCGCGGGGTGTACGCCATCCTCGGCCAGCGGCGTGAGATAGAGCAAGTGCGGATAGGGAAACCGCTGTTCGAACCGGCGTTCGACCCACTGGCCGCGCGGATATAGCCCGGCGAGCAGATTCCACACCTGCCGGCGCACGGGGTGCTCGCTCGCCGGAACCACTTGGGTCGGAAACGAAATGTCGGCCCCCGCGGTGCCCGATTCGGTCGGCAGCGTTAACGTTGGCAAGTACAGAGTGCTCATCGTTGGAGAAATCACCAGAAATCGAAGAGGATCGTCAGACGCGAGAAGCGGCGGAAAAAAAAGATGTGCTCGGCGAACCGCCATTGAAATACATAGGTCGGTTTTGGCAGGCGGTCAACTTCGACCGGTCGAATTCGCGGGAAAGAATTGCAATCGATCCTTTGCCCGGTGAATCGGTCACCGAAGAGTTCAAGTTTGCGAACCGGCTGGGTCGCAAACTGGGCATTTCCGTCGCGCCGACGCGGCCGCGCGCTTTCATTTCGCCGACATGCGCATGGCGCCGTCGATCCGGAGCACGGTGCCATTGAGCATGGGGTTTTCCACAATCGCGCGTACCAGAGCCGCGAATTCTTCCGGCCGCCCCATGCGTGGCGGAAAGGGGACCTGTGCGGCCAATGCCGCTTGTGCCTCGGGCGCGAGCGCCGCCATCATCGGAGTCTCAAACACTCCCGGCGCGATCGCCACCACGCGGATTCCGAAGCGGGCCAGCTCGCGCGCCGCCGGCAATGTCAACGAGGCCACTCCCCCTTTCGAGGCCGAATAGGCTGCCTGCCCGATCTGGCCGTCAAATGCCGCCACCGACGCCGTGTTGACGATGACGCCCCGTTCCCCGTCGGTGTTGGGCGTTTGGACGCTCATGGCCGCGGCGGCCAAGCGCAACACGTTGAACGTGCCGATCAGGTTTACTTCGACCACCCGGCGAAACAGCGCCAAATCGTGCGGCGCCATGCTTGCCGACGATCCGTGCCGCCCCCAAGATGCCGGCGCATTGCACGACGCCCGACAGTGGGCCGAGCGATTGCCGCGCCGCGTCGATCGCCCGCTGGACGTCGTTCTCGCTGCTCACGTCGGTCTGCACGAATAGGGCCTGGGGACCCAGTTCGGCCGCCAGCGCTTCGCCGGCGGCGGCATCGACGTCGGCCAGCAACACGCGAGCATCGGCCGCGGCCAGCGCGCGGGCCACCCCAGCACCCAGGCCCGAGGCCGCACCGGTTACAAAAAAGGTATTTCCCGCGATCTGCATTTCCGCCCGTTCTCTTCCAGTCGAGTTCGCGGAGCTGGCGGCCGGTGCCAGCTGCGTGCGTAAAGGCCGATCGTAGCACCCGAGATGGCGAAATCCCAGGCGAAAGCCCGCCTCCGGTTTGGGGTTCGCCGCCGCTGCTCGTTTTGCCGGTGGGGGGGACTTTTCCGGGAGCCGACTGCGGTTGGCCTATCTGCAGAAAATGCTCCAGAAAAACGATGGCGTTGAGCCAGGAAAACGGCTACAATGCATCGGCGCTGGCCGATGCGTTGGGCTCTCGCCCCCCGCGGCGAGGCCGCGTGCTTACCCGCGTTTGCGTCCCGCAAGCAACGAGCGATTTACCGCGTTCCCCACGCGGCTCGGAAGGAGTTACGGCTGCCAGGCGGCCGAAGATTCTTCTTGCAGCCGTGCCCTACCCGATATTCGCCCGCCTGCGAACTGTTCGAACAACCAAAGTGCTGCTGTGGCGGCGGCGCAGCACCCCCAGCCTAAAAGGCGTGATGGGTATGTTGAACATCCTCGGCAAATCCCAGCGCGGTTTCTGCGACGGCATTTCGCGGCGCAATTTCCTCAAGATCGGCGGCCTGGCGATGGGCGGCCTGACGTTGCCGCAAATCCTGCGGGCCGAATCGGAAAGTGGCGTCGCGAAATCGCACAAAGCGATCATCATGATCTTTCTGCCCGGCGGCCCCCCTCATCTCGACATGTTCGACATGAAGATGAATGCGCCGGCCGAGGTGCGGGGCGAGTTCCAGTCGATCCGCACCAATGTGCCGGGAATCGAGATTTGCGAATACATGCCGCGGCTGGCCACGATGATGGATCGCGCAGCCATCATCCGTTCGATTGTCGGCGCCGTCGACGAACATGCGGCGTTTCAGTGCATGACCGGTCGTCTCAGCCGCAACCAGGCTCCCGGTGGCTGGCCGTCGATCGGTTCGGTGGTGGCCAAGTTGCAAGGGCAGGCTCATCCGGCCGTGCCGGCATTCATCGGCCTGGCGCCGAAGATGGGTCACATGGAATGGGCCGACGCGGGCAGGCCCGGGTTTCTCGGCGTCCCTTACAGCCCCTTCAAGCCTTCGGTCGGCGAAGGTCTTGCTGACATGACGCTCAACGGCGTGACGCTCGATCGGCTCAACGACCGCAAGGCGTTGTTGGCCGGTTTCGATCGCTTCCGCCGCGACACCGACGCCAGTGGCATGATGGCCGGTCTTGATCGATTCAACGAACAGGCGTTCAACGTGCTGACTTCCAGCCGGCTGCTCAATGCGTTGGACATCGAGCGCGAGGATCCGGCTGTCCGCGAGCGTTATGGTCATGGCGATCCGAAGAATCGCGACGATGGTGGCCCCAAATTGATGGAACAATTCTTGATGGCTCGGCGACTGGTCGAGGCTGGCGCCCGCTGCGTCACGCTCGCCTTCAGCCGCTGGGACTGGCACGGGCAGAACTTTTCTTCCGGCCGTCAAGACCTTCCGATGCTCGACCAGGGACTCTCCGCGCTGATTCAAGACTTGTACGAGCGAGGATTGGATAAGGACGTGTCGGTGATCGTGTGGGGCGAGTTCGGCCGCACACCCAAAATCAACAAGGATGCCGGCCGCGACCATTATCCCGCCGTCAACAGCGCCTGTTGTTCGGCGGCGGCATGCGCACCGGCCAGGTGATTGGTTCGACCGATCGCATCGGGGGCGAAGTGAAAGACCGGCCCGTCCACTATATGGAAGTGTTTGCCACGCTCTACCAACGCCTGGGCATCGACACGGTCAATACCACGCTGCGCGATCTGAGCGGTCGTCCGCAGTATCTGGTCGATCAATATCAGCCAATCAGCGAGCTGATCTGAACCGCTCCTGGACGACTCGCTACGGCTTGTCGCATTTTTCCAGCACGCCGAGAAATGCCGTGCGCAAGTCGGCATCCGCTTCGCCCGTGACCGGGCCGAACTGCGGATAGCTTGTCTCGACGATCTTGACGATCGCCCGCGCTTGCGAGCGATTTCCGAGCGCCAGTTGGGTCTCGGCCATTCCGAGTTGTGCGCGAAACCAGCGCGGCGTGCCGGCTCGGCTCCGGCCGGCGATTTCACGCCACCGTGCCAGCGCCGCGCAGCTGCGCTTCGTCGGTCGATCGGCCCAGCAGCCGCGCGAAATCCTCCTGAACCGATCCTTCGTCGGGATATTTTCCTGCCAGCGTCTCGGCAAGCGCCAGTGCCGGCTTGATGCGGCCGGCGTCGATCAGCGTTCGCAGGCGAGCGATGTCCAGTCGACGCTGCTGGTCCTTATTGAAACGAGGTTTTTGGGAATCGAGCGCCGCGAGCGTCTGTTGCTCGAACTGAAACAACGCCGGCTGCCCGTCGCGAGGCAGTTGAGCCGCGGCCACGATCAGTTGTTCCAGCAGGGCCAACAACTCGGTGGGCGAGCCAGCCTTGGCTTTGCCGAGCACCGCGGCCGCTTCGTCGTAGCGCTGGCGGTTGACCAGCGCCGCCACCAGCAGCAGATTGGCCGCCGCTTGCCAGTCGGCCGGCGCATCGTGCGAGTCGGAAAGGGCCTGCTTCAGCAACTCTTCCGCATCGGCCGCTCCCTGTGGAACATCGCTGATCAGCAGTCGGGCGGCCCACAGCGTCGCTTGCCGCGCGAGCGCCGCCCGGTCGGGTTTTTCGAGCGATTCGGCGATGATCTCGCGGAGCCAATCGACGGCCTGGCCGGCAGTCTCCGGATCGGGCTTGCCGGCTGCCCGCGAGCGTTCCAACACCCGTTGATATGCCCGGGAGGCCCCTTCGACCGCTGCGGCATATTGAGGATGTTCGGGAGGCACGCGGCGAAACGCGGTGATCGCTTCGGACCATTGTCCATCGTGGTCATAAAATCGACCCAGCCACCAGGCCACCTGGGCCGTCGAGGGAGCTTGCGGCCAGGAGAGCAAATGCTCTTCCAGCAGATGGCGATATTCCGCCAAGGTCTGCTTGTCCTCCTGCTTCCCCTCGGCTGCCGCCGCGGCGGCCTGGTTATAGATGGCGGCCAGATGAGCCTCGGCCGCCCGCGGATGTTTCGGCATGGCCGCGGCCAGTTCGGCGAATCGCCGCTGGGAATCGCGGAATTGCTTTCGCTTGTTCTGGATGCTGGCCGCGGCCGAACCCAGTTCGAAGGCTTTGTCGGCCTGGCCGGTCTCGGCCGCTTGTCGAGCTGCCTGGTCATACATTGCCAGGGCTTCGTCGATTTGTCCGGCGCGCCAATAGCTGGCGGCCGCACGAACCGCGCTGTCGAGATTTCCGACAGCGCCGACCGGCTGGTGAGCGGCGCTCGAGGCCAGCGATCCGGCCAGCAACGTTTCTGCCCGTCGCATCCAATAGGGGCCGTGGACGGTTTCGATGTGCTGCACTTGCTCGGTGGCCAGCCGCTGCCAATAGTCGGGCGGCCGTTGTGCGACCGTCGCGGCGCCGGCGGCCCCGGCTTCGGCCTCCGGGTCGCCGCCTGGGATCCCTTGGCTGGCGGCACGCTGCCATAGCGCGACGAGGACTTCGAGATGGGCAAAATCGAGGTCGGCCGCGCCCGAATCGTCGTCATCGACCGCCGTGCCCGCCGAGGTGAGCGCTTCGGCCAACCGCCCTTTGGCCACCAACAGCCGTATCGCTTCGGCCCGCAAACGGCGCGCGTAAGCCCGCGGCGGTTTGCTCGTTTCCAAATCGGCGAGCCGGCGCGTCGCTTCGGCCAACTGGCCGACTTGCCGCAGGCAGACGATTTCTTCGACGCGGCTCGGCCACGCCAGCGGATCGTCGTCGGGAGATTTTGCCAGCGGACCGAGCAGCTCGATCGCTTGTCCGAAGGCATTCGACCGATCGGGGCTGTCGGCGGGATAGCAGAGTGCCTGATTGCGGAATCCGCGGGCCAGCTGATAACGCGCGTTGGCTTCGAGCGAAGCGAGTTCGGCATCGCTCAACAGACCGGCCGCCGACCCGACCGGCCGTGTTCGGCGGCGAATTTCGCCGGTCAGATCGTCGTCGAGTTGCTTGAGCTGGACAATCGCCGCCCGAATTTCTGCCCGCACGTCGTCGATCGGGTGAGACGTCCCATCGCCGACTTCGGCCTCTTGCCGCGCCAGTTCCGCGCGGGCGAGCAGCGCCAGCCCGACTTGCATGCGCACCAACAAGACACGGGGATTTTGCGGATGCTGCCGCTGGAACTCGGCGGTGGCGGTGGAAATCTCCTGCCACATTGGTTCGCGGCTGGCGGCCGGGACCGCTAGCGCGTGCTCGGCCAACGTGCGGACCAGATCGATCACCAGCTCTGCCCGGACCAGTTCATCCAATTGCGCGTCTTCGAGCCGCTTGCGGCAATACGTTTCGGCCAGCGCAAAGAGTGCTCGTCGGCGGAGCGCGGTGAGAAACCGCTCGTCCGGCGGATCGTGGCTTTCTTCGCCACCCCCGCGGCGCCCGCACCGCGCCGCCATTCAAATGTCCCTGAGCCTCTTTGGCCGCCAACGCCTGGTCGGGATACGAACGGACGATCTCCGCCCACAGCACCAGGGCCTGCTCGTGGCGATCCAATTTGTCGAGCGCGCCGGCGGCTGCCGCCAACCCAGCGGCAGCCACTTGCCGCTCACGCGGATACAAGATCGCCGCGCGCAACAGCCACAGCGATCCCTCTTCGGGTTGCCGGGCGAGCAGCGCCGATCCCAGGATGAAGTCGGGGCCCGCACGCAGCGCCTCGGGCGTTTTCGCAACCACTTGCTGCCAAGCGGCGCATTGCTTGTCGGTGGCTTGAAACGCCACGGTCCGCCAGCCCTGCGCCTGGGCCAACGAGGCAATCCGCTCGTCCCGATCGGTCGACAACCGCGTGAGTGCCGCCACCGCCGCCGGCCGATCGGCCGTCGGCAGCAAATAGCTGGCTGCCAGCAGCGTGGCGGCAGGCGCCTCGGTCTGCACAAGCCACTCTTTCGCTTTGCGCGTGAGCGTCGGGCTCGGCTCCTCCGGCAGCCAGGCCAACGGCACGCAGTCGAAATACTGCGTCGTGCGATCTTGGCTCAACAGGATCAAAAAATAATCGCAGGCCTGTTCCCATTCACCGAGCGATTTGTAACACCAGACAATCTGGGACAGGATTTGCCGGCGTACCCACTGGCGAGTTTCGTGGTCGCGCTCGAGCGCCGTGCGATAATGGCCCAGCGCGGCGCGGAAATTTCCCTCGGCCCAGGCGGTGTCGCCGGCCTGTTGCTCGGGGCTCGGTTTTGTCGACACCGCCACGACTCGCGCGGCGGGGAATATCTTTTCGTGTCCGTTCGGAAGCCGTAATTGCAGCTCGCGGCCGGTGTAATCGATGATTTCGCCATTCCATTTCGCGGGCGTTCCACGACCGTCGGCCGTGGCCACTAGGACATGATCCGCCGCTTTCGACGGTACCGTGTCGGCGATCGCGGCGCCGGCGAGCGTCGCTGCAAACAGCAGGCCGGCAATTAACGTCAGCCTGTGGCGCGCAGCGTGCTGGATCGAATTCATGCGGCCTACCCCATGCAGTCTCGCCCGCGATTCACTCGGGACGCGGCAACTGCGAGATGTCGACGTAGACGTGCTTGCCGCGGTTTTGCCGCGCCAGCCGGATAAGAAAATTGTCGCTCTCAAAGGCTGGGCCATAACCGAACTCGATGGTGTTGATCACCGCCCCTTTGTTCGCCCGGGCGATCCTTTTCAGTTGCGTCGCGCTCAATCGCGGTTCATCGGCGTCGGTCAGAAAAAAAATGACGTCAGGCGCCATGCGCAGCGCCATGATCAAGGCGTCTTCGTGTTCGGTCCCGCCGTCGGCGGTGATGCTACCGATAAACCGCCCGGCCAGCGTTTTGTTCTGGTCGTTGGCAAAGACCAATCGGCTCGGCGAGCCGGCCAGGTCGAAAACGTGAGGATCGTCGTTGTAGAAGATGATTTGGAATTGGTGTGTCTGGCCCAGATTATGGAGGCTGTCGATGAGTTGGCTCTTTGCCGCGGCCAAAGGCGCACCGCCGTGCCCACCCATGCTGCCGGAGCGATCGAAGACGTAGACAAACTTGTATCCTTCGCCCTGGACGCCGAACACGCCCGTTCGCGCGTAACCGCCGCGCAGGTTTTTCGAACCCGAGCTGCCGGTGGCAGCACCCTGGGCAGTTCCCAGTCCACCTCCTTCGAGCGCGCCAGCGCCCAGGCCGGGCGTGACCGCCGGCAAGGCGCCGGCAAAGTCGATCGGCGGGGTCGATTGGAGCACGTCGCTCAAGGGGCCGCCGCCTGTCGTGCTGCCGGGATCCGCGGCGTCGGTCGTTGCGCCGCTGCCGCTCCCTGGGCCACCGTCTCCACCGGCCGTCTCGCCTCCCTGCGGATCGCCGGTCGGCTCGTCGCTATAGGGTCCTTGGCTGTCGCTGGTTACGACCGACGCATTCAGCGAGACACCGGTCGGCGAACCGATGGGTGCCGCCGGCCCCTGGCTGAGGACGAATCCTACCGCCAGGATGATCAGCAAAGCGCAATGTGCCGACGCCGAGACCAGCCAGGGAATGACCCCGGGTGCCCGAATCGGCGTAGAAGGATCGTCGGCAAGTGCCGCGGGATTGCTGCTCATGCGGGATTTTGACAAGTGCCGGAACAGCTTGTCAGTAAAGGAATTGGGGCGTATACCTGAATTCTACTCGACGCCGGAAAATTGAGTCAACGTAAGAGTTTGCCGGCTCGCCTCGCCCGTTTAGCTTTACGACCGAGCTGCGATGAGCGGTCGCGGAAACGTGCCAATTTGTTTAGAACGGGTCTTCCTTTGCGCCCAATCTCGATGGGTTTTGGGCAAGCCGACTTGACTGAAGCGGCAATTTGGATCGGAAAAGAGTGCTTAAGAACTGAGGAACCTTGGCTTTGCGGATCATTCATTATCCTCACCCGACCCTCCGGCACGTTTCCAAGCCGCTGCGCCGGGTCGATGCGGAATTGCACGGCATCGTGCGCGAGATGTTCGAACTGATGTACGCCGCCAAGGGCATTGGCCTGGCCGCCAATCAGGTCGATTTGCCCTATCGGTTGTTTGTGCTCAATCTGGAATCGGATCCCACCGAACCGGAAAACGAGTTCGTGTTTATCAATCCGGTGCTGCGCTCGCCCCACGGCATGGTCGAGGCCGAAGAGGGCTGCCTCAGCCTGCCCGGCCTGTATGGCGACGTGCGGCGCCCCGAACGCGTTGTGCTCAATGCCTTCAATCTGTCGGGCGAGGAATTAACGTTGTCGCTCGATGGGCTGTTCGCCCGCGCCGTGCAGCACGAAGTCGACCACCTGGACGGCATTTTGTTCATCGATCGTTTGACGTCGACCGGCTTGCTCGATGCCAAGCCGACACTGATCGATTTCGAAGAGCAGTTTCTCGGTCAGCGCGAGCGGGGAGAGATTCCCGATGAGGCCACGATCGCGGCCCGGCGTGCCGAATTGGAGCAATTGAGAACCTGAATCACTCGGCCAAGCGGGGGCAGCAGGGACGCCAACAATGCTACGACTGATCATGATGGGGACCGGGGCGTTCGCCGTCCCCACGTTT
Organism: uncultured Planctomycetaceae bacterium; assembly: GCA_963702015.1. Taxonomy (GTDB): domain Bacteria; phylum Planctomycetota; class Planctomycetia; order Pirellulales; family PALSA-1355; genus DATJTR01. The sequence goes on from OY969698.1 coordinate 2,737,192, forward strand.
CGCCGGCTGCTTGACGCGCCGCATCGTCCGCTGATGCTTGTCACGCGTCCGCCACGGGTGCTGCACGGCAAACAGCAGGCCGACGTCAATCCGATGCGCGAATTGGCTCGCGCCGCCGGCGTGCCGATCTTCGAGCCCGACGACGTCAACACCGACGCGGCTCGGGCGGAGTTGGCCCGGCAGCGGCCCGATCTGTTGGTCATTTGCGATTACGGGCAGATTCTCCGGTCCGAGACGATTGCCACGGCTCGGTTGGGCGGAATCAATTTGCACGGATCGCTGCTGCCCAAATACCGCGGCGCCGCGCCGGTGCAATGGGCGATCTATCACGGCGAGACCGAAACCGGCGTCAGTGTCTTTCAGCTCACCGCCGGTGTCGATGCCGGTCCGCTACTGGCCGTGGCACGCGTGCCGATCGGCAACGACGAAACCGCGGTCGCGTTGGAAAGCCGGCTGTCCGAGGTTGGCGCGGCGCTGGTTGTCGACACGGTTGCCGCCTTGGCTGCCGGCACCGCCACGCCCTTGGTGCAAGACAGCCAGCAAGCCAGTCGTGCGCCGCGATTGAAAAAGATCGATGGCGAGGTCGATTGGTCTCGGCCGGCGCCGGCTATCTACAACCAAATCCGGGCGCTGGCCGGTTGGCCGAAAACCTATACCGATTGGCGGCGACCCGGTGGCCCGGCGCTGCGGTTGATTCTGGAATCGGCCGCGGTTGAAAACATTGCCGACAGCGCAAGCGTTCCCGCCGGGCAGGTGCTCGTGGCCGAAGGCGATCGGCTGCTGGTCGCCGCCGGCAGCGGCGCGCTGCGTATCGAGCGGCTGCAACCGGCCGGCAAGCGCGTCCTGACGGCTGGCGAATTCTTGCGCGGATACCCGGTGCGAGCAGGGCAAACGTTCGGGCCCGAGCCACGCTAGGCCGTTCGCCCGCGCCTGGCGGGCCAGTCCGCTACCGCAGCACTTCGAGCAGATTGTGCTTCTGGTCGGTCCAGAGTGGGTAAGGGGGCTCGGGTGCATCGCGCGGGATCGTTCCTTCGACCAGGTGCAAAGCATCAAGCATTTCGGCATTGCGGGAGAGGATGATGAAGTCAGCCCCCCAACCGCCATGTTTCGCATCGACCGAGAAGATCCGCTTGGCCGGAAAATCAAAGTGGCTGGCCAACCCATAAACGACCGGTGCCAAATCGAGATAGTGGTTCGAAATGTGTACCACCATCGCGCCGTCGGGGGCCACATGGTGCAGGAAAATCTCGAACGCTTCGCGCGTCAGCAAGTGGACCGGAATCGAATCGCCGCTGAAGGCATCGAGCGCCAGCACATCGAATTCCTGCGGCCTGGTCAACTCGCGCTCCAGCGTCAGCCGGGCGTCGCCCAGCACCAACTCGATCTTCGCCCCGCGATCGCGGGCATCGGACAGATAGGTGAAATAGTCTTCGGCCAGCCGCGGCACTTCGGGATTGATTTCGTAGAAGCGCATCGTTTGTTCCGGCCCCCGCAGATAAACCGCCAGAGCGCCGGCACCCTGGCCAACGATTCCCACCCGTAGCGAGTCTCGTCGGCCGTAGTAACGCAACACCTGGCCGATTCCACTCTCGCTGATGTAGTAGGCGACGGGCATTTGCCGCTGATCGGCTCCGACCAATTGCATGCCGTGGTTGGTCAGTCCGTGATAAAGGACGCGGGCATGGTCGGTTGAACTTTCCGGTTGTTCGTCGGAGACGGCCAGGACTCCGTAAAAGTTGCGCACCTGTGCCAGGATGGGCCGGGTAGAAAGACTGTCACCGCGCATCAATTGCACGATTTCGACCAGGGCGACGAGCGCGATTACGATGCCCCCGGTCCGTAGCGTGCCGGCGAATCTCGGCCGCCAGGCGGGCCATCGGCCGGTGTTCGGTTTACCAGCCAGGAAGAAAGTGATGACCGCGGCTAGGATGAAACCCGCCACGAGGCCGAGTTTCCACTCGACGTACGAGCTGAAGAGCAGGGGAGCCAACAGGGTGACGAAGACGCCACCCAAGGGCCCGCCGGCCGCGATCGTCAGATAGAAACTTGTCAAATACCGCGGCGCAGGGCGCAAGCGATAGAGCTCGCCGTGGCAAAGCATACAGACCAGAAACAGCACGCTGAATTCCGCGGCCAACTCGGCCTGATAACTGAACGCCGCCTGCCATGCGCCGGCTGTCCCGCCCCAAATCCAGTGATGCACGGCCCCCAGCCAGCCCGCGCTCCAGACGCCCGGACTGTACATGACGGCGGTCAAATAAATGGCGATCATCGCGGCCACGCCATACGGCAGCCTCCGATACCAGCGCTCGTGATCGAACGCGATGATGAACGACAACAGGTAGAGACTCAGCGGCATGACCCAAAGGAACGGGATCGAAGCCACATCCTGGCAGACATGATTCGTCGTCGCCGGCAACAGCACGGAAGCGAACGCCGGTAGGGCGAGCCACAAAAACCGGCGGCTCAGCGAGGGGGCAGGCCCTTCGACTGCCGCCGCCTGCTCTTTCACCACCAGGGCATCAGCCGGCGCGGCGCTTGCCGCGGCAAAGCGCAGGCGGGCCGTTTGCCAACAGGCCATGCCGCACAGCACCACAAACAGCACGAATCCGACCGACCACCACAAGCTCTGCGCGGCGCCGTCCAAGGCCGGCTCGACGACAAACGGATAGCTCAGCAGCGCGAGCAACGAACCGACGTTCGATAGCGAGTAGAGCCGATAGGGCGATCTGCCCGGCAGCGTTTCGCTGAACCACGCCTGAACCAGGGGGCCCGTCGACGATAGCACAAAAAAGGCTGGCCCGACGCACGCCGCCAGCAACATCAAAATCCGGCCGATGGGATAATCGCTGTCGGCCGGCTTCCAACCGTCGGAAGGTGCGACGGGCAATGTTGCCAACGCCGCCGCCAACAGCGCCAAATGTACGATCACGCGGACGCGAGGCGAAAAATAGTGCTCGCTCACGTGGGCGTAAACGTAGCCGGCCAGCAAGGTCGTCTGAAAAAACAGCAGGCAGGTGTTCCACACCGCCGGACTTCCCCCGAACCATGGAAGGATAAACAGACTGATCAGCAACTCCACCTCAAACAGCAAGAAAGCGCTGAGGAAGATCGTGGTGGCGTAAAGCACTGCCAATCGTGACCAGCGAGTCGAGCCCATGCGGAGTGCGTCGGAGTGGGGGTTGCGGTGAGGTTATGGCGGGTTGCGCGCCAAGGCGATGCAGTCACCACCTTGTGGTCCGGCGGCGGCCGTGTCAAGTCAAACCCCGCCGCCGATCGACAACCCGGCCAAGAAGCCACGCTTACCAGAGAATCTCCAGCAGATTGTGCCGCTGGTCGGTCCAGAGCGGAAATGGCGGCGTCGGGGCTTCTTGCGATTCCTTACCCTCGGCCACCCGCAACGTTTCAAGCAATTTCTCGTTTTGCGACAGGATGATCCAGTCGGCCTCAATGCCGGCATGTTGCACGTCGGCGCCGGTGATTTGAACTCGACCGAGCTTGAATTCTTCGGCCAGCCCGTAAACCACCGGGGATAAATTCAGGATCCGGTTCGAGATGTGCACCGCCAAGGCACCCTCCGGAGCGAGATGCTTAAGATAAACATCGAATGCCTCACGCGTCAGCAGATGAATCGGAATCGAATCGCTGCTGAACGCGTCCAGCACCAGCACATCGAAGCCCTGCGGCCCTTTATCGAGTTCCCGCTCCAACGACAACCGGGCATCTCCCATGACCAGCTCGACCTTCGCACCTCCGCCTCGGGCATCGGCCAGGTAGGTGAAATATTTCTCAGCCACACGCGGTACCGCGGGATTGATTTCGTAGAATCGAATCGTCTGCCCAGGAAGATAGACGTAAGCGGCCAATGTCCCCACTCCCAGGCCGACGACTCCCACGCGGAGCGGATGCTTCGTCCGCGCCGATTCCTGCTGGTAGTACTCGAGCGTCTGACCCACGCCACTTCCCAACGAAAAGTACATCACCGGCGTCCGCTGCGCGACGGGATCGTTGTATTGTTTTCCGTGCTGGGTGCGACCATTGATCAGCATGTGAAAGGGCATCGGTGGAACGAGCTCATAACCTTTGACCACGGTCAGTACGCCATAGAAATTGCGTGATTCTTCGATGACTCCGTACGATCCGAGTTCGTCGCTTTCGAGTAGCACGGCGATCTCGAGCAGCGCCAAAACGGCGGCGACCAGGCCGCCGGCCCGCAGCACGCGGCGCCGACCCGAGTGCTGGTTCGCGTGGCGTCTCGATCTGGCCGCGGCCGAGTCGCTCGGCTCGGTCAGCAGGAAGGCCACGGTCGCGGCCAGCACGAATCCGGTTACCAGGCCGATCTTCCACTCCGCGTAGGTGTTGAACACCTGGGGTGCGATGAGGCTGATCGACAGGCCGCCCAGTGCTCCGCCCGCCGAAATCATCAGGTAAAAGCCCGTCAGATCGCGCGGCTGAGGCCGCAGCCGGACCAGCTCGCCGTGGCACAGCATGCACACCAGGAACAATCCGATGAACTGGCAGATGAGATCGACCTCGTAACGGAACGAGGGCTGCCAAGGGTTCGGCGGCGTGCCCCAAATCCAACCGTGCACGTACCCCAGCCAGCCCCGTCCCCATACGGCCGGATTGTACATGCCGGCCGCCAGGTAGATCGCGATCAGTGCCGCCAGCCCATACGGCAACCGCCGATACCAACGCTCGTGATCGAAGGCGATGATGAACGACAACAGATACAAGCTCAGCGGCACCACCCACAGAAAAGGGACCGGAGGCATGTCCTGGCAAACGTGATTGGTCGTGGCCAACAGCAGCATCGATGCGAATGCCGGCAAAGCCAGCCACAACAGCCGGCGCATCCAGGTGGGCGGGCGATCACCGCTCGCCAGAGTTTTGGCGTTTGCGTCGACTTTGGCGGCCATAGTGGCAATCGCCGCGCAGCGCAGCCTGGCTGTTTGCAGGCAGGCGGTGCCGCATAAGATGCAAAACAGCACGAAGCCGGCGGTCCACCACAGGCTTTGTGCATTTCCGTCCAAGGCCGGCTCGAACACAAAGGGATAACTCAGCAGTGCCAGCAGCGAACCGAAGTTCGACAGTGAGTAAAGCCGGTAAGGCGATCTGCCCGGCAGTGTCTGACTGAACCAGGCCTGCACCAAGGGCCCGGTCGACGAGAGGACGAAGTAGGGGAGTCCGACGCACACCGCCAACAGCGCCAGGATCCGGGCGGCGGGATAACCGCTATCCTCCGGCTTCCACCAGTCGGATGGCTTGATCGGCAACGTGGCAAGCGCCGCGACGATCAGCGTCAGATGGACGATCGTGCGCGCTCTGGGCCCGAAATAGTGCTCGCTCAAATGGGCGTAGGCGTAGCCGGCGAACAGAACGGTTTGAAAGAACAACAGGCAGGTGGTCCAGACAGCCGGACTGCCGCCAAACCAGGGGAGAATGAACCGGCTGATCAGCGGCTGCACCTGAAACAGCAAAAAGGCGCTGAGGAAGATCGTGCTGGCATAGAGAACTGCCAATCGTGACCAGCGAGTCGATTCCATGCCGAGTGCATCGAAGAAGGGGGGAGCGGCGCCACAGCGAACCAGCATCCACCTTGCGGCCCCGTCGTAGCGATGTCAAGTAGAGTCCTCGCCGCCGATTGACGTCGCGCCGACAAAACGCGTTTACTTCAGCACGTCCAGCAGATTATGCCGCTGGTCGGTCCACATCGGAAATGGCGGCGTCGGAGGCTCGGGCTTTCGATTGTATTCGATCGCGCAGCTTTTTGAGCAGTTCCTGATTCCGTGACAGAATGATCCACTCAGCCATCCAGCCTGAATTCCTCCCATCGTTAGCGAGAATTCGAGCTGCATCGAGCTCGCAGTGTTCGGCCAGGCCGTAAACCACGGGGGCCAAATCCAGGTTGCGGTTCGAGGTGTGCACCGCCAAGGCTCCGCCCGGAGCGAGATGCGCAAGATAAATGTCGAAAGCTTCGCGCGTCAGTAAGTGGCTGGGAATCGAATCGCTGCTGAAGGCGTCAAGCACCAGCACATCAAAGTTCTGGGATCCCTGCTTCAATTCCCGTTCCAAGGATAGCCGGGCGTCCCCCAGCACGATCTCGACCACCGCGCCTTGATTGCGGGCGTCGGACAGATAGGTGAAATAGGTCTCGGCCAGGTGTAACACCGCGGGATTGATTTCGTAAAAACGAATCGTATGCCAAGGGACGTAGACGTAGGAGGCTAAAGTCCCCACCCCCAAGCCAATGGCTCCCACACGGAGCGGCTTCCGTGAGTGTGCCGATTCCTGCTGGTAGTATTCGAGCGTCAGGCCGATGCCATTTCCCTCCGAGTAGTACGTGGTTGGCCGCCGGCGCAGCGCCGGGTCGGCAAATTGTATTCCGTGCGTAATGCCGCCGTTGAATAGCTGGTGCCAACGGACCGGTGGCTCGCCTCCGTAAACGTCGGCCACGGTCAGGACACCGTAAAAGTCTCGCGTTTGTGCGATGATTGGGAAACGCGACAGGACGTCATGCCGCAGCAGCTGAACGATTTCGACCAGCGCCAGCAGGGCCGCCAGGAGGCCGCCGATTCGCAGCACGCTGCGCCGGCTCAGTCGCCAGTGTCGCGGGCCGGTCCAGCCGGTCAGGACCGAACCGGTCGACCCGGCCAGCACGAAGGCCACGATTGCGGCCAGTACGAAACCGGTTACCAGGCCAATCTTCCACTCCGCGTAGGTGTTGAACACCTGGGGTGCGATGAGGCTGACCGACAGGCCGCCCAAGGCTCCGCCCCCCGAAATCATCAGGTAAAAGCCCGTCAGGTAGCGCGGCTGAGGCCGCAGCCGGACCAGCTCGCCGTGGCACAGCATGCACAGTGCAAACAGCCCGGTGAACTGGCAAAGGAGATCGGCCTCGTAACGAAACGAGGGTTTCCACGGAGTCTCGGGCTTACCCCAGATCCAGTCGTGCACGTGTCCCAACCAGCCCTCTCCCCAGCCGAGACGATTGTACATGCCTGCCGTCAGGTAGATCGCGATCAGTGCCGCCAGCCCATACGGCAACCGCCGATACCAACGCTCGTGATCGAAGGCGATGATGAACGACAACAGATACAAGCTCAGCGGCACGACCCACAGAAACGGAACCGAGGGCAGGTCCTGGCAAACGTGATTGGTCGTGGCCAACAGCAGCACCGAGGCGAATGCCGGCAAAGCCAGCCACAACAGCCGGCGCATCCAGGTGGGCGGAGGTGCATCGCTCGCCAGGCCCTCCACGGTTCCGTCTGACGCCACGTCCGCGGTGGCAATCGCCGCGCAGCGCAGCCGTGCTGTTTGCAGGCAGGCGGTGCCGCATAAGATGCAAAACAGCACGAAGCCGGCGGTCCACCACAGGCTTTGTGCATTTCCGTCCAAAGCCGGCTCGAACACAAAGGGATAACTCAGCAGTGCCAGCAGCGAACCGAAGTTCGACAGTGAGTAAAGCCGGTAAGGCGATCGGCCCGGCAGTGTCTGACTGAACCAGGCCTGCACCAAGGGCCCGGTCGACGAGAGGACGAAGTAGGGGAGTCCGACGCACACCGCCAACAGCGCCAGGATCCGGGCGGCGGGATAACCGCTATCCTCCGGCTTCCACCAGTCGGATGGCTTGATCGGCAACGTGGCAAGCGCCGCGACGATCAGCGTCAGATGGACGATCGTGCCGCACTCTGGGCCCGAAATAGTGCTCGCTCAAATGGGCGTAGGCGTAGCCGGCGAACAGAACGGTTTGAAAAAACAACAGGCAGGTGGTCCAGACAGCCGGACTGCCGCCAAACCAGGGGAGAATGAACCGGCTGATCAGCGGCTGCACCTGAAACAGCAAAAAGGCGCTGAGGAAGATCGTGCTGGCATAGAGAACTGCCAATCGTGACCAGCGAGTCGATTCCATGCCGAGTGCATCGAAGAAGGGGGGGAGCGGCGCCACAGCGAACCAGCATCCACCTTGCGGCCCGGCGGCGGCGATGTCAAGTAGCCAGGGCGCGGCCGATTGACACCGCGCGGAGGGGTCGCCCTTACTGCAGGATTTCCAGCAGATTGTGCCGTTGGTCGGTCCACAACGGCAGCGGCCCCTGCGGAGCCTCGGGCTCGTCATTATCGCTGGCGGCACGCAGTGTTTTGAGCAATCCCTGGCTTCGCGAGAGGATGATCCAATTGGCCATCCAGCCCGAATGCTGCGAGTCGGCAGCGTAGATCTGAACGGCACCTAGCTTGAGTCGTTCGGCCAGCCCATAAACCACGGGAGCCAAATCCAGGTAACGGCTCGAGACGTGTACCGCCAGCGCACCGTCCGGGGCGAGACACCGCAGATAAACGTTGAAGGCCTCTTCCGTCAGCAGATGAATCGGGATTGAATCACTGCTAAAGGCGTCGAGAATCAGCACGTCGAATGCCAGCGGCGCCTGCTTCAATTCCCGCTCTAACGACAGCCGGGCATCGCCCAGCACGATTTCGACCGTCGCGCCTCCGTCTCGGGCGTCGGCCAGAAAAGTGAAGTAGATCTCGGCCAGGCGCAAAACCTGGGGATTGATTTCGTAAAACCGAATCGACTCCCCAGGGAGATGGACGTACGCGGCCACCGTCCCTACGCCCAAGCCAACGGCCCCCACGCGGAATGGATGCTGCGTGCGGGCCGATTCGCGCTGATAATAATCGATTGTCTGGCCGACTCCCGTCTTCTGCGAGTAGTACGTCGTGGGAGTGCGGCGCGCCCCGGGTTCGGTGAATTGGATTCCGTGCCGGATGCTCCCGTTGTAAAGCATGTGAAAAGGATGCGGCGGGTCGCCCGAGTAGGCCTTGACCACGGTCAGAACGCCGTAGAAATTTCGCGATTCTTTGAGAACCGTGAAGACCCCTTGGTCGTCACTTTGCATGATCTGAACGATCTCCTCGAACGCCAGCAGCATTGCCAGAAGGCCGCCGGTCCACAACACGGCGGGCCAACTCAGTCGCCAGCGTCGCGGGCCGGTTCGCCCACGCAGGCCGAATCCGGTCGACTCAGCCAGCAGAAAGGCCACGGTCGCGGCCAGCACGAAGCCGGCCACCAGGCCGATCTTCCACTCGGCATAGGTATTGAACACCTGGGCGCGACGATGCTGATCGACAGGCCGCCCAGCGCTCCGCCGGCCGAGATCATCAGATAGAAGCCGGTCAGATAGCGCGGCGCGGGCCGCAGTCGAACCAGTTCGCCGTGGCACAGCATGCACAGTGCGAACAGCCCCGCAAACTGGCAGACGACATTGGCCTCGTAACCAAACCAGGGCGACTCCGGATTTGGCGGGATCCCCCAGATCCAATGGTGGACGTACCCCAACCAGCCTGCTGCCCAGACGCCAGGATTGGACATGCCGGCCGCCAGATAGATCGCGATCAGTGCCGCCAGACCGTACGGCAGCCGCCGATACCATCGCTCGTGATCGAAGGCGATGATGAATGACAAAAGATACAAGCTCAGCGGCACGACCCACAGAAACGGGATCGTGGGCATGTCCTGGCAAACGTGGTTGGTCGTCGCCATCAGCAGCATTGAGGCAAATGCCGGCAAGACCAGCCACAATATCCGGCGCTGCCAGGGGGGTGGACGTTGATCGCTCGCCGGGACTTTGGTGTCTGCCTCGGTTTTGCCTGTCGCGGTGGCCACCACCGCGCTGCGCATCCTGGCTGTTTGCAGGCAGGCGGTGCCGCATAAGATGCAAAACAGTACGAAACCGGCAGTCCACCATAAGCTTTGGGCATGTCCGTCCAAGGCTGGCTCGAACACAAAGGGATAACTCAGCAGCGCCAGCAGCGAACCGAAATTCGACAGCGAATAAAGCCGGTAGGGAGATCGGCCCGGCAGCGTCTGACTGAACCAGGCCTGGACCAGCGGCCCGGTCGACGAGAGAACGAAATAGGGCAACCCGACGCACACCGCCAACAGCGCCAGGATCCGCGCGGTGGGCCAATTGCTGTCCTGGGGCTTCCACCAGTCGGAAGGCGCGATCGGCAACGTCAGCAGCGCCGCGACGATCAGCGTCAAGTGGACGATCGTTCGCGCTCTCGCGGGGAAAAAGTGCTCGCTCAAATGGGCGTAGGCATAACCGGCGAACAGGATGGTTTGAAAAAACAGCAGGCAGGTGGTCCAGACGGCCGGACTGCCGCCGAACCAGGGGAGAATGAACCGGCTGATCAGCGGTTGCACCTGAAACAGCAAAAAGGCGCTGAGAAAAATCGTGCTGGCGTAAAGTACGGCCATGCGTGGCCAGCGAATTGATCCCATGCCAGTGCGTCAAATTAGCGGTCGGTTGCGGCGCCGAAGCAGTCTTGCATTCACCTTCAGCCCCAGCCCCAGCGATGTCAAGCCGAACCCCCCACGCGAAATCGCGCTGGTGGCGGTCGACCCGCAGTGGTTAAAATGGGGGGCGCTGGGGTGCGGCGACGGTCCGCGGCAGGCGAGAAGTTCGCTGCGTTTGGCGACTTGGAAAGGGGGGGCGGCATGGATGCTTTGAATTCTTGGGATGTGGCACTTTTCGTAGTAGCGGGTTACATTGCCGTCGTTTCGCTGGTGCGCCTGATGGTGGGACGCCGCGACACCCTGACCAGGCAAGTGCGCGACGAATTCAAGCGCCAGCGCAGCGAGAACGAGCGCATCGCCGAAGAGGCCGAACAGAATCGTCCTGCCCAAACCGTAGCGTCACCAGCCCTGGCAGCCAAAAAGAAGGCCTGACTTTCCGCTTCGCACGTCCGCGAGCGCCCGCCGCGCGGGTGGCTGGGGCAACCGCGTTGCGAACAACTGAAGACCCTTTACCGCCGTGCCCACTGCCGCGCCGTGCGCGGCGCGAGTACCGGGCGGTAACATTTTTTCCTGACCAGGTAACTTGCCGGCATGGCCAAACGCCTGTATATCGAGACCGTCGGCTGCCAGATGAACATGCTCGATAGCGAGCTGGTCGTGGCCAGTCTGCGCAAAGCGGGTTACGAGGTCGTGGCTCGTCCCACCGACGCCGATACGATTTTGTTCAACACGTGCAGTGTCCGACAGCACGCCGAGGACAAAATCTACAGTGCGCTCGGCCGTCTAAAGCACGCCAAAACGCTCCATCCGCACAAGATTATCGGCGTGCTGGGCTGCATGGCGCAAAAAGACCAGAAACTGATTTTCCAGCGCGCGCCCTATGTCGATCTGATCGTGGGACCGGGCCAGCTCCACCAGATTCCCGACCTCCTCGAGCGCGTCGCCGCCGGCGCCGGCCCCCAGATCGAGGTCAGCCTCGAACGGCAGGCTGCCACGCGGCAGGAAATTGCCGACAGCTTCGAAAGCTACGATCCGCTGCGCGATCCTGAAATGCGCCCCACGCCCTACCAGGCGTTCGTGCGGATTATGATCGGCTGCGACAAGTTTTGCACTTATTGCATCGTGCCGATGGTTCGCGGGCCTGAACAGAGCCGCCCCCCCGATCAGATCGTGGCCGAAGCCCGGCAGTTGGCCGCCGAGGGCTGTCGCGAGATCACGCTGCTGGGCCAGACGGTCAATAGCTACCAGTATCGCGACGGCGGCCGAACCACGCGGCTATCGGACCTTTTGGCCCGGCTGCACGCGATCGACGGTTTGGATCGGTTGAAATTCATCACCAGTTATCCCAAGCACATGACCGACGACCTGCTCCAGGCCGTGCGCGATCTGCCAAAATGCTCCCCTTATTTGCACGTGCCGGCTCAGAGCGGATCGAACCGGATGCTGGAGCGAATGAAGCGAGGCTACACGGTCGAGGACTATCGCGAGATGCTCGCTCGCGTCTACGCCACCATCCCGGGCGCCGCGGTGACGAGCGATTTCATCGTCGGTTTCTGCGGCGAGACGGAAGACGACTTTCAGGGCACCGTCGAATTGGTCAAAGAATCGCGGTTCAAAAACAGCTTTATTTTCAAATACAGCGAGCGACCGGGCACCAAAAGCAGCCAGCTTTTCCCGGACGACGTTCCCGAAGAGATCAAGCGCCGCAGGAATAACGAACTGCTGGCCATCCAGAACGCCATCAGCGAAGCCGATCAGCATGAATTCATCGGTCGCCAGGTCGAAATTCTGGTCGAAGGACCGAGCAAAGCCAGTCAGAAGCACGCCGGCGACGGCCCGACCGTGCAACTGGTCGGCCGGACGCACTGCGATCGGATCGTCGTTTTCGAGGGACAGCCGCGGCAAATCGGTCAGTTGCTGCCGGTAACCATCTACGACGCCAACGCCTTCACGTTGTTCGGTGCCGTGGTGACCCAGCATGTTGGTCCCGAAGTGTATGCGATCAGTCTATGATGGGGTGAAGATTTCCCACGTTCGACGGGTTAGAAAGAAGCCAGGCAATTCGCGGCGGTCGAGAGCCACCGCGAGCAAAACGACGAGCTCATCGCTCCCCTAGGGCGGTTTCCTTTTATGGTCGTGCGACAGGCGAACCTTGTGACGGCACAATAGCAGCATGCAGATCGACCAATTGCGAAGCTACCTCGACGATGAGGCGAAAGCCGCGTCTTGGTTCCGCTCCCTGGGAATCGTCGATGTCAAGCGGGCACACGCCAACCTGGTGAACATGGCCACCGCCGGCCTGACACTCGATTTATTGGCCAATCTCGCCGATCAACTGGCCGAGCATTTGCCCGCCGCCAGCGATCCCGACCGGGCCCTGAACAATCTGGACCGTTTCGTGGCCGCGGCCCGCAGCCCGCTCTCGATCGGCTCGCTCTTCGAACGCGACCGTCAGGCGCTGCCGGTGCTGTTGCAAATCTTCGCCACCAGTCAGCACTTGAGCGATCTGCTCATTCAGGACAACGAAAGCTATGACCTGCTGCGGATGACCGAAGGCCAGCCGGTCGGTCGCGGGCCGCTGGTCGACGAGGTCTGCGCCGAAGTCGCCACCCTGGCCGGCGATAGCGCGGCCGTGGCGAAATCGCTGCGGCGGATCAAACGACGCGAAACCCTCCGCATTTCCTACGGCGACATCGTTCGCGGCCAGAGCGTCGACGTCGTGACCCGGCAGATTTCTTATCTTGCCGATGCCCTGGTCGAAGCCGCTGTTCTGGCCGCCCGCAAGAAAGTAGCCGATCGCCGCGGTGCCCCCACGACGCCTGCCGGGCGACCGGCCCGGTTTGCGGTTCTGGCCTTGGGGAAGCTGGGAGGGATCGAGCTCAACTACTCCAGCGATATCGACCTGGTGTTTCTCTACGATGGCGGACGCGGCGCGAGCCTGGCCGCCGAGCAGCATGCCGCCGAATATTTTGACCGAGTCGCCCGCGAAGTGCTCAAGCTGCTGACCGAGCCGACCGAAATGGGCGTGGCCTACCGCGTCGACATGCGGCTACGTCCCGACGGCAAGAATGGCCCGATCGTGGCCAGCCTCGACAGTGCGCTGCACTATTACGACGTTTCGGGACGGACCTGGGAACGGCAAGCGTATGTCAAAGCCCGGGGCGTGGCCGGCGACCTCGACCTGGCCCAGGAATTCCTCGGGCAATTGGAGCCGTGGATTTATCGCCGCTATCTCAGTCGGGCCGACATCACGGGCATCAAAGCCCTCAAACGCCGTATCGAACAGCGCACCCGGAACGAGGGGGCCGACAGCCACAACGTGAAGACCGGCCACGGCGGCATCCGCGACATCGAATTCGTCATTCAATTCTTGCAACTGCTCAACGGCGGCGATCTGACGGCCCTGCGCACCGGCAACACGCTGGAGGCCATTGCCCAGCTCGAAGCCGTCGGCTGTCTGACCCACCAGGAACGGGCGCTGCTGGAAGACAGCTACGGATTCCTGCGAAAGATCGAGCACCGGTTGCAGATCATGTTCGACCTGCAAACGCACGTCATGCCCCGCGAGGCGGCCGAGCTGCGCAAAGTGGCCATCCGAATGGGCTACACCGATGCGCCTGGCCAGACCGCGCTCGCCGCGTTCGAGACCGACTACCGTAACAAGACGGAGCTCAACCGCAAGATTCTCGACCACCTGCTGCACGACGCCTTCAGCGACGACTCTCAAACCGCTCCAGAGAGCGACCTGGTGCTCGACCCCGAGCCGCCGGTAGAGCGAATTGCCGATATCCTTGGCCGTTATCGCTTTCGCGATATTCCGCAGGCCTACAAAAACCTGATGGAATTGTCGACCGAGAAAATCCGCTTCCTCTCGACCCGCCGCTGCCGCCACTTTCTGGCCGCCATCGTGCCGCAACTGCTCGAAGCCATCGCCGCCACGCCCGATCCCGACTCGACGCTCGTCAACCTGGCCAAGGTCAGCGACTCGCTGGGGGGCAAAGGTGTGCTGTGGGAACTGTTCAGCTTCAGTCCCCCCACGCTCAGGTTGTACGTTCAGCTTTGTTCTTCCAGCCAATATCTCTCGGGCATATTGACCAGCAACCCGGGCATGCTCGACGAATTGATGGACGGATTGGTCCTCAACCGCTTGCCCGATCTGGCGTTCCTCGACGCCACGCTGACCGAGCTTTGTCGCGGCGCCGAGAACATCGACCCGATCTTGCACAGCTTCAAAAATGCCCAGCAATTGCGAGTCGGCGTGCGCGACATTCTGGGCAAGGAGCCGGTCGAGGCGATCAGCGGCGCGCTCTCCGACATCGCTCAGGCGCTGATGGAACGGATCACGCAGGAAGAGTTCGCCAAGCTAGCCTCGAAGCTGGGCGAACCGATGGTCGAGGTCGATGGCGATTTGCGCCCATGCGAATTGATCACGCTGGCCATGGGCAAGTTCGGCGGCCGCGAGCTGAATTACTACAGCGATTTGGATCTGGTCTTCCTCTACGAAGGGGATGGCATGACCGTGCCGACGCGCCGGGCCAAACGCGACGCCACCACGACGAATCAGCACTTTTTCAGCGAGTTGGGACAGCGGATCATCAAAGTCGCCACCCAACTCGGACCCTTCGGCCGGCTTTACCAGATCGACCCCCGCTTGCGGCCAACCGGCAAGAATGGCCCGCTAGCCGTTTCGCTCGCCGAGTTCGGCCGTTACTTTGCCGAAGGGCAGGGGCAGCTTTGGGAGCGCCAGGCCCTGTGCAAGGCCCGGGTCGTCTTCGCGCCGCTGGCCGCCGCCGAAAAAGCCCGGCTCGCCGTCGACCAGGCCGCGTTCGGGCCCGCCTGGCAACCCTCGGACATCGACGCCATCGTCGAGATGCGCAGCCGGCTCGAAGCCGCCGCCCCGCCGGGCAACCTCAAACGCGGACCGGGTGGGCTGGTCGACATCGAATTCCTGGTGCAGGTCCTCCAGCTCCGGCACGCTCACGACCACCCGAGTCTCCGCGTCACCGGCACCTTGGAGGCCCTGAGCGAATTGGCCGCCGCCCGACTGCTGCGGCAGGACGAGTATGAATACTTCATCGAGAGTTATCGCTTCCTGCGGACCGTTCAAGTGCGTTTGCGGCTGATGAGCACCACCGCTCGCGACGATTTGCCCGAAGACCCGCGCGAGCTGGCCAAGCTGGCCGGTCTGCTGCGCTACGATTCGCCCCAGGCGCTGTTGGCCGATTGTCAGCGCTACACCGCCGAAAACCGCCGCCGTTGCCAGCGTCTGTTCGCTACCCTGGTTGCGAAATGACAGTCGAGAGAGGAGTGGTCGAGCCGTCTCGGCTCGTAGCCGCCCCGGTCCGTTAGAAGTCGATCGCCTGCGTTCCGGGCACCTCGGGCAAGACGAAGATCTTGCCATCTCCCATCCGGCCGGTCCGGGCGACCTCGACGATCTTGCGGATGATTTCTTCCACCCGGCTATCGTCGACCCACAGCGTAATCGCTACCTTGGGCAGAAACGCCAGTGAGTATTCGCTTTCGCTGTATTGGTCGAGATAGCTTTTCTGGCGGCCGTAGCCTTTGACCTCGCGCACGCTGCAGGCTTCGAGCAGGGCGCGCTTCAGTCCTTCCAGGACCTTTTCGGCCAGAAACGGTTTGACGATGGCGACAATTTGCTTCACGCCGCAGCTTCTTAAAAAACAGCTACTGGAAAGACAGCGACCGAAAAAGAAACCGCGCACTTAACTAAAGAAGTTCTCGCCATACTTATTGAATTCCGGTTGCGTCACCACGTCGACGTCGCCATTGACCAGCGTCTGGCAGGCCAGCCGCATCTGCTCCTCGTTGCCGATGTAGGCCATCGACATTTTCAATCGTATCCGCTCGCGGAACCCCATCGGGCTCAAATGATCCATCCCTTTGGGGACCAACACGCGGCAAGTGCCGCAGCAGCCCAACCCCGGGCAGTGAAACACTTTCTCCACGCCGCGATACACCTGCACCCCAGCCCGGATCGCTTCGTTGCGCAAATTGGCGCCGGCGGGAACTTGGATCTCTTTCTTCTCGTTGACAAACCTGATCGTGGGCATGCGGTTCCCTCAAAAAGACATGGAGCGCCGGCGCTGCTGCCTCGCGCAATCGCCGTCATGAGCCAGTCGGTTACGGCGCCGGCGCGTGGGCAGCCGGCACCCACCTTAAATCAATTGCAAGCGAACGCCCCCAGTATAGGTTTCCGGCTGGCGACGCGTAAGAGTCGGCTTTGCGTCGCTTTTCCGGTGGCGGACGATCCCGCGGACGGGCGAGGCCGAGTGGCGAAAAACGGCCTGAAATCGAGGATCGCTCGACGGTGGCGGGCGAGTCCCACAGCCGGTCGGGAATCTATTCGATCGCCCCGAACTGAAACCCAAAAACGTCCGCGTCCTGCAGCTCAAACTCGAGTTTGGTCGGCCTGGCCGTCCAGGAGGATACGTCGGCACCGTCGGCCCATTCAATCGTCGTCTGGAAATGATCGCCGGTGATCGGACGGCAGTCTTCGGCGCCGCGGCCGGGGATCGGCTTGCCTTGCTCGTCAAGAAGTCCGATTCGCAGCACGCCGCCTGGCCGCACGCTGGCGTTGACCCGGAGGCGAGCCCCGGAAAACTTCAGAGCTGGCGTGGTAAATCGGCCCCACTTCGGCGGCGGCTGTGGCCGAGACGAGACGGTCCCGCTGGACCACGGCGCGGCTGAAGATGCGGTGATTCGCGGGCTGCGTCAGTTTCTCCAGGGTCGCCTCCCCGTGCTTAAGCGGCGAACCGCTGTAATAGAACCACAGTTCGTCCCCCACGGCCAGGCAGCCATTGGCCATATAGAGCGAGCCGCCGTCCCACTCGCCAGGCTTACCGAGAGGGATAAATGCCGCCTCACGTTCGGGCCACGTCCATTGGATGCCGCTGCGGCTGACCGCCAGGCGAATATCCAGAGTGTCTGGCTTGTGCTGATACAGACTGGGGCACATCACGTAGACGCCCCCGGCCGGCGGAAGCTGCATGCAGGCTGGATTGTAGAGGTCGCTGTCGGCCGGGTCGGTTTCGTCCGTTTGCAAAACCAGCGACAGCGGTTCGAATCGGTCGAAACGATCGCTGGCCGCGCGCCCGATGGCCCGCCCGCGTCCCCCGACTCGCCCGTAGATCACGTACTGACGGAGCCGTTCGTCCCAAAATCCGGAGTACTGGCTGTCGGCGAAAAGAGGGCAGATTGGTTCTGGATAGCGCGTCCACACGAGGCCATCTGGAGAAGTCATGCCGGCGATCCGGTACGGTTCGCCGCCGGCGTTTCGGAAGCCCCCCTGCGAGACGGCCTTGAATCGCTGTTCGGCCGGGGCGTGGGGATCGACAAAAACCCCGGTTCCATGCACGCGTGAGCGCGCATCGCCGGCCCCGATCTGCCGGAACAGGATATTGTTCTCTTTGCTGCCATGGTACTCAAACAGCCCGAGCTTCGGTTTGGTCCAGTGGATGCCATCGGCGGATTCGGCGTAGCAGAACGACGTGTCGTCGGCCGGCATTCCGTCAGCTCCCCACCCGTCGACGTCGTAACACTCGTACCACATCCGGAACTTGCCGCCGTACTCAAGCACGCTGAACCAGTTCAGTTCGGCGCTTTCCCAGGGATGTTCGGCAATCAAAATCCGCTCGCCGGTCTTGCGGGCCGGATGGAGCTTGAGACCGATTCCTGTCGATTCGGCGAGAAACTCTTTGTCGATCAGCAAAACCTTATCCGAGCCAATCTCGCGGACGCTTTCTTCGGCCGAGGCGCTTTGTGCCGCGGCAGCGAAGATCAGTGACACAACGAAGAGGGAGGGAAAGAGCCGATCCAGGCTTTGGCAACGCTGTTTTGTCATTTCCTCGCCTCATTGCCGTTGTGAGATTGCATTGCGGGGGGCTTCCGTGGCTCGCAGCTCATTCAGCCCTTCATGGGTGCCAGAGGCGGGCTCGTTGGATATTCGGTCGTCTTGGCTGCGCTCTCGTTTGAGATATCCCAGTCACTCATGGTGATGGTGTTCAGCGATTGGCCCGCTGAACAATTGCGAACTTATTACAGCAGTGGCCCAATTTCAATCAAAAAAGAGCGGCCGAATGCGTCAGCCGCGCATGCCGACTCTTCATTTGAGGCGACAGCACTCGACGCGCCAGAAACAAAAAGACCGCGTACGACCCAATGTCGTAAGCGGCCAAATTGAAGGCGGCGATCCGCTTTGCCGTGCGGCGCGACCAACTGCGGAGCCTCTGCCTAGCGCGATTTCCAAGCGCCGGCCACGGTTCGGCCAACCAGATGACCGGCCGCAGACACGACCGCCACGCCAACCAGGCCGGCCAGCGCCACGGCCAAGGGAGCCCAGGCAACGCCCGGCAAAACATAGTCGGGCAGCAGACCGGCGAACCCACTGGTCGCGAGGCCGGCGAAACCGAGCCGCTCGGCCACTCTCTCCAGGCCATCGGGCGCGCCGATGCAAATGGGGCCAGCACTGCCGCCACTCCCGCTGCCAGAGCCAATAGTACGCGCGGGGCCAGCACGAACTGCCCGGCGGCGAGCAGGACCACGGCCGCCGTCACGGCGCCTTCGACAAGGCCGACCGGCAAATGAGCCAGTAGCATGGCCGGCAGCACCCGTCCCGCCGGGGCTGCATCGCCCCAGGCCAGCACCAACGAGCAAATCGTTGCCGCCGCCAGCACGGATACCAGCGAGGCCAAACCCCAACAGAGCGCGTCGCGACCAGAAAACTGGGCGTCGGAACCTGCGGGCTCGAGCCGCCCGTCGCGATTGGCCAGCCCGCAATAGGCAAGGCCGCGATAGCTCAACCAGGCCGCCCAGGGCGCCACGACCGCCATGCTCAGCAGGTTCGCGCCCAAGGTGGCGATTCCGCCATCCCCAAAGACGAGCGCCTGCGTGGTCACAACGCTGGCCATGGCCCACATCGCTCCCCACGGACCCAGCAGCGCCGCGGCCAACGCGCCGCCGATCAGATGTCCCGACGTTCCAGGATCGACCGGAAAATTGACCATTTGCACGGCGAAGACCAAGGCGCCGACCGCGGCCAGTGACTGGCCGCCGCAGCGGTTCGCCGGCCGGCTGACCTTCCAGAGACCGAGCCCCAGCGCGGAGCTCGATGCCACCGTGGTCAGCATACAAACAGGATCACTAACAAGTCCGCCCGGAATGTGCATGGGTTTTGACTCTCACCAAGACCAGGTTTCACGGTTTTTCCAGATTGCGCCTGCCGACAAGCACCGATTGGCCCTCCGGCGCACCTTGCGGTATATCTCGGAGCCACGGGTTGCGGATAAGAATAGGCGTTAGTGGCACCGCCTGGCAAGCGCTTGCCAGACCGGGGCCATCCATCGCATGATAGACCCCGTGCGTCGGACGAGTCGGCAGGGGGGACCTTCACCGTGGAAATTGCCGGAACGCTGGTCGAAGAGACGTTCGCCGAAGCGTTCGGCATGCGCTATGTTCGCCTGATCGTCACGGCCCACGACGAGCATTGGCTCGATGCGGCCCAACGGGCCGTCGCCGGTTACGGTAGTTCGATTATCGCTTGCGACGCTGAAATCGGCTTGGAACAGACCCTTTCGGCCGGAGTCACGCCCGACGGCCGGCCGGGGATCGCGCTGTTGGCCTTTGGATTTTCGGCCGACGCGCTCGCCAAGGCCATCGCCAATCGGACCGGCCAGTGCTTGATGACCTGCCCCACGACGGCAGTCTACGATGGATTGGAGGGGGGAACCGAACAAATCCCGTTAGGCAAGCATCTGCGGTTTTTCGGCGACGGATATCAAAAGAGCAAACTGATCGGCGGCCGGCGATATTGGCGAATTCCGGTCATGGACGGCGAGTTCGTCGTTGCCGATCGGCTGACCGTGCGCAAGGGAGTAGCCGGCGGAAACATCATCCTTCAGTCCGACACGGCGGCCGGGGCGCTCGACGCGGCTCGGCGCGCCAGCGGCGCTGGCCCACTTGCCCGGCGTCATCACGCCATTTCCCGGCGGCGTCGCCCGCAGTGGCAGCAAAGTCGGTTCGCGCTACAAAGCCCTCAAGGCGTCGACCGCCGACGCCTATTGCCCGACCCTACGGGGCCGGGTTGCCACGCAGCTTCACGATGGGGTCAACTGTGCCTACGAGATCGTGATCGATGGCTGCGATGAGGCGAGCGTCGGCGGGGCCATGGCCACCGCCATCCGCGCTGCGGCCGGGCCCGGAGTGTTGGCCATCGGCGCCGGCAATTATGGCGGCAAACTCGGCAAGTTTCATTTTCACCTCCACGAAATCCTGCGCGGCCGCCGATCTAGCCGGTGGCAGGGGGCGACGGGCCTTTTTCCGCCTCGGTCCGCCGGAGTTTCCGTCTTGCCGGTTGACGAGCCCACCGCTGGCAGGCGAAGCTATGACGTTAGGCGGTCCTTAGACATTCCTGATCGATCAGGCCAGCGCGCGCAGGCGCATGCCCGGCAAGCAATTCCGTTTATGAAGACCGCCCGCCTTTTGATCGTCGACTCCAATTCGGCGACCGATGCCTTCTATCGCCAGGCCCTGTCGGAGCTGGGCGGAGTCGAGTTGGTTTTCGAGCGCGATACCGCATCCGCGATCGAACAGCTGGAAGGGCAATCGTTCGATCTGCTGATCGCGGCTCATGCTCCTCCCAAGATTGACGCGCTGGCGCTTTTGGCGCGCACGCACGAGATCAATGCCGGCCTGCCCGTAATTCTTGTCGAGCAAACACCCACGCTATCGACCGCCACGGCCGGATTGCGACTGGGGGCGTCCGATTATTTGACCGGGTCGTCGGTGGCGGCCGACCTGGCGGCCGCCACGCGGCGCAAGTTGGGCAGCCGGCGACTCGAAGCCGAATATGAATTGCTGCGGCGCCAAGTCGAGCGTCCCTACAGCTTCGACGACATCATCGGGGCCTCGCCCGCGATGCGCCGCGTCTTCGAAACGATCCAGCAGGTGGCCGACTCGGACGTCGACGTGCTGGTTCACGGCGAGACTGGCACCGGCAAGGAGTTGATCGCCCGCAGCATTCATCGCCGCAGCCGTCGTGCCGAAGGCCCCTTCGTCCCGGTCGATTGCGGCGCCATTCCCGAGAGCTTGTTGGAAAGTGAGTTCTTCGGCCACGAAAAGGGGGCCTTCACCGGGGCCGACAACCGGCGGATCGGACTGTTGGAGTTCGCCGATCACGGCACGTTCTTTCTTGACGAATTGGGCGAATTGCCGCTGGTCATGCAGGCCAAGCTCTTGCGGACGCTGCAAGAGCGCAAGATTCGCCGCTTGGGGGGCCGCGAGGAAATCGGCGTCGACGTCCGCGTCGTCGCCGCCACCGCACGAACGCTCGAAGAAATGATTCGCAACGGCAGCTTTCGGCAGGATCTGTTCTACCGCATCAACGTCGTGCGGATCGATCTGCCGCCGCTCCGCGAGCGCGGCGACGACATCGGCCTGTTGGCCGAATACCTGGTGAATCGCTACACCCGCGAAATCGGCCGCGACATCCGCGGAATCACGCCCGAAGCCTATCAAGTGCTGAGCCAATATCGCTGGCCGGGCAATGTCCGCCAGTTGCAAAACGTCATTCGCCGCGGGATCGCGCTGGCCAAGGGAAACATGATCGACGTCGACGATCTGCCGGACGAAGTCGTCGTCGCCGCGGGCGAGAACCGTCCCGACGGCGAAGCCGGCTACTTCGCGCTGCGCGACCGAGAGTTGACCGCTTTCGAGCACGACTACCTGAGCGAGCTGCTCAAGCGCCACCAAGGGGACGTGCGCACGGCATCGCGCGAGGCCAAGCTCCCGCGCGGCACGTTGTATCGCCTCATGAAAAAGCACGGCCTCGACGGCGCCCGCTTCCGCTAGGAGCGACGGAACAACCGGTTTTTACCAACACGGCCCGCTCGGGCGCCCGTCGCATTTTTGTGACTCGGTGCGCACGCGGCGCGAATCGTGCCGCTGGGGCTCGAAAAACGTCGTAAATCGTCGGTCGTTTCCGTTTCTCGCACCGCCCGGCGATTCGGGGCGGGCGCCGCGCGATTGTGACTGGCGGATCGGATCGCTGCAATTGCCGCCCAATCGGCAAGTGAGACACAACTTGGCGTTGGGCAATGCCTTGCGGCGCGACTTGTGCCCTGGCTGGCGTGGGCGCGAAGGTTTGGCACGGCGACTGCATTACTCGCTACCGGTTGCCGAGCCGGTAACGTGAGTCCGGGCGAGCAAAAAAAAGACGACCGCTGGGGCGGTCGAACCATCTGATATAAGGGGACGTATCATGAAGAAGATTGAAGCAATCATCCGTCACTTCAAACTGGAAGAAGTGAAAGAGGCTCTGAATGCCAAGGGCGTTCAGGGAATGACAGTAACCGAAGTTCGTGGCTTTGGACGACAAAAAGGTCACACCGAAACTTATCGTGGCGCTGAATACGCCGTCGACTTTTTGCCCAAGGTCAAAATCGAAGTCGTCGTGTCGGACAAAGACGCCCAGGGCGTGATCGATTCGATCCTGAAGAGTGCTCGGACCGGTCAGGTCGGAGACGGAAAGATCTTCGTCGCGGAATTGAGCGGCGCGATTCGCATTCGCACCGGCGAGACCGACGAAGTCGCGGTCTGATGCGAAAGCGATTAATGTGAATAAGCTCGACTTGGCCGATTTAGGCGGATCGGCCACTTCGGGCGCTTTTTCCAAGGGCTTCCGCCCTTCGATTCGGAGAGAGCAGGGGCGAAGCAAGAGGCGATCCCAGACATCCTGGCGGAACAACTCTGAGCAACGAAAATCTCGTTTTGGGATCGGCTCCATTTTAGCACCCGGCGGAAGTGCTAAAAGAGAACACGGATCGATGGCGTGAGCTTCGGCTTGCCCATCGATCCGTTTCTTTTTGCCAGGTCAGTTTTTCTTCGATCGGGCCACGGACCGCGCAGCCGCGTCGGCGCCAGGCTCCCGCCAGCGCACGCGTCGCGACCCTTGCCGGCTGGCTGGTTGTTCGCTCCTTTCCCGTAGTAGAATGCTTCATATGCATTTGTCTCACAGTGCGGGGTCAGGCGGTGGACCAACCTTTCGATCAGGAGACCTTGTCGGATCCCGGCCAGGGCGAATCTCGCCTGACGCAAATCCCGGTGGCAGCCGTCGTTGACGGTAACTTCGCGCGAGGGCCCTCGGTATTTCCGACGAGTTCGAATGCGCCGCCGCCAGCCGACGGAGGAGGCCGGGTCTATTGGATTTGGGCCATCTCTGTCTTTCTTCTGCTGGCCGTCGGACTCATCTATGGTCAGACGCTACGCCACGGATTCATCGGGTTCGACGACCAGGCGTTCGTGTATGAGAATCCGCACATTACCGAAGGACTTACCCTTCCGGGAATTTGGTGGGCGTTGACCGATGGTCCCTTTGGGGAGTGGTATCCCCTGGCGACCCTCTCCCACATGATGGACTGTGATCTCTACGGCCTGAACGCGGGCGGGCACTTTCTCACGAATTGGCTGTTGCACGCGGCGTCATCGGTCCTCTTGTTCCTGGTCCTGCTGCGGATGACCGGGGTTCTTTGGCCCAGTGCCTGGGTGGCGGCAATATTTGCCGTTCATCCTTTGCACGTCGAATCGGTCGCCTGGCTGGCCGAGCGGCGCGACGTGCTGAGCGGGCTGTTCTTCATGCTCACTCTCGGCGCGTATGCGCTTTACGCCGAACGTCCATCGATCGGTGCTATCTGGCCGTCGCCGGATTTCTTGCGCTCGGCCTGATGTCCAAATCGATGCTCGTCACGGTTCCCTTCCTACTGCTATTGCTCGACTACTGGCCGCTCGATCGGTTTCGTCGTGACGCACCAGCGGTTTCAGCAATCCGGTCGCGCTCGTGGTTCGGTCGCTTGCCCGTGGGCTGTCGACTGGTGGTGGAAAAGATCCCACTGATGGCCCTGGCGGCCGCGAGTTGCGCCATCGAAATGTCGACGCACTCGGTGTTCCGAGGCGAAAGTGTTTTCGTCCGCTTGTCGCTGGCGTCACGTCTGGCCAATATCCCGATCTCGTACGCGGCCTACTTGAGGCAGTCCTTTTATCCCGTCGATTTGTCCCCATTCTATTCGCATATGGGCACCCATCTGCCGATGACCTGGGTTGCCGGATCGCTGGTGCTGCTGGTGGCGATTACCGCGCTGGCCCTGTACGGCTGGCGCCGGTGGCCTTATCTGCCGGTTGGCTGGTTTTGGTTTTTGGGAATGCTGGTGCCGGTCCTTGGGCTCGTGACGGTCGGCGCATGGCCATTCCCGGGCCGACCGTTACATGTATCTGAGTCAGATCGGCTTGTCGGTCGCGGTGGCTTGGGGCGTGTGGAGCGCTTATCGGTCGCGACAATCGATCGACCCGGCCCGCTGGCGACAGTGGATGCTCGCGACCGTCTCGGGAGCATCCGTGCTTGCGTTGACGGCCCTCGCGTGGCGACAGACCTCCTACTGGCGCGACGCCGAGACGCTCTGGAAGCATGCGCTCGTTTGCGATGGTCAGAATCTGATCGCTCACTCAAACGTCGCGCGCGTCTGCATCGAGCAGAACCGAATCGACGAAGCGATCGACCATCTCCGCGAGACGGTGGCCGACAATTTGGTCGAGCCGGAAATAATCGCCATGTACCATTTGATCCTGGCCGATGTGTTAAACGAGCATGGCGACGTCGACGAGGCACTCGCGAATTACGAACAAACCGTCCGTCTCTATCCGGCCGGCGAGAGAGGGCATACGCGCCTGGCGATGGCGCTTGCGGCGGCCGGCCAGCACGACCGAGCCATCGTCGAGTTCCGCGAGAGCCTACGGCTCTCTCCCACCTTTTGGACGGCACGCGTCGGCCTGGCCAAGGAGCTGCTGGCGGTCGGAGATGCGAGCGCCGCGGCGTTGGAATGCCGCGAGGTGTTGAAGCAGGAGCCCAACTCGGCCGAAGCGATTGTCACCCTGGCGATGGCCTTGGCAGCCGAGGGCAAAGTTGACCAGGCAATCCCACGTTTTGAGCGAGCCTTGCAGCTCGATCCGCGCAATGCCCGGGCCCATTTCCAGCTGGGCCTTGCTCTCTCCGATCTCGGGCGGTCGCAAAGTGCCGCGACCCATCTGAACACGGCAATTCAACTTAAGCCCGATGACCTCCCGATGTTGTGCCAAACTGCTTGGATTCTGGCGACGAGCCCCAATGACGCGGCGCGTGATGGATCACGGGCAGTCGAATTAGCCCGCAAGGCCGTCGATCTGTCCAAAAGCCAAGAGCTGCGCGCCTTCGATGCGCTTGCCGCCGGACTGGCCGAAACTGGCGATTTTCCCGCTGCCATCGACGCAGCCGAGCAAGCATCGACGATGGCGCTCCTTCGCGGCGAGGCTGCGTTGGCCGACGCCATCGAGCAGCGGCTCCCGCCTGTACCGCCAAGGCTTGCCCTATCACCAACCGTTGTCGCCCGCGGCGATTGACCACGCACCGGCAAACGGTCAGTAAGTGCGGTGTTCAGCCGCGCTCAATTCTCCGGCATCGCGTCAACGGCGGTCGCTTCTCGGCTGGTTGTTGAGTCCCTCGCCCATAGTAGAATTGGGTGTCAGGTTTTTGGCTCACAGGGCGGGGGTTTTGGTGGATCACTCGTTCGATCAGAAAATCGCCCCGGACTCGGACGAAGGCGAAGTGCGTCTCGCGCGGCGCATACCGGCAGCCGTCGATGACGGCAATTTCGCGCCCCTCGCGTTTCCGATACGTTCGCGTTCGTCATGGCCAGCCGACGGACGGGCGAGGGCCATCTGGATTTGGGCCGTCTGCGGTTTTCTCTTGCTGATCGTGGGCCTCGTCTTCGGCCAGACGGTGCATCACGAGTTCATCGGGTTCGACGATAACAAATATGTCACCGAGAATCCGCACGTTACGGCCGGCTTGACGCTTTCGGGGCTTTGGTGGGCGCTGACCGACAGCCCCTTGGGCGAGTGGTGTCCGCTGACGATCATCTCCCAAATGTTGGACTGCCAGCTTTTCGGCCTGGATCCGGCCGGACACTATCTGCACAACGTGCTACTGCACGCAGTGTCCTCGATGCTGTTGTTCTTGGTGCTGCTGCGGATGACCGGCGATCTTTGGCCCAGTGCCTGGGTGGCGGCGATCTTTGCCATTCATCCGTTGCACGTCGAATCGGTGGCCTGGTTGGCCGAGCGACGCGATATGCTGAGCGGGCTGTTTTTCATGCTCACGCTCGGCGCCTACGCGCTGTACACCGAGCGTCCGTCGTGGGGGCGCTATCTGGCAGTCACTGGATTGTTTGCGCTGGGCCTGATGGCCAAGCCCATGCTCGTCACGCTGCCCTGTGTCCTGTTATTGCTCGATTATTGGCCGCTGAACCGTTTTTGCGACGCGGGGGGCGCGTACCAACGGGCGGAGTCGGGCTCGTGGTTCGATCGCCTTCCGTTGGCCTGGCGACTGGTGGTGGAGAAGATCCCGCTTCTGCTCGTGGCGGCCGTGAATTGTGAGATTGCGTTGTGGTTTCATTTGCACGATTCGCCGATCAATCCTTACGACCATGTGCCGCTGGCCGCAAGGCTCTCGAACGCCTTGGTGTCGTATGCCGCCTACTTGGGCCAGACTTTTTGTCCCGTCGATATGATTCCCTACTATCCTCTGGGTACTCACGTGTCGATCGTGGGCGGGGCCGCGGCTCTGGCGCTGCTTTTGGCGATCACCGCATTTGCACTTTATTGCGGTCGCCGCCGCCCCTACGTGCCGGTCGGCTGGCTGTGGTTTTTGGGCATGCTGGTGCCGGTCATCGGCCTGGTGCATTTCGGGGCTCACGCGCGGGCTGACCGATATACCTATCTGAGCCAGATCGGTTTATCGATTGCGATTGCCTGGAGCGTCTGGAGCATCTATCGGTCGCGACAATCGATCGACTCGGCGCCTGGCGCGGGTGGCTGCTGGCGGCTGTCTCGGCAGCGACGGTGCTCGTGCTGGCAGCCGTGGCGTGGCGTCAAACATGCTATTGGCGAAATGCCGAGACTCTTTGGACGCATACGATTGCCTGCGCCGATCAGAATATGCTGGCTCGTTATAATCTGGCCTACGGCTACACGCGGGAGGGAAGAATCGAGGAGGCGATGACCCTTTTGCGCGGGGCATTGACAGACAGTTCGATCGATCGGATGTTGGTCGGCCGGACTCATGGCCTCTATGGAGACTGTCTGGCCTCGCAGGGTAAGAGCGACGAGGCGTTCGCGCAATACGAAGCATCGGTGCGTGTCGAACCATCCGCCCCGATGTTTCATGATCGTCTGGCGATTGCGCTGGCCAGTCACGGACAGCACGAGCAAGCCATCGCCGAATGGCGCGAGACCATTCGGTTGTCTCCCACGTTTCTGTCGGCGCGAGTCGGCCTGGCCGACGTACTGCTGATCGGCGGGGATGCTGAGGAAGCGGCCGAGCAGTGCCGCGAAGTTCTTAGGCAGGAGCCCGACTCAAAGAAAGCGGGCGTACTTCTGGGGGAGGCGTTGGCTGCCGAAGGCAAAAACGAGGAAGCGATTCCCCTGCTGGAGAAGGGCTTGGAGGTGGAACCACGCGACGCCCGGGCCCATTTCTATTTGGGCCTCGCTCTGCATAGTTCGGGGCAGCCGGGGAGCGTCGTGACTCATCTCAACGCGGCAGTTAGCCTTGCGCCCGATAATTTTCCGATGTTGTGGCAGGCGGCCTGGATTCTGGCCACGAGTCCCGATTCCACGGTTCGCGACGGAAACCGGGCCGTCGAGCTGGCCCGCAGAGCGGTCGACCTGTCTGCCGGCCAGGAAGTGGCGCCTTCGATGCGCTCGCTGCCGCGCTGGCCGAGATTGGCGATTTCCGCGCGGCCATCAGCGCAGCCCAGCAAGCGTCGACGATCGCCTTGGATCACAACGACGGCGCGTTAGCCAATGCGATCGGACAGCGGATAAGTCTCTACCGTCAGCACTTGCCGTATCACCAGACGGCCTCGCCCCCATCGGATAAGCAGCCTCCGGCAGCGGCCGAGTGAATCCCTGCTCGCGCGTACTCAATTATCAGGCGTCTCGTTGGCGGCTTTGGCGGCCTTGCGCTGCGCGAGTCGGCTTCTTGCCGCCCGCTTTAGGGTTGGACGGCATGTCCGCCGGCGCACCGCCCGGCGCGGTTTCAGCGGCAGGCTGGCCGGCCGCGCCGACAGCCGGTCCGGCGCCCGGGGGGCCCAAGCCGAGCGGCTTGTTCGGCGCTTTCACGTCTGCGGCCGCGGGCGCTACGACTTTCGGTTTGACGTTGGGGGCCGGCGGCGGAGGAGGCTCTTGCCCTTCGTCGAGTTGACCGGAATCGACAAGCATGTAGGCGGCCCAAAAGAACGGATGCTCCGCCAAAGGGGGCTCCGCCCCGGTCGTGTTCTTTTTTAATCGCGGCTCGGTTTCCATTTCCAGCGGCTGGCGAGTCACCAGGTTAACTGCTCGCTGCCACGCGGCGGCGGGGGACTCGTGAGGCAATTCCTGGGCGAATTCGCGCATCAGGTCAAAACAGCTTTGTCCGCCGGGCCGCCAGCGACTGATTAAAACCGTTCGCACTCCGGTCGACATCAGTCCGCACGTCGCCAGAAACAGATCGTTGCCGGCAGCCTCCCTTTGCGCAATCCGTTCTCGGCCGCCGTATGGAAGCCGGGCAGGACGATCCACTCCGGTCCGCCCCAGGGCAGCGTCATCCAAGCCGACAGCGGGCTCGATTTGCCCGTTTCAAGTTGCGTGGGCGACCAGCCGTAGGCTCCGTCGGTCGTCTCGATGTCGTCCAGCACGATTAACCCGTCCAACAAGGTGCGCAACATCGCCGGCGGCGCCTGGGGATTGTGGGGGAGGACCACGGGCCGTTTCAACGCCCGCTCGAGCGGCTCGAACGCCTCCTGGGCCACGGCTTCGTCATCGTGTGGATAGAGCTTTCCCAGCACCACGCCGGTCGGCTTCGGCTCGGGTCGGCGTGCGTGGTGATACGGAATCGCCAACCCCACGGTCGGCGCATAACGCACGCGGACCTGCGAGATGAGGGGCTGGGCGGTCGCTTCGTCACTGCCGATCGGCAGCGCCTCGAACGGCAGATACCAGAGTGCGCCGTCGGGAACGATGATCAGTTCGTCGAATTTGGTGTTCAAGTCGACCGTCGATTTTTCGAACAACAGCTCGACGATCCTGGTCGCCGACTTTTTCCAATTCTCGCGGCCGAGATCTTGCAGACTGAGTTGATGATTGTGATCGGTATTGCCCATGTCGCGCAGCATCGTGGCCAAATATCGATTCACTTGCGGCGGCGAACCGACGTTCCATAAGGCATACTTATCCCGGGAAAACAAAAAGCCGTACAAGTTGCCGCTGCTGGTGGCGTAAAAGGCCAGCAGCGCGTGCCCGGCCGGCAGCATCCGTTGCAAATCTTTCGTCTTGCGCAGCGGCGGAAAGATCAGCTCCGCCGGTTCGCGGCGGACAGCGATCTCGCGCAGAATCATTTCTTGTGCTTCGCCCACCGTGCCGAGTTCGGCCAACTGCCGGGCCTGCTCGTGCCGATCCTCGGGCGATTCTTCCACGATTGGCCTGGCCGCCAGTTCGGCGGAAATCTTCTTTGCCGAATCATCCAGCTCCTGATAGCGGGTGAACCTGGCGAGTAGATCTTGTCGCTGGGCCAGCGATTGCTCGTTGAGCAGTTCTGGTGGCCCTTCCAGCACCCAGCGCAGCGCCAGCAGCCGGCCTCCGAACGGCAGACTGCTCAAGTACCGATGGCGCCGCGTCCGGTCGGCAATTTCCAGCGCCAGTTCCGGCTCCTTGGCACGTTTCAGACTGGCCTCGAACCAATGTTCGTACGACAACGGGTGGGGATGCGACATCACCGACAGTGCTTCCAGTGGACTGATGGCCCAGTCGACCGGTGTCGGATCGCGCAGCAGCAGTTCGTATAACACCGCCGCCACGCGGTCGTAGATTTCGCCGCTCAAATAAAGATTGTCGACCAGCCCGATTTGAAACAACCACAACGAGCCGGCTTTCTGGTAGGCCAGTGCCGCGTTCAACGCCGCATCGCCCGCCGACACTTGATTCGCCTGATAGCTTGTCAGAGCGCTGACCATGCTCATCCGAGCGCCGAGATCGCCCGACCCCATAGGGCTGCGTACCAGAATTCCGCGCGCTTCGCCCAGCGCGGCGACCGCCGCCGTCGTTTCGCCCAACGCGGCCAGATTGTCGGCCAGCAAGATCGCCAACGACGCATGAAGTTGTTGAGACCCGTGTCCCCGCGACCAGGCTAAAGCCGGCGCCAGCGGTGGATAGATGTCCTTCTGGTTGACCATCAGATGGGCCAGTTGCCCGTAACGGAACGCTTCTTCCATCAATCCCGGATTGGCGAACACGGTGCCGGCATAGTTGGCGGCGGCATAGCTCGTTTCTTGGAACAATTGGCCGGCCTTGGCGTATTCGCCGGCCTCCAGCGCCAATTGACCGAGTTGAAACAGGGCGTCGGCGGTCAGCGGGTGGTCCACTTCGCCATTCAAGGCCACGGCGCGCTCCAGTGTCGCCACGGCGCTGGTCACGTTGCCGGCCGCGGCATACGCCGTCCCCAACGGCAGATCAGCCCACGCCTGTGACCAATTGTTCGCCGGCGCCGAGCGTCTCGCCAACAGCGTGACCAACTGATTGGTCAGGGCGTCGTACTTGCAAACCGGGCCCATCAGTTCATGCCGGCGGCGGATGGCCAGCGTGGTGCAGCGGACGATCTCCGACGCGGAAATCGACACCATCATCGCCTGCTGCACGACACCTCCTTGGACGACGGCCTGGAGGTTATTGACGTTTCCTTGCCCGATCAGGAACGTCGGTGGAAATTGGCCGATCGCCGTTTGACGCTGCGACATTCCCCACGGCATCGGGCCCCGCGATCCGGCTCCCGCGCTGGCAATGGTAACCGGAAACTGGACGCGCAGCATCCAGTCGTGGAACGAGGCGTAGAGAGTCAACGCATTGTTGTATTGGGTCAACGCGTCGTTCAGCCGGCCCATGTGGTAATAGCACTCGCCCGCCATCGTGAGATAGCAGATCGAGTCGATCCAGCGGCCACTTGCCGACTGGCTCCCGGGCGATTTGATGGCAGCATTGAACTCGGCTTGAAACGCGGCCAAGGCTCCCGTGTAGTTGCCGTTCCAATACTGCGGCAACGTCGCGTAGTAGGCCGGCGACGGAATCGAGCCGAGTTGAGCGTCGGCCGTGCGCGGCACAGCCGCCAGAAGGCAGGCCACGACCAGCAGCCATCCCCATCGGCGCCAACGACGGCCAGGGTCCCTTGCCGCGCATGGTCTTCGCATTTGCCCGACTCCTCCAAACTCGTCCGCTGGCGATCGGTCACGGGAAGCCGCGGTTTCGATCGGCCCCGATTCCTCCACGCCATGCCAAGGCAGCAAGCGCGATTGCGCGGAAGCCCGCTGGTTCAGTCCATCATACCTAAAGCTCCCAGGTTCGGCGGGCTATTTGTCGTCGCGCGAATCGCCGGCAAGCACACCGGCAAAGGGATGGCAGGAATGGCAGCAGCTTGGCCCAGGCGGCCTGAAGAATCGTGACCAGGCTGGAATTACTAAGTGGGGGGGGCTTTCGGATGTGTACAGCCGGGAAAATTACCGCTTCCGGCTGCTAGCGAGTCGGGCCAGCCGTTGACCGAGTCAGAATTTTCTTGGATTGCCGTCAAAGTTTACCACCTGGAGATGACGATAACGGTGGTACGAATTGTGCCGACTGGGCGGTTTGTCCGCCGTGCCCTGGGTTTCGCGAGGCGGCCCAGCGACTCCGTCGGCCAGATCGCCAGCATGCCAGCGGCCAATCCGCACATCAGAAGGTCCCGAGCGTCGCCCCCGACAAAGGTGTGAACCATGCAGAACACGCAAACCAACCGGCGCCGGCAAGTCGCCTTCGGGGGACTCCTCCTGGCCGCGCTGGCCAGTTCGACCGGTTGTCAAAGTTTGATTGGTGGGCAAGTGTTGCCGAGCCCGTGGTATCAAACCGACGACGTCCAATACTATGCCCCGGGTCCGGAATTCAAACTATCGCGGGAGGCCGCGGCGCAGAAAGCATTTAAAGAGGAAAAGGTCCCCGAGGGCGAAGAGTTGTAAAACGGGGCAGGGCCGATCCGCCGCGCTCGCCCCTTACCCAGCGGCGAGCAAGCCGGCGCGGGTGTGCCGGCTGGCTCAGGGTTCGATCCGTCGAGGAGAGCAGTCGAGAGGCTATCAAATTACGTCGGACGCTTTGGAGTGAATGGGTCGCTCTTGTGGTGCCGAGGCCGATTTCGGTCGGCCGAGCATCCGCGATGCGCACAGTCACTGCAAAGTGTTTTGGGGGGGTCGGCGCCTCGTGAGCGGCTGGCGTTCAAGAAGCACTCCGTAACATGCGGAAGTGTGCCTTGGACGCCAGCGGCTTCGAGGAATTCTTTCCGCCGTACCCCCACGTGCGCATGCGAATTGGCTCGAAGCAGTCCGCGGTCGCCACCACGAACTTCGCGGAGTCGCCGAATAAATCTCTAGTTGACGAGAAACCGACCATGTCAACATTTGAAGTCCCCACGGATGTTCAACAGTTGGCCCACGATCTGTTGGCCTGGATCGGCTACGGCACGGTCGTCGGCTTGCTGGCCAAGGCGATCATGCCGGGTCGCGATCCCGGCGGCGCCGTCGCCACGCTGGCCATGGGCATCGGCGGAAGTGTCATCGGGTGCGGTGCGCTGATGTATCTCTCCAACGGCGTTCGCGTGACGCCGCTCAGCCTGATCGGGTTCGTCGTCGCCACGGCCGGCGCCTTCATTCTGCTCTTTTTCTATCGCTTGCTGAGCGGCCGTTACGATCGCGGGTCGTATCGCGGCTACGGCGTGGGCCGTGCTCCCTACTACAATTCGCGCCGCCCTCGGATCGAGCGAATCATCGAAGAGTGATCGGCCGCAGGAGCGATTCAAGACGCCTGCAGACCGCGATCGTGGCCGCGACGGTGGCCGATGCCGGCCAGCCAGCGTTTCAGCCGCAGCGCCTGGGCTTTGGCTCCGCTCGGGCGAAAATGGGTCACGTGGTAACTGTCGGCCAGCGCGTCTGCCAGTGCCGCTTGCAGTCGAGATACTCGCTGCCCAGGTCGACAATCCGATCGGCGCGCTGGAAACTGTCTTCGATCAGGCGCGCCAACAGCACCGTGCCGGCTCCATCGTGAGTTTGCCCGGCGTCAAAGCCCATCCGCAGGCCATAGACGTAACCGGCCGTCTGATAACAGTAGGCAAACGCCGCGGGCACGCCGCCGACCGAGAGCAAGCTGATGTCGGCCGCACCGGCATGTGCCGCCGCCGCGTGTGCCGCGCGCAAAAACGGTTGCACCGCCGCGTGCGACAGCGTGGTGCCGGTAGTCGAGCTTCCTTGCCAACTGCGCAGGGCCAGAGACTCGCACTCATCGTAAAGCGGCCAATTCGGATCCCCATCGCCCCAGGCAGAACCGCGCGGCCGGTAGCGCGAGAATTCCAGCGGCCCGTGGCCGGCCAGCCGCTTCTCGGCATAGCGCACATTCTTCCGCCAGGTGCGCTTGCGGGCTGCCCAGTAGCTCGCCCACGTGCCGTCCAGCTCGATCTGGGCACTCCTGGCCCAAACGGCCATCGATGCCGAGAAACCCCGAATCTCCATGGCCCGCTGCGTGCGGTCGCAGGCCTGGGGACCGTCGATCCAACGCAAGTCGATCAAATCCCAATCGGCCTCGGTCCCCCGCACGTGCCCCAGTCCGGCAATCAACGTGGCCGTCGGATTGGGACCGATCGGGCCGTAGAACGAGCCCCAATCCGCCAGCGGGTAGGTCAACACCCGGACGGTTCCCAGTCGTGTCGTCTCGCGGCGCACGACCAGCGGCAGAATGCCAATCGGGCTTTCCGCCGCATAGACGATCAGCACGCGCAGGCGTTGCCGGGCGCCGTGAAATTGCCAATAGGTTTCTAGCCAATCGAGCGAATGGAAGAAACTCGCACCGGTCGTTTCGCTGCACAGCTTCGTCCACAGCAGGCGATAGCTGGAGAGCTCGGCGAGGTCGTTAATTTCGACGACTTGGGCCATCAGGCTAAAACGCTACGTACGGCGGAAAAACGGCAGGGAATGGCGGGACTCCTGTTCAATCATTCGCCATGCTCCCGATCGCCCGGCCAGCGAACCCGTAGGTCGCCGGTCGTGGAGCCGGAAAAACAGGCGGCGGCGCTCCGGATTTGCCGGTCGTGCCCGGAATGCCAGTACGGTCGGCCCGGTTTCTGAGTTCATCGCGGGAATACATTTCCGAGGAAGTGGGGAATACATTGCCGGACCGCGGAACTTTGTCCGGCCTGTTGTGTTAGATTTACAGGGCCGAGGGCCTTTTTCCGGAGGTCGAGTGCCGCCGAGAAAGCCGGCAGATGTCTTTCGCCTTGGGTGGGGGGGGTGCAGTCGATGAGCAAGTCGGAAAGCCCGGGCCGCGTCCCGTCGCTTTCTCGCCACCTTGGCCCTGGGGGCCGTGCGAGAGGCCTGTCTGCATGCTCTGCCTGGCATGGTTCGTGGTATCGATCGTGGCCCCGGCGCGAGAAGTTCTGCGCGGCCGCTGATCCCAAGCAAACGGCGGCCCGCGTCGACCAGTTGCTTGCAGAGGAACATTTTGGGGCCACGGGAATTCAACTCGCCGCCCATCCGACGCGCTCGGTCGACGACGAAACATTCTTGCGACGCGTGTCGCTCGACATCATCGGCGCGCTCCCCGCGCCGGAGGAAGTGATTCGTTTCGAACTCGATCCTTCTTCGGGCAAGCGCGCCGCGGTGGTCGACCGGCTGTTGGCCGACAAGCAATTCGGGCAGAATTGGGCGCGCTACTGGCGCGACGTGATCTTCTATCGCCGCAAGGAGGAGCGGGCACTGCTGGCCGCGCCGGCCTTCAATGTCTGGCTCACCGACGCGCTCAATCAGAACGTCCACTGGGACCAGATCGCAAAAGCGATCGTCACCGCGACCGGCGACGTGCGCGAAAACGGGCCTACCGCGCTGATCATGTGCCAATCGGCCGATCCTAACGACACCGCCGCCGAGGTGGCCCGCATCTTCCTGGGCATACAGATTCAATGTGCCCAATGTCACGACCATAAAACCGATCATTGGAAACGGGAACAGTTCCACCAGTTCGCCGCCTTCTTTCCCCGGGTGGGCATTCGGCCCGACCGCGGAGGCGACAAGAAAAGTTTCGACATCGTGTCGATCAACCGGCCGCATCAGAAGCGTGCGCCGGGATCGCCCGATGAGGTCACGCTCGAATGGTACATGCCCGACCTCGACCATCCCAAGGAGCAGGGCACCTTGGTGCAGCCGGTCTTCTTCGCCACCGGCCAGCAGTTGCCCTCGGGCATGAGCGATCTGGAGCGACGCGAGAAGCTGGCACTGTGGATGACCGCCAGCGGCGATCGGTGGTTTGCCAAAGCCTTTGTCAATCGCCTCTGGTCGGAGCTTGTCGGGCACGGTTTTTACGAACCGGTCGACGACATGGGGCCCGACCGCGAGGCGGTTGCCCCGCAGGCGTTCGAGGCTTTGACCGCGGACTTCATGGCCAGCCACTACGACGTCAAATGGCTGGTGCGCACGATCATGGCCACGGCGGCTTATCAGCGCGAAAGCCAATCGCGACACGACGCCAATCAACCGGCCCTGGCGGCCAGTTGTCCCCAGCGACTGCGGGCCGACCAATTGTTCAATGTCCTGTGCGACGCGCTCGAGATCGACGAGGCGGCGATCGGACAGGGCGCGGGGGGGCCAGACGGCAAGAAAATGGATGAGGGTGGACCGGCCCGATTATTTGCCGGCCCACGTGGCATGGTCAATCGAACCTTTGGATACGACCCCAGCACAAGGCGCGATGAAATCGCCGGATCGATTCCGCAAGCGCTATGGATGATGAACGCGCCGGTGTTGAATCGTGCCGTCAGTGCCCGCTCGGGCGAGACGATGTTGGCCCGGCTGTTGGCCCAGCAACCCGACGACAAGCAAGTGATGCTCGATTTGTATCTGCGTTGCCTGGGCCGCGAGCCGAGGCCGGCCGAGATGGCAACGTGCCTGGAACATTTGGCCTCGGTGCACGATCGCGCGGCCGGCTGCGAAGATATTCTGTGGGCGCTGGTCAACTCGACCGAATTCTTGAACCGCAAGTAAGGCTCCAAAGCGATGAGCATGCAAATCCAACGGCACGTTGAGCTGGCGGTCGATCGTGGCGGACTTGTCCAGCGCCGCGATTTTTTGCGCGGTTTGTCGGCGGCGGCCCTGGCCGCCGGAGCGCTCGAGTTGGCGCGACATGGTCGGGCTGGAGGCCGCCGAGCTCCGCCGCCAGGGAAAGGCCTGTATTCTGCTCTGGATGCAGGGGGGTCCAAGTCAGTTCGAAACCTTCAGCCCCAAGCCGGGCCATCCCAACGGCGGCAGCACCAAGGCCATCGCGACCAACGTTCCTGGAATCGAGGTGAGTCAGAACTTTCCGCTCCTTGCCAAACAAGCGAATCATCTGGCCATCATCCGTTCGATGACCAGCAAGGAAGGGAGCCATCCGCGCGCGACCTACTTGCTCCATACCGGCTATCTGCCCACGGCCAGCGTCAAATATCCGGCTTTCGGTTCGATTGCAGCCAAGGAGCTGGAACAAGCCGAGTTCGATTTGCCGTCGTTCGTCCGCATTGGCAACGTGCAGAACGGCAGCAGCGGGGGATTGCTGGGATCGCACTATGATCCGTTCGTGATGCCCGTGGCCGGAAAAGTGCCGGCCAACAGCAAGCCGATGACCGGCGATGCCCGGTTTGATCGCCGGCTCAATTTGCTCTCGCGGTTGGAGTCGGATTATGCCGCTCAGGCGCCGAGCGAAGTGGCCGACCATCAAAAGCTGTATGGCCTGGCGCAACGGATGATCCACAGTCCGCAGATGACGGCTTTCGACCTGTCGACGGAGTCGCAGCCGGTTCGCGATGCCTATGGCCAGACCCCCTTTGCGCTCGGTTGCCTGCTTGCGCGGCGGCTGGTGGAAACCGGCGTTCCGTTCATCGAGGTGGTGGCCGATGGCTGGGACACGCATTTCGACAATTTCGACACGACCAAGCGCTTGGCCACGACGGTCGATCAGCCGTTTGCTGCGTTGATTACCGATTTGGCCAGCCGGGGGATGCTCGACAACACCTTGGTCGTCTGGATGGGGGAATTTGGTCGCACGCCCCACATCAACGCGCGCGATGGCCGCGACCATTATCCCACGGCGTTCAACGTCGTGCTGGCAGGGGGGGGCGTGCGCGGCGGCCAGGTGATCGGCAAGACCGATGCTGGCGGCACCGAGGTGACCGATCGGCCGGTCAAAGTGCCCGATCTGTTCGCCTCGTTCTGTCACTCATTGGCCATCGATCCGGCCAAGGAGAACATGAGCAGCATCGGCCGGCCGATCAAGCTGGTCGATGGTGGCCAGGTGGTCAAGGAACTGTTCGCTTAGGCCCCCGCTGACCATCGGCCGGCGCCCGAATGGCGCTTGTTTTGCGCTATCGTATGGGCGAACTCGTCTTGACGCGCACTGGCCATCGTTGCTTCAATCTCGCGAAGTTAGGCGAGCCGAGCAAAGTTTCGCCGGAGCGGGGGGTTCGCTCGGCGGACTTTTTCTTTGATTTTCTACTCGCGTTGGGAGTGATTGTTGAACGTCGCGGCGTGTTCGTGACGATACGAGAGAGCAAAACTCACTTCAAAAAAAAGTGTCACCACGAAGATTTGATTTGTCAGCTCGCGGTGGTGATGTGGCCGCGGAGCTGGTTGACGGCAGAATATCCGACGTGTTCGGAGATCGATATTTCAGGTTCATCCCCCTTTTCGGGCGCCCGAGGGGATTTGAATGTTTGTTCTACTGGGCGCCGATTTTCGAGGAGCCAATGACATGGCAGTCAAAAAGAAGGTTGCGAAGAAGACCGTGACGAAGATCGCCAAGGCTTCGCCCAAGGCGAAGATCGGCAAGAAGAAGGC
Source organism: uncultured Planctomycetaceae bacterium (assembly GCA_963702015.1). GTDB lineage: Bacteria > Planctomycetota > Planctomycetia > Pirellulales > PALSA-1355 > DATJTR01. The sequence goes on from OY969698.1 coordinate 2,775,484, forward strand.
GGCCAAGCGCTCGCTGAAGAAGGCGCACAAGAAAGTCGCCAAGAAGAAAATGAAGTAAGCTCCGCGGAAGTCCGCTATTCCGACGAGAAAGGCCGGCTTGTCACCCCACAGTTTGGCGTGGCAAGCCGGCCTATTGTTTTGCCCATCGCGGTCCCGCGGCCAAACCGACTCTCCATTGACCAAACTCTGGTCGCCTGCTAGGGTTAAACCATCGAAATCAGTCTCCATTGCACTCCCCCTCTCTGAGGGTGTCCAAAAACCTCCCGTTCGCTTGTGTCGGAATCGCTCGTTAACGCCGCTCCCCCAGAACCCCCTTCGGACGCCAGTTTCTCGGACCTTGGCCTTTCCGAAGTCATGCTCTCTGCGCTGGTGAAGGTCGAATATCTTCGGCCGACCCCCATTCAAGCCGGCCTGATTCCGCCGCCTTGGCCGGAATCGACGTCTTGGGCCAGGCCCGCACCGGCACCGGCAAAACGGCCGCGTTCGCCATTCCGATCCTCGAGCGGTTCGACGAGAAGAAGAAAAAAGGGGATCCGCAAGCGCTGATCCTGGTCCCGACTCGCGAACTCGCCGTGCAGGTCCGTGAAGAAATCCTCAAGCTGGCCCATGGTCGCCGCATCCACTGCGTGGCCCTCTACGGCGGCAAGCCGATTCGCTCGCAAATCGAAAAGCTGGAGCGGGGAGCCGAGATCGTCGTCGGAACGCCGGGCCGGGTGCTCGACCATTTGGGTCGCGGGACGCTCAAGCTCGACAATCTGGGGATGGTCGTTTTGGACGAGGCCGATCGCATGCTCGATATCGGGTTTCGTCCCGACATCGAGAAGATCCTGCGTCGCTGCCCGCGCGTCCGGCAAACGTTGCTGCTCAGCGCCACGGTGCCGCCGCCGGTCGAGCGCTTGCGCGCAGCTACATGACCGATCCGGAGACGATGAATTTCTCTCCCACCGATATTTCGGTCGAAACGATCGATCAGTATTACTGCACCGTCGACGCGCAGCACAAATTCGAGCTGTTGGAAAAGCTGCTCAAGCAAGAGGAACCGTCGCAGGCGATCGTCTTCTGTCGCACCAAGCGCGGAACCGACAAAGTGCATCTCCGCCTGACCAAGCGATTCAAGGACGTGGCCGCCATCCATGGCGATCTGGCGCAAAACGTCCGCGATCGCGTGATGGCTGCCTTTCGCGAGGGCAAGGTCAAGGTGCTCGTCGCCACCGACGTTGTCGGCCGCGGCATCGACGTCACCGGGATCTCTCACATCGTCAATTACGACATCCCGCAGTTCTGCGACGATTACGTCCATCGCGTCGGCCGCACCGGCCGCATGGGTCGCGAAGGCGTGGCCTATACCTTCGTCACGCCCGAGGAAGGAAGCGAACTGACGCGGATCGAAATGCGGATCGACCGCCTCTTGCAGCGTTTCGAAGTCGCCGGCTTCGAGTCGGGCGACAAACCGGTCGGAGTGCCGACGGCTGCCGACGGCTCGGCTTCGGGCGAGGCCGCTGCCGCCGAAGCCCCCAAAGAGCCCGCCGCAGCGCCAATGTACGGCCGCGACGGACGTCCGATCAAGCGATACCGCCGAGCGCTGTAAAGCACTTCCTTCGCGCGAGCGCGCTTCAACCCAGCTTGCTCAAGCTCAGCCAATCGACCACCGGATCGAACTGCGCCTGCTGAAAGCCCAGCTCAGTCAGCACGGGCGCCGAAATGCGGCGGGCAAGTTCGACGCGGTTCGATTGCCGGCTCGGATCATCGTCGCCGGCTGGCTCGATGTCGCACAGCACGACTGCGGCCACCGAAAGCCCCTGACGGAACGTCGCCGCCACGGCGAGGGTCTGCAGCGCTTGATTGATGACGCCGATACGGTTGCGGGCGACAACAACCAGCGGAAAACCAAGATCGTAGGCCACGTCGGCGACGTACAAGTTGCGCGACAGTGGTGACAACAGCCCGCCCGCTCCTTCGACCAGCACCACGTCGGACCGCGCCAGCCAATAATCGAGGCCCGACCGCAACAGGTCCTCGTCGATTTGCCGGCCTTCGGCTTCGGCGGCCAAATGCGGCGCCAGCGGAGCGGCAAATCGCTGCGGGCAAACCTCCGTCAACTCACCCGGCCGGCCGGCGGCCTGCCAGAGCGCCAGGGCGTCGTCGGAAACCAGAACCCCATGTTCGCGGCGGCAACCGCTGGCCGCGGGCTTGTATACCCCCACCCGGCATCCTTGCTCGACCAGACTTTCGGCGATCCGCGCGGCGGCATACGTTTTTCCGACGCCTGTGTCGGTTCCGGTGACGAACAGACCTCTCACCCTGCGGCGCGCCATGCGGATGCTTCAAGACGTAAAACGAAAGAATAAACGGAACGCTGACAACCGGCGTCGCCGCCGCGCACGGGCCGGCCGCGGGGGCCCTCGATTGTGGGCCGAACCGCTGATAGATTACCATCGCGTTGTGAGCCACGATACACACTAACCTGAAGAGCGCCATGGCCGAACCCAACGCTTCCTATTCCCGTGCAGCCACGCCGTCGACGGTGGTGGTGGCACTGGTTCAAATGACGGGGCACACGTCGAAAGCCCAAAACGTCGACAAGGCGCATCGCGCGCATTGCCCAGGCGGCCTCGGCCGGCGCCAACATCGTTTGTCTGCAGGAGTTATTCGCCGGGCAATATCCCTGCCAGACCGAAGACCATAGCCGCTTCGACGAGGCCGAACCGATCCCCGGCCCCACCAGCACCGCGCTGGCCCGGGCCGCGGCCGAGCATGGCGTGGTAATTGTCGGCTCGCTTTTCGAGCGCCGCGCCGCGGGGCTCTATCACAACACCGCGCTGATCTTCGACGCCGATGGCAGCACGGTGGGCACATATCGCAAGATGCACATTCCCGACGACCCGCTCTATTACGAAAAGTTTTATTTCACGCCGGGCGATCTTGGATTTCGCAGCTTCGACACGCAGTTCGGCCGCATCGGCACCTGCGTCTGCTGGGACCAGTGGTATCCCGAAGCCGCGCGGCTTACCGCCTTGGCCGGCGCTCAGATCATCTTTTATCCGACGGCGATCGGCTGGCATGAGAGCGAGAAGGCCGAATTCGGCGCCAGTCAGCACTCGGCTTGGGAGACGATGATGCGCAGCCACGCCATCGCCAACGGCGTTTTCGTCGCGGCCGCCAACCGCACGGGAGTGGAACAAGGCCTGGAATTCTGGGGGGCCTCGTTCCTGTCGGATCCGAACGGCAACTTGCTGGCACGGGCCAGCCACACGGCCGAAGAAACCCTGGTGGTCGAGTGCAACCTGGCGCAAATCGACGTCGTGCGCACGCATTGGCCGTTTTTGCGCGACCGGCGGGTCGATGCCTATGGCGACATCACCCGGCGGTATATCGATTAGCTGTGCTTGGGGCCGCTTCGGATCGGACCCGATGCACGTCTTGGCATTACGGGCTCTTTCTTCGACGGGTAACACGCGTGAAATCACCTCGACTGCTTGTCCCGAAGCCTGGTTCGCCTGCTGCGCTCGGCTATCGCTTTCCCGCCGAGTGGGAGCCGCACGCCGCGACATGGCTGGCCTGGCCTCATAATCCCGCCACGTGGCCGGGAAAGTTCGAGCCGATTCCGGCCGTCTGGCAGGAACTGGTGCGGACCTTGGCCCAGTTCGAGCCGGTCAACATCCTGGCCGGTGGCGAGGCGGTCAGGCGAGAGGCCGAATCGTTGGTCGGCGGCTTGCCGAATGTAACGCTCCACGAAATTCCGACCAACGACGTCTGGGCGCACGACCATGGGCCGATGTTTCTCGCCGGGCCTCCCGGTCTGCCCTTGGTCGTGGTCGATTGGGAGTACAACGCCTGGGGCGGCAAGTATCCTCCGTTCGACCTGGACAACGACGTTCCGCACCGGGTGGCCGAGCTGACCGGCCGGCGCAGATTCGTGCCCGGCATCATTCTCGAAGGAGGGGCTGTCGACGGCGACGGAGCCGGCACGATCCTGACGACCGAAGAGTGTCTGCTCAACCCGAATCGCAATCCGCAGCTCGACCGCGCCCAGGTCGAGCAATATCTGGCCGACTACTGCGCGGCCCGCAAGGTCATTTGGCTCGGCGGCGGTATTGTGGGCGACGACACCGACGGACATATCGACGAACTGGCGCGATTCGTCGGTCCGCGAACCGTCGTCTGTGCCATCGAACCCGATTCGCAGGACGAGAATTACGAGCCGCTGGCCGACAACTTCGATCGTCTGGCATCGGCAACCGATGCGCAGGGAAACAAGCTCGAGGTGGTGCCGATCAAACTCCCACGCCCGCTGTTTCATGACGGCCAGCGATTGCCGGCCAGCTACATGAACTTTTACATTGCCAACGGAGTCGTCTTGGTGCCGGTTTTCGACGACATCGCCGACCTGGCGGCTTGCGACACATTGGCCGCGCTCTTTCCCGGCCGGAAAATCCATCCCTTGCGGGCGGTCGATCTGGCTTGGGGACTGGGCGCCTATCACTGCATCACGCAGCAGCAGCCGGCAAGCCCCGCCGAGCAAGCCTGATGACAGCGCGCCGCTCGCACGGTCGCGCGACGATTGCGGTGCTGGCAACGGATACGGCGGCGCACGATCACCCGCGTGTTTGCCGCGGTTAAAGTCTTGGCGCCGGCCGGGCCGTAACGCCCCGCCGCCGAAAGCCCGACTTCCCGCATTGACGCTCAGGCGATAAGCTCCTCGTAAGGATGACCCACGGTACTCGCAGGTTTGTTATGAACGCAGCCCATTACGACATGGTGATTCTCGGCTCCGGGCCCGGTGGCGAGGGAGCCTCGATGCAAGCCGCCAAGAGCGGCAAGAGCGTGGCGGTCGTCGAGAGCGCCCCCAACATCGGCGGGTTCTGCACGCATCGCGGCACGATTCCCAGCAAGGCGCTGCGCTACGCGATTTTTCAGATGACCGAGGCCAATCACAACCCGCTCTTTCATGAGGCCGGGGTGTCGCTGAACATCTCGTTCCAAAACCTGCGGCGTTCGGCCCGCAGCGTCATCGACCGCCAGGTCGACATGCGCCGCACGTTCTACGATCGCAACCACGTGCCGATCGTTTGCGGGCGTGCGCGCTTCATCGACGCCCACACCGTCGAAGCCGACGAACCGAACGGGGGCAAGACGCTGCTTTCGGCCGATCGGTTCGTCATCGCCACGGGTACCCGGCCCTACCATCCCGCGGACATCGATTTCGATCATCCACGCGTCTTCGACAGCGACACGATTCTCGATCTCAACCAAACGCCTCAATCGATCACCGTCTACGGCGCCGGCGTCATCGGCTGCGAATACACCTCGATGCTGCGCAACTTGGGCGTGAAGGTGAATCTGATCAACACCCGCGACAAGTTGTTGGAATTCCTGGACGACGAAATCATCGATGCGCTCAGCTACCACCTCCGCGATCAGGGAGTGCTGCTGCGGCACAACGAAGCCTATGAGCGCCTCGAACCACGCGACGACGGCGTCGTGCTCCACTTGAAGTCGGGCAAGCAACTGAAAACCGACATTCTGCTGTGGGCCAACGGTCGCACCGGCAATTCCGACGACATGGGTCTGGAGGCGATCGGCATCCAGCCTGACCACCGCGGCTTGCTGGCCGTCAACACCTACTATCAAACCGCGGTGCCGCACATTTACGCCGTCGGCGACGTGATCGGCTTTCCGTCGCTGGCCAGCGCTTCCTACGTGCAGGGAAGGTTCGCGGCCACTCATGCATTGACCGGCGAAGCCGATCCCTCGCTGATCCACCTGATTCCGACCGGAATTTATACCAGCCCGGAAATCAGCTCGGTCGGCAAGACCGAACGGCAATTGACCGAGGAAAAGGTTCCCTACGAAATCGGCCACGCGCTGTTCAAGAGCCTGGCCCGGGCGCAAATCACCAATCAGACCGTGGGCATGCTGAAACTGCTGTTCCATCGCGAAACGTTGCAAATCCTTGGCGTTCACTGCTTTGGACAAAACGCCTCGGAGATTGTCCACATCGGTCAGGCGATCATGTCGCAGACCGGTTCGGCCAACTCGCTCTCCTATTTCATCACCACCACGTTCAACTATCCGACGATGGCCGAAGCCTACCGCGTGGCCGCGCTGAATGGGTATAATCGGCTATTCTAGCGCGGCTGGCACGACGCCGCGCTGCTCGTGCCTCACCCCCGCCCGTCAGCCGACGAATCCTCATGACCCACTCTCTCGCCCGCGTCTTGCTGCTGTTGTTGGTTGTTCTCGGTGGTCGCGTTGCGGTGGCGCAAGAGCGTGCCGTGAAGGGTAAGCCCGCGAAAGCTCCCTCCGCGAAAGTCGCGGCGGCTCCGGACAACTGGCCCGAATTCCGTGGACCGCACGGCGATGGACACGCCGACGCGGCGGCGCTGCCGCTCACCTGGAGCGAAACCGAGCACGTCCGCTGGAAAACGGCCATCCACGACCGCGGCTGGTCGTCGCCGGTGATCTGGGGCGACCAGATCTGGCTTACCACGGCGACCGAGGACGGCAAAAAGATGTACGCCGTTCAAGTCGATCGCAAATCAGGCGCCATCCAGCGCGACATCCTGGTGTTCTCACCCGCCGAACCGGCCTATTGCATCCCCTTTAACAGCTATGCCAGTTGCACGCCGGCGATCGAAGAGGGTCGCGTCTACATTCATTTCGGCTCCTACGGCACCGTGGCCATCGACACCGCCACCGGACAAACGCTTTGGGCGCGGCAGGACCTTCCTTGCGACCATTTTCGCGGTCCCGGTTCGTCCGCGATTCTGTGGCGTAATTTGCTGATCCTGACGTTCGACGGCTTCGACCTGAATTACCTTGTCGCCCTCGACAAGCAGACCGGCGAGACGGTCTGGCGCACCGATCGCAACATCCAATACGAGACCGACGACGGCGACTATCACAAAGCCTATTCAACGCCCACGGTCATCCAGGTGGCCGGCCACGAGCAACTCATCAGCCCTAGTGCCGGAGCGACGATCGCCTACGACCCCGCGACGGGCCGCGAGTTGTGGCGCGTGAAAAGCGGCGGCATGAACGCGGCGGCCCGGCCGCTGTTCGGTCACGGACTGGTTTTTGCAACCACCGCATCCGGCGGATGGCAACTGTTTGGCGTCCGGCCCGAGGGATCGGGCGACACGACCGACAGCCACGTCGCCTGGAAATCGGCCAAGAGCATTCCCACGCGCAGTTCGCCACTCTTGGTTGGCGATCGGTTGTTCATGGTTTCCGACGCGGGGGTTGCTTCGTGCGTCGACGCCAAGACGGGCGAGCAGCTGTGGCAAAAGCGGTTGACCGGCGAATATACGGCCTCTCCGATCTACGCCGGTGGCCGTATCTACTTTTTCAACCAAACCGGGGATAGCCCCGTGATCGAGGCGGGCCCCGAATTCAAGCAACTGGCCGTCAACGAACTGGAAGAAGGCTGCATGGCCTCGCCCGCGGTGGCCGGCAACGCCCTCTTTTTGCGTACCAAGACGCATCTCTACCGGATCGAGCAATAGCGACTGCCGGATTTCGGGCAGTAGCGCGCGATCGCCCACGGTTTCGTGCGGCCGATCGCTTTGTGCCGAAAGCGCCGCTTCGGTGGGCGGTTTTGCTCTCCGAACCAGTCGGGCCGAGCCGTTTTTTGCCCGCGCAGTCCACTCGCCCCAGCATAGAATGAAACCGAGGGCTTCTTTTCGTTGGGCGGCGCGTGCATGGCATCGGTGTTGCAACAATTCTTGTCTCCGAAGAGCGGTTATCGCTGCCTGTTGGCGATTGTGGCGGCGGCAGCGCTGTCGGCTTGCGCGTCGGGTGCGGCCGCGCTCGAACCCGGCTTTCGCCAACTCGACGGCCGGCACCTCACGCTGATCACCGACGCGCCGGCCAAGGAAGATCTTACCGACCTGCCGAAAACATTCGACGCCGCCTTTCCCCTCTGGTGCCAGTACTTCGGTCTCGACGCCAACAAGCTCGCCGATTGGCACGTGACCGGCTATTTGATGAAGTCGCGCGAGCACTTCGTGCAAGCCGGCTATTGGCAAAAAAGTTTGCCTCCGTTTCTGAACGGCTATTCCGCCGGCAAACAATTCTGGCTCAACGATCAGAAAAGCTCCTACTATCGTCGCCATTTGATGCTCCACGAAGGAGTCCATTCGTTTATGTCGCTGCTCGTGGGGCCCGAGGGACCACCGGGATACAACGAAGGAATGGCCGAGTTGCTGGCCACGCATCATGGGCAAGTCGACCGGCTACAAGCCGGATATTTTCCGGCCGACACACACGAGGTCCAGCAATTGGGCCGGATCGAAATCATCCAGAATGCGCTGGCTGCCGGACACCGCCGTGACCTGAACGACGTGCTCATGATGCGCGGATTGAAAGTCATCGACAACGACATCTATGGCTGGTCGTGGGGACTGGCCGCGTTTCTCGACGGCCACCCGCGCTATCGTGACCGTTTTCGGACGGTTCACCAGTTTCTCGGCAAGCCCGATTTCGAGGCCGAGTTTCGCCGCCTCTTTGCCGACGATTGGGAAGCGCTGAATGCCGAGTGGCAAGCCTTCGTGACCAACGTCGACTACGGCTACGATTTCGACCGCATGGCCATTGATTTTCGCTCCGGCCAGCCATTGACCGACGACTCGGGACGAGCCACGATCGACGTCACCCACGGTTGGCAATCGAGCTTACTGTGGCTCGAAGCGGGAAAGACCTACGAATTATCGGCCAGCGGTCGCTACCAATTGGCCCGCGAGCCGGCCGGTTGGTGGTGCGAGCCCGGCGGCGTGACGATTCGCTACTATCACGGTCAGCCACTGGGGATTCTGCTCGCCGCGGTCGATCCCGATCGCGAGACGCCGCCCGCGGCGGCGACCGATTCCGCGCCGGCGGATGAAGCCGCGGCCCCGACCGATGCGGTGGCCGGCTCCTGGGCCCGTCCGCTGGTCGTCGGGCTGCATACGACGTTCACTCCGGCCCGCAGCGGAACGTTGTATTTGCGAGTCAACGAGCCGGCTGGCGAGCTGGCCGATAATTCCGGCACCGTGGAGGTTGTTGTCCGCGAGGTTGCGGCGAAACCGTAACTGCCGCCCACGCACTGGCGCAGCTGCCGACGGCTTGCTCGGGAGCAAGCCGTCGCGTGGCCACCGGGCGGTTGACAAGGCGAGGCATCAGGTTTGACAATGCCTCGACCAGCCCTGGGCCGCAGCCTGGTTTGCGGCGCACGCTGGGCAATGGCGCCGAACGATCCTTCTTTTTCTTTCACGAGTCAATCGCCCCATGAATTTCATTGCTGAAGAAGACCCCGAAGTTTGGGCCGCCATCGCCGCTGAGATCGAGCGCCAGGAAAACGGCCTGGAGATGATCGCCAGCGAAAACTACACCAGCCCCGCCATCATGCAGGCGGTCGGCAGCGTGCTGACCAACAAATATGCCGAGGGCTATCCCGGCCGACGATATTACGGCGGTTGCGAACACGTCGACGTGGTCGAAAACCTGGCCCGCGATCGGGCGAAAAAACTGTTCGGCGCCCAGCACGTGAACGTTCAGCCTCATTCGGGCTCGCAGGCCAATCTGGCCGTCTATTTGACCGCCATCGAGCCGGGCGACACGGTGCTGGGGCTCGACCTGGCCCACGGCGGACATTTGACGCACGGAATGAAGCTCAATATCTCCGGCAAGCTCTATCACTTTGTCAGCTACGGGGTGACGCGCGACACGCACCGCATTGATTTCGACCAGGTCGCCGCCCTGGCCCGCGAGCACAAACCCAAATTGATCGTGGCCGGCGCCAGTGCCTATCCCCGCGAGATTCCGCACGGCAAGTTTGCCGAGATTGCCAAATCGGTGGGAGCCAAATTGTTTGTCGACATGGCCCATTATGCCGGCCTGGTCGCCGCCGGCTTGCACGACAACCCGGTGCCGGTGGCCGACTTTGTCGCCTCGACCACCCACAAGACGTTGCGCGGCCCGCGCTCGGGAATCGCCATGTGCCGCGAGGAATATGCCAAAGATCTCGACCGGAACGTCTTTCCCGGCATCCAAGGGGGCCCGCTGATGCACGTCGTCGCCGGCAAAGCGATCTGTTTTGGCGAAGCGTTGTCGCCGGATTTCAAAAAATACGCCCAGGCGATCATCGACAACGCCAAAACACTGGCCGAGGTCTTGCTCTCCGGCGGCGGACGATTGATGAGCGGCGGGACCGACAACCATTTGCTACTCATGGACGTCACTCCACTGGGCCTGGCCGGCAAACAGGCCGAAGCCGTTTTGGGCGCCTGCGGAATTACCGTCAATAAGAATATGATTCCTTACGACGAGCGCAAACCACTCGATCCGTCGGGCATCCGGCTGGGCACCCCCGCCATCACGACGCGCGGCATGGGCATTCAGGAGATGAAGGTGATCGGCGGTTGGATCCTGCAGGCGCTGAAGGCTCCGGCCGATACGGCCTTGCACACCGAGATCCACAGCGAAGTTTTCTCGCTGTGCGAGCAATTTCCGGTGCCGGCCGAGGTTCTGGCCGACGTCGACGGCGAGACGTAGGGCATTTTCCAGCCCACTCGCGTGGCGTGAGCCTTTGCTTCCGCGCAACCGCCGTGGATTGCGGGGTATGGCCCCCCGTCGGGTCGCCCCGGCTTACGCGACTGCCGGGCGGCGCTCTATAATCCGCCTGACGCTGTTTTGGTTGTTCTTTCGTGTCCCGCAGGGTCCCTTGCCGCATGTCCGCCGCCAACCGCAAGAGCAAGATCCTGATCGCTGACGACAACGCTCCGAATGTCGAGCTGTTGGAAGCCTATTTGAGCGGGGTCGAATGCGAGATCGCAATCGCCGTCGACGGTCGCGACACGCTGGAAAAAGTCGCCGCCTTCCAGCCTGACTTGATTTTGCTCGACATCATGATGCCCAAGCTTTCGGGCTTCGAAGTCTGCAAGAAACTCAAGGACGATCCCAAAACCCGCTCGATTATGATCCTGATGGTGACCGCCCTGAGCGAAGGGGGGGACATCGAACGGGGAGTCGAAGCCGGCACCGACGATTTCTTGACCAAACCGGTCAACAAAGTCGAATTGCTGACCCGGGTCCGCAACATGCTCAAACTACGGCACGTCACCGACGAAGTCGAACGCTTGCGGCAATATATCGCCATGATCGAAGACGAGGGCGGGCCCAAGAAGTAGAGTCGCCGCCGATCGCTCCGGCGCCTCACCAACGCGTCGCCGTAGCCCCCCATCTGTGATGTGCGCGGGTCGTGACAGCATCGTTGCACCCCCAGCTCGATGAAAACGGCCGCGAGCGAAACCGGGATGGCGAGAACGCTGGCATTTCGGTACAACTCGCGGCCGATTTTTTCGTCCCTCTCTTGCGCGAGGTGACCGATTGTCTGCTGCGGAAATCAAGCGGTCGGGCATGGGGCGAATGTTGCGCGCGACGATCTTGCCGACGGCAGTTCTGCTGTCTGTCGCCCACGTATTCGCGGCGGTGCCCGGCGGGGCAAACAAATTCCGCACAACGCCCATTGGCGCGTCAGCGGCGGAAAGGACTCTCCTCGGCACGGCGACCAGCCGCGCAGCGCAGAACAGCATGACCGTGGGCGATAAGTATGCCGTGAAGGTGACATGCGGCGGCGTGGCGCAGTCGTATGAAGGAAAGCTGCTCAAGGTGAGCGATCGCTGGATTGTGCTGCGCCGGTACGACAACTACCTGCCGAGCAGCGCGACGCTCTTCGGCTCGCTGCCGGTGGTCGGCAGCTGGGTTCGTCACGCCTGCCAGCGGGTGGGCGAACGGGATCAGTGGATTCCGCGTGAGGCAATGACTATCGAGTCGCACAACCGCGGACGGAAGGGGGTGACCATCGCACATCCGTTGGGCGATGAGCCCCCGCTAGGGAACTGCACCTGGCTGGGGCGCAGCGGCAACGTCGTCGCTGTCGAGCATGGCGATCTGAAGGCGGTCAAGGGTGACAACTTTACGGTCAAGGCAGGTGATGCTGCGGAGAACCGTCAGCAGCACGTTGGCCGGCGCGACATTTTTTGCGTTTCTCTTCTCTCACCCTGCTCGGATCCGAACGAAAAAGAATGACGATGCCCACGGGGTGAACTCATGCGGGAACGACGAATCGACTCGCGCCGCCATGATCCGGTGTGCCAGCACGCTCGAGCGCGACTGCGGCGATTGCTCTTGATCGACCCTGCGCTTGCCGCTATACCACCTGCCCCACGACCGTAACCCCGGTTGCTAGCGGGCACCCACGGGGCGAGGCCGCCGTTTCGCCGTTTTTGGACAGGGAAGTCGTAGATGTCACGAGCGATTGTCGTCGTACCGTGTTACAACGAAGCCAACCGGCTTGATGCGGTTCGCTTTCAGGAATTCTCGGCATCGCATCCGGCGATCGAATTCCTGTTCCTCAACGATGGCAGCACCGATGGGACTCTCGGCGTCTTGGAACGATTGCACGCGGTCGACTCGCGGCGCTTTCGGTTCGTGCATTTATCGCGCAACTCGGGGAAAGCCGAAGCCGTGCGACGCGGCATGCTCGCGGCCCTCGAAGAATCCCCCGACTATGTCGGCTTCTGGGATGCCGATTTGGCCACGCCCCTCGACGAGATTCCGCATTTCTGCCGGGTTCTCGATGAGCATCCGACGCTGGGCATCGTGATCGGTTGCCGGTTGCGGCTATTGGGTCACAAGATCGACCGCCGCCCGCTGCGGCAAGCTTTGGGCCGGCTGTTTGCCAACATGGCCGGAATCATGCTCGGCGTCGGCATCTACGACACCCAGTGTGGAGCGAAATTGTTTCGGGCCGATCGAACGTGCGCTGCCCTGTTTGCCACTCCGTTTCGGGCGCGTTGGATCTTCGACGTCGAGCTGTTCGCCCGGCTCGTCTCGGCCAGCCGTCAATTCGGCGGCCAAGGTTTGGAACATCTGGTCTACGAATATCCGCTGGACTGCTGGCGCGACGTCGCCGGCTCGAAACTCCGTCCCCACGATTTCGTCTGGTCGCTGGTGGAGCTGACTCGCATCTACTGGACCTATCTGCGTCCTGGCTTTGCCTCACCGGCAGTGACGGCCCGGCTGGCCGGAGCGGGCCACCTGCCGGAAACGGCGGTTCGCGCCCCGTTGATTGCCCCGCCGACCAAGCCGGGCGCACAGTCGCCCCCCAAACGCCGCGCCGCCTAGCGCATTCCCTCCAGGGCAATTCGCTGCTTGATGGCGCGCGTTCAGCCCCTCTTTTCCATCTCGCCGAGCCGCCCGCTCGTAAATCGGCTGTCTTCAATGCGGGCCGACTTGCCCGCATTTCTTGCCCCTCGCCGGCTGGCTGCGATATGCTGGAATATAGTGGCGCTGCGAGCGGTTGTTTTCCGGCCTCCCCGAGGGCGGGGAGCGACGGCGTATGGCACCGCGCCCGGCGGTTGGTAGGGACCAGGTTCAGGAGAAAAGCATGGAATCTGCTTTGCGTGACCGTTGGCTTGGCCGGGCCGGGATCTTGTTGTGCGCGGCGCCGTTGGCCCTGACTGCGGCGCGAGCGCCCTTGGCAACTGCCGACGATGACACCGATCTCGATCGGCGCATTGCGCAGTTGATCACGCAATTGGGCGACAACGAGTACGTCGTTCGCCAAAAAGCCCAGCGAGAGCTGGCCCGGTTGGGTTTTGCCGCTTTCGATGCCCTGACCGACGCCGAAGAAAACGAAGACGTCGAGATCGCCACACAGGCTCGCTATCTGGCTCGGCAGATCCGCAGCGACTGGATCGACGACGGTGTTCCGCCGGAAGTCCGCTCGATTCTCAAAGACTACGACTCGCAGAACGAGACGAACCGGCAAGCGCGCATGAAGCAGCTGTTGCAATTGCCGGGGGACGCGGGAATCGAATGGCTTTGCCGGCTATTGCGGTTTGAGCAGTCTCCGCTGCTGGCCAAGCAAGTGGCGATTTTGATCATCACCCAGGATCCGCAGCCCGACGATGCCAATTGGCCCAAGCGCGCGGCCACGCTGACCAAGAACCTCGATCGCAGCCGGCGGCCGGCCGCCCGCTGGTTGCGGACCTACGTCGAGATGCGAACCGATCCGGTGAAGGCGCTCGCCAGTTGGATCGAGCTGATCGATGCGGAAAAACAGACCCTCGAGCAGCATCCGCAGCAGACCGATAGTCACGTGCTGATGGATTTGTTGCGGATCGAAGTAGTGCAGCTTCAGAAGCTCAATCGCGAGGATGAGGCGCTGGCCGCGATGCACGAAATGGTCGCCGTCGAGCGGGGTGAGCCGCAAACCTTGGGCGAATTGGTCGGCTGGCTCGCCAAGCGGTGCGCCTGGAGTGTGATCGACGAGGTGGCCACCCGTTTCGCTCCCAGCTTTGAGGCCGATCCGCAATTGCTCTACACGCTGGCCCAAGCGCTGGCCGCCGAGGGAAAAACCGAGCAAGCGCAAGCCGCGGCCGACCGGGCCTTATCGCTCAATCCCGACCGGTCCGGCGATCATTTTGCTTTGGGCTTCGTGCTGCAGCGTCGGGGGCTGATGGATTGGTCCGACCGCGAATTCCGCCACGTCATCGACGTGAAAAGCCCGACGTTCGACGCCCAGCAGATCGCTTTGCAGGCCCGCTGGTGCTGGCTGACAGCCTGCACGACCGCGCGCTCGACGGCCAGGCCGGCGAGGTCATGCAAGGTGCCGTCGATCAGCTCGAGGCCAATCGCGAACTGAAAAAGTGGGCCGCCCAGAACGTGCACATCGAGATGGAACATTGGTTGGCCAAGACCTATTTCTTCCAGGCCAGCGACTACGGCCAAAAGCGCGACTTCGCCAAGCAGCGCGAGCTGTTGGAGAAGGCGATCCAGGAAGACCCGAACGATGGCGACGTCTTGATCGCCCTCTATCGTTTGCCCGACCCGACACCGGAACAACGACAAAAGACAATGGAAATGATCGGCGCCGCGATCCAGCTCTCTCGCAATCAGATCGACGAAGAGCCCGATAAATCGAATCCCTACAATCAATTGGCCTGGTTGGTCGCCAACACCGAGGGAGACTTCGACGAGGCCGTCCGCCTCAGCGAAAAGTCGGTCGAGCTGGAACGGGCGATTCTCGCCCACGAAGTCCAGCGGCGGGGCCCGGAAACGTTGGGTGGGCATCTCGACACGCTGGCCCATTGCTATGCCGCGAAGGGAGACTACGAGGCCGCGGTCAAAGCCCAGACCGAAGCCAGCCGTCTGATCCCCTGGTCGCACGTCATCTCCAACAAGCTGGAAGTGTTCCGCGGGAAGCTGCCCAAAACCGAGCCGAAGGATTCGCCATGAAACGCCTGAGCGTCCGGGGAATCGATTTGCACGTGCTGGTGCGCGGAACCGGACTGCCGCTGGTGTTGGCACATGCCTTTCCGCTGGATCACTCGATGTGGGGTGCGCAAATCGAGCGCTTCGCCTCGCAGGCACAAGTGATCGCACCCGATTTGCGCGGATTCGGCTCCAGCGGCGTGACGGTCGGAACCGTCACCATGGAACAGATGGCCGACGACCTGGCGGCGATTTTGGATCAACTCGGCGTGACCGAGCCGGTCGTGCTGTGCGGATTGTCGATGGGCGGCTATGTGGCATTTCAGTTTGCCCGCAAATATCCGCAAAGGCTCCGGGCCCTGGTGCTGTGCAATACCCGCTCGGCGGCCGATACGCCCGAAGCGCGCCGGTTGCGGATGGAAATGGTCGAGAAGGTTTTGGCGGTCGGTCCGGCCCCGGTTGCCGACAACATGCTGCAGCGGGCATTTTCCGCCGACAGCCTGACGCGGATCCCCGGGGCGGTCGAATTCGTCCGCGAGCGCATCATGCTCACTTCGCCCGAGGGAATCGCCGCGGCGCTGCGCGGCCTGGCCGAGCGGCCCGACTCCAGCGAACTGCTCTCGCGGTTGTCTGTTCCCACGCTGGCGATTGCCAGTTCGGACGACGTGATCACGCCGGCCAGCGAGATGCGCGAGATGGCTTCCGCCATCGCCAACAGCGAATTCATCGTGCTGCCGGGGGTGGGCCATTTGTCGGCCCTCGAGGCACCCGTCGAATTCAACTCGGTGCTAACGCGCTTTTTGGCTCAGCGCGTCGGAAAGTTGGCGGCGGCAACCTGACACGTTGCGCCAACACTCTTACGGAATCTCGAATAGCGATTGGGTTTTCACAATCGCGTAGTCGTCCGGAAAGGTGTGGAAGGCCTGCACGAGCAGACTGCGATTGCGCGTCTCGACGTTGATGTAGCTCAACGCACCCAGCGCCATCCGGCCGCTGGAATCGAAGCGGTGCAGCATGCCCTGGCGCTCGCCATCGTGGGCCAGTTCATGCTGAAAGGTCCAAAAGACTT
The DNA here is from genome assembly GCA_963702015.1 of uncultured Planctomycetaceae bacterium. Taxonomy (GTDB): domain Bacteria; phylum Planctomycetota; class Planctomycetia; order Pirellulales; family PALSA-1355; genus DATJTR01. The sequence goes on from OY969698.1 coordinate 2,791,808, forward strand.
CCGGTTCGACCGGTTCGAGCTGGAAATTCATCTGGTAGCGGGCTCCGCCGCGGCACTCCATCCGGTCGCGTCCCTCGCCCTTGAGCTTGCAGCAGATCAACCGCCGTTTTTGCGGCAGGGGATGATGGGCCGATGTGGCGACTTCCGTCAGAGTCAGGCCTTGATAACGCCAGGTGACGACGTGACCGGCACTGGTGATGTTGATCTGGGCCTCGTACTCCCCACGTTTGACCGTGCGAGAGCTATAGACTTGAAACAGCTCGGGATGCAAAGCCCGTCCAAACAGCTGAAACACCAACTCGGCGACTTTCGGTCGAACGGACAGCACGGTCATGATCCTCGGCCGGGGGTGACAGACGAACTGCAAAGCATCGCGTCAACGAGCCCCATTATAAACGCCACGCGCGGTCGGACAAAGAGACTTTTTTTCAGTTCGTCAACGCACGCGCGAAAACTCGCGCTCAACAGACCTTGACACGCTCGCCGCGCCGCACCCCACGACTTGCTAGCTGCGCGTCCGCGCCGACACCCGCGGTTCTGCCCGGCTGAATGACTCTCGCGCAGCGCACGCGCCGCGCGAGCGGGACTAACCCAGGCCGACGAGCACGTCGTACAGGGCATGCGTGCCGGCCGCGATGCCGAAGCCGCGATAGACGAACAGCGTCGCAAAGAAGAGGCCGGCGAAACAGCGAAACGAGGCGCTAAACCACTCCAGCGCCTCGCCGTGCGGGCCGACGTAATGGGCCGCCGAAAAAACCACGCTCGTCGCCACGATCGCCAGCCCCAGTCGCCACGGCCGCGTCGCCGGAAAAATTCCCAGCAGCCAAACCACCGGGGGCAACAACAGTAGTCGGAATAGCGCTTCTTCATAGATCCCAGCGCCGCAAAACCCAACCACGCGCGCCGTGGACGAAGAAACCATCGTCGCCAAAAGCTCTAATCGCGGCAACACTCGCTCGGGCTCAGCGGTCGGCATCATTGGCGGCGGCGATTCGGCGGTGCGTGAGACAGCAGGGCTCAGACCCCACGCGTCGCGCCCTCGCTCGCTCATGCCGGGCGCCGCGGTCGAATTTAATGCGGCCACGGCCAACTGCGACAGGTTGCGCTCCAGATAACCGATGCCCAACAGACCGAACGCCAGGGCGGCACTCTCCACATACATCCCCAGCACAATCTCGCGCGGCAGCCGCCAACGCTGGTGCGTCGTGTGGTGCCAGGCCAACAGCAGGCCGACGGTGAGCGCGGGGAGCAAAAAATAGTGCCCAAAGCCAACCAGACCCAACAGATGCCTCAGCCAAACGTCGGCCCCGTTGCGCAGGGCTGCCGGTCCCAGATAGATGATGCCCCCCTCGTAGGTCGCCAACAGCGGAACAATAAACGCCAGGCTGACCAGCGGGCGGCGCGATTGTTCCAGATACTCGGGCGATAGGGGCCACCAGCCGGTCGGCCCGCGGCTGGCCGCTTGCGACTCCGCGGCGTTTTGACTTTTGCGATTGCCCACGCTTGCTGGCGACCAGACTGCCGGTTGTCGGAGGGAGAAGCATCTCCTTTTTCGGTTTCGGAAAACGCGCCGCTCGAGCGCCCCCGATCGGGGCGGCGCAAACCGCATACGCGGCACCCCGAGGCGATCTTGCCGACGGCGACGCACCAATGGTATACTTTTGTTCATGTACCGGCTCGGGTTCGCCGACTGTCAGGGAAGGCCCTATGCATCGCAGTACCGAAGGAAACGCCGATCGGAGCGGGCCGGCCGCCAAAGGCCGTGGCACATCACTGCGCCCGCCCAATCGCTTCGAGCGGACCCATCGCGAAGACGATTTCGAACAGCTCGATCCCGCTGACGAGCAGCCGGCGGAGTCGGCCGTCAAAACGGTTTATCTGCCCGACGATTCGCAGTCGATCGTTTCGGAGAACGACAGTCCCGACATCCCGTTTCGCTACAGCATCAATCTCTATCGCGGTTGTGCCCACGGTTGCAGCTATTGCTACGCCCGGCCGTACCACGAATATCTGGGGCTGAACGCGGGAATCGATTTCGAGTCGAAGGTGTTGGTCAAACATCGCGGACCCGAGCTGCTGCGCGCCTGGCTGGCGCGCGATGCCTGGCGGCCCGAACCGATCATCCTCTCGGGCGTGACCGATTGTTATCAGCCCGCCGAACGCGAGTTTCGTTTGACCCGGGGATGCTTGGAGGTCGCCCACGAGGCCCGGCAGCCGATCGCCATCATCACCAAGAACGCGCTGGTGACGCGCGATTTGGACATCCTCCGGCAAATGGCGGCCGATCGCACGGTGAGCGTCGCTCTATCGATCACCACGCTCGATGCCGAGTTGGCGCGCGTGATGGAGCCGCGCACCAGCACGCCTGCCGCCCGGCTGCGGGCGGTCCGCCAACTGGCCGACGCCGGCGTTCCGGTGCGCGTGATGGTGGCGCCGATCATTCCTGGTCTGAACGATTTCGAGATGCCGGCGGTGTTGCAGGCAGCGAGCGAAGCGGGCGCGCAGGGCGCCGGCTATACCCTGCTGCGCTTGCCGCTGGCCGTGCGGCCGATCTTCGTCGAATGGCTCGAGCGATCCCAGCCACTGAAGGCGGCCAAGGTCCAGTCGCTGATTCGTGCCACGCGGGGAGGCAAGCTGAATAGTTCGCAGTTCGGCGCGGATGCGCGGCGAGGGCTTGATCGCCCAGCAGATCAAGCAGACTTTCCAGGTGTTTGCCAAGCGCTATGGCCTCGACGGCAAGAAAGCTCCGCTCGAGTGCCGGAATTTTCGCCCACCAACTTTGACCACCGGGCAATTGCGGCTGTTCTGATTGGTTCGCGGGCGAGAATCTCTCACCGCGCCTGGCGCTCAGTGCGGCGGCAATTGGCCAAAACGCTCGGTCAGCACGTTGCGATAGGCTTCGGCCACCTGCTCAGCCGCGGCGTCGATGCCGTGGCGGCGGCGTACGAATTCGGCTCCCGCATCGCCTTGTGCGGCTTTCCACGATCTGGCCAGTGCATCGAGAATCGCATCGGCCAACAACTCGTGGTCGCCATCGGCAATCGTCCGCACGGCCGGGCACTCAGCGAGCCAGTCGAGTCCACTCGCGGCGGTGACGATAGCCGGCGTGCCGGCGGCCAACGCCCCCAGCACATCGAGACCATCGGCTGGCCGGCGGTAGGGAAAGAGTGCCAGATCGGCAGCCTGCCACAGCGCAAGCCAGTCGGCACCCGAGTGGATCTGCACCTGCACAACACGAGTAAGTCCCAGCCGCGCGGTTTGAGCGGTCCACCGGGGATTTGGTTCGCCGGAGCTGGCAATGATCGTCAGCGGATCGATTCCGGCGGCCTGGCAGCGCGCTGCGGCATTGATCGCGACATCGATTCCGTTGTCGACATCCGGCGTAGCGCGTGCCACGATGATCGGCTGGGATGAGGTCGGAAGTCCGAACCGAGCGAGCAATGGTTTCGCCGGCGCGTGAGAAACGCGACTCCCGCCGGCGTCGACCCCGGGTTCGAGGACCGCGATGTGCTCGGCCGCGATGCCGAATGTCGTTTGCACGGCCTTGGCCAGCGTGCGGTGGGGCACGAGGATGCGGCTGGCATTTTCGGCTGCTTGTTGCGCATGTTCCCGCGCGCGCGGTTGGTCGGCACAGGCGGTCAGCTCGGCGCTCCAAGCCGACACGACATACGGGACGCCGGTTTCCAGCGCGAGTTGTGCGTCCCACCAGAGGTGAGAAGCGTGGATTACGTGAGGATTGAACGCGTCGACTTCGCGATCGAGCCGCTGCCGCCATGCCTGACGGTATCGGCTCATCTGATCCTCACTGAGCGACTCGAACGTTTGGCTCGATCCCCCCTCACTGGCGAAGCAGGGGGGAGCGAAATCCAAATCGGCCGCGGCATCGCCGGCTCGGCAGACCAGGCGGCCGACAGAGAACGGATCGTTGCCCCCTGATTGCCCGGCCACCACCAGCCCGCGAACCTCGTGTCCGGCCCATGTGAGGGCCCTGCCGAGGTCTGCGCATCCACCAACCGAGGGGCCAGCAGTCCAGAGAAAGATGGCCGGTGAAGAGGACTGCGCATGGGCCTTTGATTCCGAAAGGGGGAGGCGTTGGAGTGAGTCTACCGGGTGATGCAGCGAACCGTCAGGGGCCCCACGCGAGAATCTCCCCCACCCCTCCTAACCGGCCAATCGTTAATTCAGCGCTAGCGGCGGCGTCCAACTAGGGCCGCGACTGCCCTACAACGCTTGCCTTAAGCCGCCATAGCTGCTCTTATTGAAATAGGCTCCGCGAACCGCTTTCCGCTAGCACCGTAATGGCTATTGACGGATTGCACAGGCACCCCAGCAGCTACGCTACGGCCGGCCGAAGACAATTGGACTTGGCCCGGGGGTTGCGGTGGGTGCCGGGGGAGGCTGGGTCGCAATCGGCATGGCCCGATCAAGAATCTGCCTCCTGTGTTTCGTATCCGAATCGAGGGCATTTCCTTTCTGCAGGCGATTTTACGGCCGGTTTGTCGAATAAAATGAAGGGGATGGCGCGGCGGCTCGATGCGCTGCCCGGACTTCCCAGTGGTTTGAGTCGGGCCGGTCCCGTTGAGATTTCCACGACAGCTGGGCCCGCGGCAGCCAACCTCGCGCGAGCGATAGACGCATGAGTACGGAACAGACGGTCGATCCCGAACTGGTCGAACAGACAAAGCAGCAGATTCGGCACTTGGTGCGCGAGATTGCGCAGATTTCCAAGTCCGATATTGCTCCGCAACAGTACTACGATGCGCTGCTCAATCGCGTCGTTTCGGCACTGGCCGCCGCCGGCGGCGCGATCTGGACCCTCGAGCAGGGCCGGCTCGACTTGCAATATCAGATCGGTCTCCGGCAGACCGGCCTGGCCGACAGTCCCGAGGATCAGCAGCGCCACGGCCGACTCTTGCAGCGGGTGCTGCAATCCGGCGAAGGGTTGCTCGTCTCCCCTCACTCCGGCACCGGCGACGACGATGAAGGGGCCAACACCACACCCTTTCTGCTCCTGCTCGGACCGCTGAAAAGCGATCAAGAGGTGCAGGGCATCGTCGAGGTCTTTCAACGCCCCGACACCGCCATCTCCGTCCAGCAGGGCTATCTCCGCTTCCTGCTGCAGATGTGCGATCTGGCCGGCGACTATCTGAAGACCCGCAGCCTGCGGCACTTCACCGACCGGCAAACCCTGTGGGCGCAACTCGAACAATTCACCCGCCTGGTCCATCGCAGTCTCGATCCTCGCTCCACCGCGTACACAATCGCCAACGAAGGGCGACGGTTGATCGAGTGCGATCGGGTCAGCGTGGGGATTTGCCGGCAACACAAATGTCGCATCGAAGCCGTGAGCGGGCAGGATACCTTCGACAAACGCTCGAACGTTGTCTCGCTGCTCAGCCGATTGGCGACCGCCGTTACGGCCACCGGCGAAACGATCTGGTACACCGGTGACACCAGCCGCCTGGCACCGCAGGTCGAGGAAGCCGTGCAGGCCTATGTCGACGAATCGCACTCCAAAGTCGTCGGCGTCATTCCGCTCCGCCGCCCGGTCGAAGAAGCGACCGCCGACAAGCAGCAGGAGGACGATCCGGGCGAGGTGATCGGCGCGCTGATTGTCGAACAAATCGAAGACAGCCGGCCGCACGAGGGGCTCTTGTCCCGCGTCGAGGTGATCAGCCTGCACGGTTCGACCGCCCTGTCCAACGCGCTGGAATATCACCACATCTTCCTGCTCCCTTTATGGCTGGCGTTGGGCAAGGTGAGTTGGGTGCTCAAGGCACGCACGCTGCCCAAGACCATGGCGATCGCCTCGGCCGTGGGAGTGCTGTTTTTGTGGCTGTTGATCTGGCCTGCGACGTTCAACTTGGAAGGCAAGGGGACGCTCGAGCCGACCATGAAGCGGGATGTGTTCGCGGCCGTGGATGGCACGGTGGAAGAGGTGCGCGTCGAGCATGGCGACTTCGTCAAACGGGGGCAAATCTTGGCGACGCTGAGCAACCCCGATCTGGAATCTAAGGTCATCGAGATGCAGGGGAACCTGGCGGCCAGCAAGGAAAAAATGCATTCCCTCCATGCCGCGCTCAATAAACCGAAGCACGGCAGCGAAGATCCTTACCGCGTCGAAGCCGAGCTCGCCGAAGAGCAAAAAAAAGAAATCAGCTACAGCCAACAGCTCAAAGTCTTGATGAAGAAGAGAGAGCAGCTGGTCGTCACCAGTCCCATCGACGGGCAGATCAACACCTGGCACGTCAGCGAGCTTTTGCTGCGTCGTCCCGTGCGACAAGGACAAGTCCTGATGAGCGTCGCCGATCCGGCCGGCGATTGGGAGTTGGAAGTTCACATGCCCGAGGATCGCATCGGTCACGTGGCCCTGGCGCGGCTCGAGTCCCGCCCTGAGTTGCCGGTCCGATTCCGGTTGTCGGTCAGTCCGGGCGACGAGCACGAGGGGATCGTCAAGGAAGTTCACGCGCACGCCGAGGTCCGGGGCGAGGAAGGAAACACCGTGCTGGTGCGGGTGAGCTCGACAAGGCGCAGCTCCGCCCGACCGACATGACGGCCGGGCGCCACGGTCAACGCCAAGATCAACTGCGGTCGAGTTCCCATCGGTTACAAGTATTTCCATGACGTGATCGCTTTCATTCAGTTGAAGATTCTGTTCCGGCTCTGAAAACCGTGTCTCGGCGGGGCGTGGAGTGCGGCGGCGTTTCGTGCCGCTGCCGTCGAGCGGCGAGGAAAACCAGGCAAGATTCCGGCACCGACGGACGTATCGCGAAGGACAGACAAGACCATGTTGCGACGCTTGAGCTACCTGCTGCCGTGTTTCGTATTGTTACTGCTGGCGATCGCTCTGCGGCCGGGCCCAGCCGCCGAGCCGGCTCGCGCCGCCACGCTGCCGGCGGAACAAGGTGCCACCGCCGGAAGTCGGCCCGACCGCGGTGACGGCCCCCGCGTCGATGCCGCCAACGCCGGCCCCGAAATCGAGCCGCCCCGCCAACTACGCCCACCGCGTCGGGTGGCGACCCGGTGCTGAGTCACTGCCTCGTAAAGTTGATTCAAGAAGTGCAAGTGCCCGGCATCGAGCCCGGAGTGCTGATGTCGCTCGAGGCCAAGGAGGGGATGGATGTTCGCGCCGGCACGACGCTCGGCCACATCGATGACCGGCAGCCGAGCATGGCAACGGAGATCAGTCAGCTCAAGCACGATGCGGCCAAGGCACAGGCCGACAGCGACGTCGACATTCGCTTCGCTCAAGCGGCTTGGGACGCGGCCAAAGCCGAATATGAAATGGATCAGCAGGCCATCGAGAAGATCAAAGGGGCCATTTCCGGCGTCGATATCATCAAAGTGAAATTGGCGGAAAGAAAGGCCAAAGCGGGTCTGGAAAAAGCCAAGGTCGACCGCCAACAGCTGATCTACGAGAGCGACACCAAGGGGGCCGAAGTCGAGGCCGCCGAGTTGAGCATCGAGCGGCGACAGAATCAAGGCACCCTTCGACGGCGTCGTCACGAACGTCTATCGCCATCCCGGCGAATGGGTCGCTCCCGGCGATCCGGTGATCAAAGTCATTCAGGTCGACCGGCTGCGGATCGAGGGCTCTCTGAGTGCGTCGGAATACGACCCCCCCGAAATCGACGGGCGCAAGGTGACCATCGAGGCGGAATTGGCCCACGGCCGCAAAGTGAAATTCGACGGCAAGGTGGTCTTCGTCAGCCCGTTGGTCAGCCTGGCCGGAGAATATGTGGTGTTTGCCGAAGTGAACAACCGACAGGAAAATGGTCTCTGGGTGTTGCGGCCGGGACTGTTCGCCACGATGACGATTCACTTGAAGTGACCTGCCTCGCCTCGCCGCCCGCTCGCCATTGTCTTCAAGATCCGTTCGATGCCAACTCTGCAAGATAGCCTGGTTTCCAGTGCGGCGCGTTGGGTGCCGATGCGCATGCGGCCCGACCTGGTCGCCAGCTTGCAGCGCTATCACGGCCGAGTCTACTGGGTCGTCAAGGAGCCGGTCGGACTCCACTACTTCCGCTTTCAAGAGGAAGAGTTCGCGATCCTCAAAATGCTCGACGGCGCAGGCCAGCCTGGACGACATGCAGGAAAAATTCGAACGCGACTTTCCTCCGCAAAAAATCACCGTCGAGGAGCTGGCCAATTTCATCGGCATGCTCCAGGCCCAGCGGTCTGGTCGTCAGCGATGCGCCGGGGCAGGGGACCCAACTGAAAGAGCGGCGCGACAAGCGCCGGCGGCAGGAGATTGCTTTCGACCCTCGCCAACATCCTGGCCGTGCGGTTCAAGGGAATCGATCCCGACCGCTTGCTCGAGTGGCTCTATCCCATCGTCGGCTGGATGTACTCGCCCTTGGCGGTCGCGGCTTGCATGATGTTGGCCCTGTCGGCGCTGTTGCTCGTCGCGGTGCAATTCGACGAATTCCAGTCGCGACTGCCGACTTTCCATCAATTCTTCACCGCCAGCAATTGGATCTATCTGGGCGTGCGTGCTGGGGGTGACCAAAGTCATTCACGAATTCGGCCACGGGCTGACCTGCAAACACTTCGGCGGCGAATGCCACGAGATGGGCGTGATGCTGCTGGTCCTCACTCCCTGCCTGTATTGCAACGTCTCCGATAGCTGGCTGCTGCCTAACAAATGGCATCGCATCTGGATCGGCGCGGGGGGATGTACATCGAACTGGTGATGGCATCGATCGCCACCTACATCTGGTGGTTCAGCGAGCCGGGAATGCTCAACCAGCTCTGCCTGAGCACGATGTTCGTCTGCTCGGTCAGCACCGTGATGTTCAACGCCAATCCGCTCTTGCGGTACGACGGTTATTACATCCTGTGCCGACCTGCTGGAGATTCCCAATCTGCGGCAGAAAGCCAGCCAGATTCTGCATCGCAAGCTGTCGGCCTGGTGCTTGGGCCTGGAGGAACCGCCCGACCCGTTCCTTCCCCAGCGCCATCAGGTCCTGTTTGCCGTTTATTCGATCGCCGCGGCGATTTATCGCTGGGTCGTCACGCTCTCGATTTTCTGGTTCCTGTACGAGGTGCTCGCGCCCTACGGGCTGAAAGTCATCAGCCAGATGATCGCCACGGCTTCGATCATCAGTTTGGTCGCGCAACCACTCTGGAAGGTGGGCAAGTTCTTCTATATTCCCGGAAGGCTGGACAAAGTGAAACGCAAGAATCTGCAAGCCACGCTGGCGGTGATGGCGGTGGTGGCGCTGTTTATCTTCGCCTTGCCTTTGCCTCATCGCGTCTTCTGTGCGCTGGAGATCAAACCCCGCAACGCCAAGATGGTCTACGTGGAAGTGCCCGGCCAGTTGAAAGAGGTGCTCGTTCGACCCGGCCAGTTCGTGCGGCAGGGCACGGTGCTTGCCCGGCTGAGCAATTACGACCTCGAATTGACGGTGGCCGATCTCGAAGGAAGGCGCGAGCAATATGTGGCCAAGCTCAACGGGCTGCGCCATGCGGGCAGCGCCGACGAGGACGCGGCCGCCGAACTCCCGCAGATTCGCGAAATGGTCAAAATGGTCGAAGATCAATTGGTCCAGCGGCGGGCAGACATCGCCCGGCTGAACTTGATCGCTCCGATCGACGGAACCGTGCTACCCCCGGCAGAAACTCCCAGCCGCGGCGGCGAGTCGGCCGGCGAATTGAAAGGCTGGTCGGGCACCCCCTTTGAGGTCAGGAATCTCGGGGCCACGCTACCCGAAAGCACGTTGTTCTGTGAAATCGGCGACCCGCACCAGATGGAAGCCGACCTGGTCATCGAGCAGGACGATCTGGAGTTCGTGCACGAAGACCAACCGGTCGTCCATCAAGCTCGATCAACTCCCTCATCGCACCTTCCACAGTCGAATCGTGGAAATCGCGAAGATCGATCTCAAGGCCATGCCCAAGCATTTGTCCAGCAAGGCCGGCGGGGACACGGCCACCAAGACCGACGAAGCGTCGGGGACGGAAAAACCTTTCAATACGTCGTATCAAGCCCTGGCGCCGGTCGACGATCCCGAAGGCGTTTTGGCCAACGGTCTCAAGGGGAAGGCCAAGATTTCGACCAGCTGGCAAACGCTCGGTCGTCAGGCGCAGCCGCTACCTGTCGCGGACGTTCAACTTCCGCCTGTAGTCGCCGAGGTCGAGCCAGATTCGCCCCGCCGGCTATTTCGCGCCGAGGGTCACCGGCAGCAGTGTGGTGATCCACAAGAACGGCTTGCCGTCATCGTCGACGCGCAGCTCTTTTTGCAGCTTGGCCTGGGAGAGAATCTTCTGCAGGATTCCGCCGTAATGCAGCTTCTTGGTCGCAAGTTTGATCACCACTTGAGCCGGATCACTCGTTTGCGACTCGAGCGCATAGTGGTCCCAAAGAAACGGAATCTCCAGCCGCTTCTGAATCTGCTCCATCGCGTCGGCCACCGGCGTCTCGTCGATTTCGACGTGCACAAACTTGAACAAGTCGGGCACAAGCTCCCGGTCAGGCTTCTCACTCACACGACCCACGGGCCAGGGATCGTGGCCGGCCGTTGGTGCTCCGATCTGGTAATGGATCGCTTTGCCATCTGACCGCTGCGGCGCAAAGACCAGCCCGGCCGGCCGCAGGATGATGGCCAGCGCCGTGCCGGTCGAAAACCCGGTCAGGTCTTCGGCGACGTGGCGTTTGGCCAAGGCCTCGCGTGCCGCCGGGGCGATCTCGACCCCGTGCCGTAAACCACCCGCAATTTTCGCGACGGCTTCGTCGGCCGGCATACCGCGGGTCGAAAAGCCGATTGGCCGTTTCAAATCCTCTTGGACCTCGTCCATTTGCAGCTCGGTCAGCCCGAATCGTGCCGGCTTGCCGGTCACTCCGTCGGCACCTTGTTCGGTCAGGTTCTTGAGCCACTGTTTGAGACCGGCGGAATCACGCGCGGTGAATTTTCCGCCCGGCAGCACCAACACGTTGCTGGCGGTAATTTGCCCCGTGACCGCGTAGCCGCGTGAGTCGCCCTTGCCGCGCGTCGCGGATGCCGACTTCGTCGCCGGTCTCCGCTCCGCGGATCCGGAGATTATCGACGCCCAGTTCGGTGAAGAGTTGATACCATCGCTGGGTGTCAACGCCGATGCCTTGGTCGGTATACAGTTCGACCGAGATTCGTGCCGGCCCTACGCGCGGTTCGGCCGCCACGGTGACAAACAGCAGCACCAGGCAGCCCGCGATCGTTCGCCATCGGCCCATGCACCCCTCCGTTCACGTCTGGTCCTGAATGCCGAATTTTCGGAGTTTCGGCTGCAGAATTATAGCATGCGCCGCGAAACGCCCGGTTTCGGCTTCCCCGATCAGCCACCTGCGAGCCGGCCGATTCAACCACTGGCCCATGCCGCACGAGACGGCTGCCGGATATCCGGATTGCGAGCTGCGCTGCGGTCAAGTCGCGTCGTGGATGGCCTGCACCACTCGATTGGCCGACCGCGTGGCGGCGTCGATGCCCCAGGCACGGAGCGGAGCCGGCGTATGAGCGTCAACGCGGAGGCTCGATCCCGAAATCGCGAATCGTGAGCAGGCTTTCGAGTCGGTAGCCTCGCTTGGCGAACGCTTCGCCGCCCCCTTCCAGGCGGTCGACAATCGCGATCACCTTGCGCACGCGCATCCCGAATTCCTCCACCCGCGCGATCGCTTCGAGCGACGAGCCGCCGGTCGTCACCACATCTTCGACGATCACTACCTCGTCGTTCGGCTGGACGGGCCCCTCGACAAAGCGATTCGTGCCATGCCCCTTGGCTTCTTTGCGCACCAAAAAGCCCTTCAGCGGCAGGTTCTCGACGCCGGCCAAGGTAATCACGGCGGCGGTGATCGGATCGGCTCCGATCGCCATCCCTCCGACGGCCTGGGGCAGCGGCTCGCCCAGCCGCTCCAAAATGCCCGCGGCAATCAACCGGGCACCCACCGAATCGAGCGTCACCTGTTTGCCATCGAGGTAATAACTGGCCTGCTTGCCCGAGGCGAGCGTGAATTGGCCAAATCGGAGCGCTTTGTCGCGAACCAACTGCATGAGCGCTTGCTTGTCGTACACGGCGGAAGTTCCCCCCAACGAGCGAAAAACACAAATGAAGAGTAATCCGGCAATCAAGATAGCCGCGCAGGCGCGGGCGTCCCGAGCGCAAGCCGCTGGCAGGCTTCCTATACCATGCGCAGCCGCGCACACAAGCGGGGGGGAGGAAGGGGAGTGGCGGCCGAGGGATCAACGCAGAGCCGGTCGACGCTTAGCGCCGGATGACCACTTTCGAGCCTTCGCTGAGGATGTCGAACACGTCGTCGACGTCGCGGTCGGCAAGGCTGATCGAGCCGGGGACGCCGGTTTGGCCGATGTTACGCGGGTCGTTCGTCCCGTGGATGCCGATCTGACCGCCCAGACCCAACCAGCGGCGTCCGAGCGGGTTGGCCGGATCGCCCCGTTCGATGGTCCGGCCGGGTCCGTAGTAAATCGGATCGACCAGTTTGTCGTTCACGAAGTATTGGCCTTCGGGCGGCGGAAAGTCCTGGCCGATGCCGATCGGGAATCGACCGGCATAAGCGTTGTTGAGCATCAGCGTCAACGTGTGCTTTTCCAGGCTGATCACCGCGCTGAACGGTCCGCGCACGACTTTCAGCCGTTCGCCGGGTCGAAGGGAATGTGGATCTTCGATGCCGTTGATCTTGGCCAGCAACTGCCAAGGAACGTTGTAACGTTGGGCGATGCGTTCCAGCGTCTCGCCCTGTTGCACTTCGCAAGCAGGCTCCATCAGATTTTGCGTTGAATAAATGACCGTTCCTGCCAGTTGGTCGAGCAGTTCGTTCAGCCGCTGCTGCTCTTGCGGGGTCAGATTCGGATCGTCGTACCAGCGCGAAAGCCGGTAATGCGCTTCCGACAAGCGGCCGGCATCCAGTTCGTGCCGAACTTCCTCCAACGCGGCGCCAAACGGCGTCATCGCTCCCGCGGCGCGCCCAGCATCAAACGAGTCGGCCCCAGTTCGCGCGGCCGGATCGAAGCCGCCCGGATCGCTTCCGCCGGGCATCTGGCTATAGGAGCCAGGGTCTTGGCCTGGCGGTCCCGCCGACCCGTTGCCGGCGTCTTGGCCATAGCCCTGCGGTTGCCCATACGACTTGTCGTAGCCTTGGCCCGCCAAAGGTGCGGCACCGCCTGGTCCGCCCAACGCTCCTTGGGGCGGTGCGTCGTACGGTGCGGCGCCGGGGCCACCGTCGACCGGCGGCGTCCAACCGCCAGCCTGGGGATCGCCGGCCATCTGGCCGCCATCAGGTTGAGTCGGCGCGGCGCCGGGGCCCGGGTTGAAATTCGTCTGCGACGGAAAGTATCCGCCACCACCGACCCCACTGCCAGCCGCCGCTCCGCTGGGAATCGCCCCGGCCACGAAGCTGTTGCCTAAGGGACCGGGTGATTTGTTGTCCGCGGCGCCAACCGCCCCTTCTGGCAATTGGACATGCGGTTCGGTTGTTTCCCAATTGACCATCGCCTCCGGTGGAGGAGTCGACGGTTTGTGATTGATTCGTGTATAGACGCCGTAGCACACGCCGACCAGCACGGCGAAAATCAGCATCGGCTTGAGAGTATTCACGTCGATCGTCCTCCCTGACTTGTCGCGAAAACGCTTTCCGAGACTTGGGCCGCGTCAAAATCCGCGACAGCTCGACGATTCTTCTCCGCGCGTCGACATCCTGCGGACACGCGGGAAGCGGCTGCTCCTGGCGGAAACTCGGCTTCGGAAACTTCGCGGGCGCGGCGGATGATAAGCGAAAGCCAGCGGGTCTTGCTAGAGCAACTGTTGAGCCAGTGGCACACCGGCACATGCCAGCGCCGCGAAGAATGGCCGGGCTGTTGCCCAGATCACGGGGCGGAGCAGCCAAATGCAAAACGAGCGGTGAAAAAGAGCCCTTTGCGCGGGCATTATCCCGTCTTCGCCATCTTCCTTCAGTCGCTTCGCCAACCGGGGATCGCTATTCCCCCGATTTTGACTCGGGTGGCTGCTCGGCTGTCGGCTGGCCCCGCAAAAGTGCCCGAATCTTTGCCAGTCGCTCGCCCAATTCCTGCTCGAAGCCCCGGTCGACTGGTCGGTAATACTCGCGATCGATTCCCAGATACTCCTGGGCGGCGACCGCATCGGGACTATTGTGCGCATATTGATAACCTTCCCCGTGCCCCAGTCGTTTGGCTCCGGGGTAATGTCGATCGCGCAGATGCCGGGGAACCGGCACGAGCCGCCCTTCGCGCACGTCGTGCCGCGCCTCGCCGATAGCCACGGTGGCGGCATTCGATTTCGCGCGCAGGCCAGATAGGCCACCGCCTGGGCAAGCGTCAATTGGCACTCGGGCAGACCGACGAACTCGCAGGCTTGCATTGCGGCCACCGCTAGCGGCAGGGCCTGCGGGTCGGCGTTGCCCACGTCCTCGCTGGCCAGGATCACGAGTCGCCGCGAGAGAAATCGGACCTCTTCGCCGGCTTCGAGCATCCGCGCCAGCCAATAGATGGCGGCGTCGGGATCGCTGCCGCGGATGCTTTTGATCAGCGCACTGGCCGAATCGTAGTGGGCGTCTCCTTGCCGGTCGTATTCGATCGCCTTGCGCTGGACCGATTCGGCGGCCAGGGCCCGCGTGAACCGCAACGGACGCGTGGAACTGCTCAAGACGCCCACTTCCAAGGCCCCCAGCGCCCGGCGGGCGTCGCCGTCGCTCACTTCGGCCAGAAAATCGAGTGCGTCGTCGTCGATCGCGACTTGCTCTCGGCCCAGTCCGCGCTCGGCGTCGGCCAGCGCGCTGCGGAGCACCCGCTTGATGTCGTCGGCCGAAAGCGGCTCGAACTGAAAAATCCGGCTGCGGCTGACCAGCGCGCTGTTGAGGGCGAAGAACGGATTTTGCGTCGTTGCCCCCACCAGCACTACCACTCCCTCTTCAACGTCGGGGAGCAGCACGTCCTGCTGGGCCTTGTTGAAGCGATGAATTTCGTCGACGAACATCAGTGTCTTGGTGCCGTCGATCGACAAACGGTCGCGGGCCTGGTCGAGGATTTCGCGCAGTTCCTTCACGCCGCTGGCCACCGCGCTGAGCTGCCGAAAAACGCTCCGGCTGGCAGTGGCCAACAAATGGGCCAGCGTCGTCTTGCCGGTCCCCGGCGGGCCGTAAAAGATGACCGAGCCGAGCCGGTCGGCGGCCAGCAGCCGGCGGAGCAATTTGCCGGGGCCCAAAAAGTGCTGCTGGCCGACGAACTCGTCGAGCGACCGGGGCCGCATCCGTGCCGCCAACGGCAACGCACCGCGACGATTGATCGCTTCGCTCTCGTCGAACAACGACATAATAGGCGACGTCCCCACGCTGAAAAATGGAAGCGGCGTACCGATAACGCCTGGCGTAATTATAGGGCTTCGCTCGATCCCGGAGTCTCTTTCTCGCCGCCGGATTTTTCGGCCAGCAACCAATAGACGATCAGCCCCGCCAGGATGAACAGCAGGCCCAGGCTCGATTCGCGTGGCCGGCCGTAGAAAAGATTCAAGATAAACACGAAGTAGAACGTGACGAAAACTGCCGGCAGCACGGGATAGCCCCAGGCGCGATAGGGCCGCACGGCGTCGGGACGTTGCCGCCGCAACACGAACACGGCCAGCACCGCCGACAAATAGAAAATCGAGCCGCCGAAAATGCAGTAGTTCGTCAAGCGATCGAAAAGCGGTTCATCGGTCACGCTGCCGACGTCGGCCATCACGATCAACACGATCGCCCAGCTGCACATGGCCACGGTCGCCCGCACCGGTGCCTGGGTGCGCGGGCTGAGATGGTTGAAGAACGACAAGAAGCGATGATCGCGCGAGACGGCAAAGACCACGCGCGGTCCGACGAGGATGTTGCCATTGAGCGCGCCGGTCAATGAGACCATCAACATGCCATAGACCAGCGCTTCGCCTCCACGCGGCAACACCCGCTTGGCGATCTCCACCGCGGGAATCAACGACGCGGCGATCTGATCGACCGTGAGCGTCAAGTGATAGGCCACGTTGGCCCCGAGATAGAGCAGCGTCACCAGCAACACCCCGCCGACCAGGGCGCGGGGAATCGTGCGCTCGGGATCGCGCAGTTTCTTCGGCAAGCACCGTGACGTTGCCCCAGCCGTCATAGGCCCACATGATCGCGGCCAGCGCGATGCCGATCCGGGACAGCAAGCTTCGATCGATGGAGTCGGGCCAGGGCGATTCCCACGCGACGTTGTTGCCGCGCAGCGCCAACCAGGGCAGCATGGCCAAAAACAGGATGAAGAGGACCTTGATCGTCGTCATCACGTTTTGCACCCGGCCGCCCCAAAGCGTGCCGGCGACATTGATCCCGCCAAACAACACGATCAGGCCGATCGCCACCCCTTTGCGTGTGATTACCAAATGCGCTGGAGCGATCGACCAACCAAACGCTAGGGCCGCCGGCTCCGACCAGACGGCCCGCGCCCATAGGCCGCCAACGCCGCGATCGCCCCGGTGCGAATGACCCAGAACTCGGTCCAGCACCACAGGAACGACCACCGCCGGCCATACGCCTCGCGCAGGAAGACGTAGGTGCCGCCTTCCTGCGGAAACATGGCCACCAGTTCGGCCAGGGCCAGCGCTCCACACAAATTCACCAGGCCACAGATGACCCACAGCGAGAGGATCAACCCGACGTAACCGCCGATCGTTTGATCGACCGTGGCCGGTTTGAGGAAAATGCCCGCCCCAATCATCTCGCCGACTACCAGCGTGATGGCCGAAAAAAGTCCCAGGACCGGCGTGAGACGCGCGAAGCGGTGAGGCTCGGTTGCGGTGGGTGGGGACGCCATGAGAGCCAACATAGCCGACCGGCCGGTGTCCGTCACGGACCGGCGAGCCGGAGTTCGCGGCCCCACTTCTGCACAAAACCCTAACCTCCCGCGGCTATACTATGGGCGATTTCTATATCTCACTCATACCGATCAGCTTCCCCGCCGGAAGAACAACATGGCGAAACGAATCGACGATCTTTGCCCCCGTCCACAGCTCTCGCCTGGGCCGCCGGCCGAGCCGCTCGCGCAGCCGATCCAGTTGTCGAGCGTCTATCGCTGCCAGAATCCCGAGCAGGCCGCTGCCTTGCTGGCCGGCGAGCTGCCTGGCTACGCCTATCGCCGCGATGGGCATCCCAACGCCGACTTCCTGGCCGACAAATGCCGCGCACTCCACTCTGCCGAGCGGGTCGCCATCACCGCCAGCGGAATGGGAGCCCTGGCGCTGGCCTTGATCTCGCAAACCACGGCCGGCGATCATTTGATCGTCAGCAGCCGGCTTTATGGCCGCAGCCACACCCTGTCTGGTCGACGAGGCGGCCAGCGCGCGGACGTCACCAGCACGGTCGTCGACACTAGCCACCTGGTCGCCATCGAAGAGGCCATCACGCCCAGCACGCGGATGATCGTGGTCGAAACAATCACCAACCCGCTGCTGCGGATAGCCAACCTCTCGGCCTTGGCCGAACTGGCTCATGAGCGCGACGTGCTGCTGCTGGTCGACAACTCTCTGGCCGGCCCGGCCATTTGCCGGCCCCTGGAACTGGGGGCCGACCTGGTCGTGGAAAGTCTGACCAAATCGATGAACGGACACAGCGACGTCTTGCTCGGCATGTTGGCCGGCGGCGAAACGTGACTGGCAGCGCGTTCCGCAGGCCTTGTCGACCTGGGGCTGGACCGCGGCGCCGTTCGATTGCTGGCTGGCCGCTCGTGGGCTGGAGACATTGGCCCTGCGGGCCGAGCGTTCGGCGGCCAACGCATTGGCCGTTGCTCGATTTCTGGCCACCGGTCCGGCGGCAATCGAGGTGGTTCATTATCCCGGCTTGCCGAACCATCCCGACCACGATTTGGCGGCCCGCCAATTCGAAGGCCGTTTCGGTTCGCTGGTTACCTTCACTCTGAGCGGCGGGGCCGAAGCCGCGGCCGAATTTATCGCCGCGGCCGGTCGGCATTCCGTTTTGCCCTTCGTTCGGCGAGAACTCGACCACGCTCAGCCATCCGGCCAGCACCAGCCATCGCGCGCTCAGTCACGAGGCCCGGCAGAGCTTGGGAATCGACGACGGCACGATCCGGCTGTCGGTCGGCATCGAATCGAGCGAAACGATCATCGAAATCCTTGCCGAAGCGCTGGCCCGTTCCCGCTGAGTGGGACGTGCTGTCGTTGGAATCGCTGCGGCGGTCGGGCCTCTTCTACCAACTGTATTGGAAGCCGCCGGAGCCGACGTGGAAGGTTTGCTGGATGTTCACCTGGGCGTCGTAGTTGGCATAGGTCTGCCAGCCGCGTCCCAGATTCCAGTTCAAGCCGGCGCCCAGGATCGCCCAGTCGCGGCCCAGGCTGGTGCCGGTGACGGCAAAGTTCGTTCCGCCGATCGGCGCGAACTGGGCGTTGAGCCGGTGGTGGTCGACAAAAACTCGTGCAGCCACAGTGCCCGGGCGACCGGCGTGATCGGTCCGCCGCCGGCCGAGTGCCCAACTATTGCCGGCCAGTCGAACGCCGATCAAGCTGCGCAGCGAGTTGGCATCGATGCCGGCCACTTTCAGATCCATCACGCCGGCGCCCGTTTCGGTAAAGCTGTTTTGACGCACGTAGAGATACTGCAGCGCGGCATAGGGCTGGATCGAAGCTTTCGAGCCTTGCAGCGTGATGCCGCGCTCGAGATAGACCTGGCTTTGCCAGCCGCCGTAGTTGGCCGTGGCGGTGGTGTTGACATTGCCGAATTGCATCAGCCGGCGCGAGTTGTAGCCATCGGCTCCCATGCCGCCCAGCAGGATGTAGTAGTTGCAGTCCGTCGTCGCGGCGCAGGTAGATGCCTGTCTGACCACCGTTCACGCCGACCGATTGGCCGCTCAGATACGAACCCAAGTGCGAGCCGACGTAGCCGGTGTAGACGCCGATGGCCTGATTCTCGCTGAGCGATTCGATGCCCACGACCGTGCCGCCCAACGAATAGTTCAGACCGGCGGCGTTACTCGTTCCCGAGGCGTTGCCACCCAGTCCATAGCCAAAGCCCCAGGTGTTCCAATTGCTTTGCCGGCGGACCGGCGGGCCGGAACGTGTTCAGACTGTTCTGGCCGCGAACCGTCAGGCCTGATCCCCAATCGTTCGATGCCAAGCAGCCGGTCGGTCGGGCTGATTCGATCGCCGTAGCTATTCATGGCCAATCCGCCCGGTGCACCGTTGACGCCGCTCAGGCCGTTGGCGAGCCGCCGCGTGATGAACGACAATTCGAGCGTGGTGCTTTGCAAATCGGTCTGAGCCACCGAGCCATACAGGGCTCCGCTCATCTGGTCGAGGGCATTGCGCACCCCGGCCGGCGGAGAGTGTATCGAGCGTGTTGACCAGATCCTGCATCCCAGCCGCTGGGGTTCGTGGAATTCGCGTCGATGTAATTGGCCACGGCCAATTGATTGGGTGTTTCGGCGTAGGCCGCGAAATTGCTCTGGTTGGCGAGCAGGGTGAAGTACGCCGTCACGTAATCGATGCCGCTGACGTCCAGGATGCCGTAGCCGAGCGTGGCGTGCATGCTGGGCAGGTTGTCGAGCGTGGATGCCGGAGAAGGTGCCGGCGATCGCGTTTTGAGCTTCGAGAAACGTGTAACGCGTCCCCGAGACATAGCTGCCGGCGATCGGCTGCACTTCGACGGTGCCGGCGATGATTGGCCGATGCCGGTGACGACCAGCAGGCTGTTGTTCACGCCGGGAACGTTGCCCGCAGGTTGTTGATTTGGATCTGCAGGTTGCCGCCGGAGTTCTGCGTGTAGCTGCCGTTGATCGTCAGCGTGGTCGGATCGCCCGGCGCGACGTTGCCGTTGTTGACGACGTTGCCGTTGATCGTGCCGCTGCCGCCCAGCGTGGCGCCGCTGTCGACTGTGGTACCGTTGGTGAATGGGTGCCGCTGGCGATCGAGCCGTCGACGCAGCAGCGTGCCGGCGCTGACTTCGGTCGTGCCGGAGTAGTTGTTGGTGCCGCTCAGAGGTGAGCGTGCCGGCTGCCGGTCTTGGTCAACCCGCCGGCGCCGCTGATCGCGATCGCTGTAGGTTTGGCGTGCCGGTGGTGACTCCGATTTGGCGTGTTGACGCCCGACATGAGGTACATGCCGGCGCCATCGGCGCTGCCGTTGTTTCCGCTGGCACCCAGCCCGAAGCCCCCTTGGCCGGCGGTGACGCTGCTGCCGGAGATGGCCGCTGTCGAGGACGGTGAGCGTGCCGCCCTGGCGGACGAAGATGGCGCCGCCCAGTGCGCTGCCGCCGTCGCCGCCATTGTTCTGGTCTCCGCCGTTGCCGGCCCCGAAACCGCCGCTGCCGGGTGTCGCTCCGCCGCCATTGCCGGCTCCGCCGCCGCCGCCACCGAAACCGCCGCTGCCCGAGGTCGCCACGCCGTGCTGCACCGCCGCCACCTCCGCCGCCGAAATCGCCTCCACTGCCGCCGGCGGCGCTTTCAAAGCCGCCGCCGCCGCCACCGCCGAACCGTCCGCCGTCCGCCGCCGGATTGCCGAATGCCACCCGCCGCCGCCGCCGCCGCCGATAGCCGCCGCGCGACGGGTCGGTGGCTTCCAAAGTCGGCACCTGCCCCGGCTCCACCGTTCGTGATGCCGCCGGTGCCGCCTGCGGAGAAGATTGCCGCTGCTGCCGCCATTGAAGAGTGTTCCACCGCCACCGCCGCCACCGGCAGCGCGGATCCGCGCCGCTGCTCCCCGCGCCACCGTTTCCGTATACACCGCCGCCGCCACCGGCGCCGGCTTTGGCGCTGCCGCCGGCACCGCTGAAGCCGCCGCCGCCACCGCCGCCGTCGCTGCTGGAGGTTGTGTTGCCGCCGGCGCCGTGAAAGCCCGCCGCCACCGCCGCCGGCGTTTCGCTGGGGCTCCATGCCCCGCCCGCGCCGCCGGTGGCCGCATTGTTGGCAAACGTCACATTCTGGACCGTGACGTTCGCCGTGCTGTTGACGAACAGTGCGCCGCCCGCGCCGAGTCCACCGCCGCCGCCGCCGGCACCGGTGCCGCCGCTGCCCCCCACGGCGTTGGCATTGCTGATCGTGAGGTTTTTGATCGTCACCGTACCGTTGTCGACGAAGAAGACGGCGTTTGAGTTCTGGCCGTTGATTGTCAGCCCGTGGACTGCGGCACCGTTGATCGTCAGATTGCACTCGATCGGCGGCAGATTGCCGATCAGGTTGATCGTGATGCCCGAGAGCGAGGGGCTGAAGCTGATGGTGTTAACGCTGTTAGGATTGGCCAGTGCGTTGGCATTGGCTGCGTTGATCGCGGCGCTGAGGGTGCCCGCCGCGCCCGTTCCGTCGTCCGTGATCGCGGTGACGGTGAATTGCGCCGCGCGGTGCCAGCCCACAGGACGCACGGACGATCAACGCCAGCCCGATTCGCATGCCGATGCGATCACGCCTGGGCAGAGGCGCGCCCGGGCGCGCAGTTCAAGCTGGCAGCGCATGCAGTGATGCCATGAAGACCCGCCGTGGCGTCCGTGCGTGGGGGAGTAGTTGGGCAAGTTTTCGCCACCGGGTTCCACAGCGCGACGGCCGAGTCAAGGCAAGCGCAGGGAGGAACCATCGGTAGGGCGGAACGGGGTCGTCAGCGGCGAATCCCTGCCGCAACCCGCCGCCGTGGGGACGAGCATGCCACACCATTCCGCTAAGTTTGTTTCGTCGTTCTCCGAAGCGGAGTTGACGCTATCCACAAACCAGGCAAGGTCCGCGACAATCGGTCTTTAGCTGGCGTCTTTGCGCCGGCGCGTGGCCGCTCTGACAATCGGACCGAATGGTGGACTTTGCACCCGCGTCGCACGCCGCCCACATGGCACGGCTTTCCCAGGCTGGATTCACCGCTTCTGCCGACCGGATAAACCTTGACGTTTGGGGTCGAATCTGCGGCTCGTCGTCGTCGCGGCGTGACGCCGACTCCTGGCCGCTACACTTTGAGTGGGCCGGACCCTGCGGCGGGGAAAGCTGGCCTTTGGCCGGCCTGGGTGACGCGTCTCGCGGCAGCTTTCTGGCTGAAAAAATGCCCGGCCAAACGCCTTCTGGCGAGCGATCTGGACTCGATAGAAGAAAAAGTTATGATAGACTTAACTGTTCTAATGCTCGTGTTGGGGCGCCGCCAGGCGGCCGGCGGAAGCACCTTCAAGCGCGAGATTTGCATTGGCCCATGGCGGCGGATCGGCCAATCGTTGTTCACCCTAGTTGCCGGCGCTGCCGGCTGGAATCGTAAATCGGAGCCTGTATGGGGCAAAAAGAAAAAGAAGAAGCCCTCGAAGTCGAAGGCGTGGTGACACAAGCTCTGGCCAATACGCGTTTTCGCGTGCAATTGGACGGCGGACATCTGGTCATCGCCCACGTGGCGGGCAAAATGCGCAAACATTTCATTCGTATCGTTCCTGGCGATCGGGTCCGCGTCGAATTGTCCCCTTACGATCTGACCAAGGGGCGCATCACTTTCCGCGAGCGCTAGTCGCGCGTTGCCATTTTGGCCATTGGGCTGAAATCTCCCCCGTCGGTAGCAGAATCGCGAGCTCGATCGGCGGCCCATCGGTTTTGCGCTCCTCCTGACGGATTGCCCCGCGTGTCGGCGGCAATGATCTTCGCTTGGTATCCGGCCGCGGATCGAGAGCGTCAAGAAATCGCCCTCTCGGCTTCTCGAGTGCGCGCGACGCGGGGCGATCTGATATCTTGACCGGGCCGAAATGGTTTGGCCGCGCAAGATCGAAATGGACCCGCACACGCGAGCATGACTCATCACCCGCTACGCGAGTGTGTCGACCGATTGGCTAGCTCGGGCCAACTCGTGCGCATCGAGCAACCGATCGATGCCCGGCTCGAGGCCGCCGCCATCCATCGCCGCGTCCAGCAGGCCGGCGGGCCAGCCCTGTTGTTCGCCAACGTCGCCGGCTGTCGCTTTCCGATGGTCAGCAACCTGTTCGGCACGCTGCCGCGGGCGCGAGCGATTCTGGGTGAGCCGCTCGAGCGCGTCCGCCGGCTGATCGAACTGCAAGTCGAGCCCCAGCGGGCTCTGCGATCGCCGTGGGACTATCTGGGTGCCGCTTGGGGCCTGTGGCACATGTGGCCCCGTCGTGTCACCAGCGGACCGGCCACGGCACACGCGATCACGATCGGCGAGCTTCCGCAGTTGCAATCGTGGCCGCTGGACGGCGGAGCGTTCATCACTTTGCCGCTGGTCTATACCGAAGACGCTGCCCAGCCCGGCTTGCGCCACTCCAACCTGGGCATGTACCGGATTCAATTGTCGGGGGGCCAATATCGAGCCCAACCAGGAAGTCGGGCTGCATTATCAAATTCATCGTGGTATTGCGGTTCACCATGCGGCCGGCCTGGCCAAGGGTCAGCCGCTGCGCGTGAACATTTTCGTCGGCGGCTCGCCGGCCATGACACTGGCCGCGGTAATGCCATTGCCCGAAGGACTCAGCGAACTGTCGGTCGGCGGCGCGCTGGCCGGCCGGCGCATCGACATGATCGATTCGCCCGGCGAGCTGCCGATTTATGCCGAGGCTGATTTCACCCTGACGGGCACCGTCGAAATGGGCCGCACCCTCCCCGAAGGGCCATTCGGCGATCACTTGGGCTATTACAGCCTGGCCCACGATTATCCAGTGATCAAAATCGATCATGTCTATCACCGTCCCGACGCGATCTGGCCCTTCACCGTCGTCGGCCGCCCGCCGCAGGAGGACACGGTCTTTGGCCAATTGATCCACGAGTTGACCGGGCCAGCCATTCCCAGCGTCGTCCCGGGCCTGCACGCGGTTCACGCCGTCGACGCCACGGGCGTCCATCCATTGCTGTTGGCTATCGGCAGCGAGCGCTATGTTCCCTATGCCAGCCGCGAGCGTCCGGCCGAATTGCTCACGCTGGCCAATGCCGTGTTGGGACAGGGACAATTGTCGCTCGCCAAGTATTTGCTGATCGTCGCCCGTGAGGACAATCCGGCGCTCGACGTTCACGACGTCGCAGCGTTCCTGCGTCATCTGCTCGAGCGCGTCGATTGGCGGCGCGATTTGCACTTTCAAACCTGCTCGACGATCGACACCCTCGATTACTCCGGCTCGGGATTGAACCAAGGCTCGAAACTCGTGATCGCGGCCGCCGGGCCATCGCGCCGCGGCTTGCCGAGCGAGCTGGCCGGTTTGACACTGCCCGATGGGTTCTCGGCCCCGCGGCTTTGCCTGCCAGGCGTGGTGGCGATTCAGGGGCCGGCATTTGCCGGCAGCTCGGCCGGCGGAGACCAGCGGCTGGGGGAGACGGTGGCCGCTTGGGACCTCGGCCATCCGCTCAATCGCTTTCCGCTGGTTGTCGTGGTCGACGATAGTGAATTCGTCGCGCGGTCGTTGAACAATTTTCTTTGGACCACGTTCACCCGCAGCAATCCAGCCACCGACGTCCACGGAGTGGGCAGCTTTGTCGCGGCCAAGCATTGGGGCTGCACTGGGTCGCTGGTTGTCGATGCCCGCGCAAAGCCGCACCATGCCCCGATGCTCGAGGAAGATCCTGAGATCGAGCGCCGCGTCGAGGCCCTGGCTGCCCGTGGAGGCCCGTTGCACGGCGTGTTTTAGCCCTTCGGCCGCGCAGTCAACGAATCAGATCCACGTGCGTCGAAACGATCTCGCGAAAGTACACCGCGGCTGGCTCGTGGGCATGCCCGAGTCGGTCGCATGTCATACTATTATAAATATTACAGCGCGCTGTGGACTCATGGCGCTACGCGATTGGTCCTCTTTTGAATCCTTCGTAACGTGCGGGATCGGCCGCATCGGGTGTTTGCATGGTGTTGGCGCTGGGACCATGGGGTGCGATTCAACTCTTGGGCGAAGCGCCTTGGGGCGATGCGTTGCTGTCGGTCTGGCTGTTCGTGCTGGGAACTCTCTTTGGCAGCTTCGCCAATGTGGTGGTCTACCGCCTGCCCCGGCAGCGTAGCTTGCTTTGGCCGCCGTCGCACTGTCCGAAATGTAAACATGCGATCCGCTGGCGCGACAACATTCCGATCGTCGGCTGGATGCTGCTGGGAGGCAAATGCCGCGATTGCGGGCTGCCGATCTCCGCTCGGTACGTACTGGTCGAAACGATGTTCGGCGTCCTGCTTGCCACGATCGGTTGGCGAGAGGGGATCGAGGGGCTTGCCAATCTGCCGGTACGTCCCTTGTTGTTTCCCGGCGGTTCGACTCTCAGCGATTGGAATTTTGTCGGCTATCACGTGCTGCTCGTTGGCACGCTCGTTTGTGCGGCACTGATCGAGTACGATCGAAAATCGATTCCACGTTCGCTCCTGATCTTTAGTGGTTGCTGCGGACTGATGGTGCCGCTGATTTGGCTGGCGATCCGGCCGGTACCGCTGGGCCTCGCGCTGCCCGAGATGTGGCCGGGCAATTCCGTGATGCTGGCGGCGGTCGAAGGCGGCGCGGGCCTGGCGACGGGGATTCTCGCCGGCTTGCTCATCTGGCCGGCAATGTACGAGGTGCCAGCACCGCGCGACCGACAGGTCGATGCGGTTTACCAGCTAGCGATGGTCGGCAGCTTCTTGGGTTGGCAGGCCATGTGCGGTATTGCCGTCGTCTCGTTTGGCTTGCACTCATTGAGCCAACTCCTGGCACTCGGTTGGTCGAGCGGCGACCGCCTTGGCTGGTCCACCTGGCTGGCCGGCGTCACGTTTGTCTGGATTTGTTTTTGGTCGACCATTGTGCGAGCGATGCCCTGCTGGGGACAAGCCGCCGACGGGACCGCGTTAGTCGCCTGCGGTTTGATTCTGGCCGTTGCCAGCCCTGTCGTTCGACTTTTGTCTTTGCGAAAGTCAGCAATGGCGCTGGCTGCCAGCCCACGCGAGTGACCGTCCCGGCCTCGATCGGGCGCTTTCAACTGCTGGCGGCTGATCACCCCAGCGCTAGCACTGCAAGGCGGCCGAGAACGGCCCACCATTTGCTCCTCGCTCCTTCCATGCGATTCGCGGAGGCCGATTGTAAAAGTGCGACACAAATCCGCGGGTTGCAACCGGTCATGGTGGCTTTGGGCGGATCAGCGGCAAAGTCTTGAATGGATGCTAGCGGAACGTTTGCCGGTGCTCCTTAAGATCGCTAAGACTCCTACCGCTTAAAGCAGTGTTTAAATTTTTCGCTTCGATGGCCGTTGCCAGAGACTTGATTTCGGCGGCCGCCTTCCAATGATTACTCTGTCGACTCACTTCTCTCACCTCGCACGGCAAGGAACAGAATATGTTGTTTCTGGTTCAGCGATGGGTGGAAGCAATCGGACGCGGGTCTCTGGGGACTTTCGCGTCGCTGTTGATTGTCGCACGAGTAGCGGTGGCCGCGCCGCCGGCCGTCGAGTTCGATTTGCCGGCCGTAGCGGTTTGTCATCCCACGACCGCGCCCGAGATCGTCAAACTGCATCCTAATGAAAACATCGTGGAAGTTGTGTTTGAACTTTCCACTCGCGTCGTGGCCGGCAACGAATCGGATATCAAACACATCACGGTCGAAATCCGTAGCCCCGAGCGTCAACTGCTGCTGGTCGGCTATCTGCCGGCCACCACGATGCTGAGCGAATCGAGCGACGGAGTAATCGAAGTCGAAGAGCATCGGGCCGCCGGGCAGATCGCCATCGAGTATGGGGTTCCGTCGGCAAAGATTCAGGCATCAGCCAAGAATGCGGGAGACTCGAAAGTCGTCGAAAAGAAACTGGCGCCGAAATCGCTGCTTGTTTCCAGCGCCACCATCGATCGATCGCATGGCGTGGTATTTCGACTCCATCCGTCGAGTCAGGACTCGCTGCAGAAGACGCGGCAGTTCGTCTGTCGATTTGCCGTGCCGCGCTCGTTTCGCGGGGACTATGTCCAGCTGACGTGCACGGCGGTCGGCACGAATCGAGGACCTGTCCGATCGCTCGACAGCGAAGTCACGGCCGGCGTTGCACGTTACACCGTCGGCATCTATCTCGACGGCGATGCCGAGGCCCGCCGAGCTGCCGATCTGCTGGGCGAGCGGCAAGAAGAGCTGGCCCGTCTCTTGCAATACCAGGCGGACATGGCCAGGCAAAAGAAATCGCCCGCCTGGTGGCACACCGTCAGCCAGACGGTGATGAACGTCTCACACACCAAGCCGCAGCCGGCCAACGCCATTTCACCGGCCGATCAACTTACCCAGGCGGTTGGGAACATCGACACTGCCCAGCGTGCGATCCGCCAACTCAACGGCCACCTGGCCGGTCAGTAGTGCGTCGGACGATTCGTTGTGGCTTGCAGGGCGCCGCGTAACGGGGCGGATGTTGCGCTGCAAAAACGAACCAAGGCAGCCCGATGGGACTGCCTTGCCGTGGCCTTGCGTTGGCCGTGAACTGTCTCGCGCCGTCAGGCGCTCAATCAACGCGCCTGCAGCTAAGCAAGCTTCGTCAGGACGTCGATCGCCTTCTTCGCTGCTTCCACGCTGCCCAATTTGGTGGCCAGCGCTTTGGCCGCCAGCAAATGTTCGAGCGAAACCTCGGTCGACCGCGAGTGGCCGTGCGACGTGGGCGAAGTGGAACGGCGAGTGCGCCGAGTCCGCCGGTAACCGGCCGCCTTCAACGTGGAGCTGACCTGGGGCGACGAGACAGTAATCCCCTCGGCTGCCAGGGCGGCGATGATATCCTTGGGCCGAACTTTCTTGCCGAGCTTTTTTGCGGCATCACGAATTGCCTGGGCTTTGTTCACCCCGCCGTGCGAGTGATTGGCCTTCGAATGAGTTACCTTCTTGCGACGCTTGACCGCGGGGGTCTTTGCCATGTAACGAATCCTCTAAGATGTGAGGTTGTAAACTGATATGAAAAGTATATGTGCCATTCCGAGCCTACGCCAGGAGGTCGAGGTCAAAAATGGTTCAATATCGGGTTTGTAATGGTTGATCTGACATTCTTCGCACTAACACTGCTATGTTTTTTTCTAACATCCACCAATTTAGTTCTGGCCATTCGATCGTCCTAGCGCGACCAGCCGTAGCGCCATGCTTCCGCCGCATTTCGCCGAGGTTCGTGTCTTTCAAGATGTGGCACCGCGCAGAGAATGTCGAGCGAAGGACAAGCGAGCATGAATCACCCGGCTTGGGGACTCGTCGCCATCGGAGTAGCGATCGCCGCCATCGGCCTGATTTGGCTGATCATGCCGGCCGTTCCCTGGCTGGGAAAGATGCCCGGCGACATTGCCGTCGAGCGGGGTAACTTCCGCTTCTTCTTTCCGCTGACGACGTGCCTGCTGCTCAGTGGGTTGCTGACCGCGGTTCTTTGGCTGGTTCGCCTCTTCTGGCGATGAATGACCATGAGGCACTACGCCGCGTTTGTTTTTACTCTTCGTCCAGCACCGCTTCCAACACGGCCACCGCCGCCTTGGCCATCAAATGGCCGGTGCGGCCGGGAATCGGTTTTTTGAAGTGCCGCCGCAGCACTTCCGCA
Organism: uncultured Planctomycetaceae bacterium; assembly: GCA_963702015.1. Classification (GTDB taxonomy): domain Bacteria; phylum Planctomycetota; class Planctomycetia; order Pirellulales; family PALSA-1355; genus DATJTR01. The sequence goes on from OY969698.1 coordinate 2,820,256, forward strand.
ATCGCTTCCTGGCAGGCGTCTTCGAGTGTGCGAACTTCGTCGCGGTTCATGTGTTTTCCTTCATAGATAATGGATTGCCAACCAAACCGTCGGCTCATCGGGCGCCGTCCAATCGACTCGGTGCCGTTGGTGCGCCGGAATGTTCACCGCTCCGCCCGGCAACAAATCAATCGGTTCTTCTCCCTCGAACACCAGCCGCGCCGCTCCCTGCAGCAACAGCACCCATTCGTGCCGGTCCCCCTCGAGCCAGCAGCCATCGACCGAAGCGTGACCCAGCGAGAGGATCCGCTCGATCGAGAGATTGGGGGTGCTGACGAGTGTCTGAAAAAGTTCGTCGGGCAGATCGGCGGGGATGTCAGCCAGCAAGTTGGCCACGGTCGTCATGGAAGCTCCCGGAAACTTGTCCTTGGCAAAATGCCCTGTTCACGCCATCGTCAAATGATGCCGCCGTTTGCCCGCAGATTTTGGCCGGTGATCCAGGCGCGTCGTCGCTGGCGAGAAACGCAACCACGTCAGCGATATCTTGCGGCTGCCCCAGGCGACCGAGCGCCGCCATTTGCGCGAAGCGGCGCTTATCCTCTTCCGTTTTATCCGAGCCGAACAGATCGGTATCGGTTGGCCCCGGTGAGACAACGTTGACGGTGATTCCGCGCGAACCTGCTTCTTTGGCCAACACGTGCGACAACTGTTCGACCGCTCCCTTCGTGGCTGCATAGGCCGAATAGCGCGGCAGCATCATGGCCGTCGTCGAAGACGAGAAGTTGATGATCCGGCCACCGTCCGCCATCCGTGCGAGCGCCTGCTGGCAAGCGAAGTAAGTTCCTTTGACGTTGACTTCGAATATGCGATCGAATTCTTGCTCGGTTACTTCGCTCAACGGTTTGGTGAAGAAGACGCCAGCATTGTTGACCAGGATGTCGAGCTTGCCGAACTGTGCGATCGCAGTTTCCAGCAATCGCCCGATGTCGGCCAACTTGCCGACGTCGGCCTGCACCGCGATCGCTCGCCCGCCGGCGGCGGTGATTTCGGCCACGGCTTCTTTTGCCGCTGCGGCATTGCCAGCGTAATTGACCACCACGGCAGCCCCATCGCGGGCCAGTCGCAGGGCGATGCTGCGGCCGATTCCCCGCGAGGCCCCGGTCACGATTGCCACTTTTCCGCTGAGGCTCATTTCGGTTTCTCCTCCTGCGTGGTTGTAATGCTTGCGGCACCGCGGCGGCTTGGGGAGCGCGATACGGCTCACGGCATTTTACCGCTGGCAGTCTTCCCTGGTCATCGCGCCGCCGGAGTAAATCTTTCTGACCGCGGGATCTGGCAAATGGCGACAAAAGGCGGCCGTGCAAGCGGCGAAAGCCAAACTTGCCGAAAGCCGATCGGCGTCGTGCGCGATGCCAGCTAGCTGAGTGATGCATCAATGGCACCAGCGAGCCAGCAAACCGAAAAGCAGCCTAGCCCTCCCGCAGCACCGGTCGAACTGAATTCCTTGCCCCCGGCCGGCCGATTCCTTTCTAACACGCCGGCGCGTTTCACATCCCATTCCGGCGCCCACCGCTAACCTTCCTCGACTCTTCCATCCCGGCCAGCCGGCCTCTAACCCATCTGCTCATTCGTTGGATCCTGCTCGTTGAGAGAGCAGGCCACGACGTCTACCAAAATGCGCTTTCTCCCTCCCCTCGGTGGCTAAGCTCGTCATGACCGACCGACGCGGCCCCCACTGGATTGGCCTGTTGTACCTGCTGACGAGCCTCGGCTGCGCCGCGGTTGTGCCATATCATTATGGCCATTTCCAGCACGACCTTCCGGCCGACGCGCCCGAGGAGCTGAACGGACCATCGGTCGAATTCGGCAAGCCGATCAAGACGCTCGATCGCATCGCAAGCGTCGTCGGTCTGCCCGAGAAGATCGTGGGACTCAACAAAAAGATCAGCAACCACTCGGTGTCGCTCGACACCGTGGCGAAGCTGCGGAGCTATCTCGATCAAAACGATCTGGCCGACGTCGCGATCTATGTCAACTGCTACGATCCGAAAGAGCAATGGCGCCAGCTCAGGGAGAATCGGCGGGTCGGCGCCGGTTGGCGATACTCGCTCGGAACACTGAGTCTGGTCAGCTACACGCTGCTGCCGGGTCGGGTCTTCGGCGGCGACAGTTATAATCCCTACACGAACACCCTGAACATCGATTCCGACGTCCCGGCGATCGCGATCCTCGAAGCGGCGATTGGCCAAAAAAAGTTCACAGTCACCAATTGCCGGGAACCTACGCCACACTCACCGGGCTGCCTGGCATTGCGCTGGTGCGCCGCAGCCGCGCGGTGGGGGATGTGCTTGGATATGCCCGGGCACAGCACGATTGGGAGACCGAGCAGCAGGCCTATCACGTCCTCTACTCGCAGGTTGGGGCCGAAACGGCCTCGATCGCCGGAATCGTAATGCCCGTTTGGTGGGCCGTGCCGGCCCTGGGTGTGGGAGGCGCGGCTGCAGGCCACGTCACCGGCCGAATGGTGGCGGCCCATCGTGCCGCCGAGATCAAAGCGGCCGGGCCAGATCCGGAAAGGCTTCCCGCAGATCTCGCCGCGACGCCCGATGGCCCCAACGCAACGCCAACCGACGTGGCCGCGGATCCGCCCAGCGGCGTGACGGTGGCATCACTGGCCGACGCGCAGATCGCTGCGCAGGCGCGATCTGAATCATGCCCTTTCCGCGCCGCGCCGTGACGGCATCGGCAATGCGCTCGAAAACCTCCGGCCACTCCCCCATTTTGGTTTGGCGAAAGAGTCGCATCGTGGGATACCACGGCGAGTCGTCGCGGTCCAGCAGCCAACGCCAGTCGGGGGAGAATTGCAGCGCAAGCCAAACCGGTGCGCCCAAGGCCCCCGCCAGGTGCCCGACCGCCGTATCCGGGGTCACTACCAGGTCGACGGCGCGGATCACGGCCGCAGTATCCATGAAGGGCCCCGCCACTTCATCCAGCCGAGCGGCAAGGTCAAGGACCGGAAAATCGACTGCGGCGATCTGCTCCGAGCCAAATCCTTTTTGCAAGCTGACCAGCCGCACGCCCGGCACGCGGGCCAGCGGCGCAAAATTCGCCAACGGAATCGAACGCAAACGATCCAAATGAAAATCGGCGCGCTCCTTGCCAGACGATGCCGATCTTGAATCCATCAATTCTGGCCAGCTCCCGTCGCCAATGATCAGTCAACTCGGGATTGGCATTGAGATAGGGAACCTTCGAGGGAATCGTCGAGGCGTTGGTGCGCAAAGCGTAAGGGGCGCTCAGAAGCGGCAGATAAAAATCGCAGCGCGGCAGTTCTTTGGCCGAACCCAGAATGAACAACTCGTCGAAATTGGAATCGCCGGCCAGCAATGCGCCGAGCGCCGCGGGAGCGGCCAGCACGACCCGAGCGCCCTGCTCTTTGAGCAGTCGGGCATAGCGGACGAACTGAATCGCATCCCCCAAGCCTTGTTCGGCCAGCAATAACAGGCTGCGGCCGGCCAAAGGCTGGCCCGTCCAGCGCGGAAGGTTATGCCGCGGCAAATGCCCGGAGATGCGCAGTCGTCCTTCATACGCGGGCCAGCCACGCTCGTAATCCTCTTCGACCAGATAACAAGCGGCCAGGGCCATTTGCGCCTCGGCGAGATCGGGTTTGAGGGCGAGCGCTTGCTTGTGACGTGCCGCCGCCTGGTCGAGCTTTCCCTGCTGCCAGAGGATGACCCCCAGATTGTTGTGAGCGTCGGCGTATTTGGGTGCCAGAGCCAGCGCATACTCGAAGCGCCAGGGCCTGATCGAGCTGGCCTTGCTGCTTCAGCACATTGCCCAGGTTGTTATGCGCTTCGGCGTAGTTCGGTCTGAGAGCGATCGCTTGCTCGTACCGCGCCGCGGCCTGTTCGAGCTTGCCCTGCTTCCTGAGGACGACGCCCAGGTTGCTGTGCGCGTCGGCGGAGTCGGGTCGGAGAGCGATCGCTTGCTGAAACCGCTGCACGGCCTGTTCGAGTTTGCCTTGGCTCAGTAACACACTGCCCAGGTTGGTATGCGCGTCGGCATAGTCGGGCGCCAAAGCGATCGCTTGCTCGAAACGTGTCGCCGCTTCGTCAAGCTTGCCCTGCTGCCAGAGGATCGCGCCCAGGTTGTTATGCGCATCGATGTAGTCGGGCTTGAGAGCGATCGCTTGTCGGTAACGTGTGGCCGCTTCGTCGAGTTTGCCCAGACCCAGCAGCGCACCGCCCAGGTTGCCGTATGCGTCGATGTCATCCGGCTTGAGCGCGATCGCTTGCTCGAAACGTGCGGCCGCTTCGTCGAGCTTGCCTTGCTGCCAGAGGATGATGCCCAGATTGTTGTGCACTTCGGCGATATCGGGCCGGATCGCAAGAATCTGCCGATATGCCGCGACAGCTTCGGCAAGTCGCCCGGCATGATGTTCGCGTTCGGCCAGGGCGCGTAGTGCGTTACACTCGGCTGAAGAACTCGGATTCTGGGGGGACCGCGTCATCAGGCTTCATCCTCGGTCGCTGCCAGCTATCCAGGCGAATCGCATCCCGCCCGAAGCGTAACAGCCGGGGAATGCCACGATCAAGCCGCGGGAAGGCCTCCATGAGCGGCGCTGCCGGCACAACGCCGAGACGCGCAGCAAATCGCTCGCGACCAGGATGCGCGCATGAAAAAGCCCCGGCTTTGCTGGGCGTCGCGATCTCTCACGAAGCCCAACAAAACGGGGGCATGGGCGATACAGGGCTCGAACCTGTGACCCCCAGCTTGTCGAGCTGGTGCTCTAACCAACTGAGCTAATCGCCCGCATAGCGGCGGATAGGCCAAACCGCTCCGCCCGAAATCATGGTCGGTCACACCCCTCGGCGTGAACCGATAGGGGGACTTTGGGGTCGACTTCCTAATATAACCAAAACGAGTGCGGGCGAAAGTGGAGCACCCGGCCGACGCCCGCTGCCGCACGGCAGGCTCATGCCCGAGCGGCCAGCGGCGTCGCCGATCCCCTTGCTCCTGGGCCGGGGCAACCCCTACATTTGTGGACTGGCACGAACGAGGATACGCATAACATCAGGCAGATGGCGGTTTTTTACGGCGTCCTTTGTATCGACGTCGGGCTGCCAGCGCAATATTTCCCCTCTCCGCCGCGCGATTTTCCCCGCGCCGCGGTTGACCACGGTCCGTCCGTAATCCACGCAAGCGGTGAGCGTCGAACGTCCGCCCCACGGCGATGCCCAAAAGGTGACGAGTCATGCTCGAAGTTGAACTTCCCGACGGCACGGTCCGTCAATATCCAGGTAGCGTGCGGCCGATCGAAATCGCCGCCGAGATCGGTCCGCGACTGGCCAAGGCGACCCTCGCCGCCGAAGTCGACGGCCGGGTGGTCGGCGCGGCGGTGCCGCTGCCGGCGTCGGGCCGCGTGCGGCTGAAGCTGTTGACCAAAAAAGATCCCGAGGCGCTGGCCGTGATGCGGCACTCCTGCGCCATTTGATGGCCCGCGCGGTGATGCGGTTATACGAGGGGGTCGGGCTGGCGTTTGGTCCGACGATCGACAAAGGCTTCTATTACGATTTCGATCTGCCGCACAAGTTGAGCGAAGAGGATTTTCCGCGGATCGAAGCCGAGATGGCCCGGCTGGTCAAAATGGACGAGCCGTTCGAGCGAATCGAGGAGCCGCGCGACAAGGCGTTGGAAATCTGCCGCGACCTGGGGCAGAAGCTGAAGGTCGAGCACATTACCGAAGGCCTGGCCGATCACTCCACGCTTTCGTTCTATCGGCAAGGGGAATTCATCGATCTCTGCCGCGGTCCGCACGTGCCCAGTGCCGGCGCAATCGGCGCCTTCAAGTTGTTGTCGGTCGCCGGCGCCTACTGGAAAGGGGACGCCGAGCGCCAGCAGTTGCAGCGGCTCTATGCCACGGCCTGGTTCAGCGCCGAGGAACTGGAAAAATATTTGCAGATGCTGGAAGAGTCGAAGCGCCGCGACCATCGCGTGCTGGGCAAACAGCTCGACTTGTTCACCACCAACCCGATCGTCGGACCCGGCCTGATTCTATGGCTGCCCAAGGGGGCGACCATCCGCGGTCTACTCGAGAATTTCTTGAAAGACGAATTGGCTCGTCGCGGTTACGAGCCGGTCTACACGCCGAATATCGCCCGAGTCGAGCTCTACGAAATCTCGGGGCACTATCCCTACTATGCCGACAGCCAGTTCAAGCCGATCGTGATGAGCGAAGACGAAAAATATCTGCTCAAGCCAATGAACTGTCCGCATCACATCATGATCTACAAATCGAAACCGCGCTCCTATCGCGATCTGCCGGTGCGGCTGGCCGAGTTCGGCACCGTCTATCGCTACGAGCAGTCGGGCGAACTGGGGGGCATGACCCGCGTCCGCGGTTTCACCCAGGACGACGCCCACTTGTTCTGCACCGAGGAGCAAGTCGCCGACGAGTTTCGCGGTTGCCTGGAGATGACCCAGTCGGTGCTTCAGGCGCTCGGCATGAACGACTATCGGGTGAGGCTCGGCTTTCGCGATCCGAAGAGCGACAAATACGTCGGCAGCGACGAAAGTTGGAACAAGGCCGAAGCGGCGCTGGAGGCGGTCACGCGCACCGTGATTCCCAATTTCACGATCGCGCGGGGCGAAGCGGCCTTCTATGGCCCCAAGGCCGATTTTCTGGTCTCCGACTGTCTGGGCCGCGAGTGGCAACTCGGCACGGTGCAGCTCGACTACAATCTGCCCAGCGCCGAACGATTCGCACTGGAATATGTCGGCGCCGACAATCAGACGCATCGGCCGGTGATGATTCATCGCGCGCCGCTCGGTTCGCTCGAGCGGTTCGTGGGAGTGCTGATCGAGCATTTCGCCGGCGCGTTTCCGCTGTGGCTGGCTCCCGAGCAAGTCCGAGTGCTGGTCGTCAGCCAGAAATTCGAGACCTATGCTCGGGACGTCGAAGCCCAACTGCGCAAGGCCGGCTTTCGCACCAGCGGCGACTATCGTCCCGAGAAGATCGGCTCGAAGATTCGCGACGCCCAGTTGCAGTTGATCCCCTATATGCTGATCATCGGTGGCCGCGAGATGGAGAGCGGCAGCGTGTCGATTCGCGACCGGATCGAGGGAGACGTCGGCAGCCTGAGCGTGGCCGCGGCCATCGAAAAGCTGCAGGCCGAAGTGGCTGCCAAAGTCGTCCGGCAGGTGGCCGGCCGTTCACCCATCGCCGCCTTGGCGGAGCAGGGGGGGCAGGCGCCGGAGCAGGCCGAAGACCATGCCTACTGAACCGGTGCGCCTCGGACGGGGCCGGCTGCCCAGCGGGGCCGGATAGGCGGTTTTTAGCGCTTTTTAGCCGTTTTGACCCTTCCGCCCGGCATGCCGCGCAAACTGGGCGGGCCGCCGACGCCGCGCTATGCTAAAATTCCAATGTCACGCGCGGCGTCGTTGACGGCACCGGGCACGATTGTCCAGAATCAACGGCAAGTAGGTTTTCCTCGCGCGGCCGGGATGCGCGGGGCGGGCGCGATGCAAACAGTTTCATTGTTAAGTAAGAAAGGGTGGTAGCAATCGAACGCACGCAGCAAAGGATCAACGAGCAGATCCGCATTTCTCCAATTCGGGTGGTGGCGGCCGATGGTGCACTGTTAGGTATCTTGAACACGGACGAGGCGTTGGCCAAAGCCCGTGAGGCCGATTTGGACTTGGTCGAAGTTGCCCCCAACGAGCGGCCGCCGGTCTGCCGCATCATGGATTACGGCAAGTTCAAGTACCAACAAAAGAAGAAGCAAAACCGCACCCATACCCATCAAAGCAAGCTCAAGGAAATTCGCGTTCGACCCAAGACGGGCGAGCACGACATTCTGGTCAAGGTCACTCAGGCCCGGGCGTTCTTGACGCACAAGGACAAGGTGGTCGTGTCGGTCATCTTCCGCGGTCGCGAGTTGGCCCACATCGAAGAAGGACGCAAAGTCATCGACTCCGTCATCCTGCAGTTGCAAGACGTCGGCAAGGTCGAGGCGTCGCCGTCGCAGCAGGGCAAACGGATCGTTTGCATCCTGGTTCCCAAGTAACCCGCTCGGCCGGCCGATCACGCGCGCCTGCCGAGCCGCTGGCCCCTTCGCGGTGCCGGGCAAGGGACCGACAAAAACGCCGGGCGGCACTGGTTTTCCAGCCAAGCTGCCGCTGCGCCATCGGGTTCTTGGCCGCCGATTCGGGCCGTCTGCCGCTCGATTGTCCGGCCCCTTTGCGGCACGCGTCAATTTTGCATTCAACTCCCCTTCCAACGCCGGTCGAAGGCTCTATAATGGCGGGTTCAGTTTCCCGCCCACGGGGGCAGCATTCCCGCCCAGGCCAGCCGATTCACAAATGAGCGTCGGCGCTTTTGGCGACCAGCCAGCACCGCCCGGCGAAGCAGGTAGCCATGCCCAAGCAAAAGACCCACAAAGGCGTCAAGAAACGATTCCGCACGACTGCCACCGGCAAGGTCAAGCATCGTCAGGCCGGCACGAGCCACTTGGCGGCGCGCAAATCGCACAAGCGCAAGCGCATGCTGCGCGGCACCAAAGTCTTGCACGAAGAGTTCACGCACCAAATCGTCACCGTGCTTGCCGGAAACAGTTACTAAGATTACTTTTCAGCATCCGATGCCGATCGAGCATTCCCCCTAGACGCCAGGTTTGCAGATAAAAGTCAGCCATGAGAACGACCAAAGGCGCTGCCCGCAATCAAGCCAAGAAGCGACTGTTCAAGAAGACCAAGGGCTTCCGAGGCGGTAATCGTCGCCTGCTCCGCACGGCCAAGGAATCGCTCGTCCGTGCCGGCGTCTACGCCTTTCGCGATCGCCGGGTGCGCAAACGCCTGTTCCGCGAGCTGTGGATCATTCGCCTCAACGCCGCGGTGCGCATGCGCGATCTGCGCTACGGCGAATTCATTCATGGCCTGCACGTTGCGGGAATCGAGTTGGATCGCAAGTCGCTCTCCGAAATGGCGATTCACGATCCGGCCGGCTTTGATGCCGTTGTGGCCCGCGTCAAAGACGCGTTGGCAAAGCTGCACGCAGCCTAGGCCGGAAAGAATCTCTGCCGGCGCCCTTCCTATGTCGCTTGACGCCTTTCTGGCCGAGCTCGACAGTCTGGCAGCAGGAGGCGACCAGCGCCTTCGCCGCCGCGCCCGATGCCAGCGCCCTCGAAGCGGCGCGCATCGATTTTCTCGGCGTAAAAAGTGGCCGCCTGAAAACGGCTCAAAAGGGACTCGGCTCCGTCCCGCCGGCCGATAAGCCTGCCGCCGGCAAACGATTCAACGAAGTCAAAACCGCGATCGATGCCGCCTTCGCCGCCGCCGGCCAGCGGCTCGAGCACGCCGGCACCCGCGCGGCCGGCGAGGAGTTCGACATCAGCCTGCCGGGCACGCCGCTTGCGGCTCGGCCATCTCCACCCGATCACGCAGACGATCGAAGAACTCAAAGACATCATGGGCCGCCTCGGTTTTTCGGTCGCCGATGGGCCCGAAATCGAAGACGAGTGGCACAACTTCGAGGCGCTCAACATCCCCAAGGCCCATCCGGCCCGCGATCCGCTGGAAAATTTCTATCTGGCCACGGCCAAGGCCGCGGCTCCGGCGAGTGCCACAGGCCGACGCGCCGCTGCTGCTTCGCAGCCAGACCAGCACGGTGCAGATCCGCGTGATGGAAAAGACGCAGCCGCCGGTGCGGATCATTTCGTTGGGACGCGTTTATCGGCCCGACACCGCCGACGCCACGCATTACCCGATGTTCCATCAGATCGAAGGCTTGCTCATCGACTGACCATGTGACGATGGCCGATCTGAAAAGCGTGCTCCGCCTGTTCGCCGCCAGCTATCTGGGAGCCGACGTTCACATCCGCTTTCGCCCGTCGTTCTTTCCGTTCACCGAGCCGAGCGTCGAAGTCGACATGAGTTGGCACGACTCGGGGGGCGGCCTGCGCTGGGTCGAAATGGGTGGAGCCGGCATGGTCGATCCCAACGTGCTGCGGGCCGTCGGTTACGATCCGGAAGAAGTCTCCGGCTTCGCCTTCGGCTTGGGCGTCGAACGGGTCTGTGCCCGCCGTCACGGCATTAGCGACATTCGCGAGTTTTATAAAAACGACATCCGATTCCTTCGGCAATTTTGATGCTCCCGCGGCAGTTTTGATCGCGTTGGCTTTGCTGGCCGCGCGGCCGACCACTTTCAGCACAGGTAAGATCCGTCCGATGCTCGTTTCCTGGGATTGGCTCCGCCAATACGTTCAGCTCGATATGTCGCCCGAGCAATTGAGCGAGCGACTGATGATGGCCGGTCTGAATCACGAAGCCACCGAGCGCCACGGCGCCGATTGGGCGATCAACCTGGAAGTCACCAGCAATCGTCCCGACTGCTTGGGCCATATCGGCATTGCCCGCGAAATCTCGGTCCTTTGGAATCGGGCACTGACGATGCCGCCAGCCGACCCGCACGAGGGCTCGACCGCCGTGGCCGATCTGACCCAGGTCGCGCTGGAGTCGCCGGAGCTTTGCTATCGCTATACCGCCCGGGTGATTCGCGGCGTGAAGGTCAGGCCCAGCCCGGCCTGGCTCGTCAATCGTCTGGCGACGATCGGCATCGCGGCGATCAACAACGTCGTCGACGTGACGAATTATGTGCTGATGGAGTGCGGCCAGCCGCTCCATGCGTTCGATCTGGCCGGATTGACCGGCCGGCGAATCGTCGTTCGACAGGCTCGCAAAGGCGAAACCTTCCTGGCCATCAACCACAAAACCTACACCCTCGAGCCCGGCATGTGCGTGATTGCCGATGCCGCCCGAGCGGTCGGCCTGGGGGGCGTGATGGGGGGAGCCGAAACCGAAGTCACTCCCCGCACAACCGACGTTCTGATCGAGGCCGCCGAATTCGATCCCCTGTCGATCCGCACCACCACGCGCAAGCTGGGCCTGCACAGCGACTCGTCTTATCGCTTCGAACGCGGTTTGAATCCCGAGGGGGTGGCCTGGGCCAGCCGCCGCGCCTGCGAGCTGATTTTGGAACTGGGGGGCGGCGAGTTGGCTCAAGGCGTGATCGACGTCGGCCAAAAACCGCGTCCGCGCGAAGCGATCACTCTGCGCTACGCACAGATCCAGCGCATTTTGGGCATCCACGTGCGCGACAACGTGACCCGTCAGATTCTCACCGCCTTGGGCAACCGCGAGCTGCGGGCCGAAGTCGATCTGGTCGAGGTGGTCCCACCTTTCTGGCGGCGCGATCTGACGCGCGAGATTGATCTGGTCGAGGAAGTCGCCCGCATTCACGGCTATGACAAGATTCCCGAAGACGCCAGTGTGCCGATGGTGCCCTCGCATCGCACGCGCGAAGACCGGGTCCTGGCCCGGGTGCGCCATGCGCTCTGTGCCGCCGGTTTCGACGAAGCGTTGACGCTAAGCGTGGTCGACGAGAATTGGTCCGAGGCGTTCAGCCCCTGGACCACGGCTCCCGCGTTGGCGGCATCGATGCCCGTGCTCCGCCGAGCCGATCGCTTGCGGCGCAGTCTAATTCCCAGCTTGCTTGGTGCCCGGCGGACCAACGAAGCCCTGTCCAATTCCGAGATCGAGCTGTTCGAAACGGCAAAAGTTTATTTGCCCTCACCCGGCAAGCTGCCGCAAGAAGATCAGATGCTGGCCCTGACCAGCGGCCGCGATTTTCTCGCGGTCAAAGGAGTGATCGAGGGACTCGTCCGGGCGCTCAATCGCCAAGGGCGGATCTCGGTTCGGCCCACGCGGCACGAATTGCTCGACGAAGCCCGCTCCTGTGAACTCTGGCTCGCTACGCCAGGTAAATCGGAACAACTGCTGGGCTATTTGGGCGACGTCAGCGCCTCTGGGCTCAAGCGATTCGAACTGCGGGGCGGTACCACAGTGGCCGAACTACGGCTGGCGGTGCTGATCGACACGGCCGATCTGGTTCCGCAAGAACGCCCGTTGTCGGTCTTTCCGGCCGTCGCGCGCGATCTGAATCTGGAAATGCCCGATTCGGTCGCCTGGGCCGACATCGAACTGGCGGTCCGCGAGGCGGCGGGCGAGCAGCTCGAGACGTTGGAATTTGTGGAAGATTATCGCAATCCCAAACAGGTCGCGGCCGGCCACAAGCGTCTGCTTTTCCGCTTTACGCTGCGGTCGCATGCCGACACGCTGACCAACCAGCAGGCCGACGAGATCCGTGACCGGATCGTGGCCGCCTGCCAGAAGCGTCACGGGACCAGGCTGCTCACCTGAGCCTTGCCGCGCCGCTCCGGCGTGCGATGTGGCCCTGAGCCGGCAATTTCATCGGTGGCGGCTCCCAGAGTTCCCGTTTGCCGCCGGCTCGCTCGTGGCCAGAGCATGGCCAGCTCATCGCTATCGAGCGCCCACAGTACGGCGAAAAAGGTCAGTCCGCCTGCGGTCGTCGCCAACGCCAGTCGGGTTGCGGCCATCGTCACGGATCCCGCCGGCACGACTGGGCAGAGGCAGCACCACCATAACGGCCAACGCCGCAGTGGCAAGGGTTGCTTTGAGCGTGCTGCCAGCGAGCCCTCGCCAGTCAAGCGCCGCATGGGCGCGTGAGAAACTGACGGCCAGCAGCAACAGTTGCACCAGCGATGAAATCGCGGTCGCCAGGGCTAGTCCCGATTCACCCAGGGGCCACGCCAGAATCAGGTCAAGCAGCGTGTTGATCGCCAGGGCCAAGGCCGCGGCATAAAGCGGCCGGCGTGCATCGCCCACGGCGTAAAACCCGCGCAGCAGCAGCGGCAGGGCGCAATAGGCAGCGACCCCCGCCGCATAAGCACGTGTGGTGGCGGCCGTACGCGTAACATCCGCGGCGTCGAAGGCTCCGTGCTGCAAGATCAGCCGCGACAGCGGCTCGGCCAGCAGCATCAGGCCGACGGCGGCCGGCAACGACAGGCAGACGACCAGCCGCAAACCGGCCGACAAGTCGCCGGCCAAAGCCGTGCGGTCTCCACGAGCGGCGTGCCGGCTGAGTTGTGGAAAGATCACGGTTGCGGCCGCCACACCCAACAGGCCGACCGGCAACTGATAAAAGCGTTCGGCATAGTAGAGGGCCGCCGTGGCCCCGGCACGGAGCGGATAAGTCACATCGCCGGGCAGCCAGGCAATGATTGCCGATCCATCGGCCGGCCGGGTGAGCAGCCACGCCAGCGAGCTGTCGATCAGTGTGCTGATTTGTGTCACCGAGAGGGCCAGGGCGATCGGGGCCATCGGGCGGACAATCTTCTGCCACGCGATGCGGCTTTGTTCGTCGCTCCGCGGCCAGGCGTTGGCTCGCAGCCCACCGAGGCCGAGCCGGCCGAGTGCGGCCAGTTGAATGGCGGCTTGCAGTGCGCCGGCAACCACGATCGAGCCGGCGAGCGCGTAGGCTCGGCCCGCGGCGGTTTGAGCCACGTGCGGTGCCACCCACCATGCGCCGGCCAGCCAGCCAAGGTTGAGCAGTGTGGCGGCCAGAGCCGGCAGTCGAAATTTGCCGAGCGCTTGCAGGGTGGCCGATAGTTGCGCGGCCAGACAAATGAACCACAAATAGGGGAGCATGGCGGCCGTAAGGCCGACCAGCAATCGCCCGTCGCCCGGGCTGCTCGAAATCCACAGCAGCCCGCAAATCGCTTCGCCCGCCAGGACCAGGAGTGTCAGCACGCCGGCCAATCGAGTCAGCATGGTCGCGGCCAGCGACAGCGCCGCTTCGCGGTTTCGTTCTAGTTCGGCTGTGAGGACCGGCAGGTAACTGGTTGCCAAGGCTCCTTCGCCCAGCAATCGGCGGGCGAGATTGGCGATGCGAAAGGCCAGCACGAAGGCGTCCATGACGCCGCCGGCGGCCAGCCCCAGAAGATTGGCCGTCGTCGCGTCGCGCAGCATCCCCAGCACCCGGCTGACGAGAGTCCCGAGCGTGGTGGCCCAAAAGCCCTGCCGGAATTGTCGCCGGTCGGTCGGATGCATGGTGAGACTTGAAGCTTGCGATTTGAGGCGGCCGGGTTTGAGGCCGTTTTAGGCGGCGCGGACGATCGTCGTCGGCCGAGAGCAAATCGGGATAAAACGCCTGGTCGCGGCTTCGCATGGCTTTGGCCACGATCCGCTCGATCGACGCCACGACGTCGGGATGATCGAAATCAAAGGGATGCATGGCAACTCGCAGCAGTGGCATGCTGCGGGTCAGACGCAGCAGCAGCGGGCAGCCCCATAGCCCCATTTGCTTGCGCCACGAGCTACGGGTGGCCCAAGTGACGACCGGCGACCAACGTCTCCGTCCGCTCGCCAAATGGCAGAGCGCGTGATCGTCTTCGCTCCACGAATATCCCAGCTCGGTGAGGACTTCGACCAGGTGCCGGTTGCCCATCCATTTCGGAGCGACAAAACCGTTTGGGTCGCGATCGAGCGTGCGGCGAAAAATCTCGCGGCCCTGGATCAACCGATCGCGGAGCCACTCCGCCGAAAGCTGCCGGAACTCGCCTTCGTCCGCCAGCGGACTGCCGACCGGATGATGGCCGGCGCTGACCAGGCCGGCATGGAACTCGAGTCGCTGAACGCTGGCCAAATGCTCGGTGACCACGTGGAAATAACCGTGCTGACACCATTCGACCTCGAAGGGACGCTTGCGATGGCACCAAGCCCGAAACGCCGGGTCGCGGTCCGCGCGATGGGCGCCGTGATAGTTGGGAACGAGCAGGTACAGGATTTTCTCGATCCCCCACTTCTCGAAGAGCGCTTCGGCACGTTTCAGTCGCGCCAGATGAAAAGGCGTGACGTCGTGAATGGCGAAGAAGACCTGTAATGGCGGCATTCGAAACCTCTTTTCCTGCTCGATACGGTACGTCTGGCATGATCCGCGGTGTTTTCGGTTCACTTTCGAATGTGCGGCTGGGTTCAAGCTGCCTCGGCCGCGTCCGGTCGCTTCGGCCGGCGAGCGCCGGCTCGCTCAGCCGTTGCCCATAGAAATCCATCAAGCGGCCGATCGCCTCGTTCCAGGTCCCATAACTTCGGGCGGCGGCCAGCGATGCGTGGCGATGCGGGCTCAGATCGGCGGCGCAGGCGTTGCTCACCACGCGAACAAAATCGGCCAGGTCGCCGGCTTTAAAAACGAACGGGCTACGGGACTCGGCCAGCAGCTCGGCGGTGCCACCTCGATCGGGCCCCACGACCACCAACCCGCTGGCCATCGCCTCCAGCACCGCCAATCCAAAGGTTTCGTAGGGGCCCGGAGCCAGCAGAATATCGTGCGAGCGATAGATCTCGGCCAGTTCCTGTCGCCCACTGACGTACTGTAAGTAGCGATATCCCGGCCACTGTGCCGCGGAGAACTTTTGTTGGTAGGGACCGTCGCCAAGCACCGTGACTTCGACATTCGGGATGCGCAGGATTTCAGGCAGTGCTTCCCACAGCAGGTCGGCGGCCTTGTCGGCAATCAATCGGCCCACGAACAGCAATCGCCGCCGTTGCGTTTGCCGCACGAGCGGTTCGCCGGCGCGTTCGGCACCGGTCGCGATCGCTGCCGGGTCATGCTCGCCAGCGGAAAAAACACGCGATCGACTCCCAGCGGAATCCGCTTCAGCCGGCTGACACCCCGGCCGGCCAGATGTCCTTCTATGGCTCGCGAGGTGACGATCGTCACGTCGTAGGCCCGCTGAATCCGATAGAACAGCCGGCCGACCGCGGCGGCCAGCGGCCGTTTGAAGCCGTGAAAGCGCCCGGCTGGCCCACGGTACGACCCACGTTTCGACCGGATCGGAATGATAGAAGGCCGAGACCCAGCCGCGAATCTGGCCCAAGCGGCTGCAGGGCAGGCAAAACAATCCGGTGAAGAACGGATCGCCCACTTCGACCAGATCGGGCTCGATGCGGCTTGAGGACACGTCCGACGCGGAGATAGTCGAGCATCAGCCGATATCCCGATCCGAGCGGCAGCCCATAAACTTCGATCCGCACCACGCGCCGGCCGACCCGGCGGACCGCGTGTCGCGGTCCGGGAACGACCAAATAATAGCGATGCCCCGGTTGGCGGTTGAACCAGGCGATCTTGGCCTGATGGTAGGTGCGGATGCCGCCCCCGCGGTCGCAATAGTTCGAATTGATGTCGAGCGTGATCATGATGCGTGCGGTGCGAGGGGGAAGCGTTCTCTTGGAAGCCAGCGACGCGTCGCGTCACCGGCCGGCAGCATCAGTGGCGCAGGGCACGGTTCAACAGCCACGCGCCGAAGCCGATCAGCAGCACGTCGCCCACCCAGGGCAGTTGCGCCGGTGCCCGGCCCGACTCGGCCAGTTTGATGCAAAAGTTGTGCAGGGGATGATTCAGCAGCACGACCGGCAAGAAACAAGCAAAGAAACTGGTCAGGTAGTCGCGGCTGCGAGCCCGCATCGAGACCGGGATGCCCATCATGACGAAGGCCAGACAAAAAAAGCCGTTGGCCCAGCGGCGATTGATCTGGGCTTTGAGCCAGTGCATGTGCTCGCGTTCGGTGTCGAGCACTTCGGCGTGTGACACGGGGCGTGCGCCGGGGGGCGGCGGCTCGGTGCGCCACAACGGGGCCGTCTCGAGCGGGTTTTGCTCCAAGCTGAGCCAAGGCCGCCGCTTGCCGCTCAATGTCTTGCCGCAAGTCGGCCAGGGTGCAAAACTCGGGAGGCCAGTTCGGCAGGCCGTCTGCCGGATCGCCGAGCGAAATGATTTGCTCCATGGCCTCGGGAAAGGCCATCGAAACCTTGTCGCCGATGTAGGCCGTGCCGTTGCGCATCACGAGCGACAGCTCGCGGTTTCGGCCCAGGCGTGCGCAGCTCGGCTTCTTCGGCCGCGATGGTGATCGGTTCGGCATGGTCGGGCCGTTCCATGATCAGCATCGGCCGAATCAAGGTCCGCCCCTCGACCGCCTTCACGTTCAGCGTGACGGGACCCTTGGTATAGGCGTGCTTGGTGCGCAGATAGCGAGAGGCAATCGTCTCGGCCGAATTGACGACGACCTGATGGATTCCCCGCTGTCCCCACGATTCGCCCACGTCGTACAACCACACGCAGGCCAGGCTCATGAAGACTGCCAGCACCATCACCGGCCGAATGACCTTCCAGGGGGAGACTCCCAGCGAACTGAGCGCCAAGATTTCGTTCCCCGCGCTGAGCCGCCCAAACACCGAGCAGGCGGCGAACAAAGCCGCCGCTTGCATCGCGTTGCGCACCGCCTCCGGCAATAAATAAGGCAGCATCAGCACGATCTCGGCCACGCCGACGTCCTTCGGCAAGTCGAGCGACGCGCCCACGAACAACAGCAGCGCCACCAAGATGGCCAACGACAGCACGAAGACCAGCAGAAAGTCGATCAGAACGGAACGGGTAATGACGTTCATGGCAAAAGCCGGCTGCCCAAGCTAGCCACGAGTAACCCGAAACGGCCCCGTGACCATTCACCGGTCAACGCGGGTCCGACAGCACGACGACGCACGCACGGATGCCCGCCCGCCGAGAACGCGCCTGAGTCGAGGGTGGCGAAAGATAAACCTAATCGGTTGCTCGGGCAATGCCGGAATGGCGCTGCCGCGGACTGCCGTCGCCGGCTGCGCGGTCCGCGCGTGACAGCAGCACTGTGCTCAGCGCATGTTCGCGGCGCGATCGCGCAGCGTTGCTAGCCGCTCGACGCCACGCCATGGCCCTGCGGCAGCGAATCGGTCGCGTGGCTGCTCGCGTCGCTTGGGTGCTAGCAGGAAGTCCTCATCTTGGTAAGATTTGGACAGCAAGTGCGCACTGCTGCTCCACGCGTGCCAGATTCGCATTTCACTGTCGGCATTCAAGCTAGTTGGGGGGCGATCACTGAGCATGCAACGGCAATCCACCGGGCCTGCCACCGTCCCCAATTCGCTGGTCGACCTCTTGTCGCTGCGGGCCAGTGAGCACGCGGACGAACTTCTCTACCGGTTTCTGACCGACGACGGGGCCGAATTCTGCTGGACCTATGCCGATTTGCAGCGCCGCGCCTGCCGCGTCGCCGCCGCGCTCGAGCGACTTGGCCGTCGAAGGGGAGCCGGTGTTGCTCCTCTATCCCACCGGGCTTGAATACGTCGCCGCGTTCTTCGGCTGCCTCTACGCCGGCGCCATCGCCGTTCCTGCCTATCCGCCTCGGCCCGGTCGCAGTGCGCAGCGACTGGAAACCATCGTTCGCGATAGCGGGGCTCGGGTGGCCCTGACCACCGCCGCGATTCGCGACGTCGCTCGAGCGCGATGCCAAACAGTCCACCTCGCTCCGCGCGCTCGACCTGCGTGGCGACCGACGAACTGCCCGACGCCGGCGGCTCGGGCTATCGGGCCCGCGGCTCGGGACCCGACACCGTGGCGTTTCTGCAATACACCTCCGGCTCGACCGGCGACCCCAAGGGCGTGGTGGTGACGCATGGCAATCTGATGCACAATCTGTCGGCCATCCGCGAGGCGTTCGACATCGAGCGTGGCATTGTCGCGGTCAGTTGGCTGCCGATCTATCACGACATGGGGCTGATCGGCGGCGTTCTGGGTCCGTTGTACGGCTGCCGGCTCGCTGACGTTGCTGTCGCCCAAGCGGTTCCAGGAGCAGCCCCTTTCCTGGCTCCAGGCGATCAGCAAATATGGCGCAACCCATGCCGGCGGACCGAACTTCGCCTACGACTGGTGCCTGCGCCGGACCACGCCCGAAATGCGAGACGCAGCTCGATCTCGAGCTCTTGGCGGGTGGCATTCTGCGGCGCCGAACCGATCCGCCAGGAAACGCTGACCCGTTTCAGCGAGGCCTTTGCGCCGGCCGGTTTTCGCGCCGGCGCACTGCGGCCTTGCTATGGATTGGCCGAGGCCACGCTGATGGTCACCGCCCGCAAAAAGACCGATCCGCTGCTGGCAGGTGCAGGTTTCCCAGCGCGCGCTCGAACAGGGTGCAATTCGCTCGCCGACGGTGCCGCGCCCGACGATTCGCTCTCGGCGGTCGCGTCGGGCTCGATCGTCGGCGCTCAGCGGGTCGTCATTGTCGATCCCGAAACGTGCCGCGAGTCGCCCTCCGGCCGGGTCGGCGAAATCTGGGTGCAAGGCCCCAGCGTGGCCAGCGGTTACTGGAAGCGGCCTGAGCTTTCGGCCGCGGTGTTCGAGGCCCGACTGGCCGATACCGGCGAAGGGCCCTTTCTGCGCACCGGCGACTTAGGATGCTTTCACGAGGGGCAATTGTTCGTCACCGGGCGGATCAAGGATTTGATCATCGTTCGCGGGCGCAATCACTATCCGCAGGATATCGAGTTCACCGCCCAGTCGAGCCACGCCGATCTGCAAGCCGGCGGCGGAGTGGCCTTCTCGCTCGAGCGAAGACGGTCAGGAGCAAATCCTGCTGGTTCACGAGGTGCGCCGCGAGGCGGTCCGCTCGCTCGACGCCGCCGCGGTGATCCGCGCCATCTGCCAGGCCGTGGCGCGCGAGCACGAAGTCCGGCTCGACGCCGTCGGACTGGTTCGCCCCGGCAGCATCGCCCGCACGACCAGCGGCAAGACCGAGCGTCAGACTGCCGCCGAGCGGTTCGCTGCCGGCCAGTTCGAATTCATCGAGCTTTGGAAATCGCCGGCCGGCAACGGATCGGCTACTGCCGGTCGCCGACGAGCAGGACGAGGCACGGCCGCCGGCTGCTGCCGGTTCCGGCGACCGCCGCGTCCCTGGTCGATTGGATTTCCGCCTGGCTCGCCCGGCGGTTGGAACTTGCGACCGGTCGAGATCGATACGGGGCAACCGCTGGCCGTCTATGGACTCGACTCGTTGATGGCCGTCGAGCTGATGCACGACGTGGAGCAGGCGTTTGGCCACCAGTTGGACGTGGGAGCGCTGATCGATGCTCCCAGCATTGCGCGATTTGGCCGAGCGGCTTGGCCGGCGAGCCGCTCCGCGCTGGTCGACACGGCCGATGGCCGCTGGCCGCCGGGCGTCGTGCGGCCGACCTATCGCGGTCCGTTTGGCGACCGTGCCGACGGCATTTTGGTGCGTGGCGAGTCGCCGATGCGCGAGATCATGCCCTATCTGATGCGCGCGGCGTAACGAGAGCGTCGTCTATCACGAAGCCAGCTACGACGTCGGCCGGCGCTGGAGTGGCTCGAGGCCTACAACCGCCGGCACGCCGAAGCGCGCGCGACGCTGTTGGATTTGTTTCTTTGGGCCGCCGCCTATGTGGCCCACGCCCGGCCGGGAATGAATCGCTTCATTTCCGGCCGACGGATTTATCAGCGTCGCGAGGTGGCGATTTCGTTCGCCGCCAAGAAACGCTACGACCTGGCTGCCGAACTGGTCACCGTCAAACTGCGGTTCCCGGAAAAGGCGGCCCCTTTTCCCGACTGCGTCGAGCGGATCGCCGCGGCGGTCGATCGAGGCCTGTCAGGGGCCGCCGCGGGCTGTCGATCGCGAAACCGAGCTGGCCATGCGGCTGCCGCGATTTTTGCTGCGGACCGTCCTCTGGGGATACCGCGATTCTCGACCATTGCAATCTCTTGCCCGGCAAACTCATCGCAAACGACCCACTCTACGCAACGATGTTTGTCGCCAACCTGGGCTCGCTTGGGATTGGACAGTGCGACGCATCATTTATACGAACACGGCACCTGCAGCTTGTTCGCGGCATTGGGTTTGCCGAAAAAAACGCTCGTGACGACCGCCGACGGTCGCCGCAAACGCGCCAAATCTGGCCGGTACGCTGGACTTTGGACGAGCGGATTGTCGATGGGTTTTACAGCGCCGGCTTGCCTTGCGGCTGCTGAAATCGATCTTGGAAAACCCGGCCGATTTCGTCCCGGTCGAGCCGCGCCGTGGCAGCAAGCTGTGAGCCGCTGCAGGGTTCGCCTTGCTCAGTCCGCACCATCCAAGTTAAGATTGTCTGATAGACCACCTGCGTGGCGGAGTTCAAACCAATTAACGCAGGCGTGCGCCGATTGGGCGTGCCTCGAGGGGCTCTCGCGAAATGGATGGCGCTATGTCGACCGTGGTGCCGCTGCGCGATTCCGCCGGACAAACCACGCTTTCCTGTCCGCACCCAGCGATCGCTGAAAGTCTTTGTCACCGGCGGCAACGGCTTCATCGGGTCGGTGGTGGTGCGGCTGTTGCACGCCGCCGGCCACACGGTCCGTTTGCTGGTCCGCCCCGCGGCCAACACCGAGCGCATCGATGCGGTTCCCGCAGGAACGCGTCGTGGGAGACGTCCGCGACGCCGCGCTGTTGCGGCGGGCGCTCGAAGGCCAGAACGCCGTGATCCACATGGCGGGCTTGAGCTCTTGGGAACTGATCGATTCACCCGAGATGGGCGAAACCACCCAAGGCGGAACGGCCGGCGTGCTGGCTGCCGCGCGCGCCACGCCCGGCATGCGAGTCGTCTATGTCTCCAGCGTGCTGGCCGTCGGCAGCACCGACACGCCCGAGCCGATCGACGAAACGTTTCCTTATCGGCTCGATGCCGACAAGCAGTCTCGTCCACAGTCACCACAAGCATCGGGCCGAGCTGCTTTGCCGCCAGGCGTTGGACGAGGGCGTGGACGTGGTCGATGGTCAATCCGGCCGAAGTCTATGGACCGAACGACATCGGCTTGATCACGGCTTCGAACCTGGTCGACTTTGCCAAGAGCAATCCGGTGTTGGTTTGCCACGGCGGCACCAGCGTTGTCCACGTCGAAGACGTCGCCCGCGGCATCCTGGCGGCGCTCGATCGCGGTCGCCGCGGGCGAGCGTTACATCCTG
This sequence comes from uncultured Planctomycetaceae bacterium, assembly GCA_963702015.1. Taxonomy (GTDB): domain Bacteria; phylum Planctomycetota; class Planctomycetia; order Pirellulales; family PALSA-1355; genus DATJTR01. The sequence goes on from OY969698.1 coordinate 2,841,957, forward strand.
GGGGGCGAAAACATCACCCACCGGCAATTGGCCGGCCTGTTTTTGGAGCTGGCCGGCCAGGAAAAACGGGTGATCACGCTTCCCAATGGGCCGCTGCGGGCCGTCACCCGCGTGGCCCAGACCCTGCGCATCCCGCTGCCTTACAATCCGCGGGTTGTTCCCTATGCCACGCGTTATTTCTGGGTCGACGCCTCGAAGGCCCGCCGCGAGCTGGGCGTCGACTTCCGCGGGGCCCGCGAAACCCTGGCCCCGACCGTCGGCTGGCTGAAATCGGCCGGGCTGATCGATTAGGCCGCGGCACCGTTCGCGACGGCTTGCTCGGCACTCCCCTCGGCTGGCCGTCGCTGCCGCCCGGCGCTGTCGCGTGCCGCCTAGTGGCCCGATCGACCCCGACAACGTAAACTACTTGGCTTACGTGCGTTTTCCTCGGAGGGCCAACGTCGGCAATGATCAACTGGAACCGCTTTTCGGAACTCATCCGCTCCCACGAGCGGTTTCTGCTCACCAGCCACATCCGTCCCGACTGCGACGCGCTGGGGAGCGAACTGGGCATGGCCGGCGTGCTCGAAGCGCTCGGCAAGCACGTCATCGATCGTCAATGGCCAGGCCACGCCGCCGAATCTGGCCTTTATCGATCCGGAGAAAAAACTGCGGGCGCTCGGCACCGACGTGAAACCGGCCGAACTGGCCGCCGTCCAAGTGTTGCTGGTCCTCGACACCAGTGCCTGGGCCCAACTGGGACCGATGGCCGACGTCGTTCGCACGACGGCGGCCCATAAGGCGGTGCTCGATCATCACATCGACAGCGACGACCTGGGGGCCGAACTGTTCAAAGACACCAAGGCCGAAGCGACCGGCCGGCTGGTGCTCGAAGCGGCCAAGCATTTGCGCGTCAAGCTGACTCCCGAGTTGGCTCGAGCCGCTGTTTGCCGCCATTGCCACCGACACCGGCTGGTTTCGCTTTGCTTCGGTCAGCGGCGATACGTTTCGCGCCGCCGGCGCGCTGGTCGATGCCGGCGCGGTACCGCAGCAGATTTATACCGATCTGTACGAGCGAGAAACGCTGGCCCGACTGCAACTGCGCGGGCGGATTCTCGCTCGCACCCAAACCGAACTCGATGGTCGACTGGCTTACACTGCGGCTCTGCGCGAGGATTTTCAGACGCACCGGCGCGCTGGCCGCCGACACCGAGGACGTGGTGAATCTGGCGCTGGCCGATTCTTGGCGTCGAAGTGGCCGTGATCTTTGTCGAGCAAGCCGAGGGTGGATACAAGATCAGCTTTCGCAGTCGGACGATCAAGGTCGACTGCAACGCCTTGGCGAAAACATTCGGCGGCGGCGGACACCACGCGGCGGCCGGCGCGTTCCTGCCCGGGGCGTTGGCCGACGTCCAGCCGAAAGTGCTTGACGCTGTGCGCGCCCGGATGCGATAATTCCATTATCTCGCGCGGGCCAGGCCGCTCGCGACTCGCGCGGGCATTCCTCCCTCCCACCCACACCCCGCCCGCCGGAATCACCCTCGCCATGGCTGAGCGTGCCCCCAACACCGGTGTTCCGTCGCAACCGCTTTCGCCCGTCGGCCGACGTCCGTTTCTCGTTCGCTTCGCCGCCCTTGTCATCGGGGCTGTCGTCGGCGTGGTGCCGCTGACGGCCGGCTTGCTCACCTTTCTCGATCCGCTGCGGCGGCAAGGGGCCAAAGCCCGCTGGTTTCGCGTCGGCTCGGTCGATTCGCTCGGTCCGGGCGAGCCCGAGCGGGTGACGATCGTCGGCGATCGCCGCGACAGTTGGACCGACTATCGCCAGGAGCCGATCGGCGCGATTTACCTGGTGGCCGATGCCGGACGGAAAAACCGTGAAGGCCTTCAACGCCACTTGCCCGCATGCCGGCTGTTCGGTCGCGTTTCAGACAGGAGAGACAGTGCTTTTTGTGCCCCTGCCACACCAGCGCGTTCAATCTGAAAGGCGAAGCGATTAGCGACGTTCCGCCGCGTGGGATGGACGCTCTGGAGTGCGAGATTCAGGGCGAAGGCGAGATTTGGGTGAAGTATGAAGACTTTCTCACCGGCACGTCGGAAAAGATTCGCAAGGCATGAAGCTGCTCGATTGGTTGGAAGACCGAACCGGTTACCGTCACCTGCTGAATGAAGCTCTCTACGAGCGAATTCCGGGTGGCGCTCGCTGGCGCTATGTGTGGGGGAGCACGCTGGTCTTCACCTTCAGCGTGCAAGTGATCACGGGCATTTTTTTGTGGATGGCCTATAGCCCCAGCGCCAGACCGCCTGGGAGAGCGTCTTTTTTCTCCAGCATCACGTTTGGGGCGGCGCTGCTGCGCGGCATTCACCACTTCACCGCCCAGGCGATGGTGGTGCTGCTGGTCCTTCACTTGATGCAGATCGTGATCGACGGCGCTTACCGCGCGCCGCGCGAAATCAATTTCTGGATCGGCCTCGTCCTGATGCAGATCGTGCTGGGGCTGTCGCTCACCGGCTATCTGCTCCCCTGGGACCAAAAAGGCTTTTGGGCCACCGCGCGTGGCGACCAACCTGATGGGCCTGGTGCCCGTCGTCGGCGAACAACTTCAGCAGTTGGTCGTCGGCGGACCGACGTATGGTCACGCCACGCTGACGCGATTTTTCGCGCTCCATGCCGGCGTACTGCCGGGTCTGCTAGTCGCTTTTCTGGTGTTGCACGTCTATCTGTTTCGCCGGCACGGACTGTGCGCCAAGCAGCCGGCGACGCAGCCCGACTGCGACTTCTGGCCCGACCAGGTGCTGAAGGATGCGGTTGCCTGCCTGGCGGTGCTGTGCGTGGTGTTGGGCCTGGTGGTACTGCCGGCCTTCGTTCAAGAGACAACGAGCGGCTTGCCGCCGCAGGTCCATCTGGGAGCAGAGCTGGGAGCGCCGGCCGACCATGCCGATCAGTACTCGGCCGCCCGGCCGGAATGGTACTTCTTGTTTCTGTTTCAGATGCTTAAGTATTTTCCCGGCTCGTCGGAAGTGGTCGGCGCGCTGGTCGTGCCGGGCCTCGTCATGCTCATTCTGGCCGCGATGCCGCTGGTGGGCCGTTGGAAGCTGGGCCATCGGTTCAATGTCGGTTTTCTGTTCGTCCTGATTGGCGGCGCCGGACTGCTGACTGCCCGCGCTTGGTGGGACGACCACTATGGCCCCGACGCGGCCGGCTATCTTCAGGCCGTGGCCGATGCCGAAATGGATGCCGAGCGCGCGGCCGAATTGGCCTCGGGCGGCATTCCGCCGGAAGGGGCGATCGCGCTAGTCCGCCACGATCCCAAGATACAAGGCCGCAAGATTTTCGCGGCTCAATGCGCTCAGTGCCACGACCGCCGATCCAAACCCGACGCGGCCGGGCAGCCGGTGCGCGACGGAGCCCCGCATCTCGTCGGCTTCGCCAGCCGCGAGTGGCTTGCCGGGCTGTTGGACCCCAAACAAATCGACGGGACGGACTATTTCGGTCCGACCAGCCACCACGATGGCGACATGGTCAACTTCGTGAAGCAAAACATTCCGGACTGGAAACCGACGGACGTCGAAGACGTGATCATCGCTCTTTCGGCCGAAGCCCACCTGCCCGAGCAGGCCGATATCGACGCTCGCGACAAGGATCGGATCGCGGCCGGCACCGCACTCATTCAAAACGAAGAGCATTGCGGCGGTTGCCACAAATTTCATGATGCAGGCACAGCCGATGCGGCGCCCGATCTGACGGGCTATGGTTCGCGCGAGTGGCTCATGGCGTTTATCTCGAATCCGGCCGCCGCTCGTTTTTATGGCAAGAACAACGACCGCATGCCCGACTTTGCCTCGCACGAGCCCGGCTCGCCTCAGAACGAGCTTTCGGCCGAAGCGATCGGCCTGCTTGCCGACTGGCTCCGCCACGACTGGAACGCGCACGCGGCCGCGGAACAATAGTCACGGCGCTCAAGCCGCCTTACAGTTCCAGCGAAAATGGCGTCAGTAGCTCAACGCCGTTTTTGGTGATCAGATAGTTGTTCTCCAGTCGCACCCCTTCGCGCAGCTCGGGGGCATAGAGTCCCGGCTCGACGGCGATAACTTCGCCTTCCTCGAACGTGTCGTCCCACATCGAATTGATGTGCGGCGCTTCGTGCGGAAACAGGCCGATGCCGTGCCCGAGATGGTGCTCGAACTCCCAGGGCTTGTTCTGGTGCAGGAACGTCCTGACGGCGGTAAACAAATCGCGGCAGCGTACGCCCGGCTTGACCATCTGCTCGATGATCTCAAACGAGGCCACGACTTGCTCCCACGCCTTGCGCTGCAACTTCGTCGGTTCGCGGTTGACGGCGATCACGCGGCAATTGTCGGCATAGTAGCCGCGATAGGCCGGCCCGAGATCGAGAATGTAGAGTTCGCCGGCTTCGATCTTGCGATTGCGCGGCGGTCCGCCTCGATGCCCCGAGGCATAGTCGTTGCCGGTGCCGGTCAGCAATTCGCCGCACACGCGGACCGCGGCGCCTTGCAACTCGCTGAAGACGTCGAGTTCATTGATGCCGGGCATGACGATCTCGCGCGCCCGGGCGTACATGGCGGCGGTGGCCGCGATCGCCCGTTTCAGCCGCGCCAACTCGTCGGGGTCCTTGCGACGACGCAGCCGATACAGGTCGGGTTCGATATCGATCCACTGCGCGTCGTGACCTTGCGTGATATGAAGACCGCAACTGGAATACTCGACGCCGATCCGCCGGCCGGCAGCCACGGGCCCCAGCGCCTTCCACAACACGGCCGACGACGCCGCTCGCTGATCGTTGCGCACGGTGCACAACCATTGGGCCTCGTAGGGGACGATATCGTCGGCCGCCGCGGGATCGGCAAAGTCGGCCGGGGCGATCAGCGTCAGCCGGCCGTCGCGCGAAAGGGCGGCGGCGGGAGCGAAGCTGGGCCGAAATCGTGGCCCGGCCAGGTATTGCACGTGCTCTGCCTGAGTGACAATCGCCAGATCGACGTCGAGCCGCTCCATCAGCTCGATCACGCGTCGTTGACGGGTTCGGCAAGCGGCCAGATCGGTTTCGGTCGAAAGGTCGGCCATAAAAATCAACCTCGGGCTAGTGAAGTGTCTCGGAAATCACTTCCAAGACACGGAACGACTGCCAAAGACGTAAGTGCTTTGGCAGCGGAAAAAACCGAGCGTAGTCTCTCTCCGTTTCAAGGGACCATGGACTCATGGGACACCACGTTCGGCGAAGTGTCAAATAGGGGCGGGAATTGGCAAACCGCCCCGGCAGGGTTAGGCTATTAGTCCTCTGCCGCAGCAATCGTTTCACGCTGGGCAGAGCATATTGTATCGCCGGCCCCATCGTGCTGGCAGTCACCCGCCAGGTTGTTTTTCTTACCTTTTCACCCCCGAGTCCGACAATGGCCGCATCACGCATCCAAGGCATCTTTGTGCCCAACATGGTCCCCTTCGACAAGGAGGGGAAAGTCAACGAGCCCGAGTTGCGTCGCTATATCAACTGGCTGATCGAGCAGGGCGCGCATGGGCTGTATCCCAACGGCACGACCGGCGAGTTCGTTCGCCTTACGACCGAGGAGCGACGACGCGTGATCGCGATCATCGTCGAGGAGGTTCGCGGCCGTATTCCGATCATTGCCGGCGCCGCCGATCCGAGCGCTCGCGAGACGCTGAAGGCTTGCGAATATTACGCCAGCCTCGGCGTGCGGTCGTGCGCGGTGGTCGCGCCCTATTACTACAAGATGAGCCCGGACAACGTGTATGCCTATTTCAAGGAGATCTGCAGCAACGCACCGCTCGACATCACGCTCTACAACATTCCGGTCTTCGCCTCGATGATCGACGTCGCCACGGTGCAGCGCCTGTCGGAAGAATGCCCGCGAGCCGTCGCGATCAAGGATTCGTCCGGCGACATCTCGCACATGCAGCGGATGATCTCGAAGGTAAAGCCGAATCGGCCGGAGTTCGTGTTCATGACCGGCTACGACCCCGCGCTGTTGCCGATGATGCTGATCGGTTGCGAGGGGGGAACCAATTGCTCGGCGGGACTTGCCCCGCACCTGACACGCAAACTCTATGAGTTGGCCAAAGGCAACGACGTGGCGGAAGCACGCCGCGTGCAAACCCAAGTCACCACGCTGTTTGATGCGGCGACCGGTTCGGTCGACTTCCCCGAATCGGTGCGATTGATCCTGGAGCTGCGCGGCTTCAAGATGGGCGCCGGCCGCTGTCCCCTCGGCCCGGAGACGCACGAGCGCTTGGGCAAGTTGCGTGGCGAATTGAAGGAGTTGCTCAGCCGCCCCGAATATCAGCCCGTGAAGTAAACCGTCGAGCGCTTCGGTGCAAAACGCGGCAAGCCCAGGGATCGCATCCCTGGGCTTGCTTTTTGCGATTGAGTTGTCACTTCATGTCGGCCGATGAAGCCGGCAACTTACCAGGTCATCGCGCGGAACGCGTTGCGGACCGGTTGGCCCGGCACCAGCGGAGCCGGAGCATAATAGTATGCACGGCCGTAATAGCGCGGCGCGTAATAAGCCGTGGTCGGCACGATAGCCGCCGCCGGCGCGTAATACGTGGTGGTCGGCACAACAGCCGGTGCATAGTACGTTGTGGTCGGGACGACCGCCGGCGCGTAGTAGGTCGTGGTCGGAACCACGGCCGGCGCGTAGTAGGTCGTCGTCGGCACCGCCACCTCGGGCGCGTAATACGTCGTCGTCGCCGGAGCATAATTGCTCGAGCGATAAACCGGCGTCACGCCATAACCGAAATTGGTCGTCGTGCCGATGTACGGAATGGTCTCGGGCGCATAGACTCGCACGAGATCTTGCGCCGCACCAACCTGGGTGAAGCTAATCACCGCGGCCAGCGCGCCCAGGAGTGTCAGAATGCGTTTCATTTGATTAGTCCTCCTCTAACAATTTCTACGTCTCGCCGCCCGGTCGTGACGGCCAACATGAGTATTTTTTCCAGTCCCCCGTACCATTCTTTCACGCCAGAGTACGGGGGGCAATCATTTTGACAATTATAACGCCCCGGAAGGAGTCGCGGTTGGAGCGCAAGCCCAAAGCCGGTGGGATTTATCGCCCCAGGCGCGAGCCGGGGATTTCGGGCAGCCATGGAGAAGCTTGACGCTTGGGCAAGATTTGACGGCCCGCTGTCACGCTAACCGACCAGTTCGCCCGAGTGGGCCAGCGGCAACACCAGCGTGAATGCTGCGCCCCGATTCGGGCCACTCTTCACCTCGATGCGCCCGCCGAGCGCGTTGGCGATGCGCCAGCATTTGGGCAGGCCGAACCCCAGTCCGCGTCCCGCCTCGCGGCCGGAGAAATACGGATCAAAAATGCGCGGCCGCGCCGCCGGATCGATTCCCGGCCCGTCATCGCGCACGCAAATCGCCACCGCCTCCCGCGCGGCGGCGATGGACACTGCGCCGACCGATGTTCTGGCATTGGCTGCACCGTCGCGCATCGCAACGTCATCGGCCAGGCTGGCCGGCGTGACAGCAAGCTCGATAGTGCCGCCCCGGCCCAACGCTTCGAACGCGTTGGCCATCAGCGCGCGCAGCGCGACGGCCAGAGCGCCGCGGTCGGCCCAGGCGGCAAGCGACTCGTCCTCGATGCGCAGCGACAGAATTGTCTGCTGATCGGCCGCCTGACGACTCCAAGCCGATGCCAACTCCGCCACCAGCGGACCGATCTCCACGCGAGCCGCCTTCCACTCGGGAGGCTGGGCAAACAGCATCAGATCGGCGATCATCTCGTGCGCCCGGAAGGCCTGAGTATTGATCGCCGCCAGCTTTTGACGCCGGTCGGGATCGTGTTCGTCCTTGAGCAGCGTTTGCGCGGGCCGAGATGTTTGCCAGCGGGTTATTGATCTCGTGGCCGGCGCCATAGGCAAACTCTTTCAGCGCCGCCAGCTTTTCTTGCTCCACCGCGCTCGCGAAGTTGGTTTCCAGCGCGGCCAGCCGGACGGCATGGGCCGCCAGCCGTGCCAGCCGCTCGCCCCATTCCCGCGAGGCAACGGCGCAGAATTGCTGTCCGCGTGGCTGCTGGTCCGAATGGTTCGAGCCCACGCTGGGAGCCGGCTCCAAAGAGTGTGCCAGCGTCTGAGCTAGCCAGGCGGGAAGCGCTTCGATCGCTTCACGCCGATCAGGCAGCGGCGTGCCATACTGCATCAGCCACTCGACGGCCCCGGACACCAAGCCGATGAACTGGCGATTCCGCTCGGCCGTGCTAGCGGTGCTCGGATCGGCGCCGCTGGGTGTGGCGACGGCTGATGCGGCCGATCGGCCGGCAGCCCAGTTGCCGGCATTTGCCGGCGGCCCGGCTAAAATCCGTGCGATTCGCGGCGCAAGCCACGCGACCACCGACTCGAGCGGTGCGGTAGCATCGGCCGGTTCGGGGGCCACGAGAACCGCCCAAATCGCCAGCGGCGCGTCGCAAGCCAGCGCCGCCTCCAACCGTTCGGCCCGCTCCTGGCCCGAATCGGCCAAGAGCACGTCGGCCAGACCGATGGCCGCCACCTCGGTCAATGGCAGGCGATAGCGAATCCGGCCGCCAGCGAGCTCCGGCAAAGAGTCCATCGGCGCACGAGCCCAATACGATTGTTCATCACCCACGACGACGACCGCGCTGCCGCGGTCCCGCGCACGGCAGCTTGCCAAGCGCGGCAACGGTAGGCCGACTCCGCCGGCCGGTCGCAACCGGGCGGCAGCTTAGGTGCGGGTCGCGGTTTCCATGTCGAGCAGACTGCACATCCGTTCGAGCAACGTTTCCACCTCGAACGGCTTGTGTAGGAAGTCGTTGGCGCCGGAGGCCTTAAGATCCTCGATCTTGTCCTCTTCGACCATGCCCGAGATGCAGATGATCCGCACGTCGTCCATGGTTTTGTCATTGCGGACTCGCTGGCAAACTTCTTTGCCGTTGATATCCGGAAGCATGACGTCGAGGACGAGCAGATCGGGGCGATACTCTTTGACCATCATACCGGCGTCAAAGCCGTTGTTGACGCTTCGGACCTCGAAGCGGCCGTCCCGTTCCAACACTTCGGAGATCAGCTCGACCAACTCTTGATCGTCGTCGACGACCAGGATTTTACGTTTGCCGCTCTCCAAGGCATCGGTTGGAATGCCGTTGTCGCGCATGAACGCATACAGTTGATCGCGTGGTATCCGACGGAACCGGCTTCCCGGCACCCGAAAGCCCTTGAGCTGGCCGGAGTCGAAGCAACGGATAATGGTTTGTTGCGAGACCTTACAAATCTTGGCGGCTTCGCCAGTTGTAAACACAGTCTTCATATCTCTGCTAACCATCCTCTCTCCTAGCCGATGGTAAGGCTAGTCACAGCGGGACTTCCTATTGGACAGCTCCGTCGCTGGGCCTGACGCAGGCCTGACGCAAAACTGTCGGGAAGTTCCTAGTCCTCCATGGATACGCTTGACGGAACTAGCCCTGTTAGCATGCTGTGTCACTGCAGCCGTTTCCCCAAGCGAGCGGGGGGAAACGTGTCTTTCAGCGGGCTCCGTCCCATGTTCTACGAGCTTCATGTCTACCAAGATTGCCGAATTTGCCATTCACACCAATTATAGCCATCTTGCGAGGTGAGTCAATATCGATCTATTTAGCGCAAATCATTCACTCAATTGGATTTAATGCATTTCTTCCAAGCGGCTCAAAATATGTGCCCCCGCCGCTTTTCACGCCTCCCAGGCTAGCCCAAGCGGTCGCTTCTCTGCCATCTACGCCAAGCCCGTGCGCGGAAAACCCGCCCCATTCATGCAGCAGGCGTGTATTAAATACCTGGTACGGAAGCGCCCCGATCACGAACGAATCCGGCTGCTGACCGCCGCGCTCGGCGAGCGCGCAGCGATTCATTTACCACTGAGGTGGATCAAAAGGAGTGCCATGTCGGCCGGCGTGATGCCGCTAATTCGGCTGGCCTGGGCGAGATTGACTGGGCGGATACGGACGAGCTTTTCGCGCGCCTCGGCCCGCAACTGGTCGATGCGAGAGAAATCGAAGTCGCTGGGAATCCGTTTCTCTCCGAGTCGCTGCTGGCGCGCGATCTCGACGTCCTGTCGCTCCACATAACCGGAGTACTTCACGTCGAACATCACCTGCTCGCTGGCGGCCGGCGAGATAGCGGCCAAGGCCGGCGCTCGGTCGACAATGTCCTGCCAGGAAGTCTCGGGCCGCCGCAGCAGCTTCTCCAAAGTGACATTCTCCGCGCGTTGACTGCCGAGCACCTCGATCGCGCGGCCGATTTCAGCTTCTTTGGCCGCCAGCCGCTGCCAGCGTTCCCCCTCGACCAGCCCCAGCGCGTGTCCGATCGGTGTCAACCGACGATCGGCGTTGTCTTGCCGCAACAGGAGGCGGTATTCGGCCCGGCTGGTGAACATGCGATACGGTTCGTCGACGCCCCGGGTCACCAGATCGTCGATCAGGACACCGATGTATGCCTGGTTGCGATCGAGCACCAGCGGTTCTCGGCCGGCAAGCCGCAGTGCGGCGTTGGCGCCGGCCACCAGCCCTTGGGCCGCCGCTTCTTCGTAGCCGGTGGTGCCATTGAGCTGGCCGGCAAAATAGAGGCCAGCCACCTGCTTGGTTTCCAGCCAGGCGTGAAGTTGATGGGGTGGCGCGAAGTCGTATTCGACCGCGTAGCCATACCGCATGATCTCCGCCCGTTCGAGTCCCGGCACGAGATGAATGATTTCATCCTGCACGTCGCGCGGCAGGCTGGTCGAGACGCCGTTGACGTAGACCTCGTGGGTCGAGCGCCCCTCGGGCTCGAGAAACAATTGGTGCCGATCCTTGTCGGCAAAGCGGACCACTTTGTCTTCGATCGAGGGGCAATAGCGGGGGCCGCTCGAACGGATCTGCCCGCTGTACATCGGCGCCCGGTGCAGGTTTTCGCGGATTCGGTGGTGGACGGCCTCGTTGGTATAGGTGATCCAGCAGGGCATTTGCTCGACCGCCAGATGGTCGGTCAAGAACGAGAACGGGCTCGGCTCGTCGTCGCCCGGCTGCAGCTCGGTTCGGGCGAAGTCGATCGTGCGTCCGTTGAGTCGCGGCGGCGTGCCGGTTTTGAAACGGGCCAGCTCGAAGCCCAACCGAGTGAGCGAGCCGCTGATGCCGGCGGTCGTTCCTTCGCCCGCGCGGCCGCCGGGCGTTTGCGTCTCGCCGGTGTGCATCAAGGCCTGCAGGAAAGTGCCGGTCGTCAGCACAACGGCCGGTGCATGATAGACGGCGTCGCCGCGCACCCGCACGCCCGTGATCCGCGGCCCGGAATCGGTCGGCTCGACCAGCAGGTCTTCGACCACTTCTTGCTTGAGCACCAGGCCGGGCTGCTCTTCGACAATGCGTTTGATTTCCTGCTGATAGGCCTTTTTGTCGGCCTGGGCCCGTGGGCTGTGCATCGCCGGGCCTTTGCGGCGATTCAGGAGGCGAAACTGGATGCCGGTGGCGTCGATCGCCCGGCCCATCGCTCCGCCCAGCGCGTCGACCTCGCGCACGATTTGCCCCTTGGCCACGCCGCCGATGGCTGGATTGCAACTCATCTGGCCGACGGTGTCGCAATTGGTGGTCAGCAGTGCGGTGCGGGCACCCAACCGGGCCGCGGCCAGCGCCGCCTCGGTGCCGGCATGACCGGCGCCGACCACCAGCACGTCGAATTCGTACCGCGACGGGCTCATCACGATCGCTCCGCGTTGGTCTTGCGGCGGATGGCGGCGACGATCTGCTGCGGCACGAAGCGGGCCAGTTCGTCATCGCTGGCCAGCGAGGCAATTTGCTTGATCAGCGAACTGGAAACGTGCGAAAACTGCTCGTCGGCCATCAGAAAGACCGTTTCGATCGCCGGATCGAGTTTGCGGTTGGCCAAGGTCATCGTGAATTCGGTTTCGGTGTCGCCCAGCGAACGGAGACCCCGCAGCATGACCCGTGCGCCGCAGGTACGGACGAAGTTCACCGCCAGGCCCGTGAACGTGCGGACTTCGACGTTGCCCAGGTAGGCCGTACAGGAAGCGACGAGTTCGCAGCGTTCTTCCGGCGTGAAGAGCGACTGTTTTTCGATGTTGATGCCGACGCCCACGATCAGCCGGTCGACCAGGTGGCTGCTGCGCTCGATGACGTTCAAATGCCCGAGCGTGATCGGATCGAACGAGCCGGTATAAACGGCGATACGCGAATCAGATTTGGTCATCATCCTGCCATCATGCGTCGTTTTGCCGGCGATTGCAATCGCGATTAACTATCTGGCACGGATGCCAGCCGTGTCCCCCACCCATGAAATCCGTTTACCGCGCGCCGCTGCCTAGGACCGCAGGCCTTCGATCGCGGCGATCAAGCGATCGACGTCGCTTTCGTCGACGTAGGCATGTGGGCTGATCCGCAACTTTCCACCGCGGCACCGCAGTACGACGCCCTCGCGCGCTAATCGAGCAACCACCGAGAGCGGGTCCTGGCCAGGGACCTCGAACAGCACGATGCCCGAGCGATGATCGCCTTCCCGCACGCTGGTCACGGGGCAACCCACCGCCGCCAGCCGCGCACAGGCCAGGTCGGTAATCTCCAAAATGCGTCGGCCGATCGCCTCGGCTCCCAGGCCGAGCAGCAATTCCAAGCTTTCGGCAAACGCCAAAAAGCCGGCCACGTTTGCCGAACCCCCCTCGTAGCGCGCCGCCGTCGGTTTCAGATCCATCTGAACGCGGCCATAATCGAACGCATTGACGACGCTGTGCCAGCCGACTCCAAGCGGCCGCAATCGCTCGAGGTGTTCTTTGCGAACATAGAGCAGTCCGGCCCCCTCGGGACCCAGCAACCATTTGTGCCCATCGGCAGCCAAAAAATCGATGCCCGTCGCATGGGCATCCACCGGAAAGGCGCCCAGCCCTTGAATCGCATCGACAAACAAGCAGCGCCCCGCGGGCGTGGACCCTATCGGCCACGGCTGCCAGATCGATGCGCCAGCCGCTGGCGTAGCCAACCCAACTGACCGAGACAATTCGCGTTCGCCCGTCGCACGCTTCGGCCAGCCGGTCGAGATCGACTCGGCCGCCGTCGGTCGCTACGCGGCGAGTTTCCACGCCGCGGCTGGCCAGATTCATCCAGGGATACTGGTTCGAGGGGAATTCATTGTCCAGCGTGACGACATTATCTCCCGGTTGCCAGGCAAATCCCTCGGCGACCAGACTGATCCCTTCGGTCGTGTTGCGGACCAGGGCGATCTCGTCCGGATCGGCCGCAATCAAGCGTGCCGCGAGACTACGCCCCTCTTCCACGCGCCGGTTCCAGATCGGCCACACCGTATCGCCTTCGTCGGCCGCCTGCTGGGCATAGTGGATGAGCGCATCGCGAGCTGGCGCCGGCAGCGGGGCCACTGCGGCATGGTCGAAATAGGCCCAGCGCTGGGTGACTGGCATCTGCCGGCGAAATTCGGCCCACACTCCGGACGACGACAAGGACTCGGCCATGATCCACAACACCCCGAGACAATAAAACTTCGCGATTGGACATCACTCTGCATGACACGCTGGCCGCCGGCGGCGTTCGCCAGTTCTCCATTTTCTACCATATCCCGACCGGCCCGGCGTTTTACAATTGATCGGAGATTGCCCCTAGAGCCCGACGCACAGCAAAGGACATCGCACGTGGCAGCAAAATGGATTGCCGGTATCGACTTCGGAACGGTGCGAATCGGCATCGCGCTGGCCGATCCGGAGGTCAAAATCGCGTCGGCCTATGAGAATTACACCCGACGCGGGCCGGCTGCCGACGCCAAATACTTTTGCCGTTTGGCGCGAGACCAGTCGATCGAGCGGTTCGTTGTCGGGCTGCCGGTCCATCTCGACGGCCGCGAAAGTCAGAAATCGCGCGAGGCTCGGGAGTTTGGCGCGTGGCTTGCCGAGGCCACCTCGCTGCCGGTCGAATACTTCGACGAGCGATTTACGTCGTACGAGGCCGAGCAGCATCTGCTCAGCGCGGGTCTGTCGAAAAAGAAACGTCTCCAGCGGCTCGACAAACTGTCAGCACAGATCATGCTGACCGCCTACCTGGAACGCACCGATCGCTCCGGGCCGAGCGAGCGCGGGCTGGACGATCGTTGACCCACGCGCCGAATTGATTTCTATTCGCTTTCAAAACCGCTACGTGTGCGCTATGGCCAAACTGGTCTTTGGGTGTGGCTATCTAGGCCGTCGAGTGGCCGACCGTTGGCTCGCCGCCGGCGAGACAGTCTACGTCGTCACCCGATCGGCTGCGCGGGCCGCCGAGCTGCGCGCACAAGGCCTGATGCCCATCGTGGCCGACGTGGTCAGCGGCGCAGGGCTCGCGGGACTCCCGGCCGCCGAGACAGTCCTTTACTCCATCGGCTACGATCGCGCGGCGGGCGTGTCGATGCGCACTGTCTATGTCGACGGACTGGCCCACGCGTTGGCCGCGTTGCCGAGCGAGACGGGCCGGATCATTTACATCAGCTCCACCGGCGTCTACGGCCACACCACGGGAGAGCGCGTCGACGAAACCAGCGAGTGCCGGCCGGTGCGCGAAGGAGGCCAGGCATGTCTCGCGGCCGAGCACCTGCTGTCGGCCGATCGGCTGGGGGATCGTGCGATCACGCTGCGCATGGCGGGCTTGTACGGACCGGGCCGCATCCCGAGCCAACGGCAAATCCTGGCCAATGAGCCGCTGGCGGTGCCGGCCGACGGCTACTTGAATTTGATCCATATCGACGACGCGGCCAGCATCGTGCTGGCGGCCGAGCGGCGTGCGCCGCTTCCTCGGCTGTACCTGGTCTCCGATGGCCAGCCGGTCGAGCGGCACATTTATTACGAAGAGCTGGCCCGTCTGCTTGGTGCTCCGCCGCCCCGTTTCGTCCCATCCGAGCCCGGCAGCCCGGCACTGGCGCGTTCGGCATCCGACAAGCGAATTGATAACGCTCGGATGCGGGGGGAACTGGCCGTCCATTTGGATTATCCTTCGTATCGCGAGGGCTTGGCATCGATCGTGGCCGATGGACGATCGGCGGCGGAATCGACCGCGAGCTGACCGGCTGCCTCGCGTCGGCCCTTTTGACATCGAGTATCAATTGCGCTCCAAACTGCTTCTCTCCGGGCCGAAACCGCGGCTGTCGCGTGTCATGCACCCGCGCTGTCTCGCGCCGCGTTCTTGTGGCTCGGGATACGGAGCCTTAAAATTCGACCCGCGGGCTCTCGTGGCCACCCAAATGCGATTCGAAACCGAATGCCCGTGCTTACTGAGTCCAGTGCAAAGCGTGTGAGGATCGTCGTTCATGCTAGAGCGTAAGCCCGTTTTCCCTCATGTCATCGAGATCAACTACCAGGCGGGTCAGCGGCTGGGTTGCAATGTCTATCTGATTTACGACGGTGCCGATTGGTTGCTGATCGATATCGGTTTCGACGAAGCGGTCGATGAGATCGTCGAACTGATCCGCCAGATGGATTTTCCGCTGTCGCACTGCCGCATGTTGATCGCCACGCATGCCGACGCCGATCACATTCAGGGCCTGGCCCGGCTGAATCAGATTCTGAAGACCAAGATCGTCGGCCATCCCCTGGCCGCCGAGCCTCTGGCGACGGGCGACAAAATCAAGACGTTTGCCGAGATCGCCGCCCAGAACATCCACCTGGAAATGCCGCCGGTCAAACTCGACACCTTGGTCGACGACGGCGACGTGATCGAATTGGGCAATCTCAAGATCGAGGTTTGGCACACGCCTGGCCACACCGACAGTCAGCTCTCGTTCCGTCTCGGCAAGTTGTTGCTCAGCGGCGACAACATCTACCGCGACGGTTGCGTCGGCGCGATCGACGCCCACCATGGGAGCGACATCCAGGCCTTCATCCGTTCGCTCAAGCGCATTCGCGACAGCGACGTCGAGTGGCTGCTTCCCAGCCACGGTCCGATCTTCCGCAAAAACAACGCGGTGATCGACAAAACCATCAAGCGTCTGGAAGGCTATCTTCACATGGCCGACTTCGGCACCTGCGCGCTCGACTGGCCGCTAATGGACGAGTGGGACGAAGAACTGGCCGCCGGCAAGATGCCGCAGTGACAGGCTTGAGGCCAACGGCCAGATTCGCCGAGGCCGTTACGCTTGCGCCGCCGCATGCTATCACGCCGGTACGATTTCTTTTGCCGGTAACCGCTGGCGCCTCGTCGCTCGCCTTCGGCCTCGCGCCCGTTTCGGCCGGTTGTAACGAATATTCCCTCAATGCCGGCTGTAGGGGCGGCCGATGGGTAGCTTAGAGGACTCGGGTGCCACGCTATCCCGCATTCTTGCGGCATCTGCGGACCTCAAAAACCCAGACCATGCGGCTGCTATCGGCGGCCGCTGGTACGTGCCGGCAGCTCGACTGCATCCGGCCGACGTTTCGTTTCGTTTCTAAGGGGGGGACGTTCATGATGCGCGCAAGCGTTTTGGCGCTGGTCTGCGCCACGGGGTTGGCCACCACGCTCTGGGAGTCGAGGGCCGAGGCCGACAATGCCTACGGAACGACTTGGGGCCGGAAATACAACACCCAGGACTGGAACCGGTTCTATCACTATCCGTACGTCTACTACCCGCAAAATTTCTATTCGTCGCAGTACTACAAGAGCTCCGACGACTTGTACTTCCGCTATCCGCAAGAAATGCGGACGCCGATCTACAACAAAGCCTGGCACAACATGTTGCCCGAAGGGCAGCTCTATCACTCGGGCCACCACTTCATTCTCGACCAGTTCTAGAAGGCTCGAGGCTTGAGTCCTGAGACTTGAGGTTGGGGGAGGAATGCCATTCTTCCTGTTCCCTCAGGCCTCTGGTCTCAAGCCTCCCTGTGCCGCGAAGCGGTAGTAGACCTCCGCGGCGAATTGAACGGAGTCGAGTGACACCCATTCGTCGGCCGTGTGGGCCTCGGTGATCGAACCTGGTCCAAAGACGACCGACGGAATTCCCGCCGCGCTCGTCACGGCCGCGTTGGTGCCGTAGGGAACGCCGATCCTCTCTCCCCGGCCGACCGTGCCGCGCACGGTCGCCAGCAAGGTCTCGGCCAGGACCGCATTGTCGTGGTCGGCCAACCCGGTCGGATGCATGAAGGGGAGATCGTTCTCCATCCACTCGGGCGTGCTAAGCGTGTCGTTGAGATAGTCGACCACGTGCTGATAGGCCGCCCGTGGATCCTCGCCCGGCAACACGCGGCGATCGATTTCGATTGTCGCTCGATCGGGAACCGTGTTCACGCTTAATCCGCCAGTCACCGTGCCGACATTAAGCGTCGGCGGTCCGCACAGTGGATGTGCGGCCAAACGCGGTAGCACCTCGCGGGCGTAGCGCTCCAATGCCATCAGCACCGGCGCGAGCCGATAAATTGCATTGTCGCCTCGGCCAGGTTGCGAACCATGCGCCGCGCGACCGCGCGTGTGCAATCGCCAGCGGAGCACTCCCTTGTGCGCGACGACGACCGACAGCTCGGTCGGTTCGGCAATCACCGCCGCGTCGGGGCGTCGTGCCACGAATCCACCCGGCTCATCCCACAGATGACAAAGCGCTTTGATGCCGCTGAACCCATGCTCTTCGTTCACGGTCGAGGCCATCAGAACGGTCGGCATGTCGGGCGGTTGCTCGCGCGCGAGCGCGCAAAGGCAACCAGCATGGCCGCCAGCCCTCCCTTGATGTCGCACGCCCCGCGTCCATACAGCCGGCCGTCGCGAACCGTCGGCGTCCAAGGATCGATCGTCATGCCGGTCACGGGCACGGTGTCTTGATGCGCTTCGTACATCAGCAGCCGGCCGCCCGCTTCGGGAGCGGTGAGGCCGTCGAGCCGGGCGATGATGTTATCGCGTTTTGGTTCGACCGTTTGCCGGACGTAGGGCACGCCCAGCTCGAGGAAGAAGTTTTCCAGGTAGTCCGTCACCCGATATTCGAAAAACTCGGGGCCGTTCGCCGCTCGTCCCATCGGGTTGACGCTCGGCAGTGCGACCAGATCGCTCAGCGTCTGGATCAATTCGCTGCTGGCTGACTCGCGGTTCATGGCTGCAAAACGGTCGGGGCAGGGGGGGTGGCGCCGCGGCGGGTCGACGCCAAGATCGTTGTCGGCTCACAATGTAACATCTTTGCGGCGGCTGGCTGCGGCTGCCAAGTCCCTCGCCGCCCTAACCCTCGGGAAGGTGGATTGCGTCAATCCGCCACCACCGGCCACCCGCTTGACCGCCGACGGCGGCAGACGATACCATTTCACTCAGTTCACGGGCCCTCACGGCTGAGGGCCTTTTTCGGGCATGACTTTGTGACAAGATTCACAAAGTGGGTCGGCTCAGGGGGCGCCACCACCAATGCAAATTGCCGTCCTGCCAATCTTTTTGTTCGTCGCGTGCTCCGGCGCCCTGGCGGTCGGCTTGATCTTCGTGAGCGGTCTGATCGGTCCCAGCAAGTCGAATCGAGTGAAGGAGATGCCGTACGAGGCCGGTATGGATCCGGTCCACGACGCCCGCCGCCGTTTCGACGTCCGTTTTCATCTGGTGGCGATCGCTTTTTTGGTGTTCGACGTCGAATTGCTGTTCCTCTATCCCTGGGCCGTTGCCAGTCGCAATCCCGAGGGAATCAAGGTCGCGGTCGACAATCACTGGGTGGCGAGCCGTTCGTTGGTCTTCGGCGAGGTGATGGTTTTCATCGCCTTGCTGGCACTCGGCTTCGTCTACGCCTGGCGCAAAGGGGTCTTTCGATGGCGATAAGCGTGCCGGAAAACATCGTGGTCAGTCGGCTCGATTCGCTGGCCAGTTGGTGCCGGAAGAACAGCCTCTGGCCGATGCCGTTTGCCACCGCATGCTGCGGCATCGAGTTGATGGCGACCGGGGCGAGCCGCCACGATCTGGCGCGGTTTGGCGCCGAGGTGTTTCGCTTCAGCCCCCGCCAGTGCGATCTGATGATCGTCGCCGGCCGGGTGGTGATGAAAATGCTGCCGGTGCTGCAACGCATCTGGCTGCAAATGCACGAGCCGAAGTGGTGCATCTCGATGGGTGCCTGCGCCTCGACCGGCGGTGTTTTCGACACCTATAGCGTGGTGCAGGGGATCGATCGGTTCATTCCGGTCGACATGTACGTCCCCGGTTGCCCCCCCCGGCCCGAGCAGTTGATCCAGGCGATTATCGACCTGCAGGACAAAGTCCAGCGCGAAGGGACCGTCACCGGCCGCGAGTTCAACACACTGCGTCGCCAGCAACCGAAACGGGCTTTGGTCGATTTGCCGATCATCACGCTTCCTTGGGGCATGGCCCCGGCGCCGCAAGGCATTCGGGAGAATTAACCTTTCGTTGCAGCCGTCGGCAATGCCGCGCAGGCCTCCCCGCTTATCGAGTCTGAAGGACCAGATAAATTGATCCACAGCGAAACCATCGCGGCCTTCCTGGCCGCTTATCCGGCCGCCACGCACAGCGAATTCCGCGATCAAGCGCGGGTCGTCGTGCCGGTCGATTCGCTGCGCACGGCGCTTGAGTTCCTCAAGACCAAGCGCAAGTTCGATCTGCTGGTCGACGTCACCTGCGTCGACTATCTCAACTATCGCGACGCCGAGCATCGCTACGGATTGGTCTATCTGCTGGCTTCGGTCGAAACCGGCGAACGGTTGACCGTGCGGGCCTTCGTCGACGATCCCGATCCGGTGGTCCCCTCGATGGTGTGGCTCTGGGAGGGGGCGAACTGGATGGAGCGCGAGGTCTGGGACATGTTCGGCGTCCGCTTCGACGGGCATCCCGATCTGCGGCGGATTCTCTTGCCCGAGGAATTCACCGCTCATCCGCTCCGCAAGGACTATCCGATGCAAGGGCGTGGCGAGCGTCACAACTTCCCTGTCCTCGAACGAGGGGAAGGTTGACATGGCGACTGAAAACATCACGCGAGAAGACAAGGTCATCTACGATCCGGATCGCCCGCAAGCCGCCACGGCCGCGGCGCCCGAGCAGCAGGATTACGTCTGGACGCTGAACTTCGGCCCGCAGCATCCGGCCACCCACACCACGCTGCGGCTGGTGTTGCTCTTGGACGGCGAACGCGTGCTCGACGCGGTTCCCGATATCGGTTATCTGCACTCGGGCTTCGAAAAAATCGGCGAGCATCTCGACTACAACCAATACGTCACCGTCACCGATCGCATGAACTACATCTCGCCGCTGGCCAACAACGTGGCCTGGCACGGTTCGGTCGAGCGGCTGATGGGGATCGAGCTCACGCCGCGCTGCAAGTACATCCGCACCATCGTCGCCGAGCTGGCCCGCATCAGCGACCACCTGCTTTGCAACGGAGCGGTCGGGCTCGACACCGGCGCCTTCACCTACTTTCTCTATGCCTTCTATCAGCGGGAAGTGCTCTACGACATTTTCGAGACCCTCTGCGGCGCCCGCTTCACCAACAGCTATACCCGCACCGGCGGAGTCATGTACGACATGACGCCGCTGGTCGTCGAAAAGATCCGCGCTTTCCTGCGGACGTTTCCCAAGACGCTCGACGACATGGATCGGCTGTTGAACCGCAATCGGATCTTTGTCGATCGGACCCGCGGCGTCGGCATTCTCACCCGCGAGGACGCCATCAACCGCAGTGCCACCGGGCCGATCGCCCGGGCCAGCGGCGTGACGCGCGATCTGCGCAAGGACGACCCGTATCTGGCTTACGCCGATTTCGATTTCAAGATCGCCTGCGCCCAGGCCGGCGACTGCTACGCCCGCTATCTGGTCCGCATGGTCGAGATGCGCGAGAGTCTCAAGATCGTCGCCCAGGCGATCGAAAATCTGCCAGGCGGCCCGGTCAATGTCGACATCGGCGAGCGAACGGCCCTGCCGAGCAAAAAACAGGTCTATCAGACGATCGAGGGAACGATCTCGCATTTCGAGTTGGTGATGACCAACCGGGGCTTTGAAGTTCCGCACGAAGAGTCCTACGCCGCCATCGAGTCGCCGAACGGCGAATTGGGTTTTTATCTGGCCGGCGACGGCACCCACGTCGCCTATCGGGCACGTTGCCGCCCGCCGTCGTTCATCCACTTTGCTCTGTTTCCCGGGTTGATTCGCGGGCATACGTTGAGCGACGTGGTGGCCGTGTTGGGCAGTTTGAACATTATCGCCGCTGAATTGGATCGCTAAGGAGCGATGGGTGCATGTCTACCGCCGAGCGCATTTTGACTCCTGAGATGGTTGCGGCCATCCAGGCCTTCTTCCCGCGCTACCCCACGCGCCAAGCCGTCACCTTGCCGGCCTTGCATATCGTCAACGAGCGATTGCGCTGCGTGCCGCTGGAGGCTGTGGTCGAGATCGCCCAGCTGCTCGAGTTGGCTCCGGCCCAGGTGCAAGACACGCTGAGCTTCTATGGATTCTTCAAGCAGCACCAGCCGCACGGTCTGGTGCGCGCGTGGGTCTGTCGCTCAATCAGTTGCGCCTTGCGCGGCGGCGAGGAAGTCCTCGACCGCATGTGCCACGCCGCCGGCACCCATCCGGGCGAAACGACCGCCGACGGCAAGTTGACGATCGAGTTTGCCGAGTGCCTGGGGGCCTGCGAATTCGCGCCTGCATGCTGGCCGGCAAAACGCTCTACAAGAATTTGACCCCCGAACTCGGCGAGAAATTTGTCTCGCAGTGCCGCGCGGGCAACGGCACCGAGCCGCCCGAAAAGGAAATCAACGGACCGATCGTGGCGGGCGGACCGGCCGTCGTCGGCGCCGCCTCGTCCAACGGCCACCAGAATAGTTGAAAGTCGAGTCAACGCGCGTGACAGAATTCAAACCGATCCTGCTGGCCAACGTCGGAAAACCGGGGAGCCACACCCTGGCCGCTTACACCGCCACCGGCGGTTACGCCGGCATGCGCAAAGTGCTGGCCGAAATGACTCCGGCGCAAGTCATCGAAATGGTCAAGGCGAGCAATCTTCGCGGGCGCGGCGGGGCCGGCTTTCCGACCGGTCTGAAATGGTTCTTCCTGCCCAAGGACCATCCCGGCCCGATCTACATGTGCATCAATGCCGACGAGAGCGAGCCCGGCACGTTCAACAACCGCATTTTGATGGAAGACGATCCCCACCAGGTGCTCGAGGGGATCATCATCAGTTGCTACGCCACGAAGGCCCAGACGGCCTACATCTATCTCCGCTACGAATACCCGTTGTCCTACGATCGGCTGCAAGCGGCCATCGACGAGCTCTATGCCAACAACCTGTTGGGCAAGAACATCCTGGGCAAGGAATTCTCGCTCGACATCTATCTTCATCGCGGAGCCGCCGCTTACATTTGCGGCGAGGAAACCGGGCTGATCGAAAGCCTGGAAGGCAAACGGGCCTGGCCGCGGATCAAGCCGCCCTTTCCGGCCGTCGAGGGAGTCTTTCGCAAACCGACCGTCGTCAACAACATCGAAACGGCCTGCTGCGTCACGCAAATCGCCGCCCGCGGCGTCGATTGGTTCAAAAGTCTGGGCGTGCCGGCCGATCCCAAAAACCCCCGCGACCCGGGCAGCTATGGGCCCAAGTTATATTGCCTCAGCGGTCACGTGAACCGCCCCGGCTGCTACGAAGCTCCGCTGGGCCTGACCTGCCGGCAATTGATCGACGATTTCGGCGGCGGTGTCTGGAAAGGCCGCAAAGGCAAGGCGGCGATTCCCGGCGGCATCAGCATGGGGCTCTTGTCGGAGCCTGAGTTCGACACGCCGCTCGACTTTGCCGGGCCGGGGCGCGTCGGCTGCCTGGGGCTGGGCACCGCCGCGGTCGTCGTCCTCGACGAAACGGTCTCGATGGTCGACTTCCTGCACAACAGTTGCCGGTTTTTCGCTCACGAAAGTTGCGGCCAGTGTACTCCCTGCCGAGAGGGAACGGCCTGGTCGCTCACCATGCTCAACCGCATCCGGGCCGGAAAGGGCCGGCTGAAGGATCTCGATCTGCTGCTGGAGATCGGCGACACGATGGGCATCATTCCCGGCACGACCATTTGCGGCCTGTCCGACGGCGCCGCGTGGCCGATGAAGAACGCCATTCGCAAGTTCCGCGGCGAATTCGAGGATTACATTCGCCGCACGAATCCGACCGGATATATGGAAACCGCGGCCGTCGAAGCGCTGCCTGTATTCGCGCACCACTAAACTACGCTCACGCCCCGAAACGTTTTCGCTCAATACACTGTCGCCTACCGAAGTAGATCGCATGCCAACTGTCATCGTCGACGGAATCGAAGTCCCTATCGAAAAAGGGGAGCGGCTCAACGGCATCCAGGCCGCCGAGCGGGCGGGGATCGACATCCCTCGCTACTGCTGGCATCCGGGCCTGAGCGTCGTCGCCAGTTGCCGGATGTGCCTGGTCGAAACCGGCACGAAAAATCCCGACACCGGCCAGATCACCATGGTTCCCAAGCTGGTGCCGGCCTGTCAGACCCCGGCCACCGACAACACCGTCTTCGTCACCACCAGCGACAAAGTGCTGCAAAGCCGGGCGATGGTCGAAGAGGACCTGCTGATCGATCATCCGATCGATTGCCCCATCTGCGACAAAGCGGGCGAATGTTATTTGCAGGACTATCATTTCGAGCACGGCCAGAAACAGCGCCGGGCCGATATCCGTCCCTTCACCAGCCGCCGCCGCGAAATGGGCAGCACCGTCTCGCTGTTCGTCGATCGCTGCGTCATGTGCAGCCGCTGCGTACGCTTCACGCGCGAGATCACCGGCACCGCCGAACTGATGGTCATCAACCGCGGCAGCGAGGAAGAAATCGACGTCTTTCCCGGCTATCCGTTGGAAAACAAGATGTCGGGCAACGTGGTCGATCTCTGCCCCGTCGGCGCACTGGGCGATCGCGACTTTCTCTACAAGCAACGCGTCTGGTTCATGAAGCAGCACGCCGGCGTCTGCACCGGCTGTTCGACCGGTTGTTCGATCCTGGTCGAAGAGAATCAAGACACGGTCTATCGCCTCAAGCCGCGCGAGAATCCCCAAGTCAACCAGTGGTGGATGTGCGACGAGGGACGTTACGGCTATCACCACGTCCACAGCGGCGCCCGCGAGTTGGAAGTTCGCCACCGCGGCGAGAGCGGCTGGGAAAACATCGAGTGGGCCGCGGCCCTGAAGGGAATCGACGACCGGCTCCGCAAGGCCGCCCGCTTGGGCGTCCTCGTCTCGCCCCATTTGACGGTCGAAGAGGCCTACCTCCTGGCCAAGTACGCCCGCTCGATCGATCCCCAGGCCCTGATCGCTTTGGGCCCCGTGCCGATCGTCGGCGAGGACGAGCGATTTCCCAACGGCTTTACGATTCGCGCCGAGAAATGTCCCAATCGCCGCGGCGTCGAGGAAGTGGTCGCCCACTTCATGGGCCGGGTTCCGACGATGGAAGATTTGCTCACCCAGGTCGCGGCCGGCGAGCTGCGCGGAGTGTGGGTCAGCGGGGGCTACAAGTCTCCCTGGATCGATGCCGACACCGCCGCCCGGTTTGAAGGCTTGGAAATCCTGGTGGTGCAGGATATGTTCAGCTCTCCCTTGTGGACGCTGGCGACGTATCAATTGCCCGGCGCCGCCTTCCCGGAGCGCGAAGGCTCCTACGTCAACCATGCCGATCGCTTGCAAACCGCGCTGTGGGCGATTCGTCCGCCGGCCGGCGTGCGGGTCGAGGGTGGGATTTATTGGCGACTGCTGGGGGAGCCGGGGTTGTACAAAGCCCGCCGCGTGCTCGACGAAGTCGCCGCCACGATTCGTTATTTTTCCGTTGCCGCCGATCCGGTGCCGCCGGTCGGCGTCGATCTGAAGGCCAACCTGCTCGCCGCGGCGACGTAAGAACCAAGACCACCGAATTATGCCCGATACGCTGATTTCACTCGTCGCGCCGGTTTTTGAGCCGCTGGTCAAGATTGCGATCTTGATTGGCGCGCTGATGACGGCCGCGGCCTATCTAGTCCTGCTCGAGCGCTGGATTGCCGCTTGGGTGCAGGACCGGCTCGGGCCCAACCGCGTCGGGCCGCTGGGGCTCTTGCAGCCGCTGGCCGATGGACTCAAATTCATCTTCAAGGAAGAGTACACGCCGGCCCACGTCGACAAGTTCCTGTTCATCCTCGCGCCGATCGTGATTCTGGCCGCCGCCCTGGCGATCTTTGCCGTCATCCCGTTCGGCAGCGTTCTGCCGCCGCTCGGTTTGCAAGAGTACGGCATCAAGGATCCGATCCGGCTGATCGTCGCGCCGGGCGTCGACGTCGGACTGGTCTACGTCTTCGCGCTGTCGAGCGTCGCCGTTTATGGCGTGATCCTGGGCGCCTGGGCCAGCAACAGCAAATACAGCTTCCTGGGGGGGTTGCGCAGCAGCGCCCAATTGATCGCCTACGAGATTCCGCTCGGCCTGGGCATCCTGGGAGTGATTCTCTACAGCGGTTCGTTGGATCTCGACCGCATCATCTCCGACCAGGCCACCACGGGAGTCTGGAACGCATTTACCCAGCCCTTGGGTTTTATCGTGTTCCTGGTCGCTTCGTTCGCCGAATCGGCCCGCTTGCCGTTCGACTTGCCCGAGTGCGAACAGGAACTGATCGGCGGCTATCACACCGAATACGCCGGCATGAAACTGCTGTTGTTCTTGATCGCCGAGTTTCTGCACATGGTCGTGTCGGCGTTCTTGATCGTGATTCTGTTTTTCGGCGGCTGGCATTTGTGGGGCGTGACCGGCTCGGGCGACGAAGTGACGTGGTTCGAAGCGATTGCGCGGATCGCGGTGCTGGTGGCCAAGATCATGGTGGCGATCTTGTTTTTCATGCTCGTTCGCTGGAGCTGGCCCCGTTTTCGGTTCGACCAGTTGATGTCGCTGGCCTGGAAGGTGATGTTGCCGCTCGGTCTGTTGAATCTGGCGGCCGTGGCGATAGTCAGTGAAATCATGCAGTCGGCTCAAGACGTCGGCGAGGCCCCGCTGAGTCCCTGGATCGTGGCCGGCTGGGGCTGGGCGGTGCTGCTGGTCGGCTGGTTCTGCGCGGCGCTGGCCGCCCCGCTTCACGACGATAATCGTCCGCGGCAGCACACCCGCGAGTTCGATGTCGAGGACGAGCTGGCCAGCGGAGTGAAATTATGAAACCCGACGACCCGGCCATCACCTGGATCGAAGAGCCCAAGCTCGGCATTGCCGGCAAGATGTATCTGCCGTTGTTTTTGCAGGGGTTGGCCGTGACGACCCGCCACTTGTTCAGCCCCAAGGTGACCGTCAGCTTTCCCGAAGCACGGCCGGTGATCGGCAATCCGCTGATCTATCGCGGCGTGCACCGCTTGAACAAGGACGCCGAAGGCCGGGTGAAATGCGTGGCCTGTTTCTTGTGCGCCACGGCCTGTCCGGCCCATTGCATCGATATCGTGGGGGTCGAAAGCCCTTGGCCCGACCGCGAGAAATATCCCGAAAGCTTCTCGATCGACGAACTGCGCTGCATTTTCTGCGGCATGTGCGAAGAGGCTTGCCCGGTCGACGCCATCGAGCTGACCAGTTTTTTCGATCTTACCGGCCGCAGCCGCGAAGAGATGATCTTCGACAAGGAAAAACTGCTCAGCGTCTACGACCAGACCAAGGATTCCGAACCGATGAAATCGCAAGAGTTCGGAGGCACCCTGTGACGAGCCAGCCGACTCTTTTGGTGTTGGCCACCGTGCTGGGCGCTGCCGGCATGTGGCTGTTGTTGCCGCGCGGCCGCGGGAGCGGTCGTCTGCTGGGCGCGCTGTTGTCGCTGGCCGGTTTGGGTGTGTTGGCGTCGCAGGTTCCCCCGTTGGGCGATTGGGCCAGCGACGTCGTCTTTTACATCGTGGCCGCGGTCACCGTCGTCGCGGCGGCGGCCGCCGTCACGTTTCGCAATCCGGTTTACTGTGCCATCTGGTTCGCCCTGTCGCTGCTGGGAACGGCCGGCCTGTTTCTGCTTCAGGGAGCTCAGTTTCTGGGCGTGGCGACGGTGGTGGTCTATGCCGGCGCGATTCTCGTCACGTTTTTGTTCGTGCTGATGTTGGCCCAGCCGGCGGGCAGCGCTTTTACGATCGGCTGAGTTGGGACACGCCCTGGGCCGCGCTGACCGGCATGGTGCTGGTCGGCATGTTGACGCTGGCCGTGGTGGGAGTCTTTCGCGACGGCGGAGAGACCCCGCCGCCGGGCGTTCACTTCACGCCCGAGCAGCTCGAGCAAGGAGTCCTAGCCCCCCAGCATATGGCCCACTTGGGTCGCGAATTGTTCAGTCGTTATCTGTTTGCGGTCGAGATCGGCGGTACGCTGTTGCTGGTAGCGCTGGTCGGCGCGGTGGCGATTCTCGCCGAAGCGTCCAAGCAAATGCCGGCGGCTCCCAAGATCGCGCAGCCACGGCTCGATCCGCGGATCGTCAACTCGCTCGACCTGCAAGGGATGGCTCCGCCGGCACGCCGTGTCGAAGTGGTTCCCCAGGAGGTGTCGCATGGATGAGATCGCCCTTCTGCAGAACTATTTGATCGTCGGAGCGTTGCTGTTCGGCATTGGACTGGTCGGCTTGTTCAGCCGGCGGAACATGATCGTGATGTTTCTGGCGGCCGAGATGATGTTGCAAGGCGTTTCGGTCAGTTTCGTGGCCTGGGGTCGCTACCACAACGATTGGGGTGGTCAGATCATCGTGATTTTCATTCTCACGGTCGCCGCCTGCGAAGCCGCGATCGCGCTGGCCCTGGTGTTGGCCTTGTATCAACGGAGCGGCTCGCTCGACATCGCCCATTGGCATCGGTTGCGGGAAGAGAACCGTCCGAACTACGTCGATTTGGAAGTGCCCGAAATGGCCGACGCTCTGCCGCCTGCCTGGCCGCACTTGACGCCGGCCGGCGTCGAACCGGCACACGACCGCGAGGAGGCGTCGCACCGCAGTCATGTCTAACTCGAATCTTGATACTTTGATGGTGCTGATTCCGGCCTTGCCCTTGGCCGCCGCGATCTTCACGGCGATCTTTGGCAAGCACTTGCTTGGTCCGCGGGCCCACCTGCCGACGGTCCTGGCCATCATCGCCTCCTTCCTTTGCAGCCTGCCGGTGCTGTTCGAGGTGCGCGAGCAGGCCGCCGAGCACGGCACGTCGCTGGCCGCCGAACATGACGGCGGAGCTCACGAAGGTGGCACGCGCACGGTCGGCTGGGAACACACGGTCGACCTGTGGCGCTGGCTGCACGTCGAAAGCGTCTTGGCGGCGCCGCCAGCCGCGGTCGAGATTGGCCACGTGGCCGGCCAGCCGACCAAGCTGCCCCCCCGTTTACCCTTTGACATCGACATAACCCTGCGCGTCGATCCGCTGACGTCGATCATGCTTTCGATGGTGACGTTCATTGCCTCGCTGGTGGCGATCTATGCCAGTGGTTACATGCACGGCGACCCGGGCTATTGGCGTTTCTTCTCCTACATTGGGCTGTTCGTCTTTTCGATGACCATGCTGGTCAGCTCCAGCAATTTCGTCTTGCTCTACACCTTCTGGGAAGCGGTTGGCGTGTGCAGCTATCTGCTGGTCGGCTTCTGGTACGAAAAACCGGAGGCCGCGGCGGCTGGCAAAAAGGCGTTTCTGGTCAATCGCGTCGGCGATGTCGGTTTCGCTCTCGGCCTGTTCCTGGTCTACGTCACCTACGGCACGCTCAATTTCCACGATACCGAGGGACTGGCCGGCGTTCTCGGTCAAACGCGGCTTGCCTCCCCCAGCTTGTATGTCGGCGGGGCCACGGCCACGGCGATCGGTCTTTTGTTGCTCGTGGGAGCGTGTGGCAAGAGCGCTCAGTTTCCGCTTCACGTGTGGCTCCCCGACGCCATGGAAGGCCCCACCCCCGTCAGCGCTGATCCACGCGGCCACCATGGTCACGGCTGGCGTTTACATGGTGACGCGCTGTACCCCCCTCTATTTTCAATCGCCTTTCGCCCAAGACGTCGTGGCTTCGATCGGTACGTTCACGGCTCTGATGGCCGGCATCATCGCCCTGACGCAGACCGACCTGAAACGAGTGTTGGCTTATTCGACGATCAGTCAGCTGGGCTACATGTTTCTGGCGCTCGGCATCGGCACGTTGCCGGGCATTTGCGCCGGCATGTTCCACTTGTTCACGCACGCTTTCTTTAAGGCCCTGTTGTTCCTGGGTGCCGGCAGCGTGATGCACGCCATGCAGACGATCGACATGCGCCGCTTTGGCGGCTTACGGCGGTTGATGCCGGTCACCCACTGGACATTTTTGTTCGGCTGCCTGGCGTTGGCCGGGGTCTTTCCCTGGGCGGGCTTTTGGAGCAAGGACGCCATCCTGGCGGCCGCTCATTCGCGCGCCCACGATAATTCGCTGTTCGAGATTCTGTATTGGTCAGGCATGTTTACGGCTTTCCTGACGGCCATCTATACCTTCCGCGGATACTTCCTCACCTTCCACGGTGCCGAACGCGTGCCCCCCGAAGCGGGGCATCACGCCCACGAGTCGCCGCCGGCGATCACCGTGCCGCTGACGATCCTGGCCTTCTGTGCATTGGGCGTGGGGGCGTACTTCGAATACACACACGGATTTGTCGATTTTCTGCTGCGGACCCCCTCGCTGGCCTTCGCCGGGCTGCCCGACGTGGCCGGCGTCCACGAGTTTCACATGAATGTTGCGCTGCTCAGCACGGCGGTGGCCTTGTCGGGCGTGGGGATCGCGGCGTTTCTTTTCTTGGGCGATCAGCGGCAGGCCGCCTGGCTGGCCAGCACGCTGCGTCCGCTCTACAGCTTGTCGTACGGCAAGTTCTTTTTCGACCAGATTTACAACGTGGCGTTTGTGTGGCCGGTCTGGCTGTTGGCTCAGCTCAGCTTTTTCGTCGACCGCCGATTGATCGATGGCCTGGTGAACCTGGTCGGCCGGATTCCCCCCGTCTGCGGCACCGTGGTGCGGACGTTGCAAACCGGAATGGTTCAGTTTTATGCCCTGGCCATGGTCCTGGGCGTGTTGGTGCTGCTGGCCGGCATCTTTTGGAAATCGTAGGTTTTCGTGACTTCAATGCCTGCTCTATTGCTCGCGACCATTTTTCTGCCGCTGGCCGGTGCGCTGTTGATCTGGACGGTCGGCGGCCGCAACCAGGCCTTCTGCCGTCAGAGTGCGGCAGTGTCGGCCGTTCTCACCTTGGTGCTGGCCGGGATCCTGTTGACCAATTACACGCCCGGTGTCGAGCCTTACGCGGTCTCGTCGTTTGCCTGGCTCGGTCATGCCTCGCCGATCGACGTGCAGTTCAGCGTCGGACTCGACGGGCTCAGCCTGTGGCTGTTCGGCCTGACGGCGCTGCTCGTGTTTACGTCAGTGCTGATCAGTTGGGAGTCGATCACCGATCGGCCGGGAACCTATTACGGTCTCATGCTCTTGCTGGAGA
The DNA here is from genome assembly GCA_963702015.1 of uncultured Planctomycetaceae bacterium. Classification (GTDB taxonomy): domain Bacteria; phylum Planctomycetota; class Planctomycetia; order Pirellulales; family PALSA-1355; genus DATJTR01. The sequence continues at coordinate 2,872,272 of OY969698.1, forward strand.
CGGGCATGCTGGGCGTCTTTGCCGCCCGCGACATCATCTTGTTCTACATCTTTTTCGAATTCACACTCATTCCGCTCTTCTTCCTAATCGGCATCTGGGGGAGCGAGGATCGCCGCTATGCCGCGATGAAGTTCTTTCTCTTCACGCTGGCCGGCAGTCTGCTCACCTTTTTGGGGCTATTGTCGATCGTTCTGTGGGACCATTCGTTCACGCCCACGCGCATGACGTTTTCGATTCCCGAGTTGACGCGCAGCCTGGCGATCCACCCGCTCGACTTTACCTACCAGTTGTGGATTTTCCTGGCGTTGTTTGCCGGTTTCGCCATCAAAGTTCCTCTCTTCCCGCTGCACACCTGGTTGCCCTTGGCCCACACGCAGGCCCCGGCGGCCGGCAGCGTACTGTTGGCCGGCGTGCTGTTGAAACTCGGCACCTATGGTTTCACGCGATTCAACATCCCGATGCTGCCCGATGCGACCGCCGCCTGCGCACCCTGGATATTGTGGCTTTCGGTCATCGGCATCATTTACGGTGCCCTGGTCGCCCTGACGCAAACCGACATGAAGCGACTGATCGCCTATTCCAGCGTGAGCCATTTGGGTTTTTGCATGTTGGGGCTCTTCGCGCTCGGCACGTTGTCGGTGCAAGGCAGCGTGCTGCAAATGGTCAACCACGGCCTTTCGACCGGCGGCCTGTTCGCGCTGGTCGGCATGATCTACGAACGCTACCACACCCGTGAAATCGCCAAGCTGGGTGGCCTCTGCCGCCGCTTGCCGATTCTCACTTTCATGTTTGTCGTGTTTACGTTCTCCAGCATCGGGCTACCGGGGCTGAACGGCTTTGCCGGCGAGTTCGCGATTCTGCAGGGCATGTTCGTCCGGGCGTGGAATGCCGCTCCCGCTTCCTTGGAATCGCACTTGAAAACGATCGCCGTGGTGGCGGTCTTCGGCGTTTTGTTGGGGGCCTGGTACATGTTGTGGCTGGTCGAGCGAATCTTCTTCGGCCCGCTTCGCGAACCTGCCCTCGATCACGGACACGCAGCCGCTCCGGCCGCTCCTGCTCATCCCCCGGTTGCGGCCGACGCCCACGGGTCGGATGCGCATGGTCACGGATCGGCCGCCGACCACCTTCCTCCCTCGTCGGTCCGCGATTTGTCACTGCGAGAGGTGCTGGCCCTGGCCCCGCTGATCGTGTTCATGGTTTGGATCGGCGTCCAGCCGAATTTTTTCACCTCGCGGATGAGTGCCTCGCTCGATCCGGTCGCGTTGGCGGCATCGCAGCGATTCGAAGATTTCTACCGCGACGCCGCCGTCGACGGCCCGCCGGCCCAGCCGGCCGCCGGCGCCGACGGGCGTCATCGTTCGGAGGGAGAAAAAGGTGTCAGGAACCAAATCCCGAAATGGTTCCTGACACCTTTTTCCGCGACGCCTGCTGCCGCGACTGCGGAGGAGGTAGCCCGTGTCGACTGAAACCCTCTATCAATTGTTGCCCGAGATCATCCTGTTGCTGTTTGCCACGGGCACGTTTGTCGTTGGAGCATTTCTGCCTGGCCGCGAAGGCTGGTCCTGGCTGGCGGCCGGTGGGCTGTTGCTGGCTGGGATCGCGCTTTATCAACAGGAGCACAATCCTGACGCTGCTTCGGCCACGTTGGCAGCCCCCGCGGTTGCGGCCGATGTCGTTGCCGCCGACGCCGCGGCGGCCGAACCCGCCTCGCTGTCGCCCCCCGGTTCGATGGCGCTCGACGAATTCTCATCGGTCATCCGCTGGTCGGTGCTGACGCTCGGCCTAGCGCTGGTCGCCATCGCCTCCCGCACCGTGACCGGCAGCCTGGTGACCGAATACTTGGGATCGTTGTTGTTGATGATCGCCGGGTTGATGCTGGTCGCCGTGGCCAAAGATCTGGTGTTGGTCTTTGCGGGGCTGGAACTGGTTTCGATTCCGACCTACGTCATTCTCTATCTGGGACGCGGTGGCACCTCGGCCCAGGAAGCGACGACCAAATACTTCTTCCTCAGCCTTCTGTCGTCGGCCTTGTTGCTGTACGGTTTCAGCTTTCTCTACGGTGTGGCCGGCTCGACCGAACTGTCCGCCGCGGCTCGCGCGCTGTTGGCCCCTGCTGCCGAAACGCCGCGGCTGGTGATCTTTGCCAAAATTGCCATGGTGTTGATCTTTGCCGGCTTGGGATTTCGCATCACGCTCGTCCCGTTCCACTTCTATGCTCCCGACGTTTATCAGGGAACTTCGCATCTCAATGCCGGCGTTTTGGCCGTGGTGCCGAAGATCGCCGGCTTGACCGCGCTGGTGCGCATCGTCGTGGCCGGCCTGGCCGGTCCCGAGCAATCGCTCCACGAGCTGGCCGGTTTCGGTTGGGAAGTGGCGCTGACGTTGAGCCTGGTCACCATGACGCTTGGCAACCTGGTGGCGCTGTGGCAGCAGAACATTCGCCGCCTGTTGGCCTATTCGTCGATCGCTCATGCCGGTTACATGTTGATCGGCGTGGCGGTGGGGTTGGCCGTGGCCGGCGGAGCCAGCGGCACCATGACGGTCGACGGCATCGGCGCGATGATGTTTTACGTGCTGGTCTACGCCGTGGCCACGCTGGGTGCGTTTGCCCTGCTGGCGTGGCTGGGCGACGGCGAACGACAAATCAATACGGTCGACGATCTGGCCGGACTTTGGCGCCACCATCCCTGGGCTGCCGGCATCATGGCCGTTTTCATGTTCAGCCTGGCCGGTTTGCCCCCCTTGGCCGGCTTTTGGGGCAAGTTGGCGTTGTTTCTCGGTGCATTGGGAATCAATGCCGGCAGCGCCGAGCCGAGCGTCGGGCTGAGGCCCTGGTTCCTGGCTTTGGCCGTGGTCGGCGTCATCAATGCCGCCATCTCGGCCGCTTATTATCTGCGCGTGGTGTCGGTCATGTTCTTCCGGCCTTCGCTGGCCGTTCCCGCGGCTCAGGGTGGCGTCGGCGCGGCAGCCACGGCGATCGTTTGTGCCGGCCTGGTCATCGCCTTGGGCTTCAATCCGGCGATACCGCTCGACGCGGCCAATCGTGCCAGCCAGGCCGCTTTGCCGGTCGGTGCCGAACCAAAACCCGCGCAAGCGGATCAGCCTGCGGTCTCGCGGCCAGCGTTGTCGCGAATCAGCGAGTCGCCGCCGTCGGGCTGAAGCTTTCGCCCACTGGAGCCCACTCACGTTCTTTGCGCACTTTGCCTCGACGCGCGCCCTCGCGCGAGAGAAACCCCACGCGCTGCTGGAGTCTGCTCGGCGGCCGAAGTATTCTGAAGCGCACGACATCACCCGGCTGCATGATTCTGGGGCTGAGGCCATCCCACCGGGTTTTCCTTCCGCACGGCAGGCTTTTTTCTCGATGCCCCGACAGCGCACCGCCGCTCAGCAATTGGTCAGGCATTTCTCGGCCGCCGGCCGGCCGATCTATTTGGTTGATGCTCGACGAGTGATCGTCTATTGCAATCCAGCCTGTGCGGCATGGGTTGGCGTGCCCGCTGAGGAGCTGATCGGCCAAACGTGCGTCTATGGTGCCCCGGCCGAAGGTGTCGCGGTCACCCGGGCCGCGATCGCCGCCGCCAGATTGTGCCCGCCGCCGGGAGCCCTCGCTGAGGGCGTGGGTCGTGGCTGCGTATCGGCGATCGATGACCGCGGGGAACTGGTCTTTCGCCAGGCCGAGTTTTTGCCCCTTTCGCCCGTCGCCGCGTCGACCGAATTATCCGTCGAGGGCCCGGCACTGTCGGACGATCCATTCGTGGACATTGCCGCCGGCGCAGCGCTGGCGGGAATATTGGTGCTGGTCGACACCGCGAATAGGGCCGAGCCGCCCACGGTCTCGGACAACGCGGACGAGCCGACGACCGACCAGATGCACGCCGAGCTGGCTCGCTGGCGGCACAGGCTGGCCGGTCGTTATCGCCTGGAGCGGATGGTCGGCACCAGCTCGGCGGCCGCCCGCGCGCGCCCAGGTGTCGCTGGCCGCCGCGGCGCCGGCAAACGTGTTGATCGTGGGTCCACCGGGGAGTGGCAAGGAGCATGTGGCCAAGGCGATCCACTATCGCCGGCCGTCGGAATTGACCGGCTCCCTCGTGCCAGTGGATTGTGCGGTCCTCGATGCCGAGCTGTTGGTCTCGACGCTGAAGGCCTTGAGCCGGTCGGCCCCGCAGCATTCCGATCACTGGCGGACCTTATTGTTGAGCCACGTCGACGCTTTGTCGCTGGAGACGCAGGCGGCATTGATGCCGCTTGTCGGCTCGCTCGGCTCGTGGCGGCTGATCGGCACGGCCGTTCGTCGGCCTGCCGAATTGGTGGCCGAGGGGCTTTTGCGCGCTGATCTGGCGGCCAGGCTGACGACGCTGACGATCGATTTGCCGAGCCTGCGCGAGCGGATCGAGGATCTGCCGCTGTTGGCTCAGATGTTCCTGGAAGAGATCAACGCCACGGCCGGCCGCCAATTGGCCGGTTTTACGCCCGAGGCGCTCGATCAACTGGCCGTTTACCCTTGGCCCGGCAATCTCGACGAACTGGCCGAAATGGTCCGACAGGCCCACGAGCGGGCTGCCGACTCGGAAATCGGTCCCCGTGATTTGCCCCGGCAGATTCTGCTGGCGGCCGACGCGGCCCAGCGGACGCCGCGCCGCGACGAACCGATCGACTTGGAGCAACTGCTGGCAACAATCGAAACCGAATTGATCGAGCGGGCGCTGGCCAGGGCCAAGGGAAACAAAAGCCGCGCCGCGCAACTCTTGGGGCTCACCAGGCCCCGGCTCTATCGCCGGCTGGTCGGGCTCGGCTTGGATGACGGTCCGCCGGCTCCGCCATCCGACGCCCCGGTCAAGTTTCGGCCCGTTGCCGAAAAAAATCCGCCCGACGGGGATTGAACGGAATGTGGATCAAATGGAATGGGGCTACCGCCGGCCAAGAGCGAGCGCGATGATGCTCGCGCCAATCAGGATCGCGCCGGGCAGCATCAGGTTATGGTCTTCGCTAAGCCCAAGCGAAAGGCCGACAATTCCCACGAGCAGGAACATCCAGGACAAAAAGAATACGACGTCTTTCGTCTTCAGCCCGCACGTGTTCGAGCGCACTCTTCCCAGTTCATCTCGTCGTGCGACTTGCGATGTGCTTCGAGATTCGGCGATCCGTATCATCGGCCGCAGAGGGCCGGCGCCGCGCTGGGTCCATTTGCCACCTTCGGCGGCCGAGCCCAACACGCTGGGCACTTCGCTGCGAACGGTTTCAACCGCCAGCCCCAGACTGGCCAAAACGTGGCCGGCCACGGAATCTTGATTACGAAGCAGGCCGAGCAACAGGTGCTCGGTGCCGACGTAATTGTGATTCAGGTTTTGGGCTTCTTCCATCGAGTATTCAACGACCTTCCTGGCCCGCGCAGCCAGCGGCAGTGCGCCCATCGTGACCATGTCGGGTCCGCTTTGGATATTTTTTTCGACCTCGAGGCGGATTTTGCGCGGATCGACGTTCAGGTTATTCAAGACGCCGGCCGCCACGCCGCTTCCCTCTTTGAGCAACGCCAACAGAATGTGCTCGGCGCCGATGTATTCGTGATTGAAGCGTTGCGCTTCCTGATTGGCCAGTTGCATCACCTTCCGGCGCGATCGGTGAAGCTCTCGCACAGGCTGTGGCGTGATTTGGGGTCATCCAGTGCTCGGGCACTCGGCGCTGTGCGGCATTGCTCGATACCGCAGCCCAACAGATTAAGCACTTCGTCGCGGACCTCTTCCGGCTCCAGACCCAGATTCATCAAGACCTGAGCCGCCACCCTCTCTTGCTCGCGGAGCAGGCCGAGCAACAGGTGCTCGGTGCCGACGTAGTTGTGGCCCAGGCTTCTGGCTTCCTCCATCGCAAATTCAATTACCTTTTTGGCCCGGGGCGTCTGCGGCAGCTTGCCCATCACGACGATATCGGGTCCACCTTCCGCGAGCCTTGCGACTTCAGCGCGGATTTTGGACAGATCGAGGTCGAGGTTTTTCAGGACATTAGCGGCCACGCCGCTGCCTTCCCGGATCAATCCCAACAGGACGTGTTCGGGGCCGATATATTCGTGGCCGAAGTGCTGCGCTTCGTCGTTGGCCAATTGCATGACCTTGCGGGCGCGATCGGTGAAGCGTTCGTACATGGCTCGGCCCGTCTTTGGCGTCCCGTGATGCGGGGGGCTACCCCCCCGGCTTGCCTCATTCTAGTCGGTCGCCGCGAGCGGCACATGCTTCCGCCCGGGTCAGGCCGCTGGTGTGGCTTGTCAACGGCGGCGCTGCTACCTAGGATGACTCGTTCCAGTGGCCGGGAGAGCCTTGGAGCAACAACCGCATGAAGCAACCATCACGCCCCGGCCCACGCGGTTTGTTCCCTAAGCTCGTAGCGTAATTTATGACTCATCCGGCGCTGATCGTTTGTGAACCGAGCGGCTCGTGGGCCGCCGCGCTGCGACAGGCATCGGCCGCGCTGCCGCTTCCACTGGTCGAAACGCGCCGACCGCTCGACGCCTGGCAGCAAGTTGCCGATGCGCCGGCCAGCATGCTGGCGTTGGCCTGGAATGCCGAGCGGCGGGCGGAATTGGCCGAGCTGGTCGACCGCCTCGGCCGGCGGTTTCCGCAAGCGCGCGTGGTTGCCTTGGTCGATCGCCGCCGACAAGACGACGGCTGGCTGGCCCGCGAATTGGGCGCCATCCATGTTTGCCACTCGCCGAGGCAGGTGGACGCGGTGGTGCGGCTGGCCCGGCGCAACTGGGCCAGCACGCGGCAGCACAGACCTGGCCGGCCATGCACGACCGCATCGAACAAGTCTGGCAGACGCTTCCTTGGAATTCTGAAGAAGGACTCGATTGAGCATGACCAACGCCCCCAGCAATAACCTGCCCAGCAAGGCCGACGTCGAGCGCACCTTGGCCGACTTCGCCGATCCAGAGACCGGCGGCAGCGTGATCGAAAACTCGCAGGTCCGCGACTTGCGTGTCGATGGTCCACGCGTGTCGCTCGTGTTGGCGCTGTCGACCCATTCGGCGCCGCTTTGGAACGAAACCCGCGACGCCCTGGCGGCCATGCTCAAAGCGCGCTTTCCGGCCCTGAGCGATGTGCACGTCGAGCTTGCCGTTCTCGACCGGCCGCCGCAGCCACGCGGCGAGCTTGGCATCACGGTCAAGAGCATCATCGCCGTCGGATCGGGCAAGGGGGGGGTCGGCAAGAGCACGATCGCCGCCTGTCTGGCCCTCGGGTTGTCGAAGGCAGGATCGAACGTCGGACTTCTTGATGCCGACGTCTACGGGCCCAGCGTTCCGCACTTGCTCGGCGCCACGGGCAAGCCCGAAGTCGTGCAAAGTCGCATCCAACCGGTCGACGCCGCCGGGCTGAAGATGATTTCGATCGGCCTGTTGGTTGCGCCGGGCGAAGCCGTGGTTTGGCGCGGGCCGATGTTGCACCATACCCTGACACAGTTCCTGCGCGACGTCGCTTGGGGACCGCTTGACTATCTGGTGATCGATATGCCGCCAGGGACGGGCGACGTAGCGCTCAGCCTGTCGCAGCTTGTGCCGCTGACCGGCGCCGTGATCGTTTGCACGCCGCAGGAGGTGGCACTTCTCGACGCGGTCAAAGCGGTCGCCATGTTCCGCAAGGTAAACATCCCGGTTTTGGGTATGGTCGAAAACATGAGCGGCTTCGTTTGCCCCGACTGCGGCAAGCGGTACGACATTTTTGGATCGGGTGGGGCCAGGCGGCGCGCCGGCGAACTGAACATTCCGTTTTTGGGCGAGGTGCCGATCACGATTTCAATTCGCGAGCATGGCGACGCCGGCCAGACGGCAGTCAATCTCACCGATCCGCAGGCCGCCCCCTATCTGGAAGCGATCTGTCAGACGCTTGTCCGCAACCTGGCTCAGGCCGGTCCGGCCGCCGCCCCGTTGCCGTCGCTGAAGATGTGAGCGATATCGCTGGACTCGTCATCGGCGCGCCGTGATGCCACAAACCCAAAGCGCGAGCGAGGGGGGACGGGACGAAGAACCCTGGCAGGCGCTTCGGGTTACTCTTGCTCGCCGTGCGACCCCAATCATCCTGATCACGAGCAAGTCGGTCAGGGGCGAGTGCGCAAAAAAGCCGCGAGCGAGCCCGTCAGGGGCGAGTGCGCGAAAAAAGCCGCGAGCGAGCCCGTCAGGGGCGAGTGCGCAAAAAAATAGAGCCGCCGGAAGGGTCTTCCGGCGGCTCTTTCTCGTTGTTTCGCTTCCGTTCGTCCGGTCGGTTTTCACTCGACAGACGAAGGGGGGTGGCACCAATCCCGAGCACTTCAGTCGTTCCGCGGCGGGCTTCGATGCCCAAAGCGTGACGAGGCGGGGCTCAGGAGGGCCTGTCCCGATGGCTTCTAGGGGGGTAGCAAGTACCGTCCCCAGATGCTACCAGTCCCGCTGGCTACTTCTTTTTCTTCTTGGCCGCCTTCTTGTGGGCCTTCTTCTTCGGGGCAGCCTTCTTAGCAGCGGCTTTCTTCTTCTTGGCCACAGTCCGTCCTCCAAAAAAAGTTTCGGCGAGATCCGTCTCGGTGACCTCCAGGTCACTATTGACTACGAGCGAGTCCCACCCTGAACAAAAACACAACACGAATCACGGTCTGGCGGATCACACACACGAGTTGTTCTGACACACCAGACCGATCAACTCCTCGTTCAGGGAACTACTGACTAGTAGTTGTACAAATTCTTTCGATTTGTGCAACACATCTTCGCTGAAATCTTTGCATCGTCGCCGATTTTTTTCAAGTCGCGCGCTGCGCGCGCGCTGCGCTCGAAGCGTGCGCGATCGCGCTCTCGCGCGATTGCGCGACGCGCTGTGCATCGTGCGCGAAGCGCTGCGCGTCGCTGCGCGATCGTAGCGGCGCGCGACACCGCCGCGTTCATGACGCGGCGATGCGCCAACACGCGCTCGCGCGATTCAGTAGAGCCAGAGCGTTGTGCCGTCGGGCAATTTGCCAGAGGGTTGTCGCACTTGCCACTCACGGCCAAAAACCCGCTGGCGCTCGGGAAAAACCGCATTCAGATAGAGCGCTCGGAGCGGCGAAGGAGGCACCGCGCGCGGCGTCTGGCGGTCGGGCGACCAGGAGAGCAGGATCTCGCGCCAAGCGCGCGGCGTCTCGCGCAATCGGATGTGGATCGCGTCGAAGCCATACCATGCGCGCGGCGGAGAAATGATTTGGCGCCATAGGCGCCGGCCAATTCAACCACATGCCGATCGAGCGCCGCGGCACGCTCGGCGACCTGCGCAAGACTCTGTCGACACTTGGGAAAAAAAATTTTCCGCAACAGCCAAAATCTTCGCTCGGAAAGCCCCGGCAGGTTGTCCAAAGGCAATCGCGTGACCACGATTCTGCGCCGATCGACGACAGCCGCGTCAGGCATGCATCGATCCAGTCGACGATCTGCTCCAGCGGATGGTCGTAAAACAAATCGTTGCCGATGTCCGTCACCAGCGCGCTGGTGGCCAGTGGCGGCCTGTCGGAAAGCGATTGCCACAGACCGCACTCGGCGATGCCCGGCAACTCGAAACCCAAAAACCGGCTCGTCCTTCCATAGGAGCGTCCCCGGCCGAAGGCGGCAAAGATTTCCAGCGGCCGGCCGTGCAGCCGGCGGGAAGTCTCGGTGATGACGGAAATTCCACGGGCGACATTACTTGCGCCGAGCAGGATCACCCGTTGCCGGGCCGAACTCGAGGCCGTCGCGGTCTGCTTTTCCTGTCGCATCGCGCCTCCTTTCCTCCCGCGGAGCAAGGATTCGTGATTGCCTGATTGCCACCCCCGGGCGCATCCCGCGCGGGCGCTTCACCCTCTGCGGCCGGCCGAGTATGCCACGAGCATCTGATAACTCGAATAGGCCAGCGATCCGAACAACAGAATCCGGAACCATTGTACCGGCTGCGTCCTCAATCCCGTCGCGGCCATCGCCGCCGCCACGACCAGCGACACCCACAGCGAAATCTTCAGTGCACCTCGCGGGTGGCAGATGTTGAGCACTTCGTTCGTGATGTGACCGCCATCGAGCGGCAGGATCGGCAGCAGGTTCAAAATCCCCCACCAGATGTTCACGAACAGCAGGTCGTAGGAAAGTTCCAGCAACGCCGGGTTAGTAAATCCGCCCAGTCGCCACTCGATCAGGTAGGGCCAACCGAAAGCAAAACGGGCTTGGTGGCCGCTGGCCGTGGTGAGCGCGACCACGATCGCCGCCAAGGCAAAACCGGCCATCGGCCCGGCCAGCGAAACCAGGATCTGCGTCGGCGGTCGAAATCGCCCCCCCTGGTGACTCGTCAGCCCGCCCATGCCGTAGAGCGTGATCCAAGGCTGCACCCCGAGGGCGCGAATCGCCAACGCGTGCCCCATCTCATGAACCAACACCGACACGAAGACCGCCACGATCCAAATGATGATCGGCATCAGACTCTTATCGTCCGAACCGCTGGCCCCCAAGATCAGGCCCATCACCCAGAACATCGGGTGGACACGCACCGGAATGTGCAGCAGCGAAAAGTGAAGGTCGCCTTGCGTCGGGGCCGGATCGTTCAAAGCCACGTACGGAATTCCTCTCGTGAAGCCCCGGCGGCGGGCGAAAAAAACCAAACGCGATTCTCGACCGCCAGGCGGGTCGCTTCAAGCCATTGGATTGTTTCAGGCGGCATCGTGTGAGGCGTCAACCCCCAGGGTGGCCGACGTTCGGGCGGTGGGCAGGAAATGGGGCCGTGGCAACGGCGGCCGCCGCGCCGCGAGCGTCGTCAGGATGTACTGGCTTGCCCGGCGCGATGCTCCGCCATGACCGACGCGAGCCTTCAGTGCGGCCAACTCGGCCGTGACTCTCGCATGCTCGGCCGGGTCGGTCAACCAACGGATTACATGGTCGGCTAGCGCGAGACTTGTTTTCGCACGTCAGGTATTCGGGAAACAAGACATTCGCGTCGGCCGGCGAGGCGGGGTCGTAGGGCGTGAGATCCCGCGAAAAGACCTGCCGCGCCGTCAACAGGTTGACCAGCGTGATGTATCGCGTGTGCCGAAAATGCTTCTGCACCCAATACGCCGTCGGGCTGATCCAATACAGAATCGCCGTCGGCCGCGTATGGTACAGCAGTTCCAGCGACACCGAGCCCGACACGGCCAGACAACAATCGGCGGCTCGAATCAACTCGGGTGTCCGCCGCAGATGGACTTCGATCGGCAAACCGCTGGCCGCGGTCAGCGAGCGGGCTAAATGTGCCTGCGACGGCTTGAAGCTGGCGACGGCGAACCGCACCTCGGGGAAACGGGCGTGGACCAGTGCCGCCGCTTCCAAAAAATATTTCAGATTCAGCGTCACTTCTTGCGTCCGCGATCCCGGCAGGATGGTGACCAGCGGATGCCCCGGGCTTTGCCGCGACGCGACAAACGCCTCGTCCATCGGCCGGGAGCGGACCTCGTCGAAGTAGGGATGGCCGACGAACGTGGCGTGGCAGCCCCGCTCGGCGTACCACTCGACCTCGAACGGCAGGCTGCACAGGACGTGGTCGACCAGTCGCCGCATCTTCTTCACGCGCCAGCTCGCCCAAGCCCAAATCTGCGGCGGCACATAATAAAAGACCGGAATGCCATGCGCCTTCGCCCGCCGAGCGATCCACCAATTGAAGCCCGGATAGTCGATCAGCACCACGGCGTCGGGTCGCGAGTGGCGAAAGTAGCGGTCCGCGCGACTCGCCAGGTCGAGAAATTTGTGAATGTTGAGGAGCACTCGCAAAAACCACATCACCGCCAGCGCCGTCAGGTCGGCGTGCAAATCGCAGCCGGCTTTCGCCATCTCGGGGCCGCCATAACCGACCGCTTCCAGTGCCGGGTGCTCGCGACGAAGTTCGCGAATCAAGTTGGCCGCGTGCAGATCGCCACTCGGCTCGCCGACGGAAAAGAATATCTTCATGCTCTGGCTGCTCGCTCTCGGGGTTGTCAGTCTGTGTCGGGCTAGTCGCGAGAGCCACATCGCGGCTCGAACGGGGTTGGATCACACGCCCACGGGCTTCGCTCGGGCGCTGTTGTGGTTGGTGGCTCAGGCTCGCCACGACTCAGGCGCTGTCACGTTGCCGCGTGTCGGCTTCTCGCCGGACGCGCCCTTGCGCGGTATCGATCCAGTGGCTGGCGCCTGCCGCCAGGGGCGTTGCCACCTCAGCCACCCCCGCGTGCAGCTCTTCGACCTTTGCCGGTCGATAACGCCGGCGGAGCCACCAGACCGCCAGCAGATCGGCGGGATGGGGCCACACATCGCGGGCCGGCTCGTGGCCCGGCTGAAAGCGGACAGTCGTCTCGCCCACCCGAAACCCTCGCATCGCCACCAGCCAGGGCAGGAATCGCGCGGTGCCACGCGCCGACTCGAGTCCGGTAATCGCTTCGCGGCGGGCCGCCCAAAACAAACAATCGGTGCTGCGCAGGTCGGCGCCGAGCAGCCACCGCTGGGGCAGCCCCGCCATAAGTTGCCAGGCGTGCGCCCAACCGAACGCGCTTCGCACGACCAAAGACAATGTCGGTCCGCGACAGTTCCGCAATCAAATGTGGGATTTGCTGCACCGGATATTCCTTGGCCACACCCGTGGCCACCACCAGCTCTCCGCGGGCGGCGGCGATTCCGGCGGCCAACGCGGCCTCCAGCCCGACCGTGCGATCCAAAGTCAGCACGCGCAAGAATGGGTACTGCTCGAGCAACTGGGCGAGCATGGCGCGCGTGGGAGGCGCCGAAGCCTGATCAATGCAAATCACCTCGTAGGGGAGTGCCAGCAAATCCAGCACGCGGCGCAGTTCGGGAAGCTGACGCGCAAGCTCGTTGCCGGCGTTGCGCTGCGGGACGAGGACCGAATAGCGGATCATGGCGAGTGTCCTTACTCGACAACCAGGAACTTCCAGCGCCACCGGAGGGCAACCGAGGTTGCATCCCGATGTCCCTGGGCCAACTGCGTTTGCCCCGGCAAGGCAAACGAGCAAACCAGCCCGGCAAATCAATCCCTGGTGTAGCGCACTAGTGTGCCAGAGTGGTCGACTCCTTCGACCCTGCTGACTCAACTGGGGAAGTATCCCAGAACCGAACTCGGCTCGTAAAGTCCAGTTTGATATCCACTTGCCCACGAGTTAAATTCAGGATTCCGGGTCGCCGGGCCGGCTGAATCGCCTCGCTTGCCGATTTGGCCCCATTTGCCTGCTCCCTGGATCCTTGCGATCCCGCCCCGAGAAGCGACACGGCCAAAAGAATCGACGCGCGAGGTTGTGATCGATGCCAATAGCGTTTCGAGCCCCGCTCGGCGCCGGGTTATCGGTGATGGCGGGATTCTGCGTGGCCGCCGGCTTTGCGCCCGCCTGGGCCCAAACGATTGCCGACGGATATAGCGGATTCGAAATCGAGCTGGTCTGCCGGGCCCCCGACATCGAACATCCTTCGGTGATCACCTGCGACTCCGAGGGCAACCTGTTTGTCGGCGAAGATCCGATGGACATGCGCGGCCCGACCGCCAAGGAGTTCGACCGGATCGTGCTGCTCCGCTGGGATGAAAAGACCGGTGCGCCGCGCAAAACCGTCTTTTGCCAGAATCTGGCTTCCGTCTTCGGCCTGATCTGGGATGACGGAGCCCTCTATGTCATGCACGCCCCCCATTACTCAGTCTTTCGCGACACCGACGGCGACGGCGTGGCCGACGAGCGCAAAGACCTGGCCGAGGGTTTTGGGCCCCCGGCCGGAAAATATGGCCTCAACGATCACATCGTCACCGGCATCCGCCTGGGTCTCGACAACCGGGTCTATGTGTCGGTCGGCGATAAGGGAATCCAGCACGCCGTCGGCAGCGATGGCAGCACGCTCACGCTCGAGGGAGGCGGGGTCGTATCGATGCGGCTCGACGGCTCGCAACTGGAAGTCGTCAGCTCGGGTACCCGCAACCATCTCGACGTCGCGATGGACTCGCTCGACAACATCTTTACCTACGACAACACCGACGATGGCCTCGGCTGGTGGACCCGCTTCACCCATCAGGTGCCGACCGGCTATTACGGCTATCCCTACGATTTTCGCAAGAATCCCGAGCGCCATTTGCCGCGGATCAGCGAACACGGCGGCGGATCGCCGGTCGGCGCGGCCTGTTATCGCGGGGCGCCGTGGCCGGAAAAGTTCCGCGACAATGTCTTTTACTGCGAATGGGGAAAGAGCAAAATCCAACGCTTCGTCCCCACGCGCAGCGGCGCTACCTTTACGGCCACGATGGACGATTTTCTGGTCCGCGACGGCAGCGAGGAATTCCGGCCGCTCGACCTCTGCTTCAGCCCCGACGGCCGCGCGATGTATGTGGCCGATTGGAATGTCGAGGTCTGGACCAATCCGCGAATCTGCGGCCGGCTGTTTCGCGTTCGCTATGTCGGCACCGACGTCCCGGCCGAGCCAGCTCGGGTGTCGGACGACGCTCCGCTGGCGGCCCAGCTCAAGGCGCTGGGTCATCCAGCCGACAGCGAGCGTGCACGAGCTCAATCGTGCCTGACGCGCCTGGGCCAGCCGGCGATTGCGCCGGTCGCGGCGCTTTTGGCCTCGGCCGATGCGTCGAAGCTGGCCAAGGTCCACGCCCTGTGGACGCTGAGCGGCATCGCGAACCGCGCTGCAACCTACGATCCCGCCCCGGCCTGGATCGCGGCGCTCGACGATCCCGACGCCGACGTTCGCTCGCAGGCCGCCCGGCGCTGGGCGAGCGGCGATGCCCGGCGGCCACCGGCCGGCTGTTGGCGGCCCTGGCCGATTCGGAGGCACAAGTGCGAATGTGGGCGGTCATCGCGCTGGGGCGCATCGGCGACACGTCCACGGCGCCGGCGCTCTATGCAATGCTCGAGGACGACGACCCTTTCGTCCGTTTTACCGCGATCCAAGCGATTCGGCGCTCGAACCAGTGGCAACCCGCTCGGCAATATCTCGCCTCCGAAAACTCCCAGGTTCGCCGCGACATGCTGGTGGCTCTTACCGGCGTCTACGACGACGCGGCGGTGGCGGCGTTGGTATGGGCGGCAACCGAAAGCCCCGACCAGGCCCTGCGCGCCCAGGCACTCCAGTCGCTGGGCGAAGTGCATCATCGGGCCGATCCCTACACCGAGGGATGGTGGGGAATCCAGCCGGCCAAGGGAAAGCCGGCTCGAACCAAGAAATATGATTGGTCGTCAACCGCGCCGGTCATATCCACGCTTCAGGGCGCACTTGCGGCGGAAGATCCCGCCTTGCGAGCCGTGGCCGTCGAAGTGCTGGTTGAGATTCACGACGTTGATTCCACTCCCATGCTGGCTCAGATCGCTGAGGATTCAAAAAATCCCTTGCCGCTGCGCGTCGATGCCGTCGGAGGCGTGACAAAACTGGCCGGGCCCGGTGCCGGTGACGCGCTGATCAAGGTTTTGGACGACGACACCCTGCCGGACGAACTGCTCGTGGCAGCGCTCGAAGGGGTTGCCGTGCTCAAAATCGAGTCCGCGCTGCCGGCTGTCACGCGACTTCAGGCCAGCGAGGTCGCCGAAATCCGTGCCCAGGCGATTCAAACGCTCGGTCGTATCCGCGGCGCCGCGGCGGCCAGCGAGATCATCCACGCGCTGGACGATGCCGCTCCCGCGGTGCGCGGGGCCGCGGCCCGCGTGGCTGGCGAGTTGGAGTTGCACGCCGCTCTCGATCGGCTCATGGCACTGGCCGCCGACCCGCAAGTTCGCGATGAAGCGATCCTGGCATTGGCCGAAATGCCCGACCGCCGGGCGCTGCCGATCTATCTCGATGGCCTGCTGCACAAGAATCCGACGGTCCGTGCCGCCTCGCGGACCGCGATGAAAGCATTGCGGGACAGCGTTGGCCGTGACATTATTGATCGCCGTCAGCGCGGCGAACTTCCCGGCGTGCTCCGCGTCGAATTGCAGCCGATCTTCGATGCTCCCCGCCCGATTACCACCTGGCACGTCGTCGGGACCTGGCCCAGAAACGATCCGCCCGACGTCGATCCGGCCATCATCCCCAACCTGGCCGAACCGCTCGCCATTGCCGGCGTGCCATTTGCCTGGCACAAGATCACAACCAGTCGGTCCGGCGGCGAAGTCCGCATGAATGGCGAGCTGCGCAGAACACTGACGTTCTGCGCTGGCCTACGCTACGCTCGATTGCGAAGAGGACTATACCACCGTGATGCAGCTCGGCAGCGACGACGACTCGGTGGTCTGGGTCAACGGAACTCAAGTCGGCAAACTGCGCGGCAATCACAGTTGGAATCCCAGCGAGTATCAAAGCCAGGTGACGCTGAAAAAGGGAACCAACCACGTTTGGCTGCGGACAGGCAACGACGCCGACGGCTGGAAATTCAGCCTGGCCTTCGGCACCAAGGATCCCGAGTTCGAGTTTCTCTACGAAGACGTGCCGGCCGCGCTCGATGCCAAAGCCTATCGCGACTTTGCCACCGGCCATCCCGGCGACGCGCTCCACGGCCGCGAGATCTTTGCCGACCTCAAAGGAGTCGGCTGCGTTAAGTGTCACGCCGTCGGCGGAGTGGGAGCGAAGATCGGTCCCGACCTGACCGGAATCGGCGCCCGATATCCACGTGCCGAACTGATCCGCTCGGTCCTCGAACCCTCGAATCGCGTCGCCGCCGGCTATCAGGTGACGACCATCGTGACCGACACCGGCAAAATCTACTCAGGCATCATCAAGTCCGACGGCCAGGACGTGGTCGAAATGGTCGACGTCGAAGGCCGCGTCGTCAGCATTGCCGCCGCCGAAATCGAAGAGCGCAGCGCCAGCAGTCTGTCGTTGATGCCCAGTGGACTCAAAGACGGTTTGACACCGGAAGCCTTCGCCGACGTGATCGCGTATCTGGAAAGCTTGAAGTAACGGCTCGCGTGGGGAAAAAACGCGGCAGCCCCAAATAATCGGCCCCCTCGGCTGGCGCTTCGAGCTCGCGAAAACGTTAATATTAAGGTAGGGCTATCGGGCGCGGCTCCGGCGCCCTGGTCAGCGCCCCCCCAGTCGTGGGAAAAAAGAGGTAACCCAATGAATCTCGACCATTTCGCGATCAGCCGGCGGCAGGCGATCAAGGGTTTCGCCCTGGCGGCGGCCAGCTCGCTCACGCGGGGACTCTGGGCCGAAGAGCTGGCCGTCACGCCGCGGCTGACCGAAGGCCCGTTCTATCCCGATAAACTACCGCTCGACACCGACAACGATCTGATCATCGTCAATGAGGCGATTACGCCCGCGCTGGGTGAGGTTACCCATTTGACCGGCCGCATCCTCAGCCGCACGGGTGAGCCGGTGCGAAATGCATTCGTCGAAATCTGGCAGGTCGACAGTCGTGGCGTATATCTCAACTCGCACGATCGCCACGCACAGCGCGACGGCAATTTCCAGGGCTACGGCCGGTTTCTGACCGACTCCAACGGCCAATACTATTTCCGCACGATCAAGCCGGTTGCCTATCCCGGCCGCACGCCCCATATCCACTTCGGCATCAGTCAGAACGGGCGTCGGGTCTATACCACGCAATTGTTCATCGACGGACATCCGCAAAACGACGGCGATGGCGTGCTGGCCGATATCTCCGACCCGCAGGCCCGGCGGACGTTGATGGTCGATTTCAAGCCGCTGCCCGGCTCACCCATCGGCGAACTTGCCGCCAACTTCGACATCGTGATGGGCGTGACGCCGCAAGACGCTGCCGCGGGAATCAAGGGCGGGATCGGCCACGCCGAGGGGATGGGCCCCGGCGGCCCGCCGCGTCGGCGACCTCCGCCCAATCGACCACGCGACGATTGACCGAAAGGCGAAAGGCGCGGCTCTTGTGTGGATCGCCGCTTTCAGGGTTTCGCTGGTAGCTCGGCCCCGGGGGCAGAACCATCGCGCCCGTCGAGTCCGGCGAGCTGCGTCAGGATCTTGGCTTCCAGCACAGGCTGCTTCGATCGCCTGGCCAGCGCCAGCGCCTCGTCGAGCGATTTTCGGGCAGCGTCGGGCTTGTCGCGGCGCACGTCGACGACCGCTTGCAGTTCCAAGACGCCGATGCCCGGCGCGTCGTCGAGCAAGCCTTGTTCTTCGCACAGCCGGCGTGCCGCCTCGATATTCTTTTCGGCTTCGGCAAGTTGGGTCGACTCCCCCTGGCCGGTGGCTTGGGACTGTTCGTCGGCCAGTTGGAGCGTGGCCAGGGCCGTATAGAGCCCGATCAGCGCGAGCGGATCCTTGCCGGGCGCCCGTCGGCGCACTTCCAAGGCCTGGGCACAATACTCGGCAGCCCGCGCGAACTGATGCTGCGCCTTATAGACCGCGGCGATATCGACCAGTGTGCCGCAAAGCAGCAGGCGGCGCGGCGATCGTTCGGCCGGTCGCGGCAGATCTTCTCGGCCTGCTCGTGTTGTTCGAGCGCACGATCATACCGGCCGTCTTCCGCCAGAACGTCCCCCAAATTGTCATAGGCTTCGGCCAATTGCAGTTCATGGCCGGTCGGCGGCGGCTGGCAGGCTTTCACCGCTTCTTCGCAATAGGCGATCGCTTGTTGCCGATCGCCATCGGCCAGCGCAACCTTACTCAATTGAGCAAGCGTTTGAGCAATTTCACTGCCCGCGGCCGGCATCCGACCGTGCCAATAGGCCAGCGCGTCGAGCAACAGCGGGCGGGCCTTTTCGGTCTCGCCGGCCCGGGCGTACAAGCCGCCCAACGTCGATTTGATGCGCCACAGCTTTGGATCGTCGGGCAGCAAGCTTTGCGTGCGGTATTCAAGCAATTGCTGTCCGACGCGGATCGCCTGTTGCCATTGGTTGGAGTGTTCGAACACCAGCTGCAATTTTGCCAGGTAGCCCAGCCGCTGTTCCGTGTCGTGGCGACGTTGCGTCCGCCCGCCGATCAGACTCTGGTAACCCGCGGCTGCTTCCTGCCACTGTTGGCGGGCGCCTTCGAGATCGCCTCGGTGGGCAAGTACGAGCCCCAGCCGATCGCGCAGGTCGGCCTGTTCGGCTTTCGATTGTTCTTTGCCGGCTGCTTCGTCGCGCGCTTCGAGGGCTAGCGCCTTGCGCAGCGCCTGTTCTTCCTGCGACTGCTGCCCGAGCAAGGCGTAACATTTGGCGATTTCCGACCAGTTTCGGCCACGGGTGTAGTCGTCCTCGTGCCGAGCGAGGAATTGCTGCCGCGTGGCGATGGCCTCGGGCGTTCGATCGATCGAGACGAGCGACTCGGTCAGAAGTTTCAGGGCCGATTCTTCGAGGTCCGTGTTCGGCCCGCTACGGCCGATCTGATCCAGCACGGCCCGCATCCGCGTTTCGACTTCGCGCCAGTCCGCACTGGCGGCATCGATTTGTCCGGCCGCGCGCTCGATTTGTGCGCGCAGTGCATAAGCGTGAGGTTCCCAGAGCGGATCGGTCGCTGCGCCAGCCGTCGGCGATTTTCAGGCCGTCGTCGACTTGCGCCACCGCCTGCGGATATTTTTCCAAACCGGCCAGAATCTCCGCCAACAGCAAGTGAATGTCTTGTTGCTTGGAGGGATCGGCATTGGGAATCTTTTCCAACACCTGCTGGTAGCGCGTGCCGGTTGCCAGCGCTTCTTCGTACCGGCCCGACTGTTTGTAGATCGAGGTCAGCACTTCCAGCGAACCGGCCAGTTGTGAGACGTCGGTGTGATGTTTCAAATCGAAGTGCGCAACTTGCTCGGCGGTGCGAAGATCGCCATCGTGTTGCAATTGGCGGCTTTTCGGCAGCAGCGCGGCCAATTTGCTCGGCAGGGGGGTGACTTGCCCTTTTGCCGCAGCCTCGGCCGAAGGGGGCGGTGTCTGGCGCGCACCGTGCCCGCCATCGCGATCGTCAACAGACCAGCGCGCGCAGCCCGGCGGCCAAGAATTGCCGCTCGACGTATTGCGGGAGCTTTCATAGAGGGTATCCGGTTAACTTGTGCGCCGACGTTCGAAATAATCTGCTCGCCGTTCGAGGTCCGCGCGGCGATTGCTCGTTACCAGCATCCAGGCAGCGACCGCCGCAGCCGATGCGCCTGAGATGGGCGACGATTCTTCTTCCGCCGGCAGGCGTGGGATTTCGCTCACCGCCACGGCCGCCCGGTCGAGCAAAACGGCCTGCTCCGGATACGGCCCATACGTGTCGCGCAGCTCTCGGGGCAATGGATCGATGTCGGGCGCGATGCCGTGGCCCAACTCGCCGTCATGGAAATTGAAAAGATTGTTGTTCGTGCCGCGATTCGAGCCGTCGCCGCCCGTTCCATCGCCACGGATCGGCGAGTTGGGATTCGGCATGGTGCCTCGGATGGTGCCACCGTTCAACAGATTCATATCCCCTAGATTGTTGAGCTGTTGCATCATATCCGCTTCCGGACCTTCGTTGAGCCAATTGTTGACCCCCTGTTCGCCAAATGCCGGCCAGATTTCATCCTGAATATTGCCCGCGTACAGCGGGCTGGCAGGGTTTGCGCCGCCGATAATCGCGTCACCGCCCGAACCTCCTTGCGGAAGTGACTGACTGCCGGCAACCACGAAGGTCCTTCCCGACAGTCCAGGTAAAGCCGTGGGCGGCGCGATTTGCTGCGGCACATTCGGAGTGGGAGCCGGGGTGATGACTTGTTCGAACGGCGCGAGCGGAATCTGCCCGCCGCTAACCAACAAGCTGGCAGTGAAGTAAATCTGCCCAAGTTGGCTCCCCGCCGTCACCGCGAAATTCTCGCCTGTCTGATTCTGGCCCGATCCGATCGTAATGTTCGAAATCGTACCGATGCCGGCCGTTCCGTTGCCGCTGCCAGCGATCGCCAGCGCGTTGGTATCGCCTGATGGCGGTGTGATGCTGAGCGAATAGTTTCCAGGCGTTAAATCGCTGAAGTCGAATGCGCCGGTGCCGGTGGTCACGACCGATTGCGTTCCACCCGGCCCACTCAACCTGACGGTCGCCCCAGCCACAGGCAATTCTCCCGGCGCGGGAGTGACCGGATTGAAGTTGGGAGAACCAGCAGTCGGCTCAAGAAAAACGTAACCCGACAAACTGCCTGGCGGATCCGGCGCCACAGTGATTGCCGGAGCAACAGCAGGCGTCGCCATGGCAGCGTTCGTGGTGACGGGTGGTGCCCCAGATGCACCGGGCGAGCCAGCCTGGCCGCCGCCATCATTCAACAGGCCCCCGGCTGCAACGCCTGCCGCACTGGCGGACAGCAGATTCCGCTCCTCAAGCAATTCCAGGCCGAGATGGACCTTCCGCTCTGCGGCCTTCGATTGATGATGTGCGCCGCTGAAAAAAATTCCGAAAGACATACAGCACGTTGGTGCTTCCTGTCGTCCCCTTTGAGGTAACGGTTAGCCCTGCCTGCACGGTCTTACTTGCATTATAGCAAACTGTGAGCCAAGCAATGTCCGTCTGGCTCTTTTTGACACGGGCCATAACAAATCGACGCTCGGGCAACCGCCGCCCGTGGCGATTCTTTCGTTCGGGCCCCGGCCGCATGCGCCACTTCGACCCACCCATCAGTCGGGATCTGGTGGGATCCGGCCCACCCCGCCGAGCGGCATTTGCCTGGCTTTCGGTCCGCAGCCAGTACTACCGATCTGCTTGCGTCTCGTAAAGCGTGGCCTGCTAAGCAGTTCATTTCCCGTTGAGTCAGTCACCGAAGGCCGCTATACTCCCGCCCCCTTCAGACGTGCTGCCCCGCGGACGGCAAGCGCGCCGGTTCAATATCTATCTCTTCGCTTTGCCGATCGCCTATGCTCAATCGTCTTGTCACCATGATGCTGGCTTTGATTTGGGGGCTGCTGTTCTCTTCGGCCGCCACGACGGTGGCGGCACCGCCTGAAGCCGACGCTGATCCGTCCGTGTTGCTGGCGATCAGTGCGGACGATCTGTCGGAAAGCCACACCTTGCTGGTGTCGGGTTCACTCGCTGACACGGCGGCGGAGCCGCGGATGTCCGACGCGCAACGGATTGCTCGGTTGCAGCGGACACTTGACTCCGACCAGAAGCATCTGGCGGAACTACAAGCCGAGCTGGCCAACCTGGAAAAGGAATACCAGCAAGCCGACACCGATTTCAAGCAGCTCGACAGCCGGCTCGAGGCCGAGAAGCGTGAAGTGGCCAAACCGCCCGCCACGCCTGGTGCCGCCGATTCCGCCTCGCGCCGTGCCGACCGAACTGGCAAAAAAATGGGATCTGGCCAAGCAGCGGTTCGAGTTGGCGATCCGCGAGCGAAAGGCGCTGCAAACATCGATCGCCACGCTCGAAACCAAGATGGTCGGCGATCGCCAGGCACTCGACAAGCTGCTAAAGCCCGCCGACCCGGTTGCCGATCCGGCCGATCCTCCATCGGCCGCCAGCGCCGACGAAGATGCGCCGCTCCTGGCCGATCAAACCGCCCGCCAGCGATCCTCCGGCGATTTCGTCGGGCGTCGACACGCAGATGGTGACCGCGCTTCTGGGCATGCCCACCTTGTCGCCGGTTGGCGTTCCGGCGCTGACGGCCGAAACGAATCTGAACTCGCTGGCTCCGGTTCTGCCGTCGGAGGCCAAGAATAAAGAGCTCTCGGCTGCGACTCAGGAGGCCAAGCAGAAGAATGTTGTGGCGCATCAAGCCCAAGTGGCTGCGCAGTCGGCGACCAAGCGGACCGAGATTCTCGATCGCGAGATCGTGCTCGAGCGCACGCTGTTGGAGACCGCCCAGGGGCGCGTGGCCAACGTCGAGGCGACGATGGCCAGCCTGGAAGCCGACTTCCATAAAAAGCTGGTGGCCGGTGCCAATCCCGCTGAACTGGCCCCCGTGCGCCAACAGATCACCGAGGCCAAGGTCCGCTTGCGCGAGGCCCAGGCCGAAGTCGGCCAGCACACGCGTCAGATCGACGAGCTGCAATCGCAACTCACCGCCGTGCAAGCCGAGCAGATCGCTGCCTTGAAAGAGGCCGAGGAGCGTCGCGCCGAAGCACGCGGCGCCGAGAATCATTTGAAGGATCTGCTCAATCCGCTGGCCTGGCCGAACGTTCGGAAATGGCTGAACGAGCATAGCTCGCGAATCATGGTGATTCTGCTGACGCTGGCCTGCGTTCTCTGGGTTTTCCGGCGGATCGAAGCCCGGCTGATCGCCCTGTTGGCCCGCCGGGCGGGCCGCGGCACGGCCGAGGATCGCGAGAATCGCTCTCGGACCTTGATCGGCGTCGTCCATAACGCGGCCGGAGTGATCGTCTTCTCCGGCGGCATCGTGATGCTGCTCAACGAGGCGGGCATCGTGGAGACGAGCAAATTAATGAACTGGCTGGCCGTCATCGGACTGGCCGTGGCCTTCGGCGCGCAAAGCCTGGTCAAGGACTTCTTCAGCGGGTTCATGATCCTGTTGGAGCAGCAATACATGGTCAACGACGTCGTCAAGATCGACGACGTCTCGGGACAGGTCGAACGGATCACTCTTCGCATGACCATGCTCCGCGATTGGGAAGGCTGCGTCCACTTCATCCCTCACGGCGCCATCACCCGGGTCAGCAATTCGACGCAGGGATGGTCGCGGGCCGTCTTCAATATCGGCGTCGCCTATGACGAGGACATCGACCACGTCATGAGCGTGCTGACCGACCTGGCACGCCAGATGCGCGACGAGCCGGAGTACAGCAGTTTGATTATCGACGAAATGGAAATGCTAGGCGTTGACGAGCTGGCCGAATCGTCTGTCGTCATCCGCTTTGTCATCAAGACCCGGCCGCTCAAGAACTGGCTCGTCCGACGCGAGTTGCTGCGGCGAATCAAAAACAAGTTCGACCAATTGGGAATCGAGATTCCCTATCCCACCCGCACGATCCTGCAGCGAAACGCGGCCGAGGCGAATCTCTCGTTCCCGGCCGACGACCAGCTCAAACAGAAGGCGGCCTGACGCCGCCCGGTCCGCTCGAGCAGCAATTCCAGATAGCTGCGGCGCTCGCTGCCGCCAAGATTCAACCGGGCAGCCAGGCTGGCCAGCGCCGGCGGGCCGCTTCGAGCGTCTCCTCGTTGGCCGAGATCTCCAGCTCGACATAGAGTCCCAAGTCGGCGACCTCGTCGAGCGCCACCTCGACCTTGTGTTCTTGCCAGGCGAGTTGAAACGTCCGGCGGTGCTTGCGTACCTCGGCCACCGGCGCAAAGCCGAGCGCGACGAACAACCGGGCGAAATCGCTCCGCGGTTGTCGCGCCGGCCGGCAGCGGCGAGTTCGATCTCTTGCCGCGTTTTCGTCTCGCGGTCGATCTTCGGGCCCTTGTAGGTGACCAGCGCCTGCCCATCGACCTGGCGAATGCGCAGGGCTTCGTCGGTCTTGGAAAAGTCGCGGGCCGGATGTGAATAATAACAGTCGACCTGCTCGCATTGTCCGACCGCCTGCGGCGCCCAGTGCCGACAATTTGGCCCCCATGGCGGCCGGATCGGCCAGCACGAATTTCTGCTCGACTTCGTAGTGCATCGCAATGCGCCCTTGCCGTAATTATGCTGGGTTGCACCGGCCGCCAGACCCCCCGGTGGGTGCGACCGGAATTGTAGAGTATAAACGTAGGCGACGAGCGGTGTCGTTGCCCCACGCGGGGTGCTACGCGCCGATTCCGGGAGCGGGCTGCGGATTGCTTTCAGTCACGAGTGGGAGATTGGCATGAGTGAATCGATCCGGATCAGATATCAAACACGCAGGCGGTCGTTGCCCGGGCCGCAGCAGTGTCCTGCTCTGGCCGCTCTGGCCATGCGCGGTGGCTTGCCTCTGCGTGACGCTGGTCGGCTGCGGCTCCGAATTCCGGCGCGGCGGTCGGTGCCAGGCATCCGGCCGTGGGGCGACGCTTGCCTGGCCTCGCAGCTGCAGGCTCTCACCGGCGACGTCCAAGACACCACGCTCCAGGATCTGGCGGGCAAGGTTGCGGTCATCAATTTTTGGGGAACCTGGTGCCCACCGTGCCGCGAAGAGTTTCCGGAAATCACCGCCTTCTGGGTCCAGATGCGCGACGAGCCGGATTTCCGTTTTTTGTCGGTTTCGTGCGGCGACCAGGACACCGAGCTTGGCCCGCTGCGCATGGAAACGATCATGTTTCTGGTGCAGAAGGAGTCCAAGCTGCCGACCTATGCCGATCAAGGGCCGAGACGCGCCGTTATGTCGCGATGGCCTTGGGCGAGAAGGGCTTCGCCTATCCGACGACCATCGTCGCTCGATCAGACCGGAGTGATTCGTGGTGTCTGGATCGGCTACGATCCCGGAATTGGCGACAAACTCAAAGCGCTCGTCAGCGAATTGCTGAAGAAGAAGAGTTAGACCAGACGCTGCTTCAATTCGCGCACGGCATCGCCCGGCGCGGCACTCTCGGTCACGGCACAGCTGACCGCCACGCGACTGAAACCGCACGCCCGCACCTCGGCGATGTTGTCGGCCGAGATGCCGCCGATGGCGAAAGCGGGCAAGCGGATTTCGGCGTTCACGGCCCGCAACAGTTCCAAACCCGGGAACTGGGCGAACTCCTTCGTCCGCGACGGAAAGACCGGCCCCACGCCGATATAATTCGCTCCGTCGAGCACTGCCTCCCGGGCTTGCTCCACGCTGTGGGTCGAAACCCCCACCAGCGCGTCGGGCCCGACAATCGTACGCGCCTCTTTCACGCTCAGTTCTTCCTGGCCGACGTGCACGCCGTCGGCGTCGGCCAAGCACGCAATGTCGGGCCGGTCGTTCATGATAAACAGCGTGTTCGAGCCGCTGGTCCGTCGGCGAACGACGCGGGCACGCGCCAGCAGTTGGCGGTCGGCCAGCCGCTTGTCGCGCAGTTGGATCACGTCGACTTCGGCAGCGACCAAGGTGTCGATCAACCGGGCGAGCGCATCGTCCGACTCGCGCCCATCGACGAGCACATACAGCCGTGCGCTTGCCAGCCGGTCGAAGCTGTCGGCCGTGATGTTCGTCGCCCGCTCGAGCGTGTAGGCGCGATAGCGCAAGCTGTTCGAGCGCCGCGGCAGTCGCCGCCGACGTTGGCTTGGCATATTCCTCCAGGCTGCGCAGCGCTTGCTCTAACCGCTTGAAACTCGCGGCGACAACGGCCCGCAAATCGGCTCGATTTCGCTCGCTCGCCAGACCGAGTGTCGTTCCGACGTCCGCGCGCGTTTCGCGGGCGGCATGACGCTGGGCCGCGGGAAACACCGACAAGGCTGCCGTCAAAGCATGACGCAGCGACTTGCACTCGCCGGCCAGGTGGCGATCGTCCAGCGCGAAGCGAGCGTAGTCTTCGATCACCCGTATCGCCTCGCCCGCTCGATTGCCCGCCGCATCGAGTATCCTCAGCCGCGCGATCTCCTCGTGACCGGCGGTCCTTTCCTCGTCGGCCGCCGCACCGTCGACCGTTTGCGCCGCGGCGTCGGCCGTCGGCGAGACTTGCATCGCGCGGGGCAGGGGGGCGCCGGCCGACGGCACCTCGGGTTCGAGCGGCAGCGGTCCACGCTCGTGCCCGGCCAGGCGATCGATTTCGGCCGCCAATTCGGCGACGTTCCAGCCGCTGGCCGCCAGCCACTCGGCCACCTCGCTGGCGCCGCTAGCCAGACCCAGCAGCAGATGTTCGGTCGCTAGCACGTGTGGTTGGGGATAGCCGAGCAGATGCAACGCGGCCAGTTGCATGGCCTGGTGCACTTCCACCGAAAGGTGCTCCTGCCAATCGAGAGTCGTCGGCGGAGCCGATTCGAGATCCGGCCAGCGGGCGCGCACGGCGGCGAAGTCGACGCCACGGGCCGCCGCTAGCAATGCCGCCCGGCAATCCGGCTCGGCCAAAAGCCCCAAGAGCAGCTCGGCCGCACCTATTATGTTGTCGCCTTTTGTCCCGGCGGGCGCGCAACGCCGCCATTGGGTGGCAGATGCCAAGGCACGCTCGGCTGCGGGAGTGAACTCGTGGGGCATCACAATAGTCTTCTACTTTGCCAGCGGTCGGCGGTGGGGTAAAGGGACCGGCCAAAGCGAATCGTTCAGCCGGCCGGCGGCCTCAAGCGGCCCCATGGCTCGGCGAGACGATTTTCATTGTCCGCCCAGCCGTTACAGCCGATACAATTTGTGCCGCCGCGCGGGTCGTCGGCCGCCGGGTCGCCGGTATGGCGGTCCGAGGAGGAAAGCGTTTCCCGTCGTTTATGCGTAACTCCAATCAGCATATTCATTTGCCTTGATTGTCGGGCAACAAAGGGCTACAATTCCCTGGCGTTCGGTCCGGCGAGACGGCCGCGCTAGCCGCCACGCCTTGAATAGCCAGTGCGAGAGCCGTGGCAGGAAGATAGGCCGACTGCGCGAACTCTGAGGGCCGGGCTCTCGAATTCGCGTCTTGCCTGCGATGTTGTCCACGGGGTTTTAGCTCCGGCGACGATCCGGACTGTGGCAGGCGAGCGGCAACCGAGTGGGAGTTCGAAGCGGATGCGAATGTTGCGCTTTGCGACTTATCTTTGGCCGGGTCTCCCTCAGCTTTGGTTCGAGGGAGCGTGGTCGGGTTTGGCGCTGGCGCTGGGATTCGGCTTGCTGCTGAACTTTCTTTTGGTGGCGAGTCTCGTTTGGGTCGAGCTGATCGCGCCGACCGTCTTGGGGCTGGCATGGCTGGCCCTGGGAGTAATTTGGGCCGGAAGCGGCTTGTTTGTCGCCTGGACCGGCGGACTGCGGGATTCCACGGCGGCGGCTCAGGCGCGCGACGACTTGTTTCGCCGTGCTTTGGTGGAATACTTAAAGGCGCATGGTTCGAAGCCGAGTCGATGCTTGGCCAACTCGTGGCCTTGGACGGCCGCGACGTCGATGCCCGATTGATGCTGGCCTCGCTCCTGCGGCACACGCGGCCGCCCGCTGGAGGCCCGGCGACAGTTGGACGAGCTCGAGCGGCTGGAAAAAGCTGAGAAATGGCAGACGGAAATCGAGCGCGAGAGGCAGTTGTTGAAAATGCCGGAAACGGCCCTGCCCGATCTGCTCCCGATGGAGCAACCTCTCGCCCCCGGCATGGCCCGGGCTGCCTGACGCCGGAAGGGTCTGAGCGAGACCGACCGGCCGCTGGTATGGGACGGAACAATTCGATCAAGTGTAACGTAAACCTTTAATAGAGATAAAAGAGAGCAACCCCGGTGGGCACAGCGGGAAGGGATTGGCACAATTCCACCCCCCAGCCGCTTTTAGAGGAAAGAACGAGACATGTACGAACGATTCACCGATCGCGCCCGCAAGGTCATGCAACTGGCCAACCAGGAAGCGCAACGCTTCAACCACGAATACATTGGCACCGAGCACGTCCTGTTGGGCTTGATCAAGGAAGGTAGCGGCGTCGCCGCCAACGTCTTGAAAAACCTCGACGTCGACCTGCGCAAAATCCGCCTCGAAGTCGAAAAGCTCGTCCAAAGCGGACCCGACATGGTCACGATGGGCAAGCTGCCGCAAACGCCGCGGGCCAAAAAGGTCATCGAGTATTCGATGGAAGAAGCCCGCAACCTGAACCACAACTATGTCGGCACCGAGCACATCCTGCTCGGCCTGCTCCGCGAGCAAGAGGGCGTGGCTGCCCAGGTTCTGATGAATCTGGGGCTGAAGCTGGAAGAGGTCCGCGAGGAAGTGCTCAATCTGTTGGGTCACGGCATCGAAGGTGCCGAAGGGACCGAACGGGGCGGCACCGAACGTGGCGGCACCGGCGCCGGCGGCGAAGCGCCCAAGAGTGGCAAATCCAAAACCCCGGCCCTCGATAGCTTCGGTCGCGACCTGACCGAGCTGGCCCGTCAAGGCAAGCTCGATCCGGTCATCGGACGCGAAAAAGAGATCGAGCGGGCAATCCAGATTCTCTGCCGCCGCACGAAGAACAACCCCGTCCTTTTGGGCGAGGCCGGCGTCGGCAAAACCGCCATCGTCGAAGGCTTTGCCCAACGGGTCATCGAAGGGAACGTTCCCGAGCTGTTGGCTGATCGGCGGATCGTGGTGTTGGATCTGGCGATGATGGTCGCCGGCACCAAGTATCGCGGTCAGTTCGAAGAGCGCATCAAGGCGGTCATGAACGAAGTCCGCCGGGCGAAGAACACGATTCTGTTCATCGACGAGCTGCACACGCTGGTCGGTGCCGGTGGGGCGGAAGGGGCGATCGACGCCTCGAACGTGCTGAAACCGGCCCTGGCTCGCGGCGAGATCCAGTGCATCGGCGCCACGACGCTCGACGAGTATCGCAAATACATCGAGAAAGACAGCGCCCTGGATCGCCGCTTCCAGATGGTGATGGTCGAACCGTCGACCAAGGCCGAAACGGTCGAGATCCTCAAGGGTCTGCGCGACCGCTACGAGCAGCATCACCGCGTGCAGATCACCGACGACGTGCTGGCCGCGGCCGTCGAGCTGTCGAGCCGTTACATCACCGGCCGCTGCTTGCCCGACAAGGCGATCGACGTGATCGACGAAGCCGGTGCCCGCGTCCGTCTGAAGGCGATGACCCGTCCACCCGACCTGAAGGAGATCGACGAAGAAGTCGAAAAGCTCAACAAGGAAAAGGAAGAGGCGGTCGCCAATCAGGATTTCGAAAAGGCCGCCGCCCTGCGCGACCAGGCCGACAAGTTGAAAAAGAAGAAGCAGACGATCACCCGCGACTGGCGCGAAAAATCGCGCGAGGCCGACGGCGTCGTCGACGAGGAAGTGATTGCCGAGGTCGTCTCCAAGATGACCGGTATCCCGCTTACCCGCATGACCACCGAAGACAGCATGCGGCTCATGGCCATGGAAGCCGAGCTGCACAAGCGCGTCATTAGCCAGCACGAAGCGATCAAGCGCATCTCGAAAGCGGTCCGCCGCAGCCGCAGCGGATTGAAAGATCCCAAGCGGCCCACCGGCTGCTTCGTCTTTGCCGGCCCCACGGGCGTCGGCAAAACGTTGCTGGCCAAGGCGCTGGCCGAATTCATGTTCGGCGACGAAGAAGCGCTGATCCAGATCGACATGAGCGAGTACATGGAGAAGCACAACGTCAGCCGGCTGATCGGCGCACCGCCGGGCTATGTCGGCTTCGAAGAGGGTGGTCAGCTCACCGAGAAAATCCGCCGCCGGCCGTACGCGGTCGTGCTGCTGGACGAAATCGAAAAAGCCCATCCCGACGTCTTCAACATGCTCTTGCAAGTGATGGAAGAAGGCCGGTTGACCGACAGCTTCGGTCGCAACGTCGACTTCCGCAACACGATCTTGATCATGACGACCAATGCCGGTGCC
Source organism: uncultured Planctomycetaceae bacterium (assembly GCA_963702015.1). GTDB lineage: Bacteria > Planctomycetota > Planctomycetia > Pirellulales > PALSA-1355 > DATJTR01. The sequence goes on from OY969698.1 coordinate 2,902,431, forward strand.
GAGGCGATCAAGAACGAATCGTCGTTCGGCTTCCAGCAGGCCGACAACGACGCCTCCTACGAAAGCATGAAAGACCGCGTCAACGAGCGGATCGAAAAGGTCTTCCGGCCCGAGTTCTTGAACCGGTTGGACGACGTGATCATCTTCCGCCACTTGACGACCGACGATCTGAAGGAAGTGGTCGATCTCGAACTGCACAAGGTTCGCGAACGGCTCAGCGATCGTGGTCTGAAGCTGCGGCTGTCCGACGCCGCCAAGGAGCTGGTGATCAAGAAGGGCTCGAACACCGATTTCGGTGCCCGGCCTCTCCGCCGTTCGATCGAAAACTACATCGAAGATCCTCTCTCCGAAGAACTGCTCAAGGGCGAGTTCCAAGGCAAGGAAACGATCGTGGTCGAGGTCAAGGAAGTCGGCGGCAAGAAGCAGCTCATCTTCCAGGGCGTGATGGGAGACGGCGAAGCCGAGCTCCAGCACTCCATGGCGGTGGCAGCCGGTGCCGGCGCGTCCGAGGACAAAGCGGCGGAGTAACCCGCGCTGGTCTTGATTGAACGTCCGAAACTAAAAAACCGCCGTCGGCGACCCATTTGCCGGCGGCGGTTTTCTTTCGCGCATCAAGCTCGCTGCGCCGCATCCCGGGGCCGAAACGGAGTACTCCTGGGCGGAACACTGGCGGCCGCGTTGCGCCGACAGCCAACACCTCGGTTCATGTGACCGACGCGGGTTCGATCGCCCGCGATCAGTCCCAGAAAACACTCGTTGGATGCGAATCTCGGAACATGGGTGAGATTCCAGGAATTCTTCGTTGGATTTGGCATCGATGGGCGGTGAACCCCCGGTCTAAAGGAAACGACCGATCCTCACAGCCCTCCTGGGATCAGCGTGTATGCGGAAACGGTTTTCGTTGGAATTTCGACGTTTGGACCGACCCCAAACGCATACGAAATGACGAAAATGGCAGCAATCGGTGATGGCGACCAATAAAATCAACTCACTTGGCAAGGATCGGTGCTGAAGAGGAATCCGTTTTGGAAATCGCGGTTGAAAGGAGTTCGTTGATGAGTCCCGACAGAGTGTTTGTCGCGCGGATTTGGTCTCGGTTCGTCATCGCAATTTGTTGCGGCGTCGTTTGCCTGACACACGTCGTCCGAGCCGACCAGCCGAAGCAAGGAGCGACCAGGCAGGCGGACTTAGGTGGCGGCGTATCGCTGGAACTGGTCTACATCCCGCCCGGCGAGTTCATGATGGGGAGCACCCCGGAAGAAAAAGCCTGGGCCACAGGCATTGAAGGTGGGGCTCAAGCGGGAACGGAACGTGAATCTTATGAAGGCGAACGGCCGCGACGGATGCGCGTCAAAGACTGCTTTTGGATGGGCGCACGGAGGTCAGTGTCGGGCAGTTCCGTCGTTTTGCCGAGGAGGCCGATTACGTGACCGACGCGGAGAAGACGGGCGGCAAGACGCAATGCTTCAATCCGAAGTGGGACGGCTATCATCTGACCACGATCGTCGTCCATCCGTGGGAGCCAATGCCAGACAAGAGTTGGCGTGATCCCAACTTCGCTTTCCAACTGCAGGACCACTACCCGGTCGTGTGTGTGAGTTGGAACGATGGTCGGGCCTTCTGCAAATGGTTGACGAAGCGGGAGCGAGACGCAGGGCGACTGCCGGACGGACTGGAATACCGACTGCCCACGGAGGCCGAGTGGGAGTACGCCTGCCGTGGCGGCAGCAAAGAGAGCCTCTATTTTTGGTGGGGCAATGAACTCCAGGACGGTGAAGGCAGGCTGAACATTTCAGCCATCGATTTTCTGCCCGATCGGAAACAGACGTGGCCGCTCGGCAAAGCTCCCTGGAGCGATGAATACTCGTTCGTATCGCCGGTCGATCATTACGGCGAGCGAGGTCGCAACGGTTTCGGCATCGCGGATATGTGCGGCGGAGTATGGGAAATCGTTCTCGACGACTTCGATCCCAAGGGTGGGCATGAAGAGCTTCATGTCGTCACGAAGAATCCGCGACCGGTCTGCCGCGGCGGCAACTACTTCGATGTTCCCGGCAACGCTCGATGTGCGGTCCGTCTCGGACTGCAAAGCACTAGTTACTCCGACTCGCGCGACGGATTCCGGATCTGCCTGGGCGTGCCACGACGATGATGAGTGAGTAACATGCGTCGTGCCGCACCGTACCGCTCAACCGCCAAATTCTCGCGCGACACATTCGCCCAGCAGAACCGCGGGGTGCCAATGGCGCGGCTTTGAGCCGGCATTACCACGGCCAGCCAGATTCAGCCTTGGTCACACGTATTCAAACGACGCCAGCTGGTTTGCCAGCCAGCACCAACGCCGAGCGGCATCCGGGGGAAGCGTTGCCAGACGGCCATAAATGTTCGTGAGTGCCGCGGGGATCTCTTTTCGATTATCCGGAAAGCGGGCGTCCAACAAGCCTGCGAAACGTACAAAATCGCGGGCGTGGTCCTTTCCGCCCAAGAGCGGCGCGGCAATTCGCTCGATGAAGGCGGCTTGATCCGATTGTGGGTTGTCGGCGCTTCCAAAATGTTCCAAGGCCAGATAATTGAGCTCGGCACCGGTTTGAAACGGCGAAACTTCTCCGAACAAAGAGATGCCCTCAATACCTGACGTCACACTCTGCTGCACCATCCTGGCAATCCATTCCAGCGCCACTTCGCCGCGGAAACCACCCCACCCCCAATTGGTCCCCAGATGCGCCCGCATCACATGGCGCAAACCGGTGCCCGAAACGCGTGCCGCGGCTGTCCAGGTTCGTTGGGGGTCGCCCTGTCTTAAATATCGATCGGCCACCCATTGGATGAAGACTCCTCGCGGAAACTTTTCCAGCGATTGATCTGCCCACGCCGGCTTGCCGTCGCCAAAGCCGGGTGCCGCTTTGGAGCCGGAGTACGGCTCGGGATGGGAATAGGTCTCACACACGATCCATGCGTCGGGCGCGACGGAGCGTATTGCGTCAGTTGCCAGCGGGTACATCAATGCCATGTCTTCCCAGGAAAAACTTTCAGAAGGGTGTTTCCGGCGGTCTCGGCACAGTTGGCATTCGCAGACTCCAGTATCGCCGGTCTCCATTTGCACGCCGCTGAGTTCCAGATTCTTGAACAACCAGGCCAGCGACTCCGTCGCGAAATCCTGATTCTCTCGCCGCGACGGGCAAGCATGATAGAATCCGCGCGGACCAGGAGTGCTTGTATTGCTGATCTTCACCCTGCTTCCGATGGCATCGGTGCTGAAACTTGTCGAGTTACCCTGGGCGTCGACGGCATACAGATCGGGATGTCTTTGTAAGTGCCGCTCCAGGCTGTACGGCGAGTCACCCTCATAGAAGACTCCGCCGTAGGCATTCAACCCCACGCCACACAACAGCCGCACGTTCACTTTCGCTGCGACGTCGCACAATCTTTTGGCGGATTCCAGACCACCGTGGCAATCTCGCAACAATCCCCAGACGACGACCGCGTCGATGTTGTGACGCCCACACCAGCGAAGCAGGGCCGTATAGTCATCCAGGAACGCTTGCGTGGTGCGACCATACTCGTTGCACGATCCATGCGTGTGCGCACCCGGTCGATTCAGAGCCCATTCGGTACTGTGGTCCCAAGTCCAAAACATCCGTGTCTTAATTGGTGATTGTTTATCGGCCGGTGCCGAAGCATTGTCAGCTGCGATTGCCTGTTTAGGAAAACGAGCTTCGCCGATCGCGGCACCCAGGCCGCAGGCGGCACCCAACTGAAGCATGTCGCGACGATTTAGCGTGCCCATGAATGCGATCCCCTGATTTGGAAAACCTTGTTTAAAGCGTTGTCGCTGGTCATGGGTTTGCAATCCGCTGCCACCCAGAAACGTTCTGTTCCATCATAAGGACGCCGTTCGGTCCGGCGAGGACCGGTTTCCGGCAGGCCGAGGGCACTACCTGTTGATTTTGAACCCCTTGCGGTTTTCACGCGAGAGGAACGAGCTGGCCTGAGTGTCGCCGACGATTTCCCGCCTGGCGGGGTCTCACATCAATTCGCCGCCCAGACGCATCACGACCGAAGGTAGAGCTGAACGCTGGTGAGAGTCTCGGCGAACTATCTCTTGTCCGGCGACAGTGCGTCCAGCTCGCCGCACAGGTCCAGGGCCTTCAGCGCTTCGACGGTGGCGATGTACGTGATGTAGTGATAATTGCCGCGGTAGAGGGAGTGCATCCACCAACGACCACTTTCGCGCTGTTCTCGCTTCAGCCATGCCAGCCCCTGCTGCACGCGAGCGTCGGACACCGGGACGTCGCTTTGTCGCAAAAGCACAATGGCCAGCGACGTCATGTAGGGGTCGCTCTCCGGCTGTTGGGCATCGGGCAGGCTCTTGATGACGTCGAGCACTTTGGCGCTCATTTCAAAGTGCCAGTCGCCGACGGGCGACATATCGCGAGTGCTCCAGCCACCGTCGGCGTGTTGTTTCGATGCAAGCAGAATCAGCGCCGCATCGCGATCGGACTGCGGAACCAATTCGGGCAGGTAATAGGCCAATTGCAGTTTCAGAACGCGGTCGAAGTCGTTCTTCGGCGGTGCGGTGCGGAGCCACTGTTTCAGCTTCTCGACGCGAGTCAACAGAGCTTCGTCCTTCAGCCCCGCGAGCCACCCCGGTGCCGCGGTCATGGCGCGAGCAGCTTGGAGCGAGAGTTCGTAGTCCGTGGTGATGTGAGGGATCTCGACTTCGCCGTGGCTGACGAACGCGCCGTTGTCACTTTGACGAGCGAACATGTCGCGCAGCGATTGCTCCGTGGTCGCGGAGAGTTCGCCCGTGATGTGCCGATCCCACTCAGCGAGCCCGACGCTACGCCACACACTGGAGGTCGCGCCCGGACGATACTTGTGACCACCCGCGTCAGCCTCCTCGACCTCTTGGGCTTGCGGCGGCACGGCTTTCACGAAGCTGGCATGCACCTCTTCGCTGGGCGGGCCAAATTGACGTGACCAGGCGGTGAATTCGGCCATGTAAGGGCCGGTGGTATGACAATTCACGCAAGACCTTCCGCGCACCCAGCTCACCGCGCCAGTTTCCAAATACTTCGAGGCCGCCCGCAACGATTCCGGACCGAACGATTTGACGCGCGGCTCGTCCGCCGAAGGAATGCTCACGCGAACGTCGTCGAGTTGATATTGAAAGTCGGGCTTGGGCGGAGACTGCCCATAAGCGATGACCGAAAGCGAGCAGCTTGCCAAACCCGCCAGACCGAGACGGAGGCTGCGCGAACGAAGAAGACCGAAGAGGCCAAACGAGAGTGTGCTCATGTTCATTTCAAATGGGCCATGGTTCTGCGAGCCTCGCTTTGTTTATCACGAATTCGCAGTGGATTCAACAAAAACGCCAAGACCATTGAGTCCGACGTTGCAAATGGGCGGGCGCTCCTGCCCCGGGCGCCGGGAACCGTCAGGGCCTTTGTCGGTCAACACTTACGGCCCTTCAGGCCAAATCCAGCCTGGCCAACGGGCCGAGCGGCATCCCCGGAGGACTTTTGGCGACACCTTTTCCTCGGGGCGGGGTTCAACGTGGATAGGCTGCATTGAGCAAATGTAAGGGAGAGGGCTGACCGATGTTGCGATTCGAATGGGGAGCATGTCTGACGCTGGTCTGGCTGGAGATGGTCTGCCCATTGGCCGTCTCGGCCGACGAGCCGGTCGCAAAAGCCCCGGCCGTAGCGCGGCCGGCAAAGGAGCTGGCAGGTGCGCTGGCACACCAGCGCGACGAGAAGCTGCGCGGCGATCAGACCGAGCTTTTGAACCAAATCGATACGGTCCGGGACGTTGTCTATACGACCGACACCAACCCCAAGCCTGTGGGCGAGCAGTTCCAATTCGTCGACAGTGTCTTGCGAACGCCTGAGACGGGCGATGCGCGATTGTATTTGCCTGTCGACGTCCCCAAGTATTACGAACTGTCGATCACCTACCGGTCTCGCGAGCCGAAGGAGGGACGAGGGATCGGACTTGGCCTGGTGCTTGACGGTCGACAGTTCTTCCTCGAAGTGCCGCCGGCTCCGCCCACACGCGGCAAGTTCTTGATGCGCTCCGCCGCCGGCGAATCGCCCCCTTCAGTGGATCGAGCCGGCGAGACTCCCGCAGGGGCGAAACGCGGCCCGGCTTCCCGGCCCGACCGTGAAGTGCTCAGCGTGTTGGTGGGGGATTGCGGATTCCTGGTTGTCCATTTTGCAAATAGAACTCAATGGGCCGGCCCGTCGCGGTTACTGTCGCTGGAACCGGCCTGGGCCGTTCCCGCCACCGACAAACTGTTTTTGGCGTTTCCCGATGGTCAGGTCGATATCGCCACGATCACGCTCCGCCCGCTGGAACGTGCCGCGTGGCTCGATCAGGTGACTCACGAAGGGCCCTACGGGCTGATCGCCCGCTGGATTGCCGAGGCCGACCTGCCGATCGTCTCCTCCAAGGTCGACCCGCTGCCAAAAATGTCGAACCTGTCGCCGACGTTCCGGCGGCTGGTGCTGGAAGGCAACTTCCATGAGCTGGAGAGTTGGGCCGAGCGACTTCGGCGAGACCAGGTCGTCGCGACGACTCTATTCTGGTCGGATACGTTTTACGGATTGGTTGCCAGCGGTTTCCTTGGCGAGACCCAAACTCGGTTCCTGCCCGACATTTTGTGGCAGGGACAATTGGCCTTTGCCGACGCGTGGATCAAACATGTGCCCAATTCGGTGGCGGCCCGCATCGTCAAGGCAAGAACCTACATCGATTATGCCTGGAGCGCTCGCGGGGGCGGCATGGCCGACACCGTCACCGAGGAAGGTTGGCGATTGTTTCAGCAGCGCATGGCGCTGGCCGAAGAGGTTTTGCTCGAGGCTGCGCGCCAACCGACGCCCGACAGTTGCGTCTATTCGGCGCTACTGACCGTCGGCATAGCCTCATCCTGGGAGCACGACAAGCTCAACGAGACTCTCGAGAAGGGAATGAGCATATCGCCGAGGAATTTCAAGCTGTACGAGCACATGGTCCAGGCTTTGCTGCCGCGCTGGGGGGGCGCGCCGGGAGAAATCGCGCAGTTGGCCGAAACCGTGCTCCAGCGCGTCAAAGGAGACGATGGGCTAGAAATCTACGCCCGCATCGCCGCGGAATTGCGGGAGTGGAATGAAGACATCTCGGATTTGTCGGTCGACACGCTGCGCGCCTCGATTCCGATCATGTTGAAGCGAAATCGCGACTCGGTCTTCTACAAGAATTTCATCTGTTGGCTGGCCTGCACCGTCGACGATCCGCAAACAGCCCGCTTGCTCTTCGCCGAAATCGGCAACGATCCGGACATGTCGATCTGGAAGACACGGCGCGAGATCGACAAATGGCGGCATTGGTCCGATCCGTCGACCCCCGAGGCCTCGCAGTTCCTCAAGCCCGCAGGGGAAGAGACGGTTCGCCTGCAAGCCTATTCCGCCGAGCAGGTCCTGTTGCAGTTTCTGTCCGACAGCCAGACGCTGGTCACCGCCAGCACGCAACTCGGTAGCCCTGTGAAGTTCTGGAATTTTGGCGAGCAGAAAGTCGCCCGCACGATCGACTCTAAGCATCCGCAGTGGGCCACCGAAGACCTCCGCCTGTTGTCGGGCGATGGACTGTTCGCCGTCGTCTGGACCGGCAAACGCACGGCCGCAGTGGAAAAATCCCCCCCCGACTATGCGGTGGGCACTTTTGCCAAGATGCGCGGATTGGAACTCGCCCAGATCTCCGACGATTCGCGCACCGGCGCCAGCGTCGCCGACGAGCAAGTCACCATCGTCCACCGCGACGATCGCAAGCGAATCGCCATCCGGGCACCGCAGGTCAAGCGAATCGCGCTGAGCCGAGACGGACAGCATCTGCTGACGTTCGGCGAGGCGTTTCAACTCTGGAACGCCGCGACTGGCGACGAATCGGCCAAGATCGACGCCGCCCCGAAGTTCTTCGCGTTTCTCGATGACCACTCCGGTTTTGTTTTCGTCACCGACGACAAACTGGCCGTCTGGGATCTGGAGAAAAAGAAGGAGCGCTTCGCGGCCGCTTTCACCAAACCCAATCTCGTACACACTGCCGCCGGCAGCCCGCGCGGGCGCTATCTCGCCACCGGCGAGCTCCGCGTCGACGCCGACGGTACCCAACGCGAGATCGTGGCGCTGTGGGATCTGACAAAGCCCAAGCCGATCCATATATTCGACGCGGAAAAGCAAGCGATGTATCGACTCTGCTTCTCGCCGGATGGCCGCTGGCTGGCCGGCGGATCGTCGGACGGCGGCGTCAAAATCTGGGATGTCGAGCGCATCGTCGACCCCGCCGCGGCCGACAAGCCCGCGCCGAAATAGTCCAATCGCGGGGGCGTGCGTCTCGCTGCTCCGTGCGGTGGCAGTTGCCCAAACCGCTCCGTGAGGATGCCGCGATCGGTTGCGGGCACCGGCTGCGCCGCCGCCTCGATGGCATGGCTGCGGCGGACCAGCTCTGCACCGGCCCAGCTCTGCACCGGCCCAACCCTGAACGGCCTCCCATGATCCGGCTGCTGCGTCACGAATCTTTAGAGGGTCGCGTCGCCGCAGATATCATCATTAGCGACGAAGAATTAAAGCAGCCAATTCGCCAACCTTTTCAATGCCAGAGAAGTCAACGCCATCGTTGCCTCGGTTTGAGACACTCACGCAGTTAATCTAACCGGCATCCTCCACCGTCGAATTGACTCTGACCAGCTCAAACGGATTGCGTGCGGAACCCGGTGCCCGAACGAGAATATCGAAAACACCGTTGCGGTTATCCATCAGAGAAATTCTCCTCCCAAATGGTGCGATAGCCATCGATCTCCTGGAAGTAGTCTAAGAGCGCGGCGTAGAACAAATGGCCGCCGAGCGTTGCGCTGTCGCCAATCAAAATAAGCTTTCTCCGAGCACGCGTGAGCGCCACGTTCATGCGGCGGGTGTCAGCAAGAAACCCAATGTCGCCTTCGCGATTGGACCGAACCAACGAAATAACGATTGCTTCTTTTTCACGCCCTTGGAAACCGTCCACCGTATCGATCTCAATCGCCGGATCGGGCGCCCGCTCGCGCAGCCATCGCACCTGAGCGGCATACGGGGAGATGACTGCGATATCGCCGGCCGCCACGCCAGCTTCCAGCAGCTGTTGAACTTTGCTGATCACCAGGCGTCCTTCGGAGGGGTTACAGCGGCTCGAGCCGTCAAGCTCCGCTTCCTCATTGCAATCAGCGCCAGCGGTGTCGATGAAGATCATTGGCTCATCGGTCAACCGCGATGACTTCACTCCTGGCACGTGCGATAGGAGATGACCGCACACCAGGCCGTCCGCGATCAACGTATCGGCATAGAACTGCACCGAAGAGAATCGCATAATGGCTTCGTGCATTCGATATTGGATGTCGAGCTGCCGAGTGATTGCTGCGCCATAAGTCTCAACAAGCCGCTCCATCATGCTACGAGCCAATCCTTCTTGGCCCGCATCCTTGGAAACGACGGTCGGCGGTAACTGGCAGTGATCGCCGGCAAGAAGAATCCGCTCACCCCGCATCAACGGAATCCAACAGGCGGGTTCAGTAGCCTGGCAAGCCTCGTCCAGGACGACCCAGTCAAACTTGCGATCGCCAAGCACTGCGTCGTCGATCGCCGTCGTCGCACAAATGACATCCGCGCTGTCGAGCACGTGGTTGATCGCCTGCCGTTCTAGTTGCCGCGATTCCGCCTTAAGATCCTTCGCTTCGCGCCGCATGTCTTGCTTAGCGCCGCGGGCCGGTTTGGCTCGTGTGTACCGGTCGGCCTTTTTATAAAGAGCCTCCGCGTCTTGTAACAGTTCTCGGACGACTCGCATATTCTCATGTTCCGCGACAATCGCATCGAGCGTATGGATTCGCAATTCCTCCTTCACCCGCGCAGGATGCCCAATGCGAACCACTCGTTGTACCGAGGCAGCCAGACGTTCCAATAGGTTGTCGACCGCGGTATTGCTGGGAGCGCATGCCAACACTTTCTCACCGCGGGCCACGGCTTGGCGAATGAACTCAACAACGCAAGTCGTTTTGCCGGTGCCGGGCGGGCCGTGGATAATCGCGACGTCTTCGGCCGTCAGCGCAAACCGAATCGCCTCCCTCTGTGCATCATTGAGGCCGACACCCGGTTTTCCATCCAAAGCCGCGCTAGGTCGGCGTTCGAGGAATCGCGGTTGCCTGAGCTTGGCGTTTGTTGGATCGAGGTCGCCTAATATGATTTGTCGAAGCTCGGCCAATCGTCCACGCGCTTGGCTCACCGCCTGGAGCGCCTGCCGTTCGCGATTGCGCGACACTTCGTCCCCGGCGAGATCCAGATCAAATACGTCGCCGGAAATCCAATGGTCAACGGCAACCTGAATCGAGCGATTGCTTCGCGCACTCACCACTCCGTTCTGCGCCGATTCATCTTCATCGTCGGCCGAAGAAACGATCACGGGCGAACCGACACGTAATCGGTTCCATGGCAGATTCAGAGTTCGGTTGCGTTTGACGAAGGAGAATAGATGCCGCCCGCCCAATCCGGTCGTGTGATCCTCAATCGCCAGATCAAGGATCGTCTCGCCACTCCGCTCCGCGGTTTGCCGAGTGCGCGTCAGCCGGCGCTGGGCCAGGATCTCGGCTTCGGCGGCGGATTCCCGTTCGAGCCAGCGAAAGAATCGGTCGAAGTAACTTTCGGAAGGAATGGGCTGCCTCTACTCCAGCTCGGTTTACCGGCGCGGTCGAGCATCGAAAAGATATTTCTACAAGACATAAGGCCGCACACGCCTCTGTATACTACCGTACTCCGCCGGACCGGCGACAGGCTATTGCCTGCGACCGTGGACCGCTAAGCACCGTCCTGGCCCCACTAAAGCAAGCGTCACGCGATCGCGGTGCCGGTTGACGAACACGAACAGGCCACCCTGAAGTACGTTTCGCTGCAATGGTTCTTCAGGCATCTGCATCAAGCCATCGACGCCGCGCCACATAGCCGGTCTCGGCCATCCTGGCTCATATCGCGCCATCGTTGTCGGGACCGCGAAGAATCTGTTTCGTGTATGTTGACAGACGATCTGTCTGTCAATAGAATCGCGGGCATCGCAAATCAGCTTGCTCAAATCACCGACGGCGAGCTGGCGATCGGTGTAACGTTTTGGCTGGAGCACCCCGTCTTTGTGAACCGCTCGTAGGACGGTCGGCAACAACACGCTCGCGGCTAAGTGCCGCAATCCCTGGTGGGCACACATGACGCAATGTTTGCTGTTGGTGGGGGTAATGGTGGGCTGCCTGTGCACCGCCGTCCAGGCGGACGACAGCTCGTCGGTCGCCGATTTGTACGAGGCGAAAACGAAGACGGTCCCCCTGGGCAAGAAGCAATCGATTTCGATGCCCTATCGCTTGATGAAGCCCAAGACAATTGAGGATAAGAAACGCTACCCCCTGGTTCTCTATCTGCATGGGGCTGGGGAGCGCGGCAACGACAACCAGAAACAACTCGGTTCTTTGGCGGTCTGGTTGGCCAGCGACGAGAACCGCGAGAAATATCCCTGCTTCCTGCTGGCTCCCCAGTGCCCCGAAGACAAAGCCTGGGCAAGCACCGCCTCGAAGAGCGATCCGCGGGGCGAGCCGGGCAAGCCTTCGCAACCGATGCAAGCCGTTGTGGCGATTCTCGATGAAGTCGTGAAACGCAACCCCATCGACAAGCAACGCGTTTACGTGACCGGCATCTCCCTAGGTGGTCGCGGAACCTGGGAAATCGCCCAGCGGATGCCGGAAAAATTCGCCGCAGTCGCCCCGATTTGCAACGGCGGCTACGAAAAATACGCCGCGCGACTGGTCGACGTGCCGGTCTGGGCCTGGCATGGCGACGCCGATGACGTGATCCCGGTCGAACGGTCCCGCGGCATGATCGCCGCGATCGAAAAAGCGGGCGGCAAACCGAAGTACACCGAATTGAAAGGCGTCGGCCATGACAGTTGGACGGCCGCCTACACCGGGCCCGACAATCTGCTCCCCTGGATGTTCGAGCAAGTCAAACCGCGCGGCAAGCAGGCGGCCGCGAAGAGTAAAGCTCCCTGACTTCGCTTCGATCGAAGGAGTGGCCGTGTACGCTCCGCTTGGTCAATTCTCTCGCCGCCACTGCCCGGCGGCGGTTGATGCGAAATCTCAATGCAGCGTTGGTATCCAGCAGGCCCATGGCCCTACATGTTGATTTCGAACCCCTTGCGGTTTTCACGCGAGAGGAACGAGTTGGCCTGAGGGTCGCCGATGATTTCCCGCTTGGCCGGGTCCCACTTCAATTCGCGGCCCAGTCGCATCGCGATGTTCGAGAGATGACAGATCTCGAGCATCCGATTATGCGACCAGACATCGGAGATCGGTTGCTTGCGGGCCTTCATGCCCTCGATGAAATTGGCGGTGTGGTTGACGCTGACCTTGCCGCCGTAGATTTTTTCGATCGCACCGTCCGGCAGTGGCTTGTCCTTCAGCTCTTCGACCGGTTTGCCGGTGAGCTTGCCGCGGTTGACGAAAATCCGACCTTCCGTCCCCTCGAACAGAATGCCATTGTCTCCTTCGCTGGTGATGATCATCTCCACGTCGTGGGGCATGTCGACGCGCAGAGTGAACTCCGTCGCCGCGTTGTATTGATCGTCGACCGTGGGATTTCCGTCCTTGTACTCGACCGGCAACTTGTATTTGACAGGCGTGATTTTGCTCGGCCCCGTGTCGGTGGCCCCGAGCGCCCAGCAGGCGATGTCGACGTGATGGGCTCCCCAGTCGGTGAGCCTTCCGCCGGAGTACTCGTGCCAATTGCGGAACGAATAGTGGCAATTGCTGTAGAGCGGCACGCCGCCGCCGTAACCCTTTCGCATTTCCGGCAGCGCACGATACGGAACCTTGGGTGCCGGACCGAGCCAGAAGTCCCAAGCGATCTGCTCGGGAACCGCCACCGCCGGAATGACCGGCGAGGGCTCCATGGCGTCGATGCCGCACGTCACTTTTTTCACCGTACCGATGCGGCCGTCTCGAATTAGCGCGATTGCCGTCAGGAAACGCTGGTCGATCTCGGTTCGCTGCATCGTGCCGACCTGAAAGACCCGGCCCGTCTGCTTGACGACCTTCTCGATCAGCTTGCCTTCGTCGATTGTCAACGTGAGCGGCTTTTCGCAGTAGACGTCTTTGCCCGCCAACATCGCCTCGACCGCGATCTTCGTGTGCCAGTGGTCGGGCGTGGCGATCATCACCGCGTCGATGTCTTTCCGGTCGAGGATTTTGCGGTAGTCCTTATAGGAATCAGGCTTTTTGCCCTGGTGTTTCTCGACCCGGTCGACGTTTTCGGCCAGCACGTTGGCATCGACGTCGGCCAGTGCGGCGAAATCGGCCAGGCCGAACGACTTGCTGGTGATCGCCCAGCCTTGATTACGCAGGCCAATGGTCGCAAAGACCGGCCGCTCGCTCGACGACTCAAAGCCGAAAGCCCGGTTGGACGACGGGAGCAAAATGCTGGCGGTTCCCGCGGCAGCGATTCCTTGCAGAAATTGACGGCGCGACGTCTGTCGAGAGGTTGGCATTGGTGGAAATCCTTCTTGGAGAAACCGAGTGAGACGAATTGCAGGCAGGTTTGCGGCCGCCCGGGGGTTAGCTTGCGGGGCGACGCGTCGCGGAAGATTCAGAAGGCGCTGACTCAAAAGCGATTTCAATCACCGCTTCTCTGTCAACAATAACACAAATCGTGGCGCGTTTGAACTTGCGAGAGACGAACCTGCGGCGGTCCGCCCGATCGGTCGATGCCGGCGGGATCGTCCGCGATCGGTCCGCCAAAACCGCCGTTTGGCCAGAGTGCGAGAAAACGGCTGTTTTTTGCCGGAAAAAAAGGCCTGGCCGCCTCGAAAAGGCAATGGACAGGCCGTGGGTTTGCGATGGCGGTGAATGGGTCGCGATCGATTCGGTCTGCCAGGGCCAGGCGGCTGTCCGCGGCTACAAATCTTGATACGGCAGCGAACGGCAGAGGCGGAAGAGTTGGTCGAGGACTTCGTTGATCGCGGGCGTGGCTTGGACGTTGCCGACCGCGATGATGACCATGGCGTCTTCGGGAAGGCGCATCATCCGGCTGAAGAAGCCCTCGTTGGCGCCATTGTGCATCTGGTACAGGCGCCCGTCCAGGTCGGACCTTTTGACGATCCAACCGCAGGCGTAGTTTCCATCGATCGGCTGAAAGAGCCGTGTCTTTTGGCCTTTCGAAAGGAATTCGTCGCCCGCCAGGACTCGGTCCCATCGGAGCAGGTCGTTTGCGCTGGTGTAGATCCCGCCGCTGCCGTAGCCGGTTCCGAAATTGCGCCCCTCTTCCCCGTTGGCGAAGAGCGGTTGCCCGGCGGAGTCGGCTTTGAGAAACGTGAGCCCTTCGGCGATGCGAGCTTCGGACGGCGGGCGGGTGACCCGGGTTACGCCGGAGTCCTTCATTCCCAGCGGTTGAAAGATTTCCTGCTCCATGAAATCGGCGTAATCGCGAGCGGCGACGCGGGCGATCAGCGCCGCAAGGACGCGGTAGCCAAAGTTTGAGTACAGGTAATCCGCGCCCGGCGCGAATTCCAGCGGCGTCTTCACCGCCAGGCGGACGTAGTCATCAACCGGCGTCGCGGCGCGGGACATGGCGTTCCAGGTCAGGCTGCCCAACATCCCCTCGGGAATCCGAGGTAGCCCTGATCGGTGCGTGAGCAAGTGATGGATTGTGATTGCACGATACGGCGCTTCGGCGAACTCGGGCAGGTACTGATGGACGGGATCGTCGATACTCAGTTTCCTTTGTGACTCCAGGCGAAAGATTGCCGCGGCGGTGAACTGCATGGAAAGCGCAGCGACGCGAAACGGCGTGTCGACCGTATTGGGTGCCTTGGAGTCCAGGTGTGAAAAACCCAGCGCGCTCCGGTAGACCGGTTGTCCGCCGTGGGCCACGATCACGGCCCCACTGAAGCCGGCCTTGATCCGGGCGGCGCTGAGGAACTCGTCGATCCGATCGTGGAGCCTGGCGTCATCAAGCGGAGCCGTGGGGAGTGTCGCCGGCTGTCGTTCGCTACGCTCCGGGGACGGACCATCGGTAGGGGCGCTGGTCGGGTTGGCGCTGGCCTTCACGATCTGCCATGCGGCCGCTTCGGCGTTCTGGAAGTCGCCGTCGTTCGACGTGACCGCGACCACCATGTTCTTTTCGGGGATGAACGCAACCAGCGCGTACCACATGGTGTTCGACCCGTTGTGCCAGTACACCGTGTAGGGGATTTCCTTGCCGGGTTCCTTCCTGAGCCAGCCGCATGCATAATGGCCCAATTCGGGCGTGTGCAGCAGTTTGTAAGTCTCGGCGGAGAGAAGCTTTCCTTCGCCAAGATCGCCGCGCATGTGCTCCCTGGCGAAAGTGCAGAGATTCCGCAGCGTCATATGAATGTTGCCCCCCGGGCCCATGATGGGAGTATTGTCTGCCTTGTCATCCATCGCGGCTTTTCCTGCCAGAACCGTTCGGTGACCGCGCGGCTGTTCGAGCGTTTCGTCGGCGCTCTTGGGAGGGCCGAATCCGGCGTCCGAGAGTTCTAAAGGCTCGAAAACCTCTCGTTTCACCAGCTCTTCCCAGGTGACGCCGGTTACCTTCTCGGCCATCGCCGCCGCAATCGGGTAGCCGACATTCGAGTACGCAAACTTTTTACCCGGTGGGTATGCCGGTTTATCCGCCATCACAATCAGCACCGCCTCCCGACGCGCTTGGGTGCATGCGGGACCGGGCGCAGGCCACTTGCGCGACACCTGTTTGGAGAAGTTTGGCGGCGCTCCGGCCGTGTCCGTGAGTAGCTGCCTGAGCGTGACGGGTTTCCAATCCGCATGAATCGAGGCCTCGGGAAAAATCGCGCCGACGGTGTCCGACCACTGCATCTGACCCGATTCGATCAATCGCGCGATCATCGTGGCCGTGATCGACTTGGTGATTCCTCCCAGATGCCAGCGATCGCCGATCTCGAGTGGCACGCCGCTGCCCTTCTTCCGTTCGCCTTGGGCGGCGGCGGCCTCGACCTGCCCATCGACCGTCACCATCGCGGCGAGGCCCACGAGGTGCTTCTCCTTGCGCTGCTCGGTGATCAATCGCCCCAGCGAGGCACCCGCTGGGCCATCGATGTTAGGAGGTTGATCATAGCCGGGATCGAGTATCCCGCTTGCCGAGGCAATCACCACGAAGATCGCCAGACATGAGACCGCGCCGAGGATGCATCGTCTAAGCATCCTTGTGCTTTTGACGGTCCTTGCATTATTCAGTGCGGAATGTTCACGCATCGATTCATCGCCGAGACTGGCAAGCAGCGTGACCAATTCCTGGCGTCGCGGCTCAAGCTGCAAACGCACGGCGCGTTGATTCAGGTAATAAACGAAATAATATAAGGCGAACAAAAAGACGAATAATCCCGCGCCGCCCAGCGCCTCCAACCAATCTTGAGAGGCGAGCAAAATAACGTGGGCAAAGAATGCCGAGAGTGAAATAGCAGGCGGCAGCAGGTACCACCAGAAGACATTGCGCAGCAACCAGATTTGATGCTCCACCTGGGTCAGTGATTCCTCCACACTCTCCAGCAGTGGGTCACCCGGCTCGCTCGGCTTCCGCTTGTGGCGCATTCGATCGACTACAATGAACCCGACCAACCAAATGAGAACCGGCACGTTCAGATACCACGTCCAGGGGGACGAATTCCTGCGCCCAGATAGAACCACAGGGGGATCAACAGAAGTCCCACTCCCACTTCAACGACATCTCGCCGGAAGATCGTCGCGCGAAACTCTCGTTGGTTTCGCTGCACTTCTTTACGCAACGCGTCGGCGTCGACCGTGACACGCGTCTGAGACGCATGCGCCTGCCATGCCTGCTGATATTTGTCAGGTTCCATGAGATTTCCCGTTCATCAGCGCGCTCAGCGCTTTTTTCGCGCGATTCATTTTCACGCCAACGTTGCTTTCCGAGATGCCTAGCACGTCGGCCATCTCCCGATAACTCAGCTCGTCGAGATACAGGAGCACCAACGCCGCGTCGGTTTTCGGAAGCTGGTGAATGGCGCGGTAGAGCCGCTCCACGGTCTCGCGCTGCTGGGCTTGCTCGACACTGTCCGCCCCCTCAAGTGCCAAGACTTGCACCTCGAGCAACGGTTGCTGCCTTGACCGGCGAGGTTTGTCTTTCCGGTGCCAATTCATCGCGGTGTGCAGCGCCACGCGATAGAACCACGTCGCCGGGCTGGCCTTGCCTTCGAATTTCGGCAACGAACGCCAGGCCTGGAGAAGGATTTCCTGGGCGAGGTCCTGGCATTCGTCGCTGGTGAGGGTATAAGCGCGCGCCACTTTCATGACCGACGAGCCATGTTCGCCAAGCCATTTCATGAACAGCGACTTTTGATCCTCGTCCAGCAACGCAAGACCTCATCGGTCTAATCAATCGGGCCAACCGCCCACGCATCGATCGCTCGATGCAATCACTTCATTCGTCGAGCGGTCTGCTCAATGCCATTTTGATGCAGAATCAAGCTTTTGGCAGAACCGGTTTTCGGCAGTTGGAATTCAAGCGCGGCATCGACCCCGCGGTAGGACCAGCGAGTGGGAGAGTCAGGAAAGACCTCTTGGGTTTCTTGATTCGTGATACCAACCATCAGGTGCCCGTCACGATCAGTGACGGTGAAAATAAAAGTCGGTGCCAACTGATAACGACCCACCAACCGGCGGCGAAGTTTCGCATCAATGGCGAGTTCGTCCGCGTCATGGTCCGAGGTATCGTTTGGCTCCGGCTTGACTGCCTGGCCTGGCATCGGCGCGATCTTTTGGTCGCCGGCCGGCTGAATCGAGAAGGCGACCAGTTGTCCGTCAGGCGCCACCTGAGCCATGATCATAAAGGCCTTGCCGCCGGCCGATTTCACCCGCCGATGGTAGATGACTGAGATTTCCTCGTCGGCCGATTGGGCGCTGTCGCCGACGCTCCGTGCGCGCAGGGCGGCGACGTTGGCCGCGTCTTTCATCAAATCCTTCAGAGGTGGGGCGGCGTGGTCGAGCAGTGTCTGCATGTCGCCTGCCAGGAAGGCGTCGACGTAGCGCCGGGCGACGTCGACCGGCTGCCGGCGGTCATCCGCCACTTCATCAGCCGTCGCCGAACCCACGGTGCCAATCAGGGCCAGGATAAGCAACAGCCATGCGCGTTTCATGGTCGAATCCTTAGATTTGTGGGGTGTAGTAAGCGCGCCACCGTCACGGCTGAGGAGCCATGATGGCCAAGCCAGTTCATGAAAAATGACTGCTGATCTTCGTCGCGCAATGCAAAACCGCATTCCAGGAGTATTGGTGGCTCGAACCAGCGATTACTTACAAAAAAAATGAGCCGCGAACGAATTGATGAAAAGATCGGCAAACTTGGCCTGTAGGCACACTTCCAGCGCTTGCCGCCGCATTCCCGCACCCTAGCGCCCACCATCTCAGCATACCGCACAAATCAAGCGAGGCATCCTCGGACGCGCGAGATGATTCCGACCGCCCGTGAGGCCCTGTTACAGTGGGGCAGGGCAAAGCGCGGTTGATGCGGGCATGGCCTGCCTGCTCCCCGGTGCGCTGCTGCCAGTGTATCGTCGCCGGGAACGAGCGTTCGATTCAAAACACGCGTCCGTGAAATCGACCCACGCAGCGACGCTGCAAATGCGGGGCGCGTCAGAAAAACGCGGCTCAATGACACGCCGGGCGTCGCGCCCGACCGGCAACTTCAGCACGCCCGGCGGCAAAGGCGCGCACGATTCGTCTCACCGCGAGGTAGCACAGCGCCAGGCCACTCAAGAACAGGAGCGACCAGCGAAGGTGGGTTGCCGCGGTTAACGAAAGTCCCAGCCCGGTCCAAAATGCCACGTGCGCCGCCACGCAGACGGGACATTTCGGAACGAGCATCCAGACGCCGAGCGACAACGCGCCGGCGACGATCTCCCAGCCGCGACGCGACGGGGATGACGTGCCGGCATGGCAACATCCGGTAGTTAATGGTCGTCTGACTTGTGGCAACATGACTCGACGCCCAGAGACCGTTGGTTCGTATTTGTCGTGATGACGCACCCACGCCATTGGCATGGGCAAGCCCTCTTCGTCGCGTCCCTTCGATGCCCGGTCGAGTATCACGTACGTCCCCAGCATCGCTTCCAGACCCCGGCCATACGTCGAGTAAGTGTGAAATATGTTGCCGCTGGGGTCCTTGTAGAAAAAGCTCAGGCCCGGATTCTCCTCTCCGTGTGGTGCGGTCGTGCCGAAGTTGTAGGCTTTTGCACCGCTGGCAATTTCTTCCGGCGTGAATGACACGCCGAAGTCGTGATTGAATTGGCAATCGCCGGACGAAACCCAGGCAAAACGCCAGCCCATGCGCTTTTTGAATGCCGCGAGCTGCTCAATGGGCCCGCGAGACGGCCACGAGCGAAACATCCCGCGCCGCAGATGCTCGATCGCACCATTCACGTGGTCCATCACATACGAGCAGCCCGGGCAACCCTCTTTCCAATCGGGACCGAACATGAAGTGATAGGTGGCCAGTTGACTCCGCCCGTCAAACAGATCGGCGAGGCTCAGTTTGCCCTGCAGCCCGTGGAAAGCGTATTCCTTCTCGACTCGCGCCCAGGGAAGTTCGCGGCGCTGGCGAGCGATCTCGTCGCTCAATCTCGTCAGCTCCTTTTCCTTGGTCAGGAAATCGCCGTGAACGCGCAGCCATTCTTTGCTCGAAACGACTCGATGGTCGACCGTAGCCGTCGTGGGATTCATCGCGAAAGCTCCTATGGCTTGAAAGTCATGTTGACCGTTGGCTCTCAATTTGCGCTGTCTACTTCTTGCGCTGCGTTGCCTTGCGCTCGCGCCCTGGCGAATTCTGTCCGCCCAGTGCGCCCAACCCTTGGGCATTCCCTCGCGATGGTCGGGCAAAATCAATCCCATGGCGCGATGCGCGAACGCCAGCTGCGTCCCGCTGCTTTTGGCGGTTAAGCGATATTGAAGATGATTCACCGCGGGATACGACATCATCAGCGGGCCCCAAATCTCCAGCAGCGTCGGCGGCTTGATCACCTGCACGTGACCCCAGAAATGCCCCGAATTGTTTCCTAAATCGCGATACCATCGGCCGCCCGGCCATGTTTCGAGCTTAAAGGGCATCGCCGTGCCGTCCATCATTTGCGCGTCGGGGCCTAGCTCGTCGAGCATGGCTTCGAAGGCAATCTCGATCGGAGCCGCAATGTCGACCGTTTTCAGGATCTCGAAGGAGTCGAACGACTGCACGGGTTGGGTTGCGGTGGTCATGACGTTCCTTTCTTTCCAGTTGCTTGCGTAGGGGTGCTGGCCCCCGCGAGGGCGCGCCGCTCGGCCCGTATGCGAACGCGGTCAAGCTGGTGCTCCCAATGCTGATCCAGCGTCTTGAGCCAGTTGTAGACGGGTCGCAACGGCTCATGATTGAGGGCGTACACGCGCTGTCGGCCCTGCTTGCTGACGTAAACGATGCCGGCCTCTCGCAGGACGCCCAAGTGTTTCGAAACGGCCGGCTGCGGCAGTCCCAGTGTCAGCACGATCGTTCCCACCGCCAGGCTGCGTCGCGCGAGCAGGTCGATGATCTGCCGCCGCCGCGGCTCGGCGATCGCGTTGAACACGTCGGGCGTCACGGAGGTTCTGGACATGCCCGGATTATATTCCATTTAAGGAATATGTCAAGCGGACGGACGACGTGAGATTGCTGGCAACCTGGCGCGTCTCGGCAACGATACCTTCCCGCGATCCATCGCACCGCCGCGCTCAGCGGCCGTCCGGTTCCGCACCGATCCCGGCGCAGATCGATCGCGTCGGCCAGCTGGTGGAGATTCAGCGATTGATCATTCGCTGCGCGGCCTCGGAATATCGAGCCCCTTGCACTTTGATCTGCGAGGCGGCGCTCTCGATGTCGTGGAGATCACCCGCGGTGAGTTCGACATCGGCCGCGGCGACGTTCTCCTGCAAGCGATGCAGTTTCGTCGTCCCGGGAATCGGCACGATCCATGGCTTCTTAGCAAGGAGCCAGGCGAGTGCAATCTGGGCAGGCGTCGCCCCCTTCCGCTCTGCGATCCTGCCCAGCAGGTCAACCAGCGCCCGGTTCGCCTTCCGGGCCTCGGGCGCGAAGCGGGGAACGGAGTTGCGGAAGTCGGTGCTGGCGAACGCCGTGTTCTCATCCATTTTGCCGGTCAGGTAGCCCTTGCCCAGCGGACTGAAGGGGACGAAGCCGATCCCGAGCTCTTCGAGCGTCGGGATGATCTCCGCTTCGGGCTCTCTCCACCACAGCGAGTACTCGCTCTGGAGGGCCGTAACCGGTTGCACCGCGTGCGCGTGGCGGATCGTCTGCACGCCTGCCTCCGAGAGGCCGAAGTGTTTGACCTTGCCCGCGCCGATCAGGTCTCGCACCGCGCCCGCCACGTCTTCGATCGGCACGTTTGGATCGACGCGGTGCTGATAGAACAGATCGATCCGGTCGGTCCGGAGTCGTTTCAGCGACGCCTCGGCGACTGCCTTGATGTGCTCGGGCCGACTGTCGAGGCCGGCCTGCTTCCCGGCGGAATCGATACGGAATCCGAACTTCGTGGCGATGATCACCCGGTCGCGCACCGGAGCGAGCGCTTCGCCCACCAGTTCCTCGTTCGTGAAGGCACCGTAGACTTCGGCCGTGTCGAAGAAGTTGACCCCGAGATCAACGGCCGCCCGAATCACGGAGATCATCTCCTGCGTGTCCGCGGCAGGTCCGTAGCCGAAGCTCATCCCCATGCAGCCGAGCCCGAGGGCAGAAACGTCCAAGCCGCTCTTGCCAAGTTTACGTTTTTGCATTCTCGGTACTCCTTCGAGTCGACCGGCGGCCATGCACATCAAGCCAAATCCAATGGCGGGTTAGCACTGTCGAGAAACTCGACGGTCGTGAATATCAGTTCGGCGTCGCCGATGTTTTCCAGATCGTGGATCATGCTCTCGCCGGCATCGTAATGCAGATGCTGCGTTTCGCCGGGAACGTAGCGGAACTCTCGAACGCTTCCGTCGCCATAGTGGGACCGCGCTTGGCCGGGAGTCAAGACCGACCAGAAATAGTCGAGCACGTGCCGGTGGAACGGCAATCGTTCGCCAGGCGCCAAGTTGATGTGCCAGACACGGACGCGCTCGCTCGAGGACACAAGCCGCGACCCAACCCGGCCATTCCGATCAAGCCGAATAAGTTCTTCCCGAAGTTCAGGAGTCCAAGACGCCGCCGACTCTTGACGCTCTGCAACTACAGCCATGTCATGCTCCTTAATTGGGTCCGCCGCATAGCTCCACGCTCAATCCAGGCCCATCGTGTCGGGCAACTGCCGGAAATTCAGCGCTGGATATCCGCCGCTCAGCGCCTTTTCCGGCGCGGGATGGACGTCCAAAATCAACCCGTCGGTTCGGGCGGCTCGGAGTTCAATCCTCCTTTTCTGGAAAAACCGCCGACTCTGACCGAAGGTTACGTCGTTGTGCGCCCGTTTCTGCTGCACCGCTGACCCAGTCCGACGAGGCCCTCAGTTCTTCTGGGACGCAGTCGATCGCATGTTGCGGACCCTCTACGTCCCAAACATCAACACAGCATCCGCAACCTTCGTTTTCCCCGACGTATGACAGGTGCGGCCACCACTGACGAAGCCACTCGACGGCACACTCGCGCTCCAACGGTCGATCGGTCGCAGCTACGATCGTCGCGCGCGCCATTCTGCCATCCTATCCAAACGGTCAGGGAGCCCTGCGCAAGAGAAACCTTCTTGCGCAGCGATTAAATCTAGCGGTCGAGTGCCGCGGCCTCAACCAGCTTGAAAAGCTGTTGGGGGGCTTGAATCGGCCGGAAGAAACGTTCGGGATACAAATAGTCTTCGCCCGACGCGTCAACGACCCGAATCAGTCCTTCCGCGCCGCGCTCGCGTCTCGCCGAACGCGATAAACCTTGAGCGGCTCGAGGTCGACGTAGCCGCCGCTCTTGATGCAGACCACAAACTGGACTCGCGGCGATTTGGCAGGCGAACCCACCGCCTTCGCGCCTTTAGTCGAGGAACCGTTTGACTTTGGAGTCTTTCTTCCCGAGGCCGTGCGATTCATACCAATGAACCTCAGCAATCCGCTCGTTTCGGTTTCTCAGGCGAACGCGCGCCTTTCCTTTTAGTTTACGCCATTTTTCGGGGCCAAACATCTTATTTAGCCTATGCCGCGACCGAACGTTGGTGCCCTGCGCGATGTTTTGGACACCAGTTATGCGGCCAATGATCTCGAAAAACATTCCCGTGCCCTCGAAATGCCCCGTTCCCGTTCCGGGATTCTAACGTGGCATCAATGGGTGCCTTTCGATTGAGGCCAAGCGCGATCAGATTTTCCTTCCCAGCGCCCCGGCGACTTTACGGCACAGCTCCATTGTCTCGTCGAACTGCTTGAACGTCAGCGATTGATAGCCGTCGCTCAAGGCCTTTTCCGGCGCGGGATGGACTTCCAGAATCAGGCCGTCGGCTCCGGCGGCCACGCTGGCGGCTGCCATCTGCGGCACCAGATAAGTGTGGCCGGTGCCGTGGCTCGGATCGACCACCACCGGCAGATGCGTGCGGGCGTGCAGAAAAACGACCGTGGCCAACGGCAGCGTGAACCGCGTGTGCGACTCGAACGTCCGGATTCCCCGCTCGCAAAGCATGACGTTCTGGTTGCCGCCGTTCAGGATGTATTCGGCCGCCAGCAGGAGTTCTTCGAGCGTGGCACTCGGCCCGCGTTTGAGCAGCACCGGCCGGTCGACGCCGCCGACCGCTTCCAACAGCCGATAGTTTTGCATGTTTCGCGCTCCGACTTGCAGCACGTCGGCATAGCGGGCGACCAGATCCACGTCTTCGGTTGCCACGACCTCGGTGACGACGGCCAGGCCAGTCTCGGCGCGGGCGGTCGCCAGCATCTTGAGGCCGTCTTCTTTCAAGCCTTGGAAACTGTAGGGGCTGGTGCGTGGTTTGAAGGCCCCGCCGCGCAGGGCGGTTCGCCCGCCGCTTTCACTGCTTTGGCCGAAGCCATGATCTGCGCTTCGCTCTCGACCGAGCAAGGACCGGCGATGATGCCGATCGTTCCGCCACCCACCGTCAGGCTGCCGGCGCGCACGACAGTCGGTTCGGGCTTTACTTCCAGACTGGCCACTTTGTAAGGGGCCAGGATCGGTACCACCTCGGCCACGCCCGGCCCGCTTTCGAGCGATTCCTTGTGGATGCGGCGATCGTCGCCGACGGCGGCAATTACCGTTCGTTCGGTGCCGACAATCACATGGGCTTTGAGGCCCAGCGCTTCGATTCGGCCGACCATGTGCGAAACGTCTTCGGGACTGGCTTGTTTTTTCATGACGACGATCACGGGTGGTGTGCTCCCTGTTTAGTAAGAAATCGGACTGACCGTCGACGGGCGGGTGGGGCCGGTCGGAGGCATGGAAACAAAAAAAGCCCCGAGACTTGTTCAAGGTCCCGGGGCTGGTGGATGGCGTCGCTTGTGTCGAGGGGAGTTAACACCCTCGTCCGGCCCCGCGACTTTGCGGGCTAAAAAAGTACCAATACGAAAAAGTATGGGTTGCACTCATCTCGTTAATTCTGCTTCCCCGGGCGCGAAACGCAAGAGGCTCGGCCACTGCCGTCGGCCAGGCACGAGGGGGTTGTTTGCCCGGGGACAGGGGGGGCCCCGGCCGCGGGGACCGGACCCGCCACCTCCATGGCTCAATCGGCCAAAAACGCCTGCCGGCGGCATCGTTTGGCGACCGGCTTTGTAGCGGCCGTGCCGTAGCCTAACTATAATGAGCCGCGCCGGTTCGTCCCCTCCATTTTGCGCTCACCTTTCCAGGAAACCCCCCGCCATGCGATGGTTTGTTTCGTTGGTTGCTCTGGCCGTTTGTTTTGTTGCCTTGCCCGCTTCGGCGGAGGAGAAATTCGTACCGATCTTCAACGGCACGAATCTGGATGGTTGGGAGGGAGACCCTGAATTGTGGCACGTCGAAAACGGCGCGATCGTCGGCTCGACCGAGAGCAAGAAGCTCACCGCCAATTCGTTTCTGGCCACCAAGAAGACCTACAAGAATTTCATTCTCAAGGCCAAGTTCAAGCTCCGCAACCATAACTCCGGCATTCAATTCCGCAGCCAGTTGCACAAGGACTATGTCGTCAAGGGCTATCAGGCCGACATTGCCGACAATCAGTTCATGGGCATTCTCTATGAAGAGGGACTCCGTGGCATCCTGGCCGATGTGACCCCAGCGTTCACCGCCAAGGCGACGCCGGAAGAAGTCGCCAAACATGTCAAAAAAGGCGATTGGAACGAATATGTGATCACTGCCGATCACGGACATATCACTCAGGCCATCAACGGCTTTACCACCGTCGACTACACCGAGACGAGCGACAAAGGCGCGCCCGAAGGAGTCATCGCGTTGCAATTGCACGCCGGCCCGCCGATGCAGGTCGAATTCAAAGACATCGAAATCGCCGAGCTGCCATGACGGCAGGCTTGAGACTCGAGACTTGAGGCTAAAGGTTCGACGACGCCGGTCGTTCACCAAAACCTGTCGCCTATCGCCCGCGTTCTTCTTCTCCATGGGGATCAGCGTCATGACCGATATCGAGCGGCGCACGTTTCTTGGTACTGCACTGGGCACCGCTGCCGCCGCCGTGGCGGCAGGCGTGATCGGCGGCCGTGACAGTTTGGCTGCCGACGCCGTCGCGGTTCCAGGAAAGATCAAAAAATCGCTGAAATTCGGCATGGTTCAGGGCACCGGCACGCTTCTCGACAAGTTCCGCCTGCTGAAGGAAGTCGGTTTCGACGGCGTCGAGATCGACAGCCCCACACCACTGGATAAGGACGAGATTCTCAAGGCCCGCGACCAGTCGGGGCTGGTCATCAACGGCACCGTCGATGGCGTTCACTGGAAGACGACCCTGTCGCATCCCGATCCCCAAGTGCGGGCCGAGGGGGTGGAAGCGCTCGTGACCGCGCTGCGCGAGACGCGCGATTTCGGCGGCACCAGCGTGCTGTTGGTGCCGGCAGTGGTCAACAAAGAAGTTGCTTACGACGATGCCTACCGGCGGTCACAAGCCGAAATCAAAAAGGCGATTCCCGTGGCCGAGGAAACGGGCGTGCGGATCGCGCTGGAGAACGTCTGGAACAACTTCCTGGTCAGTCCACTGGAGGCTGCCCATTACATCGACGAATTTCAATCGCCGATGGTCTGTGCTCATTTCGACGTCGGCAACGTGCTCCGCTACGGCTGGCCCGAGCAGTGGATCCGGATTCTCGGACCCCGCATCTTCAAGCTCGACATCAAGGAATACAGCTTGAAGAAAATGACCGACGAAGGGATCTACAAGGGATTCAACGTCCCGCTGCTCGAAGGCGACTGCGATTGGCCGGCCGTGATGAAAGCCCTGCGCGAGATCAACTATTCGGGCTGGGCCGCGGCCGAAATCAACGGCGGTGGTCGCGACCACCTGGCCGACACTGCCCAGCGCATGGATCGCATCCTGGCCAGCTAGAGCCGCGATCGAACGCCGCCCCCCCCAGGCCACGCAGAGCTTGCCGGCCAACTTTCGCGCCGAGGTCCTCACGGGCAGCGGCCTCCGAGCGTGGGCTGCTGCCTCGAATTGTCCTGGTTCCGCTTGTTCTTTTGGGCCGGACGGTGCTCCAAAGCGTTTGCCGGGTCGTTGCCAATGCGCTTCGCGACCGCCATAATTTCGGATTACCTCAAAAATCGGCCGAAATCCGTCGGCCGCCCTTTCGGCAAACAGAGTGGAGGCGATGTGATGGGCGAAAAATTCGGGCCGGTTGGGATCACTTTCGACGACGTGCTGCTCGAACCCCGCTACAGTTCCGTCGTGCCGGCCGACGTCGACGTCAGCACCCGGCTGACTAAAAACATCTCGCTCAACCTGCCGTTGCTCAGCTCGCCGATGGACACCGTCACCGAATCGGAGATGGCCATCGCGCTGGCACAAGAGGGGGGGCTGGGCGTCATTCACAAGAACATGTCGATCGAGCGACAGACCGAAGAGGTCGACAAGGTCAAACGAAGCGCCAACGGCATCATCGTCGACCCTGTCACTCTACCCCCCGACGCCACCGTCGCCCGCGCCCGCGAAGTCATGGATCAGCACCACGTCTCGGGCGTGCCGATCACCACGGGCGGGCACAGCTAGCTGGCATCATCACCCGCCGCGATCTGCGGTTTTTGGAAGCCGGCGAACTCAGAATCTCCGAGGTTATGACCCGTGAGAATCTGGTGACTGCGACAGGGACCGTGACGCTTGCGGAAGCTGAGCGGATTTTGATGGCAAAAAAGGTCGAGAAACTTTTGCTGGTTGACGAAAATAACAACCTGACGGGACTTATTACGATTAAGGACATCAATATGATGAAACGCTTCCCGAACGCCTGCAAAGATGGGAAAGGCAGGCTGCGGGTAGGAGCGGCGATCGGTGTCCATGACTATGAACGGGCCGAAAGCTTGCTAGCAAAAGATGTCGACGTCCTGGTGGTCGATAGCGCGCACGGCCATTCGGCCAATGTGATCGAAACGGTCAAACAACTGAAAAAACGCTGGAAGATCGACGTCGTGGCGGGCAACGTCGCCACGGCCGACGGCTGCCGCGACCTGATCGCCGCCGGAGCCGATGCGGTCAAGGTCGGCATCGGGCCCGGCTCGATCTGCACGACCCGCGTGATTTCCGGCGTCGGCGTGCCGCAGATTTCGGCGATTTATGAGGCCGCCCGCGTCGCAACCCAACATGGAGTACCGGTCATTGCCGACGGCGGCATCCGCTATTCGGGCGATGTCACCAAGGCCATCGCCGCCGGCGCGCACGCCGTGATGGTCGGTGGATTGTTCGCCGGCCTGGCGGAAAGCCCGGGAGAGCAGATTCTCTATCAGGGACGAACATTCAAAGTCTACCGCGGCATGGGCTCGCTCGGTGCGATGGTCAAAGGATCGAGCGAACGTTATCGCCAAAAGGGGATCGAACGCGCGCCCGGCAAACTCGTGCCCGAAGGCGTCGAAGGCCGAGTCCCCTTCAAAGGACCACTCAGTAGCTTCGTCTATCAACTCGTGGGCGGGTTACGGGCGGGCATGGGCTATTGCGGTACGCAAACCATCGAAGAACTGCGCACCAAGACGCGGTTCATTCAAATCACTTCGGCGGGGGTTAGGGAGAGCCATCCTCATGACATCGCTATTACGCAGGAAGCGTCAAATTACAGTAGCACCCAAGGCACGGGCGACAACTGACAACGCCCTGGCGGTACGCCACCGCCACACGGCCTGGCTGCCGGCCCTCATCGCCGCGGTGGCGATCTGGGCCGCCTGGATCGCAAACCGGGCGCAGGCCGACGGCGATCCGCCGCCGCTGTTCCTCGCGCCGCGCACGGCGAGCCCGATCACCTCGACCGACGCCTCCGACCTCGAAAACGCGTCTCGCCAGCGCTTGCAGGAGCGCGCCGCCGCGGTCAGCAATCCGAACTTGAAGTGGAAGCCCTATCGCCCGGCCCCGAAGGCCGACAACGATATCCCGGCGGGCGCGAAATCAGCTACGGCGAAACCGGCTGCCGCAAAAGCGGCTGCCGCCAGTGCCGCACGGAAAGGACAATCGACTGCGGCAGGTTCGCGGCGAGCGAGCAAAATCGCGGCCGACGCCGTTGCCGAAGCCGATAACGCGCCGGCCCGGCGGACCGTGGCCCGGGCTTCCCGGTCCCGCTTTCGAAGCGAGATCCTGCAGGTCGATCAGCGCGAGAAACCCGATCCATTCAACGATGCGCCCGATCGCGGAAGCCCGGAACCAGCCGAGGCACCCGAAGCGATGCCGAACGATGCCGTTGACACCAATGCGCCGCGGACGATCGGCCCGGCGGACGAGCCGTTTCCCGAAGAGGCGCTGCCGATGCCGTCCGAACAGGCCGAAGGCAATTATGCTCCATCGACCGCTCCGCCAGAGAATCTCTCGTGCGAAAGCGATAAGCGTGAATGCGCCAGTGCGTTGCAACGCTTGAAGGCGACGACGATCGACAAAATTGGCATCAACATCGCCATCTCCGGCACCGAAGGGTCCGACTTCCCCTGTGAATGCGAGTTGAGCGGAAAGTTCACCGATCGCAATTGGGAGTCGACGCTCTACACCTGGAAAGCATCGAGCCTGTGTCACAAGCCGCTCTACTTCGAAGAAGTCGGCTTGGAGCGCTATGGCCACTCGCTCAATCCGCTTATCCAACCCGTCTTTTCGGGCGTTCATTTCTTCGCCACGATTCCAATCTTTCCTTACCTGATGGGCATCTATCCGCCGAACGAATGCCAGTACGACCTGGGCTACTATCGACCGGGAGATTGTGCTCCCTGGCTGTTGCCGCCGTTCCCGCTCAGCTGCCGAGGAGCGTTCATCGAAGCAGTCGCCGTCGTCTGTCCTATCCTGATCGTCCACTAGGCGAGACGGAACTGGTCCTGCGCGGGACCAGTGGGCAAGCGACCTGAGAATCAAAGCCCGTGGGCCTGTGGGCCCGCGGGCTTTTTTCGTCGCGGCCGCCGCCGAGCGACCTCGCCGCTTGAAGCATGTCGCTCTTGCTTCAAGCGGGGGCGTAGGTGGCGAGTGCCTGGCGGAAGGACTCGGGGATGAGGATCGAGTGGAAGCCGCCGTCCGGCTCGATGCGGCAGCAGACCGCCGTCATCTCGCCCACGGCGACCGCTCCGCGCGGTCCGGTGAATTGCACGTCGTAGGTCACGCTTTTGGCGCCGATTTTGGCCACATGGACCTCGATTTCGACGATTTCCTCAAACCGGACCGGACCTTGGTAATCGCACCGCGCGGACACGCGGGGCCAGGTGATCGTGCTCACCCCATCGCTGAAAACGACGCTCAGCCCCAGAGAGCGGAGCAACTCGTGTTCGGCCGCTTCCATCCAGGTGAAGAAGACCGAAAAGTGAACAATGCCCGCGGCGTCGGTGTCGCGGAACTCGACCCGGCGGCTGGTTCGATAAGGCTGGGACATGCGATCGTGCGAGCCAGGAGTAACGGGTCGGCGGCGGTGACGAATGCTGCGCACAAAAAACCTCGGGGGCACTGACCGCGCTACCGAGGCTTGCTCGATAAAAAATGGAGCAACCGTCGGGCCGGCCATCGGCGGCCGCCAGAGCGCGCGCCGCCTTTGCGTCCGGCCGAACATCGCTGCGCTTCCGGTCAGTCGGAAACGTAAGGCAGCAAAGCCATGAACCGCGCCTGCTTGACGGCCAACGTCACGGCATGTTGGCTGGCGGCGGTGCAACCGCTCTTGCGCCGGCCGACGATCTTGCCCTGGCGATTCGTCAACTTCGTGAGCAACTCCAGATCCTTGTAGTCGACATACATCGGCCGCGGCCGCTGACCATCGATAAATACGGGATCCTTCTTCTTGGCACGAACCTTGTTTTTGTTCGAGCGGCGCTTGGCAACGGGTCGAGCAGGTCGTTTCATAATTCAATCTGAATGAGTCGAGTTACGGAATCGAAGTTAAGGCGTCACAAATCGGACGCCACAGTGTATTGGTTGAGGCCAGCAAAATCTGGCCAATCGAATCGTGCAAAGATATCAATCGCCCTCATGGCGAAAGTGCGATCTCGTTGCCTGCCAGTAGCAGGCGTCCGCACCCAAACAGTTCAATCATCAGCAAAGCAAGCGGACCGGGAGGACGTCCGGCGCGATTCTTAATCGCGACCGTACCCGCCTCGGCCACCACCACCGCCACCATAGCCGCCTCGGCCGCCGCCACCGCCGCCCGGTCGAGGGCTGCGTTCGCGCAGCTTCATTCACGGTGATCGCTCGGCCATCTACCTCTTGTCCGTTCAGTGCCTGGATGGCCTTTTCACAGGCGTCGTCGGATTCCATCTCCACAAAGCCAAAGCCGCGGGACCGGCCGGTGTCGCGGTCGGAAATCACTTCCGCCGACCGCACGGTTCCATGTTCCCCAAAAAGGCTCTCCAATTTTGCTGAAGTCGTCGACCAGGGGAGATTCCCGACATAGATTTTCTTCGCCATCACTGCATCCTTTAGCAGGGCAACTCGCGTCGTCAATAAAAAAATAAGGCACTGCCGCATGCCCCCGGCGCGGCGGTACCCGTGGAACACTAGGTAACACGTTAATGTACCTGGATTGTCGGGCCGCCTGCAACACCTCTTGACAAAAAACCGGTCCGTTCAGCCCGATTCTGGCCTTCCGCCGCGCGCCACGGCAGCCAGCGGACGAGAACGGAAAAACGCCTGCCGCGAAGCGGTTTTTCCATTGCCCGAGCCCCCCGGCGAGGGCAGCCCGTCGTTTTCGCCCCGATGCGGCGCGCCGGATGCCCGTCATCGTTTTATCGCGCAAGCGGGGAAAGCGCCGGGATCACGCGCTCTCGGGCGCCACGATTTCCAGCAATTCGATGGCCGGCTCGCCGTTGCAGTCGATGATGGCCGTGCGGCCATAGAGCGGTTGGCTGCTGGAAACGCCGAACAGCTTTTGCAAGTCCGGCCCAGGCTCGATCCGCCAAAGCCGCAGCAGGTGGATCTCGCGAAGCACGTTGTGCGCGATCAGCACCCGCCCCAGCGGGATCTGTTGACTTTCGACTTCGCGGCGCACGTCGGCGTCAACCTGGGCAAAGTTGAGCCGCACGATGCCAAACTGCACCACCGCGCCGTCGCTCTGCCGGGTCAGCAGAATCTTGCGCGCGTAATGTTCGCCGGAGATGCGGGTCTCCAGCACGCGCACGTCGACCGGCGAGCCGTGATGCCGTTCGACCGTCACCGTCATGTGGTTTTGATGGGCCAACAGCGCCCGGTAGACCGCCGGCATGTCGTCGGCACGCGCCTCGATAAAATCCCCCAGGTCTTCCAGGCAGGGATAAAACAAAGCCGCCAGGGACTCAAGAATGTAGGTCGTGTGTTTTGTAGTCATCGCTCGAAAAATCAGGTGGTGAGCGGTAGCTGGAGGCGGGACACTTCGGGTGGGGGGCGCGTCAGGTGTAGCGCACTTGCTGGTGTTGGGGTTCGAAAAAGGCGGGGAGCAAACTGTCGACTCTCAGCAGTCCGGCGCGAGTCAGGCGGATCGTGTCGGCGGCCAGGTCCAAATAGCCCTCGGACTGGTATTGCCGCCAGACTTCGTCCCAATGCTCGCCGATGTCGACGCCGAACTTGCGGCGAAAATAGTCGACCTCGAGCACGCCGGTCTTGAGCTGCAAAATCATCTCCCGCACGAGCAACTGGTGCGGGGTCGGCCGCATGCCGCGCGACAGCGGCAGCTCGCCCCGATCCAATGCGCCGACGTAGCCGGGCCAGTCCGGTTGGTTCTGGTAATGCACTCCCGACACGTGACCAAAACTGGCCACGCCGGTGGCCAGCAGATCGGAGCCGTGCCACAGGTTGTCGCGATAGCTGAAGTTGACCTTCCGTTTGTCTTTGACCAGCGTATAAGCGCTCGACACGGCGTAGCCGGCCGCGGTCAATTCGTCGAAGGCGTAATCGACCCACGCTCGCTTGGTCGGCCAGTCGGCCACCGGCGACTCGATCTGTCGGCCGAGCATGTCTTTGGAATAGACGGTGTTGAACGGCAGTTCCATCTGATAGATGGTGACGCTGTCGGGCGAGAGCTCGACGGTTCTGCGCACGCTGTCTTTCCAGTTGTCCCAGTTCTCGCCGACCATGCCGGAGATCAGGTCGATGTTGACGTTGGGAAAGCCTGCGGCGCGAATCCAATCCCAAGACTTATAGACTTCGGCCGACAGGTGCGCCCGGCCGTTTTCCTCCAGCACCGCGTCGCCGAAGTTTTCGACGCCCAGGCTCAAACGCGTCACGCCCAGCTCACGCAGCGTATGAACCTTCGGCTCGGACAACGTCCCTGGCTCACATTCGAAGGTGACTTCCTCGGCCTGGTCCCAGCGAATGTTCGCCCGCAAGCGGTCGACCAGCGACGTCAATTGTTTGGCGCTGAGGAACGAAGGGGTCCCGCCGCCGAAATAGACAAATCGAAACGGCCGGCTTCCCATCACCGGCAAGCGGCTCACCAATTCGATCTCGCGCGACAGCGCCGCGACATAGGTCTCGACGTCGCCGGCGGTCTTGTCGGTGTAGACGCGGAAATAGCAAAACTTGCAACGCTTGCGACAAAACGGAATGTGCAGATACAGTCCCAGCGGCACGTCGGCCGGCGGCGCGTCGAATACTTCGTGCACCACGCTCAATTCGTCTGGCGTCCACTGCGAAAACGGCGGATAGTTGGCGATGAAATAGCTGCCGACTTCGGTCTTGGTCGTTTCGGTGGCCATCGTGAGTTCTGTTTTCCAGTCGGGCAGAGGCGTGTGTTAGCGGGGCGGGAAGCAGCCGCACGGTGGTGGCGGCCGGGGGGACACTCTATTTTTCTCCAAAGCAGTACAAAGTTCCATCCTGATTGCCGATGACCAGCCGTCCGGCGGCCACGGCCGGCGAGGCGGTAAATTGTCCTCCGGCCTCATAATACCACGTTTTTTCGCCGGTTTTGCGGTCCAGCGCGTAGAGTCGGCCATCGCCCGAGCCAACGAAAACCCGCTCCCCCACAACCACTGGACACGAATCGACACGTGAGCGGGTGGCAAAAAACCACGCCTCCTTGCCGTCGGACACGCGGAAGGCATGCACGCGCTTGTCGCGGGCACCGACGATCGCCAGCTCTGGTGTGACGGCGGCCGACGAGCGAATCAATTGCCCACGCTCCGCGTTGGCCGTCCAGCTCACCTTGGCCGCGCGCCAGTCGATGGCGAAAAAGGTTCCCCCCTCGGTCCCAAAAAAAAGTTGATCCCCCAACACCGCCGGCGTGCTGCCGGTGGGCGAGTCGATCACGACGTCGCCGATCTCCTGACCGTCATCCAGGCGAATGATGTGCAGCTTGCCGTCGCAGCCTGCCACCATCGCCCGGCCGTCGACAACCGTAGGCGAGCAGCGGATCTGATCGCCAATCGCATATTTCCAGGCAAGCTTGCCGCTCACCGCGTCGAGCGCGTAGAGCGTGGCGTCTTGCGAGCCGAACAGCACCAGGTTTTTGTAGAAATTCGGAGCCGAGTTGATTTCGGCGCTGGCTTCAAAACCCCACAGCAACTTTCCGTCACTCGTGCGGAACGCATAGAACTTGCCATCGGAATCGCCGACATAGACCTGGCCGTCGGCCACCGCCGCCGCCGCCGAAAAGCCTAGCTCGGTGTGATACTTCCATCGCTCCTCGCCTTTGACCCGGTCGATCGCATAGAAATTGCCGTCCAACGAGCCGACATAAACCGTATCGCTGTCGATGACCGCCGTGGCTTCGAATCCACCATCCTTGCCTTGGAATTTCCAAAGCACTTCCAATTTGTCGGGCAACGTTCCGTCGACGATGCCCGTGGCCCGAGTGTCGCCGCGAAACAGGGGCCAGGTGTCGGCAGCCTGTATCGTGCCGGCCGAAAGACCGCACAACGTGATGGCAATGCCGCAAAAGAAGTGCAGCGCCTGGCCGAGTTTCAATCGTCGCGCATGGGCCATTAGTAGGCCTCCTCGTAAAGCGTCTGCAAGTCGGCCGCGTCGGCCGTGCGCGGATTAAATTGGCTGGTCCATTGCTTCGCCGCGTCGACGGCCAACTCTGCCAGCGCCTCGCGCTCGACGCCACACTCGGCCAGCGTCGCCGGCAGTCCCGCCTTGTGTACCAGCTCGGCGACGAACCGCGCCAGTCCCTCGACCCCCTCGTCCGGACTCGGAAATCCGTTGGCGCCGCCGGTCCCTTCGAGCAAGTCGTGGTACCACGCGCCATAGCGAGCGCCGTTGAACCGGATCACGTGGGGCAGCATCAAACCGATCGCCTGTCCATGCACGATGCCATAGCGCGCCGTCAGCGGATTGGCCAACGCGTGAGTCGCCCCCAGCATCGAGTTTTCAATCGCCAGCCCGGCAAACGATGCTCCCAATTGCATGGCCGAGCGGGCTTCCAAATCGGTCGGATCGTCCAGCACCCGGCCAAAATTCTCGGCCAGCAGCAGCCATGCTTCGCGGCTGAACGACAACGAGAGAGGCGTGCGGGCACGCGTGACATAAGTCTCCAAGGCATGCGCCAAGGCGTCGACGCCCGTGAGCGCCGTCACCCGCGCCGGCTGCGAGACCGTCAGCGCCGGGTCCAGGATCGCCACGCGGAACGAGGCTTTCTTGTCGCCGCAGGCCATTTTGACGTGAGTCTCGGCGTCGGAAATCAGCGCGAACGATTGCGTTTCGCTGCCGGTTCCGGCGGTCGTCGGCACGGCAATGCTGGGGAGCATCGGTCGCGTGGCCTTGCCGATCCCCCAATAGTCCTGCATGCGCCCGCCGCCGCTGTAGAGAAAGTTGATCCCCTTGGCGCAGTCCATCGAGCTGCCGCCACCCAGTCCCACGAGAATCTCGGGATTGTGGCGTCGGGCAATGACCAGCCCGGCCTCGACATGGGTCGTCGTCGGGTTTTCGGCCACCTCGTCGTAGACGACCGACTCGATGCCGGCCCGGGTGAGCGCTGCCAGGGCCCGCTCCACATGGCCGGCCTCCACAATGCCCGGGTCGGTGACCACGAGCGCCCGCCGGGCACCCAATTCGCCCGCCAGCTCGCCGAGATTGTCGATCTTGTCGGGCCCGAAGACCATCCGCGTGCGTGGCTGAAAGTCGAATGGCGTCATGGTACCCGCTGGCTGCATAAACAGACTGAGGCGAAAAACACCCGTGCGAGGCCCACCGAGCACTCACCCCTGGCCACGTTCAGGTCGGCAAGGCAAGTGCGGCAACACTATTCTACGCCGCTCGGGCAAGGTTGCCTCGCCGGCCTGCCAATCCTATCGCTTGCCGCCTTCCAGCTGTTCCTTGGGGATCTGAAAAGCCCGGCGCGAAACAAAAAGTCGACAATGTTTCCCTCGTGCGGCTGCAACCAATCGAGCTTGATCGTCGGGATCGGCCCGATGTTCAAGCGATCAATGTGCGTGGCGTCGATCAGTCGCCGCTTGAAGTCGGGTTGATCGGTAATCGCCGAACAAACCAGCGTCGGCCCGATCGACTCGATCATCCGCTCTTGCGGACATTCGACGACCGTGGCAAACGGAAACATGAATTCCTTGCGGGCGACGGCCGCCTGCGGCGAAGAGCAATGAATAATCGTGGGCCGCAGATAGGCGCAGCGCTCCATCTCGATCAATCGCGGACCGTAGGGGCCCGTCATGTGCTCGACCCCTTCCTCGCGCAGATCGGCTTCGATCGATTTCCAAACGGCCGACGCCACGCCCGGCACCGTGAATGCCGCCAGCGACGCCGCGGGATCGTCGGGCGGCTTGACTTCGACCGGGCCCAGCCGCGAGGCCAGGGCCGCCGCGATCTCGCGCGTGTGTCGCGAGGCCCACACGCCCGAGCAGTTGATGCAGCCTCGGCCGCTGTTCAAGTAAATGCTGTCGACCATCAGGTCGATGTAGTCTTCCCAATGATCGACCACGTCGTCGCCAAGCAGAATTTTGCTGAAGCCGGGTCCATGAGCCTGCACACGGGGATTTCCCTTGTAGCGTTCGACCGTCGCTTCGCCGCCGAAAATCATGCTCCGCTGGCAAGCGGCCAGCACCGCGGCGCCCACGTCCGCGCCACCCGGATAAATCGAAATCGCCTCGGCCGGAATTCCCGCCTCGACCATGGCCGAGGCCATGCGATAGGGGGTCCAAGGTTCTTGCGGGCCGGGTTTCAAGACCAGGCCCACCTGCATCGGAATCACCGGCAGCCACAGCGTATGAACGCCAGGCGAGTTCGACGGCAACACGAGTCCCAACACCGGCGACTGCGCCTGATAACTGACCGTCACTCCGCGCGCCTCGACGCCATATCCGTTGGTCAAGATATCCAGCGGCAGCCCGCGCGTCAGCGCGTCGAGCATTTCGCCCATGTGCGACAGCACAAAGAAATTCTTTTGCATGTTTGCCGCGCACATGTGCACCGGCAAGCCGGTGGTCGACGACTGCTGGCGGGCGAACTCCTCCGGCGATTGCCGGCCGTCGCCTAGCGCCAACGTGCCGTTCAGGTACAGCTCGCCGGCCTTTTTCACCCGCTCGATCAATTCCGCGCAGGTGAATTTGCGAAGCGCTTCGCGGGCTTGCTGGGCCTTGCGCAGGTCGCGCTCCAGCATCCCACCGTTGGCCTGGCTGACGCGGGCGATCGGTTCGCCGGTCATGAAGTGAACGACCTCGTCGATTTCCAGCGACTCGTACGGTTTGCCCCACCGCAGCACGGGTATGTTGAGCATTGCAATCGCCTCTCGTCGTGAGCACGTCCGGACGAACCGGGCAGTACTCGATGTTTTGAGCACGCGCGCTGCTAGTAAACGCCAACGGTTGTCGCTTCGGCCAACTCGTGGAACGGCCGAACTCCGCTCACGCCGTCCCAAGGATATTGCAGGTAGGGGGGCTCGCGCTCCCCTTCATCCCGCTCCATGAAGCCCGGCATGAAAAACTCGCGAGTGAGCGTGGTCAGCTTCACGCGGCCCGACTGGCCGTAGGCGACCACCCGATCATTGTCCTTGAATTCGACCACCTCGATCACCGCCCGCGGCTGCGGAGCAAAGTAGCTGATCTTGTAGCCGTCGGCGGCGCTCACCGGCTTCGAACAGGCCAGGCCCATCAACGTGTTGCCGTAGGTCGGAGTCATGTAGACCCCCTCGAGAAATTCTTCCATCGCGAAGCGGGTCCACTGGGGAGTGAACTCCGTCCCTCCCGAAAAGATGCCGGTGATGCCCGACTCGCGAATCGAACTCCCTCGCTTCTCCAGCGCCGTGGCCAGCGATTCGAGCAGCTTGGGCGTGGTGAACATGCAACGAATGTCGTGGCCGGCACTGAGAATCGTCAGCGCCTGATCAATGCAGTGCTGCTTGTAGGCCTCGAGGTGTTCCATCCACCCTTTTTTGATCAGCTTGATGACCCAGCGCGGATCGAGATCGACGCAGAAACAAATCCCTCCCCGCACCTGCGCCAAATGTTCGACCGCCAGCCGCAAACGCCGCGGGCCCGAGGGCCCCAACATCAGCCAGTTCGAGCCGGGCGGAAAAAACTCGTCCGGCAACGTGCGGCTGAACAGCGAATAGTCGATGCGAAAATCCTCGTGCGCGATCCGGCTTTTCGGAATGCCGGTCGTGCCGCCGGTCTCGAACACGTAAATCGGTTTGTCGGCGTAGGGCTTGGGCACCCATCGCCGCACCGGCCCGCCGCGCAGCCATTCGTCCTGGAACGGCTCGAACTTCTTCAAGTCGTCGAAGTTTTTGATCTCGGTGAGCGGATCGAATTTGAGCGACCGCTTTTTCTCCAGCCAGAACGGGCAGCCCGTCGAGTCGTGAAAGTGCCAGGCAACGATCTCAACCGTGTGAGCATCGAGCTCCGCACGAGCTTGCCGAACACGCGCCGCTACCGCGGCATCCGCACCGCTATCGACCGGAGTCATCGATGAAACCTCGAAGCACGGGGAAAAGGAATTGCCGGCGGCAGGATCGCCGCCCGTGGGGTGCCGCAAAACCGGGAAGGAAGGCGGGAACTAATTGTTTAAACAAACGTGTGTCGCGGCTCGCACCTCGCAGAACCATTCTTGGGGAAGTCGCGCCTCTAGCTCAAAAAATAACCGAGCCACCGCCGGAAAACAACTATCCGACCCAACTCGCGATGCGCACCCGTCAAGGCGGCGGAATACAAGTCAAATCGGTAGGGGGGCCGAAACCACCGCGGCAATCCCCGAATCGCGCCGTGCCTGTCGGCACCGCCCGGGGCTCACCACGCCGGCTGTCTGGGATCGGCCGTCTAATTATTTCCCGGCGACGGCGTGCTGCCGAGCTGGGCCAGGACTTGGAGCAGTCCGTTCAGGTGGGCCATCCGCGGTCCGAACCGATCGACGAATTCGTTCAACATGAATTCGCCATCCATCAAGCAGTCGAAGTTTTCGTTGATCTCGCGCGTGATCGAGTGCAGAAACTCCACTTGAACCCGGCTGAGCGATTCGGCCGCCGTGCGGCAGGCCCGCGCCAAGTCGGGATTGGCTTGCTTCCACTGACCCAATTCGGCAACGCCGCTGGCGCTGCGCCGAAACCAACTGCGTAACCAGTTCCTCCAGCAATTCGTTCTGACGATCTTGCGCCGACAGAATATTACGGAGCAAACCCACCTGCTCGTCGCCCGGCTGACCACCGCGCGCGGGGCTGACTGGCGCCGCGGCAGTGATGTCGACTTGCGTAAACAACGGGGAGGTGGGTTGGGGATTGTGCGTCATTGGGGAACAACTCCTCTCGCGGCCTCTCAAGCGAGGATCACTCACGGATCCACGCGCTCGATCGGGAGCCCCAAGTATAGCCGACGGCAGAGACGAAAAAAATCGTGGCAGAGAGCGCGGGGGCGTTGGTCGCTCTGAGCTCATCCGGGATCGACCCAACCGATCCCGAGATACCCTGATTCTACTTGAACCGAGAGCGAGCCGCCACTAGGGCGGTTTTTTCGGTTCATCGTTTGACGCCACTGAAGTCTCGTAAAAGTCGCGGTGAATGGCCCGTCGTGTGATTTGCACGATGCGTCGGATCGCGCTGGGATTATTGGTTCACGAGGATTGGATAAACCGCGCCCGGCCCGCTAGCGATCGTGGCGGCAAGGCCACCACCCGTGCGATCTCATCTTCGGACCAGTCGCTAAAGTCGTCAGGCGGTTTAGCCCGATGCAGGATGGGAGCCCGCCGGCGCAATGGCCGTCAGACGTGGCCACAAACCCTTATCTGCTAGCATCCAAGGGCGAATTGCAGCCGGCAAATTTTGCCTGGCTTCTCAGGACTGCCCCAGGCTCCACCCAAAGCGTCTCTTTCACCCCCCACCGAGTCGATCGAGGGATAGCGGCTTGATGAGTCATGCAAACTCGTCGACGGCCTGGGGATTTTTGACCGTCCTCAGCAGCGACGAGCAAGGATTGATCGGCGGCTACCTGGTTTTGAACCAGGCCGGCCGGCCGTTGGAATTCCACTGCACCGCCCCGGTCAAACCGAATCGGGCACAACAAATCCTGTTTGGCCCCACGCTCGAACCGTATCTCTACGGCGAGCAAATCGGCCAAACGCTGATCGGCAAAGGAACCGCCACCCCGGCAGTCGTCTATACCGACGTGTCACCGGCATTGGCGACGCGCGACTTCGTCGACATGCCCGTGGCGCTGGTGTTGGCACCCGAGGATCAGGCGGCCGAGCAAGCACCGGCGACGACAACTTCAGCCGCGTCCGCGCCGTCGCAGTGGCGGGTCGATCGCAGCCATAAATTGGCCGGCGCGATGACGTTCGCCTTGGGCGTCAATCGTCTGGCGGTGACCGGCCGTCATCGGGCCGACGAAAAAACAATTCTCGCCCATTGGCAGTCGCTCGATCCGTTCGACCTGGCCGAACCGTTCGAGCGCATTCGAGATGCGATCGCCGAGGCACAGCGGCAAAGCCGTGCGTGAACCCACGATGGAACCGCAATCTGTCGAGCTGGCGATTCCCGTCACGCTGTTTCCCAGCGGATGGCAGGCCGGTCTGGCACGCCCTCCCAAGATCAAGGTTCTGTCGGCGCAGCTGATCGGCGCTAGGCCGGGAGTCGTCTCGCTGCCGATCCGTCCCAAGGCTTTGAAGCTCGAAGTCCTCAGCTTCAGCTTCGCTCAGGCGCAATCCGAGGCAGTCGGCGAAAGTACCTCGGCCGTGGCCAGGGCGGGACGGCCGATCACCGTTCCCAACGCAGGCGCTGCCTGCCCCACAAGCCTCAAGCCTCAAGCCTCAAGCCTCAGGTTGACGCGGATCAAGCCGCCGCGCGACACCATTCGCCTGGAAGACCGCTTGTTCTATTGTTTGCAGCCGCCGCTGGAAACGCTGCTGGCCGGCGACAGCCTCGACTTTCCATTCCGCCCGTTCAGTTATCAATTCGAGGGCGTGGCATTTCTCTATCCCCGCGTGGCCGCGATCCTGGCCGACGAAATGGGCTTGGGCAAAACGATGCAGGCGATCACCGCGATGCGGGTGTTGATTCGCGCGGGCGAAATCGAGACCGTGCTTTTGGTCTGCCCCAAGCCGCTGGTGACCAATTGGCTGCGCGAGTTTGCCCTGTGGGCGCCGGAGTTGCCGGTCACCGTGATCGAAGGAGACCAGGCCCGCCGCAACTGGCAATGGCAACTGGCCGAGACGCCGATCAAGATTGCCAACTACGAACTGATGCAGCGCGACATGCAGACGCTCGGTCCCGGCGCGCTCCATTTCGACCTGGTCGTGTTGGATGAAGCCCAGCGCATCAAAAACCGCGCCGGCCACACCAGCCAGGCGGTCCGTCAGATCGCCCGCCGCCGCAGTTGGGCCCTGACCGGCACTCCAGTCGAAAACAGCCCCGAGGACCTCGTCGGCATTTTTGAGTTTCTCGCGCCGGGTCATCTATCGAGTGGCATGAAGCCCCGGCGGATGGGGCAGGCGGCGAGCGACTACATCCTTCGCCGCACCAAGGACAAGGTCCTCACCGAGTTGCCCCCCAAGATGTTTCGCGATGCCGAAATCGAGCTGACCAGCCAGCAGCGATCGACTTATCAGTTGGCCGAGGAAGAGGGAGTGCTGCGGCTGACCGAGTTGGGCGAGGCGGCCACGATCCAGCACGTCTTCGAACTGGTCCTGCGGCTCAAGCAGATTTGCAATTTCGATCCGGCCACCGGTCAAAGCGCCAAGCTCGAGCGACTGTCGGCCGACCTGGAAGAAGTCGCCGCCAGCGGCCGCAAGGCGATCATCTTCAGCCAGTGGGTCGACACGCTCGAGCATCTTGCCCGCGAGTTGGGCCCGTATCGGCCGCTGGAATATCACGGCCGTATCGCCAGCAAGAACCGCGACGACGTGATTGCCCGGTTCCGCGACGATCCGACCCGGCACGTGCTGCTGATCAGCTACGGGGCAGGGGGGGTCGGCCTGAACTTGCAGTTCGCCGGCTACGTCTTTTTGTTCGATCGCTGGTGGAACCCGGCGGTCGAGGATCAGGCCGTCAACCGCGCTCACCGCATCGGCGCGACCGGGCCGGTGACGGTCACTCGCTTCCTGACGCTCTCGACGATCGAAGAGCGGATTGATCAGATTCTGCGCGACAAGCGCGAGCTGTTCGACACGATTTTCTCCGACGTCGCCCGCCGTCACATGGGCCTGAGCCAGAGCGAGATTTTTGGCCTCTTCCGCCTCCGCTGTCCTCACGGCCCGATCGACGTGGCGGCGTGACGAAAAGGGGACGCGACTCATTATCGATTTGAGTCGCGTCCCCTTTTTGCTCCTGGCTAGTACGCATCAGGCATCGCGCGTCTCCTAGCCTGTGGAAGATGCGGAGGGCACGACGGAGTCTTCCAAGGTTCACCGCCTTCACTCCCGTTCCCGATTGAAAAGCATCGGCCGCACGACGCACTCTGGAACACCCACAAGGAAAATGGTCCCAAATACCACGGCGAAAAGCGACGCGGAATTTCGCACCGCGTGGTGCGGCGCACAGGCATACACGAACGACACATCCGAGATGGGCGGAGCCTTCCACCAAATGAGCATGTGTGCAGCGAAAAAGGCAGAAGCAACGACGACCGCCCACGCGGCGCTGACGAGCATCAAGCGTGAGACGCGGTGAAGAACAGACATTTGTGCGGGCCTCGGAGACCTATCCTACAGGATACGGCATCTCCCGGCGTGACGCGAATAGCGAGTCGACACCCCGGCGCCGCGTGATCGCCCGCTCAGTTCCGCCCCAGCGCGTTGCCGTCGTCTTTGTTGAGATGGCTGCGCAGGTAGCGGGCACGCTCGATGTTGCGGTCGGCCGTTTCCAGCTCGATGCCGCGCAACTTTTGCAGATGGGCCGGCTGGGTGTGGATGAACAGCTCGTTCAGCGTGGGGATGCCCAGGTCGTTGATCAATCCCAGGTTCACGCCCATCCGCACGCTGGAGAGCAGGTGCATCGTCTCTTCGGAGCTGATGGTCTGCGCGGTGCGCAAGATTCCGTACGCCCGGCTGACGCGGTCGTGCAGGTTTTCGTGATTTTCGCGGACCAGAAAGTCGCGCGCCCGGCG
Source organism: uncultured Planctomycetaceae bacterium (assembly GCA_963702015.1). Lineage (GTDB taxonomy): Bacteria > Planctomycetota > Planctomycetia > Pirellulales > PALSA-1355 > DATJTR01. The sequence goes on from OY969698.1 coordinate 2,945,564, forward strand.
TTCGTAGTCGATCAACACCGGAACGATGTCGGAGACTTGCTTGACCAGGTCGAGCTCGCTTTTGCCGAGCGTGATCTGGTTCGAGATCTGGTAGAAATCGCCCATTGCTTGCGAGCCTTCGCCATACAGGCCACGAACCGCCAGGCTGATTTTTTGCAGGCTGCGAAACACCTTGTCGATCTGCCGGGTGATGACCAATGCCGGCAGGTGCATCATCACGCTCACGCGCACTCCGGTGCCGACGTTCGTCGGGCAAGCCGTCAGAAAGCCGAGCGTGCGGTGGAAGGCGAACGGAATGCGATCGGCCAGAAAAGTGTCGATGCGGTCGATCTGGTCCCAGGCGCCGGTCAGGTCCAAGCCGCTGTGCATGACCTGGATCCGCAGATGATCTTCTTCGTTGATCATCAGGCTGACCTGCTCGCGGCAGTCGATGGCCACGCCCCGGCGCCTTCGCTCTCGGCGTGTTCGCGGCTGATCAGTTGCCGTTCGACCAGAAACTGGCGGTCGAGGACTTTGAGCTCGTTGACGTTGACGTATTCCAGGTCGGCCGAGTCTTCCAGCTTGAGCACGTTTTCACGCAGCGAAAGTTCGATGTCGGTCCGGTCTTGCTGACTGGCCCGGCTGATGAAAGGGAAGTCTGCCAGGTTACGCGCCAGGCGCACGCGACTGCTAATGACGATATCCGACTCCGGGCCGGAGCCGCGCAGCCATTCGCCGCTCTTCCGTGCTAGATCGTTAAGGTCCAACACTCGTCCCACTTCTTTCATCGGTCTGATGCCTCGCTCCCCGGGGGGACAAGGCGTGTTGGTCATGCCAGCTGCCCGTCGCGGGGGGCAACGGTTCGCCGCGAGCGGCGTTCACTCCACCTGCCACCGCGAACTCTCCTCGATCTTGCGAATCTCGTCGCGCAGTTGCGACGCCCTTTCGTATTTCTCTTCGATCACCGACTCCTTCATTTCGCGGCGCAGACGGATCAGTTGCGTGCGCTGCTCGGTCCCGTCGGGATAGCGCGCCGGCCGCTTGCCGACGTGCTGCGTGTCGCCATGAATGTTGGCGATCAACGGCTCCAGTTCCTGCTGGAAGCAAACGTAGTCGTGAGGGCAGCCCAGGCGGCCGTGGTTGCGGAACTCGTAAAACGTGATGCCGCACACCGGGCATGCCCGCTGGTCCAGCCGCGCCAACTCTTCGGCGGTCTGTCCGACCGCCAATTGGTGGGCCAGCACCCCGGCCAGACTGGGCGCGGCGGCCGGCTCGTCATCCTGCTGGGTGAGATACTGCCGTGCATGCTCTTCGCAGAGATGCAACTCTTGCGGCTTGCCTCCGGTCAACTCGGTGATGTGGAAGGTCGCCGATTTATCGCACTGTTGGCATTTCATTCGGTTGGCATTTCATCGACGCCATACACGGCCGTGGGTCGCTGCCCACTGGGAGTGCCGCTGGCGGTTGAACCGTTCCCGCGGGAAAATAAAATCGAAGCAACTACTGCACTCGCAATTATATACAGAGCGCGGGGTGGGCCAGTGGGATTCTAACAACGGCCTACCCCCTGTCAAGGCGGGCAAGGTAGTCACCTGGGCGAGCCGTCGCCCTCGCGATTTTCGGCCGCTTGCGACCGTCGCTCCCGGCTCGCCTGTCAGGCGTTGCCGTGGCGTGTTAAGCTACATTTGCCGCTGGCGGCGAACCTGCCGTGCCGGTCGCCGGTCGTCGTTTTGGCTCATTCGCGCCCGTCGGCGCGCGGCGACGGCGCGTTGGCGGCGCAGCGACAACAGCGTTTTGCCAATGGTGGTCAGGCTTTGACGCCCCACGCGACAAACAGTATGCGGCACTATCCCGACTTCGAAACGTTCAGCAAGCTGGCATTGCGAGCTCGCTGGATTCCCGTCTACCGGCGGCTGTTGTCGGATTCGCTGACGCCCGTCTCGGCGTTCCACAAGATCGACTCGGGGTCGTCGGCTTGTTTGTTCGAAAGCGTGGTGGGGGGAGAGAAGGTCGGCCGCTACAGCTTTCTGGCCGCCGATCCGTTTCTGGAGTTCGAGGCGCAGGGGACGCGCGTCGTCATTACCGACGGCCAGCGGCGGCAAGAGTTCGACAGTGCCGATCCGTTGGAAGTGCTGCGCCGGCGGGTCGAAGAGATTCGCCCGGCCGTGCTTCCCGAGCTGCCGCCGTTCACCAGCGGCGCGGTCGGCTACGCCGGCTACGACGTGATCCGCTACAGCGAGCGGCTGGCGCATCCGCCTCACGATGATCGCGGTCTGCCCGACCTGGCCTTTGCCTTCTACGACCACATGGTCGTCTTCGACCACGTGAACAAGACGATCGTGGTGGTGGCGATGGCCCGGCTCGACTCTTTCGGGGGGGACGTTGCCGCGGCCTACGCTGACGCGCAAAAGCGTATCGACGGCATCGTGGCCCGGCTCGAAGCGCCGGCGCCGAGCTGCCGTCGGCCGACATCGATTCGGCCGGCGATCCGGCGCAGGCTTATCGCTCGAATTTCAAACGGGCCGAATTCGAGCAGGCAGTCGAAAAGTGCGTCGAGTACATCCGTGCCGGCGACATCTTTCAGGTGGTGATCAGCCAGCGCCTGGAACTGGAAATCCAGTCTCATCCGTTCGAAATCTACCGCACGCTGCGCGTGGTCAATCCCAGCCCCTTCATGTTTTATCTTCGCACGCCCCGGGTGACGCTGGTCGGCAGCTCGCCGGAAATCATGGTCCGCGTCGTCGGTGGCCGGGTTACCGTTCGCCCGTTGGCCGGCACGCGTCCCCGCGGAGCCAACGAAGAAGAAGACCGCCGGCTGGCCGAAGAACTGCTGGCCGATCCCAAGGAACGGGCCGAGCACGTGATGCTGGTCGACCTGGGCCGCAACGACGTCGGCCGCGTTGCCCGCTACCGCAGCGTCGAAGTGACCGACGTCATGACGATCGAGCGCTACAGCCACGTCATGCACATCACCTCCAACGTCACTGGACAGTTGGCCGATGGGCGCGACGCATTCGACGCCTTGCGTGCCTGCCTGCCTGCCGGCACCGTGTCGGGCGCCCCAAGGTCCGGGCCATGGAGATCATCGACGAAATCGAACCCCACCGCCGCGGACCTTATGCCGGAGCGGTCGGCTATCTCGACTTCGGCGGCAACATGGACACGTGCATCGCCCTGCGGACGCTTGTCGTGCAAGGCAATCGGGCCTATATCCAAGCCGGCGCCGGCATCGTCGCCGACAGCGACCCGGCCAGTGAATATCAAGAAACGCTCAATAAAGCGCGCGGCCTGCTCACCGCCATCGAAGTGACCGAGCGGCGCACGCGGCAAAATCGCGGCTCAGCTTCCAAGCCGCCCGCCGCCGCGGCGCAGAATCACGCCGTTGGCGGTTCGCGGCCCAAAATTCCCTGGGGGCGGATCGGCGTATGGGCGTTCGGCAGGTGGGCAGGAATCGCTGCCATTTGTATCGTGGTCACCGTTTTCGTGCTCATCGCCCTCGTGGTTTACGTCAAAGGTCAGCCAAAGCTGTCCGATCCGATCCGCCTGCCTGTCGCAAACAGCCGTTTTCGTTGAAATAGAGCGAGTGTGGCCGGGTGCTGCGCTCGCGGTCGTTCGACCGATCGATCGGCTCTGAACTGCTGGAACTCACTGACCCAAGGCCCCTCGCGCATGCACATCGACCAGATTCGCGTCCTCTACCTGGCGATGCCGCGAGCCAAGCCCGAGGAGTTCGGCACCCGCCGGTTGACCACCTGCGAAACCGTTCTCGTCGGAATGTCGAGCGGCGGCGTGACCGGTTGGGGCGAGGCGAGTCCCGGCACCGTGCCCGAAGCGGGATCGGAATGGGCTCACGGCGCGTTTTTGTGCCTCAAGGAATGGCTTGCCCCGGAGTTGCTCGGGGCCGATCTGCCCTCGGGCGCTTCGCTGCAGGAGCGACTGGCCCACGTCCGCGGCAACGAGGCCGGCAAAGCGGCTTTGGACATTGCCTGGTGGAATCTGAAGTCGCAGCAAGAGGGACGCCCACTGGCCGAACTGATCGCCGCGACCGCGCCTCGACCGGGGGCGGCTCGGCAGGTGGATCGGCCGTGGCTGCCGTGCCGCTGGGATCGGTCTTCGGCGTCTACGACAAAATCGACGAGCTACTTGCTGGCGTCGGCCAGGCGATCGATGCCGGTCACCAGTCGATCGGATTGAAGTTCCGGCCCGGCTGGTCGCTCGAAGTGGTTCGCTTCGTGCGCGCCTCGCTTGCCAGCGTGCCACTCTGGATCGATGCCGACGGCCTGTGCAGCCTTGGCCAGCGCGAAATGTTTTATCGGCTCGAAGATTTCTTTCTGGAGCGGATCGAACAACCGCTGCCAGCCGACGATCTGGTCGGGCACGCCATGCTGCAAGAATCGCTGCGGACGCCGATCGCGCTCGATCAGTCGATCACGGGCCCTGGCCGGCTGGAGCAGGCCATCGACCTGGTCAGTTGTCGCCAGGTCCGTCTCAATCCGCAGCGGCTCGGCGGCATCACCCCCACGCTGGCCATGGCCGAGACCTGCCGCCAGGCAAATCCCGCTCTGAAATGCCTGCTGGGCGTAAATCAGCAAACTTCGATCGGCCTGCACGCCAGCCTGGCGCTGGCCGCCGCCGGCATTTGCACGGGCCCGGTCGAAATTTCGCCGCTCGACCCGGCGTGTGGCGATTTGGCCGGCTGTTTCCTGCCGGTTCGCAACGCGGCGGGCGGGGCCGAGATTTCGGCCGCCGAGTTTGCCGTCCCATCACCAGCCCCGTCGCGGGTTTCGCTCGAACGGTTCTTGATGGCTCAGGCAATGCTTGCCTGATGCGCCCCGATGCGAGTACAGCGCGAGTGACGCGTTCCTTCGGAGACAGCGCGGCGAGTTCTCACCGCCACGACGCATATTATCGTCCGCTGCGCAAGCACGGCGCTCTGGAGCTTATAAGCCGTAGTATAAGAAACTCGGGCAGCTTACCGATGAAGCAGTCGTACTGTGATTGTCATCATAACGCGACACATAGGCCGGCGGATTCAACCGCTTCAGTTCGTGTTCGTACGCTTGAAGAACGCGACGTTGAATCATTTCGCGGCACGCCGAGTTGATGGGATGAGCGATATCGGCATAGAGCGCGGCTCGCCCATCTTCGTCCCTCGTCAGTCGTTCCTCCTTTTGCCGGCAACCGCAATGATTGCAGTAGACCGAGCGCAGATGGTTCTTCGCTCCGCACTGGTGGCAATGCCCCGTCAGCTTGCGGCTGGGCATCGCCACGAAAAGTCCGTCCGGCCCGTCGATAATCTTCAAATCGCGAACAACGAAACAATTGTCGAGCGTAATCGAACCAAACGCATGCAGCCTCTCTCCACCGTCCTCAATCAACGTGATGCGAACCTCGGTGACCTCCATGGCAAGCCTCCTTAATCAAACGGACGATGAACTACTACACCCGCACTGCGCAAACATGGCCCATGCACAATCCCGGCGCATGCGCCACACTCGCGAGAAAGAAAACACCCAGCACGAAAAGCCCTGGCGAAGTTTTTCTCAACCGACTCCCGAGAATTGTCCGACGAATTACAAAACCGCTTTCGGTCTTCTCCGCCAACACGTTACGTTCGCAGGCATCTTCAAACTATCACTCGCAGCGCGCGGGTCAATGGATCGCCGCCAAGTTTCAACAGAATTTCCAATGGCCGTAATTCCGATGTTAGTTCACCAAGATAATCGTATTGATCATCTAATTGTCGGCGCCGAGTTTCGTCGACCCGGCATGCGCGGTGCGAGCGGCTGCCGACTTCGCGTCTTGATATGGCGCAAATCGAGATGTTCGGGGTCGGTAATTGCGCCTGCGCGGCCTGCCACCAGCGGCAGCTGCTGGGGCCAACCGCGGCCGCCCTACCAACGCTAACCGGCACATCCGCCCGCTCCACGGGGCGTTTTTGGCCAAGGCCCGCGAAAATTGCGCGTCGACCGCCGCCGCCGGCGATACGATAGAGATAGACGGCCCCTCGACATCACGCGAGCATTTCGCCAGGTGCCCCTCGGCCACTCGAACGAAAGGCCCACGCACATGATCTCGCTTTCCACCATCTTGCTCATCGTCTTGATTCTGATACTGCTCGGCGCGTTGCCGACTTGGCCGCACAGCAGAAACTGGGGCCCCTATCCCAGCGGCGGAATTGGCTTGGTCGTGCTCATCCTGATCATCTTGCTGCTGATGGGGCAGATCTAAACTTTCAAGGACCGAACGATGAATTGGATCGGAACGAAAAACCTTGGCATGCTGCTGTTGGCCATCTGGCTGATCGCCACCGGAATGATGGCCTTCGTCCATATCGGGTTTGCCAATATGGGCCTGATCTTGAACGCGCTGGCGATCGCCGCCGGCGTCTTGATCTTGATCGGCCGCTACGCGCATCGGGTGCTCCAGCGCCGGGGAATCGGGCATTTGTGCGCTGGCCGCACTGGATCGTGCCTCGCTCGCACGCTATTCTTTGGGGGACCGCCCGCCCAGGCAGCCCCCGCCGCCAGCAGTGCTGGGTCGCTTTTTGATCGCCCACTCTGCCAGGCCCCGCAGTCGTTAGTCAGGTGACGGCACGCAAAGAATGGAACCGAAATTCATCTATTTCGATCTGGGCAATGTCCTGGTCTACTTCGATCATTGGATCGCCTGCCGGCAAATGGCCCGCGTCGCCGGCCTCACGCCCGAGCGCGTGTGGCAAATCGTCTTCGCGAGCGATCTGGAGCACCGCTACGAAAGCGGCCAGATCGACGACCGGGGGTTCTATGAAGCCTTTTGCCAGGCGACCGACACCCAGCCCGACTATGGCCAACTGCTGATTGCCGGCAGCGACATTTTCCGCCTCAATCATTCGCTGCTGCCGGTCGTCGCCCAAATCGACGCCGCCGGCTACCCGCTGGGCATCCTCTCCAACACGTCGCCGGCTCATTGGGCCTGGTGTACGGCTGGCCGCTTCGGAATCGTCAATTTGGCATTCGACCGTACGGCGCTCAGTTATGAGATCGGAGCCTGCAAGCCCGAGCCCAAAATCTTCGCCGTCGCGGCCGAACTGGCGGGAGCCAGTCCCGAGGAGATTTTCTTCGTCGACGACATGCCCGAGAACGTCGCCGCGGCCCGGCAAGCCGGTTTCGACGCCGTCGAGTATACGACGACTCCCTTGCTGGTCGCCGAGTTGCACCGGCGCGGCGTGGAATTCAACTATTGATCGCAAAAGCTGATGATGGCGGCCCGCCAGAATCGCCGAGAGCCCGTCGACTTGAATGCCCTGGTTGCGCTGGCGCAGCGCGAACATCAGGCTGGGCGACTCACCGAGGCGGCCGCGGCACTGCGCAAGATTTTGCAGATTCGGCCCGACCTCGCCGAGATGCACGGCAACCTGGGCATGATCCTCGCACAGTTGGGCAATCTCGATCAGGCCGCAGCACGGTTTGAGAAAGCACTCGCTCTGCGGCCGGACTACATCGAGGCCCACAACAACCTCGGCAATGTGCTGCTGACTCAGGGCAAGCTTGACCAGGCGGCCGCACATTACATGCGGGCGCTCGCTCTGCGGCCCGACTATGCCCAAGCGCACTACAACCTGGGCAATTTGCTGCTGAGCCAAGGCAAACTCGACGATGCGGCGGCACGTTACTCGCAAGCGCTCGCCCTGCGGCCCGACTACGCCGAAGCGCACAACAACTTGGGCAACGTCCTGGCGCAGCAAGGCAAGCCCGATCAGGCCGTGGCAAATTTCGAGCAAGCACTGGCTCTGCGGCCCGATTACGCCGAAGCGCACAACATGCTGGCCAATCTGCTGCTAGGCCAGGGCAAGCTCGACCAGGCGGCCGCGCATTACCAGCAAGCGCTGGCTCTGCGGCCCGACATCGCCGAGACGCACAACAACCTGGGCAATGTCCTGCGGGAGCAGGGCAAGCTCGACGAGGCCATGGCATGCTATGAACAAGCGCTCGCTCTTCGGCCCGATTTTGCCGAGGCGGTATACAACCTGGGCTTCGTCTTCCAATTGCAGGACAGGCTCGACGAAGCAGTGGCTCAATACGAACGTTCGGTCATCCTCAAGCCCGACCTCTTCCAGGCGTACAACAACCTTGGCAACAGCCTGGGAGAGCAAGGCCAGCTCGACGAGGCGATCGCCCGATTTGAGCAAGCGCTGGCCTTTGCGCCGATCTGGCCGAATCGCACTACAATTTGGGAAACGTGCTCAAGCAGCAGGGCGAGTTCGACCGGGCCCTGGCCCGGTTTGAGCAAGCGCTGGCTCTTCGGCCCGACTATGCCGAAGCCCAATTGGGCCTGGCTTTTTGCCGTTTGGTCGAAGGAGATTACACGCGTGGCTGGCCTGCGTATGAAGCGCGCTCCGCATGCCTGGGCGTGAGCCGCAGCCCAACCTTCCGCGTTGGACGGGCCAACCCCTGGCCGGCCGCAGCGTGCTTTTGCTCACCGAGCAAGGCTTGGGCGATACGCTCCATTTCATTCGATATGCCCGCCGGCTGAAGGAGCGAGGCGCTCATGTCGTGTTGGCCGTGCAGGCGGCGCTCGGCCGGTTGCTGGCATCGCATCCCGATTTCGACGAGTTGTTCATTCTCGGCTCGGCCGACGAGTTGCCCCGCTGCGATTTTTATTTGCCGCTCCTGAGTGCCCCGGGCGCGTTTGGGACCGATGCGTCGACCATTCCCGGCAACGTTCCCTACCTCGCGGCCGATCCCGACCTGACCGATCGTTGGCGTCGGGAACTGGCGGAAATCGAGGGCTTCAAGATCGGCATCGTCTGGCAAGGCTCGCGCGATTTTCGCTTGGATCGATGGCGTTCGATTCCTTTGGCCCAATTTGCCCCGCTGGCCCGCTTGCCCGGCGTGCGTCTGATCAGCCTGCAAAAGGGATTTGGATCGGAGCAGGTCGCGGAGGTCGATTTTCCGGTGCTTGACCTGGCTGCTCGGCTGGACGAAGTGGCCGGTCCGTTCATGGACACGGCGGCGGTGATCCGCAATCTCGACCTGGTGGTGGCTCCGGATACGGCGATCGCGCATTTGGCGGGAGCCCTGGGCGCACCGGTTTCGCTGGCGCTGCAGTTCTCGCCCGACTGGCGTTGGCTGCGCCGGCGCGACGACTCGCCATGGTACCCAACGATGCGACTCTTCCGCCAAGCCACCTTTGGCCAGTGGCCGGAAGTTTTTGAGCGCATCGCCAACGCGGTCGGGGCGCGCCGCTCGGAAACGGCATAGCGACGTTCGCCATCAACCGACAGAACCGTTTCGCCCGCCCGGCCGACGCGCCTTACAGGTAGGTGTTGATCAGGTTCTCCAGCATTTCCTGCCGGCCGCTCTTGTTGGGCGTGATCTCGCCTTTTTCGAGCATCGCACATTCGAGCTTGGAGAAGTCCATTTTCCCCTCTTCGATCGCGGCTCCGATGCCCGAGTCCCACGAACTGTAGCGGTCTTTGACGATCCGATCCAACACTCCCTCGGCCCGGATCGCCGCGGCGATTTTCAGGCCCCGAGCAAACGTATCCATGCCGCCGATGTGGGCGTGGAACAAGTCGATCGGCTCGAAGCTTTCGCGGCGCACCTTGGCGTCGAAGTTGACTCCGCCCGTTGTCAGTCCGCCATATTTGAGGATCGACAACATGCAGCTCGTCGCCAGATAGATGTCGGTCGGAAACTGATCGGTGTCCCAGCCCAGCAGCAGGTCGCCGGTGTTGGCGTCGATCGAGCCCAAAAATCCCTGCATGCCGGCATATTCGATTTCGTGCTGCATGGTGTGGCCGGCCAGCGTAGCGTGATTGGTTTCGAGGTTCAGCTTGACGTGCTCGGTAAGACCGTAGGCTCGCAAAAAGTTGATGCAGGCCGCCGCGTCGAAATCGTACTGGTGCTTGGTCGGTTCCTTCGGCTTGGGCTCGAAATAAAACTGTCCCTTGAAGCCGATCTTCTTGGCGTAGTCGACCGCCATGTGCATGAATAGGGCCAGGTGATCGAGCTCGCGTTTCATGTTGGTGTTGAGCAAGCTTTGATAGCCTTCACGCCCGCCCCAAAAGACGTAACCCGCTCCGTCGAGCTCTTTGGTCACTTCGATCGCCTTTTTGACTTGTGCGGCCGCGTAGGCGAAAGCGTCGGCGTTCGGGCTGGTGGCGGCTCCATGCATGTAGCGCGGGTTGGAGAACAGGTTGGCCGTTCCCCACAGCAGCTTGGTGCCGGTCCGCTGTTGCTCCTGTTTGAGATGCTTGACGACCGCATCCAGGTTGCGATTGCTTTCGGTGAGCGTCTTGCCTTCGGGCGCCACGTCGCGGTCGTGAAAGCAGTAGAACGGCGCGCCGAGTTTTTCGATGAACTCGAAAGCCACGCTCACCCGGTTGATCGCGTTTTCGACCGTGTCCTGTCCCGACTCCCAGGGGCGTTGCATCGTGGCCGAGCCGAACGGATCGCTGCCGGTGCAGCGCAGGGTGTGCCAATAGGCGACCGAAAAGCGGAGATGATCGCGCATCGATCGGCCTTCGACCTTCTCGTCGGCATCATAATAGCGAAACGCCAACGGGTTTTTGCTCTTGGGCCCTTCGAAGCGGATTTTCTGGATGTCGGCGAATGCTGCCATGGCTGGTTTCTCTTTGTGCGGCGGAAAGGTTGGGTCGAAGGGATTTTAGTTTGCGATCCGCGAGAATCGGCAAGCCTCCCATCGTGCCAAATTCCCCGGCGTCGAGCAAGGAGTGCTCCGTGGGGTATTTCAAGGATTGGGTGTCGGCGGCCCGCCGGGGTCGTCATCCGAGTCATCGAGTTGCCACTCTATGACCGCCGCAACGGCCGCCAGAAAAAGGCATGTCGGCACGATTGTCCAAAGCGGCACGGCGCCGTCCCACTTCCATCGCTGCATTGCTAACCAAATAAGCAAACCGCCAACACACCCGATCGCCGCGTGAAGCACCACGCTTCGCGCCGTTGCGTTTGGGTTGGTCTTGGCAAGCAGGCCGCCGCACCGGAACCGGCGGCGGTGGGTCTTTCGGCGTTCGTCCATGCCGCCGATTCTACCCATGCCGAGCCGCGTGTGAGACACCGCGCCGAAGGTGATGCGGAAGGTTACCGAGCCCCACCCTAGGCCGGTGGCGGCGGAATCGGCCCCGCCTACGCCACCACGCAGTTCCGTCCGCCTTGCTTGGCCGCGTAGAGATTGCGGTCGGCGGCGGCCAGCAGTTCTGCAGCCGTGCCCTCGCCCTGACTCGTCGCCAGTCCGATGCTGATGGTCAGCGGGATTTCGATTCGGCCCACCGTGAACGGTGCCTCGGCCACGACCTGCCGCACGCGCTCGGCCACCGTCAGGGCGTCGGGCAGGGCACTGTGTGCCAGCAGCACCGTGAATTCCTCGCCACCATAACGCGCCAGCAATTCGTCGCTCCGCAACACGCTCTGCAGTCGCTGGCTGACCTGGTGCAACACGTCGTCGCCCACCGGGTGGCCATACGAATCGTTCACGCTCTTGAAGCCGTCCAGGTCGATCATCATCACCGACAACGGATGGCCGGATCGCTGCGATCGGGCGACGTCGCGCTCGAGAATGTCGAGCAGGTAGCGCTTGTTGTAGGCCTCGGTCAGACCGTCGGTCGTCATCATCTTGTAGACGCGTTCGTAATATTGTTCCTCGAACCGGTCGGCCGCGAAGAATTTGAGAATCTGCTGGCCCACGCGCACCCGATCGCCATCGCGCAGCGCCTGGCTCGGCACGGCCTGATCGTTGACAAACGTGCCGTTGCGGCTGCCCAGATCGGTAACGACATAGCTGTCGCCCACCCGCGCGATGCGGGCGTGATGCCGCGACACGGCCGGGTCGTCGAACATCATGCTCGAATGGTCGTCGCGCCCCAGCGTAATGGTATCGCCCGTCAGATTGACGAATCGCCCGATGCTTTGCGGCGGATAGATCTGCACCAACCAGCTCTTGGGCTGCTCGCCCGCCTGGCCGGCCGCTCCCAGCTGGGCAAACTGAAAAACTTCGCAGCGCGTTTCCAATCCGACGGCGTTTGATTCAACAGTGGCCATGGCTTCTCGGTCGTTCGGTGATAAATCGGTGAGGTCCTAGGGCAGGGCGCCGACCCCTCGGGCAAAGCGCGAAAAAAATGTCGCAATGCCGAAAAACCTCGCTGAAATATAGGTCAGCCGGGCCGTTTGTCATGCGGTAAACCGCAACTTGTCGTGCGGTAAACCACAAGGATTCCATCGGCCGAACCTCCGAAAGAGATGTCGGCGGCGGCGCAACGCTCAACGCCCGGTGCCACTGTCGGCACGGGCCATCCAGCCGGCACATTCGTTATGGCTGTGCGCACGCAGGCGGCGCGTGGCGGCATGAAACGGTCAGGTCAGTTTGCTGACCAGCCAAGCGCCCAGCCGCGGCGAGATCGCCGCGGCCACAAAGACCAGTCGCGCGCGGGCCGGCAGAATCAGTTCGGCTCGATTTCGCTCGGCCGCTCGCAACACGCGCCGCGCGACGTCGTCGGCCGGCATCCCCTTGATGCGAATGCCGGCACCAGGCTGCCGGGCGCTGGCCGGAAGCGCCGGATCCGACGTATCGTATTGCCGCGGCTCCTGGCGAGCGATCGGGCCCGGGCAGACCAAAAGCACTTTCAGCCCGTCGCTGGCTGCTTCCGCTCGCAATTGCTCGGTGTAGCCGGCCAAGGCAAATTTGCTGGCCGAATATCCCCCCATGTATCGGCCGGCGATTTTTGCCGCCAACGAGCCGATGTTGACCACGTGGCCGCCGGCGACAGCAAATGGGGTCCGGCCGCCCGAGTCAATCGCACCGTGGCCAGTAGGTTCACATCCAGCAGGTCGGCGAACTCTTCGGGCGTCGTAGCCAGCGCGGCCCCGCGCGCCGAACGTCCCACGGCATTGACCAGCAAATCCAATCGGCCGAAACGCGTCATGGTCTCGTCGAGCAGGCGATCGACGTCGGCTTGCCGGGTGACGTCGGCCGCAACGCCCAAAACCTCGGCCCCCATGGCGAGCACCTCGTCGGCCACGGCGTCGATCGGCCCGCTGCCGCGAGCGGCGATCGCCACGCGTGCGCCCTGTCGGGCAAGTTCGACGGCGATCGCGCGCCCCAGTCCACTGGATCCACCGGCAACCAGCGCGACTTTGCCGGTCCAGTACGAGTCGGGTTTGCGGTTCGAAGTTTCGTTCATCAATTGCTCAGTACCCGGTCGCCGTCTGTTCGAGAAACTTTCGCGCGGCCAACGCAGTGGCCAAAAGCGCCGGCAGGGCAACCGCCGCTATCGCGAGCAAGCCGCGTTGCCAGCGGGGCCAGCGGCTCACGACGGGCAACTCTCCCAGCCAAAGCCCGAGGGGTGCAACCAGCAACAGCAGCGCGTTCTGGGCTGTCAGACTCGCATACTGGTGGCCGGCAAGCAACAAGCCTCCCAACACGAGCACGAAACCTGGGACAATGTTTCGCGAATAAGGCTGGCCCCGGCCAATGGCCGCCAGCACTGCTCCCGGCGCCAGCGCCGCGGCGGCGCCGGCCGCAAGTTGAGCATAGGTTTTGGTGCCCGACAACAACAGCACGATCGCCGCCAGCGCCACGACAAGTACCAGGCTCAGCGAGCCAGCGAGCCCGGGTTGGCGGCCAAGGAACCGGTCGAGCGCAAAGGTCATGGCCATTGCCGCCATGGCCAGGCCGGCGATCCAGGTGGTGGATTCAGTCCGGCTCCAGTGATTCTCAGCCAGCGGCCGGACCAACAGCCAAATTGCCGGCATCAGCACCACCACGATCGAGATCGGCACGTAATAGTGCCAAACGCCGCCGGCGCAGCCTTCATAGATGGCGGTCAAAACGGCCAGTGCCAATAAGCCAAAATAGAGCCACTGGGCCGCCTCGGTCGGTGGAATCGCCGGCGGGCCCAACAGCACGTTCTCGGCCGTCAGATAACCCAGCACCAGCGCAAACGGGCTGGCATCGCGGCCGACCGACTCGGCAGGCGCGAGATCGCCCCCCGTGCGGCGAGCAAGCAGAAAGAGCACGGTGCCGATCAGTGCGGGCAACCCCAAACCAAACAGCAAATCGTGATGCGTCAGCACGGACCATGCCCCTCAACAAAAAGCACCAACGTTGCGGAGCGCTCAGCCGGCAAGCGCCGCGCGACTGGCCATCCCACGGGCGGCCACTGCGCCGCGGTTTTCGGCGAGGGCATACTCAGGAGCAACTGGTCCATCGGCCCACCCAGGGGCAACATGACACAAGCAACGCCGCGGCTCACTTGTGTGCCGATTCCAGGCTGACGATCAGCAGCACGTCGTCGCCGACCCCTTCGAGCATGTTCTTCATGCCGAAGTCGCTCCGTTTGATGGTAAAGCCTGTCTCGACTCCCACGCGTTGGTCGCCGGCCGGGCCTTTGCCCGCTCCGATCTTTTTCAGCGTGACGGTCAGCGGACGTGAAACGCCGTGCAGCGTCAGCGTTCCGGCCACTTCGTAGGTGTCGGGACCCGTCGGGCGCACCGAATCGCTTTTGAAAGTGATTTTGGGAAATTGCCGGGCGTTGAAGAAGTCGGGGCCACGCAAGTGCTCGTCGCGTTTGGCCACGCCCGTGTTGATGCTGTCGGCGCCGATGCTGATGTCGAATCGCGCTTTTGGCCGGATCGGCTTCGTCGAGATCGACCGTGCCGGTGATGTTGTCGAACCGGCCCCAGGAATTGCTCACTCCCATGTGCAGAATGCGGAACAAGACGGTCGAGTGGCTGGTGTCGACGGTGAACAATTCGGCTCGGCCCGCTGACGCCGAGGCGCCGGCGAGTGCCAGGCCAAGGAACAATCGGATCGCCAATCGAGCGTGCATCGCTGAGCTCCTTTGGAAACGATGGATAGCAGTCGAGCGGAACTTCGTGCATCCCTCGGCCAGATCGCTGGTAGTCGGGCCGGGAGCTGGTGCTCCCCCGGGTCGATATATTCATAGTGACTTTGCTTTGCCGGTGTCAACGTAGCTCCAGGCCATGGGTCGTGGTCGGTTCGCGACAGCGCGGCTACGCGCTGAGTCGGGGATTTCGCTCCCTTGCTCGATTGGTTGCAAATGGCCCGCGATGCATCAATAATCGTTGTTGGTTGTGATCGCTCGCCGTTCGCGTTGCCCCGCCGCGCAGGCAATCGCCTTTGCCCCCGTTTTCCCACCCGGTGCTTTCACCATGATTCGTTCACGTCGCGTCCGCTGGTTTGCCTGTTTGCCTGCCGTTCTGCTGCTGTTCGGTTCGTTGGCGGCCGACGAGCCGATTCCTCACGCCCAGGACAAGCCCCCGGGCCGCCCCTCTCGCCGGCCGAGGCGATCGCCAAGATGACCGTGCCCGAAGGATTTAGCGTCGAAGCTGGTGGCCAGCGAGCCCGACATCGTCAATCCGGTCGCCATGACGTTCGACGAGCGGGGCCGGGTCTGGATTACCGAAAGTCTGGAGTATCCGCGGCACGAAGCCGGGCCCGGGCAAGACCGCGTCAAAATCCTCGAAGACACCGACGGCGACGGCCGCGCCGACAAGTTCACCGATCTTTGCCGACGGACTGAACATTCCCTCGGGCATCGCCGTCGGCGGCGGCGGCGTGTGGGTGGTCAATGCCCCCGATCTGCTGTTCTTCCAGGACACCGATGGCGACGGCCAGGCCGATCGGCGCGAGGTGGTCCTCACCGGCTTCGGCCGCAGCGACACGCACGAGCTGCCCAATTCGCTCACCTGGGGGCCCGACGGTTGGCTCTATGGACTCAACGGCGTCTTCAATCCGCTGCCACGTCCAGCATCAGGGGCGCGAGCATCGAATTCACCTGCGCCCTGTTTCGCATTCATCCGCGCACGCGTGCCTTCGAGCTGTTTGCCGAGGGGACCAGCAATCCGTGGGGCGTTGCCTGGGACAGCGAAGGCAGCGCCTTTCTCAGCGCCTGCGTGATCGATCATCTGTGGCATCTGACCGAGACCGGTTACTACATCCGGCAAGGCGGGCCCTATCCGCCGTTCACGTCGATCGCCGGCTCGATCGTTCAGCCACCACCATCAAAAGGCCGCCTACTGCGGCATCCACTATTTCGACAGCGATGCCTATCCGCCCGAGTATCGCCAGCGGCTTTACATGGGCAACATTCACGGCGGCTGCCTGAACGTCGACCGGCTGGAGCGCGACGGCTCGACCTATCTCGGCGATCGAATGCCCCGACTTTCTCACCGCCAACGACGCCTGGTTCATGCCCGTGGTGCAAAAGACCGGGCCCGACGGCTGCCTCTACGTTCTCGATTGGTACGATCGCTATCACTGCTATCAGGACGCCGGCCGCGATCCGCAAGGGCATCGATCGGCTCAAGGGCCGGCTCTATCGCATTCGCTATCAGGACACGCCGCACGCCGGTCCGTTCGATCTGGCGAACGAGAGCGACGAGCAATTGATCGCGCGGCTGGCGAGCCCGAACGTCTTCTATCGCGACCTGGCCCAGCGGCTGCTGTGGGAGCGCAACCACGCCGAAACGCGGCCGCAGCTCGAGCGACTGGTGCTCGACGACGCGGCACCGCGCGCCGCGCGGATGCACGCCCTGTGGGCGCTGGTCGGCACCGGCACGCTCGACGGTGCGTTTCACCGCCGATTGTTGGCCCATGCCGATCCCACGCTTTCGGGCGTGGGGCGTTCGCGCGGCCGGCAACTTCGGCCACGTCGATGCCGATCTCGCCCAGGCCGTGCTGGCCCTGGCCGCCGATCCGGCGCCCGACGTGCGGCTGCAAGTGGCGATCGCCGCGCGCAAGCTCGAAGGCGTCGATGCCGCGGCCGTGCTGCTCGAAGATTCTTTCCACGGCCGGCGACGACAAGCTGATTCCGCACATCGTTTGGCAGAATCTGCATCCGCTGGTCGAAGACCACGCCGGACGCGATTCTCGACGATCCTGGCCCGCGCGCGGCGTCAGCCGCTCGCCGGCGCTGCGGGCCGCCATGCCCCGGCTCGTCGAGCGATTGCTGGCCCGCAAAGATCCCAGTCCTGCAGCCGGTCGTGCGGCTGGTCGAATTGCTCGCCACCGGACCGCAGGCCGATCCGGCCGCGGCCGAACGATGTCTGGCCATGCTGGCCGGCACGCATTCAAACCCGCGAGATTGCCGGCGATCGGCTGGCCGGTCTGAAGGCGAGTCTTGGAACCGATGCGTCGCCCCCATCCTGGCCGGCCCGGCCGATCAGCCGCTCTATCTCGACGCGGCGCGTGCTGGCCACCACGCTGGGCGAGCCCGTCGGCAGCGCCGCGGTCCTGCAAGATTTATCTGGCGGCCGCCGAGCCGGCCGGCCGTCGCCGGCAAGCGCTCGATGCGCTGGTCTCGGCGCACGACCCGGCGTGCGCGAGGCCGTGGCCGGCGGTTCTGGCCGATGCCAAGGCAGCCGATCGACGTGCGCGGCCAGACGCTGGCTCGTCGCTCGGCCGATCGGACGAGCCCTGGGTCGCCGCCGCTCGTGCTGGCCGACTACGCCCGCTTCGAGCCCGAGCTGCAGCCGCAGGCGATCGACGCTGCTGACCGAGCGTCCCGAGTGGGCCCACGCCTTGCTCGATGCCATCGGCCGGCACGAGATTCCCGCCGTCGGCGCTCAACGTCAATCAGGTCCGCAAACTGTTGGCCAGCAAGGACGAGGCGCTGGTCGAAAAAGTGCGAGCGCAGTGGGGCACCCTGCGCACCGATCGCAATCCGCAGCGCGAGCAAGTGATCGCCGACATGCGCCAATTGCTCGCCACCCGGCCGGGCGATGCCCAGGCCGGCCAGGTCGTTTTCAACCGCGTCTGCGGCCAGTGCCACAAGATTTATGGCGTGGGGCAGGAAGTCGGCCCCGACCTGACGTCGAACGGCCGCAGTTCGCTCGATCAATTGCTCTCGAACGTGTTGGATCCGAGCCTGGTGATCGGCGCGGGCTATCTGGCCCGCATCGTGGTGACCGACGACGGGCGCGTCCTGACCGGCCTGCCGGTCGAAGACAGCGAGCAGCGGCTGGTCCTCAAAATGCAAGGGGGCAAGCTGGAGACGATCGCCCGCGAGGACGGTCGAAGAAGTTCGCGTGAGCCAGTTGTCGCTCATGCCCGAGGAGCTGGAAAAGCAGCTCAAGCCGGAAGAAATGGTCGACCTGTTCGCGTTTCTCGCGCTCGACAAGCCGCCGAGCGATCCGGCGGCCCGCCGGCTGCCCGGCGTCGAAGCGGCCGCCGGCGGCGAAAATGACCGCGCCGGCTCAGGCGCTTGCCGAGAACTGGTAGGGGGCCCGCTGCGCGCGCTTCAGCATGGCGTTGGCCTCGCCGTCGCCGACGATCTCCTGCTTGTCGGCATCCCAGTGGATCTTGCGGCCCAGCCGGATCGAAATGTTGCCCAGGTGGCAACCGCTGGCCGAGCGGTGCTGACTTTCGACGTCGGAGATCACGGGCAGGTTGTGTTTGAAGCCCTCGAAGAAATTGCCCATGTGATCGCCCAGTTTGGCCAGGTTGCCTTGGAACAGGGCCTTCACGTCGTTCATGGTTTTTTCTTTCAGCGCCGGATCGGCATCCTGCTCTTCGATCGGCTTGCCCGTCGATTCGGCCGCGGTTGACGAAGATCCGCCCCTTCTCTCCCTCGAACATCACTCCTCTCGTTCATCGGTGACGACTTGCAGACCGTGACGTCGCCGGGATATTGGTACGTCGACGAGCGGGTTTCTGGGCGTCGTGATAGCCACCCGGAATGTTGGGCAGCACGGTCTGGGTGCCGTCGATCGATGCGCGGGCCGGAGTCTCCGTGTCCAGCGCCCACTGCGCGATGTCGAGATGATGGGCGCCCCAGTCGGTCAGCATGCCGCCGGAATAGTCGCACCACCAGCGAAACGTGTAATGACAGCGCTCCGGCACGTAATCGACCGCCGGAGCCTGCCCCTGCCAGAAGTCCCAATTCAGTCCGCTGGGAACCGGCGCGGCGGCGAACGGTCCGGCGTCACCCTGGTGATCGGGGCAGATGGACCGTGACGTTTCTTGATCTTGCCCAACTGGCCGCTGCGCACCGTGGCCACGGCCCGGCCGAACAGCTGGTACTGATCGCCGCGCTGCTGCGTGCCGACCTGAAACGTCTTGCCGGTCCGCTTGACCGCCGCCACCAATTGCTTGCCTTCGTCGATGGTCAGCGTCAGCGGCTTTTCGCAATAGACGTGTTTGCCGGCATCGAGCGCGGCCAGCGCGATGGCGGTGTGCCAATGGTCGGGCGTGCCGATCGTCACGGCTTCGATATCTTTGCGCTCCAGCAGCTTGCGATAGTCTTCGTACATATCGGCTTTTTCGAAAGTCGCCTTCGGCCCGCTTCGGCATGGTGCGCGATAGACGTCGCACGACGCGCCACGACGTCGGCCCCGTTGTTCTGGGCTCGTTTGGCGATGTGGTCGATCCCTTGTCCTCGTGTAACCGCACGAACCGATGCAGCCCAAAATCGGCCGATCGTTTTTCGATTCGTCGGCCGCGGCCCGCTCGCTGAACCAAAAGGGCAAGTTCGCGGCAGCCGCCAGGCCGGCCGTCGTTTGCACGAACTGACGACGATTGAGAGGCAAGCGACTCATCGATCGAGAACCCTTGGGTGTTGAGGACGATTGGCGACGAATCGCCGGCAAGCTTACTGCACTCTGGACCGAAGCAACTGCGCTAGCCGAAGCTGGCAGGCTGCTGGTGCGCTTGCAGCATGGCGTTGGCCTCGCTGTCGCCGACGATCTCCTGCTTTTCCGGATCCCACTCGATTTTGCGCCCCAGCCGGATCGAGATGTTGCCCAGGTGGCAAACGCTGACCGAGCGGTGCTGACTTTCGACGTCGGAAATACCGGCAGGTTGTGCTTGAAGCCCTCGAAGAAATTGCCCATGTGATCGCCCAGTTTGGCCAGGTTGCCTTTGAACAGGGCCTTCACGTCGTTCATGGTCTTTTCTTTCAGCGCCGGATCGGCATCTTGCATCTTCGATCGGCTTGCCGGTGACTTTGTCGCGGTTGACGTAGATCCGTCCCTTTTCTCCCTCGAACAACACTCCTTCTCGTTCTTCATCCGTGACGACTTGCACGATGACGTCGCCGGGATACTGATACGCGACCAGCGGGGTTCCCGGCGTGGTGTAGCCCCCCGGGATGTTGGGCAGCACGGTCTTGCTGCCGTCGATGATCCGCGGGCCGGAGTTTTCCATGTTCAGCGCCCACTGGGCGATGTCGAGATGGTGGGCACCCCAGTCGGTCAGCATGCCGCCGGAATAGTCGTACCACCAGCGAAACGTGTAATGACAGCGCTCCGGCACGTAGTCGACCGCGGGCGCCTGCCCCTGCCAGAAGTCCCAATTCAGTCCGTCGGGAACCGGCGCGGTGGCAAACGGCCTGCCTTCCAGGTGATGGTCGGGCAGGTGGACCGTGACTTTCTTGATCTTGCCCAACTGGCCGCTGCGCACCGTGGCCACGGCCCGGCCGAACAGCTGCGTACTGATCGCCGCGCTGTTGCGTGCCGACCTGAAACGTCTTGCCGGTCCGCTTGACCGCCGCCACCAATTGCTTGCCTTCGTCGATCGTCAGCGTCAGCGGCTTTTCGCAGTAGACGTGTTTGCCGGCATCGAGCGCGGCCAGCGCGATGGCGGTGTGCCAATGGTCGGGCGTGCCGATCGTCACGGCTTCGATATCTTTGCGCTCGAGCAGCTTGCGATAGTCTTCATAGATGTCGGCTTTTTCGAAATGGCTTCCTTTGGCCGCGTCGGCGTTCTTGCGAAAGACGTCGCAAACGGCCACGACGTCGGCCCCGTTGTCTTTGGCTCGTTTGGCGATGGCCGTTCCTCGGCCGCGCCACGCCGATGCAGCCGAAGATCGGCCGGTCGTTTTTCGATTCGTCGGCCGACGCCCGCTCGGCTGAACCAAAACGGCAGGTTCGCGGCAGCCGCCAGGCCGGCCGTCGTTTGCACGAATTGACGCCGATTGAGGGGAGACGCGACTCATGATCGAAAGCCCTTGAGTTTGGAGGATAAAACAGATCGGATCGTGAACATGACTGGACGACGTGCGAAGCGTCGCCGGCGGCGGCTTACGCGCTCGGCGAAATCTGGTAGGGGGCCCGCTGCGCTCGCTTCAGCATGGCATTGGCCTCGCTGTCGCCGACGATCTCTTGCTTCTCGGGGTCCCATTCGATTTTCCGGCCCAGCCGGATCGAGATGTTGCCCAGGTGGCAGACGCTGACCGTGCGGTGCTGACTTTCGACGTCGGAGATCACCGGCAGGTTGTGCTTGAAAGCCTTCGAAGAAATTGCCCATGTGATCGCCCAGTTTGGCCAGGTTGCCTTTGAACAGGGCCTTCACGTCGTCCATGATTTTTTCTTTCAGCGCCGGATCGGCGTCTTGATCCTCGATCGGTTTGCCGGCGATCTTGCCGCGGTTGACGAAGATTCTGCCCTTTGTCACCCTCGAACGTCACGCCTTCGGTGTGTTCGGCCACGACCTGCACGGTGATGTCGCCCGGATATTGATATTCGACCACCGGCTTTTCGGACGTGGTGTAACCGCCCGGGATGTTGGGCAGCACGGTCTTGCTTCCGTCGATCGACGAGCGGGCCGGAGTTTTCCATGTCGAGCGCCCACTGCGCGATATCGATATGGTGAGCGCCCCAGTCGGTCAGCATGCCGCCGGAATAGTCGTACCACCAGCGAAAATTGTAATGGCAGCGCTCGCGGAACGTACTCGTGGGCCGGCGCCTGGCCTTGCCAGAAGTCCCAGTTCAATCCGTCGGGGACCGGTCCGGTGGCAAACGGTCCCCAGCTCCCGCGTCGAGTTCGGGCAGATGGACCGTGACGTTCTTGATCTTGCCCAACTGTCCGCTGCGGCACCGTGGCCACGGCCCGGCCGAACAGTGCCACTGATCGCCGCGCTGTTGCGTGCCGACCTGAAACGTCTTGCCGGTCCGCTTGACCGCCGCCACCAATTGCTTGCCTTCGTCGACGGTCAGCGTCAGCGGCTTTTCGCAATAGACGTGTTTGCCGGCATCGAGTGCGGCCAGCGCGATGGCGGTGTGCCAATGGTCGGGCGTGCCGATCGTCACGGCTTCGATATCTTTGCGCTCGAGCAGCTTGCGGTAGTCGTCGAAGATATCGGCTTTCTCGAAGAACTTGCCTTGGCTTCTCTCGGCCCGATTGCGATCGACGTCGCAGATCGCCACGATGTCGGCCCCGTTGTTTTTGGCCCGATTGGCGATGCTCGTTCCTTGTCCTCCCAATCCGATGCAGCCGAAAATCGGCCGGTCGTTTTTCGATTCGTCGGCCGATGCCCGCTGGCTGAACCAAAACGGCAGGTTCGCGGCGGCCGCCAGTCCGGCCGTGGTTTGCACGAACTGGCGCCGATTGAGAGGCAAACGACTCATGATCGAGGGGTCCTTTTGGTTGCTGGGGGAGGGTGACGAACGCGCGTTACGCGCTCGGAGAAATCTGGTAGGGGGCCCGCTGTTCACGCCGCAGCATGGCATTGGCCTCGCTATCGCCAACGATCTCCTGCTTCGCGGCGTCCCACTCGATTTTGCGCCCTACTCGGATCGAGATGTTGCCGAGATGGCAGACACTGACCGTGCGATGCTGACTTTCGACGTCGGAAATGACGGGCAGGTTGTGTTTGAACCCTTCGAAGAAGTTGCCCATGTGATCGCCCAGTCTGGCCAGGTTGCCTTTGAACAGGGCTTTCGCTTCGTTCAGCGTTTTCTCTTTAAGCGCCGGGTCGGCGTCTTGCTGTTCGATCGGTTTACCCGTGATCCGTCCACGATTGACGAAAATGCGGCCGGCGTCCCCCTCGAACAGGATTCCTTCATCCTCGGCCACAACATCCACGGTGATGTCGCCAGGATACTGATACGTCACCTGGGGAAACTTGGGCGTCGTGTATCCGCCCGGAATGTTGGGCAGCACGGTCTTGGTGCCATCGATCGTTTTCGGGCCGGAGTTTTCCATGTCGAGCGCCCACTGCGTGACGTCGAGATGGTGCGCACCCCAGTCGGTCAGCATGCCGCCGGAGTAGTCGTACCACCAACGAAAACTATGGTGACAGCGCTCGGGGACGTAATCGTGGGCCGGCGCCTGCCCTTGCCAGAAATCCCAATTCAGGTCTTCGGGAACGGGCTTCGAGGCAAACGGTCCCCCCGTTTTGGTCGATAGGGGGAGTTGGACCGTGACTTTCTTGATCTTGCCCAACTGGCCGCTGCGCACCGTAGCCACCGCCCGGCCGAACAGCAGCCACTGGTCGCCGCGCTGCTGGGTACCCACCTGAAACGTCTTGCCGGTTCGCTTGACCGCCGCGATCAACAGCTTGCCCTCGTCGACGGTCAGCGTCAGCGGCTTTTCGCAATAGACGTGCTTGCCGGCATCGAGCGCGGCCAGCGCGATGGCGGTGTGCCAATGGTCGGGCGTACCGATCGTCACCGCTTCGATATCTTTCCGATCGAGCAGCTTGCGATAGTCTTCGTAGACTTCGGCTTTCGCGAACGTGTCCAGAGCCCGGTCGGAATGGTCGCGATCGACGTCGCACAAGGCGACGATGTCGGCGCCGTTCTTCTTGGCTCGATTGGCAATGAAGGTTCCTTGTCCTCCCAGGCCGATGCAGCCGAGAATCGGTCGGTCATTTTTCGAATCGTCGGCCGACGCGCGCTCGCTGAACCAAAACGGCAGGTTCGCGGCGGCCGCCATTGCGGCTGTCGTTTGCACAAACTGCCGCCGAGTGACTGGCAAACGGCTCATGATTGAAAGCCTTTGAGCTTCGCGTGGGGGGTGAGAAAGAGGGGTGGGAGCGTTAACGGCTAGTTTACTTCGGCCAGCGCCCCAATTCCAGGACTCCGCCGATTGGCGCACGGCGCCCGCGGGGGGGGAGTTGCCACCGATGGTTTCGCTCGGTCCGCCGCCATCGACTACAATTTTGACCGGCGGAATCTCCGCCCGACGCACGCCCAACGACTCGGCGGAGGATGGACATGAACTGGCGGAATTTCGTGCTGGCTGCGGCGCTGTTCCTGGCCGCCGCGGCAATCTCTCAGGCGGCTGGCCCCAACGTGGTCCTCGTGCTGCTCGATGATGCGGGCTACGGCGACTTTGCCTGCCTCGGCAATCCGAAGCTCAAAACTCCCCACATCGACGAGCTCTATGCCCAAAGCATCCGGTTGACCGATTTTCATGTCGCGCCGATGTGTACTCCCACTCGCGGCGAACTTCTCAGCGGCGTCGACGCCCTGCGCAACGGAGCGATGAACGTCGCCAGTGGCCGATCGTTTTTGCGCCGCGAGCTGCCCACCCTGGCCGATCTGTTCGCCGGCACCGGCTATCGCACCGGCCAGTTCGGCAAATGGCATTTAGGAGACAGCTATCCCTACCGGCCCCAGGATCGTGGGTTTCAGCGGTCGCTGTGGTTTCCGGCGTCGCACATCCCCTCGGCCGCCGAGTATTGGCGGAACACCTATACCGACACCTGGCTGCGGCACGAGGACGGCCAGATTCGACAGTCCAAGGGTTATTGCACCGACGTCTTTTTCGACGAGGCCATGCACTGGATCACCGATCGCAGCACCGGCAGCAAACCATTCTTCGTCTATCTTCCGCTCAACGCCCCCCACGTTCCGTTGTTGGTGCCCGAGAAGTACAGCAAGCCCTACGCCGACCAGCCGCCGGGGATCGCCCAGTTCTTGGGCATGATGGCCAATATTGACGAGAACATGGGCCGGCTCACCGCGATGCTCGACGCGAAAGGTCTAAGCGACAACACGATCCTGATCTTCATGACCGATAACGGCGGCACTTTTGGCGTGCCGGTCTTCAACGCCGGCATGCGTGGCAAGAAAATGGAGCTCTACGAAGGAGGCCATCGCGTTCCTTGCTTCATTCGCTGGCCCGGCGGCAAATT
The DNA here is from genome assembly GCA_963702015.1 of uncultured Planctomycetaceae bacterium. Lineage (GTDB taxonomy): Bacteria > Planctomycetota > Planctomycetia > Pirellulales > PALSA-1355 > DATJTR01. The sequence continues at coordinate 2,970,420 of OY969698.1, forward strand.
GGGACCGCCGCGAGACATCGACGCCTTGACCGAGGCACAGGATCTGTTGCCGACGCTGGCCGATTTATGCGGCCTGAAGGTTCCCGCCGGCGCGCGATTCGACGGAGTCGAGTCTCGCCCCGCTGCTCCGCGGCACGCAAAAAACGCTGGCCGATCGGATGGTGGTGATCCAATACAGCCGGGTCCACTCTTCGCTGCCGGTGAAGGGGGATGCGGCGGTCCTCTGGGGTAAATGGCGGTTGGTCGCCCAAAGCGAACTTTATGACATCGCCACCGATCCGGCGCAAGAGCACGACGTGGCGGCCGATCATCCCGACATCGTCAAGCAAATGCGCGCCCACTATGACAAGTGGTGGGCCGAGATCGAGCCGGGCGTGAACCGGCTTGGCGCGATCACCCTCGGGTCTGACGCCGAAAACCCGATCATGCTTTCGCCCGTCGATTGGGCCGACTCGTTTCTCGACCAGTCGGTTCAGATCCGCAATGGTGTAAAAGTCATCGGCGCCTGGAACGTCGACGTCGATCGTGCAGGAGATTATGAGATCTCGTTGCGGCGCTGGCCCCAGGAGTCGCACCTGGCACTCGGCGCCGCCGACCCGACTGCGCTACGGCTCGAGGCGATCAGTCCGGTCAAGGGCCCCAGCGATGAGATCGTAGTCGGCAAGGCACTGCCCATCGCCCGGGCGCGGCTGGCGATTGGCGGTCAGGACCAAACGATCGACGTCGACCCGGCCGCCGAAGCGGCAGTCTTCAACCTGCGGCTCAAGCCCGGCCCCACGCAGCTCCAAACCTGGTTCTATGACAAACAGGGCGAAGAGCTTTGCTCAGCCTACTACGTCTACGTTCGGCGAAAGTGACCGTATGCGGGTCATGCTTCGGTTGCATTGTGATCTGGCGAGCGGCATATCGTCTTGGTGAACCAGGAGTCGGGCATGAACCTGCGACGTTTGTTTCTGCCGATGGCTCTTCTTCTGGTGGCCGCGGCAATCTCTCAGGCGGCCGGCCCCAATGTTATCCTCGTGCTCGTCGATGATGCGGGCTATGGCGACTTCGCCTGCCTCGGCAATCCGGTTATCAAAACTCCCCATATCGACCGCTTGCACGGCGAGAGCATCCGCCTGACCGATTTTCATGTCGCGCCGATGTGCACTCCCACTCGCGGCCAGCTTCTCACGGGCGTCGACGCCCTGCGAAACGGCGCGATGAATGTCAGCAGCGGCCGCACATTCATGCGTCAAGGCTTTCCAACCTTGGCCGACCTGTTTGTCGCCGCTGACTACCGCACCGGCCAGTTCGGCAAATGGCACCTTGGAGATAATTATCCCTACCGCCCCCAGGATCGTGGTTTCCAGCAGTCGGCATGGTTTCCGTCGTCGCACATCCCTTCGGCGCCCGACTATTGGCACAACAGCTATGTCGATACCTGGCTGAGGCGCGAGGACGGACAGATTCGACAGTCCACGGGCTATTGCACCGATATTTATTTCGACGAGGCCATCGACTGGATCAGGCAGCGCAAGGCAGAGAACAAGCCGTTCTTCGTCTATCTCCCGCTCAACGCGGCCCACAGTCCGCTGGTGGTTCACCGCAAATATAGCGAGGCGTACGCCGGCCAGCTCGAACCGGTTGCCCGCTTCTTTGGCATGATCGCCAACATCGACGAAAACATGGGCCGGCTCACGGCGATGCTTATTGAGCAGGGTTTGAGTGATAACACGATCGTTATTTTCATGACCGACAACGGCGGCACTGTCGGCGTGCCGGTATTCAACGCGGGCATGCGCGGTCACAAAACCGAGCTCTACGACGGCGGCCACCGCGTTCCTTGTTTCATACACTGGCCCGGTGGCAAATTGGGACCGCCGCGGGACATCGATGTGCTTGCCGGCGCACAAGACGTGCTACCAACCCTCGCCGATCTGTGTGGCCTCAAGATTCCCGCGGGCTCGCATCTCGACGGCACGACCCTGGCCGGATTGTTTCGCGGCACACAACCCGCGTTGGCCGACCGGATGCTCGTCGTCCAATTCAGCCGGATGAATTCGCCGCAGCCGGCCAAGGGTGACGCGGCGGTCCTCTGGGGCAAGTGGCGGCTTGTCGGCAATCGCGAGCTGTATGACATCGCCGCTGATCCAGCGCAAGCTCACGACGTGGCAGCCGAGCATGCCGAGACTGTCGAGAAGATGCGAGGCCACTATGACAGGTGGTGGGCCGAGATCGAGCCTACCGTCAACCGCTTGAGCGCGATCACCGTCGGGTCGGACGTCGAAAACCCAACCATGTTGTCACCGGCCGATTGGGCCGATGTCTTTCTCGATCAGTCGACTCAAGTTCGGCAAGGGGTCAGCGCCAACGGACCCTGGAACATCCAGGTCGATCGCGACGGAGATTACGAGATCCGTTTGCGCCGCTGGCCCGAAGAATCGCATTTGGCGCTCGGCGCCGACGATCCGCTCCGCGTGCTGCCGCAAGACGAAAATCTCATCGTCGGTCGCGTGCCCTCCGAAACCGTCCCCGGCAAGGCACTGCCGATCGCCAAGGCGCGGTTGCGCGTGGGCGATCAGGATCAGGCGGTCGATGTCGACCCGACCGATCAGGCTGCGGTCTTCCACCTGCGCCTCCCGCCCGGCCGCACGCAGCTTCAAACCTGGTTCTATGGCCCCAAAGGGCACGAGCTGTGCGGGGCGTATTATGTCTACGTGCTGCGGAAGTGATGCTCCGCCCGTCGCGCTGGTGAACCTGCGAGGTCGCTTCTTTGTCGTACGGTCGCAAGCGATACAAGTCTCACTATCTCCCGCCCGAGACGCGATCAAAGAGGGCGAATGCTGGGGAAGTGTCGCCTTTTTGGTGAACGCCGAGCGCTGCGCCCATGGAAATCTGCCGTGCCACGCTTGAAGACGCGCCCGGATTGGTCTCGAGCCAGCGTGAAACCCAAGACCTTCACGTCGCCATGGATCCGACTTTTTACCGCGAGGCGACCGACGACGAGTTGCTCAACGCAATGCGGGCATTCCTTGCGGCCGAGCAGACGATCGTGTGGATTGCGTCGATGGAGGGCGTACCGGCCGGCTTTTTGGTCTTCAAAATCTCGACTGCGGCGGAAGACGCATTTTGCCACGCCCGCCACGAGGGCCTCATCGACCAATTTCTGTCGCCGCGCGATTCAGGCGGCGCGGTATTGGCCGCGCGCTGATGGAGCAGGCTGAGTGGTACGCGATGACTCAGGGGTGCAGCCTACTGCGTCTTGGAGTGCTGGTGTCTAACACCACGGCCCGGGAATTCTACCAAGCTGTCAACTTCGTCCCTGTCCTCGAGCGCTGGCGGAAGAAGTTGTAAGCGGTCTGGATGCGGGAATGCGGGGGGCGAGACGCTAGCAACGCGCCGGCGAGAACCCGCTCGTCCCGTCAAACGCCGCGATCACTCCGCGCGTTTTCCGCTGCGGCGAATACCCGCTACGGCCCAAAAACTCGCCAGATTTCCCGGTTCTTTCCGGTCGGATACCCGCCTTCCGCGCTGCGGCGATCCTTGCTAGACTTCGCCCCCCCGAGATTCCCTCTCGGCAGGCGCATCGCGCGCCGCTCCACGGGCGAGAAGGAGATGCAAATTGCTCACGCGCTGGCCTATTCGCAATAAGCTGCTCACCGGCATCGGTTTGCTGCTGGTGATCGTCGGCGCGCTCGGCTGGAGCGGCTTTCAGGGCCCCTATGCCTACCGTAGCCTCGTCCGCAGCCTGAACAGTCGGGCGGCCGAGTTGCCGTTGGCTTCGGCGCTGAGCCAGCAAGTCGCCACGCTGCGGATCACGATGGGCGAAGTCCGCGGCGGGCAGGAAGTGGCCAAGTTCGACCCTGCCCCCCATCCGTTTGACAAAGCGGCCATCGGGCGCGAGTTCATGAGGGCCCTGGCCGCGATCCATCAAACGCTCGACGACTATCGCGCCGAATTGGCCACCAACAGTTCGGGCAGCCACAGCATCGACGACAGCCAGCAGGAATGGCTCACTATCAGCCAGATCGACGATTGCCTGGCAGCCATCGACAGGGCGGCTAGCGGCGAAGCCTGGATCGACGACGACCTGCCAGGCCCGATCGGCTCGATGCCGAGCTGGAGCGACTGCAAACGCTGGCCGCCGAATTGCCCGGCCATCTCTACCAGCGCATGCAGCAGCTCAAGAACGAAGTTCATTCGCAGTATCACGCCTGGATCGTGCTGACCTGGCTCACCTCGATTTCGACGGTGGTGCTGCTGGTCGTTTTCATCCGGCTGTTCTACACCTGGGTGTTTCGCCCGCTGCGGGTGCTGGTCAAAGGTTCGCGGCGCGTGGCGGCCGGCGAGTTCGGCTATCGCATCGCGCTGCACACGCACGACGAGATGTCGGAGCTGGCCGACGCCTTGAACGACATGACCGCCCGGTTTCAGGCCATTCGCGACGATCTCGATCGCCAGGTGCAAGAGCGGACCAAGCAAGTCGTCCGTAGCGAGCAACTGGCCAGCGTCGGCTTTTTGGCTGCCGGCGTGGCTCACGAAATCAACAATCCGCTGGCGTCGATCGCCATGTGCGCCGAATCGCTCGAAAGCCGGCTGCACGATCTGTTGGCCGCCGCTCCGGCCGACGCCGACCGGCAGGTGATCCGCAGCTATCTGCAAATGATTCAGAACGAGGCCTTTCGCTGCAAGGGAATCACCGAGCGGCTGTTGGATTTCTCGCGCCTGGGCGACACCAAGCGCCAGAACACCGATCTGCGCGAGCTGGTGCAAGGCGTGATCGCGATGGTCGGCCACCTCGAAAAATATCAAGGCAAGCTGGTCGAGTTCGCTCCCGGCGAGCCGGTCTTCGCCCCGGTCAATCCCCAGCAAATCAAACAAGTCGTGCTCAACCTCGTCACCAACGCACTCGACAGCGTGGCGGCTGACGGCCGCGTGGTGGTCGAAGTGCGCGGCTCGGCCAAACAGGCCGAACTCGTTTTCACCGACAACGGCTGCGGACTGACCGACGAAGTGCGCGAACACCTGTTCGAGCCCTTCTTCACCCGCCGCCGCACAGGGCAGGGGATCGGACTGGGCCTGTCGATCACCTATCGCATCATCGCCGACCACGAAGGCCACATCGATGTCCACAGCGACGGACCCGATCGCGGATCGCAGTTCCGCGTCGTCCTGCCGACCGCCGAGCAACAGAAGGAGCAGAGCCATCGCTACCAAGCCGCATGATCGACTGAAATTGCTGTTCGCCGATGACGAAAAATCGCTCCAGGAATTGATGAGCCTGGAACTGCCGCGCATGGGCCACGAGGCGACCGTCTGCCCCGACGGCCTGACCGCCGTCGCCGCGCTGAAGAAAAACACCTACGACTGCATCCTGGTCGATCTCGACATGCCCGGCCTGTCGGGCATCGAGGTCATCGCCAAGGCCAAAGAGCTGTCGCCGCAAACCGAGGCGATCGTGCTGACCGGCAAGTCGTCGCTCGACACGGCCGTCGCCGCGCTGCGCCAGGGTGCGTTCGACTATCTGACCAAGCCCTGCAAGCTGGTCGATCTGCAAGCCTTGCTCAAGCGCGTGGCCGCCAAACGCGAATTGACGCACAAATACATGGCCGTCAAACGCCGCCTGGAAAAGCTCGAAGGCAAATCGCAACTCGTCGGCCACGGCACCGCCATGGCGCAGGTCCGCAAGCTGATCGCCAAGGTCGCGCCGACCGATTCCACCGTGCTGGTCCTCGGCGAAACCGGCACCGGCAAGGAGCTGGTCGCCCGCGCGGTTCACGATCAAAGCACCCGGGCCGAAATGCCGTTCGTGGCCGTCAATTGCGGTGCCTTGCCCGAACATCTGATCGAGAGCGAACTGTTCGGCCATCGCAAAGGCAGCTTCACCGGCGCCGACGAACACCGCGTCGGCCTGTTCGAAGTGGCCGACGGCGGCACGCTGTTTCTGGACGAGATCGGCGAGTTGCCCAAGCCGATGCAAGCCAAGCTGCTGCGGTTCTTGGAGAGTGGCGAAGTCCGCCGCGTCGGCGAAAACGATTCGTTCACCGTCGACGTGCGCGTGATCTGCGCCACGCATCGCGATTTGCAGCACATGGTCGACGAAGGCGATTTTCGCGAAGACTTGATGTTCCGCATCAACACCTTCGAGATTCCGCTGCCGCCGCTGCGTGCCCGCACCGAAGACATTCCGCGAACTGGCGGCCCACTTGATGAGCCGCTTCCGCCGGACGCCCGTCGGCCAGCGAAGATCTGTTTACGCCCGAGGCGCTCGAGGCCCTGACGCGCCATCGCTGGCCGGGCAACGTCCGCGAACTGGCCAACGTGATCGAGTACGCCACGATCCTGTGCGACTCGGGCCCGGTGCGGTTGGAGCATTTTCCCAGCCGTTTCGAGCATCCGCACGTCACCGGTCCGCAGCTCAAGTCGTCGGGCCCGCTGACTCTGCGCGAGATCGAAATGCAGGCCATCTATCAGTCGCTCGAGCGGCTGGGCGGCAACAAGCCGAAGGTGGCCGAAGAACTGGGCATCAGCCTCAAGACGCTCTACAACAAGCTGAACCAATCGAACGCGCTCGACAAGAGTGCGTGAGAAGCGAGGCTGAGGCTTGAGGCGTGAGCACGGCCGATGTAGGATTCGGCGGCCGAACCGATAGACGCACGTGGCATACCTCCTCAAGCCTGTAGCCTCAGCCTTACCTCCTACTCCACCTGCCGCACCACGCCGACGACCACGCCCAAGAGCTTGGCGTTCTTGACGTAAATCGGCTTCATGCTCGAGTTGGCCGGCTCCAGCCGGATGCGGTTCTTTTCCAGATAGAATCGCTTGAGCGTCGCTTCGCCTTCGTCGGTCATCGCCACGACGATCTGTCCGTCGCGGGCGGTCCGCTGTTTGCGCACCACCACGTAGTCGCCATCGGCGATCTGGGCCTCGATCATCGAGTCGCCCGTCACCTTCAGGACGAACTGGTTCTTCTGCTCGAAAATCGCGCCGAAGTCGATCCGCTCGTCCTGCTCGATCGCTTCGTGCAGCACGCCGGCGGCGATCCGCCCGGCCATCGGCAGGCCGCGCTCTTCGATCGGCTCGGCCGAGAGCTGGATGGCCCGCGACATGTTCGGCTCGCGGGTGATCAGCCCCTTTTTCTCCAGGGCTTTCAGATGGCACATCACGCCGTTGGGCGAGCTGATGTGGAACTGATCGCCGATTTCGCGGACCGTCGGCCCATAGCCCCGGTTGCGGATTTTGTCGCGGATGAATTCGTAAACGACCCGCTGTCTGTCGGTCAGTTGATCCATAATCGACATAAATCGTGCTGCCTTTGGCCGTCGCCAGTGAAACCACCCGAGAGGCGTGGCCTCTCTCAGTAATATAATATACGCCTGTACAGAAGCAAGAGCATTTGTACACGTGGATGGTTTTAGGCCAAGGACTAGAGGCGAACGGCCAGAGGCTAGAGAATCAGGCTGGGGGCTGACGAGCGCCGGCGCTGCCGTGTTTCCGACCCCGTTTGGGCCAAGAAGCTTAAGGCGACTCGCGTTTTCCCCCTCTGGCCTGTAGCCTCCGGCCTCTCGCCTATTACTTGACGCCGGCGCCCCAGGCCTGCAAAAATTGAGTTGCATCACTCCGTGCTGACTGCGATCGGCGGATAGCGCCGGCGGCGGATGCTGGTTTCCCCACTTGAGTTTTAGCGACGGAACATTACCCATGCGCATGACATATTCCGGATTCGCGGTTCTTGCGTCGAGCGTTGCTGGCATCGCTGACGGCGGCGTTTGCTCCTTTGCCGGCGACGGCCGACGATGCCCCGCCGGCCGCTGCCGCGACCGAAACGCCGGCCGCCAAGCCCAAGGTCAAGAAGGCGACGTTGGCCAGCGTCATGCTCAAAGAGGATTATGCCGAGGGGACGGCACCGGCCGGATTGTTCGGCGAGCTCAAGCCCCATTTGCGCGACGTCATCGAGCGGCTCGACAAGGCGGCCAAAGACGACAAGATCTCCGGCGTGGTGCTGCGCATCCGCAGTCCGGAGCTCGGACTGGGAAAAGTCGATGAGCTGCGAGCGGTGATCGGCCGCTGTCGGGCGGCCGGCAAAAAGGTCTATGCCGACGTCGATTCGGCGATGACGAAAGACTATTTGATCGCCGCCGCCTGCGACGAGATCATCCTGCCCCCCTCCGGCTCGCTGATGCTGACCGGTCTGGCGGCCGAAATCACGTTCTACAAATCATTGCTCGACAAGCTGGGCGTCGAGGCCGAAATCATTCAGGTGGGCGACTTCAAGGGAGCAGCCGAGCCCTTCACGCGCACCGAGATGAGCCCCGAGTTCCGCCAGCAATTCGAAGTCGGTCATCGACGACTACTACAATCAGATGGTCGCCACCATCGCCAAGGATCGCCATTTGGACGAGGCCCAGGTCAAAGCGATCATCGACGAAGGGCTGTTCACCGCCGAGCGCGCCAAAGAGGCCAAGCTGGTCGATCGCGTCTGCTACGAAGACGAACTGATCGCCAGCTTGAAAGAAAGTCTGAATGCCGAAGAAGTCGTCGTCGACCGCCAGTATGGCAAGAAGAAGCTCGATGCCGATTACTCCGGTTTCGGCGGCTTCATGAAGTTGATGGAAGCGATGATGGGAGTCGAGCAGCCCACCACCGCCAACAGAAACCCGCGGATCGCGCTGGTCTATGCCGTCGGGCCCGATCATGTCGGGCGAAAGCGAATCGAGTCCTTCGGCGGCGAAAACTCGGTCGGCAGCGACACCCTGGTCAAAGCCCTCCGCGACGCCAAGAAATCCGACCGCGTCAAGGCCATCGTCCTGCGTGTCGACAGCCCTGGCGGATCGGCCCTGGCCAGCGATCTGATCTGGCGCGAAGTCGCCAACTGCGATAAACCGCTCGTCGTCAGCATGGGCGACGTGGCGGCCAGCGGCGGATATTACATCTCGATGGCGGCCGACAAGATCTTTGCCGAGCCGGGCACCCTCACCGGTTCGATCGGCGTGGTCGGCGGCAAGATGGCCCTGCGGGGGCTGTTGGACAAGGTCGGCATCAACGTGCAGACGATCAGCCGCGGCAAGAACGCCAGCTCGTTTTCGGCGATCGATCCGTTTTCGACTTCCGAGCGCGAAGCCTGGATCCGCATGATGAAGGACACCTACCATCAGTTCACGTCCAAGGCCGCCGAAGGGCGCAAGATGGACGCCGACAAGATCGAAAAGCTGGCGCAAGGCCGGATCTTCACCGGCCGGATGGCGGTCGAAAACGGACTGGTCGACAAGCTCGGCACGCTCAACGATGCCGTGGCCGAAGCCAAAACCCTGGCCGGTCTGAAAGCCGACGACAAGATCGATCTGCAAATCTTGCCCAAGCCCAAAAATTTCTTCGAGCAGCTGTTCGACGGTCCCTCGGCCGACTCCGAAGTCCGCTCGCCGGCTCTTGGCGATGTTCTGGTCCCGCGCGAACTGCTGGCCGCCTGGCGGCAAGTGACGATGCTGCGGCAGGTTTTTGCCCCGGCCGTCCCGTGGCGACGATGCTGCCGTACAAGATCGAAATTCGCTAAGGGGCGCGCGTTTGGTAATGCCAATCCGCGTGCGCGGGAGGGCCAAATCTAATCGGAAGGTGCGACTTTTCGTTGCTCAAGCTGCACCTGTTTAAAGATTTCTGCCATGCGCCGTTTACCTTACGCAGCTTCACAATGTGCGCCATGAACGTCCGGACAACAGTCAGGATGGCTGCGATGAAAAGCAGTGCAAATGACAGAATGATTTGAACCGCGCCCCGGATCGCATCCTCCATTTGCAATACGCGTTTCATTTCTGCGCGCTGAAGCAGATCGAGCTCGACCCAGAAGATGGCCCCCACCAGGGACACGACCCCGACGATCCAAAAAACGATCGACAGAATCGTCAGAAGCCGTAGCGCGAGCCATCCCGGGGTCCGAATTTCATCCGTGTTATCACGACTCGCGATTCTCGTTTCCTCGAAGTTCAACAGAAACTTGCGAAGCTCGTCATCGTTCATTGCGTATTTTCCTTTCGATCTGTTGCCGTAGCGCCTGTTTGGCGTAATGAATGCGTGACCGGATCGTTCCCAAGGGACAGCCGACCACGGCGGCGATATCCTCGTACGACATTCCTTCGACGAAACGTAACGTGAGAGCTTCGCGCTGCTCGGGTGCAAGGCTGTTCAATGCTTCGTCGATGTATCCCGCTTCATCCGACGAGAACTCGATCTCTGTCGTCGCGTCGATTGGCTCTTCTTGCAAGCTTGTGCAGATTTCCTGATAGTCGGCCCGCATTTCCCGATAGGCCCGGTTCGCGCGATACGGTAGAGCCACGCTGAAAACGCACTGGGATTCTTTAGCTGATCCAGGCCACGAAATACGCTCAGCCACACCTCCTGCAGAACATCATCGACCCGATCTCGTGCCAGCAGCTTGATCAAGAAATAGCGCAGTGCGGGCGAATGGCGTTGAACGAGTTCCTGGAGCGCGTCGATCTCGCCGGCCTGGAAGCGCGCGACCAACACCTCGGTATAAAGCCGATCGATGGCGTCGCTCATGTTCGGCTTGCCGGGTCGCGAGGTGCCCTTGCCACACGAATTACGTTGCGCGCGGGAAGCGAAAAGTTCAACGGCGCGACCGACATTTGCCGGAATCGCTATAAACCGTCTGGCGGAAACGCCGAACTAGGGAGGGCAACGAAAGTTCAAACCCAGGAAACGAGGTGAACCCTACGCGCAAAAACACGCCCCCGATGCCCAACCGTGCGAGTCAGATCGGCACGCCGTTCCAGCGGACGAAGCCTTCGAGGGCGAAATACTCCGGCAGGCCGATCTGGTTGTAGAGGATCGCCGTGTTGCGGTTGCGCTCTTCGGCCCGCTGCCAGAATTCGCGGCTGTCGTCCGGACCGGGAAACAGGGCCGAATCTTTTTGCGATTCGTGCCGGAAAATGGCCGCCCGTTTGCGGGCCAGGTCGTGCGGACTGAGCGGCACCGCGATCTCGATCTCGTGCGGAGCCCATTCCTGCCACGCCCCGCGATAGAGCAACACCTCGGGCCGGGCCGCCGGATCGATCGTCTCCAAGGCGCGAAAGATCGCCTCGGCACAAACCCGGTGCGTGCCGTGCGGATCGGATAAGTCGCCGGCCACGTAGATCTGCGCCGGGTTCAGCCGCACGATCAAGCTCGCGGATGATCCGCACGTCTTCCTCGGTGATCGGCTTCTTGGCGATCGTGCCGGTGCGATAGAACGGCAAGTCGAGAAAGTGCAGGTTCTCTTCCTTGCAGCCGGCCACGAATGCCGCCGGCCTTGGCTTCGCTCCAGCGAATCAGCGTTTTGATCGCCAGTACCTCGCGGCGTGTCGGATTGGCCGGGCGTCTTGTGCTGCAGCGAGTGGGCAACCGTCAACTCGATCTCGTGCGATTTGTCGGTGTCGACCGAAAACATCCGGTTGTATTCGGTCACCAGGTCGGCCACGCGGCGGGCGTCGTGATCGAACACGGCGATGTTGCCGCTCGTCATGTACGCCACGTGGACTTCGTGCTGATCCTCGACCAGCCGGATCAGCGTTCCGCCCATGCTGATCACGTCGTCGTCCGGATGCGGGCTGAAGCAGATCACCCGCTTCGTCTGCTTGCCGGCCGGATGATAGTTGATCGTGTCCATCATCCAGCGAAAGACGCGATGGGCCACCCGCTCGGCCGGCCCGTGATTGCGCAGCAATTGGTGCAGGCCGTGATTGCGAAAGTCGTCGTTGTCGAGCTTCAGCAGGGCCTTGCCCGTCTTTTCGCACAGCCACAGCACGGCCCGCTTGATCATCGGATCGGTCCACTCGACCGGCCCGACCACCCAGGGCGTGGCGACGCGCGGTCAGCTTGCCGGAGGCGGCCGAGTCGAGCCACAGCGAGGCGTCGCGTGTTCGCGCAGCCAGGTGGCCGGCACGCGGGGCGTGGCCGGTCCTTCGGCCGTCTCGCGAATGATGCCCGCCTTGTGTTCGCCCTGCGCGATCAGCACCACCTTGCGGGCTTCGAGAATCGTGGCCACGCCCATCGTGATGGCGTGCGTCGGCACGTTCTCCTCGGCAAAAAAATCGCTGGCCGCGTCGCGCCGCGTGATCGGGTCGAGCGTCGCCAGCCGGGTGCGGCTCATCCGCGGCGAAAACGGCTCGTTGAAACCGATGTGCCCGTTGCGGCCGATGCCCAGCAGTTGAATGTCGATGCCGCCGGCTTCGTGGATCGCCTGCTTCGTAGCGCCGGCAATGGTCGCTCACCTGGTCGGCCGGCACCTGCCCGTCGGGAATATGAATGCTGTCGCGCGGGATGTTCACATGGTCGAAAAAGTGCTCGAACATCCAGCGGTGATAGCTTTGCAGCCGGTCGGGGGCCAGGCCGTGGTATTCGTCCAGGTTGAACGTCACCACGTTCGACAGGTCGAGTTTTCCTTCGCGATGCATGCGGATCAGTTCGCGATAGACGCCGACCGGGGTGCTGCCGGTCGGCAGGCCCAGCACGGCCTTTTTGCCTTGGGCTTGTCGCTCATGGATAATCGTGGCGACGACCTGGCCAGTTCGCGAGCCAGCGTCTGATGCGACTCGAAGGCGTAGCAAGGGATTTCGGTACCGGCCAGCGGGAGGCAGAGTGCTGCGAAGTCATGGATCGGGATGAAAATGTCTGTAGGTAGGGTGGGAGGAGCCAGGTGGGGTAGCTCAGAATCTAGCCTAGAGTATCGCCGATCGGCCGCGCGAAAATCTACCGCGTTCGCTCGTCCGGGCGACTCAGGCCTGCGGCTGCGCGCCGCCCGAGCGGCGGTGTTTCGGCCAGTCGCCGGCTTGCGGTTGCCGCGGCCGTGCCGCGTGGCTTCCTGGCTGGTCAGCGTCATGTTGTCGCGGTGGATCACTTCGACATAAGGGCAATGCCCGAGTGCCGCGGCAATCTGCTCGGTGCGCAGGCCTTTGATCCGCGCGACGTCGGCCGTGGCTGTAATTCGTCAGTCCGCGGGCAAACTCGCTGCCGGTCGGATCGACCAGCGCCACGACGTCGCCGATCTGAAACTCGCCGCTGGCGCCCGCGATGCCGATCGCCAGCAGGCTGCGTCCTTGCCCTTCGATCGCCCGCCGGGCGCCGGCGTCGAGCGTCAGCCGTCCGCGAGGCTGGGCCGTGAAGCCGATCCAGCGTTTCCACGAGGGGATCGACTGTCCCTGGGCCAGAAACAGCGTGCCGATAGTTTCGCCGGCCAGAATTCTGGCCAGAATGCCGGGCGTGTGGCCGTTGGCGATGATCACGTTTTCGCCGGCCGAGGTGGCGAGCCGCGCCGCTTCGATCTTGCTGGCCATCCCGCCTTTGCTCAATCCGGTGGCCTTGTCGCAGACCAGTGCCGCGATCGATGCGTCGAGTCGCAAAACGGTCGGCACGACGCGCGAAGCCGGATCGGCCGGATCGCCGTCGAACAGTCCGTCGACGTCGGAGAGCAGGACCAACAGCGGCGCCCGGATCAGGTTGGTCACCATGGCGGCCAGGCGATCGTTGTCGCCGAATGTCGTTTTCAGTTCCTCGACGCTGACGGTGTCGTTTTCGTTGATGATCGGGATGGCGCCGAATTCAAACAGTGCCAGCAGCGTGTTGCGGACGTTCAGATAGCGCGTCCGATCGTCCAGGTCTTCGGCCGTCAGCAACAACTGAGCGGCGTGCTGGCCATGCTTGCGCAGGCCTCGATCGTAGGCTTCGATCAGATGGCATTGTCCGACAGCGGCCACGGCTTGCAATTGGGCCAGATTGACCGGCCGCTTGGCCAGCCCAAGCTGGCCCAAGCCGGCGCCGACCGCTCCGCGAAGTGACCAGGGCGACTTTGCGGCCGGAGCTGGCAATCTGGTGCAGTTCTTCGGCCAGCGCCACCACGCGGTCCTGATTCAGCCGGCCATCCTTGCCGGTCAAAACGCGGCGTGCCGACCTTCACGATCACCGTGTGGGCCGCGGTGGTAACTTCCTGGCGTAATAGATCGGTCATGTAAACTCGCTTGCGCTCGAACTCCGCGAAATAGGAGCGATCCGTCGATCATAGCGTTCGCACCCCCCGGCCGCGAGAAGGAGGCGGAACACTGGTTTCGCGGGATTCTTCGTGTGCGACCCGCACCCGTGTACAATCGCCCGCATGCCGGAACAACAGCGCTCAGGCGTCACTCCGCACCCGCTCATTGTTTTCGCCTCGCCCGTCCTCTACAATGAGTTTCTTGTTAGAAGCGGGTCCGACGGTTCATCCCGGCGCGCTTTTCCAGTCTGCGCCACCTGGGATAACCCAGCGGCGCGGCGGCTGGCGCAGTCGATCACCGAAAATAAGTCCTCTAAGGTCGATTTCGATGAGCGAACTGTTTCACGAATGCGGCGTGGCGGCGATCTACCATCTTCCGGATTGCGAGCCGAGCCCGCTCTGTCCCGAGCAGGGGCCCGGTGAGGTTTCGCGGCTCATTCCGCGGATGCTCTGGACATCCAGAATCGCGGTCAGCTCTCGACCGGCATGACCAGTTACAATCCCGACCGCAACCAACTGATCGACACCTACAAAGATCTGGGGGGCGTGAGCGAGGTTTTTCGCCTCAGCCATCGCGGCAAGGCCGAAAGCCTGATGCGGCGCTATGCCGGCCAGGCGGCCATCGGCCATGTCCGCTATGCCACCTGCGGCTGCGACGACCGCAGCTACGCCCAGCCGTTCGAGCGGCACCACGTGCAGAAGCAAAAGTGGTTCAGCTTCGCCTTCAACGGCCAGTTGGCCAACTATCAAGAGCTGCGCGAAAACCTGCTGGCCGATTCCGACAACCATCTGGCCCGCGACACCGATACCGAAATCATCATGCACGAGATCGGCCGCGAGCTGTCGGGCGACCGCCGGCCGGCGCTGGCCGACATGATGCGTTCGCTGGCCCCCCGTTTCGACGGTGCCTACAGCCTGGTCATGCTCAACGCCCTGGGCGACATGCTGGTGGCCCGCGACCCGCTGGGCCTCAAACCGCTCTGCTATGCCTTCGATGGCTCGCTGTTTGCCGCGGCCAGCGAAAGCGTGGCGCTGCTCAACCTGGGCTTTGCCCCCGAGGCCATCAAATCGCTTCTGCCGGGCCAGTGCGTCACGATCACCGGCGGCCGGCTGGAAGTGCAGCGTTTCGCCCCCAGTCCGCGCAGTGCCTACTGTTTCTTCGAATGGATCTATTTCGCCAACGTCGCCAGCACCATGGACGGCCGCAGCGTCTACCTGTCGCGCAAGGCGCTGGGCGAGGAATTGGCCCGCGTCGAAACGGTGCCGATCGACGAAGACACGATCGTCGTTCCGGTCCCCGACACGAGCAAGGCGGCTGCCGACGCCATGGCCTTCAAGTTGAAGATTCCGTCGCTCGAAGGGCTGATTCGCAACCGCTACACCGGCCGCACGTTCATCGAGGGGAGCGTCAACCGCAAGCGCAAGGCCGAAACCAAATACACGCCTCTGCGCGAAGTGCTGGAAGGCAAAAAGATCTTTCTGGTCGAGGATTCGATCGTCCGCTCGACGACGATGAAAGTACTGCTCAAACGCATTCGCGAGCTGGGCCGCGTGCCGCGAGATCCACGTGCGGGTTGCCTGCCCGCCGATCATCGCTCCCTGCTTCTACGGCATCGACATGTCGACGGTGAGCGAATTGTTCGCCCCCCATTTTTTACACGGCCGCCCGCTGACCGAAGAAATTCAGGCCGAAATGGCCGCCACGCTCGGCGCCGACTCGCTGCGTTATCTGCCCGTCGAGTCGATTGCCCGGGCAATCGGTTTCGACGCCGACCAACTCTGCCAGGCCTGTATCACCGGCGAGTATCCTTCGAAAGTCGGCCAGCAGCTCTATCAGATCGCGCTGGGTAACGCCGCCACTTCGAATATCTCGGCGGCCCGAACCTACGAAACCCGGGCTGCCGTCACCACCGGCTGACGCGCACTGCCGTGGCTCGCCTTTTCCCGCCGTCCGGCGCTCCTCGCCGCCTCCGCTCGAGCGATGCATTCCTCCGTACAGCGTGGCTTCTGCAGAAACGGAATAGCAGTTCCGGTGCGTGTTCTCGTTGGAGTTCGATTGCGCGGGCCATTAGAAGTTTGCGCAATGCTGGCCCTCCGAGGGATCATCGCCACCTTTCATTTTCGTCATCTTTCTCGGCATCTCTTTGACAAACCAACCCCCCGCGATCAAATCTGGTAACCAGGCGCGGATCCGAAGACAGGATGTTTCGATTCCCTGAGTCCTTTGCGGCCATTCGCAGTGCAACAAACCAGTGTTGGGCAGACCACACCACCCATCGACAGCCACGAAGAGTCCCAGTCCAAACGCCTCGAGCGGGCCATTGAAGCGATCGGCAACCTGTTGCCGGTTTCCGGCCCGATCACCGCGTTTGCCTGGCTCAATACCCTGCAAGGTTTCGAGGACCTTCCTTTCGAGGAGGCAGTCAAACGAGCCGGCCGGCTTTTCGGCTGCCATCCCTACCTGACCGAAGATCGTTACCGCGAGAAGTTCGTGCAGGGGCGAATTCGCCGGCAGGACCTCGTCGCCGTCCTTGGGAAAGATCTCGGAGAGGGGGCGACCGTCTCGATCAATTCGCTCGCCACCCGGCTCCAACTGCGGCTGGCGATGCTCGAATATCCGTTGCGCTCGGGTCCGCCTGTCGAATTGCGCTGGTTCGTCGCCGAAACCGATGCGCTCGACACGGCTGCGCGACGACGCGCCGTCGGGAATGCGCGAACGCTTTGTGGCCGAAACACGGCACTGGATCATGCGCGATCTGCGCGCGGCGGCGAGTTGGTCGGACGCGACCACGCTTTTCCTCGCGACAGCCGCATTCAGCATTTGCTCGCCGACTTGATACGGCATTTTGGCGAGTCTGCCATTGAAACTTGGGGCGACAAAATCTGGGAGACTCTGGCATTGCAGGCGTTGTGGCGGATCTGCCGCGAGGGGGCACATGCCACCGAATCGGTCCTGCCCGCTCCCCCGGCCGCCGTCCGCCATCGCGATATTCTGCTGGAGGCGACCGGCGAAGACAGCGACCAACTGGTCCACGAGGTGCTGATTCGCTTTTGCGCGGCGTTCACCGATCAGGGATTTGCCCATTGGGCCTTGCCCAATCGCGAGGCGGGCTTCTATCGCTCGTTCGGCGAAATCTATCGCCAACGGGCCGGCCCACCTCAGCGTTGGCTCGCTGGGTTGCCGACGGAGCTGACGCGGCTGAATGACGAAGGAATCAGTCCGTTGGATTCGATTCTCGAGTCGATGCAATTGTTGGGGATTGCCGAGGCGGAGTGGGATGATTTTCTCGCGGCGACCATGCTGGCGCTGCGCGGTTGGGCCAGCATGATCTGGCAAAACGAGGTTCGGGCCGACCGCGTCCCCGTGCCGGTTCCCCCGGGCAGCCTGGTCGAGTTCCTGGCCATCCGCCTGATTCTCGACCGTTTGGCACTGGCCTACGTTGCCGGCAAGACCCTCGGCTATACCGGCCCGCTGAAGGATTTGCGCTCGTCGCCCTGCGAGGGTCGATGCCGAAGCACAGTGCGACGAGCGTGGAGCAACGGGCTTTCCTGGTGTTCCAATTGGCACAAGTGCTCGGTTGGTTTCCGCCGGCTTTGTATCACTTGTCCAAGCGGCAATGGTCGACCCTGCTGGCCGAGATCGAGACGTTCGGCGGACTGGAGCGTCGTCGGCTGTTTCATCTGGCCTTCGAGCGACGATTTCGAACGCAAACGCTCGATGCGCTCGAGCGCCTACACCCGGCGTACGCCGGAGCGTGTCCCCTCGCCGCGATACCAGGCCGTTTTTTGCATCGACACGCGCGAGGAATCGTTTCGCCGCCACTTGGAGGAGTTGATTCCCGAGGCCGAAACGTTCAGCACCGCCGGTTTCTTCGGCGTGGCGATTTATTATCGCGGCGTGGCCGATGCCCATTACGCCGCTCTGTGTCCGATCGTAATCAAGCCGCAACATTGGGTCACCGAAGAGGTGGTCTATCCGCTCGAGGAATCGAATCGTGCCCGCGCCAAAACGCGCCGCGCGATCGGCACGGCCTCGCACCAGTTCCACGTTCGCAGCCGGGCCATTGCCGCCGGCGCGCTGCTCAGCGCCAGCCTGGGCGTGCTGGCTTCGGTGCCGCTGGTGGCCCGCGTGATGTTTCCGCGCGGCGACCGCCCGCATCCGGCGGACTGCCGGGCAGTTTGTCCAGCCGCCGCCGATCACCCGGCTGCGGTTGGAGCGGGTCTCGCCGACCCCCGGGATGGAAGAAGATGAAATCGGCTTTTCGCTGGATGAAATGTGCGATCTCGGCGAGCGGATGCTGCGCGAAATCGGCTTGACGAGCGGCTTCTCGCGGCTGGTGCTGCTCTTGGGCCACGGTTCCTACTGCCTCAACAATCCACACAAATCGGCCTACGACTGCGGTGCTTGCTCGGGGAACGCCGGCAGTCCCAACGCCCGGGCGATGGCCGCCATGCTCAACGATTTGCGCGTCCGCGACGTACTGGCCAGGCGAGGCTTGACGATTCCGAGCGACACCTGGTTCTTGGGCGGACTTCACAACACCTGCGCCGATTCGATCGCCTTCTTCGATCTCGATCTGTTGCCAATGTCCCACCTGCGCGACTTCGAGCGGGCGCGCGACAACCTGGAACGCGTCTGCCAGCGCAATGCCCACGAACGCTGCCGGCGCTTCGAGTCGGCCCCGTTGGACATGACGCTGGCCGAGGCCCATCGCCACGTTGAGGGGCGGGCCGAGGACCTGGCCCAAACGCGGCCCGAATTCGGCAATGCGACGAACGCGATTTGCGTCGTGGGCCGGCGAGCTCGCACCCGCGGGTTGTATCTCGATCGCCGCTCCTTTTTGATGTCGTACGATCCGACGCAGGACGATGCCGAATCGAGCATCCTGGCCCGCATCCTCGGCGCCGTCGTGCCGGTCTGCGAAGGGATCAACCTGACTTATTTCTTTTCCTACATCGATTCGACCGGCTGGGGCTGCGGCACCAAGTTGCCCCACAACGTCACGTCGTTGTTGGGAGTGATGGACGGCGCCGCCAGCGACCTGCGACTGGGCCTGCCCTGGCAAGGGGTCGAAATCCACGAGCCGGTGCGGTTGCTGTTCGTCATCGAAACGACCCAGCAGGCGATCCTGAGGATCATGGAGCGCAACGAACTGGTGCGACGCATCATTTGCAACGGCTGGGTGCAGTTGGCACTGCTCGACCCGCATTCCTCACGCATCCAAGTGTTTCGTCAGAATCAGTTCCATGCCTATCAGCCGGAAACCACGGAACTTCCCAAAGTGCCCTCTTCGGTCGATTGGTATCGCGGTTGGCGCGAGCACCTGGAATTTGCCATCATCGAGCCCGGATAGGCCGGCGGCGAAAAATCTGCAAGGGGTCCGCCGGCCGGTCGGGAGGCCAGTTCGACGTCGTCGAACGCTTTGCGACCGCGAAATCAATCTCCTGGCGAGGGTGATCGGGACAAGTTGGACGACATGGCATTTGATTTTGACGCTACAATCCTGCACGCCGCGATTTGTTTTTGGCCCCCGTTTCAATCCAGCCCGCTCGAGCGCAGCATCGAGTAGAAAGGTCGGCAGCGTGCTTCCTAGTCGATAATCGAGCTGTTTGGCTATCTGGTCGTCGCGGCGCCGCTGTTGTTGGTCGTCGTCCTGGGACTGGCGTCGCTGTTGAACCACCAGCTCAGCGAACGCGTCACCGGCCGCCTGGTGCAGGTGGCGATCGTCGTCGGGCTGTTGTCGTCGACGATGATCCTTGGCCTGATGCTGGCCTCGGAGGCACGCGGCACGTCTCGATCGAAATCGGTCAGCTGGGTCGTCATTCCCGATTATCATTTTTCCGTCAAGCTGATCTTCGACCGGCTTAGCGTCCCCTTCGTGATCCTGTCGTTCGTCCTGTGCGGCGTGATCGGCGCCTTTGCCAATCGCTACATGCACCGCGAACGAGGCTTCCATCGCTTCTTTGTCTTCTACGCCATGTTTCTGCTGGGAATGGTCGATCACCTCGCTGGCCGGAACGATCGAAACCCTGTTCTCCGGTTGGGAACTCGTCGGCTTGTCGTCGGCGCTGCTGGTCGCCTTTTTTCTCGAGCGTCCGGCGCCGGTCCGCAACGGATTGTATGTCTGGGTCGTTTATCGCATTTCGGATGCGGCACTGCTCACCGCCTCGGTGGTCATGCACCACCTGACCGGCGAAGGCGATTTCGACAAACTGCTGGGCACCGGGATTGCCTGGCCCGCCGGAGAGGCTCTCGTCACGCCGCACCAGGCCCTGGTCGTCGGATTGCTGCTGCTGGTCGCCGCGGCCGGCAAATCGGCCTTGGTGCCGTTTTCCGGCTGGTTGCCCCGGGCGATGGAAGGGCCAACCCCCTCCAGCGCCGTCTTCTACGGCGCGTTGTCGGTCCACCTGGGGGCATTTTTGCTGCTCCGCGTCAGCCCGCATCCTGGACGAATCCCTTTGGCTGAGCGCCGCCGTCACGGCCATCGGCGTGATCACCGCGGTGTTCGCCGCCTTCACCGGCCGCGTGCAAACCGACATCAAAACCGCCTTGACGTTCGCCTCGTTGACCCAGGTCGGCATCATCGTCGCCGAAATCGGCATCGTGGCCGGCACCGGCATTGATGCTCTGTATTACATCCCGCTGATCCACATCCTGGGGCATGGCTGCCTGCGCACGCTCCAGTTCCTGCGGGCACCGACCTTGCTGCACGATTACCGGATCATGGAAAATGCCATCGGCGACCGGTTGCCCCGGATGCCCGGCTTCTGGGAGCAAGCCATCCCGCGCTCGTTCAGCGTCTGGTTCTATCGGCTGGCGATGGAACGGGGTTATCTCGACGGCTGGCTCAACGGTTGGATCGTCGCTCCCTTTCTGGGCCTGCTCCATGGTGCGACGCGGCCGAACGCCGCTGGACCGATTTCCTCTCCGGCGGGCGAGTCTCGCGAGTCGGACCGTCCCCAGCCAACCGCGGGCACGTTTGACGAGTTGCTATGAGCGAATTGCATTTTCCTTGGCTGGAATTGTCGGTCTTCGTGCCGCTGCTGGGCGCCATCTGCGTGGGCCGGCTGCGCGACGCCGACTTGGGCCGCAAATGGTGCATGGTCTTCGCCGGCTTCACGCTGCTGTTGCACGATCGCCGCCTGGCAGGACTTCGAGCTGCTCAGTGCCGCCTCGGCCGACGATCCTGGCACTTGATGACGCGGCTGGCTGGGCCGCGAATTGTTCGTCGTCGATCAGATCAGCGCACCGCTGTTGCCGCTGGTCGGGTTGCTCTATTTTCTGACGGCGCTGGCCACGCTGCGAACCAAGATCCGCCGCTTTTCGTTCGCCTGGATGTTGTTCTCCGAGGCCGTCACGCTGGCCACGTTCAGTTGCAAAGAGCCCTGGAGCGTCGTCGCGTTGCTTGCCCTGGGGACGCTTCAGCCGTTCCTGGAACTGCGCGCCCGCGGCAAATCGACGCGCGTTTATGTCCTCCACATGGGGCTGTTCATTTTGCTGATGGTCGTCGGCTGCGCTGTTCGTCGATCGCGAAGAGCGGGAGTCAGGTCCACAGCCTGAAGGCCATCCTGCCGCTGCTCGGGGCCGTGCTCATTCGTAGCGGCATTGCGCCGTTTCATATGCTGGATGACCGATCTGTTCGAGCACGCCACGTTCGGCACCGCTCTGCTATTCGTCACGCCGACCGCCGGCGCCTACGCCGCCATGCGACTGGTGCTGCCGATCGCCCCCGACTGGGTGCTGCGCAGCATGGGGATCATCTCGCTGGTCACCGCCGTCTACGCGGCCGCCATGTCGCTGGTGCAACGCGACGCCCGGCGTTTTTTCTGCTATTCGTTCCTCAGCCATTCGGCGCTGGTGCTGGTCGGCTTGGAAATGGTGACACCGCATCGGCTTGACCGGGGCCTTGTGCGTTTGGCTTTCGGCCGGCGTGGCCCTGGGCGGGTTTGGCCTGACGCTGCGGGCGCTCGAAGCACGCCGCGGCCGCCTGTCGCTCGTCGAGTTTCAAGGAATGTACGAACACACGCCCAACCTGGCGATGTTGTTCATGCTCACCGGACTGGCCAGCGTCGGATTTCCCGGCACTTTTGGTTTCGTCGGGACCGAGTTGCTGGTCGACGGTGCCGTCGAAGCCTATCCGCACGTCGGCATCGCGGTGGTCGCCGCCGCCGCGCTGAGCGGCATTGCCGTAGTGCGAGTCTTTTTCTTGCTGTTTACCGGCACGCGCTACACGTCGACCGTTTCGCTACTGATCGGAGCGCGCGAGCGGATCGCGGTGCAAACGATCGCCGCGCTGATTTTGATCGGCGGCCTGCTGCCTCAGTCGATTGTCGCGTCACGCTATCTCGCCGCCGAAGAAACCCTGCGACAGCGGGCTCTGGTAGCCGGCGGAACGCTGAGCGCACCGCATGAAAGCGAGCACGAATCGCCCGCATCGGACGCTTCGCCGGGCGAAATGCTTGACGTGAAAACGATCCCGGGCGAGCCATCGCCCGGCGAGTCATCTGCCGAGTAGCCGCGGGCCGGCTGCCCCGCTGCCCCGACCGCCTTATTGCCCGCCCAGCTCTTCTTGCTGTTGGCACCAGCGGTCTTCGGCTTCGGCAAGCTGCCGGGCCAGCTCGGCCAGTTGGTGGTGCAGTTGCAGGGCTTCGTCGGGATCGGTGGCCGAGAGCAAACGGCTGTTGACCGAGCGTTTCTCGTCGTCGAGCCGAGCGATGGTCCGCTCGGTGTTGCCGAGCGCCTTGCGCAGGCGCGCTCGTCGCGGCCGCCGGGCCGGGCTTCGGCCGGCGGGGCCTTGTCGGTCGGCTTGGCGGCGCCGGTTTGCCTCCGCTCGCTTTGCCGCCGGCTTTCGCCGCGGCCGGATGGCTCGTCCCCTTGGCGAAAGTCGCCTTGCCGGCGACCGGTTTGCCGGGCGCTCGGCCTGCTTCGCGCTCGCCGTCGTCGATTTCTTTATTCACGGCGTAGAGATACGAGTCGTAGTCGCCGCGATAGTTAGTCACGTGGCCGTCGCGGACTTCGACGACGCAGGTTGCCACGCGATGCATGAAATGCCGGTCGTGGCTGGTGAAGACGACGGTTCCCTTGTAATCGATGAGGGCCTGGGCGAGCCCGTCGACGGTGTCGACGTCCAGGTGGTTACCCGGTTCGTCGAGAACCAGGACGTTGTATTGGCTGAGCAGCAGTCCGGCCAGGCAAAGCCTTGCCCGTTCGCCCCCCGACAGCACGGGGATCCGTTTCTTCACCGCGTCGCCGCGAAAGAGCAGGGCCCCGGCGACGTCGAGGATCGTCTGGATTTTAGTGCCGGGAGCGGCGTTGTATTCCAGATAGTCGAGGACCGTTTGCGTCTCGGGCAGACTGGTGTAGACGTGCTGGGCATAGACGCCGATTTGACAGCCATAGCCCCAGCGCGCTTCGCCGGCCAGCGGCTTGAGCGAATCGACGACCGTGCGCAAAAACGTCGTCTTTCCTTGTCCATTGTCTCCGACGATCGCCGCGCGCGAGCCATGTTCGATTTCGACGTCGATGCCCCCGGCAACCTGCCGCTCGGGATAGCCGATCGCCAGGTCGCGGCAGCGCAGCGCCGGCCCCTTGCGCGGCTCGACCACCGGCGGCCGAATGTTGGCCGTTGGTTCGTCGGTGTCGATATCGACGAGCTCCAGCTTTTCGAGCTGTTTGCTTTTCGACCGGGCGCGCGTGGCGGTGCTCGCCCGGGCTTTGTTCTTGTCGATGAATTCCTGGAGTTGCTTGCGTTTGGCCAGGACGGCGGTATTCGTCCGCTCTTCGTGCTGGCGGCGCTCCTGTTGATATTCCAAAAAGGCTTCGATCGGGCCAGGGAACATCGTCAGGCGTCCGCGCGCCAAATCGAGCGTGTGAGTGCAGGTGGCCGAGAGGAAAGCTCGATCGTGCGAGACGATCAAACAGGCCTCCTTGAAGTTGCGCAGAAAATGCTCGAGCAGAATCTGCGTCCGCAAGTCGAGAAAGTTGGTCGGTTCGTCCAGCAGCAGCAGATTCGGGTCGTGCAGCAACAGGGCCGCCAGTTTCACCCGGGTTTGCCAGCCACCGGAAAGCTTGCCGACCGGCCCTTCCAGATAGGCCCCTTTGAGCTCGAACTGCCCGGCCACTTCGCCGCACCGCCAGTCGGGCTGGCCGCTATCGCGCATCAAGAATTCCAACGCCGACTCGCCCGGCAGAAACGGATCGTGCTGGCGCAGATATCCCAGCCGCAGCTTGGGATGCCGGACCACTTCGCCCACGTCCAGCTCTTCTTCGCCGATCAGCACGCGGAGCAACGTCGACTTGCCGGCCCCATTGCGGCCGACGAAGCCGACTTTCACGTCGTCGACGATCGTGGCCTCGGCACCATCGAGCAGCACCTGATCGCCGTAACTCTTATGCGCATTTTGGATTTGCAACAATACAGCCATCGCTCAGCCTTCTCCGTGTCCGCACAAAATCGTCAGGTGGCATGTTAAAACGACGGGCCCGATAGGTAAAGGCTCTTTCGGCCATGCCCAGTGGAAGCAGATGGCGCAATTCGGCCCTGCCAGCAGGGCCCCGATCATGCGCCGCGCGGCCGTCGATCGTCCCCGGTTGTCAACCGAAGAGCAAGTGGAAGATCCAACTCCAGATCCAAACGGCGACCGTGATGGCACCGACCAGAACCAGGGCCAGCGCAACCACCAGACCCGCCAGCACAAACCAATCTCCCAGTCGCGCACGGCGCTCTTCGGCCGGCGTGGCGAGAACATGCCGCTTGAGCAGCGCCACGTTCTTTTGATTGGCCTTCCAAACCACGTCGAACGCGTCGCCGAAAAAGGGGATCACTCCCACCACGTAATCCAAAGCGATGTTGGCCGCCATCCGCAACATCGTGACGCGCGGAACTCCATACGCGCCGGCCGGCGTTCAGAATGTAGAGCGACGCCAGCGAAGTCACCGTGTCACCCAGCCCCGGAATCAATCCGATAATGGCGTCCAAACCAAATCGGATGCCGATGCCCGGTATGTGAAACGCACTGTCCATCCAATGGGCCAACATCTCCAATTCCGGCTCAAGCTCCTGGTCGAGCCGCCTGGAACTCCGCGGCCGCTGGCCGTCGATCTCGGCCACATCGACGATTTCGACTTCGACTCTCTGCGCACTCATCACCCACGCTCCTCGCCGCACAAAGCAACAGCCGCCTGGATCACCAGCGGCCGAACATGCCAAAAAGACAGAGATTGCCCATCCCCCAATCAATGACGCAATTGGCGTGCCCCAGGGGCTGCCGCCTGCCGCCACACTTTCATTCTACGCATCGCATCCGGATTGGGGCGTGCGGAAAGCCCGTGCGGGACAAGATTTGAGACGCCGCGAGCCGACGGCAGGGGGTCGAAAAATGACACCGCTCGCGGCGAATTCGGCGTCAGCGGTGTGGAGCGTGCGGCCGCCGATCGAGTCGGTGGGCGCACAAAAACCCCGAGCTGGGCGGGTCAGACATCCTGCCCCGCCCAACCCAGGGGGTCCTTCTGGCTAGCGGAAGCCAGATTGCCCTTGGTCGACTGGTCGCGTCGCGCGCGCAATCACGCCAGCGCGGCAAACGGCCCGGCGTTACTTGTTCAACGCGAAATCGGGGTAGGCCTGCGCACCCATTTCGGGCATGTCGAGGCCTTCCAATTCCACTTCCTTGCTGACCCGGATCGGAACGATCAGGTTGCTGATCTTGAACCAGACGAAGGCCATGGCAAAGCCGAAGACAATCAAGCACGCCGGCATCGAGCAGTTGTGCCCCAAACTGCGAAGGGTCGCCGTAGAACAAGCCACGGACACCATCGATCGCCATGCTTCTCCACAAATTCGGGACGGACCACGCCGTTCCAGCCGGCGCCATACTTGCCGTTGGCAAGCAGGCCCAGCGAGATGACGCCCCAGATTCCGTTGGTGCCGTGGACCGAGATGGCGCCGACGACGTCGTCGACGCCGAGCCGATCCAAGGTAAAGACGCTCATGCACGCACAGCACGCCGGCCACGGCGCCGATGATCGCCGCCCCAATGCTATCGACGAATGCGCAGGGAGCCGTGATCGCCACCAGCCCGGCAAGCATGCCGTTGCACATCATCGACGGATCGGGACGCAGGTTGAGCATCTTCAGGAAGCACATCGCTCCCAACGCGCCGGTAAAGCTCGACAACATCGTATTGACGAAAATCGAGGAAATCCGCAGGTCGGTGCCCGAGAGCGTCGAGCCAGGATTAAAGCCGAACCAGCCGAACGCCAGGATGAACGTGCCGATGACCACCATCGGAATGTTGTGGCCCGGCAATGCCTGAGGCTTGCCATTGATGTACTTGCCGATGCGTCGGCCCCAGCACGATGCAGCCGGCTAGTGAGATGATGCCTCCCATGCCGTGCACCACCCCGGAGCCGGCAAAATCGACCGCTCCATGTCCCAGGCCCCAATTACTGCCCGCTTGTGCCAGCCAACCTCCTCCCCATACCCAGTTGGCATAAATGCAGTAGGGCAGGGCCACCCAAAACCCGTAGAGAACGAAATTCCACCAATGCCAACGTTCGGCCATGGCACCCGTCGGAATCGTGGCCGTCGTGTCCATGAAGACCATCATGAAGAAGAACAGCGCCATCACGCTGACGTCGTCGACGCCATGCAGGAAGAAGCCCTTGGTCCCCAACAGCCCGTATTTGAAGGTTCCGTTCGGGCGTCCGCTGCGTCCGTGCCCGGTTCCATGCCGACCCCTTGGTTCAGTACGGCCAGACCCGGCCCGAGCGATGCGTACCAGCCCGGCGGCACCGGTCCGTTGAACCAGTTGCCCCAGCCGATGGCGAAACCATAGATCCAAAATCCCAGACCACCGAGCGGATAGATCATGAAGTTCATCGACCAGGTATGGCAGGCGTTCTTCTGCCGCGACAATCCACCTTCGACCATCGAGAATCCGGCCTGCATGAACATCACCATCGCCCCGGTGATGAGCGTCCAAACCATGTTGATCGAAAACAGGTTGTGAGCGACTCGGTCATACACGTCGGTGATTGTAAGGCTGCTGGGCACGTCTCCCTTGCCGTCGCCGGCTGGAGTTGCCCACACGCCCGCGGCACCGCCGGCTGCATCGGGCCAGATCGGCTTCTCTGGGTCGGCATTGGTGCCCGAGAAATAAGGGGGAAGCACCACCGCCACCGCGGCAACTTCCGTCGATTCCGCTGCCGGTCCGACATCGCTCGCGGCGGCCGCCGGCTCGTCCTGGGCCAAGAGTTGTCGAGATCCGACCCACGCAAAAACCGCCGTACACAAAACGATTCCAATCCACCACGACTGACATTTTCTCGGGACTGCAAACATTGGACATTCTCCCGCTCAGCAAGAAGGACCACGCTTTTTGCACGCGCCTACGCCAGCGCGCGCAAATCCACTCGGCAACCAGTCCAACAGCCATGTGAAAGCCACGCCGACCAAACACAGGCCACTAGCGCGACAAACAGACGGCAAACTTCGCGAACTCTCGACCAGCCTGCCGCCGCCGGCCGTCACCCTCCGCCGGAGCCGACCCTCGATGAGCGAACCGATCTAAAAGCCAACTGCCTCGAACCCAGTCCGAGTTCCAGCGTCGATCAGCCGAAGTTTGCCTGAAGCGGAATTGGAGATGTGCACGAATCCGCTCAAATCGGCATTGCAAAATACACGTCGGCTCGAGTGCAAGCAATTCGTGTGCCAGCTCAGTCTCTCCTCGTTCGGCTGCGCGAGGAATGCCGCCGATTTGCGGTCATTTTAGATTGTAGCCCACTGCCGACAATCCTCCAGCGCGATGCAATTTGCAATTTTTCGCGTGCATCCGATTGCAGGATGCAATGGCTTTATCGGGCGCCGATCTCACGATCGACTCTTGCATTTTGCCGACGCTCATCGCCGTTCCCGATTCTAATTCGCGGCGGCCAAATCGAGCCGGCGGCCTCGAATTGATTGTCGAGCGCGCTGATCATTAGCTAGTTGCCGAAGTCCGCCGGCTGACGAGGCAGGCGACATTGGCCGGCAATGTCCGCAACACCCCGTTGCTAGCACGACCCTTCGAGAGGCGCTCGCAGGCAGTTCATCTGGCGTCGGATAGCCCGTTTGGGTAATCTCCCCAACTTTTCGTGCCGCCGCGGACGTTCGCGCGGAGGCGGCGCTGTCGCGCACAACCCAATCGAGGCAAGACTGTGCTGCTCAGGTCGATCGCACTGATTGCCACCACGCACGATGCTGGGCGGTTGTCTGCACCAGCCGCTGGCCATCTGGACCGACTCCCACGTCCAAGGCGAACTGCTGGGCGATGTGACCGGTGACTTGAACGGCGACGTGACGGCGCGCTTGCCGCCGACCGACACCGATCAGCCCGTCGAGCCGATGGATTTGCCCGCCGAATCGGGCCAACCGCCGCGGCCCGCGTGGCGATCATCGACGTCGACGGCCTGATGCTCAACACCGACATGACCGGGCCCGGCGCGATGGGCGAAAACCCGGTCGTCGCTGTTTCGCGAGCGGCTCGATCGCGTGGCCTGCGACCGGCGCGTGGTGGCCGTGGTCGTGCGGATCAACAGTCCTGGCGGCGGCGTGACCGCCAGCGATATGATGTGGCATGACCTGATGGCGTTCAAAGCCCAAACCCGGCTCCCCGTCGTCGCTTCGGTGCTCGACCTGGGGGCCGGCGGCGCCTATTATCTGTCGACCGCGGCCGACGAGATCGTGGCCCATCCGACCAGCGTGGTCGGAGGGATCGGCGTGATCCTGAACCTTTACAACTTGCGGGACACGATGGCCCAGTTCAACGTCATTGGCGTGCCGATCAAAGCCGGCAAGAAAATCGACCTCGGCTCGCCGATCGCTGCCATCGACGAAGATGGCCGCAAAATCCTGCAAGACATGGCCGACCAGTTTCACCAGCGATTTCGCGACGTGGTGCTCGAAAATCGCCAACGCGTCGATCGCCGACGATCCGACCAATTTCGACGGCCGCGTCTTCACCGCTTCCCAGGCGGTCGAGCGCGGACTGGTCGACAGCGTCGGCTATCTGAACGACGCCATCGACGCGGCCGCCCATTTGGCCGGCTGCCGGCACGTCACCGCCACGTTCTACCACCGCGGCGACGATCGGGCCGGCTCGGTCTATTCCGTCACGCCCAACGTTCCTTGGCAAAACGGGCTCCTGCCGCTGAGCCTGCCGGGACTCGACCGCAGCCGGCTGCCGACCTTCCTCTACCTGTGGCAGGTCGAGCCGACGATGGAGAAGCTGGGGGGCAAGTAAATCATGCGATCAGCAATTCTCTCGCTGGCACTGCCTGGCCGCCTCTGGCTCTGCTCTTGCGCGTTTGTGGTCGCATCGGCCGCGGCGGCACCGCCAGTCGCGGCGAACGCACCATCCGAGACTGCAGCGGCCGAAAACGCCCTGTTCCGCGAGTTGACCACCGCGAGGCGTCGCTCTCGGATCGGATGCCAAGGCGCCTCCTGCCGGCGCCGACGTTGCCCGATGGCTTGGACGCCGCCGGCCAGAACCGTGCGCTGGCCGAACTGGCCGACGACACGCATCCCCTCGCGGCACTGCTCCGCAAGTCGGTCGTCGCGCCCTTCAAGCTCAAGATCAGCGACGTCGCCGCCCCGGCACGTCCGACACCGGCCGCCGCGTCGACTTGTGGTTCGTCGTCTATGCCGACCTCGACCACATCGCCGACGCCGACGTTTTGCAGCACGGGTTCGAGGCCGAAACCAAATCGGATGGCGGCGGTTCGGCGCCCAAAGTCGACGTCTCTGTCCGAAGACGATCTGGCAGCAGCGCAGGATCACGCCGGCGACCGACGAGCGCTGGTTCGCCGGCGTCGATGAATTTGTTCGACCGCGTTCAGTTGCAAGTCACTTTGGCGGGCGAGCAAACCCGCACGCCCGAGTCGGTGCTGGTCGCCATGCGGATCGATCCGCGTTTCGACGACGATCGGCAATTTCCCAACCGCTGGTTGCCGCTGGCGCGCGACGAGGCCGGCACGCAGAAGCTCGGGCCAGCCGCATCCCTATCATGCGGCCGGCGGATATCTGAAGGCAACGCGACTGCACAAGCCGGCCGGTGCCGTTTTGGTCGAGTATCATCTGGCCTTCGACGAGCCGGCCGGCTGGTTCAGCGGCGCGAATCTCTTGCGCTCGAAACTGCCGATCGTCTGCCAGGACGGCGTGCGCAAATTCCGCCGCCGCTTCGCCACGCCGTGATGTGCGGCAGGCCCGGGCTGCAGATCCGCCATCGGTTGGCAAGCCACGCCAAGCGATTGCAAAACTACCGAAGAAAAACGAAGTCCGTAGAGCCGCTTGTCGGGCAACCCTATCTGTCAGCCTTTTTGTTGCGGCGGCTTCAATCTGTCCAAAGCCGGTGAAGATCAGCGCCGCTCAGCCGCGCCGAAGAAGCGGCATATCTTTGCACGAGTTGCCTCGAAAGCGGATTCTAGAGCCGCATCACGGCCCCCTCTAGCGCCCCTCAGCGCCCTCTGCGTAGATTGGATAAAACAGGTGGTGAGTCAAGGAGGGACTTGCCATGGATTCTTATTCGATTGATCTGCGAGAGCGGGTGCTGGCCGATTGTGACGCGAAGATGGAGACCCGAGCGGTCGCCTTGAAGTACCGCGTCAGCGAATCTTGGGTGCGTCGTTTAAAGCAGCGACGGCGCGAATCGGGCGAGATTGCTCCTCGTCCACCGCGGAATAAAGTTCAGCCACAATGGCTGCCCTACGCGGATCGTTTGAGGGAGTTGGTCGAAGAACAACCCGACGCGACATTGCGAGAACTGCGTGATCGCTTGGGCGTTTCGCTGAGCGTGATGACGATCTGTCGAGCATTACGATCGCTGCAGTTGACGTTCAAAAAAAAGTCGTCCACGCGGCCGAACAAGACCGACCCGACGTCGCAGCGCGGCGCGAGACGTGGAAAGCCGAGATGATCGGGCTCGACGCCGATCATTTGGTGTTCATCGACGAAACTTGGGCCAAAACCAACATGGCCCGCACTCGGGGTCGCAGTCGTCGTGGCACGCGGCTGATTGCCAAGGTGCCCTACGGACACTGGAAAACGACGACGTTCGTGGCGGCCTTACGGGTCGACGGACTGACCGCACCGACCGTCGTGGATGGCGCCATGAACGGTGTGACGTTCCTGGCCTATGTGCGTCAACAGCTGGCTCAAGGCTGGCGACCTGGTGATTCTGGACAACCTATCCGCACACAAAGTGGCCGGAGTGCGCGAAGCCATCGAAGCGGCGGGCGCGAAGGTCGTCTACCTGCCGCCCTACAGCCCGGACCTTAACCCAATCGAGCTGGTGTTCTCGAAGCTCAAATGGCTGTTGCGAAGCGGCAAAGCGCGGAGCGTCGATGCTCTGCATTCGTTGCTAGGAAGCTTGCTCGACCACTTTCCGCCAAGCGAGTGTGGTAGATACCTACGCCACTGCGGCTACAACGCTACAGGGACCTGAGAACGGCACTAGCGAATTATCGTAGGGCATTGGCGCCGTCCTTCTAAGGTGGCGAACGCTTAAACAAAGACTGGGCCTTCGTGCCCGTTATTGGGGTCATCCGAGATTTCATCGGCGGTGCGGCGATTGGGTTCAATTTGCACATCCGAGGCAGCGCGATTTTATCGCGGAAACTGCGTCGGCACCCGCTACGCGGCTACGTTTTCGCCCGCAGGGCGGCCAGCGGCGTCAGACGCGCGGCCCACCAGGCCGGATAGGCTCCGCCGAGCAAGCCCGCCACCAGGGCCAGCAAGAATCCCTGCCAGACCACCGCCAGACTCAATTGGCCGTCGACCATGCCGGCCGTTGCCGGGATGTGAGCCAAGAGTCGAATCGTCAGCCAACCGAGCAGGCCGCCGACGCCGGCGCCCAGCAGGCAGAGCAGCAGCGATTCGCTCACGATCAGCCGCACGATGCGCCGGCGGCGCCAACCGATGGCCCGCAGCATGCCGATTTCGCTGCGGCGTTCCAGGACCGACATCGTCATAGTGTTGGCCACGTTCACGGCGCCGATCACGATCGCCACCAGCGACGTGACCCAGGCCATCGCCCGCACGACTTTGAACTGGGCAATATTGTGGACGAACTCGCCCGCCGGCAGCACGGCCAGCTTGGGGTCGAGCTTTTCGATCTCCCCGCGGACTTCGGCCACCGGATCGGCTGAGTGCGACTTCTTGTCGACTTCGACCACGTAGCCGGTGACGTGGCCGGGGCGATTGGTCAGGCGTTGCAATTCGTCGAGCAGCACGAAGACCGCGCCGCTTTCATAGACGCTGAAACTGTCGAAAATGCCGACCACCTCGAATGGTTCGCCATAGAGCTCGATCGTATCGCCGACTTTCTTATTCAGGTTTTTGGCCAGCACGGTGCCCAGCATCACCGCCCGGTGATCTCCCTCGCGCAGTCGCCGGCCGGCCGTCACGGTCACGGCATCGAACACCGGACAATCGGGCGCCCAACCGTTGACGATCACGGCGAACAGGTCGTTTTGCTCAAACGCCACCAGGTCCATCAGGCAGCCGATCACCTGGGTCACGTCCGGCAAGCGGCGGATTTTGTCGCCCAGGTGTTCGTCGATGCCGCTGGACAATTGCATCGCGCCGCCCGATCGCTGCACGACCAGGTCGCCGCCGCGGCGGTTGTAGAGCTCGAGGAACGATTGCTCGAATCGCTGCGACACCCCGACCAGCGCCACCACCGCGCCGACGGCGATCCCCAACCCGCTGATCGACAGCAGCGTGCGCAGCGGCCGCAGCCACAGATTCTTGCAAACGATCGTCGCTTGTCGCACGGCGGGGGGTTACTCCTGGGGACAGGTGACGCGGCCATCGCGAATCCACAGCACCCGTTCGGCCCGGGCGGCAACTTCGCGGCTGTGGGTGATGACGACCAGCGTCAAACCGTTTTTGCGGTGCAGCGAGTCGAACAAATCCAACACCGCGCCGCCCGAGTGCGAATCGAGGTTGCCGGTCGGCTCGTCGGCCAACAGCAGCGGCGGATCGTTGGCCAGCGCCCGGGCGATCGCCACCCGCTGCCGCTGACCAACCGAAAGCTGGGTGGGTAGGTGGCGTGCCCGATCGGCCAATCCGACCAGGTTCAAAAGCTCGGAGGCCCGCTCGCCCCGTTGCCGGGCCGTCCGTGCGCCTTCGAACATCGGCACTTGCACGTTTTCCCAGGCTGAGAGAGTTGGCAGCAAGTGAAACGATTGAAACACGAACCCGATCTTGTGGGCGCGAACGGCGGCCAGATGCGAGCATTTCGACAGCGGTTGGCCATCGAGATAGACTTCGCCCGAGGTTGGCACGTCGAGCGCACCAGCAGATTCAAGAGCGTGCTTTTGCCACTGCCGCTGGGACCCATGATCGCCAGATACTCGCCGGCCCGCACCGACAGTGAAACGTCGCACAGCGCCGTCACATTGCCATCGGGATAGAGTCGGCTGACGTGCTCCACGCGCAACAGCGCGGGGCGGTCGACGATCGTTGGCGGTTCACTCATAGCGCAGCGCCTGGGCGGCCGACAATCGGGCCGCGCGCCATGCAGGATAACTTCCACCCACGGCACCCATCGCGAGCGCCACGACAAGACTGACCACAAGCACTCCGGGCGAGACTTCGGGCCGCAGCAGGCCCCCCATCCACGCAACCGAACTCAGAGCCGCGAACCAGCACCACGCCCAGGACGATTCCGGCGGTGGCCCCCACGGCCGAGATCGCCAGCGCCTCGTAGAGCACCATTCGCACCACGCGACTGGTTCGCCAACCGAGGGCCACCAGCACGCCGATCTCCTGAATGCGTTCGATGACCGACATCAGCATCGTGTTGAGCAATTGCAGCGAGCCGATCACCAGCGCCAGCGCGGTGGTTCCCCAAGCCATGGCTCGTGCCAGCCCGACCTCGGTGCTGCTTTCGACGAACTGACGCGCCGGGACCGCCGACAACCCGAGCTTGGCTCCGTGCTCGTCGCGCAAGTCGTCGATCGCCCGCCGCACTTCCGCCACCGCGGCGGGATTGTCGGCCGTCGCCGCGTCGAGCGCGATCTGCAACTCGGTGACCTGTCCGGGCCGATCCATCAATTGCTGCACGTCGATCAGGCGCGCGACGGCGGTCATGTTTTCGTAGACGTTCAATCCGGTGAAGATGCCGACGACCTTGAATTTTTGCGATTCGATTTCCACTTCGCCGCCGACTTGCTTGTCGAGCGACGATGCCAGTCCGGCTCCCAGCAAAACCCCCCACTGGTCATCGTCGGTCAATGGCCGGCCGGCGGTCACCGCGAGTGATTTCATGGCAAAGCCATCGACCGGCCAACCATGCAGCGGAATGCCGACTAACCCGTCGTCGCCTAGCGACACCAGGTCGGTCTGGCTGGGATTCACGTCGCGCACGCCAGGCACCTGCCGAACGCGGTCGCCGGCCGACTGGTTCAGGCTGCTGGTGATCTGCTGGGTCACGCCGGTGCGCACGGCCACCAGATCGATGCCGTGGGCTTGATAAACTTCGATCGTCGAATGTTCCAGCCCGCGGGAAAACCCGACCAGGGCCACCGTGGTCGCCACGGCCATTGTTACGCCCAGACAGGTCAGCGTCGAGCGCAACTTCGCCGCCAAAGATTGCGCAACACCAGCTGAAAAAAATGCATCGATCAGTCTTTCCTGCCACCAGCGTTTTCTTCGCGATCGCTCATTTCGCGCCAATCGAACGGGCCAGGACAAATGCCGCGCCGGCGGCCAGCGAACCCACGGCCACCGTCTGCCACGCACTACGCAGGGGCGTCGTGCCGGTAAACCGACCCTTGATGTAACCGAAGAGGGCCAGCGCGACAACCGTCACCACCACCGACCACAGCAAGCCGGTATGCGCCGAATGGCAAAAGAAGTAGGGGGAAAGCGGGATCAATCCCCCCACGATATACGCCCCGGCGATGGTCAAGGCGCTGGCCCGCGCTCGGCCCGGATCGGGCGGATCGAGCCCGAGCTCGAACTTCATCATGAAGTCGACCCAGCGGGTGCGATCGCTGCGAATCTGGCCGACCACTCGCTGGACGTTCGGCTCGTCCAAGCCAAAGCCGCGGAAGATCGTGGCGACCTCCTCGGCCTCGCGTTCGGGGATCTCATC
Organism: uncultured Planctomycetaceae bacterium; assembly: GCA_963702015.1. Lineage (GTDB taxonomy): Bacteria > Planctomycetota > Planctomycetia > Pirellulales > PALSA-1355 > DATJTR01. The sequence goes on from OY969698.1 coordinate 3,005,551, forward strand.
GACTTCCCGCTCTTCGATGGCCCGCTCGCTGGCATAGTGTTCCAGATCGGTGCGGGCCGCCAGATAGCCTCCCAAACCCATGGCGATGGCGCCGGCGGCCACTTCGGCCAATCCGGCCGTGATGACCAGGCTCGTCGAGTCGATTGCTCCCGACAGGCCGGCGGCCAGCGCAAACGGGACCGTCAGTCCGTCGGCCATGCCGATCACAATGTCACGAACCGCGGCCGACGCGGTGAAGTGTTGTTCGAAGTGGGGTGTGATGTGCATCGACGATTGCCCTTACGGCCAATTCGGGAGATCGGGGGCCGTCCCGCCTTGGATCCGCAATCGCGAGGGGGGGCCGAACGAAATCATACAAACAATGCGGCCTCGGCGGTCAGTCCCGGACCGAAACCGAGCGCCACGCAGGGGCGTGGGCAACCGGCCGCCTGAAGCCGCTCGATGATGAATAGGACCGTGGGCGAAGACATGTTGCCGCAGGTAGCCAGAATCTCGCGCGACATGGCCGTTGCCGATCGAGGCAACCCCAACGCCTCTTCGACAGCGCTGAGAATGCGCGGGCCGCCTGGATGCACGGCCCACGACCCAACGCTCTCGATCGTCACGCCTTGCTTGGCCAGCCAGCCGGCGAGCCACTCGCGCAGGTGCTCCTTGATCACATCAGGCACCAACGGCGAAAGATACATCTCAAACCCGCGGTCGCCAATCCGCCACGTCATGTCGTCGGTCGAGTTGGGAATCAAGCACGAGCCGGTGGCCGCGATCCGCCACCGCCCGGCCGCGTCGGCACCACCGCCGATTGCCGATCCGTTGGCAGCGGCGGCCGCCGTTGACCCGTTGCCGTTGACACTGGCCCGGATGGGCCCGGCTGCGACCACCAACGCGGCGGCCCCGTCGGCAAACACGGCGTTCCCCACGGCCCGCGACGGTTCCCACTCGAAGCAATAATGCAGACTGCACAATTCGACCGCGCACAATAGCACCCGGCTTTCTGGCCGGGCGCGGACAATCGCCTCGGCCACTTGCAATCCGTTGATGGCGCCGTGACAGCCCATGAACCCGACCTGAATGCGTTCGACGGTGCGGGGCAAAGCGAGTCCTTCGATCAACGCCACGTCGATTCCCGGCGCAAAGAAACCGGTGCACGAGACCGTCACCAGGTGAGTAATGGTCGCCGGATCGCACGTTGCATTGGCGAGCGCATTGGCCGACGCCCGGATGGCCAAGGGCGGCGCGCCGCGCGGTAGAACTCCATGCGTTGGCCGGTCGTGGGACCACTCGGACGCAACGATTCGCGGTCTTCGAGCAGTCCGGTTGCGTCGGCCTCATCGGCCGTCGCCCCTGGGCCGAGCGTGGCCCCTTTTTCGTCGAGCGTGGCTTCTCCGGCAGCGGCGGCAATCGGCTGGTCGAGATATTCGAACGCGATCTTGTGGGGCAACGTGGTGTAGCGTTGCTTCACGCCCGACCGGCGATACAAAACGCGAATCAACGACCGTTCGGCTTCGGTGCGGCAGCATATCTGACTGGCGAGTTCGACGGCCTCGTCCTGGGTCATGCTATGTTCGGGCAAGGCGGTTCCCAGCCCCGCCACGACCGGCGGCCCGAATTTCGACTGCGTCATGATGTTGGTTCCCAGGTGAGCAAGAATCGAAACGGCCAAATCCGCCGGACGCTGGCGCCAGGCAAGCCTGCCTGCTGGGCCAAACGCCGCGCCTCGCCGGGGCGAAACGCCGCGGCAACCGACCTCGGCCCGTCGACGCGCACGACGTCGCTACGAGTAATCGTATGGCATACGACTTGTGCGACAAGGTATCCCAGCCGGCTGCGCGACAAATCGTTGACCAACACCAGGCGCCGCGCGGCGCGTGCCATACGGCTCAAAAGGTCGGTGGCATGCTGCTCATCGAGGTGGTGTAGAAAAAGCGAGCACATGACCACGTCGAATGGACCATCCCACGGCTCGCCGAAAACGTCGCGCGCCTCAAACCGTGCGCGGATCCCCAATTCGGCGGCCCGGGCACGAGCATGTTCGACGGCCGTCGGGCTGAGATCGTATCCCACGATATCCAATTCGAGACCGTGCCGCCGCGCGCGCCGGGCCAATCCGATCGACACGTCGCCGCCGCCGCTAGCCAGATCGAGCACCCGCAGCGGAGTTGCTTTATCATGCAACCGGCGTGCCAGCCGGCGGATCGGCCCCCAGACAATACCCGCGCTGCGACTGACCCAATTGACATGAGCCAGCCCGGCGAGCGCCGCCAGATGCCTTGCCCGGTCGAGGTCGGGCTGATCCATGATCTCGGGTTGCATGTTCCGCTCCGCCAGGCCGGTGAGCGCGCAGCAGTGCTTGGCTCGATCGTTCATCGGCGGGGCGCTCGCGGGGCCAGTCCGATCCGATCGGCGTCGCTGCCGGCTTGCAAGAAGCGGCGACTCGTTTCATGCCGCCCGCGCGCTCTCTTCGGCCAGCCGTGCCGGGCTCAATCGCCCCAGTGGGCCGACCAGCATTCCGGGATATCCAGGAACCTCGGCCTGATAGTGCCGGTAGGTCATGCCCAGGTAGTGGACCATGCGGCGGTCTTTCAGATAGCTGCCGACGAAGACGTAGACGGTCCACACCGCCGTCAACGCGGCCCGGTCGATCGTCATGCACGGCACAAACCACACTAGCCCCAGAAAGCTGAGATAGACCGGATGCCGCAGCAACAAATAGACGCCGCGGGGTTGAAAAATTCGCTCGGGGACGGCGCGGCCTCGCACCCAAGGCCACCAGCTCGTCCATCCCGTTTGATTGCCGTACCCTGACAAATAGAGACTGTATAATGTCAACACCCACGAGCCGTAAAACGCGATCCGAACGGCAACCTTCGCTCCGCCGTGCAGATCCCAAACCGGATCGCCGCACGGCTGCCAGCCCCAAATCACCGCTAGCATCGAAACGCATGTCGCCGCGCAATAGCACACGCCATAGGCCGCCGACGGAATCCACCGCGTCAGCACCGTGCGCGACCTGCGGCAACAACAGCGCGCTGTGCAACAGCCCGAACTGACTGGCCAACAACACGTCGATCGCCAGGGCACCGGCAGTCGTCGTCGGCGCGGGCTGCTCGACTCCGCGCAAAAACCAAAACAAATAATAAACCATGACGGCGAACAGGCCGTGCACGATCAGACCAAAGGCAGTCCAAAGCTGTCGCATGTTTCGTCGGCCGCTCCGTCGGTCGGCGTGAGTTCCCAAATCTTTTTCCTTCGCCAGCCCTTACGGTTGGGTCTCTCCCGCCGCGCTGCCAATCGTCTCAGGCTCGGCAATCGTCGCTCTCTCGCGGTCGCCGGGCTTGGGATCGGGCATCCGGGCCGTAAAGCAGCCGTAACGCATCGCTCCGGTGCGATAGGCCGCCAGAATCGCTTCGAACCGATCCAAAAACAGCGTCAAGCCCCGGTTGAGCACCCGCGCCAATCGCCGCACGCGCCGTCCGCATCACGCGCCGCTGACAAATCTCCCACGTCTGCAAAACCGAGTCGGTCCAGTCGACAAAGGTCGGCTCGACGAGTCCCGCACTCGGCGAACCATTGCAGGTAATCGGCCTCGCTGGCCAACGAGGGGCACAAGAATCCTTCGCAAACGTCGAAGACCTGCTGACGAGCCGGCGCCGACAGCGGTTCCTCGCCGGCCAGCCACGCGCAGATCGCGATTTGTCCCCCCGGCTTCAACCAGCGGGCCGCCTTGCGAAAGAAAGCCGGCTTGTCGAACAAGTGTTCGGTGCATTCGATGCTCCAAACCACGTCGAACGACTCGGCCGGAAAATCGACTTGCTCGGCATCGGCACGCAGAAACTCCGTCGAGCCGCTGACGCCACTCATCCGGGCGCCGGTCGCTGCCCACATCCGTTGCACCGGGCTGAGTGTGATCCCCGTCACGCGCTGGCCGAAGTGCCGCGCCAAGTGAACCGACGAACCACCCATTCCGCAGCCCACGTCCAGCACACGACCGTTCGGCCGCAGCACCAGCCGAGAGGCCATCGCCTCGATCAATTGCCGCTGTGCGACGGCAGGCGATTCCTCGCCATGCCACAAGCCATGATGAATGTGCGGGCCCCACAACAAGCGATAGAACGCGGTCGACCAATCGTAGTGGTATTGAATTTCGCGCTTGGTGACCGTGGGACAGGAAATCATGAAATTCCGTTTCCAGTTGTGGGTGAGTGCCGCGCAAGAGCAAGCTTAGGGTCGGATCCAGATCTCGCCGGAGACGCGCAGCGTATCGGCGACACCGACGGCTCCGAATAACTTTGTGTAGGGCTTGATTCCGAATTGAGTCTGCTTCAGGTCCACCGTGCCCCGCAACCGCGTCATCCCCTCCACCTCGCTCGCCATGGCGTTGAACTGAACCGGCCGCTTGATGCCGTGCAAGTTCAACTCGCCGTCAAGCTGGTAGGGCTGCTCGCCCGGCTGCTTCGGATCGGCCGGCAGCGCTTGCACTTTTTGCACCACGAACTCGGCGCTGGGAAAACGTGCCGTGTCGAGCACCGCGCCGCTGAGCATCGTGCTGGTCACCTGCGAACGGGTGTTGGCATCGATGTCCCCCTTCAGACGCCAGACTTTGCGCGCACTCGGCGTGTCGGCGCTCAGCGACTTCAGATCGAAGATCAAGCTGCCGGGATTCTCCCGGTGACTCAGCACCAGTTCGCCTCGCAACAAAGTTCCCTCCACGCCATGGTCGTGCCCGGCCCCCGTCTTGCCGACAAACACGTAAATGCGGCTGCGGCCAAGGTCGACGCCCCCCGCTTGGGTAACGGCGACCGTCGACAGCCCACACGCGAGCACCGCCAGCGGAATCGCGCCACGCAGTCGTTGCCAATTCATCGGCCGGGGGGCTCCTTTCGGCGCGGCGGTGCATGCGGCGGCAAATCGACGATCTGCCCCCGCTCATTCCGTGCATCTCGCTCGGTAGTCTAGAAAAGAATCTTAACAGGCTTGCTTTGCCGAGAATAGCCGGTTTTTGCGGTCCCCCGAGCCCTCCACCCCCCCGCGCCGCAAACCGCACTGAGCGATGCAAGCGTACGGGTCGATCGGATGCCGCGCAGCCGCGCGGGCGTCTTCTGCCGCTCGCGCTCCTTACGACAAATCTACCGAGGACGTGTAGAATGCCGGCAGACTTTCGGTCGCGTGCCAAAACAATAACAAGCGCTCTCGGGTGAGGGCGCTAGCGGAACATTTGACGCTGACGGAGCATTTTTCCGCGATGATCGCTCGCGACGCTTGGGATTGTGTGGTCGTCGGAGCCGGGCCGGCCGGTGCTGTCACTGCTCTGTTGCTGGCCCGCGCCGGTCGGCAAGTCGCCATGATCGACACGGCGCACTTTCCGCGCCAAAAAGTCTGCGGCGAATATCTCAGCGCCGCCGCCTGGCAACTCCTCGACGAACTGGGACTGGGCGATATCCGCCGCCAGGCTGCCGAGCTATCAGGCATGCGTTTGGACGTGGCCGGCGGCCGCCACGCGATGCTGGATTTTCCGCGTCCGCTGCCAGCGCCCGCTTCGCTCAGCCGATACGTTTTCGACGCCGCGCTCGTTGCCGCCGCCCGCTCGGCCGGGGTCGAGCTGCTGGAGGGATACCGCGTCAAGCAGATGCTCTCGGCCGATGGCGTGGTGACAGGCGTTGTGGCCGTCGACGTCAATCAGCCGCGCCAGTCGGCCGAGTTCCGCGCGCCGATCGTGATCGCTGCCGACGGACGGCGGAGCGTCGTCGTGCGCGAAACCGGACGCATCGTACGGGGCCAATCGGGCCTGGTTGGTTTCAAGGCCCACACCCATGGCCCCATGCCGACGGGCAGCGAATCGACGCTCGTCATGCACTCGTTGCCCGACGGTTACATTGGCGTTTGCCCGGTCGAGGGGGGGCAAATCAACGTTTGCGGCGTCATGCCTCAACAGCGATTGCGCGCGTCGCGCGGCAATCTGGCCGACGCAATCCGATCGTGGCTGGCCGAAAGCGGCTCGCGCGATTCACAGCCACACCTGAACGTCAGCCACGAGCCCGACGGCTGGCTCACGATGCCCGAGGTGGCGATCCAGCGCTCCCGTTCGCTCATGGCCGGCGTCCTCTACGTCGGCGACGCGATGGGAACGATCGAGCCTTTGACCGGGCAGGGGATGACGATGGCCTTGGCATCGGCCCGTCTTGCCGCCGATCATTTGCTCTCGGGCAACGCCGCGGCGGTCGATCGCGCCGGGCAGCTAACCTATGAACGCGCCTGGCACGCCCAGTTTGCCAGCACGATCCGCGCCTCGCGCTGGATGGGCTGGCTGCTGCGTCATCCCCGTTTGCTGTCGGCGATGATCGCCACCGGCGAGCAGGTCCCCGGCCTGCTACCCGGTCTGCTCGGCGCCGCGCATCGTCGCTCGCTGGCGGTCGCCGCGCCGCGCTGATGCGCCGAAGCCACTCGCTCGTCTTCGCTTTCGGCCCCATCTCAAAGCGAGCGAAATCGCGCCACGGGAGTTGCCGTTTACGAAAATCCTTTTATGCTTCCAGCACCGCAATATGCCGCACGAACGTTCGATCGCTCACCCGCCACGCCAGCCAGCCCACCCCCGCGTATGAAAAAGACCGACAAACCGAAACCCAAGACCCACACGGCCGAAGATAACGGCTTCACCGGGTTCGTGCGCGTCCGCGGGGCACGCGAACACAATCTCAAGAATGTCGATCTCGATATTCCCCGCGATGCCCTGGTTGTTTTCACCGGCGTTTCGGGATCGGGCAAATCGTCGCTGGCCTTTGGCACCCTCTACGCCGAGGCGCAGCGGCGATACCTCGAATCGGTCGCCCCCTACGCCCGCCGGCTATTCGATCAGATGGAGGTGCCCGAAGTCTCGGAAATCGATGGATTGCCACCGGCCGTGGCCCTGCAGCAGCAGCGCGGTTCGCCCACCACCCGCTCGTCGGTCGGCAGCGTCACCACGCTTTCCAATCTGCTACGGATGCTTTATTCGCGGGCCGGCACCTATCCGGCCGGTCAGCCGCATCTCGACGCCGAGTCGTTTTCGACCAACACTCCGCAGGGCGCCTGTCCGGAGTGTCATGGACTGGGCCGGGTTTATACGGTGACCGAGCAATCGATGGTCCCCGACGACTCGCTCACGATTCGCGAGCGCGCCATCGCCGCCTGGCCGACCGCCTGGCACGGCCAGAACCTGCGCGACATTCTCGTCTCGCTCGGCTACGACATCGATCGTCCCTGGCGCGAGCTGCCGAAAAAAGACCGCAACTGGTTGCTCTTCACCGACGAGCAGCCGATCGTGCCGGTCTATTGCGGCTTCGACGCCGAAGAAACGCGGCTGGCGATCAAGCACAAGGAGGAGCCGAGCTATCAGGGGACATTTTCCAGTGCCCGGCGATATGTGCTGCACACGTTTGCCAACACGCAAAGCCCCTCGATCAAACGGCGCGTCGCGCAGTACATGATCTCCAGCTCGTGTCCGCTGTGCCTTGGCAAGCGGCTGCGGCGCGAGGCGCTTTCGGTCACGTTTGCCGGCTTCGACATTGCCGACATCTCGGCGATGCCCCTCACCCGGCTGGCCGGCATCTTGCGTCCCACGGCCGACGCCACGGCAACCGGCATGAAGAAGCTCATGGCCGAACATCCCGAACGGGCGATGGTCGCTCAGCGGATCGCCGAGGACCTCGTCGGCCGCATCACCATTCTGCTCGAGCTCGGGCTGGGCTATCTGTCGCTCGAGAGGAGCACGCCCACCCTTTCGCCCGGCGAGCTGCAGCGGCTGCGGCTGGCGACGCAAGTCCGTTCCAATCTGTTCGGCGTTGTTTATGTCCTCGACGAGCCTTCGGCCGGCCTCCATCCCTCGGACACCGAGGCTCTGCTGGTCGCGCTCGAACGGCTCAAAGCCTCGGGCAATTCGTTGTTCGTCGTCGAACACGATCTCGACGTCATCCGCCATGCCGACTGGATTGTCGACGTCGGGCCGGCCGCGGGAGAGCAGGGGGGCTATATCCTCTACAGCGGGCCCCCCGCCGGCCTCGAGCAGGTCGAACCATCGCAGACACGCCGTCATCTCTTCGGCCGCCACCAGCTTGCTCCGCGCACGCCGCGCCAGCCCAAAGACTGGCTGCGATTGCGGGGCGTCACGCGCAACAATCTCAACCAGCTCGACGTCGCCTTTCCGCTGGGCGTCTTCACCACCGTGACCGGCGTCTCGGGATCGGGCAAATCGAGCCTGGTCAGCCAGGTGCTGGTCGAACTGGTCGGCGAACATCTCGGCCACGACATTTCACCCGACGTCGACGAGGGCGAAGAGTTGGAGCACGCTCCGCCGGCCAAAAGTGGCGGCGAGATCGCCGGCGGCATGCAGTGGATCAAGCGGCTCGTCCGGGTCGATCAAAAGCCGATCGGCCGCACGCCCCGCTCGAATCTGGCGACCTACACCGGCCTGTTCGATCATGTCCGCAAACTGTTTGCCGCGACCAAAACTGCCCGGGCTCGGCGATACGATGCCGGCCGCTTTTCGTTCAACGTTTCGAAAGGGCGCTGCGAAACGTGCGAGGGCGAAGGTTTTGTGTTTGTCGAGCTGCTGTTTTTGCCCAGCGTTTATGCCCCGTGCCCGACCTGTCATGGCGCCCGCTACAACGCCAAAACCTTGGAGATCAAATATCGCGATCGCTCGATTGCCGACGTGCTGGGCATGACCGTCAACGCCGCCTGGGAATTTTTTGCCGACGAGCCGCACATTCATCGTTCGCTCGACGTGTTGCGGCAAGTCGGCTTGGGCTATCTGCGGCTCGGCCAGCCGGCGACCGAACTCTCGGGGGGCGAGGCCCAGCGGATCAAGCTGGCGACCGAATTGCAGCGAATGCAGCGCGGCAACACGCTCTATATTCTTGACGAGCCGACGACCGGCCTGCATCCGACCGACGTCGAGCGTTTGATGGCGCAGCTCGATGGGCTGGTCGAAGCCGGCAACACCGTGATCGTGGTTGAGCACGACATGCATGTCGTCGCCGGCAGCGACTGGGTGATCGACATCGGCCCCGGCGCCGGCGACGACGGCGGCCGGATCGTTGCCGCCGCCACGCCGGTCGAACTCTCGAAAAACTCGAAGAGCCGCACCGCGCCGCATTTGGCGCGGTTTCTTGCGTGAGGCGCAGCCTCCAAATCCCCGGAGCGTGCATCACACAAACCCAAAGCGCCAGCGAGGGAAAGCCAGGGTGACCGTTCGCCTTTCGGCCCGACCCAATCGCCGACCGGGCACCGTCCGTATCCCGGCTATTCGTCGCCGGGACAACCTCTCATCGCTTGCTGGACACGTCAATTCGGCGGCGCGATAATCATACCGGTCAGCGCCGATTCGTCTCTTTCGTCGAAGCATCGCCGCACGTGTCGCACTCTTCTGGCTGTTTCAATTCCGCCCGTTGCCGGCCGGTTTGGCCGCTGCCCGCCTCTCCAATCGTTTCGCTGCTCGCGCTGCCACCGGCGGCTTCGCACGGCGCAGTCGGTGGTGAAGTTCAACCTGAATTGGGAAGGGGTCGCCAAATCTCGTGGCGACCGGTTGATCGCCACCGTTGTTGTGGAGCCCGTTGACCGCGACGTGACGCTGGAAGTGCAGCCGATGTATTCCACGTCGCAGCAGGGGCCGTTCCAGCCGGTTCCCTCGCGCGGCCAGCCCGGCGGCGTCGTTCGCCCATGGCGATGGAAAGGTGATCCAATTCGACACCCACCCGAATCGACTCCGGCTCCGTGACACCCGGCCTGCGGCAAGTCACTCCTTCGCCGGCGTGTCGTCTTCGAGCAGGAGGCCCTGCTTCGGATCCGCCTTGGCCAGCACCAGCCGTGCCGAATAGCCCCCTTCCTTGGGGCGCACACCTTGAGCCACCAGAAAGCGGCCGGGCGCGATCGGAAACATTCCCAGCGAGCAGCCGAAATTGAACCGCTCGACCTTCTGAAGCGTCTCGTCGGCTCTCAGCAAGACCGGTGGCAGGCCGTAGCAGCCGAACCACCAGTGGCCGTCGGCGAATTCGGCGGTTTGAATGCCCATGAAGGTGTTGCCGCTTTTCAGCACGTGCTTCTCGACGAACTTGAATTGCTCGTCGTACTCGTAGGCGTAGTTCTCGTCGACCGTCAGTGGCAATCCGCCCACGACGATAAATCTGCCGGCGTGGCAAGCGATGCCGCCGGCTCCGTGAAACACTTCAGGGACGGGATGCTTGGAAAGGGGCGAAAGGTCGTCGGCCTGGTAGACGTAAACCCAGGAGTCGCCGGCCACCGTCGATCAATTGAACGCTCCAAAATTCACGGCGACATAGATCTTGCCGTCGTGGTGACAAAGATCGCCGTGGTGGCTGCGCACGGCGACTTGTTTCAGCACCTTGCCGCCGGCGTCGGTTTTTACCAACTCGTCGGTGAAGCACCAGTAGATCGAGTCTTTGTCGGCGCAAACTCCTTGCAGGTGTTGCTTATAGCTTCCCTCGCACCGCACCGGGGCGAAATCAGCGGCGGCCAGGGGTGCGCCGGCGGCCATCGCGACGGCGATCGCCAGAGCCACGATTGTGGCGCAGGGATGAAGATGACGAAGTTGTGGCATTTTGGTCAATCAAGCTTTCTGACAGGCCTTGGGTACGCGGCTCGCGATCTCGCTTGAACCGCACCCCGCTCGTGTTGTTGTAGCTTTGCTGCCGTTGCTCAATCAAGACACCGAAGAATCTTGTGTTTCACATTTGTTACCTATACCCGACGCGGGTTACCGCAAAATTAGTTTGGTTGCAAAGTATCTGATTGACTTGCTAATGCGAGCGGTACAGTACGGCGGTCCGACTGCGAGTCCTGCGGCTGCAGCATTTCTGTGTCCTGTCGACTTTCAGCTTTGTGGAAAGTGATCGGAGGGTTGCCACAATGGCGAAAAAGAAAAGTGCGAAGAAGGCCCCCAAGAAAGCCCCAAAAAAGTCCCCCAAGAAGGCCTCGAAGAAATCGGCACCCAAGCCCTCGAAAGCCGCGAAAAAACACAAACAGGCGCCCGCGCCCGGCACCGCTCAACCCGTGGCAAGTGGTCCGAGTCGTTTCCACAAGCGACACCGACCGATCGGCGAGCCAGTTGCGTATCCGCCCCAGCACTCGACTCATATCCCCGTGCCGTTCGATCCGCCGACCAACCTGAACCTGTCGCTCGACACGATCCTTTTCGAGCCCGACAACCGGGCAAAGCTCAAGAGCGCCACGTCATTGGTCTTCCATTGCGTCGGCGACACCGGTCCGGTATACGGCACCGAGGCTCAAGCGCCGGTTGTCCACGCGATGGAATCACAATTTAGCGTTCCGGACGGAGAGCGCCCTTTGTTTTTCTACCACTTGGGCGACGTTGTCTATTTCAACGGACTTGAACATCTGTACGACTCGCAATTCTACGAACCCTACCAATACTATCCCGCCCCGATTTTCGCGATTCCCGGCAACCATGATGGTGACACTAAAACCCAAAAGAACGATCCCCCCGATCATGAGAAGTCGTTGACAGGGTTTCGCGACAACTTTTGCGCTTCCGAAGCCGAGCTGGTGAATAAGTATCGAGAGCTTATGACGCAACCTTACGTCTATTGGACGCTCGACGCCCCCTTTGTCACCATTATCGGGCTTTACTCGAATGTCGACGGCACGCTCGACGGCCGAGGACGTAGCGATCAGCAGAAATGGTTCGAGGCGCAGCTTGCGGCGGCGCCCAAGGACAAATACCTGCTGTTGGCGGTCCATCATCCGCCCTACTCGCTCGACTACGCGCATGGCGGGTATCCGGCGATCTTGGACGCTCTGGAACGTGCAACGGAAAAAGCCAACCGCTGGCCCGACATGGTTCTTTCCGGTCACGTTCACAACTATCAGCGCTTCGAACGCAAGGTCGGCGGCAAAACCATTCCGTTTATTATCGCGGGTGCCGGCGGCTACGCCGATTCCTTCGCGGAACTCCACAAGTTGCAGAAAGGCATTCCGACCAACAAGGCATACCAGACCACGCGAGAAGGAGTGGAGCTGATCCACTGCGAGGAGGCGCTGCCGGGTTTCATGCGGATTACCGTCAGCAGTAACAAGCTTTTGGCGGAGTATTTTACCGTGCCGTTTGGCACAGCGCAGGACGGTGTGCCGACGCTTGCCGATAGCGTTAATGTGCCACGCTAGCGCGTGCCACCAGGCGACGCCTTTACCGCCGTCGCGCCAAACGCGTCGGCCGGGTCGCCACGGCGTATAGCGTTCAACGCGTCAATCGTCATCCTTCGGCAAGTCGAAGCTGCGATAGGCGATCGCGCGCCGCACCGCCGGCGGAAGCGGAGCGTCGGCACCCTTGACGGCGCGCCAGAGAATCTCGTTCAGTTCAAAGTCGTCGATCCGGTCATACTCGCTGAAATCCATTTTGCTCGACCGCTCGGCTCCGTAAGCCAACAGCGTGTTCCGCGCGTTCAGATCGATGCGAGCTTTTTCCGGGTCATAGGGAGTGAGGTCCGGCTTGTCGGTGAAGCGATTCGAACATCGGCGTCGCCGCGGCATCGAATTGGCTGAGCGGCGGCAGGCCGAGGATGAGCTCGATCGTCCGCAGCATGCCGGCGGTGCTGTACTGCGTGCTGTCGAGATGCCCGCGCCGCACGTAGGGGCTGATCACCAGTCCGACCGTCCGGTGGGCGTCGACGTGGTCGGCGCCGTTCTGGGCATCGTCTTCGATCGTGAAGATCGCCATCTCCGGCCAGTACTTGCTGCGACTGACCGCCTCGACGAGCCGGCCGAGCGCCAGGTCGTTGCTGGCCACGCACGATTGCGGCGTGGGGCGGCCGGGCGCCGTTCCTTGCGTGTGGTCTTCGCCGAGACTCATGATGATGAGCTGCGGCAGATTTCCGTTCTTTTCGAACTCCCGGAACTCTTTCAAAAAGACCTCGACGTTGTCCGTGTCGCGAGGCTGCCTGCCCGTCTTTGCCGCGGCAAGCCGAACGTCGGGCGACATGTGGCCGACGAGCCCTGGCACGTGCCCTTCGATACGAATCGAGCCGTCCGGCTGGCTCACGCGTCCGCCATATTCTCCGTAACTGCGGTAACTGACCCCCTGGCGCTTGCAGGCGTCCCAGATATAGCCGCTGGGAGCGTTCGACAGGTCGCCGGTCTCGTCGTCGTCGTCGATGCCGCGACGGCCGGAATAGGTCAACGCCCAATCGCGGGCGATGTAGTCGGTGTTATAGGCCATGGTCGACCAGGGATGGCCGTCCTTCGAGACGTGTCCGTTGCAGTACAGGTTGTCCAGCAGGACATACTCGTTGGCCAGCTTGTGATGGTTCGGAGTCACCTCTTCGCCGAACATCACCAGGCTGGGGTCGCCATTGCCGCGGGGAATGTCGCCAAAGACCTGATCATAGGTGCGATTCTCCTTGATGATGTAGATCACGTGCTTGATCGGCGAGGGGTCGCCGACTTTGACGGGAATCGCCGTTTTCCGCCCGTTCGGGGCCGGGGCCGCGCTCAGCAGTTCGTCGGAGTAGGGACAATTGCGATAGACCTGGCTGGTGTATCTGGCCAGTTCCGCTCGTCGTCGGGAACCGGCACGATCGACAATGCCCCCGACAGCGTGGTGCCGACATGCGACATCGGAATGTCGCGGTAGCCCCCTTCCCGCGCGGGCTTGGCCAGCAGGGCGTCGAGCGTCGCCTGCGCGGGCCGGTTCGATTTGGTTTGATTTCCCTTGCCGACCCCGACGAGCAACTGCTTGCCGTCGGGAGTCATGGCGATCGACGTCGGATACCAGCCGGTCGGAATGAAACCCTTCACTTCGCTGCGGCGCGGCGACTCGATGTCGATCACGGCCACGCAGTTGTTGTCGGCGTTGGCGACATAGAGCATCTCGCCATCGGGAGAGACGCAAAGCGCATCGGGCGTGCTCCCTTCGGGCGACTTGGGAAACAGCGCCGTGAAGATGGTCTCCTCGACCGTTCCGCGCGACGTGTCGATGACCCACACGCCATTGCTCGAGGCGCAGGCCACGAACAACCGATCGTCCTTCGGGATGGAGCGCCAGTTGATTCGGATGCTCGCCCACCGCGATGCGTCCGATCGTTCGCAGCGTCTCGGGATCGACGACCAGCACGCAACGATCGACCCAGTCGCTCACGTAGAGCAGGCCGTTACGCCCCCGCAGCACGTCATAAGGCCGCTTGCCGCACGGCGCCGACGCCTCCTCGTCGCTGCCATCGGTTCGCGTGATGAATCCGGCCGATTTGATCTCGAGCGTCTTACCTCCCACCTGAAACGACTTGGCCGCGCCCCGGGGAAGAATTGCCAGCGAGAAGAGCTCGCCTTGCTCAGTGTCGTGAAACAATCCGGTCCGAAAGGGAGGCGATTGGTCCGGGGGGTTGCTCGGCCGGTTTCTCCTTGGGCTTGTCGGTCGCGCGCGACCGATTCGCAATTTTCCATCCGACCAGCGATAGGTGTGAAGGTCGCCATTTCCGCCGCCCGACCACCACAAGGTCTTTTCCTTGAAGTCGGCCGCCAGGCCGAACCAGCTTTGGTGAATCGACGCAATGCCCACGATCTTGCCGGTCTCCAGCTCGATCACGCGTCAGGTCGTGCGAGTTGTACCCGCTCGTGGCCACGAAGGCGTAGCGACCGTCGGGCGACGATAGGATGTTCAAAGGCAAATCGGTGATGACCACCTGTCGGCCCGCCGGGGTCAGCTTCCATCCGTTCGGCAGCACGGTCGCATCGTCGCCGGGCTTGCTCTGCGCCGGCCGGAGTTTTCGGCGTCTCTTCGTCCGACCAGCCGCGTCGACCCAGCGCCGTGGGGCCGATCAGAACAGCGAAGCCGATCACAGCGATCGAGATCCATCGGGGGCTGCGCATGCGGTACTCTCCAGAAAAAAATCGAGTTGGTCGCTCTACCGGCACGGCACGGATCTTCGCCTTACCCGCCGGATCATTATAAACCGTGGAGTGCAGCGTTGACTTGCCCCGCGGTCCGCGAATCTTGCAATTCACCCAGGCCAAATTCGCGGTGGTTTCGCGGATTGATCATTTTGACGCGCATCTGCTTTGATTACAATTCAGTGACAGCTGAATCCC
The DNA here is from genome assembly GCA_963702015.1 of uncultured Planctomycetaceae bacterium. GTDB lineage: Bacteria > Planctomycetota > Planctomycetia > Pirellulales > PALSA-1355 > DATJTR01. The sequence continues at coordinate 3,020,638 of OY969698.1, forward strand.
CGTCCCCTATGTCCGGTTCTCCCCCCGCCCACGTCCCCCAACTGGCCCAACAGCATGCCTCACTCCCCGTTTCACGCCTTGCGGGCGATTGGAATCGTGAGCCTTTGTACCTGCGCGGCTTTGGCTCACGCGGCAGCCGAGCCTTCGTTTGCCGATTTTGATCGACGAGCCCGCGCCGGCGAGCAGTTGAGCGTCGTCTTCTTCGGCGCCTCGCTCACCTGGGGTGCCAATGCCACCGATCCGCAATTGACCTCGTATCGCGGTTTATTCGCCGATCGGCTGCGCGAGACGTATCCCTTGGCACGCTTTCGCTTCTGGGATGCCGCGATCGGCGGGACGGGCTCGCAGTTGGGCGTGTTCCGGCTCGATCGCGACGTGCTGCGGCATCAACCCGATCTGGTGCTGCTCGATTTTTCCGCCAACGACAACATCTCTTCCGACGATCGCGAGACCCTAAGCAGTTACGAAGCACTGGTGCGGCGAATCGTGCTGGAAGCCCATGCCCCGGTTGTGCAGGTCATCTTTCCATTCCGATGGGATGTCGTATCCGGCACGCTTGCCGCGATGAAGCGGCGCACGGCCCACCATGCGATCTCCGAGAGCTATCAAACCGGCCTGGGAGACGCGATTCAACTCGGCCGCGAGCGGGTCGCCGCCGGCGCGACCAGCGCCGACGAACTGTGGCCCCGCGACGGTGTGCATCCGGGCGACGCAGGCTACGCTCTATTCGCCGATGCCGCCTGGTCGGGTTTTCAAGCGGCGGTCGACGCAAAACGTGTCTGCCGGGCGCCGGCCAAAATGCTCTACGACGAAACCTATCTGACCAGCACACGTACTCGCTTATCGAGCCTGCAGCCCTTACCACCCGGTTGGCAGGTTGGAAAGCCGAACGTCGTTTCAGCGTATTTTGACATGCTGATGTCGCGCTGGCTCGACGATGAAGTGGTGGCTAGCTCGCCAACTGCCAAGGCGCTGGAACAGGGGCCAACCACCCCCGTCGAGTCGCAGCGATTAACGACGAGCTTTCGCGGGAGCATGGTGATGCTGTTTGGGGAATCGACCCTGAAATCGGCCAAATACCGAATCTGGTTGGACGGAAAGCTGGTCGAACATCGCGAGAAAGGCGAGGGCTCTCCCCTAGTCGTCCCGTTCGATGCCGGCCAGCTCGCACGCAAGATGGGGGGCAACGCGCACCACGTCCAGGTCATCGCGACGGGGCTCGACCCCAGCGTGACCCACCAGATCGAGATTGAACCCCTTTTTGATGGGCCGGATCAGGAATTGAGGCTGGAGAGTATCTGCGTCGCGGGCGCTCTGCCTGCCGATCGCCCCGGCAGCTGACGCCCCAGCGCGATAACCTGTGGCGTAGCATGCTCGTTGTGTTTTAAACATGGCTGAGCGCCACGATCCGGCAATACCGCAGTTTACACGCGGTTCGCGGCGGGTGTAAAATTCCACTTCGGCCCCCCATCTCTTGCCGGAGAACGCATCATGCGTCGCGTCTCTTTCGCTCTGCTGGTCGTCTGTTCGCTGATTGCCACTGTGCTGGCGGCAAACCGCTTTTTGGTTGCCGCGGCGCCGGCCGACGACTCGCCCATCGGCAAGCGAATCAACAGTTTCGAGTTGCACGATTATCTCGGCGCGTCCCGTCGGCTGGACGAGTTTGCCGACAAGAAGGCGATCGTGGTCGTCTTTCTCGGCGTCGAATGTCCGATCGCCAAACTGATTGGACCACGTCTGGCCGAGTTGGCGGCGCGCTATGAAGACAAAGGGGTGGCGTTCATCGGCATCGACTCGAACTCGCAAGATTCGTTGGCCGACGTCGCACACTATGCGCACGAACATAAGATCATGTTCCCGATCCTGAAGGATCCAGGCAACGTGGTGGCCGATCTGTTTGGCGCCGAGCGCACGCCCGACGCGTTCGTGCTCGACGCGGATCGCACGATTCGTTATCGCGGCATGGTCGACGATCAATATGGCATTGGCGTGGCCCGCGGCGCCGCAGCTCACAATTATCTCACCGACGCTTTGGACGCGTTGCTCGCCGGCAAGGAAGTGAGTCACGCGGCGACCACGCCGGTCGGCTGTTTCATTGGGCGCGTTCACCGCGCGGTCTCGGGCAGCGAGGTTACGTATACGAAACAGATTGCCCCGATCTTCAATCAAAATTGTGTCACCTGTCATCGCGAGGGCCAGGTCGCGCCGTTTGCGCTCACCTCGTATGAAGCGGCAGCCGGCTGGGCCGAGACGATCGCCGAGGTCGTCAACGGCGGCCGAATGCCTCCCTGGTTCGCCAATCCCGAGTATGGCCATTTTCAGAACGACGCTCGATTGTCGGACAGCGACAAGCAGCTGATTGCGACGTGGGTTCGCAACGGCTGTCCCGAAGGGGACGCGGCCGACTTGCCCGAGCCGCCAAAATTCGTCGAGGGCTGGCGGATTTCCAAGCCCGATATGGTGATCAAGATGTCGGAGGCGTACGACGTTCCCGACCGGGGCGTGGTTGCCTATCAAACGTTCGATTTGGAAGCCGACTTCCCCGAGGACCGCTGGGTGCAATCGGCGGAGATTCGGCCGGGTGCCCGCAGCGTGGTGCATCATATGGTGGTCTTCTATCACCCGCCGGGAAATGATGAAGTCGATCCCTCCGAAATGCTGCTGAACATGATCGCCACGTATGGTCCCGGCGGGCCGCCGAACATCTACCCCTCGACGGCTTGCCGGCGAATTCCGGCCGGCTCCAGGCTGCTGATTCAGGCGCATTACACCCCCAATGGCAGTCCGCAGGCCGATCAGAGCGACGTCGGATTCGTCTTTGCCGACACGAAAAAGGTCCAGAAGGAGCTCACGGTCGTGGGAGCGATGAACCTTCGCTTCCTCATTCCGGCCGGCGCCAGCAGTCACGCGGTCCACGCCATCTACCAATTCGGCGAGGATATGCTGTTGTACTCGGTCGCGCCCCACATGCATCTGCGCGGTAAAGCATTCCGATTCGAGGCTGCCTATCCCGACGGCCGCGAAGAAGTGCTGCTCGACGTGCCGCGCTACGACTTCAATTGGCAGAACACCTACGCTCTGGTCGAGCCCAAGCCAATGCCCGCGGGAACCGAAATCCGCTGCACGGCCGTTTTCGACAACTCGGCCGACAATCCGGCCAATCCCGATCCCACGGTCGACGTGAGCTGGGGCGATCAGACCTGGCAGGAGATGGTGGCCGGCATGATGGACGTCAGCTCCATGGAGCAGGACCTGTCACTTGGCCCACCGTCGATCAAGCCCCTGGGAGACGACCAGTACGAAGTGCAATTTGCCTATCGACCCCAAGATAAAGTCGCGGCGATCTACCTGGCGGGCAGCTTTAACGACTGGAAGACCGATGGCGAGCCGATGGCTGGCCCCGACGCGGAAGGCCGCTACACGGCCCACCTGCAACTCAGGCCCGGCGACTATCAGTACAAGTTCGTGCTCGACGGCAAGCATTGGCGGGCCGATCCCGGCAACCCCGACCATGCCGGTCAGCACCAGAACAGCCTGCTCCATGTGGGTGGTCCGAACTAACGTTCCTGGAGACTTGCCATGTTTCGCCGCCGGCTCGGTCGTGCCTCAGGCCTGCTTGCCTTCCTGTTTTTGGTCGCTTGCTCGCTCGTGCAGGCGGCCGAGCCGAAGCCGGAACCCGCGGATGCCGAGCCGACCGATCCGGACTATGCGCTGCAAGGCGAGTATGTCGGCGAGGTGCTCACCGGTGAGGGCAATGTCCCGGTCGGCGTGCAACTAGTCGCGTTGGGGAAAGGATACTTCCGCTCCGTCAGCTACGTCGGCGGCCTGCCCGGCGACAACTGGAAGCGCACGGTGCGGCGGTTGGCGGAAGGGGCGCTCAAAGACGGCGCCGTTCAGTTCAGCCGCGACGAGTATTCGAGCGCGGTGAAAGATGGCGTCATGGCGATCAGCCTCGCCGCGCAAAGGTCAGCGAGCTGAAGAAAATCGACCGCGAGAGCGTGACCTTGAACACTTTGCCGCCGGACGATGCCGTCGTCTTGTTCGACGGTTCGACCGCCGAGACTTTCGAAAAGGGCCGGATGACGGAAGATGGTTTGCTGCTGCCCGGCTGCACGAGCAAGGAAAAGCTCGGCAGCGGCAAGCTGCACATCGAATTCCGCGTGCCCTTTATGCCCGAGGCACGAGGCCACGCGCGCGGCAGTAGCGGCATCTACGTTCAAGGACGTTATAAGATCCAGGTGCTCGATTCATTTGGCGAAGATGAATCGGAGACCTGCTGCGGCGCCATCTACGGGCTGAAAGCGCCGGACCAGAACATGAGCTATCCGCCTGGCACCTGGCAGACTTTTGACATCGACTTCACGGCCGCCGAGTACAAGGATGGCCAGAAGGTAAACGATCCGATCATCAGCGTGAAACACAACAGCGTGCTCGTCGAGCGTAAGACCGCGCTGCCCCAGGCCACGCCCAGCGCCTCCGGTCGCCGCCGGCGAAGGGCCCGGCCCACTCTTTTTGCAAGACCAGGGCAGTCCGGTCCGCTATCGCAACATCTGGTTTGTTAAAGCGGCCGAAACGAAGTAGCTCGGTTTCTCGCGGCCGCGGCGTTCAAGATTCTTCTCGCGGACGCGCTCTGATCTGACGCGGCCGTCTGGCGCTTTCCAGGTGGCGCTTCCTTACTCGGCCGGGCGACGACCATCAACCAGCTTGGCCCGCGCTTCGGGCGAGACGAGCACATCGCGCAAATGGGAAAACTCAAGCGCGATTCCCTCCTCCTGCGGTAATCCCAGACCGGCGTCGATGATCATTTCACTCAGCCGCAGGGCCGTCGGCGATTTGGTCCGCACTTGGACCAAGGCGCGCACCAGTCGCGGATCGCTGACAGCGTCAAGCGGCATTTCGACCAACTGCGCCACGGTGCTCTCGGCGAACAATCGTTCCAAGGACGCGAATTGTCCAATCCGCACGGCGGATTGCCCACTCGCCCCGTCGGCCGGCCGATCGTGCGCCTCGCAAGCTTCGGCCGGCGAAGCCGAATCGTCGGCGATGGCATCGCACAGGCCGATGGCCAAGGCTTGCTGAGCCGGGACGATGGCTCCGGTGTAGATCATCCACTTGGCCAGGCCGACGCCGATTCGCCGCACGGTGCGCTGCGTGCCCCCCATGCCGGGATAGAGGCCCAAACCCGTTTCCGGCAAGAAGAATCTGGCCTTCGGACCAGCCACGATCTGATGACAGGCCAGCGACAATTCGAGTCCCCCGCCGACGGCTTGCCCTCGCACCCAAGCGATCACCGGCTTGGGGCACTGCTCGAAGTCGGACTGCAAGATCTGGGCTGACCGAGTGAAGCGAAGCAGCCGGTCGAGGTCGTCGCCCGCCATCGTCTCATAGAACAAGTCGAGACTGACGCCCAACAGGAAGTGGCTGGGCCCTCCGACCAGGCAGATCCGGTCGACGCTCGGATCGTTGACGCGCGCTACGAAATCCGATCGCAAAGTCGTCAACGTGGATTCATCGAGCGTGAGCGGCAAATGGATCTCGCCGACGGAGGCACGGGCAGTCTTCGGAAATGCTGTCATGGAAATGCCTGTCGCATCAAAAGTTTGGGCCGACTTCTCAGTCTCACATTAAATGGCGGGTCGTTCAAATTCTAGCTGCCGCAAAACTCTCTATCGCCAAATTCCCTTTTTAACTTACATCGCTCGAGAAGCGAGTGAGGCGACAGCCAGCGACACGGTCGTCACAACAGGTTTAGCTGCCCAACCGTTACGGCCGCTGCCCAACCTGGATGAGCAGTCGTCCGGGGGGGCGACCCCGAGAGCGCCTGGCCACGAGTGATGCTCCTATTATGACTCGGGACCGTTCGAATGCGCGCCGCTGAAGCAGCGTTTGCAATCAAAACCGGCGACATCGGCCTCCCGGCACAAGACAAGAGCCCTCGATCGTTTATGGCACGCCGGTTGCGTAGAGGTTGAACACCGTTGAAGAAAAATATTTGGCCTGGAAAGAGATACTGATATTCACCGCGCAGTGCCGAGATTTTTCTTGCGCACGCCATGACCAACGCCACGATACAGGAAATTCTCGACGTTTGCGCAAACGGCGGTGGCAGAATCGCACGCAACACTTTCAGAGCTTGTGTCGCACCACCGGCCGTCGGAATTCAATGCAGGTACTCATGGCTTCCCAACCTCGCTCACGAGCAGCGTGCCGCGGTTGAACTTCCTGCATAAGGGGCTTGGCCTTACGAAGCGAGGGACCACGGAATGGTAATTCACTTTCAACGCGTGTCCGGTGCAAAACTCGAAGTCGCAAGCGATCAGCGCGGCAATTCGCTCCACCATCCGCCGGGCGATCGCACTGCGACGACCCCGGCGCTATCGTCGCCACCGTTTCGGGCAATTCCCTTGGCTCTGGATGCCGCCACGGCTAAACCGGATTCGCAACCCACGGACGCGGCGTCCTCGCGTTGCCCCACGTGCGATAATGAACAAACCCATCGGGTCCCGGTGATCTTCAGCGCCCTGACATCGCAGACGCATTCGCGAAAGTCTGGAGACTCATTATTACTTGCCGTGGAGCGATTGTGGAACAATGGGCCGACGCATGGAGATGCAAGCGCACGCTATGCGCAACGGAGCCAGTTCGCGAAGAGATTTGCGCCACCTCCCATGGACTGTGCAAGATTGGTGGAGGCCGGTCGCTCGCGTGTCGCCGTCGCTGGTAGCGCCGCGCTCGTTGCGTGTCTGGTTGTCATGATCCCGCTGGTTTTGTTAGATAAGAAAGCGCCCGCCGTTCCCTCGAGCTCGGACGTTCCCGACACAACCCATCTCGCTTGGCCCTTGAAGGTCATTGCGGCCATCGCTCTGTTTGGTTTGCCGATCTTTGTGTTCGCCAGGGTTTCAGCGGCGTTCGATGCCGAAATCGCACGACTACGACAGGAGGAGTGGAAGGCATTTGACCAGCGAAAGCAGGCCTGGAAAGACAGTTTCTTTTGCCACCATTGCGACACGGTCTTCAATCCAGTGAGTCGCCAGGAAGAATGATTCGACTTTGGCGGGACTGCGTCCCAAAGGTGCAGGAAAAAGCCCACGGGGGCGTTGTCGGCACCCGCTCGGTAACAATTACCAACCAGTATCGGCCGTGAGTGAAGAAAATGGCAGCGGTGATCAAAGCCACGTGCAAGGTATGCGGCGCCGAGCATGAGCTGTGCTTGCCGACCGTGGACTTTTTCGAGATGGGCACCCGCTATCAATATGCGTGTCCCCAAACGGGCGATCGCGTCGAATTTCCGATGGAAGCCAGGAGCGAAGCGGTTCCTGTCTGTCCGACTGGCTCGGTGAGGGCTCAGCGAGCCCATTGAGGCTAGAAATCAGCGACGCGGATGATCGTTTTCATTTCGTGTTTCTGCCCGGGCGTCAACGTCACCGCAAAATCCGAGACATTACTGGGCTCGACGCAGACCATCTCCATCCATTCGGTATCGCCGAAATCGGAAAGAGCCTTCGCTTTCTCGATCCAGGGATTCCAGACAACCGTTGTCGACGAATTCTCCTTGGCCACAAGAATGCGACGACGAAGTCGATGCGTCCTCCAATTCGACCGAGCCCTTCGCGTTGAGATAAACACGGTCGGTCTCGGATGCGATCACGATGGGACCCTGTTGCGTCTTCGTTCGATTCGAATCGGTTTTGTCTATGTATTGAAGTGTTGCAAGGCCTTGGACCCGCGCCTCGTCGATTTGTCCCACTCGGAGATAGGTGTGCAGTGCTTCCTCGAACTGGAGCTGGTTCGCTCCGGTATTCTTGACCTCCAGTGCCATCGTCAACTCCGAACCAAACGTGGCGCGGCAGACAAGATGGAAATCAGCGGCCCACCACTTCTTGGTGTCGTCGTTGCTTTCGGTCGACATGCTCACCGTGACGGCATCTCCAGCCTGCACGATCGACTCAAGCGTCCACGCGATGGTGCGGACGAAACCGTGAGCGGGAGCCTTGGGATCGCCTGCCCTTCCGGCAAACCACGGGAAACAGATCGGCACGCCGCCACGAACGGCGCGGCCATCTTCCCAGCGTGACTTGGAGCTGACGAAAAGCACTTCCTCGCGGCCGCGCGGCTGCCACGAGGTGACGTGTGCTCCATGCAGGTACATTTCGCCCGCAGCCTCACCGGTGGCAAGGACGACTTTGGCCAGTCCTCCATGGCCTTCGGCGACTCGGGCGATGCCTGGAATTCCAAACCGGCGGTCCAGCTCCGTAACGGTAAGGTTCATACGATTACCTCCGCGAGTTGGCTTGTCGACAGCTCATAACCCCCAGTTGCTACCCATTGCCGCAGTACGTTCCGCTTACTTTGGCAGGATCTGCCTTCGGAGGACAAGACCCCCCCAGCGAGTTTGAGATCTGCCCGTAAGGGATCGACCAGCGGCCCCTATTTCAGCCTGGCGACGGCGGATGGACGCTGATTTCCGCTAGCGAAGGGCCGAATTCGCCCGAAAGACAAGTCGTTTTTAAACTTTACAAGTGATTGTTTTTCGTTGGCGCTCGATTAGACTTAAGGCCATAGGGTCCGAATGAGCGGTAGCTCGTTTTGCCCCTGGCTCGTTTCCTACAGTGAGGGTGGGACGGTCCGACTAGCCGGCCGGCCTTCAGTGTTCGGAATCAGCATGTCTGTTGGTGCATGGATGCCGAAGGTTCGACCCTGGTTCCCGTCGCGATTCGCAAGCCTCAGTTTCTCTTCTAAAGGGGGGGCGCTAATGAGACGTTTTAGAATTCTTGGTTTCGCAGCCATGGCATGGCTCCCAATGTTTGCAATGGCCGGCAGCGCCGTGCGCAGACGTACAACGTCGCCAACGATTGGCTAACGACTTATCCCACGACGACGGCGCTTAACGCCGCGACGACGGCCACCTGGGGCGTCGGACACGCTTGGAGCGCAGGACAGTTGAGCTCTAATTGGACCGGCAACAATTCAGCGGTCTACAACGGCCCCGGCTTCAATATCTTGCCCACCTATTACAACCCGAGCACCGGCTACCTCAACAGCGGTGGCACGCAAGTCGGGACGTTTACGTACACGGTCCCCTTTCAGGCGTATCAACTGAATCCTGGCTCGACCATCCACCTGGCGGTCGGCACAGCGCTGACCGAGCAGATCTCCTCGGGATTGTTGCCGTTTGCTGGGGCCAACAGTGCACTCACTCTGCCCACCAACACCACCGTCTTCGGGAGCGCTAGCTCCGGCCTCCTTCAAGAAGTGGGAAAGATCTCCAGCTACGCAACCGCCACCAACGTCAAAGGCTTCGACACCACCAGCTGGACGACCAGCTCGTTCCATGATGGTACCGACAGCATCCTCAATAGCCCGGCCGGCGTCTTCTACAACTACAGCAGCAATGCGACGTTCACTGGCGTGGCAGCGTTTAATGCTCCCAAAAGCGCGGGCGATCCACTCATCACGGGTGGCACAAGTTACAGCACAGTGACGATGAACGCGACGCTTACCCCTAGCTACGTCGGATGGACCGCTCCCGCCACGGGAACGGTCGCGCTCAACGTGAATGCCTGGGATGTCGGCACGAATTCGAATGACGGAATGCCGAGCTTCTTTGTCATGACCAGCACAGGTGGCCCGACGGCACCGTTGCTTTCGGCGATCGGCTTTAGCGGATCACCGAATGGCACGCCTGAGGATGCTCGGTTCACCAGCAATATGTCGGCCGTCCAAGGCACGCTGAGCGCGATCGCCGCCCTGAGCGGCTACAACGGCAATGGTGGCGGTTTCGGGCTGAACTGGCAAAGCGGGTTCATCAACGTCACGGCCGGCGAGACCCTTTATTTCGTGGCGGACGCCAGTCACGTCTGGACGCCGGGCTGGACCGCTCACGCCTACGAGGGTTTCCAGGATCCGATCGCCTTGAGCGTCGTGATCAATGCAACGCCGGAGCCTTCGAGCTTTCTGCTGATGGCGATGGCCGGCTTGGCGTTGGCCGCTTGGAAGTGGCGCCGGTTCAGGTAGTCGGTCACGCGGTTCGTTTTTTGGGCGGTTCATTCTCAGCCGATGGCTCTCGCGGAAAGAGCCATCGGCTCTTTTTTTTCCAAGGATTGAAATATCGGACGGCAGAATAATGGGCCTGCCCACAAATCCGCCGGCCGCGGGATCGCTCGATCCCATTGAACTGCTTCGCGGTGGCGCATAGGATTTGGGCGAAGCAAAAGATCGTGCGATTTGCTGGCTCACTCTCAAAGGCGCCCGATGATCTCGAAACGACCGACCCTTGTCATCTCCCTCAGCCTGGTGGCGGGGCTGCTGTTGGCCACCGCCTGGCTGGGCCGGTCGATCCTGTGGCGGCTGGCCTTTGGCGGCAGCGATCCATCGGAAGTGAACGTGCCGGTCGAGGGCTCCGAGCCGATCGGGCCCGTGGTCACGCCGCGCGTCGATTTCAGCGGTCGCTGGGAACTGGACCTGAAAGCCTCCGATTCGCTCGACGAGATTCTGAAAGCCTGCGGCGTGTCGCTGGCCGAGCGCTGGATTCTGGACAACGCGCCGATCTTGCAAGACGTCAAGCAAACGCCCAGCGAAGTGACGATCGACATTACCTCCGGCCCTTATCACCGCATCGACGTCATGCTGCTCAACGGTCAACGCGTGAAGGCCGACGATCCGGCGGGCCGGCCGGTCGAATCATCGACCGTTTGGAACGAAGATGGGACGGCGCTGATTACGAGCATTTGGGGGCACAGCGACCAGCCCCCTTGGGTGATGACGCGCACGCTCAGCGACGACGGCAACACGACCATCGTGCTGAACGAAGTCTCGACACCCGAAGGACGCTCGATCGCGTGCAAGCGCATCTATCGTCGGATCGGCGAAGCAACGAGCGCGGCTCAGGCCGATCGCCACGACGAGGTGCAGCCGGCCCGTTGATTTAAATCACGATCGAGCCTATTCGGCAAGACTGAGCGTCGCATCCGGTTGAATCGCGCATGAAAAAGCTCAGCTGCGAGGCCGAGCTCTTTGAATCGGGTTTTTGGTTCGGAAAGCCCCTCGACGCGCGATGTACTATTTCTCCCTGATCGCGCCGTCACGATCAAGCACGAGTTCCTTGCCTTCCTTCCGCAGGTTTTCCAAGTACTCGATGGTATGCTTGGTCACTTTGTAACGGACTTCTTCTCCAAACAACTCGGGAACTTTTTCGAGCTTGAGGGCCTCGAGCGCCGGCATGACCCTTTCTTGCCGCTCACTTGCTCCAATAACGGCGACAGCGGCACAAACCACCAACAGGCTCGCGAGCTTCTTCATGTCTCACACTCCTTTGAGAAACGCGGTTGAAGAATCCGTATGGCGAGCCAGCCTACCACAACCGGCCGGAGACAGGCAGGCTGCTACCATGCGACGGATAGCGGATCAGGTGGAAACGCTCGAGGGACCACATTCAAACCCATCAACGCGCCTCGATGCCGACCCGCGACGTTTTTCAGAGTCATGAACGACGCGCCTCGCCTGGTGCGATGATCCATTTTTTTGTTCACGTTCCGCCGCGCCGGGTTCGGCACGGCCCGGGCACGACGGACGGCTGATCGGCTAAGGATCCGGACAGGAATGACCGGCCGCTCGGAATTGCGAGGCAGACGGGGCATTTTTCCCACGACTTACGTCGTTGATCCCTGAACCCCGATGGGTGGGGATTCGGTTAAAATGGCAACCAGTCAAAACGACCACGAGAGAAGACCGGGTCCGAAAGTCGGGAACGATCGAATGCCTTCAACCAAAGCCTGCTGCCCGCTCACGACGGACGCCAAGCACTTGGCACGCCGAACGTGTCTTGGTCGGAACATGACTTGGCTGGCCGCCGTGGCGGTGGTCATGTTTCTGCTCGCCACGGGCCGCGGTGACGAGCCGGCCGATCAGTCGGGAAAGGTCGACGACTATAACCAGTGGAAGCAGTCACTCGGGGCTCGCCAGGCCACCGATCCGGCGACGATCTCCGCCCCACCCGGCTTTCGCGTGGAACTTTTGCGGTCAGCCGGAAGCGATGAAGGCTCGTGGATCGCGCTGGCATTTGACCCAAATGGACGGATCATCGTTTCGCGAGAAGATAAAGGTCTGCTGCGATTCACGCTCGCCGAGAATCGGTCAACCATCGGGCAGGTAGAAACCGTGAACGACACGCTGCTGGAGTGTCGCGGCCTGTTGTGGGCCTACGATAGCCTGTACGCCAACGCCAACAACTCGAAGGGGCTCTATCGGTTGCGCGATACCGACGGCGACGATCGATTCGACGAAGTGAAGTTGCTGAAAGCGACGCCTGGGGATGTTGGGCATGGGCGAAATGATCTGGCACTTGGCCCCGATGGAATGATCTATTCGATTCACGGCGACGACGTGCGGCTCCCCGAGGATTACGATCCGGCCGGGTCGCCGCTGCGGAACTACTTGGACGCCCGACTGCTGCCGTGCCAGTGGGATCGGCAACTGTTCAATTCCTCGATGAAGTTGCCAGGCGGTTATGTCGCGCGGACCGACCGTGACGGACAGCGGTGGGAAGTCATCGCCGGTGGCCTCCGTAATCCCTATGGCCTCGACTTCAACACCAGCGGTGACCTGTTCACTTACGACGCCGATATGGAATGGGATGTCGGCATGCCGTGGTATCGGCCAACTCGCATGCTGCACCTGGTCTCCGGGGCTGACTTCGGTTGGCGGGTCGGGACGGGCCCTTGGCCGGCGTGGTATCCAGACAGTCTGCCGGCACTTTTGGACATCGGCCTCGGTTCGCCCACCGCCATACGGTTCGGAACCAGGAGTCAATTCCCGGAGCATTTTCGCCGCGCGATGTTCATTTGCGACTGGGCGTTCGGACGCATCCTGGCAGTGCATATGCAGCCGAGGGGGGCCAGTTTTTCGGGCACCGCCGAGCCGTTCCTCAGTGGTCGGCCGCTGAACGTGACCGACATCGAGTTCGGACCGGACGGCGCCCTGTATTTTTTGACCGGCGGCCGCAAGACGCAATCGGGCCTGTACCGCGTGACTTTTACCGGAGAATTGGCCAACGACCCGGCGTCAACGCCGCTCGCGGAATCGGGTGCGGCCAGGCTTCGCAAGCGGCTCGAATCGGTGCAATTGGGTGGCCCGTCGTCGATCGAGACGATCTGGCCGCACTTGGGAAGCGACGACCCGTTTGTCAGGCATGCGGCGCGGGTCGCCCTCGAGCACCAGCCGGTGGCCACGTGGCGTGATGCCGCGCTGTCTGAAAACGATCCCACGGCGGCAACCAGCGGCGCTGTTGGCGCTGGCACGACTGGGATCGGCTGACACCCAAGTTCCGTTGTTACACCGGCTGGCGGCAATTTGCCGTGGGACGAGCTGACCACGGAGCAACGCGTCGCGGCGTTGCGGACCTGGTCGCTCGGCCTGGCTCGGCACGATCGCATGTCGGACGACCGCCTCGCGCCGTTGACGGAGATTTTGAACCAGCACTTTCCCGACGCCGCCCCCTCGGTCAACGAATTACTCTGCGAACTCCTGATCTATCTTCGCTCGCCGCAGGTCGTGCCGAAAACGCTTGAGCTGCTTCAAATGGCGAAGACGCAGGAAGAGAAGCTACATGTACCTGTTTCTTTTGCGAAACGCACAAGCCTCCTGGACGCTGACACAGCGGAAGACCTATTTCGATTTGCTGCGGCAGGCGCACGCACTTTTATGGCGGCAATTCGATGCCTCGCCTCCAGGCGTCGATCAAGGCGGACGCCGTCGCCGGGCTCACCGACACCGAACGAACCGCGCTCGCGCCGTGGCTTGTCGACGAGTCACCGACGGCGAAGTGCATCCCACCGGTCGCCCAACGTCCGTTTGTCCGTAATTGGAAGTTGGACGATCTCATCGGGTCGCTGGAGCAGGTCGGACATAGCCGAAACTTTGCGGCAGGCAAAGAGACGTTCGCCGCGGCATTGTGCAATCGTTGTCACCGCATCGCAGACAACGGCGCCGCCGTCGGTCCCGATCTGACTCCGCTGGCGCGGCGATTCGGCCGCATTGACATCTTGCTTTCGATTCTGGCTCCGTCCCACGTGGTCGATGACAAGTACCGGGTCGTCACGATCGTAACGACGGACGGCCAGGTCCTGTCAGGCCAGCTTTCCGGTGACGATGGCGAAACCGTCACGCTGCTGCCCGACCTGCTGGCGGCCGACAAGATCGTACGGGTCGCGAAGAGTCAGATCGAAACCCAAGCCAAATCGATCGTGTCGCCAATGCCGGCCGGATTGTTGAACACGTTTTCCAAAGAAGAGGTGCTGGACCTATTGGCGTATCTTGAATCGGAAGGGCTGGGGGCCGCCCCGCAACCTCTGTCCGAAAAGTGATGCTTGGGCGTCACCACAAGGGGCGTGGCTTTCCAACAGCCACGGCCGCTGTCCAGTGGTGGACAGGCGGCCGTCAGAAAGAGCGGGAGACGAGACTCGAACTCGCGACATCCAGCTTGGGAAGCTAGCGCTCTACCAACTGAGCTACTCCCGCGAGTAGTGTGCATCCTAGTCTACCACCCGGCCGCCCGGCTGCAAGATTGCACGCGCCGCCATCGGGGTGGCGCGTCAGCCTTCGGGCTATCGCCCCGCCGGCGCCGCTGCCCGCTCGCGCTCGAAAGTCCCTTCGCCGTGCACGTCGAGGTTTTCGATCCGCGCTTGGGTTGCTTTGCCACTGGGCCCGATCGAAAACAAAACTCCGCTCGGCCCGCCCGCCATTTCGCCCATTGGCTGATAGACAAACGTGTCGCGACTGAAATGCCGTAGCGCAAAAGGCAGCTTTTTAGGCCCCAGCCGCAACTCGAGCGATTTGTCCCGCTCGGCCAGTTCGATCGGGCCAAAATAATCGTTGCGGTACGTGCCGACATACGCCGACAGCGGCAACGGTGGCGACTTGTCGGCCGGCGGATGACTGTAGTCGAACTGTTTACCTTGCTCCTTATTGATTTCTTCCTGGAACATCCGATTGGCAAACTCCACCCAGTCACGCTGAAGCGTGCCGTCGAGGACGAGGTCAAAAAAACTTTCGGTGATCGCTTCGGGAATGCCGCTGGGGCCGGCGTTCGAGAAGACGGCAATCGCGATCTGCTCGCCCGGCAGCAAGGCGACCTCGGTTCGCATGCCCAGATCGAACCCGCCGGAATGCTTCCAGAAGACCCGGCCGCCGCGCTCGACGTTGACATTCCAACCCAGCCCATACGAAACGAGTCGGCCAGCCGCCCGATCGAAGCCGGTGACGATTTGCGGCGTGTGGGTCTCGGTCAGTGCCGCGGCGGCGACGAGTTGCCGGCCGTCGAATTTGCCTTCGGCCAGTTGCAAACGGAGCCAGCGGCTCATGTCGCGCAGCGTCGAGCTGACGCCTCCGGCCGGCGACTGGGCATCGGGCTGCCGGGTGTTTTTGGCGACCCACTTGTCGCCGACTTTGGAGTGCAGCAAAGCCCGGTTCTTCGCCCTGGCAAAATCGTCGTAGTGCGAACTGGTCGACTTCATGCCCAGCGGGCGATAAAGCTTTTCGGCCGCCACCTCTTCCCACGGCTTGCCGACCGCCAGTGCAGCGGCCACCGCGGCTTCAGTGTAGCCAAAATTCGTGTAGGCATACGCGGCGCGAAAGCGGCCCCCCGACTTCTGATACCGCAGGCGGTGCAGAATCTGCTGCCGGTCGTAGCCGATGTCCTCCAAAAGATCGCCCGCGTGGTCGGGCAGGCCGCTCCGGTGGCAGAGCAGGTCGCGCAAAGTGAGCGCGCGCGTCGTCCAGGCGTCGAACAAACAAAAACCCGCGTCGTGATCGATGACTGCGTCGTCCCAATGAATCTTCCCCTCGCCCACCAGTGCCGCCAGCACCGTCGAAGTGATCGGTTTCGAGACCGACGCGAGCTGAAAGACCGTGTCGGCGTCGATCCGCTCGGGCTTGCCCACCACGCGAACGCCAAAGCCCTTGAGGTAGACGACTTCGTCGCGATGAACGACCACCACCGCGATGCCCGGCACGCCGCTCGTCTTGAGCGTATCGTCGGTCAGTTTTTCGAGTTCGGCCAATGCGGATTTGACGGCTTCTGGCGTGACGGTCCCAGCCGCGGGGGTCTCGGCGGCCGGTTCCGCCGAGGCCGCAAAGGGCGCGAGGCAAACCACCACTGCGGCGAGCAGCCAACCAAAACCGTTCATTCGGTGGTTCCTGGCAAATGTGGGGATGCGGCGAGGGATCGGCCGGAAAGCTCACGCAGCCCTCAACATAGTTTGCGACTCGGGCGGCCACCATCCTCGCCTCGCGCAAACCTCATCCGCCTGCCGAGGCCGGAAAAAAAATACCGGCTGGGGGCATTGCCTCGGCGGCCATTTGCCGCGATCCTAACGTTTCGCGCCGACGCGCAGCCTCGCTTAACACATGCCCAAACGGGGAGGAACAAGATGAAAGCCGTCGAACCGATCAAATACTCGATCGACATGAGCTCGCAGATTTGCCAAGGCACGTTGGCCGATCTGACGGATGCCGAAATGCTGCACCGCCCGGCTCCTGCCTGCAACCATATCAACTGGCAGGTCGGGCATCTGATCGTTGCCGAGCACGGGCTGATCTCGAAGGAGTTCCCCGGCGCATTGCCGCCGTTGCCGGCCGGTTTTGCCGAAAAGTACACGTCCGAGACCTCCAAGGTCGACGATCCGAAAAAACTGGCGACGAAAGCCGAACTGCTGGCCGTGGCCGAGAAGCAGCATGCCGCGGGTTTGGCGGCGCTGGCAAAGCTGAGCGATTCCGATCTCGACCGCAAGCTGGAAGGCTGGACTCCCAACGTCGGCGCCTTGTTCCAGGCCGCGATGGGTTCCCATTGGATGATGCACGTCGGCCAATGGTCCGTCATCCGCCGCCAACTCGGCCGCCCGCCGATGTTTTAATCGGCACCCAGTCCGCAAGCGGCTCGCGACGGTCGCCCACCGGCGCACGTTAGCGACCGCAAGCAGGCAGCATCTCAGCCGAAAACGCATCAACTTGCGGCAGGCCCTCGACCGTCGTGCACGGCAAACCTGTGCGCTCGGGGCGAGTGTCTGCCTCCGCGCCGGCGTCGGATTTCAGCGCGTAGCCCGCCAACAGCTCGCTCACAATATCGTCAATCCGGCGGAGCGAACCCGTGCGGTCGGCAGGCGGTCGATCGGTGCTCCACTCGGCGCGCTGCTTGGCAAATGGCAATCATGCGAGACGCCTCTCTCGTAAGACCCGTGATATACCAGGGCCCCAAAAAGCGGCCCAAAAGCACGTCTGATCGTCATTTTAGCCAGTAGTGTACAAATGTCAATCAATAGGCCAGAATGGCACTAGGTTAAGGGTTTAGGCCACCGCATCGGCAGACAGCTTTCGGCGGTAGCTGTTTCGGGGTTTCATCATAAGTTTGTGTTGCTTCGGCCGGCGCTTTTGGACTCGCGGCTCTAGTCGGCCGGGGCGATTGCCGACGCGATGGGCTGCCACTGCCCCCAGGAACGCGCTGTAGATGGCGGGGTGCCCACCCGCCGCCATCATCGCGGGAGTGAATGATTCGACCGTCTGCATTGTTCCCTTCACGCTAAGCTGTCGCGGCAGCATGTCCGCTTGCTTCGCCGATTCGAGCATCACGCCGCGAAGCAGGTTGTAGGCCAGAACGTGGCAGTAGACTTCCTTCCGAATCATCTGAGGGGTCTTGGCTCGCAACACATCGAGATGCATCGCACACTTGATGCTACGCAGGTCGACTTCGCAGTTCCACCGCTGTCGGTAAAGTTCCCCAAGATCAGCATCCGAAACCGATGGGTCAAGGATCGTCGAAACCAGCGTTAGCGTTTTGGTCGATCCGTCGCGGTCCTCAATTTCAATATCGAATTGTCGAAGCGTGATCGACTCGGGCAATCCGACGTACATTTCCGGGCACACCTGAGTGGTGGGCTTGTGCCACTGAATTAGCGATCCCTCGCGCCGACGGTTGACGGGAATTGGCACGACCGCGTCAATGCCATTGGCGACTAATACGCCGAGAACGGTGTAGGCGGCATACAGCTTGTCGCCAACCAAGACGCTTCCGGGCTTCACGCTTTGCATCACCTGCCGCAATAGTGAAGTTTCCCCGGTGCCCTTGCCAGCAAATTGGGTGAACGCCAGATCGACGACGGCGCCCGTTGCCAGTGAGATCAGTGCGGATGCGCGAACAATTGGAAAGCTGGTTTCTCCGCCGGGCCGCTTGGGCGCGGGATAGGTGAGCCGATTCTCGGGGGTGTCGGGCATGCTTAGTCCGGTGCCGTCAACCAAAAACACTTCGCGACCATGCCAGAGGGCGCTTTGCGGCGCTGAGTCGTGAACGCGCCGCCCAATCTCACGAGCCAGTCGAGTGATGACGACCTCTGGGAACCGCGTGCGGGCCTCGCTGTAGCTCGCCGATGATGCCGAGCAAGGCGGCAGCCCAATCGAAACGCGGTGAGCTAGTATCCTGCTCACCGATTCGTTCAAGCTCTTGTCTTGGCTCAAGCATTGCGAGAGCCACGCCCAGAGGGTGACGAGCGGGCAGAACACCCGGCTGCGGTAGGCGTGCCCTTCGCTCTCCAGCGTGTTCAAAACATAGTCGCGGGTGAGCAGCCGTCCAAACGGCAGGCCGCTATCGTTTGCGAATTTATCGCGGACAAGGCGGAAGTCCTTGCGGGGCATGCACGAACCTTTCCCCATTGGGGCGGTCGTGCTAGAATGGCTGTGTCCAAGCTGCATTCCGGCCTAACCGCCGAGTGTGGTTTAGAAGCCCCGCAGCCGTTACCAGCGGCTACGGGGCCTTTTCAAATACGCCAAAAAAGGCCGCCTCGCCAGCCGGTTCCTTCCGTCAAGAGATAAAAACCGGCCGACTGCCCGCTCTTGGGCCTCAATCGGTCCACCCTACGGCAACCATCTTGGGTGGACCCGCGCGCCCTTCTCATTAAAAACCCCCTTTCGTGTTCGGGATATTCGGAGTTTACCAGATATAACGAGCTAAGTCAATGGATAGGAGATAAAATAATTCTCAATCTCGGTGTTGATTTGTTCTCGCTGAAGCCTTAGAATAATGAGTAATCAATCTCCGTTTCTTTTAGGGAATAAAGATATGGCTAGCGAATCTGCGTCCGACCAGTCGGTCGAGGAGCCCAAGGCATCCCGGTCTCGCAGTCCCAATCACCCGTCGCTGTCGCTCAGCGATGCCATCGAAAAGATGAAAATCTTGCACGACAAGTACATCCGGACGGCCGTGCCGATCCCGATTGCATGTGCGCAATGGGGCTATAAGAATCCACGAAGTAGCGGCGCACTTCAGATACAAGCGGCCGTCAAAGCCTATGGGCTTGCTGACGCCTCAGAATCGGGCGGCGTTGCAAAATTGGCGGTCTCCGAATCTGCCGAGCATATCATCCGCAACGCGCCGGATCGCAGTCGGCTGCTGCAAGAGGCCGCGCTCACGCCGCCGATCCACCGAGAGTTATGGGACCATTACAACCATCAATTGCCGCACGACGACGTTCTAAGCGGATATTTGAAGTGGGAGCGTGCAGGCGGTCGATTCACAGACGACGCAGTAGGCGCCTTTATCACGCGATTCCGAGAAAGCCTTCGATACGCTGGGCTTTTAGCTGCCGATGGCAGTGCGGCAGCCGAGAATAATCAGGCCAACTTGGACACTTCGAATAATGGGACTGGAACGACGGCCCCTCGCACGGTGCAAGTTGGCTTGTTCGTTCAATGGATCTCGGCGGGCGTCCAGCGGTTTCCGGTGCCGAAGAAAGTAGTCGGCATTAAGGACAATTGGGCTTTCGTCGAGGGCAGCCCCACAGGACTTGCCATGAGCGAACTTGAAGTTGTCGATGCTCCCGTTGAAGCGCAGGTAGCGCCGCCTGCAAATCCCTATTTCCGGCCCCTGGATGAGCCTACGCCAGCAGACGACGTTGCCAAGGAAATCACAACGCTCGACGAAGGGGCGGTGGTGCTCACGCTCCCAAAGGACTTGAGTCCAGAAAGCGTTGGAGAATTCGATTATTGGGTGCAAGGACTTCTGCGGCGAATGCGCCGCAAGGCGGGCCTTGGAGCGGACGGAAAGCCACTCAAACACTGACGACCTTGGCCGGCGCCTTCCTCATTCGCCCCCCTCCCCCGGCTACAATAGCGGGATGCCAAGATTCAGCCTGACAGCCGACCTTGAAGCGGATTGCCAAATCTCTGGCGAGACCAGAATCGGGCAGGCGTACTATGTTGTCCGAAACGCCTCGGGTGGCTCAAACTCGACGCCAATTGCACGCTACTTCGTCTGGCGGCCAACCTACACCGAGGGGTTCCATGAGTTCTGGGAGGTTGACTGCTTCGTGAGAGATCATCCGCTCGCGCCGGAGCGGATGCTGCTCGGAAGAGCGCTCGTGGCCGCGCTGATCCGCGAGGGCCTCTGCGCCGAGCCAATTTGGCTGACCGCCTACACGCGCGACGACGGTGAGGGGCAGGCATTTGGCCAAGTATTTGACGACGATTAGCCGCCGTCTAATGCGTTCCTTAAGTTAGTGCCATTCTCAATAGGCCAGAGGCGAGAGGCTACAGGCGAGAGGTAAACGGACGGGGGTGCTAGCGCTTCAGCCCCCGGTGCTAGCAGCGTTGTCGAGCAATCGATTGATGAGTTCGATGACCCCCTGGCCCGCTTTGCCCTGGGTCACCCAATCGGCCGCCGCTTTCAGTGCCGGCAGCGCGTTGGCCACGGCCACTCCCTGGCCGCAGACTGCCAATAGCACGGCGTCGTTTTCGGCATCGCCGACGGCCACGGTTTCGCCCGGCGGAAGATTCAGCTCGGCCAATGCGGCCGTCAGCCCCGTCGCCTTGTCGACGCCGCGGGGCAGAATCATCAGCGCGTCTTTATTAAGAATGACGTCGAGCGCGGCGCGAGCCTTGGCAATCGCTTGCCGCACCTCGCGCTCGTGCTCGGCATGCGTGGCCACGATCACCTGGCCGATGTCCAGTGGTTTCACGCCGCGCTCACGAAGCGACTCGATGAGTGCGGGCGGGGGTGGTTCGGCGAGCAACCGGGTTTGACGCGCGTGAGGCGCGTGAAGAATCGCGCCGTTTTCGGCCACGACGCGATCGAACAATTCGAGTTGGGAAAAGACGCTTGCCAGGTTGGCCATCGTGCGGCCGGAGACGAGCACGGTTTTCCATCCGCTGGCGACGAGTCGCTCCAGCGCCTGCGCGTGTGGCCTCGGCCACGCGACCGGTCTCGGCCAGCGTCCCATCGTAGTCGGTTGCGAAACAGCGAAAGCTCAAAGGCGGAATCTCCCGGGTCCAGGTTTTCATTGCGGTGCGCCCGCGGTCAAACGTTGACTTGCGCGTTTTGGCGCGTTAGCGTTGTCTCGAAGTGCCACGGTCCCCAGTCGGCCGTCGCGCTCCCGCCCGCCGAGACGATTATTGGTGCCTACATTTCAAATTGGCCTAGCGCATCATGTCAAACGCCTTGCTTCCAGGGCTCCCGCTGGTCGCCCTTGGCCGATTCGTTACCTCGGACTCAATCGTGTCGATCGGCGAAACAATCACCCCCGCCAGGAAAGCTGAGGATAATCATTATGGCCCTCTCGCGATACGCATTCCGGCTCATCCAGACAGCGGCGGTGTTGGCAATCTTCGCGAGCGCGGCCCGAGGTGCCGGCGAGGAAGAGATAAGTGTCGTGGTGGCTCCCTCGGTTTCCAATAATTGGCGCAATTCCGAGGGAACGATCCTTGAACTCGACGACGGCGGGCTGCTCCTTGCCTGGGCCGATTATTATGGTGCCGCCCAGGCGCAAGGAGATGACAGCCCAGCGCGGATCTCCGCGGCCGTCTCCCGCGATCAAGGCCGGACCTGGGGGCCGCGGCTCACGCTGCAAGAGAATATCGGCAACCGAAACGTCATGTGCCCGAGCCTGATCCGGCTGAAATCGGGCAAGGTCCTGCTGTTCTTTCTGCAAAAGGATTCCAACGACGATTGTTTTCCACTGGTGCGCGTTTCGACCGACGGGGCCAAGACTTTTTCACCGCCGAGGCCGATCCCCATCGCTCGCAACCCTGCATATCTCGCCTACACGGGTTTCAACAACGATCGGGTCATCCAATTGGCCTCAGGCCGGATTCTCGTGCCCATGTTTGCCGAGAAAGCCGGCGCGAGCCCGCGAAATGTTGACTGTCTGAGTCGCATCATTTATTCCGACGACGACGGCCAGACGTGGACGCCCAGCGAAACAATCGTCGACGTGAAGGAAAGCCGAGTCGGTGCTCAGGAGCCCGGCGTGGTCGAGCTCAAGGATGGGCGAGTCATGATGTGGCTGCGCACCAGCACCGGCAAGATCCACGTCTGCTACTCTTCCGACTCGGGCGTAACTTGGAGCGAGCCCGAGGCGATGAACGTCACGGCGCCCGTCGCGCCGGCTTCGATCAAACGGATCCCATCAACCGGTGACTTGCTTTTGGTCTGGAACAACTCACTCGACCGTCGTGTTCCGTTGACCACCGCAATTTCGAAGGACGAAGGCCGCACGTGGGAGCATCTGAAGAATCTGGAGGACGATGCGCAGTACACCTACGCATACACCAGCATCAATTTTGTCGGCGACCGCGCTTTATTCACGTACTACACCGATCGTGGGGTGTCGAGCGCCAACTGGTCCTTGAAATTCAAGAGCCTGCCGGTGCGATCGCTCTACTAGGCTCGCGCAACGCGCATCGCTCGACCTCGGGCCTCAGCTCGGCGGGGCTGGACTCAAGCCTTCCGCCCTAGCGCCCCTTGGCTTGCGTCGGCCGGCGACTCGGTCGGTTGGCGGTTGCCTGGGCAATGCTGCGGGGCGTTTCGCGGTAAGCGGTCTTGTGCTGGTAAAGCTCCAACCGTTGTTGGGCGAGCGGCCGATAATCCTCCGGTGCGATGGCCAAGGCTCCCGTTTGGGTGTCGACCGCGTCGGCAAAATGGCCGGCATTGGCCTCGGCGGCGGCAAGAGTTTCCAGATAGCGATAGTCGGTCTCGCCGTCGAGCTCGATGGCTTTTTCGGCGGCCCGCACCGCCCCCTCGGGATTGCGAAATGCTTCTTCGGGGCAGGTGGCCAGCAGCCAGGCGGCGCTTTGATAGGCTCGGCCCAGCGCGGGATTGAGTTTGATCGCCGTGCGATAGTCGTTCGATGCGTTGGCCCAGCTGCCGAAGTCGGCGTACATGTCGCCCCGATTGGTGTAGGCGGCGGCATTGCTCGGATCGAGCCGTACGGCCTGGTGATAATCGGCCAGGGCCTCGCGGAACTCGTGCAAGCGGTAATGGGCGTGGCCTCGGCTGTTGTAGGCGGTCGCGTCGCGCGGAGACAACCGAATGGCTTCGGTGTAGTCGCCGACGGCGCCGACAAAGTCGTGTTCTTCGTAGCGCAGCTCGCCTCGATTGAAATAGGCGTTGGCATAGGTCGGATTCATTTTCAGCGTGTGATTGAAATCGGCAATCGCCTTGGGATAGTGTCCCAGCGTGGCGTGGCTGACACCCCGATTGTGGAAGTAGCGCCATTTCGTGTCGTCGAGCGAAACGGCCGCCTCGAAATCCTCGAGCGCTTCCTCTTGATGGTCGACCTCGGCCCGCACTTCGCCGCGGCGATTGTGCGCCCAGCCCAGTAACCGCCGGGTGTAAACGGTCATCGAGCCGTCGAGACCGAGGTCGAGTCCCTGGTGGCAGATCTCGATGATTTCGGTGAAATCATCTTCGCTGGCGGCGGTTTTGGTTTTGGCAAAAGCGCCGAGCACGATCGAGCCCCCCTTGCCGGCACGCTGCCCGCTTGGGGCGACGGCCCGGCCGGGAGCGACCGGCCGCGAGCCGCCGGGTTGCTGTCCCGGGTAGGCTTGGGCCTGCTGTTGATTGGGCCCGACTTGGCTGGCCGGAATATTGGACCAGCCGCACTTCCGGCGCGATTCGGCCCGTGCCGGGGCAACCGCCGCGGTCGGCCAGCTGGTGGCGACGATCAAGCCGGCCGCCAACACTCCGCACTGTGTCCAGCTTGCATTTCGAAACCCCATGGCTGAGAACCTCCTTGATCTTTCTCTGAAAGTCGTTCGACTTTGGCGGCGCGTCATGCGCCGCGGCGGCAAAGCGTCAGGCCTGCGGCTCGGTCATCCGCCAGGGATCGAGCGCCTTGTCGAGCACGTCGTCGGCCAGGATTTTTTCTTCCTGGCACAACTGACGAATGGTTTTGCCGGTGCGGAAGGCTTCTTTGGCCAGCTTTGCCGCCCGTTCATAGCCAATGTATGGATTGAGACTGGTCACCATCGCCAAACTTTTTTCGACCGCGGCCTGGCAGACGTCGGTGTTGGCCTCCATTTCGGCGGCACAGAACTCGACAAATGCCCGGCACGAGCTGGCCAGCAGCATCACGCTCTCCAGGGCGGTGTTGCCCATGATCGGCATCATGATGTTGAGCTGGAATTGTCCGCCGGCCGCGCCGCTGACCGTAATCGTTTGATCGTTTCCCAACACCCGGGCGCAAACCTGCATCATGCTTTCGCACATCACCGGATTGACCTTGCCCGGCATGATCGAGCTGCCCGGCTGTCGATCGGGAAGTTGGACCTCATAAAAACCGCAGCGCGGTCCGCTGCCGAGCCAGCGAATGTTGTTGGCCACGTTGAACAGCGTGGTGGCGATCGTGCGCAAACTGCCGTGACAGTCCACCAGGCCGTCGCGCTGGGCATTGGCCTCGAAGTGATTGGCCGCTTCGACAAACGCCACGCCGGTCTCTTGCGCCAACACCCGTCCCACCCGCGCGCCAAACTCCGGGTGCGTGTTGATGCCGGTGCCGACGGCCGTTCCACCGGCGGGCAACTCAAGCACGGCATCGCGCGCCTGCGCGGCTCGCTCGACCGACAACCGAATCTGCCGCGCAAATCCGCTGATTTCCTGTCCCAGCCGCAAGGGCGTCGCATCGGCCAGGTGCGTCCGGCCGATCTTCATGATCTTGTCCCATTCGCGCGCCTTGCGCTCCAGCGTTTCGGCCAGCAGCACGAGCCCCGGGATCAACTCCTTTTCGATACTCGCTCCGACGGCAACGTGGATCGCCGTGGGGAACATGTCGTTGGTGCTCTGGCCCATGTTGACATGATCGTTCGGATGAACCCGCTTGGTTTCACTGAAGCGATCTCCGCCCAAGAGCTCGATCGCTCGATTGCTGATCACCTCGTTGGCGTTCATGTTGC
Organism: uncultured Planctomycetaceae bacterium; assembly: GCA_963702015.1. Classification (GTDB taxonomy): domain Bacteria; phylum Planctomycetota; class Planctomycetia; order Pirellulales; family PALSA-1355; genus DATJTR01. The sequence continues at coordinate 3,045,844 of OY969698.1, forward strand.
TCGACGTGCCCGAGCCGGTCTGAAAGATGTCGATCGGGAACTCCGCGTCCCAACGTCCCTCGGCGACTTCACGGCAAGCGGCCAACAGCGCGTCAACCTCTTTCGCGTTGAGCGGGTTCTTGCCCGATCCGGTCAACTTACCCAAGTCGCGATTGGCCGTGGCGGCGGCAAACTTCACCAGTCCCAGCGCGTGAATCAGTTCGGGCCTGAGCCGCCAACCGGAAATCGGAAAGTTCTCAATGGCTCGTTGCGTCTGGGCGCCGTAATAGGCCTGGGCCGGAACGCGCACCTCGCCCATCGAGTCGTGTTCGGTTCGGTACTCGGCCGCCGAGACGGGAACAGGACCAGTCGATTTGGTGCGCGTAGTTTGAGTCATAAATCCTGACAACGTTTCGAACGTGGAATCTTAGCTCCGGCGGTGCGGGGCCCGGGCCGGCGTCCTCGCAGTGCGCGATCGGCGCGAATTCTGCCTGCCCAAGCGCCGTCTATGATACCCGTGCGCCTGGAAGTCGAGAAAGCCCGACCAGAGCGCGACGGTCAGGTAGCAGGGGGGGTGATTGTTAGGTGGAGGTTCGGCGGTACAGGGGGGTTGGGAGGCACGCAGGGGGGAAAACCGCCCTTTTGGCCGGCGGCACTTCTCGCTACACTTCCCCGCCCTTCGACCTTGCCGGCAAGAGCCCGGAAAAAAGCCGTCGGTTCCCTGCACCCAGACGGTTTTGTCCGCATGGGCTCGGCGCCGGTCGACCAGCGGTCGATTTTCGATCAAAACACCCCGGTCCCTGGTGATGCAATGAGCGCAATGTCTGCCTGCCGACTGACCGTGGCCATCATCGCGCGCAATGCGCAGACCCTGCTGCCCGACACGCTGGCCACCGCCCGCCTGCTGGCCGACGAAATCCTGGTGATCGATAGCAGCTCGGGCGACCGGACCGCCGAAGTGGCCAAGGCCTGCGGTGCCCGGGTCATTGCCCGCGCCTGGGACGACAGTTTCGCCAAGGCTCGCAACGTGGCGCTCGATCACGCCCGCGGCGAATGGATCCTCTGGCTGGACGCCGGCGAATCAATGACTCCGTCGGCCGCCGCCGAGCTGAAGAAATTTGTCCACGAGCACGCCGATCCGCAAAAAGTTTATTTGATGGCGGTTACGGTTCCGCCCGCGCCAGGCAACATATCGGGCGAGCAAGTTGCCCGCGTCCGTTTGATCCCCCCGAGCGTCCGCTGGCGCTACGTCGGCCGGGTGTGCGAACGCCTCGAGCCGCAACCCGAGGCCTGCGGCCTCACGCTCGACGGCTTGCCGTGGCGAATCATCCGCGGCCAGCGCGAGAACGACTCGCAAGTAAAAATGACCCGGCGCACGGCGCAACCTGACGCTGCGTCAAACTCGACATGGCCGAACGCGGCCCGAAGCCCTGCTTGCTCGTAGCCCAGGCAGAAGCTCTCACCGGATTGGGCAACCATGCCGCCGCGGCCGAAGTCTTCCGCCAGGCGATCCGAGCGGCCGCCCCGACTTCGACCTCGCAGCGTGAGGCCTACTACGGTTTGCTCACGACTCTCGACCACGATATGGCCGATCGGCAAGCACAAATCAACGTCTGCGTCGAGGCATTGAAAGTCTTTCCCCGCGACGCACAGTTGCTGTGCGCCTTGGGAGGCTACATGCAGGCTCAAAACCAACTCGACCTCTCGGCCCACGCCTATCGCATGGCCGCTCAATTCGGCGAGATCGACCCCAAGGCGTGGCACGTTCCCGACATTCATGAGATCGCCACGGTTTGCCTGAGTCTGACCTATCAGTTGCGCGCGAACGACGACGAGGCCTGCCGGGTGTTGGAAGAAGCCCTCAGCCGATCGCCCGGTGCCCAGCGCGTTCGCCGGCAATTGATCGACATCTATATTCGTCGCGACCGCCGCAAGGAGGCCCTGGCCGAACTCGACCGGTTGCCGGAAGAGACGCCCCATCGCGAGGCCTTGCGGGGTGCGATTCGCGGAGCTTGTTTGGCCGGCCATGCGCAACTGGGTGCCGGCTTTGGCCTATCTGCAAACCGCTCATACGGCCGGCTGTCGCGACGTGATTTGTCTGCGCTGGCTGACCGCCGCCCTGATTGCCAGCGGTCAGCGCGACGAGGCGCTGCCGATCCTTAAGGAGTGGCTGGCCATCGAACCGCGCAGCATGGAAGCCCAGAAATATCTGGAAATATTCGCGCCGCCGGTACTGGCGGCTGAAGCCCCGCCGACCATGTCGCCGATGACGCCCCACCCGATCGATCCCGACCCGCGGCGTCTGCGCATCGACCCCGCAGTCCCGGCCGCCTCGATTGCCCCGGTTCCGGCACCCCGTTATGCCAGCGGGGCGCCTCTCCCCTCGCCAGCCCCCGTACCGACGCGTAAGCGGTAGGCGCGAATGCGACACGCCACCGTCGTCCTTTGTACGGACTAGCAAGGCGTGTCCACGGACGGCCGTTAAGTCAATATACCTAGAACAGTTAGGCGCGATTGTCCCAATTGACTTAGTGCAAATTCAATCGTAGAATTTAGTCGTCAGTTGGGAGAGCTGTCTTTAGGCGGCTCGTGTCCGGGGAAACCCGGACCCCAGCTGGCCCTTTTTTTGCGCTATGAAAGAAAGGGCGGCATGTATCTCCTATACGTCGATGAGTCCGGTGATCCGGGCTTGGCTGGCTCTCGATTTCTCGTTCTCGGCGCGGCCGCGCTTTTCGAGGGAAAATGGCTTCACGTCGAGCGTGACCTTCGGAACCTGATCGACAAGTATTTCCCCACGGGCCCAAAGCCCAGGGAAATCCACATGTCTGAGTTGCGGAAAGGGAAGCACACGTTCCGTCACATTACCGCCGCCCAACGCGATTTACTCCTGAACGAATTCTGTCAACTCGCGGCGAACCTGCTTTCGGCCGAGCTTGTAATGTTCTCGGTGATTGCCGACAAGCCACATTGGTTTGGCGCCAACCCGGGGAAAACCGGCGATGACCTCTACGCGGAAATGTTCGAAGATCTTTCGAGCCGGTTCGATCTCTTCTTACGACGGAGGTACGCGGAAAACTCCCCAAATAAGGGGATTATTATCGCCGACCCCCATAAACCCTCGTTATCCGAGGCGCTGAGGACGAACCAAAGGATTTACCAGCGAAAAGGGCACCGTTGGGATGTGCTCCATAACCTTATTGAGACGGTGTTTTTTCTGGCGTCGAATGAATCTCCTGGCATTCAGCTTGCGGATCTCGCGTCGCATGCCGTGTGGAGGCTGGTGTCGGCGAATGACGACAGAATCGTTCGCCTGATCGCGCCGATCTTTGACCGCGAGTCGCTTGCAGCGCGTATCAATCCTGGTAAATGGCATGGGGTCAAGTACCTAGGGAACGACGCGGCGATCCTGCGCGGATCGCTGCCATCTGGCCTTGAACTTCCGTTGCGCGGGACTTCCCGACGACGGGATGCGCTGTGCTCATATCGCCAAATCCCGCCGATTGGCCGTCCACTGCGCCAATCCTGTCGCCGGGTCGCGACATTCTGTCAATCCGCCTGCTCGACGAGTGGTTGCCACTTTTTCCGGCGACAACTACGATTCAATCGTAGGCGGGCAATTCGCTGTGGGCCGGCTTGTTTTGCTACCGGCCGGCCGAGCGCGATTCTCGCCCGGGCCCTTTTCTGTCTGGCAAGGCGATTCGCGGGAGGTGCGAAAGGTGTACGAAGAAGAACAACGTGGCGGCTCCGCCATCATCGGGCGTTTGCTGGTGGCCGTGGTGATCGTGATTATCTCGCTGATCTCCTATTTCGGCCACAGCGACTACAACAACGTCACCCATAAGAATCAGCACGTCGGCGGCATGACCCCGCAGCAGGAAGAATATCTCGGACTGCAAGCCGCCAACGGCATGGCGGCCCAATATGGCGGCGAGGACCGCGATCGCCGCCGCAACGAATTGGTCGAACAGGTCGGCCACAGGATTATCGAGAACAGCGACGTGAAAGAGTCGCCCTATCATTTCGATTTCCACGTCCTGGCTGATAACAAAACGATCAATGCCTTTGCGCTGCCCGGCGGCCAGGTTTTCATCACCGATGGGCTGCTCGAGCGGCTGAAGACCCCAGGCCAATTGGCCGGCGTCTTGGGGCACGAGATCGGCCACGTGGTCGATCGTCACGGCGCGCAGCACCTGGCCAAGCAGCGTTTGACGCAAGGACTGGGCGGGGCCGCGGTGCTTGCCACCTACGATCCCAACAATCCCAACACAACGCGCAACGTCATGCTGGCCCAGGCGATCGAGCAACTCGTCAACTTGAAGTTCGGCCGCAACGACGAACTGGAAGCCGACCGCCTGGGCGTCCGCTTCATGGGCCAGGCCGGTTACGATCCCAATTCGATGCTCGACGTGATGGAAATCTTGCGGCACGCCAGCGAGGGGGGGGCACCACCCGAATTCTTCAGCACGCATCCCAATCCCGAACATCGCGAAGAGCGAATCAAAGCGGCCATCCAAGCCGAGTATCCCCAAGGCGTTCCGCCGGGGGCCGTGAAGTAGGCAACCTGGGAGAAACTGCCAAGAATTAAGCGCCGCTGGCAACTGGGCTTTGGCGTCAGGTCTTCCTCTTCAGCTCCTCGACGAACCGATTGGCATCGGTGAGCGTCATGCCGCCGTGGCGGACCAACACGTCGCGGGCGCGGAATTCGTCGCCCAATTCGACCAGCCGAGCAACCCGATCATCGAGGTCGCCCACGGTCTCTTCCGTCGGCTCACCAATCGCAATCGACCGCTCGAGTTCCCGCATCACTCGCGGCAGCCTTGGCCAGACGTCGGAAATCGGCCAGTGTTGCCACACCAGGCGAATCTCGGCTTGCGAAGCAAGCAACACCGGAGAGCGCGGCACCCCCGTTTGCCATGTGATCCCGAAAAACGACCGCCTGGGCTGCACGTGCCGGCGGTTCGACTCGATGGTCGCGGCCAGCCCCGCGGGGGGAGTTTCGCGCAGCCGGACGACCAGCGACTCGACCACCTTCGTCACGTCCAGTCGCTTGTGCACGCGGGGAACCAGAAAGCCCTGCTCGTCGCACCGCACGTCGGCGATCTCGTGATACTCAAGCTCGATCACCGACGGATCGTCGCTGGAAGAAAGGTCGTCATAGGGACGGGTGTTGATCCACAAATGGTCCCGACCAATCCGCAGCAGCCAGTTGGTCGGCCGACGAGCCAGGCGAATGCATCGGATGATCGCTGGAATCGTGATCAGCGCCAGGGCACCGCACATCATCCCGGCAACGCTTCTGATGAGCTCCACACGCTCTCCCGCTTCGGCATACTTGGGGATCAACGGGCGCAAGGCCAAGGCGACCGGAAACAACAGCAATCCAACGAAGACCAGGCCGCCGAAGATGCTGTGCGCCTGCCGGCAAACGAGCCCGGGCTCATCGAGATCGATCTCGGACAATCGCTTGAATTTCATGGTCGCGAGGTGAAGTATCTGAACCGCGGCGGACGGCATCTCCGTGCCGTTATCGATGCCTATATTTTGAATGGTCTTGGCATTCGTACTCAAACGCCCTCGTTTCAGGGCTCCCGGTGGTTGCCTTTCGGCCCATTTGCAACGTCGGACTCGATCGGTATCTAACGCTGGAGCTACTTTTTCACCGGGGATCTATCGTAGCACGCGCCCAGTTCGTCCTGGGGTGTGTTGATTCCCAGTGAGCTCAGCGACCAGCTTGCACCGTCTTTTCGGTCGCCGAGATAGAGGTCATACCCACCCTCTCCGCCTTCGCGGATGCTCGAATAGATGACGAGGCGGTCGTCGATCGGATAGGGGTCGGAACTATCCGACCCGATCTGATTGAAGCGGAGCGGCTCGCGTTTTTTGCCATCCAGCGAACCGATCCAAACCTGATCGTGATGGTCGGTCCGACTCGTCCAGCGGACGTAGAGGAAGCGTGAGGCATCAAGCGGTACGGGGAAATATTCCTGGATTTCCGGCTCGGTCGCGAGGGGACGCCGTGCGCCGGTCGCTACATCGATGAGAAAGAGATCCGAATCCTTGCGTGCTCCCTCGGCGTAGACGACGTTTTTCTCATCCGAAGTGAACATCGGCATCGATCGCTCAGCTTGCGCCGCCGCCGAACGGGATGGCCTGGATCTGCCGATCCGCGAGGTCCATGATTCGGATCTCGCCATCCTGCTTGAAGAGGATTCGTTTGCCGTCCGGTGCGAACCTTGGGTCCTCGTCCCGCGTGCCGAGCTTCTCGGTGAGGTTGACGGGTTTTGCCGGGCTATCCATCTCCCAAAGGTAGACATCCCACGCATTGCCGCGATGTTGGCCACGAGGGACTCCCATGAAGACGATCTGTTTGCCGTCAGGGGAGAAGTTGCCGTTGATGGCGTGGTCGATCTCCCAGCTTTCGCTCAGGCATCTCAGCCGCTTTTTCGCGAATTCGTAGAGATAGAGGCGGCCATCCCACGCGTCGTAATTTGTATAGCGGTGGAAGATCATCCGGCCACGAAGCCTCGCAGCGCGGTTGGGCGGAGGCTTGCGGGCTTCCTCTTGTGCGCCCGCGAATGCGGTAAATGTCATCATCACGACAACGGCCTGGATTGCGATGCTTCGACGCTTGCTCACGGTTGCCATAGCACTCTCCGGAATGGATCGCCAAATGAAGACGGCACCAGCACCTTAAAACGTCATTTGATCGTAATCTCGCCTGCCCCACCGAGTCAGCCATTTTCTTGGCACGGCGTGACCACTCATCGCGTCGTTTAAGACTCTGTTTGCCGCGTTCGTTTCTGATATCAGTCAGCAGGGCTTGGATCTTGGAACTCTCTTGCTCCAGCGACTTCGCCAATCTCTTAACCGAGACGGCGACACCTACAACAACGCCGTGGAGGGCGAAGGGCGCGGCTTGCGATCGCTGGTCGACAAAGCGATACGAAGGGCCGAGCGACTAACGGCTGCCGATCATATGGTTGTGGATGTTGTCTAGCCAGCCACTTGATTCCCATGTCGGGACGGACTTTTCACTTGCAACGTCAGTCGTTGCCCCGAGGCTTTGCTTGATGTCGGCATCTCCGCTCACGCTGTCGGTGATGAATGGGAAATTATTGATGCTGCTCGGGTAGGCGGTGTTCGGCGGCCATGTCGTGAGGCCGTAATGAATAGGCGTCGCCGAACTGAAATCCGACAGCACGCCGAAGGTCTTGTCTGGCCCGGCCGAGTAGATCAACGGATAGACCGCAAAGGGGACGATATGAGCAGCGGAGATGCCGGTGAAAACGGCGCTCGCGCTCGGATAAGCGCCAGCCGGGTCAAATGGGTCTGGGTCGATCCCAAAAGAATCGCCCAGCGCCGGAACGGGGCTTAAATTGCTTCCTGAGACGTTTAGATAGGTCAGGCCGGCAACTGGATCGTAGGTCGAGCTAATGATAGTTGCCGACTGAACCGACGGCGGCCCGATAGTTAAAAAAGTTACCTGCTTTCCGGCATATGCGTTGTTTCTTCTGGCCAGGCCGTAGGACCCGGCGCCGGCCGGCGCCCCGACGCCACGATTAATCCCGGGTTGCTACCCGCTGCCACTAACCCGCCCGCTCCATTAATTTCAGACTCAGTAAAACCCGGCGTCCAACGCAGGAACGCAATTGGCGTTCCCCACCCATCTAGGAATTCCGGCAGGCGGTCCTGGTCGGTGTCGCCCACATTGCTTTCGTTGAAAAGATCGCGTCCCCCTAGCTCGTCGACGAAGGCCAGCGTGATGATCATGTAAAGGCATTCCGCGCCCTGGTTAGTGACGTTGATATTGCTTCCTGCGACCGGCGGATTGGGCGCAGTGATGGCCGCGAGAGCATTGTAGTAAGCCTGACTGAGCGCGGGCCGGGTAATAAACCCGCCAGCGGGAGGGCTCGGTTGCGGATTTACCGGCGGATACGACAGGGTGATTGGCGGATCGACGATATCCGTCATGCGGTCGGGCATCTCCATCCGCATCAGCTCGTGAAGCGCATCAACTCTGTATCTGGCAGCAACGTTCACGGGGGTGCCCTGCGTGATCTGAATCGGCACGCGGCGGGTGCGATACGACTCGTAGCGGGGCATGATCAGGTTGTTGAGCTTGACGATCATGGCCCGGGTCTTCATTACCTTGGCCGATTCCATGACGCCAAACATGGCACCGAGGAACAGCGTCGCCAGAATGCCGATGATAGCGATTACGACCAATAGCTCGACGAGCGTTAACGCTCGTCGGGTTTGGTCAAGTCGACCGGGCGGCAATTGGGTGTCGCGGATTTGATCGCCCATCTACCTGCCTATCTCTGGATAGTTGCGGTAAATTGTCCGTGGCGGCTGAGCGGCATAATCCCACCCGGGATTTCTCATAGAGGATTTGACCGTGCCTGAACGTCTCCCCCGCCGAGCCAGCCGCTTTCCCATTTTGACGTTTATCAAGCGGGTTGTCATCGGCATTATGGATTTGCTTCGAAGTCCGCATGCATCGCAGGGCGAAAGGAACCTCTCGGCTAGGGGCTGAGCGAGTTGGTGGAAATCGGGGTCGTCTGCCACGTTTGCAACGGCACGCTTGGATTGCTCCCAGCAACATACTGAAGTCGGGCGTACGCCCCGCGCGGAGTCATCAACTCGGCATAGATCTGATACGTGACGTCCTGGCTCATGAACATCGTGTGTCCATCGCAGAACGTGATGTGGAATCCGCCCGGATGCGGACTCGAGGGCCGGGCAATGTAGCCCGATTTCAGCGTCGCGGCGATCGCCGCGAGTTGTCCCGGTTGGTAGCCGCCGTAACCTTGGTTCAGGCCGATCGCTGGCGTCCCCGGATAGACGTAGCTCGCCCCGGCTGGCAGGCCAAACTGGTCTGGCAGGTCCCACCACACGAGGGCCTGCGGATCTTCATACCCCGGAATCGTGGTTCCCGAGTAATTGTCGAAAGGGACAAACGAAACCGGCCCGTTGGTCGCAGTGGGGGTTCCGTTGTATTCGGCCCAAAAATCGGAGTCCATGTTTTCGCCGAACAGAATCGTCGTGGCCGTGCCGTCGTTTTTCGCGACGTAGGCCAGGTCGGTGGTTGGCGGCGCCGGGCAGTTACAGTAGAGCGCATAAAACTGGTTGAAGAAGAGGCCGTTTTCTTGAAGGTCGAGGGGCGGACCAGCACTTCCGGTAGTATAGTCCGGCATGCCCGCGTTGACGGCATAGCTGAGCGGGGCGGAGGCGGGCCACGACGCGATGGTGGCGGTGGGGACGTTGGTGGGCAGCGCAATGTTTGTCATCGGCTTTGCCGTGTCGCTGGGGCAGACCAGCGTGTCGATGTACTGGATGAACGCGTTGCCCGGCGGCCCGGTGGCATTGCCGGTGTAATTGGCCACGTAGCCACCCGTCGCCGCGTTGTTGTTGTAAATCTGATAGAGATCGTTACGTCCCAGGTACGCCAGGATTTGCGGCACCCAGCCCGCGGCCACATATCCCGCCGTCGGTGCCCCCGGCAGCGTTGTCGCCAAATAGGGCAGCCGATCTTTGGCCGTGGCGTATTGGATGAGCGCGGATTGGACCTGATTGCAATGGTTGCTGCACTGGGTCCGGCGGCCGGCCTCGCGGGCACGCTGTACGGCCGGAATCAATAGGGCCATCAACATGCCGATGATCACGACCACGATCATCAGTTCGATCAGGGTAAACGCTCGGCGCAAGGCTTTTGCATTCATCGCTTGCGCCTCGAAGGAAGTGCCCCAATATCTAAAGCGCGACTCGATCAGTCGTGCGGTTTTGCCGCCCCGCCGCTGTCGTCTTTCGCCGCCAAGATGAAGCAGACGACTCCACCGATGCCCGAAAGCGCGGCGAACAGCAGCGCATAGGTCGTCGCCGCCGGCGTGCCTGGCGTCAATCTTCCGCCGGTCGTCGCTCCGCCAAACGGCCATGCGCCGGCCATGCTACCAATGGGCGATGATTGGGCGAGGTGATTGAACGCCGCGACGTTGTTGGCATTGCTTCGATAACGCTCAATGGCCACGAACAACAGCACGCCACACAGGACAAAGCAGGCGATGCCGATCTTCTTGAGCGAGCTGGGTGTCATACTGGCGACTCCTTGGGTCGATCGTTGCCCACTCGCGGCAAATAATTTACCGACCGGCGGCCAACAAAAACTGCTTCAGCGCGCTGCGAGACCCTCAGCAATGCTCATCCGCAACAGCCCGCAGGTCTCGGATTGGTCGCCTCAGCCCCGCGCCAGCTCACTTGCGGACCATCTTCAGCACAGCCCCTTGTTTGGTCGTGCCGTCGGGGTTGCACTCGTAGCGCAGCATTTCATGCTGCGCTTGCACCTCCTCCGCGGTTCCTTGGCCCCGTCCGGCCAGGATGTCCATGACGTGCGGATCGCAGTCCTCATCGGTGGCGCCGCCGAAGCGGTGTCGCCCCGCGACCCGATTCACTTTTCGGGTCAGCAGGTCGAAGCCATCCGGAAAGGCCTCGTTCGACTGCATCACCACCTGATACCCCCACTTGCTCGGATCACCGCCGCCGAGTTGGGCCAGGTCGACCGTCGCCGAGATCGTGCTCCCCGCACCTTTGGCTCGGTCGGGCACGATGATCGACGATCGCTCGGGCGCCGGCACCTTCGCCTCGATTTCATCCTCGATGCGCGCCGGCGGCTGCGGCGACAGAATGACGAGTTTGTTCCAGGCGTCGGCGGGGGCGAAAGAAACATTCAGCCCGGGCACGGTCTCGGTGAATCCCGGCGCCCGGCGATCCTCGGTCTGAATAAAGATAAAGACCATCTGCACCGAGAAGCCGGCCCGCAATTTCCAAAGGTCCGCCAGCGGCGCCGCAACCGTCACGTCGAACTTCACCCGGTCCCCCGTCTTGGTCACCGAAAACTCGGTGAGATCGAACGACCCGCGCGTATAGACCGGGTCGGTCGGATAGGTGTAAGTTCCCGGTCCGTCGTCGTCTCCCGTCGGATCTTCGAAAGTAATCGTTTCGTCAGTTTCTCCTGCAACATTAAACGCAGCGGTCTCGAAGCGGACCGACTTCCTGCCGTTGCCAGCCGCGGCTCCGGGGGGAGCGGCCGTTGCGACAATCGCGACCGCCAGCGGAAATGCCACAAGCGCGGCCATCGATAGCAGATGCCGAAGTTTCAGTTGCCCGCTGGGCGCATGCGTTTGCAACAACCGAATTCTCTTTGCCAAGGAGTTCGATCGTCTGACCATCGTCGATCCCAGCGTCAGCGTGGCGGGGCGTTCCACGATAAAGTCCAGGGTGTCGAGGATGGCAGTCGCATAAACCCTGCTGCCCATCGAAACCGCGTCGAGGACGATCGCGTCGCAACATTCTTCGGACAGATCGCACAGTTGCGCGAAGCCCACCAGACGACCGGGTGCCACCAGAAGAGCGTCGTCGCGACCAGTTCCAGCAAACGGACGACATGATCGCCGCGGCGAATGTGCGCCATTTCATGCACCAGAATCGTTCGCAATGCACCGGCATCGAGCCGCTCGCAAAGCTCGATCGGCAAAACGATCCGCGGCCGGCCGCCGATCGCAAACACCAGCGGCGAAAAGCGAGCGTCGAGCGTGATAATCTCGGGCGTTCTGCGCAATCCCAATTGACGACCGATCGCGGCCGCCATTTCCACCAGCATCGGCTGCGCCGGTTCGGCAAACGCTAACAGCCTGTGGAACCGCACAATGATCCGCCCGTAGTAGAGCGCCAGGGCCAGCGAGCCGGCGGCCCATATGCACGCCGCAAACCCGAGCCACGACATTCGATCGAGCCAGGCCGTCGCCGGCACGGTGCGCTCCAGCGGAGCAGTGGGTTGATGACCCAGACTCGGGCCGGCACCGGTCGGCGCAACGAAGTCCCGGCCGTCGCCTGCGATCGACTCGTTCGCTGGGTGCAACCCGCTTTGCCCCTCGCGAGGAACCATCGCTTCGAGGGCCGGCAGTTTGCCCGAGGGCACTACGACCGGAATCGTAACGATCGGTGGCGCCAGCAACTTGACGAGCACCAGCAGCCAAAGAAGATGTCGCCCTTGCGGGTTTTTCCAAACGCGGCCCAAAAGAGCCACGCCCAAAGCCATCGGCACGACGATCAAGGCATTGCTGCCGACGATTTGCCAAAAGCCATTCATCGCACGTCACCGCCTGGATTGCCCAAGGTTCGAAATCACTTCGACGGCCACAGCTCGTCGATCAATTCGCGAAGCTGCATCCTTTCGCTACGTGAGATTCCCTTCGACCGCACCAACGTCGCCAGCAGATCGACCAACTCGCCGTCGCAAACGCGGTCGGCCAGCGATTGCAAACGGCTTTGCAAGAACTCTTCCTGGTTGACGAGCGCACGAAAACGATGCGCCGCTCGCCGCGGTCGCGCTCGACGCAGCCCTTGCCTTCCATACGCTCGATGAGCTTTTGCACCGACGCCATCTTGGGATCATTGACTTCCGGATAGATCGCCTCGGCGATCTCCCGAGTCGTGGCCACGTTGCGTTCCCAAAGAATCCGCAGAATTGCGAGTTCGCCGTCCGTGATTTGATCGAGTTTCTTTGCCATGCCCGATTTATACTGACAGACAAGCTGTCTGTCAACTCGGGGTGCCATTTTTCCCAAGATTGGGCAGCAGCAAGCGTGCGGGAACCGACGCCCTCGCGGCGAGATGGACCGCTCGCCGTTCGTTACGGTTTTTGTTGCTCGAAAATCCGGGCACCCTTCTTATTGACGGTCACGATGTCCAATCGAGCGTCACCGTTCACGTCGGCCACCTGGAACTGCGTGCCGACGCCCGAGTCGTCGTCGATCTGGTGAGCAATCCACTCGGCCGTGCCGTTTTTGCGGACGAGCTCGAACCAGTAGACGACCGCGGGCTTTTCGGGGTCAATGTCCCCGTTCGGCCCGTGCGCCCACCACCTTTTGCCGGTGACAAAATCGGGCAGTTTGTCGCCGTTGAGGTCGGCCATGCACATCGAGTGGGACTGCGAGAAATTGTCGGCGATTTCGTGCGTCTGCCAACCCTCTTTTTTCTGTTCGTGCCACCAGACGCCGACCTTGTGGGCGGACGAAGACAGCACATCGGCGTCTCCGTCACCGTCGAAATCGCCGACACACATCTCGGCGCAGGGCTCACCGAACGGAGCCGGATGAAAGGTCCAGGGTGTCGGTTTCCCGGCCGGCGGCTGTTCCCACCAACCCGCGGTCACCAGGACATCAAGCCGCCCGTCGCTGTTGATGTCGCCGGCGCCGATGCCGTGCGAATAGCGCTCGCTTCCCGGCGCACCCGCGGCCGAAATCGCAATGAGATCCCAAAGTGCACTGCGGTCGGCCTTGCGTTTGGCATAGCCGATGTAGCCAGCCGGATCGAATGCCATCAGCCACTCTTCCTGACCATCGCCGTCGATGTCGTACATTCCTGGACTCTCGTTGTTGGCCACCGCCATGATGTCGTGCCGGGTCCAGGGCTGACCTTCCTTCTCGGGCTGCTCCAGCCACCAGGTCGCCATGCCCGGATGATCGGTCACGATCAAATCGGTCCGGCCATCGCCATTGATGTCGTCGGCGAAATTGCCGAACGAGCGGCTATAACTCTTCGGATCGTACGTCTCGGGCTTTTCCACCAGCGCGACCATGCGCCAATCGGGCGCGGCGTAGTAAACGGTGCCGGCCGAAACGTCGAGTTTCCCGTCGTGATTAAAGTCGCCAACCGCACAGCCTTCGCTGCGGAACTTTTCGTCGAGCACGATTTTCTTGAACGCAACTTGGGCCCACAGTGTTGCGGTCGAACCGAGCGCCACAGCGAGCGCAAGCAGCACCAAAGGAAGACGCCTGCCCGTCGGCGACGTGAAGATATAAAGCACTGGATCGTGTTTCATCGGAGGCCTCGTCCACCAGGTACCCGAGCAGGGAGGAACGCGGAAAGATCGGAATCGTCGACCGGCAGCATGTCTTGGAAGTGGCCCGCCGACCGGAGCCGCAGGATCGCGGCGAGTGGCGGGTTTGCGCCAGCGTAAGAGAATCTTCCACGAAACGCAAATAAATATTGCCCGGCTACTCGTCTGCGGTGCTCGACACCTTTTCTCGGAACCGAAATCCTCGGCGAACGGCGGCCTGGCGGATCAGTTCTTCTGCTCGATCCGATACAACTGCGTGGCGGTCCGCAGATAGATCGATTTGCCGGCCACGGCCGGACTGGCGAACATTGATTCGTCGTTCAGCTTGCTGGTCCCCAGCATTTTGAACTCGCGGCCGGCTTCGATCACGGTCGTCCCGGCCCCTTCGTCGAACAAATAAATGTGTCCCTCGGATTCGATCGGCGAAGCCGAGAAATTGTCGCCGATCCGATGTTTCCAGATCGTCTCGCCCGTCGACGCTTCCAGGCATGAGGCGATTCCGTCGGAGCTGACGACGAACAGCAACTCGCCCACCAGGATCGGCGACGACCGGTTCGGCATCCCCTTGCTGATCGTCCAAGCCACGTGCGTGTCGGAAACGTCGCCGCGGCCGTCGGGCCTGACCGCCTTCAGGCTCGGCCGGTCATAATCGTCGATAAAGTAGATCATCCCCTGGCCGTACAGCGGGCGGGGGGCTATCGACCAGCCATCGTAACGCACTTTCCACAGTTCTTCGCCCGTCAGCGGGTTGTAGCCCATCATTGCCTTGGCCCCAGGGCTGACCAATAGCGGATTGCCGGCCGTTTCAATCACGATCGGCGTGCAGTAGGCCTTGCGGCGGTTGCGGTCGGGCTCGAGCGCTTCGATCGAGCGGTTTGTTTTCCAGACGTCCTGGCCGGTCTTTTTATTCAAGGCGATGACGTACTGCACGTCGCGGCCGTCGACGTTGAAGATCAGCAGGTCTCCCCACAACATCAGCGACGAGCCGGCTCCTTCCTGGTGGTCGCAGCGGAGATCGCGGCGTTCCCACAGCTTCTGGCCCGTGGCCGAATCGAGGCAGGCGGTGCCGTAGGTGCCGTAATGGACGTAGGCCCGCCCTTCTTCCAAGACCCCGGTGGGCGATGCGTAGCTGTTGGCGACCGCGATGTGGTCGAGGTTTTCGTTGTCGAAGACTTTGATGTCGTGGATCGTTTTGCCCGTTTCGCGATCGACGCAGACGGCGAACATCTGATGTCCGTCCGCCGTGGCGCTGGTCATCCAAATCTGGTTGCCCCAGACCAGCGGTGACGACCAGCCGCGATCGTGGACCGGCACTTTCCAGACGATGTTTTCCGATTCGCTCCAAGTGAGTGGCAGGCCCGTCGAATCGGAATGGCCATCGGCCGTCGGTCCGCGAAATTGAGGCCAGTTCTCATTGGCATTGGCAACGCTCGTCACGAGCAGCAAAGCGAAAAGCGAGAAAAGACGCATCGTTGTTTGTTCCAGGCTAAAGAAATAATTGGGCAAGGATGAGACAGAGCGAGAGCGATATTCTTGCGCCTGCCGGCTCCGCTTTCCTCACTGCCCGATCGACATGGCGGCGTGACGCAAAGAATCCGCGGCATTCACTTCTTCGCCTGCCGGTCGGAATTTGATTCTACCGCCGCTTCGCGCAGCAAGGCCAAGGCGGCTTCGACCAGCATCTCGCCGCTGCCTGGCTGCGTCGTCGAGTTAGTGACTTCGTAGCTGCCGCCGGCATACGCGGCCCGGGTTGGTAGATAAATCGTCTCCATGCAGTTCGATAATTCAATCACCAGGGTCGTGTTGAAGGGGGAGCCCTGTTTGATGGCCAGGCCAAGTTCAACGAAGGGTTCGCCGGGCAGAGCGACGATCGCCACGTCTTGACCGAGCGCGATCACGGTGACGTCCACCGGCAGCGTTTCGCCGACGCCGGCCAGGGTGTGGCTCAGGCCCCAGGTGATGTACTCGGCCGTGCTGGCGAACGGCTCGGCATGCCGCATCGGGTCGAGCATCATTTTATTATGCGCCGTGACGTGCTCCAGGAAATCGACCTTTTCCTTGCGTCGGGCGGCATCAAGAATCCCGATCGAATGAGCGATCTCGTCTTTCGTCGCGTCTTGTAGTGGCAACCGCACGACGCGCGACTTCACGACGAGATCGGCCCGCCGCAGCGGGGTGAGTTTGCCAAGCTGCTGCTCGATCGACTCTCCGATCGCGTTGCCGATGAAGTCCGACTTGTTTCGCTCGCCCCGACGCGGGTTGATGTGATTGATGTCGCCGCAGCAACCGTTGCCGAAAATCGAAATGACGTTCGGGCCGGCGGCCTTGCGGAGCGTCTGCTCGATGAAGAATGGATAGTCCGCGCTCCATTTCATCCCGCCGACGGTGTCGAGATGCAACGCGAAGTTGGAGAGGATGGCTCGCGGCTCGCCGGTTTCTTCACGGATCGTCACCAGGCCGATCTGGGGATCGATCGGTCCGGCCGCGCGGACCACGTTGGGATTATCGTAATTCTGCCAGGTTTGCACGCTGCCGTCGCGCATCACGAAGCGGCGATTGAACGATACCGGCGTTTGTTGCGCCACCGAACCCGATTCCAAGGCGGCTGGCCGGGCGGTCGCGTCCGCCTGCGCGATCGCCTCCACCGGGCCGCCGATCAACTGGTCGATATAGGCAGCTCGCCCTGGATCCTGACGCGTGCCGGCCAGCTTCAAATAGAGCTCCTTGGTGTAGTCGGGCCCCGTGTGCGAGTGCGTCGCCGAGATCACGATGTTCGACGCCGGAATGCCGGTCTTTTCCGACGCCTTTTGGCGAATCGCCTGCTTCAGGTCGGTCGCGATACCGATCAGGTCGCACACGACAATCGCGGCCGCGGTCTCGTCGGTACGAAACACGATCGCCTTGGCCTTGAGCGGATCGATCGTTCCTTCCGCCAGGCGTTCGTGGTAGTAGCCGGACATCGGAAACCCGAGTGGCGGCGTGATATCGACTTCCGCGACCCCGACGCGCAGTTTCGCCTCCTCGGCAGGCGCTGCCGCCGGCGCGGCATCTTCAGCGCTCGCCCGACCGGCGACCCAATAGCCGACGCCAACGGCCGCCGTTGTCTTGAAAAAACCGCGACGCGTATCCTTGAAATTCGAACTCATGGCGTGGGCACTCCTCGGTGTGCTGAAAGTGGGGAGAGTGGCGGAGAGTGTCGGGCGGGAGTTGAACGTTACGATAACCCTCGGCCTGGAGCCATGCAACATTTTGCCGCCTGGCCGCGGTTTTTCCGCCGCGCGTCGTCTTGCTCAGTCGACATTTCCCAATACGGACTGAGCCTGGAGCCGATCCGAGGGGGCGGTCTGCCCACGACCAAGGGTGTCGGACGGTGGGCAGATCTATTCTTCACACCAGCCCCCGGGCCGCGGACAAGCCGCACAGGAAGCCAGACGGTGCGGAGCGGCGTGACTTATTGAGTCCGACGTCGCAAATCGGCCGAAGGGCGACCACCGGGAGCCCTGAAAACAGGGCGTTTGAGTACGAATGCCAAGCCCATTCAAAATGTAGACATCAATAGTCCGTCAGGCCTGACAGCCAGTGCATGATGTTGAGGACCATTTGGCGATTGTCACACCCGGGTGTATTCATGCCAAACCGTGCAGCTCGAAAGCCGGCAATCTGCGCCGAGAGCTGAGCGGCTTCTCCGGTAACGACGACCCGGCCTTTGCCGTGCGTGAGTGCAATTCCCTGAGCGCGACCGGCCGCCGAGACTTTTTCTCCGCCATCATATTCGACTGCGGTATCGGCGAATTTGAGAAACGCGACGCTTCCAGGTGGCCCCTTGAGCGATTGGCCGGTGAACGTCAGGACTCGATTGACGCGTTCCGACGCATCACGCCCGTTGGTAATCGCGTGTTCGCCCAGCCGGTTCCTGTCGCGCGTGAAGAGCAGGCCTTCGTTCGTCCTATTCGCAAGGTCGTCGGTGACTCGGTTGCCCATGTCCACCTCGAAACGCCTGGCCAGCATATTCGAGGCAGATCCAAACGGTTCGTGATCGGTGATCAGCAATAGCGAGCGGCCGCTGCTGACCCAATCCTCGACGGCGTTGCACTCATCCTCGCTGAAGGCAGACTTCGCCTCGTCGGTGTCTCCCATTCCTCCAGCCATCGCGTTAGCGATCACCAGGATATCGCAGTTGCCTAGCAGCGGCGTCGTAAACTTCCCGTGGTTGGGCGTCACGATGTAGCCGTCGCTGATGACGAGATCGGCAAAAGGTTTGTAGCGACCGCCCGTCGTATGGAAGTTGTTGTGGGCTTCGTCGAAGAGGACCTTGGGATGCTGCAACGGATATGCCGGGTGAGCGACTTTGGCGTCGAAGGTCACGTCGCTTTGCTGCCCGCCGGTGTGGGTTGATGTCGGCGCAGTTTCGCCCTGGAAAAGCGGCATGCGCAACCGGAGTTCTGGCCGGGTCAACGGCAGGGCCAGCGCGAGCAGCGCGAGCGCGTAGTACGCGTTGGGTGTGTGGTGAAAGCGGCTGGTCTTGCGCACAACGTGCTGCGGCCGCAAGGCCAACGCACTCGGCAGGCGGTGCAGAAAAACGGGAGATTGTCCGTTGGATCTCATCGAACCGCCTTGGGACCCAGACTGATCGCATCGCTCCGCCTCGATGAACGTTGTTGTTCAGGCATGCGGCGCATTTCTTGCGGCAGAACCCCGTGCCGAAGCCCGGGCACTCCGCCCACGAATGCAGGTCTATGGAACTGTAACCCCGCGGGCGGCCGAGGGTGTCGGACAGTGGGCAGATTAGTTTTTCATGCCGCTAGCATCGCGACCGGCGGACGCGCTCACCCCGGGCCCGGCAGCAGATGCGTGTCGGCCAGCGGAGCCGGCAGCGCGGCGCCGGCGAGTTGGTCGCGCTGCCAGGCCATGATCCAATCGTTCCAGGCGATCGGCCGGGCCGAAAAAATCAGCTCCTGCCGGCTCGGATAGCGGGTTTCCAGCGGCCACGGCGGACCTCCGGCGGCGCCCGGCGGCCAATCGCTCAGTGCGTAAACGACTTCCGGATGATTGTCGTGAACCGAGCGAACGACGAGCCCGCGCTCTTCGATCGTGTAGGTTTCGGTCTCGGGCGGCAGATGGGCGTCGAGCTGTTCGCGGACCAGGTCGACGCCGGCCAGTTTGTAGAAACCGGCCAGTGCGTTGGCCAGCGTGCCGCGCTGGACGGGCGAAAGCTGATCGAGCCAGCCGCGCCGATCGATGCTGGCCACCAGCCAACCGGCCTGGTCTTCCAGCGAGATCCAAACGCTCGGTCCGCGCATGTCGGCCGCATACAGCTCGATCAGAATGCGATTCGTCCCCAATTGGATTTCGCCGCACACCAACGGGTCGGCATGCCAGCCGCGGCTTGCGCACAGCAGCATCAAAAAGTCGCGCTGGACGAATCGGCGCAGATAGCCTTCGACGCCGGCCAGCTCCTTGGTCTGTCGGGCCGCCGATCGCAAGCGGCCACTGTAGATCGCCCGGCGACTCGACTTCCGCAGCCGGGCATAAAGTTTCGGCAGCGTGCCCGAGCGAAAGCCGGGATGCAAAAACTCGGTGATCGTTTCGCCGTGATGGCCGACAACCAGCGGCTTCAGGTCGCGCGGCCGGTTGGCGGCATACAGCCGCCAGTTCTCCTTCAGCTCCCAGGCCAGAAAGCCGAACACGCCGGGAACGAGAAAGATGGTCGGCGTCGCCACCGATTTGGCCCACACCGGTCCCAAGGGTCCGGAAAGAATCTTGATGAGCATCGGCAGAAACGGCAGGATGCACTTGTGCGACACTGTCACTACCGGAAAGTGCTTGATCGGATTGATCTGCGGCTCGATCAGCAAATTGACGAAGATGCGGATGACGTAGCTCAGGACTCGCCACAGCGGCGTCAAAATCACCTTGCAAGCCGTGGTGCCCGGCCGCTCGCCCGCCTTGAATCGCAGCCATTCATCGACGGTATACAGTAGCCGCTCGATCGTCTCCAGCAGGCGTTGGAACACGTCGACGATGAACCGAAACAATGCTGAGAAGACGTGGATGCGGATGTGATGCCAGAGTTGCACGACCCAGTCGGTCAGCAGCTCGTCGACGTTGCGGCCAAACCGCGAGTTGACCAGCACTGCCACGCACAGAAACAGTCCCAGGCCACCGCCGGCCGAAACCATTTCTCCCGCCGCCAGCCAATAAAGCGTGGCCAGCAGAAAGGAGATCAGCGCCGGCTTGATCAGATAGCGCTCGGCCAGGCGGAAGTAGGGGCTGGCCAGAATCTCCCGCACCCAAGGCAGGTGCAACACCCGGGCGGGAAAATCGATCAACAGCCAGTGGCCAAGCCGGCCGATGGCCCAGCCGACTTCCAGGCAAGCCTTGCGGAATCCGGCATGGTGCAGCACGGCTTCCAAAAATACGCCCAATCCCACGACCGTCAGCCACCAGCCGATCGGTCCAAAATGCCCCTCCACGGGCTGCGAATCCGTCTCGGCGGCGGCCAGGCCGAAGACCCACAGCAGCAGATGGACCAGGTGATAGATTCCCTCCAGGGCCAGATAGGCTCCGCCAAAGGGAATCGCCACATAGCGCGTGACAAAGCGTCCCAGCGGCGTACCGAAAGCCAGCGAGCTCAGCCGTTGCGGCAGCCGCATGTAGAGCTCGCCGCTGCGATAGACGCCGTCCAACTCGTCGGCCAGCAAGCGATCGATTTCCAGCAACTGGTCGCCGGAAAGCCATTGATCGAAACCGACCGTGTCGACGTCGGGCAGCTTGAGGTTGTTGCGCGAAAGGGCGTCGCGCAGATCGCCCATCGCCAAAAAGCCTCGCTTGATGATCCGGTCGACCAGCTCATCGACCATCTTCTGCCGCGCCATGCGCTCGGGCAAATTGCGCGGCACCAATCGGACACGATCGAGTACCGAATTAATCTGTCCGCGAAACTGTGCGCGGAGTTGGGCCTGCACGTGCTGCGTGGCGGTTTCCAGCAGCGTCTCCAACCGCCGCCGCGCCCGTTCCGTGATCCGGGTGGCCGGGAGCCGAGCCGTGGCTTCGCCCAGATGCTTGACGACCAGCACGTCGCGCTCGGCCGGCAGCGGTCGCTTGAGCGGTTTCTGTCCGAGCGTGTAGGCCCATTGCCAGAAATTGAGCGCGTAGACGCCGCGCTCCTCGTCGAGACAAGCTTTTTGCAAGTCGTAGAGCAAGCGCGCCTCGGGAGGCCAGACCCCCCGCGCGGCATAGTCCAACAGCGGCACCAGCGCCCGCGACCACTCTTGCAGATCGTCCGGGGCGAAACCACAAACCGCGTCAAGTCGCTCGACGAGCCGGACCAGATCGGCCTGGGCAGCCGCGCGCCGACAACGCGCCTTCGCCGTCGAGTTGCCGGGCAGCTCGCGAGCGCAAGATCGCCGCGCGCACCACGTTGCCCGACTGGGCCACACGCTCGGCCTTCTCCCACAGCCGCTGGCGCGCTGCGCTGCCCGGGGCGAGACCGATCGCTCGGCATGCCGGGGCAGGGGAGGGGTCGTCAGGCCGAGGGGATCACCGCGCGGAGTCAAGTCGGGCGCGCCGGCCGGCCGGGTGGCCGCCAGCAAGCCCTCGGCGTCCAGGTCCTGGCCCACAATGTCATCGACCCGGCCGATATCCCGCAGCTCGGGAAAATAAGGGGGCAGCAAGTGCCGGGCGAAGTATCGCAGCTCCAGGTAGACGGCCGCGAACTCGACGTACGTCGAATAGTCGTCATGCGGCGGCAATAAAAAGTCTTCTTGCCGCAGCACCGAGCGAATCTCGGCGAACTCGGCTTCGCCCAATTCGGCAATCCGCTGCCGGGCGTTTTCCGGCCCGAACCGCTCGCCGCCGATCGATTGCTCCAGCGCCAAATGGACCCGGGCGTGAAACAGCAGCCGCCAATACTTGACCGCGCAGCGCGTCGGCCGATTGCGTGGCAATCGTCTGCGGAGCCGGCCTGGCCAGCAAGATGACCGTTTCGGACAGCACCACCTGTCCGACCTGGTCGAGTTCGCCCGGCTCGACAATCGCCAGCAGATCTCGGCGCGAAAGGATGTAGCTTTTGCGGTGGGGTACTCGCAGCCCAAACCCGGCGACCCCCGCATGCTGCTTGATTACCCGGCGAAGAATCCGCGTCGGCACCAGAATAGCCCGCGGATCGACGGCGTGGATCGCCCGCTCCAACTCGGGCAGGCCTAATGAGCGCGAGGCTCTGCCACCGGCGGCTGAGGGGAACTCGCCATGGCCGCTACTGGTTTTCTCCCAGCACGTCGTTGAGGACTTCTTCCGAGACGTAAATCGGCAATTGCGGATCGCACGTCACCGCCACGGCGATCGCGTCGCTGGGCCGAGCGTCGATCTCGATCAACTCGCCCTCGTGACGCACGCGCAATTTCGCGTAATAGGTGTGGTCTTTCAGCTCGCTGATCACCACGTCCTGGAGTTGGCCACCCATGCTGTCGACCACGCTCACCAACAAGTCGTGGGTCAGCGGACGGGGAGAACGATATTGCTTGACGCGACGATCGATGCTCGTCGCCTCGAAGATTCCGATCAAGATCGGAAACGTCCGCGTCCCGTCCACTTCCTTGAGGTAGATCACCTGCTGGTCGTTGATCTCGCTGATGATGATCCGCGACAACTCCATGTGGACCGGCATAGAATGCCCTTTTGTCTCTACGAGTGGTTCGCCGCGGATCGTTCGAAATGAAACGGCGGGCGAAAAAAACGGGCCCGCCGCCAACTGCCCAATTCCGCGTTCCGGGGCGGTTTGCCGGTTTGCCCCTTCGTCTGTGGCGATGCGGACTTTGATTGGCGGCTGTTGGCGCCGAGAAAACTTCCCTCGCAACCGATTATAAGTCCTTACGCCGGGCTCCGCCTAGTCGGCAGCGGCGAAAATGGACTCGCAGCCGCTGCTCCCGGGCATTCGCCGGCAATTGCCGGCGCCGGTTGCGCCGCCGGCAAAGTTTGTCAGCGACTTTCGCGCTGCAAAACACCAATTTGGCCCCGGCCGATTGCAATCGGGGGGGGCCGCTGTGCTAGAATGATGTCCCGTTCATGAAGAATCAGGAGCATCGCACATGCCTCTCATCCTCACCGAAGAACAGCGGCGACTCGTGCGAGGAGCTGGCGGCGCGGGACCGATCGAAGTGATCGATCCAGGGTCCGATGCCAGCTATGTGCTTCTGCGGACCGACGCCTTCGCGCGGTTGGCCGCCCAGGCCGATCCGCATCCCACGCGCGACGGCATGGACGAGTTGTATCTTCTTGAGACGCTTTGACGAGCGCGCCGCGCCTCTTGGCGTGACGGCGTCAGCACTGCTGCTTGAGCGCCGCCAGATCGGCGATGAGTGACTGCACTTGCTGCTTGAGCCCCTCGAGCGCGGCACGCTCTTTCGCGACGACCTCCGACGGCGCGCGGCTGACAAAGCTTTGATTGCCAAGTTGCTTTTCCTTCGCAGCGACCGCCGTCTGCTTGGCTGCTAGCTCCTTCTCCTTGCGGGCAATCTCCGCGCCGACGTCGACCAGTCCCGCCAGATCGACGAGCACCTCGACTTCGCCTGCACGAAAACCGCTCGACGTGGCCGGCGGTTTCGCCGTCGGACCCCAGCCGGTGGCATGGGCGTTGGCCATCGTGGCGAAATAAGGCTCCATCGGCTGCAGGAGCGCGGTCTCTTTCGGATCGCAAATCGCAACGAAGTTCAGCGGAGTCTTGGGAATGTTTTGCCGGCTGCGAATCTCGCGCAGGCCGCCCAGCACTTGCTGGAACAGTGCAAAGCGGGCTTCGATCTCGCCGTCCTGGTGGGCCGTGTAGGCCGCCGGCCAGGGGGCGATCATGATGCTAGCAGCCGCCAGGGCCGGGCGATCGAGCCCGCGCTCGGGAGCCGCTTGGCCCAACAGCTGCCACACCTCTTCGGTGATGAACGGAACCATCGGATGCAACAGCCGCAGCAGTACGTCGAGCGTATGCGCCAGCATCCGCTGAGCCACTGGCCGAGCGGCCGGATCGGCCAGCCGCGACTTGACCATCTCGACGTAAAAACTGCAGAACTCGTTCCAGGCAAAATCATAAAGCACCCGAGAAGCGTCGGCAAAATGATAGCCTTCGAGCGCGGCCGTCACTTCGCCGGTGACCGTCGCCAGCCGGCTCAGCAGCCAGCGGTCTTCGACCGCCAATTGTTTGGCCGCGACGGGAGCCGGCTCATAGCCCTCCAGATTCATCAGCACAAATCGGCTGGCGTTCCACAGCTTGTTGCAGAAATTTCTCGCCAGTTCGAACCGCTCGCTGGTCACCGCTCCGCGCGGGAGCGCCACGTCGGCCGGTTTGCTCGCCCATTGGGTTGAGAACGGCTTGCCGCATTTTTTGCATTCGACGCGCGGCTGGACGCGATTCTTCTTCGTCTGCTCGATCAGGGCCTGGCAGTGCGGACACTCGAAGTCGACCGGCATCCGCACGTCCTGCGTCTCGGTCGTCATGTGGCAAAGCGCGAAGCGGAGCGCGTCGGCGCCGAACTTGTCGATCACGTCCAACGGGTCGACGCCGTTGCCTTTCGACTTCGACATTCCTTCGCCGAAGCCGTCGAGAATTTTAGGATGGATGAAGACGTCGCGAAACGGCACTTCGCCCAAGTTGTACAGGCCGGTCAGCACCATCCGCGCCACCCACAGCGTGATGATGTCGCGGCTGGTGACCAGCGTACTGGTCGGATAATAAAACTTGAGCTCCGGCGTTTCCTCGGGCCAGCCCAGCGTCGAATGCGGCCACAGCGCCGAGCTGAACCACGTGTCCAGCACGTCGGGATCGCGCGTGAAGAGGCCGTCTCGCTCGATCGCCTCGACGACTTCGGCGTCGTTCTCCTGGCGAACGCAAACCAAACACGCGTCGTCAGCCAGTGACCCCGAGAGCGCCACGCGACCCGCGTGCTGCCAGGCGGTGATCTTTTCGCTCAGCGATTGCGCGTCTCGATCGTTCAGTTCACCGGTCTTGTGCCAAACCGGAATCTGATGTCCCCACCAAAGTTGCCGGCTGACGGGCCAGTCCCGTTTTTCGCCCAGCCAATCGAGATAGCCCTTGGCATAACGCGTCGGGATGATTTTCACCCGTCCGTCGCTCACGGCATCCATGGCCGACTGGGCCAGATCCTGCATCCGAATGAACCATTGATCGGCCAGATACGGCTCGATCGGCGTTTTCGAGCGATCGGAATGGGCCAGTTCGATGTCGCGATCCTCGATCTCGTCGACCAGACCCAAGGTTTCCAGGTCGGCAACCACCTGCTCCCGGGCTGCCGGAATCTTCATTCCCTGATATTTTCCGGCGTTGGCGTTCAGCGTGCCGTCGGAATTGAGGATGTTGATCATCGGCAAGTTTTGTCGCTTGCCGACTTCGTAGTCGTTCACGTCGTGGGCCGGGGTGATTTTGACGCAGCCCGATCCCAACTCGGGCTTGGCCCATTGGTCGGCCGCCAGCGGAATCTCGCGATCGACCAACGGCAACCGCAGCTTTCGGCCGGCGCGGGCCATCTCGGCCAGCGTGATCAATCGCGGCAACAACTCGCGGCGGCGCGTGGCGATGTCGTCGAGCTGGGCTTGAATGGCCGGCGCGTCCTTCTCGGCGGCGGCAACCAATCTGCCTTTCAGCTCCATCTCGGCCCGATCGAGAGCGGCGGACGGATCGGGATGGACCGCCACCGCCGTGTCGCCCAGCATCGTTTCGGGCCGGGTGGTGGCGATCACGACGTGCGTCGGTTCGCCCGGTTGCGGGTCGATGACCGGGTAGCGGAAGTGCCAGAAATGGCCGGCGACCGTTTCATGAAAAACTTCGTCGTCGCTGACGGCCGTTTGCAGAAACGGATCCCAATTCACCAGCCGCTGGCCGCGATAGATCAGCCCGTCGCGAAACATCTTGAAGAACGTTTCGCGGACCGCCCGGCGCAGACGTCGTCGAGCGTGAAGCGGGTGCGCTGCCAATCGCAGCTGCAGCCCATCTGCTTGAGTTGGCCGAGGATACGGGTTTCGTATTCGTTTTTCCATGTCCAGATCCGTTCGACCAGTTTCACTCGGCCAAGATCGTGCCGTGTCTTTTTCTCTTCTTCCAGCAGCCGCCGCTCGACGACCGCCTGCGTGGCGATACCGGCATGATCGGTCCCCGGCATCCACAGGACGTTGAAGCCTTGCATTCGTTTCCAGCGAACAAGAATGTCCTGGAGCGAATTGTTCAGGGCATGACCCAGGTGCAGGGCGCCGGTGACGTTGGGCGGCGGAATGACGATGCTGTAGGGCAATCGCGGGCGGCCCGATTCGTCGACCTCGCCCGGCTCGCTGTGAAAATATCCCCGTTCGAGCCAGACCGGATACCAGCGCGCCTGGGCCTGGCCGTGGTCATACTGTTTGGGCAATTCCGCCGGCGACGGTTCCGCCGTGTTCGATCTGTCCGCAGCGCTCGCATCCATGTCCGGGGCTTTCACTTTTTCTGGCGCTCGGCCGCCTCATCCTTGCATAGTTTGTATTCGAAACTGTCGACCAGAGCGATCCAGCTGGCCTCGATCACGTTTTCGCTCACTCCGACCGTTCCCCAAACTTCGTGCTCGTCGCGGCTCTCGATCACCACGCGGACCACGGCGGCCGTTCCCGCCTCGGTGTTGATGACGCGGACTTTATAATCGACAAGCTGCATGTCGGCCAGGTTCGGAAACGGTTCGGCCAACGCTTTGCGCAAGGCGGCATCCAGGGCGTTGACCGGTCCATCTCCCTCGGCCACTTCGTGCCGGATCGTCTGCTCCACGCGCAGCTTGATCGTGGCTTCGGTCACCAGGCTGGCCGACGGATCGGAACCGGCCGCGGCGGTTTCGACGTTCACGCGAAAATTCAGCCGTTCGAAATGAGGCCGGAACGTGCCGGCACAGCGTTTGACCAACAGGTCGAACGAACCTTGCGCCGCCTCGAACTGATAGCCCCGGCTTTCCAGTTCGACCACCCGGGCGAGGATCGTGTCCATCAACTCGCGATCGTGTTGGATGTCGAGGCCCGAAGTCATGGCCACGATGTTCGAGCGGCCCGATAGTTCGCTGATCAAGATCCGGCGTTCATTGCCAACCCGCTCGGGAGCGATGTGTTCGTAGCTCTGGGCGACGCGCGAAACGGCATGGACGTGCATGCCGCCCTTGTGGGCGAACGCGCTCGAGCCGACGAAGGGCTGATTCGCGCGAAACCGCAAGTTGGCCGTTTCGTAAGCGAACCGCGACAGTTCGGTCAAGTGCTCGACCCCCGAGTTGTCGAGCACTTCGTAGCCCGGCTTCTTCAAAGCCAGGTTGCCAACGATCGAAATCAAGTCGGCGTTGCCGCAGCGTTCGCCGAAGCCGTTGAGCGTACCCTGCACCTGCGCGGCACCGGCATCGATGCCGGCCAACGAATTGGCCACGGCCAGTTCGCAGTCGTTGTGGCAATGAATGCCGACCGGCACCGGCAACGCCTTGATCGCCGCGGCCGTGTAGCGAGCGATTTCCTCGGGCATGGTGCCGCCGTTGGTGTCGCACAACACGACCGTTTCGGCACCGGCGTCGGCGGCGGCCCGGATCGTCTGGGCGGCATAGTCGGCATTCAATTTCCAGCCGTCAAAGAAATGTTCGGCATCATAGATCACCCGCCGGCCTTGCGACCGCAAGAAGGCGACCGTGTCGGCGATCATCGCCAGATTTTCCTCCAAGCTGACGCGCAGCACTTCGACCACGTGAAACACCGACGTCTTGCCGACGATCGTGATCACCGGAGCGCGCGAATCGATCAGCGCCCGCATGCCGGGATCGTCTTCGGCCTTGGTCCCGCGCCGCCGCGTCATGCCGAAGGCGGAGATTTGCGCGTGCTTCAGGTCGAGATCCCACACGCGCTGGAAAAAGAGCGTGTCTTTTTCGTTCGACAGCGGATAGCCCCCCTCGATGAAATCGAAACCGAGGCTGTCCAGGCGCTGGGCGATCAGCAGCTTGTCCTGCAACGAAAAGCTGATCCCTTCCCCTTGGCTGCCGTCGCGGAGCGTGGTGTCGTAGATTTGGATCCGGCGCATAGAAAGTAAGGCGTTCTCGCGTGTCGGCAATCAGTATTGGCCCGGCGATCCTTTGACGAACCCCGGGGGGGAACGAAAACGGGAAACGAAAACAGCCCTAAGACCACTGGCCTCAGGGCTGGCAACTGTCCTCTCGATCGGACGGCAGCTTGTGCCCTTACGGCCCCACCTCCGTAATGCTCGCCACCCATACGGCTGCAGCCGGGCAGGTTCCAAGCGGCGACTCAAAGCGGCACCGGGCCGGCGCTGGCTTGGTGGGCATCGTTTTGGCGAAAACTGTGAACATCGCTTCAAACTGCCGGGTTACGGGGTGCGAATTTTCAAATCTACCTTACGGTCCCCCCGGCCGCTTTGTCAACTCCCCCCGCCGGCCCAGTAAAGCAGCCGCAAGTCTCTTTTGCTGAATGGATTGCAGCTAATTTTTGATCTATCAAAATTAGTTATTGACCGGCACAAACATTTTGTTAAGATACTGCCAAATCAATCCACCGCTTCACCTTGGAAATCGCCTGCCATGCCCATGCTGCCTAGCATATCTCCGTCCCGCCGACCCCGAGCCGCCTTCACGCTCATCGAGCTGTTGGTCGTGATCGCCATTATCGGCCTGTTAGTCGCCCTGTTACTGCCGGCAGTGCAGGGGGTTCGCGAAACCGCCCGCCGCGGCCAGTGCGCGAACAATCTCAAGCAGATCGGGCTCGCGTTCCATAACTTCGAAGCCACCCGACACTATTTCCCGACAGCCTATACAGCCTTGGCCGCGCCTGACCCGGCCGTGTCGAACAAATCGGTTGCGAGCTACGGCCCGTCGGCGTTCGTCGTGCTGCTCCCATTTCTGGAACAGGCGACCGTCTCGGGCCTGATTCTTCAGGCCAGCAACACCAGTTTTTTCAATCCAGCGAACATGCCGTCGCCCGTCGGAACGAACAACGCGTACTCGACCACGCTGCCCGGTTTCTTGTGCCCCTCCGCACAGGGCAACCCGACGATTGATTACACGGCCGCACTGGCCGCCAGCTTCAATAACTTCGGCCTCTCGATCAGCTATCCCGATGGCATGAGCTTCGGACGCACCGACTATGCTCCGGACGCCGGCACGGAATTGGGCGCGATGGGCATCACCATCACCGCCGCCGGAGGCATGATCGCCCAGCCTCCGGCTAAGCCGGTGCGATTCAAGGATATTACCGACGGCGCATCGCACACGATCATGGTGGTCGAAGACGCGGGGCGGCCGGCCTTCTACAGCAACCTCGGAGAAGTCAACGCCGGCCCCAATCCGCAAGGTGGTGGCGCGTGGGCCGACCCGCTCAATTACATTGCCACCAACGGGTCGCGAGACGACGGTACCGGCTTCGTGCCTGGCACCTGCGCCGTGAATTGCTCCAACGACAGCGAGATCTATTCCTTCCACCCCGGTGGGAGCAACGTCGCGTGGGGCGACGGCTCGGTCAGCTTCATCCCCGACACCCTCACGCTCCAGGATATCGCCGCGCTGCTCAGTCGAGCCGGTGGCGAAATCCTCCTCTTCGACTACAACCAGAGCAATTGATCATGCGAGTGTTGTGTCTGATCGTGCTCGCCACGGTGGTCGGGTGCGGCGGTCCGCCGCCGCCGACCGTTTACAACCAGCATTTGCTCGAGGCGATTCAGAGCCGCGATTGCGCACAAAGACGCCCATTCGCTCGATCAGTACGCCAATCGGGCTCGAGCTCGCCGCAACGCCGGCCAGCTCACGGACGAGGAGTTTTGCGGTCTGGAGGCTGTCTGCCAGAAAGGACGTGCCGGCGACTGGACGGGTGCCGCCCAGGCGGCCGAGGCGTTCCGGCAGTAAAGCGCCGGTTCACGCGGCGCGTTTCAGGGTCACGGCCAGCGTCCGCCGGGCCGAAGCCCGGCACGACGCTGGCTAACTCGCCATCGAGGACTATCACGCATCGAGTCATCGATCGATCAAGGTCAAGCCGGAAATCGGGCGGCGGCCGAGGCGAATGGCTACGCATTTGGCACCCGCCATCCACTGGTCCGCCCCGGAGAGTAAATCTCAGGCGCTTTCCGCTCGATAAGGCCGCTGAGGATGTTTTCCGCCCTTTCCAGGCGAGCCGTTGTCGGCCTTTGCTCGCCCCCTGTGGGATGCTTCGTCGTCGCTGTCGGCCAGTTCGGTGTCGTCGTCGCTTTCATCAAATTCATCGTCAACCTCGTCGTCGAGTTCGTCGGATTCGTCCACGTCCTCTTCGGCCTCTTCGTCGTCGACCTCGAATGCCGGTTCTTGCTCGGCAAACAACTCGTCGTCGGCTTCGTCATCGGCCTCATCGTCGGCTTCGTCTTCAACTTCGTCGTCCGGCTCGTCTTGGTAGTCGTCGATCTCTTCGCTGTCGATCTCTTCCTCTTCGTCTGGCAAGGGGCGGATTACACGTTTGGCCTCCTTCGTCGCCCGTTTCGCGGTTACGGCGGGTTTCGGCGCGCTCGCCGCTGAGTCGCCGCCGCCACTCATTGCTTCCCACTGTTCGACGGTCAACAGCACCTCGCGGGCTTGCGAGCCGTTGTATTGACCGACGATGCCGTCTTCGGCCATGTAGTCGACCAGTCGAGCGGCCCGGCCATAGCCGATGCCCAGCCCACGCTGCAGCAGCGACACGCTGCCGCGTCCTTCGCGAACGATCAGGTCGACGGCCGCTTCGTAGAGCTCGTCGCGGTTCGGCAGGCGGCCCGATTTTTCACCGTCGGCATCGGGCGGTTTGAGCTGGACCAGTTCTTTGACGAACTGGGGCTCGGTCGTTCCGACGAACTCGATCACCTTGTTGATTTCGTCGTCGCTGACATAGGTTCCCTGTCCGCGCAGCAGGGTGCTGGTGCCGGGCCACAAGAAGAGCATGTCGCCGTTGCCCAGCAGTTTGTCGGCTCCCATTTCGTCGAGCACCACGCGGCTGTCGGTGCGGCTGGCGACCTGAAAGGCGATGCGCGCCGGCAGGTTCGACTTGATCAGGCCGGTGATCACGTCAACGGTCGGCTTTTGCGTGGCCAGCACCAGGTGTATGCCGACCGCCCGGCTCTTTTGTGCCAAACGGATAATGTGCTGTTCCACCTCCTTGGCCGCGGTCATCATCAAGTCGGCCATTTCGTCGGCCACGATCACGATGTAGGGCAAATAGAGTGGAATCTGGCTCCGCTCGTCGTCGTTCTCCGGTTGCAATCGGTCCATCAACTCTTCTTCGCCCAGTTGGTTGTAGACGCTGATGTGCCGCACGCCTGCCCGAGCCAACAGAGCGTAACGTTCCTCCATCTTTTCCACGGCCCAGGCCAGGATCGCTTCGGCCTTCCGCATGTCGGTCACCACCGGGTGCATCAAGTGGGGCAGCGTTTTGTAGGGGCTCAACTCGACCATCTTGGGGTCGATCATCAACATCCGCACCTCATCGGGCCGCCGCGTCATC
The DNA here is from genome assembly GCA_963702015.1 of uncultured Planctomycetaceae bacterium. Classification (GTDB taxonomy): domain Bacteria; phylum Planctomycetota; class Planctomycetia; order Pirellulales; family PALSA-1355; genus DATJTR01. The sequence continues at coordinate 3,077,213 of OY969698.1, forward strand.
AGCATCGAAATGATGATCGAGTTGAGGCAAACGCTCTTGCCGGTGCCGGTTCGGCCGGCGATCAGCAAGTGGGGCAGGGTGGTCAGGTCGACCACGATCGGTTTGCCCGACACGTCCTGGCCCAGGTAGAGCGGGATGCGCATCTTCTGCGCCTTGCCGTTGGCCTCTTCGATCACGTCGCGAATGCGGACCAACTGCCGCTCGGCATTGGGGACCTCGATGCCGACGGTGTTCTTGCCCGGGATTGGGGCCACGATCCGCACGCTCGGCACGCGCAGCGCAATCGCCAGGTCGTCGGCCAGGCTGGTGATTTTCGAGAGCCGCAGACCCGGCTCCAGCTCGATCTCGAACTGGGCAATCACGGGCCCGGTCTCGATATCCTTTACCTTGATCTTGAAACCAAAGTCGAGGAACGTCTTTTCCAGAATCTTGGCCTTGCGGCGGACTTCTTTCTCGTGCTCCTCGAAGTGAATCTCTTCCCCTTCGAGCAGCATTTCGATCCCGGGCAGCTCATAGTCGGGCGTCTCTTCGGTCACGCGGGCCGCGGCGTCGAGCTCTTGCATCACCTCGTCGCGGTTGTCGTCGCCCGCTGCCTTGCCACGCGGCTTGCGGGCGGCCTTCGGCTTGTCGGCCGCCGACACCGAGCCCGATTGGGCGTCGCTCGCCGCTTCGTCGGATTGGTCATCGTCGGCAGCCTCTTGGTCGGTGTTGTCATCGGCTTCGGACGCGGCGGTAGTTTTTACCCGCGGCGGGGCCACGGTGACCGGCGAGTCGTCATCGTCCTGGTCGCTTTCGTCGTCGGTGATCGACTTGCCGAGAATCCTGATGGTCGGCTCGTCGACAACCGGCGGCCCGACCTGGCAATCGTCTTTCAGCTTGGGCGAGGCTTTGATGGCCGGATTGAGTGCGGTGGCCGATCGGCTGCGAGAGCCGATGACCCGGCCGGCCCGGGCCGCCACTTGCCAGGCCAGCTGCACGAGGACGTAATCGGTACACAGCAGCAGCCCGGCGGCCGTGGTCGAAATCGCCAGGATGTAAGCCCCGGCGTTGGCAAAGTGCATTTGCAGCCAGGTGCGTCCGGCCGCCCCCAGGTATCCCCCGGCGCCAATGGCCGGCCCGGGCGAGAGGCGCCCCAGTACCATCGACAGCAAGGTCGTCAGTCCGACCAGCGAGAGCAACCAACCACTGGTCCGTAACCAGGCGTCGGTGATCGGCGCCGCGACAATAGGCGAATGTCGAACACCACCAGCGAGATCAGGATATACCAGGCGTTCCAGCCCAGACTCTCGAACAGCACGTGGGCGACCCAAGCCCCACCACGCCCGCAGGCGTTCATGGCGTGCGCATGGGCCGGATAGATCAGCGTGCTGGGAGGGTCGGCCGGATCGTAGCTGGCCAGGGCCAAACCCAAGAAGATGTTCAGCGCAACGAGTGCCAGCGCAACAAGATCGAGTTTCAGATTACGCTCGTGGAGCATGGTCGCCTTCGCCTTTGGGCGAATTGTTCGCCGCCAGCCCCAATCCGATAGGCCGGTCAGCTCAATCCAGGGCGCGTCCATGCCCGACAGCTTTCCTCGCTCGTGCGGCGTGGCGGCGGCCAACTGGCCTGTCCGCGAACACCGCTCGACTGCCGATTGCCACGGGTGGGCTTCGACAACCGAGAAAACTTGCGCATTGGCAGCCGCAAGTCGTTATCGGTTACAGATCGGCCATCGATCCCCCCCGGCGTCAGTCGGGCCTCGCGTCCCCGTTCGGGTTTGCCCAGGAAACAGACCGAGCACGATGCGATTGCGCCGCACAACTGCTACGCGCGGCCGCGGACGTCGCGCTCGCCAAGGCAGGCTCTCGCGCAATTGGGGGGGATCGGCCGATAGCCCCGCGTCGAAAAACCTGAAACAATGGACCCAGGGCCTCGCCGGCGACCGAAAGAGCGCACGACAGCGGAAATCAACGGGCATGATTCTTTTCTCTCGACATACAGCCCATCGCATTTTGGTCGCCGCGCTGGGTATCCTCGCGGTTTGGGTAGCGGCGCCGGCCGCGGCGCAGGGGCAAACGGCCCCCGCCGCCGCCCCTTTGTCGGCACCCCTGCAAGCCTTTGCCAACGAATGCGAAACGCTCCGCCGTGGTACGATCCTTAAACTCGAAGAATCGCTGCGCGGGCTGAAGTCGGGCCACCTCAATGTGCCCGACGTCCCCGGCACCATCCGTCAAACCGAGGCCGATATCGCGGCTTTGCGAACCCGGCAGCGGGTCATCGTGCCCACCCTCCGTTTCCCCCCCCGCGTCGGACAAATCGGCCGCTTGCCGGGGGGCGGAGTCTTTGTCGAGCAGATCCTGGGGCCGAGCGAAGCCTTGGTGCGCTGCTCGTTTCACGTCAATGTGGTCGTCACCCGCGACAAGCAATCGGTCACCGAAGTGGTCCATCAACGACCGCTGTTCAAAATGCGCGGCGTGCCCACGAGCGAGTGGGCCGAATCGAACGACGTCGAACTGCTCGGCGCCTTCGAAGTGGCCGGCACTGAACGGTACAAGACGGTCGAGGGGCGCTGGACGACGGTTCAAATTCTGAAGCCGTTTGACATGCGCCCGATCGAAGCCTACCTGCGGCGCCAAACGGCAAATTAATCCATTGGCAGCCGGCGTGCTCGCGGCCCAGTGCGCATTTGCCAGGATTCTCGGCATCGCTTGCCAGTGTCAAAAGCAGACTCGGCGTCAAGAGCAGTCGTGTGCCGCAACGAGAGATTTTCTCGCAGGCCGCTAAGTTGTACGAAGCCAATCTCTTTTGCCGCGGGCCGGCTGCCGCGCGAGGTTGTTCGGCACGGCATGTGCTAACTCGGTGGGACTGATCCCACTGGATTTTCTTGTGCCCAACAAATCCCGCCAAACTTGCCTGGCGCGGGCGCTGGTCCATTTGTTTTTCTTCGGCGAAGTGTGATTGCATGCCGCGTGAATTGCTCGCTCCGATGTTGGCACTGTGCGTGGTGATTTCCGGCGTCGTCCGCTGGGATGTCTCCGGCAGGGCCGATTCCAGCAATCAACCGACGGTAACCGCAGCCAAGCAGGGTTGTCCCTGGAATTGCCTGAGCGCTCAGGCGGCCCGCGGCCGTGAGCTGGCCCGCCGGTCGTGTTGTGCCAGCGGCGGGCAATTCCTTGTTTCGTCCACGGCGCTTTTCAGTCGGCTGCCGATTTTGGCGGCCGCGTCATCGTTGACCTCCACACGGGCATTCTCGCGCTTGTTAACGCTACATCACTTGCAAGTCAAATTGCAAGTGTGAGCCGCCGAGTTGAGTTCTCCATACCCGGCTTCAGGGCCATCGAACGGTGCAAGTGCTGTCCGAACCCGCCGTGGACCGCGCGATGCGCCGTGCCGTCGAACTGTCCCGTGATTGCGCCGCACAACGTGCGCGACGTTGCTACGCCGACTGCCGTGTCGCGCCGCGCGGTGACCCGTCCTTTACTTTATCCAAGTAAGTCCTTCTCAAAATAGCGAGGCCAAATGATGAAAAAGCTACTGCTGTGCTGTCCGCCGGCGCTTGCGCTGGCAGCGATGTTGACCGGATTGGCTGCCCATGTTTGGGCGCAAGAGGCAAGCGAGAATCAGCCAGCCCAAGAGAAGTATGTCTCCCCCGAGGGGGCCACGCCGGCCGAGAATCCCGCGCCGGTCCATGAGCTTGACCGCGGGGACAACGCCTGGATGCTCACGTCGAGCGCTCTGGTGCTGTTCATGACCACTCCCGGCCTGGCGATGTTCTATGGCGGTCTGGTCCGCAAGAAAAACGTCAACAGCGTCATCATGCAGTGCATCTTTTTGATGGGTTTGATGACGGTTATCTGGGCAACTGTCGGCTACTCGCTCGCATTCGGCGGCGACGCGGCCTGGCTCGGGAATTCGGACTTCCTTTTCATGAAAGGTGTCGAAGCCACTTGGGTCCAAGACAGTCCGGGCAGCCCCGGTGCCTCGGTCATTCCGCTCCACGCCACCCTCAACATTCCCACACTGACCCACATGCTGTTTCAGGGCATGTTCTTCATCATCACGCCCGCGCTGATTTGTGGTGCCTTTGCCGAGCGGATGAAGTTCAGCACGATGGTCGTTTTCTCGATCCTGTGGGGCTTGATCGTCTACTGCCCGCTGTGCCATTGGGTTTGGGGGGGCGGGGTTCTGGCCTATGGTTCGCCGCACGCCAAGGATTTTTGTGCCGGCGGCGCGCTCGACTTCGCCGGCGGGACGGTCGTGCACATCAGTTCGGGCGTTTCCGCGCTGATTCTGCGCTGGTGCTCGGAAAGCGAATCGGTTTTCCGACCGAGCCGATGCCGCCGCACAATTTGACCTACACCGCCCTAGGTGCCGGCATGCTGTGGGTCGGCTGGTTTGGTTTCAACGCCGGCAGCGCGCTGGCAGCCGACGGAATCGCGGCCAGCGCCTTTGCCGCCACCCACTTCTCGGCTGCGGCTGGTGCGGTTGCGTGGCCTTTGGTCGAATGGCTGCATCGGGGCAAACCGACCTTGCTGGGCGCCTCGTCAGGAGCCGTAGCCGGGTTGGTCTGCATCACGCCGGCCGCCGGCTTTGTCACTCCCATGTCGGCGATCATCATGGGTGCCGCCGCCGGTGTGATGTGTAGCTTCACGTGCTCGTGGCTGAAACCGAAGTGCGGCTACGACGATTCGCTCGACGCTTTCGGCGTCCACGGTCTGGGCGGAACGCTCGGAGCACTGTTGACCGGCGTCTTCGCCACCCGCGCCGTTTGGGACATTGGCAAGGGCGAGCCGCTGGGCCTGCTGGAAGGTGGCCCCGTGCTCAAGGCACAAATCATCGCCACGGTTGTCAGCTGGGTTTTCGCCGCCGTGGTATCGGTGATCCTGTTGAAATTCCTCGATGCGACGATGGGACTACGGGTCTCTCAATCGGAAGAAATGGAAGGCCTCGATCTGACCCAACATGGTGAAGAAGGCTACATTTTCTCCTAGCCTGAGTGATCCCTGCCGCTCTGGCTTCCGCTAGCCAGAAGGACGCCTTGGCTTGGGCCGCCGCTACCGGTTGCCCAAGCCAAGGTTTTTTTATGCCTTCGCGCTTCGGTGCTCGCTGGCACGCGGTCCACGCGCGGAAACCGCCGGCAAACGGGTCCCCGGCGAGCCGGCATCGGCCAAACAGGCTCCTCGCCTCAGCCGGCCGCTCCAATCTTGCCGGCTCGGTCGCTATGCTATCTGCCGAGTTGAACCGATGGGATCGCGCTGAGCGTGCTTGGCGGCACGCGGCGATTCGCGGTTATTTAGCCCAGGCAAGTCCTTCTAGTAAAGCGAGGCCAGTGATGAAAGGATTTTTTCCGTGTTACCTGATTGCGCTGGTGGGGATGTTCGTCCCCGTGGCGGCCGACGTTTGGGCCCAAGAGGCCAACGAGAATCCACCGGCCAAGGAGACGGTCGTGGCTCCGGCGGGGGCCGTGCCGGCGGTAAATCCCCCGCAAGTCCATCAGCTTGACCGCGGCGACAACGCCTGGATGCTCACCTCGAGCGCCTTGGTGTTGTTCATGACGACTCCCGGCCTGGCCATGTTCTACGGCGGTTTGGTCCGCAAGAAGAACGTCGTCAGCGTCCTGATGCAGTGCGTCTTCATGATGGGCTTGATGACGGTTCTGTGGGCAACCGTCGGCTACTCGTTGGCCTTCGGCGGCAGCGAGGCCTGGATCGGCAACATGGACTACCTTTGCATGAAGGGTGTCCAGGCAACTTGGGTCGAGAGCAGTCAGGGAGGCCCCGGCGGCTCCCAGATCCCGCTACACCCCACGTACAACGTTCCGATGCTGACGCATATGTTGTTTCAAGGCATGTTCTTCATCATCACGCCGGCGCTGATTTGCGGGGCGTTTGCCGAGCGGATGAAGTTCAGCACCATGGTCGTGTTCATGATTCTGTGGGGCCTGCTGGTCTACTGCCCGTTGTGCCATTGGGTTTGGGGGGGCGGGATTCTGGCCTATGGCACCCCGCACGGCGACCGGTTCTGCGCCGGCGGGGCGCTCGATTTCGCCGGCGGGACCGTCGTGCACATCAGCTCGGGCGTTTCCGCGCTAATCTGTGCCCTGATGCTCGGCAGGCGGATCGGCTATTCGACCGAACCGATGCCGCCCCACAACCTGACCTACACCGCCTTGGGCGCCGGCATGCTGTGGGTTGGCTGGTTCGGTTTCAACGCCGGCAGCGCACTGGCGGCCGATGGAGTCGCGGCCAGTGCCTTTGCCGCCACTCACTTCTCGGCCGCCGCCGGCGCAGTTGGCTTGGCCTTTGGCCGAATGGCTGCACCGGGGCAAACCGACGCTCTTCGGCGCTTCGTCGGGAGCCGTGGCCGGATTGGTCTGCATCACGCCGGCCGCCGGATTTGTCACCCCCATGCCCGCCCTCGCCATGGGAGCCACCGCTGGCGTGATCTGCTGCCTGGCCTGCTCGTGGCTGAAACCGAAGTGCGGCTACGACGATTCGCTCGACGCGTTCGGCGTGCACGGCCTGGGGGGATCGCTCGGCGCGATCCTGACCGGCGTCTTCGCATCCCGCGCCGTCTACGACATTGGCCAAGGCAAAACGCTGGGCCTGCTCGAAGGCGGCCCGTGCTCAAGGCGCAATTGATCGCCACGGGGGTCACCTGGGTCTTCGCGATCGTGATGACGGCGGTGCTACTGAAAGTCCTGGAAGCGACGCTGGGACTTCGCGTCTCGCAATCGGAGGAAATGGAAGGCCTCGATCTGACCCAGCACGGCGAAGAGGGTTACATTTTTAATTAACCCGGCGAGCGAAAAGGACGCCTTGGCTTGGGCCGCCGCGGTCGGTTGCCCAAGCCAAGGTTTTTTCGCGCCTTGCCATGCTCCGGCCGCGTCACTCCGAGGGACGCAGCGCGGTCAGAAACTCGACCAGCACACTCATTTCGGCCGGGCTAACTTGCTTGCCGTAGGCCGGCATGTTACCGCCGCCCGGCGTGCCGTTCGATATTTGATCGATCAACTGCCCGCGTGTCAACTGCGAGCCGATCACCGTCAAGTCTGGCCCCCGGCGTCCACCCACACCGTCCAAGGCGTGACAGTTGCGGCAATTCTTGTTTTGAAACACGACCGCGCCCATCAGCTCGACCGGCGAATGTTTCTTTACCATTTCGACCGGCACCGGGTCGCCGCTCCAGGCAGTCATCGCCGGCGACCAGGGCGAGGTGGCCCCTTCGTAGGTCAACGCCCCCAGCACGGCATAAATCGTCACCACGGCCAGCACCGCCACTGGTCGCCGGCTGGGCGCTCGCTCGCCCCGATTGCTCACCAGCGGCACGATGAGCAGCAGGCCGACGAGGATCAGCGGAAAGACCAGGATGATAAACGTCTCGGCCGCTGGCGGACTGAGCGAGAGCAAGGCAAACAGCCACAAGAACGGCCATTCCGGTCGTGGGTTTGCTCCGCCGAGCGTCGGATCGGGCGGACCGGTCGGCCCCTTGGGCCCGACGATTGCCGCCACCGCCACGACCACGATCACCACCAGCGCCGAAAACAGCAAGTCCTTCAGCATCGCCTCGCCCGCGAAGGGGATGCCCGTGGTCTCCAGCTCGCGATGATACGCGGCATCGTAGGTGGCCGGATCGACCACTTCGCCCGGCACCGGCGGCGCGCTGACGCCCCGTTGCAACACCAGCCACAAGTGCAGGCCCAGTGAGGCCAACAGCACGCCGGGAATGACAAACACGTGCAGGGCGAAGAATCGGCTGAGCGAATCGCCGCCGATCACCGCTCCGCCCAGCAGCAGCCGCACGACCGTCGGCCCCGCCGTCGGAACGCGGCCGGCCATCGAGCCGCCGACGGCCAGTCCCCAGTAAGCGTCGGGATCCCAGCGCAGCACCTGGCCGGTAAAAAACATCCCAAGCGTGCAACCCAAAAGCACCACGCCGACGAGCCAGGTCAGCTCGCGCGGATATTTGTAGGCCCCGTGCAAAAAGACCTGGGTCATGTGGGCCAGCACCAGCACCACCATGCCCGACCCGGCGTAGTAGTGCAGCGCCCGCAAAAACCAGCCCAGCGGCTGCTCGTAGTCCAGCCATAACAGGCTGTCATACGCCCGGTCGGCGGCGGGGACATAAACCAGGGCCAGCCCGATGCCGGTGACGATCTGCAGGAAGAGCAGCGTCATCGACGCGCTGCCGAAGACATACCACCAGCCCATCGGACCGGCGATGCCGCGCGGCACCGGATGCCGCATCATCGGCAGCAGCACGGAGCTCAGTCCGGCTCGGCGGTCGAACCAGTCGAAAATCGCTCGCAGGGGGCGTAACATCAAAAAGATCCCTAGCCCAGTTTCATTTAAACGCTCAGGCCGGCTCAGCCTGATCATCCGGTTTGTCGGTCAGCGTGTCTTGCAATGTTGGGTAATGCGGAGCCTGAATTTCCAATTGCCCTTCACGCGTCTGCCACACGCAATGAAACAATCCGCGCGGTGGCGGGCCCGATGCCCGGCTGCCGTCGGCGTAATAGACGCCGCCGTGGCAGGGACACATGAACAAGCCCGACTGCGGAAACCACGAGACCGGGCAGCCCAGGTGAGCGCAGTTGATGGCAAACACCAGGAACTTCGCCGCGCCGTCTTCGCCGGCCGCTTCGCGCCGCACATAAACGCCGGTGTGAGCCACCACGCCATCCCAGGGTTGCCGCAAGCGGATTGTCGAATGTGGCCAGGCGCGTTTCGCCGACGGTAAAACTCTCAATCGGTCCAAGCGTCACCCAGTCGATCTTTTCCCGCCTTGGGCTGAAAAAATATCCCACCACCGGCACTCCGGCCAACAGACCGGCAACGGTGCCGGCCAGCCCGGTAAACCAAAACAAGAACGATCGCCGAGGCGGCGATCCGCCATTGCATGGCGCTGGGGCGATAGGGTTGGCGTGCGGTTCGTTCATGGCCGTGTCTCCGTCAGATGGCCGCCGGTTGCCGGATCGCGAATCGCAGCTGCGGGCGGTTCGGCGACATGCGTGCCGGTGGCGCGCCACTGGGCCAGCAGCGCCACCAGATCATCGACGTCGGCCGAAGAGAGCGGTTGAAAATCGTGGGGCCGGCCCTCGGCCGTTGCGTAGTTCGGCATTCCCAGGTCCGCCCGACCGGTAATGATGATTCGCCGCAGCGCCTGATCGCTGACAAGCACCAAAAAGTCTGGCTCGTTGACTGAGCCCGCGCCCCCTCCCTTTCCATCGGCGCCGTGGCACTCGGCACAGGCCCGGGCGAAAATCTCCTGCCCCGCGCGCCGCGGCCGCGGTCTCGTCGGCTGGGCGTGTGAATGCGTACGTGGGCAGATCGCCGCCCAGCTTGGCCAATTCGTTGCGATTCGTTTCGGAATCGATCCAGCGCGACTTGATCCCCTTGGCCAACGCTTCCACCTGCGCGTCGGTCAGCGGGCCGCCATGCTGCTGCGAAAAGCCTGGCATCGGCGTCCCTGGCCGCCCTTGGTCTACCAGTTTGAACAGCTCGGCGTCGGGAACGATCGACAGAAAAATGGCGTCGTTCAGCGGCGGCGCCGGGCCGAGCCGTCCGTCAGCCCCGTGGCAGCCGGCACAGTACATTCCATAGAGCGCCGCGAAGTCCTTGATCTGATCGGCCGGCACGGGCTGATTGGCCCGATCGGGCTTGCCCGGCATGCGATCACACCCGGCCAGAAGCGCCAGGCAGCAGGGGAGGGCGTGGAGGATCGATCGCGGCACGGTCACGGCCCACCCTCCACGAATTTCGAAAGATCGTCGGGACCTTCGCCGGCCGGTGGAATGTAGACCAATTCGGAACGCAACACGACGATCGCGGCCACGATGCCGAAAATGAATTGCGACACAATGAACCACGGCCAATCAACCCGTTGCTGCAGCACTGGATTCACGACCCCCATCAGACCAAAACTCATCGCGGTCCAAAGCAGTGGCATCACCAAGCCGCCCCAGGCCAACGGACCAGGCATCGGCGGCAGGAAGGGGAGCAGCACGCCATAGGCGAACCCAAATGTTGCCGACATCGCCGCATGAATCGCCACCGCCCGCGCAAACCACTCGGCATTGAAGCGGGTCAAATCCTCGGGCGAGACTTGCTGCATGCTTTCGAGTGCCATGCCGGCCAGCAAATTCACCGGATACCAAATGCCGTGGCCACTCGCCACGCTCCAAGCGATTGCCGGCACGGCCATCAGCGCGCCGCCGACCAGCCCACCCAGCAGCCCTGCCAGGGGGCGAGGGATCTGCTGTGCTTGCATGATGACCGCGGCCAATACGATGCCGAACACGAATTGCGACACGATGAACCAGAACCAATCGACCCCCTCGCGCAGCACCGGATCGACCAACCGCATCAGGTTGTAGCTCACTCCAGTCCAGACCAGCGGCATCAGCAATCCACCCCACGCCAACGGCTTGGGGACGTCGGGCAACGTCGGCAACAGCACGCCATAGATCAGCCCCAGCGTGATCGACATCACGATGTGAATCACCACCGCGACCAGCATCAGCGGCATCTGGAACTCTTGCAACTGTTCAACGCTCATCGACTCGACTCCCGGCAACACCATGCCGGCCAGCAAATTGACCGGATACCAGGGACCGTGACCGCTGAGCAGGCCATAGGCGAGCGCCGGCAGCGGCATGACGATGCCTCCGACAATTCCGCCCTTGATGCCGGCCGTCAGCGGATGGACCTGCTCGGGCATGCGCATCCGGTAGCCAGGGCGACCCGGGACCAGCGATTCGACCGTTCCGGGCCGCGGTACGATCGGCGTCGGTTGCCAGGCTGGCTCGACGACCGGAAGCGGCGCATGACCCTGGCCGGGCAATAGCTCGTGGGCCCACATCCCGATTCCGACAGCGGCCAACAACAGCCCGACCACCGACAGCGACAGGCTGGTCGCCAGCCCGGCGGCGGCCAAAGCCAGCCCGGTCGAAAAGACGATCGGTGCCGCAGTCGGCGTGGGCATCCGATTGTGATGGCCCGCGCCCGGCCCATGCGAACCGTGACTTGGCGGCGGCTGATCGAGTGGATGGTTCATAAGTTTTTTCGAATGTCCTGAAGTGGTCTGCCTACCGGGAGAGCAAATAGACCACCGTAAAGACCACGATCCAGACCGCGTCGACAAAATGCCAATACCACGAGACCAACTCGACGGCCGGCGAATCGTCGGTCGACAATTTGCGGCGGACGATCAGCCCGCCCACGACCAGCATCGCCACCACACCGATCGTGACGTGCAGGCCATGGAAGCCCACGAGCGTGTAATACGTGGTGCCGAACAGATTGCGGCTGATCGTCAGATGATGCCGGACGATCAAATCGCCCCACTCGCGGGCCGTGCCGAGCAAAAAAAAGATTCCCAGCACGATCGTGCTGCCCCACCACAGTACGAACGTCGACAGCGAGATGCCCCGTTTTGCCGCCAGGTGAATCGTCACGCTGCTGGCCAGCAAAAAACAGGTCATCGGAATGACCGGTCCCAGCGAAAGCGTGTCGTGCGGTGTCGGGCCGCTGTCGCCGCGCAGAGCAAGCGTCAGATACGTCACGATCAGCGTGCTGAAAAACGACACCTCCGAGGCCAGAAAGGCCAACATCGCCCATTGCGGGCCGCTCAGCTCGCGCGCGCCGACCGGCCAGCCGCGAGGCCGGGTGTGGTACTTGCCGGCGAATAGTTCATGTCGCTCATGTTTCGCTCGTGCCGCTATTCATATTTCGAATCGGGATCGTCGGGATGTTTCAGGTCCCACAGGGGTCGCCGGCTGGAGACATGCGGAATCGTGGCAAAGTTGTAGGCCGGTGGCGGCGAGGTCGTGCTCCATTCAAGCGTCCAGGCATTCCACGGATCGTCGCCGGCCGGTGCGCCATATCGCAGCGAATACAGCAGGTTGACGACAAAGATCAGGAAGCTGGGCGCTTGAATCACCGCGCCGATCGTCGACAGTTGGTTGTAAATCTCCCAACCGCGATCCGGCTCGTAGGAATAAATCCGCCGCGGCATCCCCAACATGCCGGCGATGTGCATCGGCCCGAACGTCACGATAAAGCCGACGAACAGCAGCCAGAACTGCCAGCGGGCCAGGCGTTCCGAAAGCATCCGCCCCGTTACCTTGGGATACCAATAGTGGATGCCCGCGAAGACGCCAAAGATGGTGCCGCCGATCAACACCCAATGAAAATGTCCCACGACGAAGTAGCTGTCGGAAAGCTGAAAATCGAAGGGCGCCAGGGCGAGCATGATGCCGGTCAGCCCGCCGATCAGAAACATCGACAGAAAACCCCAGGCGAACAGCATCGGCGAGGCGAACGACAGCCGGCCGCCATACATCGTGGCCAGCCAGTTGAAGAACTTGATGCCGGTCGGAATCGACACCATCAGGCTGGAGACGACGAAAAACATGTCGAGCGTTCGGCTCATCCCGACCGTGAACATGTGATGCGCCCAGACGCCCATGCTGATGAAGACGATCGCCATCGTGGCGGCGGCCATGAATTCGTAGCCGAACAGCACCTTGCGCGAAAAGACCGGAATCACCTCCGTGATCATGCCGAACGCTGGCAGGATCAGGATATAGACCTCCGGATGGCCGAAAAACCAGAACATATGCTGCCAGAGCAACGCCGATCCGCCGTTCTGCACGTCGAAAAAATGGGCTCCCAACTGCCGGTCGAGCAATATCATGATCAGCGCCGCGGTCAGTGGCGGAATCGCCATCACGATCTGCACCGACGTCCAGAACATGGTCCAGACAAAGAAGGGTAACTTCGTCATCGTCATGCCGGGCGCCCGCATCGCCAGGACCGTGGCGATGATATTGATCGCGGCCGCCACCGTTCCGACGCCGCTCACCAAAAGTCCCAACGCCCACAGGTCGGTCGCCGCGCTGCGGGCAAACGTCCGCTCGGTCAACGGCGCATAGGCAAACCAGCCAATCGCCGGCGCTCCCCCGGTCACAAAACTGAAATACACCAACAGACCGCCCAACAGCGTCACCCAAAAACCCATCGCATTGAGTCGGGGCAAGGCCATGTCGCGTGCGCCGATCATCAGCGGAACCAGATAATTGCCCATCCCGATCAGGATCGGCATGCCCATGAAAAAAACCATCGTCGTGCCGTGCAACGTGAACAACTGGTTGAACACGTCGGGCCCGACCACGTTGCCGCGCGGAAAGAACAATTGCCACCGCATGACCAGCGCTTCGATGCCGGCGATGACCAGAAACACCACGGCCATCAACACGTACATGATGCCGATCTGCTTGTGATCGACCGTGGTCACCCACTCGTGCAGCGTGGCGGTCCACGCCGGCCGCACGCTCGGCGCGGGCTGTTGGGCAAGCGAAGTGGGTTCGGCTATGGCCATACCGCCGGTCTTTCGCTACTCGAGGGAAAGCAAATAGTCGACGATCCGCTCGCGCTTCTCGGCGCCCAGGCCAAATGCGGGCATCAAACAGCCCGACTTCACCTGCTGCGGATCCAGAATCCAGCGACGCAAATTCTCCGCATCGTTCGGCACCAGGCCCGAGGCCAAGGTCTTGCGGCTCATCAGGTGGGTCAAATCGGGGGCATACGAGCCGCGTGCCGGCGTTCCCCGCACGCGATGGCAATTCACGCACGACTCGGCCAGAAACGTTGCCCGGCCCTCGGCCGCCACCGGCGCTTCCGCCGCCGGTTCCGCCTCGGCGGCCAGCCACCGCGCGAACTCGTCGGGCGGGTCGACGACCACGCGCAGCAGCATGCCGGCATGCTGCGTGCCGCAGTATTCGGCACATTGTCCGAGAAATAACCCTGTCTCGGGGGCCTCGAACCACATGTGGTTCGTGACTCCTGGAATCAGATCGGTCTTTCCGGCCAGCCGTGGAACCCAAAAGCTATGGCAAACGTCGGCCGAGGCGAGCGAGAGATAAATCCGACGGGGCGTCGTGTCGCTGCTGGCCGGCACGTGCAACTCGTTGGCGGTGACGAAGGCCAACGGCTGTCCGTTGTAATGGTCGTACGAAAATTCCCACCACCACTGCTTGCCGGTGACCGTGACGAACAGGGCTTCGTCTCCCGCGACCGGCTCGGGCTGGGGAACTTCGACTTCCCACAAGGTGCGCGTCGTCACCAGCACCAGCGTAAAGACGATCAACGCCGGCGCCACGGTCCAGGCCACCTCGATCGGCTTACTGCCGTAATTCTGCGGCGGCTCAATCCCGCTGGGGGGGCCGGGGCGGCGAAACTGCCAGGTGCAATAGAACAGCACCCCTTCGACGACAACGAAAATCAGCGCGGTTATTCCGAAAACCAGCAGGGCCAATTCGCGAATCGACGCTGCCGATGGCGAGGCCGGGGCGAAGATCGAAAGATTTTCGCTCCCCCACAGGCCCCAGCCCCATAGCGCCGCGCTCCCCATAGCCCAACATCCTGCTGGTTAAAAATTCTGCCTGCATCCCCCGCGACCGGCGCGACCGTCGCTCCTGGGGGGAGCCGGCCGGCCAGCGTCGAGCATCTTAGCAAATCCGCGGGCCGCCGCGCCCCCTAGGGGTAGAAAAAATAGCGCGGGTTTGATCGTCGACTCGGCCACGCCCGGCAAGCCCGGCCGTACGCGCGGGGGCTCACATTGTCGCCAGATTTGGTACGATGGTCGGCGGTTCGGCTTTGTCGAAAGCGAGGGCACTCATCCTGCCCCGGCCCAAGGAATCTCCTGCGATGACTGACGCCCCGCACGTCCCGCTCGATGCCATTGCTCGGCGCGCGCTGGAGCTGGTTTCCGACGGCGCCATCGTCGGACTGGGAACCGGCCACGCCGCCGGAGCATTCATCCAAGAGCTGGCCTTACGGCTGCGCAAAGGATTCGCGCATTCGGGGCATTCCCACCTCGCAGGGGTCGGCCGATATGGCCATCAAGCTGGGGATTCCGCTGACCACGCTCGAACAAGTGCCGGCCATCGATGTCGATGTCGACGGCGCCGACGAAGTCGATCCCCACGGCAATCTGATCAAAGGTTATGGCGGCGCGCTGGTCCGCGAGCGGATCGTGGCTGCCGCCTCCCGCCGGTTTGTCGTTCTGGTCGGCAGCGAAAAGGTCGTGCCGAAGCTCGGCAGCCACGGCAAGCTGCCGGTCGAAGTCGTGCCGTTCGGCCTTGCTCCCTGCCTGCGGACTCTGGCCGCTCTCGGCTTCGAGGGGCAGGTGCGGCTCAAAGCCGGCCAGCGCATGCTCAGCGACAACGGCAATCATATCGATCGATTGCCATATTCCCTTGCTGGACGATCCCGAAGGGGTCGACGCGGCGATTCGAGCCATCCCCGGCGTGGTTGGCACGGGGCTGTTCCTCGACATGCGGCCGACCATCATCATTCAATACCCCGACCGCATTGAATTTCGCGAAGACGGACGCGCAAGCTGACCGGCCGCGCCGGCCGACCCCCTGGAAACACGAAAGTGGTTCATGCCATGTCGCTACCGATTGTCTATCTTGCCCGACATGGTGAAACGGCGTGGAGCATCTCGGGCCAGCACACCGGCAAGACCGATCTGCCGCTGACCGGTCGTGGCGAGCGCAATGCCCGCCGGCTGGGCCCCCGGCTGGCAGGCCACGCGTTCGCCCGCGTGTTTTGCAGTCCGTTGCTCCGGGCGCGGCGCACCTGTGAACTGGCCGGCTTCGGCGACCGGGCCGAATCCGATTGCGATCTGATCGAATGGGACTATGGCGAATATGAAGGCCGCACCACCGAAGAGATTTTGCGGCGGCGTCCCGAGTGGCAATTGTTCCGCGATGGATGCCCCGGTGGCGAGTCGGTCGCCGACGTCGCCCGGCGGGCCGATCGGGTCGTCGCCCGCGTGCGGCAGATCGAGGGGGACACGCTGCTGTTTTCCAGCGGCCATTTTTTGCGCGTGCTGGCGGCACGTTGGCTCGGGCTCGACGCGTCGTGCGGCCGGCTGCTTTTGCTGTCGACCGCCGCATTGAGCATTTTGGGTTACGAACACACGCTGGCCGAACCGGCGATCCACCTGTGGAACGACTGTGCGCACGTCGGCGACTAATGGAATCTTCAGCACGCCAGACGCCCAAACTGACCGGAAGCGCGAGCGGGGGAATGTTCCGCACAGCGAGCCCGTTGCTCGCATTTCGCCCTCGGCGAAGTCAGCGACGCAGCGACACCTTTTATCGACCCGCGGAGAACAGTGTGATGCCGACCCTACCACTTCGTCAGCGACCGGCCTGGAAGGCCCTGGAAAGTCATTACCGGCAGGTTGCCGATCTCGAGCTTCGCAAACTCTTTGCCGACGAACCGGACCGCGGCAAGCGATTGGCCACCGCGGCCGTGGGCATCTATCTCGACTATTCCAAGAACCGCGTCACCGACGAAACGCTCCGCCTGCTCACCCAATTGGCCGACGAGTCGGGCCTGCGCGAGCGGATCGATGCCATGTTTCGCGGCGATAAGATCAATGTCACCGAACGCCGGGCCGTGCTCCACGTGGCACTGCGGGCGCCGCGGCGCCACCATCCTGGTCGACGGCAAGAACGTCGTTCCCGAGGTCCACGCCGTGCTGGACAAAATGGCGGGCTTCTCCGACCGCGTGCGCGGCGGCCAATGGCTCGGCGCCACCGGCAAGAAAATCCGCAACGTGATCAACGTCGGCATCGGCGGCTCCGACTTGGGACCGGTCATGGCCTACGAAGCGCTGCGGCATTACAGCCGGCGCGACATGACGTTCCGCTTCGTGTCGAACATCGACGGATCGGACATGGCCGAGGCCCTGCAGGGACTCGATCCGGCCGAAACGCTGTTCGTCATTTCGTCGAAAACGTTCACCACGTTGGAAACGTTGACCAACGCCCACTCGGCCCGCTCGTGGTGCGTGGCGGCCCTGGGCGAAAAGGCGGTCTCGCGGCACTTCGTGGCGGTGTCGACCAACGCGGTCGAGGTTTCCAAGTTCGGCATCGATACGGCCAACATGTTCGAGTTTTGGGACTGGGTCGGCGGTCGCTACTCGGTCGACTCGGCGATCGGATTGTCGCTGATGCTGGCTATCGGGCCCGATCATTTCCGCGACATGCTGGCCGGCTTCCATGCCATGGACGAACACTTTCGCACGGCACCCTGGCAGAGCAATCTGCCGGTCCTGTTGGGTCTTTTGGGTATCTGGTACAACAACTTCTGCGGTGCTCAAACCGTTGCCATCCTGCCCTACGATCATTATCTCAGCCGCTTCAGTGCCTATCTCCAACAGCTCGACATGGAGAGCGACGGCAAGCAGGTCGACCTGGACGGCAATCGTGTCGACTACCAGACCGGCCCGATCGTCTGGGGAACGCCCGGCACCAACGGCCAGCACGCCTACTACCAACTGATCCACCAGGGAACGAAGCTCATTCCCTGCGACTTCATCGGTTTCACCGGGACGCTCAACCCGTTGGGCCACCATCACGACCTGCTGATGGCCAATTTCTTCGCCCAGACCGAAGCCTTGGCGTTCGGCAAGACCGCGGCCGAGGTCGTGGCCGACGGCGTGGCGCCGTTCCAGGTGCCGCATCGGACGTTTCCGGGCAACCATCCCACGAATTCGCTCGTGCTCGATTTGCTCACGCCCGCGGCGCTGGGCAAATTGATCGCCCTGTACGAGCACAAAGTCTTCGTGCAGGGGACGATCTGGCACATCAATTCGTTCGATCAATGGGGGGTCGAGCTGGGCAAAGTGCTCGCTCAGCGCATCGTGCCCGAGCTGGAAAGCAAGACCGAGCCGAAGCTCGAGCACGACAGTTCGACGTCAACCCTCATCCGCCGCTACCGCCAGACGAAGGAGAAATAGCGATGGCGCTTGGTTATGAACACCCGCTGTACATCTTGCCGTTCGACCACCGTCATTCCTATGGCGAAGAGGTGTTTGGCTTTCACGAGCCGCTCAGCCCCGAGCAAACCGCCGTGGTGGCCGCCAGCAAGCAGGTCATTTACGAGGGCTACATCGCGGCCGTGGCGGCCGGCGTGCAGCCGGAGTTGAGCGGCATTCTGGTCGACGAAGAATTCGGCGCCGAAATTCTCCGCGACGCGCGACGGCGCGGTTTTCAATTCGCCTTGCCGACCGAAAAGAGCGGTCAACACGAATTCGATTTTCAGTATGGCGATCAGTTCGCCCGGCACATCGAAGCGTTTGATCCTAAATTCACCAAAGTCCTGGTCCGCTACAATCCCGAGGGAGACGCGGTCGGAAATCAGCGGCAGGCGGCCCGGCTCAAACGCATCAGCGACTATTTGAGCACCCACAACCGGCTGTTCATGTTCGAGTTGCTCGTGCCGGCCGAGCCGGCGCAACTGGCCCAGGTTGGCGGCGACAAAAAGGCGTACGACCTCAAGCTGCGGCCCGACTTGATGGTGCGGTGCGATTCACCAGCTTCAAGATGCCGGCGTCGAGCCCGACATTTGGAAAATCGAAGGGCTCGATCGCCGCGAGGATTGCTTGAAGGTGGTTGAAGCCGCCCGCCGCGATGGGCGCGAGCAGGTTGGCTGCATCGTGCTGGGCCGCGGCGAGGACGAACAGAAAGTGATCGAATGGTTGCGGACGGCGGCCACCGTTCCCGGCTTCATCGGTTTTGCCGTCGGACGGTCGAGTTTCTTGAACGCCATCGTGAACCTGCAGCACAAAAAAATCACGCGCGAGGCGGCCGTCGCCGAGATTGCCGGCCGCTTCGAGGAATGGATCAAAGTCTTCGAATCGGCAAAAAAATAGCCGCGTGTATCCCCTTTTTCAAAATTGAAAGCAGCGATGAGCAACGCGCACGTCAAACTGGCCCCGTCGATCCTGGCGGCCGATTTTGCCCGGCTGGGCCAGCAAGTGGCCGAGGCCGAAGCGGCCGGAGCCGATCGCATTCACATCGATGTGATGGACGGCCACTTCGTGCCGAATCTCACGATGGGTGTGCCGGTCGTCAAATCGCTGCGCTCGGTCACCGAGCTGCCGTTGGAAATCCACTTGATGATCACCGATCCCGATTTATTCGTCGACGCCTTTGCCGAGGCGGGCGCCGATACGATGATCGTTCACTGGGAAGGAAACCAAAACCTGCATCGCACGATCCAGCGCATCGCGGCGCTCGAAAAACGCGTCGGCGTGGCGATCAATCCGGCCACTCCCGCCAAGATGCTGGTCGAAATCTTGTCCGACATCGACCTGGTGCTGGTGATGACGGTGAATCCCGGCTTCGGCCACCAGAAATTCATCCACAGCATGCTCCGCAAAATCGAGCATGTGCGCGAACAGATCGACAGCATTCCACGCAACGTCGAACTGGAGCTCGACGGCGGCATCGATCACGCGACCGCTCCGCTGGGCGTGTCGGCCGGCGCCGACGTGTTGGTGGCGGGGACTTCGATCTTTGCCACCGGCGAGACGATCGCCGCGTCGATGCAACGACTCCGCTCGAGCTATGGAGGCTGAGCGAGCCCGTGCACGCAACGAGCGGTTTTATTTTCCCGAGTTTACTTCGAGCACCGTATGACCGAAACTGGCCCGCTGCTGCTGTCGATCAATACCGGCTCATCGAGCCTGAAGGTCGGCGTCTATCGCGACCCGGCCGCGCCAGGCCAAGTGCCGTCGACTTCGGTGGCCGGCAACGATCTGTGCAGGATCCGGCAGTCCGAGCTGGAGGCCACGGCTGAATCGCTTCAGCCCGCGGCGGGCCACGGGGTCCTGGTCGATTCCTTTCTGGACGAACTCGTCAAATCGGGCGAGGCCAAATCGGTTGCCGGCGTGGGGCATCGGTTGGTGCATGGGGGACTGGAATATCGCCAGCCGTGCCGCATCGACGCCCGCGTTCGGAGCGATCTTGAAAAAATAATTCCGCTTGCTCCCAATCATCTTCCCCAAGCCTTGGCGGCCATCGACCGCGTCGCCGAGCGGTTTCCTGCCTGGCCGCAAGTGGCCTGCTTCGACACGGCCTTTCATCGCACGCTGCCGCGGCGTGCCCGCACGTTGGGCCTGACCAGCCGGTTGGCCGACGAAGGACTCATCCGGTTCGGCTTTCACGGCTTGTCGTACGAATATCTTGTCCAGTGCTTGCGCACGATCGATCCGGATCGGGCAGGGGGCCGGGCCGTGCTGGCCCATTTGGGGAACGGGGCGAGCATGGCCGCGGTCGATTGCGGCACCTGCATCGACACCAGCATGGGCTTTACGCCGACCGGCGGATTGGTCATGGGCACCCGTTCGGGCGATCTCGATCCCGGCGCGGTCGTTTATCTGTTGGAAAACCGCGGGCTCGCGCCGGCCGAACTGAGTCGACTGGTAAGCAAACAATCGGGCTTGTTGGGCATTTCGGGCACGTCCGCCGACATGCGCGAGCTGATCGGCCCGCCGCGCTCGGACGAGCACGCCCGCGCCGCCATCGAGCTGTTTTGCTATCAGGCCAAGAAATTCCTGGCCGCCTATGCCGGCGCGCTCGGCGGGCTCGACACGGTCGTCTTCACCGGCGGCATCGGCGAACATGCGGCCGAGATTCGCGAGCAAATCTGCGAGAACCTGGAGTTTTTGGGCCTCCGGCTGGATGCCGGGCGAAACGCCGCCCACCGGCCCGTGATTTCGGTCTCGGCCTGTTCGGTCGTGGTCCGCGTGATCGCGACCGACGAAGACCAGATGATCGCCCGGCATACTCAGTCGCTATTGCACGATTGCAAGAATCCATCGACATAAAGGAGTTCCATCGATGTCCAGCGTCAAAACCGCATCTACCAGCCGCGGCCCCGCGGAGAGCCAGCCGCCCTCGGCCGACAAGCCGCTTTCGCCTGACCAGTTGCACGCCATGCACCGCTACTGGTGCGCGGCCAACTATTTGTCGGTCGGACAGATCTATCTGTTCGACAATCCGCTGCTCAAACAGCCGCTCGAGCGAAAGCACATCAAGCCGCGCCTGTTGGGACACTGGGGGACGACTCCCGGCTTGAATTTCATCTACGTCCATCTCAATCGGCTGATCAAACAGCACGATCTGAACATGATCTACATCATCGGCCCCGGACACGGCGGGCCGGGGCTGGTGGCCAACGCCTATCTCGAAGGGACCTACAGCGAAATCTATCCCAACATTTCGCAGGACGCCCACGGCCTGAAAAACCTGTTCAAGCAATTCTCGTTTCCCGGCGGCATTCCCAGCCACGTCGCCCCCGAGACCCCCGGCTCGATCCACGAAGGGGGCGAGCTCGGTTACGCGCTGTCGCACGCCTACGGAGCGGCCTTCGATAATCCCGATCTGATCGTCACGGCGGTCGTCGGCGACGGCGAGGCCGAAACCGGTCCGCTGGCCACCAGTTGGCACTCGAACAAATTTCTCAACCCGGTGACCGACGGAGCGGTGCTGCCGATTCTGCATCTCAACGGCTACAAGATCGCCGGCCCGACGGTGTTGGCCCGCATCAGCCAGGAAGAACTGGAACAACTGTTCCGCGGCTACGGTTACACGCCCTACTTCGTCCAGGGAGACGATCCGTTCGCCCGGCATCTCGATCCGCAGCCGATGCATCAACGGATGGCGGCCACGCTCGACCGTTGCGTGGCTCAGATCCGGCAGATTCAAGCCGACGCTCGTCGCGGCGGCGCGATCGAGCGGCCACGTTGGCCGATGATCGTCTTGCGCACGCCCAAGGGCTGGACCGGGCCCGAGGTGGTCGACGGCAAACCGGTCGAGGGAACGTTCCGCGCCCACCAGGTGCCGATGTCCGACATGGACAAGGCCGAGCACATCGCGATTCTCGACCGCTGGATGCGCAGCTACGAGCCCGAAGAGCTGTTCGACGAGACCGGCAAGTTGCGCAGCCAGTATGCCGCGCTGGCTCCGCAAGGGACGCGGCGGATGAGCGCCAATCCGCACGCCAACGGCGGCATGCTGATGCGCGATCTCCGATTGCCCGACTTTTGCGACTACGCGGTCAACGTCGCCAGTCCCGGCGCGGTCGACGCCGAAGCGACGCGCATCCAAGGGGCCTTTTTCCGCGACGTCATGAAGCTCAACGACGAGAACCGCAACTTCCGCATTTTCAGCCCCGACGAAACCGCCTCGAACCGCTGGAACTCGCTGTTCGACGTGACCAATCGCTGCAGCGAGGCCGAACTGCTATCGATCGACGATCACGTCGCCCACGACGGCCGCGTGATGGAAATGCTCAGCGAGCATCAATGCCAGGGCTGGCTCGAGGGCTACCTGCTCACCGGCCGCCACGGATTTTTCTCGTGCTACGAGGCCTTCATCCACATCATCGACTCGATGTTCAACCAGCATGCCAAGTGGCTCAAGGTCACTCGCAACATCCCCTGGCGCCGGCCGGTGGCTTCGCTCAATTACCTGCTCACTTCGCACGTCTGGCGGCAAGATCACAACGGTTTCAGCCATCAAGACCCCGGCTTTTTGGATCACGTGGTGAACAAAAAGGCCGAAGTCATCCGCATCTATCTCCCGCCCGACGCCAACACGCTGCTGAGCGTGACCGATCATTGCCTGCGCAGCCGCAACTATGTGAACGTCGTCGTCATCGGCAAGCAGCCCGCTCCGCAGTGGCTCTCGATGGACGAGGCCGTGAAGCACTGCACGGCAGGCATCGGCATTTGGGAGTGGGCCAGTAGCGACAACGGCGCCGATCCCGACGTCGTGATGGCCTGCGCCGGCGACGTGCCGACGCTCGAAACGCTGGCTGCGGTCGAAATCTTGCGCCGCGAGCTGCCGCAACTCAAGATTCGCGTGATCAACGTCGTCGACCTGATGCGGCTCGAGCCGGCCAGCGAACATCCGCACGGCCTCAGCGACCGGGATTTCGACGTTCTGTTCACCAAGGACAAGCCGGTGGTCTTCGCGTTTCATGGCTACCCGTCGCTCGTCCATCGCCTGGCCTATCGGCGGACGAACCACAAGAATTTTCACGTCCGCGGCTACAAGGAAGAGGGGACGACGACCACGCCATTCGACATGGTGGTGCAGAACGATCTCGACCGTTTCCACCTGGCCGGAGATGTGATCGACCGACTGCCATCGCTGGGCGCCCGCGCGGCTTATGTCAAGCAGTGGCTCCGCGACCAGTTGATCGAACACCACCAATACATCACCCGCTACGGCGACGACATACCGGCCGTACGCGATTGGCGCTGGGGCGGAAATGGCACGCCAGTTGCTCGCCACAGTTCAACCGGCGGCGATAACGTGTAGAATGAATGGGGCGAGGCTTGACGGGTGCTGAGGGCGAGCGCCACATTTGAATCCCGAGCCTCAAGTCGAAAGTCCGCACAATATAAACTTCCCTCCCAGCAGGAGAAAATCGCCATGCCTGTCGAAATCACGGAACTTGACGCGGGAAAAGTCGTTGAAGTCAAAATCTCGGGCAAGCTGCACAAGGACGACTACGAGCATTTTGTGCCGGTGGTGGAAAAACAGATCGCCGCGCACGGCAAACTGCGGTTGCTGGTCGAAATGGTCGCGCTTTCACGGCTGGGATGTGTCGGCCCTCTGGCAAGACATCAAGTTCGATCTCAAACACTTCAAGGATATCGAGCGTCTGGCGCTGGTTGGCGAGAGCAAGTGGGAAAAAGGGATGGCCACGTTCTGCAAGCCCTTCACCACCGCCAAGATTCAATACTTCGACGTCAGCCAGGCTGCCGCCGCCCGGGCCTGGGTCAAAGAAGGGCTGGCCTAACCGGCAAATGCCCGCTCTAGCGGGCCTGCTGCCGGCAGGGGGTTAATGATGAATGCAACCGATGACCGTCTGGCGACTCTCGTCACCGTTCGCGACGAGTTCGAGGCCCAGCTGCTGGTCAACGTCCTGAACGATCACGGCATCGCGGCGCACGCGAGCGGAACCTTTACGGCGCAATTTCGGGCCGAAGCGCCGGCGCGGTGCGCGTGCTCGTCAAGTCGGACGATCTGGCAAACGCCAGGGCGACGGTTGACGAGGCTCGAAGTCAGTCCCAGCCGGTTGTCGCGGGGCCAGCCGATTCGGCCGATCGGTCGCGCCTCACACGGTTCGGCATTTCGGCGTCGCTCATCCTTACGCTGTCGTGGATCGCCGGTAGCCTGATGCTGTCGGTCATGGGCCGCCCAAACCTCCTCGAATCGGTGGGGCTCGGGTTAGCCATGATTTTCGGGGCATCCATTGCCTGGAGTCTATGGCGTCGGTGATTTCGCGTCGTGCTTTTGGCGTGGCCACCCTGGCGTTCGGCGGTGGCTTGGCAGGGGGAAAGGCCGTCCGCCGCGTCGGAGATAACGATTCTGCCGACAATACACCCTCTGACGCGGCCCGGCAGCCTTCGCCAACCTTGCCAAAGTCGTCACGGCATTCGCCAAGCACTGTCCTGACCTAGAGTTATCCATCGGCAGGGCAGAGCCGCAATCGGTCCGGTGGCAGCGCCTTCGCGCGTCGCCGACGATGCTCGATAATCCTTTGCCGACGGATGCCCCTATGCAACAAGACGATCAACTCGACGCACTCGTCGCACGCCTCAGCGGGCTGGCCGCCGATGTCCCCGTCGTTTCGGCGGACCCGACCGGCCGCGAGACTGCCGTGCCAACCCGCCCCGTGCCATCCCGCACTGTTCCGCCGCGGGCTGTTCCGCCACGGGCGGTGCCGACCCGTCCCATTCAGCCGCGTCACCTGACGCCGCCTGCTGGCGCTGCGCCGCCTGCCGCTTTGCCCGCTGCCAGGGTTTTGCCCCCCAACACGCCGGTCCATAGCGCGCCGCGCCGACCGGCTGCCGCGACTGCGCCGGGCGAGCCATTCATTCCAAAGCCGCCGCGATCGATTGCCGAAACGCGGATTTCCGAACCGCTGATCGAAGCGATCGTACTGAAATTTCTGCTTTATCAGGGAACGGTCTCGGGCCGGGGCGTCGCCGAGCAGACGTGCCTTCCCTTCGCCGTCATCGAGAAGTTGCTCACGCGGCTCAAGACCGAACAACTGGTCGTCTACCGCGGCACCGCGGCGATGGGCGACTACGACTATCAGTTGACCGCGCGGGGCTGCGAAACGGCCATGCGATTGCTGCAATCGGGCAGCTACATCGGCGCGGTGCCGGTCCATCTCGACGATTACACCGCCGCCGTCCGCGCCCAAAGCATCTCGCATCATCGGCCCACGATCGACGACATCAACGCCGTCTTCCACGACTTGCGGTTCGATCCCACGCTGCTCAATCGAATCGGCCAGGCGCTCGATGCCGGCAAGGGATTCTTTCTCTACGGCAAGCCGGGCAACGGAAAAACCAGCATCGCCGAACGCGTCTCCGGAGTCTTCGGCGAGTTCGTCTGGATTCCTCGCGCCTTGGGGATCGGCAGCGACGTGATCCGCATGCTACGACCCTTGCAACCACGTCGAGGTTCCGCCCACCGAACAGCCGCCGCCAAGGCATCGATCGCCGCTGGGTCCGCATCCGCCGGCCGGCCATCATCGCCGGCGGCGAGTTGACGATGGACCAGCTCGACATCAACTTCAATCACGAGACGGGCGTCGGCGAATCGCCGCTGCAACTCAAGAGCAACTGCGGCACGCTGGTGATCGACGATTTCGGCCGCCAGCGGATCAGCCCGACCGAACTTTTGAATCGCTGGATCGTGCCCTTGGATCGCGCGGTCGACTATCTGCACTTGCCCGGCGGCCGCACGATTGCAGGTTCCGTTCGACCAATTGCTCGTTTTCGCCACGAATCTCGAGCCGAGCGATCTGGTCGACGAGGCGTTTTTGCGGCGGATTCCCTACAAGCTGGAACTGATCGACCCGACCGAAGCCGGAATTCATCGTCCTGCTGCAGCTTTATGCCGAGCGCTTCGGCATTCCGTTTTCCCAGGAAGCCGCCGAATATCTGCTCGAGCGGCACTATCGGCCCATCGGCCGCACGCCGCGCCGCTGCCACGCCCGCGACCTGCTGGCCCAGGTCTTTCACTATTGCCGGTTCAACCGCCTGCCGCCGGCCATGACGCCGGCCAATTTCGACATGGCCGTGGAGAACTATTTCACCCAAGCCGGCGCCTCGCTGCCGACCGCTTAACGCCTGGCCGCCACGGCTTGCCGCGTGAACTCGGGCAGCATCTTGATCTCTCCGCCCGAAAGTGCCGACTCGTGGGCGCATATGCCCACGCCGGTCCAGTTGGCCGATTGCACCGCGTTGGGAAACGGATCGCGGTTTTCCGACCAGCGCCGTCACGAACTCATGGGCCAGGTGGGGATGCGAGCCGCCGTGTCCGCCACCTTGCTTGAACGACAGGTGGACGTTTTCCTCCATGTCGTAAACCCCCTTCGTCGTGAAAGCCTGGATCTCCTTGGGCAGGCGATGTGCATAGTCGGGCACTTTTACCCGACGCGGCTCTTCGCCCGAGTGGAGCACCGGCTCCTCGCCTTCGACGAGCGGCCACTCGAACGACTGCTTCGAGCCATAGACGTCGAAGCTTTCGCGATATTGCCGCGCGGTGTTGAACAGCGAGCGATAGATGCGGGCCGAGATGTCGCTGTCGGCATATTTGATGTGCGTGCTTTCGACCGCGAAGGGCGATCGGTATTTGCCAATCAGCTTTTCGTCGATCCGGCCCGACCCGAAACACGAAACATATTCCGCCTCGCCGTCGACCAGCGCCAGGCAGGGGCCGACGCAATGCGTGGCATAGTGCATTGGCGGCAGGCCTTCCCAATAGCCCGGCCAGCCTCCCATCTCCTGCTGATGGCTGGCCTGCAGAAACTGCACGCGTCCCAGTTCGCCCTTGTCGTAGAGCTCTTTGACGAACAGATATTCGCGGGCGTAGACGACCGTTTCCATCATCATGTATTTCTTGCCGGTCTCCTGCACCAGCTCGACAATCTTCCGGCAATCTTCCAGGCTGGTGGCCATCGGCACGGTACACGCCACGTGCTTGCCGGCCTTGAGCGCTTTGATCGCCTGCGGAGCATGGTCGGGAATCGGCGTGTTGATGTGCACCGCGTCGACCGCGGGATCGGCCAGCAGGTCGTCATAGCTGGCGTAGCGTCGCTCGACGCCGAAGGCATCGCCGATCTGCTTCAGCTTCGCCGGATTGCGCTGGCAAATGGCATACATATTCGCCTGGGGATGACGCTGGTAAATCGGAATGAATTCCGCTCCGAAACCCAATCCGATGATCGCAATGTTGATTTGCTTGGTCATGGCTGTCTCTCTTTGCCGTTCCGTTCAAAACACATCTTTTTTCCGATACCCACGTCGAACACTGCGCGTCCACGTCATCAGCCTCCCATGGGGGAGAACGGGTGTGAATGAGTTTTTGCGCAATTCTATTGAGATTTCTCACCGCCCGGCCGCAAGTGGCTTCGTCCCGGGGTGTTTCTTTGTGTCGCCACGCCGGTAAGATGCGATTGGCTCGGGATTGCCCCGGCCCATCAGACGTTTGCACCACGCCTGCGGACTCAACATGGAACCGCGAATCAGCATCATCACCCTTGGCGTCGCCGATCTCGAACGTTCGCTACGATTCTACCGCGATGGCCTCGGCTTTCCGACAACCCGCACGGCCGAGAGCGGAATTATTTTTTTCCAGACCCAAGGGGTCTGCCTCGCTCTGTATCCCTACGATTTATTGGCCAACGACGTCTCGGACGCGTTTCTTGTTGCCAAGTCGAAGTTCACCGGTATCACGCTCGCCCACAACGTCAGGACCAAAGAGGAGGTGCCGCAAATCCTTGCGCAGGCTGAGCGTGCCGGCGGCAAGATCGAGAAGCCGGCCGCGCGGCCGAGTGGGGCGGCTACAGCGGATATTTTTCCGATCCCGATGGATATCTGTGGGAGGTCGCCTACGGGGCCTTCCCGATTCGGCCCGATGGGAGTTTAACACTCACCTAAAGGCGCAAACCCAAAACAGCACTCTTTCATCGTTGATTTACAGTCTCTGCGCGGTTCCGCAATCTCCGCGGTCAAACTCTTCAATCGTCACCTGACCAGACGAATCATTTCTTCGGCTCGCGCTTGCTCTCGCGAAACTGTCGCGGCGCCAGCCCGGTCTGCCGCTTGAAGGCCACGCTCATGTATTCGGCGTGTTTGAAACCGGCCCGGTCGGCGATCGTCGCCAGCGGCAAATCGGTTTCGGCCAAGAGCTGTGCCACCCGTTCGATCTGCACGCGCAAGATTTCGTCGTGGGGCGTGCGGCCCAAAGTCTGGCGGAAGCGATGTTCCAGCACCCGCCGCGACATGGCCAGCTCGTCGACCACCGCCTGCACCTTGATGCCGTCGCAGCCATGATCGCGAATGAATCGCACGGCCCGCGCAACGTCGGCGTCGGCCCCCGAAAAAACGTCGGTCGACTGCCGAGTGACGATCCCCAGCGGCTCGATCAGGTATTGCTTTGCCATCACCTTCTTGCCGGCCATCATCTGGGCCAGCAGTTCGGCGGCCGTGTAACCCGCGCGATCGGTGTCGAGAACGACGCTCGATAGCGAGGGCTGCGCCAGTTCGCACAGCAGTTCGTCATTATCGACGCCGATCACGGCCACCTGGTCGGGCACTCCCAGCCCGATGCTGCGACAAACGTCCAGCACTTGCCAGCCGCGCTGGTCGTAAGCGGCCATGATCCCGACCGGCTTGGGCAACCCGCGCAGCCAATCGGCCAGGCTCGAGCGTTCTTGTTCCCAAGACAGAGTTCGGCGGCCGGCTTTGCGCGGATAGCTGCTTGCCGGGAAACCCGCTTCGGCCACAAGCCGTTCGAACGAGGTCGCCGCATTCCCGACCAGGCAAACCGCTCGTCGCCGCAAAACGCAAATTGCTTGAACCCGGCGGCGAGCAGATGCTCGACTGCCAACTGCGCGATCGATTCGTTGCCCGTCTCGACGACCGGCGAGCCGGGGAGAAGTCCCGCGGCGCTGACGTCGATTGTCGGCAGATTGGCCTGCCGCACCGCCTCGGCAATCCGCTGGTTTTCGATGCGGGCGATGATGCCGTCGCCACGCCATTGGGCCAGGTGGGCGGGGGGCGGGGCACCGCGTCCCTGCTCTGGCAGATCGATGGTCCAGGCGCGATGCTCGCGCAGATAGCGATGGATGCCGCGCAGCAGACCCCGCGCGTAAGAATTGGACGTCTCGATCAACAACGCCACGCGGGGACGCTCGGGCATGCGACGCGCAATCTCGGGGGAACGCTCTGGCACGTGGCCCGCCGAATCAGGGCTTTTCGATTTGTTCGGCAGCCCACTTCGCGGCCGCACTTACGCCGCCGTTGCTGTGATCGAAGAGCGCTTTCACCTTGGGCAGCGCCGCTCTTGGCCGATTTGCCCAGCGCGCCAACGTCTCGGCAGACTCGATTTGCACCACCGAAATCTCGCTGTCGAGCGCTTCGATCAGCAGCGGCAACGTCAGCTTGGCCACGTGGGACTTGTCTGGATCGATCGCCGCCAGCGCCCAGGCCGCCGAGACACGCGTGTAAATCGACGGGCTCGCCAGTTGTTTCGTGATTTCCGGTGCCTTGCCGGCCGCCGCCGTTCCGATCCGTCCGAGCGCATAGCAGGCCGCGCCCACAACCTGGGGATCCTTGCTCTCGAGCGATTCGGAAATCGCGTCGACTCCCTCGGCAGCGTCGGGCCCGATCGCGCCCAGCGCCATCAGCACGGCAACCGTTTCGCTTTCGCCGGCCGTGGCGTCATTCGGCTTCGCGCCGAGCAGTTTGATCAGCGCCGGCGTGCACTGTTTGGCCTGGGGGCCCATTCGCTGCACCAGTGCCAACCCCCGGGCGCGGCGTTTGGGATCCTCGAGCGCGGCGGTGACGCGCGGCGCAATTTTTTCGCCCAGCGAGGCCAGGCTGTCGAGCACGTTCGAAACGACTTCCGGATTGTCGTCGTTCAGTGCGGCCGTCAGGGCAGGACCGACCTTTTCGTGCGGAGCCTTCAGATCCCACAAGGCCTGGGCCGCCGCCTGCCGTACCTCGGGCCGCTTGTCCTCCATGGCCGCGACAATCGCATCGACCGCCTTGTCGACCGCTTTTTCGTTTTCCGGTTCGATCTTGGCAATCGCCCAGATCGATAGCGTCGTCAGCAACGTGTCCTTGCCAACCGACGCCTTTTTCAGTGCCGGCAGAGCTTGTTTGTCGCCGATCAATCCCAAGGCATAGGCGGCCGTATAACGGACCCCCGTCAGCGGGTCGTCGAGCGTCTTGATCAACTCCGGCACTGCGCTCTTGGCGGCCGGTCCGATCTGCCCGAGCGCAAGCGCCGCCTGCATCCGAATTCCGGGATCTTCGTCGGACAGGGCCATCGTCAATGGTTCGACCGCACCTTCGGCCGCCGGACCGAACTCGGCCAACAGCACGCAAGCCCAGTAGCGGGCTTTGCTCTTCGGCTCCGCATTCTGTAGCACCTTGATCGCCGCCGGCATGGCTTTGTCGCCATAAGTCACCAGCGAGCGGACCGCCGCCAGCGCCACCGACGGATCGGCCGCACTCAGCGCCGAAGCAATGGACGTGACTACTTCTTCCGGATCGGGATGGATCCGATCGATCGCCCGGATCGCGGCCCGGCGAACGTGAGGATTTTCGTCGGTGAGGCGAGCTACCAATTCCTTGACATACTTCTTGCTTGGCGCGCCGATCGCGCCCAGTGCGTAGGCTGCATGACTGCGCACGTGATGATCCGAATCATCGAGCGCCGCGGCCAACGAGTCGGTGGCGTCGGCCGCCGCCGGTCCGATCGCCGACAAGGCTCGCGCGGCGCGCAGCGCACGCCCGGTTCTTTCGCCTTCAGCGCCGCGATGAGTTGCGGCACTGCCGCCTTGGCCTTTGGTCCCAGGTCGGCCAGATCGTCGATCGCGTCCTCGCGTGATTTGCTCGGACCGCTCGCCGCCGCCTTGGCCAGATCGGCCACGCTCGTGGGAGCTGCGGCCGGCGACTCGGCCGGGGCCTTGGCCGGTTTGCTTTTGGTCGGCCCGTCGGCACTGTGGCCGACTGTCGACCAGCTCAACGCAACCACAGCGATAACGCCAAATCCCCTAAAACGCCGGATTGGGCTCGGCAACACAACGAATCGCATGAAATAGTCCTCCGCCGGACAATCCCGCGCCGGCATGATTTTCGCAACAGTGGTCCTCACGCGGGGGTGAGGCAGACCTAAAAGATATGTTAGTCACCGGGCAGTGCATTTGCTGCGCCGAGAGACTCGAAAATGCCCGCTTCTGTCCGAAGCAGCAAGGAGAAGTCGTTCGATCGCGGAGTCAACCCCGGGCAGTCGGAAAAAAGTTCACTCCAGGAATCGAGTATATAGCCGAGCCGAGACAGCTGCGAGAGGCGGCGCTCAGCCTTGATCTTCAACCCGGGAGAGATTTGTCATGCGATATGCCGCCCTGTTTTTGGCCGCTGTTTTAGGGCTCGTCGGTTTAGGGGCAGGAGCTCTCCGGCTCCAGCACTATCTACACGATTCCCATGGAAACCTCCGGCATCTCGGCGCAGCACCGGCCATCACCAGCGGCGGCGATCCAGGCACGGTTAACGCCGGCAGCACATCGGAGCCAAACGCCGCGGCCCAAGCGACTGGCGGAACGGGTGGCACCACTGCCGGCAACGGTACGGTCTCCCGCAGTGGCGGCGGCACATCCGGCCAGGGCGGCACCGCTGCTCGCGCCGGGGCCACCGCTGGCAACGGCGGCGCCACCGGCAGTAATGCCGCAAGTAGTAACGTGGCCGGAAACACCCCAAACGGGAATGCCACAGGTAATGGCAGCAACGCGAATCAGAACGGTCGTTCTCTGGGCGGCAATTCTGCCGGTAACGCGAGCGGCGGCGGAAATCCCGGCGGAAACGCGACCGGCGGCGCGAGCGGAGGAGGGGGCGGCGGCGGACCGGCTGTCGGATACGGCGGCGGAGTGACCGGCACCACTGCCAGCGTTCCTAACGCCACTGCGAACTCCAATCGCGGCAGCACCAACGGAACCAGCGGCACGGTTAGCGGCAACGGCGGCAACGCTGTGGCCAACGGCAGCACGACGAATGTTCCCAACGGCACGGCCAATGGCTATAGCGGCAGCACCAACGGAACCAGCGGCACGGTTAGCGGCAATGGCGGCAACGCTGTGGCTAACGGCAGCACGACGAATGTTCCCAACGGCACGGCCACTGGCTACAGCGGCAGCACCAACGGAACCAGCGGCACGGTTAGCGGCAATGGCGGCAACGCTGTGGCTAACGGCAGTACAACGAATGTTCCCAACGGCACGGCCAATGGCTATAGCGGCAGCACCAACGGAACCAGCGGCACGGTTAGCGGCAATGGCGGCAACGCTGTGGCCAACGGCAGCACAACGAATGTTCCCAACGGCACGGCCAATGGCTACAGCGGCAGCACCAACGGAACCAGCGGCACGGTTAGCGGCAATGGCGGCAACGCTGTGGCCAACGGCAGCACAACGAATGTTCCCAATAGCCTGGCAGGCGGTAGTGGCGGGAGCACGAATGGGACGAATGGAGCAGTTCCCGCCAACGCCGGCAACGCGAGTGGTAC
The DNA here is from genome assembly GCA_963702015.1 of uncultured Planctomycetaceae bacterium. Lineage (GTDB taxonomy): Bacteria > Planctomycetota > Planctomycetia > Pirellulales > PALSA-1355 > DATJTR01. The sequence goes on from OY969698.1 coordinate 3,109,656, forward strand.
TTCCACCGGGCCTAGCGGAGTCGGTTTGCCCATCGGTCCGGTGTTTGGAACCAACGCCAACAACGGCAACATGAATTCCGCGCCCAATGGATCGGGAAATGGAACCAGTGGCACGGGCGGAAACAACAACGGAAACGGAACTGGCAATTCCACGAATAACACCGCGAGCAATCCCGGTGCGACGACCACGCCCGGCGGGCCCACAAGGACCGTCAACGGCTTACCCGGCAACGGAAATCTCGGCGCTGCAGTCACCCCCGGCGGGCCTACGAGGACCGTAAATGGTCTGCCCGGCAATAGTAACCTTGGCGCAACGACCACGCCGGGCGGGCCCACGCAGACGGTCAACGGGCTTAACAGCAACGGGGCGGGTAATGGCACCGGCAATAACATTGGGAATGGCAACGGTCCAAACGACGGTAACCCGGGCAACCCGATCGGAAACGGGACCGGCACACCGGCCGGCAACACCACCGGCAACCCGGGCAACATGGCTGGAAGCGGGACCGGCAATGCCCCTAACGGCGCCGCCGGTAGTACGGCCAGTCCCTCGGCCCCGGGCACGCCCTATCTTGGAACTGGAACGAACGCAGGCCAAGGTCTCGGTGTGGGTGGCCCGAACAGTCCCGTCCGTGTCCCGAACGGAAGTCAGACGATTAGTCCGATCGGGACGGCTGGGAATCCTGGCGGCTTGGTCAATGGACCGGCCGCGCCTCCAGCGGGTGGGCCCGCCGGTGGCGGGCCTGCAGGCGGCCCGGCGGGCGGTGGAAAACCTGCGGGTGCACCCATGACCGGTGGACCGGCGGGTGGCCGACCTGGCGGCGCGATGCCCACTGCCCCCTCGGGCAGCAGAGGCTCAGGGTACTCATACGGTTTCGGCTATGCTACCGGCACGCCTGCGAGTTGGTACGCGGACGCCTACCTCAATGGAATGGCGAACGTGGTCCGCTCGGCGGGATATGCGGACGTCATGGAATCGGAGGCCGTAAAGACCTACGGTGAGGCCTACTCTACCGATCTGGATAATCGGCTCAAGGCGACCAACAACTATTTCGCGGTGAAGCAGATGAATGCCTCGTTGCGTGACCAGGTGCGCGGCCGTCGAGCGAGTACGTCCGAACTCGTTCGGCAGGCCGAAGAAATGGCTCCCAAGCGATTGGCCGCCAGCGACCTCGATCCGGTGACTGGCGAAGTCAATTGGCCCTTGGTGCTGGCCGACGATCGCTACGCGGCTCTGCGCGAGAAAATCGAGCGCCTGCTTAGCGATCGTCATTCGACCGGCGGCGGGGGAGCGGCCGACTTTCGAGCGATGAGCGAGGCGATCGAGGCTCTCCGTGCGGCGATGCTCAAGAACATCGACGATTACAATCCCCCTGCTTACCTGGAAGCACGTAAGTTTCTCGACAGTCTCGAGTACGAAGCCCGATTTCTGACAAGCTAGCCCCCGGGCTGCATGATCCTCTTCCGATCAGGTCGCCGGCTAAGCGGCACGGACAATCGTTCGTGACGCGCAGCGGCGCCTGTCGGGTGGCCGATCCGCCCACGCGATTTTCTGATTTACCCCTCACGGCCTCGCCCACTCCAGCTGGCTCTCGCACCAACCATATTCAAGTCGAATCCCATCAATGGGATGGGACAATCGGCAGGCTATCTGCTCGCCGCTCCTTCCACGACTTTCCCAGAGACGGCGAATCTTCTGCGCACCGTCAGAGAATCGGTACGAATCCGAGGGAGCCGGGCAATTCGTCGCTGAACCCCAAGATCCATAACGAGCTTGGTTCACCCCGCGGGTCGAGTATATAATCGACGCTTGCAGTCGCGAGTGACGACGCCATCACCCCCAAGACCCCCAGTCGAGAGCTGAACCATGAGAATTCGCCACGCAGCCTGTTTCGTGGCCGCCGGCTTGCTCGTGAGCGCGACCTCGACGCCGGGTTGGGCTCAGTCCTATCAGAGCGGCGGCAATTACCCGCGACCGAGTTATCCTGCCTTCCCTTCGGGCGGCGGGGGATATGGCTATGGTTGGGGCGGTTACGACGACGGCGGTACCGCGGCCGGTTCGTACCTCAACGGCATGGCCAACGTGGTTCGATCAGCCGGCTATGCCAATGTGATGAATTCGATTGCCGCGCAAAACTACGAGCAGGCCTACTCCGCCGATCTCGACAATCGTTTGAAGTATACGAACACCTACTTCGAAATGCGGCGCGTCAACCAGGCCGCTCGAGCCGAGGCACGCTCACCGGCGCCCACGCCGCCGAACTTTCCCGTTACGCGGCCGAAGCCGCTCCCAAGCGATTGACCTCCACCGAGCTCGATCCGGTAACGGGCGAAATCAACTGGCCCACGCTCTTCGCTGACTCGCGATACGCCAAACCACGCGATGCCGTCGACCGCTTGTTCACCCAACGCCAGGCGACCACCGGCACCAGCAGCGACTATCGGGCAATCATGGGGGCCATCGATGCGCTGCGCGGCGATTGAGCAAGAACATCAACGACTACAGTCCCGGCGGCTTACGTCGAAGCCCGCAAATTTCTCGACAGCCTGCAATACGAAGCTCGGTTCATCACGAGCTGAGCAAGCCGGCGCCGATTCACGCCGTGTCGGCCATCGCCGGCGGGCCACATGTCTCTCCATCGCGCGCCCAGTGCAAATCGGGCCGGCGCAATCGCAGCGAAAGACGGCCAAAAGCGCCGACCGCACCCGGCGGCAACCCGATCCACGTCAGATTGGGAAGCAATCCGACCAGTTCGCTGGCCTGGTTGCCGGCCGTGGTCCCTCGCAAATCGAGTCGCCGCAGCCGCTTGAAGGTGACCAGCAAGGCTGCGCCGCGGTCGGTCGTGCGGCTGTCGGACAAATCGAGCCAGTGCAGGCTGTCGAACATTTGACGTTCGCTGAGCAAATGGGCGATCGTATCGTCGCCGAATTGCTCGTTCGACAGCCGCAGCCCGACGACCCGCGAAACGAGCTGGGCAAAATCGGCCCCGAACGACTTCTTCAGCCAATCGACCGCTTCGACTTCGACCGAGCCGCCGCGCTCTTCGATCTGGGAGATGAAATCCTGCAGCGCGGCATATTGCTCGACGTGGCTGCTCAGCCAGGTCATGCGATTCGCTCGAAATCGCACATATTCCAGCGCCCGTTCATAGGCTTCCTGGACCTGGGTAAACTCGGCCGCCGATCCCCCCACGTCGGGATGAGCCGTCTTCACCTTGGCCCGATAGGCCTCTTTCACGTCCTCGACCGAGTAGGGGGGAGCCAGCCCCAGCGTGGCGAGAAAATCGGGAATCGAGGGATCGCGCGGTGCGTCGGTCATACGAGTAATGGTGTTGGGGCCTTTGGGGCAATGCGGTCCTGCCGACCGCCGGACGTTCACGTCGACGACGCTCAGTGGAGGCCGCCTGCCCGAACGGCGCCTTTTCTCCACCCATCTGAAAGATAGCTCGCCGGCTGCGCCTGGCAAAGGGGGGGCAGGGGCGCAGCCACCGACCGCTCCAATCGATAGAACCGCGATTGATTTGAGCGAGGGTTCCAACACAAAATGAGTGCTGACAGCCGGCGCATCGGTCCGTGCCCCCCGGCGCGGGTCAAAAACCAACAAGCCTGTTTTCCGTCAGTCTTGGGATTTGGAGAAGGCGTGAACAGCCAAGCCATCAAGAGTCGCCTGCCGTCACGCTCCAGTAGCAACCTGTTTTTTCGCCGGCAGCTTTGGATTTGGCCGCTGGTGGCCGCCGCCTTCTTGTCGATCGTGGCCCTCTATCTGCGCCGCTCGGTCGAATCGGCACTGCGCCAATCGATCACCGATCAACTCACAGCCGTGCTTGAAACAGACCAGACGGCCTTGCAGTTCTGGATGTCGGAGCAAAAGGCCATCGTCTCGGGCATTGCCCGCGATCCCGACATCGTCAACTTTGTCAGCCAATTGATCGCCGGCGCCCAAGACGTTCCCGCCGACCAGTTGCGCTTCAAGCTCGCCGCGCCGATCGCCGAGGTCCGCGCGCAAATGAAAGGCCAGGTCGAGTCGCACGGTTATCTGGGCTTCATGATCATCGATCGTGAGAAAAGAATCCTGGCTTCTTCCTACGATGAACTGGTCGGAACCGAGATCGTGGAGGGATATCTCCCCTTCTTCGAGGCGGCAATGGGTGGAAGTGCCGGCATCACGCGGCCATTCCCCAGCACGATTCCACTGCCGGACGGCCGCGGCGGCATGCGCCCCGGCGTGCCGACGATGATCGCCGGCGCCGATCCGCAATGGCGCCGGCGAGATCGTGGCCTTGCTCGGCTTGCGGATCCGCCCCGAGGTCGATTTTACGCGGATCCTGGCGGTCGCCCGCACCGGCAGCTCGGGCGAGACCTATGCCGTCGACGCCCAGGGGGTGATGCTGTCGGAAAGCCGGTTCGACGACGAGCTGAAACAAATCGGCCTGTTGCCCGATCGCCCGGATGCGAATTCGATCTTCAACGTGCAGGTTCGCGATCCCGGTGTCGACATGACCGCCGGCGATCGGCCCGAGCTGCGCCGCAGCGAGCAGCCGTTGACGTTTGCCGCCGCGCAGTTGGCCGCCGGCAAAAGCGGCTCGAACGTCGTCGGCTATCGCGACTATCGAGGCGTGATGTCGGTCGGAGCGTGGGAATGGCTCCCCAATCTTGGTTTCGGCATCATCACCGAAATGGATCTGGCCCAGGCGACGGCGCCGTTTGCGGCCGTGCGACGGACGTTTTGGGCGTTGTTCGCGCTGCTGTTGGCTGCATCGATCGTGATCTTCGTCTATTCGATCCTCATGGCCCGGCTCGAACGCACGGCGCGCCGCTCGGCCTTGGAAGCCCGGCGGTTGGGCCAATACATCCTCGAAGAGCGGATCGGATCGGGCGGCATGGGGGCGGTCTATCGGGCCCACCACGACATGCTTCGCCGCCCGACGGCGGTCAAACTGATTGATCCCGACAAAACGACCGACGTCGCGATAGGGCGGTTCGAGCGCGAAGTGCAACTGACCAGCCAGTTGAACCATCCGAACACCATCGCCATTTATGATTATGGCCGCACGCCGGAAGGCTTGTTCTACTACGCCATGGAACTGCTCGACGGCATGACGCTGCAAACGCTTGTCGAACGCTATGGCCCGCAGCCCGAGCGGCGCGTCGTCAACATCCTGAAGCAGGTTTGCGGCTCGCTGATCGAAGCCCATGCCGCCGGCTTGATCCATCGCGACATCAAGCCGGCCAACATCATGATCAACCGGCGCGGCGGCATCTACGACTTCGTCAAGCTGCTGGACTTCGGACTGGTAAAAGCTTTGGACGGACCGGGGCAATCGTCCTACACCATTTCGCCCGGCTTGACCGGCACGCCCCTCTACATGTCGCCCGAGGCGATCGAAAAGGGCTGGACCGTCGACGCCCGCAGCGACATTTACGCCCTGGGAGCGGTCGGCTACTTTTTATTGACGGGCAAGCCGGTCTTCGAGGGAGACAACATCGTCGAGATTTGTATGCGTCACGTCGACACGCCGCCGGTGCCTCCCAGCGTGCGGCTGCGGCAGCCGATCTCGGCCGATCTGGAATCGCTCGTCTTGCGTTGCCTGGCCAAGTCGCCCGGCGACCGGCCGCAATCGGCCCAGGAGCTGCGTCGCCTGCTGGAGCGTGCCAAGGTGTCGGAGAGTTGGACCGACGAAGACGCCGCGGCCTGGTGGAACAGCGTGATGGGTGTCGCGCTGGCCACGACGGCCGCCTTTCCCACGCAGTCGGGCCAAGGCCGCGACACGACGACGATCGGCGCGAAGTGACGCCGCCGGCGCACTTCGCCCCGCCTATAATGAAGCGTGACGCTGTTGCGCGTTTTCTGGTCCTTCAACTGCGGAGTTAACGATGAACGATGTTTTCGAACGCAGGGTGCGGGCAGCGGCGGTGGCCGGCTGGTGGACGTGGTTGATCGCCGTCGTCTTTCTGACCATCGCCTGGTTCGTTTTACTCGGCATGATGTCGAGCCCATCGGACTGGATTGACCAGTTGTGGGGCGGCTTCCGTCGCGATCAGATCTTCCTGGTCAGTCTCTGGCTGGTCGGCGTCTTTAAGCTGTTTCTGTGGGCGTGGGCAATGGTCGCGATCTGGCTCACGCTGTGGGCCCGGCAATTGCGAAAATCGGCCAGCGGCGTGTAGCGGCTACGCCCCATCGCCCACCCAGCGAAAGCTCGTGCCGGGAAATTCGCAAATGAACTGCGGGCCAAACGCGCGGGCAGGGGTAAGAAAACCAGCCGCCGTGCCGCCGCCCCGCACACGCTCGACCGCCGCCAGCGCAGTCAAAACCGTGAGCGCGTAACCGCCGGGCGTTTCCAGCGTGGCGGTCACTTGCTTGCCCGAGCGATCGCTCACGCGGCCCCAAAGCTGGCAGCGGTCGCGCATCAGGGCGTCGGCGTCGGGCCCCGGCGCCAGAGAATTGATTGCGCGGCTGACCAATCGGGCAAGCGGAGGCCAGCCCAGCAGTTTGAGCGGCCGGCGAAACAAGCGCAGGGCCACAATCATCGCGCGCGGCACGGCCGAGTAGACTTCGATATTGTCGATCTTCGTCGTGTAATAAGCGCTCGATACGTCGCCCCACGGAATGGTCACGGCCCAGCGCGGCCGATCGGCAAAATCGATGCGCTGCGACTTCCACGCGGTCGGCACTTTTTCGATCCGGCCGGCAATCCGTGCTCGGCCGCCCGCGGGCGCGGCAGCCAGCATCGTCTTGGCCGTTCCGCGACTGATGCGGCCCTCCATCGAAAAAGCCAACTCCAGGCGTTCGGCATCGGGCAAACGCTCGGCCAACATCGCCGCCAGGCAATCGGTCGGCACCACGTCGAAACCGACGGCCGGCATCAGCGTGACGCCCGCGTGCCGGGCATGCTCGTGATGCTGTGCGGCCAGTTCGATCACGTCGAGCTCGCCGGTGATGTCCAGATAGTTGACGCGTGCAGCCAGGCAGGCCGCGATCCAAGCCGGCGCCGTCTGAGCAAACGGACCGGCGCAGTTGAGCACCGTATCGACGTCGGCTAACGCCGCGACCATCGCCGCCGGCTCATCGAGCGAAAGACTTCGGCTCGGGAAGTCGAGCTGGGCGGCCAGGGCGGCGACCCTCTTGGCGTTGCGACCGGCTAGAATCGGCCGTTCTCCCTTGGCGGCAGCCCGGCGCGCAATCAAATCGCCGGTGTAACCGGTCGCGCCATAGAGGAGCCAATTCTTGCGGTCGCTCATCGCTCACCCACCAAACCCGCAAAAAAAGGTGTCAGGAACCTGTTCGCTATTCGGTTCCTGACACCTTTTCTCCGCCAGGCGATTCGCCCGCGTCGGGGTCGCGAACCTGGATTTCGTCGCCGACGACGCGGACCTCGAACACCCGGGTTTTGATCCGCGGGCTGTCGCACCACGTCCCGTCGGTCACGCGAAATCGCCACGCATGCCACGGGCACGTGACGACGTCGCCCTCGAGGTCGCCGGCGGCCAACGACGCCCCCATGTGCGGGCAAAGGTCGTCGATGGCGTGGTATTGTCCATCGCCCAAGTGGAAGACCGCCACCAGGTGGTCTCCGACCGTAAAGACTTCGGCTTTGCCCGGTGCGATCGAACCGGTTTTTGCGACAGTGACAAACATCAACCGGTCGGCCGCCTGCCTATTTGTTGACGAACAGCGGTCCGACCGAGACGGGGCGGACGTCGAGATGGACGTTCGAGATCGTAAAATCCTCGCCGCCGAAAGCCTCGGTGTGCCAGCCGAGGGTGTCCTTGTCCCGATAGAAGCGGAACTCGAAACCCTGCGTCGTGGCCGAGGCGGCCGCCAAGCCGTCGAACGCCAGTCCGATCGCTTCGCCGGTCTTGTTGATCATCAGTTTGTCGATCAGGTCGCAGACCGCATTGTTGCCCAAAATGTCGTTGGTAAATAAGCGGTCGTCGAACTCGGGATGAAAATCGGGCGAATTCGGATCGAGCCTGGTTTCGTTCTGCTTTTCCGCCGACGGAGTCACCGTGAGCGTCGTCATGTTGAATTCGTCGCCGCGGTCGAGGTAGCTCAACCGGGCGTTCTTCAGATTGAAACCCTTCACGTTCGGGTCGACCGTGGCCTGCGACAAATCCATCACCACGGCTCCCTTGTGGCCGATCACCTTCACTTGCGTTCCTCCGCTGACAATCAGGGCCGTGTTCTCGGCGACGCCAATGCCAAACTTCAAATCCTGCGATTGCATGGCCGCCAGCGCCCGGGCGAATCGGCCGCGTGTCAGCGAGTGTTGCTCGACGAACCATCTGGTATCGAGAAAGCCCAGCCCGTAGGCGATCTCTTTTCCCATGCTGACGCCGCTTTTCAACGTTTCCAGCACGTTGCGGGCGTCGCGATACATGATGTGGCTCATTACCGCCGCGCCGGCACTCGTGCCGACGACGGTTCCGCCACGGCGATAAACGTCCCAAATGGCGTCGAGCAGCGGCGTGTTCTTTCCGTCGCTGCCCACCAGCGCCTGCATGATCCGTGATTGTTCGCCGCCGGTGAAGAAAACTCCGCCAGCCTCGCGCACCTGCGAGATGATCTCCGGATCCACGACCGCCTTGTGGTAGTCGACGTCGATCTTTTCCAGCGCCACGGGAACCGTAAACGGATAGCCGCCGGCCGCCCGCAGCGCGTCGCTCGCCCGAGCGGCGGACCTGAGCGGATTGATGCTGGCCGTCGGAAAGACCGCGATCTTGGCCCCCTTGCCGCCGGCCAATTCGACCACGCGCTGCCAGACTTCTCGTTCGCCGAACCGCAGCGCGCCGCCGATGATCACCAGCGAGCCTTGGGGCGGATCGGCGGCGCGGCAGACGCCGGCCAAGCCGATCAGACAAGCGACAACAAAAAAGCACGTCCTTGAGCTTTTCATGGCAGTCTTTCTTTTGCAGGAGTTCATGTTGCACGGAGCGCCACGCGACCACTCCAGCATTTCGACGTCTTGCTGGCCCCGATCGTCCGGCACTGCGCCAGTTGTCCAACCGGCATTGCGCCGGCTGCCTGTCAAAATCTGCCTCTTCTCGTTTTCGCGCCGGTCACGCCAGTGCGGGCTGATCGTTCCTGATCCGCCCTCGCCGTGGACGGTTTGTCTCACGATCCTTTGCTCCCAGGGTAGACAATTGGCAGTTCCGATGCCAACTTTCCACGCCTGAAGCCGCACGTGATGGTTTGGTAGGGTGTCAGAATTCGCTTCCTAGTTTAACCTCGATTTACCTTTCGTTTCCTACAGGTTTCGCTCGATTCAGTTTTCGTAGAGGGCCACGGTCTGCTTGCCATCTTGATCGATGGAGCCCCGGTAGAGCCCTTCGGAGTTGAAGGGGGCCGAAAAATTGCCCTTGTTGTCCAAGGCGATCACTCCCCCTTCGCCACCCGCCTGTTTCAGCTCCTTGAGCACGACGTCGGCCGCCGCCGAGTCGAGCGATTGATGGTTGTATTTCATGCGGGCGACAATTTCGTGGGCCACGGCGTAGCGAATAAAGAATTCGCCATGACCGGTGGCCGATACGGCGCAGGTGGCGTTGTCGGCATAGGTGCCGGCGCCGATGATCGGCGAATCGCCCACCCGGCCCGGTCGCTTGCCCGTCATGCCGCCGGTCGACGTGCCGGCGGCCAGGTTTCCGCCCCAGTCGAGCGCCACGGCTCCGACGGTGCCCCACTCGGTGCCACGTGCCGGGCAACGTGGGACTGTGTTGCGGCGCGGGGGCCGGTCCCGCCGAACTGGCCGGCGCTGGCCCCGCTTCGTTCTTGCGCAAGAACTCTTGCAGTTCGCGCCAGCGCGGCTCGGTCCAAAAATAGACCGGGTTAACGATCTCAAGCCCGGCCTCGGCGGCAAAACCTTCGGCGCCGCGGCCGATCAACAGCACGTGCGGCGATTTGTCCATCACTGCCCGCGCGGCACTGATCGGATTCTTGACATTGGTCACGCCGGCTACCGCCCCGGCCTTGCGCCCGAGGCCCATCATGATCGAAGCATCGAGCTCGTTGCGTCCCTCGCTGCTGAAGACGGCTCCGCGGCCGGCGTTGAACAGCGGCGAATCTTCCAGCACCCGGATCGCTGCTTCGACGGCGTCGACACTCGTTCCGGTCGGTTTGTTCAAAACCTGATAGCCGGCGTCGAGCGCCGCGGCCAACTCGGCCCGCAGTTTCTTTTCCACGTCGGGTGTCAGATCGGCCTTGGCCATGCCGGTGCCGCCGTGAACAGCCAACACCACGCGCGATGCCGCCGGCGCGGCCGACGTGCTTGCCGGCCAGCAACCGGTCAGCGCGGCCACAAACGTGCCCAGCGAGGCGAGCGATCGCAGCGGTTTGACGTGACAATCTGTCGGCATCGGTAATCTCGGTCCGGACAATCTATTTCACGCTCGCCTGAGTCAACTCTCGCTCGCGACCAGTTCCGGCAGCGGCGCCGTCGGGTCAATCGTCGGCTCGCACGCCGGCTCCGGGCGCGTGCGGCCGTCGAGCAAGCAAGCGACGTTCGTGTCGCCCATCACGTTGATGGTAGTTCGGCAGCGGTCCAAAAACCAATCGACCGTTAGCAGAATTCCGATATAGGATTTCGGCAATCCGACGGCGTCGAAGACCAGTGTCATGGTCACCAGCCCCGCCTCGGGAATACCCGCGGCCCCGACCGAGGCCACAATCGACGTCAGCACGACGATCAATTGCTGGACGAGCGAAAGATGTTGGCCCAGTGATTGGGCGATGAACAGGGCGGCCATCGCTTCGTACAGTGCCGTGCCATCGTTATTGAAATTCGATCCGACCAGGGCGCCCATGCTGGCCGATTGCTCGCGCAGGCCGACCCGATCTTTCAGACAGGCATAGGTCACCGGCATCGTGGCCGTCGAGCTGCCGGTGGAAAACGCCATCACCAGCGCATTGCGCGTGCCACGCAGCAAATCGAGCGGCCGCACCCACGAGCCCAGCCGCACGCGCACGAGATAATAGGTCATTTGCAACAGCAGTGCCAAAATCACCGCCAGAACAAAAGCTCCCAGCCCGACAAAATCGTGGAATTTTCCGTGCGCGATCAAGGCCGTCACGATGCCGAAGACCGCCAGCGGAATCACTTCCAGCACCCAATGCAGCACGATCACCAGCGCATTGAACGCCACGAGCGTCGCCTGGTCGACATTGCCGATCGGTTCCCGCTTCAGCCTTCGCAGCGCCACGCCAAACGCCAGCGCCAGAAAAATCACCGACAGCACCCGGCCATCGTCTCCCAGTGGACCGAACAAACTCTTGGGAATGTTGTCCAAAAACTGCGTCAGCGGATTCGCGGCCGTCGCCGTCTTCGTCACCTCGGCCGGCTGGCCGAGCGCGGTCCAGCCGCCGGGCTGAAGGACATTGGCCACCGTCAGTCCGATCAGGATCGCCACCACGGTGTTGAGCAGCAGCAGCTTGACCAATCGCCAGCCGTTGCGGCCGCCCAATTCGGCGTGCATCAGTGCCCGCACCACCGCCACCAGCACCAGTGCCGGCGCCAGGGCCCCCAGAACGCGCAGCACCAACTTGCCGGGCAGCTCCACCGACGCGATCATCCCGGCCAGCACGGTCAGCTCCAACTTCTCGCCTTCGGTCGGATGGCTGCCCAGCGCGATCAGTCGTTCGATGGCCATTGCCAGGGGCGGCAACGCCAGGCCGACTACCACGCCCGCGATCCCGCCGGCCGAAATGCGCCGATAGAGCGGCAGCGCTTGCCAACGAGCCAGCCAGCGGCGTGCGCGGCCGGCCGGTGGTCGGTCGTGATGCTTCACCGTGTCAGTCAAAACGTGGTTCTCTCGCGGCTGCGGTTTTTCGTTTTTCGCCCTGGTTGCGATGGGGTGTTTTTCTCGTCTGCGTCGTTTTTCAGGTGGGACTCTTTTTTTCCCAGGTGGGGCGGGGGAAGGGGAGTGTCAGTGTGATCGTGGGTGGGGTTGTGTGTTGGTCGCAATTTACTTCGACTTGCGTGCCGTTTGTTTGATTGGTTAGTGGCGTCGAGTGCTGCACGCGCTGGCGACTGCGCAGCCCGTCGAGCACGATCCGCAGCCGCCGCCCGTCGCCTCGTCGGTGCCGCAGCCGGGCCCGCAACCATTGGTCAGCGTTTCGGCAAAGCCGCGAATCTGGACTTCGGCCTCATAAAGCTCGGCCAGTTCGGCCACCACCGCTTCGACTTCGGCCGTCGTCTCGCCCAGAAAATAGAATCGCAACGTCCGGCCATCGAAAGAATGCTCGACGTCGACCAGCGCCACCGGCAACCGCAACTCGGCCAGGCGAGCCGTGCAGGCGTCGAGCGCCGACTGCCGATTCCGCTCCAGCCGCAATGCCAGCAATTCGTCGGCCTCGGTCATGCCGCGCAGAATCGAGCCAGCCGTTATAGACGTTTCGCTCGGCGAGCCGGCGCCAATCGGGCCGGGCGATGCCAGCACTTCGCCCACTTCCAGCCCGCGCTCGCTGCGAACAATCACCCGGGCGCGCCGTGGATAGCACGTCCGATCGACCGCCGTAAACGATCCGATTTCTCCCAGCCGTCCGACCCGGACCAGGTGATTTTGATCCAGGGGTGTATCGCTGTGGGTCCGAATCATGCCCGAGGCTTTCCCGTTACGCCTGACCGCGGAGGCTTCCAGCCGGCCGCTTCGCTACTGCCGCGGCGCCGAAAAGTGCGGCAACAAGTTTCATTGTGGTACAGATAGCAGGGTGCAGCAAGATGGAATAGGCGGCCAGGGCAGGGGAGGGAAATCGGCCACCCGGGCCTTTTCTACTCTGCCCGCGCTCGGCCCGGAGGCGAAAAATCGCCCCTTGTGGCGCCAGCGCGGTCGAGGATATTAGTAGGGACTCCCCGCGTGCGGGCCATATTCGTAACAGCCGTGAACCAGTGCCCCGAGGCAGTAATCCCATGATCGACCGTGCAGGCACCCTGCTGGCAACCGCCGTGGCGGAAAGCTCGACTTCCGATTGGCATGCATTGGCCGAACGCGTGTTGGCTGGCCACCGGCTTACGCTCGACGAGGGCCTGGCGATTCTTCGCTCGCCGGACGACGAGTTGTTGGACTTGTTGGCGGCCGCCTTTCGCATCCGCCGCCGCACGTTCGGCCGCACGGTGCAGCTCTATTTTCTGATGAATGCCAAGAGCGGACTTTGCCCGGAAGATTGCGGCTACTGTTCGCAGTCGAAAGTTTCGGAGGCCGAGATTCCGCGCTACAACCTGCTGAATGCCGAAAAGCTGCTCGACGCCGCCCGATTGGCCGCCGAGCGCCAGGCCAAAACCTACTGCATCGTGATTTCGGCTCGCGGGCCCACGGAGCGCGAAATGGCGGCCATCACGCGGATCGTTCCCGAGATCAAGTCGCGCTACGATCTCAAAATCTGCGCCTGCCTCGGCCTGCTCACCCCCGATCAGGCCCGGCAACTGAAAGCCTGCGGCGTCGATCGCGTGAATCACAACCTCAACACCAGCGAGCGGCACTACGGTGAAATCTGCTCGACCCACACCTATCAAGATCGCGTCGACACCTTGCAGGCAGTCCGACAGGCCGGCATGGAGCTTTGCTCGGGCGGAATCATCGGCATGGGCGAGCAGGACGTCGACGTGGTCAACATGGCCTTTGCCCTGCGCGAGCTGGCGGCCGAATCGATTCCGGTCAACTTTCTCAACCCGATCGACGGGACGCCGCTGGCCGGCCGGCGCGATCTCAATCCGCGCTATTGCCTGAAAGTTCTGGCGATGTTTCGCTTCGCCAATCCGACCAGCGAGATTCGCATTTCGGGCGGCCGCGAATTACATCTGGGCAGCCTGCAACCGCTCGGCCTCTATCCGGCCAACTCGATTTTCGTCGGCGACTACCTGACGACCAAAGGTCAAGCGCCCGAGGCCGACTACAAGATGATCGAAGAGCTCGGCTTTGAGATCACGAGAGAGGCTTGAGACTTGAGACTTGAAGCCAACGCGAAGTCGGCATAGCGGCAACGCCTCCTTCTAACTCCTCTGTGCTCTCAGCGGCAAAAGTCCAGCGCCGCGTGCGTCCCCCGGGCTTCTTCGTACTTCCCTCAAGCCTCGGGTCTCAAGCCTCAAGCCTATTCTTCACTTCGCTCGTTTCAGCACGCACAACGTGGCGTTGTCGCCCGGCTTGGTGGCAAACTCGCTGGGACGCACGGCACCGGCCCCCCAGCACAACGTCAGCGTATCTCCTTCGAGCTTATAGATTCCTTGTCCGCCGAACGGAAACTCTTCGTTCATCCCCAGAATATCGATCGACGCCGGCTTGGTCGAAACGTCGAGAACCAAAAGCGCCTTGGCCGTTCCGAGTCGATGCTCGAAGGTCGCTCGCCGGCCAAGGATCGAGATCGACCGGATGTCGGGCTTCGGGCTCGCTCCGCCATCTTCCTCGATCGACACCACTTCCCATTGGCCTTCGAGCGCCCGGCGAGCGGCGATGGTGGCCGCGAAGTCGGGATTCGGCTTCAGCCGGTTGAGCATCAATTCGGCTTCGGCTACGTAATATTCCAATTCGCGCGCCCGCCAAAAGCCGGCGTTCGCCAGGTTGGTCATGCGGTCGAGATGGGCTTGCGTGTCGTGGAGCTTCTTTTCGTCGTCCGGCGCCAGCTCGAGATCGTGGTCGAGCCACAGCCGCGACCAGTGATGGACTTCTTGCGCAAACGCGTCGCCCGACTCGTAGAAGCCGAGAGCTTCTTCGTAGGCATGTTCGGCAATCTCGCGCAGCTCCGCGACCGCCGCGTGTTCCGATTCGGACAGCGGGGCCTTCGCGGCGGTGCTCTTCTCGCCCGCCGACTTCTCGGTTGCCTTGGCCGCTTCCGGTTCCTTGCCGATCGCCGGCCGCGCCAAGTCCGCGATTCCCAGCCCCACCAGCACAAGGCTGGCCAACAGCGCGGCGCTCAGCACCTGTCGCTGTGAAACTTTTGGGGGACCCACTCGTGGCCGCGACACTCGTGGCCGCGACACAAGACGCGGGATCGTGGCATCGATCGCTCGAAGCGGGGCGGGTTGTCGTGGCATTTCATATCGGGGCATGGCATCTATCCTTATGGCAATGCATAACGTTTTTTGCCGGCACTCGGGGCCGGCTTGCTAGTCGATTCTGCGCGGCCTTACATCACTCGCAACCCTACGCCACGGCCTGCCTGCTGCCAAGCGGTTGCCGGGCGAAACCCGCTGCGGTCGCCCGGCCAATCCGCGATGCCCGGCGGCCAAATCGGACTGTCCCGCCTCCCCCCCCGGGCCAAGCGCGGGCGTTGCTGGCCGGCCGCCAGCCTGGCCCCCCCAATCGAGCACCTGTCCTGCCCGTCGGCGGCCGATTTACCCCCCTCGCACGCTCCCCCCCTAAAACTGGCGGCAAAACCGGCCTGGACAGCGCCGCCGGCCTTTGCGACACTTCCGCCCCACGATTTTTTCGCTCGCGCGGGCCACTGCCGCAGCCCCGGTGCGCCAGCGAACGATCCGCCGCCGCAAAGAGCTTTCTTCTATTGGTTTGATGGGAGTCCGAGCCGTGAACACCGCTGGTCGCACCCCGCCGCTTTGCACCGCACCGAGCCAGGCCACATCCATCCGCGCAGTGCCGATCTGCCGTGCTGTCATCGTCTCTCTGTTGCTCACTGTCGGTGTGTCACTCGCTGGCCCTCGGGTTGCCCAGGCCGGTCTGGCCGATTGGTGGTCGGCGCCCGCCGGCACGATGCCCGCGAAGTCGAAGGCGAAAAAGCCGGCCAAGAAAGCGGGCATGTTCCAGAACAACACCAAAAAGCCGACCTCGGCCACCGGCCGGATGATGGACAGCTTGGTGTCGGGCCCCAATAAGATGATGAAGAGCAGCATGTCGGCGTTGTTGCCCGGCAAGCCGACGACATCGACGAGCAAGAGCCGCACGGTTCCGCGGAAGATGGTTTCGGACCAGAAACAGCCCTCGATGCTCGGCCGACTCTTCACGCCCCAGAAGCCGACGGATCAAACGCAGACCGTCACCGAGTGGATGGCCCAGCCTCGGCCGAAGCCCTGAGACGGGGCCAGCGGCTGTCGGCCCCGGGCCGGTGGCGCGGATTTGCCGGCCTTTTCTCCCTCTAGCCGTGTCCCGTTGCAACTCCGGCGTCGGGCTTGGCGCTTCCAGCCTTCTTCTTGACAACGCCGCGGTTTTTGGCCAAAACTAAGCCAGCTTTTCTGAAACGGCCGGGGTCTTTACTCCGGCCGCGTTTGCCCCCATCGTCTAGTGGCCCAGGACGTCGGGTTCTCAGTCCGAAAACCGGGGTTCGACTCCCCGTGGGGGTATTTTCTTTGGCTGATTTTTGGCTTGTTGCGATAGTTTCGCCGACTTGGAGCTAGGTCGGGAACTAACGTGAGCGTACCGAGGGCCTTTTTGGGTGCTCGGAAGGCCAGAACAAGGGGAAGATTCCTGTCGCTGCGACCACTTCTGCGACCCGGTCTTCCGGGCAGACGTCTCGGGCTTGATTCTCCCGAAATTCTCCGTGCCCAGGCTGCAAAGTCCATCCCGCGTGGTGCAGCGAAGCCAAGAACGGATGGCATTTGACCGTCCGCGATCCGTCGAGGCCAAGCGGTCAGCGGCAGGATCGTCTTGGCCAGGGCTCGCAGGCGCACGACGAAGCGATTCAATCTGGGCACGAACCGCAGGCCAATCGTGCGAGCGAAGTTTCCATTGAGCGATTTGGCGAAGACCTGAACGTCGTCGATCTCTGCAATCTGTTTCTCGCAAACCTGGAGCCCATGCTCATTCCAAAGCGGTTCCGAATTACGCAGGGGTAGCTGACGGACTTTTGCGTGAGTCTTGGTGCTGAAACGATTGGTGAGCTGCGCATCGGCGGTGTCGCTCGAATCGAAAAATGGATGGCCGCTCACACCGGCTGGAAGTCGGCGTCAACCAGTCGCCCCGTTGTTTCCCGCGTCAAGCAGCTTTGCAAATGGGGAGCCGATCAAGGATTCATCGTTTCCAGCCCCGTCAAGGCTCTCAAACGAGGGTCCGATGGACAAGCGCATTGCAAGATTATCCAAAAAAGCCGCGCTTGCCCAACGCGGCGACCGCCTCGGCCTCGCTGCCGCAAATATCAAACAGCTTGTTCAAATTCGTGATTTTGAAGACTTCCAGCAAGTTCGGGCAGATGTTGCAGAGCTTTAGCTTGGTCTTGTCGGCCTTGCAGCGTTTGTGCAACGGCATCAGCTTGCCCAGCATGGCGGACGACATAAAGTTCACGGCCCGGAAGTTCACGACCAGCTTGTGGTTTCCACAGGCTTCAAACGCCGCTTCCAACAATTCCTTGCCGGTTTCGTCAATGACGTTTTGGTCAATCAGAGTTCCGGCCAAGAGAGAGGCCACGAGCACATCACCCTCGTCTGTAAGTCGTAGGTGCCTGTAGTCCACAGTAGCTGAGCTCCCGAAAAAAGAAGAGACCGGCGACCATCCTCGATTGGCTCACAGTATATCCGACGGCCGGATAGTGGATCGGGACTTTTTAGAACCGTCGTACCCTGGTGGATGTCGCAACCCATCAGGAGAACGATTCATGTTTGCCGACCCCACGGAAGCCATTCGTCGGCAACGTCTTGCTGAGATCAATGCTCAGCCAGGAAGCAGGTCGGCGCTCGAAGCCCAGCAGGGCCAAGTCTGGAGCACCGATCAACTGACCGATGACTTACGTTAGGAAACGAACGATCGGGCTCGATTCGCTGCACAGCGTCCTCGATGGCAATCACGGGTCGTGCCTGGACTTCAAAGGCAGGCCATGTCGAGCATGCTTTGTGAACCGCCACCGGATCGTCGCATTCCACCAACGTATGCCCACCCCGCTCGCCGACGCGCACCACAAACAACTCGATCTTGAAATTGGCGGGCGCCTAACATTGAGTGAAAACCTCCAGGACCCGCTACTGGGCGTTCTCGTATTCCAGGGGCGAGCCTTGCGGACGCTCGAACCAGCTGATCATGTACTTCATCGGCATTCTCCTTCTTGGCCTTGGTGATGCCCAGGAAGGTCTTCAACAAAACGGCGGCGGCGGACGAATCTCATGGGCGACGAATCCGCGTTGCTGCGACCGTCGACCACCGTCGCCCCTACTTTTCCCGATACGGCTGGCGACCTCGGTAAAGTTTGAGCCGTTCGTTGGACTTGTTCAGAAATTCAGCGTCGTTCGGATTCAATTCAATTGCTCGGTTCTGGTACTTGATCGCGGAATCAAAGTCGCCGGCTTCGGCATAGGCTTCGCCGAGAGTCGCCAGCGGTTTGGCATGGCGCCAGCCCGTCAACTCGCAGGCCTTCGTCGCCAATTCGATCGCCTTCTTGCCATTGCGAAACCGGGCATCGGCAGCAGTTGCCCACAGCCACGCGGTGTTGTTGAACACGAAGGGGTCGTTCGGATCGAGGTGAATGGCTTTGTCAAAATCAGCCAGGGCCTTGTCGTAATTCTTCTTGAAGGCCCAGGCCGTACCACGATTCACATACGCCAGCGAATCGTTGGGATCGAGGCGAATGGCCTGATCGAAGTCGGCAATCGCTTGATCGTACTCCTTCTGGACCAGCCACGCACCACCACGGTTGTAGTAGGCGGCCGCGGTGGGATTCAGCCGAAGCTCTTCGCCATAATCAGCAATCGCGGAGTCGAGATCGCCCTTGAGTTTCCAGGCAATCGCCCGACAGCCGTATGCCCAGGCCACGTTTTCGCCGCTGTCAACGATGTGCGTATAGTAATCAGGGGCCTCATCCAGAGTGACCACTTGGCTGCGCTGCACCCAACCCTTGCGAAAGTCGCCGATCAAAAGCAACTCACCCTTCACGTCTTTAACGGTCCAGGGAAGATTGAGTCCGTTTCCGTCAATCGTTTTGTTGCCCGCCTTGACGACGGCGTCCAGCTTGGGCAGAACCTTGACGCCTTTCAGATCCGTGGGTGGATCGGCCGCGATGGCCTGGGTCTGGGTGGCGAGCAGAACGGCAGTGGCAAGAATTACGGCTCTCATGGGATCGCCTCGTGCGGGGAGAGGAATGCCCCAACAGGCTATCGCCGAGCAGGGCGGGCAGCAAGCTCAGTGGCACGGCCGCAGCCCGCCAAGCCTTCGTCTGGTCGCTCGCTTTGTCTTCTCCGCCTGCTCCGCCACGCCAAACAGCCGGTTCGTCCTTTTGGTCCGGTCAATCGAGCCGATCCGTTATGGATTTTTTCTGCCGGGAAGTGCATGATGCTCAAGAAAGACAACGACCGAAGAAGCGACGTTGAAGCCATCCAGGCATTTAAAAAACTCCCAAGGAACCACCGTGATGAAGATTGCATTAACCCTGACCGTCCTTGCCGCCGGGTTGCTGCTTGCTGCCGATAATTCACACGCAGACACAACTAAAAAGATTCGTGAGCTTCACAAGGAACATATTGCCGTCTTACAGCAGGCCGCGGACTTGTTAACGACGGAATACAACAATGACCGTCGTTCGTATGAAGATCTCTTTCAGGGGCGCCTGCTGGTCCTGAAGGCGAAACTGGATGCCTCGGAGGCTGGCCAGGAGCGAATTAAGCTCTACGAGAATATCGTGGAACTGATGAAGGAAAGAGAAGCCGTGCTGGCCAAATCTCTGAATATGGAAACCGTGGACGTCCTGAAAGTACTCAACGCCAAAGCCGACCGTATCAAAGCCGAGATTGCCTTGGAGGAAGCGAAGGCCAGTGGGGTCAAACCAACCAAATAGGCCTTGCCCTGTGGCTTCCAGAGTCTTTTTTCCGGCAAAACGATCATGCCGGCATTTTTCGAGCGGAGAGCCACCGCGCGTCGCGCTCCAGGCCATCCCCCCAACAGAGACGTTCAGATGACGTGCGTTGTCCGACGCCGCACCTGGTTGTCGATCTGCGGGTTGTATTCGGCGAGTTTTACGAACTGTGCAAGTTCCACGTCGTAGGCGAAGACTTCGCCCGTCTCGATTTTGTAGACCCATCCATGCAAGCGCAGATCGCCCCGGACCAGCCGGGATCCGACGGCGGGCAGTGTTCGTAGATGCTCGAGCTGCACCAGGACGTTCTCTTGGATCGTTGCATTCAGTAACAGGCTCTCATCCAAATGGCCGTAATTATCGCGCACGATGCGGCGGGTCATCTCGGCGTGCGACAGCCATGACGACAGAGCGGGAAGTTGGGCAATTTGCTCCGGATGCAGCAAGCCTTGCATCGCCCCGCAGAGAGAATGACCGCAGATAATGATGTCCTTGACACCGAGAGCAGCCACGGCAAATTCGATGGTCGCCGCTTCGCCACCCTTGCCCGCGCCGTGCGGCGGGATGATGTTTCCGGCATTGCGAAGAATAAACAGGTCGCCCGGCTTGGCCTGCGTCAGCAGGTTGGGGTCGATGCGGGAGTCGGAGCAGGTGATGAACAGGGTCTCGGGATTCTGGCCCTTCGCCAATTGTTCGAATAATCCTTGCAGGGGCAAGAAGCCGTTCCCCTGGAACCGGTGAATGCCTTGAATCAGCTTTTGCATCGTTGCTCGTTACCTCTCTGGATAGCAGTTTCATTCCATCGGGATCATCCCCGCCGGGTTACGTCAGTTTTGCCGCCCAACTTTTTCGAGTTTTATCAATCGCTTTCCGAAGTTCCGCCGCCGCCGCCGATCCCTGTTCCAGGAATCGGGTAGCTTCCATCAACCAGGAAGCGATTTCAGGCTGGCGTAAATGGTAGAAGACGTGACGCCCCTCGCGGCGTTCGGACACGAGCCGGTGGGAACGCAGCACCATCAGATGCTGCGACACCCCGGAGTGGCTGATGGCCAGAGCCTCTTGCAGTGAGTTCACGTCACGTTCCGCACCGCGCAATTCCTCGATAATTCGGATGCGATGCGGGTGCGCAAGGACGCCCAAAAGATCCGCAATTTCCTTGGTTACCAAGAGCCGGTGAGGCATGGGGGGCTGGCCCGTCTGTTTAGATGTTCAAATGTTTGAACATTACGATTTACCGGTCTGCCCGTCAATTCCCCCCCAACGGAATGAAACTCGGGTCGCCCGCGAGCCCATGACCGCCTGAGGCCCATGAATCGGGGGGCGCAGAGTACCCAGGCGGCACGTGCCATCGAAGCTCGGACGCTCTAGCGAGCGCGAAGATAATGCCGGCCCGCTTTCAGTTCCGCGCCGCTGCGGCTGGCGCCCAGGTCAGAATCGCCACGTCGCCCGGGGGCAACGCCGCCGCGTAGCGATCGTTCGCCAGAGGCTCGATTCGCCCTTCTTTGGTGACCGCCGAAACCTTGATCGCCGGATCGAAGGCGATCGACAGATCGAGCGGCTCGAGGAAGCTGCGATTGACGACCATCAAATAATGCCCCGCCGGCCCGCTGCGATGCGACACCACGGCGCCGGATTCGGCCTTCAGTTCTTTCACCGGCCACTTGGGCTCATAACGATGGGTGGC
The DNA here is from genome assembly GCA_963702015.1 of uncultured Planctomycetaceae bacterium. Lineage (GTDB taxonomy): Bacteria > Planctomycetota > Planctomycetia > Pirellulales > PALSA-1355 > DATJTR01. The sequence continues at coordinate 3,131,048 of OY969698.1, forward strand.
CAGCGGCAACCTGGCCCCGGTATGGGCGACGCTTTCGACCTGCGAGCCGGTGAAGACCGGAGAGAGCGTTTTGAGCTCGGCGTTGACCCGTTTCAATTCGTCGTAGACCGGCGTCCGATTTCCCTTGAGATCAATCGGCCCGTCGTGAAAATCGTCGCCCGTCTGCGGACTGGGGGGCGGAGTCCAGTAAGTGAAATACTGAATGACTTGAGCGCCGTAGGCCAGGTCGCTGTAGACCTGCAATCGCAGGTGCGGCGCCGTGGCGATCGGATGATCTCCAAACGCCACCGTCAAGGCGAAGGCCCAAAACGGACGCCGCGTCTCGCGCGACGTATCGGCGATCAATTCCAGATTGTCGTACCAGCTTGCCCGCAGGGCGGTGCGACCCACCGGATAGAAATCGAACGAGATCGGCAAGTCGGGCACCTCGCGGACATAACGTTCGAGATACTCCTCGTAGGATGGCGCCTGCAGCAGGTTGTTCGCCGTGTTCGGAAAGAGATTGATATAGCAGAGATGATCGGCGTCGACGGCCCGAATCCGCTTGGCCCAGGCGGCCAGTTCGGCGAATTGAGGCATGTTGGGCTCGTCTTGCAGAAAATAGCCGGCCAGCGCCGGATGTTTTTTCAGTTCGCGCACGGTTCCTTCCGGATCGCTGCGCAGCTCGGGCGGGTTCACCAACAACTTGACGCCCGCGATCTGCGCGGCATCGAGCGCGCTGCGAGCCGACGCCAGCGAGGGATAGAAAGAAATCGAATCGGTGAAGCCGGCCTCGGCCAGTTCCCGCAGCCGCTCGACGGTCGACTGCTCGGCTGGGACCGAGTACCAGGCCACGATGCGCAGCGGCGGTGATTCCGGAAGCCGCGTGGGTGGATCGGCAAGCACCTGAGAAGCCAGGCTGAGAATCGCCGCCGTAGCGCCCGCGATCGCTCGTCTCATTTCAATGGTCCCGCCCGTGATCGTGATCGTTTGGCCCGTCCGCTCTGGCCCCCCGCTTCGCGTCTTGATTGTAGTCGCTCGAAGTCTCGTTAGTAGTGGGTGGCGCAGGGGACGGCAGCCGGGTGCGGACGCCTGCCCTGCGATGCCCACCAGCAGGGCCAGAGTTGTCAGAATCGAAATCATCGTCCGCCGAGCGGCAAGTTGAGGAAATGACGGTGGATCGGGAGCTTAAGTGGGAATTAAATTGTCGGAATTTCGCCGTGAGTCGTGCAGAGAGATCGGCTCAGACGTTATTTTGTCAGTGGGTTACGCAGGTTTTGAAACGACCAAATAGAAGGGAAGCAGTCATGCGATTCACGCTGGCTGTCGTCGCGGCTTGCGTGCTTAGTCGGCCCGGCGGCACCGCCTCGGCCACCGCCGCGCTGACCGTTGACGTTGCGAACGTCGCCGCCGACGCCCAGGTGCGGATTGCTGCCGGTCCGAACGACCTGGTGACCGTCGATTGGCCGGCCGGCGGTGATTCTCGCGGCACGGCGACGTTTCGCCTATCGACCGACAAGCCGCTCGTTGAGTCGTTGTCGCTGCGTGCCACCGCCGACGCCGCGCCCCAGATCGTCGCCCGCGGCTTGACCCCCTTCACATCGATCACCGTTGGCACGCGGAACTTGGACACCCCGGGCGGCTGGACGATCTTTTTCGATAAGGTTGACGAGCGACCGTATCAGCGCCATGCGGCCGAACTCAAGCTGGCAACCGCGCGCGCCACGGCACGGGGGCCACGCGGATCGATTGCATTCGGCCAACTCACGGCCGGCCCATTCTCGGGCGAGCTGGTTTTCAGCTTCTTCGCGGGCAGCCCCTTGATTCTGGTCGAGGCGGTCGTCAGCACACCGGAAGATGGTCGTGCGATCATCTATGACGCCGGCCTCGTTGTGGCTCCAGGAACTGTCCAACGCTATGTCTGGTCGGACTTCGACGAGACCGAGAAGTCCCGAGACGCCTCGCCGGCCGCGGCTGCCGGCCCACAAGCCGTACGCTACCGCACGATGGTCGCCCAGATGGCCGGCGGCGGCGCCGTCGCGGTCTTTCCGCCACCGCATCAGTTCTTTTATCCGTTGGATTTCGCCGACAACTTCGGCTTCAATTGGTGCGGGCGAGATTATCCGTCAGCGCCAAAGGGCGATGGTTGGGGCGTCCGCCAACCGCCCGAGGGAGATCGCAGGTTTACGCCGTGGGTCAATGCGCCCCCTGGTACATTCCAGCGGCTCGGGGTGTTTTATCTGCTGTCCGCCGACGGCGAATCGGCCGCCCTGGCCGCCGTCCGGCGCTACACTCATGCCGATCGGTACGTGGCCTTGCCGGGCTACAAGACATTTACCAGCCATTACCACATCGAGCACGCGCTCGATCTGCTCAGGCAGCAGGCAGCGGCAAAGTCGACCGAAATTCCCGCCGCCTTGCAATCGCCAGGCTTCGTGCGTGCCTTCCGCACCACCGGAATCGACATTGTCCACCTGGCCGAGTTTCATAACTCCGCGACACCGAAACTGGCCACCGACGAGCGGCTGCGACAACTCCGTGCGCTGCATGCGGAATGCCAGCGGTTGTCAGACGAGTCCTTTTTATTGCTGCCGGGAGAGGAGCCGAACGTCCACTTGGGCGGCCATTGGATCAGCCTCTTTCCCCGCCCGGTGCTGTGGGTGTTGAACCGTCCCGACGCCACTCCGCTCGAGCAGCACGACACGGCCGGCGAGCCCATCTACCACGTGGGCAGCGCCGAGGACGTGCTGGCCCTGATGGAGCGCGAGCATGGTTTGATGTGGACCGCCCATGCGCGAATCAAGGCATCGGTTGGCTTTCCCGATCAATATCGCGACCAGCCGTTTTTCAAGTCTCCGCATTTTCTCGGCGCGGCCTGGAAGGCCATGCCGGCCGACTATTCCCGCGATACGCTCGGCTGGCGCGTGCTCGACCTGTTCGACGACATGAACAACTGGTGCGGGCCCAAACAGGTGCTGGGCGAAGTCGACGTCTTCCGGGTGGAGCGAGGCTACGAACTCTACGGCCATGCCAACATCAACTATGTCGAACTCGATCGCCTGCCCCGTTTCGCCGATGGCTGGGCACCGCTGCTCGCGGCGCTGCGGGCAGGTCGATTCTTCACAACGACCGGCGAAATCTTGATCACCGACTTCGCGGCCGTGCCGTCGGCGGAGCAACGATCAACCTTGAAAGCCCGGCTCGCGTGGACCTTCCCGCTTAGTCATGCCGAGATCGTCGGCGGCGACGGCGAAAAAACGTTCCGCCAGCGGGTTGATCTGTCCGACACGAAGCAGCTAGGCGAACTCGACTTCGCCCACGAGCTAACAGCGGAGCTTGCGGCGTGTCGCTGGCTGCGGCTGGAGGTCTGGGATATCGCAACCAACGGAGCTTTCACGCAGCCGGTCTGGCGGCAATAAGCAAACGTGGACCTCTCATTTCAAGACCAGCAAACGCTGCCTGAGCCCTCGCCGACGCCTCTCTCGCCTCGCGCCTTTACCTGTAGTCTGTTCAACGCCGAAAGCGGCCGCGGTCACTTTGCGAGCGACCGCACGCTCACTTCTTTGAAATAGACCTGTTTCCCTTGGCCGACATCGTCGTGGTTCTGCAGGCCGATGTAGCCAAACGCAGGGCGAGGGCCACGCTCGGGCTCATACGGTTTGGTCCGCTCGGGAATCGTCGCCGTCAGGGGATCAAAGTCTTGAACCTTCACGCCGTTAATCGTGGCGATGACGCGTTGGCCCTGCAAGGTGATCTCCAGCGTGTTCCACTCGCCCACTTTCGACGCTCTGGCCAGTGACTTCGACAGCGAATAAATCGACCCGGTGCAATGCAACGCGTCGGCTCCATCCCAAATCTGTAATTCATAGCCGTGGTTGACGGCGTACCACTCGTCGTCGGGCTTGTCGGCAATGCGAATGAAGACGCCCGAATTCGACGCTTTGTCCGTGGTCTTATAGACGACCCGCAGCATACAGTCGCCAAACTTCTCGCGGGTGTACCAGAGCAAGCCCATGCCCCCCTCGGTGCGGATCGTGCCGTCTTCCAACACCATTTTTCCCGGGCCGACATGCTCCCAGCCGTCGAGACTTTTGCCGTCGAACAGCGGCGCGCAACCCTCCTGCTGCGCTGCTTGAGCACCGAGGCCAATCGTGATCAGCAACATTGCCGAAGCGGCGAGCAGCGAAGCAACTCTCATGGCTCGTTGACCTCCGAATTCTCTCAGGCTGTACAACGCCAACGGCGCATTGTAACCACCCGATTGACCGTCGCCTAAACCAGCCGATTCGTAAAGCGGCGAAGGCACCGAGCTGAGCCGGTGCGAGGTCCGGCCGGACGTGAGAAGCGGCCAGCGAGTATCGAGCCAAATCGCTTCACACCCAATACGGAGCGCAATGACCACGACAAAAAAGCCAGGTCGCGCAGCACTAGCCGACCGAGCACTCCGCAGCGCTGACGCTCTTGGTTAGAACTGCCAGATTTCGGCATGTCCGTTGGCGTTCTCGGTGTTCCAGCGTTCAGCCTCATTACGAGTGTCGTAGGGGCCTGCCAACACCATTTGAGCGAGTTGCTGGCCGTGCTCAAACTGAGTGAGGGTTTTGTCCCCTACCGTCTTGTCAGCCTTCCAGCCTTCGCTGACATAAAACTTGCAAGGGATGGGGCTCAATCGCCGATACTGTTGTTTTGCCACAAAAATCTCGTCTTGTTGGGGCGGGTCGCATCGCAAGTAACCAATCCCCAGTATAACCGATCATTCCAAGGCAAACCGGAAATCGCTTGGGCCCGCTGCCGAATGTCTGAAATCATCGCCTACCACGAAGCCGGTCACGCCCTCATGGCCTGGTTGCTCGGTGCCGAAGTGCGGCTCGTGACGATCGAGCCGGATAATGACGACGGCCCGGCTCGCTTCGGCGACACGCAGATCCTTTGGCCAAGAGCAGGATCCGACGAAAAAATGTTCGCCCAGAAAGCCGTCCAGGTCAGCCTCGCCGGGCCCGTTGCCGAGATGATCTATTCCGGCGATCCCTACCATCCGGGTTTGGTCGCTGAATGGGCGGCCGATTGGCGACAAGCCTGGGCGGCCGCGATCGCGTTGCATTCGGACGAGCGCAAACGGCTGCAATATCTGGAACAGACGTCAATCCAGCTTTACCACCGGCTCAAAGCAGACGATCTATGGGCAGCACTCGCCGCGCTGGCCGACAACTTGCTGGCCCACGAGACGCTGGAAGGTCAGCAGGTCGAGGAGATCGTCGAGCACTGGTTGGCGTGAAGCAGCTCGCCCGGGGCACCGATTGCGAGAGTCCGAATCAACCCCCAACGCGTTTGGCTCGGTAGCCCATGCCATCGAGTGCCGCAATGATTCGCTCGCGCTGATCGCCCTGAATTTCGATCCGCCCATCTTTGACCGTGCCGCCGGTGCCGCACGTTTGTTCGAGCGCCGAGGCCAGCTCTTGCAAGCCGGCCTCGTCGAGCGGAACGTCCCAGACGGTCGTCACCCCTTTGCCGCGGCGCCCCTTCGTCTCGCGGCCAACGCGGACCACCGAGCCATTCGCCTGGGCGTTCTTCTTCTCGGCGGCGGTCGTCGCTGCTGGTTCATCCGGTTGAACGGGTGACTCAGACCGCTTGCCGCCGCTGATGAGGCGAGCGACCAGGTCCATCACTTCGCGTTCCATCAATCCCAGCACTTTGGGATCGTCGTCGACATCCCAAAACTCGACCTTTTCGATCCACGCCGGGAATCGCTCTTCCATCATCGGCAGGTGCTCGGCCTGTTTCAGGGCCACGACGCAATCCGCCCGGGCGAGCTCGTCGCTCGTCAGTTCCTGCGGAAGGCGAGCAAAATCGGCCGACGCCCGAATGCCCATCCGCTCGAGGGCCTTGATGGCGACGTCGGCCATCGGCCCGACATGCCTCGTTGCTGGGTCCGGGGCCAACCCTCTCGACGACGCTTTCCATGCCAGCCCAAACTTTCCGGCCACCTGGTTGAACAAGGTTTCCGAAAAGCGGCTGCGGAAGTAGTTGCCCGTGCAGAGAAACAGGACGGTCTTGTGGGTGCGTTTTGCCATGGGGTCTGCTCGATCAGCGTGACGGTCGGCCCTGAGCGCGAGCCTAGCCCCGATCCCCCTCACAGCAAGTCTCGCAGATCCGATGGCATACGCGGCACTGGAGCTTCGCCCTGATTTCAATCAGCTGGCCGCCACAGGCCGGGCAGGCCGGCCGAGCCGATTGATCGCGGCTTTCGTTCTGTTGGTCCATGTTTGATTCTCCTGGTCGTGCACGTTAGATTATGAGGCCAGTCGCGCCCAGCGTCGAGTGATCCGTCGAAGTTCCAGGTCCGGCTTGGCGTGCAGGGCAGGGGGCCGCTCAAGGGTGACGGCGGTGGGAACTTCAGGCGTTACCCGACCGCTCGTCAAAACCCCCTTCATAGATAGCGGCATGGAAAAGCAAGAATCAAACTCGCAGCCTCCGTGCCCTCTATGCGGCGGGACAACGTTCACCGAAGGTTCACTCACCAATGGCATTCGCGGGAGCGGTCCCTTTTTTCAGGCCAAACAGACGGGCCAGGTCATTCCCCGCGCGACGATCGTCGAGGCTCGCGCCTGCCAGTCCTGCGGCTATATTCTTTTGTTCCGAACCACGCGATCCTGACCCGCCCCCTAATGCGTTCCTAAAGTGGGGCGCAGCGGCGTTGTGAGGCTTGACGACAGGCCAGAGGCTAGACCCTAAAACCCAAACACTTGAGGCGCGAGCCTGCGGCAATTAACCTTTCAGTGGTAGCACCGCGCCGGTTTGCTCTTCCCTGCCTCTCGACCTCATGCCTGGATCGCCCGTGCATTTCACTCCAAGTCTCAAGCCTCGAGCCTCAAGCCTCCTGCTCTCCTCTAGCCTCTGGTTTCTAGCCTCTAGCCTGTTCCTCTGGTCCCTAGTCTGTGGCCTAACTCTCGCTGCCGATCCCGCGCCGATGCGTATCCAATTCCCCAATCCCAACGTCTTTCAATCGCCCTACACCTGGCGCAACGACCAGGGCTCGGCCATCGCTCCCACCGGTGGCAGCTATCTCAAAGGAGTCGTGCGCGGCTCGACCGTCTTGCGGGCAAACATCGACACGCGCATCAACGTTCCGCTGCCGGCCGATGACATGCCGTCGGTCAAGGTGACCATCGACGACCAGCCGCCAACGTTCGTCCAGTTTCCGCCCGGTGCCAGCCAGGTGACCCTGGCCACGTTCACGCCCGAGACGCATCGCTATCGCATCGAGGTGATCGGCGGCAATCAGATCAAGCCCGACGGCTGGCGCGGCACGACTTTCCAAACCAAAATCGACAGCCTCGAGTTCGACGCCGGCGCCACCCTCTCGCCCCCCGCGCTGCGCCCCAAACGGGCGCTCTTCCTGGGCGACAGCAACATTCAGGCGTACTTCGGCGAGCCGAACGCGGGCCCGTACTACCGCTATGTCGACTACACCTTGTCGTGGCCCGGCGATGTGGCCTTTGCGTTCGAGTGCGAGTTCGGCCAGATCGGCATCGGTTCGACCGGCTGGATCCATCCGGGGCAGGGGGGCTATCCGGCCATGCCCGAGTGGTGGAATCAATATTCCGCAGGCCACAAGCGCGATCTTTCGTTGCCGCCCGACTATGTCTGGGTGGCGCTCGGTGCCAACGACCACAACGTCGAGCCGGCCAAACTCACGGAGGTGATCGTGACCTGGCTGGCCGAGGCCCGGCGTACGTTTCCCGCGGCCGAGATTTTTTGTGTCGTCCCCTTCCACGGCGAGAACCGCGCCGCCGTCACCGCCGCGGTCAGGCAAGCTGCTCCCGCCCATGTGCCTCCTGGCACGGTCACCAACACTGCGCGTCTGCACCTCGTCGATCTCGGCCCCGAGCTGGAATCGGCCATTCCCTTCCGCGGCGGCCAGACTACCTGGCTCACCGGCGACGGTTTGCACATCCGCTCGCAGTACCACGGCCTGCTCGCCGCGGGGATTGCGCGGCAGTCGCAAGCGGCGCTAGAAAAACAGCGGCGCCTCGCTAGGACCGCGGCGTCGGGTTCTCCGTCCGCGCACAGGAGGCCCGACTCTGTTCCTTTTCCGCCCGGGTGGCGCCGTCGCGGGCCGCCGAGCCCTTTGTCGTCCAGTGGGTCGCGGCGCTCCGCGCCGGCCAATGTTACTAACCGAGCCATTGGGTGAACCGCGCCCGCGGAATCGGGTCGGACATCCACGATGTGTCCGGCTCGGGCAGCTGAAGAGCAGACCGCACGTCCAACCATCCATTCGGCAAGGCCATCGAGCTCGGCGCGCCCTTACGGGTAATCCATCGGAACGAACGTTGTGTTTCGCTCCTGTGGGCGACCTCTAGCGTAATGCGCACGTCCTGGGCGACGTAGTCAACAACCTCCTGATAATGGCCCTGCATCCACATTTGCGGGGCCAAAAATCCCGCCATGCCGGCGGGCTTACCGGGAATTCCGAGCCCCTGGGCAGCTTTCTCCAGCGCGACTGGGTACCCCTGCTCGCAGAAAACATGAAACATCATATCCACGTGATTCGTGGCTAGCTCTCGGCACGTCGCCAAGCGGCCCGACTCCTCGGCTAGTATATTCCAATCAAAGCCGGCGCCGTTCCACGTAAGAAGCGTGTAGCCCCGCTTCGACATCTGCTGCAAATAATCTACGAACTCGTTTAGCTGTGCGGGCGTCATTCGCTGAGAGCTGCCGCCACCCGCCCGCCTTGCATCCCAGGTGGTCGGCGTTGCAGCGTCGCTCGCCTGCGTAGCGACACATGTAATCCCCAAAGGTCGGTGGCACTCCCAGTTCTGAAACTGCCCGTCCGAGAGCACAGCCGCAGTCTCAATGTCAAACGCCAAGAATATGCGTTTCATTGATCCCTCCATAACGGTAAGGCGAATGCGAGGCCGGTTGAAACCTCACAGCTACCGAATTGGCCCGGGTCCGAACCTTCCCGATGCTACGCCGCAGCGACCGCACCACAAACCCAACGGCCCAAAACGCGCGGCCCGCGCTCCGGCGGAACAATCATCGGCAAGATTGTCTTGTCGGTCGCGCTTGTCGTTTCCGGCTTGGGTTAAGCACACATCCTACCGGAGGACCCCCGAAGCGGCCACGGATTCGGCACGAAAGCCCCCCCTTTAATTCACCACCGCTTTGACGTTCACCTTGCCGGGGACGTAGATGCCGACGGCCTTTCCATCGGGCTTGGCGACCAGCCAGGCGTGGCCGGCAAAAGTGTCTTGCACCCGATTTTCGCCGGCATGCAGCAGGCCATAAGGCTTTCGCTTGCCGGCGAAATCGAGCCAGAACAGCCCGTAGTCGGTCGGGCTGCGATTCACCAGCAGCAGCCTGGTCGGCTCGGTCGATGCGAGCGACCGCTGCTTGCCTTCGTCGTTGCCGGGCAGGGGGGCAGCCGTCTGCCAGGCGATGCGCTCGACCGGCGAGCGACCCGAATAGATCCGATCGAGCAGTTCGAACGCCGCGGGATCGTAATGGCGGAGCCACGCCCGGCCTGCCTCGGGCTGGGGGCTGATTTGTCCAAAGTCGCCGCGCGAACCGAAGTACCACATCGAAAGCTCGGCAAAGAACTCGTCGGGATTCGTGGCCGCGTAGGCCGTGCGCCACAGCCCGGCAGCCATCGATTTTTCGTACTGCCGCCGCACCAGCTCACGGACGTTCGGCGACAATCCATAATTCATCACGGTATGGGCAAACTCGTGCGTGCAGATATCGCGATGATCGGTGTAACGATCCGAAGGAAGCTTGAGCAGGTTTTCCTCGCCGCAGCTCGCCAGCACTCCGCCGACGCCGCGCGTCCGCTGGTCGATCGATTCGGACGTCTGGCCGTACGTCTCGTACGGTTTCCCTTTCCAGTGCCGCAGGTAAGGCAAGTCGGACGTTTGCTGATCCTTGCCGATGACGTGCAGCTCGGCTGCGACGTCCGTCAAGTTGGCGACCACCACGGGCACATGAGCCAGCATGCGTGCCAACCGCCGGCGTGCCTCGATCAGTGCGGCATCGCTGACGTCGCGATGGGCTTTGATCGGAATGCCCTGGCAGGAGACCTGTTTGGAGAAGAAGCCATACTCGGGCGGCCGAATGGCGACGACGCGGCCTTGATCGGCCGCGTCACCCGCCCGGCAGAACACGCCGCCGCACAAGATGCCGATGGCCAGAAGGATTGGAAATCGTTTATGGGACATTTGCTTTCACCGCAGAGGTGCAGAGACGCGCAGACGATTTTTTGAAGCGTGGGATTTTAGGTCCGGGGTGTGGAAAATCTCTTTTTGTATTACGTGCCTGGTCGAACGTTCTGCCCCGTAGTTGCTTCCTAATCTGCGACCCTCTGCGTCCTCTGCGGTGGAATCTTTCTTCCGGCGCGAGCCGCGCGTGCAGAGACGCGTAGAGGATTTTGGCTTTCGTCCACTTGCCTCTAAGCTAAGAAACTACAGTCGAGGTACCGAGGACCTTGGAAAGTTCGACTGAAAAATTTTCCATTCTTTCTCTGCGACCCTCTGCGTCCTCTGCAGTGGAATCTTTCTTCTTTCGGTGGGGACCTGTTTGATTTCGCCACAGAGACGCGCAGAGGATTTTGGTTTTCTTCCTCCGGCCTCAAGCCTCAAGCCTAACCAACTATACTTCACGCCCTGGCTGAAACGCCCGGCGGCCACTCCGTTGCCAACGCCGGCCCGAGCGATAAAATTAGCCCACGTAACTGGGACGCTATTTCCCGCGGGAGGACATTGCGATGGCAACGATCGACGCCTGGGTCGCCACGGCGGCCAAACAAAAACTGGTGCGGCAAAAAATCGATCTCGGGCCGCTCGGGCCCGAAGAGGTCGAAGTCGAGGTCGAGAATTCCGGCCTCTGCCATTCCGATGTTTCGATGCTCAACAACGAATGGGGAATGTCGAATTACCCACTCATCCTCGGGCACGAAGTCATCGGCCGCGCCGTCGCGGTTGGCCCCCAGGCCAAGGGCATCACGGTCGGCCAGCGCGTCGGCGTCGGCTGGACGGCCAATAGCTGCATGCATTGCCGGCAGTGTCTGTCGGGCGATCAACATCTCTGCCTCCAGGCGCAGCCGACGATCATCGGCCACCGCGGCGGATTCGCCCAGCGCGTCCGCGCGCATTGGGCCTGGACGATTCCCCTGCCCGACGGGCTCGACCTGGCCGACGCCGGCCCGCTGCTGTGCGGCGGCATCACCGTTTTCAATCCGCTGGCGATGTATGCCAATCCGACCAGCCGCGTCGGCATCGTGGGCATCGGCGGGCTGGGGCACATGGGCATCAAATTCGCCACCGCCTATGGCTGCGACGTGACGGCCTTCACCTCGAGCGAAAGCAAGTTCGACGAAGCACGCGGTTTCGGCGCCAGCCACGTCGTTTCGAGTCGCGATTCGGCCGCGATCAAAAAACTGGCCAACTCGTTCGATCTTTTGGTGGTGACCGTGAACGCCTCGCTCGATTGGCCGGCGCTGATCGCTTCGCTGGCGCCGAACGGCCGGATGCACGTTGTCGGCGGAGTGCCCGAGCCGATTCCGGTGTCGGTCTTTTCGCTGATCTTTGGGCAGAAGAGCGTGTCGGGCTCGCCGACCGGTTCGCCGGTGGCGATCGAGACGATGCTCGATTTTGCGGCTCGGCACAAGATCTGCGCCGCAGACCGAACATTATCCGATGAGCCGGATCAACGACGCGTTCGAGCGGCTGGAGTCGGGCAAAGCCCGGTACCGCATCGTGCTGGATGCCGACTTTTAGCCGCGCGCTTCGCATATGACTATGAGTAATGAGGCCGGAGAATTTCACCGCGGAGGACGCGGAGGGACGCAGAGAAGTTTTTGCAGGCGCACGCTGCGCGGCGTATTTTTTCTTCCTCTAGCCTGTGGCCTGTCGCCTCTAGCCTCTCTAGCCCGCTCAATCAAAAAGCGGTCCCTGGATAATCCAAGGACCGCTTTTGTCATCTTTAGATCGGACGGAGCCGACTATTTGTGCGAATGCTGATGAGCAACCTTGGTGTGCTTATCGGCCTGCTCGCTGTGTTCTTGAGCTGCCGTAGCATGGGACTTGCCTTCATCGTGCTTCCCATGATCGTGATCGTGGGCTGCTTGATGATGGTGATGGGCCGCCGCCTCATGATGGGCTGCCGCACTGTGATGATGGTCGCTCGATCCGTGCTTCTCTTTTTTTTGCATCGTAGCCTTTTCAAAAGATATTTCCGCCTTGGACGGCGAGGCGATATGCCCGCCTTGGTTCCGATACGGACTACGTGAGTCCCACACGATCAGCTCCGCAGTCTGAATCAGCGGGCTTTTCGTGAATGGTCACGCCGCGGCATCGTAGAGCAAAGGACGTACCGGGGTCGACGTTGCTCGCATCGGACTTGGCCAGCGCGTGGCAAGGTGGGCAGGGGAGGGGGGGAGTTTTTCAGGCGCGCCTCGATGCATGGCAAGGCGGCGCACTGCCCACCTCACCCACTCCACGCTTCCCGCCACACGCGCTTTTCGGTCACGCTTACCCCGTCCGGCCGCAAAGGGCCGCGATGGCGGTCGTCAGCTCGACTCGCTCGACCGGTCGCCTAGGGCGCTGACTCCGAACTGGCTTTCTCCGACACGGCCGTCGCCGCCGGTTGCTCGCTCTTCTGGCTCGTTGCGGTCACACAGTAGATGCCGTAGCACCCAGCACATGCGATGATATTGAGTACGATGAGGAACAAGGCGATCAATTGAGGTCGCGCCAGTGAGGGAATATCGAACTCGCCAATGATCGGTGGAAGTTCGGGCCCGCCATTGGAATCTTCCCCAGCTGCCGGCGTTGGTATCGCGTAAACATTCTTCGGTCTCGTATCTTTCCAAAAGCGTTTGGGCAGGGTGTGGAGCTTACGCCAGTCGTCTGAGTACATCTCCTGGGAATATTTGTTGATCCACGCGGCTCGAATAATGCTGATTTGCTTGTATGCCGCCGCGATCATTGAGCCGATGGAGTAACAAATGACGCACGCTGCGAGAAAGATGCCCGCCAATCCCCATTCGATGATGGCAACTTTGTCCAGTGCATGGTTGCTGGTCAAAATCGCGGCCTGGACAACAAAGAATCCAGCAACCAAAAATCCTTCGATGGATAGAATCCAGGTCAGCCGGTGATTAACAAGATTGTCTTCGTGGATAATCGCATTTCGCAGTTGGTCCCAGTACTGCAGTTTGTCGGCGAACTCGAGTCGCTCCTCATCAGTGATCGTTGCGTGCGTGCCGTCGGCCATTTCATGCTCCCGGACTTTTGTCCTATTTCAATAAGGGACAATAATTCGTATCCGACCGCCGAAAATGAGACACATTTGGCGGCATTGTGCCGCCCGATTACTATGTTGTCAATCATCTCGTATATGCTTTGGTAGCAAACAGTTCTGTAACTTCCGATCGTGATGTGAAGTGCCGTTGAACCACGCGTTAATGCGCAAGAGCCTTGGCGACAGTTCGCAAGCCCTACGCGGCGGATTATGGCTGACAAGTTCGGGTCGGCGGAGCGACGCAAAAAGATTTTTGCGAGCCCGAACAGCGAGAAATGACTTCTGTCCTGATAGTCTGCGGCCTGTCTCGAGCCTGTTCCCCCGCCCTCAACCTGTCCGGCCGCAAAGGGCCGCAATGGCGGTCGTCAGCTCGATCCGCTCGACGGGCTTGGCGAGATGATATTGAAAGCCGGCCATCAGCGCACGCTGGCGATCTTCGCCCCGGGCAAAGGCGGTCAGGGCGATTGCGGGCAAATCCTTCACCGAAAAGCCACGCGCACGAAGCGATCGGATCAGATCGAAGCCATCCTGACGCGGCATGGCCAGGTCCGAGACCAGCACGCTCGGCCGGAACTGGTCGACATCCTCCAGCGCGGCCGTCACGCTGTCGGCAGACCGGACTTCGGCGTTGCAGTCGCGGATGATGCGGGTTAGCAACTCGAGGGAATCGGGATCATCCTCGACCACCAGCACCCGAATGCCCGAAAGGTCGATCGGCTTTTGCTCGGCCGACGGAAGCGGCACCGGCTCGCGCGGCCGGAACTGAGTATGAGCTTTCTCGATGCGACCGCCGGCGGCGGGCAACTCGACCGTAAACGTGGCCCCTTGCCCGGCTCCGGAGCTTTCGGCCCGCACGGTGCCCCCGTGCATTTCGACCAGTTGTTTCACGATGGCCAGTCCCAGTCCCAATCCGCCGTGTTCGCGAGCGGTGCCGGCGTCTCCCTGCAGAAAGCGATCGAAAATCTGAGGCAGCAGGCCGGCGCTGAAACCGATGCCGTTGTCGCGGACACTGATCTCGACGACCGAGCCTCGCCGCCGGAGCGAGACTTCGATCTTGCCTCCCTGGTGCGTAAATTTGACGGCGTTGGTCACCAGGTTCCACACGACTTGCTGCAAGCGGGCCGCGTCGGCATTGACCAGCCCGGCCTGGTCGTCCAGACACTTCACGAGCTCGATCTTCTTGGTCGAGGCGCTGGGCAGCACGGCCGCCAGGGCGGCGTCGATCACCTCGGCCGGGTCAACCGATTGCAGACTCAAACGAATTTTTCCCGACGTGATGCGCGAGACGTCCAGCAGGTCGGCGATCATCTCGGCCTGGACCCGTCCGTTGCGCTCGATGATCTCGAGCGCATTTTCGGTTTCCGCCGCATCGAGCCGGCCCATTCTGGCCACCTGAGCCCAGCCGATGATCGCATTGAGGGGCGTGCGCAGCTCGTGCGACAGCGTGGCCAGGAATTCGTCCTTGAGTTGATTGGCGTGTTCGACGGTTTCGCGCGCGTGCGCTCGCTTTCCAGCAATCGCTCGCGCTCGCGCTCGTATTTGATCCGTTCGGTGATGTCGCTCACGATCGCCAGCCGCAAACCGGGCGAGGCGTGCGTCGACATGTTCCAATGCGAATCGACGGTTTGCCCATCGGCGCGGACCAGCGTCAGCATGCCCCGCCAGGCGCCGGTCTGCTCCAACTGAGCGCGGCTTTCCTCGACCGCGCCGCGCGAGTCGGGCGCCACGAACCGCTGGATCGAATGGCCCACGATTTCGTCGCGCTGCCGCTGAATCAGCTCGCACATGGCCGGATTCACGTCGAGGAATTTTAGCGCGTCGTTGATCAAGGCCACGCCGTTGGGCGCGTTGTCGAAGACCGACTTGAACCGGGCCTCGCTTTGCCGCAAGTCAATTTCCGCCTGCCGCGCACGCAAAAACGCGTTGACCGTGGCGATCAACACCGGCGGTTCGATCGGGTGGGTCAGGTATCCGTCGGCGCCCGATTCCAATCCATGCACTTTATGCACGTCTTGCACGAACGTGGCTGAAAGGTGCAGCACCGGCAGCCGCGAGGTCGCTTCGTTCTGGCGGATGCGTCGGCAAACTTCGAAACCGTCGAAGTCCGGCAGGTTGACGTCGAGCACGATCAAGTCGATGCCCTGCTGCGCCTTGTCGATCGCTTCCTGGCCGGTCTCCGCCTCGACGATCGTCCAGCCGGCACCCCGCAGCACGCGGGCGGTGGAATACGCGCGTGGCGGGATTGTCGTCGACAACCAGGATGTGAGCGTTGCTAGTCGACATGTTGCCCCTTCAGCGACCTTCCGTGATTATTTTCAGGCGCGGCTCCTTGTTCGACGCCTTCAAAGCGGATGGGAATGATCACCGTGAATGTCGAGCCGACCCCCAGCTCGCTCGTCATCGCCACCGTGCCCCCCAGCAACTCCGCAAGCTTTTTGCTCAGCGAGAGGCCCAGACCCGTGCCGCGCCATTTGCGTTGCAAGGGGGAATCGATCTGCACGAAGTCATTGAACACGGCCGAGTGATGTTCTTTCGCGATGCCGATCCCGGTGTCGGTTACGGAGAAGGCCACGCGGTCGTCTCCCTCGCGCCGGGCGGTCACGAGCACTTCGCCTTTCTGGGTGAATTTCAGGGCGTTGGAGATGAAGTTGCGCAAGATGTGCGAAAGCTTTTTGTCGTCGGTAAAAATGGGGGGAACGTCGTGCGGCTCTTTCAAGATCAGCGATACGGCATCGCTGGTCAAGAGTGGCCGGAACATGCCGTGAATCGCGGCGAATAAATCGACCATTTCGAACCAGGCCGGCGAAATGCTGATCCGCCCGGCCTCGATTTTCGCCAGATCCAACAGGTCGTTGACCATGTCGTTCAGTTCAACCGCCGACTCCTGAATGAATTTGACCTGCTTTTCCTGCTCGGCGGTCAACGGACCGTCCATGCGGTCGAGCAGAATCCGGGCGATGCTGCGGATCGAGCCCAGCGGCGTGCGAAACTCGTGGCTCATGTACGACAGAAATCGGCTCTTCAGGTCCGACGCCTCGCGCAGGGCGGCGGCCTGATCGTCGAGTTCGGAATAGAGCGCGACGACACCCTGATTGGTTTCGGCCAGTTCGCTGTTGAGCTGCCCAATCGTGCGATCGCTGGCGGCAAGTTGCCGCTCGAGTTCTTGGCATTTCTGCTCAAGCTCGTGAACCTGCGCGGGATGGGATTCGAGGTCGCTCATCGCATGTCAAATACCGGAAAGGCCGGCACCGTTAGCGGAAAGTCGCACGACCGCCACCGTAACGTCGTCGTGGCCACGAGTGAAATCGCGATACAAGACTCCGGCAATTACCGCCGGATGGCGCTGTGCCAGTCCTGGATATTTTTCCAACAACCAACGGCCTTGCAAGCCGTCGGAATGCATGACGAGCAGTCCGCTGGCGGGCCACTCGTAGTCGAACTGCTGGATCTTGCGGATCTGCACGCCGACGGTGCCGTTGTGCGAGAACAGGCCGCGACGTCCTTCGCCGCCGGCCCCCCGCAAGTGGCCGGCGATGTTGCCGACGCCGACGTATTTCAGCTGGCGCGAGCCGGCGTCGATTTGGGCAGCGGCGACGGCGCCGCCGCGCGTCCCATGCATCCGGACATGTGCGGCGTCGAAAAACATCGGCAACGGCGCAAACGGGTCGCGGTCGAAGAGAGCGGTCGCCTCGTGCGCAGCCTTGGCCGCTTCCGGACCATGCCCCAACCCATCGACGACCATCACCGCCAGCCCGTCTTGCCGCTCGCTGATGCACCATGCGTCGCCACACTCGGTTTCATGGAGCGCGGGCCGGCTGACGACGGCCCACGAAAAGCGTTTGTGGTTTTCGGAGATGGCCGCCGTTTCGGCCAGACGGCAAAAGACCACGGTCCCGCCGGGCGTCGCGGGTCCAGGGAGCGTGGAATAAACATCGAACTCGGTCGACATCCGCCGGGCGGCCCCCAGGCCGGTGCCCGACGTGCCCCCGGTCGAAAAGCCATCTTCCAGACAGCGACCGATATCGGGGATGCCGGGTCCGCGATCGATTGCCAGCACTTCAATCCAGCGGCGGCCGGCGACGGTGATGGCCTGGAGCAGAATTTCGCCCGCGACGGCATATCGGGCGAGGTTGGTTGCCAGCTCCGAAGCGACGATGGCCACTCTGCCGCAGTCGGCTTCGCCGAAGGAGGACTCGGTGGCGACGCGGATGGCTTGCCGGCGAGCGTCTCCAATTTGGCTGGGATCGGAGATCGGAATGGTTGCTCGGCACAGTACCATTTGACTTTCCTCCGCGGCCGTCCGCCGATTTGCGTAATGTCCTTCATGCGAACGACTTGGTGTTATCGATGATTGTTCCAGCGGATGATCGTGACGCGTGTCCCCTTGCCGACACTGCTTTCGATATCGAATTCGTTGACTAGTCGCTTCGTGCCGGACAGACCCATGCCCAGTCCTTTGCCGCTAGTCCAGCCGTCCATCAGCGCCATGTCGAGGTTGGGGATGCCCGGCCCCTCGTCCTTAAAAGTGAGGCGCAAGCCGGTGCGTCCACCCTCGGTGAGGATTTCGCAGACCAGTTGCCCGCCGCCGCCGTAAATCACGGTGTTGCGGGCCAGCTCACTGGCGGCGGTGACCATTTTGGTCTGATCGACCAGACTGAACTTCAGTTCTTGGGTCAATCGGCGGACCGTTTGCCGGGCCAGCACGATGTCCTGTTCGTTCTGGACTGGCAACTCGTCAGTTTTGATGCATGCCATCGCCGCCCTCCGCATGGTGGACGCCGAGCCCATTTCCACCGGTGCTGCCGCCATGCGAGCCAATCCCCTCATCCGCGTCGCGCTGAGCGCGCAGGTAGTCCATTCCTCGCTGCACATTCAGTGCCGTCTTGACACCCGGCAACGATAGACCCAATTCGACCAGGGTAATGGCCACAGCAGGTTGCATGCCAACCACGACGGTTCGTGCGTCGAGGATTCGCGTCATGCCGGAAATGTTGGCGATCATACGGCCGATGAAGGAGTCGACCATTTCCAGCGCCGAGATATCGATCAGTACGCCCCGGGCGCCGGTCTTTTCGACCATCGCGGTGAGATCGTCCTGGAGCCGCAGCGCCAGCTGGTCGTGCATGTCGATCTGAATCGTGACGAGCAGAAACTCGCCCATTTGGAGAATGGCAATGCGATCCATGATATCTCTCAGGCTTTAAGTTTGCTGACAGTAAAGCCCGATCGCTTGAGCGCCAACGCGAGCGCGTCGGCAAGCGTGGCCTTCGTGGTTACCCCTTGCAGGTCGACCCCCAAATGGACGATCGTCTGGGCGATTTGTGGACGCACGCCTGAAATGATGCAATCGGCCCCCATCAAGCGAATCGCCGTCACGGTTTTCAGCAAGTGCTGCGCAACCAGCGTGTCGACGGTGGGGACGCCGGTGATGTCGATGATGGCGATCTCCGAACCGGTGTCGACAATGCGTTGCAACAGCGACTCCATGACGATCTGGGTTCGCGCACTGTCGAGCGTGCCAATCATCGGCAAAGCCAGCACGCCGTCCCAAAGTTTTACGACCGGCGTCGACAACTCGAGCATCTCCATTTGCTGCCGGTTGATGACCTCTTCACGGGTTTTTTGGAACGCCCGCACCGTCAGCAAACCCAGTTTGTCGAGCAATTCATTGGACGACCAGATTTCGGCCGTAAGGCTCGCCGCGTCGCCTTGCAACTCCTCGCTCAGGCGGGCGAACAGCGGCTTCTTGAACGAGAAAATGAAGGAAGCCGTTTCATCGGAGGCAAAACCCTGCTGTACTCGCGACCGCGACACGCCTTCAAGGAATTCACGAGTTGCCTGCCACGCCGGCCCGTCGCCATTGGCGTCGCCCGATTGGGCCGCCTGCTCGAGCAGCGACAGGAATTCTTTCGCCTGGGCGTGCAACTCCGAGTCGCTGATTCGTCCGCCCCGGCTTCCGGCCTGGCTCTTCAGATCGCCGATCCAATCCTTGAGCAGACTGTCTTGGTGTTTGTTGAGAACCGCCGTCAACGGCGCTTTCGTCTTTGCCATGAATTAACCCTTTCGGTACCCCCCTAAGCGGTGAACAAGTTCCTCATCATACATTCGGTTTGCGCTGGCGTCGAACGATTGGGTGGGCGCCAGATAAGTAAGAGAATTGGCATTCTCGCGCCTTACTGCCCACCGCCCAGCACCCGTTCTCGCTGGGGCGGTTCTGGACCGTACTGACTTTTGGCAATCCAATTTCGAAGGGTGATGCTCCGGCGATCCGGACACGGGAATCCAGGTGCTGCAGGGATGCTAGTCTATAATGGAGTTGGAAAGCCGCGAGCGCGCAAGGATCCTATCTAATGACGACGGCCAGCCCGACGCCCGGTGAGCCCGCCGAGTTGGACGCCCTGTTACGCCTGGCACAGCGCGAACATGGCGCTGGGCGAATGGCCGAGGCTGCCGCCGCTTATCGCAAAATTCTTGCGCTGCGGCCTGACAACGGCGAGATCTGCTACCAGCTGGGCAACGTGCTCGTGGTCGAGGGCAAGCTCGACGAAGCGGCCGCCCAATACGAGCGCGCCACCACCCTTCGGCCCGATCTGGTCGAGGCTCATCACAACCTCGGCTCCATTCTGCGGATGCAGGGCATGCTCGACGAGGCCGCGGCACGCTATCGGGCAGTGATCGCCATCAGGCCCGATCTGGCCGATGCGTACAACAGCCTGGGCAACGTCCTGGCCAGTCAAGGCAAGTCGGACGAAGCCATCGCCCAGTACGAGCGCCTTTGGTCCAGCGGCCCGACTTTGCCGGTGCGCTGAACAACCTGGCTGTGGCGCTGCGAGGACAGGGCCGGCTCGACGAGGCTGCCGCACGGCTTGAGCAAGCCGTCGCTCTTGATCCCGACTACGCCGAGGCGCACAAAAACCTGGGCAACATCCGCTGGGAGCAGGGCCACTTCGACCAGGCGAAGGCATCGTTCGACCAGGCCGTCGCTTTGCGGCCCGACTACGCCGAAGCGCATCACGATCGCGCGGATCTAAAGACTTTCCATGCCGGCGGTGCCGATCTCGCGGCGCTCGAGGCGCTGGCCGTCGACACGAGCCGATTGCCCCCCGACAAGATGCTGTATATCCACTTCGCGCTCGGCAAAGCGCTCGAAGACACCGGCGACTATCCGCGCACGTTCGAGCATTTTCTCCAGGGCAATGCGCTGAAGCGACGCGAAGTCGATTACCACGAAGCGGACCATCAACGAACCTTTCAGGCCGTCGCCAAAATTTTCGACGCGCCGCTGCTGAACCGCTTTGCCGGGGCTGGCGATCCCTCGCCCGTGCCGATCTTCGTGCTCGGCATGCCCCGTTCGGGCAGCACGCTGGTCGAGCAGATTCTAGCCAGCCATCCACAAGTCCACGCCGCCGGCGAGCTGTGGAATTTGGGGCGTATCGTGCGGTCGGTCTCCGACTCGGCCGGCCGACGGATTCATTTTCCGCGGTTCGTTTCCGGGCTCGACGCCCACGGCTTTCGGCGACTCGGCGAGGCGTATCTGGCCAGCCTGCCGTCTCCGGCCGGCGGCAAGACGCGGATCGTCGACAAGGCGCCGGATAATTTCTTGAATGTCGGTTTGATCCGCATGATCTTGCCCGGCGCACGGATCATCCATACGGTGCGTAACCCGGTCGATACTTGCGTTTCGTGTTTCTCGACTCTCTTTACGCACGGTCAGACGTTCAGCTATGACCTGGCTGAGTTGGGCCGCTATTACCGCTGGTATCACGAACTGATGGCACACTGGCGAGTGGTTCTGCCGGCCGGCGTCATGCTCGACGTGGTCTACGAAGACGTGATCGACAACCTGGAAGAACAAGCCCGGCGGCTGATCGACTTTTGTGGACTGCCTTGGGACGATCGCTGTCTGAGCTTTCACGAAACCAGGCGGCCGATCGCCACGGCCAGCGGCCTTCAGGTCCGCCGGCCGGTTTACCGCAGTTCGGTGGAACGGTGGCGCCGCTACGAGGCCTATCTTCAGCCACTGTTGGCCGAGCTCGATTCTTGCCGCCCGTAGTACGCGGCGGCGTGCTTGCCATTTGGGCCCCTGTCTTCGGGGGCCGGCGCTGGCGGGCGGCCGCAATTCCCGCCCGCGCGGATCAAAAGCTATAATTGGGTTAAGTAGTCAGCAGCAAGGGAGGAAGAGACCGGATGACGACGGCCAGCCAGACCCCCAAGGATCCGACCGAGTTGCAATCGCTCATCGCCCTGGCGCAGCGCGAACATCATGCGGGGCGGCTGGACGAGGCCGTCGCCGCGTATCGCCAGATTGTCGCGCTGCGGCCCGACATCGCCGAGGTTTACAACAACCTGGGCAACGTGCTGCGGCAGCAGGGCAAGCTGGATGAAGCCGTGGCCCATTTCGAGCGCGCGGTGGCTCTCAAGCCCCGTCTCTACCAGGCACACAACAGCCTGGGTGACGTTTTCCACCAGCAGGGCAAGCTCGAACAGGCCGTGGCGCAATATCGCCAAACGGTTGCCCTGGCGCCCGATTTTGCCGAGGCGCACAACAACCTGGGCGCCGTCCTGGGACATCAGAAAGATTTCGTCGCCGCCGCGGGCCATTGCGCGCGAGCGTTGATTCTCAAACCCAGCCTTTTTCAGGCGCACAACAACCTGGGCAACATTTACCGAAAACAAGGCAAACTCGATCAGGCCGTCGCCCAATATCGGCAAACGATCACCCTGGCGCCCGACTACGCCGAGGCCTACTACAACCTGGGTGACGTGCTCAAGGAACAGGAAAAACTCGACGAAGCCAAGGTTCAATACGAGCGTGCGCTGGCTCTCAAACCCAGCCTCTTCAAGGCACACAACAACCTGGGCAACGTGCTGCGGCAGCAGGGCAAGGTCGATGAAGCCGTGGCACAGTTCGAGCAAGTCGTCGCGCTCAAACCCGATCTTCCCGACGTCCACAAGAGCCTGGGCAACGTACTGAAACAGTCGGGTGACTTCGAACGGGCCATGGCCAGCTACGAGCAAGCGCTGGCACTCGACCCCAGCCACGTCGAAGCGCATTTCAATCGCACCAATGTCAAAACCTTCCACGCCGGCGATCCCGACATCGCCGTCCTCGAGGCGCTTGCCGCCGACCCCGACCGTCTGCCAGCTAACAAGATGACGTACGTCCACTTTGCTCTCGGCAAGGCGCTCGACGACATTGGCGAATATTCGCCGCGCCTTCGAGCAGTGGATCAAGGGCAATGCGCTGAGACGCCCCCTGGTCGATTTCGATTTGGCGACCTGGCAGCGAAACGTCCAGGTGACGATCGACGCGTTCGACGCCAGCCTGTTTGACCGCTTTTCGGCGGCGGGCGATCCATCGACCCGCCCCATCTTCGTGCTCGGCATGCCCCGTTCGGGCAGCACGCTGACAGAGCAGATTCTGGCCAGCCATCCCCAGGTCCAGGCCGGCGGTGAAATGATCAATTTGGATCGTGCCGTCGCTTCGGTGCCCGACGCGCATGGCCAGCCGACACCTTTCCCGCGCTACGTCGCGGGACTCGACGCCGAGGGTTTTCGGCGGCTGGGGCAGGCCTATCTGGAAAGCTTGCCGGCTCCTCCCGAGGGCAAGACGCGAACCACCGACAAGTTGCCGGGCAATTTCTTTTATGTCGGTTTGATACGCTTGATTCTGCCCAATGCCCGCATCATTCACACAATGCGCGATCCGGTCGATACGTGCATTTCCTGTTTCTCGCGGCTCTTTGCCGACGTTCCTTTCAGCTATGATCTGACCGAGTTGGGCCGCTATTACCGTGGATACCACGAACTGATGGCGCACTGGCGATCGATTCTGCCGGCCGGCTCCATGCTCGACGTGGTGTACGAGGAGGTGGTCGACAATCTCGAAGAGCAAGCCAGGCGGCTGATCGACTTTTGTGGTCTGCCTTGGGACCCGCGCTGCCTGAACTTTCACGAAACCAGCCGCCCGATCGCGACCTCCAGCAACGTTCAAGTTCGCCAGCCGCTGTACCGCACCTCGCTGGGGCGCTGGCATCACTACGAAGCGTATCTCCAGCCGCTGCTGGCCGAACTCGAGGGATGTCGCTAAGGGCGCCCGTCGCCGCTCGACCTCCTGCCTGGCCGCAATGCAAAGCTATAATGGATCTGAGCAGCCGGCCGACGATCGAGGACCCGACCCTGATGACGACGTCCAGCCAGACGCCCGAAGAGCTAGCCGAGTTGGACGCACTCGCTGCCCTGGCGGAGCGCCACGGTCGTGCCGGACGATGGGCCGAGGCTGCCGCGGCGTATCGCCAGATGATTGCACTGCGCCCCGACAGCGCCGCGCTGCGCAGCGACCTGGGCAACGTACTGCTGGTTCAGGGCCAGCTCAACGAAGCAGCGATCGAATACGAGCGCGCGATCGCGCTCCAGCCCGATCTTTTCCAGGCGATCAATAACCTGGGCAATATCCTGCGGCACCAGGGCAAGCTCGACCAGGCCGCCGCCAGCTATCGACAAGTCATCGCGCTCCGGCCCGATCTGGCCGAGCCGCACAACAATCTGGGCAACGTGCTGTTGAGCCAGAACAAGCTCGACGAAGCGGCGGCCCATTTCAAGCATGCCTCGGCGCTCCGGCCCGATCTGGCCGAACCCCACAATAACCTGGGCAACGTCCTGCAGAAGCAAGGCCACGCCGAACAGGCCGCGGCACAGTATCAGCAAGCCGTCGCGCTCAGGCCCGATTACTCCGAAGCGATCAACAACCTGGGCAACATCCGCTGGGAGCAGGCCCGCTTCGTCGAGGCGGAGGCAAGTTACCGCCAAGCGCTGGTCCTCAAGCCCGACCTCGCCGAAGCCCATTACCATCTCTCGGAACTGAAGACGTTTCGTGCCGGCGATGCCGATCTCGCCGCATTGGAAGCGCTGGCTGCAGGAAGTGACCGCCTCGCTCTCGGCAATCGGATTTATATCCACTTTGCTCTCGGCAAGGCGCTTGAAGACACGGGCGACTATTGCCGCGCCTTTGAACAATGGCGTCAGGGAAATGCCCTCGGGCGCGGCCAAATCGTTTACGACGAAGCGGCCGCGCTGCGAAAGTTGCGACTCATCGCCGATGCGTTCGACGCCCGCTTGTTCGATCGCTTTCCATCGGCGGGCGATCCGTCGCCAGCGCCGATCTTCGTGCTGGGCATGCCCCGTTCGGGCAGCACACTGATCGAGCAGATCCTGGCCGGCCATCCACAGGTCCACGGCGCCGGCGAGCTGGAGAATCTCGATCGGGTCGCCAGGGCGGTGCTCAATTCGGCCGGCCAGCCGATTCTGTTTCCCGCATACGTCGGCGTGCTCGACGCCAACAGCTTACGGCGACTCGGCCAGGCTTATCTGGCAAGCTTGCCGGCGGTCGCCGTGGGCAAGACGCGGATCACCGATAAGATGCCTGGCAACTTTTCCTATGTCGGTTTGATCCGCCTGATCCTGCCCAATGCCCGCATCATTCACACCGTGCGCGATCCGGTCGATACGTGCGTTTCGTGTTTCTCGAGACTCTTTGCCAACGGTCAACCATTCAGCTATGACCTGGCCGAGTTGGGCCGTTACTACCGCGGATACCACGAGCTGATGGCGCATTGGCGATCAATTCTGCCGGCCGGCGCGATGCTCGACGTCAGCTATGAGGATGTCGTCGACGACCTCGAACAACAAGCCCGACGGCTGATCGACTATTGCGGTCTGCCCTGGGACGATCGTTGCCTGAGCTTTCATCAAGTCCGCCGGCCGGTCGCGACATTGAGCAACGTTCAGGTCCGCCGGCCTTTGTACCGCAGTTCGCTTGCGCGGTGGCGCCGCTACGAAGCCTATCTCCAGCCGCTGCTGGCCGAACTCGAGGGATGCCGCCCGTAGCACGTGGCGGCGAAATCCGGACAGCCCTTCCAACGCGGCCGGGAGCGCGATTCACGGCGTCGGCAATGCAGAGCTATAATTGATCTGAGCAACCGGCCGACGAGCGAGGATCCGACCCCGATGACGACGTCCAGCCAGACGCCCGAAGAGCAAGCCGAGTTGGAAACTCTCGTTTCGCTGGCGGAGCGACAATATCGTTCCGGGCGGTTCGTCGAGGCTGCCGCGGCGTATCGCCAGATGATTGCCCTGCGGCCCGACAACGCCGAGATGCACAGCTATCTGGGCAACGTGCTCCTGCTTCAGGGTCAGCTCGACGAGGCAGTGGCTCAATACGAGCGCACCATCGCGCTCAAGCCCGATCTTTTCGAGGCGTACAACAACCTGGGCAATGCCCTGCGGCGGCAGGGCCAGCTCGACCAGGCCGCGGCACGGCATCGACAAGCCCTCGCGCTGAGGCCCGATCTGGCCGAACCGCACAACAACCTCGGCAACGTCCTCTCGACCCAGGGGAAGCTCGACGAAGCCGCGGTCCATTTCAAACAGGCCTCGGCACTCCGGCCCGATCTGGCCGAGCCGCACTACAGCCTGGGCAATGTATTGCTCAGCCAGAAAAAGTTTGCCGAAGCGGCGGCGCAATACCAACAAGCTTTGGTGCTCCGGCCCGATCTGGCCGAGGCACATTACAACTTGGGAAACGCCCTGCTCGAACAAGGCAAGAATGACGAAGCGGCAGCGCAATACGACCGGGCCCTGGCCCTCAATCCCGAAATCCTTCAGATACACAACAACCTGGGCGCCGTCCGCCAAGCGCAGGGCAAGCTCGACGAGGCAGCACTGCGCTACGGGCAAGCGCTGGCCCAAAGACCGGATCAACTCGAATCGCATTACAACCGCGCAACTGAAGACATTTCAGGCAGGCGATTCCGACCTCGCCGCGCTCGAGGCGATCGCCGCCGACCCCGGCCGCTTCCCGCCCGACAAGATGCCCTATATCCACTTTGCGCTCGGCAAGGCGCTGGAAGACGTCGGCGACTATCCCCGGGCGTTCGAGCAATGGCTCCAGGGCAACGCTCTGCGGCGCCGAGCCGTCAACTACAATGAGGCGGCCCATCAACGAGGTCTCCGCTCCATTGCCGAGCGGTTCGACCGTGCACTTTTGGATCGCTTCAAAGGGGTGGGCGATCCCTCGCCCGCGCCGATCTTCGTGCTCGGCATGCCCCGCTCCGGCAGCACGCTCGTCGAGCAGATTCTGGCCAGCCATCCCCAGGTCCACGCCGCCGGCGAATTGAGGAATCTGAACGATGTCGTCCGAACGGTGTTCGACGCGGCTGGGCGGCAGCTTCCATTTCCGCAGTACGTCTCCACGTTCGACGCCGCCGACTTTCGGCGAATGGGCCACGCTTATCTGGCAAGCCTGCCGAAGCTCCCCGACGGCAAGATTCGGATCACCGACAAGATGCCGTTGAATTTCTTGTATGTGGGACTGATCCGCCTGATCCTGCCGAATGCCCGCATCATCCACACGATGCGCGACCCGGTGGATACCTGCGTTTCGTGTTTCACGACGCTCTTCACGCACGGTCAGCCGTTCAGCTACGACCTGGCCGAGTTGGGCCGCTACTATCGCTGGTACCATAGGCTGATGGCACACTGGCGAGCGGTTCTGCCGGCCGGTGTCATGTTCGACGTCGCCTACGAGGACGTGGTGGACAACCTCGAAAAGCAAGCCCGACGGCTGATCGACTTTTGTGGACTGCCCTGGGACAATCGCTGCCTGAGCTTTTACGAAACCAGCCGATCGGTCGCGACCGCCAGTAACGTTCAAGTCCGCCAGCCGATCTACCGCAGCTCCCTGGCGCGCTGGCGCCGCTACGAGGCATACCTCCAACCACTCCTGGCCGAGCTCGGGGGTTGCCTGAACAGCCGGCAGCAAGCGAGCTTGCGAGTAAAAAACCGGCTGACGGCATCCAGCCAGACTCCCCCAGAGCGAGCCAGGTTTGACGCGCTCGTTGCCTTGGCACAGCGCGAACATGGTGCTGGGCGGCTAGCCGAGGCCGCCGCGGCGTATCGCCAGATTCTTGCGCTCCGACCCGACGCCGCCGAGATGCACAACAACCTGGGCAACGTCCTCTTCCGGCAAGGCAAGCTCGACGAAGCGGTCGCCTCCTACGAGCAAGCCATCGCTCTCAAGCCCGGCCTCTTTGCCGCCCACAACGAGCTCGGCTGCATCTTCTGGCAGCAAGGCCGACTCGACCAGGCCTTGGCACGGCTGCGGCAAGCGATCGCGCTGGCGCCAGGCTATGCCGAGGCGTACAACAATCTGGGAAACGTGCTCAAAACCCAGGGCCAGCTCGACCAGGCATTGGCGCAATTCAAGCGCGCCGTCGCTCTCAAGCCCGGCCTCTTCCAGGCCCGCATCAACCTCGGCGACATCCTTCAGCTGCAAGGCAAACTCGACCAGGCCTTGGCTCAGTTCAAGCAAGCGATCGCGCTGGCCCCCAACTACGCCGAAGCGTATCACAACTTGGGCATTGTGTTGGCAGACCAGGGTAAACTCGACCAGGCACAGGCTCAGTTCGAGCACGCGGTGGCTCTCAAGCCCGATCTGGCCCAGACGCACTACAATCTGGGAAACGTCCTGCGCGATCAGGGAAAGTTCGACCAGGCCGAGGCCAGCTATGGTCGGGCACTGGCTCTCGATCCGAACTACGCCGAGGCACATAACAACCTGGGAAGCGTCCTCAGAGATCAGGGCAAGCTCGACGAGGCGCGGGCGCGCTACGACCGAGCGCTGGCCCTCCGGCCCGACCATGCCGAGGCGCACTACTTTCGAACGGACCTCAAAACCTTCCTCCCAGACGATGCCGATCTGGCCGCGCTCGAAACGCTCGCCGCCGACCCCAGCGCTCTGCCTCCCGAAAAGATGCTCTATATCCACTTCGCACTCGGCAAAGCCCTGGAAGACATCGGCGACTATCCACGCGCTTTCGAGCATCTGCTCCAGGGCAATGCCTTGAAGCGCAGGCTAGTGCGTTACGACGAAACGGCCCATCTCCAAGATGTCCAGCTCATTGCCGATCTGTTCGACCGGAGCCTGCTCGAACGCTTTCCGGCTGCGGGCGATCCCTCGCCAGCGCCGATCTTCATCGTCGGCATGCCTCGATCGGGCAGCACGCTCATCGAGCAGATTCTGGCTAGCCATCCGCAGGTTTACGGCGCCGGCGAACTTTTGAACCTCGATCGCGTGGTCCGAACCGTGTTCGATGCAGGCGGCGGGGCGAATTCCTTTACGGCCTGGCTCCGGTCGGTCGACGCCGAGGGTTTACGGCGATTGGGCCAAGCGTATCTGGCAAGTCTGCCGACTCTGCCGGTCGGCAAGACGCGGATCACCGACAAACTGCCGGCGAACATTCTCCGCATCGGGCTGATCCGTCTGATTCTGCCCAACGCCCGGATCATCCACACGATGCGCGATCCGGTCGACACCTGCGTTTCCTGTTTCTCCCGGCTCTTTTCCGATATCCCGTTCAGCTACGACCTGGGCGAGTTGGGCCGCTACTACCGCTCGTATCTCAACCTGATGGACCACTGGCGCGCCGTGCTGCCCGCCGGCGCCATGCTCGACGTCTCGTACGAGGCGGTCGTCGACAGCCTGGAAGAGCAGGCGCGTCGGCTGATCGACTATTGCGGTTTGCCCTGGGACGATCGCTGCCTGAGCTTTCATCGAGCCAGCCGGCCGGTCACAACCGCCAGCAACGTTCAGGTTCGCCGGCCGATCTACCGCAGCTCGGTTGGCGCTGGCGTCGTTACGAAGCATACCTCCAGCCGTTGCTGGCCGAGCTCGAGCCGGCGCGGCCGTAGCAAGCGATGCCCCGGTCGTGCCACGCCGGCCCGCGGGGTTTGCTAAGATGAATCATCGGCACGAGACTCGGGAATCGCGCCACACGTTTCGCCCGCGAGCCATTCGCCATGCACCTTGAGCAAAGATCGCTGTCAGCCGATGAACTCCGTTTCTTGGACGAGGCGGCGCTCTACCTGGAGCGGCCGAGCTTTCTGATCAAAGTCGCCGATTTCGTCGGCCAGCCGGCCGAGCGGCTGTTGAAACTGCTACCCGATCGTGCCCACGCCATGGTGAGCCAGATCGCCCAGGCGGCCCTTGAGCGGGCGTTCGGCGTGGCCGTGCGCAGCTTGTCGAACCGCTGGCCCCTTCTCGAACGGTGGAACCCGGTCGCGGGCCCCCGACTGCACGTGGCCCTCACCGCGATCACTGGCGGGGCGGGGGGGCTGTTTGGCTGGCCGGGCGCGGCGGTCGAAATTCCGATCACCACCACCCTGATGATGCGCTCGATCGCCGAGATCGCCAGGAAAAACGGATCGGACTTAGGCGATCCCGAAACTTTGATGCAGTGCCTGGCGGTCTTCAGCTACGGCTCGCCCAAGCTGGAGGCGATGGAATCGGCATTTCTTTCCTGGCGCGTGGCGATGGCGGCCGCCGTCAGCGAAGCGGCTGCCTATATCGCGCTGCACGGCGCCGGCGGAATGGCACACACTGCCGCTCCGGTGCTGGTGCAGTTTCTCAACAAGATTGCCGTGAGATTCCAAATCGTGATCAGCGACAAATTGGCGGCCGAGGCCGTGCCCGTGGCCGGTGCCGTCACCGGCTCGCTGGTCAACGCGGCATTTACCGACCATTTCAATCGCGTGGCCGAATTCCATTTCGGCATCCTGCGACTCGAGCGTGAGCATGGCGTCGAAGCGGTCCAAGCGGCCTATCGTCAGGCGGCCGAGCGAGCCCGGCGGCGGCCGGAAAGGCCGGCCTTGCGATAAGCGTGCGGCGCCATCGGCGCGCAGCGTCCCGCCCTGTTGCCAAGCGCGGACGCGCAGTCGGCACCCGCGCTCAGCGCGAGTGGCTCGCCCGACGGCGCCCGTCAGTTCGCTACCACGCCGCGCTGCCGCGGCCGGGAACGATCAACCCAGGTTGATGCCACCCTGCAGGTACGACTGGGTTTCCATGATGACGTCGACCGCCGGCGGGGCCGGAGCGGCGCCGGTAGCGGTGAACTGTTTAATCTCGTGGCTTTGGCCACTGGAGCCTTGAGCGACGAGGATGTCGTTGGCTCCGTTAATCTTGGCAATGGCCAGGTGCAGCGCCGCGCTGTTGCCCGCGCCGGTGAAGGCGGTGAACTGGTTCTGAGCCTTGGTCTTGCCGTTATAAACATCGATTTGCGAGGCACCGCCGGTGCCGGCACCCATCACCAGGTCGGGGGTTCCGTCACCGGTGACATCGGCCACGGCCACCGCGAGACCGCCGGTGACCGACGATGAAAAGAGCGGCGCGACCGTCATCGCCGGTGTGGAGCTGGTGCCACTCACGGAGTAATTGAACACCTGCGCTTGAGCAGCGATGCCTACGCCCGAACCGACAACGATGCTGCCGGCCCCGTTGGTGTTGCCGTTGGGGAGGCCCGGTACTGGCAGATTGCCGACGGCGATGCCACCAGTTCCCCCCTCGTAGCCGGAGAAGGTGGAGAAGGCATGGATCGTGGGCGTGCTGGCAGAGTAGGCCGCGAAGGGCGTCGTGCTGCTGCCGTTGTTGAGGAAGACATTCACGTTGGCCGGACCCACCATGGGCGCGGTGATAATATCTTGCCTGCCGTTGCCGGTCACGTCGCCGATGGCAACGCGTATGCCGTAGTCGAACGTCGAGGTTTGGGCCAGGAATTGCTCGATGAGCTGGCCGGTCAGGATGCTGTAAATCTTGACCGTCGGACTCTGGCTGACGCCCGGTGCGACGACGAGGTCCGGAATGCCGTTTCCGAGGACGTTGCCGACGGCGACTTGCACCCCGCCCGAGTAGCCCGGAAAAGTATTTGGAATGGTCTGGAGCGTCTGACCGGTCACGGAATTGATGATCGTCACGGTTGACGAACTCGCCGAACCGGCAACCGCCGACACCGCGTTTACGGCACCGACCGTCGTGGTCGAATTGGTTTGCGCCATGTTCGCGAACTGAACGGGTTTGTCATTGGCGAACATGTAGAGGCCGTTGTTGTCGCCATTCGGCACAAAGCCGGTCCCATTGGTGATGAACAACGTTGGAGACTGCGGGCCCGAGGCGGGCAGATTCAACGTGTTCTGGGTCGGTGTGTTCAGGGCGCCGACGATGTCGTACGTCGTGTTCGGGCCCGGCGTCACGTAGAAGTTGCTCCCCTGCGCATTGGCATAGAGCGTCTCGCTGGTAATCGTGCCGGAGTGGACCGTCACTCCGCCGAAGAGGCGGGGACTGTTCAAGACATTCTGGAACGAGCTGATCGAGGTGGGAGTCAGCGTATAGTTGGCAAAAGTGTTGTTCTTCTGGTCGTAGAGCACGATGGCGTTGGCCGTTCCGGCGGCGTTGATGCCGACGTTCTGGAGAATGGTGTCGAGATTCTCGGTGGCCGCCGTACCGATATTGTAAGTGTTGGTGCCGGTGCCGCCGTTGAACCAAAGATTGCCAGTGTTCCAGGCGTTGACGGTATAGACAATGTTGCCGCTGCCGCCTTGCAGCACGGTGGTCGTGATGTTGTTTTCATGCGCGGACAAACCAGAGTTGTCACCCACCACGTTGCCGTTGACCCCCATGCCGATATTCGCATCGACGGTGACCAGGTTACCGCCGGCAGCGCCACCGTTGAGGGTGACGGTGCCTGTCCAGCCGTTGACCGTGAAGCTGTTGGGGCCGGAATTGCCGCCGTTGAGGACCACGTTTTGTACGTTCAGAACGTCGAGCGCACCCTTGCCAGCCGAGGTATCGATCAAAGATCCGGCGCCCAGCACGAATTGGTTGCCGGCGTTGATGCCCATGATGTTGACCGTGTTGATCCCGGTTCCGCCGTTGAACGTCAGACCGGCGACCGGCAGCGGATCGCCGTTGTTGAAATTGATCAACAACGTGTCATTGCCGTCGGCGTCAGCAATCGTGACGCCGGTTTTGTTGAAGAAATCGACTGGAGTAAACAGCGGAAAGCTGGCGGGCACCGAAGGACCGCTGCTGAAATACGTCGTGCTTTGAACGCCACCAATCACCGGCCCTTCGCCGAGCGTGATGGTATCCAGGTTGCTGCCAAGCGCGATGTAGGTGACGTTGTTGGCCAGCGTGTCGTCGATAATCGCCGGAGCTCCGGCGACGCTGGGGCTCTCGAAATTGCTGTAGCTGATATAGGTCGTGCCACCCAGTGTGATGAAGCCGGAAGTGGGTGAGGTCGGCCTGACCTGTTCGCCGTTCCATGCTCCCGTGGGCAGTGTTCCCGTCAAGGTGAGCGACGGGATTCCGACCGGCGCGCCGGTCGCAGGGCCGTCGTAGTCGTAATTGGTGCCGTCGAAGCTGAGACCGCCGGAGGGAATCATATTGCCGCTGCCGAAATTGATCGTCAGCGAGTTCGTGGCAAAATCACCACCGTTGATATTGATTTCCGATGTGGACGTCATCGGTTCGGAGGCCACCAGTGTACCGACTCCGGCGGCTCCGGTGGTGTTGTTGTAGAGATCGATCATTCCATTGGTCATTTGCAGCGTCAGGTGATTGGGGAGCGCGGTGGATGTGTTCGCACCATATTCCTCCGGCGCCTCATAATCCAAGGGCGCGTAGACTGGGTTGGTGGCCTCGCCGGATGTCGCGACCGACGGAGCTGATTTTGCCAGGTCGGCGACTAACTCATTGGCGACGGGAGTTCCCAAACCGCTGACCAGGTCATATCCCTTGCCCGCCGAATAGCCGTTGAATCCCGTCGTGATGTCGTGATAATCGTACGACGGCAAGCCATACAGCGCCTCCAGCGTCTGGTAACTGGAGAGTGGGGAATCGTCGCCGAAAGTTTCCTGCGTGGCGGAATCGAATCCAGTGTACTGAATTCCCTGATCGGCAATCGCGACCAGGCCGGCGAAAGCGGGAGCGGCCAGGCTGGTACCACCACTTGAAATGGTTTGGCCCTGGGCGACGATTTCAACCGGCAACCGGGACGTCGCGGTCCCGCCCAGGAAGGAAAGATCCGGGGTCGTCCGCTCGCCGTTATTCGGTAGGGTTTGATTTCCGTCGCTGATCGTTGTCCCCCCCGACTCATCTTGATAGGCGGGCCTGGGGAAGAGCGTGTAGCCGCCGCCGCTGCCGCCGAGGTTATCGCCAATGGGCGGTTGACCACTCGGCGGATTGCTCCAGCCGGTTTCACTGTTATACGAGTCGCCGGGGATCGTTTGGCTGGAGATCGTGTATTGGTCATTGTTGACCGTCAAATCCGATCCGGCCACGTCGACCACGTCCGGATAATCCCCCGGCCCGTAGCCGGGAGCCCCGGTGTCGCCGCTGCTGGCGACGAAGGTCACCCCGGCCTGATTGAAGGAGGCCACGGGCAGCGAGGGAACGAGCTGGTCGTTGCCAAAACTGAATGACATCGACACGACGTCAGCATGCACCGCCGGAACGGCAGTCGTGACCGCGGTGTTTACGCCCGCGGAAATGAGTTCGATCTGTGCGGGCGAGAGGTTGGCATTGTCGGAGAACAGGTACGGCACTTCGATCAACTCGATGTCGGCCGAAGGAGCCATGGCGTGCGCCCATTCGACGTCCATCGCGGTTTCGATATCGGAGTCCGTTGAGGCGATGGGAATACCCGCGAGGTCGGTCGTCCCGATGTCGTTGACGACCGAGAAAAACCCGACCGTCTCCGGAGGCATGTTGGGCTGTCCAAAAATGAATTGCTGGTCAAACTTGTTCAGATCGCTCAGACCATATGACACGTGCCCGGCGGGAGTGGGGCGGTCGTTGGGGGTCATAAAGGGATCGTCGCCAAAATCGATGATGGCAATCGTCTCTTCCGCGCCATCACCCACGATCGGCGATCCGGCGGGACCGAACTCGATGTTGTCGACGCCGTACGCGCTGCGAACCTCGACGGGTGTGTACGGCTGTGTGAGGGCCGGCACCGACGAGTTCAGGAACGGCGCGGTGCCCGACGTGATCGTCAGAAGACGCCGTTCCTCCAAGACCTCAAATAAACGCCGCGATCGCATTTCCGAATTCATCGCCCTACCCCTTGTGCTGACTGTCTTGATGTCGCTCAGTGTTGATGTCGCCGACTGCCTAGATGCCGCTCAGTGTTGATGTCGCTGATCGCCCTGCTGTCGCTCAATGTTTGTCGCTGACTGCCCCGCGAACTTCCGCCGATCTCCGCCCAAGCGCGGCATCCCCTTGATGCCTGCTCGTGATCCTCTCGCGCTTCCTGCGATTCACCGCGGCGACGAGAATCAAAATGGTGCTGTCAAACTTCGGATGGATCGCCCCGGCGCGCATCTGGCCAATCAGATGCTTTGCCTAAGGTGATGCAGGGCGCAATCTGAATTGAAAACACCGTGCAACTGGCGAGGTTCCGTTTCTTGACGTGCCTTGGGTGGCACGATGCGTTCCGTGAACACTCTGGGATCAAGATCCCTGAGCCCCATATCTCACCGTAATTACGAATAGAAATAACTTCTACCCCCCTGCATAGAAGCAATTGATAATTTTGGTTATTTGCGAAGACGAGGTTGTCTGCGTAGACTACCGCGTTTTTCCGGCCCGATTCGACTCCTTACGATCGCTTTACGACCTGCGTCGTCATGATCCGCAAAACCGCTGCAGCCCGAACAACCGTCAAAAGAGGAGCTATAGGTTGCTTTTTGCGCCCCACCGCATTTTGCTCACATCTACTCACGCGACTTTCCGAGTTTTAACGTGCATACCGGCTGCGCAAGGATGCCGGCTAGACCCAGAATCGAATGGCCCTGGGCGGGGGACCTCCGGCTTGTTTTTGCCGGCTGGAACCTGCCCCACAGTGAAGGGATTCCGCGGATGTCGCTCTTAAAGACCGCGTTGGCTTGCCTCCTGCTTGCGGTGCTTGCACCCTTGGCGGGCGGCCAGACCCTCAGGCCGGCAGGCCCGATGGCGCCCGGCCAATACTCCAGATCCGGCGGGTACTACTCGCCCAACAGCGCCATGCCGGTTGCGGCCCCGCCCGCACCGCGGACTATTTCTTACGAGTCGTCGCAGCCCGAATCGTGGGGAGAATCGTGGACCTCCGACGCGTCCGAATCGCCGGAGTCCGATGAGTCTGAGTCGGAAGCCCCGGAGGCCGCTCCCGCACCGACCAGTGGGTGGACTCCCCCCCAGACTCCCGACGATTTGTGGGACTCTGCTGAAATCCCGCCCAACGGCTACAACGCCGCCGCGGGGCCGTCCTGCCCAACCTGCTCCGATGGCTACTGCACCGATGGGTCGCAGTCGGCCGTCTCAAGCTGGCTGGGATCCTACCGCTTTGGCGGCGGAAACATGGGCTTCCCGGGCCCTTGGTACATCAGTGCGGATGCCTTTCTTTTGCACCGCAGCAACGGCAACGCGAATACTCCGATCACGCTCAACAGCGTCACCGGTGGCACCATGTTGTCGGCGCGGGATTTGACGTTCACTTCAAAGGTCGGTCCGCGGCTGATGATCGGATATGCGTGGAGCCACACGACCGCGTTCGAGTTGAGCTATTTTGGTTTGATCGATTCACGTACTCAAGCTGGCGTGTTGGGCAACGGCAATCTGACTTTGCCCGGCACGCTGGGCCTGTTTGCGCCCGATTTCTTCGACGCCAATCAGGTGAACGTCACCTATAGTTCGCGAATCAACAACGCCGAATTCAACGTCCTGCGCAACACCGGCTGCAGCGCCATTTCCTGGCTGTATGGTTTTCG
Organism: uncultured Planctomycetaceae bacterium; assembly: GCA_963702015.1. Classification (GTDB taxonomy): domain Bacteria; phylum Planctomycetota; class Planctomycetia; order Pirellulales; family PALSA-1355; genus DATJTR01. The sequence continues at coordinate 3,166,955 of OY969698.1, forward strand.
CTACTTCGGATTGAACGAACACCTGGATATCAACTCGATCGGTGGCACTGGCGTCGCCAACTACGCGATCGGGACACGCAACAATATGTACGGTCTTCAGGGTGGAGCTCGCTTGATGGTGAACTACAAGCGGCTCGCGCTGGAGACGACGTTCAAGGCCGGCGTCCTGGAAAACGCCACGCAACAAACCCAGAACGTCTATGATACCGGCTTGCCGGTGGCCATCCGCGATACGCTCAGCAAGGGGGCAAACGTCTCCTTTTTGGGAGAAATCGGCCTGAACGCGATTTATCGCTTCGGCGAAAGGTGGGCCCTGCGCGGCGGTTACACCCTGATCTGGGTCGACGGCCTGGCGCTGGCCCCCAACCAATTGGACTATACCGTTGGCCCAACCAGCGGAACGCTGTTGAATCACGGCGGAAACCTACTGCTGCAAGCGGTCAGTCTGGGCGCCGAATACCACTGGTAATACAGTGACGGCCCTTTGAAACCGTGATTTGGTTCTTGAGGAATCCGGGGAAAGCTCGACTCCCCGTAAACCTGATGGAAAGGCTTGGCCGACCGCCGCAAGGTGTCGCCAGGCCTTTCATCATTTCCCCCCCCAGCCGCGGCGTCCTCCCCGGTATCGCCGCCCGGACTGGTTTGAGCCGCCCCCCCGCCGGGCCGTCCGCCCCGGCCACGAAAGCCCTCGGCGGCCCCGCGGCACTATGTGGCAACGCCAGTACCCCCCGGCTATATTAGTGGTTTACGCCCACAGCTCCAGAGTGCCGCGGCGTGTCGTGGCGGTCCAGGCATCCATACGATCAGGAGAGCGGTTATGTCGAAAAAGGTAACGCGTCTTCACCGGCGTCGGTTCTTGAAGACCACGCTCGCGGCCGGGGCCGCGGCGGTGATGGCGCCCGAGATCATTCCTAGCTCCGCCTTGGGCTTGGACGGTGCGGTCGCTCCCAGCGAACGGATCGTGGTCGGCGGCATCGGCATCGGAAATCGCGGCACCTATGACCTTGGCTGTTTCCTGGAACAACCCGACGTGCAATTCGTCGCCGTGGCCGACGTCAAGGCCGCGCACCGCGATGCGGTCAAAGCCATCGTCGACAAGAAGAACGGCAATGAAAATTGCGACCGCTATCGCGACTTTCGCGAACTGCTCGACCGCAAGGACATCGACGCCGTCCTGATCGCCACCGGACCGAACTGGCATTGCACCGCCGCGGTCGCCGCCGCCAACGCCGGCAAGGACATGTATTGCGAAAAGCCGTGCACCAAGAACATCTCACAGAGCCTGATCCTGGCCGACGTGATGCGTCGCACCGGCCGCGTCTTTCAGGCCGGCACCCAGCGCCGCAGCCTGCCGAACTTCGCCTTCGCCTGCGAACTGGCACGCACCGGCCGGCTCGGCAAACTCAAAACCGTCTATGCCCATCCGAACGGGATGAATGCCATGATGAGCGGCTGGCTGCCCGTCGAACCGGCACCCGACAAGGAGGTTGTCGACTGGGATATGTACCTCGGTCCGGCGGCCTGGCGTCCCTACAACGCCAAAGAGCTCGATGGTTTCAATTTTGAAAAGGGGGGTGGATTCGTCGGCGCATTTGGTGCCGGCGGCGTGCTGGAATGGGGCTCGCATTGCGTCGACCTCTGCCAATGGGCCGTCGGAGATAAAATCGTTCCGGTCGAGTACAACCCGCCCGTGGACGACCGCATGGTCGCCCGCTACGCCAACGGCGTCGAACTGGTTCTCCGCGACAAGGGTTGGATTCCGCTGGGCTCGTGCCCGGTGCGGTTCGAGGGTGAGACCGGCTGGGTCGAGACCGGCGATAGCGGCAAACTGGTGTTGAGTTCGCCGGAATTGCTGGCCGGTCAAACGGTCGCGGTAGTCGAAGGCTACCCGGCGACCTTCCACGTCCGCAATTTCCTCGATTGCATGAGGACGCGCAGCCAGCCGGTCACCAACGCCGACGCGGCCTGCAACGCACACATCGCTTGCCACGCGGCGAACATTGCCCTGGCGCTCGACCGCAAGGTCACTTACGATCCCCAAAAGCACGAGTTCGTCAGCGACGATCAGGCCAACCGCCTGCGATCCGAAGCACTGCGCGAACCGTGGCGGATCTAAGACGCAGTCGGCGTTTCATTCCCTGCAAGATCGACCGGTCAATCAAACGCGGCCCCCCGCACACTCCATCAATCGACCAATCAGGATCATAATCATGGATCAGTCCCGACGCTTCACACACCCAATCGCCTTGCTTGCGGCCTTGATTGTGCTGGCCGGCGGAGCGGTTCAGGCTGCCGACCTTCAAAATCCTCCCAGCGAAAAGGAATTGATCGCCACGATGAAGTCCGGCGCGGCGCCAGCCGACAAGGCGATCGCCTGCAAGCTGCTGGCCGTGCAAGGCACCTCCGAGGCAGTCCCTGTTTTGGCGCCACTGTTGGCCGACCCGCAGCTTGCCTCGTGGGCGCGGATCGCACTGGAAGCGATTCCCGGTGCTGCGGCCGACGATGCCTTGCGCACCGCGATACCCTCTCTCAAGGGCAACCTGCTCGTCGGTACGATCAATTCGATCGGGGTCCGGCGCGTGGCCGCCGCCGTCGATGCGTTGACCGCACTGCTGAAAGACCCCGATCCCTCGGTCGCAGCGGCCGCAGCCATTGCCCTCGGGCACATCGCCAATGATCCGGCGACCAAATCGCTGCGTCAGACGCTGGCCGGCGCCCCCGCCGGCGGCGTTCGTTCCGCCGTGGCCCAAGGTTGTATTCTGTGTGCCGAACGCCTCCTGGCCGACGGCAAGGCCAGCCAGGCCGTCGAGATTTACGACGAAGTCCGACGGGCCGACCTTCCCAAACAGCGAATCATCGAGGCCACTCGCGGCGCGATTCTGGCCCGCAAGACCGACGGCATCCCGCTGCTCGTCGAGCAACTTCGCTCGCCGGACAAGGGTTTGTTTCTGATCGGCTTATCGACTGCCCGCGAGCTTCCCGGCCGTGAGGTCGCCGAGGCTTTGGCCGGCGAACTGAGCCGCAGCACGCCCCAGCGAGCGATTTTGTTGCTCAGCACGTTGGGTGACAGCAAAAGTCCGGTTCTGCCCGCGGCCGCGGTCGAGGCCATGAAGACCGGGCCCAAGGAAGTCCGCATCGCGGCGATCCGCGCCGTCGGACAATTGGGCGATGCCGCCAGTTTGTCCACGCTGTTGGATATCGCGGCCAACGACGACGCCCAATTGGCTCAGGCGGCTCGGGCGGCACTGGCCGTTTTGCCGGGCGAGAAAGTGAATGGGGAAATTATCGCCCGCCTGTCCAAGGCCCAAGGCAGAACCTTGGCCGTGCTGATCGAGCTCGTCGGCCAGCGGCGCATCGCCGCCACCTCGGCTCTCGTCAAGGCGCTCGATCAAGACGATCCGGCGATCCGCGGCGCCGCGTTGACTGCCCTGGGCGAAACGATCGGCCTGAAGGATCTGTCGGTGTTGATTTCCCAGGTCGTCGCTCCCAAACATCCGAGTGACGCTCCGGTGGCCCAAAAGGCGCTGCGCGCCGCCTCTATTCGCATGACCGAGCGCGAGGAATGTGCGGCCCAGCTGGCGGCGGCGCTGCCGCAAGCGTCGGTGCCGACGAAATCGAATCTGCTGGAAGATCTGGGCGCCATGGGTGGAACCAAGGCGCTGGAAACCATCGTCGCCGCGGTGAGGGGAAGCGATGCAGAGCTCCAGGAAACCGGCAGCAAGCTGCTGGGCGAATGGATGACGATCGACGCGGCGCCGCCGCTTTTGGACCTGGCGAAAACCGCGCCGGGCGACAAGTATCGAGTGCGGGCGCTGCGCGGCTACATCCGCATCACACGTCAATTTATCATGCCCGACGCGCCGCGAGCCGAGATGTGCCAGAAGGCTCTCGACGCCGCGACTCGTCCCGACGAGCAGAAATTGGTCCTGGTGATCCTCGAGCGCTATCCCAGCCCCGAGACGTTCAAGGTTGCGGGCAAAGCAATCCAGATTCCGGCGGTCAAAGACGAGGCCACCCTGGTTGCCCTGGCCATTGCCCAAAAGCTGGCGGTCAACACGCCCGACCTGCCGGCGCTGCTCGCCACGATCGGCCTGAGTCCGATGAAGGTCGAAATCGTGAAGGCGGAATATGGAGCCGGCGCCACGCAGAAGGACGTAACCAGCGTGCTGCAGCCGCTCGTTCACGATCTGCCTCTGATCACCTTGCCGTCGAGCAACTACAACGCCAGCTTCGGCGGCGACCCGGCCCCGAACGTGGCCAAGCAATTGAAAGTGCAGTACCGGATCAATGCCAAGCCAGGCGAGGCGTTGTTTGCCGAAAACGCGCCGATCCTGCTGCCGATGCCAAAGTAATCCTACCGGCGTCGAAGACGGCTGCACATTCTCTTGACGCGTTGCGCAGGGCGCACCGCACCAGCGGCGGTGCGATTACGGCAGCGCGTAATCCGACTCCTCGCCACCGATCAGACAAGCAGATCAGCCAGATCGAAGTCCGACACCGCCTCGTCGGTGGCCGCGAACCTTTCGCTCGCCGCAAAGCGGTGGCGTACGTGATCGCGATCGATCGTGGGAGTGGTTGTTGCGATCGCAGATCCTGCGTTCGACGTCGACACCGACCCTGCGCTGGACTCCCCGAATTTGCTTGCAGTGCTCACAGGCGAACCGCTCGAAGAGCTGCCTGTGGCGAGCGGAGTCGAGCTGCCTGTCTCCTGCACGCCGAGTTCCAGGCCGGTCAGGCCCGAGTTTCCGGACCGTTGCGAGTCAGACGGCGCTGTCGGCGTAACACTTTCCAAACGACCGGACAGGGGCCGGATCGTGTTCAAAGTCGTGACGTTGATGATCCCGGCGCCCAGCAGATCGTAGTATGGATTGTAACCAGCGGAAGTCGTGCGAGTGGCGCTCGCAAGGGGACGAACGTCGTTGATGTCGGTTGCGTTGTCGTTGGAGTTGCGGTCGACGTCGCCCGGCAGAACGTTGAAGAAGAAGTTGAAGATTCCCCCGGCCAGACCGTTACCGCTCGGCAGCGAACTGCTGCTGGTCGTGAATTCGCCGTCCAGGCCGGCACCTCGCGAGTCGGTGACCGGGTAGGCCGACCTGCTGGTCGTCGACGCGATCGAAATTACATACTGATTGTTGGTGAGCGGACTCGAGAGGGACCAGGCATACTCGTTATTGCCCAACGACGTCAGTCCGGTCACCGTGGGAGTCGAGCCGCCGCTGCCACCCAACAGCGTCAGCGAGCCCTGCGCAACCGTGACGGGTTCGCTGAATTGCACGACGATCGTATTGATGTTTGCCCAGGGCAGCGTCGTCAACTGGCTGGCTCCGGTCGGCAAGGCATATCCCAGCGATGGAGTGGTTGTGTTGCCCAAGCCGTTGCTGGCGAGATACGCGTCGAAGCTCGCTGCCCAAGCTGAACCGTTGACATAGACGCCAGTGACTTTCGCCGGCGCCAGCACGCTGACGGCTTCCGGCGCCCGATTGCTGGGCAGTGAGCCGGTGTCGCTCGTGTCGAGAGCGACGATCGAGATTGCCCGTGGCATCGTGCTGGTACTGGTGGAGGAGAAGGTGATCGACCGCAAGGCGGCCTGATATTCAGCGGGCGTGGCATTGCCGCTCAAAGTCAACACGCCACCGGAGTAGTTCCCGGTGATGCCGTTGGAGCCGCCCAACTGCAGCGTGTCGCCCGGCTGCAGTGTGCCAGCCGAAATTGTCGCGACGGCGCCTGTGATCAAGCTGTCGAACGACATGACGACGAGATGCGGATCGACTGCCGCAGCCGGACCGCCGGCCGTATAGTTGGCCGTCGAGCCGGATGCTATCACCACCGGCGCGGGGAGCGCCACGTTGATTTGCTCCGCGGCCGTATTGCTTTCCAGCGAGCTGTCGAAGGCGACAATCGAAAGCGACCGGGGGGCAATGTTCGGGTCAGTAGTGGAGAACGTGATCGACTGCAGGGCCGCGGTGTATTGGGCCGGCGTGGCGCTGCCGGTCAGAGTCAGCACGCCATGCGCGTAGCTGCCGCTGATGCCGTTCCGGTTGGTGAAGTTGAGCACGTCGCCGGGCTTCAGCGTGCCGGCCGAGATCGTCGCCGTGGCCCCGCTGAGGTCGGTGTCGCTTGAACTCACGGTCACGCCCGGGTCGACCGCTACCGCCGACCCGCCGACCGTGAACGTGTTGGTCGTGCCCGAAGCGGTCACCGCAGTCGTGGTGGCACCGACGTTGAAGGCGCCGGTGGTCGTCGCGGTCAGTCCGGTGGCGGCCGCTTGCAGGGTATAGCCGGTGCCGAGTTGGCTGAGCGTGACATTGGTGAAGGTTGCCACTCCGTTGACGGCCGTCGCGGTCAACGTTCCGCCGAGCGCGCTCCCGCCCGGGTTATTTGCCAGGCTGAGCGTTACGGGGCCATTGTAGGAATAATCGGTGACACCCGTGGAGTTCTCGGCAGCGATCGACAACTCAAAGGCGCTCCCCGGCACCACGACGCTCGGCGGCTGGGCCGCGACGGCAAGTTGGGTCGCGGCGCCATAGGCAACGAAGTCCGGCATCAAGGATCCGGCAATCGGGGTTCCCAGCCCGGTCACTTCGTCGTAGCCGGGGCCAGCCGCAAACCCTCCGTTTCCGCCAGTGGTCACGTCATGAAAATCGCTGCTGGGAAATGCATACAGCGCCGGCAGCGTCTGGCTCGCCCCGCTCAGGCTCGTTTCTCCCGCCGCGGCGCGCCCCTGGTCGGCGATTGCGAACATTCCCGCCCAAATCGGCGTCGCCAGGCTCGTCCCTTCCACGCCAATCCAGTCCCCGCCACCGTTGGAGTCGTAGACCCAGACCGCACTGCCGGCGTCGGCGGAAACGTCGGGCACGGTTCGAAAGGCGGTCGACTGGACGCCCGCTTGATACGACGGCTCGAATTCATACTGGCTGGTGCCGCCACCGCTCGAGCCCCAGGCGGTTTCAGAGCCGTAGGACCCATCCGAGTTGATGGCAATATCCGTTCCCCCGACCGCCACGACATTCGGCGAGTAGGCAGGATATCCACCGGGTGAGCCGTTGTCGCCGGCACCAGCGACGAAGGTCACACCGGTGGCGAGGAAATCCGAATCATAGAATTGCTCGCCGCCGATCTCGGTGGCAACGCCGCCGACGCCGCTCGTCGTCCAACTCATCGACACCACCGAGCCGAGTGTCGCTGCTTCGACGACGGCCGCCGTCAAATCCGATAGCGAGTTGCTGTTGGCCTCAACCAGCACGATGTTGGCGCCGGGAGCCATGGCATGGGCCCACTCCACGTCGAGCGATTCCTCAATTTCCCAGGTCGAATTGGTGGCGATCCCGCTGGTCGAGCCGCCGGTCTGGCTCACCTTGGTAAAACTCGGTGGAGCGGCAAGCCCGTATTGCGCGTCAAACACAGCCAGGTCGCTGGCGATGTTCGGGTCGTCGTATGCGTTGACAATGGCGATGGTCTGGCCCGTGCCGTCGCCGGCGGTTGCCCCGAAGCTAATGCCATTGACGCTATACGCCGAGCGCATTTGCAGCGGGGAATAGTAGCTCGAGTCCGGGCTCGAACTGCCCAGCGTGCTTAAGAGCGGTATCACGCCCGGACTAGCGCCGGAAAGCATCGTTCGCTCTTCCAGCCACTCCAGGCGTAGCCGCATTCCCAAGAGGTTGACGCGAACCGTCGGCCGCCGATCGGCCCATCGGACGATATTGTCCGGACGCACTCGCCGACGTGAACCATCAATTGGCAATTTGCGCATGCCCGGAATGCCTCGTCCTGGTGACGCAAAGATGCGCGTCGCGAAAGATGTGTGCCGCTGTTCCAGGATCAATCTATGTTGGATCTTTGCGGCACGTCAAGCATTGCGGCCGCGAGCGGCCGTAATCGAGCCACCGTCAACATGGCAATTGCCATGAGCCAAAGCGTCTTTTGGCGTCGCGCGGCCCGAGTCGACTTTCGGCCGGTCAAACCCGAAGATCGGCCAGATCGAATTCCGACACCGCCTCGTCAATGGCGGCCAAACTGTGGCGAGCGTGATCGCGGCTGCCGGTGGTCGAAGTCACCGTAGAGAGTGAGCTCGCGTGAACAGTGTCGGGCGATTTTGTGCCGACCGTCGTCGTGCCGGCCGTCGTCGTACCGGCCGTCGTCGTACCGATTGCCGGCATGCCGGCCGAAACGACGTTGCTCGTGGGCGCTGTGTTCGTTCGCGACGTGCCGGCCTCTTGCACGGCGAGCTCCAGGTCGGTGAATCCCGTCTTGCTCGGACTCGCTGCCGGGTGCGCGGCAGCGGTCGGTAGCATTGCATCGGAAAGCACAATCGGTGAAGCGATCGGCAGACGACCCGTCAGGCCTCGCACCGCGTTCAGGGTCGCCAGGTCGATCCCGCCAGCGCCAAGAACGTCATAATACGGGTTGTAGCTGGCGGAAGGGGGCCGGGTGCCGCTATCGAGGAGACGGACGTCATTGATGCCCGTTGCGTTGTCGATACCGCCTCGGTTCACATTTCCCGGTAGCACGTTGAAAAAGAAATCGAACGTTCCACCGGCCAGGCCGTTGCCGGATGGGAACGAACTGCTGCTGGTTGTGAATGAACCGCTGATGCCGGCACCATGGGAATCGACGACCGCCGGACCAAACTGGCTCGTCGTCGAGGCAACGCTGATCGCATACCGATTGTTGGTCAGCGGACCGGAGAGAGTCCATTGATAGACGTCATTTCCCAAGCTCGTAAAGCCCGTGACCGACGGAGTCGATCCGCCCGAGCCCCCCAGCAGCTCCAGCGAGGTCTGGGCGATGCCGGTGACCGGCCCGCTGAACTGAACATCGATCGTGTCGATGTTCGTCCACGGCAGCGCGGTGAGCTGATTTGCGCCGGTCTGCAAGGCATAGCCATAGGTCGCGCTGCCAAGGCCGTGGCCGGCCAGATACGTGTCGAAGTCCGCTGTCCAGCTTGAGCCCGACACATACACCGCACTGACCGTGACCGGCGCGGAAACGACGATTTGCGTCGCCGCGTCATTGCTGCTGACGTTACCCGTGTCGCCCGCATCTTGCACGACGATCGAGATGTTTCGGGTCGCCACGCTGGTACTGGCCGAAGAGAACGTGACCGATTGCAAGGCTGCCTGGTATTGGGCCGGCGTCGCGCTGCCGCTCAAAGTCAGCACGCCAGCCGAGTAGTTGCCGGTGATGCCATTTTGGTTAACGAAATTGAGGGTATCGCTGCCCGACTGATAGCCGGTGCCGATCGTCATCGTCGCGCCCGTGACGTCGGTATCGAACGATTGGACGGTCACGGCCGAGTCGACCGAGACCGTCTGGCCCGCGGTAGCACCGACCGAAGTCTGGTTCGCCGTCACTACCGGTGCGGCGATCGCCACGTTGACGGTGTCGACTCCCGGAGTGCTGGTCACGGAGTTGTCGTCGGCGACGACGTCGATCGTGCGGGTTGCCTGGTCGATGCTGGTGGTCGAGAAGGTGACCGACTGCAGGGCCGCGGAATATTCGGCCGGCGTTGCGGAGCCGGTCAAGCTGAGCGCGCCGCCCGAGTTGGAAAGGATCGTGATGCTGTCGAGGGGGGTGTAATTGAGCGAATCACCCGGCTGGAAGTTGGCGAGCGTCATCGAGGCGCCGGTGATGTCGGTATCGCTGGACGTTACCGAGATGCCGGAGTCGACGGCAACTGCCGAACCGCCCAGCGTAAAGGTTTGGCCGGTGCTGCCGGAAGTCGAGACGTTCACGACGTTGACGGTCAACAGGCGGCGATCTTCGAGCCGCTCGAACCGCATTCGATCGGGTCGCGGCCGCTGGGCGCGGCGCGCGCGGGTCGAAAACCGAACCAAAACGCCAACCACTCATGTTATCCGCACTTTCCAGGCTGATCGCCAACACTTGACGGAGAACCCCTCCGGCGATTGCGCATCCGCAGGCTAAAAATTCTTGAGGAGCCGCCCCGACCAAACGAAACGATTATCCCTACACCGCGCCTTCGTGTCCAACTTTTTTCGCGATTTTGTGCCGCGCCCGAGACGTGGCGTTCAGCGATCCCGCCAGAAGTGCCGTGTCCCTCGGAAGGGCAAATGTTTCGCGGTGCGTGAGAAGTAAACGTACCTTCCGTCCGCAGGCGCGCGCGAAAAATTCGGCCTCGGCGGCTTTTTTTCCAAGCAACCCAAATCCGTCTTCGCCGGAGACCGATCGCGCACCGTGCGGAAAGTGCCGCAAAGTCGCGTAGCATTTGCCGGCGCAGCGGGCCGGAACGTCGATGCTGCGATCGATTGAGTCCGACGTTGCAAATGGGCCGAAGTGCGACCAGCGGGAGCCCTGAAAATAGGGCGTCTGAGGATGGATGCCAAGCCCATTCAAAATGTAGACATCAATTTGCCCACAAGTCGGTCAGATCGAAGTCGGAGACTGCCTCGTCGACGGCGGCAACACCGTGGTGGCCATGATCGCGGTTACCGATTGTCGAACTCGTGGTCCCGGAGCCGCTGTCGGTCGTCCTCGTCGTCACGGTCGACGTCGAGCTCGACGATGCCAGGCCAGCCGAGACGACATGACTCACCGCGGCAGTCGGCGGACTGCTCGACGAGCTGCCAGTTTCCTGCACTCCCAGTTCCAGGCCGACAATGCCCGTCGTCCCGCCGACCTGCGAGTCGGAGGGTGCCATCGGAGTGGCGGCATCCAAGCGGCCCGTCAATGGGCGGACCGTGTTCAAGGTCGTGACGTTGATGATCCCGGCTCCCAGCACGTCGTAGTACGGGTTGTAACTGCTGGAGGTGGTCCGCGTGCCACTCGCAAGGAGACGGACGTCGTTGATGTCGGTGGGGTTGTCGTTGGCGCTTCGGTCGACGTCGCCCGGCAGGACGTTGAAGAAAAAGTCGAACGTCGAGCCGGCCAGACCATTCCCCGACGGGAACGAACTGTTGCCGGTTGTGAAAGTGCCGCTGATGCCGGCGCCATTGGAGTCGACGACGGCCGGCCCAAACGAACTGCCGGTCGATGCGACGCCGATCGCATACTTGTTGTTGGTCAGCGGGCCCGAGAGAGTCCACTGATACGTGTTATTTCCCAGGCTAGTAAAGCCCGTGACGGTGGGAGTCGATCCACTGCTGCCACCGTTCAGCTCCAGCGAGCCCTGGGCGATGCCCTGGACGGGTCCGCTGAATTGAACGTCGATTTGATTGATGTTCGTCCAGGGAAGCGTGGTGAGCTGGTTGGCGCCGGTCTGGAGCGCATAGCCGTAGGTCGCGCTGCCGAGGCTGTTGTCGGCCAGATAGGTATTGAAGCTCGATGCCCAGGCTGAACCCGAGACATAGACTCCGGCGACCGTTACCGGCGCGGAAACGTTCACCGTCTCCGGCGCTGAAATGCTGTCGATGCTGTTGTCGATGGCGATGATCGAAATCGCCCGAGCGGTGGTGCTCGTGCTGGTCGAGGAGAAGGTGACGGACTGCAAGGCCGCCTGATATTGGGCCGGCGTCGCGGAGCCGCTCAAGGTCAGCACGCCGCCCGAGTAATTCCCGTTGATGCCGCTGCCAAGGGGACTGGCAAAACTCAGCGTATCACCCGATTGCAGTGTGCCGGCCGAGATGGTAACCGTGGCGCCCGACAGATCGGTGTCGAGCGACGACACCGTCACGTCCGAGTCGACTGTCACGGGCGTTCCACCGGCGGTGTAGCTGGCCGCCGAGCCCGACGGCGTGACAACCGGAGCTGGAAACGCCACGTTGACGCTCTCCGCCGCCACATTGCTGGTCGTTGGCGAAGCGAGGCTGTCATCGACGACGATCGAAAGCGTTCGGGTGGTGGTGACGGTGCTGGTGGTGGAGAACGTGACCGTCTGCAAGGCCGCCTGGTATTCGGCGGGCGTAGCGCTGGCGTGCCCATAATTGGATAAGGTGAGCACGCCGCCGGTGTTGCTGACGAGAATAAGGCCATCCTGAGAGTGGAAATGAAGCGTATCGCCCGGCTGATAGTTGGTGATCGTTACCGTGGCCTCGGTTAAGGCAGGGTCGAACGACTGCACGATCAAGCCCGCGTCGACGAACGCCGCCGTGCCGCCGAGTGTGAATGTGCTGACCGTGCCCGACGGAGTCACCACCGGCGGGGCGATCACCACGTTGACGCTTTCTACCGCCGTGTTGCTATCCTGCGAGCCGCTGATAGCGGCAATCGAAAGCGACCGGGTGTTGGTGAAGGTTCCGCTGGTTGAGAACGTGACCGATTGCAAGGCCGCCTGGTATTCGGCGGGCGTGGCGCTGCCCGTCAACGTCAGCACGCCACTTGAGTAGCTTCCGCTGATACCATTTTGGTTGGCGAAGTGGAGAGTATCGCCAGACTGCAGCGTGCCGGCCGAGATCGTTACCGTGGCTCTGCTCAGGTCGGCGCCGGCGAAAGCAACGGTCACGCCCGCGTCAACCACCACCGGCGCCTCGCCGAATGTGTAGGTGCCCGTCGTGCCCGACGGCGTGACGACCGGCGGGTTGGTCGTCACGTTGACGCTTTCCGTCGCCGGATTGCTTTCGAGCGCGCCGTTGACGGCAACGATCAAAAGCGACCGAGTGCTTGTGTTGTTGCTAGTGGTGGAGAAGGTGATCGAGCGTATCGCTGTCTGGTATTGGGCGGGCGTGGCGCTGCCGGAGAGCGTCAGCACGCCGGCGGAATAGCTGCCGCTGATGCCACTTTGGTTCGTGAAATTGAGCGCGTCTCCCGGCAAATAGTTGGTAATCGTTATTGTGGTCCCCGTCAGATCGGTGTCGCTGGACGATAGCGTCACCCCCGAGTCGACTGCCACCGCCGTGCCGCCGAGCGTGAAGGTGCTCGTTACGCCCGACGGTGTTATCACCGTCGGGTCGGCTGCCAGGCCGGTGATCGGCGCCGACGCGATCCCATTCGCAATGGCGACCATGCTGAACGGGTCGGCTCCCAAAGCCGCCGGCAGGACGACGGTGACGGTTTCCGGCGTGCTGCCCGTGGCGACTCCGACCGAACTCCAATTCGACGTTGTCGCGTAGTAAACGTTTCCGGTAATCTTGTCGGTGACCTGGACGATCGGATAGTTCGAGGCCATCTGTTCGTCGTCGCCGTAAGCTGCTCCTTCATCCAGGCCGTTCAGTTGCGTTCCGGTGAGCGTAAAGCTGCCGTTGCCGTTGTTGACGAAGCTCGTGATCGTCGGCTGCCAGGCGGGCGAAGGACTTCCGCCCGGGGTGTATAGGGCCGGCGAATTGGTGAAGTCGTTCAGCAGGATTTGTCCCGTCGGTAGGACCAGCATGCTGGTCTCAAAACTGTTCACCGAGGACAATGGGGTACTAACCGTCGACGGCGGCGTGACGTTGGTGTAGACGCCAGTCGTTGGATTCAAGTCGTAGAAGTACGTCGGGGCGGGGAACGAGCCCCCCGACACCGCCGGAGACATGGATAACAACACGTCGCCATCGGGCATCACCGCGGCCGGCGCGTCACCCATCGTCAATTGCGTCTGCACGCCGTTAATCGAGACGACAGGCATGGTCGGCCCCGCCGACCACAGGTTCGTCGACGTGTTGAAGTACGCGGTGTCCCCATTCGCGCCGGTGAAAAGGGCATTCCCGTTGGGCAACATCACGGCAGCCCCGAGCTCGTAGCCTTCGTTCGGCGTGGAAAGCAGCGGGAGCGTGCTGGTAGCGTTGCTGGCGTCGGACCAGGTGTTGGTGGTGGGGTTGTAAAGCTCGGCTTCGAACTTGTTGTCGCTGATGCTCGAGAAGATGTCGTAGCTCAAAATGTCGCCATTGGGCAACTTCACCCAGGACTCTTCATCGCTTTGGTCGTTCCGAATCTTGCTCCCGCCGGCACTCCACGTGTTCGTCGTTGGGTTGTAGATTTCGGTTCCGTTGTTGACGATGTTGCCGACGAGGACCGACCCATTAGGCAACACTTCGGTCGGTTCATCGCCGACAATCGACTGCGGATCGGAAGCAACCAACTTCCAGGTGCCGGTAGCCAGATTGTAAATCTCGGCCGTATTGGTGTCCGACCCGCTGCTCGAATACTCCCCGCCAACGGCAAACACATTTCCGCTGGGCAACACCGCCACGCCGAAATAGAGACGTTGATAGTTCATCGACCCTGTCTGCGTCCAGGTCCCGTTCTGATATCCGCCGGTGGCGTCTGGTTTGAGCAAATACCAACTTGCCGACTCGCCGCCGCTCCCGGCGCCGTGCACCAACACATCGCCGTTGGGGAGCAACAGCGACATTTGCGAGGAATCCGCCTTCGGCACACGGTTCGTGAGGTTGGTCCAGCTTGCCGCCGTCGACACGTTGACACTTTCGGCCGCCGCGTTGCTGGTCAGGGCGTTATCGACCGCGACGATCGACAGCGATCGGGTGGTGGTGTTCGTGCTGGTCGTGGAAAACGTGACCGACTGCAAGGCCGCTTGGTATTGAGCCGGCGTCGCGCTGCCGCTCAGGGTCAGCACTCCGCCTGAGTAGGCGCCGCTGATGCCGTTCTGGTTGTCGAAACTGAGCGAATCGCCGGATTGAAGCGTGCCGGCCGAGATCGTCACCGTGGCCCCCGTCAGATCGGTATCGTTGGACGATACCGTCACGCCCGAGTCGACCGCCACCGCGGCGCCGCCGAGGATGAACGTGTTGGTCGTACCCGATGCCGTCACGATCGGCGCGCCGATGATTTTGATACTTTCGGCCGCCGCATTGCTGATCAGGGAGTTGTCGATCGCCACGATCGACAGCGACCGGGTGGTAACCTTGGTGCTGGTGGTGGAGAACGTGACCGACTGCAAGGCCGTTTGGTATTGAGCCGGCGTCGCGGAGCCGCTCAAGGTCAGCACGCCGCCCGAGTAATTCCCGCTGATGCCGTTCTGGTTGTTGAAACTGAGCGAATCGCCGGATTGGAGCGTGCGGGCCGAGATCGTTACCGTGGCCCCCGTCAGATCGGTATCGTCAGACGATACCGTCACGCCCGAGTCGACCGCCACGGCCGGGCCGCCGGAGAGGAAGATGGCCGTCGTGCCCGAGGGCGTCACGACCGGAGCGGCGATGGTCACGTTGGCGGTGTCGACGCCGGTGTTGCTGGTCGGAGGCGAAGCGGCGCTGTCATCGGCGACGACGTCGATCGTACGGGTCGACGGATTGATGCTGGTGGTGGAGAAGGTGACCGATTGCAAGG
This sequence comes from uncultured Planctomycetaceae bacterium, assembly GCA_963702015.1. Classification (GTDB taxonomy): domain Bacteria; phylum Planctomycetota; class Planctomycetia; order Pirellulales; family PALSA-1355; genus DATJTR01. The sequence goes on from OY969698.1 coordinate 3,182,111, forward strand.
CCGCCGTGTATTGAGCCGGCGTCGCGCTGCCGGTCAACGTCAACATGCCGGAACTGCTGTCGTAGCTGCCGGAGATACCGTTGGCGTTCGTGAAGTTGAGCGAATCGCCCGACTGGAAGTTGGCGATGGTCATCGAGGCGCCGGAAAGATCGGCATCGGTGGAAGTGACCGTGACGCCCGAGTCGACCGCCACGGCCGATCCGCCCAAAGTATAGGTCTGGCCGGTACTGGCCGAGGTTGTCACGACCGGGGGGGAGCCTTCGGAGGACGCAACGATGACCTGTTCGTACAGAGAACTGCTGGCCTGTGTGCCGCCGCCGTCATAAGTGGTGGTCGAGATGGTGCGCGTGATCGGGCTCGGGCTGGTCGAGGAGAATGTGATCGACTGCAAGGCGGTCTGGTATTGGGCCGGCGTGGCGCTGCCCGTCAGTGTGAGGACGCCCGAGCCGCTGTTGTAGCTGCCGGTGATGCCGTTCTGATCGACAAAATTGAGCGTATCGCCCGACTGCAGCGTGGCGGGCGAGATGGTCATCGTGGCCCCGTCCAGGTTGGTGATCGTCGAAGCCAGGGTGACGGTCACGCCCTGGTCGACTGCCACGGCCGGCCCGCCGACGGTGTAAATCGAGATGTCCGAAATCGAGAAGACGGAGCCGCTTGAGCTTTCGCTCCAGCGGGCTGTTCCAAGCAGGGTTGAACCGTCGAGCGTTAAACTGGCCTCGGGGGACCCGCCATCGATGTCGCTGTAGGTGAACGTGTGCAGATTTTGGAACTGACTGCCGTCGGTGTTGATGGAAAAGACGGTGCCGTTGCCGCCGCCGCTGCCGCCATACTCGGTCGTTCCAAACAAGGTCGAGCCGACGAGCGTCAGATCGGCAAGGGGCACACCGCCGTCACCCCACGAGAACGTATGCAGCACCTGAGAATCCGTGCCGTTGGCGTTGATCGAGTAGATCGTGCCATCGTGGTCATTGCCACCATTCTCGGTCGTTCCATACAGAGTCGAACCGGCGAGCGTCAAACCGCCGACGGAGTACATGCCGTCGACCCCCGTGAACCAATGCAGCACCTGATAGTCTTTCCCGTCAGTGTTGATCGAGAAGACAGTCCCTTCGGCATTGCCGCCGCCGTTTTCGGTGGTTCCGAACAGAGTCGAACCGTCGAGCGTCAAACCGGCGACGGGATTGGCGCCGTCATCGCCCGTGCCCGTGAATGAATACAGAGTGTTATATCCTGTGCCGTCGGTGTTGATCGCGAAGATCGTCCCGTCGCCGCCCGTGCCGCCGTACTCGGTCGTTCCAAACAGGGTCGAGCCGACGAGGGTCAAAGCGGCAGTGGGATTCGCGCCAACGCCCCCCGTGCCCGTAAACGAATAGAGTACTTTGTAGCCTGTGCCATCGGTGTTGATCGAGAAGATCGTGCCATCGCCGTCGCTGCCGCCGTCTTCGGTCGTTCCAAACAGAGTCGAGCCGACGAGCGTCAAACCGGAAACGGGGTCGCTGCCATCGCTGCCTGTCCCCGTGAACGAATACAGCAATTGATAATCACTGCCGTCGGCGTTCATCGAGTAGATCGTGCCATCGTAGTCGCCGCCACCACCCGGAGTCGTTCCAAACAAGGTCGAACCGACGAGCGTCAAGCCAGAAACGGGATTGACCCCGTCACTAGCGAAGTCCCCGAACGATTGCAGATCGGTGTAGGCGCTGCCGTCAGTATTCAAGGAGAAGAGCGTGCCCGCGGAATTGCTGCCGCCATTTTCCGTCGTTCCATAGAGGATCGAGCCGTCGAGCGTCAAACCGGCGGTGGGATTCGCGCCGTCATCGCCCGTGCCCGTGAATGAATACAGAGTGTCATATCCTGTGCCGTCGGTGTTGATCGCGAAGATCGTCCCGTCGCCGCCCGTGCCGCCATACTCGGTCGTTCCAAACAGAGTTGAGCCGTCGAGCGTCAGCCCGGCAGCGGGGTTCGCGCCGTCGCTGCCTGTATCGAGGAACGAATAAAGAACCTGATAACCGCTGCCATCGGTATGGATCGAGAAGATCGTTCCTTGATTGTCGATGCCGCCGTCCTCCGTCGTTCCATACAACGCCGAACCGACAGCCGTCAAACTGGCCAATGGGTTTGCGCCATCGCTGCCGTTGTCTACATCGAGGAACGAATAGAGAGCCTGATAACCGCTGCCGTCGGCATGGATCGAGAAGATCGTGCCTTGATTGTCGGTGCCGCCGTCCTCCGTCGTTCCATACAACGTCGAGCCGACAGCCGTCAAACCGGCCACGGGGTTTGCGCCATCGGTGCCGGGGTTCGCATCGAGGAACGAATAGAGAACCTGGTAACCGCTGCCATCGGTATGGATCGAGAAGATCGTGCCTTGATTGTCGGTGCCGCCATATTCGGTCGTTCCATACAACGTCGAGCCGACAAGGGTCAGGCCGGCCATGGGGTTTGCGCCGTCGCTGCCCGAACCCGTGAAGGAATACAAAACCTGGTAGTCGCTGCCATCGGTGTTGATCGAGAAGATCGTGCCATCGCTGGCGCTGCCACCACCCGCGGTAGTGCCGAAGAGCGTCGAGCCCACAAGTGTCAGACCGGCGAAGGGATACGCGGCATCCGTGCCCGTCTGCCCGAAGGAATACAGAATGTGGTAGTCGCTGCCGTCGGTATTCATCGAGAAGACGGTGCCTTCGTCGTCGCTGCCACCGCGATACGCCGTTCCATACAAGGTCGAGCCGACGAGAATCAGGTTGGCCTGAGGATACGAAGTGTTACCCCGTTGGTTGAACAAATGCACCGGCTGATAGGGGACGGTGAGGACCGGCACGGCAAACCCGATCGTGACGCTTTCGGCCGCCACGTTGCTGTCCAGCGAGCCGTCGATGGCGACGATCGAGAGGGATCGCGTGGCGGTGCTCGGGCTGCTCGAAGAGAACGTGAGCGACTGCAAGGCCGCCTGGTACTCGACGACCGTGGCACTGCCGCTCAGGGTGAGAACGCCCGTACCGCTGTTGTAGCTGCCGCTGATGCCGTTCTGATTCGCGAAGTTGAGCGTGTCGCCCGCCTGGAGCGTGCTGGCGGAGATCGTCACCGTGGCCCCGGTCAGGTCGGTGCCGCTATAACCGACCGAAAGACCGGGGTCGACCGCGACCGCCGTTCCGCCGACCAGGTATTCGCTGATCGTGCCTGAGGGGGTGACGACCGGCGCGTTGATCACCACTTGCTCCGCCGCGGTATTGCTGGCGAGCTCGCCATCGAGAGCGACGATCGAAATCGCTCGCGGAGTGGTATTGCTGCTGGTCGCGGAGAACGTGACCGATTGGAGGGCGGCCTGGTACTGGGCCGGAGTTGCGCTGCCCGTCAGGGTGAGGACGCCACTGGCGCCGTCGTAGCTGCCGCTGATGCCGTTTTGATTCGCGAAGTTGAGCAAATCGCCCGCCTGGAGCGTGCTGGCGGAGATCGTCACCGTGGCCCCGGTCAGGTCGGTGGCGGTGGAATTGAGCGCCACGCCCGCGTCCACCGCCACAGCCGGTCCGCCCACGGCGTAGTCGGCCGAGCTGTTGGAAGGGGTGACGATGAAACTGGGCGTCGCGCCCGAGACGGAGAAAACCGCGCCGAAGCCGGCGCTGCCGCCCGACCCCGACGCTCCGAATAGGGTCGAGCCGACGAGCGTCAAAGCAGAATCGGGCTGCTCGGCGGCGGTACCTCCGCTCGGAAAGGAATATAGAACCTGGTAGTCGCTGCCGTCGGGATTCATCGAGTAGAGCGTCCCCTGTCCGTTGCTGCCACCCACGACGGTCGTTCCAAACAGGGTCGAACCCACGAGCGTCGGACTGGCGAAGGGCTCCTCGCCGTCGCTGTCGTTGCCGGTGAAGACATGCAGAAGCTGATAGTCGCTGCCGTCGGTGTTGATCGAGAAAATCGTTCCGTCGACGCCAACTCCGCTGTCGGCAAACTCCGTCGTTCCAATAAGGGTCGAGCCGACCACCGTCAAGCCCGAAGTCGGGAGCTCGCCGTCCATGGTGTTACCCAGGAACGAATGGACGATCTGGAAGCCGCTGCCATTGATATTCATCGAGTAAAGCGTGCCGGTGTCGTTGCTACCACCGAAGTAAGACGTTCCGAACAGGGTTGAGCCGACCACCGTCAGCCCGGACTGGGGATACCAAGCGCTGCTTTCCCCGACTGCGAACGAATAGACCGTCTGGAAGTCGCTGCCGTCGGTGTCGATCGAAAAGACGGTGCCACCGTAGTTGCTGCCACCCGCGACGGTTGTTCCCATCAGGGTCGAGCCGACGAGCGTCAAGCCGGAATACGGGTCGATCCCATCGGCGCCCACTCCGGTGAAGGTGTGCAGAACCTGGTAGTCACTGCCATCGGTATTGATCGAGAAAACGGTGCCGTCGTTGTCGGCGCCGCCGTGGGCGGTGGTTCCAAAGAGAGTCGAGCCAACGAGCGTCAAGCCGCCGGAGGCGTTCGCCCCGTCGGTGGCCCCGCCGGTGAACGTGTGCAGAACCTGATAGTTACTGCCATCCAGGTTCATCGAAAACAGGGTGCCGTCGCCGCTGCTGCCACCGTCGGCCGTCACTCCGAACAGGGTCGAGCCAACGAGCGTCAAGTCCGCGGCGGCAAACCCGCCGTTGTTGGCCTCACTGGTGAACGAGTTCAGCGTGCCCAGGGACACCGTGAGCAGCCGGCGGTCTTCGAGCAGCTCGAACCGTGGCGTTCGGGTAGGGGCGCGGAGGTTCGGCGGTATGCAGCACTGGCGCGCCGCTTGTCGCGCAGCGATCGAAACAGCCAATTCTTCATGAGTGCCCCGCAGCTTGCCGCCTGATCGGCAACGTGAAACCAAAAGCGTTTCCGGCGACCTCAAGTACGCGGTCCTCGAAGGGCGAGCCTCTCCCCCTCCACAGCTGCCCGGCCGAATCGGCTGATTATCTCGCCGCAGTGCCACCGTGTCCAACCTTTTCTCCGTTTTTTCGATGAGGATCGCCAAAGCCGGCGGCTCGCTTCCTTTGCAAGCTAATGTGCGAATCCGCAAAGGCCGAACACGGTTGGCTCATCGAATCCGCTGGCAACTGATAGGGGGAGTTCAGACGAGCCAATTCGCCGGCACTTTCCTAGGATTCGCCACGCGTGAGACGTAAACGTATCTCGCGGCCGAACGCGCGCAACGTGCGCGTTTGGCAACTTTCATTTAAAGAACTTAACGCGTCTTCGCCGGAAACAGACTCCGTTCAGCGCGGAAAGCGAGACCCATTCGCGCAGCGCGTGCGGGCGAACCGCTGCGGAGCGTCGCTGTTTTTATTTAGACCCACCAATCGGCCAGATCGAAGTCGGAGACTGCCTCGTCGGTGGCCGCGAACGTCTCGCGGACCGCAACGCTATGGCGACCACGATCGTGGTTGCCGGTCGTCGAACTCGTGCCCCCCGAACCGCTGCCGGTCGTGGTCGCCGTCGCCGCCGTGCTCGACGATGTTGGAGCGGCCACGCCGTTGCCGGTCGGGGCGGTCGGCGAACTGTTCGCTGATGTACTGGTCTCTTGCGCCGAGCTCCAGGCCGACAAAACCCGTCGTCCCGACGCCTTGCGAGTCGGACGGGGCCGTCGGATTGGCACTCTCCAGGCGACCCGTCAGGGCCCGGACTGTGTTCAACGTCGTGGCGTTGATGATCGCGGCTCCCAATAGGTCGTAGTACGGATTGTAACTGGCGGATGTCGTCCGCGTGCCGCTCGATAGAGGACGGATGTTATTGATGTCGGTCGCATTGTCCTGTCCGTCTCGGTTCGCGTCGCCCGGCAGAACGTCGAAGAAGAAATCGAATGTCGAGCCGGCCAATCCATTGCCCGACGGGAACGCCTGGCCGGTCGCGAACGTGCCACTGATGCCGGCACCGTTGGCGTCGACGACCGCCGGACCGAACGAACTGTTGGTGGACGCGATGCCAAATGCGTAGCGGTTGTTGGTCAGCGCGCCGACAGGGTCCACGAGTAGGTGTTGCTGCCGTCGGACGTGAAGCCGGTTACGCTGGGAGTCGATCCGCCCGCTCCACCGGCGAGCTTCAGCGACCCCAGGGCAACGCCACTGACCGGTCCGCTGAAGACGACGGTGATGGTGTTGAGGTTCGTCCAGGGCAGCGTTTGGGTCTGGGCGGCCGACGATCCAGTTTGCAAGGCGTAACCGTACGTCAAACTTCCGTAGGGTTTACCGGTGACCGTATTGGTGTGGCCGGAGAGGTAGGAATCGAAGGCCGTGGCCCAGGCTGACCCCCGGACATAGGCCGCGGTGACGGTGACCGGCGCGGAGACGGCGATTAGGGTTGACGCAACGTTGCTGTTCACGCTGCCGCTATCGCCCGAGTCGTCGACGACAATCGAAATGTTCCGGGTAGCCGTGCTGGTGCTGGTCGAGGAGAAGGTGACCGACTGCAAAGCCGCCTGGTACTGGGCTGGTGTTGCGCTGCCGTTCAGGGTCAGCACGCCAGCGGAGAAAACTCCGATGATGCCGTTCTGGTTGTTGAAATGGAGCGTATCGTTGCCTGACTGATAGCCGCTGCCGATCGTCACCGTAGCGCCGGTCACGTCGGCGTCGGAGGACGTTACCGTCACTGCCGCGTCGACCGCGACCGTCTGGCCAGCGGTGGCGGCGACCGATGTCTGGTTCGCGGTCACGACCGGTGCGGCGATCGGCACCACGTCGTTGTCGGTGGCGGTGGCGCTGTTGCCGGCGGCGTATTGGCCGATCGTGCCATTGCCGTAGTTCGTGACAAACAGGTTCCCGCCCGATACCACGACGCCGGATGGCTCAGACAGTCCGGTAACGAGCGAAGCGTTGATCGTCGCGCCGGACGTGGTGTACTCGCCGATCGAGTTATTGCCCACGTTGGTGACCAACAGATCTCCGCCCGAGACCGTGATTCCGGATGGGCCGACGAGCCCCGCGATGAGCGAGGCGTTGATCGTTGCGCCGGCGATGGTGTACTCGCCAATTGTGTTGGTATTCAAGTTGGTGACAAACAGGTCGCTGCCCGAAGCGGCGATGGCAAATGGATTACTCACTCCGATAATCAAGTTGGCGTTGACCGGCGTGCCGGCCGTGGTGTACTCGCCGATCGTGCCGTTGCCATTGTTCGTGACAAACAGATCGCCACCCGACACCGTGATGCCGAACGGCTCGTCTAATCCCGTGACGAGCGCGGCGTTGACCGTCGCGCCCGCGGTGGTGTACTCGCCGATCGTGCCGTTATAACGGTTCGTCACAAACAAATCCCCACCCGAGACCGCGATGCCGAACGGGCCATTGAGTCCCGTGACGAGCGCGGCGTTGACGAGTGCGCCGGCCGTGGTGTACTCGCCGATCGTGCCATTGTTGTCGTTTGCGACAAACAAATTTCCGCCCGAGACGGCGATGCCGGCCGGGTTGCTCAGTCCGATGATGAGCGAGGCGTTGATGGTCGAGCCCCCCGGCGCCGATGCCGTTGCCACGTTCGACAAGGTGCCGCCGGCGGCTGGGCTGACCGTTGCCACGATCGTATAGGTCACCGAGCTGCCGATGGGCAGGTTCACGGCCGTGTCGTCGATGCTCCCGGAACTGCTCGGAGTGAAACCGCTAGCGCCTCCAGTTTCCGTGGCCGTGAACGTCGCGCCGGTGATCGCACTGGGCAACGGATCGGCGATCGTGGCGCCGGTCACGCCACTGGTTCCGCCATTGGTGACCACGACCGTATAAGTAATCCCCTGGCCGGGGACCGCCGTGCCGGTCGAGCTGGTAATGCTCGAACCGCCCAGGTTGTCGGTCGTGGTGATCACCAGACCAGTCAGCGGCGTGAGGTTATCGGTATCGGTGGCGCTGGCACTGTTGATGCCCGTATATTCGCCGATCGTGCCGCTGGAGCTGCTGGTGACAAACAGGTCCCCGCCAGACACCGCGATGCCAAAAGGGCCGCCCAGTCCAGTGACAATCGCAGTATTGATCGTCGCGCCCGCGGTCGTGTACTGGCCAACCGTGCCAATGCTTTCATTGGTGACAAACAGATTGCCGCCCGACACCACGATGCCCGCGGGCCCACTGAGTCCCGAGACGAGCGAGGCGTTGACGGGCGTCCCGGCCGTGGTGTACTCGCCGATCGTGCCATTGTTGTTGTTGGAGACAAACAGATCTCCGCCCGACGCCGCGATGCCAAACGGGTCGCTCAATCCCGAGACGAGCGCGGCATTGACGATAGCGCCGGCCGTGGTGTACTCGCCGATCGTGCCACTGTTGTAGTTGGTGACAAACAGGTCCCCGCCCGAGGTCGCGATGCCAGCGGGTAGATTCAGTCCCGTGACGAGCGAGCCATTAACCATCACCCCGGCCGTGGTGTACTCGCCGATTGTGCCACTGTTGCCGTTTAGGACAAACAGGTCCCCGCCTGACACGGCAATTCCCACGGGGCCATTCAGCCCGGTGATGAGCGCGGCGTTGACTGTCGCGCCGGCCGTGGTGTACTCACCGATCGTGCCACTGCCCAGGTTCGCGACAAACAGGTCCCCGTTCGACACCGCGACGCCAAACGGATCGCTCAGTCCGGTGACGAGCGAGGCGTTGACCGTCGTCCCCGCCGGCTGCGTTACCGTTGCCACGTTCGACAGGGTGCCGGTGGCGGCTGGATTGATGGTTGCCGTGACCGTATAGGTCACCGTGCTGCCGACGGGCAGGTTCACGGCCGTATCGTCGATGTTCCCGGAGCCACTGGCCGTGAAGTCGGTAGCGCCACCGGTTGCCGTGGCCGTATAGGTCGCACCGACGAGTGAACCAGGCAAGGGGTCGGCAATCGTGACGCCCGTCACGCCGCTGGTGCCACCATTGGTGACCACCACCGTATACGTGATCGCGTGGCCGGGGACCGCTGTGCCGGTCGTGCTGGTGATACTCGAACCGCCCAAGTTGTCGGTCGTGGTGATCTCGAGGCCGGACGGTGACGTGAGGTAATCGTTATCGGTGGCGCTGGCACTGTTGTTGCTCGTGTACTCGCCGATCGTGCCATTACCGTAGTTGGTGACAAACAGGTTCCCGCCCGACACCACGACGCCAGACGGTTCAGACAGTCCGGTAACGAGCGAGCTGTTGATGAGCGTCCCGGACGTGGTGTACTCGCCAATCGTGTCATTGCCCACATTGGTGATGAGCAGATCTCCGCCCGAGACCGTGATTCCGGATGGGCCGATGAGTCCCGTGATGAGCGAGGCGTTGACCGTTGCGCCGGCGGTGGTGTACTCGCCAATCGTGTTGGTATTCAAGTTGGTGACAAACAGGTCGCTGCCCGAAGCGGCGATGGCAAATGGATTCGGTGCCGTAAACAGGTTGGCGTTGATCGCTGCGCCGGTTGTGGCGTTGTACTCGCCGATCGTGCCGTTGCCATTGTTCGTGACAAACAGATCGCCACCCGACACCGTCATGCCGAACGGCTCGTTCAATCCCGTGACGAGCGAGGCGTTGATCGTGGCGCCGTTGGTGGCGTTGTACTCGCCGACCGTGCCGCTGTAACGGTTCGTGACAAACAAATTGCCGCCCGATACCGCGATGCCGAACGGGCCGTTGAGTCCCGAGACGAGCGCGGCGTTGACGAGCGCGCCCGCGGTGGTGTACTCGCCAATCGTGCCATTGCTGTCGTTGGCGACAAACAGGTCTCCGCCCGAAACCGCGATGCCGGCCGGGTTGCTCAGTCCGGTGATGAGCGAGGCGTTGACGGTCGCTCCCGCCGGCGCCGTCGCCGTTGCCACGTTCGACAAGCTGCCGCTGGCGGCTGGGCTGACAGTCGCCACGATCGTATAGGTCACCGAGCTGCCGACGGGCAGGTTCACTGCCGTGTCGTCGATGCCCCCGGAGCTGCTCGAAGTGAAGCCCGTAGCGCCGCCGGTTGCCGTGGCCGTGAACGTCGCACCGGTGATCGCACTGGGCAAGGGGTCGGCGATGGTGACGCCTGTAACGCCGCTGATTCCGGCGTTCGCGACCACGACCGTATAAGTGATCGCCTGGCCCGGGGCCATCGCACCGATCGAGCTGGTGATGCTCGAACCGCCCACGTTGTCGGTCGTGGTGACCACCAGACCAGGCTGACTGACGATGTCGGAATCGGTGGCACCGATGCTGTTGGCGGTGTATTCTCCGATCGTGCCATCGCCGTTGTTCGTGACAAACAGGTCTCCGCCCGACGCCGCGATGCCAAAGGGGCCGGCCAATCCCGTGACGAGCGCGGCATTGATCGTCGCACCCGTGGTGGTGTACTGGCCGATCGTGCCGGTATCACTGTTCGTGACAAACAGATCCCCACCCGACACCACGATGCCTGCGGGTCCAACGAGTCCCGTGACAAGCGAGGCATTCACGGTCGCGCCCGCGGTGGTGTACTCGCCGATCGTGCCATTGTTGTTGTTGGTGACAAACAGGTCGCTGCCTGATACCGCAATGCCATAGGGGGCGCTCAGCCCCGCAATAAGCGAAGCGTTGACCGTCGCCCCGGTAGTGGTGTACTCGCCGATCGTGCCATAGTTGTTGTTCGTGACAAACAGGTAGCCACCCGACACCGCGATGCCAAACGGATCGCTCAGTCCCGTGACGAGGAACGGGTTGACGAGCGCCCCGGCGGTGGTGTACTCGCTGATCGTACCGCTGTAACGGTTCGTGACAAACACGTCGCCGCCCGACACGGCGATTCCATAGGGGCCGTTCAGTCCGGCAATGGGCGCGGCGTTGACGAGCGTTCCCGTCGTGGTGTATTCGCTGATCGTGTCTGTGTTCGGGCTTGCGACAAACAGATCCCCGCCCGACGCTGCAACGCCAAACGGGTCGACCAATCCCGTAACGAGCGAGGAGTTGACCGTCGTCCCTGCCGGCTGCGTTACCGTCGCCACGTTCGACAACGTGCCGGTGGCGGTTGCCGCGACCGTTGCCACGACCGTATAGGTCACCGTGCTGTCGGCGGGCAAGTTCACGGCCGTGTCGTCGATGCTGCCGGAGCCACTCGTCGTGAAGCCGGTAGCGCCACCCGTCGCGGTGGCTGTATACGTCGCGTCGATGATCGAACTGGGCAACGGGTCAGCGATCGTGGCCCCGGTTACGCCGCTGGCGCCGCCGTTGGTGACTTCGATCGTATACGAGATCCCCTGGCCCGGCACCGCTGTACCGGTCGCGCTCGTAATGCTCGAACCGCCCAGGTTGTCGGTCGTCTGGACCGTCAACGCCAGCATTCGGCGATCTTCCAGCGGCTCGAGCCGCAGAGCTCGGGTCGAGGGCTTCGAGGCATGGCCGTGCGCGGCGCTTCGCCGCCGCCGATCACTGGGGAAGAGCCAGCGCTTCATGTTGCTGTACCCTAATAGCTTGATTGCGAATCTATGACGAAAGGTACTGCGATCGTTGAGCCCTGGTTGGGAGGTGGTGTCTCTCGCTGGCGGGCAATCCGACAAAAGAGCCAGGATTATCGCCTCGCAAAAATGTCATGTCTAGTATGCAGAACGGTCTCTGCGAGTGCCGAAATCGGCCGCGGGGTAGTTCGCGCACGCGTCCGAACCGCTGGCCAACGTTCAAGCCGCTCGCAGATGCCTGGCATCAGAGTGCCCGCGATCACCGGCTTTGGCGCTTTATCGGATCCGCGTCTGCGGCCGAAGCATTGCCGACGCATGGCGTGTGCGCGGCAGCTGATCGAACATTCGGCGGTATTCCTTCCAAATCGATTAGGCCCACAAGTCGGCCAGATCGAAGTCCGACAGCGCCTCGTCGGTCGCGGCGAAGTGGTACTGATCATGATCTCGGTGGCCGGTTGTCGTCGAGCTTCCGGTCTCTCGCGCTCCCAGTTCCAGGCCGACAAAACCCGTCGTCCCGACTCCCTGCGAGTCGGATGGGGCCGTCGGATTGGCGCTCTCCAGGCGACCCGTCAGAGCCCGGACTGTGTTCAATGTATTGGCATTGATGATTCCGGCGCCCAGCAGGTCGTAGTACGGGTTGTAACTGGTGTCTGTCGTTCGCGTGCCACTCGACAATGGCCGAATGTTATTGATGTCGGTTGGGTTGTCGTTTGCACTCCGGTCGGTATAGCCCGGCAGGACGTTGAAGAAGAAGTCGAACGTCGAGCCGGCCAGCCCATTGCCCGACGGTTACGCCGGGCCGGTCGCAAAAGCGCCACTGATGCCGGCACCGTTGGCGTCGACAACCGCCGGCCCAAACGAACTGCTGGTCGACGCGATGCCGAACGCATACCGGTTGTTGGTCAGCGGACCCGACAGGGTCCACGAATAGGTGTTGCCGCCGTCGGACGTAAAACCTGTCACCGTGGGCGTCGATCCGCCCGAGCCACCGGCAAGCTCCAGCGAGGGTTGGCGGTCACGACTGGCGGGCCGATGGGGATTGCGCCGGTGAGCGAGAAGACCGAGCCGCCACCGTCGGCGCCCGCGTATGCGGTCGTTGCGTACAGGGTCGAGCGGGCCGGCGCCAACGGAGCCTGGGAACCTGATCCCTGGGTGTACTAGCTGATCGAATAGAGGACTTGATAGTTGCTGCCGTCGGGATTGATCGAAAAGACCGTGCCGCCAAAACCGCTGCCCCCATAGGCCGTTATTCCACAGAGGACTGAATTCATAAGCGTCAAAGAGCCCAAGGGATCGTAGCCTCCGTCGTCGGAGTTAATTTGATGGTCACAGTGCGTGAGCTTCGCCGGCGAACTACGTGAAAGGGCATCGTCCCCCCCACAACGCGGTTCGGGCAAACCGCACGATTATTATCGGAGCCGGGACAACGTGTCCAACCTTTTCTGCCGCATTTTGCCTGCAGTGGTGGCCCAAAAGACCTGCCCATGACGTGCCCTTGAATCCTTGAACGCGCCGGCCAATCGACTAGACTGGGCGTTTCTCCATTTCCCCCAGTGCCCTACATTCCCCAGCTTGGAGTCTACGACCACATGGCCAAAACGTCCGGAACCTATCGCTTCAGCTTCGGCCCTTGGAACATTTCGACCGGCAGCGATCCGTTTGGGCCGGCCGTCCGCAAGGAGGTCGAGTTCGCCAAGAAGATTCGTGAATATCGCAAGCTCGGTTTCACCTACGTCCAGTTTCACGACGACGACGTCGTGCCGGCCGATTGGGGGCCGGCCGAAATGGCGAAGGGAGTGGCCAAGGTTCAAAAGCTTTTGCAAAGCGAGGGGCTCAAGGCCGAGTTCGTCGCCCCGCGGCTGTGGGAAGATCGCCGCACGATCGACGGCGCGTTCACCTCGAACAGCGCGGCCAATCGGCGCTACGCCCGCGATCGGGCACGCCGGACGCTCGACATCTGCAACTTGATGAACGTCGACCTGACGGTGTTGTGGCCGGCCCGCGAGGGAACCTACATCCGCGAAGCCAAGGATTCGGCCATCGCCGTGGGACGGCTGGTCGAGGCGGTCGACGATCTGTTGGCCTACGACCCGAAAATCCGCATCGTCGGCGAGATGAAGCCCAACGAACCGATGGATCAGGCCTATTGCCCCACGGTCGGTCACTTCATGGGCTTGGCTTATCGGACCAGCGATCCGAGCCGCGTCGGTGTGTTGATCGAGAGCGCCCACAGTATTCTGGCGGGCCTCGATCCTTCGGACGATCTGGGCTATGCCCTCTGGCACCAAAAGCTGTGGGGCGTGCACCTGAACGATCAGAACGGTCTGAAATTCGACGAGGACAAGACGTTCGGCTCGGTCGATCTGCGCCGGGCGTTCAATCAGGTCTGGGTCCTCGACCGCGCCGGCTATTATGACATCGGCATCGTCGGCCTCGACGTCAAAGCCATGCGCACCACCAAGCAGGCCGATGGCACCAAGCACCTGACGAACAGCCTGAAGATGTTCAACCATCTGTTGGCGTTGGTCCGCAGTCTGGACGTTGCCAAGGTCGAAGCGCTGCGGCAAGCCGGCGATTACGAAGAGCTCGACTTGCTGATCCTCGAGCATTTGATGGGCAAGTGAGCGGGGCAGGGGGGAGGGGGCGTCGGCCGGGCAACAAATTGCCCAGCCACGACAAACTGCCGATTCTTACTGAGCCGCGCGATCGGTCATTGAATCACAGAGTCTGAGTACTCCGGGCGCGACATGTCAGGCCAGACGAATCGGGATCGGCTTTTCGCCGCGGGCCCCCGCTGCGCGGTGGATCGGAAAAAAATCGCTTCGCCGCGGAAAAACGATCGACTTCGTTTCGGCCGGGTCGGTTACTGTGCTCCCGACGAATCGAGTGCACGATGCCCACGCGAGCGCATCAGGCGTTGAGGTGCACACGCGCCCGGCAAAAATCGTGTGTGCGCCGTTGCGCCGGGCAAGAGTGATTCGGCACGGGATTACTGGCGTTTAACGCTTCGCTAGTCCGGTTTTAGCAATTCGTGAACGTCCATCTGGTACGCTGGGTGGCCGGCTTTTTTTGTCACTCACGAACAAAATGCTTGACGTGCCGTAAAGAACCGATAAAGATTGATTTTGGAACTCTTCGGGGCACACTTCTCAGCACGCACTTCCTTTCTCGCGGCACCAGGACGAGCACCAACGGAATGCGCAATTCGCCAACGGATGCCCCGCGCGGAAAAAAATCCTTGGTTGGAAGGATCCGTGGGCCGGCGCGGGTGACGACTCGCGCCGATCGCCTGGGCAGGCTGCTCCGCCTGGAAACTTTGGAAGAGCGGACGCTCCTTTCGGCTAGCCCGACCATCGTCCCGGTCGACAACACGCTCGGCGACGCGACCTTCGGCAACACCGCCTCTTACCAGGCGTCGTCGCCGAGCGACATTTTCTATTCGCCGGCATGGCTCAGCGCCGCCTACGGTGCCAACAGCATTTCCTTCGGTGCGACCACCGGCAACGGCATGGGCCAGACCATTGTCCTTGTCGACGCCTACAAGAACCCTGACATCACCAGCGATCTGACCGCTTTTGACTCGGAGTATTCGATTGCGGCCCCGCCGAGCTTCAAGGTGCTCAACGAGAACGGTGGTACAAGCCTGTCCGGAGTGCCCACCGATCCGTCCGGCAGAGGCCCTACCGCCGACGACTGGGAATTCGAGGAAGCACTGGACGTCGAGTGGGCCCATGCGATTGCCCCCGACGCCAACATCGTGCTGATCGAAGCCAACAGCAACAATAACTCGGATCTCTATACGGGTGTGGCTACGGCGGCGACGTTGGGCACTGTTGTGTCGATGAGTTGGGGGACAACGGAATTCAGCGGGGAAAATTCCAACGATTCAACTTACTTCAGCGGCGCCGGCGTGACGTATCTGGCCGCCACAGGCGATAACGGCAATCCCGGCAATTATCCCGCCTTCTCGCCGAACGTCGTCGCGGTTGGCGGGACCGATCTCGAAGCCTCGTCGAACGGCGGCAATCCCCCCTATGCGTGGACGTCCGAAACCGTCTGGGACGACAGCGGCTACGGCCTCAGCACCCAGGAAACAGAACCGAGTTATCAAACCAATTACGGCGTCCAGTCCAACGGAACCCGTGAAATTCCCGACGTCGTCGCCAATGCCGGCGTCGGCGTCTGGATCTATGATGCGTACAACAACACCAATCATGGCGGGGACTGGTTTGGCTTTGGAGGGACGAGTCTTTCGACTCCGATTTGGGCGGGCCTGGTCGCCATTGCCGATCAGGGGCGAGTGGTGGCCGAAGGCGGAACAGCCCTGACCGGATCGAGCCAAACGCTTCCTGCACTCTACACCGCGCCCGACACCGATTTCCGCGACGCCAATCCAGGCAATGGCGGAAACTTTCAGACCGGGATCTCCTTCCAACCGGAGGCCGGTCTGGGCAGCCCGATTGCCAATACCTTGGTGCCCAGCCTGGCTGCCTACGGCGAGGCGAAGCTACTTGGTGTCACGATCCAGCCCCCCAGCGCTGTCGGCGTGAACTCTCCGTTCGGCCTGACGGTCGCTGCCGAGGATAACACCGGCACCACCGATACGTCCTACACCGGCACGGTGACCATCAGCCTGGCGAACAACCCCGGTGGAAGCACGCTTGGCGGAACGTTGACCGCAACGGCCGTCAAAGGGGTCGCGACTTTCACCAATCTCACGTTGAACGAACTCGGCACCGGCTACACCCTGCAAGCCACCGCCTCCGGACTGACCAGCACCACCACCAGCGGGTTCAACGTCACTGGCCCCCCGGTCGTGACACCGTCGGGCACGACCAACACCTTCACCGTCGGCGGGTCGGCGGTGCCGGTCGACTCCGGCATCACCGTATCGTCCAGCGACGCGGACATCACCGGCGCCACGATGACGATCTCCGCCGGTACGCTCCAATCGGGCGATACGCTCAATTTCACCAACCAGAATGGCATCAGCGGCAGCTATTCGGGTGGCATCCTGACTTTGAGCGGCAGCGCCACGCCTGCCCAATATCAGACGGCTTTGCAATCGGTCACGTTCTCCACCACTAGCAACATCACCCCCACCCGGTCGATTTCGGTTGTCGCCATCGACGGTGTGCTCGACAGCTCTCCGGCAGCCGAAAGCGTCAAGGTCGTGCTCGCCGCGCCGATTGTGACACCGTCGGGCACGACGAACACCTTTACCCTCGGCGGAGCGGCCGTGGCGGTCGACTCGGGCGTCACCGTCACGTCCTACGACACCGACTTGACGGGCGCCACGATCACGATCAGCAACTATCAGTCGGGCGACACGCTGAACTTCACGAATCAGAATGGCATCATCGTCGCCAGCAATTCCGCAGGGGTGCTCCACTTGACCGGCAGCGCCACGCCCTCCCAATACACGGCGGCATTGCAGTCGATCACCTTCTCCACCACCAGCACGAACACCACCACCCGCTCGCTTTCGATCGTCGCATTCGACAACTCGCTGACCAGCAACTCGGCCCCCGAGCAGGTCAAGGTGGCCATCGCGGCGCCGGTCGTGACGCCGTCGGGTGTGACCAACACCTTCACGATCGGCTCTTCAGCCGTGGCGGTTGACTCGGGCGTGACCGTTACGTCCTACGATACCGACCTCACGGGAGCCACCGTAACGATCTCGGCTGGCACGCTGCAGTCGGGCGATACGCTGCACTTCACCAACCAGAACGGCATCAGCGGCAACTACTCGGGCGGTGTGCTGACGCTCTCCGGCAGCGCCACGCCCGCCCAATACCAGACGGCGCTGCAGTCGGTGACGTTTTCCACCACCAGCTCGAACACTTTGACCCGGTCGCTTTCGATCGTCGCCGTCGACAACGCGCTCTCCAGCAATGCGGCGCCCGAGAGCGTCAAAGTGACATTCGCCGCGCCCGTGGTGACCCCGTCGGGCGTGACTAACACCTTCACGTTCGGCGGATCGGCGGTGGCGGTCGACTCGGGCGTGACCGTCACTTCCAACGACGCCGATCTGACGGGCGCCACCATGACGATTTCGGCCGGCACCTTGCAGAGTGGTGACACGCTCAATTTCATCAACCAGATCGGCATCACCGGCAACTATTCGGGCGGCGTGCTGACGCTCTCCGGCAGCGCGACCCCCGCGCAATACGCCGCGGCCCTGCAGTCGGTCACGTTCTCCACAACCAGCACCAACACCACCACACGGTCGCTATCGATCGTCGCCATCGACGGATCGCTCAACAGCAGTCCCGCGCCCGAGAGCGTCAAGGTGAAGATCGTCGCGCCGGTCGTCTCGACCTCCGGCAATACCGGCCAGACCTTTACCCTCGGCGGCTCGGCTGTCGCCGTCGACTCGGGCGTCTTGGTAACGTCCAGCGACGTCGATCTCACCGGCGCGTCGATGACCATTGCCGACTATCAATCGGGCGACACGCTCAACTTCACGCCGCAGAACGGCATCACCATCGCCAGCAATTCCGGTGGTGTGCTCAGCTTGACCGGCAGCGCGACGCCCGCCCAATACACGGCGGCCTTGCAATCGGTTACCTTTTCCACCACCAGCATCAATCAGACCACTCGCACCGTTGACGTCGTCGCCCTCGACAGCGCCGCTACGCCGACGACCAGCAATACAGGCGTCGACACCGTCAACGTGGCAATCGCCCCCCCGGTCGTGGCCTCGAACCAGGCATCGGTGGGCGACACCGCCGGCCAGACGATCTCCGTCGACCTGGCCGTGACCGTGCAATCGTTCGACACCGACGTGACGGGTGCCACGATGACGATCGGCACCGGCTACCAGCCGGGCAACGACACGCTGAATTTCACCAACCAGAACGGCATCACCGGCAATTACTCGGCCGGCGTGCTGACCTTGAGCGGCAGCGCGACGCCGGCCCAGTACCAGGCGGCCTTGCAGTCAATCACCTTCTCCTCGACCAGCACCAGCACGACGACTCGGAACATTTCGATCGTCGTGAAAGATTCGGGCGACACCGGCAACGTCAGCAGCAATACCGCGACCACGCAAATCGTCGTTTCTCCGCCGGTCGCGGTCAGCGCGGTTTACGTCTCGGGTTCGGCATGGGCGCCAAGCTTCAATACCTATCTTGCCAATAACAGCCTCGGCAGCGCCAGCTACGGCTATGCCCTCCAGACCGGCGCCAACCAGCTCGTCACCCTCCCCTGGACGAACATCAATCAGATTGACGTTCAGTTCAGCGGACCCGTCAATGGCATCGCCCAGGGCTCGCTCGAGCTGGCCGGTGGTGCCAACGGATCGACTCCCAGCGTCACCGGCTTCGCGAACCTGGGAAACAACACGTATCAATGGACCCTCTCGGGTCCGCTGACCAACAATCGGTATGTGATCGGCGTCGCCTCGACCAGTAGCTCGTTTGGACCGGCCGTCGTCGACTCCAATGGTGCCGGCCTCAGCGGCACTTTCACAACCGGCAGCAGTTCGTTCCCGTCGGGCAACGGTCTGGCCGGTTCCACGTTCGACTTTTTCTTCAACGTCCTGCCGGGCGACGTCGACCGAAACGCACAGGACAACCCCACCGACATCAACGACGTCCGTCCCCTTTCGAGCGGCACACGCACCACCTCCAGCAGTTACAACCCGTACTACGACGTGCTCGGTGCCGGGCAAATCAACGCCACGACATTGAACACGGTTCGGGCATTGACCGGTCGCCTGGAGAGCGGCAATCCGATCGCCCCTTCCGACTCGCAACAAGTGGGGACTACCGGTTTTAGCGACCTGGCGCTCGGCGTCCAGGAGACCGGCAGCTCGACGTCGCCGGCCGCAGGCGGTGTGTCGGCCAGCAGTTCGCTGCCGGTTAATGTCGTTGCGTCCAGCACGCCACCGGCCGCGGCAACGGGCACGGGATCGGGGAGCGCCGGATCGTCAACTCCCACGACCTCGGCAACCACGTCGGCGACGAGCAACCGCGATCATGGTCGCCACCAGATGGTGGCGGGCGCAAGACTCGCCGCGACCGATGTAGCGGTGTCGGCCTTCGATCTGGCCGATCTCTGGATTTGATCGGCGGCGGGGCAACTTGGAACGTCGGTTTTTACCCGCGTCTGCGAATCGCACACTTGACGCGTCGTAGAGGACCGATCAGGATTTGGTTCTGAAACACGTCGCGACGCAGCTCTTCGCAATTCACGTCTTCACCGCACACTCCTTCACAACGCACATCGTTGCGCAACCCTTGACGAGGCATCCGCGGAATGGATCAACCGCAAGGCGATGCCGCCGCTCGCAAAATCACCTCGGGTTCGAAGGACCGGCGGCCCGGCGCACGCCACACGCCTCCTGCCAATCTCACCGCAAGGCTGCTGCGCCTGGAAGCGCTCGAAGACCGGTCGCTGCTATCCGCCACCTGGATGAATCTCACCAATGTCGAGCCGACTGAATCGGCGCAAATGTCGCTCATGCTCCCCAACGGCGATGCGTTGGTGCATGCGGCCACCGGCAGCGGCAGCACCGGTTCGGCAGTCTGGTATTTGCTCAAACCGGACGCGACCGGCGGCTATCAGAACGCAACCTGGTCCCAAACCGGATCGATGAACGTTGCGCGTCTCTATTTCGGCTCCGCGGTGCTGCCCAACGGAAATGTGTTTGCTGTCGGTGGCGAGTATGCCAGCGATGAGTCGGACAGTAATTCCGCCGAGATTTACAATCTGACGACCGGCCTCTGGACCTCGGTGAGTCCCGACCCCCAATCGCACGTCGGCGACGAACCGACGGAAGTCTTGCCCAACGGCTCGGTCCTGGTCGGCAACATCTCGAACAACGGAACCGAAATCTACAACCCAACGACGAATACCTGGAGTGCCGGCGGAAGCAAAATACGGTCCAACGAAGATAGCGATGAAGAATCGTGGGTGAAATTGCCCAACGGCGACATCCTCACCTACGACATTTACTCGAGCATCAGCGACAACCAATTCGAAGCCGAGCTTTACAATCCCACCACCAACACCTGGTCCGACGCCAGCAACGCCACCAGCACCCTGCCGCTGCTGTCCACGGCGGCCCTAGGCTACGAACTTGGGGCGGCCGTGATGCTGCCCAACGGGAATGCCCTATTCACCGGCGCCAATGGGGATACCGCTTACTACAACACCACGACGGGGCTTTGGTCCGCGGGACCGACAATGCCGGTCGTCACGATCAACAGCGAGCCTACGCAATTGACGATGGGTGACGCGCCCGCCGCGGTCTTGCCCGACGGCGACGTGTTGATGGCTCTTTCCCCCGCCGTGACGGTCGTGTCCGGTCATGAGACGTTCCCGCCACCGACTTACATCTACGACTTGAATCCGACGACCGGCGTCTACACCAACGTGACGCCGCCAGCGAATGTCTATACCCAACTTTCTTACGTCAACAGCTACGAGACCAGCATGCTGGTCTTGCCGACCGGACAAATCTTGTTCGACGACTTCACCGCTTCCCCGGTCTTATACACTCCGAGCGGAAGTCCCAATCCCTCTTGGCTGCCGCAGATCACGAGCTTCGTCAACAACGGCAACGGCAGCTACACGCTCACCGGAACGCAACTGAACGGCCTGGATGAAGGAGCGGCGTACGGCGACGACGAACAGATGGCCACGAATTTTCCGATCGTCCAGGTCACCGACACGCTCAACGGAAAAGTGTACTACGCCACGACATCAAACTGGAGTTCAGTCGGAGTCGCCACCGGCAGCACCCCGGAAACCGTCAACGTCGTCCTGCCGGCGGCACTGGGGACCGACCCGTTCAGACTGGTCACCATCGCAAATGGAATCTCGTCCGCTCCCATTGCCGCACCGGTGGTCACTCCGTCGGGGACGACCGGCACGTTCACTCTCGGCGGCGCGGCGGTGGCAATCGACTCGGGACTCGCCGTAACATCCTCTGCCCCGGGCTTGACCGGTACCACCGTGACGATCGCCAACTATCAGTTCGGCGACACGCTCAACTTCACGCCGCAAAACGGCATCACCGTCGCCAGCAACTCGGCTGGCGTGCTTAGCTTGACCGGCAGCGCGACGCCCGCCCAATACGCGGCGGCCTTGCAGTCGGTCACGTTCTCCACCACCAGCACCAACACGACCACGCGGACCGTGAACTTCGTCGCGACCGACGCGGGGCTGGCCAGCAACACCGGCGTCGACACCGTCAACGTGGCAATCGGCCCCCCCGTCGTGACGGCGAATCAGCCGTCGGTCAACGACACCGCCGGCCAGACCGTATCGGTCGACTCGGCCGTGACCGTGCAATCGTTCGACACCGACGTGACGGGTGCCACGATGACGATCGGCACCGGCTACCAGCCGGGCAACGACACGCTGAATTTCACCAACCAGAACGGCATCACCGGCAATTACTCGGCCGGCGTCCTCACCTTAACGGGCAGCGCGACGCCGGCCCAATACCAGGCGGCCTTGCAGTCGATCACCTTCTCCTCGACCAGCACCAGCACGACGACTCGGAACATTTCAATCGTCGTCAGTGACTCGGGAGACACCGGCAACGTCAGCAGCAATACCGCGACCACGCAAATCGTCGTTTCCCCTCCGGTCACGGTCGCCGGGGTCTATGTCTCGGGCTCAGCCTGGGCATCGAGCTTCGATACCTATCTGGCCAACAAAAACCTCGGCAGCGCGACCTACGGCTACGCGCTTCAGACCGGTTCCAGCCAGCTCACCACGCTCCCCTGGACGAACATCAATCAGATCGACGTCCAGTTCAGCGGGCCCGTCAGTGGCATCGCCCAGAGCTCGCTGGCCCTTGCAGGTGGTGCCAACGGATCGACGCCCACCGTCACCGGCTTCGCGATCTTGGGAAACAACACCTATCAATGGACCCTCTCGGGTCCGTTGACCAACAATCGGTATGTGATCGGCGTCGCGTCAACCAGCAGTTCGTTTGGGCCGGCCGTCGTCGACTCCAATGGTGCCGGCATCAGCGGCACGTTCACCACCGGCCAGGCGTTCCCCTCGGGCAATGGTCTGGCCGGCCCGACGTTCGACTTCTTTTTCGACGTTCTGCCAGGCGATACCGACCGGAACGCCAACGACAACGCGACCGACATCAATAACATCCGTCCTCTGTCGAGCGGCACTCGGACGACATCCGCCAGCTACAACCCATACTACGACCTGTTGGGCACCGCGATCATCAACGCCACGACGTTGAACACGGTTCGTCCTTTGACGGGTCGCTTGGAAAGCGCGAATCCGACAGCGCCTTCCGACTCGCAGCAGGTCGGGACGACGAACTTTGTGGGCCTGGAACTCGGAGTGCAGGAGACCGGCAGCCCGACTCCGCTCGCCACAGGCAGTTCGACGAGCAGTTCGCAGGCGGGCGCCGTCAGCAATGCCGTATCGGCCGGCACGCCGTCGGCCGCGGCGACGAGCACAACCGACTCGACGACGCCTGACTCGGATCTCAGCCGCTCCAAGCTCGCTGCTATCGACGCGGCACTTTCGGACTTCGATCTGGCCGATCTTTTGGTTTAACAACCGCGCTACTGGCGGCAGTCCTCGAGCTCGGCCAGCAACGGCTGAAGATAAGCCTCGTAGCGGCGCCACCGCGCCAGCGAGCTGCGGTAGAGCGGCCGGCGAACCTGAACGCTGCTGGCAGTTCGGACCGGACGCCCGATTTGGTGGAAGCTTAGACAGCGATCATCCCATGGCAGGCCGCAAAAGTCGATCAGCCGCCGGGCTTGCGGTTCGAAGTTATCGACCAAATCCTCGTACGCCACGTCGAGCAAAACATCGGCCGGCAGAACCGATCGCCAGTGTTCCATCAACTCGTGATACCAGCGGTAGTAGCCGCCCAATTGGGCCAGGTCGTAGCTGAACGACTGACCTTGCGCAAAGAGCCTCGCGAAACACGAAACGCAAGTATCCACCGGATCGCGCAGGGTGTGGATGATCCGGGCATTGGGCAGCATCAGGCGGATCAAACCGATATGGAAAAAATTGCTCGGCGCCTTGTCGGTGATCCGCGTCGTGCCAGCCGCCGGAGTCGGCAGGCCCACCAGATAATTGTGGCCCAGTCGCCGTAAACCATCGGCGTCGAGATTCCGGTGGTTCGATAGATAAGGAATCGGCCGACCGTCGGGGTCGGACAACGTCTCGACCACACGATCCAGATTCTTCAGTTCACCCGCGGCGTGAACCAAGGGATGGCTGGCCAGAATCTGCTCGACCAGCGTGCTGCCCGAGCGGGGCATGCCGACGATGAAAATGGGCGTTGCCGAGGGATCGCCCATCCCGGCGAACTGCTCCAGGAAAGCCTCGTCGAAACGCTCGGCAATCGTCCGGAAAGCGCGCTGATAGCCCGGTTCGTCGTAAGGGAGTTCGCGGCGCTTCAGAGCATTGGCTTGCAGTAAATGCTCGAAGGCGCCTGGATATTCGCCGATGTCTTCCAGCGCCTTGCCGAGGGCGAAGTGGACGTACAGCATTTTGCCGGGAGGCAAACGATTTTCGGTGACCAGCGCCTCGAGCGCGGCGAGATCGGGGTCGCCGGCATGAAAGGTCTTGAGGTCGGTGCGATGGTAATGCGCTTCGGCGTAGTCGGGCTTGAGCCCGATCGCCTGGTCATAATGCGCCATCGCTTCGTCGAACTTGCCCAGCTCCATCAGCGCGTTGCCCAGGTTGTTGTGCGCTTCGGCATAGTCCGGCGCCAGGGCCAGCGCCGCTCATACCGCGTCAGCGCGTGGTCGAGCTTGCCCTGATGCCAGAGGATGTTACCCAGGTTGTTGTGCGCCTCGGCAAGATCGGGCTTGAGGGCCAAGGCTCGCTCGAATTGCGCCGCCGCTTCCTCGACTTTGCCCTGCGATCGCAAGATGCAGCCCAGGTTATTGCGCGCTCCGGGAAGATTGGGCTCCAGAGCCAGCGCTTGTTTGAGCCGAGCCACGGCTTGGTCCAGTTTTCCCTGCTTCCAGAGGAGGTTGCCCAGGCTGTTGTGCGTCTGGAACAGGCTCGGCTTGAGAGCGACCGCCCGCTCGTATTGCGCCGCTGCTTCGTCGAGCTTGCCCTGGTCCGCCAATACGTTGCCCAGGTTGTTGTGCATCTCGGCGATGTCCGGCCGCCGCGCAAGAACTTCACGATACGCCGCGACAGCCTCGGCCAGCCGGCCGGCTCGATGCTCGCGATGAGCCAGGGCCACCAGCGCATCCAACTCGGCTGGCTCTCCAGGAGTCGGGTTGGCCGTCATCATCAGATTTCTATCCTCGCTCGCAGCCGCCAATGTGTGAACAATTATAGCTCTCCGCACCGGGCCGCCGGAAGCGCGAGGGGGAGCTGGCTGCTGGCCAATCGTCGCCGCGCACTACTCGCGGCAGCCCTCAAGCTCGGCCAGCAGTGGCGCAAGATACGCCTCGTAGCGCCGCCACCGCGCAAGCGAACTGCGGTACAGCGGCCGGCGGACCTGCACGTTGCTGGCGGTGCGGATCGGCCGGCTGGTTTCGTGAAAGCTCAGGCAGCGGTCGTCCCAACGCAGACCGCAATAATCGATCAGCCGTCGGGCTTGCTCTTCGAGGTTGTCCACGACCTCCTCGTACGTGACGTCAAGCATCGCGCCGACCGGCAGAACCGATCGCCAGTGTTCCATCAGTTCGTAGTACCAGCGGTAATAGCAACCCAACTCCGCCAGGTCATAGCTGAACGTCGAACTGACCGCATCGAGTCTTGAGAAACACGACACGCAGGTATCGACCGGATCGCGCATGGTGTGGATGATCCGAGCATTGGGCAGGATCAGGTGAATCAGACCGACATGAAAGAAATTGCCGGGTGCTTTGTCGGTAATCCGAGTCTTGCCTGCCGGGGGAGTCGGCAGACTGGTCAAATAAGCCTGCCCCAGCCGCCGAAAGCCGGCGGCGTCGAGTGTGGCGATGCCTTGTGGATACGGAACCGGCCGCCCGCCCGCGTCCGTCACCGTTTTCACGACGCGATCCAGATTCTTCAGCTCGCCAGCCGCATGGACCTGTGGGTGGCTGGCTAGAATCTGCTCGACCAAGGTGCTGCCGGAACGGGGCATGCCGAGCACGAAGATCGGCGCCGGCGACGGATCGCCCACGCCGGCGAAACGTTCCAGCAGGTCGGCATCGAAGACATCGACAATGCGCTGGAAGATCTGCTGATGGGCCGCTTCGTTGTAATGGACCTCACGACGCTTCAGAGCGTTGCCCTGGAGTAAATGTTCGAAGGCGCGCGGGTAGTCGCCCACGTCTTCCAGCGCCTTGCCAAGCGCAAAGTGGATATACAGCATCTTGGCGGGCGGCAATCGGTTGTCGGTCGCCAGCGCCTCGAGCGCGGCCAGATCGGGATCGCCCGGCCGAAACGTCTTCAGATCCGACCGATTGTAGTGCGCCTCGGCGAAGTCCGGCCTGAGCGCGAGCGCTTGCTCGTAACGTGCCGCCGCTTCTTTGAACTTGCCTTGCTCCTTGAGTACCTTGCCCAGGTTGTCGTACGCTTCGGCGAGCTCTGGCCTGGGAGCGATCGCTTGCTCGTAGCGGGCCACGGCCTCGTCGAGCTTGCCCTGCTCCCGCAAGACGTTGCCCAAATTGTTGTACGTCTGCAACAGGCCAGGATTGAGTGCCACCGCGCGCTCGTACTGGACCGCCGCTTCGTCAAACTTGCCTTGGTCCTTGAGCACGTTGCCGAGATTGTTCCACACCTCCGCTCGATCAGGGCGCAGTGCAAGAATTTGACGATACGCCGCCGCAGCCTCGGCCAGCCGCCCCGCACGATGTTCGCGCAGTGCCAAGGCAAACAGGGCATCCAACTCCGTGGGCTCTTCGGGCGTTGGGCTGGCCGCCGTCATCAGGTCTTGTCCTTGCTCGCTGCCGGCAATCCAGGCCAATCGGATCCGAGATTCTTCCAGAGCGGTTTGCGCAAGAGGCGCTCACCAAAATCCACGGCGCGACAATCGCGGGAATCCAGGCGAGCCGCGGAGCAATTGCCTGTCGAGCGCCTGGAATCTCGGATCGATGATTAAGAATCGATCCAGGCTCGAAACCACCGCGATTGTAACCATGCGGCCCGCGCACGGCTAGCATGGCGCGGATGCTGCCGCCGGTCGCCGCCCGACGGCCCAACGCTGGGTGCCCACGACGGCAAACACGCCGCATCCCTCCGGATTGCGCGGGCGGCGTGGCGCTCGCGAGTAAGCATCCCACCCCGCCGACGTCGGTTTTTTCTGGCCGTTGCGGCTGGCGGCAAAATCCGCGTGGCGACCCCGCGTTTTCACGCGTTTGGGGCGATCCTTCGGGGGTCGGGGCGACCAAAGGATGGTTTAGGGAATTTTCCGGTTTCAATGATTGACAGTGCGCTAAAGACCACTTATATTGCACCGGTATCCGAAGCGCCACTCTCGGCGCAATGCACATCATCCGGTTTTCAGGTAAATTCACCCTAGTTGGTTTTCCGGATCCCACAAGCTGACCGGTCATCTTGGGAGCCGCTTTCCGCACGTTCAAGACTTCTTAGATTTGCAACACTGAGGGCGTGAAGGCCAAAACCATCTTTTGCGGCGGGGCGAGTGCCCAGTCAGTCTTTACTCAACAGGCTTTTGATTAACTACAGGAAGCTGCACCCCATGACGAAAAAGCCCAGCATCACCTCGCGCAAAAGTCGGTTCGAAATGTTGGAAGACCGACGCCTTCTGACGACCTTTAACGTCGCCGCCAAATTCGACGCGAATGGTAGTGGCGCGGGTGGAGAGGCAGCCTTCGGCGATGACGCCACCATTGCTCAGTTCTCCTCCGACCCCGGCAGCGTCTCGGGTTACTACAACAACAACGATGGCATGGGTGCCGCCACTGCCAGCGATACCGCCACGAGCGCCAGCCCCTGGAACTTTGGGACTTTGGATAGTGGCCAGGCCCAATACAACGCCTACACGCCCTACTCCTTTAGTGCGTATGTAGATCCCAATACGTTCGACAACTACCTCACGGGCGACTTCCCGGGTTCGGCCGTCGACGGAACAGGAGAAGGCTTTCCCGGTCTCGGAGGGTTTGTCGGCGGCCCCTCCTCCCAGAATGCGGTCTTTTATAACTGGGGTAACGCCGGGCTGAATGGCAACGGTACGGCGAATTCAGTTCCCGATGTCGTCGAGGGCTACGTCAACATCCCGACTGGAGCCGTGGTGATGAGCCCCGGTTATGGGCCGACGGTATCGCAGTTCACGGCACCGACGGCCGGCAACTACGTCCTTTCGGCCACCGTGACCAACCCCTATTTCGACCCGTTCGATGGGTCGGGTGGCGCAAACCAGTTCAACGACGCTTGGGACTGGAACGACGGCCAGGCCGACTTCGCGATTTTTCAAGTTCCCGCCGGCAGTAGCGATGCGCACAACACTTCCACTTTGTTGGACTCCGGATTCTACGGGGATATCGCCGCGGTCAACGCCGGCGAGAATCCCAGCACCGTTGGCTCGCTCGGCAATGTCGGGCAAAGCTACACCGTCGCAAACGGCGGCTTGACGATCAATACCGGTGCCGGCGGTCAAGGTCCTGGCGGCCAATATGGCAGCGGCGGCACGTGGGCTCTGACGAATGTCGGGCCCATGCTCAATCCGATCAGTGAAAACCTGACCGGTGACGAATATGACATGACGTGGACGGTCACGCAGACCATTTCGCTCGGCGCGGGTGACTCCGTCGATATCGTCACCAGTCCCGAGTATCAAAATGTCACCGACAGCCATACGGATAGCGCAGGGGACTATGTCGCTCCCATTTACTTGTCGGCCACCATGTCGAGTGTCTCCACGCCGGCTCCCCCGGTTGTGTCGACCTCGGGCAGCACCGGCCAGACCTTCACCCTTGGCGGCTCGGCTGTGGCTGTCGACTCGGGCATCTCGGTAACGTCCAGCGATACCGACATCACCGGCGCGTCCGAGACGATCGCCAACTATCAGTCGGGCGACTCGCTCAATTACACGCCGATCGACGGCATCACCATCGCCAGCAACTCAGGTGGCGTGCTGACTCTGACCGGCAGCGCAACGCCCGCCCAATACACGGCGGCCTTGCAGTCGGTCACGTTCTCCACCACCAGCATCAATCAGACGACCCGTACGGTCGATGTCGTCGCCGACGACAGTGCCGCTTCGCCCACCACCAGCAACACCGGCGTCGACACCGTCAAGGTGGCGATCGCCCCACCGGTCGTGACCGCCAACCAGACGGCGAAGGCCTCGACCGCCGGCCAGACCGTGGCGGTCGATTCGGCCGTGACCGTCAAATCGTTCGACACCGACGTGACGGGCGCCACGATGACGATCGGCACCGGTTACCAGTCGGGCAGCGATACGCTCCACTTCACCACTCAGAACGGCATCACCGGCGTGTTCTCCGCGGGCGTGCTGACCTTGAGTGGTTCGGCCACTCCGGCCCAGTACCAGACCGCCTTGCAGTCGGTCACGTTCTCGTCGACCAGCACCAGCGTGGCGACCCGCAACATTTCGATCGTCGTTGACGATTCGGGTGACACCGGCAACGTGAACAGCAACACGGCGACGACCCAAATCACCGTCTCCGTGCCGCTCACCGTCACCGCGGCCTATATCTCGAGCACCAGTTGGGCCTCGTCCTTCGATACCTATCTAAGCAGCCACACCAATGCGGTCACCGGCCACGCCTACGGCAGTTCGACGTTGGGCTATGCCTTCCAGACCGGCACGTCGGCCGCCCAGACTCAAACGCTTCCCTGGACGAACCTCAACACGATCACCGTCACCTTCAGCGGGCCGGTTTCGGGCGTTGCCCTGGGCTCGTTGAAATTGAATGGCGGCTCGGGCGGATCGACTCCCAGCGTGACCGGCTTCACGTCCGACGGCAGCAACACCTATTCGTGGACTCTGTCAGGCCCGCTGACCAACAACAAGTATGCCTTCGGCATTGCCTCGACCAGCAGCTCGTATGGTCCGGCGGTGGTCGACTCGCACGGAGCCGGCATCAGTGGCACGTTCACCACGGGCCAGGCACTCCCGTCGGGCAATGGATTGGCCGGTTCGTCGTTCGACTTCTTCTTCGACGTTCTGCCTGGCGACGCAAACCGAGACGCACAGGACAATGCGACCGACATCAACGACATTCATCCTCTTGCCAGCGGCACGCGGACGACGTCGAGCAGTTACAATCCGTACTACGATCTGCTCGGTGCCGGGCAAATCAACGCCACGACATTGAACACGGTTCGGGCATTGACGGGTCGTTTGGAGAGTGCCGCACCGACGAATCCCAACAGCACGCAGGGCGTGGGGACGACCGGTTTTGTCGGCCTGGAACTGGAAGCGCAGGAGACGGGCAGCTCGTCGAGCAGTTCGTCGCCGAGCAGCGTGAGCAACGTCGTCTCGGCACCGGCGTCGACCAGCACGACGACGACCACCACGACGAGCACGACCGGCAGTGGTTCGGGGGGCACGAGTTCGACGACGGGCAACCGCGATCATGGTCGCCACGCGGCGACCGACGAGGTGGTTTCCGACTTCGATCTGGCTGATCTTTGGGTTTGAGCGGTCTGAGTTTTTGGCTCAGCCGCTGAGTTGATTGCAGTAGTGCGCGTTGTTGACAACGCTGCGCCGTCATTTCCGTAGTATCGCTGACCGTTCGGTCCACAACGTTACCCCAATAGCTTTGCGCATTCGTAACCCGAAATCCGCGTTTTGGCGGTTTTCGCTCTGTTGCCGCCAATCCCTTCTTATTCCGTCGACTTTTGACACAGGAAGCCCCCCCCCATGTCCAAAAAGCCCACAGTCACTTCTCGCAAAAGTCGGTTTGAAATGTTGGAAGACCGACGCCTTCTGACGACCTATAACGTTGCCGCCAAATTCGACGCGAATGGTGGTGGCGCGGGTGGAGAGGCGGCCTTCGGCGATGATGCCACCATTGCCCAGTTCTCCTCGGACCCTGGCAGCGTTTCTGGGTACTACAACAACAACGATGGTATGGGCTCCGCCACCGCCAGCGATACCGCCACGAGCGCCAGTCCCTGGAGTTTTGGTGTTCTGGATAGTGGTCAGAACCAATACAACGCCTACGCACCCTACTCCTTTAGCGCGTTTGTTGATCCCAATACGTTCGACAATTACCTCACGGGCGACTTCCCCGGAACGGCCACCGATGGAACGGGAGCGGGCTTTCCCGGTCTGGGTGGGTTTGTCGGCGGCTCCGCCTCCTCGAATGCGGTGTTTTACAACTGGGGTAACGCCGGGCTGAACGGCAATGGTACGGCGAATCCGGTCGAGGATCCCATCGAAGGTTATGTCAACATCCCAACCGGAACGTTACTCATGAGCCCGGCCTATGGGCCCACGACATCCAAGTTCACTGCGCCGGCCGCCGGCAACTACGTCCTTACGGCCACGATCACCGATCCCTATTTCGATCCGTTCGATGGGTCGGGTGGCGCAAACGGCCGCGATGACGGCTGGGACTGGGACGACGGACAGGGCGACTACGCCATTTTTCAGGTTCCCGCCGGCAGCAGCGACGCGAACAACACTTCCACATTGTTGGACTCTGGATTCTTCGGGGATATCGCCTCGGTCAATGCCGGCGAGAATCCCAGCACCGTTGGCTCGCTCGGCAATGTCGGACAGACTTACACCGTCGCCAACGGCGGCTTGACGATTAATTCCGGTGCCGGCGGTCAAGGTCCCGGTGGCCAATATGGCAGCGGCGGCACTTGGGCTCTGACCAATGTCGGGCCCATGGCCAATCCGATCAGCGAAAACCTGACTCGTGACGAATACGATATGGCGTGGACCGTCACGCAAACCGTTTCGCTCGGCGCGGGCGATTCCGTCGAGATCACTACCAATCCCGAATATGGGGGCTCCAGCTCCTACCATACGGATGCTTCAGGGGACTATACCGCCCCGCTTTACTTGTCGGCAACCATGTCGACCGTGGCCCCCCAGCCCGCCGCCCCGGTCGTATCGACCTCGGGCAGCACCGGCCAGACCTACACCCTTGGCGGCTCGGCGGTCGCTGTCGACTCGGGCATCTCGGTAACGTCCAGCGATACCGACATCACCGGCACCTCGGAGACGATCGCCAACTATCAGTCGGGCGACTCGCTCAATTACACGCCGATCGACGGCATCACCATCGCCAGCAACTCCGGTGGCGTGCTGACTCTGACCGGCAGCGCAACGCCCGCCCAATACACGGCGGCCTTGCAGTCGGTCACGTTCTCCACCACCAGCATCAACCAGACGACCCGTACGGTCGACGTCGTCGCCGACGACAGCGCCGCTTCGCCCACCACCAGCAACACCGGCGTCGACACCGTCAAGGTGGCCATCGCCCCGCCGGTCGTGACCGCGAACCAGACCGCGAAGGCCTCGACCGCCGGCCAGACCGTGGCGGTCGATTCGGCCGTGACTGTCAAGTCGTTCGACACCGACGTGACGGGCGCCACGATGACGATCGGCACCGGTTACCAGTCGGGCAGCGATACGCTCCACTTCACCACCCAGAACGGCATCACCGGCGTTTACTCCGCGGGCGTGCTGACCTTGAGTGGTTCGGCCACTCCGGCCCAGTACCAGACCGCCTTGCAGTCGGTCACCTTCTCGTCGACCAGCACGAGCGTGGCGACCCGCAACATCTCGATCGTCGTTGACGATTCGGGTGACACCGGCAACGTGAACAGCAACACGGCGACGACGCAAATCACCGTCTCCGCGCCGCTCACGGTCACCGCGGCCTATATCTCGAGCACCAGTTGGGCCTCGTCCTTCGATACCTATCTAAGCAGCCACACCAATGCGGTCACCGGCCACGTCTACGGCAGTTCGACGTTGGGCTATGCCTTCCAGACCGGCACGTCGGCCGCCCAGACTCAAACGCTTCCCTGGACGAACCTCAACACGATCACCGTCACCTTCAGCGGGCCGGTTTCGGGCGTTGCCCTGGGCTCGCTGAAATTGAATGGCGGCTCGGGTGGATCGACTCCCAGCGTGACCGGCTTCACGTCCGACGGCAGCAACACCTATTCGTGGACCTTGTCAGGCCCGTTGACCAACAACAAGTATGCCTTCGGCATCGCCTCGACCAGCAGCTCGTATGGTCCGGCGGTGGTCGACTCGCACGGAGCCGGCATCAGCGGCACGTTCACCACGGGCCAGGCACTCCCGTCGGGCAACGGCCTGGCCGGTTCGTCGTTCGACTTCTTCTTCGACGTTCTGCCTGGCGACGCAAACCGAGACGCACAGGACAACGCGACCGACATCAACGACATTCGTCCTCTTGCCAGCGGCACGCGGACGACGTCGAGCAGTTACAATCCGTACTACGACCTGCTCGGTGCCGGGCAAATCAACGCCACGACATTGAACACGGTTCGGGCGTTGACGGGTCGTTTGGAGAGCGCGGCACCGACGAATCCCAACAGCACGCAGGGCGTGGGGACGACCGGTTTTGTCGGCCTGGAACTGGGAGCGCAAGAGACCGGCAGCTCGTCCAGCAGTTCGTCGACGAGCAGCGTGAGCAACGTCGTCTCGGCACCGGCGTCGACCACCACGACGACGACCACCACGACGAGCACGACGGGCAGTGGTTCGGGGGGCACGAGTTCGACGACCGGCAACCGCGATCATGGTCGCCACGCGGCGACCGATGAAGTGGTTTCCGACTTCGATCTGGCTGATCTTTGGGTTTGAGCGGTCTGAGTTTTTGGCTCAGCCGCTGAGTTGATTGCAGTAGTGCGCGTTGTTGACAACGCTGCGCCGTCATTTCCGCTATGTCGCTGACCGTTCGGTCCGCTTCGCTACTTGACAGATTGCGCAGTTCGTTGCCCGAAATCTATGTTTCGGCGGTTTCCGGGCCGTGGCCGTTCAGCCGTTCGTTCTCCGTCGACTTTTGACACAGGAAGCCCCCCCATGTCCAAAAAGCCCACAGTCACTTCTCGCAAAAGTCGGTTTGAAATGTTGGAAGACCGGCGTCTTCTGACGACCTATAACGTCGACGCAAAATTCATCGCGAACGGTAGCGGCGCGGGCGGAGAGGCGGCCTTCGGCGATAATGCCACCATTGCCCAGTTCTCCTCCGACCCCGGCAGCGTCTCTGGCTACTACAACAACAACTTCGGCACCGGTCCTACCAGCGCCAGCGACTCGGCCACCAGTGCCAGCCCCTGGAGCTTTGGTGCCTTGGATAGTGGCCAGGGCTCTTTCAACAACAAGCCATATTCGTTCAGCGCGTTTGTTGACCCGAACTCCTTTGATAATTACCTCTCGGGTGCCTCGGACCCGGCCTGGTCACCAGGATTTCCGGGCGGGGCTGCGGATGGTACGGCCGCGGGCCTTCCTGGTTTCGCAGGATTTTTCGGCGGGGCTTCCGGGACCAATGCGACCTTCTATACCTTCGGTAACGCCGGGCTGAATGGCAACGGCACGGGAAACCCAACTGGGGATTTCCATGAGGAGATTGTCAACATCCCGACCGGAACCGTGGTGATGAGCCCGGCTTATGGCCCCACGACTACCAAGTTCACCGCGCCGGCCGCCGGCAACTACGTCCTTTCGGCCACGATGACCGATCCCTATTTCGATCCCTTCGACGGATCGGGCGGCTACAACGGGCGTGACCAGTGGACCTGGATCGACGGCCAGGCCGACTTCGCGGTTTTTGACGTACCCTCCGGCAGCACTACCGCCCACAATACTTCCACCTTGTTGGACTCCGGATTCTACACGGACGTCGCGTCGGTTAACGCTGGCGAGAACCGCAGCACCATCGGCTCGCTCAACAATATCGGGCAGACCTACACCGTCGCCAACGGCGGCCTGACCATCAATTCCGGTGCCGGTGGTCAAGGTCCCGGTGGTCAGTATGGCAGTGGTGGTGTCTGGTCGTTGAAAAATGTAGGGGCCATTGCCGACACTCCTTCCGGCGACTTGACCGGTGACGAATACGACATGTCTTGGACGGTCACGCAAACCGTTTCGCTCGGCGCCGGCGACTCCATCGAGATCGTCGCCAATCCCGAATATACTGGCAGCGAAACATATAAAACGGATAACTCTGGCGACCTCACCGCTCCTGTTTACCTGGCGGCCACCGTCTCACCCGCCGTTGTCACGCCGGCTCCCCCGGTCGTATCGACCTCGGGCAGCACCGGCCAGACCTACACCCTCGGCGGCTCGGCGGTCGCCGTCGACTCCGGCATCTCGGTAACGTCCAGCGATACCGATATCACCGGCGCGTCGGAGACCATCGCCAACTACCAATCGGGCGACTCACTCAATTACACGCCGATCGACGGCATCACCATCGCCAGCAACTCCGGTGGCGTGCTGACTCTGACCGGCAGCGCAACGCCCGCCCAATACACGGCGGCCTTGCAGTCGGTCACGTTCTCCACCACCAGCATCAATCAGACGACCCGTACGGTCGATGTCGTCGCCGACGACAGTGCCGCTTCGCCCACCACCAGCAACACCGGCGTCGACACCGTCAAGGTGGCCATCGCCCCACCGGTCGTGACCGCGAACCAGACGGCGAAGGCCTCGACCGCCGGCCAGACTGTGGCCGTCGATTCGGCCGTGACCGTCAAGTCGTTCGACACCGACGTGACGGGCGCCACGATGACGATCGGCACCGGTTACCAGTCGGGCAGCGATACGCTCCACTTCACCACTCAGAACGGCATCACCGGCGTTTACTCCGCGGGCGTGCTGACCTTGAGTGGTTCGGCCACTCCGGCCCAGTACCAGACCGCCTTGCAGTCGGTCACGTTCTCTTCGACCAGCACGAGCGTGGCGACCCGCAACATCTCGATCGTCGTTGACGATTCGGGTGACACCGGCAACGTGAACAGCAACACGGCGACGACCCAAATCACCGTCTCCGCGCCGCTCACGGTCACCGCGGCCTATATCTCGAGCACCAGTTGGGCCTCGTCCTTCGATACCTATCTAAGCAGCCACACCAATGCGGTCACCGGCCACGTCTACGGCAGTTCGACGTTGGGCTATGCCTTCCAGACCGGCACGTCGGCCGCCCAGACTCAAACGTTGCCTTGGACGAATCTCAACACGATCACCGTCACCTTCAGCGGGCCGGTCAGTGGCGTTGCCCTGGGCTCGCTGAAATTGAATGGTGGTTCGGGTGGATCGACGCCCAGCGTGACCGGCTTCACGTCCGACGGCAGCAACACCTATTCGTGGACGCTGTCAGGCCCGCTGACCAACAACAAGTATGCCTTCGGCATTGCCTCGACCAGCAGCTCGTATGGTCCGGCGGTGGTCGACTCGCACGGAGCCGGCATCAGCGGCACGTTCACCACGGGTCAGGCACTTCCGTCGGGCAATGGATTGGCCGGTTCGTCGTTCGACTTCTTCTTCGACGTTCTGCCGGGCGACGCGAACCGAGACGGACAGGACAATGCGACCGACATCAATGACATTCGTCCTCTTGCCAGCGGCACGCGGACGACGTCGAGCAGTTACAATCCGTACTACGACTTGATCGGTGCCGGGCAAATCAACGCCACGACATTGAACACGGTTCGGGCATTCTCGGGTCGTTTGGAGAGTGCCGCACCGACGAATCCCAACAGCACGCAGGGCGTGGGGACGACCGGTTTTGTCGGCCTGGAACTGGGAGCGCAGGAGACGGGCAGCTCGTCGAGCAGCTCGCAGGCGAGCAGCGTGAGCAACGTCGTCTCGGCACCGGCATCGACCACCACGACGACGACCACCACGACGGGCAGTGGTTCGGGGGGCACGAGTTCGACGACCGGCAACCGCGATCATGGTCGCCACGCGGCGAGCGAAGGGTTCGCTGCCACCGACGAGGCGGTTTCCGACTTCGAACTGGCTGACCTTTATGTTTAAAATCGGCCGCGCGGAGCCGGGTCCGGCGGAATAGTTCGCATCCGGCAGCGGAGCACTTCCGCCACGCTCCACGCTTGAGCCACGCATCCGCGCGGAGTGTACGGCCTTTCGGCGTCGAAGATTTCGCTGATCGAGCCGATGCAGGCCTCCCCCAAATGGGCGCAAAAGCCACTCAAAAACTCGCGCGCTCGATCGATCTCGTGCGGATGGGTTTTAAGCCATGCGTCGATAAACGGCCCGATCAACCAGGCCCAAACCGTCCCCTGGTGATAGGCCGCGTCGCGCGCACGCAGATCGCCATCGTACCGCGGCTTATATTCCGGTTCACCGGGAGCGAGTGAGCGCAACCCGACCGGCGTCAGGAGCCGGCTCTCGACCACGTCGATGATCGCCGGCCATCGCTCGGACGCGAGAACCGGATGGG
Organism: uncultured Planctomycetaceae bacterium; assembly: GCA_963702015.1. GTDB lineage: Bacteria > Planctomycetota > Planctomycetia > Pirellulales > PALSA-1355 > DATJTR01. The sequence continues at coordinate 3,218,759 of OY969698.1, forward strand.
GCAATGAAATGGCGAACAATTGGTTCGGTCGCAGCGACGCGTCGTCGCCGGCGGGCCCATCGACGACGTCGAACAGCCAACCTCGCTGCTGACACCAAAAGCGGTTGTTGAACGATTGCCGTGCGCGCTCGGCCTCGTGGAGCAGCGACTCTGAATCGGGCTGATGTTCCTCCGCGAGCCAGCCGCCCAGCAGACACAGGGCGTTGTACCACAGAGCGTTGATTTCCACCGCTTTGCCGCGACGCGGCGTGACGACCCAGTCGCCCACTTTGGCATCCATCCAAGTCAATTGATAACCTTCCTGTCCCTGCGTTAGCAGTCCGTCGCGGGGATCGACGCCGATCCCGAACCGAGTTCCGCGCATGTGATGCTCGACGATGTCGCGCAGCACCGGGATCAATCCGCGTAGCGTCTGGCGGTCATCCGTCGCGCGGATATATCGGTCGATGGCGTGGAAATACCAGAGCGTAGCGTCGGCCGTATGATACAAGCCGGCCTGCTCGCCTTCCGGAAAGAGATTCGGGATCAGGCCATCGCGCACATAGTGCGAAAACGTGCGCAAGATGTAGCCCGCCTCGGCAAAGCGACCGGTCGCCAGCGTCAGACCTTCCAGTGAGATCATCGTGTCGCGGCCCCAGTCGGTAAACCAGTGGTAGCCGGCGATCACCGACCGGATTTCGTCGCCGGCGGCATGAGCCCGGGCGGCATCGGCCACGCGGGTGGTCGGAGTGATGACGAATTGGTCCGCGGCCAGCACCAGTTCGGCGGCCAGTCCCGAGCGAGCGCTGCTGTCGGCCTGTTCGATCAAGCGTTGCCGGCGGCCGAGCTCGCTGGAAAGCGCTTCGTTGGGCGAGGCTCCCGTGATTGCTTCCCACGAGTCGGTCGACGCCGCCAGCGCCACCTGCTGACCGGCGGCGAGTTCGGCACGAAAATATCCTGGCGACCAGAGACTGTCGCGATAGGCATAGCCGCGCTCGCGCTCCATCGCATAGGTGACTTCGTAGAACGATCCTCCATCGAGGACGAAGGCGCCGGCACGTTCGCCAATATGCAAACGAAGAGGCGGGACATCGGGGCCGACAATTTCGAACCGATCGCCCAGCACGCTCACACGATACGGCTCGGACAATGGGTTGGCGACCGGCGCGTCGTGGGGCCGGAAGTGCAGCCCCGGCCGCAGACGAAGCCGGATCGTGCCGGGCCCCTCCACCAATTGATAGCTCAAATAGACCGTGTTGGCGCGATATTGAAGCACGATCCGTTTTTCCAGCACATAGCCATCGACCTCGTAGCGCCACACCGGCAAGCCATACTCCAGCGCAAAACTCGCCAGTTCGCAGGCTTCCAATCCTTCGGCCGTGGATTGGAAATCGCCGGCCAGCGAAACGATCTTGCCGTCGGGGAGCCGAATCTGCTCGACCATGTGATTCAGCATCATCATGCGGCCCAACGGGGCCGGCAACGCGGCCACGAGCAGGCCGTGATATTTTCGCGTGCAAACGCCCAGCAGCGTGCCCGAGGCGTACCCCCCCAGGCCGTTCGTCACCAGCCACTCGCGATCCAACAGTCGCTCGGGTTTGTGCCCTTCGGCGCGTGACCAGGGCATGCGGTAGACAATTGCTGTCATGACATTTCATCCATTGAGACTGGGTAAAGCACCACGGCCGCTTCGCCCGGAATGCGCCACCCTTCGCTCGTGTCGAGCTGCAGGTGTGCCGCTGCCGCCATACCTGGGATCGTCGCTGGACCACAACGTTTTCCACCGCATCCCCGCGGGCGGCGCCACCAGTGGCTGCGAAATCGACGGCAGGCACAGCTCGCAGCCAAAATTGACGACCAGCAGCCGCGTTTGCTCGTCCCGGCGGAAGAATCGGAGCGCCAGGGCATCGCTGGCCAAATGGGCGCCGTGCAGCCGAGCGGCGTCATGCTCGCGCAGCGCCGCATCGCGCCGCCGCAGCGCCAGCAGATCGCGATGCAGGGCGTAAACGCCGGCATGGCTCGCGCGCTCGGAAAAATCGAGCTTCGATCGCTCGAAGCTGTCGGGTTGGCACGGATCGATCAGCTGGGCCTGCATCTCGGCAGTCGCCAAAGACGGAAACTGACTCAGAAATTTGGCTCGGCCGCGCGTCACCTCGGCGGCCTCGTCTGCCTGGCAGTCGTTGAAATAGAGAAACGGGCTCGAGGCCCCAAACTCCTGCCCCTGAAATAGCAGCGGCGTCTGCGGCGCCAGCAGCAAAAGTGCGGTCATCGCCCGATACCGCCCGGGGCTCGTCAACCCGCCAATGCGCTCGCCGCGAGCCGAGTTGGCCAGTTGGTCGTGGTTTTGGATGTAGTTGATGAATTTCGGAGCCGGCAAATCGAAGGCCGGGGTGCCGCGCGGCCTTTTTCTGCCAGGCGTAGCGCTGGCCTTGAAACAGATAACTCCATTTCACCGCCGCGATCAGCTCGTCGGCCGAACCGCTGTAGTCGGTGTAATAGGCTTCGCGTTTGCCCGTCAGGCAGACCATGGCCGAGTGATGGAAATCGTCATTCCAAAGCATATCGAAACCAATACCCTCGTCTTTCCCGCCGCGCAGCAATCGGGCGTCTTGTGGTTCGTTTTCGCCCACGATCAACACCGAGCGGCCGGCGCCTGCCTGCCGGGCTGCCCGGCAAAGCGCCGTCAGGATCGGTTCGTCCGAATCGTCGTGAAACGCCTGGGTGGCATCGATCCGCAGTCCGTCGAAATGATATTGCGAAATCCAATGTGTCACGTTGGCGATAAAAAACTGCGCGCACCGATTCGGATTGCCGATCGTCGAAGTTGGGCGAGGCGCCCCATTCGTTTTTGTATCGCTCGGAGAAATAAGAAGACGCAAACGGCGCGAGCAGGCGCTCTCCCAATCGGCTGAAGTGGTTGTAGACCACATCCAGAATCACGCCGAGCCCCCAGCGATGCGCTTCATCGACAAACCGGCAGACCGCGTCCGGCGGCCCATACCAGTGGCTGGGCGCAAACAAATTCGCCGGATCGTAGCTCCAGCCGAACCGGCCGGCAAACTCGGCAATCGGCATGATCTCCAGCGCCGTGATGCCCAACGCAGCCAGCTCAGCCAGTTGCTCGGTTGCCGCCCTCCACGTCCCTTCGGGCGTAAACGTGCCGATATGCATTTCGTAAAGGACCTGGTTGAGCGGAGACAATCCCGGCCATTCGGCATCGTTCCAGGCATAGCCGTCGGGATTAACCACTTCCGACGGACCGAGCGGACCGGCCGGCTGGAAACGCGAGGCCGGATCGGGCCATCGGTCAACTCCCGCGTCGAGCTCGAAAAAATAGCGCGTGCCTGTCCCCGCGGCGGGAACGAATCCGGAAAAATAACCCGCTTCCTCCCGCGACAATTCGTGCGCGTTAAATTCGGTGGGATCGACAAAAACGACTCGTAATCGGCGTGCTTCGGGCGCCCAAACCCTGAAATCCACACCCCCAGACATCGGTTCGGCGCCGATCGCAAGACGCCGACCCGATAAGTTCGACATGGGACGCTCCGGCGGCCGATTCTTGCAACCTAAACTTGGACAACTGCGCTACCAGCCTGCAATTGGCGCGCCGCCGTCCCAAGGACCCTCCCGCTTTGGCGCGCAATCTGCATTGGAAGGCGCAAAACTCGCACCAAAATTATTTTGCGGGAAATTCGTGGTCGATTGCCGAATCGCTATAGTGGGCGCTCTGATGCGGTGCGTGCCAGTCCGGACGTGAAAGAACCACTCCGCGGCCCTTCGGTGAAGGCGGGACCACTTCGATCCTTTGGGCAGCATCGTCAGGAAAGCTCTTTTTGTGCAAACGGCGGCCATCGATATTCCTTCGGCCACTTATCGACTCCAACTTAGTGGCCATCTGACGTTCGAAGCGGTTCGGAAGCTCGTGGGGTATTTTGCGCGGCTGGGGATCGGCGCCGCCTATTTCTCGCCCTTCTTCCGCGCTCGAGCCGGAAGCACTCACGGCTACGACGTGGTCGACCCCAGCCAGATCGACGCGAGCCTCGGCTCGGAAGATCAATTTGGACAAGTGGCCGAAACACTGCGCGAGGCTGGTTTGGGGCTGATGATCGACATCGTCCCGAACCACATGGGCATAGACGACCCGAATAATCGCTGGTGGCAAGACGTGCTGGCCAACGGCCAAGGCTCGGCGTTTGCCAGGTTCTTCGACATCGATTGGAATCCGCCCAAGGAAGCACTGCGCGGCAAAGTCTTGCTGCCGGTTCTGGGAGACCAGTTTGGCAAGGTGCTCGAAGACCAGCAGTTGCGACTGGCCTATGAAGACGAGCGGTTCGTCCTGCGATATTGCCAGCGCGACTTTCCGACCGATCCGCGAACTTGGGTGGCCATCCTCCGGCGCGTCGTTGAATTCGTGTCCAGCCGGCTCGAAGCCGACGTCCAAGAGCGCATGGAGCTGGAAAGTATCGTCACGGCCTTCGAGCATTTGCCGCCGCGCACGGCCCAAAGTGCCGAGGAGCTGCAGCAGCGATACCGCGAAATCGAAGTCACCCGCCGCCGCCTGGCGGCCCTGTTGGAAAGCTGTAGCGAGGTGCGGTGGGGAGTCCAACGGGCGATCGTCGAATACAACGGTAATGTTGGCGATCCGGCCAGCTTCAACTCGCTGGAAGCATTCGTGACCGATCAGCCCTATCGGCTTTGCCACTGGCGCGTCGCCACCGACGAAATCAATTATCGCCGCTTCTTCGACGTCGATTCGCTGGCGGCCATCCGGGTCGAAGAGCCCGAAGTCTTTCAGGCGGTCCACGAAGCCACGCTCCGCTTGATCGAGCGCGGTTGGGTCACCGCGCTGCGCATCGATCACGCCGACGGCCTGCACGATCCGGCCCAGTATCTGACGAATCTGGCCGACAGCGTGCGGCAGGCCAAAGCCGCCCGCGCCGCCACGCCGGCCGCCGGCGATCAAGATCGGCTTTACACCGTCGTCGAGAAAATCCTCGGGTCCGACGAATCACTTCCGGCCGATTGGCCCGTGCAAGGGACGACCGGTTACGACTTTCTCAATCTCCTGAATGGCGTCTTCGTCGACCGGCTGGGCGGCTACGCCTTGCGGGATACGTACGTGCGGTTCATTGGCAATTCGACTCCGTTCGCCGACGTGTTGCACGACAGCAAGCGGGCGATTCTGGCGTCGTCGTTGTCGGCCGAACTGTACACGCTTTCCAACGCGCTCGACCGCATCTCCGAACAGCATCGCTTGTCGCGCGATTTTACGCGGCTGTCGTTGTTTCACGCGCCTGCGCGAAGTCCTGGCCTGTTTTCCCGTCTACCGGACCTACATCCGTCCGGAAGAGGGAGTGGTGCGCGACGAGGATCGGAAGCGAATCCTCGACGCGGTGCGAGTGGCCAAGCGGCGCAACCCGGCGATGAGCCCCTCGTTCTTCGACTTCATCAGTAGCGTGCTGCTCTTGGAAAATCCCCCCGGCCTGTCCGACGAAAGCGTGGCCGTCCGGCAACAGTTCATCTACAAATTCCAGCAACTCACGGGCCCGGTCATCGCCAAGGGACTGGAAGATACGGCCTTCTATCGCTATTTTCCGCTGGCTTCGCTCAACGAGGTGGGCAGCGATCCGATGGTCGTGGGAACGTCCGTCGAACAATTTCATCGGCGCACCGGGGAACGGTCGGTCGACTGGCCTCACGGTCTGCTGGCCACCGGGACGCACGACACGAAGCGCGGCGAGGACGTCCGCGCGCGGCTCAACGTCTTGTCGGAGATTCCCGAGGAGTGGGACGCGGCGATCAAGCGTTGGCAGCAGCTGAATGCCGCGGCACGCAAGGAACTCGACGGCAACGCGATTCCGGACGGCAACGAAGAATATCTGATCTATCAGATCCTGGTCGGAACGTGGCCCATCGTGCCGCTCGACGAGCAGGGCCAGCACGAATATGTCGAGCGGATCGTTCAATATCTCGACAAAGCGCTCAAAGAAGCGAAGCGGCACACCAGTTGGCTCAACCCGAACGAGGAATACGACCAGGCCGTCGCCAGCTTTTATCCGCACGATTCTCGGCAACGTCGATTCGCCGTTCACGGCCGATCTGTCGGCGTTCGTGGCCTCGATCGCGAATGCGGGCTTCGTGAATTCGCTCTCACAAACGCTCGTCAAGATGTGCGCTCCGGGCGTCCCCGACTTCTATCAAGGAGTCGAATTTTGGGACTTCAATCTCGTCGATCCCGACAACCGCCGGCCGATCGATTTCGCCACGCGCTGCCAGGCGCTCGATGGGCTCGAATCGCGCGCCAAAGACGATTTGCCGGCCCTGGCCAACGAGCTGTTGGTCCGCTGGCCGGACGAGCGACTGAAACTGCTGACGATTTGGCGCGTGCTCACGTTTCGCCGTCAACACCGATCGTTGTTCGAGGGAACTTACTTGCCGCTGTTTGCCGAGGGCGCGCGGAAGGGAAACCTTTGCGCACTGGCCCGCACCACGCCCGACCAATGGTTGTTGTGCATTGTTCCGCGCCTGGCCCTGCAGGCCTGGCGCGAGGACGCGCCGGCCGCCGACGCGCGGGCTGACGCGGCGGGCTGGCCGCTCGCCGACTGGTGGTGCGAGACGTTGTTGCAATTGCCGGCCGACGCGCCGCGCCGCTGGCAGAACGTCATCTCGGGGGCGAGCGTCGAAACAACGCGCTCGGCCGAAAATGACCAGACGATTGATGTCAGTAAGATTTTCCATTCCTTCCCGGTAGCCCTTCTCGTCGGCCAAACCTAAGGCCGCGAGTTTTCCAATTTTATCGTTCTTCAATTGCAGGGCAGACGTTTATGGACATGCGAATTTGGCCCGGTCGACCCTATCCCTTAGGCGCCACCTGGGATGGCAGCGGCGCGAACTTTGCGCTCTACTCGGAAAACGCCACGAAAGTCGAGCTCTGCCTGTTCGATTCCGCCGAGAGCGAAAAAGAATCGGCCCGCATCCCGATGGTCGAACAAACCGACATGGTTTGGCACATTTACTTGCCCGACGTCTTGCCCGGGCAACTCTATGGTTACCGAGTCGACGGACCTTACAAACCGAGCGAGGGGCATCGCTTCAACCCGAACAAGGTCCTGCTCGATCCCTACGCCAAGGCAATCGCCCGCGAGACCCGTTGGGCGGACGAGATGTGGGGCTACAAATTGGGCGATCCCGAAGCCGATCTGTCGTTCGACGATCGCGACAATGCCCGCTTTGCCCCTCTGGCCGCCGTGCTCGACGAGGCCTTCACTTGGGGCGACGACCGGCCGCCGCGAAATCCCTGGAACAAAACGCTGATCTACGAGCTGCACGTGAAGGGCTTCACCAAGCTGCATCCCGATGTGCCGGAAAAGCAGCGCGGCACCTACGCGGGCGTCGGCTCCGATGCCTCGATTCGCTATCTCAAGAGTCTCGGCGTCACGGCGGTCGAACTATTGCCGGTCCACGAGTTCCTCGACGATCGCCATCTCGTCGATCGAGGGCTGGTAAATTACTGGGGCTATAATACGCTCGGCTTTTTCGCCCCGGCGCGGCGCTACGGATCGGTCGAAGGGGCCGGCGACGTCGTCCGCGAGTTCAAAACGATGGTCCGCAATCTGCACGCGGCCGGCATCGAAGTCATCCTCGACGTCGTCTACAACCACACCGCCGAGGGAAGCAATCTCGGCCCGACGCTGTCGTTTCGCGGCATCGACAACGCTTCTTACTATCGCCTGTCGCCTGAGGATCCGCGCTATTACATGGATTTCACCGGTTGCGGCAACACGTTCCACATGCGCAATCCGCGCGTGCTGCAACTGATCATGGACAGCCTGCGGTATTGGATCACTCACATGCACATCGACGGACTGCGTTTCGATCTGGCCAGCACCCTGGCCCGCGAGCTGCACGAAGTCGACAAGCTGGGCGCGTTCTTCGACATCATTCATCAGGACCCGGTCATTTCGCAGGTCAAGCTGATCGCCGAACCCTGGGACCTGGGGGAGGGGGGCTATCAGGTCGGCAATTTTCCGTCGTTGTGGTCGGAATGGAACGGACGCTACCGTGATTCAATCCGCCGGTTCTGGAAAGGGGACGGCGGAATGGTCTCCGAATTCGCCACGCGGTTTTGCGGCTCCAGCGATCTTTACGAATGGAGCAGCCGGCGGCCGCACGCCAGCATCAATTTCATCACCTGCCACGACGGTTTCTCGTTGGAGGATCTGGTTTCCTACGACCACAAGCACAATGAAGCCAACGGCGAAGACAATCGCGACGGAACCGACGACAACCAGAGTTGGAATTGCGGCGCCGAGGGCGAAACCGACGATCCGGCGATTCGAAAATTGCGCGAACGAAAGAAGCGTGGCATGTTGGCCACGCTGATTTTGTCGCAAGGCGCCCCCATGCTGCTGGCCGGCGATGCGATCGGCCACACTCAGAAGGGAAACAACAACGCCTATTGCCAGGACAACGAGATCTCCTGGCTCAACTGGGATTTGACCCCCGAAAAGGAATCGCTCCTCAAGTTCGTGCGCCGCGTCACGGCTCTGTTTCACGAACAGCCGGTCTTTCATCGACGGCGTTTCTTCCACGGCCAGGCAATTCAGGGGGCCGCCGCGCCGGAAATCTCCTGGTTCGATCCGAGCGGTGCCGAGATGTCGGACGAGGCCTGGAACAGCTCGTTCGTTCGTTGCCTGGGGGTCCAACTTTTTGGCGAGGACATCGATGTCGACGAGCACGGCGAGGATATCCGCGGCGACACGATGCTGCTGCTATTCAACGTCGATCACGTCAATACGATTCCCTTCGTTCTCCCGCCGCCCGGCAACGGCGACAGCGCCCCGTGGGAACTCGTCTTCGATACGGCGCAGGAAAACGGCAACGAACCCACGCTGGAATCACCCTATCCGTTGCAGCCTTGTTCGGTCGTCGTCTTGAAATCTCCCCTGAAAAAGGAAGAGGTCATTTAGGGCGGTTCTCGGCGCGCTATCACCTCGCCCGCCAAGTGCGAAGCGCCAGCGAGGGATGGTCGCGCCGCAGATTCCCCGCTTGAGCTCCGGGTTCGTGTGACGCACACGAGCGTTAGCTCAATCACTCCCCATTAATGTCAAGATCCGAGCCAAGGGCACGGCAACCTGCTCCGGCTCATCCGACATCGCGCCGCGCAATTCATAGGTCGCTTCGGCCAGCAGATGGAATCGCAGCAGCAAGTCCCAATGCGCCCGGTTTTCCGGCAGCAAGCCCGTGTCGGCGGTCGTGATCGCATACGCCCGTAGAAATGCCGAACTGCTCCACAAAGCCCAAAATCGGGCCGCGTTCTGCCAGGCGGCCACGGCGTCGGGCGCGACCACGCCACCCTTGAAATGCCGGGCAAGCGTCTGCGACGCCACATACTGAAACGAATGGACCATGCCGGCCAGATCGTCGATCGCCGACCGTTTGATCCGCCGCGCGGTCGAGCGGCAGGGTCGGTTCGCCATAAAAATCGACGATCAAAAAATCCTTGCCCGTGTACAGGACGTGGCCGAGATGATAATCGCCGTGACAGCGAATCCGTTTGGCGACGATTTTCGCGCCCACGATTTCGCGCAGCGTGTCGAGCAGTGCCCGTTGGCGGTCGAGAAGGTCCTGGGCCAGCGGCCGGGCGTCGGCCGGCAGCGCTTCGACGTTGCGGCGCAACTGGTCGAGGGCCTGCACGGCTAACTTGCGCGACGATTGATAGAGCGAGCGCTGATAGAGAGTCGAAAAGGGCTCGGGCGTGAAATTCGGATCGCCATGATCCTCCGACAAGGCGCAGATGAAGCTCGCCCGTTCGTTGACCCAGCGCGGCGGCCCAATCCAAAAATCCTCCGATCAATTCCGTCGCCAGCGGCGGCACGTCGCCGGAGGCCAGATCCCACAACGACGCTTTGGCAGCCGCCGTACTGACCGTGGGTCGCTCGTCGACCGGTTGGCCACCGATAGCTCGCAGAATCGGCCCAGCGCGTCGGAGCCGAATTGCCAGGCCGACACGGTATTGGGCACGTAAGCGTGCAACACGCCGATGCTGACCGTATCGTCCCTCATCCGATATTCCAGCGCATCCGACCAGCGGCAACACATGCGTAAAGTTGGTCCGAGCGAGGAATCGACCCATTTCGAACGCCGGATTGACTCCCAGTTCGAGATGCCGGAACAAAGTCATGATCAGCCGATCGCCGAAAACCGTATAGTTGTCGCGTTCGTTCACCGCGCACGACGACCGGACGCATCTCGCCGGCCTCGGCAACCGTCTGAGCCAGGTGCGGCATCGACCAGCCGACGAGCTGACCGTGCAGGCCTTTGATGCGGCGGCTGTGAATCATCATGTCCAGCAGTGCCGCCGAAGTCGTCGCGTCGTCGGCCGCGTCGAACAGCACGCCACCATCTCCGGCGGCCGACTTTTGCACAGCGGCAATCAACGGGAGCGAGCGGCGCGCGATCAAATCCTCGGCGTCCGGCCCCCAGGCAATTCCGAGCGGCAGCAGATAGCCTTCCGGTTCTCCCTCCAGATATTCCACGCGTAGCAAAGTACCAGGCACGGACCCTGCGGGTGGTTCGAGCGATCCAGCGCGATCACGTCGAAAACCTGCACGTTTTGGATCGTTCTGCCCTTGGCGTCGAACCAGGGACGCTGCGGCAGGCTTCGCAACATCAGTGCCGCAAAGCTCTTTTTGGTGCGCCCGCTGCCCAAACCCTCCCAGCCGGCCGGCAAGGTGATTTTTGCCAGTGCCACGTCGCCGGTCGCACTGGAGGTCGCCGCCGATGCCTCGCTCTCGACCGCAAACCAATAGAACGCGTGGGGCGCCAGGGACAATGCGTAGGGAACTTTGCCGATCACCGGAAACCGCGATTGGCCGAACATCTCGACCAGGCGGCGGCCGGCAAATCGGCTCAGGTCCAATTCGACGTATTGCACGAACCGCGAAAGATTCGTCACGACCAGGATGCACTCCCCCTCGTACTCACGGGTGAATGCCAGGATCCTGGAATTTTCCGGCGCCAGCAATTCGAGATTGCCCCGCCGTAGCGACGCGTCGTGCTGACGCAGCGCAATCAGCCGCTTCATCCACCACAACAGCGACGAGGGATTCTTCTGCTGCGTCTCGACGTTCACTGTCTCATAGAGATATTCGGAGTCGATGATCAGCGGCGAATACAATTGCTGCGGATTGGCCGTGGAGAAGCCGGCATTGCGATCCGGGCTCCATTGCATCGGCGTGCGCACGCCGTCGCGATCGCCAAGATAAATGTTGTCGCCCATCCCGATCTCGTCGCCGTAATAAATCACCGGCGTGCCGGGAAGCGAACACAAGCAGGGCGTTCATCAACTCGATCTTGCGGCGGCTGTTGCCCAACAGCGGCGCCAGCCGACGGCGGATTCCCAGATTGATCCGCGCGTGCCGGTCGCGGGCGTATGCCCGGTACATGTAGTCCCGCTCCTCGTCGGTCACCATTTCCAGCGTCAATTCGTCGTGATTGCGCAGGAAGATCAGCCATTGGCAATCGGGCGGAATCGGAGGCGTTTGTTGCAGAATGTCGACGATCGGAAATCGGTCTTCCATGTGCAGGGCCATGAACAGCCGCGGCATGACCGGAAAATGAAATGCCGTGTGGCATTCGTCGCCCGAGCCGAAATAGGCAATCGCGTCTTCGGGCCATTGATTGGCCTCGGCCAACAGCATCCGATCGGAAAACTGCTCGTCGACGTGCCGCCGCAACTTCTTGAGAAAGGCATGCGTCTCGGGCAGGTTCTCGCAATTCGTCCCGTCGCGCTCGTACAAATAGGGAACCGCATCCAGCCGCACTCCGTCCACTCCCAGCCGCAACCAATAATCGAGCGCCTCGAGCACCGCCCGCTGCACCTCGGCGTTTTCGAAATTCAGGTCGGGCTGATGCGAGTAGAACCGGTGCCAGTAATACGCCTTGGCCAGCGGATCCCAAGCCCAGTTCGAAACCTCGAAATCCTTGAAGATGATCCGCGCGTCCTGGTAGCGCTCCGGCGTGTCGCTCCAAACGTAGAAATCACGCTCCCGGCTTCCCGGCTTGGCTCGCCGGGCGCGCTGGAACCACGGATGCTGGTCCGAAGTGTGGTTGATCACCAGCTCGGTGATCACGCGCAGCCCCCGGGCATGGGCCTCGCGAATGAACGTCTTGAAATCGCGCAGGTCGCCATACGCCGGATTGACTTCCGTATATGCGGCAATGTCGTAGCCGTCGTCACGCAAAGGCGATGGATAGAAAGGCAACAGCCACAGTGCCGTGACGCCCAAATCCTGCAGGTAGTCGAGCTTCTGGGTCAGGCCGGCGAAGTCGCCGATTCCGTTGGCGTCGCTGTCATAGTACGAGCGGACGTGCAACTGATAAATGACCGCGTCCTTGTACCACAGTGGATCTCCACCGTTCTCTCCGTCCAGGCCACTTTGAGTTGAGCGAGCTTTTTTGGCCATGGCAGCGGAAGATTCCTGGCGACTCGAGGGAACAACAGACGGCGGCGGCGAAACATGACTCAGCTCGCCGGCGGCCGAATCGATTTCAAAACCAATGTCGTATGGCCGGGGGCATGCCAGCAGTGTGCATCGAGCGGCGCCGTCCCCAGGCCGCCGTAACGCGGATCTTCGCTCGACCACAACAATTCCCAATCGCGATCGGCCGGCGGGGCCAACAACGGTTCGCTCGCCGGTTGCCAGGTAATGTCGCGGCCCAAGTTGACCAGCAGCAGCCGATCGTCTCCGTCGACGCCAAAGTAGCGCAGCAGCAGCGCCTCGGGGCCAAGCACGGCGCCGTGGATCCGATCGGCTCGCTGCGCCGCAAAGACCGGATCGCTCGCACGCAATTCTAGCAAATCGCGATGCAGCGCCACCGCTTCGCCGTGGCGGCCGCGCTCGTCCCAATCGAGCTTCGAGCGCTCGAACGTCGAGCGGTCGCTCGGATCGGCCATTAGATCGGCCGTGTCCGTGCCTGACTGGCGGCGAAAATTGCGCTGTTCGGCATGCCGGCCTTCTCGCACCAGGACACTCAATTCCGCCTCATGGTCGGCAAAGTACAAAAACGGCGCGGAAGCCGAAAATTCTTGCCCTTGAAACAACAGCGGCGTGCCGGGAGCCAAAGCCCAAAGGGCGGTCAGCGCCCGGTGCCGGCTGGGCGACGTCAGTTCGTGACAGCGCTTCCCCTGCGGCGAATTGCCCACCTGATCGTGATTCTGCAGAAACGTCACAAACCGCTCCGCCTCGATGCCCACGGCCGGCGATCCGCGTCGGCGTTGCTGCCGGGCGTTCCATTGTCCCTGGTAGAGATAGCCCCATTTCACCGCCGAAATCAATTCCTGCGGCGTCCCTTGATAATCGCTGTAGTAATGTTCGCTGTGGCCGGTCATCGCCACGCGCGCGGCGTGATGAAAATCATCGTTCCAGGCAGCATCGAGACCGTAGCCACCCTGGCCCGGCGGCCGGATCAGCCGGCAGTCTTGAAATTCGTTCTCGGCGAAGACCAGCGTTTGGCGTTCACCGGCCACTTCGCGCACGCGCCGAGTGAGCGCGGCCAGAATCGAATCGGCCGAGTCGTCGACAATCGCCTGCACGGCGTCCAATCGCAGCCCGTCGATGTGAAACTCATCGACCCAGTAGCCGGCGTTCGAAATCACAAACTCGCGGACCGGTCCCGAGTTCGCGCCATCATAGTTAATGGCGTTTCCCCAATCGGTGTGATGCTTTTGCGAAAGATAGTCGGCCGAGAATTGACCCAGGTAATTCCCCACCGGCCCGAAATGGTTGTAGACGACATCCAACAACACGCCCAAACCGGCCCGGTGTGCCGCGTCGACAAACCTGCGAAAATCGTCGGGCGTGCCGTACAAATGCGTCGGAGCGAAAAAATCGACTCCGTCATAGCCCCACCCAAAGCTGCCGGAAAACTCGGCCACCGGCATCACCTCGATCAGCGTCACGCCGACGTCGGCCAGGTCGCCCATCCGCTCGATCGCCGCGGCGAAAGTCCCCGCGCGCGTAAACGTGCCAATGTGCAACTCATAGAGAACCTGCCCCGCCAGCCTCAGCCCACGCCAATCCTGGTCGTGCCAGACGAACGCAGCCGGATCGATCACTTCCGAAAGGCCCTGAGGGCCGTCGGGCTGGCTGCGCGATGCCGGGTCGGGCACGAGCATTGCCTCGCCATCCAGGCGCATTGCGTAGCGGCTGCCGGCCCGCGCCGACGGCGAAAAGCCCGAAAAATATCCGCCAGGCTCGGCCGCCAGTTCAACCGGCGGGAGTGCCGGAGCGCCGTCGGCAGCCCCGGGAAATACCACGACGACCTTGTTCCGGCGTGGCGCCCAAACCCGGAAATGGACCCCCCCGCCCGGCTGAACTTCCGCTCCGATTGGCAGCCGCCGCGATCGTGACGGGGCCTGAACGCCAGACATCATGTTGGACCTGGTAACTTTCATCCCTGGTTGGCAAACGCCAAATCGGCAGCCGCGGTAAGTCGCCTCGAGCTCGCTGGCACAAATCAGACCAGCCTGATCGAAAAAATGCCAGCCACCCCGCTCGATTCGCGCGTGCGAAACCGCCGCCTGCTTGCACAGCAAAGGGGACGCCAGTTCAAGCCGTCGGACACAAAGAGGTAGGCCCGGCCGAAACCTTCCTGTCGCGGTCGCCGGCCAATCCCGGCCGGTTGTCCTGCAATTCCGCGGACACTCTCAGGCAATTGACCACCTTTACCACGCCGGCCACGCGGGCGGCCAGGGTAGTGCAAAGCCCTCTTTGGCCCGGCGAATCGACCTCGCCCCGCATCACGACCACGCCGTCGGTCGCCTCGATTTTCGCGTTTGCGATCCGCACGTGCCGACAGGCCAGAAAGGTAGCAATGCGTCGCTCCAAATCACGGTCATAGTGCGTCTTCTGGGGAGTGGCCCACTCGATCATTGGATTTCGCCTTACAGGGAAGGGGGGGTGCGTCGCGGGACGGGAAAAGATCGAGCGCCCAAGCGATCGCATTGATCGCAGCGCCCGCGCGACATATCGCGGGATTGCAAATCCCGCGCCAAGCGACCTGCCGCGAAACCGCTAGATCCCCGGCTGCGGGGATGCCTCGGAAAGAATTGCCAGCAGTAGCCGTAAGTCGGGTGGCTTGACGAGGTACTCGTCGAATTGCGCTTGCGAGGCTTCGTCAAAGTGCGACTGATCGGAGTAGCCGCTCAGAGCCACGAACATCGCGTGCTCGAATTCGGGAATCGCTCGCAGTCTTCTGGCGACCTGAAAGCCATCCAACACGGGCATGACAAGGTCGATGATGAGAACATGGGGATGAAAAGAGACGCCGTTTCGATCGCTTGCTGTCCATCATAGGCAATGCGAGCCTCAAAGCCCTGGGCTTTCAAAAGCAAAGCCAGGCTGTCCGCGCTATCCCGATTGTCGTCAACGATGAGCAGCCGAAGTGCCATGGGCGATTTCTATCTTTGACTACCCGGGCCGGCGCCCAATGCGTTTCGAATTGAAGGGTTCGAAATCAACAAAAACGGACGTAGCACTTCGTCGTTCTTCGTCCCCCTGAAGGGGTTTACAAACCACCTGTGCCACGTCCACTATAATTATTCGCCATGTCCAATTCGACCGGCAACCCCTGTCTCTTTAATTTTTGGTAAGAATGCCGCGCGAGCGAAAAAGATAACCCGGACTGGGGGCCGCGAAAATCGCAAAAATCCGCCCAATGCGAAAAACTCGCTCCCGCATCCCCGGACATTGTGTTGTTAGTTTGTCCGCATCCTCGAATCCTGACAATTTCCTCATACTCCGCACCGAAAGCCGCAATACGATGACCGTGAAAGGCCGGGCAAGTCGCGGGCACTTTCCCGTCAGCGATTCGGAATATTGGTGCTTTTATTGTGAGCCGCCCGTAAGCCCCGGCTCACGAAATAACTGCTCAAGCTCGCCGGGTCGCCATCGGGATCGGCCAGCGCAACGTAGCCATCGGGTCGGACAAGATAAAGTGCGCCAGGCAGGAAACCGGCCTGTCGCATTTCCGCCCGCCACGCGAAGCGGTGCAGCGGAAGCCCCAGCTTGCCGCAAGCGTCCGCCAGGTCGCGCGTCGGCTCGCCGTAGACATGAACTTGCCAGCCGAGCGACTCAAGCGGTGCGAAATTATTCTCGTCCGGAGCCGTCTCGACCCAAGGCAGCCGATCGCCGCCCCGTATCGATCCGGCCGCGCCCGCGCTCAATGAGCTGCTGCGATACCGGATGCCGATCTGCGAGACCGTCCGGAATAAGAAACGACGCAGCCCGGAAAGGCGGAATAGCAGGGGCAGCACCGCCGGCACAACTCGCGTGCGGACGAGCCGGGCAATGCGCCCAGGTGCCGTCGCCAACGTAAAGCCGCGATCGGTCGTGGCGACCAACCGGCGCGCGAAGCCGATTCGTTCCAACTCGTAGGTCTCCAGCAGACTTTCGCCGGCGCTTCCGTGCAATACGGCAGCGAGCTTCCACGCCAGGTTCACGGCGTCGCCGATGCCGGTGTTCATCCCCTGACCGCCGACGGGGCTGTGGATGTGGGCGGCGTCTCCCAACAGCAGCGCTCGCCCGCGCCGAAAACTGTTCGCCACGCGATGATGTACCCGATAGGTCGAAAACCAGTTCACCTTCGCCACCTTCAGTTTCAAATGCTCGATGGCGCGACGACTGACGTCGTCGAAGGTCAACGCGCGGCCGCCCTCTGCCTTGTCATCGCCGAGTGATCCGACCAGCCGGACGCATCCTTGTCCCTTCATCGGAAAGACGATCAGCAGATCGGCTTCGTCCAGATCGACGTGCAGTTCGAAGTTGGTCACCGGTCCGCTGGCCTCGACGTCGGCGACGTAAAAGTGTCCCGCATAGGTTCCACCCGGAAAGCCGATCGCCAGTGATTCCCGCACGATCGACGACGCCCCGTCGCAGCCCGCGAGATAGGCCGCCTGGCAGACTTCCTCCGAGCCGTCAGGTCGCTTGAGGACCGCACGGATCCTCTCGGGGTCTTGATCGAATCGCAATAGCTCCGTCCGGCGCTCGACATGCACCCCCAAGTCGCCGAGCCGCTCGATCAGCAATCGCTCGTGGGCGTCCTGTGGAAAAACGAGCACGAACGGAAAGGGAGTGAGACTTTGTCCGATATTCTGCAAAGGCAGTCGCGCCGCCTGGGAGCCTTTCACCCACAGGTTGACGCCTGCAATCTTGACGCCACCGTCGACGACGGCCTCGGCAATCCCCATCTGGTCGTAGAACTCCAGGGTCCGAACCTGTACGGCCAAAGCACGCGAAGTTGTCCCCGGCTCGGCGGTCTTGTCGATGATCCGCACCGCGACACCAAGCCGCGTCAGCCACAGTGCCAGGACGAGACCGGTCGGGCCGGCGCCGACGATCAGCACCGGCACGTCGTTCGTCAATCTCGCCGCGGAATCGTCGTCGGCAGTCATGGCGCGCTCGTCTCCGACCGGATTTCCCCGCTTGTTTGTAGTCTGGGGAGATGGGATGATTGCAGCTTGGCGGCATCGTTCGTCGTGTTACGATATTCGCATTCTATTCATTGCAACTCCGCGCGGGGCGGAAGCGTTGCGCGGGGCAGGCGGATCACCGCCGGAACGCCCGGCCCGCACCATTTGCCTGGGAGACTGAAAGAGTGAAAAAAGTCGAAGCGATCATCCGCCATAACAAGCTCGACGAAGTGAAAGATGCCCTCTCGCGCCGGGCGATCATCGGCATGACCGTCACCGAAGTCCGCGGTTTTGGCCGGCAGAAGGGGCACACCGATACCTATCGCGGCAGCGAATACACGATCGACTTCTTGCCGAAAGTGAAGGTCGAGCTCGTCATCCCGGACAACTATTTGCCCACCGTGCTCGAAGTCATCCAGCAAGTGGCCCGCACCGGCTACGTCGGTGACGGCAAGATCTTTATCAGCGATCTGACGTCGGTCGTGCGCATCCGAACCGGCGAAACAGACGTCAAGGCGATCTAAACGCGCAAGTGGCCAGCTTCCGCCACTTTCTGCCGCCCCAGCCGCCGAAAAACTTCCAAGAAAATGCTTGGCGCCATGCGGCTGCGCCTCTACAATCTGCCACTGTTGCGAGCCTGGCAGTGATCCGGGCTCAGCCCCTTGGGCAGACCGTGATTCTTCTGGAGGACAGCTAATGGAATGCAAACATTTCCGTGGTGTCGCAATCCTGGCGGCGGCTATCGTGCTCACGGTTTTCCCCCGTGGCTCTTGGGGACAGATCAACAGCATTATCAGTTCTGACGTGGAAGGATTCTTCGGCACGCAGAGCGATGCTTACCAGGCCAGCGAGGGGCCCATCACACCGACTTGGGCCACCAGCGGTCCCGGACCCTATCCAATCACCGGTCCTGCCGGCGTACCCGCGCTGTACGCCGGATTTCCAAACCCGGTCGATCCGGTTGTTCAGAATATCTCGTATGCAACTCCGTTTGGCCACGCGCATGCCTTCGCTCCCGATATCCAAGGGACCTCCGCCAGCTATCTCATTGACGGGGGTTATGGCGGCACGGCCCTCTTCACCCGCGACGCCTTCGTGACGCTCGGAACCGGGGGGTTGCGGCTTTCTCAACCCGCCAGCGCAACCGGGTACGCCTACGAGCAAGTCAACTTCGCCATGGCTTACGGCGTCGGCACCGCGGGAATCGCGGCCGGCGCGGTTGCCGGACTGCGTCCCTTCGTGGTGAGCGGAGATGTCACGCCAGGTGGGTACGCTCAGTTCGGCGCCGAAATTAATTACTGGTGGTTGGCAACCATCCCTGGCACCACGATCGTCACCAACGTCACCAATCTGGGGTCGCTGCAGTACAACTACCTCGTCAACACTTCGCCGGGGCCCTTTGCCTCGATTGTCAACCAGACCTCCGCGCCGCTGTTAGGTGCCGTCGGATCCGGGATTCTCGAAATCACCGGAGACGCCTTTGTCGCCGGCGATCCGTTTAGCATCACGGTTTCACAGGCCCCCGAACCGTCGTCGGCGATCTTGTTGGTGACCGGCCTGGCAGCAGCACTCGGATGGTTTGCGCTCAAGCGGCGCAAAGTGTCGGCCGCATAGACATCGTCTGGCAGCATCGTCCAAAAAACATTCAGCTCAGCAGTCACCGAAAAAAAGGGAACCGCTCATGAACGCTCGATCCTTTCGTCTCGCATTACCGCTGAGCCTGCTGGTCGCCGCGCTTGCGCTCCTTGGCAGCGCACAAGCACAGGTGACGGGAACTTTGGGTTCCGACGTGACCACCTATTTCGGCTCGCAGGCCGACTCCTATCAGATGAGCAATCCGGCCGGCCCCGCTTGGACGCCGGTCGGCAACAATCCTCCGCCTTATTACGCTTCGATTCCTCAACTCCCCAACGTGCCGAGTCCGCCGGGCGGCAACGTTACTCCTTCGAACGTCACGCCGTTCGCTCCCATCTCCTCCACGTCCAGCTACAACGACGGTTATGGTGACACCGCCAGTTCGACGATCTTGGGCGCGGTGGGACCGCCTTATACGGCCCAGGGCGCCATGGTCGAGCTGCTGGGGGGCGGCATGACGTTGACCGAAACCGTGGGTCAATATGCCTATGAGCAGGTGAACTTCGATATCGACTTCTCGGTTGCGAACTTCGTCAATGTCTTCGGCACCGCCGGCACCCTTGGCGGAGTTGTCACCGACAGCTACGCGGTCTCGGGCCTGGTCGGCACCGGCGTGGGAGCGTTCGCCGCTTTCGGCGGCCAGTTGAATTTTTGGGATGCCACGACCAACACCTCGTTGGGTGCGCCGCTCGATTTCAACTACTTCAACAATGTCGGCGGGCTGTTCAGTGGCACCGCCACCGGATCGACATTTGTCGCGCCGGTCAATTCTCCCGACGTCTTGCGGGTCACAGGCGATTTTTTCGTGATCGGCGACCCCTCATCAATTCAAGTGCAATCGGTTCCCGAGCCAACGACCCTGCTGCTTTTCGCCCTCGGCAGCTTGGGACTGCTGGCCCTCGGCCGACGACGAGCGATCGCTTGAACGTCCAGGTGCTTCAGCCAGGCGAACAATGGGGATCGCGTCCGAGTGGGTGATGATGCCGCGGCCGGAACTCCCGCCGCGCTGACGCACCGACGAGTTGGCTGCTCGTGCCGCACCCGGCCAGCCCCAGCGCCATCCACCCCAAGCGAAAAAGCGCTGCCCCTGTGAATTGTTTCACGCTTTTACGCACGATGGATCGCGAGGGGCCGACCGAGTCCTGCCCCGGCGGCAACGGCGTTGAATTCAACACCGCCCGCGACCGCTCGGTTCCGGCGGCCGGGCAAAAAAATGATTGCCCGCGCCGGCCAGATCACTCCTGACGCACGAAGGCCAGAATCGGTCGCTCGGGGCGGCGGAGGGTGAATTCGGCCAGTCCCACCCAAGCCAGGGCTGCCGCCTCTCCTGGCTGGCTTTGATAGCTCTGGATGAGCGTCTGGCCGTCGAGCGTCCAGGTCCCCTCTCGGTGCAGATTATCCGCCCGCAGCGAGCACTTCCCGTCGGGGTGAAACTCGGCCTCGATCTTCAGCCAGTGAAACAGTTCGGGATCGTCGATCCGCTCGCCGCCGACAATTCCCTTGATCGCGATGTCGAACTCGTCTCTGAGATTGAAGAGGGCGCCGGCCAGCCGGTCTGGGGGTTCTGGAGCCGCCACGAGGCTGACGTTCCATTTACCGATGATCGATCGTTTGGCCGTACCCTCGTCGGTCGCGGCCTCTTGCTCATCGGCAGTCGCAGTTCGCTCATTATCGGACACTGCCACGTTGCCAGCGGCCACCTTGTCGGGGGCAACCTTGTCGCCAGCCGCCTTTTCCCCAGCAACCTTGTCGCCCGTCGCCGAGCCACAACCGGCCACGCTCAGCACCACCAGGACCGCGCAAACCGTCGCGGCGCATCTCATCGCTTCCCCCTTTTTTTATTCGTTGGCCGCCAGCACCCAGAATAGCAGTCGCCGGCCGGCCTCGGGAGCCTCTTGTATGCCGTGCATTTTTCTTTCTCGATTGTCTGGCATGGTGGTTGCACAAACTAGTTTTGCTCGTTTCAGTCACAGGATCATGAATGTCCGGGGCCGGGAGGATGCGGTGATGAAATTTAAATTCCTTTCCTTGGAAGAAAGTGGCAATGGGACCGACTTCATCATGGCGGTCGAGCGCCAACCGAACTTTTGGGAGCGGTTGTTCGGTGAGCGGGCCGAAAGCGTGGAATTCTTCGGACCGCATCCCTATTGGACCACGATGGATGGGCGCCCGCGCCCATCGGCTCGAGCAAGTCCTTGAGGAGTTTTGGCGCACATCCACCGAGGAGTTTTGCGCGAACCGGTGCAGCCGCATGGAAAGGATTGGAGCCCGACGTTGCGTGGCCTGCGTCTCTCAAGGGTTTCGTCAAACGCGGCGCCGTGGGGCGCTGGGTGAGGGGAGGGGAGTGGACCAAGAACTGACCGCGGTTGCTGAATAAACCGGTCGGCCATCCTCTCAGAAGCCGTCGGCCGCCTCCAAGGCGCAGGTTTCATCGCGCAGGAGGTGGACGATCCGCGAATCTCGCGAAGAAGTGCGTGGCGAACCAGGCGTAGCCGATCGCCTGGCCAACGCCCAATGCTGACACGTTGCTCGCCTCCGTCCGCCATTGCGGAACAAGTCCTTGGTCGAGCGCATCGAGCGTGGCCGCCGTGGCCACCGACCGGGCAAAACCGTGGCCGCGGTGCGCTGGTGCGGTCACGACGCAGACGTGGGCAATCACGTTTCCCCAGATTTCATAACTGGCGGCGGAAACCAACTGGCCGTCGGCAAAACAGCCGAACGCCACCGGGTGCACGTCGAACTCCACGCCCCCTTGATTCCACATCTCCGGCCCGCACGCGGCAGCCAGACGTTGGACTGCCGCCGCATCGCCGCCGGTCAGCTTCCGACACGGCCGCAGCCGCTCATCGCGGCGCAGCACGCTGTCGTCGCAGTAGGCAAGCGGGCAGGGCCCGAAAATCACCTGCGCGGCCGGGCCGAACAGACCAGCGATGAATTCACGATTGAAGACCGCATCGATGCCATCATGCGATTGGACGCTCCGCCGAACCGCCGCGGCAAATCGCTCGGGAACGTGCCAGATGCAGCACTCGTGATAGCGAAAGACCATGGCCCCGTTCTCGTCCGAGCGGACGAAAACCTTTGAGCCGGGCGTAAGCAGCGAGTCGATCGAACAGCCAAACTCCTTGGCCCAGTACTTTTCGATGCGCGTCTGCGTCAGGCGATGGATCACACGGCGTCTCCGGTGACCCGATTCTAACGAATCGACCCATCGATTTCGCCAGCCGTGGCGGCGATGGTAACGCCTGCTGCGCGCTTGCCGCACCAGTCAAAAAAGCCGCGGGCCGACGCCGGCACACCACACGCCGGAATCGGCACCGCGGCCAACCGTCACACGTGCTCTAGCGTCCGCCCCGTCCGCCGCGGGCATTCTGCCATCCACCCGGCCCGCCACCGGGCCCACCCGGGCCGCCGCGGCCTTGCTGAGGACCGGTATCGAAGGTGAAATCCGCAACCGCCGGATCATTCGGCGTCTGCCCCTTGGTGATGTCGACGCTCTTGGTCGTCTCCGCGGCGTCGCCCACATAATGAGCAGGCGGAATCACTTTCACCGTGAACTGGCCGGCGCCGGTTTCGGTGAACTGATAGTTCCCCTGACGGTTGGTCGTTGTCGTTGCGACCAGAGTGCCGGCCTGGAACAATTCGACGGTGGCATCCGCGATGGGCGAAAACGAATTCCCAAAACCGCCGCGGCCGCCCGGCTGAGTGCTGGCTACCACCGTCCCATTGATGTTGTTGTAGAAAAAGAAGACATCTGGTTGCAGGTTGGTGATGTCGGTGTTGCGCTCGATAATGTCGGCCAGCGTCGTGTTGTTCAGCTGGTTGACCAACGACGCGGGGTCGGCATTTTCATAAAAATAGCGGTCGCCATCGCGCAGCGATTCGAATTGCTGCGCCAGAATCGCCTGTTCCGTCTGGCCGAGCGACGAGCCGGGCAAGTGGTTCTCGCCCATCAGTCCGACGAACAGCTCGACGTTGTTGACGTTTCCATAAATCTGTTGCAGCTCGTTCTGCAACTGCACGTTCGATGTGATCTGCGCGAACGAAGTGACCGGCTGTTCGCCCATCGCCACGCGCATTTCGTTGTAGGTCGGGTCTCCTTCGTCGCGGCCGCGCTGAATGTCGTCGGCAATCAAATCGCTCGCCCCGACCTCCACATTGTCCAGCACCGGCGCATCGGGGAAGAGCGCGTTGCGCAGTCCATCCACGGTTTGCTCGTCGACCTCCTGGGTGTTGTCGCTGGCCAGATATTTCAGGTTCCCGGCCACTTCGCCGGGCATGGCCACGATTGCCGGTTGAAAGAAGTCGTCGGCCAGGGGCATGTCTCCCCCATCGATGCTGGTGATGGGGTTGCCATTGTTGTCGAGAAACTGAACGTCGTCGTCCAGCAGCGTGTGCAGCCGGAACGCGGCACTCGAAAACTCATCGACGATCGACGGATTGACGTTCGGGTTGTAGCCCGTGTAGGGCGTCAAGGCATTGTTGCCCATCAGCGCCGGCAGCCACTCGTTGTAGGTGATCGACTGAATCTCGCCGATGACGATTTGCCGGGCACCCTCATAGAGCTGCTCGTCGGTCCAGGTCGGGTGCTCCTTGGCCAGCAGCCCGGCCTGATAGTTGTGCTCGTCCACGAACAGCGTCGTCAGGTTCGACAGCTCGACGTTCTCATTCGCCCGCACGTCGCCGGCCGCGAACAAGGTGTCTTCGGGAACGCCCGTGTTGTCGGCCATGTCGAGCCCCATCGTGTTGTAGGGCAACAGGCCGCCGGCGCTCGTTTTGAGCAGGCCGCCGCTGAACGTCCGCAAGGCGGCGGCGGTCGCCGGGTCGGAACCATAGATCATCGAGCCGTCGATGAACGACGTGTCCTGGTTGACGAACTGGGCCGGATTGCTGGTGCTGGTTCCGGTGCCAGGCGCGATCTGGTTGCGGTCGAACGGAATCGACAGGTCACCCTGATCGGTGGGATCGAACGTCGGATCGCCGGCCGGCACGGGAATGTTCATGGCCACCGTGCCGCTTTCGGTCAGGTCGATGTCGTGGTCGATGAATTGGCCCCAGGCATAAACGAAGTCGGACATGTCACGGTTGTTGTTCATGTCCTGCTCGATGCCGTCGACGTCCTGGTTGGCGATCAAGTTCGAAATCGCCCGGGCAGAAGGCAGCGTCTGGCCGTTGGGCGAGGAAATCCCATCGCCAAAATTGGCGGCGGCGATGCGGGCAAAATCGGTGTTGGCGGCGCCCAACGTCGGGTCGGCCACGTTATTGCCAACGCCGTTGATCGGCTCCGGCGGCAGCGCTCCCTGCGTCCCTGTGCCGCCAAGCGGGGCCGCTAGCTCGGTCGAGGAGGATCCGTCGGCGGTGGGTGACGCACTGGCGGTCGCGAACGTGCCGCCTTGCGTCCCCACACTGACCGAGCTGCCCGCCGCGACGGTCGTCGCCAGGCTCGACGTCGGCACGCTCAACGCGCCGTCGCCCTTGGCGTCGATCGCGACGGTGCCGACCAGCGTGTCGTTGATCGACACCGGCACGCTGGTTCCTTCATCGACCGTATCACCGCTGACGCTAATCACCGATTCGGTCGTACCGACCGAGGCCACGACCAGCGGCGCAACCGAGAACATGTGCCGATCTTCGAGCGCTTCGAAACGGGGCCGATAGCTGCGCGGGGCGCTGGACAAGCGACCGGGGCATTGGCGAAATAGAACCGAAAAACTTCGAGCATGCCGGACCGTAGTCCAGGCGCAGTCCGAACCGGGAGACGCTTGCGCATAACCTGTGCCTCCTCTTCAGTGGATGATGAGTCGGTACCGGCCTGTTCCGACAGCGAAGAGGAGAAGCAAAAGCGAGCGCAGCGTTGCAAGAAATGATTGCGCGGTAGCGCTGCCCGTGAAACCGCGTCACATGATTTGCACTAACCGCGGCCCACGAAATGTACGTTTCGGCCGCAGGAATCGCAGCGCCAGATCAAATGCCTCTTCCTGATCTGAACCGGTTACCTAGCGGTAAGGTAACGAACGCGAAAGCGATTTGCCACTGTTTTTTTCTCGCATCAAACAATTTATATGGGTGCGATCGCGCATACCATCAGTGCAAGTTGATCGGCCGCGCCGCCAACGCGCCCATCCGATGATCGAACCGGCAGCAGACCGGCACGGCAAGCGAAGTGAGTGAGAGGACACAATGCCGTTTGTGCCTGGCGATCTTGCGGAGGTCCAGAGTGGCCCTGCATGCAAATCCAAGAGGAATGGACCCAGCGGCGTTTTTCGCCGCAGCCCGTGGCTCGGCTACTTGCGCTCGGTGCTGCTGTCGCGCTGCGTCATCCGCACTTTGCTGATGACCACCGGGATCGAGACGCAAAGAATGTCGCCCCGGGCAATCTGCTGCGGATAGGGTGCCCGGAAGGGACCGGTCGTCAGCACCGTCACTCGCTCGTCGCTGACCGCGGTCAGCTCGCCATCGCGACGCTCGAACTTGTCGCCGTGCGCGAAGGCCACGCCGCAGCGCGTCCGCACCATCGGCTCGTTGCCCACAACAGGTTTCTCGGTCGTCGACGCCACGACCTTATGATGCGATTCGATCGTGGCCGCCTCACGCGGAATCCACAGATCGTCCTCGATCAGGCTTTCGTAGGAACGACGGAACATGCTGCCGACCTTGGGAATCGACGAAAGCAGCGGGACTCCGTAATCGTTGCGGCCCGAGGCCATCCGCCGCAGCACGATCCACTTGTCGCTCGCCTTCAGCAGATTGCCGCCAAACGACCGCGTCACACCACCTCGTTTGACTTCCAATGTATACGCATCGCCAATGATCAATCGCTCGTGCGGCGACGGCTTCGCATCCGGTGCGTGCTCCGCGCCGGCAACCGGCTCCTCGTTGGGCACACTCTGCGACTCGGGCAAGGGCTCCATATCCGGCAACGGCGCGTCGCCCACCGCCGTCTGGCCGGCTCGCGCCTGACCGCGTGGCGGCTGATCGAGCGGATCACCTCCGCGGGCAACCGAGACAAACGCCAAAATCGCCAGCGGCAAAATCGCAAACCGCGAAATCACTCCGACGCCCGACCACTTGATTCGACTCGATCGCATCGTTCGCACCCTTGCGCAGGCGGGGGAGGCCGGAAGGCCAGGAAACCGCTGAAAAAGCGGCGGGAGTTATACGCAAAAGTCCCCCCCGCGGCAATCGCGGTTTGCCCACCTACACGCTGCCAGCAAGCCCATGCTGGCAGCCTGGAGGCAATTGCATTACAAATGCGTATCGCACAAGCGAAAACTCACACCCCAGCAGGAGAAAATCATGCGGTTCTTGATGAAAGTCAACATCCCCGTCGAGACCGGAAACGCCGCCGCCAAGGCCGGCAAGCTCGGCTCGACGATTCAGGCGATTCTCGCCGAATCGAAGCCCGAGGCGGCCTATTTTTCCGACAGCGAGGGCCAGCGGACCGGCTACATCGTCGTCGATCTCGCCGATGCTTCCGAGATTCCCGCGATCTGCGAGCCGTGGTTCCTGTCGTTCAACGCCGGCATCGAGATTCATCCAGTGATGATCCCAGCCGACCTGGCCAAGGCAGCGCCCGCCATCAAGAAGGCGGTCAAGAAATACGCCTGATCGCACCCCAAGCCAGGCGTCATTGGGCCGGCGCCGCGACGCCGGCCTGGCTGACAGCACCGGCCGCGGGAGCCGCGCTGGCTGCTGCGCCCGGCAATTCGATGCGATAGAGATGCGTGCGCGTGCGCACCAGCAAGGCCGAGCCGACGGCTGCCGGCGTCGCCATGAAACCGCCGTCCAACCGGTTGCGCGCCAGTTCCTGGTAAGAGGTGCCCGGCGCGATCACGGTCGTTTCGCCCCCTTCGCTCCAAAAATAAATCTTGCCGTCGGCGAACAGCGGCGAAGCCGATTGGTTGTCCCCCACGCGCTTGCGCCAGTGCTGGCTGCCGGTCTTGCGCGTCGAGACAGGTGACGATGCCGGCGTCGCTCATCATATAGATCTCGTCGCCGATCAACAGCGGCGAGGGATTGGCCGGCACGTTTTGCGTCACCTTCCATGCCACGTGGCTGTCGGTCACGTTTCCGGCGCCATCGGGCCGGATCGCCCACAGCTCGGGCTTCATGAACCCGGTGCAGATAAACAGCAGTCCATGACCAAACAGCGGCCGCGGCACGTTCGAAAAGCCCGGCGCGTAATCCACCACCCATTGCTCCTGGCCGGTCCGCGGGATCGTAGGCAAAAACGTGCCGGGCGGCCGGGCTGATCAGCAGCGGCTTGCCATCGACTTCGATCACCAGCGGCGTGCAGAAGGCTTTGTTTTCTTTTCCATCGGCGGCTTTGTCGCCGGTGCGATCGGTCCGCCAAACGATTTTGCCCGTCTCCTTATCCAGCGCCACGATGTATTGCAAGTCGCTGCCGTCGCAATGGACGATCAGCAAGTTTTGCCAGATGATCGGCGAGCTGCCCGGTCCTTCGGTATGGTCGATCTTCAGATCCTGGTTCGTCCACATCGGCGCGCCGTCGGCGGTCGAAACCAAGGCAGTCCCCGACGTGCCGAAATGGACATACACCCGATCTCCTTCCAGCACGCCGGTCGGCGAGGCAAGGCTGTTTTTCGCGTTCAGCGGCGGCGGCGCATCGGTGTGCAGGACTTCGCGCTCGATCACGATCCGGCCGGTCTGGGCGTCGACGGCCACCACGCGCAGCGAACGCCCTTCGTCCAGCGCGGTCGTCAGCCAGATGAGTCCGCGGCCGACCAATGGCGAGGAGTGGCCCAGGCCGGGAATCGGCGTCTTCCAGGTGATGTTTTCGGTTTCGCTCCACTCGGTCGGCAGATTTTTGGCCGTGGCGTGCCCTTGCCCATCGGGTCCGCGAAACTGCGGCCACTCGTCGTCGGCCGAAGCACCGGCGGCAGCCCAAGCCAAGCCGGCCAGCATCGGCACGAGCGCAAAAAGGGTTCGCCTGGGCATGCTGTCGAAAACCTTATCGGCTTGTTGGGGGCGGGGCACGGGGGCGACGCTTCGAGCCGTGCGCAGGTCGATCCCGGGGGCGTGTTGCTTGTCGAAGATATCTTAGATCACCGGCCGCCGCCGTGTCAAAAAGAGGCGGATTTGGTAGTGCGGGAAATGCTTTGACCGGCCGAGACCGGCACTCTCGCTCAACGGGCGGCGACCCGCGTGCCCAGATCAGGCCAGCAACGATTCGACGACCTTGGCACCGGTGACTTCAGGATCGGTAAGCCGCTCGGGGCGGCCGTTGTGCAAGAAGCTGAGTCGGGTGTGGTCGATGCCCAACTGATGCAAAATCGTGGCGTGCAGATCGGGAACGCTGACGCGGTTTTCGATTGCCTTGTAACCGAAATCGTCGGTCGCGCCGTGAATGTGGCCCCCCTTGAAGCCGCCCCCCGCCATCAGCAGGCTGAAGGCGTGCCGGTTGTGGTCGCGACCGTCCGCTCCCTCGGTGATCGGCAACCGGCCGAACTCGCCGGTCCACATGACAATCACGTCGTCCAGCAGGCCGCGCTGTTTCAGGTCGCTGATGAGCGCGGCGCTCGGTTGATCGACGTGGTCGCAAATCTTCCGCAGGTCGTTTTTGAGATTCGAGTGATTGTCCCACGGCTGGAACGACGGATCGAGCGGCGGAAAAACCTGCACGAAACGCACGCCCGATTCGACCAATCGCCGGGCGATCAGGCAGCGGGCTCCGTAGCCGGCGGTCGCGGGATTGTCGAGTCCATACAGATTGCGAGTCGCCTCGGTCTCGCCCGACAAATCGAGAACGTTTGTGGCGGTCAATTGCATGCGAGCGGCCAGTTCGAAATTCTCGATCCTCGCTTCTAGTTCCGATTCGCGCGGATGCGCATCGCGATGCTGCGCATTGAGCTGCGCCAGAAAATCACGCGATCGCAACTGGGCGTCGGCCGCGACCGGCCGCGCGGCGGCAGATGCAACACCGGGGTTCCCGAAGAACTGAACTCCGTCCCCTGATAGACCGGCGGCAGCCAGCCGCTCGACCAGACCATTTTGCCCGACGTGTTGTAGCCGGCCGGGTCGCGCAGCACGATGTATCCCGGCAGATCCTGGTTCTCGCTGCCCAGGGCGTAACCGATCCACGACCCCATCGCCGGCCGGCCAGTGAAGGTCTTGCCCGTCTGCAGCATGGAGAGCGCGAACGGGTGGTTGTTGTTCTCGGTGAACATCGACCGCACCAGGCACAAGTCATCGGCGACCGAACCGAGGTGGGGAATGAGTTCGGAAAACTCCATGCCGCTCTGGCCGTGCCGGGCGAATTGGAACGGCGTCCCCAACAGCACGTTTTTATTGGCGAGTTGAAAGGTTTCGACCTGTTCGGGATGGGGCTGGCCGCTGCGCTTCGACAGTTCGGGCTTGTGGTCGAACAGGTCCATCTGCGACGGCCCACCGTTCTGGCAAAGCTGGATCACCGCCTTGGCCTTTGCCGGAAAGTGACCGGGCCGCGGAGCCAGGGCGGCCCCGCTGTGTGCCGTGTCTGCGCCGGCGTCATCGGCCAGCAAGCCGGTGTCATTCAACAAACCGGCCAGCGCCAGGCTGCCAAAGCCGCCGCCGAGCGATCTCAATAATTCGCGCCGTGAGACAGGCATGGTTCGCTCACTCCACATACAAAAACTCGTTGGATGACAGCAGCATGTGACAGAGATCGGCCAGCGCCATCTGCGTCGCTTTCTCGGCCGGCGTGTCGGTCGATTCATAGCCGCGTGCCTGCTCGCCGACGAACGCCTCAGCCTGCTTCAATTCGGCCTCGTTGGGCCGCCGAGCCAGCGCGAGCCGGAACGCCAGGTCGATCGCCGCCGTGGAATCGGCGCCGGCCGACGTCGTCAACCGCGCGGCCATGCGATCGGCTTGATCGAATAGCAGCTCGCTGTTGAGCAAAGCTAGCGATTGCAACACGGTCGCCGAATTCATCCGCTGCATGCAGTTCACCGGCATGATCGGCGCGTCGAAGATTTCTAGAAACTTCAGCGGATAGACCCGCCGGGCAAAGAGATAAATGCTGCGCCGCTGGGCACTCGCCGGCGCCGCCTTCACTTCCGACAAGCCGTCGGGGGGCGTCGTGATTTCGACCGGAGGGCCCCCCGCAGTTGGATCGAGCGCACCGGAGACCGACAAGATCGAATCGCGCACGATCTCGGCCTCCAAGCGACGCAGATTCATCCGCCACAACAGGCGATTCTCGGGATCGACGCGTTCTGCGTCCAAGCCGCCGGCGACATCCTCGGCGGCAGGCGCCGATCGCCGCGACGACTGGCGATAGGCGTTCGACAGCATGATCTGTCGATGCAGGCGTTTGATGCTCCAGCCATGCTCCACGAAATCGACCGCCAGCCAGTCGAGCAGCTCGGGATGCGTAGGCGGGCTGCCCGAGCGGCCAAAATTCCCCAGCGTCGCCACGATGCCGCGTCCAAAATGGTGATGCCAAACCCGATTGACCAAGACTCGGGCAGTGAGTGGATGTTCCGGGCGCGAGAGCCAGCGTGCCAGGGCCAACCGGCGACCGCTCGACTCGCCTTGCACTTCGGCCGACGTGGCCGCGACCGCTTCGCCGGGCGGCTGCAAAATCTCGGGGAATCCGGCCTGAACCAGCACACCCGGAGCCTTCACGTTGCCCCGCCGATGGACGCGCGACGTCGGCGCGGGACCGACGTCCCACAGGGCCTGAATCACTCCATACGACCGGCGGTCCGCCGGCAGTTCGCCGCGCCGCCGTGCACTGTCGGCCAGCTGGGTTTGTTCTGGTTCGGTCAGCGTCGCATCGATTTCGGAATCGGCGATGTTGAACGTCACCTGGAATTTCTCGACCAGGTATTTCTGCACCGCGTCGCGCTTGTCGGCCGCGACCTCGAGTGCCTGCTTGACGTCCTGGCGAATCGGCTCGGGGATCGACGCCAGTCGCGCGTCGAAGAGTCGCTGCCGGACCTGCTGTCGCGTGGCGGCCTCCGCTTTTTGCAGTTCGGCCACCTGCTGATCGATCTCGGCGTTGCGGCGGTCGATCTCCGCCCGTTCCGACGGCGACACGTCGGCAAGAAATCGGTCCTGCGGACGCCGCCAGTCGTGTGGATTCAGCGCCGGCTCGAAGCAGGCCATCAGCCGGTAATAGTCGCGCTGCGGCAACGGATCGTACTTGTGGTTATGACAGCGGCAACACTCCATCGTCAGGCCGAGCACCGACGTCGAGACCATGTCCATCACTTCGTTGACGACTTCGTAACGTTTCTCGATGCCGTATTGCGGCTCGCTGGTGTGGTCCTCCACGTTGCGCAGATAGCCCGTGGCCGAAAGGAGCGAGACCGTTTCGGGCGTGAATCGCTCGGCACGCCGCCAGTCGATCAGTTCATCCCCGGCAAGTTGTTCGGTGAGAAAGCGGTCGTATGGCATATCGTCGTTGAACGCCCGGATTACATAGTCGCGATATCGCCAGATCCCTTCGTGCGGATAGATTTGGGCCAGATCGGTGTCGGCCAGTCGGTTGTCGACATAGCCCGCCGCGTCGAGCCAGTGCCGGCCCCAACGCTCGCCGTAGTGCGGCGAGGCCAGCAACGCATCGACGAGTCGCTCGTAGGCATCGGGCTGCGAATCGGCGAGAAACGCTGCGACCGCCGCCGGTTCAGGGGGCAGACCGATCAGATCGAAATACGCACGACGGATCAGCGTACCGCGATCGGCCTCGGCGGAAAACGCGATTCCCTCGGCTTCCAGTTTCGCCAACAAGAAAGCGTCGATCGCCCCGCCGGCTCGCTCGGTCTCGCGGACTTGCGGCACGTCGATCTTGCGCGGCGGTTGAAAGGCCCAGAAGCTCCGGTCCGCTTCGGTCAACTGCGAATGCGGCTGCAGCACGACCGCTTTCTCTTCGGCCGGTATATGGGCTTCGACCCAGAGCCTGAGAATGGCGTGTTCCGCCGCCGTCAGCTTTTCTCCCTCACCCGGCGGCATCTGCCCATGCGCCACCAGATCGATCAGCAGGCTGTGGCTCGGATCGCCGGAAACCACCGACGGCCCGCTCTCGCCCCCGCGCAAGATCGTGGACAGCGTGCGCAAATCGAGTTTCGCTTCTTGAACGTCCGCTCCATGGCAGTCGTGACATTTCTGGGCAAGGATCGGCAGAATGTCTTTTTCGAACGACCCTGCCGCAGGCCACTTTGCCTCCCGCACGGTCAACCTGACGTCAAACCGCGTAGCGTCGCCGTAGTGCGGAGTGGCCGTTCCGTCGGCGGCGGCATCGACGACAAAGTAGACAAACTCGCCGGGCTCGATCGACTGATCCTGGATGTGGAACGCACCGATCTGGCTTGGACTGCCAAAATCGGCACTCCCCGCGGCCAGTGCGATCGGCTCGAAACCGTTGGTCTCATCCGGCGCTGGGCCACGCTCGACGTAATACCGGACCGCGGAGTTTACCCCGCAACAGGTTTGCCCGTGCTCGAACGACCCTTGGATTTCGAGCTTGCCGGCAACCGGGCTGCGCCAGCCAATCACAACCGCGTGATCGGGCCCCGGTAGGATGAGCATGTCGCCCGGGTGAAACTTCAAGCCCACGTCGTAGTCCGCGGTGACCTTGGCAACCAGCGGAGCCAGCCGCTCCGCCTGCGGTCGATAGCCCCAACCGTCGAGTGGCGAGTCAAAAAACTTCTCGCCACTTTCGGTCAAGGGAGCATATTTGCCGTCGCGCAACCACTGGCGCGACTCGACCGGGCCGTCGGCGGTTGTCGTCCGCAGAAAATACCAGGTCGGCTGATCGTGGCGGTCGAAGGTCGGATTCTCGCGATCTGCCCCGACGCGGAATTCATCGCCGAGCGACCAGGTCACCTCGTCGGACGCCGCCGGTGCATCGGCGATGCCGGTCGCCACCAGCCCGACGAGCAGGCAGAACGCGCACCCAGCGAGACGAACCCACGACAGCAATGGCAGCATTTCCGGCATCGGGCTCCTCGCACATTCGGGCCAGATTTCAAGAGCCGCACAGTCGTCGATCGCTGTCCCTCAAATCAGCCAAGCGAATTCAGCATAGCCTAAAACAGCACAGCGTAAATCATTGCAGCGTAATGCCGTGGCGGGGCAGGGGGGACGAAGGGCGCGAGCCGGTGCGCTGGCCGCTCCCCGAGGCGTGTTGCTTCCCACTATCTTAGAGCACCCGGCAATGCCGTGTCAAAATGGGGGCCACGCTGATCCGCCGGCGGGAGTCAGTCCAGCGAATCCGCCCCGGGGCCGGCGAACAGGACCACGTGACCGCACGACCGGCATCTCGTTGCCGTGAGCGGCTGGGGCCGCGGGAATAATCGCCGCCAGAAGCTTTGTGGTCCTGGCACCGACGGCATGAACCCACACGGCCCGAACCCAGACGGGCCGAGAGCAGATATCGACCCACCGGTAAATTCGGTGCCGCCACAGAGCGGACAGCAGTAGTCTGCGGGTTCTGCTGCTCTGTCTTCCATGCCCACCTTCGTTGCCCGCGAAGTAGTGATCGGTCGTTCGTCTCGGCGGTAGCGGCTCGGTCCACCTCGAGGTTCTGGAGGCGGCGTGGCCGCGTTCATTCCGCTGCCGGCTGCGATGCCTTCGCACCCTCACGGCTCGCCTTCATTTTCCGGAGTTCCTCGAACCGCCGCTCGTTCGCGTTCAGGTGCGCTTCGAGGCGTTCGAGCTGCATGTTCTCCGCGTCGATCTTCATCCGCCACGTGCCAATTTGATTTTGTGTGCGATCAATAATTTTCTGCAGGTCTTGCAACGCGGCTTGTTGCGCCGCGTCGGCTTCCGAAAGTTGCCGTTTGACGCCATCCTCGCCGCGCCGGCATCTTGCTTTTCCCTATCTCCATGCAGCAGCAACGAATCGCCCGTGCCGAAATAAACTTTGCCGAACGACGTGCCGCCATCGGAAGGATAGAGAGCAAGATGCGGTTTTCCCTTGTCCCACATGTAATAGATCAACGAAAAGCGGCCTTCGCCCCGCTCGACGTCAATCTTCTGCGTGTTTTGCATTGGAGCCGCAGTGAGCATGCCGCGCAGGATGCCGATGACCTCGGGCGCCGGCCGTGAGCCCGTTTTCTGGCTGTCCACGATGTACTCCGCCAGAATCTCTCGGATGATCCGTTGTTTCTCAGCCTCTTGTTTGGCTTCGGCGCCATGTTTCTCGTTGGTCGCGCCCGACGCCACCAGCTGCGCCTTTTCCTCGGATCCAAGCCGATAGGTGCCGTGAATCACATACACGTTGCCCGCCGAGATTGTGCTGGCCGTGCCATGAATCTCTTCAATCGTGATCTTGTCACCGTCGCGCAGTTGTGTGGCGCCAATCTTGAAATCGACCTTTTGCGACGGGTCGTAGCCCTCGCTACTGTCCGCCGCCGCGACCAGTGATGTCAGGGCGCAGCGCCGCCGAGAAACGCGGCGATCGCCATTGACTTCCAAGCCATAAGACGGGTCATGGTATCTCTCCCGAGTGAAGGTGCGGTAACTCATTCAGCATCTGCAGCGATCGTCGGAGCGGTCTGGCTTCATTTCGCCGGCGGCTGCCCTTCGGGCGCGGCGCTGACCGTCGTCTTCCCCAGCTCTTCTAATCGCCGCACCTGCGAATCGAGTTTTTCGAGCTCCTTTCGCTGGGCTTCGAGCTGCGCGTGGAGCTTGTCAAGCGATTGTTGCTCACCCTGCTGGGCAGCGGCGACCGTCCGCCGCCCCGTACGCGCGGGCACCGCCTGGGGGTCCCCCGATTCTTCCCACCAACCACGAACCAACAGCGATTCGCCCGTGCCAAAATAAACGTTCGCGACCGACGAACCTCCGTGCGCCGGATAAAACGCGACGTGCGGATTGCCTTTGTCCCACATGTAGAACAGCAGCGAAAAGCGGCCTTCCCCGCGGTGGATCATCATGGTTTGCGTTCTTTGTGTCGGAATGGTGCCATATCCGCTGGGACCGCTGGTCGTGTTGTGCACGGCCAATGAAGCGGTTTCCCCCGATCCAAGCCGATACGTTCCTTTGACCACGTACATGTTGCCGACGGTAATCTCGCTCGACGTGCCATAAACCTCTTCGATCGTGATGCTGTCGCCGTCCCCGAGTTGTGTGGCGCCGACCTGGAAGTCGACCTTTTGTGAGAAGTCGTAGCCGGCACTCTTCGCCGCAGCCGGCGGAGGGGTCGTCAAAGGGTCAGGTGCGGTTGTCGCTGCTGGGGCGGTGGCCGCGAACGGGTCGATGGTCGCAGCCGGCGCGGCTGGCGGCGCGGCCAGCGAAGTCAAGACATAGCTGCCACCGAGAAACGCCGTGGCGATCGCCGCCGACTTCCAAGCCGTCAGATGGGTCATGGTATTTCTCCCCGGAAGTAACAGTGTGGCAACTCGTCGCTCGAGCCGCCGGGTGGAACTGAACATCATCGCCCCCACGAGCGGGCCCGGCGCGTCGACCAGCGACCGCGCCACGCCAAGCAGCGTTCGCGCATAATCGGTCGCCGGGGCAACGCGCAGGGCATAGTTGTCGCAAAGTTCTTCACGCGCGCCGTCCAACAGCCGATTGCTCACATGCACCAGCGGATGAAACCATAGCAGCGACGCCACGACGCGTTGATAAAGGCCGATCAAGGGATCGTGCCGCACCGCATGGGCAGACTCGTGCAACAACACCTGCAGCAGCCCGATGCTGTCGAGTTGCCCCAAGATCGGGCAAGGCATGAGCACGACCGGTCGAAACAGGCCGATGGCCACAGGAACCGCGGCGTCTTGCGACATGCAGATCTCGGGCGCCGGTTTTCCCAAGACCTCCGCCAGGCGGTCTCGCATTTCCAAAACGGTCTCGCCGGCAAGCGGCACAGCCCCACGCCGCAGCCGCCGGGTAATCAGCAGTCCGTGAGCGATGCGTGCCAGGCCGCAAGAAGCTCCCAACAGCCACACGCCGTACAAAACGCTCGCCGCCGAGATCGAGGTCGAGCGATTGCCTTCGGCCGGCGGCGCGGCGGGCGGCGACAAATCGACAGGCGCCGGAGCAAGATCGGCCGCGATGACAGTTGGTAGATCGATTGTCGTCACCTCGGCAATCGGATCATAAAGGTCTTCGAAGACGGGCATTTGCGGCAACGGGACGACCGGCGCGATTCGCCACACCTTGGACGTCACGAAGAGCAGCGGCGAGGCACCGACTGCCACGAGTGCCCATAGCAGGACTGCGTGCCGGGCCGCGGGCGAGCGGCGCACGACCCACTGCGCCACCAACGCCGCCGACAGCCCGACGGTGATGGCCAACAGCAGGACGCCGACGGCAGTTGGCAGGATCGCGATTTTTGTTATCAGGGCGTTCATCACTTCCCCCGTTCGGCCGTGTCGATCAATTGGCGAATCCGCTCGGCTTCCTCGCTGGAAATACGCCGGTTCTCGAGCAGCGATGCAATCAATCGACTGGTTGAGCCTTCGAACACCGTGTCGACCAATTGGCCGACCATTCCGCGCACCGCCGTCTTCCGCGGCCGCGCGGCCCGAAAATAGTAGGCGTTGCCCTCCGAGCGCACCGCCAGCCAGCCCTTGTCGGCCAAGCGCGTTAGCGTCGTCTGCACGGTGTTGCGGGCAACCGGACGCCGCTCGCGCAGCAGTTTCCACACCTGGGCGACCCCCAACTCGCCCCCATCCCAAAAGTGATTCATGATTTCGAGCTGGGCGGCGGTGAGTGCCGTTTTTTGCTTTGCCATTGAGTCCTCGATCCTTTTCACCCGTTGAACGTTTGGCGATTGGGGGTCTGGCCGCCGAACCCCCGTATGACAATACCAATCAGAAAGCAGACGGTCGCCAAAGCGGGGCTGCCCCAGCTTGGCAAAAAGCACACGGTGGCGCGCAACCATGAAGGCCACGCCCATGCCAAAAAACGCACTGTCCCAATGTATCCGGTACGTCATTTCTTTCGGCCCTGCCCCAAATTGATCGCGGAAGTA
This sequence comes from uncultured Planctomycetaceae bacterium, assembly GCA_963702015.1. Classification (GTDB taxonomy): domain Bacteria; phylum Planctomycetota; class Planctomycetia; order Pirellulales; family PALSA-1355; genus DATJTR01. The sequence goes on from OY969698.1 coordinate 3,255,769, forward strand.
AATGGCAATTGCCAAAACAACAGCCGGAACAACCAGGTAAAAAAGCACGAACTCAAAATCGCTGGCGACGCCGGTAAGATGCAGAGGGAGCAGCGGCGCCGCGACCAGCGCGACGGTTCGATTGCAATCAATCGCTCTGTTGCTCTCGGAAAACATGGCGACGTCAATCCTGCCGGCCGGCGGCGTCTCGCGCCGGTCCGAAGCGTTGGCGTTTCACTCCCACGCGTCCAATCAAGACAATCGCGACCGCGAATCCACCGCCGGCAATGCCCGCGATGGTGGCTCCCGCCCAAACGCCCAGATCCCTCGCTGCCACCATCGCGGCGCCAAAGACCGCGGTGGCGAGGAGGCCCAGAGCAATCTGGATCGTCGTCGGTCGGTGGCCGAGGATCCGAACCAACGCGAGCGCAAAAAAACCTCCAGCGTTCGTCGCAATGACGGCCCGCGCCCAGAATTTCTCCGGCACGTAACTGGCCGACATCAGGCATCCAAAAACCAGGGAGGCCAGCAGGACGAGAATCACGGTGATTGCCGGCGGTCGCATTCTGGTGGTCCCTTGGCCAGCACATTTCTCGAGCCCGCGCTCTGCATGATTGACCTACCTGTGTAGGCAATTTACCTACATCGATAGGCATTGTCAAGCGAATCCTTCTTCGCGCCTTGGCGAATCTCCTGGCGGGAGCCGATGGCCTCGGATTCCGCCCGATTTGTGGCGGGCTCCGCCAGGCGGCACTATAATCATCGCTCGTCGGCTTTGAAGCTTGAGTCGCGGGCAACACGCACGCACCGCTCGTCCTCTCGCCTCGAGTCTGTGGCCTCGAGCCTCCCGGGAGCCCCGTCATGCCCTGGTTCACTTCGCTGCTGGCTGCAACCGTTTGCCTGGCCGGCCTGACTGCATCGGCGACGGAGGAGTCTGCGCAAAAATTCACTCCACTGTTCAACGGCAAGAATCTCGACGGCTGGGAGGGAGATGCCGACTTCTGGCGCGTCGAGGCGGGCGAGATCATCGGCTCGACCGACGACAAGCGAACCCCCAAGAATACGTTCCTGATCGCCAAGCAGCCCTACAAGAACTTCATCCTCAAGGTGAAGTTCAAGATCCGCAACCATAATTCCGGCGTTCAATTTCGCAGCGACGTACAGAGCAAATATATCGTCAATGGCTATCAGGCCGACATCGCCGACACCGATTCGATGGGCATGCTCTACGAAGAATTGGGACGTGGCCGCTTGAAGTTGCCCGACGCGTCCGAAACGGCCACGCACGTCAATCGTGATGACTGGAACCAGTACGTGATCACCGCCGATGGCCCGCACATCACGCTGGCCATCAACGGCTACACCACTGTCGACTACACCGAAAAGAGCGATCAAGGCTCGGACGAAGGAATCATCGCGCTGCAGTTGCACGCCGGCCCGGCGATGAAGGTCGAATTCAAGGACATCGAGATCGCGGAGCTGCCGTGAACAGGCTTGCGGCTACAGGCTTGAGGAATGCCCAATTCGGTGCTGTGGGTTGTAGCCGTAAGTCTGTGGCCTTTGCCCGGCCTCAAGCCTCAGTCGCCTCTGCGTCGTCGGTGGTGAATTATATTGATACGTGGGGCGACGTAAACGCAAATCCCAACAATTGGCTGCGGCGGCGGTACATAACTATAATGACCGGCGCCGAATCCCCTCCTTCTCGCAGTCACCTCCCAGGAGCCCACTCGCCATGCCCAGGTTCGCTTCACTGCTGGCCGCAATCGTTTGCCTTGCCGCCCTGACCGCTTTGCCGGCCGCCGCGGAACAGCCCAAATTCGTTCCGCTCTTCAACGGCAAGAATCTCGATGGCTGGGAGGGGGACACCGCCGTGTGGCACGCCGAAGGGGGTGAGATCGTCGGTTCGTCCGAAGCCAAAAAGCTCGCCAGGAACGCGTTTCTGGTCACCAAGAAGCATTACAAGAATTTTGTCCTCAAGGTCAAATTCAAGTTCAGCGGCCACAATTCCGGCGTGCAGTTTCGCAGCCGCATTCGCCCAGATGGCGTGGTCACCGGCTACCAGGCCGACATCGCCGACAACGATTCGATGGGCCAGCTTTGGGATGAAGAAGGACGCGGCCAGCTGCAACGTTTGGAACCGGCGGAAATCGCCGCACACGTCCACATCGACGGCTGGAACGATTACGTGATCACGGCCGACGGACCCCACATCACCATGCTGCTCAACGGCTTTAAGGTCGTCGACTATACCGAAAAGGACGACCAGGCCGCGACCGAAGGGATCATTGCGCTGCAGGTCCACAGCGGCCCGGCGATGAAAGTCGAATTCAAAGACATCGAAATCGCCGAGCTGCCGTGAATAGGCTTGAGGCTACAGGCTCGAGGCTTGAGGAATGGCATCATCCGCCCGGTGAGCTGCGGACGTTGTCCGGCCTCGAGCCTCGATCGACCCTGTGGTCCTCGGCCCCTTGACGTTGGCAAGCGGGCCATCGCGGCAAGCAGGCGCAAATCGGATAAAATGCCGCCAGCGGACCCACCGCACACCTCGGAGCGATGCGCGACCATGACTGAGCAGATGACCCCGGCGGACCACGATTATTGGGAGCAGATCGAAGGGACTCCCTTTCCGCTGGGCGCTTCGCTGGTCGAAGGCGAAAAGGCGCTCAACTTCGCCCTCTTCTCGCAGCATGCCGAAGCCGTGACGCTGCTGTTGTTCGGCGACAAGGATTTGACGGCCCCTTGTTATCGCTACGCGCTCGACCGATTGAAGAACAAGTCGGGCCCGGTCTGGCATTGCCGGGTGCCGCTCGCGCAAGCTCGCACGGTCAAGTACTACGGCTTTCAAGTCGCCGGACCCGCGCCGCAGGACGGCATCTTGTTGCACGATTTCGATCCGGCCAAGCTGCTGCTGGACCCCTACGCCAAGGCGGTCCATTTCCCCGACCAGTTCAGCCGCGAGGCCGCTTGCCAGCCAGGCTCCAACATGGGCCGGGCGCCGCTCGGCATGCTCGAAGCCTGCGTCGTCGACATCGAGTCGGAAGTCGCGGTCCAGCGGCGCCAGTCCGGCCACATCATCTATGAACTCCACGTCCGCGGATTCACGCGCGATCCTTCCTCCGGGCTGATCGAGCGAAACCGCGGCACGTTCGCCGGCCTGGCCCAAAAGATTCCGTACCTCGTCGAACTCGGAATCACGGCCGTCGAGTTGATGCCGATCTTTCAGCTCGATCCCCAGGGCAACAACTACTGGGGCTACATGCCGCTGAATTTCTTCTCGCCCAACCAGGGCTACTCGTGTACGCCGGCAAGTTGCAGCCCGCACGAAGAATTCCGCGACATGGTCGACGCGCTCCACCGCGCCGGCATCGAAGTGATTCTGGACGTCGTCTACAACCATACCTGCGAGGGAGACGAACACGGACCGTGCTATAGCTTCAAAGGGATCGACAACTGCTCCTATTACATCTTGAGCGGCGACCCCAAACATCCTTACGCCAACTACAGCGGCACCGGCAACACCTTGCAGACCGCCAACCGCGCGGTCCGGCGGCTGATCGTCGACAGCCTGCGCTATTGGGTTAAAGAGATGCACATCGATGGGTTCCGTTTCGACCTGGCCTCGATCTTTGCCCGCGGTCGCGACGGTTCGATCGATCTGACCACGCCGCCAATCTTCGACCAGATTGCCGGCGACGCCGATTTCGACGGCATTCACCTGATTGCCGAGCCTTGGGACGCCGGCGGCTTGTACCAATTGGGCAGCCGGTTTCCCGGCGTGACCTGGATGCAGTGGAACGGCCACTATCGCGACACACTGCAGCAATTCGTCCGCGGCGACGGCGGCCTGGTCGCCGACTTGATGACGCGGCTGTATGGCAGCGCCGATCTGTTTCCCGATGATACCTCGCGAGCGTATCGCCCCTATCAAAGCATCAACTACATTACGTCGCACGACGGTTTCACGCTCTACGACATGGTCTCCTATGGCGAGAAACACAATCTGGCCAATGGGCACAACAACACCGACGGCCCCAGCGATTACAGTTCGAACTGTGGATTCGAAGGGGAACAAGGCGCCCCGGCCGAAGTCGTGGCCCTGCGCAAGCGGCAGGTGAAGAATTTTTTTGCACTGCTGATGCTCTCCAACGGCACGCCGATGTTCCGCATGGGCGACGAGTTTCTGCAAACGCAAGGGGGCAACAACAATCCTTATAACCAGGACAACGCGACGACCTGGCTGGATTGGCGGCGGCTGGAAACGCATCGCGACATTTTCCGTTTCTGCCGCGGGATGATCCGTTTCCGCAAGCTGCACCACTCGATTGCCCGGCCCCACTTCTGGCGCGAAGACATCAGTTGGTATGGTCCCGAACGCCCGGTCGACATGTCGGGCGGATCGCACACCTTGGCGTTTTGCCTGCACGGAGCCGCTTACGACGACGACGACATGTATGTGATGATCAATGCCGGCCAGGAGGACATCACGTTCGGCGTCCACGAAGGGACGGTCGGCAGTTGGCGCCGGGCAATCGACACCGCCTTGGCGAGTCCGCAAGACCTGCTCGGGCCCGGCGAGGAAGCGCCGCTATCGTCGGCCTATTACCGCGTGCAGGCCCGCTCGGTGGTCGTGCTGTTGGACGGCAAATCGCCGCGCCCAACGGCCCGCTAGGCGGGCGGCAAGACCGTCGCGTGCACGCCGAATCATCGCCGTTTTGGCTCTCTCGGCCGCGGCAAAATCGATGGGTTCGCGCCCGGGTGCCCCCCCGCGCATGTGCGCGACTCGCCGCGGCACTTTCCGCACACCTGGGCGAGTCCGCACGCCCCCCTGTGCGGGGCATGAGACCTTCCCGCATTGTTGCAGCGCTCGTAATTCCGGGGCTGCGGCGAGCGATCACATCGCGCCGTCGCTTCCAAAGCGATCGTGGCACGCCGCTTGCAACTTTAAGCCGGCGGAGCAGGGATTGGTTCGGCCAATACGAGTTTAACCGGCCTGCCAAAGCCCGGTTCATTATTTCTGTCTTTTCGAGGAACGTGTGCCATGAACGAAACGTCCTTCGATCGCATTGTGTGCGATTTGGCCCTCCGCCAAGAATTGATTTGCGTGTCGATCTACTTGCCGCTGCTGCGTGGTGAGTTCGTGGGAGAGCAGAATCCGACGCGTATCAAAAACCTGCTCGCCGCGGCCGAGTCGGCGCTCGTGGCGCGTGGGCTTCGTTCGGTGGTCGCCCGCGATCTGGCCCAGGCGATTCTCGCACAAACCGAAGAGCCCGGCTTCTGGAAACAGGGTGGTCAGGGGCTGGCCATCTTTGCCACCACCGGACGCATTGAAATCTATCGGCTGCCGCAGCCCACCGCGGAGCGATCGGTCGTCGGCCGGCATTTCAACATCACGCCTTTGTTGCCACTGGAGACCGATGGCTCGCTGATCATTCTGGAATTGAGTAAACACGACTGCCGTGCGCTGCGTGCGCATCGCTTCAGCCTCGAAGAGTTGGCGGTTCCCGACCTGCCGGTTGCCGGCACCAAGGGGGCGGTCGACCACCAGCGGCACATGTCGATGCATGGCGCCGGGCGGCATGGAACCCAGCGGCAAGCTGTCTTCACCGGCCAAAGCGAGCCTCCCGATCGCTCGAAGTATGAAACGGTGGAGCACTTTCGCCTGGTCAACGCGGCCATGCGCGAATTCCTCTCCGGCGGCGTCGAGCCGATGGTCATCGCGGCTCTGCCGAGCCTGGCCCCGATCTACCGGCGGGTGAACACCTACGAGCACCTCGAAATCGGCTCGATCGATGCCGATCCGAATTCGCTTAGCGACCACGAACTTCATCGCCAGGCCTGGAAGATCGTCGAGCCCCATTTCCAGATCCGCGAGCAGCGATTGCTGCAAGATTGCGTTCGCCGTGCCAAACAAGATCCGTCGGCCTTCACCCTGCCCAAGATTCTGCTGGCCGCCTTCGAGGGGCGAGTGGCCACGCTGTTGGTTGCGACCGACGCCACTTGCTGGGGCACTTTCGATCCCGCCGGCGAGCAGTTCCGCTTGACCGACCAGCACGCTCCCGCTGCCGAAGACCTGCTCAATCTGGCCGCCGTCGAAACGCTCCGTCACCGCGGCCGAGTGTTTGCGACCGATTTGGCATCGGCGGGCATTCACGAGTTGGCCGCCGCCGAGTTCAAATTCGACGATTCCGCGGCCCCGGCCGGCCCGGCCGCCGCGAGGCATCCATGGCTAAAGGATGCTGAAAACTCTATGGATTCTGATCAATCCGCGCAGTTCGAAAGCGAGCGCTGACGTATGACCGCAAAAATTATCGTACCCGTCGATTTCTCGGCGATCACTCCCTCGGTCATCACCTGGGCGACCTCGATCGCGCGGGATCATCGCGCCGCGCTCGTTTTGGTGCACGTGCAAGAGCCGATTGGCGAGAACGTTGGCGGCGAGTTCTATTTTCCGGTGCCTATCCACGAGAACCCCGAACTGCGCAGTGCGCTGTTGGCGCTCAAGCCCGACGAAGAGTCGGTCCCTTTCATGCACGAATTGCTGATCGGCATCGCGGCCGAGCAGATTCTGAAAGCCGCCGACGATCCCGACGTCCAGATGATCGTGATGGGCAGCCACGGACGCACCGGTCTGGGGCGGCTATTGATGGGCAGCGTGGCCGAGACCGTGCTGCGGCGGGCGCATTGCCCTGTGCTGGTCGTCAAACCCCCTCGCGCCACCTGCGCGACTCAGCCCGACGTCGCGGCTGCCGCCAAAGTCGCGCCGGCCATTTGATTGTGACCCGTACTCTGCCAATTCGTGCAGGCATCACTTGCCGCGGCGGGTCTTTCTCGGCCGGCCGCGCCGGGCGGGCCTGAGCGCCTCGCTCTCTTCGCGGCCGATGTAGGCCGACACCGCGCGGACCAGCAGGCCCGATCGCGTTTCGCCATGCTCGGCCGCAAATCGATCGACCGCATCGACCACGCGCTCGGGCATGGTAATGTTCAGCCGCACGGCTTTGACGCGCAGCGTGCTCGCGTCGATCGACACCATCGCCCAGATGCCACCGCGATAATCGCGATTCGCCCGATGGGCCTCGATCGTTCCCGGCTCGGGCGTGGCCTGTCCCGCCTCGATCAAACCTTCCAGGTGCAGCTCGATCGCCTCTTTGGCCATCTCGAGCGCTTCGTCGATGGTGCGACCGGCCGAGAAGCAGCCCGGCAGATCAGGCATGGTCACGCCGTAATCTCCCGGCTATCAATGAAATAAAACGACCACTATACACACTTTTCAAGCTGTGGCAGGTTCCCGCGATCAAGAGCGGCCAAGATTCGCCGACCCGGGGCGGGCCACCCCCCAGACTGAGCATTGCGGCCGGTTTTCACCTGCCTTCCCGTCTGATTATAATGACGAGCCTGCCAACCGGCCGCGCCGCACCGCTTGCCACCATCCACGCGGCGCCTATTCCACCCCCGCCAGGACATGCTCACCGATGAAACGTTTTGCCGTGCTCGCTGCTTTGCTGGCCATCTATTGCTGCATTGTGCTGGTCACCGTTCACGCCACCGAAACCGAGACCGCCGGCGTCGGGGCGGCGATGACCGAAGCGGCTCAGGCGTTTCTGGCCTCGCTCCAGCCCGACCAACTAGCCAAGGCGACGTTGAAGTTCGACGACCCGGCCCGACTCGATTGGCACAACATCCCCAAGCCGCAGCGCAAGGGATTGCAGATCCATGAAATGAACGCCCAGCAGCGCGAGCGTTGCCACAACCTGCTCCGCGCCGCCCTCAGCCCCACGGGCTATGACAAAGCCGTCAAAATCATGGCCCTGGAAAACAATCTCCGCGAAGGAGAAAAGAATCTCACCAACAGCCCGCTCCGCGATCCCGAGCGTTATTTCCTGACCATCTTCGGCCAGCCGGCGACGTCGGGCGACTGGGGCTGGAGTTTCGAGGGGCATCATCTCTCGCTCAACTTCGTCGTCCGTGACGGCCAGGTGATCAGCGAGACACCCAGCTTCTGGGGCGCCAATCCGGCGACCGTCCATGTCGTCGTGCCGGGCGGGCCGGAGCAGGGGACCCGCACGCTGGGCAGTGAAGAGCAGTTGGCATTCGACCTGGTCGGCGAGTTGAGCGACGCCCAGCGTGCCCGGGCGACGATCGCCGAAAAGGCACCGGCCGAGTATCGCGCCGCCGGCGCGCCCAGCCGCCGCACACGGCTCCCGAGGGATTGCCGGTCGCCGAGATGAGCGAGCCGGAAAAGAAAACGCTCCGCACGCTGCTGGAAACCTACACCAGCCATCTGGCCCCGCAGTTGGCCGCAGCGCAAATGGCCGACGTCGACGCCCACGGTTTCGACCGGATCTATTTTGCCTGGGCCGGCGCGACCACGCCCGGCAAGGGGCATTACTATCGCATTCAAGGGCCCTCGTTCGTGCTGGAGCTGGTCAACATCCAGTCCGATCCGGCCGGCAATCCGGCCAATCACATCCATTCGGTCTGGCGCAGCCTCGAAGGCGATTTCGGCGTCTCGGACAATTAAGCGCGCCGCAGGTCAAACTGCCGGCTGACCGGCCGCGATCGCCTGCTCAAGCCGTGCGATCCGGGCCGAACGCACGGCCGCCGATGCGATCGGGTTTTTCGACTGCGCCGGCCGCTCGTCGTAGGTCTGCCCGTCGATGGAGCGGCCCGCCTTGCTTTTGCGCACGCCGCCCCACTGCTTGAAGAAGAACGGGATCCTGGCCGCGCGGCACCGATCGCGAATCGACTCAACCCAGGCCTTTTCCATTGGCCGGGCGCCATGCCCACTCTCGCCGCCGACGATCACCCAATGGATTCCGGTCAGATCGACGTCGCCCAAATCCTCCAACAGCGGCTCGATCGACAGAAAGCGGACTTTGGCCGGCGCCGCTCGCAAGTGGTCGATCCGCGGCAGGCCGTGCTCGCGGTCTTCGACGCTCACGCCCCACCAGATGTGGTCGGCGGCGGCGGCCTCGCGCAAGCTTCCTTGCAGCATGGCGGCCAGCCGCTGCGAGCGCTTGGTCAGCACCTGATAGGTGTGCCAATTGGCCGTTTGCATGACCTCGACGACCGACGCCACGTACTCGTCGCTCACGTCCTTGTGAAACAGGTCGCTCATCGAGTTGACGAAGACCATTTTGGCCTTCGACCAACGGAGCGGATCGGCCAGCTTGCCCGGAACCAGCCGCAGATCAAAGCCCTGCTGATAGGGATGGCCGGGCACGCCGCGAAAGCGTTCGGCGAACGTTTCGGCATAGCAGTGCGTGCAGCCGGGACTGATCTTGGTGCAACCCCGGATCGGATTCCAGGTGGCGTCGGTCCATTCGATTTGCGACTTGTCACTCATCGGATCAATGAACCGAAAGAAAGCAATCAGTGAAAAATGCGGGGCCAACGAGAACTCAAGGCAAGAAATTACACCGCGGAGGACGCGGAGGATCGCAAAGGAAAACGAGAGGCCGAGGAGTGGTATTTCCGGAGCGGTCAGCGTCGCGGCGCTTATGATTTTCTTCCTCTCCCTCTTCCCCCTCTGCGCCTTGTATGTTGTCAAAACGAAGGAAGCGTAGTGCAATGGAGACCGGGAAGCCTGCTCACCGGATCCACTGCTCACCTCCTCCAGTCTGGCTGTCCAGCCCATGTCGAGATTCTGCCCCGCCACCACGCGCAAGTAGCTGCGCGGATAGCCGAGCCGGTCGTCGAACTCGGCCCGCAAAATCACTTCCGAGCCGGCCGGGTGCGCCAAAACCGGTCGCCGGATCGTCGACTTTGTCCAGTTCCTGGCCGATCGTGTCCAACATGCCCGGCACGGTCCAGTAATACCACGTCCGCCGCTGGCTCGGTTCGCGTCCGTCGGCGCACCATGTGGACCGCCTGGCGGTCGCGTACTTCGACGTGAATCTTTCCCGGTCGGTTGCCGGTGACTTCGATATCGAGATTGTAGTTGGCCGGGCCGTGCTCGTCCCACAACCGGCTGGCCGCGTCGTAGGCAGCCCGCGTCAGCCGTGGCCGCCGGCTGCCACCATTGCTGGCAAGCTGAAACGCCACGATCAGTGCCAGCGTGACGACGAGCCCCACCATCAGCCCGACGCTGAATCCGCGCCACCGCCGCGCGGGGGATGAACTGTTCGAAAAACTCGCCGTCATGGGCAGGGGAGACTCCTTCGACGTGCCGCTCGGCCACGCTCGGCCGACTTCCGGGCGATTTCCTCTTGAATACCCGGCCTGGCCGGCGAATCGATACCCGTTTGGCCGGCTACGAATTGGCTCTGGCAAAATTCCAGCCGCTTCGGTAGGTTGCCGAAACGATTGTCGTGTGCCGGCGCGCACTCGGTCAATCGTCAGGCGGTGCGCCCGGGCAAAAAACGAAGCGGTCGAAAGGCTTTACAGTCGGTCGGCAGCCGCCCCCCGCAAGCGGTGCGGCTTCGAACCGCCGGCGCGTTGCAAAACCGTCACACTCATCGCACAGCAGAGGGGTTTCCAGTGCCCGACGGCCCCACACTCAAACACCACGGCCGCACCAAAATCATCGCCACGGTCGGCCCGGCCTGCCGACAACCCGAAAAGTTGGCCGCCCTGATCGAGGCCGGGGCCAATATCTTCCGGCTCAACATGGCCCACGGCGAGATCGCCCATCATGCCGAAGTGCTGGCTTCGATTCGCAAGGTCAGCAAGCAACTCAAGCGGCCGGTCGGCGTGCTGGTCGATCTGGCCGGCCCCAAAATCCGGCTGGGCGAACTTCCCGGTGGGCAGGTCGACTGCAAGTTGGGCGACAAGTTTTCCATCATCCGCGGCGACAAGCCGAGCAGCCCCAGCGAACTGGTGACGACCTATCCGCTGCTGGTCGACGAAGTGGCCCCCGGCAACACCATCATGCTGGCCGACGGCGCCGTCAGCATGCTGGTCGAAGAAAAAACCGAAAATGCCGTCCACTGCCGGGTCGTTCAGCCCGGCCTGGTACGCAGTCGCCAAGGGCTGAATCTGCCCGGCGCCAAGCTCAGCGCGCCCTCGATGGACGACGACGACCGCGAGCATGCCCGTTGGGCGGCGGAAAACGGCATCGACTTCATCGGCCTGAGCTTCGTGCGTCAAGCGGCCGACGTGCGGGAGCTGAAAAACCTGCTGTCCCAGCGCGGTTCGCCGGCCCAGGTGATCGCCAAAATCGAAAAGCCCGAGGCGCTGGCCGTGCTGGAAGAGATCGTCATGGCGGCCGACGGCGTGATGGTGGCCCGCGGCGATTTGGGAGTCGAAATCGATGTCGCCCGCATGCCGATGGTGCAAAAGCAGATCATCGCGACTTGCCAGCGCCATCAAAAGCCGGTGATCATCGCCACGCAAATGTTGGAAAGCATGCAAAACTCGCGGCGACCCACCCGGGCCGAAGTGACCGACATCGCCAACGCCATCATCGACGGCGGCGATGCCTGCATGCTGTCGGGCGAAACGGCCATCGGTCAGTATCCCTGCGAAGCGGTCGAGATGATGAACCAGGTGGCCCTGGCCACCGAGGAGCTCTATCGCGATCGGGCACCGCTGCCGCCCAGCAACATTACGGTCGCCGGCCTGCACCCGATCACCCGGGCGGTCGTCCACGGCGCCGGGCAAATTGCCTTCGAAATCAAAGCCGCGTTGATCATCGTGGCCAGTCATTCCGGCGCCACGGGCCTGGCCTTGTCGAAACAGCGCAACTATCCGCCGATCGTCGGCGTGAGCGATTCGCAAGAATGCCTGCGGCAAATGTCGCTCTTGTGGGGCATCATTCCCCTAGCCGACGCCCCGACCACCAACAGCGGCGACCTGCTCGATTTTGTCGTCAGTTGGGGCCTACGCAACGACCGCCTCCATTCCGGCGACCACGTCGTGCTGGTGGCCGGCGTCGGGCTCGGATCGGGCGCTCACAACATGGTGCGAGTGCACCGCGTGGCATGAATCGCACTTGAGACACATGAGGTGTCACGATGCAACGCTTTTCAGTGCTCGGAGCGATGGCGGTGGCGGTTTTGGGCTGCGCTTCGTTGAACTCCCTAAAGCCCATTTCCACCACCGATGCCGTCATTGATGACGTTACCGGCAGGGCGCCGTTTATTGGCGGCTCCTGCATCACCGCGGTCGATGGCCAGCCGGTCGATCGTGCGCGGGGCCGCGTCGTCACCTACGTCCCGGTGGCGATCGTCCGGCCCGGCACGCACACCCTCACGGTCAAACTCCCGGAGGGCGAAACGCCCGAGACGATGACCGTCTCGGCATCATTCGAGGCCGGCAAGCGCTACCGCATCCGCCGCGAAACCGACAGGGTGGCTGTCATTGAAGACGAAGGTGGCCGATCCAAGTCCGGGGTCATGTATTAAGCCGGCCCGCCCGATTCCCACGGGCCTTACGCCAGGGCGCCGACGATGCCCCGCCGCCCCTTGCGAGCGCCGGCCGGGTGTCTGACAATAAGACGCTCGACCCGCGAACCCTCGCGATCGCGTTTTTGTCTCGTTAATTTCCCTCGGCTTTTGGGTGGCGGATCATGGCTAGTTGCGTCTTGGCATACTCCGGTGGGTTAGATACCTCGGTCATTCTCGGTTGGCTTTTGGACGAGGGCTACGATGTCCATGCCGTCTATGTCGATCTCGGTCAGCCGGGCGAAGACCGCGAGGCGACCCTGGCCAAGGCGCGCAAGTGCGGCGCCAAAACGGCCGTCGTCATCGACGCCCGCGAAGAGCTCTGCCGCGAGTTCGCCTTTCCGGTCCTGCAGTGGCAAGCCAAGTACGAAGGGATCTATCTGCTCGGCACGTCGATCGCCCGGCCGCTGATTTCCAAGATCTGTCTGCAGGTCGCCCGCGAAGTCGGAGCCGAAGCATACGCCCACGGCGCCACCGGCAAGGGCAACGATCAATGCCGCTTCCAACTGGCGGCCGAAGCGCTCGAGCCGGCTACCAAAATCATTGCCCCCTGGCGAATCGAAAAATTCCGGCAAAAGTTTCCCGGCCGGCGCGAAATGATCGCCTATTGCGAGGCCAAAAAAATTCCGGTCAAGGCGTCGGTCGCCAAACCCTACAGCTCCGACGAGAACTGCCTGCACATCAGCTACGAGGCCGGGCGGTTGGAAGACCTGAAGGTCAACGGCGTCGAGCTGGTCGATTTCGGCATGACCGTCTCGCCGCAGCAGGCGCCCGACACGGCGGAGCGCGTGACGATCGGCTTTACGGCCGGCATCCCGACGTCGATCGATGGCCGCGAGCTGAGCCCGCTGGCGATCGTGACGCAATTGAACCAGCTCGGCGGCCGCCACGGCATCGGGCGGATCGACATCGTGGAAAACCGCTTTGTGGGGATGAAGAGTCGCGGCGTTTACGAAGCGCCCGGCATGACGATTCTCTACGCCGCCCACATGATGATCGAGCAATTGACGCTCGACCGCGACCTGGTCCATTTGCGCGATCGGCTGGCGCCCGAGGTGGCCGAACTGGTCTATTACGGTTTTTGGTACTCGGCCAAGATGGACGCTCTGCTGGCTTTCATCCGCGAGGCTCAGCGGAACGTCACCGGCGAGGTGACGCTGCAGCTTTATAAGGGAAACATCACGGTCGACAGTCGCGAAAGCCCGGTCAGTCTGTACGACGAAGGGATCGCCAGCATGGAAGGGGGCGGCAGCTATAACCAGACCGACGCCGAAGGCTTTTTGCGAATCCAGGGCCTGCCCGGCCGCGTTCAGGGCCGCATGACGCCGCGGAAGTATTGAGGCGATCGTCGCGCTACCAACTTGCGATCGGCTGCTGGATGCCCTCGGCGATCCAGAGAAACTTCCCGTTGTCGCTCGTGTCGCGCCGGGCGATGATGGCCAGCACCAGATCCAAAGCTTTTTGAGGCGGATCGCCGCCGCTGGCCGCGACCTGCTCGACCCAGCGCCGGTAGCCGGCGCCCTGTTCGCCGGTCGATTGCGATTCGTCGCGGATTGCCGCCCACATGGCGGTTTGGACTTCGCCGGGATGCAGGACGCAAGCCGTGACTTCGGTTCCGGCCAGTTCGGCCGCCAGATGCCGCGTGAACTGGTTGAGCGCCACCTTGCTGGTGCCGTAGGCGCTATTCAGCGGACCGGGCACGTGCAGGCTGGCGGCGGAACTGAATTGGATGATCCGTCCCCAGCCGGCCCGCAGCATGTCGGCCAAAAACACCCGGCAGAGCAAGTAGGGGCCCACGGTGTTGATCAGAACGGTTTCGCGCCAGCGCTGCGGATCGCTTTCGGCCACGGTTTGAATTGGCCCAAAGATCCCGGCGGCGTTATCAGCACCGAGACCTCGCCGAGCTTCGCGTGAACCTCGCGCGTCAAGCCCCTCGACCGCGTCGGGGCAGGAGACGTCGGCGGCCAACGGCAGCGCTTCGCCGCCGGCAGCCTGAATCAGTTCGGCCGTTTCGCGCACCTGGTCGGCCGAGCGCGCCACGGCGGCAACCCGCATCCCGCGCGCCGCCAATCCGCAGGCGACAAACCGTCCCAATCCTCGGCCGGCCCCGGTAACCACGGCAACCTTGCCAGCAAACACGCCCTGGCTATCGGTCATGGGCGCCGATCCTTCAGCGGAGTATCGAGTTGGAAGATCTGGGTCAATTCGCCGGCATCCACGGTTCCGTCGGGCAGCAGATTCATCAGCGGCTCCATCAATTCGGCCCAGCGGCGGTGGACCGGCGAATTCCACAAGCGCTGCCAGGCGTCGGGATCATGAATCTCGGAGTAGAGAAACAAGTCGAGCCCGTTTTGAAACGTGTTAATGGTTGCGATGCCCGAGCGCTCGATTTCCTCGACCAGGTCGGGCCACTTTGTGGCGATCGAATCGTGATGCGCTTTGTATTCGGCCAAAGCGCCCTCCTTGAGCCGCATGGTGAAAGCGCGTCGGATCATGGTTCGTGTCGCCCCGGGTTTGATCGTGTCGTGAATAACAAGTTCATCGGCGAGGAGCGATCGCCTCCCCGGCGCTCGCTCCACTCCTGAAACATTCAGCCGGTGGCGGCAGCCCCCTTCAAACGGGGCGGATTTCGCACATAGGCCAACAGCGACGTATAAGCCAGACCCAGGTGCGCATCGATCCGGGCACGCGCCTGCACGCCGTCGCCCGCGACCAGTGCCTCGTAAATCTCGGCGTGCGAGCGGTCGGTGCGGGCTTGCCGCTCGGCGGTCCAAGGCAAACTCATCAGGTAGGGTCGCAGCAGGCTCAGTATTGCCCGCAGCGTGGTGAGCAGCACCGAGTTGCCCGCGATCGTCGCGATCGTCAAATGAAAATCGACGTCGGCTTCGATGAACCCCGGGCAGTCGTCGGCGACAATGGCCGCGGACATGGCCTCCAAAGATTCGCGCAGCGGAAGCAGATCTTCCGATCGGCGACGCTGCGCGGCCTGCGACACCAATTCGCCTTCGATGAGCTGTCGGGCTTCGAGCAGGTGAAACAGATTGCGGTCGGTCTGCAGCAGCGATGACTCGAGCGTGTCGGTCAAGTGCATCGACAAGCGGAGCGTACGTCAGCGACTGCACGAACGCGCCCGAGCGGGGATGAATCTTGACCAACCCCAGCGTCTGGGCTTGCAACATCGCATCGCGAACGGCGCTCGGGCCCAGTCCCATCCGCGCGGCCAGATTGCGGATCGATGGCAGCCGATCGCCGACGGCCAGCCCGTCGGCTCGGATTTGGCGAAGCAGGTCTTTCACTAACTTCTGGCCGCGATCGGCCGGGGAATGAATCATGAGTCGTCGCTCGCTTCAGTACCCACCCAGCAGCATGTAACTGTCAACTGATGATCAGTTGAGCATCATTCTGCGCAGGGGTGAAATTCTTGTCAATGAGGCGAACATCCTGGTTTTTTGCCGCCAGAGGTTGCCAAGCGCCCTCGGGGCGATTACCCTCATGGCATTGCTGACCAATCACTGTTCGATCAGTTGTGAGCCTCCGGATGTCAAGGTTTCATCTCGCTGCCGCCGGCGCAATCCTGCTGGTCTGCCTGCTCGCCTCGGCGACGATCGCCCAGGGACCCGACGCCGGCACGCCGCAGATCAAACACCGCATCATGGTTTGCGAGTACAGTGACGCGGCGCATCAATTGGTCGAGATCGACCCGGCGGGCAAAATTGCCTGGGAGCACAAATTTCCGTCGGTCGCGGTTTGTTTTCGCCTCGCCGGCGACGGCCGAGTCCTGTTTGCCGACGGCGGCAATCCTACCGGCGTTCGCGAAGTCGATCGCCAGCATCGCACGGTGTTCGACTATCGGGCGAAGTGCGAGCAGGTGATGTGCTGCGACTTGTTACCGAATGGATCCATTTTGTTGGCCGAGCAGGGGCCCTGCCGGGCCGTCGAAATCAACCGCCAGGGCGAAGTCGTGGCGACGGTCAAACTGACGACCGCTGCCGAAGCCGCTCATCTGCAAACGCGCTGTATCCATCAATTGGAGAATGGTCACATCCTGGCCTGTCACGAAGCCGACCAGGCGATCCGCGAATACGACCGCGACGGCTCCATCGTCTGGGAATACCCCCACGTGAGCGGCACGTTCGAAGCGCTGCGGTTGGCCAATGGCAACACGCTGATTGGCGGCGGAACACAACGGCGAGTGCTCGAGGTAACGCCCCAGAAGGAGACCGTTTGGGAATTGACTGCCGACGAGGTGCCCGAATTGAATCTGACCTGGGTCACCAGTTTGCAGATTCTGGACAACGGAAACCTGGTGGTGGCCAATTTCTTGCGGGGCCAGGAAGGGCGCGGCGCCCATGCCTTCGAAGTCACGCACGACGAAAAGAAAAAGATTGTTTGGAAGTTCGCCGACCACGACCTGGTCAAGGCGATCACGATGGTCCGGGTGCTGGATTGACGCCGTGGAGGGTCATGGCCTGCGGTCACCTGCCGCCTCAATTTCGTTTGCGACGCCTGTTTTCGACATATAATGTGGATTGCCTGCTGGACAAAGAAGTTCTGACACACGCCACCCCATGACGGACATCCAATTGGTGTCCGGCCCGCCGCCGACCGCGCCTTGGCAATGCCACCGAGGCGCCCGCCGCGCGACTCGATGCTTGCCGGTTCGCAGATTGCCCTTGGATCCGAGGAAAGTCGCATGCGACGCATCGCTGATGTGCTCCGCCCGATAACGCTCGCGCTGCTCGGCCTCTCGCTCGTCTCGAATGCCACGGCCAGCGGCCAGGAGGCGACGAGCGCGGAGGTCGACTTCCAGCGCGACGTCCAGCCGATCTTTGCGCAGCATTGCTATGCGTGTCATGGCAGCCGGCGGCAGGAGAGCGATTTTCGCCTCGATCGGCGCGCTGACGCGTTCAAAGGAGGCGAGAACGGCGCCGCGCTCGTGCCCAAAAAGGGGGACGAGAGCCCACTGCTCGAGCGCATTGCCAGCGCGGATGCCGATGGGCGGATGCCGCCGAAGGGCGAACGGCTCCCGGCAGACGCCGTGGCGATCATCAAAAAATGGATCGATCAAGGCGCCCCTTGGCCCGACACGGCCGACACTGCCGACGAGCCAGGCGAAAGTCACTGGGCGCTTCAGCCGCTCGTTCGTCCCGACGTGCCGGAAGTGGCCGGCGCGTCCCCCGCGACTCCGATCGATCGGTTCGTCCTGGCGAAACTCGCCGCCAACGACCTGACTCCCAGCGCGCCGGCCGACCGGCGGACGCTGCTGCGGCGTTTGTCGATCGACCTGATCGGCTTGCCACCAACACCCGAAGAGCTCGCGGCTTTTCTTTCCGACACATCGCCCGATGCCTACGAGCGCCAGGTCGATCGGCTGCTGGCCAGCCCGCGTTACGGTGAGCGGTGGGCTCGGCACTGGATGGACGTCATCCACTTCGCCGAAACGCACGGCAACGACCAGGATCGTCCCCGGCCCAACGCCTGGCCCTATCGCGACTACTTGATCCGCTCGTTTAACGAAGACAAGCCCTACACGCGGTTTATCGAGGAACAAGTGGCCGGCGACGTGCTATTTCCCGACGATCCTCAGGCGATCGTGGCGCTCGGTTTTCTGGCCGCGGGCTCGTGGGACGAAAGCTCGCTGATGTGCATTGTCGACGACACGGTCGACAAGAAGCTTGCCCAGGTGCTCGATCGCGACGACATGATCACCAACCTCATGTCGACCGTCACCAGCACCACGGTTCATTGCGCGCGCTGCCACAATCACAAGTTTGATCCGATCTCGCAGGCTGACTACTACGCCTTGCAAGCCGCGCTGGCCGGCGTCGATCGGGCGGAACGCCCATTCGATCCCGATCCGGCAGTCCACCAGCGCCGGCAGAAACTCCTGGCGTACAAGCAGCGAATCGCGACCTTCGACAACGAGCGATTGGCGGCCGATGCCGAGTTGACCAGGGACGCCGCAATCGCCGAAACCAGGCTCGCCGCCGATCGCGATACGTGGACCGTGCTCGCGCCGGTCGCGGTGGCCACGGCCAATGGCTCGCAGTCGGCGTCTCAGCCCGATGGCTCACTGCTATTCGTCGGCGCGCGTCCCGAGATCGACACTTACACGCTGACGCTCGAGTCGGCACTCGATGGAATCACCGCCTTGCGGCTGGAAGTGCTGGCCGATGACAGCCTGCCTCACCAGGGGCCGGGCCGGCAGGACAACGGCAACCTGCATCTCTCCGAGGTCAAAGTGTACGTCCTGCCCGAGGCGGGAGGCGAACCAAAGCCGGTGCCGATCGCCACCGCTTTCGCCGATTTCAATCAGCAGGATTGGGACATTTCGAAAGCCATCGATGGCCGGCCAGAATCCGCTTGGGGAATCTATCCCGAAGTCGGCCGCAGCCACTCGGCCGTGTTCGTGCTTGGCGAACCCTTGCGAACCGGCGGCCGTGTGCGGCTGTCGGTCGTCCTTGCGCAATTGCATGGCCGCGGTCATCTGATCGGCCGCGCCGCGGCTGTCGGCGACGGCCGCCGCCGATCCGGCTCAGGCTCGCCCAACGCCCGACGGAGTCCGAGCGCTCTTGGCCATCGCGCCGGCGGAACGAACCGTTGGCCAGCGCGCCGAGTTGACCCGCTCGCTGCTCTCCTGGCAAATCGAGGGCGAATTGGCGGCGTTACCGCCGCCGCGGATTGTCTACGCCGCCACACACGATTTCAAGGCGTCGGGCAATTTTCATCCAAGCGCCAATCCGCGCGAAGTCCACATCTTGCGCCGCGGCGACATCAATCAACCGATGGCGGTGGCGGCCCCCGGCGCGCTCTCGTGCATCGCGGGACTCGAAGGACGTTTTGCGCTCGACGATCCAAACGACGAAGCAAGTCGCCGCGCGGCGCTGGCGCATTGGCTGGTCGACGCGCAAAACGTGCTCACCTGGCGCTCGATCGTCAACCGTGTCTGGCACTACCATTTCGGCCGCGGAATCGTCGACACGCCGAACGACCTGGGCCGCATGGGCGGTCAGCCGTCGCATCCCGAGTTGCTGGATTGGTTGGCGGTCGAATTTCGCGATCGCGGCGGATCGATCAAGAACCTGCATCGGCTGATCGTCACCAGCGCCACCTACCGACAATCGTCGCAAATCGATACGCGGCTTGCCCAATTGGACGCCGAGAACCGTCTGCTATGGCGCATGAATCGATCGCGCCTCGATGCCGAAACGATCCGCGACGCCGTGTTGCGGATCAGCGGCAAGCTCGATCTGACGATGGGAGGCCCGTCGGACAAACAGTTCGTCGAGTCGCCGGGCATTCACGTGACGCCGAAGGTCGACTATCAGAGCTTCGATCTGGATGCCCCCGGCAACTTTCGCCGGTCCGTCTACCGGTTTCTCTTCCGCACCCTTCCCGATCCGATGATGGAGTCGCTCGATTGTCCCGACGGCTCGCAGATGGCGCCGGTGCGCAACGAATCGATGACGGCGCTGCAGGCGCTGACGATGCTCGACAATCGCTTCCTTGTCAGGCAGAGCGAGCATACCGCCGCGCGGCTGACGCAGACGGCGCAGCAATTGCCCGAGCAAGTGCGGCTGTTGTTTCAGGCGGCGCTGCTACGCGATCCGACGCCGGACGAGAGCCGTCGCTGGCAGGGCTATGCCGAGCAGCACGGCCTGGCAAACGCCTGTCGGATGATGTTCAACACCAACGAATTCATGTTTGTGGATTAGCCATGACCGCCATGCATCACGAATTTGCCCCCAGCCGACCGGGACTGTCCCGACGCGAACTGTTGAGTCGCCTGGGCGCCGGCTTCGGTGGCCTGCCGCTGTTGCAAATGTTAGGCGAGAACGGGCTGCTGGCCGAGACCGATTCGGCGGCGGTGCGTCCCAGTCACGAATTCAACGGCGGCTTGCACCATCGGGCCAAAGTGAAACGCGTGGTGCAGTTGTTCATGAACGGCGGTGCCAGTCCGATGGACACCTTCGATTACAAGCCGCGTCTCGCCGAGCTCAACGGCCAGAGGTTCGATCCCGGCGACGGCGCTAAACTGGAATCGGTGACCGGCTCCCCCGGCTTCAAGGTTTTGCAAAGCCCCTTCGAGTTCAAGCAGCACGGCCGATGCGGGCGTTGGGTGAGCAGCGTCTTTCCGCACATCGCCGGTTGCGTCGACGACTTGGCGTTTCTGATGTCGATGACGTCGAAGACCAACGTTCACGGGCCGGCCAGCTACATGCAAAACACCGGCTTCGTTCTGCCGGGATTTCCCTCGATGGGCGCGTGGCTCAGCTATGGATTGGGCCAGCTGACCGACGAGCTGCCGACGTTTGTCGCCATTCCCGACGTCCGTGGCTTGCCCTACAACAACCAGGGAAATTTTTCGGCAGGATTTCTGCCGGTCAAGCATCAGGGAACGATCATTCGCCCTCATCTACCGCAGCCGATCTCCGACCTGTTTCCTCCCACCGATGCGCGGCAGATCACCGCGGCCAGCGAGCGCGACGGTTTGGCCTTGTTGGCCGAAGCCAATCGGTCTCACCAGGAGCAGTGGCCTGGCGATTCACGACTCGAGGCCCGCATCGCCTCCTACGAACTCGCCGCCAAGATGCAGCTCAGCGCCCCGCCGCGCTCAATTTGTCGCGGGAATCGGCCGAGACGCACAAGCTCTATGGACTCGACGAAAAGCCGACCGAGATTTTTGGTCGCAATTGCCTGATCGCCCGGCGCTTGCTCGAACAGGGAGTGCGGTTCGTGCAGATCTGGAGCGGCGCCGGCGGACCGACCAACAACTGGGACAATCATGGCAATATCGCCAACGAACTGCCGCCCATGGCGCTGGCCACCGACAAACCGTGCGCCGCGCTCGTCCAGGATCTCAAGGCACGCGGCATGTTCGACGACACGTTGATTATCTGGACCACCGAGTTCGGACGCATGCCCTTCAGTCAAGGCACCGCCGGCCGCGACCACAACGCCGGCACGTTCGTTTCCTGGCTGGCCGGAGCGGGGGTCAAGGGAGGCGTCGCGTACGGCCAGAGCGACGAATGGGGCTGGAAATCGCTCGAGCCCACCTGGTGCTACGATCTTCACGCCACCGTGTTGCATCTGCTGGGCATCGACCACACGCGGTTGACCTATCGCTTCAACGGCGCAAATCGTCGCCTGACCGACGTCCACGGCCACGTCATTCAAGAAATCCTGGCTTGATCGCCGGGGCCGCGCCGCCAATGGTGATCACCCAGCAGCAGCACATAGCTCGCCAAGACCCAGTGAAAGACGATCGGGATCGCGCCGCCGGTCCAGCGCTGATCGGGATACAGCCCCATTCGGATTGCAAAGCGCGCGATCATGGCCGTCAGGTAGATCGCGCCGAAACCAAGCAACCACTGGCCGGCCACGCGTCGCGGCCGATAGCTCCAGCCCGCCTGTCGCGTGAAGTCGAAGTCGATGTTCAATTGCAATGCGATGATCAGGGTCTGGCACGCCAGCAACTCGGGGTAGGGGAGGATGCCCGAAAACCACTCTTTCGACGGCGGCAGAAAATCGACATGGCAAAGCTCGACGAGCGCCTGTCCAAACACTCGCAAGCAGAATAGCGCAGTCAGGATCCAAAGCAGGTTGCGGATTCGCGTCGTTGTCAGAAGCACTGTCATCCGAGCGTCCGATCTAAGCCCGCATTTCCCAAATCACATGATCAACAGCGGCCCTTCGGCTGCCGCTTGCATCGTCAGACCGGCGAAAGGCCCCGAGTCGCGTGGGAACCTCGTCTCGCGATCCGTTGATTCAGCAACACGATTTTGCCTTTGAGGCCGCGCGAGCAGCAGAATAGTAAAGTGGCCGGCCGCGAGTGGCAGACGACCGAATGCAGCCAAAACTCTCAGGAAAATCCCCGCTTAGGCCATTCCTTCGCCTGGTGCCAATCGGTGACGTCGAGCGCGCCAGGCGACTTGGGCAGCAGCACGATTTGGTTCTGGTGCTGTATTTCGCTAAGTATTGTTCACGATTTCCATGTCGTATTTCCGCCGATGACATGATAAGATCCAAAGAGGTGAGTCTTAGGCGCCGTTCGGCGTGGAGCAAATCATCCGGCCGGCGCATTCCAGCCGCTTCCCTCAAGTCGGGTAATTCAAGATGCCGCTAAAGCAAGCCCCCGCTGCCCGGGGTTCATCAGCGAAGTCGCGACCATTCGCTGTCACCATCGGCGCCCGTGCCCCGGCCCCGATTACCCAGGGCCATAAAGGCCCGAATCGCTGGAATTTCCTGACGAACCACTCGCATGTGCTGCTGCTGTTGTCTCGCGACTCTTCGCTGGTGCTGCGAGAAGTGGCTTGGCAGATCGGAATTACCGAGCGAGCCGTGCAGAGAATCCTGGCCGACCTGGAGGCGGGCGGCTTCATTGAGCGCGAAAAGATCGGCCGCAAGAATCACTATCGCATTCTGACGAAACAGCAATTGCGACACCCGGTCGAGTCGCACCGCACGATCGGCGACCTCATTTCGTTGATCAACGGTGCGTGAGTGACTCACCATCGATTGAGCGCTGCTGACTTGCCATAGCGCAAGGACCATGCTTAATCCCGGCGAAGATTTTGTTCGTGGGCCGCGAACGTATGACGTCTTGCGCCAATTTCTGGCGTTACCCCAGTCGACCTCCATTTCCCGTGCTCGGCCGAACGCTTTTGAGCGCGGTCGGCAATTCCTGCGCAAGCAGCAATCCGCCTACCCCTTTTGGGGACAAGCCTGGCCCCCAACGGTGTCGCTTACCAAAAAGTAACGGTTGGCTAGCGCTCATTCGCATCGCAAGGCGATAGAATAGCCCCTATAGTTCTTCTTCTTGAGACCCGTTGCCATGAACCTTGAATCCATCAATTTTGAAGCCGTTGCCTTTTTTGAACAGACGGTTACCGACTTGCTCGACTTTTGCCACGCCGAACGATGCGTTCTTTCTACTGTTGGGACCGCGAGTTACTGCTTTCGGCGCCTTGCTGGCCCGCCAAAACAAGCCAATCGACATTACTGAATCGTAATCTCGGCATTACTGAATCGTAAGCTAAGTCGAGCCGTGGCTTGAGTTTAGTCCCCCGCTTTCTCATTCCAGACGACTTGACTCCCGATAATCTTTATGCGATATGCAATACACGGCTATTTTGTCGTGCTTTTGCTAGCAGGTGTGGTTTTGCCAAGGCGATCCAAGCGCTAGTGCGGCCAAATGAGATACCTTTTTTTTGGGAAGTTGGCCGTTCTAGATCGCCGCGAAACCGAGCGGCGGGACGTTCCGTACAAAACAACGGGCCGGCAAACGGTCGATACTCGGGAGTTGAATTCATGACACCCAGCGTCTTCACCGTGTCGCCGGCCGGTGACGACATTGAGATTGCTGGTCGCCCGCTAGAAAAAAAATGTGCGTGGACTTCTTCCTCGATCCTCGCTACGTGATTCAGTTCGGAACCTGAGATGCAACCAACAAACGAAAGCACTATGAAACTCTCGCGAATTCGAACCGTCATCCTGGCGCTGATTTCCCTTTCCGTGTCTGCATGCAGCATGCACCAGGAGGAGGAGCACGTCGAGGCTCATAAGATTACGGCCACCAACCCCGAGGCGAAGTCGCTGACCCTCGTCCAGCGGTATGTCTGCCAGATTCACTCGCAGCGCCATATCCAGGTCCGTGCCTTGGAGCGCGGATATCTCGAGGAGATTAAAATCAGGGAAGGTCAGTTGGTGTCGAAGGATGACGTGCTGTTCAATGTCATTCCGATTCTTTACCAGAAGAAAGCCGAGGCCGAGTTGGCCGAAGCAAAGCTCGCGGAGCTGGAATACAATTACACCAAGAAGCTCTACGAGGACAAAGTGGTGTCTCAGAATGAGGTGCTGCTCCTCAAGGCCAAGCTGGCCAAGGCCCAGGCCAAGGCCGAGTTGGCGACCGCCGAATTGAACTTTGCCACCGTCAAAGCACCTTTTGACGGCATCGTCGACCGCCTGCACCTCCAGCAGGGCAGCCTTGTCGAGGAGGGCGAGATCCTTTCGACCTTGTCCGACAACAGCCTGATGTGGGTTTATTTCAATGTCCCCGAAGCGCGTTACCTCGAATACATGGCCAATCTGAAACAGCAGGGGGACCTGAAGATCGAGCTGATGCTGGCGAACCAGGAAAAGTTCAATCAGCCCGGCAAGATCGGTGCGATCGAAGCCGATTTCAACAACGAGAACGGAAACATTCCCTTCCGCGCCGACTTTCCGAACCCCGAGCGCCTGCTGCGTCACGGTCAGACCGGCACCATCGTCATCAGCCGAGTGCAGAATGACGCCATCGTCATCCCTCAACGGGCGACTTTCGAGGTTCTCCAGAAGCGATACGTTTACGTCGTCGACAAAGACAACGTGGCGCATCAGCGCGAGATCGCCTACGAGGAAGGCGAAGGATTGGACGACCTCTTTATCATCAAGAATGGGGTTGGCGTCGAGGACAAGATCGTGCTCGAGGGGATCCGGCAGGTTCGCGACGGCGACACGGTGGAGTGCGAGGACCGTCAACCGGAGCAGGTTGTGGCAAACCTAAAATACCACGCCGAATAGCAACCGCCTTCCGGTTCTGAATACGGAAATCACCCAGACGCGCTTGGCACCATGTTCTCGCAATTTCTCCGTCGACCCGCGCTGGCGATCGTAATTTCGATCATCATCTTGTTCCTGGGCGGGCTGTCGATCAAGACCCTGCCCATCTCCCAGTTCCCCAACGTCGCGCCCCCGAGCGTGGTGGTCACGCTTGCCTATCCCGGCGCCAGTGCCCAGGTCTTGGTCGACTCGGTGCTGGTCATCCTGGAGCAGTCGATCAACGGCGTCCAGAACATGCGCTACATGGTCTCGGCCGGCACCAGTGCCGGCGAGGCGACGATCCTGATCATCTTCGAGCCGGGCTCGGACCCGAATGTGGCGGTCTTGAACGTGCAAAACCGCATCCAGACGGTCAAGCAGCGTCTGCCGCCGATCGTGGAGCTCGAAGGTATCATCGTGCTCCAGCAAATGACGAGCATGCTGATGTACGTCAACCTGTACAGCACCGATCCGGGCCACAACCAGGATTTCCTTTACAACTATGCCTTCGTCAACGTCGTGCCCGAGATCAAGCGGGTCCGGGGTATGGGCAGCGCCAACATTCTCGGCAGCCGCGCGCTTGCCATGCGGGTCTGGCTCAATCTCGAGCGTATGAGAGCCTACAACGTCTCTTCCGAAGACGTCATGAAGGCTGTCCGTGATCAGAGTATGCTCGGTTCGCCCGGGCGACTCGGCCAGGCGACCGGCAGAATGTCGCAAACCGTCGAGTACGTGCTGACGTGGGTCGGACGGTACAACAAGCCGGAGCAGTACGATAACATCATCCTCAAGGCGAATCCTGACGGTCAGATCCTGCGGCTCAAGGACGTTGCCCAAGTCGAGCTGGGCCCTTCGTACTACAACATTTACTCGAACATGGACGGCCATCCCTCGGCGGCCATCGTGCTGAAGCAGATTCCCGGCACCAACGCCTCCGTGGTCATTGAGGAAGTCAAGGAGAAGCTTAAGGAGATCAAGGAGGCGTCATTCCCGCCAGGCATGGATTTTGCCGTCAGCTACGACGTCTCCACCTTCTTGGAGGCCTCGATCGAGCAGGTGCTTCATACCCTGTTGGAGGCCTTCTTGCTGGTCTCGCTCGTGGTGTTCATGTTCCTCGGAGATCTCCGCTCGACGCTGATTCCGACCCTGGCGGTGCCCGTCTCTTTGATCGGGGCCTTCTTCTTCATGCAATTGTTGGGGCTGTCGATCAATCTGATCACCCTCTTCGCGTTGGTGCTGGCGATCGGCGTCGTGGTCGACGACGCGATCGTGGTGGTCGAAGCGGTACATGCCAAGATGGCAGAAAAACACCTCTCGCCTTACATGGCGACCAAGGAGGTGATCAATGAAATCAGCGGTGCGATCATTGCCATCACCCTGGTGATGACGGCCGTCTTCGTGCCGGTGACCTTTATTCCCGGACCAGTGGGCCAGTTCTACCGCCAATTCGGCATCACGATGGCCACCTCCATCGTTCTCTCCGGCGTCGTGGCGCTGACGGTCACCCCGGTGCTCTGCGCGATGATTCTCAAGCCCCACGGCCACCAACCGCCGAAGCGCGGGTGGCTGAGCACGATCGTGATGATTGTTTTTGGTGGGGTGGCCGCCGTATTGCTCAATCTTCTCATTTACCATCTGTGGGGGTGGCTCGGGCTGCTGCTGAATGTCGTGCCTTTCGTGCGAAAACCGTTTGACCGCGCCGTTGAGAAGGTCACGAGAGGTTATACCGCGTTCCTCGGTCCGATCGTCACGCGCCGCATGCTGACGATGTTGGTCATCGGGGGTTTTACCGTCGGTATTATCCTCGTGACCGCTGTGCTTCCGTCCGGGTTCATCCCGCTCGAGGACCAGGGGATGATCTACGGGATCCTCCAGACGCCGCCAGGCTCGACGCTTGAGTACACCAACTCCAAGTCCACCGAGCTGCAGGAGATCGCCAAAGGCATCGAGGGAGTCAACTCGGTCTCCGCGTTGGCCGGCTACGAGGTTCTGACCGAGGGCCGTGGCTCGAACGCCGGAACCTGCCTGATCAATTTGAAGCCCTGGTCCGAACGCAAGATGACCTCGAAACAGATCATTCAAGAGCTGGAGCGAGCGGGCAGCAAGATGTCCAATGTCAAGCTCGAGTTCTTCGAACCCCCCGCGGTGCCTGGATTCGGCGCGGCGGGCGGCGTTTCGCTCCGCGTCTTGGACAAGACGAACACGATGAACTACAAGCGGCTCGGAGAAGAGACCGAGAAATTCCTGGCTGCTTTGGCGAAGCGCAAGGAGGTGAAAAGCATTTTCACCTTCTTTGCCAGCAACTACCCGCAGTATGAAATAGTCATCAACAACGACGTGGCCATGCAGAAGGGGGTGTCGATCAAAGATGCGATGGACAATCTTTCCATCGTCATCGGCAGCACCTGGGAGCAAGGCTTCATCCGCTTCAACCAGTTCTACAAAGTCTTTGTCCAGGCTTTGCCCCAGTTCCGGCGATACCCCGAGGATTTTGAGAATGTCTTCGTCAAGAACGACAAGGGGGACATGGTCCCTTACTCCTCGTTCATGACGCTCAAGAAGCAACAGGGCTTGAACGAGATCAACCGCTACAATCTCTATCCCTCCGCCCCCATTCAATGTTCACCGGCTCCGGGTTACAGCAGCGGTCAAGCCATCGCGGCGATCAAGGAGGTCGGTGCCGAGACGCTGGCGCGCGGCTATGGACTCGGCTGGGAAGCCCTCGCGTATGACGAGGCGGGCAAAGGGAACGAGTCGGTTTACATCTTTTTGATCGTCGTCGTCTTCGTCTATCTGGTGCTGGTTGGGCAATACGAGAGCTTCATCCTGCCGCTCGCCGTGATCATGTCGCTGCCAGTCGGTATCTTCGGCTCCTTCTTCTTACTGCAGGCCATGGGATTGGCCAACGACGTCTACTGCCAGATTGGACTGGTCATGCTGGTCGGTCTGCTGGGCAAGAACGCCATTTTGATTGTCGAATTCGCCGTCCAGCGGCACCACGAGGGGGCGGGCCTCAAGGAAGCAGGCATCGAAGGAGGAAAACTGCGATTCCGGCCGATTTTGATGACTTCCTTCGCCTTCATCGCCGGTCTGATCCCGTTGATCCGTGCCACTGGCCCCGGAGCAATCGGAAACCGCACGATCGGTGGCACCGCGGTCGGTGGGATGCTCTTGGGCACCGTGATCGGGGTCTTGGTCATTCCCGGGCTTTATTACTTGTTCGGCTGGCTTGACGGCGACCGCAAACTCCTTCAGGACGAGACGCATCGACCTCTTAGCGAGAGCGCCGAGCTCCACGGACTCGAACACCACGGACTCGATCATCACGGAACCGAACACCACGCATAGGCAGCACGCGATTGCGACAGCGATCGTAGGCAGCCCCTCCCGGGTTCTGCCCTCCTGTCGAGCTTCTGGTTCATGCAATCGTGTGTCAGTGCTGTTGAAATTCGAGATGCGCCTGGCTGGAAGTTCTGGAGCGCTCGACGCTCGACGTTCGTCGGAAGATCGCGGGCCGATTGTTCGAGCCGGGAACGACGTTGACCGAGGTCGCCGCGGCCCTGAGTTCGAACAGCTCGTCGGCAGAACGCTGGCGAGCGGTGCGGAAGAGCCAGCTTCGTTCCCAGCGTCATCCTGGGCCGAAGCCGAAATCGGCGCGTCGGCGACACGACCCCCACGAACCACGCCGGCTCCGCTCATTCTTCGCCGCCCCGGGACGCCGGGGTGCTAGCGGGATCAGCCCCGTCAAACTGACCGCAGTCGATACCATGCGCAGCGAGGGCGGAAGACGACGGGACCATTTGTCATTACGAAGCAACCATTTCGCCGGCTGATCGGCCCAGTTCCGCGCCGCGCGATTCATGAACAGCTACTCGAACACTATCTCGGATTCACACTCTCGCGAAACACATTTGTGATGAGGGCAGCACCTGCTATCAATCTGTCAGACAGCGACCGCATGCTGCTGGAACGCTGGGCGCGCGGACGTTCGACCCCGGCCCGATTGGTGTTGCGGTCTAAAATCGCGCTCTTGGCCGCGGCAGGATTGCTCAACAAGCAGATCGCTCGAGAGCTTCGCTGTAGCATCAAGACGGTGTGCCTGTGGAGACGCCGTTTTGCCCAGCGCGGCATTGCCGGGATTGAGAAGGATGCCCCGCGCGGTGGCCGACGCACCAAAGCATCCGAAGCTCTGATCCAGCAGATCATCCACACAACTCTTCATGAGTCGCCCCCCCACCGTTTCTGCTGGAGCACACGGTCGCTAGCAGCAGCCTTGGGGACTTCACCCGCCATGGTGCAGCGCGTGTGGAAAACCCACGGGCTGACAGCATGCCAGCGGCCATCCAACGCCGCGTCGTAAAATCCCATCTGCCTGAATCGCGTTTTGCTAGCGGCGGCGTTGCGCGCATTGCGTTCCTCGCGAGTGTTAGCTTGTAACGAGTCTTCGCAATTCTCCACCGTCCTCCTACTCAGCCGACGATGAAATCCTTCGTAGGCGCACTCTTGCATGGACGCTCGTGTGCGATCGACCCCGATTGGAAAGCTGTCAGCATGCCACGGCACTGGGATGCCTAGCGCCCCGGTTGACCGACGCCCCGCCAATGTTGCCTTCCAATCCTGCGTATGCTCGCGTCGCACAACGTGAGCGGATTGCCGACGAGCGCAAGCTCCTCAAGGATGAGACGGATGAATCCCTTAGTGAGAACTTCGAATTCGAAGCACAAGAAGAGCATCGTCGCGCTAGCGATCGCTTACAGCATCCTGCTGTTTCTGCCAGGCTGTGGAATCCCCAAACTGCGCCTGCCGGAGCCGCCGCGCCCGTTGCCGCCAACCTTCATTGGCGACAACAGCCCGGAAAACTCGGCACTGGTCGGGACAACCGAGTTTTTCGATGATCCGCAGCTCAGCAGCTTGATCGACCAGGCGCTGGCCGGCAACCAGAATCTGAAGATCCTGGCTCAGAACATCGCGATCGCCAACAACGAGGTTCTGAGACGGCGAGGTGCGTATCTGCCCTTCGTCACTTATGGGGCCGGCGCGAGTTTGAATAAATTCAGCCAATACACGCTCGATGGGGCCGACAATGCCCAAGACTTCCTTCCCAACGGATCTCACTTTCCCCAGCCGCTGCCAGATTTCTTGACAGCCGCCAACTTCTCCTGGCAGGTGGACATCTGGAGGCAGCTGCGGAATGCCAGAGACGCGGAAGTGTTTCGCTACCTCGGCACCAGGGAAGGTTGGAACTACGTCGTGACCCGTCTGATCGCTGACGTTGCCGAGAATTATTACCAACTGATGGCGCTCGACAAACAGCTGGAGACTCTGGACCGAACCATCGCGCTGCAGGAACAAAGCCTTAAGATCGCCAAGGCCAGGAAGGCATTTGCCAAAGACACCGAGCTGGCTGTCCAGCGTTTTCAGGCCGAGGTTCGGAAGAACCAGAGCCAAAAGCTGATCATCAGACAGGATATTATCGAGGCCGAGAACCGAGTCAATTTCCTCGTCGGTCGCTACCCGCAGCCGGTCGAACGTGACTCGACGGGATTCATCGATATGGACCTGCACGCGCTGAACTTGGGAGTGCCCGCGCAACTGCTTCAAAACCGGCCCGACATCCGCGAAGCCGATCGCCAGCTATCGGCTGCCGGACTCGACATCAGAGTCGCCCGGATGAACTTCTATCCCAAGCTTTTCATCACCGGCTCCGTCGGCTACGAGGCTTTCAACCCCAAGTATCTCTACTTGACTCCGGAATCGTTGATTTACAGTGTCGCTGGCGATCTCGTCGGGCCGCTAATCAACAAGACCGCGATCAAGGCCGATTACATGAACGCGAATGCCCTGCAATTGCAGGCCGTCTATAACTACCAACGCGTCGTCCTCAACGCCTTTACCGAGGTGATCAACCGCGTGTCCAAGGTGCAGAACTACAGCAGGAGCATCGAACTCAAGAAGCAGCAGCTGGCATCCCTCGAAACCGCGGTCGCGGTAGCCGGTCAGCTCTTTCAGAATGCCCGCGTTGAATACATAGACGTGCTCTTCGCCCAGCGTGACCGCAACGACGCCAGAATGATCTTGATCGAAACCAAAAAAGAGCAACTGTCTGCCATCGTAAACACCTATCAAGCCCTCGGCGGCGGGCTAGCGCCGAACTTCCCTCGCCGTCTGCCGCCGGTGATGGGCGGTCCAGAAATGATGCCGGAGGGTCCAGAAACGGTGCCGACGCCCGCGCCCATGCCACCGGAAGATATTCCGCAGATCAATACTCCCCCCGCCGTGCCAGGCGATGTTCCACCCGCCACTCCGCCTGGTAACGCGCCGCCGGCGGGCCAACCAGACAGCGCACCACCGGCGGGCCAACCCGGCAACGTGTCGCCAGCCGCTACGCCCGCGGCACCAAAAACACAGCTTCAACCGGCACCGATCACGCCCGTCGCTGCACCGGCCGGTGGGCCGGCATCCCAACAGCCCCCCGTCGTAGTGCCGACGCTGCGTCTGATTCCGCCGGCCACTGCTCAACCTGACGGCGCGCAATGAACCGATCATGCCGGCGCCGCATAAACCAGCCGCGGTTGAGCAGGCCTCCCGCCCGAGTACCCGTGAAGCTTGGATCACGGGCCACCGGGTGCGGTTCGATGCGCCGTCATAGCCGGTCGGCGAACATCGTCCGGTAGTGGCGGTACCAATCGCTTTGAAAGCGCTCTTGGGGGTCGTACTTTTTCTTCAGCCACAGAAAATCGACGAACCGCGGGTAGCACGTTTCCACTTGCTTGCGAGTCGCCCAGCGGTGGTAGGTGAGGTAATAGCGGCCGCCGAACTCGATCGCCCGGTCGATGATCCGCCGGAAATCTCCGGCCGCCTTTTCCCGGCCGGCATCGGTATGCACGACGTTCAAGTTGCAGACGATGCAAACCGACGATTCTTTGGCCCACGGCAGAAACGTCTCGCTGTCTTTCTCGATGAAACGAATGGTGCCATAAGTCATGTCGACGTGGTGGTCGATGTAGTCCTGCCGGACTTTCTCCATGAACGGCAAAAAGTTGTCGCGACTGACATACGCCTCGGTGATCATTTGCGTGCCTCGTTTTTTATCGACGGCATTGCGGTGCGCATCGAAACTGCCGGCAAGCTGATGCGTGTCGGACCAGTAGACCTGACCATTGGTTGACAAGTAATACTTGCTGTACCTTTCGAAGGCCCGCTTCTTGTCGGTTCGTGCCAGGGTATAGAGCTCCATCCAATCCTGCGGGCCGAGTGCTTTCTGCGCTTTGGGGATCGGCGTGTCGAGCGGAACCGGCCGGTAACAGGAAAAAACTCCGGCATGCCGGTCGACCTCCGAATCCAGGTCGGTCGAATACTGGCAATCGCCGTATACAAAGCCGCACGCCAGCCGCCGATCGACAAAGGGGAGCAGGTCCTTCACCGCAATCACCTCGACGATCCGCTCCACTTTCGTGCGCGGAACCAGCCGCAACGTAACGTGAACGACAACGCCGAACAGCCCATAACCGCCGATCGCAAGCGAAAAGAGCTCCTGGTTCTCGCTACGGCTGCACGAGTGTAACTTTCCGTCGGCGGTGATCAGCGTGAACGATTCGATGCCGGAGACCAACGGAGGGAATTTCAGGCCGCGACCGTGAATGTTCGAGGCCAGCGAGCCTCCCACGCTGACCCGGTCGACGCCGGTCTGTTTGTCGCGGATGGCCCAGGACTCATCCTGTCCGGCCTGCTCGGCGAGCAGATAATCGATCAGCTCCGGCCACTCGATTCCCGCCTCGACCGTGATCAGTCCTTTGGCTCTGTCGAATTGCACCACCTGATTGAAGTGGCTCGTGTCGAGCAAAATCGCGTCGCTGGCGAACTGCTGGCCTCCCATCGCATGGCGGCCCCCGGCCGTGCTCACAGCCCAATCGCGACGCCGCGCTTCGTCCAATACAATTTGAATGTCGTCCATGGAACGCGGGGTTTTGATTGCTGCCATGCGGCTGCCGTTCAACTGCGACTGAACGTCGTTGACTTCAATTCCTTCCGGCGCGCCGGCCCGCCTGAACGACGGGGCCAATGGCAGCACGCAGGCGGTAGTCAAGGACTTCATGGTTTGGGCCTTTCGGTGGCAGGGGGGATGCGCCCAATCGCCGGACAGCGGGCGGCCAGCGGAAAAAAGCGAGCCTGATTGCCGCCCGACCCTTTGGCGGCGTGGCGCACGCGATATAACGCGCGCCATCGAGATTAATTCAGCCGCGTGAGGCTGATGGCGGCATTGAGCGTCGCCTTTCGCTCGAAACCGAGCCCCCGCCGTCGGTTGCTCCGACTGACGTCGCCGCCGGTCCGAGGTTCCCTCGGCTAGCGCTTCTCCGGATTGGGCAGTTTTGGATGCGCCGGCGGCGGATTACAATCGGTGGCGATCGCAGACTCGCCAATACGGAGCGACGCAAAGCAATGTTTCGCTGAGGGAGATCAATGAAGGCTTCGCGCCTTTTGGAAAGTCAAAACACGACCCTCTTCCATGCAAGCTAAGGGAAATCATTTGAAAGGTTTGTCTCCGTGCTTGATAAGCGTCAAACTGGGAATGCGGCTGGCTCGGCGGGCTGGACGCTCGGGCAGGGCGAAATCCTAGATGAGAAATCCCGGTTCGATCGCTATTTCTCAATCGCACGCACTTTGGAGGATTGGCGGCATGCAATACGTATCGTTGTCGAATCGCGCGATGCGCCGCTGGCGTTTAGCGGCGGCGTTGCCGGCTGTGTGGCTGGCGACCTGGCTCGCCACGGCGACGGCGCAAACGCCGTGCAATTCGACGGCGCCGGACGACCACACGATTGCGCTGTGGCTGTTCGACGAACCTGACTATCCCGGCATGACACTCACCGATGCCAGCCGCCACCAGTTCGACCTGCGGCTCAAAACCGGCGGAAAGCTGGTGCAGGGTCGGTTCGGCAACGCTGTGGAACTGTCCGGAAATACCGGCGTTGCAGTCGAGTATGCCTGCCCGACGGCTGGATTGTATCGCGATCCAAAGCCCCTGTTTCTCGCCCCGGACCTCGTGCCGGAGCCGTTCAATCTTGGCTACCTCGACTGGACGGTCGAATTCTGGTTTAAGGCCGAGGCGCAGCAGGCCACGCGCGGCGTGGTCTTCGAAGTCGGCGCCTTGACGACCGAACTGGTGGCGGATGTGCCGAATTCGCTCTGCCTGGAGGCCGACCGCGGCCAGTTCGTGCTCCGTAGTGCGGGCATGAGCGTGGACGCCACGCCCGGAAAGGTCAATCAGGCCGGCGGCATCATCGGGGCTGAAGAGATGCGCGCCTCCGCGGTGGAAATCGCCCTGCCGACGGACAGGGACGCAGTCGCCGGCGTCAAGCCCGGCTGGCATCATCTCGCGTTTACCTTTTCAGCCCGGGAGCGGCAGGTACGTCATTTCGTGGACGGCCGGCTGCAACAATTGCCCAGGAAAGGCGGATTTCTGCCAATGAAGGGGCGGCTCAATTCGCTGACGATCGGCCGCGACCGCAAGGGGGAGCAGCCGCTCGTCGGAGCGCTCGACGAGCTACGCTTTTCCGGCAAGGCTCGGTATCTCGAGGACTTCGATCTGGCCGACACGTTCTCCCACAATTACTCTCCTGCGCAACACCACCCGCCAGCCCGAGCGGCCCGCCGCTGCTATTCGAGGGGGGGCAGTTGAAAGGCGTGGCAGCGCTTGGTTCACGTAAGCACGTGTTTCTCGACGGCGCGCTGCTGGAGGAGCACGATAATCTCCGCTTTGCCACCAACCCACCCCGCTGGGAGGTCACCGACTTCCGTATCGACCAACCGTGGGAGCCAGGACCGCGTTTTGGGCCGGGCATCCCCGATATCGTGTCGGTAGACGACGACCATGGCGTATTCCGCATGGCCTATACCAACGGGGGAATGTGGGGAGGCAAGTCCGATGCCATTTGCATCGCCACCTCGGATGACGGACTGCACTGGATGAAGCCGCAACTCGGCTTGTTCGCCTGGGACGGTTCGACGGCGAACAACATCGTACTCACCGACGCCACTCAGGGGACGATGTTTCGAGATCCCAACCCAGCGGCGCCTGCCGACGAGCAGTACAAGTATATCGCCTTCTCGATGCAGCGCGGGATCTATGTTTACACGTCGCCGGATGGATGGCACTGGAAGCGAAACGAAACGATCGCTCTGCCCTTCGATTGTGGTGGCGGCGCGGAGGCCTTTTGGGACGACCAGCGCGGGGTCTACTGTTTGTTCCTCCGGCACGAGGGGGCCTGGACCGACGTCGGCGGTCCCGGCCGCGCCTGCACGCTGGCTCAGACGCGCGAGCCACTCAAACCCTGGCCGTTCCAGCCGAGCAGCAACCCCGGTGTGCGCCACGGCATTTTCACCCTCCCAAGCATCACCCAGGAATTGCCGATTGTCATCCCCCCGAACAACTACGGTCAGCCGTACCGCAGCACGGCTGTGAAATATCCTGGGGCGCCTGATGCCTATGTCGCCTTCCCTTGGCGCTATGACGGTGTAGCGAATCGACGGCCGGGATCGGAGTTAATGGTCAGCCGGGACGGCAAGAATTGGAGCGGATACGGAGAGCCGTTCTATCTCGCTTCCAAATTCGAAATCGAGGGACGGCCGGTCATCGAAGCCTTAATGCACCAAGGGATGGGCGTGCGCGGAGATGAAGTCGTGCAATTCGCGACCGCGCGGTTTACGGCCCACGGCGGGGCCGCCTACGGCGGAGCCGAGTACGAAGGGGGAATTCACGACCGGTTTCTGAAACTCACCCAACGGCTGGACGGTTTCGTTTCGCTCGATGCCAGCGAGACACCGGGGATCGCAATGACGCATCCGCTAACGTTCGCAGGCAGTCGGCTCGAATTGAATGTCTGTGCGAAGGGGGCCGTGCGGGTGGGACTGCTGAATGAATCCGGGCAGCCGCTGCCAGGATTCGGCCTCGAAGATTGCGACCCGATCGTCGGCGATACCGTGCATCACGTCGTTACATGGCGGAAGCAAGCAGGACTCGGCAGCCTCGCGGGGAAGGTCGTGAGATTGAAGCTGGAATTGGTGGACGCCAAACTATATGCGTTGCAGTTCCTGCCAGACTGACGCTCTTCTCAAGGAAATGTGGACCGGTCCAGGCTTGCATCTCAGGCTACGCCAGGTGTTCATCAATGCACGCGCCCGCGGCCTGCAGGTTGTGGACTTATTGTTGAAGCCGGTCAGGCAGCGGACGGACGTCGTGTTTTGCACCACTAATGGGCCAAGCGGCGTGCCGAACCTCGCTTCTCCCAGATTGCCGAACTTGGAATATTGAGCCCTCATACGTGTGTCCTACGATATCGCTCAACCGGCCAGGACCGCGCGGTCGCGGCCGGCGCGTTTCGCCTCGCGCAAGGCCCCATCGGCCGCCACGAGCAACGCCGCGAGATCTCGCGAGCCGCCGCTAATCTCAACTGCGCAGCCGGCGCTCAACGAGAGCTCGAAACCGAGCCGGGCCGCCAGGTGCTGACCGACTGCCGATCGAACCCGGTCGACAATCGCCAGCGCGCCGGCCAGATCGAACGCGCCGACCAGCAATGCGGCAAACTCGTCGCCACCCAGCCGGGCCAGCAAATCGCCGGCCCGTAGCCGGGCTTCCAACTCGCTCGCGATCGCGGCCAGCGCCGCATCGCCCGCCGAGTAACCCTGCACGTCGTTGACCGCTTTGAACCGATCGACGTCGAAAATCGCCAGGCAAACCGCCTGACCCGTCGACAGCGCACGCCGACAGCGATCGGGCGCTTCGGTCTCCCAGGCGCGGCGATTGGCCAGGCCGGTGAGTGGATCGGCCGCGGCCAGCCGGGCCAGCTCGTGGCTGCTACGCTCGACTTCGAATGAGCGCCGCCGCAGGGCCACGATCTGTCCGACCAACCGGCAGGCCAGCAGCAATTCGCGGTCAGTAAAGTCGAGCGGCAAATTGGCATCGGCCTTGGCGGCCGGCTGCCCGACGACGATCAGTCCGATGCGGTCCGCGGAAACGCCGGTCTCAAGCCCAAGGTCCGCCAATGCCGCGGGCCGCTCGGAAATCACCAGGTCGATCGGCCGATCCGGCGGAGGTCCATCCTGTGTGGTACGCACCTCTGTACTCAAGACGGAAAGCGTGCGGACGATTCGTTCGGCAAGCTCGCGGCGGCCTGGCTGCTGCCAGTCGAGATCGGCCAGGATGGCCGGCGGCGAGAGAACGGCAGGGGACAGCGAATCGGGCATCGCAGTGGACCGAAAGAGACAGGCGGACGGGTGGCGACTGGGAAAGGGGCAAAACAACGCTTAAACCGCGGATTGCACCACCAAAATCCTCATCTTTGGCTTGCTTGCTTGCAGTCGCCCACCACCATGTTAGAATCAGCCTAGCGAGCCGGCCAGTCATTCGCGTGGTAGTTCAGAGCGGGGATGACGCTCTGTAGCCGCCTTGGAGTGCGCGCTGGGCTGACAAGGAAGTCGTGCTTCCGACCTGTCGCCCTTCGATCCCACCCCAGCGGCCGCGCGACCAGATGCCGCAAGCGCAAATTCCGCTGCGCGCCGGTAAGCGCATAGGATGATGCTCTCATGAGTACCGACGTGATCGACATTGGCACCGTGCCAGCCAGCTGGACGCGGCGTCATTTGTTGGATCTCGAGAGTCTGTCGGCCGAAGAGCTGCGGACGATTCTCGACACGGCCGTGATGTTCAAGGAAGCAACGTCCGGTTGCAAGCAAAAGATTCCGGTCCTCGCCGGCAAGACGTGCGCGAATCTGTTCTTCGAGGCTTCGACCCGCACACGGACCAGCTTTTCGCTGGCCGCCCGGCGATTGGGAGCCGACACGGTCGATTTCACCGCCTCGACCAGCAGCCTGTCGAAGGGCGAGACGTTCATCGACACCGCCAAAAACATCGAAGCCCTGGGGACCGACGTGGTCGTCGTGCGGCATCGCACCCCCGGCACGGCGCAACTGCTGGCTCAAAACCTCGATTGCGCGGTGATCAACGCCGGCGACGGCGCCCACGAACATCCCACGCAAGGACTGCTTGATATCTTGTCGATTCGCGAACGCCGCGGCCGGATCGAGGGGCTCACGGTCGCCCTGGTCGGCGACATCGCTCACAGCCGCACGGCCCGCTCGAACATCTGGGGATTGAAAAAGCTGGGGGCGCACGTCATCGTGTGCGGCCCATCGACGCTCGTTTCGCCCTTGTGGAAAGAATTCGGAGTCGAGGTGGCCCACGATCTCGATGCCATCCTGCCGCGCTGCGACGTGCTCAACTTGTTGCGCATCCAGTTCGAGCGGCAAACCACGCGCCCCTTCCCCTCGGTCCGCGAATATGCGCTCCTCTACGCGATGAATCGCGAGCGGCTCGACAAGGCCAAAGACGACATTTTGATTCTGGCCCCCGGTCCGATCAACCGCGGAGTGGAGATCACTCCCGATGTGGCCGACGGCCCGCATTCGGTCATCCTCGAACAAGTGGCCAACGGTCTGGCCGTTCGGATGGCCGTGTTGTGGCTGATCCTGGCCGGGACGGAGTAAGCCGCTTCGGCCGGTTGCGATACCGCGGACGCCAGTCTCGACTGCGGGCCCACGGGCGCATTGAATCCATCCGCGGGCAATTGACCTGAAGAAACACCACAAGAGAGCGCTCATTTTATGTCTAGCCTGCTGATTCGCGGCGGCCGTGTCATCGACCCCAGCCAGAAGATCGATCGCGTCACCAATCTGCTGATTGCCGACTCGCGCATCGCCGCCTACGACGTGGGCGAGGCGATCGCCGACGTCGAAATCGACGCCCAGGGAAAAATCGTCGCTCCCGGGCTGATCGACATGCATGTCCATCTGCGCGAACCGGGACGCGAAGAGGACGAAACCATCCACACCGGAACCGCCGCCGCACTGGCCGGCGGTTTCACTTCGATCGCCTGCATTCCCAACACCGAGCCCCCGGTCGACAGTCAGGCCGCGGTCGAATTCATCATGCACCAGGCCGCGCGGGCAAACCATTGCCACGTCTTCGTCGTGGCCTGCGTCAGCAAAAACCGCGAAGGAAAAGAACTGGCCGAAATCGGCCAGCTCGTGCGGGCCGGAGCCGTCGCCTTCAGCGACGACGGCGCGCCGGTCTACGATCCGGAATTGATGCGCCGGGCGTTCGAATACTGCCTGATGTTCGATAAGCCGATCCTCAACCACGCCGAAGTCCGCGAACTGACCCAGGGAGGCGTGATGCACGAAGGGCTCGTGTCGCTGATCCTCGGGCTGCCCGGAATGCCCGCCGTGGCCGAAGACGCCATGACCGGCCGCGACATCTCGCTGGCCGAAGCGACTGGCGGACGAATCCACATCATGCACGTCTCCAGCGCCGGCAGCATCGACATCATTCGCCGGGCGAAATCGCGCAATGTCCGCGTGACGACCGAAGTCTGTCCGCACCATTTCTCGCTCACCGACGAGTCGCTGCGAAAATTCGACTCCAACTACAAGATGAGCCCGCCCCTGCGCGGCCGCCGGCACGTCGACGCCTGTATCGCGGGCCTGATCGACGGCACGATCGACGTCATCTGCACCGATCACGCTCCGCACGCGGCCGAAAAGAAAATGCGCGAACTCGACCAGGCTCCGTTCGGCATCGTCGGTCTGGAAACCGCCCTGGGGCTGGTCGTCACGCGGCTCATCGAGCCGGGCCACCTCGATTGGCCCACGGCACTGGCCAAGATGACGATCAACCCGGCCCGCGTCCTTGGCCTGAATAAAGGAACGCTGCAAGTCGGCGCTGACGCCGACGTCACCATCATCGATCCGGCGGCGCGCTGGACCGTCGATCCGACCAAATTCCACTCCAAGAGCACCAACACCCCTTTCGCCGGCTGGAAGTTGATCGGTCGGGCCGACACGGTCATCGTCAACGGCACGGTCAAATACCGCGCCGGCCAGTTGGAAGTGGCCCGTCGGCCCCTGGCCGTGTATTGAACCCCCGCGTCGGCGCAGCGGATTTTGCGCTGCACGATGAATCTCGTTTCGACCGGGTGAGCCCTCACCGTCGATCGATTCTTTTGCCGCAATCGCATTATGGCACTCGTCATCGACGGCTATAACCTGTTGCATGCCAGCGGAATCTTGCCCCGTGGCGTCGGCCCCGGCACGCTCGAACGGGCACGCAGTGCGCTACTGAACTTCCTCGTCGAATCGCTCGATGCCAGCGAGCTGGCCAAAGCGGTCGTCGTGTTCGACGCGCGCGAGGCTCCCGCCGGCCGTCCCCGGCTCGTCACCCATCGAGGACTGCAGGTTCATTTTGCTCCCAATCCGGGCGATGCCGACGCGTTGATCGAGCAGTTGATCCTTCAAGATCACAGCCCGCGGCAACTCGTCGTCGTCAGCAGCGATCACCGCTTGCAGCGGGCCGCCCGACGCCGCCGGGCCCAGTCGATCGACAGCGAGCGTTGGTATGCCGAAGTGGTCCAGCGCCGCGTCGGCCGACAGCAAGGAGAGGCTGCGGAACCGGCCAAGCCCGCTGGACCGCTCTCGGCCGCCCAGGTTGCCCACTGGCTGGGTCGCTTTGGGATGTCTCCGGCCGACGAGACGGTCCCGGAACAAGCCAACTCCGATCACGCCGACGCGACCGATGCGGACGCCGATTCACGCGATGCCGACATTGGCGACAAAAAGCCGCCGGCTCGGGGCAATCTGGCAAACCCCTTTCCGCCCGGCTATGGCGAAGATCTGCTGGAAGATCTGTAAATCGCCGCGCTGGGGGGGGCTCGGCGGTCGAGCATCTATTCGCGAGCAACCCGGAGCGCTCCCGCCTAAGCGTACAGGTCGGCCAGATCGAACTCCGACAGCGCCAAATCGGTCGCTGCCAGGCGGTGATGACCCCGATCGCGTATGCCCGTGGTCGCGCTGACCGTTTGCAACGACCCGTCGCTGGCGGGGCTACCAACGCCGGCCGATGTCGTGGCGGCGGCGGTCGCACTGGCGGGGGCCACATTGCCGACGGTGCTCGTGGGCGAACCGCTCGCCGGCGGGCTGCCTGTCTCCTGGACCCCAAGTGCCAGGGCCGCGAGGCCAGTCGTCTCCACCTGCTGCGAGGCGGAAGGCGCAATCGGCGAGTTACTCGCCAAACGACCCGAGAAAGAACGGACCAGGTTCAAGTCAGTGGAGTTAATGCTCCCGCCGCCGGTGAGGTCGTAGAATGGATTGTAATTGCCGGAGGTCGTCCGGGTGCCGCTCGAAAGTGGATGAACCTCGTTGATGTCGGTGGCATTGTCGACCGAGTTTCGGTCCACATCGCCGGGCAGGACATTGAAGAAGAAGTCGAAAGTTCCACCGGCCAGACCGTTGCCGCTCGGAAACGAACTGCTGCTGGTCGTGAATCCGCCGCTGATCCCCGCTCCATTGGCGTCGACGACCGCCGGGCCAAACGAGCTGCCGGTCGACGCGACGGCAATCACATACTTGTTGTTGGTCAGAGGACCCGAAAGAGTCCACTGATACGTGTTATTTCCCAAGCTGGAGAAGCCCGTGATCGTGGGAGTCGCCCCGCCCGAACCACCCACCAGTTTCAGCGAGCCCTGGGCAATGCCGCTGACGGCCTCACTAAACTGGACGTCGATCCGATTCAAGTTCAACCAGGGCAGCGTGGTGAGCTGACTGGATCCGGTCTGCAATGCCCAGCCATACGTTGTGCTGCCCAAGCCGTGCTTGGCGAGATACGCATCGAAGGATGAAGCCCAGGCCGAACCCGAGACATACACTCCGGTGATCGTGGCCGGTGCGTCGACGTTCACTTGCTCGGCCGCCGTGTTGCTGTTGGTGCTGTGGTTGGCGACGGTGATCGAAATTGACCGAGCCGTGGTGCTGGTGCTGTTCGAAGAGAAGGTGACCGACTGCAGGGCCGCCTGGTATTGCGCTGGCGTCGCGGTGCCGTTTAAGGTCAGCACGCCCCCCGTGTAGTTGCCGGTGATGCCGCTGCCGTTCGGGCTGGTGAAGCTCAGGGTATCGCCCGACTGGAGCGTGCCGGACGAGATCGTCACGACCGCCTGAGTCAGTTGGGTGCCGCCGGAAGCGATCGTGATAGCCGGATCGACATACGCACTCGATGCGCCAGCGGTGTAGCTGGCCAACGATCCGGACGGTATCACGAAGTCTTGCCCCACGGTGAGGGTTTCCGACGCTGAATTGCTGCTCAGCGCGTTGTCGAGAGCGACGATCGAAATTGACCGGGTAGTGATGGTGGTAATGTTGGTGGTCGACGAGAACGTGACCGACCGCAGGGCTGCCTGGTATTGCGCCGGCGTCGCAATGCCGCTCAAGGTCAGCACGCCCCCCGAGTAGTTGCCGCTGATGCCGTTCTGGTTCGTGAAATTCAGCATGTCGCCAGACCGATACGTTCCGGACGAGATCGTCACCGTGGCCCCCGTCAGATCCGAGTCGTAGGACGAGACCATTACGCCCGAGTCGATCGCCACGGCCGCGCCGCCGATCATGTAGCTCCCCGACGCGCCCGAGGGGGTTACCACCGGCGGCGCGATGACCACATCAATTTGTTCAGCCGCCGCCACACCCTCCAGCGTACCGTCGAAGGGAGTGATGAGAATTGAGCGGGGAGTGGTGCTCGGGGAGAGGGTGGAGAACGTGACCGACTGCAATGCCGTCACAAATTGCTCCAAAGTGGCGCTGCCGGTCAATGTCAGTACGCCAGCGGAGTAGTTGCCGGTGATGCCGTTCTGGTTCGTGAAATTGAGCGTGTCGCCCGGCTGCAGCGTGCCGGACGAGATCGTCACGGTCGCTGTTGTTACTTCGGAGCCGCCAGGGTTCCCCGCCAGACCCGAGTCGACTGCGACCGGCCCGGTACCGACCGTGTATGTATTGATCGTGCCTGACGGCGAAAACACTTGCGCGGCAGTCAACACTTCGACCTGTTCCACCGCCGGATCGCTGGCGAGCGGACCCTGGATCGCGACGACGGAAACGGAACGGGTGGCCATGCTCGCGTTGGTGGTAGAGAACGTGACCGACTGAAGAGCGGCCTGGTATTGAGCCAGCGTTGCACTGCCGCTCAGGGTCAATACGCCGCCGGAGTAGCTGCCGGTGATTCCATTCTGGTTCGTAAAATTAAGCGTATCTCCTGACTGCAGCGTGCCGGACGAGATCGTCACGGTTGCTCCGGTCAAATCCGCATTGCCCCCCGAGATGGTCACGCCCGGGTCGACCGTCACCGCCGTGCCTCCCAGCGTGAAGGTGTTGATCGTGCCCGACGGCGTGACCGTCGGCGGGGTGGACGTGTCCAAGAACAACTGACCCACCTCGGTGGGCGTGAGCGCCTGGTTGAAGATCGCCAGATCCTTGAAATTCAAGGTCGAGGGATAGACCGGCGTAAATCCGTCGCCGACGTTACCGATTTGCAGGTTTTGCGTCGAGCCGGTGGCCGTTGGCGTGGCGATCGCGGTCATCGACTGCGAAGTCTGGTATTGCTGGACTTCCGCGGCGGTCATCGGCGTCAAGTAATATTGAAGCGGC
This sequence comes from uncultured Planctomycetaceae bacterium, assembly GCA_963702015.1. GTDB lineage: Bacteria > Planctomycetota > Planctomycetia > Pirellulales > PALSA-1355 > DATJTR01. The sequence continues at coordinate 3,299,226 of OY969698.1, forward strand.
GTGCCGGGGCCATTGCCCACGATCACGATTTGATACCAATCGCCCGTGTTCAATTGCGGCAGCGAATTGTTAGTGTTCGAGAACGTTCCCAGGTTTTGATCGACCAGCGAGGCTTGGTTGCCGGTTCCATCGGTGATGTTGAAGTTGAGATTGCCGCCGGCGTCGACCGCCAGATAGAAGCCGGGCAGGGCACTGGTGTTGTTGTTGTTGCCGACCAATTCCAGGTCGCCATCCGTCGGAACAGAAGGGACGTTGAAAACATCCGAGATGGTGAACGTCTCGGTGTTCTGCACGAAATCGAAATTCTGCGATGGTGACTGCGTGCCGTTGGAATTGAGCACGGTCCAGCCCGTTCCTCCCTGCGAAGACCAATAGCTGCCTACGCTCGGGTTCGTTTCGTAATACACCGTGGCGCCCTGGATCCCCTGCACGTAATAGTTGTTCGTGGCGTCAATGGCCGATTTGACGCCGGTTCCCGGCGTGGGCTGAATCAAAAGCGGGTCCGATTCGTTCAAATCGGCGAAATAGTTCCGATCGTCATAGGGCGGCAAATAGAAACCCAACCCGGGCAGATTCAACACGTTGTCGGCCACGGTCGTGGGAACGGGCAACGTTTGTGGCGGCACGTAACTCGACGTCAAGAATTGCGACGGAGTGAGCGCTCCCCGGGTGGCTTGAACCAGATCAATATCGAACGTCAACTGGCTGCTGCCATCGGCATAGGAACCGAGCGTGACGTCGTCGCTATTTTCCAGATTGCCAGTGGTGTCCTGGGCCGTGGCGACAAGCGAACCGTCGACGTAGAGCGACACGGTGCCATTGGCGGTGTTCCGCACGCCCACTACGTTGTGCCAGGCGCCGTCGTCGATCGTGGGGCCGGTCAGGGTTTCCGAGTTTGTCCCGTCGTTGAGGTTCAGCGTGATGGCCCCGTTGACCAGGCTGAAGGTGTAGCCCGGATCGCCGGGCATTTCGCCCAGCAGCACGCCGTTGGCCGACGTCGTGCGGAGCACGAACTGGAACGTAAAGCTCTGACCGGTGCCGAACTGCAAGCCGTCGGTCGTGGCCGGAGACAGGTTCACGTTCGAGCCGTTGACGATCCGCAGCGCCTCGTCGCCGTTGCTGCCCGGCACGTAATAGGGGATGCCGCCGGTGCTTTGCACGGTGCCGCGTTCGTCCCAAGGACCGTCGTCGCGAATCGAGCTGCCACCGATCGGCGCCGCCTGACCGATCGGCTGTTCGTCGAAATTCCAGGTGAACTGGGGCGTTTGCCCGTTCTCCAGCTCGGTGAGATTGAATTTCACCAAATCGATCTTGCCGGCAAAACCAGCCGTCCCCGGCACCTGACCGGCGTTGAATTCCAACATGGCGGTGTCATTGCCGAGCGCGACCATGCACGAGTAGCTGGCGAAGTCGTAACTGATGACCCGTTCTTCGGTCCAAGTCTGCCCCTCGTCGAAGCTGGCCCAAATCGTCATCTCCTGCCGGACGCCGGTATCATTCGGGTCCTGCGGGGCGGCGAAGAGCAGCGTGTTGGGATCGAGTTGAATCAGCGAGCCTTCGACCGACGAGACCGGCAGCGAGTAGTTGTACTGCACATTGCTCCAGGTGATTCCGCCGTCGTAGCTGACGGATGTTCCCCGGGCCGGCCCCAAGTTCTCCGCAAACTTGAGCCGGCTGTTCATGTAGATCGCCCCGTCGGAGAGCTGAACGATCGCGGCTTCATTGACGCCGGTATTGGGGCCATCGGTCGGAATGGGGCCGCCTCCCAATTGCCATGTCGACCCGTTGTCGTCGCTGTAGATCACCGCGTCGTATGAGGGGTTGTCGGAGTTGGTGGTGCTGGCGGCGTATCAATAGTCGAAGGCAATCACCAATCGGCCGGTGTCGGGCCCGATGGTGAGCTGAATGCCGTTGCCGGGCCCGGCGGCGAAATAGCCCCAGCTCGGCAACATCACGCTTGACGTGATGTCCTGCGGAGCCGTCCAGGTCTGGCCGTCGTTGCTGGTGCTCATCAGGAGCACGTCGTTATTGTCCACGGTGTAGACCAGAAAGACCGTGTTGGTCGTTTTGTCGACGACCATCGAGCCCATCCCCACGTAGTTGTTCGGATAGTCGGGGGCATGGGCGATGATCGACACCGCCGACCAGGTCTGGCCGCCGTCGGTGCTGGTCGTTTCGGCAATCCCTTCCACGTCGGCGTCGTAGGCCGCAGTCCGTGCCTCGGCCACGCTGATCAGCGTGCCGTCGGGCGTTTCCACGATCACCGGTGCAAAAAAGTAGTAATACTCGCCCGACGACTCCAACAACGAGGGCTGCTCGGTGGCGAACGGCGTCACGACGGTCGTCGCGGGCACACTGATCAGATTCAAAGCGTTGGCAGACGTGGTTTCATTGGACCGGGCGGTGTTGATGTCCGCGGTGTTCACCTGCCCGTCGCGATTGAAATCGTAGACGTTGGTGATGCTGGCCGTGCGCGTCTGGTTTTCTTGCGCACCGTCACGTCCAACGCGTTCACCTGGGCGTCGGCTGTCGAGTTGCCGGTCTCGCCGATGGCGTTGCCATAATAGAAAACGTCATCCGTTGAAAGGCCGGTGTCGGTGTCGGCCAGAACGGTGACTTGCAACCACTCGTTCTGGATCGTGTCGTTGGGCCAGATCAACTCGACGCGCGCCGATCCCTGCACGCCGGCGCCCCAACGAACCGTCACGGTGGGCGCCACGGTCAATTGAGTCCACGTCGAAGGATCGTTGGTGTTGCCGACCATGAAGTTGAAGTCACTGGCCGTCACGTTGCCCGGCAGGCCGGCAATGTCGACCATGATGCCGTTGATGCCGTACACATAGCTGGTGTAGTTGGCGAAGGTCGCGGTCTGGCCCGGCAACAGCGCCGACTTGTCGGTGGCGATCGCCGCGTCATCCGCGGCGTTGGCGGCCGGATTGAAGCCGTCGAACGTTGAATCGTTGTAGAAAATGTTCTCGCCAACGACGTTGGCCTCGACCAGATTCTCATAAGCGGTCTGCGGCGGCGTCAGATTGGGCACGGCACTGCTGGCGCTCAACACCAACCGCTGCTCGAGGGGCTCAAGGCGCAGTTTGAAAGTCAGGGGATTGGGCATCGATTTATTTCAAGCTCGAAAGACGACAAGCGGCCGGAGCGCAACAGCGAGCGCCCCGTGACGGGATGACAGGAAATCTCGTGATCAATCCGGACCACAAGATACGAGAAGGGATCAAAGCGAAACGGAGAGCCGGTGATACCATTCACCGCTCGCCGCCTTCCCTGCGGAGGGAAAGCATGCGTTTGATTTAGCCCCTCATTAGCGCCTAGTCTTTGGGTGTCACGCGAGCAGCGAAGTCAACAAGCGCCGCAGTGGAGCTGACGAGCCCACCAAAGCCTCTATAGAAGATGTTCCGTTCCAGTCTCAGCCGGTCGCCAGCAACACCATGCCCGGTTCCAAGAACCTGGCCCTTCAGGCCAGCTGGCACGATCTTTCCGATCGCAACAGTCTCCAGCATAAATGACTTGACTGAAAAGTCAACGAGCGAACCGGCTATTGGGGATCCCAATTTCGGGGGGGAAAGCCGCGGGAAAGAGGCCCCGTTCGATCAGACTTACCCGCGGCTTGTCGCAATCAAAATTGGCAACCGGAATTTGAAAAACTCGGTAGTCAGACCCAAAGATCGGCCAGCTCGAAGTCCGAAACCGCTTCGTCGATCAGGGTGAAACGGTGGCGACCATGGTCGCGGTTACCTGTCGTCGAACTCGTGCCCTCAGAACCACTGCCCGTCGTGCTTTTCGTGACGGCCGACGTCGTGCTCGACGACAGCGGTGCCGATGCGACGTTGCTCACAGCGCTCGCCGATGAACTGCTCGTCGAACTGCCTGTGGCGAGCGAAGTCGAGCCACCGGTCTCTTGTACTCCCAGCTCCAGGCCGACAAAGCCCGTGGTTCCGACACCCTGCGAGGCGGAGGGTGCCGTCGGATTGGCGCTCTCCAAGCGTCCCGTCAAGGGCCGAATCGTGTTCAACGTCGTGGCGTTGATGATTCCGGCGCCCAGCAGGTCGTAGTACGGGTTGTAACTGCTGGATGTCGATCGCGTGCCGCTCGACAGAGGACGGATATTATTGATGTCCGTTGCGTTGTCGTTGGCGTCTCGGTTCGTATCGCCCGGCAAAACATCAAAGAAAAAGTCAAACGTCGACCCGGCCAGACCGTTGCCCGACGGGAACGCCTGGCCGGTCGCGAAGGTGCCGCTGATACCGGCACCATTGGCGTCGACTACGGCCGGGCCAAACGAACTGCCGGTCGACGCGATGCCGATCACATAACGATTGTTGGTCAGCGGTCCCGACAAGGTCCAGGAATACGTGTTGCCGCCGTCGGAGGTAAAGCCCGTCACGCTGGGAGTCGACCCGCCGCTGCCGCCCGCAAGCTTCAACGAGGTCGGGCCGACGTCGCTGACCGCGCCGCTGAATGTGACGGTGATTTGATTGATGTTGGCCCATGGAAGCGTAGTAAGTTGGTTGGATCCGGTCTGGAGCGCATAGCCGTATGTGGCGCTGCCCAAGCTGTGTTTGGCGAGGTACGAATCGAAAGTTGACGACCAGGTCGAACCCGAGACATAGGTCCCGGTGATCGTGATCGGCGCATCAACGTTTACTTGCTCGGCCGCCGAGTTGCTCGTCATCGAACTGTAATGAGCGACGGTCGAAATTGACCGCGTTGTTGTGGCCTTGTTGGTCGAATTGGAGAAGGTGACCGACTGTAAGGCCGCCTGATATTGGGCCGGCGTAGCGCTCCCGCTCAAGGTCAGCACGCCAGCGGAGTAGCTGCCACTGATGCCGTTCTGATTCGTGAAATTGAGCACGTCGCCCGACTGCAGCGTGCCGGCTGAAATCGTCATCGTCGCCCCAATCAGATTCGCGCCGTACGACGCCACGGTCACTCCCGGGTCGACTGCTACCGCCGCCGCGCCGGCCGTGTAACTGGCTGTCGAACCGGACGCTGTGACGGCGGTGGTCGAGACCTTGACGGTTTCCGCGGCCGAATCGCTGGTCAATGTGTTGTCGAGAGCGACGATGGCGATCGACCGGCTGCCGACGATGGCGGTGGTCGTGGAGAACGTGACCGACTGCAAAGCCGCCGCGTATTGGGCCACGGTCGCGCTGCCCGTCAACGTCAGCACTCCGGCCGAATAGCTACCGCGGATGCCGTTCTGGTTTGTGAAATTGAGCGCGTCGCCCGATTGCAGCGTGCCGGACGAGATCGTCACGGTGGCACCCGTCAGATCGGTGTCGTTGGACAATACGACGACGCCCGAGTCGACTGTCACCGCCTGGGCGCCGACCGTGAACGTGTTGATCATGCCCGATGCCGCTACCACGGGCGTGGCGATGACGATTTGCTCGGCTACCGCATTGCTTTCGAGACCGCCATCGCTGGCCACGATCGAAAGCGATCGGGTGGTGATGCTGATGTTTTTCGTGGAAAAAGTGACCGACTGTAAGGCCGCCACGTATTGGGCCACGGTCGCGCTGCCCGTCAACGTCAGCACGCCACCGGAGTAACTGCCGCTGATCCCATACTGGTTCGTGAAATTGAGCACGTCGCCCGACTGCAGCGTGCCGGACGAGATCGTCACCGTGGCACCTGTGAGGTCGGTTCCGCTGGGACTTCCCGCCAATCCTGAGTCGACCGCCACCGCGGCGCCGCCGACCGTGAACGTGCTGGTCGTGCCCGACGCCGTCAGCACAGGCAGGGCGGTCGACACGTTGACCTGCTCCGCCGCGGAACTGCTGGTCAGCGAGTCATCGGCCGCAACGACGGAAATTGCCCGGCTGGTGGTGTTCGTGCTGGTGGTCGAGAAGGTGACCGACTGTAAAGCGGACTGGTATTGGGCTGGCGTCGCACTGCCGCTCAGGGTCAGCACGCCGCCGGCGTAGCTGCCGCTGATTCCGTTCTGGTTCGTGAAATTGAGCAGGTCGCCCGATTGCAGCGTGCCGGAGGAGATGGTGACCGTCGCCCCCGTCAGATCCGCGTCGCCCGACGATACCGTCAGGCCTGAGTCGACCGGCATCGCCGCCCCACCGACGGTGAAGGTGTTGATCGTGCCCGACGCCGTCACCACCGGCGGAATGGCCTCGTCCAAGAACAACTGGCTCACCTGGGCGGGTGTGAGAGCCTGATTGAAAATCGCCAGATCCTTGAAATTCACCGTCGGCGGCCCCGTCGCGGAGCTGTCGCCGACGTTGGCGATTTGGAGGTTTTGCGTCGCACCGGTGGCCGTCGGCGTGGCGATCGCCGTCATCGACTGCGACGTCTGATACTGCTGGACCTGCGTGGCGGTCATCGGGGTCAGATAATACTGAAGCGGCGTGCCAGGGCCATTGCCCACGATCACGATTTGATACCAACCGCCCGTGCTCAACTGTGGCAGAGAATTGTTACTGTATGAGTAAGTTGCCAGCGTTTGATCGACCAGCGAGGTTTGATCGCCGGTTCCATCGGTAATGTTGAAATTCAGATCGCCGCTGCTGTTGACCCCCAGGTAGAAGCCAGGCAAGGCACTGGTGTTGTTGTTGTTGCCAATCAGCTCCAGGCTGCCGTCCGTGGGAACGGACGGCACGTTGAACACGTCCGAGATGGTGAAGGTCTCTGTGTTCTGCACGAAATCGAAATTCCGTGACGGCGACTGGGTGCCGTTGGAGTTGATCACGGACCAGCCAGTTCCTGCCTGCGAAGACCAATAGCTGCCCACGGTCGGATTGGTTTCGTAATACACCGTGCCGCCCGACGTCCCTTGCACATAGTATTGGTTCGTCGCGTCGATGGCCGAACGGGCCACGGTTCCCGGCGTCGGCTGAATCAACAGCGGATCGGACTCGTTCAAATCGGCGAAATAGTGCCGATCGTCATACGGGGGCAAATAGAATCCCAGCCCCGGCAGACTCAACACATTGTTGGCCGGGGTCGTGGGGGCGGGCAGCGTTTGCGGCGGCACGTAGCTCGACGTCAAAAACTGCGACGGAGTGAGCGCTGCCCGAGTGGCTTGCACAAGATCGATGTCAAACGTCAATTGGCTGCTGCCGTTGGCATACGAGCCGAGCGTGACATTGTCGTAATTCACCAGATCGCCGGTGGTGTCCGCGGCCGTGGCGACGAGCGAACCATCAACATAGAGCGACACGGTGCCATTGGCGGCGTTGCGCACTCCGACCACATCGTGCCAGGCGCCGTCGTCGATCGTGGTGCCGGTCAGCGTCTCCGAGTCCTTCCCGTCGTTGAGGTTCAGCGTAATGGCCCCGTTGACCAGGCTGAAGGTGTAGCCCGGATCGCCCGGCATTTCTCCCAACAGCACGCCGTTGGCCGACGTCGTGCGAAGCACGAACTGAAAAGTAAAACTCTGACCGGCGCTGAATTGCAAGCCGTAGGTCAGGGCGGGCGACAAGACCACATTCGAGCCATTGACGATTTGCAGCGCCTCGTCGCCATTGCTTCCGGGCACGTAAAAGGGGATGCCACCGGTGCTCTCGACCGTACCCCGCTCGTCCCAGGGGCCATCGTCGCGAATCGAGCTGCCGCCGATCGGCGCCGCCTGACCGATCGGCTCCTCGTCGAAATTCCAAGTGAACTGAGGCGTTTGCCCGTTTTCCAGCTCGGCGAGGTTGAACTTGACGAGGTCGATCTTGTCGATCGCACCGCCCGTCACCGGATTCTGGCCGGCGACAAATTCCAGCATGGCCGTGTCATGGCCGAGCGCGACCATGCTCGAGTAGCTGGCGAAATCGTAACTGATCACCCGTTCTTCCGTCCAAGTCTGTCCCTCGTTGAAACTGGCCCAAATCGTCATTTCCTGCCGGATGCCGGTATCAGTCGGGTCCTGCGGGGCGGCGAACAACAATGTGTTGGGATCCAGCTGAATCAACGATCCCTCGACCGACGGCACCGGCAGCGAGTAGTCGTATTGCACGTTGCTCCAGGTGATGCCGCCATCATCACTGAAGGAATAACCGCGAGCCGGCCCCGTGTTGTCGGCATACTTCAGCCGGCTGTTCATGTAGATCTCACCGTCGGGAAGCTGCACGATCGCGGCTTCGTTGACGCCGACGTTGGCCGGATCAGTCGGAACGGGACCGCCACCCAACTGCCAGGTGGACCCGTTGTCGTCGCTGTAGATCACCGCGTCGTACGACGGGTTGTCGGGGTTCGTGGTGCCTGGGGCATAGCGATAATTGATCGATACGAGCAACCGCCCGGTGTCGGGCCCGACGGTGAGCTGAATGCCGTCGCCTTCCCCGATGCCGATATAGCCCCAGCTCGGCAACATGACGCTGGAGGAGATATTCTGGGGGGCCGACCACGTTTGACCGTCGTTGGTGCTGCTCATCAGGAGAACCGCGTCGTCGTTCAGCGTATAGACCAGGAAGACCGCGCCGGTCGTTTGGTCGACCACCATCGAGCCCATCGCCAGGACATTCGTCGGGAAATTCGGGGCGGTGGCGATGATGGACACGGGCGACCAGGTTTGGCCGCCGTCCGTGCTGGTCGTTTCGGCGATCCCTTGCACGGACGAATCTCCGCCCGTAGTGCGCGCCTCGGCCACGCTGATCAGCGTGCCGTCCGGGGTTTCCACGATCACCGGTGCAAAAAAGAGAATGTATTCTCCCCAGGTCTCCATTAATGCCGGCTGCTCGGTGGCAAACGGCGTGGCCACGGTCAACGCGGGCACGCTGATCAGGTTCACCGCATTGGCGGACGTGGTCATGTTGGCCTGGACGATGTTAACGTCGGTCGCGTTGACCTGCCCGTCGCGATTGAAATCGTAGACGTTGGTGATGCTCGCCTGCGACGTCTCATTCGCCTCCACGGCCGCCACGTCCAACTCGGTAACTTGGCGCTGGTCGTCGAGCTGCCGGTGAATCGCCGATGGCATTGCCGTAATAGAAAACATCGTTCGTCGAAAGGCCGGTGTCGGCGTCGGCCAGAACGGTGACTTGCAACCACTCGTTCTCGATCGTGTCGTTCGCCCAGGTCAATTCCACACGCGCCGATCCCTGCGCCCCGCTCCCCACCGAACCGTCACGGTCGGCGCCACGGTCAATTGGGTCCACGTCGAGGGATTATTGTTGTTGCCGACCATGAAGGTGAAATCATTGGCCGTCACGTTGCCCGGCAGGCCGGCGATGTCGACCATGATGCCGTTGATGCCGTACGCATAGTTGGTCAAATTGGCGAAGGTCGCGGTCTGGCCCGGCAACAGCGCCGCCTTGTCGGTGGCGATCGCCGCGTCATCCGCGGCGTTGGCGGCCGGATTGTTGCCATCAAACGACGAATCGTTGTAGAAGATGTTCTCGCCAACGACATTGGCCTGGACCAGGTTTTGATAGGACGTCTGCGGCGGCGTCAGATTCGGGACCGAACCACTGATGCTCAGCATCCGACGGTCTTCGAGTCGTTCCAGACGCGGTTTGAAAGTCAGGGGATTCGGCATCGAATTGATTACGGACTCGAAGGGCGACAGGCTGCCAGATCGCGGCAACGTGCGACCTTGGCAGCTGGATGAAAAGAAATCTCGTGGCCAATCCCGACCACGGGGACGAAAAGGGATCAACGCAATAGAAATGGAGCGGATGAACATTTACCGCTCGTCGTCTCCCCCGCGGAGGGAAGGCGTGCGTTTGATTCAGCCCCTCATTAGCAGCTAGTCTCCGGGTGTCGTGCGAGCAATGAAAGCGACGAGAGCCCCCCATCGGCGGACGAACCCGCCCACAGCTCTCGGAAAGATATTCGTTTCGGACAGGCAAACGAGACCCGGCCCGGCGGTCCAAAAACCCGCCATCGACACCGGGTCGTCTGGCGCGATCGTGCCGGCTACGGCAGCCTTCAGACTACATGACCTTGCCGATAAGTCAAGAAACAACGAGGCATTTGGAGCGCGATTCCGGGGGGGAGTGATGACCGCCAGGCTGTTGTTAAGTCAGGTCCCGCATCGCCTTGTCTGAAATATCCTTCCGGCACCAGGCCCCCTTCCAACGAATCGCCTTTACTGCCGTGTAGGCTTGCAGCTTCGCGGCCGGAATCGTGGCTGCCATTGCGGTCACACCCAGCACGCGCCCGCCGGCGGTCACCACCTGGCCGTCGACCGTGGCGGTGCCGCCATGAAACACTTTGACTCCCGGCACCGAAGCAGCCGTCTCGAGTCCGCGAATCGGCAGCCCGCGCTCGTAGTTGCCCGGATATCCCTCGCTGGCCATCACCACGCACACGGCTGGCCGAGGATCCCACACGGGCGGCGGCAGCTCGTCCAGCTTGCCATCGACCGTCGCTTCCAGCAGGTCGGCCAGATCGCTCTCGAGCCGCATAAGCAACGGCTGGCATTCCGGGTCGCCAAACCGCACGTTGAATTCCAATACCTTCGGGCCTTGATTCGTGATCATCAAACCGGCATACAGCACTCCCTGAAACGGTCGCCGAGCACGCTTCATGGCGTGAACCGTCGGCACCAACACCTGTTCCTCGATGCGGTGAAGCATCTCCTCGTTGACCAGCGGAGCAGGGCAGTAGGCCCCCATGCCGCCCGTGTTGGGACCCGTGTCGTTGTCGTAAGCGCGCTTGTGGTCCTGAGCCGGCGGCAGCGTGACGATCGTGCGGCCATCGGTAATTGCCAGGACGCTCACTTCCTGGCCGTCGAGCCGCTCTTCGACGACGATCTGATTGCCGGCATCGCCAAATTCGCGGATCCGCCCGATGCGTTTGACCGCTTCGATCGCTTCGGCCCGCGTCGGGCAGACAAAAACTCCCTTGCCGGCGGCCAGTCCGTCGGCCTTGACCACTACCGGGACGTCCTCGCGGTCTTGCAGGAATCGCGTGGCGTGATCGGCATTACGAAAGACCTGATAGTCGGCCGTGGGAACATCGGCATGTCGCAGCAGGGCCTTGCAAAAGACCTTGCTTCCTTCGAGCTCCGCAGCCCCTTTGCGCGGGCCGAACACGCGCAGCTTGGCCTCGCCGAACGCATCGACCATCCCCATCACCAGCGGCGTTTCCGGCCCCACCACCGTCAATCGGACCTTGTTCTGCTGGGCGAACTTGATCAATCGCGGCAAATCGGTCGGCGCAATGTCGACGTTCTCGGCGTCGACCGCCGTACCGGCGTTGCCCGGCGCGACAAATACCCGCTCGACGCGCGAACTTTGCCGCAGCTTCCACGCCAGGGCGTGTTCACGCCCTCCCTCGCCAATCACCAGCACGTTCATAAAGCTCGATCCCGCACAGCGGGCTATCTTTTGTTCGTTTTCGCGGATGCTCACTCTCGGCCAACGCAGCTTGCTGAATTTTAGCGCCTTTGCCGAATGGGCGAAAGTGGCAGGCGGCGACGCGCCACGCCGCGCGCCTGCGCGATCAGGCCTCAAGCCCCAGCACTTTCCGCAATCGCACCAGCGCCGACAGGTAGACATCGAGGTCGAGTCCGTCGACCGTCGCGGCGTGATGGCCCGTGACGCCGTCGACGGCGCCGGCCTGCTCGACGAGCAGGCGAATCAGCTTGGCTTGACTCGGCGCGTCCCAGGCGGCCGCCTCGGCGGCCGCGCCGCGCAAAAACGCGGTGGCCAGCGCCAAGCCATACGCACCCCAATCGCTCACGCCCGCCAGCAACAAGTGATCGCAAGCCACGCGCGAGACGATCCGAGCAGCCGCGGGGCTGGCGAGCACCCCGGCCAGCACTTCCCACGCGATCGCTCCCATGCCGATTTCGTTCCCGCCGTCGCCGATGCCGATCGTCGTGATCGGTGCCCGATTGCGCTCGATCCAGGCTAACAATCGCTCAGTCTTGGCCACAAATGGGTCGATCCGCTCGCCGCGCATGTTGTGGCAGCGGTTGAAATCGGCCGCGGGCACCACACGCTCGAATCGCTCGATCGGCGGCGGACCGGTCCGCGGCTGCGCGCAAGCGACACCGGAGTGTGGCTCGGCCCCGGCCGCTCGATCGCCACCAAATGGGTTGCTCCCAGTGCCGGCCCGCAGAAGAAGGCCTCACACCAGCGATCACTCGCCGGCAGCGCGTCGTCGGCCGCATGCTCTTCGATCGGCATTTCGTGCGCGATTGCCGGCCCCAGCCCCAGGTGGTCGCAGCCGGCTTGCAGCAACGGTAATGCATACCGGTCGGAAACCAACAGCACGTCGATTTCCAGCGCCTGCAGCGCCCGAGCCAACAGCAATGCCCCGGGTGGACCATCCGTCTCGGCGGTCATTCCGATCGACGAGCGGCGGCAGAATCCGGTGACGATGATCACCCGCCGGGCATTTTGGGCCAGGCTCATCGCGGCGGCCCTCAGGTGCCCGGCATCCCAGAAACAGCCGCCGACGGCGAGCGTCGCCAGATTCCGCCCGGCCGGGTCGAAATGGGTCGCCTGCTCGAGGGCATCCCAATCGAATGTCTTTGCTGTCTGTTCCATTACCTGATTACCTGCGCAGTGGTTGTCCAGTTCTCAGCTGCCCCATGGTGGCGGTTTGTTGGGTGGTTGACAACAAATAACAAGTTGGACTAAATTTGTGGCCAGTTCGTGAAAAATGTCACGATCCATCTCTTGCCCCTAAACAGATTGTCTGTCGGTTGTTACCGTCTCTGGTCGTTTTCGCATTGCCTGCCTGACCCGCTGATTTCCCCCCAGCGGTCGTCAGATTATTTAATTCGCGTGAGAACGAAGCGTCATGGCCGAGAAGAAAAAAATGACGGTCGCCGAAATGCTGGCGGCCGCACGCAAGGCTGATTCCGGCGCCAAACCGCCCGCCGATGAGGCCGCACCGCCGGCAGGCGACGAAGCAGCCGAGGCGACACCTGCGGCCGAGGCCCCGCCCGCCGAAAAGCCGGCGGCGGAAAAACCTCCCGCCAAAGCCAAGCCCGCCGCGGCTGGCGGCCGGATGAGCGTTGCCGAAATGATGGCTGCCGCACGGGCCGAGAAATCGGGAGCGGCGCCAGCGGCCAAGAAAGAGCCGGCGGCGAAAGAAACGGTGGCCAAGAAGGAATCCCCCGCACCGGCCAAAACACCCGTCAAGGCAGCACCGAAAGAGGCAGCCGCGGCGAAAGCCGCTCCCCCCAAGGCGCCGAAGGAAGACGTGTCGACGGCCAGCATTCTGGCCGGCGCGCGTGCCGCAGCGCAACCGGGCCCCCTGTCCAAGGCCGAAGCGGCCGCCAAACCGGCAGCGGCCAAACCCGCTCCGCGCGCCGAAAGCACTCAGCCCAAGCGTCCGCTGCCGCCGATGCCCGTCAAGCCGGAATATGCCAAGCCCAAGGCCAAGCCGGTCGTGCCGGAAGAGCGGCGCACGTTCATGGGTGCCGTCGCGGGCGTGTTGTTTGGGTCGTCGATGGCGGTCGGTTTTTTGAGCTTCGGCGCGACGATGGGCCTCTGGACGCTCGGCACGGCTCGCTTCATGTTTCCGAACATCCTGACCGAGCCGCCCAGCAAGTTCAAAGTCGGTTTTCCGAGCAACTTTGCGCCCGGCCAGGTCGAAACCCGCTTCGTGGCCCTGTATGGCGTGTGGGTGGTGAACGGCGAGTACAACGGCCTGCGCCAGATTTACGCTCTGAAAACGGTTTGCACCCACTTGGGCTGCACGCCGAACTGGCTCGAAGGCGAACAAAAGTTCAAATGTCCCTGCCACGGCAGCGGATTTTATAAAGACGGCATCAATTTCGAGGGACCGGCCCCGCGTCCGCTGGAACGCTACGCCATTCGGCTGGCGGACGATGGCCAAATCGAAATCGACAAGAGCAAGATCTTCCTGGAAGAGATCGGTCAGTGGAGCGACGCTTCGTCGTTCGTCCCCGTGTGACGCGAGGCGAACCCGTGCGGCGATTATCGGGTTCGCGGCGGTGTGAGTGATCGCGAGTCGGGTGTTGGGCGCGGCGGGCGCGGTGGTCTGGCCGGCGGTGATTCAGGGCAGCAGGGCGGCAATTCCTCGAAATTCCCTTCATGCAGACGCAGGCGGTTGAGTAACGATGTCGATCGGTGAAATGATTCGCGAATCGCAGGTCTGGAAGAGCGTCTTCCGGCACCCGGCCCCCCAAGATCGCCGCAACCGCATCGTGGTCATGCTGACCAACTTCTTTCTGCACCTGCACCCGGTGTCGATCAAGAAGCAGGGAATCGCGCTGAGCTATACCTGGTGCATGGGCGGCGTGACCTTCTTCCTGTTTCTGGTCGAGACCGTCACCGGCGTCTTGTTGATGTTCTATTACCGGCCCACGCTCGAATGGGCCTACAACGACATCCTGGCGCTGCGCGACGTGACGTCGCTAGGCATTCTGCGCGAATTGCATCGCTGGGCGCGCACGCCATGGTGATCACGGTCTGGCTCCACATGTATCGCGTCTTTCTCACCGGCAGCTATAAGCCGCCGCGCGAATTCAATTGGGTCGTCGGCGTCGTGCTGCTGCTGCTCACGCTGCTGTTGTCGTTCACCGGCTACCTGCTCCCCTGGGATCAATTGGCGATTTGGGCCATCACGGTCGGCTCGAACATGGCCCGCGCCACGCCCATCCTGGGGTACGAAGGCCCCGGACAGCAATTGCTGTCCGTCGGCGGCCTCGACCTGATCACCAACGCGTCGGATGCGCGGTTTGCCCTGTTGGGCGCTCGCTTCGTCGGCGAAGAAACGCTCAATCGGTTTTATATCCTGCACTGCATCGCCATTCCGCTCGCGGTGGCGCTGCTGTTGGCGATCCATTTCTGGCGCGTCCGCAAGGATGGCGGCATCAGTGGACCCCTGTAAAGCGACGCATGTGGTAATCCGAAGGTCGTAGGCAAAAACCTCGCTCCGCGGCTCGAGCAAGGCCTGCCGGAGCGTCACGGCGCAACAGTACCAAGCAACCAACAGACAACTTCGTCCATCCACCCTGTTGCCTCTCGCGAGAGGGGGGCAACGCGGGCAAGGTGAGGGTCAGAGATGCACGGTTCCTCCGCTGAATTCCTGGAACGAATGTCCGGCTTCCTCGGCGGATACTATTTGACGCTGGCCGTCATGAACGGCGTCGCCGCCTATTACCTCTGGCACTTTCTCCACCGCAACCGCGACGCCTTCATCTGGACCGCCTTTGCCGGCCTGATGGTGATCCTCAGCCCGCTGGCCATGAGCGGCAGCCCTCCGGGCTTCCCGCAGGCCATCAAGAATGCCGTCAATCAGGCCACCGGCCCGGTCGTCTATAGCGTCGGGACAACGGCGATCCTGGCGGTGCTGTTCATCTTCCGACGCCAGGTCGTCAAGCCGATGGTGGCCTGGGGACTGCTGAATGCCGTCCTGGTGATCATGGGTTTATCGATGGCCGATCCCAACTTCGCCGCCATCGTCACCAAGGCCGACAACGTGCCGATCGTGGGATTGATCTACCTGCTGGGATTCTTCACTTGGGTGGCCACGGCCCAGGCGGTCGACAACGACGACCGTATCGCTCAGGGGCTCGAACCGCGCGAAAAGCTGAACAACGAAAAAGTGCTGGTCTGGCCCGACCTGGTCTATACCGAACTGATTTGCATGGTGGCCATCACGGCCCTGTTGCTGTTGTGGGGATTGGCGCTGATGGCTCCGCTGGAAGAGCCGGCCAGCCGGGTGAAAACCCCTAATCCCTCGAAAGCCCCCTGGTACTTCCTCGGCCTGCAGGAAATGCTCGTCTACTACGATCCGTGGATGGCGGGCGTGGTGCTACCGAGCCTGATCATCGTCGGGCTGATGGCGATCCCGTATCTCGATTTCAACAAAGAGGGAAACGGCTATTTCACGATCAACCAGCGCAAATTCAGCTACCTGATCTTCCAGTTCGGATTTCTCGAACTGTGGGTCACGCTGATCATTCTGGGAACCTTCTTCCGCGGTCCGAACTGGAACATTTTCGGGCCGTTCGAGGACTGGGATCCCCACAAGGTGCTGGCCCTGAACAATGTCGACCTGTCCCAATACTTCTGGACCTTCTGGCTCGACAAGGGGTTGCCCAAGGCTCCGCCCGGCAGCGGACTGCTGACCACTTCGATCTATATCATCTGGCGCGAATGGCTCGGCATCGTGCTGGTGTTGGGCTATTTCATGCTGCTGCCGCCGCTCATGGCGACGACGGTCTTTCGCAAGTTTTTCGCCAAGATGGGCTTCAACCGCTACATGACGATGTCCATCTTGTTTCTGTTCATGGCGGCGCTCCCGATCAAGATGGTTTTGCGCTGGGTCTTCAATCTGAAATACATCATCGCCATTCCGGAGTACTTCCTGAACTTTTGATCGCACTCGTGGCACTGCGGCCGCTGCCCGCGCGATCCAAAAATCGCCCGGACCGGCCGGCGGGCCACGGTTACTTTTTTCGGTCGGTCGTGACGACCTGGCCGCTACGCGTCGAGAGGCCGAGAGGGCCAGGCTCGATGAGCGGCCCAACAATTTTCAAGCTCGTCCGTTCGTCCCCCCTCGGGAATTGATTCGCTATGCCTGCTTCCGAACAAATCTGGCGTAATCCCAAGCGGATGCACCTGTTCTTCGCCATCAGTTCGATCTTGATGTTGCTGACGACGGTGTGGATGCTGGCGGCCGATCACCACCGCGAATGGAAGGCGTTCCAGCGAACGTTCCGCGACGTCGAAACGTGGAGCATCGAGTCGCGCATTCAGCAGCAGGAAAACGAGCAATACGAGCACGAGTTGGCCGACCGCAAGGCCGCCTTGGAAGACTCGCAGCACGAAGTTCCGCCGCGCGAGCTGGTCGATAAATTCAAACAGACGCTCGTCGAAGCCGCCAAGCAGCGCGGTGCCGACGTTCCCAACGTCGCGCCGATCGACAAGACCTACGAAGAGCTACTGGCCGCGGCTGAAGCGAAAGATCCGTCGCGCGTGGCCAAGGACCGCACCCGGTTGATCCACGAGCTCGAACAGTATCGTGGCCGACGCCCGCTTTCGCGAAAGCAACTTCTTACGCGAAAAGAAATTTCAGGCCGCCTTCTTCGACGTCGACCGCAGCGAGTACGAGCTGGGCGTGGGCAACCAGCTCACTCCCAAGCAACTGGAAACGATCGAAGAGCAGGTCCAGAAAACCAAGGCCGAGGTTGACAACAAGAACCAACTCGTCGAAGTCGCCAAAACCCAGCGGCAGGACCTGGAACGCATCCTGGGCGACATCATGAGCCGCGAAATTCGCGCTCGCAAGGCGCTCGACGATCAACTGAGCACGCTCGATCAGTTGGAAAAAGCCCGTTACGATCGCGCCGATAACCCCTGGAAAGAAATTCTCTCGCCTGCCGATCATCGACGCCTTCGGCCGGCCGCTGAAAATCGAACAAATCTGGCTCCCCAAACTGACGATCAACAACAACTTCTCGGACGTCGCCCGCTTCGACCGCTGCACGACGTGCCATCAGGGCCTGGACAAGACCGCCCCCGGTTCGGCCGTCGAGCCGGCCTATCGCCCGCGACAAGCGCTGGAGATTCACCTGGCCACTTACGCGCCGCCCGCCGACGCCGAGGCCCCTGCCGCTCCCACCGCCGAAGAACTGGCTCAGCTGCAAACCGCCAAGGAAGAAGAATACAAGAAACTCGCCGGCGAACTTCCGGCGTCGAAACTAGCCCCGGAGTGCCTTGACCGCTGGTTCGGGCTCCGCCTGGCCGACGAGGGGCTGATCCATCCCCAGGACGTGACGATCAGCGTGGTCCGTCCCGAGTCGATCGCCGCCAAGTCCGGCCTGATGGTCGGCGACGTGCTGACTTCCATCGAAGGCGCCAACGTCGCCAGCAAAGAAATCGTCTATCGCTATCTGGTCGACAATGTTCCCTGGGGTTCGCCTGTCGAAATGCGAATTCGCCGCGGCTTGCCGAATCCCTACACCTCCCATCCGCGGCTGGATCTCTACGTCGGCTCGCTCAGCCCGCACAAACTCGACAGCGTCGGCTGCACGATCTGCCACGAAGGGCAGGGGAGTGCCACCGATTTCAAATGGGCTTCCCACTCGGCCAATTCGCCCGGCCAGGGCAACGATTGGCGGCGCGAGTATGGCTGGTTCCCCAACCACCATTGGATCTTTCCGATGAACCCCAAGCGGTTCGCCGAAAGCAGTTGCCTGAAGTGCCACCATGAGGTCGTCGATCTCGAGGCCAGCGAGCGGTTTCCCGATCCACCTGCTCCCAAGTTGTTGGCCGGCTACGACCTGATCCGGCAATATGGCTGCTACGGCTGCCACGAAATCAACGGTTTCGATGGCCCGACACGGCGGATTGGCCCCGACCTGCGAACCGAGCCGAATTACTCCGCCGCCGCGCAGGCACTATTGGCCACCGGCGAGCTGGCGGGCGAGCAGCGGCAGTTGGCCGAGACGCTGGTGCAACACCCCGACGACGACAAAGTTCGCCGCACGCTCTCGCTGCAAATCCGCTATCCCGCCACCGAGGATCCCACGACCGAGACCTCGGCCGATTCCGATAAGCCGTCGGGACCCTCGCCTCTGGTGCGTCGACTGACCGGCGTTCTGGACGACGTCGAGTCGCCCGGCAAGCTGCGCAAGGTCGGCCCCAGCCTGCGGCACGTGGCCGACAAACTCGACTACGATTTCCTCTACTCCTGGATTCGGCGTCCGAAGGATTTCCGGCCCACGACGAAGATGCCGCAATTCTTCGGCCTATGGGACCATCTCGACGGATCGGGCCTCGACGCTTCGAAACGCTTCGAGCCGATCGAGATTCGCGGCATCGTGGCCTATCTGCTGACCAAGAGCCAGCCATTCGAACAAGCCAAGCCGGCCAGCGGCGTCGAGCAGGCGTCCGCCGATCGCGGCAAGCAACTGTTCGAAACCCGCGGCTGCCTGGCCTGTCACCAGCACAGCGAATTTCCGCAAGGCAAGATGAAGCAAGGCCCCAACCTCACGAACCTGGGGGGCAAGCTCGGCCGCGAGGGGAATCCCGTCGGCCCGCAGTGGCTCTATAGCTGGCTGCGCAACCCGAGCAACTACCATCCGCGCACCCTGATGCCCAACCTGTTGCTCGAGCCGCTGCCGAGCGAAAAGGGTGGCAAAACCGATCCGGTGGCCGACCTGGCCGCCTTCCTGCTCTCATCGAAAGACTGGCAGCCCTCGCAAATCCCTGGCCGCGAATTGAACCAGGCCGACCGCGAGGCACTGTTCGAGCTGGCTTTCGACCATTTGAAAAACGCCTACCCCTCGCGGCAAGCCAAGGACTACCTGGAACACGGCATTCCCGAGTCGATGGCCGGCGAAATCAAGGGTGATGAAGTCGAGCTCGTCGGAACCGGCTCGGTCGACAAGCAGCTCCTCTATGTCGGCCGCCGCTCGATCAGCAAATATGGTTGCTCGGGCTGCCACGACGTCCCCGGCTACGAAGACGCTAAGCCGATCGGCACCGGACTGGCCGATTGGGGTCGCAAGGGGGCCGACAAACTGGCCTTCGAGCAGATCACGCAGTACATTCTGCGCGGTCACGGCCACGATTCGTCGGGCGAAAAACTCGAACGCGAAACGGTCGACCTGCACGACGCCGCCTATGTCGGCCCGCAAAACAGCGAGGGCCTGGAACGCGCGGTGCAAATGCTCCACGAAGAAGGGGGGCACGACCTCGACTTCTCCAAGCTCGAACCGACCCTCGGCTATTTCCTGCAAAAGCTGTTTGGACACGAACGCGAAGGATTCGTCTGGCAAAAGCTTCGCGCCCGCGCAGCTATGACTACAAGAAGACCGAAAACAAGGGCTACAACGAGCGGCTGCGCATGCCGCAGTTCAACATCAATCCCGAAGAGCGGGAACAGGTCATCACCTTCGTGCTCGGACTGGTCGCCGAACCGCCGGCCCCGCAATATGTCTACAAGCCGACCCCTCGCCGCCAGGCGCTGGTCGAAGGCTCGAAGGTCATCGACAAGTTCAATTGCAAAGGTTGCCATGCCTTCCAGATGGACCGTTGGGAATTGGCCTATGCACCGGGTGATTTCGGCGACCCGCCGAAGTTCAACGATTACGCCTTCCTCGAGTCTCATTTCACGCCTCAGCAAATCGCCGCCTCACTCAAGGCCGACAACAAGGGCCTGCGGCACGCCGCGCTGGTCGGCATGCCGATCTACGACGACAAGACCGGCCAGCCGGAGCGCGTCGACAGCGAAGGAAGCACGCTGGAGCCCGACGACACCGATACTCCGGCTTTCACGCGATTCGTGCTGTACGACAGCGCTTTGGTCAACGGCAAGGTGCGACCGTCGGGCTTGCAAAACCTGATGGTCCCGCTGTCGGTCGTCGAGAAACGCTTTCCGACGGCCGAGCAACTGGCGGTCGATCCGACCGGCTTTGGCGGATATTTGCCAAAGCTGATTTTTGCCGACGTCTTGGCCAGCGAGCGGGCGGCAAACCCCAACGCCAAGCCCGAAGAAGTTTGGGCCTGGTTGCCACCCCCGTTGCCGGGCGAAGGTCGCAAGGTTCAGACCGACTGGCTGCACGACTTTTTGCTCGATCCCCATCCGATCCGCCCGGCGGTGGTGCTGCGAATGCCGAAGTTCAACATGTCGTCGGCCGAGGCGAGCGCACTGGTCTCCTATTTTGCGGCCTCCGACAACGCCCAATATCCCTACGATTTTGATCCGCGCACCCGCGAAAGTTATCTGGCCAGCCAGGCGGAAAAGGAAGACAACCCGCACCGGCTTGCCGACGCGTTGAAAATCGTTGTCGACAACAACTACTGCGTGAAATGCCACCTGTTGGGCGATTTCGCGCCGGCCGGCAGCGATCGGGCCAAGGGTCCGCGGCTCGACCTGGTCTACAAGCGGCTGCGCCCGACTTCACGCTGGCCTGGATTGCCGATCCGAAGCGGATTCTGCCCTATACCGCCATGCCGGTGAACATTCCGCCCGACAAGCCGGTGAGCGAGGCTTTGTATCACGGCACGAGCCTGGAACAGGTGAACGGCGTCGTCGATCTGTTGATGAATTTTGATCGCTTTCTCGATGACCGGACCTCGATGAAACCCTTCATTAAGGCGGCGCCGCCCGCCGGGCGCCCGGAGCCGCACCGACCGATTCGGGTGCCCGACTCCCGCGCGAGGAGAAACTGCAATGAACCACCTGCGATTTGCTCTCGACCCCCAGCGACCGGAACGAATGGTCAAACCTCGCCGGTCTCTTTATAATGCCGTGGCGCTCGCCGCCGTTCTTGCCCTCACAGCCGGTTGTGGAGGCAAGCCCACCCCACCCCCGCCTGGTGCCGAAGGAGATTCGGCCGCGGCGGACGTCGAGCTTGGCGATGAATCCACCTCGCCCCCCCACGGGACCGGCGAAACCACTGGCGGTGCAACTGTTGACAGCCAAGGCCCCCACGGGACCGGCGAAACTACCCCCAGCTCATCCCCCGACGAGAAACCGCCGGCCGATGATTCAGGAGCAAAATAAATGATCACATTCCGTACTCTCCGCGTATTTCTGGCTTTGACGTTGCTTGCCGGCCTGGGCCCTATTGCCCAAGGCGAAGACTGGGGCACGCTGACCGGTCGCATCGTTTACGAAGGCAAGGCTCCGGCTCCGACGCCCGCCAAAGTCGACAAGGATCAAGAAGTCTGCAACAAGGTTCCGGTAATGGACGAATCGCTGGAGGTCGGTCCGTCGGGCGGCCTCAAGAACGCGCTCGTCTTTCTCCGCTCCGAAAAGGTCGACGTGGCGCCCGAGTATAACGCGTCGGCCAAGGCCGACGTCGTCGTCGACAACCATGGCTGCCGTTTCGAGCCGCACGTCTCGATCTTACGAACCGGCCAGACGCTGGTGATCAAGAATTCCGATCCGGTCGGACACAACACCAAAGCCGACGCCTTCAAAAACGCGCCGTTCAACGATCTGATTCCGGCGGGCAGCGAGATCAAGAAAAACTGGGATCAGGCCGAGACGCTGCCGGTCAAAATCGGCTGCAGCATTCACACTTGGATGGGCGGCTACGTCCTGGTCCGGCCCAATCCCTATGCGGCCGTGACCGACGCCGATGGCAAGTTCACCATCAAAGATCTGCCGGCCGGCAAGGAACTCGAATTCCAGCTCTGGCAGGAGAAGTCGGGCTTTTTGAAAGATGCCAAGAACAAGGAAGCCAAAGTCGACAAGAAGGGCCGTTTCAAGCTGAAGCTCAAGCCCGGTGACAACGACCTCGGCGACATCACGGTCAGTCCGTCCATCTTCAAGTAAGAAACGTCACGTAACGAGAGGTGTTTCCATTTCACGCGTCGACACAACGCCGCAAGTCGCCAGCCTCAAATACCGCGGCGCAGATCGACGGCCGGGGAGAATCGCTCGCCATGCGCAGTTTTGCCTGTCGGCTGGCCCTGCTTGTGGCCGGCCTGGGACTCTTGTCGACCGGTTGCAGCCGACGCGTCGATGCCGGTCCGCGTCCGAACATCACGAAGGGTGAAGAGATTCGCGCCGCCTTGGCTTCAGCTGCCGGTGGCGAAGCCGCCCCAGCCGAAGAAGAGTCGGCCAGCGCCGGCGAGCCGACCGGTTGGGCCACCCTGTCGGGCACCTTCGAATTCGACGGCGTCGCCCCCAAGCCGGCGCCGATCATTGCCGACAAGGACGGCGAGGTTTGCGGCAAGCATCCGCTGTTCGACGAATCGATCGTGGTCGGGCCCGGCGGCGGACTGGCCAACATGGCCATTTGGGTCCGCACTCCCAAGGTTGCCGTCAATCCCAAGTACGAAGGCCAGGCCGGCCGCGATGTGGTGCTGGACAACAAGAACTGCCGGTTCGAGCCCCACGTCTCCTTGATGCGAACCAGCGACAAGTTGACGATCAAGAATTCCGATCCGGTCGGGCATAACAGCAAGCTCGAACCGATCAAGAATCCCGCGTTCAACTCGATCATCGCCGCCGGCGCGTCGGTCGAAGACCGTCTTCCCCAGGAAGAAACGCTGCCGGTGAAAGTCGGCTGCAGCATCCATCCTTGGATGGGAGGCTGGATCGTCGTGCGAAGCGATCCCTATGCCGCCATCAGCGACCAGGATGGACACTTCTCGATCGCCGACCTGCCGGCCGGCAAGGAACTCGAATTCCAGCTCTGGCAGGAAAAGGTCGGGTTCCCCAAGGATGTCGAGGTCGACGGCGTGAAGGTCGACGGCAAGGGCCGCTTCAAACTCAAGCTTGCGCCGGGCGAGGATAAAAAACTGACGTTCAAAGTTTCGCTTAAATAAGTCGGCCCGCGAGCCGGGCGATCAGGAATCCGATTGGCCATGAATCACCTCTGGATACCGATGCGTTGGGAGAGAATCGCCGCGGTGGCGGCCGTGGCGACGGCTGCCTTGGTGTCGGCCGCCGGTTGCGGCAAAACGACTCCGGCCTACTTCGTTCTCAACGAGGTCGAGCTGACCCACCGCGATTTCACCAAAGATCAACAGCAGCAAGTGGCCGACATCCTGTATGCCATGTTCGGCACGCCCGATCAGCCCTACGTGCTCAAGGCCACCGGGCTCAATCGCGGAAAAGTTGAAACGGCCTCCGGACCTGTCTGGAGCGACAAGCACGGACGCGCCCGCGGAATCTATCGCCAGCAGTGCGGCCATTGCCACGGCACGACCGGCGACGGCGACGGTCCGACCGCGGCTCTGTTGAATCCTTACCCGCGCGATTACCGCCGGGGCTTGTTCAAGTTCAAATCGACGGAGCGCGCCGCTCAGCCGACCGACGCCGACCTGGAACGAGTCATTCGCTATGGAGTGCCGGGAACGGCCATGCCGGCGTTCGACTTGCTGCCCAAGGACGAAGTCGCCGCGCTGGTCGAATATGTGAAGTATCTGAGCATCCGTGGCCAGACCGAATACGCCATCGCGGAAGCCATCAGCGATCTGGGCGAAGACGAAACGCTGCCGACCGACTATCCGACGTTGGTCGAAACGATTCTGCAGCCGATCGCCGAGAAATGGCAGCAGGCCAACAAGGCCGTCATCCAGCCCCCCGAAAAACCCGACGTCGAACTGGCCGAATCGATCGGCAAGGGACGCGAGCTCTATTACGGCACGAAGGCCAATTGCGTGAAGTGTCACGGCCCCAGCGAGCTGGGCGATGGACAAACCACCGACTACGACGACTGGACCAAACCGCTGGTCGAATACGCCAAGGAAGTTCGCGAAGGACTGCACAGCATTCCCAGCGATCCCGACATGACGGCCGAGCAGAAGTCCACGCGCATCAAGGAGCTGGACCAACTGGCCACTGCGCTGGAAGACACCACGCTGCCTCCGCGTAATATCCTGCCCCGCAATTTGCGGTCGGGCATTTATCGCGGCGGCGGCCGGCCGTTGGATCTGTTCCGGCGAATTTCCGCCGGCATCAACGGGGTGCCGATGCCCGGCGTCGGGCCGGCCAGCCCGGGCGCGGCGGGGGTCCTCAGTTCCGACGAAATCTGGCACCTGGTCGATTACATCCAGTCGTTGCCTTACGAACCGATCAATGGGCCCCCCAAGGCGACTCCGTTCAGTGGCCAGGGGCAGATGTAGGTCAGCGACAACGTTATTTTTCCGCCCTGCGATACCGGGTTTTTTTGCTCTGCGGCACGCAGCCGTGACCGGCTGGGAGATGAGACGTGGGAAAGTTCTGGAGCTTTATTTTCCTGTTGGTGCCCGTACTCGGCGTGGCCTGCTTCATCGCGGGACCCGTTTACAACCTATGGCTGCCGCGGGACGTGTCGGAGCACGGTCATACGATCGACCACCTGTTCTACTTCATCCTCTGGCTCACCGGGGTGGTGTTCATCGTCACCGAGGTGGTCCTGGTCTATTTTCTCTGGAAGTATGACGGTCGCGACACTTCCCGCCCGGTCCATTTCACCCACGGCAGCCATGTGCTGGAGCTGGTTTGGACCATTTTGCCGGCGTTCACGCTGCTGTTCATCGCCATCTACCAGATGAACGCCTGGGCCGACTCGAAAATCCGCAAACCCCAGATCGCTCCGATCGTCGAAGTATCGGGCCGGCAATTCGAGTGGCGGCTGCGCTATCCCGGCGCGGATGGCCAGTTCGACACGCTCGACGACGTTCATGTCGTCAATGACCTGCACTTGCCGGTCAACGAGGAAATCCTGTTGGACCTCAAGAGCATGGACGTACTGCACAGCTTCTTTTTGCCCAACATGCGGGTGAAGCAAGACGCGGTGCCGGGCATGCGAATTCCAGTTTGGTTTCGGGCGCTCGACGTCGGTCAATTCGACCTGGTCTGCGCCGAGCTTTGTGGCTGGGGACATTACAAGATGAAAGGCCGGTTGACGATCGAGTCGCGCGACGCGTTCGACCGCTGGCTGAAACAAAAGGCCGCCGACGAACAGGCCACGCAGGACACACACCTGCCCGCCGCCGAAGGGGAAAATCCATGACCACGATTGCCGCCAACACGCACGCCCACCACGATCCCCATTCGCATGGCCCTGCGCATACCGCCAGCTTTCTGAGCACCTACGTCTTCTCCAAAGATCACAAGATCATCGGGATCCAATTCCTGTTTTCCACGCTGATCTGGTTTCTCGTCGGCGGGCTGTTGGCCCTCGGCGTCCGCTGGCAAGTGGCCTGGCCCTGGTCGCCCATGCCGGTGCTCGGCAATCTGCTGTTCTCGGCCGAGGGGGGGCAAATCTCGCCCGAGTTCTACACCATCCTGTTCACCATGCACGCCACGGTGATGATCTTCTTCGTGATCATTCCGATCCTGGCCGGTGCCTTCGGCAATTTCCTGATCCCGCTGATGATCGGGGCCGACGACATGGCCTTTCCCACGCTGAACATGCTTAGCTACTGGTTCATGTGGCCCGCCTTCATCGCGATCATTTGCAGCTTCTTTGTCGCCGGAGGTGCGGCAAAGTCGGGCTGGACCGCGTATCCCACGTTGTCGCTGGCCGACCAGAAGGGGCAAACGCTCTGGCTCATCGGCCTCACGTTCGTCGGCGTCTCGTCAATGATGGGCTCGGTCAACTACCTGACCACGATCGTCCAGATGCGCGCCCCCGGCATGACCATGTTCCGCCTGCCGATGACGATCTGGGCGATGTTCATCACCGCTGTCCTGCAGGCGTTTGCCCTGCCGGTTCTAACTGCGGCGATTTTCATGCAAGTGATGGACCGGACCATCGGCACCGGCTTTTTCATGCCCCCGCACTGGATCGCCAACAACTCCGTCCCGGCCACGGGCGGCGGACAGCCGCTCCTCTGGCAGCACTTGTTCTGGTTCTATTCCCACCCGGCGGTCTACATCATGATCCTGCCGGCCATGGGCATGGTCTCCGACATCATCTCCTGCTTCGCCCGCAAACCGCTCTTCGGCTATAAGCCGATGGTCTATTCGATCGCCGGCATCGCGGGACTGGGGTTCATCGTCTGGGGACATCACATGTTCATCTCGGGCATGAATCCCTACCTGGGCATGGTCTTCATGGTCTCGACGATGATGATCGCCCTGCCCAGCGCCGTGAAGACGTTCAACTGGCTCGGCACCCTCTGGGGCGCCAAGATCCATTTCACCACCGCCATGCTCTTCGCCTGCGCGTTCGTCTCGATGTTCATCATCGGCGGTCTGTCGGGCATCTTCATGGCCGCCACGCCGGTCGACATCTTCATTCATGACACCTACTTTATCGTCGCCCATTTCCATTACGTGCTGTTTGCCGGCACCGCCATGGGCGTGTTCGGCGCGATCTATTTCTGGTTCCCCAAGATGTTTGGCCGCACGATGAACGAGTTCTGGGGCAAGATCCACTTCCTGCTCACGTTCATCTTCTTGAACGGCACGTTCTTCCCCATGCACATTCTGGGGACCGTCGGCCAGCCGCGCCGCCTGGCCGATACCTACCACTACTCCGTCTTCCACAATTTGCAGCCGCTCAACGCTTTCATCACCTACTGCGCGATCGGCATGGTGGCCACGCAAATTATCTTCGCCATCAACTTCATCTACAGCATCTTCTACGGGCCCCGTGCTGGGCGCAACCCGTGGCACGCCAACTCGCTGGAATGGATGGCCCCCAGCCCACCGGGCCACGGCAACTTCGATTTCCAACCGATCGTCTATCGCGGACCGTACGAATACGGTTCGCCCGAAGTCGACACCGACTACTATCCTCAAACGCAGCCGCCCCCCGACAGCCCGGCCCCCGCGCCCGGTCACATTCCGGCGCCGGCTCCGCGCACTAGCGCCGGCGAGTTGCGATTGTTTTGCTCTCCGGCTTTTTGGTCTTTTTCCGATTCGAGTATCGTTAGCGTGAAGTCGTCCACCCGCCAATCCGGTTCGAGACTACCGCACGCCCTGGCGCTGTTGCTGGTCGGGGTCACGTTTCCGCTGATTTGGATCGGCGGCCTCGTGACAACGTACGATGCCGGCATGGCGGTCCCCGATTGGCCGAACACCTACGGCTACAACCTGTTTTTGTACCCATGGCAAACCTGGCTCGCCGGTCCCTGGGACCTGCTGATCGAGCATGGTCACCGGCTGTGGGCGTCGTTGGCCGGCCTGGTGACCATCGCGCTGGTCGTTGCCGTGTGGCGTTATGACGATCGCCGTTGGGCACGCTGGCTTTCGCTGGCGGCCTTGGCCGGCATCGTGGGGCAGGGGGTGCTGGGAGGTATGCGGGTGCGCATGGACGACATACTGTTTGCCCGCATCCACGGCTGCGTCGGTCCGGCGTTTTTCGCGCTGGCCGTGGCGCTGGCCGTCTTCACGTCGGCGCGCTGGCGATCGGCCGAGGCGCCTCGTCAGATTGCCAAGGGAGACTCGCTGCGGCGTCTGGCCGTGGCGACGACGGCGCTGGCCTATCTGCAATTGGTCCTCGGTTCGGCGCTGCGGCACATGCCGGTCACGGCCACCCCGCGCGACTTTCGCACCGCGGCCCTGTTTCATGTCCTGGTCGCGCTGGCATTGATGATTCAAGTCACGCTGTTGGTCGCACGCGTTGTCCGCAGCGCTCGCGGGGAAGGGGCCCTGACGCGACCGGCCGCCGGCCTGTTCGTCTGCATGGTGCTGCAAATGGCGCTGGGACTGGGAACCTGGATCGTGAAATATGGCTGGCCGGTTTGGCTCGGTGGAGAGCACATGGCCGCCTTTGTCGTTCAGGCCGAAAGCCGCTTGCAGGCTCACGTGACCACGGCGCACGTGGCGCTCGGCTCGCTGATTCTGGCCTTGTCGTTGGTAATCGCGTTGCGTTCGCTCAGGCTGATCCGGGGCACGCCCGTCGGCCCTCTGCGGCGCCCGACTTGGGAGCTGGCCGTATGAGCACCTCCACGTTGGCCTATGTCGAACGTCGCAGTGGAATCCTGATTCGGGTGTCCGACTTTGTCGAGTTGACCAAGCCGCGCATCGCCACGTTGGTGTTGGTCACGGTCGCGGTCGCCGCCTTCGTGGCTGGTTGGGGGCCGCCCGATCCGGTGCTGCTGGCCAACACGCTGTTGGGAACGACGCTGGTCGCCGCCAGTGCCAGTGCCTTGAATCAATGGCTCGAGCGCGACAGCGACGCCTTGATGCGCCGCACCGCCGATCGCCCGCTGCCGGCCGGCAGGCTGGGATCGACCGAAGTGCTGCTGTTCAGCGCGGTGACGATCGGCCTGGGTCTCGTTTATCTAGGTGTGGCGGTCAATTGGACCACCGCGGCCTTGGGGCTGCTCACCTGGTTCGTCTATGTCTGGGTCTACACGCCGCTCAAGACGCGCACCAGCGCCAACACGGCTGTCGGGGCGGTCGCCGGCGCGCTGCCGGTGCTGATGGGTTGGGCCGCCGTCGGCGCCCCTCTGGGACTCAAAGCCTTTACGTTGTTTCTGATCGTGTTCCTCTGGCAGTTTCCCCACTTCATGGCCATCGCCTGGATCTATCGCCACCAGTACGCCGCGGCCGGCCTGCAAATGTTGCCGGTCGTCGATCCGTCGGGTCACCGCGCCGGCATGCAGGCGGTGTTGTCGGCGCTGATCCTGGTGCCGGTCAGCCTGGTGCCGGCGGTGTTGGAACTGGCGGGTGGCGCCTATTTTGGTTGGGCGCTGGTGTTGGGATTGGCGCAATTGGGCTGCGCCGTCGCGTTCTTGTGTCGATTGGATGAGATTTCCGCCCGGCGATTGCTGCGGGCGTCGTTGGTCTATTTGCCGGCCGTGCTGCTGGCACTGGTGTTGGGCCCGTTAACGTAACCGTCCGTTGGCAGAGCGGTTCGCCGCGTTGCTGTTTTCTTTTAGTCGTCGAGAAAGGCTGGCAAACTCTCTATGGATGCTTCTAGCCACGCCCCGGGCCACGAGTCCGGCGGCGGCCATGGCCACCTGCAGCTCGCCTATCATCCGGCCTTGCCGCTTACGAACGGCAAGTTGATCATTTGGTTGTTCCTGTCGACCGAGATCATGTTCTTCGCCGGTCTGATCGGGACGTACATCGTGCTGCGTTTTGGTGCGTCGGCGTGGCCCCGCCCGCACGAAGTCCATCTCAGCGAACCGATCGGCGCGTTCAATACCTTCGTGCTGATTTGTTCCAGCGTCAGCATCGTGTTGGCGCTTGAGGCGGCCCGGGCAGACAAAGCCGGCCTCGCCAAGCAGTGGATGATCGTGACGCTCATCCTGGGATCGGTCTTCCTGGGCGTGAAGGGCTACGAATACAACGCCAAGTTTTCGCACGGCATCTATCCGCAGTTGCCCCAGAGCCGGGTTTACGAAAAAGCCAACCTGTTCTATGCCTCGGCCGTCCGCTTGCGTTTGGCCTCGCTCAAGACCGAACTGGAAGCCCTCGAGCCGAAGGCTCCCGAAGCGCCCGGCGAACCGGTCTATGACGACGACAAGACCAAGGCCGCCGCACAGAAGAAAGAGTACGAAGCGCAACTGGCCGCCTTCACCCGCGAGTCGGACAGCTACAAGACCCGGCTGGCCACTTACGAACAAAAGGACAAGCCTCGTCTCGAGGTGGTCAACGGCCTGCTCGAGCGCGAGCTGAAGGATGAGACGACGGCCGCCACCGCGCCGGCGTTCGAAGAGCGGCACGCCGCCCTGTTGACCCTGGCCGACGAGATCGCGCCTTTGCCGGTCGGCGTGCACCACGTCGAAGGCCTCAACGACGAACATCCCTGGCTCAAGCTGCCGATCCGCATTCCCGGCGGCAACATGTGGGCCAGCACCTACTTCCTGCTGACCGGTTTCCATGCCTTGCACGTTCTGGTCGGCTTGATTGTCTTTATCATCATGATGCCGATGCGGCTCGGTGCCGCCGCCGCTGGATTTATCGAAAACATCGGCCTGTATTGGCACTTTGTCGATCTGGTCTGGATCTTCCTGTTTCCGCTACTCTATCTGTTCTAAAGCCCAGACTTGGTGGTTCAATCGCGCGGGCGTCCCGCCCGCCGCTTTCTTTCGGAGCCTTACGATGACCGATCACAGCCATTCCTCGGGGAGCCACGGCCAGCAGCATGGGCACGGTGTGCCGGGGCACGCCTCGGGCGGCGGCGACGGTCACGATCACGGCGGCCTCGCCAAATATATCTATGTCTTTATCGCCCTGTGCGTGCTGACCGCCTGTTCGTTCTTCACCTATTCGTCGGCCTGGCCGTTCCATCACATCCCGCAGGTCGGCTGGACCTTCATGATGGCCGTCAGTTGCACGAAGGCCCTGCTGGTGATCCTGTTCTTCATGCACGTCAAGTACGAGGCCAATTGGAAATACGTCCTCACGATTCCGGCCGGCTGCATGTCGATCTTTCTGGCGTGTGCCCTGGTTCCCGACGTCGGCATGCGCCTGCGCACGGCTTCGCCCGAAGCCCTCTCGTACATGGCCACGCCCGATCCGGAAAGCGCGCACGGCAGCGCTCAAGATAAAGAACAAGAAACCGAAGAGCTGAAGCACCACTAGTCGCGCGTCGTGCTCGACACCTTCGAGCTCGTTCGCTCACGCGGCTTCCAGTGTGGTG
Organism: uncultured Planctomycetaceae bacterium; assembly: GCA_963702015.1. GTDB lineage: Bacteria > Planctomycetota > Planctomycetia > Pirellulales > PALSA-1355 > DATJTR01. The sequence continues at coordinate 3,330,106 of OY969698.1, forward strand.
CGTCTGCCGGTGTGTTGCGTATGAGCTCGTCCGCCGCGATCGACATTTCGCATCTGGCCCACCGTTACGGCTCACGCCAGGCAATCGCCGACCTCTCGCTTTCGATCGAATCGGGCGAGATCTTCGCCTTTCTCGGCCCGAACGGCGGCGGCAAGACCACGCTCTTTCGCCTTCTCTCGACGCTCATCCCACTGCAGTCCGGTCGCGTCAGCGTCTTGTCGTTCGATCTGGCCAGTCAGCAGCAAGCCGTCCGCCAGCGGATCGGCGTCGTCTTTCAGGCACCGAGCCTCGACAAAAAGCTGACCGTCGCCGAAAACATCCGCCATCAAGGACATCTCTACGGACTGTCGGGCAGCGAGCTCAAGAGCCGGCAGGACGAAATGCTCAACCGGCTGGGACTGACCGATCGGGCCGGTGATGTTTGCGAAACCCTCTCGGGCGGACTCCGCCGCCGCGTCGAACTGGCCAAGGGAATGCTCCACCGGCCGCGTCTCTTATTACTCGACGAACCTTCGACCGGCCTCGATCCTGGCGCCCGGGCCGATCTTTGGAATTATCTGGCCGAAGTCCGCCAGCGCGACGGCGTGACCGTCGTCCTCACCACCCATCTTTTGGAAGAGGCCGATCGCGTCGACCGCCTTGGCATTCTCCACGCCGGCTCGCTGGTGGCGCTGGGCACTCCGGCCGAGTTGCGAGCGACAGTCGGCGGCGATTCCATCACCATCACCACCGCCGATCCGGCCGCTCTGGCCGAGGCGATCCGTCAGCGTTTCGCCTGCGAGGCCTCCGTCCTGGACGGCAGCGTGCGGCTGGAACAGCCCGGGGGCCACGAGTGGATTGCCCGACTCGTCGATGCCTTTGGCGGCCAGATCGAATCGGTCACACTCGGCAAACCGACGCTGGAAGATGTCTTCATCGACCGCACCGGCCACCGTTTTTGGACTGAAGAGGCCGCGGCCGGCGCCGACTGATGGCCGGCCCGATTCAGCGGGCGTTTGCGTTCTAAAATCGGGTGCGAATCAAAGCCTCCTGCATCGCGACCAGAAAATCGGTCGAAAAATCGCTGCTCGCTCGACGCGCCTCCGCGCGCGTGCTGTTAAAATCGATGTCTTGCGTCGGGCAAAATTGCCGACAGCCAGCGAGAACGAAACCCGATGACCCCGGCCGGCAACAAGTTGGACGCCCTCTTTCGCTGGCCCAGGGCGAGATTCGCGCAGGACGGCTCGCCGAGGCCTCCGCGGCCTATCGCCAGATCCTTGCGATTCGCCCCGACATGGCCGAAGCGCACAACGACCTGGGCGTCATCTTCTTGCACCAGGGAGATCGTCGGCAGGCCCAGGCACGGTTTGAGCAAGCGCTGGCTCTCAGGCCAAATTTTGCCGCGGCGCACAACAACCTGGGCCAGGTGCTCATGGACCTGGGCAAGCGCGACGAGGCGGCGGCACAGTTCGAGCGAGCGCTGGCTCTCAGGCCCGACTTTGCCGAGGTGCACAACAATCTGGCCAACGTGTTGCTCGGTCAAGGCAAGCTCGACGAAGCCGCGGCACGTTATGAACAAGCCCTCGCCCTGCGTCCCGACTTCGCCGAATCACTCAAGAATCTGGGCGTCGCCCTCAGGAATCAGGGCAAGCGCGACCAGGCCCTGGCACGGTTTCAACAAGCGATTGCGCTGCGGCCGAACTATCCCGATGCCCACGTCGGCGTGGCCGTTCACTACCTGACCGAAGGGGATTTCGAGCGCGGCTGGCCCGAATATGAATGGCGGCTGCGCGTTTCCGACCGACTGCCGCGGCACACCCTGCCGCGCTGGACGGGCGAACCGCTTGCCGGTCGCAGCCTGCTGTTGCTGGCCGAGGCAGGCTTGGGCGATACGATTCTGTTCGTCCGCTATGCCCGGCTGCTGAAGGAACAGGGCGCGCGCGTCGTGCTGGCCACTCAGCCGCCGCTCGGCCGATTGCTGGCGTCAGATGCCGATTTGGACGAATTGTTTATTCTCGGTTCCGCCGCGGAGTTGCCTCGCTGCGATTTCTGTCTCCCTCTATGGAGTGCGCCGTTTGCGTTTCAAACCACGGTCGCCACGATTCCCGGCAAGATTCCCTACCTCACAGCCGATCCTCAGTTGACCGACGCGTGGCGTCAGGAACTGGCCGGAATCGAGGGCTTCAAGATCGGCATCGCCTGGCAAGGCTCAGGCAACTCTCCCTTGGATCGTTGGCGTGCGATTCCGTTGGCCAATTTTGCGCCTCTGGCCGCTTTGCCCGGCGTGCGGCTGGTGAGCCTGCAAAAAGGATTTGGATCGGAGCAGATCGCCACAGTCGATTTTCCGGTGCTTGACCTTTCCGATCGGCTGGACGAAGCGGCCGGTCCATTTATGGACACCGCGGCGGTGATGCGCAATCTCGATCTGGTGGTGACGTCGGACACGGCAGTCGCCCATTTGGCGGGGGCCCTGGGCGTGCCGGTTTCGCTGGCGCTGCACTTCTCGGCCGATTGGCGTTGGCTGCGCCAGCGCGACGACACCCCCTGGTATCCCACCATGCGTCTTTTCCGTCAGACCGCGTTCGGCCAGTGGCCGGACGTATTCGAGCGCATTGCCGGTGCCGTTCAGGCGAGCCGCTGCGGCACGGCATAAAACGCGGCCCGCCGCGCCGCCAGAGCGCAGTGCTATCCAGGCGGCATAACCCGCCCGAGTTGTGGGTAGTGCCGGCGTCGGGTCGGGCATTACAATAAGAGGCGCTCGTCCGACGCGACCTGCGGGTCTTACTAGTTCGGTGCGCCGGCTCGTCTCACGAAGCGCAAAGCGCCAGCGAGGGGCGCACGACGAAGAGCCCTCGCTGGCGCTTCGGGTTTGTATGCTAGCGGGCCAGAATCGTTGCCCACGACGGCCGCACGCCACACAGAAAACCCATGCTCAAAGACGCCACCTTAGCTCCGACCGATTCCGCGGCCGCCCGCGCGGATACCAGCTTGGCGCCGGCCCCTTGGCTGGCGGTCGGCACGCTGGTCTCGCGCGAATGGGTGCGGTTCATCCGCCAGCGCAATCGCGTCGTGGGGGCGGTTGGCCAGCCGATCATTTTTTGGCTGCTATTCGGCGCCGGGCTTGGCCCGTCGTTCCGCATGCCGGGGGCCGCGGGCGATTCGGTCTCCTATCGGGCCTACTTCTTTCCCGGCTCGCTGGTTTTGATTCTGCTCTTCACGGCGATCTTCGCCACAATCTCGATCATCGAGGATCGTCGCGAGGGCTTTTTGCAATCGGTCCTGGTGGCGCCGCTACCGCGCTGGTCGATGGTGCTGGGCAAAGTGCTTGGCGGCACGCTGCTGGCCGTTGCCCAGGGACTGCTGTTTCTGGCCCTCGGTTTCGCCGCCGGGGTCCGCTTCGGCCCGCTGGTCGGGCTGGAGATTTTCTGCCTCGTATTCGTCGTCGCGCTAGGACTGACGGCGCTGGGGTTCGTGATCGCCTGGCGGATGGATTCGACGCAAGGATTTCACGCCATCATGAGCGTCTTCCTCATGCCGATGTGGCTCTTGAGCGGGGCCTTCTTTCCCGCTCCGGCCTGGAGCACCGCCGCAGATTGGGGCCAGCGGATTCTGGCTCTGGTGATGGCCGTCAACCCGCTGACGTATGGCGTGGCGGCGCTGCGCCGACTCCTGTACGACGGCACGCCCGGCGAAATCGGGCCCGACACGCCGTCGCTTGCCGTTTGCTGGCTGGTGAGCCTGGGATTTGCCGCTTTGATGTTGGCGCTAGCCTGGCGGATTGCCGCCCAGCGCACCACGGGAGATTTGTTATGAACACTTGGGCCGTTCGCGGTTGGGTTCTTTTCGCCGCTTTTTTGGCGGTGCTTTACGGCGGCTGGATGTCGTTCCGCGGGCCACGCGACGCGGAAGAGTCGCAGGCGTCGCACTACGTGCCGGCCGCCGAGCCGGATCATGCGGTGGCAGATTTCGTGCTGACCGATCAAAGCGGCCAGCCGTTCGGCACCAAGCAGCTGCGCGGAAAGGTATGGATCGCCAGTTTCTTTTTCGCCAGTTGCCCGGCCACTTGCCGGCAATTGAACCAGGCCTTGGCCGGCGTGCAGGCCGCGACGCCCGAGGACGTGATGCTGGTCAGCCTGACGTGCGATCCCGACAACGACACGCCCGAAGCGCTCACCCGCTATAGCGAAATCTTTCATGCCGATCCGGCCCGCTGGAAATTCTTGACCGGCAATATGTCCGATCTGCGGCGAGTTGGCCGCGACATCTTTCAGGTGGCATTTGAGAAGGGGGTCCACTCCGAGCGAGCCTTCGTCGTCGATCGCGATGGCCGGATCCGCGCCCGCTACAGCGTGCTCGACCACGCTCAGGCCGACAATCTGACCAAGTTGGTCCGCGAGCTCGACAGCCAATCCGCCTCGGGCGGGACCACCGCAATCCCAACGGCGATCCCATCGCCTGCCGCGTCCGACGAGCAAAAACCCGTGGCCGACGAAAAAACGACTCAGCCCGCCGAATCTTCGCCGCCGGCCGCGCAGCCCTGACCCATCGACTTCGCCCGGAGGATTTTCCGATCGACTGGCTCCATTACCTGCCGACCGTCAACGCCACGCTCAATGCCACGGCCACCGTGCTGTTGGTCGCCGGCTATGTCCTGATCAAACGCAAACGTCGCCAAGAGACTGCCCACAAGCGGGTGATGCTCACGGCTTTCGGCGTTTCGATCGCCTTTCTCACCTGCTATCTGATCTATCATTTCAATGTCGGCAGCGTGCGGTTTCAGGGTCCGCCCGACGTGCGGACGGTTTACTACATCATCCTGATTTCGCACATTTTGCTGGCCGTCACCGTGCCGGTTTTGGCTGGCGTGACCATCTACCTGGGCTATCGCGACCGCCGCCAGCGGCACGTTCGCTGGGCCAAATGGACTTTTCCCATCTGGCTTTACGTCTCGGTCACCGGCGTCGTGATCTATGTCATGCTCTACCATCTCTATCCCCCAGCGGACTTTTCCGCCACGGCCGAGAACCTTATAATCGAAAGGCTTCCCGAGGCCGCCGGAGAATCGCCATGAATCCAATCAAGCGCTCGATCGCCGCAGCCGGCCGCCGATGGCTCGTCGCCCGGCCGCTCTTGGCTCTGGCTGCCATCGGACTGGTCTTCGCGCTGTCGAGCGCGGCTTGGGCATGTCCCGGTTGCAAAGAGGCCTTGGCCTCGGGCGATGGAACAGGGGGGGACTTGGTCTCCGGCTTCTTCTGGAGCATCCTGTTCATGCTGTCGATGCCGTTTCTGATCTTCGGCACCTTCTGCGGCTCGATGTATTTTGCCGTGCGCCGGGCACGGGCCAAACAAGCTACAACGCCGGTGAACGCCGCACAGCCCGCTGCCGCAAACGACGCTCCCGGGCGAACCGCTTCGGCGGGTGGCCAGTCACTCGTCGGCGCGTGAGTCCCTTCTGCCGGTTCTCGCGCGTGCCCTAATCCTGGTCCTCGGCGCGCGGATCCCAATACTGATCGAATCCCATCCACAGGCTGGCGCATACCGGAAAAACCAGGCCGGAAACAAGATGCAAAATGCCGTCAGGCACCACAGGCTTTGCGTGGGCGTGACCGTCTCGGTCGCGAAATTGGCGATGTAGAACACGGTCGTCAATAAGGCGGTCAAGCCGTAGTTGACGTAGATCGATCCCAGGAAAAACCCCGGTTCGCGCTCGTAGATCAAGCCGCACCAATCGCAGCGCGAGCGCATATGGAACCAACCTAAAAACAGCATTCCTTGTCCGCAGCGCGGACACCGCAGCCGCAGCGCCCGGCCCAACATCGTCAGGTAAAGGCTGTGGGTGGGCAACATGTCGGGTTCCAACGGGCCGAAAAATGAAACACCCCCGCCCAATAGCGTCAGGGCGGCGGTCGCCATTATGATAGGCCCTGCCCGGCAATAAATCTTTACTTTGAATTTTTGATTCTCGCGGCCCCCCGTTTCGCGTTTCCTCACCACACTCGCCTATGCGCTCCTTCGGACGTAGTTTGCAACTGCTCGGTCTGACGGTCCCGCCGCTGAGCATCATGCTGCAACTGGCCGGTTCCATCAGCCAGGGACAAATGCTGACGATGCTCCTGGCGTCGGTTTGCCTGTTCGGTATCGGCCGGATCGCGGAAGGCTACAGCCGCTAGGCCCGCGATCGCCCGTGCATGCTGCTGCGTTGGCACTGTGCGTCGATCTCGCGTTCCCCGCTGGCACCCCTTTCGTCTATAATTGATTTCGGGCGGACGACGCGTGGCATAAGTGGTGGTGCGCCAAATCTTTAATGCCGCGTGGCCTCGCTTTTTTCTGGTCGCCGTGGCGGCGATCGACACGTCCTGCAGGTGCCGAATTCTTGTTTCGTAAACCGCTCACGACCGCTCGGATGACGAATCCCGCCCGCGCTCCGCGATCGGCCGGCGCGGTGCTCTGCATCGCGGCGGCACTCTCGATTGGCGGCAGACTCGACATCGGCACGGCCCGGGCACAGGTGCCCGGCCAGCTCGAATTGTCCGGCGCGGTCCAGTTCGACGAAGTCGACAACACGGTCCGCACCCATCTTGAGCGCGCCCGGGCATACGTCGAAAACCACCAGTGGGACGAAGCGGTCGAAACCTATCGCCTGCTGATGGAAAGCTATGGGAGCAAGGTGATCGCGGTCTCGCCGCGGCGCTATATCCGCCTGGCCGATTACTGCCATTTGCAGATCGCCGCGCTGCCGGCCGAAGCCTTGGAGCTCTATCGCAAGCCGGTCGATCCGGTGGCCGAAAAGTGGTATGCCGACGGCATGGCCCGGCGCGACCCGGCGCTGTTGGCCCGCATCGTCAGCGACATGTATTGTTCGACCTGGGGGGACGACGCACTTCTGGCCTTGGGCGACATCGCGCTCGAGCGGGGCGAAGCCAGCATCGCCCGCAGCTATTGGGAACAAATCCTCGAGCGGCCCCCCGAGTGGATCCCCAAAACCACCTTCGACGCCGCCCTGGCCGCGGCCGACATCGATCCGGTCGATCGAGCAGCGCTCGCCGAGTGGTATCAAGCCGACGGATCGACCCGGCGGCCGGGCTACCGCCTGCGGCACGACCAGCGCCTCGGCGATGACAAGGCCCAGCGTTTGACCCGATTCTGGAAGGCCGCCCGGCTGCCCAACACCCATCTGGCCTATCCCTCCAGCACGCTCAATCCAGCCGATGTCCGGGCGCGCTTGGTGTTGGCTTCGATCTTCGAGGGCTCATTGCCCAGGGCAAAGAGCGAACTCGCAGCGTTTACGGCCCTGCATCCCGATGCGGAAGGAGATTTGGCCGGTCGCCATGAGCCGTTTGCCCGCGCGCTCGAGCGGCTGTTGACCGAAGCGGAAAGCTGGCCAGGCCCGCGGACCAGCGAAGATTGGCTGACGTTTGCCGGCAACCCGGCCCGCAACAAAATCGCCGCCGAGGCGATCGACGTCGGCGCGCCGCTGTGGCCGGCAATCCCGCTTGGCGATCCTTTGGCGGCCGACTCGACCAACGCGCAAAGATTCGGCTCGTATCGCGTCGCGGAACGGAGCGACGGACTGTTGAGCTACCATCCGGTCGTCGTCGGCGAAATAGTTCTCATTTCGACCGGGCGGCAAATCTTCGCCTTCAATCTGCACACCGGCAAACCCTACTGGCCCGGCAATCCCCAGCAGCCCGCCGGCGAAATCTTTCGCGAAGGAGGGCCAAACGGTTCGCTCGAGCGGCCGGCCCGCGGGCTGGGCGTACCGCGATTCACGATGACCGCCTGCGATGGCCGGCTCTACGCCCGCGTCGGCTCGCAAGTCACCACCCGGCCGACCGACGCCAACGAAGCGCCGAGTGGTCGGTTGGTTTGTCTCGATCTGACGGCTCAGGGTCGCCTGGTCTGGCAGATCGAACCCGACGAGGATCGCTGGGCGTTCGAGGGGGCACCGCTGGTCGCCGGAACCGATGTTTACGTCGTCATGCGCCGTAGCGACGTGCGGCCGCAGGTTCATGTTGCGTGTTTCGACGCCGAGACCGGTCACCGCCGCTGGCGCACGATGCTGTGCTCGGCCGAAACTCCGGCCGGCGGCCAGATGGATGAACTGACGCACGATTTGCTCACGCTCGACGAGGGCATCCTCTACGCCAACACCAACCTGGGAGCGGTCGGCGCGCTGTCGACCCTCGACGGCCACTTGCTTTGGATCAGCACCTATCCGCGGCCGCGGCGACTGACCGCGGCCGGCCAAGACAAGCGGCTGGCCCATTTCTACCGCGACCTGAACCCCTGCGTTTATTATCAGGGAACTTTATTCGTCGCGCCGGCCGACAGCGAGTCGATCCTGGCGTTCGACGCCGGCTCGGGCGCGCCGCTGTGGGAAACCTCGCTTGCCACCGACGCGGTTCATCTACTGGGCGTCGGCGAAGGCAATCTGATCGCCAGCGGCGATCATCTGTGGTGGATCGACGCCGCGACCGGCAAGATCAGCGGTCACTGGCCCGATCAGTCGCCACACGGCTATGGCCGGGGGATTCTGGCCGGCGACAAGATCTTTTGGCCGACGCGCGACATGCTCTACGTCTTTCGGCAGGCCGTGGCCCCGGGAGGCCGCGTCGTGTTGGCCCGCGACCCAATACCGCTGGCCGACGCGCGCAAGGCGGGCGGCGGCAACCTGGTGATCAGCCGCGGCGTGTTGTTGATCGCGGCCGCCGACAAGTTGTATGGTTTTGGCCATCGGGCCGGTCGTGCGGCCGTAACGGCTGCCGCGGTCGAATCCCGCCCCCCGGCCGGGTCAACCCGGCGTACCTTCCGTCCGTAGAATCCCCGTAGGCGCATCCCTCTCCTTCCCGCTCTTTGCCAAGAACGAAACGGAAACCGCATGACGCTTCCCGAACACGATTTAGCGGCCGTCAGCCGGCTGGCCGACGCTTATCGCCGCATCACCGACGAATTGGGCAAGGTGATCGTCGGTCAGCAGCAGGTGATCGAAGAGCTGCTCGTGGCGATGTTCGCCCGCGGCCACTGCCTGTTGGTCGGCGTGCCCGGCCTGGCCAAGACATTGATGATTCGCACCTTGGCCGACGCGTTGCAGCTCTCCTTCAGTCGGATTCAGTTCACTCCCGACCTGATGCCGGCCGATATCACCGGCACCGAGGTGATCCAGGAAGACCGCACCACGGGAGCGCGGGCGTTTCGCTTTTTACCGGGCCCGATTTTCGCCAACGTCATCCTGGCCGACGAAATCAATCGCACTCCCCCCAAGACCCAGGCCGCGCTGCTGGAGGCGATGCAGGAACATCAAATCACGGTCGGCGGTCAGCAGCACCGGCTGGCCGAGCCGTTCTTTGTGCTGGCCACGCAGAATCCGATCGAGCAGGAGGGGACGTATCCGCTGCCCGAGGCCCAGCTCGACCGTTTCATGTTCAACACCTTCGTCGACTATCCCGACGAGGAGGAAGAATTCCAGATCGTTCGCCGCACCACGGCCGACGAGCCCACGACGGTGACGGCCACCCTTTCGGCCGAGGAGATTTTGGAGCTCGGCCGCATCGTGCGCCGGGTGCCGGTGGCCGATCACGTGCTGCGCTACGCCCTGAAATTCACCCGAATGACCCGCCGCGAGCAGGGGCAGGTCCCCGACTTCATTCAAGACTACGTGAGCTGGGGCGCCGGGCCCCGGGCCAGCCAATACCTGGTTCTGGGTGCCAAGGCCCGGGCCGTGCTGCACGGACGCCTGTGCGCCAGCCCCGAGGATATCCGGGCGGTTGCTTTTCCGGTCCTGCGGCACCGCATCATGACGAACTTCAACGCCGAAGCCGAAGGGATCAAGCCCGACGACATCATCCGCCGCCTGATCGAAACCATCCCCGTCGAAAACGAGAGCGAAGCGCTTGGAAAGCAGCCTCAAGTATTTAGATCCGCAGACGCTCGCTAAGCTGCAGGGGCTTGAGCTGCGTGCCCGGCTGATTGTCGAAGGCTATGTCTCCGGCGTGCATCGCAGTCCGTACCACGGGTTTTCCATCGAGTTCGCCGAACATCGCGAATACGCCCAGGGCGACGACCTGCGCTACGTCGACTGGAAGGTTTTCGGCAAGACCGACAAGTACTATCTCAAGCAATACGAGGAGGAGACCAACCTCGTCAGCTACTTGCTGTTGGACACCAGCGAGAGCATGTGCTACCGCAGCGACGGGGCAGCACTGTCGAAGCTCCAGTACGCGCAAAGCGCGGCCGCCGCGCTCGCCTTTCTCGTGCTCCAGCAACAAGACAGCGTCGGGCTGGTGACGTTCGACAGCGAAATCCGAGCCTTGGTGCGGGCCAGCAGCAATCCGTCGCACTTCAAGCAGTTGTTGCACGTCATGGAACAAAGCACGGCCGAGCGCAAGACGCAAACCGGCCCCATCTTCCACGACCTGGCCGAACGACTGAAAAAACGGGGAGTGGTCGTCATCTTCTCGGACTTGTTCGACGACGTACGCTCGCTGCTGGCCGGGCTGAAACATTTTCGCCATCGCCGCCACGAAGTGATCCTGTTCCACGTCCTCGATCCGGCCGAACTCGATTTTCCGTTTCAGCAGCTGACGATGTTCAAGGGACTGGAACAATTGCCCGATGTGTTGGTCGATCCGCCAGGATTGCGTGCCGCGTATCTCGCCGAGTTCGCCAAATTCCAGGAACAAATACAAAAGGGGTGTCGTGCCCAGCAAATTGATTACGTGCTGCTGCGGACCGACCAATCGTTGGAAATTGCCCTGTCGAGCTATCTGGCCTCGCGGCTGAATCGGACGAAATGAATCGTATTGGATCGTTAATTGCACTGGGCTTCGGCAATTGGCTGATGCTCTCCTGGCTCGCCGCCGCCGCGGTGCCGCTGGCGATCCATCTGTGGAATCGCCGCCGGTATCGCGAGGTTTCGTTTGCCGCCATCGAATATCTGCTGGCCGCTCTGCGCAAGAACGCCCGACGGATCCAGCTCGAGCAGTGGCTGTTGCTGGCGATTCGCACTTTGATCATCGTGCTGGTGGCGCTGGCGGTGGCCGAGCCCTATCTGGATGCCGCCCGGCTCGATTCTTTCACCGGCCAGCGCACGCTCAAAGTCCTGGTCATCGACGGCTCTTACTCGATGGCCTATCGGCCGACCGATCGCAGCCGCTTCGAGCGGGCCAAGCTGGCGGCCGAAAAGATCGTCGAAGAAAGTCCGGCTGGCGACGCCTTCCTGCTGGTTGTGCTGGCCGATCCGCCGGTCATCGTTGTCGGCTCGCCAGCCCACGATCCAAGCGATTTTCTTCAGGAGATCGACAATCTCCGCCTGGTTCAAGGGCTGGCCGATCTGCCGGCCACTTTGGCCCGGGTCGAAGAAGTTCTCGCCGCGGCCGGCAGCTCCGCCCCCACGCGCCGCGAGGTTTACTTTCTGACCGACCTGCGCGCAACACCTGGGCGCCGCAATTGACCAACCCCGCGGCCGAAACCCAATATCGCGATCGCGTGAACCGGCTGGCCGGCATGGCCAGCCTGATCGTCGTCGATCTGGGTCAGGCGGCGGCCGACAACCTGGCCGTAACCGAGCTGGGAATGTCCGAGCCGTTTGCCGCCGTCGGCCGCGAAGTCGTCTTCAACGCCCGGCTGCAATCGTTCGCCGCCACGACACGCAGCCATCAACAGGTCGAACTTCTCGTCGATGGGCATCGCGTCCGCGAAACGTATGTCGATCTCGAAGCGGGCGGGCAATCGTCGGTGGCGCTGAACTACCGTTTCGAAACGCCCGGTGAGCACGTGGCCGAAGTTCGCCTCGCCGCCGACGCACTCGACATCGATAACCATCGCTGGCTGGTCGTGCCGGTCAAAGATCAACTGCGCGTCTTGTGCGTTGATGGCAAGCCGGCCGGCGGTGGACTATCGGGCGCAACCGACTATCTCTCACTGGCCTTGAATCCCGATCAAGGCGAAGCGGGCTCTGCCGAGCTGGTCAAGCCCGAGGTCGTTACCGAGAGCGGACTGGTCGAGCGCGATCTGGCCGATTACGACTGCGTGTTTCTCGACAACGTCGGGCAATTCACCGCCAGCGAGGCGGGCCTGTTGGAAGCCTATCTCAAGCAAGGGGGCGGCCTGGTCTTCTTCCTGGGCGATCAGGTCTTGCCCGATCGCTACAATCGCGAGCTCATCCGCGACGGCGGCGGCGTGCTGCCGGCGCACCTCGAAGGGGTGGCTCCCGAGGGTCAATATCACTTCGATCCGCTCGACTATCGGCATCCGCTGGTCAAGGTCTTCAAGGACCGCGAATCGTCAGGACTCCTCTCGACGCCCATCTATCGCTACTTCCGCCTCGCGCCGCGAACCGACGTCGACGCGCACGTGGCGCTCGGCTTTGCCGATGGCGATCCGGCGATCGTCGAGGCGCCGATCCACCGCGGACGCGTGGTGCTGGTGGCGACCGACGGCTCGCTCTCATCGGTCGATTCCGAGACCAAAGCGCCGTGGACCACCATGCCCGCCTGGCCCAGCTTCGTGCCGCTGGTGCAAGAAATGTTGGCGCTGGTCGTCAGCGGTCAGGCACGCGATCAGAATGTCATCGTCGGGCAACCGCTCGTCGGCACCTTGCCCACGGCCGCCACCACTCTGCCGCTGGCCATCACCGAACCTGACGGACATCAGGACGATTTGCAGATTTCCAGCGATGCGGGCGGCGGCGGCTGGTCGTTTGCCGACACCTGGCAAAGCGGCATCTATCTGGTGCGGCTCGGCTCGACGCCGGAGCGCGAGGAACTGTTCGTGGCCAACGTCGATACGTCGGAGAGCGACTTGTCGCGAATCGAACTGAGCGACTTGCCGCGAGGATTCAGCACCGGTTTGGATCCGGCCGAGGGAGCGATCGCCGCGCCGACCCTTCGGCCCAACCACTTGAACAAGAACTTTCTTTACCTGGCCTTGGGTCTACTGTTGACCGAAACACTCCTCGCCTGGCGATTTGGACACCGACAATGAGCGGCGCCCTGCCAAACTGGATCCAGCGTCAGCTGGTCGCGGGTGCGACCGGTGCGGGGGAGGGGACCGTCTGGAGTCTCGACTCGACCTGGTCCTGGGCCCCTTGGATCACGCTGCTGTTTGCCCTGTTCGCCACGCTCTGGATCGGCTTGATCTACTCCCGCGAGCGGCCCGGCGGACGCGCCTATCGCGCGCTGTTGGCCCTGTTGCGCCTGGCAATCGTCGGGCTGGTCGTGCTGATGATCGCCGAGATCACGCTTTCGCTGCGCCGGACCGGTCTGCCGACGGTCGTCGTGCTGGTCGACGATTCGGCCAGCATGGGCATTGCCGATCGCTACGACGATGCAAAGCTGCGGGCCACATTGCAAAGGCGCATCTCCGCCGCCAGCCTCGAAGAATTGACACGGCTCAACCTGGCCAAATCGGTCCTTCTGGCCGGCAAGCAAGACTTGCTCTCCACGATCGCCCGCGACTATCAACTGAAGGTCTATTTCGTCTCCGATGCCGCAGTCGCCCAATCCGGCACGCTGGCCGAACTGCGCACCGCCATTCGCTCTCGCGAGCCGACCGGCGAAACCAGCCGCCTGGGGGCTGGGCTGGAGCACGTGCTGGCCGACCTTCGCGGCACGCCACCGGCCGCCATCGTGCTATTGTCCGACGGAATCAACACCGACGGCGAAACCTTGTCCGACGCCGCCCGCGCGGCCCGGCGCAAAGGCGTTCCGTTGCTCACCGTCGCCGTGGGAAGCGAGCAGCCCGTGCGCGACTTGGAACTGACCGATCTGCTCGTCGACGAAGTCGTTTTCGTCGACGACGTCGTCAACTTCGAGTTCAAACTCGCCGGCCAGGGGCTGGCCGGCCGGCAGGTTCACGTCACCCTCCGCGAGCAAGGCAAGAGCCAGGTTCTCGCCGAAACCGACGTCACCGTTGCCGCCGACGGCCTGCCGCAAACCGTCCGGCTGCCTTATCGACCGACCGAGGTCGGCCAGTTTACTTACGTCGTTGCGGTCGAGCCGCTGGCCGAAGAAGCCCGGGCCGACAACAACCGGCTGGAACGGACCGTCAGCGTGCGGAAAGAGCAGATTCGCGTGCTGCTGGTCCAGGCCTATCCGAACTACGAGTTTCGCTATCTGAAAAACATGCTCGAGCGGGACAGCACCATCCGGCTCAACACCGTGCTGCAAGATGCCGACCAGGAATATGCCGAACTCGACCAATCGGCCCTGCGCGGATTTCCAGTCCGCCGCGAGGAGTTGTTCGAGTACGACGTCCTTTTGTTCGGCGATGTGAATCCGGCCTATCTGAGCGTCGGCGTGATGCAAAACATCGCCGACTTTGTCGAGAAGAAGGGAGGCGGCGTGGCCATCATCGCCGGCCCGCTCTACACTCCGCTGGCCTATCGCCACACCCCCTTGGCCGAATTGCTGCCAGTCGATCTCGAAACCGCCACGCCGCCGACCGGCGACAACAGCGGCGCGATTACCGAGGGATTTCGGGTCGAGCCGACCGAAATGGGTTTGGCCAGCCCGCAAATGCAACTCGGCACCAGCGCCGAGGAAACGAAACAGATTTGGGCCAACTTGCCCAAGCTCTATTGGCTGTTGGAAACTCCGGTTTTGAAACCGGCCGCCCGTGTGCTGGCCGAACATCCTACGCTGCGGGGTGCCGACGGCCGAAAACTGGCGGTCTTCTCGCTGCAATTCGTCGGCGCGGGCAAGGTGCTGTTTCACGCCACCGACGACACCTGGCGCTGGCGCTATCGTGTCGGCGACGTCTTTTTCTCGCGCTATTGGATTCAGACGATCCGCTATCTCAGTCGTTCAAAACTGCTGGGCAAGGACCGCTCGGCCGAACTCACAACCGACCGCCGCCAATATCGTCGCGGCGAGCCGGTGAGCATGCGCGTCCGGTTCGCCGACGAACGGCTGGCTCCGGCCGACGACGATGGCGTGACCGTCATGGTCGAGCAGGAAGGACGCAAGAATCAGCGCGTCGCACTGCGGCGAACCGCTAGCAGCCGCGGGGTTTTCGAGGGAATCTTGCCCGGTGCCAGCGACGGCAATTATCACCTCTGGATCGCCACCCCGACACTCGAAGGGGGCGCCCCGTCGGCCGACTTTCTCGTCGTTCCGCCACCGGGAGAGTTCGAACGCATGCAAGTCGACGCGACCGAGCTGCGCCGGGCGGCCGAGGAAACTCGCGGGCACTTTTATCGCCTGAGCGACGTCAATCATCTGGCCAGCGATTTGCCGCCGGGCCGGCAGGTGCCCATCGAAGCTCTACCCCCCAAACCGCTGTGGAACCAATGGTGGCTGATCAGCCTGTTCCTGGCACTGATCACGAGCGAATGGATCCTGCGTAAACGCAAGGGAATGTTATAATTACGTTGCATGTTGGGGCCATGTAAACCGAGCCCAAGAAGACCGGTTGATGCCGCACGAAATCGAAACTCGAATCGCGCTGGTCCGCCGCCGTGCACGGCGGCTGTTGCTCCTCTACGCCCTGAGCTGGGTCGTTGCGGCAGTCGTGGCGGCAACCTTGGCGTTGGCTCTGGCCGACTATTGGATCCGTTTTCGCGATCCCGGTATCCGCGTTCTCTCGCTGTTGGCGCTGCTGGGCGTGCTGGTTTGGGCCATTTTCCGCTATCTCCGACCGGTTCTCGCCCGGCGATTGGACGACGTCACGATCGCCCAAAAAATCGAACGCCACTTTCCCAGCCTGCGGGACCGGCTATCGAGTTCGGTCGAGTTCCTCAAAACCTCGCCGGCCGACCACCAAGCCGGCTCGGTGGCGCTGCGTCAACTCGTGATCGCCGAGACGGCCCAGGCCGTAAAGGAACTCGATTTGACCACGGTGCTCGAGCGCCGGCCGACCGGCCGGGCCATGGCCAGTGCCGCGGCGGTGATCGCTTTGGCCCTGGCGGCCGTGTTTCTCGATCCCAACTCAGCCCGCCTGGCGCTGGCCCGGCTGGCCAATCCGTTGGGCCAGACGGCGTGGCCCCGACAACATGATCTGGTGTTTCGCAACGCGCCCGATCGTGTCGCTTCCGGCCAGACGTTCGAAGTCGAACTGATCGACAGCCAGGGCCGGCCGCTGCCCGACGCGGTGCGGATCCACTACCGCTACGAAACCGGTCCCGACACGATCGAAGAAGTCGAGAGCATGCATTTGCTGGGCGGCGTGATGGTTGCCCGCAAGGAGAACGTCGTTCGCCCGTTCGAATATCGAGCCGAGGGGGGGGACGACGACACGATGGCGTGGACTCGGCTGGAAGTGGTTGAGGCGCCGCACATCGAGTCGCTCAAGGCCACGCTCTATCCGCCCGCCTATACCGGCTGGCCGGTTGAGCCGACGGAAAACAACCTTCACGCCCTGCGCGGCACGCGCGTCGCCTTTAGCGGTGTGGCCACCCGACCATTGCGATCGGCGACTCTCAAGCAGGATAGCGGCCCGTCGCTCGCTTGTACGGTATCGGCCGACGGCAGCCGTTTTGAATTGCCGGCCGATGCTGCCGAGCCGCTCGTGATCGACAAATCGGGCCAATACTGGTTCGAGTTGGAGGACACCGACGGAGTGGTCGGCGGCCAAGAAAGCCGCTGGGAGATCCATGCCGTTGCCGACGCTCCGCCCAGCGTCACCATCGAGCGACCCGGCGCCACCGCGCTGGTCACCCCGGCCGCCGTCGTGCCCTGCGGGCAATTGCCAAAGACGACTTGGGCGTGCGGCGTGTAACGCTCCATTTCCGTCCTACGACCGGCGCCGGCGAAGCGGCCGAAACCGCCGAAGTCGAAGTGCCTCTCTTTGTGCGCCAGAAACCGACACGGCCGGCAAACCGGCCACCCCCGCCGGCGCGTCGCTCTCTGCCGGCCTGCCGGGCGACAGCCGGGTGATCGACTATCGCTGGGTTTTGAGCAAGCTCGCTCTGGCTCCCGGCGGGCAGGTGACGTTTGCGGTTTCGGCCACCGACGCCGCCGGCCAGACCGGCCGCAGCTCCGACCGACGGCTGATCGTCATCACGCCGCAGGAGCTTGCCGACCGCATGGCGCAGCGGCAAGAGTTGATCCTGGCCGAATTGCGGCGGGTCCTCAAAGTCGAGCGCGAGGCCGAAGGCCAAACCTCCCGGTTGGCCATCCAGCTCAACGAGGTGGGGCACCTGGCCAAGAACGACATTGATCACGCCCGGGCAACCGAATTGACGCAGCGGCACATTGCCCGCACGTTGACCGATCGCAGCGACGGAATTCCGGCGCAGATTGCCGACTTGTTGGCCGATCTGGCGAGCAATCAGGTCGATAGCGCCGAGACAGTCGAGCAGATGCAGTCGATTCTGTCGGGCATCGAGCGTTTGGAGCGCGAACATCTGGCCCCGGCCGAGCGTGGGCTGACCTCGGCGGTCAAAGCGGCCCAGGCCGATCTGGCCGATGCGGCCGCCAGACAGGAGACCGATTTCAAGCAAAGCCCCAGCGTCGGACCGGCCTTGGCCGAAGTCGACACGCACCAACTGGGAGTGATCCACGCGCTGGAGGAAATGCTCGCCGGGCTAGGCCAATGGGACAGCTATCGCCGCTTCGCCCGCGACGTGGCCCAGCTCGAGCGCGACGAAGCCGAAGTCCAGCAGGCGACCAAACAGATCGCACCCGAGCTGCTGGGCAAGCAGTGGAAAAATCTTCAGCCGCAGCAACAAGCCGATCTCAAAAAACTGGCCAGCCGCCAGGCCGAACTCGGCCGCCAATTCGACAAATTGCTTTCGGCCATGGAGGAGAGCAGCACGAAGCTCGACGGAGACGATCCGATGGCCGGCGCGCGGCTCGGCGACGCGGTCCATCTGGCTCGCCAGCAGGGAACCATCGGCCGGATGCGCGCCGCCGGCGAAGGATTGCAGCACAACCAGCTTGGCCAGGCCGCCGGCGCCGAAGACCAGGTCCGCAAGGATTTGGCCGAAATGCTCGAAATCCTGACCGGGCGCCGCGAAAGCGTCCTCGAACAACTGGTGGCCAAACTCCGGCAGGCCGAAGAGCAATTGGCCGCTCATCGTATGGCCCATCAGCAGTTGCGTCTGCTGTCGATGTGCGCTCGCAAAACCGGCCGCCGCTCGCACGGCTGCAGACAAGGCCGAGCTCGACCAACTCGCGCGCACGAGCGCAGTTTGAAAGAAGAGATCGAGCGATTGGCCCGCCGACTCGAACAACTCCAGGCCGACGCCGCCGGTCGCACAACCAGCCACGCCGCCAAGGAAATCGACGAACAGTTGGAAGCCGCTGGCGCCAATGACGCCAGCGCCTCCGACCAGCAGGCCGCGGCGGCTCAGGAGGATCTGGAAAAAGCCCAAAAGCAGTTGGCCCAACGCCGTCGCCAGGCCGAGGCCGATCTGGCCCGCGAGCAGATGGCGCGACTCCAGCAAGCGCTGCAGGGCTGGCACGAACGCCAGTCGCAAATCCTGGCCGAAACCGAAAAAACAGACCGCGAGAAACCAGCCGGTCAGCCCGCTCCGAATCCCGCCGCCCGCGGCTGGCCCAGGAACAGCACACGCTGGAAAGCGAAGCTCGGCAACAAGCCGGCAAGCTCACTTCGGCCGAGGTTTTTGGCCTGGCGCTTGCCCAGGCCGCGCGCGACATGTCCCGCGCGGCCGAAGGTCTCGATCGCGGAGAGACCAGCCAGGTCACACAACAGGCCGAGCAGGATGCGGTCGCCGCACTGGCCCGTTTGATCGACGCGCTGACTCCACCGAAACCCAAACCCGAGGGCGATGAAGCCGGCGGCGGCGAGGGTAAGGGAAGCGGCCAGCCGCAAGGCAAGAAATCGGCCGCCGTCGCTGGCCGAACTCAAATTGCTCAAGCTGATGCAAGAAGACTTGAACGCGCGCTACCAGCGTTTGCGCCAAGCGGATCGCACGCCGCAATCGGCCGCTCAAATGACCGAGCTCGCCATCGAGCAAGGACGTATGGCCGATCTGACGCTTAAGTTATCGGAGCCGAGCGAGACCGATTCGGATGAGACTTCAGAAAGTGACGACGAACCGGCCGAACCCGCCGATCCTGCGCCCGGCGAAAATCTGCGCGGACCGAACAAGGACACGATATGAACGGACGCATTCAATCATTAATCAGGCTTGTCTCGGCGCGTGCGCTGCGCTGCCCGTTGCGATTGCCGGCGCGCTGCTGATTGGTGCTGGCCAGAGGGCAATGGCCGACGACTCGCTCGATGTGCGCAAAACCTGCCACCGGCAATGCCAGCGCAAAACCGAGCGCGGCGAAACCGACGGCCAAAACCGCCGCAAAACCCGGCGGTGCGCAGCCGCGCTCAATCGCCGGTGACCTGCTCGACGACGGCGCCGAGTGAACTGGACAACCAATTGCTCGATGGCTTGCCGCCGGCCAAAAAGCCGCCCGCAAAACAACCGCCGGCCGATCGATCGGCGCCGCCAGCCGATGCCGATCTGCCGCCGGTGAATGAAGGACCTGTTCTTTCCCACGGCGGCACCGATCCACTCTCTCAGATCGGCGAACAAATGCGCACCATCGAGCGCCGGCTCGCAACCGAGCGCTCCGGCGACGCCGAGACCAGCCAGCTGCAAGCCGAGATCGTCGACGAGCTGGCCCGGCTGATCGAAAAACTGGAACAGCAACAACAGAATCAGCAGTCGGCCGCCAGCGGCCAGCAACCTCCTTCGTCGGCGAGCGAGCGAAAAAAGGTCAAGCAGCCAGGCACTGCCGCGGGCAACACCGCGGCGGCCGACAAGCGGCCTGTCAAGGAGAGCACCGAGCGATTGGGCAAAGCCGACGTCCACGCGCCCGACGCCGACGATGTGCGCGGCTTGATGAAGGACGTGTGGGGGCAACTGCCAGCTCGCGAGCGCGAGCAGATGCTGCAATCGCCCCCCGAGCAATTCTTGCCCAAATATGAGCTATTGCTGGAGAAATACTACAAACGACTGGCCGACCAACAGCGGCATCAGCCATAATGCGTGCGCACGCAAGAGCTCCATCGGCACGATTTTAAGTTGTGGCGCATGAAGCTGCCACGGTGCCGGTTGGACTGGCTGGCGGGCGATGTTTTGTTTCTTTCCTTTGGCGCGAGAGTGGTCATGATGAACCCGCGCAGCCGCGAACCGCTTACCCCCGCTCATCCCACGCGCCGGACTTTCCTCGGCCGCACGGCGGGGGCGTTGGCCGCCGGCGCCCTCGTCCCCGGCTGGCTGCGAGCCGAACAGCCCGATCCCGAGAAATCGGCCGTCGATTTGATGACTCCAGCCACGACCGCCGCGGTCGAGCGTGGATTGGCGTGGCTGGCCGCTACCCAGGAAGAAGACGGGGCCTTTGGCTCGGGAGGCTTCAGCCGCAACGTCGCCGTCTGCGGCCTGGCGGGCATGGCGTTTCTCGCTGGCGGCAGCACGCCGCGCCGCGGTCCTCATGGCGCAAATGTCGAACGCTCGATCGAATTCATTCTGGCCAACACCCAGGAGAGCGGGTTCATCAACGTCGCCGCCGCCAGCAGTCACGGTCCGATGTATGGCCACGGTTTCGCCACGCTGTTTCTGGCCGAGAGCTATGGCATGACGCCTCGCGGCGACGTTCGCGAAAAGCTCGCCAAGGCGGTCGGCTTGATCGTCAACACTCAGAACAGCGAGGGAGGCTGGCGCTATCAGCCCCAGAAGCGCGACGCCGACATCTCGGTCTCCATCGCCCAGATCATGGCGTTGCGCGCCGGCGCAACGCCGGGCTGGCTGTCCCCCGCGATACGATCGATCGCTGCATCGACTACGTCAAGCGCAGCCAGAACGCCGACGGCGGTTTCATGTACATGCTGCAAGGGGGTGGACAAAGCGCCTTCCCTCGCTCGGCGGCCGGCGTTGTCGCGCTCTACAGTGCCGGCATCTACGACAGTCCCGAAATCAGCAAAGGGCTGAACTATCTGATGGCCTATCTCCCTCACCCCGGCGATTTCAACCGGGAGAGCCATTTCTTCTATGGGCACTACTACGCCGTGCAGGCCATGTGGCATGCCGGCGGCGAGTATTGGGCGCGCTGGTATCCGGCCATTCGCGATGCGCTGCTGGGCCGGCAATCGGATGATGGCTCGTGGGTCGATACCAGCGTCTGCACCGAATACGGCACCGCCATGGCCGCGATCATTCTGCAAATGCCCAACAACTATCTCCCCATTTTTCAACGTTGAGATGACGAACGCAAACGTGCGACCGATCGGCTGCGCCACAACTCCGAGCAGCCCGAACTCCGCCGTTCTGGCTGGCTGCGCTATTGGCCTCGATCTCGCTGATTTTCGTTTCGAGCGGCTCGGCCTTTGCCGACTTCGTTGGTTCGCCGCTCATGCTCGCCAGCGGCAGGCCAATGGCCGGCCAACTCGTCGCCGCCGACGCCGAAGGCCGACTCACGTTCACCGTGTCGGACCGGACGAATGTGAAACCCGAGATCGTCCCCGCCGCACAGCTCGTCCGCTGGGGGCAATTTGTCGAAAGCAGCCGCGGCCCGCAGGTGTTGCTCACCGGCGGCGGATTGCTGGTGGCCCAGCTCACCGCGATCGATCAAGGAGAGTTGCGGCTCAAGTCCGATCTGTTTGGCGACGTCACGCTGCCGATCGGCCAGGTGCTGGCGGTGCTCATCCATCCGCCGGCCGATCGCGCATCGCCGCGACCAGCTTGTGGGCCAACTGGTGGCCCCCGAGAGCCGGCCGAACCCAGACCAACCCGATCGACCCGACGTCGCACGCGATGCAAGCGCGGCGGCACTCGACAAATCCACGCTCGACAGAATCTTTCTCGACAACGGCGACGAACTTGTTGGCACCGTCGCCAGCTGGCGCAACGACGTGCTCAAAGTCGAGACCGACGCCGGTCCGGTCGATCTCGAAGCCGCGCAGGTCACCGCCATTCAGTTCCGCCACCAGCCGACTGTCAGTGCCGCGCCGGCGGCCGAGCGTCGTTTGATCGTCGGCTGGCGCGACGGCAGCCGGCTCGCGGCCGTTTCGCTCGTGGCCGACGCCACCCGGGCGCGAACTCACTCTCGCCGGTCCACCGCCCGTCACACTGCCTGCGGAAACCGGCGCTATCACCGCCCTGCAAACCGTGGGCGGCCAGGCCGTCTATCTTTCGGATCTCGAACCGGTCGGCTACAAGCACATTCCCTTCTTGCAACTCGCCTGGCCCTATCAGGCCGACCATAACGTATCGGGCGACTTGCTGCGCGCCGGCGGCAAACTGTTTCTCAAAGGTTTGGGAATGCACAGTGCCTCGCGATTGACCTACGATCTCGATCGACCCGCCAGCCGGCTCGAAGCCGCACTGGCCATTGACGATGCCGCGGGAGGCCGCGGAAGCGTCGTGTTTCGCGTCTTCGTCGATACGGGCGACGGCCATTGGGAGCCGAAATACACCAGCCCGATCATTCGCGGCGGCGATCCGCCGCTGCCAATCACGGTCGATGTGGCGCACGCCAAGCGCATCAGCCTGCTGGTCGAGTTCGCCGACCGGGGAGATCAGCTCGATTACGCCGACTGGCTCGACGCCCGATTGATTCCGTGAGCCGCAGACCACCGGCCGGCGGAATGAGAGCGCCCTGCATCGCGGTGGATGCACTATCGGCGCTTGCGCATTTTGTCCAACAGATCGGACGCCGCCGAACGCGTATCTTCAGGACGCTTCGGCTGCACGGGAAGCTTTCCGTAAACCTTCTTCTTATCCGATTGACCACTCTTGTCACCGGACTCCGCAGCCGCCGTCTCGGGTTCCGGCATCTGGAAGGTGGAAGGTAGGGGCGCTTGGGAGCACTGGTCGGTTGCTGGGCCGCCGGTGCCGGGGCTGCCGCGGCCGGCGTCATCGCGGCACTGACGGCAGCTGGTTGTGCCACGGTTGGTTTGGCCACCGCGGCATGGGCCGGATGCTGTTGGATTTGCGACGCGGGCTTGGCAGCGGGCGGCGGGGCCGCAACCGGCTGCGCGACGGGCCGGTGCGCTGCGGGAGACGGCGCCGCGTGCGGCGGTGTTGCTGCCGGCTCCGCCTGCGGCGGGGCGACCGAGCGGGTCCGAGTGATTGCGATTTGATCAGTTTCGGACAGCTTGATCGACTGCGTATCGACCGCGGCCACGCACTGCGAATCGACGATGCTCGGGCGCCTCGCTGGTCGGATCGGAAAGCCACTGAGAGACGTCTTGCTCTTCCGGCTGGCGGGCGGCCGTGCGCTCGGCGGCTTCCTTGGGATTGTTGACCGGCGGTTTCTTCGGTCCGCCCAACTCACCCTGCCGCATCGTGATCTCGAACTCCAACGGTCCGACGCGAAGTTGGTCGCCCGACTTCAATTCGCATTCGCCGAGGACGCGTTCGTTGTTGACATAGGTGCCGTTTTTACTGCCGAAGTCGCGGATCGCCACATAGGTTTGATCGACGACAATCACACAGTGGTGACGGCTGATCATCTCGCTGCCCGGTCGAAGATGACAGTCTTCCGCGCGGCCGATGAAAAACTTCTGGCCGCTGATTGCGACTTCCTGACCCGCGTTCTTTCCCTGCAGAATCTTGAGCTTCACATCCATAACGACACTCACGAGAGATTGGCAGACAAATAAATGGAACGATTGCGGATCTTGAGTCTCTCGTAAAACTCGCGCTTCGGGATCGAAGCAGACCTTGCCCTAAGCCCCGACACGGCACGTTGCTAGGACCGTATAAGATATGAAATCGGCCGCTGGGTGCTTAGCCCACACATTATCATCCCTTCGGCAGACAAATTCAAGCCAAGGGAAAACGCGACGGCACCCCCCGAAGGCCCTGTCTCGCAGTCCTAACACATCGCCCGCAAGCCGCCGCGCCACGGCGGCGCCGACCGACCGAACTCTTCACGGCCAAGACTTTTTCGTTCGCGCGGCAAGCATTTCTGAGCCTGTGACTTGCTGGGCGAATTCGCCCACCCGTTGTACGCCGCCAGCAGACGGGCCGCCAGCCGCGACTAAAGATCGTAAATCTCGCCACTTAGCTAGCGATTTGGCAGTCGCGCAACGGCCGGCCGCACTATCGGCGGTGAGTCCAGTTGTGCGCCGAATACTTTTCCAGGGTCAGCGTCCGTACCGCCGTGAGCAACGCCGGATCCAAAACGGCGGGCGAAAAACTCCATTTCAGCTTCTGGCCAATTGCCGCCGTCCAACCCTCAATCAGCCGCCGAGGATAGAACTTAGTGCCGGCCTCTTCGGCCAGGCCCGGCAGTTCGGGGGCGCAGGGCGACCGCTCCAAAATCAAACTCCCGTGCTGCAAAATGGCTCCCCGGCGGCGGCGCTGCGCACTGCCGCAAATCTTGGTATCGCCCAACAGCACGTCGCCGACCGCTCGCCGCTGAAAACACAAAAACGGCTGCTGGCCCGCCAGCGCCGCCAATTCCGCGATTTCCGCCGTGCAGCAAACCGCCTCCAGCACTTCGCCATACAGCACTTCGATCAGCGACTCGTGGACGGCCCGGTACAACCAGGTCGAATCGCCCGCCAAGGGGTGCGCCTGCGGAATCGCCAGACTATACGTGATTTCCTTGTCGTGCAGGATGGCTCCGCCGCCGCTCGATCGGCGGACCACCGGGCACTCGCGGCTCGGCCGATGGGCAAGCCGATCGTCGTAGGACTGGAAATATCCTAGAGATAACGTCGGCTCCGACCACCCATAGAACCGCAGCCAACACCGGCCACGCGCGGCGGCATCGTCGACCAATGCCTCGTCGACCGCCATGTTCCAGGCACCACTGGCGGGGGGATCGACTAACAATCGGCCGGTCAGCTGGCCAGCCGATGCGTTGCCAACATCTTTCATGGCCAAAGACGCCTCACTCGGGGCGCGTTGCGGCAGGATCGGCCGGCACCTTGGCCGACATCACCGGCTGCCGAGCGGCCTGCACCTCGTCGGGCCGGCTAATGAATGTCGAATGGGGAGCCTCACGTACCAGTTCGGCCGGTTCGTCGGTGATGCGAAACAGCACTTGGGCAAAGGCGTCGAGCGTTTCCTTGCTCTCGGTCTCAGTCGGCTCGATCATCATCGCTTCCTTGACGATCGGCGGAAAATAGACCGTCGGCGCGTGAAAGCCATAGTCCAATAGCCGCTTGGCGATATCCATGGCCGAAATTCCCCGCTGGGCCTTCACGGTCGCGGCACTGGCCACGAATTCGTGCATGCAACGGTCTCCCTGCGGCACCGCGAATATGTGCTTCACGCGGCTGAGCAGGTAGTTGGCGTTCAGCACGGCGTTCTCCGAAACGCGTTTCAAACCCTCCGGCCCATGCGTGCGGATGTAGCAATACGCCCGCACCAGCACTCCCACGTTCCCGAAGAAGCTCCGCACGCGGCCGATCGATTTGGCGCGCGAATAGTCCAACCGGTACGAGTCTCCCTCGCGGGCCACGGTCGGACTCGGCAGATATTCGCCCAGCGCCCGGGTGACCGCGATCGGCCCGGCTCCGGGACCGCCGCCGCCATGCGGACCGCTGAACGTCTTGTGTGGGTTGAAGTGCATCATGTCGGCACCGAAATCGCCCGGCCGGGCGATGCCGAGAATCGCGTTCATGTTCGCCCCGTCGAGATAGACCAGGCCGCCCGCGTCATGCACCCGGCGAGCGATGTCGGCGATGTGCCGATCGAACATCCCCAGCGTGTTGGGATTCGTGATCATGAAGACGGCGGTTTGATCGTCGAGTTTGCGCTCGAGATCGGCCATGTCGACAAACCCCTCGGGCGTGCTCTTGACCGTGACAAAATCGAAGCCGGCCATACTGGCACTGGCCGGATTGGTGCCGTGCGCGCTATCGGGGGCCAGCACCTTGGTCCGCTTCGTCCCTCGATCGCGAAAGTAGGCGGCCGCCACCAGCAGGGCCGCCAGCTCTCCTTGCGCACCCGCCGCCGGTTGCAGCGACACCGCCGGCAAGCCGGCAATCTCGGCCAGGATTTCTTGCAACTCGTAGAGCAGCGCCAGCAGTCCCTGGATCGTCGACTCCGGCTGGTAGGGGTGGATGTCGAGCATTCCCGGCAGGCTGGCCAGCCGCTCGTTCCGCTTGGGGTTGTACTTCATCGTACATGAGCCAAGCGGATAGAAATGCGTGTCGACCGACATGTTCAGCGTCGACAAATTCGTAAAGTGCCGGATGATTTCCGGTTCGGCCAATTCAGGCAGCGGAGGGAGAGTTTTGGCCACTGAGCCGGCCGGCAACAGCTCGGCCACTGGCACCACGGGCACGTCCGGGGCCGGAAACCGCGTGGCCCGGCGCGAGGGCTTGGAAAGCTCAACCAGGAGTGCCGTCGAACGAGTGTTACGCATCGGTTATTTCGTGGGATCCGTGTTGCGAGTGAGGAATCAGTTTCAGTCGTTTGCCAAAGACTCTCGTCACGAACGGTTCAGGCGGCCGGCCAGTTCGGCCAGGCCATCGATCTCGGCCCGGGTCCGCTTTTCGGTCACGGTCACCAGCAGCGCGTCGGACAATTCGGGATACCAGCGGCCAAGCGGAACACCGATGAAATAACCGGCGTCGACTCCCTCTTGCACGCGGCGGTCGAGGTTTCCGCCCGGCGCCCGCACGACAAACTCTTTGAAAAAAGGTCGATCGAACCGCAGCGGCCAACCGCCACGCTCCGCCAGCCGTCCGGCGGCATAGTGCGATTTTTGCAGGCACAATTCGGCCACCTCGCGCAAACCGGCCGGTCCCAGCGCGGCCAGATAAACCGTTGCCCGCAAGGCGAACAATCCCTGGTTGGTGCAGATGTTGCTCGTGGCTTTCTCGCGGCGGATGTGCTGCTCGCGCGTTTGCAGCGTCAACACCCAACAGCGCCGGCCCCGGCGATCGACCGTCTCGCCCGCGATCCGCCCCGGCATGCGGCGGACGAACTGTTCGCGGCAGGCCAGAATGCCCAGGTAGGGTCCGCCAAAGGCCATCGGGCTGCCGAGCGACTGCCCTTCGGCCACGACAATGTCGGCCCCGTAGTCACCCGGCCGCTTGAGCAATCCCAGGCTGATCGGATCGACCGCCACCACAAACAGCGCTCCGGCCGCGTGGGCAATCTCGCCAATCCGCTCGACCGCTTCCAAACAGCCGAAAAAATTCGGATGCTGCAACAGCACGCAGGCCGTCTCGCCGTCGACAACCGCCTCCAATTCGCCTGCGTCCAACACCCCCTCGGGCGTGCCGACCGTCACCAACTCCAAATCCAGATCTTCCATATAGGTCGCGAGGACTTGGCGATATTCCGGATGGACGCTGGCCGCCGTCACGATCCGCCGCCGGCCGGTGGCATGGACCGCCATCAGCACTGCCTCGGCCGCGGCGCTCGCGCCGTCGTACAAGCTGGCGTTCGAGACGTCCATGCCCGTGATCGCCGTGATCAGCGTTTGGTACTCGAAGAAGACCTGCAAGTTTCCCTGGCTGGCCTCGGGCTGGTAGGGGGTGTAGGAAGTGTAAAACTCCCCGCGCGAACCGATCGTGTCGACGACAGCCGGAATGAAATGGTCGTAGCTGCCGCCGCCCAAAAAGCACACCCGTTCGCCGGCCGAGCGGTTGGCCGCGGCCAGAGCGGTCATGCGTTGGGTCAATTCCAGTTCGGTCAAAGCTGGCCCGATGTCGAGCGGCCGGCCCAAGCGCAGCTCGCTCGGGATCGCGTCGAAAAGTTCGTCGAGCGTGCCGATGCCGATCGCTTCGAGCATCGCCCGTTGGTCTTCCAGAGTGTTGGCAATGTAGGGCATGAATAGGCTAGAGACTACAGGCTAGAGGCTACAGGTAAGAGACTCGCTCGAGGTTTGCGGTGAGCGAAGTCGATCCAATAAAACAGTCCTCACATTTTGGCCGGCCAAGGCTAGTGGCTATCACGGCGAGGTTTTTTTCTTCGTCCCTCTAGCCTCGAGCCTATCTAGTGTCCCTCTTCGGCACACTGCTTTTGATAAGCGGGATAGTCGAGCAGCGATTTCAGGTTGGTTTCGTCCGACAGGCGGATTTTGGCGATCCATCCCTGGCCATAGGGATCGGAGTTCAGCGTTTCCAAGTGGCCCGCGAGCGCACTGTTCACTTCCAAGATCTCGCCGTCGACCGGGCTGTAAAGGTCGCTGACCGCTTTGACCGACTCGATCTCGCCGAACGATTCGCCCTGCTTCACCTGCCGGCCGACTTTCGGCAGTTCGATGTAGACCAGGTCAGTCAGCGCTTCGACGGCAAAGGCCGAAATGCCAATCGTCGCCACCCGGCCGCCGGCTGGCTTGGCTCCGGAGGTGTCGACCGAAACCCACTCGTGTGTTTTGGCATAGAGCAATTTGTCGGGTGTCACGATCGAATATCCTTCCTGTTTGAATCACGCCGCGGAGAAAAAAACGGATCAACCGCTGCGACGATAAAATGGCAATTCCACCACCGTGGCCGGCTCGCGGCGGCCCCGAATGTCAACGAATACTTCGGTTCCCGGCTTGGCAAAGGCCGGCTGGCAATAGCCCATGGCGATCGGCACTTCGAGCGTGGGCGAAAACGTGCCGCTGGTCACGTGGCCGATCTGTGCGCCGTCGGCGGCCAGCACGTGATAGGTTTCGCGCGGCACGCGGCGTCCCTCGAGCCGCCAACCGACGCGAATCAATCGCGATGGCTCGCGGCGTGCCTTCTCGAGCGCCTCGCATCCAGGGAAATCTCGATCCTCAAGCTGCACGGCAAAGTCGAGGCCGGCCTGAAACGGATGGATCGTTTCCGACAATTCGTGGCCATACAGTGGCATCGCCGCTTCCAGCCGCAGCGTGTCGCGCGCTGCCAGGCCCGCGGCCTGCGCGCCCAGTGGACTGCCGATTTCCAAAAGTCGCCGCCAGACTTCCAAAGCGCGCCGGGCCGGCACCACCAGTTCCCAGCCGTCTTCGCCGGTGTAGCCGGTGCGGCTGACGACGGTTGTCGGCGTGCCCGGAAAATCGGCCAGCTGCAACTCGATGGCATGATAATGGCGCAGATCGAGGGCCGGAGTGCCCAGCAGCGGCTCGATCATGGCGGCCGCCTTCGGCCCTTGCACGGCGATCATGGCGGTTTCGAAAGTCAGATCGCGCGGGGACGAGATTTCTGGCCCGCCGGGCCCGAAGCCAGCCGCGCGCCGCCGTTCGAGCCAGACCAGAATCTTCTGACGGTTACTGGCATTGACGACCATCTGGTAATAGGTGCCGCCAGTCTTGATGTCGACGAGGCGATAGACCAACACGTCGTCGAGAATCCCGCCCTTGTCATTGGTGACCAGGGCATAGCGGACTTGCCCCGGCTTCATCCCCTTGACGCGGCGCGTGACGGTCCGATCGAGAAACGCTTCGGCCCCGGGCCCCTCGAAACGCAGCCGGCCCATGTGCGACACGTCGAACAGTGCCGCGGCCTTGCGCGTGGCCTCGTGTTCCGCCACGATCGAGCCATACTGGACGGGCATTTCCCAGCCGGCAAAATCGACCAGCCGGCCCCCCGCCGAAGCGTGCCAGGAATAGAGCGGCGTATGAGCGAGATGGGTTTGCATGGCAGGGAAAACTGGTTCTCGCTCGCGCGCTCGGGTGCGCGCAGGGGTAGGAAATTACTCAACAACCGACCTTCGCCCCTTGGGGAGAGCTGGGCTCCCGACGGCATTCGAAGGTCACAAGATGCCAAAATTCGCCAGAAAAACCCTCTTCCGCGTGGAGAGGGCCAGCCCGACCCCAATTGGGCGAGCCGAAAGTCTGCCGAAACCATATTGTAGCGGCCGGTGGGCGCAGGCCAAGGGCCGGCGGGGGGGGGGATGTAACGGCCCGCCTCGAATCAGGATTTAGCGAGGGACCCAGCCGCGGCATGGCATGGCTTGCAGATGCCCGTACCGTCGAGTTCCATCGCGGGAAACATCTCCTCGAATCGGTGCTTCCTGACGCTGGGGGCGTCTGGCTTGCGGCCGAACATCCGGCAGGCGGCGCATTGCACGATCCACTTGCGGCACCGGGGGTCGCGTAGAAACCATTCTTGGGTGCGAGTCTCGTCCCGCATCGTACGCCTCGCCAAAAGTATCGGCCACTAATCCGATAATAGTCGAGCGAACGGACAACACCTATTTCCTCGGCGGTTTGCCGCGCTTCGTTTTCTTGCCTTTCCCTTTGCCAGGTCCACCCTTGCTCGGGCCGCGATTGCCTGCGCCGTTTTTGCCTGGCCCGTTGCGGCCGATCGGCCGGCGTGTCGCGTCGACCAGCCCTTTCGCCGGCTTGGCGGCCGGTCCGCCCCGCGAGACGATCCGCAAATCCAACTCGCGGCGATCGACGTCGACTCGGGCGACCAACACCCGCACTTTGTCCCCCAAGCGATAGGCGTTTCCGGCTCGATGGCCGGTTAGCGTGTGCGACGCCCGCTCGTAGCGGTAATAGTCGTCCTGCAGCGAGGCGACGTGAACCAGTCCTTCGGCCGGAAGCTGAATCCCCTGCACGAACAGGCCGAATTCTTCGACGCCGGTGACGACACCGTCAAACTCTTCGCCGATCCGCGAGGCCAGATAGTTGAGCAGTTTGACTTTCGTCAGCTCGCGTTCGGCAGCCTCGGCCCGGCGCTCGCGGTCCGAGCAATGTTCGCCCAGCACGGCCAGCTCGCCAAAATCGTTGCGCGGTTTTTTGCCGAACAGCACGGCTTCCAACAGGCGATGAATCGTCAGGTCGGGATAGCGGCGGATCGGCGAAGTGAAGTGGCAATAACACTCGCTGGCCAAAGCGTAATGCCCATCTTCCTGCGGACTGTAGACGGCTCGCTGCAACGATCGCAGCACCGCATAGTTCACGGCGTGTTCGGCCGGCTGGCCGGCGATGGCGTGCAGCAGCCTTTGCAGCTCGAACCGGCTTTCCAGGCTGTCGGTCGTCAGGCCCAGGCTGCCGACGAATTCGGTCAGCGCTTTCAACTTGCGCGGGTCGGGGGCCTGGTGGACGCGGCGCAAGAAATGGAGATCGTTTTTGTGCAGCAGCTCGGCCACCGCTTCGTTGGCCGCCAGCATGAACTCCTCGATGATCTGATGACTCTCGGTGTTTTCGACCAGGTGAGCTCCGCAAACCTGCCCCTCGCGATCCAAGTCGATCTTCACCTCGCGCAAGGTCAGCTCCAGCGCACCCCGCACCAGGCGCCGCCGGCGCAGCATCATCGCCAGTTCGTGCATCCGGGCGAGCAAGGCAAAAACCTCGGCGCGAGTTTTCGCGCCACGGCTCCCGATCGGCCAGAAACGAGTCAACTTCTTCATACGTAAACCGACGCCGGCTGCGGATCGCCGCGCTGGCCGGGTCGATGCCGACCGGAATTCCCTCGGGATTGAATTCGATGAACACCGTCTTGGTATAGCGCACCCGGTCGGGCTGCAAGCTGGCCAGGCCGTTCGAAATCAGCTCGGGCAGCATCGGCAGCACCCGGTCGGGCAAATAAACGCTCGTGCCGCGCTGCATCGCTTCGCGATCGAGCGCCGTGCGCGGCTGAATGAAATGCGAAACGTCGGCGATGTGAACGCCCAACCGCCAATGCCCCTTGTCGGTCCGCACCAGGCTGATCGCGTCGTCGAAATCGCGCGCGTCGACCGGATCGATCGTAATCACCACTTCGCCGGTCAGATCGGTCCGCTCGGGCGGAATCGACTCGTCGAACTTTTCGGCTTCGATCCGCGCTTCTTCCAACGCGTCGGCCGCAAACGCCTCGGGCAGATTGAATTCGCGAATGATCGACAGCGTGTCGACGCCCGGCGTGCCGCGCGGGCCGAGGACTTCGGTGATCACGCCTTCGCCGTCTTGATAGTGGGACGGAAAGCGGACCATTTCCAGCACGACTTTGTCGTCGGGCCGGGCCGACTTCGCGCCGGGATCGCCCACCAGGATCGGCCGCGTGAATGGTTTGCCGTCGACCTGCACATAGGCCATGCCGGCCGATTCGAAGTAGGTGCCGACAAACTGCCGCGTGCCGCGCTCGATGACCTCGATGATCTCGCCTTCGGGATTCGGCCGCGTGCTGGTGCGGCCCGACTTCAGCCGCAGCAGCACCGTGTCGCCGCTCGAAGCATCGCCTGAGTCCTTGGCCGCGATATAGATGTCATGTTTGCGGTCGGCCCCCGGCGCGCTGCCGGCCGGCCGGACAAAACCGTAGCCCGCCTCGGCCCGGCGAAAAATGCCGGTCACTCGATAGTTGTCGCGCCCCGCCACGCCGACGGCGCCGACCGGCTCGACGAGATGATTGGCACCGTAGGTCAGCGCGCTCGTTTCACCAGCCGCTTGATGACGCGTTTGAGTTGCCGGGTCTGGTCTTCGTCGAGATTGAGCTTTTTGGCGATCCCGCGCGGTTTGACCGCCTTGTACTTCGGATCTTTGACCACCGCCAGCACGGCGTCTTCCAAACTCGTTTCGGCCATGGGTGGCAAAGCTTTCGTTGTTCGCCGCGCACCCCCTCGGGTGCGCGAGCCAGACCGGAAATGCTACCGGCCGTTTTCCTCGGGCGTCCAGCGGTCGGGAGCGGCGGAGCCCTTGAACAGCTTGCGGCCCAGGCCGGGATGGAAGTTGGTCCAAGAGTTGCCGACGTTCGGATCGTCGCGCATCAATTGGCCAAAACTGTGCAGCTTGGCGTCCAGGTTATCAAGCTGGTGCAGGGCCACCGCTTCGAGCGTCATCGGCAGCTTGGGACTGCCGAATTCGTACTGCCCATGATGGCTGACGATCATGTGTTTCAGTCGCAGCGCCAGCTCCTCGGGCACGGGCTCGCCCGACAGGCGTTCGGCCTCGGCCAGCTTGCGATCCAGGATGCCGACGGCCATCACCACGTGGCCGATCAGCTGGCCCTCGTCGGTGTAGGAGAACTCGCGGTCGTAGGCCAGCTCGTCGATCTTGCCGATGTCGTGCAGAAACGCGCCCATCATCAACAGGTCGCTGTCGAGGTTGGGATAGAGCCCATCGATCCGCCGGATCAGGTCCATCAGCCCGACGACATGCTCCAGCAGACCGCCCAGGTAGGCATGATGATTCTTCACGCCGGCCGGCGCCTGGCAAAACTTGCGCATGAAGGCATCGTCGACCAGAAAGCATTCGCCCAGGGTGTGCAAGTAGGGATCGGCGATTTTTCGCAAGTGGGTCGTCAGCCGCACGACCAACTGGTCGATCATCTTGGTGTCGAGGTTTTGAAAGTCCTCGAGATTGACGGCGCTGGATTCGGCGCGGCGGATGCCGGTGGCGATCAACTGGATCGAGCCCTGGAAGAGTTGCGTCGAGCCTTCGACTCGGACGAAGTCGCCATTCTCGAAGCCGCGAAAGTCATTCTCGCTGGCGTTCCACATCCGCGCTGATCGAGCCGCTCCGATCCGACAGGTCGACCTGCAGGTAGAGATTGCCATTGCGATTGGGCCGCAATTGCTTTTCCGAAGCCAGAAAGACCTGATCGATCGACTCTTGATGCGCCAGTTGACTGACAAACCGCCGTGCCATGATTGCCTGCTTGTGGAAAAAAACCCGCGAAAAGACGCTCCCCGCCGAACCGGGTATTTTAGAGAAACCCAAGGCGGTGCGATAGACGCGCGTTGGCTGGTGCAGCTGGCGAATGATTGCCTCCGGCGGCTTTCGTGGCGGGGCTAGCGAATTGTTTGCCCGTGAAGCTGCATCCATGACGTTTCGCGCGAAGACGGAAGGAAGGCTCCCGAGGCCCGGCCCCAATGCTGGTGCCCGCACACAAACCCGAAGCGCGAGCGAGGGCGGCAGGACGAAGGCTACCCACTGACGTTTTGCCTCCCAAGTGCCCGGTAGCCGGCCACCCACTCGCGCCTCCAGTTTCTAAAGGCCGCCACGACGCGCGCTCGGTGAAGATTATTGACGTGGCCGGGTGTCCTGGGCCTGCCGCACGTAGAGAATCGCCGCCTCCAGGCTGTCTTGATCATCGAGATAGCGTGTGCTTCCTCGTTCAGCCCACCACTTTTCCGCGCAACCGTTCGTCCATGCGACGCGGCTGGGCACTCAGCCGCAAATTGCTTCAGCTTGCGCACCGTCCAAGCCTCGAGTTGCCTGCGCACGTCGTCGGGATGAATATTTACCGTGACGACAACGTGCAAATGATTCGATCGGCAATTCGCTGCGTGCAGCGTCCACCCCCGCCATCGGTAGTGTTGTTCGACCGTCGGCTCGACAATTTTCATCTCGGCTCGATCCAGTCGGCACGCGTCTTCGGTCATGCGCGCTCGAGCCACTTCAACAAGCGCCGGATCGGATACTTGGTGCCCTTCGTGCCGCTTAACCCAGCCACGTTCGTCCCCAGGAAGCTACGTGCCATACGTTGGCCAGGTTAGAAAGTAGCCTAACGGCTCCGGGAGCAGGACGCCATCGCGAGCTCATGTTTTCACTCCGCAATCTCGACCAATCGGAATCGCAAGCGAAGCAGACGCGGAGCCCTCGCTGGCGCTTCGGGTTTGTGTCACCGTGGGTCCACGCGATCGATGTCGAAGCTTTCTCCTCCTGCCGCCAGGCGCTTAATCAACTCCGCGTTGGCTGCGGGAAACTCGTAGCGCGCAAGTTCCTCAGCGGGCACCCAGCGAAATCTTGCGGCCGGTGTCTGATGCGCCGCGGTCGGCCGACACGCAAAGAAGTGCAGCTCGACGTCACCGTGCGGATAGCTGTAGAGAACCCGGTCGTAGAGCGAGACCACGGCCACGAGCAACCCAGTCTCTTCGCGGCACTCGCGCACGGCTGCCTGCTCGGGCGTTTCGCCCGACTCGACCTTGCCGCCCGGAAATTCCCACAAGCCGGGCAGGGGGCCATCGGCCGAGCGCTGGCCGATCAAGAACCGGCCATCCGATTCGACCACGGCGATGGCGATCGGTTTGGGCATTTTGGCTTGCGCGGTCGCGCCGCTCAGCTCTTGGCTTTGATCTCGTCCAACAGCCGGCCGGGCGAGCCCATGATGTTGTAGCCGCCGTCGACGTGCAGCGTTTCGCCGGTGATGCCGCCGGACTTGGGCGAGAGCAAAAACGCGCCGGCCTGGCCGACTTCTTCGTGCGTGATGTTGCGGCCCAGCGGCGCGACCTTTTCGTACATCGGCAACATGTCGTCGACGCCCGCCCCGCGGCCGGCCAGCGTGCGGACCGGCCCGGCGCTGACGGCGTTGACGCGAATGCCGCGCGGGCCGAGATCGAAGGCCAGATATTTCACGGCGCTGTCGAGTGCCGCCTTGCAGATGCCCATCACGTTGTAACCGGGCACCGCCTTCTCACCGCCGAAGTAGGTCAGCGTGACGACCGTGGCGCCGTCGTTGAAGATCGGCCGGGCGGCGTTGACCGTGGCCAGCAAGCTATAGACGCTGATCTCCATCGCCATCCGGAAACCGTCGCGGCTGGTTTCGACCGTGTCGCGCTTCAAATCTTCGAGCGAGGCGTGGGCGATCGAGTGGAGCAAAAAGTCGATCTTGCCGAACGTTTTGGCCGCCGTGTCCATCACGCCCCGAATGTCTTCGTCCTTCGAGACGTCGAGCGGCACCAAGAACTTGGCGTTCGGCGACGCGTCGGTCAACAGCGAGACCCGGCGGCGATTGCGCTGCCGCTCGTCGTCGGCCCGGTCGGGCAGGTGCGAAAAACCGCACAGCGCCCCTTCGGCCATTACCTGCTGAGCGATGGCCCAAGCCAGCGAATGGTCGTTGGCCACACCGAGGATCAATCCCTTTTTTCCGTCGAACAGGCCCATTGCTGTGCGTCTCCTTTTGCTGTCGTCCGCCATCGGTTGCCGCAAAACCACCCCGGCCGCCACGGCCAACTGCCGGATGTTGCTCGAATGCGGCGTGTAAAACTAACCCGCAGTGCCGGCGAGGGGCCTTCGTGCCCTCCCGCCGCCTGCGCGCTCCGCCCTGGGTGAGGTGCAAGATAACGCTTTGCCGGGCGATCCTCAACGGCGCGACCCTGCCGCCGGGAGCTAGCTTTACCGCTGGCTATCCTCAGCCACGCTTGGGGCGGTTAATATAGTGGCATGTCGGCGCCGGCGTTCTGCCGGCGGTCAGCACTCGCTCGGCACAGGATGCGGCCCATGCACCTCCAGGCCAAACGTCTATCCGCCGTCGCCAGGTTTTTGCCGCGCCGGCGAGCGTTTTGGGCGGCGCTGGTGCTCTCCCTTGCAACGGCCTGGTCTGCCCCGGCCAAGCCGCCGGAGGAGCCCGATGCCAAAAAGCCAACCGGCATCCCCTACGAAGGACTCAGCGGCAAAGAGCTTAAGGCCCTCGTCGGCGCTCGAGTCGATATCGTGCCCCGCACCGGCAAAACATTTCGGGATGCCGAGCTGGTCCAGGTGACCCCGGGCAAGCAGCCGGGCACGCTGCGGTCGATCGACTTCAAACCGGCCGACGGGGGATCGAAGCGCAACCTGCAAGCCAAGAGCGTGAGCCGCCTCGTCGCCGGCCTCCGAGTTTACGAAGTGATGCCCGACCGCCGGCAGAAAAGCGCGTTCCTGCTGGTCGATACCCAAAGCCGTGATGCGCTGGTCAACGCCAAGCTGAAACTGACCGAAGACCGGCGTTATGCGCTGTGGCCCAAATTGACGGCCGAAGTGCAGGAGAAAGCGCTGGAAAAGAACAAGGCGTTTCTCAAGAAGGTCGACGACGTCATTCCCGAGCGCAAGTTCCAGCTTCACGAGACCCCGCTCTTCCTGTTCTATACTGACGTTCCGGTGGCAAGCCTCACGCCGGCGATTGCCAATCTCGACCACATGTATCGGACGCTCAGTCAGAAACTCGGCATCGCGGAAGGAACGAACATCTGGCAAGGCAAGGCGATCATCCTCATTTTTTCCAACTGGGATCACTTCGCTCGGTTCGAAAAGACAGTCATGGAAAACACGGTTTCAGAATATTTCATGAGCATCCACCACACGATGTGGGACGGTGACGTTATCACGGCCAGCGCCATCGGCGACGATCCGGACGAATTTTCCAGGCTGTTGATCCAGAACGTCGCCCGCTCCTACATGTTTCGTTACCGCTCGAACGTCTACCCTCCCGACTGGGTCGCCGAAGGCATCGCCTTCTGGGTAGCGGCCAATGTGACCGATGGCAAGTCGCTCCGCGATCGCCAGGTGCGAGACGCAGACGCCGTCCGCATCAAGGGCCGCCTGGGCGGTTTCTTCGACGAAGAGCATATGAACGAGGGCTGGCACTGGGGAGTCGCGGCCAGCATTGTCGAGTTGATGCTCAAAAACGATGCCCAGGCCTTTCGGCAATTCGTCCTCGGGCTCAAAGAAGGCCAGACCTGGCAGGAAAGTCTGCAAGACAGCTACGGCCTTTCGCCCGCCGATCTGGCTCAGCTCTACGGTGAGCACATCGGTGTGCCGAACCTTAAGCCGTAGGCCTCCGCATCAAGTGCCCTCCGTCGCGGGGACGCCCAGCGGCTGACGCCTAATTGACTCCCACGGCCGGCTTTTTGTTGTCAATCGGATTACAGTAAAGTACGATTTACCGTACCCAGTTGATTACACAGCCCCTCGGCCAGGATTCTTAAAGAAGTCATCAAACGCTGCGGTGCGTCTCGCCGGCAAGTGCTCCGCGACTTGCCTCGTTTCCCGCGATCGCATGCTTCGGATTTGGTGAGGACGCATTCAGCAATGGCCGCTCAGCCCGTTTCCGGCAACGCCCCGGCCAGTTTTCCGCCGCTCGAGGACCATCCCGAGTTGGCGGCGGTCGCGGCCGATTTGCTTTGGCGATCGAGTCAGCAAAACCGTGTCGACGAATTTCTTGCCGCCGCGTTGCCACTGGTGATCCAGGCCACCGGTGCCGATTTCGCCGCCCTGGTCTCCAGCGACTCGGGGCACTGGAGCACCATCGCCAAGCTGGGGCATGTCCGGCCGCTGCCGATCGGGCTTTTGGCCGACGTCTTGGATCGCGAGAGTGCGGCGGTCGAAGGGAATTGGGTGGCCGCTCCGCTGGTGCGGCACGCGACCTCGGGCGAGCTGTTGCTGCTGCACGGCGCGCTGTCGCGTCCCAGCGCCGACTCGTTGCGCTCGATCGAAGCCCTGGCGGCCGTGTTGGCCAGTGCGCTCGAAACCGTCCGCCGCGCCCAACACGAACACGCCCGCATCAGCCGACTGGAGGCGATTTTGGAAATCGCCAGCCAGTGGAACAAGACCAGCGAGATGGAACCGCTACTCAAGCAAATGGCCGAGGCCGCCACGCGGTTGTTGGCCGCCGATCGGGCCAGCATCTTCCTTTGGGATCGGCCCAATCACACGCTCGTCGGACGGCCGGCACTCGGCGTCGAGTCGGGCGAGCTGCGCATCCCCGACAACTCGGGCGTCGTCGGCCAGGTAGTCCACACCGGCCAGGCCCGGCGGGCCAGCAGCCACAGTCCCGAAAGCGAAATCAATCGCCAGGTCGACCGCCAGTTGGGCTATCAAACCCGCACGTTGGTTTGCGTGCCGCTGCGTGGCAGCAAGGGCGAACTGTTTGGCGCCTTCGAGGTGATCAATAAGCTCGATGGCGAATTCACCGTCGACGATGAACTAGCCCTGACCGAACTGGCCAGCCACGCCGCCGTCGCGTTGGAAAACACCCAGCAGTTCGCCGAGCTGCTGTCGACGCATCGCCACATCGTCGAACAAGCGGCCGAAGGCGTGCAGTTGATCGGCCATAGCCCGGCCATCGACGCCCTGCGCTCGACGATCCGCCGCGTCGCCACCACCGAGCTGGCGATTCTGATCCTGGGCGAAAACGGCACCGGCAAGGAAGTCGTCAGCCAATCGATTCACTATCTCAGCCCCCGCCGCGAACAGCCGTTCATCGCCGTCAACTGCGCCGCGATCACCGAGACGCTGTTGGAAAGCGAACTGTTCGGCCACGAAAAAGGGGCCTTCACCGACGCCCACGAAACCCGCCAGGGCAAATTCGAGCTGGCGGCCGGCGGCACGCTGTTTCTGGACGAAATCGGCGACTTGAGTCTCAGTGGGCAGGGCAAACTCCTGCGCGTGCTGGAAGAAAAAGTGGTCGTCCGCGTCGGCGGTTCCAAACCGATTCACACCGACGCCCGGGTGATCGCTGCCACGAATCAAAACCTGGCCGAGATGGTCCGCCAGCGCCGGTTTCGGCAAGACCTTTATTTCCGCCTGAACGTCGTCACGCTCGAGCTGCCGCCGCTGGTCGAGCGGGGCGAAGACGTGACGCTATTGGCCGAATATTTTCTGGCCGACTTTTGCCACCGGGCCCATCGCAAGGTGTTGCCGCTGTCGCCGGCCGCGCAGCGCCGTTTGGAGCAGCATCTCTGGCCGGGCAACGTTCGCGAGTTGCGCAATTTGATGGAGCGGCTGGCCTATCTGCTTCCCGGCGACACGATCGAAGCCGAGGATCTGGCCTTCATTCTTTCGCCGGCCGGCCAGTCGCCGGCACTCGTCGCACCCGACTTGCCGCTGGCCGAAGCGACCGATCAGTTTCAGATCCAGTACATCAAGAAGGCAATCGAACGCGCCAAGCAGAACATGAGCCTGGCGGCTGAGCGACTGGGCCTGCATCGCTCGAATCTCTATCGCAAGATGCGCCAGCTCGGCATGAACGCCAGCGATGGCGATGACTAAGGCTTAACGCTCGTGGCAGTGTTCCTCGCCCAGCGAGTCGGGGAAACACGCCGTCTGAAAACGTCAGGCTGCGTGCCGACGCCGGGCAAATGCCAACAGGCCAATCGCTGCAATGCCTGCCAACACGATGCTGCTCGGCTCGGGGGTCGGAAAGAGTTGGCCCCGAATCTCGCCGCTGGGGAACACGGAATCAGCAATGTTGATGTAACCGTTACCATGCTCCAGGTCCGAGATTTGCGTCCCGGTTAACATCGGTGATGCTGAGCCCGAGAACGTACCCGAGGTGTTTCCCACTGTATCGAGATTCAGCAGCGAAATGGTCGGACCATTCGCTCCAACGGCGGCGTCCTGCAACCTCACCACCGTGGCACCGGCCAGCAGGTCGGCATAGAGTCCTGTTCCCGCGTCGATCGAGAACGCGCCGGTATTGACATCAAGCGTCGCGTCGGCGCTGCCATAGCCGGGAGTGTTGTGCGGAGGGACTTCCTGGAATGGATCGAGATTGGCATCGAAGTGCATCATGATGTCGGCCATGACGGGCGAAGCGATGCAAAACGCGGCCACAGCCACCGCCAAAAGCAGAAGTCGATTCCGGCACATGAGCGTTACCTCCCAAAGTGCTCGCGGCCGCACCGCCATGGGCCGCAATCGGACGCGCAAAATCTCTCAAAAGAGGGGCCGACTCCAGGACAGGCATAATCTAGCCAGCCGGGGGGGTAAATGTCAAATTAATTTCCGATGAGCGTCGAATAAATTCTGGCGACCGGCCAAAACCCGGCCATAGGATGAGCCCATGATGGCACCCGCCCATCCAACGCCGACCTAAACGTACAAATCGGCCAGATCGAAATCCGTCACTGCTCGATCGACCGCTTGGTTTTGGATGGTTTGCGAAGCCAGCGCGGTGCTGCCGGCAATCGACCCCGGCGTGCTCCCCGATCCAGTGGCCGACGTGTTAGTAGTGCTGGCCGACGCGGTACTGGCCGAAGTCACGCCGGCCGAGACGACATTGCTCGCGTTGCCTGCCGACGAACTGCTCGCCGGCGAGCTAACAGTCTCCTGCGCACGAGCGCCAGGGCCATGAAGCCGGTCGTCCCTATCTCCTGCGAGTCAGAGGGCGCCAGGGGCGAACTACTCGCCAAACGACCGGTCAGTGACCGAATCGTGCTGAGGGTCGTGGCGTTGATGACCCCGCTGCCGAGAAGGTCGTAGTACGGATTGTAACTGGTGCAATTCGACCGGGTGCCACTGGCGAGTCCACGTACGTCGTTGAGGTCGGTTGAGTTAATGGCGCCGCTCTGGTCGACGTCGCCCGGCAGAACGTTGAAGAAGAAATCAAACGTTGAACCGGCCAGACCGTTGCCCGATGGCAGCGCTTGACCGGTCGCGAACGTGCCGCTGATGCCGGCGCCGTTGGCGTCGGTGACCTGGCTGCTGCCGGGAGCGCCAAACGAGCTGCCAGTCGTGGCGATGGCAAACACGTACCGATTGTCGCCAAGCGGGCTGGCGAGAGTCCACGAATAGGTGTTGTTTCCGTCGGAAGTAAAACCGGCGATCGCGGGAGCCGCGACGGCTTCCGGTCCGGTGCCGCCGGCAAGCGCCAGCGAACCCAGCCCGATGTTGTTGACCGGGCCGCTGAACTGCACGCTGATCGTATTGATGTTGGCCCATGGCAGCGTGGTGAGTTGATTGGCTCCGGTCTGCAAGGCGTAGCCCAGCGCCGGATCGGTCGTGCTGCCGAGGCCACTGCTGGCCAAATACTCGTCGAAGTCGTTCGACCCGGAATCAGTCCAAGCGGAACCGGCGACATAGGCCCCGACGATCGTGACCGGCGCGTCAACGTCGACTTGCTCCGATGCGGAATTGCTGGTCGTTGGTGAAGCCGAACTGTCATCGACGACGATCGATAGCGACCGAGTCGTGGTGCTGGTGCTGATCGATGAGAAGGTGACCGACTGCAAGGCCGCCTGGTATTGGGCCGGCGTCGCGCTGCCGCTCAACGTCAGCATGCCGCCTGCGTAAGCACCGCTGATGCCATTCTGATTGGTGAAGTTGAGCATGTCGCCCGGCTCGAGCGTGCCGGCCGAGATGGTGACCGTGGCGCCCGACAGATCGGTGTCGAGCGACGACACCGTCAGGCCCGAGTCGACCGGCAGGGGGGATGCGCCGGCGGTGTAGCTGGAGACTGAGCCCGACGGCGTCACCACCGGCGCGGGAAACGCCACGTTGATGCTCTCCGCCGCCGCGTTGCTGGCCGTGGGCGAAGCCAGGCTGTCATCGACAACGATTGAAAGCGATCGGGTGGTGGTGACGGTGCTGGTCGTGGAGAACGTGACCGTCTGCAAGGCCGCCTGGTATTCGGCGGGCGTCACAGTTTCGTGCACGAAATCGGATAACGTCAGCACTCCGCCCGTGTTGCTGGCGATGACAATGCCATCCTGCGAGTGGAAATGCAGCGTATCGCCCGGTTGATAGTTCGCAATCGTTACCGTGGCCCCCGACAGGTCGGTGTCGAACGACTGGACGGCCAGGCCCGCGTCGACCGGCACCGACGTGCCGCCGAGCGTGAATGTGCTGACAGTGCCCGAGGGCGTCACCACCGGCGGGGCGATCATCACGTTGACGCTCTCTGCCGCCGGATTGCTACCGAGCGAGCCGTCGAGGGCGACGATCGAAAGCGACCGAATGGTGGTGTTGGTGCTGGTGGTGGAGAACGCGACCGATTGCAAGGCCGCCTGATATTGGGCGGGCGTGGCTTTTCCGCTCAAGGTCAGCAAGCCATCCAAGTAGCTGCCGCTGATGCCGTTCTGGTTGGTGAAGTTGAGCGTATCGCCCGGCACAAAGTTGGTGATCGTCAGCGTGGCCCCCGTCAGGTCGGCTCCGTAGAAAGTGACCGTCACGCCCGCGTCGATCACCACCGGCGTGCCGCCGAACGTGAACGTGCCGGTCGTACCCGACGGCGTCAGCACCGGCGCGGGGATCATCACCATGACGCTTTCCGCCGCGGGACTGCTCTGGAGAGAGCCATTCAGGGCACTGATCGCAAGCGAACGCGTGGCGTTGTTCGCGCTGATGGTGGAAAACGT
Organism: uncultured Planctomycetaceae bacterium; assembly: GCA_963702015.1. Lineage (GTDB taxonomy): Bacteria > Planctomycetota > Planctomycetia > Pirellulales > PALSA-1355 > DATJTR01. The sequence goes on from OY969698.1 coordinate 3,372,671, forward strand.
GACCGACTGCAAGGCCGTCTGATATTGGGCGGGCGTAGCCGTGCCGGAGAGCGTCAGCACGCCAGCGGAGTAGCTGCCGGTGATGCCGCCAGAGCTGGTGAAACCGAGCGAATCGCCCGACTGATAATTGGTGATCGTTACCGTCGCCCCCGTCAGATTGGTATCGCTCGACGAAACCGTCACTCCCGAGTCGACTGCCACGGCCGAACCGCCGAGCGTGAAGGTGTTAATCGTGCCCGATGGCGTGATCAGCGTCGGGTCGCTCGCCACTTTGAGGGTTTCCAACGCCGGCGCGCTGTTCAGCGCACCGTAGCGTGCCGAGCCATCGATGGCGACGATCGAAAGCGACCGGTTGGTGAAGACGCTACTGGTGGTGGAGAACGTGACCGAGCGTAAGGCTGTCTGGTATTGGGCGACCGTCGCGGCGCCACTTAAAGTCAGCACACCACTCGAGTAACTGCCGGTGATGCCATTCTGGTTGGTGAAATGGAGCGCATCGCCCGCTTGGAGCGTGACGGCCGAGATCGCCACCGTGGCCCCGCTTAAGTTGGGATCGGATGACGACACCGTCACGCCTGCATCGACTGCCACCTTGGCTCCGCCAACCAGATATGTGTTGGTCGTGCCCGACCGGGTCACGGTCGGCGGGGCATACGTCACATCGACGCTCTCCGCAGCCGCGCTGCTGTCCAGATCGTCGGGCGAACCGTCTTCGGCGACGATCGACATCGTCCGGACGAGGGTGGTGGTGGCGTCAGTGGTGGAAAACGTGACCGACGCAAGGCCGCCTGGTATTGGGCGACCGTAGCCGAGCCGCTCAACGTCAGCACGCCAGGGGAATAGCTGCCGCTGATGCCGTTTTGATTCGTGAAATTGAGCGTATCACCCGCCTGGAGTCGATTGGCCGTAATCGTTACCGTAGCGCCGCTCAGGTCAGCGTCGATCGACGATACCACTAGCCCCGAATCAACTGCCACCGCCGCGCTGCCGACCCGGAAGATGTTGGTCGCGCCCGACGGCGTCACTACCGGGGCGGCCAATACGTTCAGCGAACTGGTGGTAGCGGTACTCAGCCCGGTGGCAGTGGCCTTGAGCGTGTAGCCGTTGCCGGCCTGGTTGACCGTTAAGTTGGTGAACGTTGCGACTCCATCGACTGCCGTAGCGGTCAATGTTCCGCCGAGCGTGCCCCCGCCTGGGTCGTTCGCCAGGCTGACGGTCACCTGGCCGTTGTAGGTGGGATCAATGGTGCCGCCGGCATCCTCGGCAACCACGGTCAAACCAAACGCAGTGCCCGTCGCGACGCTGGTGGGCGGTTGGCCCGTGACGGTGAGCTCCGTCGCGGTGCCCAGGGTCCCGTCGCCAACCAGGCCCGGCACCAGCAGATTTGCCACCGGAGTGCCCAGGCCGGTGACCTCGTCGTAGCCAGGCCCGGCATAAACCCTCCGTTGCTGCCGGAAGTAATATCGTGGAAATCGCCGGGCGAATTCGCCTCCAGACTATAGAGTGCGGGCAGCGTTTGAGCGGCGCCGCTCAAAGTCGTTTGCCCCGCGGCAACGCGTCCCTGGTCGGCGATGGCGATCAGTCCCGCCCAGGTAGGAGTCGCAAGGCTCGTCCCCCCCACGTCAAACCAGCCGCCGTTACCATTCGCGTTGTCGAACGAATCATAGCCCCACGCCCCAGTCGCTAGATCCGCGTCGGCGGCGACATCGGGAGCCGTGCGTTGTCCCGTCGACTGGACCCCCTCTTGATATGCCGGCTCCGGTTCGTACAGGCTTGTGCCGCCGCCGCTGTCGCTCCAGGCTGTTTCCGACCCATAGGAATAGGGAGGTGAGCCATTGTTGGAATTGACGTGCAGCTCCGTACCTCCGACCGCGATGGCGTTCGGCGAAAAGGCCGGATACCAGGCGGGAGAGCCATTGTCGCCGGAACAGGCGAGGAATGTCACCCCGGCGGCGGTCATGGTCGAATCGTAGGACAGCTCGCCCGAAAACTCCGAATTGTCGCCCCAACTCATCGACACCACCGAGCCCATCGTTGCCGCCGTGGACACTGCGGTAAAAAGATCGGAAAGGTTGCTGCTATTGGCTTCAACAAGCACAATGCTGGCCCCCGGAGCCATTGCGTGGGCATACTCGACGTCCAGCGATTCCTCGAGCGACCAGCTACTGACGCCGGGATCAGCGCCCGTCGGATCGGTGTCGGGCAAGTCGCTCGTGGTGCCGGTCTGGTTCACGACCGAAATACTCGGCGGAGCGGGCAGCCCGAACTGCGTGTCAAATTGAGTCAGATCGCCTTTGATGTTGGGATCGTTGTAAGCATCGACAATGGCAATGGTCTGGCCCGCGCCGTTGCCGACGGCGTTCCCGAAGTAAATGTTGCTGTCGCTGTAGGCGGCTGTTAGCTGCTGCGGGGTAAGGTAACTACCGTTGGGTGTCTGATCCTGGACGTACCCCGCGTTACCGAGCGAATCGGTGGCCACGAGGTCACCGGGATTCACGGACAGCAGCGTCCGCTCTTCGAGCGCTTCCAGGCGCAGCAGCCTTGACATGTGGTTGCCGCGGGTCGCCAGCGGTGCGTCGGCCCGGCTGTCGTGCAAAGCAAGGCGTTTTTTCCGAATCGCCGCATTACGGGCCGGCGGATTCAGTCGGTTCATCGATCGATCTTCGAACTGCGTGGACACGGTCAACGGCCTCGGGCGACCCTTTGATCCTCGCTCAGGGTAGCGCCCCTGACCCAAAAGCCACCCGAACCCTCAACGTGAAACCGAGCATCATGCAAGTGCGTTGCCGTCTTCATACGGACAAGCACACCGCCAAAGCCGCGACGGCAAAGAGCACCAGCAGGGGTACGAAAATGCGATAGGATCTCACGACCGCGCGCCCCTCGATCTAGTTCCCCCGCGTTCGATAAAGCAGCGTCCGCCAGCTCCGGTTCGCCGCATAGACCTTGGCGTGGTTCTCCGTGGTCATCGGCGCGCGATCGACCGTCCAGGTCGCGCCCGACTCCGGGTCGCGCAGCACCAGCTTCACTGTCTCACCCGGCGGGTGGCCCATGCGATCCATGACTTGGACAAGGCTTTCGGAAAACCGCTCTCTCCAATAAACGCCGTAATATTGACGCGAGCCATCCAGAAGCTCCTCGGTCGGCAGATTGTCGATCGACACGAGCCGGTAAAACTTGCCCTCGAACTCGACATCGGCGGCTTCTCCCTGGATGCTCACTGCCGTGAATGGCGACAATTTATCGCGGGCCGAGGCCGGCTGGATGGCGTCTCCCTGACCCGCGAGCCGCCGCGTGTAAACCTTGGCGTGATTCTCCGCGGTCATCGGCGCGTGCTCGACCGTCCGGATATCGCCCGACTCCAGATCGTGCAGCACCAGTTTCACCGTCTCGCCCGGCCGGTGCCCCATGCAGTCCATGACTTCGACCAGGTCCTCGGCAAATCGCTTGATCCAACGGCGACCGTCGAACCGGCGCGAGCCAGCCAAAAGCTCCTTCGTCGGCAAGTCGTCGATCAATACCAACTCGTAGAATTTGCCTTCGAACTCGATGTCGGCGGCGTCGGGGCGGACATGCACCGAGGTGAACGGCGATAATCTTGCCCACGCGTCGGCGTGCGGGATCGCTTGGGCTCGATCGTTGTGGGCCGAGGCATAAATCTTGACGCGGTGTTCACCGGTCATCGCCACCCGATCGAACGTACTGATATCGCCCGAAGCCGGATCGCGCACCACCAGTTTCACCGTATCGCCCGGGCGATGGCCCAGCCGATCCATCACTTCGACGATGTCCTCGGCAAATCGCTTTTCCCAAAACACGCCGTGGAATTCGCGCGCCGTTTCCAGAATCTTGCCGGCCGCTACGCCGTCGATCGACACCAGTTCGTAAAGCCTTCCCTCGAGCTCAACACTGGCGGTGTCGCCCGCGGGCGCGCAGCGGCAGAAGGCGACGTTTGTCTCGACCCGCTGGCCGAATTGAACCAAAGCGAAACGCACAGAACCACGATCGCCAGGGGCACGACAGCCAGCCAGGTGCTTACCGACAGCCGGCGCACGAAGGGCTGGTCGAGAATCATCTCGAACCGCCGCTTCCGGCTGTCCGAGCGCCCAATGCCGGTGGAGCCGAGCGGCGCGATCGACCGCGCGTTACAGAGAAACTCGATCGTCGCCAACAGCGTGCGGCCGTACAGGCGCGATTCGCCATCGAGCAACCAGACCGCCCAGGTGTCGCAGCACTGCTCCTCGGCGATGCGCAGTTGCCGGCAAGCCCACCAGGCAACTGGATTCCACCAGCAGGCGGCCAACACCGACATTTCCAGCCACCGCATCCAGTGATCGCGGCGATAGTAATGAGCCAGCTCGTGCGCCAACAGCGCCCGACGGCCGGCGGCATCGAGCTGATCGACCAAAGACCGTGGCAGCACGATGACGGGCCGGGCTGCCACGCTCCACAAAAGTGGCGAGATCGCCCCTTCGGCCAGCCGCACTCCAGGCCACGCGCAAATCCATCCGCGCCGCCAAGGCAGCCACCTCTTGTTGCCACGCCTCCGGCGCCATCGGCATCGGCGCACCAGCCGATTGAACCGAACGGCGCGAACCGCCAGCAAGCCGATCCAGATCGAAGTTCCGGCCCCCCAAATGACCGCCATCACCACCGGCCAATTGCAGGCTGGCAGCCAGACGTATGCGCAGCGCGCCTCGGCAGACAAACTCGCCGCAAAACCGTCGCTCGCGCCGGCCAGCTCGCCCGCCTCCTTCGTCGTCGGATCCTCGCCGTTGGCGGCTCCCTCGTCACCAAGGGCGATTCCAGCGCCGAGCGAATCGCTGCCTGCGGCTCCAACGTCGGCTTCTGCCGGCGCCGCACTCGTGGCTGGAGTTACCACCTCGTGGGGCAGGGGGGCCGCGAAGAAAACCGGAATCGGCACAAAGACGAGCGGCGGCGTGATCAGTTTCACGATCACCAATGCCCACAGGACGTGGGCAAGATGAGGATTGCGCCAGATTCGCGTGATCCCCATCACGACCACTGCCGCCAGGGCCGCGACGACTGCGTTGCTCACTGCGAGCTGCCCCCAGCCGTTCATTTTCCCTCTCCCGATTTCTTCCTGGCAGGGTGTTCCTCAAGCAAGCTGCGGATTTGATCGCGCTCGGTCTTCGACAGCTTCCTGGCCTCGACCAGATGCGTGAGAAACGGCACCAGCGACCCGTCGGTCAGCTTGTCGGCCATCTGCTCGAGCTGGTTGCCGGCAAACGCGCCGCGTGAAATGGCTGCCTCAAAGCCATGCACGTGCGCCGATCGATCGCGGCGCACCAGCCCTTTGGCTTCCAGCCGCTGCAACAGCTTTTGCACCGTGGCAATTTGGGCGGTCCCGACCTGGTCGTAAACGAGCTCGGTCATTTCACGGGCAGTCGATCGACCGCGATCCCAGAGCACTTGCAACAGCTTCAATTCCGCATCGGCGACGTTGGCGACGAACTTGTCCATGTCGAAAAAACCCTCCCTTGAAAACCGCCAATGACAGATCATAGACAACTTGACTACGTATGTCAAGATTCTGGCCCAGATGCCCGGCGGGCAACAGCGCCGTCGAGAACCTCGACGTGGCAAACGTCTGCCTGACCTTCGGTGCGTGGCCGGTCTATGCCAACTGCGTGACGCTGGCATTGTGGCTGGCAATCGCGGTTGGCGTGGTCGTCTGGTTGAGATGGGTTTGAGCTGCACTGGGGCTCTTCTTCGTCCCCACGCCTCGAGCGTCGGCATGCCCCCCTTGTCGGCTGTCGTCATGAACCGCTAAATTGGTTGCTCGCCGCGCCGGCCAGCCTGACTCGTTTGCTGGCCGATCGGGCGAGCCTTTTTGGCGGATCCCCTTGGATCACCCGTCACGCGATTCGCTCCCTTAGCTCAATTGGCAGAGCATCTGACTCTTAATCAGAGGGTTGTTGGTTCAAGTCCAACAGGGAGCACTGAACATAACCATTGCCGGAACGTAACTTTACGTTGCCCGCCCAAGTTCGGCAGTGCGGCCTGAGATGATCCGAAAAACCGGTGCTCTACCGGATGCGGACCCCAACAGGAGCGCCGTACCATCCCGAGGCTTTTGCCTCGCATCCTCTTCTATCGCCACCGCAAGGCCAGCGACCAAGCCATCGTCACCCTGGTTTTCCAATGCTGCCGGCTTGCGAGCCAATGGCCCATCTTGGTTCGAATCGTTCCGTACTCGACGAAGTCCGGCCAGCGGCAAATAGACAGGGTGATCGGGTGCTTTTCATGACCCTTGTGCGTTGTGTCCACCCTCTCGGTCTCTTTCAAAAACCTCGCTTAGAGGGGAACGCGTCTCGTGTTTGAGGAGTTTGCGACCGCCGTCAATCTGGCCGAATAAATAATAAAGGCCGGGAATGACCAAGACTCCGATGACCGTGCCGACGAGCATGCCGCCGGCTGTCGTGGTGCCGATGGTCCGGTTCCCGATCGCCCCGGCGCCGGTGGCCACGACTAACGGAATGAGACCGGCGATGAAGGCGAAGGAGGTCATCTGAATCGGCCGGAAGCGCAGTTTTGCGCCTTCGACGGTCGCGTCCAGGAGCGAGACGCCCTCCTGCCGCCGCTGCACGGCGAATTCCACGATCAAAATCGCGTTCTTGGCCAGCAGACCGACCAGCATGACCAGACCGATCTGGGCATAGACGTCGTTAGCCAGTCCCACGGCCTGCAGGAAGAAGAAGGAACCGAAAAGCCCGACCGGCAACGACAAGATCACTGCCAGCGGCAGGATAAAGCTCTCGTATTGCCCGACCAGTACGAGATAAACGAAGGTGACGACGATAAAGAAGATATAAACCGCCTCGTTCCCCTTTCTGGCTTCGTCGTAAGCGAGACCAAGCCAGCCGACGTCGAAACCGCGAGGCAGCGTCTGGGCGCCGACCTCCTTGATCGCCTCGATGGCTTGACCGGTGCTGTAGCCGGCAGCCGGCGCGCATTGAATGGTGGCGGAGGTGTACAGGTTGTACCGGGTGATCTCATTCAAACCCTGCTTCCTCTTGATCGTCATGAACGCGGAGTAGGGGACCATTTCCCCTTTGTCATTCTTGACGAACAGGTTGTCCAGATCCTCCGGGTAGCGTCGGAATTCCGGCTTGGCCTGGACGAAAACCTTGTAGAAGAAGTTGAAACGAATGAATCCTTGCTCCCAGGTGCTGCCAATCAGAATGTTGAGGCTGTCCATCGCTGCCTTGATCGACACGCCCTTCTGCATGGCCACGTCGTTGTTGATGACCAATTCGTACTGCGGGTAGTTGGCGGCGTAAAAGGTGAACAGGTTCGTCACCTCCTTGCGCTGCTTCAGAGCGGCCATGAATTTGTTGGTCACCTCTCCGAGTCGCTGGTAATCGGCGGAGAACGTCATGTCGAGGACGAGCATGGAGATGCCTCCGGCGGTGCCAAAGCCGGGAACGGCGGGCGGTTCGAAGAATTCGAGCTTCACGTTGCTCATTCGGCGGCATCTTTCTTGGAGATCGACGATGATCTGGCTTGCGGTTCGCTTGCGGTCGGACCAGTTTTTCAGGTTGATGATACAGGTCCCGGAATTCGAGCCGCGGCCTTCGGTCAGAACCTCGTAACCGGCCAATGAGGTGACGGAGGAGACTTCCTTGATCTCCTTTACGATCTTCTCGAGCTCCTGGGATTTGGCGTTGGTGTACTCGAGCGTGGAGCCTGGAGGCGTCTGGAGGACGGCGTAGATGGTGCCCTGGTCCTCGCCCGGGATAAAACCCGTCGCGAGTTGCGTGTCGACGACAAGGATACCGGCGGCAAAGCCCCCGACGATGGCCATCGTCAGCGTGCGGCGCGTGGCGATTCGCCGCACGAGCGCGGCGTAACCGCCCGTGATTTTCTCGATGGCGCGATCAAAAGGGCCCCGCACGACCGGCAGAAGAATGAGCCCGAAGCCAACCGGCCCCCACAGCTCATAGGCCACATAGGTTACTCCGCCCAAGACCAGCAACCCTCCCAGCGCAACAAGCAGCTTGGCTACCGGTCCGCGCGGCCTTTTCACGTTGCCCGTGTCGGTGTCAGGGCTTGGATGCGAGTCGTCTGCTGTGGGGCTTGAGAATCATCGCACAGAGCACGGGTGTCAGCGTCAGGGCGATCAGGCCAGACAGAATAATGGCCGTGGCCATCGTGATCCCAAACGCGCGGTAGAAGGTGCCGACCGCTCCCGGGATGAATGTCACCGGAACGAAGACGGACGTCATCACCAGGGTGATGGCGATAATCGCGCCCGAAATTTCATGCATGACCTCCGCGGTTGCCAGGTAAGGCGATAAGTGTTTCCGGGCCATCTTGACGTGCACCGCTTCGACCACCACGATCGCATCGTCCACCACGACACCAATGGCGAGAACCATCGCGAAGAGCGTGATCAGGTTGATCGAGAGCCCCATCAACTGCAAGACAAAGAAGGTCCCGACCAGCGACACCGGAACCGTGAGTGTCGGAATCAGCGTGGATCGTAAATCCCCGAGGAACATGTAGACCACGAGGGACACCAGGATGAACGCCTCGAGCAGGGTGTGCAGCACCTTTTCGATCGAGGCGTCCAGAAATTTCGAGACGTCGTAGGCGAATTCATAGTCCATCCCGGGAGGGAACGACTGCTTCTTGATTTTTTCGAGTTCCGCCTTGATGTCCGTCGATCACCTCGGCGGCATTGGATCGAGGGGCCTGCTTGAGAACGATCGACGCCGCGGGATGTCCGTTGATGTCGGAGTAGATGTCGAAGAACTGGGGGCCCAATTCCACCTCGGCAACATCCTTGAGCCGCAGGATCTCACCGTCGGGATTTTCTTTCAAGATGATGCTGGCATACTGCTCCGGCTTGTTGAATCGCCCGATATAAGTCAACACGTACTCTTTTGACTGCGACGTCTTCCCGGAGGCCTGGCCGAGTCGTCCGGGCGAGCCGATCACGCTCTGTTCCGACAGAGCCTTCATGACGTCCTCGGTGGACACGTCGTAAGCCCGCATGCGGTCAGGATCCAGCCAGATTCGCATCGCATAGATGCGGTTGCCGAGGTTCCTGGGGATGCCCATGCCTTTGATCCGTTTGAGCCGGGGCATGACGTAGACGTTGGCAAAGTTGAAGAGGTCCTTCTGGTCGGCGTTTGGGTCCGTGCTGTAGATATTCACGTACATCAGCATGCTCGGCACGACCTGGCTGACGAGGATCCCCTCGCGCACCACCAGGGGCGGAAGCTGGAACAGCACGATGTTGACCCGGTTCTGCACGTTCACGACATTGATGTTGGGATCCGTGCCCGGCTCGAAATAGATGATGATCGCCGCCTCTCCGGCACTGGTCGCCGAGGAGGTGATGAAGCGCATGTTCTGGACGCCGTTGATGGATTGCTCCAGCGGAATCAGAACCGATTCGACCAGGACATTGGCGCTGGCGCCGGGATAAGAAATGGAAACCATGACGGTCGGCGGCGCGATGTCGGGGAACTGCGCGATCGGGAGGGTTTTGATCCCCAGCATCCCCAGGAATAAGAGGATGATTGAGATGACGATCGCGAATGCCGGCCGAGTGAGGATTTTCGTGAACACGGTTCGGGACCTGTCCCGTTATGCTCGGCGTCGAGAATGTCGCTGAGCGATTGCTATTCAGCGCGGAATTTTTGCTTCTTCAGGACCTCTTCCGGAGAACGAAACACGTATTCGACCTTTTCGCCTTCCTCGACCTCCCGAATCCCTTCGAGAACGATCTTGTCTTTCACGTCAAGTCCGCTACCGATGACGAAAATGTCCTCCAGTTCGTTCTTAACGGTGATCAGGGTCTGATGCGCGATGTCATTCTCGTCGACGACCCAAACATATCGGTTGTCGAGGAGCTCGAATGTCGCCCGCTGGGGGATGACGAGGGCATTCTTCAACGGTCGGTGAATCTTGATGGTGCCGGTCTGACCGTGACGCAGCAGGCCGTCCGGGTTCGGATAATCCGCGCGGAATTTGATGTTCCCATTCTCATTGTTGAAGTCGGCCTCGATCGCACCAATCTTGCCGGGCTGCGGAAACGTCTCGCCGTTCGCCAGCACGAGCTCGATTTTGTCCTCCTTTTCACGCTCCTTCCGGGTAGCCATGTAGTGGAGGTAGTACCTCTCGGGCACGTTGAAATAAACCCACATCACGCTGTTGTCAGCCAAGGTCGTGAGGATGTCCCCCTCCTTGATTAAGCTCCCCTCCCGCTGGAGCAGGCGGTCGACGATGCCGTCGAAAGGTGCTCTGATGTCGGTAAAGTTCAATTCAGCCGCCGCCAGGTTCGCCTTGGCCTGCGCCTCTGCCATTTCGGCCTCCACGAGTGCCGCCTCGTTCTGAGAGACCACTTTTTGCTCGACCAACTGCTGGGTGTACTTATACTTCAGCTCGGCCACCTTGGCCTTGGCGTTCTCGGCGTCCAACCTTGCCTTGTAAAGAACGGGCAGGATCTTGAACATCACCTCGCCCTTCTTCACCGCCTGACCCTCGTTGATGAAGATCTTGCTGAGATACCCCCCCTCCAAGGCGCGGACCTCGATGTGACGCTGCGAGCGAATCTGGCAGACAAATGACTCGGTGATGACGACGTCCTCGACCTTGGGGGTGGTTACCACGATCTCGGGCTCATGGGAGGGATGCTCCTCGTGCCCGTGAAAATACGACTTGAACTTGCCGTGGAGGAAATCTTTTGCATGCATGAATTCCGTGCCGACGGAACCAACAGAGGAGTTATCGGCCCCCATCTTCGACAAGCCCAGGACGCCGGCAATTGCCAGCGCGGCGACCAGCATGACGAGGATGACACGGTCGCCGCGCGACAACGACCATGGGTTTCATCGCGACTTCCTGCTCGGACAATCGGTTTCATGGCCCTTACTGCTCCTGATGAATTAACTGCCGTTCGACCTCGGCGCCCTATCCCGAGCATCTCGCCCCGCACCATCTGGCGGCTTCTGGACTTGAGGAGTTGTTCTGCCGAATCGTCTCGCCGTGATGGGCGTTACGTTTACGAGCCGAGGCGGCTCGAGGCAATCATGGAAGTGAATTCGACACTTGTTCATCGCACCGGTTTTTCGGTGATCTCTCGATCTTGTTAGAAAGACAGTGATTTCATCCAACGGGTTTTCTCCCTAGGTTACAGGCCGAGGTTCGGCCCCCGCATTTGCCGTGCCAGCCGCTGCGCGCCTCGAAAAAAGGCTCGATTCGCGCTCCCGGACTTGCATCGGGGCGACTGCGGAACTTCGAGAAATTGCGGCCGAAAAAGCACAATCAAAAACCTCGCGAGTGTATCCCGAGGCCGGCCGCTTATAGAGAAGCTCCTGCCAGGAGATAGCATCTCCGCAACAGGAGTTATCAGCTGCCGCATAGGGCAGCGGTTAAAGGCGAACCCCATCGCCTGAATGAACTATAGATCGCTAAGCTGCAAGGGTCAATAATCCGCGGCCTCAAAGCCGGGCAGCGTGCAGCGACGGGGATCCGATTCGCGATCGGCGCGGCAGCACGGCTCATCCGCGGCATGTGCAAGCGGCGCTCGCCATCTGCATGCTGACCCATTGTCCCCTGTGCCGCGGGCCAGCTGCCGTAAATCGGTCTGCGCCGCGGTCCCACTCAGCCGAAAGGGGGGAGTCAGAGCGAGGCCGATTAGCCGACGCCGGCTCTTCTCGTTTTGGAGGAACTCGCGGGAAGAAATCCTTTGCGCCACGATCTTGCGTCGAATACAATGAGACTCCCACAGCTGCTGCCACGAACGGAGAAAGCTAATGCATCGATCGAAACTCGTTCTCGCCCTCATGGCAATGCTCGCCTGGGCGTTGTCCGCCAGCCAATCTTATTCCGCAACCTTTACCACCCTCGCCTCATTCAACGGCACCAACGGCGAAACCCCGAACGGCAGTTTGACCGTCATTGGATCAACGCTTTACGGGATGGCAACCTATGGCGGGATGAACAACAATGGCACGATTTTCAGCGTTCCCGTGACCGGCGGCACCCCCACGCCCTTGGCCTTGTTCAACAACACCGACGGCGGAAACCCCTATGGCAATTTGACCCTCAGTGGATCGACGTTTTATGGGATGACGGAAACCGGCGGGCAACAAGGCGGCGGTACCGTTTTCAGCATTCCGGTGACCGGCGGCACTCCCACGGTCTTGCTTTCGTTCAACGGCGCGAACGGCGTGGCACCAACCGGCAGTTTGACGCCCAGTGGATCAACGCTTTATGGGGCGACCCAGGATGGCGGCAACCTTTCGCTGAACGGTGGCGCCGGCGACGGCACCATTTTCAGCATTCCGATGACCGGCGGCGCTCCCACGACCCTCTTCAATTTCGACGGCACCAACGGCGAACATCCGACCGGCAATATGACGCTCAGTGCCGATGGATCGACACTGTATGGGATGACCAGCGGCGGCGGGCTCAACAACGAGGGGACCATTTTCAGCATTCCCGTGACCGGCGGCACTCCCACGACACTCTTCTCGTTCAACGGCACCGACGGCGAATCTCCCACCTTTAACGGTTTGACCCTTAGTGGATCAACACTTTATGGAATGACTTACCATGGCGGGCTAAACGGCGACGGCGCCATTTTCAGCATTCCGGTGACCGGCGGCAGCCCCACGCTACTCGCCTCGTTCGACGGCGCGAACGGCGCGCTTCCCTGGGGCAATTTGACGCTCGTCGGATCGACCCTTTATGGAATGACCCAGGACGGCGGCAACCTTTCGCTGAATGGTGGCGCCGGCGCCGGCACCATTTTTAGCATTCCGGTGGCCGGTGGCACCATCACGACCCTGGTCGACTTCAACTACACGAACGGAGCAAATCCCATCGGCAGTCTCACGCTCAGCGGTTCGACCCTTTATGGGATGACCAATGGCTACCCCGGCACGGTTTTTGCGCTCGCCACCCCCGAACCCTCCTCGCTCGTCCTGCTCGGCTTGGGGGCAATCGGGATTGGAGCGACGGCTCTTCGTCGCCGAATGCGCGGGGCAAGCGGCTGAGCAGCGAATCAATCATGCCGATCAGGCCAAACCCTCTGCGGCTGATTCTGCTCGGAATCGGCCGGATTGCCTTTTGGACGGCCCCACGGGGGTGGTGATCATGCGAAAGCTGGCAAGCACCTCAGTTATCGTTGCGGCGTTGTTTGGCGCCGCGGCCGCCGCGGATGCGTTGACTGATCAACCAGAGAAGCTGACGCTGCACGCCCAAAGCCGCACGCCGGACAAGAAGGCCGGCGCCGACGGCCAAACCGTCGTTGTGGAAAAGACGCTCGAGTGGAATCCGCACAAGACGGCACTGATTGTCTGCGATATGTGGGACGACCACTGGTGCCAAGGGGCTGCCCGACGGGTTACCGAACTGGCGGTCCCGGTGAACGCGCTGGTGCATCGGGCTCGCGACCTGGGCCTGCTGGTGATTCACGCTCCCAGCACTTGCGTCGATTTTTACAAGGAGACGCCCCAGCGGGCACGGGCTCAATCGGCTCCCTTCGCCAAGCCGCCGGTGCCGCTGTCGCAGGCCACGCGCTGGGGAACCCATTGGTGCTGGCCGGATCCGCAGCGCGAGCCGAACTTGCCCATCGACGACTCGGACATGGGCTGCGACTGCCCGCAGAAATGTGAGATTCGCACTCCCTGGACGCGGCAGACCGTGCTGATCGACATCGAAGCCCCCGATGCCATCAGCGACGACGGCCAGGAAGTCTACAACTTGCTGCGGCAGCGCGGCATCGACAACGTGTTGATCGTCGGCGTGCATTTGAACATGTGCGTGCTGGGCCGGTCGTTTGCCATCCGTCAAATGGCGAAGTTGGGCATGAACGTCGTGCTGATTCGCGATCTGACCGACACAATGTACTGCTCGCGCATGAAGCCATTTGTCAACCACTTCCGTGGTACCGATCTCGTGATCGAGCATGTCGAAACGTACTGCTGTCCGACGATCACCAGCGTCGACTTGATGGGCGGCGCACCGTTTCGCTTTCAGGGCGACCCGCGGTAAGAACGCGCACGCGTCTCATCCGCAGGTCGTGCATGCAGCATCACGGACTTGCCGCCGGCGCCGCCAGCCAGCGCACCAGCCAGTCGACAATCAGCTTTTCCTGGTCCTTCGAGACCTGGTGGCCGACACCCATTGCCACGTCGATCTTCAGGTGGTCGCTGGCACCGGCCTCCTTGTAGGCCTGCTCGGCCGCCGCGAAAGCGATCTTCGCCCCGTCGAGCGGACAGTTCGGGTCCAATTCGCCGCTGACGATGAGCAGCGGCCGGCCGGCGAACAACCGAATCATGCTCGGGCAGTCAAACTCGTCGAGGATTCCCGGGATGATTTTGTTCCACAGGACTCGGCAGACGCGCCCGTTGACTTCGGGCTCGCCCAGGTCGCGAGCGGCCTGCTCGTGCGCACCCAAAATCGTGCCCGCGCGCCCTTGCCAGCGGTCGTTCTCCAGGCTCCAGCGAAAACTCTGCACGCTGATGGCAGGCACGGCCACGGCAACACGCGGGTCGACGGCCGCCGCCAGCCAGGTTTGGATTCCGCCCATGCTGAAGCCGACCATCGCCACGCGATCGGGATCGACGTCGGGCCTTTGGCCGACATAATCGAGCAGCCGCCAGAGATCCCAAACCGTGTCGAAGTAGAACGGGTGCTCCTGGGGCTCGCCGGTCTTGGTTTTCCAGGCAGCGGTAATCGCCTCGACGTAAGCCGCCGCTCCTTGGGCGCCGCCCGCCCGCTGGCCGTGATAGCGCGCGTCGATCGCCAGACCGATCATTCCCAGTCGTGCCACGCGAACCAGCCAAGGGTATTGCCCTTCCTTGCTGCCACCCGTGCCGTGCAGCACGATGACCAGCGGCCGCCGCCGCGAAGTGTCTTCGGGACGCACGATCAAGATCGGCACGCGTTCGATTTGACCATTCGCTTTACGCTCGCTGGCAATGCTCAGCCGCTCGACAACCAATCCCTTCTCGGTCGGCTCGACCAGCCGGACCTGGGGGTCCAGCGGCACGCGCGGGCGATCGAGCTGGGCCAGCAGCCGGGCTCTGACTTCCGCCGGCGGCGGATAGGGCCGCGCGTCGTCGCCACGCGCTGCCGCGCCCTGGAAAAAATGGAGGAACAGCAGAACGGCGGGAAGAGAACGAGATGCGAACATGCCAGATCCGGGGTTGGAACGCCTTGCGCGGGACCCAAAACGGAACAACGCTGCTCAATCGAGATTTTGAAACACTCCCGGGCATCGAGCCGATTCAAGCTCCCGACCGCCGGCCATTCTATCAGCGCCACGCCAGGCATACGAACTTTCGATTCTTCACCATAATCGAACATATTCATCATCGAGCATTCATCCCGTCTTGGTACTTTGGCTTGCTCAATTCGTCGATCGTGAGGACGCTTTAGACAATGAATGCCAAAAAATCGAATGGGAAACGCCTGATTCTGTTGCTCGTCGCCGCCGCAGTTTTCTCGCCGCGGATCGTCCGAGGGGCGATGCCGGCTGACGATTCAGATCGTATCGTTGTCCTGATCAGCTTGGACGGGCTGGCCTTCTTTTACCTGGACGACCCACGCGCCGAGATGCCGACCATTCGAGCACTGGCCAAAAGCGGCACGCAGGCCGCCATGAAGGCTTCGGCGCCGACCGTTACCTGGCCGAACCACACCACCCTCGTAACCGGGGTCGCCCCGGCCCGGCACGGGGTTGTGGGGAACAACTATTATGATCGCGCGACCCAAAAGGCCGTGGCGCTGATCTCCGACCCGGTCTTCGACAAAGACGAGATCGTGAAAGTGCCGACCGTCTATGATCTAGCCAAAGCGCAAGGCCTGAAGACCGCGGCGGTCCGCTGGCCGGCAACGCGAAACGCCAAAACGCTCGATTGGACCTTTCCCGACGTTGCCGCGGATGACATTCTCCACCGATTCACAACGCCCGAACTCCTGGCCGAATGTCAAAAACTGGGTCTTTGGGCTGACGGCGAGGCCACGGAATCCGGGAAGCGCGACCTACGGATCGTGTCGGATGCGATGTGCATGCGAGTCTTTCTCCATATCCTCGACCGACATCGCCCCAACCTGGCACTGTTGCATCTGATCAACATTGATCATGTCCAGCATCTTGACGGACCGCGTTCGCCAGAAGCCTACGCCGCAATCAAGACTGCCGACGAGCAGGTTCGCGAAGTCTGGGTAGCACTTAAGCGCGATTTTCCCGATCAGGCGACGCTGATCATCGTTTCCGACCACGGCTTCGCGCCGATCGAGCACCTGCTCCTGCCCAATGTCATCCTGCACGATGCGGGGCTCGTTGATGTCGACGGCAAGAAAGTCACCGGCGGGGCCGTGCATGTCGTCGTTCAAGGAGGCTCGGCGATGGTGTATGTCGTCGATGATGCCCAGCAGGCGGTGGTCGTCGAGCAAGTTACGCAGGTCTTCGGCGCCGTTAAGGGAATTTGGAAGATTGTGGGGCCCGAGCAGTTGAAAGAGCACGGCGTGGCCGACCCGCGGAACGATCCCCACGCGCCGGACATGATTCTCTTTGCGAAAGAAGGATATGGTTTCAGCGACGCGGCCGGCGGAACGGCAGCGATCATCGAAAAGCCCGAGCGAAAAGGAAACCACGGCCACGACGAAAACCTGCCTAACCTGCAGGCCACCTTCGTTGCTTGGGGAGTCGGCATCAGGCCTGATGTACGGCTCGAGTTGATTCCGAACACGGTCGTGGCGCCGACCGTGGCAAGACTGCTGAAGATTCCCATGCCGGCCACCGACGAGCCCGCGTTACCCGCTGCGTTAAGCGATTAGGTTCTTGCCAGGCGTATCGCGGCCTTCCACCACCCGAAATCGGGCAGCGAATCCGCGGATGCCTCAGGCCGACGTGCACCCGGAGAACAATTGATGCAACGCGACCGCCCGATTCGCGTCTATTTGGCCGGACCGCTGTTTACGCAAGCCGAATGGCAATGGAACCTGCGCCTCGCGGAGGCCCTTCGCCGATCTTCGCTGGAGGTAATTCTGCCCCAAGACGGCGCCGCGCCGATGCTTGCCGGCCAGCAGGACTTCGACGCCCGTCGCTTGTTCGAATTGAATCTGAAAAGCATCGACAGCGCCGACGTCGTTGTGGCGATTTTCGACGGTGCCGACGTCGACTCGGGAACTGCTTGGGAGTGCGGATATGCGTATAAAGCGGCAAAGCCGGTCGTCGGCCTTCGCAGCGATCTGCGAGCCGGCGGCGATGATCCGCAAGCCGCCACGAATTTGATGCTGTCGATCAGTTGCCGTCAGACCGTTGTCGTGCCGCTGAAAAACCGAACCGACGTATCCGCCATCGCGCAATGCATCGCGGATGCGGTGCGATTCGTCATCTCCTGACGAGCAGCGGCGGCCTTCCCGCCAGGCTCTGGCTGCTAGTCGCAAGCACACTCAAATCTCATCCCGCTCTGGCAGTTTGCTCACCTTGATCTCACTGGCAGGCGATAGACTTCGCCTGCCTGATGGCCGTGCCGCTTCGCACGATCGCGTAAGGGTTTTGAGAGGGATTAATGCAAGCACCAATGAGGCCCCGCACCGCTGTTGCAACCATTCAACCCGAAGGCATGTTACACCATGAAGATATCGAACGCCTCGCGCTTAGGTCTTTTGGCTACGATCTGCGCGGCATCTCACTTCGTCTTGTCCTTTTCTCTTGCGTCGGCTGACACGCTTCGTATCGTCACCTGGAACATCGACGCCGATACCGGCGGTGCCGTTGGCGCCATGGGGGGAGTCAACGGCGGCCCCGGACTGATCGCCGTTCTCCAGGCGATCGGCCAAGAAAATCTTGCCGGCAACGCCCAGCCGATCGACGTCTTGGCTCTGGAAGAATTGAATGGCACCGGCGCCAATGCCGCAAATGCGACCAACGCCACCTTGGAATTCGTTACCACCCAGTTGAATGACATCTACGGTGCCGGCACCTACGCCTATGACAAGGTGACCGACCAAACTGATGGTTCCAGCGAGACGGGAAATGGCCCCAGTGGACTGATTTACAACACCAAAACGGTCCAGGATCTTGGCGCCACCTCCATCGGCACGGTCGGCAGCAACGGCGCCGCGCGGGCCCCGATGCTCTATCAACTCGCTCCGGTTGGCAACTCCGCCGCCAGCTTTTACATGTATGTGGAGCACGCCAAGTCGGGCACGGGTTCCAGCAATGACGACCGCAGGGAAGCCGAAGCAACCGAAGTGCGTGAAAGCGCGGCCGGGCTGGGCGCTAACGCACACATTATTTACGCCGGCGACTTTAACACCACCGCCAGTAGCGACGCGTCCTATCAAACGATGATCGGGTCCGGAGTTGGTCAGGCCAACGACGTGGCAAATCCGTCGGAGACCTGGACAGACACGTCGACTTACCGCGGCATCATGACCGAGTCGGCCACCGACCTCGAGTACCGCGATGACTTTCAATTCGTCACCGGAAACGTGCTCCACGCCACCAGCGGCCTGGGCCTTGTGGCCGGCTCCTACACCACATTTGGCAACGACGGCACCACGGCATTCAACGGTGCCGTCAACGCTGCCGGCAACACGGCATTGAGCGATCTCTCGAACCAGCACACGATACTGAATGACCTGACCACGGCAACCGATCACTTGCCGATCGTCGCCGACTATACGGTCATCACGCCCGAGCCGAGTGCCCTGATCTTGATGGCGTTGGCCATATTGCCCGTGCTATGGATGTCCAAACGCAAGCTCATCGAATTGCGTGCAGCGGCCATTGAAACGAATCAATGCCCACTCGCGGACAATGGCGCTGCCGTATTGGCCTAAGGTAGGCAACGACATCACGGCGTTTCGTCTATGTCACGACAACTTCAAGCGTGAGAGGACGTCCATGCGACTGATTGTCTTTGTAGTGATGCTTGTCTGCCTGCCCTCGCCGGCCCTGGCCTGGCTAGACAATGGGCATATGGCCATTTCCCGATTTGCCTGGCATAAACTGACGGAGCAGGAGCGCCGGCAGTCGAGCGAGATCCTCAAACAGCATCCACACTACGACGAGTTTCTCAAGACAGAGCGACCCGACGACGTCCCCCAAGATGAATGGGTTTTCCTGCGGGCATCGGTGTGGCCCGACTTTGTCCGCGACACGCATGCCGAGCAATACAACAAGCCGACTTGGCACTACATCAGCATGGCCTATGTCCCTCCCTACTCGAAGGTGACGCCGCCTGAGAGTGTTCAGACGGCGACGAACGTCGTCACGCAGATCGATTGGGCCGCCGGCCAGATTCGCGGCACCGACCCAGCCCTCAAACCTATCGCGCTGTGCTGGCTATTGCACTTGATTGGCGACATCCACCAGCCCAACCACGCGATCACCCTGTATACCGAAGAATTTCCACAGGGCGACCGCGGCGGAAACCTGGCCCTGATCCGTATCGAAAACGGCGAGGCGATCAAAATCCATCTCTACTGGGACGGCCTGCTGGGCCAGTTTGCTTCTTGGCCTGACATCCTGCGCTTGAATGGCGAATTTGCCGAGATCGAGAAAGAGAATGTCGACGACATCGACCGCCAGGTGGCGGAAGACAAATCACCCCTCAGCTGGGCGCAAGAGAGTTTTGCGGCCGGAAAGAAGTACGCCTACATCGAAGGATCGCTGCGCCCGGCGAACATCGACATTCATCCGCGCGAGGATAATGTCCCTCAGGTCTCGGCGGAGTACGCCAGGCAGGCAACGAAGACCGCCCAGATCCGCGCGGTGCTCGCCGCGAACCGCATCGCCGCCACGCTCTCGAAGGCGCTTCGTCCCGAAGGCAACTGATCGTTGCCGCGTCGATCGCTGGCCGGCGCGTGGCGCACCGTCGATCGAGTCGGCCGTCCTATTCCCACGTCCTGGCCCGCCGTCGGTTGCGGAGGGGTTGACCCGGCACAAACGGACTCGGTCCGTAGGCAGGACCGTCATCGTTCGGGACGTTACGGTCGATATACACCGGGCCTGGACCATACATCGGGCCCGGACCGCAATAAGGCAACGGCGGGACCACCCCCACCCCGGCAGGATTGCTGCTGGGATCAAAGAACGGCGTGATTCCAAGCCGATAGTTCGTCGCGGTGCCGACGTCGGCATACGATTGAGGCGAATAGACCCGAAAGAGTTGTTCGCGCCCTGCCGGCCCGCGCAAAACAAAGCACCGCGACCACCGTGCCCAGAAGCATCCATTGGCGTCTCATCGTCGATCCTATGCGGTCAGTGCGTCGGTCGCGCGGTGGCGACCCTAGTAAGGTTACACCACATTCTCGAACCGGAGATTCGCCGGCGGCGATTTGGCAAAAGAAGGCGGTCGCCACGCGCAGGTCGGCGCGAAAAGCCGGTGTGGTTGCAGCAGAAGTCCCGACCCCTTCCCTCGGAACGCGAAACCAAGAGAGACTTTGACGTTTGGGCAAACTGAAACAGCCCGGCGCTCGCCGGCAACTCGCCGCACGCTTCGTTACCAATGAAGCGCTATTGGAGGCCAGGAACCTGCTCCACGACAGGAAAGGCTCGATGGCAACCGGACTAGTCTCGTTGAGGCGATCCGCAGCCGCACCTTTGGCTGCGTCTTGATCCGCTGTGCCGTGCAGCAACACCCGCAAGGGGCAGGGGCCAGACGCCGGCGGCTATGTCCATTCGAAAGACTTAGCCGCCGGCCCACGTAGCCATCACCCACCCATCGGTGTCTCTGCTGAGATACTTTACAGAGCCGCCACGCAGCTCTGGCGCCGGCGCCAGCCCCAAATCGCCAGACCGCACAAGCCCATCGCAAACAACACGATGCTCGCCGGTTCGGGCACGGGCGTGATCGACACAACATTGAATTCGGCCACTCCGTCGAACGTCGACACGAAGCCCGTGGCATCGACGGGCCCGGTCGGAATCACGCTGCCGTTGAGGTTCGCGTTGACCGTTGAGTAGGAGGTCGGCCAATAGTACATAACCATGCTGTTGCTGCTACTATCGGTGACCGTCAGACTCACATTCGTCGCGCCAAATGTCTCCCCCGGAGTAAGAGTGTTGACGCCACTCGAGATCGTGACGTTGTTGAGATTCCAAAGATATTCGACCACCGACAACGGCGGAGTCCCGTTATTGAGCGTGGGGATCGTGCTCGTGCCGATCGCCGGCACCGCATTGCCCGACGAAACCTGGCTGATCGCGGTCAGCGAAGCCAATTCGGGAATCCCGTCGAAAGGAGAATAGGTACCCGTCGCCGTGATGGCGTCGCCGACGGTGGGAACATACGTGTTACCCGCCGGAAGATGGCCGAAGACGTCCAACGAGCCGGTCCCATCGTTTGCCAGGACCGCATAGTTTGTGTACGTCCGGCCGTTGACCGTGCCGGGCTGCGAAAGAATCGCGGTGATGATAGGGTTCTGGTCGAGCGTTGCGCCGGCAGTGCCGGTGGGCAGAGCCTCGACTTGTGCGACCGAGGCGGCCATGGCATTGCCAGCCAGCGCACCTAAGGCGGCCGACGCTAAAGCGATGGCCACGAGAATTCGTTTCGTCATGAGCGTTACCTCTGTATTGGAGTCATCGGAGCATGTCGCCAGCGACCACGTTGTGCTGGCAGACTGTCGCGGCGAAACAGCCGCCACTTGAGGGGATAATCTAGCTCGCGCCCGTTAGTGCTTGGCAAAGCGTCGATTAGTTTTGCGTGCCGATTGCATTTAGTTCGTCGCGCGGTGCATTCGCGTTCCATTTGCGGATCGGAGCGTGAAATATGGAATATTAATATTCCGTGAAATCGCAGTGCCGACTAATTTCGAACATACGAATTGCAACCGGCTGCTACCGGATCATCATCGTGGGCGTCAGCCGCCGGCTTCAGCGGACGTCAGGCACCGTGTTCGGCTCGCGCCTTAAGCAGGGAGGTCGCCCGCTCTTGCACCTCGGCAACCGAAATCGATGAAGTCTCCACGCGCGTTGCGATCCACCAATCGTTTTCCGACACATCCGTGACGCAGGCCACACGGTCGCCAAAATACATGTCGGTCGGCGCAAAGATTGAATACGCCGCCAGCTTTCAGGGCCTGTTTGTAGGTGGCGTCGACGTCGCCGACGTAGAGATACAGCGTCGATGGCTTCGATTTCCATTCGCCTGGCGCATCGTGAACCATCACCAGCGAATCTCCGATCAGCACCTCGGCATGGAATAGCGTGCCATCCGGCTTCAAAAGTCTGCCGCGCTCGATTCCATCGAACGCACGCTTCAAAGACTCAACCAGACGCCCGGCGTTCGGCAGCTTCAGAAAAGGGGTGATCGAGCGATATCCGTCCGGAGCGGGATTCGACATAAGCTTGACCTGTATCAGATTGCCGGCCGAGGGAACGGCTCTCCGTCGAATCGGATCCCATGCCACGAGCTCTTCGGCTCATTCGGCGTTGCTGACAGACACAATTTCGTTGCCGGCCCGGGTCGAAAGGCCGGTCAAGACGGTCGGATCGACCGCGTCGATGATGAATTGCACCGACCCGTCGCACAGCAAGAAGTTGACCCCGCCTGGATGCCCGCTTCCCCAACCGTTGAATCGTCGATCCTGCGCTCCCTCGCTGATCATGCCGCCAACGAAATACACGCCGACGTTGTTGTTCAGCCCGACTGCTGACGAACAAAAAATCTGAGCCGCCCCCTTCATTCCGCCCGACCAGGCCCAGGCCGACACCTGATACATCTTGAGGCCGCTGTTGTCGCTCGTCAGAGTATCGAAAAGCCAGTCGGAATGATATTTCTCGCCGATCATCAACGTCGAGCTCGTTCCATCGGTGATTCGCTTGAAGTTGACTGCCGGGAGATTTTGATGGTTGACGACCAACGGACCAAGCGCGCCGCCGGGCACGGCCAATTGCGGATCGGAGCCGGTCAAGAAAAGCACGCCGTTGGGCACGATCGGAAACGCGGAATTCTTCACATAACTGGCACCGACTCCGTAGTTTCCAGCGTAGCTGGTTGCAGAATACATTCCCGGAATTGCACCGCAGGCGGTCGCTTGAGGAAAAGCGAGCGCCAGCGGCGTGGGATCGTTGGCGCCAGGCAAATGAAAAGGATTCGCCACGAATTGATCTGAAGGGCAGACGAAGCCCGGGATAATGGTGGCTGCTAGCGACGTCGAGGCGACATTCGTCACGTTTTTCAAGGGAGTTGTGAAATTCCAACTTGCGAACAGCCCGGCCTGATCCAGAAAGGGCAGCAAGCGGATAAAGAACGTTGACTGGGCGTTTGACAGCCCCGTCATCATTTCCATGCCGATCGGAAAAGCGTGGTTTACGTCATGGTAGTTTTGTGCGGCAAGCCCCAACTGCTTGAGGTTATTCATGCACTGCGATCGCCGGGCCGACTCGCGCCGACTGAACGGCCGGAAGCAACAGCGCAATCAGTACGCCGATGATGGCAATCACCACCAATAGCTCGACGAGCGTGAAGCCTGATTGACGGGCGCAAACCCGATCGACGCGACGCATTTCACATCCTCTTTTAAGTGGCAATCCGTTTGATCGCTGTGGTAGCCTGGCCTGACTCGAAGATGCGGCGAGCGCGACTGGCGCATCGACTTTCGGCCGTCTTCGTCCGCCATCTCATTGCATCCCCATGGGCATGTCGAATATTTCCCCGCCTTTGATCGTCGACAGTGGCTGGAGCACGCCGACGAGATCGGTCTCATCGATCAGAAACTGCACCGATCCATCCGCAAAACTGAAATTTGCGCCATTGGGGTGAAAACTTCCCCAGGAGGCGAGGCGGTTGTTGATATAGGCCGTTTGGGCCGTTGCGCTGCTCGTCAACGCGGTGGCTGGAAGCATGTAGTTGATGGGAGCGGCGGTATGGCCCAGGTTATCTCCCACCGAATTGCAGGGAAAAGTCCAGGCCCAACCGCTCCAGTTCGCGATGGGTTCCGTCGTGTAGATCTGATCGAACACCGGATCGTAGTGTGCTCTCTCGCCATACATCAACGTCTTGCTCAGGCCATCCGTCACAATCCGCGGACTGATTCCGACATCGCCATGTTCGACGATATTGAACAGGCCCTTGTTGTTCACTTTGGCGGCGCCGGGCCAGCCGGTATTCTGATAAAACCCGTAGATCATTGTGCCGCCGTTTCCGCAGTACGTGTTCAAGCCAAAGATGTAGTCGGTCCCTATCAATTGGCCCTTCACAGGCGGGGTGACTAGCGGAAGCAAATCGTCGGAAGGGCAGCGCAAGGGGTAAATCACTTGGGCCGAGAGCGCGCTTGCCGCCGTCGCCGCGTTTCCATTCCCGCTATTGCCTTTCGGCTGGGATGAGTCATTGGTGATGACATTCTTGTTAAACGTCGCGATGAGGGTTCCCCCCTCGATAAACGGGAGCACCTCGATCATCAAATTCGTCGCCGGAACCGTGTAAGTCCCGTGCACGGTGGCGGTGGTTTCGGTGGCGGTGAGGCTACAGGCCAACCCATAGGGGCCTTGCAGGCCGACCGGAAACACCTTCCTGGTGTCCACGTAATTCAAACACGCCAATCCGAGCTGCTTCAGATTATTGGAACATTGCGATCTGCGAGCCGACTCGCGCCGACTGAACCGCCGGCAAAAGCAAGGCGATCAAAATGCCGATGATGGCGATCACCACCAAAAGCTCCACCAGGGTAAAACCCTTTGGAGCGCCAGAGACGGATGACTCGCTCTCTGGCGAACCGCGACCAGCCTGTCCTGGTCGAACGCGCCAGTTCGCCCAATATCCCGCGAACAAGCAAAGCCGAATCCGCGCACGAAAAAAGCCCGAATCGCTCGCACCACGCCTCAGCCAACCCTTACTCCGCATCGAGCACTCTCCATTTGCGTTGTGGGAATCCGTCCACGGCAACCCCCAACCTTGGCCAGTGCGCGAATGATACCGGCTTGCTGTTAAGCAGGTATTAGCTTCGGATGAGTAACAGTCTTTCGCGACATCGCGAGATAATCACTCAGCCCGCGCCATACCACTGGCAGCCCGCGCGCATAGCGACCGACCGATTTCTGCGAACGGTTGATCGCACTTCTCGCGAAGTCTGGCAATCGATGGGCAGAGTGCTGGCATCAAGCTCTTGATGCTGGCGGAAGTGAATCACGATCCGCAATCGCGGCGATTGGGCTCGTGCATCTCTCGCGACTGATGACACTGCGCTCTTCGGCTTGAGCACGCACGTTTTTGGCGAGCGCAAAACTTATCCAACATTAACCCAACGCTGATTCGCTCCTCACTCGGCCTCGGTACAACTGGCGACACGAGAATGAACAGTCCACGCGGCAGAGCACGACTGCTCGATGCGAATTCAGGCGAGCATGGATCGGGTTCAATCGAACTCGGGCTTGCACGGCCGGCTTCTGACCGGCTTGGCGGAGAATTAGAACCAATTCCAGGAGAACACTTCCGATGAAGAACAATATGCGAAAATGGTTCCCCAACAAGCCCAGCCGCCGTGCGGAAGCCAAACCACAAGGACGCAAGCCAAGACGATGCCTGCTCGAAACGTTGGAATCGCGGGCATTGCTCACGGCCGTGGGACCGGGGGTTGGTGTCGGCACCGACATCGAAACGACCGGGCCCTATGGCACCTATATGCCGGTCGGAAGCGGGCCAACCTCTTACCGGACTGAATCCTCATTCGGGCTCGTCGACATTCCCGCCAGCGCGTTTACGCAACCAGCGGCAACCGGTTATGTCCCGGTCACTTCCGGCGCGTCGGCGGTCAACGGGCTCGGCTTGGAGCTCTATAACACTGCGGCGAGTGGAACTTACGGGCCAACAGCAGGCACGTTTGACGTCTATTTCGTGCCGAACGACACGCTTCCCACCACCGAATTCCAGTTTCAGGGGGCAACAAGTGGCACGGACTACGACCCTTCGAACACCGGTCTCAGTGCAATCGGCACCGACATCGGCGGCGTGAGTGGCGGCGCGTCGACGCTCGGCATGGACGCGACCGACCTGGTCGGCAGCTTCACCGTCACCAGTACGCTCCCCTCGGGGTACAGCACCTTCAACTTCGGCAGTCTGTTCACTGCCGGCGGTTTGGGATCGAGCGCCAGTTTGGGCGCCGGAGCCCAAGCGGGAATTGAGTCCGACATCAACAACCACCAGGACGTCCGTCTGGTCGTCGTGGCGAACGACACCAACGCCAAAGTCGATTGGGATGGCAACTACACTGGAGACTACCCACAGGTCTCGGTTGACATCACGCAGGCTCCGCTGGTCAACTTCTCCGCCAGCAACTTCACCGTAAACGAAGCCGACCAGGTTCCAGGCAATACGACCACCGACACCATCACGGTCGACCGGACCTCGAATCCGAACACCAGCACCACCATCGACTACACGCTCAGCGACGGCTCGGCTCACGCCCCCAGCGCCTACACGGCAACCAACGGGTCCCTCACCTTTGCCCCCGGCGTCACGTCGATGACTTTCCCGGTCGTCTTCAACGACATCACCACGACCAATAACACCGGCACGGTCAATCTGACCCTCAGCCAGCCGGGCACCAACAGTCCCCAGGCCATCTTCCCGAGTGGCGGCACCACCGCCACGGCAACGATCAACTATCTGCAGGCCAACAGCGTCACCCTCAGCGCCAGCTCCTACTCGGTTAACGAAAACGCCGGCACGGCCACGATCACGGTTAACCGCACCGGCACCAATCTGAGCAGCCCCAGCACTGTCGCCTATGCCACGGCCGACGGCATCCCGTACGCGACCGATCCCACAAATCCCGATGACGCCGAGGCAGGACGCGACTACACATCAACCAGTGGCACCTTAACGTTCGCCGCCAACCAAACCAGCGCGACCATCACCGTGCCCATTACAAACGTGACTACGTTTGCCGGCACCCGCTCGTTCTCGATCTCTCTGAGCGATCCCAGCACCGGAACGGAGCTCGGCGCCACGACTCAAAGCACGATCACCATCACCGACAACACTGTCGCCGGCAGCGAAGACCCCACCGGCTACGCGACCTATTCAGCTGGTATCGAGACCACTGGCCCGTACTACACCAACAGCTATATTCCTCTGGTCTCGACGCCCGGCGGCTCGCAGAACTATGCCGATATGCCCGAATTCGAGTTCGGTCCGGCGTCGGCAGCCTATCCCACCTCCTATGCCGTCAGCGCAGTCGACAGCGTCCAGCTCAGCATTTACAACACCGCCATCGCCGGTGGCTACGGCGGCGTGCCGGGCTCGTTCGACGTTTACGCCCTGCTGGACGACACCACCACCGCTCCCACCTCTGGCCTCACTTACGAGGGGGGCACGGGAAACACCGGAGCGTCCGTCATCGGCACCCAGGCCGGCGCGGTCTACATCGGCTCGGCTCAGTTCACGAATAACCAGGTGGGCTACAACAACTTCGTGTTCGACAACCTGCCCGCCTCGGTCTCATCGCAGTTTGCCAGCGACCTCAGCACGCACAGTGCAACCAACCCCATTCGGTTTGTCATCGTGCCCTCTGCCGGCAGTGCGGTGAGAAACGATTGGGAAGGCAATAATGGTGTCGATTCTCCGGAAATCACCCTGTTGGTTCAGCCCTCGCCGGCGGTTGTCGAAACGTTCAACGTCGACGCCACCAGCGCCACGGTCAACAAGACGGCCGGAACGGAAACCATTACGGTCGATCGCACCAGTACGGGCGACCTGAGCGACTCGGCCACGGTTCAATATGCCACCAGCGACGGCACCACGGGCGTCGTTGGAACTCCCTACAATGGCGCGCCCGCTACGGCAGGCACCGACTATACGGCTGCGACCGGCACGCTAACGTTCGCGCCAGGTCAGACCCAGGCCACCTTTACCGTTCCGCTCATCAATAACCCCTCGATCTATGGCGACAAGAGTTTCACGGTCACCATCTCGAATCCCGCCACCGGCGATCCGACTCGCCTTGCTTACTCGACTTCTCCCACCGAAGTCGTCACCATCGACGATCCGCGAACGACCGACATCTATCAGAGTGCTTCGGATCTTTCCACGGTCGAGTCCACCGGACCCAGCTCGAACACGACCTACTTCAACATTGAAGCGGCCGGCACTCACGAGGCGTTCGGTGCGGCCGACTTCAACGATCCGAGTGTCCTCCCCTATACGGTTCCCAGCACCATCGGTACGATCAATCAGCTCTCGCTGAGCACCGTCACGGCATTTCCCCCGGCCTCGTATCAGACAAGCGGCCTCTTCAACGTCTATCTGGTAAGCGACACCACAACCAGCATTGATGCCGGCACGAGTCCGTTGACTTTCAACACCACGGATGACCCGATCGGCGGATTGGGCAATCAGTTGGGCACGACCAGCTTGCTGGGCACCATCAACTACAGCAACAGCCAACCGACCGATGAGTTTACTTCTTTCCCGCTGACCAATGCCTCTCCGGCAGCGCTCGCCACCCTGGCCAGCGACCTTAACGGCGGCGATAAGTTCCGCATCGTCGTTACACCGGGTGACACCGCAGTGGCCGCGAGTTATGAGGGATTCTATTCGGACACCGACACCGGTCTGTTCGAGGCCCCAATCTTCGCGATCAACTACACGCCCTATTCTGCTCTCACGCCCGCCGCCCCGGTCGTATCGACCTCGGGCAGCACCGGCCAGACCTACACCCTCGGCGGCTCGGCGGTCGCCGTCGACTCCGGCATCTCGGTAACGTCCAGCGATACCGACATCACCGGCGCGTCGGAGACCATCGCCAACTATCAGTCGGGCGACTCGCTCAATTACACGCCGATCGACGGCATCACCATCGCCAGCAATTCCGGTGGCGTGCTCAACTTGACCGGCAGCGCAACGCCCGCCCAATACACGGCGGCCTTGCAGTCGGTCACCTTCTCCACCACCAGCATCAACCAGTCGACCCGCACCATCGACGTCGTCGCCGATGACAGCGCCGCTTCGCCCACCACCAGCAACACCGGCGTCGACACCGTCAAGGTGGCGATCGCCCCACCGGTCGTGACCGCCAACCAGACGGCGAAGGCCTCGACCGCCGGCCAGACCGTGGCCGTCGATTCGGCCGTGACCGTCAAATCGTTCGACACCGACGTGACGGGCGCCACGATGACGATCGGCACCGGTTACCAGTCGGGCAGCGATACGCTCCACTTCACCACCCAGAACGGCATCACCGGCGTTTACTCCGCGGGCGTGCTGACCTTGAGTGGTTCGGCCACTCCGGCCCAGTACCAGACCGCCTTGCAGTCGGTCACCTTCTCGTCGACCAGCACGAGCGTGGCGACCCGCAACATCTCGATCGTCGTTGACGATTCGGGTGACACCGGCAACGTGAACAGCAACACGGCGACGACCCAAATCACCGTCTCCGCGCCGCTCACCGTCACCGCGGCCTATATCTCGAGCACCAGTTGGGCCTCGTCCTTCGATACCTATCTAAGCAGTCACACCAATGCGGTCACCGGCCACGCCTACGGCAGTTCGACGTTGGGCTATGCCTTCCAGACCGGCACGTCGGCCGCCCAGACTCAAACGTTGCCTTGGACGAATCTCAACACGATCACCGTCACCTTCAGCGGGCCAGTCTCGGGCGTTGCCCTGGGTTCGCTGAAATTGAATGGCGGCTCGGGCGGATCGACTCCCAGCGTGACTGGCTTCACGTCCGACGGCAGCAACACCTATTCGTGGACTCTGTCAGGCCCGCTGACCAACAACAAGTATGCCTTCGGCATCGCCTCGACCAGCAGCTCGTATGGTCCGGCGGTGGTCGACTCGCACGGAGCCGGCATCAGTGGCACGTTCACCACGGGCCAGGCACTTCCGTCGGGCAACGGCCTGGCCGGTTCGTCGTTCGACTTCTTCTTCGACGTTCTGCCTGGCGACGCAAACCGAGACGCACAGGACAATGCGACCGACATCAATGACATTCGTCCTCTTGCCAGCGGCACGCGGACGACGTCGAGCAGTTACAATCCGTACTACGACTTGCTCGGTGCCGGGCAAATCAACGCCACGACATTGAACACGGTTCGGGCGTTGACGGGTCGTTTGGAGAGCGCCGCACCGACGAATCCCAACAGCACGCAGGGCGTGGGGACGACCGGTTTTGTCGGCCTGGAACTGGGAGCGCAGGAGACGGGCAGCTCGTCGAGCAGCTCGCAGGCGAGCAGCGTGAGCAACGTCGTCTCGGCACCGGCGTCGACCACGACGACGACCACCACGACGAGCACGACCGGCAGTGGTTCGGGGGGCACGAGTTCGACGACCGGCAACCGCGATCATGGTCGCCACGCGGCGACCGACGAGGTGGTTTCCGACTTCGATCTGGCTGATCTTTGGGTTTGAGCGGTCTGAGTTTTTGGCTCAGCCGCTGAGTTGATTGCAGTAGTGCGCGTTGTTGACAACGCTGCGCCGTCATTTCCGCTATGTCGCTGACCGTTCGGTCCGCTTCGCTACTTGACAGATTGCGCGTTCGTTGCCCGAAATCTATGTTTCGGCGGTTTCCGGGCCGTGGCCGTTCAGCCGTTCGTTCTCCGTCGACTTTTGACACAGGAAGCCCCCCCATGTCCAAAAAGCCCACAGTCACTTCTCGCAAAAGTCGGTTTGAAATGTTGGAAGACCGGCGTCTTCTGACGACCTATAACGTCGACGCAAAATTCATCGCGAACGGTAGCGGCGCGGGCGGAGAGGCGGCCTTCGGCGATAATGCCACCATTGCCCAGTTCTCCTCCGACCCCGGCAGCGTCTCTGGCTACTACAACAACAACTTCGGCACCGGTCCTACCAGCGCCAGCGACTCGGCCACCAGTGCCAGCCCCTGGAGCTTTGGTGCCTTGGATAGTGGCCAGGGCTCTTTCAACAACAAGCCATATTCGTTCAGCGCGTTTGTTGACCCGAACTCCTTTGATAATTACCTCTCGGGTGCCTCGGACCCGGCCTGGTCACCAGGATTTCCGGGCGGGGCTGCGGATGGTACGGCCGCGGGCCTTCCTGGTTTCGCAGGATTTTTCGGCGGGGCTTCCGGGACCAATGCGACCTTCTATACCTTCGGTAACGCCGGGCTGAATGGCAACGGCACGGGAAACCCAACTGGGGATTTCCATGAGGAGATTGTCAACATCCCGACCGGAACCGTGGTGATGAGCCCGGCTTATGGCCCCACGACTACCAAGTTCACCGCGCCGGCCGCCGGCAACTACGTCCTTTCGGCCACGATGACCGATCCCTATTTCGATCCCTTCGACGGATCGGGCGGCTACAACGGGCGTGACCAGTGGACCTGGATCGACGGCCAGGCCGACTTCGCGGTTTTTGACGTACCCTCCGGCAGCACTACCGCCCACAATACTTCCACCTTGTTGGACTCCGGATTCTACACGGACGTCGCGTCGGTTAACGCTGGCGAGAACCGCAGCACCATCGGCTCGCTCAACAATATCGGGCAGACCTACACCGTCGCCAACGGCGGCCTGACCATCAATTCCGGTGCCGGTGGTCAAGGTCCCGGTGGTCAGTATGGCAGTGGTGGTGTCTGGTCGTTGAAAAATGTAGGGGCCATTGCCGACACTCCTTCCGGCGACTTGACCGGTGACGAATACGACATGTCTTGGACGGTCACGCAAACCGTTTCGCTCGGCGCCGGCGACTCCATCGAGATCGTCGCCAATCCCGAATATACTGGCAGCGAAACATATAAAACGGATAACTCTGGCGACCTCACCGCTCCTGTTTACCTGGCGGCCACCGTCTCACCCGCCGTTGTCACGCCGGCTCCCCCGGTCGTTTCGACCTCGGGCAGCACCGGCCAGACCTATACGCTTGGCGGCTCGGCCGTGGCTGTCGATTCCGGCATCTCGGTAACGTCCAGCGATACCGATATCACCGGCGCGTCGGAGACGATCGCCAACTACCAATCGGGCGACTCGCTCAATTACACGCCGATCGACGGCATCACCATCGCCAGCAACTCCGGTGGCGTGCTGACTCTGACCGGCAGCGCAACGCCCGCCCAATACACGGCGGCCTTGCAGTCGGTCACGTTCTCCACCACCAGCATCAACCAGACGACCCGTACGGTCGACGTCGTCGCCGACGACAGCGCCGCTTCGCCCACCACCAGCAACACCGGCGTCGACACCGTCAAGGTGGCGATCGCCCCACCGGTCGTGACCGCCAACCAGACGGCGAAGGCCTCGACCGCCGGCCAGACCGTGGCCGTCGATTCGGCCGTGACCGTCAAGTCGTTCGACACCGACGTGACGGGCGCCACGATGACGATCGGCACCGGCTATCAGTCGGGCAGCGATACGCTCCACTTCACCACCCAGAACGGCATCACCGGCGTTTACTCCGCGGGCGTGCTGACCTTGAGTGGTTCGGCCACTCCGGCCCAGTACCAGACCGCCTTGCAGTCGGTCACGTTCTCTTCGACCAGCACCAGCGTGGCGACTCGCAACATCTCGATCGTCGTTGACGATTCGGGTGACACCGGCAACGTGAACAGCAACACGGCGACGACCCAAATCACCGTCTCCGCGCCGCTCACGGTCACCGCGGCCTATATTTCGAGCACCAGTTGGGCCTCGTCCTTCGATACCTATCTAAGCAGCCACACCAATGCGGTCACCGGCCACGTCTACGGCAGTTCGACGTTGGGCTATGCCTTCCAGACCGGCACGTCGGCCGCCCAGACTCAAACGCTTCCCTGGACGAACCTCAACACGATCACCGTCACCTTCAGCGGGCCGGTTTCGGGCGTTGCCCTGGGCTCGTTGAAATTGAATGGCGGCTCGGGCGGATCGACTCCCAGCGTGACCGGCTTCACGTCCGACGGCAGCAACACCTATTCGTGGACTCTGTCAGGCCCGCTGACCAACAACAAGTATGCCTTCGGCATTGCCTCGACCAGCAGCTCGTATGGTCCGGCGGTGGTCGACTCGCACGGAGCCGGCATCAGTGGCACGTTCACCACGGGCCAGGCACTCCCGTCGGGCAATGGATTGGCCGGTTCGTCGTTCGACTTCTTCTTCGACGTTCTGCCTGGCGACGCAAACCGAGACGCACAGGACAATGCGACCGACATCAACGACATTCATCCTCTTGCCAGCGGCACGCGGACGACGTCGAGCAGTTACAATCCGTACTACGATCTGCTCGGTGCCGGGCAAATCAACGCCACGACATTGAACACGGTTCGGGCGTTGACGGGTCGTTTGGAGAGTGCCGCACCGACGAATCCCGACAGCTCGCAGGGCGTGGGGACGACCGGTTTTGTCGGCCTGGAGCTGGGAGCGCAAGAGACGGGCAGCTCGTCCAGCAGTTCGCCGGCGAGCAGCGTGAGCAACGTCGTCTCGGCACCGGCGTCGACAAGTACGACGACGACCACCACGACGAGCACGACGGGCAGTGGTTCGGGGGGCACGAGTTCGACGACCGGCAACCGCGATCATGGTCGCCACGCGGCGACCGATGAAGTGGTTTCCGACTTCGATCTGGCTGACCTGTACGTCTAAATTGATTGCCGGCCGATTCTTCCCGACGGATGCAACTCGATCGCGAGTGCGCGGCGGAGAGCGAATCACGATAGAAGGGTTTGTGGATCCTTACGAGAGCTTTCAAACCCCGCGGCGCTCACCGAGAGTGCTGCGGGGTTTTTTCTTGCGCCCCTGTTTCTCCGTTCGACGATCAATGCTGACCACCTCCATCGGCCGATCACCCAATTCTGGGCGGATTGTTTATGCCGACGGAAACCCAGGGAGACTCCTGAGAACGTCATACTGTTGCGCGAGCTGGGCGGTGGTTGGCTTGCGGCCCACTGCGGTGTAGCCAATTTGAAAGGCTCTGATCAAGGACGAATGTCAACAAACTGACCAAAAATACTCGGTCAGAGCAACACCCCCCCAATTGTGTAATCAAACGCAAATAAAGCCATGATTCACTGGCTATCCCATATGCAAAACACATGATTTAACAGTTTTCAATAGTAAATTGTTGACAAAAAACCGTTTGTTCGCTTACACTAAGCCATCGCCCCCCTCGGCCTTTTGCAAATCATCGGCCATCGCCGCAAATCATTGGACAAGCCGGCAAATTTCCCGGCGCTGTACGTGGGCTTTTCCGTCGTCCTTGCGCTCCCCCGTCCAAAGACGGGCTCTAAATAAATTTTGCGGAAAATGGAAAATCCAGTGCCTTTCCTGGCCAGGGCCGTACATCTAGATTCCAGACCCGAGACCACCTCGGGATCGTGTCCGTCTCGGTCGCTCGACCGTCGTTGAAATCACTTCTTTATCCCTTTTCGGTGGAGAACGCTAATGAGGTCGGCCCGAACTTCTGATCCAAATCGGATTTGAAGACATAGTTCGACCGTCACGAGCGAATCGACTTCCTAATCAACTCGGATGAGGTGAACTATGTCCGTGACGCTCTGTAGATTCTTCTTCTTCGCGGCTGCCGCACTCGCTGCGCTTGGTTTGGCCGGCTCCTCGAGGGCAGGCACGATCACGATTACCCAAGCAAACAATTCCTTTGAGGCACAATCAACAACCATCAACGCCGGCGACGGCGAGTTGACCGCTAACGGCTACGGCAATCAGCCGGGTAATCCCGATCAGCCGGACCGCAACCCCGTGGCGCCCGCGGATTGGACGACTATCGCCGGCACAGGTGTTGCTCCCGCCTCTTCCGCCTCGACGGGTGCGGGAGGCATTGGCGTCACGGTCTTCCAGCCGGCACTTCAAACGCTTCCTTCGGGTTACCCCAGCAACTACAGCCCCGGAATGGCCTCAATCGGCGCTGAAAACGGCAGCTACGCCGTGGGTGACTTGCAGTTTGGATACTCGGGGGGCACGGCCGGCATGGGGGTGCTTGAGAGCCAGATCCCGCTGAGCACGTGGACCCAGCTCGAGAGTGCTTCGACCTACGTGATCACCGCCTGGGGGGCCGTGGATGGCACCTGGACTGCTGATGCGGCGGCGAAGGGAACTCTCTATTTCGTGGACACCGGCGCCGCCGGCACGACCGCGTGGGCCGCCAACTTCACCAGCACGATCGGCGCCGCCGACGGCGGGGCCGCCTGGCGCAACACCGGCAAAGGAACCGGCATCTCTGGCGGCGCGACGAGTTACGGAGGGGCATGGGTCGAGAACACATATACCCTCACTGGGGCCCAGCTCAAAGCGGCTATCAGTGGTTCCGCTTACGGCGACTACCTGCAAATCGGCATCGGCATGAATCCCGGTCTGGTCGTGGACAACGTCAGCATTGCTATTACGAATTCCAGTTTTCCGACCGAGACGATTAACTACAGCTACCCCCTCCCGGAACCGTCCAGCGCCGTCTTGTGGGGCATCGCGTTCGCGCCGGGCCTGGGCGGGCTCTGCTGGAGGAGAAGGCGTCTGGCTTAGCAAGTGCGGGCAAATCCCTCGTCGCTGAGCCGGGCATCGACAGGCCGGGCCGAAAGGGATTGCCTTCGGAGATGCTGTGATCCTGTTCGGGAACCCCGACTCGAACATCCGCGTGCCATGGCCGGGCTGCTCGCCATTGGGGGCAGCTTGGTGATGGTGCCGCTTAACGGGAAGAGGTTGTATTGGTTTAGGCATCTTGTTGTCCGCTCGACGGCAGGATGCCGCACAATTCGCATGACTTGCCACTATGTCCAATGCACCGGACGAGATCGGGCTCTCGAAAGCACCTCAGGTCGAGTGCGACCGAACGGAGGCCTTCGTGGCGCTGATTGACCGCGCATGGATATGAAATCCAAACGTTGATTTTCATGCTGGTGGGCAACTCGGCTGATGCCGACGACGTGTGGCAACGGACCAGCATCACGCTATGGCGCAGGTTTTCGCAGTGGCAGCCCGGCACCAACTTCCTGGCTTGGGCTTCCCAAGTGGCTCGCTTTGAGGTCAAGAACTTCTTTCGCGTGCGCTCGCGCGATCGCCTGCACTTCGACGTTTCCTTGCTCGACAGCCTGGCCGATCTGCGTGCCAGTTTGCGCGACGATCTATCGGCACGCCGTGACGCGCTCGCCCGCTGCCTGGAAAAACTCCGGCCAGCCGATCGCGAACTGATCGGTCAGTGCTACGTGAGCAAAAACACCACGGCCAAGGCCGTGGCGCAGCGACTGGGCAAACAAGTCAACACGGTATACAAGGCCTTGATTCGAATTCGCCGAGCGCTATTCGAGTGCATCGAGCGCTCGCTGGCCGCGGAGGCCCGACGATGAGCAGCAACTCCTCGCGACCGAGCCCAGTCGATCTCTCACGCTTGCACGCCTTGTCGGCAGGATATGTCGACCAATCGCTTTCATCTGCCGAGTTTTCCGAGTTCGGTAAGTTGCTGGCCGAGCACCCCCCAGCTCAAGCATTCTTTGTCCGCTACGTCGACCTGCATCGAGCGTTGCCACGCCATCTGCGGCAAAAGCGCGGCGCGGTGCTCGACGGCCTTATTTCCGCCGGCGATGGCCCGCAAGCTGCTGTAGATGCGCCGACGAGTTCGCCGGCTGGCACGGCGGCGCCAGTCGGCAGATCGACGTTCTTGGGATTTCTGAGCGTCGTAGCGAGTTTCGTACCCGGTGGCGAAGCTACCGTCGGATTGCTCCTGATCGTGGGTGTGCTGGGCGCGTTTTGGGGCGTGGCGAAAGTGATCGACGGAGTGGGAAGGGGGGAACCGCGGGTGGCCGGCGCCCCTGGCGTCGACGAAGCCGGCAGGCCGAGCGTGGCCCGCCTGACCCAAAAAGTGGATTGTCGTTGGGCCCCGGAAGATCCCTTGTCACGCTCCGAGTTGCCAGCCGATCGTTCCGGAATTGAGTTTGAAGCAGGCCGGCAGCTGGATTTGCTGACGGGGGTGGCCGAGGTTGTGTGCAACTCGGGCGCTCGCTTGACCATCGAGGGGCCCGCCCGGCTGACTTTGGTTTCGCCCTCCCTGTGCGAGGTGCATCGGGGAAGAATCGTGGCGCTGGTCCCCCCCAAGGCGACCGGATTCACGGTGCACACGTCTCGCCTGACCGTGGTCGATTTGGGTACCGAATTCGGTGTGGCGGTGGACGACCAAGGGACCGACGACGTCACGGTGTTCCGTGGGTTGGTTGAATTGAGCTATCGCACGGGCGAGGGAACCGACCGAGACGGGCGTTCCAAGTCAGGCCAGGTTCCGAGCGGCATCGAGCAAGCGCCCGCTGTGCTTCGTTTGAACATGGGCCAATCATACCGGCTGGAAGCAGGCGCCACCGTGCCGCGGCCGCTGGATAACACCCGCGGCTTCGTCCGTGAAATTCGTCGGGCAAGCTCGTCGGGGAAAATCGAAGCAAGCTCACCGGTGTCCGGCGTTCTGGATCTGGTCGATTTGCTCTCGGGGGGTGACGGAACGACCAACCATCGAGGTATGGCGTTTGATGTGCGCAGCGGGAGTTTTGGTCGATTGGACCCGATCCATTTATTTGTAGGAGACGGCCAGTTTCATCCATCCCCAACACATGCAGTGGTCGACGGCGTATTCGTGCCGGATGGCCGAATGGCAGTCGATTCTGCCGGTCACCAGTTCGACTTCGGTCCCACGCATCGCGAGAGCTTCAATCACCTGTTCGCGTCCGACCGCGTGCACTGGGAAGCTGGGTGGTTTTCCGCCGTGCTCGGGGGAGTGAATTACGCCCGGCCCGGTCACTGTTACCTGTTGTTCCATGCCAACAAAGGGTTAACCATCGACTTGGCTGCAGTTCGGCGTCTGCACCCCGATCGAACGTTGCGCTCGTTTAAGGCGGTGGTTGGTAACACGTATCGCGAGCCGTCGGAGAATCAAACGGACATTTGGGTGCTGGTTGACGGTCAGCCACGCTTGAGTCGTCACGGGTACGAAGCGCGTGAGGGACCAATTCCGGTCGAGATCGCGTTCGAACCGCAGGATCGATTCTTGACATTGGGCACCGCCGAAGGGATCGACGGCATCGTTTGGGACTGGATCATTTTCGGCAATCCGCAATTCGAACTCGAACCACGTTAGCTCACGTCTCTGGGTGCCTTCGGCAACGTGCCGATGAATCGACAGCGCGCAACACTTCGACAAGCGGGCATCGGGAAACGCCGGCCTGAATAACTTCAGATTTCGGCGTGTTATGAATGAAAGGAAGCGCACGGGAAATGCCTGGGCTCTTCGAAAGGCGTCTTCACCGCCGACAGGGTTTCACGCTCGTGGAGCTCCTTGTCGTCATCGCCATCATCGGGCTTTTGATCGCACTCTTGTTGCCGGCCGTTCAGGCGGCGCGCGAAGCGGCCCGGCGCAACCAGTGCGCCAACAACCTGAAGCAAATGGCGCTGGCCGCATTGAATCACGAGTCGGCCAAGAAGTTCTTTCCGACCGGGGGGTGGGGACACAACTGGATCGGTGATCCCGACGCAGGACTGGGTCAAGGTCAGCCCGGGAGCTGGGCCTATTCAATCATGTTCTTCATGGAGGGCCTCCAGCAGATCCAGCAGACTTCCGGCCTGCCGTGGTCGCAAAAAGTCAGCATGGGGGCGACCGTGATCGGCGCCGGACCCACAGGCACTCCCCAACAAATCACGGCGAATCAGAACGCGGTCCAGCCGATGTTCTATTGCCCGAGTCGTCGACCGGCCGCGCTCTATGCGGCACCGTCCAGCCTGATCAATAATGCGACCCCTCTCGGACCGGCTGGAACCGTCGCAAAAACCGACTACGCCGGCAATGGTGGCTCGGTGGGATTCAATCTCTGGGGCAAATGCAACGGCGTTGACTGCACGAGCGGTTCCTCGGTAACGACGGGCGGGCTCCTCGGCAACGACGTCAAGACGTATTTCCCAGTGGAATCGACGACCATCTCGGCCAATGCCGCGCTCGCTCCGTCGGCCACATTTCAGTGGTACATCCCTCCGTGCAACGCACCTCTGGTCGGCGCCAAGAAGGCCTACTGCCCGGGCGTTTCGACAACGAACACAGCCTCGAACGTCTCGTTCACCGGAGTCATTTGGTATCGCAGCCAGGTCAGCATGCGGCAGATTTCGGACGGCACCAGCAAGGTCTATTTGATCGGCGAAAAGTATCTCGATCAGTTCTCGGCCACTGCCACGAACACCCAATATGCAAACGGGAATGGAGACGAGGGCAGCCTCTATCACGGGATGTGCCCCGCCTTGATCCGCCTTGCTGCCAGCGGCGGAGCGTACACGCCCACGGTCCCTCCACAGGCCGCTACGAGTGCGGGGACAGCCGGAGACCCGACGAAACAGTATCTCTATCCGCCAAAGCAAGACTCTCCAATATGGCCCGGCGAAATGACTGGCAATTCGCTCTCGGGAGGAGGCTTCAATCCGATCCCAGCCGGAGCACTACAAGATTGGTACGGCTATTTCAGCTTTGGCAGCGCGCATGCCGGAGGATTCAACATGGCATTTTGCGATGGCTCGGTGCACACCATTCTTTACGAAATCGATCCGGCCGTCCATGCCATGCTGTCGGATCGCCAGGACGGGCTGGCGTTTGACGCCTCACAGTATATTCCTCAGTAAAGGCCCGAACGGTGCGCCAGCGGAACCTCTCTCTTACCACATCCTAGCACGAGCAATCTTGAGTTAGGAACGATCGGCAGCAGCTGGCCTTTGATCACATCCAGCCATTGCTTCACCACTCGGCATTTTCCAACAGGATCCGAATTCGATGACCAAGAAATGCACCCATGCTTCGCGCAACGCACGATTTGAAGTCCTGGAAAACCGGCGTCTTCTGACGACGTATAATCTGGACGCCAAATTTGTCTCGAATGGCTCCGGCTTAGGTGGGGAGGCCGCCTTTGGCGACGACGCTACTCAAACCGCGGTTCAACTCCAGACCTACCACAACAATAACTACGGCAGTGGCACGGTGACCGCGAGCGATTCCGCCACCAGCACGAGCCCCTGGTCTTTTGGTGAGTTGGATAGTGGTAAGTATAGCGCGAACCACGGCATCCCCTACTCGTTCAGCTCGACCTATATCGATCCGAATTCTTTTGATAATTACCTCAACGGCGCCACCGACCCCGCCTGGGCGCCAGGATATCCCGGCGCCGCGGAAGACGGCGTGTCGGAAGGCATCTCCGGCCTCGGCGGATTCTTCGGGGGGCTCGCGGGGCTCAATGCCGTCTTTCATAACTATGGCAATTCCGGCTTGAATGGCGATGGCACCGGAAATCCGGTCCCCGACTATATTCGAGGCACCGTCGCGATCCCGACGGGAGCGACGATCATGAGCCCGGGTTATGGCCCTACGGCAGCCGAGTTCACCGCACCCACCGCCGGCACCTATACATTCACCGTCACGTTGACCAATCCTTGGTTCGACCCCTTCGACGGCCCAGGCGGCGCATCGGGAATCCAAGGCTGGGACTGGGATGCGGGGCAGGCCGACTTCCTCATCTACGATGTCCCGGCCGGCAGCAGCGATGCCCACGACACGTCTTCGCTCCTGGCTGATGGATTCTGGTCGGACATCGCCTCGGTCAACGCCGGCGAAAATCGCTCGACCATTGGATCACTGAGCAATGTCGGCCAAACCTACACCGTCGCTAACGGCGGCCTGTCGATCAATAGTGGCACCGTTTCCGGCTCCTCGTATATCGATGGTCAGAACGGCAACCCCTACTTCTCGCCAACTTTCCTACCCTCGGCTGGTGGCGGCAATTACAGCTTCGGCAGTGGCGGCACTTGGTCGCTGACCAATGTCGGCACAATTTACAATTCTAATGCCAACGACCTCACCGGCGATGAATACGACATGACCTGGACATCCACCGAGACCGTTTCGATGGCTGCAGGCGACAAGATTCAGGTCGTCACCAACCCGGAATACGACCCTATCCGATCAAGCGGCGACTATACGGCCCCGATTTACGTCTCCGCCACCGCTTCCCAAGTGGTCTCTTCGGCTCCCCCGGTCGTATCGACCTCGGGCAGCACCGGCCAGACCTACACCCTCGGCGGCTCGGCGGTCGCCGTCGACTCCGGCATCTCGGTAACGTCCAGCGATACCGATATCACCGGCGCGTCGGAGACCATCGCCAACTACCAATCGGGCGACGCGCTCAATTACACGCCGATCGACGGCATCACCATCGCCAGCAACTCCGGTGGCGTGCTGACTCTGACCGGCAGCGCAACGCCCGCCCAATACACGGCGGCCTTGCAGTCGGTCACGTTCTCCACCACCAGCATCAATCAGACGACCCGTACGGTCGATGTCGTCGCCGACGACAGTGCCGCTTCGCCCACCACCAGCAACACCGGCGTCGACACTGTCAAGGTGGCGATCGCCCCACCGGTTGTGACCGCCAACCAGACGGCGAAGGCCTCGACCGCCGGCCAGACCGTGGCGGTCGATTCGGCCGTGACCGTCAAGTCGTTCGACACCGACGTGACGGGCGCCACGATGACGATCGGCACCGGTTACCAGTCGGGCAGCGATACGCTCCACTTCACCACTCAGAACGGCATCACCGGCGTTTACTCCGCGGGCGTGCTGACCTTGAGTGGTTCGGCCACTCCGGCCCAGTACCAGACCGCCTTGCAGTCGGTCACGTTCTCTTCGACCAGCACGAGCGTGGCGACCCGCAACATCTCGATCGTCGTTGACGATTCGGGTGACACCGGCAACGTGAACAGCAACACGGCGACGACGCAAATCACCGTCTCCGCGCCGCTCACGGTCACCGCGGCCTATATCTCGAGCACCAGTTGGGCCTCGTCCTTCGATACCTATCTAAGCAGCCACACCAATGCGGTCACCGGCCACGTCTACGGCAGTTCGACGTTGGGCTATGCCTTCCAGACCGGCACGTCGGCCGCCCAGACTCAAACGTTGCCTTGGACGAACCTCAACACGATCACCGTCACCTTCAGCGGGCCGGTTTCGGGCGTTGCCCTGGGCTCGTTAAAATTGAATGGTGGCTCGGGCGGATCGACGCCCAGCGTGACCGGCTTCACGTCCGACGGCAGCAACACCTATTCGTGGACTCTGTCGGGCCCATTGACCAACAACAAGTATGCCTTCGGCATCGCCTCGACCAGCAGCTCGTATGGTCCGGCGGTGGTCGACTCGCACGGAGCCGGCATCAGTGGCACGTTCACCACGGGCCAGGCACTTCCGTCGGGCAATGGGTTGGCCGGTTCATCGTTCGACTTCTTCTTCGACGTTCTGCCGGGCGACGCAAACCGAGACGCACAGGACAACGCGACCGACATCAACGACATTCATCCTCTTGCCAGCGGCACGCGGACGACGTCGAGCAGTTACAATCCGTACTACGATCTGCTCGGTGCCGGGCAAATCAACGCCACGACATTGAACACGGTTCGGGCGTTGACGGGTCGTTTGGAGAGCGCCGCACCGACGAATCCCAACAGCACGCAGGGCGTGGGGACGACAGGTTTTGTCGGCCTGGAGCTGGGAGCGCAGGAGACCGGCAACTCGTCGAGCAGCTCGTCGCCGAGCAGCGTGAGCAACGTCGTCTCGGCACCGGCGTCGACTACCACGACGACGACCACCACGACGAGCACGACGGGCAGTGGTTCGGGGGGCACGAGTTCGACGACCGGCAACCGCGATCATGGTCGCCACGCGGCCAGCGAAGGGTTCGCTGCCACCGACGAGGCGGTTTCCGACTTCGATCTGGCTGACCTGTACGTCTAAATTGATTGCCGGCCGATTCTTCCCGACGGATGCAACTCGATCGCGAGTGCGCCGCGGAGAGCGAATCACGATAGAAGGGTTTGTGGATCCTTACGAGAGCTTTCAAACCCCGCGGCGCTCACCGAGAGTGCTGCGGGGTTTTTTCTTGCGCTCTGTTCCTCCATTCGAGAAGTAGTCGAGGCATTCTTGCTGGATACTCTGGATGAACCGCTCAACGAACGCCATGGTATTGGGTGCGCGACAAGCCGATTGGCGGGCGTCAATCCCGGCATTCTCCGGAGTGGTATCGAAGCGGGCCGGGAGCTTCGTATCCGGATCGTGCATAATGATCTCGGCTACCAGCTCCTTGGCCCGCGCGTAGCGCACGGGCATGGATCATCAAGAACTCATCCCAAGTGCGTGCGCCACGTTGCGGCCCGGGATCAAGGCCCTGAGTCTCCAAGATATCCTTGACCCTGTTACGCGGCACCAATCGAACGCCGAGGTCGCTGGCGAGACAGGGCCCGTCGCAATTTGCACCCGAAAATGGCGAACTTTCTCCCACGCACCGGGCCTGGAGCACTCGGCGGCACGGCCGGCAGGAGCTTCGAAATCGACCGAATTAGTTCCTGGGAATACGGCCGTGCGCCAGAATCCGAAAAAGGGCAATATAAAAAAATCTTGTAGGCGCACTGCACGAAAGTCCCTAAACTGTTAATGCTTGTGCGGGGGTAGCCGTTCGGTCCGGCGTTCGCGGGGCTGAGTGCGGCGCGTCCTCCCCGCAACGCCATCTGATTTTATCATCAGTTCATTTCAATCATCTGGCACGGAAGCAGCCCGGTCCGTGCGCGTCTGGTCCGAATAGGAGACTGTCATGCATTCGTCATGTCGCTCCGGTTTCGCGAAGCGCAAAGTTTCGGCCGGTTTCACGTTGGTGGAACTGCTGGTTGTCATCGCCATCATCGGTCTATTGATCGCACTGTTGTTGCCGGCCGTTCAGGCCGCGCGCGAAGCGGCTCGCCGTAGTCAATGCAGCAACAATTTAAAACAGATGGCGCTGGCCGCGCTCAACCACGAGGCGACAAAAAAGTTTCTGCCCACCGGCGGTTGGGGAAATCAATGGATGGGTGAACCCGATGCTGGGTTTGGACAAAACCAGCCGGGCGGCTGGGCTTACTCGATCATGTTTTTCATGGAGGCCCAGACGTGGATCAATCAGACCGCGGGCATCCCGTTCGGCGCGCTAGATTTGCGCAAAACGCCGTGGTTATCGGCGGGGGGCCCAACACGACCCCTCAACAGGCGGCCCAGAATTTGAACGCCGTTCAGCCGATGTTCT
Source organism: uncultured Planctomycetaceae bacterium (assembly GCA_963702015.1). GTDB lineage: Bacteria > Planctomycetota > Planctomycetia > Pirellulales > PALSA-1355 > DATJTR01. Next base: position 3,416,669 of record OY969698.1, read on the forward strand.
ACTGCCCGAGTAGACGACCGGCTGCTCTCTATGGCGGGCTTGACTACGGCGGATCGGGTTTCTGGCCTCCCGTGAATGCCGTGCCAACCAGCACGAACTTGAGCGCCAAATCGGACTATGCCGCCAACGGCGGCTCCGTCGGATTTAACGAGATGGGGGGGCCGTTTCCGCCGAATGCGCACGTGGAACTGCCGAATGACTTCGACACCAACGGCCTTCAACCTCAGTCGTCGCTGGCAGCTACCGTGCCCCTAGTGCCGATGCCCACCTTCACCTGGTATTTGACCCCGATCGCACAACCCGCACCGGGAGGAAAAGCCAAACCTGGGAATTTCGCAAAGAATAAGATCGCGAGCGTGTCGTTTACCGGTGTGATTTGGTATCGCAGCCAAGTAAGCCTGCGGCAGATTTCCGATGGAACGAGCAAGGTTTACATGATCGGTGAAAAGTACCTCGATCAATTCACCGCCCTGCACATGGGGACTACCGGCGGCAATGGCGATGAATGCGCGGTCTATACCGGAATGTGCGCAGGTCTGATCCGCCTGGCGGGTAGTGGAGGAATCTGGAACGCGACGAATGTCCCCTCGGCGGTTACTTCCGCGGTGGGGGCACCTCCAATCGACACCTATAATTATCCTCCCATGCAAGACGCTCCTTTATGGCCCGGCGAATACGCGTCGGGCCTTTCCGGACCTGCCGGGGCTCCCCCCGGTGTACTCCAAGACTGGGGCGCCACCATGCGTTTCGGCAGTTCGCACGCCGGCGGGTTCAACATGGCCTTTTGCGATGGCTCGGTCCATACGATCATTTATGAAATTGATCCGCAGGTTCATTTGATGTTGTCCGATCGCGGAGACGGTCAAACCCCAGACGCGAGCAGCTACCTTGGCCAATAGCTCGACGCGGGGTAACCAGGCCGTCTGTCGAAAAGCTGCCAGACCGCACTTCACCGGCACGATTCACCGCCGCGAGATCAAACCGATCGTTTCGAACAAATGACTTAATCACTTGCAGTGGGCAGCGCGATCGTCCCGCGTTTTGCCACAAGAAAAACAAGAAAGAGGCTGATTGAACCGACACGGCTCAATGTAATCGTTTTTCGTTGGAATCGGGATCTTTTCTCCACCGGTCATTTCTGCACCGACGTTTCCAAATCCGAAGAGGCGCCCTCATGTCAACGCAGCCCAAGCAGACCGCGCAAGAGTCGTTTCGAAATCCTGGAAGACCGCCGCCTGCTGACGACGTGGAACCTAAATCAGAAGTTTGTCGACAATGGCAGCGGCGCGGGTGGAGAAGCGGCCTTTGGCGACAACGCCACCCAAACCGCGGCCCAACTCCACAGCACTCAAAATAATAACTACGGCACCGGCCCCGTCACCGCCAGCGACACCGCCACCAGCACTAGCCCTTGGGACTTCGGTGCGCTGGATAGTGCGCTGGCAGCGCTCAACAACAGCCCGAGTCCTTTGCCCTATTCGTTCAACACCTACGTCGATCCGAATTCGTTTGACAATGACATGACCGGCACCGCGGAGGTGCCTTGGGCGCCCGGAAACCCTCAAGGGGCCGTGGATGGCGTCGCGGAAGGTTATCCTGGCCTCGCCGGATTTGCCGGTGGCCTTTCCGGATTGAATGGGTTTTTTCATGTCTACGGAAACGCCGGACTTAATGGCAACGGCTCCGGAGCCGTTATTCCGGATATCATCGACGGGGACGTCGCGATCCCGAGCGACACCACGGTCATGAGTCCTGCTTTTGGACCGTCGGCAGCCCGATTCACAGCGCCGGCAGCCGGCACCTACAGTCTTAGCGTCACGATGACGAACCCCTATTTCGACCCGTTTCAAGGACCTGGTGGTCCCTATGGCAATGCAGCCTGGGACTGGGACGCTGGCCAGGCCGACTTCGCGATTTTTAAAGTCCCCGCCGGCAGCACCACGGCGACGAACACTTCCTCGATCTTGGCCGATGGATTTTGGTCGGACATCGCCTCGGTCAACGCCGGCCAGACGTCCTCCACCGTTGGCACGGCCCCCAATAACCTGAGCATCGTGGGACAGACCTACACCGCCGCAAACGGCGGACTGACACTCAATACCGGCACCATCTCCGGCTCCTCATATATCGATGGCAACTCCAGCAACCCCTACGGCACTTGGTCCCCTACCGTCCTCCCCTCCGCCGGTGGCGGAAACTATAGCTTCGGCAGTGGCGGCACGTGGGCGTTGACCAACGTCGGGCCCATATACAGTCCTCCATCTTTATACGGCCCCGCGGATCTGACCGATGATGAATACGACATGACATGGACGGTCAATCAGACCGTGTCGCTCGCGGCCGGTGATTCGATCGAAATTACCGCCAATCCGGAAAACTATGTACCGAGTATCGCCGGAGGGAACTACACCGCCCCGATTTACCTCAACGCCAGCGTCTCGACTGTCAACCCGATCTTTCCCCCGGTCGTTTCGACCTCGGGCAGCACCGGCCAGACGTTCACCCTCGGCGGCTCGGCTGTGGCTGTCGACTCCGGCATCTCGGTGACCTCCAGCGACACCGACATCACTGGCGCGTCGGAGACCATCGCCAACTATCAGTCGGGCGACTCGCTCAATTACACGCCGATCGACGGCATCACCATCGCCAGCAACTCCGGTGGCGTGCTGACTCTGACCGGCAGCGCAACGCCCGCCCAATACACGGCGGCCTTGCAGTCGGTCACGTTCTCCACCACCAGCATCAACCAGTCGACCCGCACGGTCGATGTCGTCGCCGACGACAGTGCCGCTTCGCCCACGACCAGCAACACCGGCGTCGACACCGTCAAGGTGGCGATCGCCCCACCGGTTGTCACCGCCAACCAGACGGCGAAGGCCTCGACCGCCGGCCAGACCGTGGCGGTCGATTCGGCCGTGACTGTCAAGTCGTTCGACACCGACGTGACGGGCGCCACGATGACGATCGGCACCGGTTACCAGTCGGGCAGCGATACGCTCCACTTCACCACCCAGAACGGCATCACCGGCGTTTACTCCGCGGGCGTGCTGACCTTGAGTGGTTCGGCCACTCCGGCCCAGTACCAGACCGCCTTGCAGTCGGTCACCTTCTCTTCGACCAGCACGAGCGTGGCGACTCGCAACATCTCGATCGTCGTTGACGATTCGGGTGACACCGGCAACGTGAACAGCAACACGGCGACGACGCAAATCACCGTCTCCGCGCCGCTCACGGTCACCGCGGCCTATATCTCGAGCACCAGTTGGGCCTCGTCCTTCGATACCTATCTAAGCAGCCACACCAATGCGGTCACCGGCCACGCCTACGGCAGTTCGACGTTGGGCTATGCCTTCCAGACCGGCACGTCGGCCGCCCAGACTCAAACGTTGCCTTGGACGAACCTCAACACGATCACCGTCACCTTCAGCGGGCCGGTCTCGGGCGTTGCCCTGGGTTCGTTGAAATTGAATGGCGGCTCGGGCGGATCGACGCCCAGCGTGACCGGCTTCACGTCCGACGGCAGCAACACCTATTCGTGGACTCTGTCAGGCCCGTTGACCAACAACAAGTATGCCTTCGGCATTGCCTCGACCAGCAGCTCGTATGGTCCGGCGGTGGTCGACTCGCACGGAGCCGGCATCAGCGGCACGTTCACCACGGGCCAGGCACTTCCGTCGGGCAACGGCCTGGCCGGTTCGTCGTTCGACTTCTTCTTCGACGTTCTGCCGGGCGACGCAAACCGAGACGCACAGGACAACGCGACCGACATCAACGACATTCGTCCTCTTGCCAGCGGCACGCGGACGACGTCGAGCAGTTACAATCCGTACTACGATCTGCTCGGTGCCGGGCAAATCAACGCCACGACATTGAACACGGTTCGGGCATTGACGGGTCGTTTGGAGAGTGCCGCACCGACGAATCCCAACAGCACGCAGGGCGTGGGGACGACCGGTTTTGTCGGCCTGGAACTGGAGGCGCAGGAGACCGGCAGCTCGTCGAGCAGTTCGTCGCCGAGCACCGTGAGCAACGTCGTCTCGGCACCGGCGTCGACCACCACGACGACGACCACCACGACGAGCACGACCGGCAGTGGTTCGGGGGGCACGAGTTCGACGACGGGCAACCGCGATCATGGTCGCCACGCGGCGAGCGAAGGGTTCTCTGCCACCGACGAGGCGGTTTCCGACTTCGAACTGGCTGACCTGTACGTCTAAATTGATTGCCGGCTCAACACGCCGCGCTGGATGAACAAAGCGTTCTAACCGACCGCGGCGCGTCAACTCGGGCGCCGGCGCGAGGGTGTGCAGACGGGCGGGTTTCGACCCTGGCTGGCCGATTTGTGCGGCCGACGGGGCGACGTGCGAGGCGAGATTTCTCCGCGGGCGTGCCGGACCTATTGCCTCAAGTTCTGCATCAACCGGATGAGCGCCGGAACACTGTCGACTTGCAGACTTGCGAAGATGCGGTTGCGATGCCTTTCGACCGTCGTGCGGCGGATCGCCAGGGCCACGGCGATTTCGGCCGTGGTCTTGGCGGCGACCAGCAGAGCCAAGACTTCCTGCTCGCGAGGACTGAGTTCACCAATCCGCCGCACCAGGTCGGCACTTTCTTGCTTTGCCTGCCGATCGACTGCCAGCGCGTCGGTCACCGCGTGCAGCAGACGCTGCTCATCGAGCGGCTTTTGCAAAAACTCGATCGCGCCGCCGCGCATTGCGCGAACCACGGTGGCCGTATCACCAACTGCCGAGATGACGATCAGCGGCGCCCGGATGCCGCGCCCTCTCAGCATGCCTTGCAAGTCCAACCCCGACATTCCGGGCATGCGCAGGTCGAGCAGCAAGCACTCGATCTGGGCCGCCTGATAGGTTGCCAGGAATTGCTCCGCCGACTTGTAGGCTTTTGTCATCAAGCCCAGGCGGCCCAGCCACAACGCGACAACTTGCCGCACTGTGTCATCGTCATCGACGAGGTGGACCGTTTGCCGCTGGCCTTCGGAAGGCGCCATAATGTGATTCTTCCAATCCTGGCAACTGCCACGCTTGGCAAGAATCCCTTGCACTGCCGCGCCGCGTCTGAATGGATCCGTTCGACGGCAAGCTCCCGTCGCCCCGGTAATCGCCCTGTTCGAGATCGTGTTCGAACGCGAGCAATAGTCTATACGCTGCCGAAGCCGCTTTGTTTGGTCGTGGGGCGCCATGTCACGGCTACCCGGCCCGGGCGTCGGTTCAGCTCGTATCGGACTTACAATCGTTGACAAGCAGGCAGTTTAAGGCGAGGCGAGAACCTCGCCTTTGGCCGAATTGCCATCGGTTGGCGCAGTGAAAAATTTGCCGGTTGCGGGCCTTGTAGCGATCGGGCCGATCGTGCACGGGAGTACGAGAAAACGTCCGGTAGCGAAGGGCCGCGAACCGATGCCAACAGGTGGTGGCCCGATTTGATCGCAAACCTGTGGAACGCAAGCACCTGGCCCGCCAACAGCCCGTCCCCACGCAGCCGAAAGCGTGCCGACGAGAGGTTAAACGCGACACGCACTCCCGGAGGGAGACGCGAGAGGAAGCCCCAGCACGGAGGCGGGCGTGCGTCCATTTCTATCAATCCTGGCCTGGGCGACGCTTGCCTGCTGGGCTGCTCGGGCGAGCGGCCAATCGCTTTGGCCTCCTGCCGGTCCCGCGACCAGCGGGCTGACGCTGCCGGCGAGCGGTTCCGACAGTGCCGCTCCGTCTGGATATTTCGCCGAACCTGCCAGCTCGGTCGTGCGGCTGCCGGCAACCACTCCGGGGCCGGGTGAAAGCTGGCTGGTTGCCCAGGCCGCGCCGTCGATCGAATCGGTCCCCCGTCCGCAAAGCTACACCGCCAGCGGCAACGCTGGCAATCCGTGGTGCCCGAATTGCGACGATTGCCCGTTACGCGCATTCACGATCTTTGTCGGCTACGATTCGTTTCGGGGTGTTACCGACGACGGCTGGCAAAACAACGGCATCCACACCGGCTTGAACTATGGGACGCGGCTCGGCTGGTTCAGCGAGCTGACCGGCATCGGCTTGCAAATGGGTGGAAGCGCCGCCTCCTACAACTGGTCGGGGAACGATTATCGTCCGGACAGCGGCGCCCAGACACAGGGCTTCGTCACCTATGGCCTGTTCCGCAGGGCCAATGCCACTTCGCATTGGAGCGCCGCGTTCGTCCAGGACTGGATGCTGAACAGCAATTACGGCGTGTTTTCTCAGAACCCGACACTCAGCCAATGGCGCGGCCAGGTCGCCTATGCCATCAGTGCTCGCAACGAGTTCGGCCTGTGGGGAACGCAACGCTTCTTGAACGATTACCGCAACGTCGCCGGCGTCGGGCCGACAACCTGGCGAGCCGTCAATCAATTGAACTTCTTCTGGCACTACAAGTGGACACCGGGCGGGGCCGACACCTGGCTGTGGATCGGCAAGCCCGAGAACGATCGCCTGTCGGGCGGCGGCAGTCTGGGCGACTATGTCGTTGGCGCGCTCGCCAACGTGCCGCTGAACGACCGCATCGGGTTGTACACCCAGGTGCAATACATGCATCCCTCGGCTCGGCCCGGACCGGCGGGAGGCGAGGAGAACGAGTGGAATTTCTCGATCGGGCTGTCCTACTATCCCAGCCGCAATGCCCGCAGCAACACCGTTGCCGGCCAGTGCTGGATGCCGCAGATGCCGGTGGCCAACAACGGCTATTTCCTGGTCGACACGAATCACCACTAAGCGGCCGCGCATCTGCGCCGCTTGCCCCATGCGCCGCGTGCATCGACGCGCGACTAAAGCTCGCTCAGCAGGCGATCGACTTCGGCCAACTGGGCTTCGACGCGCGACGTGACCTCGTTGTGATCGTGCCACTTTTCCAGTGCGGCGAAACAGTCGCCGTCGATCCCCGTGCCGACGTCGCGCGCCATGATGTCGTGGATCTGCGACCAGGGCATCGCGTCGCGATAGGGACGCTTGGCCGACATCGCTTCGCAGATATCGGCCACGGCCAAAAGCCGCGAAACCCAATGGACCTGGCTGTCGCTCTGACGGCGATGATAGCCCCGCCCGTCGAGCCGCTCGTGATGCGCGCTGGCCACGTCGGCCAGCACCGTAAAGGCGTCGACTTGTTCCAGAATCCGCTGCGAATATTCGGGATGCTTCTGAATCTGCGTGAGCTCGTCGGGCGTCGGCTTGCCCGGCTTGTCGAGAATCAGGTTCGACACCCCCAACTTGCCGACGTCGTGCAGCAGGGCGGCGCGGCGAATATCGCGCACCAGCTCGGGCGAGCAGCCAAACTCCTTGGCCAGACCGACCGAAATCTCGGCCACGCCGGTCGAATGCCGGTAGGTCCAGGGTGATTTGGCGTCGACCACCCGCGCGAACGCTTCGGCCACGCGGTCCAGGCTCGCATCGTCGGCCAGCACCACGGCGTCGGCCGGCTCCCAGCGGCGAAGGGCGGCGGGCAAGTCGTCGCCGATCAGCCGATCCCAAAACGCGGTCTCTCCCTTCAGCGCTGCCAGCGCGTCGACCAATTGCGGATCGAACCACTGGCCGCGGCGCTGCTGGGCCACCTCCACGGCCGACGAAAGCCCATAGGCGGTGAAGAAAACTTCCACGGTTTGCGCGAGGCAACAGATTCGCCCCAAAAGCGAAATCTCGGAACCCCGCAGACCGCGCGGGTGCCCTTGGCCGTTCCAATGCTCGTCCAGATCGAGGATCGCCCGGGCCGTGGCCTCGGGCAATTGCAACATGCGGGCAATCTCGGCGCCTCGCTCGCAACGCACCTCGGCAATCCGCCGCGCTCCCTCGGCGCCGCCGCGAGCAATCGCGGCCATTCGCAACAGCTTGTCGATCGGCGATCCGCCCGGGGCACAGTTCTTCCAGCAATACTTGATCGCCGCGACGGGCTGACTCAGATCAGCCATGCGGGCCGATCGTTTAACGAGGTGGTCGTCGGCACCAAACAGATAGGTGATCTTGGCGGCGTTGCTCGAACAGCCCAGGTCTTTCAGCAGCAGCGCGTAGAACAGCGCGAATCGATCGGCGGTCGAAAGCTGCAACTCCTCGGCCAGACGCATGCCGATCATCGCCGAGCGCATCGAGTGCCCCTCGGGATAACCCTGCGTGATGTCGAGCGCCACCGACAGCGCCGAAATGATTTCCGAAAATCGAATCTCGGTCGCCGTGATCAGCCGGCCCTGAGTCGGCGGACCGGCGACTTGCGGCATGCGGGGTGAACAGACCGCCGGATCGTCGCAGACACGGGTCGACATGACGCAACCTCGCTATTCGGCTTCCAGGGACGCACCGGGGCGCAGCGCTTCGCCACCCGAGTTGACCAGTCCAAATATAGGTCACACCCCGTATCGATTATGCCGGCCGGATGGATCAGGTGAGCAGGGGATCAGGTGAACCGGGAAGAAGAGCAAGTGACGCAAGGTCCTCCTGCTCACCTGTTCTCACTTCGTGACGGCTGCCGAAATGGCCGTTACCAACCTGCGGGGGGCGAACCGGGCACCCACAATGACGAGGCGATTGAGCAGCCCGACGACATAGACCCCGCGCCCGCTCCGCATGGCGCGGTAACCGGCACGGCCAACCTCGTCGGCGGTCGGCAGTTTGAAATGCTTCACCAGGCCCGAATCGTGCATGCGGGCCTGATCGAAAAATCCACTTTGCGTCACGCCGGGACAAAGCGTGGTGACGGTCACGCCGGTTCCTTTCAGCTCATAGGCGAGCGCCTCGGAATACGACAGCACGTAGGCCTTGGTGGCGAAATAGTTGGCCATGTAGGGGCCTGGCACAAATCCGGCCATCGAGGCCACGTTCATGATCTTTCCTCGCGCGGCAATGATCTGCTCCAGGAACAGTTTGGTCAGCACCGTGAGCGAGATCATATTCAGCGTCAGCATGCCGACCAGCTCGTCGACCGATAGCTCGCGGAAAAGGCCAAACAAACCGACGCCGGCGTTGTTCACCAGGTAGTCGATCCGCAAGCCGCGCTGGCCGATCGCGTCGAAGAGCTTTCGCGCTCCGTCCGTTTGGGCCAGATCGCTTTGGATCGGCGTGACAACGACCCCGTAGCGTGCTTGCCAGTCACTCGCGATGGCTTCCAGACGGTCGATCTGCCGGGCGGTGATGATCAGATTGACGCCATCGGCGGCCAGTTGCTCGGCAATGCTTTTGCCGATTCCTCCCGAAGCCCCGGTGACGAGTGCCGTCTTTGTCATGTTTCGCGTCTCCACTGGTTTTCGCCTGAATTCCCTGGGCCGGGCGTGTCTCTTGCCGTCGATCGGGCCGCACCGCAGGACAACGCCTTCTTACGGCCTGCACCGACCCCGCGCGGGCGACACGCCGAAATTGGAAGTCGCGGCGCAGGACTTGCTCGATTATCATGAGGGAGTGGCCGCATTTGCCACCTCTCGGATCGAATCTCTATGAATTCCGACTCTCAACTGCCGGGCGACCTTGCACATCGCGACCCGGCGCCTGCCCTCTCGGCGCCGCAGAAGAGGCGCGTGCGCACCTTCGCATCGCCTGGCATCAGCGCCGAGCCCCCAATCAGCCGCCCATATCCTCCTGGTCGATGACGAACCGATCAACGTCAAAGTGATTCAAAAGTTTCTCGCCAAAGGGGGCTATCCCCGTTTTTCTTCGGCCGAGAGCGGCCAGCAGGCTTTGGATGTGTTGGCCCACGACATGCCCGATCTTGTGCTATTGGATATCTTCTTGGGCGATATCAACGGTATCGAGGTCCTCAAGCGGCTGCGGACGCTTCCCGGCGGCGCAGATTTGCCGGTGCTCATTCTTACGGCCTCCGACGATCCCGACTTGAAGCGCTTGCGCTCGACCTGGGAGCGATCGGATTTGTCACCAAGCCGATCCACCAGACCGAGCTGATCGACTGGCTGCAGAAGAGCCTTTCGGCCGGCGTCTAACAGCCTGTTGAAGAGGTCAACAGGCCGCGACATCGCAGGGATGCGATGACAAAAAAACGACGCAAGCCGTGATTTTGCGAGCCGTGCGGAGCTTTGCTCTGCGCTTGGCGAGGTTGGAAAATGCGGCGACGGCATTTTCCAACGGGCGTCTGAAGCGGCACCGGGCGCACGAAAGAGCAGGGGGGGCGTCTCGCTCTCGCCTGTTGCTTCAGGCCAACACGTTGCGGACCACGTCGCCATGGACATCGGTCAGCCGGTAGTCGCGCCCTTGAAAGCGATAGATCAATCGCGTGTGGTCGAAGCCCAGCAGGTGCAGGATCGTGGCTTGCAGGTCGTGCACGTGGACTTTGTCGCGGCCGACCGAAAAACCAAGCTCGTCCGATTCGCCGTGGGAAAATCCCGGCTTGATGCCGCCGCCGGCCAGCCACATGCTGAAACAATCGGGATAATGATCGCGGCCCAGCAGCTTGGCGTCGGGGCCACGTCGCCCTTCGCGGAACGGGGTGCGGCCGAATTCGCCGCCGCAGATGATCAGCGTGTCGTCGAGCATCCCGCGCTGCTTCAGGTCCTTGATCAGCGCTGCGACCGGCTTGTCCATCGTCGCGCACTTTTTCGTCAGCCCGTCCTCGATGTCAGAACCGGCGCCGGTGCCGTGGAAATCCCAGCCCCAATCGAAAAGCTGGACGAATCGCACTCCCTGCTCGGCCAGCCGGCGGGCCAACAGACAGTTGTTGGCAAAACTCGCGCCTCCCGGCTCGGCGCCATAGGCTTCGAGCGTTTCTTTCGACTCGTGCGAAATGTCCATCACCTCGGGCACGGCAGTTTGCATACGGAAGGCCAGCTCATACTGGGCAATGCGTGTCAGCGTTTCGGGATGGCCCAACTCGCGGGCTTGCATCGCGTTCAGATCGCCCAGCGCGTCGAGCGTGTCGCGGCGCACCTCGCGAGCCATGCCCGGCGGATCGGAGGCGTACAACACCGGATCCCCCTTCGAGCGGCACTGCACCCCTTGATAGATCGACGGCAGAAAACCGCTGCCGAACGAATTGTTGCCCCCGTTGGGCTTCACGCCGCTGGAAATCAGCACGACAAAGCCAGGGAGGTTTTCGTTTTCCGATCCCAGCCCATAGGTGGCCCAGGCGCCCATCGAAGGGCGCCCCGGCCGGGCCGAGCCGGTAATCAGCAGCAACTCGGCCGGCGCATGATTGAATTGATCGGTCGTCATCAATTTGATGACGCACATTTCATCGGCCACGTCGTGCAAGTTGGGGATCGCGTCCGACAGCCAAACGCCTCCTTGCCCGTACTGGGCGAATTTTCGCGGCGTGCCGAGCAAATTGGGAGTGCCCGTGGTGAAGGCGAACCGCTTTCCCTTGATGAATTCGTCGGGCGCCGGTTGTCCGTCGAGCTTGACCAGCGTTGGTTTGTAGTCGTAGAGGTCGAGATGCGGCGGCGAGCCGGTCAGATGCAGATAGATCACCCGTTTGGCCTTGGCCGCGAAGTGCGGCTGCTTGGGGGCCAGCGGATTGATCACGTCCGAAGTCGCTGGCGCATCCTCGGCCAACAGCGACGCCAGGCCCAAAGCACCGATCCCCACCTGGCATTGCTTGAGGAAATGCCGGCGGGTTTGCAGCTGCAACTGTTCGAGTCTTGGATCCATGATCGGTTCTCCGGTCTTCTTGCTTGCCTCTCGCCTCTGGCGGGTCGCCGCTCTTATCGCTTCATCATCATTTCATCGAGATTCATCAGCACGTTGGCCACCACGGTCCAGGCCGCCAGTTGAGTCGGCGCCGCGGCTTCGGCTGGCGCGGCTCCCGCTGGCGGGGCCGCTGCCGCCGATGTTGCGGTCGGGTCGCTCGTCAGTTTGCGAGCCGCGTCGGGGTCGGCGGCAAAACGTCCGCGGCTGTGCTCGTAAAGCTCGACCAATCGCGCCAGCTCGGTTTCATGCGGAGCCCGCGCCAGGCAGAGCCGGAAACCGAGTCGGGCGCAGTCCTCGGGATTCGCCCCGCCGGTCATCATCCGTCGGGCGAGCGCCTGGGCGGCTTCGACGTAAACCGGATCGTTCAGCGTGACGAGCGCTTGCAGCGGGGTATTGGTCCGCGAGCGCCGCACGGTGCAGACCTCGCGGTTGGTGGCGTCGAACGTCGCCATCGACGGATACGGATTCGAACGCCGCCAGGTCGTATAGATTGCCCGCCGCAGCCGATCTTCGCCCGAACTGGTTTGCCAATCGGTCGTGCTGCCAAAAGCCGCCGACAAACCGAGCGTCGGCTGGGCCGGCCGGACCGGCGGACCATACATCTTCGCACTCAACAGCCCGCTTACGGCCAGCGCCTGATCGCGGACCACTTCGGCCGGCAACCGAAAACGAGGCCCGTGGGCCAGCAGTCGGTTGTCCGGGTCGCGCTCGGCCAATGCCGGAGTCACTAACGACGATTGCCGGTAGGCGGCCGACGTCACCAGCAGCCGCAGCAGGGCCTTCGTGTTCCAATGCGACTCAACCAGCTCGCTCGCCAGCCAGTCCAAAAGCTCGGCATGGACCGGTTGATCGCCCTGCGTGCCAAAATCCTCGCTCGTGGCGACGATGCCGATTCCAAAGATCTGCTCCCAATACCGGTTGGCCGCCACACGGGCCGTCAGCGGATTGTTCTCGTCGATCAGCCAACGGGCCAACGCCAAACGGTTGACCGGCATGTCGGCGGGCAGCGGCGGAAAGGCGGCCGGCGTTCCGGTGGTCACCGCGTCGCCCACGTCGAGAAAATTGCCCCGGCGCTGAATCTTGGTGACGCGTTGCTTGTCGGCTGGCAATTCGCGGCATGATCGGCACGGTGTCGGGCTTCAGTCCCTTGATTTGCTTGTTCAACAGGGCGATTTGCGAGCGCACGTTGGCAAGTTCCGGAGCAATGGCCTCAAAATGCTTGCGGATCAATTCCGATTGCGCGGCCGTTCGTTCGGCCGCCGCCACGCGCAGGCGCGTCGATCACCGCCGGCGGCGTGCTGGCCGATTGCATCGCTCGCCCATCGTTGCTGGTCGACAGCCGGAACCGGCCGAGCGTGGTTTTGGGCGTCTTATACGCATATTCGATCGTTACGATCAACTTCGAGCCGGCCGCGATTTCCAGCGGCGACTTGGTCGCCAGGCCGAGCGTGTGCGACTGGCCGGTTTGGCCCCCAACGGCCCAACCTTTCGTCGGCACGCTCTTATCCACCAGCACGTCGGCGGCCGCAAACTCGGGCTGCGAATAATCGGACACGGCCGACCCAAAATCGACCGCTTGCGCGGCGCTCAGCGAGAGCTCAACGCTCGGATCGGGAGGCGTGCTCAGCGTTTGCCGCCAGACGGGCTGTCGCGCCCCGTCGAGCACGATCACCTGAGCCTCGGCCAGTCGCGGGCCGAGCCCGTTGTCGGTCCGATTCCAAACGACGATCCGATCGAGCGGCAAGTCCGCTTTCAGATCGACTTCCCACCACGGATCGTCCGTAACGGCAGTGTGCGTCGTCGAATGCGTGGCGTGGTAATCACCGCTGCTGTTGCCGTCGATCGCCAGTTCGGCATTTCCGCCGAAGTCGGTGCTGCTTTGCGTGGCGGCACCCGCGCGGGCCACGTTCTCGCTGCCTTGAAAGATCTGCACTTCGGCCAGCGACAGCATCCGTCCCTTGCCCGGCAGCTCGATCCGCACATAGCGTCCCACCGGCGCCGGTTGATTGGGCTGTTCCAGGCGAGCTGACAGGCGCGTGATCACAAAGTTGCCTGCCGCGTGGCCTGGACCCTTGCCCGGCAAAGCATCGTCGGGCAAAGCTTCCAACCGCAAGGTTCCCAACGGTCCGGCTGGAGGGGCCAGCTCGATCGTTTGGGTGTCGGTGGCCGCGCCGGCGGCAACGGTCACCACGCCGTCAGGCCCGATGGTCGTCGCCTGGCCGGCTGCCGATTTGACCGCCGTGGGCACCAGCGCTTGCCAGGCCACGTCCAACGGATATTCCGCTTCTCGCTGCGCGAGCGCCGGCTGAATTTCGGCCGTCTTCGTTTGCAGCGTTTGCTGGCGCTGGCCAGTTCGGCCTGCCAGCCGGCACGCTCCTCGATCTGCTCTTCGGAATAGACCTGCAGCAGTGGATTCTCGTCCATCTTGTCGGAGTCTTCGCTTTGGTTGAAGAAGGCGAAAAAGCGGAAATATTCCTGCTGCGAGATCGGATCGTATTTGTGATTGTGGCACTGGGCACAGGCCATCGTCGTTCCCATCCAGACCGCCATCGTCGTGTTCACCCGGTCGACGACCGCCACGTTGCGAAACTCTTCGTCGTCGGTTCCCCCTTCGCTGTTGGTCAGAGTGTTGCGGTGAAAGGCCGTGGCGATCAGTTGCTCTTCGGTCGGATTGGGCAGCAAGTCGCCGGCAATCTGCTCGAGGGTGAACTGATCGAATGGCTTGTTCGCGTTGAGCGATCGGATCACATAGTCGCGAAAGAGCCAGATCGTGCGCAGCGGGTCGTCGGCATAGCCGGCCGAATCGGCGTACCGCGCCAGGTCGAGCCACTGCTGCCCCCAATACTCGCCGAAGGCGGGCCTGGCCAGCAGTCGGTCGACCAGTTTTTCGTAAGCCTGCGGATCGCTGTCGGCCACGAAAGCGTCGACCTCTTCCAGCGTCGGCGGCAAACCAACCAGGTCGAGCGACACCCGGCGGACGAGCGAAGCTCGATCGGCCTCGGGCGACGGCCGCAGCCCCTCGCGCTCCAGCCGCGCCAGAATGAACCGATCGATCGGACCACGCACCCACGACTCGTCGGTCACCGACGGCGGCGCCGGTCGCACGCGTTTGGAGTACGACCAGTGAACCGTGTATTCGGCTCCTTGCCGGACCCACTCGGTCAACAGCGCGACTTCGGCTGGACTGAGTTGCTTGCCGCTCCCCTCGGGAGGCATCCGCTCGTCGGGGTCGGTCGCCGAGATACGGGCCACCAGCGCGCTAGTTTCGGGATGGGCCGGCACCACTGCGGCATATCCGCCCAAATCCGCGCGCGACCCCTCCGCCGTATCGAGTCGCAAGCCGGTCTCGCCGCCACCATCCTTGCCCCCTTTGCGTTCGGCCGGATCGGGGCCGTGGCAGCGGAAGCAGGCGTTCGACAGCAGCGGCTTGATCTCGCGATTGAAATCGATGTGGCGTTCGGCCCGCGCGACAGAGGCCAACGCGGCCAGCAGCAGGGGGGCGGCGACGCATGGCCCACCGAGCGCAATAAAGTTGAATTAGCCACGCACGCGTTCCATGACCGATTGTGAACGATGGCTCGATCCCATGTCGGGATCGACGGCAGCCAACAGGCTGCAACCAAAACGGTGAGGCTTCCAAAAAAGTCCGTCGGCGGGCGGCGGAGGGCTGGCGAGCGGATCGAGCGGCGCAGGCGGATGGTCTTCGTGTCAGGTCAAAGGATTATTATGGTGTTTTTCGTTGCCCAAGGCAAGTTTTTGGTGGCCGCCGGAGCTGGGCCGGCTTGAAACCAGAAATCCCTGAGATTCCGGGCGGATGCCGACTGACGTTCTCGCTGCGGTGCGCAACAAAACGGTCATCGAGCCTGGCGAGGCAGTCGAAGAAAAAAACACGCTGCCAGCGGCGCGAAAGCAATCGCACCCACGACGGCCGCGGCCATTGCGTTATCGGGCCACCCCAGACCAGACCGCGCGAAAATGAATCCGATCAAGCCGACGCCACCGACCGCGAAAACAAGGGACGCCACCCAGACGCGATCGCGCCAGCCGACAACGGCCCCGTTCGGCATCCAACGCCGATAACCGGTCGCGACCAGGATCGCCAACGGAATCAGATACCACATCGCGTTTGCCTCCGCGCCAACACGAAAGTCGAAGAATGTTGATGGTTCCATCATAGCAAAACGGCCGGCTGACGTTGCAAGGCGGTGGACCGGGAGGCAGCGCTTCAGCCTCAAATCACGGTTCGGGGAATCGGTGGCCAGGCGGTCGAATCGGCCATTCAACTCCTCGGCTTTGCGGGAGCTTGGCGGCCGCCGCCCCTGCCTGCCGGCCAGGTCGCCGCGTCTGGCCAGTTCGATAGGTGCGGGGGCCGAGGGGCAGGCGGCTAATCCACGGATCGCCCGGCACCGTGCTCGTCGTAATAGGCAAACGCGATGACAGGCTGCGCACCCGCAGCATCCACAGGCCGACCAGCATCGCCACGACGCCCAGGATCAAGCTCATAATTCCGGCTTCCGTAAGGACGAGGAGCAGCCCGAAGCAGCTCGAGAATGTCCCATAGATGGTCAGCACAAGACCGATCGTTCGCACCACAACACCGAAGAGTTGAGCCGGGGTCATCGCCACTGTCTCCTTGATTGGAAGTCCTGTTTCGTACCCGGCCTCCATCATAGCGGAGCGCCGCGGCGGCTCACTCTCAATCCCACTCTTCCGAAGAATGTTCATCCCTCGGGTGTGGCGAACCGGTCAGCCACATCAAAAACAATATCCCGGCAGCGCCCAGCGCGAATCCGACCCAACCAATCTCCGGACGGACCGCGTCCGCCCAACTGCCGGCGATCAAAATCGTCCCGCCGATCAACAGCAGCACGCCAAACTGCTGGAACCGAGCCCGCCGCGCAATCGCCGCCTGCAACCGCGTGCCGCGCTCTCCCGTCGGCGTATCATACTCATCGTCCCCTTCGTCTTCCTCGTCGTCTTCGTCCCAGTCCTCGTCTTCGTAGTCATTCATGGCAACGCTCCACGCCGAAGGCGAAATCAACCTGACCATGAGACGCGCAGCACCTGTTCACGTGGCACCACCATAGCCTTGTCGCGGGGGCCGCGGCAATCGGTGCTGCCACAAGACCGTCGGGCCGATTAAACTGACGCTCTGTCGGCCCGTATGCGATTCGCGCGAGAACAATCCATTGACCGATTTCGACCACCAGCGCTTCATACGGCGAGCCATCGAACTGGCCGCCAACACGCCGAGCCTTCCGTTTGGCGCGGTCATCGTCGATCGCGCGTCGGGCAACATCGTCGCCGAAGGCTGGAACCGATCGAGCCAGAATCCGATCTGGCACGGCGAGATCAATGCCATCAACCACTGGGCTGCCGGCCAACGCCCGGCGGATCAGGATCGTCCGCAGCCGGCGCTAGCGCTCTACACCACGGCCGAACCCTGCCCGATGTGTCAGGCGGCAATTCTGTGGAGCGGCATCCAAATGGTCGTTTACGGCACGTCGATTCGCTTTTTGCAAAGCCACGGTTGGCCGCAAATCGACATCCTGGCCGAAGAGATCATACGGCGCAGCCCCGCCGCCCACTGTACGCTCATTGCCGGCGTATTGGCCGACGAGTGCAATGCGCTCTTCTTGGCTGCGCGGCGACAGACCCCACGGCGCAGACGCATAGTCCGCCGGACGAGCAGTGAGACAGCGCTTCACCGTCAGAAAAAACGGATGAGACGAAATGCGAATCGAGAGAGGGGCTGGCCACCGGCGCGGGCCTGAAAAATCCTCGACACCGGTGCTGGCCCAGCAAGTCAGACTAGACAGGCTTGACGTTCTCAGCGCACGGGCCCTTGGGACCCCGGCCTTCGGTGAACGAAACCTTTTGACCTTCGTGCAGGTCGTCGAAACTTACGCCTTGCAGGCTCGACGAATGGAAGAACAGGTCCTTCTCGCCGCCCGTCTTAATGAATCCAAAGCCCTTGTCCGTCAACTTTTTGATGCTACCTTCGGCCATTTGTGTCATTTCCCACTGAAATTGAGTGGGCGGAAGCCCGGCATACTAACCGACTGGCCGCCGCCCCATTGATTGATAACGAGTGTAGTCCCTCACCCGGCTATCACGCAACCCGCTTGCCCACTCTTCCTATCGGGTCCAAGGTTGCAAATGGACCTCAGGGCGCCCAACCGAAGCCCTGAAAACAGGGCGTTTAAGGGTTGCCCGGCATGCCCGATCGAGGTGCGGGCAGGAATCAGCTCAAACGGCCCGAATTCCGTCGGCATTCCGCCCCCCGCGAGTCGATTTGCCGGGCTATTTGCCCCTTTAATCGGCGGAGTCGCCAAATTGACCAGCCCGCCGGTTCAAAAATATTGTCAAGCCTGGACTCCTTTCACCTGCTCACCTGTCTCCTGATCACCTGCTCTCGCCGCAGGCGACTGGCCTAATTCCGTAGCTTGAAAAACCGGCTTGGTTTTGCGAGTATCCGAGTAGTTTGATTAGAAGATGTGTTGCTTGATCGGTTTGACAGAAGACATCCGCGGCTCAACTGGTAGCTGCGGGGTAATTCGACGTGCCTCCGCTTGCAAGGCCGCACGGCTGCCCACCAGGAATGGATTGCCTGGCAAGGCAGCGTGGGTGTTGTTCAAGCGCGGTGCTGCCCTGAAAAGCTCGCACCAACGCCGGACCGCCTTACTTGATCGGTTCGTGTCAATTCCGGCCCCCAAGCCCGTAGAGAAACACACGCCTGGTTCAACGACAGTGCTCCCGGTCGCGCCGCTCGTAAAAGCGCGACCGCCTTGCGCCACTCGGCCTGGACGAGGACATGCCTCTGGGGACGCGGACAACACAGGCCTCTTGCCGGGGCAACTACTAGGCCTGGCTATGTCGCTTCGCAAGTCGATCGAGTTTGAAATGACGAAAGGAATGAAAACGAGATCGACGGTGTTCTCGGAGATTGACCGCCGAGGAATTGGTTAGCGTAAAACCCACCGGAGCGAAACTGGTCAGGGGCGTACTCAAGAGGTGATGTATGACAGGTGAACTGAGAACAACTCGACTGGCCGTGCGGCGTACGCTCGCCGCGCTCGTCGGTCGATGCGTTCTGAGCAAGCTTGTCAGCAGGGGCCGCAAGATCTCCGCATCATCAAACCTGGGTATCTCGAAAGCCCAAGTCGACCCCTTGGGAAGGCAGATGACAGGCGAAAGGCGCGAGGTATTTTTGTATCTCAAGCCTCAAGTCTCGAGCCTCAGGTCTTCCCATAAGAAAGGACGAGAATCGGAACTAATCATCTCCCCCATCCAACTACTGTCCTGCGGTGGCCGTGAGCGACGCGTGCCGCTGACGTCAAAGGAAGATAGTGAAAATGTGGTGGGGATCGCTCCTATGGCGTTGCCGCTGGACCTAGCGATGGCGGTGGGATCCCTTGCCAAAAACCGTCGGGCTAACGGGAAATATTCTGGCTCTCCCGTGTCAGAGCGCTATCTTGCAGCACATAGTTTGTGGCCGTGTGTCTGTGGTGCTCGGCCTGAGCGGTTAACTCCTAACAAGCTTGCCTTAATCAAGTAGAGTGCGGAATGGCTCCCGGTCCCACCCGGCGGCAGCGGCACGCCATCCTTTCTTTTTCGCTTCGCGTGCGGCTGCGCGGCACGCTGCGCTTCAGGCTTGAGACTCAAGCCTCAAGCCTTCAGGCGGTGGCCTCTCAATGCCGAAATAAAGAGAATGCCGTCGGCCCACTCGCATTGCCGCCCCCTGCGTGCAGGCATAGGATGCCAATAGGGCGGAAAGCTATTCCGGTCGGCCCGACTGCGGGAAATGGGCTATCCTTGTTGCGGCAATGCTCGCGCCCTTCCATTGAGCAATCCGATGGCAATCAAGATGCATCACCTGGCGGACTGGCGGACGACCATGCTGTCAAACGTTTTGGGATTTGCGCTGGCGCTGGGCTGGATCGGCCTCGGCGGCGCGGGTGGCCGTTGCCCAGGCAGCGCGCAATCCGGCGGCGGCGCCGGTCTCCAGCAGCAAGCCGGCCCCCATGAAGTTGGGCGTGACGTTCACGTCCCGTTCGATGTTCGGCGCGCTGGTGATGGACGTTTATCCCGGCAGCCCAGCCGCCAAAGCCGGCCTGCAACCCGGCGACCGAATTCTGGAGGCCAACGGCCGCACGATCTCGGGCGCCGAAGACGCGGTGCAACTGGTCAGTCAGTTGAGCGCGAACAGCCCGCTCCACATGCTGATTTCGCGCGAGGGCCGGCGGCGCATGCTTGAGACCACGCTCACTCCCTGGTCCGCCAGCGCTCCGATGGCGGCCGGGCCGGCCGGCGCTCCGGCGCCGAGCTACTACGCACCGTTTCCGCAGGGCTTTCCGTTTCAGCTCACGCCCGCCGACATCGACGACCAACACGCCTACGGCGGCTAAGTGCGCATGTGGCAGGCATAGCCCGCGTCGACGTCGAAGTTTTGCTCTCGCCGATCCGCCGGTCAACTGGTGGGCGAGGCGTCTGCCGGCTGGCGGCTCGAGGTCGAGCGCTGGCCTTTGCCCGGCAGGCCACTCGGTCGCACTTCGCGCAAGCGGTGCGATGTGGCCAGATCGGCGGCTGCCCGTTCGGTCTGTCCAAGCTGGCGATAGAGCGTCGGCGCGATGATAGTAGGCAGCGGCCGCGTCTGGGTCGAGTTGGATGGCCGCCGAGAGATCGTCGATTGCCGCTTGGACCTGGTCGAGGTGAATGCGGGCGATCGCGCGATTGTAGAAGACATCGGCCCGGCGTTCGATGGCCAACGCGGCGGTGTAGTCGGCAATGCATTGGGAATAGCGGCCCAATTTCAGCAGTGCGTTGCCGCGGTTATTGATCGCGGGCAAATAGTTGGGATCCATGGCCAACAGCGTATTGAAATCTTGCACGGCGCGCTCATAGCTGCTGACCGCCGCCAGGGCTCGCCCACGAATGCTATAAGCCACTGTGATGCTTGAATCGAGGCGGATGGCGGCCGTGGCGTCGGCAATGGCTTGCTCGAAGCCCCCCGCCTTCAGATAAGCCTGGGCACGATAGTTCAGCGCGGTGGCAAGTTTCGGCTCGATCGCCAGGGCGGAATTCAAATCGTCGATCGCCGCTGGCACATCGCCGGCGCCAGCCGAACCCGGCCCCGGCACTTGAAGGCCACAGCCGACCGTGGGTCGAGCCCCAGGGCTGCGTCGGCATCGGCCAGAGCCTGGTCGAAATGTTCGGATTGGAACCAGGCCCTGCTGCGGCTGGCATAGGCGAAAGCCGAAGGCTCGCGCTCGATCTCGGCGGTGAAGAAGACTTGGGCCTCTTCGATCGGCACGATCTCGTCGCGCAGCAGCCAGCCCCGGCCGACCCACAGCCAGTCGCCCGACTCGCGGGTGACCGTCAGCATTTGCGTTGGGGTGGCCACGCCCACGACGCGGCCTTCCACCCGCAGCTCGACTCCCGGCCGCCTGGGCAGCACCTTCAAGGCGTCGCCCCCGACCGGTGGCTCGCCCGCCTGTCCGGCACCCACGGTCAGCAGTCCGACCAAAAACATGCCTGCCAACAACCCGCCCGAGCCTGCAGCAACATCGGCCTTGTCCTTTTGACCAGTAATGAGGGAGCGAACCACCTCAAATTACTAGGCGGCGGTTAGGCGATCATGTTGATTGTGTTAGCCATTTGTTAGGGCGGCTGGTTTTGTTAGCGATTCCCCCCAACGGACTTGGCAGAAGGGCTCAACAACCCGGTTCGTAGAAGCAGCCGGTTTGCCCTGAAATCGGCCGATCCACGCCCGGTGGGCTGCCTGAAAGCCGATTCGGCTAGCCCGTTAGAAGTCGGCGGCGTAACGCATGCCCAACCCGTTGACCACGCCTTCGGTGCCGGCCGCCGCCGGGCCGCCGTTGGGGGCAGCCCCGGCATAGCGGAACATGAGGTCGTAATTGAATTGGATTTTCATGTTGGGATTGAGGAACCAGTTCAGACCGAAGGTGAAGTCGGTCAGCCGGCCGCCGGTGATTTGTTTGTCGTTCAAATCGAGCTGCTGAAAGCGGCCGAGGACTTGCCAGGCGCCGCTGCCGAAGATGTTCCCCTTCGGGGTTCGCGTTACGAAGGCGTTTTCGTAGGGGATGATACGGCCGACCAATCCCTTCTGATAGTCGTAGGCCTTGCTCTCGCCCGTCAGGAAGTAGCCGACCTGCACGTAATAGCTATAGAAGAAGAGCGATCCAAGATTCGTGCCGACAGGCAGGGTCGGATTGGTGTAGGTGCCCGAAATCGTCGAGGCGCCGCGGGTCCAGTTGGCCTGAAATTCCGACTGGACGAAGAGCGAGCCATATTGGAACATCAGTTCAGGGACCACGATGTCCTGATAACTGGCATTCATAAAGTTGGTGTCGGCGTACAGCGGAATGATCGAGCCCGGTCCGTTCCAAAGCATGCCGCGCGAGAAGTAACGGATCTGGCCGGCGTCGCAAGCTCGCTGCGAAGCACCGATACCGACGTGCAGCAGGAAGCGGCCTTCGGAGCCCTCGTCATAGATCAGCGCACGGGTGATGCGGCCGGCAACTTCCCATTCGCCTGTGCCGACGTCGAAGACATAGGCGTTCGAGACGTATTTGAACACACCCAGGGCATAGGCCGTCCGCTTATCGGGCGTGTTGTTCCAGGTCTGGATGCCGGGGGCAAAGCCGTTGGCATTGGGCGAGATGAAGGCATCCTGTCCATAGTTGCGTTCCATAAAGTCGAGATACCGGCTGCTCTGCAGGCGTTCCAGCGAGAATGGCTCCTTCTGGTTGCCGATCGTCAGATTGCCCAAGATCGGCAGCTTGCGAAAGTTCCACCACAAGTCGGTCGGCGACGGAACGTTGACGACCTGGGCTTCCAGCGTGCGAATCGACGTGCCATTGTTCGGATAGTTGCCGTTGGGCAATTGCGGGGCGGTGGTGGTGGGAGCCTGCACCACGGCGTTATTGACGAAGTTGTATTCGACGCACCACTCGGAGAATTCGTACATCGTCCCTTCCGCCCTCAGCCGGGCGCGGCGCATATCGACCGCCTGTTGCAGTCCGTCGTTGGGCCGCTGTTGCGTGTTGACCAGCGCGTCGCTCGGGTTCGGGCTCGACAAATCGACAAAATCGAGTTGCGTGCGGCCGCCAATGTGGAAGTAGTAGTCCTTGTTCAACGAGCGGAATTCGAGCCCGTTGTTCCAGATCGGCACCATTCCCAGCATCGTGCCGACGACGTAGGGCGGACGTTCCGGCGCGGGGGGGCGGAGTCGCCAGGCGGCGCTCGAAATCCAACCGCATTCCCTCGCTGATCGCCCGTTGCTCTTCCAGCCGCAATTCCATCTCGCGTAGGCGGTCATCGACCGACGAGCCCTCGGCCTCGTCGTCCAAGTCGCCATCGGCCGGCAATCGCTCGGGATTGGACTGAGCCACCAACTCGGAATCAGAGACCAGCGCCGCGTCGGGCAGCCGCTCGGCGGCCGGCTCTTGAGTCTGGGCCACGGACGCCTGTGTCAGCGCGGCCATCGCGGCGCAGACCATCCAGACAGATCGGATCCAATGGCGCAAAGCAGTTTCTCTGCAACGTGGGCGGGAGGAAGAGCGGGAAGTGAATCGAACCGAAGCGGCGCGAGGGGCAGGCTTTTTCGGGGGGGCCGTCTAACAATGCGTTCCTCAATAATCATCGGAACTGAAACCCGCGGCACTTGGGGTATTCCAAGCACGGAGTCCTAACAATCCCCCGCTGGCCAACGTGGCAAATGCCTGCGCGGAGCTAGCACGCTGGCCACGGCGAAACGAGGTGCTCTGCCACGCGACGATTCGTGTCGGCGGTGGCCGCTTGCGCATCGAGTCGGCGCACAAGCGATAGCATCGATGAGCAATAGCATCGATGAGCAATAGCATCGATGAGCGATAGCACCGAGTGTGCGATCGGCCTGCCAATCAGCCGATTGTCGATCAGCCGACCGAGCGGCGGCGAGGCTCCAGCGAGGCAGGACGCGGCACGGAGCCGCTGCCCGCTACGGGCTGATGCGAACTGGCAGTCGGGGCGTGCAGCGCGTGGCCCCCGTCGGAATGAGGGTTCTCTTCCAGCGGGCCGGTCAGCGCGACCCACCACATCCGCACGTTGCCGGGCGTCGGCGGGTAGAAGCCCAACATCACCACCCCCGTTCCGATCAAGATCCACTGCCCATGCGCGGCTGGCAGTACGATCAGCATCACGCTGCTGGCCGCCAGCAAAAACGGCGGCAGCCAACGGCAGTTCATGTTCAGTCGCAGCGCCATCGCCTGGCTTTCGGCGGTGCCCCGAACCAGGAAAAGATGAATCCCCACGATCACCAGGAACGCACCAAACACGAAGACCTGGCAGGCCAGTAGAAAGTAATCCATCCGCGTCATGTAGCTCAGCGGCGGCAGACTGCTGTCGACCGAAATGCGATAGGCCACAATCGTCAGCATCGCCGTGATGCCAACCGTAACCTGCGAACTGAACTCTTTGGGATGCATCCAGAACACGCTCCAGGCCGTCGCCACGATCGGGATCAAGGGCAGCACGATCGCCCACAGGTAATAGTGCGGGTCGCGCTCCACGTCCAAATTCATCCGCAGCAGCGAATAATGCTCGCCGGTGCGCGCGTTCGACGTCGTCTGCACTTCCGACGAAATCCCGTTCAGCTTCCAGCCGTGCGGCACCGCCCGTTCGGGCACAATCGCCTGCACGCCGGCCGGCACGAAAACGACCTGGTCCGCTTCGAAAATCGACTCTTCCAGGTCGACCTCCAGCGTGTGGCGGTCGAGCGGGAATTCGTGCAGGTCGAGGCTTCCCCCGATCGTGCCGCGATAGTGTCGGCTGAAGCAGAGCGTTCCGTCGGGCAGCGCGCGGATGGCCTTGCCGCCGCGCACGTCGATGTCCAACTCATCGCACAGCTCGGGCTCGGGATTCCACACGTCTTCGGCCGGAATCAATTTGCTGCCGACCCCTTCGCGCGCCGCGTCGAACGCGAACCGCGGATCGTGCCACGAGTAGAAGACATTGAATTCCAATTCGAATTTCTGGTCATGATCGACGATCTGCGATACCTCGATCAGATCGACGCTCACCTGCACCTTGACTGGCCTGGCGGGCGGCATCTGCAGCGCGCCGGCGGCCTCGTCCTCCGCCGCCATGGCCACCAGCGGCGCGGCCAGCAGCGGTGCAAAGGCCAAGGGCGATGTCCAGGCAAACCACATGGCGCACCACACGCCCCACGACGTCCGCCGCCGGCCCCCCGCGTCCACGCGGATCCACGGCCAGGTGTTCCAGCGGCTCGTGTCTGCCGCGAGCCCGCGCGAGGATTTTGGTCCGATCGATCTCATCTGGGCTTCGTTGTTCATCTGGGCTTCCGTGTGCATGGGGCCTGGGCGTGTGGGGGTGGCGCCGGCGAAGCGTGCAAGGCCCGCACTGTGGCCCTCTGGGTCGCCTTGCCGGTGACCGCGCTTGCCTGAATCGGGCGAGATGGTACCAATGATGCCCGCGGGGGGGAACAGCGATTGCCAGCGGGCAAAATGCCACATTCGCATTCCCGCTTGCGCCAGCAAATCGTCGTGGAAATAGGGGGGATTTCGGGCTGATGTTGCCTGCGGGCCCGAGATGTTACATTTGGAAGGCCCCAATTCCATCGTCGTGACGTGCAAATCGCCGGCCGGCAGCGCCAGAGGCGCCACAGCCCGGCCGAGCCAAACAGGGAGGAATGCTGCAATGCAACTTGGGATGATCGGCCTGGGGCGGATGGGCGCCAACATGGTCCGGCGGCTGATCGCCGGTGGCCAGCAATGCGTCGCCTGCGACGTGAATCCGGTCTCGGTGCAGGAATCGGTCAAGCAAGGTGCCGTGGGCGCCAGCACGCTGGAAGAGCTGGTTCGCAAAGCTTTCGGCACCGCGTGCCATCTGGCTGATGGTGCCGGCGGCCGATGGTCGATCCGACGCTGGCTAAGCTGGTTCCTCTGCTGGCGGCCGGCGACATCGTGATCGACGGCGGCAACTCTTACTACATCGACGACATTCGCCGCGCCGGCGAGCTGCGCAAGCGCGGCATTCACTATGTCGACGTCGGCACCAGCGGCGGCGTGTGGGGACTCGAACGCGGTTATTGCCAGATGATTGGCGGCGAGCCGGACGTCGTGCGGCACCTCGATCCGATCTTTGCCACGTTGGCTCCGCCGATCGACTCGGCGCCGCGCACGCCAGGCCGCGAAAAGAAGTCGGGCGGCACGGCCGAACATGGTTATTTGCACTGCGGGCCGAACGGCGCCGGCCACTTCGTCAAAATGGTCCACAACGGCATCGAGTACGGCCTGATGGCGGCCTACGCCGAAGGACTGGCGATCTTGCGGCGTGCCAACGTCGGCAAGACAACAGCAAACCATCGATGCCGAAACGACCCCACTGCGCCATCCCGAGGACTACCAATTCGATCTGCCGTTGGCCGACATCGCCGAAGTCTGGCGCCGCGGCAGCGTCATCTCCTCCTGGCTGCTGGATCTGACGGCCGAGTCGTTGTTGGCCGATCCGGCAGCTGGCTCGATTTTTCGGGACGCGTTTCCGACTCGGGCGAAGGGCGCTGGACGATCAAGGCGGCGATCGATGAAGCCGTGCCGGCGCCCGGTGCTGACCACGGCTTTGTACGAACGGTTTTCCTCTCGCGGGGAGGCCGATTTTGCGGATAAGCTGCTCTCGGCCATGCGATACCAGTTCGGTGGCCACTTGGAAAAACCGTCCGAACTGATCCCACGGCACTCGCGATCCTCGCGCCGGCGCCGCGGCCGTCGTGCCGCGGGGTCGGACCGCAACGCTCGACCAACCGCCGCGTGGAGTCGGCGATCATTTAAACCGGCAGGAGTTTCTGATGGCTGCTTTGCAATCCGATGCGTTTGTCTTCTTCGGAGCGACCGGCGACCTGGCTTATAAGAAGGTCTTTCCAGCGCTTCAATATCTGGTCAAGCGCGGCCGGCTGACCGTTCCGATCATCGGCGTCGCCAAGGCCGGCTGGACCTTGGATGATTTGAAAACACGTGCCCGCGACAGCCTGGAAAAGCATGGTGGCGTCGACGAAACGGCCTTCGACGCGCTTGTGCGCTCTGTTGAAATATGTCGATGGCGATTACAACGATCCTGCGACGTTCGGGAAACTGCGCGAGGCGCTCGGCCCGGCCAAACATCCGGCCCACTACCTGGCCATTCCGCCGATCCTGTTTCCAGTGGTGGTCGAGCAGTTGGGCCAGTCGGGTTGTGCCAAGGGAGCCCGGGTGATCCTCGAAAAGCCCTTCGGCCGCGATCTCGAGTCGGCCCGCGCGCTGAACGAGACGCTGCTGAGCTGTTTCGACGAGTGTTCGATTTTCCGCATCGACCACTACCTGGGCAAAGAGCCGGTGCAGAACCTGCTCTATTTCCGCTTTTCCAATACGTTCTTGGAGCCGATCTGGAACCGCAATTACGTCGAGAGCATCCAGATCACGATGGCCGAAAGTTTTGGAGTGCAAGGGCGAGGTGCCTTCTACGACGAGGCCGGCACGATCCGCGACGTGGTGCAAAACCACCTGCTTGCAAGTCCTCAGCATGTTGACGATGGAGCCGCCGACCAGCGGCGACAGCCAGTCGATCCGCGACGAAAAGGCCAAAATCCTCAAGGCGATTTCGCCGCTCGATCCGCAGCATGTCATTCGCGGCCAGTTTCGCGGCTATCGCAACGAGGACGGGGTCGACCCCGATTCGCAAGTCGAAACGTTTGTCGCATTGCAGCTGCAAATTCATTCCTGGCGCTGGCAAGGAGTGCCGGTCTTCATTCGCGCCGGCAAGTGTTTGCCTGTGACCTGCACCGAAGTGTCGGTCAAATTGCGCCGCCCGCCGGCGACTTTTACCTCCGCTCCGCCGCCGCCGAATTATCTGCGGTTCCAGCTCAGCCCGAACGTGACGATCGCGCTGGGCACGATGGTCAAGTCGCCGGGCGAGCAGATGATCGGCACCCCCGTCGAACTGGTGTTGGCGCATCACGTCGACGGCCAGGAGATGGACGCCTACGAACGCCTGCTGAGCGATGCCATGAAAGGCGACTCCACCCTGTTCGCTCCGGAAGACGGCGTGGAAGCTGCCTGGCGGATTGTCGACCCGGTGTTGCAAAACAGCAGTCCGATCTATCCCTACGAGCCCGGCACTTGGGGGCCGATCGAAGTGGAGGAATGTCTGTCGCCTCCAGGCGGCTGGCGCAATCCGCAGGCCCATACTCCACCCGCGCCGGCCGCAGCAGAAAAGGGATCGGTATGAAAATCCAAGTCTTTCCCGACGCCGACATGGTTGCCCAGGCCGCTGCAGCGATGGTGGCCGAGGCCGCCCGAACCGCCGCCGCCGAGCGGGGCCGGTTCGTGATGGCGGTCAGCGGCGGCCACACACCCTGGCAAATGCTGCGAGCTCTGGCTCACGAGATCGTTCCCTGGCCGGCGGTTCACGTTTTTCAGGTCGACGAACGCGTGGCACCGCCCGGCGATCCGGATCGAAACTTGACCCATCTGCGCGAGAGCCTGCTGTCGCACGCTCCGCTCGACGAATCGCAAATTCACGCCATGCCGGTCAACGATCCCGACTTGCCGGCCGCCGCCGCACGCTACGCCACCACGCTATTGGGCGTGGCCGGCATGCCCGCCGTCTTCGACCTGATTCACCTGGGTCTTGGCCCCGACGGCCACACGGCCTCGCTAGTGCCGGGCGATCCCGTGCTCGAAGTCACGGACTTCGACGTGGGCTTGACCGGCGTCTACCAGGGCCGCCGGCGGATGACGCTGACCTATCCGGTGCTCAACCGTGCCCGCGCCATCCTCTGGCTGGTCACGGGCGATTCGAAGGCTGACATGCTGGTCCGGCTGTGCAATTCCGATCCGGCCATTCCGGCTGGCCGCGTCAACCGCGAGCATGCCAATCTGCTGGCCGACGAGCCGGCCGCCTCCAAGCTCGGAGCCCGGCCGTGATCTAGCCGCCGCCGGCTACGATCGGCCGAGGGCGGCCCGTTCGCTGGCGATGGTTACAAACCAGTCGCTCGCGCAGCGTAAACAGCAGCACGACGATCACCGGCCAACCGATCCACGGCCACAGCTCCACCCAGCGCGGCGGTGGCCCGGCGACATCCAATGGACCTTCGACCGTTACGGTGTCCCCTGGATTAGCGTTTGCGGCCGCCGGGCGTGAACGGACCGTGGCCGAGAGCGTCCAGCGGCCGGCAGTCGGCAGATCGAACTGGGCGGCGTAAAACAGCTTGTTGGTCGCGGCCGCTCGCGTGGCCGCGAGTCGCAGCCCGTCGGCCGGCGACGAGCCCTCGGGCGTCAGGCAGAGCGTGACCGATAATGCCATCGACTGCCTGCCCCGACGCGGCATCTTGCACCAGCACGCTCAGGTCGGCCGCGCCGACGTGCAGCGCGGCGGGCGAGGCCAGCACCGTCACCTGATAATCGCCGGCCCGCTCGGCAAGAACGACTGCACCGCCGTCGGCCCCCGCGTTAGGACATGCCGTAACAAACGCGAGCCAGATGGCCGCTGGTAACAGACAAGCCGGGATTCCGCCGTACCGACAGCGCATCATCGTCGATCCTCCCGGGCGTGCCCAGAATCGCCGAGTGGTGTCGTGCCGACTGCGGATGCCGCCGGTGGACCCGATTCGAGCGATGCCAATGGGAGTGGCTCGCCCGGTTGCAAGGTTCCACGCATCTCCATTGGTTGGAGCACGATCCAGACACCGGCGGCGAAGATGAGCGACGCGAGCCCAGCCCAGGGGATCACGGTTCGCATCCGCCCGAAAAACGAGTCGCCGTACTGCGCGGCGATTCGATAAGCGACATAGAGCGAAGCCAACAGACCGAAGTCGAGAAACAGAATCTCCGCCCGCACGATCCAGGCAGACACCGGGCCGCAGCATGAGCAGACCCACTGCGGCGGACCCAACCAATCGCAACCCCACCCGGCCGCAAACCGTTGCACCACCGGCACGACCGTGGCAAAACTCGTGAAAAAGTGAAAGCTGTAATGTGCCAGCCAAAGGCCAAACCCAAGCGGAACCAGCGACCAGACATATCGCAGGGCGAGCTCTCCGGGCCCGACTGGCAGCCGAGCCCAGCGGCAGCTCAGCATGGCGGCGAGGCCGATACTGGTCAGCGGAACGACCACGATTGCTAGGACAAACATCAGGCTCGTCAAGAGCCAGGGGGACGTCGTGCCCAGCCACGCCTGCCAGCCGTCTTGCCACCGCACGACCGGCGCCACCATGGCACCGGCGTTGGCCAGGGCGCCGAAGACCAAGACGACCGCCAACGCTGCCAGATCGGCTCGTCGCCCCAGCCGGCCCACCCCCGACCGCGAGCGATCCTGCCACAATTCGCGTCCTGGCGGCGTCACCAGCAGCCCCACGTTGTCTTGCGGACACGCCCGCACGCATGCCAGGCAGAAAGTACAGTCCAAGTTGCCGGCCTTGGCCGGTTGCAGCAGATCGAGCGAGCAGCCCGGCAGATCGCCCCGTCCGTGCAAACAATCTTTCGTCTGGCAGGCCACGCACACGCTCGGCGTGCGCACGCGGACTTCCAACGGCGAAAGAAGCGAGTGGACAAAGTTGAACTGACCAATCGGGCAAACGTGTTTGCAAAACGTCCCGTCGCGAAACACGCTATCGACCGTAAACGCCGCCACGAAGTAGCCGATCGCCAGCCACGCAGTCCATGCCGGCCGGTCCCACAGTGCAAAGACTTCGTAGGCCCACAAAAACAAGGCCAGCAGGCCCACGCTCAGCCATTTACCCCTCAGCCGCGCCGGCCAGCGATGGCCTACCGGCATCCAGCGGCGCAGCACGCTGCGCGGCAACGTGAATGGGCAAGCGCCGCAAACCAGATTGCCCGCAGCCAGCAAGACGAAGACAGCCACGCCGCGCCAATGAATCCACGGCAGCACGCCGGCCAGATTCATGGCCCCCGACTGTGGCCCAAATAATCCATCGACGACCAGCGCGGCGGCCAGCAGGGCCAGGAGCCCGGGAAGCAATCGGCGCGTGGCTCGGCCGGTAAGTAATCGGCCGACCAATGGAATTCGCAACAGATCGACTGCCGCGCGGGCCGGTTTCGCCGGCCGCTCGATGATCGGCAGGCGGGCGAAGGGCAGGGGGGCAACACCCGCGACCCGGGCCGGAATCCGTTTGGCACGTTCGACCGCACTGGAACCGCCGATCAATCGGACCCCCAGGACGAACAGCGGCAGTAAAAAGGCCACCGACCCGGGCACCCACATGACGACCCCCGCCGCCGCCTGGTCGTCGAGAGCCGAAAGGCCGCCCAGCCGCGGCACCTCGTCGTAATAGGGATAGATCACGTGGCGGGAGAACGTGATCAGCGCTGCCAGCACGGTGTTTTGCACGTCGGCCAAGACCAGGTACGGAATCAGCAGCCACGCCGACCAACTTGGGTGGCTCGGGTAGGGTCGGACCACCGGGTACCAAAACAGCAGGGCGGCGGCCAGAAAGCTCATGTGTTGCACGACATGCCAGCCGTCGTTACGGAGCGCCGTCTCGTACACGCGCCGGCACGTGTCCCAGCCAGGTCACGACGACATACACGACCAGCGCGACGGGCGGATAGGTCAGCCGGGCGAGCGTCTGCCGCAATCCATCGGCACGCATTAGCGGAATGATCCACTCTTTGCGGATCGCCCGCGGCAAACCGCGAACCAACGGAAACAAGGGGTCGCCCAGCCAGATCAGGGGGGGCGCCACCATCATCAACAGCAGGTGTTGCACCATGTGGGCCTGGAGCAACAGGGCAGCCAGCGGTTCGACCGGCGACGCCAGCGCCAGAAGAAGGGCCGCGAGGCCCCCCAAAAAAGCCGCCAATCGGTCCCAGTGCCAGCGGGCCGGATCGCGCCGGTGCAGGTTCCACCAGCCCCGACAGTAGATGCCCGCGGTCAGTGCGGCACTTGCCCACAGCCATCTGGCACTGGGCCACGAGGTCAAAATGGCTTCGAACGTGGGACTCATGGCAAATCAAGCCGCGTGTTCGCCGGAGGCGAGCAAAAACCGTTGCCGGCCGCAAAAACAGCACGGCAACCGACTGTCTCGCAATTGTCGCGGTCGACAAATTGAAATTAGACCCTGGTCGCGACGGGCCGCAAGTGCCCTGTCTTCAAGACCATCCCGCCGACCTGGCAAATCATATTGCTTGTCAGCGGCCATGGTCCGGGAGTAAAATTTGGGTCGGCCGATCGACAGCAGTGTGAACGCGCGCGTCTGGCAAAGCGGAACGCGCAAAGCGGCGGATGGAAGGGGGGGAAGGCTCGGATGGATTGGGCTGCATGGGTCGTGTTGGGAGTGATCGGCGTCGCGATCATCGTTGCGTCGCTGAGTTGGCGGCCGGCGCGCTCGGCGTGGCGCGAGGCCCAGTTGGTGCGCGCGCGGCGCGAATTCCACCTCCACCGCGAGCATCTGGAAGCGCGCTTCATTAAAATCGCCTCCAGCAGCGGCAAGCCGCGCGGACTCGATTGGGTCCGCTGCGAATTCGACGACGGCGTCATCTATGCACGCGACCGCCAGAGTGGCGAGCTTTCAGCTTTCGTGGCAATTGTCATCGGTTTCGAGGCCGTCGAAGGGGGGGGCATGGAGGCGGTCGAGGCGGTCGGCAATCTGCGGGCTGCCACGGCGGTGTTTCGCATTCACGAGGGGCATTGGTCCACCGAAGGCCGGGCAATCTTCAACCTCAATCCGACCGAAGCGGTCCGCTATTTTCAGAAGAACCTGGAAATGGTCGGACACGAGCCCACCTAGGGGAGATGGCCACGGCCCTGGACCCCTCGAAAAACGGGTCGAATCGGGCTGGGGGAAAAAATCGGCCCGAAGCTTGACATGGCCGTTGCCCTGGGTAACATAGGGCGATCACGTTGAGTTCGCTTTTCGCCCCGATCGTGCCCCGCCAGGTAAGCTAATGCCGCAGTTCGAACGCTGACCCACCGGAATCGGTAGGCGTCGTCGATTCGAATTCCTTTGCTCGCGGCAAGGCGGAATTCTTAGCCCCCAGTCGGCTTTCTTTTCCCGACGGGAATCTTGGCTTTTCTCGCATCTTGCTTCGCACGGCAATCGCCGCGCTTGCAGCAGGAATCTCTGAACTCACCCCGGGAATGACAATTCCCAGAGCGAGCGGCACGCCGGCGTCGATCTCCCGCTGCGTCGAGCGATTCGAGACTGCGACCCACCAACGGTTCGATCCATCCGTATCTGGTCCAATTTCCCACCGCAACAGACAAACGTTCATGCATCCAAAGAACGCCCACCACTCAGGAGAAAACATCGTGAGACTGCTTCATCGTTCGCTCGCTCGCCGAATTGTTTCCATGGCCCTTGCCCTGCTGTTTGTCGCTTCGGCGACTGCGGCATTTGGGTCTGACATCGTCGTCGGCTACTACTATCCGAGCACGCCTGATTTCAACATCGTGTCACGATTCAACGACGCGACCGGCGCTCCGGAGGCCGGCGGCGCCGTCACCTACGGCACCGGCGGATTGGCGGCTGCGACGGGCGTCGCGTTTGGACCTGACGGTAATCTCTACGTCAGCAGTAATACGGGCGGTGCCGGTGGCGGCGGAAACATTCTGGAGTTCAACGGCACGACCGATGCCTATATGGGCGTCTATGCCACGCTGCCCGATGCGAGTGCCGCGCCTGCCGCGGTGAAATTTGGTCCCGACGGAAACCTCTATGTCGCCAACAATGTCGGTGGTGGCCAGGTCGAAGAATTTGTCGGACCCAATAACGGAACCGCAATGGCGCCAGCCGGTAGTTTCGTCGGCGATGTCACGACTGGCGTGACCGAGGCCGCCAGCCTTGTCTTTGGTCCAGACGGCACGATGTACGTCAGCGATTTTGGCGGCGCCAGCGTTGACGAGGTGAAGGGGGGCGTCCAGTCGACATTCATTACGGCCGGCACCAGTCCGCTGGAAACTCCCGCCGGCCTGGCCCTCATTCCCGACGCCAATCCTTCGTCGGGCAATGACCTTCTGGTCGTCGACCTGTTTGGCAACGATATTCTGCGATATGGCCCCACGGGCAACTATCTTGGCGTCTTCGCCTCGATCCTGCCGACTCCCGATGGCAGCCCCATCACCGGACCCGCTACCGAACCGAACTACATCAGCAACTTTCCCTCCGACATTGTCTACGATCCGTCCAACGGCACTCTGCTGGTCGCCGTGTTGGGCAAGGATTTCAATTATTCGGGAGCGATTTACCGCTACGACTTGAACGGCAATCTCCTGGGGACCGTGGCCAGCGAGCTATCAGGCTCGGCCGCGATTACCCTGTCGCCCACCCCCGAACCGTCGAGTTTGATCTTGGCGTGCCTGGGCGGAATCGGTTTCTGGATCACCTGGCGGCGGCGTAAGGCGCGGGCTTGCTGAAGTTGCCGGTTCGAGTCCTGGAGGTCGCAGGTTTCGCCGCGGGGCGCTTCGTCCACGAAGCGCCTGGTGCATGCTGCCAAAGCACTTGCGCCCGTCCAACGCGCCGCGCCGAGGAGAACCGCCGACAATCGAGCAGAGCACAATAAGTCGTAAAAAGGCGAGCCGCGCGACTAGAAGTTAGGCCACAAATCGGGGAAAATGGTCGCAAGTGGTCTCGCCCCCCGGCAGCACGGTCGGCCGGCATGCCATATGCCGCCAGCGATTGGGCG
The DNA here is from genome assembly GCA_963702015.1 of uncultured Planctomycetaceae bacterium. Taxonomy (GTDB): domain Bacteria; phylum Planctomycetota; class Planctomycetia; order Pirellulales; family PALSA-1355; genus DATJTR01. Next base: position 3,450,999 of record OY969698.1, read on the forward strand.
GCACGGCCTACCTTCCGCTCAGCCTCTCCATCCCGTTTCATCCCGGCGATCTGGTAATGCAACCTACCGGCGGCAGCTATGTAGGATTCTGTCGGTCAGCGGCGATTCATTTTCTGACGCGCGGGCCAAGCCGCGGGCCCAGCGTCGGCCACAGTCGTACGCCAATTCGCCGATCCCGGGCTGCTTTCACGCTCGTGGAGTTATTGGTGGTGATTGCCATCATCGGACTGCTCATCGCGCTGCTGTTGCCCGCCGTGCAGTCGGCGCGCGAGTCGGCCCGGCGAACTTCTTGCATGAACAATATGAAGCAATTGGGTCTGGCCGCGCAGAATTACCACGCCGCGCAAAACGCCTTTCCCGTGGGAGCCGATTCCAAGCCCTATTCCTATACCACGGGTCCTGTAACGTCCCAAAACCCTTGGCCGAACTACAACTGGTCGTCGCTGGTCTATTTGGCACGCTACCTGGATGAGTCAAACGTCTTCAATTTGCTCGACCTGTCGGTTCCCCTCTATCTCGGTACGTCGTCCTTCCCGGCATCGCCGAACGGCGCCGCGGTGGCCAAAGTCGTCCCGGAATTCCTTTGCCCCAGCGACGTCACACAAACTGTCGAGGCGGCCTTCGGACCCACCAATTACGCCGCCTGCACCGGTACCGGAACCGGCGGCAGTCTGGCCGCCCAACCGGGGGCGGGAACGCCCTGGCAAACCGACGGCGTCTTTTTCATTAATTCGAACACTCGGATCGGCCAGATCACTGACGGCACCAGCAAAACTGGCCTGATGTCGGAAAGCATCCTTGGGCAAAACAGCACTCTTAATGGTCCCGGGTCTTATCACGATCCCAGTGTCGACTATGTCTTTCACTCCGTGGCTCCGCTGACGCCGGCAATCTGCGGCAACACCGCCTCGGCCCAGTGGAATATCGATTTTGGCAAGGGATTCGCCTGGGCCGGCGGCGAATATCGCTGCGCACTTTACAATCACTATTACTTGCCCAACGATACGAATTTCGATTGCATCGGAGCCGTCACCGGAGGCAACAGCCAATACCTCTACGCCACCTACGGCTGGCGCACCGCTCGTAGCCGGCATCCGGGGGGCGTCAATTTGCTGCTTGCGGACGGTTCGGTACAATTCGTGAGCAATGAAATCGCGCTCAACGTCTGGCGGGCCCTTTCCACGCGCAGTAACGGCAGCGAATTTTTCGAGATGGGAGATCTAACACCCTGACGCACATTCTGCCTCGCTCTCCGGCGTGGCAGTTTCCGGCGGGTGATTCAAAATGCTCCGCGTTCTCATCATCGACGATGAAAAAAACATCCGTGCCACGCTGACGATTTGCCTTGAGAGCATGGGCTGCGAGGTCCGCTCGGCAAGTTCTCCCGACGAAGCCGTGGCCGCCGTCGGGCAACGTCCGTTTGACCTGGTGTTTCTCGATCTGCGACTGCGCGAATCCAGCGGACTCGACTTGCTACCCAAACTTCTGGCCGAAAGCCCCGGCCTCGGCATCGTCGTGCTGACGGCCTACGCCACGATCGAAACCGCCGTCGAGGCCTTGAAACGCGGCGCAATCGACTATCTGCCCAAGCCTTTTACGCCCGAGCAGATCCGTCATCTGGTCAATCAATTCACGCAGCGGCGGCAAGCCGAGTGGCGGTTGGCCGAATTTGACCAGCAACTGAAACAGACTGTTCCGGAAATCGACCTCGACACCCATTCGCCGAAAATGCGCGCGGCGATGGAAATCATCATTCGTGCCGCGCAGACCGATTCGACCGTGCTGTTGCGGGGCGAAAACGGCACGGGCAAGGGTGTTCTTGCCCGCACCTTGCACCTGCACAGCCGCCGCCATGATTATCCGTTTGTGATGGTCAATTGCCCGACGCTGTCCGAAGAGCTGCTGGCCAGCGAAATGTTCGGCCACGTGCGGGGATCATTCACCGGCGCCGTGCGCGATCAACCGGGTCGGGTCGAAGCCGCCGAAGGCGGAACCCTGTTCCTCGACGAAGTCGGCGAGATTTCACCCGCCCTGCAGGCCAAATTGCTGCGCTTTTTGCAAGAGAAGCAATTCGAACGGATCGGCGAAACACGCACCCGGGCGGCCGACGTGCGCGTCGTGGCGGCGACCAACCGCGATCTGGAGGCGGATGTTCGCGGCGGCCGGTTTCGCGAGGATCTGCTCTATCGCTTGAACGTGGTCGAAGTCGTCGTCCCCGCGCTCCGCGAACGACCAGAAGACATTCTTCCGCTGGCGCGGCAATTCCTGACGTTTTTCGCCCGCGCCGTCGGACGGCCCATCCCCACTCTTGCGCCGGCCACCGAGCGAATCCTGCGGCTTTATCACTGGCCTGGCAACGTGCGTCAACTGCGCAACGCGATGGAGCGAGCCGTCATTCTCTGGCCTTCGGCCACGATCGAGCCCGAAGCGCTGCCCGAGCAAATGCTTTCGCCCGAAGCCAGTGCGCCAACGTTGGGGGGCGATTTCACGCTCGAAGAGCTCGAGCGCCGCCATATTCTGGCGGTGCTGGCGCGAAAGGCGACCGTCGAAGAAGCTGCCCACACGTTGGGGATCGACACGTCGACCTTGTGGCGGAAGCGGAAGCGCTACGAAGCCTCGTAATCCCCCTGTACCATCCGCGGCAGATCAGCTCGGGCCGCTGGGCAGCGTAAACCAAAACGTGCTGCCGTGCCCGACGCGGCTCTCCACGCCGATTTGGCCTCCGTGCGATTCGACCACCTCCTTGGCCAATGGTAATCCCAAACCGGCGGCCCCGGAACTGGCACCGGGCACGCGGAAGAAACGCTCGAAAATCGCGGCTTGATACTCGGTCGGAATCCCCTCGCCGGCGTCGGTCACCGAAAAACGGACATACCCGCCCCGTGGTGCCACCGCGATCTCGACGTCTCCGCCATCGGGCGAGTGGCGGATGGCGTTGCCCAGCAAATTCGACAGGACCAACTGCACCCGCTGCGGATCGGCCATCACCTGGTCCAATCCCAAGCCGACGTCGGCCGTGAGGGTCACCTGCTTTTCGGCCGCTGGAGCGCGATGCAGCTCGATGGCCTGATGGACCAGATCGGCGGCGCGTAGCGGACGCGGCTGCATGCTCAGTTTTCCCGACTGGATGCGGGCCAGGTCGAGCAGCTCGTCCACGGTTCGCTGCAGGCGTTGGCAATCGTCGCGGGCGGCATACAGCAGGTCGCCCTGTTTCTCGCTCAGCGGACCAGCAACCCCCTCCAAAACGAGGTGGATCGCCATCCGTAGCGATGTAAGTGGCGTGCGGAACTCGTGCGCCACCGTGGCGACCAGGTCGTCTTTCAGTTCGTCGAACCGACGCAGCCGGGTGACGTCTTGCAGAATGACCGTGACGCCGTTGATCCGGCCACGCTGCTCGTAGACCGGCGTGGCACGGAGCAAAAACCAACTCTCGTTGCCGTTGGCGTCCGTTACCGCGATGGCGTCTTCGAAGCCGTTGGGGATGTAGGGACCTTTGCCCTCGAGGACATAGGAGCGGGCTTGCTCGAGCGCTCCGCGTAATTCAGGCGGCAGGGCGGCCAGCATGTCGACCTGGCCGGCATGCGATTTCTGCACGAGCACCTCGGCGGCATCGTTGATCTTCAGAATGCCTCCGTCGTTGGAAAACAAGATTACCGGATCGGGAATACTATCGATCGCGGCTTGAGCCGCCTGCTGGGCCAAGAGCAGTTCGCCCAGCGAACTGTTGCGATATTCGACCAGCCGATCGGCCATTGAGTTGAATTGGTCGGCCAGTTGGGCGATTTCATCGCGTCCGGCGACTTTGGCCCGCACGTCGAAGTCGCCACTTCCCAGCCGGCCCACTGCCTGGTTGAGAACACCCAAGGGACGCAGCAGGCGGTTGGTCAGCGTGATTGAGACGGCGGCCCCGATGAGCAGGGCGCCGAGCGTCGTGACCAACAGCGCGCGATTGGTTGCGGCGGCAAAATGTTCGGCCCGGTCGCTCTTTTCCAGCATGGCGTCCTGGTTAAGCGAAAGAATCTTGCTGGCGGCCGCTCTGACTTCTTCTAGGGTTGGCTCCAGTTGATCGAAGTAGTATCTTTCGGCCGCTTCGCGGTCCTTGAGCCCACCGAGCTCTTGCAACTTCTGGATAAAGTCGTGCCACACCTGCCGCAAACGCTCCGTGGCTTGCTTTTCGCCCGGCTCGGTGATGTTCCCTTCTTGTACTTTCAACTCCTTCTCGAATCGCGAGATCCAATCGCCGACCGAAGCTTCGGGCTTGGGGCGGCCAATGATCGCCAGCATTGCCGCGCGATCGAGCCGTTCGATCGATTCTTGCATCCGCTGAGCGGCCAGCACGCTGCGATAGTTGTCCCTCAAGATGAGCTGCGACTCAGTGCCGAGCGCCGCCAACGACCACACCGCCGAAACCCCCACGACGACCAGTGCCAGTCCCAACGGCACCAGGGCCAGCAGCAGCTTTATACGCAAGCTCATGGACTGGGCTCCTCGGTGTCGAGCGAGACGATGTGCAGATCGAAGCCGTCGGCTTCGTCGACCAGCCGGTGCATGACCGATTGATGAATCAATCGCCGCCACCAGGGGGCGCCCGAGCGACCGATCACGATGTGCCCGACATTGTGCGAGCGGGCGAAGTCGAGCAAGGCCGCGACCGGATCGCGGGACTTGAGTCGCACGACCTCGGCCCCCAAATCTTTCGCCCGCTGGATCGTGGCGTGTAAATGCCGTTGCGTTTCCGAATCGATCAAGTTGGGCGACTCGTTGGGAGTTTCCACATAGACGGCGAACCAATCGGTGTTCAAGCGGCCGGCCAGGCGCGACCCGCGACGCAGCAACGCGTTGGCCCTGGGCGAACTCGACGCCATCGACACCATCACGCGCTCGGAGGTCGATGGTCCACGTTCGCCGCCGGCGCGGTTCTGGGCCAACACCGTCCGATCGACGCTTTCGGCCACTTCGCGCAGGGCCAACTCGCGCAGCGTGGAAAGATTCTGTTGCTGGAAGAAGTTTTCCAGCGCCAGAGTGATCTTTTCCGCCGCGTAGATCTTTCCCGAGCGCAGGCGATCCATCAGGTCTTCGATCGCCAGGTCCAAATTGACGATCTGATCGGCCTGCTTGAGAAACGTATCGGGAATGGTCTCGCGGATGTGCACTCCGCTGGTGCGCTCGACAATGTCCTTCAGACTTTCGAGATGCTGGATATTCAGCGCGCCGATGACATGAATGCCCGCCTCGAGGATCTCCTGCACATCCTGATAGCGCTTCTCATGGCGCGAGCCAGGCACGTTGGTGTGAGGCAATTCGTCGATGATGCATATCTCTGGCTGGCGAGCCAGGATGGCATCGATATCCATTTCCTCGACGCTCAAACCGCGATACGGGATCTTTCTGCGCGGGATGATTTCCAGGCCGTCAAGCAAGGCGGCCGTTTCTTGCCGGCCGTGGGTCTCGACAAATCCCACCACGACGTCGACGCCGCGTTTTTGCAGAGCGTGGGCTTCTTCCAGCATGCGGTAAGTCTTACCGACGCCCGCGGCAAAGCCCAGATAAAGCTTCAATCGGCCGCGCTTGCCGCGGTGAACCAGCTCCAGAAAATCCTGGGCTCGCGGCCGAGTGGGTTCAGGAGTTCGAGAATCGCCCACGCTCATAATTCATCGTGGCAATGCCGACGGAATTTCCCACCCGACCGCCCGTCGGCGAATCGATAACCCATCATCAGCGACACGCAATCATAGTCTCATCCCCACTGCTATGGAACCGAGTCGACCCCCGAAATTCCGACCGCTCGGTAGCCGATGGCGCATCTCGAGTCCGCGGATTGCCTGGGCCCTTGCCGGGAACCTCAATGTGGGACTCCAAACTTCCGATTCAACGCCAGATTGACCATCAACACGTTAACGCGCGCATCGCCCAAAAAGCCCAACACCGGATGCTCGATGTTGGCTTCGATCACCGCTTGGATCCGCGCTGGATCTTCGCCGCGGGCTTTGGCGATTCGCGGCACCTGCCACAGTGCGCCGGCAGGCGAAACGTGCGGATCCAAACCGCTGCCCGAAGCGGTCACCAGGTCAGCCGGAATGGTCTCACCGGCATCGGGGTTTTCCTTCTTCAGGCGCTCGACGTCTTGTTGCACGCGGTCGTGCAGCTTTTGCGAAGTGGGGCCCAGGTTCGAGCCCGAAGAACCCATCGCGTCGTAGCCCGTGCCCGCGGCCGAGGGCCTGGGCTGAAGATAGGCCGGGTTGGAAAACGGCTGGCCGATCAGCCGAGACCCGACCACCGCCCCGCTCTCGTCCTTCATCAGGCTCCCGCTACTGGCGTCGGGGAACAATCCGCGGGCCAAGCCCGTGATCGCCAGCGGATAGACCAGGCCGGTCACGACCAAAGTCACCAACGTCATCCGCAGGGCCACAATCGATTCGTTGAACATGGATTTCTACCTCAGGTCAGATGCATGGCCACCAAGGCCATGTCGATTAATTTGATGCCGACAAACGGCACGATGATGCCGCCGACACCATAGATCAACAGCAGTTTACGGAGCAGGGGACCAGCGCCGACTGGGCGATACGTCACGCCACGCAGTGCCAACGGAACCAGCAGGATGATAATGATCGCATTGAAGATCACCGCCGACAGGATGGCACTGTAGGGGGTGGCCAACTCCATCACGTTCAGCGGAGCCATTTCGGGAAAGACCACCATGAACATGGCCGGAATGATGGCGAAATATTTGGCTACGTCGTTGGCGATGGAAAAAGTCGTCAGCGCGCCACGCGTCATCAAGAGTTGCTTGCCGATCTCGACGACCTCCAAAAGCTTGGTGGGGTCCGAGTCGAGATCGATCATGTTGCCGGCTTCTTTGGCCGCCTGCGTGCCCGTATTCATCGCCATGCCGACGTCGGCTTGAGCCAATGCCGGCGCGTCGTTCGTGCCGTCGCCGGTCATGGCGACCAGCTTGCCCAGCGCTTGCTGGTCTTGAATCAACCGCATTTTTGCTTCGGGCGTGGCCTCGGCCAGAAAATCGTCGACGCCGGCTTCGTGGGCAATCGCGGCCGCGGTACGGGGGTTGTCGCCCGTGATCATCACGGTGCGAATGCCCATCGCTCGGAAGCGAGAAAACCGTTCGGTCATGCCCTCCTTGACCATATCTTTCAAATGCACGATACCCAGCACGCGCGACCCGGTGGCGACGGCCAGCGGCGTGCCCCCTTCGTCGCCAATCCGTCCGGCGATCTCGCGCAGTTCGGCGGGAATTCGACCCCCCAAATCGCTGGCAAATGTGGCCACGGCGTCGACCGCACCTTTGCGAATCATTTCGCCCCCCACGTCGCAGCCGCTCATCCGCGTATGGGCGCTGAACGGAATGAAACTCGCGTTGCCGTTCACTCCGGCAGCCGCCAGTGCGTAGCGATCGCTGATGAGGGTTACAATCGACCGGCCTTCGGGAGTTTCGTCGGCCTGGCTTGCCAGGAAGGCGGCTTGGCCCAATTCTTCCAGGGCGATGCCTTGCAGCGGCAGCAAGGCCGTGGCCATTCGATTGCCGATCGTGATCGTGCCGGTCTTATCCAACAGCAGCACGTCGACGTCGCCGGCGGCTTCAATTGCCCGGCCACTCATTGCCAACACGTTCTTGCGGATCAACCGATCCATGCCGGCGATTCCGATGGCCGACAAAAGTCCGCCGATCGTGGTCGGAATCAGGCAGACTAGCAACGCGACCATCGTGGTCACCGGCAACTCGATGCCGGAATAAATCGCCAGCGGCACCAACGTGGCACAGGCGAACAAAAAGATCAGCGTCAATCCCACCAGCAGGATATGCAGGGCCAGCTCATTGGGGGTTTTTTGCCGGGAAGCACCTTCGACCAGCGAAATCATGCGATCGAGAAAGGACTCACCGGGGTTCGAGGTAATCCGCACCACGATTCGGTCGGAGAGGACGCGCGTTCCGCCGGTCACGGCCGAACGATCGCCGCCGCTCTCGCGAATGACAGGGGCCGATTCGCCGGTGATTGCCGATTCATCGACCGAGGCAATCCCCTCGATCACTTCGCCGTCGCCAGGGATGTGTTGGCCCGCTTCGACAACCACTTGATTGCCTTTGCGCAGGGCCGATGCCGGCACTTCCGTGATGTGTCCGTTTTCCAGGCGGCGGGCGATCGTTTCGGTACGCATCTTGCGCAAGGTGTCGGCCTGGGCCTTGCCTCGACCCTCGGCGATCGCCTCGGCGAAATTGGCGAACAGCACCGTGAACCACAGCCACAGGGTGACGGAACCGGTGAACCACAGTGGGACGTGATTTGACGGCGGCGCGAAAATGTCGCGCAGCCAGAGCACCGTTGTCAGCACGCTGCCGAGCTCGACGACGAACATGACCGGGTTGGCATAGAGATGCTGCGGCGCCAGTTTGATCAGGCTATCCACTGCCGCCCGGCGCAAAATCGCGCCGTCGAACAAGGAAACGGATTTGGCTCTTGGACCACCCATAGGAACTCACCGAGATTACGTGTTGTCAGTGGAAATTAAAAGCAGTTGCCCACGCGCTCTTTAGAACAACTTGCCGGCATGCGCCGAAAATGCTTCGACGATCGGGCCAAGCGAGAGCGCCGGGAAAAACGTCAGGGCGCCGACAATCAAGATGACACTCGTCAGCAGCCCCACGAACAGCAAACTATCGGTAGGAAAGGTCCCCAATCCCGCCGGCACCGTTTTCTTGGTGACCAGCGAGCCGGCCAGGGCCAGCACGGGCACGATCATCAAAAACCGCCCGGCCAGCATCGTCACCCCCAGTGCCAGATTCCACCAAGGAGTGTTGGCGTTCAGCCCTGCAAAGGCCGAACCATTGTTGCCCGTGCCGCTTGTAAAGGCATACAGCATCTCGCTCAGACCGTGTGGACCACTATTGTTGAGCGACGAACCGCCGTACCAGTTGTCGGGCACATTGACCACCGGCGGAGTGCCGTCGGGCGTGGCAACCGGGGGCGGCTGGGCGGCTGAAAAATCGGCGGCCTGCTTTTCGTAAATCGCCGACCAGGCCGACTGCGTCAAAATGATCAACGGAAATATCAAGACGTACAGCATGACCAGTTTCATTTCGTGGACTTCGATCTTCTTGCCGAGATACTCGGGCGTCCGCCCGACCATCAAGCCGGCAATGAACACGGTCAAGACCACGAAGACGAGCATGCCATACATGCCCGCGCCGACGCCGCCAAAAACAATTTCACCCAATTGGATATTCACCAGCGGCACCAATCCTCCCAACGGATTGAAGCTGTCGTGCATGGAGTTGACGGCTCCGCACGAGGCATCGGTCGTCACGGTTGCGAACAGCGTCGATGCGGATAGACCGAAGCGAATCTCTTTGCCTTCCAAATTGCCGACCGTTTGATCAATGGGCAGGTCAACCAGCGCCGGATTGGGCTTCGATTCGGCCCAATAAGCCACGCCGACGCCGAGGCCGAACAGAATGGCCATGGCGCCGAACAGCGCCCAACCCTGTCGTTGGTTACGCGCCATACGGCCCAAGGTGTAGGTCAAACCGGCTGGAATGGCGAAAATCGACACCATCTCGAGAAAGTTGGTGAGCGGTGTCGGATTTTCGAACGGATGGGCACTGTTGGCGTTGAAGAATCCGCCGCCGTTGGTCCCTAGCTCCTTGATCGCCTCTTGCGAGGCCACAGGTCCCATGGCCAGGGTTTGCGTGCCCCCTTCGACCGTGGTGACGGCCAGATAGGGCTGCAGGTTGGCGATGACACCCTGCGCGGCCAGAACAGCGCGAAGATGGCGCTAATCGGCAGCAGCACGTAGACCAAAGATCGGACCATGTCGACCCAAAAATTACCGACCGTCGCCGGCCCGGCCGGACCGCCGCGACGAGTCAATCCCCGGCAAATCACCAAGGCCACGGCAATGCCTGCTCCCGCCGAAATGAAATTGTGCCAGGCCAGCCCCGCCATCTGGGTGAAATAGCTCATCACGGCTTCACCCACGTAGGACTGCCAATTCGTATTCGTGGTAAAGCTGGCCGCGGTGTTGAAAGCCAGTTCGGGCGGCACGGCCGGCAAGGATTGAGGATTGAAAGGCGCAAGGTGCTGTAGCCGCTCGATGGCGTAGGTCGCCACCATAGTCAGTGCACTAAAAGCCAGCAGAGCGTACGAATATTGAAGCCACGTCTGCTCGCGATCGGGCCGTACGCCGCACAGGCGATAGAACAAACGCTCGAACCCTCCGAAAACGCGCGGCCAGGGTTGCTCGTTCCCCTCGAACACGCGGTGCATGTAAATGCCCATTGGTTTCGTGATTGCCAATACCATCAGAGCAAACACGATGATTTGCGACCAACCGATGACAGTCATGGGTACGTCAATGCTCCACTACGACGTTGAACTGATTGCAATATGCCGTGGCCGCGCGGGCCAATGCGTTCAAAAATGCTCGGGACGTATCAAGGCATACACCAGGTAGACCGTAACCAATACCACCAGGATGCCTCCGGCCAGATACTCGACGTTCATCGCCACACAACTCCTCAAATTCGCGAACAGGCGAGGGCGTAGCCCCAGCACAACAAAAAGAAACCGATCCCCACGATCATCAGGACTATGTCGATCATCTCGCTCTCGCTCCCACTTCGCTGCTTAGCGCTTTGCATCGATGTTCATACCGACGCACGGCTGACTCACGTATGCACGTTGCGGACCAAAGACGGCTCGCAAGGTCCGTGCGTCAGACGCTAAGTCGCCGTCCCTGCGGAGATTAGCAGTTTATTTGGACCAAAACTATCGTTTGCCCGACTTCCCAGCCGACGACTTGTCGTTTCATCGCAATCGGGCTGCGGCGACGGCTCGTCACAACTTGGCTCAGGCAAACGGCGATCGGGCAAAGTGCAGGGGGAGTGTGCGGCGCGTGCGGCAAGGCGCGCGGCAGTGCGAGCTAGCCGCACAATCGTCATCAGCGAACGTGCTGCCGTACCTCGATGGAAAGAGGCTCTTTCTTGCATCTTGCAATACATAGAAGGGGTAGCCCTGCGATTTGCAATTCGTCCGATAGCCTTCCCGCACCCGATTTTGAGTCCCTGCTACGGCAATCCAGGGGTTATCGCACGATTGGGCCGCTCGGCACCGAAACTGCATAGGAAAAGCAGTGAAGATTTGCTCGAAAGGAGCTGAACATGTCTGGGTTTTATCGGTTTGAATTTGTGCGTGGTCCGCTCGACGGTTTGGCCGTTGAGGGTGACACCCTTTACGCACCGCGTTTGCGCCTGCCGATTCAACCGGGAGCTGCGTCGGGTTCGGCCCCTCCAACCCCGACTGCCGAGTACGAACTGAACAACAAGAGCCTGCGTTGGGACGAGGGTGCGCCCCAAGCCGTGTTGCGCTATGAGTTCCGCGGATCGCCAAGCCACTCAGGCCGCCGTGGCCGGCTTATGCGTTGGCTTGAAGATCGGCGGCACCGTGTAGCCCGCTGGCTGATGGCACCGGTGGACTATCCGATGACGACACGCTCGCCGTGATTGGGCCGATTGGCAGAGGGGCGTGACCGCCGACTGGTGCCTGTGAAAGTACCGAGTCCCGGGGCCAGGCCCTCAGACTTTTTCTTCCACGACAGGATTGGTGAGCGAGCCGATCTTGTCAATTTCGATCGTGATAAGATCGCCCGGTGTCAGCCAAAGCGGCGGTTTGCGCGCTACGCCCACGCCCTGGGGAGTGCCGGTGAGAATCACTGTGCCCGCGAGTAGCGTCGTGCTGCCGCTCAGGAATTCGATCAGCGTCGGAACGTCGAAAATCATGTCATTGGTGTTCCAATCCTGGACGGCTTTGCCATTCAGGATGGTCTTGATCCCCAGCGTATTCGGATTGGGGATCTCGTCGGTCGTGACCAACGCGGGACCCAGTGGGCAGAACGTATCGAAGGTCTTGCCGCGGCACCATTGGCTGCCGCCAAACTTTCCTTGCCAATCGCGGGCGCTCACGTCGTTGGCGCAGGTGTAACCCAATACGTAGTCGAGTGCCTTCTCGCGTCGCACGTTCTTGCAAGTCCGGCCAATGACCACCGCCAACTCGCATTCGTAGTCGACCTCGTTGGAACGCAAATGCCGGGGCAGTTCGATCGGTTCCTCCGGGTTTTGCACGGCCCCAATCGATTTCATGAACACGATGGGAAACTCGGGAATCTTGGAGTTCGTCTCCTCGGCATGGTGCCGGTAGTTCAAACCAATGCAGAGAATGCCAGTCGGAACCAAGGGTGCGAGCAGCCGGGCAACTTCCGCCCGGCGATCGGTCACCGAGAACTTGCCTAGCAATTCACCGGCTATCATCCGGAAACTGCCGTCGGCATGCTTGCTGGCATGGTGGATATTCCCTTGGGGATCGGCGTAACGGATGATTTTCATGAGATTACAAACAAATCGGGGCTGAGAGATCGAGGAAGATTCACCCGGACGGGACACGACCGCGCGAGAATTCCTGCTTTTGCACTTGGTTGTGTCGGCAAGCCTACGATCATATAATCTTGCCATGGAAACGGTCAAGCGACAGAACCTCAGTGAAGTCATCGCCGGCCGCATCAAACATTTAATCATTGAAAAACAATTGAAGCCGGGGGACCGTTTACCGACCGAACACGAAATGGCCGCACAATTTGGTGTCAGTCGCGTCAGCGTGCGCGAGGCCACCAAGGCGCTCAGTTTCCTCGGTGTCCTTCACAGTGCCCCACGACGCGGATTGACCGTCGGCGAATTCGACGTCCAACGGGTGACCGAACAGTTGGGGTTTCCCTTGGTCCTGGCCGATCATCCCAAAAGTCAACTGCTGCACAGTCGGCTGATCATCGAAACCGGCGCGCTGCCTTACGTGGCCGCCAAGATGGCGAAGAATCCTGCCCTGTACGATCAATTGGCGGCCTTGGCCGACCCAAGAAACGAGGGCGTCACGCGCGACGAGCAGATCGCAGCCGACCTGGCATTCCATCGGGCGTTGCTCGCCGCCAGCGGCCTGGGCCCCCTTGTGGCCTTCAACGATTTGCTGCAGGTCTTTTTCAATCGCTTTCGCGAAGTCCTGGACTATAACGCGGGCGAGCCCATCCAGGGCATCGTGCATTGGCACGTGCAAATCGTCAATGCGCTCCGCTGCGGAGACGTGGAGCGTGCTTGCAAAGCGATGCGCAACCACCTTGAGTACTTCAAGGTTTATCTATAGCGGTCAGTCGCCCCGCAACATCGTTCGCCCTGCAAGCGGCACTGCAAGCCACCCTCAACGATCAGCCGACAAATACCTGCCTGCCTCTGTCTTGCCCCGCGTCGAAAAATTCACCAGCGCCGAACGAACCGGCGAGAATCACAACTCTCGCACTTGGTTGTCCCGGCAAGTTTTCAGTCCTATAATCTTGCCATGGAAACGGTTAAGCGACAGAATCTTAGCGAAATCATTGCCGGTCGAATCAAACAGTTCATTGTCACCAACCAATTGAAGGCTGGAGACCGTTTGCCGACCGAGCACGAAATGGCCGCACGCTTCGGCGTCAGCCGGGTCAGCGTGCGCGAGGCTACCAAGGCCCTCGGTTTCCTCGGAGTCCTTCGCAGTGCTCCGCGTCGCGGACTGACCGTAGGCGAATTCGACGTCCAGCGGGCGACCGAGCAGCTTGGCTTTCCCTTGGTCCTGGTCGATCATCCCAAGGGCGAACTGCTGCATTCTCGGATCATTATCGAAACCGGCGCGCTGGCGCATGTGGCCGAGAAGATGGCAGAGGATCCCGCCGTCTACGAACGATTGGCGGCTTTGACCGACCCGCGAAAAGAGGGCAAAACGCTCGACGAGCAGATCGCTACCGACCTCGCATTCCATCGGGCGTTGCTCGCCGCCAGCGACTTAGGCCCCTTGGTGGCCTTCAACGATTTGCTGCAGGTCTTTTTCAATCGCTTTCGTGAGTCCTTCGATCCACCTGACCTGGACAAGAAAGTGCGCGGGCACTTGCACATTATCGACGCGCTGCGACGAGGAGACGTCGAAGACGCTTGCAATGCGCTGCGCCACCATCTCGACCGCTACGACGCTTACCTTTAATGGTCGGCGATCGCACCGTGCCGATTGGTCAGCCGTACGCCGGGCTCGCCGTCGATCGAATTCGCCCTACCCGCCGAGGCGCGGGTCAAGCCAGGATCGGCGTCACGACCTCGCCGTAGACGTCGGTCAGGCGGAAATTGCGCCCCGCGTAACGGTAGGTCAGCTTGGTGTGATCGAGCCCCATCAAATGCAGAATGGTGGCATGCAGGTCGTGGACGTGGACTTTGTCCTGAACCGCGTGCCAGCCAAACTCGTCGGTGGCGCCGTGCGTCATGCCCCCCCTGACGCCGCCACCGGCCAGCCACATGGTGAATCCGAATGGATGATGTTCGCGGCCGTCAGTCCCTTCGGCGGTGGGCGTCCGGCCAAACTCGCCTCCCCAAACGACGAGTGTGTCCTCGAACATTCCTCGCGCTTTCAGATCTTTCAACAAGGCGGCGACCGGCTGATCCGTGGCCTCGCAGTTGTTGGCTAGCTCGGCGCGTAGGCCGCCATGTTGATCCCAAAGCTGGCAACTGGAGCGTTTGGACGTTTGCGTGTGATAGACCTGAACGAATCGCACGCCGCGTTCGATCAATCGCCGCGCCAGCAGGCATTGCCGGCCGAAGATGTCAGTCGGTCCGGCGCCGACGCCGTACAATGCGTGCGTCTCGGGGCTCTCGCGCTCCACGTCAAACGCCTCGGGAGCATTGATTTGCATTCGATAAGCCAATTCAAACGATTCGATCCGCGCCGCCAACCGGCTGTCGTTGGCATGCGCCTCGCGGTGTAACTCGTTCAGTTGCTTGAGAGCGTCGAGTTGTTGCCGCTGGTCGGCGAGCGCGAACTGACCATTGGCGAGATTGGCGATCGGCCGCTTGAGGTCCGAAACCAACGTCCCTTGATAAGCCGCCGACAGAAAACTCGAACTCCAAAGGGGCGCTCCCTGAGCCGGCTGGGCGGGACTGATGACGACAAAACCCGGCAAATTCTGGTTTTCGGTTCCCAGGCCATAGACCAGCCACGACCCCATGCTGGGACGAGAGAAAGCCTGCTCGCCCGTATTCATTTGCAGGCACGCGCCATTGTGGTTGATGTTGTCGGCGACCATCGAGCGCACGACGCAAATGTCATCAATGCACGAACCGATATTGGGCAATAGTTCGCTGACCTCGATGCCCGATTGCCCGCGTTTCTCGAACTTGAACGGGGAGGCCAGCATATTGCCCGTCTTCGTGCGTACAAGCTTCGGCATTTCAAAAGGCAACGGTTGGCCGTTGGCGCCGCCAACTGCGGCTTGGGATCGAAGAGATCGACGTGCGAAGGTCCGCCCGCCATGAACAGGAAGATGACTCGCTTGGCCTTAGCCGGGAAATGAGCGGGCCGCGCCGCCAGGGGATTGCTCCCGGCATCGGCGGCCGCTTCGTCGGCCAACATCGACGCCAGGCCCAGCATGCCGAAGCCGGTGCCGAACCGCGCCAAGGCCTCGCGGCGGGAAACTCGCCCCGGCAGTCCGTCGCCGAGTGCCGCCGGGATTCTGGGATCGATCGGTTGGTTCATGGCTCGCTTCTTCGCTCGGTGAGCTTAGTCAATATAAATGAACTCGTTGGCGCACATTAACACCTGGCAATAGGCTAGCCACGCCGCACGCTCGTCCGAGACGGCTCGACGTGCAGCGAGCAACTGGCGCCCTACCTCAATTTCGCGGTCGGTCGCCGGCCGCGCATAGAGCAGTTCATACAATCGCTCGATGCTGGCCCGCTCTCGCGATTCCGCATCGAGTGGCTGATTGCTCACCGGGCCGGAAGATTCCGCGTTGGCAGCTGAGTCGGCCAGGATTCGATCGGCCAAGGCACCGGCTTGAGCGACCACGAATTCGTCGTTCATCAGAAATAGTGACTGCGGAGCCACGGTCGAAACGGTGCGGGCTTCCACCGAGAGGAGTGGATCGGCCGCATCGAACAAGAAGCCGAAGCCAGCCCGATCCGAGCGAATGGTCATCAAATAGAGGGTCCGCCGCGGAGTGGAAAAATCACGCGTCGAGGGGCCTCCGCGCGTTGGATCCAGCCGGCCCGAGACAGCCAGCAGATTGTCGCGAATCGCTTCGGACTCAAGCCGCCAACGATTCGCCCGACCCAGGAGTCGATTGTCGGGATCCTGCGCAGTCGCGTCGGCGTCGCCGATCGACGACTGTTGGTACGTGGCCGAAAGCATGATCTCGCGGTGCATGGCCTTCATCGACCATCCAAGATTCACAAACCGATCGGCCAGGTAATCGAGCAATTCGGGATGGGTCGGCCGCTCACCCAATTTGCCGAAGTTGCTCGCCGAGCGCACGATTCCCTCGCCAAAATGATGCTGCCAGATGCGGTTCACCATCACACGAGGGGGCAATGGATTGTCCGGACTCGCCAACCAGCGAGCCAACTGCAGGCGGCCGCTTCCCTCGCTGATCGGCGACTGATTCTCGCCGGCCAGAATCCGCGGAAAGCCGCGCGGAACCGTTTCGCCCAAGCGGGCATAGCTGCCACGGATTTGAATCCGCGCGTCGTGAAATCCTTCGTAGATCGTTTGCGGTACGCCACCGTCCTGCGTTCCGTTTGCCAGGGGGATCGGCTCTGCAAGCTGTTGCTCCAGTGCGGCGATTTGGCTACGCATTTCGGCCACTCGAGGCCGAACCTCTTCCGTCAGACGATCGTCGGCCGCGCCGTCGGCCGGCCGGAAAGGGCCGCTCGCGGCCGTCAGTTCGACATACCATCGGGCAGTCGGATCCTCGGCCGGCGCGGCCGCCGCGACCAAAAACGATCGTTCGATTTCGCCGGCCGCTGATTCGGCGAGCGCTCGCTTGTCGGCCGGTGATCCCGGTCCGTCGATCGCCTCGAACAAGCGGGCCAGGGGCGAATTAGCCTGGATGCTGGCCGCGGCATCGGAGATAGCCACCAGGTCGAGAAATTCCCAGACCCCTCGGTTGCCCAAGGCATCGGGATGTGGATTGCTGTGTTCTGCATCGGGCGGATCGTTAACGACGTCTCGGACCAGACTCCAAGTGCGGCCGTCGGTGATCGCTTCGGAAATCTCGAGCTCGACGATGGTCGTGTCGAAGCCGTAGCCGGTTCGCGGCGAAATGACCAGCCAGATCGAGTCACCTGGCCGAACGTCGACATTTTCCAGCGGACGGAGATCGGCCAAAGCTGCCAGATCCTGGGAGGAACCATTATCGATCGAACCGGTGATGAGTTTTTCACTGGCGTGACCTCGCCGTCGGACGACCGCCCAACCCACGCCGTCGCCACCGTTGGGATCGCCATCGGCAATCCGTCCGCGGATTCGGATCGCGCCGGCGATCGGGCTTCGCCAGGCCACGGCCACGCTGCCGTTCGGAGAGGGGTGCACCGCCGCCGAATGGGGCGGGATCACCCACGTCAGGTTGCGAGCGGGCACATCGGTCGGGTTGACTTGAAATACCGGGTCGTAGGGCTCTTTTTCCGGCATCCAGGCTTGCAGGCCTGGCACTCCTTCGGCATTGGCCACCCACTTGGAGAGCAATCTGGGGTCGCCGATTCCCAAATAAGCGATCCACTGTGCCAGCAGCCGCGCGTCGAGCCCACGATTCGTGGCGAACGGCTCGACCGACTGGTTGGCCGGCCGCTGATCGGACTGTTGATAATCCCAGGCCGCCATGAGATAGTGCGCCGTCTGCCCAACCAGGCTTTGGGCCTGCCGTCGGTAGTCTTGCTCAAAAAGGGCCGCAATTTGCGTCTTCAGCTCGGCCAGTCGACTTTTGCTGCCCTCGCGGGCGGCCAGTTCGGTGGCTGACAACAACGGCACGCGCAGCATCAACGCGCCGCCTGTTTTAGGTCCGACGTCAGGAATGATGTGGCTGCTATAGAAGATCCCCGCCAGCGCATAATAGTCGGCCGTCGGAATCGGATCGAACTTGTGATCGTGGCAGCGGGCGCATGTAATCGTCAGGCCCAAGAAAGCGCGCGACGTGACATTGAGCTGATCATCGACAATGTCCGTCAACATTTTTTCTTTGTCGGCGTCGCCATTGCCCCACGGTCCAACCGCTAAGAAGCCGGTTGCAATCGTCCCTTCGACATTCAGGCGATCGGGCGAGGCGGGCTCGACCAGATCGCCCGCCAGCTGGTCGATGATGAAGCGGTCGTAGGAGAGATCGCGATTCATGGCCCCCACGACCCAATCGCGATAGCGCCACACGTCACTGAGATTGACCGGGGATTGAGTTGCCAGATCGCGCGCATCGCCGCAATCGGTATATCGTGCCACATCGAGCCAGTGCCGCCCCCATCGTTCGCCATATTGGGGAGAGGCCAACAGTCGGTCGATCACCTTGGCAAACGCGTCGGGTGATGAATCCGCCAGGAAAGCCTGCACTTCGGACGGCGTTGGCGGCAGGCCCGTCAAATCGAAACTGGCCCGGCGAATAAGCGTCCGTCGATCGGCCGCCGGAGCATGTCGCAGATGGGCCTTTTCCAATCCGGGCAAGAATGTAGCGGTCGATTTCCGAACGCGGCCATGCGGCCTCCTCGATCGGCGCGGGGGCACGACCTTCACGGGCTGGAATGCCCAAAATTGCCGCTGTTTGTCGGTGATTTGATAGCCTTGAGCGTCGGCGCCGGCCTTGCGAGCGACCATGGCCGCTTCGGTCGGACCGGCGGCTGGCCAGGGCAGGCCCAGCTCGACCCACTTCGTCAGCGTTGCGATTTGGGCGTCGCTCAGTTTTCCGTCCGGCGGCATTTGCAGCGCTTCGCGATACCCGATCGTTTCGATCAGGTAACTTTCCGACGGTTTGCCTGGAACCGCAGCCGGCCCGGAATCGCCCCCTTGAAGCACCGCTGCGCGGTCGACGAGCTTGAGACCCCCCTTGGGCTCTTCGATGTTGCCGTGACACTTGAAGCAACGCTCGACCAAAAGGGGGCGGACTTCGCGTTCCACGAACTCCAGAGTTCGCGGCATCAAACGTCGGCTCGTCGGCCAGGGCCGGCAGAGGCCGACCCAAAGTGCTCGAGCGCGATGACCATCCCCAGCAAAGACAAAGGCGCAGGGCGCGAAGGGGTGACATGCAGGGGGGACCTTGGAGTCTGCCACCAGGAGGGATTCTTAGGCAAAATTGATCTTACAATAGCGAGTCTGTTGTATCAAGCGATTCCTGTGCTTACACTGGCTCGTGCGCCCGGCTAAACAAGGCCTCTTTCAGGACTTCTTCAAGCTTTGCCGCCCAGCTCGCAGCAAGCTTGCCGTGTCCGGCCGGCGCGGCCGGCAACTCGTCACGAACACCTGTTCCAAACCGGGCCTCCGCTCGGAGGATTGCCCGGCATTCGACCCGCGACAAATGGGATCCGACCCCCGAGGCACGCCCTTCCGTTTCTGTTGAGCTCCGTTGGGATTCTGAAGTAGGCGGCTGGGCATGGACTCCAACTCGATTTCTTCGCACGGTGGACCGCCACAGGACCGGCCGCCGAGCAAACCGTGCCAGCCGGCCTCTTGCCTCCTTGGCACGTCAGTCAACTTCCCGAGCCGCCCCATCCGGGCTGGCGACTGTGGATCGGTCTGGTCGGGCCGGGCGTGGTACTTGGCCGGCACGTCGATCGGTTCGGGCGAGTGGCTGTTCGGTCCGGCCGTAACGGCGCAGTACGGCGCCGACATTTCTCTGGCTGGCCACGATCAGCATCGTGCTGCAAGTTTTTTGCAACCTGATGATGATGCGATTCACGCTCTATTGCGGCGAACCGATCATCGCCGGCGGCATGCGTACCTGGCCTGGTCCGCTGGGCTGGATCATGCGCCTATGGGCTGCTCGAACTGGTCGGCGCCATCTGGCCCTACAACGTGGCCGCCGCCGCGGGCCCTTGGCCGCGGCCATTCTCGGCCACCTGCCTGGTTCGGGAAGCTTGACGGTGCTGGGACACGTGTTGACGGAAAGCACATTCGTGCGATTGCTGGGCATTAGCATTTTCGTGCTGGCGTTCGTGCCGCTGATCTTCGGCGGCACAATCTATCGCATGCTCGAAAAGGTAATGTCGCTCAAGCTGATCTTGATCCTGGGCTACCTGACGTTCGTGGCCGTCTTCCTGGTGTCTCCCCACAACATGTGGGAAGTGGCCAGCGGCTTTGTCGAATTCGGCACCTATGCCGAGCGCGCCGAGACGATCATCGTCGATCCCCATTTCCATTTCACGCTCGTCGACAACGCCGATCGCTTGTTGGTCAAAGGGACCGATGGAAAACGGCAGCGTCATGATCGGGCAGTATCAGGTCAACGGGGTCACCCAGGACAATGATAATCTGTCGCCGGAAGAAACGACGCGTCGCGACGCGGTCGTGGCCAAGGCCGTGGCTCAGATGCGTCCCGGCTCAGTTTTTCGTGGAAACACAGCCCGAGGATGGGGCGGTCCTGTCGGTTTCCGGTCGCGTGGACAATGGCACAGTGGACCGCCGAACGGTTTTCGGTTACCGACGCCGACGGCTTGCACCGCTTCGAGCGATTGGAGGATGTTCCGCCAAAATATGCGCCCCGGCTGGCCGAGCTGCTGAAGAATCAAGGATTGGAAAAGCGGAATCTGGCCAAGTACGTCGTCGAACATAAGCGGTTACCCGACATCGATTGGTTCATGCTGGCCGCCTTCACCGCGATTGCCGGCGCCGGCGGCCTGTCGAACAGCATGTTCTCCAATTACACTCGTGAAAAGGGCTGGGGCATGGGGGCCCGATGTCGGCGCGATTCCCAGCGCAATCGGCGGTCGCACGATCACGCTTGTCGCACGTCGGGAGCGTGTTTCTGCTCGATCGCGACAGTTTGCGCCGTTGGCACGGTTGGCTGCGGCACGTTTTTCGCGATCAGGTGTTCGTCTGGATGCTGGCCTCGTTCATCGGCATGGCGCTCCCTTGCATGGTCTCGTTGGAGTTCATTCGCAATGCCACCGTGGCCAGCGACCGCGTGGCGGCGATGACGGCCGAGGGGATCAGCCAGCGATATCCCGAACATCGCCAACTGCTGTGGACCATGACGCTGCTCTGCGGTTTCTTGGTGCTGGCGCCGGGCCAGATCAGCGTCGGCGACCAGATCTCGCGACGCTGGACCGACATCATCTGGATGAGCAACCCGCGGGCACAGCGTTTGGCCGGCAACCAGGTGAAGTACGTCTACTACAGCATTCTCAGCATGTACGCCGTGTTGGGCTTTACCACGCTCTGTCTCTTTCCGGCGTTATCAATCGCCAAGTTCGGGGCTGGAATTGGAAATATCGCCTTGGCGCTTTCCAGTTTGCAGGCCCTGTTTGCCAATCGAACGCTGATGCCCAAACCCCTGCAGCCGCATTGGCTGCTGCAGGCAGGGGTGATCTGCTGCGCGATCTTCTTTTTGGGCATCAGCGGCGTGGTCTTATATGACCTGCTACGATGAATATTCGACAAGATGGGTTCGATTCGATGAGCTTCGCCCTGCGCGGGTGCGAGACGTTCTGACTCGAGAGAGAGGACACGATAACGATGACGACAACCGCCAGTGGCCCCGCGAAGGGGACAACAGGAATTCAACCGGCCGACGCGCTTTCCTTGCCCACCGCCGAGCTGTTGCGGCTGTACGAGCAGATGGTGCTCATTCGTCGCTTCGAACTGGCGGCGCAAGACGTCTACAAAAAGGGTGAGATGCCCGGATTCATCCACCTCTATATCGGCGAAGAAGCGACCGCCATCGGCGTCTGTGCCCATTTGCGCTCCGACGATTGGATCACCAGCACGCACCGCGGACACGGACACGCGCTGGCCAAGGGAGTTCCGCCCGAACTGGTCATGGCCGAGCTCTACGCCAAGACGGGTGGCTGTTGCGGCGGGCGCGGCGGCAGCATGCACCTCTATGCCAAGAAATACGGCTTGTTCGGCACCAACGGTTTCGTCGGCGGCGGAATCCCCGGCGCGGTCGGTCTGGGTTTGAGCGCCCGGACGCGTGGGACCGATGAGGTGACCGTTTCCTTCTTCGGCGACGGAGCGGTCAATCACGGTGCATTTCACGAATCGATCAATTTCGCGGGCGTGCAGAAAGCACCGGTCGTTTTCGTTTGCGAAAACAACATGTACGCCACCGCCACTCCCCTGACGATTGCCACGGCGAATACCGAAGTCGCCAGCAAGGCCGCCGCCTACGGCGTTCCCGGCATCGCGGTCGACGGAAACGACGTGTTGGCCGTTTGGGAGGCAACGCGCGTGGCGGTCGAACGGGCGCGGAATGGGGGTGGGCCGACTCTCATCGAAGCCAAAACCTATCGCACCGTCGGGCATCACGAGGGAGACCAACTGGTCGGCACCTACCGGACTCAAGAAGAACTCGACCTCTGGAAAACTCGTTGTCCCATCGCCCGCTTCGCCCAGAAGCTGCTGGCGTCGGGCCGCGTGACGCAGAAAGATCTGACGGCCATCGAAGAGGCCGTCGACAAGCGAGTCCATGAATCACTGGAGTTTTCTCGCCACTCTCCCAGCCCCGATCCGGCCGAGGCCAACGATCATGTCTGGGCCGAACCGCTGCATCCCACGTTGCCGGGAATCGATCCTGGGGCCGAAACCGTCGTGCAAGGATATCTGGAAGCCGTGCGCGACGCGGTTGCCGAGGAAATGCGGCGCGATCCCCACATTATCTACATGGGCGAGGGAACGGGCGAGCGCGGCGGCAGTTTTGCCCACACCAAAGGCCTGTGGCACGAATTCGGCGGCCAACGAATGATCGACACGCCGATCTCCGAACTGGGCTTCACCGGCGCGGCCGTCGGCTCTTCGGCCAGCGGTTGCCGGGCCGTGGCGGACCTGATGTTCGTCGATTTCATGTTCGAGGCTGCCTCGCAAATCATCGAGCAAGGCGCCAAGATGCGATACATGAGCAACGGCCAGCTCAGCGTGCCGGTGATCGTCCGCGCCAGTTGGGGTACGGTGAAATGCACCGGTCCCCATCACAGCGGCGCCTATCACCCGATTTGGGCGCATTGTCCCGGCTTGATCGTCGTGGTCCCGTCGAATCCGGCCGACGCCAAGGGGCTGATGAAAACGGCGTTCCGCGCTAGCGATCCGGTGCTGATGCTCGAACCGAAGGCCCTCTTCTCGACCAAGGGCCCGGTTCCCAAGGGAGAGTATTTCGTGCCCTTCGGCGTGGCCAACATCGTGCGGGCCGGCAGCAATCTGACGATCGTTTCCTGCGGCACGCTGGTCCACCGGGCCGTCGAGGCCGCGGAACAGCTTGCCCAGGAAGGAATCTCTTGCGAAGTGATCGACCTGCGGACGATTGTCCCCCTCGACGTGGAAACGATCGCCGAAAGCGTGGCTAAGACCGGCCACTTGTTGGTCGTCGACGAGGCGTTTGCGATGTGCGGGCTTGGCGCGGAAATCGCCGCCGCCATGATGGAACACGCTTTCGACGATCTCGACGCGCCGGTCGGACGCATTCATAACGATCCGACGGCCCATCCTTTCAGCCCCATTCACGAAGCGGCGGTGGTCATCACGACCGAGAAGATCGTCGCCGGCGCCCGTGCCGTCATGGCGGGGCGGCCGCTCGTTCCGCGTCGACTGCGGTCCGTGCGTCCCATCACGGGTTTGACCCCCGCGCACGCGTCGGCCGCGCCTGCCCCTCGTTGCACGCATCGCCCGCCAAATCGCCGCCGCAACCCAGCGTAACCAATGGTCAATCGAGCAAGCCGGCGTCCAAGGCCGGCGTGGCGGTCATCATGCCGAATCAAGACCTGACGATCACGGAAGGGAAAGTGATCGGTTGGGGGAAAAAGGTCGGCGACCATGTCGTCAAAGGTGAAACCGTGGCGGAGATCGAGACCGATAAGGCGGTCATCGCCATCGAGGCGCCGGCCACCGGCCGGCTGGTTGAGATCGTTGCTCCCGTGGAGACGGTGGTGGCTTTGGGCCAGACGATCGGCATTGTCGATCCCACGTGAGTGTCGTGGCGCATGCGAAGATCGCTTTCGTGGCGACCGCGTTTTTGAATCGAAGAGAGTTCCGCACAGGAGATACAGTAATGG
Organism: uncultured Planctomycetaceae bacterium; assembly: GCA_963702015.1. Classification (GTDB taxonomy): domain Bacteria; phylum Planctomycetota; class Planctomycetia; order Pirellulales; family PALSA-1355; genus DATJTR01. The sequence goes on from OY969698.1 coordinate 3,475,081, forward strand.
CCCCTCGGCTGCGAAACGTTCACACGTTTGCCGGTGTTGGTCGCTTCTTGGCGATCGCCTGCGCGATCGCACTGAGTGCGTTTCCGCAGGGCAGGGGGCGTGCGCCGCCGAGCCCGTGGCCGGCCGATTGGGTGTCGTCGACCTGTCGCTGCTGGTCTCGCCCAAGAATCCCTGCGTCTGGCCCAGCGGCATGACGCCCTATCAACTCGCCCCGACGCGCGTGATCGGACCGGGAGCTTACAATCGCGACGTTGTGGTAATCGATGAGCACACCGGCACGCAATTTGACGCGCCGGCACACTTCGTGCCGCCGCCCGATTCCGGTCTGCCCGGGGCCGGGCCGATGGGCAAGATCACTGGCGACAAGGTGCCGATCTGGCGATTCGTCGGCGAGGCTTGCGTGATCGATTGTCGCGATCACGTCGACGACGCGCCGGCCGGCGAGAGTTTTCTCATCATGCCCGACATCGTGCTCGCCTGGGAGCACAAGCATCGGAAGTTGGGGCCGGGCGATGTGGTTTTATTTCGCACCGGCTACACCGATCGCTATTATCGGCCCTTTCCCGAGGGGGACCGTTTCGTCAGCAGCGTCTTGGATCGTCGCACGTCGGGCTGGCCGGCTCCCGCGCCCGAAACGATGAAACTGCTCGGCGAACGGGAGGTTTCGGCAGCCGGCACCGATGGTGCGAGCATGGGCCCCGTCGGACCGATCGCCGTCGCCACGCATCAGGCCGGCGGACAGTTCGGCCTCGTCTGGACGGAATGCGCCACCAATTTCGGCGATCTGCCCGAGACCGGCGCCTTCCATGCCATCCTGGCGAACAAGCATGCCGGCGGATCGGGCGGGGAATCGCGCGCCTTGGCAATCACCGAACCCAAGGTGGCCGCGAAGCTGCTCACCAGCGTCCGGGCCAAACATGTTGCCGATTTGTCGGTACTGCTCGACGAGGACCTTCCCGTGACCTGGCCCGGCGAAAAGCCCGGCCTGGAAGGCGCACGCTACCTGGGCAAGACGCTCAACGCCTTTGACCCGCGCGCGGACCGTTCTTCGCCCGCATGCACATTCTCGACAGCCAGGCCGGCACGCATCTTGTCACGCCCTCCTATGCGCTGCCGCCCGAAGGTTTCGACAACGCGCGGTATGCGCCGAGGTGCGCGAGGCGTTGGCCAAGTACGAGCGCGCTTCGGCCCGCGCGGCACCAGTGACATGACCGTCGACAAGGTTGCCCTCGAACAATTGCTCGGACCGGCTCGCGTCATCGACTGCCGCGATCTCGTCGAAGGCACCACGGGCGTTGAGCCCGGCAAGTCGCCCGCGATCACGCTCGAGCGCGTGCGGCAGGCCGAGAGCAAAGATGGCCCGATCGCGGCCGGCGACGTCGTGATCTTTCGCTCGGGCTACAGCGACCGCTTTTTCAAGCCGTTTCCCGATGGCGATCGTATGATGGTCCAGCCTTTGGCCGGAAAAGCCGCCGGCTGGCCAACGCCCGAATTGGACGTGATCGCCTATCTGGCGAACAAGGGCGTCCGACTGATCGGCACCGACGGGCCAACGCTCGGGGGCGTCGATCCCCAGCACGCCATGGAAGTCTATTGGCTGACTGGCTCGCACGGCATGGCCCTGGTGGAATACCTCATTGGGTTGGAGCAGATTCCGCCCACCGGCGCCTTTTTTATGTTCGGACCGATCAAACTCGAAGGGGCTCACGGTGCCTACGGCCGGGCAATCGCACTCTATTAAGAGCCGATCCGAGAACCGCTGGGGACGGTTCCCTTCTCCGAGGCGGTTTTCGGAAAGGCAATAAACAGCTTGACGTCGGCCGCATGGGCGCGATCAAGCGAGGGTCATCCAAATGATCAAAGAGTTGACGATTCTGGCCGTGCTCGGAGCCACCGGAACGCTGGCCCGCTATGGACTGTCTGGTTGGGTGCAGCGGCTGAGCGGATCGGGTTTTCCTTGGGGAACTCTCGCCGTCAACGCCTTGGGCTGCGGAGTCTTTGGAATCGTGTGGACTTTGGCCGAAGAGCGGCTGGTGATTACGGGCCAGACGCGCGTCATGTTCCTCACCGGATTCTTGGGAGCATTCACCACCTTTTCGGCCTATGCCTTCGAGACGGGCCAGTTGCTGCGCGACGGCGAACTGTTGTTGGCCGTCGGAAACATTGTCGTCGAGAATGTATTGGGCTTGTTGTGCCTGGCCGCAGGCATGATCCTGGGCCGCCTGCTATTCTGACCCCCCCCAGCGAAGCACGAAGAGTCGAGAGGCACGCTCCATGCAAGCACCCCGCGAAGCGCAACTCTTGCGAGTTTTTATCGGCGAGAACGACAAATACCATGGCCGACCGTTGTACGAAGTGATTGTCGAGGAAGCCCGGCGGCTCGGATTGGCCGGCGCCACCGTTTTGCGCGGCACCTTGGGCTATGGAGCCACCAGCGCGATCCATACCGCCAAAATCCTGCGCCTGTCGGAGGATTTGCCGATGGTCGTCGAAATCGTCGATGCACCGGAGCAGATTGCCAAACTGCTGCCCGATTTGGAAACGATGGTCACCGAAGGACTCGTGACCTTGGAAAAAGTCCAAGTGCTCGTCTATCGCCAGCAGCGGCCCGGCTGAGAAGCGCAGTGATCCGAGCCCAGCAACCTTCCAGCGAGCGGTGCCCGCAGAGGCACAAGCGAGCGGCGTGAGTGCCGCCGGCGGCGGGCGCGAGCGCAATAACCTTCCAGCGAGCGGTGCCCGCAGAGGCACAAGCGAGCGGCGTGAGTGCCGCCGCAGGCGGGCCCGAGCGCAATAACCTTCCAGCGAGCGGTGCCCGCGGAGGCACAAGCGAGCGGCGTGAGGGTCGCCGCAGGCGGGCCCGAGCGCAATAACCTTCCAGCGAGCGGTGCCCGCAGAGCACAAGCGAGCGGCGTGAGGGTCGCCGCAGGCGGGCCCGAGCGCAATAACCTGTCCCAAGCGGCACACGCGCGCCTGCGCTCGATGGGTCAGCCGTGGCCGACCACCGGCGCAATCCGCGCGGTGTGCCGCAATGATCGGTGCCTGGCCCGTTGGCGTCAGGCCGCCATGCGGGCGTCGACCGGGTCGAACAAACTGACCGTACGCAGCATGTTGCCATCGCAGTCGTAAAACTGGATGATGCCGACTTCGATCAGCCACATGGCAAACAGGCGGTCGAGCAGGTATGACCGGGCAACCACGCGCCCTTCATCGATGCTGACCGTTTCTTCCAGATCCCAGAGGGCTGAGTGTTCAGTCCCCAGGTCGACGAATGTTTTAATGACGAGCCGACGAACGGCTCCGGACTGCATGACAGCAGGCATGATGCAACCTCCTTGTCGCTTCGCCTAAACCGGCGTCCTGCCGGCCTTTGGAACGAGGCGGTAATGTACCTTCTCCCGCCGCAGGGTGGAAGGCGGCTTTCTATGCGCTCGGGCCCTCCTACGTCGGCCCTCACGCTGCTCGCTTGTGCCGCGACCAACCTATCGGTCGGTGCCCGGCACCTCTCGCTGGGCAGCAATCCATCAGGCTGGTACCAAACCAGTTGTGACGAAACCGCCCCCCGGGCCCGCGTGGAAATTCCACACCTTGGCGCGGGGATGTGCTCTGGACGGTGCTGGGTTCTGTCGGTGCCAGCACGCCACCCCACTCATCTTCAAACTCATCGGCAATTCCGACTGCCGACAATTCGCGTCGTGCGGAGCGTCAGCACACTTTGTTCTGGTTCGCGGCGCCATAACCGTAATGCAAGCGCAATCTCCCGCGACTTAAGTCTCATTCCCCCCGACTGTCGGTGGACGCGCAAATCGCCGCCGGCAAAATCATCCCAACCCTCACAGCCACCCCCCGATCACCTCAACCAACCGGGCGCAAAAACCCGTCCAGCGAGCGGTGCCGGGCACCGACCGACAGGTTGGTCGCGGCGCTAGCGAGCGGCGTGAGGGTCGCCGCAGGCGGGCCCGAGCGCAAAAACCCGTCCAGCGAGCGGTGCCGGGCACCGACCGACAGGTTGGTCGCGGCGCGAGCGAGCGGCGTGAGGGTCGCCGCAGGCGGGCCCGAGCGCAAAAACCCGTCCAGCGAGCGGTGCCGGGCACCGACCGACAGGTTGGTCGCGGCGCGAGCGAGCGGCGTGAGGGTCGCCGCAGGCGGGCCCGAGCGCAGATTGCTTGGCTGGAATTTGCCTGCGCTTCAGCGATAATGGCACCAGTCCCCGGTTTTCCTTACCGAGTCGTCACGCCGTGCCTTTGCCCCTTCAGGCAGCGCCGTCGGCCGGCGGTGAGCGAACGACCGATCCTTACCGACCGATTGACGCTGCGCTCGCCATGGCTAACCCAGGTGCTGTCTGTTCCCCCGGCGAGGCCTGTTCCCTTGGCGAGGCACTTCCCGGCGTGGCGCTCGCCGGCGACCGCTCGCCGCGGTTCTGCTTCATCGACGCGCTGCGGGGGCTGGCCGCGCTCGGCATCGTTTTGCACCACACCAACATCTACGGTCCCCTGCGCGGCACGCTGAGCCAGGTGGCCCCGCTCTGGGTCTGGTGGACCGACGAATGGTGCTGGGCCGGCGTGCAAGTCTTCTTTGTGATCAGCGGGTTCGTCATCGCCTACAGCCTGCGCGACGCGCGGATCACCCCCCGCTTTTTCGCGAACTTCGCCCTGCGCCGCTCGATACGGCTCGATCCCAGCTATTGGGTCGTGATCGGTCTGGTCCTCTCCCTGCACTTTTTGCCGGAGCTGGTCGGGCTGCCGTCGCCGCACGAGTCGCCGATCACGGCCGGGCAAGTGCTGGCCCATTTCTTCTATCTGCAATACCTGCTCGGCTATGGCGAGAGTTTCTCGGCCGGCTTCTGGACCTTGTGCATCGAGATGCAGTTCTATTTGCTGGTCTGCCTGCTCTTGGGGCTTGCCCAGCGGCTGACGTTTTTCGACAAGCAGAAAGGCGGCGGATCTTGGGCCATCGCCATCGTTTTCTTTCCCTTGGCCACGCTCTCGTTGTGGGTCTTCAATCTCGACCACCGCTACGAAGACTGGGTGGTCTTTTTCTTCTGCATGTTCTTTCTCGGATCGCTTGTCTGGTGGACGCTGGAGGGACGGTTGTCGCCACGGTTTCTCTGGGCGTATGTGGCGATGATGGTCGCCCGGCTCGCTTGGGAGTGGGGCATCGAAATCGCCGTGGCCTTGGCCGCCGGCTTGACGATTTATGGGGTCGGCCGCGCCGGTCACTTGACCGATTGGCTCCGTTGGCGGCCGCTGATGTATTTGGGGCGAATCTCCTACAGTTTGTATCTGATCCACTATTCAGTCATCCACCTGGTCGTCTACGCGGGGCACCGCATCACCGGTGATGATCCCCTGGCCGCCTTTGGTTGGACGGCGGTGGCGCTGGTTCTCAGCGTGCTGGCCGCCCACGTGCTGCACGTGCTGGTCGAGGCGCCGACGGCCCGCCTGTCGGCGCGGCTCAAGCCGAGGCCGGCGCTGGCCCGTCTTGCCACTGCGGTCCAGGGAACAGCGCCCCAGGGTACTGCGCCAGCGGCCGAAGCAAGCGATTCGCCGGCGCTCTCGGTTGGGCAAGCCTGAGCGGCCCGCGATAGGCTACAGGCCAGAGGCTACAAATCGCAGGCCAAGTAGCCGAAGAGCTGCGGCCCGAAACCGACGGCCGCGGCGCGTGGACGCGAGGAAAATCCGTCTCCCCTCCGGCCTGTAGCCTCTGGCCTCGAGCCTCTAATTGCCCAGATACTGGGTCGCGTCGACGGTCAGGCCATCCTGTCGATCGCTCAACATGGCGTTCACCGTGGAATCGATTTCATAGATGATCGAATGGACCGAGCCGTCGCAAAAGGCCATGTTGAAACCGCCGGCATGCGAACTGCCGAAGCGGAAACAATTGTACCAGTCTTGCTGTGACCTGGTGGGCGCCACACCTTTGTACGATGACAAACCGGGCCATATCGGAGAGTCTTGCATTGGTGGATATTTATACTGCTCGACGGGAACTGCATTGGCCGGGGTAGTGGCCCCCGGCACTCCGTCATCCGGCGTATAGACGCCGCCGCTAGCGCCCATGCGGATATTCGCCCCGTGCATTCCATGGTAGACGCTGCACTCGTCGCCGTTGCCTTCCATGCCGATGGTGGAAGTCAACTGGTCGAGATATTTTTCGCCGATCAAATAGACTTTGCTCGTACCGTCCGAGATCTGCCGCAGGCTTACCTGGCTGCGATACCAAATCACTCCGGTGAACATGGCGCTCGGTGGTGGGTTAGCACCGCTCCAACCTGGACAGCGGCCTTTCCCACCCGGGAAAGCCGGCGGCGTGCAAGGGGGCAGGTACGCCTGATAGATCAGGCCGGAAGGGGGAAGGACAGCGGCGTAGGCGGAAGTCGTCGAACCGGAAAAGCCCGGTGGGGTCATCGTGTTGATGTCGTTGGCGAAGTTCGCGCCGTTGCAGCTACCGCCGCCGCTCCAGTTCGTCCAAGGGCAATTCTTGGCGGCCCAGTTGAATCCGAGCGAGCCACCGTTGCCGGCGTAGTCGGTTTTGGCGACCGGGTAGAACGTCGTGTCATAGGTCACCCCGGTGGTAATGCCGGGCTGGCCAGGCGAGGTCCCCTCCGCGCTGCCCGGATACAGTGCGGCAGGTCGTCGACTCGGGCAGTAGAACATCGGTTGGATGGCGTTTTGATTCTGGGCTGCGTTGGCACCGCAACCGATAATCGTGGCGTACATCTGGGCTCTCGATATTCCGCCTGGTCCGTTGCCGGTATAGGGATAGCCCGAAGCCTGCTGAATGTTCTTGGCCCCTTCCATGTAAAACATGCACGAATAAGCCCAGCCACCCGGCTGGTTTTGACCCAGGCCGGCATCGGGATCGCCTACCCGGTCGTGTCCCCAGCCCCCGGTGGGCAGAAACTTTTTGGCTGCCTCGTGGTTGAGCGCGGCCAGGGCGAGCTGCTTCAGATTGTTGCCGCATTGATTGCGGCGTGCCGCCTCGCGCACGGCCTGAACGGCCGGCAGCAATAGCGCGATCAACAGCCCGATGATCGCGATGACTGTCAGTAGTTCCACGAGCGTGAAACCAGGGGGCCCCTTGCGCTTGGCAAGGCCCGAGCAACGCGGCCTTGGCATGGGGTTCTCCTCGCCAGCCTGCGCAAGCGAATCAGCACACAGGGCCGGCGCCAAATGATCAAGAACGATCAATACGGTTGAAATGAAATGGATCGCAAGGATGTGCGGCCTTGCGACGTCAGTTGTCTATGTTTTTCGGTTTCGTCTTCGTCGCTTCACGTCGTCAGCCGTTCACGGCGTCACGCGACGATCGTGCCGAGCGACGCGAATATCTCTCTCCCCCGCTGGCCTCAAGCCTCTCGCCTCGAGCCTCTAATTGCCCAGATACTGGGTCGAATCGACGGTCAGGCCATCCTGGCGGTCGCTCAACATCGCGTGAACCGTCGGATCGATTTCATAGAGGATCGTATGGACCGAGCCATCGCAAAAGGCCATGTTGAATCCGCCGGCGTGCGCGCTGCCGAATCGAAAGCCGCTGAACCAGTCTTGCAGCGCGCCGGGGGGTAGCGACGCCGCGTTGTTAACAGATGCCGGGCCGGGCCAGATCGGACTGTCTTGCATGGGGGGATACTGGAGCTGATTTGTCGGGGGATCCGACGCTACGCCAACGACGGCGACCTCCGCGGCCGTCGGGGTGTAAACTCCTCCGCTCGCGCCCAGGCGGATATTGGCCTGGCTCATCCCGTGGTAGACGCTGACTTCATCGCCGTTACCGGCCAGTTCGATCGTGGCGGTAATCTGGTCGATATACTTTTCGCCGATCAAATAGACTTTGCTCGTCCCGTCCGAAATCTGCCGCAGGTTTACCTGGCTGTGATACCAAATCACTCCCGTAAACGTGGTGCTCTTATTCGTGTTCGTACTGCTACTACTTGGGCATTTGCCTTTGGCCCCCACGTTCTGAGGCGGCGTGCAAGGGGGCATATACCATTGGTAGGTGGCCGGCGGTACAAGGGCGGCGTTGGCACCGATGGTAGTCGCTTGCACTGGAAACTGGGTGACAACGACGTTGGCCAATTGCCCTTTGGTCGGTTGCGACGGACCGGTGGTCGCATTGGCAAATTGGTTCATTCCCTCGGTGCCACCGTTGGCGGCGTAATCGGTCTTGGCCACCGGGTACATAGTGCCCCAGCCCGACGAAGGCCCGGTAACAACTCCCCCGTAAGATTGCCCAACATTGTTCGTGTTCCCCTGGGCGCTGCCGAGATACAGGGCGGCAGGCCGCCGGCTGGGACAATAGAACATCGGCTGCACGGCACTCTGATTCAGGGCCGCCTGTTGCGGGGAGCTCGGGTTGCCGCAACCAATCACCGACGGTGCCACGAGCAGCTTGTTCGCCCACGTCAGACCCGAAGTCAACTGGATCTGCGAAGCGGACTCCATGAAGAACATGATCGAATAGGCCCAGCCACCGGGCTGGTTTTGTCCCAGGCCGGCATCAGGATCGCCGATCCAGTTTTGTCCCCAGCCGCCGGTGGGCAGAAACTTCTTGGCCGACTCGTGATTGAGCGCGGCCAAAGCCATCTGTTTCAAATTGTTGGCGCATTGATTCCGGCGGGCCGCCTCGCGCGCGGCCTGCACGGCCGGCAACAAAAGTGCGATCAACAAACCAATGATGGCGATGACGACCAGAAGTTCCACGAGCGTGAAGCCAGAAACAGCCTTGCGCTTGGCAAGACCCAAGCAATGCGACTTTCGCATGTCCCTACTCCTCGCTAGCCCGCGCGCAGCGATTGAGCGCACAGACCTGACACCAAAATGATCTAGAACGATCGATACGGATGAAATGAAATGGATCGCAAGGACTTTGGGCCTTGCGCAGATCTGTCGTCGATTCTTCTCTTCGATTCTTCACGTCGTCGGTCACTCGCGCTATCACGCGGCGACCATGCCGAGCGGCGCGAAGATCTCTCTCCTCTGCAGCCTGAAGCCTCTGGCCTCAAGCCTCTCTAATTGCCCAGATACTGAGTCGCATCGACCGTCAGGCCATCCTGTCGATCGCTCAACATCGCGTGAACCGTTGGATCGATTTCATAGATGATCGTATGGACCGAGCCATCGCAAAAGGCCATGTTCATGCCGCTGGCATGCGCACTGCCGAAACGGTAGGTGCTGTACGCGTCGATCGGCACTCCCGGGGGCGCCGCCTGGCCCTTGCCTAAGAACTGGGGCACGCCGGGCCACATCGGAGAGTCTTGCACCGGCGGATAAAGGAACTGCTGCGCGGGATTTGCGCTAGCAAATCCTGCGGCTCCCGAGGGCCCAACGTCTGGGGTGTAGACGCCGCCGCTCGCCCCCAGGCGGATCAGACCTGGCGAAAATCCCCCATAGACGGGGTAATCATCGCCGTTGCTCTGGGTCATTATCCAACTGCCGGACTGGGCGGTGAACTGATCAATGTACTTTTCGCCGATCAAATAAACTTTGCTCGTGCCGTCCGAGACTTGCCGCAGACTTACCTGGCTGCGAGCCCAAATCACTCCGGTAAAAGTGGCACTCTTATTCGTGTTCTGAGAATTGAAGCCCGGGCACCGGCCCTTCTGACCCGGGTTAGCCGGTGGCGTGCACGGCCCCATGTACCATTGGTAGTTAAGCGGGTGGAGTTGGGTGGCAGCGTTGGCGACCGAGGTTGCGGAAACGCCTGTGTTGTCGGTGTCGTTCATCAAGTCTCCGTTGTTGCACGGACCCCATGAGCATGTGGTGCTGTAACTAAATCCCAAGGAGCCACCGTTGCCGGCATAGTCAGTTTTGGCGACCATACTCCCTGTGGGATTACAGGGCGCATTAGCGTAGCCCGAGGAGGTCTGGCCGCCGCCGAAGCCGCCATACAGCGCTGCCGACCGCCGACTCGGACAGTAGAACATCGGTTGCACGGCGTTCAAGTTCTGGACCGCGTTTGTACTCGCGCCGATGACCGCGGCGCCCATGCCTTGCTTCGTCTGGGTGCCCTGGGCGCCCTGATACGGCAGACCCGAAGTGATCTGAATCTGCCGCGCGGCTTCCATGAAAAACATGATCGAATATGCCCAGCTACCGGGCTGACTTTGTCCCAGGCCGGCATCGGGATCGCCGATCCAGTTGTCTCCCCACCCCCCCGTAGGCAGAAATTTCTTGGCCGACTCGTGATTGAGCGCCGCCAGGGCCATCTGCTTCAGGTTATTGGCGCATTGATTGCGGCGAGCCGCCTCGCGCGCTGCCTGGACGGCCGGCAACAACAGGGCGATCAACAGTCCGATGATCGCGATGACCACCAGCAGTTCCACCAGCGTAAAAGCAGAGGGGCCCTTGCGCTTCGCAAGGCCCACGCAACGCAGCTTGGACATGTGGTTCTCCTTGCCGACCGCGCGCGCAGGACGAATGAGCGCACAGGCCGGCGCCAAATGATCAAGAACGAACGATGATGATGGGAAGAAAATGGGTTGCTGGTCGGTCGTTTTTCGTGATGGCAGCACCGCACGCATGTGCGACATCGCGCACCCGGTCCAGACTTTTACACCTGCAGTCTAACAGTCCCTCTAGGGGTCGCCAATAACTAGTTTGGAAATTCGCCAAAAAAGCTCCTAGCGCGCTAATCAACCCCCATCGGGCCCAGCCAGTGCAGCCTGCCTGAGTATTCGGACGGCCGCGGCATCGCTTGGATTCGAGGGGAAAAAATGAGGCGAGAGGCCACGCCAGACTACAGGCCAGAGGCAACTGGATCGCAGGCGGGCTCGGCGCAGAGCTTGGGCCGGGGCTGGCAACCGAGGCGATCGCCGTTAGCCGAGTGACTTCGTCCCTCTGGCCTCTACTGCCCCAGATACTGGGTCGCGTCGACGGTCAGGCCATCCTGGCGATCGCTCAACATCGCATGCACCGTCGGATCAATTTCATAGATGACGGTGTGGACCGAGCCATCGCAAAATGCCATGTTCATCCCGCCGGCATGCGCACTGCCAAAACGCAAAGCGGCGTAGAAGTCATACTTCCCCAGGCTGGACGCTTGTTTCTGCGCTTCGCCGGGCCACACGGGAGAGTCTTGCACCGGTGGATAGAGGTACTGTGAGTAATAATCTGTTTGCGCCACGGTAGCGGCCGACTGGGGTGCAACGTCTGGGGTGTAAACTCCGCCGCTCGCACCCAGGCGGATCAGAGCCTCGCTCTGTCCACTATAGACGCCATCTCCATCGCCATTGCCGTCGACGGCCATGGTGGCGGTCAACTGGTCGATGTACTTTTCGCCGATCAAATAAACCTTGCTCGTCCCATCGGTGATCTGCCGCAGATTGACCTGGCTGCGATACCAAATCACTCCGGTAAAATTAGTGCTCGGAGGCGCGATGGTCCCAGAGATTCCCGGGCAGCGGCCTTTTCCACCCGGGCTCGTGGGCGCCAAGCACGGCGCGAGGAACCAATAGTACGTAGCGGGCGGTGGGATGGCCGCGGCGTAGGCCGCGAGCGATGAGCCCACAAAGGGCGACGGAGGCGTGGGAGTGTTGTTGTCGTTGGGATCGTTCGCACCGTTGCATTTACCACCGCTCCCGGCCCAATCCTGGACGGCCCAGGGACAGCCGGTTGAGGCATTGCCGTTGAATCCGACGGACCCGCCGTTGCCGGCATAGTCCGTTTTGGCCATCGGATACCAGGGATTGCCGCTGCCCGACGGCGGGGGGATCGCCAAGCTTGCATTGGGCGAAATGTTCCCCTCGACGCTGCCGTAGTACAGCGCAGCCGGTCGCCGACTCGGGCAGTAGAACATCGGCTGGACCGCGTTCTGGTTCTGTGCCGCCTGCTGCGGGGTGAGGGCGCCAGTCCCACCGCAGCCCATCATCGTGGCGTTCATCTGGCCCTTGGTGACGCCGTTGGGGCCGGGACCCGACCAGGGCAGCCCTGAAGATTGCTGGATATTCTTGGCGGCTTCCATGAAAAACATGATCGAGTAGGCCCAGCTACCGGGCTGGTTTTGTCCCAGGCCGGCATCAGGATCGCCGATCCAGTTGTGTCCCCAGCCGCCGGTGGGCAGAAATTTTTTGGCCGACTCGTGATTGAGCGCGGCCAAGGCCAACTGCTTCAGGTTATTGGCGCATTGATTGCGGCGTGCCGCCTCGCGCGCGGCCTGCACGGCCGGCAACAGCAGGGCGATCAACAAGCCGATGATGGCGATGACCACCAGGAGTTCCACGAGCGTGAAGGCGGCCGGGTGCGCACGCTTCGCAAGTCTCAAACGATGCCGCGTGGACATGTCGTTCTCCTTGCCAGGTGCACGCGTGCGGGCGAACGAGCGCACCCAAGCCAGCGCCAAAGAATCGAGCAGCGGACGATAACGACGGGAAGAACGTGAAGTGGCGATCGGGCACTTTCGCGATTGGACGAGCACCGCACGGCGCGTCCAGATTGTTACTTCTCTTGCAGTGTAACGGGCGCGCGGGGGGTCACCAATAACTACTTTCGAAAATCGCCAAAAAATTTCCCTAGCCGGCTAATCAAACCTGCTCGGAGCGCGGCAGGTCGAGCCAAGCGGGCGACCGGTGTGTCGTGGCGGTTCGGGGGCGGAGGGTTAGCCGCTTTGCGGGCCGCGCAGAACAAGCCAACGCCGCCGCTGGGCGATCTTTAGTTTTAAACGCCCACGCGAAAGAGGCGGTTCGAGAGACCAGGCAAAACCTCTGGCCTCTCGTCTCTGGCCTGTAGCCTCTAGTTGCCCAGATACTGGGTTGCATCGACGGTCAGGCCATCTTGACGATCGCTCAACATCACATGAACCGTGGGATCGACTTCATAGAGGATCGTGTGAACCGAGCCATCGCAAAAGGCCATGATGAATCCACCCGCATGCGGACCGCCGAAACGCATATTGTTGAAATAATCGTACCCCGGCTGTTGGGCAGGTTTGGTGGAGATGTCGCTTGGCCAAACAGCGGCGTCGGCGTATGGGGGAAATGCATATTGTACGCTTGCCTCGCTTAGCGGGCTTGAGTTCGACAAGGGCGCAATATTCGTGGGGGACGTGGCGGTGTAGACTCCGCCGCTCGCGCCCATGCGAATGTTATCGTCGTCCATGCCCACATAGAGGTTTTCCTCGTCGCCGGAGCCGCTGTAGTCGATGTTATAGTCGAACTGATCCAGATACTTTTCGCCGATCAGATAGACCTTGCTCGTTCCATCGGAGACCTGCCGCAGAGCGACCTGGCTGCGATACCAAACCACCCCGGTAAACGTGGTACCGGCAGGCCCGGTGCCAGAATTGCAGCGGCCTCTTCCACCTGGGGACGAAGGCGGCGTGCACGGTTGCATGTACCATGCGGAAGTTGGCGATTTCAAGGCGGCGCCCGTGGCGGCAATTGACGTACCAAGCCCAGGGCCCACCGAGTCGTTGGGGCTGCCGCCGGTGACGGGGCAATTTCCGACCCATCCAACGGAGCCACCGTTGGCGGCGTAATCACTCTTGGCGACTCGATAGGGCGTGTATTGATAGAAATTAACGCCCGGGCCCGTGCCGTTTGCAATGTTGACGGGAATGGGGATGAGCTGGGGCGATCGCCGACTCGGACAGTAGAACATCGGCTGAATCGCATTCGGGTTCGCGCCGTTTTGGCCAGCGCCGACGACATAGCCGCCCATGGATAGTTTGTTCGGGGTGACGCCAGTCGAAAACGACAGACCTGAAGTCTGCTGGATTTGTGCGATGGCCTCCATGAAAAACATGATCGAATAAGCCCAGCCACCGGGCTGGTTTTGTCCCAGGCCGGAATCGGGATCACCGATCCAGTTGTGTCCCCAGCCGCCGGTCGGCAGAAATTTCTTGGAGGCCTCGTGATTGAGCGCGGCCAGAGCAAGCTGCTTGAGATTGTTGGCGCATTGATTGCGCCGCGCCGCCTCTCGCGCTGCCTGAACTGCTGGCAACAGTAGCGCGATCAACAAGCCGATGATGGCTATGACCACCAGGAGTTCCACGAGCGTGAAGCCGGACGGGCTCTTGCGTCTTGCAAGGCTCAAATGATGTGACCTCGACATGTGCTTCTCCTTGCCCGACGCTGAGGCGCAAGCCGAAACGCGCGTAAGCAAACGCCAATCATTCACGAACGAAGATAATTGATGGCGGGAATAAAAACAGCGGTGGCGGGCGTTTTCACGATTCTTGCACGGGAGCCCCGGCGACACGCCCAGTTTTTTATATTTCTCGGTGCGCCAGACCCGTGGGGGGTAGTTGAGCCCAATAACTGTATTCAGAAATCGGCAAAAAAACTGCTCGCGCGCCCAATCAACTTCGATTGAGCGGGCGCGAGTGAGCTACGGGTCGATCGCATAACAGCAAACGGTGCGCCGCGGGCGACAGATGGTCGCTTCGCCAGCGGGCCGCGCGAAGCAAAGAAATGACGCCGCGGCCTAAGCCGCGCGCGACAAGCACATCGCCCAACTGGCCGCGCCGAAGTCCAAAGACGGGGCCTCGGGCTTGAAGAGGTCGTCAAGACCCGAGCCGGAGCCTGGGCAGGCGAAACTTCTAGCGTGGCGTTCCGGTCGTAAGCCTCATCTAATTTAATTGCCGAGATACTGGGTCGCATCGACGGTAAAGCCATCCTGACGATCGCTCAACATTGTATGCACCGTCGGATCGACTTCGTAGATGATCGTATGCACCGAGCCATCGCAAAAAGCCATGATGAACCCGCCCGCATGCGGGCCGCCGAACCGGAGGTTGTTGAAATAGTCCAGCGGCACTCCCGGTGGCCTCGTCGCGATTTGGCTCGGCCACACCGGTGCGTCTTGATATGGAGTGTATACGTACTGCTCGCCTGGGTTTGCTGGCGCCGCTCCTCCACCGGCGCCCAAGGGGGCGATTCGGCCGGTGTTATAGGCGTTGTAGATCCCACCGCTCGCACCCATGCGGATGTTATCGTCGTCCATGCCGACATAGAGATTTTCCTCGTCACCGTTACCGCTGGCACCGAGGTGTAGTTGAATTGATCCATGTACTTTTCGCCGATCAGGTAAACTTTGCTCGTCCCGTCGGAGATCTGCCGCAGATTTACCTGGCTGCGATACCAAGCCACTCCGGTAAATGTGGTGCCCGCTGGGGCGGTCCCGGTGTTGCAACGGCTTTGTGCCCCTGGGTTCGAGGCCGGTGTGCATGGCTGCAGGTACCAAAGGTTGGTGGCCGGTTTGAGCGACGCGGCGGCGTAGGCGGCCAGCGAGGTGGCCGAGCCAAGCGCGCCCACCTGCATGTCGTTGGGGCTGTTGCTGCCGTTGAAGGTTGTGTTGAGTCCCACGGTGCCGCCATTTGCGGCGTAGTCACTCTTGGCGACGGCGTACGGCGCGTATTGATTGAAATTGGTCGTCGCTCCGGGTCCCTTGCCGCCGTTTTGAGCCGAGTCGCCCACGGGGATGGGGATGAGCTGGGGCGATCGCCGGCTCGGGCAGTAGAACATCGGCTGGATCGCGTTTTGGACAGATCCATTTGCTCCGGCTCCCACAACACTGCCGCCCATGGTGAGCTTGCTCGGGTTACCGGTCAACAATGGCAGGCCCGAAGTCTGCTGGATCTGCGTGATGGCTTCCATGAAAAACATAATTGAATAAGCCCAGCCGCCGGGCTGGCTTTGTCCCAGGCCGGCATCGGGATCGCCGATGAAGTTGTGTCCCCAACCGCCGGTCGGTAGAAACTTCTTGGACGATTCATGATTGAGCGCGGCCAGGGCCATCTGCTTGAGGTTGTTGGCGCACTGGTTGCGGCGGGCTGCCTCGCGAGCTGCCTGAACGGCCGGCAGCAACAGGGCGATCAACAAGCCGATGATGGCGATGACCACCAGCAGTTCCACGAGCGTGAAACCGGACGGGCTCTTACGCTTCGCAAGGCTCAAACGATGCCTGGACATGGGGTTCTCCTTGCCCGACGCACATGCGCAAGCGGATGCGCGCATGCAGACGCCAATAATTAAGGAACGAACAATGATGATGGGAATGAATGCATTAATTGGCAGGCGTTTCCGCGATTCGAGCACCGCGAACGCGGCATCGAACTAGTCGCCCGCCTAGATTTACGCTTGCAGTGTAACAGATTTTGGCGATTATCGCCAATGACTACTTTGGAAAATCGGCAAAAAATACCCCGCATCCCCAGCCCCCCGTTGGTGGACCGGCGAGGGCCCAAATCGGCCAACCCGGGGCCGGCACCCGTGACCGGCCACGCCTGCTGTGGCGGGGCACGGGAAAAAGGCCACCGCCCCGCCGGCCGTGGCGGGCACGGGCAAAACGCCACCAATCCGGCAGGTTGTCTGGTTATTCGGCCCAGGTCGGCAAACATTTGGACCGGGCGAAGGCCTTCCGCGTTGAAAAAGGGGGGGCGGTCCATTTTGCTTCGCGGAACGCGAGAAATTGGGACCGTCCCCGCAGGCTTTGACAGTTCCGGCGGCTGTGGGCTGGTCTCCGCCGGCTCTCGGGTGGTCCAGGAGCAAAAACTGGCGGAGCCACGGCCGTTGATCTACACTGCGAGAGCTGAACGTTCGCGGGGTGTTTCTATCAATCCCGACGTTGAAAATAGGCCGAAGGGCAACCGCCGGGAGCCCTGAAAACGGGGCGTTCGAGCACGAGTGCCGAGCCCGGTCAGACTGTGGACATCAATCAACCTCGCGGCCGGGCTGCCGGCGGGGGGTAATCGCAGAATAAGAATAGAGGTCGATTTCCATGCGCCGAAATGATGAGCGATCGAGCGGCTGGCCAAGGGTATGGATGGCGATTGGTTTGGCGGCCGCGACAGCAGTCGCGCATCCGCTATCGGCGGCCGCTCCGCGAGTGCTCCCCGTCGGCACACTGCCGGAGGATCGGCGGTTGGAGAATTTAAAGGACGTGGACGGCGATTTCCCGTTCGAACCGAGCGCGACTCCCGAGGCTTGGTCGCGCCGGGCCGAGCAGGTGCGGCGGCAGATGCTGGTTTCGTTGGGTTTGTGGCCGATGCCCACGGCGACGCCCGCTCAGGCGGTCGTGCATGGGCCGATCGATCGCGGCGACTACACGGTCGAGAAAGTTTATTTCCAAAGCTTTCCGGGTCACTACGTCACCGGCAATCTCTATCGGCCGAAGGGCAAAACGGGCCGGCTGCCTGGCGTGTTGTGTCCGCATGGACACTGGCCCAACGGCCGCTTCTACGATTGCGGACTGGAGGACGTCCGCAAGCAAATCATTCGCGGCGAAGAACGTTTCGAGATTGGCGGCCGCTCGCCGCTGCAATCGCGCTGCGTGCAGTTGGCCCGTATGGGGGCGGTGGTGTTTCACTACGACATGCTGGGCTACGCCGACAGCGTGCAAATCCCCTTTGAGCTTGCCCACCGGTTCGCCGTGCAGCGACCCCACATGAACACGCCGGAGCACTGGGGCTTATTCAGCCCGCAGGCCGAAATGTGGCTCGAGAGCATCATGGGCATCCAGACCTACAATTCGATTCGCGCGCTCGATTGGCTCAGTCAGTTGCCCGACGTCGACCCGGCGCGGATCGGCGTGACCGGAGCCAGCGGCGGCGGGACGCAGACGATGATTTTGATTGCGGTCGATCCT
The DNA here is from genome assembly GCA_963702015.1 of uncultured Planctomycetaceae bacterium. Lineage (GTDB taxonomy): Bacteria > Planctomycetota > Planctomycetia > Pirellulales > PALSA-1355 > DATJTR01. Next base: position 3,492,657 of record OY969698.1, read on the forward strand.
CGGCCGGTGGTCGGGTTTCCGGCCGTGATGGTGTCGGCCGCCTATCAAGGGGGCTGCACTTGCGAGAGCTGTAGCCTGCTGCGCGTCGGCACGGGCAACATCGAGTTTTCGGCGCTCATGGCTCCGCGAGCGCTGGGTTTGACGGGGGCCGACGATTGGACGCGGGACATCATGACCAAGGGCTTTCCGCAACTGAAGCAGCACTACGAAATGCTCGGCGTGGGCGACAAGGTGATGGCCCGCGCGTTCGTCCATTTTCCGCACAACTATAACTATGTCAGCCGCGAGGTGATGTATCAGTGGTTCAATAAATACTTGAACATGGGCCTGCCCGAGCCGGTGGTCGAAGAGGATTATCGCCCGCTGTCGGTCGCCGAGATGAGCGTTTGGGACGCGGACCATCCGCGACCAACGGGGGGCGAGGACTACGAGCGCGAATTGCTGGACTGGATGACCAAAGATTCCGCGGCGCAAATCGCGGCCTTGTCGCCTCACGACAGCCAGTCGTGGGCGAAGTATCGCGAAGTGGTGGGAGGCGCGGTCGATGCGATCGCCGGGCGAGAAGTCCCCAAGGCCGGCGCGATCGAATCGGTGCAGCATGGCTCGCATGATCGCGGCGCCTGGCAGGAAATCACGGCGCTACTGCGCTATCCGGCCGAGGAGGAGGAATTGCCGGTTGTGATTCTTCGCCCCAAAACGTGGAACCGGCGGACGGTCATTTGGCTCGACGAGCAGGGCAAAGCGGGGTTGTATGGAGACGACGATCAGCCGGTCGAAGAAGCCCGCGAGTTGTTGACGGCGGGCACCGCGATCGTTGCTCCCGACGTTTTATATCAGGGAGAGTTTCTTGCGGACGGCAAGCCGTTGCTCGAGGCGCAGGCGCATGAAGAACCCGCGCGAGTATGTCGGTTTCACGCTGGGCTATAACCGGGCATTGTGCGTGCAGCGAGCCGACGATGTGCTGTCGGTCATCTCGTGGCTGCGCGATGAGGGTCCGCTGCGATCGGACGTGGTGGCATTGCTGGCCCGGAAAGGGACGGCGCCCTGGGCCGCGGTGGCGTTGGCTCAGGCCCACGGCGCGGTGGACCGCGCGGCGATCGACACGGCCGGCTTCCGGTTCGCAAACGTGAAATCGCCGTGGGACGTCAACCTGGTGCCGGGCATCGTCAAGTACGGGGATGTTCCCGGTCTGCTGAGTTTGGCCGCGCCGACCCGGCTGCGGCTGGCAGGGGAGGGGAGTGAAGTGCCGGCGATCATCGCGGCCAGTTATCGCTCAGCAGGGGAGGGGAGCGTGACCGCGGCGCCGGCCGACAGTCAACTTGCCGCGGCCCTGGCGTGGCTGAGCGAATAGGCAGGCGCGAATCAACCAGCGCGAATCAACAAAACTGGCCGCTGGCAGTTTCCTGCCGCGGCCAGACTTTTTCGATATGTTTGATGCGGTTGCCGGCCTGGGCCAGCCACGGGGTCAAGTCATGCCGCCTTTAAAGCGCGGGCCCCAAAATCGTTGCTGGGCCGCTCTGGGCGAGGCGGTGCTGATCCAGCGATCGACGAGCCGATCCAAGGCCAGATCCATCCACCGGTCGAACTCCTCGAAGGCCAACGACTCGGTAAGCACGGGAGCGTGCTCGCGTCGCTCATCGACGCAGTGTTGCGAATTCTCGTCTGCGAAGTTCTCGTTGTGCGCCATTGTTGCACTCCCTTCATGGGGGCGAGAAACGTTAAGGTTTCCGCCGGCAGCACGCTCCCCTAGCGGCTGCCTACCTCAATTATACCTCATGCTCCGCTTTGGTTATCAATACGCTAGACACTCGGGGTCGGTTCAGGTTCGCCTCGGTATTGCTGGGGAAGCAAACGTCGTGCCACAGAAACCCGGTAATTGGCGTCGTAGCGGCACGCTCGGCGAGTAGCGGCGAAAACCGCGGGCGTGGAGCTACGGCTTGGTCCCTTTTTGACCGCCGTTTGGCTGTCCGTCGCCCATTTTGGCGGCACGCGTCGCGGCAAACTGCTCGATTTCGCCTCGGTCGAGGAAGCCGTCTTGGTTGGCATCAACACGCGTAAAACGAACTTTCCCTTGCCCCGAAAATTCCGCGCGGCTGACTTTGCCATCGTGGTCGGAATCGAGCCCAACCAAACGATGGATCAGGCGCGGGCCCTGCGAACGCTGCCCGGCCGGCGGGGTGGCGGCCGAAGACTTTGGAGCCGGTTCCTGGCGTTCCTGCCGCTTTCGCCAGGCAGTGACAACTTTGGTGAATTCCTCCTGGCTCAGCGCACCGTCGCCGTCTCGGTCTCCGAATTTCATCGCGCGCTCGAACATCGCCTTCCGCTCGCTCGGTATCTCGTCGGTGGTTAGCTTGCCGTCGACGTTGCGGTCGAGATATTCGAACACGCGAGCGGGGTCCATTTCTCCCGGTTTTCCAGCCAATTGCTGGCCAACGCGAGCGAGCGCTTGGTGGATTTCTTCTTGGGTAATGGCTCCATCGTTGTCTTTGTCGGCCATGGCAACGAGCCGATCGAACCGCGGGCGAAACTCGTCGGGAACTTCATCGGCCACAACCTTGCCGTCCTGATTGCGGTCCAATTTACGAAACATCTCGTCCATGGCCGCTGGCTGGGGCAGGCCGCCGAATTCGGCGGGCAGCTTTTCGTCGGCGGCGCGCTTTGGCCGGCGCGATTCGAGCCCGGCGTCAAATTCCTCGCGGCTGAGTCTTCCGTTGGCGTCTCGATCGGCCGAGCTCAGTAAACGCCCGAACTTCGCTTGTTTGCCTTCGGGGATTTCGTCGCGGGAAATCTGGCCGTCGTGGTTGGCGTCGAGCTGGTCGAACAGAGGCAGGTTCTGCGGGGCGCCATCGACGCCCGGTGCATCGGCCGCCCAAGCCGGTGCAACGCCAAGCGAGCAAACCAGGCCGAGGACAAGTCGCCACCAGAAACGGCACATCGGGCACCTTGAGAGATCGGGCAAACAGGCCGGTGTTTGAGTGGGGAACACACGAACCACCGTAAGAAGAAACCCCGGTCGAGGGAAGGGGTTTCGCGGTTTTTTCGCCGCAGCTAGCAGTTGCCGGGCGGGTTTCGGCTTGCGGTGCCAGCAGAGTGCGGCGGGACGCCGGTCTGGAAGGAATGAGGGTGATTTTCCTTAGTTGTCTGCTAATCAGTGCTTACGGCGATGTTGCCCCGTTTGCGACCAGTCCCTATAATCCTGCCGCCGCGTCAGGCGAGCAGCGAGTCCGCGGGAGTGGACGCTGGCCGCTCGAAGAGAACGTGTCGCGATTGGGCAACCGGTGGTGGCGGAAACGCAACCGATTTCCCGCTCGCAAAGTGGGCCGATTTCGTGCGTTCGTCACAGCCGTCATAAGCACGCGAGAGAGGCGTGTTTAGCGATGGGACCGGCCCGAGTTTGGTTCAATGCAAGGCGTCGATTGGGTCGATGACATAGGTGCATAGAAGAAGCGCCTGCGAAGTCGACTCTCGACACGGAATGCGGCGCCGGTAAACGACAGCGTAGAATCAGAGTAGTGTCGATGGACTCTCGTCCGCGGCCAATTGCTAGTAGCGATTGATTGCGGGCGAACAGTCGGTCGGACACTCGAACAAACGGAGAGAATTAACGGCAGTGCGTGCTGGCTCCATGAGGTTCGTTCGATCCCTCCTCAGCTCTTTTTGCAGCCCTTTCGGGCCGGGTCGAGCGTAACAGGCGAGCCAGACTGCTTGGGTTAAGTCTCCGTTCAGGTCATCCGGCACAATTTCCACTGTTCAGAGTAACCTAGGCGACCCTGCGTCCTTGGCTCGGCTACGTTCGTAGCCGGATAGCCCTTTTCAAGACGTTGATCACGGCGGGCATCTGACCGCCGGTTATCACACGTCTTGGCAAGCGGACTGGACGCACTCGTCGTGCTTTGGGAGACGATCGCATGCAGATCTACGGACCTTCGCAGCTTCATGGCGCACAACCGATCAATGCTCCGCACTTGCAACGCGGCGCCGATGTTCGACCGGGCACGGCCCCCAGCCAGACCGATCAAGTCGACATCTCACCCGCGGCCCAACTGGCCGGGCAGGTGAGCGAGATTCCCGATATCCGCCAGGACCGGGTCGCGAGCATCCGAGCCGCGATTGCCGATGGCACCTACGAGACGCAAGATAAGTTGAGCACTGCCGTCAACCGGCTCCTCGACGAAATCGGTTAACGGCTCGGCAGGTCAGGTCGTCAGGGGGGCTACGAAGACCAGCGTTTGCTTCGTCCCCCCGGGCGCTGGCGCTGCGCGTGGCGTGCATCGGCGCCGGGGCCGGATCGCGAGCCGGCGGTGAGACTGTATCCAATGGGCGGTCGATCGTTCGAGAAGCCCCGGCGAGGGAACATTTCACCCCGCGCCCGGCGAGTTCCCCCGGCTCGTTTTTGAGCTCTCGTCGTTCCGGATTTCCACTCACTTTCGCTCGACCCCTCTTCGATTTCCGCCCGGCGGCGCGTGCCTCACTGCTGGGATGGAAAAACTGGCAGAGCCGCCGGCACTGATCTACACTGCCTGTTGAACGCCCGGCGGTCATTTCCACTCCGTGGAAGCCAGGCGGAGCGGTCGCGCGCGATCGCAGCCGCGGCGCTCAATCAGTCACAGTGAGGTCGATTTTCATGCGCCGAAATAATAGGCGATCGAGCACGGCCCGATCCTTTGCCTGTCGGTTTGTTGGGTGGCCGCAACCGTGGTCGCTAGTCCGCTGTCGGCAGCCGCTCCGCGGGTACTCTCGAAGGGCTTTCTGCCGGAGGACCGCCGGCTCGAGGATTTGAAGGATTACAGTGGCTATTTTCCGTTCGAGCCGAGCGCGACTCCCGAGGCTTGGGCGCGCCGAGCCGAGCGGGTGCGGCGACAAATTCTGGTGGCCGCGGGCTTATGGCCGATGCCCACGGCGACGCCGGCCGAGGCCGTTGTGCACGGACTGGTCGATCGCGGCGATTACACGGTCGAGAAAGTCTATTTCCAAAGCTTTCCGGGTCATTACGTCACCGGCAATCTCTATCGGCCGAAAGGCAAAACGGGCCGGCTGCCCGGCGTGTTGTGTCCGCACGGCCACTGGGCCAACGGCCGCTTCAACGACTGCGGGCCGGTGGAAATTCGAAAACGAATCGTGCGCGGCGAGGAGCGTTTCGAGATTGGCGGACGATCCGCGCAGCAGTCCCGCTGCGTGCAGTTGGCCCGTATGGGGGCGGTGGTGTTTCACTACGACATGCTGGGCTACGCTGACAGCGTGCAAATCCCACTGCAACTGGCGCACGGGTTCGCCTCGGAGCGGCCCTATCCCATGCAGCGGCCACACATGAACACGCCGGAGCGCTGGGGCTTGCAGAGCCCACAGGCCGAAATGTGGCTCCAGAGTGTGATGGGCATCCAGACTTACAATTCGATTCGCGCACTCGATTGGCTCAGTCAGTTGCCCGACGTCGACCCGGCTCGGATCGGTGTGACCGGAGCCAGCGGCGGCGGCGCGCAGACGACGTTTTTGCTGGCGGTCGATTCTCGGCCGGTGGTCGGCTTTCCGGCCGTGATGGTGTCGACCGGGATGCAAGGGGACTGCACCTGCGACAATTGCAGCTTGCTACGTGTCGGCACGGGCAATGTCGAATTCTCGGCGCTAGCCGCGCCGCGAGCGTTGGGTTTGACGGGGGCCGACGATTGGACGCGGGACATCATGACCAAGGGATTTCCCCAGTTGAAGCAGCACTACGAAATGCTCGGCGTGGGCGACAAGGTGATGGCCCGCGCTCTTGTCCAATTCCAGCACAACTATAACTATGTCAGCCGCGAGGTGATGTATCAGTGGTTCAATAAATATTTGAACATGGGCCTGCCCGAGCCGGTGGTCGAAGAGGATTATCGCCCGCTGTCGGTCGCCGAGATGAGCGTTTGGGACGCGGACCATCCACGACCAACGGGGGGCGAGGACTACGAGCGCGAATTGCTGGACTGGATGACCAAAGATTCCGCGGCGCAAATCGCGGCTTTGACGCCTCACGACAGCCAGTCGTGGGCGAAGTATCGCGAAGTGGTGGGAGGCGCGGTCGATGCGATCGCCGGGCGAGAAGTCCCCAAGGCCGGCGCGATCGAATCGGTGCAGCAGGGCTCGCATGATCGCGGCGCCTGGCAGGAAATCACGGCGCTGCTGCGCTATCCGGCCGAGGAGGAGGAATTGCCGGTTGTGATTCTTCGCCCCAAAACGTGGAACCGGCGGACGGTCATTTGGCTCGACGAGCAGGGCAAAACGGGTTTGTACGGCGACGACGATCAGCCGGTCGAAGAAGCCCGCAAGTTGTTGACGGCGGGCACCGCGATTGTTGCGCCCGACGTTTTATATCAGGGAGAGTTTCTGGAGCCCGGCCAGACGATACTCGAAGCGCGACGGGCAAAAAACTCACGCGAGTATGTCGGTTTCACGCTGGGCTATAACCGGGCATTGTGCGTGCAGCGAGCCGACGATGTGCTGTCGATCATCTCGTGGCTGCGCGATGAGGGTCCGCTGCGATCGGACGTGGTGGCATTGCTGGCCCGGAAAGGGACGGCGCCCTGGGCCGCGGTGGCATTGGCTCAGGCCCACGGCGCGGTGGACCGCGCGGCGATCGACACGGCCGGCTTCCGGTTCGCAAACGTGAAATCGCCGTGGGACGTCAACCTGGTGCCGGGCATCGTCAAGTACGGAGATGTTCCCGGTTTGCTGAGTTTGGCCGCGCCGACCCGGCTGCGGCTGGCAGGGGAGGGAAGTGAAGTGCCGGCGATCATCGCGGCCAGTTATCGCTCAGCAGGGGAGGGGAGCGTGACCGCGGCGCCGGCCGACAGTCAACTTGCCGCGGCCCTGGCGTGGCTAAGCGAATAGGCAGGCCCGAATCAACAAAACTGGCCGCTGGCAGTTTCCTGCCGCGGCCAGAATTCCCGCTGCCGCGGGATGATCCGCGCGAGGGTCACTTTCAGAGCCGCAACGCGCGCGGTAGAATACGATAATCATTATCGTCTTTGGGCCGCACCTGGCACGGGCTTTCGTCGAGCAGGGCAGGGGGGCTGAGATACCGGGCATGGCAAACGATTTTTCCTTGGGAACCGTCGAGGTCGCGCTGACTCCCTTGGCGCGCTTCGAGGAATATCTGCAAAGCCGCGGCAAACGGATCACCCAGCAACGCCGGGTGTTGGTCGAGGAAGTCTTCAAACGACACGACCATTTTGATGCCGAAGACCTGATTCAGTATCTCGGACGCGTGGTCGGGTCGCGCCGCGTCAGCCGCCCGACTGTCTACCGCACCTTGGCCGAACTGGTCGACGCAGGCCTGCTGCGCGACATGGTACTCGGCGGCCGGACGGTCTACGAACACGATTATGGTTATCCGCAGCACGACCATCTGTACTGCCAGAAGTGCCACAAACTGATCGAGTTTCATAGCGACGAGGTCGCCGCAATCCGCGATGCGGTCGCTCGCGAGCATCAATTTCGGGTTACGGGCCATCGGCTGATCATCAGCGGCGAGTGTGTCGAATGCCGGGCTCGACGCCGACCGACGCGCAAACTCGATTTGGTCTGAGCCGGTCGACGGAGCGGTCGCCGTTGTTGCCCCACCCGCGTCGGCCAGGAAATCCGTCCTGCCGCGATGCTCCAAGAGTGGTTGAATGCCAACAGCGCGTTGAATGCCGCGGTCGCCTGCGCTTATACTGAACCACTTCGCCGGTCGCGCCGTCAGTAGTTGACAGGGGAGTGCCGCACGAGCGAGACCCCACCCGTTAGAGTTTTTTTGAGCCAGGAGAATTCCGCGTGTTTGAGACGATTGCCGTAGTCGGAGCGACCGGGGCGGTGGGGGGCATCATTCGTGAACTGCTCGAAGTGCGCAAGTTTCCGCACCGCCAGCTGAAGTTCCTGGCTTCGGGCCGCTCGGCCGGCAGCCGGCTGGTTTTTGCCGGACGGGAGTATGTTGTCGAGGAAATGACGCCCGAGGCATTCGAGGGGGTCGATCTGGCCATTGGCAGTACGCCGGACGAGGTGGCTCGCGATTTTGCCCCCTGGGCGGTCGCTCGTGGCTGCACGGTCGTCGATGAGAGCGGCTTCTGGCGGATGGATCCCAAAGTCCCGCTCGTCGTGCCCGAGGTGAACCCCGAAGCTTTGGATCGGCACCAGGGAATCATCGCCAGCCCGAACTGTTCGACGACGCAGATGGTAGTGGCACTCAAACCGCTGCACGACGCGGCGCGCGTCCGTCGCGTCGTGGTCAGCACGTACCAGGCGACGAGCGGAGCCGGTTTGGCCGGTTCGCGCGAGTTGGTCGACAGCACGCGGGCTCGTCTCGATGGCCAGCCGCATGAGCCGCAGACGTTCAGTCAGGCGATCGCCTTCAACGTCATCCCGCAAATTGGTTCGCCGAAGTATCAAGGCTACACCTCGGAAGAGATGAAGATGGTCCACGAAACGCGCAAGATCATGGGAGACGAGTCGATCCAGATTTGTCCGACGTGCGTTCGCGTGCCGGTGGCCAATTGCCATAGCGAGAGCATCCTGGTGGAGACCGACCGCAAGATTACGGTCGACGAAGCGCGGCGGCTGTTTGCGGCCACGCCCGGCATCATCGTCGAGGACGATCTTGGAGCGAAACACTATCCGACGCCCGATAGTTGTAATGGTCGCGATGAGGTCTTCATCGGCCGCATCCGTGAAGACTTGTCGAGCCCAACCGGCGTGGCCTTTTGGTGCGTCAGCGATAATGTCCGCAAAGGCGCCGCGACCAACGCCGTGCAAATCGCGGAATTGCTGCTGGCCAAAGCCGGCCGTAAGGCGGCGACGCTTTCGGCTCGCTGACGCGCGGTCGTGCGCCGGCCGTGTGGGCCGATGCCGCGCGAAGCCTTTCCGGATCGAGCCGTCCTCCCATGCGAACGATCAAGCTGACGCTGGCATACGATGGCACGGCCTATGCCGGATGGCAATCGCAACCAGACCGCCGCACCTTGCAGGAGACGCTCGAGCAGGCGATTCAGCAGATCGTTGGCGAGCAGTTGCGAGTGGTTGCCAGCGGGCGCACCGATGCGGGCGTGCATGCCTTGGGGCAAGTGGTTAGTTTCAACACGCACTCGGCGTTGTCGGCCGACGTTCTGCTGTGCGCCCTGAATGCCGAACTACCGCGCGATATGGCGGTCATCGAGGTGTGCGATGCCGCGACCGGCTTTGACGCGCGGCGCGATGCCCGCTCGAAACGCTACCGCTATGTGATTCGCGACGGGCAACACCCGCGCGTCTTCGAGCGGAACTATGCCTGGCAGGTGCCGCGGCGGCTCGACGATCGGCGGCTTGCCCGCGCGGCGCTGCCGCTGGTAGGCACGCATGATTTTTCAAGTTTCGAGACGCAGGGTTCGCCGCGCGCCACCAGCGTGCGGACCGTGTATGCGTTGGAGGTGATTCGCGATCCGGTCGATCCCGACCGGCTGTGGATCGAAATCGAAGCAAATGGGTTTCTCTATAACATGGTCCGGTCGATCGTCGGGACGCTGGTGGAAGTTGGACGCGGAGTGCGCGAAGAAGACTGGCCCGGCGAAGTGCTGGCGGCAACCGATCGCCGCGCCGCCGGCCGGACCGCGCCGGCGCGGATTGTTTTTGCTGTGGGTAAAATATGATCTGCCACGGGCGGATGCCGTGGGACCCTCGGCCCCCGATGCGGCCGGTTTGCCGCGCGGGGAAGGGGACCCGAGCCGGTGCGATTGAGGCGTTTCCGCGGGACGAATGTCTCGGCGAAGCGAGCGATCGGCCTTCATTTGGCGGCAAGCGGCTGGTTAAGATAGAAGATGCTGGCGCACCTCCCTGCGAAAGCGAGCTTTTTTTCTCGGTCAACGATTTCGACTGGATTGCCAAGCCGCCGTGTCGCACGCTCAACAAGATTATGTCGGTCGCTATCGCTTGCTCAATTTGCTGCGATCCGGCAAGACTTGCCAGGTTTGGGAGGTGATGGACGATGTGGCCGGCGAGCGTTTGGCAATCAAGCTGCTGTTGAGTGACTTCCGCCATAATCGCGAGGAGGTCGGCTACATGCGGCATGAATTCGAAGTCGGCAAAAAACTGCATCATCCCCGCGTCATCACGATTCGCGATTTTGGCGTCAACCGCGACAACGTCTACCTGGCCATGGACCTGTTTCCCGCCCCAAATATCAAGCAGGTCATTCAGCAGCATTTCGACACCATCGCTCCCTTGGCACACATTTGCATTGCCCAGGCCGCTGAAGGGTTGGCTTACTTCCACGACCAAGGCTGGATCCATCGCGACATCAAGCCCGACAACTTCCTGATGAAGCCAACCGGCGAAACCAAGCTGATCGACTTCGCGCTGGCCCAGCGTCGTCGCGGAGGATTCCTGCGGTTCTTCAGCCGGACCACCACGAAAATCAAGGGCACGCGCAGCTATATGGCCCCCGAGCAGATCCGAGGGCAGTCGCTCGACGAGCGGGCCGATATCTATAGTCTTGGTTGCACGATTTTCGAAATGCTCTCGGGCAAGCCGCCGTTTACGGGAAGCAGCACCAGCGAGCTGCTCAACAAGCATTTGAGGGCCGGGGCTCCTTCGCTCCAAACCTTCACTCACAACGCCAGTGACGGAATGACCCAGTTAATCAAACGCATGATGGCCAAATCGCCGGAATCACGGCCACGCGATTGCAACGCGTTTTTGCAGGAATTTCGCACGATCGAGGTGTTCAAGGCCAGCTAGCACCGTAATTGAGGCGGTCAGGGATAAAGTTCGGCTTGATTCGGTTTGGCGGCTGATGATGATAGAGAAGTCTCAATACGTCCGCGGCATCAATGTTTTGTCCGCTAGCACGACAACTCCACGGAAACCTGTATGGCAAGCGTAACGCACCGATTGGCATTCGAACGGCCGATCCTCGAACTCGAAGCGAAGATCGTCAAATTGGAATCGGCCGGCGGATCCGACTACACGCTGGCGGAAGAGATTCGTCAGCACAAGCGCGAGTTGGCCGATCTCAAACGCCAGGTGTACAGCAGCCTGAGTCCTTGGGAGACCGTGCAGGTGGCCCGCCATCCCGATCGGCCGATGACCAGCGACTATCTGAACCTGGTGTTCGACGAGTTCGTGGAGCTGCACGGCGACAAGTTTTTTGGCGACGACCGCGCCATGCGCTGCGGTTTCGCCAAGCTCGATCGCTACAAAGTCATGGTCGTCGGTCATCAAAAAGGAAAGACCCTCAAGGAACGGATTGCCTGCTATTCCGGCTGTGCCCACCCGGAAGGCTATCGCAAGGCCCTGGCCAAGATGAAATTGGCGGCCAAGTACGGCTTGCCGCTGATCTGCCTGATCGACACTCCGGGAGCCTACCCGGGCATCGGCGCCGAGGAACGGGGCCAGGCTCAGGTCATCGCCCAAAACATGTTCGAAATGTCGCGGCTCGAAGTGCCGGTGATTTGCGTCGTGATCGGCGAAGGAGGTTCGGGCGGTGCGCTGGGAATCGGCGTCGGCGACAAGGTCTCCATGCTCGAGCATGCCTACTATTCGGTGATCAGCCCCGAAGGTTGCGCGGGCATCTTGTGGAAAAGTCATACCTACGCCGAGCAGGCGGCTCAGGCCCTGAAAATGACTTCCAAGGATCTCAGCCGGCTGAAGGTTATCGACGACGTGATCGAAGAGCCGCTGGGCGGCGCCCATCGCGATCACCACCAAATGGCCGGCCGGCTGAAACTGTATCTGGTGAAATGCCTCCGCGAGCTGGTGGCGGTTCCGAAAGACCAGTTGGTGGCCGCCCGGTACGAAAAATTCCGCCGGATGGGCGTCTTTCTGGAAGGCGCCGGCGACGATTCCGCCGCCGACCCCGAGCCTGCGCCGGCGGCGGTTCTGCGCGGACCGCATCGCTCGCCGCATGAGTCGGCTCACTCGTCCCAGACCGAACAGGCCGGCGGATAGCCGACCGGTCCCGGCAGCTTGGGAACCGCAGCCCACCGGACTGAGCCGGAGGCCGTCAGGCGTCGTCAGGCGAGGTTCGTCATCGTGGACTAAACGAGCCGCGAAAGGTCGCCGGGCCGACTGCAGGGAGTCGAAACGCCGGCATTTCAGGGCTGTCCCCAACGTCCGATAATGTTTCTTATGTTCGGTTTTGCCTCAAAAACTGCCGGCAAAACCGCATCTCTGCCATGTGCTCCGCCACGCGTTGTGTCAGAGTTGTTCACTCTTGGCAGATGATCTTCATCACCGCGGTAAGCGATTGCGTCGCCCACCGCAATTGCCTCGCCAGCCGCGCCGACGATCCGCCGCGGCGGCGCTTCGTTTCGTTGGAGCCGGTCGTGAAACGGCCCGGTCCCGCGCCGCGTGATCGCCCGCAGGGGGGCAAGTCAGATCCAGTGAACCCGAACGAATCGGTCACCTGATCAACATCCTGCGGGCTCAACTGCTCCGGCACCCCCCTCCTCCGCCACGTCGAATCTTCCGCTACAACCGGTCCCCGTGGGATGCCGGATCACGCCTGGCCTCTGGGATGCGCGGCGCCGGCGGATCGGTTTCGGCCGTGCTTTGGTTGGCCGCCGGAGCCAATTCGTGTTCGAGTTTTTTGAGATAAGGGTCGAGCATTTCGTGGAGTTCTTTGGGGATCACCGGGTCGGCTCGATCGAGCAGAACCGCGATGTAGTAGCCCGACCGCGAGTGCAGAATGTGGTCTCGCGCCGGCGGGGACAGGGTGATGGCAAAGAACGTGATTCCGATGCACCAGAGGATACCCTTGGCCGCTCCCAAAATCGCGCCGAGCTGATGGTCGAAACCTTTGAGCTGCACGCGATCGATGAACTTGCGGACGTATCGAAACAGCCACCAGACGACCAGGCTGCAGAGTGCGTACAGCACCAGCATCGCCAAAAACCGATCCCAGGGTGACGGCTTGCCGAAATAGTGGGCCGCCGGTTCACTCCAGCGCAGCGCCACCAGATAGCTGAGCACCAGCGATCCCAGCGACGCGATTTGCCAGGCCACTCCTTTCCAGGCGCCAAACAACGTGGCCCCGGACAGGATCACCAGCATGAGAATGTCATAGATTTCCATCCAGCGCACTCCCAGAACAAAGGGGAGGGGAGTATAGCGATAGCAGCACGGGGTTTGAAAGAGCAGGAACCAGGCCATTTTACCACAGGGCGAAGATCGTTTTGCTCGCTGCCGGACCGCCGGCGGCCGGGCCATGAGCCATGCCGTTTGCTCCCCTACCCTCGCCAGTTGTCGCGCTGCTTCGGCGTGACAGTGCTATCGCCCGCCGAACTGATCTTGGAGATCGTGATCGGGCGAGTTACAGTCGGGCCGCATTTTTCCATCTGGGGCAAAAGGATCCTGCCGCGAATCGAAGGAATCAAGCGATGGCCGGTTTCAAGACGCACATTACAACCAGCACCGCCTTGGGCATCGGCTATGGTGCCACCGCGCTGACTTGCTACGACGTGCCCATGCCTGCCTGCATTCTGGCGGCCGGGCTGTGTGGCGTCTCCGGCATGCTTCCCGACTTGGACAGCGCCTCGGGCGTGCCCAAACGCGAAAGCATCGCCTTTGCCGCGGCCGTCGTGCCGTTGCTGTTGGCCGAACGCTTCAAGCGTATGGGCATGGAGCCTGAATACATCGTGCTGGCCGGCGGAGCGGTCTATTTGTTCATTCGGTTCGTGTTGGCCAGGATACTGACCCACTTCAGCGTCCATCGCGGGATGTTTCACAGCTTTCCGGCCTGTCTGATCGCCGGCGAACTTGCCTTCTTGCTCTGTGGGCACGAAAACCTGTGGGAACATTACTTCAACGCGGCCGCGGTGATGATCGGCTTCATGTCGCATCTGGTTCTCGACGAGATTTGGGCGCTCGACTTCAGCGGAGGCCGCCTTCGATTCAAAAGTTCGTTCGGCACCGCCATGAAGTTTTGGGGCGAATCGATGGGTTCCAATTTGCTGACCTATGCGCTGCTTCTGCTGACAACGGTTGCGTCGCTCGGAGACCCGGCAATGATGAACAAGATTCATCCGACCGATAACGCGGCGCAAGAGGTGGCGACCCAGCCGGACGAGTCGCAAAGACAATAGGGCTTCGGTGCAACGCGTTGCCCAGTCCCCTGCCCACCGCCCTGGCGGAAGCCCCCCTGCCCTGCCAGTCGGCAGCGTGCCATGCAGGCGGTTTCGACCTTAGCGCAGCGATTGGCTTTCGATGATCAAGGTCACGGGGCCGTCATTCGTCAGTTCCACGAGCATCTCGGCGCGGAAGCGACCGGTTTGCACCTCGTGCCCCTGCCGGCGCAGAAGGTCGACAAAAAATTCGTAGAGCGGTTCGGCCCGCTCGGGCGGTGCGGCCGAGGTGAAACTGGGGCGGCGTCCTTTGCGACAGTCGCCCAGCAGCGTGAACTGGCTGACCACGAGGACCGAGCCGGCGACGTCGGCCAGCGCCAGGTTCATCTTGCCCGCCGGGTCGTCGAAGACGCGCAGCGTGCCAATCTTTTCGGCGAGCAGTCGAGCGTCGGTCTCATCATCGGAATTGGCAACGCCCAGCAGGACGACCAATCCGCGTTCGATTCGGCCCACGCACTCTCCGGCCACCGTGACGTTGGCCCGGCGAACACGTTGGATGCAAGCCAGCATTGCGCAGGCCTCCGGCAGTGGCGGTTGGGTGATCGGTTCACGCGGCGAGCTTTAGACTTCCCAGCCGCGCTCCTGGCGAATGCGTCGCACCTCGGCCAGGATTTCCTGAATCGCGTGCTGGTTGCGATAGATGTTGTTCCACTCGACGATCGACGCCCAGGCGACGAATGCCAGGCCGGCGATCGAGCCGATCAGGTGAGGCGTCTTCCAATACTCGGTGCCCGGCTTGCCGCTGGCCGGATCGGCGGCTCCGCCCAATGCAATCACGCCGACGATCGCCAGCATCGACAGCGTGGCCCAGGGAAACGTGCGGCGTTTGAGCGCCGTGGTGCGGCGGATGAAATCGAAGTCGAGCGAATAGGTCTCGACGACTTCCTTGGTCCAGCGGCTGGTGCCGATGAAGTACGTCACCACGATGCTGTTCGCGAAAACCACGGCCAGCGCCGCGGCGACGCCGGCCAGGCGATGGACCGTGGCCCAGCGTAGCGTCGTGGGGTCGAGCTCGCGGATGTCGCCCAAGCTGAGGCCGAGAATCAGATTCGCCGCGACCATCAAGATCGCCAGCCAGGCCAGAACAGTGAAGATACGTGTCACGCGCGTTGGGCCTGGTGGGCTAGTGGATCGGTGGGAAGGGGAAAGCCTCCTCAATTATGGAATCGGGCATGGCCCGTAGTCGAGGGCTATTCGCGGCGCGAGACGCGGCCAATCGCCAGGTCGAGTCGATCGCATTTCTCGCTTCCGGCCTGCGAAAGGCCGGCCCGATGGATTAAAATCGAAGGATGACTCGCCAAAACTCTCTTCCGCGGATCGCCATCACCATGGGCGACCCGGCCGGCATCGGGCCGGAAACGATCGTGCGCGCTTGCGCGCGCAGTTCGAACGGCCCGGCTGGCGGCCACTGGTGATTGGTCATCCGGCAGTGTTTGCCCGGGCAGCCCGGCAATTCGAGCCGACGCTCTCGGTCGCCACGATCAACGATCCGGCCGAGGCCAACGCGTCACGCGATGTGCTCCCCTGCCTGGCCGCGTGCGCGGATGAGGCGGCCGAGGTACCGCCAGGGGTGGTTGACCGCCGTGGTGGCCAGGCCGCTTTCGACGCGCTGGTGGCGGCGGCCCGGTTGGCGCTGGCCGGCAAGATCAACGCGCTGACGACGGCGCCCCTGCACAAGGCGGCGCTGCACCTGGCCGGCCATCGCTATCCGGGTCACACGGAATTGCTGGCCGAGCTATGCGGGGTCGACCGCTTTGCCATGATGCTTTATCTCGGCCCGGGGGCGCAGGTACGCGGACCACACGGCCTGGCGATCGTTCACGTCACGTTGCACATGTCGCTGCGCGAGGCACTGGCCGCGGTGCAAACGCCCGCCATCTTGACGAAGATCCGCCTGGTCGATGACGTGATGCGGCGGCTCTCGGGTGTGCAGCCTCGGATCGGTGTGTGCGCCTTGAATCCTCATGCCGGCGAAGAGGGACTGTTTGGCGACGAAGAGGCCTCGATCATTCGACCGGCTGTCGAGCAGGCATGCCGCGAAGGTTTGAGCGCCCTCGGGCCCTTGCCGGCTGACACGCTGATTGCCCGCGCGTGCCAGGGTGAGTTCGACGCGGTGGTGGCGATGTACCACGATCAGGGACATATCGCGATCAAACTGTTGGCGATGCACCAGGCGGTCAACGTGACGTTGGGGCTGCCGATCGTGCGGACCAGCGTTGCCCATGGCACTGCGTTCGATCTGGCCTGGCAAGGCCGGGCAGAGACGACCGGCTTGATCGAGGCGCTGCGGGTGGCGGCACGGCTGAGTCGCCCGGCGACGTGACCTCTTTCGAGCCAGCACGTGGAGCGGGCGCGACCGAGTGTCCCCCGCGCATGCGGGCGCAAAAAAGCCCTCTTCATCGCGATGAAGAGGGCAATGGGTCACATGGAGCATCGGTCAAAAAACGAAAGCAAGGGGTCGGTCGTGGGGGCGGCACCAGGTAGAAGCCGCGCCGTAACAAAAAGGCCCGACGCGGGGAAGGTCGACACCGTGGGCCGGTCCAAACCTTGATTCACACGCCGCGGCGCGTCACGCTGTTTGCGTCAGCAATCAGGTGCGCGGCCGACCTGCGTGGGAAATTCGGCCAAACGGACGTCGACGGGCCAGCGCCCCGCGACCGCGTCCCTACCACACTCGATGAGGTGGATCTTGCATGGTTGCCCTCCTAAACTCGGGGTCCGAATCAGAGCTGGCACCAATTCAAAAAAGACGCGAATCAGCGGGTTATTCCGTAAAAGGACCCATAGGTCGTCCACCCATAACTGAGGGAGTCAGGTAACCCGCGAGCGCCGGTCACACCGGAGTGTGCCCAGGTCGCTGCCCTGGTTCACGTCTACTGGCAATCTACCACAGTCACGCCGAAATGCAACTTTTTTGTCGCGGCCGAGACCCGCGGCCGCGCCGGTTTTTCGCTGCGTCCCCGCGCTCTCGGAGCCACGGTGCGGAAGTTGCTGTCAAAACAGCAGCCATGCATTCTTGGCGGAGCCCTGCCAGCAACTTACAATTCCAATGCCAAGGAGAAGCAAGAGCGATGAATGGCCCTTTGCGCATTGTTGCCGCTGACGACGATCTGTTCTACCACGATCTCTATCGCAAATTCATTCCCCAGGCCGGTCACGAGCTGGTCGGCATGGCTGCTTCCGGTCGCGGGTTGGTCGAGCAGTGGCGCTGGTCCATCCCGATCTGGTGATTAGCGATATCAAGATGGAGGATATGGACGGCATCGATGCGGCTCGCGAAATCTGCAGCGCCCATCCCGTGCCGTTCATCCTCGTGTCGAGCTATTACGATCCGGAGTTGATCGAGCGGGCGCAGGCCGACCACGTGCTGGGCTATTTGATCAAACCGATTCGCAAAGCCGACTTGGAGACCGCCATCGCAATCGCCATGCGGCGATTCGAGGAATTCGAAGTCCTGCGGATGGAGGCCGACCACTATCGCCAGACATTGGCCCATCGCAAAATCATCGAGCGCGCGAAGGGCATTTTGATGAAGCGGGCCGGAATCAGCGAAACCGACGCCTTTGGCCGCCTGCAATCGCTCGCCCACGAAAAGCATCAAAAGCTGGTCGACATCGCCCAGATGATTCTGACGACCGAACAAGTGATGAGTTAGCATGTCGACCTCCGAGCCGCTGCCGCATTGGGATTTGTCGAACGTCTACGGTGGGCTCGAGGCCGAAGATTATCGCCGCGACTTTGCGCGTCTGGATGCCGGCTTGAGCGAGCTGGCCGAGCAGTTCGACGCCGCCGGCATCAGCCGCCTCGCCGAAGTGCCCACCGACGCCGATCGCCTGCGCGACGTGCTGGCCATGGTCCTCGATCGCCTGAACGAGCTGGGCCGGCTGTCCGATACGCTGTCGGCGTTCGTCTACGCCTTTTTCAGCACCGACAGCTACAACACCACGGCCGCGCGCGAAATGTCGAAGCTGGAACTGCTCGGCGTCCGCCGGCAAAAGCTCGACGTGCGATTGCGGGCGTGGATCGGCAGCCTGAAGGCGCGGCTCGACGAGTGGATCGCCGCGGATTTGCTGCTGGCCGAGCACCAGTTTTTTCTGCGCAACGGCGCTCGCCGCAGCCGCTACCTGATGAGCGAAGAGCTCGAAGCGCTGGCCGCCGAATTGTGCGTCGACGCCGGCGGAGCCTTTGGCAAGCTGCAAGGAAGCGTCACCAGTCAGCTCACGGTGCCGCTGGAGCGCGACGGCAAGACCGAGCGATTGCCGATTACCGCGGTCCGCAATTTTGTGTTCGATCCCGACCCCCTGCTCCGCGAGCGGGCGTACCGGGCCGAGCAAGCCGGTTGGGAGTCGATTCGCACGACGGTGGCCGCCTGCCTGAACGGCGTGAAAGGGACCGCGCTCACGCTGGCGCGGCGCCGCGGCTGGCCGAGCGTGTTGGACGTGGCGATCGACGACAATCGGATCGACCGTCCGACGCTCGATGCCCTGCTGGGGGCGATCGACGAGTCGCTGCCGGTCTTCCGCCGCTATCTGAAGGCCAAGGCCGCGAAGTTGGGACTCGAACGGCTGCGGTGGTGGGACCTGTTCGCCACGGTTGGCGGCGTGGCCAAACGGTTCTCCTGGCCCGAGGCGAGCGCAGTTCATTTCGGAGAAATTCTCCACGTTCAGCGACGAGATGGGCTCGATGGCACGCTCGGCGTTCGAGCATCGCTGGATCGACGCCGAACCGCGCCGGCAAACGGGGCGGCGCGTTCTGCATGTCGGTCGAAGGGGTCGAGGAAAGTCGGATCCTGGCGAATTTCGATGGCAGCTTCGACCAGGTGAGCACGCTGGCCCACGAGCTGGGGCACGCCTATCACAATCATTGTCAGCGCGGGCTGCCGTCACTCCTGCGCGGGGCTCCCTCGACGCTGGCCGAGACCGCCAGCATCTTTTGCGAAACGCTGATTGCCGAAGAGGCTCTCGCGGAATCGAATCCTCAGGAGCAACTGGCGATTCTGGAAGCCCAGTTGAGCGGCGCCACGCAGGTGTGCCTCGACATCCGTTCGCGGTTTCATTTCGAACAAGGAATTTTCGAGCGGCGGAGTGAGTGCGAGCTCAGCGCCGACGAATTTTGCCAGCGGATGCTCGACGCCCAGTCGCTGACGTATGGCGATGCGATCGATTCCGCCACGTATCATCGCTACATGTGGTTGTGGAAGCCGCACTACTACTCGCACGATCACAATTTCTACAACTTTCCCTACGCCTTCGGCCATCTGTTCAGCCTGGGACTGTACGGCATGTACCGTCAAAAGGCGCCGCGCTTCGTCAAACGCTACGACGGGCTATTGCGTGCCACGAATCAAGAATATGCCGCTCCGCTGGCGGCCCGCTTCGGCATCGACATCACGAGTGCCGATTTCTGGCGCGAAAGCCTGCGCGTGATTGCCGAACAGGTCGAGCGGTTTGAGCAGCTTTGACGCCGCGGCGTCAGCGGTCCGGGTGCACGAGGGGCAGATCGAAATAGAAAACGGCGGGTTCGTCCTTCGCGCCGCCCTCTTCGGCCGGATCGATCCATAGCTGATCTCCGACCAGCTCGCGCGTGCAGATCTGGCCGTCGGGCCCGGTCACCAGAAATTCGATCGGATGGACAAACACGATGTAGACGCCGTTCTCCTGCGAGCGGCCCTGCACGATCGGATCGTTGTCGACCGGACCGAACATTCCGCCCGACGGGCAGATCAAGAAGTCGGCCCCCGCCGAGCAAAGCCTGCTCACGAGTTTGGGATCGGTGCGGTCGGCGCAGATCATCAGGCTCACTTTTCCAAACGGCGTTTCGAACACCGGCGAATCCTTGCCGGGCGAATTGCGGACAAACTCGTGCTGCAGTTTTTGCTTGCGATATTTGCCCACCAGCCGTCCGTCCGGGCCCAAGAGGACGGCGGTATTGTAGCGCAGTTTGCCGTCAGCTTCGAGCAGGCCCGCGATCAGATGGATGTTCAGCTCCTCGGCCAGCGCCGAGAGTTTGCGGAAGTAGGGACCGTCGGGAATCGATTCACCAAGCTCGCGATACTGCTCAAGCGGAATGCTTTTGTCGGCGATCGCATAGCCATCGAGAAAACACTCGGTCGTGCAGACGATCTTCGCGCCGCCCGACGCCGCCTTGCGGATAAGCGGTTCGACGCGCCGCATGTTGGCCGCCTTGTCCTGGCGAATCCACTTCAGCACAATGCCGGCCACCTTGACGGTCGCTGCTGGAGTGGACGACGCGGCTATCTCATCGGCGAGACCGACAAGGCAGGGCCAAACGCTGAGCATGACCAACAGGCTCAGGCACGGCCGGCCAGGCGAGCGGATGCCACGGTTTGGCTCGCGCGGGGACATCTGTCGATCACCAATGCTCTTAGGGCGCAACTGACTTTGAACCCACTATGGTTAGAGGCTGTGAATTTCATCGTAGGTGCCGCCGGGCAGTGCAACAAGACAATTGCCCGACGTTTTCGATGCACGCCACGGCTGCTCTTTGTGCCCAGGACCGCCGATTGCCGGCTCTCCACCCGCACCCTGCCGGGTGGTAGTATGATTGCGCTACCGCAATGGCTGCGGCACAGGCAAACCCCGAGGCGTGACACCCATGCAACGCTTGATGATCGCGCTGGTTTGCGTCCAATCGGTCTGTGCCCTGGCGGCGGGCTCCGTCACTGCCGCGGAGCCGCGCCGGCCGAACGTCGTGTTGATCGTTGCCGACGATCTTGGCTATGGCGAACTCGGCTGCTACGGCGGCAAGGAGATTCCGACGCCCCACCTCGACGCGCTGGCGACCGGCGGCGTGCGCTTTACGAGTGGCTATGTGACGGCGCCGTTTTGCGCGGCGTCGCGGGCGGCATTCTTGACCGGTCGTTATCAAACGCGGTTCGGGTTTGAGTTCAACCCGATCGGAGCCCAGAACCTCACGCCTGGCATCGGTCTGCCCCTGTCCGAACGGACGGTTGCCAATCGGTTACGCGACGCGGGCTATGCGACCGGGATCGTGGGCAAGTGGCACTTGGGTGGCACGGCCGAGTTTCATCCGCAGCGGCGCGGCTTTGATGAGTTTTGTGGCTTTCTCAACGAAGGGCACTACTATGTGCCGCCGCCCTGGAAGGGCGTGACCACCTGGCTGCGACGCAAGACGCTGCCCGACGGCGGCCAGGGACGCTGGACGTCGGCGGACGGCCGCATCGTGTGGAGCACGCACCTGGGATATAACGAGCCCGATTACGATGTCAACAATCCGCTGTTGCGCAGCAGCCAACCGGTGGAGGAGACGGCGAATCTCACCGACGCGTTCACGCGCGAGGCCTGTGACTTCGTTACGCGGCATCGAGAGCAGCCGTTCTTTCTTTATCTCGCCTACAACGCGGTCCACAGTCCCATGCAAGGGACGGACGAGTATCTGAAGAAGTTCGCGCACATCCCGGACGTGCAGCGGCGCATTTTCGCGGCGATGCTTGCCCATTTGGACGACAGCGTGGGCCGAGTGCTGGCGGCAGTTCGCGACGGCGGCATCGAACAAGACACGCTCATCGTGTTTCTGAGCGACAACGGCGGGCCGACGAAGGAACTGACGTCGAGTAACTGCGCCTTTGCGTGGTGGCAAAGGCGACCTATGGGACGGCGGAATCCGCGTTCCCCTGATCGTCGCCTGGAAAGGGCACGCCGCCGCTGGCCGCACGATCGACGTGCCGATCAGCTCGATGGACGCCACGTTCACCGCGCTCGAATTGGCCGGCGCCGACGGCAAAGAGCACCTGGACGGGTCGAGCTTGCTGGGGCTGATCACGGGAAAGTCAGACGCGGCGCCGCACGAGACGCTTTTCTGGCGCGTCGGCAAGCAAAACGCGCTGCGACATGGCCAGTGGAAGCTGATCCGCAACAACGAAACTGCATGGAAACTTTACGATCTCGCCGCCGATATTGGCGAGACGACCGACCTGACCGCGAAAGAGCCCCTGCGCGTCAAGGAACTCAATGCTCTGTGGGACCAATGGAACGCCGGGCAAGTTCAACCACTTTGGAAATGAACTTGGCAGCGATTGAGTTGGCCGGCCGCTTTACTTGCCCGTAAAGACAGGTTTGCGCTTCTCGCGAAACGCCGTGATGCCTTCCAGGTAGTCGGCGCTGCGATAGACGTTGTGCCGCAGCTGCTCGATGCGCTCAAACAGCTCGGGAGTGATCGGCGCCGCGTCCGCCAACACGCGCAGTTGCTCCTTGATCGCCGCGACAGCCAGCGGAGCTTTTTCGGCGATGCGTTGCGCCACGCCGTAGGTAAACGTTTCCAACTCGGCGGCGGGCACCAGATGGTTGAGAATGCCCCACTTCGCTGCCGCGTCGGCCTTGAGCGATTCGGCGGTGAAGAACATCTCTTTGACCAGGTTGAGTGGCAGGCGGCGCAGGCACTGGAGCAAGCCGACGGTGTTGTAAGCCAGGCCGAGATTGGCCGGCGTGATGGCAAAGGCACTGGTCTCGTCGCCGATAATCATGTCGCAACTCAGAACCAGGTCGGTCGCTCCGCCCCAGACCGATCCATGCACCATGGCGATCACCGGAGCGGGAAACGTCTTAACGGGCGCAGCAACGACTCCAACGGGTCGGCATAGGGCAACGGATCTTCGCCTTTGGGCAATTCGCCGATGTCGTGGCCAGCCGAAAAGACTTTGACGTCGGTCGCCGCTCTCAAGATCACCGCCCGGACCGAGGCTTTTTGAAACGTCGCCAAGGCCGCCAGTGTTTCTTCCACCAGCACCTGGCTCAGCGCGTTGCGTTTGGCCGGCTGGTTCAACGTGATGGTGCCGATGCGATCGGCAGTCTTCGTCACGATCGACGTCGGCGTGGACAATTTGGCAGTTGGGTTGGCGGATGATTTTGGCATTGGCAATGTCGCAGTGCTCATAAGACTCATTTCAGAATCGGTGATTGCCACGGCGCTAGGCCGCGGCGGAATATAAACACGGTGTCGGGTTCGAGCGTTCGTTACACCCGTTCGCAAATCAGATCGAGAATGGCTTCGCGGTCGGCATCGATCTCCGGAGGCGCTGCGTGGCCTGTCCGTTCGGGAACGCCCGACAACTTGATCGGATTGCCGGCGACGTGCAGCTTGCCGATTTTTGGATCGGCGATCGACACGATCATGTTGCGCGCCGCAACCTGGGGGTCTTTGGTCACGGCCGCCACATTGTTGACCGGGCCACAGGGAACGGCCGCGGCGTTCAGAATCTCCAGCCATTCGGCCGTCGTTTTCTGTTTCAAGGTCGCTTCCATGTCCTTTTCCAACTGGTCGACGTTCGTGTGCCGCAGAGCGTTGGTTTTGTAATTGGGATTTGCGAGCAAGTCGGGCCGGCCCATCGCGTTGGCCATCAGAGAGAACAAGTGGTCGTTTCCGGCGGCGATGACCAGGTAGTTGTCGGCCGTGGTGTAGACCTGGAACGGAGCGATTTCGGGATGACGCGAACCTTGTGGCTGCGCGATTTCGCCGGTCGACATGTACGCGGCCAGCGCATCTTCGAGCAATGCCACCTGGCAATCGAGCATGGCCACGTCGACCTTCACCGCGCCACCGCCGTTTTGACGCTTGAACAGCGCGCCGAGAATGCCGATCGTCAGGTACAAGCCTGCTCCCAGATCGCCGATGGAAACGCCGACTCTGGTCGGCGGAGCGCTGGGCTGGCCCGTCATGCTCATGATGCCCCCCATGCCCTGCACCACCATGTCGTAGGCGGCGCGCTTGGAATAGGGACCGGTATCGCCGAAGCCGGACGCGGCTCCATAGATCAAATTCGGATAGCGCTCGTGAAGAGTCGCCCAGCCGTAGCCCAATTTTTCCATGGTGCCGGGCCGGAAGTTTTCGACTACGACGTCGGCGATGCCCAACAGTCCTTCGAGCGTTTCCCGATCGTCCGGATGCTTCAGGTTCAGGGCGATGCTTTCTTTGTCATAATTCAAGGCCGAGAAGTACAACGACTTGCCGTTGACGAACGGCCCGAAGGCGCGCGAGTCGTCGCCGGTGCCGGGCATTTCGACTTTGATGATCCGTGCGCCAAGCTGGGCGAGAATCATCGTGCAATAGGGACCTGCCAGGACGCGCGACAAGTCCAGGATCGTAATGCCTTCGAGCGGCCGTGCTTGTTTCGGCTGTACCACGTTTGTTCTCCGTTAGGGTGCGGGAATTGGCTGCGAGGGATTGCCGGCGGCACGCGACCACAAATGCGTTGTGAAAATGGCGGCCGACGTCGACAGTCACCAGAGAAAGGATAGGTCACCATTCCCACGGCCAATCGGGCCGAATGAGCCTGTTGTTTCCGGCAGATTCGGGCGTGTTTGCCAAGATCGGCACACGTTGACGGCCCAGGCACGATTGGGACGTCAAAGCCAAAGGGATCGCGGCACGATCCGACGCCTGATTCTCGATTGACGGGCAGATCACGCCCGGTATCCTCAGTATTCGCACCGACTGCACTCGCGGAGGATCTCATGAAGTCGTTCGAAGTTGTCACCGTGATTCACGCGACGCCCGAATCGATCTGGGACATTTTGACCGACGGCGCCCGGTGGACGTCGTGGAATCCGACGGTTGAAAAAGTTGAGGGCACGATCGCGCCACGCGAAAAACTGAAGGTCTATACGACTCTCAGCCCGGGCCAGGCGTTTGGGGTGCGCGTCACCCAGTTCGATCGGCCGCGACGCATGGTCTGGACCGGCGGAATGCCGCTCGGATTGTTCAAGGGCGAACGAACCTACACGCTCACGCCAAAGCAAGGCGGAGTCGAATTCGCGATGCGCGAATACTTCTCGGGGCTGATGGCTCCGCTCATCACGAAGTCGATACCGGACCTTCAACCCTCTTTCGATGAATTTGCAGCCGCTCTCAAGCGGCGGGCCGAAAACGGTTCGGCATAAGGCCTCGCCCGCACCACGGCATGAACCGTATGATCGTCGTGGAACCGATCTCTCCGCGCAACTCGCCGGCCTTCAAGGCGATCCGTCTTGAGGCGCTGCGCGAATCGCCCACGGCGTTCGGCAGCATTTATGCCGACGAATCGCAGCTTTCCGACGCCAAGTGGATCGATCGCGTGGCCCGATTCGACGGCGTGAAATCGGTCGGCTACCTGGCAGTGGATGCGGGGAGTGCATGCGGTCTCGCGCGCGGTACTGTTGACGATCGGGACTCGACGATTGCCTGGGTCGAGTCGATGTGGGTCGCTCCGCAGTATCGAAGGAACGGGGTGGGCCGATTGTTGGTCGGCGAGATTCTCGCCTGGGCACGCGCTCGGGGCCTGCGCGCCTGAAATTGTCGGTGACCAGCAGCAACGAACCGGCAATTCGTTTCTACCAAAGTCTGGGGTTTTGTTCGACTGGCAAAACCGAGCCACACCCGCGCGACTCAGGACTCCTGGAATGCGAGATGTTGCTGCCGATAGCGCAAGGCAGTGACCCCGGCGGCTCGATCACACGGGCCGACCCGCTTGGTCCAGGCAGAACGGGATCGTCCAACCTCAAAGCTTGACGCGGCAATTTGGTAGATTGATAATCGTGGCGTTTGGCGGAGCCGGGACGTTGGAGCGGTGATGCAGAAGGGCAAACGCACGAGGGCAAGTATGTCGCTGTCATCGGTCGACTTGCTTTTGGACGCTGCGCTCGACATCGCGAACTCGGGGTGCCGGGTGCTGGGTTACGGTCCGCCACACCGAAAGTTGGACACTACGCATTCCAGCTACCAGCAAGCGACGAACATCGTTCGATTCTATTTCGGACTGATGGGCGAAACGACACCCGATGCATCCCCACTTTCGGTAGACATTGCGAACGACATTAGCTACCGCGTCTACCGCTACGACTGGGTTATCGGGATCGCTTGCATCCAGCCAAGCCGGTTTTTTTGGGACTGGCAACGGGATTTGAAGAGAATCGTAGTTCAGGCGGTCATCGTGCCGGGCGACTCCGGTTTCCGCTTCACATCCGTGGCTGCGAACTTGAACGTCTTGCTTCCCTCGCGGGATACGACGGGCTGGTTTCAAAAAAATCAAAAGGTCGTGTTGGACGCGGTCGCTTCGGCGACCGACGCCGTGCAACCCGTCGCGGGGAAAATCACGAAGGCGGTGGCGGCACTTTCATCGTCGCTCCAATCGGATGGCAAGAGAGGCAAGAATTGGTTCATTTACCAATTCCTTGACGACCTCGAGCAAGCGACCGCAATCGAGTGGAACATTAACAAGGACGTCATGCGCGAGTTCGGGCCCGTCCTTCGTGGCTCCTTGGTTTTGGCGTTTCACGGGGTCGAACAGGGCCACGAAAAAGGTCGGCGAGGAATCCACCTGCTTCTTCGGCCGCAATTTGGCTTCCACGAAGGCACACTCGATAGCATCATACCGACGAAGGGCCTGCCCAACGACGAACAGGTCAGGCTGGAAGTCTTCCCGCAAATTGCCGCGACATTGTAATGTAATATTGCCGAACAGAGAATTTGCTGGCAATTGCAATGTCCGAACTCGACGGTCGGCCAAGCGGCCGGAACGGTTACTGCTTCGGTTCCTGATGATATGCTTTGCCGGCTTCGTAGAGTTCCAAACGCCCTTGCTCCTCTTTGCGGTCTGCGTCATCGGCCTGCTCGATCGCTTTTTGCTGCCACTTGATGGCCGCGGGAAAATCGCCCGCCTCGGCGTAGGCGGCCGCCAGCGTGCCGAATTCTGCCGGCGGTTTCCAGTCATTGATCTCGCAGGCTTTGGACGCGTTGCGGACCGCGTCGGCGCCATTGCGAAACCTGGCGATCGGGCAGGTCGCTTGAATCGTGGCCAGGCCGTAATAACCGTCGACCCAGGTGGGATCGAGCCGAATCGCCTCGGTGAGATCGGCAATCGCCTTCTCGAAATCTTGCCGCACCGCCCAAATGCGCGCCCGAGCTTCGTAGGTCGCCCCCTGAGGATCGAGCTCGATCGATCGGTCGTAATCGGCGAAAGCCCTGTCAAACTCTCGCTTGGCGTGCCACGCCAGGCCACGATAGCGGAGGGTCAGCGGTTCGGCGGGGCCGAGCGTGAGGGCTTGCGTGAAGTCGTCGATCGCCTTGTCCCAGTCGTCTTTCGTTAGCCAGACGTAGCCGCGGGCACGATACGACACGGCATTTCGCGCTCCGTGGTCGATCGCCCGGGTGTAATCCTCGATGGCCTTGTCATACTCTTCGGCGTTCCGCCAGGCGTTCGCCCGCACGTGGTAGTAATTGGGCTGGCTGGGATCCAACGAGATGGCAATGGTCGCATCCCAGATGGCGCTGGCATATACGCCGTCGAAATCGTTGGCGATACTGCGGCGGTAATAGACGTCGGCATCGTCGAGTCCGAGCTCGATGGCCAGATCAAAATCTTCGATGGCCTCGTGGTACTGCTGGTCGTCGCTGCGGGCGATGGCACGGTAATAGAAAACCACCGCGTCGATCATGCCCGATTCGATGGCCTGATCGAAATCGTCGAGCGCCTTACGGTGGTCGCCCTTGATTTGCCAGGCGCGGCCGCGGTGGAAAAAGGCCATCGCGTTGTTCGCTTCGAGCTCGATGGCCGCGTTGTAATCTTCGATCGCCTTGTCGAGCTGGTTTTTTCCGCTCCAAGCGATGCCACGCGCGACAAACGCGTCGGGCTCCGTGGGATCGAGACGAATCTCCTGGTCGTAATCGGCGATCGCCTTGTCGAAGTCGCCTTTATCGGCCCAGACTTTGGCACGGTAGTGATAGATCCGCAGGTTCTTGGGATCGAGCCGCAAGGCTGCGGTGAAGTCGTCGATCGCGCGATCGGGCTGCTGTTTTTCGCACCACACCAGGCCGCGGATCTGCCAGCCGACGACATCGCCGGGATTCTTTTGGACATATTCGGTGTAATAGTCGACGGCCTGATCGGTCAGCAGCGCGTCGCTTTGCAGCACCCAGCCGCTGTCGACGCGCAGCAATTCTCCGTCTGCTTCGAAGACGGCCAGCGGAAAGTCGAGAGTGGCCAGGTCGACCTCCTGGTCGGCATCCTGATCCTCGACCTTGATCTTGGCATCCCGCTTCAAGAAGATCTCGCCGGCGGTCCACGGCTCGTCGGCGCCGGCCAGGAGCGGCGTGGCGGCAACGAGCAAGATCGCCGCCACGAGTGGTTTGACGTGGCGCGACATCCGCAGCAATGACAAGGCTGTCATGGAAGTCTCACTTGGCGCGTGGCCGTGACGTGATGTTATCCACCGTTCAGAGTTTGAGTTTGCCGCCCGGTTCGAGCACGATCGGCTCGGTCGATGTTTCTTGCCGGACGCGGGCCGCCCAGGCGGCGGCGTCTTGTTGGATCGGCGGCCAGGTGTTGTAGTGCGATGGAACGACGCGGCGAGGCTTGATCAGCTTGACGGCCGCCAGCGCGTCGTCGGGTCCCATCGTGAAACGATCGCCGATCGGCAACACCGCCAGGTCGATTCCTTGCGATCCGATCCGCTCCATGTCCGAGAAGAGCGCCGTGTCGCAGGCGAAATAAACCTTGCCATCGGCCAGCGTGAGCACGAAGCCGCCCGGATTGCCTCCATCGCCGCCGTCGGGCAGGCCTGAGCTGTGATGGGCGATTGTCATTTGCACGCGGCCGAAAGGGAGCGAGATTGCGCCGCCGAGGTTCATTGGCTCGGTATGTTTGACCCCCTGCTTTTCCAGCCAGGTGCAGATCTCAAAATTCGCCACCAGGGTGGCGCCGGTCCGTTGGGCGATTTTGGCCGCGTCGGCCACGTGATCGTAATGGCCGTGCGAGACGAGGATGTAGTGGGGCGCGACGCCGGTCGACTTGATCGGCGCGGTGGGCGAGTCGTCGAGAAACGGGTCGATGACGATCGTTTGCCGGCCGGTATCGATCAGCCAGGCCGCGTGGCCCAGCCAGGTGAGTTCGGTCATGGGAAAAGACTACAGGCTTGAGGTTAAAGACTCGATGACGGAATTCGAATGCACGTCATTGTACCAGCCGAGTGGCCGGGTTTTGCAACACCCGGACGGGCACTTCGGCCGAGCCTCCCGCCGGCGGGGGTTCGACAGTCGATCGAGGGGTGGCCTATAATGCGTCGCAATTGTCAGGCGGATGGACGCTCCCCACGGGATGAAAGATCGAGAAGATTCGACATGAACATGCACGAACTGACGCGCGAACTCCACGTTCGCAACAATACGAAGATTGTGATGCTGGTCGCCGATGGTTTGGGGGGCTTGCCCATGCAACCGGGGGGTAAAACCGAACTGGAGACCGCTCGCACGCCCAACTTGGACGAGCTGGCCAAACGTGGCGTCTCGGGGGGCAGCATTCCGGTCAAGCCGGGCATCACTCCCGGCAGCGGGCCGGGGCACTTGGGACTGTTCGGCTACGATCCATTGGAATTCCGGATTGGCCGCGGGGCGCTGGAGGCGACGGGCATCGGTTTCGAGCTGGGCGCGAACGACGTGGCGGCACGCGGCAATTTTTGCACGCTCGACGCCGCCGGCAAGATCAGCGATCGCCGTGCCGGCCGGATCAGCAGCGAAGAGAGCGCACCGCTGGCCGTGCGGTTGCGGCAGGTGAAGATCCCGGGCGTGGAGGTGTTTGTCGAACCGGTCAAGGAACATCGCTTTGTCGTTGTCTTTCGCGCGCCCGGCCTGAAGGGCGACTTGCACGACACCGATCCGCAGGCGATCGGCGTGCCGCCGCTGGCCCCCAAAGTCAGCAAACCGGGAAGCGAGCGGACCGCCGAAGTGACGGCCGAGTTTGTCGCCCAGGCCCAGCGGCTGTTGGCGGGCGAAAAGAAGGCCAATGGTTTGACGCTGCGTGGGTTTTCGGATCGGCCGCAATTGCCGAGCTACGACGAGGTCTATGGACTGAAGGCGGCGGCGATCGCCGTCTATCCGATGTACAAGGGGCTGGCCCGACTGGTCGGGATGCAGATTCTCGGCAAGGCTCAAACGCTGACCGAGCAAGTCGCCGTCTTGGAGGAGCATTGGAAGGAGTTCGACTTCTTCTTCATTCACTTCAAGTACACCGATTCGACGGGCGAAGACGGCTCGTTCGACGGGAAAGTGCAGAAGATCGAATTGCTCGACGCGGCGATTCCCCGCGTTACAAAGCTGAAGCCCGACGTGCTGATCGTGACCGGCGACCATAGCACCCCCAGTTTCTTGAAGAGCCATAGTTGGCACCCGGTGCCGACGGTGCTGGTGGCGCCGGCCTGCCGGACCGACGCCTGCGAGGCGTTCAGCGAGAGCGAATCGCTGCGGGGTGGTTTGGGGCAATTCGAGGCCAAATATCTGATGCCGCTAGCGCTAGCGAATGCCGGCCGGCTGGGCAAATACGGCGCTTAGAAACCGGCCCGATTTGCAATGGCTCGAGGCCTGCGAGGCGGGGGACGCTAGCGGCCCGTGCCCAATCTGCTCTTGTTGGCGCGGCGCGGGCTCGCTAGGATTCCGCCCTCATTTCCTTTTTGGCGGGGATGCCGTCGTGCGGCGCGGACCTCCCTGCCCTGTACAAGTAAAAGCCGCGTTGGGCCAAAGCTGTGTTTCAAGCAGGCTCGTTTGCACGTTGTCGCAGTCGATCGCCCGGCCTGGTGCTGTTGGCGGCCGTGGGCTTTGCTGCGCTGGGCGGATGCCAGCTCATTTCGCAGGGCCACAATTCGGAAGGCGTGCGGATGTATCAGCAGGCCTACTACGAAGGCGCCCTGCAACAATTTCAGCGAGCGCTCGACGCCGATCCGGCGAATCCCGACTCTTATTACAACCTTGGCGCGACGCATCACCAGCTTGCCAAGCTGCACCATCGCGATGCCGACTACACGCAGGCCGAGAGTTACTACAATCAGTGCATCGACAAGAGTCCGAATCACGAAGAATGTTATCGCGGGCTGGCCGTGTTGCTGGTCGAACGAGGCCACGCCGATCAGGCGCAGCAACTGTTGACTCTCTGGCGCAGCGCAGCCCGGGCTTGCCCGGTCCGAGGATCGAACTGGCCCGGCTCAATGAAGAGCAAGGTGACAAGGCCGGGCGCAGCGCGAATTGATCGAGGCGATCACGATCAATCCGCACAACGCCCGGGCGCTGGCGGCACTGGGCAAGTTGCGCGAGGAATCGGGCGACACGACGCAAGCGCTGACGAATTATCAGCGCTCGCTGGCCTACAACCGCAATCAACCGCAAGTGGCTGCCCGCGTGGCGGCGCTGCAGAACGCGACGTCCGGCGGTCCGGTGATGACGCCATCGGGCGGAACGCGGACGGTGAACATCAACAACACCTCGCCGGGCGCGGTGCCGCCGACGCTGCTGCGGTAGCCGAGGCTCGAGCCTTCCGCCTAGTTCAGGTTCAGGCCTGGCGGATTTTCGTCGGGCGTGTGCTTCAGGTCGAGCGTGTCGGCCGGAACCATGCACTCGTTGGCCGTGTCCCAGCCCATCATGCGGGCCGAACGCCACGACTCGTTGGCCATGTTGACGGCCACCACGCCGGCCAGTCCCAATTGCACCGGGCAGTTGAGCGGTTCGCCATTGCGCAGATGATTGTGCAGGTTGGTGTGGTGATAGTTGATGTCTTCGCCGCCGGTTTTAACGTGCGACGCCAGGATCTTGCCGTCCTTGTCTTTGGCCTCCCAACCGGTGCTGGTGAACGTGAGCGTGCCGCGGTAACCGCGAATCAGGTGGTCGACGGGGACGCGGTTGCTTTGAGTTCCCAAGACGTAGACGGTCATGCCGCGCGGATATTCGCAGACCATTTCCAGGTTGTCGGGCAGATCGCGGCCGTCGTTCCATTGCCAGATGCCCCCCATGCCGACCACGCGGCGCGGATAGAGCAGATTGCACGCCCGCATGATGCGGGTGATGCGATGGATGAACAAATCGGTCGCGATGCCGCCGGAATAGGCCGAGTAGCAGCGCCATTCGAAAAAGTGGTGCGGATTCCAAGGCACCTTGGGAGCATCGCCCAGCCAGGCGTTCCAGTCGAGATCGGCCGGCTGCGGCTGGGCGGCGTCGAGCTCGGGCAACCGCCAGGGGCCGGCATGGTCGTAGCGGCGGACATACTCGATTTGTGCCTGCACGACCTTGCCGATCACGCCGTCGGCGATCGCCTTGGCGGCCGAACTGTAGCTGTCGTCCGACATCGCCTGCACGCCGATCTGGACTGCCAGACCGGTCTCTTTTTGTTTCTTCATCACCGCCTGGGCCTGCGGAATGCTGTGCGTCATCGGCTTTTCGCAATAGACCGCTTTGCCGGCGTCGAGCGCATCGATCGTGATTTTGCTATGCGTGTGCTCGGGCGTGGCGATCATCACATAGTCGATCTCGGGCATGTCGAGGATGTGGCGATAATCCTGAAACGCCTTGGTCTCCATCAGCGCGGCCCCTTGCTCGGCGCGGGTCCGATAACAATCGGCCACACCCAGAAAATCGAGGTTATCCTGATCCTTCAGTCCCTTGCAGGCATTCAAGTGGCCGGTGCCCATGCCGCCGACGCCGATGAAACCGATCCGAATGCGTTCGTTGGATCCCAACACGCGGGCGTAGCTTTTGGCCGACATCGTGAGGGCCGTCATCGCTCCGGCGGCCAGAAACGATCGGCGGGAGACTCCAAAGTTTTTGGGCATGGGTCGGTTCTCTCAAAGAATTGGCTTGCGGGGGGGGGTGAAGATGCGGCAGGGTGGTCGACAACCGAGAACTTCGCGTGCGGCCGCGCCGGGGGCGCGGTTGAGGGCCCGGCGTGTGGAGGTTTGGCCCGGTGGGCGCTGCATCGAGCGCACGCCGTCAGCCTTCCGCGACCCTCTCTATGATGCGAAGCCTGGGGAGAGAAAACAATGGCCCCGCGGGTGATTTTTGTCAGGGGCGGTTTTCCGCGGACGATTCCACGAAATCCTGGCATCGTGCGGGGGCGGCTGCAGGATGAAAGTTGCAGCCGAAGGCCGCGGCTCGACGTGGCCGCCGGAAAGCGTCCTTTCTCATTTTCAGGGTCTTTTGAACCATGATCCGTGCGAATTGTTGGATTCTTTTCGGCTGTGCTCGTCGCGGCACGGGTTGCGTCGGCCGCGCCGCCGAACATCGTCTTCATCTTTTCCGACGACCATGCCTACCAGGCGATCAGCGCCTACAAGGATCCGCGCGGGCTGATCGAGACGCCCAACATCGATCGACTGGCGCGCGAGGGGATGCGATTCGACCGCTGCCTGGTGCCCAACTCGATTTGCGGACCGAGCCGGGCCACCGTGCTCACCGGCAAATATTCGCATCGCAACGGCTTTTATAACAACACGAATTGCCGCTTCGACGGCAGCAAACCACGTTCCCCAAGCTGCTCCAGGCGGCCGGATATCAAACGGCACTGATCGGCAAATGGCATCTTGGTCAGCGATCCGACCGGTTTCGATCACTGGCAGATCCTGCCGGGTCAGGGCGATTATTATCGTCCGGCGATGATCCGCGACGGCAAGCCGATCGAAGAACCGGGCTACGTCACCGACATCATCACCGATCGCAGCTTGGAGTGGCTCGCCCAGCGCGATCCCAAGCGGCCGTTTCTGCTGATGATGCAGCACAAGGCGCCGCATCGCTCGTGGGAGCCGCCAGTGCGATTGCTGGGGCACGACCACGACCGCAAATATCCCGAGCCGCTCGACGCTCGTCGACGATTTTGCCGGCCGAGGAATCGCCGAACGCGATCAGAAGATGACGATCGCCAACTCGATGCGGCCCGAAGATCTCAAGCTCACGGCGCCCAAGCGGCTGACGGCCGAGGAGCGGACGGCCTGGGACGCTTATTACGAGCCGCGGAACGCGGCGTTTCGGGCGGCCAAACTGAGCGAGGCAGAGGCAATTGCGCTGGCGCTATCAACGCTATATGCACGATTATCTGGCCTGCGTCAAAGCGGTCGACGAGAGCGTGGGCCGAGTGCTGGCCGCGCTCGACGAGGAGGGGCTCGCCGACAACACGATTGTCGTCTATTGCTCGGACCAAGGCTTTTTTCTCGGCGAGCATGGCTGGTTCGACAAGCGTTGGATTTTCGAGGAGTCGCTACGCACTCCGTTGCTGGTGCGCTGGCCCAAGGTGATCCGGCCGGGAAGCGTCAACGCCGACCTGGTGAGCAACGTCGATTTTGCGCAGACGCTGGCTGGCGGCGGCCGGCGTGGCGGCGCCCGCCGAGATGCAAGGCCGCGACCTGGCGCCGCTTTTGCAAGGCCACACGCCGGCCGACTGGCGGAAGAGTTTTTATTATCACTACTACGAGTATCCGGTGCCGCACCATGTGCGGCCGCATTACGGAGTGGTGACCGATCGCTACAAGCTCGTCCATTTCTATTACGACGCCGACTATTGGGAGCTGTTCGACCTGAAAGACGATCCGCTGGAGCTGCGCAGCGTCTGGGGCAAGCCGGAGTACGCGGCGGTCGAAAAGGAATTGACCGAAGAGCTGGGGCGATCTGCGCACCGAGTTGGCGGTTCCCGACGCCGAGCCGCCGCACGTTTACGGACAAGGCCCGTAGGACAGGGAGCGCCCGCCTGCCCTGCCCGCATGCGGGATATCCTTTGCCTAGTGCTCGACCTTCGGCCAGTAGTCTTTTTCGAAGGCGCCCGGCTTGAAGAAGTTCGGGCTGTTGTCGAGGTCATGGCACTTCATGCAGACGTTTTGCTCGGCCTGATCCTTTTGCAGCCGAACCAGCCGTCGCTGCTCTTCCTTCTGGGCGGAGTCCTTGCCATTTTCGGCAGCCACGTGGGCGGCCGACGGACCGTGGCAATTTTCGCAGGTGTTGCCGGCCAACTGCGGCGTCGACGTGATGCTGACATAGCCGGTGGCGTAGGGAAAGAAATCCTGCGTGTTCCAACCGGTCACGTGGCAACTGATGCATTCGGGATCGAACTGGCGCGGCGGATCGGCATTGACCAACGATTGGGTGGCCGTGGCGTGGCTTGAGTTTTTCCAAACGTCATAGGCCTCGGCATGACATTTCTCGCAGCTTTTCGCGCCGACGTATTCACCCCATTTTTTGTCATGCCCAACGGATTGCGGATGAGTAATGGGCCGGATCCCCAATCCCTCCAGTCCGAGGGCCTGGAGCTGTGACTGGTAGCTTTCCATCAATTGCTTCATTCTGGGCGATGACGCAAAGCGGGAATCGAGCGCCACGCGCTGATAGCGGATTTCTTTTTTTGGCTCGTTGTACAAGCCCAGTACGACGGCAAACATTCCCTTATGGCCGAGTTCG
The DNA here is from genome assembly GCA_963702015.1 of uncultured Planctomycetaceae bacterium. Classification (GTDB taxonomy): domain Bacteria; phylum Planctomycetota; class Planctomycetia; order Pirellulales; family PALSA-1355; genus DATJTR01. Next base: position 3,527,960 of record OY969698.1, read on the forward strand.
ATCAGGCGGGTTTTCGAGCCTTCGATTTTGCCGGGACGATTTGGCGGCTCGTCGCCGCCATCGGCAGTGACAATGATCTCGAACTGAGGAAAGGCGAGGGCCAAGGCCTTGGTTTCGGCGAGCGTGGCGTTGGCCAGCAGAATCCGCAGATCGCAGCCTTTCAGTTTGGGCAGGACCGCGGTGAGCGATTCGGCGGCAGGTTTAAGCTCAACGTCGGGGTTGTTCACCTCTTTTTGATAGGTATCGCCCAAGACGGAGGTAATGCCGATCTTCTGCCCGCCCGCCTCGATGATTTTGAACTGCGGTGTCAAACCAAGCAGGCCGACGTTGGCCGCCACGAAGATGCTGCTGTCGGCGTCTCCCTGGCCGGCCACGGCGGCGGCGACTTCGCCGGCCGAGAGTCGCAGATCGTCGGGTCCGAAGCCGACGGCTTGATAGCCCATCAGCTTGAGCGCTTCGACCGAGATGCCGAATTTGATTTCGGCCTGTTTACCGAACCGGTGGACCAATCCACCGACGTCGATCGGCAGCAGATTCCAGCCTTTCTTGGCCAGGTCGGTGAGAAAGGTATCGCGGCGGCTGAGCCCCCCTTTTTGATTTTCCAAGCCGGCGCAGCCGCACGGTTCGATGTAGCCGTCCTGGCGGCCGGTGATGACGATCGCCAGATTCGGCTTGGTCCAGCCCTCGAAGAATTTGCCGTTAGCCTTGATCGGGTCGAACTTCGCCGCGGCTGCCTCTTCGGCGGGTGCGTCGGCCGCCGGCTTCGCTTTGCGGGCCGCGCCGGGCTGTGCCAGCGCCACCACCGCCGTGGTCAAAAATGGCAGGCCGGCGACCAGCGCGAAGGCCAGCAGTCCACGGCGAGTGCGGAAACGAGTCATGTTGCGTCCGTTCTTGTTGTCGCGCCAAGGCCGTGCAATCGGCCCGGGCTGTCGCTGCAGCGGCGTGTTCCACACATCGGTTCACAAAACGTCAGTCTTCCACCGCGAACTGCACCCGGATGCGAATCTGTTTTGCCGCGGGATGGTCGGTATCGAGAAAGATCTTGCCGTAGTCGAGCAGGTGGTTGGACAGGGGCGAACCGGGCGGAATCTTAACCACCAGCGGAATCTGCACCACGGCGCCGGCGTTCAGTTCGGAGGGTTCGCCCAGGGTCGCCTGGAGCAACGGCGGCTCGCAGTGGTCGACCGAAACGTGTACCTCGTGGCGATGCTCGCCACGAATCAGCACCAACAGCTTCCGCTCGGCGCCGGTGCGTTGGGAGACCGCACCGAAGGCCAAAACGCCCGTGTCCCGATCGAAGCTGCCGCCGGCAATCGAAACGTCGCTGTCGACGCTGCCCTCGATCGGGATGTACAACTCGGCTTGATCGGCGAGAGTGGTGTGCAGCGTCAGGCCTTGCCGCAGCGGTCCCAGCGGCATGCCTGGCTTGATGGTCATTGTGATCTCGTAGCCCCGCTTGGCGGCGGCCGCCTCAACGTCCGAGGGGGACATCGGCTCGATGGCAACGTCGAAAAACGGGGCCGTTTCCGGATCGGTCAGTTCAAACGAATTGATGGCAAAGTCGGGGTCGAAGGCGGCGATGACCCTCACCTTGGCGGTACGCGTTTCCGTGGGAGAGACTCGGCTGAGGACGACTTTCGGCGGATTGACTTTAGCCGGCACCACCACGCGGCCGGTGACGGTCAGCTCGACGCGAGGCGTCTCGGGATCGTTGGTGATGATCGTGGCGCTTTGGCGGAAATCGGCATCCTCGGTCGCCGCATGGAAGACGACCACGACGTCGGCGGTCTCGCCGGGCGGGATCGGCTCGGTCGGTACTTTACTCAGCGTGCAGCGGTTGCAGCTCGTCCCGCCCGACTCGAGTTTGAGAGGCCCCTGGCCTTCGTTGCTGAAGTGAAAGGTGTGTTCGGCGGATTGACCGTAGGCGACGCGGCCGAAGTCGAATTCGTCGGCATCGACAACCACCTTGGGCGGTGCTTCATTGCTGGACGCGGGCTCGCCCGGTTTGACCGGCTCGTCCGAGTACCATGTCAGCTGCGGCGGAGGAGAGTTCCAGCCGCCGCGAGCCCAGCTCGTGCCGACCCCGATCACAATTCCCAAGCCAGCCGAGGCGATCACCAACCAGAAGATCTTCATCACTCGATTTTAGTTTTCATGGGTTGCCAGCGTCAACGCGAGTCTTAGGCCAGTCGGATGTCCGAAGCGGTTTTTTCCGCGCGGTATGCCTCGACAGCCTCGGCAATGCGCTCGAAAACGTTTGACCACTCGCCGAAGGCGGTTTGGCGGAAGAGTCGCATCGTGGGATACCACGGCGAATCGTCGCGCTCGAGCAGCCAACGCCAATCGGGCGAGAATGGAGGCGCAATCCAAACGGGCACACCCAGGGCTCCCGCCAAATGCGCGATCACGGTATCGGCGGTTACCACCAGGTCGACGCCGCGGATGACGGCCGCCGTGTCCATGAAAGGCCCCGCCGATTCATCCAGCCGGCTGGATAGGTCAAGAACCGGAAAATCGACCGTGGCGACCTGCTCCGATCCAAACCCTTTCTGCAGGCTGACCAGGCGCACGCCGGGCAGGCTGGCCAGCGGCGCAAAATGGGCCAACGGGATCGAACGCCAACGATCGGTGCGATAAACGCGTGAGCCTTGCCAGGCGATGGCAATCTTGAAGCCGTCGAAACCCGCCAGTTCCCGCCCCCAAAGGTCCGTCAAACCGGGATCGGCGGTGAGATAGGGGATTTTGCAGGGAATCGTCGAAGCATCCGTGCCGCACGCGCCCGGCGCACCCAGCAGCGGCAGATAAAAATCGCAGCGTGGCAACTCCTCAGCGGAACCGAGAATAAACAACTCGTCCAAATCGGGATGCGACTCCAGCAACCGGCCGAGGGGCGCCTGAGCAGCCAGCACGACGCGAGCCCCGCGCTCTTTCAGCGGCCGGGCGTATCGGACGAATTGGACCGTATCTCCCAGTCCTTGCTCGGCGAGCAACAACAGGGTCCGTCCGGCCCAAGGCTCGCCCGCCCAGCGTGGCAGGTTGGGCTGGGGCACGAACCCGGGTATACGCAGTCGTGCTTCATACGCAGGCCAGCCGCGCTCATAATCCCCCTGGAGCAAATAGCAGGTGGCCAGGCCCATTTGCGCCTCGGCGTAGTCCGGAGTGAGAGCCAGGGCTTGCTGGTAATGTGCTGCCGCTTCGTCGAGCCGTCTTTGGGTCAGCCGCACATTTCCCAGGTTGTGGTGCGCTTGGGTATAATCGGGCCGAAGCGTCAGCGCTTGCTCATAGCGTGCCGCGGCCTGGTCGAGTTTGTCCTGCCGCCAGAAGATTGCGCCCAGATTGTTGTATGCTTCGGCACAGTCGGGTTGGAGAGCCAGCAACTGCTCGAACCGTGCCCGGGCCTGGTCAAACTTGCCCTGTCGTTCCAGTACATTTCCCAGGTTGTTGTGCGCCTCGACGAAGTCTGGCCGTAGCGCGAGCGCGTGCTCGTAGTGTGCCGCGGCCTCGTCGAGCTTGCCCTGGCTCAGAAGCACATAGCCCAGGTTGTAATGCGCTTCGGCGTAGTTCGGCCGGAGAGCCAGCAATTGCTCGAATCGTGCTCGGGCCCGCTCGAACCTGCCCTGCTGCGTCAGTAAATCGCCGAGGTTGATGAGTGCTTGGAGGTAGTTCGGTTTGAGAGCCAGCGCTAGCTCGTAACGTGCCGCCGCTTCGTCGAGCTTTCCCTGGCTCCGCAGCACATCGCCGAGGTTACACTGTGCTTCGGCGTAGTCCGGCCTGAGAGCGAGCGCTCGCTCAAGATGCAGGCGGGCCTGGTCGATCTTACCAAGTTGCTTGAACGCGTCGCCCAAGCTGTTGTGCGCTTGGGCGAAGCCTGGCCGCAGCGCCAGCAATTGCTGGAAACATGCCACCGCTTCGTCGAGCTTGCCTTGCTGCTTCAGCGTGTTGCCCAGGTTGTACTGCGCGTCGGCGTAATCTGGCTTGAGGGTCAGTGCCTGCGCGTAGTGTGCCGCGGCTTCGTCGAGCTTGTGTTGGCTCCGCAGCACATTGCCCAGGTTGTTGTGCGCGTTGGCGTAATCTGGCTTGAGAGCCAGCGCTTGCTGGAAGTGTGCGGCCGCTTCGTCGAATTTTCCCTGGCTGGCAAGCACGTTGGCCAGATTGTTGTGCACTTCGGTGATGTCGGGTCGGATCGCCAAGATCTTTTGATAAGCCGCGGCGGCCTCGGTCGGCCGCCCGGCCTTTTGTTCGCGTATTGCCAGGGCAAAGAGGGCATCCAGCTCGGGCGGGAAACTGGGCGTCGGGTTGACCTTTGCCATCAGTTTTTGTCCTGGCGGGCTGCCGAACGGTGTGCCTCGACAGCCTTGGCAATGCGCTCGAAAACGCTTGACCACTCGCCGAAGGCGGTTTGCCGGAAGAGTCGCATCGTGGGATACCACGGCGAATCGTCGCGCTCGAGCAGCCAGCGCCAATTGGGAGAGAATTGCAGCGCCACCCAAACCGGCGCGCCCAGGGCTCCCGCCAAATGCGCGATTGCCGTATCGGGAGCCACCACCAGGTCGAGGCCGCGGATGACGGCCGCGGTATCCATGAACGGACCGGCAGCTTCGTCGAGCCGGTTGGAAAGGTCAAGAACCGGAAAATCGACCTTCGCCACCTGCTCCGATCCAAAGCCTTTTTGCAAACTGACCAGCCGCACGCCGGGCAATTTGGCCAGCGGCGCAAAATGAGCCAACGAAATCGAGCGCCAACGGTCCGACTCAAACTCGCGCGAGCCTTGCCACACAATGCCAATCTTGAAGTCGTCGATTCCCGCCAACTCCTCGCACCACGCGGCGGTCAAATCGGGATCGGCCCAAAGATAGGGAACCTCGCCCGGAATCGTCGAGGCGGTCGTGCGAAACGTGGCCGGCGCACTCAACAAGGAAAGATGAAAATCGCAGCGCGGCAGTTCGGCGGCCGATCCGAGAATAAACAGCTCGTCCAGATCGGGGTGTGACGCCAGCAAGCGAGCTCAGCGCCGCCGGAGCGGCCAGCACGACGCGCGCACCGCGCTCTTTCAGCAACCGGGCATAGCGGACGAAATGGAGCGTATCGCCCAAACCTTGCTCGGCCAGCAACAACAAGCTGCGGCCGGCCAAAGGCTCGCCCGTCCATCGCGGCAGGCCATGCTCGGGCACAAACCCCGGTATCCGCAATCTTCCTTCATGCAGCGGCCAGCCGCGCTCGTAATCCCCTTGGACCAGATGGCAAGCGGCCAGGCCCAACTGCGCGTCGCCGTAGTCGGGTCGGAGAGCCAGCGCCTGTTGGTAATGTGCCGCGGCCTCGTCGAACTTGCCTTGCTCGCGGCAGATGATGCCCAAGTTGTTGTGTGCTTCGGCGTAGTCGGGCCGGAGAGCAATCGCTTTGCGGTAACGAGTGGCCGCCTGGTCGAGCTTGCCTTGGCTCAGCAGGATATTGCCCAGGTTGTTGTGCGCGTCGGGATAGTCGGGCCGGATGGCCAGTGCTTGCTCGTAATGAGGCACGGCCTGGTCGAGCTTACCCTGCCGCCTGAGGGTGTTGCCCAGGTTGTTGTGTGCCTCGGCGTAGTCAGGCCGGAAAGCCAACGCTTGCTGGTAACGGGCCACTGCCTCGTCGAAGCGGCCTTGCTCCGAGTTGATGACGCCCAGGTTGTTGTAGGCTTCCGCATAATCGGGTCGGAGAGCGAGGGCTTGCTGGTAACAGGCCGCCGCCTGGTCGAGCTTGCCCTGGTTGAGCAGCGCGCTGCCCAGGTTGTAATGCGAGCCTGCGTAGAGGGGTTGGAGTGCGACGGCCTGCTGGTAACGATTGGCCGCCTGGTCGAGTTTGCCTTGACTCAGCAGCACGTTGCCCAGGTTGTTGTGTGCGTCGGCGTAGTTTGGCCGCAGCGCGAGGGCTTGCTGGAAACAAGCCGTTGCTTCGTCGAGCCGGCCCAGGTCTCGCAGCGCATTGCCCAGGGCGTTGTGCGCCTCGGCGTAGTCGGGGCGGTGAGCCAGCGCTTGCTGGTAACTTGCCACGGCCCCGTCGAGCTTGCCCTGTTGCCAGAGGGCGATGCCCAAGTTGCAGTGTGCCTCGGAGTAGTCGGGGCGGAGCGCGACCGCTTGCTGGTAGTGTGCCGCGGCCCGGTCGAGCTTGCCCTGTTTCCGCAGGGCGTTGCCCAGGTTGTTGTGCGCCTGGAAGAGGCCAGGCTTAAGCGCCAAGGCTCTCTCATATTCGGCGACCGCTTCGGCGAGCGTGCCTTGTTCGAGCAGCACGTTGCCCAGGTTGTTGTGGGCCTCGGCGATGTCGGGCCGCAGCGCCAGAATTTTTCGATACGCCGCGGCCGCCTCGACCAGTCGGCCCGCACGATGTTCGCGCTGGGCCAAGCCAACGAGAGCATCGAACTCGGTCGGGCTTCCGGGTGTCGGTCTGGCCGTCGTCATTGGTGTTCTGTCCTCGCCAACTGCGGGCTACCCAAACGAATTATAGCGGTGCGGCTGGCCTCAAGCCGGAGGCGCCAGACGCCGGGCGTGATAGAACTGCCGGCACTCATCGAAGAAGGCTTGGTAGTCGGGGCGGCGGTAGTCGGGAAAGGTCCAATCGCGGTGTCGCCACCGACGATCTTTGTAGAACAACGTCACTTCGGCGAAGATGCCGCGGTCGAGATAAATGCGATGGGCATGGTCCTTGGTCGACGCCAGGACCAGCTTGGCGCGGGTCAGATAGCCCGGATCGATGTTGAGCGGCCGCGGTTCGTCGTGGCCGGCCTGGGCGGCATATTCGATCTCCCAGGCGTTGGCCTCCAGCTTGCGCTCGACCAGCAGAGCGGGATCGGCCAGCGGCTCGTAGGCCCAAAAGCACTTTTCGATCCCCTGCCCCATCGTCGGCTGGTAATAGTCGGTGGCGTCGAAGGCAAACCGCGGACTTGCCAGGGCCACCGGTCCCCAGGCGGCCGACGTCTTGGCCAGCCCCAGTCCAAGGCGGCCGGATAACGGCTGAACGCCGCCGCGACAAATAACACCGGCTCAACCGATCGGAGGGAACCCATGGGACGGTTTCTCGGCGAGGCACTGGTTATCGCTAAGCAGTTTTGCCACCGGCCGAGGGTGCGCTGGCGGCATCGGTCTTTTTTCGCTCGGCCAACAACGCGGCAATTTTACCGGCTGCACCGGCCAGCGGAATCATTTGCGCCTCGCCGCCCGCGCGCCATTTGACCTCCAACTGCCCATCGGCCAGGCTGCGTCCGCCGATCACCACGCGCAGCGGAATGCCGATCAGGTCGGCGTCCTTGAACTTGACGCCGGGTCGCTGATCGCGGTCGTCCAGCAGTACGTCGACGCCCGCGTCGGACAGTTCCTTGTAGAGGTCGTCGGCCACTTTGGCGACTTCGGCCTCCTTCACATTGATCGGGATGAGCAACACTTCGTAGGGAGCCAGCGACAAGGGCCAGATGATGCCGTTTTCGTCGTGGCTGGTTTCGATCAGCGAGGCAATGATTCGATTCACGCCGATCCCGTAGCAGCCCATGATCATGGTGTGCTGCTGTTCGTGGGCGTCGAGGTATTTGGCGTTCAGGGCTGACGAGTATTTTGTGCCGAGCTTGAAGACGTGCCCGATCTCGATCGCTTGCTTCAATTCGAGCTTGCCGGAGCAGCGGGGGCAAGGATCGCCGGCACCGGCATGGCGCAGATCGGCAAAGCGATTTTCGGCGATCTTGAAATCGCGATCGAGATTTACGCCGACATAATGCTTGTCGGCCTCGTTGGCACCGGTGATGGCATTGCGCATTCGCGCAATGTCGTCGTCGGCCCAGACGGCGATCGACAAGCCGACGGGGCCAGCGAAGCCGACCGGTGCGCCGGTCACTTTTTCGATCACGTCCACCGGTGCGAGCTCGAGCTTGCCGGCCCCCAAGGCCCGGCGGATCTTGCCTTCGTTGGCTTCGTGGTCGCCGCGGATCAGGATCGCCACCGGCTGGTCATCGGCCAGATAGACGAGCGTTTTGATCATCGCGTGGGGTTTGCATTTGAGCAGCTTGCTCACCTGCTCGATGCTGCCGACATTGGGGGTGTCGATTTTGGTCAGCGGCTTGGACGGAGCCGCGGCAGGTGCGGAGGGGTCGCTGGCCGCTGAGGCTGTCGCGCCGCCAACCGCGCGGCGGCGGCCCGTTTCGGCGCGTTCCAGGTTGGCCGCGTAGCCACAGTCGGCGCAGCGCACGATCCGGTCTTCGCCGTTGGGTGAAGGAACCATGAATTCGTGGCTGGCGTCGCCGCCGATCGGTCCGCTCTCGGCCTCGACGGCCAGATAATCGAGCCCGGCGCGGGAGAAGATCTTGCAGTAGGCGGCATACATCTTGTCGTAGCTCGCGTTGAGTCCTTCGAGCGACGTGTCGAAGCTGTAGGCATCCTTCATCACGAACTCGCTGGTGCGCAGCACGCCGAACCGAGGCCGCTCCTCGTTGCGGAACTTGGTCTGTATCTGGTAGAGCGTGACGGGAAGCTGCCGATAACTCGATACGAAGCGAGCCACCAGGTCGGTGATCACTTCTTCGTGCGTCGGACCCAAGGCCAGGTGGACCTGCTTGTTCTGCCGGCGAACCTGGAACTGGATCAGCACGTTGCCGAACGATTCGACACGCCCGGTCTGCTGCCAGAGCGAGATCGGGGTCAGGGCGGGCATGAGCAATTCGACGGCCCCGGCCCGATCCATTTCCTCGCGGACGATGCGCTCGGCTTTGTGCAATGCCCGCAGGCCGAGCGGCAAATAGGTGTAGGCGCCGGCCATCAATTGGGCGATCAGCCCGGCACGAACCATCAGCACGTGACTGGGGATTTCCGCCCCTTCGGGCGTTTCCTTCATGGTCGGAATGAGGGTCTGGGTCCAGCGCCACGGGTTAAGAATCCTTGTTGAGCAAAAGGTTTAGGCGCGCGGGGGGTACGCCGCGCTTTTTCCATCGACCGGGCGACGCATTGTAGGCCACCGGCCGCCGGGGTAGCAACCGCGCCGCCAGCGCGACCCCGCAGTGAGAAACTGGCCTAGGGCGAACTTGAGCCTTTCCGCTAAGATTCCGCCCTAGTTTTGAGCCTGCCCCTTTCCCGCTCCCATCGGCCACGCAAGGTAGCAAGCGCCGGGGGGATCACTGCTTCGTCCCGTTCGAATCAACACCACAGGGACACGCGGGCCAGGCTGCATGTTCGGTCACAGGGATGTGGCCGCGACAAGGAACGATTTTCACTCGCCAGGGAGGGCCAGAGCATGGATGCTCGTTCAACGTTCGTCGGCGTGCGCAAGGGCGTGTTGATTCTTGCGGTCGCGGCCGGAACTTTCTGTTCGTTGGGCGCCAATCAGCGCACGGCCAACTTCATCGTCTCGGCACCCTCGCCGGCCATCGCCCAGCAGATCGCGCAGGCGGCCGAACAATATCGCAAACAACTGGCGCATCGAGTGGCTGGGACGCGAAATGCCGACCTGGGCCGAGCCTTGCCCGATCACCGTCCAAGTCGGCGATCATTTGGGCGCCGGCGGAGCCACCAGCTTCATGTTCGAGCGCGGCGAAGTCTATGGCTGGCGGATGACGATCCAAGGCTCGCTGGAACGGGTTTTGGATTCGGTGTTGCCGCACGAGGTGACGCACACGATTTTTGCCACCCACTTCCGCCGCCCCCTGCCCCGCTGGGCCGATGAAGGAGCCTGCACCACGGTCGAACACGCCAGCGAGCGCGCCAAGCAGCAGGTGATGCTGGTCGATCAATTGCGGACCGGCCGGGGCATCGCCTTCAGCCAGATGTTCGCCATGAAAGAGTATCCGCACGACGTCATGCCGCTCTATTCGCAAGGTTACTCGGTCGCCCGATATCTGATTGCCAACGGCGGCAAGCAGAAGTTTTTGGAGTTTCTGGCCGACGGCATGCGTGACGAGGACTGGTCGCGTGCCATCCAGGCGCGCTATGGATATGCCGATCTGGCGGCACTGCAAGTGACCTGGCTCGAATGGGTGCGGCAAGGCAGCCCGGCGTTGGATCGTGGCCCTGCCGGTCAGGGGACGTTGTTGGCTGCTGGCGATCGTCGCTCGCGACCTTCGCCCAACTTGATCTATCGCGGTCCCGGCGCGCCCCCCGATTTTGAACCCGTCAGCGCTCCGCCCGAAGCCCGCGCAGCCGAAGTGGGTCCGAAGCAATTGGAGGTTGCCGGTGGCGCACGCCAGCCGGCCTCGGCCGCGCGCAGTCCGTCGCCCAGCACCAGTGGCTGGCACGCGCCGGGAGCCAAACCACTTGATCCAGTCACCGCCGAAGCCGATCAGGATTCGCTGGCAGCGGGCATGCCCGATCCCTCGAGTCTGGCGAGCGATGCGGGCCATCAGGTGACCCGTCCGCAGCCGACCGAGCAGGCACGGCAGATCATTCTCGAATGGAGCAAGACCCGCCCCGCCGCCCCTCAGCCAGCTGCCAACACCGCAGTGCCCGGCGGCACTGCCAGTGTCTACAGCCCGACGGTCGTTCGCTGAGGCGATGCGACAGGCTAGAGACTGAGGCGAGAGGTACGAAGCACGCCAAAAGCACAGCGTCGTGCCGGCGTCGGCCTGCTGGAATGGCCGTATGCCTCGAAAGCTGCCACGTTGGGACGAGCTTGACGCCAATCAGGTCGGCATGCGATCGATCAGATCGGCGGCGTCCCGTTGCCCCTTACCTGTAGTCTGTCGCCTCTGGCCTGTCGCCTTCTACTGCTCCAAGTAGAAGCGGGCGAGGTGGAAGAAGACGGGGGCGGCGAAGCAGATCGAGTCGATGCGGTCCAAAACGCCGCCGTGGCCGACGACCAGCGTGCCGTAGTCTTTCACGCCGCGGTCGCGCTTGATGGCCGACATGACCATGCCGCCGGCGAAGCCCATCACGGAAATGACCAGCGACAAACCGGCCGCGTGCCAGGGCTGAAAGGGCGTGGCCCACCAGAGAGCGGTGCCGGCCAGCGTGGCGCTGGCGATGCCGCCGACAAAGCCTTCCCAGGTTTTGTTGGGACTGATGTGCGGAGCGATCACGCGCCGGCCGATCAATTTGCCCCAGGCATATTGGAAGACGTCGTTCAACTGAACGACCAGCACGAAGAAGAAGAGCAGCCGGGCGTTCTGGCCCTGGCGGTCGGGGCCGGGGGTTGGCAGGCTGAGCAGCGCCGGCGCGTGGCTCAAGCAGTAGACGCTGACCATCAGGCCGGCCTGAATCTTGGCCGTCCGCTCCAGAAACCGCTTGTAGTCGCCCGACAGCGCCACGCGCGAGGGAATGAACAGGAAGGCATAGACCGGAATCAGCACGGTGTACAGGTTGTACTGATTCATGCCGACCAGGATGTATTGCAGCGGCGTGAACAGAAAGAAGACCCAAAACAGCGTGCGGTGATCGCCCAGCCGGGTGGGGGTGAGCGTGATGAATTCGCGCAGGGCCCAGAACGAAATCAGGCCGAACAGCAAGACCGTGGTGGGCCGCGACCAACTGCCCAGCGCAAAGGCCGCGGCCAGCACCGTGCACATCAGCCACCAGGCGCGGATGCGGTTGTTGAACGTCTCGACGACGGCCGTGTTCAGGCCCAACTCGGCCTGCTGTTTGAGATATTGGCCGATGGCGGTGGCGGCGATCAGTGCCGACAGCACGCCCCCCATCAAGCCGATCGTCTTGAAATTGTCCATGTCTTATAGATCCTTGAGCCGGCGCACCGCTTCGCGCGCCCGGCGGAGAAAGTCGGCCTTCGGCTCCCCCGCCTCGAGCCACATCGGCGGACCGAAGCTGATGCAGCTCAGCAGCGGCACCGGCAAAAACTCCCCCCGCGGCAAGACGCGATTCAGATTGTCGATGTGGACCGGCACCAGTTCGAGGTCGGGCCGTTTCTTCGATAGATAATACAGCCCGCTCTTGAATTCGCCGATCTCGGTTCCGGCGTTGCGTCCGCCTTCGGGAAACAGGATCAGCGAATAGCGGTCGCCGATCTCGCGCAGGATCAGATCGACCGGGCTTTGATGGACCTTGATGTCGGTGCGATTGATCAGCATGGCGTTGAACGTGCGCGCCAGGTAGGGACGGACCCAACCCTTTTCCCAATAGTCCTTGGCCGCCACCGGACGGACCAGCCTTCGCAGCTCGCCGGGCAACGACGACCAGATGACGATCGGGTCGAGATGGCTGGTGTGGTTGGCGAAATAGACCCGTTGGCAGGTGTCGGGCTGACAATCGATCCAGCGGGCGGTGGCGCCGCTCAACAACCGTGCCGCCATCGCCAGCAGCGTACCGGTCATCTTGTCGGTCGTGGCGCGCATGGCCCCCGGGCTGGGCGGCATGGTGTGCGCCAAATCGGGGCGGGGTCTTTCGCGTCTCGGCGGTTGAGGGGTGGGGTCATTCATGGGCGCACTGCGCAGCAGAGGAATCGCACACGCGGCGAGCGAAAAGCCGAAACGCGAACTTGCATACGCGCAGCGCCGCCAATCAACAGCGCATAATAACTTGCGCGCGCCAGACGAGCAAAGCGCGCCGCCATAACGGCATTACAACCGTCACCCCGCTCACAACCGGACCGGCGCAGCGTTGAATGCGGGCCGCGGCGCTCAGCTCGGCCGGCGCTTTTCCGAGCCCGACATCCAGTTCGGACGGTAACCGGCCGGCGGCAGCTTGATGACCGTGGCCCGCTCGATGGCGTCGTGTGCCAAGAGCTCGTCCAGCGCTCCTTGAGGCGGAGCCTGATCGAGATTCAAGATGCCGATCGCGTCGCCTCCCTTGCTGGTTCGGCCGACGGCCATCTGGGCGATGTTGATCTTGTAGCGGCCGAAGACCGTGCCGATCACGCCGATGATGCCCGGCACGTCGCGATGGTGGAAGACCAACAAGACGCCGTCGAGGTAGGCGTCGAGGCGATAATCGTCCAACTGCACCAGCCGCAGCATGTCGAGGCCGAACGTCGTGCCGGCGGCCTGATGGACGTGGGTTTCGGTGGTGACTCCGGCCGCGACCATCGAGCTGAAGGCGCCTTTGTCGCCGCGTGTCTGCTCGATCAGTTCGATGCCCCGTTCGCGCAGCAGCACTTCGGCATTGACGATGTTGATTTCCTGCTCGAGCGCCTGCTCCAACAGGCCGGCGGCAAAGGCGGCCGTAATCAGCCGGGTGTTCTTGCTCGCCACGTCGCCGCGATAGTTGAGCGTGCAGCGCTTGATCGACGAGGTGGCGAACTGCGCCAGCAGCAAACCGAGCCGATAGGCCACGTCGAGATAGTTGCGCACGTCGGCCAGGATCTTGGGATCGATCGGCGTGAAATTGACCGCGTGGCGGATCGTGCCGGTGGTCAGATAATCCAGCAGCAGGTTGACCCCTTCGACCGCCACTTGGGTTTGCGCTTCTTCCGTGCTGGCCCCCAGGTGAGGCGTGCAAAGGACATTGGGCATGCCAAACAGCGGGCTGTCGGTGCACGGCTCGACCGTGAACACGTCGAGCGCCACGCCACCCAGCCAGCCCGTCTTCAAGCCTTCGACCATCGCCGCTTCGTCGTAGATGCCGCCGCGGGCGCAGTTGATCAACCGTACCCCCTTGCGCATCTTTTGGATCTGCGGCGTGCCGATCAGGTTCCTGGTTTCGTCGGTCAGCGGCGTGTGAACGGTGAGGTAGTCGACGCGCGGCAGCATGTCGTCGACCTTGGGGACCAATTCGACGCCGATCTCTTGCGCCCGTGCACTGGAGAGGAATGGGTCGTAGCCGACGACGTGCATGGCCAGGGCCCGCGCCCGTTCGGCGACGGCCTGGCCGACGCGTCCCAAGCCGACGATGCCCAGCGTTTTGTCACCCAACTGCGAGCCCATGTAGCGGTTGCGGTCCCACTTACCCTGGATCAGGCTTTGGTAGGCGGGGGCGATGTTGCGCGACAGGGCGAGCATCATGGCCACGGTGTGTTCGGCCGTGCTGAGCGTGTTGCCGGCCGGCGTGTTCATCACGACGATGCCCAGCCGCGTGGCCGCCCGGCTGTCGATGTTGTCGGTGCCGACTCCCGCACGGACGATCGCCTTGAGACGATGGTTCCCTTCCAGGGCATCGGCGGTGATTTTGACGCCGCTACGACAGATCGCGCCGTCGAATTCGGCCAAGGCCGAGCGAAGCGCATCCCCTTTCAATCCGGTACGCACCTCGTACTGGACGCCGGGGCCTTTGGTCAACAAGTCGAGCCCTTCTTGGGCCAGCGTGTCGAGAACGATAACTTTGGGCATGGGTCTGTTTGTGCTTTTTGGATGATGCGACCGACGACCTGAAAGGAAAGTCTGGCAAAATGTTCGCTTTGCCGACAGGGGGCTGGACAAATTTCGCTCGGCTGGGGGCCCTTTGCCCCCATTTTTTCGCCGACCTTTTTGTTTTTTTCGTGCGCGGGGCAGAACAGCCGTGTCAGTCCCGACCGGCCGAGGGTGGCCGGGCGTCCTGCAGGACACGGCCGGCGGCGGCGACGGCCGATCCGAGCGTGACGCGATGGCCCAAACTGGCCAGAACGAGTTCGAGCGCGGCCAAAGTGCCCAAAATGTCGAGCTGGTCGATGGCTCCAAAGTGCCCGATGCGGAAAATTTGCCCCTTGAGCTTGTCTTGCCCGCCGGCCAGCTTGATGCCGAACCGCTGCTCCATCGCGATTAAGAGTTGGGCGGCGTCGATGCCCGGCGGCGTCCGCACGGCCGAAAGTCCCGCGGCCGGCCGCTCGGCAAACAGCGTCAGGCCCATCGCCGCCACCCCCGCCCGCGTGGCATGGGCCAGCAACGCCGAGCGCGCCCAAACCGCCTCGATCCCGGTGGCCCGAATCTGCCGCAGGTTTTCTCTCAGCCCGACAACCAGCGTGATGGCGGGCGTCCAAGGGGTTTCGGCTGCCGCGAGCATCTGGCGATAGTGTTTGAGGTTGAAATAAAACGCTTGCGGCTGGATGCTGTCGATCTGCCGCCACGCTTTTTGACTCGCCGCCAAGATCACCAACCCGGGAGGCAGCATCAAGGCCTTTTGGCTGCCGACAACCATGACGTCGATATTCCATCGATCCATATAACAAGGCGTCGAGCCGGCGCCGCTGATGGCATCGACCACCAGCAAGGTCGACGTGCCGTGCACCAGCCGGCCGATCGCTTCGATGTCGTGCTCGACGCCGGTGCTGCTCTCCAAAAGCGTGGCAAACACCGCCACCGCGTCGGGATGCTCGGCCAGCAGCCGGGCAACGTCGATCGGATCGACCGCCGAGCCCCAAGGGATCTCGTGGCGAACGACCTCGATGCCGAACGCCTGGCAGATCTGGGTCCACCGCCGCGCAAAAACTCCCCCTTCCAGCACGATCGCCTTGCCGCCTCGCGGCACGGTGCTGGTGACGGCCGCTTCCATCCCGCCCGATCCGGAGGCGGTGAGCACCATCACGTCGCTGTCGGTTTGCAGGACATATTTTAGTCCGTCGAGTACTTCGGCCATGACGGCCTTGAATTCGGGCGAGCGGTGATGAACCACCTCGCGCGCCATCGCCAGCCGGGCTGCCTCGGGGACCTGTGTCGGGCCGGGGGTCATCAGGTGTTTTTTCATGGGGAGGCTTGAGTCCCGAGGCTTGAGGTCGGAAACGCATTCGGTTGATCGGCTGCCAAACGTGAAAGCGATCATTGTAATTGGTGGCCGTAGGTCCCGGAATCAGGCCTGGGCGCTTGACTGGATGCGATTATGGCCGAAGAGGTTCGGCGACACCGGCAAATATTTCACCGCAGAGAGCGCAGAGGATCGCAGAGAATTGCATTTCTTCCGAAACAAACAACGCCCCAGACAGTTGTTGGCTGGCGTTGTCTAACTCTTTCTTCCTCTGCGGCCTCTGCGGTGAAATCTCCTCGTGAAGCGCGCGTACCTCAAGCCTGGAGCGCAGCGTGCGCGCGCAGCCGCACGCGAAGCGAAAAAGAAAGGATGGCGTGCCGCTGCCGCCGGGTGGGACCGGGAGCCATTCCGCACTCTACTTGATTAAGGCAAGCTTGTTAGGAGTTAACCGCTCAGGCCGAGCACCACAGGCGCACGCCACCAGCCGCGAGTCTGCAAGATAGCGCTCTGACACGGGAGAGCCAGAATATTTCCCGTTAGCCCGACGGTTTTTGGCAAGGGATCCCACCGCCATCGCTAGGTCCAGCGGCAACGCCATAGGAGCGATCCCCACCACATTTTCACTATCTTCCTTTGACGTCAGCGGCACGCGTCGCTCACGGCCACCGCAGGACAGTAGTTGGGTGGGGGAGATGATTGGCACTGGCCCGCTAGACCCACACGCCTACGGATTGGCCGGGGAATCGCGATGGTTCAGATTTCTTCGGCGCCGGGTATGGACACTATAGGCTAGAATTCCATCGTCGCGTTACGTAAGCGAATTGAGGTAGTGTCGGCGAACTCTATTTCTCCCCTCACCAAGACTTCCGCGCCTCTTGCCAAAACCCCAATGCCGGGACATTCGGATTGCTTGAGATTGAATGCCACCGAGACCGATTTCCGTGTCCGATCTGGATCGAATGCGAAAATTTTGACCATACCGTCATCGCGCGCATCCGCGCTATAAAAATGACAACGCCATTTTATCCTCACGCCTTCAAAGTGCTTGGCCATTGACGCGTGCTGGAATGGAGGCACCGATTCAATTGCCTCAGTCACTTCGCGCGGACTATTTGCGGGAATGGCGCTTGCGACTGGCGGCCGTTCCGACTGTTCTGGAGTTGCGGCGCCCGGTCGTCGAACTAGGACCGGTTCCGGCTCCAAGGGGATTTGCCTTGGCTCATTGCGCGCACTAAATCGGCGCGTCAACGGCCCATACGCGAGTAGGGCGACTAAGGCGACAAAGATCACTACATTGCCCCAGCCGGCCAATAGCCAATGTATATTGCTCATCGTCTTGCCGGCATTCACGACTGACGCGCCTGAAAAAATGCTAAAGAACAGGTTGGCGGTTCCGATGGCGCCTAGAAACGCCGCGATCTTTGCCCGAAAGCGGTCATTGGGGTCAGACAGCATGCAATCGGCTCCGTTCGGCTTGACTGCGCACGCCGAACGGGATACCATGCAGTTGCTCAGACAACATGGATCGTTCGCGTTGCGAAATTAAGCCCCAGCACCACCTGGGGCTTTTTTTTATTTTAGCAGTTTGCTGCGTGTTGAAGTAGCTCGCCGATCGCCCAAACTTTGTCCGTCAACCCGCTGGCCATTGCCGGCGTCTGTTGCTTCAAGGATTCGTGCTTGCGGCAGAAATTGTACCAAGCCACGAACAGGCTAATCATCGCTTCGTGATGGGCCACGCTCTTGCTGTGGGCGTTGGTCAACCGGGTGAACCGCCGGACGTGCATTCTAACGGACAGGTTCAACCGCTCGCTGTAGCTCGTGCTGACGTGATCCATGTCCGGGTCACCAAAGCGGGCCGTTTTCTTGGCCTCTATTATCGTGGCCGGGCTGTAGCGATTCTCGGTCTGGCTGCTGGCGTATATCTTGACCAACTGGGCAAAGTCGACCCGCGATCCCAGAGCAAAGGGGACGTTATGGGTATAGGTCGCCAAGCCGTCAGACGTAACTTGCATCCGGCCGAGCGTGGCTTTGTTGAGCCGATCCAGGAACGTGCGGCAAGTGTACTCGTCGCGACCACCGACGGCATGCGAGAGAACCAGCTTGGTTTCGGCGTCGATGGCTAGCCAGGTCCAACTGTCACCAATGCCTTCGCCAAGGTGCTTGGTGAGCGCCGTCTTGGCCTTGGCTCCGACGAAAGACCACAGCTCGTCCAGCTCGACGTACTTCGGCCTGATGCCTTGCACGCGGTCCAGAAGCAACCGGTCGCAGTTCTGGCCAACCACGAGAACCAAGTCGCAAATCGTGTCGTGCTTGATTCCCGTGATGCGCTGGCAAGCGCGGATGCTCATTCCCTCTAGGAGCATCTTCAAGACCGTCACGGCTTGGGATAGCTCAATCCGCATGTCGCCCAAGGGCGCTTGTGGTCGCTGGTGACGGTTACTTGGCAGCGGGCGCACTTCCAACGCTGGGCGCCTTTGCGGTCTTTGCCGTGCTTGGTCAGTTTCTCGTGGCTGCAAACTGGGGCTATCACAAGAGTCGCTTTCTTTGCGGCCCTCGCTTACAATCCAGTTACCGGACGGATTGGGCGAAAGCCTGATTTTGTTCTCGCCCCGATGTTCCCTGCCAGGGGAGCACCGGGGTTTTTATTTATACCCACATTAAATACGCTGGCCGGTGGCCAAGGTTCACTTGACTGGATGAATTTTTATGGGTATATTTTCGACATGCGAGGCAGACCCCCAAAATCGCCGAAAGACCGCCGAACGGACAGTATGAAACTGCCTCTTACGGCTGCCGAGAAACAGGCCATTGAAGCCGCCGCAGAAGCGGACGGCGGGAGGCCGGTTACATGGGCGCGCGAAGTCTTGCTTCGCGCAGCAAAGAGACGCTAGTGGACGTGCGGCGAGTTGCACGCCGAATCCGTGAGCGTATAAGGCGGGGATCGCGCTACGCCACGCCCAAGACCTCCAAAGGCGCCGCTGGCTATGGGCTCAAGGCAGCCAAAAAAGAGCAAGCGGCAACCGCCAAAATTGGGCGCGCAAAAAACGATGCCCTTGATGCTACAACTCACGCTCGAATCAGAGCGTGGCTGCGTCATGCTGGCTGCGAGCGCCATGGACGACGCACTCGCACGGCTGCTCTGGCGATATTTCTGGATGGCTCATTGGAAGGCGAATGCCGACCTTGCAGGCGAGACCGAAAAGCAGTCTTTGGATTTTAAGGACGAAGTGAGGAACCTTTTTCTGGGCGGTGGGCAGCCATTGCTGGGGTCGTTTTGGTCGCGGATTATGATGTGCCGCGCTCTGGGCCTTTTGGAGCCAGAGACCCTTGAGAGGCTGCTTGAATTAAAGGATTTGCGAAACCGGTTCGCGCATGCGCCGTATCAGGTGGAATTGACCGACGACAACATCAAATCGATCGGCGCCACCAAGCGCATGGAAAACCTGATCGACGACAGAATAGCACCACATGCCTGGGAAATGGTGGCCAAGATCAGCGAATCAAAGAATCTTTCTGTGCCCAGGAAGCAGTTTATTGGAATATGCTCGTCGATCTATGCGACCATCTCCTATTGGGAAAACATGCTCGCCACAGGCAGAGTGGGACCGTGGCAGCCTACCGACAAAGCCGCGCCGACGACGCCTCTCCCTCCGCTTGAATGAAAATGGCGAGCCGCACGTCCAGGGGCAGCACGCCCCAAAGCTCTCTAACGTCCCGTCGCACGTACCAACCCCAATCCAGGTCGCACCAATCCCATTCCGAATCGGCTACCATGTCGAGCACGTCCGCAGGCCCCAGGTTCGCGCTCTTCGCTGCAATCGCTAACAGTTTTTCCTCAATCGCGGTCATACGGCACCCCCGCCGGACGGCACGGGCGCTATCAGTTCGACCACTTCCCGCCCTCTTTCGTGAACCCTCCCGAGCGCAGCTCCTCGCCCACTACGTTGCGCAGTACGCGGTTGTCCATCGTGGAATCGTATCCCGCCTCGCGCATCCTTACGGTTAGCTCGGTCTGCGTCATGGGCTCTGTTAGAACGGCCCGGATCACTTCCACGAGCGTCATGTCCTCGAATGGCAGTCGATCCACTTCGGCGCCGACGCGGACGTACAGCGCTCGCTGGTGGCCCTTGTGGCGACTGATCCGCCGGATGATCCCCTTGGCCCGTAGCTTGGTGATATGGTTGTCCACCGTCCACTTGTGCCAGACGCGGGAAGAATCCAGCGCTTCCAGGCTGGCTATGATCTCCGTGGAAGTGAACGGCTCGGCCCTGGGGATCACTGATTCGATGCAAGCCGAGATTTTCCCCAGGCTGCGCTTGCGGCCGGTCAGTCCATGCTCCAGCGCAGCTATTGCGGTCAACGTCTCTTCGTATTCGTTCCGCGCGTCCGAGATGGTGCGGTCTCGCTTGTCGCGAGCGCGCGCACGTAAGGCAGAGAATTCGTTTCCCATGCCTCAAGACTAGAATCGGAAGAATCATGGTCAAGGCTCCTCGCTACTGTGTGGTTATAGCGGGCCAGTGCCAGATGATTAGTTCCGATTCTCGTCCTTTCTTATGGGAAGGCTTGAGGCTCGAGACTTGAGGCTTGAGATACAAAAATACCTCTCGCCTTTCGCCTGTCGTCTGTCTTCCCAAGGGGTCGACTTGGGCTTTCGAGATACCCAGGTTTGATGATGCGGAGATCTCGCGGCCCCTGCTGACAAGCTTGCTCAGAACGCATCGACCGACGAGCGCGGCGAGCGTACGCTGCACGGCCAGTCGAGTTGTTCCCAGTTCGCCTGCCATACATCACCTCTTTGGTACGCCCCTGACCAGTTTCGCTCCGGTGGGTTTTACGCTAACCAATTCCTCGGCGGTCAATCTCCGAGAACACCATCGAACGAGCTTGCCATTTCTTGCGTCATTTCAAACTCGATCGACTTGCGAAGCGACATAGCCAGCGCCTAGTAGTTGCCCCGGCAAGAGGCCTGCGTTGTCCCGACCCAGAGGCATGTCCTGCGCACCCCGAGTCGGCGATGGCCGCGATCTAGAAGCGACCACCGCGGATGTCGTCGAGTGTTTGCTCGACGATTTCCCGGCGAGGAAGGCCTGTGTTTCTCTACGGGCTTGGGGGCCGGAATTGACACGAACCGATCAAGTAAGGCGGTCCGGCGTTGGTGCGAGCTTTTCAGGGCAGCACCGCGCTTGAACAACACCCACGTTGCCTGGCCAGGCAATCCATTCCTGGTGGGCAGCCGTGCGGCCTTGCAAGCGGAGGCACGTCGAATTACCCCGCAGCTACCCGTTGAGCCGCGGATGTCTTCTGTCAAACCGATCAAGCAACACATCTTCTAATCAAACTACTCGGATACTCGCAAAACCAAGGCGGTTTTTCAAGATGCAGAATTAGGCCAGTCGCGCTGCGCGAGAGCAGGTGATCAGGAGACAGGTGAGCAGGTGAGAGAGCGATCCCTATGCGCCCCCTTCGCGAAACGCGAACGAATAGAGCTCGGCATTGGCCAGATGAAAACGTAGCGAGATGGGGCGGCCCTGCCACTGGGAGACATCGGAGTTGCCGTTCCAGGTGACGGTGTGGCGAATGGCATCGACCTTCACCTCGTCGGACAGGCCAACGCCGGGGAGCGGTTTTTGGGCCGCGTCGAGCAATTCGACACGCACGGTGCCCGACTGGCCGCGGTGATTGGCGTCGACGTTCAATTCGAGCCGGTTGCCGGTGAAGGCGAGCGGAACCGTGGTCAGCCGGCCCCCTTCGGCGGGACCGTCGACCGAGACGAAACGGTCGAGCGGCCAGATGGCCAGACCGATCGAGCCGGTGTATTTGGTCTTTCGCTCCGGATCGTTGGGCAGGTAGAGGCACGGCGTGCCGTGGGTCACGTTGGTGCCGAAGTAATAGAGCCGGATTTCGTCGCCGACACGCAGCGCTTCGCCCTGACTGATCAGAAAGCCGCAGTCCCACTGGTCCGGCGTGCCGGGCTCGACCGACGGCAGGCGGATTGGCCGCTCCCAGCTGTCGAGATCGCGGGTCACGGCGAGCTGCAATTCGCTGGGCCCTTCTTGACCTCCGTGGCGACCGGCATTGTTGATGGTGAAGACCGAAGGAAAGGCGAGGACGCAGCTTTCGGCCTGATAGAAGCCGGCGCCATAGAACTCGGTGTGGATCATGTCGGGCGCGTCGGGCACGTCCAGCAGCGGCCGAGCTTTTTCGAGCCGGGCCAGAGCGCCGGCATCGTCGCGGAGGTCGCCATGAAAGGCCAGGTGGGGCTCGGTCCAGGTGTCGAAGTCGGAGCTGGTGACCCGCCAAAAGAAGCGCCGCCCTTTGGCGACCGGGTTGCCCGTGAATTTGATCAGGGCCACCCACAGCCTGCGCCGCCGATCGTAGTAGGCGGTGATGATGTCCTCGCCGGGTGCGATGGCCTTCTTGCTATGCCGCGTCCAGGCGATCCCATCGGGCGAAACGAAGGTGTGATAGCCGTGATTCGGGTTGCCGAGCGCATAGGCGTGCCCATCCCAGACGAAGGCGATCATCTTGTAGCGACGGGCCGGATCGGGGTCGTCGAGGTCCTTGACGACGTTGGGTTCGCCGGTTCCGGCCGCGACGGCGTTGTGCTGGCCGGTCGCGATCTTGCCGGCCGGGGGCTTGCCCGCCGCGGCGGCCGCGATCGCGGCTTCGGTGCCGGCGGCGAAGCTGCCCAGTGCGATGGTGCCGACAAGCGGCTTTTGCCAATGGATGCCATTGGCGCTGGTGGCGTAGAGAGCGGCATCGCCGGGGAAGTCGGATTCCGAGTCGCCGGTGTACCACATCTTGAACATTCGCTCTTGCTCGTCGTGAATCACGCTGCCATACCGCAGCCGCCAGCCCTCCCAGGGTCGATCGGCAACCACCAACGGATTGGCCGGATGCTTGCGCCGGGTGGAGCGTGAAGGCGACCTTGTCGGCTTGGCGGACGACCATCTGATCGACGAACAACTGCGCCTGCGAGCCGGCCTGATAGACGCCCCCTTTGACCAGCGGCTCAGTGCCGGCGGCCAACGGGGCGGCAGGTTGTTCGGCCGCGGTTGAAGTGTCGACCAACGCCAAAGAGCCGAGAGCCGCGGTGGAGAGCAAAAAGTCGCGTCGCTTCATGGAGGAGCTCCTTACCAGTTGCGTCGGGGGTGTGAACAGCGATTGGCGGTGCGAATAGTGGATCGACAGCGTGCGAAGTCGGCTACGCCTTCGCTTCGCGAAACGCAAACGAATAGAGCTCGGCGCCCGTCAGATGAAAGCGGAGCGAGACGGGGCGGCCCTGCCAGGCCGAGACATCAGGGTTGCCGTTCCAGGTGACAGTGTGGCGGAGCGCATCGACCTTCACCTCGTCGGAGAGGCCGGTGCCGGGCAGCGGCTTTTGGGCCGCATCAAGCAATTCGACACGGACCGTGCCCGATTGGGCAGGCTCGGTTTGATGCGGCTTTGCATTGACGTTCAGTTCGAGCCGGTTGCCGGTGAAGGCGAGCGGAACGGTGGTCAGGCGGCCCCCTTCGGCGGGCCCATCGACCGAAACAAAACGGTCGAGCGGCCAGATCGCCAGGCCGATCGAGCCGTTGTAGACGGTCTTTCGCTTGGGGTCGTCGGCACGATAGAGACAGGGAGTGCCATGCAGATAGTTGGCGCCGGTGTAATAGAGCCAGATTTCGTCGTCGACGCGGAGCGCTTCGCTTTGGGTGACGATGAAGCCGGGATCCCACGTGCCTGGCGCGCCGCGCTCGACGCACGCGAAGCGGAACGGCCGCTCCCAATGCTCCAGGTCGCGCGTGACGGCCAGCTGCAATTCGGATGGACCTTCTTGATTGCCGTAGCGGGCCTGATTGTTGATGGTGAAAACCCAAGGAAAGGCCAAGACGCAGCTTTCGGCCTGATAGAAGCCCGTGCCGTAGAATTCGGTCCGAATCAGCTCGGGCGCGTCGGGAACGTCGAGCATCGACCGAACTTCTTCGATGCGGGCCATCGCACCGGCGTCATCGCGGGCATCGGGATACATCACCAGCTTCGGCTCGGTCCAGGTGGTGAAGTCCGGGCTGGTGACCAGCCAAAAGACGCGCCGGCCCTTGGCTGCCGGAACATCATAGATTTTGGCCAGCGCCACCCACAGCTTGCGCTGCCGATCGTAGTAGCCGGTGATGACGTCGGCGCCGGGGCAGATCCGCCTTTCGCTATGCCGCGTCCAGTGCAGCCCGTCGGGCGAAACGTAGGTGAAATATCCCTGGTCGGGATTGTCGGGCGAAACGGATTTGCCGTCCCAGTGGTACGTAATCATTTTGTAGCGACGGGCCGGATCGGCTTCGCCAGAATCCTTGAAGACGTTGGGAAGGACCGTGCCGGCGGCGACGGCATTGTGCTTGCCGGGCACGCTGCCTTCGATGGTGCCGACCATCGGCTTTTGCCAATGGATGCCGTCGAGGCTGGTGGCGTAGAGGGCCGCGTAGCCGGGGAAGTGGGCCGGCGATTCGGCGATGTACCACATTTTGAAGAGCTGTTCTTCCCGGTCGAAGATTACGTTGCCATAGACTTCGATCCGCCAGCCTTCCCACGGCTGGTCGGCGACCACCAGCGGATTGGCCGGATGCTTGCGCGCCGGGTGGAGCGTGAACGCGACATTATCGGCCTGGCGGACAATCAACTGATCGACGAACAACTGAGCCAGCGAGCCGGCCTCGTAGACGCCCCCTTTGACCAAAGGCTCGGCACCGGTGGCCAACGGGGCGGCCGGCTGTTCCGCAGCCGTCGAAGTGTCGACCAGTGCCAGAGAACCGAGAGCCGCGGTGGAGAGCAGGAAGTCGCGTCGCTTCATGGAGGGGGTTCCTTTCGAGCGCGAGCGCCGCGAGCGCGAACGCCGTGGGCGCGAGGGGTTGGCGTTGGGTGAAACGCCTGTCGGCGGGATACGTGGTGGGTCAGGCGCAGTGTAGGCGCGCCATGTCGACTTTCAACCAGGAAATTAAAAAGCCTTCGGCGCGAACAGGGCGAAGCCTGGGAATGCCGCGGATGACAGGGCGGAATGGCCGGCGCGAAGGCGGGCCACGCCCGGCGTTACACCGGGCTGCCAGAGGCCAGGGCCGATCGGTCGCCAGCGGGCTCGGGCGTGAGAACGCGCGATGTCCGCAGCGAAATCAGTTCGGAGATCACCACGATCACGTAGAACTGGCCAAGGACCGCTTCGATCAGGACGAGCGAACGACCGGCCGCCGCACGCGGCGCGAGATCGGAATCGCTGATGCCGGTCAGTGCGGTGAAGCTGAAAT
Organism: uncultured Planctomycetaceae bacterium; assembly: GCA_963702015.1. Taxonomy (GTDB): domain Bacteria; phylum Planctomycetota; class Planctomycetia; order Pirellulales; family PALSA-1355; genus DATJTR01. The sequence goes on from OY969698.1 coordinate 3,552,774, forward strand.
ACATGAACAGCGCCTGCTTGGCGCGCTCGCTGGTGATTTGGCGTGCGATTACCGGATCCTCTTGGAAATCGTTCGGCGCGAGCCAATCGACACAGTAGAACAAGTGGCCGAACGCGGCGCCGATCAGCAGAAAGCCGCATAGCGCTCCGTAGATGGCTTCGCGCGTTAGATGGCTTTCGAGGTAAACCGCTCGCAAGATCACGATCACGGCGTAGGCGAGGAACAGGAACACCACCAGATTAAAGACCAGCGGTATCGAACTATGCGTGAGGGCCGGAATCGTTTCGTTTGCCCAGTGGGCGACCAGCACCGGCAAGCCCAGCGCAAGACCGATCAAGCGCGTGCGACGAGTCGAAAAGACGTTCCACACGGCGACCATGAAAACGCCGGTGATCAGTCCACGCAGCAGTATGTGCGCCGGGCCACCCTGCATGGCGACTGGATGGATCAGCACCAGCAAACCGAGCAGGATGAGCAGGATCAAGAACCGATGTTGGACCATGCGCTGACGCCTTGGGGTAACGGGGATATTGAAAAATAGGTCGTGAAATGCCCGCATGTTGCCCCCCATTAGGGCCGGCCGTCTGCTCGAACAATCCGCGTGCCCGGCAAGGGGCGAGAAATCGGCAAAATTTTCGGCGGGCGCTGGACTGGGAGACCTGGGCCATCGTTAAAATGATGGCGATTTCCGCAAGCTGGATTGGTTCCAGACGGAGCCCAGCCGGGAATTGTCGGTTGGAGCGCGGGCCTGTTCGAGGCCAAGGGAGCCGGACAGGCAGAGCCGTGGTGACGTACTGGTTTTGCACAAGGAGCCGCTCATGAGCCGCTTACGTTCTTTGTGTTTGGCCTCGGCTTTGTTTGCTTGTGTCGGGCTGGTTGCCGGCAAGCCCTTGCAGGCTGGCCCGGCAGTCTTGGCGATGAGTTCGCAGGTGCAATACTCCACGGTCATTCAGGGCTACAGCGATCCGGTCTACGCGTACATCTACAACACTGCGCCGACTGGCTCGTCAACGCTCAGCTACCAGGCATATGCGACGTTTCCCTATGGCAACTCTTCCACCTACAGCGGCACAAAAGTCGCGGACGGTGGAACCGGCTACCAGGCACTGACTTTCAGCTTCGACACCTCCAGAGTTTCGCCGGGCAACAACGTTGCCCTCTCGGTCACGGGAACCAACACGGTGAGCGGAGGGTATGTGACACTGGCCGGGTCAGTAAATGTACTGGCGCACGCCGAGCCGGCACTCTACCTGAACAACACCATCGTTCCGCTGACCGCGCCGATACCTGCCCCCGTAGACTCGATCGTGGCACCCACGTCGGACGCTTTCAGTCAAGCGCCCCCCGCGGGCACCGAATTGGGAGGCAGCGCCGATCCGCAGATGCTGGGCGATCCGCCGCCGGGCGTGCCAACCGCGGAGCTCGATCTGGATAGCATCACCACGTCGGGCAGTACGTACATCGTGACGACGCTGAGCCCGTTTACTGATTTACCCTCCGACGACAATCCCGCGGAGGGGGTTAATTTTCCGCTCACCGTTTACGCGCCGGCCCCTGGGGACTACGACACGACGTTTTATCTGCATTACTCCGACGAGCAGGATTTGCCCGGTGCTTACGCCCCCGGTTCGGAAGTGGTGGCGGTCAACGTGAATGCGGACGTAACGCCCACGACGACCACGTTCACATTTGCCACGCCCGAGCCAGGCGCTTTGTTGCTGTTCGCTGTCGGGGCCATCGCATGCTTCGCCACACGGTGGCTGCGTGGGCAGATCGATCGGTCCGCCGGCTGATTGCGGCGGCCGATGGTCGCCTGAGATGCCAGGTTTCGGCATCGCGCAAAAAACAGGACGGGCCGCACCTCAGGCGGCGCGGCCCTGTCCTGCCAGTCTTTCCTTTCGCGCGGGCGAGCCTTTTGGCTCAATCATCGCCCGTGTTGATCGGCGGTTCCTTTTCCAGGTAGGGAAGCAGATCGGCGTGGTGCGAAATCATTTTCCAGTGGCCGTTGTCTTTGCGGAACAGGCTGGTCGCCCGGATCGAAACGTGCAGAGGCCGGACGGGCGCGTCGAGATTGCTGCCCACTTCGAGGCATTGAACCGATGCCAGGTCTTCGCCGATGATGATGCGCATATCCTTTGGCTCGATGTGGCCGCCGAGGTGGAGAGCGGCTTGTTCTTCCCAGCGCTTGCCGACTTGCTGCCAGCCGGTCTGAAAGCCGCCGACCGGGCCCATGTAGGTGACATCGTTGGCGTGCGACCAGATCGCCTGCATCGGAGCCACGTCGCCGGTGAACAGGGCATTGAGGGCGGCGTAGAACTCGAACGCCGCGTGTTCGACCGCCTGCGTCTCGTTGTCCTGTCGTTCCTCTTCGGGCGACACGTCGAGATCGGCGAAGCACACCACTGCCGCCGCCAGTGCGAGTGCGACCGCCAGCGATAGGGCTCTGGCGAGAAACCACTTCTTCGATTGCATGGATTTCGTCCTTTTTTCGTGAACATTCTGACCCGCCTGGAGCGCGGATCGACGGCGAACCAGCGCTGCCCCGATTGCCAATGCTCAGCAAACGTAGCTTGTGTTCTTCGCGGGGTGCGACGTGGTATTCCACCGCGACCGCCCGCTGCGATGCGAGCTCCTGCAACCGGCGATCTGCCTTGGATTTGCGGAAGCGGCGGCGGTTTTATCGCGCACGCACAGCCGGGGGGGGAAGGTTTTTGGGGGTCGCGCGCGGTGGAGCAACGGGGGGGCAATGTCGCATAATGGAGGAGGCGTGAGGCTTTAAGGCAACAGGCCCGAGCAGCGAATCCTTTCGGCCTTGGGTCGAGCAGGCGAGCCTTGGAACTTCGGAGCGATGGGATGAGTTCGCGTTCTGGATCGGTCGGGATGAATCTGGCAGCCATCGCGCTGGGCACAGCGGCGCTGGTCGCCACGATCGCGCTTTCGATACCGATCAGCGCGGCGCTCGGTTTGGATGTCGGCGATCAGCTTACCCGCAACACGGTCCGGCTGTCGCTGGCCTGGTATGCCCTGGCGGTCGGGTTGATGCTGTTTCTTACGCCCACCGATTGGGCGGCGGGCGCAGGGCCTCAAGGGACGGTGCGGGGGTGGGTTGCCCGCTGGTGCTGGACTTGGGGGCTGATTTGCTTTCTGGTCCATTTGGGGATGGCGTTTCATTATTTCCATCATTGGTCGCACGCCGAGGCGTTTGAGCGGACGCGGCAGGTGAGCAGCGTGGGCGAGGGAATCTATGTTTCCTACCTGTTCACGGTGCTGTGGATGGCCGATGTGGCGTATTGGTGGCTCGAGCCGCGGCGCTATGCCGGCCGGTCGGTGTGGATCGACCGCTCGCTCCACGCGTTCATGCTGTTTATTGTGCTGAACGGGATGGTCGTCTTCGAAACCGGGCCGATCCGTTGGGCCGGCTTGTTGGGGCTGGCGGTGCTGACCGCGGCGTGGCTGGTGGCGCGCGGGAACCGACGGTCGCGGGCCGTCGTGCCTGCGTAGGGGCATGGATTGGCATCGACGGGCGCCCGGGAGCCACAAATCCCCCCCGTTGATGGAATGACGGGCAGGGCGCGGGGTTTCGGCGGAAAAACGGGAACTGCTGGCGTTGGTTTTGCTGCTCGGCTACGATTTGCAGTAGGATGCCCGCTGAGAATTGGCCCACAAGGAGTTTCAAAACCTGCTGGAGAAGGGGACAGTCTCAATTTGCTCCGAAGACTGCGCAAATTCTGAGACAGTCCGCGCATGTTTTGAAACCGACTTCGCTGACCAGTGCCCCCCTGCCCTGCCTGCCTATTGCTCCTGGGACTGCCCGCCATGCGAATGATTGCCGCCGGTTTGCTGATCGTGGCGCTGCCGCTGCTCGTAGGCGCCAAGACCGCGGATACCGCCCCGACCGAAGAGCAGGAGTGGACGCGGTTTCGCGGCCCGAACGGCACGGGCATCAGCATGGCCAAGGGGATTCCATCGGAATGGACCGAGAAGGATTACAACTGGGACGCGACGTTGCCCGGCGTGGGACATTCGTCGCCGGTGGTGTGGGGTAACAAGGTCTTCCTGATCTCCGCCTCGACCGAGACGGCCGAACGAATCGTGTCGTGCCTGGACACCGAGACGGGCAAGACGGTTTGGGAGAAGCGCTATCCGTCGCGCGTGCATCCCAAGCATTTGCGCAACAGCTTTGCCTCGGCGACGCCGGCGCTCGATCGCGACCATGTCTATGTCTCGTGGTCGACGCCCGAGCAATACACCGTTTTGGCGCTCAACCACGATGGCAGCCACGCCTGGCGGGTTGACTTGGGACCGGTCGTCAGCCAGCACAGCACGGGCGTCTCGCCAATCGTGTTCGAGGACATGGTAATCATGGGCAACGACCAGGATGGCCCATTGCCCGACAATCCCGATTCGGGCACCAGCTTTCTGATGGCGCTCAACGCCAGCGACGGACAGGTCCGCTGGCGCACCGAGCGCAACAACGCGGTCGTCAGTTATTCGACGCCCTGTGTCTATCGATCGCCCGAGACCGGCAAACCGGAACTGATCTTCAACAGCCAGGCGCACGGCATTTCGAGCATCGATCCTTACACCGGCCAGGTGAACTGGGAATTCGGCGCTTTCGACAAGCGAGCCGTCAGTTCGCCGATCATCGCGGCCGGGTTGATCTTCGGCACCACGGGCTCGGGGGGCGGCGGCAACTACGTGGCCGCGGTCCGGCCCGGCAAGAAGCCTGAGCTGGTTTATAAGATCACGCAGATGGCCCCCTACGTGCCGACGCTGTTGGCCAAGGACGACCTCTTGTTTTTGTGGGGCGACAATGGAGTGGTCAGTTGCGTCGATGCGGCCACCGGCAAGGTCCACTGGCGGCAGCGTGTCGGCGGCAGCTTTTGGGGCTCGCCGGTGGCCGTCGAGGATCGCTTGTACTGCATTTCCGAAGATGGCACCGTGGTGGTGCTGGCCGCGAAGGCTGAGTACAAGTTGATTGCCCGCAATCCGCTGGGCGAAAACAGCAATAGCACGCCGGCGGTTGCCGGTGGTCGCATGTATCTGCGAACGTTCTCGCATTTGATTTCGGTGGGAGGCAAGTAGCGCCGCGTCCGATGCGCGGCTTGCCGAAGGATCGAACATTCTTAGAGCCAGGAGTATTTCCCTTGCACATTTTATCATCTCTGTCGCACACGGAATTTCTGTCGTGCGCTGTGCCTTGCCGCTGGAAGCTCGTGGCGATTGTGATCGCACTCGTGGCTTTGCCGGCCCGGGGCGACGATTGGACACAATGGCGCGGACCCGATCGCTGCGACATCTCGCACGAAAAAGGAACGCTGAAAGCGTGGCCCGAGGAAGGGCCGAAGCAACTTTGGCTGTTCCACAATGCCGGCGTCGGCTATTCGGGCTTTGCGGTCGTGGGAGACACGCTCTACACGATGGGCTCGCGCGAGGACATGGAGTGTTTGATCGCGCTGAACGGGGCCGATGGCACGGAGAAGTGGGGCACGCCGATCGGTCCGCGGCTGGAAAACAACTGGGGCGACGGCCCGCGTGACACGCCCACGGTCGACGGCGATTTTGTCTATTGCCTGACGGCACCGGGGCAGTTGGCCTGCTGCCGCACTTCCGACGGGGGCATTGTCTGGCAGGTTGCCCTGACCGATTTCGGCGGCCAGGTGCCGAACTGGGGATATACCGAGAGCGTGCTGGTCGACGAGGGAAAAGTGATTTGCACGCCCGGCGGCGAACAGGGGGCCGTGCTGGCGCTCGACAAGCGGACGGGCGAGAAGATCTGGCAAAGCAAGGAGATCACCGACCCGGCGCATTACAGCTCGGTGATCGTGGCCAATCACGACGGGCGGCGGCAATACATCCAGTTGCTGATGGCGAAACTGATCGGCATCGACGCGCAAACCGGCGACGTGATCTGGACCACTCCGTGGGTCGGCCAAACCGCCGTCATTCCCACGCCGATCTATCACGACGGCTACGTCTACATCTCGAGCGGCTACGGTGCCGGCTGCAAACTGGTGAAGATCGAAGGCGACAAGGCGGTCGACGTCTACGAAAACAAGATCATGAAGAACCACCACGGCGGCGTCATCCTGGTGGGCGACCACGTTTATGGCTACTCCGACGGCGTGGGCTGGCTTTGCCAGGATTTCAAAACCGGCGAGAACGTCTGGAGCGATAAGAATGAGCTCGGCAAGGGATGCGAGACGTGCGTCGACGGCATGCTCTATCTGATGGGCGAAGACGACGGCGAAGTCGTATTGATCGACGCCTCGCCCGACGGCTGGCACGAGCATGGCCGGTTCAAGCTCGAGCCCAAGACGACGCTGCGCAAGCCGGCGGGGCGGATTTGGACCCATCCGACGGTGGCCAATGGCCGGCTCTATTTGCGCGATCAGGAGCTGGTGTTTTGCTTCGACGTGAAGGCGAAGTGAGCGAAGTCCGTTAGACCTGTGCCATGCCGCCGTCGACAAACAGCTCGATGCCGGTGACGTAGCTGCTGTCGTCGGAAGCGAGAAAGAGCGCGGCGCCGGCGATTTCGTCGGACTCGCCGATCCGGCCGAGCGGGACGGAGCTGACAAAGCCCTTTTTGAACTCGGCAATTTGCTCTTCAGTCAGGCCCATGGTGTTGAAGATCGGCGTGTCGATCGGGCCCGGGCTGATGACGTTGACGCGGATTTTGCGCTGCTTGAGATCGCTGGTCCAGCAGCGGGCAAACGATCGGACCGCGGCTTTGCTGGCGCTGTAAACGCTGAAGCCCGCGACGCCCGAGGATGCGGCGACCGAAGCGTTGAGGATCACCGAAGCGCCGTCGCTCAACAGGGGCAGCGCCTTCTGCACGGTGAACAGAACGCCTTTCACGTTGGTGGCAAAGATCTTGTCGTAATGCTCCTCGCTGATACTGCCCAGCGGCGCCGTGTCTCCCATGCCGGCGTTGGCGAACAGAATGTCGATGCGCCCCTTTTGTTGCTTGACGGTGGCGTAAAGGCGATCGAGATCGGCAAGTTTGGCGACGTCGCCTTGCACGCCGGTGACATTGCGGCCGATCTCCTTGACCGCTCGATCGAGCTCGGATTGCCGGCGGCCGGTGATGAAGACGTGCGCTCCCTCGGCGACGAATCGTTTGGCCGTGGCGAGCCCCATGCCGCTGTTGCCACCGGTGATGACCGCGATTTTTCCGTTCAATTTCGACATCGTCATGCCTCCTCTTGCATGGTGCGTGCTGGTGATCATCAGTAACCCGATGCGCACGGGAGTGCGGCACGGCGAAGATCCCTCGCTCGCATTTGGGGTTTTTGGGAAGAATTCGCAGTTATCTTGCGACGTCGTCGTTGGCTTCGCTGGCGCGAGCCTGAGCGTCGGCAAGCGGCGCGAGCTCGAAGCAGGCGATTTCTTCGGCGTTGCGGACAAACAGCTTGCCGTGGGCAATCACCGGATGATTCCAGGTCTTGCCTTCGAGCGCCTTGAAGCGGGCAATCTCTTTATGCTTCTCAGGCTGCGCCTCGACCAAAGCCACCTCGCCCTCTTCGGAAAGCACGAGGAGCAGCTTTTGATCGGCCAAGAGCAACACCTGGCCGTTGCCGTAACCGCGCTTTTTCCAACGCACGGCGCCGTCTTCCAATCCGACGCACATGAAGATGTTGCCGTCGAAGCCGTAGAGTGAGTCGCCCAGGACGACGAGATCGTTGTAATAGGGCTTGATCGACCGCGTGGTCCAACGTTCCTCGGTTGGCCACGTGTCGCCCTCGTGGCCGACGTGGATCCGCCGCGTGCCGATTCCCAAGCCGGTACCAATCAAGACGTCGGTTTTGTCGAGCAGGGCCGGCTGAATGATGCGGGCAACCTTGTCGCTCGACCAGTCATGAACCCACAGGATTTCGCCGGTGGCGGGCCGGAACGACGTCAGCCCGACTTCGGTGGCCATTAGCAGTTGTTCGACGCCGTCGATATTCGTCAGTTGGGTCGAGCAATAGCTGAGCTTTCCCTCGCCGGCCGACCAGACCAGTTCGCCCGATTTGGCGTTATAGCCCAGCACGCTTTTATTCGGTCCGCCGGCAAAGACGGTGACGATGCCTTGGGCGACGAGTGGCGAGCTGGCAAAGCCCCACATCGGCAGCGTGGCGCCGGAGTCGGCCATGATGTCGTGCGTCCAGACGAGCGCGCCGGTGGCGGCGTCGAGACAATTCAGATGGCCGCTGGCTCCCTGAGCGTAGATCAGGCCATCGTCGAAAGTCGGCGTGCCGCGCGGGCCGGGACCGGCCACGACCTCGGTAAAGCGGGTGGGATCGGAGTGTGCCCAAAGCTCGGCGCCGGTCGCGGCGTCGTAGCAGACGACCATTTCGTTGTCGCCGCGCTGTTCCTGAGTGAAGACGCGGTCGCCAATGACCGCCAGCGACGACCAGCCTGGGCCGATCAGGTGTTTCCACAATGGACGCGGCGGCGAAGCTTGCCAATCGGTGGCGATCTCGACGCCCGAAAGGTGGCTGTCGCGGCCAGCGCCACGAAAGCCGGGCCAATCGCCGGGCGATAGCTCGAGTCGCGCGGTTTCGCCGGTTGATGACGATCCGGCGGCGTCGGCCGTCGCAGTTTCGGTGGCAGCGGCATGGGGCGCGGCCGTGAGCGAAGCCAACATGCGATCTTCGGCCGTCGGGGTCCAGCGCCAGCTGAACGCGGGGTTGAAACTGCCGTCCATGCCGTCGACCCGCAGCAGCGTAACACAGCCGCAGACCAACAGAATGGCGGCGATCAGCCCGGCGCGACGCACGGGCCAGGCGAGTCGATAGGTGACAACGAGCCAGCCGACCCACACCGTCAGCAGCGTCGGCAAGGCGTAGAACAACAGACCCATGAAGGTGAAGGTTTTGAGCGTGAGAAAGATGGTCGCCGCGACGATGAGCACGATCGCGGCGCCGGTGCCGAGCCGGTCGGCCCAGCGCAGGCGGCTGCCAAACAGCCACCAGCCGAGTATCGCCGCGGTGGCCGCCATTGGCGTGAACATATAAGCCACCTGAAACAGTGGCGGGCTGGGAGGCAAAAGCTGCACTCCCTCGCGAATGATCCACAGCAGCGCGACGATCGCCACCCCCGGCCAGAGCCGCAAACGGGGCTGGTCGGATCGCGGGCCGCCGGGCCCTGCAGGCTCGAGTTTCGCGTCAGACGGGGTCGATGTCGGCGACGTGCTGCTCATGCCAATACTCCCTTTGCAAGAGGTGCGCTGCTCACCTGCCCGAAACAATACCGGTACAATATAGCCATGTCTACAAAATGTCAAGCTCGCCTTTGCCGAGCGGGGCGAGTAAGGTGGAAGGGATGATCAAGCCCGAAGAACTTGCCGCCCTCGTCGCCGAATTCGGTAAGGCCTATTCTCGCAAAATTTGTTCGGAAATGGAGCGCGCCGGGACAACGCCGGCCCGAGCCCGGCTGCTGATGGCCTTGCAGTGCCGCGGAACCTGCAAGATGTCGGAGATCGGCGTCCATTTGGAAGTTACGCCCCGCAGCGTGACCAAGCTGGTCGACAGCCTGGAGGGTGAAGGGCTGGTCGAGCGCGAGCAGCATCCGAGCGATCGCCGGGCGACGCTCATCCGGCTGACAGCCCAAGGAATGGCGGTTTGCAAGGAGAGCGCCCTGGCCAATCACGCGGCCGTGGCCAAACTCTATGAGCAGCTTCCCGCCGGCGACCGCCAGCACTTGGCGCGAATTCTGGGCAAGCTGATCGATTCGCTTGAGCATTGCCCCGCGAGCGCCGCAAAGCCGGCGCGTAAGAAGCGCTGAGATCAGGCGAGTGCGCTGCGGGGAGCCAAAAAAAATGCCGGGGACCTTTTGTTCAAAGGTCCCCGGCATCGAACTGCTTACTGATTTTCTTTTCGCCGCTACTTCGCCTTGACCGGAGTCTTACCGGCTTTGGCGCCTTTGAACTTGGCGGCCTCGTCGGAACCCTTCGTGGCGTTGCCAGCGGTGTAGGAGTCGGCGCCGACACCGGCCAGCTTGCCGCCCTGGACGATCAAGTACTCGTCGCGGATCGGACGCTTGTCGAAATAGCACTCCAGGATTTCGCGCACGCCGGCCGCATAGCGGGCCTGGGCCGAGAGCGAAGTGCCGGAGATGTGCGGCGTCATGCCGTGATGCGGCATCGTCCGCCAGGGATGATCCTTGGGAGCCGGTTGCGGGAACCAGACGTCGCCGGCATAGCCAGCGAGTTGTCCGCTCTCGAGCGCACGAACCACGGCGTCGCGATCGCAGATCTTGCCGCGGGCGGTGTTCACCAAGTAGGCACCCTTCTTCATCTTGCCGATCAACTGGTCGTTGAACAGGTGCTCGGTTTCGGGATGCAAGGGAGCGTTGATCGTCACCACGTCGCAGACCTTGACCAACGACTCGACGTTGGGATGGAACGTCAGGTTCAACTCTTTTTCGATCTCCGGCGCCAGGCGATGGCGTTCGGTGTAGTGCAGCTTGACGTCGAACGGCTTGAGCCGCCGCAAAACCGCCAAGCCGATGCGGCCAGCGCCGAACGTGCCGACCGTCATTCCCTCGACGTCGTACGACCGCTCGACGCAGTCGGCAATGTTCCAGCCCTTCTTGACGACCCATTCGTACGAGGGGATGTAATTGCGGACGAGCGAGAGAATCATCATCACCACGTGTTCGGCGACGCTGATGCTGTTGCAAAACGTGACTTCGGCGACGGTGAGCTTGTGCTCCATCGCCGCTTGCAGGTCGGTGTGGTCGGAGCCGATGCCGGCCGTGACGATCATTTTGAGCTTGGGGGCCTTGGCAATCCGCTCGGCAGTCATGTAGGCGGGCCAGAACGGCTGCGAGATCACAATCTCGGCATCGTGCAATTCGCGGTCGAGCTTGCTATCGGCGCCGTCTTTGTCGCTGGTGACAACCAGCGTGTGGCCGGCGGCTTCCAAAAACTTCCGCAAACCCAATTCGCCGGAGACGCTGCCCAACAACTGGCCGGGCTTGAAGTCGATCGCCTTGGGCGTGGGCAACGTTTGTCCGCCCGGATATTTGTCGAGGTGCGGGATGCCCTCGCGCGGATAAGATTTCGGATAGCCGTCGACGGGATCGTCGTACAAGACACAAATGACTTTTGCCATGTGAGAGACTCCTAGAACAAGTGGGAAGCGATATTGTTCGAGCCAGCGCAGCCAACGGGAACGCAAGGCGGTCCGCCCGAGAATTGGGGGTAGCGCTTACCGGCCCGTTATCATCGCCGGGATTTTGGCGCGGGCAAGGGCCGGCCGAAAAGAGGCTTCGATCGGCCGGCGGACGCGAGAGCGCAGGGGGTTTCGGGAAGGTTTGCCGCGTCGACCTGGATTTCTCGGACCCCTGCACTGTCGCCGCAGTCGCTGGGCATCTGAGCGGGTGTAAGAATCGAGCGGCACCCGTTTTGCAGCTCTTGACAGAAGCGCAAACGCCCGGGGTCCGCGACGCCTCAATCTGGCTTATCTGGCGAACCGGGAGAAATAGTCGGCTTCCATGATGCTGAAAATCACGGTTACCGCGCCTGACTCGTCGTCGGTCTCGAGTTCCGAACGGATGGTGGCGGACAGGTAGGCGCGATACATCTCGTTCAGCCGCTTGAGATCCTGCTGGAGATTGCGCCGATCGTAATACTCACCCACTTTGAGGGCCAATCCCTCGCGCAATTGCTCGTCGGTGAATTTCCGACTGCCGACGAAACGGACGCCCGCGATGTGATAGCGCGTCCCCTCGTCGATGGTGAAGGTCAAGGGCGGCCGCTTCCATTTGTCATCCATGACGACCTCGCGGCTGATCCGGGCGGAAGAAGCCCAAGTTGCGGTAATACGCGATCAGCTTGTCGATGTCTGCGTTAGCTTTTTCCTCGTTGTACTGGCCTTTGAACAGCCCCAGGATTGGCGGCTTCGATTCGATCTGGGCTTTGAGGCGCTGGCCGCTGGTGATTGTGTTGCCGACGAATTTGACCCGGCCGCCTGGCTCGATGCCGAGAGCATTCACGATGTCGCGGGTCGCTTGCGATGCGCTTCCGACGACTCGAAGTCTGACCGCATCTTGCTGGTCGAGCCGGTCGGCTGGCTCGCTGGCGGTCTCAGCGCCCGCGTCATTGGCCGCGCCGGCCGCTGGTGAAGGTGCCGGCTTCACTTCCATCCCTCGCGGACTACCGTGCCGGAATCGCTCGCGCTGAAGGGGGTCGTTATCGCTGTGCCAGATGAATTGCAGTGCCGGCAGTTCTGCCACCAAAGCATCGACCGCGGTTTGTGAGACATAGGGCGACGCGATAATCAGGCTTTTGAGCGACTTCAGCTCGCCGAGGGAGCTGAGCCCCTGGTCGGTAAAGTATCCGTCGATTTCCAGAGATTCCAGCTTGCCGAGCCGCGACAACTCTTCGAGGCCGGAGTCGGTGATCATGCTTTTGCTCAAAGTGAGCGATTTCAGCGATCGCATTTTCGCGAGGCACAGCGCCCCATAATTATCGATCGGCGAAGAGACGGCGAGGAATTCCAAGTTGGTCAGCCCAACAAGCTGTTTCAAATCCTGACTCCGCACAGGACCGGAGATGTGCAGGCCCTTCAGTTGCGTCAGGTTGCCGATCTGATCGAATGCATGCTTAAGCTCACGGGATCCGTCGATGTCGGTGTCGAGACGGGACAACCGAGCGGCCGTGGCCAGGCAAGCCAGGCCGTTGCCCGTGACGTGCGTGTCCCAGAGGGACAATCTTTCCAGTTGTGGCAAGTCGGCGAGCTGCGCCAGGCCTGCGTCGGTGATTGGACAGCCTCTGAAGCTGAGTGCTTTCAGCGTCTTCATACGGGCAATTTGCTCGATTCCGGCGTCGGTGACTCCCTCGCCCCGCAAATGCATTTCCTCCAACATGGGGAGCGTTGCCAAGAGTTCCAGCCCCTTGTCGGTGACGCGCAGGTCGCAAGTGAATTTGCGCAGCGACTTCAGTTTTGCCAGAGCAGCGGCGCCGGCGTCGTCGATCGGTACGCGGTTGAGACCCAAGTCTTCGAGCGACTGAAGCGGCTCGAGTTCGGCCAGGCCGGACTGGGTGATTCCTGAAAAGTTGATCGTCAAAGTTGTGAGCCGAGATAGTTTTTTCAGATGCGCGAGGCCGGCGTCAGTGAGAAAACTGCCCGACAGATCGAGGTGCGTCAGGTTTGTCAATTCGCCGATATTGTTCAGCCCGGCATCGGTGATGGCCGTACCCTGGTCGAATTCGCCGAGGTGCAAATGCGCGAGTGCAGGCAACTGTTTGAGACTGGCAAGTCCGGCGTCGGTGATGCTTGTTCCTGCAATGTCGAGCGAAGCCAGGTGTTTGAGTGACGCCAACTCGGCCAGCCCGGCGTCGGTGATTTTGATCATCCGACGCAACGTGGCGCGCCGCAGATCGGGCATCTGAGCCAGCACCCGCAAGGCACCGTCGCCGATGCCGGAACCGTGCCCGCGCTCGATCAGTCCGTCGAACCGGATTACTTGCAGTTTTTTGAGACCGGCCAGATGCTCGACGCCCGCATCGGTGATTGCCGTGGGTATCAAGTTGAGATTACGCAGACCTGTTAGGCGGCCGACCTGGCGCAGGCCATCGTCATCGAGGTGGCTATGCTTGAGTTCGAGAAACTGGATATCCTCGGGCGCGAGCTGGTCGAGACCGCTGAGATCTCGCGACGCGTCGAGACTGATTACAAGCCGAACGTCGACTCCGCCCGGAACTTGCACGTCCCCCCGGGCAACGCCCAGCGGTTGCCAAACGTGGACGAAGCCGCGCTCCGGAACTGGCGTGGCATAGTCGCCGCTGGCAGGGCGGGTCGAAACGATGCCCATTGCGCGATCGGCCGGAAAATGGAGGACGCGGGCTTGAACGTTCGCCGGCTGGGCTTCGCCGGGTTGGGCGTCGACCGGTTTTTGCTCGGCCGGCGTAGTGGGCTCATCCTGCGCCGCGGGCGATCGACTGGCGGCAACTTGCGCCGTTGCCGGGCTGCGCCAGGCGGCCAGCGTGAGGATGGCGAAAGCCGACAACAAAACCAGCATCGCCACGGCCGGCGTCGTGGAGCGTGCATGGGCCGGCGGTTCGGCGCCAAACAGCCGCATGATGCGGCGCGTCAGTTGGCTCGGGTTTTCGCCGGTGGCGGCCAGCAGACCGGCGGCCGCGCCCCCGCGGCCGGCGCCGGACGCGCACAGCTCGGCTACCCGCAGCAGAGCGTCGGCATAGGCCGGGCCCTGACAACCGGCGCGCAGCACCGCGTCGTCGCAGGCGTTTTCACGCTCGATGCTTACCTGCCGGGTCAGCCACCATACGGCGGGGTGAAAGAACAATAGCGACTCGATCAGCCGCTCGAGCAGATTGGCCAACGGATCGTAGCGATGGATGTGGGCCAATTCGTGCAGCAGCACATATTCCAACTGCCGGCCGGTCAAGCCGGTGGCCAACGAAATCGGCAGCAAGATCATCGGCCGCAGCACGCCGACGACCACCGGCACCGAAACCCGCGAGCACCAGGCGATTGTCGGTACGGTGCCGAGCGCTAGCCGAGCGGCATGGCGGCGAGCCAAGTCGAGCGTGGCCGAGTCGCTCACCGCGGTCGATGCGCGGCGGAGTCGCCGGCCAATCGACAGCCCGACGAAAACGCGCGTGAGCATCACGGCAAGGCCCAAGGCATAGCCGGCCGCGGCATAAGTCGAAACAGTAGTGAGCGCCGCGGCGGTCCAGTCGACAGCGCGATTCCAGAAGTTTTGGGTGTTGTCGATTTTTGCGTCAATCGCCGCGATTGTGGGTGGCGACGAATTGCTGGGCCCGGTGCTGCCGGCCGAATCGAAATCTCGATCATCGGCCGGCAACAGAGCGAGGCCGGAATGGGAGACTTGCTCGGGCTGAACCGATTGCGGTAGCTCCGGCGCTGGATTGATCAGCCAGAGATTCATGGGCAGGCAAGCCGCCATCAGCAGCAGGATGGTCATGCCGGCGGCATAGCGAACGCTGGCCGACGAGCCCACGAGCGCGCCGCGAACCAGGACAAAGGCCAAGGCCAACAAACAGCCTTGCCAGACGAAATGGAGCAAGGCCCAGGTGAGCAGCAGACAAAACTGGGAATCGAACCATGGCAATCGGCCAGAGAGGATGGTGGTCATTCTGTGTTCTCCCGAGTTTTGCGATCGACGAATTGTCGCAGCTTGCCGAGTTCGTCAGGGTTCAGATCGGCGCGGTCGAAAAGACTGAGCATTACGGCGGCGGCCGAACCGTCGAACAGCCGGTCGACCACGTCACCCAACATCCGTTGCCGGACCGCTTGCTGCTCGACGCGCGGAGAGAAGAGATAGGCCTTGCCGTCGCGACGCCGGCGGAGCAGTTTTTTGCGCGTCATCGTGTTGAGGGTCGTGATGACCGACGTGTGGGCAGCCTCGCGCCCGACCGCGGCCAGCGCTCGGCGCACCTCGCGCACCGGCAGGGGCGAGCGGTCCCAGAGAATCTTCAAAATCAGCAATTCGAGTTCGGTCGGATGTTCGGAGGCGGGACGAGCCATTGCCAGTTTTTCTCCCTGATTCCGCGACGTTTTGCGCCGGCAAACCGACGTCGCTGCCGATCCCGATCTTCTAGTTAACTCGAATATTATGGAATATGCCGGATCGTGTCAAGGTTCGCTGACCGCGATGTTTTGGCGGCCTCGACGCGAGCTCGGTTTCCGCCCACGACAACGGGCGAGCCCCCCTGCCGCTGGGAGGCAAAGCTATAATCGAGTGCGACCGTTTCGGTCGTCTTCGGCCCGTACCCCAATTGCCACCGCAAACCCCGTCGCGAGTCCCATGGCCAAAAGCAACGTCAATCCCGACGAGACCAATGGCCACGCCGCCGCGGCGCATGAGGTCGTTTCGCCGGCCGTTGGATCGCCCGCGCCCAGTCCCGCGATCGCGGGCCCCGCACCCGACCAACAGGATCCGGGCAAGCGGCCGGGTGCGACCGAGTGCACGCCGAAGCAGTCGGGCAAGCTGCTTCGCGCGCAAACGCCACGCTCGTGCCATGCCCAATGGACGGCGCCGACGAATCGCCGCGACCCGGTCGAGATCATCGTCGAGTCGAGTGCCGACCGCGTTGCGCATCTATTGCCGATTCGTTACGGGCGGATGCAACAGTCGCCGTTCGCGTTTTACCGCGGGGCGGCGGCGATCATGGCGGCCGATCTGGCCGGAACTCCGAGCACCGGATTGCGGGTGCAACTGTGCGGCGATTGCCACCTGCTGAATTTTGGGGTGTTCGCCACGCCCGAGCGAAATCTGATTTTCGACGTGAACGATTTCGACGAGACGCTGCCGGGCCCGTGGGAATGGGACGTGAAGCGTCTGGCGACCAGTTTTGTGGTTGCGGGGCGACACAATGGTTTTCGTGCTGGCGAGTCGCGCGCGGCGGCGCTGGCGATGGTGCGAAGCTACCGGCGGCAGATGGCGCGGTTTGCCGGAATGCGAGCACTCGACGTCTGGTACGAGCGATTTAACGTGGAAGACTTGCTCGACCGATTTCCAAGCAAGACGATTCGCGAGCAGACGCGAGCGCAGGTCGAGCGGGCGGAACGCGGCCTGGCGGAGCATGAGCTGCCCGATCTGGTCGACGAGGATGGCGGGCAGCCCCGGATCCGCGATAATCCGCCGCTGATTTATCATCCGGTGCATGCCGAGGCGTTGGAGTTTGTGGAGCGCCTGCCCCAGGCTTTCCTGGAATATCGGCAGACGCTTCCCGAGGAACGGCGCGTGTTGTTGGATCGTTATTGTTTGGTCGACCATGCGGTGAAGGTGGTAGGCGTGGGAAGCGTGGGGACGCGGTGCGGCATCTTGTTGCTGGTGGCCGGGCCGGCCGACCCCCTGTTTTTGCAAGTGAAAGAGGCCCAGGCGTCGGTCCTGGAGCCTTATGCCGGCAAATCGGTCTATTCGCATTCGGGCGAGCGGGTGGTCGTCGGCCAGCGGTTGGTTCAAGCGGCCAGCGATCTGTTTTTGGGTTGGACACACGGCCACGCCGGCCGGCATTTCTATATCCGGCAAACGCGCGACGTGAAAGTGCGGCCGACGGTGGAGATCTATCGGCCCAAATCGCTGGCGCTGTATGGCGAGGCCTGTGGCTGGGTCTTGGCGCGGGCGCATGCCCGCTCGGGCGATCCGGCCCGCCTGGCGGCCTATCTCGGTTCGAGCGATCGGTTCAGTCAGGGAATCGCCGACTTTGCCGAATCGTACGCCGACCAGAACGAGCGCGATTACCAGGCGTTTGTCGCCGCGATCCGCGCGGGCGCCTGGTGGCCTGCGACGACCCGCGCCCCCTGACGCGTGAGCGAACGCGAAATCTCGGTCGACGTGTCGCATCTGAGCGTCGGCGATGCCGCTGCCTCGGGCGGTACGAAGATTGCTGCTCGGTTGCCGACAGTCCACCACACGCGCAGAGGTCGCTGTTTACGGGGGTTTTTGCCGCGCTGGCCGACGCGATGAACGATTGCCCTCTATCCTGATCGCCGGAAGGCCACCCATGTCGCGAAAGTTGCGCAGCACAATCCGAACGCGCCGAAGCGAATCGGCCGGATGGCCCGAAACGGCGCTCCGCCGCGGGGCCCCGCGGTAGAGAATATTTCGCGGCAAAGCCGCGTGGGGCTGAACGCTGCGAATTTCTTTCTGGCCGAAATCACCGGCGTCGTGATGCCGTTTTTGGGCGATTATCTCAAAGGGCGACAGTGGTCGGAGGAGGCACTGGGGGTGGCCATTTCGCTGGCCGGCTTGGGTGTGTTTCTCATGCAAACGCCCGCCGGATTGATTGTCGACTGGGTGCGGCAGCGGCGAACGCTGTTGGCCGCCGCCTCGCTGCTGCTGGGGGTCTGCTACGGACTGGTGCCGCTGGTGCCTGCCCAGCCCGCGTGGATTGATCCCTTGCTGTTTGTCGCGGGGGTGGCGCAGGCGTTTTTCCTGCCGCTGCTCGGCGCCTTGGCGCTGGGTTTGGTCGGACACGCGGCGCTCAATCGCACGATCGGCAGCAATCAGGGCTGGAATCATGCCGGCAATCTGGCTGCCGCCCTGTTGGCAATGAGCCTCGTCGGCTGGTTTGCCGTGACTTCGATCTTTTACGCCGTGGCCGCTGTTTCAATGCTGGCCGCGGGATCGGTCTATTTGATCCGCGAACGTGAGATCGACGAAGGCCGGGCAAGCGGGGCCGCCGGCGATGGGCAGGCGGGGGCGGGCGTCGCGCGCGCTGTTGAGCGACTATCGCGTGTGGGTGCTGCTGGCGTCGACCGCGCTGTTTCATCTAGCCAACGCGCCGGTGATGCCGTTCGTGGGAGCTTACATCAAAAAACTGGATGGCAGCCACGTGCAGGTGGCCGCCGTGGTGTTGGTGGCGCAGGCGGTCATGATCCCCGTGGCGCTGGCCGCCGGCTGGTTGTGCGATCGCTGGGGACGCAAGTGGGTCTTCGCCATCGGCTTTGTCGCCTTGCCGGTGCGCATTTTCCTCTATTCGCTGACCGACGATCCTTGGATGCTGGTGGCGCTGCAGACGCTGGATGGGATTGGCGCGGGAATCTATGGCGTGGTAATCGTGGCGATGTGCGCCGATTTGACCCGGGGCAAAGGAGGCTTTAACGCTCTGTCGGGAATGATCGCCACGGCCCTGGCCGTCGGTGGAGTGATCGGTCCACTTGGTGCGGGTTTTTTGGCACAGCACTTAGGGTATAACGCTTTCTTTTATGTCTTCGCCGGCATCGCGGCCCTGGCCGCGGCGGTGTTCCTGGTCGCCATGCCCGAAACCGGCGGCCGGCGACAATCGGCCGAGAATGGGTCGGTTGCCTGAACAGGGCGATTGGTCCGGCGGCGGATGTTCGTCTTGCATAAGGCTGGCCCCTCGTGGCGGATTGGAAGATCGCTCTCACCTGGACGATTTTTGCCCTGACCTACGGCGGACTGGCGCTGGGGCGGATTCCGGGCCTGCGCACCGACCGGGCCGGCATTGCGCTGGTCGGCGCCACGCTGCTGCTGGTGACCGGCACGGTCAGGCTCGATGAAGCGATCAGCCCCGCGTCGATCGATTACAAAACGTTGCTGCTGTTGTTTGGGATGATGATTGTCGTCGGCTCTTTGCGGTTGTCGGGCTTCTTCGAGCGGTTGACGAATCTTGGCGCTGCGGCACATCACCACGCCTGGCGGAATGCTGGCCGCGACCATCGGCCTGTCGGGAGTGCTATCGGCATTTTTGATCAACGACGTCGTCTGCGTCGCCATGACGCCGCTGGTGGTGCACGTTGCCCGGCGGTTGAAATTCGATCCCCTGCCCCATCTGATCGGATTGGCGACGGCGGCCAACATCGGCTCGACCGGCACGATCACGGGAAATCCGCAAAACATTTACATCGGTGCCCACTCGGGCATCTCGTATCTTGCCTTTGCCGCCCGGCTGATGCCTGTGGCACTTGCCGGGCTGGTGATCGACTACGTCGTGGTGGCGGTGGTCTATCGCGGGCGGTTGACGGGTCGCGCGAAGCAGCAGCCCGACGATGCGATGCCGGCCGATGAAAGCGACCGGCCTCACGCCGCCGCGCGGAGCCGGGCACACGCCCGATTCGAGGCCAAGGCGGTCGTGGTGACACTGGCGGCGGTGGCGTTGTTTTTCACCGGCCTGCCGCTAGAGATGGTGGCACTGGGCGCGGCGGGGGTGATGCTGTTGGGGCGCGTCGAATCCGCGCAAGATCTATCGCCAGGTCGATTGGAGTTTGCTGGTGATGTTTGCCGGCTTGTTCGTCGTCGTGCATGCTTTCCAAATGTATGTCGTCGCGGCCTGGCACATCGACCGCTGGACTTGGCTGCTCAACCATCCGATCGACCTGTTGAGCCTGGTATCGGCGGGGCTGTCGAACCTGGTAAGCAATGTTCCGGCGGTGCTGTTGCTCGAGCCGGTTGCCGGGGCGATGCCCGAAACCAGTCGCGACACGGCGTGGCTGGCGCTGGCGATGTCGAGCACGCTGGCAGGCAACTTGACCGTGCTCGGCTCGGTGGCGAACCTGATCGTGGTGGAAAACGCCCGTCGGGAGGGTTTTGCGATTTCGTTTTGGGAATATTGCAAAGTCGGCATTCCCGTGACGCTGCTGACGCTTGGATTGGGAATCGCCTGGCTCGAATTTGTCCACTATTGAACTGCCGGCCCTGGCGCGGCGCGAAATAGCGGGCACGCCGCCGGTTCGGTATATTGTTTTCTTCTGAAACGAAGGTGGAGCCGGTTGGGCCCGGGCGCGCTCGTCCACGATGGTGCCGCCGCGCACTTCGGTCATATTCCTAAGGGAGGTGTATTTTGATTTCTCGCAGACAGGCAATCGTGTCGACGGTGGGCGGTGCATTGGCCGGGCTGACACTGAGCGACTCGCTGTTGATGGCGGCCGATGAAAAGCTGCCCAAGGTTTATTTCGACGTCACCGCCGACGGCAAACCGCTCGGCCGGATCGTGATGGAGCTGCGGTCGGACGTGGTGCCCAAGACGGCCGAGAATTTTCGCGCTCTGTGCACCGGCGAAAAGGGCTTTGGCTACAAAGGGAGCACCTTTCATCGCGTCATCCCCAGCTTCATGTGCCAGGGGGGCGATTTCACCGCGGGCAACGGCACCGGCGGCAAATCGATCTACGGCGAAAAATTCAAGGACGAAAACTTCAAGCTGAAGCATACCGGGCCGGGCACCCTGAGCATGGCCAATGCCGGCCCCAACACGAACGGCTCGCAGTTCTTCCTCTGCACCGGAGAGACTCCCTGGCTCGACGGCAAGCACGTCGTCTTCGGCAAGGTGGTCGAGGGCATGGACGTGGTCAAGAAGATCGAAAGTTTCGGCTCGCAGTCGGGTCGGACCTCGGCCAAGATCGAAATTGCCGACTCCGGCGAACTCAAATCCTGACCGCTCACCTGCCACGCGTGCATCGACGACGAACACCCCAATAGAAAGCTACCGATATCATGAAACTTCCGAAGGTCTATTTTGACGTGACCGCCGACGGCAAACCGCTGGGCCGGGTGGTGATGGAATTGCAAGCCGACGTGGTGCCCAAGACGGCCGAAAACTTTCGCGCTCTGTGCACCGGCGAGAAGGGTTTTGGCTATAAGGGCAGCGCGTTTCACCGCGTGATCCCCGACTTCATGTGCCAGGGAGGCGATTTCACCCGCGGCAATGGCACCGGCGGCAAGTCGATCTACGGCGAAAAGTTCGCCGACGAAAACTTCAAGCTGAAGCACACCGGGCCGGGCATTTTGAGCATGGCCAACGCCGGCCCCAATACCAACGGCTCGCAGTTTTTCATCTGCACCACCACCACCGGCTTTCTCGACGGCAAGCACGTCGTCTTCGGCAAAGTGGTCGAGGGAATGGATGTGATCGAGAAGATCGAGAGCTTCGGCTCGGGCTCCGGAAAGACTTCGGCCAAAATCGTGATCGCCGACTGCGGCGAAGTCGAGACGAAGCCGGAAGCGGCCAAACCCGCCGCCAAGAAGTAACACGAACACGGCGACGTAAAAAGCCAAAAGCCCGCCGGTGGTCGTGAAAGCGGCCGCCAGCGGGTTTTTTTGTTGCGCGAGAGGGATTCTGCCCGGTTAAACGTCGGCCGATCGGCGCCGCTGCGCTTCGCGGCACGCTGCTGCAGAAAGAACCACGCCATCGACACAAGTGGCAATCCGATGGGCCAATAAGGTACTCGTGTCGGAATCACGCCGTGGGAAGTCGGCGAGCCGGTGATGCCTCGAACGTTCATCATCACGATGATGATTGCGTAAAACTGGGTGAACGCCAGCATTAATCGCTGAAGTCCTGCATAGGCCCGCAGTTTGTCGCGGCGTTGCCAAAGATGAAAACCGTAGGCATTCAGCGCCACGAAACTGCCAAGGCATACGACGGCCGCGGTAATGTCTTGGAACAGCAGAACGATTCCGGCCAGCAGAACCCAGGCGGAACCGCCCAATAGACTGCCCAGCCAGGCACCGGCGTTCCAAACAAATGGGGATTTGGCGCCGGCAGGCGAAGAGCTCGAGGTTGGTTGTGAATCGCTCATCGATCGCTAGCCTTCAAAACTTCGCTTCGTCACACCACGTCGGCGGCGGACATCCGCCGCAGCTCCTCGATTTGAGAGCGATGCGCGACGCCGCGCAGGGTGAATCCAAAAACGCACGCGCCGGCTGCGCCGATCAACAGCGGCGGATAGACGACGTGCCCCGGCTGACCGGCGTTGCCCGCGGCCAGACCGACGAGCAGCGCCGCGACGCAAATCGCCAGGCCGGCGCCGCACAGGCTCGCCGTCGGCAGTGGTTTGCTGGCGGCCGCCGAAAGGCCAACCAGGCATCCCAGCACCAGGACGATGGCCGCCAGGCTGCCTCCGATCAAGCCGGCTTGCCGCTCGTTCCACCAGCCCTCGAGCTGATTCAGCGGCACGACCACCAGCGGCTCGGCGACGGCGATGCGGCAATTGACCGGCAGGAAAGCCTTCAGCGTGAGCCGCTTGGGCACCATGCCCGGCTGGGCGTGAAACGGCAGCTCGAAGTCGCGCCAATCGCTCGTGCCGTCGAGCTTTTTCATCGGCCCGTCGTCGGCCAGCGTGCGGGTAAAGTAGGTCCCCTGGTCGCCGAAGTCATTGAGCAGTTCCAGGTAGCTGCCTGGCACATGGTTGTTGTATTTGACTCGGCCGCGCAGCACATAATCGGACGAAGAGATTCTGGGCAGTTCGCTCACGGCCAGCGTGTAAATGCTGATCTTGCCGCCGGCGGCAAGTTGGATCGCCGTCGTCGCCTCGCCCCCGGGACCGTGCACCGTGGCGACTCTTGGGGCCATCGATTCGGGCCCGATCAGTTGCAATGTTTGGATCGGCCCCTGGGCCTCCCACTGGTCGCCGGACTTGACCATCGGCGCAAGAACGAGCGACCGGTCTAGCGTCACCTTGCAATCCCCCGAGATCGAAAGATCAAGCTGGATGCGTTTGACTTTTGCCACGGCCTGCTGCGGACCGTTATGAAGGGAGTGAATCTTGAATTCATACCAATCACCGTCGGAGACGCCGGCAAAGTTAGTTTCGGATTTCGAGCCCGTGTCGGTAACCAGATCGCTGCGCAGCCAGAGTGCCGTCTTGGCAATATCGGTGGTAATTCCCTCGGCCTTCATTTTGCCGCGCAGCACAAAATCGGAGGAAGCAAGTTCCGGAGTGTCGGCAGCGATCAGGCTGATCATGCTTTGCTGCGGACCACCGGTCACCTCGACGGCCGGCTGGCCATCCGGCCCCTTGGCGTGGATGACCTGTGGTCCGATTTCGGCGGCTGGCAGCAGCTCGAGCGTCACTGGCTCACTTGCGCGACACAGGCCGGCCGGCAGCGCCAGCAGCAGGGTCGACATCAGGACGAGACGCATGATGGTCCTCCGATTCTTTGCGATGGGCGGCAAGCAGGGTCTTGAGGGTCACGAGGTCGATCTTGCCATCGACGTGCAACCCGCGCAAGGTCCGTTCGAAATCGCTCATCGATCGCTGGCTGTCAAAAATCTCGATCTTGGCAATCAGCCGATCGAGCCGCAGCCGCACGGTCGGATACGAGATGGCGTAGGCTGCGGCCAATTCCTTCAGCGAGCCGGAAGCGAGGACGAACCGCTTGAGGAACGCGAGATCCTCTTCTTCCAACAGTTCGATCCAGTGATGGGCGTTCGTCATGCAATAATCTTAAGGATTACTTTCACTTTATGCAACAAGATATTTCATTGTGTTTCGTTTTGTTGAGGTGGAGGACAGGTTTCGATGCGCGTGACAGGACGCAGGAGTTGACGACCTACGCGGCCCCGGCGTGCGCGTGGCGGAGGTCGGGGAGACCCGGGTCGCGCCGCCTGGAAGGGCGTTGCACCCGTTGGCGGTACCCGTTGTGGTATCCTCAACTGAAGGCGGCTGCCGGTTGGCTGCCGGCGCGCTCGCGGGAATCTCCATGCAAACGCCGTCCTGGCGGAAGATCCGACTCAAGCATGTCCTTTGGGCAATCGCATTAGCTGTCGCGGCGCCCTTCGTGGTCTGGGCGATTGAGCTGCTCCGAATCGTCGGTTTGTACTCGGTTCTCGTAACGTCAAACAACGGGGATTTGAGAGTTGTCTCGTACCTGCCGCCGCTGAGGGTTTCGGTGTCGTTCCTGTCGGACGATATGGGCGAGCGTCGTCCCCCCTCCGACATGCGGCCCCTATTGCGACAGCTCAAAGCATGGGGCGCTGTAAGGGGCATCGCTTCCGAAGCTGCAATCCCTTGGCCTTGGTACCACGGGGATCACAAATGAGGCCCTCGCGACCCTCCAGGGATCGCATTCCATCGAGCATTTAGACATCTCGGATAATCCAATCGATGCCGAGGGGCTTGCGGTGCTCCGCGAGATTCCAAGCCTCGAGACCGTCAATCTCGGCGTGCCACTGAATATGCACGTGGATGGCATCCTCCCCGGGCTGAAAGTCTATTGATTGGACGGCGGTCGCTGAGTGAGCCCGTGCCTGCAAACGTTGGGCCGAGATGTTGAAAGCGGCTGCGGTGGAGATTTTGGTATCCTCAACCGAAATTGGATGTGGGTCGGCCGCTGGCAGGATCCGGGGTGATTCCGTGCAACGCAGATTTTGGCAATACATCAAGCCCGCGCATCTTGTCGTCGGACTGGCGCTTGCCGCCGCAGGAGTAGCCCTGGCGCCCTACATGGCGATGAGCGCGGCCGTCGCGCGGTACACGCAGCTCGTCGCCCAGTCCGGCGGGAGAATGGAAGTGCGTGCGTACTCGCCATCGCTGTCCGTCGCGGTGTCATTCGTTGTGGACGACGAGAAGACGTTTCACCCTAGACAACCCGTCTTGCGCGAATTGAGGTCATGGGGCGCCGTAACCGAGCTGAGCATCGAACGAATTGAAGACGACGAGCTGGAGGCGATCCTCGCGTTTCCCAACCTTACGGCGCTATCGATTTCGGGAACGTTCGTATCAGACGAAACCTGGTCCAAGCTGGGTCAACTCTTGCAGCTCCGCAGCCTCTTTCTCGCCCACGCCGGGATGAGCGCGACGCTCTCGGACGCGATCGGCCGCCTTGTGAATTTGGAGACGCTCTATTTCACCGGCTGCGAGATTCCCACAGACGGCGTCCGCTTTGTCGCCGGCTTGCGACGGCTGCGCCAGCTGCAGTTTTTCCAAAATTCGCCGAGGAGGTCGCTCACCACGAGCGATCTTGAAATGCTTGCCGCGCTCCCCGAGTTGACGCTGCTAAGAATTGTTCAAACTCCCCTGGAGAGCGGCGGCCTGGCGGTCCTCGGGCGGCGCGCCTGCTCGAACATTTGGATGTCAGCGGCGCCCCAGTCAATGCCGACGATCTTACGCCGATCGCCGAACTTCCGACTTTGCATTCTCTCTTGTTAGATGGCACGGGAATTTCCAATCGTGCCCTGGCGACGCTCGCACAGTCGCGGTCCATTGAGTATCTGAGCATCAGAGACAATCGAATCGATTCGGATGGTCTGGAGACGCTGCGGAGCATTTCAAGCCTGAAGACGCTCCGGGTCGCGGTTCGATTGGTTGGGGATGCCAGACGCATCTTTCCAAAGCTGGAGGTTTATTGATTTGCGGCGGGAACGGCCCGCGGCGTGCGCCCGAGTAGGCGCACCGGAGGGTCTTTGTCGCGCGGCCGCGTTCCTCCGTACAGAGGCTGGCCGTTGAATCATCGCGCGGCGGCCCGCGCTGCATGCCCCGGAACCTTGCACGGAGAGTGGTGGGGTTATGTTATCCTGAACTCATGACGGTGATCGGTCGTCGGCTGGCCGATCCGGAATCACTCCATGCGGCTGCGATTAATGTCAAACACCCTCCAGTGCGGCGATAGTCTGGGCGTGCTGCCCTGTTTCGTAATGGTCGCTGTTGCTGCATTTGTCGGTGGTTGCACAGTCGCCGATCCTGACGCTGGCGAACGTCCTGCGACCCGTGTTCCCGCCGAGCTCACGGAGGGGGACTTGGCGCAATTCGCGCCGATCTCCGACGAGATAAAACTCGCACCATCGCTTACCGTTTATGAGGGCCTCCCGCGCAACAGGGCGAAGCTCAAGACCGAGCTCGCGACCAAGAAGACGATCCGGCGTGACGAATACTATACGTTCTACGCTCGTCCGTGGCGGGTCGGCGGAAGCGATGCTGAATCGCTGCGGCGCCTGTCCACTTCGGCAGACAGCTTTGAGCCGCACCGCGAGAAGTTGTGCGACGGCTTCCACCCCGACTATTGCTTAGTGTGGACCGACGGCAACACGACCTGCGAAGTCTTAATCTGTTTCGGTTGTGCAGAGGTGCGTTTCTATAGCCCACAACGCGAGCTGCATGTTGATCTCCGTGGCGAGGCTTATGAGCAATTCACGACCATCTTGAAGGCGTACCGCCCGTGGTTCGGACACCCATAGCTCCGCGGAAAACGAGCGACGCTAGGAGCCGATGATGACCATCGGCTCGCCACCTGGAGGTTTGCTGATTGGCAGCGGAAAAGGCCCGCAGCGACGGGCCGCATCGGCGCGCGGGACGTTCTCGGCAGCGCTGCCGCGTTTCTCTTCACAGGGGTTGTGTTATCCTGAACTCACTTCGGCGGTCGGTCGGCCGCCGGACCGGTCCGGGGTGATTCCATGCAGCGGCGATTCTGGCGGGGCATTTCTTTGAAGCGTGGACGGACTGTGCTTTGGCTCCTCGGCGTTGGATTCGCGGTTTGGGCGATCGCCGAGGTGGGGGCCACCGCTTGGTACGGGAGCCTTGTGCGGCAATACGGTGGCCACCTGGTTTTGCAACCGCGCTTTCCGCCTAGGGTATCGGTTGAGTTCCAGACCAACGATTTGGGCGAGAATTCTCCCGCCGATGATTTGCAGCCCGTGTTGCGGAAGCTCAGATTGTGGGGTGCCGTAACGAAACTCGCGGTCGAACGAGTCGATGACGCGGAGTTCGAGGAAATCACTGGGTTTCCGAAGCTCCGGTCGCTGCACATGACGCTCCCCACGGTCTCGGACACGAATTGGCCTGAACTCGGGCGGAACGTCGCGCTGTTGGATCTGGGTCTTGGGCGATACACCAAAATCACCCCGGCAGCCGCACGCTCCATCGCCGGCCTAACGCACCTGAGGAGCCTCGATCTCCACGACTGCGAGTTAACGGCGGCTGGCCTCCGATTTGTTGCCGATTTGCGCGAGCTGGAGTCGATGGCGCTTTGTGCGATTTGGCCTGGGGGAGCTCGGCGCCGACGATCTGGCGGCCATCGCTGCCCTTCCCGCCTTACGTGAACTGCTTGTCTTCGACACCCCTTTGGCGCGAGGTGCATTTGCCGAGCTTGGTCGTGCGCGCTCGCTCGAGACGCTGATCGTCGTGCATTGCACGATCAACACGGAGGACCTTGGCCCGCTAGCAGCATTTCCAAACCTTCGGTACCTCGATTTGACCAGTACCGGCATCTCCAGCGACGCGGTCGCGACGCTGAGAGGATCACGGTCGATTGAGGTCTTGCTGATCGAGGGCAATCCGATCGGCGCCGGCGGACTTGAGCCGCTTCGGGAGATTCCAACGCTAAAGTCCCTCGCGGTAGACTCGCCTTTGTGGGGCGACGCGGAACGAATACTTTCCCGGCGGTGAGATTTGATTTCGGTCAGAGCTCGCGGTTGGGCCCCAGTCCTTCGCGCCCGCTGCGGTCGCTCATCAGGCCGCGCCCAGATGTGATGACGAGCACGGGATGAATGCGCCGTGGCCAGAGGCATCGGGCGGGATGTTTGAATAAAAGGCACGCTGGCTGGAATCGCGGGCGGCGATGGGGTAATCTAATCAGACACCCCCCGAGATTCCGGAGCGCTGCGGCCGGCAGGCGCTTCGTGGCTTTTGTCCTGATGCAGCCGGTGACGGCGCAGCGATTGTCGCGAATCGCGCCGGTATCAGAGGGCGACTATCGATCGGTCGCCCAGAGGCGATCGTGGGGGGGCTTCCATGCAAGGGCGTTTCTGGCGCGACATGCAACCCAAGCAGCGCGTCGTGGGACTGGCGCTGGTGGTCGCGGCCGCCCTGGCGATCTGGGCATTCGTGCAGCCCCGCCTCGAGCGGCACCGAACGGTCGCGCCGTACGAACGTCTGGTCGCGCAGTATGACGGCAAGGTCGACGTCCGCTCGTACCTGCCGTCGCTCGTCGTATCGGTGTCGTTCGCGTCGCGCAAGCCCCACATTCTCGACTTGCAGCCGGTGCTGCACGAGCTCAAGACGTGGAAAGCCGTGGAGTACCTGGAGCTGCAGCACGTCAGCAGCAGCGAATTCGAAGAAATCACGGAGTTCGCCAGTCTGCGGTCGCTGACGATGATGGGGACGTCCATCGCGGATGAACAGTGGAATGAACTCGATCGGCTGAAAGAGCTGCGGGACCTCGATCTGTGGTACACCCGGATTACGCCGGCGGTGGCCAGCTCGATTGCCGGGCTAGCGCATCTGGAATTGCTCGATTTGTACGGCTGCACCTTGCCGCCGGATGGCTTTCGATTTGTCGCCGAGTTGCACGAACTGAAGTATCTGCAGTTTTTCCAACGGACGCTGGGCAAACCGCTGGACAAGAGCGACATCGAAATCCTGGCCGGGCTGCCCAAGCTGAATTACCTGGCCTTTCTCAACACTCCACTGACCGAGGGTGCCTTGGCCAGCCTGGGCAATGCCCGTGCGCTCGAGCACTTGGAAATCGCCGTGGCCCCGATCAACACCCACGACCTGGCGCCGCTGGCCGGGCTGCCGAAGCTGCGATCGCTGAATCTGGAGCGGACGGGCATCACGAACGACGCCCTGGCGACGTTGCGGGGGTCGCAATCGATCGCGGTGTTGCAGATCCGGGATAACCCGGTCGATGCCGACGGGCTCGAAACGCTGCGGGGCATTCCGAGTCTGAAAACGATCTATGTGGGAGTGCCGCTGGTCGATGCCGCGCGGCGCATCTTTCCCAAGCTGGAAGTCCATTGATCGGGCGGGCGGCGACAAGAGCCGCGTCGCAGATGTCTGGCCAGGGGACGAATCCTATCCCTGCCTGACGCCGTCGGCTAAGACCGTCTGGTCCGCAGCCGCCGATATCCCACCAGTCCGGCGGCACCCAAAAGCATCAGCACGACCGAGCTCGGCTCGGGGCCGAAGGTGATCGAGCCGTCCACGAAATTTGGATCGAGATTCGTAGCTGGAGCGCCCGAGAGTTCGTAGAACGGAGCAAAGCTATCGTTGTTCACGCCATCGACGTTCCAGACCAGGTAGACCGTACCGCCGAAGCCCGCGGCGACCGTAAGATCGACTTGTGCCAGGGCGTAGGTTTGATTCAACGACGCAACGTCAGTGTTGGCGTAAGTGTCGCTGTTATACAGCTCGTTGGCGACGGTGCTGCCATCGGACGTGGTGTAATTGCCGAGGTATTGAGGATCGGCGAAGGTGATGTCGTTCGAATTGTTCACGTTGTCCAGGGGTTGGGCCGGATCACCGGTGTTGTTGTTGTAAACGTAGGCAGCCGTGGGGGTGCTGGAGACAAGGAGGGGGTTGGTGTCGGCCAGCGTGGTGTTCAACGAAAACCCCGTGATGGTAACGTTCGTCTCCAACAAGTTTGCCGGCAAGTTTTCGGGGTTGGTGACGTTGCCCGGCGTCGAGCTCAAGAACAGGTCGAGCCCGTATCCGGCCAGGATGTCGGTCTTGACCGTATCGGAGATAAGAATATCGGCGGTGTAAGTCTGGGTGGTGAAGGCCTGCTGCGCGACGATGGTTGGAGCCGTGAACGTGACGGTCGAGGCCATGCCGGCGTGCGCTACCGCGCTGGCGGCGATTGCCGCGAGCAGAGAAACGACGAGTGGTTTTCGCATTGGAGTTGCCCCTGATCCAAAGTTGCAATTCGTCAGGTCAAAACAGCATGCTTTAAGATGGCAAATGCCCGACCGTTTGTCAATCTTTTTGATTGGGAAGTTGGTGGAAACCAACGTTAGTGGCATGAAGAACTAAGAGTGCGAAAGTGAGCGGCTTGGCGCAGGAAAAAACCCGCTCTAAGAGAACGGGCTTTGGATCAGTTTTTTGCCGCTCGTTACGAAGTGCGGCGAGCGCGTCGCCAACCAAATCCCACCAGTCCGACGGCGCCCATAACCATCAACACGACCGAGCCCGGCTCGGGCACGAGGATCGCGAAAAAACCGCCGACGAGGTTTGGATCGAGTGGGCTCAATTCAGCGTTTGAGAGTTCATAGGACGGAGCATAGCTGTCGTTGCTCACGCGATTGGTGTTCCAGACCATGTACACGACACCGGTGAAGCCGGCGGCGACCGTAAGATCGACCGTTGCCAGGCCGTAGGTCTGATTCAATGTCGCCACATCGGTGTCGGCATAGGTGTCGCTGTTATACAATTCGTTGGGGACGGTGCTTCCGTCGGACGTGGTGTAATTGCTGACGTACTGTGAAGCGATGAACTCTTCGTCATTCGAATTATTGACGTTGGCATCGCCCGGAGCGCTAGTGGTGTTGTTGTAAACATACGCCGGAGTCGTGTTGAGCGAAAACCCCGTGATCGTAACGCCCGTCTCCAACAAGTTCGGCGTGGGCTCGATGACATGGTGGTTGTCGTAGACGGGCTGGAAGTTGCCCGGCGTCGTGCTCAGGAACAGATCGAGCTGGTATCCGGCCAGGATATCCGTCGCAAGGGTGTCGGAGATCGTGATGGTGGCCGTGTAAGTCTGGGGTAGAGGACTATAGGTTCCGTAGATTTCCGGAGCCGCAAACGAGACGGTCGAAGAAGCCGTGCCGGCCTGAGTTAACGTGAGGGCGGCGATCGCCGCGAGGAGAAAAACGACGAGCGATTTCCGCATTGGAGCTGCCCCTTATCCAACGTTCCGATTCATCCAACGAAATTGCATGCTTCAAGATGGCAAATGCCCGACCGTTTGTCAATCTTTTTGTTTGGGAAGTTGGTGGAAAGAAGCGGCGAAACGACTCCAACGGCCTCGAAAAAAAAACCGCGGGCCGGCGGCCGAATGTTTGCCCACCGATCGACCCGTGCGCGCCGGCGGCAAGGCTTAGAAGCCGTAATCCACCTTCAAGGTCAAGCCTTGCAGAATCAGGTCGTTGTTATGCGGGCCGGTGGCATCATCGAATACCTGGCATTGGTTCAACCAATCGTTGATTTCGTAACCGACGGTCGTTGACCAGCCCCGAAACTTCAGATTGAAGCCCAGCACCGCTTGGAAGGCTACGGCGCCAAAGTCGCGATTAGGGATCGGCACGGTGGTCGTCGAATTCAAAGGCAGCCCCAACACCGTGGTGGTGGTATTCGTCACGTCTCTGATCTGCCAGTGGCCTAATAAGTAAGCCGTGAAAAAGTTCGCGGTGCAATTGATCTCCAGTTCCTCGCCACGCCAGACGTTCCACACGTTCTCGATGCCGATTTTCGGGCCGACTCCCCAAAAGTTGCTTTTCATGTTCTCGGTGACCGTTTCCGTCACCGGTATACCCAACACCGGATAGGCGGCTTGAAACGCCGTGTTGAACGATTGATTGATCCAGCCGCCCCTCAGGCCGACAATGGGCCGCACCAGCAGCGACTCGGTGGGATTGTAGTGCTTGCCGATATCCCAATCGAAGATGTTGTAATCGATCGCGGCGTTCATCTGGCCCGTGTCATAGTAAAACGACGGAGCGGGGGGCTGGCTCAGCTTTCCGCCGAGAAACGCCGCCGTCAGGTCTCCCGAGGCCGAATCCGCGGCGCTGGAGTGGAAGTGCGTGTAATAGACCTTGGTGTCCCACTCGCCTTGTTGGCCGACACCCACCCGAAAGCCAGGCGCAAAATTGAAGACGGTGGTCTGGTACGTGACGTACTGATTCGCCGGGTTGCTGTTGGTGTCCAGCACCCAGTCGACGGGTTCGTTTGCCTGCCAATACAGGAAATCGCCAAAAAGCTCAATCGCGTGAGCTTGTTGGGCCTGCACGAGGCAGCAGACTAATAGTAAACAACGAAACCGCATGTCCCACCCTGTAAAGTCAGATCGCCATGCATGGGCAATTGCTGGAACGTCGTCAATCGCTGCTGGTTTGCCCACCACTGCAATTCATAACCCAAATGCGCGCTGATGGTCGCGTTCTCGCCTTGATGGGTCCATTGAAGCCCGAAAAAGTATCTCAGCATCACGGTCCCCAGCGCGGAATCTCTCATGCTGGTGTTGAAGGCCGTGTACTGATTGGCCACCGTTTGCGGGTTGCTGTTTTGGAAAGCGTCTCCCACGTTCCAGACGCCGTACATCAAAGCGCCTGAGAACGAGCCGATCAGGCTCAATTTCGGGTACTTGGGAATATCCCAGCGGCCGCCGACTCCGAAACTCGGCCCCACGCCGAAAAAGTTGTTGGTGACTTTTTCGGTCGCGGAAACCGAGGTCGCGGGATCGGACCAGAGCGCATGGATCGTCTGGTCGATGGAAGCCAATTTCAGGCCCATCGACGGACGAATGTGCAGAAACTCGCCAACGGTGATTTCGTGTCCGGCTTCGAGATCGATGGTATTGAAGATCAGACTCCAGGTAAGCGCCGCGCTCGTGAACGAACCCGAGTCACCGCTCAAAAAACCACTGAAGAATTCCGGCACGACCAACTGGCCGCCGGGCGCGACCGAGAGGTTTTGCGACGTGCGGAAGTAGGTCCAGTACAGCTTGAAATCCCACTCCTGCTCTGGGGGCACGTAGGCAATACCGATCCGCATGCCCGCGTTCCAATTGAACTGCACGTTAGCCGGGGCAAAGGTCGTCTGTGCGTTGAATGGATTGACGGTGACGACGCTCGACCAGATCGAAGACGCTTCTTCCGAGGCATGCCAGGCCAGTACGTCGGCAAACGGAGCCACGCTCTGGCGCTGGTGCAGGAGCACCCCAGGGCGAGCACGACGACGGCGATAAAACGGGCGAACACGGTCATGGCTTTTCTGCGCTAGAAGTTGACGCACAACTCCAGAATGCCACCTTGCAACGACATCAGGTTATTGAGTCGTCCGACATTGAACGAATAGAACTGCATCTGATTCAACCAGACTTGGGCCTCGTATCCCAAGCGGACGGTGGTCGTGACTTTTGGAGAATAGCGCACCCATTCCAGACCCATCACCCCCCGCGCCATCGTCGCGGCGCCGTTGATGGGGATCGAATTGATCGAGATGGTCGTCGGGCCTGGCACGGTCGTCGACGTCGGACCGTTGTTCTTATATTGGTCCTTGAACGTCCAATGCCCGTACATCAGGGCGCCCGAGGGAGTGCCGAAGAATTTCAAGGTGTAGCTGGGTTGCGTGTGGAGCGGCATGATGATCGTCATGCCTAAGGAAGGACCGATCCCCCAAAAGTCTTGTTTCAGATTCTCGGTGGCCGACGTAAAGCCATAGGTTTGCGTGCTGGTATCGATCGGATTCTGCCAGCTGGAATAGATCAATTGGTCGATCACCGCGGCTTTGAGGCCGACGAAGGGGCGCAATGTCAAAGTTCGATCGACCGAGTATTTCCGCCCGACCTCGTAATCGAGCGTATGGAACCCGAAATTCCATCGCATGCTCGCGCTCTGATAGTGCGGGCCGAAATCGTTACCGTTCGGGTTGCTGACGTAGAAATTTGCCAGGAACGCGGAATAGACGTCGCCCGTAGCGCTGTTCGTCGCCTGCGTGGTGAAGTTCGTGAAGTAAAGCGTCGTGTCGTAATCGTCTTCGCCGCGCTGGTAGCCAATGCCGACTCGAAAGCCGGCGTTCCAGGCAAATGGCGCGCTCACGATTGTGGCGGTGCCGAAAGGCGTTCCCGCGGGGCTGTTGGGGGTTATTTCCTGCGCCCAGTTGTCGGCGGCACCTTCCCTCACCGTCCAGAAGAGTGCGTCGGCAAAGGCGTAGGGAGACGCGCGCTGCCCGCGGCACGGCCAGAAGTGTGCTGTCCATCGGAATCGATGGCCCCTGCCCCGATTCCGTGGCCGCTGGTGCGTCCGAGACGAGGTTTGGAGCGCTCGAGACGAGAGGGTCGGATGGGACCGGAGGCAGACGATCCAAGAATTGCTCGGCGCGAATTCGGTGGAGAAGATGACCAACAACAAAAGCATGACCCGTTTCAGGTCATGGCGATGTCGGCCGATGGCGCAGCGGCCGTTCACGCTGGTCGTGGCAGTTGTTCGACCCGACATGGTTCACGCCAGAGGCCAAGCGGAGCCGTGGCGGCGCAAGCGGATTTCGTTCGAGTCACCCCGAGAAAATGCGCGCCCCCCTGCGGCATTCTTTGCTCTATCGGTAAACCTTGCGCAGGTGGTTGAATAGAAAGGATCGTCAAGGGCGAATGCGGCCTTGCCAGCGACGAACGCGGCGATTTTGGCAGTCTGGGCAAGCCGCTGCCTTGGCGAGCGCCCAGAGAACCGGCGCCAGACCGAAGCGCGCGGCCGGTCAGACCCACAGGTCAGTCAGATCGAATTGTGAAACCGCCTCGTCGGTCGCCGCGAATCGATAGCGAGCGGAGTCGAAGCTGCCGGCGGACGTGATCGTTGGCGGCGATTCCGTGCTTTCCGGTGCACTGTCGGGTGTGCCGGTCGCTGGCGTGCTGCCCGAGGCAACGTTGCCGACAACATTCGACTGGGCAATGCTTGCGACGTCTGGGCTCGCCAGACCTGGGTTCGCCAGCGCCGGGCTGCTCGTCTCCTGCACGGCCAGCGCCACATCGGCCAGGCTCGTATTTTCCAGGGTGACATGCGGCGTTGTGAAACCGGACTCCGCGACATGGTGGCCCAGCTGGTTCTCGTGCACGACGAGATGGAGAACCGGCCCAGTCACCGGCGGGGGCGTTGAGTCGGGGCGCTTCCGGGACGTATCGCCATGGCGAGACCGGCGGAGTCGTCGTCGATCCGGGGGACTGCGGCGCGGTGCCGACAGGCGGGGCCGATGGACCGCCGGTCGACAACGACGGATCGGTTTCCTGGCCCATGAACAAGACGGCTCCCGATTGGTCGTCGCGGATCAGGAACAGGAACGGATGATTGGCGTCGAAGACGATCGGCTGAATTGGTTCGGTAACGCAGGAGCAAAAGACCATGCTTACGGCAGTCGCCGCCGCGGCAACAGTTCCCGTTTCGCCCACGCTGATGGTCGCCTGGTGGACGACGTCTGAGATTTTCAGCTGCGTTACGGTTGGGTCTGTAATACCAGAAAAGTCGGCCGTGTTGCTGAAGGCATCGGTCATTCCGAGGGCCTGCAACTGGTCGCCCAGGTCGAATTGGGTGGTGATATTGAATTTGGGGAGCGATACGGCCACCTGTTGATTTTGCAATCCAGCGAGCCAGCTCGTCAGGTCGGCGGGCAACTGGCTGACATTCAGCCCGGCGGCGGTGTAGCCCTGATCGGGCAGGATCACATCCATCGAAAGCCGGCCGCCGGTGTAGGGCATATCGAGTACCTGGAAGCCGTCGCTATCCATGTAGCCGAAGGTGCTCGTGTTGTTCATGATGGGAACCTGCACCTGGTTGCCCGAATCGAGCGTAAAGGGGGCGTTCTGGGTGTTGGCGACGTTGAACGCCGTGGCCCAGGAGCCGTTGAAATAGACGGCGTTGGTGAGGATGAGCCGCGTCAGGTCATTGATGTCGCTCGGAGTGAGGAGTTGCTGAATCAGGCCATCGGTTTGCTGCGAGACCCAGCTATTGATCGTCTGGACCGCGCCAGTGGGGTTGTTCACGAAATCGACCTGTTGCAAGTCGCCGCTGAAATCGGACTGCATGGTCTGGAGGAACGGAGCCAGGATCTGCATCCCCTGCTGACCCCAAAGCGCGTCGGCCACCGAGAGCGTGTAGTTGCCCCCTTGGCCGGCTGCGTTCAAGTCGGAAAGGAGCGTGCCGAAATCTTGCTCGACGTCGTCGGCAGCGCCCGAGAAATGGAGGACGCTGGCCATTTGCGTCGCCGTCTGGCCGTTGGCACCGGCATAGGCCATGGCCAAGGCGGCCGAGATGCTCATCGGCGAAAAGACCGTATTGCCGCTGCCTCCCTGCTGGGATTGCAGCGACGCGTAGAGGTCGAGGGCGAATGCGTTGATCGACTGGCCGATGGCCGTTTCCCCGGCCAGCTGCGCCGGCGAGAGGGAAGTCGTGGTCGGACTCGTTGGGGCCACCGGCGAACCGACGGCGGAAGTGACAGGGAGGGCGAGCGGCAATGGGCCCCATGAGATCGGCGCGGCGGTGAGCATCTGCGCGCTTCCAACTGCTCGAAACGCAACGGCCGAACGCCCGGAGCGCCGCGCGCCGACCGCTTCGTGCGGCCGGGCCGCGATTCGGCGTCTTGACTGTTTCGATAGCTGGCAGGTCGCATGCTCATGACGGTGACTATCCGATCTGCGGATCGACGGGCCCCAAACGGGGATTCCCGCCCCAAGTTTTGGCGAGAAACCAATGCCCCCATGGTTTGCCGCCGGTGATATCGAGGCCGCCCCGGTCGGTGGCCGTGGGATAGGAACGTATGTTAGGGCCGAAGGCGCGCGCCAAAAATGGAGCAATACCGCCGTTTTTTTGGGCAGCCTGCGGAATTCGTGGCTGCCGACTCGATCTCAGGCCGGGCGGGTGGCTGTTTGGCAGAGCGTGAGCACGCCCGTTGCCTGCGAGGATTTGCTACTGTGGCGACGGCGTGCGGCCGCAGGGTTGGGCCGGTAGAGCATTACCCCGGCCGCGAGAATCGCGGGCGCAGAGACGCGTGGGGTGACTATTTCCCCTTGGCACGGCGGCGAGTGACGGCGCGGCTGATTTCATAGAGAATGCGGCGCACGCTCCCTTTGTGCATGCCCGTCTTGAGCGCGATTTCTTCCAGCGAGGCGCCTTGACGCTTCAAGTAGAGGACCTGGTAGTGGTCGGGTGGGCAGACTTCGAGCATTTGACGCCACAGCTCGTCGGCATAGAAGTTTTCGCTCACCCGGGTCGAGCCGTTTGCCGCCATCACCTCGACGTCATGGGCCGGCATGGCCCATTCGTGCTGGAGTGCACGGCGATGCTGCCGCAGGCGGTCGACGAAGCGGTTGCGCGTCATTTTGACCAGGAACGCGCGCAGTTGCTCCATGTTCTCGAATCGCCAGCGGGCCTGGCGGAGCCCGTCGACAAAATCGGCCCAGACGGACTGCACGATATCGGTCGAGTCGAACTTGGACCGGAGTCTTCCCGACATGCGCCGCCGAATCACCATGCGCAGGTAGGGCTCAAGGGTCTGAAACATCTGCCCGGTGGCGAGGGGATCGCCCTGGTTCAGTTTAGCCAGCAACCGATCTGGGGAACTTGGGATCATAGCCGTCCCACCGGTTCGTAACGATACGTGAACATCCAGAGCGGCAGCTCCTGCAGGCTGGCGTCGGGATGCTGGGCATTTCGCCGGCGCTGTCGATAGATGCCACCGCCCGCCAACAGGATCACGGCTCCGGCGGTAGCCCAAGCCGCGGTGTCGGATTCGTCAAGCCACACGACAAGCTCTCCGCCCAGATTCTCGATTTCTTCGAGTGCCGTTTGCAAAGCGCGATCGAGGACTTCGAAGTTGGTGGCGATCGCGGCCAGCAAGGTTCCGCGGGCCGGCACGGGCGCCGCCGCCGTGTCGCTTTCCATGCCGAACGATTCCACAGAATCGCCGGCCACTGGCCGCAGCGCGTCGGGGGCATCGGTTGCCGGCGCATTGGCGAAATCGTCTGGCGACAAAATCGAATCGGCATTCAGCGGTTCGATGTCGAGGACATATTGAACGGTATCCTCCGCTTCATTGGAAGGCTCCTCGGCCGGCGTGGTCTCGTGTGCGCTGGCGACCGTCTCGGATCGCGATGTCACGACCAGCGAGGCAAACTGCATCACGCCCGGCTGATTGCCGGTGGCGATGACGGACGTGAACATGGCGCCGCCGTTGATCCAACCGGCGGCCATTACCGTGTGCACCACTTCCGAACTGCTGTCTTGCGATGACGTCAATGCGCTGACCGATTGAGTTACCGGCACGTTGATCGGCGGCGTGGGGGCGACCGGCGGAGCCACCGGGGTCGGCGTGACCGTGACCGGCGCGTTTATGACCGGCGCGGAGATCGGTGATCCCACGACCGGCGGCGCGATGACTGGCGGCGCGGGGGCCGGTGTCGGGGCTGGCGTGACCGGGGTTGTCGGGAAACCCAAGCCAGGCGGCGGAGAAACCGGCGCGGGGGTCGGTGTCGGCGCGGGGTCGGCGCCGGCGAGGAAACCGGCGCGGGTGCGGATACCGGTGCCGGCGCGGGGGTTGAGACTGGTGCCGGCGTGGAAACCGGCGCAGGCGCGGGGACCGGTGCTACCGGTGTATACGTCGGCCGCGAGGATGGTGCCTGGACGTTGAGCGAAAGCGTGGTGGTCGTGGTCGGTGAGTCGACGCTGTTGCCCGATCCAGGCGAGCCTACCAAGTTCGGGCTGCCCGAGCCGGGTTGCCCAATGCTGACCGGGGATTGCGATGCGGAAAAGGCCTTGGCGGAAATGGTCAAGGTATCGGTGCCGGAGTATCCCGCTTTGGCCGTGTAGGAAAGGAGCGCGGCGTCGACGTCGGCCGCCGAGCCGATCAACTCGACCGTGGATGTGCCATTCCCCTCGACCGTCAGGCCCGGGTAGTCGCCCGTTTCGAGTGTGCCGTCTTGCACGCTGATCGTCACGTCAACCAACGCGGCACCGCTGACCGAAACGCCGGTGAGGGAGATCGTGCCACCCGATGTGACCGAGATGGGCGCGCCAGGCAGCGTGATCACCGGTGCGGGCAGGCTGGGTGGCGGCGGCGTGGTGCTGGGAACATTCGGGACGTCGATGTCGACCACGCCTACCGCAGTTTGCTGCGTGCCGTCGGCGCCCTGGTAGTTGAAGCGAATATTGAGCGCGTCCTTGCCGGTGTAGCCGCTGGCGGCCGTGTAGCTGAGTCCGTCCAATGCTTTATTGATGGCGGCCACCGTGCCGGAGAAGGTCATCGACCCAGTGCCGTTGCCACCGGCCGAAAATGTCAGACCCGCGATGCCGCTCAAATTCAGCGTGCCGTCGGCCACGCTGAGCGTGGTTTGAACGGTGACGTTGCCCGCGCCGGGATCGTCGATCGAAATCGGGTTCCCGCCTGCGGTGGAGAAGATCAGCGGCCCGATCGAGTCGACAGCCACGGCCGCCGCTGCCGCGTCATAGCCATCGGCGGTAGCGATGAGCGCCGAGGTCGTGCCTTCGCCCAACACAACCGAGGTGCCGGTCAGCGGCAGCGTGCTGCTGGTCCAGTTGTAGACGGTTTGACCGGGGAACGTGCCCGCGCCCGCCGGCAGTGTTGCGCCGGTCAAAATGTACGTGGTTTGACCGGGGACGATGACGTCGTTCGACGTCAGCGTGGCGTCGGTCAAGACGTAAGTGGTTTGCACGGGGACCGTGCTTGCGCCAGGGGTCGTGATCGAAATCGCGTCTCCACTGGCGGTCGAAGACGTGGACGAGTCGGCGGCGTCGAGCGTCGCCGTCGTGGAGTCACCATCGGCGAACGTCGCCGCGTCGGCGATGCCACTGGATGTCAGCGCGTCGCCGCTCATGGCATACGTGGTTTGGTCGGCGAGCGCGTACACACCGGAGTCAGCGACAAAAACCAGGTTCGCGCCGGAGGCCAGGGGCGTCGCCATCTCGACGAACTGGGTCGCCGACACATCGCTCGTGGTGGGCGTCACGGTCAAAAGACGCCGCTGCTCGAGTGGTTCGATGCGGGCATGATACCCTTGGAAGGTCCGACGTAGCGTGTCCGATTTCCGCCACGGCCTCATAGTCGCCCCTCATTCCCAGCAGCTATTCATGACCGGCGGAATCGATCTGCCACGATGCGATTCAGTGCGGCGATAACGCAGCCCCCCCCATCACAGAGCCCGAGCACGCGTGACACGCTCTGTACGCGCGCCGGATCGCTCGGCCGTCCGTCGTGAGCGGCCGAACAAGCTGCTGGGATCGTCGGCCTCGACAGTTCCCCCTAGCGGGTTGAGGCCGGATGCGATTCCAGCTCCGACGCGTCGCCATTTTAACACGGTGCGCACCCCTTGGGTCTAGTCTTCGCGCGAATTCTCGTCGTTTTCGCTAACATGATTCAAATCCCGCGGTCCTCGAAAATCCGAACTTGGGTCGATGCGCCGCGTTTGCGCGATTAACGCCCAGACTCGGCTGCGGGGACCTGACGGTCAAGACCCCAGTAGATGGCATCCAACAGCAAGCGGCGAAAGGCCGGGGCCTGAAAATCGTCGACGCCGCCGAGCGAAGTGTAGAAAATCCGCCCGCCGTGGTAAATGTTGGTCCAGGCGACCGGTTCGACGTCCCCCTGCCCTTCCACGTGACCGGTCATCAATACCGTGGTCGTCGGCGTCAGATCGTGATTCTTGTAGAGCGATGCGGTGGTGCGCAGCTCGCCGCGATCGATGCCGGCGAGGATCGGCTGACCGGCCTCCTCGGGCACGACCTGATAGACCGTCGCTACCCCCCCCCGTGGAGTCTTGTTGCTGTAATGTCCTAGATAGTCGGCACCGAGAACATCGACGTCGAAATGGCCCCAGGCCGCGGCCGCGTTGGTAGTCATGCCTTCGAAGGCATGGCTGGCCGTGCGGATGCCGACCATTGGCCGGCCGGCGTCGAGATAGGCGCGGACTTCGGCGATTTCGTCGGGCGGTAGCACGCGGCGCCGCACGCTGAGCACCAGCAGGTCGGCCTCGCGCAGCGCGGCGATATTGGGAAAGTGGTTGCGATCCTGCGGGTCGGCATAAACAAACGTGCATTGCACGCCGCGCGGCACCAGCTCGCTGGTGGCAAACGCGGGAAGCGACTCTTCGGTACGATATTCGTCCTCGCCGATGAGAAACACGACGTGCGGCGGCGCCGGATCGCCAAGCAGATCGGCCGACGTAATCGAAGCACAGACATATTTCTCGATGTGCTCGACCACCATCTCGGTACCGCGGCGATGGTAGACGAACGGGGGCTTGCGTGGGTTGTAAAGCGAATCGGTCAGATCGCGCACCAGCACCACCCGCTTGCCATTGCGAGCCCATTGCCGCAGACCAAACGAGCGTCCCAGCACGCACATGTTGGTGTGGACCCCCATCAGGATCACGTTTTCGACGCCACGCTGGGTGAAGAGATTCCACAACTCGCGTCCCGAATCGGAAACGACGTCGTCGGGCGCGATTTCGATCAAGTCGATCTGCCGCTTCCAAACGGGATCTCTCGGCTGGCAGGCCGGCCGACAATCGCAGCCGTTGTCGGAGTCGTCGATCGGCAGCGCCGGTTCACCCTCGGCGCGGTCCCACCACTTATCGAGATTGGCGGGCGCTTGCGGATCGGCCGGCGCATCCTGAGCCCGCTTGCGCTGGGGCGTATCTTTGTAAAACTCCATGCAGCTGCTGGGCGCGTGGACGATCAGCACGCCGCGTTCGCGGGCCGCGGCCACCACGCGATTCAGCTTGGGGGCCATTTCCGTCTCGCGCTCGCACGGCACCTCGGCACCAGTGCTTGTCCCACATGTCGCAGATGATGATAGCCGTGTGGTTGGGGTCCCACTCCATGGGCGTTTCGCGGACCGCGAAGATGTCGGTCTTCGGCGCGACGCGCACCCGGCTGCGTGCCGAAAACTTGAGGGACGTGGGCGCGGCCGGCTCGTCGGCCCGAGCGCCGTCGAGAACGGCCACCAGCAGCAATGCCGCGCTTGCGACTGCCGTTGCTCGAAATGCAAGGTTCATGCGTAGATTTCCGGTCTGGTTTCGCCACCGTGCCCCGGCCAAGATGCATAGGGGAGAC
Source organism: uncultured Planctomycetaceae bacterium (assembly GCA_963702015.1). Taxonomy (GTDB): domain Bacteria; phylum Planctomycetota; class Planctomycetia; order Pirellulales; family PALSA-1355; genus DATJTR01. The sequence goes on from OY969698.1 coordinate 3,594,532, forward strand.
GTCGTCTAGCGTAACACTGGCCGTGCGGCGCGTCCACGCAACCCAACTTGCACCGTTTCCTATTCAAGACGGTATCAAATGCGAACGAAAACCTTTTGCCGATAGCACCAAAAGCAAATCAGCCACATGATCGCCAGGACGGCAATGCCACCAACCAGTGGCGAATACTCCGGCGGCACGCGACCCCAGATGGTGAAGAATCGCTCGCCGAAATGGGTTCGCAGACGCCCCATAAACCAGCCGGGCATCAGCTCGGCCATCACGTAGATCAGGATCGAGTTCGTACCGACCACGACAAAGGGAAATGTCCAGCGACGAAAGCCAAGAATGTCGATCACGGCATAGACTCCGGCCAGCGCCAGCAGCACCCAGCCGGTGCTGAACAACGTCCAACTTGGAGTCCAGATCCGTTTGACGAGCGGACAGAGACCCGATTGGGCCAGTCCCCAGCCCAGCCCCAGGCTGACGAGGCCGGCCATTACGAGCCCGCCGAACTTGCGCCAGGCCGATTGCTCGCTTTTCAGCAACCCGCCGGCCAACAGACCAAAAATCATCGTGGCCAGGGCGGGAATGAAATTGAGCGTCTGATAGCCGCCAGGACTGTGCGTGTAGGGTGACTCGCGCGGAAACCGGTTCATCCACCAGCGGTCGAAGGCGGCGGCCACGTTGGTGTGCATGTCCCAGTGGGCCTCAACGCCCGTGAGGTGTTGCCAGTTGGGTGGAAAGTTGAACGATGAATAATCGAAATCCGGAGAGGGCACCGGATAGGCATAGAACAAGAGCCAATCGCCAATCAACAAGGCCAGCGCCGCACCGAGCTGGATAGCCGGCGGCCGATTCCAGAGCAAGAACAAAAAGAAGTAGCCCAGGCCGATCTGTGCCAACACGTCGGTGAACATGAAATTCGTGCGCGGGGTGCCCGTCGAGCGAACAAAAATGCCCAACAGTATCAGCAAGACTGATCGCCACGCGGCGTGAAGCGCCATGCGGCGCCAGCTTTGTCCACGGGCCTGGCGGCTGGTGCAGGAATAGACCATCGCCACGCCGACAATGAACATGAAGGACGGCTGGATCATGTCCCAGACGCTGCAGCCGACCCAGGGGACATGGTCGAGTTGATAGGCGATCGTGCGCCAGGTGGGCGAATCGGGAAAGTGGTTGGCGACGGCCAGCAGTCCGATCCCGTTCGAGGCCATGGCGAACATCGTCAGCCCACGATAGGCATCGAGCGAAAGGAGCCGCTGGCTGGCAATGGCCGGAGTTGGCGATGCGGACGGGCGCGAGCGACGGACATGTTTGCGCGTTACTCTTTGGCCGGCGCCAGGATCGCAGGCTTGAGTGTCCAAGCCTGGCGTTTGGCCAGTTCCATCATCGCCGGCGCTCGGAAGTTCTCGGGGAAGATCGGCCAACCCCAGAGCTCCGGTCCGTCGTCGGCCACGTAACTGGCGACCGCCAGATTGGCCGGTTTGACTTCGACCGTCGGCGGTGCCGGTTTGTCGTCGAGCAGGTCGCGAGCCACTTGGGCTAGCGCCGCCAGATAGGCCTCGGGCGGAACGCCGATGCTTCCTAGCCACACGGCGGGGGGCACCTCGCCATGGCGCCGCAGATATTCCTCCACGTCGACCGCTGTGCGCGTGAATTGTGACCAGTCGGTCGTGACCGGCTCGCCGAGCGGGATCGGCTGGTTGGCCGGGCCCAGCGGGCCTGCGTCGAGCGTGACGGACTGCGGCTGCTGGCCGGCGGTTTGCAACACAACATATTTGTCGAGCAGCGCCAAGACTTCGGCCGCCGAGAGCGCGTAGTCGCCGTGCTGCTGGAAGGTCACGTCGCGGCTGACCGCGCCGGCGATCGCCTTGATCTCGGCCTGGGTGAACGCCCGGCCGCGGGCTCGATCGCGATAGAGCCGCGCCGCGTCACTGGCCGTGACGAACTCGACGTCGGCGAAGCGGCGGATGAAGCGGACGTAGCTGGTGAATGTTTCCCACGCCACGCGACGGGCCTCGGGGTCTCTCAGCGGCGGCATCTTCCATTTGTCTCGCGGGGGATTAGCGCCGTGGCGAAAATTGGCGTTGTCCCAGAATCCCGTCTCCACGAATTCGCAGGGATGGTAGAAAATGCTGACAAATCCGCCGTCGGCGCGGAGCGATTCTCGAATATCGAAGAATCGCTTTTGCGCCGCGTCGAGGTCGGCCTCGCTCCCCAGCTCGCAGCGGGTCGTCGCCGCCAGTTGATACAGGTTCAGGACGCCGCAGTAATAATGGGGCTTGCGGTCCAGGCCGACTTGATTGCCGACGTCCAAATAGACCTCCATCCCCCAGTTCTTCAGGGCGCCGTAACTCTGGGGTCCCCAGGAACAGCCGGGCTGTCCGTAGCAGCTTGGCGTTTGACCGAAAATGCGGGCGACGTCGTCCAGTCCGGGGCGCTCGCGGCGATCGAACTCCATAACGCCTTGGGCCCAACCAAGCGGCGCCAGATAGACCGCGGGCGTTGGCTGGACGCTGTGCCAGTTGGAGTGGTAGCCGATTTCGTGCCGCTTCAAGGCTTCGATCACGTCGGTTCGTCCGCGGCGCTCGAGCACGCGTGCCTTTTCGCCCACCACCTTGAACGTCGCCCGGATATGTTCGCCGGTGAGCCAATCGGCGATTTTTTTAGCCGCGTCGTCGCTCTCGGGAAGAATATAGTCTTCGGTGTCGAACCAGAGGGCCACGCGGATTTTGGCCGGCGCCTCGACGGCCTGCACGGCGCGCGCGGAGATGACGAGCGTGACAAAAAGCACGAACAGTCGGCCGCGGGCCGCACTGGCCCGAAAGGCAATCGTCATGCGTCGCTTCCTTCGGATCGTGCGCCGTTAGTTTTGAATCGAAAGCAAGCGGTGCACGCAGGTGACGGCGAGCGATCCGTCGCCCACGGCAAAGCCCACGCGTTTGGTGGCGCCGGCACGGATGTCGCCGGCAGCCAGGATGCCGGGGACGCTCGTTTCCAACGGACAGGGCTCGCGATCGGCGCGGGTCCACGCTCCGCTGCGCAGTGCGTCGGGGCCGGTCAACAGATAGCCGTTGGCGTCTTTGGCGATTCCAGCCGGCAGCCAATCGATCGATGGCTCGGCGCCGATGAAGACGAAGACGGCCGCGCAGGGCAGTCGCTGGGTCTCGCCCGTTTCTTTGTTCTTGATTTCGATCGCTTCGACGTTGCGGTTGCCATGCACCGTTTCGATCTCGGTCTGCTCATGCACGACGATGTTTCGCGCGGACCGAATGCGATTGGCCAGATACGAGGACATGCCCGGCCCAAGCGTGCGGCGAATGAGCAAGTGGACGCGGCGGTTGGGGCAACATTCCGACAGAAACATCACGGCCTGGCCGGCCGAATTGCCGGCTCCCACCACCGCCACGTCGGATTGATCGTAGAGGTCGGCTTCGACCGTGGTGCAGGCGTAGTAGATGCCGGCGCGCTCGAAACGCTCGGCACCGGGGGCTTCGAGCTTGCGCCAACGGACGCCGGTGGCGATCAAAACGATGCGGCTGCGAATTTGCGCTCCGCAATCGAGATGCACGACGTGCCGCTCGTCCGGAGCGGTGGCTGGAGTGATCTTTTCGACGTCGACGGGAGCGACGATCTGTGCGCCGAACTTGAGCAACTGCAGCACGCCCCGCGTGGCCAGGTCGGCACCGGTGAGACCGGCCGGAAAGCCGATGAAGTTTTCGATCCGCGACGAACCGCCCGCCTGTCCGCCCGGCCCCAGCCGATCGAGCAGCAATGTGGCCAGTCCCTCGGAGGCGGCGTAGACGGCCGTCGTGATTCCGGCCGGCCCGGCGCCGACGATCGTCAGGTCAACCTCGCGGCTGGGGCAATGCCGCCAGATGCCGGCCCCTTGAGCCAGATCGCGCAGCGACGGATTGAGCAGGATGTTTCCGTCGCGGCATTCGACCGCTGGCGTTTTCTTCGGCGAGCCGAGTTCGACGAAAACCTTCTGGCCGTCCGGCGTGTCGGGATCGTACCAGGTGAACGGGACGAAATTCTTATAGAGAAACTCGCGCACGACGGCGGTGTCTCGGCAGCGGCCGGGCCCGACGACGCGCAATCCGAGGACTCCGCCGTGGGTCAAGAGTTCGCGGCGGGTGGTGAAGGCCACCATCAGCTTCTCGCCCAGGCTGGGGACGCGATTCAGTAAGTGGCGCACCATCGCGTGCGGAATTTGCAGCACGCGCGTCTCGCCGGCCGCGCGGGCCGTGACGTTGACGGGCCGGCCGGTCAAGAGATCGATGTCGCCGGCAAACTCGCCCGGCAGGTGGGTGGCGATGATCCGGTCGCCGTCGATGGGATTGATAATGTCGATCGCTCCCGACTCGACAATATTGAAGTCGATCTCTGCTTGACCGGCGTGGAACAAGATCGCGCCGTCGGGATAGGTGCGGCGTGGTACCTTTGATTCTCAGGCAGCTGAGTTCCGAGTTGTTGAGGCGTGGGAAGGCAGCATTGTGCGTAGCCGCCTCTGAAAGTGCCCTGGCTGAAACTGCCGTGGCCATCTCGCCCTCCTTCGGCACAAGGCCGTGCTCTGCGCGGTTGCGGCGCGTGTCGGGTGTTTCTATCTCTTAGTAGAGCAAATGTGCCGCCGGGCTCTCTACTGCCACCGCTGCCCTGGCCGAGCGTAAGACGAATCTTGCCGCGATTTGTCGCCGTGGCGCGGGCAAGGCGAAACGCTCGCGGCCGGACCGCCTTAGATTGGATATGCCAGTCGGGAGATGGCGATTCGGCCGGTCCGACTTACGGCAATAGGAGCATTTTCACGCTGGTTTCTCCTCTATAATCAATCCTACCGGATCCGCGCTTCGCAACGCGGCCGACGCGGTTTCTCGGGGCCTTTTGCTCCAGACGCGGTGAGCTAGCCTTAAGGGTGAGCGACAAATTTCATTTCGTGTTTTCGGCACGGCACAGGGCGTGCGACTCGCGCCGGCCGCGAATTTCCGGCCTTCCGGCGGCCGGACGATGAGGCGCACGCCGGGCAGTTCGGATAAGCCTCCCCCTATATGGGAATGTTGGAAATACTTGTCATGCGGCTGGTCCTCTGGATCGGGCTGCCGCTGTTGCTCCTGACGCTGGCGCTCGGGCCGCGTAAGGTGCTGCGCCGGTCGAAGGCGGCCTGGGCCTGGCTGACGCGCCGCCGGCTCGACCCCGAAGAGATTTTGACGCACGTCGTGCGTCAGCACGAGCAGCACGTGGCCGCGCTGGGCAAACTGCTGGCCGAAGAAGAAGCGGCCGAGGCGACCATCGTCGCCAACTTGCGGCAAAGCGCCGGCAATCTGACGACGCTCGAAGACCAGGCCCGCACGCAGTCGGGCGCGGCGACGATCTGGTGCCGGGCGGCGCTGTACAAGCTGAATCTCGAGCGGGCGGCGATGGAAAACTTCGACGTGCAGCTCAAGCGGCAGCGCGAGCTGATCGAGGATTCGCGCCGCCGGCTTTACGAATTGGAGCTGCAATTGCGGCAATACGAAGTCGGCCGCAACATCCTGTTGAGCCAATTGGCGGCGGCCGAAAAAGTGGAACAACAATACGCCATCGCCCGTCAATTCGATCCGTTCAACGCGGTGGCCAACTGGCAAAAGGCCGAAGGGCTGGTGCAACAAAAGTCGCTCAACGCCAAAGCCATCGAACGGGTTTATGCCGACACGACCGACGTCGCCAACGCGGCGTCGCTTTCGGCCGCCCCCTTGTCGGTCGACACGGCGGCGCTCGAAGCCGAACTGGCTCGGCTGCGCAGCCAGGCGCATGGCGCGGAAAATGGTGCCGCCGGCAACGGCGCCACCGACGGCAATCGCCCGCGGATCGAGCCGCCGAGCACCGATCGCAACGGACGGAGCAAGGCGGACACCTAGCCGTACAGAATCGCCGCCGGGCAACCGTCCGGGCGAGAGCGAAACGATGATTCCCCAGGGCAGGTTTTTGCCCGGCAAAATTACCGATAGGATCGAGCGATGACCGAAGTCTACAAACAACCGCGCGTATGGTTCCTGGCCGCCGTGGCGACCGTGGCGCTGGCGCTGGTCTATCAGATCTGGCTGTGGGAAGTCGAGCGGGTGGAAGTTCCGCCCGGCCGTTTTCTGGTGCTGATCCATCGTTGGGGCAAGGATCTGGCCGAAGATCAAATCGTCGCTCCCGACGATTCGTACAAAGGGGTGATGTTCGAGCCGCTGGGCGAAGGCCGGCATTTCATCAATCCCCTGTTCTGGAGCCACGAAGTTCACGAAATCGTTCGCGTGCCGGTCGGCAAGTGTCTGGTGCTGACGCGCAAGTTCGGCACCGCGATGCCGGCGGACCGGGTTGCCGAGGGAGACATTTTTGCCCGCGAGAATCCGTCGAACCGCATCGACGGCGAGCGCGGAATTTTGCGCGAAGTGAAGACGCAGGGGAGCTATCGCATCAATCCCTATGCCTATGCGTGGGAACTGGTGCCGGCCGTCGATATCCGCGTCGATCAGGTTGGCGTGCGGAGCATGAAGGCGGGCAAAGATCCGAAAACGCTGCCCGCCGATCCCGATCGCGGTTCCTACGTCGTTCCGGAAGGATACCGCGGCGTTCAGCAGCAGACGGTGCCGCCGGGGACCTATTACATCAATCCTTATGCCGAAGTGATCGTGCCGGTGGAAGTCCGCAGCCACAAGGCGGAGCTGACCGACATCGAGTTTCCGTCGCGCGACGGTTTCTTGTTGCAGCCGCGCGTGGTGGTGGAATATGCCGTGCAGGCCAACAAGGCGCCCGAGATGCTGGTCCGCCTGACCGACGAGGGAATCCTGCACCAGCGCGACGACACGCCGGCGGCGCAGGCGGAAAACGAAGTCCTGCAGAAAGTGATTCTGCCTTGCATCCGCGGCTATTCGCGGATCGAGGGGAGCAATTTCGACGCGCACGATTTCATCGTCAGCACGGTGGTCAAGGAAGGCCAGAAGACGGTCAATGCCCGCGAGGTGTTGCAGCAGGCGCTGTTGGCGAAGGTCAAGCCGCGCTGCGCGGAGTTGGGCGTGGAGATTCGGGCCGTGACGTTGGCCGACATGAAACCACCGCACGATTTGGCCGAGCAGATCAAGCTGCGCGAACTTGCCCGCGTCGAGCTGGAAAAGAACGGGACGCGATTGCTTCAATATCGCGCTGCCCAGGAGCTGGCGGCGAAAGAGGCGCTCGCGCAGCAATACAAAGAAAAGGTCGACGCCGAAACGCGGCTGTTACAGGCCAAAACCAAGGCCGATCAGATGCGCGAGGTCGAACTGTCGCGCATGAAGCAGGAGCTGGAAAACGCGCAACTCGAACTCGACGCGGCCAAAAACCGGGCCGAGGCGATGCTGACCAAGGGCAAGGCCGAAGCCGCGGTCATCCTGCTGACCAACGAGGCCGAGATTGCCGGTCTGCGCAAGGCGGTGCAAGGTTTTTCCAGCGCACAGAACTTTGCCCAATATCACATCGTGTCGCGGCTGGCCCCGGCACTTTCCGAAATCTTCGCCTCCGATAACAGTGAGTTCGCCAAAATCTTTTCGGACTACATGACCATGCCCGCGGGCAGTGCCACCAAAAGCCCCGCGCCGGCGATCTTGGCCGCGCCGGCAGCCAGCACGGCTGCCGACCCACCGAATGGGAAGTGAGCCACCGCGCGGCAGTTCCCGTTTTCATCCCCAAAAAGCTGGATTCAAACCCTTATGGACGATTCTCATATCAGTATCCCGATCGACGAGCTGACCGGAAAATTCCGAGCGCGTGCCCGTTATTGGAAACCGCGGCTGGTTTCGGCCTCCATCATCGCGCTGTTGGTGCTGATCGGATTGCTGACGACCTGGCGTTCGTTCTTTGTCTATGTGCCGCCCGGTTCTCACCTGATCGTCATCAGCAAAGATGGCAAGCCGCTGGCGCCGGGGCAGATTCTGGCCGAGGAAGGCGAAAAGGGTATCCAGCGCGCGGTTCAGGGCGAGGGCTGGCACTTCGTGCTGCCGATTGTCTACAGCACCGAATTGGAAAAGAATGTCGACGTGCCGGCCGGACAGGTCGGCATCGTCACGGCTCGCGGCGGCAAACCTTTGCCCGAGGGCCGGTTGTTGGCCGAAGAGGGGGAGCAAGGCATTCAGCGCCGCGTTTTACCGCCGGGAACCTACCGGATCAACGGCTATGGGTTCGACGTCGAACTGGTGCCGGCGACCGATATCAAGCCGGGCTATGTCGGCGTGCAGCGCCGTCTGCTGGGGACCGACAGCAAGGGGCGGTTTGCCGTGTCCGACACCGAGAAAGGCATTCTGCGCACCGTGCTCCAGCCGGGTCTGTACTATATCAACACCAAGGAATTCGAAATTCTGCCGACGGAGATCGGCATCTTTCAGACCACGTTCCGCTCGGATCCCGATCCTAAGAAAAGCACCGCCATCACCTTCACCTCGAAGGGTGGTTTCCCGATCAGCATGGATTGCACGGTTGAGTGGGAAGTCCGGCCGCAGGACATGCCTTCGTTGATCGCCGAATATGGCGGACGGCGGGCGGTCGAAACCAACGTGATCGAAGTGCAGGCGCACGCCATCGGACGCGACAAGGGAATCGACTACGGGCGCAAGACTTTCTGGAAGGGACGCGGCGCGAGAAGTTCCAGGAAGATTTCACCCAGGAGCTTACCAAGATTTGCCGCGAGAAAGACGTGACGGTGCATGCGGCCTTCATCCGCAACATCGCCATCCCGGAGGAATATCTGACGCCGATTCGCGATAAACAGGTGGCCGCCGAAACCGAGATCACCAACCAGGTGAAAGAGGCCACGGCCCAGAGCGTGGCCGAAGTCGAACGCGAGCAGCAGCTGATCGTGCAGCGCGGCATCGAAGTCGAAGCCGAAACCAAGCGGCTGGTGGCCGGCATCGATCGTGACACGACCAACACCGGCACCCGCAACGAAGCCGAGATCGGCAAGCTCAAGGCCGAGTATGACGCCAAGATCGCCGCGCTCGACAGCCAGAAAGTCCAGACGCTCGGCGCCGCCGCCGCCACGGTCACCCAATTGACCGAGACTGCCCGCAGCAGCCTGTATCAAATGAAGATGGACGTCTTTCAGAACGACGGCGACGCCTTCCTGCGGTATACCTTGGCCGAGGGGCTGAACCCCAAAATGGTGCTTCGCTTTTACCAGAGCGGGCCGGGCACGTTCTGGACTAACATGGATGGCAAGAGTCTGAACATGCTGCTGCCGACCGGGGCCGCCGCGGCCGCGCCGGCTGCGGAGAAACCAGCGCAAAAATCGAGCAAGTAATGCACCGCCTCGCGCGGTGTGACCCAATAGCGTCAGGACCCAAGAAAAAGTAAGGATGGTGTGCCGTGGTTCTCGGCAAGTTGTGGCAATCGTTTGTCGTCCAGGCCAACAAGGTGGCCAATTATTTCTGGTCGGCCGATCCGATCGCCCGCATGCAATACGAGTATGATCTGGCCGTCACGCAGCTCGTCGAAGGCCGTCAAGGGCTCGAGCAATACCGCGCCCTGGTCGAGCGAGTCATCCGGCAAGTCGCCAGCAACCGGCAGCAAGTCGCCACGCTGGAAGCCAAGGTGAAGGCCTATCTCACGGCCGGCGACCGCGAATCGGCCGCTCGGTTTGCCTTTGAAATGCAACAGGCCAGGCAGCAGTTGGCCGAAAACGAAGCCCAGCTTCAGTTGCACGAAGAAGCCTACGACAACAACGTGGCCAAGATCAAACTGGCCGGCAAGAAACTGGCCGACGTACGCGACAAGATCACCCGTTACGACGCCGAGCTGAAGATGAGCCGGGCTGAGTCGGAAATGGCCAAGCTGGCTTCGGATTTCAATTTCGACGTCACCACCGACTTCGGCCAGATCGAACAACTGGTGAACGACAAGATCAGCCTCAACCGCGCCAGTGTCCGCGTGGCCGGCGACCTGTCGGGCGATGCCGGCATCGATCTGAAACGCCAGCAAGCGATGGAAGCGGCGCTGGGCGAGCAAGCGCTGCGCGATTTCGAAGCCCAATTACGCCTGACCGACGGCAACGCGACGAAGCAGCTCAGCCCGCCGGCAAAAATGCTGGAGCGGAACTAGCTTCGGAATCACGACGAAGCAGCACAACGAATTGCGCCGCGGAGACCGCAAGAGTGGACAAGGGGCGCTGCGATGCTGCGGTACTACGGATTGTTGGTAGTATCCATAACGATGGCGCTGTTTTTCTTCGGAGTCGGAGCGATCGAACACCTGACCGTTGCGAGCAGACTGGCAGAGGAGTTGGCGCCTTCGATCGGCGCCGACGAAGAGATGCTTCGGCGATCTAGCTCTGCGACGGTGTGTTGAGCACCTGGACGCGATCGATCTGCCGGGCTCCGGGAAGCCTGCGGCTTTTCGGTCTCCATTGCGCTACGCTTCCTTCGTTTTGACAACACACAAGGACGCAGAAACGCGCAGAGAAAAAGAAGAGAAAATAAATCGGAGACGAAGATCATCGCCCGCCGATGTATTAAATTCCGTCTCTGCGTGCCTCTGCGTCCTCTGCGGTGAACCTTCCTCTGGTGCTGGCAACCGCCACGCTACGGTTTTACGGCGTAGGCCAATCTAGGAGTTTTGCAAGTCGTGCACGAATTGTATATGCGGATGGCGCTGCAGGAAGCCGAGCAGGCGCTCGAGGAAAACGAAGTGCCGGTCGGAGCGGTCATCGTCCACCACGATCGGGTGATCGCCCGCGCGCACAACCAGCGTGAACAATTGCGCGATCCGACGGCTCACGCCGAAATGATCGCCATCACGCAAGCCGCCGAGTCGCTGGGCAGTTGGCGGCTGGAAGATTGCACGCTCTATGCCACGCTCGAGCCGTGTCCGATGTGCGCGGGAGCGATCTTGCAGGGGCGCGTGGCGGCGCTCGTCTATGGAGCGGCCGATCCCAAGGCCGGCGCCGTGCAGACGCTGTATCAACTCTTGGGCGATCCGCGGCTGAATCACCGCGTGCAAACCGTTTCGGGCGTACTGATGGCCGAATGCGGCGCGATTCTAACCCGCTTCTTTCAACAGCAGCGCCGGCTGGGCAAGAAATAGCACGCGACAAGCATCTCCAGGCAACGGCCGCCTGCTTACGGATTGAGCGCGCTGTCGGAGATCGGAGCCGTTTGCCATTGCAGCAAGAGTACGCTCGGGTTGGGATTGGAATTGGTCGCCGCGGCGGCGGCCGGAGTAATGACCGGGCCGCTGGCAGCAGGCCGGGCGCATGATCCCCGCGGCGTCATCAGCTCGGCGTAGATCTGATACTGCACGTCCTGGCTCATGAACATCGTGTGTCCATCGCCGAACGTGATGTGGAATCCGCCCGGGTGCGGACTCGATGGCCGCGAGACGACCCCGGGCTGCACTATGACTCCCGCGGCGTAGAGTTGCCCCGGCTGAATCCCATTCAATCCCTGATTCAGGCCGAGGACTGGCTGGGTGGCTGGGGGCTGCTGATCTGGCAGATCTTCCCACGTGAGGGCCTGCGGGTCTTCATAGTTGGTCTGACTGACCTGAGCGCCGGCCAGTTCCATGCCAGGATTCGCAAAGTAGTAGGAAGGAACGAATGAAGCCGGTACCGAAGCATTGCCGTTGCCCGCGTACACGGCCCAAAAACTGGCGTCCATGTTTTCGCCGAACAGGATCGTGGTGGCAGTGCCGTCGTATCTGCCGATGTAAGCCAGATCGATCTTGATCGGTGTCTGTTGGGGCTGGCTGTTGTTGAGCGGCAAGACCTGAACGGACGAGGCCTGATTGAAGAACACTGCATTTTCCTGATAGTCGGGCGGAAACGGAACGCCTCCCGACGTGAAGGGGATGATGTCCACGCAACCCGCGTTGGCGGCGTAGCTGAGCGGGGCTTGCGACGCAGTGCCGAGGTTCGTCGTTGTCGCGGAGATCGCCGTCATGGGCTTTGCCGTGTCGCTGGGGCAAACCATCAAATCGAGATACTGGATAAACGTCTGCCCCGGCGGCCCGATCTGGTTGCCATTGCCACTGTTGTCGTAATTGAAGGGCATACCAGGATGTAGAGCGTTGGCGCCATTGGATTGATAAATCTGATACAGGTCATTGCGGCCGAGATTGGCCAGAATCTGCGGCACCCAGCCCGCGGTCACGCAATTTGGCGCACCGCCGGCAGGAATGCTGCCCGGCAGCGTCGTGGCCAGGTAGGGCAGCCGGTCCTTGGCCGTGGCGAATTGAATGATCGCCGACTGGATTTGATTGCAGTTGTTGCTGCACTGGGCGCGGCGGCCCGACTCGCGGTGCGCTGCACGGCCGGAATCAACAGTGCCATCAACATGCCGATGATCACGATCACGACCATCAATTCGATCAAGGTGAATGCGCGCGGCGATTGGTGAAGGCGCATCGTTAAACCCCGCGAATAGGCCAAGAGATGGGAGTGCCCCGGTCCGTGCGCGTGGGGGGCAGCGTCGTGCAGTACCGCCGCTGGGCCAGCGCTTTGCTGATTGTCGCACAGGGGCGAAACATTTCCAGATGCGGGCGCGCGAATCTGGCCCGATGCCCAGTGGACCATGACGAACCGACCGCGTTGCCGGACCGGCGGTTCGACTCGCCGCACCGCCGGGCAAAGACGGGCAGCTACGGACTGAGCGAGGCGGCGGAAACTGGCGCCGTCTGCCAGGTTTGCAATTGCTTGCTGGGAATCGTGCCCTGTGCGACGGGCTTGCTCCCGGGGATGCGGGCGTATTTACCATTTGCGGTCATCAATTCGGCGTAGATCTGGTAGCTGACGTCCTGGCTCATGAATTGGCCGCGGCCATCGCAAAACGTCAGATTGAACCCGCCGGGATGGCGCTCGAGGGCCGGCCGATGGCCCCCTGCGGCGGCCCGCCGGTCGGGGTGACGAGTTGGGCGATCTGCCCCGGCTGATAGCCCTCGTAACCCTGATTCAGGCCGATGGTCGGCGGTCCCGGAGTGGCTGAGTTGTATTGGTCTGGCAGGTCTTGCCACGTGAGGGCCTGTGGATCTTCATAGCTCTGCGACGTAACCCAAGCCCCTAAGGGTTGAAGGATGTTTCTGGAACGTGCGTAGTTTAAGACCGGGACAAACCAAACCGGCGCGACGGAGTTTTCCACGTACTGGGCCCAAAAGGTCGCGTCCATGTTTTCGCCGAACAGGATGGTCGTCGCCGTGCCGTCGTGCTTGGTGATGTAGTCGAAGTCCCCCTCGATCGGTGTTTGCGGGATGTGGTCGGCGGGAGACGCGGTGGTTGGACAAACGATGACCGACGTGGCCTGACTGAAGAACACCCCGTTCTCCTGAAAGTCGGGCGGATACGTGATGCCGCCGGTCGTGCAGGGGATGATGTCGACAAAGCCCGCGTTGACGGCGTAGCTGAGCGGTGCCTGGGCATTCGCGGCCAGAGTGGTTGGCGCCACGAAGGTCATCGGCTTTTGCGTGTCGCTCGGGCAGACCAACAGATCGAGATACTGAATGAAGGTGTGGCCGGCTGGCCCCGCCGCACCGCTGGCATTGAAGACCGAACCGGCGGCCGCGGCGTTGCTGGAGTAAATGTCATACAGGTCGTTGCGGCCGAGAAAGGCCAGAATCTGCGGCACCCAGCCGGCGAGCGCGTAATTGGTCGAACCGTGGGCAGGGACTTTGTTCGGCAGAGTCGTGGTCAGATAAGGCAGCCGGCCCTTGGCGTGGGCGAACTGCATCATCGCGTGCTGGATCTGATTCGAATTGTTGCCGCACTGCGACCGGCGAGCGGATTCGCGCGCATGCTGAATGGCCGGAATCAACAGCGCCAGCAACATGCCGATGATCAAGATGACGACCATCAATTCGATCAGGCTGAACGCGCAGGACATGACGACGGCGCATCATTGGAGAGCTCCGAAGACGCGGATAGATGGGAAATGGCTCGTTCCAAGCGCGTGGTGAGCACCGTTCCGGAGTGCCGCCGCTGGATCGCGCGGAGGCATTGTCTCACAGATCCGAAAAACTTCCAGCGCAAAACCCAAAGATTTATCTGGGTGGCCAAAACCTAGCGCTAACATGGCCGAAGGCGCAGGTGGATCGGTCGCGCAGGCGCACCAAAAACCGCGCGCTCGCCGCGAAGAAGAGACTTGGGCAAGCTAGCAGGCCGGCCGCGGAACGCGACGCACGGCCACGTCTCTCACGGACTGAGCGAGCTGCTGGAGATGGGAGTCGTTTGCCAGTTTTGCAGCGCCTGGGTTGGGTTGGTGCCGGGAGTGTACACGCCACCGTTGATGCCGCCGGGATACCGGGCGTATGCCCCGCGCGGGGTCATCAACTCGGCATAGATTTGATACGTCACGTCCTGGCTCATGAACATCGTGTGTCCATCGGCGAACGTGATGTGGAATCCGCCCGGATGGGGGCTCGAGGGCCGGGCAATGTTGCCCGGCTGAAGCGTGCTGACGATCGCTTCCAGTTGTCCCGGCTGATAACCATTGTGACCCTGATTCAGTCCGATCGTCGGAGTCCCAGGGTAGACGTACCCGGACATGTCCGGCAGGTCTTGCCACGTGAGGGCCTGCGGATCTTCATACCCGAGATAACCCGACAATGCTGTGTAGGTGTCGTACGGGGCGAGGTTTACCGGCGCGGTATTACTGGCGCCGTAGTAAGCCCAAAAATCGGAATCCATGTTTTCGCCGAACAGAATCGTCGTCGCCGTGCCGTCGTATTTCGCGATGTAAGCCAGATCGGTTTTCGGTGCCGCGGGGTACGACTGGTGTCCGTTGCCGTAGTACGCTTGAGCCTGGTTGAAGAAGACGCCGTTTTCTTGAACATCGAGCGGATTGCCGATCACGGTTGTCTGGTCGGGCATGCCCGCGTTGACGGCATAGCTGAGCGGGGCTTGGGCTGTGGCGCCCAGGCCCGTTGGGGCGATTGCGGTCAGGGGCTTGGCGGTGTCGCTGGGACAGACCAGCGTGTCGAGATACTGGATGAACATATTGCCCGCCGCCCCGGACGCGGGAACGTAGAGCGTCCCAGTGGCCGTCGCGGTGCTGGTGTTGCTAAGGTAAATCTGATAGAGGTCGTTGCGGCTGAGATAGGGCAAAATTTGCGGGACCCAGCCCGAAGCGATGAAAGCGGTGGTCGGCGTCGTGGTGCCGGCCAGGTACGGAGGATTGGCCGGCAGCGTCGTGGCCAGGTAGGGTATCCGGTCTTTGGCCGTGGCGTATTGGATCAGCGCCGACTGGATTTGATTGCAATTGTTGCTGCACTGGGCTCGGCGGCCGGCCTCGCGGGCACGCTGCACGGCCGGAATCAACAGCGCCATCAACATGCCGATGATCACGATCACGACCATCAATTCGATGAGGGTAAAACCAGGGAGCAAATTTCGACGGCGCATCGGTGGGAACCTCCCAGTACGCGTGCAGATGAGCATGCCTCTTTCGCGCGTGGGCAGCACCGTTCCGAGGATGCCGCCGCCTGTGAAGCCGCGCGATCCTTATTCTCCCACAAATCGGAAATAATTCCAGCCACAATGCCAGCGGCTAAGGCCCTAGTGGCCGGAAAACACGTGTCCGCCGGCCGGGGCGCCCGATGAGGCCGCCCGTCGCGGGCAGCCGAGGCGGCGCGGCGGACGGCCGGGTTGGAAAAACGGGCGATCCTTGGGGTGAATCCCGCGGGCCGGCTAGGGATTGAGCGAGCTGTCGGAAACCGGACTGGTCTGCCATATTTGCAGATACGTGTTGGGAATGCTGCCCGGCGTGTAAACGCCACTGCCAGCCGGCCGGGCTTGCGCCCGCGCGGTGTCAGCAGCTCGGCGTAGACTTGATACGTGACGTCCTGACTCATGAAGATCGTATGGCCGTCGGCGTACGTGATGTGGAATCCGCCCGGGTGGGCACTCGACGGCCGGGCGATGTAGGCGGCACCCGGCGGGCCGCCGGTGGCGGTCAACATTGCTCGAAGTTGTCCTGGCGGCGTGCCGTTCCAGCCCTGGTTCAGGCCAATGGGCGCGGGGCTGACGGCGGTGCTGGAATTGGGGGCCGCGTCCATCCATACCAACCCCTGCGGCGCTTCCTGCCAGACCTGGCTGGCCGATACGTCGAAAGCCACCAGTGAAACGGGCGCGGTCGTGCTGCCGTTGTAGGTGGCCCAAAAACTGGCATCCATGTTTTCGCCAAACAGGGTCGTGGTGGCAGTGCCGTCGTGCTGCGCGATGTAGGTCAATGTGGTGTTTTGCTCATGCGGGAACTCGCCGGGGTTGGTCGCGGCCGCGTGCCAGCGACTGAAAAAGAGACCGTTTTCGCGGTAGTCGAAAGTAATGGTGTTGTTGGTCCCCTGGTCGGGATAGCCTGCGTTGGCCGCATAGCTGAGAGGTGCCTGGGCTCCGACCCCCTGGTTCGCCGGCGTCGCGTCGACCGCGGTCATCGGCTTGGCGGTGTCGCTCGGACAGACCATCAGATCAAGATATTGGATGAACATGTAGCCGGCCGGGCCGGGCTGATTGCCCGTGGGAACGTAGAGCGTGCCGTTGGCCGCCGCGGTCGTGGCGTTACTTTCACAAATCTGATGGAGATCGTTGCGACCGAGATGGGCCAGAATCTGCGGCACCCAGCCCACGGCGATGTAATTGGTGTTTGCCGCGAACGTGCCCGGCACCTTGCTGGTCAGGTAGGGAAGGTGATCTTTGGCGGTGGCGAATCCCAACAGCGCCCGCTGGATCTGATTGCAGTTGTTGGCGCACTGTGCCCGACGACCCGATTCGCGAGCACGCTGCACCGCCGGAATCAGCAACGCCATCAACAGGCCGATGATCACGATCACGGCCATCAATTCAAGCAGGGTGAAACCGCCCAGTCCATGCTTCGTGCGGCGCATGATGGAGTTCGCCCAGGCAGGCCGGTTTCGGCAGCCAAAAAACGTCGATCGAATCGAGACAGGCCAATCATAGACAGATTGACTATGACGAGTCAAGCGTGCTGGGAGAGCAGATTTTTCCGGCGCCGATTCGCTCGAGCGATTGGCCTGCGCAGGCGCGGGCCCCCCCTAGCCTGCCGGTGTCGGATGGGCCGCAGGCAGGCGGACGTGGTGGACCCAGGCCGGGGGGAGATTGGGCCAGACCCAGTCGCGCGCGATCCGCCCCTCGGCGAACAGGTTTTCCAAGGCGTGGCTGATGCCGCGCAGCCGGGCCCGTTCGCGCGGGCCGCTGATGACCGCTCGGGCGCGGCGGATGGCGATGTACTCGAAAAACGAGAGCGTTCCACCCGGTCGGAGCAGGCGGCGGTAGGCGGTGAGGATTTCTTCGACCGCCTCGACGCTGAAATTGTTGAGCGGCAAGCCCGACACGATCAGATCGTAGGGTTCGTCGGTCGGCAGCGTTTCGAGGGGTTGATGGAGGACGCGCGATTGCGAACGGACGGCCTGGAAGGCCGGTTCGCTGTCGAATCGTTCGTGCAAGTGGGCGACGAAGCGGTCATTCAGTTCGACCAGGTCGAACCGATCGTCGGGGGCAAGTCCTCGGACCAGCGCGGTCGTGACGGCCCCGGTCCCCGGCCCGACCTCGAGAATGCGGCGTGGGGTTGTGGCGGAGGGAGCCGGCCGGCCCTGGTGCCGCGGGTGGTGATTGCCCGTGACAAAGCGGGTGAGCGCGGCGGCGAGTGCGGGCCCGCTGGGCGCGATGGCCCCGGTGGTGTGATATTGCTGGCGAAATTCGCGCCAAAAGACGCGATAGTCGCTGCGCGATCCGGCCATGAAACGGGACCGTCCAGGGTTTTAAAGTAGACTTCTCCTCGGGGGAATGATTGTAGAATAGCAGACCGCGCGGTGGGCGCATGCAGCAAATCGTGCTGGCGCGCCGCCACGCCATGGGGGGTTGGTTTCTTGTCTCCAGCCGATGCCGGGAGGAAAGCAATGGTTCTGTTGGAATTCAACATCACGCCGGTGGGGGTGGGCGAAAGCGTCGGGCAATATGTCGCCCGAGCGGTCGACGTCATCGATCGCAGCGGATTGAACTATCAACTGCACGCCATGGGAACGACGGTCGAAGGCGAATTGGACCAGGTGTTGGCGGTCCTGCGCAACTCGATCGAAGAGCTGGCCAAGGATTGCAAGCGATTGAGCGTTTCGGCCCGGATCGATTATCGTGCCGATCGGAGCGGCATGCTCGCCGCCAAGCCGGCCGCCATCGAGAAACGGCTGGGACGAAAATTGAAGACGTGACGGGGAGGCTTGAGGCCTGAGGCTTGACGCGGCGGGGTTGGGGTGGAAAATCGCGCGGCCGGTGCGCAGAATCGAAGGCGGCACTGAAGTGAGGCGGCGAGAGCCGGCCGGACGGCAGAGACATTCTTTTTAGGAGCAGTAGTGAAGGCATATCAGCAGACGTTTGAGCGGCTCGTGCGGCATGCGCGGGAAACCGCTTTATGGGTCACGACCGAGTCGGTGTTGGGTTGGGACGAACGGACCTTGATGCCGGCCGCGGCGGCCGAGTATCGCACCGAACAGGTCACGTTTCTGGCCGGCGCGATCCACGCCCGGCGAACCGATCCGCAGTTGGGGCGGTGGCTGACCGAATTGGCCGATAGCCCGCTGGCGGCCGATCCGACCAGCGACACGGGGGCGACGATCCGGCATTTGAAGCGCGACTACGACAAGCGGGTGAAGTTGCCGCAATCGCTGGTCGAAGAGCTGGCCCGGACCGCTTCGGTTGCCCAGCACGTTTGGCAGCAGGCCCGCGCGGGACGATTTTGGTTCGTTTCGCGAGATACTCGCCAGGATGTTCGAGCTGAAGCACGCGCAGGCCGAGGCGCTCGGTTACGCCGCCACGCGCTATGACGCGCTGTTGGACGATTATGAGCCCGATGCATTGACGGCTGACGTGGCGGAGGTGCTGGCCGAACTGCGCGACGCCTTGGTGCCGCTGGTGGCGGCGATTGCCGACAGCGGGCGATCGTCGGACGCGACGATCCTGACGCGGCACTATCCCGAGGAGGCGCAGCGGCGATTTGGCAGCGCGGTGGCGGCGAAGATCGGCTTCGATTTTCATCGTGGGCGGTTGGACGTGACGGCCCACCCGTTTTGCACGTCGCTCGGCCCGCACGATTGCCGGATCACGACCCGTTTCGACGAGAATTATTTTCCGACGGCGCTGTTTGGCATCCTGCACGAGGCGGGACACGGCATCTACGACCAGGGATTGCGGCCCGACTGGTATGGCCTGCCGCCGGGCGAGGCGATCTCGCTGGGGATTCACGAATCGCAATCGCGACTGTGGGAAAACCTGGTCGCGCAGCTTGCCGTTCTGGCAACATTTTTTTCCGGAGGCGCAGGAGACATTCCCTGCTTTGGCCGACGTCGGCGTCGACGCGTTTTATTTCGCCGTCAACGACGTGCGGCCCTCGCTCATTCGGGTCGAAGCCGACGAAGCGACGTACAACTTGCACATCCTGATCCGCTTCGAACTGGAACAAGCGCTGTTGGGAGGCGATTTGCCGGTCGCCGATCTGCCGACGGCCTGGAATGAAAAATATCATCAATATCTCGGCATCACGCCGACCGGCGATGCCGACGGCGTGCTGCAAGACATTCATTGGGCGGCCGGTCTGGTCGGCTACTTTCCGACCTACTCGCTGGGCAATCTCTATGCATCGCAATTCTTTGCCGCCGCCGATGGCGAGCTTGGCGGCTTGGGCGCGCGGTTCGCGGCCGGCGAGTTTGCCGACTTGCGCACGTGGCTGGGCGAAAAGATCCACTCCCCCGGTCAGCGTTTTACGTCGGCCCAACTCGTCGAGCGCGTCAGCGGCAAGCCCCTCTCGCACCGGCCGCTGATCGAACATTTGCGCGGCAAGTTGGCGCCGCTGTATGGATTGTAGGAGGGCGTGCCGACCGCGAACCGGGCATGCGCGAAAGAAAAATGCGGGGCGGCGCAGTCTTCCCAGTTTGCCAGGTAGATCAGCCGCTATCGCACCGCCTTGCCCCGCCGAAGCGCATGCGGCGCCACTGTTTGATGCCTCTTGCGGCGGCGTGCCCGAGGGACGCGCCAAGCGGATGGAACGGAACTTGCTCTTTTGAGGGGGGCAAGAAAAAACAGCCCTTGGTTTTCCGCTTCGTGGTGTAGAATTGCCGACGGTCGAGCCCCTGGCGCGGCAAGCGATGGCAGAGCGGCAAGCATGCTGGCTGCCCGTTGGTCAGAGTAGACGATTGGCCAGCCGCGATGACTCGACCGTTTTTGGCGAAATCTTTGAGACCTGAGGCGGAGATAAAAATGCGAGCACGGCTCTCGACCGTAATATTCCAAGCGGCGAATTGGCACGCGGCGTTGTTGGCCGCCGGCCTGTTGGGGAGTGCTCTGCTGACCGGCTGTGCGCGAAACGAACAAGACGGAACGGCCACCGGCATCGCCGGCACCGATGCCTCGATCACCGGCTCCGGCGAGTTGACGACAGGCCCGGGTGGCGAAGGGGCCGGCCCGACCGGGACGGAGGGGGATGCACCGGGGGACAATCCAGCTTCGCAGGCGAGCGAAGAGCAACAGAAAGCGGAACAGTAGAATTCCGGGCGGCGAGCAAGCCATCGGAAACACAAGTCGACAACAGAATTCTCGGCATCGCGCCAATTCGCCCTGCGCAGGGCGCGATGTGCTCTCCGGTTGGCACGGGGGGCGACTAATCACATCCGGCGCAGGCACCAAAATTGCTTACCTCCCTGAGTGAGGTAGCTTTGATCTGGCTCGGAACATCTTGTCTCCAGGTCTGACGAGGGCGATGCGATGATTCATCGCTCGCCGCACTAACCAGGCCAACGCAGTTTTCATTGACGCAACTTTGACTTAATCTGCAAGGGGGAGCGAGCGTCAAGCCCGCTCCACAGGTGTCGGCCGTGAAAGTCGCAATTCTCTCTCGTAAGCCTTCGCTATTTGCCACCGAGCGGCTACGGGCCGCGGGCTTGGCGCGTGGGCATGAAGTACAAGTCATCGATTACCTGCGCTGCTACATGAACATCTCGGCGGTCCGGCCGACGATCTTGTATCGCGGCGTGGCGCTGCCGACGTTCGACATGGTCATTCCGCGCATCGGTGCCTCGCACACCGTCTACGGCACGGCGGTCGTGCGACAGTTCGAGATTATGGGCGTGGCCACGGCCAACGGCTCCGACGCTATCTCGCGAGCACACGATAAGCTGCGGTCGCTGCAACTGCTGGCTGCCCAGGGTATCGGCCTTCCGTCGACCGGCTTCGCTCATTCGAGCCGCGACCTGGCGGGCTTGCTGGCCGGCATCGGCGATGCGCCGGTGGTGGTGAAACTGCTCAATGGAATGCCGGGAACGGGAGCGATTCTGGCCGAGACCAACGCTGCCGCCGCCAGCGTGATCGAAGCCTTCAGCGGGCTCGACGCCGAAAGCCTGGTGCAGGAATTCATCGCCGAATCGGCCGGCACCAGCTTGCGCTGCCTGGTTGTCGGCAAACGGGTGGTGGCGGCCATGCGTCGGTCGGCCCGGCCTGGCGAGTTCCGTTCGAACCTGCACCGTGGCGGCGACGCCCTGCGGGTACGGCTGTCGCGGGCCGAGCGCCGGGCGGCCGTGCGTGCCGCGGCCGCGCTGGGATTGGCCGTGGCCGGGGTCGACTTGCTGGTGTCGCATCGCGGTCCGCTGGTGACGGCCGTCAACGCCAGCCCCGAGCTGGAACGGATCGAGCGAGCGACCGGCATCGACGTGGCCGATAAGATCTACGAATATCTGGAGCGCCAAGTCGCTGGGCCCGAAAAGAAGCCGGCTCGGTCGATCCCGGCCGTCATCGGTCCGCCGGCCTTGGCCATCGCACCCGAGACGGTCGGCGCGGCGACAGCCAGTGCGGCAGCGCGATCAACCGCGCTGGTTCTCGCGGCAGCCGCGAGCGCTTGATGACGCCGGGGGCGAGACGGTTGCCGTCTATCCCGGCAGGTCGCCGTGGAGGTCCATCATCATCTGATGGGTCAGTACCAGTGACACCACGCCGGCGGCCGTGATCTGGGCCAAAAACGGCTTCTGAAAAGCCGACAGGAAAGCCGCTATTCGCGGAATTGCGGCAATGAATGCGTCCGCGTTCTGGCGGCCCGTTGTGTTTGCGTTTGTCAGGACAAAAGTTGCCGCCGTGGATCGCATCAGCGCGGCCACTTCAACTTGCCTGCTTCGAAAGCTCTTGTCTTTTGTGAGTACGACCCAGCCTCGCTTGCCCACCTCCGTGAGCCACTGGTCGTCTTCGCAACGAGATTCAAAATGGTCTTTGTGGACTTCAATCCGTAAGCCGGCACTGCGCAGTGCGTTGGGTACGTCGTAGCAGCCCAGGCATCTGTCGACGAAGAACGTGACCGAATCAAGCTGCCGCATCCAGCGGGCGTAACTCGCATCGGATCGCTTCCTCGACGTCGAGTCTTTCGCAGCCATAGTCTTGGGCCAGATGATCGATCAATTCGCCCGCCGAATATCGCTCGGCGATCGCGGCGGTGGCGATGTGGACGTTGGCCAAAACTGGCCGTCCAAACGAGACGCGCGGGTCGATGAACACGGAGCGCGGGCTGTTTGCGCCAGGCGCGGGTCGTGTAAAGGGATAGAGCCGCGCGATGCGGCCATCGTCGCGTTCGAGACGCTCGAGGTGCTGCTGGACGAGATCCCGCATTACTGCCTGTCCGCCGGCCGACGCGTCGATGAGCTCGCCGTACCGGGTTACAAACAAACTGACGCCGTTCGTCTCAAACTGGCGGTCAACCAGTGGATGCCGCGATCCGAACTTTTCGGCGACAAAGTCGATGGCGGGGCGAATCTTATCCATCCGGATCTGATGGAATCGACGGCACGCATCGAGAACGTGTGCCTCGGCGAGATTCACAAACGAGAGAAGCCGATTCGTACTGTCAGCAATTTCGATGAGTGGCTTGAACCACTTCTTGCCACCCTCGGTCGGATAGTCCCGACCCAAAACCCAGGAGCGAAGCGTGGCTGGCGGCATGCGCAAATAGTGCGCCGCCTCGGGGATGCCATAGGTGGGCGTCTCCCAGGGATCCACAAAGCCCAGCGTCTTCGTCGGATCGAATTTGAGTTTGGCCATTGTCCGCGTTTGCCGAGAAGGAGTCGGGCCGCTCGACGGAATTCTAGGCGGCGTCAGGGTTTCTGTCAAACTCGACGCGTCGCCGCCCTAGCGGCGGACGAGACCTGGGGTGATGTCGATGTCGAGTCGCTCGACGAGCCCGGCTTTGAGCCGTTCGAGGGCGATGGCTCCCATCACGGCGTTGTCGGTGCATAGCCGCATCGGTGGAATGAAGAGCCGCACGCGCCGCTCGCGTGCCGCGTGGCCGAGCCGCTCGCGGAGCAGCGAGTTGGCGGCAACTCCGCCGCCGACGCACAGCGTGTCGAAGCCGGTCCGGTCGAGGGCCAGCATCGCTTTTCCGACCAGACAATCGACCACAGCCGTTTGGAAAGCGGCCGCCAGATCGGCCACGCGTTGGCGAGGCCAATCGGCCGGGTCGGCCGTCGGCTCGCCTGGCGGTGTCACGCGGTAGCGGACGGCAGTCTTCAGGCCGCTGAAACTGAAATCGAGCGTGGTGGGGTCCTTGAGCAGCGGACGAGGGAGATCGAACGCGGCCGGATCTCCTTCGCGCGCTGCGCGCTCGATGGCCGGTCCGCCCGGAAAACCGAGCCCCAGCAGATTGGCCACTTTGTCGAACGCCTCGCCGGCCGCGTCGTCGATCGTGCCTCCCAGAAGCTCGAAGTCGAGCGCGGTGTTGCAGACGTACAGGCTGGAGTGGCCCCCGCTGACAATCAGTCCCACGCAGGGAAAAACTTCTTCACCGGCTGCCATGCGGCACGCATAGATGTGCGCCTGCAGGTGATTCACCGCCACCAGCGGAATTCCCCAGCCGAGGGCCAGTGCTTTGGCCGCCGAGAGTCCCACCAAGAGCGAACCGGCCAGGCCGGGGGTGGTGGCGACGGCGACGGCGTTCAGGTCTTGGCCGCGGACGTTGGCCCGCTGGAGCGTCTCGTGGATGACCGGCAGGATGCGTTCGACGTGCGCCCGCGAGGCAAGTTCCGGCACGACGCCGCCGTATTGCCGGTGCAGATCCTCCTGCGACGCCACGACCGAGGCGAGCACTTCGAGCTGATCGGTGACGACGGCCGCGGCCGTTTCGTCACAAGTGGTCTCGATGGTGAGGATTTTCACGTCGACAGCGACTATTGCGCCCGGGCGAGCTGTTGGGTGAGATAATCGAGCGCTTTTTGCAACTGGCGATCGACCAGCGGAGTGCCGGCGGCCGGTACGCGCTCGGGCGACTTGTCATCGGCGGGGGGATTGGTCTTGGCTTCGGCTGGCTTGGCTTCGGCGGCCCCTTTGGCCTCGCCGGCGAGTTTGCCGTGCGGCAGGAGGAGGTCGCGATCGTGACGGTCGTGAATCAAGTCATTCATTTCGTCGACACTGATTTTCACTTCATATCCTTCGTCGGGATGGACACCCCATTCGTCGGTCTCTTTGGCGTCGGGAAAGCGGTGGATGTTTTTGCCGTTGGGGCGTTTGTAGCTGGCGACGGTCAGTTTCAGGGCGCTGCGGCCATTTTCCATTTCGATGACGTTTTGCACGCTTCCCTTGCCCCAGGTTCGTTCGCCGACGACCACGGCACGATGGTGGTCTTGCAGGCAGGCAGCGACGATTTCGCTGGCGCTGGCGCTGTAGCGGTTGACGAGCACCACGATCGGAAATCCTTCGAAGGTCCCCATTTTTTCGGCTTCCCAAGCGCGTTCGGGCGTGTTGCGGCCCTGCGTGCTGACGATTCGCCCCTCGGCGACGAACAGGTCGCTCACCTCGATGGCCGAAGTGAGCAGGCCGCCGGGATTGAACCGCAAGTCGATGATGAGGCCCTTGAGTCCGCGCGATTCGAGATCGACCATCGCGCGCTTGAGATCGTGCGCCGTGTCGCGGCTGAAGGCGGTGATGCGGATATAGCCGATGTGCTGGTCGGCATTGAGCATGAAGTCCCAAGTGTCGTCGGCCTTGCGATGGTCGCCGCGAACCGTGTCGACGTGGATTACCTCGCGCGTCAGGTTGACGCTTTCGGGCTTATCGGCCCCCTGGTGCTGAATCGAGAGCGTGACGCTGGTGCCGACTTCGCCGCGCAGCCGGCGGACGCACTCCTCATGCGATAGCCCGGCCGTCGGCTGGCCGTCGATCTCCAGGATTTTGTCGCCGGCTTGCAGGCCGGCCCGATAGGCGGGCGTGCCGAACAGCGGGCTGGCGACCTGCAGCGGATCGCGTTCGGGCGAAATGTCGATACCGATGCCGCCAAACTGGCTTTCGACCGTGCTCTTAAAGCGAGCGATCTCTTCGCGGCTGATATAGGTGGAATGGGGATCGAGCTTGCCGAGCACTCCTTCGATCGCCGCCTCCATCAATTCGCGCCGGCTGACCGGCTTGACGTAGTTGCGTTCGACCTGGTCGAGCGTGTCGACCAGAACCTGATAAAGCTCGTAATACTCGTCGTCGGCCGGGTCGGCCGCCGGCGAAGCAGCCGCCGCGTTGGGCTT
Source organism: uncultured Planctomycetaceae bacterium (assembly GCA_963702015.1). GTDB lineage: Bacteria > Planctomycetota > Planctomycetia > Pirellulales > PALSA-1355 > DATJTR01. Next base: position 3,620,026 of record OY969698.1, read on the forward strand.
GGTTTCAGCCGCGTCGGGGGATCCGGCGTCGGCGGGCTTTTCGGGCTCGGATTTTGCCGGATCGGGTTTTTCGGCCGCTGGCGGCGTGGCCGCGGGCGCCGGATCGGGCTCGGCGGAGTGGGCCGCCGGAGTCCAGACCGGAAAGATCCCCATCGCCAGCAGAATCAACCCGGCGTACAGCCCGATCGGCAATGGACCGCGCCGGGCGTCAGGGTTGCGTTTGAGCATGCGTTGGCCGACCGGCATGGGCAGGATCCCTCGGTTTGGAGTCGCACGGCCCGGAAGCGCGAATGCCAAATGACACAAATCTCGCCGGACTCGCTATTTATAACCAGTATAGGACTGGCGAAATGGCGGAGCAAGAAGAGCCGGTGAACAAGGGAGGGGGCGAGCAGGCGAGAAAATTGGGCCCGCTTGCATGCCGTTGACTCTCTTGGCCGGATTTGGCTACTGTTGCCACCCCGGTAGGGAGCAACGGAACCGGTGAGCAGGAGAACCGTTGAGAGAGTCGGCCCTCCCCCCTACCCCGCGCTTGACCCGGCAGGCCGGATTCTGACCTGAGATTTGAGGATTGCGACTTGAGACCCGAGCGAAAAGATCCTGATCGGGATGTCAGCCTCAGGCCCCGAGCCTCGGGCCTGAACTCTTCGTCGGGTGCGTGGCCCTGGTGGCTGGGTCGGCATCCGCTTTTGGCCCTGACCGCTGCGTTGATCGTTTGGGGGCTGGTCGACGTTCGCAGCCGGGGCCGGATCGAACTGGAAAATCTCGTCGAACACCGGACCGATTTCACGGTCTACACCGCGGCCGGCGCGGCCTGTTTTGACGGCCGCGACCCGTACGCGGTCACGAACGCGCGCGGCTGGGGATATTTGTATCCCCCCCTGTTCGCAATCCTGGTCGCTCCGCTTGGGGCACTCGATCCCCAGTGGCAGGTGACGATCTGGTTTTTTGTGAGTCTGCTCCTGCTCTGGGGCTGTTATCGCGAGACGGCGCTCTTGGTCGATTGGCTGGCCGGGACGGCGCCGCCGGCCGATCATGACGCTTGCCCAAAGACTCGACCGCCGGACTGGCTGCCCTGGGCGGCAGCGATCGCCGCCGCGCTGCCGACACTGAACTGCCTGCAGCGGGGCCAGGTCGGCGTGTTGCAACTTTATCTGTTGCTCGTCGGCTTTCGATTGCTGGTGGCGACTACCGCGGCCGCGCGCGTCCCGAGTGTGTTGCGCGGTATCGGCCGGTTTGATCCTGGCGCTGGCCGTGGTGATCAAGCTGACCGCGGCACTGCCGGTTGGTTTGCTCCTTATCGAGCGGTTTGCCGCGGCGTGGAGCGCCCGGCGATCGATCGCGGGGCGACGGTGGGCATGGCGTGCGATCTGCCTGGCGGGGGGACTGGCCTTTGGGTTAACGCTGTGGTTGGTGTTGGTGCCGGCAACGGCCATTGGCTGGCAAAGGAATCTCGATTGCCTGGGCCGCTGGTGCAGCCTGGTGCCGACCAAAGCCGTCGATACCGGAGCCGATCTGTTTGCCGGCGATTCCTACAGCGTGCGCAATCAGAGCCTGGTCAATTCAGTTCGGCACTTGGGCAACTGGATCGCCGAGGAAGTCGCTGGCGGCGGCGACAGTCTGCGGCCGGCCGGACCGCACGATCCGCCGCACGCCATGGACTCGGCGCTGGTGAATCGTTTGCTGTTGGGCGCGCGGTTGGCCGTGTTGGCCTTGGCGGCGCTGAGTGCCGTGTGGGCAGGCCGGCGGCGCGATCCGTTTTCGAGCGCGACGTTATTCGCCCTGGCGCTTGTGGCGACATTGGTGGTATCGCCCGTCGCGCGCACTCATTATTTCTTGCTCGTAGCGCCGGCCGTGCTGCTCGTTCCGTGGTCGTTGCATCGTGCGGGAAAGACGCGGCTGGCATGGTGGATGGCCTGGACGCCGACAGCGCTGGTCGTGCCGCAGTATTTGTGGCCCTGGGCGGCTGGCCGGGCCGGCTGGCTGGGGATTGGTATGACGGCGTGGCTGATCGGCGGCGGCGCGTTGCTGTGGGCGGCAGAGCGTCAGGGTGCGAAGGGCCGGGCGCTTTCTCTTGGCGGGTTATGGAGCCCGACGCCGCGGAAACCGGGGCAACATTCTCTGCTAAAGATCGATCCGCGAGCTGTCGTGTGCCGGCTGCTTCTTGCGTTGCTGGCGGATTTGATCCATCAGAAAACTGATGGCCAAGGCCGTTTGCCGCGCGGCGGCCGACAGATTGCCGGCCGAGCGAGCCGTTGCGGCGGCACTGAGAAAACTTTCCAGCCGCGGCCAGTCGATGAGCCAATGCTGTTCGCGGGCCGCTTCGCGCAGCTGAGCCAAAAGCTGATTGAACTCGACCAGGGTCTCGCCCGCCTGCGCCCGTCGTAGCTGCGATAGGGTCCGGCACCGAACGGACCGGAGATGGCCGACGTGCTTTCGGCCGGAGTCATGGCGAACTGTCGGAGCCACGCGCCCAGGGCAAAGGCGATCGCCACGGCCAGGCTGACGACGGCGCCGATCTTGTGGCCGATCAGGGCGAGTCCGGCGGCGGCCAACAGCGATACGCCCGACGCAACCCAGAGAGCCAGCGTTGGCAGCGAGCTGGATCGCGTGGGCATCGGCCGGACGTGAAAGGTTTGCTCATCGGCGCGTATCGGCGGCGGCTCGGCCACGCGGACCACAACGACCGTGACGTTGTCGGGCCCGCCGTGGAGATTGGCGAGATCGATCAGCGCCCGAGCCGCTTCGACGGGCGGCATCGATCCCAGAACGGCGGCGATCTGTTCGTCTTTCACCTGGCCCGACAGGCCGTCGCTGCAGAGCAGAAACGTATCGCCCGCCTCGAGCGGCAAGGGTCCTTCGAGATCGACTTTGACCTCGGCATGAGGTCCGAGCGAACGAGTGATGATGTTTTTGGGAATGAAATTGGCGACGTCGCCAACCGGCAGTTGGCCGGTGGCCATCATCTCCCAGACCAGGCTATGGTCGAAGGTGAGTTGCTCGAGGCGGCCGCGTCGAAAGCGATAGACGCGGCTGTCGCCCACGTGCGCCACGATCGCCCCTTGCGGCAACAAGACCAGCACGCTGGTCGTCGTTCCCATACCGTGGAATTCGGCGTTGGCCTCGCCCCGACCGTGAATGTGCGCATTCGATTCGATGACCGCCTGGCGCAGCGCTTCGGGAGGAGCCTGCTCGAGCAATTTGTGATAGGTGTGCGGAATGCCGCCGGCAGCCAACTTGCTGGCCAGTTCGCCCGCCGCGTGGGCACCCATGCCGTCGGCCACCAGGAACAGGTGGCCGCGCTCGCGCCAATTACGCTGGTCGCTGGCCAGCACGACGGCGCACGAGTCTTGATTGTTCGACCGGCGCAAACCGACGTCACTTAGCGCCGCATGCTCGACGAAAGTGAGCCAGTTGGTTTCGGTTTCTGCCATGAATTCGTACGATCAATTACGCTGCGACAGGCGTGCGCGTCCGACGGCGCCGCTCGGCCGCTTCACTACGGACCATTCACTACGCGAGGCGAAGAGCCTGTCGAACAGGATTGGACAGCTCCCGACCGCACTTTCCCCCGCCTCCGGCCCGAATTCCGCTGTAGCGTGTGGGGGAGCCCTTGGTCAATTTCTTCGGTCGCCGGCCAGACGTTGCTTGTGCCCGTTTTGCCAGCAATACCATCTAGAACCCATTCTAGCTCGCCGTCGTTAAGGTAAGTAGCTGCGGAAAAAGCAGTCCCCGCGCCGCCGCGCGGCAAGGCGAACGGCCTTGACCGGTTTTGCCGAGACGGGGCCAAGGAGAGGGCCGGGTGCGTGGCAAGTGGCAAACATTCGACCCTCCCGGTCAGCACGCTCGCGGCCGACCCTTACGCAGCCGGCCGGCCGACGGCTCGTAATTCGGGGTCGCTCCCGGAGCGGCCTCGCACCGTGTGGCGACGCGCGACCGGCCGGAAACCGAGCATGCCAAGGGCTTTGCGCTGGCTGACTGAAGCACCGGCCATCGCTGGCGGTGCGAAAAAGGACCGGCCGGGGGAATCCCCTCTGGCGGCACCGGGCGGGGACGAATATACTCCGCCCCCGGCTGAAAATCCCTTCTGATCGACTCCGATTGATCTGTGGCGGTCAGCGACGTCTGACGGCCGCCATTTGTCCGCCGGGCGACGCGTAGACAACCCTGTTTCGAGCGCGCCGCAGGTCCGTTCCGCGTTCACGCACATCTGCCGAAGATGAACCCGAAGCCGCCAATTAAACCGATTGTTTCCCCCTGCCGGGGCGCGCTGTGGATCGCGCTGGTCGTGGCCGTTTCGGTCACGGCCGGCGGTTGCGTCCATCGGCGGTTCACCGTCCGGACCAATCCGCCGGGAGCGCGGCTGTTCGTCGACGACTACGAAATCGGCACGACGCCGGTCTCACATGACTTTGTCTACTACGGGACGCGAAAAATTCGCCTGGTCAAAGATGGTTATGAAACCCTGACGATCCTGCAGCCGATTCCGACTCCGTGGTGGGATCTGCCGGGCATCGACTTTGTCACGGAGAACCTGATCCCCACTGAGCTGCGCGATCACCGGGTGCTCGACTTCCAAATGCAACCGCAAGTGATCGTGCCGACCGAACAATTGATAGGCCGGGCCGACGAATTGCGCCGCAGCCGAAATCCCAATGTTCCCACCGGGGCCACTCTGCCGCAGGGAGCCCCGCCGCAAGGATCCTTTCCTGAGAACACCTTACCGCCGCCGGCCGGCCCCAATCCCGGCGCCGGGCTCGATTCCGCCGGGCACGTTCCAGCCCTACAATGCGGCCCCGGGCACGCCCGGTTCGGCAGTTCCCACGCTGCCGACTTCACCTTCGGCGGGCTCGCCCCAAACATTGCCGCCTGCCGGGACGTCGGCACAGCCGCCACTCGTGCCGACGCCGCCTTATCAGCCGCGCAATTTCCAGCCGCCGAGTTATTAATCGGTTGTTGGCGGTGAGCGACGAAATGCCGCGGCGATCCCAGCGCGGTGGGCTACTCCGTTGAAATGGGCGGTGCCGCCGAGAGGCGCGCTTGAACCGCGTTGGCAATGCGCTCGAAAACGTCAGGCCACTGGCCAAAGGTGGTTTGGCGGAAGAGTCGCAGGGTGGGATACCACGGAGAGTCGTCGCGCTGGCGCAGCCAACGCCAATCGGCCGAGAAGTGCAGCGCGAGCGAAACCGGTGCGCCCAGGGCACCCGCCAGGTGCGCGATCGCCGTATCGGGCGTCACCACCAGGTCGACGGCGCGGATTACAGCCGCAGTGTCCATGAAAGGACCGGCCACTTTATCGAGCCGGTCGGAAAGATCAAGGACCGGAAAATCGACCGCGGCGATCTGCTCCGCTCCAAATCCATTCTGCAGGCTGACCAGCCGCGCGCCAGGCAGGCGCGCCAGAGGCGCGAACTGGGCCAAGGGAATCGAACGCCAACGATCCAGGGGATAGTCGCGCGAGCCTTGCCAGGCAATGCCGATCTTGAAGCCGCCGATTGCCGCCAGCTCCTGCCGCCAACGATCAAGCAAATCGGGATTGGCCCAGACGTAGGGAACTTCACTGGGAATCGTCGAGGCGGTCGTACCAAACGCGGCTGGGGCACTCGGCAACGGAAGATAAAAATCCGATCGCGGCAGCTCGGCCGCCGAACCGAGAATGAATAACTCGTCCACGTCGGGATGAGACGCCAGCAATCGGCCAAACGCCGGCTGAACGGCCAACACGACCCGAGCCCCCTGCTCTTTCAGCAGCCGAGCATATCGGAAGAAATGGAGCGTATCGCCCAATCCTTGCTCGGCCAGCAACAGCACGCTGCGTCCCGCCAGGGGCTGGCCGGTCCAGCGCGGGAGGCCGTGCAGCGGCCCGCGCCCGGGGTTGCTCGGTCGGCGTTCATGCGCAGCCCAGCCGCGCTCGTAATCTCCTTCGACCAAATAGCAAGCTGCCAGACCCAACAGCGCGTCGGCAAGATCGGGCTTGAGGGCGAGCGCTTGTTCGTAGCTTGCCGCCGCCTGATCGAACCTGGTCTGGCTCAAGAGCACATTTCCCAGATTATTGTGCGCTTCGGCGGAGTCTGGCCTGAGAGCGAGCACGTGTTGGTACCGTGCCGCCGCTTCGTCGAGCTTGCCTTGTTGCCAGAGGACGACGCCCAGGTTGTTGATTGCTTCGGCATAGTCTGGCCTGAGAGCCAGCGCTTGCTCGTACCGTGCCGCCGCTTCGCCGAGCTTGCCCTGGTCCTTGAGCGCATTGCCGAGATTGTAGTACGCCTCGGGAAGATCGGGCCTGAGCGCGAGCACTTGCTCAAACCGAGCAACCGCCAGATCGAGCTTGCCCTGATCTCTGAGGACGACCCCCAAGTTGTGCAGCGCTTCGAAGTAGCCCGGCCGGAGAGCCAGCACTTGCTCGTAACGTGCCGCCGCTTCGCCGAGCTTTCCCTGGTCCTTGAGCGCGTTGGCTAGATTGTAAAGCGTTCCGAGAAGACCTGGTTTGAGGGCGATCGCTTGCTCGAACCGGGCCGCGGCCAGATCGAACTTGCCTTGCTGCGCGAGGCAGATGCCCAGGTCGTTGTGGACTTCGGCGATGTCGGGCCGCAGCGCGAGAATCTTTCGATAAGTCGCTTCCGCCGCGGCCAGCCGCCCGGCAAGATGTTCGCGATGTGCCAGGGCAACCAGAGCGTCCAACTCGGCTGGCGATCCGGGGAACGAACTGGCCGTCGTCATCGCACGTCTGTCCTCGCTCGCAACCGGGTACTCAGGCGAAATATAGATTATAGCCTGATCGATTGGCGGGCCAGGCCGTAGGCATTGCCGCAGCGCTCCAGCCGCTCCGGCATTTGCCTGCCACCAAAGCATGAGGGCAAAAGCTATTTTATTTAATGCCTGAGTTGGGCTTGATCGCGCCGCGGACGCCGATCGTTTCGGGATGACGGGCGATTTTGTCGGCGAAGACGCGGGCGTCCTCGATGATCGGTTTCAAGTTGCGCACGTACTGTTCGATCTTGCAGGCGGCCGCGTTGAGATGTTGATAGAGGTCGGGATTGTGCAACAACAGACCGATCGTTCCTTCCTGGCGGTTGAGAGCCTGGCCGAACATGACGAACTGTTGCAATAGCTCGTCGAGATGGCCAACAGCGCTGTCGACTTTGGTGATCAACGCCGCGCCGTTGTCGCCCAATGGTTCGGTGAAGCGTTCGAGATTGGCCATGTTTCGGTTGGCGGTTTGGATGGCCGCGCGCATTTCGACCACGGCGTCCCGGGTTTCGGCCATCAGCTGCGGCAGGGTGACGAGCTTTTTGGCCAGTTCGGCCGGAGCGCCATCGGGTCCCAACTCGCCCGGCCCTTGCATTGCGCCGGGAACGGGCTGGCCGTTCTCGTCGACTGCCGGACCTTCCATGGTGCCCAAGACGACGTTGATGCCGTGCATGGTCTGCTGGAAGCTATCGATCGCCCGTTCGGTTTTGCTGATGATGCGGCCGAGCTGATCGCCATTGTTGTCGAGCATGAGATTGACGCGGCGAGCGAGCAGACCGATATCATTGCCAGCGCCGGCGACCGAGCTGATCGCCTCGCCGATGTTGCCTTCGAGATTGGTGAGCAACTGCAACGGGTTGGTGGCGACGGTCCCTTGCAGATAGTCGCCGTCTTTCAATAGCTCTGGGTCTGGATGGGTGCCGCCGGGGACGAATTGCAGCAGTGCGTCGCCGATGAGCGTACTCGAGATGCGGCAGTGTTCGTTTTTGTGAATCCGCCGATCGGCATTGATGCTGACGGTGACGATCACGCCTCCTTCGGTGTGGAAGCGCGGGTCGTCGTCGGCGAATCTTACCCGGGTTACCTTGCCGATCAGGATGCCGTCTTTGCGGACGGGGGTTTCGGCGGCCACGCCGGGCGCTTCGGGAAAGTGAATATAGAGCGTGTACGAGCCGGTCCAGAACGAACCGACGTCGTTGAACAGCAGGATCAAGATCGCGAGGATGATCATCGTGGCCAGCACGACGACACCGACGCGAAATTTGACGACTTTCTCATCCATTGCGAAGCATTACCACGACTTTACTTTGTCACGTTGGGCAGTGGCCGTACGAACCGGAAGCGCGAGCAAGCGCGCTCGCAGCAAATCCCTCGCTGTCGCTTCGGGTTCGTGCGGATTGGATATCATGCGAGTCCGTTTTTTCCGTCAGGTTCTTAAGCTACCCCGGCGCCGCTGGCACCGAGCTTGCGCATTTCCATCAGTCGTTCGCCCGCTTCGCCTTCGACGAATTGTGTCACGCGCGGGTCTTTGGCGTGGTCGATCTCGTCCGGCGTGCCTTGGAACAGAATTTGAGACTCGTCGGGCTTGAGCCGCGGCAAAGGATAAAACATCACGATTCGATCGGCCACCTTGTGGGCGGTGTGCATGTCGTGAGTGACGACGACGCTGGTGACCGGATAGCGCGCCCGAGTGCGCAAAATCAGCTCGTTGATCACGTCGCTCATGATCGGATCGAGTCCGGTGGTCGGTTCGTCGTAGAGGATGACTTCGGGATCCATGGCCAGCGCCCGGGCCAGGCCGACTCGTTTTCGCATGCCGCCGGAGAGTTCGGCTGGCTTTTTATGGATGATCGATTCGGGCAGCCCGACTTCGGCCAGCCGGCTGAGAACGATTTCCTGGATCTTCTGCTCGCCAAGGTGGTCGTTCGCGTGCAGCGGAAAGGCGACATTCTCGCCGATCGTCATGCTGTCGAACAGCGCCGCTCCCTGAAACACGAAGCCAAAGCGCAGGCGTTGGGCCGTCAATTCCTTGTCGCTCAGGGCCGAAAGATTGCGGCCGTCGAAATTGATTTCGCCGCGCGTGGGCCGCACCAGTCCGATGAGGGATTTGAGCAACACGGTCTTACCGCAGCCACTTTCGCCGATCACGGCCAGGGTCTGCCCGCGCGGAATGGTGAGATTGATGTCCCGCAGCACATGCTGGCGGCCGAACGTGACGTCGAGCGCGCGCACCTCGATCAGGGGCGTCGATTTCGCGTCGTGCTGAGTCGGACGTGTTGCCATGTTCGAATCAAGTCGAGTCGGGAGAGCGTCGCCGGCCGCTGCGCGTGGCCGGTGGTCACAAGAGTCGGGCAGGTTCGGCCCAGACCGCGTGATAAAACGAATCCAATGCAATGCCCAGGAAGAAGTCGATCACCAGAATCGCCACGAATGAATAGACAAACGCCTCGGTCGCCGCGCGGCCGACTCCTTCGGCGCCAGCCTCGCTATGAAAGCCGCGATGACAACTGATCAATCCGATGGCCGCGCCGAAGAACAAGCTTTTGAAAATGCCGCTGAACAAGTCGAAGTTGCCGACGAACCGCTGCGAGCTTTCCCAATAGTAATGGGCGTCGATGTGCCAGGCATAGATGCTGTAAAACCACCCACCCACCACGCCCATGAAATCGGCCATGATGGTCAGCGTGGGAATCAAGATCAGGCAGGCCAGGAACCGGGGCACCACGAGATAGTGAATCGGGTTGGCGCCCATGCTGGCCAAGGCATCGATCTGCTCGGTGACGCGCATTGTCCCCAATTCGGCCGCCATGGCGCTGCCGACGCGGCCGGCCAGCATGGTGGCCGCCAGCACCGGTCCCAACTCGCGGACCAGACTGAGATTGATGACGCCGCCCAGCCGCGTCTCCAGGCCGACCTGGCGAAACTGGGCGTAGCTCTGCACCGACAACACCATACCGATAAAGGTTCCGGTCAGCGCGACGACCGGCAAGCTGAGGACGCCAATCTGATAAAAGTTCGGCAGAAGGGTCCCTTTGCGCGGCAGACGGAACAATAACCAGGAGAAGGTGCACAGCGCGAACTGGGCGGTGTCGCCCAGCGACACCATGGCGTCGATCGTCACCGTTCCGACGTCGACGATCCAGTCGACCAGGCCGCCGGTCGTTCGCGGGGGCAGCACGCGTCGCGTGCTGCTAGCAGACGCACCATTCGCCATCGCGCAGTATCTCCCTCAAAGGGCGCAATGTGCCCACGGCGGTCCCACACCGGGCCGCTTCCTGCCAAGTGATCGACCGGGCCGGTGGTATCGCTTGAGTAAACCTTAACAATCCAGCCGATTCTGGCGTTTGGCCCGTTTGGGCAAAACTGGCGGCGTACCGCGTCAGGTTTGCGGCAGGGACCGTGCCAGAATTGACGTGGGTAGGAATTTCGCCGATAGCACCCGCGAAGGAGGGAGGAACAAAGCCTATAGTTTTTGTAGAGTCCGCAAACGCCCGTCGTTTTGGCGCTCCAGTCGACAACGGGCGCGACGGACACCTGCGGCGTCTGTTTCGAGACACCCGAGGGGAATGAAGTCATGCCGAGAGCATTGATCGCGGACGATTCCAGCACGATGCGGAAGATTCTGATCCGATCGCTGAACGCGTGCGGTTTGGCCGAAGTCGTGGAGGCCGCCGACGGCGCCGAAGCGATTCGGCTGTTCGGCGAACAATCGTTCGATCTGGTGCTGACCGAGTGGAACATGCCGGCCAAGAGCGGCTTGGACTTGATTCAGGCGATCCGGGCCAGCGGCGCGAAAGTGCCGATCATCATGATCACCACCGAAGCCGAAAAATCGCGGGTTGTCGAAGTCATCAAGGCCGGCGTAAGCGAATACGTCATCAAGCCGTTCACGGCCGAGATGCTGCGCGGGAAGATCGAAAAGGTGATGGGACAGTTGGCCTGACGCGTCGGTCTTCCTCGCACGGCATTCTCGACGCCGCTGGCGCCCTCAGCTTTTTCCGGCCGTCAGCGGCGTGACTCGCGTCGTCCAGACAAAGAGATGCAAGGCGTCGAGCGCGGCGGGGTCGGAGAGGATCGCCCGGCGATTCTCCGTTGAGACTCTCGGCGGCGCCACCGGCCAGAAGTTGCCTTTGCGCCCGGCCGATGGCGCTCGGTCCGGCGGTGACGCACGTTTCGGTCGCTTCCAGGATCGATCGATGCAGCGCGAGCAGCGCGGGGTCGGTCAGCACCTGGCGAAACATTCCGCGGGAGTCAAGCGATTCCTTGGCCGGCGGGAGAGCCAGGAAGTGACGATGGCGCCTGAGCACATTGGGCAAGTGGGTCTCTTGCGGAATCAGCAACAAACCGCGTCGCGCCAAGCCGCGGCCCAGCGGCACGCTGCTCAGCATGATCGACAGGGGAATCGCCAGGATCAGTCCCGCAAAGACGGGGATCAGCCAAACCAGCATCGCCGCGGCGAAGATCCAGACCGCGGCAGCCGACAACAGCCCGACGATCGTCTGCTTCCAATGGGCCGCGACGGCGGCCAGAAAGTTCTGCCCGTTTTCGCCCCGTTGCTGAGGGGTCCATTGGACGCGTCGCCCAAGCAGCGTGGTGACGACAAACGTCGAGTGAAAAGCCATCAGGATCGGGGCCACGAGCATGGAGACCACGGTTTCGATCAGGGCACTCGCGGCCGCTCGCGATGCGCCGCCGCATTTGGCCAATCGCCGTGGATCGCGCAGCAGCACGAGGTAGCTCCACAGCTTCGGCAACAACAACAGGGCCATTGTGACCGCGAACAACGCCAGAGCCCAATAGTCCGGCCCGGCCGCGGCAGCATTCTCGACCTCTTGCCCGGCCGACGATCCGGGCAGCGCAACGGCCAGAAAGCTCAAGACCAACGAGGCCAGCCAGATCGGCGAGGAGAGGTAGGACATCGCCCCCATGCCGAGATGCAACCGGCTGACCGGATGGATTCCCGCGCTGAACAGCAGGCGAATGTGCTGCATGTTGCCCTGGCACCAGCGCTGGTCGCGCTGGGCAAAGTCGATCAAGGTGGGAGGGCATTCCTCGTAGCTCCCCTCCAGATCGTGTGCCAGGCAGACCTTATAGCCCGCCCGGCGGATGAGTGCCGCCTCGACGAAATCGTGGCTGAGGATTTCGCCCCCCAGCGGGCCATCGCCCGACAGTTTTGGCAAGCCGCAGGCCTTGGTGAACGCGTCGAGACGAATGATCGCGTTATGTCCCCAATAATTGCCTTCGTCACCCGACCACCAGGCGAAGCCCTCGAGGAAGATCGGTCCGTAGACGGCCGCCGCGAACTGCTGACAGCGGGCAAACAGCGAACCGCGGTTTACGGGGACGGGCGACGTTTGCAAAATGCCGATCTCGTCGTCTGCTTCCATGCGGCGCACCAACTCGGTGATTGTTTCGCCGCTCATCACGCTATCGGCGTCCAATACGATCATGTAACAGTAAGCGGCGCCCCAATGTTCGCAAAAGTCGGCGATGTTGCCCGACTTGCGGGCGACGTTTTTCGCTCGATGCCGATAATAAACGCGACTGTCGCCCGAGATCGCCCGATTGAGCCGAGCCCAGGCCAACTCTTCCGTCAGCCAGATATCGGGATCGGTGGTATCGCTGAGCACGAAGAAGTCGAACGCCGGGCCCTGGTGCGTGGCCTGTAGCGATTCGTGGATTGCCCTTACGCCGGCGAACACCCGGTGCGGTGACTCATTATAGATGGGCATCAAGATGGCGGTCCGGGTGGTGATTGGTGAATCGGCCGGCGGCCGAGGAGTCGCCGCACACGGCTCTTGCACTGAGGCAAGACGACGAATGAATCCAATCGTGGCCATCCAGAATGAAAGGGCGATCCAGAAAAACAGGACGACAAACATCACCCACAAGATGGCCGAAAAGGCGACCATCGATCCCCGCCCCGACAACACACGATAAAACACCCACGCCGCCGCGCCGGTGGTCGACAGGCTGAGCAGGGCCAACAGCGCGCGGGCGCTCGATCGGTTGAGAGGGCTCTGGTCGTTCATGGCGAGCTTTTTCAACCTTGGCCACTGACCTGGAAGGACGACGCCCGGCGCCGGCCGTGCACAAAACGACTCCACGTCTGCCGCCAACGAGCGAAATATTTCGCGCTCGATACCGCCTCGAGCGACTGGGTCGGCATGCGGGTGGGGCAGAACGCCGGCACCACGGGAAGGGCGGCACTCGCCAACTGCTGGCGCAAGGCCGGCGGCAATGAGCGATCGTCGAGCATCGCGGCCGGAAACTGATCGATGACGCTTTGCAACTCGATCGCCAACAGACCGCGGCGGCTGCACGCATCGCGCGGACTGGTGCAAATTTCGCCGGCCAAATGATCGATCCACTGATCCAGGTCGGCCGTGGCCCGCCGCATGACGGCTCGATAGAGCTCGGTGAGATTGCCACCCAACGCGAGAGCCGGAGAAGCCTCGACAGTGCTATGGACCCAACGCCTGGCGAGCGTGGCGATTGTTTGTGGATCGCGCAGTCCCCAAACGCGCAGGTATTCGGCCACCAATCGCTCGGCGCGCGGCTCCAAGGGGACGCATCGTGCGCGATGTCACTCAACGGGTGCTGCGGGCGTTGGCCAGGCTTTGACGAATCCATCCCTTGAACTCCCAACAAAGGTCGCCAATCGAATCAACGTTCTGTGAACGTCCATGCTCGTTGAAACTCGTCTATGCCTGGGCCGTGTGAAAACCAGCAATTGGCGTGCCAGGGGAAAAAACTGGGATCGAAATGGCTCGGAATTTGCTAACCCAGTGGTTTTCGAACGAAAGGGACTTCCTGTCGCGTCCGGGCGTTGCCCGCGGTCACGCGCGTTGGCTCCCAATCGACCAGTTCTCTCTTTGAACAACCACTGCGATGATCCGATCCGCCACTTTTCTTGCCGGCATGCTCGTGAGAATCGCAGCTTTGATGGTGCTGTGCGCGCCGGTCCGGGCCGAGGACGCGCCGGCGGTTGGGCAAGCCGCTCGCACTGCGGGGGCTGGGGTCGTCGAGGCTCATCCGCTCAAGACGGTGGGAGATCCGCAACAATTCGACTTTGCGCGACTCAAAGGCGACGCGCGCTCGTTGGCTTCGAAGCCCTATGTCCCGCCGAGCGCGACGTTGCCCGGTCCGATCCGGCAGCTGACCTGGGATCAGATGCAGGCGATTCGATTCAAAGACAGCCACTCGCTATGGCGTGACGACGGATTGGAATTTCGCGTTCGCTTTTTCCATTTGGGACTCTACAACAAGGTGCCCGTAAAAATCTACGAGGTTGTCGATGGCAAGGCGCGGCAGTTGGCCTATGATCCGCGTTTGTTCGACTATGGCGACAGCGGCGTCGATGGGGCCAGGCTGCCGCCCGATTTGGGCTTTGCCGGCTTTCAGTTGGCATTTCACACCGACTGGCGGCGGGACGTGGCCGCGTTTCAAGGGGCCAGCTACTTTCGGGCGGTCAGCGATGCCAGACAATACGGTCTGTCGGCGCGGGGCCTGGCCGTTGATTGTGGATTGCCGCACCCCGAAGAGTTCCCGATCTTTACGGCCTTCTGGCTCCAGCGACCGGCGGCCGACGTCGATCGACTCACCGTCTATGCCTTGTTGGATTCGCCCAGCGTGACGGGGGCCTATCGCTTCGAAATCGCCCCGGGCGAACCGCTCACGATGGACGTCGACGCCGCGATCTATCCACGCAAAAGCATCGAGTCGCTGGGCATTGCCCCGTTGACGAGCATGTTCCTTTGCGGTGAGAACGATCATCACGCCAGCGCCGATTTTCGACCCGAGATTCACGATTCGGATGGCTTGTCGCTGTGGACCGGCGCGGGCGAGCGCATTTGGCGGCCGTTGACCGATCCTGTCAGCTTGCGTGTCAACTCGTTTGCCGACAACAATCCGCGCGGCTTTGGTCTGCTGCAGCGCGACCGCAATTTCGACCACTATCAGGATGACGGAGTTTTTTACGATCGCCGGCCGAGCGTTTGGGTCGAGCCCAAAGCGGGTCGCGAGGGAGAGACGTGGGGACGCGGGGCGGTGCGGCTGGTCGAGATTCCGACGGTGGACGAAACGTCGGACAACATCGTTGCCTTCTGGCAATGGGACGACGCGCCCAGGCCGGCGCCGAGCGGCTGTTTGCCTATCGCTTGTATTGGGGGCTCCGGCCGCCGCATCCACCACGGTTGGCTACCGTCGAGGCGACGCGCACGGGCATCGGCGGCGTGATCGGCAAGCCGCGGACCTATTACTCGTGGCGGTTCGCGGTCGACTTTGCCGGCGGAGAGTTGGCATCGCTGGCTGCCGACGCCGAAGTCGAGCCGGTCATCACCGTCTCGCGCGGTGACGTTGAATTGACGTCGGCACGACCGCTGGCCGCGATCGATGGCTGGCGGGCGATGTTCGACATCAAACCGACCGACGACTCGGTCGAACCGATCGATCTGCGGCTTTACCTGCGGCTGAAGGGACAGGCTTTAAGCGAAACCTGGCTCTATCAATGGACACCCCCTGCCCCGGCCGATCGCAAGTTTTGAGCAGCTGCCGGGCGGCGCCGGTCTACAGCAGCTTCGACGACCAGGTCGCCGACCTGCTGCGTGCTGTAGCCCATCTTGCCGGCAGCCTGGCTTTTCATCTTGGTGCCGGTGACGGTTTGGATGGCCTTCATGACGCGCGCCCCGGCGGCGGGCTGACCGGTGTGCTCCAACAACATCGACATGGCGTTGATGGCCGCGATGGGATTGATGACGTGTTTGCCGGTGTATTTCGGCGCGCTGCCACCCATCGGCTCATACATGCTGGTGCCGCCCGGATCGGGATTGATGTTGCCGCCGGCGGCCACGCCCATGCCCCCCTGCAAGATGCCGCCGAGATCGGTGATGATGTCGCCGAACATGTTCGTCGTCACGATCACGTCATAGTATTCGGGGTTCTTGACCATCCACATGCAGCAGGCGTCGACATGGTTATAGTCGGCCTTGATGTCGGGATATTCGCGGGCAACGTCCTGGAACGTCCGCCACCACAAATCGTGGCCGTACGTCAGCACGTTGGTCTTGGCGACCAGCGTGAGCATGTGTTTGGGATTGTTGCGCTTGCGGGTGTACTCGAACGCCCAGCGGATACAGCGCTCGCAACCCTTGCGGGTGTAGACGGCGGTCTGACTGGCAACTTCGTCCTTGGTGTTCTTCTTCAAAAAGCCGCCGACGCCGCAGTAGAGGTCTTCGGTGTTTTCGCGGACGACGACAAAGTCGATGTCGGCCGGTCCCTTTCCGCTCAGCGGAGTTTCGACGCCGGGAAAGAGTTTGACCGGCCGCAGGTTGATGTATTGATCGAGCTGAAACCGCAGTTCCAACAAGAGGCCCTTTTCCAGAACGCCGGGCGCCACGTCGGGATGGCCGACGGCCCCCAGGAAGATGGCGTCGAACTTGCGCAGCTCGTCGACGGCGCCGGCCGGCAGCGTTTCGCCGGTGCGCAAGTACGCGCTCGCCGCCGAAATCGAAGGGAGTCGTTTCGTACTCGAAATTCTCAAGCTTGGCGACGGCCTTCAGGACTTTGAGCCCTTCGGCGGCCACTTCCGGCCCGGTGCCGTCGCCGCCAATGACGGCGATGTTGAGTTTTTTGCTGGCGGTTTTTTTGGGCTCGCTCACGCTTGGCATCCTCAGCTCGAGAAAAAAAGAGTCGTCGCCGATCAACCGCGCGATTGGCTTTCCAGATAATTCTTCCTCCGCGCCCCTCTGCGGTAGAGGCAATTAAACCGCAGAGGACACAGAGATCGCGGAGGCTTACGGCGGCGATCGGAGTGACGATTTTAGCAGCGGTGGCGACGGTTGAGTAGGGCCGCACTGCGGCACAGGCATCGCTCACGGCGACTGGCTGGCTGCGGCGGAACTCGCTTCCGGGCTGAGCGCGGGGCTCAGGCCGTCATGGTGACTGGGACCGCTCCAGATGCCCAAATGTTTTCGCCGGGCCTCGTCCTGGGCCTGTCGAAAGCGGCGCTTCATCGCCGAGGAATAATGAAAGCCTTGTTCGAAGCGGGCCAGGCCGGCACGCAGCAACGCCTCGTTCAGCATCCGATCGCCAACCCACACATACGCCAGATAGCGATCGTAGGCGTCGACCGGCTCGTCATCGAACTCGAGCCGGACGTCCCCGCCGGCCACAAATCTTTTGGTGAAGGCGCTGGCCTCGGGACCCCAGGGCTCGACTGGCCAATCGGGCTTCACCGTCTCCGGCGCGTTGACGCCGATCAGCCGGACCCGGGCGTGTGGATCGACAATCAGCGTGTCGCCATCGACCACTCGGACCACGTGGTGCTCGCCTGGTGGCAAAGGTTCGCGCGGACCGGGATGCGGCTGCCCAACCGGTCCGCCCCAGAACCGCAAGAGGATGACCAGCACCAACACGACCAGCCCGACATAAGTCGAGACGCGCGGTGGTTGATAGCGGCGGGCCATGAACAACTTTCAAGCAGGAGGGAAACGCGGGGAGCAGTCGTGGATCGGAGGCGTGCGAGCCATACGTCTGGCGCACGGTTGCCGCGAGCCGAGACCATCCCCTATTTGGGCCGCTGACTGAGCAGGAATGCCAACAGCTCGTAAAACTCACGCTCGTTGATCATATCGGAGATATTGGCCGGCATGGGAGAAAGCGAAGACGGGGAGCGCGCGACGATGTCGCCGCGCGGCAGCCGAATCTCCTTGCCGGCCGAGTCGAACAGGACCAGCGTTTCGCCTTCCTCGCGCAAGCCGAAGCCCGAGATGATTTGGCCGGCGTCGGTTTCGACCAGCGTGACGCGGAACGCCTGGTCGACGTTGCGACTGGGATCGAGCATGTCTTCCAGCAGGCGGTCGAGTCCGCGGACTCCGATGCCGTCGAGCGCCGGACCGATCGCGCCGCCGACTTCGCCGATTTTGTGGCAAGATTTGCAGACGCTGCGAGCGAAAACGGCTCGGCCGGCCTCGGCGTCGGCAGTGGCCGCGAGAAAACCTTCGCGGCGCGCGGCGATGAGTTGGGCGATGCGATCGTCGGCCGGCGAGAGTTTGGCCGTGAGCTCCGCGATTTGTTCGTCGAGGTTGGCGATTCCCGCACCCTTCAAGCGGCTGACGACGGTCGGCTCGCGCAGTAGGGTGGCGGCCGCCCGGCCGGCGCGGATCTCGGCCAGCAGCGTGTTGGCTCCCGCGGTGTGTGGCGCAGCGCGGTGGCAATGGCGATGGCGACCGGTTGCGGAGCGGTCCGCAGTCCGGCCAACAATGCCGCGGCCGCTTCGCCGCGATCGATGCCGCCGAGCAGTTCGGCCGCGTGTTGTCGCATGGCAACCGGCAGCGCCGGGTCGCCCAGCAGACCGGCCAGCGGCGTGACGGCTTCGCCAGGACGGAGTGCCGCCAGCGCTTCGCAGGCGGCCACTCGCAGCGAGACGTTGTCGCACCGGCGGGCGATCCCGCCGATCGGACCGGCCAGTCCCTCCAATCGCAGAGAACCTGCCAGCCGCACCGCATCGGCCCGCGGCTCGCCCGGTCGCCGATTGCGTAATCAGGCACTCGAATGATGGGCGGGTCGATGCGCCCGATGGCCAGCCAGGAATAGGCGCCGCCGGCATCGCCATCGACGACTTCCAGCGCGCCACTCTGGCCGGCGACGGCGGCGAGATCCCACTCGAAGCGCTGGGCGACGTCGGTGCGCGGGGGATCGCTGCGCGCCACTTCCGTCCCATCGGCCAGCACCAGCCGTGCATAGTTCTGTTTGCCCGCGGCGCTCCCAGGCGCACCGTCATGGCCACACATCCAGAACGACAACTTCGGTGGAATCGAAAAGGTCGGGCTGCGCAGCACGCCGGTCAGATGTTCGCCGGCGGGATTGTGCTCGCGCAGCGAGCTCAAAACGGTCGCGCTGCTTTGATCTTGATACTTTCGCTCCTCCGGTACCCAAGGACTGGCAGACGGAGCCCGACCGGGCAGCGGCATGTTGGTCCACTGCTCGGCGGTCTCGCCGGTCACGGTCGGCCGCAGCAGGGTGGTCAGCGTCTCGACCATCAAATCGGTAGGCCGGGCACCGCGTTTGGCGAGCGCGTCGGCCATGCCCCGCAAGAGTTCGAGTTGGAAATCCGAGTTGTCGGCAAAATGCTCGCGCAAATAGCCGACCAACAGATCGCGGCGGGCCGGATCGACTTCGGCCGCGGCGATTGGCAGCGCCTGGACCAGCACGCGTGGCTCGACGTGCCCGGCGAGGATCTGTTGGTAAAAGAATTCGGCCATCGGAGGGGTCGCCGTCAGCGCTGCGATGTCGAGCACCTGCTGCCGCATGGAATCGTCAAGGTCGAGCGTGGCCAGGGCAGCGGCCACCGCCGGACTGCGGAGTTGATCGCGCAGGGCGATGCGGGTTGCGTGTGTCAGTTGGGCGTCGTCGGAGCGATTCTCCACCAGCAGCCTGGCCAGTGGAGCGACGTTTTCGCTGGCCGGATGAAGCGCGATCGCGGCGGCGGCAGACCGGCGGACAAACGGATTGGCGTCGTTGAGTCGGCCGCGCACCAGATCTCCGTGCCACGCTTCCCAGACCGCGGTTGCGCCGATCGCTTGCACCAGATGCACGCGCACGATCGTGGCCGGATCGCTCGCCAATTGCCGGGCGAGCGGCTCGTCGATCTGCGCGTCCGGCGTGCCGGCTCGCTGGACGATCCAAATGGCGTGGGCGCGCTGCGCCGCGGCGTCGAATGCCGGATCGCCAGTGGCGGTGGCCCGGGCAGTGGGTTTATCAGGTTGTGACAGGAGCCGGCGCAGGCGGTCGCGGCCTCGCTGCCAAAACGATCGACGAGCGTGTGGGTTGCCAGTGTGCGGACGGTCAGGTTCGGGTGGCCGAGAAGTTCGATCAGCGGCTGGGCATCGAGCGTGGCCAGGTCGGCGGGTGCCGGACTGCCCGCCGGCTGGTGGCGCTGGGCTGCCGGCCCACGATAGACGACGCGCCAGATTCGACCTCGCTCGCGGTCGCGCTGGGGATGCGTGAGCGGAACTTCGTAATGGCCGATGATGCGGTTGTAGAAATCGGCGATGTAGAGTGCGCCGTCCAATCCGAGTTGGATATCGACCGGCCGGAACCAGGGATCGTCGCAGGTGAGAAAATCTTCGACCGCGGCCACACGCGGCGACGAGCCATTCCACTTGAGCCGATCGCAATGGACGCGGTTGGTAATCACGTTGCCGACGAAGAGAGAGTTTTGGAAATGGGCCGGGAATTGATCGGCCGCGTAATAGACGATGCCGGCGATGCCGGTGCCGCCGTGGTCGACGTCGGTCGTTTCCGGAGCGAATCCGAGGCCGTCGTGCGGCTTGCCGAAGCTGGGGTAATAGCCTTCACGGAGGACCATCGTCACGGCGCGGGAGTGGCAATCTGCCGTAAACAGATTGCCCAACGGATCGAAGCAGAGGCCGAATGGATTGACCTGGCCCCAGGCGAACTGCTCGATCGTACTGCCGTCGGCGCGGAAGCGATAGGCATTGCCCGACTGCATGTCGATGGCCACGTCGCCTGTGCCACCTTTCTTGGGCTGGCTGTGATTGCTGAAGCCGTGATTGGCATAGATCCAGCCGTCGACCCAGCGTGTGAAGGCATTTTGATTGCCGTGCACGTCGGTGATGCCGAACGGACCAAACAGGACGGTCCGCTGGTCGGCCACGCCGCGGCCGGTGGTGTCGGAGAGCCGGTAGAGGTTCGGGATCGACCAGACCAGCGTGTCGCGATCGCCCAGCGGAAGGACGCCGATCGGGATGTTCAAATGGTCGGCGAAGCGGACGGCTTTGCGTGCTCGTCCGTCGGTGCCCAGGTCGCTGAGGATCGTGACTGCGTCGCGGGCCGATTGATCGTCGGCCGCGGCAAAGGGATATTCGACGCTATGCGTGACCCACAGCCGGCCGTGCGCGTCGAACTCGAGGTTCATCGGCTTGTGAATGTCGGGCTCGGCCGCAACCAGCTCGATCTCGAAGCCGGGAGGAAGTTTGAATTTTTTCTGCTCTTCGGCCGGCGAGAGAGGATCGGTCTCGGCGACCAGCGCTTGGGCGGCGACGAGACGCGGCAGCAGCAACAGGGCGAGCAGAATCAAGAAGCGATGCACGGTGAATTTCCGACAGGCGATCTTTTCGACGTCGGCGCTCCATCGCCTCGCGGAGGAAGGAAGTCAGTAGGCGGGAAACCAGGGAGACAAACAAACTGGCGCAGGGCAAGGGGCTCATACGCCGCGCGCTCGCTACGCCCGCGATCACGGCGATGCATTCGCAAAACGAGCACTTCGGCATTTCGCCGCCGCATCTTGTTTGCGGCGATCAGTTCTTGCTGAAGTCGAAATGCTTGGGGAGTTCGCGATCGAGCGGGTTCTTCAGGAACCGGCGATGGCATTCGGGGCACAAATCAAACCGCAGTTGCTCGTAGACGTCGCTGGCGATTTGATCGTTGACGACTTCGTCGCTCCGCTGCAGGATTTCTTGAATCTCTTGCAAGTGATCGCGGTCGTCGGCCGCTTCGTCCGTCACACTGGGATCGAATGCCGCGTACACTTCCATCTTGACAACGTAGCGCAGGTCTTCCGGGTCAAGTTCTCGCTTGCAGCAATCGCATGAATATCGAATCATCATCCCCTCCAAAAGCAAGACGCGTGGTATTGAGCCGCACACACCGCTGGAACCACCGCCAAGTCCAATCCTAATGCGGCCGCCGCGCGTGGAGCAAGTCGGAAAGCGATTTTTTTTGTCCCGGCCGGCGCATCGGTCGGAAATTGCGCCGGATGCTTGACAACACTCCATTTGCGCGCTGGAGACCCTTTGCGCTGACGAAGCCGAGCGGTAGCACCTGCTGGCACGGGGCGCAGCGACGCTGTGCTGATGGCGCCACCGTCGACCATGATGGTTCGGGCGCCTGAACACCCCTGGCCTTTGTGAGCGATGTGCGAGCGCGGGGGCGCAAGACCAGTGCCACAGCAGCATCAAGCGGGCTCCGCCTTTGCAGCGTCGGCAGTGGTGGGCCCCCGCGAGGCGCGGCGGCCAGCCGAGCCGGGTCTGTTTTAGCGCCCGCGGTGATTTGCGACGGTCGCTGTCAGACCGGCTGGTAACGACCAAGTCTGCTGACTACAATGAATATGCACTCCAGTACAGCCGTGCGGATTTCCAATCATGGTAAGCGCCGGTTTTATACGCGACCATCGGGTGAAAGGGCGGGCGGCGACGCTCGGCGCCAGCTTTCAAACACCCGCGGCGGGAGGTTTTGATGACGGGTGCGATCGCGCCAGGCAACCCCTTGGGGGCCAGCGTTTTGGTCTTGAACCGCTTCTATCTCGCGGTGCACGTCATCAACGTTCGACGGGCCTTCGGCCTGCTCTTGCGCGAACTGGCTGAAGTCATCCACTACCAAGAGGGTGCCTACGCCAACTACAGTTTCGACTCTTGGCGTGAAATCAGCGAGCTGAAAGCCGCCTTTAAAGAACCGCACGAAGACTGGATTCGTGCCGTCAATTTCGAGATCCAAGTGCCGCGCGTGGTGCGGCTGTTGGAGTTCGATCGGCTGCCGAAACAAGCCGTGCGTTTCAACCGGCGCAACATCTTTGCCCGCGACGGAAACCGCTGCCAATATTGCGGCAAGAACTTCCCGACCAGCGAGCTGAGCCTCGATCACGTCGTGCCGCGCAGCCGCAACGGCCCGACCAGTTGGGAGAACGTCGTTTGTGCCTGCGTGGCGTGCAACGTGAAAAAGGGTGGGCGCACGCCGCACGAGGCGCACATGAAACTGACCCGGCCACCGACCCGGCCGAAGCGCAGCCCGCTCCTGGCCGTCAAGCTTGGAAATCCCAAGTACGAGAGCTGGAAGACGTTTCTCGACAATGCTTATTGGTCGGTCGATCTCATTTGAATCGACCGAGGCCTATTGGTCGGTCGATCTCATTTGAATCGACCGAGGCTTATTGGTCGGTCGATCTCATTTGAATCGACCGAGCGTGCTTCCGGGTCGGCCGACTTGCGCATGAGAAGCTTGCGTGATGCGCAGCCATTGGCCGGAAGCGGCAGGTCGCCGCGTGCAGCGCAGTACGGCGCCGGCGCCAACCGGCACGTGCCCTCACCCGGTCACTTGCCGCTTCGATCACTCGGCGCCGGCAAGGGGCTCTTTCTTTTCGGTGATCACTTCGCACTGCGGCGCCATTTCGGCGTTCAGCGCGATGAAATCCTTCCATTCCTCGGGTACGTTGTCCTCGTGGAAGATCGCCTCCACGGGGCACTCGGGAACGCAAGCCTCGCAATCAATGCACTCATCCGGATGGATGTAGAGAATCTTCTCTCCCTCATAAAAGCACTCGACCGGGCAGACCACTACGCAGTCGGTATACTTGCAAGCGAAACAGGGTTCGCACACCACATGAGTCATTGACGCTTTCGCTCCCCTTCCGATCGAGCTGGCTCGATGGGAAATGAAAAAAAGAACACGGTCCGATTGACGATGCAGTCGATTGACTTTTTCAACACGCGGCATCCCGCGCCGCCACGAGCTCGGGCGAGCGGTTTTGACGCATTCACTTCCGCGACACGACGGCCACTATACCATACCGCAATGGCGCGTTAGCGGTTACCCCGCCGCCCTCAATTTCGCCCCAGTCACCGCGATCTGTCAATTCGATTCTGTCCGCCTCCGCAGTGGGGAGCCTGCCCGCCGGGCGCACTCCGCCGCCCCGCACCGCGACGACCAGATCATGCCACAATCGATCGCGGACCCGGGATGATTCTCGATGACCGAAATGGGGGTAAAACCCTGTCTGACGCGCAAAACCGGTGACTGCTGGGCCGCTCCGGGGTTTAATCGACAAGACGCGCGCCCCCAGCGCGGCCGAATTCTAGTACCCTCAAAAACGAGTGTCAACCCAGCCCAGCTTCGGCCGGGGTCGACTCGGCCTTGTTTCGTTCTGCGACCCGACTTAGAATCAATTTGATCCTCCCGATTTTGCGCCCTCGCTCGTCTTGGCGACCAGCCAACGCTTGGCGCAGGGGGGGATCGGGCGTGAGCGACTGTCGCCGCTGACGAAGGTTTTTACGTCATGGCACTTTCGGATATCGACCGCAGCCTCCTGCAGCGCTGTCTGGCGCGTAAGCCTCGGGCGTGGGAGGACTTCGTCGATCGTTTCATGGGCCTGGTGATCCACGTGGTCAACCATTCGGCCCAGTGCCGCTCGTTGCGCCTGTCGGCAGAGGATCGCGAAGATCTGGTGGCCCAGGTCTTTTTGACGGTCGTGAAAGACGAATTGGCGGTGTTGCGCAACTTTCGTGGCGACAGCAGCCTGGCGACCTATTTGACCGTGATCGCCCGCCGGGTGGTCGTGCGCGAACTGCTCAAGCAGCCCGCCTCGGTGCGAATGCCGGATGTCGACGCGCTGGGGGCCGGCAGAGTCGTTTCGCCATCGACCGAGCAGTTCAACGATCGGGAGGAGATCGAACGGCTGCTCGAAGAGCTCGACGGTGCCGAGGCCGAAATCGTTCGCATGTACCATCTGGAAGGCAAAAGCTACCACGAAATTAGCACGGCCGTCGGCATGCCTGAAAACAGCGTCGGACCGACGCTGAGCCGCGCCCGCAGCAAAATGCGGCGCGCGGCCACCGAGCCCACGGCCGATTAAGCCAGCCGTTTCCGCTGGGGGCCCCCACGCCCCACGCCGCTCGACAAGGATGCGAGAACGCGGCCACTTGCGCGAATTCGCCACGGCGTGGTAACGAATACTCGAACGGATGCGAGAACGAACTTGAACCCAGCGGTCGAACTCCGTTTCCGTTGCCCGGGCGAAACCCATTGGATCGATCGGGCAACGCATTTGGCACGCCTCGCGGCCGGCTACGCCGCTTGCCGCTCTTGCGCCGATCGTTTCGAGACCGGCGGTTTGCTCCCCGGCATGGGCCCAGCTGCCGATGACGCCGGCGACAAGCACACGGCGGACGCAGATGATGCCATTGTTCCCGAGTCCGTCGCGACACGAGAGCGATTCTGCGGGGGCGAGGCGATCTGGGGGGCTGAAGGGCTGGCCGGCACGGCCGTCAACGAGATTGACGGGCCGGTCGCTCGCCGGCTGGCCATGGCGGTTGGCACCGTGTTGTCTCAGCTTCCTGGCGCCGGCCGTCCGGTGCGGGTGGGCGTCGGCGGCGACGGCCGCTGGCTTTCGGCCCCGTTGGTCGCCGCCGTCAGTCAGGGATTTCAGCGGGCCGGTTGCCGGGTGATCGAAACGGGCAGTGCAACCGCCGGCTCGCTGGCCATGATCATTCGCCAGGCCGGACTCGATGGTGGCATGTTGATCGGCAACGCGCTGTCGGCTACTCAGACGGTCAGCCTCAAGTGTTGGGGACCCGAGGCCAGGCCCTGGTCGGCCGATGGTGGGCTCGAACCGGTTCGCCGCGCACTGGTCGACGAAGCGGTTCGCACCAGCCGGCGATTCGGTGGGCTGGAACGGGTCGATCCGGCGGCCGAATATCGCCAGCAACTTGGGGAGCTGTTTCACGGCTTGCGCCCACTGCGGTTTGTGCTCGACGCGGCCAGTCGGCCGCTGGTCGAACATTTGCGATTGCTCGTCGGCCGCAGCGCGTGCGAAATCATTTCGCCCGGAATCCCGGACGGCGACGCCGACGCGGACCGACGCACCACGGGCAGCGCACGCCGGCCGCGAGCCGACGTCAGCGCCTTACGGACTGGCTCGCAACGGAAAGGGCTGGAATCTCTCGCGCGCGGCGAGTCGATCGGCTGCGGGCACAAGTCGCTCGAGTCAAAGCCGACTTCGGACTGTGGATCGATGGCGACGGCGACTGTCTGGTATTGGTCGATCAGCGAAGCCGGCAAGTCGGGGCCGAGCGATTGTTGTGGGCCCTGTGGCGGAAAGCGGCCAACCGTGCCGCCGAGCAGTCTGTTGTCTTGGCACAAGATTGCGCTTCGACCGGCAGGCAGCTTTTCGAATCGGCCGGCGCTCGGGTGATCGAAGCCGATGCGACGCGCGAGGCAGTCGACGCGGCCCTGCGCCAAAGCGGCGCGGTGGCCGGCGCCGGGCCGGGCGACCGCCTGTGGTTCGCCGGCCAGTATCCGACGTGCGACGCCTTGGTGAGCGTCGGCTGGATTCTGCAATTGCTGAGCGGGCAAGACCGTCCGATTTCGGAAATGCTCGACTGACCAGCGACCGCCGCGATTGCCCTCGGAATGTACGCCTTGGCGCTGGGGGGATTGCAGAACCGGCCGGTGGCATTCATCCTTTGTGTGTGGCGGTCACCCACGGCCAGCCGCCGTTAACCACCCCACCCCTTTCCCTGCGAGCCTTTTGATGTCTTGGATTGCCGACCGCACGCAATATTGCGACAGTTCCGGAATCCGCAAGGTGTTCGACCTGGCGGCTTCGATGAAGAATCCGATCAATCTGTCGATCGGGCAGCCCGACTTTGACGTTCCGGAGACGGTGCAAGCGGCGGCCGTCGCGGCGATCCACGGGCGGAAAAACGGTTATGCCTTGACGCAAGGAATGCCCGCGGTGCGCGACGCATTGGCCGCACGGATCGCCCAGCAATTTGGCCATGCCGACCGCGACGTGTTTGTCACCAGCGGCACCAGTGGCGGCCTGGTGCTGACGATGCTGGCCACGGTGAATCCGGGGGATGAAGTCATTATCTTCGATCCGGCATTCGTGATGTATGAATCGCTCGTGCGGCTGGTCGGCGGCAAATGCGTGGTGATCGATACGTACCCCGATTTTCACGTCGACGTCGACCGGGTGCGGGCAGCCATCACGCCGCGGACCAAACTGATTTTGTTCAACAGCCCGGCCAATCCGACGGGCGTGGTGGCCACGACCGACGAGATTCGCGACCTGGCCCTGCTGGCGGCCGAGCGGAACGTGCTGTTGGTGAGCGACGAGATCTACAGCCAGTTCAACTACGACAGTCCGTTTGTGTCGCCGGCCGAGTTCAATCCCGAGACGCTGGTGATCGACGGCTTTTCCAAGACCTATGGCATGACCGGCTGGCGGGTGGGCTATGCGCATGGGCCCAAGGCGGTGATCTCGCAGATGATCAAGCTGCAGCAGTACACGTTCGTCTGTGCGCCGCAGCCGTTTCAATGGGCCGCCGCCGCGGCGCTGGAGGTCGACATGAGCTCGCACATCGCCGACTATCGTCGCAAGCGAGATTGGCTGCTGGGTGAAATGGCCGCGGATTATGAGATTGCCCGGCCGGGCGGAGCGTTTTACATCTTTCCGCGTGCGCCGTGGGGAACCGGAAGCGAGTTTGTCGCCCGGGCGATCGCCAACGAATTGTTAATCATTCCTGGCAACATCTTCAGCCATCACGACACGCACTTTCGCCTTTCGTACGCCGCTAGCGACGCGACGCTCCAGCGCGGAGCGGAAGTGCTGAAGCGGTTGGCCCGCGTGGGCCGGTGAGCGCCGGCATGGGCAATCTCTCGTCCGGAGGCTAAACCGGTCACGTAAAGCCCGGTTGGAGTGCCAAGATGTGCAGCACGCAGAGGGCTGCATCCATTGCGCCCCATAAGAAGTATCGCCAGCCGTGACGAATCAATGGCACGAGAATGTAAATGCTGATAAACGGTGAGATCAACCAAAAGAAGAATGTGAGCGCGACGCAAATCTCAAGCGCCGCGAACAGTGGCCTATGCGGCGGTGTCCGCATCCCTTGCAGCCGGTACCACACCACACAGAGAGTGACGACGCCCAAATGGAATAGCACGTACCGCCGCCAGCGGCGGAGGGCTGCAAGCCAGGCGGCTCGACGGCCGGTGGTACGACGTATTCGATTTCCATCGGAGTTTAAACCTCACATCGCTTGCAAAGCGCACATTTGGTCCTTCGTCAATCGTTCGACGTTGGCCCAGCACGGTTTGGCGATGAAAGGCGTGGCGTGGACGCTCATCAGATATTGTAACGCCCTGCGAGTGATATAGCGCTCGGCAAAGAAATCGCTGCCATCCCAGTCGTGCGCCTCGACGATCCAATCGGTGTCGTTAATGATTTCCGCGGAAAATGGTTGGTCGGAATGGACATCGATCGAGCCGATCAGGTCCAGTTTGCATTGCGGACAGTGGAACGTAGTGTCGTGGCAGGCCGGGCAAACGACCGGCCCCCAATGGCAGCGCGGGCACTCGTTGGGCTCGGGTACTTGAACCTGGATTCGTCGCACGCAGTCGCGGCCCTGAAAATCGAGCCAGCACAACCGGGGGATTTCTTGCAGGCGGGCCTGGCTGAACCGGATCGGCATGTCCACCGAAACGAGGCCACGAAGACCACTCTCTAACAGCCGGCGGCTGAACGCCTCAGTCACGACGATGCTTGGGCCGACACAATCGCGCACGAAGTCTTCCAGCTGACTCCCACCATGCAAATCCGCCCACATTACGCGCCAGCCCTCGTACGCGGTGACATGCGATGCATCCAATGGACAGCCGTGTCGCTCATCGCCGTGGACACACACTTCCGCATAAGCCTGCCCCCCATCAGCCGTCGTCGCTGAATCGCTGACAATCCACTGTTTCGAGTCGGCCTCCATCCGAAGGGATAAATGCGTATCGAAAGGGATTTCCAGCTGAAAGAAGTAACCTTTGAGTAGTTCGCCCGAGCGGTCGTAATATCGTATTTTCATGATCCTTACAGCCTGGCCCCTTCGATTTCGAATTGCCGGAGGATCAGAGCCTTTACCTTGTCGTCAAATCCAGCGGCGCTCAGGTATCTCATCGTCGCATCCTGCAGCGCCTGCCACTCCTCCGGCTTAATGAACCCGCGAGTCACCCTGGCTTCATATACCGCAGCGTACCATTTCAGCATATTATCAAGAGAAGCCTGGACGTGCGGCGGAGGATCGACGATGTTGTTGGCAAGAGCTGCATTTTCGGCGATTAAAGTGAAGATCGCAAAGCCGGTCGCGGCAACTCCGGCTTTTTTCAGCGTACCCTCGATTCGGGCGGGACGCAGGTTCATCAATCGCTGGTCCTTAAGCCGCTTTTCCACCGCAGCTACGTCCTTGGCGGCCGCGCCCGATTTTACCCAGAGTGGCTTGTACGTGGCCTCAATCTCGGCCTGTAGCTTCTGCACCTCTGCGAGCGGCACGCGTTTGTACAGTTCGCTGTAGCCCTGCTGAGAATTTGGAAGGCGATACTCTTGCAACTTCGCGGCCCAAAACCTTGTTTGGATTGCAGTATTCTCTCTGTGCGTCTCCTCGGAAACGCCTCGCAGATTATCCAGAGCGTTAAGGTCGACACTAAGTTCCTTACGGAACCTTTCGGCGAGTATCTCGCGGCCCTGCTCAAACACGTGGTGAATTTCGAAGCTGTCCGGCATCGCGGGCGTTGCGTCTTTGAACGCCCTGCGATAGCTTCGACTCGCATTGGGCTTGTCCGCCGCCAAGATGAATCAATGGTCCTGGCTGCCGAGTTGTGGTGGCCCGCCACTCAAGGTCTCGGCCGCTGCAGCGTCAACGCCGACGGTTTGACCGCGGGCCGTCGTGCTGCCTGTTCCAATGTCGCGTGACTCGATCGGCCGCGCGCGATGTAGTGCGTTTGGCTGGGCCAAATCTTGCGAATTGGCCCGTGCCGGCGATACGCGATTCGATGAGTGCTTCGATCACACGGACCGACTCGGGCAAGATCTCCAATCCGTTACGCTCGGTCTCGTCGACGAATCGCCTGACTTCGTCACGCCATTTTTCGGCGATCGGATGGCTCAGAACATCGTTAAGCCACGCTTCGAGTGAGACGTTGAAATCGTGATAGATGACCTCGAACGCCTGCAACATATCGGTCAGGATGAAATCGTAGACCGCCCTCCATGGGTTCGTTTCCGCGCTAGAATCATCCATGAATCGTCGCTTCTCCCGTGAGCCGTGGCCCGCGCCCGGGCATGCGGCCTTTTTTGCTGCACGATTAACGCGGAAACAGCGCGTTCCAAGCCGCCCGGCTGACATAGATTTCGTGGCGAAGATCGCCGACTACGGCCTCGACGGTCGATTGAGCAAGCGGTAACGCCTTCCCCGCGGCGGTCGTTGTCAGCCGCTCAGTGAGACGCGTGCCGCGAGCGGTTGGCTGAGCGCGGTGCATCGGTGCCCACGCACAAAACCTTAGCAAAGCGGCTGCCGATTTTCGCCGGGCAAAAGTGAGCCACCTGGCTCAGGAATTGGGCTTGCACGGGCAGTGCGCGAGAACGAGAAAACGTGCGCGAGGAGATTGCGCACAGGCGGAGGCGCCGACGTATGCGCAAGCGAAAGCCCGGGAGGCGCTGTCGTGCGCCGTCCCGGGCTTGGCAAAAAGAAGCGCGAACTCGACCCCCACTGCCCAACTTGGTGGGCTGCGGGATTGAACGTTACGCGCTTTTGTTCTTGGTTTCAGGAATCGGGTAGGCCGGTTGACGGCCCTCGACCACGTCCTTGGTGATCATGTAGCGACAGTTCTGCCCCTGTTCGGGCAGGTCGTACATGATGTCGAGCATCACCTCTTCGACAATCGACCGCAGTCCGCGGGCACCGGTCTCTTTGATCTGTGCCTTGCGAGCGATGGCTTGCAGCGATTCCTCGCTGAATTGAAGATCGGCATTCTCCATCGAGAACAACCGTTGATATTGCTTGACCAAGGCATTTTTCGGTTCGGTCAACACCCGGACCAGCGCACTGGTGTCGAGCGGCGTCAAAGACGAAATGACCGGCAACCGTCCGACAAGTTCCGGAATCAGCCCAAACTCCAGGATGTCGTCGCTGGTGACCTGGGGCAGCAGCTTGGCCATGTCGGTTTCGCCCTTCAGTCCACTCTCCTGGCCGAAACCGATCGTCCGCTTGCCGAGCCGTTTGCTGATGATCTTGTCGATGTTCACGAACGTGCCACCGCAAATGAACAGGATGTTGCTCGTGTCCATTTGGATGTATTGCTGTTCGGGATGCTTCCGGCCGCCTTGCGGCGGCACGTTGGCCATCGTTCCCTCGAGCATCTTGAGCAAGGCCTGCTGCACGCCCTCGCCGGAGACGTCGCGCGTGATCGAGACGTTCTGGCTGGTCTTGCCGATCTTGTCGATTTCGTCGATGTAGAGCACGCCGCGTTGGGCGGCTTCCAGGTCGAAATCGGCGGCGTGGAGCAACTTGAGCAGCAGGTTCTCCACGTCCTCGCCCACATAGCCGGCTTCGGTCAGCGTCGTGGCGTCGCCGATGGCGAACGGCACGTCGAGGATACGGGCCAGGGTGCGGGCGAGCAGCGTCTTGCCCGAGCCGGTGGGCCCGATCAGCAAGATATTCGATTTATCGACTTCGACGTCGGAGCCTTCGGCGCCGAGCATCAGTCGCTTGTAATGGCTGTGGACGGCGACGGCCAACACCTTTTTGGCGTGGTCCTGTCCGATGACGTATTCGTCGAGTTGGCCGACGAGTTCGCGCGGGGAGGGAACACGGTTGAAGAGTTGCTTGCCCGTTCCCCGCCGGCGTCGTTCCTGTTCCAGGATCAATTGGCAAAGTTCGATGCACTCGCCGCAGATGTAAACATCGCCGGGTCCCTCGACCAAAGGGCCGACGTCCCGATAGCTCTTGCGACAGAAAGAGCAAAAGGCGTTCTTCTTGGTGGTTCCGCTTCCGCGCCTGCCGGCGTTGACGTCCCTACCTGAGGGCATGTCCGCTCCTTTCACGACCCAAGCGAACCGCTACCGCGAGCGGTCGATCGGGCAAAACTCCAGGGTGTCGCTCGAGTGGCCAAATGAGCCGTCCTTCGCCTTGGCCAAGCGGGGCGTCCTTGTCCGAGCTGGCTATATCCTAGCTTGCGCGTTCGAGCACTGTAGTAAGTAGACGCTATGACTCTTAGACGTATTGCTGGCACAATCGTGCCCCAGGGGCAGGGTAAGCATCGCCGCTGGGGCACTGAATTTGTCTCGGGTAGATAGCCGACCGATTCGCCTCAGACTCCGCCTTGCCCCAGTTTACCGAGCATGTCGCCAGGGGGACATGTCACAGTTTACTGAGGTTACCCTCCCGGCAATCTCTGCCGGGGATTCGCAAACCGACTAATCTTTCTTGGCGTCAGCCTTTAGCTCCTGCTTCAGAGGCTCGGCCAGCATAGCCTTTATTGTTCGGTATTCCTCGTCGCTGAGCCCACCCTGGAAGTGCATTTCGCGAAATTTCGAGAGATGCTCGTTCGCACCGTCGGTCTGGTCGGTCAGCTCCCCGCGAACCTTTCCGATGAGGTAAACTCCGATGGCCACAAGCGCTGCGAGCCCCGCCAGGGCGAGCACGATGGAACCCGTGGGAGTTGCTAGAACCTCGGACATGACCACTGCGGGCGCACTGGCGCATCGGCCGTCGCCCCGTCCCCCCGTTAATCCCCACAGTCGTTTCCCGTTCCTATTATTACGGTCGGGTTCTACCGCGTCCAGGATTGGTCTTTGAAAACAGCTGGTGGTAGCGGCCGGCGGGACGAAAAGGGTGCGTCGCGGCCGCCCTGGCCGAGAGCATGCCAGCATTCATATGCCGACAAACCGGGCAAAGCCTGGGATTTGCCGAGCCCGCGGGCCACTTTCTCGGTCAGACCGCGATGGCCTCGGGAGCGAAGGGGCGGGCAGAAAACGCACCGGACGAGGCGAGGCCGTCGAGGTGCGGCGGTCGAGGGCTACGTGGGGCCAGACTACTTGTTCGCCACACTGTCGATGGCAAAGTCGGCGGTCGAATCGTGCTCGTAGAAATGGCGACCGATCTGCTCGGCCAGGACTTGCAGGAACTGCCGACGGAATTCGACCAGCGACTTCTCCGCCGCCGGTATCGGCGCATTGGGGGGATAGAGCTGCTGGGGCAACATCTTCTGATAGACCGGTCGCTTGCCATGCTTCATGTCGTAGACGGCCAGATCGATGCTCGCCTTGCCCTGGTACAGCGTTTGGCCCTGCAACAGGCTGAACTGGTCGAGATCGATGCCGACGACCATGTCGGCCTGCAGCGCCTTGCCGATTTCGGTGTACTCTTCCCAGTTGTTTTCGTCTTCCCACCGCTCGACTTCGCTTTGCTCGATGATGTGGATTTTTGGCACGTGTTCGGCCAACAAATCGCCGACGCGCTGGGCCAGCTCGCTGGCGACGCTCGAGCTTTGATATTGAAGCGACGCCACCGGTCGGCAGATGACCGCGACGTTCTTGCCCTTCAATCCGTTAAAGTCGGCCGGCGTCGAGATTCCTTTGATCAAGTAGGCGGCAAACGGCAGAATCGAGCAGCCACCGGCCGCTGCCAACAGCAGCAGTCCCATGCCCGCTCTGGTTGAACGCCTCGCGAAGCGGTCCATCGCTGATTCCTTGCGTAAGTCGTCCTGACTCGCCCAGTGCTCCGGCACCTCGACGGCGCCGAGTGTGGAGCAGTCTCGGCGTGGCCCGATTTGGCCTCCGCCTAGCTTGAATGGGATGGGGAGCATAGCGAGGAGCCGGAGTGCCGGCAAGGGCGGTTTGGCCCAGGCGCGAAGCGACTCGCTGGCCGAGCCGATCTGGCCCACGACGGAGGACCCGGCGGCGGTCGCTAGCGTGGCTAGTTGACGGCCGGAATCGCCCGCCCGGGGAGCGTGAGGTGGTGACTATTGGCCGACGGTGGGGGATTTGGCGGGCGAACGGCGCTCGACTTCGGCCTGCGTGAGCGAGAGGCGGCGAATGGCGGTCGCCCGGCCCGTCGCTGGATCGACGTCGACCAAAGTTCCGTTGAGGCGGACGTCGCCGCCAGCCACCTCGAAGTGGGTCGGGTTGAAGGTCAACGTGGCCTCGGTCACGCGGTCGACGCGGCGGCCGAGGATGCTGTCGTGGGGGCCGGCCATGCCGACGTCGCATTGAAAGGCCGTTCCGCCGGGAAAGATTTGTTCGTCGGCCGTGGCCACGTGGGTGTGCGTGCCCAGGACGGCGCTGGCCCGGCCGTCGAGATAGCGGCCCATCAGTTGCATGTCGCTGGTCGCCTCGGCATGAAAATCGACGAGCACCACTTTCACCTCCGGAGGAATTTCGGCCAGGACGCGGTCGGCGGCGGTCCAGGGGCAATCGACCGGCCGCATGAAGACGCGACCCAGCAGACTGATGACCGCGACCGGCACGCCGGAACGCGAGGTGACGACGGTCCACGGTTTGCCAGGGGCGGTGACCGGAAAATTGGCCGGTTTGACGATGTTCGACTGCGACTCGAGGACCGGGATGATCTCGCGGCGGCGGTAGATGTGGTCGCCGAGCGTGACGCAATCGACGCCGGCAGCGATCAGCTCGGCATAGTTGGCCGGCGTGATGCCAGAGCCGGCGGCGGCGTTTTCGCCGTTGGCCACGACCAGGTCGATGTCCTCGCGGGCAATGAGTTCGGGCAAGGCGTGGACGACGATTTGACGTCCGGGTTTGCCGACAATGTCGCCGATCAGCAGAAGTCGCACCGGGGGAGTTTCCTTTTGATTGCGGATCCGTCGGTCGAGGATGATTCACTTCCCCGCGGCTGTATGCATGGCTCAGCGGGCCAATTCGGTCACTCGGGTTTCGCGCAGCACGGTGACCTTGATTTCGCCGGGATAAGTTAGTTGTTGCTCGAACGCGCGGGCGATATCGTGGCAAATTTTAGCGGCCGAGGCGTCGCTGGTCAGCTTGGCATTGGCGATGACGCGCAATTCGCGGCCGGCCTGAATCGCGAAAGCCTGGTCGACGCCTTCGAAAGCGGTGGCGATCGACTCGAGTTCTTCCATTCGCTTGATGTAGCGTTCGAGGGTTTCGCGGCGGCGCCCGGGCGCGATGCGCTGCAGGCGTCGGCCGAAGCGACCAAGACCGTGTAGGGATGGTCGATTCGAATGTCGTCGTGATGGCCGAGCGCGGCGTGAACGACCTCGGCACCCTCGCCATAGCGTTTGAGCAGATCGGCGCCGATTTTGGGATGGCCCCCTTCGGCCTCGTGGTCGGCCGCCTTGCCGATGTCGTGCAGCAATCCACAGCGTCGGCCGAGCGCGCCGTCGAGCCCCAGCTCTTCGGCCAGCATGCCGGTGAGGAAGGCGACTTCGATCGAATGCCGCAGGACGTTCTGGCTGTAGCTGGTGCGGAAGCGAAGCCGGCCGAGCAGGTGGATCGTTTTGGCGTGCAGATTCGGCACGTCGGCCTCCTGGGCCGCTTCTTCGCCGAACTTTTGAATGTGCTGCTCCATCTCGGTCTGCGTTTCGGCCACCAACTCCTCGATACGCGTGGGATGGATGCGGCCGTCGGCGATCAGCTTGTTGAGCGCCATGCGGGCAACTTCGCGGCGGACCGGGTCGAAGCCGCTGACGATCACCACGCCCGGCGTGTCGTCGATGATGACGTCGACGCCTGTGGCCTTTTCGAAGGCGCGGATGTTGCGGCCCTCGCGACCGATGATTCGCCCCTTCATTTCGTCGCTGGGGATGTCGACGGTGCTGGTGGTCGTTTCGGCGGTATGGGCGGCGGCGTAGCGTTGGATGCTGGTCAACAGGGCTTCGCGTGCTTTGGCGTCGCAGATTTCGGCCAGTTTCTTTTCGTGGCGCTGGATGAGAGTCCCTTGCTCATGCTGCAAGGTGGCTTCCAGCGCGTCGAGCAGGCGCTTGGTGGCTTCCTCGCGCGACAGGCCGCTGAGTTTATGGAGCGTTTGCCGCTGAAGATCGATTTGTTGGGCCAGCTCGTCGTTACGGCGGTTGCTCTCTTCGATTTTTTCGGCCAGTTTGCGCTGATTGCCCTCGACCATCCGTTCCTGGCGGCGGAGTCCTTCGGCCTGCTGATCGAGGGTATCCTGGCGTTTGTCGAGGACCCGTTCGCGCTCGTGCAGTTCTTGCCGCAGCTTGGCCTGTTCCCGTTCGCCTTCGGCCTTTTGCTGGATGGCGCGTTCCTTGATGCCCAGCTCGGCCTCTTTGACGTGATTGGCGCTGTCGCGCTCAGCCCGGGCGATGATTTCGCGGGCTTCGCTTTCGGCGTCGCGACGGCGAAGGCGATCGAGCAATTTGACCAGCACGACGGCCAGAACGGCGGCGCAAGCGGCTACGATGAGATAGGAAAACAGCTCCGGAAGGGGCACGGCGATACCTCGCGAAATGCTCGCTCGCGAGTACGCCCGGCGGGGCGGCCGATCGATCGACTCCGAGCGCGGCCGGCGTTTGCCGCAACGAGCGAGAGTCGGATTGCCGCGTTCAAAGATGACTGCCGGCGAAAAACGGTTCAGACCCAATCGATCCGATGTCGGGGGCCAGGGCCGATCCTGGCTGCCGTCGAACATCGTCGGTGGGCGATCGCCCACGCTTCCGGACACAAGTGGACTAGGACAAGACAAGGTTGTCGGCGTCGGCCGGCGAGTTGGCCCGGCGCCCGGAGCCACAGCTCTGCGCGGCGAAGACGCTGTGCTTCGCGGCGCAAAGGGTGTGCATCGGGTGGGCCTGCGGCCCTGCCGATCGAGCGAGCTGCCGCCAGCAACAAAGTCTGGCCCCAACCGGCTGGCCTTCGTAGGAAGGTCGCCGCCCAAGGCCCGCCAACCCTGCGGCCGACAAGGGCCTTGGCCTGGGAACCAGAGCGCGAACACAGAGCCATCCATTTCTCGCCCAGCCAAGCCGGTTGGGAAAGCCGAAAGCGGCTGGGCCCATCGTGCCGGCCCGCTTTGGATTCCACCCGGTGGGATCGAGTCCGGTCGGACTCGACAGCGCGCAAAAGCTTCGAAAGGAGCGTGCCGAGAAATGTGAGGATGAGCAACAGATTCATCTGCTGGCCGTCTACCGCGCGATGGTTCGTCTTACCACCTGATCCAGATACAATCGGAAGCGTGTCGTGAACCGTCTTTCGGCAGATCACCCTTGTTTACCGGGGATACCGCGAAGACGATCTTGGTTAAACCTTTCCTCGGGGGGGATTGACCGATCCCCGAGAAACCTTTGGTAGATTCGGAAAAGCGTCCAGATTTGATTCCCAAATGAGAATTGTTCCAGAACGAACTTGAAGTTCGCCCTGGCACGGGTCCGTCCGCTTACTAGAGCATAGAGTATCACACTGGCGGCGGACTGCAACACGAATTGAGCGCGCGTGGAACACGGTTTGAGCGCTAACGTTATCGAGTCCCGACGAACCGCAGGGTGAAGGCTCTCAACAGCGATGCCTGACAAACAAATGCCCGCGGAGACGACCGCTGCCACGCTGGCCGGCTCGCTGGAAACGCGAGTTGCCGAGGCCTGGCCGCCGACAATGTGGCAAGATGTGCCGGTGGTCGTGGGCGTATCGGGCGGGGCCGATAGCGTGGCCCTGCTGCGGATTCTTGCTCGGCTGCGGCGGCGCGAGTCCCAACTCTGGGTGGCCCATTTCCACCACGGATTGCGCGGTGCGGCGGCCGATGCCGACGAGCAATTCGTCGCCCAGCTGGCCGCTCGCTTGAAGCTGGGTTATCGCGCCGGCAGCGCGCCGCCGGGCCTTGCCAACGCCGGCGATGGGCTGGAAGCCGCCGCGCGACGGGCCCGTTACGCGTTTCTTACCGACGCGGCCGAGCAGTTGGGCGCCCGATATCTGGCCATCGCCCATACGGCCGACGATCAGGCCGAAACGATTCTGCACCGCGTCCTCCGCGGGACTGGACCGGCCGGTTTGGCCGGCATGCCGCGGGTGCGAACGCTTTCCGGAGCGGTCAGTCTGATCCGCCCACTGCTGGCGATCGGCCGACAGGAGCTACGCGACTATCTTGAAGCCGTGGGGCAGGATTGGCGCGAAGACGCCACCAACGCCCAGACCGACGCCACGCGCAACTGGATTCGCCACGAGATGCTGCCGGCCGTCGCCGAGCGGGTGAATCCCGGGGTGGTCGATGCGCTGGTGCGCTTGGGCAGCCTGGCCGGAGAAATGCAATCGCTCTTGGCCCCCCTGGCCGAGGATCTGCTCGAGCGGGCGACTTGCCGCTCGTCGGGCTCGGGTTTTGCGATTCAGTGCGACGTTGTGGCCGGCCAGCCGCGCTATCTGGTTCGCGAAGCGATCAAACTGGCCTGGCGCCGCGAGGGCTGGCCCGAACAAGCGATGGGTCTTGCCGAATGGGAGGCGTTGGCCGACCTGGCGCAAGACGCCGCGACGGCGGGATCGCAGCAGCGCGATTTTCCCGGCGGCATTCGCGTTTGCCGTCAAGGCACGCGGCTGCTTCTGAGGGCAGCCGGCCCGGCGGCTCGATAGCGCTCGGCCGCCCAGGTTGCTTGGAGATTCTTAGACGAAAAGCGCGGCCTGGCTCGTCGTAAGGGTTAGGATGGCCGCAGGCCGTCTCTGGAGAGAGCAGGCTGGTCCAAATTGGGGCGCATGGTGGGCATTCAGTCCGAGAAGACCGCACCCGCCGACTCGCAGTCGCTGTCGTGGCCGCAATCCGGGAGCGAAGTGGAAGCGCTCGTTGACGCTTATGCCGGCCGGCTGGTTCGCTATGCCTTTCGCCAGTTGCGTTCGCATCAGGATGCCGAAGACGTCGTGCAACAGGTTTTCGTGCGCGCGCTCGTCGAGCGATCCGGTCACGGGAAGGTCTCGGCCGTAGTTCCCTATCTGTATCGTTCGGTGGCCAATGCCTGCACGGATTTGTTGCGCAAGCGAAATTGTGCGGCGGCACAGCGCGAGGAAATCGGTGCCGCGGAATCGCTGGTAGGGGCAGACAATCCGGCCGAGATTGCTCAAGCGGCCGAAGGG
Organism: uncultured Planctomycetaceae bacterium; assembly: GCA_963702015.1. Taxonomy (GTDB): domain Bacteria; phylum Planctomycetota; class Planctomycetia; order Pirellulales; family PALSA-1355; genus DATJTR01. The sequence continues at coordinate 3,658,424 of OY969698.1, forward strand.
TTGCGTCGCGCCGAATCGTGGCTCGCCCGGTTGCCCGACGAGCAGGCCGAGGCGATCCGGTTGCGAGTCTTCGACGGACTGCGATTGAGCGAGATCGCCGAAGTGCTGGGATGTCCGATCAATACCGTTTGTTCCCGGCTGCGTTACGGCTTCCAGAAACTCCGTAACCTGGTGGGCGGAGAGTCGGGGTGCGAGGAATGAATTGCCACGAGTGTCAGACCGTTTTCGACAACCTGCTGGTCGCGGAGCCCAGCACGCTAGAGCAGACCGCGTTGGCCGAGCACGTGGCGGCGTGTCCCGCCTGTGCCAGGCAGTACGCTCAGGCCCGGCGGGCATTGGCCGCCGTGAGCGTCATGGAATCGTTCCCGGTGTCTTCCCATCTGAAAGCGCGCATTACGAATGCGATTTCTGAGGCCCGGGTGCCGCAGCCCCCTTTGCCGCTGGCAATTCGAGATCGTCGGATCGGCCCCTGGAAGATCGCGGCGGCTTTTGCGTTGGCCGCGGCATTGCTGGTTGGGCTCGTGCCGCTGTTGTGGCCTGGGCGCACGCAGAGCCGGCCATCGGCGTTCGGCCTGCTCACCGAGGCGTGTGCCGCCGAGGAGGACTTGTTCACGGGAAACCAGATCGTTCATCTGTTGAGGGAGATTGTCGTCCTGCCGACAGCCGATAAGGCGGTCAGCGCAAATGCGTTGGCTGCCGCTGATGTCGTTGGACGCGACGGGCAAACCTCGCTTCAACCAACTCACCCTGTCGGCGGAAGTGGACAAGGGCTACACCGTCGAAGACGAGTCGTGGTACGACCCGGCAACGGGCCGATTCGCGCGGGTTTTGAGCGACGGCGGCAAGCCGATCTTCGCAAATTCCTACGACGGCAAGAACGTCTATTTGGAGGAATCTCCGGCGGCCGGTCCGCCGCAGATCGTGAGCCAGGCGATCGCCGAAGCATTTCAGGCTCCCAAAAGCCCCGCCGAGTTTCTCGGCTTCGCCACCGTGCTGCGGAGCGGATTTGACAATGAGAGTAAAAGCCTCGTCATCGACGTCGGCAAGACCACGCTTGGCGACGGCGCGGAAGCGCGCGTGGTGAAACTGGGCTTTCCGAAATTCGATGCCAAGGGGGCGATGGATACCTATTGGTTGATGACCATTCGCTCGGCCGACAACACGCTCGTGAAGTCGGAATGGTTTGCCCAAGGAAAGCCGGTTTTAGTGGTCCGCCGCGGCAAGGCCAAGCCTGACAAAGGCCCCAGCATGGGCTGGGACCTGGCCGGAATTGCCAAGCTGCTGCCAGGCGCCCCGGCCACGGCTGGGCCCGGAATTCGACTGGGGATGGTGGTGCTCGACGTGTCGGTCGAACACATGGTGAAGAAAGCCGATTACAAAACCTATTTGTTCAGCGAAGCCCCGTCTTGGGCCGGCGACCGCGAGATCACCGATTGTCTCGACGTGGCCACTCCGCCACACCGGATGTTCATCACGACCTATCGAGCCAAGGACAGCCGCCACGTCGTATTTCTTCAATCGTTCACGATCAACGACGGCGGTCCAAAGCTGGCGGCAATGGGGAAGCTGATCTACACGTCGCCCACCGGCATCAAAGTATGGAGCGGGCCGAAGGACGGGGAGCTGGCCAAGATTCTTCTGCTCAGCGCGATGTATTCGATCAAGGATCCGCCCGGGAAGGAGCTGACGGGCTACCTGTTGGAGACGCCGGCCGGAACCTTTCCTGCCCTGGCCATCAACGGCAAGGTCAGCGAGGAAGAGTTCCACTCGCTGATCGACAGCCTTGTTCCGGCCGAGTAGGCGCGCGTCGAGTCCGCGAATCGCCAGCGCCGGTTATTCAACGCGGCAGTCAGCCTTCGACCGGGCCTTTCACGCCGCCGGTGAATTTTTTGTCGTCGGCCGCGTGGCCGGTCAGGACCTGGGCCTTGTAGCCGCCGCGCGAGCGGAAGTAAACGATCAGGATCAAGTAGCAGACGCACATGATCGCCGGCAGGATGGCAATCTTCTTGAGCGTGCCTTGCTTCGACTCGGTATCGATTTCGGTGACCAGCTCTTTTTGTTGCGGGTCGAGTGATTCGACTTTGCTCTGATCCAAACTGACCGACTCGCCGAAGAAACCCCGCTTGGTGACAGTGACTTCTTTGACCAGCGCGGGATCGCGCACTTCGAGCATCTGGGCGAAGTCACGGTCCTGGACGGTGCCGATCGCCGGCAACCCCAGTGCACCGACCGAGAGCATGCCGACGCCGGCGATGGCGTTGAGCATCAGGGCGCCGCCCTTGGGATATTGTTCCGAGACGACGCCGAGCGTGGTGGGCCAGAAGAAGGTTTTGCCGAACGCGTAGAAGGTGGCCGCGGCCAACAGCATGCCGACTGCCGCGCCGGCGCTGGCCAGCCACACCAGGCCGAGACTGGCGACGGCCGCGCAAATGGCCAACAGCCCCAGCGGCGACACGCGGTGCACGATCGGGCCGGCGAAGAACCGCAGGACGAACATGATCGCCGAGGTGTAGACGAGGAATAGCGTCCCTTTGCTCTCGCTCTTGAGCACCGATTGCATGATGTTCGAGATCCAGCTATCGGTTCCCAGCTCGGTGGTCGCCAACAGCATCATCACCAACAACAAAAAGACGAACATCGGACGGCCAAACGATTTTACGTAAAAGCCGAACACGGCTGCCGGCACGACGGCCAACAGCGCTAGATAGAGAATCGGCAGCTCGGGGAAATGAGCCACCAACAGCGCCTGGTTCAAGCCGAACAGCAGCAGGAACGAGCAGATGTAGGCACTCGCCCAACCAAATTCCTTGAGCATTTCGATATAAGGAACACCCGCCGCCACGCGCTCTTGCTGTGGGAAACGTTGGCCCAGCAGAATGATGCCATAAAGAACCGTCGGGACCAGCACCAGGCCCATTTGCCAGCGCCAGAGATCGCCCATGCTGGTGGCGCTGGCTCCGAAGACGCTGATGGCAATCGCCAGCAGCCCGCCCAGCACCATTCCGCCCGGCCAGCCGGCGTGCAGAATGTTGAGCCAATGAGTTTTGTTCTTATCGAAGATCGTGGCCACGACGGGATTGATGACGGCCTCGACGGTGCCGTTGCCGATGTTGAACAGAAACGTTGCCCAGTAGAGCATTTCGAAGCTGGTGGCAAAGATCGTCATCAACGTCGAAATGAAGTGCGCGCAGAACCCGATCACCATCGCCCGGCCGTAGCCGATCTTATCGATCGCCAGACTGAGGAGGATGATCGTGATGGCGAAGGGGGCGCCGCCGGCACCGCTCAACAGTCCGAGTTGCTCGTTGCTCATTTCAAAGTGCGTTCGCAGGTCCCCGAGGACCGCACCCCGCACCGCGAACGCGAAGGCGGTGGCAATGAGCGCAAGGAAGCAACCCAGGAAAAGTCGTCGCTGGTTCATGCAAGGTCTCCGCCAGTCGAAGTGAATAAAGGATGGTGGGCGTGCGGGGAAAGATTGGCCCAGTGAGTATACAAGCGGCGGGGGCGGAGTAAAACTACGTAGTCACGCGGTTTTGGAGAAACCGGGCGACCCGGCGATGGCGCAGGCGTCACGATCCGCCCCTTTTAAACCTGCCGCCGCAGCGTAATTGCCTGTTCCTGCCCAGCTTACCTTGACCCACGCGCGCCGCCGGTCGTACCATGCCGCCGGTGCGCGCTTCGCGTCTAGTCAGGGAGGACTGCGCACGTGCAGGCACGAAGGGTCGGACTGGCACGGACGTGCCCCGCTCGTCGATATCGCCGCGCGCCCCGAGCGAAGGAACGCAGCCATTACCCGCGGACTGGTCAACTCCTGTTGGTTCTTGTTCAAGTGGGGGGTCGTGTTGACTCTGGTCGGCGCGGCGGTGGCGGTCCCCTACTTGTATCACCGGATGGACGAGGAGATCCGCGCGCGCATCGAGAGCAAGCTTGCGGCGCACTATCCCAACCTGATCGTTCGCGTGCGATTCGCGCAATTGATTCAAGGCGAGGGGATCGAAGTTCGCGGCCTGTCGATCAGCGAGCGGAGCGCCGAAGGGCCGCAGCCCGAGCTGGCCTATTTCGACGAGGTCTTCTTCAGTTGCCAGACGACGATGCAGGATTTGCTGAGCGGCGATCCCGAATTCACGCACGTTCTGTTGCGGCGGCCGGTGTTGCGGATGACGCGGCGGCCCGACGGCTCGTGGAGCGCGGCCAAGCTGCTGCCGTTGCCCAAGCACGAGCACGTGCGGCCGGAGATGAAGATCGAAAACGGCACGATCGAGGTTTTCGATCCGCTCAAGAATCCCTCCACCACGCTTTCGCTGCGCGACATCCATCTGACGCTCAAGCCGATGCCGCCGCGCGATCCGGGCGACGTCGAACCAATGAGCGTCGAGGGTTATCTGGTGGCCGATCAATTGCAGCGCGTCGAGTTGAAAGGACGCGTCGACCGTCGGGCCAGTCATTGGTCGCTGGCGGGCACGATCGACGGGCTGGCGATCTCGCCCGAGTTGCGTTTGGCGTTGCCCCGCGAAATCGCCGCGCAGCTCGAAGTGCTCGGCTCGCTACGGTGCGAAGCGAAGCTCAATTTTCGGGTCAGCAATCAGCCGGGCCGGGTGCCGGCTCTCTTGTTCGCGGCTCAGGCCGACGTCGAGCGTGGGCGGACCGACGACGCACGGTTGCCCTTCTCGCTCTCCGACTTGCGCGGCGCACGTCGAATTGAACAACGACGGATTCGAGCTGACCAATCTCAATGCCCGCAACGGGCCCGCCACGCTCGAAGTCCGCCGCTGCCGGGGCGGCTACTCGCGTGCCAAGCCGATGTATCTGGAGGTGGTGGGCAAGCGGATCGCGCTCGACCACAACCTGTGGCGCGTCTTGCCCGAGCCGGTGCGCAAACAATGGTCCAAGTATTCGCCCGAAGGGGAGATCGACGTCGATCTGCTGCGTCTGGTCTACGACGGAGTGAAATGGACGTCGGACGTCACGATCAGTTGTCTGAACGTGTCGTTTACTTGCGATCAATTTCCCTATCGGCTGGAGCGAGCCGCCGGCCGCTTGAAGTTCAACGATCAAAGGCTGACCGCCGACTTGACGGCCTATTCCGGTGCTCGGCCGATCGTGTTGAATGCCGACATCAGCCATCCGGGTCCGAATTTCACCGGCTGGATCGAAGCCCGAGGAGACAAGATTCCGCTGGACGAAAAGCTGCTGGCCGCCCTCAACGACGCCAACCGGCCGGTGCTGCGCTCGCTCAACCCGCAGGGGACGTTCAATTTCTTTCTTCGCAATTGGCGCGACGAGCCGGAACGGACCGAAATGCATCAGCACTTGCTGGTCAGCCTGAATCGCTGCGCGATGAACTACGACCATTTTCCCTATCCGCTTGGCAACATCTGCGGCACGCTGGAAATGCTCGACGGCAAGTGGACCCTGGGACGCCCGGAGCCAGGGCACGAATTGCAGGGGACCAACGACACCGGCGTTGTCACCTGCCACGGCAGTCTCGAGCCGGGGCCGCAAGGAAAACGGCTGCACCTGACGTTCACCGGCGACGAATGTTCCGTTGGAAGAGGAGCTGCGCGACGCCTTGCCGCCGAACATGGGCCGGCTGTGGAACTCGCTCAAGCCGCGCGGCGCGGCCGACCTGAACGTCGAGCTGACCTACGACAGCGCGCCGCGAAAGATGAACGTCAAGCTGCGCGCCCGGCCACGCCCGAAACCAGTTCGATCGAACCGATTCAGTTTCCCTACCGGCTGGAGAAATTTCGGCGGCACGATTTACTACGAGGACGGCAAGACCCGCTTGGAAAACGTCACGGCGGTTCACGGCCTGACGTCGGTCTCGACCGAGGGAACGTGCGATATCGAGCCGGACGGCGGCTTCCGGCTGAACCTGGTGAATCTGGCGATCGACCGTTTGAAGACCGACCACGAATTGATCGCCGCGCTGCCGGAAGGACTGCGGCGAATCGTGGCCGAGCTCAAGCCGACCGGCGCCATCAACCTGCACGGCAACATCGAGATCAAAAAGAGCGGGGCCCCCGACGCGCTGCTGAAGTCGGCTTGGAACGGCGACATTACCGCCACGCAAGCGGCGATCGACATGGGCATCAAACTGGAAAACGTCTGGGGCCGCCTGAATCTGGCCGGAGCCTTCGACGGCCGGCAGTTCTACTCACGCGGCCAGTTGGACCTCGACGGCGCCACCTACAAGAATTTTCATTTCACCGAAATCAAGGGCCCGCTGTGGATCGATAACCATTCGATCCTGCTGGGCGTGGCGGCCGATACCCGCGCGAGCAACCCGGGCACGGCAGCCGCGGGCAACCCCACTCCGCGCCACCTGAGCGCGAAAATCTTCGGCGGGCAGGTGCAGGCCGATTGCCAGGTGGCCTTGGGCGCGGCCCCCCAGTACGATCTGCGGGCCACGCTGACCGACGCCAGCCTGGCCCAGTTCGCCATGGAAAACGTCAACGGCCAGCAACGGCTCAACGGAAAAGTCGTGGCCAGTGTCGGCTTGAGCGGCAGTCCGCGCGATCGCGACACGCTGAAAGGGGTCGGCAGCATTCGGCTGCGCGACGCCGACATCTATGAGCTGCCGATCATGGTGTCGTTGCTTAAAATCCTCAGCGGCCGCGTGCCCGACACCACCGCCTTCACCAAGAGCAACGTCGACTTTCACATCCAAGGCGAACACGTCTTGCTCGACCACGTCACCCTCTCGGGCGACGCGGTCAGCTTGTACGGACAGGGACAGATGAACTTCGACCGGCAGATCAATCTCACCTTCCACTCGCTTGGCGGAAGCGACGACTATCGACCGGCCTTCCTGCGCAACGTGCTGGGAGGTGCCAGCCAGCAGATCATGCAGATCCACGTCGAGGGGACAGTCGATCATCCGGTGACCCGCAGTGAAGCGTTTCCGGTCGTGAACAAAGCGCTGCACCAGTGGCAGGAGGAAATGCAGAAATCGCGCGATCCGGGCCCCCCGCCGGTCCCCTTTCCGCAAATCGGCAGCCGGCCCTCGGCCGGCACCGTCACCCAGTAGTTCCAGCCCAACCGCTACGATCGGCAGACTCAACCCAGTTATCCAAGCCACTTTTATCTTAGGAGAGATAAATCCGCGCGCGTCGGAAATGCCGAAGACATCCTTTAGAGGAACCTGGCAAAAGGGCCAGGGTGCCCGCCGCGGGCGCGAAGCGCGAAAAGCTCGGCGAAGCGGCAAATTCTTCGACATGACCGAGGGTCGAGCCATGAGTGTCGGACCAACCAATCCGGTGGCGTACAGTGTAGCCGGCAGCGTCCTGGCCCAAACGACCGGCTCGGACGTGATCCGCGCGCGGCAAGACGCCCTGGTGCAACAGCGCAGCCTGGAAGCAACCCAGCAGACCGAAGACGCCTTGGGCATCGGCCAGACCGACGGTGAGGACAATCAAACCAACGAGCGCGATGCCGACGGCCGGACGCCCTGGTTCTTGGGACGTAAAGGTCCGGCGTTGCCCACCGAAGAAGCGACCGAGGACGCGTCCATGGAAGCGTCGGATGCCGACGCCAGCGACGAGCCGGGCGGACATCTCGACCTGTTGGGCTGAATGCAAGGCCGGAGGCTCGAGTCCTGAGGCTCGAGGTAGTTATGGAGGCCCGTTTTTGAGGCCTAAGGCTTGCCGCCCCCAAGCCTCAAGCCTCGAGTCTCAAGCCTGCAGCGTACCTAAAAACGTCGGCAAACTGCCTGTTTGCCGGGCGAACTCGGTTTGCTCTGGTGGGTCTTAGTTCCTAGAATTGGCCGCTCGGATGGGCGGCCCTTTCGGGCGGTCTCGTTAGGCATTTTCTCTCTGCGAAGTCGACCGATGCGGTTTACCAAAATGCACGGCCTGGGCAACGACTATGTGTATGTCGATTGCTTCGCCGAAAAAATGCCTGGCGACCCGGCCGAGTTGGCGCGGTCGATCGCCGATCGGCATTTTGGCGTGGGCGGTGATGGGCTGATCTTGATCTGCCCGTCGCAAATCGCCGATGCCCGTATGCGGATGTTCAACGCCGACGGATCCGAGTCGGAAATGTGCGGCAACGGCGTCCGTTGCGTGGCCAAATATGTTTACGATCATGGACTGGCCCGCAAGCGCACGCTGAAAATCGAAACCGGGGCAGGAGTTTTGTCGCTCGATCTGGAAATTGACAACGATGCGGCCAGCGCGGCGTCGGCCGGCAAAGTACGGCGCGTGCGAGTCGACATGGGCCGGCCCCAGTTGGCGGCCAGCCAGATTCCGGTCGCGCTGCCGGGAGTGGCGCCGCACGAGCAGGTCGTCGATTTTGCACTCGATAAGTACCTGGCCGGCTGGCACCATGAAAAGTGGCACGACGTCTGTGGGCTGGAGCCGGGCATGACGTGCGTCGCAATGGGCAACCCACACCTGATTCTGTTTTGCCGCGACGTGATCGATGTGCCGCTGTCGGCGGTCGGACCGCGGCTGGAACGGGCGCCCGAATTTCCTAAACGGATCAACGTGCATTTCGTTCAAGTTCATTCGGCCGGCGAAGTGACGATGCGCACCTGGGAACGGGGCAGCGGCATCACGCTGGCCTGCGGCACCGGCGCGTCGGCCGTTTGCGTGGCCGGCGTGCTGGCCCGGCGGAGCGGCCGCCACATTCTGGCCCATTTGCCCGGCGGCGATCTGGAACTGGAGTGGCTGGCCGACGACCACGTCACGATGACGGGGCCGGCAGTTGAAGTGTTTTCGGGCGAGTGGCCCGATCAGGCTTCGACCGCGCTGACGCGGCGGCGAGACGACAGCAAGGATGCCATGAAGCGACTCCCTCCGAGTGTCAATCGAGCGATTGGTTTTCTGACGGCGACCACCGTGCGCGCGTGGATGTCGACGCTCGATTACAAGGTGGCGTTCTACGATCCGGCGGTCGACCCGGTCGATCCGCAATACGACGGCGCGAAGATCTACATCTTCTGGCACGAAAACATCCTGATGCCGCTCTATCTGCGCGGCCACTGCAATCTGGCGATGCTGTTGAGTCGGCACCGCGACGCCGACATCTTGTCGCAAACCGCGAGGCAGCTGGGCTTCGAATTCGTGCGCGGTTCGACGTTTGGCGGCGGCAGTTCGGCGATTCGCGAGCTGTTGCGTCGCAGTCGCTGGATGAATCTGACGATCACGCCCGACGGTCCGCGCGGCCCGCGCCGCCGGCTGGCACAGGGCTCGATTTATCTGGCGTCGCGGCTCGGTTTGCCGCTGGTGCTGTTGGGGATGGGCTATGACCGGCCGTGGCGGATGCGCAGTTGGGACCGCTTTGCCTTGCCCCGTCCCTTTTCGCGCGCTCGGGCGGTGGTCGGACCGGCGATCGCGATTCCGCCCGATCTCGATCGCGACGGGCTGGAGCATTACCGGCAGCGGATCGAAACGTTGCTTACCCGTCTGACCGACGAGGCCGAAGCCTGGGCCGTCGCCGGCACGCCGAAGATCGGGCAGGTGTCGGTGTGGCCGAACCGCATCCGGCGCGGGCCGAAGCGCCGCGGCACGGCCGGCGAATCCGACATGCTGCCGGCCAGACTTGCCACTTCTTCGCCCGCCATCTCTCCGCCTGCCGAGCCGGGGGACTCATCGGACCGCGGTCAATGCGCGGCTTGATGGCGAACTGGCGCAGTCGCCGGGTTTCCGCTAAAGGGCGAAATGCGTTAGGCTTAGCGTCTCTTCACGGCGAAGGCGGCGTCTTCTGATCGGCGGCTCGACATTTTTTCTGGTGCGTGGCCGTTGTATCCCCGCCGGCGCTCCGCCTTGATTGGCGGTGGGCCAGGCGTCGCGGCGGGGGCAAGATCGCCCCAGGATGGAAAAAATGCGGTCATTCTTTTTGCTGCAAAGGAATCTGGTGATGATGAGTCGTTCGACATGGAATATCGCGGCCTGGGCTTGGGCTGTTGGGGCCGTACTGCTCGTCACCACCGCCGCGCTGGCCGACGAGGCGTTTTATAACGTCGACGTCAGCGATCTGAAACTTACCGAGGGCAAATTGCCCAGCGAAACCGAGGACGTCGGCTCGTTTCCCTGGATCAGCTACCGCAGCATGGCGCCCTACGCAACCCTGGATGGCGAGGGAGAGGCCTATGTCCGGCCGCTGGCCGGCCAAAGTCAAAGCGTGACGCCGGCTCAGCGGGCCACCCAAGACAGCCTGCTCATTCGCGTGCCGGCAGCGCGCAAGATCACTGGCACGCTCTTCTGGCCGAAGGCCGACTGGAGCGGGATGGTGAAGGTGCGTTTTGCCACCGAAGCCGCGCCGAGCAGCGAGGCCAAAACCGAGTTTGCCCAGGCCAAGCTGGCCCATTACCGTGAATTGCTGAGCCAGGGCATCGCCGGCGCCGCCTGGTTCCGCCATCAGGTGCGCGAGCTGCGACGCAGCGCGGGAGAATCGGCCGACCGGCCAGAGCCAGGCCCAGCGAATCGCAATCGAATCGACTCGCTCGACGATACGTTTGATTTGCTGAGCGGCGGTCGGGCGATCAGCGAGAATCTGCAGCTCGACCGCGTCCTGCCGCCCGTCTCCCAGGGGAGTCAGGCGACGGTGCCGCTCGACTCGCTCAAAGGGATCAGCATCGCCGCAATCGATTGGAAACCGCTCATCAAGGAGATGAAGCCGGCCACCGATCCCTTGGCCAAGCTGGTGCCGGCCGATCAACACCTGGTTTTGTTTCCGAGTTTTTCGGCCTTGGCCCAGTTGGGCGAACGACTTGCCCAACAGGGAAAGATCGTCCTGCGTTTGGCTCAGCCGCAAACGAGCGACGCGCGGCTGGTGGCTCACTACGAGCGGCAGCTTGGGCTGTCGCTTGCCGATCTGGGCAAGATCGCCGGCTCGCAAAAGATCGGCAGCGTGGCGCTGACCGGCTCGGATCCCTATTTCCTGTCGGGGACCGACGTGGCGCTGGTTTTCGAAACGGCCGAGCCCGACGCGCTCAAGGATAAGCTGCTCGGCGCAAATCGCCGCCAAGGCGGACAAGGCGGCCGAGAAGGTCGAGGGGAAGGTCGGCACGCTTTCGTATCGCGGGCTGCGCTCGGCCGACCGGCAGGTTTCGTCGTACGTGGCGGCACTGCCCGGCGCGGTGATGGTGACGAATTCGCCCTATCAAATCGAGCGATTCGCGGCCGTTGCCAGTGGCGAGGCGCCGGCGATTGCATCGCTCGACGAATTCACTTTCTTCCGCAATCGCTATCCGCGCGACGACAAGGACGAGTCGGCGTTGGTGTTTCATCAGCGATGCCACGATTCGCCGCTGGTGCGGACCGCGCTGGCGGATCGCCGCCAGCCGCGTGACGCGCGACGCCGCGGTGCTGGCCGAGCTGCAAGCGTCTTACATGGACAAGCTGGTCAAGAAACAGCTCACCACCGGACCGCTGCACACCGACTTGCCTTTGGCCGGCGGCGGCGAATTGACGCTCTCGGCCGATGGCGTGCAGTCGTCGCTGCTGGGCAATCTCGACTTCTTGACGCCGATCGCCGAACTCAAAATCGACAACGTGACCAAGGCCGAGGCCGACGCCTACAACCGCTGGCGCGACGGTTATCAAACCAATTGGCGCTGGGCGTTCGATCCGATCGCGCTGCGGTTGGCCGTAACGGGCGATCGCCTGGCGGCCGACCTGACCGTGATGCCGCTGATCGCCGCCAGTGAATATCGCCCCTTCATCGCCATCTCGCGCGGAGCGGCCATCGCGCCCGATGCCGGCGATCGTCACGATGCGATCATTCAGCTGATTCTGGCGATCAACACCAAGAGCGACATGCTCCGCGCAGCGGCAACAGCCTGCTGTCGCAAATGGCCCCGGGGGCGAAGCTCGATCCCCTCTCCTGGCTCGGCCAGTCGGTTTCGCTCTATGTCGACTGACGATCCGTTCTGGCAGCGATTTGGCCAAATGCAAAACCGACGAGGAGCGAAGTGATTTCATCCAGCACAACTTCGGCCGTATCCCGGTGGCTCTGTGGGTCGAAGTTTCCGAGCGGGCTGAAGCTGACGGCGTTTTTAGGTGGCGCGCGGGCGTTTATCGAACAGACCGCTCCCGGCATGACGAACTGGGAGTCGCTGGACTATCACGGTCAGCCCTATGTGAAAATCACGCCGACCGAACGTGCCCTGCCGCCAGGCCCTGACGGGCAGGCAATCGACGCCCATTTGTTCTATGTCGCCAGCGGCAAGTTTTTACTGCTGACTCCCAGCGAGGCGGTGCTGAAGCGAGCGCTCGATCGCCAGGTGGCGTTGGAAACGGCCAAGAAGGACGCCGCCAAGAAAGACGCGGCCAAGAAAGATGCAACCGTTAAGACCAAGACACAGCCCTGGCTGGGGACGAACCTCGGCTTGCAAGTCGACCACAAGCTGTTGCCGCTGCTGATGAATCTTCGGCACCGGGTTTTACCAGCAGTGGATGCAAGCTCAGGCGTGGAGCAATCTGCCGATTTTGAACGAGTGGCATCGGCTCTATCCCGACGCAGGATCCGCTGGACGTGCACGAGCGGATCTGGCACGCCCGGCTGATCTGTCCGGGGGGCGGAAAATATGTCTGGAACGATGCCTGGCAGACGATGGAGTCGACGCGTCTATGGTCATCCGGGCGAGCCCAAGACCGGCCCCGCCGCTCCGCCCGAGCTGTTGAACTTCCGCTTTGCGAATTTCGGTCTGACGTTCGAAGACCAAGGTTTGCGCGCTCGGCTGACGCTCGATCGCGATGCGGCAGCCGCCAAGCCGCAAAAGGCGAAGCCGTAAGTGTCGCTGTTGGCTTGGCAGCCGGTCGCATGTGCGGCGTGGATGTCAGCCTTGGCTGCGGCGGCGCCGCAGGACCACCGCGCGGGCGAGCAGGCCGACTGCGCCGAGGGCCAAGAGAACGCATGACGAGGGTTCGGGCGTCGGGACGGCATTGCCGAAGACCAGGCTTTCGGCGAAGCCGGCGCCGCTGGTGGCCGAGTCGAAGCCGAATTTGAATTCGAGATTCAAGCTGCCGCCTGTCAGGCCGGCGTTTTCGGGACCGAGGTTGAGCACGTTGTTCTGAAAGTAAGCTTGCAGGGCGGCGTTGGTCGTGAATGTTTCCTGGATGATGGCAATTCCCTCACGATCGATTTCGAACGACAGCGAGTCGGACCCTTGCAAGCCGGCGCCGGTGATGGTGGGCGAGAGCAGTCCGACGACCAAATCTTGGCTTGTCAGCTGCGAGGCGTTCAAGGAGAAGCTGACTTCGCTCTGTTGATCGAGAGCCGACGTCACGCCGCCGGTGGGGCTGGCCTCGTTTAACGTCGCCAAGCCCTGGACGTTGGACGGCGTAGCGAATGCCGACTGAACGCTTGCGTCGCTCGCCCAGGCGGTATTTACGTCGCTGGCCAGCGGTGATCCGATTCCCAGCGTGCCGGCTTGCGTTCCGCCTTGGAACGCGAGAGACGATTCGGCATGCCCAATCATTGATCCAGCCTCGGTCGAAACGGTCTGGGCGAAGCTGGGGACGGCAATCAATTGGCCGCTGACGAGCGTGACCAGTCCGCTTCCCACCGAACTGGCATTCGCGGTCGAACTGCTGCCACCGAAGCTTTGAGCTGAAGCGGTTGCCAGAGCGGTTCCACCAAGCGCGCCGCCAGCGCCCGCTCCCCCAATGGCCGACGCGTTGACAAAGACGTTTCCGAATCCATCGGCGGCGCTTGCGCTGGCCACGGCGTTGCCGCCGATTCCGCCCAAGCCGCTGCCGGCCCCACTTCCGCCGTTACCACCGGTTGCGTTGGCCGTCGATGTGCTGGATGCAACCGCGCTGAGTAAATTGGATAAGGTTGAGGTGGCGTTCCCTCCCGCGCCGCCGTTACCGTTGATCGCGTTAGATGCTCCGCCGTTGCCGCCGATGTTGGTTTGGGTGTAATTCAGCGCTGCGTTGAAACTCGCGGTACCATGGAGGTCATCGGAGACGATTTCGCTAGCGCCGCTGCCGCCGTTTTGGCCATTTCCGCCGTTGCCACCGACTTGAGTGCCGGTCAGGTTGACAGTTCCGCTGAAGGAAGAAGCCGAGAGGAATTCGGTCGGGGCGTTGCCGCCGCTGCCGCCGTTGGCGCCGTTCTGACCATTTCCACCATTACCGCCGACTTCGAGCCCAGTCACGTTGCACGTTCCGTTCATGGAGTTTCCAGAAATTGGACCGATTTGGGTCGATCCGCCGGTGCCTCCGGAGAACCCTGATCCACTGCCGCTGCCGCCGCTGCCGCCGGTTGCAGTCGCGTTTACGTTGAGCGGGTCGGGTCCGTTGCTCGAGCCGTTCGCGTTGGCGGTGGCGGAAGCGCCGTTGGTTCCGCTGCCCGAGCCACCGCTGAAATTGCCGCCGGCCCCGCCTTGGGCCGTGGCGATCGCGGACACAGCGCTTTGGCCCGCGGCAGAGCCGCTGCCCGAGGCGGTGGCGTTTGCGTTTGCCGATCCGGCGGTGCTCCCGGAACCCCCGGTCGCTGTGGCGGTGGCGGTGAGGTTGCCGGAGGAGTTCAAGCTGATCGAGGCGGTGGCGCTGCCGCCACTTGCTTGGATTTGCTGACCATTTCCGCCGTTGCCACCGATGGCACTGGTGGTTCCGGTGAGCGTTGATGGTTGCGGGTTCGTTAGAACGTTGAGGCTGGAGGAGGCATTGCCCCCGGTTCCACCGCCTGCGCCGAAGCTTGCTCCGCCTGCGCCTCCCACAGCCGATTGGGTCAGGTTGAGTGTTCCCGGAGTCGAGCCAGAGACTCCGTTGGTAATGGTCGAGCCACTCCCGGCTCCGCCCGTACCGCTTTGGCTGCTACCGCCGGCTCCGCCAACCTCGTTGGCGGTCACGTTGACAGTGCCGCTGCCAGTGGAAGTACCGGTGATCACTTCGAATTGCTGGAGACCCCCGCCGGAGCCTGCGGCGCCAGAACCTTCGCTTGCGCCACCCGCGCCACCCGTGGCGTTCAATGTCACGTTGATCGTCGCATTGCCTGCGGAATTACCGTTCATGCCAGAGAACTCGGCAAGCCCGCCGGCGCCGCCGGCGGAGTTGGTGCCCTGGCCGGTTCCGCCTGCACCGCCGTTGACTGTGGCGTTGACGGTGACGTTTCCGGTGACCGATGTGCCGCCAGTTGGATTCAGATCGGCGATCCCGCCGCTACCGGCGCCGGCGTTATTGCCTTGAACCGAACCGCCGACTCCACCGGTGGCGACAGCTGTCACGTTCAGCGCCCCGGGTCCGAAATTGCTCGCCCCCGCAGTGGCGGTGGCCGAGCCACCGTTGCCATTTTGTGCATTGAGGCCAGTGAGGTAGCTGCCGGCCCCGCCGAGAGCGGTTGCGGTAACCGAGACGGCGCTGGATCCCGCGGTGCTGCCGCTGCTGGTCGCTCCCGCTGAGGCGCTCGCGGAGCCGCCGGCCACGCCGGTGTTGAAACCCGATCCACCGGCGCCGCCGATGGCTGTGGCATTTCCGGTGACGTTGCCGCCTGCGGTCAGACCTGTCGTGGCCGTCGCACTTCCCCCCGCGCCTGCCGTGGAGCCGAGGCTGGAGCCGCCATTGCCGCCGGTGGCGTTGGTGCTGCCGACGAGAGTCGCCTGGCTGCTTTGCGTCAGCGTGAAGCTGGAGGTGGCGTTGGCGCCAGCTCCCCCGTTTCCGCCGAACGAGCCGATGGCCGGTCCGCCGGCGCCGCCAGTCGCGGACTGAGTCAGGTTCAGCGTTCCCGTCGTCGATCCGCCGACCGCGTTGGTGAGCGTCGAAGTGGTGCCGCTGCCGCCGTTGCCGAGGCTCGCGCCACTGCTGCCGCCGTTGCCACCGATCTGAGTGGCCGTCACGTTGACCGTTCCGCCGCCGGTCGATGAACCGGTGACCGTGCCCAGCGAGGCAACTCCACCAGAGCCACCGTTGGGGCTGCCGTTTGTTCCAGTCGTGCCACCGTTGCCGCCCGTGCCACCGGTGGACGAAGCAGTCACGGTGACGGTGTCAGCGGTGCTATTGGAGGCGCTCGCCGAAGACGTCGCGTTGCCGCCACTGCCGCCGGTTCCGGGCGCTGGAGACCCGAACCCGCTGCCGACGTTACCTCCCGCGCCTCCATTGCCGCCGGTTGAACTGGCGGTGGCCGCTGCGGGACCCGCGACAACCACCGTGCCAGCGGCGGTGGCTGACGCAGTGCCCCCCGTGCCGCCCGTTCCCCCGCTCCCGCCTTGTCCTATCGGCGCGTTGCCGCCGTTGCCGCCGCTGCCACCTGTTCCGCCGGTGGCCGTCGCGGTGTTCGAAGGATCGGAACTGGTGGCGTTGGCAGTAGCGCTGCCGCCGGTCCCTCCCGTGCCGCCGGGCAAACCGTTGTTGCCACTGGTCCCACCGGTCGCGCCCGTGGTCCCCGCCGTTCCAGTTTGGCTGACGGTTTCCGCCCTAGCCGGCAAGGTCACAAGGGCAAGCGCGAAGCTGATGGCGACGATCAGTGAGTGGGCGCGAACTTCGCGGCAGGCAAATCTTGAATTTGCACGCCGGTAACACGATCGCGTGCTGCCCGCCGGCTGGAAGTTTTGAATTCTTGTGCTGATGATTCTGACCTTGAGTGAGGAGTGCGAATCGACGAGAGAAACAAGCCGCGACGCCAAGCCAAATGAATGCGGAAGAAAAATGCCGCGAGAGAATCGGGCGGCGGCGAGTGGTCGGCGAGAGAATGGCAGCGCAGAAGGCGCCGCCGAAAAGTCTCACCAGTAAATACAAGCCAATCGCAACCGACTCCCAAAGCCGGGCGTCGTCAGGCTTGTCTCACTGGCGGTTCCTTGATGCGACCAATCGAAGAAAAAAATACGCGCGGGCCGATAACGCAAAAATCGAAAGCGCCGAGGAGCGCGTGCAACCCATATGGGTTTAACCTATGATGTCGGGCGGCGTCAAATTAAATATTAAAAAGACCCCGAATTCGTTAGGGGGCGAACGCTATGTACCTCGCCACGCTGCTCGTTGGTTTCGCGCTTGCCGGCGCGCCGCTCGACGACGCGGCGGCAGCTTCCCCCCCAATGCCGGTGCTGCAGCGACCCGTGCGACAGCCCAGGCGGGCGCCGCCAGGATGCCGGAAATCAATGCGGCCGAAGAGCTGCTGCGGGCGGGCGATTTTGACGCGGCGCGAGAGAAATTGGCCGACGCACAAAAGAAAAACCCGCGGTTGGCGCCCGGCGGAGTGATCGTTGCCCGGTGGTGTCTGGCGAATAACCAAATCCCGCAGGCGCGTGCCGAGCTGGAAAAAGTCGTCGAACTCGAGCCCGGCGAACCGGAGGCCTATGCCCTGCTGGGGGACCTGGCTTGGCGCGATCGGCGGATTGCGGAAACCGAGCTTCTGTTCCGCGAGGCGTTGACACGCGCCGGTGCGCTCAAGGGCTCGGCCGCTCGCAAGGCGGAAGCCGAGGCGCAGGCACATGCCGGCTTAGCGACGGTCGGCGAGGCGCGCAGCCGGTGGCCGGTGGCACGCGACGAACTGGCGGCCTGGGCCAAGGCCGACGAGAAGAATCCGATCCCCCACGAGCGGCTGGGCGTGGCGCTTTTTCAGCTCGGCAAGCCCAAGGAGGCGCTGGCCGAATTCCAAACGGCGGGCAAGCTCAACACGGATTTCATCGCCGAGATCGCGCTGGCAAAGTTGTACGAAGAGTCGGGCGATCGCGAGAACGCCACGCGATGGATGAATGCGGCCGTCAAGCGTTTGCCGGCGAGCGTGACCGTCCGATTGACGGTGGCGAATTGGCAGCTCGAAACCAATCGCATCGCGCAGGCCAAAGCCCAGGTCGAAGCGGCGCTCAAGGCCGATCCGAACGCGCTCGATGCCAAAATTCTTGCCGGTGGCATCGCCCGCCTCGAGAAAGACAATCTGGCGGCCGAGCGCGTATTTGGAATCTGCCCATTTGCAGTCGCCGACAAATTTTCCGGCCAGCAATCTGTTGGCGTTGGCATTGGCCGACCAGGATGATCTGGCCAAGCAGGCCCGGGCACTCGAGTTGCGCAGCAGAATTTCGAACGCTATCCGCAGAACTCGGAGGCGATCGCCACGCTGGGCTGGACATTATTCCGCTTGGGCCGGTGGGAAGATGCCAACCGGACGCTTGGCCAGGCTCTGTCGACCGGCACCTTGAACGCCGACGGGGCTTACTTCGTGGCGAAGATGTGCGAGCGAGCGGGACGAACCGCCGACGCCAAAACGTTGCTGGCCAAAGCGCTGGCCACGAAGCGTTCCTTCGCCTATCAGCAGGACGCCGAACAATTGCTCGCGCGGCTGGACGCTGAAACTGCCACGCCGCAGACGCCACCACCGCCCGCAGCCAAGGCCCCGTCGCCCAAAGCTTCGCCGTCGAAAGCATCGTCGCCCAAAGCGGCGCAGTGAGCGTTAGGGCCTGCGGACCAAACCGTCTGGGAGAGGGGGAGAGTCCCATTTTGCTCCGAGGACTGCGCAAAATTGGGACAGTCCCCGCCAGTTTTGTTCCCGGGCTCTTGGGTGCGGAGACCGCCCGTCGGGGTCGCGGATGCCGGAGCGAAGGCGAATTGAACTGGGTGGATCGCGCAGACTTCCACGACGCCACGGCGGCAATCGATCCATGAGCGAGACCGTTACCCTGGTGGGACTCGATTTCGGCACCACGACCAGCCAGGTCGCGGCGGCCTCGGCAGTGGTGAAGCGCAACGCACGCAGCGGACGCATGGAGTTCAGCCGCATCGAGCCGTTCTATCAGCCCGAGCCGGTGCTGACGCCACTGGTCGACGATCGGCTCGATGAAGCTCGCCTCGGCGAGCATTTGTCGCGGTGGTTTCGCGAAATCGATCGGCCGAACATCTTTGCCGGCGGCGGCGCTGATTACCGGCCTGGCCGCGCAAAAGGCCAATGCACCGCTGCTGATTGAACTGACGCGGCAGCATCTGCACCATGCGATCATCGCCGTGGCCAACGATCCCCGGCTCGAATCGTGGCTGGCGTTCATGGGCAATTCGAGCGAACTATCGCGCGCCCACCCCGACACGACCTTTATCAATTTTGACATCGGCGGCGGCACGACCAATATCGCGGTCGGCCGGCAGGGCGAAGTTCTTAGGACCGGCTGTTACTTTGTCGGCGCCCGCCACGTCGAAGTCGAGCCGGGCAGCTATCGCGTCACGCGGCTCTCAACCTACGCCCACCGATTGCTCGACCATCTCAAGATTCGCAAAGCGGTGGGCGACACGCTGACACCGGACGACGTCGCAGCAATTGTCGATTGGAATCTGAAGTTGCTCGAAGCCGTTGTGTCCCAAGGGAGCGCGGCGCGGCTGGGCGATGTGGCCTCGCTGCACGAGCAAGTGCCGCTGGAGATGCCCGACGCGGGCGGCGACGTAGCGATCACGCTCTCCGGCGGAGTCGGCCAGCTTGTCTATCGACACTTGCAGACCGGCACGTGGCCGGCGACGACCGCCTTTGGCGACTTGGGCGTTGATCTGGCGCGGCGGCTGGCCGAATCGGACTTCTGGCAAAAGCATCTGCGGCGGTTTGTGCCGACGGCGCAAGGTCGCGCAACGGTCTATGGCCTGCTGCGTCATAGCACGCAGGTTTCGGGAGCAACGGTCTATCTGCCCGATCCGGCCTGTCTGCCGCTAGGCGATCTGATCTTGCTGGGCCGGCTCGCGCCGTCGAGCTCCGAGGCCGACATCGATCGGCTGGTCGGCCTGGCCCTGCGGGCGCAGCCAGGGGGGTTGCATCCGCATCGAGTGGGATGATTGCCCACGGCCGCCGGTGCGCGAGCTGGCCGAGCGGATCGGCCGCGCGATCGGCCGGCAGGCGACGCCCGGGG
The DNA here is from genome assembly GCA_963702015.1 of uncultured Planctomycetaceae bacterium. Taxonomy (GTDB): domain Bacteria; phylum Planctomycetota; class Planctomycetia; order Pirellulales; family PALSA-1355; genus DATJTR01. The sequence goes on from OY969698.1 coordinate 3,678,192, forward strand.
GTGTTCCACTGGTCTTCTTCATGCGAGAGAATCTAGGAAAGGTGTTTGGCCAATATCTGACCGCCTGGGGGATGGCACCTTGGAGAGTCGTCGTGATCGACGAGATCGAAGAGCGCAACGCGCAATTCGCCCACCTCGGAGCGGCCGGCGAACAAGTGATTCCGGTTTCGTTTTATGGCATGAATTGACGGAGACTTAGCCGTGGTTAATTTGCCGGCGCTTGACAGCATTCCGGTCCCGGCGGCGCAGGCCGGACAAGATCTATTCTCAAACCTTGCTCGGCGAGCTGGTTTCGTTTCGCGGTTTGAAGGCTCTGCTGGGCGCGGCCGACTTCGGCAAGGCCGGCGACCGCAACGCGGGCCTGGCCGCCGACAACGAACGCAGGCGCGAAGCCGCCCGGACCATTCTCTCGTCGCTCACGCTTGGGCATCTCTACGAGCATCCGCTGACCGCCGACAACGGCCGGGTCGACACGGTGATGCGGGCCAACTATGCCATCGATCCGCGCGCGATTCGCGAAAATCTCGGACATGACGATCGGCCAGTTCAAGGACTGGCTGCTCGAAAGCCCGGCGGCGGAGTTGGTCGGCATCGGCCCGGCGCTGACGGGCGTGATGGCCGCCGCGGTGGCCAAGATTTGCGGCGTGCACGAACTGATCGCGATCGCCAGAAAGATTCGCCATCCGACGCGGGCCCGCACAACGCTCGGGCTGCCCGGCACGCTTTCTTCGCGCTTGCAGCCGAATCATCCGACCGACGATCCGCGCGGGATCACGCTGCTGGTCTATTGGGGGCTGTCGCTCGGGGCGGGCGATGCGCTGATCGGCGTGAATCCGGCGATCGATACGGTCGAAAGCGTATCGGCGACATTGGCACTGCTCGATCGACTGCGGCGGCAGACCGGAGCGCCGACGCAGATTTGCGTCTTGAGCCACGTGAAGACGCAGCTCGCCTGCCTGGAGCGCGGCGTGCCGGTCGAGATCATGTTTCAAAGTCTGGCCGGCACCGAAAGCGCGCTGACCAAGGAATTCGACGTGACGGTCGACTTGCTCGATCATGCCTATCGCACGATGGCCGAGCGCGGCCGCTGTGCTGGTGAGGCCGAGCAGTTCATGTATTTCGAAACGGGCCAGGGAAGCGAATTCACCTACGGCAAGCATCACGGCATCGACATGACGACCACCGAAGCGCTCTGCTATGGACTGGCGCGCCGCTACGATCCCTACATGACCAACAACGTCACCGGATTCATCGGGCCGGAAACCCACGCCGACAGTTTCGAAATGATCGTGGCCAATCTGCAAGACCATTTCATGGGCAAGCTGCTCGGTCTGCCGATGGGCATGGGGCCATGTTACACCTTGCACTCGGCGACCACGCTCGACGGACAGCAGATCGTCACTGAGCTGTTGGCCGCCGCCGGCGCCAACTACTTCATGGACGTCTGCCTGAACACCGACCGCATGTTGGCCTACTTCGACACCAGCGCCCACGACAATCAAACCTTGCGCGAAGTCCATGGCCTGCGGCCCGCACCGGAGTTTCTCGATTGGGCCGTGGGGCGCGGCATCTTTCGCCGCGTGGCCGATGGCGGCGTGGCGCGCGGGCCCAATTGGGGCAATGTGCGGCAGTTTTGCGACAGCGATGCAGAGCTGGCCGGACTGGTCGACGCCACGCCCTCGGCCTATGGATTCGAGACCGCTGGTCCTCGGCCGGCCAACGCGGTCAGCCGGCAAGTTCTGCTGCATCAGTCGGTCGGCCGCGAGGCGACCGAGTCGGAGCTCGACCTGAACCTATTGAAACAGATCGCGCCGTTTCAAGTCATCTCGACTTTGGCCGGCGATCACCGGGCGCATTTCAATTCTCCTTCGGCCGGCGCCCGTGTGGCTGACGAAAGCATTGCCGCCGTGGCGGCGCAGCGGGGGCCGATTCAACTGTTGGTTTCCGATGGGCTGAGCGCCGCAGCGATCCATCAGAATCTGCCCGACGTGCTGCCCACGATTTGCGATGGCTTGGCGAGCCACGGACTCGACGTCGGGCGTCCGCTGCTGGCACGTTATGGGCGAGTCAAGTTGGCCGAACATGTCGGCGAGCTGACGGGTGCCGATCTGGTGATTCATTTGATCGGCGAGCGGCCCGGCGGCGATGCCTCGGCGGCCCGCAGCATGTCGGCCTACTTGGTTTATTGCCTGCGCGATCCGGTCGTGCAGCGGCAGGCGGCCGAGGCGAGCGGCAATCCGCAAATCAGCCACGAGTATACGGTCATCTCCAACATCCACGCCGATGGCCTGCCGGCGCTCGAGGCCGGGGCGGTGATTGTCGAAAAGATTTTGGAAATCCTCGCCGCCCGTGCGGCCGGCAATCGGCTGGAATCACGACCGGCCGCGAGGATTTGACGGGCGATTGCCGGCGGAGCGAGGCGCAGGCTGCAATCACTCCGCCGCAGTGCCTGGTGATTCGATCGCTGCACTTTGCCGATCAAGCCGACCCGAACGCCTGGGAAAGCCTCGCTGTGGCGTGGGTGGGACAATGGTGTCACCTTTTCGCCCAGCGTCAATTTCGCATCGTGAAACGACGAAAGAAGCGTAGCGGAACGCCGTGGCACGCTAGTGCTTCCGAAGCGGGCGACGACAGGGATTTGTTGCCGGCCCCACGTTACGCCCTACCGACGATTCGTCACGCGCGTGGCCCTCGGCGCGGTCGCTCAAGAAAGCGTCCGATTCCGATCACCGGCCGCGGGGTGACGCCGCGAATATTCCTACCCACCCGGTGCACGGACGCTAAGGCTGGTCTTCATGGCATCATTTCACGCGCTGCGTGCATGGACTGCACGCGCAGCGCCGGTTGTTTCGACTCGATCGCGCCCGAGTGCGGGCAGGCGTTGCCGTGCTGGTGATTGCGCTGTGGGCGGGCACGGCCTCTGCCGTCGACTACGTTGTTACCAGCTCGGCGGATAGCGGCGCGACCGGTACCCTTCGTTGGGCAATCAACCAGGCGAACGCGACGCCGGGCAGCACGATCAATTTCGCTGCCGGGCTTGCGAACCAGACGATCAACCTCTCGAGCAGTCTGCCGCTGATCGAAGCCAATGTGACGATCGACGGCGCGGGAGCGCCGGGGTTGACGATCAGCGGCGGCAATACTTCACGCGTGTTTTTTGTCGATCACGGTACCGTCACGATTCAAAACCTGACGATCGCCAACGGGTTTGCCCAAGGGGGCAGCGGCGGAGCCGGTTTGTCCGGCGGCGGCGGCGGCATGGGCGCTGGCGGCGCACTGTTCGTCAATCAGAACGCAAATGTCGCCCTGCAAGGCGTGCTATTCGAAAACAATCATGTCGTGGGCGGGACCGGCGGTGCCGGCGTCTATGGAAATGGCGCACTGTCCGGCGGCGGCGGTGGCGGACTTGGCGGCAATGGGGGCGACGGTTCTGCCCCTTTCGGCATTCCCGCGAACCTCGGTGGCGGCGGCGGCGGCTTGACAGGAAACGGCGGCAACGCCACCGGCCCGAACAACCTCAGCGGCACCGGTGGCGCCGGCGGGAGTCCCAACGGCGGCGCCGGTGGCTCCGGCAATCAGCATGGCCAGCCGGGGGGCGTAGGTGGCGGCGGCGGCGGGGCCGGCGGTTTATTAAGCAACGGCGGCAATGGCGGCGATTTCGGCGGTGGCGGCGGCCAAGGGCAACAGTGGGCCGGCCTGGGGGGCTATGGCGGTGGCGGCGGCGGTGGCTATGCCCAAGGGGTTGGCTCCAACGGCGGCTTCGGCGGCGGAAATGGCGGTGGCAACAACCTAGGAAGCACCGGTGGCAATGGCGGCTCTGGTTATGGCGGAGCGGTCTTCGTGCGCGCCGGCGGCACACTCTCGTTCGACGGAAACACCAGCTTCTCAGGCGATGGTGCTACTGCTGGAACTGGCGGAACCGCTGGCGCCGGCGGCGCCGGTGGAACCCCTGGTCAGAACGGCTCGGCCGCGGGAACCGCGCTGTTTGTCGACACCGTGCAGGCGCAAGTCAGTGTCGGCAGCGGCACCAGCACGATCAGCGAATCGATCGGCGGTACCGGTGGCATTCAAAAGCTGGGCGCCGGCAGCCTCGTGCTCAGCGGCAGCAACACCTACACCGGCGCCACCGAGGTCGGCGCCGGCAGCCTTTCGGTCACTGGCTCGATCGCCAGCAGCGCCACCACCGTTGACGGCGGCGCCACGCTTGCGGGTGGTGGCACGATCAACGGCAACGTCATCAACAATGGCGTCGTCGCTCCCGGTGATCCGACCACGATGACCATCAACGGCAACTACACGCAAAACTCGGCCGGCAATCTGCAGGTGCAGATCAACAATCTGGGCAACACACCCGGCGTGAACAGCAGTCTGCTGATCGTTGCCGGCACGGCCAACATCGCGGGGACGGTCGAAGTTCAACCGGCCGCGGGCTCGTATATTAGTGGAACCCGGTATACGTTTCTCCAAGCCGGTCTTTTGTCGGGCGCGTTCTCCAGCGTGCTGGTCGACAACGCGGATATGCACGCCACGTTGGGTTACGTAACGAACACCGCTTACTTCACGCTGTTCAACGGCAGCAACTTCTCAACCTACGCCGAGACGCCCAACCAACTCGCGGTCACCAATTACATCGACAACCACTCGATCAACCCGAGCGGTCCGATGCTCTCGCTGATCGACACGCTGGGAACGCTGTCACCGGCCGGTGTTCGTGGCGCGCTCGATCAGATGAGCGGAGCGCTGTATGGTTCGGTCGCGCAGACCGACCTGCAGGCGACGACGCTGGAACTGTCGTTCATCACGCGCAGAATCGCCAACGGACTGAGCGGCGTGAATCAGGCGCCCGGCGGGCTGGCCACGAATAGTTACGGCGAGCGGATCACTCCCAGCAGCAGTTCGTTGTCGGCCAGCGATTCCGGTTTGACGGTTCGCGGCCAAAACGGCTATGGACCGTTTCGCCCACAACCGAGCAATTGGACGACCTGGGGCTTTGGTTATGGCTTGGGAGGAAACGCCCAAGGGACCAGTAACGCCGCCGGTTTGAACTACTCGTTGGGCGGGACCGTTGTCGGTTTGGACACGCGCGAAGAGAACCACCTGCTGGGCGTGTACGCCGGCTACGTCGGCTCGCACTTGGGTTCATATTTGAGCGGCCAATCGGTGGGCGTGAATGGCGGTCAATTGGGCGCCTATCTCCGTGGCGACGACGGACTGAACTATTACATCCTGCTGGGCGGCATGGGAGCCGACAGCTACAACTCCCGACGGTTGATGCAATTCGGCAACGTCGACACCACCGCCACGGCAAACTACGGCGGTTGGCAGAGCCAGGTCTACCTGGAGCGCGGCGTCACGCTGCAAGGCTCCAAGGCTTCGATCCAGCCCTACGCGGCGCTGCAATATCTCTATGTCCGCCAGAACAGCTTCGGCGAAGCCGGTGCGGGCGTGATGAATCTGAACGTGGCCGGCATCGACGCCAACTCGCTCCGCAGCCTGATCGGCGTTCGCCTGGCCGGCAATAGCTTCGCCTCCGGCGGCGGAGCATTCACACCGGTCGCGCGTGCATTGTGGCTGCACGAGTTTTTATCGACGACCACCGGCTTGAACGCCCAGTTCGCGCCGATCGGCGGGACGAACTTTGCCGTCACCGGGACGAGCTTGGGCCGCGACTGGGCCATTTTGGCGCCGGCCTGAACTGGAATCTGGGAGGGGGCTGGCAGACCTACGCCAATTATGACGCCCAGGTGAACGTGGCGCAGGTCTTCCATGTAGGCTCGGGCGGCTTCCAATACAGTTGGTAGCCGCGCGCTGGGCCATTGGGCCGAGCTGTTTCTTCATTCGCTCTATCGCCCTCGCGAGGGCGTGGGCTTGGTCGCCGTGATTTGCTCAACCCTTCTTCACGCGCCCAGCCAGTTGCACTCACGCGGCGGGCGGGGACAATGCGGATTCGCCCATTGTGCCGGCCAACCGAAAGACAAAGATCCCCGTATGACGCCTGCTGATTTGTTTGGTTCGCTCTTTCCGGCGGCTGCCGAGCCGGTGCTGACGGTCGGCCAGCTTACGGCCGAAATCAAGGATGTGCTCGAATCGAGCTTCGCCTCGGTGTGGGTCAGTGGCGAAATCTCGAATCTGTCGCGGCCCCAGTCGGGCCACTGCTATCTGACGCTCAAGGACGAATCGGCCCAATTGCGGGCCGTGCTGTGGCGGACGGCCGCCAGCCGGGTGCGGTTCGATCTGGACGATGGGCTGGAAGTGATCTGCCAGGGGCATCTGGATTTGTACGCCCCGCGCGGCAGCTATCAATTGGTGATCGAGCAGATTCTGCCCAAGGGAATGGGGGCGTTGGAACTGGCGCTGCGCAAATTGCGGCAGCGGCTGGCCGCCGAGGGATTGTTCGAGGCGGAGCGCAAACGGCCCCTGCCCCGCTTCCCGCGCGAGATTGCCATCGTCACCAGCCCGACCGGCGCGGCACTGCGCGACTTTTTGGAAGTCCTGAGGCGGCGCTGGCGCGGGACCGACGTGCTGGTGCTGCCGGCCCGGGTGCAGGGCGAAGGAGCCGCGGCAGAAATCGCGGCAGCCATCGCCGCGGCCAATCGGCTGGCCAGGCCGATCAATGTGCTGGTCGTCGCCCGCGGCGGCGGCAGCCTGGAAGACCTGTGGGCATTCAACGAGGAAATGGTGGTGCGGGCGATCGCGGCTTCGCGCATTCCGGTCGTTTCGGCCATCGGCCACGAGATCGACGTGACGCTGGCCGATCTGGTGGCCGACGTTCGCGCGCTGACGCCCAGCGAGGCGGCCGAACTGGTCGTTCCCTCGCGCGAAGAGCTGGTTGCCGAGCTGCTGCGGCACGAGCGGCGGCTGGCCGCCAGTCTGCGCGCCCGGGCGGCCGAAGCCCGGGGCCGGTTGGAAGTGCTGGGCGGTTCGATGGTCTTTCGCCGGCCGACGGCCCGCCTGCATGATCTTGCCCGGCGGGTCGACGAACTGGGGCAGCGGGCCGAAAGGGCGCTGACGGGCAGCGTGCGGCGGTGCCGGAGTTTGTGGGAAGCGCGGACCGCGCATCTGGAATCGCTGAGCCCCTTGGCAATTCTGGCCCGCGGATATAGCCTGACACGAAAGCTGGCCGACGGCGCGGCGGTTCGCTCGGCCGACGCCTTGGTGCCGGGGGACGAGATCGTCACTCGGTTCGCCCAGGGCGAAGTGGTCAGCAGAGTTGAAGGCCTGAGACCTGAGGCTTGAGGAGAACAGAGAGACAAATTCGCATCGCAAGTTCAGGCCCCGCGTCCCACAGCCGCCAGCCTTTGCCCCAGTAGCCTTTCGTCCGTTTACCTCAGGTCTCGAGCCTCAAGCCTCAGGTCTCAAACAAAATGCCCTCTGCCGGTGGAGAATCCGAGTCCGAAAAGCCTGCCGGCGAGCGAGGACCGACGTTCGAAGAGGCCCTGGAGCGGTTGGAAACGATCGTGCATGCCTTGGAGGAAGGTCGGCTCGGGCTCGACGAATCGCTGGCCCATTATGAAGCGGGGGTCAAGTTGCTCCGCCGCTGTCATGGCCTTTTGGAGCGGGCCGAGCGGCGAATCGAGCTGTTGGGCAGCATCGACGCCGAAGGACGGGGCGTGACCGAAGCGGTCGACGATCGGGCGTTGTCGCTCGACGAAAAGGCCCAAACCCGGGGCCGAAGGCGCTCGAAGGGCGCTCGCAGCGAGCCGAAGCCCGATTCTTCCGGGCCGGCCGAGAGCACGATGGACGACCCCGGCACGCTCTTTTAGAATAAGACCTGAGTCCTGAGGCGTGAGGCTTGAGTTACGCGGAAACGAAGAACTCGGGGCTCGGTGGCCACTGGGCCAGCTTCAGGTATCCGTTGTCCTCCATCTTCCTCAAGCCTCAGGTCTCAAGCCTTCTGTTATGGTCGACAGCCTGAAGCGCAGCATGGAATCGTACGCGCAGGAGGTGCGCGAGCAGATCAATGCGGCGCTCGATCGCTACACGCAACTGGGGGAGGGGTGCCCCGCGCGTCTGCGAGAGGCAATTCGCTATAGCTTGCTGGCGCCCGGCAAGCGTTTGCGACCGATGCTGGTGCTGCTGGCGGCCGAAGCTTGCGGCGGCGTGGCCGAGGCGGCGCTGCCGGCCGCCGTGGCCGTGGAAATGATTCACACCTATTCGCTGGTGCACGACGATCTGCCGGCGATGGACGACGACGATCTGCGTCGCGGCCGGCCGACCTGCCACAAGGCGTTCGACGAGGCGACGGCCATTCTGGTGGGCGATGCGCTGTTGGGCTTGGCGTTTGAGGTCTTGGCCCGCGATCTGCACCCTCCGGCCCTGGCCGCCAAGTGCTGCACGGTGCTGGCGCGGGCGGCCGGCCCCTGCGAGCTGGTTGGAGGCCAGGCCGACGATCTGGGCGGCGTGGCGGCCCACGCGGGAATCGAGGCGCTCGAGTCGATCCATCGCCGCAAAACGGGCGCGATGTTTCTGGCCTCGCTCGAACTGGGGGCCCGGGTCGGCGGCGCCGATGCTCGGCAACGAGCCGCCCTGGATGTCTATGGCCGGCGGCTGGGACTGGCTTTCCAGATTACCGACGATCTGCTCGACGTCGGCGGCACGGCCGAGGCGCTGGGCAAACGGGCAGGCAAGGATTCGGAGCAAGGCAAGCTGACGTTTCCCGGTCTGCTCGGCGCGGAAGAAAGTCGCCGCCGAGCCGAACAACTGATCGACGAGGCGTGCCAGGCGATTGCGCCTCTGGCGCCGCGGGCCGAGGGACTGGAAGTCCTTGCCCGTTTTGTTCTGGAAAGGAATCACTGATGGAAAAGCTGCTGCCGACAATCGACTCGCCAGCCGACCTGAAAGGGCTGTCGCTGGCCCAACTGGAACAAGTGGCCGCCGAGATGCGCGAGGCGCTGTGCAATTTGCTCAGCAGCCGCTCGGCCCATTTCGCCTCGAACCTGGGCGTCGTCGAGCTCTGCCTGGCGCTGCACACCACGTTCGACTTTCGTCACGACCGGCTGATCTGGGACACCGGCCACCAGATCTATCCCCACAAACTGATTACCGGCCGCTGCCACGAATTCGGCTCGATCCGGACCAAGGGTGGCCTGATGGGCTATCCCAATCCGGCCGAAAGCCCTTACGACCTGTTCATGACCGGCCATGCCGGCTGCAGCCTGTCGACCGCGCTGGGAATGAAGTCGGGCGACGACCTGATGCCCGGCCAGGGCGATCGCCGCTCGGTGGCCGTGATCGGCGATGGAGCGTTTCCGTCGGGAATCGTATCCGAGGCGATGAACAACGCCGGCGGACTGCGCAAGCAACTTCTGGTCGTGCTGAACGACAATCAAATGTCGATCTGCCCGCGCGTCGGTGGCCTGGGCGAATATCTCGATCGCCTGCGGGTGAACAGCTTCTATACCGGCTTGAAAAGCGAAGTCCTCAGGATCCTGGCCAAGGTTCCCTTCGTGGGCGATCCGGTGGAACGCTGGCTGGCTCAGTTCAAAGAGGCGGTCAAAGCGGGCCTGCACGGCGGCATGCTCTTCGAACAGCTCGGCTTTCGCTATCTGGGACCGATCGACGGCCACAACATCGGCCAGCTCTCGAAATACCTGAATCTGGTCAAGGATGCGCCGGGACCGGTCTTGTTGCACGTGGTGACGCAAAAGGGGCATGGCTTTCAACCGGCCGCGGCCGATCCGGTCTATTTCCACACGCCGGCCCCGTTCAAGTGCGACGACGAAGGAGCGGTGCTCGCCTTTCAGAAGGCCAGCTCCCGCGCTTACACCGACGTGGCCAGCGAAACGATCTATCGCCAGATGACCGCCGACGAGCGCGTGACGGTGATGACCGCCGCCATGTGCCAGGGGACGAAGCTCGAGGCCGTGCGGTCGGCGTTTCCGCTGCGCTTCTTCGACACCGGCATTTGCGAATCGCACACCGTGGCCTTTGCCGCCGGCCAGGCCAAGGCAGGTCTGCGGCCGATCGTCGACATTTACAGCACCTTCTTGCAGCGCAGCTTCGATCAGATCTTTCAGGAGGTGGCGCTGCAGAATTTGCCGGTCACGTTCCTGTTGGATCGTGCCGGTCTGGTCGGCGCCGACGGACCGACGCACCACGGGATTTTCGACCTCGGCTACATGCGGCTGTTTCCCAACATGGTGGTGGCCGCGCCGGGCGACGAATGGGATCTGGCGGCGATGATCGAGTTTGCCCTGAAGCATGATTCGCCGATGGCGATTCGATATCCCAAGACCAACGCCGAAAAACTGCCCGGCGAGCGGGCAGCCATCGCGCTGGGCCGAGCCGAGGTCATCCAGTGGGGCGCCGACGGCATGATCCTGGCCATCGGAGCCTTGGTGCCGGCCGCGGTGGCAGCGGCCGCGCAATTGCGAGCCGAGGGATTGGACGTCGGCGTGGTCAACGCCCGGTTCGTCAAACCGTTGGACGTCGACGTGATCGGACAGGTGTTGGAGACGACTCCCTTCGTGATCACCGTCGAGGATGCGGCGCTGGCGGGCGGTTTTGGCAGCGCGGTGTGCGAGGCGGCGAGCGATGCCGGTCTGAACACGGCGCACGTCCAGCGGCTGGGGATACCCGATCAATACATCGAGCATGCCGAGCGCTCGGAGCAACTGGCCGACCTGGGACTCGACGCAGCCGGCATTGCCCAGGCCTGCCGGCGTTTGGCGGCCCGAGTGGATCGCGTGCGGCCGACGTCAGCCCACCGCCGGGTGAGTTAAGACCGGCGCGCCAAAATCATTTCGCCTTCCGCTCGATCGGTTCGCTCGCCGTCATCCAGCTTCAGCTGAGAAGCCGATCGCGGCGCATTGCGGATCGCAACTGCTTGCGCCTTTCTCGCGCCGCTTTGCAAGCCCAATTCTTAGGCCACGTGGCTCACTTTTGACCGGCGAAACTCGACGCGCGATTTGCTAACGTTGCGCTCGTTGCTTTCTGGCGCCGCCGTGACCGTTGAAGCGTTGTGGCTTCGCCGGCGGCGCGATGGGCTGCGTCAATCATCGACCGAGGGAATGCCAATGCATTCTGATCCGGAAGAGGATAACCGTGGGGCCGCTGGGGGTGGCGGTGGACGCCGCCGCGTCCGGGCCGGTGGCAGGCGTCCGTGGCAGGGGCGCAGTCCGGATCCCCACTTCGGCGCCGGCACGTCGCAATCGTACGAGCACGGACTTTCCGAGCACGTCACGTTCATGGAGTCGGCCGCGGCGGCCGCGTGGATCGTCGCGCGCGCCTCGCCCGGTCTCCGGGCTTTGTCTCGCGTGGAAGTCGAGCGGCTGAGGGCCGCGGTTTGGGAGATACACCTCGCGCTGGGGTGCACGAACGGTTTTTGACGCGTGGGGCCGCCGCGTCGCGCGGGTCGACGCAGGTTGGAACTGCCCACCTCGCGCGGTGCGGGAATTCACCAGGATAGGAGCGAACTCATGGATGAGGAAATGTCCCGGCGCATTCGACAGGTCCTTAAGGATGCCGTCGATCGGCAACGGCCGCAGCCCGATTCAGAGGCGGCAAAACGACAAACGCTCGTCTCCACACTCCGGCTGGCAGGCCACATGGTGAGCCTGATTGCCGACGATCCGCCGATGGCCGGCGATGCAGCGCAGGCGGACGACGGGGCGCCGGCTGACGATGCGATGCCGGCCGATGAAACCGCAGCGCAAGACGATGCCGCAGCACAAGACGACAACGCGCCGCCTGCCGTTTTTACGCAGCCCGGCGCACCGGCGCCACCCGGTCAGCCGCTCTGGAGCAATCCGCTCGTGCACGACGGCCTCGACCGGCTCGACGATCCGGCGCGGCCGGCCGATTATGGCAAGCCTCAACTGCTGCCATATACCGACACGAATCCAACCCTGCCGGCTTTCGGTGGATTGCATTACCCGCAACCCACGAACATGCCGCAGCCGTATCGCGTCTCTCCCGGTCCTTCAATCGGCGACCCTGCGAAGTATCCAGTGCCCGGAGGGGAGCCCGATTCGGCATCCCCTGACCTCGAAATCACACCGGTAGCGAGCGACGGATTCTCGCCACCTGCTGCCGATCCAATCACCTCCGACGCACCGCTCGGCAGCGATGCGCCTCCGGCGTTATCGATCAGGCTAGATGGCGATTCGGCCAGTTCGCCCACTCCGAGCGCACCAGGCGTCAAACTATTCCACCCAAGTCCTGGCGCTCTCTCTTTTTCTTTTCCGTCGTCCACCGACGAAGATCGCGGCGACGGCGCTGGCGGTTCCAGCCAATCGGGCGATGAAGGTGGCTCGATCGACGGGCCGGCGCCTGCCGACCAACCGGCAATCGTCGTGGAGCCGACGGAGATTCTCACGGACCAATTGATTCGGGCCGCGACCGAGGCGATATCGCCGCTGGTCCAGAAAACGGTCGATTTGGCGATCAGCGATTTGCGCCATGAGATCTATGTCAGCCGAGCGGCTTGGAATGCCTTGTTTCCGCGTTGAGCACGCACAATTGCAATCGGAACTGGCTTTTCCATCAAGCCACAACCGGTAGGAGTTTCCAGCTTTCATGGACGATGGCACGACGAGAGCGAATCCCTGGCAAGCGGTCCGCGAGGCGATGGTGACCCATGTGCTGCACGGGCTGCAGTTGGTCTACGACGATTTCAACGTCTCGCTGGAACGGTGGCTCAACGACATGGTCAGGCATCCGATCGCCGAAAATTGGCGTGACGAGGTCGTGACGTTCGTCGACGAGACCGAGCGTAAGGGCCTGAGGATTTTGCCTTACTCGATCCGCGTGATCGAAGCACTCATCGAATCGCGCATCGCCGGCACAGGCCAATTCGCCCGGTACGGTCCTGCTCGGCGCGCCCCGGCGAAGACCGTCCTGCTGGCGCAACCGGCGGCCGGCGCGACGCCGCAAGCCGACACGCAACCGAGCGAATTGGACGGTCAGTCGGTACCGGCCGGCCATCCCAGCACCACGACCGGCCACCAGAATTTCTCGGTCGGAGCTCAGCAACTTTTTGATCAAAAAGTCGCCTCCGCCAAACAGCACTTCGCGGTGCTCGAGCAACTTCTGAAAGTCGCGGGCGAGAAGATCGACGCAGCCAAACCCGGCGAAGAAGTCGACCTCGGATACGAAGCCGAAATGGTCAACAAGCACCTGTTTCTCTACAACGAAGATCTCGCGCTGGCGTGCAATGTTTGGCTGCGTTTCAACCTGTCGAGCGACGGCATTGCCCGGCTGACCGAACTGGTCAGTCCGATGTCGCTCGGACTACCAATGTTCGCCAGCCCCGCGCAGGCCGAGCGAGCCAGAGAACAACGGATCGCGGTCACGCGCCGGCTCAACGAAAAGAACGCGTCGATGGACGCGTGGGTGACGGGCATCGCGGCGGCAGAAACGGCTGCCACGGCGGTCGGAATTGTCGCCGGCGCGGGCGTCTTGGTCGTCGCGGCCAAGAAAGGTGGCGCGTGGGCCGTCGTCAAAACAGTCGCCGCCGGCGCGGCCGCGATTGCCGCCGACAGGGCCGCGGATGCCGGATTGCGTGCCGCCGGTGCAAGCGAGCAGGCCATCGGTGGCGTACGATTGGCCGCCGCCGTCATCACGCTTATACTGCTGCATAAGGTCGCCAAAAGCAATTCAACTCCGAGGGCAGCCCAGAAGCTTCCGGGCACAGCGATTGTTCCAAAAAGTCCTGTTGAGCTCGGTAAGTGGGGCGAAGCGAGGCTCGCCCACGATTTGGGAAACCAAGGATTCAAGCCAAAAACCGGGTACAACACGAGCCTTGGCAAACGCTTTATCGATCGACTCGTAAATGGCACCGCTCACGAGGCAAAAGCTGGCATAGACGCCGGATTAACGTCGACCATTCGGACTCAGGTATTGAAAGACGCCGAATTGATTGCCACTAACAAGGTACGCAGGGTCGTTTGGCACTTTTACCAAGGAGCAAACCAAGAGCTGCTCGATTTTCTGGCGCAGAACGGCATAGAGTATGTGGTGCATCGATGAATTTTGCCTTCTTTGAGTCTTTGACCATTGTGGAGGCTCAAGACCATCTCGATGGCTTCATCAATACGGAAGCTCTGGCAATCGAGGTCATTCGACCCGCCGCAGTTTCTGCAGGCGTGGTAATGGATTTTTCCGTTGCGTCCCTGCCAGCTTTCTTTCGATGGATCTTGCCGAACATCGAAATCACGCGCATTCCCGTTCCTAAAACCGAACCTGATTGGATTCGGGAGTTCCACAAGAACGGACTAGTTGAGTTCACCGAAGAGTCCAAATATTTGGTTTTACGGACAGCATATTATCTAGGGGAGTGTTTTGTTCGGACGAATAAGCAGTTGTCATGGGCAATTGGTAATAGCGATTCCATCGAGAAGAACATGCCCGTTGTCACAGGCTTTCGATTCAAGATGCAAATGGCTCCCATGATGATCTGCGAGAATGTCCTTGCCGGAATCCTCGGCGATGGCAAGTCGGAAGCTGTCATCGATACCATGATCTCGAGTTGGGTCGGCTTCATGCCTTGATTCGACCAGTGTAGTGAGCATCTTCCAGACCAAGTCGTGGTACGCTGGGGCGATCCGATCGGTAGCCATGGCGCCGACGTTGTTTCAGTCAATATCAAGACGGGTGAAGTGACGCTCCGGCTACGCCTGCGCTCCAGCAGCACACGCGAATCCAAGAGGAAACCTCTTTACCCGTTCCCCAGTCCATACTCTCATAACCGGTGGACCAAAAAACGGGGGCAGGCCACGCCGATATCGGCCAAGCAGGCGCTGCTCAAATGCTACGATTACCTACCCGGCCGCGAGTCGCCGGCTTGAGTGCCGCGCGATCCTTGCCTCGCGGTTGATTGACCACGAGGGAGATGACCGGACTGCGGGCAATGTGGGTCGAAAGCCAAGCTACAATCGCAACGCGCCCAGCGCGAGCTTGCCGAGCGCCGCGGCGGCATCTATCATCAACGCCATGCCCCGTGCCACCCCCCCTGCTCGCGAGTCGGCTGGCCCTCCGCTGCGGCGGTTGCTGTTGTTGTCGTCGAGCGAAAGCCCGTCGATTGCCCGCGAGGCCCGGCGCTTGCTCCCTTTGGTAGCACGGCATGCCGAGGTGGTGCTGGTCGACCTGGCATCCGAATCGGACCTGTCGAGCGTCGAGTTCGATCTGGCGCTGGTGCTGGGGGGCGATGGCTCGATTCTGCGGGCTGCCCGTCAGATGGGCAGGCGCCAGCGGCCGGTGCTGGGCGTTAATCTTGGCAAGCTTGGCTTTCTGGCCGATCTGTCGCCCGACGAATTGTGCGCGCAGTTGCCGCGGATCTGTTCGGGCAAGTTGCCGGTGGTCGAGCATCTGATGTTTGACTGCATGCTGGAGCGTGAGGGACGCGTGGTGGCCGAGCGATTGGGACTGAACGAAGTGGCGATTCTGGCCGGTCCGCCGTTCGCCGTTTTGGCCGTCGATCTTTACGTTGACTCAGAACTGGTAACGACTTATATTTGCGACGGTTTGATCCTGAGCACTCCCGTCGGTTCGACGGCGCATAGCTTGTCGGCCGGCGGACCGATTCTCAGGCAGGATCTGCAAGCGTTTGCGATTTCGCCCATCAGCCCGCACACGTTGACGAACCGGCCGGTGGTCGATTCGGCCGATCGGGTGTACGAGTTGGTGGTTCCGCATCCGCACGACGGCACTTCGATCGTGGTCGACGGCATCGTGTTGTCGAAGGTTTTGCCAAACGACCGGGTGCGCGTCAGGCGTAGCGAAGCGAGATTTCAACTGTTGGCTGTGCCGGGGCACAGTTACTATCGCACGCTGCGAGAGAAATTGGGTTGGGGAGGACGGTTGCACACGGGCGGCTTATAGCCGCACGGAACAGGAAGATTTTTTCGCTCGGCGGCGCGTGGGACAGGACGTCTCGGCCGCGGGAGCGGAATGGCCTGCACGCCAGATTTGGTTCACCACACTCGAAAGGATGCGAGTATGTTTGCGCTCTACCCGCTAGTGAGCGCCGCTCTGGCCGCTCTCGTGATGGCGCTTGCCGCACCCACCGCTCTTGGGTTGGCCGACGAGCCGGCTGCGCGGAGCGAAACCGAGTCGGAATCGCCGACAATCGAACAGGAAGCCAAACCCAGCGAGCCGGAGGAAGGCGTGGCGGAAGCGCCGCCGATCGGCTCCGGGGAGTCGGTCGACAGCGCTAAAAGTTCGACCGACGACGCGCTCGATGCCGCCGCCGAGCCCAAAGGGCCTGCCGAGCCCGAGCAACCCGCCGAGCCGGAAAAGAAAGCCGCTCTCGAGCCTTCGACCGCCGGTTCGTCCACCGCACCGGCCGACGCCCAATACGTGCTCGCCTACAAGTTCAAGAAGGGCGAAGTGATTCGCTGGGAGGTCGTGCACCGGGCGGTCGTCGACACGACGATTCAAGGCACGAACCAAACGGCCGAAACCCGCTCGACTTCGATCAAGGCCTGGCAAGTCACCGACGTGGCGGCCGACGGCAGCATCACGCTGGTCCATTCGGTCGAGAGCATCGACATGTGGCAGAAGATGCAAGGCCGGCAGGAGGTGCGCTACAACAGCCGCACCGACGAAAAAGTTCCGGCCGGGTACGAAGACATTGCCAAAGCGGTGGGCGTGCCGCTGACGGTCGTCACGATCGACGTTCACGGCGGCGTGCTGAAGCGCGAGGAGAAGCATCGCCAATCGAACGCCAGCAACATGCCGTTGACGATTCCGCTGCCGGCCGAGCCGGTGGCCGTGGGCTACAGCTGGAATGTTCCGGCCGACGTCGACGTGATCTTGCACGGCGGTGCGACGCGCAAGATTCAAACGCGGCAGAAATACGTGCTGGAAAAAGTGGTCGACGGCCTGGCGACCATCGGAATGGAAACGCAGGTTCTCACACCGCTGAACGATCCGGCAATCGAAGCGCAGCTCGTGCAGCGCTTCACCAACGGCACGCTGCGGTTCGACCTGGAGCGTGGCCGCGTTGTCTCACAGCAGATGGATCTCGATCGGCGAGTGGTCGGTTTCAGTGGCACGTCGAGCAGCATGCACTATCTGACGCGCTTTACCGAAGAGTTGCTTTCCGACACGAGTCCGGTGGTGATGAAGAAACCGCCAGCCCCGGCTGCTGCCCCGAAACCGGCGGTTGCCGCCAAACCGCCGGCCCAGCCTGCCCAACGGCCGGCCGCAACGGCCAAGCCGCCGGGAAGGCAGACGCGCCGCTAGAAACGGCGGCTTGCGCGTGGTTCCTCCCTAGTGATTGAGCCCGCCGGTACTTCGTTTTCTACTCACGATTCAGGTGCCGAGAGCTTTGGCCTTTCCCGGCTTCATGGGATTGGTCCGTCGAAAAAGCTTCTCGTACGATTCAAAAAAGTAGGCGGCGGCCATCACACCACCTGTAATGGCAATGGCCAAAAATGCTTCGTAGTGCATATGGGTAACCCCCTTTCGGGCGAATGGTTTCTTGGAACTGTCTGTACCTTTAAGCAACCGGCGTGCCATCGCCGATTAGGCCCGTTTTTGGGGTACTGGGAGGCCGTTGGGGCCGGTTTTTGCCGCAAATCGTGCTTGCATCGCGTGCATTTTGCAATCATCTCGTCAGCGGTTTGCAATGATCCGGACCGCCGCCAGTCGAGGCCCATTTCGGGCCCACCAGGCGGATCTTAACGCCGATTTGCCTGGGATTTTTTGATCAAGACGGCTGAGCTGGAGTCATCCGCTCGGCCAGGATCGCGACGATCGATTTTCCGCGGCGGAACAGAACCAGCACCGCCTGCTCATTGCCCGGAACTTTGAGCTCGCGCTGGACGGCCGCGGGATCGAGACGGGTGCCGCGCTGCTTCACTTCGAGACGTCCGATGCGCCGCTCGCGCAGCACGCGCTTCAGTCGACGAACATCCCAGGGCATCACTTCCGAAACGGCGAGTGTCGTCAGCAGCGGATGCATGATCGCCTTGTCGGCAGTCAGGTAGGCTCCGCCAGGAATCAACGCAGACAATCCAAACTGAGCGGCCACGCTGCCGACCAGCCGAGCCGCCACGACCGCCGGATCGGGATCCAGCACGTAGCATCCGACCGCCGACGCGACCGGATATTCGACGTCGGGCAGGCCGATCATGCTTGCCGGCACAGTAACGAGCTTCGATTCACCGCTGCGCGCAACATGCGTGGCTCGATGGTGGCCGGCGTGCTGGGCCAGCGGCCCGAACCAGGCGATCAATTGTCGGCACTCGCGCGCCGAACTGATCCACTCCAATTCGGCCCTCTCTCGCCAGGCGCCGGGAACATCGGCGGCCGGCGCGAGCTTGACGGCACCGGCCGGTGCGACGGCCAGCAGTGCGTCGATCACTTCGGCCGGCGGATCGTGCAGTTCGACGTGCGTGGTGCGCCGGCCGGCGGCGCGCCGGTCGGGATCGATGTGCCAAACGTCGCCGGCAGATAGAAGCGCGGCGCTTACGTCACTGACCGCGACGGTGGTAGACCGACTGCCGGATCTCGCCAGGCAATTCGCCTCGGCCAATAGCGCCGCGATTGGATCGCGATCGACGCCCTGGGCCGGGCTGCAGTCGGCCAAGGCCATCAAGTCGCCGCCGATGCCGCAGCAGAAATCGATCGCCCGGCCGGCTGCTCGAAATCGCTCGGCCTTGTAGGCCGCCGTCCAGCCGTCGGTGGCTTGTTCCAGTCCGACGGCCGTAAAAAACAATCGCGCGGCATCGTCGAATTTTTTTGCTCCCCGTTGTCGCAAGCCGACTTGTTCGGCGACGAGGCGCGCCCGGTCGGCGGTCAAAACGCCGCGCAGTTGCGCGGCTCGGGCAAACAGATCGGGCTCGGCCGCGGCGCCGGCGAGATAGGGTTCGGCGGCTGGGCTGACCAGCCAGCGATAATCGTCCAGCGATTGACTTGAAGCGACGGTTGCCATGGGTGCGGCGCGCGGAACGGGTTTGTTACCTCGGCGGAGTGTTCCATGCTATATTTGGCCCTTTCGCACCACAACGCGCAGTTTGCGTTTCCGGCGAGCGATGTTCATGTCCGATTCCGAGCAAACGCTGGTCACCTATTTAGACCTGGCCTGCGCCAGCCAGCGGCGGCAGCGGTTGTCGGAGAGCGACAAGTTGATGGTGCTGGCCGCAGTCATGGCGACGCGACTGAGCTGGCCCCACGTGGCCGACGGTTGCCGAAAGCAGATCCTCGCACACAATCCGCGGCATTTGGTGCGGCATTGGCCGAGCGTCGAGGCGGCCTTGGCAACCGAACGGTTTCGTGCCTATTTGAAGCAGGTCGAGCGGCGGTATCCTCCCGAGCGTGCGGAATACATGCTGGGCTGTTTGGGCCAGCGGCCGATCATCGCCGGTGCGTCAGCGCAGGAGATGGCCAATGCGCTGCTGGCCAGCCTCGCCCGCCAGCAGGCTGCCACCGATCAAGAGGGCCTGCGAACCAAACCGTCAGGCCCGCAGGCGATGCCGCGCCCGGCTGATGATCATGGCCAATCGTCCAGAAACCAATCGAAGCGCGGACGCAGGGCAAAACTCGGCCGGCGGCGGCGCCCGATCCGATCGTACGGCCTTTCCACGGCGCAACGCTTGCCCGCTACGATGCCTGACCAGCCGTTCGTTTGGTGGCCCTATTGGGTTGGCCTGGCACTCTTGGCCGTGGCGACTGCAGCTTGGGCCGCGCGCGGCTTGGCTGAGCCGGGCGCCGCCGCCGCGAGAGAGCCTGCGGGTTGTATCGCCTGAAAAGCCACGGCCGGCCGCGCCGGCGACCCTTTGCCGATCAACTGCACTCGGCCGGCTCATCGAGCCGGCTAGCGGCTGCCGATGCAGTACGAATAGGAGCATTGGCGGCCAGACGTGCTGCAACGGCTCCGTTCGGCCGGACATTTGCAAAAGGCGGCGCAATGTTTTCCTACCGGCACTTGTTGCTCGTGACTTTGTTGGCCGGGGCTGTTGCGGTCCCTTACCTCTCGAGCTCCGAGCAAGGCCAGAAGCTTTGGGGCAGTTTGACCGGCGGCGCGTCGCACGACTCCGACTCGGCGCCATCCCACCTGGCCAGCACGACGGCCATCACGCCGCCGGCGGTGCTGCCGGCCGAGGGAGGGCGGCACGCTGCTCGCGATCCCGCCGCTCCGCCGCGACCCCCCACGCACGTCGAGGGCGTTCCGCCGCAGACGCTGGAAGAAGTGCTGCGGTTCGATATTTCGCCCGACTGGATCATCGAGCGCTGGCCGCGGGTTTCAAGCGGTTTGTCGGAGCTCGACCTGCAAGGCTACCGCGTGGCGCTGGTCACCGGCACCGCCGAAAGCGACCTGGCCGGTTCGTTGACCTACTACTTCAACAAGAAGAACCAGGTCGATCGCGATGATCTTTCACGGCACCAGCGGCGACCCGAGCCGGCTCGTGACGCTGGTCACCGGCCGCTACGAATTGAAGAAGCAGAAGTCGGAAGATCCCAGCCTGACGCTCTTTCAGCGCAGATGGTTTGGCAAATCGGTCAGCGAGCTGCGTATTCGGCCGGCTTCGGTGCTGCGATCGGACATGCCGCAGGCGCGCTACGAAATCGAGCTGGCGCTCGAGCGCCGTCAGCGCACACCGACGCGTTACGGCGTCACTTTTCTTCGGCCGGCGCGGCAGCGGCCGCTTCGAGCTCGGCAACACGTTTTTCCAGCTCGGCAACGCGACGCTCGAGCGCCGGCAATCTTGTCGCTCGGCGGCGGCGTGTCGCCGGCATCGGCACTATCGTCCGCGTCGGGCGCGAAGCCGGGCGGTTGCTCCGGCACGACTTGCGCCGAACGGAAGGGGCTTCGCGCGAACGGTCGCCTGAGGGCCAGGGTTTGGCGGCTGCGGCGGGCCACCGGCCAGGGTGATCGTGGTCTGCGTTTCGTGATCGCGATAGTAGTAAGTCGTCGTCAGGACTTGCCCGGGACCAGCGCGATCGACCAAGGTCTTGAGTGTGTCGGGACTGTCGATCGGTTCTCCGTTGACCGCGGTGATGATCGAGTTGTTCGGCAAGCCAGCCTTGCCGGCCGGCGAGTCGGGATCGACGAACGTCACGAAGACGCCGGCCACGTAGCTGCCCGGCAGCCGAGCCTGTTCGCGAATGAACTGCGTCAGGTGCACCGTGCGAATGCCCAATTTTGGTCGCCGGTTAAGCAGGATCACACTGTCGCCGGGCGCGGCCGGACTGGGGGTAAAGCCTGGCGCCGGGCGCCGGGAGCAGCGGCGCCCGGGGCGGGCATATCCTCGGCTTGCTTGCCGAATTTTGGCACCATGCGCTTCTCGGGAGGTGGACGCCGCTCGAGCCGCACCTGTAGCTCGCGGGTTTTGCCTTCGCGCTCGACACTGAATTTCACCATGGCGCCGGCGTGGCGACTCGACATGATTTCGGCCATGTCCTCCATGCTTTTGACCGGCTGGTCGTCGATTGACGTGATCAAGTCGCCGGTCTTCATGCCTCCCTTTGCCGCCGGTCCGCCGCCGTCGGTTTTCGTGACGCGGACCCCTTTTCCATTTTCCTGGCGATCGTCGCCGAGAATGCCCAGGTAACCGGCATTGTTGATCGTCGTCGGCGGCCGTGTCGTCAGCCGCGTCGTCGCCGACGGCTGCCGTGCGAGTGGTGGCCCGCTTGCGCAGTTGTTGTTCGACGCGTTCGAGCGCCGGCTGAGCCATGGCGGCTCCGGCCAGGAGTTGGCTGGCAAATGCGAAGCAAATGGCAAGACGAAGATTCATGGCCGGCGGCCTCCCGGGCAACAAGCGAGGGGAAGGTTTCATTATACTAGTTTCGCCGATTGAGCCAGCGTACAAAACCGGCTGGGAGAAGGGGACAGTCCCAATTGGCTTCCGGGCATCGCAGAATTTTGGACGGTCCCCGCCGGTTTTGCGGCCTGCCCGGCGGTAGTCAGAGAACGTCCGATGCCGAATAAAGAGCTTCAGATTGGTCTGCCACTTCCCGACGAAATTGCGCGGGGACTCGATTTTGCCTGGGGGCAGATCGCCCAGCCCGTGCGGGCGAAACAAATCGCCGATACCCTGTCGCAGTGGCGCGACGGTGTCGATCCCGCGGCGATTCTGCTCATTGCCCGTTTAGGGAGTGAAGTGGTTGGCGGGGCTTGGGCACAATTGCAACCGGGGGGTACTGCATTGATCTCTCCGCCACGCGCGGCCGACGGAGAGCCGCCGGCTACGGCCGACCGGTTGCTGAGCAAGCTGTTGGCCGCACTGGGCGGCGCCAAGGTGCGGCTGGCGCAAGCCTTACTCACAGACGATCATGGGACCGATTTCGAGCGGCTCAGCGGGCAGCGATTCGAGCATATCGCCGATTTGCTCTACATGGTCGCGCTGGCCAGCACGTTTCCCGATGCCGAGCCGGTCGGCGAACTGGAGTTCGAGCCTTATACGGAAAGCCAGCAGCCACGATTGGCCGCGCTGGTTGAGCGAACCTATGAGGGGACGCGCGATTGTCCGCGAATGAACGGACTGCGTGATACGTCGGACGTCGTGGCCGGCTATCGGGCCGCGGGAAAATTCGATCCGGCGCGCTGGTTCTTTTTGCGCCATGCCGGTCAGGACGTCGGATGCCTGCTGCTCACGGAACATCCGGCCCATCGGCAATGGGAATTAGTCTATATCGGGCTGGTGGCCGAGGTTCGTGGCCGGAGTTGGGGAATCGAAGCGGTGCGTCGCGCGCAGTTTCTGGCAGCGCAGGCCCACGCCACCTGCCTGCTGTTGGCGGTCGACGCGGCGAACGAGCCGGCGGTTGCGATGTATGCCGAGGCCGGTTTTACGGCTTGGGATCGGCGTAGCGTGCTGGTGCGCGTGGTGTCTGGGCAAAGTTGATCGACCGCGCCGGCCGTGCGGAGCGAAACCGACCCGTTTGCTCGCGGATCGCATTGGTTTCCGCGCGGTTTTGCGCCGCCGCGATGCGCGACGCGGTTTTTGCGAACGGCTGCGCGGGAACGTGCATGTCGTTGGAGGGCAAGCGGTTCGGTCGCTGCCGGCAACAGGCCGCGTGTGGGGCGGCTAACGCCGAGCAAACAATTTTTCCACGCCGCGCTGGGCGCGCGGAGAAATTTTTTCGCGCTTCCGCGAGCAACTTTGGCCACTCGTTTCCGGAGGATTTGGCGATTGCTCGCGCCGCGCGCGCCACGCCGATGACGACAACCGAGCCGATGGTTTGACACCTCAGCTAGCAGCCGTACAATCGGCTTCTCGGGCGACACACTCACGGCTGCGTACGGCCACCGGCCGACGCGATAGCGAGCGTTCATTCTGGAGCGCGCCATTGGCGGCCTTCATTCGCCGATCGGGAAGCATGGAATCGCACCGACGAGAGTTCTGACGAGATTTGCTTCGGCGAGAGCCAGGGGAAAGAGCCCCGGGCCTGCTCGACGGGGCACGGGGTTGAAGCGCGAGGGCGATGGATGCACCAGCAAGTCGCATCGCACGGCTGATGGATCGGACAACCAAAGTTTTCGTTGGCAAGATTTTCGTTGGCCAACTTTTTTGGCAAGGTTGTGCGAACACGCAACGTTAAGCCTGTTCGGTTTCGGATCGCTAGGAATGCGCGCGGGGGTCAGGACGTGACCAAAGACGATAGGGAAATCGTGTCGGCCTTGCGTGCCCGATTGGCCGACAGGGTGGGCAAAGATCGTTACGAGGTTTGGTTCGGCGCGAGCACGCAGCTTTGCGTGCGCGACGGAACCTTGACGGTCGGCGTCCCCAACCGCTTTTACCAGGATTGGCTGCGCAACAATTTCCGCAAGGATCTGGAAGCAGCTTCGATCGAGACCTTCGGTCAAGCGCTGCCGTTGGAGTTTCGCATCGATCCGTCGCTGGCGACGCAGGCGAAATTCGAAACGGTTCCCTCGAGCATGGTTGTCAGCCCCTCGAGCGCGGCCGATGAGTCCTTCGCCGACGGATCCGCGGCCGACGGTGCGCTGGTCGGTGCCGCCGAAACGGAAACGGCTGGTAATGGTGCCGCGGTCGCGGAGGGAACCGCGCTCGGCAGGCGTGCCCGCAATGGCGTCGGACCGGCTCGCACCGAGATCGGGGCGGCGCGTGGCCAACTGGCCGCGGCGGGGCGCCTGGCTCTGCCCGGCGTTAGTGCTTCGGTCGTCGGTGCGCCGACGCGGCGGCGGTTTGCGAGCTTGGGCAGTTTCGTGCAGGGTGCGAGCAATCGCCTGGCCTTTACGACGGCGCAAATGGCGCTGGCCCGGCCCGGCAGCGTTTCGCCGTTGTTGGTTTACGGTCCGCATGGGGTCGGCAAGACGCATTTGCTCGAAGGAATCTGGTCGGCGTTTCGCCGAGCCCGCCGGCAGGCCGGAGCTATCTATCTGTCGTCCGAGCAGTTCACCAGTTATTTTCTCGAAGCGCTTCGGGGCGCCGGCATCCCCAGTTTCCGCCGCAAGTATCGGGACGTGGAGTTGTTCATTCTGGACGACATCCAGTTTTTCGCCGGCAAGCGGGCCACGCTGGTCGAATTGCTCTCGACGATCGACACCCTGACGGCCGCGGGCAAGCAGCTCGTCTTCGCGGCCGATCGGTCGCCGGCGGCACTGAAATCGCTCGGTCCCGAGATTGCCGCGCGGTTGGCCGGTGCCATGGCTTGTCGCATCGAGCCGCCGGAATACGCCACGCGGTTGGCGATTGTCGCGCAATTGGCCGCCGAGTGGCAGATTGCCGTTCCGGTCGAAGTGCAAGCCTACGTGGCGTCGCACTTGACGAGTCAGGCCCGCGAGCTGGCCGGTGCAATGCGGCGGCTCGAGGCCACGAGTCTGGCGCTCGGCAAGCCGATCACGTTGTCGTTGGCCGAAGAGGCACTGGGCGATTTGATTCACACCAGTGGTCGAGCCGTGCGGCTGGGGGACATCGAAAAGGCGATTTGCGACGTCTTTCATTTGGAGCCCGCCAGCCTGCAATCGGACCGCAAGGTGAAGACGGTCAGCCATCCCCGGATGTTGGCGATGTGGCTGGCCCGGAAGCACACGCGAGTGGCATTGAGCGAGATTGGGCATTTTTTCGGCCGCCGCAGCCATAGCACCGTGATTTCCGCCCAGAAGAAGGTCGAGCTGTGGATGGCCGCCGGCTCGCCGCTGGACGTCGACGGCCGGCGCTGCAACGTCGAAGATGCCATCCGCCGGGTGGAAGAGAGTCTGCGGGCGGGCTGAAGAAGCGGTTTGGCCGCCTCGCGGCGCGTATAATAGTGTCGATCGCAAACGTGCGTGCCGACCTTGCGGCTCTCCTAGCCAATCGCTGATGACGCATCGCCCCGAAAAAATCGCCTATCTGACGGCCGGCGCGGCCGGCATGTTTTGCGGCAGTTGCTTGCGCGACAACGCGTTGGCCGCGGCGCTGAGCACCTTGGGCTGCGACGTGGCCCTGGTGCCGCTCTACACGCCGATCCGCACCGACGAAGTCGACGTGAGCCTCGACCGGGTCTTTTTCGGCGGCGTCAACGTCTATTTGCAGCAGAAGATTCCGCTGTTCCGCTATTTGCCGCGCACGATGGATCGCTGGCTCGATGCGCCCTGGCTATTGCGCCGGCTCGCGGCCGGCCGGATTGAAGTCGACGCGCGCGAGTTGGGCGAACTGACCGTCTCGATGCTTAAGGGCGAGCATGGGCATCAGCGCAAAGAGGTCTTTCGATTGGTCGATTGGCTGGCCCGCGAAGTACGGCCCGACCTGGTCAACCTCAGCAATATCTTGATTGCCGGTTGCATTCCGACACTCAAGCAGCGGCTGAAGATTCCGGTGTTGGTCACGCTGCAAGGGGACGATTTGTTTTTGGAGCAGTTGACCGGCCCTTACCGGCAGCGGGCATTGGCCGAGATTCATCGGCTGGCGCGCGAGATCGACGGTTTCTTGGTCTTCAGTCGGTACTATGCCGACTTTATGTCGAAATACCTGGGGCTCGATCGCGCCAAGTTCCACGTGGTGCCGTTGGGTTTGAACCTGCATGATTTTCATCTGCCCGAAGCCGTGACTGATCGGCGCCCACCGACCATCGGTTATCTGGCGCGTATTTGTCCGGAAAAAGGTTTCCAGCGGTTGGTCGACGCTTTTTTAATTCTGGCCGTGCGGCCAGGAATGGAACAGGTGAGGCTGCGGGCGGCGGGTTGGTTGGGCGCCGGGGACGAAGCATTTTACAGCGAGCAACTCGCACGATTGCGCGCGGCGGGGCTGGCCGATCGATTTCGTTACGATGGCGTGGTCGAGGCGCGGAGAAGCTTGATTTGTTGCGCTCGATCGACGTGCTGTCGGTGCCGACAACGTATCAGGAGCCCAAGGGGATTTTTGTGTTGGAAGCGTGGGCAGCCGGAGTGCCCGTGGTGCTGCCGGCGCACGGCGCGTTTCCGGAGATGCTGGCGGCAACTGGCGGCGGACGGCTGTTCGAGCCCAACGACGCGGCCGCGCTGGCCGACGCGCTGGTCGAGCTGCTGTTAGATCCGGCGACGGCTCGAGAACTGGGAGAGCGTGGCCGGCTGGGCGTCGAGCAAGGTTTTTCGGCCGGCGAGATGGCTTCTCGGACGCTCGACGTCTATCGCGGATTTTTGCGCAGTTCGACGCGTGCCAGCACCGCGCGGCCGACGGCCGAGCAACAGGCGCTTTGACAGCACAGTGCCCAGTGTGGGAGATCGATACGGTGCGCGAGCTGGACGAGTTATTCACGGCATTAGGCCGATCGTCGTTCCGCCGCAAGTTTCGCCTGGTCGGCCGCGATCGCGATTATCTGGCCCGGCAGGGACTCGAGCGGGTGCTGGCGCACGGCCGGGAGTTTATCACGACGCGACTGGCGCCGGCCCAGCCAGCGGCCGATGGCCGGCAAACGCCCCTGGCTGGCCATCCGGTGTTCGTGGCACAGCACGCCACGGCAACCTGCTGTCGCAACTGCTTGCGGCGTTGGCACGGGATTGCCCGGCTTCGGCCACTGGCGCCGGAAGAAATCGACTACGTGCTGGGGGTACTGCGGCATTGGCTCGAGATTGCCGGCCAGGAACGTGCGGCGCCGCAAGCGGACGAGCCGCGACAGCAGCAATTGTTTGCAGTCGACGATTGAGGCGAGAAAGGGGCAATTCCGCCGTTCTTCCAGGGGGGTGGCCCCTTCACTTTTGGGACTGCCCTGCCTACGATTTTCCCGGGTTCTGCTCCGTTTGCAATTCTGCAAGGCGGGTGAGCGTTCTCGCGTCCGGGGTGTGTTTCCTACGAACGGCGGTTATGTCGAGTCAGCAATCCAAGTCGGGCAGTGGTTCGGTCCGCCGCGTGGTGGTGGTGGAGGATCATCCCGAGCTGCGCCAGATGCTTGCCGAGTTGCTGTCGACGTGCGGCCACGATGTGCAAGTGGCGGCGACCGGTCACGAGGCTTTGGCGGTGATTGCCCAGTCAGCGCCCGACGTCGCCCTGGTCGACATCGGCCTGCCCGATTTGGATGGCTTCGAGGTTGCCCGGCGCATTCGGGGTAGCGCTGCCGGCCAGGGCTTGCAACTGGTGGCGTTGACTGGCCATGCAGATGTAAAAGACCGTGGGACGGCCATGGCCGCGGGCTTCGACGATTTTTTGGTCAAACCGGTCGATGTGACTCGCCTGCTGGATCTCCTCGCCCGCTAAAGCCGGCGCGGCGAAAAACCGGCGGCACCCTTGCAGAGTAGCAGGGTTGCCTCGGCGGATAGCCGATATTCTCAGCCGCCGCTACAATGTCGCGCTCGGGTACGGTTCTGTTTTTTTGGCGCCACGAACATCAACGGATGGATGAACGAGGGAGCGATGAATTTCGCTGAGCCAAAACGCGCGGCAGCAAAACGAGCCGGGGCGAGGCGAATCGTGTTGACCGGCGTCAGTCGCGGTTTGGGATTGGCGCTGGCCGCCGAATTGATCGAGCTGGGTCATGTGGTCGCGGGATGTGCCCGCTCGCCGGCGGCGATCGAAGCTTGTCGGCAACGCTGGCCGGCGCCACACCGTTTCGACGTGGTGGATGTGACGGACGACCGGGCGGTGCGGGGGTGGGCTCGGGCGGTTCTGACCGAGGGAGCCCCCGACTTGCTCGTCAACAACGCGGCGCTGATCAATCGCAACGCTCCGTTGTGGGAGATCTCGGCCGCGGAATTTGGCGTCGTCGTCGACGTCAATATCAAGGGAGTGGCCAACGTGATCCGGCACTTCGCGCCGGCCATGATTGAACGCGGGAAGGGAGTGATCGCGAATTTCAGTTCGGGTTGGGGGCGATCGACGGCGCCGGACGTGGCTCCCTACTGCGCCACGAAATGGGCAATCGAAGGTCTCTCGCAGGCTTTGGCTCAGGAGCTGCCGCGGGGGATGGCGGCCGTGGCGGTGAATCCCGGCATTATCAATACCGCCATGCTGCGCAGTTGCTTTGGCGAGGGGGCCGGTGATTATCCGGCGCCGCAAGCCTGGGCCGCCGAGGCCGCACCCTATCTGCTGTCGTTGGGAAGCAAAGAGAGCGGGCGGCCGGTTTCGATCCCGAGCGTGTGAGAGAGACGCAAAAAGCGAGGAGCGCACCCCGGCTGTGGTGCGAGATTTGCGGTTTTGATCACGGTTTGTCGAATGGCGGGGGAAAAATGCGACCTTCGGGCTGTCGAACCCCGCGCGATTGCCAATAAAATGGCCGGTTGAACGCCCGTTGTTTAGGCACGCCGGGTCGCCTGCCGACCACGACCACCAGTCCAGAAAGCCTCCTTGGATCATTTATGAAACGCATTGGAATTCTCACGGCTGGCGGCGATACGCCGGCGCTGAACGCCACGATTCACGGCGCCGTCATGCGGGCGAATCAGCTGAAGATCGAGGTGTATGGCCTGATCAAGGGATTCAACAGCCTGTTCAACCCGCGGGTCCCCCATCTTCACCTGAATCCGTTGTTCAGTGCGATTCCCGAATTGGATCCGACGATGGGAGGGACGATTCTCGGTGCTTCGCGCGATTACGTCGACGCCAATGACTCGAAGAGCATGGACGACATCGCGCACCGCTTGCAGCGCTTGCAGATCGAGGGGCTGATCTGCATCGGCGGCGACGGCACGCTCAACGGGTTGCAGCCGCTGTGCGACCGGCTGCCGACGGTGCTGGCCCCCAAGACGATCGACAACGACCTGGGACTGAATTATCCGAACGAGGTCGACGAGTGGCTGCGGGTGCCGGTCGAAGGACATCATACCGGTTTTCGCTACGAGCGGCGGCCGTCGCGAACCCAGTTCGACATGGAGCAGATGATCAATTATGTCACGCCCGGCTATGCCACGGCGGTGTTCGTCTCGGCCAGCGGCGTCGAGCGCGTCCGCACCACGGCCGAAAGCCATCGCCGCATCGCCATCATCGAAGTGATGGGCCGGCATTCGGGCTATATCGCCTTGGGCTCGGCCTATGGCCAGCCCGACATCGTGCTGGTGCCGGAGCATCCGCTCAATCCCGCATTGTTGGTCGAGCGGGTGAAAGAGATCTACGAATCTGCAAAAGAACGTCGTCATCGTTTGCGGCGAGGGAATCGTCGACGAGACGGGACGCGAATTGGGGGCCTCCGAGCGATCGACCGATCCGGCCGGCAATCTGGTGCTGACCGGGGCTTCCGAGGCGCTGCGGCGAATCCTGATCGAAGGAATTGGCGACGACTATTTCCGCACCAGCCGGCGCAACGAATCGGCTCGCGAAGCGATCTTTACCAGAAAGCTGGGACACACGCAGCGCGGCGGGCGACCGCTGTTGTTCGACCGCTTCTACGCGGCGCAATTGGGTGGGCAGGCCGTGGAGATGCTGCTCGAAGGGCAAAACAATTGCGTCTCCACGCTGCAGTGGAATCGCCAGCGTGGCTTCCACGTCGACAGTTTTGGCGGACACGCTTTCCGCGATCGCTGGGGCCTGATCCACGCCCGCTTCATGCACAAGTCGTTCTACGATCCCGAGCGCATGCAGCCCTCGGTGATCGGCGTCGAGTATCTGATGCCGATCTTCACCAATGCCATCGGCCACGACGACGTCGAGCAGATGCGGCAAACGCTCTTCGACGCCGGCAACCTGCATCGCGCGTATCATTCGGTTAACACCGACATCAACAAGCGCATCCGCTATCTCGAGGCGTGAGCACGAGGAAGAAAGAGCCGAGAGAGGCTGGACGGCGCGCTGCCTTCTGGCCGGTAGCCTCGGGCCTCAAACCTTCCCGAAAAAAACACCCCGACTCGGGCGGGTTATTCACCCGCCCAAGTCGTTTGGGGTGTCCTTCTGGCTAGGCGGAAGCCAGAGAACGCGGAGTTTGTGCGACTGGCAACTTTTGTTGCCTTGCCCGGCGCTCGAGGCGTCAATCGGCGCGGCCTGGGGTTGCGTGGCCGGCGATCGATGGTTCGACAATCGCATCCGGCCGCCGCAGCCCGCTCTACCGCCGGCTGGCCGACAGGCGCGCCGCGACTCGGCGGCGTGTAAGATTGGGCGCCAAGGGGTGTTTTGAGCCATTCGCGAGTTCTGCGCCATCAGGGGCCGCGGAGACGTCGGCCGAGAGGACTCGGCACGGCTCCGCGGTCGGGTGAGTCCACGCTTTGAAGCAATCGTTATGCCAAGGCGCGTAACTGGGTTTTGATGGACCCGGGCGAATTGGCCGCAAAGGCTGGATTTTCAAGTCTTTGAGGCCATCAACTCGCGACGTTTTGGCCGCCGCCGAGCGCAACGCGGGCCCGGCGGCTGCCTAACGGTCGTGCAAATTGTGTTACGAAACCGCGCAGAGCGGCGCTGCCACTCGGACAGTAGGCGATCCGGTTGTAGCGACCGTGGGGGTCTTGCCCGGCCAGAGCCGGCCGCAGTTGGGCAGCGCGCCGGCAGGATGGGCGCCGCACGCGCGCCGGTGTCCTAGAATGCAGCGGCAGGTGCTATCGGCCCGCGCTAGAACCTGCATCTTTGCGCCATCGCGCACCACTGCCCTACCCCTTCAAACCCGAAAAGCCCTAGCTTTTTCGCAGACAGTAAAACTTCGCACGCGCAAGCTCCGATGCTATCTGAGGCTGGCGGCCGCGCACGAGCAAGAAGCGAGAGAGAGTCGGCGCGCTGCGCACACCTGGTGGCCGGCGACGGCCGCGGGGTGGGCCGAAAGGAACCGCGGGGGGACGGATCGCCATCGGCACAGGGAGGGTAAGCGAGGAAGTGATCGGCGCGCTACGGCATCCTGACGTGCGCCGCCGACAGAATCAGCGAGGTACTCAAGTGACCAAAGCCAAAAAGCCTACAGCGATCGTGACGACCAATCGCCGCGAGACAACGAGCGATCGCCGCAAGACGCAGAACGAACGCCGCGCTGCCGCGGTGGCCGTGGCCAGCGAACGCCGTGCTCCTGCCGAGCGTCGCGAGAAGGTAAATCGCCGCCGTCAGATCGACCCGACCACGTGCGAGCGCGACTACACCGACGAAGAAGTCGAGTTCATGCACGCACTCGATCAATACAAGCGGACCAGCGGTCGGATGTTTCCGACATGCAGTGAAATCCTGGAAGTGATTCGCGACCTGGGCTACGAGAAGCTGCCGCGCGGCTCGGCTGCCCACCTGCACGAGATGGCTGCTGTCTGAAGATCGAAGCCCCTCGCGGGGAAACGTGCTCATGCGGCGGCTGTCGGTTTTTGGCCGCAGCCGCCGCGAACCCGAGTGTCGCCGGCCGTGTCTGCCAGTTGTCTTGACCGGTATCTGCCGGTGGGATAGAGTCGAGATTGTTGAGTCCGGCAGGCGTCGGCGGGTCGAGCAACGCCGCCGGCCGAGAAAACTTGACGCGGACCTGGGACAAGGATATTACTCGTGACGCGGATGACGTTGCCCTTCTTGTGCCGCCAGCTTCGGGTGCTTTTGCGCTCGCTGGCATGCGTGCACTAGGGGTTCGGCCGAGACCGCGATCGACTGGCTGAGAATCGAACAACCCCGAAGGCCGCTGGTCGGACTTTGGGGTTTTTTTATTCTTGGGCCCTGGAACACATGAAACGAGCCTGGAACACATGAAACGCTTCCTGCCAGCACGAGTCATGGCGCGAAACCACAGCGATTTGGGAGCGCGGTGCCGCCGGCGATACGCCGGTCCGCCGAGGAACCCGTTGAAAAACGCCATCGTGGCGTTTTTCAACCTCGCCCGGTGCGGAGCTAAGCTCCGCCCGGCTCGCAAAATAACGACTCGCGTCGTTATTTTGTCGTCGCATTCCTGCGATGGCGCAGCCTGTCGAGTTTCTCGCCAGCCTGCTGGGCGCGGTTGTTGTTGCTCGGGCCGACCTTGAGTCGGCCTTTCGCCGGTGGCAACTAACAATTAACCTGTGGTCTTGTGCGAGGCATCGAGAGCAATGAGCCAAAGACGTTCGATCCGGATCTTCGACACCACGCTGCGCGACGGCGAGCAATCGCCCGGCGCCAGCATGAATCTGAACGAGAAGCTCGAAATCGCCCAGGCGCTGGCCGACCTCGGGGTCGACATCATCGAGGCGGGCTATCCGATTGCCTCGCCCGGCGACTTCGAAGCGGTGCGGCAGATCGGGCAGACAATTCGCGGACCGGTCATTTGCGGCCTGGCGCGTTGTCACGAGGCCGACATCGACCGAGCCTGGGAAGCCTTGAAACATGCCCAGTCGCCGCGGATTCACATCTTCCTGGCCACCAGCGCCATCCATCGCGAATTCAAGCTGAAGATGACCAAGGAGGAGATCATCGCGCGGGCGGTGGCCGGAGTGAAGCGGGCCACGGCGCTGTGCGACAACGTCGAGTTCTCGCCCGAGGACGCCGCCCGCACCGAAATCGATTTTCTTTGCCAGGTAGTCGAGGCCGCGATCGACGCCGGCGCCGGCACGGTCAACATTCCCGACACCGTCGGCTATGCCACGCCCGCCCACATGGGCCGGGTAATTCACTCGCTGGTCGAGCGAGTGCCCAACATCGACCGGGCCGTGATCAGCGTGCACTGCCATAACGACCTGGGGCTGGCAGTGGCCAATAGCCTGGCCGGCGTCGAGAACGGCGCCGGGCAAATCGAATGCACGATCAACGGCATCGGCGAACGGGCCGGCAATTGTTCGTTGGAAGAGATCGTGATGGCGCTGCGCACCCGCAATGACTTCTATCATTGCACCACCGGCATCAAAACCGAACGACTCGTCCCGACCAGCCGGCTGGTCTCCAACATCACCGGCATCCAGGTGCAACGCAACAAGGCGATCGTCGGCCGCAACGCCTTTGCTCACGAGGCCGGCATCCATCAGGACGGCATGCTCAAGGAGCGCACCACCTACGAGATCATGCGACCCGAGGACGTCGGCTTTGCCCAGACCGACCTGGTGCTGGGCAAGCACAGCGGACGCGCCGCGCTGGCCGACCGCGCCCGGGCGCTGGGCTATCACCTGACGGGCGAACAGCTGCAAACCGTCTTCGAGCAGTTCAAGCTGCTGGCCGACAAGAAGAAAGAAATCTACGATGCCGATATCGCCGCCCTGGTCGATCACGAACTGCACGACGAGCAAACGACCTGGTCGCTGGTGTCGTACGAAATCTCGGCTGGCACCGGCCACACGCCCCGCGTTCGCCTGACGCTGAAGCAGGGCGAGACCGAGCAGACCACCGAAATGGCTTCGGGCGACGGACCGGTCGACGCCATCTTTCTGGCGATCGAAAAACTGACCGGCGTCACCGTCGTCTGCAAGGATTTTCGCGTCCAGGCGGTGACGGTCGGCAAGGACGCTCAAGGCGAGGTCAATGTCGAGGTCGAACATTCGGGCCGGGTTTATCGCGGACGAGGCGTCTCGACCGATAGTGTCGAAGCCAGCGCGAAAGCTTTCTTGAGCGCCATCAACCGCATCGCCATCCGGCCCGACAACCGCTTGCATCCGCAGCACGGAGCTGGCGCTTGAACAGGTGATCAGGAGAGCAGTCGATCAGGTGAAGAGGAGAGAGAGAAAGAATGCCGTCACCTGATCAGCGCTCGGCCAGGCTTGCCGCAAGCCCGCTCCGCGGCTCGCCTGCTTACAGCTCTCGGAAGGAGCGATGGATGCTGGCGGCGTGTGTGGCCTATGGCGCGCTGCTGCTGTTTATCTATTTGTCGCTACGGCTGCTGGCCGACTCTTACTGGTGGTCGACGGTGCTGCTGTTTACGCCGCGCTGGTTTTGGGCTGTACCGCTCGTCCCACTGGCCGTGGCCGGCGCGCTGTTAAGGCGGCGGCGAGTTTGGCTGGCGACGATCGCCGGATTGCTGGTCGGTGCCTGCCTGGTGCTGAACGTGGAAATTCCCTGGCGGCGTCTGCTGCCGCATCCCGTGCCGCGACAGACGCTGCGCGTGTTGTCGTTGAATTGCGACGTCGCCCGTCTGCAGACCGATCGACTACGGCGTTTGATCGACGAGTTCCATCCGGACATTGTGGCACTGCAGTCGATCGAGCCTCATCACTTTGCCGAGCTGTTTTCGCCCAAAGACTGGTACGTAAAAAATGATTATCGGTTGGGGCTGGCCAGCCGCTATCCGATCCTGGCCAACGAGATGCTCAATCGGCCCGAGTTGATGGAAGACCTGATCAGCTTGGACGATTTTCGCCGCTACGAATTGGACGTCGACGGCGAAACGCTTCACTTCGCCAACCTGCACCTGCAGTCGCCCCGGTTCGGTTTGCGGGCGGTGCTCGCCCATCCCTGGAGCGGTGGCACGGAGCTCGATCGGTATACGAAAATGCGCCGGCTCGAAGCCGCGGCCATTCATGACTGGCTGGCCCCCTACCCTGCCGTCGTCATCGCCGGTGATTTCAACACGCCGCCAGAAAGCCCGACGTTCTGGCACAATTTTGGCGGCTATCTGGAAGCGTTTACGGCGGCTGGCTGGGGCGTGGGCAACACGTTTCAGCCCGACTGGTGGAACGGTCTGCGGATCGATCACATCGTGGCGGGGTCGGGCTGGTGGTGCCAGCGGTGTTGGGTTGGCCCCGACGTCGGCGCCGAACACCGGCCCGTGCTGGCGGAGCTGGCCCGCTAGCAGGCCGCAACCGAACGTTGCAGCCCACTCTTTGCAGCGGATTGCGCGGGCGTGAACCATGCGTTCGTTACGGTGTCCCATTACAAGATATCGCGAGGCTTTAACTCTCTGTGGGTAGACGCATCAAAAAGAGCGGCCACGCCCGATGACGATCCGCCCTGCCACTGTCGACGACGCCGCGGCGATCGCTCACGTCCACGTCGAGGCGTGGCGAACTGCCTATCGCGAGATTCTGCCCGCCGATTTTCTCGCTCGCCTCTCGAAAGATGATCGGCGAGACCAATGGGTGACGACGCTGGGCAATCAGTCATCCCCGGGATTCACGTTCGTAGCGGAGTCGGCCGGCCAGATCGTCGGTTTCGCCAGCGGTGGCCCCGAACGAAAAAGCGATCCCGATTACACCGGCGAGCTTTACGCTATCTACGTGCTCGATAAGTTCCAGCGGCAAGGCGCCGGCACTCTGCTACTGCGAGCGGTCGTGGCACGGCTCGTCGAAATCGGCATCGAGTCGATGAAAGTCTGGGTGCTGACAGACAATCCCGCTCAGGCCTTTTATGAGCGTCTTGGCGGAGTCGTGGTCGGGCAGACCACGATCAAGATCGCCGGCATCGATCTGGGAGAAGTTGCCTATGGCTGGAAGCACCTGGTGGTGTGATTCAATCGGCTCGAGCTCTACGCGGCGAACGCCATCAGGTAGAACACCCAGCCGGTGATCGCGGTCAATAGCATGTCGATCGCAGCCACTTTGGCCCAGCGGAGATGCCAACGGCTGTGCGGACCCGGCGCCGGCGGATGGAGAAATTGGCTAGTGCGCGGGCGATCACCACCATCCAGGCCAGCGTCGTCGTGACGGCAAAGCAAAGATGCACGGCCAGCGCGGCGTCGACCCAGTTCAGGCCGGTCTCGCTCCAAAATCGCGATGCGGCGGCCCGATCGCGCCAGCCATTGATGCGCATGTCGATCTCGAATGCCGACACGGTGACCAGCAGCACGGCCCCCAGCGTCAGTTGCACCCGTTTGTGCAGCAGATAGCGGCGGTGGTATTTGACCTGGGCGATGCTCCAGCCGAGCACGGGCAGAACCGCGAACATCGCCAGGAAGACCAGGTCGAGCATCAGCGACGCTCGGGTCCCCAAAAAACCATCGATCCCTGAATATATCGTGAAGTTGGGGCATCGGTCGCTTTCGTACGCGGGCGCGCAGCAGATTGGATTACGGTGGGCCGGGCAACAACCTCCGGCCCCGGTGCGCTGATTCTACGCCAACACGTCGCGGGAGCGAAGGCCACCCGTGCGGCGGGCGACTGGCGACCCGCGGGCAATGAACTTAAGATAGTCGTGGCCAGCACCGGCTCTTTCATCTCGCGGCGATCTATATTCTCAATCATTTCAGGTGCGCACTCCGTGGCATTGATCGGCATCGACCTGGGAACCAGCTTTCTCAAAGCGGCGATTCTCAATACCGAGACGCTGCGGCCCGAGCACGTCGCTGCGCGAGCCGTTTCCCGAGCCGCTGCCGGGCTTGCCGGCCGTCTTTCGTGAATATGACGTCGAGCCGATTCTGGCGGCGGCGCGATCGTTGATCGCGCGACTGGCGCCGTTGGCCTTGCCCTGCGAAGGCATTCTCTTCTCGACGCAAATGCACGGCATGGTCCTCTGACCGACGAGCAAGGGCACGCCCACGATCGAATCTTTTGACCTGGCTCGATCAGCGGGTGACGCTGCCTCATCCGTCGGGCAAGGGAAGTTATTTCGATGTGCTCGTGCTCGCGGCTGACCGACGAGGAATTCCGCGAGCTAGGCGGGACCGAGCTGCGGCCCGGCTTGCCGGCCGGCTCGCTGTTTTGGATGGTCGAGAACGGCACGCTGCCGAGCGGAAAACTGATGCCCGTGGCGGTGGGCGATTTCGTGGCGGCGCGATTGGCCGATGTGCGGCCGGTGACCGAGGTGACGAACGCTCATGCGCACGGGGCGATGAATATTCTTGACGTCCCAGTGGCATCGGGGCGTGATCGATAAGCTTGGGCTGGGCGAACTGGTCTGGCCCGAGATTCGGCCGCAAGGCGAGCGTAATCGGCCATCTGGAGCCAGGCGGCCGGCGGGTGCCGTTGTTTACGCCGGTGGGCGATTTTCAGGCGGCCGCGGTCGGCGCCCTGTTGGAGCCCGACGAGCTGTGGCTGAATATCTCGACCGGCTCGCAGGTCAGCCTGCCGCGCAGCCGACCGGAGCTGGGCGCGTTCCAGACGCGACCGTTTTTCGACGGCCGCTATTTGATCACGGTGACCACGATTCCGGCCGGCCGGGCGCTCAACTCGCTGGTCAAGCTGCTCAGCGAGCTGGCCTTGGCCGAGGGACACGTGCTGGCCGATCCGTGGAGTTATATTTCGCGAGCGGCCGCCGCGGCCAGCGACCCGGTGATGCAGGCCAATATCGCGTTTTTTGCCGGCGCGATGGGCGATCGCGGCTCGCTGAGCGACATGCGCGAAGAAGAGATGACCGTTGGTCATTTGTTTCGCGCCGCGTTTCGCAATATGGCCGACAACTACCGCGAGTGTGCCGGCCGGCTCACGCCTTCGCCCAGCTGGCAGCGGTTGGTTTTCTCGGGCGGACTGGTGCAAAAGATGGATGTGCTGCGGCAGTTGATCTGCGACCGATTCGCCGTCCCCTATCGCTTTTGCCCGGTGGCCGAAGATACGATGCTCGGCCTGTTGGTGTGGGGACTGGCACTGACCGGCCGGGCCAGCTCAATCGCCGACGCCACCCGCCAGGTCCGCGACAGTTTTTAGCTCCCGCTGCCGCAGGTCTTAGTTCCTGCTGCCGCAGGTTGTTGAACCACCAGGTTGCCGGCGGGGAGTCTTTGGCGCTGCGCCATGCGGATTACTCGCGGCGCATGGGGCATCGTCGCCGGGTCAGCTTTTCGACTGGCCGCGAATCTCGGCTAGCCTGGCGATGAATCCGCGGGCAGCCCGTTCGATTCCGGCCAGGTCGCGATCGCCGAGCGCCTGGGGCGTGACCAGCTTGGTGCCGATGCCGAGCGCAAACGCCCCGGCCTCTAAAAATGCCGCGGCCGTTTCCAAGGAGACACCGCCGCTGGGAATCATGCGAATGTGGGGATAGGGTCCGCGCAGTGCACGCAGGTGGCCGGGCCCAACCGAATCGCAAGGGAAAATCTTCACCAGGTCGGCGCCCGCCTCCCAGGCACTGAGGACTTCGGTGGGCGAAAACGCGCCGGGCATGACGATTTTGTCGTAGCGCCGGCAAAGCCGAATGACGTCGAAATTGGTGTTCGGAGCGACGATGAATTCGGCACCGGCCAGAATGGCGATCCGCGCCGTTTCAGGGTCGAGGACCGTGCCGGCCCCCAGCAATGCCCGATCGCCCAATTGATTGGCCACCGTTTCAAGCACTCGATGCGCTTTGGGAACGGTGAACGTGATCTCGACACACTCGACGCCGCCGGCGACGAGCGCTTCGGTGACATCGGCCAGCAATTCGGCCCGTTCGGTGCGCAAAATGGCGATGACGCCGGTGCGGCGAATCCGTTCGAGATTGGTCGTTTTGTCGCTCATCGTCGTCCGATCGAATCAGGGAGTGGCCCGGTAAGGCTAGTCTAGCAAGCGACGCGGCGGTTTGCACAACACGGGCTAATCAGTCATTGACCGGCGTGCCGGGCAACGATTCGGAGCCGATTCGCGGCATGTGGCCGTCGGGATCGCGGATGCGCATTTCGTACGCTCGGGCGGCTACAAAACCGCCGCCGCCGATCATAGAATGAAGCCCATCGGTTTTTTGCGCTGTGGAAGTGAGGTTTTTGGGGCATGATTGACAGGCTGACACGATCCATCGTTTGCTGCATCGCCGGCTCGCTCATGGCCTGCGGGCCGCGTCCCGTGGCGGCGCAGGCGATTCCGGCGCCGCTGCTGGCGGACCTGAAAGCGGCAACTGTCTTCGTGAAAGTGAATCGGCGAACGCTCGATTGGAGCGGGTCGGGGTTTGTGATTCAAAAACTCAAGGATTCCGCACTGATCGTCACCAACGCGCATGTGCTCGAACCTCCCAAGATCGACGATGCCGATATTCGCAAGAACATTTCCAAGGAAACGATGAAGGCGATTCTCGATTTGCAACAGGAAGTCAGCGGAGTCGAATCGACCGCCTCGGTCGTGTTTTTCAGCGGAACTCCTCAGGAGCAGACGTTGCCGGCTGAGATCGTCGCCAAAGACAAGGCCCACGATCTGGCCGTTTTGAAGGTGGCCGGAGTGCCGGAGACGGTGAAGCCGATGCGCCCGAACACGCAGAAGATTCCCGAGACGACGCAGCTGATCGGCTTGGGATTTCCCTTCGGTGGAAAGATCTCGGGTGCTAATGCCAACCCCACGATCACCGTTACGCGCGCCGAACTGTCGAGCTACAAACCGATCAGCGAAGATTTCGACCTCCTGCAGTTGCAAGGACCGTTGAATCCCGGCAACAGCGGCGGACCGGTGGTCGACCTGCACGGCAAGCTCTGCGGCGTGCAAGTGCTGACGATTTACGGATCGGGACTCGGCTTTGCCATTCCGACCAATCAGGTCACTCGAATGGTACGCGGCCGTTTGGCAACCTGGCGAGCGGCGGTCAAAAAAGACGAAGCGGGCGAGTACGATGTCGAATATCGCGTCCAACTGATCGACCCGATGCAAAAGATCAACGATCTGGAACTGCACTATTTGACCGGCGCGGTCCCGGTCCCTTCGGTGCCCGAATTCAGGGCTTCGCCCACGGCGCTCTCCGGCGCAAATCGATCGAATCTGAAGCGCGACGGACTATGGGCCGTCGGCACGTTCAAGATGTCGGTCTCCGGGCCCGGCCCGCTGATCGCCACCGTGCAACCGAGCTGGACCGACGGCGCCGAAAAGAAACTGCTCGGCCGCCCCGAAATCGTCCGAGTCAGCCTGGGCACGGGCACGCCCGTCGGACCCGACGACGGCCGCACCTTTTGGCGCTATGTCGACAAGAAAAAAGGAGAGGGCTGGTTCATCAAGACCCCCATCGGCTGGGACGAAGAGGACGACGGCGC
This sequence comes from uncultured Planctomycetaceae bacterium, assembly GCA_963702015.1. GTDB lineage: Bacteria > Planctomycetota > Planctomycetia > Pirellulales > PALSA-1355 > DATJTR01. The sequence goes on from OY969698.1 coordinate 3,718,170, forward strand.
GACACACCATTTCGTCGAGGTGAAACGCGACGCGGATAAGGTCGAAGTGCTGGATGCCGGGCGCAAACTGGGCGTTCGCCTGTTTCACGAAAGACTCTCCTTCAAGCTGCCGCAAAACAAGAAGTGGATCACGATCTACAAAGGCGCTTGGGAAGCCTCGGGCACCGTCGTGGCGCCGAATTGAGTATCCGCCGCCGCAGGCCCGTCTGCCGTTGACCGCGGCATTGTTCCCCCCACCCTGATGCTCGACCATTCCGGAATCGAATAAGAGGAGTCGCGATGGCGCGCCGGCTGACCGTGGTGGGCATCGGTGAAATCCTGTGGGATTTGTTTCCCACGGGCCCGCGATTTGGCGGAGCACCGGCCAACTTCGTCTGCAGTATCGCGGAGCTTGCCGGCGACCGAATCGACGCGGCGATCGCCAGCGGCGTGGGCCGCGACGACCTGGGCCGCCGTGCCTTGGAGTCGCTCCATGCACATGGCGTCGACACGCAGTGCGTCGCGGTGAGCGACCGGCCCACCGGCCAGGTCCATGTCACTCTCGACGCAGCCGGCCACGCAAGTTACGAGTTTGCCGCCGACACGGCCTGGGATCATTTCGTCTGGTCCGAGGGCTTGCAACAGTTGGCGGCGCGAGCCGACGCCGTTTGCTTCGGCACGCTGGGGCAGCGAAGCGACGTCTCTCGAGGGACGATTTTGCGATTCGTGCGCGAGACGTCGGCCGAATGCCTGCGCATTTTGGACGTCAATCTCCGACCGCCGTTCTGGAATGAAACGGTGGTGATCGAGTCGCTCGGGCTGGCCAATGTGCTGAAATTGAACGAGACCGAGCTGCCGATTCTGGCCGAAATGCTCCGTTTACGCGGCACCGACGATGCCTTGCTCCAGCAGCTGGTGAAGCGGTTTTCGCTCAAACTGGTCGCGCTGACTCGCGGTGCCGCGGGCGCGGTGCTGCTGAGCGCGTCGGGCGAGCGGAGCGATCTGCCCGCGCCGGCGACCGCGGTGGTCGATACCGTTGGAGCCGGCGATTCCTTCACGGCCGCATTGGTCATCGGACTGTTCGGCGGCCTGCCCCTCTCGACGATAAACGCTTGGGGAAACCGCGTGGCGGCCTTCGTCTCCTCGCAATCGGGCGCGACACCTCATCTGCCTGAGTCGCTGCGTCAGCCGTAGGAGCCGGTGCGCTCCGTGAATCGCTGTTCCTATCGCGGTTATCGTGCGCTGTGTCGCGGGCGAAGTGGCCGGCGGTTGGCACATGGTCGGTCGAGCGATACGATAGAGCGACGCCTGCGCGAACTCGAAGGCCGAGTGGCGGAATAGGCAGACGCTCGGGACTTAAAATCCCGTGTCGAGTAATCGACGTGCGGGTTCGATCCCCGCCTCGGCCATTCGAGAAAATGCGGGAAATCCTTCAGTTATAAAGGGTTTCCGCACTTTTCATGCGCCAGGCCCTAGTGACAGAAGGTGACAGTCGAAACCGCCTTAGTGCCCCAGTTTGCCATGAGTTTGCTGCGCATGTGCTGCGCTTGCTGCGCGAGAAGGCAGCTTTGCCACGGCTGCCGTCAGAGCCTCCGACCGTGATTTGGCGTAGGTGTTCATTGTGAGAACCGGCGTCGAGTGTCGGGCAAGGGTTTGCAGGCTCTTTATGTCCACTCCGGCTTCGGCCAACTCGGTCACATAGACCGCTCTCAGCGAGTGGAAATCACAGATTCCGTCGTTCGTCGCGAAAGGGATTCCAGCGACTTTCATGTCCACCCGCATCATCTCGGCCGCCCGCCGGTACCACATGCCAGACCAGAGTCGTTGGTCCGGATCGTGTTGTTCGACCCACGGGCGTAGTTCGTCCAAAAAATCTGAGCGTAGCGGTTGCTCGGCTAGCTTGCCGTTCTTTGAGATAGATGCCCTGACGGTAACGGTGTCTCTCTGGAAGCTCGCGGGAGTCAAACTGGCGAGTTCGCCGCGCGCAGGCCACTCTCGATCGCAAGTCGGTAGACCCAATACCGCTGCTCGCCCGTCAGGCGATGTGTTTTCTTGCCACTTCGGGTTGCGGCCAGTAACGTATCGACCTCTCCTACCGATATCGCACGACGGTCACGGGTCGATTCTGTGACGGTGACCTTCTTCAAGTGAGCCAGCGGCGTAGGTGGCATTCGGCCATGTTCGGCCCAGCGGCAGAACCCAATAAGGGCCGCCCGGTAGTAGTTCTTAGTTCTGTCGCCGATGTCGGTTCGCGCGGTGAGGAATTTATTGACCCTATCCGAAGCGTCGTGAGCACCGAGTGAGGCAATCGAACCAAAGCGGCATCCATCGAAGATCGCCTTTATCCTGGCCTTCGTCCTGGCAACGTGGTCCGAGCAGTCGCCCTTGGCGTCAAGGTGCCGCTCGAATGCTGCGAGGTGCTCCGCAAGCGAAACTTTTCTCGGTGCCTCGAACTCGTCGACAAGTCCCATTTGTTTGTGAAGCGCCCGAGTCTCCAGATCTAGGGCTTTTGTACGAGTCCTTTCTTTGTCGGCATAGCCAGCAACGGTGCGCGCACTTGCCGCCTTCATCCTTGTACCGAATGAGCCAGGGACCATGTGGCTTGCCGTTTTTTTTGCGTCGCGAATAACTTGCCATGATTCGAGCCTATTTACCCGCCATCCAACGCTCGACGTCGGTGCGGTTCCATCGAACTAATCGACCAAGCTGCAGTGGCACGGGCAAAGTGCCGTCAGCTTTTCGTCGCCAGACTGACCGCAGAGTTATGCCGAGCAGATCAGCCAGTTGTGCCGCATCAAGCAATTGTGGCTTCGCTTCGACTTCGGATGGGCAGGCCCCGATGCAGGTTGCAAGGAACGCCTTGGCGTCCAAGGGATCGGCCATCGAGCCAAAGTGCCGGCTAGCTTGGAACTGTTCCGACAGTCCGAGCCTGGCTGCGTGATTGGCGGCCTCAGCGATAATTGCGCCGCATCGGAACCAAACCGATTCGTGTGGGTCCGGATGGTCATAGAGGCGATCGACTTCGTTGATCCACATAAGAAAGTTCTTCATAATCTGACCTTTAAGACGTACCCGTCCCCTGAAAGCGGAGATGTCTCTCCTGAGCGGTGAGATCGTCCCCTACTCCAGCATTATTCACCGGTTCGGGCGAGAGTCCCTTGAAATGGGTGTCGTCGGTCTGCTTTTTAAGGAACATTCGGTGATGACATCAATTGCTCATCCCAGTGCAGCACATTCGGGGGTAGAACCGTCAAAGTAGACGTAATGTCGAAGCAGTCACAACCGTAGTTCTCATTCGGCTCAATGCGGTTCTTCCAGTTGTTGTCTTGTACCAATAACCTGCAAGATGCGATGACGCTGACCGGCAAGATCAAAGACGTTGAGGAGCGCGCGACAACCTGGGAGAACCGATACCGTGTTGAAACGGTGAACCGTTCCCTCCAAGATGCCGCCGTCGGTGCCGACGCCTTCCAGCCGTCGCAAATCGTGACCCTACTGAAGCCGATGACTCGGCTGGTCGAGGAAGTTGATCCCAAGACCGGCAAGAGCACTGGCCGCTTCAATTCAATGATTGACTTTCCGGATGTCGATGCGGAAGGCAATCCAACAGTGTCGACCCTGAGTCCCAAAGACGCTGTCAAGCGTATGAAGGAACTCCCCGACACTTTCGAACGCAGGGTCGATCTCAGAGCACTCGCTTCAGACCCGAAGCGGTACCGAGAGGCCCGCGAAAAGAACCCTGAACTTTTCGGTTTGCGTCCGCGCATTTGCTGGTGAACTCGTTCAGCAACGACAAGGATGCCTTCATCCCAGAAATCTGGGCTCAAGAAGGTCTGGTCATCCTCGAAGAGAACATGGTCGCGGCCAATCTGGTCCACCGTGATTTCGAGGACGAGATCAAGAACTTCGGCGACGTGGTCAACACCCGCCGGCCGGGCAACTTCAAGATCAATCGTAAGATTGACGGCTCGACCCTGGTGCAGCAAGGTGCCAATGCCACGAATGTCCAGGTCCCCCTCGACCAGTGGTTCTACAACAGCTTCATCATCAACGATGGTGAGATCAGTAGGCAGCTGGCAAGCCGTTCCAAGAGTCGCTCGACGTGTACCTGTTGCCGTCGATGCAGACCATCGCCCGTGGCGTTAATCGTGCCGTCCTCGGCCGGCTCCAATGGTTCGTTCAACTGGGCCTTCCATCGTGAAGCCCCTCGCTCTGGTCACTCGCCCCTGGCGTTGCCCAACGAGCGCATGGGTGTCATGGCGACGCAATGCGGGCACCGATGCAGTACAACGCCAGATTGGCGGAACCGTCGTGAGTCTCGACATCCTCACGGGGTGATTAGGGGCCATTTGATATTGGCCGGATTAGGCTCGTTCTCGATTTTTCCACTATTTTGCATGTCGTCGGGTCCCAGCTATGGGAGCAAACGACCGCGCCTCCCACAGCAGAAAGACTAACAATATGCCAGTACTTCGGTTTTTTGAATCGGACGACTTCTCGAACATCGTTGCGATCACCGAGCAATCCGGTCCTTATCTGGCTCTTGGTGCTAGCGGTCTGCAGCTTCACCTGCGCAGGCAGGAGCGCGCATCTCGGATGACTGAACGTATCGACAACATCGAAGACGCAATTCGCAACGCCCTTCTCTTCAAAGAAGATCAGACCGGTTGATCTCTCGCATGCCTCTGGCGTAGGTCGGTCAGTTGACCACCTTCGGCCCGAGCACCCGCGTCGTGTCCATGATCGTCGAGTCCAGGGAGAACGGCACCGGCGCTGCCCGTGGCTCACCCGCCGGCCTACCCAGGTCCCTACGGTTCGTTCAACTGGGCCTTCCACCGCGAAGCCATCGCTCTGGTCACTCGGCCTCTGGGCCCTGCCCGACGAGCGCATGGGCCTCATGGTGGCACAATGCGCGTGTCGACGCAGTAGAACATCCAGGCCGGCGGAACGGTCGTGAACCTCGACATCCGCCGGGAGTTTGGAGGTCGTTTTGACAGGCGGTTGGCTGTACATGCCAGCATCAACCGCCGTACCCGCGGATTCAAGCTGCTAGGCGCTCGATACGCCACTGCCGGCCCTCCTTCTTGACCAGGATGCCGACAGCGGCCATTTCGGTCGCCATGTTTTTCAGCTTCCAGCCCAGTGACACCGCGTTGGGGACATCCGGCACATCAATCGCAAGCAGGCGCTCCCGAATTTCCTCCGGCTTGAGCCGAACACCCTCGCTGGCCAATTTTCGGATGCCCTCGGCTAAAGGGCTGCAAAGAGCCTCTTCGGCCGCCTGTTGACGATTCTCACCGAGTGCCTGCGCGAAGGTTCCCGGGGGAAGTCCCGTGGCTGGCTCGGCTGCCAATAGCCATCGTGTCATGTCAGCAAGCCGATTCCCTGGCATGGGCGAAGTTCGCTCGAAATTCGCCAGTGCGCACACGATGCAATCGAGAAGTGCTCCCATGACTCGCGGTCGCATCTCGATATATTGCTGCTGCAATGTGGCCTCTCCAATTACCTTCTCGGGATCAACCATTTCCAGGGACAGGAACAACGAGCGTGACCGCAGGTCTTCTGCCTTAATGCAATCGTTGATTCCGGTTAAGATGACCGGCTGCTGGGCTCTCATCTTGGACAAGCCGCAGTTGGTGTAGAGTCTCCTGGCAATCGTAGTGCCTCCTGTTGAGAGGCGGCACAACGCCTCACTCATTGCATCCGAAATCGCCGTTATATTGTCGAATGACAAGAGCCAACTGTGTAGCGCAAAGACCATCAGGTCTTCGATTGTTTTCGGCGGACAAAACACTTCCTCTTTGTTGCGTTGTATGTCGAAGGTTGAATCGATAATCCCCTGTATCAAACGAGCGACCGTCGTTTTTGTGGCCCCAGATTGGCCGATCAAGATCAGAAGCGGGAATGGGCCATGCGGGTTCAAGCATGCCAGCATGAACGCGACGACAATCGGCCAGTCGCCGTCCCGAATGTTCAGAAGTGGGCGTAGCTCCGCGAGGGTGCCGCCGCGCACAGGCTCGGGCATTGGCGATACGTTCGGAGACCGGTGAAACAGAATCGGGCAACCGGATTCGATTGACCAGCCCTCGGCGGTGACTTTGATGACTCGCAGGGAATCATCGCCCAGGTCGATGTAAAGCACGTTGTCGTAAAAGCCGACACGTGTAAACACCGGCCTTTTCGGTCCCTCAAGGCAGATGGCTTCAACAACACGCATTGCATCCCTGATCCAGGGGCCTTTGGGTATCATTCCTGTACGATCATAGAGGCGCTTTGCAAGGAATGCTTCGTACTCCTTGTCGGGCAGAATAACTGTCCTCCGTTTTCCACCGGTGTCGATCACAATGACGGGAATACCGTCGGTGGTTTGACACAACTCATTTTCACTGGCAATTGCAAGCAATACTTCTTCCGGTTTTGGTTTCTTAGCTTTCGACATGGTTCTCTCCGTTTGTGGTTTCACAGAAGGACTTGTAAATGGACATGAGCAAAGTGGCCGGCGGCCGAACACGAGCTGTCGCAAAACCTGCGGCGTTCGCGTACCAGCAGTCGTCTTCGACGTTTGGTTTCGTGCCAAACCGGCTCACGATCCAACCGCCGTCCTCAGTTGGATAGGCAAACGCATTTTCTTTGGAGGGGTTCCTGGCCGCTGAACGGCTTCGGTAGTTACCGGGCCGACCGCGCTCCTGATAGAGGACTTCGAAGCCTTTTGAATGGCATCGGAGCCGGCCACCGGCGAAGTCCGCTATGAAGCCCGCAGACCGCATGGCTTCGATGTCAGCGCGATGTTGCTCTGAGAGTTCCATCGGCAGGCGCAGAACAACACGGTGGGTGCGGCCGAGAAGTCACCGGCAGTTCAATATCTGGTGTCTTGCAGGTCGGCTCGACGAGCACTTCGAATGCGTTATCTGCGACTTCTGGTGCCCAGATGTAGCCCACAACTCCGCCGCAATCCAGGTACTTAGCGAAGTCAAAGCCGACCTCCTCCGTCATACGGGCCACAATGGCTTCCGCATTCTGTTGGTGTGCAGTGCCTGTCTGAGCCGGCATGGGTCGCGAGAGTACGACGACCAGATGAATTCCACGTCCACCCTTGGACCGCCTGACCCATACCCAACCGAGTTGCCGTGCAGCATTGATGACGAGGTTAAGAACCTCTTCGATGTGACCAGCTGCATGATCCGTAGCATCGTAGTCAAAAATGGCAAACTGCGTCTCGAACGCCTTCCAGTTCCATCCCGTCACGCCAATCAAACCAATCCGCTTGAGGAGCTGCTCTTGCGTAATCCACTCGCCACCAAAATCTGGTGCACCAGTGTTGCGGCCAATGGGGATTCGCTTCGGCCTTCCGTCAAGCGAAAGCTGGTATTCAAGACCAGGAACGATCAAACGAGAGGTTACAGGATCGCGGCCGTTGGTTCGGATGAACTCGGGGACGGCGTCGACGAGTTGCTGTGGTGCATCGGCAAGCGGCTTTGGCGCATTAGGACGTACGGGCGCATTCATAGAGTGGGGACTCCGTTTAGGGAAGCTGTGCTTAAGGGAACAATCGAAATACCGGATGTGATGGCCGGGGCACGGAGGAGGGTTGTCCGGAGCGACTGATTAGCAATCGCAGTCTTATACCCGCCATCTATACATCCCAGCCGGGTGGCTAACGTGCGCCAAAATCTGGACAAAAATGACGGATTGCGCGGGTTGAAACAATTTGCGACTCCCGCGGGGTGCCGAAATTATGTCGTCAAAAATGGACTTATAGCACTTAGGTCGGTATGTTTCTGGCATGATGCAAATCTTCTCGAATACAGTAGCGGCGTCACTGCCGCCAGAATCACCCGACGCCTATCATTTGCGCTGCGAAAGTCGGCGCGATTAAGTACAAGGTTGAGTTCGGGCACTACCACGGGCCTTCCGGCAACGCGACACCGTGGGCCACGTTCGATGCCTACTGCCAGCTTCGAGCCTATCCGTCAGACGGCTACGCTGCCGAGACTGTGACGCTAAGCTTCGTGAGAGCCATTCAAAAGATCGCGGTCAAGATTTCCAGAGAGATGTACAGGACCGACAAGTGCGACACAATTGGCAGCGAGCTATTCGCAGTTGGCCTAGCAGTCCTTTCCGAACTGCTCTCACGTCTACCAGACTTCGGTGATGTCGGTCCCGATGATCTGGATGTCATGGAGCAAACGAAGCGATATATTTTCAAAGCGGTCCGTAACAGGATGTTGAATCATGTTCGTGATATTCATCCGAAGTGGTGGCGTCGATCGCTGTGTGGTGGATTGATTCAGAACGACGAATGTGGGCGGGAAGAATGGGAGGCTCTTTGTCGCCGTGATCGTACGGACGAAAGTGCACTCGCCACGGAGTCGACCGGCCCAGAAGCAGACGAAGCCGCATATCATCGCACCCGAAAGGCGATAGCTGCAGCCTGCACGAAGGAGACCGACAAAGAACTCGTGGAACTTCGAGAAAGAGATTTGTCGCACGAAGAAATCGGTAAGGCACTCCATCGGAAGCCGTACCAGGTACAGCGCGATCAAGCCCGAATTCTCAGAGCGACAGAAGAGTCACTTGGCCTCCCGCATGCGAAAACGAAGAAACGAAAGAGCCGAAAACGATTTGATCCGACGCTAACGGCGACGAACCGGGAGATGGGTAAGTCACATTGAAGCATAAGACCGGAAACCTGCACCGGGTAAACCGTCTCACCAACAGAACTTTCAACGGCTGCGTGGCAGGTTTGCAGGTTTATTGACGGTGGCCAGGATTATTGTTATTCCACTTCTTATTTCTCATTTTCAACAGAGAACACAATAAACCTGCAAACCTGCCAGCGACGACCTAACCGCCTATTTGGCGGCCGTTTATCGTGCAGGGGTGTTCGCCGGCGTCGCAAAAACAACGCCGAACCTGCGTTGACTCGTCGGAGGCTTTGGCCGTCTAGTCAAGCCACTCACCGCTGAACTCAGAGCTGGTGGCGTTCCCAGTCGTACTCGGCACTTCGACGGGGGAGATCACTCTCCGCATAGCCTCACCGATCGCATCAGACCGTGGTTTCCTTCGGACTGAGTTGAGCGGCAAAGATGTCCGCGGGTGGAGCCCGCGTTCCAGTTCGATGCGTTGCAGTGGACGCCTACTTCCGATCGAGCGGCATGCTCGTGGCGTCCGGGCCTCGCCAGCCTGGCGGGTCCACTCGGACGCGCTGCTTCAACCCGGTGAAGAGTGACTCGGCGCGGCGGCCGGAGCTATCGGCGTCTCGTTGGCCCCGGTGGCCTGCGGATGAGCTGCTGCAAAGCCCTTTGGTCGTCAGGCCCGCACCGAGCATGTGCAGTTCGTGTGTGGAATCATCGCATTCACACGGCCGCCCATCGAGCGGCTCGACGAACGGCCTCAAACCGCCAACGAATTTGTATGCATTCCATGTGGAATGCAGTCAAAATCGTCGCCATTCTTCCACTGTCTTCGTGTACCGTGGAGTAAAGACATCAAACTTGCAGAGGGCCAAAATCATGGCATCCTGGAATATCTCCCGCGACAAGGTACTCACAAAGGACGAGATTCGACGGGTTCTCGCCGACCTTCACCGTAAAGCTCCACGTTCCATCAACACCCGCCTGAATCTCACGTTGTTCAGGCTGGCGACCTGCTGCGGGCTGCGAGCGAGCGAACTGTGTGGGCTCGTGCTGGATGATGTGCGGGTCGCAAGCGAGCGTCCGACTATTCGAGTTCCGAAGGCGATTGCGAAGGGCCACAAAGCTCGAATCGTCCCGCTCAGTTTCGACCAGGGAACGCTCGACGACCTGGGCGCATGGAAGGCGTTTCGACAATCTCGGGCGCACGCGGTGCCGATCTCTTCCTGTGTTCGCAGCACCGGGATTCTCGTGGTCACAAGATCGACCGACGGAACGCCCGGATTCGATTCAAGACGGCCTGCAAATGCCTGGGGAGCGAGCGGCAATCGCAGCTGACGATCCACCACGGCCGCCACAGCTCTATTAGCCACGCGTTGCACGCGAACAAAAAGCATTGTTGAGGTGAGGGACGCGGCAGGTCATTCATCGCTGGCGACAACGTCACTTACTGCGCATCTTCACCGACGACGGTGGGATCGGCAACCTGTTTGGCTAACCGTAGCCGTTGTCTTTGGTGCCATGCAGCACACGACTGCTCAGCCTGCGGCTGAAGTACCAGCTTGCACTTCGTGACCGGTATGGGCTGGATGAATCCCGTAGCGTGATGACCCAAGAGCGGCCTATCGCGCTGGAAATGGGTCGTCGAAGGCCGGTATCCGACATCTTGAATGGAGGGCGTTAGGAAGCTTCGCGTCTTAGCAGGCGTCACATGCTGAACACCGCGATCTGCTAATCTCCGACCTGCACGGCTATGGCGATACCGTCGCTGGCCGGCGTGACGATTACCTGGGCTCGGCTTCCCTGTACAACTACCTCCGCTACAGCGGGATCAAGTTGCTCGTCTGCGGCCACATTCACACCGGTCATGGTATCTTCGGGTGCTGTAGCACGGTCGTTGCCAACGCGAGCCTGCTGAACGAGTCCTACCAGCCGGTCTACTCGCCGATCATGGCTCATTTCATCGACAACACCCTAATGGACGTGAAGCAACTATGACATTGATTGTTTGCATGTTGTGGGCGGCCGTGTTTCTGGGCCTCTTCCAGTACTACGTGCCCGAGCGGCTCGGTATCTGTACCGCCGGTCTGTGAGTTCACGACGGCATTCCTCAGCGCGGTGTGGGCTCGTGGCGGGCATTCTCGCTATATTCAAACGTGAACCTACGTGGCCGGTTCCCGACAATGAGACCGGCATTGTGCGCCGGCTCACGTGTAGGAGCCCTATCGGTGGTGTTCTCCAATCTTAGGGTTCTTCTTGGTTCGTTCAATGGACAGCTCTGGTCAATGGGTAAATAGGAGAATCAACATGGGCTGGTCCAGTGGAAGCCAATTAGCATCGCAGGTGTGGGCGGCGGTCAGCCCGCACATCCATATCGGTGACGACAATCGGGTGGCTAACGAGATCATCGCAGCCTTCCAGCGGTTCGATTGCGCACGCTGCCCGAGGCTAGCGACTTGTGGGCTGCTGCGGCAGGTCAGATTTCGTACGGGGACGAAATTCCCGGCGAGGCAAAATTCGCGAACGGCTCTGGCGAAACCGGCGTGGCGGGCCGACCACGGTGGGGTCGCGCGCGGGCACGTCCACAAGATCACGAAGCACAGTAATCTTACTCGACCCTGGTCCAGTTGTCCACGAGCAATCTATGATTTTACGCTGAGTTTATCCAGCACGGATTGGCCTAGTCGAGCAGTCAATACTGAATGCCATTGGCTCGCTGATTCAGCGGGAGCGTGCCGAACGTGAGAAGATGAAGGACACGATTTGGCCGATTGCTGCCTATTTGGGCATAGCGGCATGTGCTCGCCCGCAGGAAGCCGTCGACGGACTTTATGTCGCATCGGGATGAGGGTCGGCGCCGTCCGGCAATGAGCGTTAAGCATCGCCGGGGCGATTGGGCTGGGTCATGACGAGATTCTCGATGGCGTCAAGGACCTACGGGATCGGTCCAGTCGCAGTTTCTCACTCGCACGGCGACTGTAGCCTTGATCGAGAAGTTCTGCGTCGGCCCTCCCTACACGACAATGTGGGATGACTTGGCTGCCGCGATCCAGGTGCTCCGCGACCTGAACAGCAGCTACGGGCGCTGTAGACACCGTCTACGAGGTTCGCAATGATGAGGTCTAGGTTGGGACGGCCCTGGAGGTGAACTTTGGGGCGACGCGTGCGGCTCACCGCGCGTTGCAGGCGAATTGGTGTATGCGGCTAGAGGCGGCATGCTGGTGCTGGCAGGTGACATGGTCGATAGCTCAGTCAAGGATTCGGGACGATGGATTCGCCTCCATTTTCGGAACGATTACGTCGAATCCACGCCCCCACGAAACCTGACAGGCTGCCCAATATGCCGCGGCCGATTTTTGGGTCTCCCGAATGGTCCATCAAATCGGCTGAATTTATGGCTTCGGTCAGTGTGCTTGATGCGGCGTAGGCAAACTGACGGAACCGTGGATCGGCTTGCGCCCGCCATGGCTCGACATACCCTCTCCGATTGCACTGCCATTTTTTGTAAGCCACATCCGGTACGATTCGCGCATTTCCTTCGCTTCGAACCACCCAACGCGGCTAGATCGCTTCCGAGCACAATCGCGCACTACGGCCGGTAGGTATTGAGAGAACACCAGTCCGGCTGGCGTTGAGGGGCTTTTACTCGTGCGGCACCGAGCCAGCCAGGGTAGAGTCTCGGCCAGTCGGCAAATTACCCCAAATCATAATAGGGCACCGATATGAGCGGCATATTTTCAACTGGCCCTTGCTGCGATTGCGGCGTTGACACAGCATCGGTCCACATTGTCCAGCTCTACGTGCTGCCCGCCAAGTTGCCCGCGCCAAGCGTAAGCGCGCCGTCATCAGGCAGCTCCGTACTGTTGCGATTGCTGGGAAGCAACGTCGACACTGAAAATCTTTGTCGGTGGCCGCGAGCTTTTGGTTGACAAGAAGCCGCAGCCAATTGACGACGTCTTTCTCTGCCAACTCTGCGGCATACCAATCCTGCATGGCGAGCTCCACTCGCTGCTGGCCTATTCGATCTTCGTAGGCGATTCGATCACCGAGAGCTTTCCGCTCGCGATGTTCTGCGGCGGATGCGTCGAATCGGAGGACATTCGCTTGCGGTCGACGTCGGCTCCTGCTGACCGGTGAATCCGCGGCATCGGCGCCGACGGCATTGGGGGAGGCAGGTCAGCCCCCTCGGGCGAATCCGCAGATTTGGCCGACCGCCGCCGAGGTAGACATCTGCAAGCCGTAGCGCGGCGATCTCTGAGACCCGCGGGCCGCAGCAGCAGGCCAGCCGGAAGATGATTCGGTTCATGCGTGTGGTGCGTGAGCGTGGCCATTGGCGGGCCAACGGAAACCGTTTTCTCGAATCCCACTTCGCAACCTTCCCACCAGAGTTGATCGAGCCATGCATCCTCGCCGGTTGCCCGGAAGGCGGAAAAGTCCTCGATCCTTTCTTCGGTGCCGGAACAACCGGCCTATTGAGTCCTATGTCATAAATGGGCCATTAGGCCAGGTGGGCCTGACGGAGGCATGAGTATTTGAGGCGAGGGTCGGCACGGTGACGGTCGAGGGAAGTCACGATCGCCTGACGGAGGTCGCTGCCGTCGGTCGGCACGAAGTTGGCCAAGTCGCCATATTTGGTGTGGTTCCAGACTGCTTCGACCGGATTCAATTCTGGAGCGTACGCCGGCAAGTACTCCACCTGAAGCCAGTCGTGGTCGGCAAGTTGGCGGGCCGCCGAGCGATGAACACTCCAGCGATCCCAGACCAGAATCAATCGACGCCCCAGCTGTCGATGCAGTTGCTTGACGAACTCCACCACATCGGCCGCGGTGACGTTGTGATCGTAGAGCTGGAAGTACAAGCCGATTCGCAGCGCCCACGGTGCCAAGCTCAACGCCCCCAGCACGCTAAAGCGGTCATGCCGATCCCAGGCGATGGTGGATGGGCGTCTGCCCACGCGGGGCCCAGGTGCGGCGACGCAATGGTTGCAGCATGAACCCGCTTTCATCGAGAAACACGACGCTAGCTTTTTGTTCGCGTCCCTTTTTTTATCCGCGGCCACTCCTGCTGTTGCCATCGCTGAATCGCCGCCTCGTCTCGCTCGCGGGCACGTTGCTCCGGCTTTTGCACACTCCAGCCCAACTTGTGCAGCAGCGTGCCGACGTAGTCGACGTGATACGTCACACCGAACAGTCCTTGGATCACCTCCAGCACGCGGGACAGGTCCAAAAGTCGTTGGGGTAGCCGCTGGCTCGTGCGCCGCGGAGCAGCGTACGGATCAGCCGTTGTTGTTGTTTTTCCGTCAAGCGTGGACGGAGGTCGGTAGGGAGGGGCCGAGTTCAGGCCCTCCTTGCCGTGGGCCTCGAACGCGTCGCGCCAGCGTTTCACGCTGCTGGTTGAAGCTTGCACCGCCCTGGCGACATCGACAACGCGTATCTTCTGCTGCAGCAACTCGACCGCCTTACGTCGGCGCCGCTCCAATGCAGCAGGATTACCCGGTGGCCTCATGCCCCAATAATATACACAGCCCATTTATGGGCTAGGACTCAATAGTCGCTGACCGTCTCGGCCGCCATTGCATTGGCATCGAGCTCAATCCCGAATACGTCAAGATCGCCAAACGCCGCTTAACTCAGGATGCGGAATTCTTTGCCGACATCTCAGCATGACCACCGACCCACTCGACGACCTCTTCCACTTCTGCGCCTTCACAGTGTTTATGCAAGAGGCTCGGATGGCCAAAAACGTGGCCTGAGAGCGAAGCCGTTCGCAAACAAGCGGCACGGCTCTTTGAGGAGGCACTAGCCGACAAAGACTGCCTGGCAGCACCGCATCATCGTGGCGATAAGATTATCGGTTGACACAAGCGTTCTGGCTGTCTAAAGCTAATTGCATGAAAGTCACCGTATGGCGTCCACGAGAAGCGAATGGCCTTGGGTCTCCCCAGGGTGTTGTTGGCGATGACCAGCCCGAGGGCGATTGGGTTAAAGGTTCTGAAGGGAATTTTGATCGCGACGGCTACCAGCCTCTCCACATGCTTGGCCGCGACTTCCTGATTTATTCGATGTACCACGTCCGCGAGCCTCGCTTCATCGGCTACGCGGTGGAGAACTTCGGAGCCGCGTGCGAGGCTCTTGGATTTAAGCTGCCCCTCACGGAAGACGACGCCTGTTGGCTCACCTATCCCAAAGAAGAGCTAGACCCGGGACGGCCCGACGAGTACCGAATGATGCTCGGCCACATCGCTACGGTCTTCGGCAAAGATGCCGCAACGCAGCAGGCCGACGCACTCGGCATTCAATGGCCAGCGAAAGCGTCTCGGAAATCAGACGGAAGAGGTCGTTGACGACCCACGCGGAGGTAAGGACTCTGGTGGCTCGGCTCCATCGCAACCCTACCACTGTTGACCGTGTTGAACGTTGATTCCCCATTCAATCATGTCGTCGATCGCCTCGTTCGCAGTCGTTCGCATCTCGACCATGTTGAATCCCCACGACTCCGCCACGGCGTCAGCTTCGTCTTCCTTCGCTTGATTATTGTTTGGCTGAGTATTTGCGAAAGAATTCGGATCGGCGTATTTGCGAACGTGGCCACGTTCGTGAGCGATCAACTGCTTAACAAAAAGCTCGCTCATGCCGTCCAGGACACTGGAGTGAAATCCCAAGATCATTCCCCCGTTTTCGGTCTTACCTGGAATCTCGATCATCGTTCCAAGCCCAATCACCGGAGCGGGTTCTCCCGCAAAACCTACCACCCACAATGCGAGCATAGGGACCTTGTCTATGTCCAAGACCTCCTGCCAAACATCCGAGAACAAGATAAGAAACGGATTGGAGTCAAACTCTGGCGGATGATGCAAATTGATCGTTAGTTGAGGCGTGATTTGAACCAGCATTGCGTCACCATCCTTTACTGATCGGACTACTGCGGTATTTTTGCAACGGCCAGCAAGTCCGAGAAAACAGAATTGCAGACAGATGCCCTCGGCGTTGCCGACGTTTTATTAACCGTTCATGGCCTCGTGTCTGACCGCCCTCCCTCTATAAGGGGGCGTCGATCGTTCATTCCTGCCGCGTCCCTGCCAATGGCCAACTACGTTGGCTTCCGCCCCGGGGCATTCGCTATAGAACCCATTTTGCTGGCCCTGATCCGCAGTGGCTGGCCAACGCGTCGAGCACGCCCGTCATCTCGCGGCGGGTGAGAATCTTGACCGGGTCGACATTCCACGCAGACGCGATCATGGCAGCGTTCCTCGAAGGCTCAGGTTGTGCCCTCGATCACTACCTCATGCGTCGCCCGAAGAGAGGCCACACGGACCCACTTGAAAAGAATTGGGCCCGTGTGCGAGGCGAACGGGCCACAGGCATCGCTAACGAGCTAATCGGCTGACGCCGCTCGCAGTGTGGATTGACCACGTGATTCGATCAAACATACAAATCGGCCAGATCAAAGTCTGAAACTGCCTCGTCGGTCGCTACGAAATGGTGGCGACCATGATCGCGGTTGCTTGTGGTCGTCGGGCTTTCCGAGCCATTCCCCGCTGTGGTCGTCCCCGACACCGACGCCGCGGCTGAAGTCGGGCTCAACGAGACGACGTTGCTCACCGTGGCAGTCGACGAGCTGCTCGACGAACTGCCGGTCTCTTGCACTCCCAGCTCCAGGGCGGTGAAGCCCGTCGTCCCGACTCCTTGCGAGGCGGAGGGTTCCGTCGGATTGGCACTCTCCAAACGACCCGTCAGCGGACGAACCGTGTTCAGGGTCGTGGCGTTGATTTGCCCGGCGCCGAGGATGTCGTAGTACGGATTGTAACTGCTTGACGTCGTCCGCGTGCCGCTCGACAGTGGACGAATGTCGTTGATGTCGGTCGCATTGTCCTGTGCGTCTCGGTTCGCGTCGCCCGGCAGAACGTCGAAGAAGAAGTCGAATGTCGCACCGGCCAGGCCGTTGCCCGAGGGGAACGCCTGACCGGTCGTGAACGTGCCGCTGATGCCGGCACCGTGCGAGTCGACGACCGCCGGACCGAACGAACTGCCGGTCGACGCGATGCCGAACGCGTACTTGTTATTGGTGAGCGGACCTGACAGGGTCCACGAATAGGTGTTGCTGCCGTCGGACGTAAAACCGGTCACGTTGGGAGTCGCCCCGCCCGAGCCACCATTCAACTTCAGCGAGCCCAGGGCGACGCCCGTGACCGGACCGCTGAATGTGACGGTGATCGTGTTGATGTTCGTCCAGGGCAGCGTTTGAGTCTGAGCGGCCGACGTTCCGGTCTGCAAGGCATAGCCCAACGTCGAACTTCCGTAGACGTGGCCGGTGACCGCATTGGTGTGGGTGGCGAGGTAGGAATAGAAGCCCGAGGCCCAGCTGGAACCCGAGACATAGGCCGCGGTGACCGTGACAGGTGCGGAAACCACGATTTGCGTCGTTGCCGTGTTGCTGGTCAGCGAGTCGATAGTGTCCGTGGCGACAATCGAAATCGACCGGGCCACAGCGCTGGTGCTGGTCGAGGAGAACGTGACCGACTGCAAGGCGGTCTGGTACTGGGCGGGCGTGGCCGATCCGCTCAAGGTCAGCACGCCAGCGGCGTAAACCCCAGTGATGCCGTTCTGATTGGCGAAATTCAGCGAATCGCCCGACTGATAATTGTTTATTGTCACCGTGACTCCGGTCATGTGGGTATCACCGGACGTTACCGTCGCGCCGGGCTGACCCCCACAGCCGAAGCGCCGGCAGTATAGTTGGCCGGCGAGCCGGAGGCAGTCACCAGCGGGCTGATCACAAAAGTCATGGCGGCGGAATTGGCAGGTTCATAGTCAACACTGCCTGCAAACGACGCGATCACTGAATAGGTGCCTGCGGACGTGGCGCAGTTGTCGAACCCGGGCCGCTGGTGTCAGTCCCCGGATAGTAGGTAATAACAACCGGGGTGCCTTCCAGCGAGCTGCTGGGCGTGTCGTCAACGCCGGCTACCACTCCTGCAACTGTGGCGGTGGCTACGAATGGCAAGCCGGTGTAACTGCCACTGGTCGGAGGGATCAGGCTGATGACCGGCCCGCTTGTGGTCACATCATTGGCTCGGAACGTGTCGCCGATCACTGGAACCGGGGTGCCGGCAGAGCTTTCGATAAATGGACCCGAGCCAGCCACTTCAAACACATTCCCGCCCGGGATGCTGGCTGTTCCCAAGTCGACTTGCGCCACGGACGCGATGGAGATTGCCGGTGCATTACTGCCGCTTGTCTGCTGCACGTCGACGTTGCGCAGCGTCAGACTGCCGCCATTGACCAGCACCGTGGGGGAACTGGTCGCTGTTGCCAAAACCAGATTCTCGACCACGACATTGCCGTCCCCAGGATTGATAGTCAACGCGGGCGAATGACCGGTAATCGTCTGCAGCGTCGCTCCGCTGCTCGAGATAATAACCGTTGCATTCATTGGGGCCGAGACATCAAGATCCGTGAACGGGGTGCCAGTTTCTGGGCTAAGCATCACTTGGATTGTTGTATCCGCGGGAAGCGAATTATTCTCAGCGGTAATGTCAATGTCATTGAGAAGGGCGTTTGCGGCGGCCGGGATTACGTTCACGAAGCTCACGGTTGCCGGCCCGCCGTTGCTCGCCGCCTCCGCAATCTCCGCTCACGTCCGTTTCCAGTTCTGAAGAGTCATATTCGTTCGGTCCAATCACATTCAGCGTCGCACCCGGCGTGGTGACTGGAGTAGCCGTGTTGATCGTTATGTTGCCGGTTTGATTGACATCGCCGATGGTGAGCGTACCGGACGACGTTGTGGCAATTTGAGCCAACTCAGCATTGGTGAGATTAATGCCATCGACCGTGTCGGTCGTGTCGCCAATGCTCATTGGACGGGTCTCGAGCGACGATCGGATCGTCACGCCGCCGGCCGTTGGCGACCCACTCGGGGCGATCTCACTGACGAGATCGCCGCCATAGGATACGAACAGGTTGTTCTGCGTGTCGATGGCTAGGTTGTTGGGGCCACTCAGACCGGCAATCGTGGCGGTCGGAGCGATGACCGACGGCAGATTGGTTTGGTTGCCCAAGGAGAACTCGCTCACGGTGTCGCCGTTAGAATTTGTACGAAGAGATTGCCGTTGGAGTCGAACTCCATCGCATTGGGGCCATTGAGCCCCGTGAGAGTGGAGTTCGGAGAAAGACTACCCGGGTTGAATTCGCTTATGGTGCCGTTATTAATGCTTGCGGCGAACAGGTCGCCGTCGCGAAACGCCAAGCCGGAGACCTGATCCACGCCCGTGAGTGTTCGGTTGGGCGTCGTGCTGCCCGGATAAAACTCACATACCGTGGTGCTGTTGAAGTTTCCGACGAAAACGTCTCCCGTCGAGTCGAAGGCGAGGGCGTCGGGGCCGCTGTAGAGCGGGGTATCGAGAATGGTCGGCGTGGGGGCATGGTCGTTGGCCAGATTGCCGAGCTGGGCCGAGGTAAACTCGCTAACGGTATCACCAGCGTAGTTGGTCACGAAGAGGTTGTTGTTCGGGTCGAAGGCCAGGGCATCGGGGCCGACACCGTCGGTATCAATGGTGTAAGTCGGAAGCGTATCGCCACTGTTCAGGTCGGCCGTGGTGAACACGCTGACCGTGTTGTCGTAGTAATTGGTCACGAACAAGTCGCCGGACGCGTCGAAGACCATGTTTTGTGGGCTGTTTCCTGGAGTTACCGTGAGGACGGCGGCGTGCCCGGCAGGTACTCGCTCAGCCCGTTGTTGTTGAACACCCAGAAATTGCCCGCCGGGCCACCGGGTCAACGCCCGAGGCCTGCCGATGTCCCCGTCGTGTATGTATTCAGCAAAACCCGTTCGCCGACGAACGCGGGGTTGCTGCCCGTGGCAATATTCATTTCAGCGCCGCGAAGCGTGATGGCGTTTGTCGAAGGATTTGACGACGTGACGAACGCTCCCGAGTCAATCGTGAGCGTGCCGATCCCATCGTCGCCGCTGCCATTGGGATTGACGTCAGCGGCGACCGTGAGTGTGCCGGTGCCGCTATCGACCATGGCGTCCGTTCCCACCGTCATTGTGCCGGTGGCTTGCAACGTGACGGCGCCCCGCCGCTGCTGACGTTGCCGTTCACGGTCAACGCGGCGTTACTGCCCGTAGTGGTCAGACTGATTGGGCCGCCGCCGCTGGCGACGCTGTTGTTGGGACCGTCGAAAATCGGCGTGCTCAAACCAGGCGGAATTCCGACGAGCAAGAGGTCCGTCGACGCCTCGATACTGATGGGTGAATTGGTCCCGCCGGTTACGTCGAGCAGCGAAGAAGTCCCCAGCCCATTGAGGTAGACCTGGCTGGGTGTCGCATAAGAATTGCCGACGATGACATTCTGCTCAGTTGTGTCTGGGTTATCGCCGAACTGAATCGGGTTGGCCTCGTACCGATCGGTCCATTGGTCACCAGAGTTACCGTGTTGCCGGTGGTTGCGATCTCTGCCGTGGCATTGTTGCCGGCCGACGCCACGATCCCTCCGGTACCGGCGGTCAGCAAGATATTCCCGCTGCTGCCGTCCAAGGCCGTGCCAGATCCTGCCCCGTCGTCCAGGATGATCTGACCCGGGTCGTCCGTGGACTGCATCACGTTCAGCGCCGCTCCCGGCGTGGTGAGCGGCGTCGCCGTGTTGAAAGTAATGTTGCCCGTCTGCTGGCTGTCGCCGATGTTAAGCTCGCCGGCTGATGTGGTGGAAATCTGGGCCAGCTCGGCGTTCGTGAGATTGATTCCATCGACCGCGTCGTCCGTGCCGCCAATGCTCATGGGACGCGTCTCGAGCGACGATTGGATCGTCACGCCTCCCGGCGTTGTGCTGCCCAGGTCGCCAGCGGGAAACTTCGTTACGAGATCGCCGCCATAGGATACGAACAGGTTGTTCTGCGTGTCGATGGCTAGGTTGTTGGGGCCACTCAGACCGGCAATCGTGGCGGTCGGAGCGATGACCGACGGCAGATTGGTTTGGTTGCCCAAGGAGAACTCGCTCACGGTGTCGCCGTTAGAATTTGTCACGAAGAGATTGCCGTTGGAGTCGAACTCCATCGCATTGGGGCCATTGAGCCCCGTGAGAGTGGAGTTCGGAGAAAGACTACCCGGGTTGAATTCGCTTATGGTGCCGTTATTAATGCTTGCGGCGAACAGGTCGCCGTCGCGAAACGCCAAGCCGGAGACCTGATCCACGCCCGTGAGTGTTCGGTTGGGCGTCGTGCTGCCCGGATAAAACTCACATACCGTGGTGCTGTTGAAGTTTCCGACGAAAACGTCTCCCGTCGAGTCGAAGGCGAGGGCGTCGGGGCCGCTGTAGAGCGGGGTATCGAGAATGGTCGGCGTGGGGGCATGGTCGTTGGCCAGATTGCCGAGCTGGGCCGAGGTAAACTCGCTAACGGTATCACCAGCGTAGTTGGTCACGAAGAGGTTGTTGTTCGGGTCGAAGGCCAGGGCATCGGGGCCGACACCGTCGGTATCAATGGTGTAAGTCGGAAGCGTATCGCCACTGTTCAGGTCGGCCGCGGTGAACACGCTGACCGTGTTGTCGTAGTAATTGGTCACGAACAAGTCGCCGGACGCGTCGAAGACCATGTTTTGTGGGCTGTTTCCTGGAGTCACCGTGAGGACGGGCGCGCGCGCTGCCCGGCAGGTACTCGCTCAGCCCGTTGTTGTTGAACACCCAGAAATTGCCCGCCGGGCCCACCGGGTCAACGCCCAGAGCACCTGCCGATGTCCCCGTCGTGTATGTGGTCTGGCCGGCAGGAATCGGCTGGCCGACTTCCGCCGGGTTGATGCCGGTGGCTAAATTCATTTCGGCCCCGCGCAGCGTGATGGCATTGGCAGACGAATCCGACGATGTGACGGTCGCACCCGCACCGATTGCGAGCGTGCCGACGCCATCGTCGCCGCTGCCGTCGGGATTGACGTCGGCGGCGGCCGTGACCGTGCCGGTGCCGCTGTCTACCGTCACATCCGTTCCCACGGTTACCGCTCCGGTGGCTTGCAGCGTGACCGATCCGCCATTAGTGAGAACGTTGCCGTTGGCAGTCACGGGGGCATTACTTCCCGTTGCCATGAGGCTGATTGCGCCCCGTCGGTGCTCAGGCTCGCGCCGGAATCGACAATAATGTCGCCATTCACCGTAGCGGATATCGCCGAGTCATCGACGAACGAAGTCGACCCGGAAAACGCCAGGCCGGGTGTCGCAGCCCCCGACGACGAATTCGTCAAGCTAATGACGAAGCTATTCGCATAGCCGCTCGCCAAGCTATCGCTAAAATCGACCGAGTCCCCACCGCCACTACTCGAGTCAGCAATATCAATTCCGCTTGTCAATGCGCTGATACCGGCGCTCGTTACCGTCAGCGTGTTCGACCCGTTTCCCGTGACGTTCGCGTCGTCGGCTCCGCTCCAAATGCCGGTGCCTCCGAGCGAAAGGCTGTACGATGTGCCGGTGCTGACGATGCTTAGCTGCTCGTCGGTGGCCAACGCAAGGGTCAACGTCGTGCCGGAGTCGCTGAACGTCGCGAGCTCGCTCACCTCAATGCTCTCCGATGCTGAATTGCTAGTCAGCGAGCCATCGAGGGCCACGATCGAAATTGAGCGGGTGGTAGTGTTCGTGCTGGTCGTCGAAAACGTGACCGACTGCAAGGCCGTCTGGTATTGGGCCGGTGTCGCGCTGCCACTCAACGTTAGCACGCCAGCGGAGTAGCTGCCGCTGATCCCGTTTTGATTAGTGAAGTTGAGCGTATCGCCCGATTGATAGTCGGTGATCGTCTCCGTCGCACCCGTAATGTCGGTGTCGTAGGAAGTCACTGTCACGCCCGAGTCAACCGCCACCGCTGACCCGCCTAGCGTGAACGTGCTGAAGGCGTTCATGGAGAACACCGTGCCGTCGCCATTTGCCCCGCCTGAGGAAGTCATCCCATAGAGTGTCGATCCACTCAGCGTCAAACTGCCCAACGGATGTGCGCCGTTCGTCCCGTTGAACGAGAGCAGAGTCGTGGGAGTGCCGCCGGTCACCGGAATGCTGAAAATGGTGCCGTCGCCGTTTGCCCCGCCGTTGCCGGTCATCCCATAGAGTGTCGATCCACTGAGCGTCAAATTGCCTTCGGGATACTCGCCGTCCGTGCCGTTGAACGAAAGAGGGTCGTGGGAGTGCCGCCGGTCACCGGAATGCTGAAAATGGTGCCGTCGCCGTTTACCCCGCCGCCGCCGGTCATCCCATAGAGTGTCGATCCACTAAGCGTCAAATCGCCTTCGGGATATTCGCCGTTCGTGCCGTTGAACGAGAGCAGGGTCGTGGGAGTGCCGCCGGTCACCGGAATGCTGAAAATCGTGCCGTCGCCGTTTGCCCCGCCTGAGGCCGTCATCCCATAGAGTGTCGATCCACTGAGCGTCAAACTGCCCAACGGATGTTCGCCGTTCGTGCCGTTGAACGAGAGCAGGGTCGTGGGAGTGCCGCCGGTCACCGGAATGCTGAAAATGGTGCCGTCGCCGTTTACCCCGCCGTAGCCGGTCATCCCATAGAGTGTCGACCCACTCGAGCGTCAAACTGCCTCTGGGACCTTCGCCGTTCGTGCCGTTGAACGAGAGCAGGGTCGTGGGAGTGCCGCCGGTCACCGGAATGCTGAAAATGGTGCCGTCGCCATTTGCTCCGCCGCCGCCGGTCATCCCATAAAGCGTTGATCCACTGAGCGTCAAACTGCCATAGGGATATTCGCCGTTCGTGCCGTTGAACGAGGCTAGCGTCGTGGGCGTGCCGCCGGTCACCGGAATGCTGAAAATGGTGCCGTCGCCGTTTGCCCCACCATCTTCGGTCATCCCATAAAGGGTCGATCCACTGAGCGTCAAACTGCCGTTGGGAAATCCGCCGTTCGTGCCGTTGAACGAGAGCAGGGTCTGGAAATCCGACGGGGTCACGACGGGAGCGCCGATCGCTAGGTTGACGCTTTCCGCCGCGGAATCGCTGGCCAGCGCACCGTCATCGGCGACGATCGAAATCGACCTGGTGGTTGTCGTGGTGCTGGTGGTGGAGAAGGTGACCGATTGCAGAGCGGTCTGATAATTGGCGACCGTGGCGCTGCCGGTCAAGGTCAGGACGCCATCGGAGTAGGCGCCGCTGATCCCGTTCTGGTTGACGAAATTGAGCGTATCGCCCGACTGCGGATTGTTGATCGTGACTGTCGCACCACTCAAATTGGTGTCGACGGAAGCCACGTCAATTGCATCGTCCACGTACACCCCCGCGCCGCCAACTGCAAAGGTGTTGGGAGAGCCCGACGGGGTGACGACCGGCGCGCTGGTGACGGTGGCCGACAGAAAGACGGGGGCGGTCAGATCCCCCGAGCTATCCGTATGCCTTGGAACCGCGTATTCTGGATTCGTGACGATATCGATCGAATCGCCCACGTTGAGTGTCACCGTCTTTGTGACCGTCCATGTCATGTTGTATTGGTCACCGGTCAAGTCGCCACGAGGATCTTTGGCGATGGGCCCGACATTGGTCAGAGCCCACGTGCCACCGCTGCCATATTGACCGCCAGGCCCTTGCCCACCAGCACCGGAATTGATCGAAAGGCCGCCGTTGGCAACGGTGTAGGTCTGCCCGACATTGCCGAGCGAGCCAATGGTGCTGGGGTTCTCGCTGGCGTTGACCGACGCGATGTCTCCGTAGAATCCGGAGTCCAACAACGAGGATGTGTTATCCGCGTCGGTGCTGCCGGCAGGGACCTGGAAAATCGCGTAGTCGGCCTGGCCGTCGTCCCAGTCCCACCCGTCATTGTGGTCCCCAGCGTAGTTTGCGCCACCCGGTCCATCGAACGGGTCGAAATAGGGGTCAGTCAACGTGGCCGTAAGGGTGTAGGTGCCGGTGGCCGGCGCGGTAAACTTTGATACCGACGGGCCATAACCGGGGCTCATTTCCAGCGTTCCGGTTGGGACGTCGACGAACTGGTCAGCATAATCCGGGACCGGGTTCCCAGAGCCATCACCGTTCAGCCCGCTGTTACCGTAGCTGTAAGACACCCCGCTTCGGCCGATCGCGCCGCCAAAGTACCCTGCGACGCCGGGGAACTCTCCTGCGGCTCCGTCGCCGGCTCCGCCGGGGTATCCGGGCGACCAAGGCGCGGTCGTAGCGCCCGTGAGGAAATTATCAAACGAATTCGGATCAACATACGCGCTGAACGAATACGGCGTGTGGTTGGTGAAACCGTATGGGCCACTATCCAAGGTACCAAACGTCCACGGGCTGGTGCTGGTGGCGGTATTGCTGGTGGTGACCGCGCCGGTGCCGGTGTTGTTGTTGTAAGGGCTACCGAGTTGGGCCGCCGTTTCGGTGCCATTATCTCCAAAGGCTGCCTCGCCCCCCGCGCCACTCCCGTTGCTGGTGAAAGGGACGGTTACGTGGTATACGGCCAAAGCGGCGATTGCCACGTTATCGTTATCAGTCGCCGTGGCGCTAATATCGCTGGTCGTGTACTCGCCGACCGTGCCAGCGCCCAATATGCCCCCGGCATAATTGGTGACAAACAGATCGGCTCCCGAATCGGTGATGCCATACGGTTCGTCCAGTCCCGTGACCAGGGAAGCGTTGACCGTCGCCCCCGAGGTGGTGTATTCGCCAACCAAGCCCAGCCCGCTCGTGACAAAAAGATCGCCACCCGACGCCGCGATGGCAATCGGGAAATTGTTATTCACAATCAGCGACGCGTTGACCACTGCCCCCGAGGTGGTGTACTCGCCAATTGCGCCGCCTTCCGGACTCGCCACGAACAGGTCTCCACCGGACACCGCGATGCCCTCGGGGTCTGTCAGCCCCGTGACGAGCGAAGCGTTGATCGGTGTCCCCAAGATGGTGTATTCGCCGATTGTGCCGTCGCGGGTGCTCGTCACGAACAGGTCTCCGCCCGACACCGCGATGCCAAACGGTTCATCCAGTCCCGTGACGAGCGAGGCGTTGACCAGCGTTCCCGAGGTGGTGTATTCGCTAATGCCATTGTTGTTCGTGACAAACAGGTCCCCGCCCGATATCGCGATGCCCAACGGGCTATCCAGTCCTGTGACGAGCGACGCGTTCACGACAGTGCCCGAAGTCGTGTACTGGCCAATCGTGCCACTGGTATAGTTCGCAACAAACAAGTCATCTCCCGATACTGCGACGTCACGGGGCCCACTAAGCCCAGTGATGAGCGAAGCGTTGATCGGCACTCCAAAGGTCTGGCTCACGGTCGCTGTGTTCGACAACGTGCCGGTGGCCGCTGGGTCGACGGTCGCCACGACCGTGTAGGTCACCGTGCTACCGGCCGGCATGTCGACGGCCACGTCGTCGATGCTGCCGGAACCGCTCGAAGTGAAGCCGGTAGCGCCACCGGTTGCCGTGGCTGTGTATGTCGTGCCGGTGAGCGCATCCGGCAAGGGGTCGGCGATTGTGGCGCCCGTCACATCGCTGGTTCCGGCATTCGTGGCCACGACCGTATAAGCGATTTGGCTGCCGGGATTGACCGTTCCGGTCGCGCTGGTGACGCTCGATCCGCCCCAATTGTCGGTGGTGGTGATCTCGAGGTCGGGTCCGCTGACGTCGACCTGCTCCGACGCCGAAGTGCTGTTCAGCAAGTTGTCTAACGCGACGATCGAAAGTGATCGGGTGGTAGTATTCGTGCTGGTGGTCGAGAACGTGACCGACTGCAAGGCCGCTTGGTATTGGGCCGGCGTCGCCGAACCGCTCAAGGTCAGCACGCCAGCGGAGTAGACGCCGCTGATCCCGTTCTGATTGGTGAAGTCGAGCGAATCACCCGACTGCAGGTTGTTGATCGTTACCGTGGCGCCTGCCAGGTCGGTGCTGGCGGAAGTGACCGTCACGCCCGAGTCGACCGCTACCGGCGAACCGCCGACCGCGAAGGTGTTAGTAGAGCCCGAGGGAGTCACCACGAAAGTGTTCAGCGCAAAAACCGTGCCGTCGCTGTTTGCTCCGCCTCCGCCGGTCATTCCGTAAAGCGTTGATCCACTAAGCGTCAAACTGCCGTCGGGATTTGCGCCGTTCGTGCCGTCGAAATTGACCAGGGTCGTGGGGGTGCCGCCGGTCACCGGAACACTGAAAATGTTGCCATCGCCGTTTGGCCCGCCTTCTTCGGTCATCCCGTAAAGCGTTGATCCGCTCAGCGTCAAATCGCCATCGGGGTTTGCGCCGTTCGTGCCGTCGAACGAGAGCAGGGTCGTGGGAGTGCCGCCGGCCACTGGGATGCTAAAGACGTTGCCCTGGCCGTTTACTCTGCCGTCGTAGGTCGTCCCATAAAGTGTTGATCCATCGGCACTGAGCGTCAAACTGCCCTCTGGACCAGCGCCATCTGTCCCGTTGAATGAGAGCAATGTCGCGGGAGCGCCGCCGGTCACCGGAATGCTGAAAATCGTACCGTAGCCGTATACCCCGCCTCCGTCGGTCATTCCGTAAAGCGTTGATCCACTAAGCGTCAAACTGCCGACGGGACCTGCCGTTCGTACCGTCGAACGACAGCAGGGTCGTGGGCGTCCCACCAGTGGCCGGAATGCTGAAAATCGTGCCGTCGCCGTTTACCCCGCCTCTGTCGGTCATCCCATAAAGCGTTGATCCGCTCAGCGTCAAATCACCATAGGGGTTTGCGCCGTCCGTGCCGTTGAACGAGAGCAGTGTCGTGGGAGTGCCGCCGCTCACCGGAATGCTGAAAATGGCGCCGTCGTTGTTTGCCCCGCCGTAGGTAGTCATCCCATAAAGCGTTGATCCATCGGCACTGAGCGTCAAACTTCCATAGGGGATTGCGCCGTCCGTGCCGTCGAACGAGACCAGGGTGGTGGGAGTGCCGCCCGTCACCGAAATGCTGAAAATCGTGCCATCGCCGTTTGCTCCGCCGGCAATGGTCATCCCGTACAGAGTTGATCCACCGAGCGTCAAACTGCCAAACGGTTCTTCCCCGTTCGTGCCGCTGAACGATAGCAGTGTCTGCACCGCCGCCGTCAACATTTGGCGATCTTCGAGCAGTTCGAAGCGCGACGACCGAGTCGGGGGCGCCGAGGCCCGGCGGTTGGCAGAGTCCTGCCTCTGCTGGCTGCGTAGCGAACGAGAGAACCAACCCTTCATGCCGTCCTGCCCCTCTAAGCTGGTTGCCACGGGTGCGTGAACTTCGTCGCCCAACACGTGAGAGGGGCATCGTCCCCCCTGCAGCATGGTCCAGGCAAACCGCGTGATTATCACCGCAACGAGTCGGCGTGTCCAACGTTTTTTTCGTTTTTTTGCGCGCAACGGTTGGCCGAAAGGCCCACCTGTAGCCTGCGGCTTGGCCAAAACGTCCGGAATCTATCGCTCCAGCTTCGGCCCTTGGAACATTTCGTGTCCGTTCGGCCAAGCTTTCAATTACCCACAAGTCTCGATGATGCGAGCGTCATAGTACGAGAACCGCTTGACTGGTCGATTGTCAAGAAAGCGACCGGGGAGACTCGGTGGGAGCACATCCAGCTACATGGGGCGAACAATACCGCGAAGGCGCTCCATGGAGTCTTCGACGGTGATCCAGCCATCATTACATTTCAAGCGTGGCAGCGCGCTCAGTTACAAGGAATCGAACCCATATTAGAAAACGGTGTTGATGTTTTCAACATTCCAATGGGGGAGCGCATTGGTTGGCAAGGCGGCTATAGCGGCACAGGCGCGGGTCTTTGGCATGTGGAGATTATTGTACAGCCGGGGACAACCAGAATTATAACTGCTTACCCATACTAGCGATCGGATTGCGTTTATGCCACGTTATTGGCTTGTGAACTGTCCAGCCTGCAATCAAGGACGGCTGTTTGCCGAGGTGCGGATTGACACTGGCGCATCTTATGCTCGAATGCGAGGAGTGCTCAAGGGCATGGGGTACGCCCGAGCAGGTGTCCGCAACGGCAAACGCCTTTCTTGCGATCGAAATTGATAGTCGTTTTGCAAACGCTGACGATCTATCAAGGCATGGCTGGTCGGCGGCGAGCTTTCATCAGGTCACGGATTAGGTACTCCGTCTAGTCTGCAACCGATGGCCTCCGTTCGACTTGACCTTAAGCTTTCACCGTTGCGCAACGGCTATCCAAACCCTCTGCCGATTTCGACTCCCAGATGGATGTCGGTCAGTCGCACCAGTCCCCGCCACAGAACGGTGTTTCCGGGTGGGCCGTCGTTCTTGCGTGCGAGATAGCCGCCAAGCTTCGCCACAGCAAGGACGTAGTGCGGCTAACCTCTTTGAAGCAAGCTGCTGAGGATCGCCAACGAGATGATTGAGAATCTTCCGCTCCGTCTCGGTAAAGACCTCGTCGACGGACGTCTTGGGATTTGTCAGCGGGCGCTTGAAAGGGACCAGTGATGGGCGCTTGAAAAGGGGCCATTTTTAGGAGCCTGATTCGACGTATGGACTTCTTCAGTATCTCTCGTGCTGAAGGAGTCCGAATATGGCGAATCGTCTCGAAATGGCGACTGTTCAAGCGATCCTGCAATTACATTCGTTGCGTTGGTCTCAGCGGCGCATTGCCGAAGAGTTGGAGATCGACCGGAAGACGGTCCGGCGGCATCTATTGCGCCACCTGGGCGGGCCAAATGCCCCCAAAGCGCCCACCGGCTTGGAGAGTCCAAAAGGGACCACTTTGGACTTGGTCCCGGCTCCAGACAACGAAATGGCCGATCCGGCCGACCCTGCGGATCTTTCCGCCATTCCAAATGCCCCCAGGGCGCCCACCGGGTCGCCGGCCCCACTCGATGACCATCGTCGAGCAGGCTTGACCCGTCAGCGTAGCGCGTGCGAGCCACACCGCGAACTGATCCTGGCCAAGCTGGAGCAGGGTCTTTCGTCGCAGCGGATTCACCAAGACCTCGTGGCCAATCAAGGTTTCACGGCCCGCTACTGGAGTGTGCGGCGATTCGTCGAACGGCTGATCGGCCGCACACCCTTGCCGATGCGCCGCATGGAAGTCGAGCCCGGTGAAGAGGCCCAGATCGACTTCGGCACCGGCATTCCAATCACGCTTGCCGGACGGCAAGCGGCGCAAGACGCACGTCTTTCGCGTCGTGCTCTCGCACTCCCGCAAGGCCTACAGCGAAGTCTGCTACCGCCAGACGACGGAAGACTTCCTGCGGGCGATCGAGAACGCCTTCTGGCATTTCGGCGGGGTGCCGAAGACGCTGGTGATCGACAACCTTAAGGCGGCCGTCGCGCATCCCGACTGGTTCGACCCCGAACTGAATCCCAAGCTGCTCTCGTTCTGCCAGCACTACGGTACGGTGATTTTGCCCACCAAGCCCCGCACGCCGCGGCACAAGGGGAAGATCGAGCGCGGCATCGGCTACGTCAAAGGCAATGCGCTCAAGGGGCACACGTTCACTTCGCTCGAAGCCCAGAACCGCCACTTGGAACTCTGGGAGCGGAGCGTGGCCGACACGCGAATCCACGGCACCACCAAGCAACAGGTCGGCAAGGTGTTTGCCGAAGTCGAGCGTGCGGCGCTCGGGCCGCTGCCCACCGACCGCTTCCCGTCGTTCCAGGAAGCTCGACGGATTGTCAGCCGCGACGGACACGTCGAAGTGGCCAAGGCCTATTACTCAGTGCCGCCCGAATATCTCGGGCGCACGGTCTGGGCGCGCTGGGACGCCCGCCTGGTCCGAGTCTTCAACAGTCGGATGGAGCAGATCGCCGTGCACGTGCGGCAGGAGCCTGGCCGCTTCAGCACGCTGGGCGAGCACCTGGTCGCCGAGAAGATCAGCGGCATCGAGCGCGGCGCCGTCTGGCTGTTGTCGAAGACCCAGTCGATCGGCCCGCACGCCCACGAGTGGGCCGAATCCATGCTGCAAACCCGCGGAATCGAAGGGCTGCGCGTGCTGCAAGGCTTGCTCGCGCTGGCCAATCGGCACACGAGCAGCGAGCTGGACCAGGCCTGCCAGACGGCGCTCTCCTACGGCGCGTTTCGCCTGCGCACGCTTCGTCAGTTGCTCAAGCGCCGCGGCCCGACTCAAGAACCACTGCCGTTTCTCGACGAGCATCCGATCATTCGCCCGATGACCGACTACGGCCATTGGGTGCGCAGCGCGCTCGCGTCGCACGGGGGAAGGAACCAGCAGGACCCCCAGGTTCCTTCCCCCGAGCCCCCAACCTCCTTCCCCTCTTCTCTGTTCCCGTGACGTTCCTCTTTACTTCAGGAGACTTGATCGATGAAAGACTCGCTCCAAACAACCCTCCGCCAACTGCGGCTCTCGGGCCTGGCGCAAACGCTCGACGTGCGACTGCAAGAAGCCGCCGGCCACAACCTGAGCCACGCCGAGTTCCTGGAACTGGTCCTGCAAGACGAGCTGGTGGTCCGCGACGAGCGGTTGGTCAACCGCCGCGTGAAGGCTGCCGCCTTCCGCGAACTCAAGCCGCTCGACGAGTTCGACTGGTCGTTCAACCCGTCGCTGCCCAAGAAGCCGGTCTTCGACCTGGCCACCTGCCGGTTCATTCGCGATCACCGCGACGTGCTGCTGATCGGCCCGCCCGGCACGGGCAAGAGCTTCGTGGTCCAGGCCGTGGGCTACCAGGCGATCAAGCAAGGCTTCTGCGTGCTGTACCGTTCGATCTTCGACGTGGTCCGCGACTTCATGCACCACGAAACGCTGGGCGACGAAGACAAACTGCTGGCTCGCTACCTCAAGCCCGACCTGTTGATCGTCGACGACATGGGCATGAAGCAGTTGCCGCGCCGTAGCGGCGAGGTGCTGTTCGAGATCATCATGCGGCGTTACGAAACCCGCAGCACGATGATGACCAGCAACCGGCCGCTGGAAGATTGGGGCAAGCTGATCGGCGACGTGCCCAGCGCCACGGCGATCCTCGACCGCTTCCTGCACCACGCGGAAGTCTTTCGTTCAGCCGGCAAGAGTTATCGGCTGCGGAATCAGGCGGCCGGACCGGTCGCCGAGGAGGTCGCAAAAGGGGCCAAAGCGCCCACCGGCTCCGGCGCAAAACAACGCGTCAAATCGGCCGTCGCGGAGGCCACGCCCAACGCCTCCAAACGCACGTCCCTTGCGAAACATGACGGTTTTAACGATCATCAACCATCCCATTCCCTGACCGCCCCGGAAGCGCCCACAGGTGGTCCCTTTTCAAGCGCCCAATGACAGGATTGGTGCGATTGACCATCGTCAGCCAGAACACCCGCCAGGCGATGATGCAGAACACTGCGATCAGGTTCGTCAGTCGCTCGGCCGTGCGAAGCTTGGCGTCTTCGGCCCTGCAGCCGGACTTCAAGACCTTGTGAAACGTTTCGATCTTCCACCGCTGGGCATACCACTGTAACTTCTCTATCGCAGATTCCGTGTCCGGCACTGGCAAGTCGGTCAGCAGCTTCCAGCAGACAGGCTTACGGCCGGCGGGCTTTCCACGTTCCCAGGCATGGATCACGGTCAGCGTCAGCGGTGGATAAGTTTTGTGCTTGCCAATCGGCGGATGCACCGTCATCTGGCTGTACCGCAGTTGTAACTCGACCTGGATTGGTCGACGCTTCGCATCCAGCAATTCGATCGAATGCGTGCCCTGGATCGGCTCCCGCTGCATCTTTCGCGATCGTCGTGTTGCCCATGCCAGCCACGCGATCGACGCACGTCCGCACCAGAAAATGGGTCCTCTCGTCGGCGGCCAGAGCGAACAGTTCATAGATGTCGCTTTCGCGGTCGCCGATATGAACGCAGCGATTCGGATTGACCAGCCGTGTCGACTGCTTGAGATTCTCCAACCAGCGAACGCTCTCTTTCTCTTCGATCGGGATACGCGTCGTGTTGACCGAGTGTTTGCCGCCGTCGCCGCCCTTCAACGCGTTGGTCCCCTTGAACTTCTTGCGAGTCCAAAACTTGACCGCCGTCAGCCCCAGCGGCTTGCCGTCCGTGGTAACTGCCAAGCTGGAATGCATCAAGAGTCCGCACTTGGTGATCGGCTGCTCACCAATCCGGGCACTTGGCAGAATACGAGTCTTGCCGATTGCCTCTGGCCGCTCGCGCTGAAAGCTGAACTCGGTCGTGTCGTGCAGAACGAGAATCGGCCCCCTCGCGGCCGACATGCGAGCAGCAGTCGCGGCAAAGTGCCCGGCAAGAATGATGCTTTCATCGACGCGCGGGTTGCTGAAGAAGCGATATGCAGCTTTCGTGGCCGCCCAATCCTGGCAAGCCGCGGGCAATGCCGCCCCGATCTTCTCGCTCAGTTGCCCCAGCAGTTTATCGAAGCGCGTTTTCAAGCGTTGGTCCGGAAACTGACAACCTGCGATCTCTCGCTCGACCCAGACATCCATGTCCGAGGCCCTCCGCAATTAGCGCCAGCAGCAAGCTCCGCTCGCAACCCACGTCAGATTAGCCTCGACTGAAGAATCGTGACAGCGGAAACTTGTGGGTAATTGAA
Source organism: uncultured Planctomycetaceae bacterium (assembly GCA_963702015.1). Lineage (GTDB taxonomy): Bacteria > Planctomycetota > Planctomycetia > Pirellulales > PALSA-1355 > DATJTR01. Next base: position 3,751,189 of record OY969698.1, read on the forward strand.
AGGTTCGCGGAACGGACACAACATTTCGACCGGCAGCGATCCGTTTGGGCCGGCCGTGCCCAAGCGCAAGCTCGGTTTCACCTACGTCCAGCTTCGCGACGACGTGCCGGGCGATTGGGTGACCGGCTGAAATGGACAAGGTTCAGAAACTTTTGCAAATCGAGGGGCTCAAGGCGAATTCGTGGCCTCCGCGTTTGTCGGAAGGTCGCCGCACGATTGACGGCGCCCTCACCTCGAACAGCGCGGCCAACCGGCGGACTGCCTGCGCGACCGAGCTCGCCGGATGGTCGACGGCTATGCTCTCAATAAACTAGGCCCATAGATCGGCCAGATCGAAATCGGAAACCGCCTCGTCGATCGCGGTGAAGTGGTGGCGACCATGGTCGCGGTTGCTCGTGGTCGAACTCGTCGTGGTCGCCGATTCACTTCCCGCCGTGCTCGTCGTCGTCACCGGAGTCGTGCTGGATGAAGCCGGGCGGACGATACGATGTTGCTCACCGCGGCAGCCGGCGAACCGCTCGATGAACTGCCGGTCTCTTGCACGCCGAGTGCCAGACCGACAAAACCTGTCGTCCCGACTCCCTGCGAGTCGTACGGAGCGTCGGACGGCGGTCTCCAAGCGACCCGTCAAAGGACGAACCGTGTTCAATGTCGTGACGTTGATGATCCCGCCCCCCATCAGGTCGTAGTACGGATTGTAGCTGCTGGAAGTACTCCGGGTGCCGGTCGACAAGGGGACGAATGAGATCGATGTCGGTCGGGTTATCGATGCCGTCTCGGTTCGTATCGCCCGGCAGAACGTCGAAGAAGAAGTCGAACGTCGAGCTGGCCAGTCCGTTGCCCGACGGGAACGCTTGACCCGTCGCGAAGTGCCGCTGATGCCGGCACCGTTGGCGTCGACGACCGCCGGAGCCGAACGAGTTACCGGTCGACGCGATGCCGAAGGCGTACTTGTTGTTGGTCAGCGGGCCCGACAGGGTCCACGAATAAGTGTTTGCCGTCGGACGTGAAGCCCGTCACGCTGGGAGTCGTGCCGCCCGAGCCGCCGATCAACTTCAGCGAGCCCAGGGCAACATCACTGACCGGCCCGCTGAAGGTGACGGTGATCGTATTGAGGTTCGTCCAAGGTAGCGTTTGGGTCTGGGCGGCCGAGGAGCCGGTCTGGAAGGCGTAACCGTACGTCGCGCTTCCATAGGGTTGGCCGGTCACCGCATTGGTGTGCCGGCGAGGTACGTCTCGAAGGTCGACGCCCAGGTCGTACTCGAGACATAGGCCGCGGTGACCGTGACCGGCGCGGAAACGTCAACCTGCGTCGTCGCCGGAGTTGCTGGCGAGCGTGCCGGTGTCGTTCGAGTCGTCGAAGCATCGAAATGTCCCGGGTCGCCTGGCTGGTACTAGTCGAGGAGAACGTGACCGACTGCAAGGCGGTCTGGTACTGGGCCGGCGTGGCCGAGCCACTCAAGGTCAGCACGCCCGGCGGAGAATAGCTCCGGTGATCCGTTCTGGGTGGTGAAGTGGAGCGTATCGCCCGAGTGATAGCCGGTGCTGATCGTCATCGTGGCGCCCGTCACGTCGGTGTCGAGGACGATTACAGTCAAGACCGAGTCGACCGTTACGGTCTGGTCGGCAGTCGAAGCCACCGACGCCTGGTTCGCTGTCACAACCGGGGCGGTGATTGCCACGACGACAGAGTCGACTCCCGTATTGCTGGCCGTTGGCGAAGCCGAGCTGTCGTCGGCGACGACATCAATGGTGCGGGTCGACTGATTGATGCTGGTGGTGGAGAAGGTGACCGACTGCAAAGCCGCCTGGTATTGGGCGGGCGTTGCGATGCCAGTCAGAGTCAGCACGCCACCGGAGTTGCTGCCGGCGGTGATGCCGTTTTGCGGGGTGAAGTTGAGGGCATCACCCGATTGGTAGTTGGCGATGGTCATTGAGGCGCCGGTGATATCGGTATCGCTCGAAGTGACCGTCACACCCGAGTCGACCGCGACTGCCGAGCCGCCGAGCGTGAAGGTTTGGCCAGTGCTGCCCGAGGCTGTCACGACCGGAGCAGCCGGCGTCGTTAGCTGCTCGGCCAACTCTAGAGCAGACGTGCCTTGGGAAACATAGCCCTGGGAAATGCAGGCATTACCTAGGGCGGTGAGTAACGCCGCGTTGGTGACATTGACGCCGGGCAACTGATCTTCGCATCGGTTAGTCCGTTTGAGCTTATCTGGGCAACGAACGAATCTACGTCGTCGGCAAAGGCGGTCCCTGTAAAGCCAACCGCGACCACTTGATCGAGGAGCGGAAGCGCGTCTTGCGCGAAGGTCGAGCCGATCGCTGTGTTGGAGATCGTTTGGTTGATATAGGAGAGCGAGTCTTGCACGAGAGTAGATCCAGTCAGGCTGCTTGCAAGAGTTTGATTCAGGAAGGAAGCCGCATCCTGGCCGAACGCGGAGCTGACGAAGTCAGGCGTTGCTCACGCCGGCTTGACTCAGAAACGTGCCGAGGTCTTGACCAAACGCGGAAGCCGTCTGGCTTCCCGAGACCACCTGGCTCAGAACGGCACCCAGGTCCTGGCCAAACGTAGAGTTCAGGAAGTCGGGCGTGGTGACGCCGGCCTGACTCAGAAACGTACCAAGGTCTGTACCAAACGTGGAAGCCGTCAAGTTCCCGGAGACCACTTGATTCAGAGCCGTACCAAGGTCTTGACCGAACGTAGAGTTGAGGAAGTCGGGCGTGGTGACGCCCGCTTGACTCAAAAACGTGCCAAGGTCTTGACCAAACGCGGCAGCCGTCAGGTTCCCTGAGACCACTTGGTTCAGAACCGAACCCAGGTCCTGGCCGACCGTGGAGTTAAGGAAGGCAGCCCCGTCCTGCCCAACCTGTTGTAGGAACGCGCCCAAGTCAACACCGAAATTGGAGTCGGCAAAGGTGATTCCGCCTTGGCCTGCTTGCTGTAGGAAATTGCCCAAGCCCTGCGCTAGCGGGGAAGTGACCAGATTCAATCCGTCTGCCTCTGCTTGCTGCAGGAAGTCACCGACACCCTGCGCCAGCGTCGACGTGTCGAGGCTCAGGTTCGCGCCGGTGGCCTGCTGGAGAAAATCACCCAAGCCCTGCGCCAATGTCGACGTATCTAGATTTAGGTTGACGCCGGTGGCCTGCTGCAGCAGTGTCCCCAGGCCGTCTGCCAACGACGACGCGTCCAGACTCAGGTTCGCGCCAGTGGCCTGCCCGAGCAACGTCCCCAGACCGTCGGCCAACGATGACGTGTCCAAATTCAGGTTCGCGCCGGCGGCTTGCTGAAGCAACGTCCCCAAACCTTGCCCCAACGATGACGTGTCCAAACTCAGATTCCCGCCGGTGGCCTGCTGCAGCAGTGTCCCCAGGCCGTCTGCCAACGACGACGTGTCCAGATTCAGGTTCGCGCCAGTGGCCTGCCCGAGCAACGTCCCCAGACCGTCGGCCAACGATGACGTGTCCAAACTCAGGTTCGCGCGGTGGCCTGCCCGAGCAACGTTCCCAAACCGTCGGCCAACGATGACGTGTCCAAACTCAGGTTCGCGCCGGTGGCCTGCCCGAGCAACGTTCCCAAACCATCTGCCAACGATGACGTGTCCAAATTCAGGTTCGCGCCGGTGGCCTGCCCGAGCAACGTCCCCAGACCGTCGGCCAACGATGACGTGTCCAAACTCAGGTTCGCGCCGGTGGCCTGCCCGAGCAACGTTCCCAAACCATCTGCCAACGATGACGTGTCCAAATTCAGGTTCGCGCCGGCGGCTTGCTGAAGTAAGGTTCCCAAACCTTGCCCCAACGATGACGTATCCAGACTCAGGTTCGTGCCGGTGGCCTGCCCGAGCAACGTTCCCAAACCATCTGCCAACGACGACGTATCCAGACTCAGGTTCGCGCCGGTGGCCTGCCCGAGCAACGTCCCCAGACCGTCGGCCAACGATGACGTGTCCAGACTCAGGTTCGTGCCGGTGGCCTGCCCGAGCAACGTTCCCAAACCATCTGCCAACGACGACGTGTCCAGGCTCAGATTCCCGCCCGTGGCCTGCCCGAGCAACGTTCCCAGGCCCTGCGCCAAAGTCGATGTCGTCAGATCACCGGGAACCGCCTGCTGCAAGAACGCTCCTAGGCCGCTGCCGAAAGTGGTGTTCACAAAGTTGCCCAAGTCGGTCCCACCCATATCGTTCAGGAAATCACCTAAGCTGTTTACAAGACTCGATCCGGTGAGCTGGGCTGAAGCCGTATCCTCTAGGAATGACAATGTGTCCTGCGCAAACGAACTATCAGTCAGGCCTCCTGCAGTCGCTTGATTTAGTAATGAGGTGACGTACCCGCCAAAGGGAGTGTCACTAAGGCTGTCGGAAACCAGCTGTTGCAGGAATGAATGCGCCCGAATCGGCGAAAGAGGCGAACAAGGAATCGCCGCTCCAGTTGCCGCTGGCGGCATCGCCGAGGAACGACAGGGCCGAATTGGCGAAGGGCAGGTCGGCGGTTACATCTGAGACCTGATTCAGGAAAGATGACGCGTCCTGGAGAAACGTCGAGCCGATTCCCGAGTTTTCAAGTGCGTCGCCAACATCGTCGACCAGAGAATCCAAACCTCCCTCGGCAGCCTGACCGAGAGCGCTACTGATCGACCCACCTTTCAGCAGATTCGTCGCAAACGAACCCACCGCTTGGGTTACGGAATCGTCCAGCGCATTGCCGACGACCGTGTCGTCGAGCCCATCCACGACGTCACCCAAGTCGCCAACGAGGTCGCCGCCGGTCGCCGCCGTGAAGCCCGCGGTCAGGAATTGCGTCCAATTGAACGAGCCGTGCCCGGTTACTGCGATATCGATCCCCTGAGTCACCGCGTTCGCCGCCTCCACCGCGACGACTGAACCGATTATGGTGGCCAGGCCCTCACCGACTCCCTCTGTGACCGCCACCCCCGCTAGGGCAGGAGCAAGGGCACCTGCCGAGACGATAGTCGCAAACACCCCCACGAGATCTAAAAAGATTCCAAGAATCGGAGAACCTCCAGTCGATTGCGCTGGAGCGGTATAACTCCATTGCGTGTCATTCGAGTTCACCGTCACTGTCAATACATCAAATTGGTAATAACTTGCCGCCGCATAACTCCCCGGTTGGATCACACATAATCCGCCATCCCCCGGGAGGGTAGGGGAAGCGATCGTGACCAGCATCTCCCCATTCGCCAAGACCCAATAATCGGAGAAATCCGGAAAGTGAAGAGGAAAGCTATAATAATTTGGCGTGCTCTGGCTAGGCAGGAAGTAAACAAGTTGGTCAGGCGTAATGCCGATTGGATTTAGATTTCCATAGGTACCGGACACATGCTCGACTGCAGCGATGACGTAGCCATTCTGGTCGATGTGGAAGGACTGAACGACAGTACCGGAGTTGCAGGTCGAAAAATTGGTGGCCGCGATCATTACCTGCCGCACGAATGAATCGGACGTCACTACAGGCACGAAACGGACCAGAGAGCCACCGCTCTCCAGCGCGACTACCTGCCCGCTGCCGTCGATCTTAAAGGAAGCCACGAAGTTCGTATCCAGCAGTTGCCCCTGCAGCGATCCCGGCGCATAGCGCACCAACTCGCCGGATGTGTCCAGCGCGATTACCGCGCCGGTCCCATCCAATGCGATCGTCGTGACGTCGGAGATCAGGGCGTCTTCAGTAAAAAGGCCTTGCAAGGGAGTTCCCAAGTCCGAGCCGGGAGAGAACTGAATGAGATAATGGATAGACTCGTTCCCTACAGAAAATAACACGTCAGCCACCACGAATCCGGCCCCGTCTATGACGAACGAGGAGACGTCGCTAGCCATCGGCTGTGGTGTCGTCCATCCGGGTTGGAAACGCTCCAGGTTGCCGCTGCTGGTCAGTGCGATCAGGGAACCCGACCCATCGAGTTCGATCTGGGTGAAACTTCCTTGGATCTGTGTAGACGCTCCTCCCGTGAACTGGAGCAGGGTTCCCGCGCTCAAGTCGATCGTCGGCTGAAAAGCCCAAACGGAGCCGTTGGCGTCAACCAGGAAGTTGCTGACGTTGCTGGCGAGAATTTGCCCGCTCGTCGCACCTGCTGCGAAAAGCCAGAGGTTGCTGCTTTCGTTGTAGATCGTCCAATTCGAAACAGTTCCGCTGCCGGAGATAGAGGGAGCACTGATAACGAGTCTGGTGCCGCTGTAACTCGTCACAGTCCCCGCCAGAGTACAAGGCCCACTATAAACCAAGCCTCCAAGGCCAAGGTAAGACCCCGTTCCTTGACAAGAAACGACATCACCCGCGAAGAGCATCAGGCCGGATGGCACTGTGAACGTATAGGTCGTGATCGCCGTCGTAACATTGATCGACGTGGAAGACGTGATCGCCGTCGTCGGATTGCTTGTGCCCTGCGCCACAATGTCGCCCGACCCGTCCTTCGCAATATATAAAAAAGACCCTGGGATCGTCTCCGGTTCAGACGATCCAGCCGCAAACCGGACCAGCGTACCGCCGCTCGAGCCTGTCGGCTCGAATGCCCAAGCGTTACCCTGCCCGTCAATCAAGAAGCTACTCACGTTGCTGGCCATCGGTTGGGCATTCATCGATCCTGCGCGAAAAGCCACAGGCTTTTGCTGTTATCCAGGGCCACGACCGAGCCGGAACCGTCCTCTGCGAAATTTGTAAACGATCCCGGGATCGTCTCAGATGTGGACGATCCTGGCGCGAATAGGGCCAGAGGTCCGGCGTCGGTGCCCGGCGTCAGGGTTAAAGCCCAGACGAAGCCGGAACCGTCCACCAGGAAGGAGGCGACGCCGCGGGTCGTCGACAGCTGGACCGTTGAATTGGCCGCGAAGCGAACGAGGTTCCCGCCCGCTTCCAAGGCAACGGCCCCGCCGGAACCATCCACCGCGAACTTGCTGACGTTGGTATCGAGCAACTCTGTCACATTGGAACCGGCGGCTTGCATTTCGAGCCAACCGCCGCTGGCCGCGCTCGTCAGCCAATAGACGGTTCCTTCCGGAGTGCCGACCATAAGGGTAAATGTTTGTGATGCCGGCAGAGAACCACTGCTGTTGGTCGCGGTGATGACGATCGGATAAATGCCAACCATTCCCGCCGCTGGCGTGCCGCTGAGCACGCCAGTCGAGCTGAACGTCACACCACTCGGAAGAGTCCCGGATTCGCTGAACGTCGGGTTGGAAGAGCCGGTCGTTAGTGAGAACGATCCTGCCTGGCCGACCTTGAAGAGAGTGCCGTTCGGGCTAGTGATTGCCAGCGGCGTGTAAGCGAACTGATCTGCGGAAGATGTCGCTGAGGTCCCCCGGCGTCGTCACCGTAACGGCGACGGCACCGGCGCATTCCGCCGGGTTGACGACCACGATCTGAGTGGACGAATTGCTGATGATTGTCCCGGGCCTGGTGCCAAACATGACGGCGCTGGCATTGGCCAGGCTCGTGCCGGTGATCGTCACCGTCGCACCGCCCGTGAGCAGACTGTCGGCAACACTTAGCCCCGTAACCGTCGGCACGGCAATGTACGTGAACTGATCGGCAGCAACAACGCCGGAGCGCCGCCCGGCGTCGTACCGTCACGTTGACCGTACCGGAGCCGGCCGGACTCGTGGTCGTGATCTGCGTGTCCGGGTTGACGACGAAACTGACTTACCGGTGTTGTCCCAAAGTCGACCGCCGTCGCGCCGGCTGAAGCCAGTTCCCGTGATCGTCACTGTCGTACCGCCCGCCGCACGGCCTGATGCCGGGCTAAGGCCGGTCACGGTTGCTCGGGCCAGGGCCCGACATAAACCGCACCCTGGCCGCTGTTGTGCCGACCGTTGCAATCCGGCGCCTCGACCACGAACGTATTGCCGGTGATCGAGACTGAACTGCCGAACGCTGTCGTTCATGTTCGCCATTGGGCGCGTTAAGCTCAGAGGACTGGGTCCAATTGGAGCCGAGCTTCGGTGAACGTATAGGCCGCCCCCTGGTTGACGATGGTGTCGATCTGTAGCTCCGGGTGCTCCGATCACGACCGTGTTACCGCTGATCGAGACCGAGTCGGCAAAACGGGCGTTAGCTGTGCCATCTGTAGCGGTAAGCATGGCGGTTGGGTTCGTGGGCCCACGCGGAGCCGGGCTCGGTGAAGACAAAGGCCTCACCTTGGTCGACATTAGTGCCGGCTGTTGTAGGACCGTAGCAAGCGGGGCTGCGACCACGATTGTGTTTCCGTTGATTGAGACCGAGCCGAAACCCGCGTTCGCCGCACCATCTGGCAGTTGAGAGTGGCGTTCGGGCCTGGGCCACGCGGAGCCGGACTCCGTGAAGACATACGCCGGACCTCCGGGCGTTCCAACGCACGACCGTGTTGCCGCCGATCGAGACCGAGTGCCGAAACCCGGTAGAGTTCGCGGCACCTCGTAGCGTGAGCGTGGCAGTCGGGCTCGTGGGCCACGTGGAGCCGGATCCGTGAAGATATAGGCGGCACCTTCAGCGTCATTGGTATTTCCTGCTCCAACAACACCGTATTGCCGCTGATCGAGACCGAACATCCAAAACCTCCTGCCGCGCTATTTGCAGAGTGGCGGTCGGGGTTTGTGGCCACGTCGAGTCGGATTCCGTGAAGACGTAGGCACGTCCCCTGGCCCGAATTGGCGTTTGGGGCTCCGACCACGATCGTAGAGCCGTCGATCGAGACCGAAAAGCCAAATTGGCGGTATTCCGAGCTATCGGAGGCGTTGAGCGTGGCGGTCTGAGTCCAACCGACAGCGGACTTCGTGAAGACATAAGCAGTGCCCTGCGTGCGAATTGGCATTTGGGGCTCCGACCACCATCGTGTCGCCGCTAATAGCGACCAAGTCGCCGAAATTGTCGTTTGCCTCGCCGCCATTCGCGGTTAGCTCGATCACGGCAGGCCAACCGCGTAAGTGAACTGGTCGGCCGAGGAAACGGGCGAGGTGCCTCCGGGCGTAGCGACTGTGACGTCCACCGTGGCCGCCACGGCGGGTGGGCTGACTACGGTAATCTGTGTGTCCGAGTCAATCGTGAAGTCGGTGGTCGCGATTGTGCCGAAGTCCAACTGGGTCGCCCCAGTGAATCCCGTCCCTGTAATCGTCAACGTGATACCGCCCGCGGAACGCCCCGCCACGGGGCTGACGCCGGTCACCGTAGGTGCAGCCACAGTAGGTATACTGGTCGGCGGAAGAAACGCCCGAGGTGCCGCTCGGCGTAACCACCGTCACGTCCACCGTGCCCGCCATAGCCAGCGGGGTCGTCGCAGTGATTTGCGTGTCCGAGTCGATCACGATATTACTCGCCAGGGTAGCGCCAAAGTACACCAGCGAGGCACCGGTGAAATCCGTGCCTGTGATCGTCACCCTCGATGCCGCCCACCGAAGGCCCTTGAGGGGAGCTGATCGCGGTCACCGCAGGTGCAGCCAAGTAGGCAAACTGGTTGGCCGCGGAAACGCTCGAGGTGCCGTTCGGTGTGACGACGGTAACATTCGCCGTACCCACCACACCTGCCGGGCTTGTGACCGTGATCTGTGTGTCCGAATTGATCACGACGTTGTTTGCGGTGATCGAGCCGAAGTCGACCTGGGTTGCGCCGGTAAAGTCCGACCCGGTGATCGTTACCGTCGTACCGCCTGCTGCGGGACCCGATCCGGTGCTGACGCCGGCCACCGTAGGAATAGCCAGATAGGTAAACTGGTCGGCCGCGGAAACGCTCGAGGTGCCGTTCGGCGTAACCACGGTCACGTCCACCCCGCCGGCCGTGCCAACGGGACTTGTGACCGTGATTTGAGTGCCTGAGTTGACGACGAAACTGCTTGCTGCCGTCGTCCCAAAGTCGACGGCCGTTGCGCCGGTAAAGTCCGCCCCAGTGATGACGATGGTCGTACCCCCTGCGGGAGGACCCAATGCCGGGCTAAGGCCGGTTACCTCTGGCGCGGCCGTATAAGTGAATTGGTCGGCGGGAGAGACGCCCGAAGTGCCGTCCGGCGTCGCCACGGTCACGTCCACGGTGCCCGGCGAACCCGCAGGGCTACTAGCCACAATCTGAGTAGGCGTGCTACTCACGATCGTCGCGGGATTCGATCCGAACAAAACCGTAGGCGCCTCGTTGTACACGAACCCGTGAGCAAAACCGCTTGAATCCTGATAGTATCCAACGATGGTCGTGCCGCTGACTCCGGCGGTGTACGTGCCGTTCACACCTGCGGGATCGTTCATGGTCGTGAACGACGATCCGTTGTACGAAAACCCGTTGCCGAAATAACCGCCCGAATCCGTGATGTCTCCGACGATAGTGCTCCCACTGATCCCGTTAACGACCGTGCCGCCTGTACTGTCGCCCGCAGGGTCATCCAGGTTGGTGAACGATGATCCGTTATACTCGAATCCCTCGCGCCCCGGCCAGGATAATAGGTCCCAACGATAGTGCTGCCGCTGATCCCGCTGGGGACAGTTCCATCACCTGCATCGGAGAGAGTGGTAAACGACGACCCGTTGTACTCGAATCCAACTGGAACATGGAGATATACAGATCCGGACCTGATTTTTTCGTAGTAGTAACCGATCTCGGTGTCACCGCTCACTCCGGTGAGGAATGTGCCAGAGGTGCTAGCACCCGCAGGGTCGTCCAACGTGGTGAAGGACGATCCGTTGTACACAAATCCGTGATTAAGATCGCTCGCGTCGGTGTAGTACCCGACGATGGTGTTGCCACTGATTCCGGCGACATATGTGCCCTTCACTCCCGCCGGATCGTCCAGGGTGGTGAAGGACGACCCGTTGTACACAAATCCGTGATCAAGATCGCTCGCGTCAATGTAGTAGCCGACGATGGTGTTGCCGCTGATGCCGGTGATGTATGTGCCATTCACACCCGCCGGGTCGTTTAGCGTGAGGAACCCGGGGGCGACTAGGTTTGTCCCCGTGATCGTGACAGTGGTGCCACCCGCCAATGGCCCCGTCGAGGAGCTGACTCCTGTCACCAGGGGAGCGTTCCCGTAGGTGAACTGATCAGCCGAGAAGACGGGCGAGGTACCGGCTGGTGTCACCACCGTCACGTTCACCGTGTTTGTGCCCGGTGGAATCGAGGCTGTGATCTCCGTGTCCGAGTTGGTAACGAAGTTGCTTGCCGGCGTCGTCCCGAAATACACGGCCGTCGCACCAGTGAAGCCCGCTCCAGTGATGGTCACCGAAGTGCCGCCCGCCGTGGGACCCGAAGCCGGACTGACGCCAGAGATCAGAGGGCCGGCGACATAGGTGAACTGGTCGACTGCGGAAACTGAGGAGGTCCCACCAGTGTTGATCACCGTCACGTCCGACGTACCGGTTCCAGCTGGACTCGTAACCGTAATCTGCGTCGCCGAGTCGATCACAAGGTCGGTTACCACCGTCGTACCAAAGGCCACAATCGTGGAATTGGTGAATCCCGTCCCGGTAATCGTTATCGACGTGCCACCCGCCGTCGACCCCAATGCCGGACTGACGGTGGTGACCGTGGGCATCGCCACGTAGCTAAACTGGTCGGCCGAGACAACGGCAGAGGTACCTCCCGGCGTTGCCACCGTTACGTCCACCGTTCCCACCGCTCCAGCCGGGCTCGTGGCCGTGATCTGGGTAGTGGAGTTGACGACGACATAGGTTGCCGAAGTAGTGCCGAAGTTTACTTGCGTGGCATCCGTGAAACCTGTCCCTGTGATCGTCACCGTCGTACCGCCCGCCGCCGCCCCCTCCGTCGTGTTGATGCCGGTAACCACGGGCGCAGCCACGTAGGTGAACTGAGCGATGGAGTTAACGGGCGAGTTGATGCCTGGCTTGATCACCGTGACGTTCGCCAGGCCAGTGCCCGGCGGAACCGTCGCTGTGATCTGCGTGTCCGAGTTGATGACAAAATCACTTGCCGGCGTCGTACCGAAATCCACCTGTGTCGCACCGGTGAAGCCCGCACCCGTGATGGTCGTCGCCGTGCCGCCCGCTGCGGGACCCATCGCCACGCTGACGCCGGTCACAATCGTCGGCGTCCCAAACACATAGCCGCCCCCTGGGCGTTACGCGCCGATCGTCGCCCCGGGCGCTCCGACCACAATCGTAGTACCGCTGACTGCAACCGAGTCGCCGAACTCGTCACCGACCCCGGGAAAAGTCGCGTTGAGCTCGGTGGCAGAGGTCCAACTGGGGCCGGATCTCGTAAAAACGTGGGGACCGACCACGATCGTGTTGCCGCTGATCGAAACCGAGCCACTGTCGGGGAGTTCGGCAGTCTGAGGCCAAGTGGAGCCCGAACCCGTGAAGACGTAGGCCGCACCTTCCCCTCCGACCACGATCGTGTTGCCGCTGACTGAAACCGGGCCACTGTCTGGAAGCTCGGCATTCGGATTATTCGTGGTTACCCAACCGGAACCAGCCTCGGTAAAGACGTACGCCCCACTGCTGGCAGCGACCACAATCGTGTTGCCGCTGATCGAAACCGATGCGCCAAATAGCACATCACTTGAAACACTGAGTTTGGCGGCCTGACTCCAATTCTGCGCCAGACCCCGTGAATACATAAGCTGCTCCTGGCCCCACCGGGTTCAGCGACAGGCCGCTGGGTTTCCCCACATACTCCGCTCCGACTACGATCGTATTACCGCTGATCGAGACTGAGTCGCCGAAACCGTCGCCCGCCGCGCCACCGGAAGCAACCAGTTCGGCAGCCTGGCTCCAATTGGAGTCAGACTCCGTGAATACGTAAGCTGCCCCCTGGCCGCTGTCGGTGCCGCTTGCTCCGACCACGATCGTGTCGCCGCTAATAGCAACCGAGTCGCCGAAGCCATTGTTCGCCGCGCCACCATTCGGCGTGAGTTCGGCAGTTTGGATCCAACTGGAACCTGCCTCTGTGTACACATAGACCACACCCGGGTAGGTGTCTTCGGGTAATCCGGCCAGTCCTCCGGTGCCCGTTGCAACGACCATGGTATTGCCGCTGATCGCAACCGAGTAGCCGAAACCGCTGCCCGCCGCTCCATCAGACGCGACGAGTTCGGCCTCCTGCACGAACGGACCAACGGTTGCCGGCGCGGAGACGGTGATTTGCGTCGTCACCGTGTTGCTGTTCGCTCCATTGGTGTCGTTATTGTCGGCCACGAATATCGAAACGGTTCGTGTGACGGTGCTCGTCGTGCTGATCGAGGAGTAGGTAACCGACTGCAAGGCCGTCTGGTATTGGGCCGGCGTGGCAAAGCCGAATAAGGTGAGCATGCCGGTCGAAGCGTCGTAGTAGCCGGTGATGCCGTTTTGGCTGGTGAATTGGAGCGTGTCACCAAGCTGAAACCCGCTGGAAATCAATATTGTCGCCCCCGTCACGTCGGTGTCGAACGACGAGACCGTCACGGCCGAGTCGACCGTTACCATTTCGCCGGCAGTGGCGTTGGCCGACGATTGGTTCGCCGTCACGACCGGATCGGCGATCGCCACTTGGACGGTATCGACGCCGGCATTGCTGGTCGTGGGCAAAGCCGCGCTGTCGTCGGCGACGACGTCGACGGTGCGGGTGGCCTTGTTGATGCTGGTGGTGGAGAACGTGACCGACTGCAAGGCGGTCTGGTATTGGGCCGGTGTTGCGACCCCGCTCAGGGTCAGCACGCCAGCGGAGTTGCCAGCGATGCTGATACCGTTCTGCGGAGTGAAGTTGAACGAATCGCCTGATTGATAGTTGGCGATGGTCATCGAGGCGCCCGTGATATCGGTATCGCTGGAGGTGACGGTGACGCCAGAGTCGACGGCCATGGCCGAGGTGCCAAGCGTGAACGTGTTGGCGATGCCCGATGGCGTCACCACTGGCGCGGCGAACGCCACTTTAATGCTTTCCGCAGCCGTTCCGCTGGTCAGCGAGTTGTCGAGTACGACGATCGAAAGCGACCGGGTGGCGAGGCCATTGCTGGAAGTGGAAAACGTGATCGACTGCAAGGCAGCCTGGTATTGGATCGGCGTAGCGTTGCCGCTCAACGTCAGCACACCACCTGAGTAGCTGCCGCTAATGCCGCTACCGGTCGGGCTGGTGAAGTTCAGCGTGTCCCCCGACTGCGGGCTTGCTATCGTTACTGTGGCCCCGGTCAGGTTGCTGTCGGTCGACGTGATTGTCACTCCGGAGTCGACCGTCACGGGCGAGCCACCGACCGTGAAAGTATCGGCCGTGCCTGATGGGGTCATAACAAGCTCGTTCAACGAGAACACCGTGCCGTCCCCATTGCTGCCGCCACCCGTAGTTGTCCCATACAGATTCGAGCCGTCGAGTGTCAAAGCAGAATTAGCGAACGCTCCGTTGGAACCCAGAAAAGACTGCAGAACCTGGAAGCCAGCGTTGTTGGGATTGTTATTGGTATTGATGGAAAATACGGTGCCGTCGCCGGCGCTGCCACCCTCGTTCGTCATTCCAAACAGTGCCGAATTGACGAGTGTCAAACCCGCTTCCGGTTCAATGCCGTCCGTGCCCGAAAATGAATGCAGAACCTGGAAGCCGGTGTTGTTGGGAAAGTTATTCGTATTGATCGAGAAGACCGTGCCGTCGTTGTCGGTGCCGCCAATCTCCGTCGTTCCATACAGAACCGAGCCAACGAGTGTCAAAGCGTCATCAAGGCCCGCGCCGTCTGTGCCCGAAAATGAATGTAGAACCTGGAGGCCAGTGTTGTTGGGATTGTTGTTGGTATTTATCGAGAAGATGGTGCCGTCGTCGTCGGTGCCGCCTCTGGCAGTCGTCCCAAATAGTGTCGAGCCGACGAGCACCAAACCCGCTTGCGGAGTTTCGCCGTCGGTGGGGGCACCCGAAAACGAGTGCAGAACCTGGAAGTCGTTGCCGTTGATATTGATCGAGAAGAGCGTTCCAGCGCCGGAGCTGCCCCCTCTTCCGCCGTTCCATACAGGGTTGATCCGACGAGCGTCAAATTAGTTTGGGGTTCATAGCCATCGGTGCCCGAAAACGAATGCAGAACCTGATAGTCGGTACCATCAGCGTTCATCGAAAAGATCGTGCCATCGTTGTGGCTGCCACCTGCGTACGTCGTTCCATACAGAGTCGAGCCGACGAGCGTCAAACTCCCCTGTGGTGACTCGCCATCTGCGGATTGCCCCAAAAAGGAATGGGGAAGCTGGAAGTCGCTTCCATCAGTGTTCATCGAAAACGCTGTGCCGTCACCCGCTGCCGCCGTTTGCCGTCGTTCCAAATAAGGCCGAGTTCACGACCGTCAAACTGGCAAATGGTTCAATGCCGTCGGTCGATGCACCCGAAAATGAATGCAGAACTTGAATTGTGGAAACGTTCACGTGCTCTGCCCCGGAACTGCTATCCATCGAGCCGTCGATGGTGACGATTGAAATCGCCCGGGTGGTGGTGTTGGTAGTGCTGGTGGAGAACGTGACCGACTGCAAGGCAGCCTGGTATTGGGTCGGCGTGGCGCTGCCGCTCAAGGTCAGCACACCACTTAAGTAACTGCCGATGATGCCACTACCTGTTGGGCTGGTGAAGCTCAGGAGATCGCCCGACTGCGGGCTTGCTATCGTTATTGTGGCACCCGTCAGGTCACTGTCGGTCGAGGTGATTGTCACTCCGGAATCCACCGCCACTGGCGAGCCGCCGACCGTGAATGCGTTGGCCGCACCTGACGGGGTCACTATAAGCTCGTTCAACGAGAAAACCGTGCCGTCGCCATTGCTACCGCCACCGGTAGTCGTTCCATACAGGGTCGAGCCATCGAGAGTCAAAGCTGAATTAGGGGATTCTCCGTCGGTGCCCAAAAACGAATGCAGAAGCTGGAAGCCAGTGTTGCTGGGATTGTTATTGGAATTGATCGAGAACACTGTGCCGTCGCCCGCGCTGCCACCCTCGTTCGTCGTCCCGAACAGTGTCGAGTTGACGAGTGTCAAACCCGCTTCAGGCAAAGAGCCGTCGACGCCCAAAAACGAATGCAGAAGCTGGAAGCTAGTATTGTTGGGATTGTTGTTGGTATTTATCGAGAAGACCGTGCCGTCGCCAGCACTGCCACCCTCCTCCGTCGTTCCATACAGGGTCGAGCCAACGAGCGTCAAACCGTCAAGGGGATACGCGCCGTCGGCCGAAGTACCCGAAAACGAACGGAGGACCTGGAAGCCAGTATTATTGGGATTGTTATTGGTGTTGATCGAGAACACCGTGCCCTTATCGGAGCTGCCGCCCAAGAACGTTGCTCCATACAGGGTGGAGCCGACGAGCGTCAAACCCACTTGTGGCTCTTGACCGTCGGCGCCCGAAAACGAATGCAGAACCCGAAAGCCAGTGTTGTTGGGATTGTCATTGGTGTTAATTGAGAAGACCGTGCCGTCGCCTCCGCTGCCACCGCTGATTGTCGTTCCATACAGGGTCGAACCGACGAGGGTCAAATCCGATTCCGGTTCATAGCCGTCGGTGCCAGAAAAAGAATACAGAACCTGGTAGTCACTTCCGTCAGGGTTCATCGAGAAGATTGTGCCGTCGTTGTGGCTGCCGCCCTGGTACGTGACTCCAAATAGTGTCGAGCCGACCAGAGTTAAGCTGGCAGCGGGAACGCTCCCGTCGCTCGATGGCCCCAGAAAGGAATGCGGAAGCTGGAAGTCACTTCCATCAGTGTTCATCGAGAACACCGTGCCGTCACCCGCACTGCCGCCGTTCACCGTCGTTCCAAATAGGGCCGAATTCACGACCGTCAATGGGGCAAATGGTTCATTGCCATCGGTCGATGCACTCGAAAACGAATGCAGAGTCTGGACTGCGGAAACATTCACGTCCTCCGACGTCACATTGCTGGTCAGCGAGTCGTCAAATGCGACGATCGAAACCGATCGAGTGATGGTGCCAGTGCTGGTGCTGGAGAAAGTGACCGACTGCAAGGCGGTCTGGTATTGAGCAACCGTAGCGCTGCCGGTCAAGGTCAGGACGCCACCCGAGTAGACGCCGCTGATGCCGTTCTGGTTGGTGAAATTGAGGGAATCGCCTGGCTGAAGCGTACCGGACGAGATCGTCGCCGTGGCACGTTCCAGGTCGGTGTCGCTGGAAAATACGGTTAAGCCCGAGTCGACGGCCACCGCCGCACCACCTACGGAGAAGGTGTTGGTAGTGCCCGAGGGTGTCACCGCGAGCGCGTTCAGCGAGAACACCGTGCCAAATCCGGCGGCACCCAGTGTCGTCCCGTACAGGGCCGAGCCGCCAGGCGTCGATTCGGCCACGGGGTGCTCTCCGTCGGCACCCGAAAACGAATGCAGAGTCTGAAAGTCGCTCCCATCCGTATTGACCGAGAAGATGGTGCCTATGCCCTGTCCGCCGCCATCTTCGGTTGTTCCAACCAGTGTCGAGCCGACGAGCGTCAAACCAGCCCTGGGGTACGCGCCGTCGGTGTCGGAAAATGCATGCAGAACTTGCAGATCGCTACCGCTTGTGCTCATCGAGAACACCGCGCCGAAGCTGCCGCTCCCGCTGAGCTCTGAAGTCGTCCCATATAGGGTTGAACCGACGATTGTCACGCTCGCCTCGGGGATATATCCGAGGGCGGACGATGTCGAAAACGAATCCAGTACCTGGAACGCGGTGCCGCCTGTACCGATCGAGAAGACCGTGCCATCGCCATCGCTCCCGCCCAAAGCCGTCGTTCCGTACAGGGTCGAGCCCGCGAGCGTCAAGCTTGCCTCTGGATCGTCGCCATCGGCGCCCGAAAATGAATGCAGGACCTTGAGGGCGCTGCCGGTCGTGCTCATCGAGAAGACGGCGCCGTCGCCGCCGCCGCCGCCAACCGTAGTCGTTCCGAACAAGGTCGATCCGACGACGGTCACGCCAGCCTCGGGTTCATATCCAAGGGTAGACGAAGTCGAAAAGGAATCGAGAACTTGGAAGCCGCTGCCATCGGTGTTAATCGAGAACACCGTGCCCGCGCCGGCACTACCACCGGACTCTGTCGTCCCGAACAAAGTCGAGCCGGCGACCGTCAAGCTCGCCTCGGGAACGTCCCCGTCGACACCCGAAAACGAATGCAGAATCTGGAAGCCAGTGCCATCCGTGTTGATCGAAAAGATGGTGCCGTCGCCATCGGTACCGCCCACCTCTGTTGTTCCGAATAAGGTCGATCCAACGAGCGTTAAACTAGCATCTGCCAGCCCACCATCGGTGGCCGTGCCCGTAAACGAATGCAGCGTCTGAAAATCTACCGTTAACATTCGGCGAGCTTCGAGCAGCTCGAACCGCGATGATCGGGCGGGCGGCGCGGAGACCCGCCGTTTTGCAGCGGCCTGGCGCTGCTGTTTGCGTAGCGAACGAGAGAACCACCGCTTCATGCTGCCCTACCCATCTATAAAGCGCCAATTTGCCCCGGACTGCTGCCCAGCCAATACGATAGGTGGCACGCCCCCCCATTTAGGGCGGCCCGAGCAAACGGCCGATTATCACCTTGGCGACCCAATCCGTCCACCTTTTTTTGCCGCTTTTTATTTGGCCGCAAGCGCCGGGCCCGGAGCGAGACGTCGAATACCAATTCGGTCGGCCGGTATCGGGAGGTCGCCGAAGTAGAGCCATTTGGTCGCGAAGCGGTGGAGGCGGCTGAGGTGACGCCATGCACAAGACCGACACCAAGAGCATCGTGCTGCTCAAGCATCACTTGGAGGCGCTGAATCTCACCGAAATCTTCACCCTGCTCCTGGAGGCCAAAGAAGAGCGGCAACTCTTGCGGCTGCGGCAACAACTTGGCAAGCTGGATCTTCAAATCCTGGACGAACTGGGCGACGTTCCTGCCAGCAAGGCCGCGGCAGAACTCTTGTTCGACGCGATCGCCACGGCCTGTGAGCGGAACAGCCTAATCGTGACGACCGTTTTGCCGTTACAGAACTGGACAGAAGTGCTCGGCAGCGAACGGCTAACCGGGGCGGCCTTGGATCGACTTACCCACCGCTGCCATATCCTGGAGACCAAGGGCGAAAGCTACCGCCTCCATGACGCCAAGCGCCGCCGCAGACGAACCGCCTGATCAGCTCTGCTGTGCACTTGGGATTTCATTCGCAACACATTTCCCCGACCCAACTGAGTTCTTCACCTAACCAGCGCCACTACTTTCGACCGCCCGCCGCCGCCATTTTGAACCGCTCTCAACACCCTTGATTCCACGCCGCCCGGTTGCAATGTGTTTTTTGTATCCGTTGTCCGGCATATTTCCACCTCGTCGGGGAATGCACAGTATAGCTGAGGCTCCGGGCCGCGCCGAAGTTCCCCCGGATTGCGTGGGCCTCGCATCCGTTCTCATCCCGCACCGAGCTTAGATGTAGCTTGAGCACCCGAATTCACTCGACAAACAGAATTCAGCTGGCTAAAACGCTGGTGCCATGGCATCGCAATCTTCAAGAATTCGTAAAGCTGGGCATCGCCGTTGGGCGGCGGGCGGCAAGCCGGTTCCCGGAAGCCACGTGGGCGATATCGTCGCCCCAGCAGTGCGCAGCCAAATGATGGCCCGAATTCGGGGCAAAAACACCGTTCCCGAACTCACGATCCGCGATGGCCTGTCACGAAAGCGCATTCGGATGGAGCAGCATGCCACCGACCTGC
Organism: uncultured Planctomycetaceae bacterium; assembly: GCA_963702015.1. Lineage (GTDB taxonomy): Bacteria > Planctomycetota > Planctomycetia > Pirellulales > PALSA-1355 > DATJTR01. The sequence continues at coordinate 3,770,753 of OY969698.1, forward strand.
CAGGGCGGCCCGACTTCGTCTCCCGGCGTTACAAGTTGGCAGTGTTCGTAGACGGCAATTTCTGGCACGGTTGGCGATTCCCCCTCTGGGAACACAAACTGTCGCCGAAATGGCAAGAAAAGATTGCGGCGAATCGTGGCCGCGACCGGCGGAATTTTGCTCGCCTGCGCAGGCAGGGTTGGCGGGTGCTTCGAATCTGGGAGCATCAAATCGAGCGGGAGCCGGACGCATGCGTGTCGCGCATCATTGCCGCGATTGCGCTCTGTCGGAAACCCGTCGTTGCAAAGGTCACACGGTGGACGTAAGGGTCTTGACCACGGCCTTCATCACCGGAGGACAGACCGCGTTGCCAATCAGCCTGATTTTCTCCCGACGAGTCGATTTCGGCCACTGATAATTGGCAGGGAAACCCATCGCTGCTGCAAGTTCCAAGGGCTGCAACATGCGCATCGTGTGCCCTTTTCCGTTGGGCGCGACCAGCGCAAATCGGTCGAGCGTCGTGATGGTGCGCAAAGGTCGGTCAAGCGGTTGCCAGCCCCCAGCTGCGTCACTGCCATAATAAACGACGAGAAACGGTGTCTTGCGACCCAGCTCCGCAAAGGCGCGATCAATCCTTTCCATCGTGGGCTTGGCCCTCTTGCGGCTGTCGAGGTGGCCTGCGGGCCACTCATGTCCTCGCTTTCTGATGCGTTCGATCACCTGGCCAATAGTCGCAATCTGCCCCGTCGACCTCTCGACAGGTGTCCGTGGCTCCGCGTGCCGGTCACCAACAATGAACAACCGTCGGCGACTCTGTGGAACGCCGAAAAGCTCTGACTTCAGCGAAACGTCTTTGAGTTCGTAGCCGAGCCCCTCGAGTTCGTGCCACCACTCCTCGAAGGCTCCCCAGAGGCGCATGGAGGTCACGTTTTCCACAATGATCCAGCGGGGTCTCAGTGCCTTCGCAAAGCGGGCGACCTGAAATGCGGTTTGCCGACTCAATTCGCAACGAGGGGCTTTCCCCTTAGCGACGCTGTGGTTCGTGCATTCGGGTGATGCGAGCAAAAGATCGATCTTGCCCGTCGATCTCTGTACCTGGATCGGATCAATTTCCTCGATCCGTGCGCACCACGTTTTCACTCCAAAATTCGCCGCATAGGCCTCAGCGGCGATGGGCCAGAGATCGATTCCGCCCACCGGAACAATGCCCGCCATCCGCGCACCGAGGGAACTTCCGCCGCCGCCGCAAAACAAATCGAGTGCTCGAATTTTCTGCCGTCGTGGCATCGCGAAGTCCTTTCGCACGTTTTACCAGGATCGTCTAGACTGCACCAGGCGTACATGATGCTCGAGTTAAAATCTGCTTCGGCAAACCGCCTCGGCCTTAAAGGCAGCCGGCAGGGAGACCTGAAGCTGCTTAATTCCGTCCCAGCAAACGTCCTTCTTGCACCATTCCGTAACGTTTCGTCCACCGGGCGGATCTGCGATCACCTTGTGAACGGCGTGACTTGTCTTCCGAATCGCCTCCTCTAGCGAGTGCGTGAGCCCCTGCTCCCGCCAAATCCGATCCAGATCAAGGCGTCGGCCGGTCATATGGACCAAGTAGGCCAGCGTATAGGTCACGATGTTCGCGCGATACCCGCCGAACTGCTGCGCTTGGACGATCTTCTCAGCCCCTCGGAATAGAATTGCCTTGGCAATCAACTGTTGGTAGTACGACTGATCGACCACGATCGCCTCGCGCTCCTGAAGGCGCAAGGTAAATTCGCGGAAGTTCTTTTCGGCACCAAAACTGACCTTGAATGGAAGCTGGTCCCACGTATTCTCGAATTTTGCGAGATCCGTTTTGGTGAATTTCTGGGAGTTAGGGTAGATCGCGTTAAAATCGCGTTTCTTTGCAGGCGTGGGCTGGCGCGCTTTCGCATCCATGTACTGGCCCCGTGCCCGCTCGTAAAACCACTTGGTCTGGTGTTGCGTCCCGTCGGAGGCCGGAGCCCACACGGTCCTGGAAAGCGCCTCCATCGTCACATGGAACGGCGCATTGGCTGAGAAATCAGCCTCGTTCACCTTGTTTTGGCTGTTGGAATAGCGCGAAATCAAAGGCACGAATTCGCCGACCTTGACGGCATCGACGACGGACAGCTTGGCCTGGACGTGCACCAACGCGGGATCGGCTTTGTCTTTCCTCGCCGCGTGAAAGAGCGATGCGGTCGTCTGCCCACCGTTGACAATCTGAAGGTCCTTCGCCCACGCGATACCCTTGCCCCCATCGGGCATCTTGACAAGCTTGATATCCGTCGCAGTAATTGATATCCCGTTGTTGTAGGCGAGGAAGCGCTCGGGCTCCTTGATAATCGTCTCGCGAATACCCTTGTTGACTCCCCCTCGTGCTTGCAAAAAGCTGCGTACATTCAACTCAAGTAGCCGAGGACCATATTCCTCGTAGAGTTTGCAGAGCACGTCGCCCCGCAGAATCGCAAGATAAGCTCCATAGTCGCGTCCGTTGACCGGTACGGACAGGCATGGAACAGGACCGCCAAAGTCGCGTACAAAGTCCACTTCGATCGACTCGCGCTGTTCGCCCGAACTGACGCATCAATAGAGCCGCCGGATATCCCAGATGTGGAACGTCCTCTTAAGTCCGTTCCACCGGTCCGACTGCTTCGCTTTGACCGTTGTCAAACCGTCAGTTGCGACGTAACAACGGATTTGTGATAGTCGCTCCCTGATCTCCCAAATGCGAAGCGTCATATCATAGACGGGCGAAGCCTGTTCAAGCTGTTCATGGTAGCCCTCGAACGCCTTGGATACGTAGCCGACAAGCCGTTTGAGGACCGCTTCGAGTTCGGTCTTTGTGACAGTAGTTGGAGGAACGGCGGCCGGCGCCTGGATACAGGCAAAGACATCGAGTGTGCTCTCGTCGTCGCTGATGTTGTAACCATGGACTTCGATGCCGCGTGCTTTGTGGAAGCAGGGCTCTCCATCTTCGATTTCACCGGCGTCGGAGAGGTATTCGATAAGCGTGGCGGTGAACGCATCGCTGAACATGAGTTCTTCTACCGCCGCCTTGCCAAGCACGGCTTGCCGGAATTCTTCGGCAAAACAATTCAGCCCATCGTCATCGCCCATCCATCGCCCCCTTTATGACTGTGAGCATCTGATCGGCAGGGACTGCGTAGTGCTTGCATTCGCCCACGCCAATCGAATAGGTGACGTCGCCGACGCCCGCCCTCAAGTCACCTTCGACGATACGGGGAAAGTCGCCTTGAACCTCGAACACCTCCGATTCGCGAATATTGTATCCAACGCTCTCGTATCTGCTGGACTGCACATCGACGTAACCGGCCTCCAAAAGCTTACGAGCGAACAAATCGCGTGCAGCATTACTGTCGCCAATAGTGTTCCAGATCTGATTGACCATTGCGACCAATGTCTCGCCTTGGTGGGGGCGAACATCAAGGGACAGATGGAACAAAAAGAGCTCGTCCAAAAGGGATTCATCCAATTGCCGCTCGCTCGCGATCTGGATGACCTGATGTTGTTTGCTGGTCGAAGTCTTCACCTCGACCGCACAACGATCGAACTGGAAATCCTGTTGCAATCTTGACGGGCCGTGCCATGCGCAAAGGCCGGCAATAACGCCGACGACCGGAAACAGGTGATGCCGAAGAAAGTACAGCTCACCGTAGAGCCCGCTCTGAAGCGACGGGCCGAGGCCATCCGACAACGCGCACTCCATGAATCGCTGCCAGCTGCGTAGGCGTGCAAAAAGCTCCGCGACAACATTGCGATCGTTCGGTATCGCCGACAATGTGTCCGCGAGGTCCTGAGCGAGGACAGAGAAAATGTCGAGATATGCGCGATCCATCAACACGACGGCGAGTGTCTTGTGGTGTTTGCCGCCACCCGGAAAGGATACGTATCGCACGTCAAAACCGCGCCCTCTGGGAATTTCACCAGCACGGCCAAGCGAGGCAGACTCAAGGCGGATAAGCACTGTGCGCGACTTAGTGGAGCGATCGATGGCGATGCGCAAATCAAAGTCGCTTGCTGGCGCGATGCGACGCGCTAACCAATCCTCGGGTCCCACCGAGTCGATGTCCGCTTCGAGAGTGTTCCAGATTTCCGCGACCGTCATTCGTCGACAAACTCCTGCTCGAAAAACACGTTGTTCACGACATAGTCGACCGTGTCGTTTAGTTCGCTTTTCGGAAAACTTATTGCAAAGCCGATTACAGGCAAGGCACTTCGACATACTCCGTTGCCGCCAGCGGATAGAGCAAGAGCAGACCATTTCGCTTGTCGCGGTTTTCACGTATCGCGATCCCGTTTGGTTCCGACGGCTCGTCCTTACTGCGGGAACGTCTGGCACGCCAACATTCTTGAGTCTGTTCCAACGCGAGCTGCCATTGGGATTCCGACAGGTCAATGACTTCATCGGTTGGATTGACGAGGCGCCGAACGCCGTAGCGGCCAAATTCTTCGGGTCTGACGTTCTCTGGATGGTGGCTGCGTTCCACGAGTCCGACAAGGTGACCTGCGATACTGGATGGCGTACCAGTCGAGTTTGAAATCAGCGCAACAGTCCAGTCTGTAAGCTCGGCCGCCTGTAAACGCTGGCTGATATATGCGCACAAAAGCTCGATGCGAACTTTCTTGGCAATCGGGTGAACCGTCATGCGGGACAAGAATTCGTCCGTGATACGTTCGCCGTTCACGTGCCGCCAAATGATCGTTGACCGTTCCCGAGTTCCTCTTTCGCTGGGCGGTCCGAGGGCATGGAGGAAATCTTCGGTTGCTTTATAGTTCCTCTCGATCGTCGTGGCGTCGCGGTGAAAGCCGATTGTCTCGCTAATGGCTCGAGAGAAGGACAGGCTAATCTTGTGACCATTTCTCATCTTGACAGGACCGGTAACAAGTAAGTGCGGATGGCATCGCACTCGGAGACCAAAATCCTCGGGCGTCGCGCGTGCTGCGGCCATGTAGTCGAATAGCTCGCGCAGTTCCTCGTTGGCCATCGTGATGTGTTCGTACCATTCGACGAGATCGGCAGAGGTGTACAACCTGCACAGATCCAGATAGCCTGGACGGAAGCCAAACCAGCGCCCCATCTGCATCAACGTGTCGTACATGCGCGACGCTCTCAGATAATAACTGACGCTGAGCCCTTCAAGCGTTAAGCCTCGCGAGAGCTTGTCTCCGCCAATTGCAATTACGCTTACGCTGCTGCGCCTGGTCCGCATAATCCAACACGTCCCCCGCTGAGCCATTGATTGTGCGGACATCAATTCGAGACGCTGCTTTCTCCAGCTGATCGACCACGTCGCTCCAGGCGACCGGCGGGCAATCGTCGAGGTTGATCTGACGAGTAGTGGGAACGAAATCACGCTCCCAGAGGGCTTTCAGTTCGTGCACAATCTGCGTGGTTGCCCTTCCGTCTCCCAGACGCAATCGCCGTGTGACGTTCTTGAGATCATCCTTAACCTGGTTGGCAACCCGCTCTTGCACATCTGTAAAACGCGTCACGTGGATCAGCATCGAACTGTGCTCGGCACCTTGACCACGGGCCAATCGGGTGGCGCACGTCAGGATGAATGCCCGAATTGCCTCCTTGAGTGATGCCGGGATCTGCCGCGGGATGTAGCCCTTTTTGTGCCCGTTCGGCATCCAGTCGCTGAAGTCGTTCACACGGCGAACGATCGGTAGACCCTCCTGACTGGCACGGCCAGAATCGGCATCTGCATCCAGCCCAAAGAGGCGGGCCGGTCCAACGTAATTGGATGGTGCAGGCAGGTTGATGATGAAGCCTCTTGGAAACAAGTCCATCCCATATTCGTCGGTGTAGGCACTTTCGTGAATGTAGGTATTGGCAAAGGGCGTCGCCGTATATCCAACGTAGGCGGCCTTCTCGAATGAGTGGAGCAACTGCCTGATGCGTCGGTTGATCGTTGTGGGGTCGTGGTCACGGTCCGGTTGGCCATTCTCGTCGAGTGGAATGGCTCGGGTATCAACCGACGCGTAGTCGGCCTCGTCATCGATGACCAGCAAGGGAATACTTGTCACGATTGGCCTGCCAGTACGCTGATCCTTGCCGGGAGCGGCCCAAAGGACCCAGTTCAGAAGATTCTTCAGAACCGTCGGATTCTTTTTTACGACGAACAGCAGCGGCTTGCCGCCCGGAGTAATACCAAACTGCCTTGCAACGGCCGTGCTGAAGTCGCCCTGTTCAGAGCGATTGGTAATTGTGTTCGGAATTGGACAGGTCGAATCAATGCGTGAAACGCCGATCGGCGTTTTTGTCAGATTTTCCTTCTGAAGCTCAAGACTGTCGAACCCGAGGAATCCCTCATCGAGACGCAACTGTGTCTGACTTCGGAGGCTGTTATGGACGCCGGCAAGCACGACGATCAACTTGTATCCGGCATCGGCCGCCTTGCAGATCAAGCCGGTGTAGTTCGAGGTCTTGCCAGACTGCACATGACCGACGACCAGCCCCCGTCGATCCCACGCGCCGTCCCGTTCCGGATCTTCAAGAAATCCCAACGTTTTGTCGATGGATTCGTCCAGTCGCTCGACGACGCCGGGCGGCCAGCCCTTGTCGCGAAGCAAGTACGACTCGTAGCGTTTCCAGTACGGCCATTGAATCATCGAACGCTTCGCAGGCAACCACGGCCGGTGATTGTTGTTGCTGAGTAATTCGTTTACCGCACCGATTCGGACGTTGAAACGCGATTCAAGCAACCGCACCATGTCGTCAGCTCGAGCGGCTTCACTGGGGAACATGCGAAGAGTTTGGGCGACCATTTCTCGGATCACGTCGACGGGCGGGTGCGGATGATTTCTCAACAGCAAGGCAGCAACGTCGACGGCCTGGTCAAATGGCGAGTCCATGTATTCCTCAGTCCTGGGTTACCCCAGTAAAGACGCAATAAGATGCTGGTAGTCGGTGAACGCTTCCATTGCCCGAAGATGCTTGATAGACTCCGCGCGAGGCAAGCCACCCTGCATCAAGGCGTCAAATGCCTGCCGAAGCACCTCCAGCACATCCTTTTCTGGAGCTTGTTCAAATGGATGTCCATGCGAACCCGGCGCATTGACCTCGTCGAGCCAAATTGTTTGGACGGGTACTGTTTCTTCCAGAAGCCGCAACAGAGCTTTGACGACATCCGCCCGTTCTTCTGATATGTCCATCGCGGATTTGACCAGCGGGTGTTCCCGGTCGATGAGGTAAAACTTCTTTCCTCCCCGTACTATGGTCTTCCAGGCGAAGACGTGGGGTTGCGCAGCTTGTCGTGCGTCGAGCTTTCCTCGATGCCGATAGATGTCAACCGCCCGCCTTCGTATGATGTCGGCAATCCGCCGCAGATCTTTGCGAACAGGTGCCGGCGGGCGGGCCACCGACTTTTTTACGTCGATATTCCAGTCATTGTCGGTTGAACTGGGGATATCAATCATAATCCGCAAGCTTGTAACACTCGTCCTGGGTGTACGGAAAACCAAGCCAACTTCCGGCGACCAAGAGTCGCTTATTCCGATAGACGTAGAAGCCTTGCTGCGCAATCCACCCCTTAGGACCGCCGGCCAGGGCGTAGAGCTCCGATCCTAATCTGTCGTGGTGCGGAAGCACGAATGGCCGGACAGAGACTGTACAGTGTTTGTAGGGGATGGTCTCCGACGCAAACTGCTGTGTCGCCGGATGCGAATCGAGGAACGGATTCCAAGGACGCACGCGATTCGATTCACGCCCACCGTTTACAAAAATCTTTAGCGGCTTAGGTCCGGTCATAAACCGATGAAAAACCATGCCGAGGTGTGCTTCCACTTCCTCGATAATTTCAAGAAACCGATTTTGTGCGTCCTGGTCGTCTGTTTCAACTTCGCCAATCAGGCGGTCGAGGCACTCCCAAAGAACAATGGTCCCCTGTTTCGGGCCCTTGAAGGATGCCAAACGCTCCTCAGTAGATGGGGCGACATTGCTCAAGAGTCGCCATTGTCGAGTCTTCTTCACGTAGTCAAGATCCCAGCAACGCGTGGCCGTGCGGCCGGCACCAGTGCGTGATCGAACCGTGAGACGCCTGCATTGTGAGAATGATGCGGTTTTTAGACCCAGGCCGAAGCGGCCAAGGTCGTCCGCGTCGCGGTTCTCCAAAGGGCTCCGGCTCCCAGGACGCATAGCCGTGGTCAACTCCTTCTCGCTCATTCCGACTCCATCGTCGGTGAGAGTTATGCATGAGTCGTTTCCGTCCCAGAGACAATTGAGGCGGACTGTCTTCGCGCCCGCAGAAATGCTGTTGTCGATCAGGTCGGCAATCGCAGTCGCGAGGCTGTAGCCCACGGCCCGGAGAGACTCGATCAGCGCATCGGCGCGAGGCTCAACGATTTCAAATCGTTGGCTTGTCCCGCGCTCGTTTTGATTTGAATTGCTTCGGATCGCCATTGGCCCCGATTCTGGCGTTTTTCTGCCCCTCCCCGGCGAATGACGGGTACAGCGAATCTAACACAGGCGGGTGGCGCGATCAAAACAACTTAAAATGGAAATGAAAAGTAACTCAACTCTCCAATCGCACCGGACGACCGGTCCAGCGTGGCAAAATCTGGCGCTGGTTCGTCAGACGGTAATGATCCTATAATCAGGTCGGGATTTGAGCCAGGATACACGGGGGTCATTCGGGATGGCGCGGCGGGGTTGCAAACCGGCATGTCAAGTGGCTTTGGCCCGCACGGGGGGGCGACTTTGCCTTTCACTCGTGCGGCCCGAGCCGGCCGGGACACCGAAAGGCGAAATCATGACGGACGGGGCCGCCAAGGCCGACATTTCTGCCGAACCCAATCCATATGACTAATCCTGAGAGCGCCAACAGCACTCCGCAGACCGCGCCGCCTGGAGGTGCCCTAGAGCCGCAAAACGACACCGCGCACTTTGTCGACTTGCAGGTGCTCACGATCAAGCAGCCCTGGGCCGACGCGATCGTGTTCGGATCAAAATGGTGCGAAAACCGGATTTGGTCGACGAACTATCGTGGCCCGCTCTATATCCATGCCGGCGCCGCATGGGACGGTGATGAACCGAGCCCCGGCCCTGGTGAGACCAGCGCTATTCTTGGATGGGTCGACCTGGTCGATGTCGTTGATCTTGAGGTGACCGAGCGGACCGACGTGCGGCGGCTAGCTCAAAAGCATGGGCTGCCCACCGACCGTAAGGCAATGTGGCATCTCAATGGTCCGTACGGGTGGATTTTCGCCCGGCGAGCGGTGCTGGCCAAACCGATTCCTTGCAAGGGACAGCTCAAGATTTGGCACCATAAGGTGCCGGCTTCACGGCTCGAATTCTCGCCGACCGTTAATTTTGACGGTCAAGCCTGGGCACCGACGATCGAGTTCGGCGGCTATCAGGCCGATGAATTGCCGGAGCCGGATGGGGCGGAGCCCACGCAAGTGAAGGCACGGCGCAAAACGGTGGTCGCCGGCGGCCGGCAACATGGTGAAGCGCCGCGCAATATCGACGAAATCTCCCGCGACGAAGTCATGTCGGCGATTCGCGAAGTCTTTTCGACCAGCGGGGCTCTTGAGCGGCACGATGCGATCAAGGAGACCGCCGCCGCTTTGGGCTACAGCCGCACCGGCAGCCGGATTGCCCAGTCGCTCGATGGCGACTTGCGTGCCGCCGTTCGCCGGGGGATTTTGGAGAATAGCCGCCAGGGCTTGGAGCTGGCTTGCCGCTCAATCGGCGACTATTCGCGCGACGTCCTCGTCGAGCAATTGCAAGCCGTCATGGGCACGGCCTGGTTTGATCGGGAAGAGTTGATCGAACAGACGGCCCGCTGGCTCGGCTTTCGCCGCACCGGTCGAGTGATCCGCGACACGCTGAAATCGGTGATCAATGGTGCGATTCGCCGCGGCGTGCTCGAATACGATGGCCCGCGCGTCCGTAGAGTCCGCTGAATAGCTCTGAAACGGAGCACACCATGGGGATCGACATCACGGGAATGAGCAAAGCCCGGCGCGTCGCCGGTCGACACTCCGACGACGTGTGCGAGGACGAGGAGCACATACCGGCCGGCTCCTGTCGCAAATACCTCGACGGTTTGAAGTCGGGCTGTTACGTCTCCAAAGGGACGTCCCATTTTCTTTACTTCTCGTACGGCGGCTTTGACGCCTGGCAAAATGCCCTTTCCCAGATCATCTATGACCTGCCATCCAGCGAAGTTGCCGGACATCCGAGGCGATTCAAAGGCAAGCCATTTGTCGAGCTGATTGCCTTCCCCTTCCACAACGACGTCGGCTTTGGCCCGGTCACGTCAGCAAAGTTGCACGCCGATTTTCAAGAGCATTCGGCGACGGTGAAGAAAGGCTTCCAGCGATTGGCCACCGACGCCGTCGCGAACAAGGGGATTCGAAAGAAGCGTCCAGCCAGGTCCAAGAACTACACGGCCGGTTTGGCAGACTCGCTGGCGAAGGCTCTCGGCGGAATGGTCGTTGGGGGCGATGACCATCCCCAAGCGAGCGACTGGGAGTGGCAGTGGGAGGCTTATCAGGATTTCAGAAGGGCATTCCGACTCGCGTCCAACGATGGGATTCTGATTATGAGCATTTGATAGCGCGCTAGTGGAATCCGTGCCAGAAGTGAACGACGATTCAGCATTGATGTAGCACACTCGGCTGCCGCAGAATCGGGTCCAGCAGGATCGTTGGCCATTCCTTTCTCGTTTGCTCTTTTAGGATGTCTCCGTAATGGTGGTAACACTTAGCGACCTCGAGTACGCGGTAGTCGATCTGGAAACGACTGGGCTCTTCCCGGCAAAGCATGACCGCGTTGTTGAAATCGCGATTGTGCGGATGAGCGGCGACGGGTCAACAACCGAAGAATTTGCGACACTGGTCAATCCAGGCAGGGATGTCGGGCCGACACAAATCCATGGGATCACGGCGCGGGACATCGTTGATGCACCGCCGTTCTCAGAAATCATCGGGGATGTGCTGGAGAGGCTCAGTGGCGCGGTGGTTGTCGCGCATAATGCGAGCTTTGACAAAGGGTTTCTTGTTTCGGAATGCGAAAAGTCTGGAGTGAACCTTCCGCAGTTTCCGACGCTATGCACTCTACGCCTCACGTCTATTCTGTCAGAGCACGCAGTAGGAAGAACTCTTGGTGCGTGCTGCAGCCATTTCGGTATCAAGGAGGCCGGAGTCCGGCACTCGGCAGCCGACGACGCTCGCGCGTGCTCATTATTGCTCGCGCGATGTCTCGAGCGGGCATCACTGTTTGGGATCAACTCCCTGTCGGACCTAATCGGAGATGATGCCAAATTCCCCGATCAGTGGCCGGCTCTTCCTCCTTCGGGAAAAACGCTGCGGCGGTGCGAAGCACTCAAGCTGCGCGAGTTCCAACCGCACTATTTGGCTCGGCTCGTGACGCGGCTCATGGGGCCATCCCATCGTGAGATCTCGCCCGCAGTAAACGCATACTTGGCTTTGCTAGATCGCGTTTTGGAGGATCGGCTAGTGACGGAATGTGAGGCCGAATCGCTTTTTTCTCTGGCACTGCAATACCATCTTGAGGGTGATCAGGTGGTCGGGCGCACCGCTTCTATTTGGAAGGCCTAGCCCGCGCGGCTCTGGCCGACAACGTTGTCACTAAGAACGAGATGGACGATCTTGTAGAAGTAACGCGCCTCCTCGGCTTCGATCGCCCGATGCTCGACCAAGTATTGCAAGAATGCCGCGGCCTGCAGCAGGCAGCGGCGGTTGCTGTTGAGCAGCCAACTCTGACTGGGAAAACTGTCTGCTTCACGGGCGAATTGTCTGGCAAGATCGGCGGAGTCCGCATTGAGCGCCAAAAGGCGCAGGAACTTGCCCAAGCGGCGGGCCTGATCGTGGCCGACAACGTCACGAAGAAGCTCGATATTCTGGTTGTTGCCGACCCGGCAACACTCTCTGGCAAGGCGAAGAAGGCACGCGACTACGGAACTCGAATCATGGCCGAAATGCCGTTTTGGAAAGCGATTAACGCCAACGTCGACTAGACTGGAATCACGGACGCTCATTGGCGCGAGCTGCGGCCGTTCCCGACCTCGACGGCGGAGAATCGCCGGCTTCACCCACGCGGCCGGTTGCGGAGCCGAATCGCCTTCAGCCTTCCAGTGCTTTGAGGCGTTCGCCAGATTGTGACCATCGAACGCGGGTCTGAACGTCACCAGCAGCCTGCTCAGAAAGTTTGCTGCGCTAATGCTGCGCGGCCGTAGAAAAGCGAAGAATTCGCAGCATTTATTGCAATCGGGGATGGACTTAAAATCCCGTGTCGAGTAATCGACGTGCGGGTTCGATCCCCGCCTCGGCCACTGATGTCAGGCGATGCAATTGAATGCGACGCAGCGCGAACGCCTCCGGTTTTCCCGGAGGCTTTTGCGTTTTCTCGCGTCGTGCTACGTCGCGCATTCTTCGAGCGCTGCCAGGTTCCCCCTGTTATCGCGCGCGACGCTCGCGCTTCTCCTATCGCTGATAGGCTGGAAGATAGTGCATGTACACTTCCAAACACATCGCCCCCAGCGCCGTCGAATAGGTCATGGCCGGCCCGTTGAATTTTTCTTCGCCATGGCCGGGCCAACTGCCGTCTTCGTTTTGCGTGTCGAGCAGAAACTTGCGGACGCGTGGATGCCAAATGGCCCATTGGGCTTCGCCGGCCTGAAAATGGGCCTGCATTGCGTAATACGAAGTGTAATAGAAGTAGGGATCGAGCTGCCCGTTGTAGTCTTTGCTCTGCAAGAGCTGCAGCGCTTTGGGCACGGATGGATCGTCAAATTGTCCAAGCAACTGCATGCACAACGCCCCGGCCGCGGATTGCGCGCAGTTCGGACCGCCGTTCGGCTGATAACTGAAGCCGCCGGCCGGCACGACGCACGACTTGACGTATTGAATCGCCCGGTCGGTGGTTGCCTGCGGCACATTCAGGCGGGCGTTGATCGCCGCCCGCAGCGCAACGACTTGCATCACTGTCACGCTCAGGTCCGCGTCGGCCTTGCGGGGCTGATAACGCCAGCCCCCTTGGTCGTTCTGTGACACCACAATCAGATCGACTGCCTTTTGGACGCTGCGGCGCATCTCTAGACTGCCCACGGAGCCATAGGCTTCGATCAGCGACAAAGTGGCCAGCGCATGCTCATACATGGGCCCCTGCGATGGACCGGGCGAGGCATAGAGACCCTCGGAGTTTTGCGTCGACAAGATGTAATTCACGGCCCGCCCGACGACGATCTGGTGCGGCCCTCGGCCGGGCGTGTGTCCCCGTCCCAAGAACGCGAGCAGGCCGAAAGCGTTGATGCCGTTGTTCGGGCCGGCTCCATTGACCGCTTGCGGCCACCAGCCTTCTTCGCTTTGCCGGTGGGCCAGATGGTCGAGCGCGCGATCGACGGCCGCCTCGACGCGGACCATTTCCCGCGCATCGGGTTCGGCTGCTTCCTTCGGCGGCGCGTCAGCCAGCGCCGCGGCGCTGATCGCCAAAACCAGACAGATCGATAAGGCCGCACGATAACGGACCCGGTCGGCGTGAACGTGGTTGCGATTCATGTTATTGCGATTCCGACGGTTCAAATCAGCCCCAACACGCGACGGATGCCGACATCCGTGCAATACAAACCGGCCAGCAAAAGCAGGGTGAGCCAATTGTCCCACAGGTCGTTGTCATAAGTCCGCTGTTGGTGGATCACGTCGCCGGCCAACCGCCGCGGCAGATCGACCAGTTGGGGCAATTCGATCATCGCGCCACCGGAGATCTCGGCCAGGGTGCTTAACATTTCGCGATCGACGTCCGGATGGGCGAGCTCCCGTCCAGAATTGGCTACTTCGATCGTCGCACTCAGCGTCGCATTCGGGCCGGCAACATAGTCAACGTTGAACGTGCCCAACTGATCGGGCGTCCAACTGCCGCGAAAGTGTCCCTCGTCGCCGACCGGCTGGAGCTCCACTTTCTCGTTCACTTCTTTGCCCTTCACCGCAACCGATATGACCTCCGCCGCGATCGGCTTGTTGGATTCATCGACGGCGTACAAATCGATGGTCACCGCGGCGCCGGGCTCGACGCGCTCCGGCTGCACTTCGAGCCAGCTTTCCTGGCCGCCGAGAGCCGGCTTGCGAGCGACATGGCGCAGCGCCTGACCCCAGAAGCGATAGAAGATTCGATCGCCGACGTTGCGCCGCCAGCGAAACGTCTCGTCACATCCGACGACCAGGACACGGCCCCGCCCGACGACCTGTTCGGCGAGAATCGGAAATTTGTCTTTGCCGCCAGTCATTTCGATATCGGCCAGGCGCGTGGCGCCCGGCTTAAGCTTGTTGCCGACAGCAGCCCAAAAGAACTCGGGCATCTGGCTCCAAACGCCGCGGTCCTGCGTGGCATCGCCACTGTTGGCAAACGCGGGATGCGTGGCGCCGGTGGGGGTAACGATCATGCGAAACGGCGCGAAGGCCGGCGCTTGCCATCCATGCAGCGTCGAGGCCGAATTCGCATCACCCGGCGGCGAAGTCCCGCCCGCCTGCCTGGGCGGCCCCGCGAAGAACGTCATCGGAAGGATCGCGGCCAGCGGCCCACCGACAAAATCCCAGGGCATGTGCCGGCTGCCGCATTGCACGATCAGTCCGAGCCCGTCGTCTTGCACGGCTTCGACCAACGCTTTTTGTTCCACTTCGGGCAGCAGCGTGGGCGAAATGTCGCCCAGCATCACGACGTGATAGTCGGCCCATTTTTCCCGATCGGTCGGCAGCCCCGCCGCCTTGGGCATTTCGGCCGGCGACACGCCGTCGGCTTCGAGTTGCGACTCCATCACGAACGTGGGGGTCATGCCCTTATCGCGGCGGAGCGCATGATCGAGAAAGCGAAAATCCCAGCGCGCGATTCCTTCCAGATAGAGCAATTTGGCCGGCTCGCCACCGACACGTAATGTTGCCGTAGCCGAATTATTGCTGGCGACTGCTTCGTCGGGCAGCGGCAACACGGTCGCTCGCAACTGTCGTGTGCCGGGCGTTTTGGCTTCGTAAGTGAACAGTACCGTTTGCCGCTTCGCACTGGTCAGAGGGACATTTTGGCTCGACACCGCCGGTCCATCTCCATCGTGAAATTCGACCACCGCCGATTGGCCGTCGAAACCTTGAGATGAAACGGTCACCGCCACGCTGACCGTATCATCCTTGGACACTTGCGCCGCGCGGAAATTTCTACCACGGCGACATCGGGCGCCGGATGTTCCGAGCCCACCGGTACGGAAAAAATCGGCGCGGGCGAGTGCTCGGGCGAAAGATCAATCAGGCCTCGCACCAAAGCGACCGGATCGGGCCCCGTCGTCGGCCGACCATCGGTCAGGAGTACGACGCCCGCGATCTTGCGACCTTGGGCATCGTCGACTGCCTGGCGAATCGCCATGCCCAGATCGGTCTCGTTGGTTTCGGCGTCGGTCGGCGGAGCCGGTTTCGCTTCGTCGAGAAGGGTGGAAAGTGTTTCCGGGCGAACGCGCCGGGCCACGCGATAAACCTTAATGTCGAACTTCTCCGCCAGCGGTTCCAAGACCTCAGTCCGCGCCGACCGCAGCACGGAGGACAACAGATCCAAGCGGCTCATCGCACTGAGCTGCTTGCGTAAAGCCTCGGTGCTCGCCGCGTCGGACGCTGGTTTGTCGGGCGCTGTGCTGCCCGATGCCGTGGCATCGCTTGCCGGTGCGCGGTTTGGTTCGATGACTTCGCCAAGCGCATTGGCCTCGGCCGAGTCGAACGGACCGGCCGGCAGCTGCATGCTCGCCGAGTCGTCGACGATCAGAGCGACCACGGGTTTCAGGTCGAGCGTTTCGTCAATGTGTAGATAGGGAGCGCCCAGCACGATCACCAGGAGCAACAGCACACCGATGCGACAAGCACTCAGCGTCTGCCGGACGCGCGGTGAGACATGAGGCAGATTCTGCCGCTGGCGCCGGATGATGAACCAGGCCGTGGGGATGAGCAGGACCAGCCCGATGGCGGCCAGCTCGCCATGCCCCCAGCGCAGCTCGGAGCGGCTGAAGTTTTCGGCAACTTCGTTGCTCATTCCCAGGAGTTTCAGCAGCTCGGCGATCACTTGATTTCCTTGCTGAGCTCGCGGAAGTAGGCGTCGATCATCGGCTGATAGCCCTCGGGCCCGCGCTCTTGCATCCCTTCGAGAAGCGGCCCGCGCAATCTCGGGGGCAGTTGATAAAACTTTGCCCGCTGATTCGGATCGCTTCCCAAGGGGATCTGGCCGGCCGCGATGCGCCCGGCCTGCGCGTTAACGGTTTTCGGCGGGTCGGCCCTGCCCGGCTGGCTGGGCGGTTTGTCTGGGCCTGGTTTGGTCTCGCGCGAAACGGTCTGAGACGATTGCGGTCCGCGGCGCAGTGCGCTCGAGCCATTCCCAAAGCCTGCTGCGTGGCCGGGTCAGCCAGCATGTCCTTGGTGTCCGCCGCTCGCTGACTCTCGTCGGCAGCCGGTTGCTCGCCGCGATCTTCGGCCCCCGCGTCGGCTGTGGTGGCTGTCGATGGCGGCGCTGCCTTGCCGAGGGACGACTCTCTCAGCCGCTCGGCCAATTCGCTGGCTGCTGCGCTGCCCTGAAGGGCTTCGTCGGCACCTGCGGCGAGGGCCTGCTCCATCTGGCCCTGATGGGATGCTAATTGTTGACGCGGGGTTTGCTGCAGCGGTTTGGATTGGGCATTCTTGACGTCGGACGGGGCGGCGTTTTGCTCTTCCGCAACGGATGGATCGCCGCCCTCGTGCCGTTCCTTGTCGGCTCCCGATAGTCCAGCCACAGGCCCCACAGGCACGCCGGTCGGTTTGTCCCACCACTTTTCGTCCGTGGCGCCGTTGGCCGCAGCCTGATCTATGCTTTGATCGGGCTTGCCATCCTTTTTGTCGGCGTCGGGAGCCTTCTTATCCGCGAGAGGATCTCTTTTTTCCGCATCGGGTAAATTCTGCCCGATCGGTGCCGCGTCGGGCCTGGCACCTGGTGTATTGTCAGAGCCCGCGCCGGGCATCACCTCGGCTCCGGCGTTGGGCGGCGTCCAGGGCGCCGGCGGCTGTTTTTCGTCGCCCGCCCGGCCCAGGACATCGTGTAGCTGGTCAATCACCGCGACGGCCACGCGATCCAATTCGGTTTGCGCCCTGCTGAGAGTTTCGAGCGTCTTGTCGTCGGCGGTGGGTGTTTGCCGGGCCATTTGATCGGTTTGCGTTCGCATCGCTTGCAGTTGCTGGTGGCGCGCAGCCAGATCCGTAGCCAATGCCTCCAACTCGCGCGCCGCGGCTGCGCCCGCAACTTGAGCTGCCTGATCGTCAAGCATCTGCCGAGCCAACAGCGGATCGGACGCCACCAGTTGCCGGGCCGCATCCAATTGCCGCAACTGCTGCTCCAGTTCGGCCAAATGCTGCGATTGATTTGCCGCTGGTTTTTCCGTCTTCAGTTCGCGTTCGACCATTGCCGGCTTACCCTGCGCAACCGTCGGCGGACTTAAGTCGGCCGCCATCTTACCGGCCTGGCCGGCAAGCTGATTGAGCAAAGTCGACTCTTGCTCGAGCACGAGCGGACTGGCTGTCGACCGCTGCGCCGCCTGCTTCAGCATCTCGGCGAGATTCTTCAGCTCTTGATGACGGCGATCGAGCTCGGCCGTCAAATCGGTAAGGCGCGTTTGTTGCTCCGGCGTCAATTGCGATTCGGCCTGTTCGACCGCTTTGCGAACTTCGTCGGCCTGCATCGGGCTGCCGTCGGGCTGGCGAAACTCGCCTTGCGAATCGATCGCCTCGCGCAGCGCCGGCGGCAAACTCGCCACGAATTCCGCCCGCTCGGGGTCTTTGTGCGGCGTCTGGGCCAGCTGCGCGACGACTTTGATCAATTGCTCCAACGATTCAGGCATTTTGGCCGTTTCGGGCAGCGCCCGCCCGATCGGGCGCCGCGATCGACAGCTTGTACGTCTTCGATTCGGCGATCTGGGCGTTACCGTCCTTGGCCACGAGCCGGTAGAACAATGTCTGACCGGGCGCCAGTTTTTCGGTCTTGGGATCGAGAGAAAGCGTGATGTTGCGCGCCGTGGCGTATGCTGAATCGCCCTCCTGCCAACGCACCGGCGTCAGCGCACTTTCGGACGGTCCCAGTTGGATGCCAACCGCCGCGATCCCCCAATCGTCGAACACCCGGGCAGAGATCGGCAGCGGCTGGACCGCGGGCAGCACCACGTCCTGCGCCGGCTTTTCGACGACGATCGTCGGAGGCTGATCCTTGGTGGCAATCAGCTCCAGCGGCTCACGATCGGCACTGGCTTGATTGAGCGAGCTATAGAAACGGACCGTCACCAGCCGGTTGGAAGTGACGAGGACTTCGCCCAGCCAATGGCCCGACGCTTCATCGCGATGCATCGGCAGGAGATCGACCGTTTCGAATTGCACGTTGTCGACCGACTGCGACTTGCGAGTCAGATAGCCCGGCCGATCGAAAAAGACTTGCCCGCGGTCGATCTCGAGCGACATGCCGCGGACTTTCACGCTGGCCGCAGCCGATCCGAGAACGTCGGCCGGCACTTCCAGCCGGGCCCATTGCGCGGCCGGAGGCAGCGCGCCGAGGTGGACCACGGGGGGCTGTCCATTGGCGGCGGTCGATTTGTCGCCCCACTCGAACGCGCGCATCTGATTGTCCTGCTGCAGGCGCAAAGTGATGCGGCCGGGGGGATCGGACGCATCGAGCCACGTCCTGATATAAAACTGGCTCACGGCCGGCACCTGCAACGGACTGAGGCGAGTCGTGAAACCGAATGGCTGATGCGTGCGGCCGAACGTGAAAGATCGGAGGCCCGTAAAAGCCCGCGCGGTGCTCCATCGCCAAGGCAGATCGGTCTGGGCATCAGTCGGCAAATCATCTTCGAACCACACGTGTTCCTCGGCCTGCACTTCGTCGTGCGTGTCGACCAAACGCCTCAGCAGCACGATCTCGCCGCGAGCGACGTCGCCCGACACGGCGGCGGCCAGTTCGAGGTGGGAGTCGATCGGCGCTTCGATCCGCGTGGCATCAGCGGCCACGGGCAGCCGGTCCTCGCGGCGCATATAGAGGGGCAGTCGGATCGAGGCGGTGACGGCATCGATAATCGGCCGCGGGACCATGTGAATCGGATATTCACGCGTCCACGTCCCGCCGCCGCTGACCTTGTAACGATAGTCGGCCATGACGCCGCTGAGCGTGTAGGAAAACCTCTGATCCGCGTCGCGCTGCATCGGATAGACCACCCAGTTGCCGTCGGGCTGCTGCAAGTGGAGCGACAAGGCATCGACCTCGCCACGCGTGATGTCGACGCCGATCGTCAGCGGATCGCCAGCCGCGGCGAGCAGTTCGCCAGGGGCCACGATCTGCAGCCAGGTGAGCGGCGGAATGTCGGCCGTCGGATACAGGATGCGAGCCAGGGCGGTCGACGCACTTTCGCGAAACAGGACAGCCAAGAGCACGGCGAACGCCGATACGGCTGCCAAGCCCAGCACACTTCGCACCAGCGGCACGCGGTCGACCATCTGCCGAATCCGGAAATTGGCTAACTTCGTGCGGGTTTGCCGCAACAGGGCCACCACCATTTCAGGATTCGATCGCTTTTTGCTCACCGCGTCCGCCCGATGCAGGTCGAGCACGGTGAGGAGGCGATTGTGCATGCCTCCGACGGTGCGTTCGATCCGCAATGCGATTTCTTCCAGCGTCACCCGGCGGAGCGATGGCCAGACGAGCATTGCGATCATGCCGCCGATCAGCACCAACCAAAACCCGACGGCAAACACCACACGAAAAGTCGTCGCCATGGGGATCAGCAGATCGACCGCTACCGCGGCGCTCAGCCAGCCGATCGTCGAGATGGCCAGAAGCGTAATGCCGATCAACAGTGCGTGGCGACGCAAGTATCGCCGGGCGCGCAGAATCAGATGGTAGAACTCTTCGCTTTTGGGAAAGTCAGTTGCCATATTTACTTCTTTAGTAAACCGCGCAGGGTTCCTGGCCGGCGCGGCCGAATCTCAAATCCCAAACTACCGCAATATTTTCTTCGGTCCGAACACACGGTTCGTTTTCTTCACGGGCGTGGACCGCGTCGGCGGCCCAACGCGCAGCGATTGCCGGCCATCGCCGGGCTCATTCCCCACCGCCGAGCGCAAGGTTGCCAGAAAGAACTCAACGGCAATCAATGCGAACATTCCCCAAATCAGCCATCGCCAGATCTCGTGCCGCTCGTGCAACTGTGCGCTCAGCACCGGGTCGCTCGGGTCGCCGGTCAAAAAAGTGAGCGGCGTGCCGGCGAACGTCTTGGTGACCCAATCCTGGTTGACGCTGGCGAAGTCGGCCTGATCGATATCGAGGTTCACGGCAAAGCCGAGTTGCTCGGGAGCCTGGCCGGCCAGGCTCGCGGGCGGCTGGACTTGGAAATTGTAGTAGCCACGGGCGTCGGTCTCGAGCAGCGCACCGACGAGCCGGTCGTCGGCTGCGTGAAGCTCGATCGGATGAGCATGTCCATCAGGCGAGGTGGCTGCGACGCGGGCTCCTTGCCAGGTCGGGCTTATTCGCAGCGGCGCCGGCTCATGGGGCCGCACGGCCGCGACCGCTTCGACGGCTGCCGGCGGCCGCAGATAGGCGATGCTGCGAAGCAACAGCGGCACAAACAGGCGCGTGTCGGCAGATTCGACCACCCGGGAGTGGCCGCAAAGGAGCAAATCAGCATGCGGCCCGTTCCGAGCCCTGACTCGACCATCACCGGCGTTTGATTGCCCAGTTTCATCAGCGTTTGCAACGGTTTGGCTTTCGTCACCGCCGTCACACCGGCCACGGTGGCGGCGGGCGGAGCCGTGGGATTCGCGGCAGCCTCGGCGTTTGAGAGGATTAGCGGCAGATAGCGATACAGCCGCGCCATGCCGAAATAGTCGACGTCGCCGCGGTCGAACTGCACGAGCGCGGGATGCTGATTGTCGACGAACGTGATCGCCTGGAATGCCGACTCATCGTCCGGATTGCCGATGGCCCCCTCGTATCGGAGGCGCGGGGTGTTGGTGCCGCGTGGAGCGGTCGCGTTGAACAGACCGGCATTGTAACGATTCGGATCGACGTGCGACCCGGCAAACATGAGCAATCCACCGCCCCGCTCCAGGTGCCGCCGCAGCAACATACCGCGATGATCGTCCATCACCATGTCGGCTGCCACGATCACATCGGTTTTTTCCAATTGCGACTCGTTGAACTGGTCGCTTCGAATCGGGGTGACCAAAAGAGAGCGGGCGATGTGCTGATCCTGCTCGTTGCCCTGGCCTTTGGCCAACAGTGGACTGGCCAGCGCCGCGCGCAGATAGATGGCCGGATCGTCCAGCGGCGAATCGCCAGGCGTGGTAATCAGCAGCACGCGAATCGGCGGTTCGACGTTCAGGCAAAACAAGTAGGTGTTGTCGTCGGGAAACGCGTCGGTCGGCAGCTCGAAGCGGCCTTGGATCAGTCCGGCTCGCTTGGGCGTGACGGCCATCGCGGCGGTCGCCGGCTGACCGGGCTGCACCGTGAGATTCAACTGCCCGACGACCTGGTCGTCGAGCACCACGCTGACGCGGGTGCTCACGGGCTGATCACGCTTGCTGGCGGCGACCTTGGCCGCGAGCAAAACGGGCAGATCGACGATCGGCCGCTGCGTCCGTGGTGGATCCCCCAGCAAGGCCAGGTTCTGTACCGGCTCATCGCTGCCAACGTTGATCACGACCAACTGCACGTCGTGCCCCAACTCGCGCACCACGGGATGATCGGCCAGTGGCGCCCAACTGCGGCGTTGCAAATCGCTGATCAGATACAGCACGCGCGGACCGTGGGCGGCGGCGCTCTGCCCCTCGGTCAGTGCGGCCGCCAGATCCGCCGCGGCGATGTCGGGCTGGATCGCGTCGATCTTGTCGAGCAGCTCCTGGCCATCGGTCAGGTAGCCGCGATAAAGCGGCTGCGGGCGCGAGCCGGCGCGGATCAAGGTGACATAATCGGCCGGCGCCAGTTTCTTCGCTACCACGGCGGCTGCTTCCTTGCCGCGCTTCAGGCGCCGTGATACCGGCGGTTTGCAAGCCTGAGGTGACTGCCGGCGTCGACGATCAAGACGACGTCGCGCGCTGCTGGCGCCGCCGAACAGAAAGCCATATTTTTCAGTCATCGGCCGGGTTAGCATCAGCACGATCAGGGCCACGAAGGCCGTTCTCAGCAGCATCAGCAGCCATTCGCAGCAACTTCATCCGCCGCCGCTGCTGGATGTAGCTTTCCATCAAAAAGCGGAACGTGCTGAGCTCGACGGTGCGCAAGCGATAGAGCGTGATCAGGTGCAGCACCAGCGGCACTGCGGCCAGCGGCAAAAACCAAAGTAAAAAAGGATGGAGCATCGTGATTCGCTTCGGGTTCGCGGCCGGTTGGGCGCGCGCTTACAAAAACATCATCGGCTCCCTTTGCGGCCGCGGCGCATCAGATAGGTGCTCAGTGCCTCGTCATAACGCCGGTTGGTCATCATCAACTCGTAGCCGATATCCCGCTCCAAGCAGACCCGGCGGACCTGGTCGAGATATTCGTTCAGCCGCTGCAAATAGGCCTGCTTGATCGCTCGTGGGTTGGCCACCAGGCTGCCGGCGCCTTCCAAATCCTTGAACCGGGTCAGTTTCTCGAAGGGGAAGCTGCGCTCGGCCGGATCCATCAGATGAAATACGATCACTTCGTGCCGCTGATGCTTGCAATGGGCCAGTCCGTCGGTGATCGCGCCGATGTCGTCGAGCAAGTCGCTGATCACGATCACGATTCCCCGCTTCGGAATCCGCGCGATCAACTCGCTCAGCACCGGCCCGATCCGCGTATCGGTCGCCGGGGCTGGTTTGCTCCATCACGCCCAGCATGTTCTGAAAATGGGCGGCGGTGGCCCGCGGCGGCAGATATTGCCGCACGCCGTGATCGAACAGCGCCAGACCCACGGCATCTTTCTGGCGCAGCATCAGATAGCCCAGCGCCGCGGTGAGAAACATGCCGTATTCGAGCTTCGACATTCTGGCCTTCGCTGGCGAACGACATCGAGCGGCTGGTGTCCAGCACGATCGTCGCCCGGGTGTTGGTTTCTTCCTCGAAGAGTTTGACGTAGTATTTGTCGGTTTTGGCCAGCAGCTTCCAATCGATCGACCGCAATTCGTCGCCCAGGCTGTAGGGACGATGATCGGCATACTCGACGCTCGAGCCGAAATAGGGGCTGGGATGCAGCCCCGACAAAAAGCCCTCGACCGCGCGGCGGGCCACCAACTCCATGCGGGCGACCAACCCCAGTCCACGGGCGTCGAGATAACGCTTAGCGGCCATAATCCGTTCTCTGGGCAAGGCGTGCAACAAATCGTGACGGCGACACTGGACCAAACCGCTCAGACCGTTTCCGGTAGATCTGCAACGAGTTGGTCGACGACATCGTCCGAGTTGATGTTCTCGCTCTCGGCCGCAAAACTGGTCACGATCCGATGCCGCAGCACTGGCTTGGCCAGGCTGTCGCACGTCGTCGAGCGAAACGTGCGGCCGGCCGTCCAACAGGGCCCGGGCTTTCGCTCCCAGCAGCAACGACTGGCAGGCCCGCGGCCCGGCTCCCCAGGTCAGGTAATGTTTGACGTAATCGCGATCGGTCTCCTGCGGACGCGTGCCGCGGACCAGTCGCACGGCATAATGGGCCACCGATTTCGACACGATCACGTGGCGGACGATCTGTTGAATCTTGAGGATGTTCGCCTTGCTGATCACCGGCTTCCAGCTTCACCGAGGCCGTCGACGTGGTCGACATGGCGATGCTCGACTTCGTCGTCGAGCGTCGGATAGCCGACCTTGATCTTGAACATGAACCGATCGAGCTGGGCCTCGGGCAGCGGATAGGTCCCTTCGCTTTCGATCGGGTTTTGCGTTCCCAGCACGAAGAACGGCCGCTCGAGCTCCCAGGTCTGGCCGGCCACGGTGACGTGAAACTCCTGCATGGCTTGCAGCAGCGCGGCTTGCGTCTTGGGGGGCGTGCGGTTGATTTCGTCGGCCAGAATCAGATTGGCGAAAAGCGGACCTTTGACAAATCGCAGCTCGCGGCCGCCGGTTGTTTTGTCTTCCTGCAAGATCTCGGTGCCGGTAATGTCCGACGGCATCAGGTCGGGCGTGAACTGGACTCGATTGAAGCGCAGCGAAAGCAACTGCGACAAGCTCGAGATCATCAAGCGTCTTGGCCAGGCCGGGGACCCCTTCCAGGATGCAATGCCCCTGGCAAAACAGACCCAACAGCATCAGGTCGAGCACTTCTTGCTGACCGATGATCACCCGCTGCATTTGTTGCGAGCATCACGCGATGGGCCGCGGCCACTTGCTCGGCCGCCGAGACGACGAACTTTTCCGGCATCGGGCCGTGTTTGATCGCCTGACGCCTTGTTCACCCACAGACCCGGGAAGCGGTTCCATAGAATCTCCAGCGAGGTGATGCGGAGAATGCCTCTTCTCCAAAGATTCAGGTTTTCCTGCGTGACTTGTCCTCTGCGATGGCCTCATTTGACCGTTTGAATTGTCAGGAATCCAATCTTTTTCGTACCGCCGCGCTCGATTTATTCCGCCGCTTAGGCGCCCCATCCGGCTTCTGTCCGCTGGATGCCGGCCCTCCGCTGGCGTTACGGTCCTGCCGGAACCTCGCGTTTTTCTGCACAAACCGCGTCGGCTTTTTTGACGCCAGGCCATCGGATCGGTTCCATGCATGTCTCTTGATGCGTTGCCCCCGCGGTCAATGCTGCCGTGAAGGCTTTTCCTGTTGCGAAATCGGTTCACACACTCCAAGACGTTCCCGTGAGCCGCCCACGTTTCGATGGCCACGAAGCGGCATGACCCAGCCGCCGTCGCGGCCGCTTGCCAGAGCCAGGGGCTCACCGCGTCCGAGCATGGTTCGCTCCGGCTGCCGGGCGATGTAATTGAGTGCCGGCTGTGCGTGACATACTCGTTGCGGCCACTTTCGCTCGTTTGGGTTCATTCCGATGCGACCGGCAGCTGGGGCAATGCGGGCGCAGAGTTTTAGGTGGCATGAGCTTTTTGTTAACGTCTTCAAGCGACCGAGTCAGTGTATCGCTCGTAGCAGGCAGGGACGTTTTTGCAGTTCACAATTTCCTGCCAGGGGCACGTAGGAATAAGACGCCTTTGATGGCCACAGATACAAGCGTACACGATTGTAAGTCGTTGATACTCCGATAACATTTGGCGCAGCCGATCGTCATGCCTACGAACCAATTACGACCATCGAAACGGCCGATCTTGCTGGGACCTTGCAACTTGAGACACTCACGCCGCTTGAAGCGGTGTGGGGCAATCTGGCCAGTGCTTGTTGATGTCTACATTTTGAATGGGCTTGGTATTCGTACACCCTGTTTTCAGGGCTCCCGGCGGTCGCCCTTCGGCCCCTTTACAACCTCGGACCCAACAGGAGCGATGAGTTGTCGGTCGGCATCGCACGGTAGGATGTCGCCGGTTGGGTTGTCTGTCGGATCCACAGGAGCCTATTCATGAGTTCCCATATCACGGACCAACGCCAGGGTCTTCTTCTCTGCGTCGCGCTGGTGTTGGCCTTGCCCGTGAGTGTCTCTCGAGCGGCCGGGCCGTGCTGCGGTGCTCCTACGGCCGGTAAGGCGTTTGATGATGGATCATGCTCAGCAGGCTACCGAGCCGATCCAGATAGTGGACTGTTGGATATCACGCTAGACGCCCGCCTTGCCACGGTCTGCGTTCCGAACCTGATCGACAAGCAGAACGAGCCGGTGATGGCCTTCGTGCCGACCTATTGCGGTCAACTGACCGGCCCGGTATTGAAGATCAAGAAAGGAGATCGGCTGCGAATCAAGGTGACGAACAACCTCGATCCGGCGCGCGTTCCGCCCGATCGAAGTGACTTACTCGGCAGCAATGTCCCACACGGATTTGCCGTCACCAATTTACACACGCATGGAATGCACGTGTCGCCGCGCAGGGCGCGGACGATATCTATGCCGAGATCCAACCCGGCGGCTGTCTGGATTATGAGTATACGATTCTGCCTTCTCATCAAGGGGGCACCTATTGGTATCACCCTCATCGACATGGATCGGTGGCTTATCAACTGACAAGCGGTATGGCGGGTGCGTTGATTGTCGAAGACGGCTTGAATGAAGCTTTGTCGGTCACGTGCGACCGAGTTCTTCTCTTGCAGCAGATGCACGGAACCTATGACAAGACGCAGAAGGTCTGGAGCCCCGACCCTAGCCAGATCTACGACAAACTCAGCAACCCCGATTCCACGTCCGCGGCGACTGCCACGGGGTCCGCGGCAAGTTCGACCCGGACCTGGCGGGCTGAGCAAGCGGCGAGAAGGTCCGCGCAGCGTCGCGCCGCGACGCAGGAAACCGACTGCGCTCCAGGGACCACGCCTCCACAACCCTGTCAATCAGCCGCGGACAATGAATGGTCGCTCGTCAATGGCATATCGGTCCCAACCTACACCCTCGAAGGTGGTTCACTGGAAAGATGGCGATTCATTCACGCGGGCGTGGACGAAGTGTTTCATGTCGCCGTGGTCAACGCCGAGAATCAAAAGCAGCCATTGTACGAAATTGCGGTGGACGGCATAAACGCGCGCAAAGTGTTGCCGCAAACAGGGTAGTCTGCTCTACCCCGCTTATCGCTGGGACGTGTTGTTTCAGGCACCTTCTGCCGACGAAGATCAAGTCTTCTATCTGATCGACGAGTCGGCCACGGCCAAGCAGACGTTGAGCGGATTCGCCAAGGGGCGGAATTGCCTGGCCATTTTCAATGTAAAAGCCAAGAGCGGCGTGCCGGCGATCGATTTTACCGCCGCTCCCTACAACGATCTAAGCCGTTTCATTGCCGATGAATTCAAGGTGAACATCAATGATGATGCGGTCATGAACCGGCGCTGGACGTTGAACTTCGACTTTCCGGCGCAAGCCGTCGCATTTCTACATCAATGCCGCCGAGTTTTCATCGCGTATCGATCGCGTCGTCCGTTTGAACACCGCCGAGGAATGGCTGCTCACCTCCGGAACGGATCAAAGCAACGGTGCCGGTCATCCGTTCCACATCCACGTGAATCCGTTTCAGCATCTGGTTTATGAAACGGACTATGCGCTGAGGAACAGTCAGCCGGACAAAGCGGCGACCGCCGACATGCTTTTAACGGCCATGGGGATCACGAGCGATCTCAGCGTGGCACTCACGTGGAATGATGGAAAGTGCGCTCAAACGACGCTGAAGTATGACGCGGCCAACACCGTGAAACAGTTGCTCGAAGCGATTTCGGGCACGTTGGACGAAAAATTTACAGGCCGGTACGAGGTTGTGAAAGACGGCACGGCCATCCGCGACAAAGTCGGAGCGATCGAAGATCTGACGATCGGCTTCGGCGATCAAGACAATTTGCTGTCGTTTACCATCGTGCGACGCCTCGTTGACCGGGTGTGGCGCGACACGCTGCTGGCACCCAGCGGCAAGACCGAGACCATTCGCACTCGATTTCGGGACTGGACCGGCAAGACGGTGATCCATTGCCATATCGTCGATCACGAAGACCAGGGCATGATGAAGAATGTGTTGATTCTGGGAGAGGGCGAAGGTCCTCCCGACCAGGCCGGTGGCGGATCGTTGGAGGGGTGCAAGCCGTGGCCAAATTGGAACCGCGAGCGCCGGCGCCGCCTTTCACGCTGAAGGATCTGCAAGGACAGGATCGCGGTTTACAGGAATTTGCCGGAAAGAAAACGGTGCTTGTTTTCTATCGTGGGTCGGGCTGCCTGCACTGTGCCCGTCAATTGCGGGCATTTGCCGCGATTGAGAGCCGCCTGAGAACGGCCGGCATCACGCTGATCGGGATCAGCTCGGACAGCCTGGAGGACTTGCGGGCGGCCAGCGCAGCGATCAAGTCTGGCGCAATTCCATTCCTGTTGCTGGCGGATGGAGATCGCAAAGTCTTTCGCGAATACGGATGTTATTCCGAGGCACCGCTGCACGGGACATTTGTGATTGGCTCTGACGGCCGAGTGGCCTGGGCGAGCGAGATCGGCGATGAGCCAGAGATGGACATCGAACGAGTGCTTTCGGAAGCCGAGAACTGCGATCTGCCAAATTGATCAAGGAGCTAGTAATGAGTAAAGCAGACCCCACCGCGCGCAAGTATGGCGGCGTCAGCCCGAGAGTGCCAAGCCGCGCTCCACTAGCCGCAGCCGCGGGTGCACGCGCCGATTTTGTTTATAACGGCGGTCCAGTCATTCGCGCTCCCCAGGTTTACATCAGCTTTTGGGGAAGTCAATGGACCGATGGCAGCCACGCGCCATGCGCGGCCCGTCTCGAGCAATTTATGCGAGATTTGCTGAATAGCCAATACATGAACGTGCTGAGCCAGTATGGCGTCGGGTCGGGGGCGGGGGCCGCTGTTACTGTCGTGGCTACGAGCTTCGCGAGCGCGGTCCCAGCTCAGCTTGACGAAAATGCGATCGGCACCGTCATCCAGGGGTTAATCGACGCGGGCGAGCTGCCAGATTCTGGCGGTCCAAATCGTAACACGGTGTTGGTGATTTACCTGGACGAGACGGTGGCAGTCAACCAGCCAGGGCTGGAGATGTGCGAACCGACGGGCGATAACGCATTTGGATTCCACTTCGATTTCGTGACACGAAGCGGAAATGAGTTCTACTACGCGATCATTCCGGCTCTTGACAATAGCTGCCTCCAACACACCTGCCCGAACGACGGCGCCTGCTCATTGCATCAGGCGCAGACGCAGGAACAACGGCTCACCCAGGTGACGAGCCACGAGTTTGCCGAAATGTGTACGGATCCCAAATTTACGACCGGATGGTATGGGCCTACCTCGGATGAAAACGGTGATGTCTGCAACGGCCAGTCTGACACGATCACGGTGGGCGGAAACACTTGGAATGTCCAACGTCAATACAGCAAGACCGATGACGAGAACACGGGCGGGGCCAACTATTGCGTCGTCGGTGCCGCAAGCCCGTTAGCCAGGCGTCCCGATGGCCCCAGGAATTAGTCGAAAGATAGGCCTGAGCGGTCGTCGCCCCATTCACCTTGGGACGTAAAATCTCGTTCGTGCTCACGGGGAACCGCACCACACGGAGGATTGCTGAACGCGATTCTCTGATGCTAGCTCCCATGATCCGCTTCCCCCCGAAACGCCCTTGCGCGCTCGCCGACGGGGCACGGTCGTTTGATCCTTGTATCCTTCAATGCGTGTTACCGCCATGGGCGATTTGTTTCAGCGATAGAGCCGATCGCGGGCAATGGCGCTTCCTATGCGACAATGCTAGCGACAGAATGGCTACTCTCATTAGCAATGAGTTGTGGCGAGAGTTGTGCTTCTCAGATGTTATTAATGATAGCATCGCACACGTGCGTAGGCACCCTTAGGGTGCGAAGCTCTTGTCGCAACGGCGATCATGAAAAACTCTGAGGCTGGCGCAAGGTGAACATGTACTCCCCAAAAAGACGTAGATTGGATCTGAAGCGGTCCGATCAAATACAACGTTCAGTGGCAGCGATACTGCTTCCACCGAGTGGGAAGCCTGCCAACGTGCCTACGACACGGCACCAAGCGGTTGTGAATGCCCGAGGAACGATGGTATGTGCCGCGTCATTGCGTCCTTGCCGCGTTTATATTTCTTCCTGGCTGCACAACCGCCGTGCTCCAACGGAGCGCACTACGCCAGGCCGAGTCGTCCATGGATCTTCGTTACCACGAGGTCATGGAGAATCTGGCGATGATCGCGGCGAATCCCGACGCGCTGCCGGCCTATTCTTCGATCTACTACGGAACTGTGAATTTAAGCGATTCGCAGTCGATCACGTCCGGGACGTCCTTCGCCCGTACGCTTCTGAAACCCATCGGGGCATTCACCACCTTTGCGACCCAGACGCTCGACTTGCCCTTTTCGCGATCGGTCACCATGAACTGGGCTTTGGACCCAACGGTGACGCCCGAAAAATTGGTCGCCATGCGCTGTGCATGTTGGTGGGTATTGTATGGTCCTGACTACTGTCGTGACTGTCTGACGCTAGAGGCCTACGATCCGACGTTTCCTCCGGGATACTATTTTGACGCGGCTCGCATTCTCAGGCGATTGCCCCCGGGGTGGCTGCACGTCGGCAAACGCGGCGACGTTCCGCGCAACGCCTACTACTCTGCGCCTGCAAGGCCACCCACGTATGGGTGCTTGCGGAGAATATGGATGATCTGTCGACCTTTTCACTCGCCTTGCAAGGAATCGCGCGGGTGGTCTTGTCTACGGCTTACTACCCTGCGCCTAAGGTACGCGCTGTCGAACTGCATGAGTTGGCGAATGCTCCCTCGAATATCAGCATTACTTCAGTGACCTACTATATCGACGAGCATGGGCTCTTAACCCCCGGAGCGACGACTCCCGCGGTGCAGCGAAAAGCTCGGTTCGACAATGTTGGAAGCAACTCGGATCTCAAAAGCATCGTGAATGCAGCCGCGTCAGCCGCCAAAGCGCCCTGACGGGGATCATCGGGAGGCCGGACTGTTGATCTGTAGTAGCGAAAAAGCGTTCAGTGGCCCGGAGAACTATTCTGCCAATTCGACGCGGGAATCTGTAATGAGAATCGAGCCGATGCGAAATTTGCTGTTGCTGCTCGCGACTCTGATCGCAGGCGGATGCACCGTGGGTGCCTTGGAGCGACGTACGATTAACCAGGTACAATCGTTAGCGGATTTGCGCTATCAAGAAGTACTGGATAACCTGGCTGTGGTAGCCGCCAATCCGGGCGTGCTGCCGTCGACGTCAGTTTCCGCCGGGGGTAGCGTCACGGTGACCGACTCGCTAACGGTCGATCCGTTGACGACCTGGACGCATGCGGTCGACGGCTTTGCGAGCCAATCTGGAAGCCTCAGCGGCAAGCGAAATCCGCAACAGCAGTGGACGCTGGACATTGTTGCCCCCGAGCCGTTGTTGGAGGGTATGCACTACGCGTTCCTCTGGCAGTTAATTGGACCGCCGCCGCTGGGAAGCCCGGCCATGGAGCTTCTCAGTGCCCCGCAACCAGGCGACACGGATTATCACCTGGGCGTTGCGGAGCCGCCTTTGCAGAATCCAGCCAGGTTGGTTTTGCCGGGGTGGGCGTAAGGATGTTCCCAAAGACGCTTGCTACACAGCCCACTGTGGTAAAACGTATATCTGGGTCGGGCCGGGCGGTCTCAAAGGTCTTTCCGATTTCACATTGGTGGTGCTTGATATCGCCACCATAGAACCGACTTCCGTCGTACAGGCGGCGCACACCGTGACGGTGAAATATACGTCGGCCCCCCCTCACGCTGGCCCCGCTCCGGCTGGCCCCGCTCCGCCCGCGGTGACAGAAATACTGCCGGCGACACAAAATCCCTCGGGTGGCGATATTACGGTCAGCAGCCCAAATTTCGCTGGCCTAGCCGCGCTACCGGTAGTGAACCCTGCAACCGCGGCCACCCCCGCTGGGCACACACCGCCCAGTCCTGGAATGAATCCACGGTATGCGGCACCGCCGGCGCCAGCCGCGGGGATTTACTAGAAAAATGGCTATTGTGACGTGCGGACCTGAGCGGGCGAGCGAGTCGGGTTGACCCCCTCGCCCAATCTGGCCGTAATCGCCCGATCGGCCAATTCTGGCATTGCTCGCAATCGACCGTTGCGATAAGGTTCCCGCGCGTAAGGCGGTCGGGTTACCTGTATCGTATTCGTGCAAGCATCTCTGAGGCGCGACATGTATAAAAAAGGTGAAAGCATCTGGGCCACGGAATCGATTGTCGGCGTCACAAAACTGCAGGAGCGATTTCGTGGTGCCGGCATTCCCATCGTCATCAAGCGGAGTGGGTTCAAGGGCTATTTGGACATCGTTCGTACCGACGCGTGGGAATTCGTGGTCACCAAAGATTTAGATCGCACTGAAAACGTGCCGCTCCAGCGCTTGGTCATCCATATGCTGGATTACCACAACGACAGCGCCGAACAATCGACTGAAACAATCGCCAAGTAACGACCGTTCTGTCGGTAACAACCAGCAGGGCCAGCAACCGTCAAAAGTTGCTGGCTCCGTTCGTTGAGTGCCCAGGCATCAGACTTCGAGCCGGACGCGCGTGCGGGCTTCACAGCGCCGGAGGCGCGGCGGCTCCGATCAATTCTTGTCGCAGCGGCACCCTCGCGCCGCATCGCCTGCCATCTATTTCGCGAATCCTGCCGCCGTGGCAGAGAGCCGATCGAGATCCTTCCGCCTGCCGAGCATGATCAGCACGTCGAGCGGAGCAAGCAGCGTGTCGTGCGGCGGATTGAAGATCATCTTTCCATTGACTTGTTTGATGGCGACAATGATCAGTCCGAATTCTCGCCGAATGCCGCTCTTTTCCAGGGTCTGATCGACCAGGGGGCTGTCGGGCGATACCACCGCTTCCTCGATATTCAGCTCGAGATGCTCGGTCCGCGTGGCCAGTTCGAGAAAGTCGAGCACATTCGGCCGCAGCACGGCTTGCGCGACACGCGCGCCTCCGATGACATAGGGCGAAAAGACACGATTCGCCCCGGCCCGTAGCAGCTTTTGTTCCGAGCTCTCTTCTTCGGTCCGGGCCACGATGAAGAGACGTTCATTCAATAATCGCGCGCTCATCGTGATGTAAAGGTTCGCGGCGTCGGACGGAACGACCGTGATCAGATAGCGGGCCCTGGCGATGCCGGCCCGCTGGAGAATTTCGTCGGTGGCCGAATCGCCATGCAGGGGAATGCCGTAGGGCATCTTGAAACCCGCCAGCACTTCGGCGTCGCGGTCGATGACCACAAACGGCATTTTTTGACCGGAAAACTCCTGGCATACGAACCGGCCCATGCGACCAAATCCGCAGACGAGGACATGGTCCTTCATTTCCGCCAGGGCACGTTCCATGCGTCGACTCCCGAAATACTCAAAGACCTCGCCGCGGACAATGTATCCCAAAACGGCAGCCGTGGCATAGAAGAGAGTGAAGATGCCGCCGACCGACAGGATCATCGTGAAGACCTGGCCGGCTTTCGACAGGTCGTGCACCTCGCGATAGCCGACGGTGGTCAGCGTGATGACGGTCATGTAGAGCGCGTCGAACCACGGCCAGCCCTCGATCCAAACGTAGCCGATCGTGCCGATCGCCACCCAGATCGGCAGCAGCATGCCCGCCACGAAGAATCGGCGAGCCGAACGCGACTGAAATGGCCTACCTCGCATGCGTCGTCCATACCATGACGGGCTGGCCCAGATTTCTCACCACGTGGTTTGAAAAGGGCCGTTTTCCATGAGCTAAGTTGGTTGGCGAAGACAAACCGCGTCGCCGCGAGGCAACATCCAGCGCTGGCACAGTATACTCAAATGAGACTTTTCTTTCAGGTCGTCGGCATGCCCCTTGCGAGTGAAACGGTTGCTCTTTCGTTCGCCGTGCTTGAAACGGCCGGCGATTTCCGTGGGGCTTGCCGCGGGTAGCGTCAGAATGATTCAACTTTGGAAGGGGGCTCGATGAGCGCGACGGCAGACAACGGCATCAGCCTGCGGAGAATTGCCCGTCGGGCGATGATCGAACGTGGGCTCGATCCGGACTTTTCAGCCCAGCGCCTTGCGACAATTGAATTCGATTCAGAAAGCGGCCGAGCCCGCGCGACGGCCTGGTGGACTTGCGCAAGCTTGCCTGGTGCTCGATCGACAATGACGACTCGCGCGATCTCGACCAATTGACCGTCGCCCAGTCGATGGCCGATGGCAGAATCAAGGTCCTGGTGGCGATTGCCGACGTCGATGCCTTGGTCGTCACGGGCTCGCCCATCGATCGGCACGCGCAGCACAACACGACGTCGGTCTACACGGCCGCTCAGGTGTTTCCCATGCTGCCCGAAAAGCTGTCGACCGATTTGACCTCGCTTTCCGAAGGCGAGGATCGCGCTGCGGTCGTTACTGAAATGGTCGTGGCCGATGACGGCTCACTCAGCGAAGGGACGATCTATCGGGCGACGGTGAGGAACCGGGCCAAGTTGGCGTACAACAGTGTCGCCGCCTGGCTCGATGGGAAGGCCAGCATGCCTGCCAAGGTGGCCGCCGTCCGGCGAATTGGCCGAGCAGCTCCAATTGCAAAAGCGCATCTCACAAGCCATGAAGCAGCTTCGCTATCGAGCACGGAGCGCTCGATTTGCAGGCCATCGAACCGCGGGCGATCGTGAGCGATGGCCAAATCCTGGGCTTGGAACAGGAGTCCAAGAAACTGTGCCACGGAATTGATCGAGGATTTCATGATCGGCGCCAACGGTGTTTCGGCCAGGTTTCTCGCTCAGCACCAGTCACCGAGCTTGCGACGTGTCGTGCGCACGCCAAAGCGTTGGGATCGCATCGTGGAGGTGGCCGCCCGCTTCGGCGAGACGATCTCTTCCCGAGCCAAGCGCCAGGCGCTGGCGGAGTTCTTGCGCAACCGACGCAAGGCCGATCCCCTGCGGTTTCCGGACTTGTCGTTGACGATCATTAAGCTGTTGGGACGGGGAGAATACGTCCTGGAACTGCCAGGCAATGAATCGGCCGGCCATTTCGGGCTGGCGGTGCGCGACTACACCCATTCGACCGCGCCCAACCGCAGGTATCCCGATCTGATCACGCAACGGCTGTTGAAGGCGGTGATCGCCGGTGCCCGCGCCGCCTACCGCGATGACGAATTGATTTTTTTGGCCAAACATTGCACCGAGCAGGAAGACGCCGCCAATAAAGTGGAGCGGCGGGTGCGGAAATCGGCCGCGGCACTGTTTCTTGCCGGCCGCATTGGCGAAGTCTTCGACGCCCTGGTGACCGGCGCGGCCGAGAAGGGAACCTGGGTTCGAGTGCTCCAGCCCCCCGTCGAAGGAAAGCTGGTCGACGGTGCTCGAGGACTCGACGTCGGCGACCGCCTCCGAGTCAAACTCGTGGGCGTCAACATCGAGCAGGGCTTTATTGATTTTGTGCGTGTGATGACCTGATCCGGCGTAGCGGCCGCGACACCGCGCGTTACTGAATGAGGGAGAACGTCCTGATGTAGAGTCGACGGGAATGGAGCCGCCGGCAAAGCCGACCAACGACGCCGCCCTGTCAGCGGCCAGGTGGGGATCGCGCATGGTGCGGACGCCGACCAAATTCGGTTTTTCCAGGGACCACAAGCCTCGCGGCTTCGAGCTGGGCAAGGCTCTCGAAATCTTTTACGAGCTGATGCGCGGCTTTCGAGCTTTTCACTTCCTGGCCCCTTGCGTGACCGTGTTCGGCTCGGCACGAGTCGGCGAAACCTCCCCGCAGTATTCGGCCGCGCGAGAAATCGGCGCACGGCTCGCTCGTGCCGGCTTTACGGTCATGACCGGCGGCGGCCCGGGACTCATGGAGGCGGCCAACCGCGGAGCCAAAGACGTCGGTGGCATTTCCGTGGGCTGCAACATCGAACTGTCCAAGGAACAAAAGCCCAACGCATACATCGATCGCTGGATTACCTTCCGCCACTTTTTCGTGCGAAAGCTGATGCTCGTCAAATATTCCTATGCCTTTATCGCCATGCCGGGCGGATTCGGCACGATGGACGAGATCTTTGAGGTCGCCACGCTGATACAAACCAGCAAGATCAAGCATTTTCCGCTCGTGCTGATCGGCCGGGAATATTGGATGCCGCTGATGGACTTTTTGCGCGAGCGGCTTCTTCGGGCCGGGATGATCGACAAGGCGGACTACGATTGCTTTCTCATCACCGATTCGCCCGAGGAGGCGGTTCGTTCCGTGAGCGAGGTTGCCATGCGCCAGTTCGGGCTGACTTACGGCGCGCGGCCCCAACGCCGTTGGTATCTGGGGGAATGAGCTCCCCTGCCCTATTCAGCCGCCAGGCGAGAATGCCCTCACCAGCAGCGCGCAGCGGGCAACGATCGCGTGGTGCAGATGCTTGAGTTGCTCGTGGATGTCGTGCAGCCGGCTGTGGTGTTCGATCTCGGCCAGGTGTGCGCCGGCCAGCACGGCCAGCCTTCCGCCGCTGGCGCGCCGCTGATACTCAGCCGTCGCGTGTTCATGCTCGAGCGCCTCGAGCGCGTAGAGAGTAAGACTGGCGCCGTGCTTTTCCAATCTTTTCGCATGAGCCTCGAGTCCGGCCAGCACCTCGGCCAGATTGTCGCGAGTGAGTTCGAGCTGGTCTTGCCAGAGCTTGAGTTCTTCGTGCCAAAGCGCATATTCGTTCCGCCAGCGCTGGTGAACGCCGTGCATCTGTTTGTGGTCGATGTCGATCGGGTTGGGCTTTGAATGGCAAGTCTTCATGGCTTGAGAAACTCCCATTTCGGAGGAATAGATATTGACTAATCGGTAGAGTGCTTATTTGAGAGTGGCACGTTTTTGGTTAGCCGCCGAACCGCGAACTGGGTGAACTTGAACACTTGCGCGGCCCGATCGTCGATGTCCGCCTGCGAGAGAGATCGGCCGCAAACAACTCGGCACCGTGCCGCAACGTTTCGATGGCTGCCAGATTCAAAAGATCCTCGGAGTGCCGCGCGGAGATTTAACCCACCTTGGCTGCGGCTCGCGGCGTTTCGCGTCCCAGCAGGTCGCCGATTTTCAGGAACTCCTCGGCCAAAAGCATCATGATGTCGTCCAGCGTCACGAGCCCCGCCAGCCGGCCCGTATTGTCGACCACCGGCAAACGGCGGAAGCTTCGGCGGCGCATCAACCCAAGGGCCGTTTCGAACGGCATGTCTTCCTGCGCCAGGTCAGGGAACTTGGTCATCACTTCGCCGACCGTCGTTTCTACGGCGTCCCGATTGTCGGCGAGAACCCGCAAGACCAAGTCACGGTCGGTAAGAATGCCGATCGGAATCTGCCCCTGCTCAATAACCACGAGGCAGCCAACGGTCCGTTGTCGCATTCGCTCGGCAGCGACGAGCACCGAATCTTCTGGTCCAATGACATCGACGTCGCGCTGACAGATTCGATCGACGGACATGACTGCTCTCCCGAATAAAGACGCTTCAAGCTTTTCATCCAGAACGCCGTTTCGCTGCATTTGCACACCTCGTGCCGAAGCGATTCTCTTTCGAGAATGCGAAAATGTTCGGAGATTTTTGCCGCCGGCGCACGTGCGATGAGCGCGCGACCCGAGCCCGATGCGAGCGGATCCGCACATGCGCTGAGGGAGGGGCCGCCCCGATTTGCCCACGCGGACTGCGCAAACATCGGACCGTCCCCGTAAATATCGAACCGGTTGGAGTGGCCCGGTTTTTCCTAATGCCTGAGGAAGGCCATGAGAATCTCGAATGCGATCAAAAGAATGACGATGGCTTCGAGCACCTCGATTCGCAGGCTGGAGGACTGGTCCGACAACACCTGATAGGTCCCTTGCACTACCTCCAAGCCATCGCCGATGTTCTTCTCCCATTCCGCCAGATGAAAGCGAGTAGCCAACAGTTTGTAGCAGCGCACAGGTACTGGTCGCCCACCAATTTCAACACATTGCCGGTCCGCTCGAACACATCGTGAATTTCGATTCGCAACTCGCCCAGGTCCCGCAGTTGCCGACCATGCATTCGCCAGAAGGGCAGCCACGATCGGGTTAACGGATGGATCAGCTTGTAGGCCCGGGCAAGTCGAGTGTCGAGCCGGCGATCAATGTGGCGGTATTCCAACAATTGCATGTTCGCGAATTCGACCATTTGCAAGGTCTCCTCGCACTCGTGGTCGACCAGCACCGCCGCCGACCACTCCGGCACGAACAAGTCTTGTGGCGAATAGCTCAAATTCAGCCGCAACGCCTCGGTGATTTCACTTTCGGAGAGAGATCCCTCTTCCAAGAGCACAAGGCCTGCCGTCCAGGCAGCCCATTGGTTGAGGAGGAACGTGGGATTCTTCAGCGCGCCGGAGGGCATTGCGGTTGGCGGAAAGTGAAAGACAAAATATTCCTCGCTGAGAGGGCTCCAGTCGGGTTGCTCGATGGCCGGTAGAAGTTTGTCGTGCAGCGCGGTAACACCGGCACGCGCGGCTTGAACGATTGCGGCACAATCGGAGAGCGATCCCGCCAACCGGCCGATGCTGGACGAGGAGAGTTCCAGCGGCAAATGGAGGCCCACGCTTACCGCGCCGAAGTCGAACACCGTCGCCTCGGCTTCGGCGTCAACACGAC
Organism: uncultured Planctomycetaceae bacterium; assembly: GCA_963702015.1. Taxonomy (GTDB): domain Bacteria; phylum Planctomycetota; class Planctomycetia; order Pirellulales; family PALSA-1355; genus DATJTR01. The sequence goes on from OY969698.1 coordinate 3,808,927, forward strand.
CCAATTCGGGAAGCTCCACCGGCACGGCCGCCAACCGAAAACGCCAGGGAGTGGGGTGAAAGGCGACCGAGGCGGGTGTGCGGGGTCGACGGGCGAAAGTGAGCAACGCTCCCGGCGCCAATTGGCCGGCATGCTCCAGGTTGATTTCGTTCCCCCAATCAAACGCCACAAAAATGTGCAATATGCCTCGCAGGAGTTCCGCTGGGACGTCGGTCATGAGAGAGTTTGATCGCCGAAACGGTCGAAGAACGAGATTCTATTCAGGCGTGTCTCTCATTCTAGCGGCTGGTTGCGGAGCAGCCGACTTGGAGGGAACCGAACGGTCGAAGAATCAAGATCCAGAAACGGCAATCAATGCTCGGCGCCTGGGATGCAGGCCCGTGGAGTTCGTTCGGACAACCCCCGTGAAATGCAGAACAAAAGGCCCCAGAATCGCGTAGAACAGGTGGAACGAGGGACCGGCCAAGGAAGGGCCGGACCGGGGTTGCCTCCCGGGCAAATGAAATGAGGTCTGGCATGGAGGTGTGGACACAGTGGCACGCTAACATAACGGTAAGGGAGCCTCGTGCGTTGTCGTGCGACTTCCGAACGAACGTGGCGCCGGTCGCCTGACGCGATGGGCGCATCCTGCCTGCGGGTAATCAGCGGGTCGCACGGCCACGAGGCTCAACGAGAGCTGTGAACGCACAGCTCTTCTTTTTGCGCCGGCAACGATCGATTCCCCCGCCCTCCCTTCTGGGGGCCGTAGCCGACTGGTTCGCATCGGCTTGTGTCAATTAATCTTGGGGCCTCGGCATCATGGGCGGTTTCGCACACAGTGCCATACGGCCCCGCAAGCTCTGCGTCGTCGCGCAGGCAATTGCCTGCTTGATATCTTTTGCAGTGCTGTGACGAATGGTCGCGCTGTTGCCCATTTCGGCGGTTCCCAACGCAGTGAGCAGGGCGTTAGGATTTTGGCCACGAAGAAAAAAATAATGACGGCTTCGAACGGGCCGCCGCGCTTCCTCGACATTCCGCGGTTCGGCTGCAGTATTTCCAAGGCTATCGCCGCAATTGCCAGCCCGGCGAGTACCGCGACGTAGATTGTTTATCAATATGTGGCATAATGGCGATCCGTTGCCGGCCGCTTGGGATCGACAGGAAGCTTGAGCCGGTCGCTCGCCGGACTCGTTGCGCTCGAGGGATGGAAATGGCGCTGGATCAGAATGCAATCAAGTCGATGTTGCGCGAGCAAGGCTTTTGGGCCGCTCTGCCCGAGCCCGTCATCGCCGCGTTGGCCGCCGTTTCGGTAGTGACCGATTTTGCGGCCGGCAGCACGATTTTTCTCGAAGGGAGCCAAAGTCCCTTCTTCTACATCCTGCACCGGGGGCATGTGGGGCTCGACATGCACGTTGCCGGGCGAGGCCGCGTGCGCATTTTGTCGTTGGGGCCGGGCGAAATGCTGGCCTGGTCGGCGCTGCTGGGCGACGGCCAAATGACCGCCACCGCCACCGCATTGGAAGAGACCCAATTGATTTCGTACCGCCGGCGTACATCTGGCGGAGCTTTGCAGTACCAATCCCGAGTTTGGTTACCAGTTCATGACCCGGGTCGCCGGCGCGTTGGCCAAACGGCTGGTTGCGACGCGGCTCCAGTTGTTGGACCTCTTCTCGCCGCCGGTATCGAGCACCATCAACGAGGGGAGTTGATTCCTTGTCGACTTTGCCAGCTTCCGAATCGAGCGACGCGCGTTGGCTGGCCAAGGCCGACCTGGCATTGCTCTTCGCGGCCTTGAGCAGCCGCGGTTACGAGATCATCGGTCCGACCGTTGCCCAAGGAGCGATCATTTACGATCGGGTGAACTCGGTCGACGACTTACCGCGAGGCTGGACCGAAGTGCAAGGCCCCGGCAGCTATCGGCTGACCCGGCGCGACGATGACGCGCTGTTCGGTTTTGTCGTCGGTCCCCATTCTTGGAAGCAGTTTCTCTTTCCGGCCTCGGCCACACTGGCCACGGCCGAACGCACGAGCGACGGCTGGCAGTTCGAGACGTCCGACCGAACCGCCGCCCAAGTACGCCTTTCTCGGCGTGCGCGCGTGCGAGCTCGCGGCGATGAAAGTGCAGGATCGGGTCTTTCTGGAAGGTCCCTACGTCGATCCAATTTATGCGGCTCGTCGCCAGCAGGCACTGATCATTGCCGTCAATTGCACGCTGGCCGCGCCGACTTGCTTTTGCACGTCGATGAACACCGGACCGCGCTGCCGCTCGGGATTCGACTTGGCGCTAACCGAGTTGGCCGACGGCTTCACGATCGAAAGTGGCAGCGACGCGGGCAAGGAAATACTCGACGAGCTCACGCAACAGCAGGTTTCGCGGCAGCAAGAAGCAGACGCCGCGGCAGCCCGGCAACAGGCGGTCGATGGCATTACGCGCCGGCTGGATACCGACGGAATCCGCGATCTGTTGCTCTCCAACCTGGAGCATCCGCGCTGGAAGGAAGTCGCCGAGCGCTGTCTGTCGTGCACCAACTGCACGATGGTCTGTCCGACCTGCTTTTGCAGCTCGGTCAAGGAGGTCGCGGATTTGCAGGGCGACCACGTCGAGCGTCAGCGACAGTGGGACTCGTGTTTCAATGTCGACTTCAGTTACATGAACGGTGGCATCGTGCGCAACCAGATCCGCTCACGCTACCGGCAATGGCTGACCCACAAGCTAGCCTCCTGGATCGATCAGTTTGATACGTCGGGATGCGTCGGTTGCGGCCGCTGCATCACCTGGTGCCCGGTTGGAATCGACCTCACCGAAGAAGTGGCCGCGATCCGGGGTACATCCTCATGATGCTTGGTGCTGCGTCGCCCACCTCACAGGTCAGTCCTTGGCAATCGCATACCGTCGTGATTCGCGACCTTGAACCGGAAGCGGTTGGCGTCATGACCTATCACGTGGCCTTTCGCGATTCCCGCGCGGCCGAGGCGTTCCAATTCCGACCCGGTCAGTTCAGCATGCTTTACCTGCCTGGCGTCGGCGAAGTGCCGATCGGCATCAGCGGCCACTCGCGGACGGGCCGCACCTGGTGCTATACGGTTCGAGTTGCCGGCAACACCACGCGCGGACTGGCAAAATTGCGAACTGGCGATACGTTCGGCCTGCGCGGGCCGTTCGGATCGTGCTGGCCCATCGACCGCTGCCGCGGTAACGACGTGGTGCTGGTGGCCGGCGGGATGGGGCTGCCGCCGCTCCGACCCGTCATCGACGAGATCTTGCATAGCCGGCAGTTATATCGGCCGGGTCACGTTGATTTATGGCGCGCGCACTCCCGACACGCTCGTCTACTCGGGGCAATACCGTGCCTGGATGCGCGGGGGAATCGACGTGCAGACGACGGTCGACCATTCGGATCTCTCCTGGACCGGCAATGTCGGCGTGGTGCCGCTGCTGGTCGATCGGCTTGAGACGCTCGATCCCGCGCGGACGATCATGATGATTTGCGGGCCGGAAGTGATGATGGAGTTCACGGTCCGCAGCGCCCTGGCCCATGGTCTGTCGACCGAGCAGATTTGGAGTTCCATGGAGCGGAACATGCAATGCGCCATCGGGCTGTGTGGACATTGCCAGCTTGGGCCCGAGTTCATCTGCAAAGACGGCCCGGTATTCCGCCACGACCGCATCGCACGCTGGATTAATGTCGAGGGGCTTTAAGCCGCGACGAATTCCTATGAGCACTAAACCCAAACTAGCCGTGTTCAAATTCGCCTCCTGCGATGGCTGTCAGCTCTCGCTGTTGGATTGCGAAGACGAACTGCTGGCCGTCGCCGAACGGCTGGACATCGTCCACTTTCTCGAAGCCACCAGTCGGATCGAAAAGGGACCGTACGACATCAGCCTCGTCGAAGGTTCGATCACCACGGCGGCCGATGCCGCGCGGATTCGCGAGGTCCGGCGGAACTCGAAGTTTCTGATGACGATCGGCGCCTGCGCGACCGCCGGCGGCATTCAGGCACTGCGCAACTGGGCCGACACGCCCGAGTACGTCCAAGCGGTATACGCCCGGCCGGAATATATCAGCACGCTGGCCACATCGACCGCGATCTCCGAGCACGTGGCGGTCGACTTTGAGCTGCGTGGCTGCCCGATCGATAAGCAGCAGCTTTTGGAGGTAATCGCCGCCCTGTTGCACGGCCGCCGGCCGCGCACGCCGTCGCACAGCGTCTGCCTTGACTGCAAAAGGCGGGGTACGGTCTGCGTGATGGTGGCCGGAGGCGTCCCTTGCTTGGGCCCCGTCACTCATGCGGGCTGCGGTGCGATCTGCCCGGCCTACGACCGGGGTTGTTATGGCTGCTTCGGACCGGCCGCGCAGCCGAACACGCAGAGTCTGGTCTATCAGCTTCAGGCGGGCGGCCTGTCTCGCGATGAAACCGTGCGACTGCTGCGCGGCATCAATGGTTACGCTCCCGATTTCCGCATTGCCGGCGATCGCCTGGCAGCTTCCCAGACCCCCGAGCCGAGCGATCATGGCTAATCCCAAGGATCCCCGCCGCACGCGCACGATTCGCGTCGAGGCCCTGACTCGTGTCGAGGGCGAAGGGGGATTGCACGTTCGCCTTTGCGGCGATCGGGTCGAAGACGTGCAGTTGACGATTTTCGAACCGCCGCGGCTGTTCGAGGCGCTGCTGCGCGGTCGGCCCTTGGAAGAAGTACCCGACATCACCGCCAGAATTTGCGGCATCTGCCCGATCGCCTACCAGATGAGCGCGGTCCATGCTCTGGAAGCGGCGCTCGGCGTCACCACGTCGGCCGAGGTTCGCCGGTTGCGTCGCTTGCTGTATTGCGGGGAATGGATCGAGAGCCACGTTCTGCACATGCACCTGCTGCACGCGCCCGATTTCTTGGGGTACGAGAGCGGTTTGGCGCTTGCCCGCGACTTTCCCGACCAGGTCAATCGCGGCCTGCGGCTGAAAAAACATGGGAATCGCTTGCTGGAAGTGCTTGGTGGCCGGGCGATTCATCCGGTCAACGTCGCGGTGGGGGGCTTTCATCGATCGCCGCGGCCCGACGAACTGACCGCGCTGATTCCCGACTTCGAGTGGGGATTGCAGGCGGCCGTCGACATCACGCGCTGGGTAGCGAGTTTCGACTTTCCAACCTACGAGCGGCCTTACCGCATGGTGGCGCTGGTCCATCCCGATGAATACGCGATGAACGAAGGACAAATCGCCTCGACCACCGGCGAAGTCATCGACGTGGCGGACTACGAGCGGGATTTCGAGGAGCGGCACGTGGCGCATTCCACGGCGCTCCACTCGGTGCGCAAGGCCGATGGCAGCTTGCTATTTTGTCGGGCCACTGGCGCGGGTGAACTTGAGCCTCGACCGACTCAGTCCAACCGCCCGGCAACTGGCCGACGAGGTCGGAATTTCCTGGCCTTGCCAGAACACGTTCAAGGCGATCGTGGCGCGCGGATTGGAACTGGTCCATGCTTGCGAGGAAGCGCTCGAGATCCTGCGCACCTATCGCCCGCCGAAACCGGCACGGACCCCGTACGAATATCGCCCGGCGAGCGGTTGCGCGGCGACCGAAGCGCCGCGAGGCTTGATCTATCATCGCTATGGCGTCGACGCGGATGGTCTGATAACGACCGCCAAGATCGTCCCGCCCACGTCGCAGAACCAGGCGCAGATCGAAGAGGATCTGCGGCATTGGCTCCCCCAGCTCCTCGACCGACCGGAACCCGAGATGACGATGGCCTGCGAACGGCTGGTACGGAATTACGATCCGTGCATCAGTTGCTCGACGCATTTTCTCCGCTTGACGCTCGAGCGCGTGACATAGATGAAAAGTGAAACGCTCATTGTCGGGTTGGGCAGTTCGCACGGCGACGACCAATTCGGTTGGCGCGTTGCCGAGGAATTGGCCGCGCTGGCGGACGCCCGGGGCGTCACGGTGCGTCAGGCGCGCTCGCCGGCTGAAATTCTTGGTTGGCTCGAAGGAGTCGAGCGATTGATCGTTTGCGATGCTTGCCAGGGCCTCGGTCTGCCCGGCCGGGTGCATCCTTGGCGCTGGCCCGACGATACGCTGCCAGAGGTCCGTTTCGCCGGCAGCCACGATCTGGGCATTGCGGCGACGCTCGCCCTTGCCGACCGGCTGGGCCTTTTGCCGGCCAACGTGTCGATCTGGTGCGCCGAGGGCGCGGCGTTTGATTATGGGCAACCGATGTCTCCGCCGGTGCAAGCAGCCGTGATGGAAGTAGTCGAGCGCCTTCAAGACGAGATGATGCGAACCAAAGTATGAGCCAGCCGCCCACCGAATTGATCGCCACCCACGAATTGTTGCGCCGCGGCACCAGCGGTCTCGATGCGTTCTTCGCGCCCAAACGGTCGCCGTCGTGGGCGCCACGGAGAAAGCGGGCAGCGTTGGCAGGACCCTGCTCTGGAATCTCATCTCGAGCCCGTTCGGCGGCACGGTCTTTCCGATCAATCCGAAGCGGCCGAGCATCCTGGGAATCAAAGCGTATCGATCGATCGCCGACACCCCGATGCCTGTCGATTTGGCCGTCATTGCCACTCAGGCGCCGACCGTGCCGGACGTCATCGCCGAGTGCGCCGCGGCGGGAGTCAAAGGGGCCATCATCATTTCGGCCGGCTTCCGCGAAGCGGGCGCCGAAGGCGCGGAGCTGGAGCGTCGCGTTCGCGCGGCAAGCCAGGCCAGCGGGCTGCGAATTGTCGGCCCGAACTGCTTGGGGGTAATGAGCCCGCATTCCGGCTTGAACGCGACGTTCGCGGCCGGGATGGCCCGACCCGGCAGCGTGGGCTTCATCAGCCAGAGCGGCGCGCTGCTCACCGCGATTCTCGACTGGAGCTTGCAAGAGAACGTCGGCTTTAGCGCCTTCGTGTCGCTGGGCTCGATGATCGACGTCGGCTGGGGAGACCTGATCGATTACCTGGCCGAGGATCCTCGCACTCAAAGCATCGTGATCTACATGGAGTCGATCGGCGATGCCAAGGCGTTTCTCTCGGCGGCCCGCGCCGCGACTCTCCGCAAACCCATCCTGGTAATCAAAGCAGGCCGGACGGCGGCCGCGGCCAAGGCGGTCGCGTCGCACACCGGCACGTTGACCGGCAGCGACGACGTGCTCGAAGCGGCATTTCGCCGCGCTGGCGTGGTGCGCGTGGGCAGCATCGGCGAACTCTTCAGCATGGCCGACGTGCTGGCCAAACAACCGCGGCCGGCCGGAGCTCGTTTGACCATCGTGACCAATGCCGGCGGTCCCGGCGTGCTGGCCACCGATGCCTTGATTGCCGGCGGCGGCGAACTTTCCACGCCAACGAGCGCCAGCCTGGCGGCGCTCGATACGCTTTTGCCCGCGCACTGGAGCCATGGCAATCCGATCGACGTTTTGGGGGATGCGGCTCCGCAGCGCTATGCTCAAGCGGTCGAAATCGCCGCCAAGGATCCCGACACCGACGGATTGCTCGTGATTCTCACCCCGCAGGCGATGACCGATCCGACGAGCACGGCCGAGCAGCTCAAACCGCTGGCAAAATCGTCGCACAAGCCGATTCTGGCCAGTTGGATGGGGGGCGCCGGCGTGGCGGCTGGCCGGGCCATTCTGCACCAGGCCGAGATTCCCACATTCGATTATCCCGACGCCGCGGTGAGGGCGTTCCTCTATCTGTGGCGCTATAGCTATAACCTGCGCGGATTGTACGAGACGCCGGCGCTGGTTGCCCGCGACGACTCGGCCTCGCCGCGCGCGGCCGCCGATGAAGTGGTGCTTGCCGCCCGGCGCGCCGGACGCGCGCTCCTGACCGAATGGGAATCGAAGCGGCTGTTGTCGGCTTATGGAATCCCGACGGTCGAGACCCGGATCGCCGGCAGCGAAGAAGAGGCGGTGGCCGAGGCCAAGGCGATTGGCTTTCCGGTCGTGCTGAAACTTCATTCAACCACGGTTACCCACAAAACTGACGTCGGCGGCGTGCTGCTCAACCTGGCCGACGAAGCGGCCGTCGCGGCGGCGTGGCGCCAGATTTATTCTTCCGTGGCCGACCGCGTCGGGCGTGAGCATTTCGGTGGGGTCACCGTGCAACCGATGGTCCGCCTGACCGGCTACGAGCTGATCGTGGGGAGTATCGTCGACGAGCAATTCGGCCCGGTGCTGCTGTTTGGCGCTGGCGGCCAGCTCGTCGAAGTGTTGCAGGATCGCGCGCTAGCGTTGCCGCCGCTCAATGCGACGCTGGCGCGGCGGATGATGGAGCAGACGCACATTTTCCGCGCACTCAAAGGGGTGCGCGGGCGAAAGCCGGTCGACATGGCCGCGCTGGAGGAACTTCTGGTAAGGTTCAGCCAGTTGGTTGTCGAGCAGCGCTGGATCCGCGAAATCGACATTAACCCGTTGTTGGCGGGCGAGGACGGTCTGATTGCGCTCGACGCGCGGGTCGTATTGCAGCCGCTGGAGACGACGGAGGCGGACTTGCCCAGGCTGGCGATTCGTCCTTATCCAACGCAATACATCACGACCCTGGAGCTAGTCGATCACACGAGCGTGGTGGTGCGCCCCATCCGACCGGAAGACGAACCGCTGCTGGTCAAATTCCACGAAAAGCTTTCGGACGACACGGTCTACAACCGCTATTCGCAAATGCTCAAGCTCAGTCAACGCGTCGCCCACGAGCGGCTGTCGCGTATCTGCTTCATCGACTACGAGCGCGAGATGACGTTGATTGCCGAGTGCAGAACGTCTGGCGGACCGGAGATCGTCGGCGTGGTGCGGCTGGTCAGAATTCCCGGCACGGCCCATACCGAGCTGTCATTGGTAATCAGCGATCAGTTTCAGCGACGCGGACTGGGGACCCGGCTGGCTCGATGTGGCGTCGACGTGGCGCGTGCCGAGAAAATGGGGCAATTGATCGCGTATATGCTGCCGGTCAACCGTGGCATGCAGCGAGTCTGCGAGAAGCTTGGCTTTCAGGTCACTTACAACCACGATCCAGTGATCGGGCGTTTGGATCTCTAGCCGCGCGGTGCTGGCTCCCGCTGACGTGGGTGGCGAGCGCTAATCTTGCAGCGATTCCTTAGCGTCGCGGCTTTCCCAAAGCGGTAACACGCTGGCCGCGGCCCAAAGCGCCAGCAGCGGCAGGAGCAGCACCAGGCCTGCTGAGATCAAACCCTCGCGGCCGGCCCAGGGAACGGAGTATTCGACAAACCCACGATGGCTCTTCGAGAAAAGCTGCCCACCCACCACGACGTTCCAACGCATGGCAAAGACCTGCACGAGCACAAGCATCGCGGCCAATCCGCCGAGTGCCCGCATCCATCGCGGATTGAATTTGGGCCGAAAGGCGGGTAGCAACAGGAAGAAGGGAACGATCGAGCCGATGCCCAATTGCACCAGTCCGTAGGAAACTGCCAGGTGCTCCCGCAGCAAAGTGGCGATCACGGGCCACTCGGCTCCGGACTCGTAAGCCATGTGTCCGATCTCCAGCAGTTCCAGCGACACCGCCACGACAAGGAAGAACCACAGGTAGCGGCAGAGCGCGCGGACGCAAACGGCATCGGGCGTGACTTTGCGGCGGGCACAGCCAAGCAGGTAGAGCACCACGAGCACGGCAACGCCCGAAACCAGCGCCGAGGCGAGAAAGATCGGAGGCATGAAAGAGGTGGACCACCACGGGTTTCCCTTGACCGCGCCGATCAAGAAACCGACGTATCCGGACAGGATGCAGGCGATGGGGATTCCGGCGATGGCCAACAAGCGGATTGCCCTAGCGTCGGCGGCGAGTGCGCCGTCGGTGATTTCCATTCCCAGCGATAACACCCGATAGAAGAGTCCCGCGATGCCGCGGCGCGAGCCTGCACGCTGCACGATCGACGGTCGAAATACGAGCCAGGCTTCCACCAGTAACAACAGCATGTAAAGACTGTAGATGAATCCGAACACCGCCATGGCCGAAGTGGCGTTGGGCGTAATCATCACGTTGAAGGCGCGCTCGGGATGATGCAAGTGAAGCAACAGCGGAAGGGTCGCGAATGAACAAAAACAGAGCGATGTCACCAATGCCAGGCGGGCGACCGGCCGGAAAGCCTCGAAGCGAAACACATGATAAAACGCCGAAACGACAAAGCTGCCCGCAACCAGACCCGTCAGGTAAGGGTAGAGCACGATCATGATGCTCCACGTCACGTGAGGGTCGTTCGGAAAGACGAACGATGTGGCGAGCATCAAATCACCTCCTGCGAGATTCCCAAGTAGCGAGTCTTCGGATGGGTGCCCAGATGCTCCTTGAGGACCTGCGTGGGGATCTTGGCGATCCGTTTGCTGATTTCGCTGTCCGGATCGTCGAGCCTTCCAAACAGGCGTGCTCCGACGGGGCAGACCTCGACGCATGCCGGGGACTCGCCCCGCTTTACGCGATGATAACACCAGGTGCATTTGTCGGCCGTTCCGGTGTCGGGATTGATGATACCGAGCGCCGTACGGGCACGCCTCGACGCAGTAACCACACCCAATGCAACGATCGGCATCGACCAGCTCAAATCCTTCGGGTGAAGTGAAGGAGGCGTGGACCGGGCAGACGTGATTGCACGGCGCGTCGTCACAGTGATTGCAAAGCTTGGGAACAAAATAGGCCTGGGCGACAAGATCCGGATCGATCACGGGAAGTTCTGAGCCGGTGTAGCCCGCCTCGGGAACCAGGTCGACCTGGACCGTGCCGTCCTTGAAGTGAACGTAGCGCTCGACCCAAGTTCGGTGGAACCCTGCCGGCACGTTGTTTTCCACGCGGCAAGCCGAAAGACACTTGCCCGCGCCAATGCACTTCTCCGTATCAACCAGGAACCCGTAGACGGGAAGCCCTTTGCCCGGCAGAGGATTCGTGGCGTCTGCCGCGGAGCCGCCGGCGTCGTCATCCGCACCGATTGCCGGCATGATCGTGAGACTCACGGCCCCGATTGTGATCGTGCAAACCTTGGCGAGAAAGCGGCGACGCGAATCCATTTCGTCGGCGGACTTGCACGCGCAGCTCGCGTGGTTGCCGCCGCAGCCCAGGCCGTTGTTTGATTGGCACATAATCGTTCTCCCGGGAAACCGTTACGGGGCCGTGTTGTGCCCACCATGGCATTCAAAGCACGTCTCGCGGCTGGTGGGTGCTTCGGCGCCCATCTCCTCGAGGTGCTTTGCGGCGTTGATTTTCTTGAAGCCTTCGGGCATGCCTACTTTGTCTTCATGGCAAACGAGGCAGACGGCACGATCCTTAGTGACGTACAGGTCAATATGGGTGAGAAAGTCCCCGTCCCACTTTTCGGCTCGGGCAATCGTAAGATCCGGCGAATCGGCTGCCTTGAGCGCCTGGGCCACGTGGTCTCGCCCCGTTCCGTGACAACTCGCGCAGGCGACAGCGTTATGCAGCGAATCGGCCCGCTCCGTTGCGACGTCGACATGGCATTTCAGGCACGTCGCATCGTTTTGCAGCACGCTCGGCGTTGATGCGATTTTTTCGAGCGCATCGGCCCGGTAGGGTCCAAGCTGACCGAAGCTTTCGGGAATCATTCGGCCCCGGGCGATCAGAAAGGCTGTGCCGCCGATGGCGATCAACACCATGAGCACCGCCAGGTGCCGTGTGTCTCGCCCAAAGATTGGTGGCCGTTTCATGGGGTGTCGCATCTACGAATGCGGCGGTGCAGGGTATCGCCCAATCGTTACCGTTGCGTTGGAATGCCGCGGACCGCTCGGGGGTGGGAAAACGCGTGGGATGCCCGCTCTTGCATGATCGCCCTGGCTTGGTGAGGGAAGCGCGCATCGCCGGATATTTCTCCGGCCTGCGAATAGGGAGCAATTCTCGCACCATTTGGAGAAATCTCCGGCGAGTGTCGCGGAAGCCCCCCTCGCGGCCAGCCGGTGTACGCCGGCGCAAGGAAATGAGGTGATCCTCTTGCTCGCTGCACGGTTTCGGCACCCGTTCATCCAGCGCGCTCGAGAGCACAGGGCGCGCATTCGAGCCGCACAGTCGCGGTGGATTTGCTTCGATAAGTCCCAGGTGAATCGTGTGCGGAATGGCATTTGCAGACCAAGTCGCACGCTTTCGATTGCTGCGCCTTCGACCCTGAGTCCGGAGACACCATTGATGCTCGCCATCGTTTTTGCCGGATTGTTGATTTCGGTACTAATCGTGTTCGCCTTGGTGGCGTATGCGTTTCTGGATGCCGCGTTCACAGGCCCGCGTCCGGACGCCGAGTTGTCGGAAGCTTCTCGGCAGTGGCAACCGCCATTGCTGCGGGGGGACGATCTATTCGCTTGGGCCGTTGCCACGGCAAAAACGATGACCACCCGCTGGGTCGCCAACCGGCGGAGTCACAACGCGGCCAAGCAATTGGCGACCGACATTTACGAGGGGGCGACAATGGCGATTGCGCGCTCGCCGAGCGCGCGCGGCCAGCGCAAACCGAATTGCGCGAGCTGCCGGCAACTGATGATCGGCGTGACGCCGCCGGAAGCCCTCGCAATTGCGGACGAGATCTGCAAAAACAGGCCGAAATGGGAGGCGATGCAGATTCGTGATCGGGCCGCCGAAAATGCAGGCAAGGTCATCGGGTTGAATCACGAACAGTACGAAAAATCCCGAGTCGTTTGTCCACTTTTGGCCAGCGACGGATCGTGCGCGGTGTTCGATGCACGCCCGTTGCAATGTCGCGGCTGGTGCCTTTCCTGCGACAGCGATGACAATGACTTCCGGCGCAGCAACGGCGCTGCATTGGACGCGCACGCCCAAACCGTAGGGCGTGGTGCCGAGGCGGGTCTTTCCCAAGGCCTTGAGTCGTCAGGCCTGGATGGAAATGTCTATGAGTTGAATAGCGCGCTGGTCGCCGCATTCGACACGCCGTCCGCCGCCGAGCGGTGGGCCAGTGGCGCACCGATCTTTGGTGGCTGCAGACGCTACGAATGAGTGGCAAATTCATCGCCGCCGTCTGGTCAGGGATACAGGGATATCAACGACAAGGCCGTCGGCTTCGCAGTCTCGGTTTATGTCCCCGCCTGAATCACCAACAGCCGCCTTCTGGGATCGACATGCGGTTAGTCTCCAATACCAGCGCGTCCGATTGTCTGCGCTTTGAGCGTGGGGACGCGACTCGGAAATTTTACGACGCTGATCGAGTCTGGCAGCCTTTGTTTGCATTCGTACAATCAGAGGCAATCGGCATGCGCTGTGAACCACGGAAGGATCATCCGTCGTGAATCATTTCGAGCAACTCCTCCTCGCGAGTGGCGCATGTGCCGCCAAGAATTGTGGGCAGGCGTCACGACAATTGGCGGGGCGCTTTCAGCACCGCGGCAACGTATCGGCCTGCTGACGCACGTGCGTAATCGCGCGCGGATACCCTTTTCGCACACCGTCGGTCCGTGCCGCGGATTGTGTAAAAGAATCGCAATTTGGGGCAGAATCGCGGCGGCGCGTGCACTGGACGCGCGGGAATGAGTGCTTTGTCATATCTGATCTCGTACACGGCACACAGCTTGCATAGCGGTGCGCGTCGTACACCGGCCGGTGACATCGGTGTATGGGAAGTGCTGGAGCAACGGGATCGAAATTAGCCGAGGAGGCCAAAGCGTGCGGTGGAATGTAGTCGGATGTGCAATGATCGTAATCTTCGTTGCGGGTTGCCAGCGCGCCGTCGAGCCGGTTTACGTATCGCGAGCGGAAGTTCTGGCGCTTTCGCCAGAACTGCAGCAGGCGATCCAAGCGGAGTTGGTGAAGTATTGCGGCACGCCGCTCCACCCCAAACTGATCGGCGACGAGAAAGATCAGCCCAGCAGCATCTCGATCGTGGCGCCGCGGTGTTCCAACAGCGTTGTGCCGGCTGTCATGGAACGACCGGCGATGGCAACGGACCCGCGGCCGAAACCCTCTATCCGCGCCCGCGCGATTACCGGCGGGGCATTTTCAAATTCACCTCCACGCCGTACGGGGCCAAGCCGCGCCGCGAGGATCTGCTGCACACCATTCGCTATGGCGCCCGCGGCACGTCGATGCCGGAATTCAAGCTGTTGTCCGAGCGAGGATCTGCAGGCGGTGGTCGATCACGTGTTGGTGCTGACGCATCGCGGCGAACTCGAATTCTTGCTCGCGCTCGAAGCCGATGATGACGACAGCATCGACCCCGAGAAGACGCCCGAACTGATCGAATCGATCGTCGGCCAGTGGAAGAAGGCCCGACACGAGATCGTCACGCCGATCACGCAGGAAACGGCCTATGACGAAGCCTCGATCGAACGAGGCAAGAAGGCCTTCCTGACCGAAACGGCCGGCTGCTTCAAGTGCCACGGGCCCGACGGACGCGGCCTGACGGTCGAGAAAGGCCGAAGCCTTCAAAGACTCTTGGGGATATCCCACGCGAGCCGCCGATCTGACGGCCGGCATGTTTCATGGCGGGGGCCGGCCGCTTGGACATCTACCGGCGGATTTATTCCGGCATCAACGGCACTCCCATGCCCGGGTTTGGCATCAAGCTGGCCAGCGAGCCTGAGACGTTTTGGGACCTGGTGCATTACGTCCAGTACGTGTCGAGTGCGCGGCGGCGCGAAGTCCAATCTTCCGAGCGGCACTGGCAGCCGCGCTTGTCCCGACCGGCCGCCGAGAACGCGCAGCACGTCGGGCGAAACCGAGCGCGGAGCCGGCGGATGAGCCGTCGGCCGAATCGGATGCTTCCGACGCCTGCAATAGCTCGTCGCCGGGCGACAGACTCTCCATTCAGTTCACCCTCGAGCAAGCGAAATCGCCTCCACATGGATCGCCAAGAAAAACTCCGAGAACTGGAAACGCTGCAGGCTCGCGTGCAAAAGCTGGAAGCCGAGCTGGCCGCGGAGCCGCGCGAGTGGCCGCCCCGCGAATATTACACAGCCTATTACGCGGTGACCGGCGCGTTGTTGGGCTTTTTCGGAGCGACGACGAGCCTGGTCTTCAATATCGTCGGCTCGCTGTTCTGGCCCGCGCTGGGCGGCACTCCGCAGCACCCGCTCCGACTGATTCAGGTCTACTTGACGTTTCCGTTTGGCAAGTCGGCGCTGGAAATCGACAACGGCATCACGCTGGCGATCGGTTGCTGCCTGTACCTGGCGACCGGCATGCTCTACGGCATGTTGTTTCAGCTGGTGCTGACGCGGTTCGCGCCGCGGGCTCTGCTCGGCAAGCGATTGGTGCTGGCCAGCTTGTTGGCGATCGTGATTTGGGTGGTGAATTTCTACGGCATTCTGATCTGGCTGCAACCGCTGCTGTTCGGCGGAAGCTGGATCATCGATCTGGTGCCGCCGTGGGTGGCGGCGCTGACGCATCTGGTGTTTGGCTGGACGATGGCCCTGCTTTACCCGCTGGGCCTGTTCGTCCCTTACGGAGTGACCGCGGAGAAGCAATGAGCGTTCAAACCTTGGACAAATCGATCGACCGCGACAAGTTGGTCGAAGAGCGCTTGGTGCTGTGGTATTTCGGCGCGGCGCTGACCTATCTGACGATTTCGATGCTGGCCGGCCTGCTGATGGCCTTGCAATTGGTGCATTGGAATCCGCTGCGCGGCATCGAGCTGTTGTCGCCCGGCCGCTGGCGGATGGTGCACACCAACGCCATTGCCTACGGTTTTCTGGCCAACGCGTTCTTGGGTGCTTTGCACTGGGTCGTGCCGCGTCTGACGTTGCGGCCGGTGCTGAGCCGCCCCTTGTCGTATTTCATCTTTATCGCCTGGCAAATCGTCGTGGTGTCCACGGCCGTGGGCATCCTGCTGGGCCAGGCTCAGGGAATCGAGTGGGGCGAAACGCCGGTCTGGATCGACCCGTTGGCGCAGCTCGGGTTGCTGCTGTTGGCGATCAACTTCATGGCCCCGATCGCCGCGCGCCAAGGGCGCCCATGTACGTCACGCTGTGGTACTTCATGGCGGCCTTCGTCTGGACCTTCTTGACCTACGCCATGGGCAATTTCATTCCGCAGTACGTCGCGGCCGGCACCAGCGGCGGCGCGATCGCCGGCCTGTTCATCCACGACCTGGTCGGCTTGTTCGTCACGCCGCTCGGCTGGGGCCTGATGTATTACTTCGTGCCGATTCTGCTTCGCAAGCCGATTTGGAGTCACGGGCTGTCGCTCGTCGGCTTCTGGGGACTGGCATTTTTCTATCCGCTCAACGGCATCCATCACTTTCTCTACACGCCGATTCCGATGTTCCTGCAATACGGGGCGGTGATCGCGACCGTGGCGGTCGAGTTCGTGGTGGCCACCGTGATCGTCAACTTCTCTCATGACGCTTCGCGGCGACGAGCGGCAACTGTTCACCAATTTGCCGATTCGCTGGTTCTTCACCGGCATGCTGCTTTACTTCATCACCTGTGCCCAGTGTGCCTTGCAAGTCACGCTGACGTTTCAGGCGCTGATCCACTTTACCGACTGGGTCGTCGGCCACGCCCATCTGGTGATGTTCGGCGTCTTCACGCTCTGGCTGTACGGAATCATGACCTACCTGATTCCGCGGCTGCTGCACCGACCCTGGTATAGCCGGGCGCTGTGCGAATGGCACTTCTGGCTCTCGGCGGCGGGAATCGTGGTGATGTTTCTCGATCTGACCCTGGCCGGCATTTTCCAGGGCTACTACTGGGCTTCGCTTCAGCCGTGGGACGTTTCGACCGACGGCTCCCAGCCCTTCTGGATCGTGCGGGTGTTTGCCGGCCTGACCATGTTCGGCGGGTTGTTGTGCTTCCTGACCAACATCTATCTCACGGCTCGTTCGCCGCGAGCCGTGCCGGTCGATGTCGCCGGAGCGAACCACTTCCGGCCCCGGAGCAGCGACCGCGGCCGGTTGAGTGGACAGACTGAGCGAGTGCCGGCCATGGGAGCCCGCACGCTCCCGAAATCGCGCGGGATTTAAAGATCAACGAGAGGTTGCAATGTTCGAGAGTAAGGCAGGCGTGTTGTTCGTCGGTGGATTGGGCTTCTTCCTGTTCGCGTTCGTTTCGAACGCGCTGGTGCCGATGTTCATGTACCAGGACTTGCCCGAGCAGCCCGTCAGCGAGTTGACCAATGCCAATCTGATGTATCAGTTCGAAGATCTCGAGCGGCGCTGGCCCGAGGAATTTCGAGCCGCGTTCGGTTCGCCGACCAAAGAAAAGTGTGCCGAGGCACTGGAACTGGGCCGCAAGATTTACGTCGGCGAGGGCTGCTGGCATTGCCACAGCCAATTCGTTCGGCCGGTTTCCAACGAATCGCTGCGTTACGGGCCGGTGGCCAAGAGCGAGGAATATCAGAACGCCTTGCAACGGCCGGTGATGTTCGGCACGCGCCGCGTCGGTCCTGATTTGAGCCGCGAAGGGGGTCGGCACTCGAACGATTGGCACGCGGTCCACTTTTTCCGCCCGCGGTCGGTTTCGGCCGGTTCGCCGATGCCCGACTATCCGTGGTTTTTCGACGGTACGCCGGACAAGCCGACGCGGCGCGGGCTGGCGATCATGACCTATGTGCAATGGCTCGGCTCGTGGCTGGAAAGTTATCCCTATTACGAAGAGTATCAACCGGTCGGTGAGCGGACCGAGGAGGAAGAATGATCGCGCCTGTGCGGCAACAATCGTGGCGTCCGCTGGCGAAGGCAATTGCCACGGTCGTCGTGCTCGGGCCGTGTCTGTACGGCTTCGGCACCAAGTTTTGGGAGTTGATCAACACCTATCGCGCCGATGCCGACGGTGCGTTCGCGATCGCTCCGATCGTCAATTATCTGCTGGCCGGCGTCGGTTTCTTGCTGCTGTTCGTATGGGCGGCCTTCAACGGCATGTTCCGCGACATCGAACGGCCCAAGCAGACCATGCTCGAAAACGAAGATTGGCTCGATCGCTGGCAGCGACCGCCAAGAGTCCCGCGTAAGGAGGTCGGTCGATGAACCAAATCGAAGAGACCACGCCCGAGAGCGACTCGCAGTTTCATCAGTACACGGGCAATCGCATCCCTGGTATGTGCGGCTGATCTGGCTCGGGTTCTGGATCTTTGCCATTTACTACGCGATGCGATATCTGTTTCCCGATTTGCAGATCGAACTCCTTTCGCCACCATGAGCGTCAGCCCGACCGTCCGCCGACGCTTGCGATTATTGCGGCCTGCCGCTGGCAAAGGCCTGGTGGTCGCCCCAGGCGCAGCGCTCCGAGCGACCAGCCGCAGTATTGTTGTTCGGGCTGCCTCTGGGCGGCCGAGGTGGCGCACGATCGCGAAGCGGCGACCGGCTGCACCGGCATGCTTGGCCGGTTGGGTCTGGCGATCTTCCTGACGCTGAACGTCCTCGTCTTCAGCATGGCGCTGTGGACGCCGGACGTCTACGAGGTCAATGTGGCCGCCGACATCTGCGCTCGATCGGCCGCTGGCCGACGTCTTTCGCTATTTGAGCCTGCTGCTGACTCTGCCGGTCGTTTGGATGCTGGGACTGCCATTGGCCGAAAGCGCCTGGCAGCAACTGCGCCGCGGCCGGGCAACGACCGATCTGTTGCTGCTCTCAGGCGTGGCCGCGGCGATCGCCTACTCGGCGGTCAGCGTCTTTCGCGGCCAGGGGCACGTCTATTTCGAAGTCGCCTGCGTCGTGCTGGTGGCCGTGACGCTCGGCCGTTGGTTCGAATCGACTGGCAAGGCGCAGGCCAATCGCGAACTC
Organism: uncultured Planctomycetaceae bacterium; assembly: GCA_963702015.1. Taxonomy (GTDB): domain Bacteria; phylum Planctomycetota; class Planctomycetia; order Pirellulales; family PALSA-1355; genus DATJTR01. The sequence continues at coordinate 3,827,558 of OY969698.1, forward strand.
GACGCCATGGAGAAGTTGATCCCGCTGACCGTGGTCGGGGTGCGCGCCGGCGGCGACCAGGTGCTGCCGGCCGCGTCGGTCGTCGCGGGCGACGTCTTACGAGTGATCGCCGGCGAGCGTTTGCCGGTCGATGGTGAGCATTCTCTCGGGAATGGCGGCGATCGACGAGCAACTCGTGACCGGAGAAAGCCAAGGCGTCGATCAAGCAAGCCGGCGATTCGGTCTTCGGCGGCACGACCAATCTCGATGGCCAACTGCTGGTCCGTGCCGCCGGACCGGTACAGGCCGGCACGCTGGGGCGAATGCTCAGCGCCGTCCGGCAGGCGCGCGTTGCCAAGGGCTATTACGAGCAATTGTCCGATCGCGTGGCCGCGATCTTTTTGCCACTGGTGACCGTGGTGGCTTTGGCCACGTTCGCCTGGCAATCCCATAGCGATGGATTGGAACAAGGCATCCTGAGTGCGATGGCCGTGGTGCTGGTCGCTTGTCCTTGCGCGTTGGGACTCGCGACTCCGCTGGCGACCTGGTGTGCCTTGACCACGGCATCGCAACATCAGGTACTGTTTCGCCACGGCAATGCTCTGGAACGCCTGGCTCGGGTTCATGCGGTTTGGTTCGACAAGACAGGCACATTGACGACTGGCGAGCCGAAAGTGATCGAATTCGCCTCTGCTGACGTGGAGGATTCGGGGGAAGTGTTGCACGCCGCGGCGCGGCATCGCTGCCGGCAGCAACCATCCTCTCTGCTCGAGCGATCGACAGTTTTGTTGCCGCTGCCGCCGTTGATCGCTGCGTTGATTTTCGGCAAGTGCGCACGCTTCCCGGCCGGGGAGTCCGCGGCGTCGACCGCGAGGGGCGGACGGTGGCGCTCGGCAGCATGCATCTGATGGCGGACGAAGGACTCGTTTGTCCGCCGGCACTGGAGCCCGTCGTCAGCGGGATCGTCGCGCAGGGAATGACGCTCTGCGGCGATCGGTTGGGATCGGCAGATCCGCGGGGTGTTCGCGTTTTCGGAACAGATCCGCGTCGAGGCCGCCGGAAGCGATCGAGGCACCTGACGTCGCTCGGCTTGAGCGTGGCGGTGCTGACAGGCGATCATCAGACCCGTGCGGCTGCATTGGCCAGGCAACTTCAGTTGCCGGTGACGGGCGATCTTGCTGCCGGAGCAAAAGGTCGGCGGCAATCGAGCAAGTCGCGTCACCAACGGCGTGGCGTGGCCATGGTGGGCGACGGCCTGAACGATGCACCGGCGCTGGCCGCCGCCGACGTCGGAATCGCGCTCGGTTGCGGCGCCGACCTGTCGCGTGAAAGTGCCGATATTTGCCTGCTGTCCAATGATCTGCGACGGGTCGCCTGGGCGATTGGCCTGGCGCGCCGGACCGTGCACATCGTGCGGCTGAATCTGTTCTGGGCGCTGGTCTACAACACCTTGGGAATCGGTCTGGCGGTGAGCGGTTGGCTCAACCCGATTTGGGCATCGGGGGCCATGGTCGCAAGCAGCCTGCTGGTGATCGGAAACTCGCTCAGGCTCAAACAGGCACCGCATCGTGCGGCGGACGAAACGCCGAGCCTGCGCACTCATCTTCAACGAAAGGCAAGACGATAGCGAAGCGCCAGCCCGAATTGGCCGAGGCACTTCGATGATCGAAATGGCCATGGTATTTGTGGGTGGCATGCTCGGCTCGGCGCACTGCGTCGGCATGTGCGGTGGATTTGCACTGTCGATCGGCGCCAGCGCTCCAGGCTGGTCGGCCAATCTGCTGCGGCAAGGGTTTTATACCGGTGGCCGGATTGCTACCTATACGCTTGGCGGCATGGTGATGGGCTATATCGGCTGGCGGCTGAACCGTGCTTTTCCTGCCGCGATTCCCACGCAGGCCCTGCTGGCAATCGTGGCCGGCACGCTATTGATCATCCAGGGCCTGGCTGGCCGGCGGTCTCGTGCGGTTGCCTCACGCCGGGCCGACGACTCCTTGTTTGTGCCGACGTTGCTCCGCTCGTATTTGGCCAGCCGGCGCCGGCGCGATTTGTTTCTGGCGGGGGTATTCACGGGCTTTCTGCCGTGTGGTTTGGTGTATGCATTTTTGGCCTTGGCGTCGGCCAGCGGGACCATGTGGCAGGGAGGCTTGCGGATGGCACTATTTGGGTTGGGCACCGCTCCCTTGATGATTCTCACCGGTTGGGGAGGTTCGCTGCTGCGGATGTCGCTGCGACGGCACGCCTTTCGCATTGCTGCTGGATGTATCGTGTTGACCGGCGCGTTGTCGATCGCACGTGGTGCCCAAGCCTTTATCAGTGCCCAAGATGCAATCTGTCCGCTGTGTCGATGACGAGAACGAGCCGAAGGCTATGGCGCGCGATTCCGCACAGCGCGCTGCGCGCGACATGCGATCACTCGTCCCCACCCGCACGACCGTCAATTTCCTGCTCGACTCGGTCTTGTTGGTCGTGTTCGTCGCGCTGATGGGCACGGCGGCCATCGTGCGATTTGTGTTTCCTTCGGCCGCTGCCGCGACGGGTTGGAAACTTTGGGGGTACCTGCTCGACGACTGGCTTGGCCTTGAATTTGTCTTGGTCGCCCTGTTAACGTTTCTGATCGCGATCCACTTGATGCTGCACTGGACGTGGATTTGTGGAGTGGTCGCCAATCGATTCTCGCGCTGGAAAAAACGGACCGTCCGACTCGACGAGGGGAATCAAACGCTCTTGGGCGTCGGCTTATTGATCTTGATCCTGAACGTGCTCGGGCTGCTCGTGGCGGTTGCCTCGATTATGATTCAGGGACCCACCTGACGGCTGAAAATCGCTGCGCGATTCACACGCGGGTTCCGCGGTCTTTGCACACCGAGAGGCATACCCATGCGCGATCCGTCGCCGCTTACCGCCCTGATCGTCTGCGCGGACGAGGAAAGACGGTATGGTCTCGACCGGCCCCTGCGTAAAGCGGGCTTCAAAATCCGCGACGCCACCAACGGTGTGGACGGACTTCACCTGGCAACCGAAATCATCCCGGACATTATCCTTCTGGAGCTCTGCCTGCCCGACATGAGTGGTTTCGAGGTCTGCTGTCGCCTCAAGGCCCACGCCGACACCGCCGGAATTCCCGTGCTGCACCTGTCGGAAACGTTCGTCGAGAGCAGTGAATTCGCCAGCCACCTGGAACGGGGGGACGAAGCCTATCTGACGCATCCGGTGGAGGCGGCCGGGTTGGTGGCTTGCGTCCGGACCTTGCTGCGAGGTCGACTAGCCAACCGGCAGTTCAGCCACTTTCTGGAGGCCGCTCCCGATGCCGTCGTCATAGTCGATCAGGATGGCAAGATCGTGCGGGTGAATGGACAGGCCGAAAAGATGTTCGGCCACGCGCGGGAGGAATTAATGGGCCAAGAGGTCGAGATTCTGATGCCCCAGCGCTTCCGAAACGGTCACCGGCGTCAACGTGCCGGTTTCACGGAACATCCCAGCATTCGCCCGATGGGAATGAGACCAGACGAGGAATTGTGGGGATTACGGAAAGATGGCAGCGAGTTCCCCGTCGAGATCAGCCTGAGCCCGATTTCCGACCATCAGGGGATGCTCATCGCCAGCATTGTCCGGGACGTGACGGAACGCCGACAAATGGAGCAGAACTTGCGGGAAGCTGACCGCAAAAAGGCGGAGTTCTTGGCGACCTTGGCTCACGAACTGCGGAACCCCTTGGCCCCGATCCGCAACGGCCTGCAGCTCGTGAAGCTGGCAAAGGGCGATTCCGACGCCGTGGAGCAGGCGCTGCGCGATGATGGAGCGGCAGCTTGGACATTTGGTCCGCCTGGTTGACGACTTGCTCGACGTGAACCGGATCAGCCTGGGCAAGCTGGAACTCCGCAAGGAGCGAGTCGAACTCGCGAACGTTCTGCAGGAAGCGATCGAATCCGGGCGGCCAATTATTGAGGCGTGCGGCCACGAACTGATTGTCGAGTTGCCGTCGGAGCCGATCTACCTCGAAGCGGACCTGACCCGGTTGGCTCAGGTGTTTTCCAACTTGCTCAACAACGCAGCCAAGTACAGCGAGCCAGGCGGTCGGATTTGGCTCTCTGCCGAGCGACAAGGCAATGAAGTCGTCGTGGTCGTCAAGGATACAGGCGTCGGAATTCCCGCCGAGATGCTTTCCAAGGTATTCGACATGTTTACGCAGGTTGGCCGCACGCCGGATCGGTCGCAGGTCGGTTTGGGGATCGGTCTGTCGTTGGTCAGGGTACTTGTCGAGATGCACGGCGGCGGCGTCGAGGCGCGCAGCGGCGGGCCGGGTGAAGGAAGCGAGTTCGTTGTTCGCCTGCCCGCCTTACTCGGCAAGCTCGACCACGGAATTCGGACAACAAGCGCACAACGGAGCTGTGAGGCGAAATATCGCATTCTGGTCGTGGATGACAACCGAGACACGACGGATAGCCTGGCAATGATTCTGGAAATGATGGGCAGCGAGACCCGTACGGCCTACGACGGCGAGGAAGCGGTGGCCGCGGCCTTCGAGTTTCAGCCCGACGTGATCCTGCTGGATCTCGATCTGCCGAAGTTGAACGGTCACGAGGTGTGCCGCCGCATTCGGAAGCAGACGAAGGGCAAGGATCTGGTCATCATCGCCCAAACCGGGTTCGGACAGGCACAGGACCGGCAGCGAACGCACGAAGCCGGGTTCGATTACCACATCGTCAAGCCGCTGGACCCCGACACCCTGATGGAGCTGCTCGACGAGCTGCGGACGAAGTCATCGCGGTTGGCTTATGCGGAGCCGGGAGGGTGAAACGCACTCGCCTTTTAGTTACACTCGGAAATCGCGAGTCAGCATCCCTCCCTCGTGTGATTTCAGGAGCACCGATGAAAGCCCACCATTTGCTGGTCGCGGTTTCGATTCTAGCCGTCGCGGCCATCACAAGCCGGGTTGCTGCCGGCGAGGCCCGCAAGCCCAACGTGATTGTCATTCTCTGCGATGACACCGGCTACTCCGATATCGGCGCACAAGGGGGTGGCGATGCGCCAACGCCGAACATCGACTCGATTGCCGCCAACGGCGCACGCTGCACCAACGGGTATGTATCGTGTCCCTATTGCTCGCCGACTCGTGCCGGAATCATGACGGGCCGTTACCAGCAGCGGTTTGGTCATGAATACAACGAAGGGAAAGGCCGCCTTCCTTTCGGTCTGCCCCTTACCGAGACGACGTTTGCCCAGCGCATGAAAGAGCTGGGGTATGCCACGGCGGCGGTGGGGAAATGGCACCTTGGATCCGATCTTCAATTCCGACCTATGCGGCGCGGATTCGACGAATACTACGGTACGCTGGGCAATACCGCATTTTTCCATCCGAACCTTGTCGACTCCCGTCTCAGTCCCGATCCAAAGAAGGTTACGGATGACGCTTTCTATACCACCGACGCCTATGCCGAGCGTGCAACCGATTTCATCCGCGCACGCCAACGAGCCCTTCTTTCTATATCTCCCCTTCAACGCCTGCCACGCGCCGATCGAGGCGCCGGCTAAATACCTTGACCGCTTCGCACAGATCAAAGATCCGAGACGACGGGCGTTTGCGGCCGTCGTGTCGGCGATGGACGATGCGGTCGGCCAGGTCCTCACGACCTTGCGAGAAAAGAATCTCGAGCAAGACACGTTGATCTTCTTCCTCAGCGACAACGGCGGGCCAGGCGCGGTCGGGTCGAGTAACAAACCGTTAAGAGGCAATAAGATGGCCACATGGGAAGGGGGCATCCGTGTCCCGTTCTTCGTCGAGTGGAAAGGAACGATTCCCGCCGGCACCGTCTACGACCAACCGGTGATCTCCCTTGATATACTGCCCACGGCCCTGACGGCCGCCGGCGGCGAGATCAAGCCCGAGTGGCAGCTCGATGGCGTGAACCTGTTGCCTTACTTGACGAAAAAGATCGACGATGCCCCGCACGCAATATTGTTTTGGCGTTTGGGTCCGCAGTGGGCGGTGCGCAGTGGGGATTGGAAGCTGGTGCGGCCGCGGGACTCGTCGGTAAAGCCAACCGGTCCGGGGCCAGCGTCCTACGCGGTGATGTCGCAACCCTGGCTGATTAATCTGGCCGCCGACATTGGTGAAGAGCACGATCTATCGGCTGAGAACCCCGACAAAGTGACGGAACTTCAGGCGGCCTGGGACGAGTGGAACGGGCAACTCCAGGAGCCCGGCTGGATACCGTAGCAGCGGCCAGCAAGTTCAGCCCTGCCGGTGGCCCCCCTCCCCTGGCCATCGGGGCGCCGGGCGAAGGTCTAAGAGACCCAGTCCCGAGGCCCCGAGAACCGCGTGCGGGCTAATCCTAGCTTGGGGCGGCAGGCAGCCGATCGGGTACTTCGCAATCGTCGATCCGGAGACGTTCGTTAGCCGCGAAACCATTGCCTTGACCTGACTTCCGACACGGTGCTAAGCTGATATGATTCATAACGCCGGGAACGAGACAGGTACTCGGCTGTCGATTATCCCGCCTTCGTTTCCCGCCCCACTTTCTGGCTCTAGGGAGTGACTCGTCCGGCCGAACCACTGGCCTCGCGCCGCGGTGCGAACCGTGGTAACGGGCGCATGTATAGACACACGTCGTTTCCGCCACGAACCCCCTGCTCCACCAGGTTCGATCATGACTTCTTCGGCATCACCACGCTCGACGCGCTGCTGTGGCCCCGTGAGTCGGCGTGGGTTCATGCAGATCGGTCTCACCGGTTTCGCGAGTTTGAGTTGGCCCCAGTTGCTGCGGCTGCGCGCGGAATCGGTGGCGAAGCCGACGCGCGAAAAGACGGCCGTCATCATGGTGTGGTTGGGAGGCGGACTGTCCCATCTCGATTCCTACGATCCGAAGCCGGATATCGAAACCGAGTATCGCGGGCCGTTCGACGTGATCTCCACGAAAGTGCCTGGGCTTCAATTCACCGAATTGCTGCCGATGCAGGCCAAGATCGCCGACAAGTTCACCATCCTGCGTTCGATGAGCCACAAAGCCGCGGGACACTCCGCCGGCTGCAAGCAATTGCTCTCGGGCGACATGGATGTGGTTGATAAGCCCCGGCCGCGCCTCCCCGACTGGATGAGCGTGGCGGCATATCTGCGATCCAAAGAACAACAGCGTCGCACCAGTTCGTTGCCCAACTACGTGGGCGTCAATCCCGTCGTCGAATACAACGGGCCAGCCTACGTGGGAGCCGCTTATGCGCCGTTCGCCATTTTAGGCGATCCCAACCGGCCCGACTTCGAGGTGCCCAACGTCGGCTTGTCCGATCCGAGCGAGGAATCGCGATTGAGCGATCGCGTCGCGCTGCGGCGGAATCTCGACAAGTTGGAGCGCCGCTTCGACCGCGACGGCGAACTGGGGGCCTTGGACCAGTTCGAGGCCCAGGCGATGACCTTGCTGACCAATCCCGAGACACGCGAGGCATTCGATCTGAGCGAGGAAGACGATCGCACGCGCGATCGCTATGGGCGAAATCGCTGGGGCCAGCAGCTGCTGCTGGCTCGTCGGCTCGTCGAATCGGGCGTGGAAATCGTCACCAGCCTGTTGGATGGTCCCCAATGCGGTCGGATCATGAACTGGGACGATCATTCGGTGAACCATCATATCTTCGATGCACTGCGGTTCCGCGCTCCGCCTACGACCAGGCGGTGTCGGCGCTGATCGAAGACATCTATGCGCGTGGTCTCGACAAGCGCGTGCTGGTGGTGGTGACGGGCGAGTTTGGCCGCACGCCGAAGATTGAACATGGTCGCAGCACCGGCGCGGGCGACGCCAGCGCGCCGGCCGGCACGGTTCAACCCGGACGCGATCATTGGCCGCGCGTCTTCAGCAACCTCTGGGCCGGCGGCGGCATCCGTACCGGCGGCGTCATCGGGGCGAGCGACAAGCGCGGCGAAAATGTCGCCCAGCGCGCTTGCGGCCCCGGCGATTTCCTGGCCACGATCTATCATCACCTGGGCATCGACTACGCCAACGCGATGATCAATGACTTCAACAACCGGCCAACATTCATTGTCAACGATGGAAAGCCGATCCCCGAACTGACGGCGCAGGCACCGGCATCATGAACCTGCGATTCGCCACCTTTGCCGGCATGCTGTCGGCGATCTTGTCGTCCACGGTCTCGAGCCGTGCGACCGAGGGCGAGCATCCGCTGAATTTCGTCAACGACATCGTGCCGATCCTGACCAAGGCCACTTGCAATTCGGGTGGCTGCCACGCGAAGTCGGGTGGCGGACAGAATGGCTTTCGCCTTTCCTTGCTCGGCTTTGAGCCGCAAGAAGACTACGAGCACATCGTCAAGGAAGGACACGGCCGGCGCGTCTTTCCCGGTTCGCCCGCGCAGAGCCTGCTGCTCTTGAAGGCTTCCAATACCATGCCGCATGGCGGTGGTATGAGGCTCGATCCAAATTCAGCGGGCTACAAGCTGCTCGCCGAGTGGATCGGCGAGGGAATGCCGTTTGGCAGCGAAGCGGATCCGCAGCTCGCGTCGATCGAAGTCGAACCGAAGCGCAAGGCGATGCAAAGCAAGGGCCAGCAGCAGCTCAAGGTTCTGGCTCATTATTCCGACGGAAGCACACGGGACGTGACCCGTACCGCGCTTTATGAGCCCGTCGACAAGAGCATGGCTGAGGCGGATGAAACGGGACTGGTGAAAGTACTCGACATTCCGGGCAATGCCGCCGTGATGGTGCGCTACCAAGGGATGGTGTCGGTTTTCAGCGCGTCGGTTCCCTTGGGGGCCAAGGTTGAGAATTTGCCCGAGGCGAAAAACTTCGTGGATCAGCTCGTTTTCGCCAATCTGACGCAACTTGGCATTCCGCCGTCGGCGGTCTGCGACGACGCGACGTTTTTGCGCCGCGCCACGCTCGACATCGCGGGCCGCTTGCCGACCGTCGACGAAACGCGCACGTTTCTGGCCAGCAAGGATCCGAACAAGCGCGATCAGTTGATCGATTCGCTGCTTGGCAGCTCGGATTACGCTGATTACTTTGCCAACAAATGGGCGGCGCTGCTGAAGAACAAACGGGACGTGGCGACCGACAAGACTTCCAACTTTGCTTTCCACTTCTGGCTGCGCGACAGTCTGTTGGCCAACAAGCCCTACGATCAGATCGTGCGCGAACTGCTCGGTGCAACGGGCAATGTCATCGAAAATCCGGCGGTCGCCTGGTACAAGCGGGCGAAGGATCCCGAGACGCAGCTCGAAGACGTCGCGCAGCTTTTTCTCGGCGTCCGCATGCACTGTGCGCAGTGCCATCATCACCCCTTCGAGCGCTGGAGTCAGCGCGATTACTACAGCTTTTCGGCGTTCTTCAGCCAGATCGGCCGGCGGCCGACCGCCACCCTCGGCGAGGACGTGATCTTTCATAAACGCGGGATCGCCGAAGCGACGAACAAAAAGACGCAGTTGCCCGTCAAGCCTGCGGGTCTGGGTGAAGCGAGCCTCGATATTCCGGCCGACGAAGATCCCCGTCTGCGGCTGGCGGATTGGATGAGCAATAAAGCGAATCCATACTTCGCCCGGTCGCTGGTGAATCGTTACTGGAAGCACTTCTTCAAGCGAGGATTGATCGAGCCGGAGGACGATATCCGCGACACGAACCCGCCGTCGAACCCCGAGCTGCTCGACGCGCTTGCCAGCAACTTTATCGCCAGCGATTACGATTTGAAGTCGGTCATTCGCTTGATCACCCAATCGCAAACCTACCAGCTCAGTGCCACGCCGAACGACCACAATGAAGTCGATCGGCAGAATTTCTCGCGCTTCTACCCGAAGCGCTTGACCGCCGAGGTGTTATTGGATGCCGTCGACCAGCTTGTCGGCGCGCAAACCGATTTCGCCGACATGCCGCCCGGCACGCACGCCATCTCCCTGCCGGACAACAGCTACAACCGAAACTCCTACTTTCTGACGGTTTTCGGCCGACCCGAAGGGGCCAGCGTTTGTGAGTGCGAACGCATTCAGACCTCGAGCCTGGCACAAAGCTTGTTTTTGATGAACGGACGGGATATCAAGCTGAAGCTTGGGGCTAAGGGGGGTGCGCCGAACTTCTGGCCAAGGACGCCCGGCCGGAACCGGAGAAAATCACCGAGCTCTATCTGGTCGCCTACTCGCGCGAGCCCAGCGCTGAGGAGATGAAAGCCGCCACGGACTACCTGGAAAAATCTCGCGCAAGTCAGCGGAGGGCGGTCGATTTCCAGAAGGCCGAGCGCAAGCGCTATGAAGATATTCTCTGGGCGATCCTCAACACCAAAGAATTCCTCTTCAATCATTAGCATGACGCCCCGCACATCACTTCTCCGGTTCGGCGTCGCCCTTGCATCGCTTTGTCTGGCGTCCACGTCGCTGGCCCAAGTGGTGTGCCTGCCGGCGCCGCGTTTGCTCACGGTGATGCCGATGGGTGGACAGGCGGGGACCAGCTTCGAGGTGGCGATCAGCGGCGAGAGCATCGATGACGCCCGCGAGCTGCTCTTCTCCAACCCCAAAATCACGGCGAAAGCCAAAGTGACCGCCGAAGGGAAAGTGGAAAAAGACAAGTTCATCGTCACCATTTCCCCCGATGCGCCTCAAGGGGTTCACGAGGCGCGATTGATGACGCGGCTCGGTATTTCCTCGTCACGCGCGTTTTCCGTCGGCTCGCTGGCCGAAGTGACCAGGGAGAAGCCCAATAACACGGCAGCAACGGCCATGCCGCTCACGCCCGGCGTCGTTTGCAATGCGTTTGTCAACGGCAAGGCGGTCGACTACTACGTCGTTCAAGCCACCAAGGGAAAACGTCTGATCGTCGACTGCGCGGCGGCGGGCATCGACTCAAAACTGACGGCGGTGTTGATCCTAGCCGATTCCGCCGGCCACGATCTTGTGGTGAATCGCCGCGGCGGCGTGTTGGACTTTACGGCCCCTGCCGACGGCGCCTATTTCATCAAGGTGCAGGACCTGACCTACCAAGGCGGCGCTGGCTACTTCTATCGGCTCGCCCTGCTGGAGGCCGACGCCGGCGCTCCCATCAGACGACAGCCTTCCACCGCGCTGGTGAGTTCGTTCTCGTGGGCGCCGGATGACAGATTCGGTCTTCCTGAAATTCCGGAGGTCGAACCCAACAACAAGCAGAGCGAAGCGCAGAAGATCACGCTCCCCTGCGAGATCGCGGGGAGTTTTTTCCCTGCCGGAGACGTCGACACCTTCGAGTTCGAAGCCAAGAAGGGAGAGCAATGGTGGGTCGAAGTCGTTTCCGAGCGTCTCGGCCTGCCCACCGATCCGTTCGTCCTTGTGCAGCGCGTGATCAAGGAAGGCGCAAATGAGAAGCTCGAGGATGTGGCCGAGTTGAATGACATTCCAACGCCGATCAAGCTCTCAAGCAATGGGAACACCTACGACGGCCCGTTCTACAATGCAGGCTCTGCCGACGTGCTGGGAAAGGTCGAAATCAAGGAAGATGGAGTCTATCGACTGCAACTTCGCGATTTGTTCGGTGGAACGCGCAGCGATCCGCGCAACGTCTACAAGCTGATCCTGCGCAAGGCATCTCCCGATTTCGCACTGGTTGCCTGGGCGTTGCACATGGAAACGCGGAACCAGGATCGTGCGGCACTTTCCAAGCCAATCGCCCTGCGCGGTGGCGGCACGATGGCGCTGGAAGTGGTCACGGTGCGACGAGACGGCTTCGATGGCGAGATTGAGCTGGCCATGGAGGATCTGCCCGAAGGAGTGAGCGCGTGTGGTTTGAAGATTCCGGCGGGCAAGAGCCGGGGAATCATGTTGATTACCGCCGCTGAAAACGCGCCGCGCTCATGGGCGGCCGCGCGGCTGTTGGGTTGCGCCCAGATCGATGGATCGCCCGTGAGTCGTCCTTGTCGACTGGCTTCGATGATCTGGCCGGTGAGGGATTCCGAACAGGAGACGCCCTCCCCGCGTTTGCTGGCCGACGTGCCGGTGTCGGTTGGCGGTTCGGAGAGCGCGCCGCTGAGCATCGCGCCGAGCGAAAACAAGGTCTGGCAAGCCAAGGTTGGCGACAAGCTCACGATCCCCCTGGCCGTGGCGTGGCGCGGTGAGTCCACGGCAGCCCTGAAATTGAAGACGTTCGGCGCGGGCTTTGAGGGGGCCAAGGAAATTGAAATCCCGAACCGGGCTCCCACGGCTCAGGCCGTGCTTGATCTGGCTGCTTTGAAAACACCCCCCGGAGAATATGTGATCGCGTTCTACGGGAGCTCCACGACGAATTACCGCTACAATCTCGCGGCCGTGAAAGCGGCGGAAGAGGCGCAGAAGAAAGCCGAGCAGGAGGCCGCCGGGCTGGCGGCCGTTGCCAAGAAGCTGGCCGATGAGGCGCTGGCCGCGCCCGCCGACAAAAAAGCAGAAGCCGAAAACGCGGCACGAGCGGCAGCCGACCAACAGAAGGTGGCCGACGCCGCGAAACTCGCCGCCGCCGAGCGCCGCAAGGCCGCGACCGACGCCGCCGCGCCCACGCTCACGTCCGATATCGTCGTGTCGGAACCGATTCGCATCGTCGTCATGTCCGCCGCCAACCCATGAACCCTGCCGTTTGGGCCACTCGTGGGCGCGTGGATCGTTTGGGTAGCGAGATGTCTTTTCGATTCTTAGGCTCAATAGCATCGTCTGTCGGCGCGGTCGATCGGGCGCGCAAGGAGAAGCTTTTCAGCGATGCAAACCGCGCGGTTGATTGCCCTGGGTCTCGAATACCACCGGACCGGCAGCTTTTCGCAGGCTGAATTCGCGTTTCGGCAGATTGTCGAAGCCGAACCGCTCAATGCCGACGCCTGGTGTCTTCTCGGCATGGCCCTTCGAGCGCAAGGGCAAACTGCGCAGGCGATTGCCAGTCTGCAAGAGGCCTTGAGAATCCGGCCCGATTTCGCCGAAGCCCGCATCAATCTGGGAAATGTTTTCGCCGGGCTCGAACGGTGGAGCGAAGCGGTTCCGCATTATCGGCAGGCCTTGAAGTTGAAACCCGACCATGCCGACGCTCACGCGAACCTGGGAGTAGCACTGCGAGGCGAGGGAGAATTGCAGTTGGCCATCGCGTGCTATCGACGTGCGCTGCAGCTCAACCCTCGCCATGTGCAGGCGCACGCCAACCTGGCGGACGCCTTGCTGGCGACGGGAAGACCGCAGGACGCGCTGGCCAGTTGCCACCAGGCCTTGCGCTTGCAAAAAGATTTCCCCGCGGCGCTGATGAACAAGGGCCTGGCGCTGGCCAAGCTCGGGCGAACCGAAGAAGCCCTGGATTGCCTCGGGCGAGCCGTCCAAGTTCAACCCGGCTATCTTGAAGCGCGGATCAGCCTGGGCAACGTGCTGCTTGCCGAGCGGCGTTATGCCGATGCCCAGGCAGCCTACGAGGGGGCCGTTCGCACGCGTCCCGATTCGAGTCTGGCCCGATATTCGCTGGGATTGGCGCATGCGGAGCAAGGCCAGCTCGAACTGGCCGTGGCGAATTATGGCGAAGCTTTGCGTCTGCAACCCGCCCGGATCGACGCGATAAAGAATCTTGGCGTCGCGCTTCTGGAGCAGCTCAAGCTGACCGAAGCGCGGCAAGCCTTCGAGCAATTGCAGGCGGTTCAGCCCGACGGCCCCGACGCTCAATTGGGGCTGGCCGCTTGCTATCTGATCGAAGAGGACTACCAGCGGGGCTGGCCGGCCTATGAAGGGCGACTGCGTGTGCCCGGTCTTGAGCCGCGGCACAGCCTTGTACGCTGGACGGGCGAATCCCTGGCCGGCCGCAGCGTGTTATTGCTGGCCGAGCAAGGTTTGGGGGATACGATCCAATTCGTCCGATACGCCCGACTGCTGAAGGAGCGGGGCGCGCGGGTCGTGCTGGCCATCCAGGCGGCGCTTGGCCGCTTGCTGGCGAATCATCCCGACGTGGACGAGTTGTTCCTCCTCGGTTCGGCCGATGAGTTGCCGCGCTCCGATTTTTATCTGCCACTGTTGAGTGCCCCCTGTGCTTTTGGCACCGGCGCCGCGACCATTCCCAACGACGTACCCTATCTCAGGGCCGATCCTGAGTTGATCGACCGTTGGCGCGGGGAATTGGCCGCGATCGACGGCTTGAAGATTGGGATTGCCTGGCAGGGCTCGCGCGATTTTCCTTTGGATCGTTGGCGTTCGATTCCGCTGGCCCATTTTGCGCCGCTGGCCAGTTTGCCCGACGTGCGGCTGATCAGCCTGCAAAAAGGGTTTGGATCGGAACAAATCAAGACGGTCGATTTCCCGGTGATTGACCTTTCCGGACGACTCGATGAAGAGGCTGGTCCGCTGATGGATACGGCGGCGGTAATCCGTGGCGTCGATCTGGTGGTGACGTCGGATACGGTGATTGCGCATCTGGCCGGAGCGCTGGGAGTTCCGGTGTGGGTGGCGCTCAATTTCTCGCCCAATTGGCGCTGGTTGCGAGATCGTGAAGACTCGCCGTGGTACCCCACCATGCGCCTCTTCCGCCAAACCGAATTCAACGGCTGGCCGGACGTTTTTTATCGCATTGCGAGTGCTGTCCAGACGCTACGCCCGGAACCGTGTTAATCCGCACGATTCGACTGCGATTCAATGCCGCCGCGGGTGAGAAGCTATAATTGGTCTGAACAGCCGGCAGCGCGCGAGGAAATGAATCGATGACAGTGGCCAGCCCGACGCCCGGAGAGCCATCCGAGTTGGATGCTCTCATTGCCCTGGCACAGCGCGAACACCATGCGGGACGGCTGGCCGAAGCTGCGGCGGCGTATGACAAGGTTCTTGCGATCGAGCCCAACATTGCCGGAGTGCACTTCAAACTGGGTAACGTACTCAAGGACCAGGAAAAATTCGACGAAGCCGCGGCACGTTACGAGCAAGCGATCGCACTGCGTCCGGACTACGCCCAAGCGTACTACCACCTGGGCACCCTCCTCAGCGATCGAGGCAAACTCGATGAAGCCGCCACACGTTTCCAGCAAGTCATAGCGCTGCGGCCGGACCACGCCGGAGCGCATTACAACCTGGGCAATACGCTCAAGCAACTGGATCGGCTCGACCAGGCGCGGGCTCGGTACGAGCAAGCGATTGCGCTGCGGCCGGACTACGCCAAAGCCTACAACAATCTGGGCAATGTGCTGCTGATCCAAGGCAAGCTCGACGAAGCCGTGGCACGTTATGAGCAGGCACTCGCCCTGCGACCGGACTATGCCGGACCGCAATTGGGCCTGGCCGCTTGCCATTTGATCGAAGAGGATTACGCACGCGGCTGGCCGGCGTATGAAGCGCGGCTCCGCGTGCCCGGGCTCGTGCATCGGTGCAGCCTTCCGCGCTGGGAAGGCGAGTCCTTAGCCGGGCGCAGCCTGTTGTTACTGGCCGAGCAAGGCTTGGGCGATACGCTGCAATTCGTGCGATATGCCCGAGCGGTGAAAGAGCGAGGCGCGCGTGTGGTGTTGGTCGCACAGCCGGCGCTCGGCCGGTTGCTGGCGAATCATCCCGATGTGGACGAGTTGTTTCTTCTCGGTTCGACCGAGGAGTTGCCGCGCTCGGATTTCTATCTGCCACTGCTGAGTGCCCCCTGTGCTTTTGGCACCGGCGCCGAGACCATCCCCTGCGACGTTCCCTACCTGGCCGCCGAACCCGGGTTGACGGACCGTTGGCGCGGGAATTGGCCGCGATCGACGGCTTCAAGATTGGGATTGCCTGGCAAGGCTCGCGCAAATTTCCGTTGGATCGATGGCGTTCGATTCCGCTGGCCCATTTTGCGCCGCTGGCCCGTTTGCCCGGCGTGCGGCTGATCAGCCTGCAAAAGGGGTTTGGATCGGAACAACTCAAGACGGTCGATTTTCCGGTGATTGATCTTTCCGGCCGGCTCGATGAAGAGGCTGGACCGCTGATGGATACGGCGGCCGTAATCCGCGGCGTCGATCTGGTGGTGACGTCGGATACGGTGATCCCGCATCTGGCCGGAGCGCTGGGAGTGCCGGTTTGGGTGGCGCTCAATTTCTCGCCCAATTGGCGCTGGTTGCGAGATCGTGAAGACTCGCCGTGGTACCCCACCATGCGCCTCTTCCGCCAAACCGAATTCAACGGCTGGCCGGACGTTTTTAATCGAATCGCCAATGCGGTCCAGGCGCGCCGCTCGGAGCAGGCGTCAACGATGAGCGCTGTCCGCGATTGATAGAATTCGTCTGAATAGCCGGCAGTGAGCGAGGAACCAACGGATGACAGCGGCCAGCCCGACGCCCGGAGAGCCAGCCGAATTGGAGGCTCTCGTTGCCCTGGCGCAGCGGGAACAAAGTGCGGGCCGGCTGGTCGAGGCTGCCTTGGCCTACCGGAAGATTCTCGCGATCCGTCCCGACAGTGCAGGGATTTGCAACAATCTGGGCAACGTGCTTATGGCCCAAGGCAACCTCGGCGAGGCGGCCGCCCAATACGAGCGAGCGGTTGCCATTCGGCCGGACTACGCCCAAGCACAATACAATCTGGGAAACACACTGAAGCAGCAGGGTAAGCTCGAACAGGCCCGGGCAAGGTTTGAGCAGGCGGTGGCTTTGCGGCCCGATTTTGCCGAGGCCCATAACAACCTTGGCAGCATTCTCTGGAGGCAAGGTAAGCTCGACCAGGCGGGACCGCGGTTTGAGCAAGCGCTCGCTCTGCGGCCGGACTACGCCGAAGCGCACAACAACCTCGGCAACGTGCTGGTGAGCCAAGGCAAGCTCGACGAAGCCGCGGCAAGTTATGAGCAAACGTTGGCTCTCCGGCCGGATCTTGCCGACGTCCACAACAATCTAGCTAATGTGCGACTGGGTCAGGGCAAGCTCGACGAAGCGGCGTCGCACTACAAGCAAGCGCTCGCTCTTCGGCCGAACTACGCCGAAGCGCAATTGGGTTTGGCCGTTTGCTTTCTCGTCGAAGGGGATTTTGAGCGTGGCTGGCCGGCGTATGAGGGGCGACTTCGCCTGCCCGGGCTTGAGCCGCAGCCCGGCCTTCCGCGCTGGACGGGCCAACCGCTTGCGGGCCGTAGCCTGTTGTTGCTCGCGGAACAAGGCTTGGGCGATACGCTTCATTTTGTCCGATATGCCCGACTGCTGAAGGAGCGAGGTGCTCGGGTTGCGCTGGCCACCCAGGCGGCATTGGGAAAGTTGCTGGCGAATCATCCCGATTTGGACGAGTTGTTTATCCTGGGCGCGGGCAAGAAACTGCCGCGGTCGGATTTTTATCTTCCGCTTTTGAGTGCTCCGGGGGCATTTCACACGGACGCGGCGACCATTCCCTGTGACGTTCCCTACCTCACCGCCGATGCCGGGTTGGTGGACGCATGGCGCCGCGAACTGGCCGGGATCGACGGCTTCAAGGTCGGCATCGCCTGGCAAGGATCGCGCGATTATCGTTTTGATCGTTGGCGTTCGATGCCGTTGGACTGTTTTGCGCCGCTGGCCAGATTGCCCGGCGTGCGGCTGATCAGCCTGCAAAAAGGAATTGGATCGGAGCAGGTGGCCAGGGTCGATTTTCCGCTGCTCGACCTTTCCGGCCGGCTCGATGAAGTGACGGGGCCGTTCATGGACACCGCGGCAGTGATTTCCAGCCTCGATCTGGTGGTGACCGCCAATACGGCGATCGCGCATTTGGCCGGAGCGCTGGGGGTGCCGGTTTGGCTTGCGCTCCAGTTCTCGCCCGACTGGCGTTGGCTGCTGGGCCGCGATGATTCACCGTGGTATCCCACCATGCGCCTCTTCCGCCAAACCACATTCGGCCAGTGGTCGGACGTTTTTCAGCGCATGGCCGATGCCGTCCAGGCGTTTCGCTCCCAGCGCAGCTGATCGTTGATGCGCCGTCGGGATGGGGCAAGGATCTTTCCAGGAGTTTGCTCGGTCTACAACAGTGGATGGAGCACCTGACCATGCACGTCGGTAAGGCGGCGACGGAGCCCATTGTGATAGAACGTCAGTTGCTCGTGATCGAGCCCGAGCAGATGCAGCGCCGTGGCGTGCAAGTCGTAGCAGTAGGCCGGATTCTCGGCGACGCGATAACCCAGTTCGTCGCTCTGGCCGTAACTGGCTCCTCCCTTGATGCCGCCCCCCGCTAGCCAGACCGTGAAGGCGTGCGGGTTGTGGTCCCGGCCCTTGCCCTGTCCTTCGGAAGCGGGAACCCGGCCGAACTCCGAACAGCAAATCACCAGCGTCTCGTCGAGCAGCCCGCGTGCTTTCAAATCCTTGACGAGCGCCGCCGCCGGCTGATCGAAGATTCTGCCGTGCAAGCCGTGGTTGTCGAGGATGTCTTCATGGCCGTCCCAATTCGCGCGGTGGGGCCGTATTGTCCGCGCCGCACCAAACCTGCACGAAACGGACGCCGCGCTCGACGAGTCGCCGGGCAAGCAAGCAGCGCCGGCCGAAGTCGCCAGTCACGGGATCGTCGACGCCGTAGAGCTGACGAGTGGCCGCGGTTTCGTTGGCGATATCGGTGGCCTCCGGCGCGCTCAACTGCAGCCGGGCAGCAAGCTCGTAGGCCAGTATTCTTGCTTCCAGCTCCGAATCCTCGGGACGTGCGGCAGCGTGCCGCGCGTTCATGCGTTCGAGGAATTGTCGCGAACCGGCGGCGTCAGCATTCGGTGACTGAGATTCGGGAGGAAACAAATCGGCAATCGGCGGTTTGCCGGGTTCGCTACGAACGCTCGTGGCCTGAAAAGCAGCCGGCAAAAATCCCGAATTCCAGTTGGCGGGTCCACCCGGCGGCACGCCGCGCGAGTCGGGCAACACGACGAAAGCGGGCAAATCCTGGTTCTCACTCCCCAATCCATAAACGGTCCACGCTCCCATCGAGGGAAAACCGGGCTGGATGAAACCGGTATTCATCATGAACATGGCCGGCGCGTGCACGGCGCTCTTCGATTGCATGGAGTAAATAAAAGCCAGGTCGTCCACGCAGGTGGCCAGGTGCGGGAAGAGGTCGCTGATCCAGCGCCCGCTTTGGCCATGCTGGCGAAAAGGCCAATAGCTTGGCACGCAATTGCCGGGCTTGGAGGCAAAGAATTCGAGTTTGCCCGTCGTATCAAAGGGAGTGCCGGCTCGCCGGATCAGTTCCGGCTTGTAATCGTAGGTGTCGACCTGGCTGACGGCACCCGCGCAAAACAGCACGATGACATGCTTGGCGCGAGGAGCGAAGTGAGGCGTGCGCGCGGCGAGCGGACTGGTCCGCTGTGGCTCGCCGGCCAGCAGCCGCCCCTCCTCGGCCAGCAGTGAGGCCAGCGCGATGCCGCCCAATCCACCCCCCAGTTGCCAGAGCCAATCGCGCCGCGACAAGGCCCCGAAGCCAGCCGACGAGGACGCTCGGTTGAGATTGTCAGCCTGATTCGCGCGTCGCGAATTTCTAGTCGACATAGACAAACTCGCTCGCGTTAAACAACATGTGGCACAGCTCGGCGAGATCGTGGCGAGCGACGAAGTCGACCGCTTCGGTCACCTCCTGATCGCTCGCTTCCCGAGCGAAAGCCAGGCGATACGCCAGTCGGACCTGCTGGTCCGCGCCGTCCGGGGCTTCGGTCTGCAAACGTTCCGCAAAATACACCGATTGCTGGAGCACGAACGGATTGTTCAACAGCGCCAATGCTTGCAGCGCGGTCGTCGTGCGATTCCGAGCCGGGGTCTGCACCGAGGGATTGGGACAGTCCAGTGTTTCCAACCAAGGATTGGGCACGCTGCGGACCGTGAATCGATAAACGGTGCGGCGCCATAAATCGGGCCGATCGGCCACAATGTACTGATAGACCGGCGCGTACTTCTCGACGTAGACAAAGTCCTCGAAGGGAGGCCCGCCCTGTTGGCGATTCAGTTTGCCGCTCACCGCCAGGACGCTGTCGCGAACCGACTCGCCTTCCAGGCGGCGGCGGTTCATCCGCCACAACAGGCGGTTCCCGCGATCGGTTGCCTGAGCCGCTTCGTTGGCAGCGCAAGATTGCCGGTACGTGCTGCTGAGCATCATTGTGCGCTGGAGTTGTTTGAGCGACCACCGCCGCTCGAGCAACTCGCTGGCCAACCAGTCAAGCAACTCGGGATGCGAGGGACGATCGCCATTGAAGCCAAAATCGCTGGGCGTCGCGACCAGACCCGTCCCGAAGTGGTAGTGCCACAGCCGATTAACCGCCACGCGCCGCACCAGGGGGTTGGCCGGATCGGTGAGCCAGGCTGCCAGGGCGGCACGACGCCGCGGCTCGGGCGAATCCGCGGCAGCCAGGTCGGCCGGCAGCGCCGTGATTACCGACAGCGCCCCCGCCGAAACTTCCTCCGCCGGCGACTCGGGGTCGCCACGCTTCAGCAGGTGCGTGGCAGGAGGCTCTTGGGAGACGACCGCGTAGACTTTCTCCTCGTCGATCGATTCGGCCAGCTGCTTTTCGAGCGCGCGGCGCTGCTCGAGCAAGGCGGTTTTTTGCGTTGAGTCCGACGTCGCCGCGCCGTCCGGTTGGGCAGGCACCAGGCAAGGATCGCCGAAGAATATCTGGTCGAAAGAGATGCCGTTGCCGCCGTCGGTAGCCACCAGGGTCAAGAATCGCTCCTCTTGGGCAAGCGGCAAGTCGAGCGCTGTGCCCCCCGACGCATGGCTGATGTTCCGCCGCTCGGCGCAGCATTCCGTCGACATAGACCGCAAAGTCGGCGCTGCTGCCGGTGCCGAGTCCGCCGTAACCGGCGACGGCCTGAAATCGCAGCGTCTGGTATTCCGGCAGCGCCTGGCGAATCGCGGCCAGGTCGAAGGTGAGCGCTTTATTGGCGTGCAACGCGATCATCGCATGCCCGGCCGCGGCGTAGTCGACTCCGTCGATCCCCGCGGTGTCCTGCGCCAGAACCTTCCCCGCCTGGATGTAGTCCCAGCTTTGGCCATCGGTGGCCGGAGTCTGGATTACGATTCCCGTCGAGCTGATTGGGCAGGGACCGTTGGGCACCGCGATTCCGTCGACAAACGGAATCGGAGAGCGCGTGAAGACGTTGACTTGCAAGCCGGGCAAGATGCCGAGCTTGCCGCTGCTGGCCGCGCCCGAACGTGGATCGATTCCACGATCGCGCTCACCGCTGCCAAAACCGTTGCCACCTGCCACCACATCGGCCAGGTCGAGCGGCACTCGATCCATGCGGCCGAACTCGGCCTTGACGCGCGCCAGGGCGAGCTTCTGTTCAGCAGTGCGCCGCGTGCGCTCTTCGTTTGCCGCCGGCCGCAACGGGCGTTCCCCGTGCTTGACTCCCGCGAACACCGCCGCCATGCGGTAATAGTCGCGCTGGGGAAGCGGATCGAACTTGTGATCGTGGCAGCGAGCGCAATTGAGCGTGAGCCCCAGCGTGGTGGCGGCGACCGTATTGACGATGTCGTCGAGTTCGTCAGCGCGAGCGCGACGGCGCAAGTCGCCGGCCACGGCTTCGTGCCCGATCTTGTCCCAGGGCCCCGTGCCCAAGAATCCCAAAGCCGCGATCGCCTGCGGATTGTTGGGATCGACCACGTCGCCGGCAATCTGCTCGCGCAGAAACTGATCGAATGGCTTGTCATGATTGAGCGCATCGATGACGTAGTCGCGATATCGCCAGGCATGGGGGCGTTTCTTGTCGCTTTCGAAGCCGTGTGTATCGGCATAATGGACCACGTCGAGCCAGTGGCGGCCCCAACGCTCGCCATAGTGGGGCGATGCCAGAAGTCGATCGACGATTTTTTCAAACGCATCGGGCGACGCGTCGGCCAGGAAGGCGTCGCATTCCTGGGGAGTGGGAGGCAGGCCGATCAAGTCGAACGTCGCCCGGCGTAACAGGGTGAGCTTGTTGGCGGGCGGTGATGGCGAGAGCCCGGCCGCGTCGAGCCGCGCCAGGATGAACGCGTCGATCGGGTTGCGCACCCAGGCGGGGTCTTTGACCGCCGGCGGACTCGGGCGCCCGATCGGCTGAAACGCCCACCAATCGGGGCCGGCGCGCTGCGTGTCTTGCAGCTCGAGGTCCGCGGGCCACGCGGCGCCCGCCTCGATCCAATCGCGCAGCAGCGACACCTGCTCTGCGGCGAGTGCCGCGCCGTTTTTCGGCATTTCGGGCTTCTCGCCCGAAACGAACTCGAACAGCAAGCTTTCGTCAGGTTTGCCGGGCATAATCGCCGGGCCGCTCTCGCCCCCCTTCAGCAAGCCTGCACGAGTCGTCAGCGATAAATTGCCCTTGGGATGTTCGCCTTTATGGCACGCCAGACAGCGGCTGGCGAAAATCGGCCCGATCTGCCCACGGAACCGCTCCTCGTCCTCTGCCGCCCGGGCGCACGGCAAGGAGGTCGATATCAAAGTGGCCAAGATCAGTGCCTGGTAGGTTCGCTGCATGGGCTCCATTTTAAGGTCCCTTGCCGCGCGCAACCAGCGTTTTTAGTCCGCATTGGACACGGGTTATAATCAGCCCTCGGAGTAGCCGAAGCACTCGAGCATTTGGAAGGCCCTGGACGAGGCGAGGATTTTGCATGGCGGTGCGAGATGTCTGAACCGAAGGGCGATAGATTGTTCGTGAATCTGGGTGCTTCGCAGGTCCGCCGCCGCCTCAAAGGATTCGGTCACGGAGTTCGCAAGGTCCAGTCGGCCGGTCGCCAGCAGGCAGTCATCATTCACACGGCCATCGGACGCCATCTGGAAGCGTTGGAGGCGAAATTCGCCGACGTCGGTTTCTCCAGCTCGGAAGCCGGGCTTCGCCGCGCTGACCAGGAAAGCGATAACGCCCTGCGACTCGGCGACTTTTCCGCGCAAGCCGATTCGTATCGGCGGTCTCGGCCGGCTTATCCCGAATCGCTTGTCGACCGGCTGGTCGAAGATGCCCGGATTGGACGAGGAGATTCCGTGGTCGAGTTTGGCGCCGGGACTGGCATCTTTACTCGCTTGCTCGTCGAGCGAGGTTTCGACGTCACCGCCATCGAGCCAAACCCGCAGATGCGACTCCACAGCGACGTGCCGGGCGCTCATTGGCTCGACGGCACGTTTGAACAGAGCGGCTTGGAAGACGCTTCGCAACGATGGGCCGTTGCGGCGCAGGCATTCCATTGGGCCGATCCCCAAAAGAGTCTGCCCGAAATTCGGCGAGTGCTAGCGTCCGATTGCTTGTTCACGGTTCTTTGGAATAACCGTGAAAACGAAAAGAGCGAGATCCTGAGTTGGACCGAACGTGCCATTCGCCAGCATGTGCCTGATTACGATGAGGCATACCGAAATCGCTCGTGGCCGACCGTTCTGGAGTCGACGGGTGACTTCACTCTGGTTGCCCATCGGGTCACGTCGCATGTTGTTCTCATGTCGAAGGAGCGGTACCTGGAGCTGTGGAAGAGCCATAACCGATTGAACACGACAGCCGGGCCGGTTCGCTTCGCAGGGCTGCTGGTCGACCTTGTCAGGTATCTTGACGAGCAGAAGATCGAGGAGATCGACGTGCCATATCGTTGCGAATCGTGGTCGGCACGGCGCAAGAGCTGAGCCGGCGGAAGCCAGGCAGGATGCCGCTAAGGGCGTGATGGCTCGAGCCAGGGAAGAAGGCGGATCGGTCCCGCCCGAAAAAAACCGGCGAAAATTCGCCTCGCAATCGACGCGAGAAGGCGGAGCGCGATGTTAGAATGCTGATATCCGCCGACTTGGAGCGGTTCCGGAGCTCAACACATCGAGGCGATGTCGGACAAGGAGAATCGCATGAGCATTCGTATTTTGGTCGCCGACGATCACGGGATCGTTCGCGCTGGATTAGCCAGGTTGCTGGCCGATGCCGACATGGAAATCGTCGCCGAGGCCGAATCGGGTCGGCAAGCGATCGAGCTGGCCAAAGAGCATCAGCCAGACGTTATCTTGCTCGACATTCGCATGCCCGATATGAATGGGCTGGAGGCCCTGGAGCAGATCCGTGAGGCGCTGCCGAACGTTAAGGTGGTGATTCTGTCGACGTATGATAATCCGACCTACATCGCCCGCGCGATTGCCTCCGGTGCCAGCGATTATGTGCTGAAGGGTGCCAGCCAGGATGACATCTTGGCTGCGGTTCGCGGTGCCGTCGGGGGCGAGGGACCCTCGCATGCCGGCGAACTACGGAAGGTGGCCGGATTGATGCAATGCAACGTTCCGGCTGGCAGCAACGACGTTTTGCTCTCCGCCCGCGAATTGCAGGTGTTGCGACACGTGGCCTTGGGGCTGAGCAACAAGGAAATCGCGCGCTCTCTGACAATCTGCATCGATACCGTTAAGGAGCACGTCCAACAGATTGTCCGTAAAGCCGCGGTTGCAGACCGTACCGAGGCAGCCGTTTGGGCAATTAAGACCGGGCTGGTTTGAGGTCTCCCACTTCACTCCAAGCTGAGCGTCCAATAACGCTGCTGCTTGAGCTCGACAATTCCGGCCGGCACGGATTTTCAAAAGCAGTTCGTTTCCAGCTAAAGCTCTCAAGCTACAAGATCCGTCGCCCCAGAACACGCTGCCGCGAGTCAATCGGCGACTTTGCAGGCCTCCTGGTCGCACGTCTCGGCAGCTTGACGTTGGTTTAACTTTTGGAATAGACTGCGCGTCCGGCCGCGATCCCGCCTCTGGAGCTAGCCATGGCTGCTTCGGCCACTTATTTCGGCGCTGCGCCAGTTCATGTGCTGCCAAAAGCGCACTACTGGGTGTTCCCTACTCTGTTTTGGGCACTGTTCGCCTCCGCGGCTCGCGCCGACGACGCGGCGAGTCTCTTTGGCGAAAAAGTGCGCCCGATGTTGGAGAATCGCTGCCTGGGGTGCCACTCCCAAGCCACGGGGACGATGAACGGCGGCTTGGCGCTCGATTGGCGTGGTGGTTGGGAAAAAGGGGGCGAATCGGGCCCAGCGATCGTGCCCGGTAAGCCGGACGAAAGTCTGTTGATCGACGCGGTGAACCGGCGCGGATTGGAGATGCCGCCGGATGCTCACCTGTCTGCGACCGAGGTCGCAATCCTCGTCGAATGGATCAAGCTCGGCGCGCAAGACCCTCGGACGGACGCACCGGTAACGGTCTCCGACTGGTGGTCGCTCAAATCACTGGAGCGACCGGCGTTGCCGCAAAGCGACCTGCATCCAATCGACGCCTTTATTCGCGCGAAGCTAGCGGAACACAACCTCTCCCCCGCTCCGGAAGCCGACCGTCGCGTTCTCATCCGGCGACTGACGTTCGACCTGCACGGCTTGCCGCCCACGCCGGAAGAAGTTGATGCATTTATTAGTGATCGCGATCCACACGCCTACGAAGCACTGGTCGATCGGTTACTCGCCTCGCCTCGATATGGTGAGCGAATGGCTCGCTTATGGTTGGATGTCGTCCATTATGGCGAGTCGGACGGATACGGCATGGACCGACCGCGGATGGATGCGTGGCCCTATCGCGATTATGTGATTCGTAGTTTCAACGACGACACGCCCTATGCCCGGTTTGTTCGCGAGCAGCTCGCCGCCGACGTATTGTTTCCCGACGAGCCTGGTTTGGTGCCGGCCTTGGGGTTCATTGCGGCGGGGCCGTTCAACCAAAGCGCCCTGGTCGAGCAGACGGACGGAACACTGTGCAAGAAAATTGCCTTGAACCTCGATCGCGACGACCTGGTGAGCAACGTCGCGACGACCTTTCTCAGCGTGACGTTGCATTGTGCTCGCTGTCACAATCACAAATTCGATCCGATCTCGACGCGCGATTACTATCGCATGCAGTCGGTGTTTGCCGGCGTGGTGCGCGGTCATCGCGAGTTCGATACCGACCCGGCGGTCGCCACGCAACGCAAACGCTGGGTGGCCGCACGCCTGCGCGTGGATGGCGAAGGCTCATTGGCGGCGCTCGATGCGGCAGATCGCGAGCTGCTCATACCGGAGATTGCCGCGGTCGAGAACTCGTTGCTCGAGGACCAGCGTCGATGGCACGTGCTTGACGTCTCCGCGCGAACCGAGTCTGGAACCTCGGTTGTGCTCCCGCTCGACGACGGTTCAGTTCGCTTCGACGGGGACGCTCCGGACAAAGACACTTACACGCTGGAGGTTACGAGCGGGCTGGAATCCATTGCGGCGCTGCGGCTGGAGGTATTGGTCGACGAGAAATTGCCCCAGCGCGGGCCGGGTCGGGCTCCTAACGGCAACCTCCATCTTTCGGAGATCGTGGTCAGCGCTGCAGGCGCCGAATCGCCGCAGATCGCCGCTGCCGTGAAGGTTCGCGCCGTGTCAGCCGATTTTAGCTCGGACGGGTTTCCGGCCGGCCATCTGGTCGACGGCCGGCAAGACACCTCGTGGTCGATCCACCCGCAGGTAGGGCAGTCACATCAGGTGGTGTTGTTGTTTGAGACGCCGGTGGCAAATCCCGCAGGGACACATCTCACCATCAAATTAGAGCAATTGCATGGCGGCCAACACCTTATCGGTCGAGTGCGACTGGCCGCGACTTCAGAGGCGGCAGCGTCTTCACCTCTGCTCTCGCCCGATCTTCTCGCCCTTCTGTCAATGCCGGCGAATCAGCGCGCATCGGTCGCGCCCGAGCAAGCCGTCGCACGGTTGGTCTTGGACCGCATGCTTGCCGCATTGCCGCCGGTTCAACACGTGTTTGCCGTTGGCAAAGACCTGCCGCGCGTTCGCAACTATTATCCGCCCAAAGAGCCGTACCCCATCCATATACTCCGGCGTGGCGATGTCACCGCGACGGTTGAGGAAGTGCAACCGGGTGCGCTCGAGGCCGTGACCGCAATGCCAGCCGTGTTCACGCTGCCCGATCTCAAAGACGAAGCGGCACGCCGCGCAGCGTTGGCCGATTGGATTGTCGACGAGCGCAATCCCCTTACGTGGCGCAGCATCGTGAACCGGATTTGGGGCTGGCACTTCGACCGCGCACTCGTGCCAAGCGCCAATGATTTTGGCCGCATGGGCTTGCCTCCATCGCACCCCGAGTTGCTCGACTGGCTCTCGTGCGAGTTCCGCGACTCGGGCGGATCGCTCAAGCGGCTTCATCGCCTGATCGTGACCAGCCAAACCTACCGGCAATCGTCGCCGCCGATGGAGGACGCGGCGCGGCAAGACGGCGACAACAGCCTCGTTTGGCGCATGAACCGCCGTCGTATCGACGCCGAACAGCTGCGCAACGCGCTGCTGGCCGTCAGCGGCAAACTCGACCTGACGATGGGAGGCCCATCGGCGATCCAGGCGAAATATTCCGATCCAAACCCCGCCGTCCCGCCGCGGGTCGACTACGAAAACTTCGATCCCGACGATCCCGCGAGTTACCGCAGGGGCGTTTATCGTTTTCTGATCCGCAACGTCAATGATTCGTTGCTCGATGCTTTCGACGCGGCGAACTGTTCCCTTTCCACGGCGAAGCGCGATACGACCGTGACCCCGCAGCAAGCCTTGTCGTTGTTCAACAGCAAGTTCGTGCTGCGACAGTGCGAGCACCTGGCCGCGCGCGTGCAAGGCGAGGCCACGGGTTTGCCGGCGCAGATCGAGCGCATTTATTTGCTGTTGTATGCTCGCCCCCCCAGCAGCGAAGAATCGCTTCTGATCGCGGGCTTCGCGGAGCAGTATGGGCTGGCGCACGCGTGTCGTGCGCTTCTGAACGCTAACGAGTTTCTATTCATCCCTTGAGGCGGTCATGTCCACGCTTTGTTCGCGTTGCCAAGCGAGTCCCACGAGCCGCCGAGAGTTTCTTGCCCGCTGTGGCGGTGGTTTTGGCCTGCTGGGACTCGCACAATTGCTGGGTCAAGATGGATTGTTCGCCGGCGAAGACAGCGCTGCGGGCAAGTTGACCACGCACCATCCGCCGCGCACTAAAGCCGTGATCCAGCTGTTCATGCTGGGTGGGGCCAGCCAGTGCGACTTGTTCGACTACAAGCCGGAACTGGAAAGACGGCATGCCGAAACAGTTCAGTTTACGATCACCGGCGGAACGGTCGGCGCACCTGGTCCGCTCTTGAAAAGCCCCTGGGAATGGAAACAGCATGGACAAAGCGGCCGCTGGGTCACCAGCGCACTGCCATACCTTGCCAAACGTGTCGACGACATGGCCTTTCTCATGGCCATGTATTCGCCCACCAGCGAGCATGCGGCCGGACAAACGATGCAGACCAGCGGATTCGTGACACAAGGATTTCCTTCCGTGGGCGCCTGGGTCAGCTACGCCTTGGGCAGTTCGAGTGAGAATCTGCCGCAGTACGTGGCCTTGCCCGACCCGACTGGATTGCCTTGGACTGGCAAGACCGCGTGGGCCAGCGGCTTCTTGCCGGCGTCGTATCCAAGGGGCAATGCTCGATCCGGCATCGGCCAACCCGGTGCGAGACTTGTTCCCGCCCAAGGACTCGGTTTTTGCCAGCGTCGATGCGCAGCACGCAAGCCTCGAGTTGATGAACGTGCTGAACCGTCGTCACCAGGCCACGGCGCCCGACGACTCGCGTCTCGAAGCGCGGATCGCGTCGTACGAACTGGCAGCCCGCATGCAAATCGCGGTTCCTGAGTTGCTGGATATCCGCGACGAGACACCGGCCACGCACGCGCTCTATGGCCTTGGCGATCCGACCACCGAACCGATCGGTCGCAATTGTCTCATCGCACGCCGGCTGGTCGAACGTGGCGTGAGATTCATTCAACTATGGGTGGGTTCCGGCCAGAACGGCGCAAACGGCAACTGGGACAATCACGGCGATATCCGGCCCGGGTCGGATTTCGAGAAAATGTGTCGCCGCTCCGACCAACCGATCGCCGGGTTGCTGGAAGACCTCAAGCAGCGCGGGCTGCTTGACGAGACGCTCGTTTATTGGACGACGGAATTCGGACGAACTCCCTACAGCCAAGGTACGAACGGCCGCGACCACAACGGCAACACCTTCGTGAGTTGGATGGCAGGCGGAGGCATCAAGGCCGGCAGCACCTACGGCGCAAGCGATGAGTTTTCGTTTGCCGCCGCCGAGCAAAAAACGATGTGCTACGATCAGCACGCCACCATCCTGCACTTGCTTGGCTTCGATCATACCAAACTTACTTTCCGTCATAGTGGCATCGATCGACGTTTGACCGACGTCCACGGAAAGGTGGTCAGCGAGATCCTTGCATAATTAAGTTAAGGCCTCCAGTTCTCGCAATCGTGCGCGAAGACGAAGATACCTGGCGCTTCGGAAAGGAACCGTCACACGAACCGTATCTTGAAGCACCTGCGAGCCTGAGGTTTTCGATCCACTACCTCGGGATTGCGAGCGATGGTTTGGCCTCAACCTCGGAGCCAGGCCGAGTCTTCAGTCTACTGGCGACCGCGGATAGCCGACTGGAAGAAGAGCGGACAGAAGATCGGTCCCCACAACCGCCTTCGCCCAGGGTCGCCGTCGTCAGAAGGCCCAGCCGCTCGCCGTTTTTGTCTGGGTCCAACCTCTCATTATGCAGTTGGTCGTCGATCTCGGCGGCCGTAGGCGGCTGCAAATCCTCTTCCAGCCGCCAGGCATTGCGGAAGGCGTTGAATCGTTCCCGCCGACATTCCGCACAAGGTCGATGTCCAGCTGCAAACGCAGTGGCTTCGTCGAGAAAGAAGAGTTCGGTGTAACGATCTGGCGTCATCACCTTCCGCTTACGGCCCCGAAACTCCAGCACGCATGCGATCCACCGTTTTCCTAGCCACGCTCGACGGATGCTGCCTTCCTCGTCATGGAGGACGCCACGATTGCCCATGAACGTTCCTCGCTCGGGCGCAGTAATGATTTCGCCAAATGGGTTCACCCGGTTTTGCCTCGGCATTGGCACTCCTACTTCAGATAGGCCGGGACGTTTGGGTCATTTCCCCGCCGCCTCGAGCGCCGTCTTCAACTCTTCGAGGACGCGTTCGGCCTGCAGTTCGAAAGGCGCGTTGACGAGAAGTTCTCCGGTCTTGGGATCAAATGGCGGCATACCCGAGATGAAGATCATGTCGCCGGCGCGGTGCAGGTCGAGACCGGCACACCCCATTTCTCGAAAATGCTGTCAAATGGTTCGACGCGGATAATTTCCCTCTTCATGATCTGCCTCCCTTTTGTGCGAAGGTCACGTCGCAGCTAGCGGGGTGTGCTTCCTGAAACGCTTACAAAAGGACGAAATCACCTTCCAGTCAATTGGCAGAGGAACACCCCCGAAAGTGTAATTGCTCGATCCAGGGGATTATCGACAATCTACCCATAGCTGCTGCGCCACTTGCTTTGACAACGATTGATTGATATCGGCAGTCAGAAGAACCCCTCGGGCGACGGTCCCGAGGGGTTTTTCGTTTTCTCACGTGCTGGATTGCTGCCACACGTTTCAAAACGGTTATTCGAGGAAGGCGCGGAAGACTTATCCATCGCCATTGTGAGTGACGGGTAGCGGCAGGCAAACTCTGATCCAAGTGCCTTCATCGGTTTCGCTTCGGATCACGCACTCGCCGCCCAACAAGCGCACTCGTTCGGTCATTCCCAGCAATCCAAACCCGCGCGAACGGGCGGTTCTTGGATCGAATCCGCAGCCGAAATCGCGCACTTCAAGCGAGAGAGTACCGTTCGACTTCTGCAAATTGATTCGGACGACGTCGGTACCGCTGTGTTTTCTGGCATTCGTCAGGGCTTCTTGCACGACCCGATAAACTGTGGTTTGAATCGATTCCGGCAACCGGCCGATCTGTGGATCACAGTCGAAGGTGACCATAATGCCTGGAGCTGGAGAATGGTTGATCAAATCCTGGATTGCGGCATTCAGGTCCGAATCGTCGAGTACCGCGGGCCGGATCCCCCGCAAGGTTCGCCTGCCGTCGTCAATTCCGCTTCTCAGATCGGAAATCGCCTCTTCGAGGATTGCGGAATCCATCAAAGATGGCTGACTTCGTCGGGAACTCTCCAGCAGCATCTTCACACTCACGGCATATTGAATGAGTCCATCATGAAACTCGTGGCAAAGGCGTTGTTTTTCATTCTCTTGGACCTCGATCAGATTTCGCAGCAGCTCTTCCTTGTTTTTCAAGGCTTCGTGCGCTTCCTTCAGGTCGGAAATATCCGTTGAAATACCGCCAATGGCGATCATCTCGCCGGCATCATCCAGGACCGGAAACTTGATGGAGCGGTAGGTATGGGGGCCATCCTCGTGGTGGGCGACTTCCTCGAATACAAGCGGTGCTTGTTCCTGGATCACCTTCCTGTCTGCGTCAATGAGACGGCGAGCAACGGTGAAGGGATGGATCTCAGATGTCATTCTGCCGGTGACGGCCTCTCCTTTTTGTTGGAAGAGCATTTTATGACGGCGATTCACCAGGATATAGCGGCCTTCCAGGTCCTTGAGATAAATCACCGCGGTTGTATTGTCCAAGATGCCTCTTAACTGAGATTCTTTCGTGCGCAATGCATCTTCGGCGGTTTTGCGATCGGTGATGTCCTCCGTAATGCCAATTTGTCCGATCATCGCTCCCTGGTCGTCATGAATTGGCGAGGCGATACTCTTCACCCATCGCGTCGTTCCATCCTTTCTGACGATCCGATAGTCCGCAGATGAATGCGGGGCTTGGGCAGCCATGTCTGCCTGAAATTGTTCGATTACATACCCAAGGTCTTCGGGGTGAAGAAAGTTCAGCCAGCCAGCCCCGACAATCTCCGCCGGCTCGGAGCCGGCGATCTCACACGCCTTTGGGTTCACAAAGACCACACCGGTTGGATCACTTTGAGTAATTCCGACGGGAGCATGCATCGCCAGCAGGCGAAATCGCTCTTCAGTCTGTCGCAAGACGGTTTCGGCATGTTTCTGCTCCGTGATATCCTGAAGTGCGGCGATCTGGCTAACCACGGCGCCATCGGGATTTTTGATGAGCGATACCGAACTTTTTGCCCAGCGAATATCGCCGTTGCGATGCAGGAAGCGAAACTCAAAAGGCGGCATGTCTTTACCGGCTCGCAACGATGACTGCCACGCTTCGACAACTCCTGAAAAATCTTCGGGGTGAATAAAAGTCTTCCATTGAAAGCCAAGAGCTTCCTCCGGCGTCACACCGGCCAATTCGCACCATTTGCGGTTCACATAGAAAATGCTGCCTTCGGCGTTACTTTGCGCAATGCCGATCGGGGCATGGGTCGCAAGGGTCCGAAATCGTTCCTCCGATTCACGCAACGCCTCTGCCTGTGACCTCTCGACCGTGACATCACGCGCAGCAGCCACGATTTGGTGCGAAGCCGAGTCGAATCGTGCTTTCCATGCTAACCAGCGATAGGAGCCGTCGCGGCAACGGTAACGGTTCTCGAATCGAATCGTTTCGTGGCTGCCGCTGAGAAGCATGCTCGCCTCCCGAGTCGTGGCTTCTAAATCGTCGGGATGTACGAAGTCCACATACGGGCGACTGCTAAGCTCCTCGATGGTCCAGCCCAGGGTCTTGGTCCAAGCCAGATTGACCTGAATGAAATAGCCCCGACGGTCGGCCACGCAAAGCATTTCATTAGAGAAATCAAAAAAGTTGTCCATCTCTGGATTCCTTCGAGCTACGAGTGCGTGGCGTCACCCTTCATGGTAGATCAAGAGCCCGTGCCAGGCAGTCGATTACCTTTTTCAGTTGGGCAGGGACTTCCCCCCTCTCGAAAGCTCCGCCTTGTTTGCATTGAAGGCTTCGGCGGAGGAACGGACTCCGGCATGCGGCACGCCCGCTTGCCGCCGAAGTTCGCGGGGCGATGGCTGCAAGGCACTCGGCGTAGCGCCCCGCCGCGCCACGATCTTCCTTCTGACAAGCCCGAGCGCCTTCCAGGCACAGCTCGTATTTTGTCTTGCCATCACTGAGTGGATAGGCCTCAAAAAAGAAGTTCATGCCACCGGTGGTCGCCAACGTTTCATGCCGGAATCGACGTGGCCAGCGGCGGTGGGCGGGTTGCTGAAGCCGCCAAAATTTGGTTGAGATCGGCGGGTTGTTGGATTGAGAACGATCTTGCCCCTGCCGAGGCGCAACTATTGCCCCCGGAAGGAGAAGCGATCTTGCCGCAGATCATATTATCTCATAATTAGTGTTGCGCGAGCATGTCGTTTCAGCCTCTCCAAGGGCAAAAGCGCATAGCGTATATGGCCTTAAGAAGCTGCGATTCGCCAGTTTAGTGAGGTTGATTCGGTCCGGTAGCGTACAATCGCGGGCAATTCTTCTGCTACACTTTCGGGGGGGGTGTCAGTTAGAATTGATTTGGATCGTTCGAGTGGACTGTCCGACTCCCCGTTGCTGAGACGGTCGTTCTGTGTCGGGGGCGGAAGCGATTTAGCCGGTCATACCTGAGGGGGGCACGCAGGATGCTGGGACATGATTTCGAAGACAGTGTGGGGTGTTGGCTCTTTTCCACCACGCAAGAGATTTCCAGAGCCATGAACGAAGAGCTGGCCGCTCATGGGATCACCAGCCGTCAATGGGAAACGTTAGCCTGTGTCTCCTACTTCGGCGGACTTTCCCAAAGCGAACTGGCCGAACGGATGTCGATCGAAGCGCCGACGCTCGTCGGCGTCTTGGATCGGATGGAGCGAGACGGATGGATCGAGCGCGTGCCGGTCGTGGGTGACCGCCGTAAGAAACTGATTCGTCCGACGGAACGTGTCAAACCGCTGTGGGAAAAGATGGTTCAATGCGCACAACGGGTGCGAAACCGCGCCACGCATGGGATCGACCCTTTGCAGCTTACTCAGTTGCAGGACATCTTGGCGCACATCCGGACTAACCTGGTGAGCGACTAGCCGCGGCGAGACTTCATCCGTCGCGATGTGCGGCTGCGCTGCAGCTCATGAAACGAAAAACCCCCGGGCAGAGCCTGCCCGAGGGTTTTTCTGATTGCTGCCGTCAGTTGGCGTGATCGGCTTCCCCCTCGCGATCGCAGCCTTTGACAAAGTCGCGCGCTGGCCTGCCGTGGGCTACCTACTTGGACAAGTGGTTCGACAATTCGGGCCAACGTTCTACGGCATCCTCAAACAATCCATGGATAAAGTCCGGGGGGAGTGGCTTATCGCCATTCTTCTCTGCATAAAAGAACAGTTGCCACATAATAAAATCCGCGACCCTGCCCGCGTCGCAACCGGGGCGCCCTGTTCGAAACGTGTCGCACAAGTTGGACATTTCTTCCAGGGACCGGTTTTCCTTAAGCTCGCTGCCAGGTACTTGTTTCAGCCTCATGGTTATTCTCATTTCTACTTTCTCGTGTTCCAAAACGAGATCAGGTCGGCCGAACTTCCGTCGAAGACGAGTGAGAAACACACTCACGCCTGCTCTGCACCGCGGGCGTGAATAGCCGCTTCCGAAATCCTGATCGACGAGATTCAGGCTTCCGAACGCCCCAGCATGAAGAAATGAAAAACCCCCGGGGGGGGGCAGGCCCCGAGGGGTTTTCCTAACCGACGCAGTCAATCAAGCGTTGCCGTCGAATCTCCTGCAGCGGCTATAGGGAAATTCTCGGGTAAATTCATGGCTTAATCAATTACACTTTCGGGGGTATTGCCTTGGCAAAGAAGTGTAAGTCCATGTTGCTTCCGGCTTTTTGGTGCGAGGCGACGTCGGTCGGCCTGCCGGTGGCGTCGGATCCGAGGGGCACGCACGAGTCCAGGCAGCCGGGTCGGCGTCCGTTTTGGAATGAGGGGAAGTCGTGCGCCCGGTGATGCCTTTTTGGGGATCCCCAGCTAGAAAAATTTAGTCGCCGGCCCGCCCAGCATTGCACCTCGTCACCCGCCGGGTCGGTCGAGCCCTGGCTTTTCGACCGTTCAACTGCAGCTCATTCAGTCAGGGACCGGTCTTCGTCATGACGTGATCCAGGACATATTGAAAAGCGTCGGGCGAGACGCTGAAGTGACCGCGGAACGGGTTATCCATCGCGGCCGTGAGAAAGATGAGCATGGCCAGCGAGCAGGAAAATGCCACCACCAACAGCGCGTGCATCCGAAGATTATCGGTCCAGAACAAGTAGGTGATGCCCATGTTGATGACGGCGCCGATCAAAACCACCGCCCACAGGACGCCCGGCAGGGCAACGCTCACCGACTGAATGCGCAGACTTTGATTGCCGACCAGTTCGCCGAGGCTTTGAATGACCTCGGTATGGGCGATCTTTTCGGTTTCGCCCGACGGATTGAAGGCCATGATTATGTTTTCGAAGTCTTCGAGAATCATTTCGCTTCGATCGAGCACTTGCCCCTGCTGGTGCGCTGGCCACTCCTCCTGGATGACGACTTTGGCATAATCGCGGAGCAATTTCTCGGCCTCGCCGCGGAGGGCCGGCGGATAACCGTCGAGGTCTCGATAGAGGGCCCCCAGCGAGTTGGCCTCCTTGGCGATCTTGGTGTCGACATCGTTAAAATTCTCCCACGTGCCGACGGCGATCAGCCCCAGGGTCAGGCCATACAGCACGCCAATGGCCGTGAAGTAATAATTGGTGACATCGTTGTACTTGTCCGAGGCGCCGGTCACCCGACGGACGAGCGGCCGAGTCAGATAAAGTCCGCCCAGCGAGACGGCGCCGAACACGCTCAGCGTCAGCACAAAGAGTTGCCAATTTGGTATGTCATAGATCCAGTACATGGATAATCTTTCCCTGCCGGCGTCAGACGTGAAACGTGCCGTGCGGTCGACGGTCAGGATTCTCGCACTCGGGCATAGAGCTGGGCCCCTTCTGCACCGAAGTGCCCCCGCCGACGCCCGAGCCTACCAATCTGCTAGATTGGATTCCAGCCCAACGGGCAAACGGCGCCGGCTCGGCGTTCGACTTATTTCGTCCGACGCTGCCCTCTTGCCCCACGCGGATACAATTGAGGCATGAGGCAATCCGTTGGAACACGTACCGCGACGGTTTTTTTGGCTGCCTTGGCGGGCTCTTTCGCCGTGGAGGTGCTTGCCGAGCAGCAAGAGGTCAAACCGATGAGCATGAAGCTTGAATCGACGCAATGGCCGACGGAGCCACGATCGCCAGGCGATACACAGGCGACGGCGACGACGTTTCGCCTCCGTTGGCATGGCGCGATCCGCCGGCCGGCACGCGGCAATTCGCCTTGATCTGCGACGATCCTGACGCCCCCTCGCCGCAGCCGTGGGTCCACTGGGTGATTTACGGAATCGCGGCCGACGTGCATCAACTTCCCGAGCATCTGCCGGCCCAGGAACGGCTGACCAGGCCCGTCGCGGCGCTGCAAGGGCGCAACTCGTGGACGACCGGACAAACGGTCGGCTATCGCGGTCCGTCGCCACCGCGCGGCAGCGGTGCGCATCATTATCGCTTCCGGCTCTATGCACTCGACACGGCGCTGGACAAGCCCGGTCTCGACAAGGCTGGCCTGATGCGAGCGATGTCGGGCCACATCCTGGCCGAAGCGGAGCTTGTGGGGGTTTACTCGCGATAGGAATGCGCTCGCGGCTCCGCCTTCTCCGGCGCGAGCTGCGTTGCCCTAAGCGCGACGGCCACCTCCGCTGCAGATGCAAATCGATGTTGCCAATCTCTCGTAAGGCACCGCTCCCAGATCGCGCCACAGAGTCGGGCACGGATTTCGGCGCATCGCTTGGGGGCGTCTCTTCGGCGGGTTGCGTAACACCGTCGATGATCTCGCTGATTGAGCTGCCGCTATGTGGCGGGCGGCCAGAACAGAGCATCAGAAGTAACGCCCCCAGACCATAAACATCGGTCCACGGCCCGATCGCACCCAGCGTGCGATCAATCTGCTCGGGAGCCATGAACCCAGCCGTCCCAACGATTGATTCGGTCGGGCCGTCCGAATCAGCCCCGGTCCATGCAAAGCCAAAATCGGTCACCGAGACGCGGCCGCTCGAGTCGATCAGCACGTTGCCTGGTTTCAGGTCTCGATGGACGACGCCGTGCTCGTGGGCATGTTGAGCTGCGTCCGCGACGGTGGCGACAATCTGAACGGCGTGCACCGCCGGGACTATCCCCGCGCCGCACAATTTGGTCAGGTCGCCTCCGTCGACGAAGTCCAACACCATGAAATAACCACCGTTGGGCATGCGTCCGAGGCCATGCACCCGCACAATATTCGGATGGTGGAAGCGAGCAACCACGCCGGCCTCTTCCACGAAACGTTCCACCAGGTGCGTCCGCCCCATTAAGCGTTTGCGCAACACCTTGATAGCCACACGTCGGCCCGTCGCTCGGTGGGTGGCGGCGTAGACCTTCGCCATGCCCCCTGACCCGATCAAGGCCTCCAAGTGATAGTCGCTGTGCCGCAGTGACGCCGTCCTATCGCTGCGCAGCCGCGCGTGCCAACGGACTTGCCGGGTCGGCGATTGATGCCGCCGCGACGACGTCCTCACGTTGCTGATCGGCCCAGCGATCGATCAGCAGTTCCCGGGCGTCGGCAAGCCAGCGGCGAACGCTGCGCTCCGATCGTGCGAGCGTCGCGGCAATTTCGCAGGTGGGCAAATCTTGCAGCCGGAGTTGCACGGCCTGCCGCTGGATTGGCTCCATTTGGGCCAAGAGCCAACGCAGTTCATCGGCAGCCATGATGACGTCGGCGAATGAAGGATCTCGATCGGCGATCTGCTCGACAGAGATCGGGTCGGCGGGCGGTCCACCGGCCTCGCGCTGCGGCGAACGTTTTGCCGCGCGATGATGTTTTGCCTGTCGCCAAAGCTTGTGTAGCGTGATCGTTGCCAGCAGCGCCACAGGTCGCCCTCACAGTCGGCAGTGAATTCGCCATGCCGGGCATGTATGAAAAAGCTGCGATATGCCGACTGGACGACATCCTCCGCATCGATCCGGCGGGCTAGCTGCCGCGACAGCCGGCTCCGAGCGAGCGTCAAGAGGCGATCGGCGTACCGCTGATAAAGGGCATCTGCGGCAACGTCGTCTCCATGGCGATAGCGGTCGAGCAGCTCTTTGGAATCTTCAGGCATTTACGGGTTCAACGGTCGGAGAAACGTCAGAGAAAATAATATTCCGCTCGCGTGGCCAGTTTCCCTGGCCAAAGTGCATCTACGCAGGAGAACGCTTCTTTCACTATCGTACCGCACTTTATCAGGGAGGTTCGACGGATGGCTTACGTTGTCACCCAGCCTTGTTTCGGCTGCAAATACACCGATTGCGTGGTGGTTTGCCCATGCGACTGCTTTCGGGAGGGCGAAAAGATGCTTTACATCGACCCGGCCGCGTGCATCGACTGCGATGCCTGTGTGCCGGAATGCCCCGTGGAAGCGATATTCCACGAAGACAACGTGCCGGCCGAGTGGCGGGACTTCATTGCGCTGAACGCCGAGATGGCCGCTCAGTGCCCCGAAATCACTTGCAAGCAGCCGCCATTTGCGCCACGGCCAGAGCCGTAGCCGATTTCTGCCGGCACGGCGTTGTGGTCAATTAATTCTTGGATGCGTACGTCTGCCGCAGCCGAGGGCGGAAGATCTGGGCCTTTTTTACCGCGTACAACTGTAGTTGACATCCGTACAGTATGCGGATATCCTCTCGAAATCACGGTTGGGACCGCAAAGAATTCATTCCGTCAGGAGGACCAAAGATGCTCGTCTTATCTCGCAAAAAAGGTGACTCGGTGGTCATCGCTGGCGACGTTTACATCCGGGTGATTGAAATCAAAGGCGACTCGGTTCGGCTGGGAATCGACGCTCCTCGAGAGATCCCGGTTCATCGCCATGAAGTTTTTGAGCGGCTGGCAGCCGAAGGTTT
Source organism: uncultured Planctomycetaceae bacterium (assembly GCA_963702015.1). Taxonomy (GTDB): domain Bacteria; phylum Planctomycetota; class Planctomycetia; order Pirellulales; family PALSA-1355; genus DATJTR01. The sequence continues at coordinate 3,866,122 of OY969698.1, forward strand.
AGCCAGTCCGGCCTGCCTGGCGGCCGTTTGATCGGCAAGCGATGCGCGAAAACGAGGTGCTTTCAGACCGGCGCACCGAGGAGTGGTGGCATCGGGCAATCGAGGGCATCGGAAATCACGCGCAGCAACTCCCCTTCTTCGACCGTTACGCGGCCATCGGCGCCAATGCAGGCGGCGCAGGCCGATAGCAGCGATCGTTTCAGCAGCGGAGCGGCGGCGGCGAATTGATCGAGTGCCGCGTCGATCGCCTTCAGTCCACGGCCATCGCGCGGCAAAAGCTCGACCGCGGCGCCACCGCCGGGTAGTTGCGCTTTGCCGAGAGCCAGCGCCTGGGCCGCCTCACGATCGTCGCGCGTGCCACAGTAGGCCAGCGCCGAAAGCAGCGCGCTCGATGACGGCACCAGGGGCGTAAGTTGGCTGTACTTGATCGCCGCGGGCCCTCGCTGCTGGAGCCGGCCCAACAGTCGCTTGAGCACCAGGCGATGGACGGCGTATTCAAACAAGCTCACGTGGGCATCGGCCTGGATCAAAAAGTTCACGTCGTCGTGGAAGGCTGCCAACTGACTGGGCGAAAGGCCTTTGAGTGCCGGCAGCACCATGCTGACCAGCGGCAGCTTGGCCTCGGGTTCGAGCTTGGCCGCCAGCGGAGCCAGGCGCAATGTTTCGGCGTTGGCCCGGGGATTCGCCCGGGTCGACAGGTAATCCAACTGGCTGCGGCGCACGGCTCCCTCGTCGGTGTCGAGCAGCAAGGCGTAGACCGTGGCCACGGCCCCCAACGGATCGCGCACGGCGGCCAAGAACTCCGCGGGAATTCGAGCCAAAAGCGTCGCCGCATGATCCAGATGTTCGCTGCGCGGCGTACCGACCTGGGCAACGGCGGCGGCCGGATCGAAGGCGAACGTTCGCGAACCTCTCGCGGCGGCAATGTTCGCGGCGGCCGTCGTCGCGACGCCGGCTGCCACGGCCGCAATCGGAAGGGTGCCGGCGAGCGCGGCCCGGCGCGAGGCCAACGTGGCCGGATCGAGGAGGTCCGCGGGCGAGTATTCGATTTGGGTGACACGAGGGAACTGACCGTCGAACGTCGGCTCGATGCGGCGGATGCGCTCGACCAGTGGCGGATGGGTGGCCAGAAGTTGCAAGATCGGCGGGCGGAGCCCATTGCCAAAAAACATGTGGCTGGCCTCTTCCGCCCGCGGCGCGGCCAGTCGCGAACCGGCCACGAGGCCGCCGATTTTTTTCAAGGCGCCGGCAATGCCGTCGGGCAAGCGGGTGAATTGCACGGCCGACGCGTCGGCCAGAAACTCGCGCTGCCGCGAGACGGCGCTTTTGATCAGGTGGCCAAAAAAAATGCCGACGTAACCGATCACATACAGGCAAAGGCCCAACAGCGGCAGCGCATTGCCCCCCTTCTTGCCGTCGGACGAATCGGAGCTTTGCGACGAGCCGGTCCGCATCAAAAAGTAGCCGATCATGGCGATCACCAGGATGCCGTTGAGGATGCCGATCAATCGCAGATTGAGCCGCATGTCGCCATTCTCGATGTGACTGAATTCGTGGGCGATCACCCCTTGCAGTTGGTCGCGGTTGAGCGTTTCGACGCTGCCGCGCGTGACGGCGATCACCGCGTTTTGCGGACTCGTGCCGGCCGCAAAGGCGTTGATGGCCGTTTCGCCGTCGAGCAAAAAGACCGGTGGAACGGGGGTGCCCGACGCGATTGCCATCTCTTCCACGACGTTCAACAGCACGCGCTCGCGCAGATCGCGCGTTTCCGAGAGCACGGGGCGACCGCCGAGCGAGCGGGCCACCACTTCGCCGCCGCCGGCGAGTTCGGCGATTTTGTAGAGGCTGCCGGCCGCGATGATGCCGAGCGTGCCAAGGCTGACGGCCGCGAAGACGTCGGGAAACCATAGCGTGTCGGACCGGCCCGATTCGTGGCCTTGGCCGTAGAAAAGGATGCCGGCCACCGCCAGATAGACCGACACGACGATCAGCACGACCGCAACGACAAAATAGGCGACCAGCAAACCGGTTTTCCGGCGGGCTCTTTCTTGATGCTCGAAGAAGTCCATCACGAACTACCGCCAAAGAGCGAGCCGAAAGATCGCCACGCGACCGACCGATGCGTTTCCATCGCGTTGCGTCTGCGCTAGAACTGGACTTTGACGGGCTCGCGCTGCTCGGTCACCGACACCTGGAAAAACTCGGCGGCCGGAAAATCGCCGAAGCCGACGACGAGGTTGTTCGGAAAGACTTCGCGGGTGGTGTTGTAGGTCATCACCGCGTCGTTGTAGGCCTGGCGGGCAAAGGCGATTTTGTTTTCCGTGCTGGTCAGTTCTTCCTGTAAGGCGAGCATGTTCTGATTGGCCTTCAGATCGGGATAGCTTTCCGCCAAGGCCATAAACCGGGTCATCGTGCCGGCCAGCGCCGTTTCCGCGGTCGACAAGCCTTGCATGGCTTGCGGACTGCCAGGGTTGGCCGCCGCCTGTTGTCCGGCGGAGACGGCCGTGTTGCGCGCCTGGATGACGGCTTCGAGCGTTTCGCGCTCGTGCTTCATGTAGCCCTTGGCGGTTTCGACCAGATTGGGAATCAAGTCGTAACGCCGTTTGAGCTGCACGTCGATTTGGGCAAACGCATTCTTAAAACGATTCTTGAGGCCGACGAGACGATTGTAGATGCCGACCAGGTACAGCAGCACCACCACGCCCCCGACCAGAATGACCGCAATGAGGATTAGCAAAATGCTGCTGGCTTCGGCAAGCAACAGTGGCACGAGCGTGGCGAATGATTGCATGAGATGGAACTCCCACGAAAGGCAACGAAATGAAATGTGTACAACCGCTCGCCGCTGACTTCTTCGCCAGGCGGCGCGCGGCGGGGGACTCGTCCATCTTACGTGCCGCGGCGAGGGGGTGTCCACCAAATGGGCGAAACGGCCAGCAGAGGCATTGCCGTGTGTTCCCTGCCACCGGGCGCTGCCGCCCCGTTTGGGCAGCCGGGCCGGTTCCCGGCATCGTCCGTTTTTGGGCCAAGCAGTCGAGCCGGCGCTTGCATTAGAATGACATTCTAGAATAACATTTTAATCATGAAAACGCGGCCCCGTGAAAAACGCTCAACCGACAAACGGCGGCGGCAGATCCTGGATGCGGCCTTGCAGTGCTTTCTGGAGCACGGGCTCGATGCCGCCACCATCGAGCAGATCCGGTCGGCCTCGGGTGCCAGTTCCGGGAGCATCTATCATCATTTCGGCAGCAAGGAGGCGATTGCGCTAACGCTGTATCTGGAGGGCGTCCAGTCATACCACGCGGCGCTGCTGGCCAAATTCGAGCGCGAGCGGACTCCCGAGGGGGCGGTGCGGGCGCTCGTTGCGGCACATCTGCAATTTTCGGTCGATGACCCAAGTCGATCCTTGTATCTCACCCGAATCGGCACGGCCGACCTTTCCGGCGAAACGGCCGAGCGCGTGACCGAGGTGAACCAGGCGTTTTTTCGATCGGTCTACGCCTGGTTGGCGCCATTCATCGAGTGCGGCGAAGTCGCGCGATTGCCGGTCGAGGCATATGTGCCGCTGATTCTTGGCCCGGCCAGTTTCTTTTTGCGGCATTGGCTTGCCGGCCGCATGACGCTCGCCGTCGGCGAAGCGGCGACCGTGTTCGCGGCTGCCGCCTGGAAAGCACTTAAGCCGCCGGCCAGTCCCGCAGGCTCGATCAAACCGCGCAAGACAACTTCGCGCGGCGCAAGACAACACGCTGATGCGCCCAGCATTCAACCGGCGAGGAGACAACAGCCATGCCATCGCGGAGACAATTCCTTGGCGCCGGCGCGTCGGCAGCGGCGACCAGCAGTTGGCGGGCTGCGGCAGGCGGCGCCGAGGGAACCAAAGCCGAGGTCGTCCGGCGGCCCGCCGCGGTGCCTTTGCGGCCGGGCGATGTGGCCGACAGTTTCGAATTCGAGACCGACGCGATGGCCGGGACGATCCGGCTCGACGGGGCGTATCACGGGGTGACCCGCCTGGTCGACAAGCGGACCGGCAGGCAGGTGCTCGACGCGCGGTATTCGGCGCTCAACCTGTTCAAACTGCAAGCGGTGAACCACTACATGGGTCAGCCCCGCTTGATGCCGCGGACAACGACCGTCGCGCCGACCGCCGTCGACGTTACCTGGCCGGCGACCGAAGCGCATCTTGGCGAGATCACGGCGCGTTACGAGGTTCGCGGACCCAGTGCCATCGACGCGACCGTCAGCGTCCGTTTGGCGTGGTCGTATCCGGGCTACGAGCTGTTCATGTCGAGCTATTTCGACAAGGTAATGCGCCCGCACGTTTATGTGAAATCGCTGAATCCGCGGCAAATTCCCGATCACGATGTGATCGTCCCGACCATCAACGACGTCTTTCGCGGCGCGGTGCTGGTCTTTCCTCGCGATTCCAATGCGGCCCAGCGCTGCGTCGACGGCCGGTGGGAGCGCAAGGAAGGGGGTGTGCCGTTCGTCCAGATGTGTCCGGTGCGGCCGGTACGCGCTATTGTTTGACGTTCATGGTCGATCCCGAGGCGAAAATGGCCGCCGTGATGATGTCTCGACCGCGGCATTGCTATGCCGTCAGCACGCGGTACTTCGCCGACAAGGACGAGGATCGGCCGACGACCTACAGCGCCTTCGACCATTCGCTGATCGGCGACGACGTGGCGGCTGGGGACGAGCGGACGGTTCGCGTGCGCCTGGCGATCACGCCGTTGGATGACCAGATGTCGCAGCCGCTCGAGCTCTATCGGGCGTTTCTGGCCGAACGAGACGACGCGCCGATCGATCCAATGAGTTCCCCCGGTTAAGGAGACGTCGATCATGTCCAGCACGCGAGACAACGATCCGGCAGCCGCCGAAGTTTCGAAGACTTCGCGGCGTGATTTTTTGCGCCGCTCGACGTCGGCGGTTGTCGGCGCGGCCGCGCTTTCGGCCGCCAGCCTGCCGGCGATCGTGTCGGCGGCCGGCGACGACACGCTCCGCGTCGGCCTGATCGGCTGCGGCGACCGCGGCAGCGGAGCGGCAATGCAGGCACTCTCGGCCGACTCCAATGTCGTGCTGACCGCCATGGGGGACCTGTTCGACGACCGGCTGCAACAAAGTCTGGAACTGCTGCGCAAGCAAGTCCCGCACAAGGTGCGGGTCGATCCGGCAAAGTGCTTCCTCGGCTTTGACGCCCACCAGCAGGTGATCGACAGCGACGTGGACGTGGTGCTGTTGTGCACGCCTCCCGGCTTTCGCGCCGCGCATCTGGCGGCGGCCGTGGCGGCGGGCAAGCACAGCTTCGTCGAAATCGCGGCGGCCGTCGACGCGCCGGGGATCCGCTCGTTCATCGCGTCGGCCGAGTTGGCACGACAGAAAAACCTGGCGATCGTCTCGGGCTTTTGCTGGCGCGTACAGCTTTCCACACCGGGCCGTGCGCGAGCAGATTCAACAAGGGAGAATCGGCGAAATTCGTTCCCTTTATTCTACCTATTACCGCAGCCGCATCACCCACAAACATCTGGGACCACGCGACCCGAAGTGGAGCGAACTGGAATGGCAGATTCGCGATTGGCACGGCTACACGTGGCTGTCCGGCGACGTGATCATTTTGCTCTCGGGAGCCCACAGCGTCGACAAGATGTCGTGGTGGTTGAATGACGAGATGCCGATCAAGGCGGTGGGCGTCGGCGGACGCATGGTCGCCGACGAGGGGAACATCTTCGATCACAGCATGATCACGTATGAATACGCCAACGGCATCCGCGGCATCTTGGGTTGCCGCGGAATCGACGGATGTTACACGGAAAACGCCGATTACATCATCGGCAGCAGCGGAGTGTGCACGATCGGCCGCGGCAAGGTGCCCGTGATTACCGGGGAGAATCCGTGGCGTTACGACGGCCCAATCAATAACATGTACCAGACCGAGCACGACGAACTGTTCGCCTCGATTCGCGCCGGCAAGCCGATCAACGACGGCGTCCGAATGGGCAACACGACCTTGATGGCAATGCTCGGGCGGATGGCGACCTATACGGGGCAGGAGATCACCTGGGAAGAGGCGTTGAATTCGCAGGAAACGCTGATGCCCTCGCATCTCGATTGGAATACGCAACCGGTCGTTCCGCCGGCGGCAGTCCCCGGCATTACGAAGCTCGTTTAAAGAATCCGCCCGCTCCCGATCTGCGTGATGTAAACGGAAGCCGAGAATCCAGCACCAGCCGTGGAGTCGCGATGAGTCGAGCGATGATGTTGGGGTTGATGCTCGCCGCCGTGATCGACGGCGCGCGGCGCACGAGACCGCGCTGGCGCAAGAGACCGCGGTCAAGGCGGTCGAAGCGCCGCCGGTTCGGCCGGCAGTGGCCGGCACGCTGCGGCTGCACGCGCGGTCGCGCGAGGAAACGGCCCCGGGCAGTGGCATGTTTCGCGTCGCCGAAAAAGATGTCGATTGGAAGGTGGCCGAGACCGCGATCATCATCTGCGATATGTGGGAGGATCATCCCTGCCAGATGTCGGCGCATCGCGTGGACGTGATGGCCCCGGCGGTGAATCGCGTCATCTCGGCGGCCCGCTCGCTAGGAGTCCAGATCATTCATGCACCGAGCGACGGCATGCCGCACTACGCCGCGACACCCGCGAGAGAGCGGCTCAAGCGGGCGCCGCCGGCCAAGCCGCCGTTTAAGCTCGAGACTTCGTGTCTGCGGGATCCGCAGCGTGAGGCCGAGTATCCGATTCCCTATACGACGACGATTAAAGATGGTTGCGACGACCCGGTCTATGGCGGCGACTATCCCAGCGGTCGTCGCCAGCATGCGGCGATCAAGATCGTGGGCTACGACGGCGTCAGCGACAGCGGCGCCGAGATCTACAACTTCTTCGAGCAGATCGGGATCAAGAATGTCGTGCTGATGGGAGTCCACACCCACCACTGCATCCTCGTACGCTCGTTCGGCATCCGGCAGTTGGTCAAGCTTGGCAAGAACGTCGTTCTCTGCCGGGACTTGACCGACGCCATGTACGATCCACGTAAACCTCCTTACGTCAGCCATGCACGAGGGACGGAATTGGCGGTCGAGCACATCGAAAAGTATTGGTGCCCGTCGATCGAAAGCGCCGACCTGACGAAAATCGTTCCGGAAAGCGCCGACGCCGGGCAGTAAGCTGCCCAACTCTTGCACTGGGCGGCCGGCTCAATCATAAGATGAGCAGCGAGGAATGCCGCCGGCCGGCACGTCTTCCCCCACCCCCTCGGAGCGTCCATGATCATGCAATGTTCACGCGATTTGCGCCTGCACTGCCTCGTGTTGTTAGCCATCGCGGCGTTCGGAGGCAGCGTGCGCGAGGCGGCCTGCGCCGGACCGATCCGGGTGTTGGTTTGGGATGAACAACAGCCGACGCAAAAACCGATCTACGAGAACTTTCTTGGCAATCATCTCGCCGATCACCTGGCGGGCTTGCCCGGCCTGGCGGTTCGTTCGGTGCGTTTGGACGATCCGGACCAGGGATTGTCGCCCGACGCGCTCAATAATTGCGACGTCCTGATCTGGTGGGGTCATGCCCGGCATCACGACATCAAGCCCGAGAGGGCGCAGCAGATTGTCGAGCGGCTGAAACGTGGGCAGTTGTCGCTGATGGCGCTGCACTCGGCCCACTGGTCGGTCCCGTTCATCGAGGCGATGGCCGAGAAGGCGCGGGAGGCCGCGCTGGCAAGCCTGCCGGCCGAAGACCGGGCCGGCGCCAAGCTCGAAACTATTCCCGCTCCGCTCCAGCCACCGCATTACGATTCGATGCTGACGCCGCAAACGCAATATCGAAAACCAAGCGACGGACCGGTGCTGGTCAGGCTGCGGCTGCCCGGCTGTTCGTTTCCGACCTGGCGGGACAAAGGCGAGCCGAGCAAAATGCGCGTGCTGCTGCCCGACCATCCGATTGCCGCCGGACTGCCGCACGAGTTCACGAACGAAAAGGACGAGATGTACGACGAACCGTTCCACGTGCCCGAGCCGGACGCCGTGGTGCTGGAAGAGCGCTGGGCCGGCGGCGAATGGTTCCGGAGCGGTTCGGTTTGGAATGTCGGCAAGGGGAAAGTCTTTTATTTCCGGCCGGGGCACGAGACGTTTCCGGTCTTCAAATCGCCCCTGATGCTCAAGGTGGTCGAAAACGCGGTCCGCTGGCTGGGGACCGATCCGGCGGCCGGCAAGTAATTTTGCGCTCGCGCCGATTCCTGACGAGCGACCAAACGTTTAGAATTGTTGGGCAGGCGGCCACGATTGGCCGGCCGTGGGATAGCGCTTCAGCAAATTGCCGCTCGCCGAGCATGTCGCCGCAGGGGTGAGCTCGCCGGTGGGGCCGAATCAGCGCGGCCCGCACGGGCGCTTCCGCGGCGCGGACTTCGCACGTCAGCAATCGCGAAATAGGGGATTCGCCATGCGATCATTCTTTCTGTTTGCCATCGGGGCGCTGTTGTGCGTGGTGGGGGTGCTCCTTGCCGAACCGAAACGACCGCCGCAAACGGCTGCGAAGCCGGGTTCCCCCGCTGTCGCCGCCAGTAGTGCCGCGGCCGGGCTGGCCGCGGGAAGAGAGCAAGACGAGCATGCCCTGCGCGATCTGGTTGCGCGTCTCATCAAGGCCTACAACGGCGGCGACGCCGAGGCAATTGCCTCGCTGTTCACCACCGATGGCGAGCTGATCGACGACGAGGGGACACGGGTGCAAGGTCGGCAGGCCGTCGGACAAGATTTCGCCGCGATTTTTGAGGCTCATCCGAAAGCCAAAATCGCGATCGACATCGATTCGATTCGTTTCTTGGGGCCGACGTTGGCCCTCGAAGAAGGGACGTCGACCGTCACTTACGAACCCGACGGGCCGGCAGAGTCGGGCCAGTACGTCGTCACCTACGTCAAACAGGATGGCAAATGGCTGACCGGCAGCGTGCGCGAACTGGCCGACGATGCAATCGGGGCCAAGGCTCTCGAGCAACTTGGCTGGCTGGTCGGAAGTTGGGTTGACGAAAGTCCCGAAGCCCTGGTGAAGACGTCGTATCGCTGGACCGACAATCACTTGTTTCTCGTCGGTGATTTCGACGTTCACATCGCTGGTCGGGCGGCCATGACCGGCACGCACCGCATCGGTTGGGATCCGCTGGCCAAGAAAATCCGAAGCTGGGTGTTTGATTCCGAAGGAGGCTTCAGCGAGGCATTGTGGACCGTCAGCCAATCCGATCCAGGCACCGGCGCGCCGCAGCAATGGGTGGTAAAGATGTCGGGCGTGACGCGCGATGGATCGGTCGGCTCGGCCACGAATCTTTACACCCGGTTGGGCGAGGATCGATATTTGTTCCAATCGCGCGATCGTGTCATTGGCGGGCAAATCAACGAAGACACGCCCGACATCATCGTCACGCGCGAGGCCCCCGAGCCGGGCGTGAATGAGTAGCGATGACCCTTCGCGTGTTCGCATCACCGCGGAGGATTGGCCCAGGGGCACAATAACCAGCGAAACATAAATCCCGTCCAAGCGGGGACGATTTTCAGGAGCTGACGACGTGAAATCAATGTGGGTGGTCGTGCTGACGGTGACGCTGGCCTTGATATCGGGCGAATTGCTGGCGCGCGGCGGACGCGGGGGTGGCGGCGGCGGAGCTCGCGGTGGCGGTGGCGGCGGAGCTCGCGGTGGCGGCGGCGGATTCCAAGGCGGCGGTGGTGGCGGAGGGATGTCGCCGACGGCCCATGCTCCCTCGTTCAGCCGGCCCAGCGGCGGAGGGGGCGGCGGAGGCGGTGAGCGATTCGGCGGCGGGGCCGGAATGAGTACACGTCCGGCCGGCGGCGGAAACGGCGCCGGGTTCGGCAACCGCCCGGGTGGCGGCGGGGTCACGGCGGGCACGCCCCGGGGGGCGGAGAGGGGGCCGGAATCGGCACGCGGCCGGGCGGCGTCGGCGGGTTCACGCCGGGGACTCGGCCAGGAGGCGGAGAGGGAGCCGGAATCGGCACGCGGCCGGGCGGCGTCGGCGGGTTCACGCCGGGCACTCGGCCAGGAGGCGGAGAGGGAGCAATCGGCACTCGACCGGGCGGCGTCGGCGGGTTCACGCCGGGCACGCGGCCAGGAGGCGGAGAGGGAGCAATCGGCACTCGACCTGGCGGCGGGACTGGAATCACGGCGGGTAATCGCCCAGCCGACGGATTCCGGCCCGGTGCGGGCAACACGGCCAACTGGGCCAATCGCTCCGGCAACAACAATTTCAACAACCGGAATTTCAACAACTTCAGCAACAACAACATCAACGTCAATGGCGCCGGCCGGTATGGCAACTGGTACCACGGGAACTGGAACGCCAACGCAGGCTGGAACGCGGGCGGCTATCGTCCTTGGGGTTGGGGATGGGGCGGCAGCGGTTTCGGCTGGGGGGTTGGAGCCGGCCTGGCGACTGCCGGACTCATCGCGGCCGTCTCCCCTTGGAGCTGGGGCTACTACGGTTATTCGAATCCCTATTGGAACGGCGGCGGTGATACCTACATCAACTATTCACAACCGATCGTCGCCGCGGCACCCTTGGACTCGGCCTGCCGTTGGCCGACGACGGGCTCGGCCCCGACCCGGCGGCCATCGCCAGCGATGCTCCGGCCCCTGCCCCGGCGGACGTCGCCGCCGGCACAGGTCCGGCGACGGACCAGGATCAGGCGATGACGATATTCGAGGGTGCTCGGGGGCAGTTCACTGCCGGAGACTATGCCGGCGCGCTGGCGGCGATCGACAACGCGATCAAACTGGTGCCAGCCGATCCGGTGCTTCACGAGTTTCGTGCGCTCTGCCTGTTTGCCCAAGGGGACTACCAACAGTCGGCGGCGGCGATCTACGCGGTTCTGTCGGGCGGTCCTGGTTGGGACTGGACGACCGTCAGCAGCTTGTATCCCAGCGTCATGGTTTACACCAAGCAGCTCCGGGCGCTGGAAAAGTATAGCCAGGATCACCCCGAGGCGGCCGATGCCCGATTCTTGCTGGCCTATCAATATCTGCTGACCGGGCACAACGACGCGGCGAGTGCCGAACTGAAACAGGTCGTGGCGCTGGAGCCTGGCGATGCGCTATCGGCCCAGTTGCTCAAATCGATCAGCCCGGCCGCGGATGGGACCGCTCCGGGTCCTGCCCCCGCGGCCCCGGCCCCTACCGGAAAGCCGGTCGACGCTCGGACGCTCGTCGGCGATTGGACCGCCAGCCGGCCGGACGGGTCGAAAGTCGAGATGGATCTGACTCCCACCAAGGAATTCACCTGGCGGTTCGCTCAAGGGGGCAAGCCCCAGGAGTTGAAAGGCACCTACACGCTGGCCGACAACTATTTGGTGCTGAAGGCCAGCCAGCAAAACGCGCTGGTCGGACAGGTCGGCTTGCTGGCCGCTGACCAGTTGAGCTTCCGACTGGCGGACGACAATCCCGCCGACCCGGGCCTGGTGTTCAAGAAGTAGCCGCCGGCCGCGGCGGGCGAAAGCGATCGGTGGGGCCCCCGCGACGCTTACTCGACCGGCTTTTCGGGGGCTTTTTTCGCGAACCAGATGTTGCGGTACCGGACCGCGTCGCCCGCGTGGTCCCGCAAGTAGATCGGGCCGGGTTCTTCACCGACCGGCACCGGGGCGCCGTGCGTGGCGTGTGGGAGCGATGCCTTGCGAATGACGATCACATTATTCAGTCTGACCGTGATGATCGGATCCTTCATCTTTTTGCCGTTCTGATATTCGGCGGATTTGAAGTCGATGTCGAACGTCTGCCAGGCGCCCGGCGGGTAGCTCATATTTTCGTCCGGTGCCCTCTGCGAAAAAATCGCGCCGCAGCTGTTGTTCGATTCTTTTTCACCGAACGAATCGAGCACCAGGACTTCATATCGTCCCTGCAGGAAGACGCCGCTTTTACCGCGCACTTGGCCGCGTGCTTCCGGCATGAACGGCACACGGAACTCGACATGCAATCTGCCGCTGCCGAACTTTTCCTTGCTCGTGCAACCGGGCAGCAGCAAACCGTCTTCCGTGAGCTTGCTATTTTCGAAGTGGTTTGCCGTCGGGCCGTCGAACAATACCACGGCATCCACCGGGGGAGGCACACCCAAGGTCGGGCTTTTGCGCTCGACCTTCTTCAATTCGCAGAGCTTCACGCCCGCCATGAGGACCGACAGCGCGCCGTCTTTCACCGAGCTTGAATACCTGTCCCCCTTGAACTCGACGGCGCCGTCCTTCATTTCGCCTTCACTATGCCGCACCTTACCCCGATTCCAGCCGTCGCCTGGCAGGCCGCCGACATAGGTGATTGCCGAAAACTTTCCTTTCCCCAGGGCGATAACTTGGATGCCAATCGTGAAAGTTCCGTCGGGGATGTTGATTTCGCCGGCATACTCTCCTTGCGCCTCATAGGCCGGACCGGTCAGATCGGCATCGTTGGGCGCTGACTTGGAGTCTGCCGCGCACAGGGTGAGAGGCAGGCGAAAGCACCCAAACCATGGCCAGCACGCTTACGCGCGGAGCAGCCGCGGGGCGAAACATGGCAAGGCTCCGGCCGACGTTTCCCATGTAAACTGCGCCTGGAGACGAACCAGGCTTATGGCTCACCCTCTATCCACGATTGTAGCAACGGCCAGGAGGCTTACGCATCCGGCGGAAGTGCAAATGTGGACATACAAATGCCGGCGAAATGTTCGCCCAGCCAGGAGCTGTCGAGCGTTTTGCCGGTTGGAAGTGACGTGTGGCCGCGAGCGGCTCGAATTGATAGGCCGAGCTCGCCCTAATCCGAACTTCGGTGGTTCCGGCGTGATCCATTCCCCACTGCTTGGGTCCGCGGGACGCCGCCGAACTCGACTATTTGGTTTCGGCCGCCTTTTTGACAAACCAGATGTTGCGGTAACGGACCGGGTCGCCGTGGTCCTGCAAATAGATCGGGCCGGGCCCGTCGCCCACGGCGACCGTTGCGCCGGGGGTGGCCTGGGGCAGCGTCGTCTTGCGGTCGATCAGGATGTTGTTCTGCTTCACGCTGACGACCGGATCCTTCACCTTCTGGCCATCCTTGTATTCGGCGGCCGTGAAATCAATGTCATAGGTCTGCCACGAGCCCGGCGGATAGGACATGTTCTGATCGGGCGCCTTCAGCGAATAGATGGCGCCACAGCCGGTGTCCGATTCTTCTTCGCCAAACGAATCGAGCACTTGCACCTCATAGCGTCCCTGCAGGTAGACGCCGCTGTTACCGCGGCCTTGGCCGCGTGCTTCCGGCATGAAGGGGACGCGGAATTCGACGTGCAACTTGCCGCTGCCGAACTTCTCCTTCGTCGTGCAACCAGGCAATAGCAAACCGTCTTCGGTCATCTTGCCCTTCTCGAAGTTGTCGGCGGTCGAACCGTCGAACAAGACAACGGCCCCTTCCGGCGGCGGCGCGCCCAAGGTCGTGCTCTCGCGATCGACTTTTTTCAGGTCGGCGATCTTCACTCCGGCCAGATTGATCGTCATCACGCCATCTTTCACCGTGCTGGTATATCCCTCACCATTGAACTGGACGCCGCCCTCCTTCAGTTCGCCTGTCCCGTCGCGCCGCGCGCTGCGGTCCCAGCCGTCGCCGGGCAGGCCGCCGATGCAACTGACCCCCTTGAACTTTCCATTACCCAGCGCGACGACCTGCACGCCGACCGGGGAGTTACCCTCTTGAGTAAACACCTCGCCGACATACTCTCCCTGTAGCGCATAATCTGGACTGGTCGGTTCGGCATCCTTGGGCTCTGGTTTGGGCTCGGCCGCCCGCATGACCAACGGACAAGCGAGCAACAACAGCAAGACGAGTGCGCTCAGGGCGCGACCAAGGTGACGGCGACACATGACAGGTCTCCAAAGAATTTTGGGGGGAAGTGATTTGCGGCTTGGTAATAGTTTATCACCCGGTTGCGTCCCATTGAACTCCCAGGCGGCCAAGGCATGCCACGGGTTTGCCGGCCTTTCCGAGCCCGACTACTTCGTTTCAGCCATTTTTTTGACAAACCAGATGTTACGGTAACGGACCGGGTTGCCGTGGTCCTGCAAATAGATCGGGCCGGGCTCGTCGCCCACGGCGACCGTTGCGCCGCGCGTGGCCTCGGGGAGAGTTGTCTTGCGGTCGATCAGGATGTTGTTCTGCTTCACGCTGACGATCGGATCCTTCACCTTCTGGCCATCCTTGTACTCGGCGGCCGTGAAATCAATGTCATAGGTCTGCCACGATCCCGGCGGATAGGACATGTTCTGATCGGGCGCCTTCAGCGAATAGATGGCGCCACAGCCGGTGTCCGATTCTTCTTCGCCAAACGAATCGAGCACTTGCACCTCATAGCGTCCCTGCAGGTAGACACCGCTGTTACCGCGGCCTTGGCCGCGTGCTTCCGGCATGAAGGGGACGCGGAATTCGACGTGCAACTTGCCGCTGCCGAACTTCTCCTTCGTCGTGCAACCAGGCAATAGCAAACCGTCTTCGGTCATCTTGCCCTTCTCGAAGTTGTCGGCGGTCGAACCGTCGAACAAGACAACGGCCCCTTCCGGCGGCGGCGCACCCAAAGTCGTGCTCTCGCGATCGACTTTTTTCAGGTCGGCGATCTTCACTCCGGCAACGTTGATCGTAAACACGCCGTCTTTCACCGTGCATGAATACTCATCGCTTTTGAACTCGACGACGCCGTCCTTGAGCGTTCCCTCGGCGGACTGCCGCGGGCTGCGATCCCAGCCGTCGCCGGGCAGGCCACCGGGATGTCCGACCACTTTGAATTTTCCTTTACCCAGTGCGACGATTTGCACGCCGAGAGGAGAATTGCCCGCCTGCGAAAACACTTCGCCGGCATACTCTCCTTGCAGCGCATAGTCTGGACTGGTCGGTTCGGCATCCTTGGGCTCTGGCTTGGTTTCGGCCGCCCGCATGACAAGCGGAACAGCGAGCATAAACAGGAAGGCGAGTAAGCTTGAGGCCTGACCGAAGTGACGGCGACACATGACAAGTCTCCAAAGAACTCTGGGGGAAGTGACGAGCGGTCTGCGACAGTTTACCACCGATTCAGCCGCGTTGAAATTATCAGCGGGCGGCGGCGAGCGACTGTGGCAAGGTTTGAGCTTGGCGGCCGGTTTGCCCGGCCAGGCGGTGGGCAGCCGGCGGGGGAGATGGCGAGGGGGGCTGTTTAAAACGCGGACGCGAATACCGTCTTTTCAATGTCGCCCAGGTCGGCGATCGAGTCGACGATCAGATCGGGCCGGTAGGCATATCGCAACAAATCTTCCCGTTTTGTCCCTCCCGACAGGACCAGGACCGTCCGATAGCCCAGTTGGACGCCACCGACAATGTCGGTTTCCATGGTGTCGCCGATCATCGTCGTTTCTTCGGTGGCCAGGCCCAATTCTTTGCGGGCGGCCCGCATCATGACCGGGCTTGGCTTGCCGACGCTGAACGCTTTGACGCCGGTGGCGGTTTCCAGCATGGCGACGATCGCTCCGCAACCGGGGCGCAATCCGTGGCTCGTGGGGCAGTTCGCGTCGAGGTTGGTGGCGATCA
This sequence comes from uncultured Planctomycetaceae bacterium, assembly GCA_963702015.1. Classification (GTDB taxonomy): domain Bacteria; phylum Planctomycetota; class Planctomycetia; order Pirellulales; family PALSA-1355; genus DATJTR01. The sequence continues at coordinate 3,881,659 of OY969698.1, forward strand.
ATTTGGCGCCGTCCAGGATCATCCGGGTGGCGGTTTCCAGCATTTCGAACGTGAACGCTCGCCCTTCGCCGACCACGACGTAATCGGGATCGTGATCGACGATCGAGTAGCCGTTGGCATGCAAGGCTTGCAGCAACCCTCCTTCGCCGATGACGTAGGCGGTGCCGCCTGGAAGTTGCCGGGCGAGAAAGCGTGCGGTGGCCATGGCACAGGTGAAGATGTGCCGTTCGTCGACGTCGATTCCCATGCGCGATAGTCGCGTGACGACGTCGCGCCGAGTGCGCTGGCTGTTGTTGGTCAAAAACAAAAATGGCACGTGATTGGTTAACAGTTCCTGAACGAAGAGATCGGCTCCCGGGATCAATTCGCCCCCTCGATAGATGACTCCATCCATATCGATCAGATATCCGTGATGGTGAGTTTGCATTCGCGTTGGTCTTCCGTTGTAAGATTATTTGTCTAGCTGCATCGCGCGACGACGAGCGTCGAACCGCCCAATGCTAGTCGATCGTGGTTAGGAAAGAATGATGGCGAATGCAAACCTCATGCCTAAGCGGCGTGAGGAGGCGATAGCGACCGATCATCGGTGTCTGGGCAAGTTAGGTCCTCGATTGGACCGACTCGGTGCCCGTGGCCAGCGGTGGATGCCATCAAATTGCGCACGGCATGGAGCGATGCTTGCCGGCGTTGCTCGGCGCAAAAATAAAACGAACGAATTAAAAAATCATCGCGCTTGGTTTTTGCGAGCGATGAGGAAAGCCAGGCGCCGCAGAGACACTCGCCCGATTCCGGATTCGGCACTTGAGCAGCCACCAGTCGCCAGCAAGCGTGTTGCTACTTGCCTCGGTTGCTCTTGATGGCGTGGAGGACGCTTTGACCCGAAAGAACGATCGCGATCGCCGTCCCGGGAAAAAGAATCGGCCAGCCCAGAAGGAGGTCGACGCGAATGTTCGCCCGTTGGATATGAGCCCAGTGCTCCCAATACCCGTAAGCCATCCACACAAGGCAAGCGATCAGCAGCGGCAGGCAGCGAATCTGTGTGTAGCGAGTCTTTGCCATGAGCGCTGCGAGAAACAGCGAGCCAAACACGGCGGAAACCGCCCAGATGTGGCCCTCCTGCCACGTGAAGAATCCGGCAAAGCTCTCCCAAATCTTCCACATGGCTGTGCTTCTTGATAGAGAGGAACTGGCGCTTAGTTCCGGAGCGTGAATCTTGGGGCGAAATGCCGGCTTCAGTGAGAGAGGCGTAACAACGGGCGGGTTATCACGCGCGATAAGCGGTAAATTTCTGTAAATGTCAGGGGGCGGCTATGATGGGGCACAGATGAGGCCGGGGTCTTCTTACCCTTCTAGCATTTCCAGCCATGCAAACGTCGAACACCGCCGCAAACGATTCGCTCGTGGCCCGGCTTATCGACCGTGCGCGCGAGGGAGACGCCCAGGCCGAGGAGCGCCTGCTGGCGATGTGCCGCAACTACCTGGTGGTCATTGCCCGGCAACAGATCGGCAGTTGGCTCAGACCGAAAGTCGACGCTTCGGACCTGGTGCAACAGACGTTGTTGGAAGCTCACCGGGGCTTGGCCCATTTCGACGGGAAGAGCCGGGAAGAGTGGCTGGCCTGGCTGCGGCAGATTCTGGCCCGCAACGCCGTCGACTTCGTGCGTCATTTCCAGGGAGCGGAAAAGCGCCGCGTCGGCCGCGAGGTGCCGCTTGCGGCGCTGGGAGGCGGAGCATCGGACTCTGTCGGCTTCGATCCGCTCGATCCGGGCGAGAGTCCCAGTCAACTCGTGATGCAATGGGAGCGCGAGCTGCAAGTCGCCGACGCGATCGCTCAACTTCCGGCTGATTATCAACAGGTGGTTTTGCTGCGGAATGTCGAGCAACTGCCATTCGACGAGGTCGCCCGGCGCATGGAGCGCTCGCGGCCGGCGGTGCAAATGCTGTGGATGCGGGCGATCCGCCAATTACAATCGCTGTGCGATACTCCCTAGCCAGCGGGACTGCGGCGTCGAATCGGGTTTGAACCAAACGATGATGAAACCGATCGTACCGGCCGACGAATCCGCTGATCGCCCACCGGGCGCCGCGCCGGCAACGCGCATGACGATGAGCAGTTGTGCGAACTGCTCGACCGCTACGTCGGCGCGCTGCAGTCGGGCGATGAAGCGATGCGACGGGCCCTCGTGCGCGAGCATCCCGACGTGGTGCGACTGGCCGGCTGTTTGCACGCGCTCGATGGTCTTTCGCGGCTGCCGGCCGATTTGGAACCGCCGCTGGCCGAAAAAACAAAAGCTCCGCCGCAGGCCGATCGGGATCGGGCGACAACGGCGGCCGACGATCCGGCCCTGACCGTTTCCAATCAATTCGGCAAATATGAACTGCTGAGCGAAACGGGCCGGGGTGGAATGGGGGTGGTCTACAAGGCCCGGCAGGCCGACTTGGGCCGCTGGGTGGCGCTGAAGATGATTCTGGCCAGCCGGCTGGCCTCGGCCCACGACGTGCGCCGCTTTCAGCGCGAAGCCCGGGCCGCCGGCAGCCTGCGGCATCCCCATATCGTGGGCATCCACGAAGTGGGCGAGTGGCACGGCCAGCATTACTTCACGATGGATTTCATCGCCGGTGAAGACCTTGCCCGGCGGTTGGCCCGCGGCCCGATGGATCCCGAATCGGCTGCCGCGCTGTTGTTGGACGTGGCGCGGGCAGTCGACTATCTGCACAACGCGGGGATGATCCACCGCGACTTGAAACCGTCGAATATCTTGATCGATGAGCGGCAGCAGCCGTTTGTCACCGACTTTGGCCTGGCGAAATTCTTTCAATCCGACGACGAACGCACCGAGACCGGCATGATCATGGGCACGCCCAGCTACATGTCGCCGGAACAGGCTGCCGGCCGCTCGGCCGAAATCGGTCCGCAAAGCGACGTCTACAGTTTGGGGGCAATTCTGTACGAAATGCTGACCGGCCGGCCGGTCTTTGGTCCGGGCGACGCCTTCAACATCCGGCTGCAAGTGCTGGAGCAGGAGCCGCCGGCCCCCAGCTCGGTCAATTCGCGCATCCCCCACGAGCTGGAACGAATCTGCCTGGGCTGTCTGGAAAAGAATCCGGCCGACCGCTATCGATCAGCCGAAGCGTTGGCCGCCGACCTAGCCCGGTTTCTGCGCGGCGATCCCCTCGAGATTCCTAGTGCAACACTGCGGCAGAAACTGCTCCGCTCGTGCCGCCGTCGGCCGGCGCTTGCCGCGCACCTGGTGGGGTTGTTGCTGGTGATGCTGATCGTTCAGGCCAAATACATAATCAGCGGATACGACCTTGAGTTCCACACGCGAATCATGGGCGTGATGGGACTGTGGGGCCTGGCCGCGGTCGGGTTCCAATGGCTGCTCGATCGGCCGGCCAGCGCCGAGGCGGCTCGCTATGCCTGGGCCGTGGCCGACGTGGCATTTCTGACCACGGGACTGGCCATGGCCGACGAACCTTTGGGGCCGCTGGCGATCAGTTATCCGCTGGTGTTGGTTGCCGCGGGATTATGGCTGAGCGTACGGCTGGTGGCGGTGACCACGCTGGTCGAGCTGGCCTCGTACGCCGGTCTGTTGGTGCTGCGGCCCGAGGGATTTGGCCCGACGCATTATCGCCTGATCTTCGGGGCCATCCTGGCGGTTACCGGATGGATTGTCGCCTTCCAGGTCCATCGCCTGCGGACGCTCAGTCGCTACTTCGAGCGTGAGCGGCTCGAGTGAATTGGCTCGATTTGCCGGTTTTCGGGTGACTCGGCACCGCTCCTGGGCGCTGTCGATTGGCGGGAGCAGACCGCCGCCGGTTACTATTAGAGTAGCGCACGCCAAGGGCCGGACGACGACCCCGTGGTGCCAGGCAATTTCGCTCAGGCGTTGCACCGATGGCCGACGATTATTCGACTCCGGCGTTCTCTCCGCGGACCCCCAGCCGGGCCCAGCTCGCCGGGGCCGAACGACGCGAGACCAGTCTTGGTTTCACCCCCACGGCGGCGATTGCCTATCTGGGCCAGGGAAGTTCCGGTGCCGAGGAGGAACGAACGGTCACACGGGCGCGGGTGGGCGAGCTGGCCGTCATCTATGCCCTGATCTTTGAAATGGTGCTGGTCTTCCGGCCGCTATTGCTGGGGCTGATCGATCCGCCCATCGCCACCGTGACGAGCATCGTCGCCTTGCTATTGCTTGCCGCCGCGGCCGTCGTCGTGTGGCGGCCGGCCATCACGATCGAGTGGCTGCGGGCGATCGAATTGGCGATGACCGCGGCGCTTGCCGGCTCGCTGGTTTTCTACTTCTCTCGGCGATTGATCGAGCGATCGCTGGCCGACGATCCGGTGACGGGTCAGTTGATCGAAAAGAACGCGGTGCTGTTGCTGGCGATACTCATTCTCTTTCATGGGATTTATGTCCCCAAGAGTTGGCGGCGTGCGGCTGCGGTTGGCGTGCCGCTGGCGCTGTCCTCGCTGTTAACAGTCGTCGTAGCCTATTTCACGCATCGCGATGCGCTCGGCTGGGTTGTCGAGTGGCAAAACGCCCGCATCATACCTTTGGTCTCTTTTGGTATGGACACGCTGTTTCTATTGCTGCTGGCCGCAGTGGCTGCCAGCGGCGCCCACATGTTCTCTCGGTTGCGCGGGCAATTGGCCGAAGCCCGCTACTTTGGTCAGTATCGGCTGAAGCGTCAGATCGGTTCGGGTGGGATGGGCGACGTCTATCTGGCCGAGCACCAACTGCTCAAGCGTGCCTGCGCGGTCAAGCTGATCCGCGGCCAGCGCCGGGCTCGATCCACGAACCCTTGCCCGCTTCGAGCGCGAGGTGCGGATTACGGCCACGCTTTCGCATCCGAACACGGTCGAGATATTCGACTATGGCCGGACCGAGGATGGCACCTATTACTATGTGATGGAATTTCTGCCTGGTTTGAGCCTGGCCGAACTGGTCGAGCAATATGGCCCCTTGCCGCCCGAGCGGGTCGTCTACTTGCTGAGGCAAGTTTGCGAGGCCCTGCACGAGGCGCACGGCGCCGGCTTGATACATCGCGACATCAAGCCGTCGAACATTTTTGCCGCGCGCCGCGGAGGCCAGGACGACGTGGCCAAGCTGCTCGACTTCGGCCTAGTGCGACCATTGCTATCGATCGGTTCGGCCGATCTGAGCGCTGCCGGACCAGTCGGGACGCCGGCGTTTATGTCGCCCGAGCAGGCGATGGGCGAGTCGGAGGTCGACGCGCGGAGCGACATCTATTCGCTCGGCGCCGTGGCCTATTATTTGCTCTCCGGCCAGCCGCCGTTCCGTGAGCGAACCGGCATTGCGACGTTGATTGCCCAGGTTCGCGACCCGGTCGTTCCGCTGTCGGAGCTGCGCGCCGGAGTGCCAGCCGATCTGGAGCGGGTGGTCCTGTGGTGTCTGGCCAAGGAACCGGTGGAGCGGCCGGCGAATATCGACGTATTGGAACAGGCTCTCAGCCACTGCGCCTGCGCCGCCGATTGGGATAAACGCCGGGCGAGCGCCTGGTGGCACGATTCGCACGCCACTTCGCCTTCGGCAATCGGCAACGAGTCCTGCCCCAAATAGCCTGAGCCCGAACGGGGGAATTGGTTTATCTGGCATGGGGTATGCTGTAAAATGGGTCGTGCAGGGCGGCGCCTTTTTTGCGTGCCGCCCCAGCATGCGTTTGCCGCTCCGTTTTTTCTGCCGCGGTCGGCCGTCGGCCGCATATCCAGTCTTTTCGCGGGAGCAAACCCATGACAGTTCAACCGATCCACGATCACGGTCAGACTTTGCCAGTGCCGCAGGGGCGAGCGATCGGCTTTGTCGACACGAAGCAGCAATGCGAAGCGATTGTCCGGGCGCTGAATGCCGCCGGTTATCCCGACGCGAAAATCACGATCCTCTACGGCGAAGAAGGGATCCATTTGCTCAAGCGTTTGGAGGGCTTCTTTTTCAGCGACGCCGAATTGGGGCTGATCAAATTCAGCGAACAGCAATTGCGGCTCGGGCACTACGGCCTGGGGGTTGAGGTCGAGGATCGCGACGAGGCGGTCCGGGTGGCCAACCTTTGCACGCCGCTGGGAGGCCACAGTTTCGATTATTTCGGCACCTGGTTCAACGAGCGTTTGACGCGCTAAGAAAGTGCGCCGCGCCCTTGCGGCCTGGCCAGACATTCCTCGAGCATGAAAAAATATCTGGCCGAAGCGATCGCGACGTTCATTTTGATCTTCGTCGGAACCGGTTCGGTTGTCGTCAACGAAGTGTCGGGGGGGCAGGTGACGCACGTCGGCATTTCGTTGACGTGGGGCCTGTTGGTGATGGCGATGATCTACGCCGTCGGCGACACGTCGGGCGCGCACATGAATCCAGCGGTGACGTTCGGGTTTTGGCTGTCGCGCCGGCTTCCTGCCCGAGCGATTTTGCCTTATCTCGCGAGCCAAATGGCCGGCGCGCTCGCTGCCAGCGCGCTGCTGCGGATGATGTTTCATGCGCAGGCGTTGGGCGGAACGCACCCCAGCGGTTCGGCCATGCAAAGTTTTGCTCTGGAGATCGTACTCACGGCGATTTTGATGTTTGTCGTCCTGAGCGTTGCTTCCGGACCGAAGGAGAAGGGCCTGCTGGCCGGCGTGGCGATCGGCGGAGTGATCGCCTTCGAAGTGCTGTTTGCCGGCCCGATTTCGGGCGCTTCGATGAACCCTGCCCGCTCGCTGGCGCCGGCAATCGTCGGCGGGTCGCTCGGCGGCGTGTGGATCTATTTACTGGCGCCGCTCGTGGGCTCGGCGCTGGGCGTGTTGGGCCATCGGATCACGACTTCGTCGGCGGAGTGATTTGCTGGTCGCCTGGGTCAATGGCCTGCCGATATCTGGCCGGGCCTGGCCTTTCCCAGCAGGAATACCAGCGGCAACAGCAGCAGGCAGATCCAGCCCAACAGGTAATAGATATCAATGTAGGCCATCATGGTGGCTTGCGCCTGCACGCTGTGATAGAGAGCGGCAAGTCCCGTTCGCGCATTGCCCGGCGCGATGTGCATGAGCCGCTCGGTCGCCTGCCGATAGGTCGCGTCGTAGGGCGTCAGGTGGCTGACCAGGCGGGCTTGATGGAACTGGCTGCGGCGGGCGAGCCAGGTTTGGGCGAGCGAAATCCCGAAACTGCCTCCCAGGTTGCGTGCCAGGTTCACCAGCGCCGAGGCCGAGTTGTTCTTGCCGGCAGGCAGATTGAGGTAGGCCACGGTCGAAATCGGCACGAACAGAAATGCAATTCCGCTGGCCTGCGCCACGCGTCCCCAGGCCACGTCGCCGAAGGCGACCAGCGGATTCAAGCCACTCAGATTGAACAACGACAGCGATTCGATGATCAGCCCCAGTGCAATCAGGGTGCGGGCCTGCACTACCTTAAGTAGCAGTCCGACGACCGGCATCAGAGCCATCACGGCGAATCCGCCGGGCGTAATCACCAGTCCGGCATCGGTTGCGGTGTAGCCCAGGACGTCCTGCACCATTTGCGGCAGCAATTGAGTCGTGCCGAAAAGGACAAAACCCAGGGCGAACATCAGCACGCTGGACGCCGCGAAGCCACGGTTTTTGAACAGCGGCAAGTCGACGATCGGATCTTTGCGAACCAGCTCCCAAATGATCAGCGCCGTGAGCGCGATCGCCGAAATGGTGGTTAAGGTGACGATGAAGTTCGAGCCGAACCAGTCGTCGCGCTGACCTTTATCGAGCACGATCTGCAAAGCGCCCAGGCCGATGGCCACCAGGCCGAAGCCGACATAATCGACTCGCAGTCCGCGGCTCAAAAGTTGCCGGCGGTGTTGCGTTTCGGCCGGCGGCTCGACCAGCACGATATAGCTGAGCAAGAGCGACAGCACGCCGACCGGCAGATTGATGAAGAAGATCCAGTGCCAACTGTAGTTGTCAGTGATCCAACCCCCCAGCGTTGGTCCGACCGCCGGCGCGACCACGACTGCGACACCATAGAGCGCAAACGCCATACCGCGCTTGGCGGGCGGAAACGAGTCGGCCAGAATCGATTGCTCGCTGGGCGCCAGGCCGCCGCCGCCGAAGCCTTGCAGCACCCGGAAAAAGATCAGCCACGAGAGAGACGGCGCCAGCCCACACAGCACCGAACTGACGGTGAACAGCGCCACGCAGCTCATATAGAAACGCTTGCGGCCGATTACGGTCGCCAGCCAGCCGGAGATCGGCAGGATGATGGCGTTCGCCACCAGGTAGCTGGTCAGTACCCAGGTCGACTCATCGATCGACGCGGCCAGGCTGCCGGCGATGTGTCGCAGAGAGACGTTGGCGATGCTGGTGTCGAGCACCTCCATGAAGGTGGCCATCGAGACGACAATCGCCACCAGCCAGGGATTGTGCCGGCCCGCCAGAGAGAGGGACCCATCGTATTCGTCGGAAGCGGTCGCTCGTGCGGAGACCGATTCGCGAGCCACTCGGGGCGTTTGAGCCGTGCTCATTCGTTCGGTCTCCCCCGCGCGCGATTCGGGGTCAGCGGACGGTCACGGTCGGCTCGACCGACATGCCCGGGCCCAGAATCATGTCGGCGGGTGGCGGATCGTCGAAGACGATTTTCACCGGGATGCGTTGCACCACTTTGACGTAGTTGCCGGTGGCGTTTTCGGCCGGCAGCAGAGTAAAGTGCGCGCCGGTTCCGCGCTGAAAACTGTCGACATGGGCCCGCAGGACGCGATTCGGAAAGGCGTCGACGCGCACGTCGACCGGCTGCCCGACCTGCATGTGGGTCAATTGGGTTTCCTTGAAGTTGGCCGTGACCCAAACGTCGGGATCGACGATGGCAAACAGCGGCTGGCCGGCCAGCAGGTAGTCTCCCAATTCAACGGTGCGATGAGTGACGTGGCCGGTGATCGGCGCGACAATTTTGGTATAGGAAAGATTCAACTCGGCCCGGCGGACTTCGACCTGAGCTTCCTTCAGACTGGCCTCGGCAGTGACTTTTTGCGAACGAGCCAGCCGGGCCTGCGACTGGGCCGCACTGGCCCGGGCGCGGACCGCCGCCAGTTGGGCCGTGGTTGACCGGGCCGTCGCCGTCGACGCGTCGAGCGTTTGCTGGCTGACCGCTCCGCGCGCGCCAGGCTGCTGTTGCGGTCCAAATCTTGCTGGGCGTTGTGAGCGGTTGCCTCGGCGGCCGAGATGTCGGCCTTTGCGCCCTCGGCCTGATCGTCGGCGGCTTCGATTTGAGCCGTGGATTGCGCCAACCGCCCCGCGGCCGACGCTTCGGCGGCCTGGGCCGCTTCGAGCGCAACTTGATAATCGCGCGGATCGATTTCGAGTAGCACGTCCCCCTTGTGAACCAATTGGTTATCGGTGACATTCAGTCGGGTGACGTAGCCTGCAATCTTGGGCGCAATTTGCACCGCGTGGCCATCGATAAACGCATCGTCGGTCGATTCGAATTGCCGGGCGTACAACCACCAGGCGATGCCGCCGATGATGATCAGAACCGTGGCGGCCGCTAGCCCAAAAACCAGAAGTGGTCGCCGCTTGACCGAGCTGACCGGTTCGGCGAACAACGATTCCTGCGTTTCGGACGCCCGGTTTTCGGGCGGTTGCGTGCCTTTGGGTTGGTCCGCGGGCTCGGCAAGAGGCTGTTTGCTATCGCTCCGCGCGTCGAGCCAGGTTGGCGGAGTCGAAGTTTTCGTCACGTTGGCAACCATCGCCAGATTCCCCGTAGCCGTCGGAATGGACCGTTTCGACTTAAGTGCAAATCCGGGACCAATTTTGAACCATGAGGCCAGGATGGCGCGCGACCTGCGCATCGCGAATCGCGCGTCCCGAACACTAGTCGATTGCTCGGGACCCGCCTGACCCTTAGAATATCAATCCAGGCTTATGCGTCGGTTGTCTCCCCTGCCCCACACCCTCCATCCCCCCCTGGGCGGAACGTATCGTGACGCCATTCTGGCTCGATCGCCGCACGCCCCCTGCGCACGACCGCCGCGCTCTTCGCCCGGGTGTTTTGCTCGTTGGGGATTGTCTGGGGCATGGTGGTCTGCGGCACCGTTGCCGTCAATATGAATATGCCGGGCTGCGACTTGTGCCGCCCGGCGTTGGCTGACGACCCCTCGCAGGCTGCCACGCCGCTCACCGCGGCCGCTGCGACCGGGCAAGTGGGCGAAGGAAGCGCGGCCGAGGGACTCGAATTCTTTGAGCGGAAAGTACGTCCGCTATTGGCTCAGCGCTGTTTCGAGTGCCATTCGGGCGAGAGCGCCAAGGGAAGTTTGCATCTCGACTCCAAGGCCGGAGTGTTGGCTGGCGGCGACACCGGGCCGGCCATCGTGCCCGGCAAGCCGGGCGAGAGCCTGCTGGTCGATGCGGTCAACTACGGTGACACGTATCAGATGCCACCGAAATCGAAACTGGGCTCCGAGGAAGTCGCGGTCTTGACGCGTTGGGTCGAGCTGGGCGCGCCCTGGCCCGAGGAAGCCGTGGCGGCGAACGTCAGCCGCGCGAAGTTCGATCTGGCGGAGCGCCGGGCCGCGCATTGGGTCTGGCAGCCGATCGGTTCGCCCACGCCGCCGGCAGTTGCCGACGATGCGTGGCCGCAGTCGCCGATCGATCGTTTTATTCTGGCCCGACTGGAGCGCGAAGGAATGCGTCCGGCCCCGGCGGCCGACCGACGCGTGTTGGTGCGGCGGCTCTATTTCGACCTGATCGGTTTGCCGCCGAGCGGCGAGGAGTTGGCGGCGGCGCTGGCCGACGAGTCGCCCGGAGCCGTCGAGGATCTGGTCGATCGCTTGTTGGCCTCGCCTCATTTCGGCGAGCGGTGGGGACGGCACTGGTTGGATCTGGTGCGCTACTGCGAATCGCGCGGGCACGAGTATGACTATACGATCCCCAATGCCTGGCAATATCGCGATTACGTCATTCGGGCGATCAATGCCGACGTTCCCTATGACCGATTTGTCACCGAGCACCTGGCCGGTGACCTGGTTTCGCCGCCGCGGCTGCATCCGAGCGAGGGTTTTAACGAGTCGATTTTGGGCACCGGCTTCTGGTGGTTTGAGGAAGCGGTGCATTCGCCCGTCGACATTCGCCAGGACGAATGCGACCGGATCGACCAGCGCTTGGACGTGCTGTCGAAGACGTTTTTGGGGCTGACCGTGGCCTGCGCGCTGCCACGACCACAAATTCGATGCCATTTCGCAGCGCGACTACTACGCGCTGGCCGGCTTCGCGGTCAGCGGCAGCTATCGGCAAGTCCGTTTCGAGACGATCGAGCGCGAACGGCAAATCGCCGACCAGCTCGATCGATTGCGCAGCCGCGCCCGGGGTGAATTGCTACCTCAGGCCGCTGCCGTGCTGCGACCCTCGATCGATCGGCTGGCCGACTACGTGTTGGCCGGCGGCGAAATTTTATGGCCGACTTTACCGGCCGGCACCTCTGCTGCCTCGCAGCGGCCTCCGGCCGCCGTGAGCGACGCGGCAGTGGCCGCTTTGGCCACCGCTCGGGGACTCGATGCTCGGCGGCTGCGGACCTGGACCGAACAATTGGCGCAAGCCGCCTTGTCGAGCTCTCACCCGCTGCACCGTTTTGCGCTGGCCGCTGCCAGTGCCGATCGAGCCGCAGCGGCGGATCTTCGGCCCGATGCTTCCGGCGCTGCACGACCGCCGGGTCAAGTCATTGTCGATTACGCCGATCCCGCGGCCCGTTGGTACGCAGACGGCTTTGCTTTTGGATTGCATCCGGCGCGGCCGGGCGATTTGTTGCCGGCGGCTGACGCGGCGGCACCTTTGCGGCTGGTCACGGTTTCCGCGGCGCGACGCGACCCGGCCTGGCTCGGTTTGCAAAACGCTCCCGGCGCCGAACTCGATTTCGATCGCGTGGGCAAGCAAGAGCGACCTGGCCAAACCCTGCGTACGCCCGAGGTGACGCTCGCTTCGGGCAAACTTTGGTATCGCGTGCGTGGGACTGGACGGGCCTATGCGGTGGTCAATTCGCACCTGCTTGTCTCTGGTCCGCTGCACGGCCAAACGTTGCTCGAATGGCAAACGAAATCCGATGGGGCCGCCGCTGACGACTGGCAATGGATCGGCCATGATTTGAGCGAATATGCCGGCCATCGCGTGCATATCGAATTCTCGCCGATCGCCGCCGAAAGTCTGGCGATCGCTCGCGTGATCGATTCGCCCCAGCGGCCGGCGCCCGACGAGGACGTGACCGGCGCGCTGCCCGCGGTCGAGCCTGGCGCGTCGTTGGAAAAGCTGGCTGCGGTTTGCCAGGAATCTTTTGCACGGGCCGTCGCGCGTTTGGCCGATCAGAAAGTCGATGGGCCGGCGTAGAGGCCGACGAAGCGGCGCTGGTCGATTGGCTGCTCGCCCGACTGGAACTTTTGGCGCCGATCGAGAGCGCCTCGGCGCGAGCGCGCGGTGCGCGTGCAATTGGCGTCGTCGACCGCCGCGTTTCGCGCCGCCGAGGCGCACCTAGCCGGCGAGATTCCCAAGATATCGCAACTGGCACCGGCGATGTTGGATGGCAACGGCGCCGACGAGCCGCTGTTGATTCGGGGCAATTCGCGAACGCCGGGCGAAGTGGTTTCGCGCCGGCCGCTCGAAGCGCTCGCCGGCAGCGCGGAATTTGAGCCCGGCGCCGGCAGCGGCCGGTTGGAGTTGGCCCAGAGGCTGGTCGCCGCCGACAATCCGCTGGTGGCGCGGGTGATGGTGAATCGGGTTTGGCATCATTTGTTTGGAGCAGGGATTGTCGCGTCGGTCGATAATTTTGGCGTGCTGGGCCAGCCGCCGAGCCATCCCGAGCTGCTCGATTATTTGGCCGGTCGGTTTGTGGCCGATGGCTGGTCGCTGAAGCAGTTGATTCGCGACCTGGTCCTGTCGCGGACCTATCAAATGTCGAGTTATCCCGATGCCGCCGACGCGCAAGATCCGACGGACGTGGTGCTGCACCGGATGCGGCTCCGCCGGCTGGAGGGAGAGGCCATTCGGGACGCGATTCTGGCCGTTTCCGGCGGGCTTGACCGGCGGCAATTCGGCCCCCCCGTGCCGATCTATTTGACGGCCGATTTGCAGGGGCGTGGCCGGCCGGCCGCCAGCGGGCCGCTCGACGGAGCGGGGCGACGCAGCATCTACCTGGCCGTGCGGCGCAACTTCCTGTCGCCGATGATGTTGGTCTTCGATCTGCCGCCGCCGGCCACCACCGTCGGGCGGCGAAATGTTTCGAACGTGCCGGCCCAGGCGTTGATTCTGCTCAACGATCCGTTTGTCGACGAGCAAGCGCTCGCCTGGGCGCGACGTGCCATTCTGGTCGATCTTGCGCCGGCCGAGCGGATCGATCGGCTGTACGAGGCGGCCCTTGGCCGACTGCCGGAGCCGGCCGAGCGGGAAGCCGCGCTCGAGTTTTTGCACCAGCAGGCCGCGGAACTCAATCGGCCCGACACCTGGCCGACCGAAGCGCGCGTGTGGGCGGATCTGGCCCACGTGTTGTGGAATTCCAAGGAGTTCTTGTTCGTCCGTTAGTCGTATTCGCCTCGATTGTTGCCGAAAGCTAACCGAGAGACCGTCCCATGTTTCCTTGCGGTCGCGTGGCAAAGCCGATGTCGCGGCGTGAAATGCTGGCCCGGACCAGCGCCGGCTTTGGTGCCGTGGCGCTGGCCGCGCTGGCCCAGCAGTGGCAAAGCGCCGGCGGCGCCGAGCCGGGCGGACCGGCGTTGGCGGGGACCAATCCCTTGGCGCCCCGTCCGCCGCAGTTTGCCGCGCGCGCGAAGCGGGTCATTTTTTTGTTCATGGATGGCGGGCCGTCGCAAGTCGACACGTTCGACCCCAAGCCTCGGCTGACCGAAGAGAATGGCCAGCCGTTCAAGATGAAGATGGAGCCGACGCAATTCAACAACAACGGCAACACGCTCGGCTGCCCTTGGAAATTCGGGCAATATGGCCAAAGCGGCTTGCCGGTGAGTGAGCTGTTTCCGCACATCGCCCGGCACGCCGACGAACTGGCCGTGGTGCGGTCGATGACGTCGAAGTTTTCGGAACATACGGCGGCCAACTATTTCCTGCATACCGGTCTGGGACAGCAAGGCCGGCCGAGCATGGGAGCCTGGTGCGGCTATGGATTGGGCTCGGAGTGCCAGGACCTGCCGGGCTTTGTCGTCTTGAACGGGGGGCTGATCCCGCCCGGCGGCATCGATAATTTCAATTCGGGCTTTTTGCCGGCGAGTTATCAAGGTTCGTTGTTTCAAGCCAGCGACGTGCCCGTGGTCAACATCCAGCGCCGGGAGGCGAGCAAGCGGCTGCAGGAAAACAAATTGGCGCTGCTGCGCAAAATCGACGCGGTGGGGGTCGAGCACTTGGGGGATGGCGACCAGGTCGAATCGGCCATCGCCAACTATGAGTTGGCCTATCGGATGCAAGTCGGCGTTCCAAGGCTGGTCGACTTCGGCGACGAGACGCCGGCCACGCTGGCGGCCTACGGCATCGATGCCGCATTCGAGCCGACCGCGATTTTCGCCCGGCAGTGCCTCATCGCGCGCCGCTTGATGGAGCGGGGCGTGCGATTTGTCGAACTGACGTGCCCGAAAACGATCGGCGATCGCTGGGACCAGCATGGCAAGCTCAAAGAGGGACACGAGCAGAATGCCCTGGCGGTCGATCAGCCAATCGGAGCGCTATTGGGTGATTTGCGGCAGCGCGGCCTGCTGGACGACACGTTGGTCGTGTGGGCCGGCGAGTTCGGACGCACGCCGTTCGCCCAGGGAAGCGACGGCCGCGACCACAACCCCTTTGCGTTCACCATCTGGCTGGCTGGCGGTGGCGTCAAAGGCGGAACGGTCTACGGTCAGACCGACGAATATGGCTATAAGGTCGTGGAGAACAAAGCCGAAATCCACGATCTACACGCCACCATGCTCCACTTGCTGGGCATCGACCACAAGCGGCTCACCTTTCGTTTCGGCGGACGCGACATGCGGCTGACCGACGTCCACGGCGAAGTGATCTCGGATATCCTGGCTTGATGCGGGAATCGAGCTACTGCTCGCGCACGACGCGAAAACCGTTGCAGCAGTCGCGGAACGATTCGGGGTCGGAGCCGCGAGACGCACACCGTAAGAAAACCGGCGTCGGGTAGTAGCCACCGCCGCGGCAGGCGCGCTTCTGGCCGGTTTCGGGCCCCGCCGGATCGTCGTGGGGCGACTTTTCGTAGTAGTGCTCGTCGTACCAATCGGAGCACCATTCCCAGCCATTGCCGTGCATGTCGCAAAGCCCAAAGGCATTGGGTGGGTACTTTCCGACCGGCGACGTCCAGGCATAGCCGTCGTGTCCCGAGAGGAAGGGGAACGGGATCTTCATGTCGGTTTTCTTGCCGGTGGCGTCAAACGTCGGAATCAGCACGTTGCAGCCCGCGCAAAGGGACTTGCGGTCTTGATCGGCCGCGTTGCCGTGATGGACCAGGTCTTGGGCGTCGTTGCCAAAGGAGTAGCGGCTGTTGGTTCCGGCCCGGCAGGCGTATTCCCACTCGGCTTCGGTGGGAAGGCGGTAGGTCTTGCCCTCCTTTTTGCTCAGCCATTTACAGAACTCCGCGGCATCGTTCCACGAGACGAAGACGGCGGGATGGTCCATCTCGATCTTCCAGCCCGGCGACCAGGGGCGGAAACGGTTCGAGACGATTGGTTTCTCGGTCGATTCGTACCGCGCGCCGGCTTGCCATCGCGCTCGATTTCGGTTTTGTATTGAGCCTGATGATAGAACATCAGAAACTCGCCGAGCGTGACTTCGCACTTTCCCATGTAGAACGGCTTGGTGATTCGCACCGGATGGCGCGGCAGTTCGCCATCGAGCCACTTGGGATCGCAATAGGGTGCAAAATACTTGAGCGTCTCGCTCCGATCTTCTTCGGCCCCCATCACGAACTCGCCGGCCGGGATCAAGACCAGCTTCATGCCGAGCGTGTTGGTGACGGTTTCGTCTTTGGCCGCGCCGATCGAGTGCGCGGCGAAGAGCGCTGTGATGGCGATGAGCAGAGTCGGAACGTGAGAACAACTTTTCGACATGAGAGGCTGCCCCCGAATGGGTTTTGCAGGAAAACCTGACGCCGCGCAAGCAGAACGGCTCGGCCGAGCGATTCTAAGCAGCCGGACATGCGCACGCAATAAGGCGGATCTCGGGGGAAGGATGCCCGCGCCGGGCTGCGTTTTTGCCACTTGCCGAACGGGCCGAGATCGGCCGCCCGGTGGGCCTGCCCGCCGGGAAAAACCGGGTTCAAAACCGAGCCGGCGAGGTGCTTGCAAAACCGGGCGGGATGGAGGATGATGCCGACGATTTCAGCATTTTGCCCGGCGCGGGTGCGCAGATTCGATCGCGCTGCACGCTGGGAGTCGAAAACAGGCGAGCGAACCGATGTCGGGTGCCGGTCTCGGCCGCTTTCAACACAACTTGCCCCCAGCAAGCGAGAGAGCCCCCTTGAAGGGGCCAGGGAGAGAATGATGACCTGGCGACTTTTCAGCGTGATGATCCTGGCGGCGTGCCCCGTTTGCTTTGTCGGCTGCGGCCGAGCGTCGCAGCAGGGGTTTTTTGAATCGGCGGCACACGCCGCGCCGAGCGCCAGCCCCGCGAGCAAGGCCGGCGCGGCGAGTCTTTACGTCGAAACGAGCGGCAACGACTCGACCGGCGAGCGTGGACGAGCCGACAAGCCTTTTGCCACACTCGCGGGCGCCTACGGGGCCAAGGGCGTCGCGGCCGGCGACCTCATCCGCATCGGGCCGGGCACATTCAGTATCTCCACCATGCAACTCATTCCCCACGGCGTGAGCGTCTGGGCGCAGGCCAGGGAGTCACGAACCTCTCTTATACCGGCAAAGGCGGCCTCATGATTCAGCCGGGCAGCAAATCGCTCTTCGGCAATCTGTCGATCGTCAATGGCACCGGCAATCCGATCATCAATTTCTTCCCGATCGGCTTCGCCTTGGGAACCTTGGGAGGTGGCGGCAGTAAGGAGATCAGCACCGACGTCACGGTCATGAACCTGACGATTTCGACCTTCAGCGACGGTTTCTTTTTCAATGGCAACGGGGTCACCACCGCCCCGGTCTATTGGAAGCTAATCAACTGCACCGTCTCGACCAGCTATGATTGCGTGACGATCATTCCAGCCGACGACAACGCTCCCGGCCCCAAGGGCGCATGGCCGTTCCATCTCGACCTGGTGAATTGTTTCTACAACACGACCTTTGTCGACAAATCGGCGGCCAACTTTCGTGGCCTGCACATCGAAGGACCGGCAGGATATGGTGGCCCGGTGGTTCGTGACTTCGGCGGAGTCTTCAATATCCAGGGTGACGAGAACGGCGCCAAAACAACCCATGCCGTTTCCGCAACCAACGTAACGATCGAGCTGCACGGATCGACGATTGCGTCGAGCGGCGCCGATCTGTTCTCCAGCGGAGCGCATGGGATCATTAAGGTCGGTCCCGATTCGGACTTCGACCCCGGCAAAATCTCGCTGGTGAACGACGGTAAAGTGACCAATTATCCGTCGAGCTCTTGGTCGCCGTCGCAGAAGAAATAGCGGTCGCGCCGGCAGCGAAGAGAGCCGCGGCCCCTTTTTGATTCAAGAGATTGTCGCCACCGTTCGACGACATACTCTATCTACACAGCCCGCTCCCGGGTTCTCGCCTGACGGCGTACTCCATTTCCATGGGGCTGTGGCGGACAAATCTCGCGGCAACGCAGCAATCGCTCCTTCTCGCTAGCATCGCTAAAGCGTGTGCGGCTCATCACGTCTCGACGGCAGGCAACAGGACGCGCGGATGATTCGTGGTCGAGCCCTACGCTTGTTGCTTTCGGCTGGCTGCTTCGCCGGAGTGCTGGCATTGGCCGCAATCGCGTCGGCCCAGAGCGCCACGGGCGAGAATAATTCCTCACTGGGCACCCCGGTGGGGAAAGTTGCCGACCTGGACGCCGCGGGCCAGCGTTCGGGAGCCTGGAACGGATCGGACAGCGCGACCCTGAACCACGCCTTGGATAAGTCGGCCGACTCGCCGGCCAAACTTTTTAGCTGGGCGATCGGCAACCCCGAGTTGGGGCCAGCGGCCGAGGGGGACGATCTGGACGCGGACGATATCGAAACCGACCGCCCCGATTTTACGCAGAATCGTAAAACGGTCGGACGCGGCGTCGTGCAGCTCGAGTCGGGCATCACCTATTTGCAGGGTCGTCACAATTCGTACAACGACTTTTCATTTCCCGAAACTTTGTTGCGCATGGGAGTGGTCGCCGATTGGCTGGAACTGCGACTAAGTCAGAATTTTGCCAGCGACCGCACGAATCTTCCCGACGACGACCACCGTTCGAAAACCGGTGCCCAGGATATGGTCGTGGGCGTGAAACTGGCGCTGACGGCCCAGCGCGGTTGGCTGCCGGAAATGGGGATGATCGTCCACACTTCGGTCCCCAGTGGTTCGCCGGGCTTCAGCACCCCTGGAATGCTCTTGCCGGGTGTGAACTGGCTCTATGGATGGGACATCACCAAGCGGGTCTCGCTGTCGGGCAGCACGCAGGCGTATAAGACGACCGACCTCGTGCCGCTGCCGACTTCGCGCGGCGGGATCTCGGCGCTCGACCACGTGCAGCACGCGTTTGTGGTCGTGGCGCAATCGTTCAGCCTGGAGTACGAGGTGACCGATAAATTGACTCCCTATTTCGAGTGGTTTGCGCTCTTTCCCTCGGGTGCGATGGATCCGACGAAGAATCCGCAGCACTATCTCGACAGCGGCTTTACCTACAAGGTGACCCCCAATATCCAGCTCGACGCGCGGGCTGGCATGGGTCTTAGCCCTTACTCGACCGCCCTGTTTGCCGGCAGCGGTCTCTCGCTTCGGTTCTAGGCTATGCGTGGCACCGAATCATTAGCGCCGAAAGCAACGCCGACCGCCGTCCCAATCGTAAGCGCTTGTTAGTAACGCTTCTCCATGCACTTCTGCCTTTGTGGTAGGGTTGCGCGATAGAAGTCTGGTATTAGCGCACAGTTGCCATTACAAAATACGTGTCCTACATCAGGCTCTGGGCGCGCTTTTCCAACACGTTGACCAGCGGCTGGTGTAGTAGGTGACAAACTTATTCAGGTGTCTCAAAGTTATGCTTGGGTCACCCGTCACTACCCTGCCTGTGTTGTAGGGTTCCGCTAGGGAGTCACAAATGGGTGATACCAAAGGCAATTTTGCGGAAGTAGAAACGATTCGATCCCTCGCGCGACGAATCGAACTCGCGGAAGCAGAGGTAAAGAACGCCCAAGACGAGGTCAACACCGCTGCCGCGGCGGCGGCTGCGGACCCTGGTGATGGCGCGGTCCAGCAGAAACTCGTCGAAGCCAGGAAGACACTTGCCGCTGCTCGGGCCGTCTTGTCGTCGCATGTTGAGCAGCTCAACGAAATGCTTCACCCGAAGTCGACGGAGCGAGAGCCCATTTGCGTGAGTGCGGTCGACAAGATGAAGCCGGTATTGTGGTGTATTGTCGGCAGTCTACTGGCGCTGGCCGTTCTTTTTTTTCTGCTAGCCATCTTCGATTCGTCGCTGTGGCCCGGTGAGAGCGGCATGGCAGTTGTGCAGCGTGCGAAACATCACCTGGATCAGCGTGACCAGTCTGATTTTGGGCCTAAGCCTGCTCGTCGTGACGGTTGTGATTGAGCGAGCGACACATAGTAGGTCGATAATCGCGACAGGCGCGCGTGCTTTTACGGCCGTCCCCGTCGGAAAAATCGCGGAAGCGGCGCAGCACGTTGAGACTGCGAGGGTGAAAGTAACGAACGCCCAAGCTGAGGTCGACCGTGCGCGAGCCGTGGTTAAGTTAGCGACCGATGTTGGTGCGACCGCCGAAGCGAAACGAATCCTTAGCAACGCGGTAGTGGCGCTGGCGGCTGCCCAGCGCGAGCTGAAGTTCGAAGAGGAACAGTTTACCCTGTTGACCCAGGGCGCGTCGCAAACGGGCGGGGCGAATGGGTCATCCCTGAATTATTTGGTCTTCGGAGTGTTGGCGGCGGTCGTACTCGTTTTTCTAATGTACGGTATCGCCAGCCATGAGCTGCTGCCGTTGTTGGCCAGCATTTCCGTGTCGCGCGGGCTGATAACGTTTTTGATTACCGTGGTCACGGTTACAATCGCGCTCATCTTGGTGTTGGCAACGGTTGTGTCCGAAAGCTCGGACCTGGGGAGACGATTCTCGCAGGGTAAGGAAGTGCTCAGCATGCTGATTGGCGTATTGGGCACGATCGTCGGATTCTATTTCGGAAATCCGACGGACGGGCCGAAGCCTCTGTCGATCGCGCCCCCATCGATATCGAACGAAAGTCCGGTTGGGGGCGAAACGATCAACTTCATGACTGTTATCTCCGGGGGCCGTGCGCCCTATAGCTATCAAGTGAGCTTTGATCCAAAGAACGTGATTTCCGATAAACAGGGCCCTTCCGCCAACGGTCACGTACGATTGAACGGCCTGCAAACAAAAGTCGTGACCGCGGACACGACCGTCAAGTTCCAGATCAGTGCGCATGATATGGATGGAAAAATGGCGACATACGACGGCAGTCTGAAGGTGAGAGCGAAGAAGGCCGCAGAGCCCAATAATTCAAAGCCGCCCGATAAACCAGTTCCGACCGAGCCTCCAGCAAACGGCGGCGCACCACCGCCGGCGCCGGCCGCACCGCCTTCGGCCTGAGCGAAACCGGCAGCCGCAGTGCAGTCAAGCACGGTGGTTGATTGCCGGGGGGCGCGACCCCGAGTCCCTTGGATCGGTACGGCTCCCCAGCCGGCAATCGACCCAGTCGCGGCCTATGCTGTGGGCGATGCAACCGGCTGGGCCTGACGGCCGAAGGACGCCTGTGCGGCTGCTTGTTCTCGTCGGCCGAGTGGGAGTTGCGCGAGCTGCTTCGCGCCGGTGGCGAGGCGGAGCAGATCGTGGCCCGGGTCGAGGAATGCCTGGCGGCCAAACGGCCGGATGATGGCATTCAAACGGCCGAGTTCATTCGCCCCCAGCGGGCGATGTATCAAATCGGCGGCTAACGCTCGTCTAACAGAAGACCGGGATCAACCGGCCCCCGTCTGAGCGTGCATGGCGGCCCAACCATCGCGGATGTTATGATATTTTCCACAAGGGCCTGCGGCGGTTTTGATTCACGAGCGAGCGAGGGTTTAATGCGCAAGTCGGTATTCTCAGCCTGCCGCGGCAGGCAATCATCACCGGGGATGAATTCATTGGCGCGGGCTTGGTTTCCGCTGGTTTTACTCGCGCTTGCCATCGTCGTGGCGCCTGTCCCAACCAGCGCCCAGGCCGAGCCGCCAGCCGCACCGACTGCCCAGTATGTCATTCAGATCAGCGTCGATGGGCTGGGCAGCGCGTGGCTCGAACCCTTGCTGAAGGCTGGCGACTTGCCGAATTTCGCGCGACTCGAGCGCGAAGGAGCATGGACGCATAACGCACGCACCGATTACGACCTGACGATCACGTTGCCGAATCACACTTCAATGTTGACCGGCCGTCCGGTACAAGATCGCTTGATCGGCAGCCGGGCCGTGGCCGGACATTTGTGGACCATCAATTCCGATGTCCAGCCCGACGATTTGCACGGCAATCGGCACGCGTACGTCGCCAGCACGTTCGACGTCGCTCACGATCACGAATTGCGGACGGCGCTGTTGGCCACGAAGACCAAATTCAAGATCTATGAAAACTCGTACGACGATTCGAGTGGCGGCCCCGGACACGGTAGGCGCCGACAACGGCCGCGACAAGATCGATTTCTATCTGATCAGCGAGGGGGATTCGCCGGCTTTGCTCGTCGCGCTGGTGGGCATGATGAAAACCGAGCCGGCCAACTATGCCTTCGTCCATTTTCACGACGCCGACCAGGCCGGCCACGCCCACAACTGGGGTAGCCCCGAGTACAACGCGGCAGTCAAGGCGGTCGACGGCTATCTGGGGGAGATCCTCGACCTGGTCACGACCGATCCTCGTCTGCGAGGCAAGACGACCGTGATCGTGTCGGCCGATCACGGCGGTTTTCAGAGCAACCACTTCGACAACGCCAACCCGCTGAACTACACGATCCCGTTCTACGTTTGGGGAGCAGGCGTGGCGCAGGGAAAAGATCTGTACGCGCTCAATCCCGAGACGCGAAAAAACCCTGGCGAGGGCCGGCCGGACTATTCGGCCGAGCCGCAGCCGATTCGCAACGGCGACGGCGGTAACCTGGCCCTGTCGCTGCTGGGACTGCCGGCAATTCCCGACTCACTGATCGACCAGGGCGAAGACCTGGTAGTGTCGGAGAAAAAGGGGGCTTTGCAGGCCGGCAAATAAGCAGGCCCGCGGTGCCGATTCGAAGCACCGCGCTTGCTAAGCCGACGCCCAAGCGCGGCCCAAGCAGTGCACTTGAGGTTTAGTGGAGCGAGACGATCTTGCTGCGCGATTCTTCGTCGATCGTCAGTTTGTCTTCGCGGGCCAGCCAGCCGATCGCCTGCATCACCACGTCGCGCGGGATGTCGACGTCTTTGACCAGCCGGCTGAGCGAAGTCGGGCCATGCTCGTTCAAATAGTGCCAGACGTGGCCGGCGGCGTCGCCGATCGTTTCGATCGTCGAGTTGCAATGTGCGGTTGCCATAAGCTCTCTATCTCCTGAGTGTGGATCCGAACCCCGGTGTTTCCATCGGGCCAACGCGTTGCTCGGCCGCGCAATCGCAACCTGGGCAGTACGGGTGGCTGCCTAAATATAGCTCTTGGGGAATTGCGCGGCTCAAGTAGGCGCGCCGTGCCGCTCACCCCCCGCACCCTGTAGCGGATTTGCCGATGTTGCCGCTCGCTGTTTAACGGACGAATCGAAGTGGAGGAGCGTGCCAGCGGCGGCAAAGCGCAAAAAAAGGGCCCGACTGGCTATCGGACTTTCGTAGCCAGACGGGCCCACTAACCGTGAAAAACTGGTATTCCCGTGTCGGGATGGCGTCGCCAGACGGGAGGACGACTAACCGCTAAGATTCACGGTGCAGCGTTGTCTCGTGGTTTGGCCGCGGCGGAGTCGAGGTCGCTAAGGCCAACTGGGTCGAACGCGAGCGATGGTGACTAAAGCAGCTTGCGTGCCGAAGCCTTTCGGGCCGCCGCGGTCCCCTGCCCCATCGCGATATTCAACCGCCACGGCCGACGACACTTGCGCGAGCTAAAAAATCTTGGATCACGCGTGTCGCCGCACTTGTGGCCGAGCGAGTGCTGGCAAAAGTTACAAGGCCAATTTGTCGGCCTTGCATGGGACTCTAACGCCTGCGCGGACCTGGGCGGTGCCGGGCGATTCTCGCGGAAAAACGAAATCCGGCGGAAACGCGGCGCGTGAACAGCGGACACGCGTCAGAAGCTGTATCCCGCCTTGACGCCGATGGTGAGCCAGTTCGAGGCGGCCTGCAGGTAGCCGCCGGAAACGCCCGACTGCGACCAGTCGAAGAATTCGAAGTAGCCCGAGACCGAGAAATTGTTGGCACGCACACCTTCCTCCAGCAGAGCGGTCCCGCCGAGCCGGGGATAGACTCCGTCGTGGGCGGGGAACGATTCATACATGTAGGAGAAGGCGGTCACACCGATGCGCGCCCGGCCGTAGAACTCGATGGCCCGACTGGGATCGTGCGGCGTCTCCACGCCGACATAGGGATACAGGCTGAGCCACGTTTGGTTGAAACCTTGGACGGAAAGGTTCCCGGAATCGAAGCTGGCGCCGGAAGTGTTCCGGTTCCAGGCGCGCAGGCCGAGTCCGACAAAAAACAGGGTGTTTGGATGTTTTTGGGAATTGAAGAAGAGGTCGTATTCAACGCGTCCGCCGTACTGGGAGGTGTGACTATTCAGAGGATACGACGTGCCGTTGTAGGTCACTGAGCCGCTGTATTGCACGACGCCGCCGAAGAACTCGGCACGAAATCGCTGTTCGCCCCCCGTGCGCGTGTAACCGAGGGTGTAGAGCGGTCCGGTTTCGTCCATGATGGCTGCGCCGTGATAGCGCTCGCCCCACAGGGAGTAGTCGACCCGGCTGTACCAGGTCGACTCCGTGAGCCGACAGCATGCCCCCGGTCCGCAGCCCGGGTAACCCTTGCCGCCGAATGGTTTCAGCGCATGGTATCCCCGGAGCGAAGCCCAAAAAGCCTGGCTGGGCGTCAGCGTTTGCGGGGTCGAAACCGTTGGCATATTATCGGTCGTGCTTGCGCAGTCGGCCCAATAGGCTTGCGGTGACTCGGCCGTCGGCGTGGCGGCGGCCGGGTCGTTCGCGGCGGTGGCCGGGGCGCTGACTGGCCCAAAGCGATTGCGGCGAGTCGGCGGCTGGCGTGAGGTCGGCACCGCTGGCGCGAGTCAGGCTGCGAGCCCAAAGTGCGGCGGGCGACTGGTCACTGGCGGCGGCGGGAGGCGCGGCGGCCATTGGCCCAGAGTGCCGCGGCCGATTCGTCGCCGGCCGCGCGGTTGGCAAACCGCAGAGTCAACGCGAGCGGAACCATTCCCCCGAGCAGTACGATGCGCCACCAGAGAGCGCTGGATCGGAGGCGCGATCGAACGGCGGAGCACTGGAACGACCGCACGATGAGCCACCCCTCCCAAGATCGCGCCCAAGGTGCGCCGGTCGAAAACAATCGGGAAGTGTCGAAGCCACCTCCGCCGACGGTTCCTCGCCGCGTGTGTTGCAATGCGCACGCCGCATCGTCCCGAGGAACCGATTCTTCGGATTCTTCGGCAAATCTGCTAAGGATGCATGAGCCATCTTGCCCTTGGCGGGCACTGCGCGACGGTCATCGGCACGCGCGGTCGGAATTGTCGCTCGTGGTACGTGCGGAAGAGTTTGACGCACCGTCAAGGCTTGCCAAACCGGCACAAGCCGGCGGCGTCGAGCTTCGTCCAGATGCGGCGAAATCGAAGTAGAATGTACCGACGGCGCGGCCGCCTGGCGGGCGAGCGCCCATCACGGTGCGGCTTTGACCGACCGAGGAACCCGACGCGATGAGAGTAACCTGTCCGGCTTGTCAGCAGGCGCTTGACGCCGGGCAGATCAATGTGGCGACCGACGTAGCATTTTGCCCACGATGCGAAGAGGCCTTTTCACTATCGGAATTGGTTGCCGCCGGCGACGTCGATGATGGCGACGGGGGCGATCCTCCGAAGGGTTGCTGGTTTCGCTCGGATTTCGACGATTGGGAGCTGGGCGCGACGACCCGATCTTATGCTGCCTGGTTTCTGGTTCCCTTCATGTGCGTCTGGTCCGGTGCCGCGCTGGGGGGAATCTATGGAAGCCAGATCGTCAAAGGCGAATTCAATCTGGGAATGTCGCTGTTTGGAATTCCGTTCGTGCTGGGGGCGATTTGTTTTGGCTCGTTCGCGGCCATGACCGTTTGTGGCAAGACGACGCTGCGCGTCGAAAATGACCATGCCGTGACGTTCATCGGAATCGGATCGATCGGATGGCGGCGCCGCTTCGAATGGTCGGAGATCCGACATGTCTCGGAGTCGCCTGCCCGGGCGTGGAACAACGGCTGCCCGATGTTCGAAATCCGTCTCGAGGGGGCCGGAAAACTGATCAAGTTCGGTCTCGGGGTCAGCGACGAGCGACGAGCGTTTCTGCTGCGCGTTCTGCGGCGGATGCTCGTCAAAACGAAGCGCTGACCGATGGCACGCAGCCGGCTGCCGAGGTGACCACCCGGCCCGCCGGTGGGTTCGTGATCTCTCGCCCCGCACGAAATTCTCACCGCAATCGCTTGACACGGCTACACGATGTCGCCATAATGGCCGACGCAACGTAGTCCACCCGCGCACGGAGAGCATTTCATGGCCAAGAAGCGTCGCCTGCTGCCCGAATTGTCGCCGGCACAACACGAGATCATGGATTGCATCTGGCAGCATGGCGAGCTGTCGGTCAGCGGAGTGCGGGCAATTCTCAAGCCGCGGCGCAACGTCGCCCGCAACACGGTGCGGACGCTCCTGGAACGCATGGAAGAGAAGGGATGGCTGAAGCATCGTGAAGAAGGTCGCACGTATCTCTACAGCGCGGCGCAACCACAACAAGCGACCGTTGGTGAAAAAATTGTCGACGTCGTGGAGCGGGTTTGCGGTGGTTCGCCCGAGACGCTGATGGCCGCGCTCATCAATTTCCGCGGTTTGACGAAGGACGAACTTGGCCGGATCCGCCAGATGCTCGATCAAGCGCAGTTGCGCAAGCCCCCCAAGGCAGGAGATTGACCATGTCGATGGTTTTGAACATCTATCCGGGAGATCGATTCATCGCGGGCGCCGCGATCGTCGTGGTGGCGATTTCGATCACGACGGCCCTGTCGCTCTTGATCGCAAAACTGCTGGAGCGCCGACCGACGGCGCGGCACACCGTTCTGGCCTCGGCGCTCATTTGCAGCCTGGCGACCCCTGTGATCGCGCTGTTGATTCGGACGTCCGGCACATCGACCTTTGCCTGGAACCTGCTGCCGGCCAGTCAGAGCGACGGCGCGGAGCCGGCGGACGACGCGGCGGAGACTGCAATCGACCCGTGGCCGGCATCGTTGTTGGCGAGCGAGGAGGGGAAAGTCCCGGCCCTCCCATCAATTGAATCGACATCGACCGGCGCAAGCGACAGGCAAGAATCGCTCCAGCAGGAAGGGGCGGCAGCATCGATTGCCGCCAAAAATCCGGCCTCCCTGGCCGGTGTGGCCGACAGCGGTGAAACGATTCGCTACGGCCTGACGCTGGCGATGATCGTTTGGCTGGTTGGCTGTGGTCTCCTCTTGATTCAGCTGCTGTGCGGCAGCGCCCGCGTTTGGAGTATCCGCCGTACGGGCAGGCCGCTGCTCGGGGATTCGTTGGAAACCGTCGGCCGGCAAGTGCTGCGATCTCTGGGCACGGAGCGACTGCCGGAGATTCTGGTCTCCGACCGGGTTCAATCGCCCGTCGCGGCGGGGCCTCTGCGCGGCGCGGTCATCCTTCCGGCCGAGTTGGTCTTGAGAATGAACACGGAGGAGCTGTGCGCGGTGCTGATCCACGAATGCGCTCACGTCGTGCGCCGCGATCCGCTCACGCTGCACCTGCAATTGGTTGCGGGTCTCGTTTTCTGGCCGATTCCATTGGTGCATTGGCTCAATCGGCAACTGTGCAGCGCGCGCGAGGAGATTTGCGACAACTACGTCCTCGCCCAACGAGACGCCTTGCAATATGCCGAGACGTTGCTGCGAATTGCGACTCTCGTCGGCGAAATGCGCCGGCCCTTCGCGTTGATCGGCATGCTGCACTGGCGCGGAGAATTGGAATCTCGAATTGCCGGCTTGATCGACGAAAACAGAAACAAGGCGACGCGGGCCGGACGATCGCGGTCTGCGTTGTGCCTGAGTGCGTTCCTGCTGGCGAGCGTCGCGGTTTGTGGGACGACGATTCAGGGCACGCGAAGCGATGCGTCGCCTCCGCGGACCGAACGGGATTCGCTGGCCGACGATGCCGCGCCGGCGACCGACGCGACCAAGCCGACGCAAATCGAAGTCTGGTGGGGAATCGGCGGGTCGATCGGACAAGCTTTCGAGCAGCAGGTCGATCAATTCAATGCAAGCCAGCAGCGGATCGTCGTGAAGATTCGCTGGCTCGACGGATACGCGGGAGTGCATCGCAAGCTGGAGAGGGCGTTCCAAGGCGATTCCTTGCCCGACGCGGCGATTGTTGAGATCCATCACGTGGCCTCCATTGCCGCCGACGATCAGATCGAGCCTCTCGATCGATTCGTCGAGGAGGATCCGGCGTTCAAACCTGGCGATTTGTTGCCTGGAATCCTGGCGAATCTTCGCTATCACGACAGGCTTTACGCGCTGCCGATGAACCGCAGCACGCCGGTCCTCTATTACAACAAGGACCGCTTCGCGGCGGCGGGCCTCGACCCGGCCAGGCCTCCCGCCACCTGGGAGGAAGTGCGGGAGATGTCGCGCGCGTTGACTTCCACCGACCAGCAGCAATACGGATTTGTGGTGATCAGCTTTCCATGGATTTTCGAGTCGATGGTGTGGAGTAACGGCGGCAAGTTGATCGTCGATGGCGCACCGGCGTTCGCCAAGGCTGGTGCCGGCCCGCTCCAGTTGTGGGCCGACATGGTGCATCGAGACCATACGGCGGATTTCCGCGGGCGCTTCGACTGGTTCGCCGAATTCACCAGCGGTCGAGCGGCGATGGCCGTCGAGTCGACGGCATTGTTGGAGTCGATCCTTTCGCAGTCGAATTTCGAAGTGGGCACCGCGTTTCTGCCGCGCTCCGAGGGAGGCGAAAACGCGGTTCCGACCGGCGGCGGGGCGGCCGTGATTCCGGCCGCGATTTCAGCCGAGCGGAAGGCCGCCGCCTGGACGTTTTTGACCTGGTTCATCAACACCCAGCAAGCGGCCCAGTGGAGCCGAGGGACCGGGTATATCCCGGTCCGGGAGTCGGCGCGGACTTTGTTGCAGACCGATGGTTTCTACGACACGCACCCGCAGTTCAAGGTGGCGATCGAACAAATGAAATACGCGCGCGAGGCGCCGCAGTTGCCGCGGTGGGGAGCGGTTTGGAAAATCATCGGAGACAAGATGACTTCGGTGGTGTGCGATGACGCACCTGCCCTGGCCGCACTGGAAGGTGCCGAGCGAGAAGCAGCCAAATTATTGAATCCAAAGGCCGCGTCGACGTCCTCGAACAAGGGGGCGGAGGTTTCCCGTACCGTAGGAGAAGCAGAATCGGCCACGGCTCTGGCACTTGCGACGGGGCCAGTCATTACCGGTCGCGCAACCAACGAATCGGGCGAAGCGCTGGCCGACGTTTTGGTGAAGGTGGCGGTTCCGGCCAAAGACATGCGATTTGTCTTCTATGGGGCCGGCTTCAAGACACTTCAAGCCCGCACGGATCGGGACGGGCGTTACCGGCTCGAACTTCCCGCCACGGTCGAGGCGACGGCATCGATCGACGCCATGAAGCCCGGCTATCGCTCGTTGGCCGGAACGCTGATGAACGGCGGAGATGCCCGGAAGGTCGACGTTTCGCCGGGAACCGTCGCCCAGGCTTCGTTCACGCTCCCGCGTGCGCTTTATGTCAAAGGGGTGGTCGTCGATGAACTTGGAGCGCCGATCGCGGGGGGCCGAGTCTTTGCTCATGCCGGTTTCGCCCACGCTTCGGGTGGCATCGAAATCACGGAAAGCCGAGCAGATGGCTCGTTCGAGGTATTCAATTATCCCTTGGAGCCGATGTCTGGCGGCGAAAAGTTCAAGGGCAACATCGCCTTTGAGCATCCGGACTATATTGCGGAAACGATTGACGACATTTACCCCATGTCGGCCGAGCAGGCGCATCGATTCGCCTGGTGATGAAATCAGGGCACAAAATCGCCGGCCAGGTGTTGAACGCAGACGGCGAACCGGTCCCGGACGTAATGGTCGAAGCGACGAACGATGCGACCGACGACTTCCGGAAGGCCGTTTTGTCCGACGCCGAGGGCCGGTTTGTGCTGCGCGGCCTGGTTGCCGGTGCGACAACGGTCCGCGCGCACGCGATCCCGTTGCAACAAAAGATCAAAGCGCCAATCATGCTCGATCATGACGAGGATCATCTTGAGCTGCGGCTCGAACCGATATCCTTGACCACTCAGCCGCGTACGGTGGAAGTCCTCGGCATGAAGCTGGCAGACGTCACCCCCGAATTGCAGGCAGTCTATGATCTTTATGATAAGCAAGGCGCATTAATCCTCGATCCGGGCAAGGATCCTGGCCGGCTCGGAATTGGAGAACTGGCGGAAGGCAATTGTTTTTGGATGGTGGGCGAACAACGGATCGGTAGCGTGCGCGAAATGGTGCAGAGAATCCTGGCGGAAACGGCCGACCAAAAAGAGGGTGAATATGAGTGCCGGATCGTCTACAGCTTCAGGCGCTTGGGCTTCATCGGCACCAACACGCAGTATCTCAAGCTCACGCTCGACGACTTGACGGCACTGCGAAAGGTGTTGGCCGAACTTGACGCCAGCAAGGCCGAGCCGGAGCCCGAGGCAACGCAGGGTGTCGGTTTGCTCGATCCCGAGGGAGCGAGCCGGGTGTCCGTATCCGAAGAGCGCTGACGGCAGCGGCCGACGCGCTCCGTCAGCAGGTCAGTTCACCGCAGCCATGTGAGGCCCCGCTCCATCCTTCCGGCACCCCGCGGCACAAGCGCCGCTTGCAATTCGAACCGATCGAGCGCGCCACGCCGATCGCCTGGCCGACGCGCTGCTCGATCCGGCGGTGTACCGGTTTGTCGAGGGGCCGCACCCAACTTCGATATCGGAACTGGCCGAGCACTTCGAGCGATTGTCCAAGGGACCGGCTGCCGACGGAGTTCGCTGGTGGAATATCTCGGTTTTTGCCGCAGAGACTCATGAGGGCCTTGGGCAACTGCAGGCGACGATCATCGATGATCGGGCCGAAATCGCTTACCTGTTCGGATCGAAGCATTGGGGACAGGGATACGCCCAGGAAGCCATGGCCTGGTTTCAGGAGAAGCTTGCTGAAGACGGGGCCGCCGAGACGCTCTGGGCAACGGTGGCGCCGAGCAACGAGCGGTCGGTGCGCCTGCTTAAGCGGCTTGGCTATACTCCGGTGGCAGATGGTTGGCCGGAACTGGGTAGTTACGATGAAGGCGATCTGGTATTTCGGCGACCTTGTCCGAATTCATCGAGCAGCACACGTCCGAGTGATCGCTGAGGGACCGCAGCGAGCAAAAACGCAAAGCGATCGTCTAACGGGGCGCAGCGGCGGCGAATCAACCATCGTCTGGTTCGTCTTCCTCGTCCGTCGCCAGCCAGTAGGGGTCTTGGTCGTCGATCTCGCCGATGTCGAGATACTCGCCGCAGGCCGGACAATCCTGGATCGTGCCGCGCAGATTGGCGGGAAAAACCGATTTGGCCTGGCACTCGTCGCACACCACTTCGATCGGCGGCCCGACGTCCAAAGCGGTTTGCTCGCTGGCTCGATTGCGCTCGGCCGCTTCGCTTTCGTGCGTCGCCAGGATCGGTCGGGCTCGCTCCGCGTCGGACTTGCTGACCCAGATTTGCGGCTTGTGGATGCCGGGCAGCGTGCCGACCGGCCAGACGCCGATGGTCGAAAGATCCTCGGACACGAAGGCTTCGATTCCCGCGTCGGCCAGGCGCAATTTCAGCACGTGCGCTTCGAGGTTGGTTCCGGCATTGTAAACGGCCACGGGATTTTGAAGTGCCATCGCTTGCCCTCGCGCGCGGTGAAGCAGCCTGATCTGTCGAATCTATCCGATTCGAGGTAACCGGTCCACAAGCCGCCGCGCAGCCGCTTTGCCACCATGGCATTTCCGGTAGGGTCACTTTCTTGTCGCCCCAAATCGGTGCACAATCGAGGCGTTGTGCGTTGCCAACAATCCAGCCAACGAAAAGCGATGAGAGGAGCCACCGTTATGAGCACGCGTGCCAACTACTCCCAAGTGAATCGCCCGGCAATCAATGCCCTGGGGGCGGTCAGCAAGCATTTGACGAGCATCGAGCCCAGGCTGCGGGCACTGGTGGAGCTGCGCGTGTCGCAGATCAACGGCTGCGGCTACTGCGTCGACATGCATTCGACCCAAGCCCGGTTGCATGGCGAGACGCAGCAGCGGCTCGATCTGTTGCCGGTCTGGTGGGAGTGCGATTTTTTCGATCCGGCCGAGCAAGCCGCCTTTCGCTGGGCCGAGGCCCTGACCGACATCGCGCACACTCATGGGCCGGACGATCTCTACGAAGCTCTCGCAAAGCACTACTCGGAGCAGCAAATCGTCGACCTGACGCTCATCGCCTCGATCATGAACGCCTGGAACCGCATCGCGATCGCTCATCACACGCATCCGGCTAAGCGGCCGGATCACGGCTGATGGCAGGCTACAGGCTCGAGACGACAGGCCAAAGGTTCGATCAATGCGAAAGAATGTAAAGGGTGACTGCCGGACCTCGGCCCCTCTGTCATTTCGGCCTGCGGCATTTCACCGAAGCAAGACAAGTTGGCGTGATGCATGACCCGGCGCAATTCGCCGCGTCGCCGGCGCCGCGTTTCGCGCACTTTCAGGAGGACCGTGGTTAGCGGCGCTGTGGCGTCAAAATAATTCTTTCGGGGCGTTTTCACCGCTGGGCGTGCAGGCGCGGCTCGATTCGGGCGCGGCGCTGTTTGGCACAGCGGTTGCAACTGCGTAAGATCAAAATAGATGGAACAACGAGCGCCAGCCGCCAGGCAAACATCAACCGGCGAGTGTAGTGTCTCACGCGCGCGACGCTTCTGGGAAGTGGATAGGCACTACACTCGCCGCGTCTGCCGGTGCAGGCAGCAAATCCCTCCCGCGCCGTTTCGACCGGGGCCACCGCAACCGCCCCCCGCGCCTGTCCCCAGCTCAATTCGCGACTTGTCAATTCGCGACTTGAGAAACAAGAATATCGATGAACTCCTGTTCCGTCAGCGGGCCTTCGGAGCGGGCACGCACGAAGTGCTGATCGCCGTCGGCTGAACTGGTCAGAAGTCGTGCGTTGGAAATCAACCCAAGCACGCGATCTTGATATTTGCCGAACTGCTCGTCGGGATTCGACAGCAATTCGGGCGACTGCTTGAACAAAGTCGCTGCCGCCAGCTCGAGCGCGGCGACCGTCGCCTGGTCGGCACACGTCCCTTGCACCTGGATTGCCGTCCGCTGGCTTCCTTCCAGCCAGTCCCAACCGGCAGCGTAATACTTCACGTTTTCCAAGAGCGGCGTCGCGAACGCCGGCCACTCCTTTTTCTCAGCCGGCTGGGCAGCCAATTGCAACTTGTCGTGATCGTAGACCACGGTGACCAGACCGCCGTCGACGGTGCGCCAGGCGTCGGCCCAGTCGTAAGGCTGCCGCGCGTTTTTTTCCGCATCCGTTTCATCGAGGTCGGCAAAGATCGCCTTTTCGCCGAAACCGTAGGCGATGATCGTTTTGTCGTCGGGGAATAGAAGCTGCACGACGGCATCTCCCGCTGGCGGAAGAGGGGGAAGCTCGACATACGTCCGCCCATTGTGCGTCTTGAGCGACGAGCCGGTCACATGCCGCAGGATCGTCTCCTGCCAGTCGCGGGATTGCGCCATGCGGATGACAGCGTTTCCCGAACCTAGCATGAATTTGTGCAGAGCACCTTTCTCCGCGGGTAGCTCGACCGTCGCGATCAGGCTGCCCGCGATCCACTCGATCTGCCGGAAATCGACGAAACAATCTGGGTTCTTCGCCCAACCGCGCAGGAATTGCGTGACGAATTGATTCAACACATCGAGTTGAGGCTGCAACTCGGGAAGCTGCATGAGCGGGCCCAATCGAACCAGGAATGCGCCGCGCTCTGCGCGCGGAATGATCGACACGTCGAACGGCTCGCGGGCAAAGAGCGACCCGTCAGTCTGGCCGTCCGGCGTCGGTTTGTCGGGACTGGCGCTCGGCACGATCCGCCGCGCGACTTCTTCGACCGGCCGCGCTGGTTCGGCAGGCGGTGTCGCTTCGACCGGCCCGGCGGCCGGCTTCTGAGCATTTGCCACCGGACTCCGAAGGAGCGTCACCACCAGCGCGATGGCCAGCACGCTGCCCGCCGCACCCCACGACACGAACCGCTCCACAAGCCGGCCTGCCGAGCCCTGCTTGCTTTGTAACATTTCCAGCCTCCTTGCCAGAAAATCGGACGACTTGGGCATGATCGAAACGCTCGACCAGCCACCGCCGCTCTCAAATGAGTCGTGACCGCGAATGGCCAGCCTGGCCAGTCCGCGCAGATAGGCCTGCTGGCCGCCCAGGCTGCCGGCCAAACGATCGGCCGCAAATTCCTGGTCGACGATCAATCGCCGCGCGGCGGCCCGCACCAGCGGATGATAGAAGTAAACCGCTTCGCTCAGTCGGGCAATCAGACGGTGCAGATAATCGCCCCGGCGGACGTGGGCCACCTCGTGCGCCATCGCAGCGGCCAGCTCTTCGCTAGACCACTCGGTCCAATCGCTGGGTAGCAGAATCACCGGCCAAAAAAACCCGAATGTGGCGGCACTGGGCAACTGGTCGGTCTCGCGCAGTTCGATCGGCCGGCGGCAACCGCAGTCGTGCCGGAGCGCTGCGGCAAGCATCACGACTTTTGCGTCGGTGATCGCGGTGCTGGTGCGATAGAGCGCTGCGCACGGCACGTAGAGCCAAAACTAATCGAGCAATGCCCACGCTGGCGCCGCAGAGGAGTGCCGCAATCAATAGATCGATCCAGCCGCGCGGAGCCGCCTTCGCGGCGGCCGTCACGTCGTCGAGCCCCGCGCCGACACGCCGCAGCCAGGCGAGCGAGATCGCAAATCGGGCGGCCGGCTCGTGGGCCAAATCGGGTTGCTCTGTGCTCGTGCTGACTGCCGAAGCAGCCGTTTCGCCACTGGGCTCGGCCGTGCCGGCATTTCGAACGGCCAATTTATCGAGATTTGCCTCGCGATCTGGCCACAGGCTCGGCAACGGGATAAATGCCAGCGCGGTGACCACGAGGACGCACGCCATGCCGACGGCGCCGATCGCGGCGCGGCTGGCCGCCAGGCGTCGGGCAACGCAGGCCCGCACCGCCAGGGCCGCGGCAGCCACCAGCGAGACGTGAATCAGGCACAGCACGAGTGCGACGACGGGCGTGGTCATGGGTTTTGCTCCTCGAGGATATCGCGAAGCAACGCCCGTTCTTTGGCCGACAGCCGCCGCCGCCCGAGCACGTTGAGCAGCAGTTGTTCCCGCGAGCCTTGAAAGACCCGGCGGACCAGATCGCTGACCAGGCTGTGCGACACGTCGTCGAACGATTTGACAGCCCGATAGGTAAACGGGCGCTCGTGGTTGGTTTGCTCCAAAAACCCCTTGTCCAACACGATGCGGATCAGGTTGGCCACGGTGACATACGCCCGATCGACCCCCGCGGCGGCCAGCCGGTCGCGGACTTCGGCAGCGGTGGCATCGCCCTGCTGCCAGAAGATCTGCATGACTTCGAGTTCGCGATCGGTCAAATCCTTGGCAGCGGGTCGGGCCATGGGGCGTGCATCTCCGTTTGGTTATCCAAATTTCAATAACCAAATACCATTTGTCGCAAGCTGCCGTCAAGGTGAGTTTGAGTTTCTTTCGGTTACGCCTGCCCCGACTCCGCGTCGGCACGCAGCAGGCTGATGGTGATGGCGCGGAAGACGGGCTCGACGGTGGCGAAGTCGCGATCTTCGGCCTGATAGAGAATGATGCAGGTCGCGTCGGCCAGGCGCAGGCCGCGGACCAAGGCCGTGTTCGTCAGGTCGAGACAATAGAAATTCATGTCGAAGCCGGCCAGCTCGAAGCCTTCGACCGTTTCGTGCGCCGGCTCGGCCTCGAAGTCGGTGAACTCGGCCTTCATCGCGTTCAAGGCGGCCAACGTCAGATCGCTCGGATCGACCGACAGCGGATGGAGCATGACCGACCAGAAGCCACCCTCGGGACTGTAGACCGTCACGGCGTTCTCGCCGGCCAATGCCTCCTGCTCGTCGAGGGTCCAGTTTTCGGGATAGAGAAACCGAATGCCCAATTTATCGAACACTGCCGGCATCGCTCGACTCCTTGCTGTCGATCAAACCCGAGGCATTATAGGCGTGTGCTGCCAGTCGGTGGGAGCGGCACTCGCCCGAACGATCCGGCGTGGCAAGCGCGGGCTGGCGGCGCAGATCCCTCGCTGGCGCTTCGGGCTAGTGTGGTTTTGGGCAAGCGGGACCGTCCCCTATACCCGCAGTTGGCCGGCGGCCGAGCGGCGGGGATAGCGCTTCAGAATCGGCTCGACGACGGCGGCCAAAAAGTCGTCGACTTGCTCGGGCGCGCGGCCGACAAAACTGGCCGGATCGAGCGCCGCGGCGACATTCACCTTGGCAAAGGCCGGATCGGCGGCCAAACGCTCGATCAAATCGTTCGGGCGGCCCTCCTGCTTGACCACGGCACCGGCAGCCTGGCTGTGGCGGCGGATCAATTCGTGCAGCTTCTGCCGGTCGCCGCCGGCGGCCACGGCAGCCATCAGCAAATTTTCGCTGGCCATGAAGGGAAGCTCTTCGGCCAAATGACGGGCAATGACCTGGGGATAAACGACCAGACCGGCAGCGACGTTTTCGTAGAGCAACAGAATGGCGTCGACGGCCAGAAAGGCTTGCGGGATGACCAGCCGGCGGTTGGCGCTGTCGTCGAGCGTTCGCTCCAGCCACTGAGTGGCGGCGGTGGCGGCGGTGCTCGATTGCAGACTGAGAACAAAGCGGGCCAGGCCGCAGATGCGTTCGGCGCGCATCGGATTGCGTTTGTAGGCCATGGCCGACGAGCCGATCTGCTCGGCCTCGAACGGTTCTTCGATTTCCTTGCGGCTTTGCAGCAGCCGCAGATCGGTGGCCGCTTTCGAGGCGCTTTGGGCGATGCCCGACAGAGTGTCGAGGACCTGAGCGTCGACTTTGCGGGAATAGGTCTGGCCGGTGACGGGATAGACTTCGGCAAAGCCGATCTTGGCGGCGACGCGGCGTTCGAGCTCGGCCACCTTGGCGTGGTCGCCGCCGAACAGTTCCAGAAAGCTGGCCTGGGTGCCGGTCGTGCCTTTGACTCCGCGAGTGCGCAGCGTGGCCAGGCGATGCTCGATCTCCGCCAGGTCTTGCACCAGGTCGTAGGCCCACAGGCAGGCCCGTTTGCCGACCGTGGTGGGCTGGGCCGGCTGCAAATGGGTGAAGGCGAGGCAAGGCAGGCGCGATGGCGCCGGGCGAAGTCGGCCAGGGCGGCGACGACGCCGACCAGCCGGTCGCGCAGCAGCTCGAGACCTTCGCGCATCAGGATCAGATCGGTGTTGTCGGTGACGTAGCAGCTGGTGGCCCCCAGATGGATGATCCCCGCCGCGCTGGGGCAGGCATCGCCGAAGGCGTGGACATGGGCCATCACGTCGTGGCGCAGCCGGCGCTCGTGCGCCTCGGCGGCGGCAAAGTCGATGCGGTCGACGGCCGCGCGCAGCTCGGCAATTTGTGCCGGCATGATCGGCAAGCCGAGTTCGGCCTCGGCTTCGGCCAGCGCCACCCACAACCGCCGCCAGGTGCTGAATTTGCGCTGCGGGCCCCAGAGGCGGCTCATTTCGGCCGAGGCGTAGCGGTCGATCAGTGGATTGTCGTAGGTGGCGTGCGAATCGCTCATCGGGAAAACTCGTGCCGAAGAAAAGACCGCCGGCCGGCCGCAGCGCGTAGACTACCATGCCCAGTCAGCGCGTCAACCGCTGGCCGCGCGCGGCCCCCTGCCCTAACGAAAGACCGCCCGCCGGGGCCGCGGGTTCGGTCGATCGCGGTGGGCAGGCGTTGATGGTCGCGGCCCGCTCCTTTCGCCTGTCGCGGCCGGGCGGTATCATCGGCCAAATGGTACCCGAACCGGCAAAACAGCGCGCACACGACGGCCCTCCGATCCGGGTGCTGGTCGTCGACAACGAGCCGCACCACGCCGAGGCCGTGTGCGAGAGCTTGCAGCGCGTCGGTTACCAGTGCACCGTGGCCACCAGCGGGCCCGAGGGCGTGCGGCGGATCGAACAGGACCCCTTCGACGTGGTGATTACCGACCTGGTGATGAACGACGTCGACGGACTGGCGATTCTGGCCAAAGCCAAGGAAACCCTGGCCGATGCCGAAGTGATACTGATCACGGGACACGGCAGCATCCCGTCGGCCGTCAACGCCATGCAGCAGGGAGCGTTCAACTATCTACTCAAGCCCCTCGATCTGGCCCAATTGCGGGCCGTGGTCGATCGGGCTTCGGCCAGCCTGCGGTTGCGGCGACAGAATGCCGAGCTGCAAAGCCGACTGGACGAACGCTTTGGTTTCGAGGGGGTGATCGGCACCAGCGCCCAGATGCACGACGTCATCGACCGGCTGAAGCGGATCGCTCCGACCGACGCCACGGTACTGATCCAGGGGGCGACGGGGACCGGCAAGGAGCTGGTGGCCCAGGCGATCCATCAAAACAGCCCGCGCAAGAACAAGCCGTTCGTGGCGTTGAACTGCGCGGCCTTGAGCGAAAACATTCTGGAGAGCGAGTTGTTCGGCCACGTGCGGGGCGCGTTTACCGACGCCTCGACCGACCGGATCGGCAAGTTCGAATATGCCAACGGCGGGACGCTTTTTTTGGACGAAGTGGGCGACATGCCGCTGGCGACGCAAATCAAACTGCTGCGCGTGCTGGAAAGTGGCGAAATCACGCGCGTCGGCTCAAATGAAACGACGAGTGTGAACGTGCGGATCGTTTCGGCCACGAATCGCAATTTGGAGGATCAAATCGCCGCCGGCACGTTCCGCAGCGATCTGTACCACCGGCTGAAAGTGGTGACGATCAATCTGCCGCGGTTGAGTCGAGCGGAGCCAGGACGTGCCGCTGTTGATCGACCATTTCTTGCGGCTCTTTTCCAAGCGGCACCACAAGACGATCAAGGGGGTCTCGGCGATGGCCCGGCGCCGGCTGTTGGCCTTCGACTGGCCCGGCAACGTGCGGCAACTGCGCAACGTGATCGAGAGCATGGTGGTCGTCGATGCCGACGGCGTGTTGGACTTGGACGACTTGCCCGACGAATTGGCCGGTGCCGCTGCCGCTCCGGCTGCCGCTTCGGCCGACGATCTGGGGGGACTGGTCGGCAATCCGCTGGCGGAGGTCGAGCGGCTGTTCATCGCCAAAACGCTGGAAAAGACCGGCGGCAATCGCGAAAGCGCGGCCGAGATGCTGGGGATCGGGCAGCGGACGCTCTATCGCAAGATCAAAGAGTACGACCTGTAGCTGCGCTGGCTGTAGCTGCGCTGGAGCAGATGAGCAGTGGATCAGGTGAGCAGGTGAGAAATTGGGAAGGTCAGCAGTTGATTCGGTGAGTCGAGGAAGGCTCAGAATGAGCCGGTGGATTTACGGCCAGCGGAAGCTGGAACTAAAACGGCCAGCGGAAGCTGGAACTAAAAATGACAATGATTCGCCAATTGCCGCCGAGCGTCGTGAATAAGATTGCCGCCGGCGAGGTGATCGAGCGGCCGGCGAGCGTCGTCAAGGAATTGATGGAAAACGCGATCGATGCCGGCGCCCGGCGGATCGACGTGGCGGTTGAGCAAGGCGGGCTGGAGTTGATTCGCGTGTCGGACGACGGCCGCGGAATCGCCGCCGACGAGTTGCCGCTGGCCGTGGCCAGTCATGCCACGAGCAAATTGCGCGACGGCGACGACCTGTTTCGCGTGGCCACGCTTGGGTTTCGCGGCGAGGCGCTGGCTTCGATCGCCGAAGTCAGCCGGCTGGTCCTCCGCAGTCGCACGGCCGACGCCACCGCGGGCGCCCAGTTGGAAGTCGCCGCCGGTCATTCGCTGGGCGTGTCCCCCTGCGGCTGCCCCCAGGGGACGACGCTCGAAGTGCGACAATTGTTCTACAACACGCCGGTCCGGCGGAAGTTTTTGCGCGGGACACAGACCGAGATGGGTCACATCGCCGAAGCCTTTACCCGGCTGGCCCTGGCCTATCCGCACGTCCACTGCACGCTACGGCACAACGACCGCGTGCTGCACGACTTGGCGCCGACCGACGACTTGCGCGCGGGTGGCGACGTTCTTTGGGGCCGATCTGGCGCGCGATTTGATCGCCGTCTCGAGTGTCGACGGCGAGATACGCTTGAGCGGCTACGCCGCCAATCCAACGCACAGCCGCAGCAATCCGCGGATGCAATATTTGTTTCTCAACGGCCGGGCGATCCGCGACCGGGCATTGCAGCACGCCCTGGGCGAAGCCTATCGGGGCCTGCTGTTGGTCGGACGCTATCCGATCGCGTTTCTGTCGTTCGACATGCCGGCCGAACAAGTCGACGTCAATGTTCACCCGACCAAGCTCGAAGTTCGGTTTCAAGAGTCGGGCCGTCTCTACAGCCAACTGCTCGGCACCCTGCGGACGCAGTTTTTGAAGACCGATCTGACCGTCCATGTGCAGCCGCCGGCCGCCGACGAAGGGGCTGCGGCCCACGATCCGCAGCGGGCCGAGCAAATGCGGCGCGAACTGGTCGATTGGGCCAAAGGTCAACTCGCCGCTGGTCTTTCGCCCGCAGTCAGCGGATCGTTTGCCGGCCCGACTGACACGGTCGGCGGCGGCGGTCAGTCGCTGTTGGACCTGCCGCGCAGCGAAGCGCCGCGATCGCCGCTGGAGTTGGTTTCGCTCACGCGTCGTTGGTCGGGCGTGGGACTTGCCGAAGACGACGAACCGGAGCCCGCCGAGTTGGCTCAATGGGGTGCCGACTCGGATGGCCGTGGTTCGATCGCCGCTCTGGCTGTTGGAACGGCGATCAGTGTGCCGGACGGCGGCGTGACGAGCGCGATAGGTGGTTTCGGAGTTGGCGGTTTTGGAGTTGGGGCCGGAGGGTCGGTCGGGATGGCCGCGCCGGCGGCGCTGCAGATCCACAATCGATATTTGATCACCGAGAGCGAGGAAGGCGTGGTGGTGATCGACCAGCACGCGCTGCACGAACGGATTCTCTACGAACAATTGCGCGAGAAGGTGTTGGCCGGTGCGCTGGAGTCGCAGAATTTGCTGGTTCCCGAACCGGTCGATTTGAGTCCCGCCGAAGCAGCCGCGGCCCTGGGTGCCCGGGATGTGTTGGCCCGTTTGGGTGTCATTGTCGAGCCATTCGGCGGCGACACCGTGCTGGTGTCGAGCTATCCGGCGATGCTGGCGAATTTGAACCTGGCGGAAATCTTGCGGGCGATGGTCGATCGGCTGATGGTGAGCGACTCGGCTGCCGGCGACGGCCGCACGGGGGGCGCCGAGTTGACGCGGCGCGACGTGCTGGACGAACTTTTGCACATGATCTCGTGCAAGGCGGCCATCAAGGCGGGCGACCGGCTCACGCCCGCGGAAATCGACGCCTTGCTCGAGCAGCGGCACCTGGCCCGTGACACGCATCATTGCCCCCATGGGCGGCCGACGGCGCTGGTTTTTACGCGCGAGGAACTGGACCGTCAATTCAAGCGTAAAGGCTGACGCAGCGGCCGCATCATCGTGGGGAGGAATTCGCCCAGCGAGTCGGTATACTTAATATTCTGTGCCGCGCGTTCTGCGGCCAGTGCCCCGCGGGTTAATTGTTGGTCCTTAAGTCTGCC
Source organism: uncultured Planctomycetaceae bacterium (assembly GCA_963702015.1). Lineage (GTDB taxonomy): Bacteria > Planctomycetota > Planctomycetia > Pirellulales > PALSA-1355 > DATJTR01. The sequence goes on from OY969698.1 coordinate 3,922,782, forward strand.
AGGGCGTTTTTTTCATGATTTGCGTCAGTATTGCTCGCGGCCGTCATCGTCACGTCCTGGCCGAACATCGGCATTTGGTGCAACAAGGGGCGAAGCTCGTCGAGTTTCGGCTCGATTACATCAGCGGCGAGGTCAACCTTCGGCGGCTGATCACCGAGCGGCCGTCGCCGGTGGTGATTACGTGCCGGCGAGAGGTCGATGGCGGCAAGTACACCGGCACCGAGGAAGCCCGGCTGCGGCTGCTGCGTACCGCGATCGCCGAAGGCGTGGAATACGTCGATTTGGAGGAGGACATTGCCGGCTCGATCCCGCGGTTCGGCAAGACGAAGCGGATCGTGAGCCTGCACGATTTCCGCAAGACGCCGGACGATCTGGCGGCGATTCACGCCCGGCTGGCCGCGCTCGATGCCGACATCGTGAAGCTGGCCACGATGGCTAATCAGCCGCACGACAACTTGCGAATGCTTTCTTTGATTCGCGACAGCAAAGTGCCGACCGTGGCCATATGCATGGGGGATATCGGCACTCCCTCGCGGCTGCTGGCCGGCCGCTTCGGCGCGCCGTTTACATTCGCCACGTTTCATCACGAGCGGACGTTGGCTCCCGGTCAGCTCAGCTTCACGCAGATGACCGAAATCTATCATTATAACCGCGTGAAGCCGACGACCGTGGTGTATGGCGTGATCGGCGATCCGATCAGTCACAGCCTCAGTCCCCTGGTTCACAACGCCGCGTTGGCCCATGCCGGCATCGACGGCGTCTACATTCCGTTTCGCGTTCCGCGCGAGCATCTGATGCAGTTTCTCGACGATGCACCGGCGTTGGGCGTGCGGGGATTGAGCGTCACGATTCCGCACAAGGAACTGGTGGCCAAGCGGCTGACGAAATCGGATGCCACGACCGAAGGCGTGGGGGCGGCCAACACGCTGGTTTACGGTCGGGGCGCGATCGAAGGTTTCAACACCGACCATCAGGCGGCGATCGACAGCCTGGAAGCGGCATCCGATCCCGAGACCGATCGCCGGATTTCGTTGCAGGGAAAAGTCGCGCTGGTGCTCGGTGCCGGCGGAGCGGCGAAGGCGATTGCCTATGGGCTGAAACGGCGCGGGGCGATCGTGACGATTGCCGGCCGCACTCCGCAGCGCGCCGCGCCGTTGGCGGCCCGGCTCGAGTGCCAACTGGTCGAATGGGGTGCCCGTTATACGGTCAATCCCGACGTGCTGATCAATTGCACGCCGGTTGGAATGCATCCGAACGTCGACGCGACGCCGTACGAAAAACACCATCTGCGGCCATCGATGCTGGTCTTTGACACGGTTTACAATCCGGAGAACACGTTGCTGATCAAGGACGCCCGCAGTCAAAGTTGCACGGTCGTGACCGGGGTGGAGATGTTCATCCGGCAGGCCGGATTGCAGTTTAAACTGTTCACCGGCCAAGAGGCTCCCAGCGAATTGATGCGCGAGGTGCTGAAGCGGGCCATCGGGCCGGCGAAATATTGAAGCTTGAAACGTGAGGCTCGAGCTTTTTGCTGCCTCTGGTCTCAAGCCTGTCTCGGAGGACGTCATGCGGTTGGAATCGGGCAACCTGTTTTTGATCGGTTACCGCGGCACCGGCAAAAGCACGGTGGGGCGGCTCGTGGCCGAGCGATTGGGGCACTCGTTTCATGACACCGACGTCGAGATCGAGCGGCGCGCGGGCCGATCGATCGCCGAAATCTTCGCCGGTGAGGGTGAAGCCGCGTTTCGCTCGCTCGAAGCGGCGGTAGTCGACGAGTTGAGCCGCGGCTCCCAGTGCGTTCTGGCTCTGGGCGGGGGCGCGGTGATGCGGCCCGGAAATCGGGCCAAACTTAAAGCCCGGGGACGCACGGTCTGGCTAGCCGCCTGGCCTGAAACGCTCTGGCAGCGGATGCGGGAGGACCGCGCAACCGCTGAACGCCGGCCGAATTTGACCGCCGTCGGCGGATTGGCCGAGGTGATCGAGGTTCTTGCCCGGCGGCTGCCGGTTTATCGCGAGTGCGCCGACTGGGTGGTCGATACCGAAGGAAGGACGCCGGCCGACGTGGCCGTCCAAATCGTGGATCGATTCCTTCAGCCAGCCCCTGGCGAAGAACCGTGATGGGGTCCTACTTGTTGTCGCTCGCAATGCATCCGGCACCCGTTGCACTGGCGATGGTCGGATCGGCGCTAGCGGCAATCGTGCCCCTGGATTTGGGCGCCGTTGTGCTGTTTATCGGCGGGCTGCTGGCCGGCGGACTGATCAACCTGGGGGTGAGCGCCTTGGCCTGGGAGCCGAGCGCGATCAGCCCCTGGCTGGCCGCGCCCGGGGGCTTGCGCGCCGGACCTGGGCCGACCGGATTCCGCTGTGGGGTTGGTTTCGGCTGCGCCGCGAGGGGCACGTTCATGGCCGGGCGTTTTGGATCCGGCCGCTGCTGGTCGAACTGTTCGCCGGGGTCGGCTGTCTGCTGCTTTATGCGCTGGAGGTGCGGGACGCCGGGCTGTTGCCTGCTGCCGCCGAGATGGGCCCGGCGCCGGCGGATCAACTGGCGACGGCCAATCTGGCGGCGCTGGTGTGCACGGCCTTTGCGGCCCACCTGGTTTTGATTGTGCTGATGGCCGTGGCGTCGCTAATCGACGTCGACGAGCAGGTGATTCCCGACACGATCACGGTTCCCGGCACGCTCATCGGTCTCGTGCTGGCGGTGGCCTATCCGTGGTCGCTGTTGCCGGCGCGCGCTTGGACCGATGGAGTCGGACAGTGGGAGGTTGGCTTTTTGCACCTGGCCGCGCCCAATCCTTGGCCCGCGGTGCTCGACGGCTGGCCGGGCCTCGTGCTGGCTTTGTGCTGCTGGTGGCCGTGGTGCGTGGCGCTGGCCGCCGGACGCTGGTATGGCCGGCATGGATGGCGGCGGGCAACGGCGATCGCAACGGCCCGACTGCTACGCGAGCCACTGGGACGACTCGCCGCAGTCGGCACGCTGCTGATTGCGCTCGCGTGGTGGCTCGTGCCCGAGGCTCATTGGGCAGGCTTGTTGACGGCGCTGGTTGGGATGGCCGTGGGGGGGGAATCGTGTGGGCGGTGCGGATCATCGGCTCGGCGATCCTGAACCAGGAGGCGATGGGTTTTGGCGACGTGACCTTGCTGGCCATGATCGGCACGTTTGTCGGTTGGCAGACGTGCCCTTTGGTTTTCTTTCTGGCACCGCTGGCGGGCGTGCTGATCGGCGTCGTGCAGCGAATTGCCCACGGCCGGCAGCATATTCCCTACGGCCCATTTTTATGTCTGGCCGCGCTCGCCATCATTGTCGAGTGGCAGACCGTGTGGTTCGCGGTGTGGCCGGCTTATGCGATCGGCTGGCTGGTGCCGGGGGCTTTGGTGGTGTGCCTGATCCTGCTGGCCGTTCTGCTTCGCCTGTGGACCTTTCTGCGCCGGGTGCTATTTGGGGCTTGAGGCACCACCGGAGATCCGGACCGGTCGAGCCATAGAAACCATCCCAGGGCTCCCTGCGAGGGGCAGAATTCGCCGGGCGATTTTTCGATGTCGGCGGTCTTTGCGGTCATCCCCCTGCTCTGCCGAGTGCTAAGCTTGTCTGGCGGAGAGACTGTTTCACGCTCCCCCGCCCCGCCCCCTCTTCAGGCTTTGCACAGATGGCTCCGCTGTTTGAAACCGTCGTCGATCCGATCGCCCAGGCCGATGTCCTGCGCCGGCGGCGCTACGGCGTCATCGAGATGATCGAGGGACATTTGAAGGCGATTCATCTGCGGCCGTGGCCCCGCCGGAGCTCGCTTTTCGAGGCCTACTTTTTCGGCCGTTGGTGGCACAGTCGGCGGCGTGGCGATCGGTCGCTGCTTTACTACAGCCAGCCCTGGGGCCACTCGAATTACCTGGCGCTGCGCTATACGGTTTCGACGCGCGATTGCCGATTGGGCACGTTTCGCGGGGCGCTGGTCGTTCTGGACGAAATTGCCCGGCTGAAGCGTAGTGACGCCATCTTGGCCGACGTATCGAACGGACGAATCTCCGATCGGCTCTTGGCCCGCTGGGGATGGGAACCGCTGGGCGGAAAGTCGCGAGGCCGTTCGTTTGTCAAGCGATTCTATGGCCAGCATCCTGCCCCGGCGCTCGCGCCACTGCTGGCGGTGCGCTGACACGCGTGGGCGGTTTCGACCGCGGTGCGGCCTTGCGGCTCTGCCGCGCCCGCCCGAACGCCGCCGGGCCACCTTGAATAACGTCCCGCCCCGCGATACGGTAAAGTTCTGCCGTGTGCCGGCCCGGCGATCCCTCGACTGTGATCCGCTGTGATCTCGTTTGCGCAGAACCGTTTGTCGCCAGAGGCTGAAACATGAATGTCCCGTCACGGGCCGATGGCTCGAAAGCAGTCGACCCATCGAACGAGGATTCGTCGGCCCCGGCGGCGAGGATCACGCTGGCCGATTTCCAGCGATTGATCCGTGACATGTATTTCGAAAAAGATCTCGCCCGCGGGGTCGACGGCACCTTCATGTGGCTGATGGAAGAAGTGGGCGAACTGGCGGCGGCATTGCGCGGCGGGACGCACGAGGAGCGACTGGGCGAATTCGCCGACGTGCTGGCCTGGCTGGCCACGATCGCCAACGTCGCGGGGGTCGATCTGTCGGAAGCGATCGCGCGGAAGTATGGATCGGGCTGTCCGGGCTGCGGACAATTGGTCTGCGTCTGTGCCGATGCGGAGAAGCCATGACCCGACCGCTCGACTCTCGACGGACCACGCGCGCGAGCGCCGTGCGTGCCGGCTGGCTGCTGGCGCTGGTCGGCGCGGCCGGGATCGTTGTGTCGGCCGTGGGCGTTTCGGCCGGTAGCGACGCGCCCGGGTCCCCCGCATCACCAGCGTGCACGTCGGATTTACGGGCCAGTACAAGCTGGGCTATTGGACGCCGGTGGAGGTGACGGTCCGTGCCGGCGACGAACCGGTGGTGGCCGAATTGACGCTGACGGTGCCCGACGGCGACGGTGTGCTCAGCCGGGTGTACGACGAGTCGGGACCTTTGCGGCTGGCCGTGGGCGAAGAGCAATCGCGGACGGTATTTGTCAAATTTGGCCAGGCCAGCGACGAGCTGCGCATCGCGCTGCGCGGCGAGACTGGGCTATTGGCCGAGCGATCGCTGATGCAGGGAGGTGACCAGGTGCCGGCGCCGCTCGCCCCGGGGCGAGATCTGCTGGTGATGGTCGGCTCGGCCGACGCGCGGTCGGATGCCCGCGGTCCGTTGCTCGAAAAAGACTGGCACGGCGCGGTGGCCCGACTGGCCGGTTTCGAGTTGCTGCCGACTCGATGGTATGGCTATGAAGGAGTCGACCTGGCGGTGTTGTCGACTTCGGAGCCGGATATTTACCAGCACGTGTCGCAGGAGCGGCTGGAAGCGCTCTCCCGCTGGGTGCAACTGGGCGGGCGGCTGTTGCTGGCGGCCGGCTCGGCGGCTGGCGAGGTTTTGGCCCCCGAGGCACCGCTGGCCCGATTTGCGCCGGGCAAATTCGCCGAGATGATTCCGCTGCGTCAAACCAGTGCCTTGGAAACATTCGCCGGCACCAGCGAACGGCTGGACCGCGCGACCGGGGCGGCGTTTCGTCTCGATGTGCCGAAACTCGCCGACGTGCGCGGGCGGATCGATGCTTATGAAGGGAATCATCCGCGCGATTTGCCTCTGGTCGTGCGAACTCCGTTGGGATTAGGAGAAGTGATTTTCGTCGGTCTGGACTTGGATCGACCGCCGTTTTCATCTTGGCGCGGGCGGGGCAATTTTATCGATCGTCTGTTGGACCGACCGGATTTGGCCGGCGAAGTGGCCGACCGCCGCGCTGGGGCATGTGACCGAATTGGGCTACACCGATCTGGCCGGTCAGTTGCACATGGCGCTGTCGCAGTTCGGTGGCGTGCAGTTGGTGCCGTTTGCGGCGGTTGCGGCGCTGGTCGTGGTGTACATCCTGTTGATCGGCCCGCTCGATTATCTGTTTCTGAAAAAAGTCGTCGGCCGGATGGAGCTGACCTGGGTGACGTTTCCGACCATGGTGCTGGCGTTCAGCGGCGGCACGTACGCCCTGGCCCATTGGCTCAAAGGAGATGCGTTACGCGTCAATCAGGTCGATCTGGTCGATTTGGATGCCGAATCGGGCGTGGTGCGAGGAACGAGTTGGTCGACCCTGTACAGCCCTCGGATCGACACGTTCGATCTGGCTCTGCGCACCGATCCGAGCGAAATCCGCGTGCGCCAGGAGCCGAGGGTGCTGTTGTCCTGGATGACGGTTCCTGGCAGTGGTCTGTCGGGCGTGGGGCGAGCAGCCGGCTCGGCGATGTTCACCCAGCCTTACGACTTTTCCCCGCGGCTCGACGCAATCGAGCATTTGCCGATCGCGATGTGGTCAACCCGATCGCTGTTGGCTCGCTGGTGGGCCGAGGCTCCATCGCCGCTGGTGGCTCATTTGACCGATCGTGGCGACCACATGCTCGGGGGGACGCTCCAGTTGCCCGACATCTGGCCGCTGACGGATGTCGTGCTGATCTACGACCGCTGGGCATATCCATTGCAACCCGGAGCGGGAGGCGAGACGATCGACGTCGACAAGCAGCTGGAACCCCAGACCGTGGAGACTTATTTCCGGCACATTACCGCCTTCGACGAGAAGAGCACGCGGGCACCCTACGACCGAGCGTCGACGGATCTGACCCGCATTCTGGAAACCATGATGTTCCACGCCCTGACAGGTGGCGAGATGTATACGAATCTGGCCAACCGCTCGCAAGGCTATGTCGACTTGTCGAGCCAGGTGCGGCTTGGCCGGGCGGTGCTGATGGGGCGCTCGCCGCAGCCGGCTGCCATGCTTTCGCGTCGCGGTGCCAGTCAGACTGGCGATGACACCGCCGGCCGTGACCTGGTTGACGCCGAGGGGCAGCATCTGACGTTCTATCGCTTCGTTCTTCCGGTGACGACGGTTTCGGGCAATTGATTTTTCGACGCTCCCCCTGCGACGCGAGGACCTTTAAGCAGTGATCGAAACCCATGACCTGACGAAGAAGTATGGCGACCACTTCGCCATCAAGGGCCTCGAAATCGACCTGAAAAAGGGGGATGTCTTTGGCTTCATCGGGCCGAACGGCGCCGGCAAGACGACGACGATGCGAATTCTGGCGACGCTGCTCAACCCGACGTGGGGCGAGGCGTATGTCGGCGGCTATTCGATCTACACCCGGCCGCGCGACATCCGCCGAATGATCGGTTACATGCCCGACTTCTTCGGCGTCTACGACGACATGAAGGTGATCGAATACCTGGAGTTTTTCGCCGCCGCTTACCGCATTCAAGGGCCGGCACGCCGCAAAGTTGCCAACGACATGCTCGAACTGGTCGAGCTGGGCTACAAACGCGATGCCTTTGTCACCAGCTTGTCGCGCGGCATGACGCAGCGGCTCGGACTGGCACGCGTGCTGTTGCACGATCCGCAGGTGCTGCTGCTCGACGAGCCGGCCAGCGGTTTGGATCCGCGAGCGCGGATCGAGATTCGCGGCCTGCTCAAGCGGCTGCGCGACATGGGCAAGACGATCATGGTGTCGAGCCATATCCTGCCCGAGCTGGCCGACATCTGCAACAAGATCGGCATCATCGAACTCGGCGTGCTGGAGGTGAACGAAAAAGTCGCCGAGGTATTGAAACGTCTGCGCCCGCAAACGATTCTGAACGTCGGCGTGGCGGGCGACCTCGAGGCGGCGGCGCCACCTGTTGGAAGGTCACCCGATGGTTCAGCTCATCAGCGAGCGTGATCGGACATTGCTGGTGACGCTGGTCGATCGGGTCGCCGACTACAGTGAACTGGCGACGCTATTGGTGGGCGCGGGTCACCGATTGACACTCTTCAAGGAAGACGAGTTGAATCTCGAAACGGCCTTCATGGCGCTGACCAAGGGAATCACATCGTAGAGCAGCGGCCGTCGCACCGGAGCGTTCCACACATGGGTGGCGGTGGGCTCAGGCTGGATGACAAGTGACCAACCGCGGCAGCCGAACGGCGAATTCCGGGTGCAGATGGCCGGATGGGGCGATCGGCATGCAAATTGCATCATCTGACAGCGACGCATTGCCGCTCTCGAATCTCCCCCTCGTTGGTAACCGTTATGCGCTGGCTTTTCGCGCCGCTTGTTCTGATTTTCATGCTACTTTTCGTCGCGTCGGCTGGCGCCGCCGACGTGCCGCCAGAGCCTTCGGCTCCGGGCAGCTCTACACAGCTGGCCGAGGCGCGTCGCGAGTTGCGGCAAAAACGGAAGGAGATTTCCGCACAAATCGCGGCGATTACCGGCCGCCGGACTCTGGACGGCAAAGAAGCGTCGGAGGCCGACGAGCAGCAACTGGCCGTGCTGCGCTCGATCAATGCGGTGGAGTTCCACCATCAGTCGTTGCTGGAGCAGCAAGCGCAGCTCGAGAAGGAAATGGCCGAGGCCGACGCGCGGTTGGCCAAACTCGACGAGTTTGCGCCCAACGAGCCCAAGCCCTATTCGTTTTTGCTGCTCGAAGGGCTCAAAGATCAACTCGCCGAAGAGCAGCATGAAGAGACCGCGCTGAAGGCCGAAAAGAAATCGGCCGAACAATTGCTGGCCGCCGCACACGACGAGCTGGATCAGGTGGCCGCACGCCGCCGGATGGCAAATGATGCCGACGAGCGACCGGGCAACGCTGCCAGCATCAAGAGGGCGGCTGTCGACAAGGGGGCGAGCGAACACGCTGGCGCGACGGCGCCAGATGAGAATCGCGCAGGGAGCGTCGCCGACTCCGGCACGCAGCCGCGCGAATTGCAACTCGCCATGACCTTGGCGCGGGAAAAGGTCGACTGGGGGCGAACGAACGTCGAGGTGGCCAAACTTCGACTGGCAGTCAGCGCTGCCCGACAAAAGCAACTGGCAAAGAAAATTGCCGTGGTGGCGAAGGACACCGTGTTCACCTCGCATGATCGAGATGCCGAATTGGCGAGACTTTCCGCTCTCGAAGCTGATTTGGATCATCGTCGGATCGCGGCCGAAACGCGGTTTCACCGGCTCGAAGTACGAGACAAAACTTCCGGTACGGCTACCGCGGAGACTACGTCTGCGGCGGACGCGCGGCCCGAATTGCGGGCGGCCGGCGAGTGCTACGATGCGATTCTGCTCTTGCTCGATCAGCAGCGCGAACAATTGACGACCGAGCGTCAATTGTGGCGCGATCGTTACAAATTGGCCCAGGGCAAATTGACCGACGAGCAGGCCAACGAATCGTTGAAAGCGGTGACCGAGTTTCTGGCCAACCTGGAGGATTGGTCGCAGGCGTGGGAGCATCGCTTCAGCGCGCTGTCGGAGGAGCCGATCGACGCGCCTGATGGCGGCGATAAACCGAGCCAGGCCGACGCGGCCGAGGAGGCACCGGAAGGAGCGTTCCGTGACTTCGCCAGTGCCTACGCGGCCGCCCGGCGCGAGGTGCGGCATGCCAGGCAGGGGCTCGAGCGCTTTCGCGACGAACTCAAAGGCCGCCTGGCCGCCAGCGCCAGCCGCGGTGCGAAATTCGTCGGCGTGCTCGGATCGATCTGGAACTGGGAAGTGCTGAGCGACGAGAAGGAACAAGGGGTGACGCTCGGCAAGCTCGTCATCCTGCTGTCGTACATTCTGGCTGGCTTGTTCTTGGCTTATGCCGCCAGTTGGCTCGTCGGCAGCCGATTGTTGCACCGGCTGGGTTGGCACCGGGGGAAGGCCGCGGCACTCAAATCGATCCTGTTTTACGCTCTCTGCCTGTTCTTTGGCGCCCTGGCGTTTCGCGTACTGCGGGTGCCGCTGGGGGCGTTCGCCTTCTTGGGCGGGGCGGCGGCGATCGCCGTCGGCTTCGGCAGCCAGGACATCTTGAATAACTTCATGAGCGGCATCATCTTGCTCACCGAGCAACCGATCCGCGTCGGCGACGTCATCGAGCTCGGTGGCGAGCAAGGAAAAGTCACCTACATCGGCCTCCGCAGCACCCGGCTGTTGACCGAGGCCAATCACGAGTTGATCGTCGCCAACAAAATGTTGCTCGACGAACAAGTGAAGAATCTGACCCTGTCGGACCAGTTCGTGCAAACGACGATCTTGATCGACGTCGATCGCAATCTTCCCGTGGCGGAAACCAAGCGCAAGATGCTCGAACTGACCTTCTCGCATCCGATGGTGATCAAAACCAATCGACCGGTGGTACTGCTGAAGGAAGTCGATGGTTACGCACTGCGCTTTCAGATTCATTTTTGGATCGAATATCGCAGCTTCATGAAGTCGGCGATCGTGCAAAGCGAAGTGCTGGAAATGATCACGGCGGAGTTTCCTTCGGTCGATGGCTCGCCGCCTCTTACCCCGCCGGAAGCGGCGAGCAAAGCCGCGGAAGAACCCGAAGGGGGTGGTGCAGCCGGCTCCAGCGGCCCGGCCGACCGCGCCGCGCAAGAGCGCGTTCAGAAAGGCCAGTCGGCGGCGGCCACCGGCCTTCCCGCTAGCATCGGCCGGGAGATATCGAGCGATGTCCGCAAAATGAGCCGGGCCGCGGTCAAGAAAGAAATCCGCCGCGCCGGATTGCGTTGATCGTTTCAGTCGCTTCGGCCAGCGTCTTCATTCGGGCGTGCCGCCGCGGTCCGTCTTTCGCTCGCGCGGCACGGTCGTTAAAAATAGGCCGGACTCACACCGCACGGAGAAACGTATGAAATCCTTGACGAAAGAATTGTGGATGAAGATTCCCCGGCGGCGTGCGATCAAGTCGATCCATCGCGAAGTCGAGCGGCTGGTGGCGGAAAGCGGCGTGCGCGAAGGGCTCGTTCTGGTGAACGCCATGCATATCACCGCCAGCGTGTTCATTAACGACAACGAGCCCGGCTTGCACCATGATTATGACGTGTGGCTGGAAAGCCTGGCCCCATTCGACGCCTCACCCGGTCACTATCAACACAATCGGACCGGTGAAGACAACGCCGATGCCCATCTGAAGCGCCAAGTAATGGGCGCGAGGTGGTGGTGGCCATTACCGAGGGAAAGCTTCATCTCGGGCCGTGGGAGCACATCTTTTATTACGAGTTCGACGGTCGCCGGCGCAAACGGGTGCTGGTCAAAGTGATCGGCGAGTAGGCCCGGCGTGCGAATCCAAGATGGAAAGCGCGCCGACGAACCTGGCCGGCACGATTTTGCCGCAAGTCACGGCGGGATGCGTCGGTCGCGAGCGGAGGCGCCGCGGGCCGGCTATTAACGGGCTTTGGGGGCGGCCGCGCCCGGGTTCGTCTGGATTGCGTCGAGTTTTGGCCTAACCGGATCCAGAAAGAAGACGTTGTACGCGACTCGAGCGCAGACGAACGCGGCGAAGATCACGATCGCGGCAACGATTGCAATGCGTTTGTTCCGTGACTGGCCGACGTGCGCTGAAGGACCGGGAGCCGGCGGGGCCTGCGTGGCGGCCGCGGCTCTTGGCGTGGCGGCACTGGCGCGGCCGGCTTGCTTCGGCGCGGGCGTCGCCGGCGCTGCTGGCGGGGACGACGCCTTTGGCGCCGGGCCGGGCGCCGCGGGCGCGCCGCTGGCGGCTGGGTCGTGCTTGTGCGGGCGCGCGCAACCGGACTGCTGGACGGACGCGTTGGTTCCGCCGGTTTTGGACGAGCCTGGGACGTGGCGGCGGTCGACGGCGCCGCGACGGCCCCGCGAGGCACCGCAAAGAGGGTCGCACATTGTGCGCACTTGACCCGTTTGCCGGCGAGCTCGGAAGCGAGTTGATATTGCTTCTGGCAGTGCGGACACGCCACGGCGATTTTCACGCGCACATCTCCAAGAGATGGTGATTCGCGGAGGCCGCCGACTCGATTCGCCGCGCACGGAACCGCGTCCATTGATTGTAGTTGAAGGCGCGGGACTTTGCCCGCCCGCCGGGGATCGGGTAACAAAAACCTAACGCGGCCAACATTGACCGGCGGATGGGGTGAACTGGACTTTCGGTCGGATTGGGTTGGGCCGATTGACGGAGCCGGGAGCAGCTCGAATACTGACGGATGCTGGACGGCGCTTCGCCGAGATACCTCGGCGGAATCGTTTCGAGCCTGGGGAGTTGATTTATGTCGCGCGGATGGTGGCGTGCTGGAGGAGCGTCTGTTCTGGCGTTCTTGTCGTGCGCCACGGTGGCTTGGTCCCAAACTGCGCCAGACTTGCAGATATTGTTTTTAGGCGATCATGAGCATCACCAGCCTGTCGCTCGCTTCAAGCAATTGCAGCCCGAATTTCAGAAGCGCGCTATCGATCTTTCCTACACCGACAGCCTGGAAAGTCTCAACTCAAAAACGCTCGCTCCTTACGACGGGCTGATGATTTACGCCAACCATCCCAAGATTTCGGCGGATCAGGAGCAAGCCCTGCTCGGGTACGTCGAAGGGGGCAAGGGACTGATCTTGCTCCACTGCGCTTCGTTTTGTTTCCTCAACTCGCCCCGATACATTGCCCTGGCGGGAGCCCAATTCGAGCGGCATGGCACCGGCGTCTTCGGCACGAAGATTACCGCGCCGGAGCACTCCGTGATGCAGGGGTTCCGCGGCTTCGAAAGCTGGGACGAGACTTACGTCCACCACCTGCACAACCAGACGGGCCGCACCGTTCTGGAAACACGCGACGAGGGCGACCGGCAGGAACCCTGGACCTGGGTTCGCACTCAGGGCAAAGGCCGCGTCTTCTATACCGCCTGGGGTCACGACGAGCGGACCTGGGGAAATCCCGGTTTTCAGAATCTTGTCGAACGGGGCACCCGTTGGGCATGCGGTAAGGATCCCGCGGTCGTCCCGGCGTTTTCCGTGGAGGTGGCGATGACCGCCTTCGCCGAGGATGCCAAGCCGTTCGAATATGTGCCTGCCTCAATTCCGTTCTACCCGCCATCAAAAGAATGGGGCAAACTCGCCGATCCGTTCACGCAGATGCAGAAGCCGCTTGCGCCGGAAGAATCGGTGAAGCACATGGTCACGCCGGTCGGCTTCAGGCCGGAGCTGTTTGTTGCCGAACCCGATTTGCAAGGCAAGCCAATCTCGATGAATTGGGACGAGCGAGGCCGGCTCTGGGTCTGCGAAACCGTCGATTATCCGAACGACCTGCAATCCGCCGGCGCAGGGGCACGACCGGATCCGCATCTGCGAGGACACCGACGGCGACGGCAAGGCGGATCGGTTCACGGTCTTCGCGGATCGGCTCAGCATCCCCACCAGCATCGCCTTCCATCGAGGCGGGATCATCGTTCATCAGGCTCCCGATACGCTCTTTCTCCGGGATACCGACGGCGACGACGTGGCCGACGTGCGGCAGGTTCTCTTCACGGGCTGGCACACCGACGATACTCATGCTGGCCCCAGCAACCTCCGTTACGGCCATGACAACTGGTACTACAGCATGGTTGGTTACGCGGGCTTCACGGGGGAGGTCAACGGCGAAAGCCACGACTTTCGCAGTGGTTTCCTGCGTTTCCAGATGGGCCGTGGCGACGACGCTTCGCCCCGGGTGACCAGGCTGGAATTTCTGCGTAGCACGGACAACAACTCTTGGGGCCTCGGGCTGAATGAAGAAGGGATTCTCTTCGGCAGCACCGCCAATCGCTGTCCAAGCGTCTACATGCCGATCGCCAACCGTTACTACGAAGCAGTCCGCGGTTGGAATTCGTCGGTCCTGGACGGAATCGCGGAATCGCCCAATTACTATCCGGTGACCGAGAACGTGCGCGCAGTCGATCTTCACGGCAAGTTCACCGCCGCGGCGGGACACGCGCTCTACACCGCCCGCGTCTATCCCCAGGAGTATTGGAACCGCACCGCGCTGGTCGCCGATCCGACCGGTCACCTGGTGGCCACCTTCGTGATTCGACCGCAAGGGGCCGATTTCCGCGCGAAGAACTCGTGGAATCTGCTCGCCAGCCGCGATGAATGGACCGCGCCGATCATGGCCGAAGTGGGACCCGACGGAACCGTCTGGGTCATCGATTGGTACAACTTCATCGTCCAGCACAATCCGACCCCCACCGGCTACAAGACCGGCAAAGGGAATGCTTACGAAATTGAATTCCGCGACAAAACGCGTGGGCGCATCTACCGCGTTCTGCCTGTCGGCAGCGCGGCCGACAAACCACTCGCGTTGAGTGCAGCGAATCCTGCCGAGTTGGTTGCGGCTCTGTCCCACACCAACATGACCTGGCGATTGCACGCCCAACGGCTGCTGATTGAACGGGGCGAGTCCGACGTGCTGCCGGCGCTTTGGGAGCTGGCGGAAAACACGTCGATCGACTCGATCGGCGTCGATCCTGGCGCGATTCACGCCCTCTGGACGTTGCACGGCTTGAATGCGCTCGGTTCGGCGGAGGGGAGTAAGCTGCTGGAGACCGCCCGGAAACATCGGTCGCCCGGCGTGCGCCGGGCAGCGGTTCTGTCCACTCCACGGACCATCGAGGGAGCCAGATCGCTGCTGGCCGACGCCCGTGGCAGCGGGAGCCGGTTGCTGGAGGATCCTGACCCGCAAGTCAAATTGGCCACCTACTTGACGCTGGCGGAAATGCCAAACGATGCCGCGACGTCGGGCCTGCTTGCACCGGTGATCTTTGCCGCGCTCGGCGACGAGCTCGTCGCGCAAGACCGCTGGCTCGGCGACGCGCTGACCGCCGCGGCGGCCCGACACGATCTGGTGTTTCTCGAGCAGGCCTTGGCCGACCCTCGCAAAATCGTCCCGCCAAAAGTGCTGGAAGTGACTGGCCTGGTGGCCGAACACTTTTCCCGCGGCAGGCCGACCGGCCAGCAACTCACCCGATTGTTGACTTCGCTGCCGGGCAGCGCCGCCGCACAAACCGTGGGAGAGACAATCGTGGCCGGTCTCGCGCGCGGCGCTGGTCGCGACCAGCCGCAATTCACTGCCGCCGAAAGGTCCGACCTGGCGGCCCTTCTGCCGAAACTTCCACCGGCGGTCAGGTGGCGATTGATCGCCTTGGGTGACAAGTGGCAGATCGACGAATTTGCCAGCTTCACTATCGAGCTTTCCGCCGGGCTGTTGGCCATCGTGCCGCGACGACAAGCAAAATGTGGCAGCCCGCATCGCCGCGGCCAGGGACCTGATCGACTTGCGCCGCGCCGACGCCGACGTGGCGATCGACCTGCTGACTCTGATCGGTCCTAAATCGTCGCCGGAACTAGCCGCTGGACTGTTGGACGCCGCTTTGCGCAGCGAAGCCCCAGAATTGGCGCGCGGCGCTCGTCGAGCTGGCGGCCGGCTGGACGCCGCAAGCCCGGCGCGGTGCTTTGGGGCTATTGCTGTCGCGAGTCGACTGGACCGATTCGCTGATCGCTGCCGCCGAGGACGGAAAACTTTCGCTCGCCGAATTGGCCCTCGATCAGAAGCAAGCTCTGTCGGTTC
Source organism: uncultured Planctomycetaceae bacterium (assembly GCA_963702015.1). Lineage (GTDB taxonomy): Bacteria > Planctomycetota > Planctomycetia > Pirellulales > PALSA-1355 > DATJTR01. The sequence goes on from OY969698.1 coordinate 3,938,191, forward strand.
ATCCCAACGCCAAGATTGCCGAGCGTGCAACGAAACTGCTGTCGCAAGGTGGCGGGCTCCCCAATCCCGACCGCCAGAAAGTCCTGGATGAACTGATGCCGCTGTCCAAGCTACAGGGAGACGCGGGACAAGGCCGGGAGATCTTCAGGAAGCAGTGTGCCAAATGCCACATTCACAGCGGCGAAGGGACAAAGATCGGCCCCGAGTTGACCGGCATGGCAGTCCACCCCAAGCACGAATTGTTGGTGCACATCCTCGATCCGAGCCGTAGCGTGGAAGGAAACTACCGGGTTTATACCGTGATCCTGGAAGATGGCCGGACGCTCATTGGCCTGCTGGCGTCGGAATCGAAAACCGCGATCGAGATCTTCGACGCCGAAGGAAAGAAGCACGCCATCCAGCGGGAGGACATCGAGCAGATCGTCGCCTCAGCCAAATCGCTGATGCCCGAAGGCTTCGAAAAACAGGTCACGCCGGACGAGATCGTCAACCTGTTGGAGTTTCTCACGAAGAAGGGAAAATACGTCCCATTGCCGGTCGACAAGGTGGCGACGGTGGTGACGACCAAGGGAATGTTCACGAGCGAAGAGGCAACCGCCGAGCGGCTGATCTTTCCCGATTGGAATTCCAAGATCTTCGAAGGGGTTCCTTTCCTGCTGGTCGATCCGGAGGGAGATCGCGTGCCGAATGCGATCATGCTCTACGGCGACCGTGGCACCATCCCCAAGAAGATGCCGAAATCGGTGATCCTTCCCTGCAATACGGCGGTGAAAGCGCTTCACTTCTTGAGCGGCGTAAGCGGCTGGGGTTTTCCGGCGGCGCCGGAAGAATCGGTCAGTGTGACGGTTCGGTTTCACTATGAAGGGGGCGAAACCGAGGACCACGAACTTCGCAACGGCGTCCATTTCGCCGATTACATTCGTCGCGTGGATGTGCCGCAGTCCAAATTTGCCTTCGCCTTGCGTGACCAGCAAATGCGGTATCTCACGGTCGTCCCAAACAAGGGGGACGTCATCCAATGGATCGAGCTGGTCAAAGGCCCGGACGATTCTGTCCCTGTCGTGATGGCGATCACGGCGGAAACGCCACAGCCTTAGGGGGCCGCGGGCCGGCTGGCGGGCTTGCCCGGCGGCGTCCGGACGACCGGAGGGGGGCGAATATGCAGGTCGCAACGGGCGTTTGCAGGACCGTCATAGCCGGCCGAACCGGAGTGTCGTGCTCGTCGGCTCGGCGAAAAGATTGGAAAATGTAGAGTCGAAAGGATGCGCGGACCGCTCGAACGGGGAATCCCGGGCCGGCTGTGAGCTAGGTTTTTGAGACAAGTGATCTCTCTCGATTTTTCGCGTTGTCGGCCATCAGGCGGGAAAAGGCCGACGGAGAGATTGCGCTGCCCATGCGCCAGACGCGACCATGCTTCGAGTGCCGGTCCATAAAATCCAGCCGGGAATGATCCTTGCGCGACCGATCCCGTGCCGAACGATCCGCGACGCTTTCTCTTGCAGCGCGATCGGGAGGTTCCCCGCGACCTCGTTCCGCGGCTGCAGGAATTGGGAATTCTGGAAGTCTGGATTCGGCACCGCGATCTGGAATTCCTGGAAGACATCATTGATGAAGGATTGGGCGAGCGGCAGCGCGAAGTTTATCTGCACGTTCGCAAGAACTTCGAAGCCATCATGGGCGGAGCGGCGGTCGGTCTCGACCTGGTTCATTTTCAACAGTCGATCAGCGAGCTGTTCGATTTTCTCAAGCAGAGCACTTGCAGCAACGTACTGCTGCAGAAGCTGGACACGTTCGACGACTATTTGATGTCGCACTCGACCAACGTCTGCTATTTGGCGCTGCTGTTGGGCATGAAACTGGAGCGCTACTTGATCGAAGAGCGCTGCTTCAAGACTGCCCGCGAGGCCAAGGACCTGCAACTGCTGGGCCTCGGCTGTCTGCTGCACGATGTCGGCAAGATGCGCGTGCCCCCAGAGATCTTGCATTGCCCGCGGCGGCTCGACCCGGCGCAAATGGAAATCATGCGGCAGCATGCCGTCTACGGTCACGAGATGGTCAAGGGACGCGTCCCGGCCGCCGCGGCCCAGGTCGTGCTGAACCACCACCAGCAATATGGTGGCGGCGGCTATCCGGTGCGCGTCGATAGTCGGACGGGTGAGATTTTGCCCCCCATGGCAGGCAAGCAGATCCCGGTCTTCAGCCGCATTGCCACGGTGGTCGACGTCTACGACGCGGCCACGTCGCAGCGGGTTTATCAGGCCGCTAAACTTCCGATCCATGCCCTGTTCGAAATGCGCACGGCCTGCCGCGGATTCTTCGATCCCTACATCGAGCAGGCGTTCTATCAAATCATTCCGCCGTTTCCGATCGGCCAGATAGTAACGCTTTCCAATGGCGTCGAGGCCGTTGTGGTCGACTTCAATCCGAAGTTTCCCGAGCGTCCCAAAGTGCAGGGCTTGTGCGACCCCAGCGGCGTTCGGTATGCCGACCCCGCGCTGGAAGAAATCGACCTGGCAATGTATCTCGATCTGGAAATTGCCGCGGTTGACGGCGTCGACGTCCGCCCGTTTCAGGCGTCGCGAGCGGCGGCGGAGAACGATGCGCGCTTGACGCCGGTCTGAACCGCGCCGATCGGTCTCCCCTTCCCTGGTCCCGTCGTTCTCGTCGTTTGATCCCGATCGCCCGACAGCGCGCGCCCGCCGCCGAACCGCTTCCATCGCCGCTCTGCCGGTCCGGCCGGCGGTTTCACTGGCCGGGTGATTTCGATTATGATGGGGCGAAAATGGTCCCCCCCCAGCGCGGAGTCTGTGAGATGAAGTTCATCGAGATGTCGGGCAAGACCCTGCTCAAACTGGTCAACGATGAAGAGATGACGGCCTTGCGCAGTGCGGGCATCGGCGAGCATTCGCTGCTGCGGGTCAATCCGCAGGGTGATATTGAAGTTCGGCGGCAGAAGGAGTGGTGCATCATCGGCGGGCTGCTCGGCGATTACGAAGCTCGGGTCAAGCACACCACCGGGCTCGATTGGGCGTAGCTTGTTGACAATGTCCGTCTCGATGGCCGGCCGAGACTCCCCCCCCTGCAGAATGCGAACTTGGGGGCTGAATGAGGGGTCGCTGATTCAGGCCCCCAGACGTTAGCCCTAATCCAGTGCCAACGAAAAACAGTCGCGTGTAAAATTTAAATCCTTCTTTCTTTCTGGGGGCGAATTCGGCTTCCCCTCTGTCACGCTCCCCGTGCCCACTCCCCCGGCCGCCAAGCCGACTACCGGCCGCTCGCCTATCTGCGTTGGGAGGGGTCTTTCGGGCAGGCCAAATACCGCAGTGGGCATGCACTTCCAGCCGAAGCTGGTCTTCAGCACGTACCACCCCTGCCAGCCCTTCCGCGCTTCCAGGGGCAGACGCCGGACGAGTCCTCGAAGCTCAGGAAACGATTGCTCATTGTCCGTGGGGGGCGACCGGGGTGCGACAGGCGAGGGCGTTGCGGCAGGGGCCGCTGTCGCTGCTCCGAGCGTTGTCACGGCGGGATTTGGGTTGGGTCGGTCAGGTCAGGAGCTGGCGGTACGATTCGTGGGGACGCCCCGCTGCCTGTGGAGTTAATGCGGTGCTTGCTGGCGGGGTAGCCGTGAATTCTTGCTCCCCGAGCAAGCTGCGAGGGAGCGCGGACCATGACTTTTGCCCTTTGAAACGGTTGGGCAATCTTGGTACGCTGAGTGGCCTGTGCGGGGCCGCGACAGCTCCAAGCGAGTGGATTTCAACCCCTTGTCCCCTCGAATCCCCGCTCATTCAGGCCCGGTCTGGAGGGTGCGGCCAGGTACGACGGCTCCAATCGTCAATCAAATATCCTGCCGGCCGCCGATAGTGGCCGATGAAACAATAGCGATTGAGACGCTGGCGCCAGCGGGGGGGCTGGCCAGCCGGGAGACGCTGTGGAAGCGCCCGGCGGCGGTAGGGGCAGCGTGGGATAGCTAGGACTCGACTGCGGTGGGCAGATCCGCAGGCGTTTTGGATTGCTCTCGTTCCGAACTGCCCGACAGACTCCGCGGTAAAGGAGTGTGAATCCCAGTGCATCTTGACTCACTGCCCGGTTCGTTTTTTGGTCCTTCGAATCTTGTCGCTTTATTGCAGCACCGCGCGCTGCACCAGGGGCAGGAGCGTGCCTTTACCTACCTGGTAGACGGCGAGAACGAGCAGATCCATCTGACCAATGCGCAGTTGGATGAGCAAGCTCGGGTGATCGCCGCCAAGCTGGTGTCGATGGGTTTGACGGGTCAGCGGGCGTTGCTGTTGTATCCGGCGGGATTGGACTTTATCGCCGCGTTTTTCGGTTGCCTCTACGCCGGCGTGGTGGCGGTCCCCGCCTATCCGCCGCGGCGAAACCGCTCGCTGTCGCGGATCCAGGCGATTGTCGACGACGCCCAAGCCCGGGTAGCCCTGACGACGGCACCGGTCTTCGAACGTGTGATTCCGCTTTTGGACCAGACGCCCGACCTGAAGAAGGTGGCCTGGGTGTCGACCGACGAGTTGCCGCTGGAGCTGGCCCGCGAGTGGCGCGAGCCGGACGTGCATGGCGACACGCTGGCGTTTTTGCAATACACATCGGGCTCGACGGGGATTCCGAAGGGCGTGATGCTGACGCACGCCAACTTGATGCACAACTCGGCCCTGATTTCCTACGCCTTCGAGCATACGCGCAGCGGCGCCGGAGTCTTCTGGCTGCCGAGCTATCACGATATGGGACTGATCGGCGGCATTCTCCAGCCGTTGTACATCGGGCAGAAGAGCATGTTGTTTTCGCCGATGTCGTTTTTGCAGCGACCGTTTCGCTGGCTGCAGGCGATTTCGCGGTATCGCTTCACGATCAGCGGTGGGCCGAACTTCGCCTACGACTTGTGCGTTGAAAAGGTCACGCCGGAACAACGCGCTACGCTCGACCTGAGCAGCTGGCGACTGGCGTTCAACGGCGCCGAGCCGGTGCGGGCCGACACGCTCGACCGTTTCACCAAGATGTTCGAGCCGTGCGGTTTTCGCCGCGAGGCGTTTTATCCGTGCTATGGCATGGCCGAATCGACGTTGATCATCACCGGCGGCTTCAAGAGCGCGCTGCCGGTGATCCGCTCGTTCGACACCAAGGCACTGGAAAACAATCAGGTGGTCGACGCCGTCGGAGACGAAGAAGGTGCCCAGGAGATCGTCGGCTGCGGCAGCGTCCTGCTGGACCAGCGGTTGGCGATCGCCAATCCACACACGCTGACCCAAGCCGCGGAAGACCAGGTCGGCGAGATTTGGGTCTCGGGACCAAGCGTGGCCCAGGGCTATTGGAATCGGCCCGAGGAAACGGAGCGCACCTTCCGCGCTCATTTGCAGGACACCGGCGAAGGACCGTTCCTGCGCACCGGAGATTTGGGTTTTCTCAAGGACGGCGAACTGTTCATCACCGGCCGGCTCAAGGACTTGATGATCATCCGCGGCCGCAACTACTACCCGCAAGACATCGAGCAGACTGCCGGCAAGAGCCACTCGCGCTTGCGCCCCGGACAAGCGGCCGCGTTCACCGTCGAAGTCGACGGTCGGCAGCGGATGATCGTCGTCCACGAAGTTGAACGCCGGCAACAGCGGGAATTGGAGCCGGTGTTCGCGGCCATTCGCCACGATATTGCCGCCGAGCATGAACTTCCCGTTGACGCGGTCGTCCTCATCAAGGCCGGAAGCATTCCGAAGACTTCCAGCGGCAAGATTCAACGCCATGCCTGCCGACAGGGATTTCTCGACGGCACCTTGGAAATCCTGGCCCGGTGGTCCGCCTGGACCGACGGCGAGCCTGCCGGCGAAATCGCCGTGGGGCACGAGGCGCCCGACCGTGCGCCGATCGAAGTTCGTCGTTCGACCGCCGGAACGAACGGCGCCGCGATCCTTGCCCCCGCTCCGTCGACGACCGACATCGTCATGACGCACGTCAGACGTGTCGCCAAGGAACGGGCCGCCGGAATGACGCTCGATAGTTCAATCGTCGAGATGCTCGATTCGCTGGAGCGGATGGATATCGTCGCTGGCTTGGAAGAGCAATTCGGCGGGCGGTTTCCCGAGGAAGTGTTGAGCCAGATCGAAACGCCTCGTGAGGTAGCCGCCGCCGTCGACCGCTATTTGGGCCAGGGGGCTCCGGTGGCCAAGCTGACGGTGATCAACGGCGAAACGCCCCTGGCCTATTACCGGTTCGACCAGTTTCCCGAGTATTTGAAACTAAAGCATCTGCGGGAAGAGGTGCAGGCCACGGGTTTGCAAGATCCGTACTTCAAGGTTCACGAAGGCGTGATTGCCGACACGACCTCGATCGGTGGCCGCAAGCTGGTCAGTTTTGCCAGTTACAACTACCTGGGAATGTCGGGCGATCCCAAGGTCGTTACCGCCGCGAAGCGGGCCATCGATCGGTTCGGCACCAGCGCTTCGGCCAGCCGGCTGGTTTCCGGTGAGAAGAGCGTCCACGGTGAACTCGAAAGCGTACTGGCGCGGTTTTTGGGAAGTGAGGCTACCATCGTTTTCGTCGGCGGTCACGCGGCCAACGAAACGACGCTGGGCCACCTGTTCGGTCCGGGCGATCTCATCTTGCACGACGGGCTGGCCCACAACAGTATTTTGCAGGGGGCCATCCTGTCGGGTGCTCGCCGCCGCCCCTTCCCGCACAACGACTGGCAAACGCTCGATCAATTGCTGACCGAACTGCGGCCGACCTATCGCCGCGTGGTGATCGCCATCGAAGGCGTTTACAGCATGGATGGCGACTTTCCCGATCTGCCCCGGTTTTTGGAAGTCAAACGCCGGCACCAGGCGATGCTCTACATTGACGAGGCCCATTCGCTTGGCGTTATGGGACGCACGGGTCGCGGCATTTGCGAGCATTTTGGCGTCGACCCGCGCGAGATCAATGTGATCATGTGCACGCTCAGCAAGGCGTTTGGCAGTTGCGGCGGCGCGATCGCCGGCAGCCGGGCGTTGATCGATTATCTCAAGTACACGGCGCCGGGGTTCGTGTTTGCCAACGGCATCACGCCAGCCAACACCGCAGCCGCTTTGGCCGCGGTGCAGCTGCTCGACGCCGAGCCCGATCGCGTGACGCGACTTGCGGAGCGTGCCGAGCTTTTCCTGTCACTCGCCCGCGAGCGAGGATTAAACACCGGTCAAAGCCAGGCGACGCCGGTGATTCCGGTGATCTTGGGCAACAGCATCGACGCCCTACGGTTGAGCCAGGCATTGTTCGAACGGGGAATCAACGTGCAGCCGATCTTGCATCCCGCGGTCGAAGAGAAGGCCGCCCGGTTGCGATTCTTCATCACCTCCCGGCACACCGAGAAGCAGATTCGCGACACGGTGGACGCGGTGACCGAGGAACTGGAGAAGATCAATCCCCGCTATCTGCAGCAGGGCGTCGCGCTGTCGTAATTCCGCATGCACGCTAAAGCACAACCAGCCGCGTCGCTTCCCGAGGTGGTGCTGTTCACCGACGGCGCGTGCAGCGGCAATCCCGGTCCGGGAGGCTGGGCCTTCATTCTGCGCCACCCGGCGTCGGAAAAAGAGTTGGAACGTGCCGGCGGGGAACGGGAGACGACCAACAACCGCATGGAGTTGACGGCCGTGGTCCAGGGGCTCGAAGCCCTCAAGCGCCCCTCGCAAGTCACCCTGGTCACCGACAGCGTCTATGTCGGCAAAGGGCTCAGCGAATGGATGGCCAAGTGGAAGGCCAACGGCTGGCGGCGCCGCGAGGGAAAGCAGTGGAAGGAAATCAAGAACGAGGACTTGTGGCGGGAATTGGACCGCCTGGTCGCCGAGCATGAGCTTCGGTTCGAACACGTCGCCGGTCACAGCGGACATGCTGAAAACGAACGCTGCGACAAACTGGCCGTGGCCGCCTATCAGCAATTTCTGACGCGGCGTTAGGCCTCTCCGCGGGCCAATCAACTTTTCCCCGCGCAAGGGTGCAAAAGGCGCGTGCGGACCAAAGTAATCGCCTTGGCCCAAATTCAGCCGCTACAAGACGAGCAAGCTGCCCCCTAAAATGGAGGCATGGCTTCCTCGGCTCCCCACGGCACCGCGCTCGAACCGACCAGCCCCGTGCAATTTCTTCCCGGGTGTGGACCGGCGCGGGCCGAAATGCTGGCCCGGCTCGGCGTCACCACGGTGCGGGATCTGGTCTTTTTGTTTCCCCGTTCCTATCACGATCTGACTGCCGTCACCACGATCGATGCCCTGGAAGAGGGCGAGCCTACGAGCATCGTCGGCATGATCGACGAGGTGGAGCTGCAGTCGCGCGGCACGGGCCGGTCGGTCCTTGGCGTGCTGGTGCGGCAGGATTCGCTGTTCCTGCGTGCGTTGTGGTTCAATCAACCGTTTTTGCACGAGCGGTTCCGCGTCGGCCAGCGCGTCCTCGTCTCCGGCAAGCCGAAGTTTTTCGGCAACCGCTGGCAGATGACCCATCCCGAGGTCAAAAACCTGGAGGAGGCCGAACTCCCCTCGGGCGGGTTGCTGCCGATCTATCCGCTGACCGAAGGCTTGCGACAAGGGCACATGCGCAAACTGGTCCGCGCGGCGCTCGACGTGTGTGCCGGCCGTATCGACGACGTGCTGCCGCCGTCGCTGCGCGGGCCTTACGACCTGGCCGAAATCGGCTGGGCGATCGAGCGCATCCACTTTCCGCACGCCATGGCCGACGTCGAGCGCGCTCGGCACCGCTTTGTGTATCAGGAACTGCTGGTGATGCAGTTGGCTCTGGCCGTGCGGCGGGCTGAAGCGGTCGAGGCGCGCGACGCTATCCCACTGCCGGCGTCGGCCAAAATCGACGCGCGGATCCGCCGACTCTTTCCTTTCGAGTTGACGACGGGCCAGAACAAAGTGCTCGCCGAGATCATGGCCGATCTGGCTCGCGACCAGCCGACCAATCGGCTGCTCCAAGGAGACGTGGGAAGCGGCAAGACGGTGGTGGCGGTTTATGCCATGCTGGTGGCCGTGGCTCACGGAGCCCAGGCGGCACTGATGGCGCCGACCGAGCCGCTCGTGCAGCAACACGCCCGAACGCTCGAGCGGTTGTTGGCCGGCAGCCTGGTGCGAGTAGGAGTGTTGACCGGCGCCGTGACGGGCAAGGAGCGCGAGCGGCTGTTGGCCGAGGTGGCGTCGGGCGAGATTCAGATTTTGCTCGGGACGCAAGCGCTCGTCGAGGCCGAAGTGAAATTCGCCCGATTGGCGCTGGTGGTGATCGACGAGCAGCACAAATTCGGCGTGCGCGAACGGGCCGCTTTCCGGCAGTCGGGCCACCCACACTGTCTGGTGATGACGGCGACTCCGATTCCACGCACCGTGGCGCTGTCGCTTTATGGCGACCTCGACGTCTCGACGCTCGACGAGCGTCCGCCGGGGCGGCAAAACGTTCACACCTATTTGCCCCCCGAGGCGGACTGGCCGCGGTGGTGGGAATTCTATCGCAAGAAACTGCGCGAAGGACGCCAAGGCTTTGTCATTACTCCGGTGGTCGACGGAGACGATGGTTCGCTGGCCAGCCTGGAACAAAGCTTCGAGGCACTGGCCAACGGCGAGCTGGAAGCGTTTCGGCTGGGCCTGATCCACGGCCGGCTGACGAGTGGGAAAAAAGAGGCGGCCATCGAAGCGTTTCGCAGCGGCCAAACGCAGGTCTTGGTGGCCACCAGTGTGGTCGAAGTCGGCATCGACGTGCCCAACGCCACGCTGATGACCATCCAAGGTGCCGATCGTTTCGGCCTGGCGCAACTGCATCAACTGCGGGGACGGATCAGCCGCGGAATCTATCCGGGTTATTGTTGTCTGCTGGTACAGGCGGCCAGCCCGGCCACCAACCGGCGGCTGTCGGCGCTGGTCGAATCGAACGATGGGTTTTGGCTGGCCGAGACCGACTTCCAGCTGCGCGGTCCCGGCGAACTGGTTGGCGATCGGCAGCACGGTTTGCCGGCCTTGCGCGTTGCCGACTTGGCGCGCGATCGGGAGATTCTGGAGCGTGCCCGGGCCGATGCCCAAGCGCTGCTGGCGGCCGACCCCGGCCTGACCGCGCCCGAACTTCAGCTTTTGCGGCGCATGGTCCTGGCCCGTTACGGGCGCTCGCTCTCGTTGGGCGACGTGGGCTAGATCTCAGGCGTCTGAAGGAAGTCGTTTTCATGCCGCGACGAACTCTGCTGCTGTTGTGCCTGGTGGTCACCGTGTCCTATGCGTGCTATCGCCGCACGCACCAGAATGCGTATGCACGGTATTTCACCGAAATCATGGAAGCCATCGACCACGATTATGTCGAGCCGATCGACGACCAGGAATTATTCGAGGGGGCCATCGCGGGGATGGTTGATCAGCTCGATCCGTTCAGCTCCTACATCGGCCGGCGAGACGCCCGGCAATTCCGCCAGATGGTGCTCGACCAGCGTTTCGAGGGGGTCGGCATCGAGGGTGCCATCGATCCCAAGACGCAGCAGCTCCGTGTATCGAGTCCGATAATGGGCTCGCCGGCCTACGAGGCAGGAATCCAAGCCGGCGACCTGATCGTGGCGATCGATGGTCGCAACACCAAGGGCATCGGCTTGCGGCAGCTGACGGACCGGCTGCAAGGAAGTTCCGGCGGAGAGGTGACTCTGGAAGTGGTCCGCGAGGGTGAAAGCTGCGCCGCTCGAGTTCCGGCTAGTGCGGCGCGAGATCAAAGTCGATACCGTGTTGGGCGACACGCGCAATGTCGATGACACTTGGAACTTTTTCTTGCCCGGCCACGACCACATCGGCTATGTGCGAATTACGTCCTTCGGCGATCGGACGGCGGAGGAGGTCGATGCGGCGCTGGTCGAGCTGAACGCCGGAGGAGCTCGCGGAGTAGTGCTCGATCTGCGCAACAACCCCGGTGGTCTGCTGGCGGCCGCCGCCGACGTGGCGGGCCTTTTTCTGGACGCCGGCGACCTGCTGGTGACGACGCGCGGCCGCGGCGGCAAGGCGCTCGATCGCTGGGCTGTTGAGAGCGCGGGCGCTATCGCCAGTTGCCCCTGGTGGTGCTGGTGAATCACGAGAGTGCCAGCGCCGCCGAGATCGTGGCCGCGGCACTCTCCGATCACCAGCGCGCGACCATCGTCGGCGAGCGAACCTATGGCAAGGGAACGGTGCAAAGCGTGATTCCGGTCGAGGGAGGTCGAAGCGTTCTCAATCTGACGATTGCCACGTACTGGCGGCCCAGTGGCAAGAACATTCACCGGCTCGACCGTAGCCGACGCAGCGATGAATGGGGCGTCAAGCCGGACGCGGGTTACGAGGTCAAACTTTCGGACAAGGCGTTCGCCGACTGGCGACGGGATCGCAGGGAGCGCGACATCATCGTTGCCAAAACGCCCATGGCGGTGGAGCTGACCGCGCCGCTCGACGATCCCCAGCTCGACAAGGCCGCGGAGTGCTTGGAATCGGAGATCGCCGGCGTCGCGCGTAGACAGGGCCGGTCGGTTTGCGGCCACGCCGGTTGTTGCTCGGCCGTTTTCTGGAACGAATTGCGGGCGATTGTTTGATTGCTGCGAGGGCCGCACCGCCCCATGTGTGCCAGTTTATTGCTAGCACGTCCAGCGGTATGAATTGTTGCAATTCTTACGCGCCGTGCCGCCGCAAAACAACGTTTCACCAGGAGGACAGCCCGCAGAATCGATCGGCGCAAGTTGTTGTGCAGCCCCCGTGGCGGGCGATTCCAGCGCGGCTTTCTGGATGGCCCATCCGGGTTTGGCCCGGCAGTTGCATTAGAGACAATCCGCCTTCGGGCGACGGGGCGCCGGGCTCGGCGACGGCAACGAGCCGTCGCCGAGCGGGTGAACCTGGGAGCGGTTGGAATCGTAATGGACTCGGATGGAACGGTCGAACGCAAGGGAAATCGCCATGCCAAGCATTCAGTGCACCATCGTGGAGACATCTGTCATGCCCGCCGGTTTTGACATCGGATCCGAAGATCAGAGCTCTGGGCAGCCGGCTGGCGATCAGTCGAGGCAGCACGGGCGATTTCAATCCCGCTTGGAGCCGGATTACTGCGATCTGCTTCCTTGGGCGGACCCTTACATCGCGTCGCTGGTGCATGCTCTCCACGCGGCGAGCGGCGCCACGCTGCCCCAGGGTTGGCCGCGTGGAGCGGCATTGGAAATGGGTTCGACCCCCACTCCTCGCAGCCGCGACCAGCGGTGGCCCGAGAGGTTTCGGACCGGCGGCGGCAAATAGTGCAACCAATTACAAGAACCACCCGACAGAGCGAGCGGCTGCCCTCGCTGCCTCGCTCTTTCGCGGTGGTTTCAGGATTCGTGCCCGCGCCGGCGGCCAATCGAAGCGCCAAGTCCGCGGCGCAGCCGCCGTCATGACACCTGTTTGCCGAAATGGTCTTGGAGCCGGCGGATGGTGAGTGAAACTTCGTCGCTTGCGCGGGCGGGATCGAGCCGGTTTTCGGCGACCAGCAATTCGGCCAGATGCTCGAGCGTGGTGCGCCGGAGCGGCTGCTGATAATGCAGCATCAGCCGGCGCTCGACGAGGTCGTCCAAACGCACGACCCACTCATTGCGAATGCTCCAGCGCGCCAGCGCTTCGGGGATTTCAGTCTCTCGCACACACGAGGCCGGCGCTTCCGCCGTGGTCAGAATCGCCGCAGCATGTGTGCCGCAGAGCTGCCAGGCGCGCTCGACCGCTCCCAGCGGCAGGCCTGTCCGCTGGGCGATTTCCTGGCGCGTTCGCTGAGCGTCGGCCGCGGTTTGCGGCCACGATTCGCCCCCCGGTATTATGCGATCGCGCGAATTCGTCGCGCGTGGGAGCCCCAGATCGGCCAGCACCCTGCCGGCCGCTTCTTCGGCCAACGAGCGGCAGGTCGTCAGTTTGCCGCCGACGATGGAATAAATCGGCAGCGGCGCATGGTCGTGCCGCTTGAAAAAATGGTCCCGCGTGAGGGCTGCGGGCGCGGTGGCTGATGACGCCGTGGCATCATTGCGAGCCAACGGGCGGACTCCGGCATACGACAAATTGATGTCGACCGTCGAGAGAGCGAATTGTGGAAAGACGTGCCGCACGGCATCGATGAGATAAGCCAGTTCGGCCGGGCTGGCGACTGCGTTGCCCGGGTCGCCCGTGTAGGCTTCGTCGGTTGTGCCGACCAACGTTTGTCCGGCCCAAGGCAGGATGAAGACCGGCCGACCGTCGCGTGCTTCGGCGTAAATCGCGCGGCCGCCCAGCGCTTTGGCCAGCGCCGGGTGTGCGGTGACGAAGTGGCTTCCCTTGGTCCCTCCCATCAGCCGTTCGGAGGGCACGTGCAACCGCCGCAGCGTTTCGTCGACCCACGCTCCGGTGGCGTTGACGACCGCGGCCGTTTCTGGCAGATCGAGCAGTGAAGCATCGGTTCCCACCGGCGTGATGCGGACACGCCGGCCGTCGAGCCGGGCTTCATGATAGGTGAATACTTGCACGCGCTGGCTGTGCGCGGCCGCGGCCTGGCAGGCATCGGCCAGCAGGGCCAGCGTCAGTCGCTCGGGATACGTGACTTGCGCATCGTAATACGACGCCAGCCAGTGATATTCCTCGGGATTGACCGGCGGACCGCTCGCTTTTTCGGCCCCGCCGGAAGCGACCTTGTGGAGACGATGCTTCGGCAAGCTAGGATCGCGGGCGTAGGCGTCGTACATCACCAGGCCCATCCAGACCAAAAGCAATCCGCGGCCGTGCGGCGGCAAGGGTGTGTCGCGTCCAAAAAATCGCAGTGCCGATTGCCACAATCCGCTCGATCGGGTGCGGATGGGCACGAAAAGCTCCAGCGGTCGGACAAATTGCGGGGCCAGGCGGAGCAAACGCCCGCGCTCGGCGAGCGACTCGCGGACCAGGGCGAAGTCGCCATATTCCAGATAGCGCAGTCCGCCGTGGATCAGTCGTGATGAATAGGCCGTTGTGCCCGACGCGACGTCGCCGGTGTCGACCAGCGTGACCGACAGGCCGTTGATGGCCAATTCCCTGGCCAGGGCGCAGCCGTTGATGCCCGCGCCAAGGATCACGACGGTTTGAGAACCAACAGCCATCCGTGCAGCGGGGTGCGGGCCGACCGCTATTCGTGGTTTGAGCGTCCGTTCCAAGTGTTGGACGTGGACGCGGGCGGTTTCCAAACCGGGATTGAGGCGCACCGCCCAGCGAAAACTTTCCAGGGCCGAGCGGCGATCGCCCAATTCCAAATGGCACTGCCCCATGCCGGCGGCCGCGGCGAAATGATAGGGATTCAGTTCCAGAGTTTGCTGACAGTCGCGGATCGAGGCTTCGAACTGTCCCAGACCGAAATAAGCCAGGGCGCGCTGGTTCCAGGCTTCGGGCAATTCGCTGGTGGTGTCGATCAAATGGGAAGCCAACCGCACCGCTTCGGTGTGGCGGTTCGCGATATTCATGCGGATCACCGTGTTCAGACGCCGCCGTTGGCTGCTGGTTCCCCAGCGGCACCAGAGCAGCCGAATGCCGTTGTCGGCGATCATGCGCACGCCGCGGTCGATGTCGACCAAGGCGCGGCCGAGCGTGGCGTTCGAATCAAAATCGCCGATCAGTCCGATCGCCAACACGGACGCCCGCCGGGTCAGCCGCTGATCGTGGCGTGCCAATCGCTCGAGCGTGCCGATCGCATAATGCCTCGAGACGCTGCGGACGAACGTCGTCGACTTTTGATCGATCAGATACTGATGATAAAAATCGTTGATCAGCGGAATTCGAGGGACACGGTGCATCCGCTGGCTCCAACACAAAGGTGATTGATCGGCGACCGACCGGGCGAACCTGATCATGGCGCTACGCACGCGAAGGATGCGGTAGTGGGCGGCTGGAATGCGCACGGCGCGGGACCCTCGAAAGACTCATTAAGTGTAATCAGGTTCCGGCGGAACACCAAGCTGCGCATCGTCCGGAAATAGGGAATGATTACAACGGAGTGGTGAGAGAATGCCGCGATCGCCCCCCGGCGACGGTAATCCGGACGCCCGGCCGCGGGCGTTTCATTTCGACTTTTTTCCGCTTGGCCTGACGGGGATGGCGGTTCAGAATGAAGTGATGGGGCTTTTCTCGGCGGATGGTGGTTTTGACGTGAAGCGTGCCGGCCGATTTACTGGTCTTGTCTGTGGCCTGCTGGCCGGATGGTGCGCCTGGTGGCCGTGGCCGCCGAATCACCACCCGAGTGGCTGGTCGGCAAGCGTTTTGATCAGCGTCTGCACCAGAAGTCCGATCTGACCTGCGCCAATTCCTCGCTCGGCGCCACGCTGAAGAATCTGGCCACGGGCAACCATCTGGCCATCGTTCTGGACCGTCGCATCGATCCGAATCAAACGCTGAGCTTGACGATTGCCAGCCAGCCGCTGGAGGACGTCTTGCGCCGCGTCGCCGAGACCGAGGGAGTCGGTCTGTCGCTGTGGGAACCGATTGTCTATCTCGGTCCGCCCCAGGACGCGGCCGCTCTGCGTACGCTCGCCTGGTTGCGGCGCGAGGAGGTTGCCGCTCTGCCGGCGCCGCGGCGGCAGGCATTGTTGGCGGTCCGCCCCTGGAGTTGGGACGAATCTGGCCACTCCGCGCGACCTGGCCCAAGCACTGGCCGTCGAAGCCCGAGTGAAGATCGAGGGACTCGACCAGAGTACCGCACGACCTGTGGGCAGCCCGGCGACTGCCGCCGCTGGCCTGGATCGATCGCCTGACGCTGCTGGCGATCCAGTTTCTCTGACGTTCGAGATTGCCGCCGACGGGCGTTCGGTCCGTTTGGTGCCGGTGCCGGTCAAGGTAACGGCTCGCCGCAGCTATCCGGCCGGGCACGGCGCGGCAGAACGTCGGTTTGCTGGCCCAACGCTACCCCGACACGGTCGTGAAAATCGAGGGGGACCAACTCGTCGTCGACGGCCGGATCGAGGATTTGGAAACGGTCGCTCGCGGAATCGCCACTGCAGGCCAGCCGGCCCAAAAAGCCCCCGCGGCCGGCAAGCAGGTCTACAAACTGTCGGCCGAACATGCGCTCGACGATTTGTTGCCGCAGTTGAGCAAACGGCTAGACGTGGAATTCCAGCTGGATCGGCCGGCGATCGAGCGGGCAGGCATTGCGCTGGATCAGATCGTGACGGTGAACGTCGAGGGGGTCTCGCTCGACCAGTTGCTTTCGGCCGTCCTCGAGCCGGCTGGGCTGAAGGGAGTGCGGCGGGGGCGGATCGTGACCGTAGTCCCCAAAGAGCCGGTTCCCGCTAAGCCCTGACCGGGGGCGTGGGCGGGGTGAACCTTGACAACATCGTCATCATTGGCGGTCTTGCATGGGGGTCCGTGACTAGTAGATTGGAAGGAGCGGCACCGCGCTTGCAAGTTGGCCGCGCGGGCGGATAATTCCTTAACAAGTCCGGCAAGCTCTTACGCGTGCGCTCTGCGAGCGCCGAGGGGAATCGCCATGCGACGTGGCGGACTGACGAGTGGGTGTTTGCTCTTCGCGCTGTTGGCTTTTGCCCATGCCGCGCCTGCCTACGGTCATCATTTCGGCCATACTACGTATTGGGCGGGTGGTTACATCGTCAGCGGCTATCCAAATTATTATCCCGGTTGGGGGCCGTATGGCGCGACGCCTGTGGTTGGCGGCATGACGGTCTTTGGTCCTCAAGCGGGCGTCAATTTTGGCAGCGGCCGACCTGCTGCCGGCCCCGTTGCACCGGGTGGTGGAATGCCCGCGGCTGGACCGGTAGGTGGTGGCCAGGCGGTGAACGCACCGGCACCCGCGGCGGTCGGTGGTGGTCAAGGCGCCGGTGTTGCGGCGCCGGGCGATCTTCAGCCGCACGGAAAGCCGCGGACGACAAACACCGAGAGCAAAGCCCGGGCGGGAAAGTTCATCCAATACGGCGACGCGTTGTTCGTCAAGCAGAAGTACAACTCGGCGCTCGAGCGGTATCGCGAAGCGGCGACCGTGGCCCCGGATCTGGCCGAGGCTTACTTCCGGCAGGCTTTTGCGCTGGTCGGATCGAGCCAATACGATTCGGCGAAGAAAGCACTCGATCGCGGATTGCGGATGCGGCCGAACTGGCCCGACACGAATTTCGAGCTGGCCACGCTATATGGCCCCAAGGGAAAGTTGGCCAGAACATCGCACCGCGAGTCGCTCGCCTCGGCCATCGAGCAGAATCCGCAGTCGGCCGATCTGCTGCTGATGATGGGCGTGCTGTTGTATTGCGATGGTGAGCGGGATCGTTCGCGATTGTTCTTTGACCGAGCGATCGAGCTTGGCGCGAACCAAGATCATCTGTTCGATCGTTTCATCGCGCCGCGCCCGGGTGAGCCCGAGCCGGCGGCCCAAGCGGCCCGGCGGGCAGATCTCTGAGAGGCTTGAGACCCGAGGCGTGAGGCTTGAGAAAGCCGGGAATTGTTGCTCCGGTCGGCAGGCTCGCGATTGAAGGCGGTTTACGCGGCTCGTTCGCCGACCTGCACCGCTTTGTTTTCCCAGGTTTCGGTCCAGATACAGCCGGCCCAGGAAAAACCGACTCCGAACCCGGCCAACAGCGACCGCGTGCCGCGCCGCAATCGGCCCGAGGCACGCAGTTCGTGCAACAGCAGCGGGATCGTCGACGAGACGGTGTTGCCGACCGTTTCCAGGGCGATCGGCACGCGTTCGGGATCGATTTTCATGTGCTGCCGCAGCGTGTCGAGCAACTTGAAGGTTGCCTGGTGCAGCAGAAACAATTCGACGTCGCTCTCGTTCAACTTCGCGCCGGCCAGAACCTGCTGGACCAGATTGGGAATGATGTCCATCGTCAGGGTGAGGATGCCCGGGCCATCCATGTAGAGCTTGCTGGGCCAGCGCCATTTGGTGCGCGGTTTGATCGCAGTTTCGGCCGGTCGGGCACCACCGGTCGGCACGAACAGGGCGTCGGCGGCGCCGCCATCGGTGCCAAAGGCGAAACCCGACAGCGATGGCGTTTCGGCCCCTTCGATCAAAGTCGCCGCCGCTCCGTCGCCAAAGATCGTGCGGAGCGAACGATCGGACGGCGCGATGTATTTGCTATAGGTTTCGGCGGTGATCAACAGCACTCGGCGGGCGGCGCCCGAGCGGATCAGTCCATCGGCCAGCGACAGACCGTAGACGAAGCCCGAGCAGCCCAAGTTGAAATCGAGCGCTCCGATGGATGTCGGGAGTCCCAAGCGGTGCTGCACCAGGCAGGCCGTGGTCGGAAGCGGGTAGTCGGGGGTCTGCGTGCAGAAGAGCAAAAAATCGATCGACGAGCGGTCGATGTTGAACTCGGTGAACAGCTTTTCCGCGGCGGCCACTCCCAAGTCCGAGGCACACTCGTCGGGGGCGGCGATGTGACGGGCGCGAATGCCCGTCTTGGAGTAGATCAAATCGAGATTCCAGTTGGGAAACTCGGCCTGCAGATCGTCGTTGGTTTCCACCTTCGCGGGGAGATGAATCGCGATAGGACCGACTGCTGCGTATTGCACCGCCCGCGAGCCTCTCGGAGGGAATGGAATTATCAGGAGAAAGGCGGGTCGTGCACCGGGGCCATCAGACGCGAGGCGCGAGTCTGCCAAAAGGCCCGAAAACTCCCACCTTACGCCTGCTGAGTGGTGGAACGATAGGCTACCATAGGTCCGCCGCGAAGGTCAATCGGACGCTCGGGTGTGGAGCGGCCCCGCAAGTCCCCGAAAGGCGCGTCGGCCAGGGCCGGGTCCGGCTCGCTCGCGGCCCGGCGCAAGCATGGGCCCTTTTGGCCAGCTTGGCTTGACACGAGCGGGCGAGTCCGGCTAGCCTTGGCCCCCGCTTGGGATCGCCCCATTGAATCGCGTTTGCCGCGCGCCGAACGTGCGAACCGGCCACCACGCGCCGCCGCGGTCGCAATCACCAAATGCCAGGGGAACTACGGTTATGAAGTGTCGTGCCTGCTGGACCGACAAGGCCTACATTCGCGACGTCAGCGGATGGCGAAGAATCATGTACCGCTGGTTGGGCATGGTTCCGCTGAAGTGCCATCACTGTTACCACAAATTCGCCGTTTCCTGGTTTTCGACCATCGGCAAACGGCTGACCCCTCCGGCGATCACCAACCGGCCGATGGCGGCGGCGTCGGCCGCCGACAAACGTTCGGCCGGCGGCCAGTTGCGGTCGAAGTCCGAATCGGCCGGCAAGGCGTCGCGTCGTGCCGCTTAGCATTCGCGCCGCCAGCCCGGCAGGTCGGCGCGGGGCCAGCGCCCAGGACCCGCGGGGGCCATCGACCGAGCACGAAACCGCCTCAACAGGTCCTCACCGAAAACGAGAGCGCCAATGACCGCGAACATGAAGGCAAGTCGCGCAGCGCTTGCCGGCTGTGCACTCCGGAGCCTTGGTGTCTTTTTCTAGAACCGTCAATCGCATGAATCAGACTTCCGGTTTCGTCGACATTCACTGCCATTTGCTGCCCCAGATCAATGACGGCGCCAAGAGCTGGGATGACGCGCTGGCCATGGCGCGGATGGCCGTGGCCGACGGCATTGAAACGATCATTGTCACGCCGCACCAGTTGGGCAGCTTTGCCCAGAACCATGGCGCCATGATCCGAGAGCGGACCGAGGAACTGGCCGAGCGGCTGGCCGAACAGGAGATTCCGCTTTCGGTCCTGCCCGGGGCCGACGTCCGCATCGAATCGGGCATGATCAATCTGGTCAGGCAGGGAGAAGTCCTTTCGCTGGCCGATCACCGACGCCACATCCTGCTCGAGCTTCCGCACGAAATCTACGTGCCGCTCGACCGCTTGCTCTCGGAATTGAGGGCCGCCGGCATGGTCGGAATCCTCTCCCATCCCGAGCGAAACGCCGGCATCATGGCCAAACCCGCCCTGGTCGGGCCGCTGGTCGACGCCGGCTGCCTGATGCAAATCACCGCTGGCAGCCTGCTGGGAATGTTCGGCCCGGCGAGTCAGAGCGTGGCCGAACGGTTGGCGACCGACGGACTGGTCCATTTCGTCAGCACCGACGCCCATGGCCTGAAGTCGCGTCGACCCCAGCTCGGGGCCGCTCACCAGCGGATGGCCGAGTTGGTCGGCCCGGTGCTGGCGGACCAGTGCTGCCGCCACAATCCTGCATCGGTTGCCGCCGGGCAGCCAGTTGTCGCCGGCCGCATGGCCGTCAAACCGGTTCGAGGCGGCTGGTTCGGATGGAAGAAGGCGGGCTGATGGACTTCGCTGCACCGATCCAGCGGCCGTGGGACCACGCCGGCCGCGGCACGGCTCGCCGTTTGGGCGGGATCGCGGCATGGCTCGTGGCGACGCTGCTGCTGGCATCGCAAATCGGCGCCGCCGATTGGGCCGACAAGCGAGTGAGCGGGCCATTCGTTTGCCGGGCCGACTTCCGGCTCGACGAATACGACGGACTGTTCGTCGAGCTTGGGCAATTGCAAACCGATCTCTCGCAGGCCCTCGGGGTCGAAATGGCCCGCGAGCCGGTCGAGCTGTACCTGTTTCAGTCCGAACAAGCCTATCGGACCTATCTGCAAGCACGCCTGCCGCAGGTTCCCTACCGGCGAGCGCTGTTCGTAAAGGGGCGTGGCCCAGGCAAGGTTTTTGCCTACCGGAGCAAAGCCCTGCCGGTCGACGTGCGCCACGAGGGGACGCACGGACTTTTGCACGCCGTCTTGCCGATGGTGCCGCTCTGGCTCGACGAAGGGCTAGCCGAATACTTCGAAGTGCCGGCCGCCAGCCGGGCCTACGGCAATTCCTATCTGAAATGGGTCCGCATGGACGTCCGCGTGGGACACGTCCAGAGCCTGTCGCAGCTCGAGGAAAAGCGGGATGTGTCGGAGATGAACGCCACCGACTATCAGCACGCCTGGGCCTGGACGCACTTCCTGTTGCACGGTCCGCCCGAGGCGCACGACGAGCTGGTCAAGTTTCTGGCCGATATCAACGCCAGCACGCCGCCAGGCCGGCTCAGCGAGCGGTTGGAGCAGCGGCTGCCAGGCTTGCAGAAACGCCTGATCCAGCACTTCAAAACCTGGAAGAAGTGACTCGCTTCGGATGCGCCCTGATCGCAAGACGGGCGCAAAAAAAAGTGCTTCGCTCAATTCGTTCCGCAGACGCGCGGCTTCGCGCGCAGAACCAGGACGAGCGTGCGGTTCGGAAAATCGAACACTGCCCGATAATCGCGGAGGAATCGACAACCAACCACGGTCGGTTCGGGATCGCGGCCGCGGAAGCTACATAGGATATCCCTCGCCACAGCGTTGCCGATCGCCAATTCCGGCAATCGCACCACAATGCAGCCCACCCGCCCGCGAGCCGCAAAGTATTGCGACCGGAATGCGGCCTTCCAGCCGTCCGGAAAGACGTAGGGCACGTCCACAGCAGCAAGTGATACAGTTTGACTCAAGCCAGTATCGATCGTTACAAGCATGCCTTCCGCGCTCCCGACGTTCGCGTTCACGCGAGGACGATTTGACACCGAGAAGTTGAGCGGAATACGTAGCTGCTCGTTCGGCAAATCCTCAGGAGGCGCTAGCGAGATTCGCCCGACCCCGGCACCCCAATCAATGTCAAGGCAATGGTCCTTGAGAAAGTCCATCCCAATAACGCCATCCAGCCCTACGTCGGTGAAGTCTCGGCCGAAATCAATGCAGCTTACAAACGGGACCGCGAAGTCGAGCCCGCCAACGTCGCCCGCGGGACACGCGAACCGCGCAGTCCTGATTCGCCCAGATGCGCTAGTCATTGGCGCTCCGCCCAACGCATCGCCAAGGAGGTGACGGAAACGCGTGTCGATAGCTGTGAACGTCGCCCCGGTGTCAATGGCGACCGTGATTGAGCTGTCGCTAAGCCTTATCTTCGCACGAGGAGGCTCGCCATCAAGGACCGTCAGCTCGGCCGAACTCGGCGAGTCCGCGGCCAAAAGGCGTGCCCCCGAGAGCGTCAACGCCAACCAGAGTATGGCTGCAGCCATTCCTCTGTGCCCGATTTCTCCGGCGGGGTTACGTGGCAATCGATCCAATAGGACCTCGCAGAAAACGCAGGGCGCGCCGCGACCGCGAATTCCAGCGATCTCTCTCGGGGCGGCGGCCGGTCTCGGCGATGGGGCCTCCACGCCGGTCAGTAGCTGCGGTCGGGCGTGGCGAAGAACAGATTGAGCAGTGAGTTGCGGACGCCCGACCCACCGGGGATTTCTTCCCGCCCGTGCCAGCTCTTCTTGCCCAACGAGTTCGACACGGCAAAGGCATAGCCGCTGTTGGGCTGGAACAAGAACTGTTTCACCTTCTCGAAGCGGCCATGCCAGGAATAAATCCCCTTGAGCGAGGTGAAACGCCGCTTATAGACGGCGGTTCCCAGGTTCAACTGCGAATAGTCGGTCGGCAGATAGAGCTGCATCGTAACGACCTTGGTCCGGCCGTCCGGATGGGGCGGAATCTCGTAGCCTTCGAGGTCGCGGAACAGCGACGGTTTGGTAAAGCTCGTGATGCGGTCGACCTCTTCGCGGCGACAGCCGAATCGCCGCACCAGATCGGTGGCCAATTTGCGGAATACGGCCACCTTCAGCTCGGGAGCCGACAGGGCCATCGAAATGCTTTTCCACAGCTCGCGGGCGCGTGGCGGCAACGCCTCGACTTCCGCGCCGGTCAGGGCAAACACGTTGCGGGTGCTGACGCCATCGGCATTGCGGTGCTTGGTCAGCGACAGCGGCTTGTAGAGCGTCGGCGCCGGCATGTTTTGCATCATGTCGGCATAGACTTCGGCCGGAAAAACATTCTCGACATAAAAGTGCGAAAAGGGCTCGTCGCACGTCGGCGTCTGGGCCAGCCGGACGAGCAGATGATCGACAATGTCGGACGCCAAACGATTGGATGCCTGGGCGACGGTAGCCATGTCTCCTCCTCACGCAGAAAAATTGGATGCAGGGTTATAAACAGAATCGCCATTTCGGTCAGCAGCGGTTTTTCGCTCCACGCGGCTGGTCCCCGCACGAGCGCACATGGCGGCGATGGTGCCTGCCCTGCTAGCGCGGGGCAGGGCCGCGGCGCAAATAAGGGCACGAGCGAGCGCATGCCGAGCCCTAACTGGTGGAGGGGGTAGAAGTTGTACGGATCGGGGAATTCGCAGCCGCGGTGATCGGCGCCCGGCGCGTGCGGTTGCCCAGTTTTGCAGGTCGCGCTATGATGGGTCGCGACCGGCCCGCCCCGTGCGGTGCTGGCGCCCGAGCGCGTGCTGGCGAAGAATGGCGGGCCGGCTCGGCGTGATCTGGCGTTTTCTGTTTCCCCCCGCGAATGTGAGCCCACACACGGTGCCCGAACTCTTTCCGCTGCCAGGTTCTTTAAATGTCGGCTTGCTGGCCGCTCAGGCTTTCGCCCTGGAGGCGCCCGAGATTGTCGGGTTATGGCACTGGCTGGCCTTCGGCGCGTTCGTGATCGTGCTGCTGGTGCTCGATCTGGTCGTGTTCCATCGCGACTCGCGCGAGCCGACGCTGCGCGAGTCGGCGATCTGGACCGTGGTCTGGTGCCTGATCGCGCTCGGCTTCAACGGGCTGATCTGGCGGTGGCGCGGCGGCGACGCGGCGGTCCAGTTTTTGACCGGCTATCTCGTCGAATGGACGCTGTCGATGGACAACGTCTTCGTCTTCGCGGTCATCTTCAGCTTTTTTCGGGTGGAGTTGAAGTATCAATACCGCGTGCTGTTCTGGGGCATTCTGGGCGCCATCGTGATGCGGCTCAGCTTCGTGCTGTTGGGCACTGCCCTGATCGCGCGGTTCGACTGGGTGATGCCGGCGTTCGGTCTGCTGCTGGTCTATTCCGGCGTTAAATTGTGCCTGCAGAAGGAAGACGATTTCGATCCGGAGAATAATCTGCTCCGCCGAATGGCCACCAAGCTGTTGCCGGTGGCGCGCGGCGATTTCGGCGAGCGATTCTTTGTCCGCCAAGATGGCCGATTCGCCATTACCCCCCTGTTCCTGGTGCTGCTGGTGGTCGAGAGCACCGACGTGATCTTTGCCGTCGACAGCGTGCCGGCCATCTTCATCATTACGCAGGACCCGTTTATCGTCTTCACGTCGAACATTTTTGCCATTCTTGGTCTGCGGGCACTCTATTTCCTGCTGGCCGGCGTGATGGACCTGTTCCGCTACCTGAAGTTCGGCCTGGCGGCCATTTTGGTGTTTCTGGGCTGGAAGATGATTGCCGAGTTCGTGGGGCACCGGTTTTTCGGGCTCGAGGGGCATCTTGTCTCGCCTCTCATGTCGCTTCTAATTATCGTAGTAATATTGGCTATCGCGATCGCGGCTTCACTGCGAGCCGGCCCGGAAGACAAGGCCACCGGCTAGAGACCAGAGGCCACAGGTTCGAGCCAGCAAGCAAGAGCCGCCAGGCAAGCGCGGGAATGGTGCCCTGTAACCTCTCGTCCTGTGCCCTTTAGCCTGTAGCCTTCTTTTTGCGAGTGTGTGTGTGAAGCATGCTTTGATCACCGGCGGGGCGGGCTTTATCGGCAGCCATCTGGCCGAAGCCTTGCTGGCGCGCGATTATCACGTCACCGTGCTGGACGACGAGTCGACCGGCTCGCCGGAAAACCTGGCCGCCGTGCGCGGTCATTTCCAGTTCACGTATGTGCGCGGTTCGGCCGCCGACAAATCGCTCGTTCGCCGGTTGGTGGCCGACGTCGACGAGGTCTATCACCTGGCCGCGGCCGTGGGCGTCGAGCTGATCGCCAGCGCGCCGATCCACACGATCGAAACCAATCTCTATCCGACCGAGCTCGTGCTGGCCGAAATGCTCCGCCGCCGCAAGGCGGGCCATATCGCCAAATTGTTTCTCGCCAGCTCGAGCGAAGTCTACGGCAAGAACGCCAAGGAAGTCTGGCACGAAGAGGACGACCTGGTCTTCGGGCCCACCAGCCGGCCGCGCTGGTCGTCGGGCGTCGCCAAGGCGATCGACGAGTCTTTGGCCTTGGCCTATTGGCGACAACATCGACTGCCGGTCGTCATCGGCCGGCTGTTCAATGTGATCGGGCCCAGGCAATCGGGCCGCTACGGCACCGTGGTTCCCCGGTTCGTCGAGTCGGCGCTGGCCGGACGCCCGTTGGTCGTGCATGGCGATGGGAGCCAGGTGCGCTGCTTCCTGCACGTGGCCGACGCCGTTCGCGCGATCCTCGATCTGATGGGCAGCGAGGCGGCCGTGGCGGGCGTCTTCAACATCGGCGACGATCAGCCGCTGACAATCGTGGAACTGGCCGCGCGGGTGGTGGCGGCCGCCAAAAGTGCCTCGACCGTCGAGCGGCGGCCCTATGCCGAGGTGTACGACGAGCAGTTCGAAGATGTCCCCCGCCGCGTTCCCGACCTCGGCCGCCTGCGAGCGTCCATCGGCTTCCGCCCCGAGTATGATCTGGACGGCACCTTGCGGGAAATCATTAATTACACCCGCGTGATGCTGCGGAAATGATGGGGCCGGGGCGCTCGGGCTGCTGCGGGGCGTCTTGCTTCGGCGCGGGACGTCTCTTCTTGGACCGCGGCGGGGGCCGAGACTCTACTTTCCGCCGGCGGGACGTGCTAAAATCGGGGGGAGAAGCAGGCCTGGCATGTGCCCGAACCTCTCGGAACAAGGAGTGGCACGATGAAATCTTTGGCGATTGCGCGTCGCGGAGCATTACGGTTTTGCCCCGCCGGCCACTCTATGCTCGCTGCTGGTGCGCTGCGCACGGCCGCGGGCCGGTCGCTGGTGCGGCGCGGCGTGACGTTGATCGAATTGATGGTCGCGCTGGCGATCACGATGATCATGATGACCGCCGTGATCATGCTGTTTGCCAACGTCACCACCACGGTGACCAACAGCCGGGCGTTGGTCGAAATCTCCGAGCGGCTGCGGAGCACGCGCAATCGGCTGCAGCTCGATCTGGCCGGCCACACCGCCACCACGATTCCGCCGCTTCGTCCCGAAGACGGCGAAGGCTATCTGGAAATCATCGAAGGACCGAATACGGATTTAAATCCGACGGCCTTGTTGGCACCGGCGTGCGCAAACGCCGACGGTGTAC
Source organism: uncultured Planctomycetaceae bacterium (assembly GCA_963702015.1). Classification (GTDB taxonomy): domain Bacteria; phylum Planctomycetota; class Planctomycetia; order Pirellulales; family PALSA-1355; genus DATJTR01. The sequence goes on from OY969698.1 coordinate 3,964,193, forward strand.
GTCGCCGGCCCGCCCGCGACCTTCACGGCGTACACGAACAACATCATGGGTGATGCCGACGACGTGTCTGATGCTCACCGTTCGCAGCTTGGGCGAGCCGTTTGTAGGCAGCATGAACATCGGCGGCACGACCACGATGATCGAGTCGCCGACGGCCGAGGTGATTTGGTTCGCCGTGCCCAACGGACGCACGATTCCCGCGGATACGACCGCGGCCAGTGTGACGACCGGTAGCCTTACGGTGACGCTCTCGCCGTCCACGTTGCCGGTTCAGCTTTACACGCTCTACCGCCGCGTGCTGCTGATCGATCCGACCTATTTCAATGCGAACTACACCGCGCTTTCGAGCTATGCCACGCCGCGACTGTTGCAACAGACTTGTGATCTTTCGGTGTATCCCGTAAATCCGCTTGGCGACGCGACGACCGCCGCCGATCGTGTTGCCCAACACACTTTCGACATTGACGGCGCGCGAGAATCGTTACTATCACCAGCCATCGACAGTGTCTGGGGTGCCAACGGGCTTTCCGTTTCCCGTTCCGCCAAGCACAGCGGTGGCCCCGCAGGTCCCGCTGTCTGCATCAATTCTCAGCAATGTCGTCCACCCCCAACCGCGCTGGCGAGGATGTGGTCCTGACCGACGTTCTGTCGTTCGATATTCGGGTGTTTGATCCACTGGCGGCGTTGATCGCCTCTGGCAACGACGTGCTGATGCCCGGCGACGCCGATTATGGCCGCCGGCTCCCTCGGCCCCCTTGAGCGGCGCGGCACCCCGGCCGGCTACGGTGCGTTCGTCGACCTGGGCTACAACTACAATTGGTACACCCTCACGTCGGGTACGGCGGCCACGTTCTTTTCGGCGTACCCGAATGCCGCCGCCTACTACCCGAATAGTCTTCCGGCTTGGCCCGGCCCCGGATCTCGGCCCGGGCCTGGTCCCCAGTTCACAGTTGCGGCGAACTATTTACCGCAAACGTACGACACCTGGTCGTTGGGCTACGAGCAGAACGGCGTCGACGAGGACGTGAACAACATTATCGATCAGGGTGCGGAGGGATTGGATGATGAAGCGCCCTTCAACACCGCCGCGACGGCCAGCAACATGGCCCCGAATGGCATCATCGACGATCCGCCGCAGGTAAGCGTGGCACTTCCGCAGATCAATCCGACCGCGAGCACGATCAAGGCACCCAGCGTGACGCTGCTGTCGGTTGGCGAGCGCGAGACGCTGGCGCCCTATCCATTTCCGCTGCGCGGCGTGCAGATCACGATCCGCGTTTACGAGCCCGACACGCGGCAAGTCCGCGAGGTGAAGGTCATGCAGGATTTTTTGCCCGACTGACGACTTGCCCGGCCGGCCGCGCGGGAAGAATTGCCGGACAAGTGTTTCGCGATCCCCCCTGCGGTGCCATGTCGGGTTTTTCAAGCATGGCCCAGCCACATGTCATTCGTCTGCGCGGACCGTGGCAATATGAGCCGCTGGCCCAGTGGGAGTTGGATGCCGAGGGAGCGATCGCAATCGGTCGAAGTGCTGCCGCCGCCGGGCCGGATGGTGATGCCGGGCGATTGGTCGCAGCCGCTGGGGCGCGATTTCCGCGGCTGCGTCCGTTTTGTCCGCGCGTTTGGCCGGCCCACGCGGCTCGAGCCCGGCGAGCAAGTCTGGCTGGTCTGCGACGGCGTCGACCTGGCCGGCTCGGCGGTGCTCAACGGCAGTCGCTGGGCACGGTCGCCGGCTTTCGCGAGTCGGCTCGATTCGAAGTGACCGATCTGCTGCGAGAGCGGAACGAGTTGGTGATCGAAGTCGAGTTGCCGCCGCTGGCCTATGCCGACGAGCAGCAACTGCGTCCCGACCGTGCCGGACTGGCCGGCGGCGTGATCGGCGAAGTGCGGCTGGAAATCTTTCCGCCCCGCAGGCGGCGCGATGCAGGTCCTAGAGCCGGAGCGCGGTCGCTGGACACATGCGGATTCTCGTCCTGACGCACGCGAGCCGTGCGACGGAACGGCGTCAGCTAATGTCGCCTGCGGCCGGTTCCTGACCGTGACGCTGCTGCCAGGCGACGATCGCGTCGGTCAGGCCGGCAAACGTGTACGACTCGGCTTCGACCGCGGGCCGATAGCCCAGCTCGGCGAGCGTTTCCGAGGTGATCGGGCTGAGGCTGGCCAATTTGGCCCGCGCCAGATCGGGCCCGAACAGCCGGGCCAGCGAGCGGGCGATCGCCGAACTGGTGACCGCGATCCAGTCGATGCCGCCGCCGGCGCAGCAGGTTCAGCACTTCGGCGTCGGCCGCCGGCACGTCGACGCTCGAATAGGCCACGACCTGATCGACCTCGGCGCCGGCAGCACGCAACCGCTCGGCCAGCACTTCGCGGCCGCGGCTGGCGCGGATCAACGAGACATCGCCGGCCGGCGGCCAGCGGCGCCAGCGCCTCGGCCAACGATTCGGCCCGAAACTCGGGCGGAACGAGATCGGCCTGCAAGTGGTAGCCGTGTCAGGGCTTCGGCGGTGCCGGGCCCGATCGCGGCCAGACGCACGCCGGCCAAGGTGCGCAGATCGTGGCCGGTGGCCAGCAGGCGATCGAAAAACGCCTCCACGCCGTTGGTGCTGGAAAAGACGAGCCAGTGGTAAGTCGACAATCGCTCGATCGCACGGTCCAGCGGCGACCAATCGCGCGGGCGGGCCGATTTCGATCGCCGGGGCGGCGAGCACCTTGGCGCCCAACTCTTCCAACTGCGCCGGCGAGCGAATCGTCCGATCGCGACGGCCCGCGTCACCAGCACGCTGACGCCCGAGAGGGCCCGGCAGCTGAACCAATCGAGATCGCCCACGGCGGCGGCGGTCGGCCCGACGACAAAAATCGCGGGCGGCCGCAATCGCGATGCGCTCGACTTCGTCGGCCAGGTCGGCCAGGCGAGTGCCGCAGGACGCTCTGGTCGGGCAGGCTTGCCCGGCGGACGACCGCCACGGGGGTGTCGCCGCTCTTGCCGGCGGCCAACAGCGCGCCGGCCCAATGGCGGACCGTGGTGACGCCCATGTAGAAGACGAGCGTGCCGGGAAATTGGGCCAGCCGAGCCGAAGTCGAGCGGCTGCTGCTTGTCGTCGCATTCGTGGCCGGTGACGAAGGCCACGGCCGAGGCAGTGTCGCGGCCGGTCAGCGGAATGCCGGCATGGCTGGCGACGGCCGAGGCGGCCGTGATGCCGGGAACGATTTCGTAGGGGATGCCGGCTGCGCGCAGCGCGCCGACTTCTTCGACCAGGTGGCCGAACAGTGCCGGGATCGCCCCCTTTGAGCCGCACGACGGTCCGTCCGGCCTGGGCCAGTTCGACCAGGCGGCGATTGATTTCGTCCTGGCGCCAGACGTGGTCGCAGCCGTGCCGGCCGAGGCAGATCAATTCGGCAGTGCGCGGAGCATGGGCCAGGATGCGGGGATTGACGAGATAGTCGTAGAGCACGACGTCGGCGCGCGCCAGGCACTGGGCAGCCGCGCAGCGCGAGCAGGCCGGGATCGCCGGGTCCGCCGCCGACGATGTAGACTTTGCTGGCGCTGGGTTGGGGGCATGGAGTCTCTGCTGGCCGCTACGCGGGCCCAAATTTGTAAGCGAAGTGATGACGATTGAATTGGCCGGTGAGGTGAGTTAGGCTGTGACGGCAGTAGCCCGCTTTTGGCGCGTTGTTTTGCCGGCGCTGCGCCAGTAAAATGGTGGTTTGGCCGAAGGTTTTTTGCCTTCGGCTGGCAGTTCGTCGTCGCATTCCCCGACGTTCTGCCCCACGCCTGAGCGTTCTACCGCCTCTCATGGCCACGACCAACAACGATCAGAGCCGATGTCTCCTGCCAAGCGTCGCCGCTTGCAGCAGTTGTTCGAGCACGGCTCCAAGGCGGCGAAGCAGAACAACTACGACTACGCCTCGAATCTGTTCGGCCAGTGCGTGGTGGGGGATCCGGGCAACAGGATCTACGCGCGGCAGTATCTCGAATAATCTTACCCGCTCGTATGATAACAACCCCAAGAACGTCAGCAAACTTTCTTCGATCAAGGCGGCCGGCTCGAAGACCGGGCTGATGAATTCGACGCCGGCAGAAGGATTGGCCCACGCGTCATCAAGACGGGGCTGGACATTCTCAAGGGCAATCCCTGGGACGTTTCGACGCTGACGAGCATGGCCCGGGCCTGCGAGGAGCTGGGGCACGACGAGAGCCAACTGGTCTATCTCAAGTTGGCGTTGGATTTCAATCCCAAGGACGTCGCCGTCAACCGTGCTGTGCGCCAAGGCGCTGGCCCGCGTGGGGCAATTCGATCAGGCCATCGCCTGCTGGCACCGCGTCGAACAGCTCAAGCCGAACGACGAAGAAGCGGGCCGGGAGATCGGCAATCTGACGGTCGAAAAGACGATTCACGCACGGCGGTTACGAGGATGCCGAAACGACCAAAGACGTCAAACGAGCCCACGCAGGACGCCGACGACGAGGAAAGGCAAAAGCTGACGCCCGAGCAGCGGGTGGAAAAGAAGATCGCCAAGAATCCGGAGGACGTCAGCCTCTACGTCGAACTGGCCGACATGCACATCCGGGCCGACCGGTTCGCCGAAGCCGAGCAGGTGTTGGCCAAGGCGCTGGCGGTCTCGGGCGGCGGCGATTTGTCGCTGCGCGAGCGGCTGGAGGACGTGCAGAGTGCGGCATTACCGCGGCCAGGTGCAAATGGCCGAGCGCCGGTTCGAGACAGGAAAAAACCGCCGAGGCGGCCGAGTTGGTCAAGAAAATGAGGGCGGAGCTCAACCGCATCGAGCTCGAGATCTATCGCGGCCGGTCGGACCTGCAATCCCACGAACTTGGGCCTCAAGTACGAGCTGGGCGTGCGGCTGAAGCGGGCCGGCCAAGTACCAGGAGGCCGATCCAATGTCTGCAAGCGGCCCGGGCCGACGGCAAGCGCAAGGCGCAGGTCCATTTGGAACTGGGCGAATGCTTTCAGCAGCTCAAGAACTATCTGCTGGCGATGCGCAATTTCGAGACGGCGCTGGAAGCGCTCAGCCGATCGCGATCAGGACATGATGAAGCTGGCCCTCTATCGGGCCGGCAAATTGGCCCTCTTTCTGGCCGTGCAACGAGGTCGGGAGCGAGGCGGGCAAGAACTGGCTGGACCTGGCGGAAAAACACTTGACGAATCTGGCCAGTCTGGACTACGTCTACAAGGACGTGCCGGCATTGCTGGAGAAGATCGCCAAAATGCGTAACAAGCCTCCTGGACAACAGGGCCAAAATCCGTAATAAAGGTTGATTCGCCGCGCTGCCACGCCGGCGTTGCCTTGACGCTGCCGGTGCTGCTTGGTGTCCCGGGGCTCGTGTCGATCGTTTGCCGGTCAGTCAACTTTTCGGACGGATTTCACCCTCGCATGCCCAACACCAAAAGCGCCAAGAAACGTCATCGCCAAAGCCTGGTGCGCCGCACAGCGCAACCGCGCGGCCAAGAGCGTCATCAAGACCCAAGTCCGCAAGCTCCGCGAGGCGATCGCCGCCGGCGAAGTCGAGACGGCCGCGGCGGAATTCCGCCTGACGGCGAAAAAGCTCGATCAAACGGCCGCCCGCGGCATCATTCATGCCAACGTCGCGTCCCGGCTCAAGTCGCGGCTGTCGGCCGCGCTGAAAGCTGGCCAAGACAAGAAGAAGTAGTTTCCGCCCAGCCCCGGATTGGCCTCGGCCGCCGGATTGCCGAGCCGCCGATGGCTCCGGCGCGGACTGACGCTGGATTGATTGTCGGCCGGCACAGTCTCGCGTGACCGCAGCGCGGCGCGTGATGCCGCGGCTCTTCTTCTTTCGCACTTTCCGACCGCCCCCCCAACAGCTAATGAGGGTTTGGACCGATGCCGACCAAGCAGGAACTGTTGTCCGAAGAAATCCAGCACATCGACATCAAACAGCACGACGTGGTGGGCGTGGTCGACGCGATGCGCCACATGGCGTTTCAGCGCCCGCGACCTGGCCCGCGCCGCCGACATCTACGACCGCATGCTCCGCGACAGCGAGTGCGGCGTGATTTTGTGCCTGGCCGGCTCGCTGGTCAGCGCCGGCTTGAAAAAGGTCTTCGTCGACATGGTCCGCAATCGGATGGTCGACTGCATCGTCAGCACCGGGGCCAACATCGTCGACCAGGATTTTTTCGAGGGGCTTGGATTCAAGCACTATGTGGCCGCCGAGCGGTTCAAGTCGGGGCTCGACGACGATCAGCTCCGCGACCTGCACATCGACCGCATTTACGACACGCTGATCGACGAGGACGAGCTGCGGGTGTGCGACGACACGACCCGGCTGATCGCCGACAGCCTGCCGCCGGGGGCCTATTCCTCGCGCGAGTTCATCCGCGAGATGGGTGCCTATCTGAAAGAGCACGGCAAGACGCCCGACTCGCTGGTGCTGGCGGCCTATGAGGAAGACGTGCCGATTTTCTGTCCGGCGTTTTCCGATTGCTCGGCCGGCTTCGGCCTGGTGGCCCATCAGCACGCCCGCGGCGCCGGGCCGAAGGTGAGCATCGACAGCGTGAAGGATTTTTACGAGCTGACGCAACTGAAGATCCACAATCCGACGACCGGGCTGTTCATGCTCGGCGGCGGCGTGCCCAAGAATTTCGCCCAGGACATCGTCGTGGCGGCCGACATTCTGGGGACCGAAGCGCCGATGCACAAATATGCCGTGCAGGTGACCGTGGCCGACGTGCGCGACGGGGCCCTGTCGAGCTCGACCCTCAAAGAGGCCTCGAGCTGGGGCAAGGTCGACACGGCCTTCGAGCAGATGGTCTACAGCGAAGCGACGCTGGCCGTGCCGCTGCTGGCCGGCTATGCCTATCATCGCGGGGCCTGGCGGTCGCGCACGGCACGCCGGCTGGCCCGCGTGCTGCCGGCCCAGGGCGCCGCCAGCCCGGTGCTCGAAGAGGCCGTGTAAGGCACGGCGGCTGATTGCTCGCGCGCGTCGATCTGCCGCAGCGGTCGGCATTGCCGGCCGGCCTGTCTCTGCATCGCTGCGTTTGACGAGGCAGTCTGCCAAGCCGTTTTTTGCCTGTTTCTGGGCTTTCTTGCTCCGTCGGCGCTGCAGCGGCGGTCACACGGCGTTGACCCTGCCGGCGGCTTTCGAGTAAGATCCGCCCCCAACTGCCACCCGCGGGCAGAACAAGGATGTTCGATATCGCTTTCGCCCGTCGGGCGATCGATCTTTGCCATCACGGATTGGAGTTTCCCATGCATCACGCCCATCGTGCTTGTCGCTGCGTGTGGCCAACTCGGCCTGACCCCGGTTGTCTCGTTGGGCCAGACGCCGCTGGCCCGGGGCTTGTTGTCGGCCGACGAGCTCGATCGCCAGGAAGCGACCTATCCGCTCGATCTGGTCGTTTGCCCGAGTTGTGCGCTGGTGCAGATCACCGAGACGGCCGCCGAGGAGACCTGGTGTGGCGCAACGACGTCACGACGCGTCGCCCGAGCCGGCCGATCGAAGACGCCGAGGAATTGGCCGCCGAGACGATCGATCGGCTCGGCAGCTCAATTGCCGCGACCTGGTGGTCCAGGTGGCCAGCGGCGACGGTTATCTGCTGCGGCATTATCAACGAGGCCGACGTGCCGGTGTTGGGAATCGAAGGCTCGGCGCGGCTGGCTCACGTCGGTGCAGCGCGAGTTGGGCATTCCGACGCTGACCGGGCGGTTCTCGCGCGATCTGGCGCTGCGGCTCGAAGCCTGCGGCCAGCCGGCCGACGTCGTTCACGTTCATCATGCCTTGGCCGGCGTCGCCGATCTGAGCGGATTTGTGGCCGGATTGCACACGTTGCTCAAGCCCGACGGCGTGGCGATCGTCGAGGTGCCCTATGTTCGCGACATGGTCGAGAAGGTCGAATTCGACACGATCTATCACGAGCATCTCTGCTATTTTTCGCTGCTGTCGCTGCGTGGCCCTGTTCGGCCGGCACGGTTTGGTCGTGACCGACGTCGAGCGCCGGCCGACCGACGGCGGCAGCCTGCGGATTTTTGCCGCCCGGCAGGGAGTGCGCCTCGGAGGCGGTCGGCCGGCTGATGGCCGAAGAACGGGCATTGGGCCTCGACCGGGCCGACTATTATCGAGCGTTTGGCCGGCGGGTCGATCACGCTGCGGGCCGAATTGAAGGCGCTGCTCGGCAAGCTCAAGGCCCAGGGCTGCCGGATCGTGGCCTATGGCGCCTCGGCCAAGGAGAGCGGCTTGCTCAACGCCTGCGGCATCGGCCGCGACGTGATCGATTTTGTGGTCGACCGCAGCGCGGGCAAACAGGGGCGCTACACGCCGGGGGCTCACCTGGCGGTCCATTCGCCCGACAAGCTGACCGAGACCCGGCCCGACTATGCGTCTGCTGTTGGACTGGAACTCGGCCGACGAGATTCTGGCCCGGCACGAGCGCTATCGCGAATCGGGCGGCCACTTCATCATCCCCATTCCGCAGCTCCGCGTGGCCTGAGGGCAGATTGCTGGCCCTAACGGCCGGCCGTGCAGCGAGTCGGCTTTTCTGGCGTGCGGCGGCGTCGCATTGCCGCCCAGGCCACGCCCAGCAGCGCCCGGCAAGCAGAACGACCGCCGACGGCTCGGGCAGTGCGGTCACGCTGCACGTCGTCCAGGCCGAAATAGCCGGGATTGTCGTATGCCGTGAACTGCAGAGTGGCGATCGAGTCGATCGCCATCGAGGTGAAGGTGTATTCGAGTGTAAGCGGGCGGCCGCCAGGTTGGTTTGCGAAAAGAGCGAAGTGCCGTCAAATGTCACCGACAGGTCGTTGCGGAGTGCGCCGTCGCTATAGAGCCAGAAGTCGACGACGTACTCCTGGCCAGGAACGGTCGATAGCGGTTTGCTGACAAGATGACCGTCATCCCCCGACACGCCGTGAGAACTGGTCGCTCGAAAGATCCGGAATTCGACGTGACGGTTCATACGAAACGACGTGGGTGTAAGCCGTTTCGCCGCCGACGGTCCAGCCGGTAAAGTCGCCCGTCTCGAAACCGGGATTCTCCAGCAGGTTGCCGGCCTCAGCCCAGCCGGGAGTGGCCAGGGCGAGAGCAATCGCGGCGACCGCTACAGCGAAACGAACGGCATCCATGCGTTTTTTTTGCCTGACTTGGCGGCGGTATCCGATGCAGCCTGATTGGTGGCTCCATTTTGAATGGGCTCGGCGTTCGACCTGGAACATCCTGTTTTGGGGGCTCCGGTTCGTCGCCCCTCGGCCCATTTGTAACGTCGGACGCGATAGAAATGCATCCGGCTAAGTCACTATAGCGGTCCCCAGGTGGATGACAATCTCTTTCAGGAAATTTCGCCGCCGATTTGTCCTGTCCAAATCTGTCTGACTCCTTCGCGTGCGCATGTCTGGCCCCTTTCCGCTAGCGGGCGTGCAAGCTAGACTAGCGTTTTCGGCTCGCTGCGCCTCGGCCTGGGCGTCGAGCGGTCGGCCCGGGCCGTTCTGTGTTTCACAGCCCCTGCCGTCAGTGATTTTTCATGACCCAGAAGCCTTGCTCTCTCGGTGAACCGCCCCATGGCCAACGAACCGTCGCCGCTGGTCGGCATCATCATGGGAAGCAAATCGGACTGGGAGACGATGAGCGAGGCCGCCGCCGTGCTCGAGCGATTCGGCGTGCCGCACGAATGCCGAGTGGTGTCGGCCCATCGAACGCCCGACGCGATGCGCGATTATGCGATCGCGGCCGAAGGACGCGGCATTCAAGGTGCTGATCGCCGGTGCCGGCGGTGCGGCCCACCTGCCGGGCATGGTCGCGGCCCACACCACGCTGCCGGTGCTGGGCGTGCCGGTGCAGTCGAAAGCGCTGAGCGGTCTCGACTCGCTGTTGTCGATCGTGCAGATGCCGGCCGGCATTCCCGTGGCGACCGTGGCCATCGGCAAGGCCGGGGCGACCAACGCCGGCGCTGTTGGCCGTGTCGGTGCTGGCCCTGTCGCAGCCGGAACTTGGCGAAAAACTGAAGCAGTTTCGCCGCGACGAGGCCGACCGCGTGCGGGGAGAAACGCTGCCGTGACGCAAGCGATTTTGCCGGGCGCGACGATCGGCGTGCTGGGCAGCGGGCAGTTGGGCCGAATGTTCGCCATTGCCGCTCGCCGGATGGGATATCGCGTCCACACGCTCTCGCCCGACGACGACACGCCGACCGGCCAGGTGGCCGACCGCGAAATCCGTTCGGCCTATGACGACTTGGACGCGATCCGCGATTTCGCCCGCCGGGTCGACCTGGTGACGTTCGAGTTCGAAAACATTCCGGCGCAGGCGACCGACACGGCGGCCGAAATCGTGCCGGTCCGGCCGAGCGGCTCGGTGCTGTACGTGACGCAGCACCGCTTGCGCGAAAAGAATTTTCTCCGCGAGCATGGCTTTCCGGTCGTGCCGTTCGTGGCCGTTCGCTCGCTCGACGAATTGTCGGCCGCCATCGACACGCTGGGCTGCCCGGCCGTGCTGAAAACGGCCGGCTGGGGTTACGACGGCAAGGGACAGTGCAAACTGGCTTCGCCGGCCGATGCCGCCCGGGCCTGGGCCACCGTGGGCGGCGGCGAAGCGGTGCTGGAAGCGTTCATCGACTTCGATCGCGAGGTGTCGGTCGTCGCGGCCCGCGGACTCGACGGCGCCGTGGCCGACTATCGGCACGGTTTGGAACACGCACGCCAACCATATTCTCGACGTGACGGTGGCCCCGTCGGGCGTGGCCGAGGCCGTCGAGCGCGAGGCCCGGCGGATCGCGCACGCGGTGCTGGAAGTCGCTCGACGTGGTGGGCGTGCTGTGCGTCGAATTCTTTCTGGCCCGCGATGGCCGGCTGCTGGTCAACGAGCTGGCCCCGCGTCCGCACAACTCGGGGCATTTCACGGTCGACGCCTCGGTGACGAGCCAATTCGAGCAACAGTTGCGGGCGATCTGCGGCCTGGCGCTCGGTTCGACCGAACTGTTGCGGCCGGCGGCGATGGCCAATCTGCTGGGCGATCTGTGGAGCGCGGGCGTGCCCGACTGGCCGGCGGCCTGCCGGCTTCGCGGACGTCAAACTGCACCTGTATGGCAAGGAAACCGCGCGGCCGGGTCGCAAGATGGGCCATCTGACGGCGCTGGCGGCCAGCGCCGCCGAAGCGCGGCAGTTGGTGCTGGCCGCCCGCGACGCACTGACAGCCGGAAGGAAGCCGATGATTCTCGACACGCTCGAACAGGCCGGTCGCTACACGGCGGTTCATCCGCTGCTGACCGCGGGTTTTGCCTTTCTGGCGCGGACCGATCTGGCCAGACCTGCCGCCGGGTCGCCACGAGATCGATGGCAGCCGGGTGTTTGCCCTGGTCGGCCACGACACGGGCCGTGGCCAGGCCGGCGCGCGGCTGGAAGTGCATCGGCGGTATATCGACATTCAGGTCTCGCTCGACGGCCGCGAGCGGATCGGCTGGCGGCCGCTGGCGGAGTGCCGCGAGGTGGCCGAGCCGTATGACGCCGGTCGCGACATCGCCTTTTTTGCCGACCAGCCGGCCGCCTGGTTTCCGCTTGGCGCGTGGGCAGTTTGCGATTTTCTTTCCCGACGACGCCCATGCACCGCTGGCTGCCAGCGGATCGCTGCACAAGGTGGTGATCAAAGTCGAGGTCGCGGCGAGTCGTGAATTCTGCTGTTAGACTTTTGTCATGCAGCGCACTCCCTTCCACCGCCGATTATGACGGCGCGATCGACTTCTTGCTCTCGCCGCATCGATTACGAGCGGATGCTGAGCATTCGCTACGACCAGCGCGATCTCAAGCTGGAGCGGATGCACGAACTGCGTCGAGCGGCTCGGCAATCCCGAGCGGGCCATGCCGATCGTCCACATCGCCGGCACCAAGGGCAAAGGCTCGACCTCGGCCATGACCGCCGCCATGCTGTCGGCGGCCGGCTATCGAACCGGGCTGTACACGTCGCCCCACCTGGCTCGGCTCGAAGAGCGGATGACCGTCGACGGCCAGCAATGTTCGGCCGACGAGATGATCGCTCTGGTCGGCCGCGTGCAGCCGGCGGTCGCGGCGATGGATGAGGCCGCGGGGGGAGCGAGCACGGCCCGACCTATTTCGAAATCGTCACGGCTTTGGCCCTGCTCCACTTTGCCCGGCGGCAGGTCGACGTGGCGGTGCTGGAAGTCGGACTGGGTGGCCGGCTCGATTCGACGAACATCTGCCAGCCGCTGGTGTCGGTCATCACGTCGATCAGTTTCGATCACACACGGCAGTTGGGCAACACGCTGGCCGCGATCGCCGGCGAAAAGGCGGGCATCATCAAGCCCGGCGCGGCGGTGATCAGCGGCGTGACTGCAAACCGAGCCGCGCGAGGTGATCGCCGCCGCGGCCGGGCGTCACGGTTGCCGCCTGTTGGAACTGGGCCGCGATTTTACTTACGCCTATCATGCCGCCGGGCCGCTGGACGTTGCCGGCGATTCGGCCGACGATCGACTTTGAGTATCGCGTGGCCGATTGCGCGCTTGCAGTACCGGGGTTTGGAGCTGGCCTTGATCGGCGAGCATCAAGGAGCGAACGCCGCCGTGGCTCTGGCGGTGCTGGTGGAACTGGCGCGATCGGGCTTTGTCGTGCCCGAGCCGGCCGTGCGAACGGGTTTGGCCACGGTCGAGTGGCCGGCACGACTGGAGATTCTTGCCCGGCGTCCGCTGGTGGTGGTCGATGCGGCCCACAACGTGGCATCGATCGAAGCCTTTGTGGCCACGCTCGATCAGAGTTTTGCGGCCCGGCCGCGAGTGCTGGTCTTCGCGACCACTTGCGACAAGGACGTGCGCGGCATGCTGCGCGGCGCTGGTCGGCCGTTTCGAGCGGATCATTTTTACTCGCTATCAAAACAATCCGCGCGGATTGCCGGCCGCCGAACTGGCGGCACTGGCCGCCGAGTTGGGCGAGCAGCCCGTCCAGGTGGCCGCCGATCCGCGGGCCGCCTGGGATGCAGCCCGCGAGGGAGTCGGCGGCCGAAGGGCTGATCGCGATCACCGGCAGCTTTTTCATCGCCGCCGAAATGCGGCCGCTGGTCCTCGACACGGTGCAGAACGAGAACTGGTACGCCGAACCGAACCTTCATTAAGCCCCCGCCACCGAGCCTGCCCATGCCCCGCTACATTCTGGCTCTCGATCAGGGAACGACGTCGAGCCGGGCGATTGTGTTCGACCGCGCCGGCCGGCCGATCGCCAAGGCCCAGCAGGAATTTCCGCAGATTCTGCCCCGGCCCGGCGACGTCGAGCACGATCCCGAGGCGATCTGGTCGTCGCAACTGGCCGTGGGCCGCGAGGCGCTCGCCCAGGCCGGGCTCGAAGCACGCGACATCGCCGCCATCGGCGTGACCAACCAGCGCGAGACGACGATTCTTTGGGAGCGCGCCACCGGCCGGCCCGTGGCCAATGCCATCGTCTGGCAAAGCCGGGTCAGTGCGCCCGAGTGCGAGCGGCTGAAGGCCGACGGGCTGGAAGGACTGTTTCGCCAGCGGACCGGGCTGGTCGTCGACGCCTATTTCTCGGGGACCAAGATCAAGCACCTGCTCGACTCGATCGATGGATTGCGCGCACGCGGCCGAGCGCGGCGAGATCCTGTTCGGCACGGTCGACACCTGGCTGTTGTGGCGGCTGAGCGGCGGCCGGCTGCACATCACCGACTACAGCAACGCCAGCCGCACGCTGCTGTTCAACATCCACACGCTCGATTGGGACGACGAACTGCTGCGGATTCTCGACGTCCCCCGGGCGATGCTGCCCGAGGTCCACGCGTCGAGCGAGCGGTATGGCGAAACGTCGGCCGAATGGTTCGGCGCGGCCGATTCCGCTGGCCGGCTGTGCGGGCGACCAGCAGGCGGCCACGTTCGGCCAGGCCTGTTTCGCCCCCGGCAGCGCCAAAAACACCTACGGCACCGGCTGCTTTCTGCTGTTGAACACCGGCCAGAAACCGGCCGCAGAGCGCCAACAATCTGCTGACGACGATCGGCTGGGGCATCGATGGCCAAGTGACCTATTGCCTGGAAGGCTCGGTCTTCATCGCCGGCGCGGTCGTGCAATGGCTGCGCGACGGTTTGGGAATCATCAAGCAATCGAGCGACGTCGAACCGCTGGCCGCGCAGCGTTGCCGACTCGGGGGGCGTTTACCTGGTGCCGGGCTTCGTGGGCCTGGGCGCGCCGTATTGGGATCCTTACGCCCGGGGCGCGATTTTGGGATCTGACCCGCGGCACGACCGCGGCCCACATCGCCCGCGCGGCGCTCGATTCGATCGCCTATCAAACGCGCGATCTGGTGTTGGCGATGGAGCGCGATTCGGGCCTGGCGCTGGCCGATCTGCGGGTCGACGGCGGCGCGGCGGTCAACGACGCCCTGATGCAATTTCAGGCCGACGTGTTGGGGACCAGCGTTTGCCGGCCGGTGACCTTCGAGACGACGGCGCTGGGTGCCGCCTATCTGGCCGGCCTGGCCGTCGGCTATTGGCACGGCGCAGGACGAAATCGCGCGCAATTGGGCGCTCGACCGCGAATTTGTGCCGCAAATGCCGGCCGACGAGCGCGACCGGTTATATGGAAAGTGGCTCAAGGCCGTCGAGCGATCGCGCGATTGGCAAGAGCGGTAGTGGCAACCGAACGCATGGCCGTAATCATTCCGAAGGGGAAGGCGGCCGTGTTTCACCGACAGGGCCTGGTTCCGGCCAGCTGGTGAGTGTTGCGGCGGCCAACGGCTGCGGCTGTGCGCCGGGAACCACCCAGCCGCCAAGGGTAAAGAAACCGGCCGACAAAAGAATTGCCGCCGGGAGCGTCAGCACCCAGGCCAGCCCGATCTTTCTGACCGTGTTGCCCTGAAGTCCCGAGCGGTTCGCCCACATTGTGCCGGCGACACCGGAGGAAAGGACATGAGTTGTGCTGACCGGCATGTGAAAGACATCGGCCAGCCCGATCGTCGCGGCGGCGACCATCTCGGCAGCGGCTCCCTGGGCGTAGGTGAGATGCGTCTTGCCGATTTTTTCGGCGACTGTAACGACAATCCGCTTGTAGCCGATCGTCGTGCCGATCCCGAGCGCAAGCGCGACGCCGACCACGACCCAGAAGGGTACGTACTCGATCGCACGAGCGAACTCTTTGTGATGCACGGCCAGAGCCTTGTGTGTCTGGGGCGTGAGCGTGGAATCGCTCAGTTTGCGTTGAAAACGGAAGATGGATTGGCGGACCTTCCAACGATCGTGGGGCGAGACTTCCGCCAGCGACGATTTTCCTTCCAGGATGGTGGCGATCTGGCTGATTTCCGGGCGAACCAGGGCGGCGACCACCTGCGACTCTTTTTCGATGGTTTGGTCGATCGCGATTGCGGCCTTGCGCAGGCCGTCCGCCAGGCCGGCCTGGTGCACGTTGAGCGAATAATAAGTTGGTAGAAAGCCGATCAAGGCCAGCAGAATCAAGCCCATCCCTTTTTGGCCGTCGTTCGAACCATGGGCAAAGCTGACGCCGCCGCAGGTGACGAGCAGCACTCCGCGAATCCAATGCGGAGGGTTATCCCCATCGCCGGGCGGATGGTAGAGATTGGGATTCTTGAAGAGGCGTTTCATCACCAGGAGCAGAGCCGCTGCGGCGGCGAACCCGATGATTGGCGAAATCAATAGCGACAGCCCCACCTCCGTGGCCTTAGTCCAATTGACACCCGTCATGTTGCCCCGTGTGATCAGGCTGTTCGCCAGGCCGACGCCGAGAATCGAGCCGATCAAGGTGTGCGAACTCGAAACCGGCAGACCGTACCACCAGGTGCCGAGGTTCCAGATCATTCCGGCGAGCAACAGGGAAATCACCATCACGACGGAGCGCGCCGACGAGCTTTCGATCAAAAGGTCGACCGGAAGCAAGTTGACGATGGCAAAGGCCACCGCCGTCCCTCCCAGCAGCACGCCGAGGAAGTTGCAAAACCCGGAGTAGAGCACGGCGGGAGTGGCCTTGAGCGTGCCCGTGTAGATGACCGTGGTGACCGCGTTGGCCGTGTCGTGGAAGCCGTTGATGAACTCAAAGCCGAATGCGATCGCCAACGCGAACGCAAAGAAGAACTGCTGTTGGGTTGTGAGTTCACCAATCGCTTGCCAAAGTGACGCGCCCACGCTGCATGCTCCGCTACGGTGAGTACCCACTCTGGTGCCAGGGACACTCCTATTGTGAGATCGACGTCGGTGTTGTCAATCAGCCGAGTCGAGTTGGTTGCCGTTGGTCTGTGGTGCTGCCCGGAATCAATTTGAGGTCGGGTTAAGAGGCCAGCGGACGCTGTCTCGGTTAGCGTTTCATGTGGCCGCGGGTAATGTTGGTCGCCGGGCGCACCTGGCTATTTACCGGGAATTCGGCAACGAAACGCGCATCGGCTCGACAGACCGCGGGCAATGAGACCGACGCCCCATTTTCGTTTGAGGCGGCGCGTTGTGTGAGGGAATCATTAGGGTTTGGTGAGGGATTGGATTGGACATCGCACGAGCGAGGGGCGACAATAACCGACCGCGGACCTGCTCGATCGACGACTTCCAGCAAAAAGGAATGCCACAATGGGTGACAAAGGCGGCAAGAAGGACAAAGACAAGAGCAAGAAACAGAAGGCGGCTAAGCAGGATCAGTCGAAAGCGAAGAAGCATTCCAAGTGATCCAGACCGTCGTCCGCGAAGCTGCGCGAGCAATCCTCGTCGCAGCCTCGCGGACGCACCGGCCAGAGACTGCCGCCGGTCGGGTGTTCAAAGCAGCGCCGGTGCGATGCTTGGTTCCGCAGCGCCCGATTGAGTAGTTCCATGCAGATTCCCCACCAGTTGCTTACCTCCGGGGCGCTACGAGCGATTGTCGAGGAGTTTTTCACCCGCGACGGCACCGACCATTCAGCGGTCGGCCAGCGCATCGAACTGGTGCTCCGTCAACTCGAAGTTGGCACTGCCGAGTTGCATTTCGAACCAGCAACGGCTACCTGCAATATCCTGCCGACGGTGACGAAGACGGTCAGGGATTGAGGCCAGGCAAAGCTGACGTCTTTGGCGATTGTGGCATGTGCGTTCGGCCGTCATGGATCAAAGCCGTCGCTGCGCGCAGCCGAGCCGCGTCAGCGCTTGTGGCTGATGAAATTCGTTGCTGGTTCACGGAACCGAGCGGGCCGTGTTTGGCTTTTTGGAATCCACGACCTCTACCGCGACGATTATGCCATTCCTTTTAAGGTCTTTGGTGAAGGCGAGCGTCGCTTTCAAATCCAGGTTCGGGAAACCGTCTAACTTCACATCCGGGGGCGAGCAGTAGCCCGATCCAGGATCGGTGACGACAATCCGCTTCACCTTGCCACGCTCGACAATCGCATGCGCTTTGGCGGCAGTCGTTGGCCAAAGCTGCCCGCGCTGCGGCTGATATCGGTAGTAATCAGAAACTTCATCGAGACGCTCGTTCGTCACGCCATGGGGCGAGAGCACTTTCATCAAGGCGGCTTTGTTTTTGCGGGCCTCCTCCGCCGATGGTCCGCGACCTCGCGCCGGCGTGACACCGCTGAAGGCTTCGCGAAAGACATCAGGCTTTACCTCGAGCGCGGCGGCGATCAAAACCACGGGTCGGCCATAGTCGTTCTTGCCAATCTCGTGACCGCCCGAAAAGCTCACGGGCACCTTGGTTTCGGCAGCCAGGGTGATTGCGCTGGTCACGACGACAACCACGGAGAAGACGCAAAGCCCGGTCATTGCCTGAGGAAAAGCCGTTATCGATAAGACCGTCATGGGATAGCGTCTCCTGCGGCTGCCGGAATTGTTGGCCGAATGGGTGAAGCGCATTATACAACGGAAACCCCAAGCCCCGGCGATCTTCGATCGCCACCGATTTCGTGCAAGGGCTGCCGCAAAATGCTTTGTCGTGCTGTCGAGTCAAAGTGACGGGCGAATCGCGGTGGCTTGAAGGGTGTGCTCTTTTTTGATAGGAATAAGCCATCAACAAACCGCTGACCGGCCAACCGGAGGCTAGTGAGTCCGTGCAGGACCGCTGGCCTTTTTTTATTGGCCGACGACGGCGACTTTCCACTGTTTGCGTCAAAGGGCTTCGTCTGTGGCTCGGTGGTTTCAGGACAACTCGCTATCGATTGGTCGCACGCCCTTGGTTCGACTCAACCGGGTCACCGATGGGGCTCCGGCGACCGTGTTGGCAAAGATTGAAGGACGTAATCCCGCCTATTCCGTCAAGTGCCGTATCGGCGCCGCCATGATCTGGGACGCCGAGCGGCGCGGACTCTTGCGGCCGGGCAAAGAGCTCGTCGAGCCGACCAGCGGAAACACCGGCATCGCGCTGGCGTTCGTCGCCGCGGCGCGGAAGATTCCCTTGACGTTGACGATGCCCGAAACGATGAGCATCGAACGGCGCAAGCTTCTCCTAGCCTATGGGGCCAAGCTGGTGTTGACCGAAGGCCCACGCGGAATGAGTGGCGCGATCGCCCGCGCTGAAGAGATTGCCGCGTCCGATCCGCAGAAGTACGTGCTGCTGCAACAATTCAAGAATCCGGCCAACCCCGCCATTCACGAGCAAACTACCGGCCCGGAGATCTGGGACGACGCGGAGGGCGCGATCGACATTTTTGTCTCTGGCGTCGGCACCGGCGGTACGATCACCGGCGTATCCCGCTATATCAAGGGAGCCCGCGGCAAGGCGATTACCACGGTGGCGGTCGAGCCGGCAGCAAGTCCCGTCCTCACGCAGCAGCGCGCGGGCGAGCCGCTCAAGCCGGGGTCACACAAGATTCAGGGGATCGGCGCCGGCTTCGTGCCGGCGGTGCTCGATCTGTCGCTGGTCGATGCGATCGAGCAGGTCACTAACGAAGAGGCGATCGACTATGCTCGTCGCCTGACGATGGAAGAGGGTATTCTGTCCGGCATATCCTGCGGTGCCGCGGTGGCGGTGGCGGTACGCATCGCCAAGCGGCCCGAGAGCGCGGGCAAGACAATCGTTGTCGTGCTTCCCGACTCCGGGGAGCGCTATCTGAGTTCGATTCTCTTCGAAGGCATGTTCGACGCGGAAGGACGCGCCCGATGACAACCGGCAAGCTGGAACTGAACGCCGCATCGGTGCCCGAGTTGAATTGGAATATCGACGCGATTGTCGCCGAGCTGCGCACGCTGCGTGACGCCTCTCTGGCGGCCCGGCAACGACTGGGCAATCCGGCAAAACTCCCTTCGCGCAAGCTGCTTGCCAGGATCGTCGAAGACCTGAGCGCGGCGCTCTTTCCGAATCGCTTGGGTTCGCGGGCGTTGGTCGACGAAAGCCTGGATTACTTCGTGGGGCATACGCTCGACGAATCGCTGCGCGAACTGGCGGAGCAAGTGACACGCGAGCTGCATTTCCACGCGGGCGAAAACAACGGCAGCGAAGAACAACGCGAGCGAGCCGTGGGCATCGTGCGCGAGTTTGCCGCGAACCTGCCCCGCATTCGCCAGCTTCTCGACAGCGATATCGAAGCCGCCTTCGAAGGCGATCCGGCGGCCCGCAGCATCGACGAAGTGCTGGCCTGCTATCCGGGGGTCATGGCCATCGCCCACTATCGCATTGCTCACACGCTCTTCGGTTTGGGAACGCCGCTGGTCGCCCGGATCATCTCCGAGATCGCGCACTCGGCGACGGGGATCGATATTCATCCCGGAGCGCAGATCGGCCGCAGCTTTTTCATCGATCATGGCACCGGCGTGGTGATCGGCGAAACCGCGATCATCGGCGAGCGGGTGCGTCTGTACCACGGCGTGACCCTCGGCGCCCGACACTTTCCGGTCGATGACGACGGCGTGCTTATCAAGGGGAACGCGCGCCATCCGATCGTTGAAGACGAGGTCGTGATCTACGCCGGCGCTACGATTCTCGGCCGCGTCACGATCGGCCGCGGCTCGGTGATCGGCGGCAACGTCTGGGTGACGCGCAGCGTTCCGGCTGGGAGCAATATCTCGCAAGCAAAAGTCCGCAACGAAGTCTTCGATAGCGGGTCGGGAATCTAGGGCTCTCGGGCCGAATAACGAACCGCCAGCCACTATGGCCGGTGAGCGAAGGCTTCTTTCATCGCTGCCTGCATCTGCTCGGTCGTGAGGTCTTTGATGTGCGTGGCGAACGACCATTTGTGGCCGTACGGATCGATGACGACTCCGTAACGGTCGCCCCAGAACATGTCCTGCGCCGGCATCGCGACCGTGGCGCCGGCGTCCTGGGCTCGCTTGATCGCGGCATCGCAGTCATCGACATAGTGGTGGATCGACACCGGCGTGCCGTTCAGGCCTTTGGGCGTCTGCGACTTGCCACCGCAGAATTCCGGAAAATCGTCGACGAGAAACAGGAGCGATTTGCCGATGCGGAGTCGAGGCATGCATGATGCGGCGGCCGTCTGGTGCGACGGTGCGGCGGATTTCCTCGGCCCCAAAGGCCTTCTTGTAGAACTCGATCGCCTCCGCGCAGTGATCGCACACCAGGTGCGGAATCAGGTTTTCATGGCCGGCGGGAATCGGTTGGCTGGACTTGCTCATGATCGGTCTCCCGTGCAAAACGATTTGAGTGTTGTTGATTTGGGCAGCTTGCTTGTCGCGGCCGACAGCCACCTCCGGTCAGGAGCTGGCGTAAGCCTGCTCGAGCGCCGCGATGTCGAGTTTCTTCATCTTCATCATCGCCTTCATGACCCGACCCGATTTCTCTGGATCGGGATCGCCCAGCAGCTTGGGCAGGACGGTCGGAACGATCTGCCACGACAGACCGAACTTGTCCTTCAGCCATCCGCAATCCACGACCTTGCCGCCGGTGGACAGTTTTTCCCAGTACGCATCGACTTCTTCCTGCGTCTGGCAGTTTACGACAAATGAGATCGCCTCCGTGAACTTGAAGTGCGGTCCGCCATTGAGGGCGACAAACTTTTGCCCCCCGAGCTGAAACTCGACGGTCAGTGCCGAGCCCGGCCGGGCCGGGACCGGCCTTGCCGCAACGAACGACCTTGACCACGCTGGAGTTCGGGAAAATCGAGGCATAGAAAGTGGCCGCCTCTTCCGCCTGGTGGTCGAACCACAAACAGGGTGTGATCAATTGGATCGGCACGTTTTTCTCCTTGGTTCTGAGAGCGTCAGCTGGAGTGACACGGCCAATCTGCTCCCCTGTCCATTAGTCGAACGAGAAAAACCCGATTCGACAAGGACTCCCAAAAAAAGGAGAGAGCCCAGCTACGGCGGGAAAGGTTTGCGAACCCGGCTTGTGAAAAGATTGTCAGGTCTCGTGGACAGAATGTCGCCGGCTCGTAGACTTATAATCGCGAGGCGAACGAACCGTGGGAATCTGGAAGACTGGGGCATGCAGGCAAAGCAAGGCGCTGGAGACGACGACTCCGAGGGGCAACGGCGCCACGAGCGGCTCGTCCTGATTATTCTGGCCGCGGTCCAATTCATCACGGTCGTTGACTTTATGATCGTGATGCCGCTGGGGCCGCAGTTGATGCGGGCCCTCGACATCCAGCCCGCCGAGTTTGGCCTGATCGTCTCGTCGTATACCTTTGCCGCCGGGGTCGCCGGAATTCTGGCTGCGTCGATTGTCGATCGCTTCGCCCGCCGCACGACGTTCATGGTCCTGTATGCGGGCTTTCTCCTGGGCACGTTGCTTTGTGCCCTGGCTACCAGCTATCACATGCTGCTGTTTGCCCGTGTGGCCACCGGCGCCTTTGGCGGGATTTTGGGCGGGATGGCGATGACGATCATTGGCGACGTCTTTCCCGAAGGCCGGCGTGGGCGGGCCACCGGCTCGCTGATGACCGGTTTTGCGCTGGCCTCGGTGGCTGGCGTGCCGCTGGGGCTTTTTCTGGGAACCAGTTATGGCTGGCACGTTCCCTTTTTCGCCTTGGTGGTCGTCGGATTACCGGTACTCGGGCTGATTCCGCTGGCGCTGCCTCCGCTCAAGGGGCATATCGGCAAGTCGCACGCCCATCCGTTGCGGGCGATGCTTGAGACGTTCACCGCAGGCGAATCATCTCAATGCCTTTGCGCTGATCATCGTGCTGATGGTCGGCAACTTTACGGTCTTTCCCTACGTCAGCCCCCTACCTGGTGGCGAACGTGGGCCTGACCGAGCAGCAGCTTCCGTTGATCTATATTGCCGGCGGCGGCCTCACCCTGATTGCCGCCCCGATCGTAGGCCGGCTGGCCGATCGATATGGCAAGCTCAGAATCTATCTGATGATCGCCCCGTTTTCGGCGGTGTTGATGGTGGCGGTGACGCAACTGCCGCGCGTCGAGTGTATTGGTGGCGGTGATTGTGTTTGGCGCGCTGATGGTTTCAACGTCGGCCGCATGATCGCCGCCATGGCGATGGTCACCAGCAGCGTCGAGCCGAGCCGCCGCGGCGCGTTTCTCAGCGCCAACTCTTCGCTCCAGCACGTGGCCAGCGGATTCGGCGCCTATCTGGGCGGCATCATCATCACCGAGAACGCCGACGGTCCGCATCGAGAACTTTGGCACCGTCGGTTGGATCGCCTGCGGCGCGACGATCGTCAGTCTGTGGCTGGCCGGCCGAGTGCGCCCCGCGGTAGATCACGAAGTTTCCGCCGAGACGATCAGTCTGGCGGCAGCCGCCGAAGCGGCCGTCGATGCCGGCGAACCGATGCTCAATGCGGCCGAGGAAACGCCGGAGGCTCGAAGCCTGAGTCCCGAGGGCTGAGGGAAGCGTGGGCAGTGCCTCGCGCCGCGGTGCGCTCCGGGCTGGCGGAAATTGATTGTTGCGGTCCCCTCAAGCCTGTAGCCTTTAGCCTCATGTCACGCATGGCCGCGGCCGACGATCCTGCTCTCGACGCTCGCTATGAGGCCGTCGTCATCGGTGCCGGCGCGGCCGGCTTGTTGGCGGCAACGCGGCTGGCCGAGCTCGGCCGCCGCACGCTGTTGTTGGAAAAGAACCGCAAGCCCGGGCGTCAAAATCCTGATCTCCGGCGGCACTCGCTGCAATCTGACCCACGATTGCGACGAGCGCGGCATCATCGCGGCATTTGGCATCGGCCGGCAAGTTTTTGCATTCGCCGCTGGCCTCGCTCTCGCCGCGCGAGATCGGTGGCATTGTTCGAGGCCGAAGGGGTGCCGACCTACGTCGAAGCCGGAACCGGCAAGATCTTTCCCGCAAAGCGATCGGGCGCTCGACGTCGTCGCGGCGCTCGTGCGGCGGCTCGAATCGGAGCGGCGCGACGCTCGCGCTCGGCGAGCCGGCCATCGACGTGCGACTCGGCGCCGACGGTTTTCGCGTCGTCACCTCGCGGCGAACCATCGCCTGCGAAAAACTCCTGATCACGGTCGGCGGCAAGAGTTATCCCGGCTGCGGCACGACGGGCGATGGTTATGCCTGGCTGGCCGCGCTCGGCCACACCATCCGCCGGCCGCGTCCCGCGCTGGTGCCTCTCACGTCCGACGAAGACTGGGTCCGCGAGCTATCGGGCATTGCCTTGCCCGACGTTTTGGTTCGCGTGATCGATCCCGAGCGGGCCGCGACCGAGACGCCGGCCGTGGCCCGGCGCCGTGGATTGGCACCCGGCGTGCTTGATCGAGCGCCGCACGGCATTATTGTTCACGCACTTCGGTCTTTCCGGGCCCGCGGCTCTCGACGTCAGTCGGGCCGTCACCGGTGCCGACGATCCACGACGTTTGCGGTTGGACGTCGATTGTCTTCCCGACGTGCCGGCGACCATGCTCGACGACCGGCTGCAGAGTGCCGCGGCCACCGACGGCCGCCGCAAAGCGATCGGCTGCTCTGGACGAATATTTTCCGCGCCGCGTGGCCGAAGCGATTTTTATTCAGGCGGGCGTTCCGCTCGATCGCCGCTTCGCGGAACTTTCGCGACGCGAGCGCGGCGAGGTGGTCAAGGCTGCCAAGGCGCTGGCGATGCGTGTCAGCGGGAGCCGCGGCTTTGCCAAGGCCGAGGTGACAGCCGGCGGCGTCGCGCTGGACGAAGTCGACTCGCGGACGATGCAAAGCAAACGCGTGCCGAATCTCTATCTCGCCGGCGAGATTCTCGATTTCGACGGATTTATCGGCGGCTACAATTTTCAGGCGGCGTTCAGCACGGCCTGGCTCGCCGCCGAGTCGATGTTCCCGCATGAATCGCCATAAATGCGCAGATCGGATTCGCGGCGCAGGATTTTCGGCGAACCCGGGGCCGCTATCGCTTGTCCTGGCGCCATGCCAAAATGGGCGCGATTGCCGGCGAGAGCCCTGCGACGAGAGCCCTCGCTGGCGCGTCGTGTTTGTGTGCGAACGGTCACGCGCAGATGCGAATCGCTCTGGCCGTGCTACCACGCGAAAATCCTGCCGCTTGCTCGATAATCTGATAAAGGTCGTCTGCCGGGATGAACGGAGTCAAACCAATCGCTGCCGCACCGCTCGACGCACACCGCGGCGGCATGCTCTGGGCGTTGACCGTCGGCCAGCGGGCGCGCTACGCCGCGGCCATCGTCGCGATGGGCGTGGGAACCGTCTTTCTGCTTCTAGTGCCGTACGTTCTCAAAAGCGCGCTCGATTCCTTGAGCCAGCCCAATGCCAGCGTGGCCTGGACGCTGGTGCCGGCCGCACTGGCCATCGTCGGTTTCAACGCCTTGCACGGCTTGTTTACCTATGTGCGCGGCAAATGGGCCGCCGAAGCGAGTGAAGGGATCGTGCCGCCGCTTGCGACACGAGCTCTACTGGCACTTGGAGCGGCTTCCCTGTGCGTATCACGATCGGGCCGATACGGGCGATCTCGTGCAGCGCTGTTCGAGCGACGTGGAAACGGTGCGCGTGTTTCTGGCCGCCCAAGTCGTCGAGATTGCGCGAGTCGCGTTTTTTGTGGCCATCGCCACGCCGATCATGCTCTCGCAGGATCTGCGGATGAGCGTGGTTTCGCTGGCGGTCGTGCCCGTGCTACTGGTGAGCGCCGTATTGTTTTTTCGGCAGGTGCGGCGACTGTTCGAGCAGGTCGACGCATCGGATGGGCGACTCACCACGCTATTGCAGGAGAATCTGACCGGCATTCGTGTCGTGCGGGCGTTTGGCCAGCAAGAGTTCGAGATCGGCCGGTTTCACGAGCGCAACGGCGAGCTGCGCGATCTGGAGTATCGGCTGTTTATTGCGCTGAGCAACTACTGGACGTTCTCCGACGTGTTGGTCTTGCTGCAGGTCGGACTGGCGCTCGTCGGCGGCGCCTATTTTGTTCTCCAAGGCGAGATTTCGGTCGGCACATGGGTCTTTTTCTCGTGGCTCGTGCGGACGATCATCTGGCCGGTGCGGCAGATTGGCCGCGTGCTGGTCGATTCGGGCAAGGCCTCGGTCGCCATCGATCGGATTCGAGCCATTCTGGCCGAGCCGCTGGAGAGCATGGAGCCCCTGCCCGATCGGCCGATCGGCGGCGATATCGAAATTCGCGATCTGACGTTCCGCTATCACGACGGACCGCCGGTGCTCGACAATCTGTCTCTCTCGATCCGCAGCGGCGAAGTGGTTGCCCTGCTCGGGCCGCCGGGCGCCGGCAAATCGACGCTCGTCAATTTATTGGTGCGGCTCTACGACTATGAGCAGGGCTCGATCAAAATCGGTGGGCAGGAGCTGAAGCAAACCAATCGTGATGCCGTGCGAAGTGCATTCGGAATGGTGCTGCAAGATCCGTTTTTGTACTCGCGCACCGTCCGCGAAAATGTGGCGATCGGCCACAGTTCGGCGGCCGATCACGAAGTCGAGGAATCGGCCCGGGCGGCCGACATCCACGAGAACATCATCGATTTCGCCGAGGGCTATGCAACGCCGGTCGGAGAACGCGGCGTCACTCTCTCGGGCGGGCAGCGGCAGCGGGTGGCGATCGCCCGGGCGCTGCTCAAGTCCCCCACGTTTCTCGTGCTCGACGACAGCCTGAGCGCCGTCGACACCAAGACCGAATCGCGGATTCTGCGCGCCCTGGCCGCCCGCAAAGGCAAACAGACGACGATTTTGATCGCCCATCGGCTGTCGTCGGCGCGGCTGGCCGATCGGATCTTCGTGCTCGATGGCGGCCGGCTGATTCAGCAGGGAACGCACGCCGAACTGCTGGCCAGCGAGGGACTCTATCGTCGTTTGAGCGACATTCAGGGGCGCTGGAAGAAGAAATCGAGCGCGATTTGCAGAAGGCGGTGGAAAGATGAGCCAGGCCGATTGGTTTGACGACGACACCGAAATCAAGCTCGATCTGCACTTGTGGCGCAAACTGCTGGCCTATTCGCTGCATTATCGCGGCACGGCCGCGGCCTTCACGCTGATCGCGCTGGGGCTTGCCCTGACCGACCTCTGCTTCCCGATTTTGACCGGCAAGATCATCGCCGACGTCGAGGAGCATGGCCGCGAGGTCAACCTGCCGGCCTACGCCTGGATGTTCGCCGGTCTGACCGCGGCCTTGTGCTGTTGCATCTGGGGATTCATTTCCTGCGCTGGCAAGATTCGCACCCACGTCAGTCACGACATCCGTCGCGACGCCTTCGAGCAATTGCAGGAATTGTCATTCAGCTTTTACGACACCAAGCCGGTCGGCTGGCTCATGGCCCGGCTGACGAGCGACTGTCAGCGGCTTTCGAATATCCTGGCCTGGGGCGTGATGGACTTTGTTTGGGGGTCGGCCCTGATGGTGGGCATCAGCGTGGTGATGTTCGTCTACAATTGGCGGCTGGCGCTGGCGGTGTTGGCGGTCGTGCCGGTGCTGTTCGGAGTGAGCTTGTTTTTTCGCCACAAGATTCTGCGCACGTCGCGGATCGTGCGGAAGATGAATTCGCGGATCACGGCCGCCTACAACGAGGGGATCGCCGGTGTGAAAACGTCGAAGGTTTTTGTGCGCAACGTGGAAAATCTGCGCGATTTCGACCGACTGATCGACGAAATGCGCCGCCACTCGGTCCACAATGCCGTGCTGTCGGCCGTTTATTTGCCCATCATCTTGACGCTCGGCAGCGTCGCGATTGCCCTGGCGCTTTCGATCGGCGGATATCAGGTTGTCACGGCTGGACTGTCGGTGGGCGAAGTGGTGATGTTCCTGTACTTCGCGCAATTGTTTTTCGGGCCGGTTCAGGACATGTCGGCCTGGTTTGCGGAAATGCAGATGGCCCACGCCTCGGCCGAGCGGGTGCTCAGCCTGATCGACGCGGTTCCCGAGATCGGGGACAGCCCGCGCGTGGCCCAAAGGCTGCGCGAGCACGGCAACGACGGCTATGCCGACCAGATCGGGCGGATCGAGTTCGAGAACGTCGGTTTTCGTTATCGGGGTGGTCCGCAAATCGTCGCCGGATTCAACCTGGTGGTCGAGCCGGGCGAGACGATTGCCCTGGTCGGCGCCACCGGTGGCGGCAAATCGACGTTGGTCAATCTGCTCGGCCGCTTTTACCAGCCGACCGAAGGACGCATCTTGATCGATGGCGTCGACTATCGCGAGCGCGGGCTGCGGTGGTATCAATCGAATCTGGGCATCGTCTTGCAGCAGCCTCACCTCTTCAGCCGCTCGATCGCCGACAATATCCGCTACGGTCGGCTCGACGCCACGCAGGCCGAGATTGAGGCGGCGGCCCGGTTGGCCGGCGCGCATGGGTTTATCATGGCCCTCCCGAACGGCTACAACACCGAGGTTGGCGAGGGAGGCAACCAACTCAGTCTGGGCCAGAAACAGCTCATATCGATCGCCCGCGCCATCCTGAAGCGGCCGCGCCTGTTGGTGATGGACGAAGCGACTTCGTCGGTCGACACGGAAACCGAGCGGTTGATTCAGGACGCTCTGCTAAGATTGCTCGGCGGCCAGACCAGTTTTGTGATCGCCCATCGTCTTTCGACGATCCGTGCCGCCGATCGGATTCTCGTGATCGAAAGAGGCAAAATCATCGAGCAGGGGACGCACGACACGCTCGTGCGGCTTCGCGGCCACTATCACGATCTCTACGCCGAGCAATCAATCCGTGACATGGCGTGGACGCGGTAGGGCTTGCCGGAATCCGCACCATCCCCTGTGGATCGCATTGTTTTGGCTAGGTTTCGGCCGTCGACGCTTCCGCTGCCCGCCGCCTCACGCACTGTTTTTCTGAGCGCCGGCGCTCCCCGTTTGGATTACTATGGGCATGATCAGCGGTTTTCAGGACAGCTTCCACGAGGGTGTGCTCCATGAAATGCGTTTGCCTGGCTGCGACGTTGGCGATCGTGATGATGTCCACCGCAATGGCGGATGGACCGGCCGACAATGAAGCTGACAAGGTACGGCCCGTGCCGCCGCCGGGCATTTCGGTGCCGCCGGAGGACGCCGCCAGACTTCAGGCCGCGCTGGCCCAGCTCGACAGCCAGCTCGCCGGACTGCGCGATCCGTTGCGCGAAAAGCCCGCGCTCCTGGCACAATTGCCCGACGTCGAAATCTATGCCAAGGCGGTGCGCTACGCGCTCCAATACAACGAATTCTTCAATCCCGGCGAAATCGAAATCGCCGACAAGCTGCTGGCTCGTGGGCAGGATCTGGCGAACCAGTTGGCGAAGGGAGAGGGGCTCGAGGCGGGGCAAAAGTACGAGACGCGCACCGGGCGAGTGCACGCCTATGTCTCGAAGATCGACGGTTCCATCCAACCGTACCGGATCGTGATTCCGCCGGCCTATGACCCCGCGAGCGAACGTCCCCGCCGGCTTGATTTCTGGTGCCATGGCCGTGGCGAAACGTTGAGCGAGTTGAACTTCATCGCGCAGTCATCCTTTGGCGAGTTCACGCCCCCCGACGCATTCGTGGTGCATCTCTACGGCCGCTACTGCAACGCCAACAAACTGGCCGGCGAGATCGATCTGCTCGAAGCGCTGGCGGACGTCAAACGTCGCTACCCGATCGACGATAATCGCGTCGTGATCCGTGGCTTTTCGATGGGCGGAGCAGCGTGCTGGCAATTCGCCGTGCACTATCCGGGCTTGTTCGCGGCCGCCGCGCCAGGAGCCGGTTTTTCCGAGACGCGTGAATTCCTGCGGGTATTTCAAGACGAAAAGGTCACCCCAGCCCTGGTACGAGCAGAAGCTGTGGCATGTCTACGATTGCACCGACTATGCGCTGAACCTGTTCAATTGTCCGACCGTGGCGTATAGCGGCGAAAAGGACCGGCAGAAGCAGGCGGCCGACATCATGGCCGCCGCGCTCGAGGCGCAAGGCATGGAGTTGACCCACATCATCGGTCCCAATACCGCGCATGCGTATCACCCTCAGGCCAAGGAAGAGATCAACCGGCGCATTGATGCGATCGTGGCCCGCGGCCGCGACCCGGTGCCCGAGCGCGTCCGTTTCACGACCTTCACGCTGCGCTATCCCGAGTGTCTTTGGATCCGACTCGAGGGCTTGGAAGAACACTGGCAGCGCGCCCGGGTCGATGCCGAGATCGTTGATCCGCACTCCGTCCAGGTGGCGACCGAGAACGTGGCGGCATTTCGAATCGCGATGCCCAGCGGCGGCTGTCCCCTGGACAACACGCAGCGTCCGACAGTGCGGATCGACGGCTCTGAGCTCACAGCGCCGGCAGTGGAAACCGACCGTTCCTGGGTCGCCGAATTCCACAAACAGGCCGACGGTTGGCGCGTCGGTCCGCTGGCGGCCGGCAATGGGCTGCGCAAAACACCTGGATTGCAAGGACCCATCGACGACGCCTTTCTGGACTCGTTCGTGATGGTGCGGCCGACGGGCTCGCCGGGGCGCGAGCGGACAGCGGCCTGGGTCGAAGCGGAAATGAAGCACGCCATCGAACATTGGCGGAAACAATTCCGCGGCGACGCCCCAGTGAAAGACGACACCGCCATTACGGATGCCGACGTCGCCGACCGCAATCTCGTCCTGTGGGGCGATTCGCAGAGCAACGGCGTGCTTGCCCGGATCATCGACAAACTCCCCATCCGCTGGCAAGGAGACAAGTTGATCGTGGGCGACAAGACCTATTCGGCCGACACCGTGATGCCAGTCTTGATCTATCCGAACCCACTCAACCCGCGACGCTACGTCGTGCTCAATAGCGGATTTACGTTTCGCGAGTACGACTATTTGAACAACGCTCGGCAAGTGCCCAAGCTCCCCGATTGGGCACTGGTCAATACGAGCGTCAAACCGACCAGCCGCGGGCCCGGTGAAATCGTCGCCGCCGGTTTCTTCGATGAGCAATGGCGGTTGGTCGATCGGCCCTGAGTCGGGTCCCGTCGACATGAACGTTTCGACCAGAACATCGAAGCGTATGGTTGAAACGAACGGCCGTAGGCGAGCAATCCATGGGCGAGCCATTCGATCGCGGTCGTTTTAGTAGAATACAAGTTAGCTGCTTTGGAGACTGACATGGCCCTGCCCACGTTCCGGTATCATCCTGATCCAGTAGCGCCAGGCCCTCTCGTCAAATCCGACACAGAATGTGCCTGTTGCGGTAAAGTCCGCGGCTTCATCTCCACGGGTCCCGTGTACGCGCTTGAAGAATTCGGCCAGCGGATCTGCCCATGGTGCATCGCAGACGGCTCGGCCCACGAAACGCTCGACGCCAGCTTCACCGACGAAGTCGGCATGGGCGGCGGAGGTGATCGACGCGTTCAACCTGGCCAAGCGCGGACCAAAGCTCTGCCCAGCTAGGCAGGCAAGTCGACGTTGTGGTAGACGTCTTGCACATCGTCGCATTCGTTCAGCATGCCGATGAACTTTTGGAACATGGGCAAGTCTTCCGGACCGATGGTCTTGCTGATCTGAGGAAGGAACGTGATCTCCTGGACTTCCAACTCGGTTCCGGGAAACGCTTGCAACAAGGCGGTTTTGGCTTTGTAAAACTCGCTGGGGGGCGCAAAGATGGTCACGTTGCCATCTTTGCATTCAACCTCTTCGATATCGATCTCGGCATCCAACATCGCCTCCAGCACTTGCTCTTCGTTGTCCCCTTTGAAGGACAGAATCGCCAATTGGTCAAAAGAAAGGGCCACCGAACCCGTTGCTCCCAATTTGGAACCGGTCTTCGTGAAGCAATTGCGGACATCGGTAATCGTACGCTGATTGTTATCCGTCAGACATTCGACGATGACCAACGAGCCCCCAGGACCAAATCCTTCGTAGCGGGCGGACACGAAATCCTTGCCGCCAGCGCCGCGGGCTTTCTCGATCGCCTTTTCAATGACGTGGGCCGGAACCTGATCACGCTTGGCCTTCTCGATCAAGCTTCGCAGAAC
This sequence comes from uncultured Planctomycetaceae bacterium, assembly GCA_963702015.1. Taxonomy (GTDB): domain Bacteria; phylum Planctomycetota; class Planctomycetia; order Pirellulales; family PALSA-1355; genus DATJTR01. The sequence continues at coordinate 3,995,360 of OY969698.1, forward strand.
CGGATTGGCATCCGGGTCGGCAACGCCGCTCTTGGCGGCAACGTACAGCTTTGTGCCATATTTGGAGTAGAGCTTCGATTTCTGAGCAGCGGTTTTGAAGATCGCATTCTTGCGATTTTCGAAATTTCTTCCCATGGCGATTCTTCTTCGTTTGGTGGCCGAATGCGCGAAGTCTTTGAACAGTAACAAGTCTCAGCAAACTTATCCAGGTGGTGCCCCGACACGTCTGAGATGCTGGATGGCCGCAGCGATCAAGATACCAGCCACTCGTGGTTTTTCCTCGCGAATGGCACCGGGCGATCTGACCGACGCGGGCTAGACCGGCCACGATCACCCCGTGAAAACGGCCGTTTGATGGGACGTTGCGCCGAATCGGGATCAAGAAAATGGTGGGCCTGTTATAGATGGACTGGAATGAACCGTATTTGTTCCCCAGCCTGGGCTGGCGTGGGCGGGTCAATCCAGGGGATCTGGGCTTCACCGCGTATCTGTTCGCTGATACGTCGTTTGAAGGCGGGAACGATTTTTCCCAGTGCCTCACGCTCACTAGCGGCGGTACATTCGAGTCCTGGCAGATTCGCGACGCGTGCCCGTACTCCACCGCCAGCGTTCGGAGACACGTAGACAATGCAATTGAAGACCGGAACTTCGGCTGGCTGCGATCGGGCGCTGACGTTCAGGTCGACGTCGTGTCGCCGTGCTAGTTCCGGTAGATTCTCTTTACCGGACGGGTTGGGGTGCATGGCGTTCCTTCTCCGAGTAGACGCGACCAACAGAGTTTCGCCCCCAGCGGACGGCACGTCAAGAATTGGTCATTTGATAGGATTCCGAGAAACGGTCAAGTTGCTCGGGACGGCAGTTTCGGCGCGGGGCATCCCGGTGGCAAGATTGTCGAGTACAATGTGACCGGGCCAATTGCCGCCGATCCAGCGACCAGGAGAACTGCCATGCGCAAGAGTGGAATGAACCGATCAAACGACGCGCGGTCGATGAATCGTCGCCGCTTCTTGGGCACGGCGGCGATCGCCGGCACGGCGGCCTTCGCCGCGCCTGCCATCCTGCGGGCCAGGAACCTGAACGAAAGGCTCAACATCGCCATTATCGGCGCTGGCGGACGTGGCGGGAGCAACATGCAGTCCGTGGCGTCGGAGAACATCGTCGCGCTGTGCGATGTAGACGCCGGCAACCTGGGCCGCGCCGCCGAATTGCATCCCCAGGCACGCCGTTGCGTCGATTTCCGCCAGCTTTACGACCATGCTGGCGAGTTCGACGCTGTCGTCGTCAGCACCTGTGAACACACGCACGCCTTTGCCACCCTGCCGGCCCTGCAGCTCGGCAAGCACGTCTATTGCGAGAAGCCGTTGACCCACAGCGTCTGGGAAGCGCGCGTCATTCGCGAGGCTGCCGCTCGGGCCAAGGTCGCCACGCAAATGGGCACGCAAATCCACGCCGGCGAAAACTACCGCCGTGTCGTGGAGCTGATTCAAACCGGAGCCATCGGCCCGGTGCGCGAAGTTCACGTCTGGGTGGGCCGAGCCTGGGGTTGGCAACCCAGCGAAGCGGATGCTAAAGAGGCCGGCGACATCGTCTTCGTGCAGAGTCGGCCCGCCGAGGCGGAGCCGATCCCGCCCGAGCTGAACTGGGATCTCTGGCTGGGGCCCGCGCCCGCGCGGCCGTTTCACAGCGTCTATTTTCCCGGACCGAAATGGTACCGCTGGTGGGATTTCGGCAACGGCACCATGAGCGATCTGGGCAGCCACTGGGTCGACCTGCCGTTCTGGGCGCTCGAGCTGAAAGCACCGCTGACGATCGAGGCGCAAGGGCCGCCGCCGCATCCGGAAATCGCGCCGGCATCGATGCAGGTCACCTATCAATACGGTCCGCGCGGCGCGTCGCCCGCGCTCGAGTTGACCTGGTATCAAGGCCGCAACAAGCCGGCTATTTGGCGCGATGGCGGCATTCCACAGTGGGACAGCGGGACCCTGTTTGTCGGCGACAAGGGAATGTTGGTGTCCGACTACGGCAAGTACCTGCTGTTGCCGGAAGACAAGTTTCAAGGATTCGTACCCCCCAAGCCGTTCATTCCCAATTCCATTGGGCATCACGCCGAGTGGTTGCAGGCCTGCAAGACCGGCACGCCCACGACCTGCAACTTCGACTACGCCGGCTGGCTGACCGAAGCCAATCATCTGGGCAACGTCGCCTATCGCACCGGCGTCCGGCTCGAGTGGGACGCGGCGAACATGCGGGCAACGAATTGCTCTGACGCTGACCGATTTTTGCGGCGCGATTATCGACCGGGTTGGAAATTGTCCTGATCAGGACGTCTTCAGCCGCTTTGACACCGACTGCATGACGCGAAAAAAAGCGTCCCGCGCCCGCAGTGCGGAGCTTTCTTTCCGTTTGATCAAGCCGATTTTGCGGCTCGGCGTCGGCCGCTCCAATCGCACGGACCGAACGCGCGTATCTTTGTCGGCGATCGCCAGCCGGGGCAGTATGGTCGCATGGCCGCCCCGCTGAACGGTCGCGACGATCGCGGCGATCGAGTTCATCTCCACGGCAAACTTGGGCGTGATTCCGGCCGCTCGAAAGGCGTCGTCAATCATTTGACGGGTGTAGAATCCCGTCGGCATGACCATCAGCGGCTCGTCTCCCAGTTCGGCCACGCGCACGGTACGCCGCTTTGCCCAGGCGTGGCGCTCGGGAAGAATGAGCACCAATTCTTCTTCGAACAGCGGCACCGCTTCCAGCCCTGACGCGGCGGTTGGCACGAACGACACGCCTAGATCGAGCCGCCCCTCCGACACCCCCAGTTCGACGCCCGATGCCGACAGTTCCTCGACCGAAAGCGTGACACCGGGATAGGCCGCCGAGAACTCGGCCGCCGCCGCGGGAATCAGATAGGTGTTGACCGTCTGCACCACGCCGACTGCAACCCGACCTCGTTTGAGATGGTCGAGTTCGTCGATGCCGACCTGCGCTTCGTCCAATTCCCGCAGGATTCGGCGTGCTCGCTCGCGAAACAGTTGGCCGGCAGCGGTCAGCCGCACTCGTCGGCCGATCCGATCGAACAGCGGCACGCCCAGCTCTTTCTCCAATTGCTGCACTTGCAGCGAGAGGGTTGGCTGCGAGACATGCAGCATTTCGGCGGCCCGGCGAAAATGACTGACGTCAGCGACCGCCAGAAAGTATCTCAGATGTCGCAGTTCCATGCCGGCCCATTGATAGCCATTGATAATCGTTTCAATAAAAACAAAGTATTGGACCAATCAATCGTAGGGCTTTAGTATTCGGGTGTCAAAGCGTCCGAGCTCCGCCGGCGTGATGATCCACCCCCCTCCTCCACCGAAAAGGGAGCGTACCGATGACAATTGCCGCGACCGCATCACCGGAGAAATTCCAATCGGCCGATTTCGACAAGACGCCGCCCACGCCCCGCGTCCGCATTCCCGACCGACTGCATCATCCGAAGGTGGAAGCGGCCGGCAAGCATGGCGACTATTCGGCCGAGCGGAAACACCCCGTGTTTTTCGTCGATCTGCCGACGCACTCGATCAGCATGACCATTGGCTGGCTGGATGCCGGGCAGTCGTCGAACATGCACCGGCACACCTATGAGACGGTGCTCTATGTGCTCGAAGGAAGTGGATTTACCGAAGTGGAGGGCCGCAAGGTCGAGTGGCAGGCCGGCGACGCGGTTTATATTCCGGTCTGGGCCTGGCACTGCCATACCAACACCGGCAGCGGCCTGTCTCGATACCTGGCTTGCGAGAATGCTCCGCTGCTTCAGAATCTCGGCGGGATCGCACTGCGTGAGGAAGCCCGGAAGAAAAGTGAAGAACTCGTCTCGCAAGGAGGTGCGTAATGGTTTCGCAAGTCCCGTTCAAAGGCATCATCGCCTATCCGATCACTCCGCTAAGGCCAAACGGCACGGTCGATCTTGAGAAGCTCAAGTTCTTGCTGGACCGGTTGCTTGCCGCCGGAGTCCACGGCATTGCGCCGTTGGGGAGTGCCGGCATCTTGCCCTATCTGTCCGATGAGGAGCGGGAGGCGGTCGCCGAAACGACGGTGCGGCATGTCGCCGGCCGGCTGCCTACTTTGGTGGGAGTGTCCGCGCTGACCACCGAACGCGCGGTCCATCATGCGCGATTTGCCGAACGAGCCGGCGCAACCGCCGTCATGCTGATTCCCATGAGCTATTGGAAGCTCACGGAAGAGGAGGTCTTCAAGCATTACGAACGAGTCGCCGAGGCGATCTCGGTGCCGATCATGGCCTATAACAATCCGGCCACCGGTGGCGTCGATATGCGGCCGGAATTCCTGGCCCGATTGATCGAAATTCCCAATGTCACGATGATCAAGGAAAGCACGGGCGACGTCGGCAGAATGCAGCAATTGGTAAAACTCGCCGGCGACGTGGCGTTCTTCAATGGATCGAATCCGCTGGCTTTGGCCGCGTTCGTGGCCGGTGCGCGAGGCTGGTGCACCGCCGCTCCCAATCTGATTCCGCAGTTGACGCTCGATCTCTACGAGGCCGTAACGAGTGGCGATTTCACGCGTGCGCGGGCAGTGTATTATCGTCAGATGCCGCTGTTGGAGTTTATCGTTCAGGGCGGCCTGCCACGCTCCGTCGCGGCTGGCCTCGACTTGCTGGGGATAGACCCTGGCCCACTACGCGCTCCCCTATTGCCCTTGTCGGCCGATGAGCGGATGCGGCTGTCGAGAATCCTGCAGAGCGTCATGCAGAACCGCCAGTAACGGCCGGTCGATTGACCCGGTCTGTGCTGGAACAGTGGCAACCGGTGGGCCTGCAAAGAATCGTTAAACCACGGGGCGCCGAGCCATCAAGACCAACGCCACGCCGGCGGCTACCGCCGCAATCCCGCCGATGGGGCTCACGATGATCGTGTGCGGTTTGGATACGTCCCAAGCGAAGAATCCGAGGGGGCCAACGTCTTGCTCGTGAGAGAAGTACGTCACGCTGTGAATCAACAGTCCCAGCACACCCAACGCGATCAAGATCATTCCGGCAACGGCGTAAGGTCGCATGATCGGTCCCTTTTCTTAGAAGTGATCGAGGACCCCTCCCTGGCACAGACTTGCCCGGTGTGCCCTCCCCTGACGGGCTGCTGGGTCCATTCTGCAAACCTCGTGCCATCGCGGCGCTGGACGCGATTTGTGTACCTCCGGGGTAAATAAACAGTTGTAGTGGACGGTCGTACTGAACGGTGAACGTCCATTTCGGCCGCCCGCTTGCTATGTGCCCGCGAATGGCTCGCACCAGCTTAGTCGATGGCCTGGGAGCGTCACGGAGCCACCCGGGAGTCCTGCCGAGGTGGCACGTTCTCGAAATCACTTTCCTCTCGGAATGAATCCGGGAACGCCGGTCTTCACAACAGCATTGAACCGGATTCGCGACGTGATTCCCTCGCTGATCTCCCGCACCGCGTTTTCAGGCAGGGCCGAAACCTCAAAGTTCTCCTGGATGCGGCTGGGGTTCTTCGAAGTAGTCAAAGGGGCTGTCCCGCGCTGGATGGCCCAGGCAAGCAAGACTTGCGCCGGGGTCTTGCCCACTCGCTTGGCGATCGCCGTGATGACAGGGTTTTCCAGCAACTTGGGCTCGCTGCTATGGCCCAGCGCTGCGAACGCTTGCAGCACGATGCCATGCTCTTTGCAATAATTCAAAAGGTCCCATTCCGGCAGATATGGGTGGGATTCGACGTGAACGACCGCGGGCTTGATCCTCGCGGCTTCAAAGATCTGTTGCACCTGTTCCACGCTGACATTGGACAATCCAATGGCCCGACACCTCCCTTCATCGACCAAGCTCTCGAGCGCCTTCCATGTGTCCAAAAGCGTCACCCCTTGGTCATTGATCACATTGCCGTTGGCATCCCTCGGATCGAAATCGTCGCCGGGTTGGAACGCAAAGGGGGTGTGGATGAGATGGCGACGCCCCGGGGCACGCCGCCGACGCGTCGGCCGATGCGACCGAAGCGTCCAAGTCGGGCCACTGTCAATCCAAGAAACGGTCGATTTTTGCGAGTCTCACGCGCTAGTGAATCTCTGGGACTCTCACCAATCGATCCATTAACGCTGAGAGTCTTTAGTTCGTCGGGCCAAATTCGCCATCCTTGGGGTTATGGCCCGCGCGGTGGACCGATTAGGGGCGTTCGCACAGGCTTGGCTATGCCATAAAAAACGACCACGCCCTGGCCGGCACCGAGGGTGGAGAGCGGTTCGACCGCAGGACGCAGCGCCGCTGGATAGTCCTGCCAGTTGTTGGAGACCCATACGTTTCCGGCCGGATCAATGTCGATATCCACCTGCATTTGCAGGCCACCGCCGACATATCCGCCGGGCGGCGATATGGCATCGCCCGGTTTCATTCCAGGGGGATTTTTATCCGTCTGGAAACCACATAATTCCACAATCCCAGCGGAGGCGGAACTGAAGTTCGAGATCCAGACATGATCGTCGCCATCCACCGCCACGGCCCAGGGTCCTGTGAGCCCCTTGCCAGACACCGGTGAGAAGGACGCTTGGCTGCCATCAGGACTTAGCACGGATACACTACCGCCCTCCCAGTACCCCGAGGTCTGCGCCGCCATCGCGGGAATCAGAACCTTGGTGAGCCGGTCCGCCGGATCAGGGTCGCCGTCGATGTTCACCTTGAATGCCGCCAGCATTTCGTACAACTTCAGACGGCCTCGCTCGGAACTGCCTAGGCGATTGGAGACCCAGACGTTGCCCTTGCTATCGATGGCGAGACCGCTGGGGCTAAAGCCGACTTTGAAGGTTTCAACCTTGGTCGGATCGTTGGCAGCAAATCGCGTCACCCAATCGCCGGCGGCGTTCGAGACCCAAATCCGGTCCTGCTGGTCGATGGCGAGATGAAACGGGGCCATCAGCTTGTAGGGGTTAGTTAGCGGGTCGTCGGTCGGGTTGCGCATGAGCAACTCGCCCTTGGTCGTGTCGCCCTTGGGGAACCGCACTACCTGCATTTTCGTCGCGTCAACTGCCCAAATATCGCCGTTGGGCGTGGCGATGATGCCCTGCATCTTGCCAAGCTGGCCATCAAGGGTGTAGCCCTCAGCTGGCGAGAGCGGTTTGCCAGAATTGTCGAATTTGGAAACTCCCGCGCCGGTGAAGCTCGATACCCAAACATTGTCCGCCGCATCAAGAGTGAGACCGAAGCCGGGCCCCATCAGCCCGCCGCCAGTAAAGCCCGAAGTCATTGGCGACAGCGGCTGGCCGTTCGGGGCGAGCTTGGTCAGGTTGCCTGACCAGAGGATGGACTGGTTCTGGGCACCCACCAAGAAGTTGTCAGCCGCCCAGCAATTGCCTTGGCCATCGATCATCAGCTTGCCGGGAGCACACAGCCCGCCACCGGTGAACTTGAGCGGCAACACCCATGCACTCGGAGGAAAACTCAGATAAGGCTGGAACGGAGTGGGCCGCAGGAATTTACCCTGCGGAACGGGATAGAAGGCGGCCAACAGTTCAAAGACCTTCGCCGGCCCGTGCCACGGGTTTTGGGCGATCATCTCCAAGGCCATGAGCGTGTCCGTCGGGACATTGCCGGCCGGGTCCGTCGCCGCCGCAAAGAATCGGCTGGACGCGTCCAGTGTTACCCGTGTAAGGCAACCGGCCAACACATTTGCCAGCGTGGCAAAACTCGCCATCGTCGGCGTCTGTGCGCTATTGAGGGCGTCCTGGATCGCGCCGCCGTAGCCGCCCGTTTCGAGGTTGACGAAATTGGGCACGTTGCCGCTGGCGATGTTCAATCCCAGACTCTTGCCGCTCAGCACGTCGCCGTTCAAGAACTGCGCCGATGTCCAAACCGACGCAATCGTCGTGAGCTCGTTGACGATGACTTTCTTGGGCGGAGAACCACCCAGTACGGCCAGCAACGCAATGGCATCGTTAGGCCCTTTGGCCTCGGCAACCTTCGGCGTGCCACCTTTCGCGACTAGGTACAGTACGCTCCCTTTTGGCGCTGCGCCAAAGGACAACTTGAACGCACCGTTCGCGTCGGTCTTGCCTTGAGCCAGCTTCGCGGGGGCGCCTTCACCAGCCGCATTCAGTAATATTGTCGCTCCTGCAACGGGACTGCGCGCACATTGGACGGTGCCCGCAAGTTCAGCGGCCATCGCCTGTGCATTCAACAGCAAGACTATTGCCAGTGTGGCCATGCAGCAGGCGGAAATCTTGTGCGACAAGCGGCTCATACCGGGCATTTGATCCATTTCTGTGGGTTCGGGGCGGACCTTAGGAACGGCAAAATTATGGCCGTATCGAACCGGCGCGTCCAGGAGCTCGGTGCGTGCCGGCGGCGGCGCGTCATACCAACCCGCCACCCGTACTGCACTTCGACGTCGAACACCGCTTGATTTTCCGCACAGTCGCACAAGACATGAAGGCTGCGAATCGTCGGGCAGCGACGCCTGAGGAACTCATCTCAGACTTCAAAACACCGAGAAGTCGTGGCAGCCTAGGTTTTTGACAACCGGTAGCGGTGGCTCTACCCGCACCAGCCAATACACACCCCATCATGCGATCTTGCGCGCGTCGGCAGCACCACATCGACGCGGAGTATGTCATCCCTGCTCTCGCCGGCCAGCCAGTCCCGGCTAGCCTCTCGGTCCGGCCCGTGAGTTGAGGTGCGGTCGGTGCCCACCGAACTCGGCCGTCTGCCACGCGACCCGGATCGTCAGCGCCAGAGACGTTTGGGTGACAAATCATGCCATCGGCCGCCGCCGAAAAGCGTAAGGTAGACTTTTGCGGGACATTATCTACTCGCGCAGGCGAAGCGATGCATCCGGAATCGACAGTTGCAGTGAGTGAGGTGGGGGCCCACTGGCAGAATCTGTGCTCGCGGCGAACGGCACTGAAGGCGCTGGCCGCGTGGGGCAGTATGCCGCTGCTGGCCGGCGGCGCGAGTGCGAGCCATGAGCCACTGGCTGGGAGCGCCGCCGACGAAACAAATGCCCCCTACCGGCTGGCGTTCACCGGCTCGGTCGCCGATCTGATCGGTGATCTGGAACAGACCGAGCGGGGCGATCCGCTTCGCGAAGCGAAACTGCCTCATTCCGAGTGGTATTCCAGGGAAACTCGGCGCCGATGCGGCACCTGGGGGCCCGAGCCACGCAGCTATGCTCCGCTGGCCAATCTGTCGGCCGCGTCGGTCGAGTGGCAACGCGAACGGGTCGTGGCCACGGCCGCGAGGTTTTTGGGTTACGGATATCAATATCACCATATTCCCGACTGGGATCCGCCGGCCAGTTGGCCGTGGAGCGAAACCTCGGTGGGGCACAACGGCAAGGGAGTCGATTGCAGCAACCTGACCAGTTTTGTCTTCAACCAGGGCTTTGGGATCCGGTTCAGCTCGGCCATTCGCGTGCAGGCCGAGCGCGACCATGCCATCGAGAAGCCCCGCCGGACGATCGCGATTCGCCGCATCGAGCTGCCCAAGGGATATGAGCAGCGTCAGAAGACATTGTGCACCGGCGACCTGGTTTACATTCGCGGCCGGGTCGACGGACCGATCTCGCACGTCGTGATTTGGGTCGGATCGGTCGGCCGATCGGCCAGCGGCGTGCCACTGGTGCTCGACAGCCACGGCCCGACGGTGAAGGACGATGCTGGCCGAACGATTCCCTGCGGCGTGCAGCTGCGGCCATTTCGCAAGGACTCGTGGTACAACCGCTGCGCGAGCCACGCCCATCGCATCTTTGGCAATAACGCCTGATTGGGGCGCAGCATTTCGCGCCGTCTGGGAGAGGGGACAGTCTCATTTTGCTGCGCGGGCTGCACAAACATTGGGACAGTCCCCGGCCGCTTTAAGCCGGCTGGGCGGCTTTTGCTGATTGTTCTGGCATCGCCTGGGAGATTGGGACAATTCCCGGCACGCAGCCGCGACCTAGACTAAACGAGGAGCCGCGCGCGATGCCGGCCCGCAGGTGCAGCACTGGTCGTAAAGGAACAGCGTATGTCGGGACGAATCCTCAATTGGTTGGTTGCGAAGTGGCAATGGCCGTATGCCGCGCTGTTTGCCGCGGGCTTTCTCACGGTGCTGGCGCCGCTGGTTTTTCGCTATGCCGGAATACCCCTGGGGCTCGTCTATCTGCAGCTGCCAATCTACATGTTGCATCAGTTCGAAGAGCACGACCGGCGACCGCTTTCGCTTGTGGTTCAATAACATGATCGGGCATGGCGACGTGCTCACGCCGATCGCCACCTTCTGGATCAACTCGCTGCTGGTCTGGCTGCTGGATATCGTGGCCATCTACCTGGCCTGCTTCGTCGATCTTTCGCTGGGATTGATCGCGATTTATCTGCCGATGCTCAATGCGTTCGGACACATCGTGTCGGCGATCGTCAAAAGGCAATACAATCCGGGCCTGTGCACCAGCATCTTCATCTTTTTGCCGGTCGGCCTGGTGAGCACGTATCTGGTGTCACGCGCCGCGGGCTCGCATTTGCACGACCACTTGCTGGCTTTGGGAGTGGCGATCGTGGTGCATGGCACGATCATCGCCCATGTCCGCCGGCGGATTTCGCAACTGGCGCGGCCGAAAGTCCACGCCCTGGCGGCCTGACGGGGGGCGTCTGACCGGCTGGTTGGCTGACCTCTGCGGTGGTGATTGCGAACATGATGCTGGCCAAAGCTTCGGGTAGAGCGGCGGGATCGCGGATTTCGCCGTTGGGCCCGGCGTTTCTGACGAGACGATTTCTATTGGCCGCCGCATGCGTGGCCGTAGTGGCTCTGGCGATTTGCTCGCCCACGGTGGGAGCAGACGCGGAGCCGTCGTACGCGATCGTCACGGCCAAGACTAAAACGATCAAAGCGGTCGACCATTTCGCGATCCATGGGCCGGAGATCAAGGCCAAAACGTGGGTGCTGATTGCGGTTCAGGCGCCCGAGCTGACGGGTCAGCGGGAGATGTCGACGCGACTGGTGCCGGGCGGCCATAAGTTTGCCGATTTGAGCCCGCGAAAACGGGTGCTGCTGCGAACGCAGATTCCGGTCAACAACCTGTCGTTCCAGCACGAGCTCAGCGGCCGGGTGGAGTTCAAGGCGACGCTTTACAGCCGGAATCTGGTGCGCCGGCAGCCGGGCAAAAGTTACTCGCCTTGCGAAAAACTGTCGGAGCGAGAGCGCAAGCTCGCGCTGACGGAATCGGAAACGATCGACTTCTCGGCCCCGGCGTTCCAGAGTTGGTTGAACGCCAAAGGCCTGCACAAGCGTGCCGACGAGACCGATCTCGATTTTGGCCGCCGCGCGTTTTTGGCGATCACGCGCTCTTATCAATACCTCTACTCGGAAACCCTGGATCGCCACGCGTCGTTCACTTGCCAGCACGACCGATCCGATTGCGGTGGCTTGGGCGCTCTGTTTGTGGCGACGCTACGGGCGAACAAAGTGCCCGCCCGGCTGCTCGTCGGGCATTGGGCGAAGTCGGAGGATCCCAATCCCCCGGCCCAGGGGCATGTGGCTCATCGCTGCCACGTCAAAGGCGAGTTTTATGCCGAGGAGATTGGCTGGGTGCCGGTCGACCTGTCGGGAGCGGTGGAGTTCGACAAGACTCCGGAAGGCCTGCGCTATTTCGGCCATGAGAAAGGGGACTTTCTCACGCTCCAGCTCGACTACGACGTTCGCTACGACAGCGGACTGTTCGGCGAGAAGACGGCGCGGCACCTGCAGAACGCCCGATACTACGTGAAGGGTTCGGGCAACTTTGACAGCGTGAAGGCCGAACACAACTGGCAGGTCGAGACGCTCGACTGAGCTCGGGTCGCCGTAGAGGATAGGCAACGCTCGGCGACGCTATTCGCTCGGCCAGCGGACGACGATGGGCGTCCCTTTGCGGACGCCGAGCATGATGGCGGCACTCTCGCCGACGATCGCCATTTCGAGCTTGCCGCTGGAGCCGACCAGCGCGATCAATGTCATTTCGGGTTGATCGGAATAGGTGGTGAAGATGCCCTGGGTCTCGTGCTCGTCGCACTCGACAGTCACTTCCTCGCCGCGGGGGATATCGGTCAATTGGTCGGCGGTGATGTTGGAAATCAAGTTGCCGAACGAGTCGATCGACTCGATGATTCCCCTCGATCTTGCCTCGTTTCACGACGGCCTCCAACCAATCCAGAGTCACCAGTTCCTCAAGTCGCTCGCCAAGGGCCTCGGGCGCCAAGCCCAGGCTGAGACGGGCGGCCACGGGTGCCAGAATGTCGCGACCATGAAAGGTCGCCGACACGACGGGCAACCAGTATTCCGCCTTGGCAACGTGAATGATTGTAGAGGGGCTCACTCGCCGCGCCAAACGGCTCAAAAGCCCGTTGTCGGGGGCCAGGTATTGCTGGGTGCCGATCCGGGCGTAAACGATTTTTCGCTGCGCTGCCGACGCCCGGATCGACCACCGCCACGTGGAGCGTGCCGGCCGGGAACCAGGGAGTGACCTCGTCGAGCACAATTGCCGCGTGGCGAATGTCTTGCGCCGGCACGGCATGGGTCAGATCGACCAGCCGGGCGTCGGGATTGATCGACAGAATGACCCCTTTCATGGCCGCGACGTATGGACTTGAGAGGCCAAAATCGGTGAGCAGCGTGACTAGCATGGCGGCACGAGGCGAGAGGTCCACGAGGGCTTCGAGGCAACAGACGAAATGTTAGAGCGGCGCTGGGCCGAATGTTTGCGATCGCCAGGCGGCACGGCACTTGCAACCAAAAGACGAATCAGTGACGCCGAAGCAAGCACCGCGCACCAAGGCGAAATCCACCAAGAGCCCCCCAGTTTGGACGAACAACTCTATGGAGAGGCACCATTTTAACCCATCCGCGAAGAGCGCGAAAAACCCCGCCCAAAAGCGGGGTTGGGCCTGTTTTTTTGGCGTGGAAGCGGCCTGGGGATTTTGGTACCTAGAAGGCCCCGATTCCGTGGGACCATCCTTCGAGGGACCGAAGAATGTTTGAATCCGAAGACAACCTGACCGTGTTTCAAAAGATCGTCAAACGGGTCCAGTTCGACAAGAGCGCGGGCGCTCGGTACGAGCCATGCTGAAGGGCTGCGCCGACAGTTGCCCCGTCGAGGTGCTTATGCAACTCGGGCAATCTCTGCTGGATGCTCGACGAAGCGAAATACGTGGCCAGGCCGAGGCCAATTAGTCCTCGGCGCCCAACACGCCCGCCAGTGCCTCGCGAATCGTTTGTGTCCGCGACGGCCCATACCACCCCGGCTTTTTGGCGTACGCTTCGTGCTGCGCCAAGGCATCTTTGACCGCCTGGATGACCCGCGGGCTTTGGGCGACATGGTTGAGCAAGTTCTCGACCGACTCGTCTTCGACGTTTGAACTGAATTCCTTGTCGAACCAGCTCACCCGTTTTCGCTTTTCCGCGCCCGGTTCACTCGGGACTCGGGCAGGCGAAACCGAGACGGCCTGACTTGGCGCGGCAGGCTCGGCCCGTTGCCGGGAAACCAGCGCCAGCAGCGCGAGGCCGGCGGGGATGAAGAACCCCATCTCAATAAACAGGCCACTCGACCAGGGCAAGCCTTGCACGCCCACGGTCAACAGCGGGTCAGCAACGGCCATCACGAGGAAGAAAACGGCCAGAACTTGCGCGAGCCGGATGGCCAGTTGACGCGGCGACACCCGTGCCGCGATCGCCGGCAGTTGCTCGCCAAACCGAATGAGCCCCCAGGTGATGGCGGTCAGTGCGGCCCAAGCCAGCGCCTCGGGTCCCTTGTTGTATTGCAGCATCAGGCCGCCCTTCCACCAGGCGATGAACGCCAGCACGGCCAGCGTTCCGGCGATGAATGTGTTGCGGGCCACGCGAGCCGATTTCGGCACGAACTCGCGCATTGCCGCCAGCGCGAGCACGGGAAGGAAGAAGATGCCGGCCGCGTAGGACTGGGAGTAGATCACCCAGGAATCGGGGTTCGTATCCCAGTGGGGATCGAGCCACAACGGAAACCAGAACCGCAGCTTGTGTGTGAGGAGCGAGCCCACCACCACGTCGATGACCGCCACCGACACAAAGGCCACGAGCAACCGCACCACGCTTCTGACGAATTGGCCGTCGGACGCGGCGCTTTTCGGTCGAGCCGGCACTTCGCTTCTCCCGCTCGCGCGCGCCGGGTCCAAGCCATCGAAATAACGCATCGCGCTGCGCATCATGGACGTTCGGGGCAGCAGGCGGATGAACGCGGCCATAATGACATTGCGCAGGCCGTGGATGACTGACGGCTTTCGGCCGAGAGCCGACAGTGCCGTGGCCACGATCTCGTCGGGCGTGGCCACGCCGCCGGGTGGATTGCGGATCGGGTCGCCACACCTTGCCTGAAACCTCGTGCGAACGTGGCCCGGCGACAGCGCGAGCACTTCCACGCCGTGGTCCGCCAGCTCGGCCCAGAGAGCCTCGGCCATAAACAAATCAAACGATTTGGTCGCCGCGTATGTCGCCATGTACGGTGTCGGCTGATAGGCGGCGGTCGACGCGACGAAGATGATGCCGCCACAGCCCCGGGCCTTCATGTCCGGAGCAAACATTCTGGCCAGCGCAGCCGGTGCACGGCAGTTGACATCGATCATGGTCGCCTGATCGGCGGCGTCGAGCTCGGTAAAGGGGCCGAACAGACCGTAGCCCGCGTTATTGACGAGCAACCCGACGGACATTCCGGCGTCGTCAACGGCGTCGCGGATGATCTGTGCGCTGTCGGGCGCGCGAGATTGGTCGCGACCACCACGGCCCGGACACCATGCTTTGCCTCGATCGCCTCGGCCAGGGTCACGAGCTCATCGTGCTCGAGGGCGACGAGGATCAGGTCCATGCCGCGGGCCGCCAACGCCCAGACAAAAGCTTCGCCGATTCCCGAGGACGCGCCGGTGACGATCGCGGCGCCCCCGAATCGCTGAGTCCATGATCCGTTTGGCGATACGTTCAGCGTGGCGATGGTTTCGTTCATGAGATTAGCACAACTCCTTCATGGGCTAACGGGGGAACAACAAGCGCCGATGAATCTGCTTCGCGGATCGAAGCGCGATCGAGATTCCCGGCACCGGCACACACTCATTCATCTGCCCGAATGGCGGTGGCATTGGTTACGGCGGTCATTAAGTCCTGCCACAAAAACAAACCGACGTAGAAAAAATGCCTCTTGGTGTCCCCGGTTTCCCAGATGGGAATTGGCTATGCCTGAGAGTCTGCCCACTGCCAGGCTAGCGGCTTTCCCATTTTGACTTTTGTCGACATTGGACGCAAACCATTTTTAACAAAAAACGGTGCCCGAGTTTGTTTCCGATGAGCCGCGTGGCATGTCGCCAGCCGGCGCCAGGAATTGTGGAAAGCTTGGCGGCTTCTGACCGTTGATCTACCAGGGTTGTTTGTGACGATTAAGCCCGGGCGGGGCAGTCTACCGTTGGAATTTCACTCGACCTTGGGCATCATAGAGCGATACTCGCATTAGCTATCTGCCGGGTACAAGTTCCTCGCGCTCTCGACCGTGAGCCTTTTCGGCAGCATCGCCCGGGCCCGGCAGATCGGTGGGTAAACCGTGGTCTTTTAGCCCATCTTCCCCACCAGCTCGATCACGATTTCGCGAAAGCGGCCGGGGCTGACGTTGGGATTTTGCTTCTTGGCTTGGCCGATCAGATTGCCGGCGGCCTGCAGCTTGCCGGCTTGGATGTCGGCCACGATCTTGGGATTCGCCGTCGAGCAATTGCTGGGCGAGCGCGAACAGGTCGCTTTCGTCGACTTTGACGATGCCGTGCGCCTGGATCACTTCGGCGGCCGAGCGGCCGGTGGAGAGCATCTCGACCAGCAGCTCGCGGGCGCGGCCCGTATCGACCTGGCCGTCTTTCACCGCGGCCAGCAATTCGGCCAGCCGGCCGACGGGCATCCGCCGCTGCGAACTCGGCAATGTCGATCGATTCGTCCTTGAGGATTCGCAGCACGTCTTGCTGCGTCCAATTGCTGGCCAGCTTGCCGTCGCGCACCTCGTCGGCCAGGGCGACGAAGTAATCGACCAGCTCCTGGCCCTGATTGACCAGCACGTCGCTGTCGTAGGGCGTGATGCCGTGCGTCTGTTCCAAGCGGCGGCGCAGTGCCGCGGGCAATTCGCCCAGGGCGGCGCGAATCGTCGTCGACCTTGGCGGCGGCCACGGTGACGGGCACCAGGTCGGGATCGGGGAAGTAGCGATAATCGCTCGATTCTTCCTTGTGACGCTGGCCGCGGGTGACGTTGGCCACGTCGTCCCAGCCGCGGGTCTGCTTGGGCACGTCGCCCAGCTTCTGGCCGGTTGCCTGCCAGACCTCGAAGTGCCGCACGGCCTCGAACTCCATCGCCTTTTCGACAGCCCGGAAGCTGTTCATGTTCTTGACTTCGACGATCGGCGTGGCGACTTTGCCGGCCGGGGTGTCGATGTGCAGATTGATGTTGGCGTCGACCCGCAGGCTGCCTTCCTGCATGTTGCAGTCCGACACGCCGAGATAGGTGAGCAGCAGCTTGAGCTCGGTGAGATAGGCCTTGGCTTCGGCCGGCGAACGCATGTCGGGCTGGCTGACGATTTCCAACAGCGGCGTGCCGGCGCGGTTCAGATCGATGCGGCTGTCGGCCTGGCCGGCCGCCTCGTCGTGCATGCTCTTGCCGGCGTCTTCTTCCAGATGGGCGCGAATGATGCCGATTTTCTTCGGCTCGATGCGTCCCTTGGGATCGCTGATCTCCAGATGGCCGTCGTGGCTGAACGGCAGATCGTACTGGCTGATCTGATAGCCCTTGGGCAGGTCGGGATAGTAATAGTTCTTGCGATCCCACTTGGTGAACGGGGCGATCTGGCAGTTCAGCGCCACCGCGGTTTTCAGCCCCAGCTCGAAAGGCCTCGGCGTTCATCACCGGCAGCGTGCCGGGCATGCCGATGCAGATCGGGCAGGTTTGCGTGTTGGGCGGCGCGCCAAATTTGGTGCTGCAGCCGCAGAACAGCTTGGTCCGCGTGGCCAATTGCACGTGGACTTCGAGCCCGATCACGACGGTGTACTCGGGATTGCAGTCATCGTTGCCACGCGTCAGACGTTTTTTGGACGCGGCGGCGCGACGCGACTCGGACTGGCGTTCGACGCGCTCAGCGTCGGCCGGCGCTTGTGCCAATCGGTCGCTTGCTGATACATGTGGGCGGCGCGGAGCAGCCGGTCTTCCTCGAACGGCGGCGCTTGCAGTTGCAGGCCGATCGGCAGATCCGCCGGCGCCGAAGCCGCAAGGAAAGGCGATGCCGCCGACGCCGGCCAGGTTGGCGCTGACGGTGTACAAGTCGACCAGGTACATCGCCAGCGGATCGTTCGATCTTTTCGCCGATGCGGAAGGCGGTGCTGGTCGTGACCGGGCCGAGCGATCAGATCGACCTTGGCGAACGCCTGGTCGTAGTCCTGGCGAATCAGCCGCCGCACTTTCAGCGCCTTGAGATAATAGGCGTCGTAATAGCCGGCACTGAGGGCGTAGGTGCCGAGCATGATGCGGCGTTTGACCTCGGGCCCAAAACCTTCGGCCCGGCTGCGGCGATACATCCGCACCAGCGGGTTGTCGAGCTGCATCAGGCCGCGCTCGTCGCCGGCCTTTTCCAGCATCGGCCCGCTCGGCGGCCAGATCGGCCAGCATCTTCTTTTCGTCGGTGCGATAGCCGTAGTGGACGCCGTCGTAGCGGGCCAGATTGCTCGATGCTTCGCAGGGGGCGATGACGTAGTAGGTGGCCACGGCATATTTGGCGTGCGGCAGCGAGATCTCTTCGACCTTGGCCCCCAGCGACTGGTAGACGCGGACCGCCTCGCGCACGGCCCGATCGACTTCGTCGTCGAGCCCGGCGCCAAAATGTTCGCGGGCCAGGCCGAGCTTCAAGCCCGCCAGCGGCTGGCGGATCGATTTGCGTGTACTCGGGCACGGGCCGATCGACCGACGTCGAATCCAACGGGTCGTGGCCGGCCATCACTTCCAACAGCAGCGCCGCGTCTTCGGCCGTGCGGGCCAGCGGCCCGATCTGGTCGAGGCTGCTGGCGAACGCCACCAGTCCGAACCGGCTGACGCGGCCATAGGTCGGCTTGAGCCCGGTCACGCCGCACAGGCCGGCCGGCTGGCGGATCGAGCCGCCGGTGTCGCTGCCGACCGACAGCGGGGCCATGCCCGCGGCGACGGCGGCGGCGGCCCCGCCGCTCGATCCGCCGGGAATGCGCTCGGTGTCCCAGGGATTGCGCGTCACCTGGAAGGCCGAGTTTTCGTTCGAGCCCCCCATGGCGAATTCGTCCATGTTGGTCTTGCCGATCAGGACGGCGTCGGCCGCCCGCAGCTGGGCGATGACCGTGGCGTCGTAGGGGGGGCGGAAGTTTTCCAGCATCCGCGAGGCGCAGGTCGTCGGCTCGCCGGCGGTGCAGAGCAGATCCTTGATCGCCACGGGCAGACCGGCCAGGCGGCCCAGCGGTTTTGCCGGCGCGGCGGCGGCTGTCGATCTCTTCAGCCCGGGCGAGGGCGGCCGGCGGATCGACGCGCAAGAAGGCGCCGATTTGGCCGTCGTGCTGGGCGATCTGGTCGAGCAGCGCGGTGGTGATCTGGACGCTGGTCGTTTCGCCGCGCTCGAGCTGGCCCAGCAGTTCGGTGGCGGAGTCAGATCGACGAGCGACATGGTTCACTCGCCCAGGACCGCGGGAACCAGATAGAACTCGGCGTCGTGATGCGGGCGCATTGGCCAGCGCCTGCTTGGCCGACAGGCTGGGAGCAACCTCGTCGGGACGAAAAACGTTCGACAGGTCGAGGGCGTGGGCCATCGGCTCGACGCCGTCGGTGTTCAGCTCGGAAAGCTGCTCGACATAGCCGACGATCGCGCCGAGCTGGGCCGTGAGCGTGTCGAGTTCTTGCGGGCTGAGTTGCAGGCGGGCCAACAGCGAGACTTTTTCGACATCCTGGCGGGCAAGACTCATGGCGTTAGCTCGCCGCTGGGGCCGGTTTGCTCGCGCTGGCCGGTGGGGACCTTGAACGGGGCGAGGCGGACCCGCTTGGTCACCGCGCCGCTGCGGATGCACTGGGTGCAAACCCGCAGCGTCTTGTTGGTCTTGCCGACGGTCGCGTGCACGGTTTGCAGATTCGGCTTGAACTGGCGGCGCGAAATGCCGGTGATCTTGGTACCGACGCCGCCCAAGTACTTGGCCTTGCCGCGGATGGTGACGGAGTTGCCCATCACGGGCTTTTTGCCGCAAATTTCACAACACTTTCCCACGGAACCCTCCCCGACAGACAGCCATCTGGCCACGCTTGGACAAAACTCCCAGTATATCGGCTCGGCCGGCCGGGCGCCAAGCGGAAGTGCGGACCGCGGAAAACGGGGCGAAACGGGCCTCAAGCGGCCCGCGCCGGGGCACGCGCTGGCATGCTGGCCCGTGGCATTCGTTTTCCGCCCGGCGGCCGGGGGCTATAGTGAGGGGCATGTCCAAACCCGTCGAATCGCTCGATTATCTGGCCCACCCGCCAGGAGCATCCGCCACCGGCCGATTTGCGTGCTGTTTGGCGACGAGCCGTTTCTCAAACGGCAGGCCCTGGCACGACTGCGCGCGGCGGTGCTAGCGGGCGCACGACGCCGAGTTCTCCAGCACCTCGTTTGCCGGGCCGACCGTCACGCTTTCGGCGGTGCTCGACGAACTGAGCACGCTGGCCATGTTCGGCGGCGGCGAGCGATTGGTGGTGATCGACCAGGCCGATGACTTTGTCAGTCGCTATCGAGCCGAACTGGAACGCTATGCCGAGCATCCCAAGACCAGCAGCGTGCTGGTGCTGGACGTCGCCAGTTGGCCGAGCAATACCCGGTTGTACAAGGCCTTGGCCGGCAAGGGGCTGGTCGATCGAGTGCAAGTTTCCCGCTCCGGCCCGCTTGCAGAAATGGCTGATCGCCTGGACGAAAGCAGCAGTACCACGCGCGGCTGGAAGCCGACGCCGCCGAAACCTTGATCGAATTGGTCGAGCCCGAACTGGGGCTGTTCGATTCCGAACTGTCGAAACTCGCCCTGTTGGCCGGCGCCGAGGGAGTGATTCGCGCCGAGCTGGTGCGCGAGGTGGTCGGCGGCTGGCGGACGCGGACGACGTGGGAGATGCTCGATCTGGCCGCCGGCGGCAACGCCCGGCAGGCGCTGGTCGAATTGGACCATTTGCTTTCGGCGGGCGAAGTGCCGATCTCGATCCTGGCTCAGATCGGCTCGACGCTGAGGCGGTTTGCCGCCGCGGCCCGCTTGATCGAGCAGGCCGAAGCGGCCGGTCGCCGGCTTTCGCTCCGGCAAGCGCTGGAGCAGGCCGGCTTCAAGGCGTTCACGCTTTCCAAGGCCGAAAGCCAACTGCGGCAGATCGGCCGCGTGCGTGCGGCCCAGCTTTATCGCTGGCTGCTCGACGCCGACTTGGCGCTCAAGGGGTCGAGTTCTTCGCCGTCGCGGGGCCGATTGGTTCTGGAACGCCTGTTGATCCGGCTTTCGCACCGCCGCCGCTGCCGCCAAGCGGGCCGCCGGCGTCGTGACAGGCTGCCGGCATAACGCGCCGACGGAGGCGGCGAAAAGCCGAGAATATTCGCGGCTCGGCTGGCCGCTGCGTGGGCCTTGCGTTGACGGCGGCAGTGCAGCGATCTAGCATGAAGCTTGGCATTCTCGCCGCGATTTGCTGCCGGCGGGCGAGGCTTTTTCGACATCCGTTTTTTTCACGTCGACGGGCGGTAATGATGGATTCTGACGGCTTCCGTTTCACCTGGCTGCTGCGATGGGCGCTGCTGCTGGCGCTGATGTTTCCGCTCGACGTCGCGGGCGGCCGAGACCGCGGATCGATGCCGACGAAGATTCCGCCGCCCGAGGACGTTCAGCTGAAGACCAAGGACGGTCTTGCATCTGCACGCGGTCTACTACGCCGGCACGCGAGAACGAAGAACAGCGTGCCGATCATCCTGCTGCACGCCTACAACGGCGATTGCCACGATTTCGACGATCTGGCCCTGACTGCTGCAGAAGCAGGGGCACGCGGTGATCGCTCCCGACCTGCGCGGTCATGGCGAGAGCAAGGAGATCGACCGCGACGGCCGCGCGGAAAAGATCGAGACCGCGGTCGTTGCGAGACCCCGATTTCGCCGACATGGTGGACGATACGATTTGGAGGCGGTGAAGTCGTTTTTGATCGCGCAAGAACAATGCCGGCGAGTTGAATATCGACAAGCTGTGCGTCGTGGGCGCGGAAATGGGGGCCATCATCGCCGCCAATTGGGCACAGCTCGACTGGAGCTGGCCGGTTCTCAGCAGCGGCAAGCAAGGGCAGGACGTCAAAGCCCTGGTGCTGATTTCGCCGGAGTCGAACTTCAAGGGAATGAAGCTCATCGACGCGATCAGCTCTCCGGACGATCCGGAGCGAACTGGCGATCATGCTGATTGCCGGCCGCAAGAACAGCCGTTACAGCGAGGAAGTGAACAAGCTCTACAAGCATTTCGCCAAGTATCACGTCGAAAAGACCAGCCCGAAGCTCGAAGTGCTGCTCCCCGAAACCAAATTGCAAGGGGCCAAGCTGCTGAGCGAGAAGAGCTTGGGCGTCGAGGCGGCCATCGTGAAATTCGTCGACCTGCTGGTCAAAAAGCCCTTTCCCTGGGACGAGCGCCGCAGCGTGCTCGAATAGCAGCGGCAAGCCGATGCGGTCGCGGATCGGCGAATGCTTGCGCGCCTCATGCCTTCCGAGGCCGAGCTCTCTGACGCCGGGCGACGCGTCTACTCTTCCTCGCCGGGCGAGGCTTTGGAAACCGGCACCAGTGCGTCGTCGTCGCTCTGGACCTGCAGAATCGGGCTCGCGCGCGGCCGGCTCGTCGGCGTTGACGGCCGGCAACGGTTTCGACCTCGAGCCGCGGTATCTGGTCCTCATCGACTCGCGATGCGTCGGGGGCATCTTCCGGGCTGAGTTCAACCGGCGGAGCGGGACGCTGACGGGGTGGAATCACCAGTCGGGCGCCGATCGGCAACAAGTCGGGCGTCGACAGCAAGGCGCGATTCGCCGCGAAGATTTCGCCATAGCGATCGCTGCTTCCCAAATATCGGGCGGCCAATTTCGCCAGCGTGTCGCCATCGACCACCAGGTGAGTCCGCGCCTGAGCAGGCTCTGGCGCGGTCGTCGGCTGCGGGCGTCGGCCAGCAGTTCGTCGCGAGGCGATTCGGCCGGCGGCAGATTGTCGGCCGGCTCCAACATCGCGCCGCCGGGATGAAACGAGCGCGACGGATGGGCCGCGAACTCGCGACTGCGCGTGTCCGGATCGGCCGTGGTGGCGGCGGTCGGCACCCGCGGCATCTTCTCCTCGAACGACTGGAGCAATTGCACCGCGCTCGCCCGCGGCGCGTGGGCTGGGCAGCCTGCGCGTGAGCAGTTCTGCGGGCCTCGCCTTCGACCGGCGCCGGCGGAGCGGGGCTGCGGCGAAACAGCATGCCGGCACCGACGGCCAACACGCACGAGCGCTGCCAGAGCGCATTTTTTCCCACGAGAGAGCGTCACGCGAGCAACCTCTGCGAGTGGCCAATGGGAGTGGAATACGAGACAAGCGGCGAGAGTGCGTCGGGCGGTCGGTGGCGCGGCCTGCAGGTTCTGCCGGCGGCGAAATGTGCGACGGCCGGCAGTGCGGCCGAGCGGCAGGCGACCGCCCTGCTGCGGGAGCGACCCCCCGCGCGTCTGGCAGGCAATCCGCCGCTGTCGTCTCTTTTCTTTTATCGCCCACGGCGGCTGGGGGAAGTGTAGTTCAAGCCGCCGAGATGTGCGGTCGCTGGGCCGTCCGCGGGGGCGAGATTGGCGGGAATGGGCAAACTTTGCCGCGGCGGGCGACGCCGAAAATGAAGCGGGTACGTCGCCAGCGAGCCCCGAGCGGTCACGCCGGCGGCGAGCAAGTCACGCCGTCGAAGCGAGCCGTCGAGAGACTCGACCTATCGAACCGCCGAAGCCGACGTGCCCGTGGGCAAAGCCGGGGCCGGCCAGCGGCCGCTTGAGCCACAACAGCACGGGCGAAGCGATGTAGACCGTGCTGTAGGTTCCCGAGATCAGGCCGACCAGCATGGCGAAGGCGAACGGGTGGATGCCCGGACCGCCGATAAAGTACAAGATCAACGTGCCGATGAGGACCGTCCCCGAAGTCAGAATGGTGCGGCTCAGCGTTTGATTGACGCTGTCGTTGATCATCTTTTCGGTCAGGTCGGGATTCTTGCCGCGGACTTCGCGGATGCGGTCAAAAATCACGATCGTGTCGTTGATCGAGTAACCGACGATCGTCAGCAAAGCGGCCATGACGGCCAGGCTGATCTTGAAATCTTCGACCAGCACGAAACCGAGGAACGGGGCCAGATATTTGCTGAGAGCCAGAAACCCGACGGTCACCAGCACGTCGTGGATCAACGCCAGCACGGCCGCGATGCCGAACATCGCATTCTGAAACCGCACCCAGACGTAGACCACGATCATCACCAGACTGGCCAACAGGGCGTACGTTGCCAGCAGTTTGGTGTCGCCGGCCACCTTGCCGCCGATTTGATTGGCCAGCGGGAAGACCGCCGTCTCGGCCAGCCGGCCCTTGATGTGGGCCAACAGTTTTTCGGTGTCGGCCACCGTCAGCGGAATCGATCAGTTCCCAATCCTTGTAGCCGTGCGTGCTGCCCGGCTTGGTACTGCGGATTGGTCAGGTCGAACTGGACCGAGGGCAGGCCGACGGTGCGCAAATCTTCCTCGATCATTTTGCTCAGCGTCGGCAGGTTGATTTCTTCGCCGAAGTGCAACTTCACCTTGACCAGCGCGATCGGTTTTTCCGAAGGACCGGCCGATTGCGGTTCCGCAGCGTCGGTGGCAGTCGTTTCGGGGGCGGCCGACGCCGGCTTGTCGTCGGTGGCCGGTTTGTCTTCGGCCGCCGGCTTGTCTTCCGTCGCCGGTTTGTCTTCGGTGGGGGCTGGCTGGTCGGCGGCCTTCTCGCTCTTTGCGGCGGCCGTGGCTTGGGCCAGGACCAGGTCGTTGACCGGCTCGTCTGAATTGCCGGCGAGCGCCAGCAGCGAATGGGCCGGAAGTCGGCGCGCATCGCTCGATTTCTCATCGGCGGGCTTTTTCTCCGCCTCGGGCTGCTTCGTTTCGGGCTCTTTTCCGTCCGCAGGCGCCGCGTCGGGGGCCGCCGGCTCGGAAGTGGAGTCTTGCGGCTTTTCGGGCTCGCCGGCTGGGATGGTCGGGCCCGACGCACTCTCGGCACCCTCAGTGCCACTGATCCCGCTCTCCTCCGACGCCGGAACGACCGCGTCGTAAGTGAGCGTGTAGGTTGCCAGATCGTCGCCGAATTTTTCCTGGAGCCGCTTCTGGACCAGGGCCATGTCGCGTTCGGAAGTGTCGATCTTGTATTCGCGGTCTTTCATTTCGGCGGTGCCGACCGAGCTGACGGCAACGTCGGGCAGATCGGAAACCAACTCGCGCACTTCGGCGATCTCGCGGCGATGGTCTGGCTTCAACAAGACTCTGTACCGACACGCCGCCGGTAAAGTCGATGTCGAACAAATCGGCGCCACGCAGATAAACGGCGCCCATCCCGATCGCAATTACGACCGTCGACGCGGCGATGGCGGGTCCCCGCCAGCGGACAAAGTCGATGTGCGTCTCGCCGACAAACTGCATCATGTGAAGTTTGGTGATCCAGCGGTTGCGTTCGGCGACGTCGAGAATTACCCGAGCCACATAGACCGCGGTATAGAGGCTGACGGCCAGGCCGAGGATCAAGGAGACGGCAAAACCTTTGATCTGGTCGGTGCCGATCGTGTACAGGACCACGGCCGTGAATACCGTGGTCAAGTGCGAGTCGATGATCGTCGCCATGGCGCGGGCAAAGCCGTTGCGGATGGCCATGCGCAGCGAGGCCCCGCGGTGGGTTTCTTCGCGGATGCGCTCGTAGATCAGCACGTTGGCGTCGACGGCCATGCCCACGGTCAACACAAAACCCGCCAAGCCAGGCAGAGTGAAGGCGGCCTTGATCAGGATCATCAGGGCCGTGGCCAGAACCATGTTCATCAGCACGGCGATGTCGGCCACGACGCCGGCAAACCGATAATAGACGAGCATGAACAGCACGACGGCAATCGTCGAGATGATCAGCGCGACCGAGGCACTGTGGATCGTATCTTCGCCCAACTGAGCGCTGATTTTCTGTTCGCTGATGGGTTCCTTTTGCAGTGCCGCCGGCAGACTGCCGGCGTTGAGCACGCCGACCACGAAGTTGACGTAATCTTCATCGAAATGACCGGTGATCTGGCCACGGTCGCTGATGGCACTACGGATCGTCGGCCGCCGACTGCAGCACGTTGTCGAGCACAATGCCCAAACTGCGTTCGGCGCCGGTGGCCGGGTCGGGGACATTTTCACCCGTCAGGTGGCTGAACTTGTTGGCGCCCGCGCTGTTGAACGAGAAAGCGATGCACAGATTGCCCGTGGTTGGATCGGGTTCCCGCGAAGCGCCGGCCAGGTAATCGCCGTTCACGTTGTAGTTGTCGATCATGATCAGCACCTGCTCGACGCCGTTGCGATTGCGCGTAATCGCACCCTGCGTATGGGCACCGGGAAGCATCTCGATCCAGCGGGCTTTCAGCTTTCCGCCCTGATAAACGTCGTCGGCGGTGGATTGCTCGGCCAGATCGACGATGTCGCTGGTGATCGTGATGGTTGGCCAGGATGCGGAACTGCAAGATTGCCGCTGGTGCTGATGATGCGTTTGATCTGGTCGACTTCGCGTTGCTCGACCTCGGGCACAATCACTTCCAATTGCTCGATTGCCGTAGCGGCGGACGGTCACTTCCGCCACGCCGCTGGGATTGATGCGGCGGCTGACCGCGGCGATCAATTTTTCCATGTCGACCTGCTTTTGCTGGCCTTCGATCGTGTAGACCAGGACCGGCTGCTTGTCGACTTGCCGCAGGCCGACCAGCGTGATCTCCAGCCCGTTGTCGATCATTCGGGCGACCCGCTGTTCCACTTTCGGGGCCAGGGCTTCTTCGGGTAGCGGGATTTCGACTCCGCTGGCGGTCAATCGTGGCTTGAGCTTGTGGCCATCGACGCTGCCCGATCTGGCGGGTCAGTTGATCGAGGATCTGGCCGCGGTTCGATTCTTGCATCTGGTTCTGATCGACTTCGTAGATCAGCACCACGCCGCCGCTCAGGTCGATGCCCAACTTGGGCGGCCAGCCGATGACGTCGATCAGGATGCCGGCAAACAAGCGTGGCCAGCACCAAACCGATTTTGGTGCCGTAGTCGGGCATGCGCAGCCACTTGGCCAAGCAGACTGCCAAGGCCGAACGACCCGGCCAGAGACCAGCACGGCATGGCCAGCTTTTGGCCCGTGCTGAAACTGTCATCCAATGTCGCTTCGGGGACAGCCTGGGCCAAGCAGCAGCGAAAAGATGTGAAAACGAAACCATGAAACGAACTTCCTCGCCAATAGATATATAAATGTTGCGGTTTGCCAGTGCCGGCCAGCCCGGTCGGGCGGTGCGGGCGCGGGAAAGGAATCGACCGCGCGAGACGCTTCAGGTCTTGGCGGCTTTGCTCCCTTCGGCGTCATCCTCCGTAATTACGCGGGCAATCGAATTGAAGGTCACGCGGAGTTTGGCATTGGTCGCTTCGTCGACCTTGAGCGTCACTTCGTCCGATTCGCGCTGGACGTTGGTAACCGTGCCGTAAATGCCGCCGATCGTCACCACGCGATCGTTCTTCTTGAGATTCTCGAGCAGCGTGCGATGGGCGGTGTCACGCTGCCGCTGCGGCCGCATGAACAGGAAAAAATAGAGAATCATGATGCCGATCATCGCCGGCAACATGCCGCCGAACAGGCCCGATCTCTGAGCTGCATCAGCGGGGACCTCGGCCTCGGCCAATAGGATCCACCCGGTGAACCCTGTCATGGTTTCAATCCGCCTTCACTCCCAGCACGCCGTAGCGGTGGAAAAAATAAATCGGCCCGCTGGCCGCAAGTTGCTCGCCGCCGCCCGCTCGCGCGGGTCCTGGGGGCTCCCGGAGAAGCGCCAAAGCCGGTTCGCACGCGCGGGCCGGACTATCGCCAAAAGACTCAAGTCCTTTGGCAAAAACAACAACGACCGCCCTGCCGCCCGAAGATCCGAGCCTCGACGGGACACCGGTCGGAGCACTCGGAGCGCCCGTATCTTAAAACCAAGCAGGACAATCAACAAGGGCGTTCCCGCTCTCGCTCGGTTCGCGTCGCCGATCGTCGAGAGCGGGCCGGGCGCGAGGGCCGCACGCCGGCGCGACTCGCTTTCCACTCCCCAGGGGCCTGGGATCCCGTCAGAAATCGCCTGTTGTATTCGTCAACAGGCGGCTACTCCCAGCCGGCCAGCTTTTCGTGGTGAAACAGCGCAAAGCGGCCGGCGGCGATCGCTTGCCGGGCCGAACGCAGCAACTGCTGATAGTAGGTCAGGTTGTGGAGACTGACGAGGATCGGTCCGAGCATTTCGCCCGCCATGAATAAATGCCGCAAGTAGCCTCGGCTATGCCGGCACGCCAGGCAGGGGCAGTCGGCGGCCAGCGGTCGCGGAGTCGAGCTGGTATTGGCGGTTGCGGAGGCGGATCGGCCCGGCGTCGGTGTAGGCCAACGCGTTTCGGCCGTTACGCGTCGGCAAGACGCAATCGAACAGATCGATGCCCCGAGCAACGGCCGCCAGCAGATCTTGCGGCCGGCCGACCCCCATCAAATAGCGGGGCCGATCGGCCGGCAATGCCGGCACCGTGAAATCCAACACGCGGTACATCTCGGCCGGCTCTTCGCCCACGCTGAGGCCGCCGACGGCGTAGCCGGGAAAATCGAGTGCCGCCAGCCGCTCGGCACAGTCGACGCGCAGATCGTGATCGAGTCCCCCTTGCACGATGGCGAACAAGGCCTGATCGCTCCGGGTTTGTGCCGCCAGCGACCGCTCGGCCCAGCGGATCGTCCGCTCGGCCGCGTCGCGCACCACGGCCCGTTCGCCGGGCAGCGCCACCACGTGGTCCAGCACCATCGCCACGTCGACGCCCAATTGCTCCTGAATGGCGATCGCTTTTTCGGGCGTCAGCTCGAAAGGGTTGCCGTCGAGATGCGAGCGGAACGTGACGCCGTGCTCGTCGACGTGCACGTTTTCGGCCAGGCTGAAAACCTGGAAACCGCCACTGTCGGAGAGGATCGGCCCCTGCCAACCGCAGAAGTGGTGCAGGCCGCCGAGGGCCGCCACCACCTCGGCACCGGGGCGGAGTGCCAAGTGATAGGTGTTGGCCAGGATCATCTGGGCGCCGGTGGCGGCGACCAGATCGACCGGCAGGCCTTTGACGGTCCCCTGCGTGCCGACCGGCATGAAGGCCGGCATCTCGACGTCGCCGTGCGGCGTGTGGAAGGTGCCGGTTCGCGCGCGCGACGCGGGATCGGTGGCGTGGAGCTCAAACGAAAACAATCCGGTCGTCGGCACGATGTTTCGAGCCGCCTTTAAGCAGCTGGACTGCCGTGGCGAGACGTTTTTGCAGCCGTCAGTCGCCGCGGAGTTTGAGTGCCGTTCTGCGTCAGCTTCTCGCGCACTTCGTTGAGGCTGGTGACGCCGAAATTCTTGCACTCCAGCAAATCGTCGCCGGTGCGGCGGACCAGCTCGCCGATGGTGTTGAGCCCCAGCCGGATCATGCACTTGCGGGCACGCACCGAGAGGTTCAGGTCCGAAATCGGACGGTCGAGCAATGCCTGCTCGTCGGGGGTGACGAACTCGGGCTCGTAGACCGGCTCGGCCACTTTTTCGGTCGCCAATTGACCCAGCGAGAGTCCCTTGGTGGCCAACATGTCGCGAATTTCGACCAGCGAAGTCTCGCCAAAATTCTTGCTGGCCAGCAGATCCTGCTCGGTGCAGCGGGCCAGGTCGCCCAGCGTGCGGATGCCCATCTTTTGCAGGCAATTGCGGCTGCGAACCGAAAGCTCGAAGTCGCTCACCGGGACGCTCAGCACCTGGCTCATGCGGTCGCGGCGCTTTTGTGCGTCTTCGTCGTAGTACATGTCGCCCGACGCCTGGGCGTCTTTCAGAAACAACCGTGCCCGGTTGTTGGTCGGAAAGATTTCGAGGATGCGGGAATAGCACTGCTGGGCTTTGTCGTACTGCTGGCGATCTTCGTACAAGATGCCCAGGTTCAATAGCGGCCCGACGTGGGAGGGAAACTGATAGGCCGAACGCTCGTAAAGGTCGAGGGCCACTTCGTCGTTTCCGCGGCGATCGTTTTCCAGGGCCAGGCCGAACAGGGCGCCGGGATGGTTGCGATCGGCCTCGACGGCCCGCTCGAACAGGGCCACGACTTCGGTCGGATTGCCGCCGATGGCCGCGACGCAGGCGCCGCGTTGGTAGAGATATTCGGCGGTCTGCTCGACCGCGCCCGACAGGTTGTCGAGAATCGACCAGCGAGCCGCGGAAATCGCCGGCCAGGCGCGCGGCCTCGGCCCGGGCCAGGGCGCAGGCGTCGGCGTTGTAGCCGGCCTTGAGGGCGGCGGCGTAATAATTTGCGGCCGCGTCGAATTGCTTCAGGGCCACGGCGGCCTTGCCCATGTAGAACTGGGCCAGCGCCCCGCCATCGCCGGTTTTCAGCGTTTCCAGGGCGATGTGGTAGCGACCGAGCAGGAAGTAGCAAACGCCCAGCCGGACGGCGGTGGCGGGGCTTTTGTCTTCGCCGGTTTCGAGTTCGGCCACGGCATCGCGCAGCACGCGGAACTCGGCAAAGTCTTCGGCGATGGCCTGTTCGATGCGGTGGATTTCTTGCGGACCGAAGGGCCCGGTGTTCAGGACCAATTGCTTCAGTTGTGATTCCAAACCTTGGACCATGTCGACAAAATCTCCCGGCGAGTAGGTGAGTTTGGGTTGAGCCAGAGCCAGCGGTGGGAGTCGAACCCACAACCCCCGCATTACGAATGCGGTGCTCTGCCAATTGAAGCTACGCTGGCGCAAAGCGGGCGAACTAAGTAAGTTAAGGCCCGCCGGGGCCAGCGTCAAGGGGAGGTGACGCGACGCCGCGAGCATGGGCCGGAAACGGCCCCCTACCCTGCCGGGCTT
This sequence comes from uncultured Planctomycetaceae bacterium, assembly GCA_963702015.1. GTDB lineage: Bacteria > Planctomycetota > Planctomycetia > Pirellulales > PALSA-1355 > DATJTR01. The sequence continues at coordinate 4,025,462 of OY969698.1, forward strand.
TCCGGCGGCGTCGCCTCGCCTTCCGACCTCGTTTTGAGCACCGGCAGTGGCCCAACCCCGCCGGCATCAAGGTCGTCGGTCAGGTCGCCGCCATCGTCCTTGAGATTCAAACCGACGGAATAGACCAGCCAGCCATCGGGTCGTTTTTCGAGGTGCAGCGGCTCGTCGTTAAACGGATCGTTTTATCACGTCGGCGAGTAACCCTGGCGAGTTCGGGCCCGGGGAAGTACGTGGTGCGGCGCCCGCCGCCGGGTTTCTGGTGTCGGTTCACACGCCACGGCAGCCGTGACGGAGTAATCAATTGCGGCACGGCATTTTGGGCCTGGAGCCAGAGGCCTATTGCCTTGCGGGCTCTTCCTTGGTTTGCGTCTTGATGACGCCCATGTGATTCAGCGTTTCCTTGACCTCCTTAAGGGCCTGACGCGCCTCGTCCAGGGAGTCCTGCTCGGACAGCGAACTCGCCTTCGACGATCGAGTTGCCAGATCGAGATCCTTGAAACGATTGTAGACATCCGCGAGTTGAGCGGGAGTCGTCTGGGGGGGCAGATTATCGATGTCGGCGCATAACTGTTTTGCTTGCGGCAGCAGCTTGTCCGGAGCGCGCAGGTCGGCTCCGGCCGCCACGCGCGGCTCGATTTGTGCACTGTCCACCAGTTCATTTTTCGCAGTTCCGGGCGGCGTAGGACGTCCACTCAGCAGTCGGGCCAGGAAGAACGGCGCGTATGCGGCCAAGGGTGTCAGCACCAGCGCGCAAGCAACCAGTGAATGCTGTTGCGCGAACCGTTCACATACCACGGCTCGCGCTGATCATGAAACATGCGCGCGCCCTCGTGCATTTCGTACGTGGTGCCGTCGGTGCCGGGCGTCAGGTCGTTAGCAAGACTCGGTCCAATCGACTCGTCCTGGCGAAGATAGCCCGCGATCGATCGCGTCAGCCAATAGGCGTCGTACTTTGGCATGCAATCCGAACAGATGAGAACCAGCCGGGCTTGCACCGTGGCAATCGCTTGCGGCGGAATATCATGGGCGACTGCGCCCGCGACGAGGGTCTTTGACGTAAGGAATTGATTTCGACTCACAAAACCGGAGGTTTGATCGAGACCGACAAGGTGTGCGTCGCCGTGGCGAAGAAGGTTGACAATGAAATCGGTTCCAATTGGAAGCAAAAAGAACGCGACGTCGAGTTGGCCGGCCTCGAGGGCAGCGGCGGCTTCGGTAAAGGTCAATTGGCTGAGTCGGTCGACGTCACGCGGCGAAACTTCATAGGAGTCCAATATCTGCCAGGCCAGCGAGCGAGTTCCACTTCCGCTGGCTCCCAGGTAGCAATGGCAGGGTTTTGTGCTTTTGTTGATATAGCTGGCGATCTGTGAAAACGTAGGCTCGGCCGTCTCGGTTCGAGGCGCGTTGATGGCAACGTCGGCGATTGCCACTGCCGAGTCGGGCAGCAGCAACTTCGCGGTAAATGTTTGTGGAATTGCGGCCGACGAGGACTCGGTAGTTTTGTATTTGGCTGCGTCGTTGAGAAAATCGCGCCTGGCCAGAATCAACAGGGGAACGTCCGTCAAGTGGAGCATCGTACGGACGTGAGGGGTCTGGGCGAAGCCGTCCAAGGCAACGCCCAGTAGCCGGCCGTTACGATCTTCTTCGACACGGCCGCGGTTTTCTTGCGAACCATTGGTGTCCAAGGCGGTGAAATCGAACGACCGACCCCATAAATGCCAGGCGGGTTCTTGCAGAAATCGATCGTGCAGCGTTTCGCCAATGTCTTTATTGAATGATCCCTCGGGGCCGGTAAGCAACGTGACGCGCTGTTGGAGTGATTCGCTTACATAGTGGTAGGCGCCGATAACAACTGCTGCCACGCCCAATATAAGAACCATAGCAAGATAGAGGTGGCAGCGCGCCCATGCTGCCAGACGATAAAGGAACGAATGGTTGCCCACACGGTCTGCCATCGAGAGCTCCTTGCGCCGCAAGTGAAGTGGCGAGTTCAGGCCAAAAAAACGGAGGCATTCCGAACAGAGTGTTCGGAGATTGGAGGAGCGGCTCAAGCTGCCCCTTAAGAATATCCGCAAACACGGCGAAACGCCACGGTCAGGAAGTTTCCGAAGCAACGCGGTGACGCGGCGCGGTGGGGGCTGACGCTCGGGGGCTTGTCGGTCGGCTCACGGCATGCCCGGTTCGCCTAACGGCGGAGCCAAATTGCCTGGTTCGCTTGACCGCTATTTCTGTCTCCAGCGGCATTGCTTGACAAGCGCGGCTCACCAGCGGGCGGTGCCGCGCCGGCGCTTCCTACTCGCCTGAAATCCCTGCGGGCGGACGCGCGCCGAACCACGAAAAGAGGGCCGAGGGCGGTGCGCCGGAACGCGCGGTCCTATGGACCGTCGAGCACACCAACTTATTTGAGATCCTCAAATAGGCCGCGTTACCTCATGGTGGCGTGATTCCATTCGTCCCCCGGGCTCTCAGCAGAAAACCTCGTTTCCGTTTGCGGAACAAGGTGCTGGGGTCGATTCCCAGAATCCGGGCCGCGTCTTCCATCGTCTGCGTCGTCGACAGAATCTGACGAATATGCTCGGCTTCGAGTTGAACGAGCGACACCGGAGCGCCGACCTCGATTGAATCCCGCGATGCTTTGACGATTGGCGATACCAGATCCTCCAGGCCGATCGAGGGACCGGGCGCCAAGATCACGGCCCGTTCGATGACATTGCGCAGCTCGCGGATATTACCCGGCCAAGGACAATCGAGCAGTGCCGCCTCGGCCTCCGGCGTAAGGGACGAAACTTGCTTGCCGCTCTCCCGTGCGAAGAAGGCCAAAAAGTGGCGTGCCAGCGGCAGGACGTCCCCCTTTCGGCGTCTGAGCGACACCGCAGTCACTGAGATGACGTTCAATTGATAGAACAGGTCCTCGCGGAATCTGCCCGTAGCAACCTCCGCTTCCAAATTGCGGCTGGTGGCCGCCAGGAGCCGAATGTCCGCGGTTCGCGTGCGGGTCTCGCCGACCCGTTCATAGCGGTTTTCATACAGCAGCCGCAATAATTTGGGCTGCAAGGCTAACGGCATTTCAGCGATTTCGTCGAGCAGTAGAATTCCGCCGTTGGCTGCATGCACCTTGCCGAGTGTGCTCTCGGCGGCTCCAGCGAAGCCTCGTACGTGACCGAATAGTTCGCTGGCGAGCAATTCTGCCGAAAGGCAGGAGCAGTGGATCGTAACGAAGGGCGCCTGGGCTTGTGGACTATGCGCATGGATAGCGCGTGCCAAAACGTCCTTGCCCGTGCCGCTCTCTCCCAGAATCAGGATCGGGGCGTGGCTCGCCGCCGCTCGTAGGGCGATGTCCAACTCCTTGCGCATGGTCGGATCTTCCGTTTCCAAATACACCTCGGGAGCGACCGAGCGAGCTTGCTCTTTCAGCGCATCGACCTGCATCTTCCGCCGACGAAACTCGCAGGCCCTGCGAATCGCAATGCCAAGTTGGTCGGGCGTCAGGGGCTTGAGGACGTAGTCGAAGGCTCCCAGGTGCAGAGCCTCAACGGCGTTTTCCATCGTCGCGGACGCGGTCAAGACAATTACTTGCAGATCGGGAGCCTGGCGGAGCATTTCTGACAGCAGATCGAGGCCTTGTTCTCGCGCGAGGCGAACGTCGAAAAGTGCCAAATCGAAAGGTTGATCGCCCAAGAGTTCCAAGGCCTCGTGACCGGAGCTGGCTTGGGTCACACGATGGCGCATCGACTCGAGCGAAGTTTTTACCGCATGGCTAATACTCGGTTCGTCGTCAATCAACGAGGACATTTAGCGGCTGAATCTTGTCGTGTTTTGCACGGGCCATCTTGCAAATTGCAAATCGGCATTGGGGCGGTTTCTAGGAGCGTTTGACGCAAAGCTTGTTGTGCCATGGCGTTCAAATTCCAGGTTTGTCTGGGCACGCTTATTGCAAAAGAGACTGCACCAAACAGTGCAAACCCGAAGCCAGACGACTGCGCGTGTGACAACACTGCGTTTGGCAGGCGAAGGGTTTGCGTCGGATTGAAACTGAGATCGTCTCTGAGGAGCCGCTGCCATGTTATTGAGCTTTTGGATTCCCTTGTTGTTGGTGATGGGTCTTGTGACCCACGGACTGCTGTTTGCATTCGTCCGCCTGTGCGACAAGGTCTGAATCGAGCGGGCTGAGATTCGGGCGCATCGCCGGCGAATTGCCCGGTTCTTTGGCACTGCGGCGCCGCGGTATTTGGCGGGCACGCATTGAGTGGTTTGATAGGGGCGGCAACAGGAGTTTTGGGCATGATTGCGCTAACGATGATCACGTCGGTATTTTTGTTCGTCTATCTCGGTGCAGCGCTGATGCGCCCCGAGTGGTTTTGAGTCGAAGGCACCGACACTCCGCGGGTCAGTAGCGGGTCCGCGCGATCGCGGGCGGTGGCGCTGCGGTTTGACTTCGTATTTATTCAGTCAATGGCATTTGGGCACTGGCCGGAAAGGCACTTCTGATGTGGATTCTGCCAATCTTGATCGTGGGTGTGGCGGTTTTATTGTCGATTCCCGTCGGCCGCTACATGGCCAAGGTGATGGACAGCAGCTTCAAGCCGCCGGGCGTGCTGCGCTGGATTCGAGGATCGGGTCGATACCGGCCCGCAGGATTGGAAGCAGTATTCGATCGCAATGCTGATGTTCAGCACGGTCGGTTTTGTGGTCGGCTTTGCGATTCTGGCCCTTCAGCCTTGGCTGCCGTTGAATCCCGACAACAAGGGAATGCTTTCGCCATCGACGATCTTCCACACGACTTCGTCGTTCCTGGCGAACACGCAGTTGCAGCACTATTCGGGCGAAGTCCATCTGTCGTACTTCAGCCAGCTCTTTTTCATCGTCTGGATGGACTTTATCGGTCCGATTTTCGGACTTTCGGCTTGCGTGGCCGTTATCCGGGGGTTACGCGGCGAACAGAAGCTCGGCAATTTCTACATCGACATGTGGCGGGGCTTGTTCTATGTCGTGACGCCGATCAGTTTGATCGTGGCCGGCATTTACATGGTCGGCGGCATGCCGATGACGCTGAAAGGCAACGCCTTGGCCACGACCGTTGAGGCCGGCGCGATGGGGACCGATCCCGACGGCAATGCCAATCCGCAGGTCATTGCGCGGGGGCCGGTGGCCGCGATCGTGGCCCCGAAGCAATTCTTTGCCGACGGCGGCGGCTTTTTCGGTCCCAATTCGACGCATCCGTTCGAGGATCCGAACAGTTGGATCAACTTTGTCGAGAGCGTGGGCATCATCATGGTGCCGTTTGCCGTCGATCGTGATGTTCGGCTACATGCTGAAGAATATGCGTCATGCCACGGTGATCTACGTGGTGATGATGACGATGCTCATTCCGCTGATCTGGCTGTGCGTGGCTACCGACTCGGGCAAGCCGAACCCCGCCTTGGCGGCCCACGCGGCCCAGACCTACAACATCATGGACCCATCGGCCGATGGTGGGACGCGCGAAATCGCGATTCCGGCCGTCGCCGGCCTGCCCGTCGATCAGCCGATTGGAAACCTGGAAGGGAAGGAATTGCGGTTTGGGACCGCGGCGGGCCCGACCTGGGCAGTGCTGTGCACGGCCGTGGCCAACGGTTCGGTGAACTGCATGCACGACAGCCTGAATCCCTTGGCGGGCATCGCCCCGATGATCGGCATGTGGATCAACTGCATCTTTGGCGGCGTGGGCGTGGGCCTGTTGAACATGCTGGTTTATCTCATCGTGGCCGTCTTTTTGTCGGGACTGATGGTGGGCCGCACGCCCGAGTATCTGGGCAAGAAGATCGAAGCCCGCGAGATGAAGCTGGCCATGTTGGCCCTGCTTGATCCATCCGATTCTGATTCTGGGTCCGACCGGCGTCTTTTGTTATCTCGATTGGACTGGCAAGTCGGCCAACAATCCTGGCACGCACGCCTTCTCGGAAACGCTGTATGAGTTCAGTTCGGCCTCGGCCAACAACGGTTCGGGTTTCGAGGGGTTGGGCGACACTTACGGGTTCAACGACAACCCGGCGCCGGCCCCCTTCAGCGTACATTGGGACATCGCGACCGGCCTGGTGATGATGCTGGGACGCTACATCCCGATGATCGTTCCGTTGGCGCTGGCGGGCAGCGTGGCCGCCAAGAAGCCGACGCCGATCACGACCGGAACATTGAATACCAACACGTTCACCTTCGGCTGCATGCTGTTGGGCACCGTGTTGTTGCTTTCCGCGTTGTTGTTCATTCCGGCCGGCGTGCTCGGGCCGGTGGCCGAGCAACTCGGCCCGCTGCCGTTTGGCGGCTAAACAGTCCTGTTCTCTGCTAATCAACACTAACCTTTCCAGCGAAGTAGAACCTATGTCACCTACACTCGAGGCTGAACGGCCCAAGCCGGTACAGGTCCACGACGTCAAACTTGGTCGCAGCGAGGCGCGACGAGCAAGCCTGTTTGCCCCGCACCTGCTGCGCGAGGCATTCAAGCAGTCGTTTGTCATGCTCCGGCCGGACATTCAATGGAAGAATCCGGTGATGTTCGTCGTCGAAGTGGGGGCCGTGCTGAGCATTCTGTTCACGATTCAGGCCATCTGGGTTCCGGCTGGCCAGGCCACGATGACTTACCTGCTGGCGCTCGACATCTGGCTGGCGTTGACCGTGTCTGTTCGCCAATTTCGCCACGGCATTGGCCGAAGCGCGCGGCAAGGCCCACGCCGATTCGCTTCGCAAGACGCGCCGCGAGACGCCGGCACACCGCCTGCGGCCAAATGGAAAGATCGAGGAAACCACGTCGACCGATTTGCATGCCGGTGACACCGTCGTCATCGAGGCGGGCCAGGTCGTGCCGGGTGACGGCGAGATTATCGAAGGCGTGGCCTCGGTGGACGAATCGGCGATCACGGGCGAGTCGGCTCCCGTCATTCGCGAGGCCGGCGGCGACCGATCGGGCGTGACCGGTGGCACAACGCGTTCTCTCCGACCGGATCGTAGTCAAGATTACGGCCAGTGCCGGCAGTTCGTTTCTCGATCGCATGATCGCGCTGGTCGAAGGGGCGATTCGCCAGCGGACACCCAACGAGATTGCGCTGTCGCTCGTGCTGGCCGCGTTCACGTTCATCTTTTTGCTGGTCACCGTTGTCCTCTGGCCGATGGCCTGGGAGGCCGAAGTTTACATGACAGCCTACCTCGGCCTGCCCAGTCAGTTACGTGGGCTGGGGACCGACGTCCCGACGCTCGTCGCGCTGCTGGTCTGTTTGATTCCAACCACGATCGGAGCACTGCTGGCCGCGATCGGCATCGCCGGCATGGACCGCGCTCTGCGGGCAAACATTCTTGCCAAGAGCGGCAAGGCCGTCGAAGTGGCCGGCGATATCGACACCTTGCTGTTGGACAAGACCGGCACGATAACGATCGGCAATCGGCATGCGACCCAGTTCGTTCCGACGCGCGACTACACGGTGGCGGCGCTGGGCCGGTTGGCCGAATTGGCTTCGATCGCCGACGCTACGCCCGAAGGCAAAAGCATCGTCAATTTGTACCGCAACTTGCCGGAGAACGAATTGCACCGCGTCCACTCGCGGGTGTCCCGAGGGGGCGGAGTTCATTCCGTTCACCGCTCAGACTCGCATGAGCGGCATCAACCTTGCCGGCGGTGAACGCGTGCGCAAGGGAGCCGCCGAGGCAGTGATCAATTTCGTGAAGGAGCAGCAAGGGCACATTCCGCAGGATCTGCAACATCAGGTCGATGCCGTCGCGAAGAAAGGGGCCACACCGCTGTTGGTTTGCGAAAACAATCGCGTGGCGGGAATGGTGGTGCTGGAGGACATTCTCAAGCCCGGCATTCGCGAACGCTTCGAACGGCTGCGGCGCATGGGGCTGCGAACGGTGATGGTCACGGGCGACAATCCGCTTACGGCCAAAACGATTGCCGAGCAGGCGGGCGTGGACGATTTCATTGCCGAGGCCACGCCCGAGGCAAAGCTGGCCTACATCCGCAAGGAACAGGCCGCCGGCAAGCTGGTGGCGATGATGGGCGACGGCACGAACGACGCTCCGGCGCTGGCACAAGCCGACGTCGGCGTGGCGATGAACTCGGGAACGCAGGCCGCGAAAGAAGCCGGCAACATGGTCGATCTCGACAGCGATCCGACCAAGTTGATCGAGGTCGTCGAAATCGGCAAGCAATTGCTGATGACGCGCGGTGCGTTGACCACGTTCTCGATCGCCAACGATCTGGCCAAGTATTTCGCGATCGTGCCGGCGCTGTTCGCGGCAAATCTTCCGTGGCTGAAGGTGATCGACGTCATGAATCTGCATTCCGCCACGTCGGCGATCCTGTCGGCCGTCATTTTCAACGCGATCATCATCCCGCTGCTGATTCCGATCGCCCTGAAAGGGGTGAAGTATCAGGCGGTGGGAGCCGATGCCTTGCTGCGGCGCAACGTGTTGATTTGGGGTCTGGGCGGAATTCTCGTCCCGTTTGTCGGCATCAAGTTGATCGACGTCACGCTGACGGCGCTGAAGATGGTCACTTGACCGATCGTTTCGGCGGCCATTATTGAAAACCTGTCGCATTTGACGCAAAGGCAAAATGAATATGTTCTCGCACATGCGTGCCAACCTGTGGTTGTTGTTGTTTTCGATCGGCCTGTCGTCGGTGGCCTACCCGTTGGTCCTGCTGGCCTTTGGGCAAAGCCTGGTCCGGGCCAAAGCCGACGGCAGTTTGTTGTACGACAAGTCGGGGAACGTGATCGGCTCGGCCTTGATCGCTCAGCCGTTTTCCGGCGGACGAGTATTTTCATCCGCGGCCCTCGGCCGTGGCTTACAACGCCGCCTCGACGGCCGGCAGCAACTGGGCTGCGAACAACTATCTGCTGCGGGACCGTGCGGCCAGAATTCTCGGACCGATCGTGAAGTACAGCGCCGGTGAGAAGAAGGGCCAACTCGTTGGTCCCGACATCGAAGCCTGGTTCCAACAAGATGAGTATCAAGGCTCGCCGGGTATCGTCGCCCAATGGGCCACGCTGCACTCGACGTTGGCGGCGAATTGGGTCAAGGGCGATCCGCTCAACGCGGCCTACGTTACCGCATGGCAGGAATCCCATCCGCAGCAGCTGGCCGCCTGGAAGAAGGCTAACCCCGACAACGCCGAACCCAAGCCCGAGGACCTCGCCGGCGTGTTTTTCGAGAGTTATTCGAAAGAGAACCCCGGCACCTTCCCGGTTGCGGTCGAAACCCAGAGCGCGGACGGCAAGACCGAAAAGGGGTTGCAGCCGGCAAAGGAGGCGACCGACATCCAGTCGATCTTCTTCGACATGTGGCGGCAGGAACACCCCGACGCAAAGCTGCAAAACGTGCCGGCCGACATGGTGACCGCCTCGGGAGCCGGATTGGACCCGGACATTACCTATCAAAATGCCCTGTATCAGTTGGATCGCGTGGCCGCGAAATGGGCCGCCAGCGGCCACCGGTCGGAGGACGAAGTTCGCAGGCAAATTGAAGACCTGTTGAAAGCCAATATGACCGCGCCGCTCGGCGGGTTGGGCGGTGTGCCACTGGTGAACGTGCTCGAAGTGAACCTTGCCTTGCGAGAGCGGTTCGGCGAAGGCCAGTAGATAGTCGCGATGCGGCAAATCGTCGCCAGACGTCGTTCAACACGATCCACTTTTGTGCTCAGCGCCACGACGACGCCTCGATGAAACCACGCCTATTCCGAATTGAGCTGTTGGGCGGACCGGTGGACGGATTGCGCGTTGTCGCCGACAGTGTTCCCGACCGGGTGATTCGGATGCCCTCGAGCCCGGGGTCGTGCCTGGGCAATGGTCTTGGGAACCACAGATCGAAGGGGAATTATTGGGCGGCGTACGAGCTGCTGTTTTGCAAGTATGACGCGGATGCCAACGGAGTTCCGATCATTCACATGGCCTATGAGTTTGTCGCCATCCGGGCGATGGGTCGCGCGTGGCTGTCGGATCGTTTTGCCGGCCGGTTGCTGCGGATGGCGCGCCTGCGGTGGTTCAAGCCCTGGACCGGTCGGTTGCGTAAATGGCTCGCAGAAATGTGACGTGGGTACTTTGCGAGGTGATGAAAACCGGTCGGCGAGTTTCGTCTGCGTTAGAAAAACGACGCCGGCCCAGGCACAGTCTGCATTGGAGAAACCATGAAGAAAATCGAAGCGATCATTCGCCATTTCAAGCTGGAGGCGGTCAAGGAAGCCCTGAATGCCGCCGGAGTGCATGGCATGACGGTGACCGAGGTGCGCGGCTACGGCCGACAGAAAGGACACACCGACACTTATCGCGGTGTCGAATACACCGTGGAATTCTTGCCCAAGGTAAAGATTGAAATTGTCGCCGCGGACGAGGACGCCTCGGCCGTGATCGCGACGATCATGACGACCTCCCGCACTGGCGAGGTGGGGGACGGCAAGATTTTCGTGACTGACCTGGAGAATGTGATTCGCATTCGCACCGGCGAAGCCGAAAACGCCCTGGTTTAGGTCGAGGCGCGGATCGCCGATGGTGCGTCGATACCGTGGCGCGCTGCGCTAGTCGCCGGCTTGTATGCTGGTTACTGAGCTCATGCGCGCGACGATATCGGCAGTGGAAAAAGCAGTTGCTTTGGATGAACTCGCCGACGTTGCGGATCGTCGGCAGAGATTCACCCGACTCCGCTAACTGCTCTTCTTGTGGACCTTATGGCAAGCGCCGCAGGCCTGCGTCATGGATTTGAATGCTTCCTGCGCGCCCGAGGCGTCTTTGGCGTTCACTTTCTCCAGCACCACCGCGGCTTCCTTCTCGCAGCGCCGTGGCGGCATTGGCCCAATCGGCATCGGGGCAGCGGCCGTCGTCCATGAGTATGTAGCTTGCTTCATTCAACAGCGCGGCCTTGGTCGCCAGGTCTTCCCAGGCCTTGTCGTCGGCGGGAGCCTCTTTCAAACCGTCGCCAATACCGGCGCAGTTTGGCTTCACCAGTCCACCCATTAATTGCTTGGTCTGCAGCAATCGCGTTTTTCCCTTCTTGACCTGTGCCGTGGCAGTAACCGAAAAAATCACGACCAGGACCAGTGTCAAGCCTGCGCCCAGTAACTTCTTCATGCTCATCAACTCCTTGCGTAAAAAAACTAATCGTGAATGCAATGCCGATTCTCAACCCGCCGCCTGCGTGCGCACGAGAATCTTTCAACAGATACACAGAGGATTCATTCCGCTCGTGACAATGTATCTGGCTGGCCACCGATAGCAAGGAATTTCGCTGCCTGGCCCGCAATCTTTGAATGCGATCTTTCGCAATCGGCTGACTGAATGGCGAGATCCTGGCTTGGTCGCATGCCGTTTTCGAACCGCGCGGCACGCTGCCGGAGCCCGCAAGGCGGCGATTACCGAGCGACGATGCGCTGTTGCACACCGTGGTGTGCGAAGCCGCTCGCCTGGCCGCACGGATTGCGAACGACCCAAGACAAGTCGTTCAAGCGATCGATGGGTGCGACCCGTTGTGCGGCATCGCGCAATTCCGAGGAGTCGGCAGCTCTGTGCCTGGACGGCCTGAGCTGGCGATCGCGGTGTTGCCTAGGCGGCCGGCTGCAGGATCGAGCGCGAGGGAGTGGTTTGCCGTCCACCGGCCAAGCGCCGAGCCGTTGAGGCCAAGGTGTCGACAACCAACAGGCCTTGTTCGCGCCAACGTACGGCGTCGACCAGCAGGCGATCGACCGCTCGCAATGTCGATCGGCTGGCGGCTGCCGCGGCGAGGCCACTGATCGACAAGTGAAACACTTGCCGGTCGCTGACCGCAAGGGCCAATTCGGCTTTCGCCTGACGGGCCGGGCTGCGCCAAATGCGCCAGTCTCGCTCGCAGGGCAACGATAGTTGAGTAGGCAATTGCCACAGCCCAAACCGCAACGGAGCGGCCTCCGATCGAACGCGGCCAAACCACTTGGCGGTGGATATTGCTTCGGCCCGGGCAACTGCCGTAATCCCTTGTTTGACGGCCAGGTCGAGATGACTGTCGAGCTCGGTGCCCCGCAGCAGCAGCGTGGAGATGGTCAGTCCGGCCGTCCGACCGCGGGTTGCCCGGCGGGTGAGTTCGCGGGCAAAACGCGGACGATCGGCTTCGCGGCCGACCCAGGTGCGGTCGCCGAGAATGGCAATTTCGTGAGCCGGGTTGCTGGCCAGGATCCGGTCGGTGGCGGCCGAGACGGCTGGGTCGGCCACGGCCCACGTGGCGGGCAGGCGGTATTGGGCCAGCAGGTCGGCGAGCTGACGGCCGATGGTTTCGAGGGATTTTTGTTGGTCACCCCCCCGCCGCTGGACGTCCAGATCCAAGTCGACCGAAATCGCCAGGATGCCGCTGGTCAGCACAATATTCATGGCTTGTCTGATCCTCAAAATTCGGCGCGATTGATCCGCTCGGGGAACAAGCGCAAACCTTGCCGCCTGAAGTCCAAAAATGCGCCGCGCGCAGGGAAACCGTTGACCTAGTTACAAGTCGGCCGGCGAGCGTCCGCCGCTAGATCAAAAGGTCGCTAGCAAACCGAGACGTAAGGAAACCTGGTCCGTCGCCCCATTTCCTTCGTGAGCGATTCACCAGTTTGACGCGCTTTTTCAGCGCGTTGGTCGGCGCGCGGATTGCTGAGTGGACTTTTGCCAGTCGCATCGGGGCGGCGTGTCGCGCCGGCCGAGGGGCGCGCAGAGACTCTCTGCGGTCGCCGCGGCGTCGCGGCCGCAATTTGACACCCCCTCCGAACCAGGAGAGAATTAAGGCTGATCGCGCCGTCGCTGGATTGCTTTTCGACGGCAGTTCGAACCACCGGTAAGTTGGCGAAGGGCCCCAGCGCATGGCATCCATTGCGGCAAGCAATTGGCCGATGGAGGGGCGATCGGTGCGCGGGCGGCTGACGCTTGCCATTTTGGTTCTTGTCCTGGTTGGCGCGCCAGCCCTGCAGTCGGCCACTCTGGCTGCCGATAAGGACAAACCACCCGCGGCGGGGACCGCCAGTACGCAACCGGTCGGTCCTCAAGCGGCCGCGGCTCAACCTGGGAGCACCACGCCGGCCGGCGCGGCTGGCGCTGCGGCGCGTCCGACGCGCCGCCACCCGACGCCGCGGCCCGACCGGCCAAGCCACAGAGCGTGAAGCGCACCGCCAAGTCCGAAGCTTCCAAACCGACAGTTTCCAAGGAAGAGGCGGCGGAATTTCGGGCCGCCCGGCCAGAGATCCAGCGGCAAATGCGGTCCAAGACCGTTGCCACCCGGGTCGAGGGTGTTCGCCGCCTGGCAAGGATTTCCGCAGGTCGATGCGGCCAAGCTGGCTCATAGCGGCGGATGAGCGACGAGTCGGAAGAGGTGCGGGCCGCCTCGTATGAGACGTTGCTGCGGTTCAGCACGAACGAGGCGATTTGCCGCTACTTTTTGGATCAGTTGTTCCGGCAAGCGCGGCACAAGCGGACTTGAGCGAGAAATCGGTGCCGATGCTGGCGGCGCTGTTGGCGTCGACCGTGCCCGACATCGATCTGAGCACGCGCGAACTGCTCGACTCGGTACTGGAAAAATCCAGAAAGGGAGAGCTGCTGGTCACCGAACTGGCCGATCAGCTTGGTGCCCGCAATGCCGATGACAGCGTCGCCGCTGCTGGTGAAATTGAGCAAAACGCAAATGTTCGCCGACCATTTCGGCGTTCGCCGGGCGATCGTCGGGGCCTTGGTGCGATTGGATCGGCTGTCGGCGATGGGAGAGTTGATCCGTTTTCTGGCCGACGTGCAGGGGGAAGCTCGGGCCGACATTCTCAAGTATCTGGCCGCCGTCACGGGCCAGCATTTCCTGGGCGACACCAAGGCCTGGGCCACATGGTGGCGGCAAAACCAGGACAACTTTGTCCTGCCGCCGCCGGGCGCCCGGGCGGTTGTCGCAATCGCCGCGGCCGACACGCCCTATTACTATGGATTGCCGATCTACGCCGAAAAGCTGGTCTTTGTCATCGACACCTCGGGCAGCATGACGGCGGCTCGGCTGGCCGCCGCCAAGCGCGAACTGACCGACGTCGATCGCCAACCTGCGCGAGAAGACGCAGTTCGCCATCGTCGTGTTCAATGGCGAGGTGGACGTTTGGCAGCGACAGCTGATGCCGGCCAACAAGGCGAACAAGAAGGCGGCGATATTGTTATGTGCAATCGCAGATGGCGCGATCGTCCACGGCTTCGTACGATGCCCTGGAGACGGCTTTTTCGTTCGATGCCGAGGCGATCTTCTTTTTGTCCGATGGCGAGCCGACCAGCGGCAAATATGTGGCACCGGCCGACATCGTCAGCGTCATCTCGACCGGCAACCGCAGCCGGCGCGAGTCGATCTATACGATCGGCATCGCTCCCGGGCTGCCGGACGGGCCGATGGAGTGGTTCATGAAGACCCTGGCCGAGCAGAACTTGGGTCTTTATCGACGCGTCGACGAATAGCCTGTCACGAAAATCGTCCGGAAAATGGATCGCCTGCCCCGCGGAGCACCCGGCGGACTTCCAACCGGCGCCGGGGTGTGGTATCACTGGCAGGCGATGAAACTTCCCTGGTCCATCGCCGAAGCACGCCAGGCAATCGACGCCGGCAAGCTCAAACCGAGCGAGCTGGTGGCGGAATGTCTGCGCCGCATCGATCGCTGGGAATCGAAGGTGCATGCCTGGGCCGTCGTCGACCGCGAACGCGCCATGGCCGAGGCACATCGGCTCGGACGCGCTTGGCCCCGAGCGGTTTGGCCCCCCTCCCCTTGGCCGGCATTCCGCTGGGGATCAAAGATATTTTCGACGTGGCCGGGTTGCCGACCCGGGCCGGATCGCCTTTAACGAGCGGCGAGCCGGTGGCCGTCGACGCGGTGTGCGTGGCCCGGCTTCGCGCGGCCGGCGCGATCATCCTCGGCAAAACCGTGACCGCCGAATTCGCCTATATCGATCCCCCGCCCACCCGCAATCCCTGGAACTTGGCGCACACCCCCGGCGGATCGAGCAGCGGGTCGGCTGCCGCCGCTTCGTTGGGCATGTGTCTGGGAGCGGTTGGTTCGCAAACGGGCGGTTCGATCATTCGCCCGGCCGCTTATTGCGGAGTCGTCGGATTCAAGCCGACTTTCGGCCGGATCGACCGCGCGGGCGTCCTCGTCTCGAGCCCCCTGCTCGACCAGCTCGGCGCGATGGCCAGCAGCGTGGCCGATCTGGAGATTTTGTGGCAGGTGTTGGCCGATCCGCGGCCCGAGTCACCGGGGCATCAACCGAATGCATCCGAGCATGAGCACTCGCAGCCCGCGGCTGCGGAGCACCATCACGCGTCGCTCTTTCATCACCACAAGAAGCATGAGGAGGCAAATCGAGACCTGGGCTTTCCGCACCGCGCGCCGCGTCTGAACGATCGTTCAGCAATTCTTGACCGAAACCTCGCCCGAGGTGCTGCTTGGTCACGGAGGTGACGCTGGGGTGGCTCGAATCGCACGGCGCCGAATTGATCGTGGCCAAGCTGCCGGCCGAGCTGGACGAAATCCAGGCGATGCATCGCGTGATCATGGCGTTCGAGATGGCCCATTATCATCGCGAGCGGTATACCGCCCATCGCGGTCAGTACGGTCCGCATCTTTCGCGGCTGATCGAAGAGGGACTGGCGATCGACGAAGTGCGCTATCAAGCGGCCCGGGAGCATCAAGTTGCGTACAAATCGCAACTGGCAGCGGCGTGCATTGGAGCCGATGCCTGGATGTTGCCGGCCACTGCCACCACCGCGCCGGCGCGACTGGATACGACGGGCGACGCCCGTTTCAGCGTCCCCTGGAGCTATGGCGGCGTGCCGGCCATCACGCTGCCTTGCGGGGTCGCCATGGACAACATGCCGGTCGGACTTCAGTTGGTCGGCAAACATGGCGACGACGACAAGCTGCTGGCGATCGCCGCCTGGTGCGAACAGGTCATCGCTTTCGACGCTCTGCCGCCGCTGGCGGCCGAAACCGATTAGCCGGCGCGGGCCGCCGGCAGGGTGATTATCCCAACACGCCCAATTGGGTCAGCAGTTCGGCCATTTCGCCGGCGGCGTGGGCATTGTCCTGGTTGCGGGCGGCATCGATGCCGCTACGGAGCATCGAGCGGGCTTCGTCGATGCGCGAAAGCCGGATGAGCTGTTGGGCGGCCATGAAAAACGCCGGCACGTATGGCGGCTGGTCGCGGGTCAATTCGGCCAACCCCGCCAGGCTTTGCTCGTGGTCCCCTTCCTTGTCGCGCTCGAGCGCCAGGCTGTAGCGCAGGAACGTGTCGGCCGGACTGTCGACCAACATCGCTTCAATTTTCTCGCGGCGCGACGGCATGGCAAAACTTCCTTGAGTGGGAGGGCCGCTCGGGCCTACTTCAGTTCTTTAACCTTCACGCCGCGATAGCGAACGAATTGCTTTGTGTAGTCACCGCCGCCATGAACTTGCACGGCGATGCCCCCCTTGGGCCGTCCGCGATCGGTGTCGTCCTGCCAGTCGGCGAATTTCACGTTGTCGATCCAGGTGGTGATGTGGGGAGGATTGCCGACAATCCGGGCGCGGAACTGATGCCACTGGCCATCTTTCCAAAACTTCGGCCAATCCTCGGGCTTGATCGGCAGCGGTACGGCCGTCGGCTTTTCGCGCGGCGCGATCTCAGTCGGTTTGTCGAGAAAGTCGTAGCTGCGGACTTCAAAGCCGGGCTGAGCCCTTCGCCATACAAGCCCGCGATGTTTCCCTTGGAATGGTAATCGACCAGGTATTGATACGCTTGGCCCTTGTCGTTGCTGCGGAGGAACAAGCCGCTGTCGGGGCCGAAATCGTTGTTCATTTCGAGAATGACCTCGAAGTCGCCGTATTGGGCGTCGGTGATCAAGATTCCGCCGTTGCCGGGAATGTCCTGGCTGCCGGTGATCGCGCCGTTTTCGACGACCCAGCGTCCGCCCGACTTGTGGCCGCTGGCGCCGCTGTGTCCGGTTTCGCCGCTGACATGCCAGCCGGCGAGCGACTTTCCGTCGAAGATCGAGACAAAGCCGGTGTCGTCGAGCTTTTCGCGCGGAAACTCAACGCCCGAAGCGGAGGAACAAACCAAAACCAGACCGAAAACGAAAGCGGGCGCCGCGGTGAATCGCATGAGGTGATCCTTGGTGGGGAGGGATTTACTTCAACTGCTTGACCTTCACGCCGCGATAGCGGACGAATTGCTTGGTGTAGTCGCCGCCGCCGTGGACTTGCAGGGCGATGCCCCCGGTGGCGGGATGGCGATTCGTGTCGTCTTGCCAGTCCATGAACTTGACGTTGTTGATCCAGGTGGTGATGTGGGGCGGGTTGCCGACGATCTTGGCGCGGAACTGATGCCACTCGCCATGCTTCCAGAACTTTGGCCAATCCTCGGGCTTGATCGGCAGCGGCGTGGGAGCTTCGTGCGGCTTGATCTCGCTCGGCTTGTCGGTGAAGCTGAAAGTTGCAGAGGTGAAAGCCCGGGCTGAGTCCTTCGCCATACAGGCCGGCGATGTTGCCGTTGGAATGATAGTCGACCAGGTATTGATAGGCTTGCCCCTTGTCGTTGCTGCGGAGGAACAGGCCGCTGTCGGGACCGAAATCGTTGTTCATTTCGACAATGACTTCGAAGTCGCCGTACTTGGCGTCGGTGATCACGATTCCGCCGTTGCCGGGAATGTCCTGGCTGCCGATGATCGCGCCGTCTTCGACGACCCAGCGTCCGCCCGACTTGTGGCCGCTTTTGCCGCTGTGCCCGGTTTCGGCGCTGACGTGCCAGCCGGCCAACGACTTGCCGTCGAAGATCGAGACAAAGCCGGTGTCGTCGAGCTTTTCGCGCGGAAACTCATCGCCGAACGTGGAGGAGCAAAGCGAGACGAGACCGAATAGCGAGAATCAGTGAGGCAGCGAATTTCATGGGGGTGATCCTTGACGCGGAGGGTGGGGAAACAGCGGAAGGGTTCGGCCGCGGACATAGCCAAGCTGAGCCTGGGCCGTCGGACCGCCGCCGGCGTGCACAGGTCAGACAATGGTAACGTCGCGCAAGGCCCAATGCCACCTGCCGCGGTGGACCGGGGGGCGTGCCCGTGAGCAGCAATCAGGCGGAGACCGGGGCCAGCCCACGGCGTTTTTCGTAGGCCGTGATGCGGTCTTCGTGGGCCAGCGTCAGGCCGATGTCGTCCAACCCGTGCAGCAGGCAATGTTTGCGGCCGGGTCGACGTCGAACGCGAGTTTCAATCCGGCCGGATCGGTCAGCGGTTTGGGATTCCAGATCGACCGTCAGATGATACTGGCCGCCGGCGGCACGGCGAAACAATTCGTCGACGTCGGCTTCGGAGAGAGTGATCGGGAGCATGCCGTTCTTGAAACAGTTGTTGTAGAAGATGTCGGCGAAGCTGGGGGCGATGACGACGCGAAAGCCGTAGTCGTCCAGCGCCCAGGGGGCATGCTCGCGGCTCGACCCGCAGCCGAAGTTGCGGCGTGCCAAGCAGAATGCTGGCGCCGGCGAGCTTGGGATCGGTTGAGCTCGAACTGGGGATTCGGCGAACCGTCGTCGAGAAATCGCCAATCGAAGAACAGGAACTGGCCGAAGCCGGTCCGCTCGATCCGCTTCAAGAACTGCTTGGGGATGATCTGATCGGTGTCGACGTTGGCGCGATCCATCGCGGCCACGAGGCCGGTGTGCTGGGTGAATGGCTGCATCGTAGAGCGTTTGACCTTGAGTGCCCGGGCGAATGCCGCCGATCGGCGACGTCACGGGGGCTCGCCGCTGGAGTGTTACCTTTTGTAGTTCCACTGGCGGATGTCGACAAAGTGGCCGCTGACGGCGGCGGCGGCGGCCATGGCGGGCGAGACCAGGTGGGTGCGGCCCCCCTTGCCCTGCCGGCCTTCGAAATTGCGATTGCTGGTCGAGGCGCAGCGCTCGCCGGGCGAGAGCTTGTCGGGATTCATGGCCAGGCACATGCTGCAGCCGGCCTCGCGCCATTCGAAGCCGGCCTCGCGAAAGACGACGTCGAGTCCTTCGCGTTCGGCCTGGGTTTTGACTTGTCCGCTGCCGGGGACGACCATGGCCCCGACGCGATCGGCCACGTGGTATCCGCGGACGACGGCGGCCGCGGCGCGCAGATCCTCGATCCGGCCGTTGGTACACGAGCCGATGAAGACCCGGTCGAGCTGAATGTCCTCGATCGACTGGCCGGGGCGCAGATCCATGTATTCCAGGGCGCTGGCGGCGGTTTTGCGGTCCGATTCGTTGTCGAGCGAGGCCGGGATCGGGAATCCGCCCGGTCACCGGCACGACCTGGCCGGGATTGGTTCCCCAGGTGACTTGCGGCGAGACGTCTTCGGCCTGGAAGACGAGCGTCTTGTCGTAACGGGCGCCCGGATCGGTGGGAAGCGTGCGCCAACGGGCCACCGCGGCGTCGAAGTCGCGGGGGACGAACTCGCGGTGATGCAGATAGGCGTAGGTCGTTTCGTCGGGAGCGATCATGCCGGCCCGCGCGCCGGCCTCGATCGACATGTTGCAGACGGTCATCCGCTCTTCCATGCCGAGAGCCTGGATGGCGCTGCCGGTGTATTCGATGGCATAGCCGGTGCCGCCGGCGGTGGTGAGGCGACCGATGAGATAGAGAATCAGATCCTTGGCGGTCACGCCGGGGAGCAGCCGGCCGTCGACGCGCAGCTCCATGGTCTTGGGCTTGTACTGCAGCAGCGTTTGCGTGGCCAGCACGTGTTCCACTTCGCTGGTGCCGATGCCGAAGGCCAAGGCCCCGAACGCTCCGTGCGTGGCGGTGTGACTGTCGCCGCAGACGATGGTCATGCCCGGCTGAGTCAGACCCAACTCGGGGCCGATGATGTGCACAATCCCCTGCTGATGATCGTCGAGATCGTACATGCGAATGCCGAACTGCCGGCAATTCGTGCGCAAGGTGTCGATCTGTTGTTTGGAAATCGGATCGGCGATCGGCAAGCGGCGATCGGTCGTCGGCACGTTGTGGTCGGGCGTGGCAACGGTCAGCTCGGGCCGACGAACCCGGCGGCCAGCCAACCGCAATCCTTCGAAGGCCTGGGGGCTGGTCACTTCGTGGACCAGATGCAGGTCGATGTACAAGATCGTCTGCTTGCCGGCTTCGGCCTCGACAACGTGGGCGTCCCAGATTTTTTCGAACATCGTCCGCGGAGAAGAGCAGTGGACATCATGCGTGGGCAGCGCGGAGAGAAAGGGATTGAAAAAAACAGTTGATCGCAATTGGCCGTCGCGAGGCCGCGACACCGCGCGGGAGGTTCGCACCGTGAAATGCGCGCGATCCTGGCACGCGGCAAGCGGCCAGGCGTCGATCAGACCGAAGCAATATGAATTATAGGTTGCGTGCGGCCGGGCCGGGAGTGGGTGATTTTGCCCTTTTGGCCGTTCGATATCGCTGGCACGCGATCCGAGCCGACGGCCCGGTCGTGCCTGCCGATCACGCCTGGCGGTCGCCCAGGGGCGGCGGGACCGGATCTGCCGGCCGGCGCAGCGGTTCAGCCCAGCGCCGCCGCGGCTTCGACGCTTCGGGCAGGTGGGGTGGACGAGCTCGGTCTGCCACCAATCGGCCGCCCGCTCGCGGTTCCACTGGCCGGCGACCGAGCACTCGGCCAGGGCCAAGGCCAGGCTGGCGACATCCTGAAAGCGATCGGCAGGCCGTTTGGCCAGGCAGCGCAGGACGATGGCCTCGAGGTCGGCCGGAATATCGGGCCGCAGTCGCGAGGGCGGCGACGACCTCCTGCGAGACATGGGCGATGATCACTTTCAGCGGTTGATCGCTGGTCAAACGGCGGCACGCCGGTCAGCAGAAAATAGGCCACGGCCCCCAACGAATAGATGTCGCTGCGGGCGTCGGGTTCGCTATCGCCGATGGCTTGCTCGGGCGACATGTACAACGGCGAGCCGGTGATCGAGCCGGCTTGAGTCAGTTGCACGCTGGTTGTCGCCGCCGGTGGCCAGCGGCTTGGCCAGACCGAAGTCGAGCAATTTGGCGACGTCGTGCTGACCGCCACGGACGGCGGAAAAGATGTTGCCCGGCTTGATGTCGCGATGGATCAAGCCGGCGGCATGCGGCTTCGGCCGAGCGCATCGCAAACCTGGGCGAGCAGATAGACGACGCGCGCCGGCGACAGCGGACCGTGGCGCTCGACCAGTTGCGACAGACTCAGGCCGGGGAGGTATTCCATGACGTAGTAAAACGTGCCGTCTTCCGCCCGGCCGTAATCGAAAATCTCGATCGAATTCCAGTGGGACAGCTGTGCCGTGGCGTGAACTTCGCGTTCGAAGCGAGCCAGCGCCTGGGGATCGTCGGCTTTGCTGGGATGAATGACCTTGATCGCGCAGGGCCGCTTCATCATCCGATGCTCGGCCAGATAAACGTCTCCCATTCCGCCCGAGCCGATCAACCGCAGCAGCCGGTATTGCCCGAGCCGCCGGGCTTCGAACGCTTCGCGGCGCAGCGCGCCGACCATGTGCGTCCCGTAGACGCTGGTGACGACGGCCAGGCCGAGCATCAAGCCGACTTCGACCAGGTAGGTCGGATGATCGTGCATCAACTTGCTGCAGACGCCGTGTTGCATCCACAGAAAGCCGATCATCAGCACCGGCGCCGCGGCCAGCGAGCCCACGACCACGGCCGCTCGCCGCCAGGTGTTGGGGATGAACAGCGCATAGGTGAAGATCAGCGCATACCACGAGGCAACGGGTGGCTGCAAAAAGCCACGTTCGGCGCAGTTGCGTAATGCGTTCGTAGTCGACCAGCAGCAGATAGAGGGCCGGGGTGGCGAAAATCAGAATTTCGTAAAAGCGGAGGCGGAATTGCGAAATGCCGCACCGCCGGCAAAGCGCCAGCCAACTGACGCCCAGCACGCACAAGCACCGCGGCGTCGGCGTAGAACAGCAGCGTTCCCGGCTGGCCGATCACGCGGCGGTCGGCCAATCGCCACAGGAAGAACGCTCCGAAGCCAATCAGCAGGCAGAGCGCCGCCCCCGCAGTCGCACGCGCAGCAGGTTCGTCGTTTCGGTCGTGATGTGGGGACCGCTGCCACGGACCAACTCGACGCGCGGACAAGGATTGGTCGGGTTGGAGGATGTCGCTCCGGCAGACGGAGAATCGAGCGTTGCATCGAGCGGTAAGAAAGCAGACTTGGCCACCCGTTCAACCCCCCGCAATAGAATCAAAATCGCTGCCGCCGCGTGCGTTTCGGCCGGCCGCTGCCATGCGCCCCTGCTGGGCCACGGAAACCGCCGGCGAAAGCACTCACGGATCCAAGAGCATGAAACGCGCCACGTCGATCGCGCCCGCGCGCACGCGGATCGAGCGCATGGAGCCGGGCCGTCATGGCTCAATGATTCATCATACGCCGGCGGGAAAGCGTTTGTCACGCCACGCTGCGGCGGTGGGGCTTTTGCGCGCGGGCGTCGATCGTGGCCCGGTCCAAGGCCACCAGGATCGGGGCCCCCTCGGGACCGACTTGCTCCTGGTAGACGACCGATGTGGCGTGCAGCACCCGCGGTAGATAAAACCAGGCCTGCGCGAGAGAAGCGGCGTTCTGATCGGCCGAAATCACGACCAGATCGATGTTCCGCAGCGCGTTGGCCGCACGCATCAGGGCCGCATAGGGATCGCCAGGCAGGAGCTGGGCCTTGAACTGCCGGGCCTTGAATTGGCGATGGGCCTCTTTCAGGCTCAGCCCTGGACAGCTCGCCGGACGAGCTTCGAACTCGTCGATGCCGACGTAGAACAGCTCCTCTTTCGGGTGGTGACGCGATGCCACGTCGAGCATCCGCAACGCCCGGCGGCCCGATCCGACGCCGATTTCCAGAATCCGCTGGCAGCGATGCCGATGAATCGCCCGATACAAAACCCGATCGCCGACCGGTTTGGAGAAATAGGCAAGATACAGGTATGCAATGCGGCGGCGGACAGAACGCAAGGTCTTCTCTCCCTTCCGGCTTTCCCAACGGGCAGCGCGGCGGCCTCGTAGCGATCGCAGGGGGCGTGCGACGCGCCGCGACCGCGAAAGAGACGGAAAGCTTACGGTGCCTTCCGCCGCGGCGAGCGAAATTCGGTGGATCAGCAAGTTATGTCGGCCGGCGTGGCGTGTGGAATCAAGCAGAAAAGGTTTCAGAAGGGAGTTTCGCAGGCGGTGCCGTGAGCCGCTCGTTTATTGCGTGCTGCGGCCTTGCTACGCTTATGTGTCGCACTCCGGCAAATTGTCGGAGCCAGCGAGGGGTCAGGCCGCTTGGACATGGACACGCTGGGCTGGGCGGTGACCGAGCAGTTCGTCGTACAGGTCGGCGACCCGGCGATGGTTTTCGGTGCCGTCGAAGGCCAATTCGGCGTGCCGGCGGGCGGCACGGCCAAACCGGGCGCAGCAGACGGATCGTCGATGAGCCGCGCCGAGAGATCGAGCATAGGTGGCCGGCTCGGTGGCGGCGCAGAGAAAGCCGGTTTCGGGAATGACGACTTCCCGATTGCCCTTCACATTGCTGGCCACGATCGGCAGGCCGGCGGCTTGGGCTTCGATCAGGGCCACGGAGAGGCCTTCGTAGAGCGACGGCAGCAGGACGATGTCGGCCACGGCGAGTGCGGCGTGCGGATCGTCTTGCCAGCCGACCATCGAAACGTGGCCGTCCAGCTCGAAGGCTTTTCAACCGCGATCGAAGCTGGCCCGCCAGCGGTCCGTCGCCGACGACCATCAGCCGCCACGGGTTTGCGGTGCCAAGCTGCCGTAGCGCGTGGGCGATGTCCGCCAGGGCGAGCGGCTGTTTTTGCGGGTCTAATCGGCCGGCGAAGACGATGGCCACCTCGTTGTCGTCGAGTCGCCAGCGGGCGCGGCAATCTTCGCGGTCTGCCAGGCGGCCGACCGGCGTGATTTCGCCGAGATCGACTCCGTTGTAGATGGTGAGGCACTTTTCGGCCGGGAGCCAACCTTGGCGGATCGAGAGCTCGCGTTCCTCGTGGTTCACGAAGACGACCCGGTCGCAATATTTGCCGGCCCAGCGTTCCAGCTGGCTGTAGATCGCAGCGTTTGAGCCGTGGGCTGTAATCGTGAAATGCGAAACCGTGGATGTGATGAACGATGGCCGGAACGCCGGCTCGGCGAGCGGCCAGGCGGCCCAAGACGCCCGGTTTCGACGAATGGGTGTGCACGACGTTGAAGCGAAACGTGCGGAACAGCGCGTGCAGTGATTGATAGGCTTGCCAATCGCGGCGCGGATGGATTGCTCGATCCAGCTCGGGCACGGCATGCCAGCGGATATCGAGTCGCTCGAGTTCATCGGTGAGAGGGCCGCGGGTTTGACAAGCGACGTGAATCTCGCACCGGGAGCGATCGAGTTGCTTGAACATTTCGAGCATCGCGCGCTGCACGCCGCTGAGCAACGGCAGCACTTGCACGTGGCAGATGCGAACCGGTGCGGCTCCAGAGCGGTGAAACGGCAGGACGTTCATGCGGCCTCTCTCTCGATCGAGTTCTCTATTGGAGGTCGGCGATGGATGGTTCGGCCGGCTATCTCACCCCACAATGCAAAATGCCGCGACACCATTCGCTCGAACGAAAAATGCTCGAGAATGTGACGGCGGCAGCGAGTCCGCAACAGTTCTTGTGCAGCCGGGGGTTGAAGGAGCAAATCGACGCAAGCCTGAGCCAAGGCGGCTGGATTGCGTGGCGGCACCACGCGGCCCGTATTGCCGACAAGCAATGCCGAATCGCCCACGTCGGTCACCACGCAGGGAACGCCGCTAGCCATCGCCTCGCCAACGACGTTTGGCAGCGCTTCGGTCAATGACGACGAGACTTGAACGTCGAGGCTGGCTGTCAGACGCGGCATGTCGCTGCGCGGGCCTAGTAAATGGCATTGCCCGGCAATCCGCTGACGCTGCAGCCAGCCGGCCAGGTTGGGATTGGAGCTGGTGACCCCGGTGCCGCAGAGCAAGAAATGGACGTGGGGCAGGCGGCGATGGATCGATCCGGCGGCACAGGCGAAATTTTCGTGGTCCTTGTCGGCGTGGAACCGGCCGAAAAGTCCTACCAAAGGGACGTCGCTCGCAATGTCCAGCTCCCGTCGAACACCGGCGCGGGCGGCCGGATCGGGGCGAAAAATCGAGGCGTCGAAGCCATTGTGGATCACGCGCGAGCGCCGGGTATCGTAACCGGCTTGGTCGTGGCTCTGCCGGGCCGCCTGTCCCACAAACACCGTTTGCGACGGAATCCAGCGCGACAGCCGGGCGCGTGCACCAATTCACCCACCGGGTTGAACGCTTGGCCAACGGAGCTTGCAGCGTGTTGTGCCGGATGTTCCACACGACCGGCATCCCTCCGGCCATACGTGCCGCCAGACCGCCAATCAAATTCGAGTGATACAGCCACGTCACCACCACCGCGGGACGGCGACGGGACAGGTGCCGGGCCAATTGCACGACGACGCCGGGTTGTGGGAAGTGACGCGACATGCCAAGCGAATGGACGTCGATGCCTTGTTCGACGAGTCGGCCTTTGAGTGCTCCGCCGTCAAGCAATGTGATGACCGACGTAGTGGTGGTGGCCGGATCGATTTGGGCAAGCAGCGAGCAGAGCACTCGTTCGGCACCGCCGACGTCGAGGCTGCCAATCACATGCGTGATGTGGAGACGTTTCATTTCCGTTCGATCGTGCTGATTGCCAACCGTCTGTCCCTTGACCAATTGTGCCACGTTCCACCCTCGGTCATGTTCGATTCGTCCTGCCGAGATCGTCAGGCGGCACGCCGACTGGGCAGCCCATTGCTGCGATCGGCGGACCAGGCTTGGAACATCAAAACAGTCCACAACTCACGTTGCCAATTTCGCTGACCGGCAAGATGCTGTTGCCACATGAGATTGATCCTCGCCGGGTCGAACATGCCATTCGCCGCCAACTGCCGAGGGCCGAGCAAGTCCGCGGCCCAATCACGCAGCGATCCACGCAGCCAGCGGTCCATCGGCACTCCAAAGCCCATCTTGGGCCGATCGATGAGCGTTCGGGGAACGTGTTTATCGAGAATCCGACGCAGAATCGCCTTGCCCTCCCCTTCACGATGTTTGAATTCCAAGGGCAACCGCCAGGCGAACTCGGCGATGCGATGATCTAGCAGCGGCACTCTGGTTTCGAGGCCTACGGCCATGGCCGCCCGATCGACTTTCGCCAGAATGTCGTCGGGCAGATAGCTGACCAGGTCGTGGTACATCGCCTGCTGGAAGGCGTTGCTGAATTTGGCCCGCCGCCCGGGCTCGGTGTCTATCGACTTCAGTCGGGGGAGCGACGGCACGATACCGCCGCCAGGCCAGTTTTCCGCCATGATCGAGCGATACAAGCCTTCGATCGAGTTTTGTTTGAGCATTTTGGCCACTCGGTACAGCTTGCCGCTGATCGGTGCCGGGCTTCCATGCCGATTGGCCGTTGGCACCAACCAGGCGAACAAGAAGTCGAGCAACGGGGCTGGTGCCACCGATAACAAACGCGCAAGTGGCTTGCGCACCGCGGCCGGTGCCATGCCGATCGCTTTCCATACCGCTTGGGTCAGCGCGTACCGCGTGTAGCCGCCAAACAATTCGTCGCCGCCATCGCCGGACAGGCTCACGGTTACTTGTTTTCGGGCAAGCTGCGAGACGAAGAACGTCGGGATTTGTGAGGAGTCGGCGAATGGCTCGTCATAGATTGTCGAGAGCGCGGGGATCACGGCCCGGGCTTCGGCAGGCGTCACATATAGCTCGGTGTGATCGGTTCCCAAATGCGCGGCCACGCGTTTGGCATAGTTGGCTTCGTTGAACGACGATTCGTGGAAACCGATCGTGAATGTTTTGACTTGCCGGCCGCTTTGGGCCTGCATCAAAGCCACGATCAACGAGGAATCGACGCCGCCGGAGA
Organism: uncultured Planctomycetaceae bacterium; assembly: GCA_963702015.1. Classification (GTDB taxonomy): domain Bacteria; phylum Planctomycetota; class Planctomycetia; order Pirellulales; family PALSA-1355; genus DATJTR01. Next base: position 4,052,352 of record OY969698.1, read on the forward strand.
GAAATGCGCCGACCGGCACGTCGGCTACCATCTGATCGGCGATTGATTCCCGAATCTGTTGTTCCAACTGATCGGCAGCTTCCTCGAAACTGCCCGTGAAGAGCGCGGCGGCGACCCCTTCGGCGACGTCTTTGGCCGACCAATAGGCGACCGGCTCCGGTAATGGGCCGGACCCGTGGCGCAATCGCGGCGCGGAAAACTGCACGAACGTGCCCGGGATCAGCTTCGAGATCTGTTGATAAATCGAATGGGGAGCCGGGATGTAGCCGTGCTCGAGGTATAGAGCCAAGGCCTCGCGATCGATCTGGCCCTCGAACGCCTCATGGGCAACGAGCGCTTTGAGTTCGGAGCCGAATAGCAGCGTTGGACCGTGACGCCCATAGTAGAGTGGTTTTTCGCCCAGCCGATCGCGGGCCAACGAGAGCGTTTCGTCGTGCCGATCCCAGACCGCGAAGGCGAACATTCCGACGGCGCGCTCCAACGTCAGCCGCAATCCCCAGGCCTCGATCCCGGCCAGCAGGACTTCGGTATCGGAATGGCCGCGGAAGACGGCCGGGCTGCCCCCTTCGTGGAGAAGTTGTCGCCGCAGTTCGCGGTGGTTGTAGATCTCGCCGTTGAAGACGATGACATATCGTCCACTGGCCGATTCCATCGGCTGGCGCCCGGCCGATGAAAGGTCGACAATCGCCAAACGCCGGAATCCCAAGGCCACTCCGGCCTTCGGGTCGACCCAGGTGCCGACGTCGTCCGGACCGCGATGGATCAGCTGATCGGCCATGGCCCGCGCCTGCAAAGTCAAGGCCGCGCGACGGGATCGCCGGTTGTGCCTGCAGATTCAGAAATCCGGTGATTCCGCACATACCGACAGCGACTCAAATCGGGGTGGCCAGAGGACGGCGTCGCGACATGGGACCGAGATTGTTGGCCAGAGGGCCGGTGCGCGCCGCTTGCGCCGCGGGTGCTGGCCGCAAGGACCAGAAGAACTGAAATTGAATCCAGGCAAAGATGAAGGCCAGCGTTGATCGCTGCCTCGGCCCGCGCATGCCGTCAACCTGCACGATCGCATAGAACGCCAACACGACCACGAGATAGATGATGAACAGCCTGGCCAGGGAGTTTGTCTGCCACAACTGCCACCCCCCGTACAGAGCCGGCAGGAAAAAGATCAGGTGGAACGCGGCGGGGACCGCAATGTACCACCAGGCATCAAAGAATTGGATCCAAGGGAGCGGCGCCAACAGGATCAGGTAGAGACCGGTGATCCAGGTGCGAACATTGATCAAATCGGGCTCCTCGCTGGCCCCTTGCATGGCCATGTACATGCCGAGCAAGGCCACCGGCATCAGCAGGTACCGGCGCGGATCACGCCACTGCCAAAGGGCCCAGAACACCGTCGCAATGAGCGTGAGCGCCGTAAGATAGAAGCGAATAAAATAGAGCAACACCATGGTCATGCCGAATCCGGCGATCGACCTCCAGTCGTGGAGTTTGCAGAAGCGAACGACGCAATACAGGCTGGCCACAATCAACAACTGGACTACGCACTCTTTTAAATTGATGAACGATGACCAGGTGATCACGTCCCAGTGGAGCAAATAGAACAATTCCAGGCCAATCCGGTAGTTGCGAGAAAAGCCCAGCATCTCGGCGATGCGGTACAGCATGAAGCCGATCACGAACGTCGAGAGCACGTTCAAAAAGACGGGCGCATAATAATGTTCGCCGAACAAATACATGGCCAGCAGGTTCCACCACGGATAAAGAATGTGGCGACTGTCCGGCAAGTGAAGCGCATTGAGACCTTCGGGAGTGATGAGAGCATTGATCGGATTGAAGCCATCGCGCAGGTTCAATGCCGCGTCGTTGAAATAATTCATGTCATCGATCATGAGCCAACTGCCGTCGATGAACTCGGCAAAATACAGAGTCGTCACGGCCACGCGCAACAGCACCACCGGCGCCGCCAAGATCAGCGGCATGTCGTGCCACGCGATCAGCATGGCCACGAGCGCCACCACGCCGGCTTCGAAGATCAGATCGTTCGTAAAGCCTTCTGCCACGAGAGCGAGACCTTCTCGTCGATTTCAGGAAAATCCGCCGCAAACCGGAAAATGGGGCGACGGAGTGTAGGAAGCGAGAATGCCCCGGTCAATTCCAGTTGACCACCTATACGGCGGGTTGGCACTCGTGCCGGGAAGACCGGGGCACTGCTAGCGGCGTCGGCGGATGGCCGAGGAGGGCGAGGTATTGATCGAGCGAGGCGGTCAGGGAGAATTCAGCTCCGCGGCGGCGCAGTGCATCGCGGTCCCAACGCTGATCCAAACCCTGCAAGATGCCGGCGGCCAAGGCCTCGGGATTCTCGGGCGGGACAAGCAAGCCATAGCGTCCGCCGTCAAGGATTTCGGCTGGTCCGCTGGGACAGGTTGTGGAGACGGCCGGACAGCCGCAGGCCAGCGCTTCGATCAGAACCGTGGGCAATCCTTCGAATCGGCTGGAGAGGACGAACAGGGACGCCTGACGCATCGCGGAATAGGGATTGTCGGTGACGCCGGGCAGGTCGACGTCGGCCTCCAGGCCGAGGTCGCGACGGAGCGATTCGATCCGTGCGCGCTCCGGGCCCTCGCCAAAGATCACCAACCGCGCCTGCCGGCGTTCGCCGCACGATGGCGAAGGCCCGCAGCATCGTCGCGTGGTCTTTTTGCGGTTGCAACCGCCCAAGGCTGAGCAGCACCGGGCGATCGCCGGCGGGCAGCCAGGGATGCTGGACAAGGTTCTTGAGCGCGGGCCAACATCTGCGCGTCGACGATCGGATTGTAAATCGTGCGCACGTGCTGCGACGGAAGTCCGAGGCACTGCTCGACGTCGCGAGAAACTCCCTGGGAAACCCCCACGACATGGTCTGCCCAGGGATAGAGCCAGCGTGCAAGCATGTGCACCCGAGGCCGCACGCCACTTGGCCGCGCGCATCGCCGAGAAATGATTGTGTTCCACGACGACCAGGGGCGTTTTGGTGCGCGCGAGCGCTCGGGCGATCAGGCAAATCGCGTTGGCATGCGTGATTTGCGAGATGACGCCGCAAGGTCGCTCGCGCCGCAGGTAGAGGGCGATTTTGGGAATCGCGTGTTGCAGCCTGGCAACGTTGAAATTGATGATCCGCACTTCGGGCGGCACTTCGGACAGCAGCGGGCCTTCGGCCCTGGCCAGCAGCAGATCGAGTCGGTATGCCCGCCGTCGGCGGCGGCACGAAGCAAATTGACGGTCACGCGTTCCGCGCCACCACAACCGAGAGTCTGGGAAATGAAGAACGCCAGGCGATTGGATGGGGCTGGTGGCATGATGGCGCATTTACAGAGATTCGTCGGCCGCGTGCGTCCCGGCCAGGTCGAGCCTCGGCCGGCGATCGAGCGCACTTGTCGCCGTGAGATGGTTCAAGCGGCCTTGGCCACCTGCATGTCGGGAGTCTTCTCGGCGATCTGCGGCTGTCGGCTTTGTTCGTGGTATTCCTGCTCGGTGTTGACGTCCCACAGGTTCGATTTGTCGACGATGCCGGCCGCGATGTTGTCGACCGCCACCATGGCCGTGAGCATCGAGTGGTCCTGGTTGTTGTATTTGTGCATGCCGTTGCGGCCGACCAGAAACAGGTTTTCGAGCGAGTCGACGTACTCGCGCACTTCGGAAAACCGCTCGTAGGCGCCGAAATAGGCCGGATAGGTCTTCGGCATGCGCAGCACGGTCGAGTCGCGAACGTCGGCCGAGCTGAATGATGCCGATCTTTTCCAGCTCGCCGATCGCCAGCCGCGTCATGTCTTCGTCGGACTGCTTCCAAATCGGGTCGCTGTCGTAACAGAAATATTCCATTCCGATCCAGACCTTGCTCGGATCGGCCACCATCGCCGGACTCCAGTTGTTGAAAATCTGCAATCGGCCGACCTGCACGTCGGGTTCTTGGATGTAGATCCAGTTGTCTTCGATCAGTTTCTTGCCCCTGCGGGTTGTCGCTGTTGACCAACAGCTTGTCGACCAGCAGGCCGACGGTGATGAAGTCGCGATAGAGCAGGCCGGCGGCGACCTCCTTGACGTTCTCGGGCACGGGGGCGTCGAGCGAGGCAATCAGCTCCTTGACCGGCATGGTCGAGAAGAACATAATCGCCGCTGAAGAGCGTGGTTTGGCCGGTCGCGGCATCGCGGATTTCGACGTGCGTGACGCGGTCTCCGTCGAGGTGCAGCCGCTGCACCTCGGCGCCGGTGATGATGCGGCCGCCGCGGGCGGTGACTTCCTCGGCCACGGTTTCCCACATCTGGCCGGGCCCGAACTTGGGATACAAGAAGCGTTCGATGAGCGAAGTCTCGGTCGATTTCTGCGCCAGGTCGCGCACTGCGGCGGCCGAACAGCTTGCCGAACGCGTGCTTGAGCGACTTGAGGATCGACAGTCCCTTGATCCGCTGGGCGCCCCACTCGGCGCTGATCTCGTGGCAGGGAACGCCCCACACTTTTTCGGTGTAGGACTTGAAGAACGTGCGGTAAAGCATCCGGCCGAAGCGGTTGATGAAGAACTCTTCCAGGTTCTTTTCCTGCCGGATCGGCCGGGCGACGCTGTACAGATAGCTCATTCCGATTCGGAAAGTTCGCCACAGGCCAAGCTTCAGCACCGTGTCCTTGCTGAGCGTGATCGGGTAGGTGAAAAACCGCCGCAAGAAGTAGATTCGCGACTTGCGGTTGCGGACCAACATCACGCGGTCGGCATCGCCGCCGGTCGCGCGGCGTGGCTGACCACGCGGCGCGTCGAGCGCTGATAGGTGATTTCGTGCACCTCGGCGGCTGTCGGCGATCGGCATGAATTGGAGCCACCAATCCATCACCCGGTCGGATTTGGAGAAGAAGCGATGGCCGCCGATGTCGATGCGGTTACCCTTGTAGTTCACCGTGCGCGAAATGCCGCCCATGTAGGTGCTCTTTTCCAGCACGATGGGGACGACGTCGGTCCGCGTCAACAATTCGTAGGCGGCGGTCAACCCGGCCGGGCCGGCGCCGATGATCAAGGCGTGTTGCTTCGCGTCTGTGCGGATTCATATTTGAACCATCTCCTGCGAGGCTGGTGGGGCGCGGCGACGTGAACAGCAGCAGCTTGCGCGCTGCGAAGTTCCATCCCAGGACCACTCCTGCCGTGATGAGTTTGGCGTGTAGATAAAACAGATCCAGCCCGTCGGTCAGCGTCCACAGCAGGAGCTGGTTGATTCCCAAGCCGGCCAGCCCGATCAGGGCAAACAGCAGAAACTCGACACGCGGGTTCTTGACGGCCGCGAACCTTGAAAACCCAGGCAACGCTCAGCGCATAATTGACGGCCATGCCGATCAGGAACGCGATCGCCGCCGATTCGAGATAGTGCAAACGGCAGAATTCGGTGAGCGCGTACAGGCGCCGAAGTCGGCGACGAAAGCCACGCCGCCCACGATCAAGTAACGGCCGATTTGCACCACCAGGGGCAGGTCCGCCGCCGGCGGCGCCATCCCCGGGTTGAGAGCCTGCTGCGGTGGCTCGACAGCTCCACGCGTGACGCGGCCGACTGCCGGGGGTCGTTCGGTTTCACAGGTGCTCATGCCCGATCCTCTGCGGTCTGCAAAAGGCGTGGAAACGCGTCGGAAACTGCCATCATTGGTTGGGGGGCTTAAGTAATCGAAAGCGGCACGTTGGATCAAGGGCACTTTGCCCTAAGTCGGTTGGTAGGGTGATGTCGCATAGCGCGGCCTGGGACCAAAAGGCTCGCTGCCGACAAGCAGCTCTTCGGCCTCCGGCCGCATCGCTCGACGGTCGGCAGCTCGCCGGGCCTTGTTCCCGGGACGATCGGTCCGCCAACGCAGTGCCGCGGAAATGCCGATCCCCGAGAGGAGGCATGCCAGCGGCATCACCGGGTGTCGGAGTCGAGGAATGCCGGTCGGACCGCCCGAAATCGTGACCAGGTAGCCCGCCACGAGGACCAGGACCGTCAGGCCCCAGTTCCAGCGACCGAGGGAGCTCACCAAACCGAACGCGGCCGCCGAATAGAGGATCCCCAAACCCACTGCTAGCAACAGGTTCGTATAGAGCAGAGCCGGCGACTCGCGGTGCATTCGCCGGAAAATGGCCAGGATGCCGGAGTCGATCGGATGCGATTCGGCCTGGTTTTCGGGAATGAGATTCATGAGCGCGAGCAAGTCAGCCGCGCCGGGATTCAGCAACAGCATCGCCAGCCCACGCAGGTGGATCTTCGCGTAGATCACCGGATGCTGACGGACCAGGCGGCTTCCTTCGCGGCGCATGAAGCGAAACGTTTCAGCCTGGCCCGCGAGGCGCAGTTCGGGGTGGAGCGCGTAGAATTCGTCACCCAATTTTCCCCAACGGTTTCCCATTTCAGTGTACGTGGCATCGAGCGATTGGTGTTTTTCATAGGCCAGCACCGATGCGCCCTGAAAGAAATAGAGGTTCCAGTCGCTGATGGCCGAAAAGCCGCCGTAGCCGGCCACTGCCCAGTTGCGCACTTGCCAGGCCGCCGTCGGGCCGAACGAGACAATCAGGAACAGGAGGGCGGCCACGGCCGAACGCAGCCGCGAGTCGAACCGCCAGAGACCCCGGCCGAACAGCGCCAAGGCGATCACCGGCGGCAAAAAATAGCTGATCGGCCGCACCAGTGTGGCCGCCGCCAGCAGCGCCGCGGCGACCGTCAACTGGGCGATCGAACTCGAGCGACCATAGCTCGCCAGTGCCGCGATCATCAGCACGAGCAAGCAAGTGAACAACGTCTCCGACGCCATCCAGGAGGAATACGTCACCGACAGCGGCTCAATCGCCAGCAACAATCCGGCGATGGTTGCCACTCGCCCGCTGCTGGTTAGCGACCGGGCCAGGCGATAAATCACCCCGACGGTGATGAGGCTCAGCAATGTTTGCAGGGCGAAGGTGACGACCTCGACATGCCCCAGCGCGATACCGGCACTCAGCAGCAGCGGATAGCCGGGCGTGCGAACCAGCTCCGGCATTCCCTGCTGAGAGAAGTCGCCGCGTGACAGCAGCGATTTGGCCGGTTCGAGATAACTGGCAGTGTCGACGGTGTGTAACACGGCGAGATCGGGAAAGTTATGCCAGGCGACGGCAAACATTGCGACCCGCGTCACCAGCGCGAGCAGCAGAATGCCGGCTAGCGGCACCCAATCTCCGCTCAGATTGGATCTCAGCCAGGCGATTTTCGTTTTCATCGCGTCATCGCTCCTTCGCGTGAGATGAGCAGGCCACGACCAACGGCGGTTGGCGAAGAAATCCTGGAATTTCCGTCCGCCAAGGGGAGTTGAATTTACAAGTGACTACGCGGCGAGCGATTGCACGGTATCGGTCATGGCCGGCGAAAACTCTGTTGTGACGCGGCTCGCTTTGCGCCCCGCCGCCAGACGGCGAGCGCCTTCGGCGGCAAACAGGCAGGCGATCGGCATGATGGGATGCCGATAGCGCGGCCGGCCGCTGGGACCACCGGACAATGCGGCGAAGTAGGCTGCCACGCAGAGAAGAAACACAAGTGGCAAGTGTTTGAACGTTTCACGGGTGAAGGCGCCGAATGCCGCGGCGATCACGAAGCCGAGGGCGATCAGCGACAGAGCGACATTGCAGCAAAACAGTCCGAAATGATCGTTCAACAGCCGCAACGCGTAATTGACGACTCCGTTGAATTGCTGGTCGACCTTCTCTTGGAGCTGGGCCTGATGGTTGAGCCCGAGGAGTTGGATCGTTTCGCTCGCACCACCTCCGAGCAACAACGGGACGATTCCCTCGGCGTGGATCACGAAATACTGGCCGAGATTGGCGCGGAGAATCTTCAGGGCCTCGCGGCGCATCGCGTTATAGCGTTCGACATTCGTCCAATTTGTTTGCTCAGGGTGCGATTCCAGGTAGACGGCCGAACTGACGTAGCCCATGGCGCCGTTTTGTTCGCTCACCGTCACGCCGTTCTGGCGCGCCAGCACCGAGGCCGCAATATAGAAATAGAGATTGATGTCCTCGATCGCCGCGAAGCGGTTGTAGCCGGCCACGGCATGATTCCGCGCTTGCCAGGCCAACGCGGGCGCCCAAGCCACGCCAACCAGCACCGCCGCTTGCAGGCATTTGGTCCATCGCCGCTCGCTCGTCCACAGCGCACGGACGATCAGAGCAAGGCCCGTTGCCAGAGGAAGATAATAGGCGATCGGGCGGACCAGAATGGCCAGGCCCAATGCCGCACCGCCCAAGAACAACCATCGCCAGCGGCTGTCGTTGAGGTAGGCGACCGTGCAAAACAAAAACGAAACCATGACCAAAGCGAAGAGCGTTTCGGTCATCAGCTTGGAACAGAGGAGAATCGATAGGGGCTCCAGCGCGTAGAGCAGCGCGGCGAGCTTTGCCCAAGGTTCGGCGAGCGACAGGAGCAGCGCAAGGCGATAGACGAGATAGACCGTGGCGCAGCTCAAAGCAATCTGCAAACCGATCGTCACGCTTGTGAGATGGCCCAGCGCCAAGCCCGGCAGCAGCAGCAAGGGATAGCCGGGCGTGCGTAAAATATCGGGGGAGCCATCGCGCGAGAACTCTCCTCGCTCCAGTAGCGAGGACGCGGATTGTACATACTGGATCGTGTCATCCAGATAAAAGATCTCGGGACCGGTGGCCCGCAGCGATGCCACGGCGAAGATTAACACTCGCATCGACACTGCCACGAGCAGGATCTCGATGAGCGAGCGTCGTCCGGTCCACGACAGACATCGGTCGATCCAACGATTCATCGATTGGGGCCTTCCGCGCAGACCAGGACGTGGTTTGCGAATCTCCATTCAAAGAAATAATGCCAATTTGGCGGCCAGATAGTAGCCACCACGAAAGACGAGCACAAGGCCAGCCACCTGCACGAACGACTCCGCCGGAGCAAGCCTGGCCGGCGCGAACCGGGCAGGAACCGGACGCCGCGGTGGACTGTCCGAACTCGCCTGGTTATTGCTGCGACGAGTCGGCAGTAGCATCGCGATTCCCGCTCCGGCCAGAATACAGATGACCGGCATCACCGGATGCCGCAGTCGGGCGTTTCCAGTGGGACCACCGGAAATAGCCAGAAAATAGGTCAGCGTCACCAGGACGAATACCCATGGCCAACTCAGTCTGCGCAAGGCGGCAAGCAGACCCAGCGTGCAGGCGCAGTAAACCAAGCCCAAGATCGCTCGAAAGGCTAATCGGATTAAGCAATATTGATCCGGGTCGCTTTGCGCGAGATGGAGAAAGTCGCCAATGTTGTTTGGTAGAGGCAGCAGTCCGTCTTTGGGGCATCGGTCGAGAATGATGAGCATGAAGGCCGCGGCCGAATCGAGAACCAAGGAGATGGTCCCCGCGGCGTGGATCTTGGCGTAGGTGAGCGGATTCTCGCGCAGCAGCCGGCCTCCTTCGGACTTGAGATAATGAAACTTGGCGGCTTGTCCGGCATCGCGCAACTCGGGAGGGAGCGATCCGACGGACCAATCGTCGCACATGCCCATTTCCGTTTGCAGCTGTCCGATCGACTTACCCGACTGGCGAGCGACGATCGATAAGCCCTGATAGAAATAGAGATTCCAATCCGAGATTGCGGCGAATCCGCGATAGCCGGTCAGCGTGGCATTGCGGACCTGCCATGCGGCAAGCGGCATGAACGATACGGCCAGAAGCGTCACGGCCAGTACTGCCTGGCGCAATCGGCCACTGCTTGGGTTGCCTGCTTGGCCGGTCGCGGCAGAACGCGTCACGGTGCGCGTCAACAGCAGCAGCGCGATCACTGGCGGCAAATAATAGCTGACAGGGCGAACGAAGGCGGCCGCCGCCAACATCAGCGCCGCTGCGACAAGCGTGAACGCCGACGCATTGCGCAGGTATCGCACAAGAAGCGAAAGCGATGCCAAGAGCAGCAGCGCGAACAACGTTTCCGACATCAAATGCGACGCGAAGATGATCGAGAGGGGTTCCAGCGCCGCCAGTGCACTGGCCGCCAAGGCGGCCGCGTAGCTAGCGGTCAACTGCCATGCCAGATCGTACACCAGCAGGATGCTGGCGACGCTGATCAGGATCTGCAGGGCAACGGTGATCAGCTCGACGTGACCAAATCGCAGCCCGATGGTCAGCAGCAGCGGATAACCCGGTGTGCGAACGATCTCGGGATCATCATCGCGGTAAAACGTACCGTGGGCCAACAATGATTGGGCCGGTAAAACGTACGAGGGTGTGTCATTGGTGTTGAGGGTATGTAGATCGGGAGCGTTGTGGCAGGCGGCGACAAGCAGCGCAACGCGCAACGCCAGGGCGAGCAATAAAATGCTCGCTAGTGGCAGCCACTTCCATCGGCCAGTGGCCGAGCGAGTGAGGGGTGCGTGGTCCATGGGTATGTTTCCGCGGCGAGAGAATGGCTCGACGGATTACGCCACTCCAGGATCGATTTGCTTGGCATCCACGCTAGCGGGCGAATAGTAGTCCGCCGGAAAAAGCGAGACAAGATCACTCGCGCCGGCGCTTGGCGGTTTTGCGCGAGGCAACTCAGGCCGCGTGGGTCAGCCGGGCCTCGGCCCTCGGCAGGCAGGAGGATTCACGCGCCCGTAGGCGGCTCAACAACGTTGCGATCCCGTAGCCGGCGAGGATGCACACGACCGGCATCATCGGCTGCCGCAGCCGTGCGCAGCCGGTTGGGCCGCCGGAGACGGCGAAAAAGTAGGCCAGCGTGACGAGTGACAGCGTCCACTGCCAATTGAGCCTGTGCCAGGTAGTTATCAGACCGAGCGCGCTCGCACAGTAGACCAGCGCCAAAACCGCTCCGAAGGTCAGGTTGAGGTAGAAGACCTGGGGGACTTCGCGGCGCATGCGCGCGAGCGTTTCGCCGATGCCGCCGTGAAGCGGACGCAGTCCATGCACTCCATCAGGATAGCGGCCAAGGATGTGCAGCAAGTCGGCCCCGCCCGGATCGAGGGCTAGAATGGCCGTGCCCCGGGCGTGGATTTTGGCGTATTCGAAGGGATGTTCGGCCACCAAACGGCGTCCCTCGGCACCCATGAATCGCACGGCGGAAGCTTGCTCGGGACCGTGAAGCAGTGCGATGACCCGCGCATCTTTTTGCTCGATCTCCAATTGAACCTCGTGGAGCGTCTTGCCCGACTCGTGGGCGAGAATCGAGGCACCTTGGTAATAGTAGAGATTACACTCGCTGATCCCGCTAAACCCGGTATATCCGGTCGTCAGGTAGTTGCGGACTTGCCAGCCCACGCATGGCGCCAGCGCCACGATGCCGAATCCGACGGCAGTCAGGCAACCCTGGACACGGCAGCGACGACCGGCTTTAGCTCCGACGGCCGAAGCGTTTAAGTTTTTGCCCATTGCCGCCCGCAGCGCGAGCAGCGCCGTGAACAACAGCGGTAGATAATAGCTGATAGGGCGAACGAAGGTGGCCGCCGCCATCAACAGTGCCGCCACAAAAAGTGCACGTGCCGATGATGTACGCACATAGTGCAGCAGCAGCGAAAGCGATGCCAACAACAGAAACGTGAACATCGTTTCCGGCATCAGATGCGACGCGAAGATAATGGAGAGCGGCTCCATCGCGGCCAGCGCGCCGGCGGTCAGCGCGACCGTGGCACTGGCGGTCAACTTCCGGGCTAGATGGTACACCAGCGCGATGCTGGCCACGCTAAGTACCAACTGCACGCGCGACGGTAATCAGTTCGACGTGTCCTGCCCAAAGGCCGGCGGTCAAAAGGAGTGGGTAACCCGGCGTGCGAAAGATCTCGGGAACGGTGCCGCCGTAAAACGTGCCGCTGGCCAACAACGATTCCGCCGGAGCGAGGTAGGTTGGCGTGTCGTCGGTATGCAGGGTATGCAGATCGGCGGCGCCGTGCCAGGCGGCGGCAAACAATCCGCGCGCAGTATCAGCCCTAAGAGCAAAACGCAGCGCCAATGGCGTTGCCCGATGACGCACCATCGTGGTGGACGGATCGGCCGGAGCGGCCATTTGCTGGGCCTCGCGGTTGGAGTGCTGTGCGTTTTCGGTTTCTTAAGTTTGGCGCAATCTGCGGAGCGATCGTCTCAGCCGGCGGCTCGGTAGGCGATCGCCGGTTTGGCCACCCCGGTTGCTCGCTGGCTGGTTCGAATGCGATGCCACCAGGCCGCGAGCTGGCCAATTCCGATCCCGCTCAAGACGAAAACCAACGGCATGATGGGATGCCGCAACCGCGTGACGCTTTGGGCGCCACCGGAGACCGCCAGAAAATAGAGCAGCATGGTCGCTAAAGCCAGGCATTGCCACGAGAGCCGGCGCAACTGGCTTGCCAGCCCCAGCGCGGCCGTCAAATACGCGGTTGCCAACGAGCCGAGGAGCAGGAGATTGCAATAGAACAGTCGGGGCGCGGTCGCATGCATTTGACGGGCCAGGCCCAAGAGGCTCAGATCGATCGGGCGCTGCGGCCGGTCGGCCGGATAGCTATGCAGCAAGGTCAGGACTTCGCAAGCGCCCGGGTTGAGGACCAGAATCGCCAGGCCGCGCAGGTAGGTCTTGGCGAAAGTCCAAGGATGCTCGCAAATCAACCGCTTGCCTTCGTCGTGCATGTAATGGAACTTGGCGGCCTGATCGCCAGGCTGCAATTCGGGATGGAGTTGCGCGAATCTGTCGCGGGAAGTGAATCCCATCTCGACTTGCACGGTATGCAACGGCCGGCCTTGCTCGTGGGCGAGAACTGCCGCGGCGTGATAGAAGTAGAGATTGAAATCGGCGATGGCGGCAAAGCCCGAATAGCCGGTCTCGGCGTGATTTCGCACTTGCCAGGCGACGAGCGGCGACATGCCGACGGCCCAAAACGTGGCCGCATAGCCGGCCGCGCGTAGTCGGTCGCCGGACCGGCATAAGGCGCGGGCGAGCAGCAGTGCGGCGAGAATTGTCGGCAGATAGTATCCGACGGGTCGCACAAAGGCAGCCATTGCCAGCAGCAGTGCCGTCTGCACGAGCGCGGCGAGCGACTCGGTGGCGAGGTAGCGAAGCAGCCGCTGGACCGACAGCACAAGCAAGAACGTGAAGAGCGTCTCGGTCATCAGCATGCAAGAAAAGACGATCGACATCGGCTCGATCGCCGCCAGGAATGCGGCGCCCAGCGCCGCGGCACGTCGATGTGTGCAAGACCATGTGATGTCAGAGATCAGCCAAATCGTCGCGGCCGATAACAGCAGTTGCAATGCGAGAGTGACGATCTCCACCTGGTTGGCCATCAGGCCGGGAATCAGAAAGAGCGGATAACCTGGCGAGCGAAGTAGTTCCGGCACGCCATCGACGGCAAATTGCCCGGTCGATAGGAGTGACGTCGCCGGCAGCAAGATACATCGACGTATTGTCGCAATGAGCCGCGGATAGGCCGCCGCCGTTGTGATACGCTGCCGCGAAGACCGCCAGTCGGATCATCACGCCCAAGCCGATCACCGCCAGGAGAGCGGTACGCCCGCATTGCGCGGGGCCGTCGGCAGTCGGCTCGGAATCGGCTAGAGACAACGACGCCGTGAGGGAGGCCGACCGAAAGGTGGATCTGGTCATGGGGATCGGATTATGGGGTTTCGCGAATCATGCCGCCGCGGCCGACCGAGTCAGCGGGTAGCGGAGGAGTGCGAGATATTGATCGAGCGAGGCGGCCAGCGGAGTATTCAGCTCCTCGGCGGCGCAGCGCGTCGCGGTCCCAGTGCTGATCCAATCCCTTCAAGATGCCGGCGGCCAAGGCCTCGGGATTCTCGGGCGGGACGAGCAAGCCATAACGTCCGCCGTCAAGAATCTCATCCGGCCCACTGGGGCAGGTCGTGGAGATGGCTCGGACAGCCGCAGGCCAGCGCTTCGATCAGGACCGTGGGCAGTCCTTCGAATCGGCTGGAGAGGACGAATAGAGACGCCTGACGCATGGCGGCATAGGGATTGTTGGTGACGCCGGGCAGGTCGACGTCGGCCTCCAGGCCGAGGTCGCGGCGGAGCGATTCGATCCGTCGCGCGTTCGCTTCCCTCGCCAAAGATCACCAGCCGCGCCTCCCGGGTTCGCCGCACGATGGCAAAAGCCCGCAACATCGTCGCGTGGTCTTTCTGTGGTTGCCAAACGTCCGACGATCAGCAGCACCGGGCAATCGCCGGCGGTCAGCCAGGGATGCCGGCAAGGTTCCTCGGCGCGGGCCAGCAGGTGCGCATCGACAACCGGATTGTAAATCGTGCGCACGTGCCGCGGCGGAAGTCCGAGGCACTGCTCGACGTCGTGGGAAACGCCCTGGGAAACCCCCACGACATGGTCTGCCCAGGGATAGAGCCAGCGCGCAAGCGTCTGCACTCCCGGCCGCACCTCTCCGGCCGCGCGCACCGCCGAGAAATGATTGTGTTCCACGACGACTACCGGCGTTTTGGTGCGGGCAAGCGCTCGGGCCATGAGAAAAACGACATTGGCATGCGTCATGTGCGAGATGACGCTGCGAGGTCGCTCGCGTCGCAGGTAGAGGGCGATTCGTGGAATCGCGTTTCGTACCTTGGCGACGTTCAAATTGATGATCCGCACTTCGCGCGGTACGTCGGACAGCAGCGAACCTTCGGCTTTGCCCAGCAGCAGATCAAGCGGTATGCCCGCTTCGGCGGCGGCACGCAGCAAGTTGACGGTCACTCGCTCGGCGCCACCACAGTGCATGCTCGAAATGAAGAGCGCCAGGCGCGGAGCTCCAGAGGAAGTCTCGAGCGGAGGTTTCCAGCTCGGCAACGATACCGACGGTTCGGTGGAGTTCATGGTCTTTTCTATGCGACCACGGGATCGGTGGAGCGGCAGTGCTCGGGACGTGCATCGCGGGCCTTGCTCTTGCTGGCCTTAAAGAAGACGTTTTCGTTGCTGCCGCGGCTACCGAGATGGAACAGCGCCAGCTTCACCGCTGCCGCGATGCGGCCTTTCCAATTCAAGGTTTTCCAGCAGATGAACGGGCGCTCGAATACCTCGTCGACGGAAAACGACTCGGCCAGCAGCGACCGCATGCTTTCGGCACTAAAGCTTTGATAATGTCCCCAGCGATGGAATTCGCATTGGCAACTGGGGCAGGCGACGGTTTGAGCGGCGAGCTGTTCACGGGCCGGCACGGTACCCGATGATGAATCCCCCGGGCCGGAGTACCCGCCGGATTTCGGCCAGGGACTGTTCGAGTATGGAGTCGCTCAGATGTTCCAACACCTCGGCAACAACCACCGCGCCGAAGAAGTCGCTCTCAAAGGGAAGTTGCTCGGCTCGGCCGACGCGGATCTTGTCACCCAGCCCCAGCTTGTCTCGCAAAAGGGCAACGGACCGCGCACTCGGATCGACGGTGTAGACGGGTGTCCCCCAGCCAACGAGTTCCTGTTCGAGATAGCCGGCGCCGATACCGATGTTCAGCACCGGACCATGCTTGCGGACCGCTTGCGCTATGTAATGCAATCGGGCGCGGCTACTGGCGAAGATTTCGACCTGTTCGACTTGAATGCGGTCCCACAGAACATCATTCTGTTCTGGAGGGGCTGCGATGCCGGAGAGCATGGAACGACTCCTTGATCAACGATCGTGTCGCGCGGCGGCCGGGCCACACGTGGGGCGGCATTCTAGGGACCGACCACGAAAAAAAAAATAGCAACCCAATTTCAAAAAACTATGGAACCCGCCTGAAAGTCCGGCATGATCATGCAGCTTTGGCCACCCCCCAATCAGACGTCGGCGACGATGCTAGCTCGCGCAGCCGGTGTTGCAGGCAGTAGTACACCAAGGCCGTGGAAAACATGTAGACGCAGCTTGTGGACAGGGCAATTCCGGAGATACCGAAGAATTTCAGGAACACCAGGTTCCCCGCCACGTTTACTACCAGATTTGCCGCCGCAATCCGGCTGATCGTGGCGGCGCCGCCCAAAGCCATGAGCGTTCGCACTCCCAGAATCCCCGTCACGTAGGCGGGTATCTGCAAGAGATAGCAACATTGCACGCTGGGCGATGGCCGAGATCGTTTCTGGCGTGACAACACCCCGTTGGAACAACAACTCCGCCAACGGTCGAGACAGCAGCATGAGCAAGCCCGGTCAGCGGAATCGTCACTGCCGTGACGACAACGACCAGCGAGCGCAAGCGTTTTGCGGATGGCCGGCGCATCGCCCGAGGCTGCCAGCCGTGAAAAATGCGGGAACACGGCGGTTCCCAGTCCGAGCGAGATCGTTCCCACCAGCACGGCCACGAGCTTGTTGCCGTAGTTCAGCACGGTACACGCTGCCGGAGCCGGTCCAGGTCGCCATCGATTGATCGATCAGGATGCCACTGGACATCAATCCCGCGCCGGAGAGCAGATACAGAAAATTGTCGGGCCATGGGCCGGCCTGATCGTGCGGTTGCCAGACTGGGAAGCACCGGCAACCCGCGCCGGATCATGGCGCCATGCACAGGACGAGCATTTCGGTGGCGTATCCGGCGACCGTGCCCCAGGCGAGGGCCTCGATGCCGAAATACGGTACGAAAACGTACAAAGAGACGAGCAGCATCAGCGGAAAACCGATCGGCGCCAGGGCCACGACCGTGAACACCTCACAAGAATTGAGAATGGCACCCCAGTAGCTTGAGAGACCCATGAGCGGCACGAGCCAAAGCAGGATTCGGCAGAGTGTCTGCGTGACGGCGCGCTGTTCGGGGCTCGAATCCCGGCGCGAGCGCCGGCAAAAACCAGTGAGCACCCACGGCCAGGACGATAGCCAACAAAACCAGTCCGATGACGACTTTGACCATCATCGAGCGGATCAACTCGTGGGCAGATGCCGGACCGCTTTGCTGACGCACTCGAATCAGCATCGGCATGAACGTGGTCGAAAACGACTGCGAAACGATCGACCAGACGACCAACGGAACTGCAAACGCCACCAGGAACGAGTCCAGGTCGGCGCCTCCAACCGGCCGGCGACCACGATATCCTTGGCCATGGCCGTCAATTTGACGCCCAAACTGAGACTTGCCACCCAGCCGGCACGCGCGAGCAGATGCCAGTGGCCTGAGGTGGCGGCTGTCGCGGATGCCGAACCAGAGATTTCAGCCGCTCGCAAGGGCGAACGATGAGAGGAACTGGCATTTTGCATTAGGCCGCGTTGCTCAGCGTCACGGGACTGCGCATGTACGACGGCACCGGCACCGCATAGTTTCGCAGTAAAGTCGGAGCGATTTCGAGCGTCGAGACTTGCGTCCGCCCCTGTTTGACCGCTCGATCGAGCGGGTCGTATACCAGGAGCGAGCCTTGAGGGACGTGATAGGCGGTCGCTGCCGATCGCGTCGTCGATCGGAATGGTTGTCAGGCCGACGTCGGCGAACGAGACACTGCGGCCTTCGTGGACCACGACCGTCTGCGCGAGGTGCAAATTGGGGTGGCCGAAGTCAATGCTGAAGAAGTTTCCCTCCGCCTCGCGGTAGCGGAGCGGATGACCGTTGATCAGGAAACCGGCGAGCGCTTTGCGGAGAATCGCGGCGTGTAGCGTCGTCGGCAATCGTGACGTTGAACTGCGGGACCATCGCCGGCGTGCGCCGCCATTGCGAAGGCTCGATTCCAAGCGTCGCCATGAAACGCGGGGCGTCGGTTACGAACAGGGCCGTTTCAATCGGCAACGCGGTCGTCGCCGCCTGGCCCATGCTCGTGGTGATCCAGAGGTTGTACTGCGGATGGGCATCGACGAAGTGAATGAGCCGGGCGAACATATCGTCGAACTTCTGCATCGTGAACTGGATTTCATGGCTGAACGTCTGAACCCAATCGGAATCGAATCCGAATTGCTCGTAGTCGGTCGGAAAGCTCGCCGCCCAGTAACGATGCAACGATGACGCGACGTGATTGGTGAAGAAGGTGACAAAGTCGGGAGTGGTTGTGGTAAGTTGCTTCATGAACACATCGAAGGCCAGCACGGCCTGGTACGTCCGGCGGCGAACTTTGCGCCAGGCTTGCAGCCGTTCGCTGACCAGTTGCACGCCCACGTCGACGAGCGTTCGCAGCCGCAGGCCTAACCCGGGGGCCGCGGCGAGCACGTTGAGCGCCGCTTGCCAGGGAAGCTTCTTGGAGACGTTCATGGCGGATTCGCGCGCCATCCGCAGATTGAACTCCTGGAAAGTCGACAATTGGCTCGGAAAACATTCGCTGCCGGCGGCAAACGTATCGGGCAAATAGAACGCGTAATGGTGCAGATCGCCGGAATCGGGTACGAATGCAGGCTGCCGCAAATGCCGGTGCGCACGCCGTGCCGAGCCAGCAAATCCCACAGCGGCGGAAACTCGTGGTCGACGGCGTGCGTGTCCTGACCGAAATTGGCAATCAGATGGCGCGAGCCGGGAACGCCTCGATGGAGCGTCGGCCAGGTGATCCAGGGAGAAAGATGGCCCACGTCCTCGGTAAAGGTTTCGTATTGACGACACTCGCCAAGCCGCCGAGCCAGCGCCGACTGAGGCGACCAGCGACAAAACTGGTCGATGACCCGAAGCGGCACTTCGTTGAGTTCGAACAAGATGATCTTTTTGTCCATGGCGGTATCTCTCGGTGCTCGCTAAGCCGCTCGTCTCTCGGGAAGGGTGTCGTGGGTTTGCCATGCGCAAGGGAATCGCCGACGGAGACTCGACCGAGAATGCGAGGCGGGGTTGTCGGAACGGTTTCGGGATGTGCGGCCCAAAACTCGGTAAAGCGATCGACGATCGGGACCAATCGCGACCATTCGCTGGCGCCGATCGGCTGCGACGACTCGATTCGCAACCGGCAAGAGTGGGCCTGCCGCGAGCCGTGCATGATCTCGATTGCCGAGGCCGCCAACCCCGCGTCGATCGCGGCTCCACGACAGTTCGGCCAGCCCGCCGTCTGCATCCTCGACCGAAAGGATAATCGCGTCGATCGGGTAGCTGACGCAGACGGGTGACCAGTTGATCCCAGGCCGTGTCGAACGGCATTTCGCCGAGCTCGGCGGGTGAAGGCGGGGCAAGAACGACCGGGGCGCGGCGAGCGGACGGATCCACGCCGTCAGCGATGCCCATTCGTGGTGGCCTGCCAGACGCAGACGCACCGCCAAGATCCACGGCGATCGCGGCCGCACTCCAGGCGAGGCTGTCGGAACTGTTTTTGATTGGCGATCACGACGATCGGCGCCCAAAGCGAGCGAGACGCCGAAAAAGAGCATCAGAATCTGCTTGCGGTCGCAGCCCTCTGATCCAGCAAGCCGGTGGTGGAGATGTGCGCCCGGTCGGGATGCCAGAACCCACGCCCCGACAGGGAGCGGCGCACCACGGCCAGCGTGGTGTCGGCCATGGGGATGGCCATCACGGCGATCAGAATCGTCAAATCGAATCGAGCCATCGACTCGTTGGCGCCAGCGATGAGACTGGCCAGGGCCAATGCCAGGCCGATGGCCATGCTGCCGGCGTCGCCGAAATAGATTCTGGCCGGTGGAAAGTTGAAGGCAAGAAAGCCGAGCCAGCGCTCCGGCCAGCGGCAGCATGACGAGAACGATTCCTCGGGTGCTGACCAAGGCGGCGATGGCGACAAGCGTGGCGGCGATGCCGGCGCCGACGACGATGCCATGCCATCCATGCCATCGAGCAGGTTCAGCGAATTGATTCCCAGCACCAGCCAGAAGAGGGTGGCCGGGACGGCGAGCATTCCCAGGTCGAGACTCAAGCCGCCAGCAGGCGATTCGTTCCAATGGGCAGCCCGACAGCACGATCGGCAACACCGCCAGCACCTGGCCCAGCAGTTTCCAACGAGCGCGCAGCCGGTAGACGTCGTCGCAGACGCCGATGAAGGCCAGAGACGACCAGCGAGACCGCGGCCGGCAGGGCGACGGCCGGCAGGCTCGCGATGTGCGAAGACCAAAGAGGCTGAAGATCGCCACGCCGACCCACCATCCCGGCCAACACCGCCACGCCACCCAGCAGCGGGACGGGCTGTTTTTGCAGTTTGCGGTAGCCGTCGGGGCGATCGACTGATATCGAGCCTGGCGGCAATCCAGCGGACCGCGGGCGTGAGAGCCAGCGTGGCCACCAATGCCGCGACCAAAGCGAACAAGTAGGCGATCATGATGTTTGTCCCTGCTCCACAGGTGTCGCTCGGCATGATGCGAGCGTGACCCGCTGACAATTTTTAGTTTGAACGCTGGGTGCCGGCGATGCTCGCCGCGCCGGTTTGCTGATCGATCAATCCCTTGACCGACCTGGCCAGATGTTCTTTCACCGGTGCAAATCCTGGTCGGCGCTGCTCGCACCATTCGAATTGTTGCTCGGCCTCGGCGAATCGTCGTGATCGTTCAGCCGTTGGCCGAGAATGAAGTGCGAACTCGAAATCGGTGGGCCGGCCGGCCACGAGCACGCCGCAGGCAGTCGATTGCCGAGTCCGCTTGACCAGGTCGTGATAGAGATCGGATGCATTTCGAACCACAGCGGCGCGGCCTGCCTTCGGCATCGGCTCGCTTGGATCGCCTGCCGGAGCAACCTGGACGTAGTAGGCGTCGATCGATTGCAACTGCTCGGGGGTGGCCAACTGGGTGTAGCGGTTGACGAGCATCCGAGTCGCCGGCAGATCGGGCTGGAAGCAGCTGAGCACTTCCTCGACCGGGATCGGCATGCGCCGTCAGCAGCCGGACCATCGCCTGCCGCTCCTGCTCGCGGCAGCGGAGCACCGGCCGCCAATAGGCGATCATGCGCGTCGACGTCGCCGCGCAGCGCGGCGGCGCTGCCGGCCGACAACAGCACGACGCCGTCGTAGGGCCGGACTTCGAGGGCCTGATTGAGATAGGCCAGCCGTTCGGGCTGTCCTTGCCCTTCGAGAAAACAGAGATCGGCCAGGTGGACGTATCCTTCGCCCAGCAGAGCGCAGAGCGATCAGGCCGCGGTGCGAGATGCCACAGGGCCGCGTTGAGCAAACGGCGATTCTCGCCGATCGCTCGATCGAGCCATTGGTCGAGCTCGGCCGGCGGAGCTGAAGCGATCGCGCGAGGCCATGGCCGCTTCGCTGATCTGGTTGAGCGGCATGGCATTGGCCGCCTGCTTGTTGCAGTTGCTCGAATCGTCCCAAGAGCAGGCTGGCCAGGCGGATGTGGGCCTTGGCGTTGTCGGGGGTCCAGTAGAGAACGTTTTCCAGCGCGGTGACGATCGAGGGATCGGCCGCGGCCTTTCGCCGTCTTGCGGATCTTTCAGCGCATAAGCTGAGGAAATGGTCCCAATGCGGCTCGGCCATCGCCGCGCAAAACCGATCGTGAATCATCCACGCCGCCGATGCACGGCCACGGCCAGCGGTGCCAGCCGCCACTGCCACGGGGACCCAGGCGACGTCGTGCCGCGGTCGATCGCCTGCGCTGCCGCGGCTGTACAGCGCCAGCCGATAGGCCGCCGGCCGTCAGCAGGGCGGTGATGGCCACCAGCGAGGGGATGTACCAGACAAAGTCGACCAGCGAATGGACCACGCTGGCCGCGAGTCCGGCCGCCACCGCCGCGGCGCACAAGATAGATCTTGCGATCGACGCCCGCCGGCAACGCTGCGGCGGCACCAGCGGGCGCACAGGGCGATCGCGGCCAGCAGCAGCACCAGGCCGGGAACGCCGGTCTCCAGAGCAATTTGCAGATAGCCGTTTTCGGCGTGGGTGAACTCGACTTCCCAGGAATCGGTCAGATACATCGGATAGATTTCGCGATGGCTGCCGACGCCGGAGCCGAACCAGGCATAGTCGGGCAGGGCTTTGAAATCGGCATCCCAGATCGCGCGGCGCGGACCGCCTTGGTCGAGTTCTTCGATCGAGCCGGCCGTGTAATCGTCGAGGCGTTCGGCAACGCTGGTGATAGCCGTGGATGGTCAGGCTGACGCCGATCAAGCGCGAAGATCGCCGACGCATCGGCCACAGGAAATCGCCAGCCCAGCAGCTTCGGCGCGATAGAGTGCGCCGCACGACCACCAGCGTGGCGACGAGCATCGCCAGGGCGCCGCCCCGCGACAAGGTCATCAGCCCGGCCAGCAGCACGATTCCCAGGGCCAGCGTCCAGGCAGAGCAAGTCGGATTTGTTCGGCCGCGGTTCGGCCCGACGCGAAGGCCGATTCGATCGGCCGGGCCGACTGCGCGACAGCGAAGTGGCGACCAGGACATGCCAAGGGGCCCAAGCCGAGGGCCATCAGATGGGCGAAGTGGTTCTTGTTGATGAAGGCCCCGGTCACCGCGGTCATAGGTATCGCGGAAGGGATGTTGATAGATCCAAACGAATTTGCCGTTGGCGGTCAGGTATTGCACGATGCCGAAGATGGCTTGCACGACGACGGCCAGGCTCCGACCCAACGCAGCATCCATTGCACGTCGTCGACCGTCTGCGGAGCCGCTGCACGGCCACCAGGAACAACATGCCATAAGCCAGCAGCAACGTCAGACCGGCCCGAGTCCAATCGGGAGTCATCGAAACCTGGCTCCAGGTGCCCAGCGTTGCCCGGGACCGTGGCATCGCCGCGCCACAGCGGGAGCAACTGCCGAGTGTGGGGCGAAAGCAGATCCGA
Organism: uncultured Planctomycetaceae bacterium; assembly: GCA_963702015.1. GTDB lineage: Bacteria > Planctomycetota > Planctomycetia > Pirellulales > PALSA-1355 > DATJTR01. Next base: position 4,074,896 of record OY969698.1, read on the forward strand.
GACCGGCTGCGGCCAGGGAATCAACTGCATGACGACGACCAGCAAGACGGCCCCCAGCAGAATCCATTCGCCCGGCGAACGGGTCCAGGTGGCGTCCGTGGGTCGAGTGCCCGCCGACCCAGCCAGGCCACGCGCCACGGTCGACCGCCAGCAGCGACGATCACCAGTTCGCCCAGCGGGTGCCGGCCGCCCATGAACCAGGGGCCCAGCAGCGGCACGCCGATCAAGCCGGCAGTCGACGATGCGGCCGAGCGATCGCTCGCCGAGCGTCGAATGGCTCTCGTGTGAAGATCTGCGTTGTGCCGAGGGCACATCGAAGAACGACATTGCTTCACCTGTTTCGTTGCTCGTGGCTGGCCACACATCGTGGCAATCTCGATTTCTCGTCAAAATACTCGTGCTTGAACTTGGAACGGATTTCTGTTTCGCCGGGTTCCTAGGCGACGCGTCGCGGCACAACGCCGGGTGCCGGCTTTGGGCTGTCTGGCGGCGTTCGCGCGGAAGGGGCGGTTCGTCGAGCGGCCGTTTCGGAGTGGCCGGCCTGCGTGCCGATTCGTGGCGTGTGCAAGCCGGCCGTAGGTTCGCTGACCAATTCGACCTCGGAATCATGGACCGCCTGCTCGGTCGCGTGGTTTTCTTCGTCGGTGCCGTAGCCGTAGCCGTCGTGGATGTCGACGGCGTAGATCGTATCTCGTTTGTCGTCGCCGACGCGATTGACGACCACGCCCAGCAGATTGACGCCCAGCGAGGTGAACGATTCGGCGGCCCGGAGTGACCAGCCGGCGGCGATTCTTGGCCGGTTGCACGACCAGCACGGCTCCGTCGACCAGGCGGGCGATGATCGAGGCGTCGCTGGCGGCCAGGGCCGGCGGCGAGTCGATGAGGATCTGGTCGTAGACGCGACTCGGCCCAGGCCAGCAATTCGGCCATCCGCGGCGTGGTGAGCAGTTCGGTCGGCGTCGCCCGGCGTCGGCCGGCCGGGATCAAGTCGAGCCCGGGCGTCGAGCGTATGGACATGTGCCGGCGGCCGCTTCGGTCGGGGATGTCGGTTGGAGGCCAACAGATCGGACAAGCCGACTCTGGCCTTTGAGCCCCATTTGGGCCGAGAGGCCGGGGCGGCGCATGTCGGCATCGATCATCAGCGTCCGTTTGCCGGCCTGGCAGAACGAGACGGCCAGATTGGCCAGGACCGTGGTCTTGCCGTCGCCCGGCTCGGGGCTGGAAATGACCAGCCGCGACGTCTCGTGGCCCGAGAACGCCAGACTGGTGCGCAGCGTGCGGAACGCTTCGCTGGCCGGCTGCGTCGGGAGTGACGTGACGCTTGCACGCTCTCCAGGCCGACGCGTGTGCAAGTCTTCCATCTTGCGGACCATGGCCAACAGCGGGGCACCGAGCTGGATCCGCATTTCCTCGGGCGAGCGGAAGCGATCGTCGAGGATGTCGAGGATGTAAATCAGCCCCAGCCCGGTCCCCAGGCCGGCCATCAGGCTGCAGACACCGATGATCGACAGCCTGGGCCAGACCGGGCTCTTGGGCAGCATCGGCTCGCTGACGACGGCCGTGCGGATGTCGCCGTGATCTTGCCGCAGGTCGACGCTGGCGATTTTGTTCGAGCAGCTCGTCGCGCAGATCGCGGAGGAACTTCAGGTCGTGCTCCAGCAGATTCGAGCCGCTCGCGTTCGCCGATCAGGGCGACGGCTTCGGTGCGGGCCTTTTCGAAGCTTGGCCCGCAGGGCGGCTTCGTGGTGCTGAGCTTTCGTCGAGCCGTTGCCGGACCATTTGCACCAACATCGGTCCGAGTTGTTGCTGGCGGATCTCGGCGAGCCGGGCGTTGAGTCTGCTGTTGATAGTTGGCCAGATAGTTCTCGGTCATGCGGATGCGGTCGTGGACCGCGACGATGTCGGGGTGATTCGGTCCGTAATAATCCTTGCAGCTTGCGCAGCTCGGTCCGATCGGCGAGGAGTTGCTCTTCGAGTTTGGCTTGCGCCTCGACGTCGTGCTCGCTGAAACCGAGGCTGGCCAGCAGCAGTTCGCGGCCGAGCGTACCTTCCAGCGACAGCAGATGTTGGTCGAGGTTTTCGCCGTTGCGAATCGCGGCTTCGATGGCTGATGAGCGTGGCCTGTTGCTGCCAGCCGCGTTTGCTGGGCTTTGATCAGTCCCTGGTTGATGTCGATGACCCGCTGGACCATCGGATGGACGACGTTGCTGTCCGCGATCCGAATGCCCAAGATCGCCGAATTTGCTGCCGGGCAGTGAGAACCTCGACTTGCGTCTTGGCCAGTTGCTGCTCGATCTCGCACCTTTTCCTTGGTGAAGACATTGAGCAGCTCGCCGGCGGTGCCGCTGGTGCGTTTTGTCCATGAACTCGAGGTACGATTGGAGCACGGCGTTGACCACGGCCACCGCCGCTCGCGGCGGCCTTCGAGCGGTACGAGATTTCGATGATGTTGGTCAAGCGGACTGGTGCTGGCGATCAGGCGACTGCGGATGACGCCCGGCCAGTTCTCCGGGGCCACGCCCTCGAAGTCGATCGCGGTCGCCCGGTTCCAGGTGCTTCACCGCGCCTTCCAACACCACGGCGCTGGAGAAGAGTCTTCTCGTAGGTGGGCATCGAGCCCCTGCCGCACCCCTTCGGCGGTCATCGTGGTGTTGGTCACGTCGGCCCCGGTTTGCAGCACCAGGAGCGAGGCCTTGGCCTGATAGAGCCGCGTGGCGGTGGCGTAGTACAAGCCGCCCAGCAGACCGAAGACGACCACCCAGGCAATCAGCACCGATTGCCGGATAGCGGACCACGCGCAGAAATTGCACGCACGACTGCACGAGCGTGCGCCATCGAGTGCGATGAGCGATCCTGCGGTTCGGTGGTTCGACGCGACTTGCCATCAACCTAACCTTCAACGCAGCAGGGTTGCCGTCAATGCCGGCGAAACGGCGTAGGGAACAATCGACTTGAACATTTCCATGGCGAAGTTGGCCGGCGATTGCTCGACGCTGACGACGTCGCCCGGACCCAAAAGCAGATTTCCCTCGCCGGTGGCTTTCGCCTTGCGGAGACTGATTTCCACGACCAGCGGCTGTTCGCTTCCCGGCACCCGTCGCAGCAGATGGATCTTGTCGACGTAGGGAGTCGCTGGGCCGCCGGCCAGCGCGATGGCGTCGAGCAAGTGCAGGTCTTGGTTGGCGGGCAGCTGGATCTGGCCGGGCTTGGCGACGAGGCCGATCACGTGCACCGGCAGCGGATCGCGTTTCTCGACCATCACCACGTCGCCATCGTCCAGATAGTATTCCTTGCTTTCCGGCCGCTTCCTTGGTGGCCGAAATCAGATTGATCCGCGTGCTCGACGTCGGCCGCAACGTCGTGCTGCGGCTTGGCGTAGCCGGCCGGTTGATTGCCATCGCTGGCGACGTTGTTCTCCGGGTCGCCGGGGACCGCCTCGCTCCGCAGCGCCGGCCGGCGGATTTCGATGTCGGTGCCGGCCTCGGGGCTCAATCCCTCGGCCTGGATGATCGCCGCCAATAGCGAACTGTTGGCGCGGGGCAAATCATACGTGCCGGGCGTATTCGACGGCCCCCAGCACGGTCACGCGGTTGGATCGCGTGCTGCTTCATTTCGACCGTAACGTTCGGGTTGCGGAAGACGCCGCGTTCGATGGCGGCGACGCGAATCACTTGCTCGGCCGCGGTCAGTTCCATGCCGGCGACGGCGACGGGGCCCACCAGCGGGATTTGGACGTTGCCGTCTTCGCCGACGCGGACGGTCGGTGGCTCTTTTTCGCGATCGTCCTCGTAGCCGGTTTCGATCGTCACGATCAACAGGTCGCCGCAGTCGATCAGTTCGTTGCTGGCCGAAGACGTGGCCAGTTTCGAAAGGTCGATGGTTTGCGCGTTGTCGACGTGCCCGACGAGATATTCCGACGGCACCGAGCCGGGCTTTGATCAGCCGGCCGCGCGCAGCCGCCGAGCGCAATCGCACCGAAGGCCGCGATGCAAACCAAGCAGAATTTTCGTCGCCAATTTGCGGTCATGAACGTTTTCTGAAGTCCGGACACACGAAATCTTTCCTGGCGAGTCAGCGCGCCGCCGTCGAGACCAGCCCATCGGGCGCCAATGAGGATCACCCCTCCTTCGGTGACACCGCCTGACCACAAACCGTGGCATCGCTTCGCCGAGGCCTTCATCCGCCGCTCTGCTACCACTCGATGGGGAAAGGAATTCCCCTGAAATGAGGGGCGAGTAAGTACCAAACCAGCCACGAGTTGGTCAACATCAACTCCTCATCCACGCCGGCTATTCCCAGGCGATGCGTCGGAAGGTCGATTTGCTCCGTGAACCCCCCTCCGCGGTGCTGGGCGCGACAATCCGCTCGTGGCCGGAGAATTGGTGAGACGGAACCTGTGCTCGGCGCACGATGCGAGGGGGCGATAGCAGGTCCGGCAGGATCCGCCTGCAATGCGGTCCGGAGCGCTCATATTCCGCAGGTGCGTTGGAAACGCGCCGGCGCCGCCCTCTCAACTTCCCGAGGGATGGTCGTTGCGGAAATTGTGAATGGCGATAGGAATCGCGATGGCGGCCACCACGACAGCGGTGATCAAGAATGCATCGGACCGGACGAAATCAGGGAACGGAGTTTGACCCCGCACCACGGTTTGGTCGATCACCAGCACCGCTGAAGCCTCGGCGCCCGGCGGAGCCGCCGCTGGCGTCCAGACACGAAAGGCGACGGCTTGCTCGGCAACCGACGACCTGATAGATTCCGCCACGCAGGCCGGCGATGCGGAAATGCCCCTGATCGTCGGTGACGACGTCGTAGGCGAGGCGACGCCGGTGGCGGAAAGCGAAACTCGTGCGCCCGCAACAGCGTGGCCTTGGATGTCGACAACCCTGCCTGGCAAAGCCCCGTCGGCGTCGAGGGCCACGTCGATCGCCTGAGGGGCGGGCTGGACGACCGTTTCGGCGGCCTGGATCGGCCCGGGAATCAAGATTCCCGCAGACCGACAACAGGCTCAGCCAATATCCGAATTTTGCGAGTCGCATCTGCCTTGTACCTTCGCTCGCTAACGCGGAAAGATCGCCGGATTGTTCTTTGGCAGGTGCCTGGCTCAACTTCCTGATTTACGGTCGACGTCGATCTGATGGACGACGACGGGAACGGCAACTGCCGTCGCGACGAGGGCGGCGATCGCCAAAGGGCGTGAGAGCAATCTGCCGAGCGCCGATTGACCGCGCACGGCGGCTTGATCGTGAACGACGAGGACCGACGGGCGAGCGCCAGGTGGCGCCGTTTCCGGTGGCCCAAAGGCGAACACTGGCTTCACTTTGGTCGGTGGTAATCTGAAAAATGCCCCCAGGCAGTCCGACGACTTCAAACTTTCCGTCGGGACCGCTGCTGGTCTTTGCGATTACGGTCTCTTGTTGGCGGACCGTGATGTTGACGCCGGCCACGGCCGCGCCGGCAGCGTTGACCACCTGGCCGCGCAGCGTGCCATTGGCCCCCAGGGCTACATCCGAAACCATCGCCGGAGCGACGGTCGCCGCCGGTTCGGCCGCCGAAAGTAGCGCGGGCGGGGCCAACAGACCCGAAGCAGCGATGCCGACCGCTGCTCGTCGAAGAATTCGAGCGATCATCGCAATGTTCCTCATATGTCTCGTCGGGCAAACGTCGCGATCGTTCCAGGAAAGACTCGCAACGCCGGGAGATGGACCGTTCGTGCGCGCCGGAATCGGAGCGCACCGAAGTGAGGGGGGGATGGTAACGAAACCGTCTGACCAGAGAAAGGTCAGTCCGTTGCCGGCCATGCGAGCAGCGTCGATGCCTGTCGGAGAGCGCGATTGAGAGAATCCGACGGCGTGCTGGGGATCTGCGCCGGCTAAGAAGTTGGGGGGCCAGCAAAACTGGCCAAGCGGTCGCCCGTCGCCGGACGTGCAGCCGTTTGGCCGCTAGCAACACCCACTTTTCGGATCGCGAGATTCTGGCTGACGTTCAGCTCGTGGAAGCCTTCTCGCGATTGCTCAGCGCAATGGGGACCGCGATCGCGGCGGCGACTCCGACAGCCAAGACCCAAGGATTCGTCAGCCAGTACCGCAATCCTCCCTGTCCACGAACGACCTGGTCGCCCGTCACGACGAGCGCGGATTGCCGAGCGCCTGGAGGAGCGGTGTCGGGAGCCCACAAGCGATAGAGCTTCATTCCCTGCCCGCTGGCGACCTGATACACGCCGCCCTGGAGGCCACGAATCGAAAACTGCCCGTTTTGATCGGTGGTTGTCGTGGCCACGACCTGCTGTTGCTGGGAAACCACGACGTTTGATCCAGCCTGCGGTTGGCCTTGCGCATCGACCACTTGCCCGGAGAACACGCCTCCTGATGTCAAGGCAACATCGGCGATGTCCATCGCCGGGATGACCGCAGCCGGCGCGGATTCGGTTGCCGCCGGACGTTGCGCGGGGCCTTGGGCCAGCGCGCGGTATTCGGGGACAAGCGATCCGATCAGTGCGAGACCGACGGCCGTGCGTGTAATCCAGTGGACACGTCTCATACTAGCTCTCTTTCTTCACGGAAATCGATGGCCCGTCGGCCTGACCGATCAATTCTGTTGTCGCTCGGGGCGACTTGCGAGCGGAGATGATACCCGCGAGGTGGATTTGCATGGAAGATTGGCTTCGCGCATTCCAAGTATCGGCCCACCCGGCCGAGATCTTCAGCGGGGGTCTGCCGAATGGATAAAATCTTGCAGCGTTCTCGCAGCATGGGGGCACTGGGTCTGATGGGTGTCCAGGGCCAAGTTACGCCGCGCAAAGAAAACGCGAGCGGAACTAATTTCGCCTTGGCACCGCTTGGCGGGCAGTCATCGCATGCATGCCTGCTGGCATGCATGGCAGCGGCAACACGTGGCGATAAAAAAATGAGCGCGCAGGAACTGAGTCGCTTAGCCCAGCGCGTTTGTGCGGTCCGGCCTTTGTCGAGGCAGATGAGCCGGACGATGCGATACTCGCGGCCGCGCTTTATTTGCGATGGCGGATTCGCGAGCGCATTCGGCGTTTCTTACGACCTAGCTTACGACGCCCTTTTCCTGTCTTCTTCACACCCACCAGCGGACTCCGTCAAGATTCTTGGCAGTTGGATTTCCGAGTATTGATGAATTCCCGGCGGACCTGGCGGCGGTTGCCCGCGTGAGGCCCGTGGGAACTCGACAGTGTACCACCCATGCTCAGGGAGCGGCAAGGGCGTGCGGATCGCTTTCGGCTCAAGAAGAGGTCTGCGGAGCGAGCGAGCGGCGAGCCTGGGGGGCGAAATTGCTCGTTGTTGCGAGAATTCGCCGAACGGCCTCGTCGATTTCGTCGGCGGTCGTTTCGGCCCCCAAACTGAAGCGAAGCGAGCTGGCCACGATTTCGCGAGAACAGCCCATCGCCAGCAGTACGTGCGAAGGCTCGCTCGATCCGCTGGCACAGGCCGAACCGGTCGAACAAGCCACGCCGGCCAGATCCAGGGCCATGGCCAGCGCCTGACGGTCGAGTCCGAGAAACGCCAGATTGGATGTGTGCGGCAAGCGTGGCGCACCGGCGCCGTTGACTTGGGTTCCTTCGAAGCCGGTCTTCAGTCCGGCCTCGAGACGATTGCGCAGTTCGCGCATGTGCTGCGCTCGCGGCTCGGCCGCGGCCTGAAAGAATTCCAGCGCGCGTCGCAACCCCACGGCCAGCGCAACCGGCTCGGTGCCCGGGCGCAGGCCCCCCTGCTGAAAGCCGCCGAACTAGCTGCGGCAACAATCGGGCACCGCCGGCGATCAGCAACGCTCCGACGCCGGCCGGCCCATGAAACTTGTGCGCGGCCAGGCTGAGCGCCGTGACGCCAAGCGAGCTCGAACTCGACCGGCAGTTTGCCCACCACCTGTACCGCGTCGGTATGCAGCGGCACGCCGTGCGAGGCCGCGATCTCGGCCAGTTTGGCGACCGGTTGGAGCACGCCCGTTTCGTTGTTGCCCAGCATGATGCTGACCAACCGCGTCCGGGGGTTGATCAAAGCCTCGAACTGGTCGAGCCGCACGACGCCGTCTCGAGTGACGCCGACTCGGTGGATCAGCCAGCCCAGGCTTTCCAGATGGGCCAGCGGACCCTGCGACGCTCGGATGCTCGATCGCCGAGCTGATGATCTCTCCCGGCTCGGCTCCGTCGGCAAGGGCCAATCCGAAAATCGCCAGGTTATTGGCTTCGGTGCCGCCACTGGTGAAGATCACCCGATCAGGCTGTCGGCCGCTCGAGTTCGCGCCGAGCATCTGGCCGATCGCGTCCCGCGCATCCTCGAGAACCCGCCGTGCCCGGCGGCCGGCCTGGTGCTGGCTGGCCGGATTGGCGTAGCCCTGGCCGTAGCAGGCCGCCATGGCCGCGGCCACTTCCGGCAAGTACCGGCGTGGTGGCGTTATGATCGAGATCAATCAAAGGCAAAGGCATCGGCGGCACCTGGCCACCGGCTGCGCGTGGGCTGTGGGTAGGCGTGGATTCGGATGTGGCGAGACAATCTGATTCTACCGTGCTGGAGGCAAAGAATGTGCGCGCGCAGCGGCCAAACCGCGGCAAGGCGAAATGCTGCAAGGCACGGCGAATTCGGCTCAGGCCCAGCGAGTTGGCGAGCGGGAATCCAGGCGTCGGCGGGTGCGGCTTGGCCGATCAGCGCAGAATGGCCAGCACGCGGGTTGGGCCGCCGGTGCCGGTTTCGATCTTGATCGGGGCCACGACGAGATAGAAATTTGACGCGGGCAACTCGTCGAGGCCGGCCAGATTCTCCAGTCCGTAACGGCCGGCCCGCCCCAGCAGGTGATGGACGGCGAAATCGCGCGATTGGCCGGGGTCGATGCTGAGCGTATCGACGCCGATGCCGCGGATGTTGCGGCGGTCGATCAGAAACCGGACCGCCTCGGCGGAGAATCCGGGAAAGTGCATTCGCCCCATCACGTCTTGATTGCGATAGCGGACGGGATTCTGAAATGGCGTCCCCAGCCGGTCTTCAGCAGGACCACCGCCCGCTCGGGAATCCGGCCATTCTTTTGTTCCCAGGCCTCCACGTCGGCCAGGCTCAGGGCATAGTCGGCGTCGGCCGCGGCCTGTCGGCTGACGTCGATCAGCACGCCTTCGGCGAACAAATCGCCGATGGCAATGCGGTCGACGCTCGGCCGGTCGGCCTCGAAGTGGTTGGGCGCATCGATGTGGGTTCCTTGATGCTCGGGCATGCAAAACGCCTTGGAGAGCACGCCATTTTTTTCCAGCGTGGCGATCGTGCGCAGCTCGAATGGTTTGTAATCGTCGCCGGGCCAGTAGGCTCCTTTGTCGTTGAGCGGCCAGGTGAGATCGACGATTTTCAGCCCTGCCCGAACAGAGCTGGTCGAGCGACAGGACGCGGCCGATTGTGTCGGCTGCGGTGAATTGTCCGCCTTGGCCGCTATGGGTCTCGACGCGGGTGGTTTCGATGCGTGCCAGGCACCACTCCACGGCCAACCCAACCGTCAAAGTCACCGTCAGAATAATGCTTTTTTGCATTGCTGCTTCTCTTTCAAACGGGGCGGCGCATGCGCACGAGCTTCTCGGCTGACAATTCTACCCCACGCTCCACAATTTGGCCGGGGCGGTCGCAACAACATTCAAGATTCGATCGCGGCGCAGCGTGCGAATGCGCGCTGCGATCGCCTGAGCGAAAAAGAAAGAGGGGGACGGACCCGAGCGATCGCGCGCAGCTTCACGGGCCGCCGACGACCGTGAATTCGGCCGTCGATTTTTCCGGCCGCAGCAGTTCGGCGCGCAGTTCGGCCGGTGCGTGGTGCGAGGTGTCGACGCGGAAGACAAGCTGATGCTCGCCCCGGGCGCAATTCGCCCAGCGAACCGCCGGCAAGATCGCACTGCTTGGCCGTCGACCCACAGCGAAACGCCTTCGGTCGAGTTGAGCCGGATGTCGAGCCGGCCTGGCTCGGTCACCAGCGCTTGGGCCTGGAGGTATAACACCGGGCTGCCGGCGGCGGCCGCGATTTCATCGAGCGGCAGCATGCCGGCCACTTTGGCGTAGGCCGGTTGCCAGGCCGACGGCTTCGGCCTGGCAAACATCGGCCCGCACGGCCGCGGTGTCGGCGTCGGCCGCTTGGACGCGCGGCGGGACTGGTTGCAAGAATCGCCAGCGCTGAATGGTCGCCGTCGAGCGCAGTGCCAAACGGACCGGGCTTGCCCAACTCCGACAGGAATCGCACCAGATCGAGAAAATCGGCATGGCTCATCAGGTTGACCAAGCCCTTGGGCATCAACGAGCCCCCCTTTTTGATTACCTCTTCGCCGTCGCGAGGGATTTTGACGATGTTGCCTTGCGACGTCCTTCAGAACGATCAAATCGTTGATTTTCTTCCAGGACGATGCCCTGGTAGGTGTTTCCCTCGCTCGTCTGGACCACGGCTTGCAGAAAAGCTTCTTTGACCGACAAATCGGGAGCGAGAACCGAAGTGACCAGATATTCGATCGGCGAGATCGTGCCGACCGCGCTCAGACTCGGGACCGATGTTCCCGCCGGCACCGCTGACCGAGTGACATTTCAGGCAGCTCAGATTCGCCCGGCGAAAGACCGCTTCGCCGCGCGTCGCATCTCCCTGCGCTTGCACCTCGGCCACCAGTTGGCGAATCTCGTCCGGATTGGGCAGGTGCATGTCGGAAGCGATGCCGGCGATTTCGCTGAGCACGGTCGGCAAGATCCCCTTCGACCCGACCGATCGCATAGAGATGTTCCAAGGCTCGCCGGGCCACCGCGGCCGGGGGCTTTGCTTTGCGAATCGCCGCGGCCAGGCGGTCGCCTCCCTGGGTGTGGCTCAAGAAAATGTCGATCAGCGGCGCGGGATCGTCGCCGGCGGTTTCGGCGGCCAGCACTTCGGCCGCTCGCCGGGCCGCGGCTTCCAGATCCTCCTGCGCCAGGCCGGCCACGCCCAAACGAGCGGATCGCCGCCGGCCGTGTCGTCGCCAGCAGCGTATCGAACGTTTTGCGAGCCGCCGGGCTGCCCACCTGTCCCAAGGCCACGACTGACGCCTGGCGTACTGGCAGCGGCAGCTTGTTCATCGAGGGAAAGTTGCACGAGCAGCTCGGCCAGCGGCGTCACGTGCCACAATCCGGCCAATCGAATCGCCATCAAGTTGCCGCGGTCCGTCAGCGGTTGTCGGCTGCGGATTTGGGCGGATCAATCTGTTCGAGCGATGTGAGCATCGCCCGTGGGATGGATGCCGCGGGTTGCCGTCGCTTCGGCCAACACCTGGAGAGCCTGCAGGCGTAGCGCGTCGTTCCAGTCGGCGCCTGCGACGGCCTGTTGGAGCAGGAACGCCAGATCGTCGGCATCTCCCCGCTTGCCGATCATGGCGATGATGGCTCCGGATGCGCTCTGCGGTCGACACGCCCGGACCGGAGCATTTTGACCAACGGTGCCGCGTTCGTGCCGGCGCACATGCCAACGGGTGGCTCGACGATCAGGACGGCGGCGGCCACGATCGCCAGCCATGAGAACGTCGCCAATCGCATCAAATGGAGCAAGCGAACCGCAACAGGAAACCGGCGAGCAACCGCGGCGGGGCGACGGAAAAAGGAGTTGCTGTTCATAGTCGTTGGGTGAGAATCTGGCGGTGGGTCGGATGCGAGCCGCGGCGAAGTCACTTGGGTTTGGCTTCGGCTCGATGATCGAGCGTCTTCATCGTTTCGTCGAGAGTGTATTTCAAATAATCGTCGCTGGGCGACAGCAGGGATTCCAAGGCGACTTCCTGCGCCGCCGGAACATCCTCGCCGCGGAAGAAGCTGGCCGCGCGAACCGCCTCGAGCCGCACGCGGGGATGCTCGTCGCCAGCCTGGATTTTCAGCAGGCCGAGCGGGTTATCGACCCGATCGCGCCAGTAGCACAAGACGCGTGTGGCGGCGGCTCGGGCGTGAGGTTCGTCGCAACGCAAGAGTTGTTTGAGCATTTCCTGGTCGACCACGTCGTGTGCCTGGAACATCCACAGCCCTTCGAGTCGATTGTGCCAATAGTTTGGATCGGCCGTGTCGAGACCGGCCAGCCAGGCGCGCGTGGCGGCGATTACTTCGTCGGTGTCGCGGCTGTGCAATTCGGTGCGCGTCCGATAACGCGTGCGGTCTTCGTAGGCCTTCAGCAGGTTCAGAAGATCGGCGGTCGATTGACCGGCGATTTTGGCGGGTGTCAGGAGCGGGCGCTTTGGATAGGTGATCCGCCAGATGCGGCCGTGGTTGACGTCGCGCTTGGGATCGCGCAGCGAATGCTGCATGTGGCCGACCAGCGGATTGAACCAATCGACCAGATAGAGCGCCCCTCGGGCCCGAACTCGATGTCGACCGGCCGGAAGTTGCGATCGCTCGACTGCAGCAGCGGCTCGAGCGGCTCGGCGGCAAAGCCCGAGCCATCTTCGTGGACCCGATATTGCAGCACGCCCTGAAAGCCGATGCAGTTGTTCAGCAGGTAGTTGCCTTGAGCCTCGTCGGGAAAGTGGCGGCTGGAAACCAACTCACAGCCGGCCGTGGGGCGCCACTGCTTGGTGAGGAACTCTTTCAGGTGTCCATGTTTGTTCGGATAGTCGGTTTGTCCGCTGAACGCGGTGCCGAAGTAATTGGCACCCCCCGAGGCGTCGGCCACGAAGTTTTGGCCCCAGCGGTCGATATAATGGCCCCAAGGATTCGCAAAACCGTAGTCGACGAAGATGTCGAGCTTGGCCGTGCGCGGCTCGTAACGAAAAATCCCGGCGTCGTGGACCCGCTTGGGTCCAAAGGGCGTTTCGACCTGTGAGAAATGGAAAATGCCTTCCTGCCAGTGCAATGCTCCGCCCGGATCCCAAGTGAACGCGTGTACGGCATGGTGCGAGTCGGCCGAATCGAAGCCCGACAGAATGATCTCCTTGGTGTCGGCGTGATCGTCGCCGTCGGTGTCGCGCAGAAAGACGATGTTGGGTTCTTGTCCGACGTAGACGCCGCCGTCGCCTAGCTCAAAGCCGGTGGGCAAATGCAGGCCGTCGGCAAACACGGTTTGTTTGTCGGCCCGGCCGTCGCCGTTGGTGTCTTCGAAAATCAGCAGCTTGTCGTGGACCGGGGTTCCGGGCAGATACATCGGATAGGTGGGCATGGTGCAAACCCACAACCGGCCTCGGGCGTCGAACGACATGGCCACGGGATTTCGCAAATCGGGAAACTGCACTTCCGAGGCGAACAAGTTGGCTTCGTAGCCCTCGGCCAGTTTGAATGTCGCCTGACTTTCCTCGGGAGTCGTGATCTTCACTTCTTCGGGGACGTTGGTCGGGATCGGGGGCAACTCGCCGGTGTTGCTGTCGTCGATCGTGTCGGGAACCGCCTGGCCGGCGGCGACGGCCCAAACGCGACGATCGCGGTTAGCGATCATCTTTCGCAGCTTGGCGAACTCGGGCGGAAAGTTGACCACGCCAAACGGTGCCTTGCGTCCGCCATAGATGTAACAGCCGTTGACGGCCCGGTAGTCATAAAAGGCTTGCAGGTTCTTTTCGTTGATCGCCGCGCGGAGCTTTTCCAGATCGACCGTACTTGCCGGACGCGGACCAAACAGCGCCGCGTCGAGCAGGCGAGCGATTTGCTCGTCGCCTCGCTCGTTCAGGTGGACGCCGTTGATCGTCAGCGGCCCATCGGCCCCGGCCAAGAGCTGCCCACTGGGGGTGAACAGATCGACGAACACGACATGATTCTTTTCGGCGGCGGCGGCCAGTGCTGCGGAGTAAAGTCCAATCCGCTGGTTGTTCTGCTTGCCGTCGGGCAGCGTGCGGCTTTTGAGATTCTCGTGAGCGATCGGCGAGAGCAGCACCAGTTGCGGCGGCGTGGTGCCGTTGTAGCTGGTGGTCGTAGTTTCGCGGATGAAGTTCTCCAGATCGCTTTGGAACTTCGGCAGACCATCGGCACCGGCAAACGACTCGTTGAATCCGAAGGCCGCGATCACCACGTCGGGCTTCTCGTCCTGGAGGCGATGCCCATGATCCTGGAAACCTTCGGAGCGGGGCCGCAGCGTGATTTCGTCGGCCGACCAGCCGAGATTGCGTACGACCAGTTCCAGTTGAGGAAACCGGCTGTGGAGCAGGGTTTCGAAGTTGCCGAAATACTGCATTCGCTCGGCCAGGGAGTTGCCGATGATGACGATCTTGTCGCCATGTTTGAGCTCGAGTGCCGGCTTGTCGGCCGCGTTGGCCCCCCGACTGGCATTGCCGAGAAGGGAAAGCGACACCAGGCAGACCAGTGGCATGCACGCCCGCAACAAAAGGCTCAATCGGCTCATCGTTTTCTCCGTGATCAACCAGGCAGCCGCAAATCGGCGCCGGCGGCAAATGGGAACAGGGGTTGGTAGTGGCACCATCGGCAAGGATCCGGCCGTTTCGCCGCTCGGGAGCGTAGGTGCCGGCTCGACCGGCTGCCCAAGCGGACAGCCGATGCTTGGCGGGGAAGGCAGACTCCATTTTGGTCCAACCGCGAGCGTCGAACAAGCGTCGCGCAGCTCGAAATTCTGGCGTCCGGGAGATTTCGTCCTTAATTTTTCTCCGTCCGGCGGCCCATTCCACGGTCAGCAGGTAGATTTCGGCGGGCGCCCGGGGGCCATGTCGATTTCGCGTTGCCGGTGATCAACGGTAATGCTGCTGCTGGCTCGGGTTGCCAGGCGGCCCCTATAATGCGATGGCATCACACGACTTTTATCGCGGGATCCGATTTCATGGCCGAGACGCTGAAAACGTTTGCAAGTCTGCTCCGCAGCCTGGTGACTCTGACTCTGTTGGGCCTTGTCGGCATCGCTGGCTGGCTCGGCTATCAGACGGTCAATTCACGGTCGGTGCTCGAAGCCGAATTGCAAAAACGAGCCGCCGAGTTGCAAGAGCGCACTGCCGAGGTTGCCCGGCTGAACGACCAGGTTGCCGCGCAGACCGAGCGAATCGAGAAACTGGATTTGGCGATGCGGCTGTTGAAACGGGACCACCGGTTGGCCCAGATCACGGTGCTCGATCAGTGGGAATCGCCTGAAAAGAAGCAGATGACGAAGATCCAGTTTGTCGAGCTCGACGACGATGACCGACCACTCGACAAACCGCGAGATTTTACGATCGAAGGAGACGTCATCTATCTCGAGGCTTGGATCGTCAAATACCTCGACCAATATGTCGAGAAGGGGGATCCGGCGCGCGGGACGTCAATTTGTCTGTTCAAACGCCTGTACGGCGAACACCAGGAACCGAGCGAGGGATTTGTCCTCGATACGGCCGGCTCGCGCCCGGCCGCTTACAGTCGCGGCGAAGAAATGCCCGAGTTCGAAAAGGAAATCTGGGTTAGGTTTTGGGATTTCGCCAACGAGCCCGACAAAGCCGAGCGGGCGGGAATTCGAGCCGCACATGGCGAGGCGCCGTTCATCAAACTTCGGCCCGGCAAGACCTATCTGGTCGAACTGCGCGCCTCCGACGGCCTGACAATCAAGACCCAAGACGTAGCGCCGGCGGCCGAAAAGCGGCTTTAGGCGACGGGTCGAGTCATCAAACCAGGTCACTGATCAGCCGCGCGATCTTGCGACCGGTGGTGCTCAGCGCCATGTCGGCCAATTGGGCCGGTTCGAGCCACCGCAGCTCGCCACCGTGCGCCGAGCGAAGCCTGCCTCCGGCACGCCGGGCGTGGTAGACATCGAGTGTGATCCGGAACCGGGTGACGCTATGCCGGATCGTGGTCAACGCGTTGCCCAGCACGATTTGCAGTCCGGTTTGCTCGGCCACGCCGCGCCCGAGCTCATCGGCCATATGCCGCGGACTTTCGCTGGTGAGCGGAACGCGGGGGAAATCCCACAGCCCGGCCCAGCGTTCGCCTGCAGGGTGGCAACGCACAAGAACTTGTTCGCGGCGCCAAACCACCACGGCACCCTCGCGCACCACCTCGGCCGCGATTTTTTTTGCGGCTCGGGGAATCGTCTCTTGCCGGCCCTGCGCCCGGGCCTGACACCAGCGGGCCAGTGGGCAATCGCCACAGCGCGGCGCGCGGGGTGTGCAGACGAGGCTGCCCAGCTCCATCAGCGCTTGATTCAGCTCGCCGGCTCCACGTCGCGGCAACACCGCCGATGCGAATCGCCATAACACTTTCTGCGCGGCGCGGCTGCTTGGATCTTCTTCGATCGCCAGCAGACGACTGTGCAGGCGGACGGTGTTGGCTTCCAGAATCGGAGCGGGCTGGTCCAGCGCGATCGAGAGAATCGCGCCGGCCGTGTAACGGCCGATGCCGGCCAGACGCCCGACGTCGGCTTGCGAATCTGGAAAGTTGCCGTTGTGCTCGTCGATGATCTGACGGGCGGCGCGGTGCAATTGCCGGGCCCGGCGGTAATAGCCCAAGCCTTCCCAATGCCGCAGCACCTCATGTTCGTCGGCCGCGGCCAGACGCCGGACATCGGGAAAGCGGTCGAGGAATCGCTCGTAATAGGGGATGACCGTAGCGACTTGCGTCTGCTGCAGCATGATCTCGCTGATCCACACACGGTAGGGATCGCGCGTGCGTCGCCAAGGCAGGTCGCGCTGATGCCGTCGATACCACGAGATCAACCGGCGGCGCAAAGCGGCGATCTCCGCCGGCGCGAAGCCGTGCGGCTCGCGGGCCGCCCCATCCTGGCGGCCCGCGCCGTCGCCGGGCGGGTCGAGAATCGGCGTTTTGGAGCGAGAGCGTCGCGGCATGGAGCTACAGCGAGAAAGTCCTTCCTTGGAGAACGTTGGCATTGTACCAACTGGAGAACGTCGGTCTTGCAAACGTGCCTGCCGCACGGACCCCTTGGGTCACGAGCCGGGCATTGCCGCTGATGGCCTGATCTTGATACCGGGCATCAGGGAAGGGACGGCAGGGCGATCCACCGGCTAATATTTTCCGGATTTTCCTTGCATCGCGTGCATGCCTCGGTAGAATGGCCAAACCGGGATTGGGCGCAATCGTTGCCGCTCACTCCCCGACCGCGTTTCGGGGCACGCGCCGATCCGGCGCTCTAGTCAAGGAGAATGCTAATGGAACCACGAACCAAACGGACCGCGCGCAATCGCTGGATTCTGCCGTCGCTGATCTGCGCGGCCGGGGCCTTGGGGACGGCCGCACCACGATCGGTATGGGCTTCATATCCCTCCACGCAGACGGATGCCGCGGGCGATTGGACTACCGCCGTGCGGATCTCCGCCGTGAACCCCGCGGGTACGATCGTCTCGAATGGGACGGCAAATCTATTCGCAATGCAAACCACCCCGGCTGGCCTGATCGATTTGTCGTTTGTCACGGCCGACCACATCTTCGATCACGCCGCTCCTGCGGCCCCGGGCGGCTACACGAGCTGGAATTTTAACGGGTTTGGCTTGGGCAACGTAGCCGGCGGAATCAACTTTGCCGCGGGCATGCCCGGCGTTGTCTCGGCCAACGTGGCGCTGGCGCTCAGATCCAACAGCAGATCGTCGGGGTCGGGCCGATCGGGGCGTTTGGCGACGTGGCGGAGGTCAATGTGCAGATCAATCCGGCGTTGCTCCCCGCCGCCACGAAAGCCGCCGAGCTGGCCGCCATCGACGCCATGATACCGATCGGCCTGGCCGCCGCTCCCGCGACTCCGTTCGTGTTCCAGGAGCATGGCTTCGGCACCACGGCCGTTCCGATCACACCGGCGGAGACTGCGGCATATGTCACCCAATACACCAACAACTACATCGCTTTCTTACAGACGCCGGGTGGGGGGGGCCTCACGCTGGCCCAAGCGCAAGCTGCCGCCGCGCTCCCCGCGAATGTAGCCGCAATCAACACGCTCGCAAACAATATTCTGTACGTGCAGCATCCAAACGCGGGGGTATTGCCTGCAGCCGAGCAATATGGAACGGAGCGCGACTTCACCCAGACTGCGTCGAGTGTGGTGAATAATTTCAGCAGCGCGGGTGCTAACACTCCCTACTACAGCTACACGGCGCTGCAATGGACACTGCCGACGCCGGCGGCCGCAACCCTGTCGAATCCGGACGCGGGCGGAAATTTTGGCGACTCGGGCGCCGGGATATTCTCCCTTGACTCGCACAACATTGTCGGAGTGCTCACCTCGGGTACTTCCTCCAATATCCCCAACCCAGCGGGCGGGTTTCTAAATGGCTTCGGCGTGGGGTCAGTGGGTGACGCATTGGACTTTAACCAATCAATGGTCAACGAGCTCAATCAGCTCAGCTACAGCTTTTTCGCCCCGGAGCCCTCGAGTGGGATGTTGCTGGCTATGGGGGCCGCTGTCGCTGGGATCTGCGCCTGGCGCCGCCGCACGCGCGGTATGGGCGGCCGAGCCTGACACGTTGGAATCTGCGCGGCGGTTGGCCGCCTCGGTTCGTCGCGCGTTGCGATGACGTGCGATTGCCTTCGCCACGTGCTACATCACGCCGGCGGACGAGACAAAGGAGCGAAGCCGACTACTGGTGGTCGCGCGGGGCCAGACGTTTGTACTGGCCGCTGTGCCAGCGCGGGATGTCGTTCTTGTACCAGCCAGAAACGCGGCTCTCACTGGGGCCGCCGGGCAGATTGGTCCAAGCTTCGTCGGTGCTCATGTCGGTGACGAAATGATACGAGGGGGCGAAAGTCGTTTCCCGCCGCGCGGCTTTGAGCAGGTGACCCTGAAAGACGGTGGCGTGGCAGCCGGGCAGACACATTTCGCCCGTGCTGAAACCCAGCGCACGGCCGAAGATGCCGTCGTCGATGAAGCGATTGATGAAATGAAAGCCGTTGGTCACGCTCCACGGCTCCGGGGGTTCGCGGTCCAGCTTTTCGGCTGCCTGGCGAATGAGATCGCCTTTGTCCCGCCCCTGCCACCAGGCCGACTTCTCCTGCACCAACAGCCGGTCGATCGCGGTAAGCAACATCGTCGAGAAGCCGACCCGAGTCGCCAGGTAAAGCATGCGCCGCCAGCCGATTCCGCGCTCGTGGCCGAAAATCTCCAACAGCACGTTGCGATACAACCGCGAGAACCAGGTCGCCTCGACGCTCTCGGCGTTATAGCGGCAATCCCAGCCGGCCAGCCGACGCTTGATTTCTCCCTCGGGCATGTGTGGCAGGAAGATGGGTAACAGTTCGCGGGCTTGCACGCTGACGACGTCGTACTGCAAGCTTTGCATGTCGGCAAGCGTGGCCCCGTCGAGCTCGCTCAACCACTCGTCGATGCGCCGGCGGCGGTAGTCCGGAACGATCATCGTGATGAGTCGGGGGCCGCCCGGAGCGTTGACGTCTTCGTTGGCGGCGGCGACGAAACCCGATGGCGGATTGAAAGCCGACGGCAATACTTCCGGGCCCAGCCGTCCACGCCAGTGGTTGCGTTCGTCCCAGGCTGGCACGGGCAACAAACCGCTGACATGCCGCGGCCGATCCGGAAACCAACCGTTCGCTTGCCGGCCGACATCGCCTGCCCGGTCGGCAAAGACCCAAGAAAGAGTGGGCAGCGGACAGGCTCGGGCGATCTCCATCGCTTCGGGCACGGTGTCGGCCGCTACGATTTCCAACCAGGTGGCGATCGACCGCCCTGCCCCGGCACCGCTGCCGATCCAGCAACTCGAAAGATAGTAGCCTGGAGCGTCGGTCGGCGGCGTCCCTTCCAGAGTTCCTTGTGGATTGAAGTAGACGTCGAGGACTTCGGCCGGATGGCCTTTGCGGAGGATGGTTTCGCGCCGGCGGGCAAAATCGTGCCAGGTGTTTTGCCGGCGATATTGCCAGCCGGTGCTGCCGCCGGGCCGACAATCCTCGATGAACGAATCGCTCGTATCTCCCTTGAGATAGGTGACTCCCCAAGAGAGGGCCGGCGTGCGAGCGACGGCGAAGAGCGGGCAGCCGGGCAGCGTGGCCCCGAGAACATAATGCTCCGCGGGGACCCCAGCGCAGGACGGCCTCGTACCAGATGGCCGGCAGGCGATTGATTTCCAGATGCGGATCGCTGGCCAACAGCGCCCCGCCCGAAGCGCTGAGCTCTGGTCGCAGTGCCCAGGCGTTGCTGCCGGCCAGGCGCGGCAAATCGCTGAGCAGTTCCATAGCTTCGTCGGAGAGCTGGCGGCGGATGTGCAACCGGCGGAGCAGATCGAAATCGGCCTGGTCGATGAGTGGGTGGAAAAGTTCGCGCATTTTGTCGTCGGAGACGCCGGCTTGAACCAGTTCGAGCAGGATCCGTTCGTTTTCCTGCTGGCTGACCACCAGGCCGCCGTAACTCAGCAGATTGCCGATCAGCAGGACGGCTTGTTGTGTCCAGGGAGTCGGCATGAAGCCGGTGGCCCACATTGGCAACGAGCGGCCCGATTCCTTCAACCCGTCGTTGACCCCTTCGCAATAGGCGGTCAGTTCGGCGAATGTGTCGTCGTCGAGTTGATCGACTTCGCGGTCGAGGTTGAGAAAGAGCCCAGTGCGGCGAAAGAAGCGGTCGGTTTCGAGCAGTTCGTCCTTATCGGCGATTTGCTCGGCCGACCGGCCGCTGGCCACGGCCCGTGCAAAGAGCATTTGGGTTGGCCGGTCGAGCGCGTGCAAGAAGCCCAGCCCATACAGCGCACCGCGCCAGCTGGTGGCGGAGATGTGCGGCACGCCGTTTTCGTCGCGGGCGACGGAAATGCGCCGTCGGGCATGTTTCAGGTAGAGTGGTTTCATGCTCGACGGGAATCTTACGCGTGGCGGCTTCGAGACGTGAGGTCAATTGCCGAGCCAAACGGCGCTGGACGGCGCCTCAGGGCTTTTGGCCCGGCCGGCCAAACAGGCAGGCAAAACGGTGTCGGCGGTTTCGCGCTTTGGGCGGCGGCTCCACGGGCGAAAGGGCGGAGCGAACCATATTTGCGCGACGCCACCTATAGTTTACCACCGAGTAGGAGCTGATTTCGGGTAAGCGTGAGAAAGGGTGACACTCCCCGGGGAAAACGCGGTTCTGGCCTCGATCTGCCAGCCGTCCGACGAGAGGCGCCTTGAGCCCAACGGGCAGAGCGACGACAATTCCCCCGGAGGCGCGAAAGATCCGATTGGTTCGGTCTTAACATGCTTGTCCCCGGCCGCGTGAGACGTTAACCGCCCCTGTTCCCCCGGTTTGGAGTCGATTGGTATGACAGAGCGAGAACGCTGGACGGTTTATCCCTTGCTGTTTTTGTCGCTGTTGGTCGGGCTGCGGAGCAAGGTCACCTCGTCGCTGGAATTGAACGAAATTGCTTGCCACTCACTCAAAAGTCGCGAAGTGCAAATTGTCGGCGCCGACGACAACGTGCGGCTCGTCTTGACGGCGCTCCCTCCCGGGGCTGGCGGCGGCGGTGCCATGCAGATTCTGTCTGGCGAGGGCAAACCCGAAGTGGTGCTCCGAGCGTTGCCTCACGGCGGTCTGGTGGAGTTGGCGTCGGCCAAAGGTATCTTGCAGGTCGTGTTAGCGGTGGCTCCGCCGGGTGGATTCGTCGAAACTCTCGATAATCATGGCAAAGTGGTCCGTACGCTGGCCGTGGCCCTCGATCCGCGCATACTCGGTAAATTCGGGCCACCGCCTGCTCCTGCGGCCAATGAATCCGCGACGGAACCGGCAGCCGAGTCAGAGGGCGAGACGTCGGGCGAAAAAACCGACCCCGCGAGCGAGACTCCTGCGTCGTCGGACGCGCCGGCCGGTGAAACATTACCCAGCGCCCCGGACGAGCCGACTAACAAACCGGCGAATCCCTGAGCAGTCCGGGCGTCGAGCCGGCCGCCTATTGAGGCGTGGCCGATGGCGGGAGAGAAGCTTCGGCCGACGCGGTCGCACTGGCGCCGGTACGATCGGTCGCCGGTGATGTGCTGCCTGCGGTTGGTGACGTTGCCGGTGGCGCGTCAGGCGGGCCGAATCGGCGGAGACGGTACAATTCCAAGCCATGCATCGCGTGATACAGGCCGCCACATTCAAGTTCGACTTTTTCCGTCCGCTCGAGCATGTCGAGCAGTGCCAACAGGCCCCGTGTCATCCACGGCTCGACCACCTGCTGGTCGTTAAGCGCGAGGGTGAGAAACTCGAACGTATGACCCGAAGCGCCGAGCCGCTTGTCGATGTCGTCGGAATAGGCCGGTCGCAAAAAAAACTGGCTGGAGAAGCTGCCGTCGGCCTGTTGGTTGGCTTTGGCCTTGGCGATGGCGGCTTGAATCTGGCCGTCGGCCTTTTTCCAGGCTCCCGTCAGCAGCCCGCCGTCCGCCAAATGGCGATTCAGGGCCAAAGCCAGGGCGTACAGGCGGTGGGTGCCACCGCACGGAGATGAGTCGATTTCCTGGTCGGCTTCCATGTCGACAATGCGGTCGATCGTCCACTCGGAGCCGTCACTAGCCGTCCACTCGGCATCGAGCGGCAGATAGGTGGCATACCCCATCAATGTCCAGGTCGCTTCCATGCCTGGATAAATGTCCCACTGCGATTGAGTCAGCAAATCTTCGACGTGGTATTGCTGGCCGGCGACCGTCAGTGGTTCGTCCAGACTCAAACCGCACTGCGACAAGTAGCCGAGCCATTGGTCGGGATGGCCCATTCCGGTTTTTGACCCGGCCTCCAAGATCGATTGAACTCCATGATCCGCCTTGCGGAGTCTCCAGCCATTGAGCTCCCCGCCCCCGAGCAAATAGTCGAGCGCGGGAATGAGCTTGCCCTGGTGGTAGATTTCGAAGTCTTTGCCGAAGGCCAACAGACCGTGTACGACTTGCCAGGCGGCGTTCTGGTCGCCATCAAGATGTCGGTTGGCGCGTCCAAAATTGACCGCCCGATCGATCCGATCCCGCAGCTCATCATCGCTGGGAGTTGCGCCGGCGGCGCTGGCCGAAACGGCAGTCTCGGGCGATGTGGCTCCAGTCGTTGCGGCTCGCTGCTCGCAGCCGATGGCCAAGAGGGCGAATGGAAGTGCTAAGGCAATACGTGGCAAAAGCTTAGAGTAGGGCACGATCGGATCCTGAAAACGTCAAAGGAGGGAGCGGGCCGGGGCATTGCGCGTCGGATCGCAGGCGACGCTGTTGTCAGCATAATATCCGTTTTGCCGCCGACTGGCCAGAAAGCTGGTTAGTTTACGGATTTTATGGCGGATAGGTCGAAGATCCGGCCTGCCGGCGTTTACCGCTGCGGTTAACTGCAGAATACATTCGGACGGATGGGTTGATTGGGTAAGTTAATCCTTCGATCCAGCGGGTTTTAGGCTAGCCGGCCGCTCAAATCTAGGAGTTTTTCAGCTCTTGCGGCAGGCACTTGGGCGAGGAGCTGAGCGCGCACGCTTGCATTGCTGGAATTGTACTACTGCTGGACCTAAGGCTTTTTGTTACAATCTGTTGCGCCGAAACCTGCCTGCCACTGTGTGAGCACCTGGCCTTGAACTGTAAGAGGGGGCTTCGCGTAGAATTATCAACCGGCTGCGCGATTGATCGTGTCTGAGCCGGAAAGAGTGCGACTTGTCGCCTGGCATGGGCTGGGCATCTAGAGAGGATGATATCCATGTTCTTTTTTGATCCCAAATATTTCCTGTTCGTCGGTCCGGCGTTGCTGTTGGCCCTATGGGCTCAGATGCGCGTGAAGACGGCATATGCCGCCGCGCAGCAAATGCCTGCTCCCCTGAGCGGTGCCGCCGCTGCCCGTCATATTCTGGACTCGGCCGGTTTGAACGAGGTCGCCATCGAAGAGGTGCCGGGCGAGTTGACCGATCATTACGATCCGCGCGAAAAGGTGCTGCGGCTGAGCACGCCGGTCTACAACAGCCGGACCTTGGCGGCAGTCGGCATTGCGGCCCACGAGTCGGGCCACGCTTTGCAGGATGCCAAGGGTTATGCGCCGTTGGCGATTCGTAACGCGGCGGTGCCGGTTGCCAATTTCGGCAGCGGCGTCGGCGTTTGGATGATCATCCTGGGAGCGGTTTTGCTCCATTCCCAGATGCTGATCATGGTTGGGATTGCGCTGTTTGCCGGCACCGTCTTTTTTCAATTGGTAAATCTGCCGGTCGAATTCGACGCGAGCAATCGGGCCAAAGCCCAACTTGTGCAATTGGGCATCATCGACGCCGAAGGACTCACGCACGTGCGCGCGGTACTGAACGCGGCAGCCTGGACCTATGTGGCGGCCACGCTGCAGTCGGTGATGATCCTGCTCTATTACATTTCGCGGTTTGGCGGTGGCGGCAGCCGCGACTGAGCGGATGGTTGCCGCCGGTCGCCGCATTTCTTGACCGCACGCCGTTCGGTGGACGGCGCTGGGGAGTTTATCGTCGAGCCCGCGCGTGCTTGAGCGGCAGCCAGGCCCCGTTCTGGCGCTGCTGGCGACCGACTGCTGGATGAAATACATCCCCTCGACTCCGTCGTTGATGTTCGGATAGACGGTGTCGGTCGGCTCGAACTTCTTGCCGCCGGCACGCAGGATCATGTTGTCGTAAGCCGCGCGATAGACGTTGGCAAAGGCCTCGAAAAACGCCTCGGGATGGCCGGCGGGCAACCGGCATGCCGCCTTGCACGACTCGTTGATAAAGGAGGCACCGGGGCTGCGGGTATACAGCGCGTGAGGCTGGCCGTTGCGGCGGACCATCATTTGGTTGGGCTCTTCCTGCCGCCACTGGAGCGCGCCTTTGGTCCCATCGATTTCGATGAACAGGTCGTTCTCGCGGCCATGGGTTATCTGACTGGCCGTGAGAGTGCCCAGGGCGCCGTTTTCAAACCGGATCGCGGCGTGACCGTAATCGTCGAGCTTGCGGCCAGGCTCGAAGATCTTCAGATGGCAACTGATCGAGTCGGGCAGCAGGCCGGTCATATAGCGGGCCAGATTGTAAGCGTGGGTGGCGATGTCTCCGAAGCAGCCGGCCGCGCCGCTGCGCCGGATCGGTGCGCCATTTGGCCTGCTTTTGATCTTCGTTTTCCAGCCGCGTTCGCAGCCAGCCTTGCAGATAGAAGACGCGGATGGCATTGATTTCGCCGAGTTCGCCGCTGAGGATCATCTGCCGCGCTTGCCGCACCAGGGGATAACCGGTGTAGTTGTGCGTGACGGCGAAAACGACGCCCGAGGCGTCGACCGCGGCGGCCAGACGTTCGGCCTGCGCCAGATCGAGAGTCAGCGGTTTGTCGCAGATGACGTTGAAGCCGGCATCGACGGCCGCCTTGGCGATTTCGTAGTGCGTGTGATTGGGCGTGGCCACGGAGATGAAGTCGATTCGCTCGTTATCCGGTCGCGCCCGTTCGCCATCGATCAATTCGCGATAAGAGCCGTACGCCCGGGGATCGGCGATGTCGTAGTCCGAGGCCGACGCCTTGGCGCGTACCGGATCGCTCGACAGCGCGCCGGCAACCAGGGCCGCGCGGTTGTCCAAAACGGCGGCCGTGGCATGGACCCGTCCGATAAAGGCGCCTTGGCCGCCGCCGACCAGCGCCATGCGCAGCTTGCGGTTGAGGGGGGCATTGGTGGGCATGGCAGAACTCCTGATTGATTAGGATCGATTGCAAGGTGGGGAGGCGACGGAATGCGAGACCGCGAGCCGGTATTTTCTAGCACATCGCGCCGCCGTCGCCAGGGTGTCGGGGCGAAAAAATCGGTCGTCGAAAAGCCGAGGCCGAAAACCGGCGATTTTCTGCTGCTGCTCGAGCGATATGGTGCACCGCCTGCGCATGCTTGCGGGTAGGAGCGGCGGG
Source organism: uncultured Planctomycetaceae bacterium (assembly GCA_963702015.1). GTDB lineage: Bacteria > Planctomycetota > Planctomycetia > Pirellulales > PALSA-1355 > DATJTR01. Next base: position 4,100,539 of record OY969698.1, read on the forward strand.
TTCAACTTCTCTGGATTCGTAGTACCCAAACCGTTACGATGCAGCCTGTTGACACCGCACGCACTCCCTGTCTTTCCAGGATGCGAAGGAATCGTCGCATGCTTCAATCCCGCTGGGTCTGTGCTGTTTTGGGGATCGTTATCGGAGCGGTGGTGGCAGCAAATGTTGCCGGGCTCTGGCCGCAGATTCCGGTCCATGCCTCGGCCACTCACGGACAGGAGAATTTCGCCATCGCGACCGGACCGATCGGCGTCGATATCGAGGCGGTCTATATCCTCGATTATTTGACCGGCGAGCTGAAAGCGGCCGTCCTCAATCTGCAGACCGGCCGATTCATGTCATTCTTCGAGCACAACATCACCAAGGAACTACCGGTCACCGCCGGCAAGAACCCACACTATTTGATGGTTACCGGCATGGCTGACATGCGCAAAGGGGGGCAGGGCCAACTCGGCAGTTCCGTGGTTTATGTGGCCGAATTCACCAGCGGTCAGATTGTCGCCTACGGTTTGCCCTGGACGGCGTCACGCCGCCGAAGCGCTGGAGCCGTTCAAAGGGCAGTTCATCTTCCTGGACGGCATCAAGTTCCGGGCCGCGGCCATTCGCAACTGATGGTCGGCAGGTCAGGTGGGCGGCGATGCTTGCCGGCCGTGTGTCGCGCTTCTACAATGCGCCTCGGGTGTGGGGCGGCGATTTCACGGCGTTTTTCCTGTTTCTTCGCGTGGTGGGCGGCGTGCAAATCACGGTCAACGGCAAGCCGCGCGAAGTATCCGCGGGCACGACCATCGCCGCACTGCTGGCCGAACTCGATTTGCAGCCGCAGCAAGTCGCGGTGGAAGTCAATCTGGAATTGATTCCCCGCGGACTCCATGCCGAGCATCGGCTCGCTGCAGGCGACCGCTTGGAAGTGGTGACCTTGGTCGGAGGAGGTTGAAAAATGGCGACGGATTTGGACGTCGGAGACCGCCTGGCGATCGGCACGCATACCCTCACCAGCCGACTGATCGTCGGTACCGGCAAGTACTCCAGCTATGAGGCGATGGCCGAGGCATTGGCGCTTTCGGGCACTGACTGCATCACCGTCGCGGTGCGCCGCGAACGGCTGATCGACGCCCGAGGAGAGAATCTTCTCGACCACATCGACACTCGTCGCTATACCCTGCTGCCGAACACGGCCGGCTGTTTCACGGCGGAAGACGCAGTGCGCGTGGCGCGGCTGGGCCGCGAAATCTTGTTGGGGCTGGAAAACCCGGGCGCCGATTGGGTCAAGCTCGAAGTGCTCGCCGACGCCAAGACCTTGCTCCCAGATCCGGTGGCCACTCTGGCCGCAACCGAAACACTCGTCGCCGAAGGCTTTCAGGTCCTCTGCTACACGAGCGACGATCCGATCATTGCCCGGCGACTCAAACAGGCCGGCGCTGTCAGTGTGATGCCGGCCGGCAGTCCGATTGGATCGGGCCAGGGGATTTTGAATCCCAACAACTTGCGGATCTGCCTCGAATATCTGAAAGATGGCGATCCCGATTATCCGGTGATCGTCGATGCCGGCGTCGGCACGGCCAGCGATGTGACCGTGGCCATGGAATTGGGGATGGACGGCGTGTTGCTGAACACGGGCATTGCCCATGCAACCGATCCGTTGACGATGGCGCTGGCGATGAAGGCCGGCGTGATCGCGGGGCGACTGGCCTATCTGGCCGGCCGGATTCCCAAACGGCTTTATGCCACGGCCAGCAGCCCGGAGAGTGACCGGATCGCCCCCCTGCCCCGATAGTTTGCGCGTCAACGCGGGCAGAGGCATTTTGTCGATCGTCGCTGTGATCGGTCACGCCGATCTACAGCCCTATCTTTCGCCGCAAACTCGTCCAAACGATCGACAGCAACCCGCCGATTTCTGGACGGGGTGGCGATGCGTCTGGCGCCGGTGGCTCGATCGAGGAGATCGCGCCGGAGAGCCTGGCCGATTGCGGTGCGGCCGACGGAAGTGGCGGCGGCCCAGCATCGCGAATGGGCGGCGGTGGCGAATCCGCGGCGGGAATCGGCACCAGCGTTCCGCACAATGGACATTTGGCCTGCTTGCCGCCGGTGCCATCCTGCGTTCGCAGTAGCTTATGGCATCGAGTACACCGGAATTCGATCGGCATCAGGAGTCTCTAGGGGTCGGCCGCCTCGGTCAACGAAAGCCTCCACAAGATAGCAGACCGTGGCAGAAAGAGAACGACACCGACGCGAGAACGTCGTCAATCGCCGTGCGTGCGAGGCGCCGGTGCGGGACGGTCGATCGGTTTACGCCCGCACCACGGCTCTGCTAGGTTGGACGGTGCCGCGATCGCTTTTGAGGTCTCGGGCGTCACCTCTCGCGAACTGTTCGCTTCGCCATGTCGTCGCCAGCCGAAATCTTGGGTCCGTCGGGGCGGATTGCCGCTCGGCTCGAGCATTACGAGCTTCGCAGCGAACAGCTAGCGATGGCCGAGGCTGTTGCCGGCGCCTTGCGCGACGGCGGGCATCTGGTCGCCGAAGCGGGAACCGGAATCGGAAAGAGTTTTGCTTACCTGGTGCCGGCCATTCTGTCGGTGGCCGAAGCCGATGCCGCCAGGCCGCGACGGATCGTCCTGTCGACCCACACGATCAGCTTGCAAGAGCAACTGATGCACAAGGACATCCCGTTCTTGCGCAGCGTGATGCCGATCGAGTTTACGGCGGTGCTGGTCAAAGGACGCGGCAATTATCTGAGCTTGCGGCGGATGGAGGGGGCCGCGGCGCGGGCGGCCAGCCTGTTTCATCGCGAGGAGGATTTTGCCCAGTTGCGGACGATCATCGACTGGTCGAAGCGGACCACCGATGGCTCGCTGTCGGATCTGGATCATCGGCCGCTGCCGACGGTGTGGGACGAAGTCGAAAGCGACAGCGGCAACTGCATGAGCCGTAAATGTCCGACCTATAAGGAGTGTTTCTACTATCAGGCCCGTCGACGGGTGCAGCATGCCCAGTTGCTGGTCGTCAATCACGCCTTGTTTTTCAGCGATTTGGCGTTGCGCCGCGAGGGAGCGAGCATCCTGCCCGACTACGACGCGGTGATTTTCGACGAAGCCCACACGTTGGAAGCGGTGGCCGGCGACCACCTGGGCGGAAACGTGAGCAATGGTCAGGTCGACTATCGGCTGAATAAATTGTTCAACGATCGCACCAATCGCGGTTTGTTGGTCCATCACCGGATGGCATTGGCCCAGAAGGAAGTGTTGCATTGCCACCAGTTGGCGGAAGAGTTTTTCGACGACATTCACGCCTGGCTGGATCGCACGGGCAAGACGAGTGCCGCGGGTGGCGACCGCCGAAATTGTGGCCAACCGGCTCAGCCCGGCACTGGCCCACCTCGCCGGGATGTTGCGCAGCGAGGCTCTTCGGCTGCCGGAGGTCGAACAGCAAGATTTGACATCGGCTGCCGATCGACTCAAAGGATTTGGCCCAGGAGATCGAGCAATGGCGCATCCAGCCGACGCCGGGGATGGTTCATTGGATCGATGCATCGGCAAGTCGTCGCGGACGATTGCGGCTCAATCTGGCCACCGCTCCGCTGGACGTCGGGCCGGTTCTGCGGGCAGAGCTGTTCAATAAAGTGCCGAGCGTGATCATGACCAGCGCCACGTTGGCGGTCGGCCGGCAAGGCTCGTTCGACTTCTTTCGGCGTCGCCTTGGTCTGACCCAGGCCCAGACACAGCGGTGGGGAAGTCCGTTCGACTATCGTCGGCAGGCTGAACTGATCCTGATCGACGGCATGCCCGACCCGACCGATGCCGCACCGCTATCAGCAGAAAGCGGCGGATCTGATCAAGCGGTTTGCCGGCCGCACCGATGGTCACTGTTTTGCGTCTGTTTACGAGCTACGAGATGATGCGGCGCGTGGCGCTGGCGCTCGAGACCGTGGCTGGCCCAGCGCGATTTGGCCCTTTACTCTCAGGCCGACGGAGTGCCGCGCAGCTTGATGCTCGAGCGATTCAAGGAGCAGCCACGGGGGGTCTTGCTGGGCACCGACAGTTTCTGGCAGGGAGTCGACGTGCCCGGCGATGCGCTGCGAAGCGTGATTATCACGAAGCTGCCGTTCGCCGTGCCGGATCGGCCGCTGTTGGAAGCACGGCTCGAGGCGATCCGGGCCGCGGGGGGCGATCCGTTCGCCGAATATCAGCTTCCCGAGGCGATTCTCAAGTTGAAGCAGGGGTTTGGGCGGCTGATTCGTACCGCCCGGGACCAGGGAACGGTGGTGATTCTCGACCCCCGCGATTCGAAGCAAGTCGTATGGCAAGCTTTTTTTGGAAAGCTTGCCCGATTGCCGGCTGACCGTCGAATCGGCCGACGACGACCCGCATGCGGCGTGACTCCCGCCCGGCGATAACGGTCAGGCGACCGACCGGCCGAGCGGCGGCCATCGCAGTCGTTGACCGACCGGCGGGCGCGATTTAAAGTGAAGGATTGTCCGGAGTTCCGTTTTTTTGTTTGGCGGCGTCCGGCATGGCGGTCTAATCGCGGCCGGCGGATCGTTTCCAGCGGTAATTTCGGTTTGGTCTTTGATTTCCTTTTTCGGCGCGTGAACGAGTAGCGATGCTTGCCAAGCGTGTAATTCCTTGCCTCGACGTCGACCGTGGTCGCGTGGTCAAGGGAACGAATTTCATCAACTTGCGCGACGCCGGCGATCCGGTCGAGGTGGCCGCGCGCTACGAGGGCGAAGGGGCCGATGAACTCGTCTTTCTCGATATCACGGCCAGTCACGAAGGTCGCGAAATCATGCTCGACGTGGTGCGCCGGACGGCCGAGGTGATTTTCATGCCGCTGTGCGTGGGGGGGGGGATTCGCACGCTCGACGACATTCGCGATTTGCTGCTGGCCGGCTGCGACAAGGTCTCGATCAATACGGCCGCGGCACAGAATCCGCAGTTTGTCTCCCAGGCGGCCCGCGCGGTTCGGCAGCCAGTGCATTGTGGTCAACATCGACCCCAAAAGGGTGGTAAAGTCGGGTCGGGAAGTGTGGGAAGTTCACACTCACGGCGGACGTCGGGGGACCGGTTTGGAGGCGGTTGCCTGGGCTCGTGAAGTCGAGCGGCTGGGAGCCGGCGAAATCGTACTGACCAGTATGGATGCCGACGGCACGAAAAACGGCTACGATCTGGAGATCACGCCGGGCGGTCAGCGAGGCAGTTTCGGTTCCGGTGGTGGCCAGCGGCGGAGCGGGGAAGCCCGAGCATCTGGCCGACGCCATCCTCTTGGGCAAGGCCGATGCGGCCTTGGCGGCCAGCATTTTTCATTTTGGCGAGTACACAATCCACGAGACCAAACGATTGATGCACGAGCGGGGAATTGCGGTTCGGGTGTGAATGGTTGATTCGCGGCCGCGGGGCGCGGCCCGCCGGTCGAGCCCATGGCAGCGAACGGGAACGGGAAGAAGGGACAAGCCGGTCATGGCAACGAACAACGGAGTAATCGGCGATGCCGAGGCTCCCAAGTCCGCGGCCGCAGGCGTTCAAAGAAGAGCAATACAATTTTGCGGTTGCGAATCATACACGAGCTGGAGATCGACAAGCTTTTCAAGGCTTTGATCAAGCTCAAGGGAAGCGACTTGCACTTGAAGGTGGCCAAGCCGCCGTACGTCCGCGTGCGCGGTTCGCTCAAAGCGCTGAACCGCGGTCCGATCTGGGACGAGGAAATGGCCCGGCTGTGCGTCCCGATGATGGACGAGCGCAACCGCCGGATTTTCGAAGAGACCGGCGGCGCCGACTTCGCCTATTCGATGCCTTTCGAGGGCGACATCTGGCGGTTCCGCGTCAACTTGTTGCGTCAGTTGGGGCACATCGGGCTGGTTGCCCGCAAGGTGAACAACTTCGTTCCGAATTTCGAGGGGCTGTATTTGCCTCCGAGCATGGTGGAGTTGTGCAAGTTCGACCAGGGGATGGTTTTGCTGGCCGGCGTGACCGGGTCGGGCAAGAGCACCACGATCGCGTCGATGCTGAATTGGATCAACGCCCACTACAAGAAGCACATTTTGACGTTGGAAGATCCGATCGAATTCGTGTTCACCGACGATCAGTGTCTGATCAATCAGCGCGAGATCGGGTTGGACGTGAAGAATTTCGAAATCGGCATGAAGCACGCCGTCCGCGAAGATCCCGACGTGATGCTGGTGGGCGAAATGCGCGATCGCGAGACGTTCATGACCGCGATCCACGCCGCGGAAACGGGCCACCTTGGTGTTCGGTACCATCCACGCCGCCAGTGCCGCCAGCACGATTGGCCGTATTCTCGATCTGTTTCCGCCGGATATGCACGCTGCGCTGCGCAGTGCCATCGCGTTCAACATGCGGGGGATCGTCGCACAAAAGCTGTTGCCGTCGATTAAGGAAGGAGTGGGCCGCGTGCCGACGGTCGAAATCATGCTGTTCACGGCGATGACGAGGAAATTGTTGCTCGAGGAAAAGGACGACAAGCTGGGAGATCTGATTCGCATGTCCAGCAAGGACGGCATGCAGGACTTCACGATGAGTCTCAAAGGCCTGGTGGATCGCGACCTTATTGATCGTGCAACGGCTTTGGAAGTGGCGCCCAACGTCGATGCGTTGAAAATGGCTCTCAAGGGTATCGAGGTCGCCCAACCCGGGATTCTTTAAGCATGCGGTTCGTATTGTTGTTGTTGGGTGCCGCGACGGCTTGGGCCGCCGGCGCGGGAACGCTGTTGGCGGCGGACGCGGTGGTCTGGCCGCAATCCGACGTACCGTTCGAGCACGGGCCAGGGTACTACCTCAGTCTGTGGAAGATGGCGCCGATCTGGCTGCTGTTCGCCACTTGGGTCTATTCGACCGATTGGGTCAATCGCGATACGCTGGCCCTGCGTCTGGACTACGCTTTCTGGAATAGCGTCGTCACGTTTCCGTTCTTTGCCAGTTTTGTGCTGGCATGGCTCATTCAACTGGTTCTGGCTCTCGGCTTTCCGCTGCTGCTGGTGGCCTACGTCGTTCCGCTGGGACTGTACGTCCGCGAGCGGAACAGCAAGGTCGGTCTCGGCGAGCAGGTCCTCACGCGGCGGCATTTGCGGAAATGGTTTGCTGGCGAAGCTGGTCCTGATGCGGCTGATAAAGCGCGAGGCCGAGGGACCGCAGGGACCGGACGTGCAGTTCAAGGCCATCGGGGCGGAAACCGACAGCGACAACAACGTCAATCTGTTGACGGCGACGTGAAAATTTCGGTTTTCTGCCGGCGCGGCAATTGATTGCGGACGCTCTTACTGCACCGAGCGGCCAGCATCCTGCTGGAGTACACGGCCGAGGCGACGCAGGTGCGCCACCAGATCGACGGCGTTTGGCAAGATCAGCCGTCGCTCGAGCGCGAGATGGTGGGAGATCCGGTACTGGAAGTCTTCAAGACTTTGGCGAACCTGAATCCGGCCGACCGGCGTTCGAAGCAAGCCGGCTCGTTGGGCGTGGAAACGTCTGGGGGCAAATATACGTGCCGCATTACCAGCCAGGGGACCCAGACCGGCGAGCGAGTGCTCTTGCAAATCGAGGGGAAAAAACTCGCCTTTCAGACGCTCGAAGACCTCGGCATGCGGCAGAAAATGATCGATCAGCTCGTGGAGCTGCTCGGCCGCAAGGCCGGTCTGTTCGTGTTTACTTCGCTTCCTGGCGGTGGGCTGTCGACCACCATCGACGTGACGTTTAATTCGGTCGATCGTTTCACTCGCAATTTCGCCGCCCTTCAGGACGCGGCCAGCGGCGAGCGGGAAATCTTGAACGTGCCCGCCACCACCTATAGCGCAGCCGACGGCGAAACGCCGGCCACCGTGTTGCCCAAGCTGCTGCGCACGTATCCCGATGTGTTGCTCGTGCGCGAGTTGGTAAACCTGGAGACGTTGCAGATTCTTGTCGAGCAGGCCGGAGAGCAGGAACGTTTGATGGTGACGGCGCTGCGGTCGAAGGATGCCGTCGAGTCGCTGGTGCGACTGTTGCAACTCAAGATTTCGCCGATCGTGATCGCTCCGGTGATGCTTGGCGTGCTGAACGTTCGCCTGGTGCGCAAGCTCTGCGAGACTTGCCGAGAAGCCTATCCACCACCGCCCGAGGTGCTCAAGCAAATGGGGGTGCCGGAAGGCAGAATCGAATCCTTTTACCGGACGCCGACCCAACCGATCGATCCGAAACATCCCGAAGTGGTTTGCGACCAGTGCCAGGGCATCGGCTATCTGGGACGCACCGGAATCTTCGAATTGCTCACGGTCGACGACGGGCTTCGCGAAGTGCTGGGGACGCACCCGAAGCTGGAGTCGTTGCGGACGGCGGCCCGCAAGGGCGGGCATCGTACACTGCAGGACGAGGGATTGCTGTTGGTCGCTCGTGGAGTGACATCGCTGCAAGAACTGTTGCGCGTGCTCAAACAATAGAAAGGCGGCAACCCGTGTACGTAAATATTGTGCTGGCGTTGATTCTTTTCGGTGCCGTCGCCACGTCGGTCAACAACGGGCTCTGGTCCAACATCATCCTGCTGATCAATGTGGTGAGTGCCGGGCTCGTGGCCACCTGTTATTACGAGCCGGTGACGCAGTCGTTTGACGAGTTCGTGCCTTCTTGGGGTCGCCGCTTGGGATTTCGTGAGCGTGTGGTTGGTCTTTGCCGGAACGTTGGTTGTGCTGGGAGGCGTGACCGATTTTCTGTCGCGCGTGAAAGTGCGGTTCTTGCAGCCGGTCGACAAGTTCGGAGGCATTTTCATGGCTTGCTGGATCGGCTGGGTGACCGTTTGTTTCGCCACGATGACGTTGCACATGGCTCCGCTGCCGCGTAATTATTTGGGCGGAGACTTCCAACCCACGCCATCCACCCGAATGTTTTTCGGATTGGCTCCGGACCACCGCTGGTTGGGATTCGTGCAGAAGATGTCGCACGGGCTGTATTCGTGCAGCAAGGAGCAGATGTTCGATCCGCGGGCCGACTTCATTCTCAAGTATGCCCAACGCCGAGCCGGCTTGGAGCACAACGGAAGCTGGAACGCGCCGGGTTTGGCCAAGAATGCCCCGGGGAAGGTCGCGGCACCCACCCCCGCGGCCGAGGCTGGGCAGCCGGCCGCCGTGCCAAATCCTTAGAGAGCTGCCTTCACATCGTTCGCACCGAACGACGATCGCACTTGTCGGCGGAAACCGAGGCAAGTCGCGATCCGCTTGCTCGCCGAATCGCGTCCCAAGCTTTGGTCTGTTTGAAGCTAGGAGCGTGCCGGTCGCGCATGGACCTCGACGCGCCGCTCGGCCGGTCGTCCATCGGCGGTGCGCCGCTGCCAGACGTTCACCAGGGCTTCGGTCAGCGCTAACACGGCGGGCCCAAGGATCAACCCTGCAATGCCGAACACCGTTAGTCCGCCGAGGAAGGCGAAGAAGACTAAAACGGGGTGCAGCCGCAGCTTGTGACCCACGAGGATTGGGTAGAGAAAATGTCCGATCAATCCGATCACGACTCCACCGATCGTGATCAAACCCGTTTTGACGTAGGCGCCCTGCAAAGCCAGAATCATCGCGGCTGGAATCCACACGATCGAGGGTCCGAGCACCGGGACAACCGCGAGCACTGCCGTGAGGCGCCCCACAACAGAGGCGCTGGCAGTCCGAGCGCCAGGTACAAACCCCAGGCCACAAGACCTTGCACCAGTCCAACGATCACCGTTCCATAGATTGTGGCGTTGATCGTGTCTTCGACGCGAGCGAACACCTCATCCGTCTCATGGTTGGAGAGCGGCACCAGCGATCGCAGCAGATCGATGCCCTGGCGATGGTCGCGGATGACATAGAACAGGATATAGAGCATCATCAACAGCTGCGTGGCGGCCCAAAACGAACCGGTCAGAAACGACGATGCCTGGCTGGTGGCGGCGCTGGCCAATCGGTTCAGTTCGTTGGCGGGATTGATCGATCGCTGCAGCCATTCGACGATTGGAGCGAATCGAGGATAGCTGTTGAGATAATCTTCCCAGGGAATTTCCCGAATTTTCTCGTTCAGGAAGCTGCACACCATCGGGAACTTGGATGGCAAGCTGTTGGGCCAGGAGGGCCGTGGGAGCTACAAGCACCAAAGCGACCAAGGTGACCGTGATGATCGCCGCCAGGTTCTGGCTACGGACATGGACTCGAAGCCAGTCGTAAACCGGATAGGACACTAAGGCCAGCGCCACGGCCCAGGCGATCGCCGACAGAAACGGAGCGACCAGCAGCCAACACCAGTAAACGGCAATCACGGTCGCCCCGACCAGCACCATGGCCAATGCGCGTTCGCGTGGAAGCCAGCCTGCGGATTCAGGCAGCGCAGTTTCGGAAGGGTTGTGCTTCATGATTTGCCCGAGCGAATCTGGTCGAGGCGCGTCCGGCCGGCGGGAAGATATTGTATCAATTTGTCTTATCCGAAGAGTGGGCGAAATTGCCCTATTCTCTTCGCTCGTTGCCTGCCAATCGCGCGTGATTCGCGGTGTTTTGCGACGGTGCTTCGGTTGCCCCCCGGAGATGGATTTTCCGTTAGGGTGTTTCCTACTGCCGGACGCAGGTTGTTTGACGGCGGATCGATTGGGCGCGGCGCGTGGGGGGAGTGTGAATCGCCTCACGGCGGCGCGACGGGTCGTGCGGCAGCGCTGAAAATCGGATTTATTCACCCATCGGATTGCTTCGTGTTTTTTCTGATTAATCCTGAATGCGCGGTGCGTCGACACGTTTGTGCAAGCACTGGATTGAGTTAGCGACGGTCGGTTTTTGCCTGCAGCCCGCCGCGCAATCGCCCACGTTTTTCACTGACTGGTTTTTCCTTCCGTTACCCCCTGTTCATTCGCGGATAAATGCGTACCCTGGGACGAAGTTTGTTTTAGTGAACCTCGTGTTGGGGTGACGCCACCGGCCTTGCGGGCCATGTCGGCTTCGCAGTTAGTTGTGGCCTGATCGCTTGCGTTGGAAGACCGCCTTCGGCAAGCAGCGACTCACCAGCCACGTTATGGATCAGCCACGCTAGAGATGGCTCAGTATTTTCATCCCGCCAGCAACGCTTTTTCTCGGGCCTCGATCTTCGCGGGGATCCTCCTGGTCGGCGTGGCGCTATGGGTGTGGGCGGTTGTCTACCGTTCGCCGTATAGCACCGAGGTCAATGTCGTTCGCCACCAGCCGGTCCCGTTCAGCCACGAGCATCACGTCAGCGGTCTCGGGCTCGATTGCCGCTATTGCCATCTGTCGGTCGAGAAGTCGCCGTTTGCCGGCATTCCGCCGACGCAAGTTTGCATGGGCTGTCACGCGCAGATCTGGAAAGACAGTCCAATCCTCGAGCCGGTGCGGGCCAGTTTTCGCACGGGGCAACCACTTGCTTGGACGCGCGTGCACGATCTGCCCGACTTCGTTTACTTCGACCACAGCATCCACATCGCCAAGGGCGTGGGCTGCGAAAGCTGCCACGGTCGAGTCGATCAAATGCCGTTGATGCGGAAAGTGAAGACGCTCGAGATGGAGTTCTGTCTCGAATGTCACCGCGACCCGGGCGAGCAACTTCGCAATCGCGACCAGGTCTTCAAATTCGGCGACCAGGTATCACCGCTCTCTCGGGATGAAGGGGACGAATTGGTGAAAGAGTACCATGTCAATGTCCGGCAACTCACTGACTGTTTTGTGTGCCATCGATGAGTAATTCCGAAACGCCCAGTGCCGCCATCGATCTCGACGCCATCCGCGCCCGCTTGTCGGCTGCCGGCAACGAGGAGTATTGGCGCAGCCTCGAGCAACTCGGCGAGACGCCGGAATTCCTGGAATTCCTGCACCGCGAGTTTCCTCGCCAGGCCGCCGAATGGGACGAGTCGTTCGGGCGGCGCGGGTTTTTGAAATTGATGGCCGCCTCCTTGTCGTTGGCCGGTGCGACGGGTTGCCTGTTGCGTCAGCCCGAGGAGAAGATCGTCCCCTACGTGCGCCAGCCGGAAACAATCGTTCCGGGCGAAGAGCTGTTCTATGCCACGGCCACCACGCTCGGCGGCTATGCCCAGGGAGTCCTGGTCGGCAGTCGCATGGGCCGGCCGATCAAAGTGGAAGGCAATCCGGCGCATCCGGCCAGTCTCGGGGCAACCGATATCTTTGCCCAGGCCTCGGTTTTGTCACTGTACGATCCCGATCGTTCGAAAACGGTGATTTTCCGCGGCAATATCGAGACGTGGGATCATTTCCTGCGAGCGCTTGCCGCCGAAATGCCGCGCATCGTCGCTGCCGGCGGCCAGGGGCTGGCCATTCTTACCGAGACGGTGACGTCGCCGACATTGGCGGGGCAGCTCGACGGATTGCTGCAGTCGCTGCCCCGTGCCAAGTGGCATCAATATCAACCTCTCTCGCGCGACAGCGTCCGCGAGGGAGCGCGACTGGCTTTGGGGCGGCCGGTCGACACGCTCTATGACTTCTCGCAGGCCGAAGTGATCCTGTCACTCGACGCCGAGTTCCTGGTTGGGATGCCGGGCAGCCTGCGCTATGCACGACAGTTCGCCGACGCGCGGCGCACCCGCACCGCAGGCGCGGATGAGCCGTCTCTATGCGGTCGAAAGCGCGCCGACGCTGACCGGCTCGATGGCCGATCATCGCTGGCCGCTGAAAGCGCGCGACATCGAACGCGTGGCTCGGCTGTTGGCTGCCGAGTTGGGAGAGGAAGTCGCCGAGCCGGGTGGCGGATTGCCCGCGGGGCTGCCAACCGCCGCCTTCGACGCAATCATCGCCGACTTGGAAGAGTTCAACGGCCGTTCGTTGGTGATCGCAGGCGACGGCCAGCCGCCCGAGGTGCATGCCTTGGCCCACGCCTGCAACCGTGCGTTGGGCAACATTGGCAAGACGGTCCTTTACGTCGAGCCGGTCGAGGCCAGGCCGGTTGATCACCTGGCGTCGCTTGGCGAACTGGTTGACGATTTGAAGGCCGATCGTGTGGAGATTCTGCTGATCGTCGGTGGCAACCCGGTTTACAACACTCCGGCCGAGCTCGATTTCTCCGGCGAGCTCCGCCGCAGCTTGGGGATCGGTAGCCCGCGCGAGGAGTCGCCACTGCGGCTATGCGTCCACTTGTCCGACTACTACAACGAAACGTCGCTGCTGTCGCACTGGCACATTCCGGCCGCCCACGAACTCGAATCGTGGAGCGACGCTCGAGCGTTCGACGGCACCGCAACGATCCTGCAGCCGCTGATCGCCCCGCTGTACGAAGGGAAGACGGCTCACGAACTGCTGTCGGTCGTGGTGGGGGATTCGAGCCGTCCGGCGTACGACCTCGTGCGGCAGTACTGGCAGTCGAAACTCAAGGATGATTTCGAGTCGGCCTGGCGACACGCCGTTCACGACGGCGTGGTGCCTGGCACGCAATCGCCATCGGTCGAGACGAACTGGGCATTTCGCGATCGGCTCTCGGCTATCGCTCGCGCCCCGGTCGACGAAAGCAAGTTGGAGCTCTTGTTCCGCCCGGATCCAACGATTGGGGATGGCCGGTTTTCCAACAGTGCTTGGCTGCAGGAACTGCCGAAGCCGCTGACCAAACTGACTTGGGACAATGCCGCGCTAGTCAGCCCCGAGACGGCGCAACGCCTGGGTCTTGCACTCAAGGACGAAGTCAAGTTGACGTTGGGCAAGCAGACGGTGACTGCCGCCGTCTGGCTCTTGCCGGGTCAGCCGGAAGGATCGATCACGCTGACGCTTGGTTATGGACGATCACAGGCCGGGCGCGTCGGCAATGGGCATGGCTACGACGCCTACAAGTTGCTGCCGGCTCAAAATGCCTGGTTTGCCGCCGATGCGACGGTGCAGCGGACTGGCGGCTCCTTTCCGCTGGTTTCGACCCACGAGCACTGGAGTATGGAAGGCCGCGACCTGGTGCGGACAGTCGCCTGGAGCAAGTTTGCCGAGGAATCGACCCATGTCGAGCATGAGGCGGACGAAGAGCGCGAGCAGCCCAACTTTTATCAGCCCTATCCTTATCCGGCTGACGTCGATGGCATGCCGCAGTACGCTTGGGGCATGACGATCGACCAGACGGCCTGCATCGGCTGCAACGCCTGCATTGTAGCCTGCCAGGCCGAGAACAATACTCCGGTCGTCGGCAAGGAGCAGGTGTCGAAAGGGCGCGAAATGCACTGGCTGCGCGTCGACCGCTATTACAAAGGAACTCCCGAGAACCCGGAGACCTATTTTCAGCCCGTCCCCTGCATGCATTGCGAGCAAGCGCCGTGCGAGGTGGTTTGCCCCGTGGCCGCCACGGTGCATGACACCGAAGGGGTCAACAACATGGTTTACAACCGCTGTGTGGGGACGCGCTATTGCTCGAACAATTGTCCCTACAAAGTGCGGCGATTCAATTTCCTGAATTTCACCGACATCGAGTCCTCGACGCTGAAAATGCTACAGAACCCGCAGGTCACGGTGCGCAGTCGGGGAGTAATGGAAAAGTGCACCTATTGCGTCCAGCGAATCGATGCGGCTCGGATCGATGCCAAGAAGGAGGGGCGTCCGATTCGTGATGGCGAGGTACAGACCGCCTGTCAATCGGTTTGTCCGACGCGCGCGATCAGCTTCGGCAATTTGCACGACGCCCAGAGCCAGGTGCGCAAAGACAAAGCTTCGCCGCTCAACTATGGCTTGTTGGGTGAATTGAACACGAAGCCGCGCACGACCTATCTTGCCCGGGTGCGAAACGTGAATCCCGACCTGGGGCCGATCGATCCGCGGCCCGATTTGTCGCAAGCGAAGCCGCAGCATGCCGAAGACCGCCCTGGAGGAGACGCATGATGTCCGACTCCCAGCGCACCGATCCGGCCCCCCTGCCCGTGGCGACCGATGAGCTGCCGGTGCTGATCGGCAGGCATACCTACGGTTCGGTCACGGACAAAATCAGCGACATCGTGTTGACGCGGCGGACCCCCTGGTTTTGGTGGGCCGGTTTCAGCACGGCCGCGATGTTTGCAGTCGTACTGGCGGTGACGATTTACCACCTGGTGACGACGGGCATCGGGATTTGGGGGACCAACATTCCGGTGGCTTGGGCGTTTCCGATCGTCAACTTCGTATGGTGGATCGGAATTGGCCATGCCGGCACGTTCATTTCGGCGTTCTTGGTCCTCTTGCGGCAGGAGTGGCGGACCTCGATCAACCGTTTTGCCGAGGCGATGACCTTGTTTGCGGTGACGTGCGCGGGGTTGTTTCCGCTGTTTCATTTGGGGCGGCCGTGGTTGTTTTATTGGCTGTTTCCCTATCCGAATTCGATGACGATCTGGCCGCAATTTCGCAGTCCTTTGTTATGGGACGTGTTCGCCGTGTCGACGTACGCCACGGTGTCGTTTTTGTTTTGGTATGCCGGACTGATTCCGGACGTGGCGGCGATGCGCGACAAGCGCAAAACCACTGGGCGCGGCTGTTTTTTGGGGTGTTAGCACTCGGTTGGCGCGGCTCGGCCCGGCACTGGCAGAATCATCAGTCCGCCTATTTGCTGTTGGCCGGTTTGGGGACTCCGCTGGTGCTGTCGGTCCACTCGATCGTCGGTTTGGATTTTGCCGTGTCGCTGGTCCCCGGTTGGCACAGCACAATCTTTCCGCCGTACTTTGTCGCCGGGGCGATTTTCTCGGGCTTCGCCATGGTGCTGACGCTGGCGATTCCGCTCCGCTATTTCTACGGACTGGAAGAACTGGTGACCCTGCGGCACTTGAACAATGCCGCCAAAGTGCTGCTGGTGACCGGCTCGATCGTCAGCTACGGCTATTTGATGGAAGCGTTTTTTGAGTACTACAGCGGCGACATTTTTGAGCGGTTCTTGGCCGTGGAGCGGGCCACCGGCCCGTACGCCTGGAGTTTCTGGACGCTGATCGGCATTAACATGTTCGTGCCGCAGTTGTTTTGGTTTTCGCGCGTCCGCACGAACGTCAAACTGCTCTTTGTGTTGTCGCTGGTGATTCAAGTCGGTATGTGGTTGGAACGGTTCGTGATCGTAGTGATCAGCCTGCAGAAGGATTTTCTGCCGTCGGCGTGGCACATGTACTATCCGACGGTGTGGGATTTCAGCATGTTGTTCGGGTCGATTGGCCTGTTCTTCACTCTGTTCTTCCTGTTCATTCGCACGTTGCCGATGATCGCCATCTCCGAAGTGCGTGAATTGGTACACGTCAAGCAGGAGCATGCCCGATGACGACGATTGCCGACGACATCGAACTGTATGGCTGCATGGCCGAGTTTGTCACGCCGGAAGAACTGGTCGACGCGGCCCGGCGCGCCCGTGCCGCCGGTTACGAACAAGTGGAAGCGTACAGCCCTTTTCCGGTGCACGGCATCAACGAGGCGCTGGGGCTCAAGCCGAGCTGGATTCCGCGGCTGACGCTCATCGGCGGAATTTGCGGCGCCGTCACCGCCGTGCTGCTTCAGTATTACTGTGCGGCGATCGCATATCCCTTGAACATCGGCGGCCGGCCACTGAATAGCTGGCCATCGTTCGTTCCGGTCCTGTTCGAGCTGACGGTACTGGGCGCTTCGTCGTTCGCGTTTTTCGGCATGCTGATCATCAATGGACTGCCGCGGCCCTACCATCCCCTGTTCAACGTGCCGGAGTTCAAGCTGGCGCAGCGAGATCGTTTCTTTCTGGTGATCGAGGCCAAAGATTCCCGATTCGACCGGGCTGCCACCCGGGCGTTTCTGGAGCAACTGCCCACCAAAATGGTTTATGACGTTCCTGAATAACAGCATCGAAAACGGTGATTCTCGCCTGCGCACGATCGGTTCGTCGTGGCGCCGCGCCTGTTTGGCGGCTGCGGCGCTGTTGCTTGCTGGCTGCGACATGCTGGATATGTACGACCAGCCAAAATATCGAACCTTCGAAGCCTGCGATTTCTTTGCCGATGGCAGCTCGGCGCGGCCCGTTGTGCCCGGAACGATCGCGCGGGGGCAGCTGCGGGAGGACGAAGCTTTCTTTACCGGCAAACGCGACGGACAATTCGTCGACGAATTGCCTTCCGGCAACGATCTGGAGTTCGGCGAGGAGTTATTGCAGCGCGGCCGTCAACGGTTCGACATCTTTTGTTCGAATTGTCATGGGCAAGCCGGTTATGGCGATGGGATGATCGTCCAGCGCGGTTTCCGCCGACCGCCGTCACTGCACATCGCTCGCCTGCGAAACATGCCGCTGGGTTATTACTTCGACGTCATGACCAACGGCTTTGGAGCCATGCCGCCGTATAATCTGCAAGTCGATCCGCGCGACCGCTGGGCGATCGCGGCTTATGTGCGCGCACTCCAACTCAGCCAGAACGCTCGGCTCGACGATGTGCCGGCCGATGAGCGCCGGCGATTGGAGGGGCAGCCATGAACGGCCACTCGACTCCATCTGCGCCGTGGACCCGATTTTCGCGCGTTGCGCTTGTCGTCGGCCTGGCCGCCGGCGCGATTCTCGGCGCCGCAGCGTGGCTGTCGCCGGCCGACGCAGTGCCGCGGATTTTGCCCGGTTATCTGACCGTGTTTCTCTACTTCCTGGGGCTTACGCTTGGCTCGTGCGTGCTGCTGATGATTCACGGCTTGACCGGCGGCCGCTGGGGGATGTTCATCGGCCGGTCGCTTTCGGCCGCGGTCGCACCTCTGCCGTTGTTGGCGGTGCTGTTTTTGCCGATTGCCTTCGGTGTCGAACAGCTCTATCCCTGGGCCGGGCCCGATGCGGCCGCCCACGATCGGATCGTGGCCGCGAAATCGCAGTATTTGAATGTCGAGGCCTTCGAGATTCGGGCGGCTATCGCCTTTGGTCTGTGGTTGCTTGGTGCCCATTTCTTGCGGCGCTGGACTCAGCCGGCTGATGCCAGTCGCGTGCTCGTCGCTCGCCGCAGACTGGGGAAGTTGAGCGGCCCGGGGTTGATCTGCTACGGCCTGACCATGACGTTTGCCAGTGTCGATTGGAACATGTCGCTCATGCCCGAGTGGTATTCCTCGATGTTGCCGGTGATTGGTTGGGGTGGGCAAGTTCTTTCGGCGATGGCGCTGGCTACGCTGGCGACGGCGCTGGTACGCGAGGCCGCGCCGTGGGCCGAGGTTGCTTCGAAGGAGCGGTTCAGCGATTTGGGCGGATTGCTGTTCACCTTCACGATGTTCTGGGCCTATACGTCGTTCATGCAGTTTTTGATCATTTGGTCCGGGAACCTGCCGCATGAAATCACGTACTATCTCGTGCGGACCGCGGGAAGTTGGTGGTACGTGTTTATCAGTGTCGTGGTGCTGGCTTGGGCGATTCCTTACTTCTCGCTGCTGCTCCGCCCGATCAAGACGAATCCGAGGCGGTTGGCGGCGGTCGCGGCCTTGTTGCTGGTGATGCGACTGGTCGACACGTATTGGTGGATCATGCCGAGCGTTTATCCAGACGGCGTCGTGCTCTCCTGGGAGGAATTGCTGTCGCTCTTGGCGATCGGCGGACTCTGGTCGTCGGTGTTTACCAGCCGCTTTGCCCAGGTGTTGACCAGTCCAATCAAGGAGTTCGGCCTCAAAGAATGGGCCGCGTCGTTGCCGACAGAACATGGCCACGGTTAATCGGCGAGAGAGTGATATGAATTCCAGCGAACATCCGGCACACGATCACGAGCGAACAGACGTCCAGGGCCCCATTTTGGGCTGGATGGCTCTCGTGCTGGCGGTTTTTCTGTTGCTGGTGATGCCTTTCATCGTTGGCGTATTCAAAGTGCTCAAGTGGGAGGACGATCGGGACGAGCCCGTGCAATCGCCGTTGGCCATCGTCGAGGAGCCACCGGCTCCGCGATTGCAGGCGGTGCCGTCGCTCGAGTTGGGAGAGTATCGGCAGCAGCAGCGGGCGCTGCTCGACGAATATCAATGGATCGACAAGCAACAGCAGGTCGTGCGCATTCCGATCGCGCTGGCAACCCGCTTGCTTGCCGAGCGCGGCTTACCCAAAGCGCCGCCGGCGGCGGCTGCTCCGGCGGCTGGCAACAACCCTGGTGAGGCCAAGCCGGCTGCGGAGGCGTCGCCGTGAAATCTTGCCGATCGGTCTTTTGTCTGATTTCGTGTGTCGCGCTGCTCGCGCGGTTTGCATCGTCGGCGTTCGCTCAATCGCCCGTCGATCAGACGGCGCTGGCTCAGGCGGCTGGCCCGATCGACAGCATGCTCAATGACGTCGGCATCGATCAACGGCTTGGTGAACAAGTTCCGTTGGATTTGGAGTTTCGCGATGAGGGGGGGCAAACAGTCCGGCTCGCCGACTTGATGCACGGGCGGCCGGTCGTGTTGTCGTTGGTCTATTATCGCTGCCCGATGCTTTGTGGCGAAGTTCTCAACGGCCTGTTGAAAAGCAGCCAGGCGGTCCCGTTTGTAATCGGGAAGGATTACGACGTGCTGACCGTCAGTTTTGATCCGCAGGAAACGCCTGAGTTGGCCGTACAAAAAAAGGCCGCTTTTGTAAAGCGATATCGGCGCCCGGGGGCCGAGCAAGGCTGGCATTTTTTGGTTGGCGATGCGCCGTCGATCGAGCGGTTGGCGGCGTCGGTCGGTTTTCGTTATCGGTTCGATGCGGCTTCGAATCAGTTCGCGCATGGGGCGGGCATTGTTGTCTTGACGCCCGAGGGACAAGTATCGCGCTATTTTTACGGGATCGATTATCCGCCCACCAATTTGCGCATGGCGCTAGTCGAAAGCGCGGCGGGCAAGATCGGTTCGCCGGTCGATCAGTTCCTGCTGCTTTGTTTTCATTACGATCCGGCGACGGGTCGATACGGACTGGCGATTTCGCGGTTACTCAAATTGAGCGGCTGCGTAACCCTGTTGGTTTTGGGCACGTTTTTGGTGGTGATGATTCGCCGCGAGCGCCGCATGGCGCGTTTGATGCCCCTTGCGCCCGAGGCGGTGGTCGAAGATTTGTTTCGCTAATTCCCTCAGTTTTGTGCGCCGCGGCGCTTTGAAGAATTTGAATGGTTGACGAAGGTTTCAGTTTGTTTCCGGTGCGGGCTTCGTCCATGGCGGGCGAGGTCGATGCCCTGTTGTTTTTTCTGTTGGCCGTATCGACCGTGATGACGGTCGGCATCGCCACGGCAATCGTCTTTCTGGCGTTCAAATATCGCCGTGGGTCGAAGGCCAATCGTCAGACGAGTGGCCACAGCGCCTTTGTGTTGGAAGCGACTTGGATCGGCATTCCGTTCTTAATCACGATGGGGATGTTCGTCTGGGGGGCGTCGGTCTATTTCCGCCTGTTCGACATGCCCGAAGGCGCCATGGAAATCCACGTTGTCGGCAAGCAATGGATGTGGAAATTCCAGCATCCCGACGGCCGCCGCGAAATCAACGAGTTGCACGTGCCGTTGGGGCAACCGGTACGGCTGAATATGATCTCGCAGGACGTGATCCATAGCATGTACGTGCCGGGATTCCGCGTGAAACACGACGTGCTGCCGGGGCGCTATACCTCGCTGTGGTTCGAGGCCACGAAGATCGGCGCGTATCATTTGTTCTGCGCGGAATACTGCGGCACCCAACACTCGCTGATGAAAGGCCGCGTCGTCGTGCTCGAGCCGGCCGAATACCAGGCCTGGCTGGCTGGCAACAAGCCGGGGCAAACGCCCATACAAGGCGGTGCCGCACTGTTCGAGGAATTGCGCTGCGCGACGTGCCATCGCGCGCCGGGAACCGATCGACCGCGCTGCCCGCCGTTGGAAGGCTTGCTCGGCTCGAAGGTTGAACTTGCCGACGGCAGCGAGGTGACGGCCGACGAAGCCTATTTGCGCGAATCGATTCTGCGTCCGAATGCCAAGATCGTCAAAGGCTATCCGGCCGCGATGCCGCCGTTCGAGGGCCAGATCGGCGAGGAAGGGATGAACGATTTGGTGGCTTATCTCAAGTCGTTGGCCGCCCAGAAACCGGGGAGTGTCCAACCATGACCGCACAGCCTGCAAAGTTTCCACGCCATCATTATCTGAACGACGGCACGACCGTTCGCTCGTGGCTGCTGACCACCGACCACAAACGGATCGGCCTGTTGTACCTGTTCAGCGTTACCTTCTTTTTCGTGATCGGCGGCATCGCCGCCACGCTGGTCCGTATCGACTTGACCACGCCGGACGCTGATTTGCTGCAGACGGAGACCTATAACAAGCTGTTCACGATGCACGGCATCGTCATGATTTTTTTCTTTCTTGTGCCATCGATCCCCAGCGTGCTGGGTAATTTTTTCGTGCCGCTGATGATCGGTGCTCGCGACGTCGCGTTTCCGAAGCTGAATCTGGCCAGCTGGTACATTTACATCATTGGCGGGCTGTTTACCCTGAGTGCGATCGTCTTCGGGGGTGTCGACACGGGCTGGACGTTTTACGCTCCGTTCAGCACCGTCTACTCCAACACGCACGTCATGATGACCGCCGCCGGCGTTTTCATTACGGGCTTTTCCTCGATTTTGACCGGCTTGAATTTCATCGTCACAATCCACCGCATGCGTGCCCCGGGCCTGACCTGGTCGCGATTGCCCTTGTTTCTATGGGCGATCTACGCGACCAGCTTGATCATGGTTTTGGCCACGCCGGTTTTGGCCGTGTCGCTGTTGTTGATCTTCATGGAGCGCTGCCTGGGCATCGGCATTTTCGATCCCAAGCTCGGCGGCGACCCGGTTTTGTTCCAGCACCTGTTCTGGTTCTACTCGCATCCGGCTGTTTACATCATGGTTCTGCCTGGCTTGGGCGTGATCAGCGAGATCATTGCCTGCTATTCGCGCCGCCGTCCGTTTGGCTATACGTTCATCGGTTATTCCAGCTTTGCCATCGCGGTCTTCGGCTTTTTGGTGTGGGGACACCACATGTTCGTTTCGGGACAGTCGATTTACGCCGGCATTGTCTTTTCGTTTCTCAGTTTCTTCGTGGCGATTCCCTCGGCGGTCAAAGTGTTCAATTGGACTGCCACGCTTTATAAGGCCGAAGTCTCTTTCGAGACGCCAATGTTGTACGCCCTGGGTTTCATCGGTCTGTTCACGCTGGGCGGGTTGACCGGGCTGTTTCTGTCGACACTGGGCATCAATGTCCACGTGCACGACACTTACTTCGTCGTCGCCCATTTTCATTACATCATGGTCGGCGGCACGGTCATGGCCTATCTCGGCGGCATACACTACTGGTGGCCGAAGATGACGGGGCGGATGTATCCCGAGAATTGGGCGAGGTTGTCGGCGATCTTGATTTTCGTCGGATTCAACCTGACCTTTTTTCCGCAATTCATCCTCGGTTACCTGGGAATGCCACGCCGCTACCACGTTTATCCCGCCGAGTTCCAGGTGCTCAACGTGATGTCGTCGGCCGGGGCATCAATTCTGGCCGTCGGCTACGCCTTTCCACTGACTTATCTGCTTTGGTCGCTGCGCTGGGGAAAAATTGCCCCGCCGAATCCCTGGCGTGCGACCGGTTTGGAGTGGCACACTCAGTCGCCGCCGCCGACTCACAATTTCGAGGTGACGCCGATCGTGCGCGAGGAGGCTTACGCTTACGACGTGCTCGATGCATCCCACGCTCCCCAAACCCAAACGCGCGAGGAGGTGCCCATTGGCTGATGCTCGTCCGGCGCTCGCACACCATTTTGATGATCTCGAGCAGCAGCGCGATTCGGCCGAGCTGGGGATGTGGCTATTCCTGGCGACGGAAGTGTTGTTTTTTGGCGGCCTGTTCCTGGCCTACACCCTCTACCGAATGGCTAACGAACAGGCGTTTGCCGATGCCAGTGCGAGCCTGAATTTGACGCTCGGCACGATCAATACGGTGGTCCTGCTGACCAGCAGTTTGACCATGGCGCTTGCGGTCCATGCAGCCCAGTTGTCGCACCGCAAAGAACTGGTCCGGCTGCTCGGCTTGACCATCGTGCTGGGCGCCGCCTTTTTGGCGATCAAAGCGGTCGAGTGGCATCAGGATTATGATGAGGACCTGATCCCTTTTTTGACGAGCCACTTTCATCTGGAGAACGGCACCTCTCCTCCCGCCGGCAAGCTATTTTTCAACCTCTATTTCCTGATGACCGGCCTGCACGCGCTGCACATGATCATCGGATTGGGGATTCTGGGCTGGTACTGGGTGAAGGCCCGGCGTGGCCTGCTCGAGGGAGTCCGTTCGACGCCGGTTCACTTGCTGGGACTCTACTGGCATTTTGTCGACATCGTGTGGGTTTTTCTCTATCCGTTTCTCTACCTGATCGGAGCCAGCGAGCATGGACCATGAAGTGACGACCCACGCCCTGCCGCATCCGAATCCCGCGGCGGACGCTGCGCACCCATCCCTCCCCCCGATTGTATGTGATCATCTGGGGCCTGCTGATGATCCTATTAGCCCTGACGCTTGCGGTGGGCGAAGTACCGCTCGGGCAGTGGAACTTCTTCGTCGCCTTTGCCATCGCCCTGGTGAAGGCGGTGTTGATCGTGCTGTTTTTCATGCACATCCGCTACAGCCCCGGCCTGACGAGAGTTGTGGCCTGTGCGGGGTTCTTCTGGTTGGCGATCATGCTCGGCCTGACTTTCGCGGATTACATGACGCGGGGCTGGCTGGGGCAGCAATAAGGTTTGGCCGCTCCGCGACCCACACGTGCCGGAAAAGGTTGGCTCGTCGCACCATTCCGGGTATACTCTATAGGGTTACGAGGCGCTGCGATGCGCCAGTATGCTCCCGCCATTTTTTCCTGCCTTGCCGTGAACGCCGACCCGTTGTGATGGCCTGGTTTTGCCATCGGCGCGTCGCGTTTGCCCCGCGAAAGAAGCGAAGCATGAGACCCGCCTGGCTTCTGCTGATCGCCACCGGTCTATCCGGCGCCGGAATCTCGAGTTGCTGGCCGGCACGCCATGCGACAGCCGATGAGCCACCGGCTGCGGCCGGCGATGCTCCTTCCGCTCCCGCTCCGGTTGCGCCTGCCGCGCCGCCGGCGGAGCCGGTTTCTCCTCCGGCCCAGCCTGTCTCGGCGTCGCCCGAAGACAGCGAGTTTTTCGAGCGGAACGTCCGCCCGGTGCTGGTCAATCATTGCGGCAAGTGCCATGGCGCGAAGAAGCAAGAGGCCGGCTTGCGGCTCGACAGCCGGGCGGCGATCGTCAAGGGATCCGACTCGGGACCCGTGGTGGTGGCCGGCGATCCGGCAGCGAGTAAGTTTCTTACCGCGATCAACTACGGCAATTTAGATCTGCAGATGCCGCCCGATGGCAAGCTGCCGGCCGAAGCGATCGAGGCGCTCTCCGAATGGGTCAAACGAGGGCTTCCCTGGCCGGTTGAGTTGGCCGGTGCGGCAGCCGATTCGGACGCCGGCGCCTGGAAGCGGCATTGGGCGTTTCGGCCCTTGGCCGACGTGCCCGAGCCGGCGGTACAGCACGGCGATTGGCCACGTTCACCAATCGATCGCTTTGTGTTGGCCAGGCTCGAAGCGGAAGGTTTTGAGCCGTCGATCTTGGCCGACCGGCGCACCTGGTTGCGCCGCGTGACCTACGACTTGATCGGGCTTCCGCCGACCGCGGCGGAGTGCGACGCCTTTGCGGCCGATCCGTCTCCCGAGGCGCAGGCTCGGGTGGTTGACCGTCTGTTAGCTTCTCCGGCCTACGGTGAACGCTGGGGACGCCACTGGTTGGACTGTGCCCGGTATGCGGATAGCAAAGGCTACCTCGCGGGCGGTGTCGAACGGAACTATCCGAACGCGTACAAGTATCGCGACTGGGTAGTGCAAGCGCTGAACGAGGATTTGCCTTACGACGAGTTCTTGCTGCGACAGATTGCCGCCGATCGTTTGCCGACGGCCACGGATCGAAGCACGCTGGCGGCGCTTGGATTCTTGACGGTTGGTCGCCGGTTTTTGAATAACAAGGTGGACATTATTGACGATCGGCTCGACACCCTTTGCCGCACGACGATGGGACTGACGATCTCATGCGCCCGGTGTCACGATCACAAGTTCGACCCGATCGGCATCAAGGACTACTACTCGCTCTACGGGGTCCTGGCCAGCACGATCGAGCCGGACGAACCGGCCGACATGATGACGATGGCCGACTCGCCGGAGCCGCACAATGAGCGGGTGTTCATTCGCGGCAATCCGGGGAATCCCGGCGAAGAAGCCCCCCGGCAGTTTTTGCCCTGCCTGGCAGGAGACAAATTGCAGCCGTTCACGCAGGGGAGCGGCCGGCTCGAACTGGCACAAGCGATCGCCAGCCGCGACAATCCGCTCACGGCTCGGGTGCTGGTGAATCGGGTGTGGCTGAACTTTTTCGGCACCGGACTGGTCCGCACGCCGAGCGATTTTGGCCTCCGCAGCGATCCTCCCACGCATCCCGAATTGCTCGACTTCTTGGCCCGCCGCTTCATGGACGAGGGATGGTCGCTCAAAAAGCTCCATCGGCTGATCGTGCTATCGAGCACGTACGGGCAATCGAGCCATGCGACCGAGGAGATGCGCCGCCGCGATCCGGACAATCTGCTCCTTTCGCACATGAATCGCCGCCGGCTCGATTTCGAGGCGATGCGCGACTCGCTCCTGGCGGCCGCCGGTACATTGGATCCGGCGGTTGGCGGACCGGCGGTCAATATGTTCAGCGAGCCGTTTACGCACCGTCGCACGATTTATGGTCAGGTCGAACGCCAAAACCTGCCAGGATTATTTCGCACTTTCGATTTCGCCAATCCAGATACCCACAGCGCAGGCGCACGACAACTACCGTGCCGCAGCAGGCGCTTTTTTTGCTCAACAGCCCCTTCGTCATCGAGCAGGCCAGATCGCTGGCCGGCCGGGCCGAAGTGCAATCGATCGCCGACGCGCGCGAACGATTGGTCCAGCTTTATCGAATCGTGCTGGTGCGAGCGCCGACCGATGCGGAGCTTCAGCCCGTCCTCGAGTTTGTCGCCACGGCGGGGACATCGACGTCTCCATCGGTTTGGCGATACGG
The DNA here is from genome assembly GCA_963702015.1 of uncultured Planctomycetaceae bacterium. Taxonomy (GTDB): domain Bacteria; phylum Planctomycetota; class Planctomycetia; order Pirellulales; family PALSA-1355; genus DATJTR01. Next base: position 4,126,443 of record OY969698.1, read on the forward strand.
CTACGGACCCTGGGACGAGGCCGGACATAATCTCGCGTCGTTTGACGACCTGACGCACTGGACCGGCACCGGTTGGCAAGGCGGAACGGAGTTGCCCGACCCGAAACTCAACTGGCTTGAAATCCACGCTGACGGCGGACATCCCGGCACGCCCAACCTCGCGATCGTGCGGCGATTCCTGGTTTTTCAGCCGGGCCTAGTTAGCATTGACGGAGTGCTGCAGCACGAAAGCGAACACGGTGACGGCGTCGAAGCACACATCGTGGCGCCCGGCGCGGGGAAGTCGGCCGTTGGGTGGCCGAACACGGCCAGACCCAAACCCACGCCGAGCAGTTGGAAGTCAAGCCGGGCGACGTGATCGATTTTGTCGTCACCTGCCGCGAAAACAATTCTTTCGATCGTTTCTCGTGGAAGACGGTGGTGCGGATGCAGCCAGCCGAGGAGGCCGGCGCCGACGGACGAGGCAAGCCGAGCGGAGGCTCGTCGACATCGATGGTCACCTGGGACTCCGCAGCCGATTTTCACGGGCCCGTGCCGGCGCCGCTCGACGTGTGGCAACGTCTGGCACACATGCTGTTAATGACAAACGAATTCCTGTATCTGGATTGAGATCGAGGGTCGAGGGCTGTCGGGTTGGGTTCTTTGAGTGATCCGAGACCGCCATTTTTGGAGCTTTGGGCCATGCACGCAGACGCCGGACTTTCTCGCCGCGAGATGCTTTGTCGGTCGGGGATGGGCTTGGGTGCGCTGGCGCTCGGGCAACTGATCTCCGGCGCGTCGGCAAGCGGCGCTGTCGCGAACATCTCGCCGTTGGCTCCGCGATCGCCTCATTTTCCGGTCAAGGCCAAGCACGTCATCCACCTGTTCATGAACGGCGGACCGTCGCAGGTCGATACGTTCGACCCCAAGCCGGCTTTGGAGAAACATGCCGGTCAGGACCTGCCGTTTACGCTGAAGACCGAACGTCCCACCGGCGTAGCACTGCCTTCACCTTTCAAATTCTCCAAATATGGCGAGTCGGGCATCGAGGTCAGCGACCTGTTTCCCAACGTGGGACGCATGATCGACGACGTGGCGGTCATTCGTTCGATGCACGCCGACGCGCCCAACCACGAGCCGTCGTTGATGTTGATGAATTGCGGCGAAGCTCGGTTGGTTCGTCCCAGTTTGGGCTCCTGGCTGACCTACGGCCTTGGAACCGACAATCAGAACCTGCCCGGCTTCGTGGCCATGTGCCCAGGCGGATATCCGATCCAGGAATCGCAGAATTGGCAGGCGGGTTTTCTGCCGGGTGTTTATCAAGGCAATTACATCAACACGGCGCACACCCGAATCGATCAGCTCATCGAGCATGCGACGAACAAATACATGACGTCGGCGGATCAGCGGCGCGATCTCGATCTGCTGGCACAAATCAATGCCCAGCACCTGGCCCAGCGCCAAGGCGACCCGCAACTGGAAGCGCAGATTCAATCGTTCGAACTGGCCTACCGCATGCAGATGGACGCGGCCGACGCGTTCGACGTTAGTCGCGAACCGCAGCACGTTCTCGACATGTATGGCCCCGGCACTCAGGCGCGGCAAATCCTCATCGCCCGGCGGCTGGTCGAGCGCGGCGTGCGATTCGTACAAGTCTGGCACGGTGAAGGCCAGCCCTGGGACAGCCACGACGATTTGGAAATCAATCATCGCCGTCTGGCCAAAGAGTGCGATCAGGCGATCGGCGCGCTGTTGGCCGATTTAAAGCAGCGCGGGCTGCTCGATGAAACGCTCGTCATTTGGGGTGGCGAGTTTGGCCGCACTCCGGTCGTCGAGATGCCCAAGAAGGGCTCCAACGCCGGAAAGTTCAACGGTCGCGATCACAACCATTACGGCTTCAGCATGTGGATGGCCGGCGGCGGCGTGCGCGGGGGCTACGTTCACGGAGCGACCGATGAGTTCGGCTTCAAAGCGGTCGAAAAGCCGGTGCACGTTCATGACCTGCACGCCACGATCCTGCGGCTAATGGGGTTCGATCATGAGAAATTCACCTACCGCTACGCCGGCCGCGACTTCCGTTTGACCGACGTCCACGGCAACGTGGTGCAGGAATTGATCGCCTGACGGGGGTTCCGGCCCCCGGTGGCACGCGGCCGTTATCCGCGAATGCGGTCTTTGGTTTTGCCGACGGCCGCTTTCTTTTCCAGGAATCGAATGATCCCGCCGGCCACGTCGATCGCTGTCGCCGTTTCGATTCCTTCCAGCCCAGGTGAGGAATTGACCTCCATCACCACCGGTCCATGGTTGGAGCGGAGCAAGTCGACGCCGGCCACGTTGAGTCCCATGGCTTTGGCCGCGCGAACGGCCGTGCTGCGCTCCTCCGGCGTCAGCTTTACGCGTTCGGCGGTGCCACCGCGGTGAAGATTGGAGCGAAACTCGCCGGGCGAAGCCGTGCGCCGCATGGCAGCGACCACTTTTTGGCCTACGACCAGCACGCGGATGTCGGATCCACGGGCTTCGTGGATGAATTCTTGCACCAGGATGTTGGCATCGAGTCCGCGAAAGGCCTCGATAACCGCTTCGGCGGCCTTGGCGGTTTCGGCCAGAATCACACCGATGCCCTGGGTTCCCTCGAGCAGTTTCACAACCAGTGGCGCTCCGCCCACGACATTGATCAATCCTTGAATGTCCTTCGTCGAATTGGCGAAGCCGGTGACCGGCAGGCCGATGCCCTGGCGGGCCAGCAGTTGCAGGCAGCGCAGTTTATCGCGGGATCGGGTGATCGCTTGCGATTCGTTGCCCGAGAAGACTCCCATCATCTCGAACTGCCTGACGACCGCGGTGCCATAAAAGGTCTTCGACGCACCGATGCGCGGAATGACGGCGTCGAACCCCTCGAGCGGCGTGCCCTGATAGATGACCGAAGGTTTATGCGAGGTAATGTTCATGTAACAGCGGAGGTAATTGACCACGTGCATATCGTGGCCGCGCTGTTCGCCCGCCTCTTTGAGCCGCCGTGTCGAATAGAGCGAGGCCTTTTGACTGAGAATTGCGATCTTCATTCGGTGGTTCTCCGCCGTTTTCGCGGTAGCGGGCCGGGGGTGGCGCCGCCCAGAAAAGATCGTGCCGGCTCGATCTGAAACCGGCGGCGTACCGCTTGCCGGCCAAGCAACATGCGAAACCCCATGGTATCGCGCCGGGTGAGTGTCAGCTCGATCGGCCAGAGTTGGCCGGCCAGTTCGATGTCGATCACGATTACCGGGCGAACGGTAGCCTGCCCGGCGGAGCTGCGGACCGTACGGCGATCAATCAAAGGGGCGACGCCTTCGACCGTGGTCCGCGCATCGTTCTGGAAGGGGTGGACTTTGAAGCGAACCATTTCGTGACCATCGCGCTCGAAGATCTCGATGTCGAATGCGTGTAAAGCCGAGCTGCGAGCGCCGGTGTCGACCTTTACCTTGATCGCTCGAATGCCAAGCGCCGGAATCGCCACCCATTCACGCCAGCCGATCAACGGTTTCGGTTTTCGTGGCGGACCTGGCACGCTTGCTCGTCTCTCTCTAGCGAAACAATCAAAAAAAGATCGTCATCAGCGCGCACGAATTGTAACGGCATCGAGCTGGTCTGTCGCCGGGATCCTGGCTGGAAATCTGCCCGCTGCGATCCACCCAAAGCGTCACTTGACGGTGACTTGCGGCTCCGGGCCGACAAAGCGCCAATGCAGCACTCTCCAAATGGTCCGCTTTTGGCCGAGGATGGCTTTTTGTTCGAGCAGCAGTTCGACCGAGAACCGGGCCGGCTCACTGGCCCCATCGGATGTTACGCTGTAGATTTGCGAAACCAACCCCGTGGAGAGGTCGTTGGCAGTAGTAGACTCCAGTCTGGCATGAGCCCGCTTGCCCAAGCTTAACAGGACGGCAATCACCTTTTGTCCGACGAACTTGGCCAACCCGGCGCGACGTTCCTTATCGCCGTCGTAATAGCTTTTGAGCAATTCCGGGCTCACCGCTCCCGCCCGGGTTCCCAGGCCACGCGTCCATTGATCGGCCTCTTCAGGTTTTCCCTGGGCCAGCGCCTCGAACCACTGATTGGCGACATACTGGGCGTCGCGTGCAGCCAGCCGTTTGGCCTGGAGATGATCGGTGATTGCTGCCGCTCCAAAACAGACTGCCAAACCCAGGCCAGCCAGGGCCAAAGGCCGGCCGGTGAGCAGTCCAGCTGAACGGCCGATACGGATCAAGGCCAGCCAACTGAGCAGAATTCCAACCACGGGGACGATCCACATCGCAACCCCGACAAGTGCTGTCGCGGAAGCGACACCGGCGATCAGAGAGGCCACGGCCAGAGCGCTAACCGCCTGATACTCACCAAACTCGCCAGAGGGCGGCTCGCCGAGCTGGCCAGGTAACTCAGGGGTTGAAGACATCGGGGTTGCGCCAAGCAAAAAGAACGTGTCGTGGGACCAGGAATTCGACGGTGAATGGATTGAGCTAAGCTGCCCGCGGTTCGGCTGTCAAGAGGCGGATCCCCTGTCGCGTGCTCGAGTGCGCATGCGTTGGGTGGACATTGGTTCGGGTGCTAGGGGCGTAGAGGCGGTCGGAACGCCCCGCGGATTGGCGGTGGTGCGACCGATTCTCCGCCCGGTCCAAACAGGACGCTATGCGTCGCCCGACGTGCCGATTCGAATGGGAAATTTTGATCGTAATATTACACATTTTTTGCCATGTCCTACGGTCGCGCAGCGTGCGTTTCAAACGAAATGGAAGTGTGTACACTAGCCGCGCAACTACCATGTCGGACACGGTATCGTGTTGGCGCTCGATAATAGACAACCAACTGGGATGGAGCTATGCTACCCCTTTCACTTTTTGATTGGCCGCTTTGTTTGAGGAGTTGAAATGGCTGCGAAAGAATCGAACGGCACCTTGAGTAAGAGCGATGCAGTCCGTCAGTATCTCTCGTCGCATGCGACAGCCCCGGTGAAGGAAATTGCCAGCGCGCTTTCCGAACAGGGCGTTGAGGCGTCCATTGCTTTGATCAATAAGATCAAATACAGCGATCGTAAATCGTCGCCGGGTCGGCGCAAGCTCGGACGTCGCCGGTTGCACCGCGGTGCCGACGCCAAGGGAGCGAGCAAAGCACAAGCGATTCGCGATGCATTGGCACATCTCGGCCGGCGTACCCGCCCGCGAGATGTCATTGCCCACCTGAAGGAAGGCGGCGTCACGGTTTCGGCGGCGCAAGTCAGCGCGATCCGCAAGGGTTTTCGCAAGCACGGTGCAGGCAAGCGATCGGTCACGGGACTGGCCGCCAAGGCAAACTCCGACGCCGGGATCGCCGTCGAACACTTGATTGCCGCCAAGCGACTGGCCGATCAGGTCGGTTTGGAAGCAGCCAAAAGGGCCTTGGAGTTTCTGGCCAAGCTCTCGCCGTAAGAAACCGGCTAAGGTCGGCACGGCCATTCGCGATTCAGCAGCTCGGCTGCGTGCCACCCAGCGGCCGTAGCCCCTCGGGCCACGAATGCCGCTTGGCGCGAAGAGGGCTGCAGCCGCGGTGAGTGTTTCCGTGTGGGGAGTGCCCGCGAAAGGCCTAGGCGGCGTCTTCAAGCCGATTGAGCATTTCGACCGCCATGCGGGCGTTGCGCACGCCACCGACGCGCACCACGAAATCCTTAATGGCCAGGACCTCGTCGTCCTCGAGCTGGTCGAGGTCGGCCGAGAGGATGGCCCTCAGGTCCGCGGCGCTTAGATCGTCGATCCGAAGATATTCATCCATGGTTCGCCCGGCTTGCCAGCGTTGAGGTTGGGTTGCGGCATTGCTTTACCCGGCGAGTCACACGATTGGCTCACCATGCCTGTTGTTCGATCGGATGGAACGACTTCGAGAATTGACCCAATCGTGGCGCCAGCAGTCTCGCCTCGAGGTTTCTCATTGGCTAGCGCGCCGGTTCGAGTCGGTCAGGCAAAGATTGCCGGCTGCCGAGCCCGGCTGCAAAGAAACGCTGGCGTCGTACCTCGCGTGATTGATAGCAGGGCCGCTCGCACCCCATGACCGCGTGCCAGCGCTCGCTTAGACGCGCTCGACAAATTGCTATCGATCGGCCGTGGCTTTCGGATCGGCCGTGGCTTTCGGATCGGCCGTGGCTTTCGGATCGGCGGCTTCGAGAGAGAAGTCGTCCAATGCCAACTCGCCGACGCCGCCGGTCAGACCGACGATCACGGTCGCGAATCGGGCTTGCTGCGGCACGCGCCACTGGGCGGATTCTTGCCGCCAGCCGAATGTGCCTTGCCAAGGGCCGAGGGTTTCGCCGCCGATGGGGATCCGGTCTTTATCGAAAAAGATGATGCTCACTTGGGCTTGCTCTTGAGCCGCCGGTCCTGGCGCCAAATTTCGGCCGCGAGCCCAAACCGAGGCGGCGAGAGTTCGAACCTCGCGTCCATCCACCCCGACCGCTTGCAACGCTTGCGCGTAACGGCCGGGCTCCTGATTGCGAAACAAGATCATCTGTTTGCCATGGCCAGCGAGATCTTGTGCCTCGAGCGTGGCCTGACGCACATAGTACCAACCGCTGGGAATGCCCGCGATTTGGCCCACTTCCTCGAAGCCGCCATTGACCAACGACGGCCGACTTCCGTCGGGTAGGATATCACGTTGCTGTTCGGCGGTGCCGGTCATCGGGACGAAGAAGGTCGGTTCGATGGCCTGGGCGACGAGTTTGCCGTCCTGTTTCTGGAAGCGATACAGCACCTGTTGATAGCGCTCGCCGAGTGGAATGACCATTCGGCCCCCTTCGCGCAGCTGGTCGACCAACGGCTGGGGAACTTTTTCGGGCGAGCACGTGACGATGATCTTGTCGAACGGGGCATGTTCGGGCCAGCCCAGAAAACCGTCGCCAAGCTTAGTATGGACGTTCTTATAGCCGAGACGCGCCAGCGTCGCCGTCGCGGTGCGTGCTAGCGGCTCTTTGATTTCGATGGTGTATACTTCGCCGACCACTCCGGCCAGAATTGCCGCCTGGTAGCCGCTGCCGGTCCCGATCTCCAGCACCTTGTCGTTGGGCTGTGGATCCAATTGCGCCGTCATCGTTGCCACCACGAATGGAGGCGAGATGGTTTGCTGTTCGCCGATCGGCAATGCCATGTCGAAATAGGCCAGTTGCCGCTCACCCATCGGCACAAACTCGTGCCGCGGCGTGCGACGCAGCGCCGTAATTACCCGCGGATGCGTGACGCCGGCAGCCACCACGTCGTGGGCAACCATTTGCTCGCGGGCCATGTAGTATTGCCGGCCGGTCTGGGCGCTAGCCGGGCGGAACGGTAACACCAGCGCCGCGCACGAGCCGGCAACGAAAATCGCAACATACTTGATGGCTGACATGTTGGCTCACTCGTGCGCCAGGAAGGAAACCTGCGGAACCGGAAAGTCAGCGGTCGCGCCGGCAGATTCTCGGCGTCTATGTAGCGAATTTAACTCATGGCGGGCAAGGCGAATCGTGCGGCGCCGGTGCATGGCCACCCCGAAGAACCAAGCATTGGGTAAGTAGACGGCCGGTGGCCCGCCTTGCTAGCATCACGCATGGTGGCCGGAACGTGGTTCGAGGCAAGGGTGCCGCGGAGGGCTTGAGGAATTGCTGGCAAGCGTGCGTACCCCGCGCCGGGAAGCAAGGAGATTTCAGGATGCAAATCATCGGTTGTCAGCTCGACATCCAGTGGGAAGACAAAGAAGCGAATTTCGCGGCTGTGCGGCGGCTGTTGGGCCTGGCGGCCCAGACCTCGCCTACGCTGATCGTGCTGCCAGAAATGTTCGCCGCCGGCTTCAGCATGCACGTCGATCGCATTGCCGAAGATGCCGGCGGCGCGACCGAGCAGTTTCTGGCCGAACTAGCCAAGGAGCGCAAGGCATACGTGATGGCGGGCGTTATCCGCCGGCATACCGACGGACGTGGCCGTAATGAAGCGGTGGTCTTCGAACCGACTGGCCGCCGGATCGCTCGTTACACGAAACTCAATCCATTCAGCCTCGGGGGCGAAACGAAGCATTATGCACGCGGCGACGACATCCAAGTGGTCAGCGTCGGCGCGTGGCAGCTGGCGCCGTTGGTCTGTTACGACCTGCGATTTCCGGAGGTCTTCCGTCGCGCTGCGCAGCGGGCGCGAATCTGATGGTGGTCATCGCGAATTGGCCCGTCGTGCGGATCGACCATTGGACCGCTCTGTTGGCCGCGCGGGCGATCGAAAATCAGGCCTACGTCGTGGGGGTCAATCGCACGGGACGCGATCCCCATCTGGTCTACTCGGGACGCAGCGTGGTTTTCGATCCGCACGGGCGGCGTGGTGACCGAGTTGGACGATCGGCCGGGATTGCTGACGGCGGACCTCGATCTCGGTGGGCTCGAACGCTATCGACACGAGTTTCCGGCGCTCGCCGATCTGCGGCCGGAGTTTCTTGCGAAGCTGCCGTAGTCAATCGCGCCGTGCCGCCGACGGCAGTTCACCACACATAGAGCAGCGACAAATGGTCGGGGACCGGTCCGGTTGCCGAAACGACGATCGACTGCTGGAACGTAATCGGCGCGAGCTGCCAATCAGCGCCAGACCAGACCGTGCGATCGGCCGCCTTCGATATGGAAGAATTCCTTCTCGTCTCCCACGACGCCCAAAACGGCGTCGAGGCTGGCACCGGTCCAGCCGGATAGCTCGTGACCGTCGACCGTCACTGCCGCGAACCGCGGCGAAACGCCGGCCGGCGATTGCGAAACGAGACCCACCCAGCGGCCGCTCCCCTTCCACTCGAGCCACTGTGGTGAATGACTCGCCCGGACGAATCGACCACGCAGCCGTGAACGGTCGTCGATCTTCGGTTTTTCTTTTTTCCATGGCCCCCAAGAGTCTTTCATCACCGAAAGTGTGACCGCGACGCGACTCAACGGTCTTTCGCCGGCGTTGCGCGCCCGGATGGTGATTCCACGGCCGAAGGGCATTGCCAACATGCTGGTGAACCCCTCGCGAAAGACGGCGAGGAAATTGTCGTGGTTGGATCCGCCGATCAAGCTGGGAAAGAAATAGCGAGCCGGGGCGGCGATTGCCGGCTCCGATTCGCCGTCGACGAGCACTTCCAGCCACAAGTCGTCATTGGCCAGCAGCGCGACGTTGGTTTGCAGCTTGAGCCATTGCACGATTCCCCGCCCTGGTTGAGAGACCAGGGTTTCCGTTTTGCCCGGTTCCAAGGTTTTCACTTCACCGGAAACGCGCGGTTCGAGATCGGCTTCGCGATGGGTACCCCAGCCGTACTGGTCGCCGCGATACTGAAGCGCCGCCAGCCAACCGGGTGGCAGGACGGGATGGCCGGCTTGGAAAGTTTCGACCGGCACGCTGGCTGGAAACTTCACGTACTCAATTCGATAATCCGCTGGCTCGGCCTGCCGGATCACGATCTTCAAGCTTTTGGCGTAGGGCAGGCAGCTCGGAAGCGGTTCCTTCTGTTCGAACAGGAGCGGTAGTTCGTCAGCCAGTTCATCGGCCTGGCACTCGATGGCCGGCTCGGTCTGTGAGTCGAAATAAAACGCCAACCGGCCGCCGGGATGCGATCGCCAGATCTGCATTACGGCTCCCGGGCCGGTCAGATCGCACAGGGTTTGCTCTTCAGGTCCGCTGGTCGAAGCTGCCGCGACTCCCGACGTGGTCCCATCGGCGACCGACAATCGCTCGGGATTCAGCAATCGGTCGCAAACCAGCTCGGGGCCGGAGGCGACGCGTGGCTCGTTCCATGCGGCCAGGCCACTGCCGTCGGGAGCCGCGAGGACGCGGAGATCGCGAAATTCAATCTTGCCGCCGTGATCCTGCAGCCCGATCCAGCCTGCGGAGTGACGATGCTTCAGTTCGGGATGGCGTGCGGTGTTGGCTTGCTGCACCAGCTGGCCGTTGACCCAGGCCGAGATCATCGGGCCGTCGGCCTTGATAACGACGCTGTTCCATTCTTGAGGGCGATCGGCGCGCGCCAGTGGCTCGAGATTGCCGTAAATGGCCATCGTCGAGTCCTTATGCAGGCCGGGAGCGTCGTAAAGTTGCAGTTCGAACCCGTCGCCCGAGGGCCAACCGTTGCGCGCCGTGCGGATGCCAACGCCGGAGTTGCAGTGCGGCGAGGCCTTATATTCGAGCGACAGGGTGAAGTTACCGTAGGATTTGTCAGTGCGCAGATAATTCCCATCTTTGTGCAGGCATTCGATGACCCCGTCATGTGCTTGCCACGATTTCAATCCGCCCGGCGACCACCAGCCAGTCAGGTCCTGGCCATTAAAAATTGGTTCACCTTCAGGCTCACGCAGGGTGACGTCGGCGACTTCGACCTCGCCGCCATCGACAGCCAGTTGCAGCCCGAAGCGCGTCGCGGCGTCGACGTGCACTTCGCCCCACCGCCGGTCATCGACGTGAACCACCAGTCGGTCGCCGGTCCGGTCGAACCGGGCGGTGTGCATGGTCCCCGCCGGAAGCGACTGCGTGAGGGGAGCTTGCACCGCCGATCCATGGGCTAAGAGCGTGCCGGCCTTCCCCGCCTCGACCAACCGCAATTGAATCCCCTCGCCGGTCGGCACCTTGGGTAGAGAAACCAGCAGAGCGGCGCCGGGCGCCACGTTCCAATGCAAGGCAAGCGAGAAATCTCCAAACGTCCAACCGGAAAGAAGCGGACTGGCGCCCGCCGATCCGACCAAAGTTCCTGCGTGTGCACGCCATCCCTGCACCGGCGGCGCCTTGATCCCAGCCGGCCAGGGAGCCGGGGGATATCAGATTCACGCTCGCCGATTCGGCGGCACTGCAGTCGCCCGGAAGGGGAAAAGTTGCCAGCCCGACAAGTGAGAGGATGAGCATCGACAAGGTCGAGCCGCATGCGCAAGGCAGTCATCGTTCGTTTTGCCGGTGGGTTAGTGAAGGATTTCGCAAACAACAGCTCTGCGGTGGCCGAAAGAGACGGCGTAGTCCTTAAATGGCCAAAAACTCTTCGAGCGATTCGCGCATCAGCTCGCGATCGGGCTCGACGCCGGTCCAAAGCTGAAACCCGATCGCGGCTTGATTGACCAGCATGCCCAAGCCGTCGAGCGTGCGGCAACCGCGGCCGCCGGCGGCACGAATCCACTGGGTTTCGGCCGGATTGAAGACCACGTCGGCCGCGACCATTTGTGGAGCGACGGTTTCCATGTCGAGCGGTAATCGCGCGGCCGAGTCTCCCAAACCGATGCTGGTGGCGTTGATCACGACGTCGGTGTCGGCGGGAACTTGATAATCTCCCTCCCATTGGACAAATGGTGCAGGGATATGGACTTTGTGGGTCAGCAGCCGGCACAGTTCTTCGCCACGGCCGATGGAGCGGTTGACCACGGTGATTTGTCGCGCGCCGGCCAGAGCCAATTCGACGCCAATTGCCCGTGCCGCGCCGCCGGCCCCCAGCAGCACGATGGCCTGGCCGGCGGGGTCGGCAATTTCGCGGAGCGACTGGACGAAGCCCTTACCGTCGGTATTTTCGCCGACGAGGTCATGCCCGACCCTTTGGACGCAATTGACGGCTCCCATCAGCGCGGCGGATTCGCCGAGTCGATCGAGATATTCGGTAACGGCGACTTTGTGCGGGATCGTCAGATTGCAGCCGCGAAATCCCATTCCGCGCACTCCGCGCATGGCGTCGGCCAGGTCCGCCGGTCCTACTTCCAGCGTCAAATAGCGCCAATCGAGGCCGGCCTTGGCAAAGGCCCGTTCCATGATGTATTGGGTTGGATTGCCGGCCACCGGCTGACCCAACACACAAACGATCTCCTGAATCGATTCGCGCGACACGTGGGGGTGGCACTCCGCTGGGCAGAAATGGTCGAATCGGCAACGCGGCACTACCAGCGCCACTGGGCCGACTGTTGCTCATCTTGATCGAGCGGATGGGGGTTTGCAACCAGGACACCCCCCGCTGCGCGCTTGATCGGCGCGAGGTCGAATCGCCCTACCGCGCGGTGCGCTCAGGAAGGAAGCCAGACGCGCGGCGATCGGGTCGACGAGTCGCCGACGGAGCCAACTCGCCGTGCTTTGATTCGCACGTAGGGGGGAACGTAGCGACTGCGGTGCCCAAACGTGCCGATCGCGGCCTCGTCGTCGCCATGCAACGGTTCGACCAGATCTTCAATCGAAAACCCGGCGCGGCACATCCCGCCGAGCAGCGTTTCCCAGCGATGCAGGAATTCGAGGGTGCCGGGCTCGCGGTGCGGGCTGCCGACGACCTCGGGTAGCGGGCCCGAGCGATAGTAGGGTTCGGCCAATGCGTAACCGGCGGCCGTTGGCTCGGTCGATGCTTGCAGACTCGACTGGTTGCTTGTGTTGACTGATATAGAGCCCGCCGGGCGCGGTCACTCGAGCCACTTCGCGGTAGACCCGCATGATGTCGGGCACATAGCACGTGCTGACCGGTTGGATCACGATGTCGAAGGCGCCAGGACCGAGTCCGACCAGGTCATCCATCGAAGCCTGGATGCAAGTAATGTCGAGTTGCCGCTCGGCGGCCACCTGGCGATCGAGGGCCAGCATTTCGCCGCTGATGTCGACGACGGTCACCTTGGCCCCGGCGGCGGCGTACAGGGCACTTTGGCTACCGCCGCCGGCCGCCAGGCACAGCACCCGTTGGCCGGCGATCGACGGACCGAGCCAGCCGTGGCGATCGACGACCGAGAGCGGGTGGTCGAAATCTTCGTCGCGTGCCGGCCGGGTAAAGACCTCGCGGCGGCGCACGCGCGCGTCCCAGGCCTGGCGGTTGTGGTCGTGAACGAATGTCGGATGCGTGTCGGCCATATTGGGACCAGCAGGCAGCATGAAGCCTGGCTCTTCGGGTGTCAACCGGGCATCCGCCGCGCCCTTCGTCGTGCCGCGACCGCTGCCGCGCACAAACCGGCGATCAACGTCAACACGAGCGACGACGGTTCAGGGGTCGGTGCCAGAATCAGGTTGTCGGCCGCGAAGAAATAGGGCGTTGCGACGCCGCTGGTATCATTGGCGTCTGGTCCCGTGGCGCTGAGAGAGAAGGTCAAGGTTCGCGCCCGGTCAAGGGCAACAGACTTTCGTTGGTCCATTGATTCATGATCCAGAGGCCATCAGAGGTGTATTGCGCCAGGTTGACCACGACGCTCGACTGGATGGGAGTGCCGTCGGCCAGGACGCCGGTGATCGTCAGCTGATACAAGTCGCCGGGAGTTTGGAAGGGGAAAGCGAACGAGTCGCCGTAGAGCATCGAAAGCGCAGTATAGGCTGTGTTTGTGAGATCGATCGAAACGGGTGTTGTGCCGGCCGGAAGAGTGATCGTCTCGTCGGCGCGGATGCCGTCGTCGAAGAATACGCCATAATTGGCCGAACCTGCCGCGCCGCCGCCGGCGAGTGCCTGCGCCGACGGTGTAGGCCGAATACTCATAGGGCGTCGGCGTAGTCGTCCTGGCCTGCTCCTTGGTATTGCGTAAGGGTCGGAACAGCCACACCGTTAGCGCTCGAAATGGACCAACCCGACCAATAGCTGTAGCCAGGGGATCCGTCCACCGGAGGGACGGCAGTATAGATGTTCGGAAACTGCACGCCGCCGTCGGTGAAATTGCTGGTGTAGACCGTCCCTCCATCGCCGTAGCCGTCCGAAGCGGCCGTATAGCTGGGGAAGACTGGGCGTGCCACCGTTGATCGAATAGCCGGCGGCAGCGTCGGTAAGTTCTCCGCCCGTCGCGGGGGAGAGCGACGAATCGGCAGGGACTGAAATATCCTCGAAGTCAACCGTGGCGGCCTGCGCGGCGACGGTCAGGCCGAGCGAAGCGAGAAAGCCCAAGAGCGTGATGGAACGAGACGGCTTGTTCATGGATGATTGTCCTTTGAGGTCGAGGGTTGGTTGTTAGTGATTGGCGTCATTGGACGCTGGGGTTGTCTCATTCACCGACCGCGCCATTGAGAACTTCGCCGCCGGCACGCGTGCAAATCGCCGCCAGCGTCGTCAGATCGAGCTCATTGATCAGAAAGCGGACCGACCCGTCGACAAACAGGCCGTTGGCTCCGGTGGGATGAGCGCTCATGATGTCGTTGTCGAAAGACGGGCGCGGCGTTGATCGCGTAGGCTTGTTCAAAGACGTTGTTGCCGTTGATCCACTGTCCGTCGGGAAAGCCGGCATCCTCGGAAACGATCAGCGTGTTGCTCATGCCGTCGGTGATCATGCTGAAAGTAATGGGGGTCGTGTAGATCAAGGTTCCCTTGGGCTTCAATTCCGGTCCGGAAATCCGCTCGCCGTAGATCCCCCCGTAATCGGTGGCGGCCAGCCCGCCGTTCAAGAACGAGGTACGCGGGACACTCGGGCAGAGATAGGCCACCACGGCCTGCGTGGCCGCGAACCTGTTGGCCGACGAGTCGTAGGCCTGGCTCAAATCGAGCAACTGATAGATGTTTTCTTCGTCGACGAACGGCAACAAATACGCCGACCAGGCCAGCTGCAAATTGGTCGTGTTGCCTAGCGGTCGCCACTGGTAGCAGCCGATCGGAAATGTCTTGTGAACGTCGTGGTAGTTCTGCAGCCCGAGGCCGATTTGCTTCAGATTGTTGGCACAGCCGGTGCGCCGGGCCGACTCACGCGATTGCTGGACGGCGGGGAGCAGCAGGGCGACGAGCAAGCTGATGATGGCGATGACAACCAACAGCTCCACCAGCGTCATACCGGTCGGCATGGGGGGATTGTTGGCCGTGCCGCGAAGAGTGCCCTTGTTCAATCCAATACCGTGTGCGCACGATCACGACGCGCACCACCGATCGACACCGCGGAAGGACGTACTTGCGAAATGCACGACTCGCAAAACGAGCGCGCAGTGAAAGCCGTCAACCCTTCGGGTCCGATGGCGGTCGCGTTCGTTAGCGGCGTCCTACAGACAACAGACGATTCTGGCAGCCTCCGCCCTCGCAGAGGTCCTGCAGTCACAGCGTTGGTAGGTCTTCTGACTCCCGAGCTAGAGAATCCTGGGCCTTCTCATCGCATCTCCTGCCGACCGGAAAAAATGGGTGGCTGGCGACGCGAAAATGGCCTTCGGTAGACGCGGAATCTCTCTCAAACGCTCGGTTACAGCGGCGGGGCCGTCCCGGTCTTTCACCGGAGTTCCCTGTTTTGTCGGCCGCCCTAAGCATGTGGCGACCGACCACCAACGCACGCTATCACGTGAAGCAGTTTAGCGGTCGGGCCGGATTTGTCAAACCTTCCGCCAAACAAAAAAAACCGGGTCGAGAGTCTGCCTGACTCTCGACCCGGTTTGACATTGCGGAGGCGATCGGCGAGCAATTGGCGTCAAGGCCAATCCCCGCCTCTTGACTCAATCCAAGAAAGCCGATCAGTTCCTGGCTGCGGCTCGGTTGCTGCAGCTTGCGAACCGCCTTGGCTTCGATCTGGCGGATACGTTCACGGGTCACTTTGAAAATGTGACCGACTTCTTCCAGCGTGTAGCTGTAGCCGTCGCCCAAGCCGTAGCGGAGCTTGATGATTTCGCGCTCGCGGTAGCTGAGCGTCTTGAGGACCTTGGCGATCCGGCTGCGAAGCATTTCCTGAGCGGCACCGATCGAGGGGTTTTCCGCCCCCGAGTCGGGAAGCAAATCGCCGAAATGGCTGTCCTCGCTGTTGCCGACCGGCCGGTCGAGGCTGATCGGATATCGGCTCATGGCCAATACCCGGCGGGCTTCGTCGACGGCGGTGCCGGCGCGTTTGGCGGTCTCTTCGATCGTCGGCTCGCGTCCCAATTCCTGCAGCAGCTCGCGCGAGACGTTGCGGACCCGCGACATGGTCTCGACCATGTGGACGGGAATGCGGATCGTGCGGCTCTGATCGGCCACGGCCCGAGTGATCGCCTGGCGAATCCACCAGGTGGCGTAGGTACAGAACTTGAAGCCGCGGCGGTATTCGAACTTGTCGACGGCACGCATCAAGCCGGCATTCCCTTCCTGGATCAAGTCCAGGAAGCTGAGGCCGCGGTTGCGATACTTTTTGGCGATCGACACGACCAATCGCAAGTTGCCTTCCGACAGGCCGCGTTTGGCTTCTTGATACTGGGCGTAAACGGCCTTCAGATAGCGGACGCGGTTGCGCAGGCTCTTGGGGGTTTCCTGAACCGCCCGCAAAATGCTGCGGAACTCGATGATCCACTTTTTTCGATCGACCAGCGGCGTCTTCGACCGCTTGTAGGAGTCGATCTGGGCCTTGAGCTCGTCGACCCGGCGGCTGAATTCCTCGAGCGTCTTGATCAACGGTTCGATGCGCTGGGTCCGCAGACCGAGTTCTTCGACCAGTTTGACGGCCCGGCGGCGACGGCGGCCCAAACGGCGCCAGGCGTCGCGGCGCTGCGCCATTTTGTAGCTCTTGCTGCTGGCGATCCGATAATCGTCCTTGTTCTGCTTGAGCAAGGTTTCGATCGTCCGCAGGTTGTGCGGAAACCGCCCGAGAATCTGCTCTTTTTCCAAGCGGTCGGTCACCGACACCTGCACGGTGCGGTCGAACGGCAATTCGCCGCCGTGAACGCGATTGAGGACTTTCACGGCCAGTTGAATGACGTAATCGCATTCCAGCAGCCGGCTGCGAAACCGTGCCCGGGTCAGCTCGATGCGCTTCGCCAGGCCGATTTCCTGCTGACGCGTCAGCAAGGGGATTTCACCCATTTGCGTCAGATACATGCGCACCGGATCGTCCGACCAGGATTCTCCATCCTCGTCGACGACCGACAGCAAATCCTCGGCCTTGGGATCGACATCGATATCCAGGTCAACGTCCTGGACTACCAAATCCGGCGCATCGATCTCATCGTCCAACTCGTCGACCGACTTGTCGGCCAAACCGTGAACCTCTTCCTGACTCGCCGGGGCATCATCTTCCAGTTCATCCAATAGTGCGTCGTA
This sequence comes from uncultured Planctomycetaceae bacterium, assembly GCA_963702015.1. Taxonomy (GTDB): domain Bacteria; phylum Planctomycetota; class Planctomycetia; order Pirellulales; family PALSA-1355; genus DATJTR01. Next base: position 4,143,342 of record OY969698.1, read on the forward strand.
CAAAACTACACTCCCGTAACGTGAGCCCTGTGTATGGTGAGAGCCAATTCAAACAAAGAAACCGGGAATGGCTGCAACCAAAGAAAAAATGCGTGTCGCAGGGGCCAATGAATGGATTATTTCCGCCTCCTGCCAGAGCCACGACGTCGTGGTGCAACACCGGCCAGACCAACTCAATTTTATCTTTGCGATGGCCATGAAAGCCAACTAATTCTACACCCAATTCAAACATCCACTGCCCGGCAGGGTCATTTGGCAAGAAATGACTCGCCACCGCGCAGTGTTTCCATATTCTCCAAACTACCTATATTAACAGGAGCGCTTTGGAGTCAGGCCGGCACCTGAAGCTGACAAAGTCCCTCGCTCGGCCCCGTTTTTCGTCACCGTCAGCCGCCCGCCCCCGGCGTGGCGCCGAAATGAGTCGAAAACCACCGGTAAACGACCCAGCAAGACCTGATCTGCGGCTCAGCCAGTCCAACGCACGAGTGCCGGCCGCAGCCCAGCCACCTCGATGGAAAACAGCCTCTTGGCTTGCGCTCGCTATCGCCATCGAATCTCGATCGGTGATTGCGTCGCACACGCCCGCCGCTCAAACGAGCCTTCCAATTGTAATCATGAGCAAGTGTCAGTCCAGTGTTAGGGCGTGCAATTTTTTTGTCGCGCTCGCGCCGCGCAGAGTGTTGTCGCGCGCGGCCACGATGCTGGCAGGCGCGCGGCGAAGATGAATGCTGTGCCCGGCGCAGCGCTTGCCGACAGACGGTGCCGCGCGCCGTGCCGGCCGAGCACGTTGTCGGTCTCGGCGGCGGGCGTTAGCATACAGCCCTGACCTGTGGCGTCAGACGCTGCCGCGAGGCAGGGAGCCGCAGGGCAGTGTCGTGAGCAGAACGAGCGAGTCGAACCATGCAAGAGTTGGCAAATCAGGTGGCCCTGGTGACCGGCGGGGGGCGAGGGATCGGTCGAGGCATTTCGCTTGGAGTTGGCCAAAGCAGGCGCCGCGGTCGCCATCAATTATCACCGCGATCGGACGGCCGCTGAGGAAGTGGCCCGCGAGATCGAGCAGATGGCGGCCAGGCGCTTCTGGTCGGTGGCGACGTGGCGGATCTGCGGCGGTCGAGCAGATGGTGGCCCAAACCGTGGACAAGTTTGGCCGCTTGACCATCGCGGTGGCCAACGCTGCCTAGAGCGATCGCGAACCGTTCTACGAGGCCGATTTGGCCGCGATTTCGGCGAACGGTCGACGTTTCGATGTGGGGCGCGTTCAATCTGCTCCGCTCGGCCGCCGTGCAGATGATCGGCGCCGGTCAAGGGGGCTCGATCGTCCTGGTCAGTTCGCCGCATGCGTACATCCCCGTCCCGCGGTCGATGGCGTACAATATGTCGAAGGGGGCGATGAAACAGATGGCTCGGACCGCTGCCATCGAATTGGTCGAGCACCGGATCCGCGTGAACATCATGACGCCGGGCTGGATCGACACCCCGGGCGAGCGGAAATTCGCCTCGGAGGAGACGATTCAACGTCCGGCGCCAAGCTTCCCTGGAAGCGATTGGGCCGGCCCGACGAGATCGGCCGCGGCGTCGGTCTTCATTCTGCGATCCGCGGAGCGAATACATGACCGGTTCGGATCTGTTGATCGACGGCGGCGTTACCGCTGCCCTGGTGGGCCAGTCGTGGTTCGGGAGCTGCCGGCGTAGGTATTCTGGTTTAGTCAAGACAATTGCAATGCGGCAGGCCATTCGCGTCTCGGCGGGCACTCCCGCCAGAGCTTGCTGGAACTCTCCTTGGCGATCAAGCCGCCGTATTTGACCGTCTGGTTTTGGACGAATTTATGGCTACTGATTATTTGCTTCCGTGTACCTGTGGCCGCACCCACCGCATCAGTTCGCGGCAGGCTGGTGGCACGGTGGCCTGTGCCTGCGGCGCCAGCCTCGAGGTGCCGACGATGCGCGAACTGAGCCGGTTGGAACCGGCGGCGACCGCGACGCCGGTTCGGCAAAAGGCGTGGGGACTGCGGCAAGGATTGATGTTTTTGGGATCGGTCATCGTCGGCGGCGGAGTCGCGGCGGGCAGCTATTTTTCTTTGGTCGCCATGCCCGCTCCGCAAGAGGTGGACATTCCTCAAGCTGGCTCGACGGGCTGCCCCCGGCCGGAGCCTGGCAGCTTTGGAGCAATTTTCGGCACGGGATGCCGCGAGATGCACCGCCCGACGTCTGGCCAGCCTGGTCGTCAGCGCGATCGGGCCCAACGCGGGGTTCATGTTGCCTGGATGGCGATCGCCCTGGGTGGCATGATCGCGGCCTCCGGTTTCCTGGTGCGGCGTTCGAGGCTGCGCCCGAGCACTGTGTGAGGAAATCAGAACGGCGAAGGACTGGGCCGTTCCCGCGCAACGCGCCCGAGCAATTTCGCGGATTGGCCACCGGTCAATTGGGGCAGGGATTCCTTATACTGTCGTTCGCATTCAACCGTGCCAGCAAGGTTTGCCATGAAAGCCGCATATATTCGTCCAGACCGGACCGCCCGAGAACATCGTCTATGGCGATCTTCCCGACGCCCGAGCCGGCCGCCGACCAGGTGCTGGTGCGCGTGGGGGCCGTGGCGGTCAATCCGATCGATACCTACATTCGCTCGGGCGCGATCGCCATGCCGCTGGCGTTTCCTTTCATCGTCGGCTGCGATCTGGCCGGGACGGTGGAAAAAGTCGGTTCAGCGGACGAAGCGTTTTCGACCGGGCGACCGGGTGTGGGGCTCGAACCAAGGGATGCTCGGCCGGCAAGGAACTTTCGCCGAGTATGCCGCGGTCGACGAGTAGTTGGCTCTATCCGCTGCCGCCGGGCGTGAGCGAGGAAGCGGCGGCCGCGCTGGCTTTGGTCGGCATCACGGCCCATTTGGGCCTGGTCCGCGACGCCCGGGTGCGGAGTGGAGAAACGTTGTTCGTCAACGGCGGATCGGGCGGGGTCGGTTCGACGGTGGTGCAGATGGCCAAGGCCTTGGGCGCACGGGTCGTCACGACGGCCGGCAGCGAGGAGGGACTGGCCCTTTGCCGGCGTTTGGGAGCCGACCTGGCGATCGATTACAAGCGGGAGGACGTGGCGGCAGCGGGTCAGCGAGTTTGCCCCGCAGGGGGTCGAACGTGTGGTGGGAAACGGTGCGCGAACCGAATTTCGATCAGGCGGTTTCGCTGCTGGCCGAGCGTGGCCGGATGGTGCTGATGGCGGGGCGCGATGCCCGGCCGCAGTTTCCCGTCGGCCCGTTCTATGTCAAAGGGTGCACGTTGCACGGTTTCGTGATGTTCAAAGCTTCGCCCGACGAGCAGCGCGCGGCGGCCGACGACATCAATCGCTGGCTGGTCGACGGCGCGCTGGTGCCCAATATCGGCGCGCGGTTGCCGTTGGCCGAAACCGCCGCCGCCCATCGCATGCAAGAGTCGAGCACGATCCACAAGGCGGGAACGCTGCGCGGCAAAATCGTGCTTACGTCCTTAGAGGACAAAGTCGCTCGGCGAGGGGGAGCGAGTCGCCGCCGGTTTTTGTCCGCGGGCTCTTCGCGATGGAGCGGCTCAGGCGTTCGTGGCCACGCTGGGATCATCGGCCACGTTGACCCACACGTGGACGTGGGGCGAGCCGCGGAAATACCAGACAAACGCCGGTCCTTCCAACCGCCAGCAGTCCCACACCTGGTCGTTGCCGATGTCGCCTTCGCGATAGAAGGCCAGGGCGCACTCGTCGAGCCCTCCTTGCGCTTTCAGGCAGGCGACCGCTTTGTCGCGATCGCTTTGGCGATAGGGCTCGATCAGCTTTTGCAGCACTTCTTGCACCAGCCCCCGTTGGTCGCTGGTCATGTCGGCCAGGGGCAGCCCGGGAAATTTGCCGGTCGCGTCCACGAAACGCCACGTCTTCTTCGTCGCGGCAGTCGATCGACGAGCGCCCGGGCCCGCTGCGTGCCGTCGAGCATTTCGTACACCTTGTTGGCGGCCAGGGCCTGCGGCCAAAAGACATTGCCCGGATGGTTCGGCTTTTCGTTGAAGCCGCTGGCGGCATGTCCGTAGAAGATCGGTCCGCCGAAGGCGACGTGCTCGGTCGAGTTGCCGTCGCAGCGGAGCGTCATGTGGCGGCCGGTCATGACGAACTCGAACTTTTCGCCCGGCGAGCCGAAGATGGCGATGTTCTGATCTTGGCCGAATCCGCCGGCGTCGTCCTTGAGTTGCTTGTCGATGCGCGCGTGCCACTCGGGCTGGATGATTCCCTCGAAGATGCCGCGGATCATTGCCCGTTGATCTTTGGTGAAGAAATCGCTGTTGATTTGCGGTTTGGTGACGTGCCAGTTGTTGGAGACGCGCGTGCGCAGCAATCCCTGATTGCCCGTTCGACATGGTCCCAGGCGAAGCAGACGGCTTGTTTTTGCGTCTCGCTGAGCGAGTCGTAAAGCGACTTGACGATGGTCTCGGGGGGCGATGAAGCCGAGCGGCCGAGCCGGTCGATTCGGCCGCTTGTGCCCACAGCGGCGTGCCGGCCGCCGCCACGGCAGCCAGGGTGCCGGCCGATTTCAAGAATTCGCGTCGCGAAGGAAGAGGTTCCGGGCGATCGCAGTCTGGGCAGGAGGGATTGGAATGGGACATGGCTCGCGTCTCCGGCAATCGAGAGGGAGGGGGAAGATGCACAGCGGCAAGCGTGCTCATTTCATTAGAGAGCAGGCCGCCGGCGGATGCAAATCGGTGAACGTTTTGGGCGAGCCGATTGATTTGCGGTTAGCCGACCGGGTAGACGCTCGACGTCGATCTGGTCAGATGCCTACCGTGGCTTGAGCCGTGACTTTTTGGCGCCGCGATTTCTTTTGACACCGCGGACAATAAAAGGTCGATCGCTGGGCTTGCACCAGCCGGACAATCTTTTCGCGGCTGCAGGTCAGGCAAATCTCGCCTTCGCGATCGTAGACGCGGTGGTGGTTTTGGTAGTCGCCCGATTGATTCAGCGCGTTGCGATAGGTGCCGTCGGACAAGGTCGAGCCTTCGTGCAGGATCGCGGCCTCGCAGCACCGCCACGATCGACTCGTGCAGCCGCCGCCAGGCGGCCGGCCGCAAGTCGTGGCAGGCGGCTTCGGGATGGATGCGGGCGCAGGTGCAGGATTTCCGAGGCATAGAGGTTGCCGATGCCCGCCACGGCCCGCTGATCGAGCAGGGCCACTTTGATCGCCCTGCGGCTGGCGCCCAGCCGCGCGCGGAGCAACTCGGCGCTCAGAGCCAGGGCGTCGGGGCCGACCCGGTCGGGTCCGAACAGCTCGGCGAATTCGTCGGGCGCCAACAGTCGGACCGATCCGAGTCCGCGGCGATCCCAGAAAAGCAGTTCGGGAGCCGAGCCCCCCGAAAGCCGGATTTGGACGCGCAAGTGTTCGCGCGTGGGAGGATCGGCGACCAGCGCCAGGCCGGTCATGCGCGGTTCGATGACGATCCGCCCGTCGTCGTTCAAACGCACGACGACACGCTTGCCGATCCGCTCGACCGCCGCGACCGTGCGGCCGACGGCCAACCGGCGGAATTGCCGGATCTCGGGCGAGACGAGAATCGGCCGCTTGGTCGAACGGGGCAAGCGGACGTCGTCGATCCGGCTGCCGACAATCGCGGCGACGCCGCGGCGCATCGTTTCGACTTCGGGCAATTCGGGCATGCGAGTTTTTCCGGCGAGACATCTTAGGCAGCCAATTTGCGTAGCCTCGCAGTCCGGCGGCAAGTTTGCAACCGCAGCCGTGGCTTGGTTGCCGGCTCTTTTGTTACAAGCGATAAGCTTGACTCCGTCTTGCCGGTACGGCTAGAGTGGTGGGCTAGTTTCGCTTCGTTCGGCAAGGTGCCCCAAGAGATGTTCGGAAAATCGCAAACCCGGCTGACTCGTGGGTTGCTGTTGGTGGTCTATTTATTAGCCACCTCGACGGCGGCGTTGTTCCACGACCATTCGAGCCCCTGCGGTCACGACCACTCGATCGGCTGGCACAGCGCGATTGCACGCGACCACGATGGCGATCATCTCGCCACGGCGGGAAATTGCCACGAAGACGGGAGCGGTTCGAAGCGGCGCTCCCCTGCCCTGCCCTGCGACCGACGACGATTGTGCCGTCTGCCGATTCTTGGGCTTATGCTCGCTGCCGGTTGCTCCGCCTCCGGTTCTGGCCAGCCACGACCTGCTGGTCGCGGCGAATCCAGCGGAGCCGATCCACGAAGCTCGGCCGCTCGATCGAACCATTCATTCGCGAGCCCCTCCCCGGCTCGGCTGATCCCGCTTCTCGTTCACCTCGATGAGTCTGCGCGGTGCCTTTGCGCGTTTCGCGCCTCGCTGATTGGGGTGATCCGTCGGCTTGCCTCGTGGCTTTGTCGCAGCTGCGCTGATCTATGACGGCGCAATTGGGTTCAGCCTCGCGCGATCGGATTGGCAACGATCTGGCAGCATCGTCGCCTGCATTGCGTCCCGAACGATCGACTGCGCGCGGCATCTTACGATTGCCATACCACGGTGCTTGTCCGCTTGCATTTGGCGGATCGAGCCACCGATTGATACGGGGAGAATTTCATCATGCGTATTTTACGGAATCAGCGCGATGCCGCGAGGCGGAGCAATCCGCCGTGTGCTCGTGGTTTCACCTTGATCGAACTTTTGGTCGTGATCGCCATCATCGGGCTGCTTGATTGCGCTGCTGCTGCCGGCCGTGCAGGGGGCCCGCGAAGTCGGCGCAGGCGCAGCCAGTGCGCGAACAATCTCAAGCAGATCGGCCTGGCCCTGCACAATTATCACAACAGCAAGCTTTGCTTCCCGCCCGGCTACATCGACGGGAACACGATCGCCGCAAGCAACGCCCGACAACGACGTGGGTCCGAGCTGGGGCTGGGCGTCTTACATTCTGCCCTACCTCGACGAGACCAACACCTAGAGCCAGATCAATTTCAGCGTGGCGGTGGGAACCGGCAACCAACACGACGGTTTCGCAGCAGGCTCTGCCGATCTACCAGTGCCCGATCGGATCCGCTCCAGCAGGCCTTCGGCGTTTACGATAGCACATTTACCAGTCGTCCATGGCGACCGTGGCGCATAGCAACTACGTCGGCTGCAACGGCTGGGTGGAATGTCTACAGCAACGCAGGCGGACTCTACCTGCCCAAGGATCCCACCTACGGCGACCGCGACGCAGGCCGAAGACGGAGACACGGGCTCGACGGCTCGGCAGCCAGACGGGCCTGGCCGGCGACGGCCTGTTTTATCGCAACAGCCACAACACTCGAAACGTCACGGATGGACTGAGCAAGACGATCTTCGTCGGCGAGCGCTCCAGCGACCATTCGCCCAGCACTTGGACCGGCGCCGTGGCAGGCGGGCAGACCCCGGCCTGGATGGCGAGCCACGGCTTGCCAGCCCCTACTCGCCTCCGCCCGGGCCCGCCTACGACAATGCGGACTACGGCGAGGCATTGGTCCTGGGCCACGGCAACGCCACGCACGTGCCCTGCGCCGACGCCCGTGGTTACGATCCCGATACGTATGTACAGCATGCACGCGGGAAGCGGCTGCAACTTCCTGTTCGGCGACGGCTCGGTCACATTTCCTCACCCAGGAAATTGACCGCTACACTTATCAGTACCTCTGCACCATCGCCGGCGGCGAAATCACCGACGGTTTGGCGATCAACCAATAGCGATGGAGTTCAGCCATGCACGTGCCAGCACGTTTTCTTCTGTTGCTTTGCTTGCTGATGAGCGGGGGTTGCGGGAAGGCGAAAAAATCGACCGATGAGTTGATCGCGGATCTCAAGTCGGCCAAGGAGCCGGATCGGATCACCGCGGTCCGTCTCTTGCCGGACCGAAAAGCGGATGCGGCAAAGATCGTGCCGGCGATGATCGAGTCGCTCAAAGACAGGGAGGCCGACGTCCGCCTGAGCGCCGCGGTCGGGCTTGGGTACGTTTGGCGAAGAAGCCAAGCCTGCCATCCCCGAACTCCAGGCGGCGTTGAAAGACAGCGACGTCAGGGTCCGTCGGGCTGCCGGCGTCGCCCTGTCGCGCATCGATCCGAACCTCGCACCGAAGACCGGCCCGATCAAGCGCCCGGAAAATGACGGTCGACGCGGCTGCTGGCGATGGCGAGTCGGTTTTTCCGGCATGTCGGCGGTGGTCAAAGCGGGCCACGGGGTCAATAATGGCCGCAGTGCTGCCGATCGACACGCGCGCGTCCGACAGGGCCGAGTGCCCGGTGGCGACCTGTCGTTCTCCGCTCCATCCTACCTCGCAGCGCATCACACCCATGAGCCGACCTGCCAATCTCGCCGAGCTGCGTGCAAGCGGCTGGGTTTCCAAAACGGTCAAGCAAGAGATTTACGACAATTTTCTGGCGGCCCTGGCCCGGGGCGAAGAGTTGTTTCCGGGCATCATCGGCTATGACAGCACGGTGATTCCGGAGATCAGCATCGCGCTGTTGGCCAAGCACGACATGCTGTTTTTGGGCGAGAAGGGGCAGGCCAAGAGCCGGCTGATGCGGCTGTTGGCCCGATTTCTCGACCCGGAGATTCCCTATTTGGCGCTGGCCGACGCGCCGGTGCACGACGATCCCTACCGGCCGCTGACGCGCGCGGGCAAACACTTGCTGGCCAGCCGCCGGCCGCGAAGAAGTGCCGATCGCCTGGTGGCGGCGCGAAGATCGCTATGCCGAACGGCTGGCGCCGGGGACGAAGTTCGCCGACGTGATCGGCGAAATCGATCCGGCGAAACTGGCCGGCGGAACGAGCATGTCGGCCGAGGAATCGCTCCACTTCGGTTTGATTCCGCGAATGCACCGGGGCATTTTTGCCATGAACGAGCTGCCCGAGCTGGACGAGTTGGTGCAGGTCGGGCTTGTTCAACATCCTGGAAGAGCGGGACGTGCAGATTCGCGGCTACCCGATCAAATTCGACATCGATCTGTTGATTCTGTTTTCCGCCAATCCGGCGACTTACAATCGCAGCGGCAAGGTGATTCCGCAACTGAAAGATCGGATCGGATCGGTCATCCACACCCATTATCCGCGCGAGCGCGACCTGGGCATCCAGATCATGGAGCAGGAAGCCGTCGTGGAACTGGGCGGAGAGTTTCCGGTCTTCGTTCCCTACTTCATGCGCGAGATCATCGAACAGACGAGCATCGTCGCCCGGCGATCGAAATACGTCGATCATCAGTCGGGCGTCAGTGCGCGGTTCAGCATCGCCAACTATCGCACGATGGTCGCCTCGGCCCGGCAACGCGGCGCGGTGCTGGGCGAGCGGCCGGCGGTGCCGCGGATCAGCGATCTGGGGCATCTCTACTCGTCTTCGCTGGGCAAGCTCGAACTCGACATGATGGGTAGCCATCAAATGTCGGAGCGGCAGGTTTTCGACGCGATTCTGGCCGAGGCCGTTCGCGACGTCTTCGCCCAGTATGTCGATCAATTCGGACTGGCCGAGATCGCCGACATTTTCGCCCAGGGGGTCAAAATCGAAGTCGGCGACATGCTTCCCTCGAAGCATTACGCCGACCGGCTGGCACGCGTTCCGCCGATCTGGGAAAAGGCGTTCGAAGTCAACGCCGCCACCGACGTGGCCGTGCGGGCCGCGTGCGTCGAATTCGTGCTGGCCGGGCTGTATGCCTCGGACCGCATCTCGCGTTCGCAGAACCACGGACGAATCGTCTACGAGATCGAGTAGCCCGCTCTCTGACGGCGTGGGCCACGCGTGGGCCAGCGTCCCACGCGTGGCATCAAGCACTACCAGGGTCCGCGGACGTAATAGACGCCGAACTGGTTGGTGTCGCTCGGCTGCTGCGGCGGCGGCAGAAAACCGTATGCCACCGACCACCCCGGGACCATAGCCGGGAAACGACCGGCTGAATTGGTGGTCGATCGGCGAGATTCGCGAGGCCGGCACTCCCCAACTGTAGTTGGTTTGGAATTCGGCGGTCGGCGGAACGACCAGCGCGACCGGCGCTCCCCACTGAGGATAGTAGTAGGCGCCGTGCCAGGGCGTCTGACTGGCCCGTCGATATGCCGCCTCGTTGCCGTTGTGATGGTGGTGATGCTTTTTTGGGCACGATTGGTGCACGTACCGAACGGTGTCGACAACCGGGCCGTGGGTCTTGCGCCAGTCCTCGCGGAGTTGGTAGTAGGTATAGGGATCGCAGTCGTCTCGATTGCAGTCGCCTTGAGCGGAGCCGTCTTCCGTGCACGCGGTTTGAGTACACGCGTCCTGATTGCAGTCGGTTTGATTGCAGACGCTGCGGCAGGCGCACACGCTCGGAGTGCAGGCGCTGGGAGAGCAGGCGCTGGGCAGTATGGGCAGCCTGGTCGGCAGGCGCAGCTCGGGGCAAGCGCACTGCGACCGGTCGAACATGATTGATATCTCGCTGACCTCACAAGGGTCGGGGCACGTTCTGGCAGGACATTCCACAATTCTGGGCTGGAGTCGTGCGCCGACGGCGATGTTCGCCAGCGCGGCACAGACCAACAGCGTGGTTCTCATAACGATTTCCTTTCCTGTTCCTGCCGTTCGAGCAGGATCTACGCAAGCGGTGAAAGATGCGGACGCGAAGCGTGGCAAGTGTTTTTTTGATACTGCCGGTTGGATAGATGACATGATGCCGCCCAACGGGCCGGCGGCAAACTTCGGAGGGTATCGCGCGACCGGGCGTGCTCGGTCGTTGCTCGGAAGAGCGGGACGGATGTCGCTGGGCAGATCGTGCGCGGCCGCGATCGCCAGGCAAATCGCGCTCGGCGTTGCCGGCGCGATTAATGCCAGTGCTAATGCCAGTGGATGTGGGCCTTGGTGAAACCACCGTCGGGATTGGCTCGATAATAGACGCGGCTGTGCTTGTACAGGTATTCGTGCGGCGCGAACGGCGGATACGTGATCCAGGTGTGGCCGACGAACGGCGGCGTCGGCCGCGGGCTGACGTAGAGCTGTGCCGGCAGGCCCGGCGGCCCGACGTAGTAGTTCGAAAACAGTCCCGGCCGGAATGTCGGCCCGGGTGACGCTGGTGGTGCCCAAGCAGGCAACCGTCAGCACGGCGGCAACCAGAGCGGCGCGAAGGTGGGTGCGATTCATCCGAGAATCCTCCTGGCGAAGCGATTGAAAAATGACGGGATCGTGCCGCGCTCTCACCTCGTGAGTGTCCGAGTTCGTGCGAATGCGACCAACCGGTGGCAGAGCGCGGCAAAGGGCAAGTGAAATGGAGAAGGCGTTTACAAAGAGCGAAGCAGGAGTCTGTTGGCGGAAGGTCTGGGCAGTCGGGTGGCCGCGGGCCGCAGTGCTGGCCCACGGCGGCTCGGCGCGCTCGTCTGCGGTAGCTGAACCACCGAGACGCGAATACTGACGGACTCCAGAATCAGGTTTCGGCTTTTGCCGGTGGTAGGGGTGAATCTTTGGATGCCGTTTCGGCTAAATACGCCTGTTTTGCCTGCGGTGACGGCCCCGACTGTCTGGCGGCTGGCCGGCGAATCGTTATAATCGGTACGACCGGAATCTTCGATCTGGCGCGCTCGTTCAGGGAGGTCCGCCAGCGCGTGCCCCCGCGGCGGACGCCGGCATTCTTTCCGCCCCGATTTTCTTGCTGCTGTCATGCCCGCAAGGTTTTTCCAGTTTCACAAGTCGCTCGTGGCCTGGTGCAGCTTGTTCGGCGGCGGACGGAATCGGATTGCGAGCGTCCCGGTCAGCGCGGATTTCTTCCAGTTTTCCTTTCAAACGGTTGACGGATGGCCAAAAAAACCAGCCAGACGAGTTCCAAAACTGCCGCGGATGCCGCGGTCGCACGACCCGGCCTAGACCGAGATCGAAACCCCGCCCGAGCCACACCAGACCAACGGTCACGCACCCCGGTCGTCGCGGCGGCGAGCGACGGCCGAGTCGATGGCGGCCAGCCAGCGCGATATTTCGGTGAGCGAGTTCTTTGCCAAGAACCGCCACCTGCTCGGTTTCGACAATCCTCGCAAGGCCCTGCTGACCACGATCAAAGAGGCGGTCGACAACTCGCTCGATGCCTGCGAGGAGGCCGGCATCCTGCCCGAGATCTGGGTCCACATCCAACCGACCACGCCGGGGCGCTTCAAAGTCGGCGTGCAAGACAACGGGCCGGGCATTCTCAAAAAGCAGATCCCGCTGATTTTCGGCAAGCTGCTCTACGGTTCCAAGTTCCATCGCTTGCGGATGAGCCGGGGCCAGCAAGGAATCGGCATCAGCGCCGCCGGCATGTACGGCGTGCTGACCACCGGCAAGCCGGTCAAAATCATCTCGAAGGTCTCGCAGCGCAAGCCGGCCCACTACTACGAGATTCAGATCGATACGAAGAAAAACCATCCCGAGATCCTCAACGGCGGCGGCGAAGGGGTCGACATTCCTCCCGGCGAGCAGGGGGCCAAATACATCGAGAAGCATGGCATCGAATGGATCGACCTGGACCACGGCACGCGGGTGACCATCGAGCTGGAAGCCAAATATCAACGCGGCCGGGGAAGCGTCGACGAGTATCTCGCGCAGACGGCCATCGCCAATCCGCACGTCACGTTGCACTTCAACGACCCCGACGACGAAGAGCAAGTCTACGAGCGGTCGAGCGATGCGTTGCCGACCGAGCCCAAGGAGATCAAGCCGCATCCCTACGGCATCGAGCTGGGGATGCTGGTGGCGATGCTCAAGGACACCAAGACCGGCACGCTGGCGCAGTTCCTGACCACGTCGTTCAGCCGCGTCAGTCAGAGCGTGGCGGCGCGGATTTGCGAGACGGCCGGCGTGAGCACGCGGGCCAATCCGCACAAATTCGGCCGAACCGAAGCCGACAAGCTCTACCAGGCGATCATGGCCACCAAGATCGGCATGCCGGCGACCGACTGCATTTCGCCGATCGGCGAGCCGCAGTTGCTCAAGGGACTGCATCACGTGGTGCCCGGCGAATTCTACGTGGCCAGCACGCGCCCGCCGGCGGTCTATCGCGGCAATCCGTTCCAGATCGAGGTGGCCTTGGCCTATGGCGGCACGCAGGCGGCCAACAAGGTTCCGCTGGACACGCTCAACGAATTGCTCGCCGAAAGCGATGCCCGCACGCTTCGCCAGTTTCTGACCACCACGTTTTACGGCCTGGGAAGCGAAGCGGCCGACAAGATCTTGAAGGAAGCGGAGCTGGGCACCCGGGCTTCGCCGGCCAAACTCAAATCGGCCGAGATCGCCAAGCTGCACGAGGCCTTGCACAGCGTCAATCTCGATGCCGGCCAGACGATGACGGTTTTGCGTTATGCCAATCGCGTGCCGCTGCAATTCCAGCACGCCGCCTGCGCCATCACGCAGATGATCACGCAAACCAATTGGCGGTCCTACGGCCTGACGCAGTCGCGCGGTTCGCTGCCGGCCGGGCCCGTCACCGTGATGGTTCACATGGCCAGCGTGTGGGTCCCCTTCACCAGCGAATCGAAAGAAGCGATCGCCAGCTATCCCGAAATCCAAAAAGAGCTGCGGCTGGCGGTCCAATCGGTGGGCCGCAAGCTGGGGATGTATTTGCGCCGCCGTCTGCAGCGTGAAGCACGAGGGAGAGCGGCGCAGCATTTTCCTGCGCTACCTGGGCGAAGTGGCCACGGCCGTCAGCGGCATCAACCAGGCCGACCGAACCAGCCTGTATGAGCAGCTCCTCAAGGTGGCCAAACGCAAAACCGCCGTCGCCGACACGAAGTTCGACGAGCGAGGCACAGGCCTTTCAGGACGAGGCCGAAGATTTCGGCGACAACGTGCTGATCGTCGATCCGTCGACCCATGCCATTGCTCGTCCCGGCAAAGCGGCGGCTGCCGACCGCCGGCGCCGCCGAAGATGCCGCCGACGGCGCCGCGGCCGAAAGTCGAAGGCCAGCCGAAGGCCGAAAAGAAAGCAACGGCGTGCGGGCGAAGAAATAGGCCGGTCATACGAGCCCGAGTCACGGCGTAAACGCTCGATTCCCTCCTGCCAATGCAACGGATCATCCATTCGATGGCGAAGAAATCTCGCAAACCCGCGGCTGCCAGCCGTGCGACCGGCTCGGCGGTGAAACTGAACGCTCGCGACAAAAAGACGCTGGGCGATCTGGTCGGGCTGGCCGACCGCATCGTCGAAGACGCCAGCAAAAGCCGCGACCCCTATCTCGACATCCCCGCGCGCGCACTCTCGAACGTGCGCTACAACAAGTCGAAGGGGTTCATCGAGATGGGGAGCAACAAAAACCGCCGGCAGTTGTTCAACCTGTCGCAGGCCAAAAGCTACATGCAGACCGTGCTGGTGGCCAGCGGCTGCAAGCAGCTCCTCGAGCAACAAAAGAGCACCAGCATCCGAGGTCTGTACTATCTGCTCAAGCACACGATCGACGGAACGCGAGAAGAGACGTTCGACTCGCAGGACGAGTGCGATCCCGGTGATCGAAGACCTGGAAGTCACGCTCAGCTCGCTGCGCGAAGAGCTGCACGTCTATGCATCGAACCGCGGCGGGCTGGTCGGCCCGATCACGCTGATCGATCGACGGAGACGAAATCGACTGCGCCCGGATGGGTTCGGGTGGCTACAGCATTCCCTCGATCGTCGAGCCCGAGACGATCGAGTTCAAGAAGAACGAGGCCGACTTCATTCTGCACGTCGAAAAGGACACGGTTTGGCGCCGCTTCAACGAGGACAAGTTTTGGCGCAAGCACAATTGCATTCTTACGCACGGCGGCGGCCAGCCCGCCGCGCGGCGTGCGGCGGCTGCTCCACCGGCTGCACAACGAACTGAAGCTGCCGATCTATTGCCTGTTGGATAACGACCCGTGGGGGTATTACATCTACAGCGTCATCAAGCAGGGATCGATCAACCTGGCGTACGAGTCGGCGCGGATGGCGATTCCCAACGCCAAATTTCTCGGCCTGCGCAGCAGCGACTACGTCAGCTGCGAGTTGAATCCCAGCGTCCGGATCACGCTGAACGACCAGGATCGCAAGCGGGCCAACCAGATCAAGAGCTATCCCTGGTTCGCCAGCAAGAAAGCCTGGCAGAAGGAGATCGATCTGATGCTCTCCAACGGCTTCAAGCTGGAAGTCGAATCGCTGATCTCGAAAGACATCAGCTACGTCACCGAAACCTATACGCCCGAGCGTCTGGCCGCCAAAGATTGGCTCGATTAGCACTCGGCCGGTGCTCGGCCAACGGCTTCTTTGGCCTCGCGGCTGCGGTCGGCAGAATCGCTACACGCCGGCCAAACCGCTCGCTGCAGCCCCCCTGTCGGTAGGTGCGGCCTGCCACGCCGGCGGCCATGGGGGCCGTTTATAAGGTAAACATCCCTAGTGAGGGCGGTTCCGCAATCTCGTGCTGCAACAGGCGGGACGACTGAAGACTGAATCGCGCGCTGGCAAGCAGCAGCGGGACGGGGATGCAACGATGTCGCAGGCCGGGAATGACCGACGCCGGCTTCTTTTCGCTGGTGCATCACGTGCTCCACGCGCATCGTTCGTCCGAATCCGATGCCGGACGAGCGCCAGCGACATCGTTACTCGTGTTTGCAGCTGGTGGCTCCCTACGTCAACGGCCGGTTGCCCGCGATTTCCGAGTTCAAGCAGGTCCTCTGCCACGATCTGTCGCTCAGCGGATTTTCGTATCTGTCCGACGTCGCCCCCGACTGCGAGCAGGTGATCGTGGCCCTGGGAAAGGCCCCGTTCATCTTGATGGCGGCCCGGGTCGTGCATCACTCGCCGACGGTGATCGACGGCGTGCGAAGCGAGATTGTCGGTTGCCAGTTCATGGCCCGCATCGAGCCGGGCACCGCGTCCTCGGCACCGACGGTGGTCAAATACGACTTTGCGGCCAGCTCGTTGCTGATCTACCCGCTAACCCTGGCTCGGCGACTAGCCGGCATCGTCCCCGTTTCGGGCAGCCGTTTGTCAGCGCTGTATCGCGAGTCGGCGTGTCTGGCGCAGTGCCGTGCCAGCGAAGCTTGACAGCCGAGCGCTGGCGCGGGAAGGTGAGAGAATCGCCGTCAGACTTGCCGGCTCGGATCGTCCCGGTCGAACGATTGACAGTCAGAAACGCCATGCCCGAGCGTCGCTCAATAACGTCGAGCCGATTCCGCCGCGAGGCGACGAAGCCCGCACCGCGCCGGGCTGGTTTGCGGCCGGCGAAAGCGACTCGTGCTGGTCGGCAGGCGGCCTGGCCTGGCTGTCTGACTTGTGTTGGAGTGCGGGCGACGGGCTACGCGCGCAGTCGGAGCACCCCGAGTGCCGCAGGCGGCCACGGCCGCCGGCCGGAGTCCGCCGCCTGCGGTCGCCGGCGGCAGAGCGCGGAATCGCCCGCGGCGGCCTGGAAGCTCGAGCGGGTGACGCTGACCGACGGCAAGACCTACGACGGGCTGGTTACGGCCGAGCGCCCGGCGGAGATCGAATTCATCGAGGTCCACCAGCCGGCCGGCAAGCCGATGTATCTGGTGGTTCGTTCGATCGATCGCAAGTCGATCGAGACCTGGACGCGTCTTCCGCGCCGAGCAGCGTGCGGCTCTGGCGACGCGGATCGAAGGATTCCGCAATCGTGCCCGGATCGAAGCCGCGGCGCAAGGAGGATTTGCGTCTGGTTGCCATCCGTCGCGATCAGACGGTGTCGTGGCAGTACCAAGGCGATTGGTTTTCGCTGGAGAGCACGGCCGACGAGCAGATGACCCGGCAATCGATCGTGCGGATCGAGCAGTTGTTTACGGCCTATCGGCAGATTCTTCCGCCGCGGCTGAATCCGCAGACGCGATTGCAGATTCGGTTGTTCGGCGACACGGCCGAGTATCGGCAGTTTCTGGGCGGGCGGGGGCTCGACATGCAGAATCCGGCGTTCTTCGCGGCCGATTTCAATCTGGTGGCGGCCGGCAGCGACATGAACCGGTTCGTGGCCGAGTTGGACCGCGTCAGGCGAGAGCATCAGCAACTGCGCCAGGAGTATGCACGGTTGTTGGCCGAGACTCCCGAGCCGGCTGAAGGAATTGAACGAGACGCTGCGCAAGGCCGGGGTACCGAGCGAGGAGCGGCAAAAGATCAGCGTCGCCGAACAACGCAAGTGGAAGGACGAATTCGCCACGCTCGAGGCGCGGATCAAAGCGGCCGAACGCCGCAATGCCAGTCGCTTCCAGGAAGTGACCGGCGAAATGTTTGGACGGCTGGCTCACGAGTCGTTCCATGCCTATCTGGAAAACTTCGTCTATCCTCGTTCGTCGTCGGAAGTCCCCCGCTGGCTGAACGAAGGGCTTGCCGAAACGTTCGAGGCCGGCTTGCTGGATGGCGACTCGCTGCGGATCGACGCGCCGGGTGCCCGCATCCTGGCGCGGCTGAAGAGCGACCTGGCCGGGCCCGATCCCCTTCCCTTGGCCGAATTGCTGACGGCCGACGCCGATCAATTCATTTCCACGCACCGAGGCGATGCGGCGCAGTCTTCTCGGCTGTATCTCTACTCGTGGGGCCTGGCTTACTTTCTGGCCTTCGAGCAACCGCTGCTGGGAACGAAAGAACTCGAGCGCTATGTGAGCCTCGACACGACGGGCCAATCCGCAGATCGAACGTTTCGAAGCCCTGGTCGGCATGCCGCTGGCGAAGTTCCAGGAGCGTTGGCGCGGCGTGATGCTGGGGCTCTAGTGATCGGGCAGCGCGATCGCGTCAGCCGGCCGTTGCTCTAGTCTTTCAGCGCATCGATCGCCGCGAGCAATCGGGCGGTGATCTGCCCGAGCCGCGTTTCGTCGGCGATCTTTCGCCCCTGCAAATCGGTGACGTAAAACACGTCGACCACCTGGTCCAGGTAGGTGCCGATTTTGGCCACCGAAACCGACAACTCCAACTCGAACAGCGTGCGGGCGATCGTATACAACAGGCCCGTCCGGTCGCGGGCGAAAATGTCGAGAATCGTATAGCGATCCGAAGTGCTGTTGTCGGCACTGACCCGCGAAGGCATTTGATTGAGCGATTCGCGATGGATCTGGGCTTCGCTCCGCCACAGCCGGCGAAACGCCGGCAGTTCTTCGCGCGGCGACCGGAGCGACTTCGACCAGCGCCCGCTCGACGGCCTGCAGACGCTCGGCGGCGGGCTCTTCGGAATAGTCGGGATCGACGACGTAGAACCGGTCGAGCACCAATCCGCCGGCCAGCGTGTTGATCTCGGCCGAAAGGATTCGCAATCCCTGGCTGGCCAGCGCGCCGGTCAGTTTGTGGAACACGCCCGGCGTGATGTCCTCGTGCGTGCCGACGACGAATTGGATGGTATGGCTTTCGGGCAAGTAGCGTGCCCGGGCATGCACTTCTCCCGGTTGCAGGCTGCGCAGATCCTTCAGTTCGGCCGCCAGGTTCTCGGGCCGCGAAGCAAACAGATAGGTGCGCGGCAGCGCATCGACCTGCTGGTCGTACCAGGCCAGATCGTCCTCGGGCTCGTGGCTCAGGCAGGCCCGAATGGTCGAGCGGCGCTGTTCGACCTGCTCGCCGGTGTCGATGCGTGGCGAGTCGCCGGCCAGGTGCCGCATGGTCTGCTGGTAGAGATCGATGAGCACTTCCCCCTTCCAGTTGTTCCAGACGCCCGGTCCGACGGCGGCAAAGTCGGCCGCGGTGAGGACCAGCAGCATGTCGAGCCGTTCGGGAGAACCGACCTCGACGGCGAACCGCACCACCAGTTGGTCGTCGCTCGTATCGCGGCGGAAAGCCAGGTGCGACATGAGCAGGTGTTTGTGGACCAGGAATTTGAGCGTTTCGGTTTCTCGCAGGGGCAAGCGCAGGAAATCGGCCGTCTCTGCGGCGATCTGCAATCCCAACTCGCTATGGTCTTCGGCAAAGCCTTTCCCCAGATCGTGAATCAGCAGCGCCAGGTGGACCGTCCGTTTTTGTTTGATCTGCCGATAGACGCGGCCGATCGGGCCGGAATCGAACAGGAAATTCGTCGCCGCCTCGACCGCCACCAGGCAGTGCTCGTCGACCGTGTATTTGTGGTATTCGTTGAACTGCAACAAGCAGCGGGCATGGCCAAAGGCGGGAATCAGCTTTTCCAGCACTCCCAGATCGTGCAAGCGGCGCAGCAACTCTCCCAGCCGGGCCGGCTGCGAGAGAATCGACAAAAAGTACCGCGCGGTGGCGGGCGTTACTTGCCAGCTCTCCGCCGGAAACGGCCGCCCGCACCGTGTCCCACGTGGTTTGAGCGATGCGCTTGTTGTAGACGTTGGCCAGGTCCATCAGTCGCAGAACTTCGCCCAGATTGGACCGCAGCTTGGCCAGTCCTTGCGCGGTGGCCGTAATCTCGCCGGGGCCGACGCGATAGTCGCGGCCGACGTGGTGGCTGAAGACGACGTCGAGCGCTTTGGCCAGTCGCGAGCCGGGGCGCACGCTGGCCATGAATTCCGAGGCCACGCTCCACACCGCCTTGGTGTGGCGAAAATACTCGCGCATGAACTCTTCGACCGGCAGCAAGCCCTCGGTTCCTTGGTAGCCGAACAGCTCCGCGATGCGGACTTGCTCGGCCCGATCGAGCACGTCTTTCGACTTGCCGGCATGGAAATGCAGCTCGTTGCGCAAGCGGAGCAGGAACTCGAGCGCCACGCGGATCGTGCGGCGATCGTCCAGGGGCAACTCGCCCAGCAATTGCAAGCCATTGGGGTCGGCCGTGCCGAAGCGGGCGAAGCCGATCCAGCGCAAAAGCTGCATGTCGCGCAGTCCGCCGCGCGACCGTTTGACGTTCGGTTCGAGCAGATAAACCGTCTCGCCGTATTGCTGTCGTTCCTCGCGGCGGGCGTGTTCGATCATGGCGAACGTGCGCTTGAAATGCCCGCGCAAACGCCGCTGGAACTTTTGCATCATCGTGGTCAGCAGCTTGGCGTTGCCGGCCAGCAGCCGCGATTCGACCAGCGAGGTGCAGATGGCGGCGTCGGCGGCGGCCAGTTCGCAGGCTTCGTCCGGCGTGCGTACGCTGTGACCGACGTCCAGGCCGGCGTCGAACAGATCGCGCATCAACCGTTTGGCCAGCGGCTCGACCTCGCCCTCCGCGCCGGGCGCGTGCAGGATCATCAGATCGACGTCGGAATAGGGGGCCATGTCGCGGCGGCCATAACCCCCCTGCGGCACCAGCGCGATGCGCGAGCGGACCGCCTCATGGTCGCGGGGAAACAAATCGGTCAGGGCCGCTTCGTACAAATCGAGCACCACCGCGTCGACCAGATCGGTCAGGCAGACACAAACCTGGATGCCGGGCGAGCCGGCGTCGTGCTGCGCTTGAATCTTGGCGCGGCCCTCGGCCAGACGATCGCGAGCAGCCAAAAGAGAGTTGCGAAACGTCGGTCCAGCGGTCATGGATCAAATCCGGTGCATCGAGCGGCAAAAGGTGAATCGTCAGCGAGGCCTCAAGCAAAGGATCGTTCGCGCCGGCGGACCGCGGCGCGCGGCGGGCACGGCAGAACGGCGACCGCCTGGGCAGTCCTGGCCGCCAGCGCGGCGCAGAGCGGTCGCGCCTTAGAGTGCCGCTTCTCCCGTTTCGCCGGTACGAATACGAATGGTTTCTGTGAGTTCGGAAACGAAGATTTTGCCATCGCCGATCTGGCCCGTCTGAGCCGTGCGCATGATCGTGGCAATGGCCTTTTCCACCAGGTTGTCGGGCAGGGCCAGCTCGATCTTCACTTTGGGGACGAAATCGACCACGTACTCGGTGCTGCGGTACATTTCGGTATGTCCCCGCTGCCGGCCGAATCCGCGGACTTCGGTAATGGTCATGCCGTGCAAGTCCTGCTCGGCGAGCGCATTCTTGACGTCGTCGAGTTTGAAATGCCGAACGATCGCCTCGATTTTTTTCATGCCAGACACTCCTCGCTGGGGCCCGCTTTTCGGCTGCCCGATTTGCCTTGCTCCGCGGCAGCTCGAATGCTCCACAGCTCTCTGAGGTTCGCATCGCGGCCGCGCCTGCCCGTGCCGCTACCGGCTGGTTTTTGACGCTCCTGGGCCTGCCCAAGATGCGGCTCAACATACCGGCAGCACGGCAGCGGTGTAAAGAGAGCGTGGCGAGCGGTTTTGCCCGCCGCTAGGCCGGTTTATGCCAGGGGACATCGGCCTGGCCCGACGGCGTGGTTGACCGCTCGGGCCAGGACGAACAACAGGTCTCCGAGACGATTGAGATAGACGACGATCGAGCCGCGAATCGCCTGCGGCCCCTCGATGCGACAGGGTCACCACACGCCGTTCGGCGCGCCGGCAAACGGTGCGGGCGACATGCAGGGCCGCGGCGGCCGGCGTGCCGCCCGGCAGGATGAATTGCCGCAGCGGCGCCAGCGGTGCCTCCAGCCGGTCGATCGCTTGTTCGAGCGCCGCGATCTGCTCGGGGCCAGTCCAATCGGTGCCGTGGGCCGCCGGATCGGGCGTGGCCAGTTCCGCGCCGACGGCAAACAGTTCGTTCTGGATCCGCATGATGCAGTCGTCGATGTCGGCCGGCAAGCCGACGGCGCGTGCCCAGCCGAGCAGGCTGTTGAGCTCGTCGACGGTTCCATAGGCTTCGATGCGGGGATCGTCTTTGCCGACGCGTGGCCCGCCGAAGAGCCCCGTGCCGCCGTCGTCGCCGGTTTTCGTATAAATCTTCATTTTTTCCTCCGTGCCAGCCCGGCCTGGCCTCGGCCGAGCGGTCGCAATGTCGCCGCTGCCGGTTTAGTATAAATCGTCGAGCGGCCTTCTATAATGAACGGGGTGGCGGCTGGCGCGGCGCGTGGCGTGGCGGCGCGCGGCGTTTTTCTCGTCTGATTTGTGGAGACTTGCATGATAGCCCGAACGTCGAAGTCGGCAAACTTCTGGCAGACTTGGCGCGGTGCTGGTTTGTGCGGTGCTGGCTGCTGGTGGCGATGCAGCGGTCGGGCCTGGCCGACGATTCGATCGAGCCGGGCTATTTGACGAACGTTCGCCAGGTGACGAGCGGCTTTGTCCGAGCGGGCGAAGGCTATTTTTCGCCCGACGGCGATGAAATCGTCTATCAGGCGGTGCCGCAAGATTATCCCTTCTACCAGATCTTCCTCCAGACGTTGGCCGGCTCCGTAGCCGCGACGGATCAGCACGGGCGAGGGCCGAACGACCTGCGCCGCCTTCAACCCGGACGGCAAGCACTTGATTTTCGCCTCCAGCCATCTCGATCCCAATCTGGCGACGACCGAACAGGCCGAGCGCGATCGGCAGGCCGAGGACGCCCGGACCGGCAAGCACCGCCGCTACCAATGGGACTTCGATCCGTATCTGGACATTTTCTCCTCCGATCTTCAGGGGCACGAACTGCGTCAGTTGACGCACGAAAAGGGATACGACGCCGAGGGAAGCTTTTCGCCCGACGGCAAGCAGATCGTGTTTTGCAGCGATCGCGACGGCGATCCCGACTTGTACCTGATGAATGCCGACGGCAGCAATGTGCGGCAGTTGACCAACGAGCCCGGCTATGACGGCGGGCCGTTCTTTTCGCCCGACGGTCGCTGGATCATTTATCGCAGCGATCGGAAGCAGGAGGGGTTTTTGCAGATCCACGTGATCAGCGCGACCGGCGAATCGGACGCGGCCTGGACCGACAATGTCGGCGTCAATTGGGCTCCCTATTGGCATCCGAACCGGCCGTTTGTCATTTGGACCGGGGCCGATCATTCCGATCCGACGGCACGGCCGAATTACGATCTGTGGCTGCTGCGCTACGAGACGGTCGACGGCCAGCCGCGGCCGGTTGGCGAGCCGATCCGGGTCACCGATCACTCGGCGGCCGACGTGTTGCCGGTCTTTTCGCCCGACGGCAAGAAACTGATGTGGACCAGCAATCGCTCGGAAGACCACTCCAGCCAATTGTGGCTGGCCGACTTTCGCCTGCCGAAATGACGGCAGCCGGGCGCAGGCGGTCATGCGGCTTGCCGCACCGCGGCTCACTCCACTTCCAGCACTTCGATCTTCAGTTTGCCGAGCACCTGAACGACCGAGATCAGGCTGGTCAGCGCCTGTGGCGTCTTTCAGATTCGAAGCGCCCAGCTCGAGATGACTTGCGCCGATGCCCCCCTGCCCAAGCGTGGCGTCCAGCGGCAGCCAGCGCTTGCCGTCGAAGACCTCGGTCCACATGTGATAGCCGAAGCCTTGCTCTCGACGGGACATAAACCAGCCCGACCACCACCCGCGCCGGCAATCTGACACGCCCGGGCCAGTGCCGCCAGCAGCACGGCGTGCTCCGTGCAATCTCCCTCGCGCGAGCGGGCAACTTCCAGAGGCCGTGGCGAACACCTGCGAGAAATTCTTGCTGCTCACCGTCCGGTGAACATAGGCCTCGAGCGCCCGAGCGACGGCGAGCGGATCTTGGGCTTTGCCGCGTGCCTCGCGGGCCATCGCCACGATCGTCGGATCGTCGCATTGCAGCATGTTGTTGGGCGACAGAATCGTCGGGCGTCGGCGGCGAGTCCTTCGTCGCGGTGGCGTCGTCTGCCGGCGAGGCGGATCGTCGTAGTGCGGCGCCGTGACCACGATTTCGGCCGTGTTCGCGCCCGTCTTGGTGACATGCTGGTTCGGCGTCTCGGAAAACAGTGCCGCGGGATCGTCGTCGTCGAGCTCGACGCGATAACGGACACGCCTGGTTTGAGCCGGCGGCGGCAACGGGCGAGCGACTTTGACGAGCATGTCGGTTCCGAGATCGAACTGCAAACGCCTTCGGCGGCTCGAGGGCTTGCTCGCGCGTCGTGCGAAAACCTTCTTGCTCGATGCCGGGGACAAACGTCTTGATCGCTCTTCCCTGCTCGTCGGTCCAGAGGACGGTTTCAATCCCCTTGCCTTTGCGCCCGCCGGGGTCAATTGGCAGTCGATCCGCAGCAACTCCTGCGATCCATCGAGAAGTTGCGTCGATTCGCGTCGCTGGGCGGCCAGTTCGACCTCGGCCACGATCACCTGGTTGGCCACCGGCACCAGCAGAGCCAGCCGGCGGATTTCGCCCGGTTGCATCGGATTGCGTTCGAGCGATGCTCGATGCCTTGAAAACCCTTCGTCTCGGTTTGCCAAGGCGATGCTGCTTTTTTCGGTCTTGCCGGTCATGTTCCGTTTCCAGCAGCAGCTCGTGGCCGGCGACTTCGCCCCGGATGGTGATGGGATCCGGGCCCATCTTGGTCGTGACGGTGAAGTGCCGCACTTCGCCGGCCGGCGTTTCGACGCTGGTCGTGCGGACGTCGATTTGGTTGGTGTCGCCGAAGCGGCGGATGCCGATCTGACTGTGCGAGTCGATCTCGACGCAGTTGGCGAGGTCCTTGGCGAATCTTCTGGATCGTGGTTTCGACGTAGCCGACTTTCTCGCCGTGGACGTAGCAGGAGTCCCAGGTCGTTTCGCCCGGCGAAGCGGCGTCGTGGCCGGAGCCTCGGACGCAGGCCGGCGCCAGAAGTCCGAGCACGAGGCACAGACCGACGTTTCGCGCGGCCAGGCCGCGCCAGAGCTGCCGTGCGGCAAGCGTGCGGCTGGTGTAGCGATGGTTCATGTGTCGGCCAATCCAATTTTGTAGGCGGCGCCGGGTTCTTCGCGCACGTAGCGCGGAACCGCATAGCCCGGAAGTCGGGCACGCATTTGTTCGACGAGCTGCGCGGCCGGTCGCCTCGGCCACCTCGAAGTGGGCCGCGCCCGCCACGCGATCCAACTGATGCAGGTAGTAGGGCATCACCCGGCAGTCGATCAGCCGCTCGGAAAGTTCGACCAAGGTATCGAGCTGGTCGTTGACTGCCGCGGAGCAAAACGGTCTGATTCAACAGCGGCACGCCGGCGTCGGCCAGCCGTGCCAGGGCGTCGGCCACGTCATCGTCCAGCTCGACCGGATGGTTGACGTGGACGACCACGACCGGCGTCAGCCGCGTGCCGCGCAGCCAGCCGAGCAGAGCGTCGGTGACGCGCTCGGGGATCATGATTGGCAGTCGGGTGTGGATGCGCAGGCGGCGCAAGTGACCGATTTTGGCCAGATCCGGCGACCAGTTCGGCCAAGACGTCGTCGACCAGGGTCAGCGGGTCGCCCCCCGAGAGAATCACTTCGCTGAGCGTCGGATCTTGCTCGATTTCGTCGAGCGCCGGCCGCCAGGCCCCCCTGCCCCGCGGAGCTTCGTCGTAGGGAAAATGGCGGCGAAAGCAGTAGCGGCAATGGACGGCGCAGACCCCCGTTGTCACCAAGAGCACCCGACCGCTATATTTAGAGAGTAAACCGGGTTTTCGCCCGGCCAGGCGGTCGCCCACCGGGTCGGCCGTGAACTCGGTCGGCCAGTTTAATTCCTCGGCGAGAGGCAGCACTTGCAGTAGCAAGGGATCGCGGGTATCACCGTATCGCATCCGGGCGATCCAGCGCCGCGGCACAAAGACGGTGAAATCGCGAGCGGCACGCTGGGCCGCTTCGTGGTACTGGGGCGGCAAGCCGACCAGGCGGCAGAGTTCGGCCGGGTCGCGGACCGCATCCTTCATCGCTTGCTGCCAGGCCGACGCTTGCTGGCCTGGCGTCGCTCGACGCCGAGCGGATGCTGGCCGAGGGGTTGATGCTCTTCGAGCGGCGGATCCTGTGCGGAGGCTCGATCACTGCGCCGGTGCCGCCGAGCCAGTGGAGAGAGGCGTCATCGTATTGGCTAGCGTGGCGTGTTACTGCGTAGCGAAATAAACGGGATCAGGCGCCTGACAAAAGGCGGCTGCCTCTCGGCCGCAGAGCGAAAAGCGGTCGTTCCAGCATAACCCTCCCTTTTGACCAAGCGAAGTAGGAAAAACTCGTGGCGAGCTATAACACCAGCGATTTCAAGCGGGGTCTGAAGGTCCAGATCGACGGCGACCCCTACATCATGTGGAGTGCAACTTTGTCAAGCCTGGCAAGGGAAACGCACTGTACAAGTGCAAGCTTCGCAATCTGGTCCGTGGCACGCAACTCGATCGCACCTATAAGGGGGGCGATTCGCTCGAAGCGGCCGACGTCGAGGAAATCGACGCCCAATACCTCTACCAGCAAGGGCGACCGCTTCGTTTTCATGGACAACGAGAACTTCGAGCAGTACGAGTTGACCAAGGACCAGACCGACGACGCCTGGAAGTGGCTCAAGGAGGGGATGGTTTGCTCGATGGTCTTGTTCAACAACAATCCGATCTCCGTCGCGGCCCCGAACCACGTCGTGCTCAAAATCGATTATTGCGAGCCGGCAATTCGTGGCAACACGGCGACCAACCTGACCAAGCCGGTCAAGCTGGAAACCGGCGCCGAAGTGACTTGCCCGGCGTTTGTCGAAATTGGCGACATGATCAAGGTCGACACGCGCACCGCCGAATATCTCGAACGCGTCCGGGGCTAACCGCGCCGAGCGATTTGGCGAGCGGCCGGCAGATCGGCGAGGGGACCGCGGTGAACTTTCGGCCGACTGCTTCTTGGCAACGCTTGCACCAGCGCGCTCGGCTGCTTGGCCCGAGTGCGCCAGTTCTTCGACGAGCGGGGCTTTTGCGAGGTCGAAACGCCCCTGCTGTCGGCCGACGTGGTCGTCGACCGGCATCTCGACCCGATCGCCGTCACGCTGCCCGACGATCCTCGCCGCCCTGCCGCGGGCCGGCCGATGTGGCTGCAGACTTCGCCCGAATTCGCGATGAAGCGGCTGATGGCCGCCGGTGGCGAAGCGATTTATCAGATCACCCGTTCGTTCCGCGCCGGCGAGCAAGGGCGGCTGCACAATCCGGAATTCACGATTGTCGAATGGTATCGCCGCGGCGATCGGTCTGGCCGAGGCGATGCAGTTGCTGTCGGACCTGGCCGAGATGTTCTTCGAGCGCGGAGCGGCTCAGACGAGTCACCTATGCCGAAACGTTTCGCGCTGCGCTGGCCATCGATCCGCATCGCGCCTCGGTGGCCGAGTTGGCCGCCGCCGCCCGGCAGGCGGGCGTGAGCATTCCGCAGGGCATGCCGGCGGCCGACCGCGACGCCTGGCTCGACCTGCTGCTGGCCGAATGCATTCAGCCCGGCCTGGGGCGCCAGGCGCCCGCTGATCGTTTACGATTATCCGGCCAGCCAGGGGGCACTCGCCCGGCTCAAGCCTTCCGATCCGACGGTGGCCGAGCGATTCGAGCTTTATCTCGACGGCGTGGAATTGGCCAACGGCTACGTCGAACTGTTGGACCCGGCGGTGCTGCGAGCACGCTCGGCCGAGGCCAATCGCCACCGGCTCGCCGACGGCAAGCCGGCGCTGCCGGAAGAGAACCGGCTGCTGGCGGCGATGGAGTCGGGCTTGCCGGCGTGTGCCGGCGTGGCTTTGGGTTTCGATCGGGCCGTGATGCTGGCGACCGGGGCGACATCGATTGCCGAGGTCATGGCGTTTCCGATCGATCGGGCCTGATGCGGGTGATACGCGCCATCGCGTGACGACTGGAGTCTTCACCTATGAATCTCTCGGCCAAAACGAGCTCACTCCTTGCAATGCATGGAGATCGTCGGCAGCAATCGGGCGGCGCGGCAGCTTGTCAGCGGCGCGGGGCTCGATATCTGGATCGATAGCCAACCGCTGGAGACAGGTTCGGGCGGCGGCGATATTCACTACGTGTCGACGTGCGGCGCGGGATACGTCACGCGATTGGTGCTGGCCGACGTTTCCGGCCACGGAGCGGCGGTCGACGGCATTGCCCAGAGTCTTCGCAAATTGATGCGCAAATACATCAACACGCTCGACCAGACACGGTTCGCAATCGCGCTGAACCACGAGTTCTCGGCATTTGCCGAGGCGGGTCGGTTTGCCACGGCTTTGATTCTGACCTACTTCGCGCCGACGAACCATTTGATCGTGTGCAACGCCGGCCATTGCCGGCCGCTCTGGTACAGCGCCGAGCAGGCGACGTGGCAACCGCTCGCCCCGAAGACGGTTGGCGAGTGTGAATCGCTGAAGCAAATCGAAAGCCCGCTACCATTTCGAGCGGCTGGCCAATCTGCCCCTCGGGATTCTCGAACCGACCGATTACGAGCAGTTTGCATTACGTCTGCGGCCGGGCGATCTGCGTCGTGCTGTACACCGACGGAATCACCGAGAGCGACCGATGCGTCGGGCCGGCAACTTGGCGAAGCCGGCCTGTTGGAAATGTGCCGAGCCGCGGTCGACGGCATCGGCCGGGCCGCCGCACTGGGCGAGCAAGTCGCGGCCGGTTGTCGGGCGCGACAGGGGCAGGCCGCCGTGGCCGACGATTGCAGCCTGATCGTTGTCGAGCACACGGCCACGCGGCCGCCAAACCGTCGCTCAGCCGAAGCATGCGCACGCTGGCCAAGATTCTGGGCCTGAGCCGCGTTTGAGGTCTCGTGTCGCTTGCTTACAGCGGCTCGCGTTCCCAGTCGGCCAGTTGGTCGACGATTTCTTGCATCGCCAGCGGACGCTGGTCGACGAGCCATTGGCTGCCGGGCGATGGCTCGCGGCCGGTGCGGTTGTGCCGGGCCTTGCGGACTTCGTTTTCCAGCGCGTGCAACCAACCGGGAACGTCCAGCCCGACGCCGGTCGGTTCTTGCGTCAGCTCGTCGGTTTCGCGCTGCAGTCGCTCGAACGCTTCGCTGGGCCGCGCGTGGCGTGCATCCTCGACGGCCGGCGTCACCAGCGCCCGCACGCGGTCGATGGCCAGGGGCCGGATGAAACGTTCGGCCAATCGATCGTCGACGGTGGGGAGCCGCATGCCATATTTTTGATGCAGTTCTTGCAATCGCTTGGTGAGCGCGCCGGCGACGTCGGCGGTTCGCTCGGCCATGGCCCGGCACCACATCTCGGCGGCTTCGCTGCGGCCGGCGCGGGCCAGAATTTCGTGGGCCAGGACCACCGGGCGCAAGTGCCAGGAGATCCGATCGTACTGGACGCGCAGGCGGAGGAAGTCGAGCAGCATGTAGAGCTGTTCGCCGCGATCGCTCTGGGTGGTGGTGCTGTTGTAATCGCGGTATTCGGAGTAATTCTCGGCGATCGCCTCGAAGATGATCGTCAGATGCTTGGCCGCTTCGGCCCGCGGCAAGCGGCGGTCGAGATCGCGAACGATCAGCAGATCGTCCCCCGCATCGGGATCCTCGGACAGGCGGGCGAGCCAGTTTTCGACCCCTTGGTGCAGAATCGCCCGCAGGTTGCCCAAATTCAGGAATCGCTGCAGCAGCAGATCGTGGCCGTAGCGTTCGATGAATTTGACCAGTGCCTGCCAGGCTTTTTCGTCGCCGATTTTTTCCAGCACCGACAACCGCAGCGTCCGGCTGTGGGCCAACCATTGCTTGAGGAGCGATTCGGTCAATTGTTCCAGCACGTCGACCAGGTCGGCATCGGCCAGTTCGCGGCCGCGCTCGCGATCTTCCGGGCTGACCGGCCAGGAGCGCGAGACTTCGACCAGGCTTTCGACCAGCGCCTTGTAGCCGACTTCGAACAGCCGATCGAACTCGCTGACCGCGCCGGCCGCGAAGACGTGCGTGCCTTCCATGTGGCGGGCCGTTTCCAGCAATTGGCAGGTTTCGCGCAGCAGTCCCAGCTTGGGCAGTGCGCGGGCCAGATCGCGCAGCATCGGCTGCAAGCCCCGCGCGGCCACGATCTCGCGCGGGTCGCCGCCACGGCCGAGCGAAACGTAGAGCAGCGGCTGTTTTTCGAGCGTGGCCAGGAACGCGTGCCAGCGTCGGCGGGCTTCTTCGGGCTCGCCGGCCAACACCGCCCGGCAGAGGACGTCGATCGGGCCGGTCTCGGACGGCTGGCTGGCCGGTTGCAGCAGGCTGCGCAACACCTGCTGGGCGTCGACGGTGTCGACGGCCGTGCCGATCGCCGCGTCGAGCAGCATCTCTTTGATGCTTCGCCGGCGTTCATACTCCAGCAGGGCGTCGCGGCTGGCCGAGGTCGGTTCGACCGTTTTCACGTCCATGCTGGCCAGCAGGTCGAGCAGCCGGTCGTGATTCTGGTTGGCCTGGGTGAGCCAGCCGCCGAGCACGTCGTCGTCGAGCGGTTTTTCCGCGGCCGGCGAGCCGCAAGCCAAGCGCCGCGGTCTTCCACAACTGGCTGACGGTGCCGAGAAAGGCGAGCCGCTCGCGCACCCGGCGGCCTTCCAGTTCCAACTCGTAGTCGGTTTTCTGACCGGCCGATTCGGCTTCGAGCATGTCGGCCTCGACGCCGTCGGCGGTGCTGTCGACATAGACCATCTCGTCGTAGGCGGCGGCGAACAGTTCGCGATCTTCTTCGGGCAGTTCTTCGTCTTCGCTGGTCGGCACGCTTGCGCCTGGCCGAGCGCGGGCCGGGGCGTTCCAAGTCGGGGACCAGCCAAAAGTCGTCGGCGTTGGCCTCCAGACACGTCAAAGAATTTCTGCACCAGCGTCTGCGCTTCGGCCGATGGGGCACGCGGCGCGCCGGCCGCGTCGACTTCGGCGGCGGCGCAGGCCTTGGCCAGCCAGCGGCGGGCCAGAACGTGAAAGGAGAACTCACCCTGTTCCAGCGGCAACTGCCCCGCCTGGCTCAGCCATTGCACCAACAGCGCCATCGCGGCCACGAGGTCGCCGGCGTCCAACAGCGCCTCGACGACCAGGGCATAGGCCTTGGGCGAAGTGAAGGCTTCGACGTGCTGGCGCCAAAAGGCGATGTCGCCCGACGCGGCCCCGGCCTTGTGCCAGGCTTCGAGCGCCTGGGCCACGTGCTGGGCGGAATCGTAGGCTTCGGCCCCGGAGAAGGCTTCGATCGAGGCGACGGTCGTGGCGGCGAACTGATCCCACCACTCGGCCAGGCTGCCCATCCAGCGCGCCATCGTGGCTTGCAGCGCCGACGCCTGGCGCAGAGCGGCCGCCCGCCAAAGCTGAGCGGCCACCGCGAAAATCTCTTCCATCAACTCGACGAGCTGGTCGACCCGATGGTCGAGCACGCTGTTTTCGGGGGCGGGAAACAGGCTGAACTGCCCCTGAAACCCGAGAATGTTCCAGGGATCGACCAGTGCTCCGCACTCGATCGCGCGGGTGAGCAGCTTGTCGACGGTGAGAAGTTGGGCCGACGCCTGTTCCAACTCGCCGCGATCGATGGCCAACCGGGCGCCGGCAATCTGGCAGCCGATCTGGCAACGCATGCGGGCCGCGGCCGTCGGCACAATGTCGGCCTGCCGCCGGGCCGCTTCGGCATAGCCCATGGCGGCGAACAACAAAGCCAGATGGACGTGTTCGAGCTGTGCCGCCCGGCGCCGGGCCAGATAGTGATTCAGATGTTGCCGGGCCCCGGCCAAAGGCTGGCGCCGCGCTTGCCGCCTCGCTGCGCAGTCGCTCGCCGTGTTTTCCCGCGGCGCCGGCGAGCAACTGTTCGTAATAGGCATCGCGATAAGCGGCGATCTGCTGGACGAGCGTTCCCAAGCGTGGTCGTCGAGCCGTGCGTGTCGGGTCCGCTGCCGCTGGTTCCGGAAGCCATCAGAATCGTGCCGGCCAAGCACGGCCGCCGCCTCGAACCACAGCTCGTCGGGGTCGAGGTTGCCGGGCGCGAGCGCCCGGGCCGAGAGGGCGTCGAGCATGATTTGCTGCAGGACGAAGCGCCGATAGCGCCCCTGCCCGTCGAGATGGTGGGGATCCCACTGGCCGAAATGGTAGTTGGGGCGTTTGTTGACCGGGTGATCGAAATCGTATTCCCGCGGATCGACGGCCAGCTCGTCGAGCAATTCGAAGTCGAACCAGGCTTCCGACGTGACCGAGCGTCTGGTCGTGCGGAGGATTTCCAGCGCCTGGCTGATCAGCCGCTCGTAGCGGCCGGTGCCGACGCCGACGCCGCGAATGTACAGCGGGATCGGCCGCACCCATTCGTGGTCGTAGGGTTCGATCTTGCGCGGAGTGCGCAGGACGGCCACCGGCCGATGGCCGATGAAGTCGTCGAGCGTCTGTCGGGCCTGGGTGACGATCCGCTCGGTTTCGTCCCAAGGGCCGCCGGCGTGCAGCACTGCTTCGCACACTCGGCCGAGAAAGAATGGCCGCCACAGGGCCGCATCCGATTGCCCGGCCAGCAGGTCGCGGTGAAATTCGCGATAGGCCGGCGCAAAATGGTCGAAGACCAGGTCGATGACCGCCCGGGCCTGATCGGTGTCGCGAAAGGCCGCGGTCGTGCCGGCCAAGGCCGGCAGATGGGCTCGCGAGTCGGTCTCGGATCTCGAGATAGGTGTCGTCGCGCTCCGGGCCCGTCCCCCTCGATCTGGCGGTAGAGCCGATCGAGACTGCCGAGAAACTCGGGATCGCTCGCGCCGGAGGAAAAGTTGAGGTAGCCCAACAGCTCTTCGAGCAGTGGGGCGTCGGGATCGCGGCGGGGCTGTGGCATCGGTGCTCAAACGGTTCAGGATGACAGCCCACGGGTGAAACGACGCGGCAAGAGGGTCGACTTCGGCCCACGCTGGGGGCACGCGCGGAGCGGGAACCGGTCCATCGTAAGAAATGGTGGGTGTTTTGGTCTAGCGGCCCGTCGCCGGTGGCGCGGTGAGAATCGGGTTTGGGGCTTGCGACTTGGCCGCTCGGCGAAGTCGCTGCGCACGTTCGCTGGCGGTGCGGTCAGTCTCCTTCGTGCGTCGTGCGGCCGGTGGCGACGTCGAATTCGAAAATGGCGGGGACCAGCATGGCGGCGGTCGCAAAACCATAGGTGAACAGCACGACCAGAAACGGCCCCAGCGTGTGATCCAGCAGGAAGCTGGTAATGGCGTAGAATGTGGCCGCTGGGCAGAGTAGCGAAGCGACGAGAATCGCCAGCGATGGGTTGCGGGCACCCAAGGCCACGTAAAGCCCCAAGGTTCCACCCCCCATGAAGGCCAAAAACGGCTGCAACTGCATGTGGAACGAACCGCTGAAGGCGACCATCACCCGCATGCAGGTAGCGATGCCGATGAAGAGAAAAAACAGCGTTCCCAGCGAAACGCCGATGGCGCTGCGGCTGTTGTCGTAATTCATGCCGGAGTGCAATCCCAGCATGGCGGCGAAGAAGTTCATCACCGCCAGCGAACCGAGCAGATAGACCAGGTTTTCGGCGGTGAGCGCCCGGACGTACCACAAATAGCCGCACAACAGCGACCGGCACGAGGACCATTTCCTTGACGTTGTAGAAGATGCCCCCCAGTTTGCCGAAAATAAATTCCTTGGCGGTAAGATCGGTGACCAGCAGCAGGTCGATCGCCCCGCGATCGCGCTCGGTGGTGATCGAAGTGACCGCCTGGGAGTTGACCAGCAGCAGGCTAAGGATGAACAGCGGTCCCAGCGTGAGCAGGGCCGACCATTTCGTGATTCCCTCGGCCGAATGGGCCATCGCAAAGAGTGCGGCGGCGGCAAAGGCCGCCAGGGCAAGATAGGCCAGATGGACGATCAGCACTTTGCGGCCATAGGCCCAGGTGCGCACTCTCGCCACAAGATCGGATTGTTCCAGACCTCGCGCGATTGGCCCGGCGCGGCGTGGACCGAGTGTCCCACGGTCGCGGGCGGCACGATGCGGCGCCGCCAGCAGTTGGGCCGGAGCGTGAGCAGGCCGGACGCCTGGCTCGCCGCCGGCCGCCAGCGATGGGCGGACCCGCGGCGGTCGTAGCCAGATCGTATTGGACGCCCCAAATGCTCTCGCGATCGGGACTTTCGTCGACGTGCGGCTGGGCCTCGCGCGAGGGATTCCAGACTCGCACCAGCCCGATCGCCAGGCCCGTTGGTCACGACGGCCAGCAGATCCCGCCGCGACGGCAAACAGGTTGACGGCGCTGCCCAAGTGCGGAATCGATCTCGTCGCGCTGGAGGATCGGCCGCGTGGCGACTTGGATCGCTTGCCAAGGGCTGAGTCCGCCGGCCCAGACTTCGGTCGACACGCCCGCCCAGGCGTTGCCAAAGACGCCGTGAGCGATCGCCTCGCCAAGAGCGATCCAAGCGACCAAGATCAGCGCGGTCAGGGCCAGCGTTTGGTAGGTGCTGTCGCGCCACAGGGCGATGGTCGAACCGATGCTGCCCGACACGATGGCAGCCACCAGTGTGACGACAAACACCCGGCCAATTTGTTCGAACGAGACGCCACCGAAAAGTGCGGTCGCCATAAAGACCGGCAGCGACGCGGCAATCAGCGCCAGGACATTCAGCAGGCTGGCAAACAGCTTTCCCAACACCAGCTCGCTGTTGGTCAATCGGGTGAGCAACAACAGCACCAGCGTGCGGCGATCTTTTTCCTGGGCGACGGCGCTGGCCGCCAACAGGGCCGAAAACGACACCACCAGCACCAGTTGGACCACCGCCAATACCTGAAACAGCAGCGCGCCGAAACGGGCCAGGTCGCCCACGTTGCGCACCACTTGCGTGCCGGCCAGAACCAGCCACGCCGTACACATCAGCATCAACAGCACCGCCACATAGGTGGTGCGGGCGATGTACAGTCGCGTTCGCCGCGGAGCGATCACGACTTCGCGAGTAAAGATGGGGCCGATGAACATGCCGCGGTTCGGCTTTCCGAAAATCCGAGGGGTGGTTTGCGAGCGAGCAGTGTGAAAGACTCGCATTATAGCCCCGGTGCCAGCCTCGCGGGAGGGAATTGGCGGCCGACGGCGACTTGGACGGCCGACGGCTATCGCTGGGCGGGGCTGGCGATGGCCGCCGCTCGTGTCAAACTCTGACAGACATCCCCCCCTGCTCCAAAGCCGCCGCTATGAAACGCTTTGCCTGGCTGACCGACATTCACCTCAATTTTCTCCCGGTCGACGAGGTCGACGCGTTCCTCGCCCGGCTGGCCGCCGAGCGGCTCGACGGCGTGCTGCTGGGGGGCGACATCGCCGAGGCGACCGATCTCGGCGAATACCTCGAACTGATCGACGAGCGATTGCAGACCGAAATCTATTTCGTGCTGGGCAACCACGATTATTATTACGGCTCGGATCGGGCCGGTGCGCGAGCAAGTTCGCCGACTGTGCGCCGTTCACCCGCGATTGCATTACTTGTCGGAGAGCGGCCCGATCGGCCTGGCCGCGGCGTCGGGCTGGTCGGCCACGACGGCTGGGCCGATGCCCGGCTGGGCAACTACGAGAAATCGATCGTCTCGATGCAGGATTTCCAACGTGATTGGCGACTTTGTCGGCCTGGGCAAGGCGGCCCGGCTGCCGCGTCTGCACGCCTTGGGTGACGAAGCGGCCGACCATATCCGCCGAGTGTTGCCGGAGGCCCTGGCACGAGTTCGATCAGGTGGTGCTGCTGACCCACATTCCGCCGCTGCGCGAGGCCTGTTGGCACGACGGGAAAATTTCCGACGACGATTGGGCCCCGTTCTTTACCTGCCGGGCTGTCGGCGACGCCATTCTGGAAATCATGGCCGACCATCCCCGGCAGCAGCTTACGGTGCTGTGCGGTCATACGCACGGCGCGGGCGTGGCGCATCCGCTGCCGAACGTCGAGATTCTGACGGGCGGCGCGAAGTACGGCCACCCGGCGGTGCAGCGCATTTTCGAGTGGGATTGAGACCTGTTTGCTCGGCCGGGCTGGCCGGGTAAAATGCGGACCAAACGGAGAGTTCAACCGACGATGAAACTGGCTATCTGCAACGAAACATTCCTCGACTGGCCGCTCGATCGGGCGCTGGCCTTTGCCGCCGAGTGTGGCTACACGGGGGTGGAGTTCGCGCCGTTCACGCTCGCCGACGACCCGCGGCAGATTTCGGCCGCCGAGCGGTCGCGCATTCGCCCGATCGGCCGAAGCGGCAGGTTTGGAGGTGATCGGTCTGCACTGGCTGTTGGCCAAGACCGAGGGGTTGCACCTGACCAGCCCCGATCCGGCCGTCCGGCGGCGCACGGCCGATTATCTTGCCGAACTGGCGCGGCTGTGCCGCGATCTGGGCGGCCGGGTGCTGGTCTTCGGTTCGCCCAAACAGCGCAACCTGCTGCCCGGGCGTCACGCCCCAAGTCGGCGCGGACTACGCCGTGGAGGTTTTTACGGCCTGCCTGCCGGCGCTCGAAGAGACCGATACGGTGCTGGCCGTCGAGCCCTTGGATCCGGGCGAGGGGAATTTTCTGAACACCGCGGCCGACGCGGTGGCCATCATCGAGCGGGTCGCCTCGCCCCATTGCCGGCTGCTGTTGGATTGCAAGGCGATGTCGAGCGAAAAGCGTGCCGCACGCCGAGTTGATCGAGCGGCATCGATCGCTGCTGTGCCACTTTCACGCCAACGACCCCAATCGCCAGGGGCCGGGCTTTGGCCAGCTCGACTTCCATCCCATTCTGGAAGCCTTGGGACGGATCGACTATCGTGGCTGGGTCTCGGTCGAAGTCTTCGACTACACGCCGGGCGTCGAGCGGCTGGCGAGCGAAAGTGCCGGTTACTTGAATGCCTGCCTGGCCGAAATCGCGGCCGACGAGTGAAGGCTGCGCGGCGAAACGAGAACCGTTCGGCCACCGGGGCAGTCATCCCGATGCCGACGGGCTCAGCCGGCCGTGGCCTTCATCTCGGCCAGATGCTGGGCCGTGCCGACCAGGCGGTCCCAGTTTTCGTAGATGTATTCGGGCGGGCCGCCGATCACGGCGACGTGCTGCGCGACCATCTTCGGTCGGGACCATTTCGATGGCGTCCCAAGGGCAAACCGTCAGTTCGTAGGGATTGCTCTTCTTCTGCGGGATGTGGACGCACACTTCGCAGCCGACGCAGCGTTCCAGAGTCGATCTGGCACCAGCTCTGCATATTATGGAACTGGTCGTACTGCTGGATCTTGATGATGCAGTCGACCGGGCAAACTTCGAGACACGCTTCGCAGCCGGTGCAATTGTCGGCATTGATGACAGCCAGCTCTTTCGGCAGCTTCTTACGCGGGCCCTGTTTGGCCATGAGACAAAACCTCTAAAAGCTAAGTGATGATTCGCCGGGCGAAGGCCAACACACAGTCGGCCGTGCTCTGTAATCATAGGTAGAAATCGGCCGAACGCCAATCGGATGATGAGGATTGCCGGCACAATTGACCTGCCAAATCGCGAAATTCCCGCGATTTTTAGGGCCGCGGCGGGATGATTTCGCCGGCAATCAGATCGTCGAAAGTCTGTCGGCGGCGGATCAAATGGGCCGCCCCCTCCTCGATCAGCACCTCGGCGGCCAGCGGCTTGGAATTGTAGTTCGAGCCCATCACAAAGCCGTAGGCCCCGGCCCTTTCGATGACCAACAAGTCGCCGACCGCGGCGGCCGGCAGTTGCCGCGTGGCGACGAACCCCCCCTCCTCTTGCGTGAAAATATCGCCCGACTCGCAGAGCGGGCCGCCGACGACCACGTCGACCATCGGCCTGCGCGCCGGGCTGGCCGTCGGCGGCTGGCGATCGCCATCGGGTGGTACGACCCATACAGGATCGGCCGGGCCAGGTTATTGAAACCGGCGTCGACCAGATAAAAAGTGTTCTGGCCCATTCGCTTGATGGCTCGAATCTCCGTCACCAGATAGCCGCTTTCGGCCACCAGGTATCGGCCCGGCTCGATTTCCAACCGCAGCGGGTGCCCGAACGATTCTTCGAGCCGCCGCCGCGTGGCATCCCAGAGGCGGAAATAGGCATCCAGATCGACGTAGGTTTGGCCGGCACGATACGGAATCGGCAAGCCGCCGCCGGTGCTGAGCGTGGTCAGCGAGCGGCCGACTTCGCGCGCGGCCTTTTCGAGCGATCCGGAGACCTGGGCCAGATGTTCCAGGTCGGTTCCCGAGCCGATGTGCATGTGCAATCCGCTGACGCACAGGCCGTGATGGTCGGCGCGCCGCAGGCAATCGGCGAGTTGTTCGTGCCAAATGCCGTGCTTCGATTGCTCGCCGCCGGTATTGGTTTTCTGGCTGTGGCCGTGTCCGAAAGCCAGGATTGAGCCGCAGGGTGATCTGGCTGCCTGGCGCACGCTCGCCGAGCTGGTCGATCATGTCGGGGCTGCCGCAATTGACGTGCAGTCCGTGCCGCACGACCAGATCGAGCGTATCGCGATCGAAAATGTCGGCGGTGTAAACGATCGGCGGCGGATCGCCCACCGGCCGGTAGCCGGCCGCCAGTGCTCGGCCAATTTCGCCCGCGCTGACCGCATCGACCAGCACGCCGTGCCGGCGGACCAGGTCGAGAATCGCCAGATTCGAGCAGGCCTTCTGGGCATAGCGGATGCCGTCGAACGCCCGCAGGTCCTCGATGCGCTCGACGATCTGTGCGGCGTCGTAGACGTAAACCGGGGTGCCGAACTGCTCGGCGAGCTGCTGAACCGGAATTCCGGCGATGTGGCTGCGAGTGGTTTCGAAACGGGGGACCTGCGGCATGCGGTTGCCAACTCCTGGAAAAATGGGGCCAACCGCTCCGCAATGGGTTTGGCGGGGTGGCAGCGAGCCGCCTGCCTGGTCGCGCCGAGAGCGGATCTCTCGGCTGTTAGGCGTGCGGAAAGAGTTTTCAAACTAACGCATCGCGAGGCCAAAGAGAAGTGGATTTGCCGGACGTGGCGGCCCAGATCGGGCCCAACGGCCGTCCGGGCAGCGAACCCACCCTGATTGTCTGCCAGCGTGGTTTTACTTAGCATGGGGGGCGGGTCTGGGGCGCGCATCGCCGGCGGAGGGGCCGCCGCCGACGGGCTTTCGGGCGGCGATTTGAGTCGGATGGGATCGATCGAGAGACAGGCGAGTATCAAAACCGCGATGGCAGAAAAAATTGGGTTCGTGGGGGCGGGGCAAATGGCCCGGGCGTTGGCCGGCGGATTTGTCCGCGCAGGCCTGATCGCGCCGCACGAGGTGCTGGCCGCCGATCCGAGCCCGGCAAGCTCTCGACGGCTTTTCGCAGGCGGTGCCCGGTGGTCGGCGCTGCGCTTCGAATGCCGAGGTTGCCCGCGGTGCCGACTTGCTGGTGCTGGCGGTCAAACCGCAGCAGGTGGCGGCGGCCCTGGCGGAGATCTCCGGCGTGGTGAGCGAGCGGCATCTGGTGGTGTCGATCGCGGCCGGCGTGCGATTGGCGACGCTTGCGGGCGGGTTGCCAGCCGGCGTGCGCTTGGTCCGCGTCATGCCCAATACACCCGCCCTCGTCGGCCAAAGTGCCAGCGGCTACGCTTTGGGGGCGTCGACCACGCCGGCCGACGCTCAGACGGTTCAGCGATTGCTCGAGTCGGTCGGACGGGCATATCGCGTGGAGGAAAAATTGCTCGACGCGGTGACAGGGCTGGCCGGATCGGGGCCGGCCTTCGTCTACGTCATGATCGAGGCGTTGAGCGACGGCGGGGTGCGGATGGGTTTGGCCCGCGACGTTGCCCTGGCGCTGGCGGCCCAAACGGTCAAGGGGGCGGCCGAAATGGTGCTGACCACGGGCGAACATCCGGCCGTGCTGAAAGACAAGGTGGCCAGTCCGGGAGGAACGACGATTGCCGGGCTGGCGGCGCTGGAACAAGGGGGCGTCCGCAGCAGCTTGATTGCCGCGGTCGAAGCCGCCACGCGAAGATCCATCGAATTGGGGAACGTATAATAATTTGGGTTCATCGGCCGGTAGCATGCCGCGCGAGCGTGCCAACGCATGGGCCGGCGACGGGTGCCGACGAACGTTTGACGGGGTCAGGGTTGGAGGGTCGTAACGGTATGTCTATCTTCTGCGTCGTCGACGACAAGCATATCCCGCTTTATCGCGTGATGTGGGTTTCGGCCACGCCACATTTTTGCGGATCCGAGGACTGCGAGCGCGAAGGCCAATACGAGGTCCGGCTGGAACAAGGCGAGTCGGTTTGGGCCAACTCCCAGCAGCGCGACACGATGCTGGAAGCACTCGAAAGTTGGCAGGGCGGACTAGGGCCGCCGGAGGAAGATTGGGAATAAAGCCATGTCTACCTTCGAACGCGACAACTTCCAGTGGCGCGAAACTTATTTCGTTTTGTTCGATACCGGCCAAGCGTCCCACGCTCGCTCGCGTGGAAAAGGCGTTGCGCGGCCTGAACCAAAGGTTTCAGATCACCGCCGGCGTTGCGGACGAGCAGGGCCAATTCGAATCGCTCACGTTGCTGTCGCCCGACGATTATGCCGCGCTCGACATCAGTTACGTTTCCGGCGACGAAGTGCGCGAGCAGGGCGAATCGCTTTACCAGGAGTTGAAATCGTCGGTGGCCGACGACCACGAGCGTGCGCAGCTTGCCCGGCTGCCCAAGTGCGACGCCCGGTTCGATCTGTTTCATTTCGAAGAGCTGACGGCGGCCCAGGCAGGCGACGAACCGGACGAAATGCTCGACCCCAGCGCACTGTTGGTGGTGCTGGAAGCCTTGGCCCGGCTGACCAAAGGAGTGGGCGTCGACCCGCAGTCGGGCACGTTGCTCTGAGGTCCCACCAGTCCGGGGACATCCCTGGCGATCGGCCGAGCATCCCGCCTGAACGAAATCAAAACAATCGGACGATGGTGTCGGTTTCGTGGGCAACCCCGCCAAGGGGGTCTGGCAATGGCGGTGCGATTTATGTGATAATCGCTGATGTGGATCTCCGATCTTTTTTGTCGGTGATTCGTCCGC
Source organism: uncultured Planctomycetaceae bacterium (assembly GCA_963702015.1). Classification (GTDB taxonomy): domain Bacteria; phylum Planctomycetota; class Planctomycetia; order Pirellulales; family PALSA-1355; genus DATJTR01. Next base: position 4,183,727 of record OY969698.1, read on the forward strand.
CGAGACGCATCTCATGCATAGGGACTTGGAGCCGATGGCATCTGGTCGATTAAGCCGGCGTGATTTTTTTTGTCAGACGGCTGCGGCGGGAGTGGGGGTCTGTTGTTGCCCTCCCTGGCAACCGCGGCCGATCCGCAGGCCGCGGGCGATGCCGCGTCAACCGCCGAGCCGCTGCGGTATCAGCCTGGTTCGTTTACCTGGCGGTCCTTCCCGACACGCAGTTTTACAGCGAGTCTTATCCGCATCACTTCTACAACCAAACGAAGTGGATCGTCGAAAACGCCGAGAGTCAGAACATTCAAGTTCATGTTGCACTTGGGGGATATCACCAACCGCAACACCCCCGAACAATGGGACGTGGCTCAGCGGGCGATCATGATGCTCGACGGTCACGTTCCCTACGCGCTGGTTCCGGGCAACCACGACTACGGCCCGGGTGGCAACGCGGCCAACCGCGAAACGGCGCTCAACGAATACTTTCCGCTCTCACGGCAAAGTCATCTGCCCACTTTCGGCGGAGCGATGGAACGATGGCCGGATCGAGAACACGTTCCACACGTTCCATGCGGGCAAACACGACTATTTGATTCTTGCCCTGGAGTGGGGGCCGCGCGATGAAGTGGTCGAATGGGCCAACCGGGTGGTGGCGGATCACCCCCGGCACCGGGCCATCTTGATTACCCATGCCTACATGTACTTCGACGACACCCGTTACGATTGGGCGAAGTTCAACGCCCGCCAGCAATGGAACCCGCATTCCTACGGCACCGCTCCACTTGCCGGGCGGCACCAACGACGGCGAGCAGCTTTGGCAAAAGCTGGTCTCCAAGCACCCCAATTTCGTTTTGACGCTCAACGGCCACGTGTGCGACGATGGACTGGCCCGATTGACCAGCCAGGCCGCCGATGGCCACGACGTCCACCAGATGCTGGTCAACTACCAGATGAAACATGAGGGGGGCGACGGCTTCCTGCGTTTGATCCGCTTTCTGCCCGATGACGAGACGATCCACGTGACTGCCTATTCGCCGTCGCTGGATCAATACAAGACCGATCCCGACAACCAATTCGTGCTGAAGTCCAAGATGCCGCTGAGCTAAGGCAGCTCGTGGGCTTCGATCGCGCCTGTGCGGGCTAGCCAGGTCGCGAGAGCGACGGAGAGCGGCAGCGGCCGCCGGAAAAACAGAGTCAGCAGGTAGTTATGAGCCCAAGTCTTTGGCGGTTTTTCACCCTGGGTTTTTCTGTCTGGTGCTGGATAGTTCGATGGTTCTTGCCCAGCAGGTGATCGCCCATCGCGGAGCCTCGTTCAACGCGCCGGAAAACACCTTGGCCGCCTTCCGCCTGGCCTGGCAACAGGGGGCCGACGGCATCGAGGGCGATTTTTATCTGACCGACGACGGCGAGATTGTCTGTCTGCACGATTCCGACACCGGCCGCACTGGCGATCGCAAGCTGTCGGTCGGGCAGTCGACGTTGGAACAGTTGCGCACGGTCGACGTCGGGATTTCGAAGGGGGAGAAATTTCGCGGCGAGCGAATTCCGACTCTGGCCGAAGTGCTGGCAGTGGTGCCGGCCGGGCAAGCGGATCTTCATCGAAGTGAAATGCGGGCCGCAGATTCTGCCGGCCCTGAAACGCGACTTGCAGCAATCGCGACTCCTGCGCCGAGCAAATCGCCATCATCAGTTTCCACCCGCCGGTGATCGAGGCTGCGCGCAAGCAGCTTCCCGACATTCGCGCCTACTTGCTCTACAGCATGCCGGCGGCCAAACGAGGCGAAATGGCCTCGGTTCAACCCGGCACCGGTCTTGGAGACGCTCCGAGCAATCGGTGCCTCGGGGTTGGATCTGGGGGCGGAGCATGGCCGCGTGACGAAGGACGAGGTCGGCCAGTTGCGCGATGCCGGTTACGAATTCCACTGCTGGACGATCGACGACGGGCCGCTGGCGCTCGAGTACCAGGCGCTGGGCGTCGATTCGATCACCACGAACCGCCCTGCCCTGATGCGGAAGTTTCTCGACGCCGGCAATGCTTCGCGCAAATCGATGCGGGCAAGTTGAATAGCTTGGCGCACCGTCCGGCGCTGTGCCGCGTAGGTCCTAGGCCACCGAATCGGTTCTTGGCTGGCGGCATACTTAATGCGCGCGGGGCCAATGCTATCGCGGGCGAAAGCAGCCGACCCGCGACCTGTCAGGCGCAGAGACGGCACGGCCGGACCGGCTATTTCTTTTTCTTGCTCTTCTTTTTGCCGGCGGCCTTCATTTTCGTCGACACCGCTTTGGCAGCCGGCGGTCTTGGCTGCCGGGTGTTTGCCACTGCCGGCCGGTTTGGCACTGGCTCGCCTTTCCTTTGCCGAAAGCAGCTTTCCCAGCCGACGGAATATTTCTCGTGTTGCACCGACGCGAACGATCGTCACGGATATCCACCTTTCGCCAATCAAACCTGCTTCATCGACTTCGTCGACGGTCCACGCGACCGCCGATCTGTCTGATTTTTCATTCGTACTCAAATGCGCTTTCCCGGTCAAGCGATGCCGTGGCATGCATGCGAGGTGTCGCCCTCCGCGCAGCGACATCGGCCACGGAGCGTCGGGCAAGCTCGCGGATGGCGCCGCCGACACGGCGAGAGCCCCGTGTCCGAAGGCGTTCCGCGTCGCGCGACTCGCCGGTCGGCGCGGGCACGATCAATGCTGCAGCTTTTTGTAGCGGACGCGGTGGGGCTGATCGGCCTCGATTCCTTGCCGCTCGCGGCGCTGCTGCTCGTAGGTTTCGAAATTGCCTTCGCACCAGTGGACGTAGCTGTCCCCTTCGAAGGCCAGGATGTGAGTGGCCACGCGATCGAGAAACCAGCGATCGTGGCTGATGACGACCGCGCAGCCGGCAAAGTTGACGATCGCCTCTTCCAGCGCTCGCAGCGTGTCGACGTCGAGATCGTTGGTCGGTTCGTCCAGCAGCAGCACGTTCGTCCCCTGCCGCAGCAGCTTGGCCAGGTGGACCCGGTTCCGCTCGCCGCCCGACAGGTTGCCGACGAGTTTTTGCTGGTCGGTCCCCTGGAAGTTGAAGCGAGCGACGTAGGAGCGGGCGTTGAGTTTTCGGCCCCCCATGTCGAGCGTGTCGTGGCCGCCGGAAATCTCCTCGAAGACGGTTTTTGCCGGGTCGAGGTCGTCGCGGCTTTGATCGACGTAGCCGAGTTCGACCGTTTCGCCGACGCGAAAAATGCCCTGGTCGGGCTTTTCCAGGCCCATGATCATGCGGAACAGCGTCGTCTTGCCGACGCCGTTGGCTCCGATCACGCCGACGATCCCGCCGGGCGGCAGCCGGAAGCTCAAGTCTTCGATCAGCAGCCGATCGTTGTAGCCTTTGAAGACGTGCTGGGCTTCGACGACCAGATCGCCCAGGTGTTTGCCGGGCAGAATCTGGATTTCCAGTTCTTCCTCGCGGGAATTGTTCTGCTCGGCCGACATCTTTTCGTAGGCCGCCAGCCGGGCTTTGTTTTTGGCCTGCCGGGCCCGGGGCGCCATGCGGACCCATTCCAACTCTTTGTCGAGCGTTTTCTGCCGGGCCGAGGCGGCTTTTTCTTCGCGTGCCAGCCGGTCCCGCTTCTGCTGCAGCCAGGAGGTGTAATTGCCTTCCCAGGGAATCCCCTGCCCGCGGTCGAGTTCCAGAATCCAGCCGGCCACGTTGTCCAGAAAGTAGCGATCGTGGGTCACGGCGACGACGGTGCCCGGATAGTCGGCCAGGTGCCGCTCCAGCCAGGCCACGCTTTCGGCGTCGAGATGGTTCGTCGGTTCGTCGAGCAGCAGCAGGTCGGGCTGTTCGAGCAGGATTTTGCAGAGGGCCACGCGCCGTTTTTCGCCGCCGGAAAGCTTGTCGATTTTGGAATCGCCCGGGGGCAGATTCATCGCGTCCATGGCGATTTCGACCTGCCGGTCGAGTTCCCAGGCGTTGTGCAGCTCGATCTGGTCCTGGACCTTGGCCTGCTCGTCGAGCAGTTTTTCCATTTCGTCGGGCTCGATCGGATCGCCCAGCCGGGCGTTGATCTCGTCGAAGCGGCGGAGGATTTTGCGGATCGGCTCGACGGCCTCCTCGACGTTGCCGAACACGTCGCGGTCGGGATTCAGCTGCGGCTCCTGCGACAGATAGCGGGCCGTGAAACCGGGAAAGAGGCGCGCCTCGCCCTCGAATTCCTTGTCCATGCCGGCCATGATCCGCAGCAGCGTGCTCTTGCCCGATCCGTTCTTGCCCAGCACGCCGATCTTGGCGCCGGGATAGAACGCCAGGTGGATGTTTTTGAGCACTTCCCGCTGGCCGAACTTTTTGGTCAGGCCGGTGATCTGATAGATGAATTGTTGCACCCATGACTCTATTCCCATTCAATCGTGGCCGGCGGCTTCGAACTGATGTCGTAAACCACGCGGTTGACGCCGGGCACTTCGTTGATGATCCGCGTGGAAATCGTGGCCAGCAGCGGGTAAGGCAAATGCGACCAATCGGCCGTCATGAAATCTTCGGTGTTGACGGCCCGCACGGCGATGACGTCGTCGTAGGTTCGGGCGTCGCCCATGACTCCGACGCTTTGCACCGGCAGCAGCACGGCAAAGACCTGGGCGGTTTCGCGGTAGAGCCCGGCCGCCTTGATCTCGTGGACGACGATCGCGTCGGCCTCGCGCAGCTTGTCGAGCCGGGGTTTGGTCACCTCGCCCAACAAGCGGACGGCCAGTCCCGGGCCGGGAAACGGGATGTCGCCAGACGATTTCTTCCGGCAGGCCCAATTGCAGCCCGAGTCGCCGGACTTCGTCTTTGAACAAGTCGCGCAGCGGCTCGATCAGTTCGAAGGACAAATCCTTGGGCAGTCCGCCGACGTTGTGGTGCAGCTTGATCGTGGCGGCCGGTCCATCGGCGGCGGCACCGCTTTCGATGACGTCGGGATAAAGCGTTCCTTGGGCCAGGAAGCGGGCCCCGGCGATTTTGACTGCTTCGTCGGCAAAACATTCGACAAAGGCGTGGCCGATGCGGCGGCGTTTTTCCTGCGGATCGGTAATGCCGGCCAGGGCCGCCAGGAATTTGTCCTCGGCCTTGACGACGTGCAGATCGGTTTGGAAGTGTTGCGAAAATTCGCGAATGACCGACTTTTCTTCGTCCTTGCGCAGCAGGCCGTTGTCGACCAGGATGCAACTGAGCTGCGAGCCGATGGCCCGGTACAAGAGGGCCGCGACGACCGACGAATCGACCCCGCCCGACAGGCCGCAAATCACCCGATCGGTCCCGACGCGGCGACGAATCTCCTCGATCGACTGCTCGGCAAAATCGCCGAGCCGCCACGTGCCGTGGCATTGGCAAATGTCGGTCAGGAAATTGGCCAGCACCGCTTTGCCCAGCGGCGTGTGGGTCACTTCGGGATGGAACTGCAAGCCGTAGACCGGCAGGCTGCGGTGCTTGACGGCCGCGATCGGGCAGGTGGCGGTGCGCGCCAGCGGCGTGAATTCGTCCGACACGCCGACGACCTGATCGCCATGGCTCATCCAAACTTCGGTTTCGTCGGGCAGGCCGGCGAACAGGTCGGCGTGCGACGTGATCGAGAGTTTTGCCCGGCCATATTCCCGGGCCGGGCGCTGGCGACTTTGCCCCCCAGTTCCTCGCAGGCCAGTTGCATTCCATAGCAGATGCCGAGCACGGGAATGCCTAGGTGAAAAATCGCCGGATCGCACTTGGGCGCCACCTCGGCATACACGCTGGCCGGTCCGCCCGAGAGGATGATCCCCTGCGGGGCGAGTTCGGCGATGCGCTCGGCGGTGATCGAGTGCCGGACGATCTCGCAGTAGACGTGCGATTCGCGAACACGCCGGGCGATGAGCTGCGCGTACTGCGACCCGAAATCGAGGATCAGAATCTTCTCGTCCGCCGCGCGGGCACCGCGCGTGTCGGTTCGGGTTGCGGAGGTGGTCATCGCAGCGCTAACGATCCTTCTGACGCACGGTCGGGTCTCTGGCGGGCGCATCGCTCGGAAAGTCGGTAAGCCGTTCAAAACAAGGCGGCTGGGTCGGAAAACGAAAAAGGCCCGTCCAATGCATGACGGGCAGGAAGATGCGGATTATAGGGCTTCGCGGGCCGAGCGGCCAGGGGGCTCGGCGCGCCTGTTCCGCCTCACAACCGCGACGCGGCCGGTTGATGCGCCGCTGAACCCCAATTATAGTGGAGTCTTACAGCTCACGGAGGGGTGAACGCGGTGGAGCGCTTGAGCGACGAGCCCTTGCTGATTCTGCTGACCAACGATGATGGAATCTACGCCCCGGGATTGATCGCCCTGGAGCGGCAGTTGGAACAGCTGGGCGAAGTCTATGTCGTCGCCCCGGCCACCGAACAGAGCGGCGTGGGGCACTCGATCACCTATCTCCGCCCGCTGATCGTCAAGGAGTTGTTCGACGCCCGACAACGCCGGGGTTGGGCGGTCGAAGGAAGCCCGGCCGATTGCGTAAAACTCGGTTTGTGCGAGTATTGCCCGCGGCGGCCCGATCTGGTCGTCAGCGGCATCAATAGCGGACTGAATGCGGGAATCAACGTGCTCTACTCGGGCACGGTCGCCGCGGCCATCGAGGGGGCATTTTTTGGCATCACCAGCATCGCCGTTTCGCTGGAATTCGACGAGCATGCCCAATTCGATCGGGCCGCCGTGATCGCCCGGCAGATCATCGAGCAAATCCAACAGCAAACAGACCCAGGGGCCCCAGCTTTACAACTTGAACATCCCGACGGCGGCCGTCGACAGCGAACGGCCGCGATGCAGGTCGTGCCGATGGGCCTGGTGCGCAGCGGCGAACAATACGAAAAACGGATCGATCCGCGCGGACGCAATTACTTTTGGGCGACCGGCGAGTTGTACCCTCCGTCGGGCAAACACGAAACCGATTTGAGCGCGCTGAAGTCCGGATGCATCACACTGACTCCGCTCCATTTCGACCTGACCCAGCATGCGGTGCTGGCCGAGATGGAGCCCTGGACGTGGGAACTGGACACCTGACGCTGGGTGGCTGATACCAAGGTTGGTTCAACGGAAGGCGGGTTACCAACGATGCCTGCCGCGACGACGATCCGAGGCGGGACGAGGTTGCGAAATTCGGGCAATTGCCGCCCTGGATCTCTGGGCTGTTGGCTTGTGCCGCGATGGCGACGCTGGGTTGCGACGAAACGCCCACGCTGCCCCCGCACCCCCGGCGCCGCCGGCGACCAACTTGCCGGCCGCCCCTTCTCAGCCAACGGCCCCTTCGCAAACAGCCGCGGCCATGCCGCCGGCTGCCGCCGCGGCGGCCCCAGCGCAAACGCCCCGCCACGCCGCAGAATGGCGACCCGACGCCGGGAGCCGATCGCGAGAAGGCCGTGCGTGGCTCGGGGTTCAAAGGAAGCAGATACGGCGGCGGGGTCATTACCGAACCGGTCCGGCAGTATTTCCGGTTGCAGCAGGCCAGCGTCTACGAGATCCAAATCCCCACGCGGTGAACCTGTTCAAGGCAGAGCACAACCGGTATCCCGAAAGATTGGGCCGAGTTCAAACGTGAAATCCTCGATCCGGCCAGCATTCAGTTGCCGGAACTTCCGCAGGGCGAGCGCTATGTCTACGACGGAAAGCAGGGCGAATTGATGGTCGAACGGCCGGCGCCGAAGGCGAGGTGCCTTCGGCCGATGCGCCCCCAGCCGAAAAGTAACGAGCACCCGCGAACAATTTGATATGACGCGTACGTGATGACGCGTGTGGCGAAAGAGCAATGTCATCGCCAAGACGTGCAGTGAAAGTAGTTGGAGTTTTGACGAAGGACCGCCTTAGTTTTTCCCCTCAGATGTATGGTTCTCCTCTCATGAAGCGATTTCTTTTTGGGGCCGTTCTGGCCCTCGCAAGCCTGGCCGGTTCGGCCCAGGCGCAGGCACCGAGCTGGATCTTCCAGCCTTCCTATTACAGCCACGATCCGATCAGCCCGGTCCGCGTTCAACGGCAGTACTCGCGCGGCCCGCAGTTCACCCCGTCGGCCGGCCAGTACGTCAACAGCGGATACCGCTATCTGCGGGCGCAAATCAACGTCGGCGGCGGCATCTACGACCAGCTCAACATGTGGGATAGCTGGATTCAAGGCGGGGCCAAGTATTAAGCGCCAGGACGTGGCGGAAGCACGAGTCGGCTAGGGGTGTTGAACGTCGCGTCGATCGACGTCGGCGATCAGCCATTTGTCCCCTTGCTTGACCAGTCCGACACGGAAGTGACCGACGAACGCGTCGTGGCCAAGGGCTTCGCGGTGCGATTCGACGCGAAAGCGACCGGTAAACGTCGCCAAGGCTGACGGTGCGCCTCCTTGCTGGGTGATCTGGATCGCCAGATCATTGCCGATCTTGGCCTCGCGGATCGTGACTCGGCGGAGCGAATCGGTGGCCAGGCGGCGGACCGGCTCGGCGTTCGGGGCCGATGTAGGAGAGCACGCCGTCGAGATCGTTGGCCACCGCCGCCGCGGCCAGGCCGTCGAGCGTTTCGCGGATGCGCTCGTTGTCGGTGACGATTGCCCGTTCCAGGACCAAGAGCCCGGCGGTCAAAAGTCCCAGCCCCAGCGATTGCCCCACGATTACGGCGCGGCCGGTGCGCACGAGTGCGACGAGCAAGATCGCCTCCAGCACCAGTCCGGTCAGCAAAATGGGCCAAGGGCCTTCAAAGATCCAGTTCATCGCTGTCGGGGGTGAGAGTTCTGGGCTTCGGATCTCATCAGGCGGATGTGGCTCCAGGCAAACAGCACGATCGCGAATAAATTGCCCACGATCAGCATCAGGGCCAGCGGCAACAGCGGCACGATGTGGGCCGAGGTGTCGAGTGGATCGCTTTCGTCGGTCACGCGTCTGCGCCGTGCGCATCGGTCCGTGGCGTCCGGCGTCATTCGCAGGCCGTTGCGCGAGTGCGCGGCGGGCGACTTCGCGGCGGGCCTCGTAGCGGCGTTCGACCGCTCCTTGCCGCTGGTTGTATTTCGGCCCGATCACGGCCACGCCGACCAAAGCGGCATTGGCAAACACGAGCAGCCAAAACCAGGGCGAGTCGGTCAGACGGGCACGGTCTTGCGGGTGCCGATGGGCGGATTCGTCATGCGCGGACAAAGGATTAACCCCCGGCCACCGCCGCTGTGGCGGCCGTGCTCGCGAAATGGCTGACTGGCTCCGCCGGCGGTCGGGCGCTCGGTTTAGCTCCGGCGGAAGAGCGGACCGCCGTACAGTGCGCCGGCGCCCAATTGCTCTTCGATCCTCAAGAGTTGATTGTACTTCGCCATCCGATCGGTGCGCGAGGCGCTGCCGGTCTTGATCTGGCCGGTCGACAGCGCGACGGCCAAATCGGCGATCGTCGAGTCTTCGGTCTCGCCGCTGCGGTGGCTGGAAATCGGTCGTGTAGCCGTTGCGCTGGGCAAGCTGAATGGCCTCGATCGTCTCGGTCAGGGTGCCGATCTGGTTGACCTTGATCAGGATGCTGTTGGCGATGTGCTCGTTGATGCCGCGCTGGAGCCGCTTGGTGTTGGTGACGAACAAGTCGTCGCCGACCAGTTGCACCTTGCTGCCGAGCCGCTGGGTGAGCATTTTCCAGCCCTCCCAGTCGTCCTCGCTGCAACCGTCTTCGATCGAGCAGATCGGATACTTGGCGGCCCAGCCGGCCAGGAACTCGACCATGCCGGCCGAGTCGATCTCCTTGCCGTCGAGCGAGTAGACGCCGCTTCTTGGCGTCGTAAAGTTCGGTGGCGGCGACGTCCAGGGCGATCCAGATTTGTTCGCCCGGCTTGTAGCCGGCCTTGGTGATGGCTTCCAAGATCAGGTCGAGCGCCGCGGTGTTGCTGGGCAGATCGGGAGCAAAACCCCCTTCGTCGCCGACATTGGTGTTCAGTTTTCGCGATTTGAGCACCTTTTTCAGAGCGTGGAACGTTTCCACGCCGGCTCGCAGTGCGTCGCTGAACGACTCGAAACCGAGCGGCATGACCATGAATTCCTGCACGTCGACCGAATTGTCGGCATGCTGGCCGCCGTTGACGATGTTCATCATCGGGAGCCGGCAGGATCCGGGCGCCGCAGCCGCCCAGATAGCGATACAGCGGCAGCCCGACGTGATCGGCGGCGGCGTGGGCCACGGCCAAGGAGACGCCCAGCATCGCGTTGGCGCCCAAGTTCTTTTTGTTTTCCGAACCGTCGAGCTCGATCATGCGGTAGTCGACGGTCGTCTGATCGAGGGCATCGAGGCCGACGATTTCGTCGGCGATCTTTTCGTTGACGTTATCGACCGCCTTGAGCACCCCCTTGCCCTCGAAGAATTGCTTCTCTTCGGTATCTCGCAGTTCCCAAGCTTCGTGCACGCCGGTGCTGGCGCCGCTGGGGACCGCGGCCCGGCCAAACGAGCCGTCGGCCAGGGCCACGTCGACCTCAACGGTCGGATTGCCGCGGCTGTCGAGAATCTGTCGGGCGTGAATGTCAACAATCGTACTCATCGACAAATCCTTGCTCTCGTCGGGAACGAATCGGTAGCGGTCGGCCGCGAAAGCGCCAATTGTGCCGCAATCGAGCCCGATTGGCTACGGGTAAGCCAGAATTCGCGATTTCGTCCGCAGGCCCGTGTAGTGGCGAAGCCGGCTGACGGTGCCGCTCGTTTCAAGGCCGGTGCAGGGAGATCGGGCGGAGTATCCCCATCTGACTGGGCAACCCCGTTTGCCCCGATCTTCTAATCGGGCCAGGACCTTTTATCGGGCGGAAGGATTGCCCGCAGGACGATGGTCGCCCTGTAGTGGGCGGTCGCGCCTGAATCTCGAGTGGCCCATGATCGTCGAGAGCCGGCTGCGCGGGTTGAGCCGGGCTCGCCGGCGCGGCGTTGCCGGTCGGCATCGAACGTTGCGACAGAAGCGAATCGGGGCGGCTCCATCGGGCGGCAGCCAGTCCCACAAGAAACGGGACCACTACCACCGCCGCCAGCGGTGCGCCCCAGAGAGCGGCTCGTTTCGTCAGCGGGTCGCATCAACTTCTGCAGCTTTCCCGTCAGCGCTTGGTGCGAGGGCGTTATCGACGCCGTGCCGCCAGGCTCCGTCGAGTGCGCATGTTCGTCGACGTCGACGCCGCAGGCCGCGGCGATCGACCGCAGCAGGCGGACCATCTCGTGCGCGGTGGCGAACCGCTGCTCCGGCTCCTTGGCGAGCATTTTGTGAACCATCGCGCACAGCGCCGGCGGCAAATCGGACCGCAGCTTGGCCAGCGGCGGCGGCTCGGCTGCGCAAGTGTTGCACCGCCACCTGCAAGTGCCGTATCGCCGGCAAAGGGGGGCTGCCCGGCGAGCATGTGATAACACGTGACGCCGAAGGAGTAGATGTCGCTACGGGTGTCGAGCGGCCGGCCCTCGACCTGCTCCGGACTCATGTACAGCGGCGTGCCGAGCGTAAAACCTTCTTGCGTGAGCCGGGTGTCGCCGGTCGACAGCCGGGCCAGACCGAAGTCGGCGACTTTGACCTCGCCACTACTGGAGACCATGATGTTGTCGGGCTTGATGTCGCGGTGCACGATGCCATGTTCGCTGGCCTTGGCCAGCGCGGCCGCGACTTGCCGCATGACGCCCAGTGCCAGTGGAAGCTGCGGAGTGCCATGGCGGCTCAGCCATTCGCGCAGATTCAACCCCGGCACGTATTCCTGGGCGATGAAGTGCGATCCCCCCTCGCAGCCGACTTCGTAGATCTGAACGATGTTGGGGTGGACCAGCGAGGCCGCAGCTTGGGCTTCCAGGCGAAACCGCTTGACATAAGACTGTTCGACGGCGAGATTTGCCCGCAGGATCTTCAGCGCGACGTGCCGCCTGAGCGAGCATTGTTCGGCGAGATAGACTTCGGCCATGGCGCCGCGGCCCAGCCGCCGCAACAGGCGATAGCCGGCCACCTGATCCTCGGCAGCCCGGCTCGGTCGGGACCAGGCGGACGTCGGACTCGTCAAACGCATCGGGACTGGCCAATCGCACACCCCCACTCGGACAAAAAGCCACGCCGCCCCCCCCGGTCTGTTCCGCAAGCCGGGAGCCGCGCATCGGCGACGCACTTGTAAGTATGGGACGCTCAACAGCAAATGACAACGTCCGACAAGCTGGAGGGTGAAGCCCAATCGAGCCGAAATCGGTTCGGTGGGCCACGTTCGATCGCTTTCTTTTCAGGCGGCCCGGCGGGTGGCATAGTAGAATCCAACGCCGACAAAACCCGTCGTCCATCCCACCCTTCCCAATCCCTCGTAGCCGGCGCCGAGCTAAGCGCGAGCCATGGCCGAACTGCTGATCGAAGAAGTCACCAAGCAATATCCGACGCGCGGCGAGCCTTTGGTGGTGTTGCGAGGCGTTTCGCTGCGGGTGACGACCGGCGAGAACGTGGCGATTCTTGGGCCGAGCGGCTGCGGCAAAAGCACGCTGCTGCACATTCTCGGCACGCTCGACCAGCCTACCTCAGGCCGGGTGTTGCTGGACGGCTGCGACGCCAGCCGGCTGGCCGAGCCCGAGCTGGCCGACTTCCGCAATCGGCAGATCGGTTTCGTGTTTCAGGATCATCACTTGTTGCCGCAGTGCAGCGTGCTGGAAAACGTGCTGCTGCCGGCTGTGGCCAGCGGCGCCGTGTCGGACGACGCAGTGCGGCGGGCGCGGCTGTTGGTCGACCGGGTGGGACTCGCGGCGCGGAGCGATCATCGGCCGGCGGAACTTTCGGGAGGCGAACGCCAGCGGACCGCCCTGGCCCGGGCGCTGCTCAATCGGCCGCGCCTGCTGCTGGCCGACGAACCGACCGGCAACCTCGATCGATCCACGGCTCTCGGCATCGCCCGGCTGCTGATTGAACTGGAGCAGCAAGAGCAAACGATGCTGGTCGTGGTGACGCACAGTCTGGAAGTGGCCGCGCTGTTTCAGCGCCGCTATGAGCTGGACGCGGGCCGCTTGGTGCAGAAGGCTTGAGGGGGAGCTTCGCTAATACCGCACTTGCTGCGGTGGAGCGTGCGGAACCGCGCCACGCGCGGTCGGCTCGACCAAACGCAAGTTCGGATCGGCCAGATCGATTTCCGTGTAGCCGGAGTAGTTCGGCTTGATCCACAGATCGGTTTGCGAAGGCAGCAGGCGATTGATTTGCTCGTCTTTCAATTCAATGGCCATTTCCAAATGCATGGTCGGCAGATGGAGTTCCACGTGTCTGGGCAATGTTATGCCCGTCGTGCCGTCGCGCTGATGCCGGCTGAGCAGCGCCGTGGCCAGCCGGTTTCCTTGCGGGTCATAAACGTGCTCTTCCAGCACGACTGCCCGCGTGGCATCGATCACGGTGACAAGCGTGTTTCCGTCGGGCGTGGCTGGTAGCGTGCGGATTTCCAGTCGGCCGGCACTGATCGGCGTGGGGCCTTGAAAAGTGCCCCCCGGCTCGAAGGTCACGACGCCCAGCGCCCGCGGAAGCCACGTCGGCTCGACGGGCAAGATCTGCCGCGCGGCGCTCGAGGCGAATTGGTCGTGCCGGCAGAAATAGAGGGCCGGCGGTTGGTTGCGTTTGACCCAAAACCAGAACAGCTCATCGTTGCTGCCCAGGTCCATTTCGGGCCCGGTAAGCGTGGTGTCGGCACGCAGGCGGAGACGGCGGTCGCGCTGGAAGGCCACCAATGCCCGCAGGGCCGTGGGAGCTCCCGGGATTCTCACGCTGGCCTGGCTGGTGTAGAGCGATTGGACCTGTCCACTGTTGCTATTGACGACATTCATTACCTGGTCAAGCGTAGGCTCGGGGGGAGCGCGCGGGCCAGGGGCTGCGTGTATTGTTGCAGCATGTTGGGGCAACTGGCACCGCTCGTGGCGATCAGCAGCAACGTAGTCGCCAACAAGGTGAAGGGTTTGCCCGACAAGCAACGCATCTCCGCACAGTGGTCAAGAAGTTCCTTTGGCGAACAACAACTCGGCCAATTCCTGTTGGATGGCCGCCACCCGCTCGTCGCTTGGAATCGCAGTCGGCACGCGATAGGTCGTTTCGCGGCGCGGACAATAGAGGACCGACACCTCGTGCCCGGCTTCGTCGTGTTCTGTCTCTTCCAGCCGAACTACGCGGCGGCGAACCAATAGCAACGCGAGGACATAGCACATGTCGGCCCGCTCCGGCATGCCACTCCACTCCTCGACCAGATCGAGCATCACGTCGTTGGGCGCCCAGCGCACGCGTTTGGCATCGCCGGTGGGCAGCGTCGATTGCCACCAACCGAGCACTCCCTCGGGCGGACCCGACCAGGCGTCGGCCGCATAATCTTGCCGGATGACGTCGGCTCCTTGCACCACCAGCGTTGAATAGAAGGTTTCGCCGGGCTGGATTTCCCGACCGCTGACGGTGCAGTGCCGCGTACACCGATGCACTTGATAGTCCACGGTCGCGCACCCATTTGCTGGCTTGAGGGAGGCCTAAGACTCGAGGCTTGAGGAAAACGCCCTGGTTTCCCCCGAACCTAAGGTCTGAAGCCATCTTGCGGGTGGGGAATGGTATGCGAAACGTCTGGCCGGCTCAATACAGGGGGAGGCTCAATAGGCGGTAAAGAAACGGGAATCTGTCCCGTGCGGGCCGATTGTTAGTTGAATGCGGCGCCCGCACCGTGGGCAAGAACCCCGGTACGCGGTGCCCGATCGGTTGACGTAAACCCTGGTGTAGACGTCACAACAGGCGAACCGCACCCCCACAAACGCGCGGCCTGCCTGGCGGCCCGAGGCTGGCCGAGATTCGCCGTCGCTCGACATGTCGAGGTTTCCGCCAAGCATGCCATTTCTTCCGCAGGCGACAAGAACGGGTCGGCTCGAGGGCGTCGGCCCCCCTGCCCCGCAAGCTTTTGGCCCCCCCCTCTTTACGTGTTGCGGCAGATTACTGAAAACCGGCCGTTTGAGGAAAGAGCATCACGCGACGTGTTTCGCCGGCCGCGGCATCGCTGCCAGGGCGCGATGCGGCGATATCCAGTCTTGCCGGCGGCTCTATACTAAAAGGCTGCTGGCGGCGGGGCTGGCCCGCGTGCGCCGCAAGTGCCAGAGAGCGCGTAAAGTGTCTCATCACCAGCAGAAAAGACGACTCGTTCCCCAGAATTACTCATCCGATTTGCGAAGGAGCAATGATCCATGGCACCAAACGACGAAGAAACCCTGAAACGCCGGTACCGCGAATTCTTGGATTTGATGCCGCTGACCACTGCGATCGCCGGCCTGCCGGAGAGTGGAGGGACGTTTAACTTCAATACTGAGCAGATGGAAGTTCGCGCTCAAACGCTCTTCACGGCGTTCAAGGTCGCGCGTCAATTGGCCCGGGATGTGTTGGGAGCAAGTTAAGCCGGTGCAAACAACGGGGCGCTGCGACTGAGCATAAAACCCAAATTGATAGCCGTTTGCTCGCTAAGGTATAATTACGGAGTAAGGCGATGCGTTTGCAGATGGTTCTGTTTTCGTGCTTTCGGAATCGAGGGTGAGAGTCGATGCGGGCGAAACGCAAGCCCAATGAGGCCGCGATCTTGGGGGTAGGCTTCGATGCCCAGGACGGGGTGACCCGTTTGACCCGGGGCAAGAATTTCGTTCTTTGCGGCGGGTCGGAGCAGACGCACAGTCAGATGCAGGAAACCGCCATCAAGATCAACGAGCATCTCGACAGTCGCGGCAAGCGGTTGGAAGAGATCACGCCAGGCGAACTGCGCGATATTTGCCAGAAAGTGCTGCGCTAAAGCCATTCTGTTCCGACCGCGCCGGGCAATCAGCGACTCTGCGCGGCGGGCGGCTGGATGTCGTGTTCATCCTCGATTTCGCCGATGATCTCCTCGATGATGTCCTCGAGAGTGATCAACCCCAGGACGTGTCCCTGCTTGTCGCGGACCACGGCCATCGGCCGGCGGCGGCGGCGAAACTCGCGCAGCACGTCGGAGATCGGCCGCTCGGGATCGACGTAGATCGGCAGATACATCGCGTCGTCGAGCACGACCATCCCGCGCAGACTGAACAGGTGAAACAGATCCTTGGTGTTGACGATGCCCACGATGTTATCCGGATTGCGGTCATAGACCGGCATCCGCGTGTGAGCTCCAGATCGAACGGCTTCCAGGATTTGTTCTTCGGGCATGTGCAGTTCGAGCGCCGCCATTCGATCGAGCGGTACCAGACAATCGCGCACTTTCTTGGCCCGCAGGCGAAAGACGTTGGCGACGTATTGCGCCTGGTCGCGCGGCAGCACGCCTGCCCGGCGGGTTTCTTCGATCAACAGCCCAAGTTCCTCGACCGAATGAACCATTTGGTGGCCTGAGACGGGCTCAAAGCCAAGCATTCGGACGACGCCATTGCCCAGCGCGTTCATGACCGTGATGAACGGCCGCATGACGCTGGCGAACAACATCAAGGGTCTGGCAACCCACAGGCCGACGGTATCGGGCCGCTGCAGTGCGACGGCCTTGGGGGCCAATTCGCCCAAGATCACGTGCATGCAGGTGATCAACGAGAAGGCCACGGCGGTGGCCAGGCCATGACTGGCGGCGACCGACCAACTGCCAGGCAGAAACTCGAGGAGCGGCTGTAAGAGCCGGGCGACGCATGGTTCGCCGATCCAGCCCAATGCCAGGCTGGCCAAGGTGATGCCCAGCTGCGTGGCGGCGATGGCATCGTCCAGATGGTCGATCGCATTTTTAACGGCCGCCGACCCGACGCGTCGGGCTTTGAGCATCTCCTCGACGCGAGTGCGGCGGACCGAAACGAGCGAGAACTCGGCGGCCACGAACATCGCGTTGACGAGCACCAGCAGGGGGACCGCCAGCACGCCCAGAATCGTCCAAGCCATGCTATTCCTCGGCGGCTACGCGGCTTGCGTGAAGCGCGAAGACGAGAATCGCACGGAGAAAGTCGGGTAGATCGTCCGGCTTGCGGCTCGAAATAAAGTGCCGATCGACCACGACGGCCGCATCTTCCCAGAGGGCGCCGGCATTGACTAGATCGTCCTTGATGCCGGGCGAACCGGTGACGCGCACCCCGCGATAGACGCCTGCCGAAATCGCCATCCACCCGCCGTGGCAAATCGCGGCCACTAGTTTCCCCGCCTCGGCAAATTCGGCCGTGAGCTGCTTCACCTTGCGGTCGCGTCGCAATTTGTCCGGAGCGAAGCCGCCGGGCAGGATGATGCCCTCGAAATCGGTCGATTCCATGTCACGGATCGCGGCATCGCTACGGCAGGGATAACCATGCTTGCCACGATAGATTTCCTCGGCCTCGGGGCCCGCCACGACCGGGTGCGCGCCGGCTTCGATCAATCGCAGACGCGGATACCAGAGCTCGAGATCCTCATAGTCGTGATCGACAAGAATCAAATAGCGCTGGCCATTCAACCGTTGCTCGGCGCTCATCTTGCTCCTCCTTCTCGCCTTGGGGTACGTGACGGCCGACTCAAATTTGTACCAAGATGGCTGGCACCCGGCTACCGGGCGAGCCGCCCGGGGGCCGCTTGCTGTGCCGGGCGCCGTCTTCTAGATTGGCTCCTGAACTGGCCCCATTGGATGGTTCGGCCGGCGACGTTCTTCCACCCCTGGCGATCGAGCGAGCGAGCGTTATGACGGATTCTTATCCCCAAGGTGCTGGCCAATCGCCTCACTTGCCGGTTTCCACGCTACATCCTTCCCCAGCCTGGCAGCCGCTCGACGCGCGACAACGGCGGATATTGGGGGTTCTGGTTGAGAAGGCCAAGACCACGCCCGACGTTTATCCCATGTCGATCAATGGCCTGCGATCCGGAGCGAATCAGAAGAACAACCGCTATCCGCTGATGGAACTGGAAAACGACGACATCGAGCAAGTCGCTCGACCGGTTGCGCGAGTTACGGGCCGTGAGTGAAGTGCAGGGAGACAGCCGTGTGCCGCGTTATCGACACCTGCTTTATGATTGGCTGGGGGTCGAAAAACTGGAACTGGCCGTGATGGCCGAGCTGCTGTTGCGCGGCGCTCAGACCGAAGGTGATTTGCGGGCCCGCGCCGCGCGAATGGATCCTATTCCCGATTTGAATACGCTGCGAGCGGTCGTGGCGGCCCTCAAGGCCAAACGGCTCGTTGTGGGACTGACGCCCGAGGGGCGGGGGCACGTCGTCACCCACGCCCTCTATCAGCCGCAAGAAATGGAGAAATTACGCGGCAGAATATCGTGCCCAAAGCAGTGACGATCGCCCGTCGAGCGGGACCGATTCGGTGGCCGATGACGCAACCGAACAGGCGGCAAACTCCGCGCCGGGTGGCCGCGGTGCCGCACCCCGGCGAGCCGCCGCGGGGCCGCAGGTCCCGGCCTCGGCGAGCGGGATGCCCGACGAGCGCAATTCGCGATCTGACCGGCAACGTTGCCATGCTGCGGTCGGAGGTCGACGCGCTTCGTAGCGAACTGGACCGCTTGCGCCGCGAGGTGGACGATCTATTGGCTCAACTGCGCTGACGGCTCACGAAGTGCCCACGGTCGAAGCGGGTAGCTGCAGCCGCTCGCTGGTTGAGCGACTATTTTTTGTCCTTCGTGATCGCTGGGAAGTCGTCGGTGCGGAACGGGCTGGCCGGCAAGCCGTCCTTGTTCCACAGGTTGACGACCGGAAAATTTGCCCAGCCATAGCGAACCGCCACGGGATGGGGCACGCTATCGCTCGACACGACGACCGTGTCACCGTCGATTTTGGCGTCGGCGTTGACGAACTTCTTGTCTTCGCCGGCGATGGCAAAGCCCTGCAGTTCGCCGTCGGCGGCCACGAGTCCCGAGCCGACGTGTTTGAAATTCAGAATGATTTTGTCGCCGCTGACGGTTTGTTTGTCGTACATCGGCCCCGAGTAGACGACGTTCTGCGAGTAGGCGATCGCCTTGGCCGCCCGCGCCAGCCGCTCGCCGACTTCGCGCTTGCGCCGTGGGTGGATGTCTCGTTCGTCGCCCAAATCGGTGATGACCGACCAGGCCGACATTGGGGACGGTTTGGCTGGTCAAGGAGTTGGGCTTCGCGCAGCTCGGCCCAAGTCGCTCTCGCTCGGTTCCTTGGCGAGGGGTTGATTGTTTGCGAAGGGTGCCAGTTGGACGATCAGAAAGGGGAAATCGCCTTGTCCCCAGGCATCGCGCCAGCATTTGATCATTGCCGGCAGCAGCGTGCGGTATTGCCAGGCTCTGGGAGCGTTCGCTTCGCCTTGATACCAGATGACGCCGCGAATCGGGAACTTCGTCAGCGGAGCGATCATCGCGTTCCATAAGTCGCTCGATTGGCGCGTGGTCCAGAACTTTGAGCTCGTCGTTGCCGGCCAGCGCCTCCTTGCTCGTCCAGCGTTCGGCCCCCGTGCCGCCGACATTGGAGTTGATCAGGCCGATGGGAATGCCGAGCGAGTGTTGCAAGTCGAGGCCGAAGTAATAGCCGACTGCCGAAAATGTGAGGGACGGTTTCGGGACTCGTCACCAACCACTGATCGGCATCGGCGCGTCGGCATCGGGACGCCGACGCGATTGACCGTGAAGAGCCGCAGCTTGTCGTTGTCGGCCGTGGCGATGGCCTCGCCGCCTCCGGCGGCCTGGTTCACCATCCATCGCATGTTCGACTGGCCGCCACAGACCCAAACGTCGCCGACCAGGATGTTTTTCCGCTCGACCTTCGTATCGCCCTGAGTGATGGTGAGCGTGGCCGGTTGGCTGCTGGCCGCCAGCGGTGCGAGTTCGACCTGCCAACGTGCCGTCGGCCGGTTCGGCCGAGACTTCCTGTCCGGCGAAGCTGACGGTGACTTTTTCGCTCCCGGTGGTGGTTCCCCAAACCGGCAGCTTCACATCGCGCTGGAGGACGGCGTTGTCGGTAAACAGGTTGTTGGGGGTGACTTCGCCGCGGGCGAGTCGGGCTTCGCAGCAAGTCGACAACCCGAGCAGCAGTGCCCAAGCAAGACGCTGTAGCATGGTTTTGTTTCTCCGGAAAAAAGAACACGCCTGTCGGGCGATTATTTTGCCTCTTTCGTGATCGCGGGGAAGTCGTCGGTGCGGAACGGGCTGGCCGGCAGGCCCTCCTTGTTCCACAGATTGACGACCGGAAAATTGGCCCAGCCATAGCGAACCGCCACGGGATTGGGCACCTTATCGCTCGATACGACGACCGTATCGCCCTCGATTCTGGCGGTGGCGTTGACGAACTTCTTGTCTTCGCCGGCGATGGTAAAGCCTTGCAGATCGCCGTCTTTGGCCACGAGTCCCGAGCCGACGTGTTTGAAATTCAGGATGATCTTGTCGCCGCTGA
The DNA here is from genome assembly GCA_963702015.1 of uncultured Planctomycetaceae bacterium. GTDB lineage: Bacteria > Planctomycetota > Planctomycetia > Pirellulales > PALSA-1355 > DATJTR01. Next base: position 4,203,983 of record OY969698.1, read on the forward strand.
TGGTCTGCTTTTCGTAGATCGGTCCCGAGTAGACGACGTTTTGGGCAAAGGCGATCGCCTTGGCGGCCAGTGCCAGCCGCTCGCCCACTTCGCGCTTGCGCGGCGGGTGGATGTCTTTTTCGTCGCCCAAATCGGTGATCACTGCCAGGCCGACCTTGGGGACGGTTTGGCTGGTAAACAGTTGGGCCTCGCGCAGTTCGGCCCAATCGCTTTCGACCGGTTCCTTGGTAACGGGTTGATTGTTTCGAACGGTGCCAATTGGACGACCAGGAAGGGGAAATCGCCTTGTCCCCAGGCATCGCGCCAGCATTTGATCATGGCCGGCAGCAGCGTGCGGTATTGCCAGGCCCTGCCGGCATTTCGCTTCGCCCTGATACCAGATGGCGCCGCGAATCGGGAACTTCGTCAGCGGAGCGATCATCGCGTTCCACAAGTCGCTCGCCCCTTGCGGCGCCGACATATCCTTGAGCACATCGTTGCCCGCGAGCACTTCTTTGCTTGTCCAGCGTTCGGCGGTCGTGCCGCCGATATTGGAGCTGATCAGTCCGACAGGAACGCCGAGCGATTGTTGCAAGTCGCGGCCGAAGTAATAGCCGACAGCCGAGAAGCCGGGAGTGGTCTCGGGACTCGATCACCGACCAATTGCCGTCGACGTTCGTCTTCGGCTCGGGGGCGCCCGTGCGAGGAACCGTGAAGAGCCGCAGCTTGTCGTTGCCAGATCGCGGCGATGGCCTCGGCGGCCCCGGCGGTCTTGATCAGCGGCCATTCCATGTTCGACTGGCCGCCACAGACCCAAACGTCGCCGACCAGGATGTTTTTCCGCTCGACCTTCGTGTCGCCCTGAGTGATGGTGAGCGTGGCCGGTTCGCTACTGGCCGCCAGCGGTGCGAGTTCGACCTGCCATCGACCGTCGGCCGGTTGGGCCGAGACTTCTTGCCCGGCGAAGTTGACGGTAACCTTTTCGCTCGCGGTCGGTGGTTCCCCAGACCGGCAGTTTCACGTCGCGCTGGAGGACGGCGTTGTCGGTAAACAAGCCGTACGGTGCGATTTCTGCCCAAGCCAGACGGGCCTGGCAAAAAACGGGCGACACGAGCAGCAATGCCCAAACAAAACGCTGTAGCATGGTTGCATTCCTCAGGAGGAAAAAGGGTGTGATCGGGAAGGAAGGTCGATGGGCCCGACGACCGCCTTTCGGTTGGCCGTCCGCTGGCCAGCGGGGTCTTGAGCGTCGGGCGGGTGGGTGCTGCCGGGGGTGGCCGGCGGCACGTGGGGTTTATGGTACTCCGGGACCAGGCCGCGTGCCACTTTTTCTGGCCTGGACTTCGCAGGCGGTCGTCCGCTGCCGAGCCCGGGGCTTCTGGGCCGACCGGTCAGGATTCTTTTCGTGGTTCCGACGACGCGGCGTGAACTTTCCGCATTGCGTTCTGGGACGCCGCGTTACGCTCGCCTATAATGCACGACCAAGCGCTTCGCGACCCCGCGCCGCCGACCGCGCACACTCCGCAATTCCCAGCCTCCGCCGGTTGCCATGAACGTTGCAGACCGAGTCCCTCCCATCGCTCGGATCGCGCTGATCGCTGTCGCCGCTGTGCTCACGTTCGCCTCAACCGCTCGAACGGTCCAGGCCGACTATCCCAGCGAGGTTCGGCAAGACCATCCGCTCGCTTATTGGCGATTTGAAGATGCCGCGGCCGATCAACAGACTGACCGTCCGGCACAAAGCGAGACGGGCGACCACGCCGCCCAATATCGCGGCGCGGTGGCGGCGACCGCGGGCGTTCCCGGCATAGGCGGCAACGCGGCGGCGTTTCAATCGCCGGGTGCCCACGTCTGGATACCTCCGCATCCCGCGCTCGATGGTAATGTCATTTCGATCGAGTTCTGGTTTAGTTCGACGCAGGGCTTTCCCGACCGCTACTGGCCTGGCAGCGGCACGTTTTTGTCAAAAGCCACGGAGCACAACTCTTCGAGTGATTGGGTGATCATCGGCGGCTCGGCGCGCGACGAAGATCCCGGCCGGGTAATCGTTGGCTCGGGTGCCCAAGGTGGCGCCGACTTGACTCTCTATTCGCCGATGCGGCTCAATGACGGTCGCTGGCATCACGTCGTGTGGACGCGGTCGGCCGCGGGCGAGAACTGTCTATATATCGACGGCGACCTGGCGGCGGTTGGACGTGACGGCGGGGGAACCGTGACCAACACTCGCCCGATCACGATCGGCGGCGATCCGATTCTCGGCGGCCGCGATTTGGTTGGGGCGATGGACGAAGTGGCGATCTATGACCATGTGCTCGAACCCGCCCGGGTCGAGGCCCATCAACGAGCCGCCGAGCCACCGGGGGGCCGGCTGTTCACTGGTTTTGTTGCTCCGCTGGTCGAACGGCGCTGCGCGGGCTGCCATTCGGGCGACGAACCCAAGGGAGGGCTCGACCTGACGACCCGGGCCGGGCTGCTGGCAGGCGGCGATTCGGGAGCAGCGGTCGAACTGGGCCAATCCCAATCCAGCCTGCTGTACCGGCTCATCACTCGCTCATGATGAACCTCACATGCCGGCCGGTTCCGATCGCTTGCCCGACGATGCGATTGCCCGTTTGGCCGAATGGATCGACGCCGGCGTTCCGTACACGCGCCGGTTGGTTGCCGCCAGCGGAGTAGGTCGCGAATTTTGGTCGTTCCGCCGGCTGACGCCGATCGAACCGCCGACCGCCGACGTGGGGGATTGGCCGCCTGGCGGGATCGATCGATTCGTGGCAGCGGCGCTCGCTGCTCGGCGCGGCGCATGCCCAAACCCGAGGCGGACCGACGCACGCTCATCCGCCGGCTTTCATTCGATCTGACCGGTTTGCCCCCCACGCCGGACGAAGTGACCACGTTTTGCGCCGACAGCAGCGCGGACGCCTATGAGCGGCTTGTCGATCGGCTGTTGGCCAGTCCTCGCTTTGGCGAGCGCTGGGGCCGTCACTGGCTCGACGTGGCTCGCTATGCCGACAGCGCCGGCTACGAGCACGACGACGACCGGCTGAATCTGTGGTACTACCGCGATTTCGTCATCACCGCGCTCAACGACGATATGCCGTTTGATCGCTTTGTCGCGTGGCAACTGGCTGGCGATGAATATGCGCCTGACGATCCGGGGGCACAAGCGGCCACCGGCTTTCTGGCGGCTGGCCCGAGCAACGTGAGCAAGGTGGGTACTGCTGCCGAGAAAGAGCAGAATCGATACGACGACCTGGACGACATGGTAGCGACCGTCGGCTCGGGACTGCTCGGTCTGACGACCGGCTGCGCACGTTGCCACGATCACAAATTCGATCCGATTCCGACGCGCGACTATTATCGTCTGGCTGCTGTCTTCGGCACGGTCGATCGCCTGCATCTGGCGGCCGAGCGTCAGCTGCTCACGGTGAAGCCAGGCCAGAAAATTCAGCCCGCCGATCTCGAACCGATCCGCACCGCGTCGTCGCGGCTGTTGCTCTCCGACAAGCAACCGATCCCGGTAACGACGTTTCTATTGTCGCGTGGCGATCCGCAGAGCAAACTCGAGCCGGCCACGGCCGGGTTTTTGAGCGTGCTCACGCCCGACGGCCGCAGCGAGCCTTGGCTCCCGTCGGCCGATCCGTCGGCCAAAACGACGCGGCAGCGCAAGGCACTGGCTGAGTGGATCGTCGACGTCGATCGCGGCGCTGGTCCGTTGCTTTCCCGGGTAATTGTCAACCGACTTTGGCAACATCATTTCGGCGAAGGAATCGTCCGTACACCGAACGATTTTGGCACCCAGGGCGAGCGACCGGTGAATGCCGCGCTGCTCGATTGGCTTGCCGGACAACTTATTGCCGGCGGTTGGCGGCTCAAGCCGCTCCACAAGCAAATCGTGATGAGCGCCGCGTATCGTCAGCAAACCAGTTCGGCGGCCGAGTTGGCCGAAGTCGATCCCGAGGCTCGGTTCTACTTCCGCCGCCCGCGTCGGCTGGAGGCCGAAGCTCTGCGGGACGCGATCTTGTCGGTTTCCGATCGCTTGGATCTGACGATGTTCGGGCCGCCGGTGAAAGCGTTCATCCCTCCCGCGGCCCGGGCCGGGCGCGACAAAGACAATCTTGTTGCTCCCGCCGCCGACGGTCCCGAGCAATGGCGGCGGAGCGTCTATTTGTTCGTCAAACGTTCGACATCGATGCCGCTTCTGCAGGCGTTCGACGCTCCACCGCTGACGTTGAGCTGTGGCCGGCGAACGCAATCGATCGTGCCGACCCAGGCACTGGCATTGCTCAATGATGGTTTTATTCGTCGACAGGCCCACGAGTTTGCGCGGCGGGTCGCAGCCGGCGGGGCCGACCGACCTGCTCAGATCAATCGAGCCTATGCTCTTGCGCTGGGCCGGCTCCCCAGCGAGTCCGAGCGGGGGGCGGCCGCTCAGTTCATTGCCGACCAGGCCGCCGATATGGCGCTGGCGAATTTTTGTCACGTGCTGCTGGTGCTCAACGAGTTTTGTTACATTGACTGAACGGCGTCGAGCGGCCGGCACCAAACCGGTCGCCGGGTTTCCAAGGCTTTTTGTTGAAAACGATGAGCGATTCATTCCATCAAGCCGACTCGTGCCGCTGCCCACGGCGCAGTTACCGGCTATGCCAACCGTCGCGAGTTTTTGCGACAGGTCGGCGGTGGCTTGGGGACGCTGGCCTTGGCCGATCTGTTGGCTCGAAATGGGTTGTTGGCCGGCGAAGTGGCTGCACCAAAAAGTCCACTCGCTCCGCGGGCGGGCCATTTTCCGGCCCGGGCCAAAAGCGTCATCTGGCTTTTCATGGAAGGAGGGCCGAGCGGCTTCGATCTGTTCGATCCCAAACCTCAGCTCAGCAAGCGGTCGGGCGAGCGGGTCGCCATCGAAACTCATCGCGGCAATCCCGGTCCGCTGTTACCGTCGCCATTTACGTTCCAGCAATACGGTCAGAGCGGTGCGTGGGCGTGCGATCGCTACACGACGTTGGCTACCCACGTCGACGACATCGCCTTCATCAAATCGGTCCACACCGAATCGCCCAATCATGCCCAGGCGATGTATCAGATCAATACCGGGCTGACACGCCCTGGCTTTCCCAGCGCCGGCACTTGGGTCACTTACGGCTTGGGTAGCGAAAATCAGGATCTCCCCGGATTTGTCGTCTTTCCGCCGACTGTCGGCAAAGGGGGAGCGAACAACTGGGGCTCGGGCTTTCTACCCGGCTCGTTCCAAGCGACGCTTTTGCGAACCAATGGCCAGCCGATTTTGAATTTGGACCGTCCGCCCGACATTTCATCCGCCGACCAGCGGGCGATGCTCGATCTGGCCGCCCGGCTGAATGGCGAACATCTTGACCGTCATCCCGGCGAGGCCGACTTGCTTGCCCGGATCGACGCGTTCGAGTTGGCCTATCGCATGCAGTCCACGGCTCCCGCGACAACCAACCTGGCCGACGAGCCCGAGCATATTCAGCAGCTCTATGGTCTTGACCGTGCGGCCGACACCGCTCAATTTGGCACCAAGTGCCTTCTCGCCAGGCGGTTGGTCGAACGCGGTGTTCGTTTCGTGCAGGTCTACTCCAACGACGAGTGGGACGCCCACGGTGACGTCGCCGAAAACCACGGCCGCATGTGTGCCGAGACCGACGTGCCGATTGCCGGCCTGTTGACGGATCTCAAGCAACGTGGGCTGCTCGACTCGACGCTTGTCGTGTGGGGGGGCGAATTCGGCCGCATGCCGGTAAGCGAAAACGAAAAAGGCAAAGGTCGCGACCACAACCCGCATGGCTTTGTGATGTGGATGGCGGGCGGCGGCGTGCGTGGCGGCACCAGCCTGGGCGAAACCGACGAAATTGGCTACGCCGCGGCGGTCGATCCAGTTTCGGTGCAGGACATTCACGCCACGATTCTGCACCAATTGGGTCTCGACCACGAGCGACTCACCTACAAGCACAATGGCCGCCAATACCGTCTGACCGACGTCGCCGGAACCGTGCTGCGGCAGATTTTGACTTAGCCGTGCGGGCTGCGTCGCCGGTCTCAACCAGTCGCGGGCGTCGCCAAAGATGCCCGTTTGCTGGCCTCCGAAGTCGCCGGCGAGCTATCGGCGCGCCGCAGCGGCCGAGGTGCGAACGAGCCCGGGTCTCTGCCAGGGGGAATTTGGGCTCAAACCCTGTCATTTCCAGTCTTTGAGCTGCGATCGGGGGGTGGTTGGGTGACTTGCGAAGGGATTTTCGACGAGGCATAATAGGCGGTCGACTGTCGCTGACCGCAAACCACTTCCCCACAAATATTCTTTGGAGACCTGCCATGTGTCGCCGTCCGCTTGATCGCGCCTCAAGCTTACTCACCCTCCTGTTGTTGTTGGCTTGTCCGCTCGTCATACGGGCGGCCGACCCCAAGCCCGAGCCCAAGGATGCCGAGCCGACCGGTCCGGACTATGGAGTGCAAGGAGAGTATGTCGGCGAGGTATTCAGCCAGGCTGGCAATTCACCGATCGGCGTGCAAGTCGTGGCGTTAGGTAAAGGAAAATTTAAGGCAGTCGGTTATATCGGCGGTCTGCCCGGCGACGGTTGGGACCGCAGTCAGCGACGAGGGTCGGAAGGGGAACTCAAGGATGGCGTCGTCGAAATCAAGAGCGATGAGTATTCGAGCTCGGTAAAAGACGGCGTGCTGACGATCAGCGTTGCGGGCGTGAAGATCAGCGAGCTGAAGAAAGTTGATCGCGAGAGCACGACTTTGGGGGCTCAGCCGCCGGCAGGTGCCGTGGTGCTGTTCGACGGTTCGACCGCCAGTAATTTCGAGAATGGCAAGATGACGGAGGATGGTTTGCTGCTGCCCGGTTGCACCAGCAAGGAAAAACTCGGTAGCGGCAAATTGCACATCGAATTTCGTGTGCCGTTCATGCCGGACGCACGTGGCCAGGCTCGCGGCAATAGCGGTGTCTACGTTCAAGGGCGTTATGAAATCCAAGTGCTCGATTCGTTTGGGGAAGATGAATCGGACACCGGTTGCGGCGCCATCTATTCGCTGAAGGCACCGGATCAGAACATGAGCTATCCGCCGGGCGCATGGCAGACCTATGACATTGACTTCACGGCCGCCGAGTACAAGGATGGCCAGAAGGTGAAGGATGCGATCATCAGCGTGAAGCAAAACAACGTGTTGGTTGATCGCAAGACGACCCTGCCCCAGGTCTCGCCGGCATCGCCGGTCGCCGCGGGCGACTCGCCGGGCCCTCTCTACTTGCAAAACCACGGTGGCGACCCGGTCCGCTACCGCAACATTTGGTTCGTCCCCAAGGAAGCGAAGTAGTCGGGTTTCCTGCGGACGCGACGGCCGGCATTTTGCTCGCACGGGGTGATGATCCTTTGAACGCACTTTCCGCATCCGAGCCCGGTGACCGGATCGTGCGGGACGCAACGTGTGCCGGTTGTGGCTGCGCGTGCGATGATATCGAAGTGTCCGTGCGCGGCAATCGCATTGTCGAAGCTCGCCATGCCTGCGACCTGGGACAGGCCTGGTTCGTCGACCAGAGCGCTCCCGACGGTCCAAGCTGTCGGGTGGCCGGTCGGCCTGCCAGTCTGGACGAGGGGATCGAGCGGGCGGCGCAGCTTTTGGCGGCCGCCCGATATCCGCTGGTTTATGGGTTGGAACAGGCGAGTTGCGAGGCCGTGCGGATGGCGGTCGGCATTGCCGATTGGCTTGGGGCCGTGCTGGACACCACCAGCGGCGGCCTGACCGGCACGTCGTTTCACGGTGTGGGTGAAGTGACTTGTTCGCTTGGCGAGATCGCCAACCGCGCTGATCTGCTGCTGGTGTGGCGTGCCGATCCCGTAGTCACTCACCCACGGCACTTCAGCAAATACAGCCTGACGCCGCGGGGCCGGTTTGTTCCCGGCGGCCGCGTCGATCGCACTTGCGTGGTGGTCGACGAGCGACGCAAGCGAAGCGCGGAAGAGGCGAATCTGTTTCTTCCTCTGCGTGCCGGCTGCGATTTCGAAGCGCTGTGGGTTTTGCGCGCTCGTGCGCGGCGCCGATCTGGATGCCGACGACGTGCTTGCCGGCACGGGCGTCACCCTCGTCGCCTGGCAAGATTTGCGCGACCGACTGATTCAAGCCAGGTTCGCGGTCGTTTTGTTCGACGCCGCTCTGGCTGACGCCCCGGCCGGACATGTCCAGGTCGATGCGCTCATGGCGCTGATTCGTGATCTCAATGCCTTCACGCGGGCCGCGGCCGCACCGCTCGCAGCGCACGGCAATTCGGCTGGCGCAGCCGGCGTTATCTGTTCCCGGACCGGCGCACCCTCGGCCGTCAGCCTGGCTCGCGGCTATCCGCGATTCAATCCCGGTGAATACAGCGCCGAAGATGTTCTGGCACGCTCCGAGGCCGACGCGGTGCTGTTGGTTGCCGCCGATCCGGCATCGAGCCTTTCACCGGCTGCTCGCAGGCACCTGGCGACCATCGACCGGGTCACGATCGCATCGGGCTCGACAACCGGCGACGAGGGGGCGGCCGTTGCGTTCACCACCGCCGCTTATGGGCGGGCAACGGGGGGGACCATTTTCCGCATGGATGGAGTGCCGCTGCCTCTACGGCCGGCCCAGATTTCGCCCCACCCCGGCGACGTCGAGATTCTTGCGCGGCTGGAGTCTCGGCTGAAACAGTTGTGCGCAGGCCCCAAGCGTCCTCCTCGGCCGTGAAATTTCCGACGGCGAGAGATTGGCTCTATGGGCCGCTCGCCACCGGCGCCTTGCCGGCGGATCGCAACTCGCGCGGAAGCGGAAAGTAAACTTCCTCGGAGCGGAGGGAACGCGCCTCGACGCTGGCTCCGAAGCGGGTCACGAAGAAATCGACGCACTCTTCCACGACCGATTCTGGCGCGCTGGCACCGGCGGTGACCAACACGGTATCCGACGCGCCGAACCAGGCCGGATCAATATCGACCACGCCATCGATCAAATAAGCGCTAACACCAGTTTCGCGGGCCAACTCGGCCAAGCGTTGGCTGTTCGAGCTGTTTTGGCTCCCCAGCACCAACACGACGTTGGCGTCGCGCGAGAGCTCTCGCACCGCCTCTTGCCGGTTTTGCGTAGCGTAACAGATGTCTTCCTTCGGCGGTCCGACGATGTGAGGAAATCGTTCCTTCAATCGGGCGATGATACGATTGGCGTCGTCGACCGATAGTGTCGTTTGAGTCAAATAAGCCAGCCGGTCGGCCGCCACGCGTTCCGTCCCTGGCGCGGGATGGTCGAAGTTCAGTCGGTCGACGTCGTCGGTCGACTCGACCAACACGATCGCCTCCGGAGCTTCGCCCATCGTCCCGATGACCTCGTCGTGACCGTGATGACCGATGAGCACGATCCGGTATCCGGCCAGCGCGTAGCGGATCGCTTCCAAATGGACTTTGGTCACCAGTGGACAAGTGGCGTCAATGGTTTTGAGGCCGCGCTCGACGGCCAGTTCGCGCACGCCTGGGGCGACGCCGTGGGCGGAATAGAGCAAATGCGATTTCGCCGGCACCTGGTGCAAGTCTTCGACAAACACCGCTCCCAATTGACGAAACCGCTCGACAACATGTTTGTTGTGGACGATCTCGTGATAGACGTAAACCGGCGCGCCGTAGAGTTTAAGGGCCAGTTCCAGTGTCTCGATCGCCATGTTCACGCCGGCGCAGAATCCGCGTGGACTTGCCAAGATCACCTTCATCAATTCTTTCCTCAGCGCATCGGTCCCGTTTGCAGTCGGCCGCGGCTGTCAAACTGCACGCGCCGTCGGTCGGCCTTCGCAGAGCAGCTCGCTCTGCAAGCGGCCAGCCTACACGCATCATAGTAGACGCCCGGGGCATTGGACAACCGCGCCGCACGGCCCAACACGCTTAAGCGGCGTCGCGAACCTGGCCACGCTGTTGACGCTTGAGCCGTTTCCGTTCTGCCCGAGAGATGCCGCGATCGGACGAATCGTCATCGTCGGCGGAAACGCCAAGGCGCACGCCGGTCGGAGCGGTGGTGGCGGCAGGTTTCGCCTGTGCGACCATTTTGGCCGCCGCGGGCACGCCGGTCGAAGCGGCCGGTTTGGCCGACATCGCGACTTTGGCAGGCGTGCTGGCCGCATCGTTGACCTCGCGCTCGGTCGACACATTTTCGCCGGCTGACCGACGCGCCGCTGCATTGCCGCGCGCTGCACCTTCTGCTGCCGGCGCGCCGACGGACTGCGCCGGTACCGTCGCGACTTTACGCGTGCGTCTGGCCAGTCGGGGACGCGTCACCACCGTACGTGGCGCGAGCAACCCATGAGCGTCCAGCAGTACGTGCCGGGCGTAGGCCAGGTGAGCCCAGAGAATGGTCCACTGGCCCGTCAGGATCAGTCCGGCGACGAGCATCGTTTGCGATTCAGGTTCGGCTGCGCCGATTGCCAGCGGGCGGCAAAGCACCGCCGCCAGCCAGGCTATGCCGCCGGTCCATAGTAGCGCCAGAGCCAGAACGGACCGACGCATCTCGGCGGTCAGCCGCGCGGCGCAGACTACGGCCATGCCGCCACACAACGCCGGCCAGAGCCAATCTTGATTCAAACCAATTCGGGCCCCCGCGTGCAAAACGAGGGCGCGCAACAGGTCGTCCCATTGGGCGGTTTGATTCACCGCCAGCGCCATCCAGGCCAGCGCCGCCCAGATCCAGATTCGGTAGCGACCGCGATAATCGTCGACGCGATGCCGCCGTAAGGAAAACAGCAGGACCGAAATCAAAGCGGTGATCGACAACCAAGCCGAAGAAAACCAGGCGGCGAAACTGCCGCGCTCGGCCAGGTCGAGTGCGCGCGGCACCGCCGGCGCCACCTGCTCGGCCAGCCAGTCGAGTCGGGAGTGCAGGCATTCCAGTAGTCCGATGACTGCAATCCCGGCGGCGTACCACGCAGCAACCACTCGATACCGGGTCGGAATCAAATCGGTCAACCGAGGTTGCTCGTCTCGACGAGCCTGCGAGGTGTAGGTCTCGCGGAACTGACCGCTTGCCGCCACGTCGCCGGCTGCCGAACGCGCCGGATCGTCCCCGTCGGGTCCCAACTGGGTTACCTCGTCGGGCCAAACGCGGCGGCGGCGCTGCTGTCGGAAATTCATGCGAAGTAGGCGTAAAGGTGGCTTAAAGGTCGATTTGGAATCGCGGCGATCCGCAGATAGCGTTTGGGACGGTGGGCGTGCGGAAGGCCGGCTGACCGCCGGGCGGCGCAAATAATCGCTGTGGGCTCAATCGCGGTGGGTGCTGGCGCTGAGGTGCGAAGCATCGCGCCTCCGGTATCGAATTCGGCATTCGCGGCCACCCAACTCGAATGGGACGAGACGAGATTGCCGGTGGCCGCGAGCAGCCCGCGATGATTGCTCGCGGCCGCGAGCGAAGAAACCACGGCGCAAGGCATGGTCTTGCGCCCGTGAGTGGAACCGTCACCACCGGCACAGACCGGCCAGTCGTTGCGTTTGTACCAATTTGACCGACCGGTGCAAGCGATTCGTTTGACAATTGCTTCCTTCGACCTAGCGTTGCCACAGGTGACATTTTTTCGCGCCGACGACCCCCGGATGGTGCCACGCTCGCACCGATCGCCCGGCAGGGCCGAATCGGTCGCCCGACGGCGACAGTTGGATCGTACAGTTTTCTGAAACGCCACGATTGCTAGCGAAGCGAAATCGGATGGAACGTCAATCTGCCGAGTTTCCCGACAATACGATGGCGCTGATATCGGCCATCGCAACGCCAGCAGCCGCTTCGCGGCCCCTGGAACAACTCACGGCCGCACCGGATCCAATCGACGGCGAGTCGGGGTCGCCGGCCGTCGATTCACGATCTCTCGAGCGCGAATCAGCTGAAGAGAGCTTCGAGCATCAGCTGGCGGTGGTTCGGCTGGGGATTGCCGGCAGCCTTTTCACCGCATTGGATTGCAAGCACGCGCCGACTGCGGCACACTCGTTGCGGGTGGCGTTGGCTTGCTCGCATTGGGCTTTGGCGCTGCAATTGGACGAAGAGGAAATCAGCCAGATCGAGGTGGCGGCGCTGCTGCACGACGTTGGCAAGGTGGCCTTCCCTGACGCGATTCTGCTCAAGCCTGGTCACCTCGCTCCGGCGGAGCTGGCGCTGATGGATGGCTACCGCCGGGCAGGCCTGCGGATTTTGGGGACCTGCTGTGCATCGGCGGCGATTCTCGACATCGTGCGGAATTTGCCCGCGTGGTACGACGGCACCCGCCCCAACCATCCCGTGTCGGGCCGCGATATTCCGTTTGGCGCCCGAATGCTGGCGATCGTCGATGCGTTCGACTCGATGACGACCGACCAGGTCTATCGCGAGGCGATGTCGCGCGATGCCGCAATGGCCGAGCTGTTTGCCTATGCCGGGTCTCAATTCGATCCAGACCTCGTCGAATTGTTTGCTGAACTCGATTATGCCGATGACCTGAACGCTCGCGTGGCTGCTCGTTGGCTGGATAAACTCAAATCGCCCGATTCCGGCGGCCTGTGGCGGTTGCAGTCGATGTTCGACGAGGGACCCAAGGACAGTACGGCGCTGCTGTTTCAGGACAAGCTGCTCGACAACATGCACGATGCCGTCGTGTTCGTCGATCGCAATTGCAAGATACTGCTTTGGAATCGGGGGGCAGAGCGGCTGACGGGCATTGCTTCCGCGGCCGGCTTCCAGCAGGCGTGGGTACCCGGTCTCGTCGGGCTGCACGACGAGCATGGGCGTCCTTTGGGCAACGGAGAGTGCCCGGTGCATCATGCAATCCAGACTGGCGTGCAATCGTTGCGGCGGTTGCGGATTCGCGGGCGTCAAAATCGTTTGGTAGCGGTCGATTTGCACACGGTGCCGGTCGTGAGTCCCGACGGTCTGACGCACGGCGCCACGTTGCTTTTGCACGATGCCTCGCCCGAAGCTTCGCTCGAGCAGCGTTGCCAGAGTTTGCACGAACGGGCCACGAAGGATCCGATGACGCAAGTAGCGAATCGGGCCGAGTTTGATCAGACGCACAAGCTATTCGTGGCGGAGCACCTGGAACGCCGGCTGCCGTGCAGCCTGATCATCTGCGACATCGATCGCTTCAAGCTGATCAATGACACCCATGGCCATCCGGCAGGGGACGAAGCAATCAAGAGTTTTGCCCAACTGCTCAAGGGTGGCTGCCGGCCCGGCGACCTGGTGGCGCGTTACGGCGGTGAGGAATTCGTGGTGCTGTGCGCCGATTGTCGGAATGCCGTAGCAGCCAAGCGTGCCGAAGAAATGCGCAAGAATCTGGCCCGGCTGCCTCAGCCTGCCTTGGGGGGAACCCCGATCACGGCCAGTTTCGGGGTCACCGAAGTTCAACCCGGTGACACTCCCGAAACGATGCTTCGCCGTGCCGATCGAGCACTCCTTCAGGCGAAACAACGTGGTCGCAACATGGTGGTGCAACTGGGGACCGGGATCAGCGAACACGAAGAACCGGCCAAGGGTTTTTCCTGGTTCCGACGTGCTGGTGCTACGGACTCGATTGTGCAGAAACGCCTGGTCACCACGGTGCCGTTGAAGATGGCCGTTGAAAAAATTCGTGGTTTTGTGGCCGATCATCATGCGGAGATCGTGTCGATCGACGGCGAGATCATCACGCTCAAGATCAGTGCCGGCTGGAGCGGCTTTCTCAAACGCAAATCAGACCGTCCAGTGGCGTTCGTCATCGAGCTTCGTCTCGCCGAAGATCGTCCGGAGTGCAATGCCGAATCCGCACCCGAGTCGAAACTGCTGCGGACCCAGGTCCATCTGCTCATTCGTCCGCTACGTGCCCGGGATCGGCGCCGAGCCGATCTGGCTGCCAGCGCTCGCCAGTTGGCCAGCAGCGTCAAATCCTACTTGATGGCCAACGAAGACGAAGAAATCGTAGTCGAAACGCCGCCTCGCCCGACGATCTCGTCGCTGCTCCCCTGGTTTCGCCAGGGCTAAATTCGGCCCACCGCCGTGCGGCAAGTTGCCAGCGCCGGCAGCTTCAGGTATGCTGCGCGAGCGCAAGCGGATGCCGCGCGCCAGTGAAACGCGTGTGGCATTTTCCCGCGTGGCCGGTCCCACGATTTTCATTTTTCTCTCGTTGCTTTGAGGAGGAATCATCAATGGCTTATGAACTGCCGCCATTGCCGTACCCGTTCGACGCCCTCGAACCGCATATCGACGCCAAGACGATGGAAATCCATCACGATAAGCACCATGCCGCTTACGTCACCAACCTGAACAAGGCGCTCGAAGGGTCGACGCTCGGCAACCAACCAATCGAATCGCTGATCGCCAAACTCGACAGTGTGCCGGAAAACATTCGTACCGTAGTGCGGAACAACGGCGGTGGTCATGCCAACCACTCGCTGTTTTGGACGATCCTCGGCAAGGGCAAAGGCGGTGCTCCGGTCGGCAAGCTTGCCGAAGCGATCAAAACGGAGTTGGCCGGTTTCGACGCCTTCAAAGAAGCGCTGACCAAGGCCGGCGTAGGCCGGTTCGGTAGCGGTTGGGCCTGGCTCAGCCTCGATAAAAACAAGAAGCTCGTCGTCGAGAGCACCCCCAACCAGGACAGCCCGATCATGCATGGCAACGTGCCGGTGCTGGGTCTCGACGTCTGGGAACATGCCTATTATCTGAAGTATCAGAATCGCCGGCCCGATTACATTGCCGCGTTTTGGAACGTGGTTGACTGGAACGCGGTCAACCATCGGTACGAAGCGGCCTTGAAGTAACGCCCGCCGGCTCGCGTCGGTGAGTCCGAATCGCCTGCGTTTCGTTGAAGTCAGCACCCCGCGGGGCGGAATGGTCCGCCGCGCGGGGTTTTTGTTGGCGCGCCGGTCGGCGCACGTGGAGCTTCAAACGCGATTCGTGCGTGATCTCTGCTGGGGGCAAATGACCCAAGTGCTGTAGCACCAATCACAACGCCCTGCCGGCATGCCCAAGTGCTAGCGGAAAACGGGCGCTCGTTGTGTTCTTCTGGAGGCGCATCGGTCCCCGCGGCGGTTACGGTCTTGAGCGGTTGAGGGGGGATTGCTACACTCGGCCCCCGCTTGCGGCGGAAATTTGCTGGACCACCGGGCCATCGTCCGTGGCGCCGGCCCGCGAAAGGTGGACATTTCGCGCTGCGTTATTGGCCAGAGCGGTGCGACCAATCACGAGACTTTGAGAAACCGTTTCATTCGAGTGCCGACGGCGGCAGACGCGGAGGAAAAGTTGAAGACACTTGCAATTGTTCAAGCCTGCCACGTAGCCTTACCCAATCGGGACCGAGTCGGCCGTAAATTGGGTGGAAAAACCTTGCTGGAATGGGTCGTCCGCCGGACTTCGGATTGCCAGCGATTGGACGCTATTTTGGTGCTTGTTGGCGATACGCCGGCCGAGCAGGAGTTGTGCCAGCAGCTTCCTCCCGACGTGCAACTCGTCGTCGGCCCGGAACCAGACGCACTCTCACGTTTCGCCGCCGTGGTGGCTCAGCATCAGGCCGAGTCCGTGGTGCGCGTCTGTGCCGACAATCCGTTTGTTGATCCGGTGTTGATCGATCGACTGGTCACGACGGCCGCGGCTCACCCTGAAAGCGATTACATCAGTTACTGCTCAAGCGACGGCCAGCCGACGATCCTGTCGTCGTTGGGGCCATTCGCCGAATGGTGTTCCGCCGCCGCTATCGCTCGGGCCGACGCGGAAGCGACGCGTCCAGCGGATCGCCAGGGGGTCACCCATTATTTGCACAGCCACGCTCAGCGGTTTCGCGTCCGATTGCTGCGTGTCCCGCCGCGACTCGACTCCTCGGATGTCCGCTTGCGGATCGATGGGCAGGAAAACTGGGAAGAGATCCAGGTGATCTACGATGCGCTCGGACCGGAAGAATGGGACTGGAATCATCTAGCCGGCTTGCTCGAACGTCAGCCGGGCTTGCGGAAACGCAAGCCGCTGCACAAAGCGTCCGAGGCCAGCCATTGAGACGCAACAACGCGCGGGGAATGCCATCGCGCGCACGGCGGTGCAATCAATTCATGGTTCTTTCGACGAGTGTTCGATGACGGGGCTTGCCAGCAGAGCGACTGCCACGTTGCGTGCGACCAGCGGCGGCATGACCGCGGCGACGCGGCACGAGCGGCCTCACACCCGCCCGGCCAAGAACGCGGCGGCCGACGGTTCGGGATCGACCGTGCGCGGGTTGGTCATGGAAATGGCCAACGTGCTTTACGACGCCACGCTCTGGCGGCGTGAGCTGGTGCGATTGCTCGTCCGCCTGCACGTGCCCGCCACTTATCCGGCCTTTTTTCACCGCTGGGAACGTGAGTATTTGGTCGACGTCGAGCGAGGTTTCCGGCAATACGAAGAAGCTTTCCAGGCTTTTTTGCTGTCGGCGGGCCTGTCGTGGGGACAGATCGATGAGGTCGAAGCGGTCGCTCGTTGCCAGCGTCATGCTTATGAAGAAAACGTTCGGCCGCTGCCGACCGTTGGCGCCGCACTGAACGCATTGACCCAACGTGGATTGCCACTGGTCGCGCTGTGCGATGCTCCGCAGCCGGCCGCGATGCTAGAACGACAAATCGAGCGGCTCGGCTTGCGAGGCGTGTTCCAGCAAGTCCTCTCCTCGTTTGATCTCGGTG
This sequence comes from uncultured Planctomycetaceae bacterium, assembly GCA_963702015.1. GTDB lineage: Bacteria > Planctomycetota > Planctomycetia > Pirellulales > PALSA-1355 > DATJTR01. The sequence goes on from OY969698.1 coordinate 4,220,596, forward strand.
CGGCCAAGCCGGCCCCTGAATGTTACGCGGCAGCGCTCGATGTGCTGGAATTGCCTGCCGGCGAAGCGGCATTTGTGGGCTGCGACCGCCGCAGCCTCGACGGGGCGGCCGCCTTCGGCCTGCGGACAATCGCCTTCAACTGCCAGGAAGAGGTTAAGGCCGACGCCCGCCTGGACAGCTTCGCCGACATCGTCGAGCTTGTCGAGAATTGGTCGAACCCCGGCAGCATTGAGGCGCACTGATGATTGCTCCGTTGCGCCAGCCACCGGCCAATCCTCGCCGGCGAACCGCGCTGTCTGCCGCCCGGCAGGCGGTCGTCGAGGCATTGCTCGATTCCGAGGATTCGGGAAGTCGCCGACTTCTATCCCTTGGGGGCTGGCGCACCTGGCTTGCCGTCGGGACCCTTCTGGCGGCGGCGGTCCTCTATTTCCTGTTCGTCTCGTGGTGGTTATTCGAGGCGTAGTGACGCCGGCGATTCACGGACAACCATTCTCTGCGAGCATTCTCGATCGATTCCCAACGCGATGTGCTAGCCTGCCAGGCGCCACGTTGGCGTGGTGATCTCGCTTGTTGCGGTTGTGCTAGCAAGGCGGCAAGGTTCGCGGAATCGTGCCAGCCGGCAAAGTTTCTCACGTTCGCAGGCCGGCGCAACCGATCTGATCTTGGAGGCTTGCCGGGGCAGCGTTATAAGGCGACGCCGTCACGCCATTACTTGCAAGCCGCCAGCGCGCACGTTCCGACAAAGGCAAATCCATGGACAGGAAACTCATTGGTTTGGTGTGGATGGCATTGGTCGCCGCCTGCGTGGGTTGCAAGATGTGCCAGTCCCCATACGACTACTGTGCGGCGACGATCGGTCCGGACGGAAAGCCGACGGGCGGGTTCATGACACGTCAAGGATCCGTGCTCGGCGGCATGCCCGGCGTGCCGGTGTATCAATCACAACCGACGCTGGCGACTCCGCCGGCAGGCCAGGCGGCCGCAGGCAATGCGGAAGCCGTGCCGGTGAGTGCCACCCGTGTGGCGACGGAACCGGCGGCCGACGCCCTGTAACCGCCTGGCGAAACCGTCACGAGTCGATCTGGGCTTGATGATTGCTGTCAACATCGCGCCGTCGCTGACGGTGGCGGCAATCGACTGGCCGGAGCAGGCTGGATCGCAGCTGAGACGCGTGTGCGAATCCATTTTTGAAGAATCCGAGAACTGAGAAGGGCTCGGAAATCCGCTGGTATTTTGACCTTTACCTGTTTCTCACTTCCGGACACAATACCGCCTCGATTGAGCTGCCCTGGGCATCACGATCGAGGCACATGTCAGCCGATGTCTGCTGTCGGCATGCAGGTCACGGAAGACCCGCTCAACCGATGAAGCAAGGAGTGCTTGAATCGTGAAAACGACATTCTTGTTCGCCGTCTGCGTCGCCAGCCTGCTGGCATTGTCAGCCCAAGAGTTGTTTGCGCAGCGGCCACCCGGGCAGCCACCCCTTGGGCCACAGTCCGGAGCGGGACAACCATCCGCGGCCGGCCAACCTTCCGGGCCGGGGCAAGCCTCCGGGCAGGGACAACCGCAAAATGGCCCCGGGGTCGGCGCAGCGCCCGGTGGTGATGGGCCAATCTCACGGAGGAGTGGTCGCCGTCATCGATTTGAACCACGTGATGAACAAGTACGTCAAGGCGCAAAGCCTCGTGGAAGAATTGCAAAAGGACGGAATGGCCGCCGACACGCAACTGCGCAAAGACAACGCCCAGATCGAAGCGCTCAAGGAAAAGCTGAAGGACTTCAAACCCGGCACTCCGGACTACCGTCGACTGGAAGAAGAGATCACGCAACGGATTTCCGATCTGAAGGTTCGGGCCAGCATCGAGCAGCGCGATTTTCAGGAACGGCAAATGAAGGCCATGTACAAGATCTACACGGAAATCACCGAGGAAGTCAAACGATATGCCACGGCCAACGGCGTGCTGCTGGTGATGGATTACTCCAGCGATCAGGTCGATCCGAATGTGCCGGCGACGATCCAGCGGGCCGTCAGCCGCCCGTTTGTCTATCAGGGCGGTCCGGACATTACTGAGCTCGTTCTCAATGCACTCAACCAGCGCGCGGTCGCCAATCGCCCCCCGGCTACCAATGGTTCGAGTGGTCCGCCGACCCGTCGATGATTTGCGCCGATTACAGGGGGAGTGTGCCAAGGGGACTTGGCCAGTGCGTGGCGGTGTGTGTCCTGGACTTTGCAATCTCTAGCTAACGGTCGACTTCTTGGATGTACGCTCTCCGTAAACAACGCACCATCTTGGCGCCTGTCACAGTCAAAGGGTTTGGGCTCTGGAGCGGACGCGACGTGTGCGTTGAATTTCGCCCAGCGCCCCCCGACACAGGCATTGTATTCGTCCGCCGCGATCTGGAGTCGCAGCCGCGGATTGCGGCCGTGGTGTCGAACCGCATCGAGACTCCGCGCCGCACGACCCTTTCGTCGGATGGCGGAAGCGTGGAAATGGTGGAGCACGTGCTGGCCGCTCTGGCCGGCTTGCGAATCGACAACTGCGAAGTGTGGGTCGATGAAGCCGAAATGCCTGGTTGCGACGGATCGAGCCAGCCGTTTGTCCTGGCCTTGGAATCGGTCGGCACCCAAGACCAGGAATCGGTGCGGCCGACGCTCGTCGTGCGGAGCGTGACGCGATTGGGTAACGACGACAGTTGGGTCGAAGCCCGACCGAGCACGACCGCCGGCCTGTCGGTCAAATTCCGGTTGGACTACGGCAGCAGCAGTGCGATCGGTCGCCAGACGCTGCAATTGGCCATCAATCCTGATTCGTTTCGCCGCGAGTTGGCCGCCAGCCGCACGTTCATGCTGGAAGAAGAAGCCCAGTGGCTCATTTCGCGGGGCATGGGAACGCGGGCGACCTACCAGGACGTGTTGGTCTTCGACAAAGACGGTCCGATTGAGAATCCGCTACGGTTTCGAGACGAGTGCGTGCGGCACAAGACGCTCGATTTGGTCGGCGATCTGGCCTTGACGGGTTGCGACGTTATCGGTCACATCATCGCCCACCGCAGTGGGCATCGCCTGAACGCCGAGCTGGTGCGTGCCTTGTTGAACGAAGAAGAAGTTGTCGAGACATGGCGTCGGTCTGCCTGACGCGTATCGATCGCAAGGAAATCTTTGATTTACGCGAGCCTCGGCGGCGTGGCGAGTGCAACCTCGATCCGCCGCACGATTGGGCCGGTAGGAGCAACGGTATGGCTGGTTTCATCGCCGAAAATGTGTCGATTCACCCTCGTGCTGAAATCGATGCGGAAGTCGAAATCGGGCCCTTCTCGGTAATCGGGCCCGACGTCCGCATCGGCTACGGCACGCGACTGGAGAATAACGTCACAATCATGGGACGCGTGACCATCGGCCGCCACAATCACATCTATCCCGGCGTCGTGCTGGGCGGCGAGCCGCAGGACATCAGTTACCGCGGCGGCGACACCCAGGTAATCATCGGCGACCACAATCTGATCCGCGAATCGGTCACGATCAATCGTGGAAGTGAAAAAGAGGATGGCATCACGGCGATCGGCAACCACAACTTCCTGATGGCCTGCTCCCACATTGCCCACGATTGCAAGCTGGGTGATCACATCGTGATTGCCAACGGCACGCTCTTGGGAGGGCATGTCCACATTCACGACCATGCGTCGCTGTCGGGCGGCGTGGGCGTGCACCACTACGCCTCGATCGGCGGCTATAGTTTCGTCGGAGGACTGAGCCGCGTGCTGCACGATGTTCCACCGTTCATGCTCGTCGAAGGGCATCCGGCCCGGCCCCGCTGCATCAACGTCGTGGCCCTGAAACGCAACGATTTTTCACCCGCAGTCATCCACTGCCTGGCCGAAGCCCATCGGCTGGTATATCGCGCCAAAGTCGGTCTCGACCACGCGCGCGAAATCTTGCGCGGCAACGACCAACTTGGCACGCAGGTGAGCGAACTTTTGTCGTTCATCGAACACCAACAAGAGGGCAAGCACGGCCGGGCTCGTGAACGAAGGAGAGCCGCGTGAGTAAGCTGCGATTGGCGGTCGTGGGCGTGGGCCACTTGGGGAAAATCCACGCTCGCCTGCTCGCCGAACGGGACGATGTCCTCCTGGTCGGGGTGGCGGACGCCGATCCCACGAATCGGGCCGAGGCTGCAGCCGCCTGCAAGACCACCGCGGTCGCAAACTATCACGACCTGGTCGACGAAGTCGACGCGGCGATCATCGCCACGCCCACCTACACGCACCGCGACGTCGCTTTGACGTTTCTCAATCGTGGTTTGCATGTCCTCGTTGAAAAGCCATTGGCCAGCAGCGTCCGTGAAGCCGACGACCTGGTCGCCGCGGCTCGCCGCCGCAAGACCGTGCTCCAGGTTGGGCACGTCGAACGATTCAATCCAGCGCTCGTCGCCGTCGAGCCGTACCTCGATCAGCCGCGATTCATCGAGGCGACTCGGGTTGGTCCGTTCACCGCTCGATCGACCGACATCGGAGCGGTGCTGGACCTGATGATTCACGACATCAATTTGATGCTTCACCTGGTGGGAGCCCACGTGCGCAACGTGTTCGCCATGGGGCAGGCACTGTTGGGCCGCCACGAGGATGTGGCCAACGCCAGACTCGAATTCGAAAACGGCTGTATTGCACATCTCAGCGCATCGCGCGTCCATTTCGGTCCGCCGCGGCGTCAAATGCAGATCTGGGGAAGCGAAAGCTTCGCCGACATCGACTTCGCGGCCCGAACGGCGCGCGTCGTCAGTCCCAGTCCGGCGGTCCTCCGGCACGAAATCGACGTGGCTGCCATGTCGCCACCCGAGCGGACGGCGCTGCGCGATTCGTTGCACGAGACGCATCTACGGACCAACGATTTGGCCGTGGCACCGACCAACGCCCTGGCCGATCAGCATCAGGATTTTCTGGAAAGCATCCGCAGCGGCCGCGAGCCGCGCACAGCGGAGCCGATGGCCGCGATGCCCTGGTGGTGGCGGAACGGGTTTTGGCCGCGATCCAAGCTCACCTTTGGGGCGAGCGAGCCAATCGGGCCACCGCGCCCGATGTTCCGCCTTCGGTCCTGCGTGGACCGCATTGGCCGATGCTCAATCAACCGCAGCGCGGGCGGCGTCAGGCCAGCTAGCCAGCCGCTCCGCACATCCGGCAAGGGCGCAACGACGCAATGCGCTCCGTGCGGCATCGATTCCCGGGAATGCCGGCATCCGCGACGTCAGGCCAGGTCGCGGTCTTCGAACAACGCCAGCGCGACGAGCATCGCAATCGTCGAATACAAGACGCAATATGCTCCCGCCCAGGCCAAATAATCCAGCGGCACGGCCGTACCGGCGGCGATCGACGCTTGAATATTCAGGTGGTCGAGCACGGGCAAGACGATCGCGATCAACTGCCCGACGAATTGCACGATCTCGAATTTACCAACCGACGAATTGACCAACGTCGGCACCAAATGCCCAAGCACGTAGATCGCGGTGCAGATAATCAGGTTGGGCAGCATCGGCAGCTTGGTTGAGATGGCCACGCTGATCGATGCCAAAATGACCGCTTCGAAAAACGCCAGCACCAAACCGGGCAACGTGCTGATCATTTCCCAATAGCAAACCTGCCATGTCGGTTCCAGCTTGGCCGTTTCGCGGGCGTCGTAGACGACCTTGTAGGGAATGCAGAACAACAGCCATACCCCCAGCAGGATGAATAGCAGCACGATCGGCCACATGATTCCCAGAAACTTTCCCAGGATGAATTGGTGGCGACGCACCGGCTTGGAGAGCAAGGTTAGCGCCGTGCGGCCTTCGATTTCGTCCGCGACTGAGACGCTGGCCGACCAGACCGCCACCAGAATCGCCAGCAGCATGACGGACGTGAGCCCGCTGTCCTTGAACATCTTCACGTCTTCGCCGAACGTGTTGTAAGGGATGATGACGAACAGCAGGATGGCAAAAGCTCCGAGTGCGATGGCGACGGGAAACAGCGGCTGGCCCATCGACTCCTTGGAGGTCGTGGCCGCGATCGCCGCGATCTTCGGAAATACGAGGCTGATCGCCAAATAAATCAGGTACACTCCGATGAGCGCCGCGGCCACGAGCGGCACGATGCGGACCTCGGGATATTGGATGTCGGTGTGAATGACCATCTGCAGCTGGATGGGTTTGTCGGTCAAATTGGTGGCCGTCCAATCCTTCCAATCGCCCTGAATCGGGTCTTCCGTCAGGCTCGACCTCTGCCATTCGCGGACAGTGTTGGCAGTAAGACTAATCGCGCCGTCGTGACCGGCTCCTTTGGAGACGTGGGTCACGACCAGCAGCGGCCCATTGCTTCTCAGATCAAAGCCTTGTAATTCGACCGCGCGAAACCGATCCGGGATCATCGGGATCGAAAAATTCTCGGTCGCCGGTGGTACGGTGACCTCACTTTTGGCGGCTCCGACGACGGGGATTCGACCTACCGCCTCCAGGAGTTCGCGGTAAGGGACCACGGGTGTGGCTAAAAGTGCGAATGCGGTGAGAAAGATCGCCAAGATGGTAAGAGGAAACAGAATTCCCTCCCATAGCGACATCCGAATAAAGTCCGCCAGCCGTGGCGCCGCAAGCGCCACCGCGCCGTAGACGATCGCCAGTACCACCAGACCGCAGGCCGCGCCGACGCTAATCAGCCAGAGCGGCGTCAACCAGACGCTCAGGGTCCCGAGCAATAATCCAAAACCTAGAATCACCCCAAGCTCCCCACCAACAATGGTTTGCGATTTGTTTTAGTCACCCACTGACTCGCTTGGCGAATAGGCCAAAACCGGCTGTCCACTTGTACTGCGGCGCCTGACGATGATTGGACAGCTGCCGCCCCGGCTCACAGGCCCCCAGTATGCAGGGGTCCGGCCCCACTACGCAACTGGCCGGCCCAGTGTTCGCCGGGTAGGGTGAATTCCTACCGCATCGCTACCGGACAACGTCAAACGAGGAAAACTCGCCGGTGGCCGCTCGGACCGAGACTTCCTTCCCACGGATAAAGCGGCCCAGCTCTGCTTCCACTCGGGCAAGCAAATTGTCGATCACTTCTGGTGATCCTTCGACGACCAGATGCACTCGTCCATCGGGCAGATTGCGGACCAAGCCGACCACCGGATGTTGGGTGGCGATTGATCGTGTGGTGTAGCGAAATCCGACACCTTGTACGTGTCCGGCGAAGAACACCTCGCGACGCTCTCTTTGGCTGGTGCCGTGATCGCCCGATTCCGGAGCACCGAAGTCGCCGGCTCCGTCGCGAGTCATGGAAACATTCCTCTCGCCGTACTACCATCGCGGCCGCCCGGACGGCAGTCCTTCGGCTCGCTCGCCCTTCAGCAATGCACTATAGGGTGCGCTGCGGCGAGACACCAGTGGCCGGCCCGCCCTGGGACCGGCCAGCCTGATGTAGACCCTCCCCTACTTTGCTTGCGGCCGGAAAAACGGATTCTCAATCGTCAACGGCGCCTGCGCAAAGGCGTCGGCCGGAGCCGGCGGCGGCGCACTCGAATCGTAAACTGCTGACGTTTGAACTCCCTGCGGCGCCGACAAGAAGTTTTGCGGAGTCGGCACGCCAGGTGGATAAGCGAACGGGCTAAAGCCGTAGGCGCGAGCCACTGGCCGACTGTAATAGACCGGAGGGTACATCGCGTAGAACGGAGGGGTGTCTTGGATGTACAAGTTATAAGGTCCCGTTCCCCCAGCAAAACCATACGACGGCGCAAGAGTTGCGCATGAGCCGAACTGACCCCGGCATTGATGCAGCCGATCAGCCCGACCCCCAAAATAAATGCCCTCAAGCGATTCATCGCTCGTTCCTCCAACAGCGTGCAAAAGATGGCAAAAGCGAATCTACACACTTTAGGCTAAATGGAGCGTGAGTGAACTTCAATCCCGCCACCGCCGAAATCGGGGCGTTCGTCTACCTATTGAGGACGTGCTGGGGGGAAACAAAAAAAACTTACGACCCGGCGTGGATCGTAAGTCTTTGTCTCGCCGGCCAGCGGCATGAGCCCCCGGCCGAAAACGCCTGAATGCCGTGGAGAGGACTTGAACCTCCACCCGGTTACCCGGACTAGCTCCTGAGGCTAGCGCGTCTGCCAATTCCGCCACCACGGCGCAAGGATGTCTTATAAAACCGACGGCCCGGGAATGCAAGGGGCGCAGTAGTTTACGACCGATCAAATGCGGGAGTTGATCGCGCGTTCGGCTGGCAACGTTACTGGGCGCGGGCGGGTCGCCGGGCGGCAGGGGCGAATCGCGGAAGAAGCGGGTCGCCCGGTCCATTCCGTCGAACAGGAACTGGATAGCGGTGAAGTGGGTGGCGTTCCACCAGATGATTTCCGGTTTGCCGATCGCCCGCCACAGCGACTCGGTGCAGGCCGGTGGAATCACTTCGTCCCGTTCGGCGTTGAGCATCAGAATTCGCCGGCCGCGGCACGTTTTGCCCATACGTTACCGGATCGACGGGAGTGAGGAGTTCGACGAGCGATTCGCGTGTTCCGCCCTGGGCTGCCCAGCGCTTGCGAAGGGGAGCGAGATGTCGCGAATCCCAAGCCACCTGGCCAATATCGCCCCCTGCCAGGATCAGGCAGATATTCTGCAGCCGGGGCTCGGCGGCCGCGGCCAGGGCGCTGGTGATGCCTCCCAAACTGATCCCCATGATTCCCAACCGTCCGGGATCAACTTCCTCTCGCGCGGCCAGCCAGGCGACTGCCTGGCGAATATCAAGCACGGCCTGCGTCATGCCGCGCACGGTCGACTCGGGATCGAACGAGACCATGCGGTTCGGCGAACCCGGTGTCCGGCGCGGTCCGTAATACGGCATCTTCACAAACAGGGCCGATACTCCTTGCTGGGCCAGCGATCGGCAGAAGAGGCGCGCTAACTCGAAATCACCTCCCAGAATGTGCAACACGATCACCCCAGGACGAGGACCGGGCGTCAGCGGGCAAAAATACTCGCAATGCACGGTGTTGTTATTCACTTCGGCCGTTACAACGGGCGAAGGAAACGTCAGTTGCCAAATGCGGAACGTTTGCGATGCGGTTTCGATTGGTGTCAGCGTGAAATCAAATTGATGTGGGCCCAGCTGAAATTGTTTTGGCAAATCGGCCTCGGCACGTGACGGCCGGAATTCGACAGTCCCACGCCCTACCGCGTTGCCCTCGGCGACCGTTTCGGTCGGCTGGATCGCAGGGGCCGGCTCGCTGACGATTTCGTCCCCGCAAACCAGTCGGGCTGCCGCCAAAATGCAGAGAAATGCCAGGATCGGCCCGCCGCCGCGCGCTAACGCGACTTGGGCCAGCTCGCCGATCGAAGACGTGGATTGCTGAGAGAGGCGTTGCATCGCGAACCCGCTGCGTGAGTCGAGCCGATTTGGTTGCCACGATGCCGATCGCGGCGGCGGTGAATTGTCGCGCTGGCGGGAAACCCGGGCAAGCCCGACAGCTGAGAGAAGTGCGGCGGTCGCCCGCTGCGCGAGGGCGGCTGCTACTGCCGAGCGCCTGTTTCACCTGGAATGCCCAGATTTTGTTGCCGAGATGTTGCCGTCGGCTCGGGGGCGGGGTGGAAAATTGGAACCACGAGTCGCCCTAGGACCGTTCCGCGAAGCGAGTTACAATCGAGACGTTTATCTTTCGGCGGTTTTTTCACGGTGGGTACGCCACCGGCGCACTGCTGCAACGCACTTCCTTACTGCAAAGCCTGAGCGATGTTACGTTACTGGACCGCCGGCGAATCTCATGGCAAGGCGCTGGTCGCCTTGATCGATGGATTTCCGGCCGGAGTCGCCATCGAAACCGACTCGATCGACGTCGAATTGCGACGGCGACAGGGCGGCTACGGGCGTGGTGGACGACAGCGGATCGAGACCGATAAGGTCGACGTCCAAACCGGGATCTGGCACGGTTCGACCCTGGGAAGTCCAATTGCGCCTGACAGTGGTCAACAAGGATTACAAGCTAGAACGCTTGGGCGAATTGGAAAGACCGCGGCCGGGGCACGGCGACTTGACCGGTGCGATCAAATATTTGGGCTCGATCCGTGCGGTGCTCGAACGCGCCAGTGCTCGCGAAACGACGGTCCGCGTAGCTGCCGGAGCACTCGCCAAGCAACTGCTGGCGCCGTTTGGCATCACGGCCTTTGGCTATGTCGTCGAACTCGGGGGGATCGCCTTGCCCGCCGAGCCGGGCACGATCGATGCGCAGCGTGCAATCCGTGATGCAAGTGAGATTTATTCCCTCTGTCCCCACCGTGACGCCCAGGTCAAAACGCTCATTGACACCAAAGGCAAAGAAGGCGACACGCTCGGTGGTGTGGTCGAAGTGCGGGTCGAGGGACTGCCGTTCGGGCTCGGTTCGCACGCCCAATGGGATCGCAAGCTCGATGGCCGGTTGGCTCAGGCGGTGATGTCGATCCAGGCGATCAAGGGAGTGGAGATTGGGCTGGGGTTTGAGGCGGCACGCCGCCCCGGCTCGGAAGTTCACGATCCGATTGTCTACGACCCGACTGGGGGCGATGCGCCGGATCTCGGGTACACCAGACCCTCGAACAATGCCGGCGGCTTGGAAGCGGGGATGACCAACGGTCAGCCGCTGGTGATCCGTGCCGCCAAGAAACCGATCAGCACGCTGCGCAAGGCGCTGGCGTCGGTCAATTTGGCGACCAAGCAGCCGGAGGAGGCGAGCTACGAGCGTAGTGACGTCTGCGCCGTGCCTGCGGCCAGCGTGATTGTGGAAAATGTGGTTGCCTTCGAGATTGCCTCGGCACTGGTCGAGAAGTTCGGGGGGGACAGCCTGGCGGAAATGCAGGCCCGCTTCGAACTGTTTCAAAGACTTGCACGACAACGTTAATCGCTCGCCCGCGCGCCCGATTGGCGCCCACGCTCAAGGTGAACACGGATGTTCGCTTGGCACGAAACGACATGGCGCGGTCTCTGCCGACTGGCCTTCGGGCTGTTGGTGGCGGTTCCGACCTGCGCGGTGCTGTTGGCGATCGTTTGGTGCCGCTGCCCGTTGTCGGTCGAGTACTATCGCCGGTCGCTCGCCGAGCAGTTAGCGCTCGACGTTCAGTTGGAGCGGGTCAGTTTTCCGCGGCCCCACGTCACGCGTTACGACGGGATGTCGCTGAGCGATCCCGAGACGGCCCGGCCATTGGCCCGATTTCGGACAGTCGAGTGGCAAGTGAGCGGTCAGAAATCTACGGTCACTTGTTGGCAGGCGGAATTGTTGGATTGCAGCCGACTCGATCTGCTCACCGAACTGGTCGCCCGGCGGCTGCGGAGCCTGGCTGGTTCGCCCACGGTGGTCGAGATTCAGGCTCCGCAACTGACCATGCACCTCGCCGACGGCACGTCGCTGCAATCGCTGACCGATGTGCGCGGGAAGTTGCAGGCTGAGTCCAGGGGTCCACAGGTTCAAGGCGCTCCGGTCGAGCCGCAAGGAATCGTGGAGTTTCACATGGCGGGACAGAAAGAGACGGCTCCGGCGCGGATCTCTTTCTATCGCGGTTCATCGGAGCAAGGAGCGACGGCTTCGATCAAGATCGAAACCGGACCGGCGCCTCTTCCCGCGCGGCTGATCGATTTGTGCTGCCCGGGGTGGGGGACGTGGGGGCCGGCCTCGAACTTCTGCGGTGAGCTCTGGTGGCGGCAGCGTGCCGATGGCCCGGCGGGCGAAGTACGCGGACGCGTGGCAGGCGTCGATCTCGACAACCTGGTTTCGACGCGATCGGAGCATCGATTGAGCGGCATCGCCGAAGTGCAATTGGATCGAGCCCGTTTCCAACACGGCCGGCTGCTCGATGTAACCGGCTCGATCCATGCCGGCCCTGGGCTGGTGCGGCGTTCGCTGTTGGCCGAGGCCGCTCAGGATCTCAACGCGACGGGCAATAACTCGGCCGCGGTGCGCGACGATCTGGCGGCCTACGATGAACTGGCTTTCAGCTTTGCCATCGACGAGCACGGATTGGTCATCAAAGGGATCTGCTCGCAGTCGCCCGGGGCGCTCTTTGTCGGGCCCCTTGGTCCTTTGCTTGGAGAGCCGTCTCGGCGGCAGTCGCTTTTGGGAGTGGTGCGGCTGCTGGCGACTTCGGGACAGGCGGTGCCGGCCGACCCGGCAGCCCAGGCGCTGCTGCGTGTGCTGCCCGTCCCGGTGGCCGAGCCGAGCGGCTTGGACGCGGAACCTCATGCCCGTCTGAGAAAGAATCCCCACCGGTAAGCGGCCCGGGCGTTCTTTCCAGCCGCGGCGCTCTGCGGCCTTTTCTGCATTGGCCGATTGCGCGGCGAGGCGGTCGTGGTTAGAATATTGCCGCACGCCCCGATTTGCCGCACGCCCCGATTTGTCGCCCCCTGCGCTTTGCACACCCCTGGCGGATTGCCACCCATGAAGCTCGCTTTTAGCTCGAACGCTTACTTGCACTTTTCGATCGAAAACACGATCGAAAAGATCGCGAGTCTCGGTTACACGGGGATTGAGATACTGGCCGACGTGCCGCACGCGTGGCCCGCCGGGCTGCTCGAGGAACGTAAGGAATTGATCCGTCGCTCACTCGAGCGACACCGCCTGACGATCTCGAACGTCAACGCGTTCATGATGAACGCGGTCGCCGATCCGCGGCAGCCCTATTGGTATCCCAGTTGGATCGATCCCGACCCGCACTATCGAGCCATTCGCCGCGAACACACCAAGCGCGCTCTGCGGCTGGCCGGCGAACTCGGCGCGCCACGGCTGACGACCGAGCCAGGGGGGCCGTTGCTGCCGGACCAGACGTGGAAGCAAGCGGCCGCGTTGTTTTATGACGAACTGATGCCCTGCGTCGAAGTGGCCCAAGAGTGCCAGGTGCAACTGTTGATCGAGCCGGAGCCGGGGCTTTTGATCGAGCACTTCGGCCAGTATTTGGATTTCATCGGGCGGATCGATTCGCCCTGGGTCGGCTTGAACTTCGACATTGGTCATGCCTATTGCGTGGGTGAAGATCCACAAGATTGGGTGGCACGCCTGGCCAAGCACACGCGGCACTATCATTTCGAGGACATTGCATCGACCCGCGTACACAAGCATTTGATTCCCGGCACGGGCAGCATCGACTTTGCCGCCACGTTGCGGGCGATCGCGGCGAGCGGCTACGACGGCTGGATTACCGTCGAACTGTACCCTTATGTCGACGAGCCGGATTCGGCGGCCCGCGAGGCGCTGGCGTTTTTGACTCGCACCGCGTCTGAGATTGGCGTCAAGTTCGACTAGGCCAGATTGGCGTCGCGCCCAGGTGAGATTTGCCATGACCGCCACCGAACCGGCCCCCTCCCCTGCTGCCGATCGAACCGGCGGCACCCGGGCCTACGTGGAACTGCTGCGGTTACCGGCCGTGTTTACGGCGATGGCCGATGTGGCGATGGGTTTTCTGTTCACGCACTCCAATCTTCAGCCGTGGCCGGTCTTCGTGGCGCTGTGGTTGGGGTCCTCGTCACTGTACTTGGCCGGCATGGTGCTCAATGACGTGTTCGACGCCCAGCTCGATGCCCGCGAGCGACCGGGTCGACCGATTCCTTCGGGCCGCATTGCCCGAGCCTCTGCCGCGCGATTGGGCTTCGGGCTGCTTGTGTTCGGGATTGCCGCCGGCTGGGTTGCCGGGGCGCTGGTGGGGCGTTTCGAGCCCGGGCTGATCGCGACGGCGCTGGCCGTGCTCGTTTTGCTGTACGATGGCCTGCTCAAGCCGACCTTTCTGGCGCCGTTGGCAATGGGTGGTTGCCGGACGCTCAACGTTCTGTTGGGGATGAGTGCCGCCGCGGCGGACCTTCCACAGCTCCAACCGGGGACTGCCTGGCAGATCGCCGGCTGGCTGGTGGCGGCAGGCATCGGCGTCTACATCGCCGGCGTAACCTGGTTTGCCCGCACCGAAGCAGACACGAGCCACCGCGGGCAATTGTTGGCTGGCACGTTGGTCATGCTATGCGGCGTTGGGCTGGTGGGTTGGTATCCGGCTTGGATCGAGCCCCCCTTGGCGGTTCCCCAGCAGTGGACTTTGTTTTGGTTGCTGATTTGCGCGATCGTTGGCGTGCGCTGCGGCCGGGCGATCCTGGACCCACGAGCAGGGATGGTGCAACTGGCGGTGAAAAACTGTTTGCTGTCGCTGATCGTGATCGATGCGGCGGCTGTCCTGGCGATCGACGGCACTTTCTGGGCCTGCATGGTCCTGTTGCTTGTCGCGCCGGCCATGCTGCTAGGGCGCTGGATTTCTTCGACCTAAGCCAGGGGCCGGCTGGGTGCGCGAACCGCGCCGGGTGTCGCGGTCGGTGCGAAACGTCTCCAGATCGATCGGCACCGTCTGGCCCAAGATCAGGCGGCTCATGACCAGGGCCGTGCCGGGCGACAATTGCAGGCCGGCTCGGCCGTGACCGGCGGCTAAAAATGCATTGTCGTAGCCAGGAATCCGGCCCAGATACGGTCGACCGTCGGGCGAGACCGGCGCAAGCCGGCCCACGAGCGTTCGACGCGAGCTTCGGCCAGCGAAGGGACGAGCGAAAACGCAAAATCGAGCAGTTCCTGAATGGCGACGGTGGTGGTCGTGCGGTCGAACCCGACGTTTTCTTCCGTCGAGCCGACCAGGACGTGGCCATCGCCCCGCGGTACGAGATAACGCAGGCCTTCGTTGATGACGCGTTTTACGCCCGGATTCTGCTGGGCCAGTAGCACGATTTGGCCGCGAACTGGAACGATCGCCGGCGGCTTGGCGAGTCGAGCCACCAGTGCGCTGCTCCAGGCCCCGCCGGCGATACAAACCGTATCGGCCTCGACGCGGCCGGCCTGGGTGCGTACCGCCGTGATTCGGCAGCCATCGGTGACGAAATCCTCCGCCGGCAGCCCTGCTGAAACCTCGACGCCCATTCGGTGCAGGGCGGCAAGGATCGCCCGCAGATGTCGAGGATTGCGCAGCTGGCACTCCTCCTTCAGGTAGCAGCAGGGTCCGAGCTCGCCGCGTGGCACAATCGCCGGTTCGACGTGGGCCAACTCCGCGATTCCGTTTAGCTCTTCGACCGAGACGCCTTCGCGTCGCCAGCGGTCGATCTCATGCCCGAGAGCCGTTGCGGCGGCCTGATCGCGAGCAAGGTAGACTCCGCCGGTGCGGTGATAGCCGTTGTCGATCCCCGTCTCTTCGCGCAGCCGCTCATGCCAGCCGGCATGAAGCTGGTTGCTCATTGCGGTCAGCCGCTCGGCGGCGCCAGTGGCAAGCGGGCCGACGGGGGGTAGGATTCCGGCGCCGGCCCAGGAAGACTCGGCGCCGGGAGGCCCCGCGTCGATGACGCGAACGCCCGCACCCTGGTGAGCAAGTTCATACGCCAGTGACAAACCGACCACGCCGGCGCCAACGATCAGGCAATCGGTCATGGCGCGCGACCTCCGGTGAGGAGCCGCCGCAAGAGGCGCTCGTCGACGCGGCCGCGAAATCGCTCTTTTCCATCAATCACCACCACCGGAACGCACTGATCATACTTTTTGCGCAGCTCTGGAGCGGCGTCGATATCGACCAGTCGTGGATTCAACCCATGGCGTTGGAGCAAATCCTCGGCCTCCTGGCATAAGTGACAGCCTTGCCTGGTGTAGATTACGGTTTCCGGCATGGGGGCGTTCCGTGGGGACCAAAGCGGGGTTTCGGAGGACCGGGCGAGTCAACTCAGGAATTCTTTCCTCGTGGGGGCCGGCGCGAGAGGGCTCGTCCTGGTCCCATGCTGCTCAAATCTCATTCGATTTTAACATTGTCGCTGCTAGCCAGTTCGATTCGGTCCTGTTATCCTAAAATTAGCCGAAACTTAGACTGGAAGAAGAGTTTCCGGGTTCGAGGCGGCCAGGGAAGATGTTTTGCCTGGGGATGCACGTTGCCCGCTCAGCCGTGGGGCCGACGCCGGTGTGTGGGCTTTAGCTCGTGCAAGAGGCGGTGTTTGCGGTTACGACGCAGGGTATGGTGCGGCGTGGCTTGGTTGACGATCCGATTTTTACGCCTTGAGTTCAATTCTTCCAAGGGCGCACCTGCCCCATCAGGGATGTTCGCGCACAGAGAT
Source organism: uncultured Planctomycetaceae bacterium (assembly GCA_963702015.1). Classification (GTDB taxonomy): domain Bacteria; phylum Planctomycetota; class Planctomycetia; order Pirellulales; family PALSA-1355; genus DATJTR01. The sequence continues at coordinate 4,236,679 of OY969698.1, forward strand.
GGCGTGATCGGCCGCAGTCATGGCCAAAATATCCGTCGAAAAGTTCGTTGAAACGACAGAACGTAGCAAGCTGATTGAACCCGATCAGTTGAGCCGCGCGGTGGACGATATACGTTCACGAGCGACCGCCACGGAGTCGGAGGACTCCGACTTTTTTGCCGCGGGATTGATCGCCGCCGGTCTCCTCACTAGATGGCAGAGCGATAATCTGCTTAAGGGGAGACACAAAGGCTTTTTCCTCGGCAAGTACAAGCTGTTGGGCCACCTCGGCACCGGCGGGATGAGCAGCGTTTACCTGGCCCAGCACGTCCTGATGAACCGCCGCGTGGCGATCAAGGTTCTACCTCGAGGACGTGTGAATGACTCGTCCTATCTCGCCCGATTCCACCTTGAGGCGCAGGCCGCCGCCAGACTCGACCACGCCAACATCGTCCGCGTTTACGACGTTGATTCGCAAGTGGATGAGGAGGGGGCGACTCATTACATCATCATGGAGTACGTCGAGGGGCGCGATCTGCACAATATCGTGCGGCAAGACGGCCCGCTCGACTACCGCGTGGCGGCCAACTACGTCGCCCAAGCGGCTGCCGGCTTGGAACACGCCCACGAAGCGGGGCTGATCCATCGGGACATCAAACCCGCCAACTTGCTGGTCGACCTCAAAGGAACTGTCAAAGTCCTCGACCTGGGGCTGGCCAAGTTCTCCGATACCGACAAAACATCGTTGACCATTGCGCACGATGAAAATGTACTAGGTACGGCCGATTATCTGCCTCCCGAACAAGCGATCAATAGCCATACCGTCGATCATCGGGCCGACATTTATAGCCTCGGTTGCACGTTCTATTACGTTTTGACCGGGCATGCCCCGTTTCCCGAAGGTTCGCTCTCTCAACGCCTGCTCTACCACCAAACGCAGATGCCGGCCAGCATCTCGATCGACCGGCCCGATGTTCCGCGTGATCTGGCCGAAATTTGCGTCAAGATGATGCAGAAATTACCGCAAAACCGATATGCCCGCGCGGGAGATGTTGCCGGCGCATTGCGGGCCTGGCTCGACGGCAAGCCGTTTGTCGTGCCGGGACTCAGCGATGGCGGTGGACTTGGGAACCCCTTGCCCCCGCTGCCCACGGGCGGCAAGCTACCCCAGGCCGGAGGGGGAGGCCCTGGCTCGGGGCGCCGCCGCGAAGCGGTCCCCACTTACTCGCTCGAGGATCTGCTCGCAGCCGAGGATACCGTTTCCGACCTTGATCGAGCCACCATGAAGGGTCCCGCGAAATCGGGGGCGCGAAGGCCGAGCCGCCCGGCAGCAATGTTCGGTCCGGCATGCCTGCCGATTCGCCCTCCGGCAAAGGGGGGACCGCGCCCGGTTCGTCGCCGCGTGCTCCGGGATCGGGATCGGGTAAGCAAAGGAGCAAGACGGCCACCACGCCGGCCGCGGCGGCTTCGTTGCCGAGCACCCCTCTGCCGTTGAGTTCGTTCGAGGAGGAGCTCGCTGCCTTGACGCCGCGCAGCGGGACGGCCTACGACCCGATGAAGCCCCGCAAGATACGCGGTTCGGGGCCCAAAATTCCCTGGGAGCGGTACGCCGTATGGGGCGCCATTGCCGTCGTTCTGATTCTAGTCATCTGGCTCGTGATTTACGTGAAGGGCCAGCCTAAGCTGTCCGATCCGATCCGCATCCCCGCGACCGGCAGCTATCGCTAGGCCGCCGGTTCGACCACAACGCACGGCTGATTCTCTGGGGCGGGTTCACCCTCATCCTTTCGGCGCGGTCGGCGCGTCAGGCGCCGTGTAACGAGCGGCTGGGTGCTGAAAATTTGTCGCGCACGCAGCGCCGGATCGGGTGCAGGCCGCACGGGTGAGATTCGCCGCGAGGAGGCTTTTTTGCAACCTGCTCGGAGCCTGTCCGTCAAGCCCTGGCCGAGTCTCATTTTGGCTGGCGGGGCTATTTTTTAAGGTGTTGTGCTGTAGGTACTTGCGCTACTTGCTTGAAATCTTCCTCGCCCACCACGTAGGATGGACTGACGGCCTTTAGGGGTCGCCGACTCCTCCCTCTCAGAGTCTTCTCCCAATATTTCTTCCGCAAGACGCGGAGGCAGCCAAACGCCCGAGTGGAGGCGCTTGATCAATGGATTGGCCCGTGCTGCTTTTTGCAAGTGTGCCGAAGGTCAACAAGTATGCGAAGCCACCGCCAGCTCAACATTGGGGGCCGCTTTCCCAACCCACAACAGCACAGCGCCATGACGAATGCCAAAAGCACTCGGCGACGCGGCGTGCTGATCAACAAACGTTCCCGGGGCGTGCAACGCAACGAGCAGTTGCCGTTCATTCCGCCCGAGGACTGGTACGAGCCGACGGAATCCCCCGATAGCTACCAGATCATCGTAAAGCCCCCCGGGGAGGGCTATCGGCATATTTTGACGCCCGACGACATTCGCCAGCGTTTGGGGCTATTGCCGGCCGAGTTTCTAGCCAATCTGGAGGTCGTGCAGCTCAGTTCGATGAGTCGCAAGAAGCAGAGCTTCCCCTGCTACGGCATGCAGTGGGGGACGACTCTCTACCTGTACCCGATTGAAGAGAGTTTGATCGAGGACTACCATTGTCCGCCAACCCCGGCCCAGCGCAACGAGGCGCGGATGTACGGGGGGCAATGGCAACACGAGTCGCCCGACGGCTGGAAGCTGGTTTGGAGCGAGCAGTCGATTCGCGACTTCTATTTGAACAACATTCTGATCCACGAGCTGGGGCATCTGGTGGATACCCGCAACACGCGGTATGTCGATCGCGAGCGATTTGCCGAGTGGTTTTCGCTGGCTTGGGGCTACAAGCGGAGCGAGCGTTTGGCGGTCGGCAAGCAGGCGGTTCGCCGCCGGCACCATGTCGCCGGGCGCCTGTCGGCTTGAGCCGTTTTCACCGGGCGGCGTGACGAGCGCGTTTTTACCTCGGGCGAGGCTTTCGGCCGAGGCCATTCGTGGCGTGCTGAATCGCGGACGCAACGGCTAGTCGATTGCCGCCTGGGCACCGCTGATCAGCTTGATAAACTCGCGGTTCGACTTGAATTTGGCGAGTTTGCTGGTCAATTGCTCCATGGCGTCGACGTGATGCATGGTCGCCAGTGTGCGACGTAGCATGGTGACGGCGTGGAGGGTTTCCGGGCTCAGCAGTTTCTCTTCACGCCGGGTGCCAGACTGCGAGATGTCGATCGCCGGCCAGACGCGACGGTCGGCCAATTTGCGGTCGAGCACCAGCTCCATGTTTCCGGTCCCCTTGAATTCCTGAAAGATCAATTCGTCCATGCGGCTGCCGGTGTCGACCAGCGCCGTGGCGACGATCGTCAGTGATCCGCCTTCCTCGAACAAACGAGCCGTGGCGAACAGTTTCTTGGGAATGTCGAGGGCCTTGATGTCGACGCCGCCGGACATGGTGCGGCCGGTATTGCCGACCCATTTGTTGAAAGCCCGGGCCAGGCGAGTGATCGAGTCCATCAGCAGGAAGACGTCCTTGCCCATCTCGGCCAAGCGCTTGCAGCGTTCGATGACCAATTGCGAAAGCCGGACGTGGCTTTCGACGTCGCAATCCAGACTGCTGGCGATGACCTCGCCGATCACGCAACGGCGCATGTCGGTCACTTCTTCGGGCCGCTCGTCGATGAGCAGCATGATCAGGGTCAGCTCTGGATAGTTTTGGGCAACCGCCTGGCTGATGTCGCGGAGCAGAAACGTCTTGCCGGTTCGCGGCGGAGCCACGATCAGCGCGCGCTGCCCTTTACCGAGCGGCGTCAGCAAATCCATGACGCGAGTGCTGATCGGCGTGGGCCCCGTCTCCAACTGCAGCCAGCTCTCGGGATTGATGGCCGTCAGCTCATCGAAGCTTTTGACCAGGGGGTAGTCTTCGGGCTTGCGGCCGTCGACGTCAATGATTTCCTTGAGCCGTGGCCCCTGCTGCTTGCGGCTCTGCTGAACCATGCCGTTGATCAGCACTCCCTCGCGGAGCCGGAATTTCTCGATCATCGTGCCGGGGACGAACGGATCGGTACGCTCGCGAAGATAACTGGTCTTTGGGTTGCGTAAGAAGCCGTAGCCGTTGGGGTGCAATTCCAGCACGCCCGTGCCGGGTTCGATGGCCCCCGGTTCGCCGTTGTCCGCGCCTTCGATGTCCGGGGGAGGCCGATCGAGGGGATCCTTGAAGCGGCGTTGAGGGTTGCGACCGCGCGGTCGGCCATTAAACTGCGACCCGCCCCCGCCTCCTCCTCCACCGCCCCCTCCGCCGACTGGCCCACCCCGACCACGGGGACGGCCTTTCCTTTTCTTTCCCATGTTTCACCTAGCTAGAAAACCTGCGCAACAAGCAGTGCGCGTGCCCGACAAGCGTGAGGAGCGCCGTACGGCTCCGAAATCAACTGGACCGGGCGGCGAAGCGTCATCGGCCAAGCCACTGGCAACCAGAGTCAATCTCCGCAAACGACGGAAATTGCAAACACCTTCCGTCCACAGACGGAAACTGTGATAAACCTATGAGCACCTGCCAGAACGGTCCAATTGCAGTGTTGCAGCTGCCGTGTCGCACTCGGGGTGTATCGCGGCAAGGCCGAGCAGCGTGGCGCGAGCGAATGTTTTGCTCGCGCGAGCGATCGGCGTCCTGTCAGGTGTTTTTTGTCTCTGTCCCAAAACTTATGCAGCGCCCAGCGAAAAAAGCTGTCAACCCGGGGTGCGACTCAGTCCAAATCCGCGTTGGAGGACATCCGTCCGCCGGTATTTTTCAAAGACACCCCAAGCAGTGCCGGCCCGGGAAACTTCCTCAGGCTAGCAGCAATGTGGTTCGCCAAAACCGACGTGCGAGCATTCCGCCCGACTAGCGCGTGCAAAGTTTTGGATCAGATATCAGTGAGGCCGCTCACAGGCAACACGCCCGGAAAACCTCTCGGGTCCTCGCAAGCCTTTAGAAGGCGTCGCCACGGGAGTGCTTTTTCAAAAAGCGCCACCGAGCGATCCAGCAGGGCTAACTCATAGCTACAAAGCCGACCTCGTTGGCGCGGCCGTGAGCGAGTTACTGCAATAGGAAGTCGAGAAGCGTCCTGCCCGCCATCAATGCAAAATTCGGACTACTTGAGTTCGTAGTCCGTCCCTCACTTTGCGACAGCGGGGCGGAAGCACCCAAAAGATCCAGTCATGGGTGCTGGCGTCTGCCTGCTTGGCAGAATGTAACTATCGACATCTTAGTAATCTATCGACCGGTGTCAAGCCGCCTCTGAAGAAGATTTCATAGTTTGGGTAACTTTTTCCCAATCTCCGCGTCCGAGCAGCCTCGGCAACGTCTCCCGCTGCTGCCATCGAGCCCCCGCCTGGCGGTCCGAGCCGTCGATACATCCGCTCAGGCGAGCCTGTAGGACGCCCAGGCACGCCAGGCTGGCCAGTGCGCCTGCAAAGCCTTTGCAATCGCCACGCCTTCGGAGCGAACCGGCTTGGCCCTTGGCGAGGCAAATAGCTGTCGCCAGCCACTAGCCCCGCACCAATCCGACTTTTTCACCTAATTGCCAAGTCCCCACCAACCGATACAAGAGGACTGTCAGGTTCTCGTTGTGTGTGCAGCTTTATCCGGCGAGGGAACTCGTCGCGAGAGGCTGCCGAGGCCGCCAAACTTTCGCTTACTTTGTCGTGCAGGTCAACGATGTGGCACATTAGCTCAATCTTGTGTGCAAGTTGTTTGCTGTGGTCTGTGGCCGATGGGGCAAGTGCCCAGGACCAGACTCAATGGCAGCCGAATCTGGAGACCGCTCAGCGCGTTGCCGCGCAGAGCAAACGTCTGGTGCTCATCCACTTTTGGGCTCCTTGGTGCAAGCCGTGCCGTCAGCTGGAGCAAGGCGTCTTCGCCCAGCCAGAGACCGGCAAGGCCCTTGAAGCGAATTTCGTGATGGTGAAGCTCAACGTCGACGATTCGCCGGCGACCGCCCGCATGTATTATGTCTCGAGTTTGCCGACCGACGTGATCATCACTCCCAATGGTCACTTGGTGGCGGCACTTCCCAGTCCACTCACGGCGCCGCAATACATCGCGGCCATGAATCAGGCCGCCGAGGGCCACCGCCGACTCGCCGTGTCCGGCTCGCCCGCCGGTGGGAATCAGTCGCAGGCTTACAATCCCTACGGAGCGCAAGCCGCCGCCGCGCCGGCCACCGCCGCGCTGGCCACGGCACAAACAGCGGCCGCGCAGCAAACACCGGCCGCGCAGCAAACACCGGCCGGGCAAATGCCGCCGGCCGGGCAGCAGCCCATCGGAGAGCAGCTTGCCGTTGTCGGGCAGCCGGCGGTGACTGGGCAGTCGGTTGCCTACCAAGGGGAAATTGCTCCCCCGCAAACAGCCGTGAACCAAACGAACGGCGCCGGCGCGGAGCAGAGTCCCCCGACGCCGCCTTGCCACCCGGCTCGCCGCCCCTCGGCTTGGATGGATGCTGCCCGGTGACCTTGGTCGAACAAAAACGCTGGGCCAAAGGGGATCCGCAGTGGGGGGTAATTCATCGCGGCCGGACCTATCTGTTTGCCAGCAGCGAGGCGCAGCGTCGTTTCTTCGCGAATCCGGACGCTTTCAGTCCAGTGATTGAAGGGAACGATCCGGTGCTGGCGTTGGACAATCGTCAGCTCGTGCCCGGCAGCCGCACACTCGGCGTGTTTTACGAAAAGCGCGTCTATCTCTTCTCTTCCGAGGAGACGCTACGCCGCTTCGAGCAGAATCCGAAACGCTACGCCGCCGAAATCGTCCAGGCGATGCGTTAGAACACGCTTGCTGCGGCCGCAGGCAGCTCCGCCCCGATCTCGCCGGCCGGCTGCGTTTTTGGCATCGGCGCGGCGATGGTTCTCTTCACCTTCGGCGTGCGCTCTTGCGCGCTTGCTCTCGTCGCGGTGGTGCGGCCCCTGCGCGCGGGGGGGCGGCCTCGAAGCAGGCCATAACTCTCTGCCAGGCTGAGAAAACCGGGCCTTTAGGTGCCTCCGATATTCGTCCTCCCTACAACCGGACCAGGCCGCTCCAGGGACGCCCTCGGTTTTTGACTTTCCGTGGCAGGGCTGTTATCGTCGAAGTATCGCGCTATGAAGGGCGTGGCCATTTCTGAGAGCCTTCCTGCGATCGTGCTGCTGGTACGGCTGCTGTAGGGAAACGCGGTTGCTTTCGCTCGCCGCACTGCTGATTTACGTCAGCGCCGGTCCTCTCAAGTCTACACGGTCGTTCTTTCTTCGCTCCGGCTTCGTAATGAGCGAGTCGACGGCACTGCATTCTGATTCGACACCATTGATGACGGAGAGGCCCTGAATGTTCGAGCACTTCATGCCGTGGCGCGGACAGAAGCATTCCAGGAAGGGCCGCGGTGCGAAGCCGTTCGGACGCAGCCGTCGTTTGCCCGGCTGGTCGCTCGTCTCTGCCTGTGTTCGAGTTGCTCGAACTGCGCGCGATGCTTACCGCCGTCAACGTCACGGACCTCGCCGACGACGGTTCGAGTGGCAGCTTGCGCTCCGCGATCAACGCGGCGAGTGCCGGCGAAACCATCACGCTCTCGGCGGGCACGTATACACTCACCCAAAACGAACTGAGTATCGCCGATATCAATGGCGCGCTGACGATTACAGGCAATGGGTCGAGCGGTCCCAACGCGACCATCATTGATCAGCTTTCGGTCGACCGCGTCTTTCAAATCGCTGCCGGCGCTTCGGTGACCTTTAAGAATCTCGAAATCACCGGTGGCGTTGCCGTCAACGGTGACCCCGCGGTCAGCGCCGCTGAAACCGATGGCGGCGGCATTCTCAGCGACGGAAACCTCACGCTCAACAATGTCGTGGTGACGGGTAACAAGGCGGTTACCGACGCACAGAATGAAAACGCCGACGGCGGCGGTATCTACGCCACCGGCATCCTCACGATCGGCGGCGGCAGCGTGATCGAGAACAACAGCGCCGTCGCGGCGGGTGGCTCAAATGGCAACGGCCCTGCCTATGCCTTCGGCGGTGGTGTTTTTTCGAATTCGGCCGGCCAGGTCACGATCGACGACAGCACGATCGCAGACAACATCGCCGTCGGCGGGACCGCCGCAGGTGGTGGCTTCGCAGCTATCGGGGGTGGAGCCTACATCAGTAACAGCGGCACTTCGGCCTCTCTGTTGAACGATGACACCATCACCGGCAATCAGTCTGTCGGCGGCAACGGTGAAAACTCCGGCGATGCCGGCGGCAATGCGGACGGGGGCCGGACTTTATGTCGACACCGGGGATGCCGGCAACGACTCCTCCGGAGCGCCGGCCACGATCACCAATACCACTCTGGCCTATAACTCAGCGCAAGGCGGCGCGGCAGGTACCGGAGGAACCGGCGGTAATACCTTTGGCGGCGCCATGGACCTCTGGACGACCGGGACCGAACTGCTGAACGACACGGTCTACGGTAACACTGCCACAGGAGGCACGGGAGCCACTTCCGGCAATGCCTACGGCGGCGGAATCGAGGACGACACGGGATACAGCGCCGGCGGCTTATCCATCATCAACGTCACCGTTGCTTCGAACATCGCCCAAGGCGGTACGCCGACGGCCGGAGGCACGAGTGGACAGGGATATGGTGGCGGCATCAACAATGATACGTCCAGCAAACAGCCCGACACGGCCTTGGTGGTGAAGAACACTTTGGATGCCGGGAACACGGCCACGAATGGCCCCGACGTTTTCGGAGCGGCCGAGAGCACCGATGACAATCTCATCGGCGTATACGATTCCAACGCCAGCGGTTTCAGTACGGCCAACGGCGACCAGTTGGGGACCAGCACCACTCCGATCAAACCGCTGCTCGGCCCCTTACAAAACAATGGCGGCAACACCGAAACCGTCGCACTGTCGTCCGGCAGTCCGGCGATCGGCGCCGGCGATGCGGCAGCGGCCACTGCCGCCCTCACTGCTGCGGGCCTCCCGTCGACCGATCAGCGAGGGACGGGCTTCAGCCGACTCGTCAACAACAAGGTCGACGTCGGCGCGTATGAAGTGCAGGCGTTTCAGGCCACGACCACGACGCTCAGTCCGGTTACCAGCCCCGTCAACGCCGGGACAAGCGTGACCTTCACGGCGACGGTCAGTGGGACCGGAACGCCGACTGGGGTCGTGACGTTCGAGGATACCCTTAACGGGACGACCACCAACCTCGGCACGGCCGCGCTTTCCAGCGGCGCGGCCAGCTTCCAGGTGTTGTCGCTCCCCGTCGGAACCAACAGCATCACCGCCGTCTATTCGGGCGACGCAACTTTCAATGGCAGCAGTTCGGCCTCTCGGAGCGAGGTTGTCAATTTGCCCGCCGGAACTGCCTACGCCCCATCGGCGAATGTCGCCGACGGCGCAACGGGCAGCTTGCGCGCCGCGATTCAGGCTGCCAATGCCGACACCGGAACGGGTGGCGACACCATCGTGCTTTCATCCGGCACCTACACGCTCACGCAAGGCGAACTGGGCTTCACCAACACCAAGGACACGCTGACGATCGAAGGCCAGGGATCGAGTGGCCCCAATGCCACCGTCATCAGCCAGAGCGTCCTGGATCGTGTCTTGACAGTCGCGGCGGGCGCCACGGTGATCCTTGAGAACGTCGAAATCACCGGGGGCGACGCCACCACCGACCAGACCGGAGGGACCACCGAGGCAGATGGCGGCGCCCTCGTCATCAACGGAACCGTCACGCTCAACAATGTCGCGGTGATCGGCAATAAGGCAATCGCGCCGAACGGAGCGGCAGGCGGCGGCGGCGGTATCTATGTCGGCTCTACCGGCGCCCTCACGGCCACAGGCTCCCTGGTCGCCGATAACAGCGCCGTCGGGTCCACCGGCTCGAGTAGCAGCACCGCCGGCGTCGGAGCCTACGGTGGCGGTGTGCTTTGGTCCGGAGCCGCGATTCAGATCACCAACAGTACAATCACCGACAATGCTGCGGTGGCGGGAGCCGGCAGTGCGGGCGGTTCAAGCGGTGTCGCTGGTGGAGCCGGCGGTACTGCCGTTGGTGGCGGGTTCTATGCCGCGACCTCCGGTGCAACGACCGCCGAACTCATGGATGACTCGATTACGAACAACGCCGCAGTGGGCGGAATCGGCGGTACTGGCGGATCCGGCGCCGCGGGTGGCGCGGGCGGCGCCGTCTATGGGGCCGGGCTCTTAATCGATAACGAGGGTACATCGCCTGTCGTTCTGACTGGCAACACCGTTACGGGCAACTCCGGCCAGGGTGGCGTCGGTGGAGGATCCGGCGGATCGAGTGCCGCGGGTGGCGCTGGCGGCACCGTCGATGGCGGTGGGATTTACCTCGCCAATGGAACTAGCTCGACCACGACACTTGTATTGCAAGGTAATACGTTCAGCAGCAACCTCGTCACGGGCGGAGCCGGCGGAGCCGGCGTGAGTGGTTCGGCCGGTGGCTCGGGCGGCGCGGCGTCTGGAGGGGGAGCCTATATCGATGGCGGCGGTGCGTCGCCCGTCACGTCTCAGGACGAAACCATCAGCAGCAACACTGCCAGGGCCGGCAATGGCGGAGCTGGCGGGGCTGGCGCTACGAATGGCTCCGGTGGCATATCGTCTGGTGGTGGAGTCTACATCGGGAACAGCGGCACATCGATCATCGGATTGGACCAAGACACCGTCACGGAGAATCAGTCTCTCGGTGGCGTCGGCTCCAGCTCCACCAACAGTGGCAACTCGGCATTCGGAGGCGGTGTCTATTCGAATGGGAGTGGGCCCATTCAAATCAACAACACCACCGTCGCCAACAATTCCTCTTTGGCAGGAACCGGTGCTGCCGGCGTCAGCGGCGTCGACGGCGACGATGGAACTGCTGGCGACGGCGACGGCGGCGGCATTGCCGTCGCGGGTGGAATCTACATCTCGAACAGCGGTACAACGGCCGGCACCTTGACCGGCGACACCATTCAGAACAATACCGCCCAAGGTGGTAACGGCGGAGCGGGGGTAACAGGCGCCAAAAGCAATGGCGGCACGGGCGGCATCGTGTTCGGTGGCGGACTTTTGATCACCGAGGGCTCCGGCGCCACCATGGTCAGCAATTCCTTGATTGCTGGCAACACTGCGAGCGGCGGTAGCGGCGGGGCCGCGGCAAATGGCGGAACGGTCGGAAGCGGCGGCGACGCGGCCGGTGGTGGATTCCTGACAGCCTCTACCGGAACGCAATTGCTCAACTCCACGGTGTACGGGAACACCGTTACCGGCGGTAGTGGCTTCAATGCCGGCAGTGCCTATGGTGGCGGAGTCGAAGACGAAACCGGATTTGCCACAACCACCGGCATGTCGATCATCAATGCCACCATCGCTTCGAATACGGCCCAGGCGGGCACTCAATCCGGAGGCACGGCCGGCACGGCGTACGGCGGCGGCATCGACAATGATGACAAGCTCGATTTCCAAGGCACGGTCATCTCCGCGGATACGGCCTTGACGGTCAAAAACACGCTGGATGCCGAGAACAAGGTCGAAAGTGACAACGGCACTGAAATCGAGGCGAATGGCCCCGACTTTTTCGGTGGGGCCGCGACCGTCGATGACAATCTTATCGGCGATGGCACTGGCGGCACGGGTTTAGTCGCTACCGGCAGCATCGTGGGTCCGACCAGCGGTTCTCCGATCAATCCCATGCTCGGTCCGCTGCAAAACAATGGCGGCAATACCGACACACTGGCGCTTTTGGCCGGCAGCAAGGCGATCGGCGCCGGCGACCCGGCTGCCGCCACCGCGGCTGGCTTGACGACCGATCAGCGCGGTCTGGCCCGAATTGTCGATGGAAAGACGGATATTGGAGCATTGGAAACCCAGCTGCAGGCACTGATTGCCGTGACGGGTGGCGGCAACGCGATTACCGATGGGGCGACGACGGCGAGCGCAAGCAACGACACGGCGTTCGGCAACACGGCCGTGGGCAGCTCGATCAGCGAGACCTACACGATTTCCAACAGCGGCTCCGGGCCCCTCGCGCTGGGCAACATCTCGCTCACCGGCACGAATGCGGCCGACTTTAAAGTCACTGCCCAGCCGGCCGCTTCGGTCGCGGCGGGCGGCAGCACGACCTTCACCGTCCAGTTCACCCCGACGGCGATGGGCACCCGCAACGCGACGGTCAGTTTCACCGAGAACGATTCGACCACGACCAGTCCCTTCACCTTCGCCATCAGTGGCGTCGGCACCGTTCAGCCGAGCATTGCCGTGACGGGTGGCGGCAACGCGATCACCGATGGGTCGGCCACGCCGAGCGCAACCAATGACACGGCGTTCGGCACCATGCTGCTCGGCGGCACCGCGATCAGTGAGACCTACACGATCACCAACAGCGGCACCGCGGCCCTGTCGCTGGGCAGCGTGTCGATCACTGGCACCAACCCATCCGACTTTACGGTCACCAGCCAACCGACCGCTTCGGTCGCGGCGGGCAGCAGCACGACGTTCACCGTCGAGTTCAATCCGACGGCGGGCGGCACCCGCACGGCCACCGTCAACTTCACCGAGAACGATCCGACCGCAACCAGTCCCTTCACCTTCGCCATCAGCGGCTTCGCCACCACTTCGGCGCGGATCGCCGTGACGGGTGCCGGCAACCCGATCACCGATGGGTCGACCACGCCCAGCGGGACCAACGACACGGCGTTCAGCAGCACGGTCGTGGGCAGCTCGACCAGCGAGACCTACACGATTACCAACAACGGCACCGCGGCCTTGACGCTCGGCACCGTGTCGATCACCGGCACGAACGCGGCCGATTTTAAAGTCACCACCCAGCCAGCCGCTTCGGTGGCGGTCGGTAGCAGCACGACGTTGGTCATTCAGTTCACCCCGACGGCTGGGGGCACCCGTTCGGCCACGGTCAGCTTCGAAGAGGACGACTCGACGACCGCCAATCCGTTCACGTTTGCCATCAATGGCGTGGCCACCGCGCCAAGCATTGCAGTAACCGGTGGCGGCAACGCGATCACCGATCAGTCGGCCACCCCGAGTGCGACCAACGACACGGCCTTCGGCAGCATGCTGCTCGGCGGCAGTCCGTTGAGCGAGACCTACACGATCACCAACAATGGCACCGCGGCCCTGTCGCTGGGCAGCGTGTCGATCGTCGGCACGAATGCGGCCGACTTCAAAGTCACCACCCAACCGGCCAGTTCGGTGGCGGCCGGTGGCAGCACGACCTTCACCGTCCAATTCGCTCCCACGGCCGCGGGCACCGCCACCGCCGCGGTCAGCTTCACCGAGAACGACACGGCGACGGAGAGTCCGTTCACGTTCGCCATCAGCGGCGTGGCCACCGCTCCGAGCATCGCGGTAACCGGTGCCGGGCAGTCGATCACCGATGGGGCAACCACGCCCAGCACGACCAACGTCACGTCGTTCGGCACCACGATCGTGGGCAACAAGACCAGCGAGACCTACACGATCACCAACAACGGCACCGCCGCCTTGACGCTGGGCAACGTCTCGATCAGCGGCACCAATGCGGCCGAATTCACGGTCACCACCCAACCGGCCGCTTCGGTGGCGGCGGGCGGCAGCACCACCTTCACCGTCCAGTTCGCTCCGACCGCGGCGGGCAGCCCCACGGCCACGGTCAGCTTCAGCGAGAACGACACGACGACCACCAGTCCGTTCACCTTCGCCATTGGCGGCACGGCCAGCGTCGCCTCGGCCAGCCTGTCGGGCACCGCTTACGACGACATCACGAAGAACGGCGTGTTGAGCTCCAGCGATCCTGTCCTGAGCGGCGTCACCATCGCGCTGACCGGGACCGATGCCAGTGGCAACACGGTCAACCTGACCACGACGACTGCCAGCGACGGCACGTACAGTTTCGGCAGCCTGGCCGCCGGAACCTCGTACACGCTCACCGCCACCCTGCCCTCTTATCTCGCCGCCGGCACGGCGACCGCCGGCTCGATCACTCCGGCCAGCAGCAGCAACGGGACCGCGGCGGGCGAAGTCATCTCGGGGATTAACCTGGCGGCGGGCGCGGTCGGCACCGGCTACAACTTCGGTGCTTACGGAGTCGCGTCCCAGGTGTTCAGCGGTAGCAGCAGCAGCACCGGCGGCAACGATGCCACCATCGAGAGCATCATGCTGTTCTCGGCGTCGGGGCCCTCGGTCAGCCAGGTTCTGAATCCCTTGACGATCACCGGCCTGTCGAATCAAACCGTCGCTCCCGGCACGGCCACGTCGGCCATTCCTTTCACCGTCAGCGACGTGTTGGATCCGACCGCCAAGCTGACGGTGACCGGCACGTCGTCCAACACCACGGTCGTGCCCACGGCCAACGTCGTCTATGGCGGCAGCGGAGCCGATCGCACGATCACCGTAACGCCGGCCGCCAGCCAGACCGGCACGACCACGATCACCACCACCGTTTCCGATTCCGACGGCAACCAGACCGCCGCCAGCTTTACGCTGAACGTCGCGGCAGCCCCGGTGGTGACCCCGTCGGGCACGACCAGCACGTTCACGACCGGCGGCACGGCTGTCGCGGTCGACTCGAGCGTGAAGGTCAGTTCCAGCGACACCGATCTGACGAGCGCCACGGTAACGATCTCGTCGGGCACCTTGCAGTCGGGCGACCTGCTCATCTTCAACAATCAGAACGGCATCACCGGCAGCTATTCCGGTGGCGTTTTGACCTTGAGCGGCAGCGCGACGGTCGCCAACTATCAGGCGGCCTTGGAGTCGGTCACGTTCTCCACCACCAGCACCAACACCACGGCTCGAGACATTTCGATCGTCGCCCTCGACAACTCGCTGGCCAGCACCGCGGCAGCCGAGAGCGTCGATGTCGCCGCCGCCTCCACCAGCTCGCCGAGCATCGCGACGAACACGCCCGCGCAAGCGGCCGTTGACCAGGCCCTCTCCAGCGAAGACGACTGGACGACGTAAGCGGGTCCGCGCTGCTCAGAACTGCAGCTGGCCTCCCACGCTGACGCCCTGAATCCAGAGGCCCGCGTCGTGGAACGCGAATTGCGGTCCGCCCGTGCCGGTCGTCGAGACAGGCGGATTGGCGATCTCGTTGCCAGGCCGCGCCACGCGGCTCCAGTAGATGATGTCGTAGCCGGCCGTCAAGCGCAGGTTGGGAGTCAGGTTGTAGCCGACCTTGAGCTCCAACTGAGGGACGAATCCAAACACGGTGCGGGAATAGCTGCCGATGTTCGACGGCAAGGCGAGGAGTCCGCCCGGCGTGGTGGTCGAGGTGGGCGTGGTCGACAGATTGGTGGTCGTGACCGTATTGCCCGAGATGGTGACGTGCTGCGAGGTGGCACCCAGCCCGATCCGCCCGATGGTGATCAGGCTCCAGCGTCCCGCCCGGTTTTCCGACATCAGGCCCAGGTTGGCCCCGTAAAAATTATTGAGCGTCTTGAAGCCGTCGAACTTCGTGACCATCGTGTTGAGCGACGTCGACGTGAGCGAATCATTGATCGTCAGGTTGTCGTTCAATTGCAAGTAGCGGAAGCCGTAGAGGAAGTCCCAACGCGTCTGACGGTCTGGGCAGCAGTTGACGCACACCAGGTTTTGCAGGACGTGAATACCGGCGCCAAAAAAACTGCTGCTCACTCCCACCTGGACCGACCCGCTGACCGCGTGTCCCGCCGTCCCCGTGCTCGGATAGGCGACCACATAGGCCGACTGGGCGCCGGTGCTCAGATTGTAGTAGGGCTGGGCCAGGATCGGATTGCCGCTCGACGATTGGCTGAAGCCGGCATGCGAGGTTCCCAGTCCGAAGAATTCGCCTTCGATGCGCGACGTGGGACCGAGCCACCATCCCGCGGCCAGACGCACGCCCGAACGCATCGATGCATTGACTCCGTTGCCGCCATACAGCACCGACGTGCCCGGCTGACCCAACACGCCAGCCTGGGCAAAGGCGGTGTTGTCGGGGCTGGTGGTGACCAGCGGAGGCAGGGCATCCCCTTTGAGCCACCAGCCTAAATACTCGGCTCGCACGTACATCGGATTGCGCGGTCCCCAGCCGCCGAAATTGCCGCATCCGCATCCATTGTTCGGATAGCACCCGCAATTCCCCCAGCCATTGTCGAATCGCGGCAGCTGATAATTGCCGCCGTAGCCACCACGGGCGTACCCGTCGTCACCATAGGGGCCGCCGTCGGGGTCGGCAAAGGGAGCCGCCGAAGGAGTGTCATTGAACGGATAGTCGGCGAAACTTGGATCAGCGGTTGGCGTCGGCGGGCCGCTGTCATCCGGCATCTGGCTGCTATCGGCCGGCCTGCCATTGGCCGCTGCCAGTTGGAGCGTCGGATTGGATTGCGTGCGAGCGCCTCCGGTGTCGCTGCGCATAGCCGAGGTCGGAGTCGGGTGATTGCGCCACGACGATCGCAGGGCAGCAAGCGGCCCCCACCACGAGCGCCGCGAGAAGAGCGCGGAATCGGCTGGACATGAAAATCACCCCCCCTGCTTCGAAAACCACCAATCGCCGGGCGTGCCACAGTGATGGCAACCGGGCGACACGACACGCGATCTCTATCTCTGCATCGGCCGGACAGCCTGCTCAATCTGAAAAGTTTTTGTAATCGGCGTTTTTCGCACATTCCTCCCCTACTCGCCAGATTCCCCACGCTCCGCATTCCGAACGGTCCGCAGCCCCCTTTGCACCGCCCAGGTGCGCTCTCGTCCATCAAGGTGAGCGGCAGTGTCAGAAGCAACTGCTCGCTGACCGGCGCAACGCAGCGGCTCACGCATTGCCGCATGGGCAGGCGGGCACGAAATAGAAAGTGGCCGCAATCGTCACGCGCGATTCGATCTCGGCTTGGCCGTCGAGCCTTCCGGGATGTATTTCTACCGGCGTGAATTCAATGGCCAGCGCAACGAAGTCGAAACCGGACGTCGTGCCGGGCCTTGAAGCCGTGGCAGCCCCGCTGGCGGCATAGGGTTGTGCGCGTAAGCGTCGACGACACCGAGACGATTCATGGAATCCTGCCCGCCGATAAGTAACGCTCAATGCCCGGGCGCTCGCTGCGGCCACATAATCATCGACTCGCTGGGTATTTGATTGGCCGACGCTGTCCGATGCGATGGCAACGTGGTCGCCATCTTGTCAATTGGTGCCGATTGCGGGCTTTGTGCGGACCGATTTCCACCGGCCACCTGCCGGTTGGGCATTGACCACGGCGACGACGGCCACGCCGCCCCCCCGTTTTTACTTTGACGCTTCCGGCCCTCTACTGCTAATATTCAGGGCTGTCGTACCGCGAGCCGGACATATTCGTGCTCGCGAGTTTCTACGTCCCCCTTGGGCACGGTCGCCTAGGGTGTATCCGCAAGAGACGGCAAGAGCGCAAATGCTGCGCGGTGAGTACGAAAGCAGGATCACGGGAGGCGCAGAGTGGCTCCGCCTGACCGAGGGGCCTTAAGGGAAAGGTCGCTTGGCTCGGGCGCGGTTTTTGCACTGACGAAGCGTAACGCTCAGTAACTTTCAGCAAAGGTAGGCGGTCATGTTTGGCAACTTCCGAGGCGGACGAGCAGCGAAGCGTTTCAAGAAGGCTCGCGGCGAACAACAGTCTGGACAGGGCGGTCGGCTACCGGCCGGTCGATGTCGGCTCCCCGTTTTTGAGTTGCTTGAGCAGCGGGCAATGCTCACCGGCATTTCGGTCACGGCCACGACTGCCGCCGAATTGATCGCTGACGTCGCCACGGCAGCCACCACCACCGGGGAAACGACCTACACCATCAACCTCACCTCGACTCTTTCGTCGGGCGGTCCATACACGCTCACGACCGGCGCACTGGATATTCCCGCGTTCACGAATCCGAACATGACGCTGATCATCGACGGCGAGGGGATGAGCGAGACCGAGATTGATCAGAGTGCCGCGGACCGTGTCTTTGATATCGCGAGCGGCGCCACGGTGGTTTTTCAGAACCTCGAGATCACCGGGGGCAGCGCCGATACCGACGCCTCGGGCGGAACCACCGAGGCGGTCGGCGGCGGCATCCTCAACTTCGGAAACCTCACGCTCACCGGCGTAGAGGTCGACCGCAACAAGGCGTTGGAGACGACGGCCGGCGAGGACGCCGAAGGTGGCGGAATCTATTCCACGGGCACCCTGACGATCCAAGGGGGCAGCGTCATCAGCAACAACGCGGCCGATGCGGCGATCGGCGCGGCCGGATTGGATGGCGGCTTCAGCTTCGGCGGCGGCGTTGTTTCGAACACCTCCGACCAACTCACGATCACCGACTCCACGATCAGCGACAATAGCGCTCTGGCCGGGGCCGGCGGCGCCAGTTCCGGCGGCGGTGGCGATGGGGGCAGCGGAAGCGGGGGTGGAGTTTACGTCGTTGCCTCCGGCACAAAGAGCGCTTTGTTGATGGATGATACCATCTCCGGCAACATCGCTCAGGGCGGCAGCGGCGGTGCCGGTACCACTGGTTCCAGTGGCGGCCTTGCCGGGTTCGGGGAAGGCGGCGGAGTTTTTGTCGAGGGGAGTGCTCCCCTCATCGTCAGTAATAGTACGATCTCCAGCAACAACGCGAACGGCGGGAACGGGGGCAGCGGTACAACGGCCGGAGGGGGAGAGTCCGCATTTGGTGGCGGAATCGAGATCGTCGATCTCGGATCGCAACTGCTGAATGACACCGTGTACCACAATACGGCTACCGGAGGCAGCGGCTTGACATCCGGCAACGCGTATGGGGGCGGGATTGAGGACGAAGCGAATGGCGCGACGGGCTTGACGATCGTCAACACCACTGTCGCTGCGAACGTCGCCGCGGTCGTCGCTCCGGTGGCGGGCGGCACAGCGGGCACGCCTTTCGGTGGTGGCATTGATAACAGCTACGTTACCAACGATCCCCACCTGGCCGTGTACAACACCTTGGATGCGACGAACACCGCGGCAGGCAGCCCCGACTTTTCAGGCGCTGCCGCGAACGTCGACGACAATCTCATCGGCGATGGCACCGGCGGCACTGGACTCGTTGCTACCGGCAGCATCGTGGGCACGAGTGGCTCACCGGTCAATCCTTTGTTCGCAACCGCCGGTCTGAAAAACAATGGCGGCAACACCTTTACCGTGACGCTGCAGACGGGCAGTCAGGCGCCGGCGCCGGCGACCCTGCCATCGCGACGGCCTTCAGCTTGACGACCGATCAGCGAGGCACCGGCTATGCTCGGGTCGTCAATGGTGCGATCGACATCGGAGCGGTTGAAGCTCAGGGTGCGGCCACGACCACTTCGCTGCTCGTAACTCCTAACCCAGCTGCCGCCGGGCAGACCGTGACGTTCACGGCGATCGTCAGTCCGGCCGGCGGCGCGATTGGAATGCCGACCGGCACCGTGCAGTTCGAGGACGGCGGAGTTGACATTGGCGCGGCCGAAGCGTTGAACCTGGTCAACGGCTCGTATCAGGCTACGTTCAGCACCTCGACGCTGACCGTGAGCACCCACCAGATCACGGCCGTCTATTCGGGCGACACGAATTTCAGCACCAGCACGTCAGCCAGCGTCTCCGAGGTGGTCAACAAAGCCACCACCGCCACATCGCTAATCGCGAGCGCCAACCCAGTTGCCATTGGACAAGGCGTGACTTTCACCGTGGTCGTCAGTCCGAGCGGCGGCGCAACGGGGACTCCGACCGGCAGCGTGGAGTTTTATGATAACGGAACCTTAATCACGGGCTCGCAGGTAACCCTTGCCAGCGGCCAGGCCACGTTCACCACATCATCGCTTGCCGTGGGTACCCATCCGATCACGGCCGTCTATTCGGGCGACACGAATTTCAGCACCAGCACTTCGAACATCGTGTCGGAGACGGTCGGCAGCGCAACTCAAGTCGTCAATCTTTCGGGTTACTACAACTTGACCGGCATCACGACCGATGGGACGTCGTTCGCCGGCGGCCTGGATGGCAACGGAAATGCCTTGTCCGAAACCGAGGTCGGTAGAAGCCTGGCGTGGAATGGACTCACCTTCCCCCTCGCCGCTCCGAATATCAACAATGTCGTCCAAGGGGGCGGACCGGCAATCGCGGTGCCGACGGGCACTTACTCCAGCCTGGCAATCCTGGCGACCGCCACCAACGGCAACCAGCTCAACCAGACATTTATCGTGAACTACAGCAACAACACCTCACAGACGTTTACCCAAAGCATCAGCGATTGGCATACGCCGCAGAACTATGCGGGCGAGTCGATCGCCCTGACGACAGAATATCGCAACACCTCTTCCGGCGGCCGGGATACCGGTGCCCCGTTCATCATCTACGGTTATTCGTTTGCCCTCACCGTTCCCGCCGGGGCGACGGTCACGAGCATCACGCTGCCCAGCAATAGCCAGGTCAAGGTCTTGTCGATGATCGCCGTGGCGCCCGTTGCCGCTCCGACGGGTGTGATGGTGACGGCTGCTTCGAGCACCTCGGCCGACTTGTCATGGGCGGCCACGACCGGCGCGGTCACCGGCTACAGCATCTACCGCGGCACGACGGCGGGCGGAGAATCGGCGACGCCAATCGCGACATTGCCCTCGACCGCCACGAGCTACACGGACTCCGGCCTGGTGGCTGGCAACACGTATTACTACACAGTCAAGGCGATCAATTATCCCGCGGTCAGTCCTCCTTCGACCGAGGTCAACGTGACGCTACCCACCAGCGGATCGAGTACCCAGGTCGATCTGACCGGCGATTACAACCTGTTGGGCATCACGGCGGACGGCGTCTTCTTTTCGGGCGGCGGGTTGGACGGCGCGGGGAACGCCTATTCCGCAAACGTGCTGGGGACCAGCCAAAGCTGGAACGGCGCCAGTTTCAACATTGCTCCAGGTGGTTCGAGCAATGTGATTCAGACTGCCGGACAGACGATCGGACTGCCCCTCAGTTCGTCGTACACGCACGTGGAACTGCTGGCGACCGCGGTGAACGGCAGTCAGGCGAATCAGATATTCACGGTGAATTACACCGATGGTAGTTCGCAGACGTTTACTCAAAGCATCAGCGATTGGCATACGCCGCAGGGGTACACCGGTGAATCAGTAGCTGTTTCGGCGTCCTATCGCGACACTCCCAACGGCGGGCGTGACAACAAGGGCCCGTTTGACCTTTACGGTTATTCGTTCACCCTCACCATTCCCACGGGCTTTGACATCAAGAGCATCACGCTGCCCAGCAATCAACACGTGGACGTTTTTGCGATTACCGTGGCCAGCTAGTTGTTGGCGACGGGCACGCTCCGGTTGCTCCCATTCGGCGCTCTGATCGGCGTCAGGCGATTGGCGCTGTTGCGGACGCTCTTTCTTGCGATATTCATCGCGGTTGTCCTTGCGTTGCTGGACGACATGCTGACCCCTCTCGGAACGCTAGCGGATGCGGGCTGGCGGGGCATCGATGTCGCCCGAGATCGACCTTGCGGGTTGGTGAAGCGAGGCAAAGGCGAATCTCTCGATCTTTAGAAAATCTCCCAAACTCCGCCCCTACAATTGGACGATCCATGAAACACGGCGTAATCACGCAACGCGATCAATTCGTTAGATTCGCCGCAATCGGACATTCGCAAGAAATTTGGGGGGGCCCATGAGCAAGTTCGCCACAGGAACACGAATTCTCGCCATCGCGTTGCTGGCCGTATCGCTTCTACAGCAAATGGCCGGAGCGGACGACGACGTTCAGGGCCAGGCATGGCCTGTCGCGCAGCAGAATCGGGGGGTGGCGCTGCGGCGATCGACCACCCCCAATGGCGTGCGGAATGCGGCGTTCAACCGCTCCATGGCAGACTCCGCCGACCCGCCGCCCCCGCCGGGAAAGGCGCCCCAACCCGTGGCCGACCCATTTGCCGACGGAGACGCGGATTTTGGTCCGGAAGAGTCGCCGCTACCCGACGGGTGCTACCGGTCTCGCAACGGGTGCAACGCACTGCCCAGCTGCGGCACGTGCGATCAATGTGGTGGACCCGCGGGTTGTTGCCGGTGCTGTATGTGCGGCCCGCCCGGTCGATTTTGGGTTCGCGATGAGTACCTGGGTTTTTGGGGCAAGGGCGATTCGCTGCCTGTGCTCGTGACCACCACTCCCACGGGTACGTTGCCTGCGACCACACCCGTGTTCGGCGGAAACACCGTCAACGGCGGATACCGCTCGGGCAATTGGATCCAAGCCGGCATGTGGCTGGATTGTTGCCGAAACTGGGGAGTGCAGGCCGACTATTTCTTCATCGGCCAGGCGTCGACTCCCTTCTACCAAGCTTCGGACGGCAATCCGGTCCTCGCCCGCCCGTACGTCGATGCGACGACCGGCGCGGTGGGGCAGCAGTTGGTTGCCTACCCCGGAACGGTTGTCGGCAGTGTCGCGGTGTGCGACACCACGACGTTCCAATCGGCGGGGGTGAATCTGCTCCACAATATCTGTTGCTGGAAGAGTTGCTGTAATCCCTCCGACCAAGGGTGCGGACACTGTTTTCAGGGGCAGTCGTGCTCGCGGCTCGACTTCATCACCGGGTTTCGCTATTACAACCTCGGCGACAATCTGGGCGTGTCGGAAAACCTGACGAATATCAGTACGACGAACGGCGTTCCGATCGGCACGATGATCAACGTGAACGACAGCTTCCGCACAACGAACAATTTCTACGGCGGTACGCTCGGGCTGACCTCCACGCACTATCAGAATCGCTGGGTCTACGAGGGAACCGCCCAAGTGGCGCTGGGCGCCAACGCTCAGCGGGTCACGATCAACGGCAGCACGGTGACCAGTTTTCCGGGACAGCCGACCGTCGTGAGTCCGGGCGGGCTATTGGCGCTGCCGAGCAACATTGGCTCGTACTCGCACACCAACTTCATGGCGATTCCACAGATTTCGCTGCGGTTGGGCTATCGCGTGACTCCGCGCTTGACGGCTTTCGTCGGCTACACGTTCATCTACTGGGGCCAGGTCGCGCGTGCGGGTGAACAAGTCAACACGACCGTCAATACTAACTTGCTCCCGCCACAGCAACCGGGTGGGCCGGCTCAGCCCTCCTTCACGCTCCACGAAGTCAACTTCTGGGTGCAGGGCATCACGCTCGGCGGACAGCTCAATTTCTGATGTCGGGTTGTCCGGCAGGCCGCGGCGTGTGACGGTCTAGCCCGGTCCGCACTTAGCAAACAGAAACGATCCCCCCCTGCTCTACGGCGGGATTGGCTAACGGCTGCTAAATGAACGGATGGAACAACGGTTCCTGAAGATTCAGGAAAGCCAGATCGGTGAGCGCGGCGAGATTGCTGGTGCTCGGAGTCTTGGCCGAACTGCGGCCCCCGAGTGCGGCATTGATCAAAGTGGACGCCGGCTCGGACTCGGAGGATTGGTGCGGCTGTGCCCCGGGGTGATGGCTGGTCAGTGCGGCGTCAACCGCGGCGGCGTGCAGCGTGTTTGCACCGCTCGAAGTCGGCGCCTTGGAGGTGTTGCTGTCAGCAACCGCCAACGCCACGGTCGAGATGCCCTTGACCGGGACTATTCCAGGAATCTCCTGAGCCACATTGTCCGTGTCGGTCGCGGAAATGCCAGTGCCGATCGAGGGAGTGACGGACGCCGTGTTCGACACCGTGCCGAATCCCACCATCGTGCCGCTGATCGTGTAGGTGATCGAACTGCCGGAAGGCAGATCGACCGTATCGTCGATGTTCGTGCCTGCCGTGCTGTTCGACAGAGTCGCGCCGGTGGCGCCGCCGGATTCCACGGCTGTCCAGCTTGATTCGGCATAGCCGGCCGGGAATGTGTCAGTGATTGCGGCGCCGTTCACGAAACCCGGGCCAACGTTGCTGACGACGACCGTGTAGGTCACCGAATCATCCTCGGCCGTGCTTCCGACCACCCCCGCCGGACTGGACGTACCGGTTTGCAGGTTGCTCGTGCCGCCGACGTCGTCGCTCTTGATAATCTCCAAGCCGGACAGGTTGTCGGTGTCGGTCGCGGAAACGGGACTGCCGACCGTCGGTGTAATCGTGGCCGTGTTGGTCAATTGGCCAACGGCCGTCGCGTTGACCCTGCCGGTGATGATGTACGTGATCGTGCTTTCGGGTGGCAGGGTAACGTTGGTGTCGTCGATGTTGCTCGAGCCGAAGGCCGAAAAGCCGCTGGCGGGGGGGGTGCCCGTGCTCGTTGCGCTCCATGTGGCACCTGTGAAATTCGACGGCATCGGATCGGCGATCGTGACTCCGGTGGCAGCGGCCGTTCCCTGATTGGTGACGAGGAGCACGTAGGTCAGTGCCTGGCCCGGGATGACATTGCCGACCGTACTTGGGCTGGAGCCACCTGCTGTGTCGCTCTTCACGACTGTCAGGTCAGGTGTGCCGACTGTGTCGGTGTCAGTGGCGGAAACCGGCGTGCCCCCAGCCGGCGTGGCGGTGGCTGTGTTCACCAACATTGATCCGTTTGCGGCCATTGAACTGACCGTCCCGGAAATGGTGTACGTAATCGAGCTGCCGGGAGGCATGGTAACGTCGGTGTCATTGATATTGCCCGAGCCGCTGGTCGAAAAACCAGTAGCGGGAGGGGCCGTCGTGCTTGTGGCGGTCCACGTGTCGCTGATGAAGTTGGCCGGCATTGGATCGGCGATCGTGACCCCCGCGGCATTACCCGCGCCGCTGTTGGTTACGACGACGGTGTAGGTAAGCGACTGGCCGGCGATGACGCTCGAATTGATGGAATTGTCAGTCTTGGTGATCCCCAGGTTAATCACGTTGTCATTGTCGGTCGCGGTCATGGTGGTGCCGCCCGGCGGTGTTTCACTGACGGTGTTGCTGATGCTGTTGATGGGGAGATTAGTGTCTGTTGGGATGTCCACGGTACCGGTCACCGTGTAGACAATTGAGCTGCCGGCCGGCAGAGTGACCGTGTCGGTGATGGTGGTGACCCCACTGCCGCTGGGGTTTGAGTCCATGGCGCCGCCGCTGAGCATGGTGGTGTAGCTGCCGCTCGTAAACTCACTGGGCAGCGGGTCGCTCACACTCACGCCGCTCGCACTCCCTGGGCCAGAGTTGCTGATGGTGATTGTGTAGACCAGCGTCTGACCGTTCGCGACATTGCCCGCCGTGCTCGTGACGCTCGAACCACCGGCGTCGTCGGTTTTGGTGATCGTCAGATCGGGTAAGTTGTCGTTGTCGGTCGCGGCAATGGAGGTGCCGCCCGGCGGCGTAACAGTGGCCGTGTTCGACAACGTGCCGGTGGCGGTCGAGCTGACCGTCCCGGTGATTACGTACGTGATTGAACTACCCGCCGGCATGTCGACTCCGAAGTCGTCGATGATGCCCGTGCCGCTGGCAGTGAAGCCGGAGGCGCCGCCCATCTGCGTGGCGGTAAATGAATCGCTGGTGATGTCGGATGGGATTGGATCAATGATCGTCGCGCCGATTGCATTGCCCGGACCGGCATTGCTGACGACGATCGTGTAGATCAGCGTCTGGCCCGGCACGACATTGCCGGTCGTGTTCGTGATGCTTGAGCCGCCAGCGTCATCAACCTTGGTGATCGACATGCTGATCAAGTTATCGTTGTCGGTCGCGGTCTGAGAGGTACCGACGGGAGGTGCCACGGTGGCCGTGTTCGAGAACGTGCCCGTTGCGGTCGGATTGACGGTGCCCGTGATCGTGTAGGTGATCTGGCTGTTTGCCGGCAGGCCGACCCCCGTCTGGTCGATATTGCCTGAGCCGCTGGTGGCGAAACCGGTGGCGGCGACGCCGCCAGTGCTTGCGGCGGTCCATGTGGCGCCGGTGACGTCGGACGGGATTGGGTCGGTGATCGTGGCCCCGGTCAAGCTGCCCGGTCCCGTATTGCTGACGACGACCGTGTAGACGAGCGCCTGGCCGGGGGTAGCATTGCCGGTCGAGGGTGTGACGCTGGAACCGCCGACGTTGTCGACTTTGGTAATGGTCAGGTGGACGAGGTTGTCAGGGTCGGTCGCGGTCTGCGAGTTGCCGAGGGGAGGGGCGACGGTGGCCGTGTTCGTGAACGTGCCGGTGGCGGTCGGATTGACCGTACCGGTGACCGTGTAGGTGATCTGGCTGTTTGCCGGCAGGTTGACCCCCGTCTGGTCGATATTGCCCGCGCCGCTGGTGGCAAAGCCGCTGGCGGTGGCGCTGCCGGTGCTCGCGGCGGTCCACGCGGCGCCGGTGATATCGGCGGGGATCGGATCGGTGATCGTGGCCCCGGTCAAGCTGCCGGGTCCCGTATTGCTGACGACGACCGTGTAGACGAGCGTCTGGCCAGGAGTGACATTGCCCGTCGAGGGCGTGATGCTGGAACCGCCGGCGTCGTCGAGCTTGGTGATCGTCAGGTGGACCACGTTGTCGGTGTCGGTTGCAGTCTGGGAATTACCGACGGGCGGTGTGACGGTAGCCGTGTTCGAGAACGAGCCCGTGGCGGTCGAAATGACCGTACCTGTGATCGTGTAGGTGATCTGGCTGTCGGCCGGCAGGTTGACCCCTGTCTGGTCGATGTTGCCCGCGCCGCTGGTGGCAAAGCCGCTGGCGGGGTTGCCGCCGGTGCTCGCGGCAGTCCAAGTGTCGCCGGTGATGTCGGCCGGGATGGGATCGGTGATCGTGGCCCCAGTCAAGCTGCCCGGTCCCGTATTGTTGACGACAACCGTGTAGACGAGTGTCTGGCCAGGCGTGACGTTGCCGACCGTGCTCGGGCTGGAGCCGCCGGCGTTGTCGGATTTGGTGATCGACAGGTCGACGACGTTGTCGGTGTCGGTCGCGGTCTGGGGGGTGCCGTTGGGGGGCGCGACCGTAGCCGTGTTCGAGAATGAGCCCGTGGCGGTCGAAATGACCGTACCGGTGATTGTGTAGGTGATCTGGCTGTCGGCCGGCAGGTTGACTCCTGTCTGGTCGATATTGCCCGAGCCGCTGGTGGCAAAGCCGGTGGCGGTGGCGCTGCCGGTGCTCGCGGCGGTCCAGGTGTCGCCGGTGATGTCGGACGGAATCGGGTCGGTGATCGTGGCTCCCGTCAAGCTGCCCGGTCCCGAATTGGTGACCACGACCGTGTAGATGAGCGTTTGGCCAGGCGTCACGTTGCCGGTCGGGTCATCGTTCTCGATGGTGATGCTCGAACCGCCGGCGTTGTCGGATTTGGTGATCGTCAGGTTGACCACTTTGTCGGTGTCGGTCGCGGTCTGAGGGGTGCCGCCAGGCGGTGTGACGGCGGCCGTGTTGCTGATCGTGTTGGTGATTGCTCCGATCGGCAGGGTCAACGTTCCGGTCACCGTGTAGACGATCGAGCTGCCAGCCGGCAGGTTGACGGTGTCGCTGATGTCGGTGACTCCGGTGCCGGTGGGATTCGAATCCATGGCGCCGCCGCTGAGCGAGGTGGTATAGCTGGCGTTCGTAAGGGAACTTGGGAGCGGGTCGCTGACGCTCGCGCCGGTTACGCTGCCCGGACCAGCGTTGCTAACGGTAATCGTGTAGACCAGAGTTTGGCCATTCGAAACGTTGCCTACCGAGGGCGTGACGCTCGACCCGCCAGAGTTGTCGGTTTTGGTGATCGTCAGATCCGGCAGGTTGTCGGTGTCGGTCGCGCTCTTAGGGGTGCCGACGGGCGGCGTGACAGTAGCCGTGTTCGAGAACGTGCCCGTTGCGCTCGGGCTGACCGTGCCGGTAATCGTGTAGGTGATCTGGCTATCGGCCGGCAGGTTGACGCCTGTCTGATCGATATTGCCCGTGCCGGAGATCGCAAAGCCGGTGGCGGGGCGCTACCGGTGCTCGCGGCGGTCCAAGTGTCGCCGGTAATGTCAGCGGGAATCGGATCGGTGATCGTGGTCCCGGTTATGTTGCCCGGGCCTGTATTACTGACGACGACCGTGTAGGTCAGCGACTGGCCGTTCGTGACGTTGCCGGCCGTGTCGGTAATGCTCGAACCGCCGGCGGTGTCGACCTTGGTGATCGACAAATTAGGGAGGTTGTCGGTGTCGGTTGCGGTCTTTGAAGTGCTGCCGGATGTGACGGTGGCCGTGTTCGACAGGGTGCCTGTCGCCGTCGGATTGACCGTGCCAGTGATCGTGTAGGTGATCGTGCTGCCAGCCGGCATGGTGACGCCGGTTTGGTTGATGTTGCCCGTCCCGCTGGTTGCAAAGCCGGTGGCGCCGCCCGTAGTCATGGCGGTCCAACTGTCGCTGGTGAAGATGCTGCTGAGGTTCGTATCGCTGATCGTGGTCCCCGTGGCCGTTTCCGGGCCCGAATTGCCGACTACGACGGTATAGGTCAGCGATTGGCCGGGGATGACGTTGCCAACCGTGCTTGGGCTCGAACCACCGGCATTGTCGGATTTTGTGATCGACAGGTTGATGAGAGTGTCGGTATCCGTCGCGGTCTTGGTGGTGCTGCCAGAGGTGACGGTGGCAGTGTTCGACAACATGGTCGTGGCGGTCAAACTGACGGTGCCCGTCACCGTGTAGACGATCGAACTGCCTACCGGCAGATTCACGGAGTCGCTGATATTGGTGACCCCGGTGCCGCTGGGGTTGGAATCCGTGGCACCGCCGTTGAGCGTGGTGGTGTAGCTGGCGTTCGTTAGCGAACTGGGGAGCGGGTCGGTCACGCTCGCGCCGGACACGCTGCCCGGCCCGGTGTTGCTGACCGTGATCGTGTAGATCAGCGTCTGGCCGGGCGTGACGTTGCCGACCGTGCTGGGGCTGGACCCGCCGGCGTTGTCGGACTTGGTGATCGACAGGTTGGGTAAGTTGTCGGTGTCGGTGGCGGGAATAGTGAGACCGCCAGACGGAGTGACGGTGGCAGTATTCGAGAACGTGCCGGTTGCGGTCGACAGGACCGTGCCAGTGATCGTGTAGGTGATCGTGCTGCCAGCCGGCATACTGACCCCGGTCTGGTTGATATTGCCTGAGCCGCTGGTCGCAAAGCCGGTGGCGCCGCCCGTGCTGGTGGCAGTCCAAGTGTCGCCGGTGACGTCGCTGGGCACCGGATCGGCAATCGTGACGCCTGTCGCGGCGGCCGTGCCGGTATTGGTGACGACGACCGTATAGGTCAGCGACTGGCCGGTTTTGACGTTGCCTGTCGTGTCCGTGATACTCGAACCGCCGGCGTTGTCGATCTTGGTAATCGACAAGCCGTTGATGGGGTCCAGAGTGACGGGTTGTCCCAGGAAAGCCCGCTTCGAAACGTACGCTGTCGTTACGCCCACGTTGCCGAAGTTGTTGTTGATTCCGGTCACCCCGGCGGCCAAGGTGATATTGCCGATGGTGTTCGTCGTCGTGGTTTGGGTAATCGTGCCGCTGTTCTGGCTGCCGACTTCATCTTTGCCGTCGATAAAGTTCGCCGGCTGAACTTCGGTGATCGTGTAGTTGCCGGCCGCCAGATTGGCGAAGTTGTAGAAGCCGTTGGAGTCGGTGACCTGCGACAGATTGACCGACGTGCCGCCTGTAGTCGTGCCGGTGAGCACGACCGGGACGCCGATAATTGGCGGTTCGCCAGGGTCCTTTGTACCGTTGTTGTTGGCATCGACGTACACGTAGCCTGAAAGGCTGCTCACCGCGATATTGTCCGTGTTGGTCGCGGAAACGTGGGTGCCGACGAGCGGAGTGACAGTGGCCGTGTTCGAGAGGGTGCCCGGCGGAATCGACGAACCGACCGAACCGGTTACGACGTACTTGATCGAACTGCCCGAAGGAAGGCTGACCGTATCATCAATGTTCGTCCCCGGCGTGCCATTCGACGAATTGCCACTGGCGCCGCCGGACGCAGTCGACGTCCAGCTCGCTTCCGCGTAGTCGGGCGGGAACGGATCGGTGATCGCCGCGGAAACGACGTTGCCTGGCCCCGTATTGCTGACCACGATCGTGTAAGTCAGCGGTGCGCCGGTCGAGACCGTGCCGGTCGTCCCGGCCGGACTGCTCGTAAGGCTCTGCAGATTGCTCGTACCACCGGCGCTATCCGATTTGATGATCTCCAAATCGGCGACGTTATCGTTGTCGGTCGCGGAGACGGCGTTGCCGAAAGAGGGAGTGACCGTGGCCGTGTTCGACAACGTTCCCGTGGCCGTCGGACTGACCGTGCCGTTGATGGTATAGGTGATCGAACCGCCGGCGGGAAGCGCGATGCCGGTGTCGTCGATGTTGCCCGTGCCAGTATGCGGGAAGCCGGTAATGCCGGGGCTTGCCGTGGCACTCCAGGAGTCGCCCACCAAGTTGGTGGTGAGCATCGGATCGGTGATCGCGACAGTCGCCCCGCCGCCCGTGTTGCTGATGGTGATGTTGTAGGTCAGCGCCTGTCCGGGGATGACGTTGCCGACAGTATCCGAAGCGCTGTCGCCGCCACCGGTGTCTGTCTTGGTGATCGTAAGGTTCGGCAAGGCAGCCACGGCGGGGCTGACCGAGAGCATGCGGCGCTCTTCAAGCTGCTCGAGGCGAGGTCGAAAGGCCATCTTGCTGGAAAAATGAGACTCGGCTTCAACTCGAAAGAGCGATCTTACGTTGCTGAACTTCATAGGTGTGATCCAAGATGTGATAGCCGAAGCTGGCGTAATCCCATGCCGCACAGTTCTGCGCATGGAGGCCCTGGCGACTCGTGATTCGGGAAACGATTGGCAATGCAAATCCTCCGCTACAGCCACCGCAACCGGCAATTTCCCCGTTGCCGGCCTTTTCTCCCATTTAAACGAGCTTAACAAGAGCCCCCTGCCGGAGCCAAGAAAAATCAATCGCTTACCCGGAAAAGCCCGCAATATTAGCTGTTCTCGCCAGCCCATCCGGCTCTTTTGGACCCCTGGCAGGAAAGCTTCTGTAACCGGCACAATTTAACGCACCGCGGGTCGCTCCACTTCGGAGAAGCGCCGCCGACGGCGTTTCGCGGAACAACCCGCGTTCGATCGAGGGCAGTCACGGTGACCGAAGCTTGCGCTGCTCCCCGGCACCCTCAGCCCGCTATACTCACCACATGAACACCCCGACCGGAGCCGTGCAGCTCGATGACTACGGAACCCTCACCCCGAGCCCGCGGCGGTTCCGGCCAGCCCACGCGCGAGCAGCTTGTCGAGTGGGATCGCGAAATCGTTTGGCACGCGTTCACTCAGATGGCCGAGCACGAGCCGCTCATCCTGGAGCGTGGCGAGGGCTCGACGCTCGTCGACATCGACGGCCGGGAATACCTCGACGCGGTCAGCAGCTTGTGGTGCAATGTGCACGGCCATCGCCATCCGAAGCTGGATGCGGCAATCGTCGAACAGTTAGGGCAAGTCGCCCACGTCACGCTGTTGGGAAGTTCGCATCCCACGACCATCACCTTGGCCAAGCGGCTGATCGATATCGCGCCGACTGGACTCAGGCACGTTTTCTTTTCCGACAACGGCGCAAGCGCGGTGGAAGTGGCGCTGAAGATGGCGCTACAATACTGGCGGCAGCGCGGTGAGCCGCACCGTCGGAAAACCTTGTACGCCGCGTTGGACGGCGCCTATCACGGCGACACGTTGGGCAGCGTGAGCGTTGGCGGCGTGGCACGCTTTCACGCCATGTTCGAGCCCCTGCTGTTCGAAGTCGTCAGATTGCCAGCCCCCGATCTCTATCGCTTGCCGCCCGGGGTGGCGGCCGAGGACGCCACGGCCCATTATCTGAGCTTTGTGGAGCGGGCACTGGCCCAGCATCATCAGCAGCTTGCGGCACTGGTCATCGAACCGCTCGTGCAGTGCGCGGCGGGCATGATCGTTCATCCGCCCGGCTATCTGCGCGGCGTCGCCGAGTTGTGCCGCCGGTTCGACGTTTTGCTTATTGCCGACGAGGTAGCGGTCGGCTTCGGCCGGACCGGCACGATGTTCGCCTGCGAGCAAGAGAAAGTCGCTCCCGATTTCCTCTGTTTGGCCAAGGGGCTGACCGGCGGTTATTTGCCGCTGGCCGCCACGCTGGCGACCGACGAGATTTGGCAGGCGTTTTTGGGCACTTATGCCGAGTCGAGGACCTTCTTCCACGGCCACACCTACGGAGGCAATCCGCTGGGCGCGGCGGTGGCGATCGCCTCGCTCGATGTATTTGTCGAGGAGCAGACATTGGCTCGGTTGCCGGAAAAAATCGAGCGAATGGCCGAACACTTGACGCGCATCGCCCAGCATCCCCACGTCGGCGATACTCGCCAGTGCGGCCTGATCGCGGGCATCGAACTGGTGCGTGACCGGGCAACCAAGGAGCCTTTCCCTTGGGAGGAAAAACGGGGTTTGGCCGTTTGTCAGGTTGCCCGGCAGCGGGGTGTATTGGCTCGCCCGCTGGGCAACGTTCTGGTGATCATGCCCCCGCTGTCGATCACTCTCGACGAACTCGATCGGATTTGCCTCGCGCTCGAAGAGGGAATCATCGCCGTGACCGAGGCGTAGCGTGGGAACGCTGTTTGAGGTGGGAGTGCTTCGCGGGGCCCTGGCCGACAGGAAAGACAACGGTTGGCGCGAGAAGCCCCCGCCGGCGGGCTGGCAAATCCCTGCCAATTTGACCGCCCAACGTGGCGCCACTCCGCCACTTTGTGCATCCCATGGCAAAGGGCCACACGCTTGGCGGGCTAAAGACGTGCGGCAAAGGCGAGGCGATCTGCCAATTTGACGACCGACGAAGGGAAGCGGCTGGCGCGCGCGATCAACCCGGGCCGCTTCAAGTCAGTGGTGCTTGAAATATTGGACGTCGCGCTCGTGCTTTTCGGCCGCCGCCCGGGTCGGAAAGGTGCCGAGATTGCGTCGCTTGCCGGTCGCCGGGTTGGTTTTACGCGAGTAGAGCCGGTAGTGGCCCGACTTCAATTTGCGAATCATGGCCGCTTTCCCCACCAGACGGTGAACGCGGTATGGAAGAATTTGCAACTCAGCCGGTTGCGATGTCGTCGTCCGCCAGACCGGTTTCGCACTTTGCCAACAGCCTAAGCTGTAGCAGCACGCCGAGTTCAGCACGGCGCTTTCGTTCCGACGCGGTCCAGACGTTACGGATTTCTGACATCTCACGGGCAATATCCGCACGGCTCGGCACCGTGTGACGGGTTAAACGAGCGGCATCTTTCAGGGCTAGGATCATCGCAGCTTCCCTTCTTTTTTAGCGATCGATGGCGGGGGATCAGTCTTCTGCGCCTTCGCACCTCGGTCGAACGACCAATTGTGTTTGCTCCTGTCGGTTGCAAACGCCATACCAACATCAACCTGGCTGGCGGTTTTCCCGATTTCCCGAATTCTGGGCGCTTGGGATTCGGTGATAGCTGAGCGGATGGGTGCCAAGTGACCGCGCTGGCTGAGGGTCGGCTAGCCGTACACGCCGGGTCGCATTCTAGGCGTGCCTGTTGGCGGCTCGGCACAGGGCTGAAGCTCTGCAGAGGCCTCGTTCGGAAGCTGTGACTGCGCCCTACCGTCTGCCGGGTTGGGGCGTCTGGCGATAGGGCCTCAGTCCATAGGCACTGGCAAATGCCGCCAGGTTCTTGGACGGGCGTTTTTGGAGCTCGGCCATCAGCAGCGCACTGCGAAAACGCCCCATATCGAGATAGGCTTGGAAATCTGCCGGAATGGCCACGCCCAGATCGCCGAAATCGGCACGACCGGCCACCAGCCGGTCAAAATTGGGCGACCGTCGTGCCTGGTTCAGCCACGACAAATCAGAAAGCGTCATATCGCGTAGGGCTTCGAGCAACGCGCGTTGCTCAGGGCTAACCAATTCGATCCGAGCCATCATCACCCGTTGGATTTCGCATGGTTGCGAAATCCGCAACGGCAGAACCGCGTCGGTCCAACCTCTGGGGACAATGAAGAACAACCGCAGGCCTGGGCTGGTGAAATAGGCCCGCCGCCAGGTGGTCAGCATCGCCGTGGCTTCGTCGTCGTAGAGACCGGCGCTGACCAAGGCGGCGTGCATCGACTGGCTCAAGGTGTCTAAAGCATCCGGCGAGAAATCGGTGGTAGCGAAATCGCGACTTGCAGCGGCCAGCACCTTTTTCCGATCACCGGTGGCCTCGATGGGCGCGAGTGTGCGAAACGCCGCCTGCCCATCGTGCCGCACGTGGACCAGCCACAGCGGTCCGACCGCGACCGGCTGGGCATCCGGCAGGACGTCGACAAAGTTTGCCCCGAGTTCGATCGTATTTTCCACCCGGTGACTGGTGACGTGCAGGGGCGCGTCGAGATTGCCCACGCCGCGATAGAACAGATATTGTTCGCTTTCACCCGAGGCGGCAGTGAGACCAGCCGCATGGACCGCGCGCGGCGTGGTCCAGACGTACGAATCGGTTTTCGGACCGGGGGCTTCGGTTCCGACTTGCACATCGTGCCAGTCGAGCGAACCAGTCGTTTGCGGCGTAATTTCTCCGAAGCGGAACGATCCTTGTTTCAAGCCGGGCGCATCGACAACGGCCTGGGGATAAAACTCGGTCAGCCAACCGCTGTGAAAATCGACGTGGACATCCAGCTTGACCGGTCCCGACCTGTCGGCGGGCGGATAGAAATAAAGGACAGGCGTTTCCAACCGCAGGGTGACGTAGGGATGACGCTGCGGAGCCCCTTTCATGACAATCGCTTCGTCGTCCCTCAAGCCGGTGGGGCTCTTGAGCAAGTCGCGGCCCAGATTATGAACAAAGGCTGGCAACGGCTCGTCGTCGACATTGATGCCGGCGAGCGCCGTGCCGTCGTCGTCCTGGAGCGCGGTGAACGTGCCCCATTCGTGAACCACCAGCGAATCGCCGGCCGAAGCCGGGCCGCCGAGGGCCGATCCCAGCAGAATTGCGACGAGCGACGACCGCAGGATCAATGATTCGAGGACGCAAGTCTTCATGATTCGCTCTCGACATGCAACGAGGCGGATGGCAGCTGGCCTCGCGGGGTGGCGAGGAGGTATGCCGCGCTAGCATGAGCATATCGCGCCGGGGTCATGATGCAAAAGAATGTCTTCGAGTCCGGTTAGCGCCGCGCATGAAAAAGCCCCGCAGGGCCGAAGGGCCAAACGGGGCTTGTTGCGCACTCGAGCGCGATCTACTTCGAGTTGGCCTCTTCCGCCTTCTTTTCCGCATCGACGTCGGCGTCGGCTTCTTTGACGGCGTCATCGACATCGGCCTTCTCTTCTTTGGCATCGGCGTCGATATCGGCCTTCATTTCCTGCCCCTCGGCGTTGATGGTCTTTTTCTCGGCATCCGCTTTCTTGGCGGCGGGCGAATTGTCGCAACCGGCACAGAACAAAGTGAAGCTGCACAGGGCAGCAAAAAGTGTAAGCTTCTTCATTTTTCTTCGCCTCCACAGGATTCGTCATCGGCAGGACCCTCCCGCCGCTACCTTTAGACGATCCGCTGGATCGCCCACATATTCCCCGGCGAGGGGGAATTGTGAAAAAACAATCAGGACCGCTCGTTGCCGGGCGGGTCCCAAAACCGCCGAGATCTGATGGTTCTTTGGGCACGCGTGAAAAACGAATGGGCCTGCGAGACGACTCGGGGCGACCGGCCATCGTTAGAACTCCTTCCGACGGAAGTCCGGGGCTGGGAAGACGGTGGGCGACCGCGGATGAATGTCGAAAATTGTGCTGGGCATTAGGATTGCAACGCGCATCCGAGAAGTTTCTCAAAGCGAAATCGCCGACTCGATCCTGTCGGCGAGGCGTCTTGGGCGAAAAAATGACTGGCATGACATTACACCTTGTGGTGGAATGTTTTCTCTTGGTCGAGGCTACCCGAGTCCGTTTCAATCGAGGAGGAGGTTTCAGTGATGAGTATCGTGCAGCAACGGATTCTTGCAATGCTCGCCCTCGTCGTGGCGTCAGTATTCACGGTCGCAGGAGTCCAAGCCGAGTCATCCGCGCAGCCGACAAAGCCGGCGGAAAAAAAAGCCGGCTACGCGCCGGTGAACGGACTCAAGATGTACTACGAGATCACCGGCGAAGGTAAGCCGGCAGTTTACATTCACCCCATCGTGAGCCATTGCGGGCTGATTCCCGGCCTGACGGGGAATCGGCAGTGGATTGCCATGGACCTCCAGGGTCACGGACGCACGGCCGACATCGATCGTCCGATGACGTGCGAACAGCACTCCGACGACATCGCAGCCCTCTTGAAACACCTTGAGGTTGAGGAAGCCGACTTCTTCGGCGACAGCTTTGGGGGCGCGATCGCGGTGATGATGGCGGCCCGGCATCCTAGGCTCGTTCGCCGCGTGATTTCTTACGGCAGCCCGCTTGCCCCCTTCCCGAAGGAAATTGCCGCAGTCGTCACTCCCGATTCTGACCTGGTCAAGTGGGAGCGAGAGGAATATCAGAAGGTGGCGCCGAACCCCAAGCAATGGCCCACGGTTTTCGCCAAGGTCCTGAGGAGTGGAGTCGAATGGAAAGGATTCTCAGCCGACGAATTGATGGCGATCAAAGTCCCGGTCCTGATCGCGTGCGGTGATCACGACCTTATCCCCGTCGAGCGCTGTGCGGAACTGTCGCGCACGATTCCGAATGCTCAACTGGCGGTCATCCCGGATGCCAGCCATTTCATACTTTTCTCCGAGCCTGAGAAACTGCTGCCGACGATCGCCGCGTTTCTCGATGCGCCCACGCCCAAAGCGCCGATGAGCACGATAAAAACCGGCTATTACCCCGGCGTGACCAGGTAGGAAGGTGTCTGGCACCCCATGACCACAGATTTGAAAACTGGCGCCGATTTCAGACTACCGTCCGGTTTCAAATGGTACGCCCCGCGCCGTGGTTGATGTTGGGCGAGGCACGTTTCGGACGAATTGCAGGTTGATTACAGATGGGGTGCAACATTGAGCGTGGATCAATTATCGGATGTCCTTACGGCTATTTCGCATCCCTCGCGGCGGGCAATCATCGGGCGGCTCGCGGGCGGACCCGCGCGATTTACCGATATCGCCAGGCCATTCGACTTGTCACTCAACGCTATTACGAAACACCTCAAGCTTCTGGAGCGTGCAGGTCTGATCTCGCGCGAAAAACAAGGGCGAGAAGTGCTGATTTCATTCCGCCCTGAACCGCTGCGGCTGGTCTCGGGATGGGTGCGTGAGTATGAGCGGTTCTGGAGCGAACGTTTGGATCAATTCGAAGGTCACTTCAAGGACAAAAGGAGAAAGAGCCGTGAAACCAGAGATGACGACGTTTGAACTGGAACTGACGCGCATCATTCCAGCCTCTCCAATCGAGGTCTTCGACGGATGGCTCGATCCCCAATGCCCGGGAACTCCCTGGAACGAGGCCGCCAAGCTTGTTCTCGACCCCAAAGTGGACGGCCTGTACTACTGGCTATTTATCAACGAGGCTGGCGAGCGAAAGCCTCATTACGGGCGCTTCACCATCCTTGATCGTCCATCGAAGGTCCAATACACGTGGATGTCGCTCCATACGCGCGGTCTCGAGTCGCTTGTGACCGTGATCTTTCAGGAAAAGGGCGAGGACACCCTTTTGACTCTTCGTCACGAGAACCTGCCGGATGACGAGTACGGACGAGGTCACGAGAAGGGCTGGGGTTCCCTTTTGGGCCGATTTGCGGATCGATTTCCGCGCGATCGTGACCAGCCCTGACCTACTCCTCTCTCTTTCCCACGCGTTCGACCAACCGAATTCCGAGAGGGGACAAGAATTTGTGACAACGGACAAAAAACGACCGCTGTCGCATCACGTCATATTTGAACTGCCCCTTCGCAGATCGTCGGAGGGACTCGCTTGAAACGCAACTCGGGCAGCCAGGATCCCAACCGCACTCGACCACATTCGGTGTGCCTGGGATTTGCAGAGAATCGGGGCGGAAGTACTTTGTGAAAGAGACAGTTACCGCAAATAAATGCGGTGCCACGAAATCTGAGAATTGGGCCCTGAAACTTTGACGGAAGTGGCACGACCCATTCGAAATCCGCCACTGGCGCAAGCTCGGGAGGAGATCATCGATGTTTAGCCGCAAACTGCTGTTCATTCTGGCACTCTTTCCGTTGGCTGTGCGAGCCCGGGCCGATGAACCGACAGCAGCGTTGCCTTCCCCGCTCGAACCGGGACGATTCACGATTCGAATCATGTCGGGGGGCTTCGAGCGCGTCGTGCACATCCAGATTCCCGAGGGCTATAAACCTGAGTTGAAGCGGCCTCTGGTCTTGTTGTTGCATGGGGCCGGAGGTAACGGCCTGACCATGCTCGACCGTGATGGCTGGGCAGCCAAAGTCGACAAGGAAGGTTTCGTGGCTATTGCGCCGACCGGTCTTCCTCTGCTGCCGCGCTCGCCCGCCAACTTTCGCACGAATCCGCAATTATGGAACTCCGGACAACTGAAGCCTGGCTCGCCACGAGCGGCCGTCGATGACGTGGCATTTATCCGTCAACTCTTGGACGAGTTGAAGCAAAAAGTTCCGTACGATGAAAAGCGTGTGTTCTGCGCCGGCCACAGCAACGGTGGTGGCATGACGATCCGCCTGGCGACGGAACTTTCCGAGCGATTCACGGCTGTCGGCATGGTGGCCGGCGTACTGCCATTGGAAGTCGCGAAACCCAAGAAGCCTTTGCCGACGCTCTACATTCTGGGCACCAGCGATCCCTTGATGCCGCTAGGCGGTGGTGAGGTCAAAATGCCGTGGGGCATCCGCAAGAGTCCGCCCGTCGCGGATTCGCTGGCGGCGTGGGCCAATGCGTTGGGATGCAAAAAGGAACCGACGATTCTCTCCGATGAAGATGGGCTCAAGCGGGTCGAATATCCGTCGAAGTCCAATGGCCCGACACTTTCGGTGATTTACATCGACGGTCACGGACATCATTGGCCGGGTGGCCAGCGCACGCTGCCCGAGAGTCTGGTTGGGCCGATCACGCGCAAGCTCGATGCGACCGATACGATTTGGGAGTTCTTCAGGACCTGGGATCGTAGGGTCACGTCTCCGTGAACAAACCCCTCTTGGAAGCAGAATTTACTTGCTAGCGATTATGACAGACGCCGCTGATTTGCGGGCGGATTCGCTCACTTTCTTGGCCGCACACCATCTCTCGGGGGAGTCGCACGCAATCCTGGTTAGGACAAGATGCTAAGAGGGGTCTGCCAGAAAGCCGATTAGAACAATAGAGAGAAAATCGAACCTCGCTTCAGAAAATGGAGGACACACAATGTCCGGAATCGGCAGCGTCGGCAGTATAACGCCGACTACCAACCAAATACTTGAAACCGAGTTGCAATCGCACTTGTTGCATAAGCACACCCCGCACTCCACGACCGCGGCTGCGACGCAGACCAATCAATCGGCCGGCAATCACTCCGGCGCTAGCAACGGCAGTACAACGCCGACTTCAAGCGAGATACTTGAAGTCGTGTTGAACAAGCAGACCGCAAACCCTGCGGACGCGATTGCGAGTCAAGCCAACGGATCGGCTGGCGACCGTGATGGCAATGAGATCAACGAGACCGCCTAGAGCCGCATTTGATCCGCCGCCGTTCAACACTTGAAGGCGGCTCTTCCAGCAAATCGGGCCGAGGCTCCGAGTTGCCGCTCGATCCGCAACAGCTGATTGAATTTGGCGACGCGCTCGCTGCGGCAACCCGAGCCTGTCTTGAGATGTCCGGCACCCACCGCGACGGTCAGGTCGGCGATCGTGGTGTCCTCGGTCTCGCCGGAGCGGTGCGAGATGAAGCAGTTGTAGCTGTGTTTGGCGGCCAGTTCGATGGTGTCGAGCGTCTCGGTCAGGGTGCCGATCTGATTGAGCTTGATGAGGACCGAGTTTCCAACACCTTGCTCAATGCCCTTTGCCAGAATCACTGGGTTCGTGCAGAAGATGTCGTCTCCGACCAGTTCCACTTTCTTGCCAAGTTCGTCGGTCAGCGATTTCCAGCCGGTCCAGTCATTTTCGGCCATGCCGTCTTCCAGCAGCACGATCGGGTATTGGCGAACCCAAGAGGCCCAGAGAGCCACCATCTGCTCGGGTGACTTCCGCGATTTGTCGGATTTGAAGAAGAGGTATTGGCCGTTATCCCACATCTCGCTGGTCGCCGGATCGAGGCAAATTGAGATATCCACGCCGGGCTTGTAGCCCGCCTTACTGATCGCGTCCAAGATGACTTCGACCGCCTCGACATTCGACTTCAAGTCGGGAGCGAAGCCTCCCTCGTCGCCGACTCCCGTGCTGTAGCCCTTCTTCTTCAAGATCCCTTTCAACGCATGAAAAGTTTCCATCCCCATGCGGATCGCCTCGGCGAATGATGGGGCATGGTGCGGGGCAATCATGAACTCCTGAAAGTCGACCGTGTTATCGGCGTGTTTGCCACCGTTGATGACGTTCATGCACGGGACCGGCAACAGGGATGCGTTGCTGCCACCCAAGTAGCGATATAGCGGCAATCGCCGCGAGTTGGCGGCGGCTCGCGCCACGGCCATCGACACCGCGAGGATCGCGTTCGCCCCGAGCTTGGTTTTGTTCGGGGTTCCATCCAGTTCGATCATCAGGCGATCAACGGCCCGCTGATCGAGGGCGTCTTTACCGATCAGCAATGGAGCGATCTTCGACTCGACATTCTCGACCGCCTTAAGCACTCCTTTGCCACCGTACCGTTCGGCATCGCCGTCTCGCAGTTCGGCGGCCTCTCGCTCGCCAGTGGATGCCCCGGACGGCACAATCGCCGAGCCAACCGTGCCGTCCTCCAGCGTGACGACTCCCTCCACGGTCGGGTTGCCCCGGGAATCGAGAACTTCGTCGGCCCCGACGTGCTTGATAAGCATTCTTTCGCTCCTTTCAGGGAGTGGCTGCGAATTCGTCGGACGCGGTGTGTGCGGGTTGCATCTTGGAGAGGCGCATGCCCGCGAAATT
The DNA here is from genome assembly GCA_963702015.1 of uncultured Planctomycetaceae bacterium. Lineage (GTDB taxonomy): Bacteria > Planctomycetota > Planctomycetia > Pirellulales > PALSA-1355 > DATJTR01. The sequence continues at coordinate 4,277,406 of OY969698.1, forward strand.
GCCGCGTAACGCAACACGTCTTCTGCTGCTGGATAGTATCCGCTTCGGCATCATATCTGCGGCTGCGGCGGGAAAGATAGTGCTGTCTGGTTGCGCCGTTTACGTGCGGCTAGAATAGCGCAACCCGACCGGCGGCAAAGGGTTGCAAGACAAGCAAATCGTTTCGCTCCCTTTCCGAAGTGCCGACCATCGGACGACGCTCGTAATTCACCACTACCTCGGGCGACCAAGGGGACTCTTTACGTGGACTTTCTGAAAAGTCTTTTCGACACGTCGGGTTTTCCCGCCCGTTGGCATTGCGGTTCGGGGTGGATGGACCACCCGTGGATCGGCTGGCTAAATATCCTCTCCGACCTCGGCGTCTGGTCGGCCTATCTCGCCATCCCGTGGTCCTGATTTACTTCATTCTGCGCCGGAAGGACTTGCCCTTTCGCAAGATTTTCTTGCTGTTTGGGGCATTCATCCTCGCCTGCGGCACGACACATTTGATGGAAGCAGTCATCTTTTGGTGGCCCGCCTACCGACTGGCAGGCGTCATCAAGCTGATTACCGCTGCCGTGTCCTGGGCCACGGTCGTCGCCCTCGTGCCCGTGGTTCCAAGAGTGCTGGCGATGCGCAGTCCCGACGAACTGCAACGAGAGATTGAAGCACGAAAAAGAGCTGAGGAAGCGTTGCGGTCTGTCAACGATGAGCCTGGAAAAACGGATCGAGAACCGAACGGCCGAACTCGCCACCGCCAATGGCGGTATTGGAAAAGGAACGAGAGCGATTTCGCACCACTTTGGCGTGCATTGGGGATGCCGTAATCGCCACGGACAAAGAGCGACGAGTCACCTTCCTGAATCCGATGGCGCAGAAATTGACCGGCTGGCAGGAAAATCAGGCGCAGGGCGTTCCCTTGGAAACGGTGTTTCAGATCGTCAACGAGCAAACCCGACAACCCGTCGCGAATCCGGCAGTGCGAGCGTTGAACGAGGGTCTAAGTGTCGGCCTCGCAAACCACACCGTTCTTATCGCCAGAGGACGGCATAGAACGGCCGATTGACGATAGCGCCGCCCCGATCCGAGACGAGGCCGGAGAAATCCTCGGTGTCGTGCTCGTGTTCAGAGACGTGACGGACAAAAGGCTTGCCGACCGAAAATTGCGAGAAAGCGAAGAGCGAGTTCACGAACTCCTGGAGTTTCACCAGGCGATCACGACCAACATGGGCGAAGGGCTTTATACCGTCGATAGCCAGGGCCTGGTCACGTACATCAATCCGACCGCAGAGCGTTTGTTGGGCTGGACAAGTGACGAACTGCTGGGCCGCAAGATGCACGACACGACACACTACAAGCACCCAGACGGCACTCCTTTTCCTGCCGAGGAGTGTTCGGGCTTCCAGGTATTGCATCACGGAACCGTCGTGACGGACTACGAAGATGTTTTCATCAAGAAGGACGGGACCTTCTTCCCGGTCGTGTACAGTTCCTCGCCGATTCGGTCGGACGACAAAATCGTGGGCCTGGTAGTCGCCTTTCAGGACGTGACCGAGCGCAGGCGTGCCGAAAAGAATCAATCGACTTTTGGCCGATGTGAGTGCGGCGCTGGTCGGCCCATCTGGAGTACCAGAGCATATTGAGGCAAGTGGCGCAGCTAGCCGTGCCGACACTCGGTGATTTTTGCATCTTTGATCTGATGACCGAGGACGACAGGATTGAACGGGTCGCCTGGAAGCATGTCGATCCGGCAAAAGAGCAATTGTTCGGCAACGTCCGAGCCCTTCCTTCCAGGGTTTCCGAAACTCATCCTGTTTCCAAGGTGCTTCGTTCAGGCCAGGCAGAGCTCACGTCAGGAGTATCGGACGAGTGGCTGCAATCCGTCACTACCTCACCCGAGTACCTGGGTTTTCTGCGTGAACTGAACATCAGTTCGATGCTCACGGTCCCGATGCTCGTCGGCAGGGCGACGGCTCGGTGCGTTAATTTTTGCTTATGCCGAGTCCGGACGACCATTATTCCGATAATGACGTGCAGTTAGCCACTGAGATCGCCCGTCGCCTCGCACTGACGATCGAAAATGCGAAGCTCTTCGACCAGCTTGCGGGATGCAGATCGAAGAAAGACTGAATTCCTTGCCGTACTTGCGCACGAACTCCGTAATCCACTTGCCCCCATCACAAATGCTCTGGAACTGATGCGGATCACGGTTGAGAAAGATGAAGCCGGTCCTCTACGTGACATGATGGCACGGCAGGTGCAGCAAATGGTCCGTCTCATTGACGACTTGCTGGATATATCCAGAATCACTAGCGGCAAGATCGTGTTGCGCAAAGAACGCCTCGATTTGGCCGAAGTCGTGAAAATCGCCTTGGAGGCGAGCCGCCCATTGATTGACGAGGCGAGGCACGAGTTGGTCGTAACCATGCCGGCGCAAGCGATTCCGGTCGAAGGCGACCGCACACGACTTGCCCAAGTGCTGTCGAACTTGCTGACGAATTCAGCCAAATACACCACCAAAGGTGGCCGTATTTGGCTCAGCGTCAGCCATAGACGGGCAAAGAGCCCTGCATTCGAGTCCGAGACACTGGAATCGGAATTCCCTCGGAGATGCTGCCTCTGAATCTTCGATATGTTTACGCAAGTAGACAACACCCTTAGGCGCTCGCAAGGTGGCTTGGGCATCGGGCTCGCATTGGTACGTAGCTTAGTTGAAATGCACGGAGGAACAGTTGAGGCGAAAAGTGACGGCCCAGGCAAGGGCAGCGAGTTTCTGGTTTGGCTGCCATTGGCGACAGACGAACAAAACCAACAAGGGGGCAAGAGTGAAGAAATTCCTGCTGACCCCCTTGGGCATAAGTCTGCCGGTCTGCGGGTCTTGGTTGTGGACGATAACCGAGACGCCGCCGAGTCGCTGGCGAAGCTTCTCAAAGCCTTGGGCAACGAAGTTCGCATCACTTACGATGGCCCGAGTGCATTGGAAGAAGCAGCTACCTTCCGGCCGAACGTCGTGCTGCTTGACATTGGCCTGCCAGGAATGAGCGGGTATGACGTGGCCCGGAGAATGCGGCAGATGCCCGAAGTCAAAGATGCCGTGCTGATCGCTCAGACGGGCTGGGGTCAGGACGAAGACAGGCGACTGTCTGAGGAGGCGGGCTTCAACGCCCACCTGGTCAAGCCACTAGACGCGACCGAATTACGTCGCCTGTTGGCGAAACTAATTACGAAATCGGAATGAATCCCCAGCGCAGAACTCCTCGCCATCGTCGATTCTGACTTCCTCATCACGCCACTAGGACGACCATCCCTACGAAAGCGGAAATCAAGCGTCGCCGCGGCAGAAGCTCTGAAGAGAAACTTGGGACGGTGACACTCCCGGTTTGGTCGGTGGAGCGTGAATATCTAGCTGCATTCGAGCGGCATCCTTCACTGCATGGCCGATCGTGTGGTCCTCCAGTCGAAGTCCCCATCAAAGCCGGCAACAACGGCTTCTACTCAGCATCGGACGCCTATGTCGCTTCGGATAGCCCGAGCATCAAATAGATCGCTATTGCCACGCCCAAGAGCGCCAGAATCAGAGACACGATTGAGGCAAGCGAGAACGAGCGAGCAAGGATCGGTTTGCCTTCGCTCAACCTTTGGACCGTTTGTCGGTGCTTAATGACTGCGCCCACATTCACCATGACGCCGAGGAGTACCAATGTGATCCCCACCCAAAGCGACGCTCCGATTGACTGACGCATCGGCACCGCTTGCACTTCGGTAAGTTCCCTCAAGAATAGACCGAATCGGGCGACGACAAAACCGAAGCCCATCATGGCAAGACCCGTTCGTATCCAGGCCAGCAGCGTTCTTTCTGCGGCAAAATAGGTACTTGGATCAATCGGATGAACTTCGTTGCTCGGTTTCATGGTCAACCTTTGGGACTTGGTTCCGACACACATCCATTGAATCCGGTGGCTGGCCTTGGATCGACACGGAACGGATGTCCTTGATCTGCTGGAAGCTTGCGATGCTGAACCTCGATTGGGCAAAGCAATCCCCTACCGGCTGCTGGCGAAGCATATTCACGCAACCCCCCTGTACAGAGAGAAGCAAACGGCGCAAAGCTGCCGACAAGAAAGAGAACGGGGACTCGCAGTCTTTGCTGCTTGAAAGCACCGGAGCTCGTCTTCGAGCAGCGAAGAGAAGCTGGGGGACTAGGATTCGAACCTAGACTAACTGGTTCAGAGCCAGTCGTGCTACCGTTACACTATCCCCCAAGATGGACAGCGCCGGCCGACGGACTCGCCCGCGGCGGCTGGTGTCGCCAGATGTCGAGGTTCAGCCTAAAGTTCGGGCCAGCGGGAGTCAATGGGAGTGGCGACGAGCGGACGACCGCGAAGCGCCGCCGAGCAATTCGCGCTTCCCGCTTTCCGGCTATTCCGCCGCGCCGCCTGGTGTCGCTTTGGATTTGCGCGCGTGCGGCGGCACACTTTAGATCTGCGCCATCCTGCCGCAACGCGGACGACCAGGTCAACATCGTGCCAGCGCGAAGGCCGCGCTCCGGTGTCATCACTTTTTCGCCATACACCGTTTTTCGTCAAACAGCGCCAACTGCTTTTGGTGGCCCGTGGGCGGCGAATTGAGATGGACGCCGCGCCAGGCTCTGAATATCGAAAAAACCTGGGCATTTAGCCGTTGCCAGCGCAGTCCGCGGCACTCCGGAGGACCCTGCATTGACCGTTCGTGCAGCAAGGCCGTAGAATCGGGGGAAGTGACTCTCCGCGGCGGGTTCTTTGGCCACACCCCCTAGCGCGTACCCTCGCGGTGCGGTAGGTGTTTTGCCGCGTTGGCTCCGTCAAAGCCCCCTGCCGGCCGCGGTTGCCGGTAGCTTTCAGCAGAACCGTTTTTTCGTCGAGCAGCAGCAACCGCTCATGGCCCTTTTGCAACCATTTGTCGGTGGATCGCCCGGCGAGCAAATCGCGATTTCGGGCAACCGGGCCGTGTTGGGCCGCCATCCCGAATGCGACATCGTGCTGGATGCGGCCGCGGTGAGTCGGCAACATGCCCAAATCCTGCAAGAAGGCCACGACTTCTACATCGAGGATCTGCACAGTCGCAACGGCACGTTCGTCAACGGCCGCTTGGTGCAGGGCAAGCGACTGCTGGCCGATGGCGATCGCCTGAAGATCTGCGACCTCTTGTTCACATTCTATCATCAGGCGCCGACCAGCGAACTGGCGCCGGGCGCCATGGTCACCGCAGGCGGACCGGTGGCGACCGTCTTGGAAGACTCCCAGCGCGCAATCGCCGTGCTTAGTGGTTCTGGGCTTGATATTGCCGGCGCAGGCTCAGGCGGCAGCGGTTTGGACGGCGCTCTGCGCTTCAGCGACGCAAGTCTGATCAATCGAGCCGAAATCGTCGACGACGGCGAAGGGACGGGCAACTCGACCATCATGTCGAAGCTCGACGCCTCTCCCCGCCGGTCCACTGGCCTGTCGATCGTTAATCCGGAGATGAAGCTGCGGGCGATGATCGAAATCGCTCAAAATCTCGCCCGCGCGGTCACGCTCGAAGAGGTGCTGCCAAAACTGCTCGATAGCATGTTCAAGATTTTCACGCAGGCCGATCGTGGCTTCATCATCTTACGCACGTTGCCCGACGGTCCGTTGATTCCCAAGGCCGTCAAGTGTCGCAACGCCGAGTTGGAAGACCGGGTGCGGATCAGCCGCACGATCGTCAATCAGGCGATGACGAGCAAGCAGGCGCTTCTTTCGGCCGATGCCGCCAGCGACATCCGCTTTGAGTCGAGCCAAAGCATTGCCGACCTGCGGATTCGCTCGTTGATGTGCGCCCCCCTGATCAACGGCGAAGGCCACGCCCTGGGCGTGATTCAGGTCGACACGACCGATCAGCGGCAACGATTCCAGAAGGACGACCTCGACGTGCTGGCCAGCATCGCCGCACAGGCCGCCATTGCCGTCGATAACGCTCAAATGCACGAAACCGCTCTGAGGCGGCAATCGCTCGAAAAAGATTTGGAGCTGGCCCATAAAGTGCAGCGCGGGCTGTTGCCGGCCGCTCCGCCCCGCATGGCCGACTACCACTTTTTCGACTTCTACGAATCGGCCAACCAGGTCGGCGGCGACTATTACGACTACGTCGATCTGCCTGAAAACCGTCTGGCTGTCGTGCTGGCCGACGTGTCGGGCAAAGGAGTCTCGGCCGCCCTGCTGATGGCCAAGCTGTCGGGCGAAGTGCGCTACTGCCTGGCCAGCGAACGGACGCCGGCCGAAGCGCTCAATCGCATCAACGCCGCATTTTCGCGGGCTGGGTGGGACGACCGCTTTGTGACCTTCATCCTGGCGGTGCTCGATCGCACCCGCCACGAGGTGACAATCGTCAACGCCGGCCACATGCCTCCCCTGCTCCGCCACAGTGGCGGCCAGGTCGAATCGGTGGGCGATGCCGAAGCGGGCTTGCCGTTGGGCATCGACGCTGACTTTGCCTATCAGCAATGCAGCCGGTCGTTGGCAGTGGGCGACTCGCTCACGATGTTCACCGACGGCATCAGCGAAGCCATGAACCCCAGTGGCGAATTGTACGGGCTCGAGCGTTTGCGCGCAAATCGCCAGCGAAGGAGCCGCCACGGCCGGCGTCGGCCGCCAGATTCTGGACGACGTGCGGCGTTTCGTGGGGGGGCATCCTCAGAGTGACGACATGTGCCTGGTCTCGTTCGGCCGGCTCTAATGCCGCTGCAATGCGACAAATCACGGCCCGGGCACGACATTGCTTGCCCGGGCATCTACAATGATTCTGACGGGCATTCTCTCCGTGCACGTGAGAAATCTATCGGCACGGTCCTGGCTCGGTGGTTTCGCCCGGCGCCGAGATCCGCTCCTCGCTCCTCTGTTTTGAAAGATGGCCGTGACATCGCGTCGGAACCTGGGCGGAATCATCCACACGTATCAGAAGTTCGATCCGCGCAATTTCCCCAGCCCGACGGCCGAACCACCCGACCTGGTGTCGCACGCTTTCGAGCACATGCTGGCCTATGGCGATCTGCGCGAGCTGACCGACGAAGAGCTGGCCCGCGCAATCCGGTTGGACCCCAGCCAAATCGCCGGCCTCGGCCCCAGTTTGGACATGCTGCGGGGGATGTTGCTCGAGCGGAAGCGGAAAATCCTGGCAACCTACGAGACCGAACAGGCCCAGGCTGCCGCTCGCAAGGAATTTCACGGCTCGGCCGCCTCGGTCCATCCGCCCAAGCCCTTGGCCGACCGCTTCAAACGGGCCGTGGCCGAGGAACAACTGCGCGAGTTGGAACGGTTGTGGTACCACACCGGCGACGACCGCGACCGCTTCGCCCGGCAATTGATGCGGCTGGTGGCTCGGCTGGGCGAGAAGTATCAGGTCGACGAGTTGGCGGCCAAGTACCCATTCACCGGTCGCACGCCCATGACGGTGTCGCAAGCGCTCGAGATCAAGGAAGAGCTGGAAACGATCGATCGGCTACTGAAGCAGTTGGAGGAGGCGGCCAAGACGGCCCAGATCGGCATCATCGACCTGGAGGAATTGTCGCAGTTCACCGATCCGGCGGAAGTCGAACGGCTCGAGGCGCTGCAGCGTCGCGTCGCCGAACTGATGCGGCAGATTGCCGAGCAGCAAGGACTTGAGCGGGGCAAAGATGGCTACCGGCTCACGCCGCAGGCCTATCGCTTGTTTCAGGGCCGGTTGCTCCAGCGCATTTTCAGCCAGCTCGAAGCCTCGCGCAGCGGTCGCCACCAGGGACCGGTGGTCGGCGAAGGAGCGGTCGAGATGCAGCAGACCAAAGCATATGAGTTTGGCGACTCGGTCGCCAACATGGATCTGACGGCCTCTTTCACCAATGCACTGGTGCGCGGCGGCGCGGGCTTGCCGATCCGTCTGAAGGCGGAAGACATCGAAATCCATCGCACGCGCAATTCGCCCAAGTGCGCCACGGTGGTGCTGGCCGACATGTCAGGCTCGATGCGCTACGACGGCCAATATATTCACGTCAAACGGATGGCGCTGCGCTCGACGGTCTCGTGCGGCGCGAATATCCGGGTGACTCGCTGCAATTCATCGAGATGTATACCTTTGCCAAGCGGCGAGCGATCGGAGAGATTGCGACGCTGATGCCCAAACCGGTGACCGTGTTCGATCCGATCGTGCGGCTATCGGCCGACATGAGCCGCCAGGACATCAGCGAGTATTACATCCCGCCCCACTTCACGAACATTCAGCATGCCCTGCAACAGGGGCGACAATTGCTGTCGACGGCCGACACCCCGAACCGGCAAATCATCCTCATTACCGACGGCTTGCCAACCGCCCATTTTGAGGGGTCGACCCTGTTTATGCTTTACCCCCCCGATCCGCGGACCGAACAGGCCACGCTGCGGGAGGGACTACTTTGCCAGCGCGAAGGGATCACGATCAACATTTTTTTGTTGCCCAGTTGGTCGCAATCGCACGAGGATGTGCAATTTGCCCAGCGTCTGGCCCAATCGACCTCGGGCAGGGTCTTTTTTGCCGGCGGCCGCGATCTCGACCGGTTCGTGGTCTGGGACTATGTCCAGCGGCGGCGGGAGATCATCGCCTGAGGGGCTTCTTGGGCTTGGCCGGTCTTGGCCGCGCTGGTATATCGTGGGCGCGCTCGTCGACTGCCGCTGGCGCCAGACCCTCACTCCGAGCCTGGTATGGACGCCCTAAGTGCTGGCAGGGGCGAGCGATTGGCTCACGAATCTCCGCGCCTTTTTTGCCCGGCGCGGTAAAATGATCAGCGACGGTAAGGTGGCAAGAGGAGGTGGTTCGATGGTCGGTGAACCTCGGCTGAAAAAGACACTCGTGGGGGTCATCGTCGCGGGGATGGTGACCTTGAGTGCGTTCGGCGGATATCTCGTCTACATGCAACGGCAGGCCGTTGCCAGTTGGCAAGACAGCGGCGGGGCTGATCCCAGCGGCACACTCATCCTCTGCGGCGGCGGCAGCATTCCGGACGAGGTGTTCAATCGGTTTGTCTCTTGCGCCGGGGGACGGACAGCGCGCATTGTCATCATTCCGGCCTATCATCCGACCGCCAAAGAGAAACGGGAGCTGGTTGCCGAGTGGCGGGCGCACGGCGTCGCTTCCGCCGTGGTCGTCTCAGCCACGAGCCGCGGCGACGCCCAAGCAGACGCCATCGCCACCCCATTCGCCGACGCCACCGGTGTTTGGATCAGCGGCGGCAATCAAGGTTATCTCGCCGACATCTACGTTGACACCGAAGTGGAGCACCAGCTCCAGGCCTTGCTCGACCGGGGAGGCGTCGTAGGTGGAGTTTCGGCCGGCGCGGCCGTGATGACTCAAACGATGATCGTCGGCGGCAGCGATCCGCAATTCGAACAGCGCGGCTTCGACCTGTTGCCGGGAATCGTCGTCGATCAGCATTTCCTGAAACGCAATCGCACTCAGCGCCTATTGAACGTATTGGCCAGGCATCGTGAGTTGACCGGCCTGGGCATCGATGAGCACACGGCCGTGGTCATCGAGCGGCAGCGAGGACAATGGAGCGTGATCGGCAAATCTTACGCGATGGTTTGCTTGCCCGCCGCCGAAGGCTTTCCGCGATTGGAGATTCTCAAAGCGGGTGATTCAGCCGATATTGAACTTCTTCGCGAGCAAGGCGCTGCCGCCATCAATTCAGCGGCATTTTGGGACACCCTGTCCGGAGCCGCTTCGCCCTGGTAGGTCGGCCGCGGCCGAGGACGGACCGGCAGCGAAGCAAACGCGCGCAACGGGAAACGCTGTGGGGCATTTACCCGCTCAGAATCCCAGGTCTTTGCCGGCGTGCGTCGCCAGCCCGATTTGCTCAACGCCTCCCCGGCGGCCGTTGTACCACAAGAGCCATTTCGCACCGTCGAAGATTGCATAGGGCTTGTAAACCGCATCCTGATCCCACTCACCCAGGCCGGGACGAATGATGGGATTCGCGGCGTGGCGTTGCCAGTCGGTGATTCCGTCGTGCGATCGTGCCAGGCCAATCTGTGCGTGGCTCTCGTCCCGAAAACCAATGTAAAACATCAGAAAGCCATCTCCCTGGGGAATGACTTGACAGGCGGTCACGCGATCGTGTTCCCAGGGGCTCTTGGGATCGGGCGTGAAGACAGGATTCGCCTCGTGCTTGCGCCAAGTCACACCTTCTTCGCTCGTGGCATAACCAATCGAGTTGGGTTCGTACTGTTCGCCGCCTGAATACCACATTCGATAGAGTCCAGCCTTGCCGTCGTAGATGACGTGCGGGCACATCACGGCGACCTTCTCCCAGGGTTGCTCGGCCGAGAGGACCGGTTTGTCGCTCTCTCGCTGCCAGGCCGTCCCATCCTTGCTGGTGGCATAGCCGATCCACGACTTGCCGCCGGCCTGCCCGGTATACCACATCTGATAACGGCCATCGTGTTTGATGACGACCGGCCGATTGAGATCGTTTTCCCAGTCTGATTTTTCGTTGGGACCGATGACGATTACCGGACTGGTCCAATTGACTCCGTCTTTGCTCTCGACCAGGGCAATGCTTTGCTTTGGCCGCCACGAGAACCACATGCGATAGGTATCGTCCTCCTTGAGAACCGAAATGTCGAAGCACGTTCCGAGTTCGCCGCCGAGGACGGGATTGTGAGGAGATTTTATCCACCCGGCAGTCGTTTCGACCGGCGATTGGTCTTCGGCCGTGGCCGGGGCGGTGGCCCAAAGCAGGACGCCACAAACCGCCAGCGCCACCAGTTTGTGAAGCGAATGCCTGCGGAACGCCGTCATACGATGGCTCCTGAAGAGGGGGCCGGGCAAAATGGACTCATAGCGGCTCGGCAACGATGGCCGTGCCGTAGGCCAGGACTTCGGTCATGCCTTGCATCAGTTCGGTGGCGTCGTAGCGGACGCCGATCACGGCGTTGGCCCCCAATTCGCTGGCATGCTCGAGCATCAGCTCGAAGGCTTCGTCGCGTGCGTGTTCGCAGAGATTGGCCAGTACCGTGATCTTGCCGCCAAATATTCCTTGGACCGCTGCGCCAAAGTTGCCCACCACCGAACGTGAACGAACCGTAATGCCCCGGACCACGCCCAACTGCTGCGCGATCCGGTAACCACTCAGTTCGTAGGTGGTGCTGACCAAATGATGCTCTACCGTGCCTGTGCTCATGGGAGTGCTCTCTCAATCTGTGTGTTTAAAGCGTGAACGGGTCGCCGACGCAATCGAGTCGCGGCTGCATCAGTTGAGCCTCGGGTCGGATGGGACATGCTTGATTCCCAGCGAGGCGAAGAGCTGTGAGCCGCCGATCTGGCGGGTCAGGCCCTGCCAGGGGTCGTCGGCCTGAAAGACATGCTGGCTTGTGGCGGCAACCGTCAGCCAGGCGCCGCCATCGAGCTCGGCTTCCAACTGGCCCGGTCCCCAGCCGGCATACCCGACGAAGAATCTGGTCTCTTTTGGCGCCGCCGATTCGGTGGCCGAAACAATCTGTTCGAGGTTTTCGCGGGCGGCGGTGAAGTAGACGCCCGGCACGACTTCGATCTCGGCCAGGTCGGGGGCGGAATGCAGCGCCATCAGGGGGCCCTGAATCGGGCCGCCGGTGTGGATCGGCTGGTCGATGTGGCAAGAGGCGGAGCTGACCTGGCTCCAGATTTCGGCGATTCTTGTACCGCTTGGCCGATTGAGGATCAGCCCCAGCGTCCCGTCGTCGCCGTGCTTGACGACCAGCACCACCGAACGGTGAAAGTTCGGGTCGCGCAGGGCGGGTGCGGCGACCAGCATCTGACCCTCGAGCGATTTCACGGTACGAAGTGCCTTGGCGGTGTCGGACGATCATTGTGTCGGGGCGGTTTGGCCGGTGCTTTTCGCCCGCGCTGACGCGGCGAGGCGGCCTGCCAATCCTGGTCTGCGATTGATTGTCGGCAAACCGGGCTTGTGCGTCTAGATGCCCGACGGGAGGGTCCTCATCCCGCGGCGCGGCCCGATGCTTCGGCGTCCGGGGCGGTGCCGTGCAACTGGCGGCGTACCTGCTCAAGCCAACTTTCGCCAGGCCAACGATAGGGGCGGAACTTTTCCAGAACCCCCTGCTCTTCGCTGTGCAGCAAACCGCGGTGCATGCCCAGCTTGGCCGCGGCCGGCGTGTCGATCAGCGTGCTGGAATCGTTGGCGCTCATCTGGAATACGATGCGCGTTTCGAATTCTCGCAGCGTCGATCGATCCCAGGCGCGATTCAAATTGTTCAGGCTGTCGCACCAGACGATCGTGTAGACGCCCACGGCAGGACCGTCGCGGAGGACGGAATTAAACTGCTTGGATGGCTTGGGAGCCGGCTCTTCTCCCATCCGCGAAAAGCCAAAATCATCTTCGTCGCGACGGAGATCGCGGAGCTTATGCAAGCCGTAAAGCAGCACGTAGATCGCCGGCGCGTCGGAGTCGGGCTCCTTTTGTCGCCGATCGACCTCGGCCGCCAAACGCGAAACCGTTTCGGCCAGTTCGCGGCGTCCGACCAATCGGACCGGTTCGGGCGTGAGGCCCGCCAGGGTCTGCAAGGCCGCGGCCGCTTCGGTGCCCGGTGCGCTGCCGTCGAGCAGATAGAATTCGACCGTGGGGGTGGCCGTGCGCGGATATTGCGCCGCCAGGCTGACCAGCGCGGTGTTGAAGATGCCGAGCGCCGCCTCCTCGCTTTGACCGACAATGAGTAAATTGCTGCCGCTTTGCGGACGAAATACGACCGCGGTCGGATCCTTGATCGCCACTGCGTCTCCCAACCAGGCCTGGGCTGCCACCGGCGCTTGCCGCGGACGACCGTTGACCAACAACGCTTGCAACGCCTTGTTCCGTTCGGGATCGGCGGGAATGTTTCCTTCGAAGACGATTTGCTCGCGGGGCGTGATGCCCGACTGCTGGACGAGGTCCTGGATCTTCTCCAGAAAGACTTCGCGTCGGGCATCGGGGAGCCAGACGACCTGAAACGGATGGTTTCCTTCGATAAGGCCGTTACTGTCGTTGTAGATCGCTTCGCCGGCACGAGAGAGGAGCCGGGCGGCCGAGTTGTCCTCGCTCAAAATCAAGTGTGCGTCGGCTTCGCTGCACTGCAGGGCAATGCGGACCGCCATCTGTCCGAGCGTGCTGCGGGCCAGGCTGTAGGTGCCCGCCAGCGTTTGCGAACCGAGCAGGATGTGAATGCCAAACGCCCGTCCCTGTCGCACCAGTCGGTCCAACAGCAGCGCGGCGTCTTGTGAGATGCGGTCGTCTTCGACGAAAAACTCCTGGAATTCGTCGACGATCAACATGGCGCGTGGCATGACGGTGTCGGGCGACGCCCGGCGAAATCCGGCCAGGTCTTGCACGCCGGCGGCTCGAAACAAATCGGCGCGGGTCTTGAGCTCGACGTCGAGCCGGCCGAGCACGCTGAGGCCGAATTCGCGGTCGCTTTCGATCGCCACGATGCGTGCATGGGGCAAGTGATGCGTGGCATAGGTTTTGAATTCGACACCCTGCTTGAAGTCAACCAGATAGACTTCGGCCTCATCGGGCGAATAGCGCAGCGCCATGTTGGTTACCAGCGCGTGCAGCAGCGTCGATTTTCCCGAACCGGTCTTGCCGGCCACCAGCACGTGTTGCGACGTTCCGGAGCCCAGCAGCAGCGATTGCAAGCGGGTGTGCCTGCCCGGCCCAACGGCACGTCGAAACCCTTCTGGGCCGAACTGGTCCAATAGTCGTCGGGAGCCGGAGCGATGACCTCGAACGGCACCTCGACACGGCCGGCAGTTTTGGCTTGCGCACCCGCGGACTGCAACATGCGGGTCATCTGCAGCGGAGCGGGTGGTGTGTCGAGCGTCAGCGCGAATTGACCAAACCGGTCGTCGCGCCAGACGAAGTGGCCGTGTTGCCAGGACAGGGTCGTTCCGTGCTGCTCCAAGTCGCGAATCGCAAATCCCGGGGGAAGCGGCGCTTGGGTGTCGACCATCACCAGCGTGTAAACGCCACAACGGGCGCCGCTGGCCGCGATCGACAACAACCGGCGCTGCGCCGCTTCGCTGAAATTGGCCGGGAAATTCGCGATCACCAAGAACCGGAACGGCTCGGCAATTTCGCCCGCGTCGCGATTGTATTGCTCGATCGTGGCAAACTCGTTGCGCAAATATTTCTGGATCACATTCTCCATGTGTTCCGACAAATCCGCCAGCCGCTCCTCGATGTGCCGCGGCTCGGTCCAGATGCGGCTGGTGACGAGTTGTTCTTGATAGTCGGCCAGGTGCATGAATGCGGCAAAATTCTCACCCAGCCCGACCGGATCGATGATCGTGAAACGAACCTTGCTGGCCGGCAGGCTGGCCAGCAGCCGTAGCATGAATGCCTGCATCGCCTCGACGGCCGTGCGCCGGCCCTCGCCCCGAGCTTTAAATAACACCGATGCACCGGCCGGAAACGGCACCAGAGCCGGCAGCGCAAAACTTTCCTGCGCGAAGTTGGCAAGCTGTGGGCTTTGTGGCACCCCCTCCGGAACTTGATCCAAACGCACCTCCAGCGTGCCAAAGCGGATCGCCGGTGGCAATTCGCCGGCCGGCAGCCACTCGGCGGCGGCCAACTGCCGCCAATCGGCCAGCCAAGGCAAATCGGAGCCGGCCTGGGCAGTTTCGCCGCAGAGCTGGGCCGCCACCGCCTGAAGCCCAGCCAGCCCCCCGCGCCACGATTCGACGAGTCGTTGCCATTCGTCGACGTGGCGGCGAGTGATTTGTTCGATTTGCCGCTCGTAGCGTTCGGTTGCCGCGGACGAATCGGCAGTCTCGCGGCGGCGGGCTTCAGCGTCGCGGCGGGTGAAATTCTCTTCGGCTTGCCGCAGTTCGTGATCGCGAGCCGCGGTGATTTCTGCCAACTGGCGCGGATAATTTTCCGTGGGACCGGCCAGCCGCTTCACGCGGTTCCGCTCGAGCCGGGCCATCTCTTTCTGATATTGTTCTTCGGCGGCCCGGAGCGCGCGATCGCGCCGTTCGATGAGTTTGCCCTGTGCCGTCTGGGTCCGTTTCTTGGCCGCGGCCAAGGCCCGGTCCAATAGCCAGTTCACTTCGCTGACGGCCAGGAAGAGCGGCGGGTAGATTTCGGCAATTCCACTGCGGGCCGCCCCGCGCAGGACAATCGTGCCGCCGATACCTGCCAGCAATCCGCAGGCAAACACGGCCCCAGCCGCCAGCGCGCAAGCCCGACTCCGGCTACCGCGGTGAGCAACCCCATCGAGCAAATGTAGAACCAAGGGAGCAACCGGCTGGCGGCCAGCCCCGGAGCGGTCAGCGCGCTGAGTCGGTCGAGTTCGGCCGTGATCGCCCCCACGCGCTCGGGAAGTCGACCGGCATAGTCGTCGCCGGCCGCGCTGAAAGCGTCGGGATCGACAATGACTTCGGGCGCCCGTTGTTTCCAGCGGCGGAGAAGCTTTTGGGCCTTGTCGTGTTCTTCGGCGGCGCGGGTTCGCCAGGCATCGACCTGGATCGTGAACTCTTCCAATTGCTTAGGAGCAATCTGTTTGTTGCCGTCGAAATAGGCCTCCGCCTCCCAGCCGGTTTCCTCGAGCGTTCGCTTGGCCAGTCGCAAGCCGGCTTCGAATTCCTCGGCGGCTTGTTCCTGCACGTGGACGAACTGGCGTTCGAAAGCGGTGCTTTCGACCTGAAACCGCGACAGGGCTCCGTGCCGCCGCTCGGCCTGCTCGGTGGCCGCATCGTTTAATTCGCGCTCGAACCAGGCGGCGAGCTTCTCCTGCGACTCCTGCAGGTTGCGTTGAGCAACTTTCAAGCCGGTCTCGCGGCGCGACTCGATGCGCGATTCTTCCAACGCCCGATCAGCCGCCAGGCTGGTCAGATCGGCCACGAACCGCTCGAGCCGCCCGAGGGGATCGGCCGGTGCGGCGGCGGGCAAAAGCGGCCAGTGCTCTTCGGCCGGATCGTTGGGATTGGTGGTCATGATTTTTCTCTCGCCGGAGCCGTAACGCTGGTGTGCGAGCGGTGGATCCGAACCGTTGTCTGCGTTGCCCGGTTGCGAGGCTTATTCGTTCAAAGGTATTGTCGTTCGGGATCGCATTCCTGCCGGGCGGCGTTAGACAACTCGGCCAGCCCACGCATGATTTCCAGCGTGCTGCGCACGTTGGGTTCGAGCCGCGTCAGGTAGTTCTCCTCGAAATCGCGGCTTACCGCGTCGTGCCAGTGAACCTGGGTCGCTTCCCAATGCAAACGCAGCTTTTTCCAGGCGGAATACAATTTGGCGGAGCCGGCCGTCAAATCACCAGATTTCATGATTCAGATTCCTGCTGACTGGGAGTTTGCTCGTCGGTGCGAGCTTCCTTTGCAGCCGGTTCGGCTGGGAGCTGTGCTTCGGCAGCCCCCGGCTTTTCGGCGTCAGACTGCGTCGCAGCCGGCTGGGCGCTGGCGGCGGCACTGCTCGGCCCGGAACTTTGCGTCGTCGATCGTGACCGTCCGCTGTCGAGATTGGCGTACGCCTCGAGCGTCAGCAGGACACGATCGAGCAAGGCGAGCGCGCGGGGGAGATCGGAGTCGAACAGATCGCCCAACTGACTGGCCTGGCTGGTGTACTGGGTCGCGTCGCGATTGAACGTCTGGCCCCATTTGCGGGTCACAAGCAGTTTCTCCTCGGCGAACTGCTGTCGCCGCTTCGCCCGCTCGAGGAGTTTCTTTTCTTCCATGCACGAGGGTTCGCCCCCACCGGGCAGCTTCTGGCTGCGGCACCGTCCCAGCTCGATTTTTGCGACGCGGACCGCTTCCTCGGCTTTGCGCACTTCTTGCTGCCAGGCTTGAGGCTGATGAGACAGCAGCCATTCGAGCGTGCGGCCCAGTTCCAGGTCATAGGTGGCCAGCGCATCGCGTGCTTCGTCGGCGAAGGTGGCGACGGCTGCGCGGAACTCCCGTACGGCTTCGAACGAATCGACGTGTGCGCCGCCACTCATGCTGCTGTCTTTCGAATCGGTACGGTGCCTGACGACCGGTTACCCGCCGGCCCCGGGGGGAAGATGCCTCGCGTCTATCGCTGCCGCAAATACTCTTCCACCCGTTCGGCTTTTCGCAACAGAAAGGGGACGTGCTGTCGGGTGGCTTCCAGAAAGCGATTGGTGGCGGCGAGCGTCTCGTCGAATTCTTGCATGAATTTCTCGTTTTCCTGATCTCGCCAGCTTTGACCGAGCGCGCCCAACTGACCTCGCAACATCAACATCTGGCTTTCCAGCTCGCTGGCAAACCGTTCCAGCTGGTGCGCAAAACGCCGCAGTTCGTGCGGATCGACAATTGCTTGCGACATGTATCTCTCTCCCCCAGCGATTCCAATCCACCGCCGCCGAAATCCCACGTCGGCCACGGACTTACGCGACAGCTCGCCACGACAGAAACCAGGGCAGGCACCGCGCTCGTGCAATCCATTATATCCTATGCCTGCTTGTCGTTGACCCCGGGAGAAAATCGGCTGGCGCCGGCAGGCCGCCGCGGAGGGGCGAAACGTCACCCTAGGCGAAAGATTGTTGCGCCCTGGCGGGCATGGTACGATCGCGCCGGGGGGCCCGCCCTGCCGCTCGCGCAGCGTCGCGAACTTTTCCTGCCACTTTTCCTATCACCCGCCAATTGGAATCACACTCAATGTTGCCGACCTTCCGATCATTCGCTCGATGTCTGCCAACGCTCTTTGCCGTTTTCCGAGTTGCCGGCGGAGCGACCGGATGTTTGCTGGCAATACTGATCTGGTGTGCGTCGCGGCCGGTCATGGCAGCACCGGCCGAGTACGTGGTGATGATCAGCCTTGATGGGCTGCCGGCCTATTTGATCGATGATCCGAAAGTGTCGATGCCCGCGCTGCACGCATTGGCCGAACGAGGAGTGCGTGCTGCGGGGATGCGAGTCAGCAATCCGAGTGTCACCTGGCCCAACCATACGACGCTGGTGACGGGGATGCAGCCGCGCCGGCATGGCGTGCTGGCCAACGGAGTGCTGGTGCGCGGCGAACCGGGAATTCCAGTGACAATCGACCCGCGACGCGACAAGTCCGAATTGGTGCGGACAGCCACGCTTTTCGACGTTGCCCATGCCGCGGGGATGACCACGGCGGCCATTCAGTGGCCTTGCACGCGAAGCGCGACGACCATCGACGACGATTTCCAGGAATTCTTTCATCCTTACGGCCTGCGCTACACGACACCGCGAATGCTGCAAGAGATGATCGAGGACGGCATCCTGCCCAAGGACGTCGATTCAACCTATCGCTCGCATAGCTCGCCCTGGTTTGACCACGTTTGGACGAGGGCCGCCTGCAATCTGATTGCCAAACGCAAACCCAACCTCCTGCTCTTGCATTTGCTGAATTGCGACACCACGCATCATCAGTATGGTGCCCAAACCCAGGCCGGTTATACGGCCGTGGCCTACGCCGATGCTTGTGTCGGCCGCGTGTTGGAGGCGATCGACGCAGCTGGTATTCGCGATAAGACGGCCGTCTTCATCGTCTCCGACCACGGTTTCACCACCACCGAAAAAGCGCTGCTGCCTAACAGCTTGCTGCGTCAGGAGGGTTGGCTGCGGGCTGCCGGGGCGAGCAAGATCGAAGAGGCCCGAGTCTGCGTCGTGCCGGAAGGTGGAGTGGGGTTGCTCTACATCACCGATCCGACGCTTGACGCCGCCGCGCGCGGGAAGATCCGAGACCTATTCGTCGCTCGCGAAGGAATGGCGATGGTCCTTGAAGGGGACAAATTTGCCGAGTGCGGGTTTCCAGACGTGCGCGATTGGCCGCAAATGGCCGATATGGTGCTGGTGGCCGAGGACGGCTATTGCTTTTCCGGCAAGGCGGACGAGGAGCGTTGGGTGGCACCGAACACCCAAGTGGGCGCCCCGCTCGGCAATCACGGGTTTATCTCCACCAATCCGAAAATGAACGCAACGTTCATTGCCGCGGGGGCCGGACTAAAAAGTGGCGTGAAGTTGGACGTGATCGACAACATCAACGTTGCGCCGACGGTGGCCCACCTGCTCGGCATCGAGTTGCCCGACACCGACGGCCGGATCATCACCGGCGGCACTGACCGACGCCGCGCCCTAGAGGACGGCGGTATTTACCGAAAACCCAAGAGTCTTGGGCGGCTTGCTTGGAACGGCGTGTTCCCATCGACAAGTTTTGAATTAAACAACGAGCGAGGTGCGAAATGAGTGGTTGGCGATTGTGGATGGCGCCGTGCGGGGTGTTGCTATCGGTCGGTGCGGTGTTGGCCTTGTCGGTTTCGGGAGCCGAGCCGCCGCGCAAGGTCCTACGGCACATTGTCCTTTATAAGTTCAAGGACAGCGTGAAGCCTGAGCAAGTCCAAGAGGTGATCGATGCGTTCAACGCGTTGCCGACCAAAATCAACACCATTATCGGATACGAACATGGGACGAACGTGAGTCACGAAGGCAAGTCCGATGGGCTGACGCATTGCTTCCTGGTCACATTTGCCAGCGAGAAAGATCTGAGCGACTACATTGCCCATCCGGCGCACCAGGAATATGTCAACGTCGTGCGCGATCGGCGGGAGAAGGTCGTCGTCTTCGATTTTTGGGCCACCGAATAGGACGCAATAGTGCCCAGCCGGCGTAGTCGCTACTTTTTCGGCGCTAGCACCAGCCCGAGCGACGAGATTGCGGTTGGGCCGGCGTGCCCATAAATGCCGATTACGGCGGAGCCTTCGCCGCCAACCGGTACGCCAGGTCCTGCGACAGGGGCGTGGCCGAGCCAATCGCTTTGGTAGGAGGCGGCGGGATTCAATCCCTCGGGCGTAATTTCCATGAACTGGAGCGACAGCCCGGTAAGCCAGAGCCTGGCCTGCACGTTTACGGCTCCCACGGCGTAACCCGCTCTGGCTACGATCCGTTGTGGCTTTGCTTTCGCGACGCCGCACCATCGGCCGGTCGCGTGGCCCTCGGCGGTCCGAAAGATCGGGCGTAGACCGGCGATCTTCGCATCGTCGACATTGACGTCGAAACCGATCAGCAGCGCCCCATGCTCGGGGACAACGCTGAACGCCTCCCGGTCGGTGGTGAGGCCAACCTCGCGGGTTTTGGGCAAGCCGCCAGCGCGAATTGCCTGCCCAATCGAGGCGACGAGAGGCTTGGGATCGGCCGCGGAGTTGCTCGTCGAGAGGATCGAGGCCAGACTGGTGGGGCCGGCGGCCAGACTTTTTTCGGCCTTGCTTTGGGCCAGGCCGGTCAGCGTCGGAAGTGCACGCTGATACCACGTACGAGCATGGAGCAGGATCCGAGCCCGGTGGATTCCCTCTTCACTCTTGGCCAGATCATTCCAGCCTTCGGCCAGATCGAACTGCGCCTTGCTACCGTCCGGCGCCGCCAGCTCTTGAATTGCCAGTTTTGCCAGCGCCGGGTCGTCGCCGTGGGCCAACAGGGGGAGCCCTTGCGACCAATCGTCTTTGACCAGGCAATAATACCTCCCGGCCAGAGTGTTGGCTCCGGCATCTTGCGGATCGTCTTTCAGCGTCGCGAGCGCGTGTTGGAAGTCGTCGAAATCTTTTTGAATCGCTTTGAAGGCTTTGCCCCGCTCCGCGGTTCGAGCGACCAACGCTTTGTCTCCGCTTTTATGGGCGATGGCAAATGCAATCTTGCCCAGCCGGCGCCCCCCATCGACGTCGCCCGCGGCGATTGCCCGATCGAGAAGATTCAGGGCAACCGAAGCGAGCCGTTGTTGGTTGTTCGTCTGGACGGTTTCCGCCAGCGTCGCCAGCGCTGCCGATTTCAGGGTCAGTTCGTCGATCTGGTAACAATTCGTCAGGTGGTCGATGACCTGGCAAGTCAGGTCGATATCACCGCCAATCATGGCCAGATCACGAGCCTTGTCCAGCAGGACGTAATGGTCAGGGCTGCCCGGGCGCTGGTCGCCGGCCTTGCTGAGAAGCGCGTGGGCAAGCGTGAGGCGCTTAGCACTCGAGTTGAGGTCGGCAAGCTCCTTCTCAAAGAGGTCTTCCACGAGCTTTTCGGCCTGGGCTCGCGCCACGGCACCGGGAATTTCGAGCCGATTAACGGCAGACGAATTGCCCGGACCCCATGAACCGGCATGTTCATCCTCCGGCGAGGGAACAAAGGGCGTCAACAGGCCCGTAGCGCCGGAAGAGTCGCTGGTGTTGGCGGGCGGCGGCATTGTAGGCAGCTTGGCGAGCGTATTTCCTTCGACTCGCTGATAGGTAAGGGCGATCGTTGACGCTTCGGCTGGATTGCCGCGCACAATTTTTACCGAGAAAGTGGAGCTGCGTACGACGCCTGCGACCCGATCGAACTCGAAGATTCCTTCTCCGTGTGCCGATAGCAATGGAGCTTTACCGGGAGCCGGCGGCGAGGTTGCCACGGTGGTGGTTTTCTTGATCGTGGCCACACGAGGCGTGGTGGCCAGAATCTCGTAGGTTGCGGTTTCGCTGCCGGGGATCGAAATCACGGTGGTTCTCGTGTTCTGACCCTGCTGCTGGCGGCTCTGCGGTGGGAGTCGACCGCGCGCGCTCAGCGGGTTCATGGAATCGCCGGAGCTGCGCGGCCCGAACTCGGGCAGGCTTCCCGGTCCTGAGCCTGGTACCGCCTCGACATTCTTTTGCACGAACATCATTGGACGTTTCGTTTGCCAGTGCCGTTCGCCCCCGCGCGCAAGCTGTTCGAAACCGACGGTTCCCAGCATGCTCAATGTCAGGCCGCCCCCCTCTTCATCGTGAATGGTGCCGGTGTTGTCGACGACCGTGAATCCGGTATGCGGCTTCGACCCCATTTCAACGCGATAAGTGAGTTTGCGCCAAGCGTTGGCGGCAGGTCGCGGAGTGACAACGATATAAGCCGTTGACGGGATGATCCGTTTCGCCAAATCCGCTCCCTCCAGCTTCGGACTGGCGGTGGCCGTTTCCCATGCGACGGCTTGTGATTCCAGCAGTTTTCTGGCGTCGTTGATCGGCTGCGCGAAGCCGACATTAGAGCCTAACTGAGGGTTCAAGATCGCACTTACGACACCGACGACTTCGCCCCGTTCATTCACCAAGGGTCCGCCGCTGTTGCCGTGATTGATGCCGGCGTCGACTTGCAACACCTTTTCGCCGGCTTCGACGATAACCCCTGAAAGAATGCCGCGGGTGATCTTGATACTGCTCCCCAGCAGGCTCGACAGCGGGAAGCCAACAACGCGGACCTCTTGCCCAAGTTCCAGTCGTTCGGAATCACCCAGTTGCAAGACAGGCCAGTCGGTGGCGTTGGAATGGAGCAGTGCCAGGTCATGCACTTTGTCCTGGGCCACGAGCGTGGCTTCATATTTCCGCTCACCTAGGGTGATTTCGATCCGGGCAGCATCCCGGACCACATGTGCAAGTGAGCAAATAACCATTGTGATTGACGACGAAGCCAGTCCCTTGGCTAAGGCCTTGGCTGGGTCCTGGGACCGCCTCGGCCTGGAAGCGAGCGATTCCTCGCTCCTGCACCCTGGTTCGACCAGTCTCGGCGAGGTTGATGCTATAGACATACTCCTGGCCCGGCTTCCAGTCGTAGCGCAGATCCTCACCAGCCCGGGCGGCGGCCCCGCAGCACACCCAGGCCAGCACCATCGACACCCACCAGCCCCGGCGGAGTGGGCTACCGGTCTTTGCACAGCGGGTCGTCAAGGTGCCAGGCATGGACGGAGTGCGATCGACGTGGGGCGAAATGACGAAGCAACTTTCAATATATCCAGTGCCGACCAGGGTACCTAATCTCTGCCTCCCGGGTAGTGGTTCACTCTCGATTTGAGAATTCAACCGATTCTTCCGTGATGTGATTCGGGCCGGCTATGATAGGGATATGGAGAAACCACAACTCAGTGACCGCCTGTTCTTCGCGATTGCGTGCTACGGCTCGGCCCTGGCGTGGGTTGCGCTGTGCGTTATCTCTTCCCGGCTCGCGCCGGCGCCGCTAGACATGACTCGCACGGATTCGGTCCTGATCGGGCTGTTTCTCACGCTTCCAATCCCGGGAGCGCTGATCGGCCTTGGAACCGGCAGGCTGTACAACCACCGTTGGCGAGGCGCGATTATCGGAGTCGCATCGGCATTTTGCCTCCAAGTAGCGATCATCGGGTGCTACCATTGACTTTTCGCGATATAATCGACGCATGGCACGCGACCACGACCACAACCCGGACCCCAACACCAACGCGGCCCGCATTATTGCGGAGTCGACGGCCGGGACTGACCACCCTCCCAGCCGACGTGGAGGCCGCCTGGGTGGCATGGTCGGCCCATATCCAGAACGCCGACGAGCGCGGCCGAACGCTGCTGCGGGCGGCATTCGAGGCGGGGTGGGAAGCCGGGCGCAGCTAGGCACTTTCAATCTCATCGCCTCCCGCGGGCCCAGGTGCGATGCCGCCGGCCGGACCCGATCCGGGCGAATTCACTATCCGGCCAATCCTCCAGCCCGGAAGCCAGCGGAATAGGGACGCAAAAAAAGCCGGGCTCCTCATTGCGAGGAACCCGGCTGGGTCAATTACATCAGCTCGACGATCGGCTTGATCGTCAAACGTCCGCCGGGAGGTCGAGCGGCAAGCCGTACTCCCACCAGGGAGGTCAAGCGGCCGTCGGTCACCGGCGTTTCATTACCACCACCAACGACGGCGATAACGACGGCGGAAGTCCGTCGGGGCGGCCTTCGCGTCTTTTGCACCCGAGGCGATCACTGCAGCCACGGGCACAACCACAGCCACTGCCTTCAGGGCGAAGCCAAGGGCTTGCCGTCGCGTAACAACTCGGTCGTTCGTTTGCATCAAATTCGCTCCTTCTAAAAATCCTGTCCCAAAACCGGGCACACTTGCCGAGCGGTCCATCCGCTGGAATCGATCTTGGGAGAAACGCCGAACAAATCGAAACTCAACACATCACTCATTCTTCCTCACACATTTGCGGCGATGCGAGGCCAATTGTCAAAGGGGTGATTGGGGAAGATGAAGAGATTTTAATGCGCGAATGCGCTAGTACTTTGAATGTGAGCAATCAAGGCAAGATGGGAGGTAAGCTGGGCAGATCGCGGGCCGGTGCCCCCCCCTCGCCGCCAGGCGATTGCTGCCGCTTATGGCCAGAGCGGCGAGCGTTTTTCCAGAAAGGCCGCCAATCCTTCCGCGGCCGCTTCCGTCGTGCGCGCAGCGGCACTGGCGGCCGCGCCGGCGGACAATTGGGTCCCCAAATGCTCGCCGATGGTCTCATTCAGAATCCGCTTTGTGAGCTGCAGGGCCTCGGCGGCGCCGGCAGCGCAGTGATTGGCAATATCGACCGCCCGCGCCAGACTTTGTCGTCTTGAACCAGTTCATGGACAAGGCCATAGCGATACGCTTCCTCGGCCCCAATGGTTGCCGCGGTGAGCAGTAGAAAGCCGGCTCGTCCGGCCCCCACGCGGAATGCCACGAGAGGCGCCACCACGCCGGCCACCAATCCCCGCTTGGGCTCGGGCAGTCCGAAGCTGGCGCTGGTGCCGGCCACCACGATGTCGCAGGCCAGCATCAAGCCGGCACCGCCGGCCAGAGCCGGGCCGGCAACCGCGGCAATAATCGGCTTGGGAAACTGTAGCATCTGTTCAATCAGATCGCGGTACTGAACCGCGTCTTGATGCCATTGCGAGTGCGCGTTTTCGGCTCGGCTGGTGGCGGCCATTTCAGCCAGATCCATCCCGGCGCAAAAGGTGCTGCCTGTGGCGGTCAAGATGACGGCTCGCACCCGCCGCTCCATGTGCAGATCGGCGAACGCCTGGGCCAGGTCGGTCAGCAGCGCCCGGGAAAGGGCATTCCGCTTTTCAGGCCGGTTGAGAATGATCGTGCCGGCGGCGCCGTGAATATGTACTTTGACCAGGGGGGGCGACGATGGTGGATGACCGTTTTGATTCATGGCGCACCTGCGGGTAATAGCCCCGCGAGAGAGGGCGGTGCCGGAAGTTCCAGGTCCAAGATCGCGGTGCCGAGCAACTTGCCTTGGGTGTCGATCCGGAGCGACTGGCTGGCCCCTCCGGCCAGTGCATTGTACAGAAGAAAGTTGAGGGCTCCCACGCGCGGCAGCTCGAACCGCTCGACGCGCGTGATTCCCAGTCCCTCGAAAAACGCTTGGACACGCTCGGTCGTCAATTCGCGGTCCAGCAATTTGTAGCCGGCCGGCGTATACGCCACGACTCCGACGTTGGCGTGGTTGCCCTTGTCGCCGCTACGGGCGTGAGCAATGGTGCCTAAGGGAATCGTCTTCATGGGATGGCTCCTTTCGCGGCGATCGCTTTCACCACTTGCTGGCTGGGCGCACTTCGACCCGGGCCGGGACTGCGGTTTTCGGCACGAGCGTCGGCCAATAAGCATAGACATCACGCACCGTTGCCCGACCCGTGGCATAGCCTGCCAAGCCCGGCGGACCGCTGGTGACCAGCGGAGCCAACTGCTGGGCAAATCGCTCGACCGCTTCGCGACGCTCGTCGTGGACAGTGATTCGCAGCAGCACTTCTCGCGCGTTGGCAATCGGCGCCGCGGACCGGGGCACAGCCTGACCGGTGCCCAAGCACTCCACGTTGACCGCCTGTGGCTGAAAGCCGGCCGTTGCCAGACGGGAAAGAATCATTTCGGCGCAGGCTTGCGCCTTGGCCGTTGCATCGGCGCCATAGACCAGCAATTGGCCGCTGGCCGAAAAGCCGGCGCGGTAGGCCAGTGAAACCTTGTAGTTCTCCGGAGCTGGTCGGCCAGTCGCCCCCCGTACGAGCACGCGATCCGGCCCGCACTCGGAGACGTCCACGGTGGTGAAATCGACATCGACGTCGGGAGTCAGATAATGAGCCGGATCGCCGATTTCGTAGAGCAATTGCTCGATGACTGTTTCCCGACTGACCTCGCCGCCAGTGCCCGGAGGCTTGGTGATGACGCACGAGCCATCGTCGGCCAGTTCAGCGATCGGGTAGCCGACATTTGCCAGGTCGAGATGCTGCCAATGTCGATAGAGGCCACCAGTGACTTGGGCGCCGCATTCGATCAAATGGCCGGCCACGCTGCCGGCCCCCAGGCGGTTCCAGTCGTTCCACTGCCAGCCGAACTCGTGAACGGCCGGGCCCAAGGTCAGCGAGGCGTCGGCGACTCGGCCGGTCAGCACCAGCCGGGCACCGCCAGCCAGCGCGTCGGCGATCGGCCGCGCCCCCAAGTAGGCATTGGCGCTGGCAATCGGCCGCCGCAAACCCGAGAGAGGTTCGCCGGTCTCAATGTTTTCCAATCGGCAGCCGTTCTTTTGTAACTCGTCCACACGCCCCACGATATCGTCGCCGCTGACCACGCCCACCAGCAGTCGAGGGAATCCGGCATGGGCCAAAATGCGTCCGGCCGCCGCCGCGCAGGCTTGGGGATTCATGCCACCGGCATTCGTCACGATGCGCAGTTTGGGCTGGGCAGCCAGGGCGGGTAAAAGCGATTCCAGCACGGTCAGGAAATCGTGCGGATAACCTTCGGTGGGATCTTTTTCGCGGATTCGCGCCAGAATCGACAACGTCAGCTCGGCCAGATACTCGAGCGTGAGATAGTCAACCTCGGCCCCCTCGACCAGTCGGCGTGGTGCGTCGAGGTTGTCTCCCCAAAAGCCGGCAGCGTTGGCAATTTTGCAAATCACCGAGTCCATCCCTTGACTAGCAGGAACAACATGTCGCCGCCGGCTTTTTAAGCGGGCACGAACGCAGCTTTCATCATATCCGACTTGCGAAGTTGTAATCCTATCGGGCGTTCTTCGCTGCCCCATTTCCCTTGACGCTCGGGGCCAATTCGCGGACCATTCGCCCCCTGCGGGGCTGAAGCAGACCGTTTTTCTTACATACTGAGGATCGAGCCATGCCGGACCGCTGCGTGCTCTGGACGGTGCTGTTGCCGGCGTTGCTCGCGATGGGCACCGGCTGCTATTCCCCGTATCGCTCGGATCGCGGCGCGCTGGCTGGCGGCGTGGGGGGCGCGGGTGTCGGCGCTTTGGTCGGCAGCGCCGTCCATCATCCTATAGCGGGTGGCGCTGGTCGGCGCCGGCGTCGGCGCGGCGAGCGGAGCAGCCATCGGCGGCGCCATCGACCAGTCCGAGGCCAATAACCGCGCGCTGATCGAAGCCCGCATGGGCCACGCGATTCAACCGGGAGCGGTCACCGTGGGCGACGTCATCAACATGTCGCGTGCCGGCGTGCCCGAGAATGTGATCATCACCCATGTTCAAAGTCACGGCGTGGCCACGCCGCTCCAACCCAACGACCTGATCATGATGCAGCAGACAGGCGTCAGCCCGCGCGTCGTGCAGTCGATGCAAACGCCGCCTGTCCCGGTTGCCCGGCCAGTTATCGTGCAACCGGTCGGTCCGCCGGTGGTGGCCGTTCCGGCCCCTTATTTCGGCCCGATGATGCCCTACAACGCGTATCGGCCGAGCGGGCCCAGCCCCTAAACCTCGCCACGGCTGGCGACGGGGGCGATTCTCAAACCTGAAATACGCCGAGGCGAAACGGTTCGGGCTCGACGTGCCGGGTGACGATCTCGAGCGACTGAATGAGCGTCTGCCGGGTCTCCGCGGGATCCAGAATCGCGTCGATCCAGCCCCGTGCCGCGCCATAGCGGACGTCGGTTTGGCGCTGGTAATCGCCTTTGATTTTTTCCTTCAGGCGTGCCATTTGTTCCGCGTCGACCGCTTGGCCATCGCGCTCGAGGCTTTTGACCGTAATCTCGAGCAGCGTGGAGGTTGCCTGGTCGGCTCCCATGACGGCACAGCGGGCGCCCGGCAAAGCAAAAATCAGCCTCGGATCGAATGCCTTGCCGCAGAGCGCATAGTTGCCCGCGCCGAATGAGCCGCCGATGATCACAGTCAGTTTCGGCACCCGGCTATTACTGATCGCATTGACCAGCTTGGCTCCGGCCTTGATGATGCCGGCCCGCTCGCTGTCGCGACCGACCATGAAACCGTTCACGTCCTGCAGGAACAGCATCGGCAGCCAATCCTGATTGCAGTTCATGACGAATCGGGCGGCCTTTTCGGCGCTGTCGACGTACATCACTCCGCCGAACTCCATCGGGCCGTCGGCCGGCCGCACGCGATGGTGTTGGTTGGCGATTACGCCGATGGAAAAGCCTCCCAGTCGGGCCGTGCCGCAAACGACCGACTGACCGTATTCGGCCTTGTATTCGTCGAAGCTGCCGCCGTCCAAAATCGCAGCCAGCACGTCGCGGACTTCGTAGTCGTCGTGCGGATCTGGACTGACCAATCGGTACAGGTCGCTCGCCGGCCGCGCGGGCTCGGCCGCCGCCGTACGCTGAAACGGCCGCACAGGCTCCGCCGGATCGGGTGGAACGTGGGCCGCCAGACGTCGCAATCGCTCGAGACAGGCCTCGTCGGTCGGGTCGCGGTAGTCGATTGTGCCGCTGATCTGGGCGTGCATCGCGGCACCCCCCAGTTCTTCGCTCGACACTTCCTGTCCAATCGCGCTTTTGACCAGCGCTGGACCGGCCAGGTACAAGCCGGAGCCATCGGTCATCAGCAGCTTGTCGCAGAGCACCGGAAGGTATCCGCCTCCCGCCACGCAATTGCCCATGATCGCGGCAATTTGTCCGATTCCGGCGGCGGAGATGACGGCATTGTTGCGAAAGATTCGGCCGAAATCGTCTTCGTCGGGAAAGACGTCTTCCTGCAGCGGGAGAAAGATGCCAGCCGAATCGACCAGATAGATCAGCGGCAATCGGTTCTGCATGGCGATGCGCTGGGCGCGCAAGACTTTTTTGGCGGTGGCCGGAAAAAAGGCGCCGGCCTTCACCGTGGCATCGTTGGCGATGATCATGTGTCGCCGGCCGGCCACGAGACCCACTCCACACACGACTCCGGCCGCGGGTGCCCCGCCCCACTCGGCATACATCTCCCACGCCGCCCAGAGACCAAGTTCCATCCAGAAGCTGCCAGGGTCCAACGTCAGGCCGATTCGCTCGCGGGCCGTGAGTCGTCCTTTAGCGTGCTGGCGTTCGATTGCAGCCTGGCCGCCCCCCACTCGAACAGTTTCGGCGTCGGCGGCCAGGAGCTGGGTGAGGCTTGCCAGCGAGGGACTCGAATGCTGCGGACCCATCATTTTTTGCCCAAGGATTTCTTTTCGCGGCGCTGGATTGATTGTCCTGTTGGCCATCGACCGGCCGGTCACATCTTACCGGTCACGGCAGAGCGATCCCATCTCAACTGCCCGCGTGGCGAAATCGCAACACCGCGTCGCCAGCGCCGGGGTTTAATTCTCTGGCAGGCGTGTCGGGGGAGGCTCGTGGCGTGTCGCCAGGGCCGATTGGCTCAGCACTCTTGTTCAATAAAATTGGTGCAAACGCTCGAATAGGAACAAACTGGCGCTGCCCAAGAAGCGTAGGACCTTTGGCAGCTGGACTCTTCCAGCAGGGATTCTGGTGCGCTTTGGGGGTCGGCAGGAACGATGCTTCGCGGCAACAGGAGACAACGCCGCGATGCTTTTCTTCGACGTTGCCGAGTGAGCTGGACGCCGGGGTGAGGGATCCGTTTCGGTCGTAAGGCATTATGCCGAAACGTCTTGTCGGCGACGCGATTTTCTTCGCGTTGCCAGTGGCACTCGAACTGCTTCCATGTCTGGCCGAACCCACTGCTGCGGGCAACCCGCAGCGGCGCACCCGTCTCACTCGTGAGGAGTCGATCCTTGGCCAAAGCCACACGTAAGCTTGCCAGCCGCAAAAATTCAGCCCATTCCAAGCCGTCGGCCCGCGTGGCGTCGATGGCTTCGCCCCAAGCGCCGGGACGCTCAAAGCGTCTGCCCGGCAAGCCGGCTCGCTCGGTCGATGACGACCGCACCGTCTCGGGCGAGGACTTCGAAGAGCGCAGGACTGGTTTTTCGGACTTCGACGATGAGGTGGTGGCGGTTGTCGACACGGCCGATGAGGCCGTCGAGGACGAGACCGAATCGTTTGGCGATTCGGGGGGCTCGGCGGTCGCGATCGACGATCCGGTGCGGATGTATTTGATGCAGATGGGCGAGATTCCGCTGTTGTCGCGTGCGCAAGAAATCGCCTGCGCCAAGCAGATCGAGGCTACCCGCACCCGTTTCCGCCGCCGCATGC
Source organism: uncultured Planctomycetaceae bacterium (assembly GCA_963702015.1). Lineage (GTDB taxonomy): Bacteria > Planctomycetota > Planctomycetia > Pirellulales > PALSA-1355 > DATJTR01. The sequence goes on from OY969698.1 coordinate 4,307,497, forward strand.
TGGCCAGCGACTTCATGTTGCGAGGTGCCGTCGCGCTGCTTGAGAAAGTGCGCGACAGCGAGCTGCGGCTCGATCGCACCATTGAAGTTTCGGTCACCAATACCGCGGAAAAGAAAAAGATTCTGCGCCGCATCGGGCCGAATCTGGTCACATTGATCCACCTGCTCAAGCAGAATCAGCTCGATTACCGCATCGCCGTCGATCTTCATCAGGAGTCGGCCGCTCGCCACAGCGCCTGCGCCGGCTGGTGCGTCGGCGAAATAAAGCCGTGCGGCTGGTCGAGGAACTGAACCTGCGGGCGCAGCGTCTCCAACCGCTGTGGGAAAAACTGATCGAAATTTCGAATCGCATGGTTTCGCTCCGCCAGCAGATCGCCGAACTCTCGGCCGATGCGGCGTCGGCTGACCGGATTCCAGAACTGCGGTACGAACTGCACTACCTGATGCGGATCACCTTGGAAAGCACCGCCACGCTCCAGCGCCGCGTCCAGCACACCCAACAGCACCAGCGACAATATGACGTGGCCAAACGCGAGCTCTCGGCCGGCAACCTGCGGTTGGTCGTGTCGATCGCCAAGCGCTATCGCAATCGCGGCCTGAGCTTTTTGGATCTGATCCAGGAAGGGAACACCGGTTTGATGCGAGCGGTCGACAAGTTCGAGCACGCTCGGGGTTATAAGTTCTCGACCTACGCCACCTGGTGGATCCGGCAAGCCATCACGCGAGCGATCGCCGATCAGAGCCGCACGATCCGTGTTCCGGTTCACATGATCGACGCCATGACCCGCGTGCGCACCGTCACCCGCGAACTGGTGCAGAAGAACGGCTGCGAGCCGACCGTCGAACAGACCGCCGCCGCCGCCGAGCTGTCGCTGGAAGACACTCGCTGCATCTTGAAAATGGCGCGTCAGCCGTTGTCGCTGGACCAGCCGGTCGGCGATCACGATGACAGCTACTTTGGCGAATTCCTGCAAGATCATCGCGAGGATGATCCGCTCTACGAAATCCAGCAGCAGTCGCTCAAATCCCGCCTGGCCGAGGTCCTGCAGGGGTTGAATCACCGCGAGCGCGAAATCCTCCGCCTGCGTTACGGCCTGACCGACGGCTACGCCTATACGCTGGAAGAAGTCGGCAAAATCTTCTCGGTCACTCGTGAACGCGTGCGGCAGATCGAAGCCAAAGCCGTCCGTAAGCTGCAACAGCCCTATCGCAGTCGCGAACTGGCCGGTTTCATCGACGAAAACTTGCTCAGCCAGTTCGAAGCGGCGGCAATCGAAACCGCCATCACGAACTGAGCCTGCCGCGAACGCGTTGCCAAACCTGCTGGGGAACGGAACAGTCCCCACAGGTTTTGGCCGCTGCCGGCCGCGGCACGCAACCGCGAAAAAGCATCAGTCGGCCACGGTCGGCAACCGCACTCCTCGTAGCACGGCCGTCGTCGCGGGCGATTTGTTCAGCACGTAGAAGTGAACGCCCGGAATGCCGGCATCGATCAGCTCTTGTACCTGCCGGGTGGCGAAATCGACGCCGGCTTCGAACTGACGTTCGGCATCGTCTTCCGCCGCGCTGAGCGCTTGGCTCAGTTCGGCCGGCAAATGGGCACCGCACATCGACGTGATCCGCTGGATCTGACCGAGATTGGTCACCGGTAAAATGCCGGGCACGATCGGCGCCTCGATGCCAAGCTGCCGACAGCGATCGCGAAAGCGGAAAAAGTCGTCGTTCACGTAGAACAACTGCGTGATCACGATGTCGCCGCCCGCCTCGACCTTGCGCCGCAGGTTTTCCAGGTCGGCCTCGGGGCTGACTGCCTCTTGATGGGTTTCGGGATAACCGGCCACGGCAATGCCGAATTGGCTGAACTCGCGCCGCACCAGGCTGACCAGTTCGCTGGCGTAGCGCAATCCGCCTTCGACCGGCCGAAAATTCGTCTCGCCCCGTGGCGGATCGCCACGCAATGCGACGATATGGTCGACCCCCTGCTCGGCCGCTTCGGTCAGATAGCTTCGCAACGCGTCGACCGTCGAGCCAACACACGTCAAATGCGAAGCCACCGGCACGCCGAACCGTCTGCGCACTTGAGTGACGATGTCCAGTGTTTTGTCGCGCGTCGAGCCGCCGGCACCATAGGTGCACGTCACATAGCTGGGCCGAAACGCCAATAGGTGTTCCAAATGGCGGAACATCTCCGCTTCGCCCGCCGGTGTCTTGGGTGGAAACAATTCGAACGACAAGCCGAACTTGCCGGGTCCGTAAGTCTGACGAATGCTCATGCGATGAATCGGAATCAGATCGAAAACGCGGAATTGGGGATGTGAACGGTTCGCCTGCCTGGCCGCCCGGTGGGGGCAATCGGCCGTGACGCGGTCCTATTATGGCATGGGCGGGCTCGGCCCGCGACACCGGCAATCGGCTACAGGCCTGAGTCTGGCGGCGTCAGGGCGAAGATTCAGGCATTTCGCTCAAGCCTCCTGGCTCCGGCCGCTCATAGCGACAGCGGCTCGATGCTCAGCGGCGGTTCTATCCGCCCGCGTTCGTGAATGGTCAACGCATGCATGTCGTGCAGCAACTGGACGTCGCACGGCCTTTGCTCGACACCCCGCGCGCGAACATCCGCCGCTGCGTTGCCACCAGCACGTCGACCGGCGCCTCGCTCACCTGGCCAAACAGCCGGGCGTAGTTGACGAAGCTGGGGACGTTGGTCGTCACGAATCCATAAACCATGCTGCAGGCGCCGATCACTTTGCCGGTAAAGATGCTGGTATTGATGGCCGTTTTGGCGTAGTCGCCGATCACCGCGCCGACGAACTGCATGCCGCTCGGCACCTTGCGGCCGCCATATTCCATGTTCACCAGGCCGTAGGTGTTTTTCAGGTCGCTGTTCGAGGTGCCGGCTCCCAGATTGATCCAACTGCCCAGATAACTGTGCCCCAAAAAACCGTGATGCTGCTTGTTGCTATAGGGCTCGATGATCGAGGCTTCCACTTCACCGCCAATCTTGGTCGTGTGCCCCAGCGCAACGCCATGTTTGATGGCGGCATGTTCGTTCACCCGGCAGTTCATTCCCAGATAAGCCGGTCCACTCAGCAGGCTCAGCGGGCCGACGGACGCTCCCTCGTCCAGCACGACCGGACCGGCTGACGAGTCGGTCACCACGTATTCCCCCAGGCGGGCATTTGACGCCGCGAAGACGCCGTCGGCAATTTCGCGATAGCGACCGCTGGCGATTCGTACGGCCAAATGATCGGCCAGCGTCGCCAGATGCTCGCGCACGATGTCGTGGGGATATTGAAAGACGGGCAGCGCCGTGTCGGAAATCGTCTCAAGCTTCGCAGGCCCCGGCTGGCTCCCCTGCCCCGCCGCAACGAGCGCCGCGGCAACCATGTCGGCCGATTCGCCGGCCGTTGTACTGTTTTTGCTGCTTGCCGCCAGGACGACGCCCGGCCGGGCCGCATCGATCATTTTTCGTAATTGCTGGCCGGCTGCCACCGAAGGCACGAGTCGCGCGTTGACCCACAGCGCCCGTTCCGCGGACAGCTGGCCGGAGTCGTCACCGACCGAGGCCAATTGCGGAAAATCGGCCGTCACGACTGCCCGCAGATGCGGTCGCACGACGGCATGGATCGGGCTGCCGAGTTCGACCAGCAGATCGATCAGTCGCCGGCTGCCGCAGCTGATGGCAAACGCCGGACGCCCCAGTGTCACGGGGGCAAGATGGGCGACGTGCTCGTCTTCAAAAACAACAATCTGCATGCGGCACGAATCCGGATCCGACTGGGTCAGCGCGTGGCTTTTTGGCCGTGGTTTTGCGGCGCGATCGCGGCGGCGCGGTTTCTCGGCCGCCGGCCCGGTCATCGGCCACAACGCAATTTTAGCACGCTGGGCGCGGAACCAGGCTCACAGGCTGAAAAGGCAGCATAACCGGCTAGAATCGGGCCGCCGCGAGAGATTGGGGCGAGCGCACTTGGGAATTGATTCTCATGCGGAGTGCCTGGACGCGCCCGCCACGGTGCGGACGGGCCGCTCGGCCCTTGACGATCACCGGCAAGCCATTAGAGTAGAACGGCTTGGCCGAAGTGGCGGAATGGCAGACGCGCCGGACTCAAAATCCGGTGCCCGCAAGGGCGTGTGGGTTCAAGTCCCACCTTCGGTATTCGACGGCAAAAAAGTGAGGCCTCGCGATCGTTCGTCGCGAGGCCTCTTTTTTGCGCACTACAAACCGGTCGCCACCCGTCGGTCACCGTCTGGCTGGCGATCGCTCACTTGGGGAATCGCCGAATCATCCGGAGTCAGCTTAGTCGTCGGCACCCCTACCAGCCCCAGACACGATAGCCGTAGCGTGGTCCGTAAACGACCGGTCCGTAGCCCGAGTAATAATATCCGGCGTAGGGCGCGCCGTAGGCGTACCCATATCCGTAAGGATAGCCGTAGCCATACCGATAGGCCCGATAAGGTCGGTACACGGGGCCGTAATAGCCGCGGTACCCCACCCCGTAGCCGTAAGGCGCATAGCCGTAACGATACGCCCGATAAGGGTAGGCTTGGGCGGTGGCTGCAAATGACGAGAGGGCCATTGTCGCCACCAGCACCAAAAGGAACTTTTTCATCGTCGGTCTCCTTGCTCAACTTGCTGCGAGCCGCCGTGGCCCGAACGGACCGATCCCGGCATACAGTGCCCATGGAACCATACACGGTCCTCGCGAGCAATGCTGAGCGAAAGGCGTGCCAATTAATGGCCCCCAGACCGCGGGCGCGGCAGTTTTTTCCGCGCCCAGAACCAAGTCCTTTTTGCCGACCAAGCGATTCAACGCACCTGGTAAAAATTGTGCATTCTCGGGGCCGACGTTGTAGATGACCGGATTAATCGAACAAGGACTTGCGACCCGGGGGTTGCAAGTCCTTGTTAGTGCCCGCAGGCAAACGCGCAGCGAAAGGAGGCGTGGAACAAGCGGCACGCTGAAAGTTGGCTGGCCGCACCCCTGGGTTGACTAGTAGCCGTACCCATAGCCCGGTCCCACCACCGGCGGGCCATAGACCGGAGCGCCATAGACCGGCGGTCCATAAACCGGTGGTCCGTAAACTGGCGTTACATAGGGTCGGTAGCCATAGGCCGGATAGCCTGCAATCGACGACCCGACGCCGTAGCCCAGGCCGTATCCGAGTCCGGTCCCTAGGCCGTAGCCGACACCATAGCCAAAGCCAGGACCGTAGGCCGGCCCGCGGTAGTAACCGCCGTAACGATAGCCGTAACCGCCGCGAGGTCCATAACCGTGAGCCTGGGCGGTCGGGCCAGTGCCCAAGAGGGTCAATGCCGCCACGATTGCCAAAATGATCTTTCTCATCGCTCGATCTCCTTAATTAACCCGCCACAAGCCGCCATGGCTGCGAGCGGACCAATCCTTGTCGCTGATCCCTCACGCCTGCCGTCGATAGGGAAAAGCGAACGGCGTGCCAATCGCTGGGGCGGCGCGATAGGGATGTCATTTTCGGCCAGAAATGGGGCTGTTTTGGCCAACCTTGCAATGTCTACAGCATTACTTGTCGTCGAAGCGATGTCACGTGAGCATCAAATTGGGCAGCGCCAGCAAGTCCATTGAAAGACTTATCGGTAAGATTTACCGTGCGGCCGCAGGCCTGCTCGGGCTAGGACGCGGCAAAACCGCGAGAGAATGACGCGCGTGCGGATCGCGGAAATTTGGTAAGATGTTTCCCAGGCAGATTACCCGACGCGACGACAGAAAGCGAAGCAGTAATGGACGTGCGGAGAAAAGCAAATCGTGAGGATCACGAGATTACGCTGCAATACAAAACCCGGCGCGAAGCGATGCTCGTCGACGAACTGAATGAGGATCGGCTGACGCAGTTGCTGGCGTTCATCGACCGCTTGCAGCAGACGCCGCCCGGTAGCGACGAGTTGCGACACCGAACCAAAGTCTTCGGCGAATGCAAGCGGGTGGCGGGCGAAACGACGATCGGCTACTACGGCAAGCTGCGGCATTGGCTCGACAGGGATCTGCCGCAGGCCAAATCGCGTCGCCGTCGTCCGCGGCTAGCCGACGAAAGCTAACGCGTCGGAGCCGCTGGTTTTGCCGGCGGCGAAAGCGTATCTCGGACAGAATCTAGGCGGCAGCGTGCGTTGGCCCTTCTACGACGCGGTCCAGACCAAAGCGTTGAGCAGCGCCAGGTTTGCGAACCGATCTGCGGCTATTGCCGCGGTACGAAGGATTGCCACCGGCGCCGTCCCAGTAAACCCAGTCGCCGGTCGGCTGCCAAAACCACCAGCGGCCGCCAGAAATAACGATATCGCCAGGCGTCCGGGCTTTGTCGCTGAGGAGCCTGCCCGCCGAGTACGCCGCGGAAGCGAGGCAGAATCAGATCGGGATACGCGGCGAGATCGGCTCCGTCGGTCTGGCCGCGAGGGGCGTCGTTGGGCGCGGCAGAGCCCGGCATGCTGGGACCAAAATTGGGAGCCGCGAACGGAACTTGGAAGCTCGATCGAGGCAGGCTCGGAGTGGCGCTGCCGAAGGGTTGCGAGCGACTGGCGCCAAAGCTGCCGCGAAAGTTTTCGCCCACCATATTCAGGTCGGTGCCGGCGGCGCCGCTGACGTCGAGCGTTCCGTTCGCGCTGTTCTGGACGTCGACCCGCGGTCCGGTCCCCTGTAAACCGGGTGTGCTGCCCGGGAGTCGAGCTGGCAGTCTGCAGCCGCCGCAGGTCGCGGCCAGACAGCCCGCCAAGCACAGCGCCGCGATCGCGGTTGCCGGCATTCCGGACGGTTACGCAGGATCTGGCTTGCATGTCGAACGCTCTCACTGGGCTGGCGCAGATGCGCGATCCAATCGTGGCCCTGACGCGAGCACGCTTCAATTATAGCGGACCGCCCAGGCGCCGGTGGAGTGGCTGAGATTGCCCACCGCCAGACCGCCGAGCGGCGAACCGGCGGGTTGCTAGGGCAACGGCGCGTTCGGCGCCGGCGGCAAGGGCTCGGGCCGCGGCGGCGCCAGCAATCGCTCGGGGGGCAAGCCGGTGGCCTGGGTGACCAGTGCGGCTGACTGGGCCACTTCGTTGATCAAATCGAGCTGTGCGCGTAAGTCCATCAGCAAATTGTTTTGGATCCCCAGCACGCTGACGATGTCGGCCTTGCCGGCCTCGAACTGCGCGACGACCTGTGCCAACTCGTCGGCGGGCGATTGGTCCTGTTCGCCGGCGGATTCGGCGACGAAACGGCGTGCCCGTTCGTAGCGGTCGATTGCCGCGGCGGCTTCGTTGGCCGCGCGGCGTGCGAGCTGGCGATGGGCCAGGATTTGTTGATAGAGCTCGGTTTCTCGTTGCGACTGCAGTGCCGTGCCATTGTTCAACACGCCGATGTCGCGTTGCAGGCGGAAGCCGAGATATTGAGTTCCATTGTCGGCGGTTGAATAAATCGGACCGGCCTGAATATCCGGCGTACGGGCGGCTCCGGCTAGGTTCAGATTTGCCCGGGCGATCGCCGCCCCGCTGCGAGCGGCCATCACGTCGGGCCGGGCATCGGCCATCTCTTCGGCCAGTTGCTGCGGATCGATCGAGGAGTTGGTCATCGAGCAAAAGACGTCGGCGATCGGTTGCCACTGCAATTCGGTCAGGTCGCCGGCCAGGTTCAGGGGTGTGTCGGACGGCAGACCCAACTGTTGGCGCAGCGCCAGCAGTGCGGCCTGATAGGCGGCTTCGGCCAATTGATATTGGCGGTGGGACTGTCGGGCCGCCACGCGGGCGTTGGCGGTTTCCAGAGTGGTGGCGATTCCGGCCTGAAAGCGGCGCTCGACGACTTCCACCAGGCGACGGCTGAGCGTTTCGGTGTCGGCGGCCAGATCGCGCAATTGGCGTTGATAGAGCGCGGTGAAGAAGAGCCGTTCGGTTTGTGCCAGGTTGAGCAGTTCGGCCTGGCGGATGTTCCAACGCGTCTGGCCAAAGGCCGCGATGGCGCCTTCTTCGCGATAGCGGCGCTGGTGGCCAAGCTCGAAGCGTTGCATCAGCCAGACGTAGTAGTTTGCTCCGCCCGCTGTTGCACCCGGCATCGTGGAGGGAACGAAGGGATGTCCTTGAGGCAAGAATTGCGCCTGCACGAACGGATTCCAAGGATAGACGCTCGCGGTGTCGATCACTGCCGCTCCCACATTGGCGGTGCCGCGCACCGTGAGCAGATCGGGGTTCTGCGTCAGCCCCGTTGCCAGTGCGTCGGCAAGCGACAACGTGATAGGGTGCGCCTGTCGCCGGCCGAACGTCCTCGGCGGCCGGAGTGGGAATTGTTTCGCCTGTGGCGCGGCGGCCTTCAGCCGGCGCGCCTTGCCCGGCGGCCGGTGTCTGGCCAGCCGTCAGCACGATTTGCGCGGACTCTTGCATCGCGCGCGAAGCTGGAATGGGAGACAAGGCGGCGGCCGCGGGCGATGCCGGCAAGCTGGCCGACGGCGTTTGGCCACCGGGCTGCGCAGCAGCTGGCGGGCTCGTCGCTTCACCGGTCCCGGCGCCGCCCCCTCCAACAGGCGAAGCTGCTGGCGAGGACGCCGGGCAGACCGCTTGCGACGCAGTCGGACGGCGCATCGCGTGCCGGCGGGCTGGCCTGGCAGCCCAAGCCGCCACCAACAAGACCCAAAATAGGAAATGATTCTTCATCGGCCACTCAATTTTCGATCAGCGCGAGCGGAAGCCCCGGACCGCGGGATTGTCTTAAGCGCTCCACGCCAGCGGAAGGCGGGACTCCGTTCTGAACTGGGGAATTCATTACGCCGGCTGCCGGGCCGGCCGGAGCGGAATGTCGCTGGAAGTGCTGCTTTTGACGGTGAAACAAGCGGGTGAAATCCAAGGGACGGCTGCAAATTGCCCCGTTTTCGTGCTGCCGGAAGGGCATATAGGCGGTAGGAGTCGTAGGCGGGAAGTACGATCGCTATGAAGAGAATCGGCAGAGTATTCGTTAGCACTCGGTTAGGAATAAAATTTCCTTACAGATCGCGCATCTTGACGACCCTCTCCGGTCTATCCTATTTGTAGGGAGGCAAACGCTTCGCCAGGCCCGCCTTGCATGCCCCCGCCGAGATCCACGGAACAGCCGCAATGCCAACTTTGTTTTCCCAGCTCTCCAGAATCTGCCTGATTGGCGGGCTGCTCGTCGCTTCGCCGCATTGGGCTGTCGCCATGGCGGCGCTGATGCGAAAGCCGAGGCCGATCAGAGGATGCGCCCGTGCTGGCGGTCCGCACCGCGCGCGGCCGAGACGCGGTCGCTGGAAGAAACCGTTGACGGCATCGGTCGCAGCGAAGCGTTGCCTAATGGGCTGGTGACTTTGACGCCTGCGCTGCAAGGGCACGTTGAGGCGATTGCCGCCAACTTGGGCGACTCTGTCCATCGCGGCGACTTGATCGTCGAGCTCGATGCGACCGTCGCCAAGGCCGACGTCGCCGAGCGGCAGGCCAATCGCGACACCCTCAAAGCCGCCTGGGATCTGTTGCGGGCCGATCCGCGGCCCGAGGATCGCCGGGGCTTGGAAATCGGCGTCGAGCAGGCCAAGGCGGCGGTTGCCCGCGCACAAGCGGCTCTCGATCGACTAGGGCCGCTGCGGGCACGCCAGGAGGTTTCGGCAGCTCAGATCTATGAGGCCGAGCAGATGCTCGTTCAGGCGCAATTGCAGCAGCAATCGGCCGAGGCTCAGTTGGAACTGCTGCTGGCCGGGCCGCGCCCCGAAGCGGTCGAGGAAGGAAAGGCCCGCCTGGCGGCGGCCGAAGAAGCTCTCGCTCTGGCCCGTGCCCATTTGGCGCTGCACTCGATTTGTTCGCCGATCGATGGCGTGCTCGACAGCCTCACCTGTCATCCTGGGCAAACCGTCGCGGCGGGAACCGCGATCGGCGAGATCGTCGACACCCGGCAGCTCAACGTCGTGGTCTGGTTGCCGCCGCAGTCGGCGGCTCGAGTCAGCGTGGGACAGGCCGTGCGGCTGGAGATCGGCGGCTCGACACCGCAGTCCACGGCCGAACCAGCTGACATGCCGAGCCACGGCGGAAGAGCCGGCCGACGCCGCCGAAGCCGACGAAGCCAGACGAGCCCGCCGAGGAGCCAGCCGCCGAGCCAGACGACGCCAGCCGAAGCCGACGAACGCCCGCGTCGAGCATCGTGGGCAAGGTCGCTTCGATCGGGCGGATGGTCGATCCGCAGACCGGCAACTTGCCGATTCGCGTGTTGGTCGATAACGCCGACGGGCGCATCGCCGTCGGCCAAACACTGGCGGTGACGATTGTGGTCCATCGTCGGGTCGACGAGTTGGTCGTGCCGTCGATGGCCCTGATCGATTTGGGCGAAGGCCCGCTGCTGCTGGTGGTGCGCGAGGGAAAAGTGGTGCAACTCCACCCGACTTCGGTCGCCACGCACGGCACGTGGACGATCGTTTCGGGGACCGATCTTCGAGCCCGGCGAGCCGGTCGTCATCGAGGGGGGCTTCAATCTTCCCGAAGGGACGCCGGTGCGAGGTCGAGGCCGATCCTCCGTCGGTGGCCGAGGCGCGGCGATGAACCAGTCTGCTGGCGGCAACGCGCCGAAACCCCGGTTCGGCGGCCGACGCGCAATCTGGTTGCGCTGGCCAAGCCCTATTTTGGCCTGATCGTGCTGACGACCGGCCTGCTGACGGCTGCTGGGCATCGTGGCCATGCTGCGGATGCCGAGCGGCATTTATCCGGAGGTCGCCTTTCCGCGGATCGTCGTCATCGTCCAAACGCCCGGCCTGGCGGTCAAAGACGTCGAAGTGGCCGTCACGCGGCCGATCGAAGAAGCCGTCAGCATCGTCTTGGGCGTGATCCGCGTTCGCTCGAAGTCGGTCCGCGGCGCGGCGCAGCTGTCGGTCGATTTCGCTCCCGGCACCGACATGGTCCAAGCGCTCAACGACGTGCGGGCGCGGATGGCCGAAGTCGGCTCGCAATTGCCGCCCGGCACCAGTTCGATCATCGAGCGGCAAACGCCGTCGGTCTTTCCGATCATTTCGTTCGTCGTCAGCGGCGGTCGCGATCCGTCGGTGTTGCACGATTATGCCTATTACGATTTGCGTCCCCGGATCAGCCGGATTCCCGACGTCTCGTATGTCACCGTGCAGGGAGGCGACATCCGCGAGATTCTGGTCGAGGTCGAGCCGGCGGCCCTGATTGCCGCCGGCCTGTCGATTGCCGACGTGGCCGACCGCCTGGGGCGCGAGCACCGGTTGAAGGCCGTGGGGCGGATCGACCGCGACACGCTGCAATATCAGGTGTTGGTCGACAGCCAGGCGGTCGCAGCCGGCCGATCTGGCGTCGCGGGTCATCTCGCAGAAGAACGGCCAGCCGATTCGATCTGGGCGACATCGGCCGAGTGACGGTCGGCTACGAAGACCGGACGATGGTCATCCGCTCGGGCGGCGAAAACGCCGTGGCCTTGACCGTCTTTCGGCGGCTTGGGGGGCAACGCGCTGGCGGTTTCGAGCGAGCTGGAACGCGTGCTGGCCGATGCGGCCAAATCGGCGCCGCCCGGCGTGAAGATCGAGCCGATTTACGATCAGGGTTTGCTCGTCCGCACGGCCATTGCCAACGTGCGCGACGCCATCGTGATCGGCGGCTGTTTGAGCGTGCTGGTGTTGTTCGTGTTTCTGAAAAGTTGGCGGGCGACCTTGATCGCTTCGCTGGCGATTCCGCTGAGCCTGGTGATCAGTTTCGGTTTCTTGTATCTGACGGGCGACACGCTGAATTTGATGTCGCTGGGCGGCCTGGCCGTGGCGATCGGCTTGATCATCGACGATACGGTGGTGGTGGTCGAAAACATCGCCCGACATCTGGCCGAAGGGCAGTCGGGCGATGCGGCGGTCGATTCGGCCAGCCGCGAGATCAGCGGCGCCGTGATCGGTTCGACGTTGACCACGATTCTGGTCTTTTTGCCGCTGGCGCTGGTCAGCGGAGTGGTGGGGCAATTCTTTCAGTCGCTCAGCATTGCCCTGACCGTGGCGCTGCTGGTCTCGATGGTGATCAGCTTGACGATCATCCCGGTGTTGGCCGCCCGCTATCTGGCCCGGCGCGAAATGCCGACGACCGGCCCGATCTACAATCTGCTGGCCGATCGCTACGAAGGACTGCTGCGGCTGGGGCTGAGATTTCCGCGGTCGACGGTGCTGGTGGCCGTGCTGGCCGTCATCCCGGGTTGGGTTTTGTTCAACAATTTGACGACCGGCTTCATGCCCGAGATGGACGAAGGCGCGCTGGTGATCGACTACAGCATGCCGGTCGGCACGTCGCTGGCTCAGACCGACAAGGTCTTGCGGCGGGTGGAAGCGGTCCTGCTGCGAGACGCCCGATATTTCGGGCTATATCCGGCGGACCGGCGCCGAACTTGGCTTTTTTGCCACCGAATCGTACACGGGCGACATTCTCGTCAGTCTCAAGCCGCCCGGCCAGCGTCGGCAGGCGACCGAGATTTTTGATTCGCTGCGCGACGAGTTCGAGCACGAAGTGCCGGAACTGGAAATCGAGTTGATTCCGCTGGTGCAGGATCAGATCGGCGATCTGGCCGGCGTCGAATCACCGGTCGAGGTGAAGGTTTATGGGCCCGATCCGGCCGTGCTGCGGAGCCTGGCCAGCGAAGTCGGCGCGTTGATCGAAGAAGTGCCAGGCGTGGTCGACGTGAACACCCACGTCTTCTTGGGCAATCCGAACATCGTCGTGCGGCCCGACAGCGTGCAGACGGCGCGCGTCGGTCTGACGGAAATGGACATCGAGACGCAGCTCAACGCCGCCCTCTATGGGCAGGTGGCCAGCACGATTCCCGAGCAGGATCGGATGACCAAGATCCGCGTCCGCTATCCCGACCGCGTCCGCTTCGACAAGGATCGCTTGGGCCAGTTGCCGATCAGCCTGGCGGCCGCGGCGCCGGGCTCGCAGGCACCGGCCGCGGGCGGGCAAGCGGGCGCAGCGCCGGCCGGCACCGGCTTTGTGCCGCTCGATCAACTGGCCGCGATCGAAGTCGTGCGCGGGCCGAACGAAATGTGGCGCGAAAATCAGCAGCCGGTGATCACCGTCACCGCCGAACTCGAGCCGGTCACGACCTCGGTTCGGTCAATCGCGCCTTGCAAGAGCGGCTGGCCGATCTCAAGGTTCCGTCGGGCTATCGCTGGGAATTGGCCGGCAATTATCGTGCTCAGCAAGAATCGTTCGGCAGCCTGGCGATGGTGCTGGTGCTGGCGGCGGCGCTGGTTTTTCTGTTGCTTGGATTCCAGTTTCACAGTCTGACGCTGCCGGTGCTGATCTTTCTGGCCCAGCCGGTGTCGCTGGCCAGTGCCCTGTTTGCCTTGTGGATCACCGGCACGCCGCTCAACGTGTCGTCGTTCATGGGAGCGATTTTGCTGATCGGGCTGGACGTGAAGAACGGCATCATCTTGATCGAGTACATCGGCCAATTGCGGGCCGAAGGCGTGCCGCTCCAGGAAGCCCTGCTGCGGGCCGGCCGCACCCGGTTTCGGCCGATCTTGATGACCAGCCTGTCGACGATCTTCGGGCTGGTGCCGCTGGCCCTGGGGCTTGGGCCCGGCGCACAGATGCAGCAGCCGTTGGCCATCGCCGTGATTGGCGGGCTGATCACCAACATGCTGCTGACGCGACTGTTGATTCCGGTCGGCTATTTGCTGCTGAACCAGGGGGCTGCGGCCGCCGAGCCGGCCGGCAGAGCTGAGGCGTGCACGCTGGCCCGCGCCAAAATGGCCCCCCGCGTCGTCAAGCGGGCGCACTGCCGATCTCGCGGCCGAATGTACACGGCCCCCGCTTTGTGAGAAACTTGGTCGCTGGGAATATCGTTTGCCCTCAGCGGGCACACCAATCGGCGTGGAGAAAGATCGCTCATGTCTCAATCGGTTCTGGTCGGAAAAGGAAAACAAGAACTGCGGTTGCTCGCCCGCATGGCCAACCGGCACGGATTGGTCGCCGGGGCAACCGGCACGGGCAAAACGGTCACGCTGCGCGTGATGGCCGAAGGACTGAGCGCGCTCGGCGTGCCGGTCTTTCTGAGCGACGTCAAAGGTGATCTGGCCGGCATGGCCCAGGCCGGCACCGCACGACCCCAAGTTTGTCGCGCGGGCCCACGAGTTGGGCATCACCGACTATGCCGCCGCCGCATCGCCGGTCGTCTTTTGGGACGTGCTCGGCGAGCAAGGCATTCCGATCCGCGCGACCATTTCCGACATGGGGCCCCTGCTGTTGGGCCGGCTGTTGAATTTGAACGAAACGCAAAACGGCGTGCTGAGCATCGTCTTCAAGGTGGCCGACGAGCAGGGACTGCTGCTGTTGGATCTCAAGGATCTGCAAGCCATGCTGCAGCACGTTGGCCAGAATGCCAAGGAGTATTCGACGGCTTATGGCAATGTTTCGCCCGCCAGCATCGGCGCCATCCAGCGCGGCCTGCTGGCGCTGTCGGAACAGGGAGCCGAAAAATTCTTCGGCGAGCCGGCCTTGTCGATCGACGATCTGCTGCAGGTCGATGCCAACGGGCGGGGGAACGGTGAACATTCTGGCGGCCGATCGTTTGATGGGCACGCCCAAGGTCTATGCCACGTTTTTGCTTTGGCTGCTGGCCGACCTGTTCGAAAAACTGCCCGAAGTTGGCGACATCGACAAGCCGAAACTTGTTTTCTTTTTCGACGAAGCCCACCTGCTGTTCGACGAAGCACCCAAGATCGTGCTGGAAAAAGTCGAGCAGGTCGTGCGGCTGATTCGCTCGAAGGGCGTCGGTGTCTTTTTCGTGTCGCAAAATCCGCTCGACATTCCCGAAGCCGTGCTGGGCCAGTTGGGCAACCGGGTGCAGCACGCCCTGCGGGCGTTTACGCCGAAAGATCAGAAAGCCGTGCGGGCTGCGGCTCAGACGTTTCGCAACGACGGCTCGGTGAACGTCGAACAGGTGATCTCGCAGCTTGCCGTCGGCGAAGCACTCTGTTCGTTTCTTGACGAAGCAGGCTCGCCGCTGCCAGTCGAAGTCGGCAAAATCGCTCCGCCTCGCAGCCGCTTGGGGGCCATCACCGACGCCGAGCGACAGCAAATCGTGCGGAAATCGCCGCTGTTCGGCCACTACGAAAAAGCGGTCGATCGCGAAAGCGCCTACGAAATGCTGAAAGCCCGGGCTGCCGGACCAGACCAACCGTCGGATGCCGCGCCGGGCAAACCCGCGGGTAAGGAGCCGCAGAGCACGCCGAGCGGCAAACAGAAGTCGTGGTTGAGCGAAGTCGGCGGCGTGCTTGCCGGTGCCGGCAAGGTACTGAATTCACGCGTCGGCGTGGAGATCATCCGCGGCGTTCTCGGCTCGCGCATCGGCGGCTCGCCGCCACGCCGGCGAAAGTGAATCCGACACCGACTCTTGTCATCGTGGTTTTGCTTGCTGGCATGCGAACCAACGGCCGGTAAGCGGAATGCTACCACTCCCGGCCCGTCGACATGATTGGCGACCGGCTCAGTTCTCGGATGGACCTCAAATTCGCCCTTGGGCTAGAATACCGCCCCCGCCCTGGATCGGGCGCGATGAGGTGCAATTTGGAACACCACCTGCTTGCCCGCGCCGGCCGACGGATAGACCCACGGATCCGCACCAATCGCAATTCAATGGAGTGAGGCGATGAAGTCAGTTCTCATTAGCGGTTTGATTCTGGCCCTGGTGGCCGCACCGATGGAAGCCCAGGCCCAACGCGGCGGTGGCCGCGGCGGCTTCGGCGGCGGTGGCGGTGGCTATCGCGGCGGCGGTGGCGGATTTGGGGGCGGCGGCGGAGGCGGCGGATATGGAGGTGGTGGTGCGCGAGGCGGCAGCAGTTCAGCGGCCAGCGGCGGCGCTCGAGCGGGGGGCAGCAGTTCGTTCACCGGCGGCAGCGGAAGCGCCAGCGGGCGGAGTTTCGCGTCGGGCGGCGGGCGCCCGGGCGGAGTCGGACCCGGCGGCGGCCGACCCGGCGGCGGTTCGAATTTTGCCCATCGTCCGCCCTATCACGGCAATTGGTATCACGGCGACTGGGGCGGCCATTGGGGATACGCCGGCGCGTATCGCCCTTGGGGTTGGTATGGATATGGCGGCGGCTGGGGCTGGGGCGGTTGGGGCTGGGGCGGTTTTGGTTTGGGCTTTGCCGGTGGACTCGCCACGGCCGGACTCATGGGTATGTATGGATCTCCGTGGGGCTGGGGCTATTACAACTATTACAACCCTTATTGGGTTGCGCCAGTTGGCGGCGTGACCTACATCAACTACTCGCAGCCGATCGTTGCCTCGCCGCCGCCGGTGCAAAACGGGACTGCCGGGGCGCCGGGTTATGGTGCCGGAGGCTACGGCAATCCTCCGCAGACCTATGGACCGCAGGCCGGAGCGCCGGGGGGAGTGAACCAGCCGAGTTTTGTGCAGCAGAACTTCGGACCTCAGTACGCCGGCCAGTCGAGCCCACCGACTCCCGGTCCAGCCGCGCTCTCCGACGCGCAGGGATCTGGTCCGCCGGCAGCTGCCGTGTCGACGACGCAGCAGAAGGCGCTCGACATTTTTGAGGGTGCCCGCGAGCTGTTCAAGCGGGGCGATTATCAAACGGCCCTGTCGCAAACGAACCGGGCAGTGGCGATTTTGCCCAACGATTCGTTGTTGCACGAATTTCGCGCGCTCTGCTTGTTTGCCCTGAAGGATTATCAACAGTCGGCCGCGGCGCTGTACGCCGTGTTATCGGCCGGTCCCGGCTGGGACTGGGCAACGCTGAGCGGACTTTATCCGAACGTTGACGTCTACGAACAGCAGTTACGCACGTTGGAGAGCTATCGCAACGACAACTTCGACAACGGAGCGGCGCACTTTCTGCTGGCCTATCACTATATGCTTGCCGGCCACAATGAACCGGCCGCAGCCGAGTTGCGCGAGGTCGTCCGACTGCAGCCGGGCGATCAATTGGCCGAACAATTGCTGAAAGGGCTGACTACGCCCGCCTCGCCTTCGTCGAGTCCACCCAGTCTGGCTGGCGGGCCCGAGCCGTCGGCCGACGGCCCGTCGTTGCCGCCGGCCGCTCCGGTCGAACTCGGCAGCATTGTGGGCCACTGGCAGGCCAGCCGGCCCGACGGATCGAAGTTTCAGCTAAGTCTGGGCACCGACAACAAGTTCACTTGGAACTTTTCGCAACAGGACAAGCAGCAGAAGCTCGCCGGCACCTTTACGCTGGCCGACAACTACTTGATTCTGAAGGCGAACGACCAGAACGCTCTGGTTGGGCAAGTCGCGTTGGAGCCCGGCGACAAATTGATCTTCAAACTGGCCGGCGGCAGTCCAAACGATCCTGGGCTGACGTTCACCCGTTAGGCGTTTTGTCGGTCGCGTGGCATCATGGCGACAAAACCGACCATGGAGGATGACGCTGGCTATTTCCCCGCCGGCACTTCCTCGACATCCGAATCGTCTTCGTTCGAGGGGATGACCGCCGGCGCCTTGGGCCTGTCCTCGGGCGGCGGTACCGGCATGCCGGGGGGCAGCGACTCGATGGTGCCGGGAGGCACTGGGCAGATGCCTGGCCCGTCGGGCTTGCACTTTCCGGCACACATGAATTCCCAGCCACCGCCGAGCGCCCGATAGACCTGGATCAAATTCAGCGCGATAGCGCCGCGACTCTGGGCGAGCGCGTCTTGTTGGTTGACCAAGAGCGATTGGGCATTGAAGACGCGGTTGAAGTCGGTGATGCCGCCTTCGAATTGGGCGATGACCAGTTGGACGGATTTCTCGGCTTCGATGACGCTGGCTTCGAGCCGCGCGGCCTGCTGCTGGGCTTGGACGAAGCCGACCAGCGCGTCTTCCACTTCTCGGCCCGCCCTCAGCACGGTCTGCTGATATTGGAGGGCATTTTGCTCGAGTCGGGCATCTTGCACGCGAATGTTGTTGGCGATGCGGCCGTAGTTAAGCACGTTCCATTGGACCGTCGGCAGGACGATGGCCAGCACGCTTCTGGGGGTGAACAAGTCCGACAAGTCGTTGGCGGCGTAGCCCAGAAATCCGTTGATCGTCAGCCGCGGATACAAATCGGATTCGGCAATGCCGATTTGCGCGCTTTGGGCGGCGACGTCACGTTCGGCGCGGCCTACGTCGGGACGCCGCCGGAGCAGGTCGGCCGGAACCCCCACGGCCAATTCGAGTGGCGGCCGGGGAATGCCGGCAGGCGGCAATTGGTCGGCCAGGTCGGTGACCGGGTATCCCAGCAGGATGCACAACTGGTTGGCTGCTTGTCGGCGACCGGCGATCAGTGGTGGAATGAGCGATTCGGTTTGAGCCAGATTGGAGCGGGCCTGGGTGACGTCCAATTCCGTGGCGACGCCGTGGTCGAATCGCTCCTGAGCCAGCCGCAAGGAGTCTTGTTGGATGATGACGTTTCGTTCGGCAAACTTCAATCGCTCCTCGTAGGTCCGCATCTGCACGTAATAGGTTGCCGTGTCGGCGAGCGTCATCACCAGCACGCTGCCGTAATCCTCCACCGACCGGTCCAGGTTCGCGTTCGTTGATTCGACATTGCGGCGCAAGCGTCCCCAAATGTCGAGTTCCCACGAAATGTTGCCACCCGCGGCCCAGATGTCTTGCTCGCCACCGAACGCGTTCAGGGGAAACGCCAGGTTGTGGGTAACCTGCGCATGTGCGTAATTGGCCTGCAAGGCTTGCGTCTGCGGGAACAAATTGCCGATCGCGATTCCCCGCCGGCCGCGAGCTTCCAGAACACGAGCGGCGGCGGTCCGCATATCGAGGTTGCCGCGATAGGCCGACGTAATCAAACCGTCGAGGGTTGCGTCGTTGAAAGCAGTCCACCATGCGCAATCTTGGGCCGAGTTGTTGGTGACGTGCGTGATGGGAGTCGTCTTGTTGGCGATGGTTGCTTTCGGATCGACCTCGGCTTGGGGATTGGCGATGTCGACCCACTGGGGAGAGACGGGGGCCATCGGTGGCGAATAGTTGGGCCCTATTTTAAAGCGATTGTGAGCCCACTGGTTCAGGCTGTGGACGCAGCCCGTCGGTGCCACCAGCGACGCGACGACGAGGACGTACATCCAGCGTGCGAGCCGCGGGCAAATGTGCCCGGTGCGTCCGCACCGCCCGGCGGCCGGCCCGTTGGGCTCGCCCGCCGGTGCGGATTTGTGGCCCAGCGCATCGCACGGCGCGTTGCCACACCGCTGCGCCGCGGCAGGCGAGATCATGTCGCCGGCTGGTGCCGCGAGGGAAGGTGCCTCTGGAGATAGCGTCTCTTTGGGGAAGGCGTCCATGCCTGACCTCATCCTCGAAATCTGAGCGAGTCACCGCCGGTCGTGATTTGGGGCAGGAATCGCCCCAAAGGCTTCAACCGGCAGTCGCGGGTTTTAAAGGGTCGAACGACATCCGCTGCACCACACGCGGCTCCCGCTGTGGCGGAGGGGGGGAAGGGGACCACAGCGGGAGCCACGCGTTTTTCCGAAAAGTCCCGTTGACTCGCCGTCGAGCCGCACGGTCCGCAAGAACCATAAAGCAGGTTGTTTCGTTACAACGTGCAAATTGGTTACGAGCGGTCATTCAAGTTTTCGGGCATCCGTCACAGACGGCATTAACGGAGCGACCGGGCTCGGCAGAACCGTCACAACCGGTCTATCAGTAGCGTCCCCACCACGCGTGTATGGCAATCTTTAGCGATTGACCGGCTTCCACCGATTTTTCCGTGACGACCGGTTTTGCGCTTCGAAGGGGAAAATAGGCCTGAAACGGCGGGCGATCGCTATTCCATCCGGTGGCGAAACAGCCACGCGGCGGCCGCTAGCGTGATCATGCCGATGATCGCCATCGGCCAGAGATTGGCCAGCACCAGGTCGGCTGGCAGGTCCTTCAGAAAGACCCCTTTTACGATCACGATGTAGTAGCGAATCGGGTTGGCGAGGGTGGCGTTTTGCAACCACAGGGGCATGTTTTCGATCGGGCTGGCGAAGCCCGACAACATCATCGAGGGAACCATGAACATCAACGTTCCCAGGATGGCTTGCTGCTGAGTCTTGGCCAGCGACGATACGAACAGGCCGATGCCGATTACGGCGAACAAGTAGACCACCGTGGCGACGTAGAACAAGAACACCGAGCCGGTGAACGGAACCCCCAACAGAAAGACCCCCACCAGCGCCATTGCCGTGGCCTGACCCAAGCCGACCAATAAGGCCGGCAAGGTTTTGCCGAGGATGATTTCGCTGGGACTGAGTGGCGAAACGAGCAGTTGCTCGAAGGTGCCTAACTCGCGCTCGCGCGCAATTGACAAGGCGGTAACGACAAAGCCCATGAGCGTTGTCAGGATACCGACCAGGGAGGGAGCGGAATTCCAGGTGGTCTGCTGATTGGGATTGAACCAGATGCGCGGCACGACCACGCTAGCAGCCATCACCCCGGGGCGATGCGAGGTGATTTCGTAGTTGTAGCGGCCCACAATTTCCGTGGCGTAGCCAGCCACGATTTGAGCTGCGTTCGAACGGCGCCCATCGAGCAGCATTTGCACCCCGGCGGGCTCGCCGCTGGCCACTCGACGCGAAAAATCGACGGGGAAATGCAACGCCATCAGCACTTCGCCCGACTCGATCAGATCGGCCAACTCGCGCTCGCTGGCCACGAATTCGACCTTTGAAAAGTTCTTCACTCCCTCGAACCGGGCGACGAGGTCGCGGGCCGCGATCCCGTGATCTTGGTTGAGAACCGCCATGTGGACCCCCTTCACCTCCTGGGTGGCCACGAAAGCGAAGATGCACATCTCGACCAGCGGCGGCACGATGATAATGCCGCGGCTTTTGGGATCGCGCCACAGCGCGAGCAGTTCCTTGATCAACAACGACCAGATTCGCTGCCACACGGCGGTTACTCCAAGCTCATGCGGGTTTTATAGATCAACAGCAGCAGCAAGATCACCGCAATCACGGCTAGAATCGCCATGGCAGGCAGCAGCACCGACATTACGTCGCCAGCCAAAAAGAGCGTTTGCAGGCACGTGACGTAGTACCGAGCCGGCAGAAAATAGGTCAGGATGCGAACCGGCGCCGGCATGCTGCTGATTTCGAAAATGAACCCCGAGAGCTCGAATGCCGGCAAGAACGCCGCGATCAGCGCCGCCTGGCTGGCGACGAACTGGTTGCGGGTGACGGTCGAGATCAGGAGACCCTGCGGTAGCATGGTGAGCAGGAACAGAGCCGACACCGCCAGCAGCATCGGAATCGATCCCCGAAAGGGGACGTCGAAGACCCATACGGCCGCGGTCGCGGCCAGGCACATCGCACCCATGCCCAGCAGGAAGTAGGGAATCAGTTTACCCAGCAGGAATTCCGACACGCCGACCGGAGTCGTCATCAAGGCTTCCATGGTGCCGCGTTCCCATTCGCGGCGACGACCAGGGCGGTGAGCAGAGTGCCGATCAGAGTCATGATGATGGCCACGGAACCGGGGATCAGAAAGTTCTGGCTGCGCGCTTCGGGATTGAACCAATAGCGTGGTTCCAAATAGATCATCGATTGCAGCCGGTCGCGCGGCACCAGATCGCCCTGGGCAAACGCCTCTTGAGCGAGCCAATTGCTCCAAACCCCTTGAGCATAGTTCGCCACCAGGCCCGCCGTGTTCGGATCGCTGCCGTCGACGAGAATCTGCACGGGCGCCGAATCGCCTCGACCCAAGCGATCGGAAAAATCGGAGGCCAGCACGATCACGCCTTTGACTCGCCCGGCCAGCAAATCCTCCTCGGGCTGCTTGCGGTGCACGGCTTGTTCGACGATGAAGTATCGCGAGTTGGCGAACGAGAGAAGCAGGCTGTTGGCTTCGGGTGTTGGGTTCTCCATCACCACCGCCACGGGGACTTGCCGCAAGTCGAGCGAGACTCCATAGCCGAAAATGAACAGCAAAAGCAGCGGCATCACGCCGGCAATCAGGTAACTGCTCGGATCACGGACGATCTGGATCAACTCTTTGCGCGACAGTCCCCGCACGCGCCGCCACCAGGCACGCCAAGAGTCCGATTCGTCTTCGCGGCTATCCCGCCTGGCGGTCATAATGCTCCACCAATTCGATAAAGGCGTCTTCCAGCGTCGGATCAAGCCGCTCCGGGCTGCGGGCCGCGTCCTTCAAATCATCCGGCGAACCCTGCGCGATCATGTGACCGCGATAAATCAGGCCGATGCGGTCGCAGTATTCCGCTTCGTCGAGAAAGTGCGTCGTCACCAATACCGTCACGCCGTGCTCGACCATGGCGTTGATGTGCAACCAGAACTCGCGCCGCGTCAGCGGATCGACACCCGACGTCGGCTCGTCCAGGAACAGCACCGCGGGATTATGCATCACCGCCGAAGCCAGCGCCAGACGTTGCTTGAAACCGAGCGGAATATCGGCGGAGTTCTGCTCCATAAACGGCGCCAGTTCGAACGTCTCGACCACGCGGTTGATCGCCTGCCGCCGCCGAGTGCGCGAAAGTCCGTACACGCCCGCAAAGAATTCGAGATTCTGCCGCACGCTCAAATCGCCGTAAAGCGAAAACTTTTGGGCCATGTAGCCCAGCCGTCGCCGAGCCGCACCGCCGGCCCGCTGCAGGTCGTAGCCGGCCACGCGGGCATTGCCAGCCGTGGGGCGTAACAGGCCGCACATCATCTTGAACGTCGTCGACTTGCCCGCCCCATTGGGGCCCAACAACCCGTAGATTTCTCCGCGCGGGATGCGAAACGAAATATTTTCCGCGGCCGTGAAGGTGCCGAATTGCTTGGTGAGGCCGACCGCCTCGACCACCGCCGCTCCTTCGGCGAGTGCTTCGTGCGGCGGCTGTCCCAGCGGTGACTCATACTTGGGTCCGCCTCCCAGCAAATCGACGAACGCGTCTTCGAACCGCGGCGCCGTTCGGGCGACCACGGCGTCGGGAGCGTCCAATTCGATGCAATTGGGGGCAGGCGAGCCGGCGGCGATCACCAGTCGCACGCTCGCTCCTTGGATGACGGCATCGACCACTTCGGGGCGTTTGATGACACGGGTCAAGACACGCCGCCTCTCGTGTCCCAGGTTTTCCAACAGAAAGCTGCGGCCCGCCGTGCGCGCGGTTAATTCCTTCGGTGGGCCGAAATAAAGCTGCTGTCCTTCGTTGAGCAACAGGACGGTGGAACAGCGTTCGGCCTCGTCGAGATAGGCGGTGCTCCAGACGACGCCGATCCCCTCGTCGACCAGGTCGTAGACCATGCGCCATAGCTCGCGGCGCGAAATCGGATCGACGCCCACGCTCGGTTCGTCGAGCAGCAACAACCGGGGCGTGTGGATCAGGGCGCAAGCGAGCCCCAGCTTCTGTTTCATGCCGCCGGAGAGTTTTCCCGCCAGCCGCCCGGTAAAGGGCGCCAGAGCGGTGAAAGACAGCAACCGCCGAAAAGACTCGTCGCGTTCGGCGCCGACGACACCGCGCAGGTCGGCGTAGAGTCGCAGGTTTTCGGCGACGCTCAGATCTTCGTAGAGGCCGAATCGCTGCGGCATGTAACTGACCATGTGTCGCAGGTGGCTCGTCCCGACTTGTGTGTCGTCGCCACAGACGATGATTTGGCCGGCGGTCGGCAGCATCAACCCGGCGAGCAGGCGGATCAGCGTCGTTTTGCCCGCCCCATCCGGGCCGACGAGCCCAGTCACCTCGCCGGCTGCGATCGACAGCGTGAGTTGATCGATGGCCGGGAGGCTGTTTCCCCGGAATTGTTTGGTAACCTGCCTGACCTCGGCCAGCAACGGCATGGCCATAAGTCAGTCCTTATGACCGACGTCGAGCGTCACCGTGACGGGCATTCCCTGGCGCAAGCCGCCGTCGGGGTTGTCCACGAGAACGCGCAGTCGATAGACCAGGTCGGTGCGCAGTTCGCGCGTTTCGACGGTCTTGGGGGTGAATTCGGCGGTGGGAGAAATGAATCCGATCTGTCCGGAGTAGATTTTATCGGGCGCCGAATCGTTGCGGACCTCGGCCTTCATTCCCGGTTCGATTCGCCCCAGATCGCGTTCGTTGACGTATGTTCGCACCCACACCGGCGAGTTGAGCGTTAGGGAGAAGATCGTTTCGCCCGGAGAGACGATCGCTCCTCGTTCGTGCGCCCGCGTCAACACGACGCCATCGCTGGGAGCAACCAAAACCGTGTCGCCCAATCGTCGTTCGGTTTGGATGACGCTGGCGTCTTCGGCGGCCAGCTGAGCGCGGGCCACGTTAATTTCCTCCAGGCGCGGCCCGGCTTCGATCATGTCGAGCGACTGTTTGGCGCCCGTCAGCCGCGCTTCGGCCTCTTGCAAGGCACTTCGATAGCCGTCGAGTTCCTTCGCGCTGACGCCGCCCTTCGAGACAAGCCCTTCAAAGCGTTTGAAATCTTGGAGCGCCCGCTCCAACGTCGCCTCGCGTTCGGTGACTTGCGCCTTGGCGCCGGCGATTTCCTGGGGCCGCGATCCATGCTCGAATTTCTCGAGCATGGCCCTTGAACTGTCTCGCCGGGCCTTCACGGCGCGAAGTTCGTCTTCGAAATATTGATCGTCGAGTGTGGCCACCGTTTGACCGGCCTTGACGGAATCTCCTTCATCGACTTCGAGTGTGGCGATCCGCCCGTCGACTTTGAACGCCAGATTGACTTGTCGCACATCGATATTGCCTTGCAGCACCAGATGCCCGTCGTCGACGGGCTCGTGAGTGGCTCGATACCAGGCTGCCCCCACGGCTCCCAGCGCGGCCAATCCGATAATCACGGCCATCATGCGCAGCGGGCCCGAAGCAGGCATGGAGTCGACAACCGGCACAACCGGACCCACCGCGACTTTTCCTTCGATCGGGTGCCGCAATTGGTCAGCGGTGCGCGAACGGGGGGGCCGCGGCGGCGGGATCGCCGGGTCGTGTTTCGCTTGTGCATGCTTCGCCGGCGCCTGGTGATGCTCTTCTCTCGTGCTCGCCATGGACCCTGGTCCTAATTCCAACAATTGGTTTGACTTACCGCCTGAAGGATGACTCGTTCACCGTATTGAAATTGCCGGCGGGGGCTTGCTGCCGAATCGGCGTCGGCGCGCGGATATGCCTCCACACTACTCTACTTCGTCGGCGGAGCCAAATTCTTGGGAAAGTAAGGAAAAGAAATGATCGGGCTGCCACCAAAAACAGACGCTGCGGCAGCCAGATTTACAGTGTAGCAAACGCCGACAACGCTGCGAAAGCCGCGGCCAAAATGGGGGGGAGAAATTCGTCGGCGCGGACATGCCGTGAACCGTTACCCGCGGCGTGGCGGCGGGGCGAGTCCAAAGGCCTGCCAAACCAGGTCGTCCGCTTCCTGTTCCCACACCGCCAGACGCAGTGGATTGCCATCTGATCCAGCCTCTAGGATGGGGATGCCGGATGTCGCCAGGCAGGTAAGCGGCGCTGCGACCAATCGGCGAACCCGCGCAATGGCTTCTTGCGCCGGTCGACTCTCGATGTCGGGAAGCGGGAATTGTTTGACGTATTGCGTCATGAAACGCCGGCGGCCGGAATACAGCTGATTGTGGAACGCGGTGTCGTAGTAGCGAACGATGAACGAAGAATTGGCCACGGCCAACATCAACAGTAGCCAGTCTGGCTGGTGTCCGGGACGTAGCGTGATCCAATAGCAGTCGCCGTTGACCACGGCGCCTGAACGGTCGAGAAAAAAACGCGGCTCGACCGCAATATCAGGAAAGACGATCTTCGGTAGCGACCACTCCTTTGGGTTGTGGGGCACCCAGATCTCGTACCACTCCCGACCGCTGTCGGCGACGTACCGCCTGCGCGACAGTCGCTTTCGGTGACTTTCCAGATAGCGGCCTGCCCGAGGAAACACCGCCAGATCGATCGCTCGACGCCGGCCATTGGCGACGAAGTGTGGATAGAGCACGACTTGCCGCTGCGCCGGCCAGCCAGCGAGCGGCTCCAAAATGCCTGAGCAAGGGTCGAAGAAGCTTTCGCTCGGGCCTCCGATCGAGAGGGAGCAAGTTCCAATCGTCGCGAATGAAAACTTCATCCGCGGTTGTCTTGATGCCAACGCGTACACGACCGACGTCGTCGAAGATCGGCCCGACATGGCGTTGGACTGTTTTCAGCCAGCAGTCGGACTCGGCATTGGATAATGTCCAAATCGCATCGGCCGGGCGATGCGACAAATAGCCGCGTTCGACGCGAAACAGCCCCGTCGGAGCGCGGACGAGTCCGGACGTCTGCTCGTCACCGAGTGCTGCGAGCACCGATCGCACCGACGGGATCGGCGGGTCTGGGCTCGCGTCGGCGTCCGCATAGGAGGCGAGTCTGGAAGAGGCCGAGCGGTCCGATGTCGAAAGTGCCGTTCGATCTCGATAGACACGATCGAAGCGGCAGCGGCTCCGTCCCCGGGGTCTATTTTTTGTGGCCACAACGATCACGGGCAACACGGAGGCCGCGAAGAGTTTGGTATCGCCGAGATCATAAATGGACTGGAGCGTGAACTGTGTGCGGAGCATGGCACGCAGCGCTGCACCGGATTTGACCGTCAAAAACCGATTCGAAACAAGCAGCCCCAGCACTCCCCCTGGCTTGAGAACTCCGGCCATCGCGCGGGCGAAGGCATGGTACAGATCGACCCGGCCGGTGAGCCCAAACTGAGCGGCCAGCAAGCTGGCTCGGTGCGCGCCGAGAACTTGCGTCCGCACATAGGGTGGATTGGCGATCACCGCGTCGAATCCAGCCGGCGGGCCTGCACCGTTGTCAGGCGATGGGCCACAGGCCTCATGAGCGGCGGTCGCGGCCTCCAAAAAATCGCCTTCCACGAGCGTGAATTTTTTGACGGCCAACGGGCGTAAAATCGAATCGGCGGCCTCGATCGCCAAGCGATCAGTTTCATATCCGACCAGAGTCAGTCGCTTTCGCGAGCTTGCCGGCAATGCGTTGCCAAACGCCGTCAATAAGGCTCCGTTGCCACAGGCCGGATCCAACACGCGCAGGTCGCAACCCGGATTGGTCAATTGGGCTGCCAGCAGCTCGGCGAGAAATTGCGCCAATTCGGGCGGGGTATAGTGAATGCCATGTTTTTTAGCGGGGGTGGTTTTCATGCGCGCTCGATTGTCTGCTCCACCAGACGGAAGGCAAGGCCCCCAAGCCGTTTGGCCACGGGTTTCGTTGCTGGCGCCCAACGGTCCGCAAACGGTGCTGCGCGGATTTTCCTTGATAGGCTCAGGGGAAGGATCGCAAAACTAATTTGCCACGTTTGACTTACGGTTGAGGCGTTTTTAAAATAGCGAGTCTATGGTTTTTCTTGAAAGCGTGGCCCGTAAGCTTGTGCGGAGAAGTCGACTATGAAGAAGGCCGAGCTAAAGGTTTACAGAGAACAGCTTCTGGCATTGCGATCTCGGCTGCGTGGCGACGTGAATGCCATGGCGAATGCGGCCCTGAACAAGACGCGTTCGGAGACCAACGGCGACCTATCCAGCATGCCAATCCACATGGCGGACCTGGGAAGCGACAACTTCGAACAGGAATTCACGCTCAGCTTGATGCAAACCGAAGGGGGGACGCTCGAATCGATCGAAGCCGCTTTGGAGAAGATCGAGGACGGTGTGTTCGGCCTCTGCGAAGAGTGTTCGCTGGCGATCAGCAAGACTCGCTTGAACGCGATTCCCTACGCGGCCCTATGCATCAAATGCGCTCAAAAGCTCGAACAGAGCTGACCTACTGCGGATTTGTTTCGAGTTTGATGCCGTTCGGGATGTGACGAGCGTGGCTCTGTCGAGTGCCGCGCTCACGGCCGATTCGTGCGATTGCTTTTCCCGCAGTTCGCCCAGGCTTAAACCGATGCCATGAAGGCAATTCCTCGCAGTCGCTTCGTTCTGTTTTGGGCTTTGGCCGCCGGCGGCTGCGCCATCGATTTGGCGACGAAACATTGGATTTTCGATCGCCTGGGCATGCCCATGGCAAAGCCTACCGATTGGCTGATCCAGAATATTTTCGGTTTTACGACCAGCTTGAACGAGGGGGCGCTGTTTGGGATGGGGCAAGGGCGCGTGTCGCTGTTTGCAGGGCTGTCGGTCGTGGCGCTGCTGGGAATTCTTTACTGGCTCTTCGTGTCCGGCGCGGCGCACGATTTACTGCTGACCATCGCCCTGGGCTCGGTCTGCGCCGGGATTTTCGGCAACCTTTACGACCGCCTCGGGCTTCCAGGACTCAAGTGGGATTTCCCCCCCGAGAAGCGAGGCCAGGCGGTCTATGCGGTCCGCGATTGGTTGCACTTCCAAATCGCGGGGCTAATCAATTGGCCGATTTTCAACATTGCCGATAGCCTTTTGGTTTTCGGAGCTGGGCTGCTTATCTGGCATGCCTTTCGCGCCGAGTTCAGCGCCCGATCGGGCCCGGCAATCGAGCCTCCCTCGGCCTCGTCGGTGCCCTAACCGAGTTCTAACGGTTCGGTCACTCCCAAACGCGCATACGCAGGCGTGGCGCCGCCATGCGGGCCGTGTCGGCCAATCGGCATGAAATGCCATTCAGTGCATATTGTTTGCTGCGGCCCCCACCTTTCCCAAATTCACAGCTTGTTACCCTTCTGTAGGGTGGTTTGCAGTATTTTTGCACCTCAATCGATAAAAAACTTTGACAAAAGAAATACAATTGTTAGACTTTTGAATGAATCAAATCGGGGTCCTTATCTCGTAAAGCGATTGCTGCGGCCCGCCGATGTTCGGCGCTCACCCGGGAGCGCTCTCCTGGGGGGGCCGATTTGAAAGGGGCTTCCTGTAGTTTGTTGGATTTGGAAACCACCAGGTCTTAAGCGCCCGTAGCCCTCTTCTGGCGGATTGCGAGAGAGGAGTTGTGTGGAGACTTGGTGCGATGAAGCCTTTGTGTAGCTGCGATCTCTAAACGGGCCTGATTAATGAAACTTTCGCGTACTGTCGCTTATGCGATTCAGGCGACGCTTCAGCTTGCACAATCAAAATCCGAGAATCCGGTTCCTTGCAGCCAGTTGGCAGCCCAGGGGCATATGCCGGAGCGGTTTTTGTTGCAGATTCTCCGCCATTTGGTGACCCATGGCATCCTTCATTCCACTCGCGGGGTGGAAGGTGGCTATACACTTGATCGAAAGCCAGACCAGGTCTCGCTTCTCGACGTGATCGAAGCCATTGAAGGACCGCTCAGTTCCGCCCTCCCTTCGGCAGATGGAGCGGCTCCTTACGAAGAGAAGCTGCGCCAAGCCCTCGATCAGATCACCTGCATGGTGCGTGAGCAGCTTGAGTCGATCAAGTTATCGGACTTGTTGAACTCTCAACCAGGTTCTTCCAAATTGGACGCAACCTCTCGCCCGGTCTGATGTCTGTTCCTCTGGAACGGGCATCATGGTGGTCCGGCCGGCTGTGCTTTTTTCCTCGCGCGGGAGTTGGCACAAGCGCGATGGCTTGGCAGGCGGAGGTCTTGTGGCTACGCTCGCGGTTATGCAATTGCCGCCCGCCAACCCTCCGCCGGACGTTTCCGGTCGGCCAGATTTGACTGCCCGACTCGAGCTGGCGTTGGCTGCGGCGCGTGAAGCGGGCCAATTGACGCTCGGTTACTTCTCGCGCGGCGGTTTGGCCATCGAGCTGAAGGCGGATGACTCGCCAGTGACGATCGCCGATCGAGAGGCCGAGGAGCTGCTCCGTGTGCGCATCGGCGCCACGTTTCCGGACGACGCTATCCTGGGAGAAGAGTTTCCCGAACGACCTGGGACGAGTGGGTTTCGCTGGATCGTCGACCCGATCGATGGAACAAAGTCCTTTATTCACGGCGTGCCACTCTACGGGACACTGGTGGCGGTCGAGTTCCAACAGCGCAGCGTCGTGGGGGTGATTGCCATTCCCGCGCTCGGAGAATGCGTCTACGCCGCGATCGGTCAGGGAGCCTGGCACGTGCGCGGTGATGGGCCGGCGGTTCGCGCCGCAGTCTCTCAATCGTCGCGCTTGGCCGACTCCCTCTTTTGTACCAGCGACGATACCCATTGGCGCGGACTCGGCCGGCAGCCAGCGCTGGAGCGGTTGCAAACTGCGGCGCGGCTCTCGCGGACCTGGGGAGATTGCTACGGGTACCTGCTGGTCGCCACCGGCCGCGCGGAGCTGATGGTCGATCCGGTGATGAGCATTTGGGACGCCGCGGCCCTGCAGCCCGTTCTGGAAGAGGCCGGCGGCACGTTCACCAATTGGCGAGGCGAACCGACGATCCACTCCGGCGAAGGGATCGCCACCAACGGCAAGATCCTTTCCGAAGTGCTGGCGTTGATCGGCTCTTAATGTTCTCTGAAACTTTGATTTTCCGCCTGGCGTAGAGCAATCGCAGATGACTGCCCGCGGCGGCGGAATGTCTCATTAGGTCAATGGCCGATGGCTCCTGTCACGCTCAGTCGTCAACGTGCCAGTCTGCTCGATCAACGCGCGACCGCCGAATATGCGATTCCCGGCATCGTGCTGATGGAGAATGCCGGCCGGGGCGTGGCCGACCATTTGGTCGCGCTTGGCACGCGCGGAACGGTGGTGATTTGTTGCGGGCCGGGAAACAACGGCGGCGACGGATTCGTGATCGCCCGGCATTTAGATCTTCGTCGGGTAGCGGTCAAGGTATTCGCCTGGGGCGACGACGACCGGCGCCCGGCCGATTCCGCGACTAACTTTCAGGTTCTGTTGCGCAGCGGAATTCCACTGGTGCGCGGCAGTGGCTCGGAGGAACTGGCCCGCGAATTGTCCGGCGCCGGTTGGATTGTCGACGCGCTGTTGGGCACCGGCTCCCGCGGCGAAGTCCGCTCCCCGCTTGGTGACGTGATCACGGCCGTCAATGCGTCGGGCGTGCCGGTGATGGCGGTTGATTTGCCGAGCGGACTGGATGCCGACACGGGCCTGCCGGCTGGACATACGATTCGCGCGCTGCACACGTGTACGTTCGTGGCGTATAAGCCTGGCTTTCTGACCCCGGGAGCCGATCGGTTCACGGGCCAGGTTCACGTGCTCGACATCGGCGCTCCGCGCAAGCTGGTGGACGAAATGCTCGCGCCGTCCGAGTGAGTTCGCTCGTCGTTCAACTTGGACGGTCCATCGCCGGCTAATCTTCGGGCGGTTCGTAGCGGAACTCGAAGTCTTTCCACTTCATGGGCCGGCGGAAAGGTTCGATGCGCAGCGTTACCTCGCCGTCTTGAAAGATACGTACCGTGCCATTCGATTCGCTCACCGCCACGGCCACGGCCTTGGTTTTGCGGGTGATGGCGGCGGCGGCCCAGTGACGAGCGCCCAGCCCCTTGGGCAGCGTGATGTGTTCGGCCGAAGCATCGATGTAACGGGCGGCTCCCAACACGATTCCCTCAGCCGAGACGATGATCGCGCCGTCCAGTTGGGCGATTTCCTTGATTCCTTCGCGGACGCGCGGATCATCCAAGTCGCGTTCCTGGCGATTGTAACCGCGCACCGGGTCGAACCCGGTGGGATGACTGCTAGCCATTACTTTGCGGGAATCGCCGACGACGAACAGCGTGCCGACCGGCTTTCCCTCGCGCCCTTCGCGGCCGATTTCCACTGCCATGTCGACCACGGTTTTGAGCGTATCGAGCGGGACGAGTGTTTCCAGCTGCCGCAGGTCGCGTGCGGTGAGTTGGCCCAGATGTTCCCCCAGATGGACGACGCTGATCGAGTCGTGAATATCGGGTTCGAACCCGCTGTAGACGGCGACCACTTTGGCGCCCGGCGCCAGGACGTCATCGGCCACCGCTTCCAGCAGGGCCTGTGTCAGTTTTTCGTAAACCGGAGCGTCGGCCATTTTCAGCACCACCGCGGCCAGGCCCCGCTCGGTGGCCCCAGCGAGCTGTCCGCGTTGATCGGCGACGACCAGCAATTTGGTGTTGCCCGCCATTTGCAGCAGGCGGTCCCAATCGAGCGCGTCTTCCAACAACAGCATCAGGGCATCAGCCTTGACAGCGGCCGAGAGCTTGATGGCGAAGTCGAACAGAGTCAGGAAATGGTCGGTAAAGCGCTGTGCAGACACTAAAACTCGGCCGATCGTCGAGGAATCGGAACAGAAACAGACCCGCGCACGCGCGCCGCGATTCTTCGGCATGGTAAGAAGTTTGCCCCCTGGGGGCAACCGGAATGGCTGGCCGGAAAATCGTGTCCTGTTTTTCCGCTCAGCCGCGGCGAGACGAAAACCGTGTTGGTCGCCGCAATCGATGGCGGCAATGGTGGGGGGCACAAATCGCTGTGCAGGCAACGACTGCTTACCGATAAGGATTCAGCGAAGCCGAATGGCACTCCATTCGTTTTGTCTGCCCACAGGACACTCGCCTCTTTGGCAGCCGCGTAGGTGGCAGCCGCTGTCCGCGGTCGACAATCTAGAGGCACATCTCGTCGTCGGCATCACCCGGCGCGATGGCCGCGTCAGGAGCCTCGAGCGCCGGCTCGTCCGACTCGTTGCCGATCTCGCAGGGCACCATCCCCCACTGCGGCTTTTTGGCAACTTCATAAACCGGCTTCGCGCCCGGGCACGATCGCGAAACCTCATCCGAGGCTCCGTCTAGGGACAGCGGCGGCATAGTCTCGGGGATCGGTTTCCGGGATCGCCTCCGAGGGCAGAATCAACAGGGATGGCTCGGAGGCTGGCAAATCGGCCGGCAGGCGGACGACCGACGACTGGGCCGGCTGCCGCGCGGCCGAAAGCCTTGCGTTGTAGAGCGCCAGCGCGTGCAAACCATGTCCGACCGGCCCGATTTCCCAGGTTCGATTCTGGTCCGCCAGCAGGATGGTCGCCAAATAATCGATGGCTTTCGTCATGCGGGGATCCCGCAAATCTGTGTCCGACAGCGAAAACGACAGCCATTCGGCCACATGCCCGGTCGTTTTCAGCCGTCGATCGAAGTCGGGGTTGGCTTCGCGGCGCGTAAACCATTGGGTGCTGAAGCTGCCGTCGGGGTTTTGCAGGCTGAAGGTGTAGCGGTGATAGTCTTTGATGAATCTTTGCGCCCGAAGGAATTCGCCCGTCATCGGCTTGCCTCGTTGGATCCGCTTGTTGACGGCATAGCTGAATCCCATCAGCCGATGAGTGCCGCCGCAGGCCGCTCCGCGGATCGGCTGTTTCAACTCCTCCTGGATCAGGCGGGGAATCGACCAATCTTCGCCATATCGGCTGGTCCAGGTTTCATCCGAATCGAGATAGTGCATGAGGCCGATCAGCTTGAAAGTCAGTTCCTCCCCCGCCTGGCAATCAACCTTCTCGTGTTCGATCAGGTCGGCAATGGTGAAGGACTTGCCGTGCACCAACATCGGGTAATCGCGCGGCAGGCGAGATTGTGCGAGAATGGCCAGAAGCTGTCCAAAATGGCCCTGCACGCCTGGGCCCTTGCGGGCAACCAGGTTGCCGCGGTCCAGGTAGAGCATTTGCTCACCCTTGCAGCTCCCGTTGAAGCAGAGCCAGCCGATGGCGTTGACCTTCGGCCCTTGCGGCCCCCCGCGATACAGTTGTGCGTCGACGCCGAAGGCGATGATCTCGTGCATCACTTCCCAAGCGTTGTTGTCGCGCGTATTTTGGTGTTTCGGAAAGTAGATTGCCAGCACGCGGCGAATCTTGGCCTGTAAGGCGGTCAACTCAGACGTCAAGGGAGCCGCTGCCGCGCGATCGCCGTCCGTCGCATCCGCAGGCGACGGCGATCCTATATCCGGCGTATCCGTGGACTGGTAGCCCTCGGGGGGCGGCGACGGAGCCGGCTGGGCTGGCTTGGCCGAGAGGCGGGTGTCGTTCGACGGGTCGACCGCCCGCGTTGCGGACCGAGCGCCGCGCTGGCCTGGGCGCAACGCCACCGTCGGTGTGGTTGGCGCCGGCCGGTCGGTCGGGCCGGCCGCCCTGGCAGTGGGCAATACGCTGAGGCCAACCGGACCGATCGAAAAAACGAGCGCACAGGCGACCGAAACCAGGCTCAGCCGAAACGGACGCAGGAGGGTAGTTTGCCGGAAAACGCGACCCGAGCGCGCCTGCTCGCGCTCTGGGTGGCATTCATGCAGTTCGTAAGACATCGCTGACTCACGCGGGTTGTAATAACAAGCTTGGGCGGGGTAGAGAGCAAGGCGGGCGTTCCGGCAATCTTCGAGCATGGCGGGCGAGACGGCAATCGCTTGCTAGCAAAGCCGATCGCTGCGCGCCTTCGACTAGTCATATCGGACGTGGCCCCACGGGCGATTGACCACGAGTTAGCGACATTTTGCCACACCGTCGGTGCGCGGCGAAATGGGAAGCCCTTGCAGGCCCAGAGCCATGCCGATTGGCGCGTTTGGAGCCGCCCTGGACAAAGACCGACGAGCAGTCCGGTTGGGCTGGTTTTGCGGGAAGCAGGAATCAGAACAGATTTTTCAGGCGTTGGGCAATCGAAGGTCCAGATGCCGGCGTAGGGTTTTCGCCTCGGGCATATGCCTTCCAAAGGTTCACGTCGTTGCCGTAATCCTTGCCGCTGATCTGTTTCAGTGCGCCGACTACGCGGTATTGGATCGCCGGATCGCCATCCGATAACGCTTCGGCCAAAGGTTGCACCGCGGACTTTTCGTGTGTTTCACCGATAGCTCGGGCCGCTGCCAGTCGGACGTCGAGATTGGTGTCGCTCGTTAACAGGCCGGTCAATCGCTCGGCTGCCTCGGGACCGCCACGGCGTCCCCAGGCCCCGCAGGCGGCAATCCGCACGCCGGAATCGGCATCGGCAGTCGCTGCTTGCAGCACGGCCGAGGATGACGCCGTATTGAAGTGTCCCAGGGTGCGGACAATCTCACGGCGGATCATCGGATCCTGCTCGTCCTGGATTTGCTTTGCCAGATCGCCGGAAACGCGCTCCTGCTCGGCAGGCGATTGTTTGTTGGCCTTCTCGGCCATCTCTTTCATTGCGGCCAATCGCTGCGCCGGAGTGGTGATGCCCACGGCGTCATCCACTTCCGGTGACCAGGGCCACGCGAAGGTCTTCTTCTTTTCCTGCGACGCGCAGCCGAGCGCCGCCAGCATCAAAAGCGCGGCAATCGGCGCCCAGCGGTAATGGCGGTGCTTGTCCATGAAAGACGTGGGGCTGACGACAAAGATCGAGAGATGAGGGGGCGGTTTGTAGCAAAACTAGGGGGGACAAGCCAGACGAATGTGGACCTCCGACCCCAATATCGAGCCGCCGGATAGCGATTGTTTGTCCGAACCGCCGGTATCTCCTATACTTACATGCACCTGTCCAGCCCCTGCCCGCGAAGGCGAGGACCAGACCGGTCGGCTCCAACGCGTATTAATGGGGGATGCCTCGGTGAGTCATTTGGCCAGGATTCGGGCTCGGTGGGCGATCGCTCTGACGATCGTGCTGGCACTCCCCCTGGGCACTCTCGGTGCCGACGAGCCTGCAGCGAGCCAGCAGCCGGCAAAGACCAAAGAGCACTTTCTGCGGATCGAGCGGGATCCGGCCGGCCACCCCGTGGCCCTGCAAACGGGCGTCGTGCGTTTCGAGAGCGATGCTCCCGCGCGCCAGGGCTTCCTGGTCGACTTGATCGGTGCAGTGCACGTGGGCGAAAAGGCGTATTACGAGGCGCTCAACAAGCAATTCGAGAACTACGACGCCGTCTTGTACGAATTGGTCGCGCCGAGGGAACCCGCGTGGCCAAGGGGTCCAAGCCGGGAGGCCATCCGGTGGCTTACTTGCAGAACGGCATGAAAGATTTACTGGGCCTGGAGCATCAGCTCCAGTACATTGATTACACCCAGGCGAATCTGGTCCATGCTGACATGTCGCCCGAGGACTTTGCCAAGTCGATGCAAGAGCGAGGCGAAAGCGTGGGGACGATGCTGCTCAGGATGATGGCGGTGGGAATGGCACGGCAGGCGACCGAAGGTTCGCAGGCGAAATCGAGCGATGCCGAGTTGTTGATGGCATTATTCGACCGCAATCGAGCATTGCGGCTGAAGCGGTTGATGGCCGAGCAGTTTGCCGATCTGGAAATGGCCATGGCCGCACTGAACGGTCCCAACGGGTCGACGCTTGTCACCGAGCGGAATAAGGTGGCTCTGGCGAAGCTGGACAAGCAATGGTCGCAAGGTCGCAAGCGTGTGGCCATTTTCTACGGAGTCGGCCATCTGCCTGATATGGCGCAGCGGCTGGTCGCCGATTTCAATCTCCACGAAACGGGGAATAGTTGGCTCACGGCCTGGAATCTTGCCGGTAGCCCCGCCCCGGCCGGCGGCGCCGAAACTGCCAAACCCGCCGACGCTTCCAAATAGATTCGTGTCCGCGGCCGTTCCATTCCGCCGGCCGAATTGACGCGTCGCCGCCAGCTTTGCTTTACACGTCGCGGTCGACTTTTCATACTAGTGGAGCGCAGGGTCGACGCAGTGGCGCCTGGCGCAAAGCGGCTGGCGAGAGATGAGTGGGCTTTTTAGTGATGCAGCGGTTGAGTGTTCCACCAGTCGCCGCTGGCCGAAAGTCGGACGCCGGCTGTGCCGTTAGAGTTTGGGTAACCGAGGTGATTCCTTCTCGACGCCCCGATTGCCGGTGCGTTTTTGAGCGGCCGTTTCGCGGGGAGCACACGGATGGCCCGTCTCTCGATCAATGAAATGACGACCTATCGCTGGTCGTTCGAGGAGGATGTGGTCGAACTGCAGGCGGCCGGAATCTCGGCGATCGGCGTGTGGCGGCAAAAAGTTGCCGACGTGGGCGAGGATCGAGCCGTGGATCTACTGGCCCAGAGCGGGCTGGCGGTGTCCAACTTGTTGTGGGCCGGCGGATTCACCGGTAGCGACGGCCACACTTTTGCGGAAAGCCTGCAAGACGCCGCCGATGCCATTCGCCTGTCGGCACGCCTGCGGGCCGGTTGTCTGGTGGTTTACAGCGGCGGCCGCAACAGCCACACGCACAATCACGCCCGCCGTTTGTTCGCCAGCGCCCTGATCGAATTGCTGCCGCTGGCCATGGAGTTGGACGTTACGTTGGCTGTGGAGCCGATGTACTCGGCCTGTGCGGCGGATTGGACCTTCCTGACGACTCTCGACGAGGCGATGTCGCTCTTGGACGCCATCGCGCATCCTCACTTGAAGCTGGCTTTCGATACATACCATCTGGGACACGACCCTCGCGTGCTGGACGAAATCGTTCGCGTTGCGCCACACATTGCCATCGTCCATCTGGGCGACAGCCGCAATCCACCCACGATCGAGCAGTCGCGGCAACGGCTGTGCGAGGGAGTCTTGCCGCTGCGACAAATTGTCGCCGCGCTGCAAGCGGCCGGGTATGACGGCGACTATGACGTGGAGCTGATGGGCGAGGACATCGAGCGGATGTGCTACCGCGAATTGCTGCAAGACTGCCGGCGCGCGTTCGCCGAGTTACTGCCGGCCTAGCCGATTCCCCTTTTTTCGAAGGGTGGATATCACTTCGTCAACGATTCCGGCGGAATCAGTTCGACGCAGACCAATCGACCGGCACCGCGGACGTAGAGCAGCCCATGCGACAGGACGGGCGGCGCCCAAGCCGGAAATTTCAGCAGAGGCGCGGGACCAAAGGTGCCGGACTTGTCGATAAGCGTTGCTTGCGCCGCTTCCTCGTACTTATCCGGCGTGGCTTTGACCAATCTTAGCGCGCCGCGTTCGCCTAAAGAAACGAAGTAGCCGTCGACGTAGAGCAACGTCGTGCGCGTCAAATCCGGCTCGCTCCACACGATTTTGCCGCTGGCCAGTTCGAGACATCGCAGTTCGGCGTTGACGTCGTGGCGACCGCTCGAACCATACAGATAGCCCTCGTGATGAATCGCCGTGCTCCAATGGGCTTGCATCGCCTTGTCGCGTCGCCGGGCGGAATCAGACCACACGACGTCATAACCACCCGGTCGAAATTTCAGCAACGCGCTGCCCGGCCCGTAGGTTTCGGAAATGAAGACCTGGTCGCCGACCACGACCGGATTGGCGGCGTTGACGCTTTCCAGGATCGAAGCCCGCCAGGGGAAATGAAAATCGAGCGTCCCCCGTCCGGGATCGAAGCCCATCAGTCCACCGCGGGCAAACAGAAAGCACCACTGCCGGCCGCCGACTTTGGCCAGTGCCGGGCTGGAGTAGCTGGCCAGTTCGTCTCCCAGCTTGTACTTCACTTTGCCGCTGCGTTTGTCGAATGCGACGATGGCGGTGCCGTTGGGCCGAGCATTTTCCAAACGGCCGCCGGCTGCAGCCGCTTCGGCCCCGCTTCCTCCGACCTGGACGATCAGCAAATCGTCGAAGATGACCGGTGTGCTGCCGACGCCGAAGAAGTTCTTCACGACGCCAAAATCGGCTGCCGTGTCGACTTTCCAGATCGGCTTGCCGGTCACGGCATCGACGCAGTGCAGCATTCCTTCGGCGCCGAACGTATAAACGCGGTGGTCATCGACCACCGGCGATGCGCGGGCCGTTGTCGTAGCCGTACGTGTCCTCGTAGTCGGACGGATAGTCAAATTGCCAGAGCGGTTTGCCCGTTTCACTTTCGAGGGCTCGCAGTCGGGCGCGATTGCCCTGCCGGTCGAATTGGAACAGACGGCCTTCGCTCGTGACTGGCGAGCTGTAGCCCGTGCCAAGGGAAACCTGCCAAACGATCTTCGGGCCGTCTTCGGGCCAATGGGGCGTCAAACCGCGTTCGGCCGAATGTTGTCCCCCGTGGGTCCGAGAAAGCAGGGCCAATCGTCGCCGGCCATCCGCTTGCGCACCACGGCGCGCCGGCGGCGCGGCCGGAGGATCGGCCGCCAGGCTTTCGGCCGCCAACCCCAGAAAGAAGCCGGCGATTAACCATACAGGACGTGATGACATATCGAACTCATTGAGATCGCGGACGAAAGAACCAGCGCAAAAGCGTGCCGACACAATCCTAAAGCCGACACTATACTTAAGAGGGCACCGAAAGAAAAAGTGCCCGGCGGCCGCCGATCGGCCCCCTGCTTCCGGTAGCTTATCACGTGTGGCTTGAAGATGCCTGTGTTAACCGTCAACTCGCGGATTCAAATCCGACACGAGGAATTCACGTTTACCTTCGTTCGCAGTAGCGGGCCGGGGGGCCAAAACGTGAACAAGGTCAACTCGAAAGCAGTGCTGCGCTGGCCGGTCATGCAGAGCCCGGCGCTGCCGGCGGAAGTGCGTCAGCGTTTCGTGGCTCGTTTTGGGCGGCGGTTGACCGGCGAGGGCGAATTGGTTCTTTCCAGCCAGCGCTATCGCGATCAAGGCCGGAATGTGGCCGACTGTTTGGACAAGCTGAAGTCGATGCTGGCGGCGGTGGCCGCGCGGCCGGTCGTTCGCAAACCGACCAAGCCGACGCGCGGCTCGATCACCCGGCGGCTGGAACACAAGGGCGCACGTCGCACAAAAAACAGCAGCGACGCACGCCGCCAGCCGAGGACTAGCACCGGGAGCGATCTCTTACACCTGGCTAATCTTCGGTGCTGCCGGTGCGCCCGCGTTGTCGCTCCAGCACCAAGTCGGCCAATTCGGTCGTCGCCTGGTCGTCGTTTGACCAAAGGTCGCCCAGGTTACGACGGATGCGGCGTTCGGCGGTTTGCAAATAATAGCGGCCGGCGGTCGACGCAGTAACCCAATCGGCTGGCGCCGGATCGGTGCGCGAGCGCAAGTGATCGAGCCGGCGCAGGACGCAGGCACTGGTATAAATCTCGATGGTGGCATCGGCGATGCGGCCTTGTTGATATTGCCGGTCGAGAATGCTTTCGTGGTAATGGGCGAGCAATCTTTCGACTTGCGCACCGAGAAGCGAGACCAGTTTGCCCAAACGTCGTGCCTCGAGGTCAAGTTCGGTGTTGAGCACGCTCACGGCGGGGGCGGCAAAGATGGCTTCGATCCGCTGTCCGGCGAAGCTGCCAAGTTTGCCGAGGTTGCGCCAGGGTGTTTTTGCCGCTTCGAGCACGCCTTGGAGTTCCAAGCCGACGTCGCGCATGCCAACCAGGGCGGCGAATGCTCGCAGCACGTCATTGGCTCCTTCGCCAATCGTGTTGATGCGGGCGTCGCGCATCAGGCGTTCGTAGGGTTCGTCAGTGAAGTAGGCCTTGCCGCCAAAGATTTGGATGCAGTCGTTGATGATTCGCCAGAGGACTTCGGTGGAGAAAACTTTGAGCAAGGCGGTTTCGATCATGTAATCGCCTTCACCGGCGTCGATCAGCGCGGCGGTTTGGTAGGTGGCCGCTTCCATGGCAAATGCGCCGGCCGCCATGTAGGCGAGTTTTTCCTTCACCATTTCGAACTGGGCGAGCGGCTGCTGGAATTGAATGCGCGCGAGGGCATGCCGCGTGGCTCGCTCCAGACAGAACTTGGCTGCCCCGGTGCAACTGGCGCCAAATGTCGTGCGGCCGAAATCCAACACGGTCAGCGCCACGCGCAGTCCCTTGCCCAACTGACCGAGAACATTCTCGCGCGGCACGAACATGTCGCGAAACGCCAGGCGGGCCGTGGCCGTGCCTCGCACGCCGCACTTCGGCATCCGCGCCTCGAGCACTTCGAAACCCGGCATGTCAGGGGTCACGACAAACGCCGTGATTTTGGTTTGCGGACTGCCCGGCACCGGTGTCCGCGCCATCACGGTCAGCACTTGCGCGATGCCACCGTTGGTGATCCAGCGTTTCTCGCCGTTGAGCAGATATCCTGTGCCGTCGGGCGTCGGCGTGGCGGTGGTCTGCACGTTGGCGGCATCGCTGCCGGCCTGTGGTTCGGTCAGCGCAAACGCGCTGATCCATTGCCCGCTGGACAGCTTGGGCAGGTATTTGGCCTGCTGCGCGGGCGTTCCGAAGAGGACAAGCGCTCGGGGACCAATGGAGTGATGTGCATTGACGAACAGTGCCGTGCTGCCACAGTGCCCACCTAGCACCTCGATCATCCGGCAGTACGCCACCTGGCTGAAGCCGCCGCCGCCAAACTCCTTGGGCATGCAAGCACCCAGCACGCCCAACCAGCCGAGGCCGCGGACGACGGAATCGGGGATTTCGGCCTGACGGTCGATCGCCACCGGGTCAATTTCTTGCTTACAGAAGGCCGCGAGATCGGCCACGGCCCGCCCGGCCCGCGGGTCGGCTTCCAGATCGGGATAGGGAGGTAGCACGTCGTTCAAATAACGACCAAAAAACAGTCCCTTGGCGAAACTCCTGGCGGCGGGGCGGTCGCCCAGCACTTCTTCCGCTTCGGCTAGTTGTCGGTCGCGATCCGTCGGGTTCATCGGCAACGTTCCTTGCTCGAGCCAGCACGGTCATTGGAAAGATGCAGTGAATAAATCAAACATGCCGCCGGCCTGCAAGGACCGGCAAACCTTCGCCGTTCGTCAAAACCGATAGGATCGGGACTCCGGTTGGTGGGTAACTGTCGCGTCCTTGCGGCTTTTGACGCCTCTCGTCGCGGTCAGTGGTCCGGCAAAGGCCGAACGAGAAAAGTTCCAAAGAATACGAATCCGATGCTTAATTTGCTCGCCTCGCGGTTTGCTGAGGCCAACAAAACGACCCAAAGGACTGGTTCTATGAAACGCTTCATGGTTTGCCTGGCCATGTTGGCGCTAGGGTTCGTGGCGCCACGGATGGCTGCCGCCGAATGTTGCGATCATTGCGGTTGTCAGTGCCAGTGCTGCAAAGTTTGCCGCCTGGTCCCCGATGTCAAAAAAGTGCCGAAGGTCACGTACGCCTGCGAATGCGAGGATATCTGCATTCCCGGCAAGAGCTGCATTATCGGCTATAAGTGCGAAACCGACGACGATTGTGAATGTGGCCATCACAAGCATCCGGAACCGATCTGGCAGCCGAGCTGCGGCCGTGTGATCACCCGGCACAAGCTGGTGAAGATCGAAACCGTGAAAGAGGTGAAGACCTTCAAATGCGTCGTGGTCAACCTCTGCCCCCACTGCCACGCCCAGACTGAAGACCAGGACAAGGCCGCGGCCAATATCGCCGCCAACCAGCCGGTCGAAGCCTCGGCGGTCAAAGTTGCGGAGGCTCGGCCCACTTCGGCCGCCGACGAAGCGGAGGACGCGGACGTGCAATTGGCGTCGCACGAAAGCGATAGCCCCAGCCTCGTCGACCGGTTGAAGCGTAGCTTCCAGCCGATTTTGGGAAAATAGCCCCACTGAGATTTCGGTCGCCGCCGCTGGGCTACTCCCGCGGCACCAAGAACGACGAGCGCCTACGGTCGTTTGCCTCCGCCGTGTCCCGCCGACGCTGCTCTCCCCCAGAGCGTCGTGGGGCTCGGCGGATTTTTTTGCGCCGTCGCGCTTTCTGTGGCTGGCCTCATAGCCCTGCGGTCCATTGCTGCTGGCCCGCCGGTTCCGGCCATGGCGAGTGCGTTGACAGCCAGCGGGAGCTGGGCGAAGCTCCAGGCCCTCTCTGGGCCGGCACAGTGGCGTCAACGTGGGGCAGGGACGTCCGCCGGTCGTTCGTGATTCGCGGCATTGAAAATGCCCCGGTTCCTCAGGCCACGCCCACGGCTAGTAGTCCCAGCGGGAGCCGCCTTATATAATTGGGGGGAACCGGCGTGCTGACGCCCTGTGCGTGCGGAATGTGAACGGATCATGGCAAGGCGACAGGACATCGATCAGATCTTGCGTAGTTGGCCTTATGAGCCAGGGGAAGTCAGCACGCGCCTGGTCCGGGCCAGCGAAGGTCGCGAAGTGCTGCAAATGCGCGTGGAGATGGGTATTTTGCAGCTCGAGGTCGAGGGCCGGCCCGATGGTCAACGCCCCGACGGCAGCGAAACCTACTTCGATCATTTGCTTCACCTGGCCCTGCGCGAGGGTGAGCAGTTCGAGCTGAACTCCGAACAGTGCGTTGCCTCGGATCGCGAGTTTTTGCAGTTCTACCACCGGCGGATCTGCTGGTTGGCGCTACGGGAGTTTCGCCGGGCGGTGCGCGACGCCGATCACAGTCTGGCGTTCATGGATTTTGTTCGTGCCCACTCGTCCGACGAGCAGTGGATTCTGTCGCACGAACAATACCGGCCCTATGTGCTGTTCCACCGGACGCAGGCGGCTGTATTGGCCAAGCTGGAAGAGGTCGGGGCGGAGGCGGCGTTGCAGGAATTGAACCTCGGCCTTGGCCGATTTCGCGATTTGTTCGCCGAGTACGAAGCCGAGGAACAGTTCGAAGACGACGAGATGGTCCAGCGTCTCATCGAGCTGAAAGAGGCCCTGCGCAATCAATATCACTTGAAGTCGACGCTGGAAGAACGTCTGGCCGAAGCGGTCGCCACCGAGCAATATGAGTTGGCGGCCCGCTTGCGCGACGAAATGTCGCGGAAACGCCGGCCCAAAGGGGCGTCGTAGGTGTCGCGTCTGGCGATCTCCACCGCTACTCGTTGCTTCTCTTGATTTGCTCCACCACCCGGCTTCGACCGGAACTACCTTTGAGCTGGTGAGCGTCTGCTATCACTCGCCGCGGCATGCTCTTCCGAGTGCTCCGCTGGCGCCCGTGCACCTTCGACTTTGGCGATTGGTGAAGCTTGGGGCCGGGGCCGGACTGAGCGGTTGTAACGCTACTTGTAACTCTGTACAGTGCCGCGAGCGCTGGCGAAGGATTTATTTCTTCACGCAAACACCTGACGCTGCTCGGATTTGCGCATCAAAACGCGCGAGGCTCCATGGAATTGGCACGCCGCCTGCATTAGTTCAGTTCCGTTGGTCCTGTCAGCCATTCACGTCCAAATAGCAGCAAGGGAGTGTGCCATGTTGGTCCTGTCACGGAAAACCCAGCAGCAAATTCAAATCGGTCCCCACGTCACGATTACCATTCTCAAGGTCAAGGGCGAGACGGTTCGGATCGGCATCGAAGCGCCTCAAGAGGTCTGTGTTTTGCGATCTGAGGTCGCGGCGAAGTTGGTCGGTGGCACGAGCGCCGACAGCGAGACAGAAGCCACGGTCCGTTCGGCACTAGCTGCCACCGAGCGTGAGCGAGCACGCGCCGCACGCATCGCGAGCACCCAGCCGCCGGTTGCCCGACGAGCGTCGCGGATCGAATTCTCGTCTTCCTTTGCGATTGGCCGCACCAGCCTGGGAGCGCACCTGGCGGCCCGCAGCCAGGTGGCCACGAGCGCTGCTCGGCCCCTGAGTACTTTAGCAAGCAATGGGCTGGCTCTCGGGGCGATGTCCGCCGCAGGACCGGCGCCCGTGGCCGAATCGTGCTCGCTGGGCAGTCCGCTGGAGATGTCGATTCGGTAAAGCCCGTGGCGTGGGGAATCCCGCTCCCTCGCCCGCTGACGAACCGGCACAACTCACGCCGCTCCCGCCCCCACTTGACCGGCCCAGGTCGCATGGCAGGCGGGGGCGGCGTGTTCAATTCTAGACGCCGATAACGCCTGGCAAAGAATCCCGGGAAATCCTGCTCCCCGTTCCCCGCTTCTCATCAAAGTGCAGCGCGGCCCAGCGCTCTCTCGCGGCCTTGCATTCTTTGCTGAAGGCTGCTCGCTCATGCCGAGCAGTGGGCCGCGAGCACCGCTTACGATCCGCTTTTTTGTTTGAGAATTAGGCCAGCGTTTTGGTAAGCTCGGAAACGCTCAGCAACGCCAATCGCTGAACGCCGTCACCTCTGGGTGACCGGGGTATCTAAAGATCTCGGCAAAAAACGATTCTCCAAAAGAGCCCGCCAACGGCAGTGCACTTTCACGGTGCATGGCTGGAGGCGGGCTCTTTTTTTTGTTTGCATCCACTTGGGAGACGAATGATGGAGCGATTCGGGCACGCTTCCGATTGGTCGGACGAACGGCCAAAGCTCTCCGAGCGCGAGCTTTTGGAATGGGCGGCATCTTTTTCG
This sequence comes from uncultured Planctomycetaceae bacterium, assembly GCA_963702015.1. Taxonomy (GTDB): domain Bacteria; phylum Planctomycetota; class Planctomycetia; order Pirellulales; family PALSA-1355; genus DATJTR01. The sequence goes on from OY969698.1 coordinate 4,352,240, forward strand.
CCGCGTGCCGAAGCGGAACTCCGCCGGCTCGAGTGGGCCGAAGCTGAGGCAAAAGCCAAAGCGCGTCACGACCGCGAGCTGCTTGAGTTCGTGGCTGCGATCTCCGAGAAACCCGGGCGGGAGCTGCGCATGCTGCGGCAGAAGGAAGCCGAAGAACGAGAAGTTCGAGAGACGGAGCAGCGGCTAGCGGAGGCCATGGCTGCACAGGAAGCCTGGGATGCCGCCAAGCACCGGCGGCTCGGTGGTCCGCCGAATGCCGGCTGGTGGACGTCGACGGGCGGCACTGCTAGCGGAGCAAACACGGCGTCGGGCTATATTCCCTCAATTAGGCTGAGGCATTCGCACAACATCAGGCCGCCCAGCAATAGGTGGCCGGCATCTGACGGCACGGAATCGAGTCCCGAAACGGGATCAATCCGAACTCTTGTCGACGACCCGGACCGATCGCCGTTGAAAGTCGTGACAACCGGCAACCCGAGCGGTTCCGGAGGCGACCGATCCAAGTCCGTTGCTCCTGCGAGAACAGGTGTCGCGCTGGTGCCCGTCGTGACCAAGCAGCAATTGCCCGCCGACACACGCGGTGTCTGATTTTCGGGCACAAAGGGAAACGGCACTTTCCGGTACTATTGACTCCTGGTCATCCCGGTCACCGAGGGATGCCCGACAGAATGCCTCGATTGCATGTATGGAATTGGAGCCTCCCACTCGAGCGCGGAGTTGGGAGACCCCGCGGAGATTGGCCTTTTCGACGGCAACCACCCACCGATAATCGTGCCAATCGGAAACACTCCTCTGGGCGGACTGATTATCTTGGATACCGCACCCGGCGACGAACAGGGGTCAATCTGTTTGAAGCAAGCTTGGGGTGATTTCCATTATCTGGCGGACAATATTGAGGACTTCTTCGCGCTGTTGCACCCATCGGGTCGATGGTATGCGCCTGGTCAGGGACTCTCGACGCGCTTTTCGCGAGTTGCGCCGGAAACCAAGGTGGCTACCTAGCCCGCATATGGGAGCGACGCCCCGTTGATTCCTAGGAAGTTACGGATGCTCTGCTGAATGCCGCAATCGTATGATAATCGCGAATCCCGTGCGCAACGCCAGGCAAAAGGGCTTTCGCTACACTGCCGCGGTGGCGCAAAAAGGAAGACCTGGAGCGAGCGCTGGAACGGGCGTCGCAAAAACGCGCGCCCTCGCGGCACGATAGAAAGGTCGACGTGCGATGCACAACATTTTGCTCTTCAGTGCGAACGACCAACCGTTTGATGTTGCGACGATCAGCCGCATTTTTCAAACGGAGATCGAAATAGGATCTCTTTGTCGGGAACATCTGACGCGGCGCTCCGTGCCGCGTTGATCCTGCAACGAAACGTTGAAATGCCGCTGCGTATCATCGACACTGACTACTCGTTTGATCTGAATTTGCGAGATTATTCCAGCGTCGCGGAGTTGAACGCGGCAATCGCAAACGCTCAGCGCACGCAATAGCGTGACAGCCGATGCTCGCAATCACAAGGCAATCGGCCGGCCCGCCTCGAAATCGCCTGGGGAGTCGAACGTCGCCCCTTATCCCTGGGGATCGTAGCCCAGGTTCGGCGCGAGCCATCGCTCGACTTCGGCCATGCTCATTCCCTTGCGCGCCGCATAGGCTTCGACTTGATCGCGCGATTCGGTCGACGGCGAAATAGCGGGACTGGGGATGGGCAAAATACCATCCGCTGACGGCGGCGGCCGGATACATGGCAAAGTTTTCCGTCAGCCGGATGTCCGTCACTTGCTCGGCCCCCAGCAGGTCGAACAGAATTCGTTTTTCGGTGTGGTCGGGGCAGGCCGGATAGCCGGGGGCCGGACGAATGCCTCGATAGCGTTCTTCAATCAAGTCGTCATGCGACAGACTCTCGCCGCGGCCGTAATTCCATTCCTCGCGGACTTGCTTGTGCAGTGCCTCGGCCAGCGCTTCGGCCAGCCGATCGGCCAGTGCTTTGACCAGGATGGCGCTGATAATCGTCGTGTTTCCGCTCGAAATCGGCCACCAACTGATCGGCGCCCATGCCGGTCGTGACGGCGAATCCGCCCAGGTAGTCGATGCGTCCGCTGTCGCGTGGAGCGATAAAATCGGCCAAGGCATAAAACGCCGCCTGCCCTTTGCGTTCCCATTGTTGCCGCAGAGTGTGGCACCGGGCCAATTGGTGCTGTCCGGTTTCATCGGAGTAGAGGACGATGTCGTCGCCGACGGCGTTGGCTGGCCAGAAGCCATAGACTGCTTCGGCCCGCAACAGGCGCTCGCCTACGATGCGATCGAGGAGTTTCTGAGCGTCGGCAAACAGCGTCGCGCGCTTCGGATCCGACCGTCGGATCGTCAAAAATGCGCGGATACTTCCCCTTGAGTTCCCACGACAAAAAGAAGGGGGACCAATCGATAAACGGCAGCAACTTGTCCAGCGGATAATCGGCCAGCAGCCGCGTCCCGAGAAACGCCGGCCGTTCGATTGGCGTGGCCTGCCAATCGACGGCGAATTTTTTGGCAACCGCCTGCGCGTAAGGAACAAGCTGGACTTGCTGCCGGCGCTCGTACGAGGCGACCAACTCCTTCTGTTCTCGCGTGTTGCGGGCCAGGAAAGCAGCGCGTTCGTTCGGATTCAATAATCCATCGACCACACCGACCGATCGCGACGCATCGAGGACGTGGACGGTGGGCTGGTGATAGGCCGGCGCGATTTTGACCGCAGTGTGTTTGGCGCTGGTCGTGGCGCCCCCGATCAAGAGCGGCAGGTTGAAGCCTTCTCGCTCGAGTTCGCGAGCCACGTGGACCATCTCGTCCAGGCTGGGAGTAATCAGGCCGCTCAAGCCGATCAGGTCGACCCCTTCGCGCTTGGCGGTTTCCAGAATCCTTTCGCAGGGGACCATCACTCCCAGATCGATGACATGGTAATTGTTGCAGCCCAAAACCACGCCGACGATGTTCTTGCCGATGTCGTGAACGTCCCCCTTGACGGTGGCCATGAGGATTTTGCCGCGCATCTTCGGCGATCCGCTCTTCGACTTCTCGGCTTCGAGATAAGGAAGCAAGTGGGCGACCGCTTGTTTCATGACCCGCGCACTTTTTGACCACCTGGGGCAAAAACATCTTTCCGGCGCCGAACAGGTCGCCCACAACCTGCATGCCGGCCATCAGCGGGCCTTCGATGATCGCAAGCGAGGAGGGGTATTTTTTCCGGGCTTCCTCGACATCCTCCTCGATATGGTCGACGATGCCTTTGACCAGGGCGTGCGACAGGCGCGATTCGACACTTTCGGCCCGCCAGGCGGCGGCACTGACCTCCGCGCCGCCGGTTTGTTTTTTCACCGTCTCGGCAAAGGCGATCAGCCGCTCGGTGGCGTCGGGCCTGCGATTCAGGATGACGTCTTCGACCAGATCGCGCAGCTCGGCGGGAATCTCGTCGTAGACCGCGAGTTGTCCGGCATTGACGATGCCCATGTCCATGCCAGCGCGAATCGCGTGGTACAAAAAGACGGAGTGCATCGCCTCGCGCACGACGTCGTTGCCGCGGAAAGAAAACGAAACGTTGCTGACGCCGCCGGAGATCTTCGCGCCGGGACAGAGCGCTTTGATGCGCCGTGTGGCTTCGAAGAAATTGACCGCGTAGGGGTTATGCTCTTCGATCCCGGTGGCGACGGTGAGAATGTTGGGATCGAAGATGATATCCTCGGGCGGCATGCCGACCTCTTCGGTCAGCAGTTGGTAGGCCCGCTGGGCGATGCGCACTTTGTCGTCGATTTCGACGGCCTGCCCCTGCTCGTCGAAGGCCATGACCACGACCGCAGCGCCGTAGCGTCGCACCAGCCGGGCGTGGCGCAGGAACGCCTCCTCGCCTTCCTTAAGGCTGATCGAGTTGACGATCGACTTGCCTTGCACGCACTTCAATCCGGCCTCGATGACCGACCATTTCGAGCTGTCGACCATCAACGGGACTTTGGCCACGTCGGTTTCGGTGGCGATCAAGTTGAGGAATCGGGTCATGGCCGCGGCGCCGTCGAGCATCCCTTCGTCCATGTTGACGTCAACGATGTTCGCGCCGCTTTCGACCTGCTCGCGGGCGACCGCCACGGCTTGTTCGAATTGGCCGCCCAGAATTAACCGGGAGAATTTCTTCGATCCGGTGACGTTCGTGCGCTCGCCGATCATCGTGAAGTTGCTCTCGGGCCTGAGGACCAGCGGCTCCAGGCCGCTCAAACGCGTCAGCGGCTCGGGCTGACTCCGCCGCCGCGGCGGCACGTCGGCCACGGCCGCGGCAATGGCTCGAATGTGGGCTGGCGTCGTGCCGCAGCAACCCCCGACGATGTTCAACCAGCCGTTACGGGCGAACTCACCCAGCGTGGCCGCCATCATCTCAGGCGTTTCGTCGAAACCGCCGAAGGCGTTCGGCAGACCGGCGTTCGGATAGCAACTGATGTAAATTGGCGCGACCCGCGCCAGCTCTTCGATGTGGGGCCGCAGTTTGTCGGGCCCCAGGGCGCAGTTGATACCGACCGACAGCAGATTGGCGTGCGAGATCGAGTTCCAGCAAGCCTCGACCGTTTGAGCCGAAAGGGTACGCCCCCCCTCGAAAATGGTAAACGACGCCATCACCGGCAAGCGGATGTTGTGGTCGTCGAAGTATTTCTCGATGGCGAACAAACAGGCCTTCAGCACCAAGGTGTCGAAAGCCGTCTCGGCAAGCAGCAGATCGACGCCCCCTTCGATCAGTGCATCGATCTGCTCATAGTAATTGTCGACCATTTGATCGAACGTCACGGCGCGATACGCGGGATCGCTGACGCTGCCGGAGACCGACAATTGCTTGCTCGTGGGCCCGAGCGAGCCGGCCACGAATCGCCTGCGGTCGGGAGTCTCCAGGTTCATCTCGTCAACGGCTCGGCGTGCCAGAGCCACGCCGGCCAGATTCAGTTCGCGCACATAGTCGGTCATCGCGAAGTCGGCCATCGACACCCTTGTTGCGCCAAACGTGTTGGTTTCGATGATGTCGGCCCCGGCCTGCAGATATTGGCGGTGGATCTGGTAGATCGCCTCCGGCTGGGTGACCGACAGCACGTCGATGAAATTCTGCAAATTCTCGCCGTGCGTGGCGAAACGCTGACCGCGGTAATCCTGCTCGGTGAACTTGTAGGCGTGGACCATCGTCCCCATCGCCCCGTCGAGAATCGCAATCCGCTGAGCTAGGAGGTTTTCGAGGAGCTGCTGCGCTCCAGGGGGTGTCGCAATGGCCATGGTGATTCAGCAGGCAGTTTCGTGTGATGCGAGAAAAGAATTGTAGAACGTCGGCGATGGTAAACGGGCGGCGATCGGCAGACTGGGTAAAGATGCTCAAGGAAACGCGACGGTTCGCGCGGGCGACCGGCGGCCCGTTATGCCTCCTGGTATCGCCAGCCGCGTACCGGCCGATTTCAGTGAGAACTGTTTAGTATGTCACACGCTGGCAAGCGTTGTAAACCCGGCGGCCATGATCGCTTAGCCTTCACTGACCGGCAACGATGGTCGCATCCGGCCGTCGATTGGCGGGCTGCTTGATCGTGATGCTGCGGATCGCATGCGGGGAACGCTTGGCCGCGCGGCTTCTCCATTTTTCGCATTCGCTGCGATCGTTATAAGACTCAAGACCCGCACGGCCGTAACCGATAGATGACAACAGTGCCGCGCGCACCGAATGCGCGCAGCGGCTGCTTGAGCGTGCTAGCGGCAGGATTTGCTCGTCGGACTACGCGTTTCAAGGGCATCGCGGTAACAGGTCAGCGTTCGGATTGCAGTAATTATTTCTGGACCGTTTGTCTTTCAAAAATAAGAGCAGCGCATGGGATCCACGTCACTTGTCCATCAGACGCCCGGCGATCCCCACGATCCCAACAGCGGCGAACCGACGATCATGGCCTTTCGCCGGCCAACCGATCGTCCGGCGCCGGCCGCCAGCGTCAAGGCACAGACTGGCAAGCCGCAGACTGGCAAGACGCAGAATGCCAAATCGCCCGCTGGCAACGACCCCCTGCCCGTCCTGCTCCGGCTTCCCGATCTATCCCGAGACCAGAGCGTGCCATCCGGTGAGGCAGCGCCTGAATCGACACGACGACCGTGGTTTGGAATCGCCATGTGGTGTGCCACGGGAGGGTTGGCAGTCGTCGCGGCTGTTTTGATATTTACCGGCAGGCCAGAACCGACCGCACCGGCCGACGAGGCGCCTCCGTGGCAAGCCGGTTCGGCTATGACTGCCAACGCCAACCACGCACCGACCGTCGGAGATGGTGGCGCCAATTCGTATCCTCCTTTTGTTCATCCCGTTGATCGGGCCGCCGTCGTGCACCCTGCCGATCCCGGCAGTCCGCAAGCAGCCGATGGATCGAGCGATGCTCCGACTGGGCCGTTTCCGTGGCGTGAGCGCGGGACCTCGCAGCAACCGGTCGGCGCAGTCCCATTTCCCAACGATAACGCTCCGGCGGAAGCTTACCCCACGGGTGGGTTGGCGCCATCACTTTCTCCCGGCGACACGATTCCTGGGGGACCGGGCCCTAGCGGGCTGCGGCAACCGGCGGCAGGTCCCGGCGGACCAGCGGGTTTCGGCGATCCGTCGCTGCCGGAGGCTCCACCCCCCGACCAGTCCAAGCTCCAAACCGGCCTGCGATCCGCCACGCGCCCGAACTCCGCTGGCGGCGTGTGGTTGGACGGAGGGATTCGCAATCTTGACGTGAGGCCACGCGATGACAGCAGTCGATAGGGCCTTTATCAAGGCATATACGTCGCGGCGCTTGGTTCGCGGCATTTCGGCCGACACCGCCGAGCAACGGGCTGCAAAGCCCGGCGAGATGACGCTCGGACATGGTACGACATCTTACCGCGTCGACGGCGCGCACCTTTCCGCAGCGCACTCCGCTGGCCCGCACACGAAACCGACGTCGCGAAAACCGAGGCGGCCTTCCGCGGAAAACGATGAGCAAGCGTCTGCCTCGCGCGTCGTGGCGGTGACAGACGGCGCGGGACGCGGGGAGCGCGTGGTCGTTTCGCTGAGCGATTCGGCGGTCATGCCCGACTGGATCTGGCAGCGCGAGCCGCACCCGGTCTTTTGCGACGAAGCCTCAACGGCTGCCCCTTCACAGACCGCTCCGGCAGCAAAACCGCCGTCGAGCCAAGCCCCGTCTTCAAAACCGCAGTCGCCGAAACAGTCATCATCCAAAGTCCTTTCGCCTGCCATCCTGTCGCTCGCGTCGCCGTCGGGCGGTGTTCTGGCAACAGTTGGCCTGGCAGCATCGGCTCCGCTACAAAACGATTCGGTAACCGCTACGGAGCCGGTCTCGGGACCACTCTCCTCGTTTACGCTGGTGCCACGCCTTGAGGACCGATTACAACCGGCACTGGAGGTCGACCAGTTTCTCTGGCCCGCGGAGGTCGTGGAACTGGGTGACGCGGCCGCCGTGGCACTGGATGGATTCGCCACGCACCTGATCGCCGGCGCTGGACGTGGCCAACGACGGATTGCACTGGTCGGCGTGACACCGGCCGCGGGCGCAACGACGGCCATCTTGTGCCTGGCCCGCCTGGCGCGCCTGAAGGGTGCGACCTGGGGGTTGCTCGACGCGAACTTCGATCACGCGGCGCTGGCCCCACAGTTGGGAATCGCCCAGACAGCCGGCTGGCAGGCGGTGCTTTCGGGCCGGGAGCGGTTGGCCGACGTATCAATCGCGTCGCTCGACGATCATTTGATCTTGGTCCCCTTGGCGGCCGACGGAGTGCCGCTCGACGCGCTGGCGGCAAACTTCCGCGCGCCGGTCTTGTTTTCAATGCTGGCCGACATCGTCGATCTCGTGCTGGTCGATGCCGGATCCGTCGAGGCTGGGCCGGTTGAGGCCCAGCACATCGACCGTTTGGCGGCGCTCGTTCGGGCAGCCCGAGTTGATGCGGTCTATTTGGTCTATGACGAGCGTTCGACGGCGCCGGACGATTTGGTGGCATCCGGCAGTCGACTACGGGCGGCTGGAGTTTCTGTCGTGGGGGCGATCGCCAACTTTGCTGCTTTCTGAAAAACCGATTCATCCACTGTAGGAGGGCGCGCCGAGCGCCTCCAGGTGACCGCGATGTATGAGAATTACTGGCAGTTGTCGGCCAAACCGTTCGATGGCGGTGGCGATACGCGGTTTTATTATCCGAGCGAAGTCCATCAGGGCGCACTGCTCAAACTGCGTTATGCCATCGAGAGCCGACAAGGCGAGGCCTTGCTTGCGGGCGAGTCGGGCTCGGGAAAGACTCTGCTGGTCGAGTCGCTCCAGCGTCAACTGGCCGAGAACTATGCACCCATGGTGCACCTGGTCTTTCCACTCATGACTCCTACCGAATTGCTCGCGCTTCTGGCCACGGAGCTCGGAGCCGCGAGCCCGGCCGATCGGCTTTCGGCCGATCACTGCATCCGCTGCCTGCAAAACTTTCTAACCGAGAACACTGCCCAGGGGCGACATGCGGTGGTTGCCATCGACGAAGCCCAACTGCTGATCAATACACCGGCGATGGAAACCCTGCGACTGCTGACCAACCTGACGAGGTCCGCCGACCCGATGTTGACCTTGCTCATGGTCGGCCAGAGCGGCCTGTTGCCGGCCCTCGATCGGATGCCGGCGTTCGAGGAGCGTTTGGCGGTGAAGTGCCTGTTGCGGCCCCTCAACGTCGACGAAACCGCTGCCTATGTCACACATCGGCTGAGTGCTGCGGGTGCCCGGCGCGAGATTTTCACGGCGGATGCCTTAACGCATCTGGCCCATCTGGCCCGCGGCAATCCGCGGCGCATCAACCGTTTGTGCGACTTGGCATTGCTGGTCGGCTTTGCCGAAGAGCAGCAGACGATCGGACCCGAGCAATTGGATGTGATTGCCGACGAGTTGGTCCACGTTTCGCCCGACGCCTGAACTCCTCATCACGGCGGCACCCCGCTCGGATGGCCGCCCGGGGACCCCTTCCGCAGTCAGCCTCAATCCTTTGCGTAACTCCACTACGGCCCGAGCTGACGGGCGGTTTCGCCCTGCAGGACTAGGGTCTGGCGGGCAATGCTCTGCCGACGTGCCAGAAAGTCCCGCGACGTGGTAAAATAGCCCGCCTTACTCCGTCTACGAAAGGGATCTTATGTCACAGGTTCTCAAGTATGGTGCCCGATATTTCCGGATTGAAGTTGCCGAGATTGCGAATTCCGACGATCCGGGCAAGGCCGTCTATGCCAGTTGGTGCAGCGAGGCGTTCCGCGAGTTGAAGGATATGCCGACGCAGTCTCTCTCGCGGTTTGTTCCCGGGCCTCCGGCTTCGAAGCCGGCTGAAGCTCTTCAGCACGCCCATGAGTGGATTCGGAGCACTTGGGATACCCAGCAGGCGCGGCGGACTTTCAAAGCAGACGAACCGGTCACGGTCATGTATATCGTCCGCTTGTTCAAAGACGACCATGTGGTCGATTTTGAATTCGCGGATTTTACCGAGGCGAAATCGTTTGCTCGTGCGGCTGAAAAATGCATCAATATCACGAAGGTTGGGATCACCAATAACGAAAGTCCTCAGTATTTGACCGTGTGGGAAAGAGGCTAGACCGCAGTGGGTGTGGGGAACGCCGCGCGGCGCGACTCGCGCGGTCGCCGATCGGTCTCAGCAATATCTCCCGCGAGCCAGCGATGCCATCCAACGTCGAAATCAAAGCGCGGGTGCCGGACCTCGCACCGATCCGCCAGCGGGTGGAGTCGATCAGCGACGGCCCGGCGGTGATTCTTGATCAAGAAGACATCTTCTACACGGTTCCCCAGGGCAGGTTGAAGCTGCGAATTCTTGGGCTGGGGCGCGGCGAATTGATTCTCTATCATCGCTCCGACGTCGCCGGTCCCAAGACATCGAATTACCAAATCGCCCCGACCCGCGAGCCCGAAGTATTGAGAGCGATCCTGTCCCATGTTCTGCCGACCCGCGCCGTCGTTCGCAAGCGGCGGTGGCTTTACCATGTGGGGCAGACCCGGGTCCATCTCGACCAAGTGGCGGGGCTGGGCGACTTTGTCGAATTGGAAGTCGTTCTCCACGCGGGTCAGGCCGCGGAAGCAGGGATTGCGATCGCCCGAGCCTTGATGCTGTCGCTCGACATCGCCGAGCCTCAACTGGTGGACAAATCCTACGTCGATCTGCTGTCCGCGGCTTCGTGAACCGTGCCCCTCCAACCGCCGACGGAAGGACTTCTGAACGCGATTTGCGCGTTCGAGCGTCTTCCATGGGAGAGATGCACTTTATTGTGGACCCGCTGCGTGAGGGCTATAATCTGCGGCGAGATTGGCTCCGCTCTTGGAGTTCAGCACCCACCCTCGAAGAGAAGAAAAGAAGCTGATATGACACACATCAACCTGGCCCAACTCGGTCCTTCGCCTAGTTTATTGGCGACGATCAACCGACGAAATTTTTTGAAGACCGCCGGCGCAGCAGCCTTGGCGGTCACCGCCACGGCGGTTTGCGGCAGCACGGCTAACGCCAAGGATCCGCAAGTGATCTATGCGTTGCCCCCCCTCGGCTACGCGTTCGATGCGCTGGAGCCGGTAATCGACGCGACGACCATGGAAATTCACCACGATAAGCATCACCAGGCCTACGTGACCAACCTGAACAAGGCGCTTCAAGGAACCACCATCGGCGCTCCGCCGATCAACAAACTGATCGCCGACCTGGATAGCGTGCCCGAAAACATCCGCACCGCCGTGCGAAACAATGGCGGCGGACATGCGAACCACAGCCTGTTCTGGCTGTTGCTGAAGAAGGACGGGGGCGAACCGACCGGCGACGTCAAAGCGGCCATCGAGTCGCAGTTGGGTGGCTACGACAAATTCAAGGAGGATTTCAAGAAGGCCGCACTGACCAGATTTGGCAGCGGCTGGGCCTGGCTCAGTGTCGACAAAGACAAAAAGCTGGTCATCGAGAGCACTCCCAATCAGGACAGCCCGGTCATGGCTGGCAACTCGCCGATCTTGGGAATCGACGTCTGGGAGCACGCCTATTATCTGAAGTATCAGAATCGGCGCCCCGAGTATGTGGACGCGTTCTTTTCGGTCATCAATTGGCCGAAAGTCGCTGAGTTGTATTCGGCCGCCACAAAGGCCTGATTGCGATCCGCGCCGCGCGACCGTCGCCTGACTATAATGACCGCAGCACGTGCGAGTTTCCGACGGTCGAGCGGTGCGATTCATGCTTCTGGGCTACAACACCAACGGGTTCGCACATCACGACCCGGCGGCCGCGCTCGAGTTGCTGGCCGAAATCGGCTATCGCAGCGTGGCGCTGACGCTCGATCATGCGTTGCTGAATCCTTACGGTGAGGAGCTGGCTCGCGACATTGATCGTTACCGCCGGCTGCTCGCTCGCCTGGGCTTGCGTTCGGTGATCGAAACCGGCGCGCGGTTTTTGCTTGACCCGCGCACGAAGCACGAACCGACACTCGTCTCGCCACAGGCCGAGGGGCGCGCGAAACGGGTCGATTTTTTGCGGCGGTCGATCGACATTGCCGCCGCCTTGGGAAGCGACTGCGTCTCGCTCTGGGCCGGGACGCTGCATGATCACGCCGAGCCGGCCACTGCCTGGAATCGGCTGACCGAGTCACTCGCGCCCGTTGTGGAACACGCTGAGCGAAGGGGTGTGGTCATCGGCTTCGAGCCGGAGCCCGGCATGGTGATCGACACGCTGGAAAGTTTTGGCCGGCTCAAACAGCGGTTGCCGAGCGACCTGCTGCGGCTGACGCTCGACGTAGGACATTTGCATTGCCAGGGCGAATTGCCGCTTTCGGACTGGATCGCGAAGTTCGGTTCGGCAATTGTCAACGTTCACATCGAGGACATGCGCGGCGGCGTTCATGACCATCTGATGTTCGGCGAGGGGGAGATCGACTTTCCGCCCGTGATTGCGGCTCTGGCGGCCACCGGCTACTCCGGCGGCCTGCACGTCGAGTTGAGCCGACATAGCCACGCGGCCGTTGACGCGGCCCGGCAGGCTTTTGCGTTTCTCCAGCCGTTGGTCGAGAGCAACGGTGGCGGTTTGAGCCAAAGAGACGGCTAAGGCGGGGCCCTTTTGCCAACCGGTCCCGGCCGGTTTATAATCGCGGCTGCTGACTCGGATCGTTTGTTCCCTCCTTCCCACACTCCCCCCTCCTTGTTTGTGGAGCTTTTCATGGCCGATCCTACCCCGTCCACACCGTTCACGCCTGCCACGCGTCGCGAGTTTCTCAAGCGTTCGAGTCTGATCGTGGCCGGCAGCACCTTGGCAGGCACCCTGGGAGCCGCGCGGAGCGTTCACGCGGCCGGAGACGATACGCTGAAAGTCGGCTTGATCGGCTGCGGGGGGCGTGGCACCGGCGCCGCGGGCAACGCTTTGGGAGCCGATCCGAATGTCAAACTTACGGCAATGGCCGATACGTTCGCCGATCAGATCGAGAAGAGCCTGGAACAATTGCGGCCAAACTTCGCCGATAAGATCGCGGTTTCGGATGATCACAAGTTCGTCGGGTTCGATGCCTACGAAAAGCTGCTGGCCACCGACGTCGACGTGGTGCTGCTGACCACTTCGCCCCATTTTCGGCCGATCCATCTCAAAGCGGCCGTCGCCGCCGGCAAACACGTCTTCTGCGAGAAGCCGGTGGCGGTCGACGCCCCGGGCATTCATTCGGTGTTGGCCACCGTGGCCGAGGCCAAGCGGAAAAACCTGGCCGTCGTTTCCGGGCTTTGCTACCGCTATGACCTGCCGAAGCGCGAGCTGATCCAGCGCGTCCGCGACGGCGCGATTGGCGACATCCGCACGATTCACACCAGCTATAACGGGGGCACGCTCTGGCACAAGGGTCGCCAGCCGCAGTGGAGCGACATGGAATTCCAGGTGCGCAACTGGCTTTACTTCACCTGGCTGTCGGGGGACTTCAACGTCGAGCAGCACGTCCACAGCCTGGACAAGGCCGCTTGGGCTCTCGGCGACGAGCACCCATTGCAAGCGTATGGTCTGGGGGGCCGGCAAGTCCGCACCGGAGACGAATATGGCCAGGTGTTCGACCACATGGCCGTGGTTTACGAATTCCCCAGCGGCGTACGGGTATTTGCCAATTGCCGGCAGATGGCCGGCTGCTCGGTCGACGTCAGCGATCATCTGTTCGGCACCAAGGGGACGGCCGAGATGCAACGAGCGGCGATCGAAGGCGAGAATCCGTGGACCTATCGCGGGAAAAAGCCAAACATGTACGACGTCGAGCACCAGGAGATGTTTGCCAGCATCCGCTCCGGCAATCCGATCAACAACGGTCACTACATGGCCAACAGCACGATGATGGGCATCATGGGCCGCATGGTCTGCTACACCGGTCAAACGCTGACTTGGGACCAGTGCCTGGGCTCGAAGGAAGATCTGTCGCCGCCGAAATACGAATGGGGGCCCGCGCAACGGCTACGGTCGCCATGCCCGGCTTGACCGCATTTGTCTAGGCGACTCTCGTGTGGGGAGGGAGAGGCGGTCCTATTTTGCTGCGAAGGCTCCGCAGAATCGGGATGGTCCCCGGCGGAGTTGACGCCCCGCTCTTAAGGCGGAGGCGATGCGGCGATTCGACCCGATGGGACGCCGTCGGCTCTCGCCATGCGGATTGAATAGATTGAGAACGCCAGTGCAATTAGGCACAAAAAGCAAATTGGAATCGTCGCATTCAGCCAACGTTGGAAATAATGTGCCGTCCCCAGCGTTGTCACCTCCACGTAATGATTGTCGTCGATCCGCTTGATTTGCGGTAAGACAATGTCGTACCACGCCTGCGTTCTGCCGGTCAATGTCGTGCCGTCCGAGAGGGCAACCGTGTCCAGGCTGCGGTCGGTAAGCTTGCGGTAATCTTCCGCCGAAAAGAGCTGACACTGGTAGCTTTCTGCGGGAAGAATCTCGTACTGCTGGTGGTAGAGCAGAAAACGCATCAGCGCCGCTTGGACGACAAATTGCATGACGGCCAAGAACAAGAACCAGGTTGGAGCGAGGGATAGCAATCGCCGCACCTGGGTGTTCTCTCGCCAGCGGTTTGTGACAGACATTCTGGGGCCTTTCGTTGGAAGCCTTAATGAGCGGCGGCAACGGCGGAGAACGGCTCCAACCGTAAATCCGAATAAATCGAGAACGTCTGTTTGTCGGTTGTGGTCAGTTGTGCTGCCTTCTGGCGGTTTGGATCGGGTCGATCGAGCGTGAGCCACAACGCATTGAGCGACACCGCAATCAGTAACGAAGCCGCCAGAGCAGCGGTTTCAAGCCCCTTCCCGGAGCGCGACGTTCGTGTCGTCGCTCCACGGGCTGGTTCCGTATTCGTTGCGCGACCTCCTGTCAGACTTGGAATCTCACTTGCTCGGGAGCGCATCGTTCGATGAGTTGGTCGGATACCGGGGCTCCGCGAACACGTTCGACTGCGTCGCGCAGCAAACCACTAAGCTCATCGTCCGGTGGAATCGGTACATTCTTTCCCATGGCCGAACCCTAACCTTGACCGCCGAAAATCGCCTGCAGCTTCGTGCGCGCTTTGTGCAGCGCCAAGCCGGTGGCGTTCGTGCTGATCGACAAACTTTGGGCGATCTCACCATAAGAGAGTTGCTCGAAATACCTGAGGCAAAACACCTGAGCTTCCTTGAATGGCAGGGTCGCAATCGCGCTGCGCAAGCGGTCGACCATCTCTCGATCAGCTGCGATTTCCATCGGGCCCGACGACTTGTCGGCGATTGTATCCGACTCGATGGGCAAACTGACGCGGCGGCTGCGCACCAAGTCCAATGCGCGGCAGGTTGCCACGCGTCTCAGGAAGCCGGGCCAGGACTCGATGACCTGTCGCTCGCTAACTCGATAGGCCTCCCAAAAAACCTCCTGGGCGACGTCTTCGGTATCCTGGTCGTTACCGACGATCCGGCGGACTACGCCAACCACCAGCCTCCGATGATCTTGAATCAGCTGCGGCCAGTCGGGCGTCATCCACAGCTCCGGGCAGAGGTCGTATCATCCAGAGTAATAGTCGAGCCGAGCCATGTGCGTATTTCCAGCAGAATCGGTTTTTTGGCGAAATTGCCTTCCCCCAAGCCCCCTCAATAAAAAAACAGCCCACGGGGATCAAACCCCGTGGGCTGTGATATGGGCTGGCATCGCGTTCCGCCGCGGGCCGTCTGGCCGCTACGGCGGGCTACTTGGCCTTGGAGCGGTTCCAACCGCTACGTGGTTCGGGGGCCGGTTGCTGTTGCTGGTAACCGGCCAATTGAATCACGTTGATTTGCGGCTCTTCCGCCTGCTCGGGATTCTGGGCCGTGTACTCCTGGCGACGGGCCATGCGAGGCGTTCCCTCGGGCATGAGCAGGTCGACGTTACCGGCCAGCAAGTTGCTGACGCCGAGCGAGGGGTATTGGTCGCCCGCCTGGGCCCGGTCTTCCGGAGCGTAACGAAAGATCATCCCTTCGTAGTTCCGCAGGACCACGGCGTTTTCGGAGGCCGAGATCAAGTAATTGGGCATGAGCGGAATCTTGCCGGCTCCATGAGTGCCGTCGACGACATAGGTCGGGACAGCCAGTCCGGAGACGTGGCCACGCAGCCCTTCGATGATCTCCAACCCCTTCCAGACCGAAGTGCGGAAGTGCCCTGCCCCGACGACCGGATCGCAATGGAACAGGTAGTAGGGCCGGACCTTGATCCGCAAAAGTCCGCGCACCAGGGTGCGCATGGTGGCCACCGAGTCGTTCACTCCCTTGAGCAGCACCGCATGGTTGCTGACCGGCATGCCGGCGTTGACCAGGGCGCGGATCGCTCGAGCGGTTTCGGGGGTGATTTCGCGAGGGTGGTTGAAATGCGTTTGGATCCAGATTTTTCCCGCGTCCCGCAGCAGGGCAATCAACTCGGGGTCGTACAACCGCTGGGGCAACGTGACCGGAACGCGCGTGCCGATGCGCACCACGTCCAAATGGTCGATTGCCGCCAGTTGAGTGACGAACCAGCGTAGCTTGCCCATCGGCAACGACAAGGGATCGCCGCCAGAGACGATGACGTCGCGGATTTCCGCATGGTCGCGGACATATTGAATCATTCGCTCGTCATTGTGGCTGGGGGCGTCCCAGCCGTCGCGGTCCATGGTGACGCGTTTGCGCGTGCAGAATCGACAATACATCGAGCAGACGTGCGTCGTCACCAAAAGAGCCCGGTCGGGGTACCGGTGGGTGAGACCGGGGACCGGCGAATCTTTGTCCTCTTCCAACGGGTCCTGAAGTTCCTGGCCCGAGGTGCTCGATAACTCTTGCGTCGAGGGCAACGATTGCAAGGCAATCGGGTCGACGGGGTTGTCCAGATCGATCAGCGAGAAGTAATAGGGCGGGATCGCCAGCTTATACTGCTGTTCGAGATTTTCCAGGCTCGCAAGGTCCTGGGGTGAAATTGGCAGGAATTCGGCCAATTGAGAAGTAGTCCGAATGGCGTTCTGCATTTGCCAGCGCCAATCGTCCCATTGTTCTGCCGGGACATCCCTCCATTTTGGATGTCTCCGGCTGGTACCGGGGGGCTCCTCCGATTCGTCCGGCAGGTTGCCGCCCACGGTAATTCCACTCACGGAGACCGCGCTGGACGCGGTTTCGAGTCGATTCATGTTGAGCGAATCCCTCCTCTAGCTGAGACTCGTGGTCGAGCCCGAGCGACCGGCATTGGGCCGATCGAGCATCCTAAAACTCGCGTGCTTATACCATCAATCTCCAAGATCGACAAGCATGCTTGGCGGAGGGAGCAATCTTTTCTCCGCGCTTGTCCAAAATTATTCGTCAGGCCCCTCCTGAGGCAAGAGTTGATCTTGATTCGTCTGACGATTTTTTTTAGGAGAGCGCGGTGGCGCTGCCGCGCCGAGTGGGCGGCGGCGACCAATGCATTTTGCACCGCTCCTCGCCGATCGGCCCGCATAACGCCAAGTCCGCGGGACACGCGTGGCGCTCGACGGCGCGGGCTTGCGCAGTGCTCGGCCGGTCGCCGGCCGGGTCCCGTCCGGCGGCAAACGTAGCGCGAACGTGCTTGTTTCCGCCGCACGATGCAAATATCATCGAGCCATTCTCCCCCGCCTCCGGCAACTTACCTTTGGCCGCACAGGAATTCCGCGTATGGCGACTCCCACCGCTCCCACACCCGCCCCGGCTCGCCTTACGACCACCCAATGGCTGATCGTCGTCCTGGCGGCCATCGGCTTCGCCTTCGACATTTACGAGCTGTTGATGGCCCAGTTCGTGTTGCCGCCGGCGATTCCAGAACTGACGGGCTTTAAGCCGGGAACCCCGGAGTTCGGGGAATGGGTGGGCCGGCTCTTTTACATCCCGGCGTTTGCCGGCGGCATTTTTGGTTTGTTAGGCGGCTATCTGACCGACCTCTTGGGCCGCCGCCGGGTGCTGACCTGGAGCATTTTGCTCTACGCGGTTTCGGCTTTCTTGGCCGGTTTTTCCACTTCGATCGAGATGTTACTGGTGCTGCGGTGTACGACCTTCATCGGCGTCTGTGTCGAATTCGTGGCCGCCGTGGCCTGGCTGGCTGAATTATTTCCCGAGCCGCGCCGCCGCGAAAGCGTGCTGGGCTATACGCAGGCCTTCTCCTCCTTGGGAGGATTGCTCGTGGCCGGCGTCAACGCGCTCGCCCTGAAATATGCCGACCATTTGCCGGCCGTGGCCGTTCCAGAGTTTTTGACCTCCCTTGCCGGCGTGATCCCCGAGGCGCATCAGCACGAAGGCTGGCGCTACACGCTCATGTCAGGGCTGATTCCGGCGCTCCCGTTGATTCTGATTCGGCCGTTCTTGCCCGAGTCGCCGGTTTGGGCGGCCAAGAAGGCGGCTGGCACGCTGAAGCGGCCCAGCGTCGTCGAGCTATTCGCTCCACGGTTTCGGCGGACGACGATCGTCACGACGCTGATGTTCGCCTGCAGCTACGGTGTGGCCTTTGGAGCGATCCAGATGATGCCCCAAATCGTGCCGGGGCGCCCGAGGTGAAGGCAGCCGCCGCGGACCAGCCGATCCCAGCGCAAAAGAAGATCGCCCAACAGTTCGCCGCCAAGGTCGGAACGATTCAAGAGATCGGCGGACTGGTCGGCCGCGTGCTGTTGGCTTTTCTGGCGGTCCGCATCGTCAGCCGGCGAAAACTACTGCGTTGTTTCCAATGGCCTGACTTGATCGTCGCTCCGATAATGTTCGTCCTGTTTGCCACCGGAAGCCTGCTATTCATGCAAGTCGGGATTTTCTTCGTCGGGCTGTTGACCGTCGCCCAGTTCAGCTTTTGGGGAAACTATCTTCCCCGAGTTTACCCAGTTCACTTGCGCGGGACGGGCGAAGGCTTTGCCGCCAACATTGGCGGGCGGATGATCGGCACGTCGATGGCCTATGTGACCAGCAAGCTGGGGGCCGGCTCTCCAGCCAGCATGGCTTATGCCGCCGCCGGGGTGGCCGCCGGCGTTCTGCTGGTCGGCTCGATCCTGAGCTTTTTCTTGCCCGAGCCGGGGCTGGAAGATCCGGCCGAATAAAAAGGCTTTAGCACCCGAGGCCCGAGGAAAATCCGCGCGACTCGCGGCCTAACCCCTCTTCACGACACCTTTCCGCGGGCGTCGACCGGCGTCCGTTCGTGATGACCATCGGAGTCGCGGACCCAAACGAAATCTTGCAGGTTGATTACCGGGCAGACGTGATTGGGGATTACCGTCACCTGCTCGCCAATTTTGGGGCGTGTCTGGCAGTCGCGGGCGTCGACTTGAGCGTGTTCCTCGCTCAACCGGACGATCCGAGCCTCGGGATACTCGCACACATAGCCATGGCCGCTGTCGGGTGCCGGCACACAGCGGTCGCTGCTCAGGACTTTGCTGCCGGCGTCCAGGACGAATTGGCCGGCCACGGCGGTACTGACTACCGTGGAAGCAATCCGCACGGCACAGTCGCCCAGCGTGCAAAAGCCGCCGCGGACCAGATTCATGTCGCCAAACAGGTAGGTGCCGGGGCGGATCTCGGTCAGATCGTCGATTAGGTGCGATTGGTAGGCAGTGGGAGTTGAGCCGCCGGAAATCGTTCGAGCTTCGAGGCCGTGGTCTGCCCACAGGTCGACGATCTCACCCAACCGGTTCGAGACCTCGGACAGCGCGGCCTGTTGGCCGGCCGGCGGCTGCAAGATGTGGCCGGGATAGCAGCAGATGCCGTCGAGTCGCACGCCGGCAGTCCGATCGATCAATTGAGCAAGTTTGAGAGCGGCGGCGGGCGTCTGAACGCCGGTGCGGCCCAGCCCGACGTCGACGTCGACCAAAAGGCCGATCGTCGCGCTCACGCGGCGAGCGGCGGCAGCCAGCACTTCGGCGGCTTCCAACGAATCGATCGCCACGCGGATCGTGCCGTGTCGGGCCAGCTTGGCCAGCCGGGCGGCTGGGTCGCGGCCAACCGTCGGATAGGCGACGAGCAAATCGTCGGCAACGGCGGCCAAGACTTCGGCTTCGCCGACCTTGGCGACCGTCAAACCGACGGCCCCGGCAGCGATCTGAGCGGCGCCAAACTGCTTGGATTTGTGCGTTTTGGCGTGAGGCCGCAGATCGAAGTCATGCTCTTCGGCGTAGTCGGCCATCCGTTTCAGATTTCGCTCGACCGTCGCGAGATCGACCACCAACGCCGGCGTGGGAAGGGATTCCATGCGGTCATTAAACGCGCAAATCGCCTCCGGTACAACCGCAAGACAACGAGCCACGCTGCGTGTACGATTTCGCGCGGACCAATTTGCTTGTGCCGGGCGCACACTGAGCGCATCGGCACCGGTCTGCCGCTGGCTTAGCCCTCGGCCGATGAGCGTGCACGGCCCTCTAGGCCGAGCAACAATCCGGCGACTCCAGCAAGAAACGTGGCGATAAGGTAGAGCCGGAGGTAGAAATAGGCGAAGGTTTGCGGAACGCCGAGGGCGAAGTCTGGGGAGATAATCCACCCAGCGCGACTAGGCCAGCGAGCCAGCGCGTTGCCTGCGGTGGCGCGGTAACCCCGGGGAGTGGGCGGGCGGACTGACGTCTGCGGCCCGGCCGGCCAACGGGATCGGAAAAGCTCGATGCTAAGCCCGACGACCGGGCCGATCACCGCCGTCCACACATAAAGGCGACCGTAGTAATAGCCGAGATACTCATGGCCGCCAAAGTTGATTTCGGGTCCGAACGCGAACAACCACCACGCATTGATCAGCCCGCACGGCAGCCAGGTCGTCCACGGGTCACCGGGGAGCCGTTTCCCAAGGGCGGCGCTTATTAGTGCAAAGAACGCGAACCAACCCAGCAAAAAGACGGGCGCGAGGCCCGAGAACGAGAACACGGATAAGAGCGTGAATAGCAGGGCGGGAGGTGCAAAGTACGTCCCGCCGGCTGCGAGCACGCCGGCGATCCACCGGGCGGCGATTGGGCGATTCGAGGGTATTCGATCGATCCGGCCCATGTCCTTGCCAACACGCCCCCACGCTTTGCTCGAAAATGCCGAACGTGCCGCAGGCGCGGCGCTAGCGGCCGCAGTGAGCCAATGCCCGAATCGTAACGGTTCGACGGCGCACCGGAAAGTGATCGGAACGGTAAATCTCGCGAATCGTGCTCGTGCTGCCCCCGGCCGGGGCGGTTCCCACGCGTTCGCGGCGACGGCGCGTTTTTGTGGAACAATTTACAATTCATTTGCCGATGCAAAATCGGCTGAAGATGCGGTCGAGCACGTCGTCGGTCGTGACGGCGCCGCTTACCTTGCCCAGTTCATCCAAGGCCAGGCGGACTTCCGCGGCGATCAACTCCTCGCCTTCGCGCCGGTCGTTGAGTTCGCACGCCCGGGCCAGCGCGTCGGTGGCCACGCGCACGCTATGAGCGGCTCGAGCGGCGGTCGCCGATACACTCGATCCGTCTCCCACGGCGACCGAGAGAGCCGCTTCGGCAATCCGCTGGCGAAGAGCGTCGAGGCCGTGGCCCGTGCGAACGCTCGTTTCCACAGCCGCTGAGTGGAAAGGAAATATCTCGACCGATTCGCCGGCAAGCGAACGGGACACGTCGTGTTTCGTGAGAACCACGATCCGTCCGCTGGTTTCGGCCGCCGTGATACGATCGCGTTCGCGGGCATCGGGCGTGGTGCCGTCGAGACACAAAAGCGTGATTTGGGCGCGCTCGGCTTGGGATCGCGATTGCTGCTGGGCTTGAGGCGCGAGGGCGTCACCTCCCGATGCCACGCCGGCCGTGTCGATCAATTCGCACATCACGCCGCCGAATTCGAGCCGGGCAGTGAGATAGTCGCGGGTCGTGCCGGGCTGGTCAGAAACGAGAGCCTTTGCGCCGGCCAACGCGTTAAACAAGCTGCTCTTTCCCGCGTTCGGACGGCCAACCAGCACGACACGGACGACGTCGGCCGAGTCGCCACGCGAGCCGATTTGGGCCGCAATCCGCTCGAGCTGGCCGGTGGCTGCGGCGAGTTCGGCGGCAATTTCACCGGTAGTGATGAATTCAATGTCTTCGGCCGAGAAATCGAGTCCCGCTTCCAGCCGGGCGAGCAAATCCAACAGCGACTCGCGCAGACTCAGCAGGGGACCGGCCAGCCCACCGGCCAATTGACTCAGGGCCGTCGCGAGTTGTTCCTCGCCGTGGGCGTCGATCACGCCCAACACTGCTTCGGCTTGGGTCAGGTCGATTCGGCCGGCCAAAAACGCCCGGAGGGTGAATTCGCCAGGGGCAGCAGGGCGGGCGCCGTGGCGACAAAACTCTTCGACCGCCGCGGCCAACAGCGGCGGTGAACCAAGCGTGTGCAGTTCGGCGGCCGGCTGCCGCGTATAGCTGCGCGCCGTCGGCCACAGATAGAGCAGTGCCGGCAGATCACGCGCCCAGCGGGTCAGTCGCAGTGTGCCTCGGTGGACGGCTGGCCCACGTGTTCGAAGGACTTCCACTGGGCTCAGTCCATCGAGTGCCGCGGCCACCAGGCTGACGACCCCTGGGCCGCTGAGCCGCACAATCCCTCGAGCCGCCCCGCCGGGGGGCGATGCCACGGCGACGATCGTGTCACGCAGGTCGTAGAGCATGAGGCCCGTGGAATTCGGGTCAGGCCGATCTATGGCGGCCGGAGCGGCGCGCTGTGGCGCTATTTACGTCCCGATTGCCGCCGCTTACCCGATGGTGCGCCGTTGCCGCCACCGTCGGGCGCGGGGCGTTTGCCGTTTCCTCCCGTTGGGCCAGATGTGCCACTGGCGGCCGACTGGGGAAGGGCCTTGCGTTCGGCGATGCCCCACAGGCTGGAGACGATGAAGTAGAGGCATAAACCGCTAGCCACTTTGTAGAACATGAAACCGAAGAAGATGGTCATGTACGACATCATCTTCTGCTGCATCGCGGTTTGCTCATCGGCCGGCGGAGGCATGAACATTTTCTGCTGCCAGATGAACAGTCCGATCGTCAGAAACGGAAACACGTTCAGATACGGGCCGAGATAGCTTTGGACAAACGCCGGCGCAACGTGCGTCCAATCCCAGAGCATGTCGGGGGCGGCAAGGTTTGAGCACCAGCGGACGGCGGCCGAAATGAGGGGCGCTGGCGCAGCTCGACATCGACCATCAGCGAGCGATAAAGCCCGACGAAGATCGGCAGCTGGACGAACATCAGCAAGCAGCCGCCGAACGGGTTGAAGTTGTGCTTGCGGTAAAGCTCCTGCATCGCCTTGTTGCGCTGGGCCGGATCCTTGTACTTCTCCTGAACGCGCTGGATTTCCGGCTTCAGCTCGGCCATCTTCTGCGAGCTTTGAGCTTGCCGGCGGCTGAGCGGGAACATGCAACCGCGCACCAGCACGGTGAGCATGACGATCGCCAGGCCATAGTTGTGGACCACGTGGTAGAAAAAGTGCAGCAAGCCAAGCATCGGCCTGGCCACGAACCCGAACCGTCCGTAGTAAACCAGTTCGCTCAGATTGGTGTCACCGGCGGGATACTGTTCCAAAATGGCCGGCTTCTTCGGTCCGGCAAAGAGCTGAAACTCATGATGGAACGTTCCCTGCGGCGCCAGCTCAATCGGTTTGCTGGTCAACCGAAACGACACGTCGGTCAGCTTCCAGTCGCTCTTTTCCGTCGGCACCGCACCGACGGCTAAAGGTTTGATCTCGTCGAACCAAATGTCCCTGACGTTTTCTTTTTGTGGGACCAGCGCCGCCGCGAAATACTGAGTGTCGACCGCTAGATAGTCCAGCGGCGACTCACTTTCAGACCAGGTATAGATCTTCTTTTTGTCGTTCTTTTTCTCGTCGGCGATATCCGGGCATGAAACCTGGTAGGGCGCGTTGCCGGCGAAACGGGCAATCACGTCGCGCATGCCGGCCGCGCCCCAGGTGCGGCTGATCTTCGTGGCGTACCAGGCTCCTTCCAGCGGCAGCCCCGTGGGACCCTCCAATCGATATGCCAGTGTTTGCTTCTCGCTCGACAGGTTGTGCAGTTCGACGTCGAGATACAGGTGATATTCCGCGGCGTCGGGAGAATCGTCATCGACGGGAGCTTTGGCCAGGCGATAGCGTTTTGTGACTTCGACGCCCAGCGCGGGCACGCTGCGGCGGAACGTGACATGTTCTTCGTCGCTGTCGACGACCTGCCATGTCGCCTCGCGCAGTCGGACGCCGTCCAGTTCATCGGTGTCCGATTTCAATTTGTCACCGCCTGCCTGGGCCAACGTCAGGAGCAGCGAGAGCGGATCGTGTTCCGTGTCGGCGACTTCCAGCGGTTTGCTATCCAGTTCGGGCCGGATGATCTCCAGCGGCCGGCGATCGAGCTTCGCCTCGACCGTGAGTTTTTCGGCCGTCGCGCGTGATCGCCACGGAGACCGTCTGTCCAGCTTCGGTCTCGCCAAGCGCGTCGATCAGGTCGGCGGCACGGGTCACGGCTTTTGAGCCGAACATGGTAATCGTGTCGCCCGGCTTCAGTCCGGCCGTGTCGGCCGGCGTGCCACGCCCGACGACTTGAACCAGGCAGCCGCCCGCCGGGGCGTCGGCGGGGGCCAGGTGACCGAGATATCCACTGCGGTTTTCCAGGTCGCGATACTGAGGGCTGGTCAGCTCGAGTCGCTCGACGGCGGCTCCTTGGTTGTTGAGCGTTGCCAGCAGGCGATAACCCGACGTTGAAAGATAGGAGCCCAGCGAAATGCGCTGGACGGGAATTTTTTCGTCGGGCTCTTGCTGATTGTCGGCAGCCGCGGCGCTGGGCTCGGCCGCAGGCTTCGCATCGGCGGGTTTGGCTTCATCGGCCGGCTGCGCCTCCACGGCGTCGGCCGCTGCGGGCGGTGCCTCGGCCTGTTTGGCTTCGGGCTGGTTCTCCTGCTGATTATTCGCAACTTGCGGCGCGCGCGGGTTGAGCCAATTGTTGACCAGCAACTGGGCGATCAAAATCAGGCCGGCGAAAATGATAAACGTTACGTAACGGCGTTCCACGGACCACTACCCTCGAATCGTTGCGCGCTTGTTGGAGTCCAGTAACTCGAAATATCTACCGCAAGAAAAACCCACGCTACCGCATCCACTCGGCGAATGCGTGCCGCCCGTTGGGGCTCCATCCGTTCCCTGATAGGACCGACGTTGGGCCTTCCTGGCCGTGCGCGCTCGCCATCGGGCCGTACCGACTTGCGCACGCAAATGGGCTGCCGCTACCAACCCTTGCGACGGCACTGAGGCAATGTGGCGCCGCCCAAGCACACGTGCATCTGCTGGCTCGCGTTAGGCGGCCGCTGGATCAATCTGCCTCTATTGTCCGAGCAACCTCGGTTCTTGCAATGCCAACCGGCTTGGTTGCCCAGTACCGAAAGTGGGGTGGGAACGAACTCGCGCACGCGCCATCGGTCAAAGAGCCACGGAGAGTCGACCCCTCTACCGTCCCTCGCGCAAGCGGTCGCCCAAAAAGTTGTCGAGTTCCGGGATGTCGTAGATCTTCTGGATCGTCTTATCAAACGGGTACTCGATGCGACGGAACCGGACCGTGCAAGGAGGCCGCAACTGCCCGGAATCGCTCGGCGTGTCGCTTCCCCCGTCGTCCAGAACGACGTAGCAGGCGCGGATCGCCATCGCGAGGCTGACCGACCGATCCCACGTTGACCATCGTGCGTTCGTCGGCCAGACGATATTCGTAGCCAATCTCTTCGGGACTGAGAAAATTCAAGCTTTGCGTGAAGACGCCCGGAACGTGCGTGTGCCCCTGGAAGCAATGGTTCTCGATCAGACTGAAGATCTTTTCCATCTTACGCTGATTGTAAATGTCTTCGGGAAAGACATATTCGTTCAACGGGTTGCGGGCAGATCCGTGCACGAACAAGAAGCCGTTCTCGCGGCGGTTGCGCGGCAATTCGCCCAAGAACTCCCAGCGGCGAGCGTTGTCGTCGGGATCGCCACGCGAGCTTTCCAGCTGATCGCGGGTCCAAAAAATGGCTCGCTCGGCGCCGGTATTGAATCCCTCCGGGTCGAACAATGCTCCCTGGTCATGGTTGCCCAACAGGCAAACGTCGCAGGGAATCACCAGGTCGATGCACTCGCGCGGATTCGGGCCATAACCGATGATGTCCCCGAGGCAGTAGATTTGGCGAATCCCCTGCTGCTTGATGTCGGCCAATACCGCTTCGAGCGCTTCGAGGTTACTATGAATGTCGCTGATCAGTGCTCGCTTCACGCTTCACGCCGCTTCAACCGTGGGCTGCAAAAAATCGTGGCCTCAAATACTCGCCGGCTCAAAACACTTGATCGATCGCCGAGCCGCGCGCCGGGAGGCCGGTGTCACCCAAAACCGCCCCGCAGGCGTGGAATTTTCGGCGGCGGAAACTCCCAAGTGACGCCCGTCCGCTGAAATTACAGTTTAGAGTCTACTGGGCCGTCCACCGAGGGGTCAAGTCGATTCGGGCCGCCGTCCCAGCCTCGACAAACTCTTGTAGCTACGTAAGTTAGTGTTCACATTCCCGCCACGGTGCGCGGGCGTGCACCGTTCTTTCGCGGTTGACCCGCCCCCCTTTCACGCCGACGCGGAAGAGCTGAGAAAGGAAATTGGTTCGGTCCTATGCGGATTATGGCATTGGAAACAAGCGGCAACGCCGGATCGGTTGCCGCATTGGATGGTAGCCAACTGATCCTCGAGCACCCCCTCGCCAGCAGCAGCCGCAGTGCCCAGTCACTGGCCCCCGGAATCGATTCGCTGCTCGCGGAGGTCGGTTGGTCGGTCCGTCAGATCGACCTGATCGCGGTGACGCAAGGCCCTGGCTCCTTTACCGGCTTGCGGATCGGCGTCACCACGGCCAAGGCGCTGGCCTATGCGGTTGGGGCAAAGGTAATCGGCGTTAACACCTTGGAGGTGGTCGCCAGACAAGTGCCGTCGACACGGCAAACGCCAGCGACGCAATCGGCGCTCTGGACCGTTCTCGATGCCCAACGGGGAGAATTGTTCGCCGCCCGTTTCATTCTGGGGAGCGTCGGTCGCTGGACCGCGCCAGCGGGCGTCCAGACGGTCGATCGCAACGGCTGGTTGGCGCAGCTTGCGCCGGCCGAGGCGGTCAGCGGTCCGGGGCTCGAACGATCCGTGCTCGGGATTCGTCCGGACGTGATGATCGTCGATCGAAAACTCTGGTTCCCCAGGGCCGAAACAGTGGGCCGAATGGCCAACGAACAATTCCTGGCCGATCGGCGCGACGATCTGTTTCAGCTCAGTCCACAATATTTCCGCCGGGCGGCCGCCGAGGAGCAATGGGGCCGCCGGGGTGCAGCCGGGAGTTGAGGCGACCTGCACCGTTGCTTCATCCCGTTGCGGTGGCAGGCAAGCCAGACACCGGCGAACGTAAGAGCTCCGTCACGACGCGGGCTCCGCTCACGGCGGGATCCGTCATGGTTTCGGACCGGCCGTTGTGCAGGTAGTTCAATAGGCGATGATCGAGCCCCAATTGGTGCAGAATCGTGGCTAACAGGTCTGGGCACTTCACCGTGTTTTCGATCGCCCGATAGCCGAATTCGTCGGTCGCCCCGTGGACATAGCCCGGCTTGAAGCCGCCGCCCGCCAACAGCAGGCTGAAAGCGTGACGGTTGTGGTCCCGACCAGAACCATTTTGCGAAATCGGCAGGCGTCCGAACTCGCCGGTCCACAAGACAAGCGTCGTATCCAACAGGCCGCGGGCTTTCAGATCCTGGATCAATGCGCCGCTCGGTTGGTCGACTTGTGGGCAGATCGCCTCCAGGCCCGATTTCAGTTTTTCGTGCTGATCCCAGGGCATGCCACCGGACTTGACCGGCGCCAACACGAGCACGAATCGCACGCCCGCTTCGACTAGGCGCCGGGCCATCAAACAGCGGGTGCCGAAATTCGAGCAGACGGGGTTATCGAGGCCGTAGAGATCCCGCGTGGCCGCTGTTTCGCCAGTCAGATCCAAAATTGGCTCGGCTCGCAACTGCATGCGGGCCGCCAACTCGTAATTGCGAATTCGCGAGTCCAGTTCCGATTCCTGCGGATATAACTTTCGTCGCTCCTCGTTCAACTGTGCCAGCGCCGCCAGATTGTGTTCCTGCACGCCCGCCGGCAGCGGAACCGCCGGGTGAAGGTTCAGCACTGCCGCACCCCGGGATTGGAATTCCGTGCCGCGAAACACCGCCGGCAGCCAGCCGTTTTCCCAGAGCGTGGTGCCGCCGTTGCAGTAACCATCGGGATCGCGGAGCACGATGTAGGCGGGCAGATTCTCGTTCTCGGTTCCCAAGGCGTAGCTGACCCAAGCACCAAGCGTCGGTCGACCGGGAAAAATTTTGCCGGTGTTGATGCAGCGCGTCGCTTGCGGATGGTTGTTGTTATCGCTGGCCATGGAACGCACCAGGCACAACTCATCCGCCACCGCTCCCAAATGTGGGAGCAACTCCGACAGTTCCATGCCGCATTGACCCCGCCGTTGAAACTGGAACGGGCTCGCCAGCAGCAGGTTGTCTTGACTTCCGGGCTGGAAACTCTCGACCCGCTCGGGATGCTTCTGGCCGTCACGTTTTTGCAGCTCCGGCTTGGGGTCGAACAAATCGACGTGGCTCGGCCCGCCAGTCTGCATGAGCATGATCACGGCCTTGGCTTGAGCCGGAAAATGGCCTGGCCGAGGCGCGAGGTCGACGCCCCCTGGTTGATCGGATGCAAAACCCGCGGCAGTGGTCGGTCGGTCCGCGGACCAAAGCTGTGCCAAGGCCAGCGAACCAAATCCCAAGCAGGTTTGTTGGAGCATTTGCCGACGGCTGGAAAAGCCGTTGGCTGCAAATGCCGTGGGTATCGGGTGGCGCATGCTGGTTCTCACTGCACGTATAGGAACTCGGTGGTATTGAGCAAAGTCAGGCACAATTGCACGAGCGATTTGCGGTCGGAATCGGCGGCGGTGTCGCCGGCGGCGCGGAAGATTTCGGCTTGCTGATGGAGCAATTGCCGGCAAATGGCTCTTTCGGCCTCATTGGGCGAACGCAGCAGCGCTATGCGAAAAGCCGTCTCGATTTCATCCGCACCAGATGCCAGAGCCGTGGTCGCCACCCGGCTGGCGAACTGTTCTGCCTGCTCCGTGAGGAAGGCATCATTCAGCATCGTCAGCGATTGCAGCGCGACGGCGGAGTTGTCGCGCCGCGGACAGGTGGTGGCTACGAGTGGTTGATCGAACACCGTGAGCAAGGAAACGTTGTAGGCTCGGCGCGACAAGAGATACACGCTCCGCCGTGCTCTGTCGGTGGGTCGAGACAACTTTTTCTCAGCCACGACGACTCGGCCATCCGGCAAGGCTTCAATCGGCACCGGGGGTCCGCCGGGGGTCAAATCAAGCTGGCCGCTGGTGGCCAGGAGACAATCGCGAATGGTTTCCGACTCCAGCCGCCGTAGCCGCATCCGCCAGAGGAGATCGTCGCCGGGATCAACCTGCTCGGGATCAACGCTCGTTTGCCCCAATCGCATGGCTTCGCGCGATTGCTCATCGACGTGTGGCGCCGACGCCTGACGGTACGCAGTCGATAACAGCATGCCGCGCATGAGCGGCTTGATCCGCCAACCGCCGGCAACAAAATCCGACGCCAGCCATTCCAACAGCTCCGGATGCGTCGGTGGCTGCCCAGATAGGCCGAGATTCTCCACCGTGGGAACAAGGCCTACGCCGAACAAGTGCTGCCAAAGGCGATTTACCAGCACACGCGACACTAAGCCAGCCGCCGGGGTGTCAGGCATCGTCAGCCAGCGGGCCAGTGTGGTCCGACGGCCCGAGGTTTCGGCGGCCGACGGCACGGGATCGAGCGTGGTCGGTGCATCGGGGCTGCACAGTGCCCGCGGAAATCCAGGTTGCACCACCGGACCAGGATTCTCAAAGCTGCCGCGCAAGAGTAAGTGAGTGTCGGGAGGCGGTCCGACGTCGAAGAGACACTGGAGCTTGCCGAAGGTGCGGTGTTGTGCACGCAGGCCGGCCAACTCCTGTTCCCGCCGCGCTTTGGTCGCGCGGTCCTGTTCGTCAAGCGCCGCCAGGATCTCTTCCTGATTCACGTCCAGCGTTTTTTCGAACTTCTGCGCCAGGTATTTCTGCACTTCATTGCGCTCCGCGGGAGGCGCTTCCAGCGCGGCCCGCGTATCGCCACGAATTGCCTCGGGCAAAAGGTTCAATTTGGAATCGCGCAATCGCCGGCGATACGATTGGTGCAAGGCGGATCGTTGTTCCTTGAGGATGGTTTCTTGCGCGTCCAGCGCGGCATTGTGCCGATCGATTGCCGTGCGCTCGGTCGGCGGTACATCGGGCAGCGTGCGGTCCTGAATTTCCGCTTTCCAGGGAAAGACCGGCTTCCAGTTTTGTGGATTGTACGCCGGGGTAAAGATCGCCATCAGCCGATAGTAGTCGTCTTGCGTAATGGGATCGAACTTGTGGTTGTGGCAACGGGCACAATTGAGCGTTAAACCCAACACGCTGCCACCAACGATCTCCATTGTGTCGTGCAATACGCCGAAATGGCTCAAAGGAATGTTGCTTTCCGGCTCGTGAGTTTCGTCGCGAGCGGTGCGAAGAAATCCGGTGGCCACCAGGCATTCGACCATTTCCGGCGTGTAATGGTCGGCGTGACGCCAATCGACCAGTTCATCTCCGGCGATTTGCTCCAGCAGAAAACGATCGTATGGCTTGTCCTGGTTCCACGCAGCAATCACGTAATCGCGGTATCGCCACTTGTTTTCGCTGACAATGATGTTGGTCGCGTCGGTGTCGAAACCGACCGTGTCGACATAGCCCACCACATCCAGCCAGTGGCGGCCCCAGCGTTCGCCGAATGCCGGCGATTCAAGCAGCCGATCGACAAGTCGCTCATAGGGATTGGGTGCGTCATCCGTCAGGAACCGAGCCACCTCATCCGGCGTGGGCGGCAGTCCGGTCAGGTCGAGGCAGACCCGGCGCAGCAATGTGCTACGATCAGCATCGGGCGAAAAGCTAAGCCCACCGGCTTCCAGCTTCTCCAGTAGAAAGCGATCGATCGGCGTCCGGACTCGCTCCATATTGGCCACTTGGGGCACCTGCGGCCAGTGGAGCTTTTGAAACGCCCAGAAGTTTTCGTCGCCACCGGCAGGATTCTGCGCATCGAGGCCTGGAGGCGTTTCAGCCGGCGGGCCGGCTTCAATCCAGCGCTGCAGGACTGCGACCTGCTGAGCGGTCAGCTTTTTGCCATCCTCCGGGGGCATTTCCCCCTGGATGATTTTTTCCAGCAGCCGGCTTTCCGCAGGGCGACCCCAGGTGATCGTCGGACCAGATTCCCCACCGCGCGCAATCGCCGTCATGGTGCGCAGGTCGAGTTTGCCTTCTTGTTTGTCCGCCCCGTGGCACCCCCAGCAGTGCGCCGACAGGATCGGTCGAATGTCGGCCTCGAATTTGAGACCAGGTGCTGAAGCAGCCTGCCGTGCTGCCAGCAGCAGCAGGCCTTGAGCGGCCAGGCACGCGGCGAACCACCGAAATGATCTTAGTAGAGCGGGCACCGCGGCGACTCCTATGGGCAAGGGGTAGCCTCGTGGTGTGGAGAAGCAGTAGCCGCAATGTACTCCAGTCTGAACCCGCCTTTCAAGATTTTTTTGGGAGAGAGATCACCCTTGCGATCGTCGAGCGCCGGATCGCGCCAGCTGGTGTCCAGACGATCGACTGCTATGCCTGGTCGACGCAGCTCGCAGCCGCCCAGGAAATCAGCGGCTTGGCGCTCGAACGACCCTTGCTCGGCATTCATCCGGACGTGACCGTCGTCGATGAGAATCTCCCAGGGCTGAAACGTTGGGCCAGCTGGGGAACGAACAATTCCTTGCCGGCTGCCACGAAGAACTATGCGAGGTCGTCCGCCAATATTTTCGCCGGGCCGCGCCCGAGGAGCAGCGCGAGCGTCAGCCCGGGGCTGGTGGTTTAGGCAAGATGATCGATTGGGGACCGCCAGTGACAGAGTGTGCGATATCTCGGAGATATTCGAGCAATCGTCTGCCGTTTGGCTTACCAATTGCATCCAACTTCTCAACTGACGACTACGCCAATCTGTGTAGCTGAGGAATATTTCGCCAGCTAATGGGAGAATTCCTCCGCGGAAGGAAGAGGCCGACCAGGGTCGTGGAAACGACAGTTGGACAGATGCGGGCGTTCACCCAAGGCGGGGGGCTGCGATGCTGCAAATCCGACTGGAAGAAGGCACCGGCGAGGGTGGGGTCTCGCTCCCTCCCACGCCGCAAGTTCGCCTGAAAGGGTGCTATTTGTGCGTCGGCCAAGAAGATCGCCCTCTCGTGCGGCAAGAGCACGAGCTATGGACGTACGGGGCCGTCAGTTTTCTGGCCGCCGTGATCGATCAGCCGATCCGCTTGCGTTTCGAGTCCCTTACTGGCCGCGTGAGCGACGTCGGATGCTACGACGGTCTGCGGATCGCCGGCGGGCGGCTGACTGCCGGCGGAAAATCGGGCAAATTGTTGGCGTCGTATGACGAAGTAAGCCAACTTTGGAATAGTTCCGAAGGGGCGGGTCCAATGCCGCACGTGCTTATTTTGCCGGCTATTCCGCCCGGCTTTGTCGGTAAAAGCAGTGCTGAGCATTGAACGGCGGCGCGGCATGCGTTGGGGCGTGAGCGCGTGATCGCGCGAAAGTTTGACAGCCGGCTCTCGGCGTAACTACAATGAAATTCGGTCGTTCGGCCGATTGGAGTTGGCTTCGTCTGGATCGGCGCCTCGCCCCGCGAGAAATGCCGCCACATTGCTGGCAGCGGTGATCGCCGGTCGATCAGAGCGCTCGCTGGGGCTCAGTACAGGTTTTTCTTGTGCTTCCCGGCGTTGGGTCGGGCGAATCAGCCTGTTCTGAGCCAAGCGGTCTTCAGGGGGCAGCTGGCAGCGTGGCGATCGGTCTAAGGCCACGGAAATTACAGAGAAATTGATCTGCCCGGCGGACTGCGAGCGATTGCGCGGCCTCGGGGGAGTTTTTAGAGCACTACGCAACGGTCGAGGGGACTCCGGGCGAGACAATCGGCATGTAACGGCCGGTTGGCTCGGCGGCAGGCGGAGCGTCGGCTTCGGGCCGGTGGCGTGGTGCATTCGAGAGGAGCAGATACATGGCAGCGCGCGAAAACCAGGGTCTTCAAATCGCGTTAATCGTTTGCGCGATGTTAATGGTCGCGCTGGCGGTTACCAGCTTCGTCTTTTACAACAGCTCCAAGGAGGAGACTCTGCGGGCACAAAACGCCGTAAAAGACGCCAAGGCGGCCAACGACACATTGATGAAAACCGTCGATGAAATGAGCCAATTGAAACAGGTGGTTGGCTTTGCCGCGCGGGATGAGGTTCCAGCGATTCTGGCCGGCTTCAAAAAAGACGTGGAGACTTACGCCGCAACGATGCGCGAGTCGGAGCAGAACTATCGCAACATCGTCAGTCAATTGGCTACCGAACTTCAAAAGCAGACCGAATTGGTCGTCGACGCCGAGACGCGCAACGAGCGTATGCAAAGTGATTTCAAAGCCAAGGAGCAGGCAAATCTCGCCGAGATTGCCCAATACACAGCCGGCCTCAAACAAGCGAAGGACGATCTGGAACAAGAGCGCGCCAAGTTCACCGCCGAACGCGAGAAGTTCAAAAAAGACACCGCGGAGCTCGTCCACAATTCCGACGGCGCAAAGAAAGACCTCGACGATAAGCTTGCCAAGAGCAGCAAGGATCTCGACGAAACGGAGACTAAGCTGCGTGACACCCTGCGGAAACTGGAAACGGTGATCGAAAGGGACAAAGAGCAAGACCTCTCGACCGAGTTGGTCGATGGCAAGGTGACTTGGGTCAACCAACGTGGTCGGGTCGTATGGCTGAACCTCGGATCGGACGACGGCCTACGACGGCAGATTTCGTTCACCGTCATCGGCTCCGATGAGATCAATCCGGTGAAAGCCGAGAAAAAAGGAACCATCGAAGTCATCCGCGTCATCGAACCGCATCTCGCAGAAGCCCGCATCATGGACGACGATCCCTCCAAACCGATCATGCCGGGCGACCAGTTGTTCTCGGCCGCCTGGCGGCCCGGCCACGCCGAGCATTTCGCCCTGGTGGGGCTGATGGACTTGGACAAGGACGGCGTCAGCGACCTGGACAAGGTCCGGAATTTGATCACGGTCAATGGCGGCGTCGTCGATGCCGAATTGAAAGACGACGGAAAACGCGTCGGCCAGATGACGGTCGACACCCGCTATCTGGTCATCGGGAAAAAACCCGACGAGAAGAACAAGTCGAGCGACTACCTCGACAACTATTCCAAGATGATTGGCGATGCGAAGCTGCTGCCGATCAAGACGATTTCGCTCACCGACCTGATTGGCTACCTCGGTTACAAGGACCACGAGCGAACCGTTCCGTTGGGCAAAGACGCCAAACCGTCCGATTTTCGTCCTCGTGCGCCGAACGACGTCCCACGCCGCTCGAACAACGAAAGCTTCAAAAACCGCCGCAACACGCCCAGCGGAAAAAACGACACCGTCTATTAGCGGTCCCGGCGGCCGTGGTGCGCGGGGGGCGGGGCGACCAGCCTATTGCGACTCGCCTGGGGGCAATGCCATTGCCGGCGGAAACAGTCGGGCCGCCAAAGCCGCGATCGCGGCCTGCTTTCCTTCCAAAGCCGGGGGCAACGACTCGCGGCGAAAGCATTCTGGCTCGAGAAACAATCGCGCCGGCTGAGCGATCCCTTCGGCCCGAGCCATCTGCACCAACAACGAGTGCGCCGGCCGGTCCAACTGGTGGGCGCTGCAGAGCGAGCGGAACAATCCTCGCGGGCTATTGAAGAGTTGGTGTTTGTCGCTCCGCGCCAGCAGCCACGATAGCAAGCCGACGAAGACGAAGAATCCGATTGCCAACAGGATCCAAAGCAGCACGTCCAAGCCGTCGAAATGCTCGCGCTTCTCGCGAAACCCAGCCCCCATGTTGCGGAACATGTTGCGATCCGCCAGCAGCAATGCCGATCCGATCAGGTTCATGCTGTTTGCTCCTCTGGCAGCGGAGCCCCCGCATTGAGTTGCCGCAGGCTGTGCTCGGCGGCTTCTTGCACCGTTACGCTGCGATCTAGCAGGGCCTCGCGCAGCGCCTGGCGGCTGGCGGGCGTGTCGCAGGCGGCCAACGCCCGTGCAGCTTCGGTGCGGACGACATGATCATCGTCGTGGAGCAGTTTGAGGATGCGGGGCTCGAGCTCGCCGATCATCCGCGCGGCGCTGGTCGCCCCCAGGGCCCGCAGCCGGCGAACCCGGCTGGGGGATTTCAGTTCCTCGGCCAACGTGGTGATCGCGGCGGGATCGATTTTGCGGACCAGGACACCGGTGGTGCGCCGCACCTCGTCGTCGAGCAGATCGTAAGCGGCCAGGAATCGCTCGGTGCTGAATTCGGCGAGTGCCTTGCGTGCCGCCTGCCGGACTATTTCGTGCGGACCGTCCAACTGTTCGACCAACCGGCTCAAGGCGCCGGGAATACCGCGCTGGCGGAGTTGAGGGACGACGGCCGCCTGGATCGCGGCGTCGCCGCTTTCCAGAGCCACCAGGGCCAGCGCGTTTGCTTCGGCTCCGCCGAACTGGGCCAAGGCCTCGGTCGCGGCCACGCGCCCTCCCGGTTTGCCATAGCGCACCAGGTAGTCAATCGTCTTGAACGCCTCCAAGCGTTTCATCGACGACGTCATGATCAACTGCACCAGACTGTGTTGTTCGGCGTCGTTGAGTTGGTCGATGATTCCATCGTCGTGCCGTAGCCAGCCGATCGAATCGACCCGTTTCAAGTTCACTGTCGCGGCGGCGGACGGCGCAAAACCGATCTTACGCAGCAGATTGCGGATGAACTTCGGATCGCTCCGCCGAATCAGCACGGAAATCACGGAAGAAGGGGCCCGCGGGTCGTCGAGGAATCCGAGCAGCAATCGGACGACGCCGCTGTGTGGATCATGGAGCAAATCATCGATCAGCGGCAAGTATGCTGGGTGGTGTGGATCCTGCAGGATTTGCTTGAGGACGACGTTGTCGCGCTGGCTCAGTAACAAGAAGGCGGTAATGATCTCGCGCCGCGTGTGTTTCACGTACCGCGACACCGAAGCATCCAACAGGCCGCCAGCGCGGCGGCGGATCAATTGCGGATCGCGGCGATCGGTCGTGGATGGCGGGGCCGACATGGCGGCGCTGATGAGTTCGGTCAATTCGACGATCGTTCGAGCGGCTTCGTCGACGTTCGGATGCGATCGGTCTTCGGCGGCGACAATCAGTGCCGGCAGCAGATCGTATTCCTTGAACCAAACGACGGCCTCGCAGGCGTTATGGCACATTTGCTCGTCGGTTCCCAACACGGCGTCGCGCAGAGCGTGCGTCAGGCTCCCTTGCCGCTGTTCGATGATTGGGCGCCAACGGTCGGCATTGCGATGCAGTCGCTTGAGAATCTCGCGCTGGCCGCCAGGACTGCGGCGATCGAGGAGTGCCCACAACGCCCCTTCTTGAATCACTGGATCGGGCGAATCGAGCGCAGCAACGAGCACCGCCACCGCGGCCTCGTTAGGGGTCTTGGCCAGTGTCAGAAACGTTTTGGCGAGACCGGTTTTGGCCGGTTCCGCGGATGGCGAGCGTAAGGTTTGCATCTTAATAAAATTTAGCTTGTCCTTCGTCTTCCATCGGCATGGGCAGCAGGCGGCCGAGAGCCTGCCGGCGGTCAAACCGTCGGTCTGCGCGCTCCGGCGGCCCGGGGGATCGGTACTGCCGGCCCTCGGCAATCGGTTACGCCACCTAGACGGGTTGTATCGTCCTGGGCGGCCTAGGCTCGGAGGGGGCTCGGAAAACCGACTCGCGCGTAACAGGCTTCGAGTCCCCCGCGGCAATCCGACCCTCGCGCGATGTGCTTGATTTCTCGGTGGGCGGGCGGGACACTGGAAAGTAGGGCGATGCCAGTTTTCCGGGCTGTGAGAAGGACAGGCATCCAGCTCGACCTCGGCGCGCGACGGTAGGTTGCGGCCCGCCGGGTTACAGGTCAACCAACTTCCCAGAGGCGCTCGATGTCTAATCCGCTCAGTGCGTCCGACGTGTTGAACCGCGAATTTCTGGAGGTGCGCGCTCGGCTGCTGCAAGTGGCGGCCGCTCTCGACCGGCTGGATCGTGCCGACGGTTCCGTCGCCGACGATCCGAGATTTCAGAACATACACCGCGTGCTGGAAGTTTTGCGCGGCGCGAGCCCAAAGCGTGCGGAAGAGGTGCAGATGATTTTCTCGCGCCCTTACAGCCCCAAGTGGCAAGAAAGTTTCGAAATCTCGCGGGAGCGCTAACGCCGCGGTCCCAGCGAAATCTCCCAATGCTGCGAACGGCAACCGTCGTCGCCGCTGTTCCTATCTTGATCGAAGTGGTGGATGCCTGGCCATGTATTACATAGACCCGCATATTCATATGGTGTCGCGCGTCACGGACGATTACGAGACGCTGGCCAAGATGGGCTGCGTCGCGATGAGCGAGCCGGCGTTTTGGGCCGGTTTCGATCGGGGGACCGTCGAGGGCTTCCGCGACTATTTTCGCCAATTGACCGAGTTCGAGCCCAAGCGGGCCGCGTGGTATGGCGTGCGGCATTACACCTGGCTGTGCATCAACGCCAAGGAAGCCGAGAACGTTCGCCTGGCCCGCGAGGTGATCGCTCTGGCCGCTGAAATGCTCGACACGCCCGGCGTGCTGGGGATCGGTGAAATCGGGCTGAACAAGAACACGCGCAATGAAGCGATTGTCTTTCTCGAGCATGTCGATCTGGCGATGAAGACCAACGAGCAGATCCTGATCCACACGCCTCACCTGGAAGACAAGTACCAGGGAACGCGGATGATCCTGGATATGCTCACGGACGACCGCCGGATCGACCGCAGCCGGGTGTTGGTCGACCATGTCGAAGAGCACACGATCCGCGAGGTGCTCGACCGGGGCTTCTGGGCCGGCATGACCCTCTATCCGGTGAGCAAATGCACTCCCGAGCGGGCGGTCGATATGGTCGAACTCTATGGTCCCGAGCGGTTGCTGGTCAATTCGGCGGGCGATTGGGGCCCCTCGAAGCCGACGGCGGTCCCTGACTTTATTCTCGCCATGCGGCTTCGCGGCCATCCGGAGAGCCTGATTCGCCGGATGGTTTATGACAATCCGCTGCAATTCTTCCGGCAGAGCCGGGGTTTTGACTTCACGCCTCCCGCGTAAACCAGGGCGTTTTAGCCGCCGCGCCGCCTAAAAATGGTTTGCCGCGCTTCTCGCCAAGCGTCCCGGTCGGAAGCTAAAATAGGCGCGACCGCAACCGGCCGATTCCTTGCCGCGCTGCGATGCTGCGATTTTCCCTTCCCCCCCTGCCCTCTGCAAAGGTGTTTGCATGCGACCCGCTCCTTCCCTGCGACGGTTGGTCCAACGATGGTTACCGCGTGCGGTGCTGACAGTCGGCGGCATCTTTGCGGCCGGCGTGCCACTGGCGACTCCCTGTGCCGCCGCGGACGACGAGGCGGGTTTTCAGCCGATCTTCAACGGCACGAATCTCGACGGCTGGGACGGCAATCCGAAGATCTGGTCGGTAAAGGACGGCGCCATTGTCGGTGAGACAAGCGCCGAGAATATGCCGAAAGAAGATACGTTCTGCGTCTGGCAGCTAGGCACCGTCGACGATTTCGTGCTCAAGCTCCAAATCAAGATCAGCGGCAAAGGGGCCAACTCCGGCGTCCAATACCGCAGCCACGAGTTTGAAAAGTGGCGCGTCGGCGGCTATCAGGCCGACTGGGACCTCGCGGGCGCCTATATCGGCACCTTGTATGAGCAACCCGATCCGACGCGACCGACCCGCGGGCAGTTGGCGCGAGGCGGCACGAAAGTGGTCCTTGATGCCGACGGTAAGAACAAGGAAGTGACCAAGATCGCCGATCCCAACGAATTCATTGAGGAGAACTTCGATCCCGAAGGTTGGAACGAATACGAAATCACGGCCGTGGGGAATCACCTGACGCACAAAATCAATGGCAAGTTGTTCATGGAATGCATCGACAACGACCCGGCCAAACGAGCGATGTCGGGCATCTTGGCGGTGCAGGTTCATGGCGGACGGCTGATGAAGGTTGAATTCAAGAACATCCGTCTCAAACGCCTCAAACTCAGCGACGCCCGCAAGAAGATGGTTCTGGTTGCCGGCATTCCGAGCCATGGGCCGGGCGACCACGAATTCAACGCCGGCACGCGG
This sequence comes from uncultured Planctomycetaceae bacterium, assembly GCA_963702015.1. GTDB lineage: Bacteria > Planctomycetota > Planctomycetia > Pirellulales > PALSA-1355 > DATJTR01. Next base: position 4,390,968 of record OY969698.1, read on the forward strand.
ATACTGAAAGACTGCCTGGATAACGTGCCCGAAGTCGTGGCGGCGATCTATCGCAATGGCTGGCCAGCCGATCCGACCGCTTTCGACAACGCCGACATGGTCATGCTTTATATGGACGGCGGCAGCGGTCATCCGGCCATCCAGCAAGACCACCTGCAAAAGCTGGGAGCGCTGATGGACAAAGGCGTGGGCCTGGCGTGTCTGCACTTTGCCGTAGAGATCCCGAAGGACAAGGGAGGTCCGGAGTTCCTGAAGTGGATTGGCGGCTATTACGAAACCGGCTTCTCGACCAATCCGCATTGGGACGCCGATTTCGAGCAGTTGCCCAAACATCCCACGACACGCGGCGTGGAACCGTTCGTCATTCGCGACGAGTGGTACTACAACATCCGTTTTCCCGAAGGGGGCGGCGCCGTCCAGCCTTTGCTCGTTGCCGTTCCGCCCGATGGTAGCCGCGGAACTGCCGCCGCCAAGCAGCATCCTGGCCGAACCGAGGTCGTGGCTTGGGCGATTGAGCGACCCGATGGCGGGCGGGGTTTCGGTTTTACCGGCGGCCACACCCACAAGAATTGGGGAAACGACAACTTCCGCCGGTTCGTGCTCAACTCACTTCTCTGGACCGCCGGAGTCGATGTTCCCTCGACGGGAGTCGCTTCGACGGTGACCGACGACGAATTGGCGGAAAACCTCGATCCGAAGAAATAGGCGGTCAGGGTCGTGGCGTCCTACGGCCCGAATCCCGCCACGCTCTTCATATCCCGAATTGCCGCAGCACCAGGTCGTAGACGTCAGTGTCGGCCAGCGCCTGGCCGACCAATACGCCGGGCTCGGAAGCGACAATCACGCCGCGCTGCTCATCGTCGCGAGCCGGTGCGCCGTGCGATCCGCGGACCAATGAGGCGTCGAGCGGAATACCGCGCGTGGCCGGGTCGAAGAACAGTTCCACCGGGTCGTAGCCCGGCTTGCGGTGGATGTCGACTGTGCGGGCAAACGCCGGGGCGGCGGCATCGTCGAGCCAATAGTAATAGGCCTGCCAACTGTTCGGCGCCGACACCAGCACCACGTCGCCCGAGCGCGGATGATCAAGCCCGTAGAGCCCCAGTTCGTCACCGACGAGCACCTGGGCGATGCCGGGCTCGCGACGCAGCAGTTCGACCACGCGCGGAATGTCGGCTTTATCGGCGACAAAGACGTGCGAAAACTGATGGTCGACCAGGGCCCAAGCCCGACTGGCGGCCAGGTCGAGATGTTCGCCGTCCGTCTCGCGGCGCACCTGGAGCAATCCGGCCGAGCGGAGCACGCGGTTCGGGTATGCGACGTGATCGACCGGAACGATCGTGTACTCGCTGGCGACGATCCACAGCGGCCGCTCCGGGCCGTAGGCTTCGTCGCAACCAGCGAAGAGCCGTGCCAGTACTTCGTCGAGGGCCACCAGCGCTTGATCCGCCGCCGGACTGTCAGGCCCGAATTTCTGGGCTGCATAGTCCAAGTGCGGCAAATAGATATAGAAGAAATTCGGTTGCCACCGGCGGGCGGCCAAGACCGCGCTGTCGGCGATCCAGGCGGTCGATTGAATGCCGGCCAACGGACCCCAAAAATGTTTCAGCGGGAAATGATCGAGCGCGTCGCGCAGCGTCCCGTAAAGTTCGGTCGGTTGGGTATAGCACCAGAGCGATTCGGAGCCGTCAGGATTGTGGATCGGAGCTGGCGTGCAGATCAAATCGGCTCCGGCGCCCTTGGTCAACAGCCCGAACCAGGCGGCCGACGTCAGCGATTCGTCGTGCTGGTGCAGCATGTCCCAAATTTGCGGTCGCTCGATGACGTCATTCCAAGCGGTCCACATTTCGAACTCTTGTCGCTCGCGCCAATAAAAGCCGTTGGCTACGACGCCGTGCTCGCGCGGCAACCGACCGGTTGTCATGTTCACTTGCACCGGGCAGGTCACGCACGGAAAACTTGGCACCAGATTCGTCACGTCGCCACCGGCGGCCAGCTTCTTCAGGGTGGGCAAACGCTGGATATCGGCCTTGCGCAGACCGGGAATCGACAGCAGAATTACATATTCGGACATCGTGGGTATCTCTTGGTTTGCGCTCGGCGGGGTGGGCAGCTTCGCCGGGCGACCGTCGTCGAGGATCGGGGCCGTGGCCGGCACTGGTCCTCAATATTACTGGACCGCCGGGGAATGACCAAGCCGGCGGCAGGCTCCCGCCCAGACGCGGCGGCTCAACGGACTCGTTGCATCTGCCGCAGGAAGTCGGCGTCGAGATGCGACAAATCGTCGCCGAAGGCCGCTTGGAATTCTTTCCTTCGCTCGGCCGGATCATCCCACAAAAGCTGACGCTTCTCGGACAGAGTCTTCAGGTAGGCGATGTATTGCTTCGGATAGTTGCGGATCAGGTAATAGTTCAACGCCCAGGCTTCGGCGTAGGCGTCCAGCGCGTTCGCCGGATCGCGCAGGCGGCGTCGTCGGAAATCAGCGTCGACAGAGAATCGGCCGGCCGCCGCGTGAGATAGTCGCGGAAGCGATCGAGCCGCGGGCGATTGACCGCTCCGATTTCCTTCCAGCCCTTGGAGTTCGTCAGGTCGGGCGTTTCGAAATAGACGGCGATTCCTTCGCTGACCCACAGCGGGATGTCGGCAAATCGCGTTTGCAGGCCGCTGTTAAACGCAATTTGATGCGTGGCCTCGTGAATGATCGTGGCCACCAGCGGTTCCGCCTGCGGTTGAGAGAGTAAGGCCGTAATCTGTGCGGCATTGCCACGTCGCTGGCCGCCGGCCTGCAGTGCTTCGACGCCGGTCAAGTCGTACATTGTCATGCGATTCGATTGCAAGCTGTAGTAGCCAATGATGGAATCGGCCGTCTTGCCGACTTCGCCGCGCGCGTGGGCGGCGTAAGACTCGCGATCGCGGAAGATGACGGCTACGAGCGGAAACTCCGGCTCTTTCAGTTTCATCCCTTTGTTGGACCAGAAATCGGTAAACCTGCGGTAGACGCGCTCGAAGAGCGACCCGCACCATTTGGCATACTCGCGCGACGTGTTGAAGCAGATCAGATAGTGCGTCGTTTGGTAGGTGTCGAAGCCGGGGGGAGCTCTTTGAGCAATGCTTGGGCCAGTTGCCCGCGGCCCAGGGGCGCAAAGACCGTGTCATCTTTCGCTCGGCCACCAGTTCCTCGGGCAGCACCGACCAGAGTTGGCCATCGGCAGCAAGCAGCAGCAGACCGCCGTCTTCGGCCGTAACCAATACGCGTCCCGACACGGACAGCGATTGTCCGTCGCGCCGCAGGTCAACGTGGTCCAGCGCCGACGCAGGCAAGGCGATCAGCGCCGTGACGGTCAGCGAGAGACTGCAAATGAAGAGGGGGAGCTTCATGCCCAAAATCCAACGATCAGCCAGAAATGGATGGCCGAGCACTCACCAATGCGCGGCCACACAGAAAGATACGGTTCGTTGCCTGCCACGAATCGCATAACCATAGCCTGGAATTCGCTTTCGGTCAGCAGGGATCTGCCGTCTGATTATTCTATCATGCCGGGGCGCCCCTCAACGTTCCAAGGCAACCATGCGGTGTCTGGCATGGGGGGGAAATGACCTGGGCCGGCTTGCGCAGGGGTTGATAGAATCCGCCCCCCCCTCCATTGTCCTGAAGTGCATGCAGGAGCCGGTCATGGCAGAAAGTAAGTCCAGCAATTTCGAGACGAAATCCAACGAGACCGTTGCCGGTTCGATTTCGCTCATGACCGGGGCTAAGAGGGCGCCGTCGAACGTGGCCAGCCCGCAGGCAAGTGACCACTTCATCCCGATCCGTCAGGCGGAGTTGGTCGATCTGTTGGCGAGCCAGCCCGATTTGAAGGCTCAAGAGGTCGATCTCTTCCGCCGCCTGGCTCAGATACTATCGGCGACGGTCCACCACGAATACCAGCAAGAGCTTGAGGCGCTTAAGGCGGATTACGCCCCCTTCGACCCGGATTCGGATACGGTGCCCTTGGCGGCGGCGGCGGAAAGACGCTCGGCACGACTGGACGCTCTTTTTGATCGCCTAGGGAAACTCCTCGAACGAGCCAACTTTACGTATTTGTCGCGCGAGGCGCTGGAGCAAGCTTTGGCGGGCGCCAGTCTGTGGGGATTGAATCTTAGCGTCGATTTCGATGTTTTCGATCGATTGGAGATCTACGTCCGCGGTCAGGGAATCGAGCGCCGACAAGTACGCCGGCTGATGACTCGATTCCGTAAGGTCGAGTGGGATGCCGAAACGTATCAACGGCTGGTCGTGATGCTGAAATTGCGCCCGCACCGCACTCTGCCGAAAGGCGTCGACAACGATGATGTCTATCTGAAGCTGTTCAAGGACATTCCGCGAATGGATTTAGAAATGTTGCTCCCTGGCACGCAGATCAAAATGTCACTATTCGATCGAACGAAGATCGTTTTGCCGACCGTGTCAGGCATGGCGTTGACCGGCTGGAAAGTGATCACCGGCGCGATGGTGGTTGCCGCAAGCGGCATGTACAACACGTTGGCCTTGGCGGGACTCGCCGGCGGAACCATCAGTTATGGTTTGCGGTCGTTTCACGGTTACATGCAAACCAAGCAGCGTTACCAACTCAGCCTGACCGAGAGCCTGTACTACAAGAATCTGGACAACAACGCCGGCGTGCTGATGCGGCTGATCGATGAGGCGGAAGAGCAGGAGAATCGTGAGGCGATTTTGGCCTATTTCTTCCTGCGGCAGGAGGTGGCCCCCGCGGGCCTCACCGCCGATGAGCTCGACCGACGAATCGAGGCATTTCTCGAGCGCAGCTTGGTCGTCCAATCGATTTCGAAGTGGGCGACGCGCTGGCCAAACTAGTCCGCTGGCGGCTGGTCGAACAAATGCCCCAGGAGAAACTTCGGGCCCTGCCGCTCGATGCCGCTTTGAGCACGCTCGACAGTGCCTGGGACCAGATCTTCTCCTATTCCCAGGCGGCCTAAGACACGCGGCCCTCGGGCGTCGAACGTTTGTTTGCCTCCCCACTGGGCGGCACGATCGCTAAGAATGCATTTCGTGCAAGGCCTTGAGGGCAACGATCGCCGCCAAGGTCGCAGCGACCGCGTTGTATTCGCGGCTCTTCATCCATTGCGACAACCGCCAGCCGGATAGACTTGGCCAGACGGTCAAGCGCGGCAAGAACCGCGGTGTCGATGCCGCGTATTGGGGCCACTCGCCGGGGAATTTGCTGGCCAGAAAATGCTCTTCGCTGCGGACCTTGGGAACGTACAAGATCGCCAAGACCACCGCGGAAATCCAGATGTTCTCTGGGTCGCCGATCAGCAGGCAAATCCCGACGACCATCAGGAACGACCCCAAGTAAAGGGGGTTGCGCACCAAACGATAAGGGCCAGTCATCGTCAGCTGCTCGCTCTTCGTCAGAAAGCCGGCCGCCCAGGATCGCATCGTCAATCCGCCGAGCAACGTCAATAGCCCTGCCACCGAGCGATAATCCGTCCAGTCCAAGACGTCGTGGGGAACCGTGCCGCGGATCACATCCGCGATCATCAGAATCCCGAAAATGACAATCGAAATCGGCACGCGCCGGCGAACGAGAAAGTGGACAAAACGATTGGGCGATGCTGCGGACATAGAGATCCAGTTTTTTCGATCAAGAGGAAAGCGGTCCGATCGCGCAGATCGAGTCGCCAAAGATGTTGCCGTCAAAGTCTAGGAAAGGGTCACACCGCCCGGTGCAACGAGCCGATGCCGGCAACCGGCTCCTGTGGGGGTTTCGTTTCCCCCTTGGGGGCCAGACCGGTTGGCACGGCAGAACGCCGACCACTCTTTTCTTCGGACTTGCCACGATGAGAGATTAGGTTGAAGGATGTCATAAAGCCAGGGATTCAATAGCAAAGGACGCCGTTTCGGTCAATGTGACCCAAACGCCGTAGAACGCCTGCCACCAAGAACTTATTCGTGAGGTTGTCGCGGACGCATTCGCTCGAAGCTGCCCTCGATTCTTCCTGCCTGACAGCATCGCCAGCTCAGCAGATCTGCTGGCAACCGGCTTGGTGGCCGTGCTGCGTATATGCCGACCGACCTACGGCGTTCCACGCCGTCGCCAACGAATCGCCCGATTCCTGGCGTTGGCGGGCAGCGGGTGCACAGGCGTTGTGCATATTGCCTGACGCCACGGTGCGGCGGGTTTGATCGCTGCTTGAAGTCCCAAGCCATGCTGGTATTGCCTCTTACGGCTTTGCGAATGGCCGTCTCCCGGCGGATTGCGGACGGTAGGTGTGGAATTTGCATTGCTAGCGGGTTCGTGCGGCGCGAACCAGCCGTCGCTGCGGTCTCCCCACCTGCGGCTTGGGGGCGGAACTTTGGTCTGACGTATGAGCGCCTCGCTTCGCCGAATGATGATCGGCGGCATCATTTTCGCGCTAACCTGCGTCGTCGGGGTCGCCGGCTACATGTTTGCCGGCTGGAATCTGCTCGACGCGGTCTACATGGTGGTCATCACCGTTTTCAGCGTCGGTTATGGCGAGGTCAGAACGCTCCACGATCCCGCCCTGAAAATCTTCACGATTTGGATCATCATCGCCGGTTGCTCGTCGGGCATTTACTTCGTGGGAGGTTTTGTTTCGATGATCGCTGAAGGCGAAATCAATAAGGTGCTGGGAGGTCGGCGAATGACCAAGGAAATTGAAAAGCTGTCCAATCACACGATCATCTGTGGCTATGGGCGCGTCGGCCAAATGCTCGCCAAGGACCTGGAAAAAGCCAACCAACCGTTCGTCATCATCGACAGCAACGAAGGCCGCGTCCAATCGGCACGAGCAGCGGGGTATTTTGTCCTCGAGGGTTCTGCCTCGGAAGAGGATACCCTCGAGGCGGCCGGCGTTGCTCGCGCGGGTGCTGGCCACGGTGCTTCCCGACGACACGACCAACGTCTTTATCACGCTGAGCGCACGGGAATTGAATCCGACGATGGAAATCATCGCCCGCGCCGAATCGCCTGCAACCGAAAAGAAACTCTGCCGCAGTGGCGCCACGCGGATTGTGCTCCCCGCCTTGATCGGCGCCACGAAGATCGCCCAAATGATCCTTCGGCCCACGGCCGACGATCTGCTGCAGGCAGCCACCGGCACCAAATATTTGAACGACGAACTCAAATCGATCGGCTTGGAGATGATGGAAATTAACGTCGAAGTCGGCTCGCCGCTGTGCGACCAACCCCTCAGCGACGTTGAGGTGAGCGGCGGTTTCGTCATCGTCGCGATCCGTCAGCCCGACGGTCACTGCGTACGCGATCCAAAATCAGACGTCAAACTGGGCCCGGGAGATGTCCTCATTATTCTCGGACATCAAGGGTCGTTGCCGCAGCTTGCCCGCCGGGCTCGGGCACGCACGGCAGTCAGCTTTCGCGGCAACGTCCAATGATGATTGTGCGCCGGTACTGAGAGGCCTCTTGGGTTCCCGGGCACCCCCCAACGGCTGCACTTACCAAAAAGTAACCGTGGGTTCACCGCGCTTATTTGCCGTATAACGGTAAAATGTGGACTGAGGCACGGCCCTGTGGCCGGCGACACTTCACAAGCTTCGAGGAGGTCGCGGGCGATGAACCTTCCAAACACGGTGCGATTACCGGAAGCGCTGGTCAAAGCATTCAGTCACGCCGAGTCCCGGCATCACCAGCCGGGGAAGCTCGACAATGTCATTGTGCCGCCCCTGACTGTCACGATTAGCCGGCAGGCAGGGGCCCTGGGTACGACGGTTGCCAGATCTGTTGGCCGCCGGCTCGGATGGCCGGTTCTGGATCACGAACTGCTGGAACGGATGGCGGCCGAGATGCAGGTCAACGTCCGTTTGCTCGACAGTGTCGACGAACAACATGTTCCCTGGCTCGTTGAACGCATGGAGGCGTTCTCTTCGGTACCTTTTGTCAGCGAGAATTCGTATGTGCGGCAACTATCCGATACGATTCTCTCGCTCGCTTCGCGGGGCGCGTGCATCATTGTGGGCCGCGGTGCTGCCCATATTTTGCCGCCTGCCTTGGCAATCCGCGTGAGGTTGGTTGCGGAATTCGCCGATCGGGCCCAAATTATGATGCGCGAGCTGAGTTGCACCCTCGAAGCAGCTGAACGCCAGATCCGAACGCTCGACCAGCAACGATCGTTGTTCATCAAAAGCCACTTTCATTGCGACCCGACCGCGCCAGAAAACTACGATTTGCTGCTGAATACCTCGCGGCTCGACATCGAAACCTGCAGCCAGATCATTCTGACCGCGCTCGACGATCGACGCCGAGCGTGGTCCGGCGGTGCCGTCTGAGCAAGGTTCGGCACAAGTCGCCCGAGTTGCCTAGGTTCAATCGGGCTGCGGGAGGCCATGCCAACGTGGATTCGGATAGCAGCTTGCCATACCTCGCCTAACCCGCAGCCTCCACAGGTCGACCCCATTTCGCCGTTTTGCGCCTCGTGCGCCTCTTCTCAAGCGCCATCATCGCTGCGACCGATAAGCAAGAAACAGCGTCTCTGCGCGCACGGTGCCGCCGTGCGCAAAGAGCTACGGTGCGCGTCGGGCTGTTTTCTGCCCCGCGGGCAGCGGTTTCCAGCCATATTTGTTTCTAACGGCTTTAGGCTGTCATGTTTTGCATGCGGTTCTGTATTGCCGCCGCCCTGCTGCTTGCCCTGGCCGGCACCGTTCGGCCGGAAGAGTCGCCAGAGAGCGAAACCCTGCCCAAAGCCATTTACACGCGGCAGGGAAAGTTTGCCATCCCTTTCCGTATCGAGACGCCGGCGGCGGATGTCTTGCCGCCGGTGAAAGTTCGCCTTTTCGTGTCGGAAAACGAGGGGCGCAATTGGCATCTGGAAGGGGAGGTAAAACCGAACGAACAACGGTTCGATTTCCCTTCAGCCCACGATGGCGAGTATTGGTTCACGATTCGGTCCATCGACGCGCAGAATCGGTCATATCCCGACGGGGCTTACGATCCGCAATTGCGCGTGATCGTCGACACGCTCGCGCCGCGGCTCGATTTGCGAGCCGCGCGCGGCGCCAATGGCGAAATTACCGCCCATTGGGACGTGGTTGATACGGCGATCGATCCGGCGACCTTCAAATTGGAATATCAATCGGCCGATGGGACCTGGCAGACGTTGGCCGTCGAGCCTGAGTCGCAGCACCTCGCGCGATTAACGCTTGTGGGCGAAACGCTGTGGTGGCCTCCAGCCGGAAGCGGCAAGATCGCTTTGCGGGCGAGCGTCGCCGACCGGGCCGGCAATCCGGCGGTGAGCCAGTTTCAACTCGACGCCGGCAGCCCTCCCCCGACCCAAGGGCCGGCGGCTACGGCGGGCCGCAATCCGTCTTCTCCCGTTGGCGGATCGACCGGGCACAAGCTTTTGGAGTGGCCGGCGGAGTCGACCGGCGAGACCCTCAGTCGTTCGGTGCCCGGTGCCGTGCCGGGGGGCGGACGCCGCCCGGGACAAGATTCCGCCTGGCGCGTGGCCAAGGGGGGGCCCGTCGATCGGGATTCGAATTCCCTCGCCGGGCCACGCGTCTCGACTCAGACCGTCGCGCAGCAAACACCGCTTGCAGGATCGCCCGGCGCGGGTGAGTTCGGTTCCTGGCCGGTCGGCGAGCATCCACAGATGGTCAACCGGCGCACCTTCGAATTGGACTATGAGGTCGAGGCCGTGGGCAATTCGGGCGTGGCCAGGGTCGAATTGTGGGGCACGCGCGATGGCGGCCGGCATTGGCGACGATTCTCCCAGGACGACGACAACCGTAGCCCGGTCGTTGCCACGGTCGACGCCGAAGGGCTCTATGGTTTCCGAGTCGTTGTCGAGAGCGGCAACGGTCTGGCCAGCGAAACGCCACGGGATGGCGACCTGCCGGAGGTTTGGGTCAACGTCGATCTGACCAAGCCCACCGCTCGCATTACCGCGACCGATGTGGCCCACGAGCAAGGAGAGCTATCGATCCGCTGGGAAGCCTCCGATACTTCGCTGGAAGAGCGGCCGGTCTCGCTCTGGTTCAGTGATCAGCCGCGGGGGCCCTGGACTCCCATCGCCTCGGGTCTGGAAAACACGGGCAGTTTCGTCTGGCGGCTGGACAATCAAACGCCGGAGCAGGTTTATTTGCGGTTGGAAGTCCGCGACGAAGCTGGCAACGTCGGTGCCGATGAAACGCGCACGCCCGTTCTCATCGACCGTCAGCGGCCTCAGGGGCGGATCAAGGGCGTCCGTTCGATGACGTCGGCCGCGTCGCCGTCCGGTGGCTCTGCTCAGAACTCAGCGGGCTCGGCACAGCGATAGGCTGGCCAGGTGTGGCAGTGGTACGCCCCGCCCCAATTCAGGCGCCGACGTGAATGCCCTCACCCACCGTTCGCCGGCCCGCCAGGTTGGCCACGGCCGCCAACAGAGCGCTCGGTTCCACCGGCTTGCTCAAGTGCATTTGAAACCCACTCGATAGCGTGCGTGCCCGATCCTCGCTGCGGGCGAATGCGGTCAGCGCCGCCGCTGGGATTTGCCCCCCTTCGTGAGCGGGTAATTGCCTGACACGACGGATCAAGGCGTAGCCATCCTCCTCGGGCATGCCGATGTCGCTTAATAACACGGCGGGGTGGCTGCGGCGTAAGATTACTAGAGCCTCAGCCGCCGAGGCGGCGGTGACGACTGACGCCTCGCAATCCTCCAAAAGCCGGCGCACCAGGTCCCGGCTTTCTGGTTCGTCATCGACGACCAACACCCGCACGCCGGCCAGTTGCGGCCGGGGCGAAATCAGTTCGCCGGGCTCCCGGTGGGCGGAGTGGAGCGTCGAGGGCGCGTCGGCGATGGCTTCCGGCTCGAGTGCCGGCAGCGATACGGTGAAACTTGCTCCGCGCCCTTCGCCGGCGCTCAGCACGATTACCGATCCCCCGTGCAATTCGACCAAATGGCGGACAATCGCCAAACCCAACCCCAAGCCGGTGTGGCGGCGCGTCGTCGAGGCATCGGCCTGCCGGAAGCGTTCGAAGACATGGGGCAGAAACTCGAGCGGAATGCCTTGGCCAGTATCGCTGATTTCGATTTCGACGTGACCGTGGGACTGGCTCAGCCGGGTTTGCACGCGTCCCCCTTTGGGGGTGAATTTGACTGCGTTGGCCAGCAGGTTCCAGACAATCTGGCGGAGCCGATTCGGATCGCCCATAACGGGGCTGCTATCCGGGTCGAGCACTTTGACCAGCCGTACCCCCTTGGCTTCGGCTGCGGGGCGGACCGATTCGATGGCGGCATTGATGATGTCGACCAACTCGACGCGCTGCACGTCCATCCGCAACTTGCCGGAGATGATTCGGCTCATGTCGAGCAAGTCTTCGATCAGTTGAGTTTGCGACCTGGCGCTGCGTTGGATGATTCCCAGCGCCTGAGCGGTCTCCTCCGGACCCATGCGGCTGGTGGTTAGCAGATGGATCCAGCCGAGGATGACATTGAGCGGCGTCCGCAGTTCGTGTGAGAGTGTAGCCAGGAATTCATCCTTGACGTGCCCGATGCGCTCGGCTTCGGCGCGGGCAGCCCGTTCGGCGGCGAGCAATCGTTCGCGTTCGATTTCGGCCTGCTTGTGAGCGGTGATATCGCGGACGATTTTGGCGGCTCCCGTGACGTGCCCGTTGGCATCGCGCAAAGGGAAGATGGTCAGCGAGACGTTGATTGGGCGGCCGTCTTTGGCCACCCGTAGCGTCTCGAAATGTTCGACGCGATCGCCGCGCCGCAGCCTCTCGAGCAGATAGGCGTGCTCGGCTTCGGCGCCGTGGGGGACAAGAAGCAACAGCGGCCGGCCGATGACTTCCGCGGGGGCAAAACCAAACAATCGTTCGGCGCCGGCGTTCCAGGTCGTGATGATGCCGTCCAGCGTCTGGCTTATGATGGCGTCGTTGGACGACTCGACGATGGCCACTAATTTGGCGCGAGCGGCCTCCGCCTCGCGGTGTTCGGTCAAGTCGAGCACGAATATGACCAACTGTCCGGCACCGTCGTCAATACGGGCAACGCCAACCAGTACGGGCACGCGGCTGCCGTCCTTGCGAACGTATTCTTTCTCGTAGGGAGCGCACTTTCCGGTGCGGCGCACTTCGGCCAAAGCTCGTTCCGTGCGGTCGGCATACTCAGGAGCCGAAAAGGTTGCCCGCTGAATCACTCCGGCTTCGAGTTCCTCGCGGCGGTAGCCGATCAAGTGCAGGAAGGCGTCGTTGGCCGCCGTCAGTCGGCCATTGAAATCGGCGAATACGATTCCGATCACGTTCGAGTCGACGACGCGACGCAATCGTAGTTCTTGCTGCTCGAGCACCGCCTTGGCTTTGGCGCGTTCGACGGCGTCGGCTCGCACCGCGTTGAACAACAATCCCAACAACAACAGGTTGAAGGCGGCCAATCCCACGAAATTGACCCAATTGAGTTGCTCGGCCGAATCCCCCTTCTGCAGGCTCTTCTCTAGCCGTTTCTCCTCATGAGCCTTCATGGCCGCCACCCTGTTCTCGGCGCGGCGCGTAAGTTCGATGCCAGCTTCGGACTCGATCAGGCTCTTGGCCGCGTCGACGCCGTCATCATGGCGCCGCTGGAGGGCGGCAGCCAGATCGGCCAATTTATCGTCGACCGCGCGGCGTAGCTCCATCAACCGCCCGTGCTGCTCGGCCGAATCGGCGTCGATCGAATCCGGCCACGCGAGTCAGCTGATTGTCGATCGTGTCGCGCGACTGCTGCACAGTCGCCAGAAAACGCTCGTTGCCGGTGATCAAGTAGTTGAGTTGCCCGCCCTGGGCGTCCTCCAGCGTTTCGATCACGGCGTCCATTGCGCTGAGTGCGTCGCGAATGCCGGTAGCTTCCTGATTGGTGACGACGACGTTCGCGAGCACGACATAGCGCAAGAAGAAGCTGGCCACCAGCGCCACGGCCGCCGCGGCAAACCAAAGTTTCAAGCGAGTCGAAAGGACGGTGGACATGCGTGCGAACTGACGGTCAATGCTCCATCGAAGCCGAAATCCCGGCTGGCACCGCGACAAATCGCGGCAGCCGAACGCGTAGACGCTACCTCCAGGTAAATTGTCGTCCGCTCAACCGTTCGTAGGCTTCCACGTATTTGTCTCGCGTCTTGCGGACAACGTCATCCGGCAGCGGCGGCGGCGGACTGTTCCGGTCCCAGCCGACCGACAACAGCCAATCGCGAACGAATTGCTTGTCGAACGAAGGGGGGCTTTTGCCAGGCTGGTACTGATCAGCGGGCCAAAACCGTGAACTATCGGGCGTGAGGACTTCGTCGATCAAAATCAACTCGTCATTCCACATACCCCATTCGAATTTGGTGTCGGCGATCAGGATCCCCCGCTCGCGGGCGTGCTCGGCTCCGCGAAGATAAACGGCCACGCTGCGATCGCGCAATTGCTTGGCTACCGGCCGACCCACGCGATCTGCCATCTCGTCGAACGTGATGTTCTGGTCGTGCCCCGTTTCCGCCTTGGTGGCCGGCGTGAAAATCGGCTCGGGCAGGATGGAACTCTCGACCAGGCCGGCCGGCAGCCGAATGCCGCAAACCGTCCCGGACTGTCGATACTCGGCCCACGCCGATCCGGCCAGATAGCCGCGCACGACGCATTCGATCGGGACCACTCGGGCACGACGGACCCACATGGTCCGACCGGCAAGCAGCTTGCGGTCATCGTCCGATAGCGTCAAGGCGTCCACGTCGACCGAGAGCATCTGATTCGGCTCTTCGAGCAAGTCGAACCAAAACGCGCTTAGCTGGGTCAGGACCCGCCCTTTGTCGGGAATTCCGGTCGGTAGCACCCAGTCGAAAGCGCTGATCCGGTCGGTGCTGACCAGCAGCAGTTCGCCGCCTAAGTCGTAGATATCGCGAACTTTGCCCCGTCGTACCGGCCAGCGACTGAGCGAGGTTTGCAAAACAACCGTGTCCGGCATGCCGTTACCAGGTGCGAGAGAGCGATTACCAGTCCTTGTCGGGTCAGTATACACCCCGCATGCTGGAGGCGGCTAGTACGCTGCCGACAGGCAGCGCGAGTCGTCCGGCGGGCCGATCGAAAGAGCAAAGAATTGGCTGCGAAGCCCTCGGCCGATCCTTCCGCGTCGGCCAGAACTGCTGGTCGGCGATTGCGTTCCAGCGCACAATGAACCACATTGCACTGTGGCGTCTTCGTGCGCTGCCAGCGCCTCAGCGCACTAGAACAGCCCGAGACCTAACGCCAGAATAGACCAAACCACGCGTCGAGCGGCGTGTGGCAGGCGATCCTGAGCCGTGCGTCGAATACGGCTCGCGAGGATCGCACTTGCCGCGCTTCTCCGGTGCCTGCGTAAACTAGCCGACTTTTGTTGATCGTCCCCCTTGCTGTTCGAGCACCGGATTCCTAGCCGATGGGCCTGATGCGATTTCTTGTGCCGCGGCCAAATCTGGCCGCCAACGCGCTTGAACGAGCCTACTTCTCCGGTATGGATGATCTGCCATGGCAAAGTCGCAGCCAATGGCAAGATGGTCACCTGCTGGTCAGACGATCCGAAAGTGACTCGGGCCAGTTCCATATTCCTTGGCCGGTCGAGGGCTACGGAGAATTGATGCTGGCGACCGCCACGCTGATGGAGCGAGACGCCCCGTATCATCTCTCCGTCGAACTCGCCCGTGGCACGATCCATCGTCTGCGCCAACATCTTGCCACCTGGCAAGCCTGGGGCCTGGCGGTGAGCGATCGCGTGCTGGCGCCGTTGGCTGTTGCTCGCGGAGCGCTGGCGCATGCTGTCACCCATCAAGACCAGCCCGAAGTGGCCGACCGCTACGCCGCCGAGGCCATCGCCAAGGCTGTCATCGCGGGGGACCAGTTGCGCAGGAATTCACCGAGGCGGCACTGGCCGCGCGTCGCCAGCAGGCCGCGAGAACTACCACCCTGTTTGGCATTTCGCTGGGGTCGGCGGCGGTCGAACCGGCCGCCGCGCAATTGCTGACCGATGTCTTCAATACGGCGATCGTGCCTCTCTCGTGGCGCGAAGTTGAACAGCACGAGGGGGTGCGCGATTGGTCAATCCCAGACCGGCAAATCGAGTGGTGCCGCACCCGAGGGCTGAAGATCTGCGGTGGACCGCTGGTACAGATCGATCGTTCAGCGGTTCCCGACTGGCTTTACCTTTGGGAAGGGGACGACGAAGCGGTCGTGAAATTCGCGGCCGACTACGTACGGGCGGCAGTGACTCGCTATCGCGGAAAAGTCCATCTTTGGCAATGCGCCGCTCGGCTCAATGTCAGCGATGTGTTGAGTCTCTCCGAGGAACAACGCCTGCGATTGGTCGTCATCGCCGTCGAAGCCGTGCGCCAGGTCGATCCTCGCGCGCCGGTCGTGTTGGTCATCGATCAGCCTTGTGCCGAGTTCATGGGCGAGCGTGAATGCGACTTGTCGCCCCTCCATTTTGCCGACGCCCTGGTGCGAGCCGAGATCGGATTGTCGGCCATCGGACTGGAAATTAATCTTGGCTATTGGCCGGGGGGAACCGCGCTGCGTGACGTCCTCGAGTTCGGGCGTCAAATCGATCGCTGGAGTTTGCTCGGGCTGCCGCTCTTGATCACCCTCACGCTACCCAGCGCCGTCGCCGCCGATCCGCTGGCCCGCTGTTCCGCCCGCCCCCTGCCCTATGGGGCGGGCGATGAAATCACGGCCGAGCATCAGAAACAGTGGATCGAGCGCGTCGTGCCGATGCTGTTGACGAAACCCGCGGTGCAGGGGATCTTTTGGAATCAATTTGCCGATAACGTTCCGCATGATTTTCCGCATGGCGGCCTGATTGACGCCGAGGGAAATCCCAAGCCGGCGATCGATGTCTTGCGGAAACTGCGGCGACAGTTATCGTGAGCCCGTTGTTGTGAGCGTTCGCGACCCCGCGTCCGGAAGCCGGGAGTTTTGTCGCCCCAGAGCTATGCCATGTTGAATCTCAAGTCGAATACCGCCGAGCGATGGCTGGCCCAGGTCGACGACGATTTGCCTTCGGTGTTGATTGATCATGCCCACTGCGAGAAAAAGGCGGCCGGCACGGCGATGAGTTTGATGTTTGCCTATCCGGGCCGGGCCGATCTGTGCCGGGAATTGGCCGACATCGTCGTGGAAGAACTCGATCATTTCCGCCAGGTGCTCGATCTGCTCGAGTCGCGATCGATTCCACTGCGATCTCAGCGGCCGAGCAACTATGGACGGCAGCTGAACGAGCTGGTTCGTCCGCAGGATCCTGGCCGTGGAATCGATCGGATGCTGATCGCCGGCTTGATCGAAGCCCGGTCGTGCGAGCGGTTTTCGCTCTTGCGCGACCACGTTGCCGATCGCGAATTGGCCGAGTTTTATGGTAGCTTGTTTGAGTCAGAAGCCCGACACCACAGCACGTACGTGCGGATGGCTCGACTTTTCGCGCCCGACGAGGTGGTTGACGCCCGGCTCGACGAGCTGGCCGCGGCCGAAGCGGCGATCATCAATCGCGGCGACGAGGTCGCCCGCATGCACAGTTGAATGAGATGTGAGGGTCCGGACGAGCCGCGGACGGTTTGCCCTTAAGACAAATCCGTCCGAGACTTTGAGATTTCCAGACTGCATTCGAATCCGGGACGGGGTCTGATCACTAGCGATCCCGGAGAAGTTTCGCCAACTAAGGAGACTTTCGCATGTCCGACGTTGAACGCAGAGATTTTCTGGCAGGCGCCGCGGCGCTGGCAGCCGTCGCGACCGCCACCCTGGTTACCACCAAGAAAGCCGAAGCTGGCGACCCGAGTTTCATGAACAATGTGCCCGACCCGCTGCTGGCCGAGAAGGAATTGCCGACATTCAAATTCGCGCTGGAAAAATCAGAAGGGAAGGTGATCGGCGGCAGCTATGGCAAGGAGGCCACGGTCAAACAATTGCCCATCTCCAAAGGGCTCGCCGGCGTTTCCATGAAAATCGAGCCGGGAGCCATGCGCGAGTTGCATTGGCACGCCACGGCCGCCGAGTGGGCATTTGTGATCGAGGGGCATGTCCGCACAACGGTCATCGACCCGAGCGGGAATGCCGAAACGAATGACTTCGAGCCGGGCGATCTGTGGTACTTTCCGCGTGGCTATGGGCACATGCTTGAATGCCTGGGGAACGCGCCCTGCCATTTCATCCTGATTTTCGACAACGGTTACTTCTCGGAGTTTGGCACCTTCAGCATCAGCGACTGGATCGGCCATGTGCCAAAACCCCTGCTGGCCAAGAATTTTGGCCTTCCCGAGTCGTCGTTCGATGGTTTTCCGAAGGAAGAGGTCTACTTCGCCCGCGGAAAAGTTCCTCCGGCGGAGCCGGCAAAGCCGCTACAGGGATGGAAGTTGCCACCCCAGACGCACCGCTATCAGATGCTGGCCCAACCACCGCACGGTGTCTATAAGGGGGGCCGCGAGTGGCGCGTCGACTCCACCAAGTTTGAAATCTCCAAGACAATTACAGGTGTGATTCTCGAGCTCGATCCGGGCGGATTGCGCGAGCTGCATTGGCATCCGAACGCCGACGAGTGGCAGTACATCCTCGACGGGGACATCAGCGTCACGATGTTCGGCTCGCACGGACGTTTTCGGACCGAGACGATGGAAAAGGGAGACGTCGGCTACATCCCGCAGGGCTATGGCCACTCGATCGAGAATGTCGGCGCCAAGGCATGCCGCGTCCTGATCGGGTTCAACACCGGCTTCTACGAGACGATCAATCTATCGCAGTGGATTGCGGGCAACCCGACCGACGTGCTGGCGACCAATTTCAGCAAGCCGGCCGCCCTGTTCGAGAAGTTTCCGAAGAAGGATGTGTTCATCGCCAGCAAGGACGGGCCAGAAAAATAGGGCCGGTTGTCCTGTTCGGCCACGGCTGGCCGATAACGCCGCCTCTTTTTTCCGACCCAGGAGGGACAAGCATGTCCATCGGTGGTGCTCAACTCGTCGTGCGACATCTCGAAGCGCAGGGCGTCCGATATGTCTTTGGCGTGCCGGGCGCGAAGATCGACCGCGTATACGACGCGCTGCTCGATTCGCCCATTCAAACGGTGGTGTGCCGGCACGAACAGAACGCTTCGTTCATCGCGCAGGGCATCGGTCGGCTGACGGGCAAGGCGGGCGTGTGCCTCGTTACCTCTGGACCAGGGACGACGAATCTCATCACCGGTTTTGCGACCGCCACGTCCGAGGGTTCGCCGGTGGTGGGACTCGGCGGAGTCGTTCCTCGCGCGGCACGCTTGAAGCAGGCACATCAGAGCCTGGACACCGCCAGGCTGTTCCGGCCGGTGGCCAAATACAGCGTGGAGGTCGATTCCGAAGCGGCGATCGGCGAGGCGCTGGCCAACGCCTTTCGCGCCGCCGAAAGTCCGCGTCCCGGCGCGGCCTTCGTCGCATTGCCGAGCGATGTCATGGAGGCCAAGGTCCCGGAGGTGGTCCTCACACCCGTCGAGCCCGTCCGGCTCGGACCCGGGCCGAGCGAGGCCATCACCGAGGCAGCGCGACTGATCGAAAAGGCCCAGCGTCCCGTACTGCTTGTCGGCATGCTGGCGAGCGAGCAGCGCGCGGCGCTGGCCATCCGTGCGCTATTGAAGTCCGCACCGCTGCCGGTCGTGACCACCTTCCAGGGCACGGGGATCCTGACGCGCGAGCTGCTGCCGCTGTATGCCGGCCGAGTTGGCCTGTTTCACAACCAGCCCGCCGATCGGCTGCTCGATGCCGCCGACCTGGTCGTAACCATCGGCTATGACCCGATCGAGTATGACCAGGACTTGTGGAATAACGGCCACAGCAGGAACATCGTTCACATCGACGCGGTCCCGTGCGATATCGCTGCCGTATACAAGCCGGCGATCGAGATCATCGGCGATATCGCCAATACGGTTAGTTCGTTGGCAGCTCAGCTCCATTTGCCGACACGGTCCGATCCGGCACTCAGCTCGGTGATCGATGAGATGGCGATGATCCGAACCAAGGGCGCCTCCGCAACCGGCATGCCGGTCCATCCGCTACGACTGATCGCCGATCTGCAGGCCGTCGTCAACGACGACGTGACCCTTTGCCTCGATATGGGATCGTTTCACATCTGGATTGCCCGCTATCTGCAGGTGTTCCGGCCGCGGCAGTTGTTGGTCAGCAACGGCCAGCAGACGCTGGGCGTGGCTTTGCCGTGGGCGATCGCCGCCTGCCTGGCCCGGCCCGCCGACAAGGTGATCTCCGTTTCCGGAGATGGTGGATTCCACTTTTCCTCGCCCGAACTCGAGACGGCGGTGCGGCTGAAGTGTAATTTCGTTCACATCATTTGGCGTGACGGATTTTACGACATGGTCCGATTTCAGGAGGAGCTCAAATACGGACGCAGCTCGGGCGTGGCGTTTGGTCCAATCGATTCCGTCCGCTTCGCCGAATCAATGGGGGCGCGCGGTTTCGCTATCGAGCGCGCTGAGGATTTCGCTCCGACGCTGCGAAAAGCCATGAACCTGCCCGGCCCAGTGCTGATCGACGTTCCGGTGGACTATAGCCATAACAAAGCGCTCGGCGAGCACTTGCTGCCGCAGTCGCTGATTTGAGGACTGCCATGCCAACGTTGACCTGCCCCATATCCGAGTCACTGATGCAGGCCCTGACCGCGAGGAGTGCACGGACGGGCGAACCGCTGGCACATATTGTCATGTCGGCCCTCGCCGACGCGCTGGAGATTGAGCATTCGACGCTCTTTCAGGTCTCGACGTCCACCGCGCTGGTGCAAGGGGTCTACAAGGGCGTGGTCACCATTGGCGAACTGAAACAACACGGCGACTTCGGCCTCGGCACCTTCGACGGCTTGGACGGTGAAATGCTGGCGCTGGACGGCCGCTTTTACCAGGTGCTGGGGAGCGGCAAGGTGCTCGAGCCGGCGGACGACGCAAGGGTGCCGTTCGCCGTCGTGACCGCTTTTCGCGCGGAGCGTTGTATCACGATCGACCAGGTAGCCGACTTCGCTGACCTGGCAGCACAGCTTGACGCTTTGCGACGAACTGAAAACCTGTTCTACGCCATACGGATTGAAGGGCAGTTTGCATACCTCAAGACGCGTGCCGCCTGCAAGGCCGCCAGTGGCGTGTCTCTGTTGGAGGCGAGCTCTCATCAGCGGGAATTCGAATTCGCCGACGTCGTCGGCACCCTCGTCGGGTTCTGGACCCCCCGGTATGCGCGAAGCCTCAACATTGCCGGCTGGCATCTGCACTTCGTGACCGACGACCGCACCGGCGGTGGGCACGTGCTGGACTGCCGGGCCGTTGGCCTCCGGGCTCAGTTGCAGGAATTGTCCGACGTGCGAATCGCGATGCCCGAAACGGCGGCGTTCTTGCGGGCCGACTTGAGCCAGGATCCTACCAGCGCTCTCGAGGTGATTGAGCGGGGAGCACGGCACTGAGGATCGTGGGGAGCCCGGCGAGGTGCCAAATCGGCACGGAAATCGGCCCAGTCCGGGCAGAAAATCGCGAGGATTGCGGCGTCCGATGGGCTGTGGGATTCGGCCATATTTGTTATAAACGGCGCTAGGGGACCAGCTGCGAATCTCTCGGTGCGAACAGAGAGTGGTTGGCCGAAAATTTACCCGGTGCCGTTGTCGTTCAAAGGATGGATCGCGATGCGTATCGGAATGACGTTTAACGTTCGCGCGGAATCTCGCGCGAGCTGCCAGGTGGCGTTGGCGATCAGGACGCCCACGACGGGAATGCCGGCGACGACAATTCGCTGTCGCATAGCCGCTATGCCCAATGGGCCGACGACGACGAGGAATTCGACGCGCCGGAAACGGTTCAGGCGCTGGCCTCGGTGCTGGAGAATCTGGGGCACGAGGTCGATTTGCTCGGCGAAGGAGAGCCGATGCTTCGCCGGCTGTTGGGCGGCGATCGGCCCGACCTGGTGTTGAACTTTGCCGAGGGAAGTGGAGCGGGCCGCTCGCGCGAGGCGCGCGTCCCGGCCGTGTTGGAAATGCTGGGCATCCCCTACACCGGCTCCGATCCGTTGACGTTGGCGGTGACGCTCGACAAGGATTGCGCCAAACGGTTGGTCGCCGCATCGGGCGTGGCCACGCCGGCCTGGGCTCTATTCGACGGCGACCAGTCGACCGTGACCGAGGCGCTTGCCCGAGTGCCCATGCCCTGGATCGTCAAACCGGCGTTCGAGGGCTCGAGCAAAGGGATTCTGACGACCAATCTAATCCGCGACCGTAGCGGCGTGGCCGAGACGTTGAGCGATTTGTTCGAGCATTATCGCCAGCCGGTGCTAATCGAGGAATTCATCGTCGGCGACGAGTTGACCGTGGGCCTGGTCGGCAATCGACCCCCCGAGGTGCTGGGGATCATGCGCGTTCTGCCGCGCAACGCCGCGCCGGGCGAGCCCTTCATCTACAGCCTCGAGGTCAAGCGAGATTGGGAGCATCGTGTTCGCTACGAATGCCCGGCGAAAATCAGTGCCGCCGATGCGGCGAACGTGCGCAGCGCGGCGCTGGCCGCTTGGCAGGCGTTGGGCTGCCGGGACGTGTCGCGCATCGACTTTCGCCTGCGCGACGGCGTCGCCTATTTTCTAGAGTCCAATCCCCTGCCCGGCCTTTCCCCCAAGTCGGGCGATCTGGTCCTGCTGGCCGGCATGGTCGGAATCGATCATGCCGAGCTGGTGAACCGGATCCTGGCTGCCGCCATCGAGCGGCACGAGTCGCTGGCCGGTGCGCTGGGGTCGTCGGGCAGGTGAGCATGACGCCACGGCTCGACGTTCTTGTACTGCACAACACGCCAGCGCTCCCGCCGGATCACCCCGACTATGCCAGCGAGGCCGGGGTGTTGGAATCGGTGGCCGCCGTCATGGCCGCGCTGCGAGTCGCCGGTCACGAGGCACAGACGCTCGGCATCGCCACGCTGGCTGATTTGCTGGCCGAGCTTCCGCGTTTGGGCCAGCCGGACGTCGTGTTCAACTTGTTCGAAGGGTTTGCCGGCGTCGGGCGAGGCGAAGCGCTAGTGGCCGGCTGGATCGAAGCGCTGGGCCACGCGCTGACTGGCAGTGATCCGGGGGCGCTGGAACTGGTTCGCGATAAAGCTCGAGTGAAATGGCTGCTGCGTGGCGCCGGGTTACCGACGGCCGATTTTGTGTTGGTCGCGCCCGATCGGCCCTTGCCAGAGGTGGAATTGACGGCACTCCTGGCCGCCGGTCCGGCGATTGTCAAGCCGGCGCATGAAGACGCCAGCCTGGGCATCGGGCCGCACAGCGTCGTCAGCGATCGGCGAGCACTCGATGAGCAAATTGCTGAGGTGCGAGCCCGCTACGGGGCGGTGCTGGTCGAGCGATTCATTGCCGGCCGCGAATTCAACGCCGCAGTGGTGGCTCTGCCCGAACCGCGACTTTTGCCGCTGGCCGAAATCGAATTCTCCGCCGCTCTCCTCCCGCGCGAGCGATTGGTGACTTACGCGGCCAAATGGGACGCTGGCAGTGCTGCCGATCTGGCCACCGCACCACGCTGCCCGGCTCGGGTCAACGACAATTTGGGCCGCCGAATCGAGCAAGCGGCGCTGGCGGCGTTCGAGGCCACCGGTTGCCGCGACTACGCCCGGGTCGATCTGCGGGTGGCGGACGACGAGGGCATCTACATTCTCGAGATCAACGGAAATCCCGACATTGGCCCCTCGGCCGGTTTCGCACGAGCGTTGGGCGCCGCGGGAATCCAGTACGATGAGTTCGTCGATCGTCTGGTGCGACACGCGGGGGGCCGGCGGCCGAAATCGGCTTCGGCCGTCTAATGCCTTTCACCGAGTGCCGCTCGGGCGGCGGCTAACGTGGCGTCAATGTCGGCCTCGCTGTGAGCGGCCGAGACGAACAGGGCCTCATACTGGCTGCAAGGCATGTAGACGCCTTGTTCGATGAGAGACCAAAAATAGGCGGCGTAACGCCGCGTGTCCGAGTGGCTGGCCGTGGTCCAGTCGACAACTTTGTGCGGGTTGAAAAACAAGGTCAGCATGCTGCCGACCCGGGCAACACTGTGGGGCGTGCCAGTCTGGGTCGCGATTCGCATCAGCCCATCGGACAAACGAGCCGACAACAATTCCAGCCGCTCGTAAACCGTGCTGTCGCTCAGGAGTTTCAGTGTGGCGATCCCCGCGGCCGTGGCCAGCGGATTGCCGCTGAGCGTGCCGGCCTGAAAAACCTTTCCGGCGGGCAGGATGTGATCCATGATATCGGCCCGACCGCCATAGGCGCCGACGGGTAAGCCGCCGCCGACAATCTTGCCCAGCGTGGTCAGGTCGGGCCGAATTCCGAAGAGCGATTGCGCGCCGCCGTACGCGACGCGAAAGCCGGTCATCACTTCGTCGAATATCAGCAGTGCTCCGTGTCGCTCGGTTGTGCCGCGCAGAGCGCCAGAAATTCGGCCGTCGGGATGACAACGCCCATATTGCCGACGACCGGCTCGACGATTACCGCGGCGATCTTCGAGCCATGCTGCCGAAACGCTTCTTCCAGTCCGGCCGGATCGTTGTACGCCAACACCAACGTATCCGCCGCCGTGCCGGCCGTAACGCCGGGCGAATTGGGCACGGCCAGCGTCGCGGCCGAACTGCCGGCCGCGACCAGCAGGCTGTCGACGTGGCCATGATAGTTGCCGGCGAACTTGACGATTACGTCGCGGCCGGTGAATCCGCGAGCCAGGCGGATGGCGCTCATCGTGGCCTCGGTGCCTGAACTGACCAGCCGCACTTTTTCGACCGACGGCACCGCTCGCGTGATCAGTTCCGCCAGATCGCTTTCGGCCTCAGTCGGCGCGCCAAAACTCGTTCCCTGGGCCGCTGCCGCCTGCACCGCCTCGACCACCGCAGGATGCGCGTGGCCCAGGATCATCGGGCCCCAGGAGCCGATGTAGTCGATGTAGCGATTGCCATCAATGTCGAAGAGATAGGCCCCTTCGCCGCGGGCGAAGAAAATCGGTTCGCCGCCAACCCCGCCAAACGCTCGGGCCGGGCTATTGACTCCTCCCGGAATCAATTCCTTAGCGCGGGCAAAGGCGACATGGCTTTTGTTTCGGCTCGACATGGAGTCATTGATTCCGCTTGAAGGTTAACGAAGCGACGGACTTGCTCGTGCGGCGGTGCCGTACGGAAATCCGAAGGCGGGGGAGAGGGCTTGGATTCGCTACTCCGCCAGCCAGCCCGCGACGTCTTTGGCCCAATAGGTCAACAGGATGCCGGCCCCGGCACGCCGGATCGCCAGCAGCATTTCCTGGGCAGCCGCCCGCTCGTCGAGCCAACCTTGGGCGGCGGCGGCCTTGATCATACTGTACTCGCCCGACACGTTGTAAGCCGCCAGCGGGACGCCGGGAAAACGCTCGCGCGCCGCGTGGAGAATGTCGAGATAAGCCAGCGCCGGTTTGACCATCAGCATGTCGGCCCCTTCGGCCAGGTCGAGTTCCATCTCACGCAGCGCCTGGCCGGCGCCGGCCGCCGGATCCATTTGATATCCGCGCCGATCCCCCTGGCCGGGCGCACTCTCGGCGGCCGCGCGGAACGGGCCATAAAACGCGCTGGCGAACTTGGCGGCGTAACTCAAAATGGGGATATGCTGACAATCGGCATCGTCGAGGCCCGCGCGAATCGCACCCACCATGCCATCCATCATCCCGCTTGGAGCGACTACGTCGGCCCCCGCCCGGGCATGGCTGGCCGCCTGGCGGGCGAGCAACTCGAGCGTGGCGTCGTTATCGACGTCGACGCCGGTCGGCGTTTCGGCAAGCACGCCACAGTGGCCATGATCGGTGTACTGGCAAAAGCAGACGTCGGTGATCACCAAAACGTCGGCGGCGCGTTTGGCCGCTTCGATCGCGCGTTGGACGATGCCTTGATCATTGTAGGAATCGCTACCCAGCGAATCCTTGGCGTCGGGAACACCGAATAGAATGACACCGCCCAGGCCCAGCGCGGCAGCGGCTTTGACTTCTTCGGCCACCTGGTCGGGCGAAAGCTGGCAATGCCCTGGCAGCGCGGCAATGGGCGACCGCACGTTGCGGCCCGAGCGGACAAACAGGGGGAGCACCAGATTGGCCGGACTGAGGGTTGTTTCCTGAACCAGTCGTCTCACGGCCGGCGAATAGCGCAGCCGCCGCAAGCGGGTCGTGGGGAAGTGGGCCGCCGGGTGCTCGGGAGTGCTCATTCTCCACTTATAGTCGATGGATCGGCCGGGCGAAACGGGGTGGTTCGCCCGAAGCGGCGGCCCCAGCAGGCGTCAGGGCGCGGCGGTGCCGGCCAGCGCCGTTCGGGCATGTTCTACCAGCCGGCTGGCCCAAGGCTTGTCGCCATAGAGTGTAACGATGGCTTGCCACGTCTTTTGGGCCGCTGCCGGATCGGTGACACGCTCTGCCTCGGCCGCGGCCAATTGGGCTTTGATGGAGGCCAGATCTTGCTCGTGATCTTCGGCCAATTGATTGCCCAACACGGCGACTTCCGCCCGGGCGAGCCGAATCCACTCATTGTCGTCGGCGTCCTTGTCGTGGCCGTAAAGGTCAAGCAGGGCGTGAAAGCGAGCCAGCGCGGTATCGGGATCGGGGATTTTATAGAATAGCGCCTCGCGATAAGCCCGCTCGACCGGCGATTGCGCGGCCGCGGGTCGATTCAGCCGGCGATTTTTTTGTTCCAACTGGCGCTTGGCGCGCATCTCTTTGGCGTCTTCGAGTTGTTGGCCGACTTCGGCGGCGTGCGCGATCGTCGGGATAACGCTCCAAAAACTTGTGCATCGCGGGCTCGGCCTTGAGCAGCGATTTGGGATCGGCAGGGTCGATCGTCGCGTCGATCTCGGCGTAGAGCCCGTCGGCCGATGGAGGCCGGAGGGCGTACCAGCCCAAAGAACCGATCGCCGCCAAAGCAGCCATAATCACTAGCGTCTGCCAGGTCGTTAGCGTCCCCCAGGCCTCTTCGTACCAGGCACGGTCGGGGGCTTGCTCTTGGATTTTGATGAATCGATCCGCGCCGGGCGTTTCGGAGGTCGGCAATCGGGTTGTCACGGCCGGCCGAGGCACTTCCGAGTGGACGGCGGTTTGCGCGCTGGGATCGGTCACCGAGACTCCGCGCGGTATCGGAGCCGCCGGATCGACCGCGGTGGGGGCCAAAGTCGGCGCCAGTGGATTGACGGTGCGCTGGGCCGCGGTGTTGGGCTGGCCGGTCACGATAAAATCGTCGCGATCGGTCGCCGGCGGCAGCGACAGCCCGCGTTGCATCGACTCTAGCGAACGACCCAGAATCAATGCGTTGGCAAACCGGCGCTGCGGGTCCTTTTCGAGCAGCTGACGGATGATTTGATCCAGCTCGGCCGGAGTATCGGGAGCGTAGCGGCGGACTGATTCGGGCTCGGCGAATCGCTGCAGTTGCAACATCTCGAGCAGCGAATTGGCCCGAAACGGCGGACGGCCGGCGAGCAGGGCGTACATCACTCCACCCAGGCTGTATTGATCGCAGCGGTCGGTCACTACGCGGCCGTCGGCTTGCTCGGGGGCCATGTACTCGGCCGTTCCCAATACGCCACCGTCGCTGGTCATACGGGTGTTGCCGAACAGCGCGCGATGCCAAAGTCGGATAGCTTGATCTCGCCCGAATCGGCCAGCAGCAGGTTGGCTGGCTTGATGTCGCGGTGAATGACGCCGGCATCGTGGGCGTGTTTGAGCGCTCGGCAAAGCTTAATGGCCAGTTCGGTCACTTCCCGCCAGTCGAATCGGCGGCCGGCACGCAGTTCGTCTTCGAGGCTGGACCCACGAACTAACTCCATGGCGTAGAAGAGCGATCCCTGTTCCTCGCCATAGCCGTACAGGCGGACGATATTCGGATGCCGGAGTTTTTTCAGCGATTCGATCTCGGCCTGAAAACGGATCCGAAATCCTTCATCCATGGCCAACTGAGGCGCGAGAACCTTGATGGCCGCGGCGTTTCCCTCGGCGGTGTCGACGCCTTCGTAAACGGCGCCCATCCCCCCTTGCCCCAGCTTTTTGCTGATGCGGTAGGGACCCAATTGCTGAATCTGCATGAACGACCGCGCCGTGGATGGCAATGAGCCGCGTGGGATGTGACAGCCCTATCATCAAATCGTAGCTGCCGGGCGCTAGGGGCTGCAACTAGCATGCGTGACCGCGGTCGATCGGGCGTCGCCACAGAATAGGGGGGCGAAACGTCGGCAGCCAGGGCCTCGGGACGTGCGACCGTTCGACGATTGCGATCAGCCGCTCTGAGCGGCTGTGTTATTGAATTCATCCATCATTTTGCGCCGCTGCCGCTCCATCAATTCCTTGCCGGTGGCAGGAGCGAGCAGGCTGGGACTCAATCGCTCCACCTGCTCGCGATCGATTTTGGCCAGATCGGCTTGTCCTTTGGCTTGATAAGCTTCGCTTCGGCCGAGATAGGCCGGGGCGTTATTGGGATCCAAAGCGATTGCCTCGGAAAATGCGGCGATCGCGGGTGCCCATTTTTTTTGTTTTGCCAGGAGTTTACCCCGCACGAAATAGGCTTCGGAATTCTTGGGGTCAAGCTTGGCAGCCTCGTCCAAATCGTGGAGCGCTCCGCGAAAGTTGAATTGTTTGACCTTAATGTCGGCTCGGACGACGAGGCAACGCACCTCCTTGGGGGCGAGGGCCACGGCCTCGTTCAAATCGGGAACCGCACGCTCGTAACGATGCAGCTCGGCCTCGACCTTTCCCCGGCCTATCAGCGCGATCACGTCTTTGTGATTCTCCGCGATCAGTTCGTTGAATTCCTCCAGTGCATAGCGAAAGCGGCCCTCTTTTGCCGCCGCTTCGGCGCGTCCCAAGCGGGCCGAGCGCCGGCAGCCGGGCACGTATTCGGCCAGCCCGATGGTCGTCGTGAACTCCTGACCGGCCGTCACCCATTCGGCGGGATTGAACGAATCCAGCCGCGCCTGAGCCAATCGCAGCCGCAGTTCGCAGTTTTTGCGGTCGAGCGCGACCGCCGCCACATATTCCGCGATCGCCTGTTCGCTACGACGCTGATCGCGCCACGTATCGCCGATGGCCATATGTCCATAAGGAGACTGCGGAGCCAGCTGAACGGCCGATTGGGCGTCGATCAGCGCGGCGGCAAAATCCTTCTTCGATCGCTGGGCCGCCGAACGAGTCAGCCAGGCCGAGACCAGATCGGGCGACAGCCGGATTGCTTCGCTGGCCTCGGCGATCGCTTCGTCCGGATGGCCGGTTGCCAGCCAGATACGTGCCCGGCCGGCACGCGCCCGAGCGTCGGCCGGGTGCCGGGCTGCGGCAGCATTCAGCTCGGCGACCGCCTCTTCCACGGGCAGCACCTGACGTGCTTCGATCCAGCCGGCATGGCCGCGACTGACCAGCAGCCAGGCCTCTTTGGTATTCAGGACGGTGAGAATCTCGCCGCGATCGACCAGATCGATCGTCGCGGAAGCCGATCGGATCGCTGCTTGATCTTCGATCACGGCCACCGGCTGGCCGATCTCAATGGCCGTGGCGCAGTCGGGTCCCAACGTTAGCAGGAGAATCGCCGCAAGATACCATGGCAGAACGTTTTTTGTGTGAGCCATGAGACGAGATATTCCCCGGCTAAAGATTTTGTTCGGCAGTGCGAACCGAGCCACAATCGGGGCGGAATGATAGGCCAATACGCCGCCTGGCGTCAACGGCGGGTGTGGGAGCTAGCGTGGTTGGCGCGGGAGAAAGCTCCCCGGCCGCGTCCGAGAGTGCGCGCAAAAAAAGCCCCCAGGCGGTCGTTTGGACGCACCTGGGGGCTTGATGGAAAAAATCCGGCGATACCTACTCTCGCACTTTTGGTACTACCATCGGCTCTGAAAGCTTAACTACCGTGTTCGGAATGGGAACGGGTGTGACCTTTCAGATATGTTCACCGGAAAGAAGCCGCCGCGGCGTTGGTTTACAGCCGCCGGCGGCTTGAATTGGTTTGTTGCGTTGAGTGGCGTTCTTGCGGCCCAAAGCTCTGGAAATCAAGAGAGCGTTGGATATATGTGGCCAAGCGTTCGTCCGTTAGTACCGGTTAGCTAAGTGCATTACTGCACGTACACATCCGGCCTATCAACCTGGTAGTCTTCCAGGGGACTTTCGGGCATTTGCCCTACGAAACCTAATCTTGGAGCGGGCTTCACGCTTATATGCTTTCAGCGTTTATCCGTTCCGTCCATAGCTACCCAGCCGTGCCGCTAGCGCGACAACTGGAACACCAGAGGGACGTCCTTCCAAATCCTCTCGTACTAAAGAAGAACCTCCTCAAGTTTCGTACGCCCACAGCAGATAGGGACCGACCTGTCTCACGACGGTCTGAACCCAGCTCACGTACCACTTTCATTGGCGAACAGCCAAACCCTTGGGAGCTTCTTCACCCCCAGGATGTGATGAGCCGACATCGAGGTGCCAAACCGCTTCGCCGCTATGGACGCTCGGAAGCGATAAGCCTGTTATCCCCAGAGTACCTTTTATCTGATGAGCGATGGCCCTTCCATACGGAACCACCGGATCACTAAGCCCTACTTTCGTATCTGTTCGACTTATGAGTCTCACAGTTAAGCACCCTTCTACCTTTGCGCTCGAAGCCTGATTGCCGACCAGGCTGAGGGTACCTTTGGACTCCTCCGTTACTCTTTTGGAGGAGACCGCCCCAGTCAAACTGCCCAACTGAAAATGTCCTCTGCCCGGATTCACGGGAATCAGAGTTAGAACTAAAGCACATTCAGGGTGGTATTTCAACGTTGGCTCCCTGAACACTGGCGTGCCCAGATCATCGCCTCCCACCTATCCTACACAGAACATACCACAGCCCAATATCAGCCTACAGTGAAGGTTCACGGGGTCTTTCCGTCTAGCTGCGGGAACGTGGCATCTTCACCACGACTACAATTTCACCGGGTCACTGGTTGAGACAGTGCATCAGTCGTTACGCCATTCATGCAGGTCGGAACTTACCCGACAAGGAACTTCGCTACCTTAGGACCGTCATAGTTACGGCCGCCGTTTATTGGGGCTTCGGTTGCGAGCTTCGCTCTTGCGAGCTAACCCTCTTCCTTAACCTACCAACACCGGGCAGGCGTCAGACTCTATACATCCTCTTGCGAGTTAGCAGAGT
Organism: uncultured Planctomycetaceae bacterium; assembly: GCA_963702015.1. GTDB lineage: Bacteria > Planctomycetota > Planctomycetia > Pirellulales > PALSA-1355 > DATJTR01. The sequence continues at coordinate 4,421,070 of OY969698.1, forward strand.
CCTGTGTTTTTGATAAACAGTCGCTGATGCCGATTTACTGTGACCTCAAGAGGCTTGAGACCCCCCGAGGCACCCCTTATCGCGAACTTACGGGGTCAATTTGCAGAGTTCCTTAACCAGTGTTCTCCCGAGCGCCTTAGACTTCTCGTCTCGCCTACCTGTGTCAGTTTTAGTACGGTCACCTAGGTTTCAATCCTTAGGAGCTTTTCTTGGACGTCTTTCAAATGACTTCCCGAACGTAAACGCGGTCGGTCCTATCCATTGGCTTGCGGGGGCGGATTTACCTTTCCCCCACCTTTGAATAGTCCACGGACATTTCTAGTCGTACCGCTCACTTTACGGACGCCGTCCCTCCATCGGTCCACCTTGGTGGCGCAGGAATGTTGACCTGCTGTCCATCGTCTACGCCTTTCGGCCTCGACTAAGGTACCGGCTAACCCTGGGCGGAATTACCTTCCCCAGGAAACCTTAGGCTTTCGGCGAGCAGGATTCTCACCTGCTTTATCGTTACTCATTCCGGCATAATCACCTGTACACCCCGACACCGTTCCTTGCGGTACGGCTTGTATCTGATGTACAGCGCTCTCCTACCATGTGCCGCCCGAAGGCGGAACATCCATTGCTTCGGTGACGTACTTACTCCCGTTCATTATCGGCGCAGAATTTCTCGACCAGTAAGCTGTTACGCACTTTTTAAATGGTGGCTGCTTCTAAGCCAACATCCTGGCTGTCACAGAAACTCAACTTCCTTAGTGACTAAGTACATCTTCGGGACCTTAGCAGATGGTCTGGGTTGTTTCCCTCTCGACCGCGAAGCTTATCCCTCGCGGACTGACTCCTGAGATAGTCGCATCGGTATTCGGAGTTTGGTTCAGCAGGGTACTCTTGGAAGAGCCCCAAACCGATTCAGTATCTCTACCCCCGATGCGTAGTTGCTCAAGGCTAGCCCTAAAGCTATTTCGGAGAGAACGAGCTATCTCTGCGCTTGATTAGACTTTCACTCCTCCCCACAAGTCATCCCACCGGTTTTCAACCCAGATGGGTTCGGTCCTCCACGCGGTATAACCCGCGATTCAACCTGCTCATGGGTAGATCGTGCAGTTTCGCGTCTAGCACCAACGACCAATTGTCGCCCTATTCAGACTCGGTTTCCCTAAGGCTTCGGCCCTGAAGGCCTTAACCAAGCCGTTGACGCTAACTCGCCGGATCATTATGCAAAAGGCACGCCGTCACACATTGCTCTTACGAGCCATAGTGCTCCGACCGCTTGTAGGCACATGGTTTCAGGTTCAGTATCCTCCCCTAACAGGGGTTCTTCCCATCTTTCAGTCGCCCTACTGAGTTCGCTATCGGTCGTCAGGTAGTATTTAGCCTTACGGGATGGTCCCCGTAGATTCAGTCGGGGTTCCACGTGACCCGACCTACTCAGGTACCCCTCGGGAGGTGAATCGCTTTCACGTACGGGACTGTCACCCTCTGTGGTCCGCCTTTCCAGGCGGTTCGGCTAGCAATTCACTTTGTAACTCCCATGTGAAGGGCCCTACAACCCCGCCAAGGAAAACCTTCGCGGTTTGGGCTATTTCCCGTTCGCTCGCCGCTACTGAGGAAATCGAGATTTCTTTATTTTCCTGCGGTTACTGAGATGTTTCAGTTCGCCGCGTTCGCTGCATACACCTATGAATTCAGTGTATGCCAGTTCGGGTATCTCGGGATCAACACTCGTTTGACAATTCCCCCGAGCTTTTCGCAGTCTTCCACGCCCTTCAAAGCCTCCTGACGCCAAGACATCCCCCATGTGCCCTTAGTAGCTTGGCCACATAAATCCAACCCTCTCCCAGCCGGCCCCACCTTGCGGTGAAAAACCAGCGAAGAGAACGCCTGGATTCAGGCCTTACCACTGCTTCGCTCCCGCGTAACTGCCAGTCCGCTCGTCCCACCGGCATAACCGGTGGAGTTCAATCGGACCGACACCCACTGCGAGACGAAGCGAGTAACGCTTTTTAAAATCCTGCGAACGCAAGAAAACCGAAGCCGCCCGGCCATCGCTCGAAACCGCGATTCTTGTGAAAACGCGATTCTTCGCCAACAACCAACCGACTTTTCGGTACCCACTTGCGTTCGCCGCTAAAGGCCTTGGAGAACAATTTGTGCACACTCGTTCGTCCTCCGCACCGCGAAAGACGCCCTCATGCGCACCCCTTGTTCAAAACAAGATGCCACTCTTGCAACAACCAAATTGTCAAAGAACAGGCGAAGCCTGCCGGACCCGTTTGGGCCCGGCAAACCTCTCCACGGAAACTGGCATTTCGGCCAATCGGTGGTCTGCCAAATAGACAGAGGCTGAATTCATCCCGCGATGAACCCGGCCTCTAACCACTGCGGCACGACTTGGCGGAAACAGCTAATCCTACTGATTCCAGAAAGCTCGTCAAGGGGTTCGTTTTCTTTTGGCCGGCCTCTTTTTCATCTTTCCCGAAAAGCCCGGCTTAGGCCCAGCTAGCCTCGTCCGCAAGCACCACCAAAACTGGGGGCTAAGCAGCCGAGAGGCTCACTGCGAATCTCCCTTAAGTCGGCCGAGATTCTACTGGTCCGTGAGGAATTTGCAAGAGCCCCCACTGGCCGATCCAGAGGGCAAAAGAGAGCCATTCTCCGCCGCCCGCTCGCCCCGTGCAAAAGACCTCTGCCGGGCCCGCTACCCACTCGATTTCTCGAGGGGTGGACGCAAAACAGGGTGGTTCGGAGGCAGGAAGGAGCTGCTCGTTCAGGTCGGCGGCCAAAGCACTGAGGGCTCGGACGATCTCTCCGACCGCGAACCGAGAAGTGAACTGCCTAGCACGTTCTACTAGCAGACCGCAGCCAGCTGGGTGGTCGGCTCGCAGCGTTCGCCGGTGTGCTGGTGGACACAGTTGCCACCCGCCTCTTTCGACGCGAACAGGGCGGCATCAGCACGCTTCACCAGCGAACGGGGGTCGTCCGATGACCGGGCCTGTGCCAGACCGAGACTGATCGTGAAGCGCAATTGCTCGCCACGAACCGGCAATGCACAACTCGAGATCACCGATCGCAGGCGATCGGCCATTTTGATCGCACCGGTCAACTCGGTTCCGGGCATCATGATGGCGAAATGACCGTCGCCATAATGCGAGACGACATCAATGTCGTGCAGCGACATGGTGAGGAATTCGGACATGGTGTTCACCACCAATTCGCGTGCCGACGTCCCTAAATTGTCGACCAAGGGCTTGAAATCGTCGATGTCGAGCAGGACCAGAGTCAAGGGAACGGCGAACTTCTGGCATTCCATCACCCGTCGCTTCAGGTCGGTGCAAAAAGCCGTCGGGCTGCGCGAATCCATGGCTTTGACGATCGACTGGCAAGTTGTCGACTCCGGCGGATTGGCGTTCGCCGGGCCGGGCTCGGGCGCCGTCGGCGCGGAAGCCGGGGTCGGTACCCTGGCGGCGCTATCAGCAGACGGCATGGGCACCGATTGCTGGCCATTATGGAACCAAACGCGGTTCCGGCCTGCCCCCTTGGCGGCATAAAGTGCTTCATCGGCGCGGCTGATCAAAGAGGCGGTGTCGTCTTCGCCTCCGATCTGGGAGACGCCGACCGAAACGGTGGCTTGAATCGTGGCGCCTCCGAATCGCGTAATTCCCTTGGCGATCGCCGCGCGGATCCGCTCTCCGGCGCTCAAAGCGTCGGTCAAAGGTGTGCTGGGGAGGATGATGGCAAACTCTTCTCCGCCATAGCGAGCGGCCAGATCCATTTCACGCACCGTGGTGCCGAGCGTCACGGCCACGTCCCTCAGGACCTGGTCGCCGGCCTGGTGACCGTATTGGTCGTTCAATTTCTTGAAATGATCGACGTCGATCATGATCAGCGAGAAGGTGCTTTTCCGGCGTTGCCACTCGGCGAAGCGACGGTTCATTTCGTCGTCGAGCACGCGCCGATTGCTCAACAGAGTGAGGGGATCGGTACGGGCGACGGTGGTTTGTGTTTCGAGCTCGGCGGCCTGTCGTTGCAGCTTGACTTCGGCCGTCGCCAGTTGTTCTTGCAGCCGCTCGTTGGCTTTAACGATGTCGTCAATCGATTTCAGGACGACGTCGTCCGAGGGAACGACGTTGTTTCGCCCGCTGGCACTCAAATCGGTGCTGATTTCGCGGACTCGCGTGCTGTGTTCGCCGACATCCTGCGCGACGCGATCGGCCAACTCTTGGATTCGAGCCGCGGCTTGGACTGCCCGCTCCTTTTCCGCGCCCGACGCCTTGCGGTGCCGCACCGACCATCGCCCAATCCCAAAGCCAATCGCCAGCATGAGATATGCCAAGGCGAACTCGACGCTCCAAACCGCCAAGGATGCACCCGGATTGATCAACATCGCTTTAACCACTTATTCCCGTGTCTACAGCGCTTGCCCTTTCGCCCGAGGCAAGAGTAGGTCACATGTGGGGTGAGTCAAAACGTCTCAGGTGCCGGCCTTGTCGAGACCGGCGACGGGCCGTAGCCGCTCGCCGTTAAGATCGTTGCAACCGATCCTGGCAGTACGCGGACTTGCCTGCGGGCCCCTTGAGATCGCTCGCAACGGCGGCGGGCACCTCTCGGAAAGCAGAAAGGCAGGCGTACATGGAATGCACGGAGAGAGAGCGTCCGCTACGGGAGTGGGCGATTTGCGTCATTCATTGACGGCGCGAAATTACCGACGGCCGCAACGATCACGACGTGCGAACCGTTTCGCCGCTTCGCCCGCCCTTTAGCGAGCGCCGCCCCAGCCCGGTAAGGATCGAACGCCACCGAAGGCCGGCACCGGGCCGACCTGATAGAAGGCTGATCGCGATGTGGCGTAGGGAGGCGGCGCGTAATTGCCGTATGGGGCTTGGGTGAACCAGGTGTTATTGGCATTCCAGCCCCCCTGGCTCGACGGATAGGAGTACGCCGTCCGCCCGTTGGATCTCGCCTGCACGGGGGCCGCTGCAGCCGCCGCCGGCGCTCGATAGTTTTGGCGTTGCCGCCACAGGGGGCGAACCATTTCGGCTGATGCGTCGGCGATCAACCACGTCGATCCCAACACCAGCAAAAATCCAATGATCAAGCGTCGGACGTTCATGTGTCGCCCTCCCACTAGTTTGCCAGCAACGGCCCGCCTTTGCCGTTTTGCGCCAGTCCGGCCGCGCCATCGCACGGCGGAACTGGCAGCCAGACGGACTTCGAGCGCTTCATGACATGGGCTGCCTGCCAGGATGGCGAGCAGCCTATCAAGCTTGAAACGAACTACCACAGCCGCACGATTTGACTGCGTTCGGGTTGTCAAACGTAAACCCGCGCTTCTCCAAGCCTTCGTAAAAATCGACCGTCGTGCCATCGAGATAGAGGTCGCTCTTCTTATCGACCACGACGCTCACGCCGTGTTGTTCGGTCTTGGCATCGATTTGTTCGTCGAAACTATTATCGAAACCCAGGGCGTAGGAAAAACCACTGCATCCGCCTCCCGTGACTCCAACCCGGAGAACCGTTTCCGGACCGTAGCTCTGTTCTTGCAGGATTCGTTTGACTTCCTGGGCGGCCTTCTCGCTCAACTTGATTCCCATGAGTGACTTCCTCGCACGAGCAATTACTTTTCACAACCACAACTGTCTAAATTATACGATGGGGGGCCGAAAAAAAAGTGGTCGGGGGCGTTTCGTAGCCCTGGCCGTTCGGTTTGAGCCCTACCGGACTATGCTAAACTGCTTAGTTTTCGCAGTCGTTCGACTACCTCGGCAACGACCAAGACAGAAAAGTCAATTTCTTCGGCCGTATTAAAGCGGCCCAGCCCAAACCGCAAGCTACTGCGGACCGCATCTTCGCTCAGGCCTAAGGCGGCCAATACGTGGCTCGGCTCGGGACTGGCCGACGTGCAGGCACTCCCCGAACTTACCGCCAATTGCTTCACATTCATGATCAGTGCTTCCCCATCGACCGAGGCGAAGCTCGCGTTGAGGTTTCCCGGAAGGCGAAGGCCAATGCCATCGAGCGCTGGACCGTTGAGCGTCACGCCCTCCAGCGCCGAGGTCAGCCCTTCGAAGAGCCGATTGCGCAGGCTGGCCAGGCGGATCGTTTCGCTCGGCATTTCGGCCAGGCATAAATCGAGGGCATGAGCCAAGCCGACGATCCCCGGGACGTTCAAGGTGCCGCTGCGCAAACCCCGTTCGTGCCCGCCGCCGGCGATCTGGCACTCGAGCCGGACCGGATCGGTCCCTTGTCGCACGTACAATGCCCCGACACCTTTCGGGCCGTAGAACTTGTGTGCGGAAAAGCTGAGCAAATCGACGCCGAGCAGCGCAACGTCGACCGGAATTCGCCCCACGGCTTGAGTGGCGTCGCAGTGCAACAAAACTCCACGTTCTCGGCAAATGCTACCGACATCGGCCAGCGGCTGCACGACGCCGATTTCGTTGTTGGCCAGCATCACCGAGACGAGCAACGTGTCGTCGCGCAGCTCCTTGGCCAACGCCGCGGGATCGAGCCGACCGGCATGCGCGCTCGGGGCTGGCTCGACGTCCAGAATCGTCACGTCAAAGCCCCGGCGAGCGAGCCGGGCGAGCGGATCGAGGACTGCCTTATGCTCGGTGGAAACCGAAACGAGATGACTGCCACGTTGGCGGCTACGTTCGGCGACGCCGCGGATTGCCAGATTGTTACTTTCGGTGGCACCGCTGGTGAAAACAATCTCGCGCGGGCTGGCGCCGATTGCAGCGGCGACTCGGGCTCTGGCGTCATCGACGGCATCTTTCGCCTCCCAGCCGAAGACGTGGCTGGTACTGGCCGGATTGCCGTAGACTTCGGTCCAGAATGGCAGCATCGCCTCAACCACCCGTGGATCGACCCGTGTGGTGGCGTGATTATCCAGATAAACGCGTCGCTCGTGCATCGCCTATTGGTCGGTTAGCGGTCGATCGGGGTTGCGGTAAGCCGCATGTAACTCGCCACAGCATACGACATTTAACGAAATAGAAGATCCCTGGGATTGCCGCGTTGACACCCGACTATCCATGGGGCATTATAGGCTTGGGTGCAGTAGAGAAGAGGCCAGCGTTCCCTTAGGACGTTCGTTATTCCACCTCGGCGCCGAGCCAAAGTATCGGTTTTGCCGTGGCTCGGCGGAGCCCTACCCATTTCTTGGTCCGGTATGTGATTGAGGCTGTTTCGACCGCAGGTTGAAGCCATCGCGTGCCGCGGGGAGAGGCTGGCATGTTGCGCGTGGTATGCGGCCAATGCGGCAAGAAGCTCGATATCCCGGATGCTTCGGCGCGCAACGTCGTCAAGTGTCCCCAGTGTCGCGGACCGATCGATCTGCGAGAGCATGAATCGGCCGCTTCGGCGCTGAAGCTTGGCCAGTTTCTCCATGAGAATCTGGCGGGGGGCGCCGAACCGAGCGGCAAATTGAATCCGCCCGGACGATCCGGCCCGCCTCGTCCCCCACACCGACCCCACGGCCCTGGGAACTCGGTCAAGGTATTTCTTCAACGTCACGCTCTGGTGGTGACGTTTGCCGGGTTGGCGGTGCTGCTCGTCGTACTGGATTTTACCTGGTTCCATACGGTGACCGTAACCGTGGGCGCTGTGGTGGGCGGGATCGCAGCCGCGGCCGCTTGGAGGTCAGATGAGACGTGTCATGTTCCCTCCGCGGCCCGGCGGGCGGAAACCGAATATAAAGTTGCTCTTTTCCTTGTTGGGCTGCTCGCTCTGCGGCTCGCCTGGTTTTGCTGCGTCGAAACGTCGGTGATTGTCGCCGCAAAAAATGTCGGCAGTGTCGCGCCCGCTTTGGAACTTTTACCAAAATGGGCGGCGATTCTGGTGGTTTTTCTCGTGGCGGCGGTCGTGTTCGGGGCAGCGCTGGGAAGTTTGGCGTTAGTCCAACGCTCCAGCATCTATCACGTTTTGTCGGGCGGACTGGTTTTGCTCTCGCTCGGTTATGGGGTGGCCGAAGTTATTGCCCGGCAGAACGTTGGAGTCGGTGTGAGCGAGTTCGTTCGCCAACAGCTCGAGCCACCGCCAGCGGTCGAGGGCGCATCGGGCGCAAAACCAATTGCCGGCGCCACTGTAACGGAGGCCGCCGCGCAGGCGAGGCAGCCCGGCGATGCGCCGGCCGGGACCGGTCTTGCCGCCAACGGAGCGATGATCGAGACGAGCGCAAATGGCGCCGGTGCGCCGGCCGCCGAAATCGATGTTGTCGCGTGGACGGCCGTGCCTGACCCGCCCCGCGTCGCGCCGCCAAAGATCGGTCGGCGAATGCCGGACATTCAGCTTGGGTTGCCCCCCTGGAATCTGGTAACGCCGACGGTCCCCAGTGCCTGGTTGGCGGTCGGTGATAATCGCCGCGAACAGTCGAAACGCGAATTGTGGGATCTAGCGGGCGGGAGGCGACTTGGCGAGCTCACCGGGCAAATTGACTTCGTTGAGCCTGTGGCGTTGTCGGCCGATGAACCGATGATCGCCGGTTATATCCCCGGCAGCAAGCTCGTCGAGGTTTGGTCGCTCTCCGACGGACAAATGGTCGGCCGCCTGCCGTGTCGCGAACTTACTAACGGTACACACCCCTTCATCGACTTCGTCGCGCCGGAGACGTTACTGCTGGTGCACACGGGTGGGACCGACGCCGAGACGCCAGCTGTGTGTCAGATCTGGAATTTCGTCCACGACGAAACGCAGGTGGAGTTCGTGGCGACCGGCTCCAACAGGGATCCAAAAACGCAGTGGGCGATTAGTCCTGGCCGCAGGTATCTCACCGCGGTCGACAAGTCGCTGCTCCAGATCTATGACCTGGTCGAAAAGCGACTGGTGGGCAAGGTCAGCATCCCGGCCGTCCCGGCCAGTTCACCTTTGGATTGCGCAGGTGCCGCGTTTGCTCCCGACGGCCAGCAGGTGACCGCCCTATTTCGTGGGGCTAAGAAATCCCGGTTCGTTGCGTGGAATTTGAGCGATGGCAGCGTGATGGCGGATCGCGAATTCAACTTCGACCTGGCACACGACTCGCCGCCGGGATCTCGGCCTATCGAACCGTTGGCCGGCGGAGCAGGATGGTTGGCCTTCGGACGGATCATCATCCCCCCTTTTCCGGCAAGCTAGTTCTGGCTGGAGCTGTGAATGAGCCGTTAACGTCGGGGGTCGGAATGCCACGTTTCGCCATGGCGCTCGACGCCGAGCGGCTCTTGGTGGTTGCCAACAATGCGCTGCAGATCGTCAAATTGCCCAATCGGAACGGGCGGGCATCCAAAGAGTTGCTCACCTTGGCTCAGCTTTTGAACGGTGGTGCGAATGGCGCTCCTAAGGCTAAACCTGCCGCGAATCAGCGGCCGGCGCCGGCCGCTGGTCAAACTGCGGACTTTGGCATCTCGGACGGTGTCAGCCGTGCGTACACGCGTTCTGCGTACATCGATTTTCTCGCGGCCGACGACGATCAGATCAACGAGCAAGTGCGTTGGGCACCCTGGTCGAAACGGCCGGTATTCGGACTCCGTTTGGGATTGGGGGTGCTACCGACCAATGTTCCCGCCAAATCCATGGACGAGCAACGGATTGAGCCGGTCACCGGGCCGATCGGCCCGAAGCTGGTCGCGGCTTTGGACGAGCGACTCGCCTCAGGCGCTTTCGGCGCCTGGCCGCCAGGCGAAGACCAGCGGCTGACTCGCGTCGGCTGGCTGGGGATCGGCAAAAACAACCAATTGGTCGCAACTGCCAATCGGCATGATTTGGACATCATGGTTGGCGTGTATGTCAATTGGGGAAAATCTGACCAACGACAGATCTTCGTCCGCGTCGCTGACCTGGTGAACCGATTGCCGATCTTCAACTCCAGCACCCTCAAAGTAGGTCTCACTGCCGGTAGTACGCCGCCGGGCGGCGACGGCAGTAAAAAGTGGCTTGCCGATGTACTGCGTCAAATCGACCAGAAGATGACATTACAACCGATGCCGGACTTGACCGCCGACGATGCCAAGCAAGCCGCCGAGAGATTGTTGTCAAGTAAGCATCGTGACCTGGCGGCCGACCTGGTCGAATTGCGCGCGTATCAGGCGCGGCAGTTGATCGACGAGGGCACCGCGGCCGGTTACTACGAGCAATTGCTGGGCGAGGGCATGGGAGAAACCTTTGCCCATGGCGACGCCGATGCGCGGCGCGAAATCTTGGAAAAGGTTCTTCCGACCGACTGATCGGCCATCGCTTGACGCCGCCCGACAACCCGGGTCCAGCCCACCTCGAAAGAGACTTCAGGCCGCATGCCGGGGATCGGCGGCCGCCAACGTTTTGGATGGTTTTTCGGTCAGGGCGGCGAGCAGCTTGACTGTCCGCGCGGTGGCTCCGCGCTGCGCCGCAACGATTTGCCTGGCGCGCAATCCCAACTCGGCGGAATACTCCGGATCGGTCAGACAGCGAGCGACCCACGAGATCAATTCGTCCCCGTTGCGGACCACCGCCGCCGCCTGGGCTTCGAGTAGCAGGGCCACGACGTCGCGGAAATTGTGCGTGGCGGGGCCAAACGAGACGGCAGCTCCGTACGCGGCCGGCTCGATCATGTTTTGTCCTCCGCGCGCCGTCAGGCTGCCTCCGACAAAGGCGATCGCGGCCGTCCCCCACCAGGCCCGCAACTCGCCGATCCGATCGACTAACAGGATTCGTGCGTCGGGGGCGGGCCGGCCCGGGTCCAGTTGGCTGCTCCGGTGCCAAGCGAGGCCGCTTTCAGTGAGCATCTGCGCAACGCGCTCGAATCGCTCGGGATGGCGGGGAACGACAATCAGTTTGAGCCGCGGAAACCGGTCCGCGCAGCGGCGAAACGCCTCCAGGGCCAATTGCTCCTCGGGCTCCTGCGTACTGCCGGCCAAGAACACCACGTCGCCCGGCGAGAAGCCGGCCAATTTGCCTAGCCGCAAGGTCTCGGAATTTTGGCGGTCGGCCTCGGCGCCGTCGAATTTGATGGAGCCGGTTACCTCGACCACGGCCGCCGCCGTGCCAAGTGCCAGAAACCGCTGTGCGTAGTCGGGCGTTTGCGCCGCCACCAGATCGAGGCTGTCGAGCACCGGCGCCAATAGCGGACGAAGTCGCCGGTAACCGTGAAAACTCCGCTCGCTGAGTCGACCATTGACGATCGCCACGCGGCGCCCGCATCCTTGGCGGCCCAGATCAGATTTGGCCAAAGCTCGAGTTCGGCCAACACGAGCAGTCGCGGACCGATGCGCTCCATGGCCCGGCGCACCGCCCAACTGAAATCCAGCGGGCAATAAAAGACCATCATGCCCGGGAATCGCGACTGCGCCAGCGCAAAGCCGGTGCGGGTGGTCGTTGAGATGACGCATTCCCACTCAGGCCAAGAGCGAGCGATCTCGGCCACCAGGGGCACCAGCATGTTCACTTCGCCGACGCTGACGGCGTGGAGCCAGACGCACGGGGCGCGGGATTGCCGTCGCGGCACGAGGCCGAGGAATTTGGCGGCCAGGCCCTGCCGGTATTTGCCCGTGCGCAGCTCTGCCAGACCAGCCAGGGCGACAGCAAGGCGAGGAGCGCGAGATAGAGGCAATCCAGGAGTATCGGCACCGCTGGGAATCCTTTCCCTCGCTCGCTTCGTTTGACCGGGCTATCGGGCGCGCGACTAGGCGCCGGGGCCCCCACCTTTTTTCATGTGGCAGTTCTTGAATTTTTTACCACTGCCGCAGGGGCAGGGATCGTTGCGGCCGACGCGCTGGCCGAGATTGCGGATCGGTTCGGGCTTGCGATCGGCTTCGGTGTTTTCGATCGCGGTCTGTTGTTCGGCGACGATGCTTTTCGAGCTGGTTGGGGGCGCTTCCTCGTGGATCGCTTCGCTTTCCACCCAAGTCGAGCCGACAAAACCTTCGTCGAGCTGTTCCATGCGGAAGATCAAGTCGGTCGTTTGCTCGTCGACGCTGATCCACATCTGCTCGTAGATCCGCATACCCTCGCGCTTGTACTCGACCTTGGGATCGACCTGGGCATAGCCCCGCAGTCCCACGCTATGGCGCAGGTGATCCATCGCCAGCAGGTGTTCTTTCCAGGCCGTATCCAGGATTTGCAGCAGCAGTGTTCGCTCCATGCGGCGGATTTCTGGCCGGAATCGATCTTCGACCGCCATCGTCAGCCGGCCTTCCAGCTCGTCGCGGCGTAGCGGAGCCAGTTCCTCGGGCCTGGCCACATACTTGATTTTTTGTGCCAGCCAATCGGTCAGCGACATCAGTTCGCCGTTCGCGGCCTGAGCTGTCGCGCCCGGGGCCTCGCCGGCGAATAGCTTGTCGATGCGCCGCTCGACTTCGGCCAAAGCCAGATCGGCCTCGACCTTTTGGGCCCGGCTGTGCTCGACCAGCAGCGCCCGGATGTCGTCGCGCTGTTTGTTGCGCAGATCTTCCAAGTCCAAGTCGACCTGGAATCGCTCGCGCGCCCAGGCCACCAGTCGCTCGCGGTCGTACCGCTTTTGCCCCGAGGCGTCCCGGGTGGTGAAGTGGTAGAGTCCGGCCATCACCGGATACTCGATTTCCTTTTCGTCGTAGGCAGCGGCCGCGGTGCGGCGGACCAGGTCCTTGATCTCTTCCGGTTCGAGCTTGGTCACTTCGGCAGGATCGAGCTGTTTGCCGAACTTGAAGTGGACCCAGGCACATGCGGTGCGAATGCTGAAATCCTCGGCCAGGAATTTTTCGCCTTCGTCGAGATCGACCTTTTCGATCGCTTGCCGAACCTCCCCGAGTAGCACCTCGCTGACCTGCCCGCGATCGAGCCGTTTCAAATCGCGGTCGCGGACATTCAGTTTCCAGCGAGTGTTGATCAGACGGGCCAGTGCTTCCCAGTTCCACTCGCCCGGTTCTTCATCCTCGGGAAGGTTTTCTTCGATGGCATCGTTGACCTGTCCCTCGGCCATTCGCGTGGCTTCGTCGCGCGCCACCCGTTGGGCCGCGGCCAGATCGAGTCCTTGGAAGTCGCGTGCCTCGAGTTCGACGCCGAAGAGTCCGCCTGCCCATTTGGCGAAGGTGGCCCCGCCGTAGTCCTTGTCGAGGAATTCATCGAGATGTCTGGCAATCTGCTGGTCGATCATTTCCATGATCAACTGCTTGCAATTGCCGCCGTTGAGAATGCGTTGGCGATAGCCGTAAACCCGTTTGCGCTGCTCGTCCATCACCTCGTCGTATTCGAGCAGGTTTTTGCGAATTTCGAAGTTGTGTTCTTCGACCTTCTTTTGAGCCCCTTCGACCCGGCGGCTGACCATCTTGCTTTCGATCGCTTCGCCTTCTTGCATGCCGAACCGCGTGAGCACGTTTTTCACCCACTCGCCGGCGAAGATCCGCATCAGGTCGTCTTCCAACGACAGATAGAATCGGCTGGAACCGGGGTCTCCCTGCCGGCCGCAACGGCCGCGCAACTGCAAGTCGATTCGCCGGGCTTCGTGCCGTTCGGTGCCGACGATATGCAACCCGCCAAGTCCACGCACCTCTTGTCCCTCGGGTTTCATTTGTTCGCGCTCTTCGATCTGTCGAATCAGTTCGATCCACTCGTGCTGAGGCACGTCGAGCCGCGTGGCGTATTTATCCTGCAATTGAGCCCAGGCCATGGTCTCGGGATTTCCACCCAGGATGATGTCCGTGCCGCGGCCGGCCATGTTGGTGGCGATTGTGACGGCGTTCTTCCGGCCGGCCTGGGCCACGATTTCGGCTTCGCGCTTGTGGTGCTTGGCGTTGAGCACCTGGTGCTCGATGCCGCGGCGGGCGAGCATCGTCGAGAGGCGTTCGCTCTTCTCGATCGACACGGTTCCCACCAGGATGGGACGCCCTCGCTTCTGAATGTGACGGATCCGGTCGCGGGCGATGAGCTCGGCCGGCGCCTTCGACTTCGCTTCCTTGGGGCGGATCTCGACCGCCTTGTCGTCCTCGTGAGTGATCGTGCCGACCAGCTCGGTATCGTCTTTCAGTTCGACGACGTCGTGTTTGTTGAGGGTTTCAATCTCTTCGGCGATGGCGTTGAACTTTTCTCGCTCGGTGCGAAAGATCACGTCGGCATGATTGAGTCGCTTGAGCGGTTTGTTCGTCGGCACGGCGATGACATCCAGCTTGTAGATTTTCCAGAACTCACCCGCTTCGGTCATGGCGGTGCCGGTCATGCCGCAAATCTTGTCGTAGAGTTTGAAGAAATTCTGCAGCGTGATCGTGGCCAGCGTCTGGTTTTCTTCCTTGATCCGCACTCCTTCCTTGGCCTCGACCGCCTGGTGCAAGCCGTCGCTCCAATTGCGCCCGGGCATGAGGCGGCCCGTGAAGTCGTCGACGATGATGATTTCGCCATCCATCGCCACGTAGCTTACGTCGCGCTTGTAGAGGTAGTGCGCCTTCAGCGAGTTGTCGATCAGGTGCGGCCATTCCATGTTGCCGGCGGTGTAAAAGCTTTCGACGCCGGCCAGCCGCTCCGCCTCGCGCACCCCCTCGTCCGTGAGATGGACCGTCCGCTCTTTCTCCTTGACCTCGAAATGAACGTCGGGCTTGAGCTGCCGGGCCACCTTGTCGGCCCGGGCGTAACGGCTGACGTCGTCGTGGGCCGGGCCGGAGATAATCAACGGCGTGCGGGCTTCGTCGATCAGGATGTTGTCGACTTCGTCGATGATCGCGTAATGCAGCGGTCCCTGAGCCTGCTGAAGCCGCTTGGGATAGCGGTCGTCGCCGCGGGCAGCGGGACGCATGTTGTCGCGCAAATAGTCGAAGCCGAACTCGTTGTTCGTGCCGTAGGTGATATCGCAGGCATAAGCCTGCTGGCGCTCGTCGCCATCCAAGCCGGTTTGGATCGCTCCGACGGACAACCCCAGGCCCATGTAGAGCGGGCCCATCCACTCCATGTCGCGCCGAGCCAGGTAGTCGTTCACGGTAACGACGTGGACCCCCTTGCCCTCCAGCGCGTTGAGATAGCAAGGCAGCGTGGCCACGAGCGTTTTGCCTTCGCCGGTGACCATTTCGGCGATGTTGCCTGCATGAAGAATCATGCCGCCAATCATTTGGACGTCATAATGACGCATGCCCAGGTAGCGGCGGCCCGACTCGCGGCACGCCGCGAACGCCTCGACCAATAGGTCGTCCAGCGTTTCGCCGGCAGCCAGGCGGCGGCGGAATTCGACCGTCTGCTGCTTCAGCTCATCGTCGCTCATTGCCTGGAACTTGGGTTCCAAGGCGTTGATGTACTCGACCTTTGCCTGTAGCTTCTTAATGTATCGGGCATTGGAGGAACCAAACAGCGACGTGATCGCGCTCGATGCCCATGGCCAACGAGGCGAAAAAGCCGCTGACGAGTTCCCAAATCCGTTCTAACGCTTCCATGAATCAACCCCAGACCGCCAAGCACACTATCAACTGAATTGACTGAAACTAACCGACTGCCGGCTGTCGACTCGACGCGGCCCGCCGCCTATGGCCGACAACGGCACTCCGAGGCCACACAGCGGAACAACAACCATTCAGGGGCGGTGTCCCCCCCTGGCCAAAAGCTCCGCGCAATGAGAAACCAAGCAGCGGGCAGCCAGACGGCCAGGACCGCCTGTGCCTTGAAGCGTGCCCACCGGCGCCCCGGCAAGCGCGTACACGGCATTGACCGGGCCGAGCGTGGCGGATAGCCCCAAATTGGCCGAACCGCCGCGCGGTTGCAGCAGCGTAACTATCGTCAACATCAAAGTTTATTGCGATGCCCCCGGGGGGTCAAGGACAGTTGGCCCCCGGCGGCACATCTCCCAAGTCTCAGCGGGGAAGTTGCTTACGTGAGCAAGTCATACTCCGGAACCGACATCAAGGGGCAATTGCTCTTCCTTGGCACGGGCACTTCGGTCGGCGTGCCGGTGGTCGGCTGTGGCTGCGACACTTGCACAAGCGGCGACCCACGCAACAACCGCACGCGGTCGAGCATCGTCTTGGGCCTCCCCGGCGGAAACCTGTTGATCGACACTACCCCGGACCTGCGTTGGCAATTATTGCGCGAGCGAGTCGGGCGCATCCACGCCACGCTCTATACGCACGACCACGCCGACCACCTGTTCGGCTTGGACGACTTGCGAATCTTCTCGTACTACCTCGGCGGTCCGATGCCGGTCTACTGCGAATCCCACGTCGAACAGCGGATCCGCAGAGCGTTCGACTATGCCTTCGCGCCGGAGGCCAAAAGCTACGGCGGCGGCGTACCTCAGATCGTCTTTCACACGATCGCGCCCGGTCCCTTCGAATTGCTCGGGCAACCGATCAGCGCCCTGCGCCTGCTGCACGGGCGGTTCCAGGTGTTAGGCTTTCGCTTCGGCAACGTGGCTTACTGCACCGACACCAATAATATTCCGCCGGAAAGCTGGCCGCTGTTAGCTGGGCTTGATGTGCTGGTTCTCGACGCTTTACGCCCCGAGCCACATGCCACGCATTTCAGCTTGGACGAGGCCGTGGCGGTGGCGAGGCAACTCGGTGCGAAGCAAACCCTGCTGACGCACTTGTCGCACGAGCTGGAGCATGCAGCCACCGCCGCCAGCCTGCCGCCGGACATCGCGCTGGCCTACGACGGTTTGCGCGTTCCGCTGACGTGACGCGATCGACGTCCGGTCCCCTTGTTCCCCATGAACCAATGCGAAACGCCCCCGCTGGGGCGTTTGCAGTGACTTTCGCGGGGGCTGAGGGCCGCCCAAGGTCCGCTTCTAACGCTGCCCGACAGGGGGCCGATCGCTCTGTCCGACCGTGGCGGGGGGCATTGCGCCCTGCAGAGCCCTGATGTAGTCGAGCGTGACGGCCACGATTTCCTTGGAATAGAAATTGTCGGCGTCGAAAACTGGCCGATTGGGGTCGTTGATTTCCTCGATTTCCTTTTCCTCTTCCTTGTCTGCGTTGATCTCGGCTCGCTCGTCGAGGAAGACCTTTTCGTTCAGCGAGATGATCTTGCGATTCTTCTGCGCGTCGTAGCGTGCGATTTTCTTGGCCAGTTTGACGAAGTCTTTCGAGTCCTCGCAGCGCTTGGCGGAATGCGCGTTCAGATCCTGCACCACTTCGCTCTTGACCAGGTCGTAAGGGCGATAGGGGACCTGCGGCACTTTGTCAAACTTGAGAGCGTAATCGTAGCTCGATTCGCCGATGTCGAGGTGGCTGGTGATCGACGGCAATTCGACGTCGGCCAGCACGCCGCGATTCTGAGTGCTGTCGCCGTTCGGGCGATAGAACTGTTGAATGGTGATCTTCAGCGCGCCGAGCGGCCGAGCGTTCTGCACGTGGAACAAATCCTTGCCGATGTCTTGCAGGCTTTGCACCGTTCCCTTGCCGTGCGTCGAGGTATCGCCGACGACCAGCCCGCGGTGATAATCCTGAATGGCACCGGCGAAGATCTCGCTGGCGCTGGCGCTGAACTTGCTCGTAAGCACGACCAGCGGTCCGCTCCAAAGCATACCCCGATCGGGGTCATCATAGTGTTGCACGCGTTTGTCGGAGTCTTTGACTTGGACGACCGGCCCGTTGTCGATGAACAGTCCGGTCAGATTGATCGACTCGGTGAGCGAACCACCGCCATTGCGGCGCAGATCGAGGACAACCGCGTCGACTTTATCCTTGTTGAATTTTTCGAGCAATCGCGCGACGTCGCGCGTACAGCTTTTGTAGTTTTCATCCCCTGCTTTATAGGCGTCCATGTCCATGTAAAAGCTGGGTAGATCGATGACGCCGATCTTGAAGGGCGTGCCATTCGGCTTTTTGCCGGCTTCGACGATCTGGCTGCGTGCTTCGCTATCCGTCAGTTCGACTTGCGCTCGCACGATGTTATAGATCTGGGGCTCGCTGGTGTGGGCGGGCAAGACTTTCAAGCGGACGATCGTGCCCCGTTTGCCTCGAATCAGCTTGACCACGTCGCGGAGCTTCATGTCGGCCACGTCGACGATTTCGCCGTTCTCTCCTTGCCCCACGCCGAGGACCTTGTCGTCTTTCGCCAGCCGTTTGTCCTCGAAGGCCGCGCCGCCGGGAATGATCTTCTGGATCACGGTGTCGCCTTCGGGCGTGCCTTGTAGCGCGGCTCCGATTCCCTCCAGGTTCAACCGCATCTGGATTTCGAAATCATTGAGTGAGTCGGGCGACATGTAGCTGGTGTGTGGATCGTAAGAGGTTGTCAGCGCGGTCAGGTACATCTCGAGCAATTCGTTGTTGTCGGTCTGACGCCAGCGCTTCAGAAGCGAGTGATACTTGCGCGACAGTTTTTCCTGCGGAGTTTGCTTGTCCTCCGCCGCCTTATCGGCGCGTTTGTCGGCGGCCGCCTTGGCGGCGCTAGCTTGTTCATCGGCGGTGCCGAGAGAAGGCCCGTCGTCGCCCTTGGCGGACGACTTGTCTTCGGTCGATTTGTCGGCGGCTTTTCTGTCGTCGGCGGCCTTGGCCTTGGCTTTCTCGGCCATCAATCCCAACAGGTCGTACTTGACGCGTTTCCGCCACAGATCGCGAACCTCCGCGTCACTGCGAGCGAAGACCGCGTCATCCGGTTCGATGATCATGTTCTCGTCGACCGAGAAGTCGTGCTTTTCGGCCAGCAGCTCGTCGGCCAGCTTCACGCGTTCCTCGATCCGCTGCAGAAACCGCTTGAAGATAAAATGGCCGTATTTAACGTCACCATCCTTGGCCCAATCGTCCAGGTCGTGCTTGTGCTGGTTGAATTCATCGATGTCGGCTTGGGTGAAATAGAGCTTGAGCGGGTCGAGCGTCTTGATGTAGCTCTTCAGCCAACGCTCGGACATTTCATCGTCCAGCCGGTGGTGGCTCAGATGATCCGACTCCAGCTTCTTGGCCACGGCCCGGGTGATGTGTCGGTCCATCGGCTGGGGAGGAGTCAGATCGGCGGAGGCACTCCGGACCGAGCAAACCGCGCTTCCAGCAAGTGCCAGCAATCCCAACGCCCAGGCGCGACGACTCCGAACCATGTTGACATTCAAGCGGCTCATTAAAATCTCTCGTACAAAGGACGGTTAGGCTGGCTAAATGAACTTCGGCGCAGGGCCGAAACGAACGGCAATAAAACTGCCGCTCGGGCCCGCAAGACGGTTGCCTCCGGGCCAGGTCGAGCGACCAAGCCAAGCTTTCGCGAGCGTAACATTAGGCAATATAAGTGGGAATATACCAATGAGTTAAAGAATCCTATCCGTCTTGTTTCGGAGATGCAAGATCAGAGTTTCACGCCTCCGCCAGCTCCCACGATTCGCCCCCCGCCCGTGCCAACGGGCGCAAAAACGCGACGGGCATCGCCTTACGCTCTCCCCTCTATAACGCAGACCGCCACGATTTAGTTCTGATTTAAAGTCCGTGAGACCGGGGGGTGACAGCCGACACAATGTCCACTACAGCCGTCACCAGCCGCCGATCCGGCCCTAACGCCTCGGTCACGATCCACTCCCGGCCCGAAATCCCACCGGCAGTCTCGACGCGCTCCTGCTGCTCGACCAGCCCTCGAATTTCTGACAACACGCTGCCGGCAAACAACAAATGCGGTTGGACGATCACGCGGCGATACGCGCTCCGAGCCGCCCGCTCGAGCACCGCTCCAAGCGACGGGGCTGCCACGGCCGCAAAACCGACCTCAATGTGCGGAAATCCCATAGGAGCGTCTTCCGCCGTCGCGTGGGGATCCTTTGTTGTGTCGGGCACACCACTCGGTTCCAACACACGATTCGACTGATCGGCGAGCCTGTCCGACGGCGCGCCGCCCCGCCGCAAGTCGGCCAGTTGCCGCATCTGCGCAGCGCCTCGGCATCCGAGCTGCCTCGCCCAACCAGAATCAACAGGGTTTCGTCCGGTGATATCGCCGAGTGGCCGAAAATCGCTTGTTGACAGCGCTCCGTCGAGAGCTCGACGATCGCCGGGTTGCAGCCCAGCGGGGGGCAGAGCTCGATTTCGACGCCGGGGTTTCGGGCGATCGCCTGGGCCAAAGCGTCGGGAATGTCACGTTTGGCGTGGCCGGCGGAAAAAAGCACCAGTGGCATTGCCCGGATGCGGGATCGTCCGCTCACAGCGAGGCGGTCGACTGCCACCGCGATCGACGGTTCGGCCAGTTCGAGACAACAGCCGGTCACGTGCCAATCGGTTCTTTGCCGGGCAACCTGGTCGACGAGGTAACGAAACTCGGCCAGGCCCTCAGGATCGCGCGTGCCGTGGCCAATGATGAGCAGAGCGTCGAAGCCGTCTCGCGGCGAATGCTCTGTTATCGATTGACCCGCCGCGGATTGAGCCGTCATGGAGTCTTTCGTCTGGCCTTGGGTGCTGCTGCCGGTTCTGTGGCGGGAGGCTGGCGGCGGCGATGCCTCGGCCGCGCCGCTCCTCTCGTGGTATACTGGACACCGACGCCCGCGGCAATCCGCCGCGTGCCGGGCTGTGTCGCCGGATCGCGTAGACACGTGGGGCCCCATGGCAGCAGGATCCGTGTATACGTATCTGACAATGACCAGCGGGAGTCGGGCCGGTACGAGTTATCTGCTCGACCCTAACGACGACAACCGCATCGGCCGCGGCCTCGAGTGTGCCATCGTGCTCACCGATCCGCTCTGCTCGCGGGTGCACGTTGTCATCACGCACGATGACAACGCCTGGATGATCCGCGACGCCGACAGTCGCAACGGGACATTCGTCAACGGCCAGAAGATCGACGACGCGGTGCTGGCTCCGGGCAATCGGATCCGATTGGGCTCGACCGAATTCTGCTTTGAGCAGTCGGAAACTCCCCGTCAGTTCCATCATGCCGGCATTACGGTCACTCAGACCCTGATTAAGAATCAGGCGGTCGACCAGGCGGACGCCGTCGCTTTCCGCGGCGTGGCGGCCATTCCAGATTCGCAGCAAGCGCAGGAGCTGTTGCTGCTTTATCAATTGAGCATCAAGCTTTTGGGCTGCGACGAGCCGGACGAAGTCGTTCGCGTGGCGTTGGAACTGTTAGCCGATTGGACTCATGCCACGCTGGCCGGGTTTTTGTGGATCAGCGACGACGGGGAACTGAAGCCAAAAATCCTGATTCCCACCGCCGCTTCCGAAGCGGTCGTCTTGAGCAAGTCGCTGACCGACCTGGTCTGCCGCCAAAGGAACGCCGTCTGGATCGCCAACGAATCGACGTCCAACCCCCTCGAAAGTCTGCAGCACTATGCCGACGCGCTGTGTGTTCCGCTGATTCACGACGGCGCGCCGATCGGAGCGATCCATGCCTATCTCGAAGAGGGGCGGTTTCGCCAGGCCGATTTCGATTTCGCCATCTCACTGGCCAACATCGCGGCGGTGGCCCTAGCCCGGGCACGACGCGAAAGCCGGCTCCATACCGATTACCTGCGGCTGGTCGACCAATCTCCCGGCCACAGCGAAATGATCGGCGAAAGCCGCCCGATGCGCGAGCTGAAATCCAAAATCAATCGCCTCGCGCGAGCCACCGGCTGCGTGCTGGTTCGCGGCGAGAGCGGCGTGGGCAAGGAGCTGGTTGCCCGGGCGCTACATCGCTCGAGCCAGCGCGCCGACCGGCCGATGCTGGCGGTCAACTGTGCCGCGATTCCGGCCGATCTGATGGAAAGCCAGCTCTTTGGCCACAAGGCAGGCTCCTTCACCGGTGCCGACCGCGATCATACCGGTTACTTCCAACAAGCCGATCTTGGCACCTTGTTTCTCGACGAGGTCGGCGAGATGACCCTCGAAGGACAAGCCAAGCTGCTGCGCATTTTGGAGGGGCATCCTTTCCTGCCCGTCGGAGCCACCGAGGAAGTGAGCGTTGACGTGCGAGTAATCGCCGCCACGAACCAGGACCTGCAACACTACGTTCGCGAGAAGAAGTTCCGCGAAGATCTGTACTATCGACTGAGCGTCTTTGAACTGCTGGTTCCCCCCCTGCGCGAGCGGGGTGAGGACATCGGTCTGCTGGTCGATTTTTTTCTCGACCACTTCCGCCGGCAACATGGCCGGCCAACTTTGGGGATTTCACCGGAAGCCCGGGCAAAGTTGTTGGGCTACCAATGGCCGGGAAATGTCCGACAGCTACGCAATGTCATCGACAGTGGTGTCGTGTTGGCCGATGGCGACCAGATCGAGGTCGGCGATCTCGGTCTACGCGGCGTGGCAAGTGGCGAGCTGGAGTCGCTTGATTTGGAAATGTGGGAAAGGCGGCTAATTGGCGAGGCTTTGCACCGCACCGGAGGAAATATACCGGACGCGGCGCGCCTACTGGGCATCGGTCGCGCGACGCTGTATCGTAAAGTTGAGCATTACGGCATCGCCCGCGAAACCGGCCGGCCGTCCCTCCCAGAGCGTTAGACCCACCTGCCTCGATTATCCCGTCCGCCGCTCAACCAAGCAGCCGCAGCGTTTTGGCTACCTGTCGCGCTGGCTTACGCACGGACCCACCCGCTCCGCACTCCTCCCGCAACCCCGCCCAAACGCATGCCTCCTGAGACTTGGGAATTTTGGATCGACGTCGGCGGAACGTTCACCGATTGCTTTGGTCGTCGGCCTGATGGTGCTTTGCTCCGGCACAAGCTGCTATCCACCGGCGTGACCAAGGGGATCGTTGCTGTCGGTTCGTCGCGGCACGTGATCGTCGATCCGGCGCGGTCCGCCGACCCGGTCGACTTTTGGCGTTCCTGGCGTCTCGAACTTGTCGATGCCGAGGGGCGCGCGATCGGCGAGTCGATCGTTACCCATTCGGGCGGCCCGGCGGCGGGCATAAGCCTGGCGACGCCTTTTGCGGTCGACCCGCCGCCCGGGAGTCGGTACGAACTATCGTCGCCGACCGAGGCACCGCTAGTGGCGATCCGCTATTTGCTTGGCCTCGCGCCCGAGGAGGCAGTGCCGCCCGTGCGCGTTCGATTGGGGACAACTGCGCGGCACGAACGCACTGTTGACGCGCCAGGGTGCGCGCGTGGCCCTGGTTACGACCCGGGGATTTGGCGACGTACTATCGATCGGCTATCAAAATCGTCCCCGGCTGTTTGATCTGGCCATTCACAAGCGTCTGCCGTTGGCCACAACCAGCGTGGAAATCGATGAGCGGGTGGCCGCCGACGGCACGGTTTTGCGCGTACCCGACCCCGCGGAAATTCGCCGTCTGTTGGAACCGTTGCACAGCGCCGGCATCGAGTCGCTGGCGATTTCCTTATTGCACGCGGTGGCCCACCCGGCTCATGAGCAACTCGTGGCCGAAATCGCCCGCGGCGTCGGGTTCAGCGAGATCAGTCTGTCGAGCGAGGTGGCTCCGCTGGTCAAGTTGGTTCCCCGGGCTGATACCACCACGATCGATGCCTATCTCAACCCGGTGCTGCGTCAGTATGTGGCCACCCTGCGGCAATCATTGCCAGGGAGCGAATTGCAGATTTTGAGTTCGGCCGGAGGGTTGATTGCGGCCGAGCGGTTTGCGGGCAAGGACAGCATCCTGTCGGGACCGGCCGGCGGTGTTGTCGGCTTTTCGCGGGTGGCCCAAGCGGCCGGCGTCCCTCGAGCGATCGGTTTCGACATGGGTGGAACGAGCACCGACGTCTCGCGGTTCGATGGGACATTCGATTTCGAATATGAAACGGAAAAGGCGGGCGTCCGCGTCGTGGCTCCGATGCTGGCCATCGAAACCGTGGCGGCCGGTGGCGGCTCGATCTGTCGCTTCGACGGCGTGAAACTGGTGGTCGGGCCCGAGAGTGCGGGGGCCGATCCTGGACCGGCGTGCTACGGCCGAGGCGGTCCGCTGACGATAACGGACGTCAATTTCTACCTGGGCCGAATTCCGGCCGAATATTTTCCGTTTGCACTCTCGCGCGACGCGGTCGAAGCTCGCTTGCAGGAGATTGCCGACCAATTGTCGCTGGCCGGCACCCCGCTGGCTTTGGCCGATTTGGCCGAGGGATTTGTGCGGTTGTCGAACGCTCACATGGCGAAGGCCGTTCGCACGATCTCTCTGGCCAAGGGATACGATCCGCGCGACTACGTCCTCGTTCCTTTCGGCGGCGCGGGGGGCAACACGCCTGCGCCCTGGCCGTCGAGTTGCAAATTCCCCGCATTCTGTGCCATCCCGACGCTGGATTGTTGAGCGCTTACGGCATGGGAATGGCCGACGTCACGCGGCATCGCGCTCGTGGAATCTATCGCCCCTACACGGCGGCCAGCGTGGCCGGATTGGAAACCAGCTTCGCCGCGATTGTGGTCGAAGCTCTGGCCGACGTGATCGCTGAGGGAGTCGCACCGAATCGAATTGAAATCCGCCGTACCTTGGAACTGCGCTATCAGGGCGTGGAACCGACGCTGGTCATTCGCGCGCCCTATGGCGCCGATTATGCGGCTGACTTCGCGGCCGAGCATCACAAACTTTACGGCTACGTCCATGCCGGCCTGCGCGCTCGAGATTGTCGCACGCGGGTGGAAGTGTGTGGCCGATCCGCCACGTCGCCGCCAGCGTCCCAGCACGTCGCCCCGCATACCTCCGCAGCCACTGCTCACGCACCGATGTACTCGAGTGGCCGCTGGCAACAGGCGCAGATTTTTACGCGGCGGCAATTGGTGCCTGGCGACGCGATCTTCGGGCCAGCGATGATCGCTGAAGCCTCGTCGACCACCGTCATCGATCCCGGCTGGCGTGCCGAGGTCCTGAGTCAAGGCGAGTTGCTCCTCGAACGCACCAGCGCGAGCACGACACCGCAAACCAATTTGCGGGAAACCGCCGGGCACCCGACCGACTTGGCCGATCCCGTTTTGCTTGAGATCTTCAACCATCGACTGGCCGGCATCGCCGACGAAATGGGCGTGACCTTGCGTAACACGGCCAGCAGCGTGAACGTGAAGGAACGATTGGATTTCAGTTGCGCCATTTTCACGGCCGGCGGCGACCTGGTGGTCAACGCGCCGCATATTCCCGTCCACCTGGGGGCAATGAGCGAAACGGTCAAACGCGTCCTTGCCGACAATCCGCAGCTGTGGCCGGGCGACGTGCTGGTGACCAATGATCCTTATCACGGCGGTTCGCATCTGCCCGACGTCACGGTGATAACGCCGGTTCACGATGCAATGGGCGAACTGCGTTTCTTCACGGCCAGCCGCGCCCATCATGCCGAGATCGGCGGCATTGCGCCCGGTTCGATGCCACCCGGATCGCGCAATCTGGCCGAGGAAGGGGTCGTGATTCGCAATTTCCATCTCTTTACGGCCGGTGAGCCCCATTGGAACGAGCTAGGCCAGTTGCTGGCAGCCGGTCCGTATCCGAGCCGCGACGTCGCCACGAACCTGGCCGACATCACGGCGCAAGTGGCGGCCAACAGGCGCGGTGCCCGCGACTTGGATGCACTGGTCGAGCGCTACACCTGGCCCGTTGTATCGGCCTACATGGAGCACATCCAGCACGCGGCGGCCGAAAAGGTCAGCCGGGCGCTCGCCCGCTTTACGCCCGGTACACGCCGCTTCGTCGATCATCTGGACGACGGCTCACCGATCGCCGTGACGATCGATCTGGCCGACGGCCGAGCCGTGTTCGACTTCACCGGCACCGGTCCGGTGCTACCGGGCAACCTGAACGCAAACCGGGCGATCACCACCTCGGCGGTGATGTACGTTTTGCGAACGTTGGTCAATGAAGACATTCCACTGAATCAGGGCGTGTTGCGGCCGGTCGAGATCAAATTGCCCGAATGCCTGCTCAATCCCCCCGAGCATTCCCGCCCCGAAGAGTGTGCGGCGGTAGCCGGGGGGAACGTCGAGACGTCTCAACGCGTGGTCGATGTACTGCTGGGTGCCTTGGAACTGGCCGCGGCCAGCCAGGGAACGATGAACAACACGATTTTCGGCAACGAGCGGTTCGGCTATTACGAAACCGTTTGCGGCGGAGCCGGTGCGACCGAGCAGGCTGCCGGCGCTTCGGCCGTGCATACGCACATGACCAACACGCGGCTGACCGATCCTGAGATTCTCGAACGCCGCTATCCCGTGCGGTTGTGGGAGTTCGCGATCCGACGTGGTTCGGGCGGCGCCGGCGGCCAGCCCGGCGGCGACGGCGCGGTGCGCCGGATCGAGTTCCTCGAGCCGCTCGACGTGTCGCTGGTCACTTCGCGTCGCGGACCGTATCGGCCCTATGCATTACACGGTGGCGAGCCGGGCGCCTTGGGCCGCAACACGCTGCTGCGTGCGGATGGCTCGCGCGAACCGTTGCCGTCCCAAGCCCAATTCCGCGTGATGCCAGGCGATCAGCTGCTGCTGGAAACTCCGGGGGGTGGCGGCTGGGGGGCACCGGCCGACGGTTAGCGCGGAGTCGCAGGTTTGCCGACCGGAGAGATTACAGCTCGATCTGCGGTGTCAGCTCTGCCGTCCCATAATCGCGGCCGCCGCGAGCGGCGACAATGACCAGCGCCAGGCCAGCGCCATCAAGCGCGGTGGCCAGCCAGTAGGGCAATCCGATTCCGACTCCATGCAGTGGAATGCCGATCATCGGTCCGAGAATCCGGGCCAGCGAACTGACGCTCTGCGTGACGCCCAGTACGCCTCCCTGTTGCGCCGGATCGCTGCGGCGCGAGATGAGAGAGTTGAGCGACGGCATCATGAAGGCAAAGCCGACCACAACCACGGCCAGTGCGACCAGCAGCCAGTCTCGATTGGCCGAGGTGATGGCGTACAACATCATCAAAAAGCCGACCATGTCGAGCACCGCGCCGGCGCTCGCCATCCGGCCTTCGGAAACGTACCCTGCCATACGGCGGACCAACACCCCCTGTGCAAATGTCAGCGTGACGCCGATGTAGGCAAAGGTCCAGCCAACTTCCTTGACGCTGAAATGAAAAGGATCCAAATCCGTGTCACCTTTGAGCAGCAGCGACAGCGTGGTCTCGAAGTTGGCAAACGAGAGAATGCAGATGAATAGTGCCACGAGCAGCGGCGCGATCGAGGGAGTTTTCATCGCCTGCACAAACGCCGGTACGTCGAGCCAGTGCTTTACGGCTCGTGCCACCGAGCGATCGAGCGATTCGGGCAGTTTGAACAGCGCTAGGACAAAGGCACCCGCCGACAGGGCCGCCGCCAGATAACCGGGCCCGGGGCCAGGCCGATTCGGATCGGCGCGCAAGCGCCAGCGACCCCAACAGCGGGCCAAACGTGAATCCCAAGCCGAACGCCGCACCGATCAGAGCCATCCCCTTGGCCCGGTTCTCCAGCGAGGTGCTGTCGGCAATATAGGCTTGGGCCGTGGCAATCGTGGCACCGGCAATTCCGGCCCCGATGCGGGCGATAAACAGGCCAGCCAGACTTTGATAGACCGTGGCCACTCCGAACAGGGTGTAAAACACGACGCTCCCGGCAAGGCCCAATAGCAACACCGGCCGCCGGCCGACGCGGTCAGAGAGCCGGCCCCAAAGCGGAGCGAACAAAAACTGCATCGCCGAGAAGCTGGCCATCAGCAGCCCCAGCGTCGCGAACGAGGCATCGAACTGCTTGCCATAGATCGGCAGCAGCGGCAGCACCATGCCGAAGCCGAGCAAGTCGATAAATACGGTCAAGAAGATGACCAGGAGCGAACCGCGACGCGGACTTTCAACCATGACAGACGAGTCAGACTCGGGGGGTGGTGGGAATTGCAAGGCAAGCCGGCACAACATTGTGCCAGCGATGAGTTTACTCGAAGGCCCGGCAGGCTGCCACCGCGGTTCCGCCGTGGGACGGCTGCGACAGCCGCGTTGTTTCCAACTCGCTGCCACCCTATGATTTGACGATGCTTCACACTACTTTTCTCGAGCGTCGTCGCTTGGAGTCGCTCTCCAGAGCCGAACTGGCCGAGCATCAACGTCGGCGGCTCAACGCACTGCTCAAAGCGACGCTGCCGCGCAACCGGTTTTATGCCAACAAATTGGCCGCGCAGCTCGATTTCGATCGCTTGACCGACAAGGAAGGCTCTCTCCGTTCACTCGACGAATTGGCCGACTGGCCCTTCACGTTCAAGGAAGAATTGCAGCCGGACGCAGGTTCGGAGCCCTGGGCCGCGAACCTGACGTTTTCTCGCAGCGATTATCTCCGTTTTCATCAGACTTCGGGCACGCGCGGCCGGCCGATGGTGGTTCTCGATACGGCCGAGGATTGGCAGTGGTGGCTCGAATGCTGGCAATATGTGTTCGACGCCGCCGGCATCCAGCCCGACGATTGCTGCCTGATGGCATTTTCGTTTGGTCCGTTCATCGGCTTTTGGAGCGCCTTCGAGGCAGCCCTTGCCGCGGCTGCCTGGTGGTGCCGACCGGCGGTTTGACCACACTGTCCCGGCTGGAGTTGTTGCGTTCGGCGCAGGCGACCGTTGTTTTCTCGACGCCCAGCTACGCCCTGCACATGGCCGAAGTCGGCGCACACCATCAGATCGACGTCTCGCAACTCGGACTAAGGCAATTGGTGCTGGCGGGTGAGCCGGGGGGGTCGATCCCACACGTCCGGGCTCGCATCGCCCAACTTTGGAATGCCGAAGTGCTCGATCATGCCGGTGCGACCGAAGTCGGTCCTTGGGGCTATGGCGATGCCTCGGCCCGCGGCATGTACGTGATGGAAAGCGAGTTCATTGCCGAGTTCCGCTCGCTTGAGACCGGCGCCGCGGCGGTCGAAGGAGAGCTCTCCGAATTGGTGCTCACGAATCTGGGCCGGACCGGCTGCCCGGTCATTCGCTATCGCACCGGCGACCTGGTGCGCCCGGTCTGGCAGCACGAGGGAGCGCAGCGATTCGTGCTGCTCGACGGCGGGGTCGTGGGCCGGGTCGACGACATGCTGGTGGTGCGGGGCGTGAATATTTTTCCCAGCTCGATCGACCAGATCTTGCGCAGCTTTCCCGAAGTGGTAGAGTATCGCACGACTGTCGACAAAACCGGAGCGATGGACCAAGTGACCGTCGAAGTCGAAGATCGACTGGAAGAGCCACGGCGGATCGCCGAGGAATTGCGGCTGCGCCTGGGGCTGAAGATCGATGTTTGTCTGGTCCCGCTGGGAAGCTTGCCGCGCTTCGAAGGCAAGGGAAAACGAGTGATCGACCAACGATGAACGCCACACGACCCAATGCCGCGTCGATCGTTGCCGCGCCGCCCGCCTCGAGCGAGGCTGCTCGCTTGCGGGCCGAAATTCGAGCTGGCCGGCATACCGGCCCGACCGCCGGTTTGGCGCCGAGTTGGGTGCATGCCAACGTGGTGATAGTTGCCGGCCGACGACGCGGCCGATTTTGCCGAATTCTGCCGGCGCAACGCCCGGGCGTGTCCGCTGTTGGATCAAACTGCCGCCGGCGATCCGCGTCCGGCAAGCGCGCCGGAGGCCGATTTGCGGACCGATGTTCCACGTTACCGCGTCTTTCGCGGCGGCGTGGCCGATCCGATCGAGCCGACCGATATCCGCGGACTCTGGCGCGACGACCTGGTGGCGTTTCTCCTCGGTTGTTCATTCACCTTCGAGCGTGCACTGGCGGCGGCAGGTCTGCCGGTACGGCATCTGGAAGCCGGCACCAACGTGTCGATGTACCGGACAACGGTCCCCTGTCAGCCGGCCGGCCGATTTGCCGGGCCGCTGGTGGTCAGCATGCGGCCGTATCGACCCGCAGGACGTCGCCCGGGTGACGGCAGATCACGAGCCGGTTTCCACGCATGCACGGCGGACCGATCCACGTTGGCGATCCCGCGGAGCTGGGGATCGCGGACCTGGCTCGGCCCGACTTTGGCGATCCGGTCGAAATTCGTGCCGGCGAAGTGCCACTTTTTTGGGCCTGCGGCGTGACTCCGCAGCTGGCGCTGGCCGGCGCGGGCTGCGAGCTGGCGATCACTCACAGCCCCGGCTGCATGTTCGTGACCGATTTGCCCGAATCGGCGATGGAGGAGATGCGTGGACGAAGCCGTCAGCGATTTGGAAAGCAGGCAGAGCCGATGACCGTGTTATTGCGACCAACCAATCTGGAACTGGTCAGCCCGAATCGGCTGGTAATCGATTGGAGCGACGGCGAGCGGCGCGAGTACACGTTTCGCGAGTTGCGCGATCGTTGTCCGTGCGCGACGTGCCGCGAGAAGCGGCAGAAGCCGGCTGCCCCGCCCAACCCCTTGCAGGTGCTCAGCCCGGCCGAGGCCCGGCCGCTGGCGATCAAAGAGATGGGGCCGGTGGGCAACTACGCCTATTCGATCGCGTTCAGCGATGGCCACGACACCGGGATTTACACGCTCGAGTTTCTGCGCGAGCTGGGCACGGTGGTCAGGCCGCCCCAGTAAGGCCACAGCCGCCGCGGGCCACCAATCGGCGGCGGGGCGCTGGCGGAGCGACGTTTGCCGCGTCAGCTTGCGCGTCGGCCGTTTATGGCTTGAGACTCTTTGTGAGTCCCTTCTTTTCCAGTTCGTGCAAATCAGCGGGAGTATCTCCTTCGCCTGGCTTGACATCCTTGGCTTTGACTACGTCGGCGTGGCCGAGATGGATCTTGTGATAGACGTCGTCGGAGATGATGTAGTACCAATCGGCGAAGCGATCGTTGAGTTGCTTGACGTGTTCCTCGCCTTTTTTCAGCTTCTCTTCGTATTCGTCCTGTTTGCGTTTGTTGTCGCGCTCGACCGCGGCCCGTTTCTCGGCTTGGGCCTTTTTCTGCTCGGCGGCGTCTTCTTCTTTGGCCTGCTGGTCGATGTTTTTGGCCGGCACGTCGGGTTTGTCCGCGGCTGCCACCGCCGGTTCTTCCTTTTTGTCCTTTTCCTTTTCGTCCCCTTCGGGCGTTGCTTCGTCGGTCGCGGGCTCGTCGCCGCCAGGGAGGGGTTCGAGCGTCGGTTTGGGAATCAGGTCGGGGTCGAACTGGGCCATGACGAACAGGTAGCGATTCAGTCGCGAGCCCGACTCTTTTTTGCCCGCTGGATCCTTGTCTGCTTCCTCGTCGCTTCGCGTCGCGATCTGTCCGAAGCGGAGGACGTATTGGGTTCCGTCTTTGAGGTCGACGATCGCTTCGCCTTCGCTTGACGCCAGCTCAATGCTGCCGTCCCGATTGCCGACAGGAAAGAAACCTCGTTGCATGAGCGACTGTACTTGGGCGAACAGTTGCTCGCGGGGGATTTCGGCCGAGATGTGCAGATCTTTCATCCCGGCGGGTTTGCGTTCGACGTCGACGATTTGCAGATCATCCAACGCAGATTTCAGCGCCGTTGAGTTTTTCGTTGTTCAGCTCCTCGTTATCTTTGAGCGTTTCGGCCACCGGCTTGCCGTCGACATATTCGACAAGGTCTTTCAGCGACCAGGCATTTTTGCGTCATCGTAATCCAGCACGATTTCGCTACGGCGGTCGCGTCCCACCCTCAGCTGACCCTGGGCGGAGACGCTGGCGTCGCTCGAGTAATCGTTCAACTGCACCGAGAGAATATCGAGCGGATTGAGCTTCAGCAGATCCTTTTCGATCCAGTCGCCGAACTTGGTCGAGAGTTTGTCGGTCTGGATCACCACTTTGTACACCTGGTCCCGATCGGCCTTGCGGACATAGCGAACTGCCGGCTGATCCTTGTCCGCCTTGCCGATGATCAGGTCGGCCAGCACGTTGTCCTTGGCGTCCTTCATCGTGACCCGCGTGCCGATTCCGACCGAGCCGGGACCGACCGTCTTGGGATCGGGATCCAACACGCCATAGAGCTCGTGGTCGCCGGGCCGGGTGCTGGCGATTCCGAGAATATCGAGATCCATCAACGTCGTGGCGGCTTGGGCCAAATGCTGGGTGGCATCGGCCGGATAGTTCTGATGCGAGGGAATGGACCAAACTCCGCCGACCCGCGCGACCTGAAAGGGATGCAATGCCCCGGTGGCGTCGTCATATTTGACGATGGTCATGCTGGAAGCGGCCCGTGGATCCTTGAAATCAGGAAACAGCTTTCCCGTTTCCTCCACGTGACTGGGGAGCACGTTGCGCCGGCCCCAGGGCTCGGCGGCCACGAACACGGCCAGGGCCGCGACGGCGATATAAGCGACGGTGCGTTGGTTATCGTTCACAGCGAGAACATCTCCTGCATTGCGAGGGGCGCCACGGCTGGGCCCTCGAGGACAATTTTGGATTCATGATGCGGCCAAACTATCGCCGCGGCGGCCGCTTCTGGAGATCACGATTTCGATCGAGTGGGCTTACTCGCGGAGCCGCGACTTGGCGACCCCCTCGCGCTCACGAGCGCGGCGGTTGAAATAGACGAATAATCCCACCAACAAGGGAAACACCGGAGGCAATAGCACGCCCCACAGCTTGTAACGGTCCTGCACCCGGCGAATCGTTTGCGCCAATTGACGCCGAGTCGATTTGATTTCCTTGTCACGTTTCAGCTTCAGTTCCTGAATACGGGCGTTCAACTGGCGTTCGCCGGCCTCGCGCGCGTTCTCGATCTCTTGCATTTGCTGACGCGGGTTGCTCTCGGTCTGCTTTTTCACCTTGGCGATCTCTTCGTCGAACGCATGCTGCGCGTCATCCTTGGCTTTGTCGAAATCTCGAGAGAACTTTTCCTGTTCCTGTTCGGCTTGCTTCAAGAGTGGCTCCGTCTCGGCAGCCACTTTGGTCAGCGTGCGATGGACGGGCCGATGCTTGCGAATTTCGGTGAACCGATCGTCGCCAGCCAGCGAGTCGAGCACGTTCAGCACGAATGTGACGTTTTCGAATCGCCATTCGACTTCATCTTCTTCCTCGCTGCCACGAGCACGCAGTTGGAAGAACACGGAATAAAGACAGTCAATGTCGGCGACCAGCACGACGTCGATCTCACCCGGCTTGTGCGCGGGAACTTCGTCGTCGGCTTTCTTGGCGTCGGCGGCAGGGCCGGCCTGTTCGCCTGCCGCGGGGGCATCACCCGACGCGGTCGCTTCATCCGATTTGCTTGCCGGCTCCTCTTTGCCGTCGTCGGCCGCCGGCTTCTCGTCGCCGGGCGGGCTGCCGCTTTCGGCGGCCGGCTCGCTATCGCCATCGGCGACGGGCTCTTTGTCCGACATCAGATGATCGGGCTTGAGCTTGCCGGTAATCCGCGCCGCCATGATGTAACGGTCGCCGGTCGCCCTCTCGGCCAGGCCGATGTTGGGGTTCATCCGCGGGCCCATGAAAGCTCCGCTCCAGAATGTCGCCCGCCGGAACCACGCCCGTACCTCCGCCGGCAACAACCAGCGGCGTGAACTTCAAGGGGGAGGAATTCAGGCCCCGAAACGAGCCCGGGTAAGGCAGCAGCAACTCCTGAAGTTTCGATGTGATCGGATCCTGCTGGTTGAACGCGTCCTCCGCGAACCCTTCTTCGACGAAGACGAATTCCTTGGAGAGATGTCCGCGAAACTGCGGATAAGGGTTGTAGTCCTGCCAAACGACGTCACTGCCATCAAAGTCGACTCCCAGCATTGCCCACAGCGGAGCAATGTTTCCCTTGGGAGCGGGCGGTTGCCGGCCCATCATCATGGGGTTCATTCCACCCGGGGGTTGCTTTTCGGCCGCCGTGCCGGCCACGTCGACTGACATCGCCGGAAAGGGATCTTCGAAGATCGCCGTCGGCTGGCCATTCTTCACCGCCGCGATGAAGTGGGCCATTTGCTGCGGCCCGAGCGATGAGGGTTGCACGGCGAGCAGCACGTCATAGTGCTCGGTGATGGGGGAAGTCGGATCGACCTGCACGAGGTTGTATTGTTTCTGCAACTCGTCAATGATCATTTCGTTGCGGGTGCTGGACATCGACTGCATGTCAAAACCGCCGTACAGTTTGGCGTCGGTCGTCAAGACGCCGACTTTCTTCCGCTTCTGCTGGCTGACGGTGGCGATCGACCGCACCAGTTCATACTCGACCGGCAATCCTCGGTCGAAAAAAGGAATCACCACTTTGTCCAGCCCACACGTGACCGCAACAGCCAGAAAAATCTCTTCAGGGCTGCGGGCTCCACGCGAGCGTCCTTCGACCGGCTGCGGCCGGATGCCGAATTGCTGTTCGGCCTGGGTGGCGTCGGAGCTCAAGGGGTCGATCGTGCGGATGTCGAGCTCCAGCTTATTGCCGGCCGCGGCTTTGAGTTCGCTCAGCGTCGAGAGCAGATTGAGCTTGGTTTGAACGTAGTTCTCGGGCACGTTTTCGCTGACATAGGCGAAGACCTGGATCGGATACTTGGGATTCAATTCCCGAAGCAATTGCCGGGTTTGAGGGGCCAGCGAGCTGAGGCCTTCACTGGTAATGTCCGCCCGCAGCGAGTCGTGCCGAGCCAGAAATACGTCGAGCGACACCACCACCACGGTCAGGGCCAGAAACCGCACGAAGTAATGCAAGGCCACGCCCCGGCCTTCTTGTCCGCCACGCCAATGGCGGCGGCCGATCAGCACCATGCACAGATAGAGCATGAGCGCCATGATGCCGGCGAAATAGGCCACGCTGGAAAAGCTGATCACGCCGCGTGAAAAATCGCGGAACTGATTGGCGATGCTCCATCGCTCGACGGCGACGGCCAAATTCGAATCCTTGATGATGACGTCGGCCGACGCGGCAAACGCCAGGGGAACGTTGAAGAGCGCGCCGAGCACGAAGCCGACCGTCAGGTTGCCGGTCAAGAACGAGGCGACCATGCCGATCGCCAGCATCGCCCAGCCGACCACCCAGTAGCCGAAATAGGTGGCCAGGAACAGCCCGATGTCGGGTTCGCCCAGCCACCAGAGGACCGATAGATTCGAGACGAGCGAGAACAGCAGGGCGACGCTAAAGATCGCCACGGCGGCCAGGTATTTGCCCAAGACGACGTCAAAATCGCCGGCCGGAATCGTCAGCAGCAATTCGTCGGTTCCCTGCCGGCGTTCATCGGCCCAGATGCTCATGGTGATGGCCGGAATGAAGACCAGCAAGATGTAGGGGAGGTAGGTGTTCAATTGGTCGAGATTGGCCAGGTTCGAGTTGAAGAATTCGTTCGGCCAGAAGGCGGCAATGCTGCTGAGCAGCACGAAGACGCAAATGAACACGTAGCCCGTGGGATTGCTGAAGTAGCTGACAAAATTGCGGCGAAAAATCGCCCGAATGACGTGCAGGTTCATACCGTTTCCTAAGCTTCCAAGGTGATCCGTCGGCCGGCGCTCGGAGCCCGCGCTTCAGCGACAGGCACTCGAGTGGGCGGAATTGCGCGCCGTTGAGCCGCGACCGGTCATCTATTGGTTTCTAGTGGGTTGGTAAAGCGGGGAGGTTAAACGGTGGCAGTTAGTTCGTGGAATCGCGCGTCGAGGTCGTGACCCAATCCGGAAACCGCGCCGTCGAAGACCAACCGGCCCTCGTTAATGAAAACGACACGGTTGGCGATCGCCTCGACTTCTTGCAGGATATGGGTCGAAAGCAAGATGGTTTTGCTCTCGCCCAGACGCCGGATCGTGTTGCGGACGTCGCGAATTTGGTTGGGATCCAAGCCGGCCGTCGGTTCGTCGAGAATCAGTACGTCGGGTTCGTGCAGCAGGACCTGCGCCATGCCGACGCGCTGACGATAGCCTTTGGAGAGCTTGCCGATGGCTTTGCCGATCACGCTTCCCAGGGCGCACAGCTCGACGACTTTTTCGATCCGCTCTTGCTTGTAGGGACCGGCCAGCCCGCGCGCGTCGGCAAAGAACTCCAGCAGACCGCGCGGGGTCATGTCGGGATACAAGGGCCCATTTTCAGGCAAATATCCCAGCCGGGCCGAACCGGCCAGACGGTCGGTGGCCATGTCGTGGCCGGCAATACGGGCCCGCCCCTTGGAGGGAGCCAGGTATCCGGTGAGCAGCTTCATCGTGGTGCTCTTACCGGCGCCATTGGGTCCCAGAAAGGCGACTACCTGACCCTTGGGAATACTGAAGGAGACGTCTTCAACGGCAGCAAAATCGCCATAATACTTCGACAGGCCAACGGCCTCGATCATTGCAGGCCCTTGCGAGTCGCTCATCGGATTCCGCCCTCTCTCAAAGGATCAACAACTAAAATCGGCAACCAGGTATGTCGATTGGCAACGCTTGTGGACTTTCGGCACCGTCGCCCGGCAGCGCTGTCATGCGCCCCGCGGGCAGCCACAGCCGACGCGACAAGCATCGCCACGTGACAACGATCGGAAAATGGGGGTGCCGCAACGAAAAAACGACGGCTACCCCTGCCTCATACCGACTGGCGCTGACCGCGCCAATTCGGCAATTTCGGTTGACAGCCAACGCGCGACGCGCAAATGCGCGATTCCGCCGGTCGCCCCCCGCATTGACGGCCGACCACGAGCCAGGTGCCACGAGCACAGCATCGCCAGCCAAGCTGGTGTGCGTCGCAGGACGCACGCCGGGCAAGCGGTCTCCCCCAGGCGGGGCTACGTGCCCTAGAGGGTACTACGTCGATAGTCCCCCTGTCCAGAGCTACGCGGCCGAGGGGGCCTTGGATCGGCCACGCTAGGAAAATTCTCGCTGGAAGGCGATCCGCCGCTGCCAGCGATGGTTATCGGGGGCCGGAAAATCGGTTCGCAGGTGGACCCCGCGGGTCTCCTCACGCTCGAAGGCCGCCGCGATCATAATTCGTGCCACGGTAAGCATGTTTTGCAATTCCCACCCCTCGGGATCGGAAAACTGCCTCGCAAGCACGTACCGGCACCAGCGGTCGATATTCTCGGCCGCTTCGGCCAGTTCGGCCCCTTCGCGGCGGACGCCGGCCGACCGCCACATCAGGCTTTTAAGCGAATTACGGATGTCGGCCAGATCGAGCGGTTCGCCGCCATCGACCAGCAGCCGGTTGATCAGCGGAACGGCGCGAAAGTCGTCGGCTATCTCGGCGGCCGCTTGCGAGGCGCCGCGTCCGGCGTGAGCCCCGAAGACGAGCCCCTCCAACAAGCTGTTCGAAGCCAGGCGATTGGCCCCGTGAAGACCACTGGAGGTGACTTCGCCGGCGGCCCACAATCCCGGCAGCGACGTGTGCCCGAGCTGATCGACTGTGACCCCGCCGACCATGTAATGGGCTCCCGGTCGCACGGGAATCCAATCGAGCGCGATGTCGATGCCGAACTCGGCGCATATCGCCGCGATGCCCGGAAAGCGCCCGCGGACGCGATCGGCGTCGAGATGCCGCAGATCCAGATAGACGTTCGGGTGGCGCGTCTTTTCCATTTGAGCGACGATTGCCCGGCTGACGATGTCGCGCGGGGCCAATTCGGCGCGCTGATCGTAATCGGGCATGAAGCGGTAGCCATGTCGGTCGACCAGGTGTGCTCCTTCGCCTCGCATCGCCTCGGTAATGAGATTGCGACTGCTGCCGGCGATGTAGAGGACCGTTGGATGAAACTGCATGAACTCCATGTCGCGCAGCTCGGCCCCCGCCCGCCATGCCATGGCTAATCCATCGCCGGTGGCGACATCGGGATTGGTCGTCTCGCGATAGATTTGTCCGGTGCCGCCGCTGCAAAGAATGGTTTGCTTTGCCCATACGAACGTTTTGCCATACTGCGCGTTCCAGACCAACGCGCCGCGGCAGATTCCTTCGTGCGTGAGCAAGTCGAGCGTGAAGGCATGTTGCCAGGTGTCGACATTCGTCAGTTCGCTGGTCCGCTGAATGACGGCCCGCATCACTTCCTTGCCGGTCGCGTCTCCCAGCGCGTGGACGATGCGATGATGGCTGTGGCCTCCTTCACGGCCCAGTGCCAGGCCTCCTTCCTGCTGGTCGAAGTGCGTTCCCCATTGCACCAGCTCATCGATCCGCGCCGGTGCCTCGCGCACCACCATCTCCACCACGGCTGGATCGCACAGATTGCCCCCCGCGCGCATCGTATCGGCGATATGGTCCTCGAAGCGATCTTCCGGATCGATCACGCCGGCGATTCCGCCCTGAGCCGCCGCGCTGTTCGATTGCTTGAGGCTGTCTTTGGTAACCACCAGGACCGAAAGCCCCGGGTCGATCGCCAGCGCGGCACGCAAACCGGCCAATCCGCCGCCGATGATCAGCACGTCGACAAAGCGGTGCAGCACGCATTTGGGATCGAATGGAACCAGATAGCGAGGCGAGTTTTCGAGCATGACGGCTTTCGATCGTGCCAAGGAATGGAGTGGGGCGCGGGCTGGTCGGCGATGTATTCGCGGTGCCGCACCACTTTCAATGCCCCACGCCCGCGCGACGTGGCTTTATCCGATGATATTTCGCGGATTATTTTTCGGTGCCCGCCGGAGTGGCCTGTCGAGGCGGCTGCGCGCCGCGGCCGGTCGTCGCGCCGTTTTGCGTGCGCGAAATACCTTGCATGTATTGTCGAACAAGATCGCGATATTCGGCTGGCGGCCGGGTCCGGCGGCCTTCCTTCAATCCGCTGGCGGTGTCGTCATGACGATGGGCGGAAACTTCGCTTCCATGCGGACTCAACCCCAGACTGCGGAGCGCTCCGTCCAACTCCATGCGAGCGGTCTGGCCATCCTTCCCCTGCTTCGCGGACCGGCGGAACATTTCTTCCCAGCGGCTGACCCAACGGTCCATATCCTGCTGGCTCCATTGCAAACGATCGAGCAGTTCCTGGTCGACTTGGCCCTTCGTGAGCTGATCGCGCAGCCGTTGGATCGTGAGTTCGGTCGCCTTGCGCGTGAATTCGAGATTCGCCTCGTCGGCCTGCTCGGGAGCGGGAGGCGGCTCGACCGGCTCGCTCTGGGTGGTATTTCCCTTTCCCTGGCCGGGGCCTTGTTTGCCACTATTTCCCGAAGGGCTTTGGCCCGGACCGGCATTCGAAGCCGGTTTGCTCTTATCTTTGCCCTGGCCGACGGCCGGCTTCGATCGATCGCCTGGCGGAGGTGCGCCGGCGCTCGAGCCGGAACCGGCGGATTGGCCAGGTTGGCCAGTCGGCTTTTCGGCTTCACGGTCGCCACCCGGTTCATCGGACATTTCTTGGCCGCCTTGATCCGCGCCGGCCTCGCCTCCTTCGTCGCCCTCGGTATGGCTGCCCGGCTCGCCGGCGCCGGCCTGTTGCGACTTCTGACCACCGCCGCGTTTACCGCCACCCGAGCGATCTCCATCCTGCTCGCCTTCGGAATCCGATTGGTGATCGCTGCCGCTTGGCGATGGTGGGCTGCCGGACTTGTCGCGCTGGCCGTCGGGTTTGTTTTCGTGGCCGGATGGCTTCTTTGTCGGGCGGTTCTGTCCGGACTGCTGGGGAGAACCCTGCTTGTCGTCCGCACCGTTCTGACCGGCGCCGGAGTCGCCTTGATCTTCCGGTCCTTCGCCCGGCTTGCCCTCGGGTTTACCTTTGCCGCTGGGTTTCTCCAACGGCTTCTGGCCCGATTTGCCTGGCGACCTGGCGTCGTGCCCCGATTTCGTTCCCTCGGGTTGATCGGCAGTCGGCTCTTCCGCGCCACGGCCAGGGTGGTCTTGCGAGCCTTTGCTGGCGCCGTTTTGCGGCGTCTGTTTCTTTTCCGGTTTTGTGCCGGTTGGAGATTGGCCCGACGCGGGTTGTCCTTCCCCCTCTTCGGCAGGCTCTTGCTTATCGGGCGTCTGCTTGCCCTTTCCGGGCTGGCCCGACTTCGCCTGGCTCCGGGCGTCAGACGTGGATCGACCGTCGGCGTCCGAGGCGCTCTTTTCCTCGTCGCCGGATTGATTCATCGGCTTTCCGTCGGGCGAGGACTTGCCAGCGGTCGGTTTGTCGCCCGTCGGATGTTCGTCGGCTGCTGTCTCTCCCTCGGCATCGGCGCCGCTGCCATCAACCGGCTTTTTGTTGGCGCCTTTCTTATCCGCGCCCTCCTTATCGGCGTCTTTTTTTCCCATCTCGCCGGCGGCATCGCTCTCGGCGGTGCTTTCCTTACCGGCGGATTCTTTACCTTCGGGCTCCTTGCCGTCGGGCTTCTTTTCTCCGGGCTTCTTCTCGCCCGGCTTCTTCTCTTCGGCTCCTTTTTCGC
The DNA here is from genome assembly GCA_963702015.1 of uncultured Planctomycetaceae bacterium. Taxonomy (GTDB): domain Bacteria; phylum Planctomycetota; class Planctomycetia; order Pirellulales; family PALSA-1355; genus DATJTR01. Next base: position 4,460,856 of record OY969698.1, read on the forward strand.
CATTTTGCTCGTCTGGCGAGCCTTGCCCTGCGGATTGCTCGGTCGGCGTGCCGTGCGCGGGCGGGGTGCTGCTGCGCCGGGTAGCGGTTTGCCGGTCACCTGAGCCGGAGCCGGCTTGCTCCTGCTCGTCTTGGCGCTCGATGATTTCTTCGAACGCTTCGCCGTCTTCCGAGCCGTCTTGGGCGACCGGCTGACGCTTTGCGCCGCGTGCGCGGTCGGACCCCGGCTTGCCTCGGGCCCCGGGCTGGCCGCTTTCACCCTTGTCACCTTGCGAGGTGTCGGCCGAGGACGAATCGCCCGATTCACCTTCACCCGACTTTCCTTGACCGGATTCACCTTGTCCCGTTTCCTCCTGCCCACCGGAGTTTTTGCCGGACTGCCCCTTTCCCGACTTACCCTTTCCGGCTTGCTCTTTTCCCGATTGTTTCCCGTCCGCGCTCTCGCCGCCGCCTTGCTCTTGGTTCTCGGGCTGCTGGTCAGCTTGATCTCGATCTTGATCGCCCGCCGGCGAATCTGGCATCGATTCGGCCTTGCCTCCTTCCATTTCGTCCTTCGGATTGGCGCCAGGCGGTTTATCACCGTCACGCCGTGGATTCTGCGGCCGGGCGTGGTCCGCCCCAGCCTTGGGCGACTCGGCATGGTCGTCCGACGGCGGCTCAGCTTCGGGCGAATCGGATTTGCTTCCGGGCTCCTTGTCTTCGGCCGAGGGATCGTGCGAAGGCTGCTTGTCTGATTGCTGATCGCTGCTTGCCAACGCCTCGCTCGAGGCATCGGCCTCACTTGCCGAAATGATCCGCAGCTGGCGGTGGATCGTTTCGGTGTGGTTGGCCACGGGCGTTTTGTCGTCCTCGGCCCAGGCCCAATACTCCAGCACGTCTCCAGCCTTGAGCCCAAGCTTCTGCGGGACCAGCACCAGCTTTTTACGGAACTGTCCCTGCCAGGGCTGGCCGGTTTTCGCTGGCTCATCCAGCAGCGAGCGCTCGAACGGTTGCCCGGCCGACGACTTTCCGACGATTGCCACGCGGGAGAGGGCAAAATCGGGATCGTGGGCCGAGACTTCGCACACGAGGCCGCGATTCACGGGCAGATCGATTTCATCGCGCTTGGGAGCCAGAAATTGAATCTCGGGCGCCACGTCGCGCGTGACTTCGATCTGATGACGAATCGGCTGCGGATTCTCCTTGCCGTCGGTGTTAGTGAAACGCAATTGATAGCTGGTGTGCTCGGGCGTCTGGTGATCGGCCTTCAGCGCAAGGGTAAAGGTCGCCGTGGCATGCCGATCGTCGAATGTCATCCTTTGGTCGTCGCTGCCGTTGCAATCGAAATCGATCGCGGCCGACTTGATCGGCTGGTTGGCCACGGCGTGCAGAGTGATCTGCGTTCCTTCGATTGCCTTCAGATCGCCTTGATGGTCAACCGTCTGGCTGACCATGCCGGTGTAGCCGGGATAGACGTAGTCGACGCTCTCAACGACGATCGTCGGGGCTGCCTGCACCACCAGGTGAAATTCATTGCTGTTCGCGTCGCCGGCAACGACTCGATACGTGACGTCTTGTTGGATCCCCCCCTTCCCTTCCGGCAACTCGCACTCGAACAAGTAGCCTTCGGTCGGCACTTGCATCGGCACGCTTCGGTCGACGATCTGGCCATCATCGGTGCTGTACACGAGCTTGACCGTCTGTTGCCGGGCGACGCCGTGAACCTCGGCACTGATCTTGGCTCGCTGGCCGCGCATCACCGTACCGTTGCCCGGCCGCACGTCGACGATCGTGACCCGCGTCGGCGGGGCGATATCGGCCCAGGGGAGCACGATCCGGCCGAAGGTCAGGAACGGATCCTTCGGGGAGCTCACCTTGTAAATCGCGGCGGCGAGCACCAGACCCAAGAAGACATAGCCGATCTTGATGAGCTTCGAACGGTCGACGGTCGCCTCGACCGGCACCTCGGCCAACTGGGTCGCGGCGTGCTGCTCGATCGCTTCGTATACGTGCGGGGCGAGTCCTGTTGGCTGGGCTCGCAACAGCAGGAAGTTGATCAGGCTGTTTTTCAACGTCGGCTTGCTGCGTTCGATGGCGTAGGCCGCGTAGACCGGATTGATGCGGCGAATGCACAATGGCAGCAGCGTGCGCCAGCAATAAGTCAGCGCCGGCCAAATAGATGCCCAGCGCCAGCCATCGTCCCACGCTGCCCAGCCCGCCGGGGAAGAGCCAATGGTCGCAGAGGGTCGCCAGCAAAAAGAAACCAAGCGTGCCGGCGCCCAGCGTCATCAGGCTGATCGCAATATCGACCGTGCGGACTTGCCGCCGGGCGGTGTGCAACTGGTCGTCAATGAACTGGTCGTAAGCAACGAAAGCGCCCGACGCCTCTTTGGCGACAGCAGGGCGCTGGTTGTGATCACCGGGCTGTGCTTTACTGCCCGCATCCGGTGTTGTCATGCCGCACTCCGTGACCTTCCTCCGCCGACCGCGCCCGTTTCCCCGTTCCCTTAAGTATAGGCGCTCGGTCGAGGTCGGACATTCCCACTCCCCAGCTTGCCCAGGGATGCCGACCTTGCCAGGTTGTGCTCGCAGTCGATACGATCGGGTGGACACGCCAAACCCTTGCCCCAGAATTCAGTTACATCGACCGATGCTCTATCTTGTGACCGGTGCGACCGGTCTGGTTGGAAACAACGTGGCTCGGCTCCTTTTGGCCCGGGGAGACCGCGTGCGCGTCCTTACGCGGGCAACGTCCGATCCGCGTCCGCTGGCCGGTCTCGACGTCGAGCTCGTGCAGGGAGACGTCCGCGACGCCGATTCGGTCGAGCGAGCCGTGCACGGGGTCGATCGGGTCGTTCACGCCGCCGCCTACGTTCACATCGGCTGGACCCAACTCGACTTGTCCCGAGCGATCAACGTGTCGGGCACCGCCAATGTGGCGGCCAGCGCCCGCCGGGCGGGTGCCCGATTGGTGCACGTTTCGAGTGTTGACGCGATGGGCCTTTTGCCACATGGCCAGCCGTCGGACGAAGAGACGCCGGTCGCCGGCGGGGTGCTTTGCCCGTACGTGGTCACCAAGCGCGAAGCCGAGCAGGCGGTTTTGGCCGAGGTGGCCGCAGGGCTCGATGCCACGATCGTCAATCCAGCCTACATGATCGGGCCCTGGGATTGGAAACCATCGTCCGGGCGCATGTTGCTGGAAGTCGCCCGCAACCGTGGGCTGGTGGCACCTTTGGGCACCAACAACTATTGCGATGTCCGTGACGTGGCCCAAGGCATCCTCAATGCCGCCGATCACGGCGCCACCGGCCGGCGTTATATCCTGGGGGGCGAGCGGTTGACATATTTCCAGGCTTGGCGCATTTTCGCCAAAATAACGCGAGCCTTTCCTCCTTTGCTACCGGCAGGACCACTGGTTCGCCTGGCCGCGGGGGCCTGCGGTGATCTGTGGACCCGATTGAGCGGCCGGGAACTTGATGTCAACTCGGCGGCGACGGCCATTGCCTCCCAGTCACGCAACTTTGTCAGCACGCGCGCCGAGAAAGAATTGGGCTACCGCTCGCGCCCGCTGACCGAGGCGGCCGAAGCCGCCTGGCATTGGTTTCGGGAGCACAGCTACGCTTAATAATGGTTATAATGGTTTTTGATTTGCGCCTGCAGCCGCCGGCAAGTGGTGCGTGGCGCACAGAGCGGTTCCGGCGGAACATTTCACGTCTTACGGCAGGGAATTTGGCGTGCAGCATCGGTCGCATTACGCGTTGATCGTACTCTTGGCGATCGCCACCGGTTGGCCACACGCGATCCCGGTTGCCGCGGCGTCTCCCACCGATGAACGGGCCAAACTCCGCTCGGCGGAAATGGCGACAAAAAAGGCGGCCCATCTCTATGCCGCCAAGAAATACACGGAAGCCGGCCAGGCCGCGCGCGAAGCTCAAGAGGCACTCGGCGAACTGGAAAAGAGCGAGACCAAGTCGCTGGCTCAGCCGCTGGCCGCAATGCGTAAGAGCCTGTCGAGGATCCACGATCAGCTGACGCGCGAAAAGATCGAATTGCCGGAGTTGCCGCCAGCGCTCCTTTCGGCCAAGGCTGGCAAGAAGCAAGCCGCCGCCGACAAGATCAGCTTTACCAAACAGGTCGCGCCGGTCCTGGTGACCCGCTGCGGCAACTGTCACGTGCAGCGGTCGCGCGGCGATTTTTCGATGGCGACTTACGCCGATTTGATCAAAGGGAACAAGGATGGCATCGTCGTGCAGCCTGGCAGCGGCAAGGGAAGCCGCCTGTACGAAGTGATCGAAAGTGGCGACATGCCGAAAGGCGGTGGAATCGTCTTGCCGGAAGAGCTGGCATTGCTGGTCCGCTGGATCGACGAGGGAGCCATTTTCGACGGTCAAAATCCGGCTGACCGACTGAGCGACGCGGCGGTCTCACCGTCGGCGCCCGCACCCGCTGTGGCGGCGACAAAGACTCCTCCAGCCAAGGCCGGCTCGCCCAGAGCTGCCGCAGCTGACAAATCGCACGTCGGCTCCAAAGGCTCTAGCGGTTCCAGTGCCGAGGAAGTGCTATTCTCACGCGACATCGCTCCCATCCTGACCGAACACTGCATCGTCTGCCACGGCGACCGCAATCCACGCGGTCAGTTGGACATGGACAGCTTTACGACGCTGATGAAGGGGGGCACCACCGGACCGCCGATCACGGCTGGCAATCCGACCGGCAGCTTGCTGATCGAAAAGCTGCAGGGGACGGCCGAAGGCAAAAGGATGCCGGCCGGCAAACCCCCCTTGCCCGCCGAAACGATCGCCAAGATCGAAGCGTGGATTGCCGCCGGCGCCAAATTCGACGGGGCCAGCGCCGACATGGTGCTGACGCGATTGGTGGCGGTGACACGGGCAATGGCCGCCACCCACGAGCAGTTAACCCTCGATCGCGCGCAGCTAACCGAGAAGAACTGGCGACTGATTCTCCCCGACGCTCCGGCCAATCACACCGAGACCGAGCATTTTCTGGTCTACGGCAATATGAGCATCGAAGACCTCACCGACCTTGGACAGCAGGCCGAAGCCCAGGTGCCGAAGCTCGAAAAACTCCTCAAAATCCCGGCTGGCATTCCTTTGATTAAAGGCCGGATGACGATTTACGCGTTCCAAAAACATTACGACTACCACGAAATCGGGACGATGCTGGAGCATCGCTATATTCCGCCCGAATCACGCGGGCATTGGCATTACGACGTCGTCGACGCCTACGCGGCCATTGTCCCGCCCAAGAACAATGAGTACGCGCTCGACGCGCTGCTGGCCCAGCAAATCGCCTCGGTCTATGTCGCCAGCCAGGGAAATGTGCCGCTGTGGTTTGCCGACGGATCCGGTCGCGCAATCGCGGCCAAGATCAACGCCAAGGACTCCCGGGTGCGGCAGTGGGAGAATCGCCTAGGGTCGGCACTGATCGAGAACGCTCACCCGACCGATCTTTTGGATGGGAAGCTGAATCCGGCCGACAGCGATGCGGTCAGTTTTGGCTTCGGTCGATACTTGATGAGCAATGCCGGCCGTTATTATGGCTTGCTATCGTCGCTACGCGAGGGCGCGAAGTTCGACGACGCGTTTTCCCGGGCCTACAACGGTCCGCCGAAGCAAATCATCGAAAGTTGGGCACAGCACGGCGGCAAGCGCGGGCGTTAAGCATCTCGCGGCGGTGGGGACCGACGGGCTTGTGACCGGTCGAATTGTCGCGATTGCCGCCCTCTCTACGCGCAATACCGGCAGTTGGCCGAGACCGAGCGCCCGATTCATGCTTCCCGAACGGAAGCCTTCCAGGTCGAGCGTGACATACTGAAAGCCCAGCCGCCGCATTTCAGCCAGCACCGCCTCGCGCGTCTCCACCTGGCTCAGGCGGGCGATCGCGTCGGCCGGCACTTCGATCCGGGCCAAGTCCCCCTTGTGATAGCGGACGCGCAGGCTGTCGAATCCCAGTCGACGCAAAAACTGCTCCGCCTGGTCGATCATCTCGAGGCGCTCCGGCGAGACCGTTTCGCCATAGGCCACGCGGCTGCTGAGGCAAGGCGTTGCCGGCTTGTTCCAAACCGGTAGCTCCCAGGCCAAGGCCAGCCGTCTGACGGCCGCCTTGTCGAGGCCGCATTCGGCCAGCGGGCTGCGCACGCGATGCTGGGCCGCCGCCTGCATACCGGGCCGATAGTCGCCCAAGTCGTCGGTGTTGGCGCCGTTGGCAATCGTGGCCGTGCCCAGTCCCTCGGCCAGCGACTCCAATTGCGTGTAGAGCTCGGTCTTGCAGTGGAAACAGCGGTCGGGGCCGTTGGCGGCGTATTCGGCCTGCGCGAGTTCATCGGTATCGATGACCACGTGCCGGATGCCGATCAGCTCGGCCAGTCGAAGGGCCGCTTCGAGCTCGCCGCTGGCCAGGCTGGCACTGCGGCCGGTAACCGCGACCGCCGCCGGGCCAAGAGCCAACTGGGCCGCCTTGGCGACCACGGCGCTATCGACGCCGCCGGAAAACGCCACGGTGCAGCTACCGAAGCCGGCGATCAGCTCGACGAGCGATCGGGCCGCTTCGGGCGTTTCGGTCTTCATCTGGGCACCGAGGTCAGGCGATCGCGCGAAATAAGTGGCAAATTCTCCACCGCAATGCCGTGGCGAGCGTTTTTCGAGAGCCCGCTTCCTAAAAAGGGGGATTCCTTAGTCCCGGGTTGTGTGATCCGCCCAATGTGGTCCGAAGACCTAAGCGGCTGTACACGCGGCCGAAACCGTATTGGATCCCAACGAGCTTTCTTATCGGCCCTGCGAAAAGAGACATCGACAGCACGAACATGGCAGAGGATTTGCCAACCGCATCCTAGCGTGGTCGGCCGTATCGGACAAGGAAAGAATGGGGGCCACGATTGGGGGGTGCTAGCGTGGCGAGGACCCAGGGTGGCCGGTTAAGCGCAGCCCCGTTACAGCCCGTCACTCGGGCCGGGACGCATCGGCGGCTCGTCGTGGCCGCGGATCTGATCGCGCAATCGGGCGGCGTCTTCGAACCGCTCTTCGCGGATTGCCCGCTCCAACGCTTCGCGCAGTCGAACCAGCGGCGACTGCGGCTTGACGGCCGGCATTCGACCCGGACGCCGGGCAACAACCTGCTCGCGCCAACGCATCAAATGAGTCAGTTCGCTGCACGATTCGGCATTGTCGTCCAGGTGATATTCCTCCAAAAAGCGATGGATCTTTTCCACGCCGGCGTCGATCACCCCCAGGGCCGTCTCATAGTCGCGCAGCTCGACCAGCGGCGTGGCCACTGCCCGGGTGTGCATCATCGTGACGTAGGGCCGCCATTGATCGAATGCCAGCTTGTCTTTGTTGTGCCGGGCATATTCGCGGACGAAAGCAAACAGTCGCAGGTTGCGATTCGTGTCCCGTGCACACAACTCGTAACGTTCCAAATGCCAGAAGCTGACATAGCGGTGGTAGTATTGCACCCCTTCGCGCAGCAGTCGGACGCAATCCTCCCCTTCGAGTCGAAAGGGGGCGCCGTCGGGATTGGCGGCGTCGTGCGCCCGCTGTTGCTGCTGGTAATAATCGAGCCACGAATCGCAGCCATTGACCTTCGCGCCATCGGGACGGCCGTCGAACTCCATCTGCAACAGGCCCAGATCCAAACGCAGTTGCAGCTTGTCGCGGCCGTCATCGCCTGTGACGATCCGCACCGAGACTCGATCGGGATCGAAGTCCCACCCGGAAAGGGTGGAAGAAATGTCTTTGGGCACGCGGCATTCCTTTGGCTGGTTCCCGACGCGGCGCGGGGGGCATCGGCGAATGCTCGGGAGCCGCCCCACTGCTCCGACGGTTGTTCCAACGACTTTGCAAAAAGATGTTGTGGCAAAAAAGACCGCTCTAAGATTATCGCAGTCGGGCCTCTGTCGGCCAGCAGTCTATACCGACGCGTCCGCAAACGGCCAGAGCAGCCGGAGTGCGCGCAATTCTGCGCTATAAAGGGCCGATCTGGTGGCGTTTCAGGCGAAGGGCAAGCTCACGGGCGCGAACCCTGCTGCCCGAAGGCCGCGATCCCACCGCAGTGCAACGGCCGTCGGAGCGGGGGAAGAAGACGCCACGCGGCGCGTCAGTCGCTGGCCTCGCGCACGACCGGCTCCATAACCTTCGTGTTGCGTTCCAACGCCAGGACAATGGTCCGCTGCTCCGTTCCGTTGGCCGCCGAGGCGACGACGGGAATCACCTGCCGGTGATTGGGGAGACTCATTCTGAGGGTGAAGCTGCCGTCAGGGCGCAGTTTCACCGGTTCGCCACGGACGGCGACATGCGAATCGGGATCGGTCACGCCGTAGAGAATCATCTCGGCGTCGACTTCCAATTTGAAAAGTCCGCGGGCGGGGAAAAACGCTTCTGTTCCCTCCCCATATTTCGTCATCAGCGGCGAACCCATCGGACGGCGGAGTCGTTCCTCGAACAACTGTTGCAGTTCTTGGTTGGCTCCCTCAGCAGCGTAGCCACCGCTCATGGCGTAGATTTTGTCGAAATTCTCGGCAACGCCGCTCCAGTGATGGTCGATGACGTCGCTGGTGCCCGGCGCGGGGGGCGTGACGACATTGCTGCGCGAGAGCGAAAAGAAACGCCCGCTGACAGCCAAATAGCCGATTTCAACGCGATAGTTCCTCGGCGGGCCCGACAGATGGAGATACCAATTCGAGACGCCGCCATGAATGATGATGTCTTCAACGACGCGCTCCGAAGCGCTGGCTCCATCCCCTTCGGACACCTCCAGCAGCCGCAAGCAAGGACGGGCGAGATGCCATTCCTGCCCCATGGCGGCCCGTGCGCGATCGATACTCGAACTGGTGAGCTCCCAACACGTGTGCAACCAGAAGGCATCGCGCACCAGCACCACGATTCGGTCGCGCGGCGGGCCGGCGGCTTTGCCATTGCCGCTGATCGCCAGGTTTTTCGATTGCTCGAGCTTCGATTTGACTTGTTGCAGGTGCTTCAGCACGCGAGGACTGGTCGCCTTGGCGGCTGGCACGGCCGGCAATCTCTTGGCCGGGCGTCGGTTGGCCTGAAGGCTCTTGGTCACGTTTCCGGCAGGCACTTCAATCTTGGCCGATTGAATTTTGCCAGAGTGAGCCTTGCCGGTATGCCCATTGGCCGCATGACTCGCAGCAACGGGAGCAACCGGGGCGTGCGGGGTCGATCGCCGCGGCGTCGTCGACGGCGCAGCAGGTTTGCTCGGTGGAGAGCGACGGGCCGGCGCGAGCACTTTCTTCGCGTTCGGAGTTTTGGTTCCGCGCGATCGCGCCGCGTTCAATAGTGCCCGGATCAGTTGGTCTTTTCGCATGGAGTGCCAACCGCGGACACCGCCCTGACGGGCCATCTGGGCCAAATCTTTTTGTGTGTACGTTTGGAGAGCTGCTGGGGTCATCAAGGGAACTACCTCCGCTCGGGGCCAGCACAGGCGCAACTTGGGGGGATTGCGAGGCGGGAAATCGTGGTGCGTGAGCGTCATCCATGACAGGAAAAAACGCTCGAAAACCTTAGCGGCCACTCCGTAGCCGACCTAAGGCGACATCTCGCGCCGAGCCGAACATTGGCTCGACGACGAACGTCCAACACTACGAATCGCTGATGCTGCCTAACGTGCAGCAAGAGACGCATGCAGCTGAATACGGTGTGGCCAAAGGCAATCTTGCGGGATCCATAACAAAACTGCACCGACCGCCTGTCGAATCTCCACGGTTAACCGTCGGTCGATTGGCACGCTGCTGCCCGCGTGTCATCGCGCCGATTGCTCGCCCCAGCTCGCAGCACTCAGCGCTTGTGGCCGATCGGCACGCATCGCGTGATTACTGTCGCCGGCGGAGCGGAGAACTCCGACACATCAAGTTTAATCGAACTGTGTTGAACACGCAATCCACTGCCAAAGAGCGGGGGTCTCGAGCGGCGACTAATTTCGGCGCAATTCGATTGGTTTCAATGACTTGGGTACGTCGCCCCCCGGCCTGCGGGGGGGCCTTGAAACGGCAACCCTCTCCCCTTGTTTTTCTAATCCTGACATAAGCCAGGCAACTATTGCGAGCGCCCGAACGTGACGGCAAACCAACATGGATCGCTTTGTCGGAAGGACTCACTAAACTACGATGGCACTGATACTTATCTGACATTGTGAAAAAAAACACAAATTTCGCCCCCAGCCAATTGACCCCTCTCAAACCGTCGGTTAACATTTGCACAACCTTAAGGGATCGTAAGGGCTTGTCCGGCGCGAGTCGCAGGCCCCGCGAGCGCCGAGTGGCCAAACGAGCCTTTGAGGGGGCGGAAATCTTCCGCGGGGCTAGTCAAGCCCCCGGCTGTTCCTCGAATACCTTTGTCGGAGCGCGGGGGCCTCGCTTCGCGGCGAGCACGGTCCGTGGCAGAGCTCCCGCCTGAACGTTCGCCTGTGGCCATTGCCTTCGAATGGTCGGCAACGGTCATGACGATCGCGGCCGAAATGGTCGTGCCCGGGCTGATGGGTCACTGGCTCGACACGAAGCTCGGTACGCGGGCAGTTTTCCTGCTGATCGGTTTCGCCATGGGAGGTTTGTTGGCGGCACTGAGTTTGGCCAGGATTGCCAAGGACCGCGGCGGCCGGAAGCGATAGAAATCCGCTGGGTCTTAAACGTTTGCCAAGCCAGTCAATTCGCATTCGATAATTCGCCGGGGCACTCTGACTCTCACGGGCCCGATCTTACGATGGCAAGCAATCCACTTTCTCAACCGACGACCGCTCGAACGACGGCCCTGTGGTGCGCTCTGGGGCGGCTGGGATTTGTCGCGCGGAGCGGCGTTGTGGCGGGAATGGTGGCGGCGGTTTGGGTCCTCCTCGCTCCCGTCGGCTACGCAACGACAGGAACAGCTGGCCTGACGGCGGCTGCCGTGGCGGCTGGAGTCTCGCTCCTGGCGGCTCAATTTGCTCTGGTCATCGGCCAACTGTTTCGCGGACCGGCGGCGCCGATGTATGGCATGGTCGCGGGAATGTTCGCGCGGATGTCGGTGGCGCTGGCGGTAGGTGTCGGTTTGCAGCGCGGCGTGCCCATGCTGGCCGACCGCACGATGATCCTTTATCTGCTCGTTTTTTACCTGGCAACACTGGCGATCGAAACCGCATTGTTGGTCGCCAAGATTCGGCCCGACGCGGGCCGGTCGGCCACAGCATTGCCCAAGGCGGTTTGAAGCGACTATGGCCGACGACCATCCTGAAACCCACGATATTCCAGCAACGCACGATGTCGCCCCGGCGCACGATGCCGAGCATGGACACAACCCGCTGGCGTCGGAGCACTTGATCGGCCACGTGAAGGATTCGACCTATTTCGAGCTGCCGCGCTTTTTGGGGGGCAAATGGAATATCCCCCAACTGCGGTCCGGCTCCGAGCCGATCGCCACGATCCACATTGGATTCAAGCCGATCGACGATCGAATCGAGCCCCTGGAACTGAAGATCACCAAGTTCATGGTGATTGAATTGATGGCGGCAATTCTGCTTGTGGTGATCTTCGTCCGTCTGGCTGGGCAACTCAAGCGAAGCGGCGTAGTGAAAGGCGCATGGGCCAATGCGTTGGAAGCGATGGTCGTGTTCATTCGCGATCAGGTGGCTCGGCCTGCCATCGGAGGCCACGATGCCGACCGCTTCATGCCCTATTTGCTGACCGTGTTTTTCTTCATCTTGGCCTGCAATCTGTTTGGCATGATTCCCTGGGCCGGCTCGCCCACCGGGGCGCTGGCGACCACCGGGGCAATGGCGCTGCTGACGTTCGCGACCGTGATCGTTTCAGGTATGGCGAAGATGGGGGTGGTCGGATTTTGGGTGGGGCAAGTTCCGCACATGGACCTGCCTCTCGCGCTGGCCATCATGCTCAAGCCGATGATTTTCGTCATTGAAATCATGGGGCTGGGCATCAAGCACTTTATTCTGGCCGTACGTCTTTTGGCCAACATGTTGGCCGGTCACATGGTGTTGGCCGTGATCATGGCATTCATCGCGGCCAGCGCGGCGAGTGTGGCCTGGTACGCCGTGGCGCCCGTCAGCGTGTTGGGTGCCGTGGCGCTGAGTTTACTCGAGTTGTTTGTGGCTTTCCTGCAAGCCTACATATTCACGTTTCTGTCGGCATTGTTTATTGGCATGGCCGTACATCCGCATTAGCGCAGCGGCATCGCCAATCCTCCCTCTACCCTTTCAGCTTGATAGGAGACCAAATCAGTGAACCGCTCTTTCAAAACCGCCCTGCTGTGTCTGGCAGTCCTCTCGATGGCATCGCCCGCGATGGCTCAGGAAGTGAGCAAGAGCTCGGCAGTCTTTCTGGGGGGTGCCTTTGGTGCCGGCCTGGTGATTCTGGGTGCCGGACTCGGCATCGGCAAGATTGGCGCGAGCGCCGTCGAGAGCATGGCCCGTCAACCCGAGGTGGCTGGCAACATTCAGACCGCCATGATTATCGCGGCGGCCCTGATCGAAGGTGCCACGTTCTTCGCCCTGATCATCTGCATGTTGTTCAACAACTAGTTCGAATTCTTTCGTCTCGAGAGCGAGGTTCGTTATGAGCTTGGCCCGGATCGTCTTCTGGTTGGCGATAGTCGGCGGCGCGATTTGCTTCCCGACCTTGGCTCTGGCCGTCGACGGCCTCGAGTCGGAGGTCCAACGTGCCGAAGAGCGGCTCTCGCACGCGGCCCACACCGACCCGAGTCACGGCAATCCGAACACCGACCCGTTGTCGATCGATCCGGACCTGGCGGTTTGGACGGTGGTGGTGTTCGTGCTGCTCTTGGCGGTGTTGTGGAAGTTTGCCTGGGGGCCGATCCTCGCCGGCCTGGAAAAGCGCGAACATGCGATCGCCGATGAGATCGCCAGCGCCCAGCGCCAACACGAAGAGGCCAATACCTTGGTGTCCCAATACGAAGCGCGGCTGGCAGCCGCCGGCGACGAAGTGCGGGCGCTGTTAGACGAAGCCCGCCGCGATGCCGACCACGCCAGGCAGGCGATTCTGGCCGAGGCCAAGAGCGCAGCAGAGGCCGAGCGGTTGCGGGCACTGCGCGAAATCGAATCGGCCACCGATGGAGCTTTGCGGTCGTTAGCCGAACGCAGTGCTCAGTTGGCGGTCGAGTTGGCCGGCAAGATCGTTCGGCGGAATTTGACGCCGGCCGATCACACGCGGCTGGTCGACGAAGCGGTCGAAAAGTTTACGGTCAATCCCAGTCAGAATTAGAGCCAGATTTAAATCCGGATTTCGATCACGGCACGTTTCGGCGGGGACGCGAGTCCCGGCCCGACGCGCCATGGGTCTCCCTTTTCTCGCCATCCAACTCCAATTATGAGCGACTCCAACGATCATTCGCCCTCGGCGACCGCCGAGTCAGCTGACGGCGGCGGCATGGACGCGGCCTCGCAGGAGATTGCCGCGATTTACGCCAAGGCGCTGTTGTCGGCCACCGAAACGGCCGGCAAGACGGCCGAGATCGTGACCGAGGCGGAGCAGATTGTCGGTTGGCTGGCCGGAGTGCCAAAGTTCGAGCAGGTATTGGCCTCCGAACTACTTGGCGACGACGAAAAACAGGGGATGATCGACCGCGTCTTTGCATCCCGCTACGATGCGACGCTCGTCGATTTTTTGCGGATTCTGTCACGACGAGACCGGTTGGGACTGCTCAGGCCGATCTTGCGTTCGTTCGTTCAGCAGCACAGCGAGCTACGAGGAAAAGTTCGGGTTAAAGTCACCACGGCCGCCGCTCTTTCAGAGGCGGCTGCCAAACAACTTGCCAAGGCACTGGAACCATTGGTCGCGGGCGAACCGCAGCTGGAAATCACGGTCGATCCCGAATTGATCGGAGGCGCCGTGGTCCGCATCGGCGACACCGTCTACGATGGTTCGGTCGCCCGACAGTTACAGCGACTTGAGTCGCAAATGATCAACAGGAGCGTACATGAAATTCAAAGCCGACGAGATCGCTTCCGTCATTCAGGCGGAAATTGAAACCTTTCACTCGCAGATCGACGTCCGCGAAGTCGGACGCGTGCTGGAAGTGGGGGACGGAATTGCGCGGGTCTACGGCCTGTCGGGCGTCATGTCTGGCGAAATGGTCGAGTTCCCTGGCGGCGTCATCGGGCTGGCCTTCAACCTGGAAGAAAGTTCCGTCGGCGTGATCATTCTCGGCGACTTTCTCAAAATCCAGGAAGGGGACGAAGTCAAAAGCACCGGCCGGCTCTTGAGCGTGCCGGTCGGCACGGGGGTCATCGGCCGGGTGGTCGATCCGCTCGGCGTTCCACTGGACGGCAAAGGCCCGATCCTTTCGACCGAGCGGCGTGACGTCGAGTTCATGGCCCCGGGCGTGTCGCAGCGCAAGCCGGTGACCGAGCCTCTGCTGACGGGCATCAAGGCGATCGACGCCATGACGCCGATCGGTCGCGGCCAGCGCGAGTTGATCATTGGCGATCGCAAGACCGGCAAAACGGCGATCGGCGTCGACGCAATCATCAACCAGAAGAATTCGGGCGTGAAGTGCTTCTACGTGGCGGTGGGTCAAAAGGAATCGACCACGGCCGGCGTGATCGAAGCTCTCCGCAAACACGGTGCGATGGACTATACAACCGTGGTCGTGGCCAGCGCTAGCGATCCGGCACCGCTGCAATACGTGGCTCCCTACGCCGGTACCTCGATGGCTGAATTCTTCATGTATCGCGGCGAGCATGCCCTGATCGTCTACGACGACTTGTCGAAGCAGGCCACCGCTTACCGGCAATTGTCGCTGTTAATGCGACGTCCGCCGGGCCGCGAGGCCTATCCTGGCGACGTGTTCTATGCCCACAGCCGGCTGTTGGAGCGTTCGGCAAAGCTGAGCGATGCGCTCGGCGGCGGATCGCTCACCTCGCTGCCGATCATCGAGACCCTGGAGGGCGAAGTTTCGGCATACATTCCGACCAACGTGATTTCGATCACGGACGGCCAGATTTATCTTCAACCTGACCTGTTCTTCTCCGGCATCCGACCGGCCATGAACGTCGGCATCTCGGTGTCGCGCGTGGGGGGCGGCCCAGATCAAGGCAATGAAGAAAGTTGCCGGCGGGTTGCGGCTCGACCTGGCCAGCTTCCGCGAGTTGGAAGCCTTCGCTCAACTGGGCACCGACTTGGATCCAGCCACCCAATCGCGGCTCGATCGCGGCTACCGGATGGTGGAAATCCTGAAGCAGGGGCAATATCAGCCGCTGGGTGTGGTCGACGAAGTGCTGATCATTTATGCCGGCACGCGGGGATTCTTGGACAAGATCGAAATTCGGGACGTACCCGCTTGGGAAAAGGCTTTCTTGACGTTTATCCACGAGCGCAAGCCCCAGATCCATCAGAAGATCACCGAAACCAAGGATCTCGACGCCGACACGATGACCGCGATCAACGTGGCGGTCGAGGAGTTTCAAAAGCAGTTTGCCGGTCGTCGCCCCGCGGCGACCGCCAGCGTATAGCAACGCAGCACTAACTATCGTTTCCTTTAGTTCGTCGGTTTTTCCGTCATGGCCAAAGCTCGAGCCCTCGACAAACGCCGCAAGTCGATCCGCAACATCCGCAAGATCACGCGGACGATGGAGTTGATCGCGACGGCGCGGTTCAAGAAGGCAATGGATCGCGCCCACGCGGCCGCGGCCTACACCCAGCGGATCACTCAATTGGTGAGCGATCTGGTCGCCAGCGGCCTGGAAGTGAGCCATCCGCTGCTGGCAGGCCGCGACAAGACCGAGCGGGCCGTGCTGCTGGTCCTCACCGCCAACCGTGGACTGTGCGGCGGCTACAATTCAGGCGTCCAGTGCGCCGCGATGATCCGCTACCAGGAACTCCAACAAACGGTCCCGGCGGTCGAGTTGGAAGTTTCCGGCAAACGGGGAATCGCCGGCATGCGTTTTCGTGGGCTGACGCCGACGGAGACGTTTACCCAGTTCGAAGACAGGCCAAGCTTCGCCGAAGTCGACGTTCTGGCCAACCGCTATTTGCAAGCTTATGCAGCCGGCCGCATCGATCGGCTCGACGTTGCCTACATGCGGTTCGAAACGGTCAGCCGGCAGAGCGTGGCGGTCGAAACGTTGCTCCCGTTGGGCTCGCTGGCGTTGCCTCCGGCGAGTGGCAAGGCGGTAGCCGCACAACAGCCGGCCCACGCCGCCGGGTCGGTCCAGTATGAGTTTCTGCCATCGGCCGAGAGCATTCTGGCCGAGGTTGTTCCGACCAGCTTCAAGGTGAGACTGTTCAAGTGTTTTCTCGATGCGGCCGTCAGCGAGCAAGTCGCCCGGATGGTGGCAATGAAGGCGGCCACCGAAAACGCCAGCGACCTGATCAAGCAATTGTCGATGGCTTACAATCGCGCCCGCCAAAGCCAAATCACCGGCGAAATCATGGAAATCATCGGCGGCGTCGAGGCGCTCGAAGTAAATTCCCATACCCCTCATTCCTAACGAGCAGCAGTCAGTACCCATCATGGCCACGATCAATCCAGCACCCGCCACGAAGCATCATGCTCCCTCGGCGACCAAAGTCGGTCACGTCACGCAGATCATCGGGTCGACGTTCGACGTCGAGTTTCCCGAAGGCTACCTGCCGGCAATTTACAACGCCGTCAGAATCAGCTCGCAGCACAAAGGGATCAAACTCAACCTGGTTGGCGAAGTCCAGCAGCAGCTCGGCGGCAGCCGCGTCCGCTGCGTGGCCCTGGGGAGCACCGATGGCATGGTGCGCGGCATGGATTGCGTCGACACCGGTTCGCCGGTTCGGGTGCCGGTCGGCCCCGCCACGCTCGGCCGCGTCTTCAACCTCGTGGGAGATCCGATCGACGGGCGCGGCCCGGTCGAGGCAGCCGACCATTGGTCGATCCATCGCGACGCGCCGGCGCTGGACGATCTGTCGACCAAGACCGAACTGTTCGAAACCGGAATCAAGGTCATCGACCTGCTGACTCCCTTTGTGCGCGGCGGCAAGGCCGGCCTGTTCGGCGGTGCTGGTTTGGGCAAGACGGTCATCCTCACCGAATTGATTGCCCGTATCGCCAGCGCACACGGCGGCTACTCGGTCTTTGCGGGCGTTGGCGAACGAACGCGCGAAGGAACCGACCTGTGGCTGGAAATGCAAGAAACCGCCATTGGTCAGACCGGTCGCAAAGTCATCGAACAAACGTGCATGGTGTTCGGCCAGATGAACGAGCCCCCCGGAGCTCGTTTGCGGGTCGCCTTAACGGCGCTGACCATGGCCGAATACTTCCGCGATACGACCGGGGCCGATACGCTGCTGTTCATCGACAATATTTTCCGCTTTTCGCAGGCTGGTAGCGAGGTTTCCGCGCTGCTGGGCCGCATGCCCTCGGCCGTCGGTTACCAGCCGACGCTGGCCACCGAGATGGGGGCCTTGCAAGAGCGGATTGCCTCGACCAATAAGGGAGCAATCACGTCGGTCCAGGCCGTCTACGTTCCGGCTGATGACCCGACCGACCCGGCGCCGGCGGCCGCCTTCGGCCAGCTCGACGCGTTCCTGTACCTGGAGCGTTCGATTTCGGAAAAAGGAATTTATCCGGCGGTCGATCCGCTGGCTTCGTCCAGCCGTATTCTCGATCCCCAGTATGTCGGCGAGCGGCACTACGCCATCGCCCGCCGGGTGCAGGTCACCCTGCAGCGCTATCGTGAGTTGCAAGACATCATCGCCATCCTCGGCGTGGAAGAACTGAGCGAAGCGGATAAATTGGTGGTCCATCGGGCTCGTCGCATGGAGCGCTTCTTATCGCAGCCGTTCCTGGTGGCCGAAGTTTTCACCGGCAAGGCGGGCGAAATTACCCCCCTGTCGGATACGATCCGCAGCTTCGAAGAGATTGCCGACGGCAAATGGGACCACCTGCCGGAGCCGGCCTTCATGTACGTCGGCTCGATCGAGCAGGCGGAAGAACAGGCCAAAAAGTTGGCGGCCAAGGGGTAAATGCCGATGGCGGAACGAACATCAACCACTCCGGCTGACACGGCGCCTTTGCTCGACCGTCCGCTGCGCTGCATCGTGGTCACTCCCGAGGCAACTATTCTCGACCAGACGGTCGAGTTCGTCGCCCTGCCGCTGTACGACGGCGAAATCGGCATCGGGCGGGGGCATAGCCCTCTGATTGGCCGGCTCGGCTACGGCGAAATGCGTTTGCGGACTGCGGGCGGCCAGTCCCAACGGTACTACGTCGATGGCGGCTTCGTCCAAGTGGCCGCAAACGTCGTCTCGGTGTTGACGGCCCAGGCCATATTGGCCACCGCGATTGATCCCGGCGTCGCCGCCGAGCACCTGCGGGCGGCCCATTCACGGCCGGCTTCGAGCGACCATCTATTTGCCGAGCGCGATCGAC
The DNA here is from genome assembly GCA_963702015.1 of uncultured Planctomycetaceae bacterium. GTDB lineage: Bacteria > Planctomycetota > Planctomycetia > Pirellulales > PALSA-1355 > DATJTR01. The sequence goes on from OY969698.1 coordinate 4,479,208, forward strand.
TCGAGGCCCAGGCGCGTGCCCAATTGCGGATGGCTCGTCACGCTTAGACCAGCGCTCGTTCGGTGGTTGCCGGTACTTTTCGACGCGCTTCGAGCGCACTCTCCACTTGCCCATCGCGGTCACGTCGCGGCTCCCTGTTTTGATTGCCGCGTTGAAGCCATGGTGCCGACCCGGTGTCGCGAGGGCAAAAAGAGCGCGTCGTATCTTCGCCACGCCGATTCACCGTCAGCGGGCGACAACAAAATTCGCGCCGCAGTGCCGCAGCGATTCAAACGATCGACCCGGCACGACCGATCATTTCTCATAGAGGACGCCCTACGCCCCGACCAGGCACTTCGCCTGAATCGCGTGGGCGGACCTCCCTCCAGTTGGGTTGACATCGCAAACCATGATCGTCTCGGCCAGTCACATAGTCGGTCTGATCGAAATCGAAACCCCCAATGGTGCCGGCTCAGGGTCTCTTGTCGCCTTGGGCCGCGAGGAGCTATCGGTCGGAGAGTTGCTGGCCTGGCTAACCGGGGCAATGGCCAGACCGATAGTTGGTGATGATGGCGCCGAAGAATCCTCACCCGGCGGGCCGGTCAACCGTTTTGCAAGCCGCCTTGCTCCAGAGTCTGCTTTCCTTTTGGCTGCGGACTTGAACCAGCTTGAGACCGAACTAGCCGACGCAACCGCGCAGTTCCGGCTCAGGCTGACGGCGATCGAGCCAAGCGAGTAGCGTCGCTCACGCTGGCTTTCCTCACGGGCGGGGCCCTCTTTTCACTCCGATTGGTGGTCGTCGGGGTCCCGTGAATCGCCGTTTTCCGTTTTGCTTGCTGAGGGCAGCTGGACAGGCAGCCGCCGGACTGGTCGTCATAATCGACAGATCCACTGAAGTGCCGTCAATTCGATACTCGGATACCGGCCGGCCGCCGATAAGATGTTCCTGGATGATCCGTTCGAGCACCAACGGAGTGCAGCGGCCGTACCAAACGCCTTCGGGATAAACAACGGCCAGCGGTCCCCCCTCGCATATACGGAGACAGGCGGTCTTGGTCCGGTAGACGCCCCCCTGGTCGGAGAGGTCGAGCTGTTTCAGACGGCGTTTCAGGAACTCCCAACTTTCCTGCATTCGCCGGCGACTCGCGCATTTGGCCCGCTCCTCGTCGCAACACAAAAAGATGTGCCGCCGAACCTGGCCGACGCTGTGTTTTATGGCCGAGGCTTGGGCTTTGGCGAGCGACTTGAGTTCGTGTTGCGACTGCGGCATGATGGGGCGCGCGTCTGGCGAATGAGGCAATTGAAAGGCGAGTGGACGAGAAGACAAGAAAATCGGCGCCGGGGTGGGAAGACGTCACAACACTCGGCAAATAAAGCATTTCAGGTATTCGGTTTCCAGGCAGGTGGCACTGGCCGGATGATCGGGGGCGGCGCCGCGCATTTCCAGGATTTGGATGTCACGCTTCGTCTGCTGAGCAACGCCCACCAGCATGTACAAAAAATCCTCGCGGCTGACGTGGCCCGAGCAGCTGCACGTAACCAGAATGCCGCCCGGAGCTAGCACCTCGACCGCAAGCCGATTCAGACGGTGATATGCCCGCAACGCGTCATCCAGGCCACCTCGACTGCGGGCAAATTTCGGGGGATCGGCCACAATTCCGCCGAACCTTTGTCCCTGGTTCGCGAGCGACTCGAGCGCCGCAAAGCAGTCGGCAGCCTCGAACCGCACGTTATGCAGTCCATTCAACTCGGCGTTCGCTCGGGCGAGATTGATCGCTTTCTGACTGGAATCGAAGCCCTGCACTTCGACCGCCCGGCCGGCGGCGTTCAGGCTGAATCCGCCGCTGTAGCAAAACAGATCGAGAACGCTGCGGCCGGCCAAATAGCTGGCGGCCACGCGTCGGTTCTCGCGTTGGTCGAGGTAATAGCCGGTTTTTTGCCCTTCGGCCAGATCGACGCCGTAGCGCAGGCCGTTTTCGGTGATAAACACCGGGCCGTCCGGCGCACGCCCCCAGTGCAAGCCGTCGCGCAGGTCGATCCCCTCAGCCTTGGCGACCCCCTTTTCGGTTCGTAGAAAAATCCCCGCCGGCTGGGTCCGCTGGACCAGCAGCCGGGTGATCAAATCGAGTCGGGCCGCGGTTGCCCGCGCGGTAATCTGTACGGCCAGCCACTGGGCGTAACGATCGACAATCAAACCGCTCAGTCCGTCGGCTTCGCTAAAGATCAGCCGCGGCCCCCTGTGGATCGTCGTATCCGAGTTCCTCGCGAAAGGTGATCGCCCGGCCGATGCGCCGCTCCCAAAATGCATCATTCAGGGCTTCGGCCGGTGTCCAAGTGTAGAGTCGGACTCGAATGCGGCTGATGCTGTTGAAGACACCGCGCGCCACGAATTTTCCGTTGTCGGCCACCAGGTCGATGATGTCGCCGTCGGCCGGTTCGCCTTCGATTCGGTCAATCGCACTGTCCAAAACCCAGGGGTGGCGGCCGTAGAAGGGCCGAGCTTTTCGCGGCTTGAGAATCGCCCTGGCGTGGGCAAAGCCGGGGGCAACCGCGGCGTGGGGGAAGGTTTCCGAGGTGGTGTTCATCGATCGACTCGGCGATTCGTTTTGTCGCGGGGCGCGGAGGGGCAAACCCTCATCGTAGCTGCGCGGGCGAGTCTCCGCACCCACGTCCGGCAGGCAAAGTCGCGGAAAGCTGGGCCGGATTGCTGAGAAAGAGCCGATTTTGACGGCACCGGTGGCCGCCGAACTTTTGAATCGGCCCGCGCAGCCCCCCCGCGCTTGCGCGGAGCGATTTCCGTTTGGCGCGGGACTTTGCCGAGACGTGGACTCAGTCGACCGCCGGTGCGGCGTAGACCGTGGCTCCGCTGGTCGGGACCGAGGTAGCGGGAACGTCGATCGCTTCGATCAATTGGATTTCGCGACCGGCTTCCGTGGCAGCCAGATAGCGCTTGACGAAGTTCACGGTTTCGTCAATTTCGTCGGCCTGGAGCAGCAGCAGCTCGCCCGGGCGGACGCTCCGCAGCGCGGCTTCGACCGCTTTGACGGCGCCGTGAATCTCTTCGATTTCGTTCACGCGGTCCCCGTCGGCCATACCGCGCCGCAGCAGGCCCATGATTTCGCCCTTCTGGCGGCCGCGAACATAATGATCTTCATACAGGATCACCCGGTCGAAGGCATGGCCGAGTAATTCGCCTTGTCGCACCATGTCACAATCGCGGCGGTCGCCAGCGGCGGTATACACCGCGGTGCGTTGACGATGGGGAAACTGCTCGATGGCTTCGATCATGGCCTGCAAGGCCGAGGTATTGTGGCCATAATCGACGATCACCGTGGCGCCGCCGATCTCGAGCAAGTTGAAGCGGCCGGGGACTTTGTCCATGTCGCCGGAAAACGATTCCAGGCCGGTGCGGATCAGGTCGCGCGGAATGCCCAAGGCCCAGGCGGCCGCGACCGAAGCCAAAGTGTTTTCGACCTGGAATTGGATCCGGCCGGCGTGAGTCAGCGGCACGTCCGATAGCGAGGCCAACGGGACTTCGTTCTGACCTTCGGCCAGCACGATCGTATTGTGCTGGACGAAGACCGCTTTGCCTCCCGTCTGCCGATGGGCGACCACAACGGGATCGGTGGCCGAAAGAGCGAAGAAAATCACTTTGCCCAAGCAGTATTGAGCCATCGGCGCGACGTGCGGGTCGTCGGCCTTCAGCACGGCGTGTCCTTCGGGCGGAACGACGTCGACGATACAACGTTTGACCTTGGCTAGCTTTTCCAGCGTCTCAATGTCGGCCAGTCCGAGATGGTCCCCTTCACCAATGTTGGTAATCACCGCCACGTCGCAGCGGTCGAACCCGAGCCCAGCCCGCAGAATGCCGCCGCGAGCGGTCTCCAGCACGGCGGCTTCGACCAGCGGATTGGCCAGCACCGACTGTGCGCTGACTGGACCACTGCAATCGCCGCCATCGACGCGGCGGTTGTCGATGTAAATACCGTCGGTGCAGGTCATCCCCACCTTGCGGCCGGTCGCCCGGAGCAGATGGGCAATGAAACGCGTGGTGGTCGTCTTGCCGTTGACGCCGGAAACCGCGACGACCGGAATGCGGCCGTTCTGGCCATCGGCGAATATGGCGTCGATGATGGCCTCGCCAACCGGCCGCGGTCGACCCGACGAAGGCTCCAGGTGCATCCGCAAGCCCGGACTGGCGTTCACCTCGACGACGATTCCGCCTTGGTGTTCCAGCGGGCGGGTGATGTCCAGGGCAATGACGTCGACGCCGGCCACGTCGAGGCCGACCATCTTGGCAGCTTCGATCGCTCGGGCGGCCACCTCAGGATGGACCAAATCGGTAACGTCGGCCGCGGTCCCCCCGGTGCTGAGATTGCAGTTGCGGCGGATAATCACTTGTTGCCCGGCGGCGGGAATCGACTCGGGCGTATAGCTCTGTTCTCCGAGGACGTTCAGACTGACCGAGTCGAGTTTGATTTTCGACAGGACGGTGGCATGATCGTCGCCGCGTCGTGGATCGCGATTGACCTCGTCGACCAACTGGCGAATCGTCGATCGGCCGTTGCCCAGAACCTGCGCTGGTTCGCGGCGAGCCGCCGCGACGACCCGATCGCCAACGACCAACAAACGGTAGTCGGCACCCGGGGCGTAGCGTTCGACGAGCACCCAGCGCGTTTCCTCGCGGGCGGCATTGAAGGCGGCAATCACCTGTTCGCGGGTGGTCAGGTTTGTCGTGACACCGCGGCCCTGGCTGCCGTATTGCGGTTTGACGACGACCGCCCCGCCAATCTGCTGTGCGGCGGCCCAGGCGTCTTCGGCGTCGGTCACCGGACGTCCCTCGGAGACCGGCACTCCCATCGAACGGAGCAGCGACCGGGTCAATTCTTTATCCTGCGCAATCGCTTCGGCGACCGCGCCGGTGCGATCGGTCTGGGCGGCCAGGATCCGCCGTTGCCGGGCCCCATAGCCAAGTTGCACCAGGCTCTCGGAATTGAGTCGGCGAACCGGGATCCCACGCTTCACGGCCGCACGAACGATCGCGCCGGTGCTGGGACCGAGGCAAACTTGCTGAGCCAGCTCTCGCAGCTTGGCCACTTCGGCCGTGACGTCGAAGGGCAGATCGCGGACTGCCGCGTCGAGCAGCCGGCGCCCGGTTTCCAGGCACGCCCGGCAAAGCTCTTCTTCTTTATATTCGATTGCAACCTTATAAACCCCCTCCTCGGACGTCTCGCGCGCGCGGCCAAAACCGGTCGGCACGCCGGCCAGGCTTTGCAGTTCGAGGGTGACGTGCTCCAGGATATGGCCCTGGTAGGTGCCCCGGCGCAGGCGCTCGAAAAACCCGCCTCGCTCGCCAATCGAACAGCGGTGTTCGATCATCGTCGGCAGCCACGCCATCAACCGCTCGTTGAACCCGGGCAGGATGTCGGACGGGGAGTCTTTCAGTTCCTTGAGGTCGACCCATGCCTCCAGCACGGGGAAATTGGCCCAGTAATTGGGGCCACGAAGGGCCAAGACCTTCCGGAATTCCATGATGAGATCGCTCCTGGATACTTGATTTGCCGCGGGCGGGATGAGGCGAGAGAGTGGCTCGTGGCCCGATCGGCCGCTGGACTAGCCCTGCTACGGCCGCAGCGGACTATCCGGTGCTGGCCAAACCATCACGCACACCCGGGCATTTTTCTGTCGGAGGGGGGAAGTGTAGACTCTGCGCCACGGGCGCGCCGAAAGAGAAAGAAGAACTAAAAGGCCGCAGTTTGTTGTTCGGTTGACCAGTACAAGATTCTTAAACGCCACTAGTTAGCACGTATCGTGCCAGACGTTCGCCACGTCAGTCACTTCCCATCCTGGTACCGCTTGAGATGCGATTCCTCGGCACATTGTGCCGAGGGGGGCCTTTATGCCGTTGTTGATGCCGTGGTAAATTCGATGGCAGGAGAGATCAAGTTGATCTCAGTTCGCGGGATGGATAATGATCGCTGAGGGTAAAGCACGCTAGGGCCGGTCGCCGGGCAAAAATGCGGCACGGATGGGCCGCAACGGAAAAACCGGTCCGAAGCGCGTCAATTTCCCGCCCGGCAGACTCGCGGCGGACGGTTAAATCGACGAAATACAATGGTAATGCGGTCCAGCGAACTTGCCAACCTGCCCCGGTATTCGAATTCGCCAGAACTGGGGCAAAAGGTATATGGAAACAGGGGCAATTCGCCTGTAATTCCCCGCACAAGGCTCAAAATGGCCCGCGGCGGATCGGCGGTAGTGTCGTGACTTCGGGTGGCCGATGAGGTACAAAGAGGAGCGGAACGAGGCAGTCATGCCGGGCCACGGGCTTTTCACACACCCACCCCATTCGGTTCGGCCAGCGGTCTGTCTGTCGCGCTGGTGGGGCATCGCGCTCCAGGCCGCGCCTCAATGGACCGCCACGTGTGTCGCTGCGGCCGGAACTTCTTGTCGCTGGGGTGGCTTAATCTCACCGCTTCGCGCTGCGGCGCAACTGGGCGAGCCACGGTCGCAAGTCTCGCTGGACTCGCATTGTGCGTGGTGAGTGGCAATTCGGGCCTTGAGTGACGCTTGGAGCTAACGGTTTGCACGACGTGACTCCTACCACCTGGAAAACGCTTCCCGATGCCTGGCGGGATCGTGTGGCTGCGCTCCTGGTTCCGGGGGAAATCCTGCTGGCCTGGTTCGAGGCCGACCTGGATGACCGGTTGCTCTATGCCGGAGGCCTGCTGGCCCTTACCGATCGCCGTTTGCTAGCGCTCGACGCCGCTGCCCCGCCAGCCAAGAATCCTGGCCCGCAACCGGACAATGGGGCTGCCCCAATCTGCCGGGAGTGGCCGCACCAGTCGACGCTTACCCTGCGGCTCAAGGAACTGGGGGGTGTCGGAACGCTCGAACTGTTCGACGACAACGGCCGGCTGGCGGTGTGGCGCTATACTCCGGCGCGCAATTCCTCCGCCCATCGTTTGGTTCGGCGGTTCGAAGGGCTGGGCGAAACCGATCCGAATTGGGATGGCGAAGACACGGCACTCGTTTGCCCCGGCTGTGGGATGACCCTCCTGGTCGAGCAATCCGAGTGCCCGGCTTGCGCCGCGGTGCCTGTCGTTCCGACCGTTTCGTCGTTGGTCAGGCTATGCAAATTCGCTCGGCGGCACGCCGGCATGGTGGCACTCGGCTTCGTTCTGTCGGTCAGCAGCACAGCGGCGGGCTTGATTCCGACCTATCTGACCATGCCACTGATGAACGACGTGTTGATCCCGCATCAGAATGGTCAGACGGTGAACTTTGGCGTCGTTCCCTGGTACCTGGCGGGCATGGCCGGCGCCGCCATCGCGGCCTGGCTGCTCGGTTGGGGGCGGACCTACGTCTTGGCCTGGGTCGCCGAACGGATTGCCGGTGATCTGCGGACCACGACTTTCGCCCACTTGCAAAAGCTTTCGCTCGAATTTTTCGGCGGCAAGCGGACGGGTGATTTGATTTCGCGGCTGGGCAGCGACACCGATCGCATTTGCTTCTTCCTGTCGGTCAATTTTCTCGATTTCGCCGGCGACATCCTGATGATCGTCATGACCGCCGGCGTCCTGTTCAATCTCGATCCCGCGCTGGCGGCGTTCACCTTGTTGCCGCTGCCGTTCATCGGTTGGCTGGTGCACGGCGTGCGCGACCACTTGAAGCGTGGATTCCAACATGGCGGGCGGGCCTGGTCCGACATGACCAGCGTGCTGGCCGATACCATCCCCGGCGTCCGCGTGGTCAAGGCGTTTGCCCAGGAGCGGCGCGAAATCGAGCGTTTCCGCCGGGCCAACGACCGCGTGGTACACGCAAACGATCGGGTCAACGCCACCTGGTCGTTTTTCGGGCCGCTGGTGACGCTGCTGACCGAGGCCGGCCTGCTTGTGATCTGGGCGTTCGGCGTCTGGTATATCGCCCGCGACCAGGTGAATGTCGGCATGCTGAGCGTTTTTCTGCTCTACAACCTCCGCTTTTACAATCGGCTCGATTCGATGAGCCGAATGGTCGCCGCCAGCCAGCGAGCGGCCGTCAGTGCGCAGCGCGTGTTCGAAATCCTGGATCGGGTCCCGAGCGTCGCCGAACCAACTCGCCCGGTCCAGATCGGCCAGCTCCAGGGCCAAATCGAACTGCGCAATATCGGGTTCAAATACGGCACCCGAACCGTGCTCCAAGACGTGAATCTGACGATCCAGGCCGGCGAGATGATCGGCCTGGTCGGTCCCAGTGGCTCGGGCAAGAGCACGCTGGTCAACCTGGTCTGCCGGTTCTACGACGTCTCGGAAGGATCGATTCTGGTCGACGGCACCGATGTCCGCAGTTTCGCGATCGACGAATACCGCCGCCATATCGGGTTGGTGCTGCAAGAACCGTTCTTGTTTTACGGTACGATCGCCGAGAACATCGCCTACGGCCGGCCGAACGCCTCGCGGGCCGAAATCATCGCCGCCGCCAAGGCCGCCCGAGCGCATGAATTCATTCTCCGCCTGACCGACGGCTACGATTCGCTGGTCGGCGAGCGGGGACAGGCCCTCAGCGGCGGCGAACGACAGCGTATTTCAATTGCCCGAGCGTTGTTGATTGACCCGGTGATTCTGATCCTCGACGAAGCGACCTCCAGCGTCGACACCCAAACCGAGCGCGAGATCCAGGAAGCGCTCGATTATTTGGTGCAGGGTCGCACGACCATCGCCATCGCGCACCGGCTGAGCACGCTCCGCCGGGCCGATCGATTGGTCGTGTTGGAGCGAGGCCGAATCGTGGAAGTCGGTCAGCACGACGAACTGCTCAAAGGCACCGGTGCCTTCGCCCGGCTGCATCAGGCACAACTCGAAATGGCTCACGGCGACGCATCGAGTTGAACCGTCGGGCCGCGAGGCGGTTTTTTCTCTCCAGCTCGTTCCCCAATCGCATAAGACTCGGAAAAAACGCGACATGTCCAACGAGATCGAAAACCCGACGATAGCCGCCAGCGGAGCCTTCGGCCTGAGCCACGATTCTTGGGGCCGACTGGTGCTGATCGACAGCACCGGCCGACGGCATAGTGGCGTCGAGCCAGTGCGGGCGTTTCCGATCGCCGATCCGCAACATTGGATCTCGATTTGCGATGCCGAAGGGCGCGAGCTGGTACTGGTCGAGGATTTGGCCAACATTCCGCCAGCCGTTCGCCAGGTTTTGGAGGATGAATTGGCGCGCCGCGAGTTCGTGCCGCACCTGCGACGCATTATCAAAGTGTCGACCGACGTTGAGCCCTCGGAATGGGACGTGGAAACCGATCGCGGACCAACGCGGTTTTTGCTCAATAGCGGCGACGACATCCGGCGTTTGAGTCCCTATAGCGCGTTGCTAATCGACGTTCACGGTACGCGTTATCTGATCGAGGATACGCGCCAACTCGACGCCCACAGCCGTCGAGTGCTGGAACTCTATCTGTAACCGGCCACCTCCCGACGGCTTACGGCCGGCCCGGTGAGGAAATTGCCCCCCCCCACACACCGGAACCCGTTGCCGCCGCTTGTGGACCGCCGACGGGTCGACGAGAATAGGCGGGGTCGCACCGAGATGCGGCAACGTGGGGAAACAATGCGCGAGCATGTGAGCCCACGCCCGGCTAGAAACCTGCTCCCGCCGCCGCGCGGCCAAATGAACAATCGTCGTACTCCCCGCGCGTCGCTGCAAGACCCGCAAGTGCCCAGGCCCAGATCGCGGAGAATTGATCATGGCGAGACTTGATTTTCGATGGTTCAGGCCACTTGTGTTTATCGTCCTGATTGGAGCGGTCTGCGCACTTGCCTCGGCTGCGGAGCCGCCGCGGCTGGAACTCTCGCAGGGCAACAAGATCGTTTTGATCGGCAACGCCCTGGCCGAGCGCATGCAGTACTTCGGCCATTGGGAGACGCTGCTCCATAGTCGCTTTCCGCAGCTGGAGCTGGTGGTCCGCAACTTAGGTTGGACGGCCGACGAATTGACGATCCGACTTCGATCGAAGGACTTTCAAAACCACGGTCACCGGCTCGAAGATCACAAGCCCGACGTGGTAATCGCGGCCTTCGGTTTCAACGAGTCGTTTGCCGGTTCAACCGGGTTGGCGAAGTTTAAAAGTGATTTGGACAACTTCATCCGCGAGACGATCACAACCAGTTACAACGGCAAATCACCCCCGCAGTTGGTGTTGCTATCCCCGATCGGCCATGAGAACCTGCGGCGGCTCGCGTTCCCCGATGGGCGGAAAAACAACGAAAACATCCGGCAATATGCCGATGCGATGGCCGCGGCTGCCGACAAGCACCACGTGGTGTTTGTCGACCTGTTCCGGCCCAGTTTGCGGCTCATGGATTCGGCGGAGCAGCCGCTTACGATCAACGGCATTCATTTGAATGCTTACGGTGACGAGCAGATTGGTGCCCTGCTCGATGCGGCGCTGTTTGGTCCACGAGCGACCGATGCCGTCGACCTGGAAAAGTTGCGAGCCGAGGTCAATGAGAAGAATCTACAACACTTTTACGACTATCGCGCAGTTAACGGGTATTACATTTATGGCGATCGCAAGAATGCCTTCAGTGCGGTGAGTTTTCCGCCCGAGTTCGCCAAATTGCGCAAGATGGTCGCTAATCGCGATCAGCGGATTTGGGCGGTTGCCCAGGGCAAGTCGGTTCCGAGCACCATCGACGACAGTGATACCGGCGAGCTACCCAAGGTCGAGACAGTCATCACTCCAGTCGAGGCGCAGATCAAGACGCCCATCGAGATGCTCGCGACGTTCAAAGTAGCCGATGGGTATGAAGTCAACCTATTCGCCTCCGAGGTGGAATTTCCGGACTTGCGCAATCCGGTGGCGATCACATTCGACGGCCGCGGACGGATGTGGGTGGCGACGATGAGCACCTTTCCGATGTATCTGCCCGGCAAACCGGTCGACGACAAGATTTTGATTTTCGAGGATACCGACGGCGACGGCCGAGCCGATCGGCAAACGGTGTTTGCCGATGGCTTGCATGTGCCCACGGGTTTGGAATTGGGGGATGGCGGCGTCTATCTCGCGCAGCAGCCGAACCTCGTGTTTCTCAAGGACACCGATGGCGATGATCGGGCCGATATCCGCCAGATCGTGCTTGGCGGTTTTGACACGGCCGATTCGCATCACTCTCTCCATGCGTTCACGTGGGATCCCGGCGGAGGTCTCTGCTTTCAAGAAGGCCTGTTCAATTTCACGCAGGTCGAGTCGGCCTATGGGCCGGTTCGCAAGCACGACTCGGGAATCTTCCGCTTTGAGCCGCGGACCGGGAAGTTCGCGGTCTTCACCTCGTATCCGTTCAGCAACCCATGGGGGCATTACATTGATCGCTGGGGCCAGAACTTTGTGGCCGATGCTTCGACCGGCTGGAACCACTATGCCACGGCCCTCTCCGGCGACCTCGACTATCCGCGCCAACACGGTGTCTTGAAGACGTTTCTCGAGAAGCAGTGGCGGCCGACATGTGGCTGCGAGTTGGTTTCGAGCCGCAATTTTCCCGATGAGATTCAAGGCGACTACCTGCTGAACAACATTATCGGTTTCCAGGGAGTGCTCCACTACAAACTGCGCGAGGAAGGATCGGGCTTCGCCGCCGATCCGAGCCGATCCCTTGCTGCAATCGAGCGACCGCAACTTTCGCCCGGTCGATCTGGAATTCGGACCCGACGGGGCGCTCTACCTGGCCGATTTCAGCAACGCGATCGTTGGCCACATGACGCATTCGATGCGCGATCCCAATCGCGATCACGTGCATGGCCGCATTTGGCGGCTTGCCTACAAGAATCGGCCATTGGTCAAGCCGGTAAAGATCGAGGGCGCATCGATTGCGCAGCTTTTGGAGTTGCTGAAGGCTTACGAAGACCGCATCCGCTATCGCACGCGGATCGAACTCGGCAGCCGGGACACCGACCAGGTGATGGCGGAGCTGAAAAAGTGGGTGGCCGCACTCGATCCGAAGGACGAGAGCTACTGGCACAACATGCTGGAAGCCCTGTGGGTTCACCAGCAGCACGACGTGGTCGACCAGGACTTTCTCAAGCAAATGCTCCGCTGCGACGAGCCCAAAGCCCGGGCCGCCGCCACACGCGTCCTTTGCCATTGGCGTGACCGTGTCGATTCCCCGTTGGATTTGCTGAAGGTGCAGGCGGCTGACCAGCATCCGCGGGTGCGGCTGGAAGCGGTGCGAGCAGCCAGTTTCTTCCATGGCCAGGACATTGCCGGTGCGCTGGAAGTGGCCACCGAGTCGCTCCTTCATCCGCAGGACGACTACCTCAAGTACACGCTTGACGAAACCACGCAAACGCTCGATCAGCGCGCCGCGTCGGAGAAGAATTAGGCCGGTGGCGCGATGACGGGCTGAAAACCGGCCCCAACTCGGTCTGGAGCCAATGGCCCGCGCCCTCCCGGTCGGCCGGGACCGGCAGCGGTCGAGCGCCCGTTATCCTGACAAAAACCCCGGTGGGCGAGCTGGTGCCCGGCCCAATCCAGAGGGCAGCGTCGCCGTGCGACACCGTGGGCCGAGCGAATCGGGCTCGCCTCTTGCCCGCGGCGTACTTGCAGTGACAATTTGCGTGTGAGATATTGCGGTTTCTCCTCTTCGGCAGCGTGATAACGGGCCCGGCATGATGCAAATCTGGCCAGCAATCGATCTTCGAGACGGCAAGTGCGTTCGGCTCCAGCAGGGTGATTACCAGCGGGAAACCGTGTTTGGTGACGATCCGGCATCGATGGCCCGCCACTGGGTCGAGCAAGGAGCCGAGTGCTTGCATCTGGTGGATCTCGACGGCGCTCGTAGCGGCCACGTCGAGAATCGGGCCAGCATTCAGGCGATTGTGAGGGCGGTGCCGGTGCCGTGCGAAGTCGGCGGCGGCATCCGCGACGTGGAAACGATCGCCGACTTGCTGGAGTTGGGAGTTGCCCGCTTGATCATCGGTACCAAGGCGCTCAAAGAGCCTGAGTGGTTCCGCGACGTCTGCCGGCGTTTTCCAGGGCAACTTGTCTTGGGCATCGATGCGCGGAATCGGCGCGTGGCGACCGACGGCTGGCTGAAGGCCAGCGAGGTATCGGCAACCCGCTTCGCCCACGACCTGGCTCAGGAACCGATTGCCGCGATCGTCTATACCGACATTGCGACCGACGGGATGTTGGCTGGGCCCAACCTCGAGGCGATGGACGAAATGCGCCGCGCGGTCGACTTGCCCGTGATCGCTTCGGGCGGCGTGACCACCGCCGCCGACGTGGCTCAGCTGGCCCAGTTGGGCATGGCTGGCTGTATCATTGGCCGTTCGCTGTACGAAGGCCGGTTGAGTCTCGCTGAAGCAATTTCGATGGCTCGGGAGTATTCACTTCGGTAAACCCAAATCCCTATCGCTCGAAAGTGACCGCAATCGTGGCAGCCGGCAATCCACCTCATTTCCCAGCACGGCGATCCCCAACATGTTCGAATCGGCCCGGTCATCGGCGTCAGATTCCGAACCGGGGTACTTGAAGCGTGCGTGGAGACTCTTCCCTTCCGTGTTCTCTTCCGAGCGAGGTATCAGGTCATGTCGCAGACCAGCGTGCAGGATATTCGCAACATTGCTTTTTGTGGGCATGGCAACGCCGGCAAGACTTCGCTGGCCGATAAGATTCTGACTTCGACCGGCGCGGTCAAGCGGCCGGTCAGCGTCGACGACGGCACAAGCGTCTGCGACTTCGACGACGAGGAAAAGCATCACAAGCACTCGATCGAGTCGGCGCTGGTCCATTTCACCCATGCCGGCAAGTATTTCAATTTGCTCGATACGCCCGGCTATCCCGATTTCATCGGCCAATCTCTCGGTGCGCTAACGGCCGTGGAAACCGCGGCCATCGTCATCAACGCCCACGACGGCCTGGGGGTCAACACGCGGCGGATGTTTGTCGAGGCGGGAAAGCTCGGGCTGGGACGGCTGATCATCGTCAACAAGATGGATGCCGAAAATGTCAATTTTCCGGCCTTGATGGACACCATTCGAGAAGTCCTGGGCCACGCCTGCGTTCCACTGAACGTGCCGATCGGCCATGGCCACGACTTTCGCGGCGTGGCCAGCACCCTCAAGCTGGCCGCCAAATCCGACGGGGCCGTGGTCAACCCGGCCGATGTACACGGGACGCTGATCGAGTCGATCATCGAAGTCGATGACGCCGTGACCGAACGCTATTTCGAGGGAAAGCTGCCGACCGAGGAAGAGATTTCGCGGCTGATCGTCGAGGCGGACGCATTGGGAAGCCTGGTACCGGTCGTCTGCGTCTCGGCCCGCACCGGGGTCGGTCTCACCGAATTGCTTGACGCTCTGGTGCTGTGCAGCCTGCCACCGGACCGGATCGTGCGGCACGCCAAGACCGAAGCCGGCACCGACGTGGCCGTGACCGTCGATCCGGCTAGGCCGCTCGTGGCTCAAGTCTTCAAAACTCGCATCGACCCGTTCGTCCACAAGCTGAGTTTTCTGCGAATCTTTTCCGGCACTCTCAGAAAGGACGAGAACGTTCACGTCTCGGGCGCGCAAGTTAGTGAAGCTGCATCAACTTCTTTCGGTCCAAGGGGGCGAAACGACGGCGATCGACTCGGCCTCGGCCGGCCAGATCGTGGCCGTGGCCAAGGTCGAAGAGCTGCACACCGGGCTGTCGCTTGGCGAACTGGTGCTGCCGCCCATCCAACTGCCGACACCGATGGTCGGGCTGGCCTGGTCACCGAAAAGTCGTGGAGACGAAGCCAAACTCTCCGGCGCTTTGCACAAGATCGCCGAAGAGGATGGCACGATCCGCCTGCACCGCGATTCGCAGACCAAGGAGTTGGTGATCGACGGCATGAGCGAATTGCATTTGCAGTTCATTCGCGAGCGGCTTCGTCGTCGCGATAAGGTTGAGGTCGAAGCCAAGGAACCGAAAATCCCCTACCGCGAAACCATTCAAGCCTCGGCCGAGGGAAGCTATCGGCACAAAAAACAGACCGGCGGCCGCGGGCAATTTGGCGAGGTTCATATCCGATTGTTTCCGATGCCCACCGGCGTCAACCCGGAACAGTTTTGCACCAAGCAGCGTTTTCCCCAGATGCGCGAATTTCACTACGATCCGACCAGTAACTTTTTGTGGGTCGATTCGATCGTTGGGGCGTCGATTCCCAACAATTTTCTGCCGGCGGTGGAAAAGGGCTTTAAAGAGCGATTGGAGCGGGGTGTGATCGCTGGCTGTCGCATTCAGAATGTTTGCGCGGAAGTCTTCTTCGGCAAGCACCATCCGGTCGACAGTTCGGAAGCCGCCTTCAAGACAGCCGGCTCGATGGCTTTCCGCGACGTCTTCCAACAGGCCAAGCCCGGCCTCTTGGAGCCGATCGTCACGCTGCATGTCACCGTGCCGGGGACCAAATTGGGCGATATCAACAGCGACCTGTCGGGGCGCCGCGGTCGGGTGCTGGGCTTGGATTCGGCCGGAGGAGACCTGCAAACCGTTACCGCCGAAGTGCCGCTGGCTGAGGTGACGACCTATGCCCGGGCGTTGTCGAGCCTGACCGGCGGACAGGGAAGCTTCACGATGGAATTCGCACGCTATGATTTGGTCCCGCCGAACGTGCAGAAGGAAATCGTCGAGAAAGCGCAGCACAAGGAAGAGGAAGACGAATGAAGGGGGCGGCGTCGGCTGAATTTCGTTCAACTGGAGGCCGTTGCCGAACCGAAAGACACTATCAGGTGTCTTGATTTTGTCGGTATTAAGGCCTAGGATTCCGCGGATCCCGCCCTGGTCTGGCGGGCGGCGATTGGTTATTTCAATCACCCGCGGTCGTTCTCGTTGCGAGTCGTTCCCACCGCCGCTCGAGTGAGTCGCCAGCGATGCACCTAGCGCTCCTTCCGCTTCGTGGTTGTTGTAGCCGGGCCTGTCCTGGCTGACCCGACGATTTCTCGGTCGTCCGGCGCCGGACCCCCTCGTGCGTCGTCTGTCAGGCTTAAGTGGCTCGCCTGGCATCTCCCTGGTTTTCTGACTCGATTGGCTGCCCGATTGCATCGTGTTGACGCGCTCGTGAAATCCCAGCCCCCCTTTGCTGCAACGTGAGGACTTCCGATCATGGCCTCCGATTTTCGTGTGAAAGAACAACTGCCCGAGCTCACGAAGCGAATCGTGCAGACCTATACCGACGTCGGCACGATCAATCACCTGGGGCACTGCCCGCTGCCGAACTACGACGTGATTGTCGGCGCGATCGAAGATTTGAAGGAGATCCTCTACCCCGGCTACCGGCGGCGCGAAGGATTGCACCTGGGCAACGTCACCTACCATGTCGGCGACCTGATCGATGGCTTGCACGACAAACTGACGACGCAGATCAGCCGGGCGCTTCGTCACGACGCCGGCTTCACGCACGATTGCCCACCCGACCCCGATTTCGAGGCTCTGGGTCAGGCCAAGACGATGTTGTTTTTGGAAGAGTTGCCCCAGTTGCGTAAGGTGTTGGCTCTCGACGTCCGTGCCGCCTACGACGGCGATCCGGCGGTGCGGAGCACCGACGAAGTCATCTTTTGCTACCCCGGCGTCGAGGCGGTCACCGTATTCCGCCTGGCTCACCTGCTGTATGAGCTCAAAATCCCGCTCATCCCGCGGATGATGACTGAATGGGCGCACTCGCAGACGGGAATCGACATCCATCCGGGGGCCAAGATCGGGCACCACTTTTTTATTGATCACGGCACCGGCGTGGTGATCGGCGAGACGTGCGAAATCGGCGACCGCGTCAAGTTGTATCAAGGTGTGACGTTGGGCGCCCTGAGCTTCCAAACCGACAGTGATGGGCAGTTGGTCCGTGGCACGAAACGTCATCCGACGCTGGAAGACAACGTGGTGATCTATGCGAACGCCACGGTACTGGGTGGCGAGACGGTCATCGGTCACGATTCAGTGATCGGTTCGAGCGTTTGGTTAACCCATAGCGTCGAGCCTCATACCACCGTGGTGTTGGAAAAGCCGAAACTTCGCATGCGTGGCGAGTACGATGCGTTTCAGCATGTGCTCAATTATCAAATCTGATCGGCTTCTGAGTCGCGGAACCTCGCGTCCCGCTCTCTTGGGGGGCGGGCTGATAGGAAGCTAACGATTGCGGTTTACCGCAATCCGTTTCCGTTGGCCAATATCTCGAGTTTGGCAACGAAGTGATAATGGGATCGGGATTCTCGGGTGTCACAACTTCTGTCGGTGATCGTTGGGAATTTCCGTTGACCCGGTCTCGCTCGGCCGTAACAATGTGACGTGTGTGATGGGTTCGCTTGGGGCGGGGATTGCCCGAAGCGCTCGATTCGTTTCTGACTGCGATTTCAGGCGGCAGGTCAGGCCTCGAAGCAGGGAATGCTTGGATGCGTGTCCGGCGAGAAGCCACTTACGTTCGCGTTGAGGCTCCGGCCAAGCTCAATCTGTTTTTTGAGGTGTTGGGGAAGCGGATCGATGGATTTCATGAAATCGAAACGCTTATGGTTCCAATCAACCTCTTTGACAGCTTGACGTTCACGCCACATCTCTCCGGAGCCGTGCCGCCACCTGGCGCCTTTTGGCCCCCCCCCGCCTCCTCGCGCTCTCGGTCGCCGGTGCTGGATGACATTGTTCTTGATTGCCATTGGGCTGGATTTTCCGGTTCGAAAACTCCTTTGGGCACACTGCCGCCGCCGGCCGAAAATCTGGCCACGCGAGCGGCTGTTTTATTGCGCCAGCGGGCTGGCGTGCCGGCCGGCGCCACGATTCGCTTGTTGAAGCGCATTCCGTCGGCAGCCGGATTGGGGGGTGGTTCGAGCGATGCCGCGGCCACGCTGCTTGCGGGAAATCTGGCTTGGCGCATTGATTGGCCGCGCGAGCGGCTCGTCGAACTGGCTGCCGAGTTAGGGAGCGACATTCCATTCTTCTTGAACGGTGGTGCCGCGATCTGCCGCGGCCGAGGCGAGCAGGTCGAGCCGTTGCGACAAATCGATCAGTTGCACGCCGTGGTGGTGCGCCCCCCGGAAGGTCTGACCACCGCGCAAGTCTATGGCCGCTGCACGCCAGGACAGCCGCCACGTAGCGTGGCGCCGGTGGTGTCGGCACTCCGGCACGGCAGGCTCGGAGAGTTAGGCCGAATGATCTACAACCGATTGGAACAGCCCGCGGCCGAACTCTCTGGTTGGATCAGCCGGCTGCGGCGAGAGTTTTCTCGCTTGGGCTGTTTGGGAGCGCAGATGAGCGGCAGCGGGACGAGTTATTTCGGCATTTGCCACCATGCGGTGCATGCTCGGCACGTGGCAGGGCGTTTGCGCGGAAGAGGAATCGGTTTCGTCTACGCAGTGCGGGTGTAGCGGTTCATCGTTTGTTTGGTTAAGGAGACTCGCCGTGGAGATCACTGAGGTTCGCATCAAGCTGATCGAGGACGGCGGAGAGAGGCTGCACGCGTTTTGTTCGATTACGTTCGACGATAGTTTCGTGGTCCGCGATTTGAAGATCATCGAGGGGACTCACGGACCTTTCGTGGCAATGCCCAGCCGTAAGCTGACGGCTCATTGTCCTCAGTGCGGCATGAAGAACCATCTGCGCTCCGCCTATTGCAATCAATGCGGTAGTCGGCAGAGGGAGGAGCGTCCCCTAAGAGACGAGGATGGGCGGACGAAGCTCTACGCAGATATTGCTCATCCGATCAACTCTTCCTGTCGCGAAATGATTCAGCAACGCGTGATTCAAGAGTACCAAAACGAATTGAAGCGCAAAACTGCCAGGATATGTGTCGCGTTACGACGATATCGACGGCGAGGCCGTGCCGCCTGCTCCTCACGGGGTGATAACGGCTCCCGCCGCGTCCCACGTCGCCGCTGGGCATCTGGCGATGCCTCACGCGCCGCACGCTCCGACATCGCATGCGCCGGCGCCCTATGCGCCGATGCCTCATGCTCCGGCAGTCCATTCGCCGAAACCCCCATCGGCTTCGGCACCGCTCGAGCAGTCCAGGATTCAATCCGCCGAGGAATCGCGGTGCGGCGTACATCGGCCGGCGGCTTCCAATCGCTCGGCAGCGTCTTCCGCTCCCGAGCAGGACAGTTTCGGCGCCGGAATTTTCGAATCGTAGTCGTGTGCTGGATCGGCTCGCGTCGTCATCGTGCCCTGACAGGACGCTCACCCTCGTCGCTCAGACGTCACTGCCGCGTAATTCGAGCCAACTGCTGCTCCGAATTAATTTCTTGCCCCTCCACGCTGCCTCGCCGCTTTCGCCGTGATACGATTGACTAGGGGCGGAGCGTGGTGGCGGCGGCGCGGCCGCGATCGCCCGTCTTGCCTCGGGTTGCTCGTTTTGTTCCTCGCATTTTATCCTCGTGCATCTGCCACCGTGACATCACCCGCCCATTCAAGTCGCCGCATCGCCATCGTGGGTGGCGGCGTTACGGGCCTGTCGGCCGCCGAGCATGCCCACCAGCTCGATCCGTCGGCCGAGCTGTTGTTGCTGGAAGCTCGGGACCGGCCTGGCGGCGTCCTCTCGACCGTACGCCGCGAGAGCTTTTTGATCGAGCAGGGAGCCGACAACTTCATCACCAATGTTCCTTGGGCAGTCGACTTGTGTCATCAGCTTGGACTGACCGACGAACTTTTGCCGACCGATGCACGCCATCGACGCGTCTTCGTCGTACGCCGTGGACGGTTGCGCCCCGTGCCGCGGGGATTCATGCTGATGGTCCCCGAGCGGATTTGGCCTGTCCTGCTGTCGGGAGTGCTCAGCCCCTGGGGTAAGCTGCGTTTGCTGGGCGAATATTTCGTTCCGGCCCGAAAATCAGATGGCGACGAAAGTCTGGCCTCGTTCGCACGCCGGCGGCTGGGAAGCGAAGCCTTCGATCGGCTGGTTCAGCCGTTAATTGGAGGCATCTATACTGCCGACCCGGAAAAACTCAGCCTGGCTGCTACGCTGCCCCGTTTTTTGGACATGGAGCGTCAGGCGGGGGGACTGATCCGTGGGCGGCGCACCGCCCCGAGCAAGCCCGACGACATTCTCGGCCCGGCGACCAGCGGCGCCCGCTACAGTCTCTTCGCCACACCACGCTTGGGGCTTTCGAGCCTGATCGCCGCGCTGGTGGGGCGATTGCCTCCGGGCGTCGTTCAGCTCGGTACCCGAGCCACGGCGCTCGATCGCACGGCCGATGGTCGGTGGCAGATTCACTTCTCCCCTGCCGGGGGCCGACCGGACCAGTCCTGGCCCTGCGACGCGGTGATCCTGGCGGTGCCGGCGCACGTTGCCGCCACGACGGTGCAACCGGTCAGTCCCGATCTAGCTGCCGAATTGGCCGGCATCCCGTATGCCGACGCGGTGGTGGTTTCAGTCGGTTTTCGTCGCGATCAAATCGCCCACTCGCTCGATGGTTTCGGTGTGGTCGTTCCGGCTCAGGAGGGGCGCTCGATTCTGGCCATCAGCTTCGGGAGTGTTAAGTTTCCGGGCCGGCGCCGGCCGGCCAGGTGTTGCTCCGTGCATTTGTCGGCGGGGCGTGCCAGCCGGAGCTTGCGCGGCTCGACGACGAAAGCTTGCGACGATTGGTCCTCGGGGAATTGAGCGAGCTGCTTGGAGCCCGAGGTGAACCTCTGGTTTGCGATATTGCCCGCTGGCCGGCCAGCATGGCCCAATACCATGTCGGCCATCTCGCCCGCGTCGCCCGCATCGACCGGCTGGTGGCCGGCCTGCCTGGCCTGGCCCTGGCGGGCAACGCCTATCGCGGGGTCGGAATTGCGCAGTGCATTCACAGCGGCCAACAGGCAGCCGAGAGCGTGATTGCCGCCGGGCACAGCCCGCGCGTGCAGCCTGCTTGACGCTCGAGCGCCTAACTGGTCATCGTGGCCGTGGCGTTGCCACCGCTGAGCGTTACGATGAACGTCGACGGAGGCGCGGCGCCGGTCGAGTCGTTGGGCGGATTCAGCTGCTTGTAAGTGTTCGCCAGCGACTGCAACATGCCATTCAGCTCGGGATGGTTTTGCAGCACTTGCTGGATCTGGGCAGCGCTGGGCGGGTCATTGGCCAACTGCACCGTTCCGTCGGCCGTGATCGATAGTTGAATCTCTTGGGAGGTGTCGATGCCCGCCGTCTGAAACAATTGATTCAGCTTGCCTTGCAAGTTGCTGAGCGACTGGTTGTAGCTCTGCTGGGCCGCATCGGTCGGACTCAATGGATTCAAGGCACTACTGGCCGACGCGAAGGCGTTGGCGAACGGACCTTGAGCACTCCGCGCCGCCACAAGCGACTGGGCGACTTTGTTTTGAATGCTGGCAACAGAAGAGACCGCCATTTTTCGTCCATGCTTTGCGGAAAGGCCGATTTGCGGAAAACGACTCTGCGGCCTGCGCAAAGAAAATCGGCTATCCGGCCGGCCGATTGTGAGGAAATATCTCGCACCGGGTGCGCCAACACCTGCCGGCATTCTTTTGCTAGCTGGTGCTTGCACGCCTCGATCGACGGAGGTGCGAGCGACTGCACGCACCCTGGCGCCGGCTCGAACCAAACAATCGGCGGCGAGAGTTGTTACCGCCCCAGCCCGGCCGTATTGCCGTCAGTTGGCCGGGCATCGACGCGGGCCAAGGCAGGTATCAGTCGGCGAACAAAGGCCAGGTCGGCCATGCTCAAACGCTGGAACGGCACCGTGGTGAAGCGGCCGGTCTCCTTTTGCAGCCGCACCTTGCCATCGTGCACCATTACCAGGCGTGCCCGAACCTGATACTTGCCGGTATTGTCGGTCCACAACCGCATGCCATCGTCGGCACGAGACGGCTTCACCGAAGCTTCGGCTGAAGACTTATCCGCGTCAAGATGGTTCACTTCGGTCGATTTCAAATCGGTTGGCTCGGCATCGGCCTCCGCTTCAGAAGGTTCGGCCGTCGCGTCCTCCATGGCTGGCTCTTCGGCAGCAACGTCTTGGGAAGCAACGCCCTGGGCAGCAACGTCGTCGGCAGCGACAACTTCCTCTGCCGGTTCGGCAGCGTCGGCGTTATCGGGCATAGCGTCTGAAAAGTCGACGACGTCGTTGGCGTGGTCCGTGCTAGCTGGCTGGACGGCGGTATTGTCGTCGGCCAAATTGTCGCTCTGCGGGGCCACTGATTCGGTCTCGGTCGCGATTTCTTCTGCGCCGTCGCCGTCGGCCGGCACGGCAGTGGTATCGCTCTGACCTTGCCCAGCTGCTCCATCGGCGCCGGATTCATCGTTAAACAAATCGTCGAGGCTTTCCGGTTCGTCTGTTGCCGGTGGGGGAATCGGAGTCGGTTCTGGCGCCGGTGCTGGCGTGCGGCCCGGTGGTGTGGGAGTGGATGGCGCTGGAGGGGGAGGCGACGGAGTTGGAACCGGCGACGTATTCGGAGCTGGGGGACGCATGCCCGTGTCGGGACCGGTTGTTGCGTCGTTCGACGTCGGCGCGCCTGGCACGTCGTCGAGCAATCGACCGTGACCACGCAAGGCGGGGCACATGGCGAACAGCACCACGAGCTTTGACAGGGGGAGCATGATTGCCAGCGCGAGCGCCATCGACAGGCCGACACCGGATCGATGACCAACAGCAAAACCGTCGTCCAGACCAAAGCCATCTTGCCAATGCGTCGCATCGAAGACGTTCCTCTCGTGTACCCAGATTCACGCCAAGCCTGGCGAAAAAGCCGGCGAATGGCGGACATGAACGAGGCTTAAAGCAGGCAACCCCCTGCTCCACGGGCGTTACAAAGCGCCCAGATTATGCTAACTTCGCCGGCCCCATCCCGCAACCTGGGGGCCGGTCAACACCGGCGCGGCGTTTCCGACATAAAATCCTTGACAATGATCTGCGAGGCCGGCAAAGACTGCGCTGCGGGCGATTCGGGCGCCGTGGGAACAGAAAACGCAAAATCCGCGAGTCGCGTCTTTGGTGCGCCCAAGACGATCAGCCCCCACCAACAAGCGGTTCACACGGCCGGCGTGCGGGCCAACTTGTGGAAACGGTCGCGCAGGTCATTCGTGATGGGCCCCGGTTTGCCCGATCCGATCGGTCGGCTGTCGACCTTGACTACCGGGATGACCTCGGCGGCGGTGCCAGTCAAAAAGCATTCGTCGGCCACGTAGACGTCGTGGCGTGTCAGAGGGCTTTCGCGAAATGCAATGCCGGCCGTCTGGGCCAATTCGATAACCGCCTGGCGGGTGATGCCTTCCAGAATGCCGGCGTCGGTCGGCGGAGTCCGCAGCAGGCCATCGCGCACCAAGAAGATGTTGTCCCCGGTGCACTCGGCCACTTCACCCTTGTGGTTGAGCATCAAGGCTTCATTGCAACCGGCCTGGAGGCCTTCGATCTTGGCCAGGATATTGTTCAGGTAGTTGAGCGATTTGATGCGTGGACTCAACGCGGCAGGATGGCTGCGCTGAGTGCTGGCGGTGATGATTTCCAGCCCTTGCCGATATAACTCGGGAGGGTATAGCGAAATATGATCGGTGATGATGATCACTTGTGGATGGCTGGTGCGGTTGGGGTCGAGCCCCAGACTGCCTGCCCCACGGGTAACGATCAGCCGAATGTAGGCGTCTTTGAGCCCGTTTTCCGCCAGGGTGTCATAAATCGCCGTTTGCATGTCGGCGATCGAAAGCGGGATTTCGAGGCGAATCGCCTTGGCCGAATCCCACAGTCGGCGCAGGTGCTGCTCGAGTCGGAACACGTTGCCTGAGTAGCTGCGCAGACCCTCGAACACGCCATCGCCATAGAGCAGGCCATGGTCGTAGACGCTGATCTTGGCGTCTTCTTTTTCGTAGAGCTTTCCGCTGATGTAGATTTTCAGGCCCATGCCGCGACCGCCAGGATTGTCC
This sequence comes from uncultured Planctomycetaceae bacterium, assembly GCA_963702015.1. Lineage (GTDB taxonomy): Bacteria > Planctomycetota > Planctomycetia > Pirellulales > PALSA-1355 > DATJTR01. Next base: position 4,503,015 of record OY969698.1, read on the forward strand.
TGCGCATTATGAGCAGGCAGGATGAGGATTTGTGAGACCGCTTCAGGCCGCGGGCCTGTTTTTCCGCGTGGTCTAAACGTCTTCGACCCGGCCTTGGGCCAATCGGACGGTGCGGTCGGCGCCGGCGGCGATGCCACGGTCGTGCGTGACCATGACTATAGTGAGATTGTTTTCGGCGTTCAAGGTTCGCAAGATCGCCAGGATCTCTTCTCCGCTGGTGGTATCGAGGTTCCCCGTCGGTTCGTCGGCGAATAGGACCTCGGGCTCGGCGGCCAGCGCCCGGGCGATGGCCACCCGCTGCATTTCGCCCCCCGACAATTCGCGCGGTTTGTGCTTCAACCGGTGGGCCAGGCCGACGCGGGTCAGCAGTTCGACGGCCCGCTTTTGATGGGCTTTGCGCTTGCGCGAATACTCGAACACGCCCTGGCCGATCATCCAGGGAGACAGGACATTCTCGAGAGCCGTCAATTCCGGCAGGAGATGATAGAACTGAAAGATCATGCCGAAGCGCTTGTTTCGCAGGGTGTCCCGGCGCGAACGCGGCCAATGATCGATCCGCTGGCCGGCAAAGTGGATTTCACCGGTGTCGGCATGGTCGAGCGTGGCGCAGATGTGCAGTAGAGTACTTTTGCCCGACCCGCTTTGCCCGATGATCGACAGGAATTCTCCCAGCCGCACGTCCAAATCGACTCCCCGCAGCACGGGGATTTCGACCTGGGCCTTGCGGTATGATTTGGTAATTCCCCGGGCGGAGAGCAACGTTGGGCGCATCGACGGTTGGTCGGCGGTTGCACGGTTCCAATCGGCCACCGTCCGCGATGGATCGCGCATCGTCCGCGCCGCCGACCCAATTTGCTGGATGTCACTCATAGCGCAAGGCCTCCACGGGATGCAAGCGGGCGGCCCGGCGGGCCGGCAAAATACTGGCGACGACCGCGATCAGCATCGCGCCGGCGACGATCCAAGTCACCGTCAGCGGATCGACCACCGTCGGAATCTGTTGGAAGTAGTAAATCGCCGGATCGAATACCTCGCGACCGGTAATCACTCCGAGCAGCCCGGCAATCTGATTGATATAGATGACGAACAACAGCCCCAGCGCCATCCCTACGCCCGAACCGACGATCCCCAGCGACAAGCCATAGGCCAGAAAGATGCCCATGATGCCGGCGCCCGAGGCGCCGAGCGATTTGAGGATGCCGATGTCGCGAGTTTTTTCGACGACGATCATGAAGAAGATCGCCAGGATGCCGAATCCGGCGACCGCGATAATCATGAACAACAGGACGTTGAGGATGGCGGTTTCCATTTGCACGGCGGCTAATAGCGGTCCTTGTTTGTCACGCCAGGTTTGCACGCCGTAGAGTTCCGGCGGAAAAGTTGCCCGCAGCCGGCGGCAAACCTCGTCGCCATTGGCACCCGGTCGTAAGCGGATCTGGATGGCCGTTACGCTGGCGACTCCGGTTGTCTTTCCGTCCATGCCCCGCATGGCTTGCAGTCTGGCCAATGGCACAAAGACGAATGCGCTGTCGTACTCACTCATCTTGCTTTCGTAGAAATCGACGACCGTGAAGGTGTCGTGCGATTCCTTGGGTGGTTGGCCGGCAGTCGGCACAAACAGCGTCACGTCGTCACCGGGCAGGAGCAGAAATCCCTCTTTTCCCTCGCCGGTCCGATAGTTGGCCAGGGCAATTCCCAGCACCGCGCCAGTATGTTGCTCGTGTTCGGGATCGAACACTTTTTCGGGCGGACGATACTTGTTGAAAATCCCGGGACCGGCATCAGGGCTCGGGTTGCCGTCGGCCACCGCCGCGTCGCCCGTCGGCTCGTCGGACAGGTCGGTGGCACCGCCCTCGGTCGCGGGATCGAGCGCCACATTGGCGCTGGCGTTGTCGGCGGCTGGATTGTCACCACCGGCCGTCGGCGCCATGCTGCGCTCGATCTCCTTGCGACGAATGGCCTGCCACTGGCGATGTTTCCAGCCGGCAATCCCCATCTGGGGACGCGAGACGCCCCCGGCGCTGGCCTGGTGGTCGCGCTCGTCGTAGCCATCGTCGCGGAGATCGAAGCTAAGTGATTGGCGATTCGCCGGGTGTTGCAAGAACTGGGAAAAATCGCTGACCTGGGCGTGCGTCTGCTCATCGATGCCGATCAGATTGACTTGCCGTGTGATCGATTCGCCACGGACCTGAAAGCTGAGCATGCCCGGCACGATGATCGTGGGCGTCATGCCGACGATATCCTCGCCGGCGACGCGGCGGATCTCGTCCATGTGGTACTGGGGATCCTGAAAGCCACTGAGACTATGGCTCTCGAAAACAATGTCCGACAGAATGCCGTGGATGCGATCTTGCATCTCGCGGTTGAAGCCGGCCATGACGCTGTTGACGACGATCATCGTCGCCACGCCGAGTGTCACGCTGACGATCGACGCCAGCGCGATGTAGCGCGTCCGCAAATAACGCCAGCAGAGCAAGAGTTTATACATAGCCGATCCTTGGCAATAAACTGGGCCGATAGCGTGGCCGATCGATCGCAAACCCACTCACGGTGGGCGGTTCGCCGCTAATTCTCCTTAGCGGTTTCCAATCGCAACAGCGGAAACAAAATGACGTCGCGAATCGTCTGGCTGCCGACCAGCAGCATCACCAGCCGGTCGATTCCCACGCCCAATCCACCGGCCGGCGGCATGCCCGATCGCAGCGCCCGCAGAAAATCGTGATCCATCTTGGCCATCGAATCTTCCTCGCGTTGACCGGCCAATTGGGTGCGAAACAGCTCTTCCTGCAGATCGGGATCGTTCAACTCGGTGTAGGCGTTGGCGATTTCCATTCCCTCGACGATCAATTCAAAACGCTCGGCCACCGCCGGGTTCGACGTCTTGCGCTTCGTCAGCGGACAAATGCTGGCCGGATAGTCCATGACGAAGATCGGTCCCTTTAGACGGTCTTCCACGCGATGTTCGAAGACTTCGCTCTTGACCAGGTCGGGATGCTTGCCGGCTGTCTCCAAGCCAATCGAATCGGCGAGTTGCTTAATGGCCGCCGGATCGCCGGCCGACACTCCGGTGTGCTCGGAGAAGACCTCGTCATAGGTTTTTCGGGCAAATGGGGGAGTAAAGTCGATCGTCGTCTCGCCCCACTGCGTCTGTCGTCCCGCTCCGATTGCGTCGAGGGCACCGACGATCAGCTGTTCGGTCAGATCCATCATCGAGCGGTAGTCGCCATAGGCCTGATAGACTTCGAGCATGGTGAACTCGGGGTTATGTCGGGGACTGATCCCCTCGTTCCGGTAGACCCGACCGAGCTCGTAAACCCGTTCCATTCCGCCGACCAATAACCGCTTCAGGTGCAGTTCCAAGGCGATCCGGAGATAAAGCGGCATGTCTAACGCGTTGTGGTGCGTTTTAAACGGCCGGGCGGCGGCGCCGCCGGCAATCGAATGGAGCGTGGGCCCCTCGATTTCGACAAAGCCCTGGCCGGCCAAAGTGCCGCGGATCGACTGCACGATGCGGGTGCGATTCACGAACCGCTGCAGCACTCCCTCGCCATAGGTCAAATCGAGATGACGCAGCCGCTGCCGCATTTCCGGATCGGTCAGGCCATGATATTTTTCCGGCGGCGGATCAAGCGTCTTGGTCAGCAGGTGGAGCTTTTCGACAAAAATGCTCAGTTCGCCGGTCCGTGTCCGCTTGAGCTCGCCATCGACGCCGATCAGGTCGCCCAGGTCGAAACATTCCGCCAGTGCCCAATTTTCCTCGCCGATCTGGTTGCGGCCGACCAGCAACTGGATTTGGCCGGTCCAGTCGCGGATATCGACAAAAATCAGCTTGCCCTTCTTCCGTTCCAGCACAATTCGCCCCGCCGCGCGGACGCGAGGGCCATGCTGCACAGGTTCGGCCGGGCGAGCGCCTTCAGCGATGGGCGCCGCCACAGCCGCCTCGACGGTAATTTCGGCCTCGCGGCGCGAATCGCCCCGATCGCCTGGTGGCCATCAAAACGCTGGCCCCAGGGATCGTAGCCAAGCTCGCGGATTTTGCGCAGTTTTTCGCGACGTGCTTCTTCCGGCTTCATCTAGGCGCTTCTCAAATGCTGCGTCGCTCGGCGATATGATGGGCTTCCGTGGACCGAGTAACGGCATCGCTGCCCCCGGCCGTAAACCATTCCCGTTCGTAGTGCGTACCACACCGGTTGGGAAGCGGTTTTCCCGGTCGCCTGTTTGGTATTTAACCTCAAGAATCGCAACATTTTAGTGAAAGCCGCCGCGCGGTCAATGTCAAAGGCCGAGCGCCCCACCGGCGTTCGACCGGGTGCTGGCTTGCCACCGGCCAATCGCTACCATCGGTACCGGCGGTCGTGGCCGGTCAAATACTTGGATCGCGTGGGGTTATCGAAGATCGGTTTTGGCTCCGGCAAGCAGTGGGAATCGGAGGATTCAGGGTACGGGGCCGAGAGAGTCGAAGCGGCTCGGGGGCTGGGACGTCCCGACTCAGGAGATGGCCATCGCATCGGGATCCGCCGGCATTGCCGAGGCCGCCAGCGGTGATTCGCAGCGTGGGAATGTCTAAGTCTGCGGCGGCTCACGGCCAAGGCGACTTTGTCCTAAGTTTTTCGTGTTGTGCAACACCAGCCTCCTGGACAGCCGGCCGGATGGCCGAAAAATGGGAAAAGGCGGGGGCCGCGTTTTATGCCGAAGGGAGCAGCAGGCGATGAAAGACTTTCTGCACGACCGACCAAGCCTGTATTGCATCGAGCTGCGCACCGCTAATTGGCCGGCCAGCGTCGAATGGTATCGACAGGTGCTCGGCCTGCGGGTGCTTGTTCGCGTGGTTGACGACGGTTATGCCCTGCTCGAGGCCGGTGATACCCGCCTGGCTCTTCTGGCTCGCGAATCGGCCGGGGAGCCGAGCCAGCGGATCAGTTTCGCCTTTGAGATGCACGATCTGGCGCCGCTATTGGAACGCCTCGATCGCTCGGGCGTCGTCATCAAGGAATCGACCGATCACCCGGAAGAATTACGGGAGCTGAATCTGACCGATCCCGACGGCAATCGCATCCGCATCTTCAGCTGGCCGACGCGTTAAAGCACCTCGGACGCGGAGCTATCGGCTCAGGCATTCTGACACCACGCATCGCGTGGTGTCAGGAAACTCAGGGCGACGGTTTCTCGCCGCCGGCCGCCTGATACTTTTCCACCCGCTCACGGACGCCCGTAATCAGTCGCTCGGCATTCTGAAAATAGATTTTTTTCAGAACTTCATCAGGCAGGCCGACGCCATAGATTCGCCAAAATCCTTGTGGTGGAAAGGGATTCTCGGCGTAGGGGAAATATTCGTCGCGGGTTTCCAAGAACCGCCAGTGCAGCAGCAGCCGGTCAGCCACCCGTGGACCATCGGTACCGAACAGGATGCGGTCAGCATAGTCAATCAGGAACTTGCGCGCCGTTTCCGGCTGGCGGCCCAACTCGGCAATCCGCGCGGCGATGTCGACATACAAGTTCGGATGTTCGTCGAGCCACCGGGCGACGTTCGCCAGGTCCTCGGCATTGCTGGCGACGTGGGCGCCGATGAAGATCGTTTTGGGATGTCGGCTCGCGATCGTCAGCAACGCTTCAAGCAATGCTTCCCGCGACGGAGCGTCGGGCCCGGAAAAACTCCAGTCGGGATGCCGGCGCAATTCTTCCCAGCGTTCGTTCGTTTCATCGATCGGCAGGAAGAACGCCGCCGGATCGGCAACGTGGATCAGCACCGGCAGCCCCAACTCGCCGCAAGCGGCCCAGATCGGATCCCAACGCAGGTCGTCGATGCGAATTCGTGATCCGTCCGGGTTGCGATAGACCAGGCCGAAGTCCTTGAAAACTTTCAATCCGCAAGCGCCGGCGGTCTTCGTTTCGGCCAACTGCTGCGCCATCCGCCGGCCGAAATCCGGGCGCTGGCAGTCCCAAGTCGCCGGCTCGTCGGGCTGGCCATCGCCGCGCCAATCGACGTTGGCAAAGATCACGAACCGATCGCGGTATTTGTCCCACAGATAATGGCGATGTTCGATGAAGCTGTCGCCCATCTGGCCGTCGAGGCTGACGCAGACGGCGATGTTCTGACGGTCCATGACTTTGACAAAGTCGTCCAGCAGTTGCCGATTCTCGTGAAATCGCACCCGGGGATGGAAGTGGACGTCGACCACCGGAAACCGAGCCCGCTCCAGACGGTGTTCGGCCACGCGGAGCATCGACCGGGGCCGAAAACGGTCGAGTGCCAAATCGCGCCCTTCTCGGCCATCGAGCGCGGTACCGTCGCCAGGCGAACCGGTGGCCGCCCGTTCGATGTTAGCCGGCTCGGGGGGCGGCTTGCCGCCCTCTTTGGCTACCGGCGGTGGCGCTTCTTTCGCTGTTGGCGTCGTCGCTGGAATGTCGGCAGCCAGGGCAGCCAGGGCCGCGGCCAGCATGACGAAAGGGATTACGATCGGCCGGCCGCCACGTACAACGAACATGGAGATTGCCCGTTTTGCTAAACGATTGCAGAGACTCGCTTTTCCATACTATAACCCATAGGAGTGCGTCGCGCGCGACGGAGGGATGCCGGGCGGGAGAGGCCAGATGGTTTTCGATCAAACGCAACAGCAATCGAGCGAAGAGCAAACGCGCGCTCGGGCGCTGAGCCTGAAGCGACTCCGCCCTCCCACCGACGTTCCCGGCTACGAGCCTAAGCGGTTCCTGGGAGCCGGAGCCTACGGCGAGGTGTGGGTGGCGGTCGACACCAACACCGGTCGACAGGTGGCGATTAAATTCTATGCCCATCGGGGGGGCTGGATTGGGCGCTGCTTTCACGCGAGGTCGAAAAGCTGGTCTTTCTTTCGGCCGATCGCTACGTCGTTCAACTGCTCGACGTCGGCTGGGACGCCGAGCCCCCCTATTACGTGATGGAATACCTCGAGCACGGCTCGCTGGAAGATTTGCTGCGGCGCGAGGGACGACTCGGCGTCGATCAGGCCGTCACTCTGTTTCGGGATGTTGCAGTGGGGCTGCTCCACGCGCACGGCAAAGGCGTTTTGCACTGCGATCTCAAGCCGGCCAACGTGCTGCTCGACCAGGACTCGCAACCGCGGCTGGCCGATTTCGGACAATCCCGACTGTCGCACGAGCAGACCCCGGCCCTGGGCACGCTCTTTTTCATGGCTCCCGAGCAGGCCGATCCGACGGCCATTCCGGATGTCCGCTGGGACGTTTATGCCTTGGGGGCGTTGTTTTACTCGATGCTCACCGGCTCGCCGCCACACCGTAGCGAGGCGGCAGTGACGGAAATCGAATCGGCGACGCAATTGGATGACCGCCTGGCCCGCTATCGTCAGCTCATCGAAACGTCGCCGCCACCGTCGCAGCATCGCAACCTGCCGGGAGTCGATCGGGCGTTGGCCGACATCATCGATCGGTGCCTGGCCTCGAATCGCGATGAGCGTTTCGCGAACGTTCAAGCGGTGCTGGATGCCCTCTCGGCCCGCCAGGTCCGGCGTGCGCGGCGGCCACTGGTGTTGTTGGGTGCCATCGGACCGGCGGCGGTGCTGTTGGTGATGTCGCTGTTTGCCTGGTGGTCGTTCGATTTGATGCTCGACGAATCGGATGATTCGTTGCAGGCGGCGTTTTTGGAATCGAACTCGTTCGCCGCCAAGTTGGTGGCTGAAAAGGTGACCAACGCGTTGGAAACGCGTTATGCGGCCGTGGAGGAAATCGCCGCCAGCAGCCGTTTTCAAGCGATTTTGGAGAGCGCGCTGGATGACCCCGACCTGTCTCGGCTGCGGGCGCAACTCGGCGGACTGGCCTTGCCGGCCGACGAGCGCGAGGATCTGCGATCCGACTTGGTCGATAGCCCGGCACGTCAGGCGTTGCAGCGGCGATTGGAAGATCTGCGCAGCGACGAAAGCGAGCCGGTCATGGCCGACTGGTTTGTCACCGACAGTGCGCGGGGTCGAGCTTGCCGCCGCGCCGGCCGACAAAACAATCGGTGACTTATTCCGCCTGGCGAAGTTGGTATAGCGGCGAAGAGGAAGACCACGCTCCGGGCTGGCGGCCCGGAACCCGACGGCCACCTCACCAAGACGCATTTGTCGAGCGTCTTTCTCAACCCGCCAAGACAATCGTTGGTGCGTGGCGATTTCGACCCCGATTTTGAAAGAGGCGGAAGAAGGCGCGGCCAGCGATTCCCCACAGTTCCTGGGCGTTATCGGGATGACGGTCGAAGTGGCGACGCTGGTGGAAATGGACCGCGAGGGACGCGCGGTGCTGGTCGATTTTCGCGACGGCGAAAAAGGGGGGCTGATTCTCGAACATCCGTTGTTCGAGCGGCTGGTCGAAGCCCACGGCAAAGTTCCCGATCGATTTTTGAACTATCGCGTCAACGTCAAGCAACTTCCCGAGGACCCGCAAGAACGCCGCGACTACAAAGATCCGCTGGGTGTCGATCCGGAAGGGAAGGATTACCGCAATCGCTGGCTGGCGTCGCGAGCCATCGTCGGCATCCGTTCGGGCAACACCGGCTGGGTGGTCATCGTGCAAGAACCTTACGACCGCGCCATTGGCAGCACGCTGGACAATCTGCGGCGCACCGCCTGGGGCAACGGGCTGTCTGGCCATGCTGGTGATCGCGGCGATCTCGACCGCCGTGTGGGGTTTCGTGATCCGCGTCCTCTGGACCCGAGCGGCCTAACGAAGACGCGAGCGACCTGACGAGAATCGTCGCGATCGGCGTCGCGGATAGGCCCTGGTTATGTACGAGGCAAGATTGCGTTTTCAGAAGCCGTGAGTGAGGAGCGTCTGAACAGTGGCCGACCTGATCGCGCAAGGAATCGATCCCCAAAACCGCTGGCGGCGAACGCTGCTGGCTGGTCGACCGGTAGTACTCGGCCGCAGCGCGACCGGCTGGTCGGCCGCTTGGGATGATCGCGTCAGCCGCGATCATGCCCAGATCTGTTGGAATGGCTCGCGGCTGCGAGTCGACCGGCTGGCATCGGCCCGCAATCCAATCTTTGTTCGTGGCCAGCCGGCCACCGGCTTCGAACTCGAACCGGGCGAGCATTTCGTGATCGGCCAGACCACTTTCACCTTGGCCGACGAACGGGTGAACGTATCGCTCGATGTCCCGCAGCCCGCACAGGAACAGGCGTTCAGCTCCCGCTATTTGCAGGAGATTCAGTTCCGCCACGCCGACGCTCACATCGACGTACTCAGCCGCCTGCCAGCAGTCATCTCCGGTGCTTCGACCGACCCGGAGCTTTATGTGCGGCTGGTCAATCTGGTCCTCTCGGGGGTCAGCCGGGCAAGTGCCGCGGCGCTCGTGGCCGTACAGGTGGGTGCGGCCGGCCGGCCTCGCATCGAAGTCCTACAATGGGATCGCCGGCTGGTGACTGGCGACGATTTTCAACCGAGCGAACGCTTGATCCTGGAAGCCATCCGCCGGGGCGAAAGCGTGCTTCACGTTTGGAACTCCAGCGAAGCCGCCCTGCGCCAGCGCCTTCACGATTCGCCAGGGAGTCGATTGGGCCTACTGTACGCCAATCGGCGGAAAGGCATGCCCCGGCTGGGGCGTCTATGTGTCGGGCCGCTTTTTCGGCGAGCCGGGCGAAATCGAAACCTCCGATCCAACCGACCTGCGCGACGATCTGAAATTCACGGAGCTGGTCGCCGCCACGACCAGTTCGCTCCGCGACGTCAGGCTGCTGGAAAGGCAGCGGGCGGGACTCAGCCAGTTTTTCTCACCCGTCGTCCTCGAGGCACTCGAGGGGCGAGATCCCGAGGTCGTGCTCTCGCCGCGCGAGGCCGAGGTGACCGTGTTGTTTTGCGATCTGCGCGGTTTTGCCCGGCACTCCGAACGCTCGGCCGACGACTTGCTCGGACTGCTGAACCGGGTCAGCAAGGCGTTGGGGGTCACGACCCATGCCATCCGCGAGCAAGGAGGGGTGCTGGGTGATTTTCATGGCGATGCCGCTATGGGATTTTGGGGATGGCCCCTGCCCCAGCCCGACGCGCCCGTGCGGGCGTGTCGCGCGGCCCTGGTCATTCGTGCCGAGTTCGAGGCCGCTGCCGCCCAAAGCCAGGATCCGCTGGCCGACTTTCGAATGGGGATCGGCATCGCCACCGGCCGAGCGGTCGCCGGCAAGATCGGCACGATCGATCAAGTGAAGGTGACGGTCTTCGGGCCGGTGGTCAATCTGGCGTCACGGCTGGAGGGAATGACCAAAATCCTCCAGGCGCCGATCCTGCTCGACGAGCGAACGGCGGCCGCCGTCCGCAGCGGTCTGCCCTCCGACGTCGCCCGTGTGCGCCGCGTGGCTGTGGTCAAACCCTATGGGCTCGACAAACGGCTGGAGGTTTCCGAGCTGTTGCCGCCGGCCAGCGCGTATCCGATTCTGAGCGACGACAACGTAGCCGAGTATGAACGGGCACTCGATGAACTGTTGGCCGGCCGCTGGCCGCAGGCATTTGAACGCTTGCACCGCGTCCCGGCCGAAGATCGGGTCAAGGATTTCCTCACCGTCTTCATCGCGCAGCACAATCGGACGCCGCCCGAGAACTGGAACGGAGTCATCCCGCTGACGAGCAAGTAGGATTGGCCGACACCACCGGCTCGGTTTGGGGAATATCGAGCGGCGTGAGCCGGCCGGTCGATAGCCACCACAAGAGCAGCCCGGCCAGCAGCCAGCGATAGATCACAAACACCCCAGTGGTGTGTCGTCGCACATAGGCCAGCAACCAGGCGATCGCCGCGTAGCCGACTAGTCCGGCCACGACGGTGGCCAGCAGCAGCTTGCCCACGCTCGTCTGCCGAGCCGAGCAGTTCTTCGCGAGCTTTGATCAGTTCAAACACGGCAGCGGCAAAAATTGCGGGCAGCGACAGCAGGAAGGAAAAGCGGGCTGCGGCCTCACGCGACAATCCGGCCACGAGCCCGGCGGAAATCGTCGCGCCCGATCGGGAAACCCCGGGAACGAGGGCCAGCGCCTGGGCCAGACCCATCGCGGCCGCGTCCCCGGCATGCAACTGATCCATTCCGCGCGCCGGTTGCCGGCTGCGGCGCCACCAGGCAAAGGCTTCGGCCGCTAGCATGACGGCTCCGAAGCCGATGAGTGCTCCGGCCACGACGTAGAGCGAGCGAAAGCTCGACTCGATATGCTTTTTCAGTAACAGGCCGAAAACGACGATCGGCAACGTGCCGAGTAGAATCATCCAGCCCTCGCGGGACGGCGCCGTCCTTAGTGGACTGCCTGCCAGCAAATCGCGACACCAGGCCGTAGCGATCTCGTGCAAGTCGCGGCGGAAATAGACGATGACTGCCACGAGCGTGCCGCATTGGATGACGGCCGAAAAGGCCGCTTGCGGATCGGGCCAGCCCAGCAGTGCCGGCACCACGCGCAAATGGGCAGTGCTGCTGATCGGCAAGAACTCGGTCGCGCCCTGGACGATGCCAAGGATAATCGCTTCGATCCAACTCACGCTTTTTTCAGTCCGAGGATAAATGCATGCATGGCCAGGGCAGAATATAGCGGTCCAGCGGGGCGGCGAGCAATCGTCTGCTCGTTACGGCTTTGAAGCTGTCGGCGAATCTGGCATAATGAGGTTTCTCCCTCCTTCCCCACCGCGACGTGTCCCTTGGCCGACTGGGCTGACGCGAGCGGCGCGATTACCAAAAAACGCGATGTTTAAAAACCTGAATCTTGCTGCGCTCGGAATCTCGGGGCGCCAAAGCGAAGTCATCGAACTGACGCTGTCGCATGGTTTCAAGGGGCTGGATCTCGACCTTGTCGAATTCGGCCACCAGGTGCAAGCCTCGGGGTTGCCCCATGCCCGACGGCTCATCGACAGTGCCCGGCTCCGCATCGGCAGCGCCGGCTTGGCGCTGGATTGGAATTGCGACACGGCCGGCTTCGATGCCCAGCTTGAAAGTCTCACCGGCCAGATTCAGTTGGCCCAGCAGATTGGCTGCACGCGAGCGATCGTCGATATCGATCCGGCCAGTGATGCGAAGCCTTATCACGAAAACTTTGAGTTGCACCGACGGCGCTTCGGCAAGTTGGCCGAACTGCTCGGTCGGTACGGGTTGAGATTGGGATTGGGATTCCTGGCCCCGCTCGGGCTGCGGAAAGACCGGACCTATCAATTCATTCAAAACGCCGATGCGTTTTTGCTGCTGCTCAAATCAATCAGTTCGCCCAACGTCGGCGTCGCGCTCGACCTGTGGCACTGGCACTTGGGCGGCGGAACGATCGATCAGATCCGCGCGCTCGGGGCCGCGAAGATCGTGACGGTCGGCCTGGCCGATGCCGATCCCGATACGACCGCCGAAAACGCCGATCGGGCTCTGCGCCGGCTTCCCGGCGCGACGGGCGTTGTCGATGCCGCCGAAGTTTTGTCGCTGCTGGCTGCCGGCAAATACGATGGCCCCGTCACGGCCCTGCCGTCGCCCGCAAGTTTTCGCAGGGCAAGGTCGCGAACGCATCGTCAAGCAGACGGCCGAGTCGCTCGACACCGTCTGGAAAGCGGCCGGCCTGCAGCAGGGTCGGCCCGGCCTGGTCAGCCGGGTTTAATTAAGGATCGGCCGCACTGGGCCGCCGCATTTCGCGTCGCCATCGGAACCGCAGGACGTCGCAATTGTTTCATTACGATCGCGGACTGAAACTGACCGCCGCCGATCTGGCGATCGACTATCGCCGCCGCCAGCCGCGCGCCTTCGTCTCGCATGCGCACACCGATCACATGGCGCGCCACGAGTATGCCCTGTGCACACCGGCCACCGGCAAACTGTATCAGTTCCGATACGGGCCGCGTCCAACGCGCGATCTTCCCTATGGCGAGCCGCTCGACTTTGGCGGCATTCGGCTGACAACGTTTCCGGCCGGCCATTGCCTGGGCTCGGCCATGCTACTGGCCGACGACGGCCAGACCTCGCTGCTGTACACCGGCGATTTCAAGCTGGGAGAATCGGCCACCGCACAGCGAGCCGAATTGCCGCACGCCGAAATCCTGATTATCGAAAGCACCTACGGAACCCCCTCCTATCGGCTGATTCCCAGGGATCAGGCCATCGCCGACCTTTGCCGGCTCGTTCGCGACGTCCTCGCCGCCGACCGTACTCCGGTGATTCAGGCCTACGTGCTAGGCAAAGGTCAGGAGGTGAGCAAGATTCTCACCGACGCCGGCATTCCCGTGCTGCAACATCCCAACATGTTCGCCATCAGCCAGGTCTATCGAAATTGTGGCGTCGATCTGGGCGACGTCCATCTTTATCCCGGCCAACCGTTGCCGGGCCACGCTGTCGTTGTGCCGCCGGGTTTTCACCGTGGCCATCGCTTGCCGGGTCTGAAGCGGCGCGGTCACGTTTGCCGTCACCGGTTGGGCGATGGACAGTCGGACAAAATATCGCTTGGGAGTCGACCATGCCATCCCGCTGTCCGACCATGCCGACTACGACGAACTGTTCGAGGCGGTGGAACGGGTCGATCCGCGCGTTGTCTATTGCACTCACGGTCCGGTCAGTTTTGTCGACCGCTTGCGCGAGGCCGGCCACAACGCCTATCCGCTCGACGAGCATCGTCAGGAGGGGCAGCCAGCCGTCCGTCAGGCATTTCTGTTCTGAGGTCGATTCATCGGCCTTCATGCCCGCATCTGCGTCGCGGCCAAACTTGATGCGTCAAGCCGGCCCAAGCCCGACGATTTCGACGTCGACTCCGGGGCTGAAAACCACGTGTTCGGGTGGCCCGGAGACCGTCAGGCGATTGGCCCCCAGTAGCGACTCGTCGAGTGTGATCAGCCGAGCGCCGGCGAGCGGATATGCCGGGTGCCGCACCCGCCCCGCGAGCAAACGCCCTTGCCGGCCGACGTTGTAAAAAACATAACGCTCGACGAGAAACTCATCGAGCGTTCCTGGCTGCGCAGGCTGTGTCTCGGAATCGATCTCCGCCGTGATCTTGGCGCCGGCGCTCGGGTCGAGCCAGCGGCGCGCCACGTAATTGATGCGTTCGCCGTGCCGATCGACGCGCATCCGAGACCAATGGTAGTTCAACTGCCATCCCCAGCGGGCGACGAGCACGGCCGGCAGCCGAGCCGCTTCCAGGCTGAAGAACCAAATGCCCGGCTCGTTGTCGCCGTAGCGAACGTAGGTCCGGACATTGGTTTCGGGGAAACGGCTTAAGTAGGGGATTGCGGGTGACCAACGAGGCCGGACGCCCGACATGTGAAACGCCACCAATCCGATCCAGGCGTCGCCTTGCCAGGTGTCGACCGAGAGTCCGCGAGGCAGCAGCCGCTGACAAGAATCGGCCGAGACGCGCCAGTGGACAAACAGCAGGTCGTGCCACGACTGATAGCCGGCCGGCTTTTTCGTTTGCACGTCGGCGCGGGCGGTTTGCAGTTCGTCGCGACGATTCATTGCGACCTGTTTTTTATCTCACGCGGCAGTGGTCGAGGACACCGGCGGCGGTGGTGACATAGCTCGTGTAAAACGGCCCGAACTCGGCGTATCGGGCGCTCGCTTCATCGAATCGCATGCGGTAGACGATCTCTTTCAGGAACTCGGGATTACGTGCCCAGAGCGTTACGCCCCATTCCCAGTCGTCGAAGCCGAGCCCCACGGTGATCAATTGCGTGACCCGGCCACCAAAGGTCATTCCGGTGCGGCCATGCTCCGCCATCAGCCGCTGGCGATCGGCCAGCGGCAGCAAAAACCAATTTTCGCCGACTTTGCGTTTCTTGTTCATCGGATAGAAGCAGGTGGACGGCCAGGGAGGAAAATCGGGAGTGAGCCGCTGCCGGCGCATCGCCACCTCGCGCCCTTCGTAGGCCTTGAGCTTGGCCCGATAGCCCGGGCCTTGCGGGTCTTCGCCTTCGGCCACCAGTCGTTGTCCATACTGCTCGACGGTCGGCACATACTCCGACACCTCGGTCATCGAGACGAACGAATAGCCCGGCTCGAGCGCCATGCCCAACGGCCCGGCCATCAACCGCTGATGCACCGAGTCGATGCGCAGCGGGTCGCCGTCGAGTAGCATCAATCCGAAATCGGCCTTGTGCCCGCTGACAACCGAAACCTGCATCCGGGCGGGCGCGTCGGCGGCTTGCGGGTCGAGCGCCTGCAAAAACGCCTCGCATCCGCTGGCCTGCTCCGCCGGAGTCAGGCTATGAAGTGCGCGGCGATTGAAACGGTAATACAAATGGCTGCAATGCCAGGCTTCGGGGGGGACAAGCGAAACTTCAGCACTGGCGTCTGGCGTGTGACTCATTCTTGATTCGGCTGCTGGGGGTGTACGGATCGGAAAAACCGGAGGTAATCGCTCGCGGCGACCCCATCGGACCCCGTCCGGGCCGGCGCAGCAAGGAATTCTGGGGCGACAGGTACAAATGTGCAGTTTGGCGCGTGGCCGGTCAACCCATTCGCCCTCGGACAAGGCCGTTGCGACGAGCCAGACAAAAAACTGACCACCCGGGCGGTGCGGGATTGACCCCGCGAATCTCCGTTAGCATACTGTCTGATAACAGTTAGCTCACTATTAGTGAGTTGGCTCTGTCTCGGCCGCTCTGGCGGTCGGCCGATTGACAGGAAGCCTGGAGGGAAATCCAGGTGGCCCGCCGCGGTTCAGGGCATGTGCTTTGGGCGTCGTGGCGATTCCGCACCAGCGGAAATTGGCCAAATGAGGCGGCTTTGATGGCCTGTTTTGCGGCTCGGTGAACCTGGGAATCGCAGCAGACTGTCGGCCGAGAGTTTTATCGAGTACCCACCTTTTAGAACCACCGCCTCCCACCGAATTTGGCAATCACCCGGCCTCGGTTGATCGCCGCCTGCAATTCTGCCTGCGAGCCCGCGAATCGCGACTCGCTAGGCACAGCCCCGCCTAAAAATCGCTGCCGACACGCGGATATGCGCGGTCGACACGTCGATTCCACGCCAACTTTGTACGACAACTTTGCAGGAAATTCGCTAATGAAGATCGAAAAATTATCTGTTCTCGCCTTGGCTGGCTTACTGAGTCTGGCCTTATCGCAGCGGGCGAACGCCGCCCCTCTCTATTTTGACTTCAACCAGGTCGGCGCGGCCGACATCGTGACGCTCAGTTACCCTGCTGCCGGCCTGACAGGTGGTGAGTACTACGCCGGCCAGTATCAGGTCGAGTCGTCGCCGAATGCGGATTTCTACTCCGCCGCGACGTCGTTCAATACTTTTTGCGTCGATCTGTTCGACGACGTGAATATTGGACAGAAATATCTCGTCAATCCGCGATCGACCAACGATGGTCTGACAAACGGCGCCGAGATCGCCTATCTGTACAACACGTACGGAACCGCCACGATTTCTCCCAGTGGCACGACGACGTAAGATGGCAGTTTCACCTTGGCCAACAGCGATTATGCGGCCGCCCTGCAATTGGCCATTTGGGACGAATTGGCGAACAACGGGCAGCCCGCCGGACCGTCGTCGGTCTTTCAATATGGCAACGTGAATGCCGACACGCTCGCCCAAATCAGCCGCTTTCTGGCCGATGCCAACACGAACAGCGCCGGCTCAGTGGCCACGTGGCTTGATTCACACGTGAACGTTACCGAACCGGCGGGCCTGGTGTTGGGCCAAGGTTTCATTGCTCCGTCGGCGACGATCGTCCCGACGCCGGAACCTTCGACGCTGGTTTTGGCCGGGCTTGGGCTGTTGTCGATCACCCTGGATGCGAGTCGCCGACGACGAAAGGCCAAGATCGCGACGGCTTAGCGATCGATCGATTTCCAACCAAAAAGCGACAATCACTCGGCGGACTCTTCGGCGATCGCTGCGCAATCTATCATGAGTTATTCCCGGGCCGACGCACCGGCTTTTTTGTGCAGCGATCGAGCAGTGCTCGGCGTGGCGACAATCTGTTTGACACGCCGGCGGCTTGCTGCTAATTTGCTCGCCTAACGTGCGTTGGTGATCGGCCGCCACAAGCTGTGGTGGTCGACAAACAGGGAACCCGGTGAGATTCCGGGACGGCCCCGCCGCTGTAACCGAGCGTTGAGGTCAGTCCGTTCTAGAAGAGCCATTGTCGTCCGCTGCAGGCGTTGCCGGTGCGGGAGACGAGAAGGCTGGACTGACCAGTTCGGAAGTCAGAAGACCTACCAACGCTTTACTGGTCAATTCTCCGCGAGGGCGGAGACGGCCGCTCCGAGCGTTTTCTTTATAGGACCCGCAAACGGCCCGCCGGTTTGCATTGCCTCCCCCGAGCGCACCTGCGCCGCCGGTGCAGATTCTTGTCTGGCACTGTGCGCAGAGGTTCGCTAGCGCGTGCGCTGCGCATTCCGGCCCGCCCGGCGGTGGAACATCATGCGCGCCTACCATTGTCCTGTTCGCACGAAATCCGAAACTCAGCCACCCGAACCGGCTCTCATGGCGGCTGCCGATCGCGTCAGCCGTCTGCTGTTTTGCCGCCGTGGCAAATGCCGGTCCCTATTCTCCGGCACCGCCGGCGGCCGGCAGCGATGCGGTCAGTGCGTCGGATCCGGCGATCGTGGAGTGGGCTTCGGGATATCAAAACTACGTCGAAGGGAGTCCGATCAATTTGACGTATGACAATCCGAACGAGGCACTGGGGCCGTTTCGGGACAGCGTCTTCGACGTCACCGAGTTGGGCGACGGCGGCCAAATCACCTACACGTTTGCTAAACCGATTCTCGCCGGCGCCACGGGTTTCGACTTCGCGGTGTTCGGCAACGCCTTCGAGTCGACCTACGAAAAACTGGCTTATGTCGATGTTTCCGCCGACGGCCAGACCTGGTATCGGATGCCTGACTACGACCTGACGCCCGGCCCAGTGAGTACGTTTGGCACCACCGATCCGACGAACATTTACGGCCTGGCCGGCAAGTATCAACTCGGCTATGGAGTGGGATTCAGCTTGCGCGAAGTGGGCCTGGCCAGTGCGGAGTATGTGAGAATCGTGGACGTCATCGGCAATGGGTCGGAGACGGACTCAGCCGGCAACCCGATCTATGATCCCTACCCGAACGACGATGGCTTCAATGTGGCGGGGGTGGCTGTGTTGTCGGCAGTTCCGGAGCCTGACACGCTCGTGCTACTGATCGTAGGGCTGTCGCTGTTGGCTTTAGCTCGGCTCGGGCGATCCGGCATACGGGCCGCTTTTGTAGGACAAAAAATACGCTAGAAAATCATTCGCGCACCAAGCAATAATCTTTATCGATTTTGGCGAAACCTACTGTGCAAGTCGACCCAATGCGTAGACAATGCGTGCGCTGGGCCGTGGGGTCCGCGCTTATCGTGGAATAGGTTTGCAAAGGACGCTAGTGACATCAACCCGAAACTGGGAGTTTCAATCTATGACCGTTGTGAAATTGTGCGCTAGATCAG
The DNA here is from genome assembly GCA_963702015.1 of uncultured Planctomycetaceae bacterium. Classification (GTDB taxonomy): domain Bacteria; phylum Planctomycetota; class Planctomycetia; order Pirellulales; family PALSA-1355; genus DATJTR01. Next base: position 4,521,380 of record OY969698.1, read on the forward strand.
CGCTGTTGCTTCTTGTCATCCTCGGTTGGTCGGGCATCGCGCGGGCCGACTATCTGCAGTTCGGGCCACTCGAGGCCGTGAGTACGGTCTATATCACCACCACGCCCGCGTATGGGGGATATAACAACCTCGACGTGTACGACGGGCAATACAACTCTTATATTTCCGCGAACCCGTCGTTCACACCCGAGCAGGCATTCAACACGTTTTGTGTCGACCTCAAAGACGAAGTGAATGTCGGTCAGCAATACGTGGTGCAGCTCCAATCGACGAGCATCGGTCTGACCAACGGTCCTCAGATCGCCTATCTCTATGACTCCTACGGCGTCGCTACGATCAACAGCGGCGGCAGCTACTCGGAGAGCTGGGGGATGTCGAATACGGCATCGGGCTCGGGCGCTGAGTTCGCCGCCGGTTTGCAATTGGCGATCTGGGATTTGTTGGCGAACAACGGAGCGACCTCTGGAAATCTGTCGTACTCCGGCGAGAGTGCCAACACCGACAACTTTGTCAGTTTCTTCCTCTACCAGGCGACTTCGAACACCGGTTACGCCCAGTGGGCCAATTCGAATGTGCCGCAAGGCGATTACACCATCGGCCAAAGCTTCCTGGTCCCCGCGGCACTGATCCCGGCTCCGGAGCCCTCGACGCTGACGCTGGTCGGCATAGGATTGGCTTGCCTGGCCGCATGCCGTGCGCGGAGGGCTCGCCGCGCGCTTTAGCTAGCAGCGGCCGCCGCAAAATCGCCCGCCAGCCGCACGAGGACTTCATGCGTCAACTGCGCGGCGATTGGCGTGCGCGCGGCTCCGGGCGCCCGACTGTAGCGCGCCAGGCGAATCGTTCCGGCAGCGGTCACCAGCAACTCGTAATAGTCGGTGCCGGCGGCGTGCTTGCGGGGCGGACTCGAGCGCATTTGCACGACGCAACGGTCCGTGTCGGTTTCGATCGGATGGACCGGCTCGAGCAGGTAGCTGAGTTTCTTGGAAAGCGCCGCGGCAACTTCCTCCAGTCGACGAGAATTGGCCCCACAAAGCCGATCGGATTGGAATTCCAATTCAACCAGGCGCAAGCCAGCGAGTCGAGCGCTGTCAACTGACACGTCAGTCGCTCGCCGGTGCCACGGAACTCCAGCGTTTCATTGCCCTGGTGGAATATCGGTCCGGCGCTAAGGGCTTGCGTAAGTTGCTCGATGACGTTCATGACTTCCGATCTCCGCTCTTCTCCAGTTTCTGTTCGGCGCCGTCGTAGGAGAGGATCGTCGCGGTCCCTTCCAGAACGGTTTCGATGTGCACGGGACGGTTCCATAGACGGTAGAGATTGACGAGCGTGTCGCGAGCCCAGCTGATTTTGAGCTCGACGCCATTGAATTGGTGTTCCAAAAACAATTCGCCACGATTCTTGTAGTTGCCGTCCCGCACCGCGATCAGCGGCCGGCCGACATTGGTCAAGTTGAAGAGGAGTTGTTGCTTGATTCGCGGAAACTCGCGGCTCTCGATTTCGTAGGCGTTGCTGGCCGCGTTGTAGCCGAACGAAAACAGCTTGTACCGGCGGCAAAAATCGAGCGTCAGGAATTCATCGATAAAGGTCAAATCGTTGTGAATCCGCCGGACTTCGAAAATCTTCTGCCGGCCTAGCCCGGTGTCACGGCTCCAATTCTGCCGCTCTTCGAAGTCTTCGCACTCGTCGTACTCTTTGCCAAAACGGCCGGTATTCCAGCGCTCCTCGATGTCGCGGAAGAGTTCGATCCCCAGCTTGTAGGGATTGAGTCGATCGGGGGAACTGGCCAGCGTGCCGGAGTGATGGTCGCAGTAGTGGATCACTTCCTCGTCGATGAGTCCCATCCGCGTCATCATCGACGAGTGCCAATAGCTGGCCCATCCTTCGTTCATGATCTTGGTTTGAGCTTGGGGGGCAAAGTAATAGGCTTCATCGCGCAAGATGGATAGCACGTCGAGCTGCCAAGGCTTGAGCGGGGCGTGTTCCAGCAGAAACAGCATCACGTCGCGCATCGGCTCGGCCGGAAATCGCTTCTCCTGCTGCTCGCGATCTTCCTTCCGCCGGCTGGCCTCGGCCGCCAGAACTTGCGGCGGATTGATGAAACTCTCCATGTAACCCTTGGATTGAAACTTTGGCACCGGCGCCGTTTCATCATCCTCAGCCTGGTCGAAGTTGTACCGATCACGGGCGTCGTAGCGCTTGATGAACGGCGAATGGATGTCGATCAAGTCCTCGATGCTCAAGCAGGCGTCGATGAATGTCTCCACTTCGTCCACGCCTTGACGGTCCATGTGACGCCGGATGCGGTTGCCGTGATTGGCCATCTCGTCCATCATCTTGCGACTGGTCTGACTGAAATAGGCGTTGTTCTTGAAGAAGTCGCAGTGGCCATAAACGTGGCACATCACCAACTTCTGATCGACCAGCGAGTTGCACTTCATCAAGTAGGCGTAGCACGGGTTGTTGTTAATCACCAGTTCGTAGATCTTTTGCAGCCCATAGTGGTAGCCCTTCGACAGCTGCTCGTACTCCATGCCGAAGCGCCAGTGGGGGTAGCGAGTCGGAAACCCGCCATAGGCCGCGATCGCGTTCAGTTCATCGGCTTCCACCAGCTCGAAGATCGTGGGAAAGAAGTCGAGTCCCTGACGCGCGGCATAGGCTTCGATCTGAGCCTGCAGGTTGGCCAGTTCGTTGGGCAGAGATTCGAAATGGACGGTAGCCATGATAAAAAATCCAAACTCGAGGTTTTAACTCGTCGGTTTCGTCTACTTGCCCTTGCCGAGAAACTGCTTGAGCATGTCGTAAATCGCTTCCTTGTTTTCGATCTCCGACAGGATCAGGTTCTCGGCCGACTCGCCAAAGGCCGAATTGAGCGAGCGGAGAAACTCGCCGCTGCCATAGGGGCTTTCCACCTGTCCATAACAAAACAGGTTGACCTCGGGCAGCAACGTCTCCCGCAGCAACTGCAAGCTTTTCTCGTTGTCTTCGCCCCAGTTGTCGCCGTCGGAAAACTGGAAGCAGTAGATGTTCCACTCGCTGGCCGGAAACTGGCTGGCGATCAGATTGGCACAAACCCGGTAGGCCGAGCTGATCCGCGTGCCGCCGCTTTCGCGAGTGTGGTAGAACGTTTCCTCGTCGACCTCTTTGGCCGCCGCATCGTGGATGATGTAGCGTGTTTCGACCCCCTCGTACTGGCTTTTGAGCCAGGTATCGAGCCAAAAGGCGGCCGTGCGGACAATCTCTTTCTGGTCGTCGGTCATTGAGCCCGACACATCCATCATGTAAATGATCACCGCGTTGGCTTGCGGTTCGAGGATGTCGGTCCAAGAGCGGTAGCGTTTATCCTCGCGAATCGGCACGATCCGGGGATCGTGCGGCACATAGAGATTCGACGAGATCTGCCGGCGCAGCGCCTGCATATAGGTGCGCTTGAAGTGCCGCAGCGATTCGGGCCCGGAGCGGCGAACGCTGGTGTAACGCGGGCGCGTCTGATCGAGGTTCGACTTGCCCTTCGGTTCGATCCGCGGCAGGGCGAGCTCGTCTCCCAGGATCGCGGCGAGCTCGTCGAGCGTGACTTCGACTTCGACGACGTGGGCCCCCGGATCGCTGCCGGCCTGCCCGGTACCGCCGTCTTGCTCACCCTGGCCGATCGGCTTGCCTTCTTCGCCTTCGCCCTGCCCGACTCCGCCGGAGCCGTTTTTACCGTAACGAAAGTGAGGCACGTCGAGCTGGGGCAAGGGAATGCTGACTAGATCGCGCCCCTTGCGGCCGATCATCTCGCCGTGAGTGACGTATTTTCGCAGATTCTCGCGAACCTTGCCGCGGACGATCTGCTTGAATCGCGATTGATCACGCTGGATTTTGACGAACATCGCCCCCTCCCCGGTCGTGAGGAAGGCTTTCGCCTGCACTTAAAGCACCACCGCCGCCTGCCGCCCGGAATCGCCCCTCCCGCGTGCGCGAGCACATCGCGCTACGAGGCAGCAACCCAGCGGTTTTCAACAATGCTAATGCAAGTTACGTGCCACAATCATGACCTCGTTGGTGGTATCGAAACCGTTGAACTCATTCCTCTTCTGCATTCGCGCCTGCCGGACTGAATGAATCCAGCGTGGCGGTTGTCGAGACACTTTTCCGCCTCTCTGGCGGCGAGTCTGCTTTTGTCGCGGCTAACCTTGTTTCACATCTCCGCGGGCAAAAATGCTGGCCACGAAGTTGAGCACGTCGGTGGCGCTCTCATCGTCGTAGCCGTAGTTTCGGATCAGCCGCGATTTGACCACGTCGATCTTGGCCTGCGTGTCGGCGTCAATCACCTTGGAAACAAGGCTGGTCAGCTTGATCGAATCCTTTTGATCCTCGAACAATTTCAGCTCCAGCGCCCGGTAGAGCCGTTCGTTCGTCTTGTAGTCGAACGTTCGGCCATCGATCGACAAGGCACCGATGTAATTCATGATTTCGCGGCGGAAGTCATCCTTACGGCTTTCGGGAATATCGATCTTTTGCTCGATCGATCGCATCAGTCGTTCGTCGGGCTCCTGGTATTGGCCGGTGAACGGGTTTTTGACTTTTTCGCGCTGAGTGTAGGCCTTTACGCTGTCGATGTAGTTGGCGCATAGGCGCTTCAACGCGTCCTCATCGGCGGCAATTGCCCGTTGGACCTCGTTCTTCACGATGTTCTCGTACTCTTCCTTCACCACGGCCAACAACTCACGGTATTTGTTGCGTTGCTCGTCGCCCGTGATCAGCGTGTGGTGCTTCAAGCCGATTTCAAGCTCGTTGAGCACCATGAACGGATTGATCGACTTGGCGTCGGGATGAGCCACCAGCGCGTTGGAGATCTTGTCCTGCACGTAACGGGGCGAGATGCCGTGCATCCCCTCATTGACCGTCTGCTCGCGCAGTTCCTTGATGTTGTCTTCGGTGAAGCCGGGCAGGCTCTTGCCGTTGTAGAGTTTGAGCTTTTGCAGGAGCGTCAAGCCGGCGTTCTTCGGCTCTTCCAACCGGGTCAGAATCGCCCACATGGCGGCCATTTCGATCGTGTGCGGGGCAATGTGTTTCCCCTTCACCGTGCTGGAGTTGTAGTCTTTCTCGTAAATGTGGATTTCGTCGGCCAGCCGGGTGACGTAGGGCACGTCGATCTTCACGGTCCGATCGCGCAGCGCTTCCATGAACTCGTTGTTCTGCAAGCGGCGATACTCGGGCTCGTTCGTGTGCCCCAGGATGACTTCGTCGATGTCCGTTTGCGCGAACTTTTTTGGTTTGACCTTGTGTTCCTGGCTAGCCCCCAGCAAGTCATACAAGAAGGCGACGTCGAGCTTCAAAACTTCGACAAATTCGATCAAGCCACGGTTCGCGACGTTGAACTCGCCGTCGAAATTAAACGCCCGCGGATCGCTGTCGCTGCCATATTCCGCGATTTTGCGATAGTTGATGTCGCCGGTCAGCTCGGTGCTGTCTTGATTCTTTTCGTCCTTCGGCTGGAACGTGCCGATGCCGATGCGATCCTTTTCGCTAAGGATGACGCGCCGTACACGCACGTCGTCGACCACTCGCGTCCAGTCACCGGCATACTTCTTCCGCAGGTCGGTATAGACGTAGCGGCAGAACGGGCAGAGCTCGCCGACGATCTTCACCAGGTCATCATGCGATTCGTGGCCGGCATTGAGCTGGGCCGCCACGTCGGCGCGGAATCGCTCGGGAACCAGGTGCAGCGGCTCTTCGTTCATGGGGCACCACTGCGTGGTCCCCTCGACCGTCCAGCCGAGCGAGTAAAGCGCTCCTTCATCGCGGGCCGAGTAGCGTTCGAGCCCTTTTTTCAGCAGGCGGGCGATCGTGCTTTTGCTGCTGCCGACGGGCCCGTGCAACAGGAGGACGCGTTTTTCGATGCCGTATCCGCGCGCTGCGCTTTTGAAGGCATTGACCAGCAGATTCAGCGAAGCGTCCAATCCAAACACGGCATCGCGGCCGTCTTCATCCGGATCGCTGAAGAAGCGATACCGAGTCTTGCGCTCGCGGTATTCTTCGTAGGTTTCGGTCCCGTACGACAGGATCATGTCGTACACGCGCTTGAAGGAGTTGCGGGTCACCCGCGGCTCGGTCCGAACCAGGTCGAGATACTCCTCGAACGTTCCCTCCCAGTTCTTGCGGCGGAATTGATCGAGGTCCTGGCGGTCGGCAACCAGTGAGATGATTTCGCGTCCAGCTCTCATGGATTTCTCTCCTCGACGGGCAATTCATGCCCACCGCCGGAGATGGCCCTGAGCCAGGTCCGGCGAACGAGCGCCTCACCCGGAACACACTGCTTTCAGCATTCGTCTGGTCTTTTCTATATTAGTTGCCGCCGACTCCTGTTACGTCAGTCCACGTTCATTCCGAATTACCCCCGGCAATCATTCGATTCCCGTAGCGCGCAGCCTGAGACGCGCAATCGAATGGATGCGGGTCAGCGCGCAAGGGGAGAGAGTGAAACCACGGCGCAGCGTCCAAGGCTGCTCGGGGGGTTCCCTTCCTGACACGCCGTCAGAGAGAAATTGAAAAAGAACGCTGGAATGGAGGAGCGGCGGGCTGGATAGGTAACATCTTACCTATGCGTGGCAGGTCCAAGAGGCTCACCATCCTTAGCAAGACCCTCTCGCTAACCTCTTCCAATTTGAAGTATCGTCTCGCGGAACATTTGCGACAATAGCGATTTTCCGCCAAATCGGCACAGTCGCTTGCCATAAATGGCCCGATTTTAATCGCAAGTCATTTGATGGCATGCGCTTGAGGAAAATATGCCGACCTGAAAAATACTGATACAAAGTTTGCGCGAAATTAGCGTGACAACGGACCGGCCGCGGGAAAACGGGGCCGCCGGGCTCCTAGTTCGGTTCGAGAAGCCGCGTTACGCTCTCCATCAATCGGTCCATGGCGAACGGTTTGCGGATGTAATCGTCGACTCCCAGCATTTCCGCATAAGCCTTGTGCCGGCTTCCTTCATTGGCCGTGATCATGATTACACGCAGCGGCACGGGACGCGTCCGCCGGAGCTTTTCCAGCACCAAAAATCCGCTGCGTTTGGGCATCATCATATCGAGAACCACCAGGTCCGGGTCCTCGCGCTCCGCCATCGCCAGCCCCTGATTGCCGTCACGCGCCACCAGGACCTGGTAGCCGCGCTGTTCCAGGGCGAAGCGGACCGACTCGACGATCTCGCCGTCGTCATCGACGATCAAGACACGCTTTGACCCGCTGGGTTTTTTTTCGGATTTCTCTTCGGCCATGGGGGAAGCCTTTCCTCGCATCGGACAGAGTGCTGAATTGCTCGAAACCGGCGGTGGCTTGTGTCACCCAGGGCGCCGTGTGCAGCGCCGAACAGGTCGAGCCTTGTTTGCCGCAATCGTGTTGAAATAACTGACAAAAAGGGGGCCGTCGCTACCCAAAGGATCGGCATCGGGTCCTAACTTTGCCTACCGATCTGCGCCGCTGACGGCCATCAGACGCTGGAAAACGCGGGTGTTTTGAGCCGCCGCACCGGTCGGCGGCCATTCTTGCCACTCTTTCCGGCGTCGGTGGCCCCGCAGCGGGCTCCGCCTTTGTCAGGTACATTAAACCTAAAGAAGTAGCTCAGATCGACACAGTTTGCAAGCCACACGCCGCAAAGCCGCTGGGTGGGCTGCTTGTCGTTCACGGCGTCGCGGTGTTATCCTCGACGCGCACTGGTACTGTTCCATCCTGCTGCCGGAGACGCTGTCGATGCCCCCTGCGACGAAAACCGAGCGCCAAATGGCCCACATGGTCTATTTCACGCTCAAAGACCGTAGCCCGGCAACCCTCGAAAGATTACTCGCCGCCTGCCACCATTATTTGACCGGCCATCCCGGCGTGCTTTACTTTTCGGTCGGCACGCTGGCCGATGTCGACCGCGCCGTCTGCGACCGCCAATTTGACGTGGCGTTGCACCTGGTTTTCCAGAACCGCCAGGCACATGACGCCTATCTCGTCTCGCCGCGGCACGAGCAGTTTCTCGCCGAAGAAAAGCCGAATTTTGCCCAGATTCGCGTTTTCGATTCCTATCTCAACTGACCCCCACGCCGGCGCGTCGGTGCGCGGCGGCAAGTTGCCGGGGCCGACCGCCCCAGGGAGCAAGAATATGAGGCCAATCACACGTTTTCGCGTCGGTGCGACGCTGGCTTTCGCACTCGCGCTGACAGGGGCAGCTCGCGGGGCCGACTCGCCGACAGACGCCGCGACGAAAAAACAGTACGACGAGATCGTCGCCAAGGCGTACAACTATCTCAGCACGAAGGGGCAAGCGGCCGATGGATCATTCAGCGCGCAGGCCGGACCCGCCGTGACGGCGATCGTCGCCCATGGATTGGTCAAGAATGGCCGCAGCGCAAACGATCCGGTGGTCGCCAAAGCGCTCAATTACGTGCAGAAGTTCGTTCGTCCAGACGGAGGCATCTATTCGGAAGGTTCGCGGCACAAGAACTACGAAACGTGCGCCTGCCTGCCCGCTTTTGTCGCGGCCAACCACGACGGTCGCTACACGCAACTCATCGCCAAAGCCGACGCGTTCGCACGCTCGATGCAGTGGGATGGTTCGAAAGAAGTGGGCGCGAAAAAGCTGGAGAAATCGGACGACCAGTTCGGCGGTGCCGGCTACGGCGATTCGACCCGGCCCGATTTGTCGAACACGTCTTTTCTGATCAATGCGCTGCGTTCGGCCGGGGCAAAGCCGGACGATCCGGCGGTTCAGAACGCACTCGTTTTCGTGTCGCGTTGCCAGAATCTCGAAAGCCCTTACAACACCACTCCGTTTGCCGCCAAGAACCCGGACGGCGGTTTCTATTACACTCCCTCGGCCGGCGGCAGCAGCCCCGCCGGTGAAACGGCGGATAAAGGACTGCGGAGCTATGGCTCGATGACCTATGCCGGGCTGAAAAGCATGATTTTTGCCGGCGTCGGGCCAGACGATCCGCGTGTGAAGGCGGCCACCAAATGGATACAAGGCCACTACGATCTCGAGTCCAATCCAGGAATGGGCGCCGCCGGTTTGTATTACTACTATCACGTGTTGGCCAAAGCCCTGGATGCAGTCGGATCCGACACGATCGAAGATGCTCAAGGTCAAAAGCACGCGTGGCGCAAAGATCTCGTGGCCGAGCTTGCGAAGCGTCAGCAGGCCGATGGCTCCTGGGTCAACGCACAACAGCGGTGGATGGAAGGCGATGCCAATTTGGTCACCGGCTACACGCTGCTGGCGCTGTCGTATTGCCAGCCACGGAAGTAGTCGATTCACCCGTCTCAGCGCTCGAGGGTGACCGTCGCGCCACCGGCACGGACCGCTCTCGTTTTTTACCCTATGCGTCACACGGTTTTGGATCAGGCATTCTTCGCTCGACCGGCCCTGGTCGTTGCGCGTGAGCTGTTGGGAAAATATCTGATCCGCAGCCGGTCGGGTCAGACCGTCGCCGCCCAGATCCACGAAACCGAGGCCTACATCGGGCCACACGATCTGGCCTGCCACGCTGCCAAGGGGAACACGCCCCGCACGGCGGTGATGTTTGGTCCGGCAGGCAGGTGGTATGTCTATTTCATCTACGGAATCCACTGGATGCTGAACGTCGTGACCGAATCCGAGGGGTTTCCGGCCGCCGTCCTGCTGCGTGGGGCGGGCCAATGGACCGGACCGGCCCGACTGACCAAGGCGCTCGACATCGACCGCAGCTTCAACGGAGCGGCGGCGATCGTCAGTTCCGGCTTATGGATCGAGGATCGCGGTGAGACCGTCGCCCGCTCGCAGGTTCGCCGCACGCCGCGGATTGGGGTCGATTACGCCGGTCCGTGGGCGGCCAAACCCTATCGTTTTCTGCTCGCGCCAAACCGCCAGGCGCCCTCGCGGCGCTAGCTTTCAGCGCCGGTTCGCTTGAGTTAGAATCCTCTCTTGTGCGTTCACTTTGGCGGGGTGTTAGGCATTTTCAAGTTCCGGGGGGCAGCCTTGTCTATTCTTCGATTCTGTGGGGTCTTCCGGTCGGTTGCCTTGCTGGCAAGTCTCGTGTTGCTGATCGGTTGTGGCGGTCCGCGCGAGAAACGCATCGTCGTACTGACGAACGGCAATTCGCCCTATTGGGACGCCGTGCGGATCGGGTTGGTCGCCGGCGAGCGCGACTTCAAACTCGGCGAGGCGGGGCTGAAGGCCGTCATGGAAGTGAACGACGGCACGGCGGGTGGGCAAATCGACAAACTGCGGCAATTTGGCAGCCAATCGGACATTGTCGCCGTGGCTGTTTCGCCGCTGGATGCCAATAACCAGGCCGTGGCCGACGAGATGCGGGAATTGCAAAAGCGGGGTGTTCACGTCATCACGCTCGATGGCGATCTCGATCGAGACAGCTTTCGCGACGCGCGCCAGTTCTATCTCGGCACCGATAATTACGCCGCCGGCGAGCAAGCCGGCATTTGCGCCGAAATCTTCTGCCCGACGGCGGCGATTACGTCGATTTTGTCGGCCGAACCGGTGCCCAAAACGCAATCGAGCGGATGGACGGCGTGGTGGCGGCGGCCGGCGAAAAATTCCACGAGCGCGATCGAATGGCGGACGACCTCGACCGGACCAAGGCCAGAGAAAATGTTCGCAACGCGCTGCGCAATTTCCCGGATCTGAAGCTTCTGGTCGGGATTTGGTCGTACAACGCACCGGCCATCGTCGACATTGTCGAAGAGACCGGTCGGCGGCAGGCGTTGACGATCATCGCCTTCGATGCCGAAAAACTGGCGATCGATCAGATGGGCGAAGGGATGATCGACGCTTTGGTGGTGCAGAACCCCTACGAAATCGGCTATCAGGGTGCGCGGCTGCTCAAGGCCATGGTCCAGGACGACAAGGCGACAATCGGCGAGATGTTTCCTCACCCGGAAGGCAAGAATGGCGATTTATACGACACCGGTTTGAAAGTTGTCGTTCCCAACGCCGATTCGCCGCTGAAAGGCGAAATGTTCTCGCCCAAGACCGAGTTTTTCGATCTGCCCAAGTTCCGCGAGTGGCTGGCTGCTCACAACCTGGAGAGTTCATGACTGGCGATGCGGCGAAGCCCGCCCGGCGGACTTGGGCTACCACCGAATCGGGCCTGGCCTTGGCGATTGTGGTTGTCCTGGTGATCACGGCACTGGTCGACTCGAACCACAATTATTGGGATAAGCCGACGCTCAGCGCCGTCGACATCCTGCGGCAAACCGTCATGCTGGGCATTTTTGCCCTGGGGACCGCCGTGGTGATTATCTCCGGCGGCATCGATTTATCCATCGGGTCGATGATCGCCTTTGCCGGCACGACCTGCGCCACGGTGATGCTGGTCGCCGATCCGGTCGGGATGAAAACAGGCCACGTCGGCATTGGGGTGATCTTGCTGGCCATTGCGGCCACGTTAACCGTCGGGTTTTTGGTCGGCAGCTTGCATGCCTGGTTGATCACCGTGGTCGGGCTGCCGGCCTTCGTCGCCACCTTGGCCACGCTCGTCGGGCTGCGCAGTCTTGGCCGCGCCGTGGTCGAGAACGTCACCGCCGAGATTTCGGGCGGTCGCAGCACGCAAATCCAAATCTTCGATCGTCAGTTTCGCTATCTTGGCACCTCGGTCTGGATTCCAGCAGTTCTCTTTCTGGTGCTCGCCGTGGCCATCGGCGTCCTGCTGCGTCACACCGTCGTGGGCCGGCATTTGTACGCGCTCGGGGGTAACGAGCAGGCTGCCCGACTCAGCGGCATTCGCACTGACCGGCTGAAATGGCTGGCCTATTGCATCAGCGCGGTTTGCGCGTCGATGGCGGGAATCCTCTTCATCGGCAAAGAAAGCGTGGCCGATCCGCAAACACTCGCCCGCGGCTACGAGCTCAACGCGATTGCGGCCGCCGTCGTGGGCGGCTGCAGCCTGCAAGGGGGTGTCGGAACCATCTCGGGAACCGTCTTGGGGTGCCTGTTCCTGCGGTCAGTGATCGACGGAATTGCCAAAATCATCAAAACAGGCGCCGATGTCTACGAAGGATTAATCGTCGGCATCGTTGTCGTAATGGCCGTGGCGTTCAGCCAGTGGCGCGCCGGTGGGCAGCGCGGAAAACAGCTTTTCTCAGGTGCCTTGGGCTCTTTGGCCATCGTCGCGCTCGGTTTGCTTGCCGGCACGCTCGTGACGCTCATGGCCGACAAGAGGGCCGGCATGGCGGCCGCCGGCGCGGCCTGGGTGCTGCTGACGATTGCCAAGTTGTGGGAAGGCCGCGCGGCGGCTGACCGAGGACCGATGGCCCCGGGCGTCGATTCTGACGCCGTATGAACATCTGAAAAGATTTTTCTCGTAGGCTGAACGATGCTCTGCGCTGCCGGCACGAAACGCAGCTCCAAACGGTCTTTCGCATGACTTCCGAAGCGCTGATTTCGATTCGCCACGTGACGAAACGCTTTGCCGGCGTGACGGCGCTGGCTGATGTTTCGCTCGACATCCAAGCGGGCGAATTGCACGCCATCTGCGGTGAAAATGGCGCCGGCAAGAGCACGTTGATGAAGATCCTCTCGGGCGTCATCACCGATTTCGAGGGAACCTATCTTCTCGGTGGCCGCGAAGTTTGGTTTCGCGGCACACGCGACGCCGAGCAGGCCGGCGTCAGCATCATTCACCAGGAACTGAATCTGGTCGAACAGCTCTCGGCCGCGGGCAATGTTTTTCTCGGTCGTGAGCTGCGCACCCGCTGGGGTTTGATCGACCAGCGCGCCATGGACCGTGCCGCCAGCGAGCTGTTCGACCAGCTCGAGTGTCGTATCTCCCCGCGTCAGTCGGTGCGCAGCCTGCGGATCGGCGATCAGCAACTGATCGAAATCGCCAAGGCCCTTTCCCTGCGGGCTGAAATCCTGATCATGGACGAGCCGACCAGCGCTCTGACCCAGTCCGAAGTCGAGCGGTTGTTTCGTGTCATCGACCGGCTTCGCCGACAAGGGGTGACGATCCTGTACATTTCGCACAAGATGGACGAAGTCTTTCATCTGGCCGATCGCATCACCGTGCTGCGCGATGGTCGCTGGGTCGATACACTGCGCCGCGACCAGACCGATCCTCGGCGGATCACGCATTTGATGGTCGGTCGCGAGATTGAGGAAACCGATCTTTCCGCCCAACGGCCCGCCGGCGACGAGATCCTGCGCGTCGAACACCTGTCGCTCCCCTGGCCCGGCCACGCACGCCAGTGGCGGCTGCAGGACATCAACTTTTCGCTCCGCAAGGGCGAGATTCTGGGCATCGCCGGCTTGATGGGAGCCGGCCGCACCGAACTGTTGGAGTCGCTCTTCGGCGCCAGCGCCGAGCGGCCGCAGGGCAAGGTTTTTCTCGCCGGCCGCCAGGTCAGCTTCCGCCATCCAGCCGAAGCCAAAGCAGCCGGTGTCGGACTGGTGACCGAGGACCGCAAACGGCTGGGATTGTTCACGCACCTGACGGTCGGTGAAAACATCACCCTTTGCACGCTCAATGAAAGCTGCTCGGCCGGTTTGATCCGCCGCCACCACGAGGATGCTCAAGCCCGTGGCATCGTCGAGCGACTGAACGTGAAAACCGCCGGCATCGCGGCCTCGATTATGAGTCTCAGCGGCGGCAATCAGCAGAAGGTGGTGATCGGCCGCTGGCTGCTCACACGCCCGGGCGTGTTGCTGCTGGACGATCCAACTCGCGGCATCGACGTCGGTGCCAAAGCCGAACTTTATCGCCTGATGGATCAACTTTGCCGCGATGGCTTGGGCATCATCGTCACTTCGAGCGAGCTCCCCGAATTGCTCACCCTTTGCGACCGCATTCTCGTCCTCTGCGAGGGACGCCAGACCGGTCATTTTCTCCGGTCCGAGGCGACCGAACAGAGGATCATGGAAGCCGCCACCGCTCGCCTGGCGGCTGGCTAGACACGCCTGGCCGGCGTGAGCGAAACGATTCGCGGCCAACGATTGCTAGGCCGTTTCTGATTCTGTCAGGTTCAGCTCGTCGATCATCAATTCGCGAATCTTATATTTTTGGATCTTGCCGGTGACGGTCTGCGGAAAGCTGTCGACAAACTTGACATAGCGCGGCACTTTGTAGTGGGCCAGCCGGCTGCGGCAAAACTGCTTGATTTCGTCGGCGGTCGGCTGGCACCCGGCCTTCGGCTTGATCCAAGCGCACAGTTCCTCGACGAACTTCTTGTCCGGCACGCCCACCACCGACGCCTGCTCGATCGACGGATGCGTGAACAGGAATTCTTCGATTTCGCGGGGATAAATGTTCTCGCCGCCACGAATCACCAGGTCTTTCAGACGGCCTGTGATCCGGTAATATCCGCTCGGCAGCCGCAATGCCAAATCGCCCGTGTGCAGCCAGCCGTCCGAGTCGATTGCCGTGCGCGTGGCTTCGGGATTCTTGTAATAGCCCAGCATGACCACGTGCCCTCGGGCGAAAAGCTCTCCCGATTGGTTGTCTTCGAGCTCCTCGCCGGTGCCGGGATCGATGATTTTGACTTCGACCCCCGGCAGCGGCCTGCCGACGGTTTCGACGCGCAGTTCGAGCGGATCGTCAACGCGCGTCTGGGTGATCACCGGCGAGGCCTCGGTTTGTCCGTAGGCGATCGTGATTTCGCGCACTCCCATCCGGTCGACCACTTGTTTCATGATTTCGATCGGACAGGGACTTCCCGACATGATACCGGTCCGCAGCGAGCTCAGGTCGCGGGGTTTGACGTCGAGTTCCTGGAGTTGGGCAATATACATCGTCGGCACGCCGTAGATGGTCGTTGCCCTCTCGCGCTCGATGGCGTCGAGTGTTGCCCGTGGATCGAACGACGGGGCGGCAATAATCATTGCCGACCCGTGGACCACGGCGCATAGCGTTCCCAGCACGCAACCGAAACAATGGTAGAACGGCACGGGAATGCAGATGCGATCGGCCGCCGTCAACTCTTGGCACTCGCCGACATAATAGGCGTTCATCAGCAGATTACGATGGCTCAGCGTAGCCGCTTTCGGAAACCCGGTCGTGCCGGACGTGTATTGGATGTTGATCGGTTGATCGGGTCTCAGTTGCTCTCCGATCTCGTCCAAACGGCTTGCTGGCACGCCGTGGCCGCGCTCCTGAAGGCCGGACCAGGTGATTCCGCCTGGAGGGGCGGTCGATTCCAGCGACACGACCCAGCGGAGCCGGGGAAATGCCTCGCACTCCAAGCGGCCAGGTTCGGTTTCGGCCAGCACCGGACAGACCTCGGCCAGCATCGCGTAATAGTCGGATGACTTGAACCGTTCGACGAGGAACAAGGCGACCGCGTCGCTCTGCTTCAGCACATAGCCCAATTCAAACGGACGATAAGCCGGATTGATCGTCACCAGCACGGCGCCGATGCGAGCGGTGGCAAATTGCAGAATCACCCACTGGGGAACGTTCGTCCCCCAAACGGCCACGTGTTGGCCGCTTTCGATGCCCAGTGCCACCAGGCCCCGCGCAGCGGCGTCAACCTCGACCGAGAATTGCTGGTACGACATCCTCAGCCCCAACGCCGGAAATACCAGGGCATCGCTCTCGGCGTTGGCACTGGCGGTCTCAGCCAATACCTGGGAGATCGTCAGTCCGTCGACCCAGGGGGCGTGCAGCCGGGCAGCTTTAGCCGGTTTCATTGCGCTTTGCCTATTTTGGTGCTTGATGGGTCCCGTTCATCAGGGACGGTTTGTCGCTGTGGGGCTCGTGCGATACCCGATCCCTCGGGCTGCTTGCGATCCTTAGAGTATTATTCCAACAAGACGTCGGCAGTGCCTGCTGCCCAGGGAACAAAAATCATCAGCGGCAACCAAGCCGCCAGCGCCGGGCTGACCAGATAATAGTTCGAGCCAATATGTTGGCAGGCCATGTTCAAGCCCATGAACAAGGCGACCAGGATCATACTCAGGCCGATGGCCAGGAACATGTTGCGGTTTTTGCGCGATAACACCAGCGGCAGGCCCAAAAACAGCAAAGTCACGTCCAGTAGCGGCTGAACCAACCGCGAATGGATGGCCACGCGTGCCTCCTCGGAATAACCGAGACTTGGATTGCGCAGTCCACTAATCAGTTCGGACACCGACGAATAGCGCTGCCAGGTGCTTCCTCCCTCGAGCTGCTCGAAACTGACGCCACTGACCACGAAGCATTGCTGCGATTTCAGCCAGGGGGTGTCCTTCGGCGTCAGGATCACCCGCTTGCCATCTTGCTCGACCGAAGGTACGTGGTCCAGATTCTTGGGCTGCAGGAGTTGATCGAACAGGTAACCAGCCGGCTTATCTCCGAACGCCGACCGATAGTAAGCCCGTTCGGCCACCAGGTGCTTCGAAATGTTGTGCAGTTCCGCCGGCAGAACGAAGTCGGGTTTGACGATGCATTGCTCCTCGGCAATGGTCTCGGTTCCACGGTGCAGAATGTTGGTGGCGTTGTCGTAGGTCGGGTCAAAAGACTGGGCATTCTTGCCGTTCAGGTTCTGGGCGTTGTGGCTCAGATGGCCCCGAATGCGAGGAATCACCAATTCCCGGTTCAGCGCCGCCAGCAAGCTGATCGCCGCCACGGCGATGATGACCGGTTTAATGATCCGCCCTTTGGATATCCCGGCCGCTTCCAGCGCCGTCAACTCGTTGTGCCGCTGAATCCAAGTGACGGTGAACATTGCGGCGATCAACGTCAGAATGCCGCTGGTCAGATCGAAGAACGACAGCGATCGATAGGCATAATACTTGCCCACCACCGGCAGCAACTGTCCGTGCTTGTCGGCATAGATCATGAAATCGTCCAGTTGGCTGAATCCATCGATCACGATGTACAGTCCCGTCAAACTGAAAAAACAGATGACGAACACCTTCAAAAACTGCATCAGTAAATATCGGTCGATGGTTCGCATGGCAGATCGATTGAAACGGAAAGCTTCAGGCCTGGGAACAAAACCGAGATTAGCCGCCGTCGGCCATCACCTGCCGGATCGCGCGGGACAGAGCCTCGACGCCGTCATGAATTCTATCGGGCTGCTGAACGCCAAAGCTCAGCCGCATCGTGTTGCGAGCCACCGGCTGGCCCGCCGTGGCAAAACAGAACTCGCCGGGAACATAAATCACGCGCTCTGCCAGCGCCTGCTTCCAAAGCGCGCCACCAAAGCTGGCATCCAGCCCCTCGGGCAAGAGCAGCCAGACGTACAGTCCACCGCTGGGTCGCCGCCAATGGACCCCCGGAATATCGGTCAAAAATGCGTCGGCCGCGGCCAGCATCGCCGCCAGCTTGTCGCGTAGCCGCTGGTCAGCCGGGCGATATGTTCTTCGAGCAGTCCCATCTCCAAGACCGCGCTCATCAATCGCTGGTTGAGATGGGGCGAACCGAAATCGATGTTCCCTTTCAGGCTGGCCACCGGCTCGACCAACGACGGCGGCAGGATACCCCAGCCGACTCGAATGCCTGGCGAAAACGATTTGGAAAACGTCTCGGCTGCGATCACCGTTTCGCCCGTCGTGTCGAAGCTGCGCAGGCTGGGCAGATCGTCGCCGGCGTAACGCAGGGCGCGATAGGCGGCGTCCTCAATCAGATAAATCCGTGAAGTGCGCGACCAGCGCTCGGCCAATTCGACCAATTCGGCCCGCCGGGAGGCCGAAAGCGTGATGCTCGTCGGATTGTCGAAATACGACGTCACGTAAATCGCCTTGACGCGCGCCAACTCGCCACGGCGCTCGAAGTGCCGCAATTGCTCGTCGACAGCCGCGGGAATAATCCCTTCAGCGTCGCTGGCAACGCCCCATGCCCGGGCACCCAGATTGTCGAGCGCGCCAAAAAAACGAAATAAGTCGGCGTGGCGCAAAAAACGACGTCGCCCGGATCCAAAAGTGCGTCGGCCACCAGATGCAGCAATTGATTGCTACCAGCCGTGAGAACAACCTGATCGATCGACAGATTGCGTTCCGCCGCGGGGTTGCCATCGGCCTGGCGCAGACGGTCGAGCACCAATTGCCGCAAGCGGGCATCCCCCAGCGTGGTGCCGTATTGCAATGCCGCCCGGGCCGCGGCCGGTTCCGCTAGGACCTGCTCCATGGCCTGGTGCGTGATTTCGACCGGCAGCGTCTGCTGATCGACAAATCCGGCCGCCAACGAAATGAGCGTAGGATCGGCCAACGCCAACGTCATCAGCCGGCTGATCGGCTGACCGCCCGCGCTTGGCCCGGCCGCTGAGTTGGGTGGCGGAAAACATGTGCGCGTGAAGCGGGGGGCAACGGGTTTGGTAAACCATCGGATCTGGGCTGCAAGAAGATATTCTAAATCCTTATGCCCAGTCAAGATCGGTCAACGGGAGCGAGCAACCGCCAGAACCGCGGAGCTTTGTCCTGGGCAATCCCCTGGCGGTCGGTGCGCACGGCCGGGCAGGCATAACCGGCAGCATCGGCAGAGGCGCGCCCAGGCGGCTAGTCGGCGCTCGTGCTGGGGGCCTGCAAAGCGCAAAGTGGTCCTGCGGCAGAACCTATCCTTTCGAGAGACGTGAAACTCTGTCCGTGTCGCGCGGCCGCTAGTATGTCGGCTGGCGTGCGATCGAGCGGCGGCCGGTTCGAGCTCGTTGAGACCACCGGACAAGGGTTTCATCCCCCGGAGGAGATATGGAGTTTCTGATTCTGATCGCTGGCGTCGCCAGCCTGGCGTGGGGTGCGGTGTTGCTGCGCCGCGGCGGGCTGCTGGCGGGCTCGCTGGTCGTCCTGGTGGCCGGCGTTTGCTTTAGCCATCCCTTTTTCAATCTGCCGCTGGGACCGCTTCCGCTCACGCTCGACCGCGTATTGCTCGGCGGCCTGTTGGTCGCGGCGATCGTCTACCGGCGGTTCGGATGGACAGAGCCCAAACCGATGACTTCGGCCGATTGGGCATTGGGCGCCTTCATCGCGGTGTTGTTGGTCAACACACTGACGCACGACTGGCAAGCGAACCACTCCCAGCCGTTGGCACAGGTTTTGTTCTTCTTTTTGATGCCACTGGCGATGTACTGGATCGTGCGGCAGACGCCGGTGACCGAGCGAGCCCTCGATCGGATGTATCTGGCCCTCGGCCTATTTGGCATTTATCTGGCCATCACTTCGCTGGCCGAGGTCCGCGGGATGTGGGCATTCGTTTTCCCGCGTTACATCGGGTCGACCGAGTATCTCGAGTTTTATGGCCGCGGCCGCGGACCGCTGCTCAATCCGGCCGGCTCGGGAATCCTGCAGGGGCTTTGCCTGTTGGGCATGCTGATGCGCTGGCCGCGAGCGACTCGCGTTGGCCAATTGGTGATCCTGGCCTTGCTGCCGCTCTACGCCTGGGGCATTTACAGTACCTTCACCCGCAGCGCCTGGCTCGGCTTGGCTCTCGGACTGATGGTCGTGATGGCCTTCAGCTTGCCGCGTGCCTGGCGGACGGTCGTTATCGGCACGCTGGTCCTTGCCTCGCTGCCGGTGGTGGCGCTGAATTGGGAACGGCTGTTGAGCTTCAAACGAGACAAAGAACTGAGCGCGGCCGAAGCCGCCGAATCGGCCAAACTCCGTCCGATCTTAGCGGTCATCGCCTGGCATATGTTTCTCGACCGACCGCTGTTGGGTTCGGGTTATGGACAATATCTGACCGAAAGCCGCGCTTACTTATCGGATCGCTCGACCGATTTGCCGCTGCAGAAAGCCCGGCCCTATGTGCAACACAACTCATTCTTGGCGCTGCTGGTCGATACGGGCCTGGTGGGAATGGGACTCTTCACCACGACGCTGTTGCTTTGGATGCGGATGGCCTGGCGCTTGTGGCGCAACCGCGATGTTCCCCCCGCGGCTCGAGAGTTCGGGCTGTTGTTTCTGGCATTTGTCGGCGTTTGGTTTCCGAATGCCGTTTTTCAGGACGTGTTGATGATTCCGATGGTCAACATGCTGATGATCTTCCTGGCGGCACTGGTCGTCAACCTCGCGGCCGTGGCCAGCGCCACGGCAATCGCCACGCGCCGCGTGACTGCCGTCGAGCCGCTGCCGCAGGGGACACCGCTCGGAAATCTGGGGCACGCACTGAAAGCCTGAAGAATTCGAATCGAGCTGCGCCGGGTTTCCCGGCCGCTTTTCGCGTTTGAGATGTTTTGATGGCTGCGACGACTCTTGAATTTCATCGCGGTTCCGAGCCTGCTGCCGCCGGCAGCGCGCCGGCGCGCGCGCGCGTTATACCATGCTCGATGTCTGCCGGCTGCTGGCGGCCTATGCCATTGTGTGGTTACATACGCCGCGCCCCGCGGCCTGGGCCGATCTTGGGCTGCTTGGCCGTTTCGCCGTTCCCTTCTTCACCGCTGCGGCGACGTTTTTCGCCTGGCAGGCCGGTTCGCGGGCAGGCGATCGAACCGTCGTGGGATACGCACGCTCGCGGTTGATGCGGATCTACGTGCCGTTTCTCGGCTGGAGCGGCATCTATCTGGCCTTCAAAGGGGCCAAGGCTCTGTTGCTTCCCAACGAGCCGAACGATTTTCCCGGCATCGACTTGCTATGGCTCGGTTCGTTCTACCACTTGTGGTTCATGCCGTTTGTCCTGCTCGCGACGCTTGCAGTTTTTTGCCTGGCACGCGTGGCCGCGGGAATTCGCGGCTGCGAGATTGGGATGGTGGCACTGGCGACCGTTGCCGGCTTAGACATCGCGTTGTTACCGGCCGATCGCTCCCTGTCGACGGTCGGGTTTGGGCAATTGGCTCTCGATGCCCTGCCGTCGGTTTGTTGGGGAATCGTTTTGGCGATCGGATGTCAATCGGGCGGGCGCGGCTGGCTGAGCAGCCGCCGAATCGGAGGTGTTTGCCTGGTCCTGGCGGCGGCGTTGACACTGTTGCTTTGCGATTTGGGCCGAAACTCGTTGGTCGAAAACTTGTCCGGCGTGGCTCTGTTGGTCTTCACCCTGGGCGACTGGACTTCGCCGATGCTGGAGCGGATTGCCCGACTGGGACCGCTGGCTTACGGCATCTATCTGTCGCATCTGCTCTTCATCAAAACGCTGGAAGCCGGGCAGGCGAAACTCCATGAGCCATTATCCGCGGCGACGGCGCTGGTCATCTTCGTTTTGGCCGCCGCCGGCAGCACGCTTCTCGCCTGGTCGCTCAGCCGCTGGCGCGCGACACGTTGGCTCACGGCCTCTTGAACCACGGGGAGCGCCGGAGGAACAGAGACCGGACAGCTTCACGTCCGCCGCAACCGCTGCGCGTTCAACGCGGTCCTGATTCGGAGACCTCGTGCGTCACGACGTTGAACGACTGCAACTGATTGACGCCGAACGTAGTCGTGATCGCCACGTCGGCCGCATCGCGCCCACGGGCCATCAGCACCCGGCCGATTCTCGGCACATTGTTGTGCGCGTCGAAGGCATACCACTGACCGCCCAAGAACGCCTCGAACCACGCGCTAAAATCCATGGGACTGTCGACCGGTGGCACTCCGATGTCGCCCAAATAGCCGGTGCAGTAACGGGCCGGGATATTCAGGCAACGGCAGAAGGTGATCGCCAAATGCATGTAATCGCGGCAAACCCCCACGCGCTCGCGATAGACGTCCAACGCCGTGCGCGTGGCGCGAGCCTGCTGGTAGTCGAAACGGATGTGGTCGTGGACAAAGTTCGAAACAGCCTCAACGCGCGGCCAGCCTGCCGGTGTTGAACCGAACAACTGCCAGGCGAGCTCTTTCAGTTCGCTGTCGACCTCGCAATAGCGGCTCGCAAGCAAAAAGGGAAGCACTTCCTGCGGCAAGTCTTGGATGTTGACTTGCTGAGCGCCCGGTACCTGCAAGTCGGGCAGTCCGCAGTCTGTCACCACCGCGGAATTGCGAAACACCACTCGACCGGCCGGAACCAGCGCCCGACCGCAGCGGTTGCCGTTGGCGTCGAAAAAATCGGGAACCATTACCCAGGGCTCTACCCGCAAATTTTCGGGCACCCGAACGGTGGGCAATCGCGTCGGATGCAGATACAGCATCAACAACATTGCCGTTGGCTCGGGAAACACGAACGCAATCTCGAAGCCGACTTTGATCAGCATGGTTTCCTGCTATGCCGGCGCCGCCACCGCCAAGCAGTTTGAGTCGTCAGACGCTACGTGCCAGATAGTCGGGGGCAGTCTGCCACCCGCATGGCTCGACGTGCAGTCTACCACAGCCGGCGCACGCCCAGAGCAAAGAAAGAAAGCTGGAAGCGGAGCACCCGCGTCTTTTTTTGGGTATTGCCTTGAGTCGCTTCGCGCGGCCGATCCGTGCGTCAGGCCCGGCGTCTTACTGGGCGTTCGACTTGCTGCCGTTGGCCGCGCCGCCGATCCGATGTCCTTCGATCATTGGCCGGGCGGCGACCGAATAACCCAATTGATACAGCTCCCTACGCACGCGGTTGAAATCGTCGAAGCTGTCGGGATAGATCCAGAACGTAATCGTGTAGTGCTTGGGATTGCATTCTTCGAGCTTGCCGCGAAACATCGACGTCTTGCTCATGGCGTCGCCGACCGGTTCGCCAATGTCGGCCGAAACCGGATAGAAATGGAACTCTTTGAGTTGGATGTAACTGCCTCCCTGTCCCGACTGCACCGCCTCTTCCCAGGGAACGTCGACTCGGGCCAGCGTGTACCGAATGGTGAAATCGGCGATCGGGCCATACGTTTCGGTGATCTCATCGGACTCGCGCAGTTTGTGGGCCTTTGCCTCGAAGAGCGAGCGGAATTTGCTGGTGAACTCGTTGAATGGAACGTAGGCGATCCGGCCTCTGCGCAACTGGAAGTGAGCCTCCTTCTCGTCGACGACCTTACTGATGGGCGTCGGAAAGCTTTCGATCTTGACGGTTGTCTCGCTGCTGGTCGTCAATTGTTTCAGCTCCTTTTCCAACCGGTCGAGGTCCGCCAGCGCCAGCGCCTTGTCGCGGTCGCGGTCGTACTGGTGGCGCGTTTTTTCGTCGAGTGCCGCGCGCCGTTGAGCTAGCTCGCGTTCCGCTCCGGTCAAGATCGTCGACAGCCGGTCCCGTTCCATGAACCGAGCAGCCGCGGTCTGCCGCACGGTGGCAATCTCCTCGGACAGGCGATTGACGTCCTGCTCCAGTGCGACGGCCGTCTGCTGGGCATCGATCGCGGCTTGGGCGGGACCGGCCGGCGCGGAAGCTTCGGCAACGACCATGTCATGTGGCGCTGGCCCACGATCATTACCAGAATGATTAGAATGCAGACGATGTTGGTCACAACGTCCAGGAACGATTCGTGACCGGCCGATTCGACTTCAGCGGGTTCGCGTCGTCTCATGGCGATTCCTCGGGCAGACTTTTTCAGCTATTTCCGTAAGGGATTTCCCGACCTGCCGGCGATCGGCAGCTTGTGGCTGCTCTCCTTGACCTCCAGCCCACTGTCGGCCAGAAGCGTTTGCAGCTCTTCGAACCGTGGATGAGCATTGGCGGCCACGCGTACCGTCAGGGTCGGCCGCCAGGAGAGCCCCTTGCCGGCCGCCCCCCATTGTTTCATCTGCTGCCAGACCGACGAGACCAATTCGTCGACCGCGTCTTCCGTGTGTTGGGACAGCGGAATTTGCTTGGCAACGGTCTTGCCGTCGTCGCCGAGTATCACAAGCTTGTCGGGCCAGCACTCAATCACCACCGGCCGAGCAACGGAGGCCGACGTCCCGGGCGCGTCGGGCAATCCCCAACCGGGCGTTCGAGCCTGGCCCCCCTTCTTGCCGCCATGTCGGCCGCTTGGAGGCGGGTCTTGCGGCTGTTGACCGAAGTTGAGATTCGGCATCCCGAGGCCTGCCTGTTGTCCGCCCATCGAACTGGGGCCGCCACTCGCGCCGCCGCTGGTGCTGTTGCTGCTGTTCGTGCCGCCGTTGCTTCCCGGGTTTCCGCTACTGGCATTGCCACCGCCGGCGGATGTGCCGCCGGAAGTCGTGCTGCTGCTATCGCTGGGGCCGGTGTCGTCCGCCGCTCCGCCGACTGAGTGACCGCTGGCATTGGTCGCCTGGTTCGCTCGGTTATTGGGGACCGCTGCACCACCTCCGCCGCCTCGCTTTTGCGGACCGTTGGGCACGGTGCCGGCCTGGCCTCCGAGAGGATTACCTCCCAGGCCGCCGAGTCCGCCGCCGCCGGGGCCGGTTCCCGATCCGGTTCCCTGGCTGGTGCCCGCTGTGGAGCCGCCGGTCCCTTGCAGGGTCGTGGTTTGTGCAGTGCCGCTCCCTCCGGCGGCGCCGTCGTTTGGCCCGTTAGACCCTGGCTGGGCTCCGCTGGCCAACGATACGCGACCACCCGCGCTTCCGCCGCCACCTCCGCTGCCTCCTTGGCCGGGCGAGCCCGGTGAGTTTCCATTGGTTCCGTCGCCGCCATTGCCATCGGCATCGCCTTGCCCTGCCCCTCCCGGCGAATCGCTCCCCGCGGCGCCCGACTGTGCTCCGTTAGCTCCACCGCCGGCTCCCGCGGCACCACCGTTGCCGGCTAGGGCTGAGAGACCGCTCCCCGGCACGCCGCCTGGTGTGCCAGGTCCGCCGCCAGTGGCCTGGGTTCCCATTCCGTAGCCACTGCCATTTGCGCCTCCTGCCAGGCCGCCCGGCCCGATGCCGCCGCCACCGCCGCCACCGCCGCCGGGTGTGTAACCGCCCGGACCACCCCCTGCTCCGCCAGATCCATCGGGTCCGCCACCGGTGCCGTAGCCGCCCGGTCCCAAGGCGCCGGTGCCATAGCCGCCCGTGCCTGCCTGGCCGTTGCCAAATCCGCCGGTGCCGGCCATGCCCGTGCCGTAACCGCCTGCCCCTGGCGTGCCATTAGGATAGCCGCCTGTGCCGCCCGCGCCGGTTCCGTAGCCGTCTTGTCCACCGCCGCCGGCTACATTGCCGACGCCCAGAGGATCGTTGCCGCCATTTCCGGTCCCTCCGGATCCGCCCGCTCCACCACCGGCGTAGAGTTCACCGGTACCGGTGGTGGTGCCGGTAGTCGTCCCCGTTGTGGTGCCTGTGGCGGTGCCAGCCACGCCGTTGGCGCCGGGGCCATTGGCTCCCGGGCCGTTCCCGCCAGTACCATTGCCCCCCGCGCCATTGCCGTTGCCCCAGCCACCCTTTCCGCCGGGCGATCCGCGGCGTGCGATTCCACGGTAGGGATTTCGATCGTTTTGGGCGGTGCGAGGTTCGGGTTCGCGCTCGATGCCACCGCCGCCGGGTTTGACGTGGAAACTCGGTTTGGATTTGTAGCGCTTGGCGCGGCCGCGATGAGTGCGGCCTGTCTGACACGTGCTTCGGCGACCAGGTTATTGATGAACTCGCCCATCCTGGGATCGGCGTCGGGGAATTTGAGCTTCTTATCGGCGCCGATCAACTCATAGCCGAATTGAGAACCAAACGAGATCAGGGCGGAGCGAGCCGCGTAATACTGCTCAATGGCGTCTGGCCGCACGACCAGTAGCGGATAGGGCTCGACCTTGTCGAACGCATCTGGATCGTTGACCGACATATACTCGCAGGCGGCCCGCACTGCGACGGCCAGTGGGTTGCCTGGCCCCAAGGGTCCCGCAAAATCGGCGTCGGTAAAGACGATTCCCTCGGGTTCGAGGACCACCCCTTCCGCCCGGCACTCGATGTAGATTGGCCTGCGACGGGTCTGGTTCGGGCCGGCGTAAGGGACGATCGAATAGGTTGTGGGACGTTCGGAGGCGTTCTTGCGTGCCAGCTCGAGTTCTTGCGCAGTCAGAGAGATTCGCTCCTTGATCTTTGCCACCTCGGCGGCGGTTTTGGCCTCGGAGGCGCGGGGATCGGCTTGATCCAGCGCGATCGCGGCCTGATGGAGCTGCTCGGCGCGCTGTCGCAGGCGGCGCATGTGGTCTTCCAAATGACTCAACTCGAGCCGGGCGTTTCCGAGATCGGCCTCGGTCTTGGCGCGCGATTCGCGCAGCATCGAAGCACGCCACTCGAGATCCTCGATTTCGTCGGCGGCTGCGGCCTCGGCGGCGACTTGCTTGGCGTCGCTGACATTGACGACCTGCTGCTGACCGTAACGCGCAAACGCGAACAGCAGCGTGACCAGCGCGCCCATCGTGCAAGTCAGGATGTCCAGAAACGGAAGCAACTGAATGCCGTTGGCGGATGATGATCCTCCGCGTCGGCTCATGCGGCTTGACCTTTCAGAGGGTGATCGGGTCCGGTTCGCTCGCTGGGTTTCGACGTTGTCGCCCACTCGCCCCTTCGTGCCCCGTGGGGTTCGAGCGGCTGTCGGCAGTGCTGAACAACGTCCACGGCAGCTCCTAATGCGCGCATTTGCGCGATGGGTACGCAGGACCGGCGCCGCGCACCGCTGGCGCCCGATCCAAATACCTAATGCTCAAAATCGGCGTAATCGGCAAACCCTAATGACCGAAAATGGCCATTTCATCGCTTGCCGCGCACGGCGCTGTTGACGCCTTTGTCCAAACGCTCCAGAAGGGCGGGATTTATAGGGAAATTGCAAGCTGGCAGATAGGGCAGACTTCATCCCATTGCGCTGGCTACCCCCCCTGGTGATGGCCAATCGCGCACCGCCCCCCTTTTTTTTGTAGTGTGGCTCTTAGCGGCAACAACTTGGAAATAGGGTCGATTCGCGAAATTGCTTAGGCTGAGCTGAATAGGGGCTTTCGTGGCTTGATGGTCCGCGGATCGGCCAGGATGAGATCTGGTCATGGCCACCTGCATGCGAGCAGCCGGTTCGCTTCGCCGCTGCACCGGAGACAAAACGAGTCCGACGTCTTTGGTTGTCGGCGCAGAGCGGCGTTTTTGGCGCCGACAATGCGTTCGCGCAATTTTCGCGCCCTACAATCCGACAAATCGGCAATCTTTGCCAAAGTCGAATCGACCGACAGGACGATACATCTAGCGTCAAGCGTATTCCCAGGGGGGGAAACGAACAGTCCGGAGACGGCCCATCCAACGGGCCTCCCGGACTGTTTTATTTTCTACCCCCCCCCGCGCCGGCGGTCGATCAGCCGGATGGCGATCTTCGATACGTGGCGAAACAGTGCGGCGTTTCCCACAAATCGACCTCGATGATGGGAAAGCCTTCGCCAGCGGCGAAGTCGAAGATCAGTTTGGCGATGTTCTCTGCCGTCGGATTGGTGTCGACCAGGTAGAGCGGTTCGCCGAGCTGGGTCAGCATCTCAACGGCCGGATCCTGGCGATGCAGGATCATGCGATGGTCGAGCTTGTCGTCGATCCATTGGCTGACGACGCGCTTGATATCGGAGAAATCAAGGACCATACCACGTGAATCGAGCTGCTCCGACTCGATGACGATCACCGCCGTGCCGTTATGGCCGTGCAGATAACGGCACTTGCCATCGTAATTGAGCAATCGATGCCCGTAACAGAAGTCGATTTCGCGCGTGACTCGAAACATGCGTAGGGTTCATCCACGGGTTGAGCGACCTGCGCGGCGACGGCTTCGGCCGTGCGCCGTCTGGCAGTGCGATTGGTTCAGCGTGATTTAGTGGGCACATCACCGGAGCACAAGGGTGCTTCGGCGCCAAGAGTGGGAAGTGCCACGGCGTAGCGTGTCGGATCGGCAACCGCGGCGCCGGTGAACATTGCCTTCCGTTCGTGGCACTTATTGCACCGGCCGCAATGCAAGCCAGCGCACGGCGCCAAGCACGACAGTGTCAGCTCCAGTGGCACTCCGGCGCAAGTCCCATCACCTCCTGCTTCGTATAGGCCGCGAATGGCCGCTCGAGCGTCACGCTTCCCGACATGGCGCTATCCAACGCGGCAGCAAAGCCAGCAAAAAACTCCGCCGTGGCATCGGCAAACGGATTGTTTTTCAGTGTTCCCAGCGCCAAACGGCCAACGCCGTTAAGTTGGCACCACAGCCGCGATTTGACCAGCAACAAGGGATTGCGACCGGGAAGATAGACTGCTTCGTCCGGCGTGGTGCCGTCGGGAGTTCGCCGCCCGTCGGTGCTCCAGTGCTGGCCGTAAAGGTCGGCCAGCGGCAAGTCGAGAATGACCAAAGGTGCCAACCGTGGGCCGGCCATATGCGTCAGGATCGCCTGTGCCGCGGCCAGCTCGGCCTCTTCCCAAATCAGTCCGCCGGCAACATAAATCGGCTGAACCGACTCGCCAACCCGCAGCAGGTGAGCGACCAGGATAGAACTGTCCAGTCCCCCGCTGAACAGCACGCCGATCGTAGCAGCTGGCGACGGAGTCTCGTTCGGCGAGTCACCGGCGGAGCTTGAAAAACCGTTGCCGATCGGAAGTTCCATGCGGGTCACCGGCGGCCAATAGCCGCGAAAGCGCGAAAACCGGCGGAGTGAGTCCGCCGCGGGGTGAACGGATTGGCCTTGAATGGGGTCGTATTATTGTACGTTCACCCCCGGGGGATGCGGAACGCCGTCTTGGCAGGCGGGTGATTTGCCGCTAAAATCTGGGATTCCATCTGTCGCGTGGCAGACGTGGCTGGCCCCGGCACTCAGGGCGGGCCGATTGATTAGGTTGAGGCGGTCGGCAGGTTCGCCCAAGTGGGCAGGTAGAGAGGATTGGTAGAGCGATGAAGAAAAACATTCACCCGCAATACTTCGAGACGAGCGTTAAGTGCGGTTGCGGCAACAGTTTTACGACGCGCAGCACCCGACCCGAATTGAAGGTCGACATTTGCAGCGTTTGCCATCCGTTCTACACCGGCAAGCTGAAGTTCGTGGATACCGCCGGGCGAATTGAAAAGTTCAAGAACAAGTTCGCCGGCGCCGGCTATGCCAGTCTGACTCGCGGCAAGAAACAACCGGTACCGGCAAAGGCCGAGTAGCCGTTGTCGCCGTGTTGGTGGGGGCCGAAGTGCCGCTGGCCGCGGCCCCTAGCGTTGGTCTCCGTTTTGCGCCCGCCGCCTGGTCGTTCGGCCCGGATTTTGATTTGACCCGAGGGGGGACGGCGGCAGACCTGAATGCGCCGCGGCAGCGATGCGACCTGATGCGGGCCGACTCAAAAACGGCCCACTGCACGCGCGGAATTTTTTCCACGCTTTCACCCCGCGGGTCGTGCCGCTTGATTGTGGACAGCTATTGAAGGCGCGAGAGTTATGTCGCTACGCGAAATGCTGGAGGAGAAACTCGAGCGTTTTGAGCAACTCGAGAAGCAGTTGCTCGATCCGGCGGTGCAGTCCAATTCGCCGCTGATGGCTGCCGTGGCGCACGAACACGGCTCGCTCGCCAAGCTCGCCAACAAGTATCGCCGCTTCAAGCAACTCAATCAGGAAGTCGCCGAAGCGGCGGAAATGGCCGGCGGCAAGGACGCCGAAATGCGGCTCTCTGGCCGAAGCCGAATTGCCCACCCTGCGCGCATCGCGCGAGCAATTGTGGAACGAATTGCTCGATATGACCATCGGCGGCGAAGACGCCAACCGCATGCGCTGCGTGATGGAAATTCGGGCAGGCACGGGCGGCGACGAGGCGGCACTTTTCGCCCGCGACTTGTACGAAATGTACAAGCACCATGCCGAACAACGCGGCTGGAAGGTCGAAGTTCTCGACATGAACGCCACCGAATTGGGTGGATTCAAGGAGCTGATTCTCGGCATCGAAGGCGAGGACGCCTATCGCGAATTGCAGTACGAAAGCGGCGGCCACCGCGTGCAGCGCGTGCCCGAAACGGAAACCAAGGGCCGCATCCACACTTCGGCGGCCACGGTTGCCGTGCTCGCCGAGCCCGAGGATGTCGAAATCGAAATCAAGCCCGACGACTTCCGCAAGGATACTTTTTGTGCCAGCGGGCCGGGTGGGCAGCACGTCAACAAGACGGCCAGTGCCGTGCGGCTGACACATTTTGAGTCGGGAATCGTCGTTTCCTGTCAGGATGAAAAAAGCCAGCACAAAAATTTTGCCAAGGCGCTGCGCGTGCTGAAAACCCGGCTTTACGAGCACCAACGCAAGGTCGAACACGAAAAACGCGCCAGCGAACGCAAGTCACTGGTCGGTTCGGGCGATCGCAGCGCACGCATCCGGACGTATAATTTCCCCGACAACCGCGTGACCGATCACCGCATCAACCTGACGCTTCACAAGCTTGATTCGATTTTGGCCGGCAACGTCCAGCCGCTGACCGACGCTCTCTTGGACTACGACCGCCAGCAGCAGCGGCAAGCCATGGGCTCACTCGACTGACGAACAGCCCGGGCCAACGTTTTCAACGATCTCTCTCCGCCCCGGGCCGCTTATGTCGCAATCGCAAAGCGAAACCTGGACGATCGGCCGGCTGCTGACCTGGACGGCCGACTATCTCAAGCAGCACGGCGCCGTGAGTTCGCGGCTCGATGCCGAAGTCCTGTTGGCCGTCGCGGCCGGCTGCCAGCGCATCGACCTCTACACGCGGTTCGACGAGGCGGCGCCGGAATCGCTACGGACCAGCTTCCGCGAACTCGTGCGCCGACGAGCCGAAGGGACGCCGGTGGCCTATCTGGCTGGCCGCCGCGAGTTCTATTCGCTTTCGTTTCGCGTTACTCCCGACGTCTTGATCCCGCGGCCGGAGACCGAATTCCTGGTCGTCGCCCTGCTCGATCGTCTCCGGCCCAGGGCTGTCGCTGGCGCGGTGAGCGTGGCCGACGTCGGCACCGGCTCGGGCATCATTGCCATCTGTGCGGCCAAATATGTTCCTCAAACGCATGTCACGGCGATCGACATCAGCCCGCAAGCGCTCACGGTGGCCCGTGCCAACGCCGCAGAGCTGAAAGTTGCCGAGCGGATCGAGTTTTTCGAGGGGGATTTGCTCAAGGGGCTGCCATCTGGGAAGCGTTTCGATTTCATCGTTTCGAATCCACCGTATGTCAGCCAGGCGGAGTACGACAGTCTGGCACGTGACGTCAAACAGTTCGAACCCCGCGGGGCGTTGCTCGCCGGGCCGCGTGGCACCGAAGTCATCGAGCGCCTGACTGCTCAAGCCCGAGAACGGCTCGCGCCCGGCGGAATGCTCTTGATCGAAATCAGCCCGATGTTAGAACAAGCGGTGCGGGCTCTGTTTGAGGCCGGCGGATGCTGGCGTCTGGAGCCGACGATCAAGGATTTGGCCGGCCACGCACGAGTGATTGTGGCCCAGGCGGCGTAGGCGGTGCTCGCTGGCACCCCCCGCGCCGAGCAAGGCACGGGTGAGCGATGGATTGCTTCAGAATCGAGGGCCCGGCGGCTCTGGCGGGCAGTGTGCCAGCGGCCGGCTCGAAAAACGCGGCGTTGCCGATCCTGGCGGCATCGTTATTGGCCGAAGCACCGGTCGAGCTCTGCCGCATTCCTCGGCTTGGCGACGTGGACGTGATGTTGCGCGTGCTCGAGTGCCTGGGCGCCGAAATCTCTCCTTGGTATCGCGCGGCCGATTGCAATCCCGTTTCCGGCCACAATGCTTTGGCGCTTTCGGTCCGCGACGGGGGACCGGTCGAGGTGCCCGTACGCTTGGCCCGTGCGATGCGAGCCAGCTTTTGCGTGCTGGGGCCACTGTTGGCCCGTCGCGGCCGTGCGGTGGTGCCGCTGCCGGGTGGCTGCCGGATCGGAAAGAGGCCGATCAATTTGCATCTGGCCGGATTGGCGGCGCTGGGAGCCGATTTGTCGGTCGAGTCGGGCCGGGTTGTCGCCCGCGCCGGCCGTTTGTGCGGGTCCACGGTCGATCTGATGGGGCCACATGGCTCGACCGTCACCGGCACCGCCAACATCCTTTCGGCCGCCTCGCGTGCGCGTGGCAAAACCATAATTCTGGGGGCTGCCCGCGAGCCGGAAATTGTCGATCTGGGTCGATTTCTCAAGTCGCTCGGCGCATCGGATCGAAGGACTCGGCAGCGGCGTGATCGAAATCACGGGCGTCGATGGCTTGGGCGGCGCGCGCCACACTGTCATAGCCGATCGGATCGAAGCCGCCACGCTTCTGTTGGCCGGCGCAATCACCGGGCGGTGGTCCTCATCGGCCGAAAACACGGTGCGCGTGACTGACGTGGCGACTGGCGATCTGACGCCGGTTCTGGCAGCGCTGGGCGCGATTGGATTCGACATTGCCTGCGGCATCGATTGGGTGGCGATTCGGTCCGCTGGGCGACCGCTGCCGGCGCAGCTTGCCGCGGCGCCGCATCCGGGACTGCCGACCGACGTGCAGGCTCAGTTCACGGCTCTGCTTGCGTTGGCCAGTGGCCGCAGCACGGTTAGCGACAAAGTTTTTCCGGAGCGGTTTCGCCACGTGGCCCAATTGCGGCGATTCGGCGCCAGCATCACCGTCCAGGCCGGCACCGCGACGATCGCTGGCTGTCGCTCGCTGCACGGCGCGACCGTCGTTGCCTCGGACTTGCGGGCGAGCTCAGCCCTCGTACTGGCCGCTCTGGCTGCCGGTGGCCGGTCGACGGTGCGGCGGATCGATCATCTCGATCGCGGCTACGAATCGCTCGACGCTAAGTTGCGCTCGTTCGGCGCAAGAATCGAGCGCATGGCGCACGAAACGGTCGAGCGGCGGAATGCCCGCCTGCCGGCGTCGGCTGTCGGCTGATGCACTTCGGCCGTCAACCGCCCTTGTAGAGCTTTTGGAACAGCGCGTTCTTGCGCGAAGTGACTGGCCCCTCGTTGGCGTCGTCGCGCAGAATCGTAAACATCATCTGGTATTTCGCGTCGATATCGTCGGCGTAATGGACCAGCAGCGCTTCGGGGGTCATCGGCGGCTTGGGCGATCCCCACTCGGGCAATCGCTGGTGGGCGACGATGATGTGCTCGAGCCGCAGCAGGGTCTCTGGAGCCAACGGGTACGCGGCCGCGGCTTCGCGGACAATGTCGCGCCCTTGCAGAATGTGGCCGATCAGGTTGCCGGCCGCCGTATATTCGGCCCCCTGTGGACGCTCTTCGATTTCGCGCAGTTTACCGATATCGTGCAAGATCGCGCCGGCCACGACCAGGCCGCGGTCGAGACGAGGGCGCAAGTCGGGATAGTAATCGTCGTACTTATCGGCCAGATAGACCGCCGTGCGGGTCACGCTCAGCACGTGCTCCAACCAACCGCCGACGAACGCATGATGGTTGTGCGTAGCGGCCGGCAGCGTCAGCAGCGCGGCGCGGTGGGTTGTGAGCAGCCCGGTGGTCAGGTTCGCAGGGCCGCATCGTCGATTCGCTCCTGGGCGATCGAAAGCAGTTCGGCGAACATCGCCTCGCGGTCGAACCGCGTTTGCGGCTGGCACAATAGCGGCGAAAAACCATCGGCGGCGTCGGACTCACAAACGGGCCGGATCTTACGAATATCAAGCTGCGGACCAAAGTTGGTTTCGCGGTAAATCGCCCGCAATTTGTAAAACGTTCCCGGCTGCCATTGGGTGCGGCAATCGACCCCCCAGGGCGAATCGTTCCAGATAGGAAAATTCACTTCGCGAGCGAAATCGCGAAAGGCGACTTTGAAGTAGGGCTTGCCGTCGCGCGTGGTCAATTCCTCTTTCGCCGTCATCAAGACGAACAGGTCGGCTTCCTGGCCGGCCGTCATCTCGGACAAGGCGACATTCGATCGCGATCGGGTCGATTGGGTATCAGCCCCGTTTTCGAAAAGCGTCTGCTTGGGTGTCATGGCACGGTCCAAACGAGAATTGGCGCGGGAGATGGGACGACTGCGCAATCGTCTCGCGCCGAGATGGCAGCCGTCAAGTGTCGCGGCCAATTATGGCTGCCCGGCGGCGAACTTTTCCGACTTCACCGCCGCGGCGAAATGGTGAACTGCCGACGCGTTCCGTTAAACCGCGGGCTGTGCCGACCGGACGCTTAGCCAGCGATCAATCAACCCGAGGCCGATAAACGCCAGTTGGGCCACGACGAAAACCGCCAGCCACATGGCAATCCCCTCAGTGAAACCGTAGGAGTGCAGGCCGACGCCAAGCTCGTTGACGCCAAAGTAGGACCACGCCACCACGGCATTTCCCCACACGGCCAACATGGCCAGCCCCCGGTCGCGGACCATGCCGCCCCAGCGGGCGTGCAACACCAGCGCGTTCCAGGCGACGATCATCAAGGCACCGTTTTCCTTCGGATCCCAGCCCCAAAACCGGCCCCAGGAATCGTCGGCCCACAAACCACCCAGCACCGTACCGACAAAACTGAAGAAAATGGCAAAACAAAGCGTGCCGTAAGTCATGCGGGCAAGAGTACGGCCGATTTCCGGCGAGCGCGAACGTGTGGCGGCATGTGCAGGATGTAGAAGATCCCCAGCAATCCCGCGACGAAGGTGGCCGAATAGCCAAGCGTCACGCAAACGACATGGGTCGCCAGCCAAAACTGGGTGTCGAGCACCGCCTGCAAGACGATCAGCGTATCACCGTCACCTGCCAAATAGTGGGCGATAAAGAGCGCGCCAAAGCCGGCCACGCTGGCAATCAAGTTGCCGATGCCCAAGCGATAAATCACTTCCAGCGTCAGGCCAAAGATCATTCCCGCCCAGCCGATGAACACCGTGGCCGAGTAGAGATTGATCACCGGCGGCCGGCCTGAAATGTAAATGCGCGAAACCAGTCCCACCGTGTGGACCGCCAGCGTGAGCACGAGCAGCCAAAAGGCGGTACGGTTGAGCGTGCGGTTCCAGCCGAACCAGGCCAGTACGGTGAGGAGGATGGCGGTCAGGTCTAGGATCCAGGCCCAGAAAAATGGTTCGAAATGGTTGAACCAGGTTTCGTAGTCGACCTTGGTCATGTTGCAACCCGACGGCGGATCGGCGGTCAGTCCTTGCTCATATTTGTCGACGGCCGCATTGAAATCATCGACTTTGTCTGTGGCGTAAGAGACAAACATCGTCTCCAGCGCGATGGTGGCCGGATTCGGCTTCTCCTTGAGGGCCTGAGCGGCATAGGCCTGAATCCAAGCCATCGGGAAGACTTCCCAGTGCCCGTCGTCGGAAACCGGTGGAACCGACAGGGGAACTTGATGCGTGGTCAATTCTTTCGCTTGCCGAAAGGCGGTCTTCAGATCATCCAAGGGGTGTTCTTGTGAAACCTCGGGCGACATGAACGACGCCATCAGGAGCCGGCATAGATTGAGCTTCTTGTTGAGATCCAACAGCTTTTTCTGGTAGATGCTCATGCTCGCCGGTTTGATTTCTCCGAGCTTATCGATCTCGGCATCGAACTCTTCCAAATGCGGCTGCAACTCGGCAATGGAGTAAAGGTAATGCTCTTGCGGTTCGAGATGCAGCAGGGCGCGCACTTCCGGGTGAAAGACGTAGAGCACTCGGTGCTTGAGCGACGCTTTGCTGCGCGTGATGACGTCCAATAACCAGTGGGTTGCCGGCTGCGATTTGCCGGCTTCGTCCTTGAAGGACTGGCGGCCCGAGAGAATGATCAGCGCATTGCGGGCCAGTGTGTCGAACGGTTTGGTCCGACCCTCGTAGACGAGCGGCAATTTGCCAAACTCGTAATAGTGAAATTGCCCCTTGGCCGGAGCCGGCTCGACGGCCTTACTGGCCAGCCAGCCCCCCAGCACCACCACCACGGCGGCCGGAATGGCCATGCCGGCCCAGCGCGATCGCGATCCGGCCGCGCGGGCCATCGCCTTGCGTTGGCGCGGTTTTGCGCCGCTGATCGGTGCTTCGCTGTCGGCACTGCCATCGGCCGCCAATTCCTCCGCGTCTCGTCGGCGGAGGAATCGAGTAAGCGTCAGCGAGAAATGGGCCAGCATGCCGGTCGCCACGATCATGCAGCCGACGTAGGGGATCATCCAGCCGGTGTTCTTGACGACTTGCAGCGTCGACGTCTCCGGAGGACCCTCGCCGTAGTTGCTTTGATAGAGCGTATCACCGGCATAGCGGAGCGGATTATTCATCCAGATGTGAACCTGGCGATCGACATGATGCGCGGGTCGATGATCCGTACGTCGGACGAATAGTTGCGCGGCGTATTGGTGCCGAGATAATCATCCTTCCGCACGTCGATTAATTCGACCGTGTACGGCTTGTAAATGCGCTTGAATCGCAGGGCGATCGAATATGGCTTGCCTTCGACCTCGACCGTTTGCGGGAGCAAATGACCGCTGACGAGGTAAGTTCCCAGCGGCTCGCCACCGTTTTTGCCCAGCAATTTCACGTAGGCGCTCGGGATGTCAACTTTTTGTTCCGTGTCGGTTCCGGTTCCCGCTCGTTGTGACGTGGCAATCAGGCGTTTACCGGCGCCGATCGTGGCCGGGTTTTCATCGCCTACCCGCACTTCGCGGAGCTGAGAGTTCGCGTAGTATTTCAGCACTTCGACGTCGAACGGCAGCAGCTCGCTTTTGATCACGCCTGGCTTTTCCAGCCGGCTGCGTGGGACCACCGTCACGTCTTCCAGCGTTCCGTCCGATTCCGCCGGCTTGGCGTCGGGCGACGCTGATTCGGCCGGACTGGTCACCGCCAGTTCGCCGTGGCGGATGTCGTCGGCATAGTTCGCCCGTTCCCCTTCGGCCAGCGGCATCATGCCTTCGCTATGCAGGCTGTAGACGACCAGCTCGTTGGCCATCATCAGTCCCACGCCGGCATGCAAAAGAACGATTCCGGCCCGCCGGCGGAAGACCAGGACGCAACCGGCCAATAGCACCAGGGCGGCCGACGTCGCTTTGACCAGTTGCCACAAAATGCGCATTGCCGACGGATCGGGCATCAGCGCCGGGCCGTAGTAAAGGACGACTCCCAGCACGATGCCAAGAAGTGCGCCGGCCGCGATCAGCAGCCGTCGTTCCCACACCCGCGCGGCCCCGGCTTCCCAAATGCCATAGAGCACCGATAGCCAGAGCATGCCGAGCGCAGCTTCCACGCCTCCCCACAGCCAACGGACGTTG
This sequence comes from uncultured Planctomycetaceae bacterium, assembly GCA_963702015.1. Taxonomy (GTDB): domain Bacteria; phylum Planctomycetota; class Planctomycetia; order Pirellulales; family PALSA-1355; genus DATJTR01. Next base: position 4,558,112 of record OY969698.1, read on the forward strand.
AGGCCCGCGGCGCCTTCGACAATCTCCTTATCCGATCCGCCGAGCACGACGAGCCAGGTCATCAGCACTCCGAGCCAGAATGGCCAGTCCAGCCGTCAGCCGGGAGCCGCGCGCTTGTACGGTAAAACGCACGCCGTGAGCGGCCAACAGGTTGACCGCCATGGCACTGCCGATCAAAAACCCTCCAGGAAAGTAAAACCCATAGGGGACCGGTCCCAGCCTGGGAAAGAAGACTGGCGGAAAGAAGATCTGCAGCGGAATCCAGGCGAACCATGCGCGGAAATAGAGGTTCATCACCTCCCAGATATCTTTGTCCACCTGGGCCAACGTGCCGGCAAAGATCAGCACAATCGCCAGGGCGAAAAGCGTCACCGTCAGCCGTAGCGATGCCAGCGGCGCGAGGACACTGCGCAATAGCCCATCCCGCTGCCGACCGCTCGGCGATGGGCGCTGAGCCGAAGTTAAACCGCCACCCGCCAGAGTGTTACTTGCCATCGCCGGCTCCAGAAAAAGGGGCGACTCGTGAACCCATGCCTGCCTGCTTGAGCTTTCCGACCAGATTTACCAGCGCGGCGGTTCCGTCGGCCATCGGCACCTCCCGCGTAATGTCGGCAAGTTGATCCGCGCCGATCGCGCAAGCCCAATTGGCCGCGCCAACGATTGATATTGTTCAACAAGAATGCCGTTTCATCTTTTTCGAGCTTGGGAAGCGTACTCACGGAGAGTTCGACGTTTCCCGGAATCTCAAACGTTTCGTAGCGCATGCTGCTGGGACCCTGCGGCTGCCAATCGGCCGGTGGATCGTACTTGGGAGCATCATCGACGAAATGAATCGAGGAGACGAACTTCTCGAAGGCATCGGCCTGGGCGTCGACCGCCGCGACCGGGCCCGAGAGCTTGAAGAACCAGGCCGCGGCCGGCGATTCAGAATCCTTATCCGACGCATTCGGCGAACCCGCAGGATGGACAACGATCGCCGCCGATATGCGATCGACCGCCGGGGGTTCTTCGAACGGTGGAGGCTCGGGCTGCTTGAGCTTGATCGCCTGGTAATGCTGAATCTCGTCGACATGTCCGCAGCCCACTAGCGCCAAGCATGCGGGCAAGAGCGCCAACAATGTCGGAGCCACGGAGCGAATCAAAAGCAGCATGGGTTCTCGACGCAAGGCGGATGCTCGCTGTCTGCGGGGTGCTACGTTAATCGAAGTCTGCGGCAACACCTGGCCAATGCCGCTTGGCTATGTCACTGAGCTGTGCCGCTCGACTGTGCCGGTCGACTGTGGCGCCGCGGGTGGGAAGCACGCAACAAAGAGACCAGGGCGCGGGGGGGATCGACGATCGGCCAAAAAAACTCGCGTCCCTAAATTATAATGGCACGCGAACCGGAAAGTACAGGTGGCAAGGCCGAGAGCGCGCTACCAGCTAATTCCGCCGCTGACCCAGCACTGTTCCGCCACCGGACGGCATTGCGCCGGGGCAATCGGACCAAATGGGCGAGGGGCGAATAACCGCTTTCGCTAGCGGTAGACACCGCTCCCCAGCGTTTCGGTCCAGCCGACGACCGGGGTTTCGGGCCCCACGACGAAAATCTCCACGCGGCGATTCTTTTTGCGGGCCTGAGCGGTGTCGTTGGGCGAAATCGGTTGATATTGGGCGAAGCCGGCGATTCCCATGCGGTTTTCCGGCAGGCCGGCCTCGCGCAGGCAGTCGACGACCGCCACGGCCCGGCTGGCACTCAAATGCCAATTGTTTGGGTATTTCGAGCGTGCTTCACGCCCCTTGATACCCCGTGCGTCGGTGTGGCCCACGACCATGATTTTCAGATCGCGCGCCTCGGGAGCCTGAAAGATTTCGGCGAATTCGGCGAGCATCTTGCGCCGGGACCGTCAACTGGGCTTCGCCGCTGTCGAACAGCACGTCGGTGTCGAACTTGCTGACCCCGCTTTCCTCGTCGTAGTGGAGACTCGGATAGCGGTCGGCCAGGTCGGCCAGCCGGCTACTCAGTTCGGCCGGCATTGCGCTTCCGCCGTAGCCCGGCTGCGATTCAAAACCCTCGCGCGGATGTTTCGAACTGGCAAGCCTTTGCCGGTCCGCTTTGCCGCGATCGTCGAGCCGAGCGAGATCCTCTTCCGCCCGGATCAACTGGTTCTCGACGTTGCGGGTGTGCAGTTTCAGGTTTTCGATTTCGGCCTGTTGGGCGCTTGCGCGTTCGGCCAGGGTCCGATTCTGGACCTGCAGATTGTCGTATTTACCGCGGGAATGACCCCCCAGCTTGCCATCCAGGAGGAGCTCGGATTCGACGATGAGCAACCAGCCAACAGGAGGAGCGCGACTACCGCGATGGGCCAATGCCGCCGCCGGCCTGCCGGGCACCGATCGATGCGGGACTGCGCAATTTCCACCAGCGCGGTTTCGTCGAGAGTGATGCGTCCACTCCACATGATTCGACTCCTTTCGAATCGCCGGCCCATCAGGGGGCCGAGCCACACGTACGGGCGAGCGACACGATCCATCGTGCGACACGCCCCGCCACGATCAATGCGCGCTGCGCACGATCGAGGCTTAGCGGCTTATTTGCTTTCAAACCAACTCAAAATCATATCAATCAACGAGCTGTTCACGGGATAGGCACCGTTCCAACTCCACATGTTGCGCATCAGGTCGAAGAGCATCAGTCCACAAAGAATCAAGCAGATCAGCAACGCCACCAAAAGCAGGATGTTCCAGACGGTAAAGGCCATGTCGCTGCCGGCCGTCATCGCCGCCACCGTTGGCGCGGCAGGCGCCAGGGCGGTCGTCGGCGGCAGGCTGCCAAGCCCTACCATCCCCAGGTCGCCCGACGACATGCCGCTGACCGACGACTCCGGTTCTTCTTCCAGGGCCGTAATGCCCTGGCCGCCGCCAATCATCGTGGCGGAGGATTCGTCGAAGTCCAATTCGCTGTCCAGCGCGATGACTTGCGACCCACTCGACTCTTCGATCGTGGCATCTTCCGCCGGAGTCAGCAGGAAGTCGTCGTCGGCCTTGAGCTGTGTCGGGGCTTCGGACAGGTCTTGCTCTTCGAGCGAAATCAGTTCGTCACCGCCCAGGTCGAGCGATTCGACTTTCGACCCGCCCAGTTGCAAATCGTTCCGTTCCAGCGAAAGGCCGCTGTCGCTCGGATCGACCAGCGAGATGCCGCTGTCGCTGACGCTACGGGTCACGTCGCTGTCGATGCCGCTGCTACCCAGCCCGAGGACGTCGTCGTCGTTGCCGTCGAGCTCCAAGACTGATCCGCCGCCGTCGCTGGGAGGTTTGGCGGTCACCGGTTTATCCGACAGCGAGACCGGATCGTCCGGCAAGATCAAGTCTTGAGCGCCGGCCGGCAACACGTCGGAATCCAACGAGATGCCGCTCTCTTCCGCGCTGGGCATATCCAGATCGAGCGTGTCGAGATCGTCGAACTTCGCGCTCAAGCCGCTGGAGGGCGGCGCGGCCGCATCCGCCGAACTGTCCAGTCGCACGTCGCTGCCCATGGGCAGATCCAAATGCGCATCGCTCTGGTCCGGCTTGGGCTGGGCAATTTGAATGTCGCTGGCGGCCGAACTGGGGGCGTTGGATTTGCCAATGACCGTGCTCGATGCGCCGGCGCTTGATGGCCCTAACCCCAAGTCGCTCACCAGGATCGAATCGGGGTCGTCCGTCATTTCGGCGTACTCTTCCGAGTCCTGGGGCAGCATGTCATCGGCCCGCGACGCCACCAGACGTTCGATTTCCTCGACTTTGAATTTCCACATGCCGCCGTCGCGCACCGCGTACACCTCGCGGCGATCGCGCATTTCGTTCAGTTGCTCGGGAGTGATCCCCAGCAGCTTGGCCGCTTCTTCCGTTTCATAAAACTTGCGAACCATCACTAAAACTCCTCGGCCGGACGGGCTTTTCTAGCCGTCCGAAGCCGACTTCGCTACTGCCGCTCGCCCCGCCCTCGTTCCCGATGCGCCACCAGGGCACACCGCGCTAACGTTGGTCGATTTGCGAACGAATCTCTCCCGGCAAGGGACTGGTGCCGTTGAAATGTTCCATTTGCAGGTCCCAGTGAAAGTTGCGCACACTCTTCAGCACAACCTCGCCCTGCGCGTCAATGTGGTAGACCGCCATGGCGTGCAACTCAGGGTCGATCAAAACGTATTGTTGGCGGTTGTCGGCCAGCGGAGTCACTTGCGTTATCAATTGGCCCGAAGTGCTGACCGGCGACGGTGTCGTACGCCCTGCAAAAGCAGCGTCGGGCTGCACCGTAACCGCGATCATCGCAACGATCAGTCCCGCAAATACCAGCATGCCCGCTGCCGCGATTCTCATTCGAGTCACCACTCCACTCCTAAAAGAGAGAAGTGGAAATCGAGGCTTTGGGGGAGTGCCGGCTCGTCGAGAAGGCCAAGAAATGCGTGCCGCTTTCCGTAAAGCGGAGGCCTCTCCCTGCCAAGGATCGAACGATCGGGCACTCACTTCATTCTAAAAGCCGCGATTTCCAATACAAGGAAAATCACCCCCGCGGCGCATTGCCCCGAGAGTGCTGGAAAATGGCAGCGGAGTGTACTGAACCCCCGACCCCGTAACAAGATCAGCCCACCGCAAAGAGCTTGCCAACAGCTCCGGTTTCCGGCGGTTCGATCGACTCGCCCAAAGGGGCCGTTGGCGCTACAGCCGGCGGGTTCCGAGCCCGGAAAACCCGAGAATCAGGGGTGTTTGCGCGTTCTCGGGGAGCCGAAGTGCCTGGTTGGCTTGAGGTCCGGAGGCCCCTCGGCTAGCTGCTCAACCGAATATTCGGTCGCGCCGAGCCTGTTGGTAGGCCCGTTTTTCGGCTGCCGTCATGTGTGAGAAATCGGGTTCGGCGTCCCCTGCGGCGGCCGGCTGGGATTTGGCCGGTTGAGTCTTTCCCCCCACAGGTGCAACGGTCGCGGCTTGAGCAGGCGATTTGTCTGGGCAACTGCATTTCTTTTCGGCGTGACCACCGCTACAACCGCACGAACCGGCTTTGGCGGCCCCGAGCACCGAGGCCCCTGCCTGCCCAAGCCGGGCTAGCACGCCGTCGAGCGTTTCGCGGAGCACCTGGCCGCTCTTGACCAGGGCTTGGATTTCTTTAGCCCACAGCTCGATCGGGAGCGTGGCGACGACTCCCCGCCGGCCCACTACGGTCGGAACACTCAACGCGACGTCGCGGATGCCATAATCACCCGACACCACGCTCGAAACCGGGAGCACCGCATGCCGGTCGAGGGCGATGGCTTCAATCACTTCCTGGATTGCCAGACCGACGGCAAACCCGGCGCCCCCCTTCTTCGAGATTACTTCGGCTCCGGACCCCTTGGTGCGGCGAAACAGTTCGTCGGCAAGCTGCAGCGTCCAGTCGGAAAAATGCTCCAATGGCAAGCCGGCCACCGTGGCGCTCGACCAAATGGGGACCATGCTGTCGCCATGTTCGCCCAGGATCAGCGCTTTGACTTGCGTCGGCGGAACGTGAATGGCGGCCGCAATCAGGCTGCGAAAACGGATCGTATCGAGTTGCGTCCCCAAACCAATCACCTGGCTGGTCGGCAAACCGAGTCGCAGAGCCGCCAGATAGGTCAGCACATCGACCGGGTTGGAAACGACCACGACGAGAGCATCCTTCTTGAACCCGACGCGCTTGATTTCGTCCAAGATGCCGACGAACAAATCGACGTTGCGATTAACCAGATCCAATCGGCTTTCGTCCGGTTTGCGTCGCAGGCCGGCGGTAATGCAGATGACGTCGCTCGAGGGAATATGTTCGTAGCTGCCGGAGCTGATTACCTGATCGGCCGTGACGCTCGATCCGTGCAACAGGTCGAGAGCCTGGCCGGCCACCAGATTCGCGTTGACGTCGAGCAGCGCGATTTCGCGCACGACCTTGCCGGTTTGAAGGGCGAAGGCGGTGCAGGAACCAACCAATCCGCCACCACCGATAATGCTGACTTTCATGGATCGAATACTCGTTTTATGGACCGGAAGCAACCAATCGTATCGTGCAAAGGATCGACAATTCGGCCGCGGCTTGTTATGCCGGCCGCTCGTTTATTTGGCCGCCAGTGCGGCCAGCACTTGCTCGGTAATCATCTTCACCAATTGCTCCTGACTGGCCGGGGCCGGAGCTGCGGTCGCGGCGGTCGCCTTGCCCGAGGTAGCCGGCGGCGGCGCGTCGAAGTATTTTCGTTCGACGCCAGATGCCTGCCAGCTATCACGGAAGACATCGTTGGCGCAGATGTCGCAATTTTCCATGCCCGGGGCGAGTCGTGCGTCGGTGAAGCCCCATTTGGTCTTCAAGTCCAACAGTTCGCGGCTCTTTTGCTCGCCCAGATACTCGACCCGCCCAAGCCCCTTGGCCAGCATGAGAATGCGGCAATAGGCGTCGAGGATTTCGGTCCACCAGAAGGCCTTTTCGACCGTCTCGCCATAACTGACCGTGCCGTGATTGGCCAGAATGATGACGTTCGCCTTCTTGACGAACGGGATGATCGTGTCGGCGAAGACCTGTCCGCCGGGAGTTTCGTATTTGGTGATCGGCACGTCGCCCAAGAAGACTTCGACCTCGGGCAGGACGCACTGCGGGATGGGCTCGCGCGCCACGGCAAAGGCGGTGGCATGGGGCGGGTGGCAATGGACCACGCTCTTCACCTCGGGCCGCTCTTTCATAATCGCCAGGTGGAGCAGAACCTCGCTGGTTCGCTTCCGCTTGCCGGAGAGCTGCTTCCCTTCCATGTCGACGATGCACAGATCGTCGGGCTTGATGAATCCTTTGCAGATCATCGTCGGCGTGCAAAGGACCTGGTTTTCGCTGAGTCGGTACGAGATGTTGCCGTCGTTGCCGGCGGCGAAGCCCTTGGCGTAAATTCGCCGGCCAATGTCGCAAATCTCTTCTTTCAGGCTGTGCAGATTCATAAGTTCCTCAGGGGGGAAAATGCTTCGGTTATCGCTTAAGTGTCGAGTTGGATTGCGTCGAGCAGAGCGGCGTTGTAGGCGTCGATCGGCTTGGTTTGTGGGTAAAAGGGTTGGGTTGCCTCGCCTCCCTCGGTGAAGGCGATGACGTCGTCGAGTCCGGTTCCCAGGTCGTCGTAAACCACAAGCGGTTCGGCGTCAGGCAGCGTCCGTCCCGACAAGTTGTCGAGCGAAAGCGGCACAACCACCCGGTAGCTGGCGCCGACCAGGCTGGGATGCGAGCGGCTGAGCGTGACGGTGCCGATTACCTGGCCCATGCGCATGGCTGATTCATCCGAGAAAAACTGTCCAAAAAAAAACCGCCCCGTTGGCGTATCACCCCAGCTGCGCTTCGAGCGCCGCCGGACATTTTGCCGACCCTGCCTGCAAAAACTGCTTTGCCATTTGCCCGAGTTGAAACATGCTTCGTCGAGCCGGATCGATCACGAGCAGGTTCAGTCCAAGATTTCCAATGGCCTGAGCAACTTCGTCCCGATCGCGCGCCACCGCCGCCCGCACGCCAGGCCGCCGATTGGCAAGGCAGCAGGCGACGTCTGGCTTTCCGCTAAGCAACAATCCCAAGCGTCCGTCCTTAACCACCGTATCGGTGAGTTCGGCAACGACGGTCGCCAAGCCGGTCTTTGCCAATCGCTCGATGCTCGAGGCCAAAGGCGCGACCAGTCGCACCAGTTCCGCGGGATCCGACGCACTATCGCTGACGGCCACGACAAGCGCCGGCTTGTTTGCCCCCATCGCATCAGTCGAGCGGCTGACCGCAATATTGTGTTGTCTGAGCAAATCGCGAGCGGCTGGCGTGAGGACGGCTCCCTTCCCAATCACCACCCGCCGCACGCCCGACAGCCGGTCGGCAAGCGTCGACAGACTGACCACGGCTGGGCCGAGCACCAATTGTGCCGACGGCGGCTCGACCGCCGGTCGCTTTTCGGCCGGTCGGTGGACGGCCAGCCGCGCGAGCACTTCGCGCACGACCGAATCGATCAGCGTTGTGTCGGTCAGTCGGGCGTCGATCGGTTTGCCCTCGTGGTTTGCCATGGTTGGTTAACTGTTGTCTTCGATCCCGATCACGCACCAGCGGACCGGAGTTGTGTCGTCTTTGAGCAGTGCCCTTGTGCTGCGACCGTCGCTCGATAGCAGTACGCGCTCACCTCGTCCGGCCCCCAGCGTGTCGACCGCGATGACCGGCTCGCCGTCGACCGTGCGTCCATCGACGCCGTAAAACTGAACGATCAATAATTTGCTTCCCCGCATCGAGCGGTGTTTGACCGTCGAGTTTGCGGTTCCGACAACCGTGCCGACTTGCATAACGCTCCTGCCGAACTGCTTTCGACGACCGACGCAGAAAGAAACGATTATTTACCCAGAATTCGCAAGTCGTCGATCAGCGAACAACGCCGCTCGCGGGTGAACGTGAGCGGCGTGGTGACCCCCTCACCGGTTGGCGTGGCGATCGAAAACGACAAGTAGCCTTCGCCGCCCAATCCCAACGACGACATGCAAGGCCCATTCTTGACGAACAACGTCGTATCGAGTGCCCGGCCCATCTTGGTCATGTTGCGCACGTTGTTGGAGTGGATAATGGCGGTGTGTCGGAAGCCATGTTCGGCCTTTTTCGCCTTGGCGATGGCTTCGTCGACATTGCGGACGCGCACGAACGGCAGGAACGGCATCATTTGTTCCACGGGGACGAAAGGATTGCTTTCATCCGTTTCGCCGAACACCAACTCGGTGTTGGCGGGGATTTGCCGGCCCGCGGCCGCGGCCAACTTCGAGGCATCCTGTCCGATGAAGTCCTTGGCCGCCACGTCGTGCCGGTGTTCGCCTTCGCCGACCGTGGCGATCGCGACCTTGGTCAGGGCGGCGATCTCGCGCTCGTTGAGACGGACCGCGCCGGCTTTCTCCATTTCGGAAAGCAGGGCATCCATCACCGACTCGACCACGAAGACTTCTTTTTCCGCGATGCATAGCAGGTTGTTGTCGTAGGCGGCGCCGCGAATCATGGCCTGTGCCGCTCGGGCCAGATCGGCGGTTTCGTCGACGACGACGGGCGGATTCCCCGGTCCGGCCACGATCGCCCGCTTGCTCGACTGCATGGCCGCCTTGGCGACGGCCGGCCCGCCTGTGACGCAAATCAGCTTGATACCGTGATGTTTGAACAGTGCGGCGGCGGTTTCCAACGTCGGCTCGGCGATGACGGAGATTAAATTGTCGATTCCCAGATCGCGGTAGATCGCCTGGTTGAACCGTCGCACTCCTTCGACCGCCACGCGTTTGCCGCTGGGATGCGGATTGACCACCAAGGTGTTGCCGCCGGCGATCATGCTCACGGCGTTGCCGGTGATCGTGGGGAGTGAATGGGTCACGGGTGTGATGGCCCCGATCACGCCGAACGGGGCATGTTCGATCACCGCCAGTCCGTGATCGCCGCTGAAAACTTCGCTGCGCATGAATTCGACGCCCGGCGACCGCTCACCCAGGGTTTTGAGCTTTTCGATCTTGTGGACCAACCGGCCGATCTTCGTTTCTTCCATTTCCATCGTTCCCAGCTCGACCGATTGTTCGATCGAGATGCGGCGGATGTGGTCGATGATTCTTTTGCGGTCTTCGATCGAGCGCTCGCTGAGTCGCTCGAACGCTTCGGTGGCCGCCGTGACCGCCTCGTTGACGCAAGTAAAGATGCCGAAGCGGCCGGAGAAGCCGCGACCGCCGGTGGCCGGCGGAGCGCCATTGCCCAGTTGGGCCAGCACTTGCTCGACGACGCTACGAACGAGTTGTTCAGTGGCTTGCATGGAAGGGGTTCGCTATGGAGTTAAGTTCGCTATTTTTAGTTTGAAAACAATGTGATCGAGTTGCCGCGACTCTCGATCGCGGCGATTGCCTAGGCATTCTCGTGTTCGCGGTTGAAGACGCATTGCTGATCGACGTGGACCGAATCGACGATACCGATGATCACGCAGTCGATTGGCAGATTCTTGGTTTCGGGCGTTGCCCGGGCGCTCGATCCTTGGGTGATCAGCACGAATTCGCCTTCGCCGGCTCCGACGGTGTCGACCGCGACGAAGGTTCGGCCGGTCGTGACCAGCCCCTTGCGCTCGTTGGCTTCGAGCCGGTAGGGTTCGACCACGAGCAACTTGTGGCCTACCATCGTGTCGACTTTTTGGGTCGCCACGACCGAGCCGGTGACTTTGGCCACGAACATGATGGATCCTTTGCCTTGGATTGCCGGCGGACGCGTGTGGCGTCCGCTCGCGTTACGAACGATTTGCCTTGGTCGATTCCAATACTTGCTTGGTTTGCCGGGCGACGACGATTTCTTCGTTGGTCGGCACCACCCACACCTGGGTGCGACTGGCCGCCGAGCTGATTTTTGCTTCACCTCGGGCACTGGCGTTGGAGGCCGGGTCGAGCTGGATGCCCAGTTCTTCCAGCCCCGCGCAGACGGCCGTGCGAATGTTCACGCCGTTTTCGCCAATGCCGCCAGTAAACACGATCACGTCGGCTCCGCCGAGTTCGACCAGCAGCGCTCCCAAATAGTTGCGGATGCCGGCCACAAAGACCTCGAGCGCCAGCCGAGCCCGGTCGTTGCCGGCCGCGGCTGCCGTTTCCAAATCTCGCACGTCGCCGCTGATGCCGCTGAGTCCCAAAAGTCCGCTCCGCTCGGCCAGGTCTTCCAATAGCTGATCGAGCGTTTTGCCGGTCTTGGCGATCAGCACCGGCAGGGCGAACGGATCGAAATCTCCCGAGCGGTTGTTATGAGCCAGCCCGGTCTGCGGACTCATGCCCATCGACGTCGCCACGCTCACTCCACCGCGTGCCGCACAGAGCGAGTTCGAGCCTCCCAGGTGGCATGAGATGACCCGCAGATCGTTGCGGCCCAACAGCTCGGCAATCCGTCCGACGATAAAACGGTGACTTGCCCCGTGAAATCCAAATCGCTTCACATGATGCTCTTCGGCCCATTCCCAGGGGATCGGGTAATACTGGTTGCGGTCGGGGATGGTCTGGTGAAAGCCGGTTTCGAAAGCGGCCACCAGCGGCACTTCGGGCAACTTCTCACGCAATAGCCGCATCGCCGCGATGTAGGGCGGATTATGGGCCGGCGCAACCTCGCTCATGTCCTCCATCGCCGCCAGCACATTCGCATCGACAACCTTCACGCCGCTCAATCGGCCGCCGTGAACCGCCTTGAATCCGATCGCCGCTACTTCGCTCGCATCCTTCAGGCATCCGGTAACCGGATCCGTCAATTGATCGAGCGTTTGGCGTACGGCCGCGGCATGGTCGGGCACGTGGGCCGTAAGATCCTGCCGCCCCCCGGCGCTTTCGACAAAGCAGCGGCTTTCCGCCGCACCGATCCGTTCGATGCCGCCGCGCGCCAGTTGACGCTCGTCGGTCATATCGAAGAGTCGATACTTAAAGCTGGTCGAACCCAGGTTGGCAACCAGAATCTTCATGGCAAACGCGCGCATCCTTTCCGCGGTCTCTCGGGCTGCTGGCGGGGGCGGGCCGACCGCTCCGCCTTGAGCCCCCTCACCCACCAAAATCCTCTACGACAGATAAGCCGCGACCAAACCGTCGGCCGGGCGAGGAATGACGTGGCTCGAAACGAGCTCGCCAACCTGGGTGGCCGCCGCGGCGCCGGCTTCGACAGCCGCCCGCACGCTTCCCACGTCACCGCGAACGACGGTCGTGACATACGCGCCGCCGATGGAGACACGCTTGATAATTTCCACGTTGGCTGCCTTGGCCATGGCGTCGGTCGCCTCGACCAGGGCGGTAAGACCTTTGGTTTCAATCAGTCCGATGGCGCTCATTAAATGAAGTCCTTAAAAATAGATGGTTGCGTAATCAGCCGGTTGTTCCGCTCACATTCGCGGGAATCGATCAGGATACGGAGGCAGTCTTGCCGGCCCATTTGCCGGGCAGCACGATGTTCAAATCGTCGTGCGGACGGGGAATGATTTGGACGGCGACGACTTCGCCAATCCGACCGGCGGCGGCGGCGCCGGCATCGGTCGCGGCCTTCACGGCAGCCACGTCGCCGGTGATGAAGCCGGTGACCAAACCGCTACCAACTTTGTCCCAGCCGACGAATTCGACATTCGCGGCCTTGAGCATCGCGTCGGTGGCCTCGACCAGGGCGATGAACCCCTTGGTCTCGATCATGCCGAGCGCTTCGTTAACCTTGGCCATAGTGCACACTCCAAAGTGGAAAAAAGGAAACTGGGTGGAAAAATTGAGATTCGTTCGCTGCTGCCGCTCTCTCAGCCCTTGTTGCCGGCCCTTTCGTGACCGGCCTTCAACGGTGTTTATCGAAACAATTCAACTCGCTTGGCGTGGTCGACGTCGGCCGCGTTCCCCTCATCGGTGTCGAGGTGGACTTCGAGCTTGCTGACTTCGTCGGCCCGCACCAGTAGGTCCTCCAAAATCATCGTGCAGCTCGACTCGATCCGCAGCTTCATCCGATCGCCGTTCTTCACGCCGTAGTATTTGGCATGCTGCATATTCATGTGGACGTGCCGCTCGGCCCGGATCACTCCCTGCTTCAGCTCGACCACTCCCTTGGGGCCAACCAGCACGCAGCCGGGAGTTCCTTCGATCTTTCCGCTGGCCCGCACGGGCAGATCGATCCCCAGCGAAATACCGTCGGTAAACGCCAGTTCGACCTGGCTGTAGGGACGCGTCGGTCCCAGGATCCGCACCGAGGGAAGCATTCGCCGCCGAGGGCCGACCACCATCACCGTTTCTTCCGCCGCGTAGAAACCATCCTGGAACAGGGGCTTCATTGGCGTTAGCTTCGCCGGCGCCGAACAAGATCTCAACGTGCTCGTCGCTCAAGTGGACATGACGCGCGGAAACGCTGACCACCAGATTCGGGTCGCCCGTGGCCGCGGCAAGTTTGCTCGCCACAACTTCCCGAACGATGCGTTCGATCGCATTACGATCAATGGCCTGGGCCGTCATGCTCATGAATTCATCCGTCGCCCACAGGGCTGGTTGCACTGGTCTGGGGAAAATTGTTTTGCGGGGCGCTATCGTCGGTGGGTGGGTTGGCGTGCGAGTTCAGGCTGCCGCTGGCGGCAGCGCTGCGCTCGGGTTCGGCCACGTGCAGCGTGATGCCCGCGGCGCACAGCTTGTCGCGCCATTGCGGGGTAATCTCGTTGTCGACGACCAGGTGCTGAACGTCTTGGAGTGCAGCCAGGTGGACCAGGCTTTGGTGTCCAAACTTGGTGCTGTCGGCGACGACGATCACTTCCTCGCCCGCGCGCATCATTGCCCGCTCGGTTTCGACCAACAGCAAGTTGCTGTTGAAGAAACCGCGCTCGTTGAGCCCCGCCACGCTCAGCACCGTGCGCCGCACGTTCAGCCGAGCCAGCATTTCGTTGGTATGGGGCCCGAGGGTGACGCCGGTGCGGGGATAGACATAGCCGCCTAGCAAGACTAGGTCACAGTTCTTGTGGGCCGCGAACAGATTCGCTACCGGCAGGGAATTCGTTACCACCTGCAGCGGCCGCCCAACCAACAATCGCGCCACTTCATACGTTGTGCTCCCGCCATCCAACAGCAGCGTGTCGCCGTCCTCAATCAGTTTGACCGCCTTCTGAGCGATCAATCGCTTCTTGTCCCACTGGGCCGGATCGCGCTCGTCAAAGTCGGGCAATCGCGGTGAAGGGCCGGCATAAAACACCCCACCGTGCGTCCGCTTCGCGACTCCACTCTCTTCCAAATGGTCGAGATCGCGGCGAATCGTCGATTCCGAGACCTGCAGTTCCTCGACCAGTTCCGGCAGCGAGGCAAAGCCGCGACTGCGGACCACTTCGAGCAATTGCTGTCGCCGTTGGTCAACCAGCACTGGTAAAGCCGCCAGAGTGAGACGAGGAGGAGAGTTGGGGTGGATAGTCAGGAATTGACTGTCAACACCCTAATTATGACCGACTATGAGAGATAAATCAATCATTCGGTGACTGAAATCTATCTTAACATGAATGAAATATCGCATATTCAATCTCCGCAATGACTTACGTCGAATAATGGGTCGTCTGGGAAAAGTGTTCTGATTAGCTGAACTGCACGAAACCGGTCGCCTCCGCCGACCGCCTACGCCTTTTCGTCCTTAAGAGCGACAATTGCTGCTATGGCCACCGTCCTGCAACTCGTCCGCCGGCTCCAAGGTTGCCGGGCGGTTTCGCCGCCGCCTGGTTGGCGTTTGCGGCACTACGCTGGTCCTGCCGACGTCGATGTTTGGCTTGCGCTGCGCGAGGCTTCGTTTGCCGCTAGCCCGATCACGGTTCGCCGCTGGACGGCCGATGACTTTGCTCGCGAGCTGATAGCAAAGTCTTGGTGGCGGCCCGAAGCGGTTTGGTTTGTCGAGGCGACCGAAGGACTGGGCTCGTCGGCAAGCGCCAGCGCGCCGTTTGCGATTGGCACCGCGACGCTCGCCCGGCGTGGGCCGGCCGGCGGCGGCAAGCCGGTCATCCATTGGCTGGCCGTTGCACCCGAGTATCGGCGACGTGGAGTGGGCCGGCTGCTGGTGGCGCAACTGGAATGGCTCGTCTGGCAGTCGGGCGGGCGCGAAGTGGCGCTTGAAACGCACGCGGCTTGGACCGACGCCGTGGCCTTCTATCGCGCGCTTGGATATCGCGAGTCGTCGAGCGAAGATTCCGGCTGATGAGGCATTCCGCGCCTCGATCGTCACCGGGCCGAATGGACCAGAACGATTCAGCCGATCCGCACGCGATCGCCTTCGATGGTTACCTTGCCGGCCGCGATCAGTCGCAATGCTTCGGGGTAGGCGACACATTCTGCTTCGAAGACTCGGGCCGCCAGTCGGTCGGGCGTATCGTCGTCGAGGACCGGCACGCTGCGCTGCAAAATGATCGGTCCGTGATCGTACACGTTGTCGACGAAATGGACGGTGCAACCGCTCACCCGGGCGCCTGCTTCCAGCACCGCCTCGTGAACCCGGTGACCGTAGAATCCCTGGCCGCAGAAAGCGGGGATCAGGGCCGGATGGATATTGACGACACGATTTACGAAATCGTCGGGAATCAGCACATGCTTCAAAAACCCGCCCATCACCACCAGGTCGACCCGGGCCGCGCGGCACTCGTCGAACACCGCCTGGCTAAAGGCTGCCTCATCGTCGAACGCCCGGCGCTCGATTACCGCGGTGCGTATCTCGGCCTGGTGGGCGAATCGCAAACCGGCGGCTGCTGGATTGCTGCAAATGACCCGTTCGATGCGGGCGTCGAGGATGCCGGCCTGAATCTTTGCAATCAGATTCTCCAGAGTCGTTCCCCCGCCTGAAATGAGCACGGCCAGTCGTAGCGGCCGGCGAGGCTCAAAACAAAAACTGGGGGCTTTGGCGTTCACGCGCTGACCACCTTGACGTAGAGCTGAACCTCGGCCGGTCCGATCTTGACGGCCTGCGGCTCGACGCCGACGAGCGGCCCCAGCTCGATGCCGACGGCCAGCGTTTCGGCCTGGATGTAAGTGGAGAATTGCTCCACCGCCGCCATCACCTCCACGTCGTCGGTCACCAGACCGATCAGGATGCGGTCGGTATATTGGCAGCCGATGTCGCGACGCGCGCCTGCGATGGCATGGGCCAGTTCGCGGGCAGTTCCCTCGGCCAATAGCTCGGGAGTCAATTCAGTCGACAGAACAACCACGCCCGCCGGCCCTTGAGCGGCGGCCCAACCCGGTTTTGCCTGCAACCGCACCTGCACGTCTTCGCTATCGAGCGTCACCGGTCCGTCGGCCAGCGCGAGCTCGACATGGCCACCATGCTCAAGTTGGGCAAAAAGTTCGGCGGCATTGGCCTTGGCCAGGGCGGCTTTTACGGCAGGCAAGCGTTTTCCCAGGCGGGGGCCAAGGCGCTTCAAGTCGGGCAAGATCGTATAGCTGATGTACTGATCGGCCCGTGGCGGATATTCGACCTCTTTGACGTTCAGCTCTTCGGCCACCAAAGACCGATGTTCTTCCAACCAGGCCAGATGCTCGCGGTCGGCCAGAACCACCTCGACCTTGGCCAGTGGTTGGCGAACCTTGAGCTTGGCCACCATGCGGGCCGATCGCCCTTGCGAGACCACCTCACGCACCAGTCGCATGCGTGCCGACAGTTCGGGGTCCACCGAGCCCATCGACGGTGTCGGAAAGTCACACCAGTGGACGCTCTCGAGCGTGCGGCCGGCGAAGGGACCTGCCGCCAGGTTCTGCCACATCGCTTCGGCCACGAACGGCACGAACGGCGCTACCAGCTTGGTCGTCGTCAGCAGGCACTCGTAAAGCGTCCAATGCGCATCAAGCTTGTCGGGGCTCTCGCGGTCGGCGGCCCAAAAGCGGTCGCGGCTGCGGCGCACATACCAGTTGCTCAGCGCATCAACGAATTCGGTGATTTGCTGACAGGCGGCGTAGTTGTCGTATGCGTCCATCCGCCCGATCACGCCGGCCACCGTGTGCGCCAGTTCGCCCAAAATCCAGCGATCCAATTCGCTCCGCTGCGCGACGGGGCGATAGCCCTCGCCACCGGCAAGTTCGTCGGCCGAAAGTTGCTCGACGCTGTCTTCTCCCCCGGATAAGCGCGCGGCCGGATCGAATCGATCGATGTTGGCATAGATGGTGAAGAAACTATAGGTATGCCACAGGCGGAGCAGGAATTCGGGAATGCTGTCCTTGATCGCCTGCTCGTTGTAGCGGATCGAAGTCCAGGGAGGCTGGTTGGCGAAAAAATACCAGCGCAGCGCGTCGGCGCCATAGCGGTCGAGAATTTCGCCCGGTTCGCGGTAGTTCCGCTTGCTCTTCGACATTTTCTGACCGTCTTCGCCCAGCATCAACCCGAGCACGATGCAATTGCGAAACGGATGGGGAAAGGCCGGCGCCGGCGCATCGGCTGGTTTGCCGCTTCCCGCACCGTCTTCCGCCCAAAGCATGGTACTGGTGGCCAGCAGGCTGTAGAACCAACCGCGGGTTTGATCGATCCCCTCGCTGATGAAATCTGCCGGAAACTGCTGGCGGAATTCTTTGTTGCCCTGATGCGGATAGCCCCATTGGGCAAACGGCATCGCACCCGAGTCAAACCAGCAGTCAATCACTTCCGGCACGCGGCGCATGTGCGCGCCATCGGGACCGGTATAGGTGACGGCGTCGATATAGGGTTTGTGGACCTTCAGATGGTCCGAAAGTTCGGGATTGGCACGCTTGGCCGCGTCCCAAACTTCGGTTCCACGAAGACCCGGCTTGGCCAACAGTTCGCCATAGCTGCCGACCGCTTCGCGATATTCGGGGTTTTTGTCGGAAACCCAAATCGGCAGCGGCGTGCCCCAATAACGCTCGCGCGACAGGGCCCAATCGACGTTCGTTTCCAGAAAATTGCCGAACCGGCCGTCGCGAATGTGCTCGGGCAGCCAGGCAACCGCGTGGTTGTTGGCTATCATCGCGTCTTTGAATTTGGTTGTCTGAATAAACCAGCTTTTGCGCGGATATTGGATTAGCGGATCTTCTTCGGCCCGCCAGCAGAACGGGTACTCGTGCAGATATTGTTCCTGGTGGTAGAGCAATCCGCGATGCCGCAACGCCCGGGCAAGATCCTTGTCGGCCTCTTTCACCCAGCGACCCTGATAGTCGGGGGCTTCGGCGGTGAAGCGTCCGTCGGGGCCGACGGCGCATATCAGTTGTGGCCCTTCGCCCGGCACGAATCGCGATTGCTCGGCCAGCAGCACCTCGTAGTCGACCTCGCCAAAGGCCGGCGCCTGATGAACCACTCCGGTTCCGCTGTCGACCGTGACAAACTCGGCCGGCACCACGCGCCAGGCAAGATGCTCGCTTCCGGCCGGTCTTCTACCGGGTGCCAACAGGGTCCCCCGTTGGTCGCCGAGCGTCTTGTGGTAATGGTCGAACGGCGGCACATAGCGCCGACCGATCAGTTTCTCGCCCGCAAAAGTCTCCAGCACCTTCAGCTCGTGCCCGACCTTTGCGGCCAGGGTTTCCACCAGTGCCTCCGCCAGAATCAGCCGCTGGCCTTCGCCGTCGTCGACCAGCGCGTATTGAACTTGCGGATGGATCGCGGCAAATTGATTGCTAGGCAGAGTCCAGGGAGTGGTGGTCCAAACCAGCAGCGAAGTTTCGGGTTCGTCTTTCGACTCTTTAATCAACGGAAAGCGGACGTAAACGCTGGGGTCGGCCACCTCGCGATAGCCTTGACCCACCTCGCCCGAGCTGAGCGCCGTGCCGCCTTGCGCCCACCACCAGACGATCTTGTGCCCCTGGTAGAGGAGCTTGCGGTCGAACAGATTTTTCAGCGCCCACCAAACACTCTCGACATAACTTTGGTGAAAGGTGACATAGGCCTGATCGAGATTGACCCAAAATCCGATCCGCTCGGTCATGATTTCCCACTGCCGGGTGTAGCGGAAAACGCTTTCCAGGCAGCGGTGGATGAAGGGTTCGACGCCGTAGGCTTCGATTTCTTCCTTCGAGTGGATGCCCAATTCCTTGCAGACCTCGACCTCGACCGGCAAGCCGTGGGTGTCCCAGCCCGCCTTGCGCTCGCACAAATAGCCGCGCATCGTGCGGTAGCGCGGAAACAGGTCCTTGATCGCCCGCGTCAGGCAGTGGGCCGGGTGAGGCAGGCCATTGGCCGTGGGTGGACCTTCGTAGAAAACGAACCGTGGCCGGCCCGCGCGGCGCGCAAGCGATTTTTCATAGACTTGGCGCTCCTTCCAAAACCGCAGGATTTCGGACTCCAGCAGCGGAAAACGGACAGATCCTTCTACCGACTGAAACATCGCTTGGGCGGATCTCCTGCCGGGGGAGGTCGGACGAAAATGATGAATAGACCACGATGGGGAGGTGTTTGCAATTGCCGCCGATCGCCCGTTCGCCTCGCGCCGGCAACGGGCCAAATGCCGACGCTTGGCCGCTCGGTGGTCGCAGACTCCAGTGGCGAGCGCCCGATCAATACGATAAAAGAGAGAAGGAGTGATCGTAAGGTTCACTCAGGCGGCCGCCGCGTGGCGCCGGTCGGCGCGTGCCGACCAGGAAGCCAACGCAGACGAGACGAATGGGATCCGAGTGATGGCGGAAGTTCAATGGTGGTATGCCCGGGATGACGAGCAGCTCGGACCGCTGTCCCCCGCTGAGTTGCGCCGCCTGGCTGCGAGCGGTGGACTTGCGCCGAACGATTTGGTGTGGCGCGAGGGGCTGAGCGAATGGGCCCCCGCCGGACGCATCAAGGGTTTGTTTCCTGAAACGCGCGATCCGGCCGACGAAGCGCCCTTGGCGCCGGCGGGACCCCCATCGGGAATTCGAACTGGTTCGCCGCAAGCCTCCGAGGGCCTTTTTCCAACCGATGCTTCGGCCAGCGGGGGATTCTCCGGCGAGTTGCCGGCCATCGCGCAGTCGGGGGGGACTCCGATCGATTCCCAGTTATTTCGCGCTGCCGGATTGGGAGACGAACAAACGCCGTTTCCGGCCGATGAAGTCCCGTTGCCCCCACCGCGTCGCTCGCACATTCCCTTCGTCTTGTTCTTGGTGCAAGGCGTGCTGTGGGGGACGTGCGGGTTGGTAGTGCTGTTGGGCGGATTGGTATTCAGTGTCTCGCGATTGCGCGGCACGTCGTCGGCCGAAGAAGCAGCGTCGGCGACCGTGCTGGGCATGTTCTTCATCGGCGCTTATGTCGTCGCCCAGGCGGGCGAAAAGATTTCGCGGCTGGTGCTCGCCTTCCTCGAACGCCGTCGCGACGAATAACACCACCTACGTTGGTGCCATGGTGAGTCGCGATTATTTCCCGGCCGACTTCTTATCGTCCTTGAAGTCACCGGCCGTGACGATGACGAGTCGTTTCGGATCGAAGTATTTCTTGAGCGCCGCCAGCACCGTTTCGGGCGTTTGCTCTTTGATTCGGCTTTCCAGATCGGCGTAGTACTTCATCGAACGGCTGGCGTAGAGGTTGTCGGTGAGCAAATCGATCAACTCGGCGTCGCTGGCACGGTCGACTTCCAGGTCTTGCAAATAGCCGCGCTTGGCCCGTTCCAGCTCTTCGTCCTTGACGCCATCGGCCAGCAGCCGAGTCAATTCTTCGGACATCGCGGTCTCGATCTTCTTCAGGTTGGCCGGATTATAGATGGCAAAGAGCGTGAGGCTGGCACGACGATCAATCGAATCGGCCGCGAAGCCCGAGCCGACGCCGTACGACAATCCTTCGTTCTGACGCACCCGGTCGCCGAGCCGCGACGAAAGCGCGCCGCCGCCGCCAAAGATGAAATTGCCGAGCACCAACGGAGCATAGTCGGGATCGGAGTCGTTCATCGCAAAGGCTTCTCCGGCGAAATAAATGGCGTTCGCCTTGTCCGGAGTGAGAATCTGTTGCTGGCCACCGGGCACCTTGTCAAAAACGACTTTTTCGATCCGCTCGTATGGCTGCTTGGCACTCCAGCCGCCCAGCATCTTTTCCAGCAACGGGCGAATCTCGTCCGGATCGAAATCGCCGACCACCGACAGTTCGCCGGCTTGCACGCCGAGATAGTCGCCGTAAAGCTTCTGGAAGTCGGCCGGCTTCAGGGCCGCAACCTCGTCGATTTCCTCCTGCAGCGTGGGAGTGTAACGGACGTCGTCTTTCGAGTAGGGGTTAATCGTGCGCCGCAACCGGACGAGAGCCAGGCTTTTCGGTTCGGTCAATTGTTCTTCGAGATTCGTCAGGCTTTCCCGCTGCATTTCGCCCCATTCTTTGGCCGGCAGCGTCGGCTCGCGCAGGATCTGCCTCAGCAGATCGAGGACCACCGGAAGGTTTTCTCGCTTGGTCTCGAGCGCAAACGTAGCGAGGCCTCGGTCGCCTTTGGCAACGAGCGTGGCCAGGTTCTTGTCGAGCCGATCCTGAATCTCGGCACGCGTCAGCTCCTTCGTCCCGCGCGTCATCAAATCCGGCAGCAAGTTCCCCGCGGAGCGATAACGTTTCAGGCTGTCCTTGGTTCCATATCTCAGGTTGAGCTGCAAATGGACCGTCTGGCCGCGCGTCTTTTTCGGCAGCAGCAGCCCTTTGATTCCCTTGCCCAGCGAGATCGGCTGGCTGCGGGCGTCGATATTCTCTGGCGAGGTGTCGAACGCCTCGCCGGCCGAGATCGACTCGCGAGCATGGAAGTCGGCAAACAGATCCTCGTCCGAGGGAGCGGCCGGAATCGTAACGCGATCCGGCTTTTCGGTCGGAATGAATTGGCCGCTGGTGCGGTTGCTTTGAATCAAATAGGTCGCCGCAACCCGGGCCACGTCGTCGGGCGTTACTTTTTCGATCCGGTCGCGGTACAGAAAATAGAGCCGCCAATCTCCCTGCGACGCCCAATTGCTCAGCTCGACGGCCAGATGCGAGGTGTCGGCCGCCGTCAACTCGCGCAGCTTGAGAATTTTCAGCCGCGCCCGTTCGACCTCCTCCGAAGTGATTTTTTCCTTGCCGATCGTTTCGGCTCCTTCGAGCATTGTCTTTTGCGCCTCGTCGAGCGAATCGCCGCGGCGGACTTCGGCGAACAATTCGAACACGCCCGGGTCGTGCCAACTGCTGGCGTCGGACATCACGCTTGTCGCTTTTTTCGTTTCGACGAGCGCTTTGTACAGCCGGCCCGACGGAGCATTGCCCAACACGTCGGTCAGAACGTCCAGCGGCGCCAGGTCGGGATGGGCACCGGCCGGAATGTGATAGACAGCGCCCACCAGTCCCACGTCGCCGACGCGGCGGAGCATGACCGTCCGCTCGCCGTCTTGGGGTGGCTCTTCGGTGTAGGTGCGGTCGAGCTTACGCGTCGGTTTGGGGATCGGGCCGAAATATTTGTCGATCAGTTCCAGCGCCTTCGCTTCGTCGAACTTGCCGGCCACCACCAGCATCGCGTTGTCGGGCTGGTAGAACTTGACGTAGAACTGCTTGAGCCGTTCGATCGGCACCCGTTCGATGTCGGTACGGTTGCCGATCGTCACCTTGCCGTAGTTGTGCCATTCGTAGGCCGTGGCCAACAGGCGCTGATAGAGCAGCACGCCGGGCATATTCTCGCCCTTCTCGAATTCGTTGCGCACCACGGTCATCTCGGAGATTAGATCCTCGTGGCTGACCTTGCTGTTGACCATGCGGTCGGATTCCAAGGCCAGGCCGAATTCGAGATTGTCGTCCGTGGCCGGCATGGTCTCGTAATAGTTCGTGCGGTCGACCCAGGTGGTGCCGTTGTATTTGGCGCCGCGTTCCTGCAGAGATTTGGGAATCTGGGTGAAGGTCGGCGTTCCCTTGAACAGCATGTGCTCCAAAAGGTGAGCCATGCCGGTCTCGCCATAGCCCTCGTGCCGGGAGCCGACAAAGATGGTCAGGTTGACCGTGACGGTCGGTTTGGAAACGTCGGGACAGACCAGGACTTGCAGCCCGTTGTCCAAGCGATACTCGCTGAACCCCTCGATCGACGTGACCTTGGTGGCTGCCGAGGCCATGCCGGTCCAGGCCAGCCCTGTCCAGGTCAAGCCTGTCCAGGCCGCCGCCACCACGGCGCACACGATCGCAAGTCCTGATATCCGACGGCACGCGGCAGACCAAACCATGAGCAAGCATCCTTTCTTTCGCAGATTCGCGTCGAAACTCTGATTGGAATGCACGATTATACGCCTGGTGCTTGAGGGCGATAGTCCTCGCTCATCGCGGGCCGGTGCATGCCGCCCGCGCTCACGCCAGCAGGGGCGCGCCGCTGAGTCTAAGCCGCACCGGCGCTACAGCTTGCACCATCTGACGACCAGCGGTAAACTTTCGTTTCCGTGGCGCGTTTTGGCCCATAGGCCAAGGCTCTCCGAGGGGGGGCGGCACGACTCGGCGGCCGATTGCCGGCGGCGCGGGTCGCCGTCTTGCCGCTGACACGATTGGCCGTTCGCCCGATCCGGACTCTCTCGCCGCACGCACAGAAGGAAGTTCCACCATGATTCGGTGTCTGAGCTTGGGTTTTGGAAGCTTTCTACTGGCCGCTCTGGCCTGGTTTTACCTGGCCGATGGGCCGCTGGCACCGCGGCCGGCAGCCGCCATCGACAGCCGGATCCAGCCGGCCGACGCTCCGTTCTGGCCCCAGTGGCGAGGACCCAATCGCGACGACATCTCGTCCGATACCGGCCTGTTGAAACAGTGGCCCGACGATGGGCCGCCGCTGGCTTGGAAGCATGAGGGGCTCGGCAGCGGATTCTCGAGTGTGACGATCGACCAAGGTCGCATCTTCACCATGGGCGACCGCGACGACGCCCAATGGGTGTTTGCCCTGGCGCTCGATGGTGGCGCCGAATTGTGGAAGGCCAGAGTCGGCGAGCCCTGGGATCCCAACGGCTACAGTGGTCCCCGCTGCTCGCCGTCGATTGATGGCGATCTGGTCTATGCCATCGGCACCCACGGCGACCTGGTCTGCCTGCGCGTGGCCGACGGCGAGGAAGTTTGGCGCAAAAGTTTCCCGCGCGATTATCAAGGCAAGATGCACTCGGGCTGGGGATACAGCGAGTCGCCGCTGGTCGATGGCGACAAGCTCGTCTGCACGCCCGGCGGCCCCGAGGCGGGAATCGTGGCCCTGAACAAGAAAACCGGCGACGAGATCTGGCGCGTGGCCATTCCGCCCATCGGCGACCGCGGCGGCGATGGAGCCGCTTATGCGTCGATTGTCATCAGTCACGGTGCGGGCGTGAAACAATACGTCCAGCTCATGGGCCGGGGCGTTGTCGGCATCGACGCCGAAAGCGGCAAGTTTCTCTGGGGCTACAACCCCGTCGCCAATCCGACCGCCAACATTCCCACGCCACTGATCCACGATGACTATGTCTTCTGTTCGACCGGTTACGGTGCCGGCGCCGCGCTTTTGGAGCTCAAGCCGGTCGAGGGGGGCGTCCAGGCCGACGAAGTCTATTTTCTCAAAGGCAAGGATCTGCAAAACCATCACGGCGGCATGGTGATGCTAGGCGACTATGTCTATCTGGGTCACGGCCACAATAAGTGCGACCCCACCTGCCTCGAGTGGAAGACCGGCAAGGTCGTCTGGCGCAAAACGCACGGGCCTGGGACGGGCACGGGCCACGTGACGTATGCCGATGGCGATCTCTATTTTCGCTATGAGAACGGCGTGATGGCGCTGGTCGTGGCCACGCCCAAGGAGTACGAAGAGCGGGGGACGTTCCGCATTCCCGATTCCTCCAAGCCGAGTTGGCCCCACCCGGTTGTCACCGGCGGCAAGCTCTACCTGCGCGACCAGAACACGCTGTTCTGTTACGATGTGCGGAAGAAGCCTTGAGGCTTGAGACGTGAGGCCTGAGGCGCAGGACAAAACCCGAGCGTGACGGGCCTGTTTTTTTACCTCAAGCCTCGAGCCTCAGGTCTCAAGCCTTCTTCCGGATGGGTGGCCGAGTGGTCTAAGGCGGCAGTCTTGAAAACTGCAGTACGGGCAACTGTACCGGGGGTTCGAATCCCTCCCCATCCGCTTCTTGATCGTGGCGGCCGTCCCATGCTATGCCGGCGGCACCGTCCATAGCGGCTGGCCCGTGTCGCGCTGGGCCCAGGGGCCGGAAATGTAGGGCAGCGTAATCCCGGACAGCACTTGCACGTCGAAGATTTCTTCCACGCCCGTGTGGAACTCCAAATGCGCGGCAATGGCTCCGGTCCGCACATCGACAATCGACACGCCGCACTGCAACTCGTCGCGCTTGGCCACGATCGGCACGCCTGCGAGAGTCGGCCTGGCCTTGGATAGTCCAACAAAGGCGAATCCCGAGTGCTCGGCCAAGCCTCGGGTAATGCCAGGCAACTGGGCCACCGATTCGATCTGGCCGGTCAGAGGATCGAGCACCTCCAGTCGGCCCACTCCCGAGTGGAGAAAGAAAAGCTGATTGCCGACTGCCCGCGGCGAGTGCGGCAGTGCCAGGCCGCGGACCACGGTGTGGCCACTCGCGACATCGATGATGCAACCGCCGGTTGCCTTCACTTCCCGCCAGCCTGCCGGAGAATCGGTTTCCGACAGGGCCGTGGCATAACGGGGCTGGCCGCCGACGAGCGCCAGCCCATTCAAATGGCAGCGGTCTTCGGGCGCAAGGCCGAGATGAACGCCGGACGCCAGCGCGGGGCGAAGCTGTACGCGGGATGCAAAGCGGCCAGGCAGGAGAAGAGCGTGTTCACCACCCAAAATTCGCTGCCGACCCAGGCCGCTTCATGCGCCTCGATGTCGTCGGTAAAGTGCGCGGTGCGCGTCAAAAAGCAAGCGTCATAGTCTCCGCGGGGCTCGAGCTTGGCGGCAATGTCGGGAGCGTCGCGCAGAAACCAAACTTCCTTGCGTGTGCAAACGGCGATCGTTCCCGGTTTGACCGCAATGCCCATGGCTCGATCGAATTGATGAAACGTCAGCACGAGCCGCCCCTCGCGCGCCGCCACCACCACGAGATGGCCCGTTTGATAAGTGGAGATCAAGATCGACAGACGCAACCGGCTGAGCAGCGCGGGCAAGCTTTCGGAGTGGGAGCAGCGAATATCGCGAAACTCCAAGCTCGGTTCCAAACCCTGTGACGACACGTGCAATCCTCGATTGAGTTGGCCGACATCGGCGCTGCCAATTTGCGTTCGATGCGTCGAGCAAACGCCGCATCGCTAGCACACTCGGCGGCCGGAAACGCCGTGCATTTCTCCGTTGCGCACGATCCGATAGGCATCTCGATTTTCTCAAAAAATCGGCCAGCTGTGCGCGGAAAATGTGTAGAATGACAAAAATTGCACGTCCCGTCTTCGGTTCTTCGTCTGGCCTGGCGAGCTTCTGCTGGTCAACCACCAGTGGCTGCCCAATCGCCCGATCGCCACACTGGTCGTTTCAGGAGGGAAAGCATCTCGGCATGCGTCGCGCTGCTGCGTGAAGAGCGGAACACTTTTCACGCAGTCCGTTCAGGAGAAATCCCATTCGGAAGAAGAGGAGAGCGCTATGTTTGGCATCTGGTCGCTGCTGGATTTTGCCCGCAAGATCGTCTCGCCCGATAGGCGGCAAGGATCGCGACGAGCCGACCTCGATCGGCAATCGCTCAGGTACGAAAGCCTGTCCGTTCAGGAGCTGGAAGATCGAGCGATGCTGACGATGCTGGGTCAGCAGCTCTTTCCGGCCGACTACCCCTGGAATCAAAACATCGCCGATGCGCCCGTGGCGGCGAATTCGGCGGCCGTCATCGCACACATCGGCAGTTCGATCGGCATTCATCCAGACTGGGGCGAGGACAGTGCCTCGAACGGCAGCAGCCCACTCTATGGCATCCCGTATAACGTCGTTCACGGCAACACGACCGCCAAGGTCAACGTCATCATCGACAACTATCCGGGCGAAAGCGACATCGTGCCGGTGCCGATTCCGGCCAATGCGGTCATCGAGGGGGATTACCAGAACGGGCCGAATCCGAACGGCGGCGGCTACAACAGTGGTCAGCGCGGCGATTCGCACCTGCTCATCTGGGACGAAGACACCGACACCGCCTATGAGCTGTATGGCGTGACGCGGCCTTCCGATCCGACGTTGTTTCCCAACACCAACGGTGTCGAACTACCTCATACCGACGGTCTATGGCACGCGGCCCAGGAAACGGTCTGGCACATGACCGAGGACCAGTTCCGCGCTGGGCGACACCTCGGCCGACGCGGCCGGATTGTCGATCCTGGCCGGTTTGGTTCGCCCTGACGAGGGACTGCCGACATCCCAGGGCGGGCAAGGCGCCATCGACCATGCCTTGCGTTTCACGCTTCCGTCGGGAGATGTCTCCCCTCAATATATTTATCCCGCGTCGCACGTGGTGAACGAATCGACCGGCGCCGACAAGCTGCCTTTGGGGGCGCGATTACGCTTGGCCAACACACCGGCCATCGATGCTCAGATCAGCGAAATGGGCCCAGAGGCTCAGATCATCGCCACCGCCATGCAGCAATATGGATTGGTTTTGGCGGACATCGGCAGCCCGATGTACGTCACCGGCACCTCAGCCTCGCAAGACGCCAACAACAACATCGATTTGACGTGGAACATGGACGACGTGCTGGGGCTCACCGCGCTCACCGCGGCCGATTTCCAGGTCGTAAACCTGACGCCTGTGGTCACCGGCTTGAGTGCGTCCAGCGCTTCGGCCGGCAACACCATCACGATCAATGGTCAGAACTTTTCGGGTGCGGCGGGCCATCTGTCGGTCTTCTTCGGCACCACCGCCGCAACGAATGTCACCTACATCAGTGACTCGCAAATCAGCGCGGTCGTTCCGAGTGGCACGGGCACGGTGAACGTCACCGTTCAATCCGGAGTGGCCGAGACCGATCCCAATAATCCGAACGACAATGTCAACGCTCCCATCTTCGGCTACGGAACCTCCGCCGTCTCCGCGGCCGACCAATTCACCTTCGGCAGCCAAACCGTCAGCGGCACGAACTCATCTGCCGCCTTCGCCAGCCCGACCGTGACCGCGGGCGCAACCGACACGCTGACCATCGTTGTCCGCGATGGCTCAGGCAATGCGATCAGCGGCCTGGCCTCCAGCGCCTTTAGTTTTGGTCTGGCTGGCGGCACCAGCGCGGGCACGTTTGGCACCGTCACGGAGACCGCGACGAAAGGGACATACGTCACCACGTTTACCGGCACTGCCGCCGGCACGACAAGCAACCTGACCGTGACGATCAACGGCATTTCGCTCGCCACCAAGCCCAACATCGAGGTTGCCGCTCCGGTCACGATCACCGGGGCCTACGTCTCGAGCACGGCCTGGGCGTCGGCCTTCAATAGCTATCTCGCCAGCAAAGGGCTTGGAAGTACGACATTTGGCTTCGCGTTGCAGACCGGAGCCAACCAGCTCACTACGCTTCCCTGGACGAACCTCAATCAGATCTCCGTTGTCTTCAGCGGGCCGGTCGGCGACGTCGGTCTGGCCTCGCTCAAGCTGGTAGGTGGCAGCGGCGGAACGACTCCCAACGTGACGGGCTTCACTTCCGATGGAAGTAATACGTACACGTGGACCCTGTCGGGTCCATTGACTAACAACAGGTACGTGTTTGCTATCGCGACGACCGGCAGCTCGTTTGGCACGCCAGGAAGCACGCAGGTTGTTGACGCCGATGGTGCCGGAATCAGCGGCACTTTTGCCACCGGTCAGGCGTTCCCATCGGGTAACGGTCTGGCTGGTTCCACGTTCGACTTCTTTTTCAACGTTCTGCCCGGCGACGTCGATCGGAACTCCGACGACAACGCAACCGACATCAACGACGTCCGACCCCTTTCGACCGGCACCCGCACGACATCGAACAATTACATTCCGTATTACGACCTGTTGGGGGCCGGGATTATCAACGCCACGACTTTGAACACACTTCGGCCCCTGACGGGTCGGTTGGAGAGCGCCAATCCGACAGCGCCTTCCGACACTCAGGGGGTCGGAACCACGGGCTTTGTCGGGCTGGAACTGGGGGTGCAGGAGACCGGCAGCACGTCTCCCCTCGCCGCAAGCGGTTCATCGATCGGTTCGCCGACCGGAACGGCGAGCAACCTCGCATCACCCAGCCCGACGTCGTCCAGCACAACATCGGTTGCGGCGACGAGCGTGTCGGCCACGGGATCGGAGGGGACACCAATTTCGACGACAATTAACCGCGATCATGGTCATCACCGTTTGGGGGCCACCGACGAGGCGGTCTCCAATTTCGATCTGGTAGACTTGTGGGCCTGATCGGTTTTAGCCATTTTTTTCGATCTCTCAATTTAGGGCGGCACGGCCGGGCCAAATGGTAAAGCTGACCGCCCGTTTGGTGCTCATCATGCTGGGCACCGCCGCTTATGGCGGCCTGGCTGTTCTTGGCTGGGGTGGACTCGGACCCTTCTTCTCTCATCCGCCACTCATTGCACTTTCAGTCGTGCTATTCATCATGGCTTGCGCATCGTTGCCGGCCGGTGGAAACATGAGCCCGGGGGTACGCGAGGATCGGGGCAACCGCTGGGTCCTCGTGGTCTTCGCATTGCTCGGACTGCTGGATGGTTTTCTGCCGGCCTATGCCGACCGCCACGATTTCTGGACGATCGACGGCGATACGATTCGGTGGCTGGGCGTCATTTCGTTCGCTGCCGGCGGCGTGCTGCGGCTCTGGCCCGTCTTTGTGCTGGGCGATCGATTCAGCGGGCTGGTCGCCATCCAGCCCGGGCACACGCTGGTCACCAGCGGGGTCTACGGAGTTATCCGCAATCCCAGCTATCTGGGGTTGCTTGTCAACTCGTTGGGCTGGGGCCTGGCATTTCGTTCCGGTGTCGGCGTGCTGATCACGGCGCTCCTCGTTCCGCCGCTGGTCGCGCGCATCCGGTCGGAGGAGGCCCTGCTGCGCTCGCAGTTCAACGGCCAATACGAGAGCTATTGCGCTCGCACC
>OY969698.1:4592500-6635579 GCA_963702015.1 uncultured Planctomycetaceae bacterium
TCATTTATCCGCAGAACAATCTGCACTACTGCGAGAATTTCTTGCGGATGATGTTCTCCGTGCCGAGTGAGCCCTACGAGGTCGACCCCGACTTTACCGAGGCGCTCAATCTGTTGCTGATCGTCCATGCCGACCACGAGCAGAATTGCAGCACGTCGACCGTGCGAATGGTCGGTTCGAGCGACGCCAATCTGTTCGCCTCGATTTCCGCCGGAATTTCGGCCCTGTGGGGGCCGCTGCACGGCGGAGCCAACCAGGCTTGTGTCGAAATGCTCGAGGCGATTCGGGCCGACGGCGGCAATGTGGCCAAGTATGTCGACATGGCCAAGAACAAAAACAGCGGTTTCCGTCTGATGGGGTTCGGCCATCGCGTCTACAAGAACTACGATCCCCGGGCGACAATTATCAAACGCACTTGCGACAAACTGCTGGCCAAGCGGCACATCAACGACCCGATCTTCGAGATTGCCCAGAAACTCGAAGAAGTCGCGCTCAACGATCCCTATTTCATCGAGCGCAAGCTCTATCCGAACGTCGATTTCTACTCGGGGGTGATCTACCGGGCCATGGGCATTCCGGTGCAGATGTTCACGCCGATGTTCGCCATCGGACGCTTGCCGGGTTGGATCGCCCATTGGATCGAAATGGGCGATTCGCCGACGAAAAAAATCTGCCGGCCCCGGCAAATTTATGTCGGCCCGACCGAGCGCGGCTTTATCCCCATGGGAAAGCGGAAATAACCCAGCGCCCCG
Organism: uncultured Planctomycetaceae bacterium; assembly: GCA_963702015.1. Taxonomy (GTDB): domain Bacteria; phylum Planctomycetota; class Planctomycetia; order Pirellulales; family PALSA-1355; genus DATJTR01. The sequence goes on from OY969698.1 coordinate 4,593,253, forward strand.
TCCGGTCATCTCAGTCGTGGGGTTACGGGCCAACCGGTATAGCATGCGGTCCTGGTGACAGCATGCTTTCGTTCCCGCCGCACTCGCAGTCTGCCGCTGCCAGCGGGGCTGCATGGTTTGACTGACCGGAAATTTCTTCCATTTCCAACTTCGCGGGCGGTGCTTCGGCTGCGGGGGCAAGATTCCCGCGACCGATAAAGAAGAAGCGACGCCGCTGCGCTTCGTGGGCAGGTTGCCAGCGCCGCGCACTTCGAGAAATCAGTGGAATTGAGAACGAGGTAATACGTATGCGCGCTTCCGGTCGATGGATGGCGACCTTGGTCCTGGCGATCTGGTGGGCGACGGTGCAGACCGCGATGGCCGTGCAGCCCAGCGCCGCGATCGCTCCGGTCAAAGTGCTCGAAGTGGGCAAAGGCAAAGTGCCGGGCAAACCGACCGTGATCACCGCCGTGGCCTTGGCCGCCGGCGGCAAACTGCTGGCCAGCGGCGGCGACGATCACCTGGTGCGGATTTGGAACACGCAGACCGGCGAACTGACGCAGACGCTCTCCGCCCACGCCGATTGGGTTCGCAGCTTGTCGTTCAACCCCGACCATTCCTTATTGGCTTCGGCCGGCGACGATCACCAGCTGGTCGTCTGGAAGATGGGACAGAGTCAACCGATCCGAGTGCTGGCCGAGCGCGGAGCACCAATCTATTCGGCCGTATTCAGCCGCGATGGCCGGCGGATCGCTGCCGTCGGATTCGAAGAGGCCGTGACGATCTACGACGTCGAGAGCGGAAAAGTAGAACGCAAACTGACCGGTCCCTGCGGCGATCTGCGCTGTGTGGTCTTTTCGCCCGACGATGAGCGGGTGGCGGTCGTCGGACGCAACGGTCAGATCCGCATTTGGTCGACGGCCGACTGGAAAGTAGCTCTCGAAATCAACGCCGATCAGCAACGCGTGCGGAACCTGGCCTATTCGCCCGACGGTGCCAAGCTGGCCGCCGCCGGGGATGGGCGCACGATTGGACTTTGGGATGCTCACACCGGCGAGTTGCTCCATCGTCTGACGGCCAAGCCGGCCAAGATCATGTCGCTCGCCTTTTGCGGCGACGAGCTCCTGGCCACCGGCGGCAGCGATAACGTCGTGCGGATTTGGGACCTGACAAAACCGGTGGAACGCTGGCACCTGTCGGGTCATAGCGGCTCGGTGGCCGCGCTGGCCTGCGATCCCGAAACCGGGGTGTTGGCCTCGGGCAGCTTCGACACCACGGTGCGCGTATGGCAATTCGATCTTCAGGGCCCGGTGGCGGAGACCGCGGCTCAGCCCGCCCTGCTGCCGGAACTGAAATGATGGCCTGACGGGTGGCGCGGCAACACCGCTCCCTCGCCAGGGCCGCGCATGCTGGCGGCGCCGAGAGAACGACAAAACGATGAGCGGGCAGGCGGCAAGGAAGTCCCTGGAAAGATGCAGTCGGTCCCGATCGCCGTACCTTTCGCGACACGGAGGTCTTTGTGCGGCTTCTGAATACACTGGCGCGCCTCGGAAGAAAGCTGCGCGGCAGCTACCGCCTCGACGACGCCCATTCCACCGCCGACCGGGTGCGGATTTGCCGGTTCGAACAGATCGAACCACGGCACATGATGACCGCCAGTCCGGCTCCGGTGGTTGTCGGCATCACCGAAGTCGATTCCGGCACGGCCGACAAATCACAGCCCAACGTTTTTCAGGTCAATTTCCAGGGCGGAGCACCCGGCACCGAGTTGACGCAGCTGGTGATCAACACCAGCAAGAACGGCGGGCCCTTGGCCGTCAACGACCTGGTCTTCGACACCGCCGCCGGCGGCATCGGCAACGCCGATCCGCAACCCTTCACCGTCGTCTCGGACTCCGGTTTTCAAGTCACCGGCTATCAAGTCCAGAACGACTCCTCGCTGCTGACCATCAATCTTTCGGGGTTCACCGCCGGCGACACGCTGACCTTCTCGATCGGCGTGGAACAGGTCACGGCGATCAATCCGGTAACCAGCGCCGTCAGCCTCAACGCCGTGGTCACCGGCACCGCCTTTGCCGGCGCACAGGCTTCGGCCACGTTCGTTGCCACGGGCTACGCCAGCACCGAAACGCCGTTGACGTTCGTCGATCAGTACAATTCCGCCTTCGCCGCCGCCAATCAGCAAAGCGGTAGCCAACTGACGCTGCCCGTGGATCCCGATCTGCCCTCGGATCTGAATGCGGGTGCCGTCAGTGTGTTGATGACCCAGCCGCCCCTGCCCCGCAATCTGACGGGCGTCGTTTTCAACGACCTGAATCTCGACGACCAGCAGGAGTCGAACGAGCCGGGTGTCGCCGGCGCCGAACTGGCCTTGTACCAATGGAACGGCACGCAGTACGTCAGCACCGGGCTAACAACCACCACCGACGCCAATGGACAATACGAGTTCCCCAACTTGCTTCCCGGCACCTACGAAGTGGTGAAAACCAATCCGACGGGTTACGTCAGCGTCGGCGCCACGGCTGGCACGCTCGACGGCGGTACGGACGGCACGGTCACATCGCCCGACGTGATCAGCGGAATCGTCTTGCAGGCCGGCGGCTGCAATTGCAATTGCGTTAACAACAATTTCGCGATTTCGCTCCCGGCGGCGTTGTCTGGCTACGTTTACTACGATGCCAATGACGATGGCCAGCGCGAGCCAGGCGAACCCGGCATCGGCGGCGTCACGCTGCAGCTGGTCCCGATCAATGTCGTCGGCACGCCCCCGACGACCCCAATTCAAGTCGTCACCGCCTCCGACGGTTCGTATTCCGTCACCGGATTGAACCCCGGCACGTGGGAAGTCGACGAAGTGACCCAACCGGCTGGCTATCTCGACGGTGTCGACCGGGCCGGAACGGCCGGCGGGCTGGCGATCAATCCCGGCGACAAGATCGAAAACATCAACCTCGCGAACGGCCAATCGGGACTGGAATACGACTTCGGCAAACTGCTTCCCAACTCGATCGCCGGCCGTGTGCTGGTGAGCGATACGGAAGTTTGCACCGCCGATCCGAATCCCACGCCGCTGGCGGGCGTGACGCTGCAACTTCTCAACTCCAGCAATCAAATCGTCGCCACGACCACGAGCGACCAGAACGGCAATTATTCGTTCACCGGCCTCGGTGCCGGCACGTACAGCGTCCAGGAGGTGCCCCCCTCCGGCTACATCGAGGGTTGCGACACGGTCGGATCGGTCGGCGGCCAGAAGCCGACCAACACCCTGCTCTCGCAGATCGTGCTGATCTCGAACACCAACGGCATCAACTACGACTTCTACGAACATCCCTATTCGAGCCTCAGCGGCAACGTCTATCTTGATGCCAATGACAATCTGCAGAACAGTACCAGCGATCCGACACTCTCGGGTGTAACCATCCAATTGCTGAATTCCACGGGCCAGGTGATCGCCACCACCCAAACAAGCGCCAATGGGGCGTACACGTTCGGTCAATTGACGCCAGGCACCTACAGTGTCCGCGAATTGCAACCCAACGGGTATTACTACGAAGACGACCTCCCGGGCAGCGTCGGCGGCACCGCCAGCGATAGCCACGATCTGACGCAAATCGCGCTACCAATGGCCAACAACGCTCAGAACTACAATTTCTGGGTGTTGCCACCGGCTCAGTTGTCGGGCAACGTCTACATCGACACGGCCGATGATCAATTGAACAGCACCAGCGATCCCACGCTCGCCGGCGTGACGATCGAGCTGCTCAACTCCACAGGCCAGGTCATCGCGACGACTCAAACCAATTCCAACGGCAACTATTCGTTCAACACCGTCGCCCCAGGCACTTATACGATCGAAGAACTGCAGCCGGTCGGCTATTACTACGAGGATGCCGTTCCGGGCAGCATCGGCGGCGCGGCCACCGACAGTCACGATATTGGCCAGCTCACCGTCCCGGCCGGGGTGAGCGGTCAAAACTACAATTTCTGGGTGCTGCCACCGGGCGACATCTCGGGCTATGTCTATTACGACGCCAACGACGATGGCACCTACGACGCAACCGACACCCCGGTCGCCGGCGTGACCGTCGCCCTGCTGAATTCCAATGGTCAACCGACCGGGGCCACGGCGGTCACCGACGCCAATGGCCATTACGAATTCAGCGACCTGCCCTCGGGTACCTATGGCGTGGCCGAAACGTTACCCAATGGCTATTTCGCGGGAGCCACGAATGTCGGCAACAGCGGTGGCACGGCGGTCGGGCAAACAATCGTCGGCGCCGGGGTCGTCCCCGGTAAAGACTCCGCGAATTATAATTTCGGGCTGTTACTGCCAGCCAGCTTGACGGGCCGCGTCATGGTCAATCTGACCGGCGAAAGTTGCGACGAAAGCTGGACGCTGCCCGGCGTCGCGAATGTGACCGTCAATCTGCTCAATGCCAGTAACCAGGTCGTGGCTACGACCGTCACGGACGCCAACGGCAATTACGCCTTCAATAATCTGGTTCCTGGCGTCAAGTACAACGTCCAGGAAATCTTGCCGGCCAATTATTATGCCGAGGCCGCGACCCCGGGCGACGCCGGAGGCACCGCGACCGACGCCGAGGATATTGTCGGCCTCTCGCTCGCGCCAGGGCAAGCGTCGATGTGCTACGACTTCTACATCGTGCCGCCGGCCAGTTTGACCGGCCGCGTGATGGTCAATCTGACGGGACTCAGTTGCGACGAAGCCTGGACCTTGCCTGGCGTGCCCAACGTGACCGTCAATTTGCTCAATGCCAGCAATCAAGTCGTCGCAACCACGGTCACCGATGCCAATGGTGATTACGCTTTCAACAATTTGAGGCCCGGCGTCCAATACAGTGTTCAGGAAATCGTGCCGGCAAATTACTTCGCCGAAGACGCCGTACCGGGCGACGCCGGCGGCACCGCGACGGATGCCGAGGATATTGTCGGCCTGACGCTCACACCCGCTCAGGCGTCAATGTGCTACGACTTTTACATCGTACCGCCGGCCAGCCTGACCGGCCGCGTGATGGTCAATCTGACGGGACTCGACTGCGACGAGGCTTGGACCTTGCCCGGCGTGGCCAATGTCACGGTCAACTTGCTTAACGCCAGTAATCAAGTCGTCGCCACCACGGTCACCGACGCCGACGGCAATTACGCCTTCAACAATCTGATGCCGGGCCAGTACAGCATTCAAGAGTTGCCGCCGGCGAGCTACTTTGCCGAGGATGCGACTCCGGGCGATGCCGGCGGGACGACCGCCGACGCCCAGGACATCGTGGGTCTGACGCTCACTCCGGGCCAGGCCGCGATGTGTTATGACTTTTATGTCATGCCGCCGGCGACGATCTCGGGAACCGTCTTCCAGGATGGCCCGCCGATTCAAGTCGTGCCGGGCCAAACCGTCGACGTGCCGGCCAACCGAACGGGCGTGTTGGCCGCCGGCGACCCACGGATCGCCGGCGTGACGCTAGAACTGGTCAACGGAGCGACGGGCGCTCCGATCCTCGGATCGCAAGCATTGCCGGGCTACTACAACTCCAACGCTCCGATTACGACGGTAACCGACGCCAATGGCGACTATTCGTTCACCGGTCTGGCCGCCGGCGATTACGGTGTGATCGAAATCGAGCCCCAGGGCAATGGATACATCGACGGCATCACGACGGCGGGCTCGACCGGCGGGGCGGTCGTCGGTCCGTACACCCAGACCAGCGCCGTAGTGTTGGCCGGTCTCACCGTGCCAGTGCCGCACGATGCGATCTTGCAGATCGACGTCACGCCGGGCCAGACTTCGACGAGCAATAACTTCAGTCTTGTGCAAGCGCAGTTGATTTATCTGGTCCAGCCGCTGCAGATTGGCGGTCCGATCGGGATGCAGGCGAACATGTACGCCCAGTACTTCCCAGTCTTGCTTGCCAACGTGCAGCCGCCGGTCTATCCAGCGCCGCCGGTCTATACCGGTTCTAGTCAGATCCTCGACTACAGTTGGCATCTGAGCGTGGTCAACGCCGGGCAGCCTCGTGGACCGGGCGACCCGGGCGGGTTGGTTCAGTTGACCGCTGCTCAAGCTGAGGATTTGGCCTGGCAGGCCGGCATGGAAGATTCGGAGTGGACGCTGGCCGGTCGCGCCACCGGGCGCAACGCCAACGCTGCACGGCGGCTGTTGTTCGGCATGAAGGGTGGAATTCCGGTCTCCGGTGACTTCAACGGCGACGGCGTCACCGACGTTGGCGTTTTTCGCGACGGCCAGTGGTTCATCGACGTCAATGGCAACGGCGTTTGGGATGAAGGCGATCTATGGGCCAAACTGGGGTACGACGGCGATAAGCCGGTCGTCGGCGACTGGGACGGCGACGGCAAAGACGACATCGGTATTTTCGGCAAGGCCTGGGCCGGCGACCCGCGACAAATTGCCCGCGAACCGGGGCTGCCCGACTCGTCCAACAAGCATTACGGCACGCAAAAGAACGTGCCGCCACCGCAGCAGCAGGCCACGCTTGGCAAGCGTGCGCTCAAGCTCACGGCGCAAGGCACAACCCGTGCCGATCTGATCGACCACGTTTTCCATTACGGTACGCCGCGTGATATTCCGCTGGTCGGCGACTGGAACGGCGACGGCACCGATACGATCGCGGTTTTCCGCGACGGCTGGTGGTATCTCGACGTCGATGGTGACGGCAAATGGACCGACGAAGGGGACGGCAAGAAGCAATTCGGCCAGGCCGGCGACATTCCGGTGGCTGGCGACTTCAACGGCGACGGCGTCGACGAGTTGGCCGTTTTCCGTAAGGGAACCTGGTTTATCGATACCAACGGCAACGGCCAAATCAATGCTCAGGATCAGGTGGTCGATCTCGGTCAGGCCGGTGACGTGCCGGTTGTCGGCGACTGGGATGGTGACGGCCACGAGGAGATTGGCACGTACCGCGACGGCGAAATCGCCAAAGCGACCGCCCGGAAGTAGGCGGAATCTGGCAGGCGCAAGCGGTCGCGCGAACCGCGCGATCCCTTTCCGCCAGTCCAGGCGTGCGCCGCCCGGCGGCGCGGCTCAGGCATTGATTTTGTCGAGTTCAGCTTGTGCCGCGGCAATCTCGCGTTCCAGACGCTCGACTTCCTCCGGATCGTCCAACTGCTTCTTTGCGCCGGCCAACTGCTGTCGCAACTTGGTGATTCGGTCGCGTAGGACGTCGATCTTCTTCTTGGCCTTCTTGTCCACGACTGCTCCTCTTTCGGCTGTGCGCACGGCGACTTCTGCCATCCGCCGCTAATTCTCGATCGGGACTACCGGCTTGGCCACCTCGGCGCCCGGCGCGGGGCCAACGGCGGGATGCGTCGTTCGCAGCACTCCCGAAATGGCGATGATTGCCGCCGCCAGGAGGAGGTTGGTCCAGAGCCAGCGTGAGGCGTTCATGCGCAGCCGTTGGGCCAACGCCGTCCTGCCGACGAGCAAACTGGCGAGGGTGAACAGGGCGAATGCCAGCAAAAACTTGATGCCGAACACCGGATCATACCAGCGTGGCAGCACAAGTTTGTAGTTGTGCTTGATCGTGAGGAAATTGTAGAGCCCGCTAATCAGCAAAACGGCAATTGCCGCCATTACGATTTTCGACCATCGCCGCCGCGCCGCTGAGTGAAATGCCTCGCGAGCCTCGGGGGTCAGCACGCCGGCGGCGGGGAGAACCACCAACAGGGCAAAGATCGTTCCGCCCACGGCCGTCGCCGCGGCCATGATGTGCAGCCACCGCGAGACAAGGCTCACCATATCGGCAACCGGCATTCGACTCTCTCCCCGTGCTGATTTCCAGAGATTTGACGCAGGAAAATGCGCAAGCGGCAAATATCATCCAAGCTCAAGGGTTCTACAGTACGGGCCGCGGCCCGGTTTGTCCAGGCAGCCGGGGGGGGGCCTGGGGTGCCGATTGTAGCGGCTTCTTTTGCCAGCTCCCCATTTGTGACCTAGGCTTCCTCAGGTGCCAAGTAGATCGAGTCGGAGTTGTTCTTTGAAACTGTTACGCCGAAAGCGCACACCGCCCAGTTCGATATGGCGTCGCCGCGGCGCCGTTGCGGTTGAGGCGGCCATGGTCTTGCCCTTGGTGCTGGTGTTGATGTTCGGAATTTGGGAGGTCGGGCGTTTTGTCCTGGTCAGCCAGATGCTGGATACGGCCGCCCGCGAAGGGGCACGCCTGGCGGCCGGAGGATATACCAACAGCGTGCCAGTCACCTGTGCGATGGTGCAGCAGGCGGTTCAGGATTATATGACCGCGGCCGGATTCCCGTCCGCGGCAGTGAGCGGATCTCAAGTTACCGTGGTTTGCCTGGCGTCGACCCCTTGGACCGACCCGTACCAGGCACAGCCCCTCGACCCGTTTAAAGTCGTAGTGACAATTCCGTCGGGGACGGCCTTCAACAGCTTGCGCTGGACGCTACTCCCCCGATTGACCTCGATCACGCAACTTCAGGTCAGCGTAACCTGGTATTCACTCAACAATTCGCAAGTCGTCGTCGGCACGGCTTTGCCGGATTAATAGAGATTGGAATTGCCATGATTCGTCGCTGTAGAAATCGCTCGCATAATCGCCGCGGGACGGCCGCCGTGGAAGCCGCGTTGGTGTTGCCGATGACTTTGCTTTTTATGTTCGGCATCATCGAATATGGGCGGTACGTGATGACGATGCAGATCCTGAATAGCGCGGCACGCGCGGGAGCACGCTATGCCTTGTCTCACGTGCAGCCGGTCATCCTCAATGGTGTCACCTACACCAACACCACCGCCGCTGTGCAAGGCGTCGTTACCACGGCTATGGCCGGACAGTCCCTCAGTAGCCAAAGCATTCAGGTATTTGAATCAACGACCACTGGACAGAACATTGGAGCTTGGACGTCGGCGCAGGCCGGACAGTCGGTTTGCGTGCAAATTACCGGGAATTATATCCCGATCATCAGCAGGTATCTTTATTTGCCAACATTGATTCCTGTCACCATCCAATCGGTGACGCGCGTTGAGAGTACCTGACTAAGCGCGCGAAATCACAAGCAATCTGGCCCGCAGCGTTGGTTCGTATTAAGAGTTGTCGTCCGAGCGATCGCCTCCCAGCGATCGCGACCGGGCAGAGGATTATCTGGAGGTCGGTCATGTTAGCTCGCCGTCGAAAATCCCAGCCGCGCGGCGTCGTCGCCGTGCTGCTCTGCGTTTCAATGTTCGCGCTCGTCGGATTCTTGGCGCTGGCGATCGACTTGGGAATGCTCGCCATGACCCGCGCTCAGCTGCAGGATGTCAGCGATGCTGCAGCCATGGCCGGTTGCAGGGCCTTGAACGGCAACACTGCCAATGGGGCCAACAACAACTACTCTGCCGTCGCGCCGACGGCCTCGGCCGTGGCCATCGCCAACACCGTGATGGGAGGCAGCGTCCAGTCGTCGAACGTGAGCGTCAATATTGGCCGCTGGACCTACAACAGTTCAACCCAGTCCTTTCAAGGCGAATTCCCAGGCCCTGCAACCAGCAACTGGAGCCTGGTTCAAGCCACGGTCTCCAGCAACGTCGCCAGCCAGTTAGTATTTTCGCGACTCTTTAACTACACCGGCGGCAATGTCACCGTGACGAGCAGCGCCATCCATCGGCCGCGCGACATCGCGGTGGTGCTCGACTTTTCCGGATCGATGCGGTTTTCCAGCCTGCTTGGCGTCGATTATGCAACGTCGACCCGCGCGAGCAATAACCCGGACGGCCTTATCCCGGTGTGGGGGCATTATTCCGACGTCGGAGGGGCGGCCCTTCAGGCGGCGAGTTTCACCTTGCCCTATAACTCGGCCAACGTCACCGTCACCACCTCCGACGGTCGCCCTCCGGTTTGCCAGGATTTTTATGTCGACTCCAGCGGCACGCCGGGCTTCGCCATGGCGTCGGCAAGTTACGCGTCCATTCCTGGCGGCGACGCGTTTCTCAAGGTTACCAAGAACACCGGTACCACCTACGCCACGTGTGTCGCCGACCTGCTGCATATCACCAATCCAACGACGAGCTCCCGCGACGCCAACTTCGAGAGCCTGGGATATAAGGCCTACGGCATGGTGGCCGCGGGCACTTTGGGCTACAGCGTGGGGCCCGGCTACTGGGGAAAAACATTCTTCCTCTGGCCCCCCGACCCAACGAACGATTGGCGACAAAAGTTCTTCACCTATCCGGGGACCAACACCCCAATGACCGACAACTCCCGGCTATGGGACAGCAACGGCAATTGGCAGGCGCCTGGTTCCAACACCTACAGCATCAACTACACCGCCATCTTGAATTGGTTGGTGAATACCGGTCCCAATCCATTTCCGTCGACGCTGCGATCGGGCCGAATCGTGTACTACACGGAAATCCCCACCACGATCAACACGGGAAGCTGGCCGCCGGCCGATCTGAATCAACGATTCTGGAAGGATTACATCGATTACTGCCTGGGTCTGATCCAACTGTCGTCCAACAGTTGGGAAGTCATCAACAACGGCAACACGGGCGAAGGGGGTTACGGAACGGATTTCAGCTGGGGTACGACGCAAATCACCCCCCAAAGTCGCCTCACGGGATCGCCGGCCCCGTATATGGACTACGCGGACAATCCCCTGCGGCCGAAACTCCATTTCTGGTTCGGCCCCTTGTCGATGGTCGATTGCCTGGGCAATTACAACGTCTGGTACGACCTTAATCCGTATTGCTCGCGGTTTTGCTGGTGGCCCGGCACTTGCCACGAATCGCCGACATACGAGTGCAAATTGGGAATCGCCGCCGCCCTTTCCGACATTCAAACCAATCATCCCAACGATTTTGTTTCGCTGGCCATGTTCAGCGTGCCCCAGTCCTCGGCGTCGGACAACACCGGAACTCGCTTCAATCGCGTGCGCGTCGGGCTGGGCCAAAACTACAGCAACATGCAGGATTCACTCTGGTATCCGCCGGCAACCGTCGGCAACTCCAGTGCCACGGTAACGCCGTATGACAGCGACAACATCGAAGTTCCCCGGGCCACCGGTGGCACCTGCTACTCCATGCCCCTGATGCAGGCCTACAACCAATTCAGCGCGAATACCACGCTGCTCAACTACAACGCGTCCCAGCCCTCGGGCGATGCCGGCGGTAATGGTCGCAAGGGCGCACAAAAGATCATCATTTTCGAGACCGATGGCGCTCCCAATACGACGGCCAGCGCCAGCATCTCAAACCAAGGTCCCTACAACTCGTACTACAACATTCTTTACAACAGTGCGAATCCGTCCGGGAGCCAATATCCCAGCGGCATCAACGGTTACAACGACAATGATTCGAGCGTTACCAGCCAGATCTACAGCATTTGCAATCAGATTTGCGCGCTCGATTCGGCCGCCACGCCGGGCTACTCAACTTCATCCAAGCCGGTGCTGATCCACTGCCTGGGCTTCGGGCCCTTCTTTGCTCCCGGCAGCAGTACGGCGGCGGCCAACACCGCCACGTTGAATCAAATGCAGATCATCGGCAGCGTCACCGATGGCATGCCGGCGTACAAGATCATCTACGGCACTCAAGCGCAGATCGTCAGTAGCCTGCAACAAGCGTTTACCCAGATCCTGCAGAGCGGTGTGCAGGTATCGCTGGTGCAGTAGCAAAAAAAAGTAAAGGAAGTGGTACCCAAAAGGAGATTCAGCGACACCGACATTCACAGCAGACCATAGCTTCAAGCGACCGAGCCGCCCGGCCCGGTTGGCAGGAACGACTGGCTAGCAGCCAACCCGCGACCGACAGCAACCCGATTATTCGTCTCTGGCACCGCCCCCGCTGGTCGACCGGCAAGGAGCGTGGCCCGCAGGCGATCCGCCCCACAAACCTTCCTGACAATTTCCCACTCGTATAGAAAGCGAGTCGAACGATGGCACTGGTGGCCGAATTCGACAAATTAATCAAAGTCTATCGCTCGGCCTGGTCGCGCCGCGAAGTCCGCGCGCTGGACGGCGTTACCTTCGCCGTCAAAACTGGCGAGATTTTTGGCATCGTCGGTCCAAACCGCGCCGGCAAAACCACTCTCATCAAAGTCCTGCTTTCGATGTGCCGACCAACCGACGGCCGCGTGCGGCGGCTGGGCGCTCCAGTCTGGGACCGCGGCACGCTGGCCCGCGTCGGATACGTGCACGAGAGCCAGGCGTTTCCCAATTATCTTTCGGCTACTCAATTGCTTGAGTATTACGCAGCGTTGGCCTTCATCCCGGGCGGGCTAGCGCGGCGTCGCGGCAACGCCCTGCTCGAGCGATTCGGCCTGGCCGATCGTGCCAACGAACCGATTCGGTGCTTCAGCAAAGGAATGCTGCAGCGGTTGGCACTCGCTCAAGCCCTGATCAACGATCCCGAGTTGCTGGTGCTGGATGAGCCATCCGAAGGGATGGATCTGGTCGCCCGGCGTTTGCTCGACGAGGTGCTCGGCGAGCGAAAGGCCCTGGGCCACAGCGCCATTCTCATCTCGCACGCTTTGGGCGACGTCGAACGGTGCTGCGATCGCGTGGCGGTTATTCGCGCCGGGCGCGCGGCCTTTGTCGGGCCCGTCGCCGACCTGGCCGCGCAGGAGGCAGGCGACTGGCAATCGGGGCGAGGGAATTTGGAATCGGCATTAGCACCCTATTATGAAGAGGCCTTGGCATGACGCTTTCGGCAACCGTACGCACATTCGGCTGGCTCGTCCGCGACACGTTCCGACAAGCGCGCGCGGGCGGAATCCTGTGGATCCTGCTGTTTATCAGCGCCTTGGCGATCATCGTTTGCGCAAGCGCCAGTATCCAAGGTGATGTTCCCCTGGCGGCGCCCGGTGAGACCCCCGACTTCTTGCCCCGCAACGATCCCGACGCCAGCGATCCGGCCAAGCTCAAGTCGTCGGGCGTGGTAGTTGCCAATGGCCAACTGCAATTGGCTTTCGGCACGATTAGCATTCCGCTCAACCGCGATTCGAAGTCGGCGGTTCATTTTCTCGAGCTTGTTCTGGCGGGCGGCGTTGCCGATACGCTGGGCCTGCTGCTGACGCTCATCTGGACAGCGGGTTTCTTGCCCGGCTTTCTCGACACGCGAGCGATTACCGTCCTGTTGGCCAAGCCGGTTCCCCGGTGGATGCTTTTGGTCGGCAAATACGTCGGTGTGCTGGCGTTCGTATTTGCCAACGCCACGCTGTTCGTCGTGGGGACATGGCTGGCGATTGGGCTGCGGACCGGGATTTGGGATACGGCGTATTTCTACACCATCGTGCTGTTGGTGTTACACTTTGCCATGTTTTTCAGCGTATCGACCCTGCTGGCAGTGTGGTTTCGCAGTACGGTTGTCTGCGTTTTCGGCTCGATTGTCTTTTGGGCACTTGCCTGGAGCATCAACTATGGCCGCCACGCACTGCTGGTGGCCCGAGACGCTCTGTCGCCAGACGGGTTTTCGTCGGGGCTGGCCTGGCTGACCGATCTGGTCTACTGGGTGCTTCCGAAACCGGCCGACATGGGCTTGCTGCTGTCGCACTCGCTGTCGGCCGACGCCCATTTCAGCCCGCTTTTCGACTTTGCCAAGCTGTCGGCAAGTGGCTTTTCGATGACGCTGTCGATCGCCAGCTCGCTACTATTCACCGTTGCGGTGTTGGTGCTTTCGGCACGGCGTTTGGCCGCCACGGACTATTAATCGTTGCGGCGGGGGTCGCGGCTAGGGGTTCGCAAACCCCCGCCGGGAAATTAAGATAGGACGCTTCGCCCGGGCCCTCGAGCATTCCCAGCGGATCTCGACCGGCGAAACCGAGCGGCTGGCGGTCGTCCGCCCCGCTTGATTGCCCCGCAACCGTTGTCGCATTGCCCCCCTGATCTTCTGCCCATGCAAGTCATTCCCAAGGCCGCAATCGTGACCGGCGGCGGCACCGGAGTCGGTCGTGCGACGGCACTTCGGCTGGCGAAGCTTGATTGTGCCGTGCTGGTGAACTACTCGCGTTCGCGCGACGAAGCCCAGCAAACCGTGGCCGACATCAAGGCTCTGGGGGGACGTGCGCTGGCTGTCGAGGCCGATGTTGCCGATGATGCGGCGGTGCGATCGATGGTTTCCAAGGCCATGGAAACGTTCGGTCGGCTCGACCTGCTGGTGAACAACGCCGCCACCACGCGCTTCATTCCGGCGGCGAACCTCGAAGACGTCAGCGATGAAGATTGGCAACGGATTTTGATGGTGAATCTGGTCGGGCCATTCCATTGTGCCCGGGCTGCGCAGCGGCCGATCCTGCAGTCCGGGGGTGGGCAAATCATCAACGTTTCGAGCGTCGCCGCCTTCAGTGCCAAGGGAAGCTCCCTGCCCTACGCGGCCTCCAAAGCCGCCTTGAACAATCTGACGCTGGCGCTGGCTCGCACGTTTGCTCCGCACATCCGCGTCAACGCCGTGGCGCCGGGATTCATCACCGGTCGCTGGCTCAAACAGGGTTATGGCGATTCCTATGAAGCGGTGAAACGGAGCACCGAACGCAAAAACTTGCTGGGCAAGGTTTGTTCACCCGATGACGTCGCCGCCACAATCGTCGGCCTGGCGACCGGCAGCCCGCTGCTCACCGGCCAGGTGATTGTCGTCGACGGCGGCATGCTGGTCGGTCACTGAGCGGCGAGTCCGCGTGCGCTTTCGATTGACGCGCCCACGCGAGAGCGACGAGAATCGATCTTGCGATGATGTCTTGCGCAACCGAATGGCACTCGGTCCACCAGCACCAAAGGACACACATTGGCCGTGACAACTCCCCCGAACCACCGGCCGATGTCCGCCTGGCATTTGATCGTTTGCGGCCTGGCGTATTACTGGCGGACCCATGCGGCGGTGGCCTTGGGAGTGATGGCCGCCACCACGGTCCTCGTCGGCGCGCTCACCGTGGGCGATTCGGTTCGTGGCAGCCTCGCACATCTCGCCCTGGACCGCCTGGGACGGATCGACGACGTACTGGTAACCGACCATTTTTTCGCTCGCGATCTCGCCGATCGGCTGGCGGCGGACCACGATTTTCCTGCCGGCTTTTCGGTCCTGCCGGCGATTTTGGTTCCCGGCAATCTGAAACGCGCAGGCTCCGGCCACGCGCACCGCGCCAGCGAGGTGACCATCGTCGGCTGCTCGGCTTTGGGCAGTCTGGGATCGGGTGGACCGCCCGATCCAATTCCGGCCGGCCAGGTCGTGCTCAATCAGCCTCTGGCCGACGCGCTCGCGGCCAGACCGGGGGACGAGGTCCTCATGCAAATCGGCCGGGCCGATTTGATTCCGCCCGACAGCCCGCTCGGCCGCAAGACCGAAACCACGCGCAGCCGTCGGCTTACCGTCGGCGCGGTCATTCCCGCGGAAGGCCTGGGTCGCTTCGGACTGCGGCCGAGCCAGCAACTGCCGCAAAATGCCTTCGTCGCCGCGGAAACGTTGGCCGACATGCTCGGCCGATCAGGCAAGGTCAATGCGCTTTTGGTCGCCGGGCCGGCCGGCGCGACACCAGACGCCAAGTTGGATGAGAGTCTCGAGCGGGGGCTGAAGCCGACGCTTGCCGACTGTGGCTTTTCGTTGGTCGAAGTGCGGACTGGCTGTTGGCAACTTGCCGCGGAGCGGCTGTTGATCGATCGACCTGCCGAACAGGCGTTGCTTGCCGATTTGGCGGCTGACCATCCGCAGCCGGTCCTGACCTATTTGGCCAACACGCTGCGCGTCGGCCAGCGAGAGACTCCCTACTCGACGGTTGCGGCCATCGACTTTGCCGTCGCACCACCGCTAGGCCCATTTCTCGATCGCGAAGGAAAACCCGTGCCGCCGTTGGCCGACGGCGAAATCGCGCTCAATGATTGGGCCGCCGAAGACTTGGGGGCCAAAGTCGGCGACGAGGTGGAGATTGTGTTCTTCGAGCCCGAAAGCACCCACGGTGACGTTCGTGAGCGCACGACCCGGCTCCGCCTGGCTGCGATCCTTCCGCTGGCAGGCGCGGCAGCCGATCGGCATTTGACCCCCGATCTGCCGGGCGTGACCGACCAGACCTCGATCGGCGACTGGGATCCGCCGTTTCCTTTCGATGCCCGGCGTGTGCGCAAAAAGGACGAAACCTATTGGGACCAATATCGAGCCACGCCCAAGGCATTTGTCTCGCTGGCCACCGGCCGCCAGTTGTGGGCGAGCCGATTTGGCCAGAGCACGGCCATCCGTTTCGCGACCGCCCCCAAAGCAACCGCAGGAGATATTGAAAGCCGATTGCATCTCGCTCCGGCCGATTTCGGCCTTCGCTTTCTGCCGATCCGGCGTTTAGCGATCGCCGCTTCCAGCGGCACGACTCCGTTCAGCGTGCTGTTTCTGTCGTTCAGTTTCTTTATCATCATTGCCGCACTGCTGCTCGTGGCATTGCTCTTCGGGCTGGGGCTCGACCAGCGCGCCAGCCAGATCGGTGTGTTGCTGGCCGTTGGAATGCGCGAAAAACGCTTGATTCGTTTGCTCAGCGTCGAAGGTTTGTTGGTGGCCGCCGCCGGCAGCCTGTTGGGCGTGGCCGGCGGAGTCGGCTATGCCGCTCTCATGGTCGTTGGGCTGCGGACCTGGTGGTTGGGCGCAATCAGTACTCCGTTTCTCCGACTCCACGTCGCCCCGTCGAGCCTGATGCTGGGAGCGGCGATCGGTGTCGTGATCACTGCGGCGACGATCTATATCGTCGCACGGCGAATGCGGCGCGCGACCGTCTGCCGGTTGCTGGCCGGCCAGCCGGCCGAGGCGGCAGCACTCAATCCGCGTCGCCGGCGACTACTGACGCGCGTTGGCGGAGGACTGTTGGTGTTGGCAGTCGCAGTAGGCTTTGCCTCGGCTCGGCTGGGAAGCACGGCCCAAGCCGGCGGATTCTTCGGGTGCGGGCTGCTGATGCTGCTCGGCCTGATACTATGGATTCATGCCGGCATGTGCCGCGAAGTTTGGTCGTCGCGTGGTGACCGGGCGCTGGTGGGCCTGTCGTTGCGAGGTCTGGCTCTCCGGAATCTTGCCAGGCATCCGGCCCGGAGCAGCCTTTCGATCGGCCTGGTGGCGGCGGCCAGTTTTTTGATCGTCGCCACGAACGTCTTTCGGCTCGATCCAGCGTCGGAAACCGGCGACCGCCACACGGGCAGCGGTGGGTTTACTCTGTTGGCCCAATCGGATCATCCGATCTATCAAGATCTGGGCAGCGTGTCCGGCCGCGACGAGTTGGGCTTTTCGGCCGCCGACTCCGACTTGCTCGCGCGGACGCAGTTCTTTTCCCTGCGGGTCCGAGCTGGCGATGATGCGAGCTGCCTGAATCTTTATCAGCCGACCGATCCGCGCATTCTCGGCCTGTCCGAGCGATTCATCGATCGCGGCGGCTTCGCCTGGGCTGCAACCGCCGCCGAGTCACCTGCCGAGCGCGAAAACCCGTGGTTGCTGCTCGATCGCCAATTGCCCATGGCTGCCGATGGCGTCCGTCCGATCCCCGTCGTGCTCGATATGAACACGGCCCAGTACAGTCTGCATCTGTACCAAGGAGTTGGGCAAACCTATGACGTCACGGGCGCGGATGGAAAACCAGTCCGCATGGAAGTGGTCGGCATGCTGAAGAACAGCATCTTTCAAGGAGACCTGCTGATTAGTGAAAACGAATTCTTAACTCATTTTCCGCATACCAGTGGGTACCGCTTCTTTCTCGTCGATGCTCCGCCAGGCGACTCAGCCGCGATAGCCGACGTCTTAGACGATCGGCTGGAAGACTACGGATTTACCGCTCGCGGGGCCGGCAGCGGTTGGCCGAGTTGATGGCGGTGCAAAACACTTATCTGTCGACGTTCCAAGCCTTGGGCGGACTGGGGCTGGTGCTTGGCACGCTCGGCCTGGCTGCCGTCCAGTTGCGAAGTGTATTGGAGCGGCGGGGCGAGTTGGCCTTGATGCAAGCCGTCGGCTTTCGCCGCCGTCGGTTAGGTGCGATGGTGCTGTGGGAGCATGGGCTGTTATTGATTGCCGGGCTGGCAGTCGGCACGCTCTCGGCATTGGTGGCCGTGTGGCCTCATCTGGCGGGCGGTGCCGGATCGGTCCCTTGGTCGGCGACGGCGGCGACGCTCGCTCTCGTGCTGGCGGTTGGACTGGCAGCCGGATTGCTCGCAGTACGTGCAGTATTAGTGGCCCAATTGTTGCCGGCTCTGCGTGCCGAGTGAGGCGCTGGTCGCCGATACCAAAGGCCTACCCGTGGCTTCTTGCCGCGTGCTGTCATTCAAGCGACGGCCCGCGTTAGCCAGGCTTGCGAAATTCAGCCCGATAGACCGGCAGTCCGCTCAATCGCGTGCGGCGCTCGAAATGGGTTCGATAGTCGAGATCGTGCTCGGCCGGCTTTTCCGAGACGCTCAAGGGGCCGACCAGCGTCGTGACCCGCGCGATTGCTTCCAGGGTCGTCGCGAAATATTCCTCGACATCGGTCCAAAAGTGAAACGCTCCCGCTGGCTGCAGGACCCGCTCGACGTCTTTCAGAAAGCCTTCGTTCAGCAACCGACGCTTCTTATGGCGTGCCTTCCACCAAGGGTCGGGGAAATAGGTATGGACACCGGCAAGCGCCCCGGCCGGAATGTATCGACCGAACAGTTCCATCGCATCGCCATGGACCATCAGGCCGTTGGCCAAACCGCGCTGGGCCAGACGCGTGGCGGCAAATCGGGCGTAGCGATAACTGATCTCGATCCCCAGAAAATCAATGTTGGGCTGGTTCGCCGCCGCCGCCGCCAAAAACAGTCCCTTCCCACTGCCGACTTCCACTTCTATCGGCGCATTGCGACCGAAGAGGGCTGCCGGATCCCAGGGGGTGGGCAGGTCCGTCGGCAGTTTGAGATGAGTCGACACGTCGACGTCGGATTTGATACGCTTCAGCGCGCGACGACCCATCGGCAGCTACCGGGATAAACAGTGAATGTGTTAACGGACCAAAAGCGTAAAAAGCCAACCGGCACGGCAGACACGCGCGCCGGAAGGCTTGCAATTTCAGCGGCCGTTTCGCGGCAAACCGCTGCGCCGATCAGGTGCGCTGGGCGGGGGCGGTCAGTGCATCGTCGGGCAAGGGAATTCCCTTGATCAATCCCTCGACAACCAGCGTCTGGCGGACAAAGCCTTGGAAGCGGCAAACGATGATTGCCCCGCGGCGGACCCGCACCATCTTGCAGACGATGTAGAGCCGATCACCCGGCCGTACCGGATCGCGAAACCGCACCTCTTCCAGACCGCCGAAACCGACCACTTTGATGTCGCCAAGTAAATCGAAACGCTTGGCGTAATAGCTGCACATCTGGGCAGCCGCTTCGCACATCAACACACCAGGCATCAAGGGCATACCCGGAAAATGGCCCCGCACCCAAAACTCCTGGTCCGTAACGTCCTTGTAACCAACGCAGATCATGTTCGCCACGTCTTCGTAGACGATCGCCGAGAGCTGCTCCATCTCGAAACGCTGCATGTTCAATCGGCGAATCTCGTTGATATCGGCGACCGTCTGACTCAAATCAATGGTCGACAAGTCGATGATGAGATCTTTTCCTGCCACGGCGGTCCAATCTCCCTCGAACTCGAACAAACTCATTAGCGAAAGGCAGCCGCCTAAGCAACCTTTCGGTGCGGTCCCACAATCCCTGCCGGGAGCGCATCTCTATTTATCACTGCCGACTAGCCGGCTGCTCGCGCTTGCACCGAACCGCCCTAGGCGAGAGTGCTGACCTCCCGGGGCCCGGCGCTCCATAATCAAGCGCGGAGAACTCCGCAGTCCCCCCCCGTTTTGCTGTTTTTCCGAAAATTGATGGGCCGCGAAAAACCGCGACTGAGTCGCTAACTACTAGGTACGAAGGTCTTTACGCTTCAAGCGGCGAGCTTTGCTGTTGGCGGGACGCTTGCCGTGATTTGCCTTTTTCAGGACACGATGCGGCTTGGCCATGTCGGACGGTTCTCCTCAAAACGAGTAGCCTCGATATTAAAGGCTCAAAATATCATGTCGGGCTGGCATTGTGAAGCCAAGCGTGGCCAGCCAAGTCATTCTGTGAAGCCAAGGGTAGCCGGCCCGGGCAAGCCGCGGAACCGACGCGTGGTAAAACGGCCGCTTCGAACGGTTTAACGATGTGTGACCTCGGCCAATCGCGCCAGCAGCCGTGCCGCCGCCCCCGAGTCGATCGCCGCCGCGGCGATTTCGGTCGCCTGGTGCGGCGAGTCGCCACGCCCGACGGTCCAAAGCCCCGCGGCTGCGTTCAGCACCACGATGTCGCGTGCCGCTCCAGCCACTCCCGCCAGCACCTGGCGAATGATCGCCGCGCTTTCGTCCGGGCCGGCGACGCGCAGGGCGTCGAGCGGCGCGGACGCAGGCCAAAATCTTCGGGGGTCCAGCGCAGCTCGTGTAGCGAACCGTCGACAACCTCGGTCACCGAAGTCGGTCCAGCGATTGTCACCTCGCCCAGTCCGTCGTCCCCCGCGACCACCACGGCCCGTCGTACTCCCAACCGTGCCAGCGCCGCGGCAAGCAGCGGCCGTAGCGGCGCCTTTCCGACACCGAGCAACTGAAATTCCGCCCCGGCGGGGTTAGTCAGCGGCCCTAGCAGATTGAAAATTGTGCGGATGCCCAGCTGGCGGCGAACGGGGGCGACTTGCTTCATCAATTGGTGCAAAAGCGGAGCGAAACAAAAGCAAATTCCCAGCTCGTCGAGACACGCTTCGACCGTCGGCACGTCGGCGGCGATGTTGACGCCCAGCGCGGCCAACGCGTCGGCCGACCCGCTACGGCTGGTGATCCCGCGGTTGCCGTGCTTGGCGACCGGCACGCCGGCCGCCGCGACGACCAGCGCTGCCGCCGTGCTGACGTTGAACATTCCCGACCCATATCCTCCGGTGCCGCACGTGTCGAGCACACCGGTCCGTGTGGTGCGGATTGGGGTCATCTGCTCTCGCATCGCGGCGGCCGCCCCGGCCACTTCGTCCACCGTTTCGCCCTTCGTGGCCAGCGAAGTCAGCAGCCTGGCGATCTGCTCATCGGTGCAGCCCCCTTGCATGACGCGGTTCGTAACCGCCCGCATGTCTTCGAACGTCAGATCCCGGCCTTCCGCCAGCGACTTCAGCAGCGACTCGATCATCGGCGATTGTCATCCCCCCTGGTTTCAAGGATCGCGGTCCAACGGCAAGCCAAGCCTTTTCGCGTCCGCGCCGCCGCGCATAGTTTGCCGGCGCGGGCGTTCCATCTAGATTACTTGATCGTCCCGCCGGCCGCACACCCTTGTTTCGCTGCTTGGCCCCTCTTACAATCCAGGCGCGCCGAGCCGCAGTGGCGGCGGTGCGCAAGTCCGGCTGGGAGTCGTGTGCTTGCGAGGTATTGCTTCGTGCGCCGCTCGGGCGCACCGGGAACACAAATCGCTTGGGAAGCAGGGATGATCACCAAGAAGGTTATCTTGGACGTTGATCCCGGCATCGAAGATGCCGTCGCGATGACGCTGGCCCTGTTCGAGCCCCAGTGGGAAGTCGTGGCCGTCACGGCCACGGGTGGCAACGTGCTGCCCGATCAGGCGACGCGCAACGTGCAGGCGGTGATCGAGCAGCTCGATCCGCCGCGCTGGCCGCGGTTGGGCGTGGCTTCGCTTCCCGACGACGGATTGCCGGTCCGGACGATGGAGATCAATGGGGCCGACGGCTTGGGAAACACCAGCTTTCCGGTCTCCGAATTGCAGCATCGCCACCTCTCGGAAAAAGTCCTCTTAGATCAGATTCGGGCCGCCAAGGAAGACGTGACGCTCGTCGCCCTGGGACCGCTGACGAATATCGACCGCGCGCTGCAGCGCGATCCCGAGTTGGCCGGGCTCCTTGGGCAAATGGTGATCAAAGGCGGTGCTTTCGCCGGGCCGGGCGACATCACCGCCGCCGCGGAATTCAATATCTTTTGCGATCCGGCCGCCGCCCGCCGCGTCTTTCGCACGCCGACCACCAAAACGCTGATTCCGTTGGAGGTCACTCGCCAGGTCCTCTTCACCTACGACTTGCTCGACCAGCTTCCGGCCGAAACCAGTCGAGCGGGCCGCTTTCTCCGCAAAGTCCTCCCGTTCTTGTTCCGATCGCATCGTCAGGTTTTGGGTATCGAAGGAATTTATCTGCACGACGCCGTCGCGTTGGTCGCCGCGCTCCATCCCGAGCTGTTCGAAATCGAAATGACTGCCGGTGACGTGGAAACCAGCGGCGAACTGACCACCGGCGCCACGGTCTTCGATCGCCGCCGAATCCCCGAATGGCGGCCGAACATTGCCTTGGCCACTGGACTGGACGTTGCCGGGGTGATCGATTGCATCTTGCGTGGCCTGGCGGCCGCCGGCGCCGCTTCCGAGGATTCCTAACCACGCCGGTCTGTTTTTTTGCCGCCGGTGGATTCTGCCGTCGGTGCCGCCCCCCCCGCACGATCTCGGCGACTCTTATCCGCGCCGCGCTCAACACTTGCGGTATCCCGCCATTTTGAGATTCTGCGAAATCTCTTTGTCCGTTGTCCGGTCATGCTTCGTCCGCCGCCGGGCAAATGACTTACCGATCGTCGACGGAGCGGTTTCATAAAACCAGAGGACGCAACTGGATGGAAAATTTGCTTGACAAATCTGCACGGCATGGAATATTGACCGGTGCTTGCAGGGACTGAGAAAGGCTCACGAGGGGCCGATCAGCAGGCGTTTTGGCAATCGACATTCCGTCGCGACGCGATTGATGTCGAATCCGAGCGCGAGAGTGTGTGGAATGCCGCGGCAAAACGGCGAAACGTCGGCCGCAACGGCTGCTCGGCGACGGGAGTTTCGCAATTCACTGGGAGTGAACCTTACCGGATGGAGTGGTGATCCGGCGCCAAAAACAGGTTCGCATGCGCACCATCGCACCGCGTTGCGGGCGACAAAATCTGCACCACTACAAGGGACTGTTCTTGCTAGAGGGATATCGCCGTGCCTACTTCTGTTCTCGAAGCAATAAAGCTTGGTCTGTGGGATTTCGAACCCCAAGAAGAAACGCTCCAGGAACATTTCCGGGCGACGCATGCCATGCCAGGAACCCCCGATAAGCTCGACGTCCTCGCCGAGCGCGTTCGCTTGGGGCAACCACTCTGGCATCCCGCCGACCGTCAGGATTACGACGACCCCTCCACGAATTGAAAGCCACCAGCGTCGGGTTCACAGGTGGTCGCGGGCATCCGACTCATTCGGAGCCGCATGCCGCTTCGGTTAATTGGCGCGTTTGCAGCCCGTGGGTATTCCCCCCGACCGAGCCGGTGAGTAGGATTCGCTATGTGCCCGACCCTGGGCAAACGGATTTCATTAACCCCCCACGCGCGCGTGCCACCTATGCCTGCTTTGTCGCTGTCGGTGCCCAATCCATTGGGTCAGCAAGAGGCTTCCCAGCGCCTCAAAACATTCCTGGCGAAGCTCAAAGAGCATTATCAGGACAAAGTCAGCAATCTCGAAGAAGAGTGGCCCGACGAAAACCACCTCAAATATCGGTTCAAAACCTTCGGATTCGACATCCAAGGCGACGCGAAAATTGAGCCGCAGGCGGTCTTGTTGAACGTCACGTTGCCGTTTACGGCGATGATGTTCAAAGGAAAGATCGAACAGACGTTGCGCGACGAATTGACTCGTCTGCTCGGCTGATCGCGTCTGCTCGAGCGATCAGGCTCACGTCATGCTGGCCAGCCCCAGCACCTTGCGCAGGGCCGTCATCGCGATCTCGCCGAACTGCCGGGCGGGAATCTGCCAGATATTCGGATTCATCAATTCGACGGCCACCGGACCGCCGTAGCCGATCTGGCGCAAGTGATCGACGATCGGCGCGAGAAAAAAATCTCCGTCGCCGGGCAGGATCCGATCGGCATCAGTCGCCAATTCTCGCGGCACCTGGGCCAGGTCTGAGAACTGGACGTGAAAGAGATTGTCGGTCGTCAGGTAGGCCAGGTCTTCGAGCTTGCTGGGGCCGATATAATAGTGATACACGTCGAAGCAGATGCCGAGCGCCGGGTGACCGGTCTCGGCAACCAGCGCGGCGGCGGTTTGCAAGTTGTTGGCCAGTGACGCCCGGCCTTGAAATTCCAGGGCAATCCGCAATCCGGCCTCGGCCGCTCGTTCGGCGGCCTCGCGGAGCGAATGCCGGGCCCGCTCAAAGTCGGTTTCGCCAAGCTGCCCCGCGAAATCGCCCACGACAACGAGCGTCGACACGCCCAGTCGACGGCAGAGAGCCAGACGACTGGCGAAACTGGCCCAGTGCTGTTTGCGAAACTCACCCTGGCTGGTCAGCAGTCCACCTTGGAAACTGGCGACCGGCGCTTGCATCTCTTGCTCGTCGAGCAGCCGGCGGACGTCGTCGACGGAGTGCTTCTCCAGATATCCTTCCAATTTTCCCAGCCACAACTCGACCGAGCGGCAGGCGCCGGCCGCATAATCTTCGAGGTCCTTCGCAAATGGCGAGTTGAGTGACGAGACCTGTGCCAGCGTTGGAATCATGCAAAAACCTCATAGAGGCCATCAACCCAACAGCAGCCGGTTCAGTTCCGCCGTGCAGTCGCTGGCTTTGATGCGCCATTGCTTCAAGGTGTCGCGATCGCGCAACGTCACGGTCTGGTCCTGCAGCGTCTGGCCGTCGACGGTGATGCAGTATGGAGTGCCGGCCTCGTCCTGACGGCGATAGCGCCGGCCGACCGCTCCCTTCTCGTCGTAGAAGACCTTGAAACGGTGCTTCAACTCGCGATAAATCTGCTCGGCCACTTCCGGCATGCCGTCCTTTTTGACCAGCGGAAACACGGCCGCCTTGATCGGGGCCAGGCGCGGATGAAACTTCATCACCACGCGCTCGGTCGGCTTGCCATTTTCGTCCGGTGCCATGTCCTCGGTGTAGGCCTGGCACAGAAAGGCCAACGTGGCCCGATCGGCGCCGGCCGAAGGCTCGATCACGTGCGGCATGTACCGTTCGCCGGTCAGGTCGTCGCGATAGCTCAAATCCTTGCCGCTGCCGCGGTGCCGCGGCTTGCCGTCGGGCCCCTCTTCGACGACCAGCTCGTCCCCCTTGCGCACCAGCTTGCCTTCCATGTGGCTGCGCAGGTCGAAGTCGCCGCGATGGGCGATCCCTTCCAACTCGCCGAACTCGCCCGGCGGCAGGAAGGGAAAGGCATATTCGATGTCGGCCGTGCCGCACGAATAATGGCTCAGTTCATCCTGGTCATGATCGCGGAGCCGCAGCCGGTCGCCGGCCAGCCCGAGTTCCAGGTACCAGCGATAGCGCCGGTCGCGCCAATATTGATACCAGTCGGGCGAGCTTTTGGGATGGCAGAAGAACTCGATTTCCATCTGCTCGAACTCGCGCGAGCGGAAGGTGAAATTCCGCGGCGTGATCTCGTTGCGAAAGCTCTTGCCCATCTGGGCGATGCCGAACGGCAACCGCACCCGCGAGCTATCGAGCACATTCTTGAAGTTGACGAAGATGCCCTGGGCCGTTTCGGGCCGCAAAAAGGCCGCCCCTTCTTCGCCGCTCAGCGCGCCGACGTAGGTCTTGAACATCAGGTTGAATTCGCGCGGCGCGGTCAGAGTGCCGAGCGTTTTGGCGTCGGGGCCAAGCACGTGCGAAAAGTCGGTGACCGTGGTCAGCGAGACCAGCGGACCTTGCCAGGCCAGGTCTTCCACGTTCTTGGCCCGCAGGTTGAAGAATTTTAGCGCTCGCTGCTCGGTTTCGGCGAGCCCCGTCGTCGCCCCCCTCTTGCGTGGCGACGAAGATTCGCTGACCTTTGGCCTCGACCCAGCGGCCGCGGACCTGGTCGTGTCGATAGCGGCGCTTGCTCTCGCGGCAATCGACCATGAAGTCGTGAAACAAGTCGTAATGGCCCGAACATTTCCAGACCTGGGGATGCATGATGATCGTGCAATCGAGGCCGGTCATCTCATAGGGTTCGGGGCGCCGGGCAGAATGCTGCGGTCATCGTGGCCGCTGACCATGTCGTGCCACCAGGCCTCTTTGACGTTGCGTTTCAATTCGACCCCCAGCGGGCCATAGTCCCAAAAGCCATTCAGCCCGCCGTAGATCTCGCTCGACTGAAACAAGAACCCCCGTCGCTTGCAGAGCGAAACCAATTTGTCCATGTCCAGCGGCATGTGGATCTCCGGCCCCGAGTCGGGGGGCACCAACAAAAAAACGGTCAGGCGAGCCACGGCCGGCTCGCCCGGGGGAAAGCGACAAGTTTACCCGCCCGTTTGACAGCGAGTAAGTGGGGGCAAGCATGGGCCGTCAGGCCGGCGTGATTCGGCCCGAGCGAGGATCGAACCGTGGCACGATCGCGTAACGATCGATCGCGGCCGCGTCGGCCAGATCGTCCTCAAGCCGCAGTGCCGCCAGATTGCGGCCCCCTTGGGTCTGCCGCAGTGTCTTGCGCAGCAGCTCCGTCGTTGTTGGCTCGCCCGGGGCAGCCAGTGCCAGCAGCCAAGCATCCCGCGCGATGGCCGCCTGATCGTTGATCACTATTCCGTCGTGCGCAGGTCCAAAGCGATGCGGGTCGCCGACAGGCGCGGTCAATCGGGCGACGATCGCACCGGCCAGCAGCACGTCTTCGCGTGTAATCTTGCCACCCGTGCCAGCACATAGCAGATCGATTCGTTTGAGCTCCGCACACCGGCCGACCACGGCCGATAAGTTGACCAGCGCGGCCAGCCAGATTTCGTCGGCCTCGCGGGCGTGAAGCATTGCCCGAGTGCCGTTGGTCGTCGTAAAAACGAGCGATTTGCCCCCCACTGTAGCAGGCGTGTAAGCGCTGGGGGAGTTGCCCAGATCGAAACCATCGATTTTCAGGCCGCCTCGCTCTCCTCCCAAGACCGCCTGGCCGGCCGGCAGGTTCGCGGCCGCACGGCGTGCATCCTCGACTTCAAGGCACGGAATCACCTCGCGTGCACCGGCCGCCAGGGCCGCCGTAATGGTGGTGGTCGCCCGCAGGACATTGATCACCACCGATACGCCTCCGGACAGCTCGGCGGGGGCGACCAACTGGGGGAGAAAGTAGGCCCTAATTTCGCTGAGTGTCATATGGCGTTATTTTGGGTAAGGGCGAAGGAAACGCGTGCGCACTAGGGGCGTTTTTGCGCAGCTTGAATATAACAAGCCGCCCCCGACCCGCTACAATGCCGCGATGGCCCGAAGCTTGAGCGATTTTTTGGAAACCTTGGCTGGCGAGCGCCAGTTGCTGCGCATCGGTGTCGAAGTCGATCCTGGAGAGGAACTGGGCGAAATCGTCCGTCGCGCCGCCGAAGCCGGCGCTCCGGCACTGCTGTTCGATCGGGTGCGTGGGAGTAAGCTGCCACGGATAGCCAATCTGCTGGCGACTCCGGCCCGCGCTTGCCGGGCATTGGGGATCGGCCAGTTGGACGAACTGTCGCTGCGCACCGAGTCGCTCCTTCGCCAAAACACCGCCCAGGGTTGGCTCGACCGCTTGCGATCGTCTCCCGACAATTCCGCCGAACGGCTGCGGGCCAAAACCGTCCGCAGCGGTCCGGTCCAGCAGATCGTGCGGTTGGGGCGCAACATCGATCTGACGGCGCTGGCCCTGGTTCGCTCGTGGCCCGCTGAAACCGGTCCGTCGATTACCGGCGCTCTGCTCGTCGCGGCCGACTCGGCTGGCGTTCGGCGGCTGACGCCCGCTCGACTGGTGCCCGTCGACCCACCGCGGCCAGGCGAACGAGAGCGCGAAACCGAGAGCACGCGAACGGCCGCCATGCAATTGGCGATCGTCGATGACGGGGCCGGTGACTGGACCCGCCTGTGGCAGGCCGCACGCGCCGCCGGCGAGCGGTTGCCGGTGGCGGCAATATTGGGGGGCGATCCGGCCTGGCGCGTCGCTGCCGCAGCGCCGCTGGCCACCACGCTTTCGGGCGGAGGATTGGATGCTTACGAGTGGCTGGCCGCTGTCTGCGGCGCCGCACTCGATGTCGTCAAATGCCGCACCCAGCCGTTGGAAGTTCCGGCTGAAGCCGACATCGTGCTGGAGGGCTATCTCGATCCCGCCGCGGCCACCGTGCCGGTCGCCCTGGCCGCTACGGCCGGGCCGTACTATCGCGCGCCGGTTGCTGCTCCATTGTTTCAAGTCGAAGCGATCACCGAACGGTCCGGCTGCCTGCTGCCGGTTGTCGTGGCCGGAATGGCCGTCGGCGAGTCGGCCGTGCTGCGAAAGGCGAGCGAGAGATTGTTGCTGCCGTTGGTCAAAGCCGTCATCGCCGAACTGGTCGACTACTCGCTGCCCGACGGTGGCGGCGACGACCGCTTTGCATTTGTGGCCATCCGCAAGACGATTCCCTTGGGAGCCCGGCGCGCGGCGAGCGCCTTTTGGGGCGTGGCGGCGCTGGCGGCCGTCAAGTTTGTCGTCGTTGTCGACGAAGAGGTCGACGTTCACAATTCGGCAGAAGTCTGGCGGCGCGTTGGTGCCAACGTCGATCCGGGTAGAGACGTTTTTATGCGAGACGGTCCCGCCGCGCTGGCCGATCACGCGTTTGACATCCCAGCGGTTGGGCGCCAGATGGGCATCGATGCCACACGAAAACTGCCGGGCGAGCGGTCGATTGCCTCGCCCGCGCCGCTGACCGCCACCCGCGAAGTGGCCGATCTGGTCGAGCGCCGCTGGCAAGAATATGGGATTGTGGCCAGAATCAACTAACCTTCGTTGTCCGCGCTCCGGCGCGCGACGGTGACCGACGCATGCTGACGGATCAATCCGCCCCCCCTACCCCAACGATCGACAAATCGGCCAGCCGCGTGCAGCGGATGTTTGGCGAGATCGCCGCGCGCTACGATTTTTTGAATCATCTGCTTTCGCTGGGAATCGATCACTACTGGCGCTGGCGGACCGTTCGCCGGGTGCGGCCCGAGGGGACCGCGCCCGTGCTCGACCTGTGTACCGGGACGGGCGATCTGGCCCTGGCCTACCACCGGGCCGCCGCCGGCCGATCGCCGATCGTTGGCGCCGATTTTTGCCGGCCGATGCTCGACGTGGGCCAGGCGAAACGCCGCCGCGCCGGAGCCGATCGGCTGGCATTTGTCGTGGCCGACGCCGAGCGATTGCCCTTTCCGAGCGAGAGTTTTCAGATCGTGTCGGTTGCCTTCGGCCTGCGGAACGTGAGCGATACCGATCGCGGGCTGGCCGAGATGGCACGCGTTTGCCGGGTCGGTGGCCGTGTTGCGGTGCTCGAGTTTTCGACCCCCACGTGGCAGCCGTTTCGCGCGATTTATGCCTGGTACTTCCGGCGCGTCTTGCCGCGGATCGGTCAGCTCTTGGCCCGAAATCCGTGCGATGCTTACAATTATCTGCCCGAGAGCGTCGGTCAATTTCCCCAGGGCGAAGCGCTTGCCGCCCGCATGCGTGCCGCCGGCCTCGACCCAGTTGACCGCTGCAGCCTGACGTTGGGCGTGGCAACGCTCTACGTCGGTGTGAAATCGCCTGCCGCCCGGGCGCCATCGGGCTGATGGTTTTGCTGCGCCTTGTGGTCGCGCGGTCGGACAGACGCGGACGCGAGGAAACGTGACACGATGCTTACGCGTTTGCGGCTGATTTTGGAGATGATCCGCTTCAGCCACACGCTGTTCGCCCTTCCCTTTGCGCTGTTGGCCGGCGTGATGGCGTGGAGCGAGTCGGCCCGGTCGGCAAATTCGATGACAATCGGCTGGCGTCCCTGGCTGGGGATTCTGCTGTGCATGGTCACGGCACGCAGCGCCGCGATGGCGTTTAACCGGCTCGTCGACCGCCGGCTCGACGCGCAAAACCCCCGCACTGCTGGGCGGCACTTGCCGGCCGGTCTATTATCAACCGGTAGCGTGACGCTGTTCACCGTGGCTTCGGCCATCGGTTTTGTGGCATCGACGCTGTTGTTTTTGCCGAATCGGTTGCCCCTTTATTTTTCTCTGCCAGTGCTGGCGTTTTTGTGTGGCTATAGTTTCGCCAAGCGATTCACCAGCCTCGCCCATTTCTGGCTTGGCGCGGCGCTGATGCTCGCTCCCGTGTCGGCTTGGATCGCGCTGCGTGGTGCGGCCGTCGCGGCCAATCCGGCCGACCTGCTGCCGGCGCTGGTGTTAGGCGGCGCGGTTCTGTTGTGGGTGGCCGGGTTTGATATTATCTACGCCTGCCAGGATGTCGAATTCGACCGCCAGGCACATTTAGCCAGCGTTCCGGTCCGGTTGGGTGTGGGCGGTGCTTTGCGGCTGGCAGCGGCCTGTCACCTGGGAATGGTCGTCCTGCTGGCCCTGCTGCCGGTCGTTTTTCCGCCACTGGGATGGATTTTTCGTGGCGGGGTGCTGGCGGTCGCGGTGCTCCTGATTTACGAGCATTGGCTGGTCCGCCCCGACGACTTAACGCGGGTGAATGTGGCGTTTTTTAACGTCAACGCTGTGGTGAGCATCGGCCTGTTGATTGCCGGCGCACTTGATTTGCTGGCCTGACACCACGTTCAGCACCCGTCCACAGGCCTTGGAGACCGGGCCTTGCGTGAGCTAAATTTGAAACAGGGCCATTGGCCCGCCATATTTGCCACTCCGCCCGATAGGGATCTGCCATGATTCGTGCCCCGCAGCCGACGCTCGAAACGATCCGCCGCAAGGTTGAGGCCGGCGAGCGGCTGTCGTTCGACGACGGCCTCCTGCTCTACCAGCCCGACGTGCCGCTGAACGAAGTGGGGGAACTCGCGAATCTGGTCCGCGAGCGGAAGAACGGCAACGCCGCCTACTACAACATCAACACGCATTTGAATCCGACGAACATCTGCCTCTATCGCTGCGTCTTTTGCGCGTTTCGTTCCGACCTGCGCAGCGAGAAAGGCTATCTGATGACCGACGAGCAGATCCTCGCTCGCGGGCAAGAAGCGGTCGATTGCGGCGCGACCGAAATGCACATCGTCGGCGGGCTGCATCACCAGATGCGGTATGAGTGGTACGTCAACGTGATCCGCATCCTGCACGAGGCCTATCCCCGGCTGCACCTCAAGGCTTGGACCGGAGTCGAGCTCGACTGGTTCACTCGCCAGACTGGCCGCTCGATCGGCAGCATTCTTGAAGAATTGATCGAGGCCGGCTTGGGCAGTTTGCCGGGCGGCGGGGCCGAAATTTTTCATCCCGAAGTGCGCGACAAGATTTGCGAGCACAAGGCCGATGCCGGTCGCTGGATCGACATCCACCGCACGGCCCATCGGCTTGGCCTGCGCTCGAACGCCACGATGCTCTATGGCCATCTGGAAAACGCCTACCATCGAATCGACCATCTCATTCGCCTGCGCGAGCTGCAGGACGAAACCGGTGGTTTTCAAACCTTTATCCCGTTGGCCTTTCATCCCGACAACACCGGCCTGAGCCACATCAAAAAGCCGTCGGGAATCATGGATCTGCGGACGATGGCCGTCAGCCGATTGATGCTCGACAACTTCGACCACATCAAGGCCTATTGGATCATGCTGGGCATCGGCACCGCTCAAACGTCGCTGGCCTACGGGGCCGACGATTTGGACGGCACGGTGCGTCACGAACTGATCTATCACGACGCCGGGGCCAAAACGCCCGAGATTCTCTCGGTCGACGACATTTGCCGTCTGATCCGCGAAGCCGGCCGCGATCCGATCGAACGCGATACGCTCTATTCGCGTGTGGAGCGCGACGGCAACCAGTGGCGCGAAGGCGAGAAGATCACCGTCGCGGGCTGAGCGATGCGGCTTTCAAGCCGCCGAGACGCGCCGCTTGAGCCCGGCCAGCTCCTCGGCGATCGGGCCCTGCAGAATTGCTTCCAACTCGGCCAGCGCACGGGCCAACGGGGCGCCGTCGATCATCCGATGATCGTACACGATCGTCACCAGCGTGCGGCCGGCCGGAGTGAGCGGGCCATAGGAGAGACTGGTTGTGGTGCAGGTCGGATGAAACCGATTGACGGCCCCCAAGCTGGCCACTGTCGACAGGCCAAATGTGCCAATCCGGCGCGCACGGCGGATGGCCGACAGGTTCAGGCTCATCCACCACGCCAGCCGACGCAGTGGCGTCGGAAAACGGCTGACGCGCATCTGGCGGCGGAACGTTTTTTCGATCTGGCCATGCTTGTAGTCGTCGAGCTGGATTTGAATCTCGGTCAGCGACATCTTTTCGGGGGCCGTGAAACGCCCCCAAAACAGCCGATCGCCGGAGAGCGTGCTGCGATTTACCGCCACCATCGCCACGCTCTGCTCGTGCTGGAAAATGTGCGGCCAGGGCCATTGCATGTAGCTTTGCCGCAATTCGACAATGTCGGCCGCCAGCAGCCCATAAGCTTTTACGAACAGGGCCACCCACGAAATCCGTGGGCTCGTTTCTTCGCGCAGCGCCGCCAGCTCACCCAAATCGAATTCGCGTTCGATTGGAAAAAGGGGCAGGCGCGCCGATATGGAGAGCAAATCGCCAACCAGCCGGCGATTTTCGCCGAACGATTGCCAGCCGTCTTGGGGCGCAAGGGACATCGGCACTTCTCTCCGTAGCACGGCACCCGAGGCTCATCGCGACCGAACCAGCAGGCCGCGCAGGAGGAATTTACCAATTATGACTCCATTGCCCCAAGATCAGTCTCCGGAACCGCGGCCAATTGCGTTGTCAGTCGTAGCTCATAGCTGAATCGATCACGCCGTCCTCGCTTGCTGGCCAGGGACGGGTGTTTTAGACTAGATTGACGCGGGGGGGGAACAGAACCCGTTCGTCCACACCGATCCTGGTAGGTCTGCCTTGCGCCCCCGTAACGCGTAAATCGAGGAGCAGTGTGCCATTAGCGTCGCCGCCGTGACCGACGTCGCCTTTCAAAAGTGCATTGTGCCGCGCTGCGCCGCCACCTATGCCATCGAGGAAGCCCACGTGGCCTGTCCGGCCTGCGGCGGCCTGCTCGACGTGGCCTACGACTGGAACCGCTGCCGGCCGCCTGCGTCGCTCGACTGGTTCGAACGCAAATGGAGCCGGCGTTACGACCCGCTTTGCTACAGCGGCGTCTGGCGATTTCACGAATTGCTTCCCTTCGCCAAGCCCGAGCATGTCGTTACGGTCGGCGAAGGTCAAACGCTGCTGGCTCCATCGGCCGGCGTCGCCAAATACATCGGGCTGAATGCCAAGCGACTGTTCTTGCAATACGAGGGGCTCAATCCTTCGGGCAGTTTTAAAGACAACGGCATGTCGGCCGCTTTCACCCACGCCCGAACTATCGGCGCCGTCAGGGCCGCCTGTGCCTCAACCGGCAACACCAGTGCCTCGCTGGCGCTGTACTGTGCCGTGACCAAGTTCATGAAGGCGGTGATCTTCATCGGCTCGGGCAAGATCTCTCACGGCAAGCTGTCGCAAGCTTTGGACTATGGCGCGCTGACGGTGCAGATCGCCGGCGACTTCGACGACGCGATGGGTCGCGTCAAGGAAGTGTCGCAGCAATTGGGCATCTATCTGGTCAACAGCGTCAATCCGTTCCGATTGGAAGGGCAAAAGACGATCATGTATCGGGTGCTCGAAGCCCTGCGATGGCAGGTGCCCGACTGGATCGTCGTTCCCGGCGGCAACCTGGGGAATTCGAGCGCGTTCGGCAAGGCGTTCGCCGAATTGAAAGAGATTGGATTGATCGATCGTGTGCCGCGACTGGCCGTGATCAACGCCACCGGTGCCGACACGTTGTACCAGCTTTACGAAAAGCGGAATCTGCGCTGGAACGGCGGAGAGCCCGACGCGTCGATTGCCGCCGGCTATTACGCCGAGCTCGATCGCGCTCATCGCCGGGCGTCGACCATTGCCAGCGCCATCGAGATCAACCGGCCGGTCAACCTCGACAAGTGCCTGCGGGCGCTCGACGTTTGCCAGGGCGTGGTTCGCGAAGTGAGCGATCAGGAGATTCTGGACGCCAAGGCCCAGGTCGGAGCCGGCGGGCTCGGCTGCGAGCCGGCCAGTGCCGCCAGTGTGGCGGGGGCCAAGCTGCTGGTGGCCGAGGGAGTCATCGGGCCCGATGAGCAAGTGGTTTGCATTCTGACCGGGCATCAACTGAAAGATCCCGATGCCACGGTCGCTTATCACACCACCGATCAGGACATGTTCAACAAAGTGCTCGGCTCGCGCGGCGTCAAACGGGCCGCGTTTGCCAACCGCGCGGTGGCCGTCTCGAACGAGCTGGACGAGATCGTCAAAGCCATCCAACTGTACAGTTGATTCGCGGCCCAGGAAGCGGCCCACCCACTCATGAATCCAGTTCGTATTGCTATCAACGGAGCTGCCGGCCGCATGGGGCAGCGCCTCATTGCGCTCGGGCATGCCGACCCGGACCTGAAAATCGTCGCCGCGCTCGAAGCCGTTGGTCATCCCCAGTTGGGCAGTGACGCCGGTCAGGTGGCCGGCATCGGTCCGATTGGCGTGAAAATCGCCAGCACGTTGTCGGAAAGCGTCGACGCGATGATCGATTTTTCGACGCCCGCCGGAGCTGATGCGGTGCTGTCGGAGTGTGAGTCGCGAAAGATTCCACTCGTGCTGGCCACGACCGGCCTGGAAGTGCCGCAGCGAGCCCACGTCCACCAGGCTGCTCGCTCGATCCCGCTGTTGTCGGCGCCGAGCATGAGCCTGGCCGTCAACCTGGCGATGAAGCTCGTTCAGGTGGCCGCCGGCGTACTGAAGGATCATGCCACCGGCGTCGATGTAGAGATCATCGAGCGACACCACCGCTATAAAGAAGACGCACCGAGCGGCACCGCCCTGAAATTCGGCGAGCTGGTCGCCGACATCATGGGCCAGACCAACCATCAGCACGGTCGCCAGGGGCGGCCGGGCAAACGACCGCATGGCGAAATCGGCTACCACGCGCTGCGGACGGGCGACAATCCGGGCGAACACACGATTGTCTTCGGCATGTTGGGCGAAACGCTCGAACTGACGGTTCGCGCCAGCAATCGCGATTGCTACGCCCACGGCGCACTCGCCGCTGCCAAGTTCGTTGCGCGGCAACAGCCCGGTCTCTATACGATGAGCGATCTGTTGGGTCTGTAGTCCAGTCGTCAGAGCCGCTCGATCCATGGCCAAATGTGACGAAGGCTATCTGTGCGACGTCTGCGGCGGCGACGTGGCCGACCTGGTCGATAGCGATCTGTATTTGCGTTACGTGATCGGGCAGATCGACCCGGAAGTGCTGCACACCACGCGCGAGCGTCACATCCGCTGCAATCCGGTGCTGGCGCAGTTCATCGTCGACGACACGTTCTCACCCCTGGTGGTCGAAGGTCCGTTCGACAAACGGCAGCTCGATCCCGCCTATGTCGCCGAGCGCGAGCGACTCGTTACGCGTGGATATCGGCGGCTGCGCGAACTGGCTGGCCTGAATCTTCCGATCATCGAGTATCCGCTGCCCGAGGTGCGCGCCGCGATCGCACTGCGTGCGAATCGCTAAGCCCCAGCACGGTCCGCGGCCTGCCGAGCGGCAGCCAGGGCTCCGTGAACGACGACCAGTTCGCCCAGCGCCGCTGGCTCGATGTGATAGTAGCCGATCTGCGGCGGAAAGACGTAGCGCTCGACTTCGCGCCGTAACGGCGCCAGAAACAGCGATGCGTCCATCAGTGAAACTCCGCCGCCAACGACCACGACTCCGGGCGAGATGAGTGTGATCGCTTGAGCGATTCCCCAGCCCAAGACCCGACAAGCGTGCTCGAGCACTTCGCGGGCAATCTGGTTGCCATCGGCGGCCGCCTCGGCCACGATCTTGGCGGTCAATTGTTCCACCTGGTCGCCAGCGCGTGAGCGGAGATCGGCCGCGAATTCTTCTTCCGGATCGACCGCCGTGGCCAGCCATTGGCGCACGGCTTCCGGTCGCCGGGCGTTGCGGCGCGCGGCCAGCGGGATTAACGGTTGCGTGGCCGGATCGCCAATCCGCGATTGTGCCAGGGCGGCAATCCCCCAGCCGCTGGCCACCGACTCGACCGTTTCGTCCGGACGATCGGCATGCAGTCCCGGGCGTAAATGGCCGATTTCGGCCACGCCCATTCCCTGTCCACGAAAAATTTCGCCGTCGACGACTAGTCCACCGCCGACGCCGGTGCCGACCGTGACATAGAACACGACGCGCTGGCCGCGCCCGGCGCCAAACCGAGTCTCGGCCAATGCGGCCGCATCGCAATCGTTTTCAATCCTGGTGGGCAAAGAGAATTTTTGCTGGCACCACGGACCGAGTTCGAAGTCTTCCCAGCCGTCGATCTGATGGCTTTTGATCAGGCGGCCAGCCGCTGCGTCGACGGGTCCGCCGAAACCGACCCCGATACCGGTCACCCCGTGCCGGGCGATCAGCGCGGGGGCCGCCGCTTCGATCTGCTGCAGGATGCCCGTGTTGCGGGCCGCAGGATCGATCGTGAATCGCTCCAGCGCAATCATCGGCGTGCCATCGCCTCGACCGACTCCCAATTGCAGCTTGGTGCCGCCCGATTCAATTCCCAGAAACATAGATCAACACGCAGTCTTGCAAGGGAGTAAAAAACATGCGGGAGCAAAACGCCGATCGGCCACGCGCCGTGTTGGCCAGGTGCCGGCGACTAACCGTGCCGGCCAACTCGATTGATGCGGGCGAAAACGTCGTTGAGAACCCAATGGAACAGGCACAAGTGAATGCTTTCGACCATGCCCATGTCGTCCAATGGGACATGCAAGCCCGCCTGGGCCAGAGAGCGCAACTTGCCGCCGTTGTAGCCGGTCAGGCCGAATGTCTTCAAACCGTGACGGTTGGCCCAGTCGACGGCGGCCAGAACATTGGGACTGTTGCCCGATCCGCTGATGGCAATCACCAAATCGCCGCGACTGCCGTAGTTCATGAGTTGCTGGACGAAGATCTGGTCGTAGCCGACGTCGTTGCCGACGGCCAGAATCCAACCCTGATTGTCGGTCAGGCTGAGAACCTTCAGACGTTTCTTCTTTTCGTCCTTCAAATCTTCGGGTTTGAGCAGGCTTTTGCCCAGGTCCTCGGCGATGTGGCTGGCCGTGGTGCCGGAGCCGCCATTGCCGAAGATGAATACGAACTTCTCATCCTGCCAGGCGGAATAGACCAAATCGGCCCAATGTTGCATTTCGGCGAGATCGGTCCGGTTCAACTCGGTTTTCAGTCGCTCGACATAGGCGTCGTGGGCCAGCGTGGCTCCTAGCATAAAGTGACTCTCATTAGCGCGAAAATGGGCAATTACAGGTGCACTTTAGTTTACCGGCGGCGGCGGCAGACGACTAGCCGACCGCCAGCTCGGTAGTGGGGGAAGATCGTGTGCAGGCTAGGGGGCGGCCGGTTCGGCAGGCGTAAAAACCTTTCCGCAGCGGTGGCAAAAGAATCTGCCATTCCATTCGTCCATCGCAGCGAAATGAGCGCTGACCGCAGCGGCATGGGCATCCATCCGCTTCTGCGTGACTGGGGGGATTAATTTCCGGGCCACGACGACTGCGCCAGTGACGAAAACCGCCGCCGAGACCATTGTGATAACTGCCGACTGGGTGTCCCTGATGCCGGGACTCAGCATCCACACAACGAGTAGCGCAATGAATATCAGGATCACGGCGGCGCACCCGAAGTCATCACGAAGCACATCGGGCGGTTTGGGCGGTGCGAGGCGTTGGGCGAGCTGCGTTTTCTGTTGGCTTCGCGTCTTGCTTGTCGCGAACACCGGGACAATGTCCAGCCCATCGCCAACGATAACTCCGGTCGATCCGGTGCGGCCCGTCGAGTCAATGGTGCCGGCATTGACGATCACGGAAACCCGCTGGATTTGCTCGCTCCCGCAAACGGGGCAATGAAAAGCCGCTGGCGCCTTTGGCGGTGGCTCTGGCCGATCATCAACGGCAATGCTGTGAATAAATTCGCTGGCCGGCTGCGGCACAGTGACGGATCGGCCGCACGTCGGGCAGTCGAACGTCTTTCCGGCCTTATCGTCCGCAGCCTTGAGTTTGGCGCCGCACTGGCACGGGAAATGAATTGCCATGCTATTTCCGAGCGCAGTTCGGACGGAATTTGCTGCTGCGGCGCGGCTTGGATCGCTGGCGGTGACGGCGTCTTGGTCGCCAAAGTAGTTATGATGTTGGCGATTCCTATTGACGCGGCGACCGCCACCGCAGCCAGCGAGACCGCAAGCGAGCGGTTATTATGCTTTCGGGAGTCTGCCGCCTGCCTCTCCTGAAATTCGCGCTGCTGCCGGTCCCTTTCGCTCTGTTGCCTTGCAAGCTCGGCTTGATGGAACATTTCCATGTGGTCCTTCAGGTCATAGGCAGGCTCCCATTCAACAAATCGCACACAGATGCGTCCCTTGTTGATCGTATGGAGCCTTGCTTCTCGCTTGTTTTCCTCCCCGACTTCCGAGAGAAGATCAAACGCCCTTGCAGCGCATACCGGGAATTGAGAGCTGGCGGAATAAATTCCCGTTGACCGCTCATGCTCCGTCGCACATTCCATCCGGCCGCTCACGGGATGTACCCGGACCGCAAGAATGCCACACTCCACGCATTTGACGCTGGGCATGATATGATCGGCTTGAAAACCCAAGCCGGCAGGCGTACCATGCACTTGTCACAGCGCAGGGCCTACGGGCTCAAAAGCTGAAAAGCCACCAGCGACCAACTGGCGGCTTTTCGCATTATATGGCCATTACGGCGTCAAACAACTCGTCGAAAGACCAGACGTGCCCAGCGAGTCCGGCCATCATCGCAGCCGTTGACCGGAGCTTGCCGCTCTTGCCGGGCGTGCGAGTCTGCCAGCAAAAATTGTAGTACGCGGCGAACATCGCAAACGCGCACTCAAGATTGCGGAGCTTTTTCGAGAAGCAATAGGTGAGCCGGTTCAGCCGCTTCATAAACAGGCGTTGCGTGCCGTTCAGCCGCTCGACGTGCGAAGTGCATATCGTGCGGACTTCGCGAGGGCCTATGTTCCGGCGCCCTTGCGCTAGTCCCGACCATTTCGCCCGGCGTGTAAATCATCTTGGCGTTGCGGTAGTCTTTGCGGATCGTGCCATACTTCACGTAGGGGCCAAAGGCCAAGTCAACCGCTTCGGGGTAGACGTTGAAGCAGTCGGTTGAGATTTGCGTGATCGGCTTATATCCGCCAGCCATGTAGCTGTGGGCATCGCTGGCATGAGCGTTCGGGAAGACCAGCCGGCTGGCAATGTCCACCATGAATCGCCGCGCGTTGTCGGCCGAGCGCTTGCCGATCAAGAATCCCGGCATGAGTTTGGTGGTCTGGTCGATGCACGTCCAAAGGTACATTTCGCCAATGTCGTGCCGTTCGGCGCGCTCGTCGATGGTCAGCCGCGATTGTTTCTTGAGAACCCAAGTGTGCTGCTCGTCGAACTGAAGATGGTCGAGCGTCAGCCCCCGCATGCGCTGGTCAAGGAACCGGCGGCAGGCCGTGCCAAACCGCACGATCAGCTTGAGGATCGTTTTCTTGTCCAGCATGGTGATTCGAGCCGTGGCCCGCACGCTGTTGCCCTCGACTAAGAGCCGCAGGGCCAGCTTGGCGTCGGCCAGAGAAATTTTCATCGTTCCGAGCGGCTTGACTGACTTCACTTCCACCCACGTCTTACCGCACAGCTTGCAGCGGAAGCGGGTGTTGCCGTGTCGGTCTTTGCCGTTCGTGCGGTAATCCTCATGGGCACAGGCTATCATCATCGCGGGGTCGCTTCCGGCTGCGGCCCTCGCTAGAATGGCTTTGTCGGAGCAGCCTAGCGAAAGCCTGGTTGTTCTCGCCCCGATTCAGCCCGCCAAGGCCGAGTCGGGGTTTTTTGTTAGCACTAAGATATATACGTATTAGGCGCCCGTCGGTTCTTGACTTGGCGCTATTTTCGTCTATATATTTGTCCTTATGGGAAAGATGGGACGACCGCCGCGCGATCCTTCGGGGGCCATCAGTAAACTGGTCCCTATCCGTTTAACCGAGCCGGAATACGAGCAATACCGGCAGGCCGCCGAGCGCGCCGGCTTGACCTTCTCAGAATGGGCCAGGGAGCGGCTGACGAAGGCCGCCAAGCGCGAGACCAAAACAGGCTAGTGGACGTGCGGCGAGTTGCACGCCGAATCCGTGAGCGTATAAGGCGGGGATCGCGCTACGCCACGCCCAAGACCTCCAAAGGCGCCGCTGGCTATGGGCTCAAGGCAGCCAAAAAAGAGCAAGCGGCAACCGCCAAAATTGGGCGCGCAAAAAACGATGCCCTTGATGCTACAACTCACGCTCGAATCAGAGCGTGGCTGCGTCATGCTGGCTGCGAGCGCCATGGACGACGCACTCGCACGGCTGCTCTGGCGATATTTCTGGATGGCTCATTGGAAGGCGAATGCCGACCTTGCAGGCGAGACCGAAAAGCAGTCTTTGGATTTTAAGGACGAAGTGAGGAACCTTTTTCTGGGCGGTGGGCAGCCATTGCTGGGGTCGTTTTGGTCGCGGATTATGATGTGCCGCGCTCTGGGCCTTTTGGAGCCAGAGACCCTTGAGAGGCTGCTTGAATTAAAGGATTTGCGAAACCGGTTCGCGCATGCGCCGTATCAGGTGGAATTGACCGACGACAACATCAAATCGATCGGCGCCACCAAGCGCATGGAAAACCTGATCGACGACAGAATAGCACCACATGACTGGGAAATGGTGGCCAACATCAGCGAATCAAGGAATCTTTCTGTGCCCAGGAAGCAGTTTATTGGAATATGCTCGTCGATCTATGCGACCATCTCCTATTGGGAAAACATGCTCACCACAGGCAGAGTGGGACCGTGGCAGCCTACCGACAAAGCCGCGCCGACGACGCCTCTCCCTCCGCTTGAATGAAAATGGCGAGCCGCACGTCCAGGGGCAGCACGCCCCAAAGCTCTCTAACGTCCCCTCGAACGTACCAACCCCAATCCAGGTCGCACCAATCCCATTCCGAATCGGCTACCATGTCGAGCACGTCCGCAGGCTCAAGGTTCGCGCTCTTCGCTGCAATCGCTAGCAGTTTTTCTTCAATTTCGGTCATCAGCACCCCCGCCGGCCAAAAAGCCCGCACACGATCTTCCACCACCACCGCCAGCTCACCGGCGTTTTCTTTCCCGCCGGAACCTTCTACATTGGTCGCAGCCTTGGCCCGCAATCGCCTTCCACGACCGACGGAATCGGAAACCCCATGACAGTGATTTCACCGCAGCCAGACGGAAGCGAGCGGTCGCGGTGGTTCGTCGTGGCACTGCTGCTGGCGATCAACCTGCTCAACTACGTCGATCAATACGTTCTGGCGGCCGTCGAACCGCACATCCGCCAGGACCTGTTCCCCGCTGGCGCTGCCAACATCAACGCGCTGATGGGTTTTTTACCCACCGCTTTTCTCCTCAGTTACATGATCACCGCGCCGCTGTTCGGCTGGTTGTCGGATCGGATGAATCGTTGGTGGATCATTTCCGGTGGCGTGATTGTCTGGAGCCTGGCATCGGGCGGGTCGGGTCTGGCGGCCACCTATGCCATGCTGCTCATCACGCGACTGTTCATCGGTTTTGGCGAGGCGGCCTATGGACCCGCCGCCCCCACGGTGCTGGCCGACCTGTTTCCGGTCGAGCGTCGTGGCCGGATTCTTTCGTTGTTCTATGTTGCCATTCCGGTCGGAAGTGCGCTCGGTTTTCTGCTGGGGGGCTTCATGGCCCAACGATTTGGCTGGCGCACGGCATTCTATGTTTCGCTGCCGCCGGGAATCCTGCTGGGAATCGTCTGCCTCGTGATGCGCGATCCGCGCCATCACAGGATTGCGGCCGGTCAACCAGCTCGACCCGTGGCGAATCATCGCCTGGCGGATTATGCCAGCCTGGCCCGAATCCCTTCCTACGTGATCAACACGTTGGCCATGGCGGCAATGGTTTTTGCCTTGGGAGCGGTCGCGTTTTGGATGCCCAGTTATATCTTCGGGTTCCGCCGCGAGGATTTGCCACCTGACGTCGAGCCCAGCTTGGAACGCATCAACCTGATCTTCGGCGGCGTCACGGTCACCGCCGGCATCTCCGCGACATTGTTCGGCGGATGGTTGGGAGACAAGCTCCGCAGCCGTTGGCCGGGTTCTTATTTTCTCGTGTCGGGCGTCGGCATGCTCGTCGGCACGCCCATCTTTCTGCTGGTGCTGGTCACGCCGTTTCCCATGGCTTGGGGGTTGATCTTCCTGACCGAGTTCTGCTTGTTGCTCAATACCGGTCCGGCGAATGCCGTGCTGGCCAACGTGACCTTGCCGTCGATCCGCGCTTCGGCGTTTGCCATCAACATCTTTCTGATCCACCTGCTGGGCGACGCGGTTTCGCCGTTCCTGGTCGGCTGGATCACTGATCTGGCCGGCGGCAACATGAACGTCGGGTTCACCGCCGTGACGGTCGCCATTGCGCTCAGTGGAGTTCTGTGGATCAGCGGTACCAGATTTCTGGCGGCCGACACGGCGGCCGTCGCCGAGGCCGACGAGCTGGAATGATGCCTCTCGGGCGTAGGTATGAGCCCCAAAGCAAAGAGCCCAGGAAAGGTCCTGGGCTCTTGAAGGCTTGCGTACTGCGACGGCTGGCGGACCGAAGGCCCGTCTAGCCGCCGAACTCGGGGCGGCGGCGCTGAAGCTGGCTTTGCAGCCGCTGGACGATCGAGCTGTGCATCTGGCTGACGCGACTTTCCGAGAGATCGAGCGTGGCGCCGATTTCTTTCATCGTCAGCTCTTCGTAGTAATACAAAATGATGATCAGGCGTTCGTTCCGATTGAGCCCTTTGGTGACCAACCGCATCAGGTCGTTCTTCTGGATGCGGCGCGTCGGATCTTCACCCTTTTTGTCTTCCAGGATGTCGATCTCGCGAACGTCCTTATAGCTATCCGTCTCGTACCACTTTTTGTTGAGGCTGATCAGGTTGACGGCATTGGCCTCGAGAACCATCTTTTCCAACTCGGGGACCGAGATTTCGAGCTGAGTCGAAAGTTCAATCTCGGTGGGCGATCGGCCCAAGCGAGCTTCCAGTGTCTTGAGCGCTTCGTTCAGCTTGCTGGCCTTGGAACGGACCAGACGCGGAACCCAGTCCATCGTCCGCAGTTCGTCGAGCATGGCGCCACGGATACGCGGCACGCAATAGGTCTCGAACTTGACGCCGCGCGACAGATCGAAAGCGTCGATCGCGTCCATCAGGCCGAAGACGCCCGCCGAGATCAGATCGTCGAGTTCCACCCCTTCGGGGAGTCGCGACCAGATCCGCTCGCCGTTGTACTTGACCAGTGGCAGGTACGTTTCAACCAGCCGGTTGCGCATTTCTTGGCTGGTCTGATCCTGCTTGAAGCGCTGCCACAGTTCCGCGATGTCTTCGGGTGCCGATGTAGTCGTGATTGTCGCCATCAATACCTCCGTGATTTACCGCTGGGCGGCTCCGCCGCTTGCGAATCCATTCGCTTTTATGTCTCACGTCTCAGGCCCGCTGTTGCCGCGGGGATTCATTCCCGCGTCAGCGCTTTTTCGCGACCGTGTTTTCAGCCGCTCGCCGGGCAATTTCGGCAGTCAGCCGGCCCCGCACCGCATCCTCGACAACCTGGCCAGCGATTTGGCCGGCAACGCAACCGATGATTCCGAACGCCCCGAGCGCCAGCGTCGCTCGCCACAGCGTTTCCGAGGCACCGCCCGAATGAATCAATCCCTGCGCAAGCACCGTCAAAAACGCCAGCGGACCCAAAACTCCGGCATACGCACGTCCCACGAGCAGATTCCCGGATCAGCGCTATATGCCCCGACATCCGAGCAGCCTTGCTCGATGGCGTAGTTGGGCCACTCTTGCTGGACTGCCCAATCGACTCGATTGCCGCAAACTTCACGCAAACGGCAAAGTTTGACAGGCCATCGGCTGACATGGGTCTCCCAAGTATCGGCCTTGGCCGCGTTCCGGGTTGAATCCATTTTTGTTGCATTCTGCTCAAATCCGATTCTCCTTCCGCCATCGCTCGTCGACT
Source organism: uncultured Planctomycetaceae bacterium (assembly GCA_963702015.1). Lineage (GTDB taxonomy): Bacteria > Planctomycetota > Planctomycetia > Pirellulales > PALSA-1355 > DATJTR01. The sequence goes on from OY969698.1 coordinate 4,637,176, forward strand.
GGGACGCGTGAACGGCACGCCGCGGCCCGACGGCTTCATGCCGCCGTGGGGGCCGATGGAAGCACACTGGCTCGCGCTGCACCGGACCGCCGGATGGGCCACAAGGCCGCCGCCAGGCGTTCCATGGCTCGCGCTCCTTCGCACTGAGGCGAACGGATCACATACGGGGTGGCTGCCTCCGATGCCTGCAATGCCAGCGGCTCCTCCGGCACATGACCGGCCGCGGTGGCACTCGCGCCCAAGAAACGTCGGCAGGCGTTCGCAATCCGAAGTTGCACTTCCGTGGCTCGTTCAACGGTCGGAGCGCGATTGATCAGCGTTCGCACGGCAATACTCGCCGTGCCCGCCAGCAGCACTTTGATCGTGGCATAACATTCCATGATGGCGACAGGCTCGGGCGTGGTGACGATCAGCGGCACATCGGCCGCTTGCCAGAATCGGCGCACAAAACCATTCCGCCCCGATCCGGTGTCGACTACCACGACGTCGGCGTGCAGAGCCAGCCCGCGCAGTTGGTCGAGCAGCCGCTGTTGGGCCGTGGCCGAATAATCGACGGTGGCGCCGGCAGCTGCCACTCCGGGCACGACCAACACGCCCACCGGGCCGCGCAGGAGAACCTCATGGATGCTGCGCCTGGCCGACAGGACATCGGTCACCGAGCTCCGCTCCTTGATGCCGCACAGCTGCGCCACGCTACCTCGCTCGAGATCCGCGTCGACCAGGATGACTCGGCGACCGGCCAGGGCCAGCGCCATAGCGAGATTGACCGACGTCGTTGTCGCCCCCACACCGTGGTGCGCGCCGGTGACCGCAATGATTTCCGGCGCCTGTCGCTCGTCAGACGCGGATGCGGCTGTATGCGAACCAATTGGCGCAGTTCGTTAGCTTGATCGTTGGTCATGCCGAACACAGTTGGTGGTTGAAAGAAACGGTCGCCCGCCGAGCAGGCTCGAAGGCCGATCTCTGGAGATGGACGTTTAAGTGGGTGATGCCTCGCGCGATCCCAAAATCTGCTGGGCCATTCGGACCGGATCAGCGATTTCGATGTCGTCCGGCACGTTCTGACCCACCGTTACATAGCTCAGCGGCAAGCGACTCGTCCGCAGAAGCGGCAGCAGAGTCCCCAGGCATTGGGCCTCGTCCAGTTTGGTCAGAATCAACCGGTTGGCGCCCACGGCGCCGAACCGATCGGAACTGGAGGTGAACGTCGTGGCACCCGAGGCGCAGCTCAGGACCAGATGAACCTCGTCGGGTCGCGATTCGTCCAATAGCGATTTCAATTCTTGAATCTGCGCCTCGTCGCGCGGACTGCGACCGGCAGTGTCCATCAGGATCAAATCGAGGTCGGCCAGTCGGTTGATGGCCTGCCGCAACTCGTGCGGCGTCGAAGCCACCTCCATCGGCAAGTCGATAATGTCGGCATAGGTACGCAATTGTTCGACTGCCGCAATGCGATACGTGTCGACGGTGATCAATCCCACTCGGCGATGTTCGTTCAGGCGGAAATGGGCGGCGAGTTTAGCGGTGGTCGTCGTCTTGCCGACTCCGGTCGGGCCGACCAGCGCCACCAGTCGGCGTTGGCGGGGCACCGAGACAATCGGGCCGGCCACCTCGATGCCCCGACCGATTGCCGCAATCAAGTGCGTTCGAGCTGCCTTCGAGTCGTCGGAATCGCTGGCCGCCAGGCTTCGCATCGCCTGCTCGACCAGTTCCCGGGCAAAATCCTCCGGTGTTTCCACGTCGGTCAAATTATCCAGCAACCACGGCAGCGCCTGTGGCGCGCGCGGGGCTGGGCTGCGGCACGGCCTCGGTCGCACGGACCAAGGTTCGCAACGAGGCAGGCAGGTGGTCCGCTCCGGCCGCCACGCTCGACTTCGCGGGGACTGCCAGGTCGATACCACTGACGGCCGCGAACCGCAGCGGAGTAATCTCGACCGCTGGCACTCGCCGCGGCGGTAAACGGCTTGGAACAATCACCTCGTCCGACGCGGTTACCTCGATCAACCTGTCGCCGCGCAGCCACGCCACCATGCCGCCAGTCCCCCGCACTTCGCGGGTACCCAGCACGGCAGCATCGGGCCCCAAATCGCGGCGCACCAGCGCCAGCGCTTCGTGGATCGTCTTGGCTCGGTACGTCTTCAGTTCCATCACGGACAATCAGCTGTTTGGATTTTGACTCGAGAGACTTTAATGACGGGCCGCGGCCACGTTGGCGGCATCGCTCACCAGCCCCAAAGATTCGATCTGCGTGTCGCGAGTGATCTCGTTGTAGCTCAGCACCACCAGGCGGGGCAGTTGGCCGGCGGTCAACTGCTTCAGGCCGGCTCGGATCTGTGGGCTGACCAGAATGACCGGCGGATGATTGGCCACCGTCAGCTTTTCGACTTCAGCCGCAATGACGCGGCAAGTGGCTTCGATCGCCGGCGGCGACATCCGCACAAGCAAGCCGCGGTCGCTGTTCTCCAAGCCAGCTCGAATGCGGTCCTCGATCGCCGGATCGAGCGTTACCACGTACATGCGGCCTTGACGGTCGCGATAGCGGTTCGAAATGGTCCGGGCCAGCCGGTGCCGCACGTATTCGGTCAGCAGCATCGGATCCTTGGTCCGCGGCGCGTACTCACCCAGCGTTTCCAGGATCGGACCCAAATTGCGGATCGGCACTTGCTCGCGCAGCAGCAATTGCAGGATTTGTTGCACTTCGGCCAGCTTCATCTGGCCGGGGATGAGCTCGTCGACCACGGCTGGAGACGTCTTTTTCAATTCGTCGACCAGGTGCTTGGCGGCATCGCGAGTGAGGATTTCGTCGGCATGCTTGCGGACGATTTCGGTCAAATGGGTGGCCAACACGCTGACCGGTTCCACCACGGTGTAGCCGAGCATCTCGGCCTGGTCGCGACCGCCGGCATCGATCCAGGTCGCCGGGGTGTTGAAGGCCGGCTCTTGCGTGGCCAAACCAGGAATCTTGCCCGTGGCATTGCCCGAGTTCATCGCCAGCAGCATGTTGGGATTCAGATTCCCCTCGGCCACCGGCACATCGACGATTTTGATGCGATATTGATTCTGGTCGAGCCGCATGTTGTCGCGGATACGCACTTTGGGCATGATGATGCCGATGTCGGCTGCGACGTTTTGCCGCACCCGTTGAATGCGCTCCAACAGGTCGCCGCCCCGTTTCGGGTCGGCCAGTCGAATCAGCCCCACGCCGATCTCAATCTCCATCGGATCGACCGACAGGAAGTCCTCGACACGTTCCTCGGGCTTCTTCGTGGCTTCGGCGCGTGTTTGTGTTTGTGTCGCGACGTCGATGGCGCGCTGCTTCCGCGTCAGCATCAACGCCAGCCCCAGGCAACCGCCACCGATTCCCACTAATGGCAAAGTCGGCAGGCTGGTGAAGACCAGAATCGCCACAAACACCCCGGTGATGGCCAACGCCCGCGGACGCGAAAACAACTGCGTGAGGAACTGGACGGGCAGGTTCGTGTCGCCACTCGATCGGGTGACCAGCAAGCCGGCGGCCAGCGAAATCAAGAAGGCAGGGACCTGACTCACCAGGCCGTCGCCGATCGTCAATCGGGTGAACAGGGCCGCGGCTTCCGAAATCTCCATGCCGTAATCGACCACGCCGATTACCAAACCACCCACGATGTTGATCACCGTAATGATGATGCCGGCGATTGCGTCGCCGCGGACGAACTTGCTGGCACCGTCCATCGCCCCAAAAAAGTCGGCCTGCTGCGTGATTTCCAACCGCCGCCGCTGTGCTTCCCGTTCGTCGATGATGCCGGCGTTCAGATCGGCGTCGATGGCCATCTGCCGGCCGGGCATCCCGTCCAAGGCAAAGCGTGCGGCGACTTCGCTGATGCGCATGGCGCCTTTGGTGATGACCACAAATTGGATCACCACGATGATGATGAAGATGATCAGCCCGACGACGATCTTGTCGCCCGCTACAAACTCGCCAAAACTCTTGACCACGCCGCCTGCCGCCATCATGCCTTGCGTTTCAGCATGGGTCAGAATCAGTCGGGTCGTCGCCACGTTGAGCACCAGCCGTCCCAAGGTGGTGGCCAAAAGCAACGAGGGGAAAACGCTGAATTCCAGTGGAGTGCGGACATAGATCGTTGTCAGCAGGATGATGACTGCCAGCGTGATGTTCCCGGCCAGCAGCAGGTCCATCATCGGCGTCGGCAATGGCACCAGAATCACCAGCACGCTGGTGATGATGCCGATCGGGAAAATCAGATCTCGCAGCCGTGCAAACGGCGTCAAGAACTGAGCCATGCCGCCAGGCGAAGCCATCCATTACTCCGGGAAATGCGCGCAGGTGCGCCGGTACGCGACAGAAGAGTCGTGAACGAACGTGACCGACAAGTCGTAAAGAAGAGGGCGGGAAGTTAGTCGAAGTGCCCCGGACTGTCTAGTTCGATTTGGGAGGGTGCTAGCGTTGTCTGCCGCGGCCACTTGGCTCAAGCCAGCGCCTTCTTGATCTGCCCGTCCCGCTGTTGCAGAGATCGCAACAGATAGATAGTCTCCGCTCGCGGCGGCAGATGAGCACAAAGTCGGATTGTCCGTCGGGCGCGACGGTGCCGGCAGGTCAATCGTTAAAGTTTGCCGCTTTGGCCGTCGATAAGAGAGCGCGCAATTCGGCTGGAGCGCGCCAGGGAAAGGCTTCCCAGGGCGCCTGGTTTGGCCACCCTTTCGCCTCTCCTCTGCGCACGAGCGAAAGAGAGGATCTTTGAACATGAAATTCGCCCAAATTTGGGCCTGCTTGCTTTTGAGTTTGCTGGCAGGCTGTGAAATGGAGGTCGAACCGGCCCCCTCGCCGCAGGCTTCCGCGCCCGTGGCTGCAAGCGAGACGGCGCAGCCGGCCGTCGCTCGTGGACTGCTGCACTTTAGCGAGAGCTATCAGCAGGGATTGTCCGAAGCCGAGCGGGAAAACAAGCCGTTGCTGCTGTTTTTCACTGCCCAGTGGTGCCACTACTGCCACCAGATGGCTGGCGAAGCGTTCACCAACCCACAGGTCGTAGGCTTGTCGGAGAAATTCGTTTGCGTTTTGGTCGATGCCGATAGCGCACCCGACGTCTGCCAGCATTTCCACGTATCGGCATACCCCACGGTCCTGTTTGTGTCGCCGCAAGGGGTCGCGCTGAACCGGATCGAAGGCAAACGTCCGGGCCACCAGGTCATGATGGCAATGCAGTCCGCCTTGCAGACGGCGGCCTTACGCAACCGGCCGAACGCCTCGACCTTGCGTTAGTCACTCGGGTAGCCAAACCTACCGGCGAGTCGGCGTGCAACGATCCCTGCCGGTTTTGATCGGCAGACTGCTGTATCGAAAGTGTCGCGATCCAGAAGTGAGTCGACCGGCATCAAGCATGAGCCGGCGCGGCGGTTGACGGACCAGATCGTCTGACAGGCAGCCGGTGGAACGCGCCGCACAGCAGTAGCGACAGCACTGCGGCAAAGAAGCACCATACCGACAGGAATGCCTGCCAGTAGAGCCCATAGGCAACGGCAAACAACGCACCGATGAGCAGGCCGCCGGACAAGTTTGCCCAGCGATTTCCGCCGGGATCGAACCGCCCCATGGACAACGGCACGACGATGATCAGCAGATAGCCAACCCGCCAGAATGCCCGCGGCGCCATCACAAAGGCAGGTATTTCGCCCACGTTGTAACGGATCGAATGCCCGACGACCTCAGTCGTCAACCATTTCGACGGATCGAGGGCGACCGGGACATAGAGCCAAAGCCACGCCAGGCCCACGATGGCCAGAAGCGCCAGAACCATTCGCTGCGGACGGCGCGACTCGGCAACCGCCAGGCTCAGCGGAATCCAACAGGGCCAGAAAGCGATCGCGAAGAACAAGAAAACGACCGACGCGCTGCACCAGCGCCGCATTGTCCTGGTGCAGGCCGAGCCACACAAACCCTTCGCTGATCTGCTGAATGCCAAACGTGATCGGGACCAGCGCCAGCGGCACAAATCGCAAATCTTTGCGAACGGCGGCCTGCGTGCAATAGATCCCGGCCGGCAGCAATGCGGCGCCCACGGTAAAGCTGGCTTCGGGCGAGAAACACATCGCAATCTCCGTTTAGAGGGCTGAGCCGACTGCGCAACCGGCCGCGAAAGGTTGCCTTGAGGGGGGACTCCTTTCCTGTTGTCATCCGCTCCGTACGCCCGCCGGCTACTGGCGTTGGCAGCGCGGGCGGATGACGTCGCTAGCCAAACCGAGGCGTTGCATGCCGCAGATCACCAGGTACATCGGATCAATTTCCCACCAGCGATGCCAATTTGAAGCGCTGGCCGGATCAATGTGGTGGTTGTTGTGCCAGCCTTCACCGCTGGTGAGTACCGCGACCACCCAGCTGTTGCGGCTGTCTTCGCCGGTTTCGTAGGTGCGGTAACCGAACATGTGGGCTAGCGAGTTCACGGACCAGGTAATATGCCAGACGCAAACTGTCCGCAGCAGCACACCCCAAACAACCAGGCTCAAACCAAACTGCAAGCGGGCCAGCCAATCGCCGCCCGTCACCCAAGACGCAGCCACTCCAACGAGGAAATAGAGGGCCGCATGGATCAGGTAAATCCACAGCGGCAACAGAGTCCGCTGCAAACGCATGTAGAAGGGATTGCGCAGCACGTCGCGCAAACCGCTCATAGGCCGATACCGTACGGATGTTCCGGTTCTCGACGAGCAACCAGCCCATGTGGCTCCAGAAAAAACTGACGCGCGGCGTGTGCGGATCTGGAGGTTCGTCCGAATCGTTATGATGCAAACGGTGGGTCGCAACCCAACTGGCGGGGGCATCTTCCATGCAGCAGATGGCGATCGTCACCATCACCTCTTCCCACCACAGCGGGCATTTGAAGCTGCGGTGGGTCAGCAAGCGGTGATAGCCGATGTTGATCCCGAGGGCGCCGTAGACGTAGATGCCAACAACCAGCAGAACCACGCCCGTCCAACTGAACAGCCACGGCACCAGGGCAGCCAACGCCAGCAAATGAATGGCGGCAATTGGCAGCGCATAGCGCCAAACGATGCGGTCCGTAACGCTTATTGGTCGAGCGATGCGCCGATGGATTCGGTCTTCCTGACGGCCACCGCAGGCGATGAGTCGATCATTGAGAAGTTGTTATCAAGAGAAAAAGTGGATTACTCGCCACCCGAGCGACCAAGGGTCACCTCTTCCCCCCTTTGCTCGCCCGCCGGTCCCTGGAAAGGGCCATCGAAAACAGTTTAACACGGCCGCGACGTTTATGCATCGGGCTGCCGACTGCAAAGTTGGCCTTCATCTGACGTCGCGCCGGCCCCGTAGGCTGGACACCGGCGGCCAAGGGACTGCCGAGCCGCAAACGTCTCAAGGAGCTAGCGGCTTACGTTGGCCACTCGGCCGCACCGTGGCGATAACGCGTGTGGCATCGAAGGGGCGAGATTGTTATTCTTGAGCCCGGGCAGGCCAAACTCGTCGGCGGGTGCCGACGGAAGGGTTGTGGCGCGGGCAGTGGGATTCGGGTGTCTGGTTTTTTGATCCGATCGTTGGAGGCTCACCGTGACTGTGCCAGGTCAGGAGAAACTGGTCACGAATCCCTATCCTTTCTGGGCGGCTCGATTTTGGCACGGGATGCGGACCGGGCCCTGGTTTCGGCTGCTGGCCAAAAACCGATTTCGGATTCATCCGTTCCAGATGCCTTTGGCGTTCACCCTGTCGGTCGTCAGCCTGCTCAATTCGGCGCTTCGGCCTTTGCAACAGCTGATTCTGGGGCGCAAGCTGGCCAAGGTGCAGGTCAAGGATGCGCCGATTTTCATTGTCGGCCATTGGCGTAGCGGCACGACGCTGTTGCACGAAATGATGGTGCTGGACCAGCGCTATACCTTTCCGACCACTTACGAGTGTTTCGCTCCGAACCACTTTTTGATCAGCGCCTGGCTGGTCACCAAGCTGCGATTCTTGATTCCCTCGCGGCGGCCGATGGACAACATGATGACCGGCTGGGAGCGGCCTCAAGAAGAGGAGTTTGCGCTGTGCAACATGGGAATCCCGTCGCCTTATCTGACAATGATCTTTCCCAACGAGCCGCCGCAATATCCGGAGTATCTCGACCTGGAGACCGTCCCACCCGACGCGCGTCGGCGCTGGCAACAGGCGCTGGTTTGGTTTCTCGAGCGGGTGACCTTCCGCACGCCCAAACGAATCATCCTCAAGTCGCCGCCGCACCTGGCTCGAATCCGAGCGATTTTGGAGATTTTTCCCGACGCGCGATTCGTCCATATTGTCCGGAATCCTTACGTTGTCTATGCCTCGACGATCAAACTCTGGAAGTCGCTTTATCGGTTCCAGGCGCTGCAGGTTCCTCGCTTCGAGGGGCTGGAAGAGTACGTCTTCTCTTATTTCGAGAAAATGTATACCGCGTTCGAGGCGCAGACGCCTCTGCTCGAGCCGTCGCGGCTTCACGAAGTGCGCGTACGAGGATTTCGTGCGCGATCCGGTCGGAGAAATGCGGCGGATGTACGAGCATCTCAGTCTCGGCGAGTTCGACGCGCTTCGTCCACGGCTTGATGCCTATCTCAAGCAGAACGACGGTTATCGAACCAACACCTACGAAGTCGCGCCCGAGTTGTGTCGCCAGATCGATAGCCGCTGGGGACGCTTCATGCGCCGCTACGGCTACTGCCAGGAGGAACCGGCCCTGGCCCGCGAAAGCGGGTAAGGGTCGGTGACCTATCGGCTGAATTCGCCCACGTCAAACGGTATTCCAGGCCGACTCAGCCATCCACTTTGCGCTTGGCCTTGGCCTTTATTTGTCGATCCAGGTCGGCAATCTCGGCGGCCGATTGGTATTTGACGCGCATGCGGGTCTTTTCGTCCACCTCGCGGAGTTCGAGTGTGAGCAAGTCGGCGCTTGGATTTCGAAACAGAAGCATCTGCTTGTCGTCGCTCTTGATCGGCTGATCCGTCGTCGCTTTCCAACCGGCCCGGCCGAGTGTCTGGCGATAGAAGTCGATGACCTCGGCCTGCGTCGCCGTCGTATCGAACGTTAATTCGGTCGTTAGATCGTGATATTGCACCTCGATGGCGTCGGCCGGCGCCGGAAGGTCGACCGACATCAACGCGCTGCTGTAACTGACCATGGTTTTGCCGCCCTGCGCTGGAGCCGATATGATCCGCGCCGTCAGCCGCACCGCGTTTTGCTTCAACACCAGCGTGTCGCTGGTTGTTCCGTACGGCTGCCATCCTTTCTCCAATAGCAGTTTGCGACACTCTTGGGTGGCTTGTTCGACGGGCATGTCGGTGACGAACGCCGCGCTCGCTGCTCCGGGAAAGGCCAACTGAACATTGCCTGGGACCGGCAACTTCTCCAGATCAATATTGCCCAGCTGGGTGATGCCGACCGATACGATTCCCGGCATTCCCCCAGGAAAGACGCTCACGGCGAGCGAAAACCCGTCGCGGGCGAACGTGGCACTGGCAAACTGATCGGTCACCTGCACGTCGGGCGATTGCTGCCACCCCTGGTCGGTGAGCTGCTTTTGGTGGAGCGCGAAGACTGTCGCGACCTTCCCTTTAGCGTTGTAATTCAAGCAAGCCAAACTGCGACACCGCGGCTCCTCCGCCCCTTCGGCCAGCGGTAGCGTCGCCAGATCGAGCACCTTGGCGGCTTCAGCCGTCGTGGCCGGCGCGCTCGGCGCAAGGGCGCGGGCTTCTCTGCGGCTTGTGCGCAACCGATTGCTCCGGAAATACAAATGGCGGTGACGATGGCGGCAAAAGTCGTATGCCGGCAGCCGCTGGGGCGAAGTTGCATAAGGGCGAATCCTGGATGGCGCAAGGTTTGAAATGGTGTACCGGACGAGTCTAAGCCCCTGGCCCCCGACCGTCGAGCGAGCAAATCGATTGAGATTGCAGCCGGGTCTTCCGGCGGACGCTGGTGCCGGCAGTTTCCCCCATCCGCCAGACGATTTCGCCCGCCCGCCCCGACGAGCGCGGATGAAGATCACCGCGGACCGGCTCCCGGGCTAGGACTGCCCGATCTTGGGGATCGGCTTGCCCTTGAGTTGATAGACGTAGGCCAAGACTTCGGCCACCGTGGCGTAGAGTTGATCGGGGACCGGGTGGTCGAGTTCGACGTCGCGATACAAAGCCTGGGCCAGTGGCTTGCGTTCGAGGATCGGCACGCCGTGTTTCAGCGCCAAGCGGCGGATTTGTTGAGCCAGAAGTCCCGCTCCCTTGGCCACGACCACCGGTGCGTTCATCGTGAGCGGATCGTACTGCAGCGCCACGGCCAACTCGGTCGGATTGGTAACGACCACGTCGGCCTTGGGGACGGCTTTCGACAGACGATGGGTAGCCAATTGCCGCTGCACGGCTCGCCGCCGGGCCATGACTTGCGGATCGCCTTGCAGATTACGCATTTCTTCCCGCATTTCTTGCGGGCTCATTCTCAAATCCTGTTCCTGGCGCCGCCACTGATAGAAGTAATCCAGCAGCGCCAAGATGAACAGTGCGATCGCCGATTTTGATCGCCGTCCAAAAGCAGATATCCCAGGCGAACCAGGCGCTTTGCGTCAGATCGAGGGCGGCCAAGTTCAAAATCTCTTGCTGGCGGTCGTAGAGGCTCACGAGCGCCACGGTGGCGATGATGATGATCTTGAAGATTCCGAACATCAGCCGCATCAAACTGCGCATCGAAAAAATTCGCGATAGCCCTTGGAACGGATCGAGCCGGGTCATGTCCGGGGCCAGCTTGTCGGCCAGGAACAAGGGGCCGACTTGCAACAGGGTGGAGCCGACGGCCAAGGCCAGACCCATCACCAGCACCGGCAGCAGCGATTTCGCCAGTCCGCTCATAATCGCGTGGCCATTGGCGACGACGCTCGCCGAGTCGGCCGAAAGCAATACCCCGCCGCCGAGTTGCCGGGCCACCAACAAGCCCATGAATTCGAACAGCCGTCGGCCAGCCATGGCCAGCACGATCAGCATTCCCAACAGCAAGGCGGCACTGGTCAGGTCTTGGCTTTGGGCGACCTGGCCCTGTTCGCGCGCTTGTTGGCGGCGATGCTGTGTTGGTTCCTGCGACTTGTCGCCGTCGTTTTCAGCCACGGAAAATCTCGACCAGCAGATTTAGCATCGGATCGACATGCTCCTGAAACACCCAGGCCATCGTTCCCAACGAGAACGCCAGTCCGCACAGGGTGATCATCGAATTGATTCCAAAACCCAAGTTCATCACGTTCAACTGTGGCAGCGTTCGGCTGATCAGGCCCAACACCAACGTGGCCAACAGCATCGCCACCATGATCGGCGTCGCCGCTTGCACCCCCAGCCGAAAGCTCAAGGCGGCCAGCGTGGTCAACATTTCTCCGATCTCGGTCGGCATCGTGCCTCCGCCGGGTGGCAATGAGGCGAACGAATCCAATAGAGCGGTCATCACCCGGCGGTGCCCGCCGATGGTGACGAACACGGCCAGTGCCACGTAGTACAAGAGTTGCGAGAAGATCGGCACGTTTTCCTGCAGGCTGGGATTGTACACATCGGCCAGTTGCATGCCCGACATCTGATTGATGATCTGGCCTGCCACCTGCAGTCCGGAAAGCAGCAGCGTGATTCCCACGCCGATCGTCACCCCCACCAAGGTCTCGCCGGCGGTCAGCAGCAGATAGTCGACCGGCGTCTGCGGATCATGCGTCAACTCCAAGGTCTGCAGCGGCGTCACCAGCGCCGCCAGCGCCAGGGCCAGCATTACCCGGATGCGCTTCGGCACCTCGGTCGTGCCAAAAATCGGCGCCGTCATCACCAGTCCCGGCCACGCGGGCGAAGACCAGGCTGAAAACCAACGTCAGGTGCAAGCCATATTCGAGGATCGAGTTCATGCCTGGCGGCCGATCGGTCAGAACACGGCTACAACTTCGACGGAATGTCGGCGACCAGATCGTGCGAATATTGCACCATCTGATTGATCAGCCACGGGGCGAGCAAGGCAATCGTCAACACCATGACGACCAGCTTGGGAACGAACGCGATCGTCTGCTCCTGGATCTGCGTGACGGCCTGCAGCAGGCCCACGAACAGGCCCACCACCATGCCGACCAGCAGCACCGGCGAGCCGATCAGCAGCGCCACGATAATGGCCTGGCGTCCCAGGTCGACGGCGTCTTGAGCGTCCATGCTTGTGCACCTTCTGATTCGTTCGATTCCGGGTTCGCTCGCAACCCGCGCCCGTCAGCCAAATGGCTGAAAGCTCTCCAGCAACGTTCCCACCACCAGGTGCCAGCCATCGACCAGCACGAACAGCAGCAACTTGAAGGGAAGCGAAATCAGCACCGGTGGCAGCATCATTACGCCCATCGAGATCATGACGCTGGCGATCACGATGTCGAGCACCATGAACGGCAGATAAATCTGAAATCCGATCAAGAAGGACGTCTTCAACTCGCTGAGCATGAACGCCGGCAACAGAACCGCCATCGGCACGTCGTCATAGTTATCTGGTGAAGCCGTGCCGGCCGGTAAATATTTGTAGAACAACCAAATGTCCTGGCTGTTGCCAGTCCGCTCGATTTGAGCACTCATGAATTGCCGCACCGGACGCGCACCGGCGGTCCAGGCCTCTTCCAGTCCGATGGTCCGGGCCGTGTAGGGCTCGATCCCGTCGTCATAGACTTGCTTCCAAACTGGCGCCATCACCAGCAGCGTCAAAAACAACGTCATCGAACTGATGACCTGGCTGGGCGGAAGCTGCTGCGTCCCCAACGCTTGCCGCAGCAACCCCAGCACGACGATGATTCGCACGAAACAAGTCGTCATCAACAGCACCGCCGGGGCCAGGCTGATGACCGTCATCAACAACAGCACCTGCAGCGTGGAGCTCAATCCTTCCGGGCTCGTCCAGCGCTCCGGCCCGCCGAGCAGCGACGGAACAAGCGAGGCCGGGCCGTTGGGCTCTTCGGCCCAACTCGCGCCGGGCGCCGCCATCCACAGCAAGGCAGTGCCCAAAGCAAGCGCAAGAGGCAACGTGCCCCAGGCGGCCAATTTCGAGCCGGTGCGACGCCGGTCCGTGTCAGCGCACATGGTCAGACTCCGGTGGAGAATCGTCGTAGCCCAGGTGGTCGAGCTCGGCGAAACCGACCCGTTCTGCGCCGCGCGAGGCTTTTCGCTTCGGCGCCGCTTCGAAGCTTTTGAAAACTTTGTGGAAAGCCACGGTCGAGCTGTTTGCATGTCCCTGGTAGCAGTATCCGGTGAGGCGGTCGACTTCCACCGGATCGGTGATTTCCGCAAGTGCGTCGGTGCCGGTCGGCGAAACCGCAATCAGCACCAGCTTGTTGCCCAACCGCAGCAGTTGGATCTGCTTGCGATCGGCCAGCGGTGCTCGGCCCAAAACTTCGACCACCTCGCGCGGCAGCGGTCCGCCCACGCGCGGAGCCCCGCGGCGCATTACCCAAGCCACGATCAAAAACAGTCCGATCACCCCTCCCAAGCTTCCGACCACGACCGGCCAGGCCACGGTTGGGAGAATGTTCGGCAGGACATCGCCGTTTGCGGTCGGCGGAGCCAAGGGAATCGGCCGTGACGTTTCGCGACCCGTCGACTGCGGAGCTGTCGGCGTTTGCATGCCGGCCGCTTGCCGCGGAGAGTCCATGCCGCGTGCCGACGCGCCGTCGGACGATCCGTCCGGAGCGCCGTTCCACTGCGGATTGGCTGTCGCGTTGCCGCCACCGAATCCCGCGGTTGATATGTCCGCCTCTACGCCGGTGCCGCTGTCAACGGTCGCCGCGTCCATGGCGTTCGCTTCGTTACGGCCGGCCCCTCCAAAATCCCCAGGCAGCGGAGGCTGAGGTAAACGGACCGTGCCAGGTGAACTGCCGCCAACCGAAGGCCGAGGCTGCCTGGGAGTGGCAACGCCATAATCGGCCGGCGCCGAAAAGGGATCTTCGACGCCCGATCGGTCTCGGGCCGGGTCGTCGCGCGGATCGGCGGCCAAAACGCCGCCGAGCGCAACAAGCAAGATCGCGTGAATCGAGGGCATCCGTGCCGCTCCTCTCGCGTGTATGGTGAAAAACGCCCGCGCTGAAGCGGCGTGACGCGTCATGCGCCACGAGCATTCCGCGTCGTCAGGCCGTGGTTTCGCCCGCTACCAATTCGGCAACGCGGACACAAAAGTTGTCGTTGAGGACCAGGACTTCGCCGCGGGCAATCAAGCGACCATTGACGAAGATGTCGACCGGATCGCCCGCCAATTTGTCGAGCGGCACAACCGACCCCTTGTGCAACCGCAACACATCGTCCAAATACATCTGCGTTCGACCGAGTTCGATTTTGACGTCCAGCTCAACGTCGCGAACCAGCGCCAGCGTGGCGATTTCCTTCGACGCGGGAGCACCGCTAAAGTCTTTGAGCTGGAACGGTTTGATATTCAAATCGGCCGGCAAGCGCCATCGGGTCATTGACCGAGGCTAACGCCAGCTCTGCCTGCTGAAGCAGGTATTCAACGTCGCCTTGCGACATGTTCAGATCGCTGGCGGCCGAAGACATGCCCGCTGAAGGGCCGGCGGCAGCATTCGCACGCGGCGTCGCGACCTTTCGGCTGAACCGCCCCCTCCAAGGCCTGCTTGAGCTGGGCTTCGACATCGGCCTGGGCAGACTGTCGCGTCGATGCCTTGAGCGGACGAAGCCTCCGCGGCAGGCGGGGTAGAAGGCTGTGGCATCGAGCCGGCCAACAGCCGATTGATTTCATCCTGGTTGATCGGATCGTCAGCCATGGGATTCCATTCCCGCGAGCGGTGATGCTGGCCGCTTCAATGCGGTGCCAGCACGCCGCCCGGGCGGACGGCGCTACTGCTCGACAAACGAAAATTCGCTGAACATGACCCCTTGGAGCAACGGTTTGCCAAGGGCCTTGTTAGTTGTCTCTAAAATCCGCCGTTTGATCAATCCCAACCCGGCATCGGTCAAATCGGTGATTTCAGCGCTGCGGACGATCACGATGATGTTGTCGCGAATGCGATGCTTGTTGTCTTCCAACCGTTTGGCGAAGTCCTCGGCTTGACGCTCCGTCACGCTGCCGAACAAGTGAAACGAGATAAACAGCGTGGAACTGGAAACGGGCTGGTAGGCGGTGACCGTGAACTCGCCCAAATCGACTTCCTGCATGCTGCCATGCGACTTGGTGCTGCCGGCATGGCTAGCAAGCCCCTCGGAGACGCCGTGGTGGCTCGGCTCTTCCTCGGCCGGCGCCTCGGCCTCGTGCTCATGCTCGTGCTCGTGTTCGGCTTCGACGGCCGACTTTTCGGCCGAGGCGGTGTTCGCAGGCGCCACGCTGGGCAAATAGAAGTAGGCAACGACCCATTCGATCGCCGCGACTCCAAGAATGAAGGCCGCGATCTTCAGTTTTGGACCGATGCGGCTCGGAGAGCTGGCCGCTGGCGGCGCGTCGGGGGTGCTGCTCGGGGCCGGTTTGTTTGCCATGGCGGTTACTTACTCAGGCGGTCTACGCTGGGAAAACTGGTCTGCTCATGACCCGCACCAGCGGGCCGCTGATAGTCAGCCGATAATCACTTGTCGTTCGGCATTACTCTTTGCCGGCCCGGGCCAGGCGTGGCTGATTCGGCGTAGGCCGTGACCGGTTCCGGCTTGCACGGATGTATCGTTTGGCCCGTCGCTGCAGCTTGTCGGCCATCTCACTCAGCAAAAATACTTCCACCCGCGAGTTGAACCCGCGTTCCAGCACTTCCCGGCCGCCGGGAGCCGGTTCGTTATCGGCGGCTACGCTGAGTCGAAAGCGTCTGCGGATCGAGTCCCAGCGAAGTGAGATAATCCAGAACGCTTCGACAGCGGCTGTAGGCCAGGTCCCAATTGTCACGATATGGGGCGTCGACCGGCGGTGGCCGGCGCGAGGTGTGTCCCCGAATTTCGATTTTCTGTGGTTTTCCGCCGAGTTCCTCGGCGATGGTTTGTAGCTGTTGTTTTTGTTTCGCGGTGAGCTCGTTCGACCCTTCGGCGAAGTAGACCATCCCGCCGGTCGACTCCTGCTCTCCGGGCCTCAGGCTATGGACCCGCGGATGTTCCCCGCGAGGTCCTCGGTTCTCGGCTCCGCCCTTGCTATTGCTGTGGCGGCGTGCGCCGCCCGAACTGGTCCAATTGGGCCAGCTGCGAGTCGGTCCGGACAAACGGTCCGTGCCCCATCGCTTGCCAGCCGCGAATCATCGGACCGAACTGCTCGCGCAACGAGCGGAAGACAGCCTCCTCTTTGGCTTCGTCGGGGGTACCCGCCATCGAGTACATGACGACGAAAAACGCCATCAGAATGGTGATCATGTCGGCATAGGACATGACCCATTCGGCGATCCCCTCCTCGCATTCACATTTGTGCCCGGACGGTCCGCTCACGCTGCCTCCTCATGCGCGCCGCGCGCAAGCGAGGAGGCAGATAGGTATTCAGTTTTTGCTCGATTACTCGAGGGTTTTCGCCGGCCTGAATGCCCAAAATGCCCTTCAGCACGACCTCTTTGGCCAGCAATTCCTGACGGCTAAGGTAACCTAGCTTTTCCGCACAAGGGGTGCAAACCATGTTGGCCATTGCCGCGCCGTAAAGCGTTCCGACCAGCGCCATGGCCATGGTCGGACCGATTGAATCGGGATCATCGAGATTGCCGAGCATGAGGATTAATCCTAGAAGTGTGGCGATCATGCCGAATGCCGGCCCGCACCGCGCCATCAGCTCCATCATCCTCTTGCCCACGTGATGGCGGCTCTCTTCGGCGTGCATTTCCGTGCGGAAGATGTCCTCGATCACTTCGGGCCGCGTTCCGTCCACCGCCATCTGGATGCCCAGAGCAATCGTCGGGTGCGAAACCTCCGGCACGCGCGCTTCGAGCGCCAGCAGCCCGTCCTTGCGGGCGATCTCGGCCAGTCGAACCAACTCTTCGATCAAAGCCGGCAGGTCTTCGGCTCGATTGAAAAGGAGTTTCATCATGATCTTGGGGAGGCCCAAGAAAACCTTCAGCGGCACGCTGATCAGCACGACGCACAATCCGCCGCCAAATACCATGATGGCTGCCGGTGGATCGACAAATTGTCCCAGCGAGACGCCGTGACCGCTGCCATGGCTGCCGGCGATCAACAGTGCCGCCAGCAGCAGCACGAAACCACCGACCAATCCGCCGAGTGTTGCCAGATCCATGTTCAATTCCTCATTTGCGTCGTGCGCTGCCGCGCCTTTTGCGCGGTAAGACGTTGCTCTCGTCCGTCGCTAGTCGGCTGGCGGTTTGTTTGTGCCTGTGCCGACAGCCGGCGGGAACAAATGCTTTGATCGTTGGTAGTCGATCGCGCGGTGAAGCACCTCATCCATCGATTCTTGCACGACGAGCCGTTCGCCATTCGTCAGCGTGATGAATGTGTCGGGTCGCGCCTCGACGTAGCGAATCAATTCCGCGTTGAGCACGAATCGCTCACCGTCGAGTCGGGTCAGTTTGATCATGTCGATTGCGATTCCGCTTGCTCGCCTCAGCACGGTGACCGATCCCGAGTCCATGAACAATCTGTGAGGTTAACCCTGTTAACCACTTGTTGACCGTCCCGCGCCGCGCACTTGGCCGCGCAAAGCTCGCGGCATCGTTTAATCCGTGCGCAGGCTCAATAAGGTTTCGTACAGCGTTTGAACCGTGCTGATGACTTGGGCACTGCTGCGGTACTCGGTCGACGCCGTAATCAGGTTAATCAAGTTCTGGCCGATGTCGGTGTTGGACTCTTCCAAGCTTCCGGCCACGATCGAGCCGGTTCCCCCCGTGCCAGCTGTCCCAACGATGGGCAGGCCTGAGTCGACTCCGGCCGAGTAAAGATCTTGGCCTTGCTGATCGAGTCCCGAGTCGTTGGCAAACTGCGCCAGTTGTACCTGTCCCAAATCACGCGTCACGCCATTGGAAAAGACGCCGGTGATCAGGCCGCTGCCATCGATCGAAAAGCTACTCAGAGTGCCCGTAGCCGAGCCGTCCTGCCGGCTGGCAGCCAGAGTGCTGCTGCTGACCGACAGGCCAGAAACCGCCGAGAAGTTGAGGTTGAACTGCAGGGGCTCCGCGGCGCTGCCGCTGCGGCCGATCGAAATCTGATCGTTCGTGACGTTGGTCAGATTACCTTGGCCGTCGAACTCAATCAGACCCGTCCCGACCGCGATCGAATTGCCTGTCGCGGGCTGGTTGTTTCCGCAGTCGGCGGTCCAGCGATAGACGGTGCCGCTGGCGGAAGTGCTTTGCAGCACGGCGTTGATGGTGACATTCAACGGATCGCCCAACGAATCGTACACGACCACGTTCGTCGAGGCGCCGGTGCCGACCGCGGTTTGTGTCGTGTTGAAATTCAAATTGACCGCTTGCGTGCCGGTGGGCGTCACGACCTGCAACGACGAGAGGCCAATGCTGACGGCGTTCGGATCGCCATTGTCGCTGGTGAACTGAATGCTGCTGTTGGTCGTATTGACGCTGCCGCCTGGGGTACCCGGGAGTGGATTCTGGCTATCGGCCGAGCTGGGCTGAATGCCGCTGGCCTGATCGATGAAGTTGATCAGATCCTGAACCGTGGTGGTGTTGGTCACATCGAGTGTCTTGGTCGTGAGCGTCGCCCCACCCTTGGTTCCAGTGTATTGCAGCTGGGTCGCATTTTGGAACGGCTGAGTGTAGGTAGAACCATTGAGCTCGACCAGATTGGTCAGCAACGTCCCCGACGAAATGCCCGGTCCGTTCAGGTTGATTTGGGGGTTGCTCGCGATGGTCGCATCGGGCGTGCTATCAATATACGTGCTCGTTCCGGCCGGTAGTGTCGTGTCGAGATAGTAGTTGGACGGGTTGGCCGCGGTGTTGCGGTAAATGCGGACTGAATTGAATTCGCCGGTCGTGGGACTGGGAATGTTGCTCAGCTCGATGTCACGGCCATCGACCGACAGTGATTGCGGGCCGACCAACTGCGTTGGTCTGCTCTCGAGTCCACTCACCGTGTTGTAATAGGTAATGTAATAGCTGTAATTTCCTTGCGCCAGGGTGTTCGTGTTCAGCGTGGCCCCGAGCTGCGCGTTGGAATCGCTGTCGGTGAATGTAGTGCCGGTCGTGTTTCCGGCAAGCTGATATGGTCCGCTGTTCGAATCGCTTCGATAGATATTCATGCTGGTGAAGCCAGCCGGAATGCTGGGCAGATTATTCAACGTGATCGACTCATCGACGCCCGGAGTGCCAGTCGTCGTGATCGGTGCCATCGCCGCCGACGGCGGGCTTTCTTGCCCGGCGGAATTCACGTAGGTGATTTCATAATAGTACGTGCCGGCGGCGACGCTCCCGGCGGTCGTGCTGGCCGTGGCGGTGCTGGCGCTAACGTCCGCCGGTGCCAGTGCCGTAATGTCGCCTGACGTCAGATTCGGCGGAACCTCAAAAGAGGCATCGCTCAGCGTTTGCGAATCGATGATCTGAGGCGTCGTGGCGACCGCGTCGGTGGGACTCAGATCGCCCTGCAGATAGACGTTCTGCGTGGCCTGGGCCACCGACGTGCTGCCGATTGGAATCGTCAAGGGTTGCAGCGTGGTATTGGTAATCTGATAGTCGCTATTTACTCCGTTTCCAAGCAAAGTCTGACCAGTGGTGTTCACCAGTTGATTGGCCGAGTTGAGCGTGAATTGGCCGTTTCGCGTGTAAAGCGTATTGCCCGACGACCCTTGCACGATGAAGAAACCATTTCCCTGAATCGCCAGATCGGTCGGACTGGTGGCGGTCTCAAGCGTGCCCTGGCTGAAGTCGGGCGTGATCGTCGCCAATTGTGTTCCCAACCCGACCTGCTCGGGATTCGTGCCGCCCTGGTTGCCCGAAGGGGCGGTGCCCAGGCTCATCGTTTGCAAAAACTGCGTGGTAAATACCGCCGACGATTGCTTGAAACCCACGGTATTCGCATTGGCGACGTTGTTGCCGGCGACGTCGACCATCGATTCCGAAGCGGCCAGGCCGGTCAGCGCGGTACTTAATGCGGATGCCAAACCCATGGCTAGGATCCTTCTCGTTGAAAAATGATTGGTTTCTTAAAGTGCTTTCGCTGCGCGTCGGCGATCTGCGTCGGGCTGTGGTCTCAATCCGTGACGAGGGGCTAACTGCCGCTCGTCGGCGTCGGTGAATCCGTCGGCGCACTGCTCGCGGTGGAACTGTTGCTGCTGCCATTGTTAAGTAGCGAGCTGGCGTCGAACGGCAGGATGTTTGTGATCTGATCGAGGGTGAGCGAGCTGCTCCCCACGTTCAGCGATGGCGCGCCGTTGCTGATCGTAACGCTGGCGACCGTTCCCGAGACCGAATTGCCACTGCTGTCGGTTCCTTCGACCTGCATGCCGATCATCGCACTGGCATTGCTCAGGTTTTGACCGGTTTCCATTCCGGTCAGCGTCGTATCGAGCTGTTCGGCGGTGCTGATTTGACCCATCTGCGTGATTTCCGACAGCATTTGGCCCGAGCTCATCGGACTGGTCGGATCCTGATTTTGCAGCTCGGTGATCATCATCTGGATGAAATCGTTGAGGTTCAGGTTGGCAAACGGATCTGCGGCACTATTGCTGCTCGACGCCGCGGAACTGTTTGAATTCGTTGCACTGTTGACCGATCCGACAGACATGGTTTCGATTCCTTATGGGCTTGGTCAGCGGGCGGACGCATGCCGCCAGCACGCCGGGGGGAGCCGGGATACTGACGCTCGCAATGGTCGCACGTTGAACGCTGCTTCTTGTGAGTACCTGAAAAACGTCAAATAACAACGTTGAGTCCGCCGTCGACGACTCCCATCACTTGAGTGCCTGCCGGCGCCACCGCCGTCAGGGTCGTCGTCGATCTGCTCGTCAATCGCGCCGCGGTCGGCGTGAAACCTTGCTGGCTGTCACCATTGCCTTGCGATTGATTGGAAGTTCCTCCGCTCGACGAATCGAAAAGATCGACATCAAACTGATCGACTTGAATGTTTTGCTCTGCGAGCCGCTGACGCAGGGCCGGCAGATTATCGACCAGCGCGTCGCGGGCCTGCGTGGTCTCGGTCTGTGCGTGGGCCGTAAGGACGCCATTCTTCACGGAAACCTCGAGTCGCACTGAACCGAGTTCCGGTGGGCTGAGCCTTAGACGGACAGAGCCTCCGCTCGAGCCGACTGTCTGAAAGGCACGGGCTACGCGCTGTACGAACCGAACGCGATCGACGCCACTAGTTATCGGACTACCATCGCCGCCATCAGTCGGCACGCTCGTCGGTGAGTTACCTGGCGCAGGAGCGCTGGCACCAAGGGCCGGGGTGGCGCTGTTCGTTGGCTGAGAAGCCGTCGTGGCTGGTGGGGCTGCCGTGACGTCGGTTGTCGGAGCGGTCTCGGTGTTGGCACCGGCGGTTGCGGTGGCATCGCTTTTCTCTTCGGACGTGACGGGCGCCGCGGCGACCGCCGCAGCCACAACGGTCGCCGCGGTCGTTGTGACCGCATCGGCTGCCACGACCGCCTGCTGTGGAGCAATGACGGTCGTCGACCAGTTTTCTTCGGCGGTCGTTGCGGCCTCGAGACTGATGTGACCTGGTGAGGTGACGCCGGGCGAAACGAATTGCGTCGAATCGCCTCCCGGCGAAAAATGAGCCTGGAGTCCCGATTCCGCCGTGCCGACGGTCCCCAAAGCCGTGAGTGATTCGCCCTTCAATCCGCTCGCCGCTAAGGATTCCCCTCCGGTTGTCGACATCCCCGTGGGCGTTTCCTTTGTTGCCGGAACCGCAACGGTTGCGGTGACGAGCGTAACTTGTGTGGCGGTCGCCTGCGCCGCCTGGGCAATCTGTTGATCGGCGGACGGCGTCGCCTGTCCGCCCGTTTCCGTTTCGTTTGTCGTGTTTGCCGCAGCGGAAGCCGGCGATGCGGAAGCCGTTGCTTGGCGTGCAGCAGCCGAACCGCCCGCGGCGAGGGCATGTTGCGTAGCTCGGCCGACCAACGTCAGTCGCGGGGAGGCGGTCCGACCGTTAACGGTGCCCGATTTTCCGGTCCGTCCCGTCCCGGCAGTTGTCGAGCCGGCATTTGACGGAGTTCTTCCCGAAGGCAACCCGGTGTCTTTCAGCGTGGCATACCCGTTAGTCGTTGCGTTGGCCTGCGCGGCGGTTGTGCGAGCGCTCGGCGTGGACGGGGTTGTGGCCGAAGTTGCGGCTGAGGTTGTCGGACTTTGATCTGAGCCGTCGCTCGAATCGTGCGTCGTGTCGTGAGAGTCGGTCGCGGCCGCAGGCTTGGGCCCCGAGGCGCTATGTGTTGCCGCCGTTCCGGCGTTCCCAGCGGTTTGGGTGCCTGGTGATGTATCGTTCGCTCCGGCGTTGTCCGCTGTCGTGTCGTCGGGAGGACTGGCGGACGCTTGTTGCAAATGCGTTTCAAACGAGCCGCCGGGGCCGCTGCTGTTACGCGAGAGCGCCGTATCGGACGGATTTCCAGTCGGGCTCGAATCGAGCGTCGGAGTGGTTCCGGCGTTGACGGGTGCGGTGTTAATCGGCACGGTGATTACTCGGTTGCGGTACGAAGTTGGATTGTTTGCCATCTCCCGATTGTCCACGCGAGCGCGGAATAAGACGGGATTTAGGGTTCCGTGATTTGGCTGCGTGTCTTGTCGATCAGATTGACTTCGGGCACTCCCTGTCGGATGAGCCTGAGCATCTCGTCGAGTTTTTGCAATTCCTCGGGAGTCTTGAACTCGCTGATGATTTTTGCTTGCTTGGCAGTTGGCATGGCCACGAGAATCGTCACGACCTCATTCATTTCCTGCTTATCGATCATTTCCATGATCTGTTCTTTGGCTTGCTTCGGTTTGATGTTCTCCCAGATCGTGCGTACATTCTCCCGTCCGGTCGACAAAGCTTTGGACCGGAGCGCCTCGAGCCGTTGATCGAATGCGCCTTGCAATGCGTCGTAGCGATCCTTGTCGCGCGTCAGGTTATGTTGTTCGAATCGGATGCGTTCCAGTCCGCTCTTGAGAGCTTGCTCGCGCATTTCAAATTGCCGCGATTGCAATTGGCGTGCCTGCTCTCGGTCCTCATAGGATGGTTGTTCTTGATCAACGTCGTTCTGCTGGGTGACTTCGTGTGCCTGGTCCAACGGCTGAACCTCACCCCGCGCGGCCAGCAAGATCTGGTCCACGCGGCGATTGTCCAACTTGCCACTTGCGCACAGATAGCCCACCGCCACGACTTGCGCGACCAAGGTGGCCACGCAGACGTAGATACCCAGTTGGGAAATCGTTCTCAATAACTTGCCGATCAAGGATGCGTCTCCGCGAACCGCTTCGTCTCCTCGAGGTTTTGTGTCTGTTGCCAGCTTTGGCGGGCGGCGATTTCATCAAGTTGTTTGAATTCCAGTAGTGATTCGTGTTGGCGATGCATTTGCAACTGTTTGTCACGCAGCTTTTCCAGCATCCGTACATCGTGGTCCGCCGTCATCAGAGCTTGCCGTCGCCGCTCGATCTCGGTGGCCAGCGTTGCCTCGTGTCCGGCGATGGCAACTAATTCGTGCCGCAAGACCGCTTCGTAACGGCTCGCACTGACCAAAAGATCAATGTTCACCGACCCGGTTGCCGTCCGTTCTTGCCGCAATTGGTTGAGGTTGGCCAGATCGGCTTCGATCAATTGCCGTCGGGCACGGAGTTTGTCTTCCGCGGCGAGGGCTTCGGCCAATTGCGGCGCCGCTCGTCGCGAGTCGCCTCGCGCAACTTGAGCACGCTGGTCAATCGAAATCGAAATGCTGTCATGGTCGGGCGCTTCTTGCGTCACTTTTCTTTACAGTTTTATTGCGGGTCGTTCGGCCGGAGGGGCCGGCTTGGGTTGCATGCGCTTTTGCAATTGCGACAAGTGCGTGGCGGATTGCTCCACGGTCGTTCGCTCGTCGATCCGTTGCCGGAGAAACCCGTTGATGTCGGGCTGCATTTCCAGTGCCAGGTCGACGCTGCGGTTGCTGCCGCGTCGATAGGCCCCGATCGAAATCAGGTCCTCGTTGTCTTTCTGGGCCGCCAACACTTCGCGCAGGGCTTGCGCGGCCGAGCGGTGTTCCGGCGTCACGATATCGGTCATCAAACGACTGATGCTTTCCAAGACGTCGATCGCGGGATAGTGCCCGCGGGCGGCCAGTTTACGCGACAACCAGGTGTGACCGTCGAGCAGCCCGCGCACGGCGTCGCAAATCGGTTCGTTCGGATCGTCCCCTTCGACCAACACCGAGTAAAAGCCGGTGATGCTGCCGCGCGTCGTCCGCCCGGCGCGTTCCAGCAAGCGGGGAAGCATCGCGAACACGCTGGGGGTAAAACCGCGGCTCGTCGGGGGTTCGCCGGCAGCCAGGCCGATCTCGCGTTGGGCGAGCGCCAGTCGCGTCAGCGAGTCCATGATCAACATCACGTTACGTCCCTGGTCGCGGAAGTATTCGGCGATGGTGGTCGCCACGAAGGCGGCTCGAACGCGGGTTAGTGCCGGCTCGTCGCTGGTGGCCACCACGACCACACTTTTGGCAAGCCCCACCGGCCCCAAATCGCGTTCGATGAATTCATTGACTTCGCGGCCGCGCTCGCCAATCAACGCAATGACGTTGACGTCGGCCGAGGTATAACGGGCCATCATGCCCAACGTCACGCTTTTGCCGACCCCGGAGCCGGCGAAGATTCCCATTCGCTGTCCGCGTCCGCAGGTCAGCAGTCCGTCGATCGCACGGATGCCGGTCGACAGCGGAGTATCAATGCGGGGGCGATGAATCGCCGATAAGTGTTGGGGTTCGAATGCGATGCGGTCAGGGAGCGTCGGTTGCGGCTTGTCGTCGATCGTACGAGCGGAGGCGTCGACCACTCGGCCCAGCAGTTCTTCGCCTACGCGCAGCCATCGCGACGTGCGCACCAGTCGCACTCGGTTCCCTCGGCGGATGCCGCTGATTTCATCGAGCAGATAGATGATCGTCAAGTCGTCGCGAAACCCGATCACCTCGGCGGCCAGCGGCTTGCCGCTCTGGCGTTGGATCTCGACGAGCGCTCCGACCGGCGCTGGAAAATCGGCCACTGCCGCGGTCATGCCGACCGTGCGCACGACACTCCCCCAGAGCGCCGTCGGCAGCAGTAGTTCGAGTTGTGTGCTGACATCCAACATGATTTTTTCTCTCGGTAGCGGCCGGGGAGTCTATCCCAGCGCGGCAACGCCTCAGCTCAGTTCCTCTTCGATGCGCGCCAATTGGGCTTCGAATTGTTGATCGATGCCTCCGAATCGCGTGTCGACGCGGCATCCGCCAACCGAAATCGTCTCGTCGGCAATCACTTCGGCTCCGCCCACGCGCACCAGCTCGGCAACCAGGGTTTCGACCTGGCCGCCCAGCGCCGCGTGATCGGTTGGGTTTAGCCGGACTTGAATCTGGGTGCTACCGGCCGCCATCTCCAGTGCCTCGCGAACCAGGGTCAAAGTGATCTCCGGCTGGCGCGTGAGTTCGCGCCGAGCGATTCGTGCCGCGATCGAGGTGGCGACTTTCAGCATCGTGGTTTCCGAATGGGCCAGCCATTTCTGTCGTGCTTGGACAATTCCCTGAACCGCTTCGGTGAGCGCCGGCAGCAGGCTGCCCATCTGCTTGCCGATCCGCTCGTCGAGCTGCGCCTCCGCTGCAGTGAGCGCGGCTTGGCGCCCATCGTGTTCGGCGCGTTGCCGAATCTCGGTCGCCTCGCGTTGGGCCTTGACCAGCAAACTAGTCGCCTGGGCACGGACTTCGGCCAGATAGCCGTTGGCCCGAACCGTAAGGTCCTCGAGATTGAACGTGCCTCCGTCGCGCAGTCGCTGGGCACTGAAGGATTTGATTACCGAACTCATTCTGGATTCCACCCCTGGTTATTCGTTACACCGCCACGCTCAGCCGTTTGGAATCACTGAGGCTGCCGCCCCGCGATGCCACGATTCTCGACGCCAGTTGCGCCAGCTCGTGCTGGGCCTGCTCCACGTCGCTCAGCCGAGTCGGGCCGGGATGTTCCATTCGCCGCCGCAAGGTTTCTGCTTGCTCGGCGGGGAGCAAATCCAAAGCTCGGGGAACCAGCGGCTCGGCCGCACCCAACAGAGCTAGGAGCACCACTTCCTCGGGCGCCTGGCGCAGCAGGCTGGCAAGCGTCGGATCGTCGAGTTGTTGGATGTCGGCGAAAGTGAGCGTGCGACGCGGTGCGACGGCCAATTTGTTGGCCAACCGCTGATCGCGTTGGGCCAGACTATGCAGAATGTTTTGTTTGGCTCGGCCGGTTGATGCCGCCAAGATGCCGCGAAGCGTGGTCAGGCCCGCGGTTCGCCGCCGCAGCGCCTGCGATTGTTCGAGCATCCACGACTGCATCCCACGCTCGATATCGGCCAGTACCTCGGGGTGGGTATCGTCCAAGTGAACCAACCGTAGCGTGACTTCGCCCTGGAATTGAGCCGGCAGCAGCGCCAACACGTCGGCCGCCCGATCACTCGTCAGATGCGACAGCACGACGGCCACGGTCTGCGGATGTTCGCGCTCCAAATAGCTCGCCAGCGCGGCGCTCGAAGTGTCCGCCAGAAAGCGGAACGGCACGCTCGGGCCAGGCCGCGTGTCGGCGGCCAGTGATCGGGCTTGTGCCGGCCGAGATGATCGCCGCGTGGAGGAAAACGGAGCTATGCGCGGCACATCAATCGGTTCGGCCTCCTCGGCCGGTGGCAGAGCGACGCTCGGCAGCCACTCGTCGATCGCCTCCCCATCCAGCTCGATTCCCGGCGGCGCCTTTTCCGGAACGAGGGGGCCAATGCGGAAGAATTCCTCGATCGTCGCCTGCTGTTCGTCGGCTGAGACATCGCCCAGGGTCTCGATTGCGGCGCGCACGGCATCGGCTTGCTCGGAGGGCATCTGGTCGAGCAGCCCGGCGGCCGTCTGAGGGTCGAGGCTGGCGATCAGGATCGCTGCTTTTCGCACGGCTTGTTGTCGGTTTCGCATGATCGCTTGCCTAATTTGCATTACCGGAATTGCCGATCCAGGCCCGCAATACATTCACTGCGGTATCGGGGTCTTCCTTCACCAATTCGCTCAGTTCTTCGCGTAGTGAGGGGCCATGGGGCGTTCGCCGTTTCAGCCGATTGCGCACATTCTGCACGCCACCTTGTGGCGCCGGCTGACTCTCTCCCGCAGGAGGGCTTTCGCTGAAGCGAGCGGCAAACATCTCTCCTGGCTCGGGCTCTGCCACCGCGGCCGGCACGGCGCGAACCATCGAACGCAGCAAGCCCAAGCCGATCAATGCCACGCCGATCATGCCCAGCGTTTGCCAATACCGAGCAAGCCAGTTGGAAACGACGTCGATCAGCGCCGGCTTGGCGATGGCCGGGCCAGGCAAATGCTGGAACGTGGTCACCCTGACCCGCGGAAAGGGATCGGTCCCGGCCGGAGGCGTGGGCAACAAGGCCACGACCGCGCTTTCGACGTCGCCTTTGACGGTACTTTCGATATTGGCCAGCGCCGTGGCGTCCGGTTTCTGGGCCGCCGCGCCGGCAGCCGGCGGATTCCTTTCGTACCAGACCTTTTCGTAATAGCTGCTCGGAATGCTGACCGCGACCGTCACCCGCGCCGGCGTCAGTCCCTGTTGCGTGGAATGGCGAACCGTGCTGGGGACGGCGGATTGGGTTTCGACCTGGGCGTCTTCCTGAGTATTCTCCGGTCCGCCGGACGAGCCGACGCTTGCCGGCTGGTTGGAGCCGCCTTGGTTGATCCCACCCTGGGAGGCCAAACCGGGACGGCCGGCCGTTGCGGCGCCGCGCATCAAACTGTTCTTCGTACTTTCGCGTGTGCTGTAAGTGACTGCCTTGGGATCGTATTCGGTACGGGTCTCGCTATGGTCGATCTCCGGATTGAGCTCGACGTTCGATGTGACCACCACCCCGGGAATGTAGGCCAGCGTGGCCGTGATCTTGTCTTGCCACTGTTTCTCGTAGATTCGCTTGCGCGAGCCGTAAGGATCCTCTGAGCCGCCGCTCATCCCGCCGCCGCTGGAGCCGGGATAGACCTGGCCGTTCAGATCGGTGACGCTGATGTTCTCGGGTTTGGCGCCGATGGCCGGCGCGACGGTGTGCCGGATCGTGCGGACCTGTTCCTCTTCCAATGGCATTCCGGTCGACGTCTTAACGCTGACCGAAGCGGTCACGCTGCGGCTTTTGCCGAACGGCCCTGATTCTTCGACGTCGTACATGACCGCGGCGGTTTCGATGCCACGCATGTTGCTCAGTATCAATTGCAATTCATTCTGAGTGGCGATTTTAGTTGCTTGTCGGCGGAGTTCCTTGTCGGCCCAGAAACTGTTGGTGGCGACGACTTTTTCCAGATACTTGCCGAACGTTGGCGGCAGTGCTCCGGCGTCGGCCAGCGCACCCATGTAGACCGACTGCTTGCCCGAACTGACGTGGATGCGATTTCCCTCGATCCGATAGTCGTTGAGGTTGGCCTTGGCGAAGGCGGCTTCCATGTTATGAAGCTGAGGGGAGCTGAAGACTTCGCCCCCCATCAAGTAGGCGTCTTCGTCGGTGCCGACGCGGTTGAGCAGAAAAGCCATGCTGACGACGATCATCGCCAGCAACAGCCCGGCCGTAAGCCGTGCGCCCGGCGTCATTGACTTGAACAGATCGGTCAATTGGCCGACGGCTCGGTTCAGAAAATCCATCCGTGGAACCTCGTTTTTCTCGACTTGCTCGCGCTCGCATCATTTCGAGCGCATCGACGCGTTGATTCTTGTCGGTCCGTGCCGGCAGGCGGAAAACGGCCGGTTTAAATCTGAATGTCCTTGATCTCCTGGTAAGCTTGCACCACTTTATTGCGGACCTGCATCATCATGCGGAACGCGACGTCGGCCTTTTGGACTGCCGTCAACACTTCGGCCGGATTGCTGCTGCCGCCGGTCATCAGGCTTTCGACCGCCCTGTTGGCTTCCTGTTGCATCGAATTGACTTGTTTGAGCGAATCCAACAGCGCGTTTTTGAACGAACCGGCGCCCGAACTGGGCGCGTTGGAGCCGACCAGGCTGGGCGGTGCGACGGGAATCGGCGGGGCCGACAGCGGATTGATGGCATTCATTTAGGCGGCTCCTTACCCTACTATTTTCAGCGATTGGGCGTTGAGGCTCTTGCTGACCTGAATCACGCCTAAATTTGCTTCATACGCCCGCGACGCTTCGATCGCATCGACCATTTCCATGGTCATGTCGATGCCCGGATAGGCGACATATCCTTCGTGCTCTCCCTTTTTGACGGCGTCAGGATGCCCCGGCTGGTATTTCCAAACGGGATCGACGTTGGCGATCTCGACCGAGTCGACGCGCACGCCGGCCGTTCCTTGCGCCCCGCCGACGCTCGGATCGGCTTGAAAGGTGACGTAACGGGGTTGATACGGTTTCGTCTCGCCCAATTCATTGTGCGTTGTCGACAGGTTTGCCAGATTTCCGGCGATGGTGTTGATTCGCGCCCGTTGGGCCACCAGACCGCTGGTGCTGACATCGATGGCGGTAAACATTTTGGAGCTCCTTGTCCTCATGTTCGCCCCCCGCCCTTGTAACTCAATTCACTTACGCTTTTTCGCTGATTGCCGCTTGCAGCAATTGAAATTGGCTGACCATGATTGCCAGGGCCGTATTGTGTTGCAGTTCGTTTTTGGCGATCGCGGTCACCTGATCTTCCAGGCTGCCATTGCTGTCGTCGTGGTGGAGCATGTCGGCGAGCGAATCGCCGACCGTGCTCACCGGATTCTCCGTCACCCCACCGGGCGACGCCACCGACATCGTTCCCTGCAAGGAGTCCCGCTGGTCGATGGCCGCTTTCAGACGGGACTGAAACATTTCTGAAGAAAGATCTCGCATTCGATAACCCGGCGTGTCGATATTAGCGACATTGCCGGCCAGAACGTTGTGCCGGGTCTGAGCGAAGTTGATCACTTGCTCAAGCACCGGAATGGTCGTGCCTTGAAACAAACTCGTCAGCATCGCCACGCTCCGACGGCGCTCACGGCTCTCCGTCGCTCCTTTGATCTATGCAACTCGGATGCCGGTTCCACGCGCGCCCGGCATGCTCTGCCGCGTGCGGGTGGTTGCCAGCTTCTCTAAACCCTCGTTTCCTCGTCGGCTTGACTACTTTATCGTGGCGTGTGTACTTCGCCACTTTTGCTCGCGGGCGAAGCATTCTCGCCGGTCGCCCGCGCAGTTGCTGCCGGTGCTAGCGGCGGATTCTGCCGATCGTTGATCGCCTTGTCGCCGCGCGCCGCCTTATCTGAGTCGCTCCTTGTTTCAACTCGCTTTGGCCAGCGACTTAGCACGGGGTGCGTAGCCGTAGCCCTTTAATTTTCCCGACAGCGTCCGCAGTCCGATTCCCAACGCTTCGGCGGTCTTTGCTCGATGTCCAGCGTACCGATCCAAAGTCGCCTCGATCATTTTGCGTTCCATGTCTTCCAGCCGCAGGCCCATCGACTCGGTCGAGTCGGTGTTTGTGCCGCGGTTTTCTCCGGTTTGGATCAACCAGGGCCGCAACTCATCGGCACCGATCGCCGGCCCGGTCGCCAAAACGCTGGCCCGAGTGACGATGTTCTCCAACTCGCGGACATTGCCGGGCCAGTGATAATTCAGCAGCAGTTCTTGCGCATCGCGGCGCAAGGTGCAGGGCTCTTTCCGTAGACGCTGGGCGGTTTGCCCGAGAAAGTGGGTTACCAGTTCGGGCAAGTCTTCGCGCCGGTCGCGCAGCGGCGGCACAACCAGCGGCACGACGTTCAGACGATAGAACAGATCGGCGCGAAACCTGCCTGCGGCGACTTCAGCCGGCAGATCGCGGTTGGTCGTGGCCAGCACGCGCACGTCGACCAGCATCGTCTGACTCGAGCCGACGCGCTCGAACGATCGCTCCTGCAAGACTCGCAACAGCTTGGCCTGCAACGAAAGTTCGATCTCAGTGACTTCATCGAGTAAAATCGTCCCCTTATCGGCCAACTCAAAGCGTCCGGTTCGGGCGTTTTCGGCCCCGGTGAACGCACCGCGCTCGTGGCCGAAAAGCTCGCTTTCCATCAAATGCGCCGACAATGCTGGGCAATTGAGACTCACCAAAGGGGACTCACTCCGATCGCTGGCGCCGTGCAGCCAGCGCGCGACCAGCTCCTTGCCGGTACCGCTCTCGCCGGTAATCAACACCGTCTCTCGCGTCGGAGCCACCTGGGCGATGCGTGTCCGCAACGACTCCATCACACGGCTTGAACCAATCATCGCAGTCGGCTGCTGGCCCGCGCTTCGCACCGGCGAGCGCTGATCGAGCGCGCGGCCGTGTTCCAGCGCGGGCAACGAGCTGTTCGAGCTGGTCGGCGTCGAACGGCTTTTCGATGTAATCGAAAGCACCGTGCCGCATGGCTTCCACCGCCGAAGCGACCGTGGCATGGGCCGTAACCATCAGAATCTGGGCGCCATGCGGCCGATGCTCGAGCGCACGGATGAATTCCAATCCGCTCATGCCCGGCATCCGCAAGTCGGTAATCACCACGTCGTAGCTTTCCGAGGCCAGGCGAGTCAGCGCCTCGGCGCCGCACGACAGGCATCGGCCAGGTAGCCGGCGTGACGGAGCGTTTCGATCATCGACTCGCGCACGGCGCGTGGTCATCGATCACCAACACGCGTGCGCCGGCGATCGGGGTCTCTGGCGAAGGATGCTTGATTTTCATGCAGCCGCCCTTTGCGCGGGTCGAGGAAGGCGCAACGTGAACACGGCGCCCCCCTCGGGGCAGTTGCCGGCCAGGATCTCTCCGCCATGGACTTCGGCAATCCGATAGACGATTGCCAGCCCGAGACCGGTGCCATTGCTCTTGGTGGTATAGAACGGTTCGAACGCCCGGCGGCGCCTCGTCGGTCAGGCCCGGGCCCGTATCGCAGACTTCGATTTCGCAGCCATGTCGGCCGGCGCAGGCCGAGATGTTCAGTTCGCCGCCGTCAGGCATGGCGTCGATGGCATTGAGCGCCAGGTTCAAAATAGCCCGGCGGAGCATGCCGTAGTCAGCCAAGATGCCGAGCGCCCGCGGGATATCGGTCTTGGTCGAGATGTGTCCGGCCGACAGTTGCGGCGCGAGTGTCCCCAACACGTCGTCGGCAAGTTTGTCCAGAGTGAAGCTACGTAATTGCGGATTGCTTTCCGAGGCGAAATTCAGCAAATCGTTGACCGTGGCGTCCATGGCAATGCACCCCGCTCCTACTTTGTCCAGGATATCCCGGCTGCCGGAATCGTCCGACAACCGCCTCCGTAGCAAGCTCAAATAAAGCGTGACTGGCACGAGATTGTTGCGAACCTCGTGGGCGATGTGCGATGCCATCTGTCCCAAATCCGCCAGTCGATTTTTGCGCGCCAGTTCGCGGTTCTTCACTTCGAGTTCGTCCGTCAGTCGGCGAACTTCCGAACGCAGCGCTTCGTGCGTCTCCTGCAGCCGCACCGTGGCCGTATTCCAAGCAGCCAACACCGTCGTCAAATCGGCGGCGCCGTCGGGTGTGATCGAGGTCAGGAAGTTTTCGTTCTCGTTCATCGTGATCTACCTATCCGAGGAAAGGTCGAGTTGCCGAACGGGACCACGATCTTCCGCCGCATAGGCGCCGCGCGCCATGGCCGCGGCGTGCGCCGCCTGCAGCCGCTGCGCCGAAGCATCGTGATGTTTGTGCATTTCTTGCTCGCTTTCGATCTCTTGCCGCACGACTTGGGCCAAAAGCGCTTCGCTCTCGGCGGCCAACTGCGCACACCGCTCGCGGGCCGCGCTGCTGGTCCATTGCCGCTCGTCCGGATTTTGCCGGCGGAAGGGATCGAGTTGGCGTTCCAGGGTTTGCAGTCCGACCAGCAGCCGCTGCTTGGCCGCCAATAGTGCGAGCAGCCGATTCATGTCGTGCACCCGTACCGCTTCAAGCTGCCAGGAGCCGAGTTCCGCCAACTGCCGCAAGCAGTCGTGGCGCTCGGTCACCAGATCGCTCAAGGCATTGGTATCCCGGCTCGTGGTCGAGCCGGCGATTGCTTGTTCGGTCATCTGCTGGTTCGTTATCATGTTCGCGTCACTCGCCTAGAGCCGACTCATCCAATCCAACAACTCTTGCCACTGCCGCCGTGAGTAGATGGTTGTCTCCTCAAACGGAGCGTCGGCCTTGATCCGCTGGAGCACCAACATCGCCTGCCGCACGGTTCCTTGGGCCTCGCGCGGCTTGTTGAGTCGGCGATAGCAGTAGGAAATCTGCGTGAACGCGTCGAGGACCTCGGGATCGTGCTGGTAGCGGTTGGCGGCGGCGGAAAACGCGCGGATCGCCTCCTCCCAGCGACCCAGGTCGACCAACGCCGAGCCGACCGCGAAATAGGAGTTTCGCAGCATCGACTTTTCCAGCGGAGTAAGTTCGGTCTGCTCCTGGCGGCGGTTCAGCACTTGTTCGGTCTCGGTGTAATAGTGAATCGCGCGCTCCAGCAATTGTGCCGCTTGCTTGCGATGGATCAGCCGCGCCGTTTCGCCCGTGTCGCCGGCCGCCTTTTCCTGCGGTACCTTGGCGGCCTGCAAGCAGGCTTCGGCGATCAAATACCGGGCTTCGATTGCCTGACGCGAGTCGGGATAGCGTGCCACGGCCTCTTCCAGGCGTTCGATCGCGTCGAGGTGGCGCCCATCCTCGGCTAGCAGCTTTCCCAGGGCGAACAGCGAATCGCGCCATTCTTTGCTCTCGGGAGTCAGCGATTCGCCGTTGAGGTTTTCCAACAGCAACTTCTCAGACCCCTGGGGATCTCCTTTTTCCGACATCGCCCGTGCGGCCCACAGCCGAGCTTCGTAACCTGCCGCGTCGGTCGGATAAAATTCAATGCATTCCCCCAACACTTCCAAAGCTTCATCCAACTGGCCGAGAGCCAACAGCGCCTCGCCCAGATGGACCAGTGCCGTGGGGCGTCGCCGGCGCAGTTCGTACTTCAGGTATTCCTCCAGCATCGATACCGCGGCGGTGAACTGGTGGCCGGCCAGGTAGCATTCGGCCCCCTGCCAGACGTCGTCCGGATAGTCGCGGTCGGTGAATTCGATCATCGCCAACTGCTCGAATTTCCGACCGGCGATACGATACAACTCGCGGCCGTGACGGCGCGCTTCGCTTGCTTGCGGTTCGGGAACCGTCTCGGAAAGGCGCACTTCGGCTCGCGCCCAGGTACGGTACGTCTCGGCCACGAACTGGACGCTCTGCGATTTCGGGAAGAGAGGCGACATGCGCTCGGCCAGTCGCACGGCCTGATCGTAATGCTGCCCCTCGAGGTAATACTGATAAGCCTTCAAGATGCGAGCACGGAACTTCTTGGGGCCGATCCAGCGATTGGAAAACGCCGGCTTTTCGTGGATTCCACCCAACACCTGCCGGTATTCAGCCAGCGCCTCCTCGTCACGGTGCAGACCCCGCAGCAAGTCGGCTTCTTCCAATCCCGCGGCCAGTCCCTCGGGGGTATCCAAGTAGACGCCGCGCGTTCGTTGGAACTGGGCAAGTGCGGCCGTCGAGTCTCCCATCTCCATCAAGCACACGCCAATCAAATACATTGATTGGCGGATCGCCACCTCGCCCAGCGGATCGTCTTGTGCTTGCCGCAGGATTTTGATCGCGTCTTGATAGTGTTGCCGAACCTGCTCGCGATCGGCCTCGCTTGACTCGGCACCAAGCTGTCGTCGGAGATTGCGAGCCTCGTGCATCGCCAGACGTCCGCGCAACAAGTCGACTTCGGCACGCATGAAGGCGTCGGCTGGAATCTCGTCGATCACCTTCTGGCAAGCGGCATAGTCTTTCATCTGCCACAACAGTTGGGCCTGCTGCAGCTGTCCCGCGTGACGGTCGACCGAGGGGAGGTCGGCATCCTCCAGGTATTTACGGTTGTGGGCGAGCGCCTGCTTGAGATTCGGTTTGGGTTTGCGACGATACGCGTCGGCCAGCAGCCGATGGATCATCGTCGCCTCGTCCGGAGCAAGTTCGATCGCCTGCTCCAGCACCGGGCGGCTGGCTTTCACGCGGCCGGCGTAGTACAAGCTTTCTCCCAGTAGCACGGTCCCCGTCGGCCCGCTGGCCTGACTGAAACCGCGTTCGCGGGCAAGGGCCAAATATCGGGCCGCGAGCAAGAAATAGTTCTTCCGTTCGGGCCCCCACAGTTCGCTTGCCTCGTGTGCGGCCACGACGCCCAGGACGTAGTCAGGGCCACCCTGGTCGGCCGCGTCGAGCGTCTGCCGATCGAGGCCTTCGGCCAGCCGCCGCGCTTCGAGGTACGAGTCGCGACCCAGTGCACCAAGCGCCATCGCCAACGTCGGACGCTCGGTAGGCCGGGTGCGGCGAAGCAGAAACATCTGCGCGTGAAACATCGCCAGTGTGCCACCGTAGAGCACACCCGCGGCCAGGATCGCCATGAAGGCGATCGTGCCGTAACGAAGCGGCCGGCTAGCCGACACTCGTGCGCAATCCCGCCAGGCGTGCGCGATTGCGCACGGGGGGCGGCGTTGGTTTCGCCGCGGGCGGAGGTGCTGTCGACGTAGCCATGGAGGCATCCGTGCCCAAAGAAAAACTCAATGCAGACGGCTCCGCCGTCCGCATTCGGAAAATGTGCAATTGCCCAGTTGCTGCCCGGTGTCCCCCTTGGAGACGCGCCGAGATCGTCCGCGCCGAAAGTAAAAGTGACGTGCCCGGCGCGCCGCACCGTCATTCGGCAGCCATTGCCCAGCACGTTTCGTGCAGTCTGGCTGGCCACCCTGGCGGTGCGGTTCGGCGACAAAAAGGCGGCGGTTTGTACCTGAAATTGCCCGACGCTGTCAACAGATGCTTCGGCGTTGCCACGTTCCAATCCGCCAGCGAGCCGATGTGGCCGGTAGAGCGTCGAAGATGCTGGCAAACGCTGACGGAGAGCGAGCGAAGAATCGGCACGGGCTTTGACCGCGCGCGTCGCGAGGGCGCGCTTGGAAGTGCGTCAAGCGTGAGAAGGCAGGCAATCCGCGGCGTATTGCGACAGCACCGGCAGGCCGTCACGCCAACCGATCAGTCGAGACTGCCGCGCGCATGACCCGTCGCACCGGAACTGCTCATCTCCGGCGTTGTCAGTTGCTCCATGATCCAGCGATCAATGTCGCCGAGCATTTGCGTCGTCAGATCGTCGCCGCAGGGATACTGCCGCAAGCTGATCGACATGCCGGCGGCATAGAGCAACCGCAAGTTCTCGCAGACCCGATCGGGCGGATAGCGCCGGCTTTCGCGGCCGGTAGACAGTAGCAACTTCAGGCCACGGGCGCGAACCAACTGTGCCAACGGATTGAAACCTAGCGGAAACGGCCCGCCAAGTGACAGCGCGCCGGCAAATACGTCCGGCAGATTCAAAGCGATGCGAAAGGCCATCGTCCCGCCGCAGCCGAATCCGGCCAAAAAGATTCGCTTGTGCGAAATGTTCAAAGTCTGCTCGGCATAGGCCACGGCTTCCAACACCCGGCCCTCGGCCTGCAGAATATGTTCTTCCGTTTGTTCCCAGGCAAAGCCGAGTCGGCCGGCTTCGCCGCCGCGGCTGCAGTCAGCGGCGGTATTGGTCGAAGTTTCGATGCTATCGGCCGGCATGCGGTCCTCGGCGCGATTGTCGGTTGAGACAGTCCCCCGCGGGCTTACCGCCACGTAGTTCCGCAGGCTCACGAACGGCATGATGCGTTTGAGCTGTCGCTCGTTATCGTTTGCTCCATGCAGCCAAACGATCAGCGGATAGGCGTAATTGCTCTCATAATGCAGCGGAGTGAACAATGCACGGGGGGCATCAGACGCGGCAGAAAAGCGGCCCACGGCAATATCCACCGAATCGGGGGCCACGGAGTCCGCACTCGATTTCCAGTATTGCTGGATTCGATTCATGGGATTGAAACGCTGGGGTTTCGGGAACATCAGACACTTCGCGCGAGGCCTGTGCTTCGCCTACTGCTGATTGATTCGCGTGGCACGCCAATGCGCGAATCGCGGCGGAATCGAAGCACGACTCGGGGAAACTGGAAGCTTGACCGCAGGAAGGTTGACCAGGCCGCAATCGCTCATTCGT
This sequence comes from uncultured Planctomycetaceae bacterium, assembly GCA_963702015.1. GTDB lineage: Bacteria > Planctomycetota > Planctomycetia > Pirellulales > PALSA-1355 > DATJTR01. The sequence continues at coordinate 4,674,233 of OY969698.1, forward strand.
GGCAAAAACCGCGCAATATCAATAATCCAATTCGCCTCGCCCTGTCAACGCCAGCCCAGCGGTTCGCGCGGGTGGCAGGTCCGTTCAGCCGGTGAGTCCGGCCATTGCCTTGACCAATTCCTTGACCGCCTCGACACTCTTCTGGAACTGCGCCTGTTCGCTAGCGGTCAGCTTGAGTTCGACGATCCGCTCGACGCCGCCCGTGCCAAGAATGATGGGCACCCCCACGTAATAGCCGCCGACACCGTACTGCTTGTCGCAATAGGCCGCGGCCGGAATGAGCCGCTTCTTGTCGCGGATGACGGCCTCGACCATTTGGGTGGTTGCCGCGGCCGGCGCGTAATAGGCGCTGCCGGTCTTCAACAACCCGACAATTTCGGCTCCGCCATTGCGCGTGCGATCGATGATTTCTTCGAGCCGTTTTTCCGAGATCAACTGACTCAATGGGATGCCGCCGACCGACGTGCAACTGGCGATCGGCACCATCGTGTCGCCGTGTCCGCCCATCAGCAAGGCCGAGATATCCTCGATGCTGACGCCGAGCTCCATCGACAAAAACGTTCGATAACGGGCCGTGTCGAGCACACCGGCCTGACCCAGCACTCGCGCGGGCGGAAACTTGCTCACCTGCCAGGCCCGCTGAACCATCGCATCCAGCGGATTGCTGACGACAATGATCACCGAATTGGGGCTGTGTTTGGCCACCTGCTCCGCCACGCTGCCGACGATTTTGGCGTTCGTGCCCAGCAGGTCGTCGCGGCTCATTCCGGGCTTGCGCCACGCCCGCCGTGATCACCACCACATCGCTGTCGGCGGTGTCGGCGTAGTCATGGGTGCCAATGATCTTGGAATCGAAGCCCATGATCGGCGACGCTTGCATCAGGTCGAGCGCTTTGCCGCGCGGCATGTCCCCCACCTGGGGCACGTCGACCAGAACGATATCGCCAAGTTCGGCCGCGGCGCACCAATGTGCGGTCGTAGCGCCGACATTCCCTGCTCCGATGATGCTGATTTTCGGACGACGCATGCATTTCTCCGCGAGCAAAAAATCGACAAACGACGTAGTCCGTGAGTATCCGGTTCGCACACCCGAAGTCAAGTGGTAGCGCTGCGGCGCCAGCATGCCTGGGCAGGGCACGGTGGGTAATTGCAATATCACCATCCGTGATACTTGGTCGCGAAAATCTGCAGGTCGCGCCGGCTTAAACGCTGGTTCTTTGCTGCCAAACCGTTGCCAACGGACCGATCTCGGCGGGCGGCAAAGCGTGCCGGCAAGTGCTGGTTATCCAAATGAATTCCTCTTGAGGAGGGGGGGGGATTTCCCTAGAATTCGCCCCCCTTCTTGGAGATGGCCATGAATCGGTCTTGCGGCACGTCGCTGCGCATGTTTGGTTGGCTGATCTGTCTGGCGGGCTGCGCCAATTTCCCCTTGCATGCGCCTACTTTGCCCGATGAATCGCTCGCTCCCGCCATCGCGGCCTCCGGTGGCTCCAAGAATTCGGGCACGGCTTCCGGACAGCCCGAAACAGCCAGTGGAAGCCCAGGCGTTGCCACAGCTCCGGCTCCGTTGGTGTCTGCGGGCCGATCGCCGGCCGCGGCGGCAGTCGAGCCGCAAGACATGCCCAGCGTCCTGGCCGAACTGGAAGCCTTGGGCGCGATCGACGCCCCTACCCGCGACCGGCTGGTGGCTGATCTGAAAAGAACTGATCCGGCGCTGTGGCCGCAACTGTTGGACTACTTCAAGGCCTCGCTAGCGTATCGCCAAAAGTATGTCACCGGCGATGCGATCGCGCAAGATGCCGAAGCGCCGGCAGCGCGGAGTGCCGCACCGGCAACCACGCCGGCTGTTGCGGCTCGCGTAGCCGACGAACCCCCGCGGCCCGTCGCGACAGGCGCAAAAAGGGCGCTCGCTGCGCGTCCGACCGCTGCTGCGTCCGTGAAATCGGCTGACGCCGAGTTGAATGCGGATCCCCGAGACTCGGTAATCATCGATCAAGCTGTGCAGCCGGCGACTTATCAAGCACCGGTGTCCCAGGCGGCGGAAACGGCGCCGGCCGTCACGGCGGCCACCTCACCGCCGGTCGCCACCGCGACCGCGGGTGCAGTGAGCCCTGGCGGCACGTCGTCGGCAAGTGTTCCGGCGGTTGTGAGCGAATCGGCGCCGGCCGCCACGCCACCCGCCGCGGCGCAAACAGAGGCCGCTCCCAGCGGCGCTTCGCCCGTTCGTGGCCCAACCAATTCTCCGGCCCCGGCGACCCCGCTGGCGACCGCTGGCGCCAAACCCGATAGTCCCGCGTTGGCGGCAGAAAACGATCAGCTCGATTGGCACGCTCACTTGAAGGCTGCGATCCGCGGCCTGGAACGCGAAACCGCCGATCCCCCGTCAACGACTCCGGCGATCGGCCGCCACGCGGGCTTGCGGCTGTTGTATCTGATCAATGGCGACCGCGATGATGCGCTGCGGCCGCTCTCGGGAGTCTCGGCGACCCAACAAGATTTCTGGTCGCAGCAGCTCTTCGGGCTTTCGACCTATCTCGATGCCGAGCGGACGCCTGACGACGCACGGCGTGCCGCGGCCGCCGTGGTTCACTTGCGGGATGCCAACCTCAAGCTCGGCGACCTGGCGACGCTCTCGGTTCGCAACCTGGCTTTTGCCACCGAAGTCCACAGTTATGGAGTTTACAAGAAATTCGAGCGTTACGAATTTCATCCGGGCCAGGAAGTGCTGCTGTACGCGGAGGTCGAAAACTTCAAGAGCGCGGCGAGCGATCAAGGTTTCCACACTGCCTTGAAGAGCAGTTATCAGATTCTCGACAACCGCGGTGCCCGAGTCGATCAGAAGGAATTCGAAATCACCGAGGAGCACTGCCAGAATCCGCGGCGCGACTACTTCATCCGCTATTTCGTCTGGATGCCCAAACGCATTTACGGCGGCACCTACACGCTGCAACTGACGATCGAAGACACTCTGAGCCAGAAGATCGGTCAGGCATCGATCGAATTCACGGTCGCCGACAAAGAATAGCCAAGAATCGATCGCGGCGCAACGCTGCTGTCGGCCGCTCGCTCGTGGCGCTACCAAACGATGCGAGTGGCGTCGAAGACGGGCCCTTCGACGCAGGTGCGCCGGTAATCCCAGCCGCCCGTCTCATCTCGCAGTCGCGTGACGCAGCTGAAGCAAATGCCCAGGCCACAGGCCATCGGGGTTTCCAGGGAAACCTCGCAGGCAACGTTCCGCCGAGCGCATTGCTCGGCCACGGCGTGCATCATTCGCTCCGGCCCGCAACAGACGACATGCGGCGAGGGCGACTGATCCAAGAGCGGTTCGACCAGATCGGTCACCAAACCGTGATGGCCGGCCGATCCGTCATCGGTGGTGATGCGGACGTCGACTCCCAGATCGGAAAAATCGTTGACCCCGGCCAGATAGTCCGCCGTACGCGCGCCGTAGCAGAGTGTCACTTGTCGAGCGACGGGGTGGGCCTGTGGCGGATCGCCATAGCGCCGGTTGTGTAAGTAGGAGCGTGCGAGGGCCAGAAATGGCGTTTGCCCAATGCCGCCCGCGACCATCAGCAGATGTTCGATCGCGCGGAACGAAAAACCGTTTCCCAGCGGTCCCCAGACCGCGAGCTTGTCGCCTGACCCCAGTTTGGCCAGCGCGCCGGTCAGTTTTCCGACGACGAGATAGACCACGTCGATTCCGACCGGTTCGCCTTGTGCGTCGAGCACGGTGTCGTAAAGCGCTAACGGGCGGGCCAACAGTGGATCGTTGCCGGTGGCCAGGCGGACCATGAGGAACTGGCCGGGCAGAATCCGCCGGGCGATATCCGGAGCATGAAAGCGCAGCCGGTAAGTGTCGCGTGCCAATCGGACATTTTCGACCAGCGTCACTTGCTCTACGACCGCGTGATCGGCATAGCAAGCCTCATCCGACGGAAGCGTCATGCCGACTCCCCGCCCGGCCCGCGTCGTTTGACGCGGCGGGCCTTCTTGGGCGGCGCCGCGTGTTTTGCTCGGCCGATTTTAGCACGTCCGCCGGCTTTGCCGCGCGCGGCCGCTTTTCTCCGCCCAACTCCGCTCGGCCGGCCAACGCCGCGCCCGCGAGCGCCCGCCGTTCGTCCCTTGGCCGGGCGTTGGACGGGGGCGGCGCCAATCTCGTCGATATCTTCTTTTGGTACATCGAGCGGATGCGTGGCCGCGCCGATCTTCGGCGGGCGCGAGACCTGCGATGGCCTGTCCGGCTTCGCTCGCGCCGTTGGTTTTGACCGCGGCAGGAACGAGGAGGAGTCGCCGCCGATGACGACCGGTCGTCGCGGCTCGTTGCCGCCGATTGCCTGGCCGCGAGGCAATCGGAATTGCGGTGGGTCTTCGGCGTCCCGGCCCGTGCTGGTGCGCCGGGATCCGTCCTTCGCCCCACGGCGGGCAAACCGCTCGTCGGGCCGCTTTCTCGCTCCGTCAATCGATCCGCTCGGAGGAGCGGCAGCCGTTGCCGGCTCGCTCGTTGGCGTGTCTCCGGTCCCGGGGTCCTTCGCTTTCCTGGCGGCCTGCGCACGCTGGGCGCTCTCCCGCTCGCGTCGAGCGGCGGGTGTCGTCGTTTGCCACAGGGCGCGGATTTCGTCGCCGGTCAACGGGCGATAGGCTCCACTGGGGACCTCGCCGAGGCGGAGCGGGCCGAGCGCCACGCGCCGCAACCGCATGACCTTGTGCCCGGTGCGCGCCAGCAGTCGGCGGATTTCGCGGTTGCGTCCTTCGTCGAGCGTGATTTCCAGCAGCGTACTTTTTTTGAAGCGGGTTTTGATGCGCGCCGACCACCCGCGCAAATCCTTCGGCGAGATACATTCCTTCTTCCAGTCGGGTCAACTCGGCGCGGTCGATCGTGCCAGCGACTTCAACGTGATACGTTTTTTCGACGCCGTAGCGCGGATGGGTCAGCAGGTTGGCAAGCTCGCCGTCATTGGTCGCCAGAATCAATCCCTCGCTCGACATGTCGAGGCGGCCGACGGTGAACAATCGCTCGCCTTTCGGCGCGAGCAAATCGACGACGCGCGGCCGGCCGGCCGGATCGCGATTGGTCGACAGAACCCCTGGCGGTTTATGGACCAGATAATAAACCCGCTTGGGCTTGGGGAGCAGGTTGCCGTCCAGGCGAATTTCCTGCCGAAACGGATCGGCCTTGGCCCCCAGCTGCGCGACCACTTTGCGATCGACTTCCACGCGTCCTTCGAGGATCACGTCTTCGCATTGCCGACGGCTTCCTACCCCGGCCGCAGCCAGGATTTTTTGCAGCCGCGCCAGCCCTTGCCCTTCGGACGCCGTGGGCTTGGTGCGTGGCGAAGAGGATGGGCGGCGCATGATGGTTCACTCCTGGTGTGCAGAGAAAGAACCATCATAACCAGCCCGGGGTATTGGGCGAAAGCGGCGGGGGCGTCCAGAGCACGTGTTCAGGTCGCGGTGCGGACTCGCGCTACCCTCAGGCAACGCGTCGCGGCGTGCGTGGCCGAAGGGGCTGTGAACCACTACGGCATGACGGGCGATTCTTTGGGCGGCGGCGGGCCAAAACGGCTGTGCAGCGAGTTGTAATCGCGCTCGGCCAGCGGCGCCGGAGTGTCGTACCACACCGGCCGCATTCCCGCCGGCGTCGGACCGACGTCGGTGGCCGGATAGGGATCAAAAACCTCCGCTCTCCAACGCTGGTAAGCAAAACCGCCAGGATGGAGGAGGTTGGGCCAGCCAAACGCAGGGCCGCAGCCGGGAGTGGCCAATAGCAGACCCATGCCAAGCCAGCGCAAGATCGTGGTTTGCATGGTTCGCATGACGTACCCAAACCGGCCCCAAGACCAACCGACCGCACGGCGGTTCTGTCGTGCGCGTGCCGACTGAGAAGCGCTTCGAGACCGAATGTCCGTGATTGCCCGCGCGATAGGACGCGAGAATAGAATTGAGAATTGACAAGCGGCGAGATTCTAGCGAGAACCGCCCGCTGGCAGAAGGCGGACTTGCCCCCCGCTAGCACGCTTCGTCCGCCCCTAGTTGTTCGCCGTCGGGCCCGGAAATACGCGATCCAGCGCTTGTCGCAGCGACAGGCTTCCCGGCGCCACAGGCGATTTGGGTGTGGGCGCAGTCGGCCGTGTGGCGGCGGCCGTCGCGCTATCGCCAGTTCGCTCTCGCACCGGGGCGGCATTCTCCGGGTACGTAGGGGGATCAGCCACCCAGACCGGCGCCGATCGTGGGGCCGAAGATCGGCCGCTCGGGGATCCTGTCGCGACCGGCCCCACGGCCAAGCAAGCTGCTGTCGTCGGTTCGAGCGACGCCGTTGCGGTTGGCAACGCTTCGTCCATGGCCGTTTCAATCTTCACGGTTTGCGCCGAGTGAGCGGCGCCAGCCGGCACCTGCTGCGCAGCCACCTTGGGCTCGACCGTCAGAAATACAATGCCAGCGCCCACCAACAGCCCACCCAGCATGCCGGCCAGCACCGTCACTGTCTTGCCGGGTCCGACCGGGCGACTGCCGACTTCGGCATTGCCGATGAGCGTAATCAGGCTGGCGGTATGGGCTGCTGCCTGGCCGGCGCGGGCTTCGGCTAGTTCTTGCTCCGCGGTCTTCAGGATTTCACCGCGCAGTCGCGACGTGGTAATCAGATTGCTGTATTCGGCGCGAATTGCCGCCAGATGCGTCAACCGACCTTGCACGTTTTCGCGTTGCTCTTGCAGCCGCGCGACCCGCTCATTGGCCAGCCGTAGATCAACTTCCAAACCCTTGATGGCGATCGAGAGCTCATCGTGTAGTTGCCGGCTGATTTCTTGTTCCGACGCCCGGGCCGCCGCAACGGCCGGGTGATCCTCGGACATGTTGCCCAACAGCTGTGCCGTGCGCAATTGCGCGTCGACCAGTCCATCCTTCAGCCGCCGCAGTGCGGGCTGCGATTCCAGCAGCCGACCAGGACTGGCCAGCAGCCGACCGGGATCATCCAACGCGGCCTTGAGTAAATTGAGCAGTTCCTGGTTCGAATTGACCAACCCCCGGTACGTGCGCAATTCGGTTTCGATCTCGCCGGACTGACGCCGTAAGCCACTCTCGTTGCTGGGGGTTTCATTCAAGATTCGCAGCTCGGCCAGGTCGGGCCCAGCCTCTCGCTCGGCGGCTGACAACGCTTTGGTCGAAGCATCCAAGTCGGTTTGCGCCAGCGAAACGGTCTTTGTCAATTCTTCGATCACGCCCTGATATTTTTGATACCGCAAGTCGTCGAATTGTTTTTCGAGTTGTCCGCATATCGCGCCGGACAGGGCAATGGCTCGGGCGCCGTCAGCGGCTTGGACCTTGAGGTAAAAGACCTCGGTCTTGCCGAACTCGGCTCCCTTGGGCGGCGTGATTTTGATCGCCTGCTCCAGCGATTCGACGGTGCGTTCAGACGGCCACTGCGCGGGTTTTGGCAGATTGGCCGGTGGTCCCACCTGGGCCAGAGCGCCGGCCAGGACGGTGCGGCTCTTGATCAGTTCGAGCACGGTTTCCTGCGCGGTTTTCATTTCTTCGACGGCGCTGAATCGACCCGGCCGGTTGGCCTTGCCGACCGCTTCGTCGCGTACCAGCAACGCTTGGGTCGCCTCCCACGTCGCCGGCTTCAAAAAGGCATAGAGCGCGCCGAGTGTCGTGAACACGACGACTGGCAACAGCCAGCGCAAGGGATGCCCGATGACGGCGTGCACTACGTCGTGGAGATCAATGGCGGTAATGGGAGCCCGGTCGGTCGATCGTTGGTGATTCATGGTAATTCGGCGAAAAAAACGTCCCTAAGAATAGCGGCAGAAAATGCCCGTTAGACAAACATACGCCCGGGAATCTGCTGATCGCGGCTTGTTGTGGCCAAGGCAGGTCGAACCGCTTATGCCGGTTTTAGGTAATAAACCGTGCGGCGGCGGCCGCAGGGCGTTTTTGTTCACCCCCCGGAAGATCGGAATTTGCTTCCACTTGCCCAGTGTCCCACAGTTGAAATGTCCAGCAATCGGAAGATGCCCATTGAGCGGTTGGCTCAGGGGCCTGCGGCATGGGCTGCGCATTGTTGATTGTCTTCGACGGTAAAGCCGCCGGCTGGCGGGGCCGCGCGCTGAGGCGTTGCCGTGAACGCGTGTAGCAAATGGAGCATTGCTTGAACGACGTATCAGTGGTCGAAACCGAGCAGGCTTTGCACGTTGAGCGCATTGATGCGCTGCTCGAGTTGGAGCAGTTGGCTGATGCCTGGAGCTCGCTGGCGCCCGCCGTTCCTTTTCTGACCTACCCGTGGTCCATCGCATGGTGGCACCATTACCGGCAGCAAGCCGGCGAGCTCTTCACCCTCGCGGTGCGCGATACGGCGGGCAGGCTGATTGGTCTGGCGCCGTGGCATCGACAAGTTTCGACGGGCCGAGGCCGGGTGATCCGCTTTCTTGGGAGCGGCGAAGTTTGTGCCGACTATGTGTCGCTCGTCGCCGAGCCCGACGATCGATTGGCAGTCGCCTCGGCGGTCGCCGATTGGTTGTCCGGGGAGGGAGCCGGCGAGTGGGACCTGCTCGAACTGAGCGGCGTCGAAGAGACCGACGCGGCAATAGCTCGCTTGCACGAGGAAATGGCAGCGCGTGGGCATGCCGCCCACCAGGTGGTGCGCTGGCAAGGCTGGCGCTGCGAGCTGCCCGACACGTGGGAACAATATTTGGCCGGTCTGCCCAAATCGCACCGCAATAGCGTACGCACACAAATCAGGAAGTTTGTCGACACCGGCCGTATCCAACTGCGCCGCGCCGAAACGGCTGCCGACGTTTCGCGGGCGTTTGACATCCTCGTCGACCTGCACCAAAAGCGCCGAGGCATGTTGCAGCAGCCGGGTTGTTTTGCCTCGCCCTCGTTTACCGCCTTCCACCGTGAATTGGCCGAACGTCTTTTGGCCATCGGAACGCTACGGCTGTCGTGGCTCGAACTCGACGGTACGCCGATCGCCATCGAGTACAGCTTCACCGGCGGCGACACGGTTTATTATTACCAAGGGGGCTTCGACCCCAGTGTGTCGAAGTTGGGCCCGGGTTGGTTGATGACGGCGCTGTCGCTACGAGCGGCCATCGCCGAAGGCTACCGATATTTCGATTTCCTGCGTGGTGACGAACCGTACAAGGCGGCGTGGAACGCAACCCCCCGGCCGCTGGTGGAACGCCGCATAGCGGGCCGTCGCGCCGCGGCGCGCGTGCGACATGCGGCCTGGCAGACAGGCGAGGCGGTACGGCGTTGGGCCGCCAGGCGTTTTCCGATTGGCGCTGGCCGCGGCCCTTCCGCCGTGGGAGGTGCTGCCAATACCGGGCGGACCGTTTCGACCGTGTCGGTTTCGTCGGGCTGCTCAGGTCTTGCGCCTGGTTCGGCGCGGGCTCTGTCTTACCGCTGGTCAGGATGTTGACCGTGAGAACGCGCTCATGAAACCTCGCGCTGCGCTGCAATCGCCGCCAACCCGCCTCGCCAGCGAAGAGACGATCCAGGCGCTGCGCACGTGCTGTCTGGGTGCCTACTATCACGCAACGCTCCCCTACCGCGCCTGGCAATCGGCCCGCCGATCCGCGGCCGGACGTTCACCCATCATGGTGCTGTTCTACCATCGCGTTGCGGCCACGCACGACAATTCCTGGACAACGTCCCCGCGCGTCTTCGAGCGACAAGTCGCCTGGCTACAGCGAAATTTTGATCTGGTATCGCTCGAGGAAGCGCAACGTCGCATCGCCTCGGGCAATAACCATCGCCCGGCGGTCAGCATCACTTTTGACGACGGCTATGCGGAAAACTGCGAGACGGCATTGCCGCTCTTGCTCGACCGGAAAATCCCGGTGACGTACTTCGTCGCTTCGCGAAATGTGTTGGAGGGCCAGCCTTTTCCGCACGACACGGCGCTTGGCACCCCTTTGGCGCCCAACACCCCCGACGAAATTCGCGCCCTGGCCGACGCCGGTGTTGAGATCGGTTGTCACACCCGGGATCACACCAACTTGGGTCAGGTTCGCAATTCGGACGTCTTATACGAGGAAATGGTCGGCGCGCGTCACGATCTGGAAGCTATTATTGGCCGGCCGGTGCGCTATTTCGCGTTTCCCTACGGCCACTACCACAACCTGACCGCCGAATCGTTCGAGCTGGCCTATACGAGCGGCTATCGAGGCGTTTGCTCGGCCTATGGCGGATATAATTTTCCCGGCGACAACGCGTTTCATCTGCAGCGGATTCACCCCGACAATGACTTGCTCCACCTGAAAAACTGGCTGACGGTCGATCCACGCAAACTGCTCAGCGTCCGCCGATTTGTCGTCCGTCCGTCACGCACCGTCCTCTATGGGCCCGATCGGGAGCGGGTTCTGAGCGGTTCCGATTCGCTCACTCGCTTGCCTTCGCCAGAGCTCGACGCGCCCGCTGGCCTCATTAACGACGATGTGGCCGGAAATTCGCCCGAGGCCGAGCTCGTGCCGGTGATGCTCCCAGAACCGGCGACGCCCGAACTGGCCCCTGCGCTCGACTTGGCGCAGCCGTTGATGACCGCGTCCTCGATCGGAACCACTTCGGCGGTGGCTGACACGCTTGCGACGAGCGTGATGTTGATGTTGGTAGTGACGGTTTTGCAGCGGTTGGTTGGATTTGGCCGAGGACTCGCATTTTGCCGCTGGCTTGATCCAGAGCAGTTGGGCCAGTGGGACGTGGCTTTTGCGTTCATCAATCTGGCGGCCCCTTTGGCGTTGTTGGGCCTGCCCGGATCGTTCGGCCGGTATTTCGAATACTACCGCCAGCGCGGCCAGGTCCATTTGTTTTTGCGCCGCACGACGGGACTCTGCGTGGCCAGCGCGGTGACTGCGCTCGTCATCGTGGCATGTGGGCGGCAATGGTTCTCCGAGCAGATTTTTGGTCATGCCGGTGAAGAGACGCTCGTTCTATGGCTCGTTGGTTGTCTGGCCACCGTGTTGACGTACAACTTCCTGTCTTGCATTTTCATGGCGGCGCGGATGTATCGCGTGGCGACGATCATGCAATTCTTCCAGAGCGTCGGCTTCGCGGTAATCAGTCTGGCTCTCTGTTTTGGCTGGCAAGCGACGGCAGACAGCGCCGTGGTCGGCTATGGACTGGCATCGGCGCTCTGCATTGTCGGCTGTTATCCGTTCCTTAAACGAGTCTGGCGGGCCGCCGCCACCGAATTGCCTGCTGCCGTGCCGCAACGCGACTTCTGGGCCAAGTTGATGCCGTTCGCCGCCTGGATTTGGATGTCGAATCTGCTTTCGGGCCTGTTCGATATCATCGATCGTTACATGATTGTCCACTTCTCCGGGATGGAGGTCGACGAGGCGTTGCGGCAAGTCGGCTATTACCACACTTCGCGACTGCTGCCGTTGTTGTTTGTGGCGGTCTCGGCCTTGTTAGGCTCGATGATTACGCCACATTTGAGCCATGACTGGGAACTGGGCCGGCGGCGCGACGTGGGCGAGCGACTGAATACGGTACTGAAAACTCTCGATTTGTCACTGTTCGCCGCGTCGGTCGTGACGCTGGTTTGTGCCCCGTTCTTGTTCAACACGGTGCTGGGAGGCAAATTCAGCGAAGGCCTCGACGAGTTGCCGTTGACACTCGTCTATTGCACCTGGTTCGGCACGATCGCCGTTGCCCAGAATTATTTGTGGTGCGCCGAAAAGGCCTGGCTGAGCAGCGTTGCGCTTTTCGTCGGCTTGCTCGTCAATGTCTCGTTCGACCTCGTGTTGCTCCCTCGAGTGGGGTTGCACGGCGCCGTGATGGCCACCACGGCGGCGAACTTCACGGCGCTGCTGCTCATCTATTTGCTGAACAACCGTCTGGGAATGCGGATCGCGCGCGGGACCTGGATCCTGGCCGGTGTGCCGATGCTGCTCTGGCTCGGGCCGACCCTGGCCGTACTGGGGCTCGTGATCGTGTTGGGCATCAGCCTCTGCACGGAATGGCTCTTTACCCACGACGAGCGACACCATCTGCTCGCCCCCGTCATCGGCGTTTGGCAAAAAATCCGCGCTCGCCTCGGCCGCGGCACCACGGTCCCGTCGGCAAACGTCGAATGTTGGCAAATCCCTGCTCGAACCAATCAACCGTAAGCGTCATGTGGAGGACTGCCGGAATGCGTCGTTCCCAAACCAAACTCATACCTCTCGTCGACCGCGGTCCGCTCCGGGTCATGTTCGTCATTACTTCGATGCCGGTCGGCGGGGCCGAAACGCTGCTGGTCGATTTGATCCGCCGGCTCGATCGATCGCATTTCCTGCCCGAACTATGTTGCCTCAAGGAGCTCGGTCCGCTGGGCGAAGTCCTCACCCGCGAGATTCCGACGTTCGATCACTTGCTCAGTCGCAAGACCGACCTGCGCGTGTTGCCGCGGCTCGCACGCCTGCTTCGCCGCCGCCGGGTCGACGCTGTCGTCACGGTCGGTGCCGGCGACAAAATGTTTTGGGGCCGGCTGGCCGCCCGCTGGGCACGCGTGCCGGTCATTTGTTCGGCCCTCCATTCCACCGGCTGGCCGGACACGGTTGGCCGATTGAATCGACTGCTCACGCCCATTACGGACGCGTTCATCGCAGTGGCTGCAGCGCACGGCCGATTTCTCGCCGAGCAGCTGAATTTCCCGGCCGCCAAAGTACACGTGATTCCCAATGGCATCAATGTCGAGCGTTTTCGACAGGGCGGCGATCGGCCGGCGATCCGCGCAGCGCTGGGCCTGACGCCTACCACGCCGACCGTCGGTATCGTCGCGGCGCTGCGGCCGGAAAAAAATCACGAATTGCTGCTGCGGGCGGCCCAAACGGTCGTGCAGCGTATTCCCGAAGCGGTCTTTTTGATCGTCGGCGACGGTTCCGAGCGTCCCCACTTGGAAGCATTGGCCGAGCAATTGGGCGTTGCCCGGGCCGTGCGGTTTCTGGGCACGCGCAGCGATATTCCCCAATTGCTCTCGGCGCTCGATGTGTTCGTTCTGACGTCGCGGATCGAAGCCAATCCGGTCTCGATTCTCGAGGCGATGGCGGCCGGCCGACCGGTCGTGGCTCCGAATGTCGGCTCGATCAGCGAATCGGTGATCGACGGCGTAACCGGTTATTTGACGGAACCGAATCTCATCGAGCCAGTGGCCGATCGGCTGATCGAGCTGCTGGAAAATCCTGCCCTAGCGCGGTCGTTGGGCGCAGCCGGTCAGCGGGCCGTCGAAAAGACCGGTTCGCTCGACAGCATGGTTGCTGGTTACGAGCGGCTGATCAGCGAGATTTACACGCTGAAATCTGACCGCCAGCAAGCCGAGTCGGTGCGGGGGAAATCCCGCTCGATCGCCGCGGATGCCGCCTACGCCGACGCGACTTAGAGCGCGCCGGCCGGCCACCCCACCCATGGCAAGACGGCTTGCCTCCGGCGGCGTCAGACATTCTCATAATGGAATGGAGCGGCACAGGCGCGAGTCAGGCGCGAAAGGGTGGCACAGACCATGAATGAAATCACCCCCTATCCCGTGTTTGTCGGGCACGCGGCCGATGGCCGTGCTGTGAAGGAGCTATTGGACCAGGGGATTCGGGCGGTCGTGCAACTGGCGGCCGAAGAGCCTCCGATCGTCACTCCGCGCGACCTGGTCGTCTGTCGGTTTCCCTTGGAAGATGGCAGTGGGAACGATGCCGACCTTTTGTCGCTGGCGATCACCTCGGTCGCGCATCTGGTCTCGCGCGGAGTGCCGACACTCGTTTGTTGCGGTGCCGGGATGAGCCGTGCTCCGGCAGTCGTGGCGGCCGCGCTGAGTATCGTCGAACATCGCGAGCCGGGCGCCGCCTTGAAGTTCGTCACGCAGCTACATCCCGCGGACGTGGTGCCCGGATTCTGGAAAGACGTTTGCCGGGTCGTCGAGATGCTTCAAGCCGACGAACCGTAAGACCCCGAAATTCTGCCCTCGCGCCAGTCGCTCGAACGAAAGCCGGCATGTCGCCGATACTTTTTTTGTCGGTCGGGCCAGAGGGAATCAATTCCGGCAAAGCAAATCTTTGAGCAGCCACCAGGCGATGCGCGGATCCTGCCGCAACTTACCCATGGCATAAGGCAGATACGCGGCGCCATACGGGACGTATACCCGCACCGGTATGTTGCGATCGGCCGCTTGTCGCACGGCGGCACGCATCGGCAGACCGTAGAGCAACTCCCAGTTGCAAGGCGTGCCGGCCGCTTCCAGCCGGTTGATCGCGTCCAGGGCCAACGGAATGTCGTGCGACGCGACCGATACGGTGGCGGCCCGGCCGGCCAATTGGTCGATCACTTCCAGAAATCCGGCCCTGGGATCGCGGGCCGAATCGGCCGGATCGGCCCATTGGCCTTTCACCACGCGCACCGGAAGACGATGCCTGATGGCCCAACGCGCGTCGTCGACGCTGCGCCGCCAACGACCGGGAAGGGTGCAGCCGACGATCGCGCCAGATCGGAGCATTTCTTCGGTGAGCGATTTGGTCGGATCGACCAGGTCGATGTCGTGCGCGTCGCAGTGCAGTCGCACGCGTGCGGCGGCCGCGGCCTGCGCCACCTCGCCGGCTAACTCAGCCGAGAATTTCAGAGCCGGCAGCTTGATCGACAGGTAGCCATCTCGGTTGGCCAGAGCGGTCAAGGCCTTCAGATAGGTGTCGGCGACACCGCGCGGCGAATCGGGAGCGCTGTCCCAGAATCCCAGTGTCGCGGCCAGCGAGCGATCTTTCAGCCGCTCCAGGGTGCCGATCGCGTCGGAAAGATGTTCGCCCGCCACATAAGCCTGAGCGGCCCGACGCAAGAGTGGACGGAGAACCTGTGACGCGACGCGACGAGTGCGAGTTTTGAGCGTGGTCATGCCTTGCCTTGCAATTCAGGTTCATTTTCAGCCGAAAACAAGGGGACCGGTCCTCGTGAGAGGGGCCTGGGATTGGCCGGCCGAGGTTTGCCGGACAAGGCTTTGATTCGATTCGCTGCCGCGCGAGCCTTGCCGAGCGTCTTGCGTCCACCGGCGGCGAGCACATCGATAGCCAGCGCTGCCAGTCCGCGGGGCGTGATTGGAAAGACGCGGAGCGTGACGGTCGACCGCTCCTCATTGGTCCAAACCGTGGTCCAAGCTTCGGCACGGCCGAGAAATTCGTAGGTCCGCAGGCCGGCGGCCGTCGCATATCGAATGGTTTCACGCATCAGCAACAAGCCGGGACTCGCCGAGGCAAAACCGGCGTCGTATCCGATTTTGAGCAGCCAGAAGCCCTGTTGTTGCTCGATGGCAATCTGCATTGCCGCCGGAGTATCGCCAATGTACATGAAGCACATCCGCAAGATTCCCTCGCGTGCAGCTTGATGGACATAATGCCGAAAGAATTCCGCCCGGCGGCCATCGTAGGCCAGAGCCGTGCCCGCGTCGCCCTTCCAGCTTTTAGCCTCAACCGTCAGCGCTTGGTCGAAAAGGCTGTCGACGTCGGCTGGCCTGGGGTTCTGGATTTCGAAGCGTACTGGTCCTGCTTGCTCGGCCTTCCGGCGAGCACGCCGCAGATCCGACCGGCGTCCGGAGTTGAGATGCGATTCGGGTTCGAGCCAGCTCGGGTCGAGCGAAATAAAGGGACAATTGGCGGCGGGCCGGCAGACCAGGATCGCTCGGCCGCGACAGGCGCTCGCCATGGCGATCAGCGTCGGCGAATCGGCCAACATCCTCTCAATGACCACCGGCTCGCGGCGATCGACCACCCGAGCACTCAGGCGGCGGAGGGCCTCGTCATCGGCAGCCAGAAGGTCGGCCGGCTCGTGTAAATCGCTAACTCCGACCAGTGCCAGCCGACGAATCCCGCGCACGCGGCGCAAAACCATCGGAGCCAGTGCGACGCACTGATCGTTGCGACTTAGCGTCATGACACGCAATGGTCGGCCGGCATCGAGCGTTGCCAGGCAGCTCGTGGCCCAGCCGAGCTGTTCGGTTGGCCCGTATGGCTTGGACAAAGCCTGCCACGAGGGAGCCAATTCTTCGAGTGCCGCAGGATCTTCCAGTGTGTGGGTTTGAGGTTCGACAGCGCCGGCAATCGGCAGCTCGGAGCGTGCCGGTGGCCTTGCAGCCTGATGCTCGCGACCCTTCCATTTGCGCGGCGAAGCCGCTGGTGCCACGTGGGCGGAGCGCTTGGAACGACCGGAGTCATGAAGCGCGGCAAGTTTGGCTGTGGCTTTGGCCAAGGATTGAATCCTCACGTGGAGAGTAGTTGTGTCGACGGACGGCCGGCACCAGCTGCTTCGGCCAGAAAGGAAAGCAGTTCGGATGCCACAGGCCACGCGGCGATAAGTGCCGCAGTCGACAACATCTTTTGGCCCAAAGGGTTACGGCAAAAAAGGGGCCCGCAGCCCGTCGTCTCGATCCGCCCCAACGTCGAAGAAAGGCAACACGGCGGTCTTACGTGTTGCTGCCAGGCAACTTCACCGCCACGCACGCCACTGTGCGAAAGCCCCCCTGCCGGAGACGGCTGAACGCCAGTTGAACTTTGCCATTCAGGCGGCAGCCGAATGTACTGAATCGAACGGCGGTGGTGACCGTTATGCCGGCTACGCCCCTGGGCCGTTCGTTGCTGCCAGACCTAGGGGGACCTGTAACTTCCGTGCTCCTGGGAATTTGCGGCCGGAAATCGCGGTAAGTATGATGGAGGGAATGAGAGGGGGCGACCCGATTTGCATCGGCGGTGCCTCGCTTCTTTTCGCGCCGCCCCGGCAAGGGTGGCAACGGAACATTCCACCAGGGTTTTTTCGTTCGGCGACAGCTGAACCGTTCGTCTCTTGCGCTTGCGAAGCTGTTCGCCTGACGGCCAATTCATGGGCGCGGTCGGCGCGAAAGCAGAATCGTTAAGCGAGCGACTCGAAGAATATTGGAGTTTGCGCATGTTAGTTTCCGCCGCGCTCTTGGTTTGCCTGACGCTGGTGACTCCCTCGGCCGCCGAGCTCGATGCTCAGGGGACCGAAAATCGACGCGTCGCCGCCACACCGACTCAACCCTTGGCGACTCACGTCTCCCCCGCGGTCAGGCTGAGCCCGACGGCCCGCGCGCCCCTCCAAATGACGGAGGACCGGTTTCAAGCGTTTGCCGTTGAAGATGAGTTGAAGATTTCCCCCAAGAAGCGCGCAGCCGCGCCGACGGCAACCCCCAGCGCGACGGCGTCGGCGGACGCCGCCCCGGCTTCACAGGTGCCGGCAGCCGCCGGGCGTGCGGCTGGAACGCGGACGGTCAAGGCCGCCGGTCTGCCGACGGCCGGGTCCGCGGCAGTTCCCGCGCCGAAGGCAATTCAATTGAAGCTCGCCGCCGGGATCGATCCTCACGAGGCTTGGAACAATTATTTCAACACTCACGCGGAGGTGTCGACGGCCGACGTGGCTCAGACAGCCGACGTGTTGATGCACCAACACAAATATGCCGAGCTAGTGGCCATGATCGAAGAGGCGATCGTTCACGACCAGGCCGAGCCTTGGATGTACGGGGCTCTCGAAATCGCGCTCCAAGCCGCTGGCAGCCCCAAAGTAGAGTTGGAACGGGCCCTGATGTCGGCCGTCGATTTTGCCAGCACGATCGAAGATGTGGTGTACGTGGCCCAATACATGGCCACCAACGGATTGGAAGAGCGAGCGATGAAGGTTTTCCGCCAGGCGGCGGTGATTGATCCGGGCCGCACCGAGCCCTACGTGCTCGGCATGAAGTTAGCCAATCGGCTGGAAAGCGTCGACGACATTGAGTGGGCGTGCTTGGGCATTCTCAGCCAGGCCTGGCCGAAGCACGATCGACCGATCGAAGAGTCCGCCTATCGCACCGCTTTGGCAACGATCGAGCGGCTCACCGCTGAAGGTAAAACGGAAGAAGCCGACCGGTTTCGCGGTCGGCTCGACGAGGCGCTGGTTCGGGACTGCAAAGTCGTTGTCAGTTGGACCGGCGACGCCGACGTCGATGTCTTCATCGAAGAACCGAGTGGAACGATCTGTTCCTATCGCAATCCGCGCACCACTTCCGGTGGGGTGATGCTGGGAGATAGCGCACAGCCCGGGGGCAAATTGCCCGCCCAGGGATTCTCCGAAACCTATGTTTGTCCGCAGGCTTTCAGCGGTCAGTACCGAGTCTTGGTCCGCCGCGTTTGGGGCAAGGTGACCGCCGGCAAAGTGAAAGTCGATATCTACACCCATTTCGGCACCAAAGAAGTTGGGCAATGCCACGAGGAGCTTGCCGTTGGCGAGGACGATTCGGTCGGTGTCTTCCGGCTGGACGACGGTCGGCGGCAAGAATCGCTCGATGAGCGCCGCGTAGCCACGGCCGTGGCCGGCCAAGTTGCGCTGAACCAAGCCATTCTCGCCCAACAGCTCAATTACTCCAGCCAAGGCAGTTCGGCCGCGGCTGAACTCGGACAGTCCAGAGCGAACATGGCCTCGCTACCGATCATTCCCGGATCTGTTGGTTATCAGCCGGTCATTCAGAATTTTCCGACCGGTGCCTCCATGTCGGTCCAAAGCGCAGTGGTTTCGTACGATCGTCGCTACGTTCGTATCACCGCGATGCCGTTCTTTTCGCAGATCGGCCAGGTCTCGACTTTCAATGTCGGCAGCGGTGCCCAGGGCAGAAGTCCGAGTGGCGCACCGGGCGGCGGTGCCGGTGGCGCGAGCGGCTTCGGCGGTGGTGGCGCCGGTGGCGGTGGGGGTGGCGGCGGCTTCGGTACCTGAAACGAGAGTTTTCTGGCCGTTGGCCGCGGGCCAACTGCTCCGCTCGTCCGAGGCCTGCCCTCGGTCGATTGAGTGCGAGTTGATCTCGGTGGCGCGGCTTACCGACACGGTCGCTTGCGACGATGCGTCCCAGTCGACCCCCGGGTGACACGCTGGCAACGTCATTATCCGTCGCGCAGCGCGGCCAAACATCAAAAAGTTGGTCGCGCACTGAACTCTATTCTCACCGACCGTCGATAAGTCCGGTGGGAGGACCGCCCTGAGCCCCTCTCAAATCCAGGCGAGCCGCCGGTAACTCGGACCGTGCGGCTCGCCTTGTTTCCGCTTGCCGTTGCCGGCCGGATTATTTCGAAGCTGTCCGGCGGGCAACGCTGTCAACCGGCCGAGGTGCGCCCGACGAGATATTTGTCCAGATAGCCAAGTAGCCGATCGGTGTCGGCTTCTTGGCCGCGATAGCCGATGTACCCGTCAGGCCGCACCACCACGACCGCCGCGCTGGTGGCGCCGTGTTGTTGGCAAACGACACCATCGCAGTCAATTCGCACGGGAATGTTCGTCTGCTGACTGGCCGCGGTAGCGGTTGCCTCAGCCCCCGCGGGCACGATCAAGAGTGGCACCAGCGCCTTGGGAAAAGTCGCCGCAACCTGCTGGGCCATCGCGAGCAGGGCAGACGCTCGGTTTCGGAATGAGGAAGCATCAAGGGATGCGCGAAGGGCGACTTCGAATTGTCGACCGCGACATGCACCAGGCGTTTGCCCGCGCCGTAAATGCTCACCCCTTCGGCCGGCAGTCCGGCCTCGACGAATCGATCGGCCAGGTCGAGCTTATCGAGCAGCTCCAGTGTCCGGCTCCAGACGACCAGTGCTTTCGATTTGTCGGTTGCCCGGGGCTTTGTCGATGAGGCGGACGCTCAGTCCTTGGCGGACAAGTGCCGCCGCCATCGTCAGGCTGACTGGCCCGGCACCGGCAATCAGCACGCTGGTGGCGGGAGAACTTTGGTTCGCTTCCATGAACCTTCCCCGTGCCTCGGCTCCGCCGGCCCTGGGGCGGTCATTTCAGTGAGATCGTCTGCGCCAACGGACGCAGCACGTTGTCGATCACATAATGCTCGACCATTTCGTGACACACCTGGGCCAGACTGTCGAGTGCTTCGACGAATGTGATCGCCGGGGAGAGGCTGCCATATTGCCTTGCGGTGACATAGACGCTGAGCTGCTCTTCAGGATAGTCCCCGGTCCGCACCTGGTAGGCGTTCGTCCGAGTTTCCATGCTTACCCGGCACTGCCGCCGGCATTCGTCATCCAATGCCAGCGTCACCGTCGGTTCGTAGTTGATCACCGTGGCGCCGGGGACTTCCAGCATTTTTTCCAACGCCGGGCTCAAACCAAGTGCTTCGGCCACCAACTGACTGTGATTGCCCCGATACGTAAAATCGAACCCGAACATTACGTCGAGCGCTTCGCAGTCGAGCGGGCTGACCGAAAGCAAATAGGGGGCCAGGTCCAGCACCAGCTTGTGTTGTTCCAGGGCCTCCTCGACCGTCGTCGGATTCACGTGCCCCGACGACACCCGCCGCGGCTCGATCGTGCTCCAACGATAGTGTCCTTGATCTTTGTCTTCTTCGAGCACGAAATCCCCTTTGTCGCGGCAATAGAAATTGCGCATCGTGGGATATTTCTTCTGCAATCGCTCGAAGAAGTGCAGGACGGTTTCGCGATTATGGGGGAGCTCCATTTCCGTGCTGAGATTCATGTTGACGTAAAAATCGTCGCTCAGCGAACTGTAGGAACCGAAGCGATGCATGAAGCCATCCTCAGCGGAAGAAACGCGCCCTCTTTCAAAGCTCGACCGGTCGCCGTGTCCGGGCCGGCCCGACCTCGAACCGAGTATAAGTCAGGTGCGCAAAGTGTCAAAGCGCACGATTGGCCACCTCGGCCGCTGGTGCCGGCAAACGCGGCCAATCCGAGTTGCCCTGGAGCGATGGTCGTGCCTATACTTTCAGAGCGTCGTCGCGCCGGAGCCCCCGGGCATCTCAACCGCGTCTCCGCTATCACGCTTCCGCGACCCAACGGCTTGCCGGCCAAAACACCTGCCGGAGACACTCATGGTCCGTTCCAGGATGCGGCGCCAAATCGCGCTCGAAGCCGCTCGGCTGATCTACGTCGACCAGGAATCTGAGTACTATCGGGCAAAACTTCAGGCGGCGCGACGGTTGTGCCAAGGCCTGGTGACGCCCAGCGACTTGCCCTCGACTCGCGAAATCCGCATTCAACTTCAGGCCATCCGCCGATCGAGCGCCGGCGACTCTGACCCGGGCCCGCACACCTCGCACCGCGCACGCCAGCCACGCCGCGCCGGTCGAAGCGGGAGCCGCAGGAGCCGTTGCCCGGCGAGGAGTGTTCCCGCGCAGCCAAGGGCGACGCATCGGCCGAGTCTGATACGCTCGATCGTTTTCGCGTTTATCACCTGCTGCTGGCGCCGCTGGAAACGGTCAAACAAAACCCCAAGTATCACCCGGAGGGGGACGCCCTCTATCACAGCTTGCAAGTCTTCGAGCTGGCACACGGCCAGCTTCACTATGACGAAGAGTTTCAGCTTGCCGCGCTTTTGCACGATGTCGGCAAGGCGATCGAACCGCGCGATCCGGTGGCTGCCGGCCTCGAGGCCCTGTCGGGCCACATCACGCCGCGGACCGCCTGGTTGATCGAACATCAACCGCATGCCGCGGCCCTGCGCGACGGCAGCCTGGGCGCTCGCTCACGACGCCGGCTCGAGGCGAACGAAAGTTTCGACGATCTGATGCTGCTGTACGATTGCGATCGCCGTGGCCGCGTTTGCGGCGTGGCCGTGCCGGAATTGGAAGAAGCGCTCGAGAAGCGTGCGCGAGCTGGCCCGGCTGTGCGGAGATGAATAGTCGCGCGCGGCCTGTTGCGCGGGCCGCGTCCCGGCTGCCGGCGCGCGACGATTAACTGATCGGCCCCTTCGCCTCTCGGCGGTCGGCTTCGTGGAGATAGCTCAGGTAGGAGTTGGCGATTTCGTAGCGGCGAATCATGCCGACCACTCGCCGATCGGTTCGATTGTCGACGATCGGCAGCGCCAGCAGGTCGTTCTCGACGAACAGCTCCATCGCCAGGTCGAGTTCGTCGTCAGGTATCAGCGGTTCAATATCGCTCTGCGCCAGATCGGCGGCCACCAGCAGCGACGCCATCTCCGGCGTCTGCGTCATGCGGCCGATCTCGTCCAGATCGACGATTCCGAGCAGCCGCCCATCGGTGTCGACCACTGGCAGAACGGTGCAGTCGCACGCACGAAACCGCTCGATCACCACCGCCAACGAATCGCCCGGAGCCAGGCGAAAAAAACGCTCCTCGCGCGAGATCAACTGCTCGACGCGGACTCCGGTCAGCACTTCGCGCACGAAACGGCCCCGATGAGCCGGCGACCGCGACCGGCTTTCGACCTGCGAACTATAAATCGATTGCCTGTCGGAGAGCATGAACGCCAATACGCAGACCCACAGCGCCGGCAGCAATAGTGGGTATCCGCCGGTGATCTCGGTGACCATAACCAACGTCGAGATCGGTGTTTTTGCCGCCGCCGCAAAAAAACCAGCCATGCCGACCAGCACGCACGCCGTTTGGGATGGGGCGGCAAGAGGCCAAAAGCGATGGTGGAAAAGCAGTCCCATCGCTCCCCCGCCGCAACCGCCGATGACCATCAATGGCCCGAACACGCCGGCCGATCCGCCACTGCCGATCGTCAGCCCCGTGGTGAGAATCTTGCCGAGCGCAATCGCCAAAAGCAGCGGGAGGGTCTGAGTCCCGTCGGCCGAGAGTGCCCATTGCAAGGTTCCGTAACCAAAACCGAGAACGCCCAGTACGATCTCGTGCCGGCCGAAGGCAAAGTAAAGCGATAGTGCCAGCACGCCGGTCAGCAATGCCCCCACGGCGGGTCGGGTCTTCTGCGGAAACGGCGAACGGCGAAACCAGCGGGTAATGGCATAGAACGACCGCGTGTAGAGCATCGCCAAAAATGCCGCCCACAATGCCAGCAGTAGATAGGCCACCAGCTCCGTCGGATCGCTGAAGCTGAGAGGCGGAATCGTGAACAGCGGTTGCCAGCCAAAAATGACGCCGAACGTGCTGTAGCTGACCACGCTGGCTAGAGCAGCCGGCATGATTACTTCAGGCTCGAACTCGGGCGAGCGGTAAAGCACTTCGGCGGCAAATAGCGAGCCAGCCAACGGCGCGCGAAAGATCGCGGCAATGCCGGCTCCCATGCCGGCGGCCATCAGCACCCGCCGGTCGGCCGGCGCAGCCGCATGGCGCCGGCCAGAAACGAGCCGAAGCCGGCGCCGATTTGGGCAATGGGGCCTTCGCGTCCACCCGAGCCTCCCACGCCGAGCGTGACCGCGCTGGCGATGATTTTGACGATTGGCACGCGCGGTGCAATCACGCCTTGCCGCTTGTGATAGGCCTCGATTACCGCGTCGGTCCCGTGGCCTTCGGCTTCGGGCGCAAACGTGTACACCACCCAACCGCAAACCAATCCGCCGACCGGCAGAATCACCAGCAGCAGCCAAGGCCGAAACGGCGTGTCGATCGGTGCGAGCCAAGGCAGTGGAGCTTCGCCCCCGGGACGTGGCTCAGGCTGAAAGCCGGCGATCGTGCCCAAGAAATAATGCTCGGCCGCCACGGTCGCCACGTAAAAGACCACCGCGGCCAGCCCGGCGACCAGCCCCACCAGCAGCGAAAGTCCCAGCAGGCGGACTTGCGACTGAACCAGCCGGCGGTGGGCAATCTGCCAGGCGACTGGCACCCACCTCCACGATGGAAGTCGCGGCCCCCCGGCGCGCGAACTGCCGGGCGAAGAATCGTTGGCGGGCACGTTACCGGGCGTATCGAATTCACTCATTGCGAGTGAACCTAGCAAATGGTCTGCGAAAAGAGAAGCGGCGGGCGGCCTGCACGCTGGCGGCCGACCTCAGATGAAAATGTCGCGAACGTGCCGAACCCCCCCCGTTGCCAACCTCGGATGGGTTTGCCCACTTGCTGGTTTTGAGGTGCGGCCGCAATTAAACTGGATATCGGCCCGGTGCGAAGGGGCAACCGGCCATTCGCGTGAGGGTGCGCAGCGACTTCGCTTGGCCTCGATTAAGCATGTGGCAATGGACAACCGGTCGATCATCAAAGAGTGGCTGCGCGATTCAGCCATCGCTTTCGTGCTAATCGTGGCGGGCATTCTTGCCAGCCGGCCGCTCGCCGATTGGTTCGAACTTCGCGGCGGCATCGGATATGTCTGTGCCTTGGCCTTCGCTGGAATTCCCTTTGCATTCTTTCTTGGGCTGAGGCGGGGATTTTTTCTCTGGTGGGAATATCTCGGTTTCTTTGCCTGTATCGTCTCCATGACGGTTGCTCGCGACTGGCTTGTCAAACTTGGAGCAAACAAAACGCTCGTTGTTGCCGTCGTATCGGGCGCGATCTTTGGCTGCTTCATCTGTTTGCACGAGGCCGTGCGACGCCACTTGACGCTTTCCGCGTCCAACGGAAGCGCAAACGGCAAAACGGCACGGCCCTGACTCGGCGAAGATACATGAGGCTTCTTCGGACGATAGCGGCAGCTCTATGTGTCCGGAAAAACCATGCTGTTCTCGGCCGTGATCGTCATCCTGCTTCAGGGTCGATTTGTATAATTCCAATCAGCCTTGTCCGGCGCGGCACGGGTTTCAAACACCTCCAGGTCCGCGGCGATCGCCGGTTTGCAGCCATTGGGAATCGCCACGTCCGGACGCGGCACTACCGGCGAGTCGTTCTCTTGAAAGAACCATGCACATGATGAAGCGAACTTCCGGGTCGATTCACTTGGAAACCATGTCGATCGTGCTCATTATCGCCATCCTCGCAGCGGGCATCGCTACCAACTCCGCGACCGCCGAAGATTGGGGGGCCTATGCGCTCATTCCGGCCAGCGCGCCGGAACTGGTGCTGGAGGCCGTTGGGGCAGGCACAACCGACGGGACGGTCATTTCGATCGGCAAACCAACCGCAACGCCCAATCAGAAATGGGTGATTTCCGCGAAGGGAAACGACCGCTACTCAATCAAACCGTCCTACAGCTCGACCCTCGTGCTGGCCGCAGCGAAGGGTGGCACCGAGGAGGGGACTGCCATCGTACTCGAAACCGAGAGCGGGCAGCCCTGGCAGGAGTGGGCCCTCACGAAAAATGACGACGGGTCATATTGTCTGATTCCCAAGCACGCTCCCAAAAGAGGCCTGGATCATTTCGCGGGTAAACCAGTCCCCGGAGCCAGAATCGACCTGTGGAAGAACAAGTCCGGCGATCCGCATCTGCACTGGATCATCAAGCCACTGGCTGGCACCACGGCCACGGTCGCAGCCGGCACCGCCGAGGCGCCCGCGAGTCCCTATATTCCGCCCGAAATCAAATCGGACGATATTCCCAAAGGCGCGATCAAGGAATTCACGTTTTCCAGCAGCACGATTTTTCCGGGCACCGTGCGGCAGGTCGCCGTCTTCATCCCCGCGCAATACGACGGATCCAAACCGGCCTGTGTCTACGTCAAGACCGACGGTTTCAATCCGATGGAACAATCGCTGCTGGAAACGATGATCGCCACCAAGGAGATGCCCGTGACAATTGGCGTGTTCGTCCAGCCGGGTAATCTACCGGCCCCGGTCAAGAATACCTTGGGCCGCCGCAATCGTTGTTTCGAGTATGACGGCATGGGGGACAACAACGTTCGCTTCCTGATCGACGAATTGCTGCCACTGGTCGCGAAACAATTCGATTTGAATTTGTCGGGCAGCGGCAATGATCGCTGTATCGCCGGGGGAAGCAGCGGCGGAATCGCTGCGTTTAACGCCGCGTGGGAACGGCCCGACGCTTTCAGTCGAGTTTACGCCAACAGCGGCAGTTTCGTTGCTTTTCGCGGCGGCCATGAGTTTCCGACGCTGGTCCGCAAGTTCGAAGCCAAACCCATCCGCGCCTATCTGACCACTGGCACGCGGGACATGGAAAACTGCGCCGGCGACTGGTTCCTGATCGATCAGGAAATGGACAAAGCCCTGCGATTCTCGGGTTATGACTATTCGTTCCGAATCATCAATGGCGGGCATGTCGCCGGCTATTACGATTATTTCCGGGAAGCGATGAGTTACCTTTGGAAAGATTGGCCCCAGCCGGTCAAAGCGGGACCGAGCGCCCCGCGCGTGCGCGATATCCTCCTTGCCGATGAAGACTGGCAACTCGTCACCAAGGACCGCCACGATGCCCGCGCACCGGCTTGCAATGCCAGTGGCGAGGTGTTTTTTGTCGATACGGCGGACAACAAAATCTATCGCATTGATCTCGAGGGCAATGTCAAAGCCTTCTTGTCCGACGCCGGTCATGCCAATGGTTTGACCGTCGACACCGAGGGCAGCCTCAACACGGTTTCCAGCAAGTCCGGGAGGATCATGCGTTATGACGCGTCGGGTAAAGGGAGCCTGGTTATTAAAGGCATTCACGGCGAACATCTGCTCGCCACTCCGGGCGGCGGCCTGTATGTCACCAGCAACGGCGACAAACCAGCTGGTTCGGGAAGCGTCTGGGTTGTCAAAGATGGTCAGAAAAGAGAGGTCGACACGGGCTTGAAATTCGCGACCGGTCTGGCGTATCGGTCCGACCAGTGGCTGTTAGCGGTGGCCGATGGACGTTCGAAATGGGCTTATAGCTATCAGATCGGCGCCGATGGCACGCTCGCCAATAAGGAGCGGTTTTACTGGTTCCATGTCCCCGATTGGGAAGACGACGCCGGCGCCGAGTCGATCTGTTACGCCCAAGAAGGGCCGCTTCTGGTTGCCACACGCTGGGGCATTCAAATATGCGCCGACGATGGCCCCACCCAGGTCATTCTGCCAACGCCCGACCGCAGTCGCGTCGTCGGCGTCTGCCTGGGTGGCCGCGAGATGGACACGTTGTTCGCCTTTTGCGGCGACCGAATCTGGAAACGAAAGGTGAAGGTCCACGGCATCGGCGCCTTCAGTCCTTGGACGGCACCGAATGGGTCGAAGCTGTAATCACGCCGTCGGGCGATGGTTTCGAACCTTCCCGCCGGAGATCTTTGCCACGTCCGGACAACGCGGAGTGTTTTGCGAGGGCGCAAAAAGAAACCCCGCAAACCTCGAATTGTTCGAGGATTTGCGGGGTGCTTTCAATGAGGCGCCGGTGGGAGTCGAACCCACGGTGGCGGATTTGCAATCCGCTGCCTTAGCCTCTTGGCGACGGCGCCCCAACAGGCCGTAAGTTAGGGAATCGGCTGCGGGGGGTCAAGGCCGACGGAGCGGGCCGCTAAATACCCCACAAATCCTGGCCATTGCCTGTCTTAGATCCAAGGACATGATGTCCGGGGCGCCGGTTCACCCCGAGGTGCCGCCTTGGGCGGCCATGAAATCGCCGTGCGCCCGGTGAATCGATTTGCGATGAGCGGGCAATTTCGAAACCGGCGTTCGGCTTATTCTCCGGTCGGGCGGCCCGCTCGCGCCGGCGCTGGTTTCGTCCCCTTGAAGAAGCGAGGATCGAAGGAGTTGTCAACCGTGCGGACGAATTCAAAGTCCTTCTTGTAATCAATCGGGACGAAATGCATCGGCTGGCCGGTCGATTCGTCGGGGGAGCCCCCTTCGTTGGCAAAATCGAGCGCGGCCGCGGTCACCTTGGTGGCCAGGTTGGGCTCCAGATCATAAACGTAGCCGATCGTGAGTCGCGGAATCACTTCCGACTGGTAAATGACTCGATAGTCCGAGGCCTTGAGGCTTCCGTTCTTGAGCATGCTCTCAACCTTGTCGTCCGAGAGCGCGGCGATCGAGAATTCGCCGTTGATCAGGCCGAGCACCGACCGCTTCTGGCCCAGAGAGAAATTGATCGAGTAATCCACGTCGGGCGCAGGCCGGCCTGCTGCGTCAGCACGATGATTGCGGCCCGATAGCCCGTCATCGAATCCGGTGCCGTGCACGTCAGCTTGTGACCGCGAATATCGGCCAGCGTCTGAATCTTGCTCTTGGCGGCGACAGCGATGTCCAAACGATTGCCGTGCGCCGCCGGCCTCCGTTCCGAGCACGGCGACCGGAATGAAGCCGGCGTTGTTGACGATATACGGAGCGTCGGCCGCATGCAGGGCGACGAGTTGAATGCTGCCGGCCTTCACCGCCGCGACATCGTCGGCACTATTCTGATATTCCTGGAGGAGAATTTTTTTGCCCGTGGCTTGGGCCAGTGCCGCTTGCAATGCGTCCCAGTCGACCAATTGCGTCTCGACGTCGGCGTCGACGTAGTGAGCCAATACGAGCGTGTCGGGATCGAGCAGATTCGCCGCATCGCGGGGCAGATCGGCTAACAAATCGCCATCGGTGTCGGTGTATTCGGGTGCCAGATGTTTTTGGACAGGTTGAACGAGGCCGCGCATCTCCGTCAGATGATCGACCGAATCCTGCATCACGGCCCGGTCTTGCATGGCAGCGATTGTGGTGTAGGCCATCACCCCGAGCGCGCCGGCAATTCCGAGATAGCCAATCAGCCGCAGAAGACCTCGAACTGCCCGGCCAGATCCCAAATCGGCGGGCGATGACGAATTAGATGGCGACCGAAACGCGTCACTCATGGACCGATTCCTCATGCATGGAATTCGAACGAAATCCGTAATCTACCCCAGGTCGCGGTGCGGCGGCGCGCCAACCGGACGCCCAAGTGCGGGGGACCACCAAGAAGCTCCAAACGGCCGATTGTAATCGGATTATATTTGAATTTCGTGAGGAATGGCAATGTTTCTGAGACTTGGGCGGAGGGGGGGGCCGTCCGCGTCCTTGCGGGCCAATTTCAACCGCTCCCGTGCTTGCCGTGGCGGCAAACTCTGCCTCGTCTTCGCCGCCGGTGGTTCGGCAGGGGCGATTTGTACGGTCCTGCCTGCCAGCGACTGAAGTTCCTTGCCCCCTGAAAGCGATGCTATTTCAGCGAACCAAGCGGCGCCGCGACAATTCCCCCAGAAATGGGGCTGGCCGCAAAAGGTTTACTCGCCCCGGACCGAAAAGGAATTCTTAATATGGGACTGGTGAGTTTTCTGTGCGGCCGCCGCAGTCGGACCGAAACCGCCGATCTGGTGATCCAAGTCTCGGTCCTTAGCCGAGAAACGGTCGTCGGCCTGACCATAGCCCGGGCGCGGCGGATGTCGTTGGCCGAAGCGCGGGGTTACATTCGGGCTCGCTCGCGCGAAACGGTGACTCGCCAGGCGGAGCTTCTGCTGCGCCGCCACGCCGAATTGACTTCTGCCGAGCGCGAACACGTTGTCTCGCAGGCTCTCGATCAGGTGGTCTATCTGGTCATGCGCCACCTGGTCCACACGGCGCCGGCAGCCCGGCGCCTGGCGGCCTAGGACGTTAATCGATCGCCAATTGCCCGGCCGAGATTGCCGGCGCGCGGTGGATCAATTCGGTTCCGGCGAGCCGCTCGGTAGCCGCTTCGGCCCTGCTTCGGCGGCCGACTGCTCTTTCCGTTGCCTCCGTGCAAACTGGGGTGAGTACCGTCCCAAGCGATCGCCCCCGCGTTGCAAGCGGAAAACGCGGTTGTTACGATTGCCTCTTGCGCGCTGCGGTCAGGGGCGAACCGGCGACACCGCCTCCCGCCCAGGCGACGAACCTCCACATTTTTTCCTTTGCTGCGAGCGAGAAACATCATGGGGCGACCCCGGAACCTTGTTGTGGCCCAAAGCGGTGGCCCCAGCCCGGTGATCAACAACAGTTTGCGGGCAATTGTCGAATTGGCCCGCGACCTGGACGCGATCGGCACGGTATACGGTGCCCAGCATGGGATCGAGGGGGTGCTGAAAGAAGAATTGATTGATCTGTCGGCCCAGCCCCCCGAGGAGATCGCGCTTTTCGCGTGACCCCGGCGGCCGGCTCGATCGGCACTTGCCGCTACAAGCTCAAACCGAACCAGCAGGAAGATTTCGAGCGCGTGATCGAAGTCTTCAAAGCCCACCAGGTCGGCTACTTTCTCTATATCGGCGGCAACGACTCGATGGACACGGCCCACAAGGTGGCCAAGATGGCCCAGGATCGCGGGCTCGACCTGGTCGCGGTCGGCGTGCCCAAGACGATCGACAACGACGTGGGAGACAGTGAATTCCGGTTGATTGATCACACGCCGGGCTATGGCTCGGTGGCCAAATACTGGATGCACATGATCCAGAACGCCAACGAGGAAAACGCCGGTTCGTCGCCGGCCGATCCGGTGCTGGTGCTGCAGGCGATGGGCCGCAAGATCGGCTACATTCCGGCCGCCGCGCGGCTGGCCGATCCCGACCGGCATTTGCCGCTGTCGATCTTTCTGGCCGAGCGGCCCTGTTCGCTCGAACAACTGGCCGACCAGGTCAATGGCCATCTACGTGCTCACGGACGCGCGATTGTCGTCGTGAGCGAGGGATTGAACGTCGGCGAGATCGGCGAGCTGCGCGATTCATTCGGCCACGTGCAGTTCAGCTCCAGCCAAACGACCGTAGCTCAGGTGATCGTTAATTATCTGAATCGCGTCGGGCTGGCCGTCAAAGGGTCCGCCCGCGGCAACGTGGTCGGCACCGACCAGCGACACTCGATGGCTTATGCTTCGACCGTCGATCTGGAAGAGGCCTACAAATGCGGCCAGAAGGCGGTTTTGTTGGCCGCGGCCGGCGAAAGCGGCTTCATGGCCACGCTCCTCCGCGAACCGGGCCCGGTCTACAACGTCCGTTACGACCGCGTGCCCTTGGAGAAAGTCGCTGGCGCCGACCGCGCGTTTCCGGCCCGTTGGATCAACGAGGCCGGCACCGACGTGACCGACGAGTTTGTCCGCTATGCCCGACCGCTCGTCGGCGACGACATGATCACGCTGCCGCTGGTCGATGGGCGTCAACGGCTGGCCCGATTGCAGCCGATTCACGCTTCGCAAAAACTGGTGAAATACGTTCCCCAAGCCGACCGGCCCAAGCGCTAACGCTTTCAGGCAGACCCGAGCCAAGGAAGAGTTTCGTTTCGTCGGCGTCCCCTTTTTTTCAGGTAGTCCTCCCGATGTACGACATCACGCCAAAACACAAGTTTTTCGTCGGCATCAATTCCGACGGCTGCGCCTTCGACACAATGGAGCTGAAGCACAAAGAGTGTTTCATTCCGGCGATCATCTTGCATTACGGCTTGCAGGGCATCAGCAAATACGCCCGCGAGGCCGCCGAGTTCGTCAATCTCTATTCGCGCAGTCGGGGGATCAACCGCTTTCCGGCGCTGATCGAAACTCTCGAATGGCTTCAAAAGCGGCCCGAGGTGCAGGCCCGCGGCACGGCGATTTCTATACCGGCCGGACTGGTGGCCTGGATGAAGCGTGAGACGAAACTGGCGAATCCCGCGCTGGAAGCCGAGGTCAAGAAAACCGGCGATCCCGACCTTGCACGTGCGCTCGCCTGGTCGAAAGCCGTGAACGAAACGATCGGCCGGACGGTGGTGGGCGTTCCCCCCTTCCCTTTCGTGCGCGAGTCGCTGGCACGTCTGTCGAGCCAGGCCGATCTGCTGGTCGTCTCGGCCACCCCCAACGAAGCGCTCCACCGTGAATGGGAAGAGCACGATCTGGCGAAATATGTCGTGGCGATTTGCGGGCAAGAGATCGGCACCAAGAAGGAAGTGCTCGCCAATGCACGCAAGTATGCGGCCAATCACACTCTGATGATCGGCGATGCACCGGGCGATTATCAGGCGGCTCAGGCCAACGCCACTCTATTCTTTCCGATCAACCCCGGAGCCGAGGAGGCCAGCTGGCGGCGTTTCAACGACGAAGGGATCGACCGCTTCCTGTCCGAGCGTTTCGCCGGCGCTTATCAGCAAGAGCTGCTCGACGAATTCAACAGCTATCTGCCCGAGCGGCCGCACTGGTTGAAATGACCCGTCGGCCGGATTGCGATGCGCGGCCCGCTTGCGGCGAAGGGGTCAATATCCGGCTGCATAGCCGCTGATGCGCCGGTCGGCTGCGCCCGAATAGGCCCCGTCGCGCACCAGGATTGAATGGGCATCGCCCAGCGGCGCCTGTCGCAGCACCACGCGATGCCCCATCCGCTCCAATGCTGCGATCAGTTCAGCGCGGCCCGGGTCGGCCGACTTCTCCAAAGACACCTCGTCGGGAAACCATGCTTGATGCATTCTTGGAGCGGCGACCGCCTCATCCAACGGCATTCCATATTCCAACACGCCCAATACCACCGAAAGAACGGTGTTGATGATGGTTCGTCCCCCCGGACTGCCGGTAACCAGCACGGCCCGGCCATCGCGAGCGACGATTGTGGGCGACTGCGAACTGAGCATCCGTTTTCCCGGAGCGATCACGTTGGGCGGGGTGCCGATCGCCCCTTTCCGGTCGGTAACGCCTGGGCGCCAGTTGAAGTCGCTCATCTCGTTGTTGAGCAGAAAGCCCGCCCCGCGCACTACCACATGCGAGCCAAATTCGTATTCGAGCGTGTAAGTGTTGGCCACCGCCATCCCGGTGCGGTCGATCACGGAAAAGTGAGTCGTGTGGGGGCTGTCTTCGGCCAGCGGCACCTCGCCGGCCAGATCGGCGCTGGCGGTAGCGTGCGCCGGATCGATGGTGGCGGCCAGCTTTCGAGCGTAGGCTTTTTCGGTCAAATGGTCGGGCGTGGCAACGAAATCCGAATCGCCTAGATAAGCAGCCCGATCGCGATAGGCCCGACGCATGGTTTCGATCGTCAGGTGCGCGGCGGCCGGCGAGTGGCGGCCGAGGTGAGCAAGATCGAACGTTTCGAGCATGTTGAGCATCTCGACCAGTACGATTCCGCCCGAGCTGGGCAGCGGTGGCCCATAGACGTCGTAACCGCGAAACGTCCCGTGCACGGCCGGCCGAAACTTCGCTTCATATCCAGCCAGATCCTCGGCCGTGATCAAACCGCCGCCAGCCTGCATCTCGGCCACGATCTGCTCGGCGATCCGGCCGCGATAAAACACGTCGGGCCCCTCGTCGGCCAACAGGTGTAGCGTCTCGGCCAGCTCGGGCTGCACAAACCGGTCGCCGGCCTGCCAAGGCGTGTGGTCGGGCTTTCCAAAGACACGGGCCAATTCCGCAAAATTCCCCTCCTCCGCCAATACGCTTTCAATCAATTTGGCGACTGCCGCGTCCAGAGCAAAGCCATCGCCGGCCAGCCGCGCGGCGGGCGCCACCAACTCCTTCCACGGCAGCTTGCCGAACTTCTGATGCGCTAGCGCCAAGCCGCGCACCG
The DNA here is from genome assembly GCA_963702015.1 of uncultured Planctomycetaceae bacterium. Taxonomy (GTDB): domain Bacteria; phylum Planctomycetota; class Planctomycetia; order Pirellulales; family PALSA-1355; genus DATJTR01. The sequence goes on from OY969698.1 coordinate 4,707,234, forward strand.
TTCCCGGCACTCCCACCACTTTGTGACCCAAGCGATTCGCTTCGTCGACGAACATGTCGGCCGTGGCCCGCCTGGGGGCCGTTTCGCGATAATCAATGCATTCAACCGGCTGGCCATCGCCGGGGTAGACGAGCATGAACCCGCCGCCGCCCACGTTGCCTGCCTCGGGATAGGTGACCGCCAGCACGAGTGCCGTGGCCACGGCCGCGTCGACGGCGGTCCCACCACGAGCGAGGATGTCGCGTCCGGTTTCGCTGGCCATTTGAGAGACGGAAACGACGAGCCCGTGCTCGGCGCGCACCAGCCGCTCTGCGGCCTCCGACTCGGTTGGTCGATTCACAGCCACGGCAAATGTCATGCTCAGCACCATCCCGACCAGAAACAGGGGGCGGACTCTACAAGCGGCCGGGGGCACAAACCCGCCATGCGCGGCACGCCCCGCGAGATGCTTGGCAGCGATCCGTGATCGCCCGGCCCATGCTCCCCGGCAGGTCGAGTCGAAAGAAAACATGTGCGGCACGGGGGGAGGCAAAAAAAGAGGCAGCGGTCAGGCACCGGCACTTGGGTAAGCCGCGGTGCGAGTAAGATTGTCGCCTGGCAGTCCGCCGGCTGCCACTCTCACTATAGTTCCTGGCGGGCGAGAATGCAGCAACCGCCAGTGCCGCCGGGCACACGCCTTAGGGCCGAATGCACTAATCGCGCCCCCGCTTATTGGCAGGGAACGCACGGCACGCAAGCCTGCTGGGCCGCCTGATACACCACCGGTTGAGTCGCCGGCGGAGCCGCTTGATACACGACGGGTTGAGTTGCCGGCGGCGCGGCCGCAACAACCGGTGCCGGCTGAGCGTAGTACGGCGGCGCATACGTCTGCGAAGCCACCGCTGGAGGCGTGTAGCCAGGGGGATAATAGGCGTAGGGTTGCTGACTCGCACAGCCCGCGCCGGCCAGCAATCCTGCACTGCCAACCACGAACAAGACCCACTTCATCCGATTGCTCTCTTTCCGCAGGCGGACCTGGAATGGCAAACCGTTTCGTTTGGTCCGATGACTCCCGCCGCCAGAATTGTTCGAGTGCGGCGCCCACCGCCGATTCGTCGCCTGGAGTGGGGCAGGAACCGTACAAGGAGGACTTTCGTGGGTCAAGGTCATTTGGATCGGCCACAGACTGGCATCGCGAATTCGCCAGCCGCCCCGGCTTTCCCACCCAGTCGCGATTTTTACCCTTGAACCCCGCCGGGTCTGAGCGGCACGACTCGACTGGCCGGCGGGCGAATCGTGTGGCTGGGGTGCTCCCGCCCCGAGCAGCGCGCCCTTATACTACCGGCCGGCGTGCCGCCGCGTTGGCTGCCGCGATCGTAGTTATCCACGCTGGGAGTTTTTGCCCGATGTCGACTGTCGTGATGGAGCGCGTGCTGGTGGTGCCGACGAAATTGTTCCACCAGCTGGGCCACTTTCAAGGGTATTCGGCCGACGTCGAGCGCTATCTGCCGACTCTTTTTGATCCGGCAAACACCAGCTATCGGCCGCGCGGCGAGGTCGAGCAGGACCCAAGTTACAAGCAGCTCATCCCCTACGTCATCTTCTGCTATCGCTCGCCCGACGGCGTCGAGCTGTTCCAGTATCAGCGCGGCAAAGGCCAAGGCGAGGGGCGGCTGCACAGCAAGCTGAGCATCGGCGTGGGTGGGCATATCTCGAGCGAAGACGCCGCGGCTACCGGGCCGGCCTACGTGGAAGGCATGCGCCGCGAACTGGAGGAAGAAGTATTCATCGATACGCAGTATCGCGAGCGTTGCGTCGGCTTAATCAACGACGATGACAGCGAAGTTGGCCGCGTCCACCTGGGAGTCGTTCACCTGATTGAGGTCGACCGGCCAGCCGTCCGTGGCCGCGAGAGCGATCTGGTCGAGGCCGGATTTCGATCGATCGCCGCGATTCGCGCCGGTCGCGAGCGGTTGGAAACCTGGTCGCAAATCTGCCTCGATGCGCCGTTTCTCGCTTGAGCGTCACGCCGCACTGCAATGCCAACGCCTCACTGGCTGCACTCTTCAACGCTGGTTCAGACTTGCGACGGGGTGGCCGGTCGAGGAAAATTAAGGCATGACAGGCCCGGATGCATATGAATCCGTTCTTGGCCTCCCGCTTGGTCCGCGGCCGCCAAATCACTATGACCTTCTCGGGATCGCGCTGTTCGAAAAGAGCAGTCGCGTCATTTCGGCCGCTGCCGACCAGCGCGTGATCGACGCCCAGGAGTCGGTGTTGGCCTCGGCCGAACGTATCCGCCAGGTGGTCTCTGAAATCCATCAGGCAAAGAATTGCCTGCTCGACCAACAGGCCAAAGCCGCTTACGATCGGCAGCTCAAGCAGCGGATTTTGGAAGATACGCCGATTGGGCTCGCTGACGCGGATCCGGTGACCGACGGCTCGCCGTCGAGCGACGATTCGCCCGACGTGACGCAATTCGCCCCGATTCCCGCCGACGTGCTCAATGCCGCTCGGCCGACGCCGGTCAAGAAGCGAAAGGTCCGCATCTGGTTTTGGACCTTTACGCTCTTCGAGGTGCTCGGCGTCGTTGGGTTGGTCGTCTATTTGCGATCTACTGAACCGGTCGACATGCCAAACCTGCCGGTACGCGGACGTGTTACGCCCGAGCCGCCGAAAAAAGTCACCCCGCCGGTCGCCCAGCCGGTGCCCCGGCGTCCTCCCCCACTGCCGCGCGAACCACTCCGCGAGCCCTTCGCGCCGGTCGACAACGGCGGCGACAATTCGCCAGTGTTGACCGATCCAGACATGATCGCCGAAGTGGTTACGCCGCCGCCTGGCCCTCCGAGCGAAACCGCCGAGGCACCGAGCGGCGAAGCCCCGGTCCCGGTCAGTCCGCATTGGCCGATTGTGTGGAAGCTCAACTTTGCAGTCAACGGAGATTGGACGATCGACAATGAGATGTTGTCGCTCGATGCCGAGGAAATCAAAGCTCTCTCCTCGCTGCGCGAGCAACCGGTGTTCACGTTGCGCGATGTCAGCACGAAGAAACCGATTACCGCCCTGCCGTTCGACCATCAGGGTCACCTCAGCGGAGTCGCCGCGGCGCTATTTCCCAAGAATGGCTGGCGCGTGCCTGTCGTACAGCAATCAGGTTCTACAGGGCTGGGCGATGGTTTTGGATGAAGAGCGCAATTGCGTCTTTTTCGCCGAATATCGCAACAAGGGGCGCACCAAGCTGCTCTGCCTCTGCGCCGATGGGGTGCCGGTCGCCGTGCAGATTTGGCGCGGCAAGGAGTTTGCCGCTTTTCTCGTCGAACTCGACGACGGGCGGCCCGTCGTGCGCGGACAAAAGGATCTCTCGCCCGAGCAAATGGAACGTCTGGCAGCGGCCCTGGCCGAACTCGCATCGATTGAAGCGGTGATTCGCGACTCCGAACGAGATTGGAAGGCTCAACTGACCGAATGGTGGAGCCGGCACGACAACGCTCTGCGAAACATCTCCGCGCTGTCGATCGCTGACGGCGAAAAGCAAGCGCAAAACCGCATATTACAAGAAACTTTTCGACGAGCAGCACGCCGGCCTCGACAAGCTGCTCGCCCAGTTCCAAACGGCCGTAAGCGATCCGGCAGTCCCCAAGCCGTGATGCATCGTCAGCGAGATGCCGACTCGCGCCGGTACACCGAGATTTCGACCAGGTTGCCGTCGACGGAAACCGGACACTGAACCTCCAGTCTTGCAGCGGTGGGGCGACAACCTCCGTTTTTGACGGATTGAACCGCGACCATTACGTTAGAGATTGATCACAGCGAACGCCAGCGACTCCCATGCCTGCCCGCTCGCTTGCGCGGCGGCAAATTGGCGTTAGGCTTTTCGAGCTTGGTTATGCCTGCCATGAACACGCGCCAATTGGAAAAACTTGGAGTGCCGACCGAGTGTCGTAAGAGCGCGATCATCGCGATCCAAAATGCCGCCAGTGCGGGCATTCTGCGCAGTCTGAACGTCGCCGAGGTGATTCGGAGCATACTGGCCAACCCCGCCGCGCACGTGGACGACCCGAATTTTGGCCCCTTTGCGCAAACGTTCCTCGAATCGGCAGCGCCGGCCGAAGTACGCGAGCCGATTACCTATCGCACTTGGGGCGATAGCGGCATCGAGCCCGAGTCGCACCAGCAGATGCGCCAGGCCTGCTCCTTGCCAATGGCCACCGGGGCCGCGCTCATGCCCGACGCACACGTCGGCTACGGTTTGCCGATCGGCGGCGTGCTGGCTTTGCAGGGGGCTGTCGTCCCCTATGCCGTGGGTGTCGACATCGCCTGCCGCATGAAACTGTCGGTCTTCGACATGCCTGCCTGGTCGCTGACTGATCGGCTCAAGTTCGATCTGTTCAAGCGCGCCTGGAAAAGGGAACGCGGTTCGGCGTCGGATCGGTCCACGAAAAGCCGCAAGACCACGCCGTCATGGAGCAGAACTGGTGGGTCACCCGCGTCACGCGCGAGAACAAGGACAAGGCCTGGCGGCAGCTTGGCACTTCGGGCTCGGGCAACCATTTTGTCGAGTTTGGCCTCCTTTCGCTACCCGCGGCCGACGCCGAACTGGGACTGGCCGCAGGCGAGTACGTGGCGCTGCTCAGCCACAGCGGCAGCCGCGGCACCGGCGCGTCGGTCTGTTCGACCTATAGCGCCATTGCGCGGGCCCGACTGCCAAAGAAGTACGAGTCGCTCGGCCGGCTGGCCTGGTTGGATCTCGACAGCGAAGCCGGACAAGAATATTGGGCAGCCATGAACCTGATGGGCGACTATGCCGCGGCCAATCACGACGTGATTCATCGGCTGGTCTCCAAGTTGTTCGGCGCAAGATCGTCGCCGGCGTGGAGAACCACCACAATTTCGCCTGGAAAGAAACTCACGGCGGCCGGGAGGTGATTGTCCATCGCAAGGGTGCCACGCCGGCCGATCGCGGCCAGTTGGGGGTCATTCCCGGTTCGATGGCCGATCCGGCCTTTGTCGTTCGGGGCCGCGGCTGCGTTGAAAGTCTTAACTCGGCGGCGCACGGAGCCGGCCGCAGGATGTCGCGCACCGCGGCCAAAAAGCAGTACACCTGGCGGGCGGTCCAGAAGAGTCTGGCGCAGCGCGGCGTCACAGTCCTCTCGGCCGGCGCCGATGAAGTGCCAGGCGTGTACAAAAACATCGAAGACGTGATGCGCGAGCAGCAAGATCTCGTCGATGTGGTCGCTCGTTTCGATCCCAAAATCGTCAAGATGTGCGGCGACGGCAGCGCGGCTGAGGATTGATGCGGCCGAATCGGCACAGTCTTTGCGCGGTCGTCTTTCCTATCGCAACCGTCCAAACGCGCGGGTGTCGATCAATTCTCCCTCCTTCAAGAAATGGCGGCGAAAGAAGCCTTCTTGCTGAAAGCCGTTTTTCACCAGCACTCGGGCTGACGCCTCATTCGAAGGCAGAACGTGGGCCGTGATCTTGGCCAGGCCCAAGGTCTCGAAGGCTTCGCGGCACACCGCTCCGACCACGGCAGTCATGATCCCGCGTCCCCAATAGGGCCGGGCCAGCCAATAGCCGATCTCGGCGCGATGCGAGCGAGTGGCCCCCTCCCCTTCCAGGCCGACTCCGCCAATCAATTGTCCCGATGGATCGCGGATCGCCCAATTGTTTCGCTGACCATTCTGTTCGGCTAGCCGCAGGATGTTCGACAGCCAGCGATCGGCATCGTCGTCGGTATACGGATGCGGAATTCGCAGGGTGCCGCCGGTAGACTTCCCAATCGGAAAGATGCTCGACGAGCGCAGCTTTATCGGTCGGGCGGACGTCGGTCAGCCAGATCGCCTTGGTTACCTCGATGTCCATCGGTCGCCTGGTTATCTCAAACTCCGGCTGTTCACGCATTGAAAACCAATGTTCGCGCGCCACCGGAATCATACTCGAAGATTGGATTTCCGACCGCCTTCCGGCTTGACTTGCCCAAATTGACAGATTGCCGGGTCACCGCTGTCCGCCGCCGCGCCGCTAGCGAATTGGAAATCGGGCTCGGCCTAATCAGCCCTGCGCGATACTGTTTAGCCCGTGTGCGTTCCTTCCCTCTGACCGGTTTTACGAAGTGTAAGGGAATCATCCCATGGTGCTCCGCTATCGGCGGTCGTCGCTTAAAACCATGCTGGGCATTACGGCAGAAAAGAAGCGGCTCAAACGCGAGCTCGGCATTACCGCGGTCGAAAAGCCCTTTCGCTGGTGGGGCAACGAAAAACGCGACATCAAACGCCGCCTCGGCTACTACTCGCCCTTTGCCCGTTTCATTCGCTACTTGATGGGTCGCGCTTAGCGGCTGGCTTTCCATGCGGTGCTTGGCACGCGAATCGACGCCGCTTGACCGCAGGCCGGCACTGGCAGCGGCGAGCACTGCGTGGTAGCCTTCCTGGTGGTGGCGCTGAGTCATTCACCCGTGAAGAATATATCATGCGAATTCTGCCATGCATCGCTCTGGGCGTGATCGTGTTTGCCGGTTGCGATCAAAGCAAGCCAGCTTCCGTGAAACAGGGACCTCCCCCGATCGTCGAGGAAGCGCCGCCGGCGAATGTCGAAATCGGCGGCCCGCAAGGCGGCGTCCATGTCGACGATCCGGCCGGCGGCACCAAGGTTGACATCGATGCCAGCGGCGTCCACGTAAGAACTCCTGATTCGAAAGTCGACGTGCCCTAAGCGCGCCGGCCCACGCGTAGCAGGCATGTCGATCGGCCCCCCGCCTCATTTGGCTCGTCAATACGTCGATGTGGCTCCTGGCCCTCCCCACCGTGCGTCGCATTTGAGCGACCGCTCCGAGAGCCGGCCGATCGCCTCCCCCCCTTTTTGCCAGCCCCATGGATTCCCGAGCGCCTGTGGGGCGACTATTCTGGGTATTGCGCTGCTTTCCGCGTCAAGTTGTTTCGCGAAGCACTCAGCCCCCGGGAGTTTTGCCCAATGCGGTTCTTGCTGATTTTCGGACTCGCGTACGCACTGGCAGGTGCTTGTGCCGGCCAGGAAATTCCTAAGGCCGTCGATACCCGGCTGACCATCGAGCTACTGGCGAAAGAGCCCGAGATCGTCACGCCCACGAGCATCGCGGTCGACGACCGAGGCCGAGTGCTGGCGATCGAAAGCCACACCCACATGCGCCCGCAGAACTATGTCGGTCCGCCGGCCGATCGGATTCGCATTTTCGAAGACACCGACGGCGACGGCCACGCCGACCGGATCGGGACTTTTTTTGAGGGATCGCGCTGGACGATGAGCCTGGCGATCGATCGACAAGGCCGGGTGTACGTCGCTACGCGCGACGAGATCTTTCGCCTGCGCGATACCAACGGCGATTCTCAGGCGGACGAGCGAACCCCGATCGTCCAATTGCACACGAAGGCCAACTATCCGCACAACGGGCTCGCCGGCTTCGCCTTCGATTATGCCGGCAATCTCTATTTTGGCATGGGCGAGAATTTCGGCGAAGCGTACGAACTTGTGGGGAGCGACGGGAGCATCCAGCGCGGTTCGCAAGGAGGACACGTCTTCCGCTGCTCGGCCGACGGTGGCAATGTCGAACGCTACGCCACCGGCTTTTGGAATCCGTTTCACATGGCGGTCGATCCGTTCGGACGACTGTTTGTCGTCGACAACGATCCCCATTCGCACCCGCCCTGCCGGCTGCTGCACGTCGTGCCCGGCGGAAACTACGGATTCAAATACCGCAATGGCGCTCACGGCTTGCATCCATTCACGGGGTGGAATGGCGAGACACCGGGCTCGCTACCCATGGCCGCCGGCCTCGGTGAAGCTCCCAGTGGCATTGTCACCTACCAGGCCAATCAATTGCCGGCCGACTACCAGGACAATCTGCTGATCACTTCGTGGGGCGATCATCGCTTGGAACGGCTTCGCTTGGAGGCTCGCGGCGCGTCATTCCATGGTCAGCCCGAAACGTTTGTCGCCGGCGGCGAAAATTTTCGACCGGTAGGCATCGCGGTGGCGCCCGACGGATCGATTTTTATCAGCGACTGGGTCGATAAGTCGTACGAAGTTCATGGCAAGGGGCGGATCTGGCACATCAAGTCAACGTCTGCGAGGCCGACTCTAGAGGCGGCAAAGTCCGGTTCGACCGCTGTCGCCGTCGGCCGCGAGCCGGGGACGCAAAAGCTCTATTTCCCTCAGAATTCACAGAGCGACGAACAGCTCACACGGGTCTTCGCCGACGAGGCCCAGGGCTCGCGGATCCGCGCTGCGGCAATGACGGCGCTCGGAGCGGATCATTGCCTGGATCCGATTGTCGATTTTCTGCGATCCAAGGGACCGGCCGTCGAGTTGGCTCAATTCGCCTGGTCGATCGTTAAGGAACGTGGACCCACGGCGGACGGCTGGCGGTTGGGCACCGACCAACCGGCGGAAGTCCGTGCCGCCGCGCTCCGCTGGACGAGCGTCGATCATTTGGCCCAGGTGTGGACCGCGTGCGAGGACGACGATCCATTTATTGCCCAGGCGGCCCGTCTGGCGCTGGCGCGGCTGGACGTGGTCCATGGCGATCTCGACGTATCGCAACTGCCGGCACGGCAGCGACTGGCGGCACTCTTGGTGCTGCGAGATTCATCGCAGCCCCCGGGACGCCTGCTATCGCACTCGCTGGCCGATGCCGATCCGAACGTGCGGTTCGCGGCCCTGCAGTGGGTCGGTGAGGAAACGCTGTCGGACTATCGCGGCGAGCTCAACAAGGTGCTGGTTGCGGGGTCGATGTCGGGCGAGCTGTTCGCGGCATATCTGGCGGCGCTCGAGAAGTTCGACACTGCTGGCGGGCCCGCCCAGAAAGAGCGGAATTCCGAGCAGTACGTGGCTGAAACACTGGCCGATTCACGCGCGCCGAGCGAAGCCCGGCGCTGGGCCCTGCGCGTGTTGCGGCCTGACCACCCGATGCTTACCATCGACTTTTTGCGTCATGCCATCGACAGCGATGACGTCGAATTCCAACGCGAGGCGATTCGCACGCTCACCGCCAGTCCCCACGCCGAACGGACGGCATTGCTGGCCGATATCGCTCGCGACCCCAAGCGTTCACCTTCGTTACGGGCCGAAGCGACCGCTGGGCTGCCTGCCGAACAGAGCGATCTGCTCATTGAGCTGGCCGGCAGCGATCAACCGCTCGTCCGGTGCGAAGCATTGCGCTCGATTGGCCGGCGCTGTGCTGGACGCCCGCCAGCGATCGACGCTCGAGGACATTGCGCGCGGCGATCCACAGCTAGAGCAGTTGGTCGCTCGCGTGCTCGATCCGCAGTTCGCCGCCAATCGCCCGGCCTCCGACGATCTGGACGCTTGGGTCCAACTGCTCGATGGTCCCGCCGATGCGGACGAGGGACAGCGGATCTTTCATTCACACGTTGCCGGATGTGCGCGGTGCCACATCCTGGATGGCCGCGGCGGCCGGATCGGTCCAGATTTGTCGGCGGTCGGTCGGGCGCTCGATCGACGACGACTCATTGAGTCGATCTTGCGTCCAAGCAAGGAAATCGCGCCGCAGTACGTTACGTGGGCAATCGAGACGACCGACGGACAACTGCTGTCGGGACTGCTCCTGGGCGAGTCGGCTGACGGGGCGCAGAAGTTTGTCGATTTTCGCGGTGAGAGCTTTTCGCTGCCGCCCCATTCGATCGAGAGCCGGACGCTGCAATCGCGTTCGTTGATGCCCGACGGCTTGGAACGTTTGCTCACCGTCGACGAGTTTCGCGATTTGCTGGCGTATCTGAAGCCGGTCGATCGGCCGGCCGCAGCGCAGCGGTGACCCGCCGGGTTGGGAGACGGTCCCAGCCCAGCCCACCCATCCTGTGCGAGCAGCAGTCTGAGACCGTCTCCACACGGGTTTCTCGAACATCGACTTTTAGATCGCCTCGAAGATTTTCGAGAAGTCGAACGCTTGCTGGGTGATGCTGCTCGACTGATCGTCGACCGTGTTACTCGCGGTCCCTTGCGTGTCGCGATTGAGCGACCACATCGAGATCCGCCCGATTCCTTTCTGTTGGGCAAACGCGGTGACTTGCTGCGCGGCCGCTTCATCAAACACTTCGCTCGTGTCATCGTTCAAGCCGATCATCGGCGTAATGCCCACCATCTCCCACAGCTGGGCGCTCGTCTTGGTCGTGCCGTACAGCGTTTGCAGTTGCCCGAACAAGCTGTTGGCGGCCTGGATGGCATATTCCCCCATCTGTCCTTGTGGATTCGGAGCGGCCGAGTCGCCGTAGTCCATCGTCATGATGTTCACGCCGGCAAGCTGCACGCCGTACTTCAGCGCCGACTGCAAAACGTACAGTCCATCGGCCGTCAAACCACTGGGCAAGACCGGCAGCGTGTACCAGATTTGCAAGGGATGATCGGCAGCCGCGGCCGTTTGTTCCAGTGCGGCCAGCGCTTGCGAGCGGCGATCGATCGAAGCATGATCGGCCTCGGCGGCCCCTTCGATGTCGAAATCAAGATGCGTCAGATTGTAGTCGGTGACGACGCTCTGATAGGCGGCCGTTAATTGAGGCACGCTCGTAATCACCTGGGCCAGCTCTTGGCCGGCCGCGCCGCCGAACGAAGCCATCACGTCGCCGCCCCGGCTCCGCACCGACGCAACTTGCTGCCGCAATGCCATGTCGAAAGCGCCGCCATTGATCTCATAGCTCGTGTACCCACCCCAAGCCGGCTGATTGTTCGAGTCGGCCGTGATGAACGCCAGCGTGTAATACTTGATGCCTTCAGTTTGTGTCGTCGTCACGAGGTTATAGGTCGGATAGAGCGTCACATCGACATACGGGGCGAAGAATTGTGCCGGCCACGCCGCAGTTGCCGCCGGTGTTCCCACCGTCAGCGAGACCAGGGCCGACGCCGTGCCGCCATGCCCGTCGGTCACTGTGTAAGAAAACGAGTCGCTGCCGGTGTAGCCGGTCTTCGGTGTGTAAGTGACCATACCGTTACTGTTCAGCACGGCGGTGCCATCGGTCGGCTGGGTAACGGCGGTGACCGAAAGTGCATAGCCGGCCGGATCGGTGTCGTTGGCCAGCACGTTGATCGTCGTCGCCTGGTTCGGATTGACGAGTACCGAGTCGTTCGCCGGCGTTGGCGCCTGGCTGCCGCCGCCCGTCGATCCGTTGGTGACGTTCCCTAGCACATAGCCGGTCGGCACAACGGTCGAATTTCCCGGGGTGGCATTGAATCCGAAATTGATGCTCGCGCCCGGTGCAATGCTGGCGTTCCAACCGGCATTCTGGATCACGTACTGGTTGCCGATATGGCTGACGATCGTGGCGTCCCAAATGTCGGTGATTTCGGCGGCGAACGTGAATTGAAGTTGCCAACTGCTGATCGTCTGCTCGCTGCTGTTGGCCGCGGTGATCTGTCCGCTGAATCCGCTCCCCCAGTCGCTGGTCACCTGATATTGGAAATTGCTGCTGCTCGTCGTCGGACTGATATCGTCGACAATGGTGCCGGTCGCCTGCGCGCGCGCCAGGGTCGCTCCGGCCGGATTGGTCAGCGTTAAGGAAAATGTCTTGCTGCTCGTGCCGACCACCCCACCGAGCACGGGCACCGAAATCGTCTCGCTCGTCTGGCCCGGCGCGAAAGTGAGCGTGCCGCTGGTCGACTGATAGTCGGTGCCGGCTTCAGCCGTTCCGTTGGCGGTGCTGTATCCGACGGTGACCGCGCTGGTCGCGGCCGCCGACAGGCTCACGACGAAGCCAAGATTGGCCGTTCCGGTTGCCGGTTCAGTCGCACTGGTATCGGCGATCGACAGGCCTGGCAGGAGAACCGGCGGCGTGCCCGCGCGCCGATCGCCACGCCATTGAGTGTGTAATTCGTGGGCGTCGAGCCGGCACCGCTGCCGCTGGCCACGAATCCGAAATCCAGCGACGCGCCGGCGGCGATCGAGTTGTCCCAGGAGTCGCCGTCGATCACGTATTGATTGCCGGTGTGGCTGACGATCGAAGCGTCCCAGATCAATGTGATGTTGCGCGCCATGTCGAATGCCAGTTGCCAAGGTTGCACGCTGGTCGATTGCTGGTTCGCCAACTGGATTTGGGCTTGAAACCCCGATCCCCAATCGTTGGTCACGCTGTAGGTTGCGGAGACGCCGCCCGTGAGCATCGATCGGTCTTCGAGCGCTTCGAGGCGTGCTTGCCGATGATGGCGCACGATCGGAGCAGAGCGGCGCGCCGTCCGTTTCTTTTCAGGACGATTTTCCAGCCAAGTGCGCAGCGTCCAGTGGAAACTCATGATGCATTCTCCGTTGCCAGGGTGTTCCAAGCGACCGAACGAAAAATAATTCTCACTGCTTCACCGTGAACGTTTCGCGCGATAGCGGGACAGTTCGCGTTTGGCGGCAATCGAAACCGCGCCAACCGATCGTGCGCATTGGCATCGCGCAAAAGCGAAATCACGAGCGCGCCGTGGGTGCCTCTTCTCCCGACCCGCACGCAGGGCGCGCAGCGCGGAAGAATTGTTGATTCCGATACAACCCATGCTGTTCCTGCCCGGCGAGTGGCCGCGTGGGCCGCTTGGGGCGCATGGGAGACCCAAAACCAATTACCCAATTTTGCCGTGGAGCTTTTGTTTTACAAGGCACCGAACCGGCCGCAAACGCGCACCGTAATGGGAAACATCCGCTCGCGCGGGCAGTACATTTTTCCGTTCACTCGGCTTCTAATTCTCGCTGACTCTATTTTGATCTACCGGCCAGGGAGAAAATGAATGCCGCGCGGACACGTACTTCCCGACCGTGACACCGTCGCCATGCTGCGTGGTGAGGCCGGTCTGACGCAACAGAACCTGGCGGATCGAACCGGCTATGGCGTGCGCACGATCAGCAAAATTGAAAGTGGTCAGCCGACCAGTTCGTCGGCATTGGCGGCAATCGCCATCGTGCTGGCTGAATCGCTCGGTCGGCCGATCCAACTGGTCGACCTGGTCTGCCAGCGGCCGGGCGCCAGCCCGGGCCTGCACGCGCCGGGTGGAGCGATGCTTGTCGCCGAGAATATTAAATTGCTCGAGCTTCGGTCGCTCGCGAGTTCGTCGGCGTCGACGGCGACCGGTTCTCGTCCGCGATCCGTGCTGATCGACACCTTTCGCTTGCGCTACTTGCCCGCCAATTTGGGCGAGATCGATTTTCATTATGCCGCCATGGGCAAGGCGCATCAGCGGTCGCTCGCTTTCGCATCCCGAACGAGCGCACTGGTTACCCGACGATCGGCCACACCATCGGCCGCTGTCGCGTACCGGGCCGCCGCGTGGGCACGTGTTGCGAGTCACCTTGCCGGCCACGGCAAAGGAGCGGCCATCGATCCTGCAAAACCGCGTGGAATACGTCGATGCTTTCGATGATCCCGACGAGCGTCAGTTTCACACCCACGTCGTTTACCCGACCGATTGTCTGACGTTTCTGGTCCGGTTTCCCGAGGACCGGCCCGCCGGGGCGTTGCGTGGCCGCTGTCGGCGATCGACGGGCGGGCCCCTTTTGCCTGCCAACGACCAGCCGATCAATCTTGCCACCGGCCGAATGGCCTATTGGCGTATCATGACGCCGACGCCCGGCGAGACTTACGAGCTCGATTGGACGTGAGGTGTTTGGTGAACCGATTGCCGCGCGCGGCCGGTCCGCCGGCGGTTTGCATCTCCTCTGGCGGCACCCGACCGGCCGCAGCAACAGCGTGACCGGCCTGCGTGGCGGTTGCGGCCCTATTCCGATCGACCATTTTTGGCCATTTCCTGGGCAGGCATTCCGGTTGAGTCGTTTGGGTCAGATCGTTAGAATACGAAGCTTCGATTCCCTCGGGGCGTAGCTCAGCCTGGCTAGAGCGCTGCGTTCGGGACGCAGAGGTCGCATGTTCAAATCATGTCGCCCCGACTGTAAGTCGTTTTAAACTAACACGTTAAAAACAGAGATTTTTGGACGGTTGTGTTGGACGGATCGTTGGACGATACGGGGGGCTCCCCTGTCAAACAAAAGCGAAATTGATCCCTGTCGGCAGCGTTGCCGTCAGGGATTTTTTTTCGACTTTTCGCACCCCGACGACTGGGCACCTATCTAAGAAGAATAAGGGACGAACACGACACGACGGCGGAAGAAATCGAAGTCGGGCTACTACCATAAAAAAGAAAGTCCATGCTGCTTCGTGGGCGACATGGACTTCTTGAAACCAATCCCGACGAAAGGATCGTAATGTATTGTAGTGTCCCGACTGACAAAATCTTCCAAGAGAAACCCATTTGGTCAAAGCCCAGCCAGTTCAAACCAAAATCATGGTGCGATACGACCGAAGGCTATTTGCGGGAAGCCAAAAAACTCACCACCCTCCTGATTCGCAACCGCAAGTTGATGAAAACTCCGTATTGCTGGTTCCTGACCATCTACGTTGATTTCCATCAGTCGCCCAAAGAAATTTCTGCTTGGTGGACGAAGGCGAAGAGAAACCTTGCCACGAAGGGAATCGATGCCCTTTGGGTTCGAGAGCCCACCCGCACGAATAAAGTGCATTATCACCTGTTGGTGAAAAACAGCATCACGAAGGCTGAACTCGAAAAAATCGTGGAACGATCCCTGCCTTCACGCAAACTGGGACGTTGGCACAAGAATATCAAGCCAGTGGACAAGAAAAATGAGTGGCGGCTGTTCCACTACATCAGCAAGGCGAAGCTCGCTGGAAAAACCAAGAAAGGAGAATTCATAACGGACCTGTATGCCAAAAAACGACTGATGTTCACGAAGAAGTTGCAGATCAGAAAAGTCGGCACGATTGGAAAGTTCTGGGTGCAGCCAAAAACAGTTCTTTGGAAGCAAATCGTTGAGAGGGAGAAAAAGATCAGCGAGGGGCTTGGTAAACCGAACGTGAAGGAGTTGGCAAGTTATGCCTATGAGTTCATCGGCGGAGCGGTGTCGTTGAAGCAAATTGAAAGAAACTTCGGTTATTATTCGGACTCAAAAGGCGTTCAGGACTGGATCGAACAGGTTTTTGGTCGTGAAGATTGTGCAGAACATAACCCCCCGTAAACGAGCGTTTTAAGCCCTGTTGTGTAGGTGCTGTTGTGGTTTCCGCATGGGGGCGACCTGATCGCACCTTGTTGCAAAATTAACAATCAAACAATTCTGGCGATATAAGGCAAAAACGGGACTCCTTCCCCTGGTCGCCGCCTCACCATGACGGTTTTTTTCTTTTTTATGCGTGGCTGAATAAATACTTCATCATGAGAACCTATGCAGAATATGTGCGGTATCGGGAGGGGCTTTGGCTCAACGACAAGAATGCTTTGCCTGGAATGAGCAAGTTGAACCCACTTCCAGCAACGCCGAAAAAACCTCGGTTAGTTCGGAAAGTGACGAAGAAAGTCCAACCACTCAGCCAGCCCTCCTGCCCACCCAAGATTTCCGTCCCTCGGTTGGGATCAATGACCCCCGTCATTCATCGTGTCGGGATGCAATTCCCTTGATTCGGTCTTCAAGATTTGACTGAACTATGGTTACGAGTCCCAATTTTGCATGACGAGGAAAGCCAGAGTGCGTTTTCCCCGCCGCCGCCAGGGCCAATTCCGCTTGTCGTGATGCTTCATCTCGACTTCCTGTTGCGTCGGCAATCAAAGCTCTGATCGCCGCCGCCTTGAATTCTTCGATTGGAAATGTCAATGTCGGAGACGAACCGAACTCATCAAGGACGGACAATGCTTCATCGTAGAGTTCAGGATAAGGTGACAACGCAATGAGCAACCCGAAACCAAAATGGGCTGTGGTTTGCCAGTTCGGTTCCCGTCGTTGGGTGTCGAATACACGACGATAGGCATCCAGGGCAGCCGTTTTATCACCGAGTTTTTCGAGGCACTCGGCTTGTTGCTGAAATACAGCAGCTTTTTGTGCATCGTTCGGCCACTCGGTCATTAAGAAGTTCAAGAGTTGAAGAGCCGCACCGTAGTTGCCAGCCTGCTGCAATTCATAAGCCTGTATCCGACTGTATTGAGCTTTGTGGAATCCACTTCGACTCCGCCGCAGTTTGGCGAAAAACGCAGATTGATCTTCGTCAGTCCAAGTTCTGCGGCGATACCACGTTTCGTCAGCCACCGCCGCCCCGTTGTTCAAACAGTCAATAGATCGTGATTGAGTTCGAGTTCATTCGATGTGATTTCGCCCATCCCGCCAATGGGAATCGCCGTCGAAGTAACCTTGACGCTGGAATCGTGGTCAGGCAGGAATGACAAATAGAGTGTCAGGGCATTGTGCCTCAGAAACCGCTCGTTTTCCAGCCATTCCTGCGGCGGGCAGGTGTGCCAAAAAGATATTACGCTAATTGACACTCTGAGTCGGATTCGATAGGATGGTCCAAGAAGAAGAAAGGACCATCCAAATGAAAATCGCCTGCTACTGCCGTGTCAGCACCCGCCAGCAGAAAAATGACTCACAGGAGTCAGAAATCAAAAAATGGTTGGAAGGGAACGGCATCAATCCTTCACAAGTTTCGTGGTATTTCGACCATGAATCGGGCAAGACCCTCGCTCGCCCTGAGTTTGAACGGCTGCAAAAAGATATTTTCAGTGGTCAGGTGAAGACCGTCATCGTTTGGAAACTCGACCGCTTATCACGACGACTTCGGGACGGAGTGAATCTGCTTGCTGATTGGTGCGAGCGTGGTTTGAAAATCGTCGTCATCACCCAGCAAATCGAACTCAATGGACCTGTTGGTCGAATGATTGCTGCCGTGATGCTGGGGCTGGCTGAAATCGAATTGGAATTTCGGCGTGAACGGCAGGCGGCTGGAATCGTGGTGGCGAAAAAGAAGGGAATGTTCAAAGGACGGCAGAAGGGAACGACGAAGGCGAAACCACAACGAGCAAGGGAACTCAAACGGCAAGGACTGACCGCACCCGAAATTGCCACGGCGATGGGGACCAGTATCCGCACGGTCTGGCGGTATCTCGAACAAAAGGAAAAAATTGTTTCTGCCGTGGCTTGATTCGATTTCACATCAGCGGGTTTGCACAGGAACAACGACGCTTTACGACTCCTTGGCGTCGCCCATTTCTAAATCCCGATAAAGGTGCTTCGTTCGACGCTCAATCAATTCACGAATCTTTTCAAGATCGGACAAATTGAGCCTTGCCTCCCACAAGGGCCAACTTTGATGGACCACAGTCGGGGAAAGCCACTGAACCACAACGGGCCACAGATGCCGACCGCAGTCAAATATATGCTCGTAAAAGCAAACGCCTGCTGAGTTCCAGAGGTCTTCGGTCTTTTGGGCCATGCACCATTCCGAAAATCCAAAAATTCGTCTCAGGAGAATGTTGTTGTCTTCTTCGAGGGCGAGCCGTTCCATCGGCAGCAACTCGAAGAACAGCATGTATGGGGTGAAATGAGGTTCTTGCACTTCTTGGCGTAATTCTGGGAACAATTCAATCGCCCGTCGTTTCCAAACCGCCATGTCCAGTGCCTTTCTTTTTTGGGGGGGATGTTGGGAACCCCATTTTATCCCCAAAGAATTTCACCGCATCGTCGAACTTCGGGACAGGTTCACCGCTGGTGAGGTAATGCCTCTTCGCAACGGCCGAGTGATCCAGAAACATTTCGTAGAACTCGGCATGTTCTTTGGATTTTTCCAAAATGTTCGCCCCAGTTTTTCGGAGTTGCTTGAGCGTCTTGTTCCAGTTCTTTAGCAGCATTTGTTTTTGTTTCAACTTGCGGACCACTCGGCAGTAGGCCGACCGAATGTTGTCCTGGCGATCTTCGTTGCCACTTTCGAGAATCGATCCACGAACCAAGGGCAGGCCATCATTGTTGAGAAACACGAGCCCCTTTCGATTTCCTGTTTTTTTGAGCAATTCAACGGTCTTATCCCATAACGGCCAGTTGATCCTGATGGCAGCGGTTTTCGATTTCTTCGCCTGCAATTTTTTTTTCTTGCTTCGGCCACGGATGATTCGACCCGCATCCCAATCGACTTCATCCGCAGCCAATTCGGCAACGTCGCCCTGGTAGAATCCGCAGTTGAGCATCAACAGCAGGTGAGCCTGCAATCGTTCATTCGCATGTTGAAAAATTAAATTGAATTCATCTTTGGTGAAAGGGTTCGGCTCTCGCCGTGATTTCGGAATCTGAAATTTCTTGGAACGAAGGTTCTTGGGCAGAGGGATTTCTGGCGTTTCCTCAGCGGCGTAGTCTACGAATTGCTTGAAAACTTGGAAGTGATTCCAAAGAGTATTCGACGAATTGCCGTCCCCACCTTTCGCCAAGCGTTTCATCAAATGGGCGTAGTAGCCCGACACATCGGCTTCCGAAATTTCTTTCAACGCCCGTGTCGGTCCGAACCATTGCAAGAAATGCTGAATTCCGTTCCGCAGCACGCCAAAGCGTCCAGTTGAGATGGCGTCGGCTTTTGCCTGACCACGGTGGAAATCCAAGAATCGTTGGGCGTGGGTCTCGGCGGTTGATTCAGTCGGGACTCGTGCGATGCGTGCCCTGCGGTCGTTCCAGATTCGCTCTTTCCCGAAAATTAATTCGGCAACGACGGGATCGAGATCATCGGGAACATCAATTCCCAATAGTTTTGCACCTTGGATTCGTTGAAAAGTTTCATGCTCGATGGTCGGGGGATCATCGGCAGGAAGCTGCTCGACGGCCTGGATTTGCTCTCGGAGGCGTTTTACTTCTTCATGGAGTCCGAGTTGGGCCGCAACATCGGCTTTCGATTTGAGAGCGGCCAGGGCGTCCTGGTGGGGATGCTCGCCAACACGGAGCAGGATTTCACTTTTCTTTTTTTCCCACCACTCGTTTGCCGCTTGGTAAGTGTCTTCTTTCGTCCAAGATTTCTCGGCGAATCCGAGTTCCCGACACGACACCCGATAGATGGTTTTCCTGAACTCCTTTTTCCACCGAAAGGCGGGGCTTCCTTCCCAGGACATGAGGTACTTGCGGGGCATGGTTTTGGACGGTCGTCTTGGACGGAACGGTGCGAAATATGGTGTTATCCGTCCAAAATAACATAAAAAACCCTATGAATCAATAGGGGGCCTTCGTTCGGGACGCAGAGGTCGCATGTTCAAATCATGTCGCCCCGACATTTAAAGCCTTTCTGTGACGAGAGTTGCAGAAAGGCTTTTTTGTAAACTTTGTCGGTTTACGGTCTGTAAACTTTTCTGTAAACCAAATGGCGGGAAATTGGGAAGACGAGCCTGCCCGACCGATCATTGAGACCACCCCAAAGCGATTCTGTGGCTGCTGGTTAATCAAATCGGGCGACCTACTCACGCTACGGGAGCAGCCGATCAAATCGGAATCCACCACGACATGCTTCGCCAGATAGTCGCCGTCACTAAGCGACTCGCAAAGCATGGGCTGCCCGATCCAGACGGGATCGCATTTCGGCAGTTTCGCACAAAGGGTCGGATCATTTTCACTCGAACCGATGTCGACGACTACATCGCCCGCCACCCCACCCAGAATTGCCTCAAGGCCAATCCGAGACCGTAGACGAGTCAGCCAGTCTCCCAGAATCGAGGTCAAGCGGTTCTGGTAGCTGGAGCGAACGTGCGACATCGGTCTCTCGCAATTCTCGGCAATTACGGCCGCAGCCTCCTGGCTCTTTTGGTACCTTCACGATCCTCTGCTAGGCTGGTAAATGGACCCCAAGTCCAAGGATGCCTCCACTATGCGTGCCGTAATTCTTGCCGTCGTCGTTCTGCTGGCGGTCCAGACCCATGTAACCGCCGCTGATCCAAAACCCGAGTCGGAGGCGTACTACAACCGTGGGCTTGATTGGCTCAAAAAAATGGATTGCGACAAAGCCCTTGCCGAATTCAACGAAGCCGTCCGTCTCGATCCGAGCAACGCCAAGTTCTACAACGACCGTGGCTATGCGTGGATGCGCAAGAAGGACTGCGACAAGGCGCTTACTGATTACAACGAAGCCATTCGCCTCAATCCGAAACTTGGGATGGCATACTACAACCGTGCAGCCGTGTGGCGCATAAAGAAGGACTACGACAAAGCCATTGCTGATCACAAAGAGGCAATCCGGCTCGACCCGAGGATTCGCTTCTTCTGCCTTCGCTTACAACGACCGTGGATTTGCTTGGCACATGAAGAAGGACTACGACAAAGCCATTGCTGATTTCGACTCCATTCGCCCCGAACCGAATGACGCTCCATGATGCCCTTCCAAGCAAGGCGAAAGTGTCCACAGCGGGACAAAGTATGATCCTTAATCTGCTCACCCTCGGGTCGATATCGCCTAACTAGGGCATGGTCTAGAAAATCGGCGGCCTCCGCCAATTCTCGGGCAATTCTGGCCTCCTTAAGCCTTGCCGCTCTTTTCGCACCGAACGGCCCCGGCTAGGCTAATCGAAGCCGACCTCAAACCCAAAAATGGCAGTCACCATGCGAGCCGTAATTCTTGCCGGTGTCTTTCTGCTAGCCCTTCAGACCCCTGCAATCGCCGTCGATCCAGACGCCGCTTGGTATGGTGTGGAGGTTCTGCCCAAACTCGATGCGATTCTCAAAGTGGGGAATGAGACCATCAATTACACCGAGGATGAATCCTTTCTTCCCTGGATTGTTCAAGACGTGGACGGCGAGTGGCTTTGGGTCGGCAAGCAGAAAAAGGGCTGGGTGCGGCGAAGCCAAGTGGTCACTCTGGACGAGGCTCCCGCCTACTACACACAGTTCACCAAACAATACGAGTACGAAGCTTGGGCGTTTGGCATGCGAGCGATTGCGTACTACAAAAACGGCGATCTCATTTCAGCGATTTCGGATTATGGGGAAGTGATTCGACTGAACCCGACCGCAGGAACATACAGCAATCGTGGACTCGCTCGACTCAACAACAAGGACTACGACAAAGCCATTGCTGACTATAACCAAGCCATCCGACTCGACCCAAACTTTGCCGTCGCATACTCCAACCGTGGATGCGTCTGGTGTCGAAAAAAAGACTACGACAAAGCCATTGCCGATTTTGATCAAGCGATCCGGGTCAATCCGAATTCTGTTGCTGCATACAGCAACCGTGGATGGGCTTGGTCTTGGAAGAAGGCCTACGAAAAGGCCCTTGCGGATTACGCCGAAGCCATTCGTCTCGATCCGAATAATGGCTGGCCCGTTAACAATGCTGCATGGTTGCGGGCAACTGCCGTGGATGCTCGGTTTCGGAATGGGAGGGAAGCTGTCGAGTTAGCAAAGAAAGCCTGCGAACTCGTTGGCTGGAACGTCGCTAACATGCCGGGCATCGTGGTCTCCCATTCGTTGTCTCGTGTCAGAACACAATTAAGACAACGGTCGGAGTCGCCAATCACGCTTCTTGCAGTTCCCCCTCTGCGACTTCCTCCGATGCCGCCGCCCCCCGGCTAAAGGCGAGGATGTAGTCGGCTGCCTTTTGGGCGGCAGTTGCCACCGTGAAGATTGCCCGTGAGTCTGCCCGCAAGACACGAAGCCAGTCGGCCAAATAGCTGGCGGAGTTGGCTGCGGCCGACGTGTTCGGTACTTCAAGAGCAGCCGTCAGATACGCAGCTCCCATCTCGGCCACCAACTCCTCGACGCCATACCTGTTGTCGCCAAACCGAGCCAGCCAGTCGAGTCGATTCAGCCGATTCTGATTGCCCGTCCAGTGCGTAAGTTCGTGCAGTGCTGTGGAATAGTAGTCGGGTTCGGTAGCGAAGCTGGCTTTCGGTGGCAATTTGATGAAGTCAGAAGCCGGTGCATAGAAGGCTCGCTCACCACCGTGCCGGATGTCGGCCCCCGTTGCTGCAATCGCTTTTTCGGCCGGCTCGAAGTCGATGAACTGCTTGGTCGACAGTGACGTGTAGAGCCGTTCAAGGGCATCACCGCCGCATTGTTCCAGAGCAAAGGCCGTGTACGTGCGAAGAAAGAATCGCTTCTCGGTCTGCTTACCGTTGGTGTCCGGGTCGACGGTCTTCTTGTCGCTGACGTTCCAATAGGTGACCTTCGTGCCTTTCTCGCCACGATTGACGTGGCCACCAATTCGATTCCAGGCTCGGTACGTCGCCCACCGACCGGACGACCAGCCGTTCGCCTCTGATGCCAACCACAGTAGCCAAACGTTGATCCCGCTGTATGGCCGATTCGAGACTGCGTTGCGAGGCATTTGAGTATTGCCGCCAGTCCACGGTTTGCGCCAAGGTGCAACCCCCATTTCGAGTTGCTCGATAATCTTGGCAGTCACGTCCTCGTAGATGCTGGTGGCCATTTCCGGATCTCCGTTGTCTTGATTGTGTGGGAACACAATTAAGACAACGGTCGGAGGCGACTGCGGTTCCTCGTGTCGTGCCCGTCGGCTGGCGAAGTCGACCCGTCAGCGAATGGCAACGGAGCGTGTGGCTCATCGCCTGCAAGCCATGTTTTGTTCTTGTTAGACCAGGGCTCGTCAGGAGCACTAGCTTCGCTAGGGAAATCGACGATTCCGGGTCGTAATGGTCGATAAACGACCCAGCTTTCGGCAGGCAGTGGCATTTGTTGCGAAAGAATTCCTGACACCCGCCGTCTTGCATCGCATAGAATCACTTTTAACTCGTGATTGCAACCCATACAGAAAGAAACCTAGTGCATGGATCAAAACTCGTTTTCACCCTTCTGGCGACGCTCGCCTTGGCGTTGGTTTCTAACCAATCATCCGCTACGACATTTAACACCCTGCTCTCGTTCAACGGAACGAACGGCCAAGGTCCCAATGGCCATTTGACGCTCAATGGATCAACACTTTATGGGATGACCACCGGGGTAAACGGCGACGGCACCATTTTCAGCATTCCGGTGACTGGCGGCACTCCCACGACCCTGCTCTCGTTCAACGGAACGAACGGCGCAAATCCCTATGGCAATGTCACGCTCAGTGCCAATGGATCAACTCTTTACGGGATGACCCACGTCGGCGGGACGAACGGCGACGGTACCGTTTTCAGTATTCCGGTGACCGGTGGCACTCCCACCACCCTACTCTCGTTCAACGGAACGAACGGCGATAAACCCTTGGGCAGTTTGACGCTCAGTGGATTAACACTTTATGGGATGACCCCCAACGGCGGGGCAAACGGCGACGGCACGGTTTTTGCGCTGAACCTTGTACCCGAGCCATCCTCGGTCGTCCTGCTCGGCTTGGGTGCAATCGGTTTAGGAGCAATGGCTCTTCGCCGCAAAATGCGAAAGGCAAGTGGCATAGAAGCGACTCATTGCCGACTCAAGCTTGTTTCCTTGTATCGCAGACAATCACCCTCAACTCGTGGTAATTACCTCGCACCGGAGGATCGCTAATTCACCGATCAAAACTCGTCCTCTCCTTTCTGGCAATGCTCGCCGTGGCGTTGGCTGCTGGCCAAACGTTCGCCGCAACATTTACCACTCTGGCAACGTTCAACGTCACGAATGGGGCGCTCCCGGAGGGCAACGTGATTCTCAACGGATCGACGCTCTATGGGACGACTGAGCGAGGCGGGCCAAACAATTACGGCACCGTTTTCAGCATTCCGGCGACCGGCGGCGCTCTAACCACCTTGGCGACGTTCAACGGCACAAACGGCAATGGTCCCGGAGGCCATTTGGTGCTCAGTGGCTCAACTCTTTGTGGAATGACAGTACAAGGCGGCGCAAACAACGATGGTGCCGTATTCAGCGTCCCGATGACTGGCGGCACTCCGACGGCCCTGCTTTCGTTCAACGGCACCAATGGCAGCGAGCCTTTCGGCGGTATAACCGACAGCGGACCCACTCTCTACGGCATGACCTATGACGGCGGAGCAAACAATTACGGTACCGTAGTCAGCGTGCCGGTGAACGGTGGCACTCCCGCTGTCTTGGCATCGTTCAACAGCACAGACGGCGGATTGCCGGAAGGCAATTTGATCGTCGGTGGATCAACGCTTTTTGGGACCTCCCAATACGGTACAGAGAACAATGCTGGGGGTGTCATCTTCAGCGTCCCGGTGACCGGCGGCACTCCGACGGTCCTGCACACGTTCAGCAATGAAGAATACCCCAGCGATTTAACGCTCGTGGGATCGACACTCTATGGGATGACCTATTACGGCGGGACAGATGGCTACGGCACCATTTTCAGCATTCCGGCGACTGGCGGCACTCTCACCACCCTGGCGTCGTTCAACGGCACTGACGGCGAAAATCCTACAGGTCACTTGACGCTCAGTGGATCGACTTTCTACGGAGCGACGAGTGTGGGCGGGCTATACAATAACGGCACCATTTTCAGTTTTCCAGTGACCGGCGGCACTCCCACGACCTTGTACTCGTTCAGCGCCATGTACACGGATCCCAACGGCGATTTGACGGTCAGCGGATCGACACTTTACGGGACGACGTTCCAAGGGGGCACCGGTGGTCGAGGCACGGTTTTTGCGCTGACCACTCCCGAACCCTCGTCGGTCGTGTTGCTCGCCCTTGGTGCGCTCGGCATAGGAGCGGTGGCCCTTCGCCGCAGGATGCGAACGCAAGCGGCCTAGAAGCGAATCCAAGATGCCGATCACAACCCGCCTTCGTGGCGGTTTTTTTTGTCGGGTCGGACGCATCCGACGGGCAATGAGTGAATGACATCGTGCATCTTGCGTCACCCTGGTTAGGATTCGACGATGCCCGAGAAGTGCGCAACCAAAGGTGCTGGCAACTCTAGTCGAATGACCTTGCCTGAAGAGTGCGGCGCTAGGAAGTCGATCCGTCAGTGACAGCCAATGGAATGTGCCCGAAGCCGAGGTTGCGATCTTGGTGGACTTGGCCCGTCGGAAATCACCGGATTTCGCCGGGATATCGCCCGGTGATCGAATCCGGATGAGATACGCAGGCTTCTCGGGTTGCAGCAATTTGTTGTTGATGTTTCCTTCATTTTCGTTGACAGGCAATATCGACGCTGTTAGATTTAGTTAACTAAATGATCTGCCTCGTCTTCGGAACAGACGTGGAACAAGACACGGAACAGAGAAAAGGAGAAAGCTAATGCACCGATCAAAACTCGTTTTCACCCTCTTGGAGACGCTCGCCGTGGCGTTGGTTGCCAGCCATTCTCACGCCCAAATGCTGACCACCATTGCTTCGTTCAACAGTACGACCGGCGCACAGCCCTATGGCGATTTGACGCTCGTGGGCTCAACATTTTATGGGATGACCGCCACCAACTACACCAATCTCGCAGGGCCATACGGCCAGGGCACCGTTTTCAGCCTCCCGCTGGCCGGCGGCACTCCCACAACCCTGGCTTCGTTCAACGGGACGAACGGAGGACTGCCCTATGGCAATTTGACGCCCAGCGCCGATGGATCAACCCTGTATGGGATGGCAACCTATGGCGGGCCGACCAACAACGGCACGATTTTCAGCCTGCCTGTGACGGGCGGCACTCCGACGGTCCTGACATCGTTCAACAACACCGACGGCGGAAACCCCTATGGCAGTTTGACCCTCGTCGGGACAAACCTTTATGGGATGACCAGTGTGGGCGGGGCGCACGGCGACGGCACGGTATTCAGTGTCCCTGTGACCGGCGGCACCCCCGACATCTTAACCTCGTTCAACGGCACGAACGGCGGCGATCCGACCGGCAATTTGACGCTCAGCGCCAATGGATCGACGTTTTACGGCATGTCCAATGGCGTCAACAACGACGGCACTGTATTCAGTATCCCTGTGACCGGCGGCGCCCCCACCGTCCTCGCCACGTTCACGAACGGTGAAGAACCCGGCGGTAGTTTGACGCTGAGTGGATCGACGCTTTATGGAATGACCTACGGAGGCGGCACGTACGGCGACGGCACGATTTTCAGCATTCCCGTCACCGGCGGCACTCCCACCACTCTGCTCTCGTTCAACGGCACTGACGGTAAGGAACCCTCTGGTAGTTTGACGCTGATTGGATCGACGCTGTATGGCATGACGCCCTATGGCGGGGCAAGCGCTCCGCAGTACGATGGCGACGGCAACATTTTCAGTATTCAAACCAATGGCGGCGATTTCCAAAACCTGGTCATTTTCAACGGCGCAAACGGCTGGAATCCCCACGGCGACTTGACGTCCGTCGGGTCAACGCTTTATGGGATGACGACGATCGGGAATAACGGCTACGGCACGGTTTTTGCGCTCGTTCTTCCCGAACCATCGTCGGCCGTTCTGCTCGGCTTCGGTGCAATCGGTTTAGCAGCAATGGCCATTCGCCGACGGATGCGAAAACGAGCGGCGTAGAAGCCAATCATTGCAGCCGATTACAACCCGCTCACAAGGCGGGTTTTTTTGTTGGGGTGGCAGGCATGGGGTGGGCGATGACTAAAAGGCAGCACGACTTGTGCAGCCGCCGTCACCGTTGCCATGGTGCAACCTCCCCATTTGACACTTGAGCCAGGCCCAGTTGAGAGGGCTCCGCCCACCGTGGTTATCGCCCGCGCAAAAAGACGCGATAGAGCACATTCGGATGAATGCAACCCGAAAAGCAACGAATATGCCGTCGCAAATTTCTTGCTAGATCGTAATCCAGCTTCCCGGGGTCAAGGGTGAACGAGGAACGCTATTTGTTGCGGAGGCACTTCGTCTTTTGCATGTGCAATGCTGCGCGATCCGCGGCCACAATGATCGCGCTGCGCTCACCCGGAGGCGCGAAGAACCCATCCCTAGGTTGCAAGTCGCGTTCCGGATTCAGGGTGGATGGGTGCGTGCTTTCGTTAGAGCTCGTCGACCGACCCACACTTTGGTTCCCTCCGATAAACTCGTCCCCGGCATTCAACTTGCATACCTCGTTAAAAATGAACGCAGCAGATGGTGCCGATTATCGACGATTGCTGGCTGCGGGACTGGCAATTTTGGGATGTGCGATCTCAATCTACTTGGCGAGCTACCAATATGGGGGGCTGGCCACGGTCTGGGAGCCGCTGTTTGGGGACGGAAGCGAGCGTGTCTTGCATTCGGGTTTGCTCGATTGGCTCGGACGTGCGACCGGAATCCGAATTCACGATGCCCTGCTGGGCGCGATCGCCTATGGATTGGAGGCATCGCTGGTCGTGGCAATGGCATGTTCGCGTGCGACGGCTGCACGTTGGCTGAATCTCTGTTATTGCTGTCTGAGCTTGGTAATGGGGGTGACCAGCGCGGCATTGGTCATTCTGCAGCCGACCTTGATTCACGGCTGGTGTACGCTCTGTTTGACGTCCGCCGCTATTTCCGGCGCGATAACCTTGCTTTTGCTGCACGATATATCCAACGCGTTTGAGTTGCTGAGTCGATGCCGAGTTAGGGGAGGCCTTTCAAAGCCAGTGCCGTAACGAGGCGGCGTGAATCGGGAATCGAGGATTCCATCGGCTGGTGCCAGAGCCGACAAGCGAAACGACGAGTGCTTCAAACGTCCAAACCGCGCAAACGGGACAATTGACGATGTTACAGATCAGACGACCTGAAGTGGTGGTGATTACCGGTGCGTCGGCGGGCGTGGGGCGGGCCACGGTACGCGAATTCGCCAAGCGAAGGGCGCATATCGGACTTGATCGCTCGTGGCCAGCGAGGGACTTGAAGCGAGCCAAACGCGAGGTCGAAGAGGCCGGCGGCAAAGCTATTAGTGCTGCCGACCGACGTCGCCGATGCCGACGCGGTGGAGCACGCCGCGGCGGCGGTCGAGGAACGGCTAGGCCCGATCGACATCTGGGTCAACGATGCCATGGTGTCGGTCTTCTCGCCATTTAAGGAAATGACGGCCGAGGAATTCGAGCGGGTGACCTCGGTGACATATCTAGGGTTTGTGTACGGCACGATGGCGGCACTCAAACGCATGCTGCCCCGCGAATCGTGGTACGATCGTGCAAGTGGGTTCGGCACTCGCGTATCGAGGGATCCCCTTGCAGTCCGCCTATTGTGGTGCGAAACATGCCATTCAAGGTTTCACCGAATCGCTGCGCTGCGAACTAATCCACGACAATAGCAACGTTTGGCTGACGATGGTGCAAATGCCCGCGCTCAACACGCCCCAATTCGGTTGGGTCAAAAGTCGCTTGCCGCGCAAACCGCAACCCGTGCCGCCAATTTTCGAGCCGGAAGTCGCCGCCGAAGCAATCTACTTCGCCGCCCATACACGCCGCCGCCAGGTGTACGTCGGCTTTTCGACAGTCGTGGCGATCGAGGGAAATAAGGTCTTGCCGCGTCTGGGGGACAAATATTTGGGAGCGCACTGGCTACAAAAGTCAAATGACCGATCAACCGGCCGATCCCGATCGGCCCAACAATCTCTGGGAGCCGTTACCCGGCGATGCCGGGGCACACGGCACCTTTGGCAGCAGAGCGCACAAACACAGCCCACAACTTTGGGCGACAATGCATCGGCCCTGGGTCATTTTGGCTGGATTGGGATTGGTCGGCGGCCGCTGTGGCCGGCTTGAAAAGGGGGCCCGGAGCCGAGCGATGTTGAAATATTTTCGCGATTTCGGCGATGCGATTCAGAAGCAGTTTCGAGATTCAGTTCACGCCGTACAACAAAAGATTTCCCATATGCCAACCTCGAACGAGGCGCCCGGAGCCCCTGGCGCCAAACCGCATTGGGCCTCAGCGGCCAAAACAGGCGTCGGAACCGCGATCGGCTCCGATAGCTGTCTTTGGTTTTCGCTCAGTCATGGCATTATCAGCGAAGTCTTCGACGCTTCGGTCGACGATGCTTGCCTGCGTGGAATGGGTTTTATCGTTACAAACGGCGACGACTTTTTCTCCGACGAATTGCACGACGTCGACTCCGCGGTCAGTTATCTTGCCGATGGTGTGCCCGCTTTCAAGATGAAGAACCGCTGCCGAAGAGGGCGCTATCAGATCGAAAAGACGGTGCTCAGCGATCCCCGCCGTCGCGGTGCTGCTTCAGGAGACATCATTCACCGCGCTGCAAGGGAACCTTGGCGACTACTCGTTGTACCTTCTCGTCGCGCCGCATTTGAACAACGAGGGAAGTGAAAACTCGGCGTGGCTGGATGAATTCAAGGGAATGTCGATGCTGTTTGCCAAACATGCCGGCTACTCCCTGGCCGTAGCTTGCTCGACTCCCTGGCTGACCCGTTCGGCCGGTTATGTCGGCGCGTCGGATGGCCGGCTCGATCTTGAACAGCACCACCGCCTGACCTGGCATTATGACTCGGCGGAGAATGGCAACGTCGTGTTGGCGGCGCGAAATCGATCTGGCAGCCTGTCGCGGGCCGGTTTCTGATTGCCGCCGGATTTGGACGCGACGAACACGAGGCCGGACATCGCGCACGTGCCAGCTTGCTGCAAGGCTTTGACGCCGCCCGTGAACTCGTACGTGGAAGGATGGCAGCGCTGGCAGAAGGGGCTGTTGCCGATCAAAGGCTCGCTTCACCATGCGGAGAACATGTACCAAATCAGCGCCGCCGTGATGCGGACGCACGAATCGAAACAGTTTCCCGGCGGCATCGTGGCCAGCCTGGCGATCCCCTGGGGAGCGTCCAAAGGCGGCTAGGACAAGGGTTACCACCTGGTTTGGCCGCGCGACATGGTGCAGACCGTGGGTGGGCTGCTGGCGCTGCGTGGCCATGAAGACGCGCGGCGGGTGCTCTTCTATCTGCATGTCACGCAAGAGGCGGACGGTCACTGGCCGCAGAATATGTTTTTGGATGGGCATCCTAGTTGGAACGGCATCCAAATGGATGAGACCGCGTTCGTCATTTTGCTGGTCGCCCTGGCGCGCAGAGAGGGGGCACTGGCCGATCGCGACCTGGAGTCGCTTTGGGAAATGGTGCGCAAAGCCGCAGGATATCTCGTGTGCCATGGCCCCGTCACGCCGCTTGACCGCTGGGAGGAGCAATGTGGCTATTTTGCGTCGACCATTCCGGTCGAAATCGCCGCTCTGCTCACCGCGGCCGACATGGCCGAAACGCATCGCGAGCCCGACCTGGCGATCTTTCTCCGCGAGACGGCCGATAGCTGGAATGCCGAGATCGACTCGTTGCTTTATGTGAACGATACCCAACTGGCACGCGACGCGGGAGTCGATGGTTATTACGTTCGCTTTGCCGGCCCCGACCAACGCAGCGCGGCGAAACCGGCCGCGGGGTCCGTCACGCTGAAAAACCATCGGCCCGGCGAGGGGCATCGTGGCGCTGGAACAGTCTGGTCAGCCCCGATGCCTTGGCCCTGGTGCGGTTCGGCTTGCGATCCGCCCACGACCCACGAATCGTCAACACGCTGCGCGTGATCGATCACCTGCTGAAAGTCGAAACTCCGCGGGGAGCGGCCTGGCACCGCTACAATCAGGACGGATACGGCGAGCACGCGGATGGCAGCCCCTTCGACGGACATGGCATCGGGCGCATTTGGCCACTGCTTAACCGGCGAGCGAGGCCATTACGAGTTGGCGGCCGGGCAACGCGATGAAGGCGAAAAACTTGTCATCGCGATCGAGAAGTTCGCCAACGACAGCGGCTTGATTTCCAGAGCAGGTCTGGGATTCGCCCGATATTCCCGAGCATCAACTCTCGTTCGGTCGGCCGTCGGGTTCCGCGATGCCTTTGGTGTGGGCACACGCCGAATACATCAAGCTGCGCCGGTCGCTGCAAGATGGGCGAGTGTTCGACATGCCCACGCAAACGGTCGAGCGGTATCTGAAAAGACAAAACGTCTGTACCCGCGTCTACTGGCGATTCGAGCAGCCGTGCCGGAGGCTACCCAGCGGGAACACCTTGCGGTTAGAGGCCTTGGCCGCAGCCCGTGTACGGTGGACTATCGACAATTGGCAAACCCACCAGGATACTCCCACAATCGACACTCACATCGGCCTGCACTACGTTGACCTGGCGACGGAGAGAATTCAGCCTGGGGATGCCGTTCAGTTCACTTTTCGTTGGCTGGAGGCCGATCGCTGGGAAGGGAAAAACTATCAGGTAGGAGTGGAAGCCAGTAGTCGTCGCGAAACGAAATCGCACACATCAGCGGTGAAAAAACCATCAGCCGGGGCGCCGGCCGGTCGCACCATCGGCGTCTGAGCTGCCGTGATCAGCATGCCCGGGTGGCATGAGCTGTCCTGAATGAAGTGGACAGAATGAATCCAGAATCGTGGCGGTTTTTGGAAACCCTGCAAAATTTGGAAAGCGGAAGTCCTGGATTCCTCGGGAAATCGGCTTCGCGCACTATCTTCGGGACGCAGAGGTCGCATATTCAAATCTTGTCGCCCCGACTAAGAAATTCCCCAGGGGGATCACCCGAAAGATCGACGTGCCCTCCTGAGCTGGTGGACGGTTCAGTGGACAGAATAAAGCTTCGCCCGGCGGCAACCGGACGGGGCTCTCGAAGACCTTCCCTGGTCATGCAGTTCAAAAAGGGAGGGTCAGATGGCACGCACGGCAAAACCGTGGTACTACCAGCAAACGGGCTGGTGGATGGCTTGGATCGACGGCGAGAAGGTCAAACTTGCCGAGGGCAAGAAGAACTGCAAGCAGGCTCAGGATCGCCTCGACGAGCTGCGCTACGAGGCGGCTCGCAATCCCTGCCCCGAAGACACTCAGCAGACCGTGGCCTCGGTCATCGAGCGATATATTGAGGTCGTGTTCCCCGGCTTGCGCAGGGAACCACCGATTGCCGTAGCGGCTACTTGCAAGACGTCGCCGAGGCCCACGGCCGGCGGCTGGTCTCCGCCTGCCGCGAGGACCACATGCAGCAGTGGCTGCAGTCTCATTCCACCTGGAAGAGTGACTGGACAAAGCGATCGGCACTGCGGATCGTCCAAGAGGCGTTCAACTGAGCAGCCGACGCGGAGATTATTCCCAACAACCCTTTCGGCCACATCAAGCAAAGCGCCGGTCCGACTTGCGCGACATGACCTACTCCGAGTTCCGGGCGATCCTGCGGCCTACCAATGGCAACCGCAGACATCGTCCGACACCGGCCGCACGCTTCCCGCAGGTTTTGATATTTCTGTGGTTGACCGGTTGCCGGCCGATCGAACCGGCTCAGCTTCGTTGGTCCGATATCGACCTCGAATAGAAGGTGATCGTCCTTCGAAATCACAAGACGATCAAAACTCAGCGGACGCCGAAGCCGCGTGGGATTCCGCTCGATCCAGTCGTGGTGAAATTGCTGGTCTATATTCGCAATCGCGGCGAAGGCGAACGAGTATTCCCATAGATCGGCGCCCATGTGTGAAAATCGCCATCAACAGTGAGCATATTGGGTGGCGGAATGCCCTCGTTCCGCCACCAACGGACGCGCACCCTGGTGGAATGCGGGCTTAAGCCACATGCACCAGGTGATCTCTAATCGATTATCGGTTTAATCCGCATCGGGACGCTCGCGCCTCCAGAGTTTCCTTCTCACCCGTTCTCCTGATCCGGATTGCGTGGCGTTTCTAACATCAAACCGGCAGCACCCTGGTTTGAAGCGGATCGATCTTGGAATTACCGCAGATCACTCCCGTCGCAGGCAAAAAAGCGGCGCTCGTCCCGGAAGGCCTGGTTGCCACGATATTCGGCCCACGAAGAGCAATGTGAGATCACGGTCGCCGGATTGTTGAAACGCGCGACACGATCCAATCGCCCAGCAGCACGACATCGTCCGGCGCGCCAAGATGTCGCAAAGACCACCGGTCGATCACCAGATGATCGGTCGTCGAAAGAAACTCTGGCCGAATTGCTTGCGAATCATCGCCTTCTCGTCGAACTTCTGTATGAGATTTCCGACGGAGGTCCCATCGCACGGCATTGCCGAAGCGTCGTCCAATATCTCCTAACGGAGTTCGCGCTGTTGTTGAACAGTCTGCGGCCTTGCGAGCCGATCATCCTCAGACGCCTCGACGGAGTGAGCTGATTGTGCGGTCGGGGACAACAATCGCGCTCCCAACGCGATTCATCACGGAAGTGATCCGATCGCGCGCGGCATTTTCTTGACACTTCAAAAGGCTCGGATAGACTGCCGACATCTGAACCTCATCGATTGCTTGAGGCATCTCTCTCTGGGCAATTCGTGTCGCGCGTTGCCAGGTGATGGTTCGGGTTGTCGAGCCGTTGAATCCCGCTCCTGTGGCATCCCTAGGAAGCGCAGGCGATGAGCCAGCACGATGCCATGGGGCTGTTGTCACGACTTGGCTTCGCCATCACTGGAAGCCGCGCAAGGGGGGACGGGCTGATCATTGGTACATACATCTGCGTTACCACTCGACCAAGGCGCTTGGCATGAGCACAACCCAATTCCTAGACGCGACAGACGAGAATTGCGAAAGAGAAATCGAGATCTTTTGGATCGAGAGTGTCTTCGTCATCGCGGCGCTCGCACTCACATTTCAGATTTGGCCCACCTTCTACTTCAAGTCGGCTGACTTGATCTATGATTCGCTCGACCTTACTCGGTGGGGATGGCAGAGCCATCTGGCGGCCAACGTCACGGCCTTGACCGCGCTGGCGGTCATCCGTATCCGGCAGGATCTGTTGTGACATGCACTCACGCTATTCCGGTTTCGTCGTCCACTGGCCCTCCCGTATTTTTTTCAATCATGGCATTTGATCGTGAAAGGTTCGACTCATGTCTCCGCACGTGTTTCGTCTGGCCGTGCTCTTCGCGTGTTGCTCGGCTTCGCCGTCTTTGGCGGCGTCGCCCGATGCTCGGACCTACAACCTGGTGAAAGATTTTCCAACCAAGGAAAACCCACATGGCGCCTGGAGCTTAGGATCGTTCAATCACATCTACACAGGCAAGCCGAACGAGTTGCGGCACCTGCCCACCTATGGACGGTTAATCTTCGCCAAGGCGGAGACTCCGTGCGTCGGGGGTGGCGTCGAAGGTTGGGGGACGTTTTCGTCGGGGTTTTTAGGCTTCAATGCCCATGCCTCGGGCGTGTTGAAAAATAGCGGTACGTCGACCAGATATTCTGTTCCGGTGGGCTCGGTCGCCGTCTTCCCGGAGAATGGTCCGATCGTGGCGCGCTGGACCGCTCCTGAGAACGGAACGATTTCGATCGAAGCGACGTTCATCGATCTGACGAACAACGCTGGGGTGCCCGAGGTTTGGGTGCTCAAGAACCAGGTCACTTCGAATCCCCTCCACTATCAAAAGGCGTACAACGGCGAGGGTTCGCCGGCAAAGCCGTTCGATCATGTCGTTTGGACATCCGGTAAGACTTCACGCTTTAAAGGCACGATACCGATTGTTCAGAGCGACACGATCGATTTTGTAGTTGATCCGATTTACACGCGGTCGGTGCGCCACACGGAACATCCCGAGGGGGACTGCACCGACACGATTGGACTCGACGCAACGATTTCCTACTCGATTGACACCGCCTCGGCGAAATAGGCGACACCAATCACGATTGAGGAGTAGAAAGCGGGATTATGGGCGCTTTGCTGGTTCTTACCAACGTGCTTTTGTCGGCCGTCGCGACGCAGAT
Organism: uncultured Planctomycetaceae bacterium; assembly: GCA_963702015.1. GTDB lineage: Bacteria > Planctomycetota > Planctomycetia > Pirellulales > PALSA-1355 > DATJTR01. The sequence goes on from OY969698.1 coordinate 4,741,604, forward strand.
TGAACCGGAGCTCGTGGCTCTGTTCGCGCCGCACGAGTTCCAGTGCACGAGCGGAAGGTATCGGGATCAGGTACTCTACTACCGGCTTTACGATCCTCGGCCAGCAGAGGAAACCGCCGGTGCGGAGGACGGACAGCGGTTCCCGATGATCGTCTGGCTGCACGGATTCGGCGAGCAGGGGGAAGACAACGTCGCCCAGTTGCGGTGGGTCGACCGGATCATGCCGCCGCCGTGGGATCGCGAGCGATTTCCTTTTTTTGTCTTGGCCGTGCAATGTCCGGCCGACGATCGTTCTTGGTGCACCAAGCCCACGGCCGAAGGCGAAAGCCAGGTTTCCTCAGAAGAGTCGCAGGACGGGGCTGACGCCAATGAAGCGCCTCGACACGCCAGGCCAGCATGAGGACATGCTGTCGGTGTTGGGCACGATCTTGGACGACGTGCTTGAACGCTATCCGATCGATCGCGATCGTGTCTCCTTGTCGGGCATCTCCGCGGCTGGCCGTGGCTGCTGGATTTTTGCCGGCCGCCGGCCCGAGTTGTTTTCCGCCGTCGCCCCCTTGTCGGGGCCCCCCTTCGACGCCACTGCCGAGCAGATCGCCGCGCTCAAGCAGATGCCAATTTGGGTCTTTCACTGCAAACCGGATGAGACCATCCGGATCGGGCCGGTCCGTGAATCGGTGGAAAGGCTCGCCAAGGCCGGAGTGAACGTGCACTTGACCGAAATGGAATATGGAGTCGCATGACGCCGCGGATCCGGCCTTCAAGGATTTCGGGCTGCGCGAATGGCTGCTGACGCAGCGGCGCGGCGAGAGACCTGCGCAGTTCATCACCGCGAAGTGGGAAGTTGTTTACGCCATTCGCGCATTCTTCAGAATGATCTATGAGTATACCTGCGGTCTCTTCCGCCAGTGGTCGTGGATTCAAATGCCGTTGGTGGCCTATTTCGTGGTGGTTGCGGGAGTGGTCGCTCGATTCATCGTCAGACGCGTTCGCATCGTGAGGCGAAAGACGCCGTGCGCAGCAGCCCGGGCAGGACCTGACGCGTCGGCCACGCCTTGACGCGCCGATAGCAAACATTTCGGCATCGAAACAACGAGCCTCACGCATTCCGGTTGTATTGGATCATAGGAAACCGAGTCATGACCGCCCATCGCTCTTTCGCACAGCTTGCCGGCACCGCTGCTTCGCATCGTCGTTGTCCCTCGGCGCAAAGCTCAGGGTTCACGCTCGTCGAACTGCTCATGGTCATCGCCATTTGCAACATCCTGCTCTGTCTGCTGTTTCCGGCCGTTCAAGCGGTGCGCGAAGGAGGACGCCGGCTGGAATGCGCCAATCATCTCAAACAGGTCGGGCTGGCCTGGCAGATGCACCACACGGCACATCTGCATCTGCCCACCGGTGGCTGGGGGTGGGGATGGGTCGGAGACCCCGACCGTGGCTACGATGAGCAACAGCCGGGTGCCTGGGCTTACAACATTCTCCCCTTCATCGAGGAAGAGCATGTCCACAGCATTGGCACCGGCATGTCGGACAGCGAGAAACGCACAGCCAATGTTCAGCTCCTGTCGTCGCTCATTCCGCTGTTCAATTGTCCCTCGCGGCGATCCGTCGCGCTCTATCCGAATGCCTCTGGGGTTCGGATCGTGAACTGCGCCTCTCTTACCAGCGTGTTCCGCGGCGACTATTCGGCCAGCGTGGGCAATCCGCAACAGCCGATCGATCCGGCGCATTGCGACCTCAAGGCCGCGACCTATTCCCAGTGCAACAGCGGACCTCCCAGCTTTGCCGCCGCCGATAACGGCACCTGGACCCAGTGGGCGGCGCCGACGCTTTTGAATGGCGTCAGCTTCCAGCGGAGCACGATCTCGCTGCGCATGGTCACCGACGGCACGAGCCACACCGCCATGGTGGGCGAGGGCTATATGAACTCGCTGCAATACGACACGGGCCGCTTTGGCTCGGACAACGAAAGTGTCTACGCCGGCTTCGACGACGATCTCTTCAAAACCACCGGTTTCGGCCCGCAGCAGGACAACGCGTCGAACTCCGATCTTTACCGTTTTGGCAGCGCCCATTCCGGCGCTTTCAATATGGCCTTTTGCGACGGCTCGGTGCGACATGTGAATTACGAGATCGACAACGGTGTGTTCGCCGCGCTCGGCAGTCGTGCGGGAGGCGAGGTAATCGAGGCTTCGCTGGACAGCCCGTGAGTTCGATGCGTCGGCAACATCCGTCGTTGCTCGGAGGATGCGATGACCGCTATAGAACACATCACGACGGCGAAAGTCACTCTTGCCTCGGCCAGAATCGACGAGGCCCGCAAGCACTTCGACGACGGCCGAAAGGCATGCGTTGGCAATAGCCATCGGTTTGCCATCCACGCGTTCCGCGAGGCGATCTGCTACGACCCGAGCCAGCGGCAATATGCGAAGGAATTGCTGGCGGTCGTTTCGTCGCCGGCGGTGGTGGGTCCGGGCATCGTGGCCACGGCCTGGGCAGCGTGGCGGCTGAAGCGACATCTGGTCAAGGCGAGCGCGGCCGGGGACTGGCAGCGTGTGCTGGAACAAGGCACCGCCCTCCTGGCGCTGCGTCCACGGAGCATTCCCGCCCTATTGGCCTTGGGGCAGGCGTGCGTGGCCCTCAAATGTTTTGACAGCGCGCTGGTTTATCTACGGCACGCCCACAAGGTGCGGCCCAAGCACGTGCTGGTCAATCGTCATTGCGGTCGCGTGCTCGGCAAGGTCGGCCAGTTCGACGAGGCGGTTGGCTGCTGGGAACTCGTCCGCAAACGGGTCCCCGGCGATCCTGAGGCGCTGCGGGCAATCGGCGATTTGGCGGTGAAAAAAATACTCTGAAGGAAAAGAAAGCTGGCGTTTCGATGTTTCGCATCTTGTTTCTCTCGGACGTTCGCATTCGGCACGGCCGAGGCGTCATGAGTTTTCCGGCGTCGCTCTGCGAGCGGCGATGGCGATGGCGGTGCTGGGGGAATGGTGGACTAGCGGCCTGCGCTCTCGTTTGGGCTGCCATCGGTGTGCTTGGGGCACCGCGAGCCCAGGCAGAAGACGCTGCGCGTCCGATCAGCGATTCATTGCTCGTCGAGCCCGAGGTGATGGATTTTGGCAAGGTGAACAATGCTAAGCCGGTCATCGATTTGCAGTTCACGATCATCAACCAAGGGCCACGATCAGTTGAGCTGACCGGGGCGCACTCGAGCTGCGGCTGCACCGTGCCGCAATTGACCAAATCAATGCTCAAGCCGGGCGAACGGTTGATTGTGCCAGTCAGGCTGCATGTCAACGGCCGCATGGGAAAGTTCGAAAACCGTGTGATGGTCGACGTGGCCGGGGTCGACCAGCCGCTTGTCGTGCCGCTGAAAGGAACCCTCATTCAGGACATCTGGTACGACGGCTACCTGATTCAGTGCATCGTCAAGGATTCCAAGCAGGCCATCGACAAGGATTTCGAACTCTACACGGTCGATTGGCCACAGATCGAATTCGACTGGAATGAGCCGGGCGAGGGGATGTCGGTGCGGGAATTGTCGCGATCGAAGGAGGGGGACCTCACGACGATCACTTGCCGCGTGCATTTCGATGCCGGTACGGCCGAGCATCGCGTCGCCCGCTATGCGATTCTCACGCCTCGCGACAAAAAGGTGAGGGGGCTGACGTTGCCGGTCGTGTGCTATTTGCCGCAAAGGCAAACGGCGCCCCAGGCGCCTGGCGACGATGCCGACTCGCCCAAGATCAGCCTGGGCGTCATCGCACGCGGCGGCGTACACCGTTTTGCACTGCCGACGCTCGGCTCCGTGGCCGGTTCCCTAAAAATCACCGACGTCAAGTATCTGCCCGACGGAACGAGGGTCGACCTTTTGCCATCGAACGACAAGAAGAACGGCTCGCTCCAGGTATCGCTCGACCTCGCGCCTTCCGCGCCGCTCGGCCCGGTGAATGGGCTGATTCATCTGATCTCCAACGACGGACACAGATACACCATCGAGCTATTAGGCTTCGTCGGACCGCCAGTTTCCACGCGCGTCAACAATTGACCGGGCCCTCCAGTACCTATGACAACCACACGACAGTTTAAGATTCAAGCTTGGCGAGAAAAGGGCGGACAAAACAAAGCCCACTGAGCAGGCACGTCCTTCGGCGGTTTTTTTTGTCTCGGGTGCGCGGGCGCCGACGCTTGCCGGCCGCATCAATGCACCGCGATGCCTTGGCGGATCCGGCGGCCGAGGAAATCTGGCGGCCTCGCAGGACGCAATGAACCAGCCGATCAAGTATCAAACGGTGAGGGGCGCGATTGCTCTACGGTCTACTAAAAGACGCTGTGCGGCGGTGACCTCAAATCCAACCGGCGACTTTCCGGGGGATGCGGCTTTCTTGCCGTCACTGTGCCGACAGTCAGGTGCGGCTTTAACTACTCGCCCTGACCTGCAATCTGCCCAATTCCCTGTGCCGGCAAGTGCCACCCCTGGGTAAGCGGCACCTGACGATTTGTTCGATTATCGAGAAGCCGTTGGCGCCAATATGACATACCCGCTGCCATTCGCCTTTAATTCCTCTGATGGGCGAAAGACGCGCGGAACAACGTGTGTCGTGTTTCGTCGGAGATATGGATCATTTGTCGGATTGGTTGCATTTGCTCGATTATGTGATTCGAATCGGGGCACGCTGCATACTATGGAGTTTGTTTGCGGGTCGCCGCAACACCGTCGATTCTCTTTTTGCGGGATACCGCAAAATGTGTCGGTGCTTTATCCAGAAGATTGCAAAACACAAACCTCGCTGTATGTTCTCAAAAGTGGCCTTTCTGAAGCCGGGAATTCACCTCTGCAGTTCTTTGCTCTGATCAATCGTCTCTTACCGTTAACGGGAAGCGGGGGGTTGAGCGACGTCAACGACGCTTGACTCAACGCGTCTCGCGGTGTGGTCTCGATCGTTCAATCTGACTCTTGCACTATTCGGTCTAAAGAACCCGCAGTTCGCCAGCATTTGTTGCGTTGCTAGGTGGCCACGCTGCTGGGCGCCTGCAAATTCAGGTTAATCGTGCGATGGCTACCGTGCAGGCAGAATTGACCCTAGCCCCTGTTGAAAACGCAAGCTCGCCAGAGTGTTGCCGCGTATCGCAGGAACTTGCTCTGCGCGCTGAGAGCGAGCGTGGGCTGGTATTGCTTGCCGAGGCGGAGCGCGCCTTGGCGGCGACGAGTTCATTCGACGAGATCAAAAATGTGCGCGACAAGGCTGAAACGGTTCGGGTGCTTGCCAGGGCCGCAAACCTGAATCTCGAGTTGCAGAACAAAGCCGCCGAACTGAAGTTGCGGGCAGAGCGCAAAGCAGGTGAGGTGTTGCAGAACTTGAAGCTGCGCGGCGGCGACCGCAAATCAAACAGGCGACGGTCCGGTTTGAAGCTGATCGATCTGGGGATCACGGAAGATCAGTCCCGCCGCTGGCAAAAAGAGGCGCTCGTGCCGGAAGGCGCATTCTGCCGTTATGTCGCCGCGGCTTACGAAGAGGGACGCGAGATCACGGTCGCCGGCTTGTTGAAGCTGGTCGCCGGATCGCAAGCCAATCGCAGGTCGGCGCAACGTTCCGCAAGCCAGGATGTCGCATTGCCAGCCGTTCAATCTTCCGATCAATGTTCGTTGAAGGACAATCTCTCCGACCTGCGCGAGCACCACCGCCTTCTCACGGACGTGTTGCAGCCGGTTTGCGACGGGGTGAGCACCCTCGCGCCGCACAGCAGACGGATCGTTCGTTACCTTTTGACGGAGATCGCGACGTTGCTGAACAGCCTTGCCGACTGCTAAGAGTCCTGCGCCTCGCAGGCCTCGACTATGCACGCACTTCGCGAGTGGAGCGACATCAATGGCAATGGTGTCGTGATTTCCAGACGACGCATTGCACGGTTGATGAAATCGTGCGCGCGGCAGTTTCTTGACATCCCGGAACGCTCGTCTACACTGCCGGCATTCGACTGTCTATCACGCCTTGAGAAATCCGCTTCTGAGCCGATCGCATCACTTTGCAAACGGCGACGGTCATGGTTGACGGAGGGGCGAGGTTTACACCGGTTTCACGTCTAAGGAGCAATTGCGATCAGCCGCCCCGATGCCACCGGGTTACTGTACCTCGGATGACCTGAACGTTCACGGATTGTTTTGCGACGGGCTGGAGATGATCGTTTTGAAGCGTAAGCGGGTTACAAGATCAGCGAGGGCACTTGGTATGGCCAGCACCCGAATCGAAGAAGCGACAGAGGATGGGGGGGAGTTCGAGATTTCCTGGTCCGAGATTTTTTGGGTCATTGCGGCGCTTGCGCTGACGTTCCAAATCTGGCCGATGTTCTACTTCAAGTCGGCGGACGTCATCTATGATGCGCTTGATCTCACGCAGTGGGGATGGCGAAGTTACCTTGTCGCGAACGTGGCGACATTCGTCGCATTGGCGGTCGTCCGCTTCCGGCAAAGCTGCGCGTAACATCGCGTGGTTGTTCGTTGTCATCATTCACGTGCCACTGGCCTGTCGTTGAAAACCTTGATCCATCGGCTACGAAAAGTTCTGGCCGCTGAAGGCAAGGAGACCTTTCGATCACGAGATGATCCAGGAAGCGGCACAATCTCGCGTAGATTGTGCGGAAGCTGCGTGATGCCCACACGACGCTCCATGCTTGCAGGACGACAGGCCGGGTCTGCCAGGCCTTGGAGATCAGCGAGCAGACGTTCAGCCGCCAGTGGAACCAGCTGAATACGTGTCGCGGAGCCCGACCAGATCGCTGATGCAGAGGTTGCTATCGGCGTCTTCCAATCCAAACGCTGCTGACATCAGCGGAACCGCGGCCCAGGGCGAATGACCCTAAGTTTAGGGACGCGGGTTTTCGGTCGGCGCCGGCTTGCGCCGATTGCCTCGCTTGGTCCAATTGAACACCGCCCCCATAACGAAAGCTGCAATCAGACAGCCGCAAAATGAAGCCAGAAAGAATTGAAATGTCGATGCACGAGTGCTCACCAACGGCGCCGTGAGGTAAATGGCAGTTCCCCCAAGAGCGCCAAAGAGAAGGGGGACAAAGATAAGCGCCCACCAAGCCGGCAAAGTCGGTGCGCCAGATTCACGACAGGATTTTGACGCGTTGTCGTCCATACCCTTAATTATAGCCATGCGGCGGGACGGATCAACGTGCCAGGATTCGGGTAGAAATCTCAAGTCGAGAGTGAACCAATCCCTGATTTCTGCCGAGACCGTTGCTTAAGAGAGCTTGACCAGATGCGTCGCGGTGAGGTCATACGGCATGATGGCTGAATCCAAACCATTGTCCTTCCACTGTCATTTCCAGTTCGCCGGTTCGGAAGCCTTGTTACACTACGCTCAATCACGACATCACTGGGGCCGCGAAAGAAGGCAGCACACCGATCAACGTGGTAACAACTGATATGGGTTGACCACTGTCACGAAGCTGCGGCAAAACGCAAGGCCGGCGAGATATTGCAGAACCTGAGGTTGTGCGGCGGCAACCGAAAATCAAACAGGCGGCGTTCCGGTTTGAAGCGGGCCGATCTTGGAATCACCGAAGATCCGTCCCGCTGTTCGCAAAGAGAAGGACTCGTGCCAAAAGACGCGTTTTGCCGTTATATCGCCGCGGCTTCCGAAGAGCGACGCGAGGTCATGGGCGCCGGTTTGTTTAAGTTGGTCGCCGGAGCCCACGCAAAAGCCGGCCGGCACAACGTCCTACCGCACAGCAGGGTCTCGAAATGCCAGCCGTTCAGTATTCCGATCAGTGTTCGCTGAAGGACAAAATTTCCGATCTGCGCACACTGTCGTCTTCTGGCCGACCGTTTGCGGCCAGTGTGCGACGGGTTCGTCCCCATCGCACCGCACGGTAGGCGCATCGTCCGTTATTCAGTAACACAGATTGCCACGTTGCTGGACGACCTTGTTAACTGCAGAGACTTCGCGTCTCGCAGCGTTTGACGGTGCACGCGATGTGCGAGTCAATCGCCATCAATGGCAGTGTTAGCGCGAGTTCCAGGCGATGCATCGCACAGTCGATGAAAACGCGCACTGCATTTTCTTGACATCCCGGAATGCTCGTTTACATTGCCGGCATGACCATCGGCCCACCCAAATGTAATCGCACGCGGCATTGGCATCGGTCGACGCTGAGCGGGGTACGGTATATATGATATTGCATTGGCGAAAAAACGTTTGTTGGATTTGTGTTGCCGGCATCGGAACTCTCCTGACGGCTATGACGGCGCCCAGCAATGCATTCGCTGACCCGTCGGCGGAAGAGATCATGGCCGCCTCGAACGACGCGATGAGCAAGCCAATCCGATTTGAAAGCGCGTTCGGTGACGTGCGAATGGTGGTCTACCAAAAGTCGTTGCCAGACGGCTCGCTCGCCTCGCTGAGCGAGTTCAAAGGACCGATCGATAAGATCAATATCGAGTATGGTGACAAGAGCTATGATCTGTTTCCAAGCCTTCGCCTTGCCATTGACAAGCATCTGATTCTGCAGCAAACCCTGCAGCAGGCACGGTCGATTGCATCGCAACTGAAAGGGGGCGCGGCGGAACCGCCGAGGCTCGTCGGCACCGTCACGTACCAAGGCAAGGAATGCTACGAACTCGAGTTGCTGTCAAAGCCAAGTGCGGTGGCGGCATTTGCCAGGGCGTTTCCAGATGTATCTGGCGGTTCGTTGCCGGTCAAAACGCGTTTGCTCATCGAAAAAGAGACCTACCTGATGGTCCTCAGGGAGACGCGTGCGGCAGACGGAGCGTTGCAGTCTCGGCTTGAGTACAAAGAGATTACTTCACAGCCAGATCTCACTGACGAATTCTTTCAACTTCCGGCTGGGATCGAGATTAAGACACCGACATCGCTCGCTGAATACGTTTCGATCATGACAGACGCCGTGTCGCCGCCCGCCGGACCTCCGGTAATTCGGCCTGCCGTGCCAGTTTTCAAGGAGCTTCCGAAACATGTTGTCATGAAACCGCGGCGTAAAAGTCCGGAAGAGATCCGGCGTTCCCATGCCGGTGGGGTTGCTCCTGCGTCTATCGGCAGATGGCGCTGGGTAGCGCTTTCGTGTAATGTCGCAATATTGGTGATCCTTACAATGCTGGTCATATTGCGACAGGTCAAAAAAATGCGGGCGAAGACAGTGTAGCAATTCCAACATAAGGACCGGCCGCCGGCAATCCGGTCCTATCGTGCCTGATCAGAGGAGTCGACGTGGAGGCATAGGCCCGCCCATGAATGTTTCGTTCCGTAACAGGCATCACCATTAAATGGAGGAAAGTCCGCAATGAGATGCACAAATCCGCTCGCAAGGCTCCGGGAAGAATATGGATGGCACAGTACCGTGGCGTGGCGCATTGGCCAGTCACCGGTCGTGGTCGGAATGGCGATGGCATTGATGGTCTCGCCGCCACTGCTGAAGGCGGCGTACGCAGACACCTGCACTGCTGCGTGTCTCGCCGCTCTCAATGCCGCGCAATCGGCGTGTCAAACGGCTTTTTCCGCCGCCGCCGCCAGTTGCGTGGCTTCACGGTCAGCGGCGTACGCCGCCGCAAACGCCGCTCTTACCGCTGCGATCGCCACTTGCAACACCACCGCAAGCTCAAAGTCGGCAGCGTGCTACGCCAGCTACAACAGCCTTATATTGGGTTGCAAGATAGGCGCTGGCAGCTGCGTGGCCGCTGCCACGGCGTGGCTTGCAGTGAAATCGCTTTCGTGCCTTGGTTTGGGGCCTTTTTGGCCAGCGTGCGCGGCCGCCGTTTTGCTTTCCTGGACCGCCCAAATGGCCGCCTGCGCCGCGGCAGCAGCGGTTTGCGCAGGCGCTGCCCAGACTATTCTCAATTCGTGTCTCGCTCCGATTTCGGCAGCGCAAGTAGCGTGCGTGAACAGTAAACAGGCCGCATATTCCGCCGCAATAGCCTCCCTTAGTGCTGCATACAATGCTTGCGTTTCAGCCGCGCAGGCGAGCCTTTCCGCCTGTGGATCGGCGGCGGAGTTCACTTACAACTCATGTGTCGAGGCCTGCCCTACGGGCGGCGGGTGATAGTGAGCGTCGCCGCACGGGGCATTTGCCCGACTGCGGGACACGCGTGGAAGTTGTGGTTAACTACGTCCTTCGCGGAAACGTAGCGCCGCCTGTGGGCAGGTCGCGGCAGATTGCGAAGACAATGCCGCGTCCGCGCTACGGATTCCGCGAGGATGTTTTTAAGAGCCGGGCGCTTTACGAATGGCCGGTGTGGCGCGGTGCGCCGCCAAGTATTTCTATTGCGCAAATTGCGCGAGGGCGAGGGCATGAATACGTCGTCGTCGCTGCTCGTAGTGCTCGGCATGGTTCCATTTGTGCTTTTCCTGTTTCAGCATATGGCCATGGTCGCGCGCTGCACCGATCCAGAGGGTCCAGCCGAGGTCGCCGTACATGTGGTTGTCTTAGTGCGTTGTCATGTCACTTCTCATTGTCGTGGGTGTCGTTTCGCCGTCTTTACCCGTGCCCTCTGATCGGCCGTGCCGCCAGGGGCTTTATGCGCCGGCTCCCCAGCAAGGTGGCGTTTCCGTGGCGGACGCTGCCACTGTCGATCTCGATTTGCGGCATGGCGTGACAACGTGCTGCGGGCAGGGTCGGTGGGGTTCGGTTGACGAGTCGATTCATGGGAGCAAAGGCGGGAGCGGACGAAGTCCGCGCCGGTGCGGAACAAGGATAAAGGATTCGTGATGGCGACCGATCTTGAATTGCAGTGTCCAACGCCCGAGCTTGACGGCATCTTTGTTCAAGCACAACACGAGCATGCCGCGGGACGGCTTGAGGAGGCCGCCGCGGCATATCGCGAGTTTCTCGTGCGGCGGCCGGGCAGCGCACAGGCGTGCAACAACCTGGGCAATGTGCTGATTGCTCAAGGCCACATCAATGAAGCGACGGCCCAATACGAGCGCGCAATTGCTCTCGAGCCTCGACTCGTCCAAGCGCGAACAACCTTGGCAACGTTCTTCGTCGCCAAGGCAAGCTCGGGGAGGCCGTAGCCCAGTTCCAGCATGTACTGCGCTTGGCGCCAGACCATGCCCAAGCTCAATGCAACTTGGGCAACGTCCTGCACGATTTGGGTGAGTTTGAGGGAGCGGCGGCATGTTTCAAGCGGGCGGTATCGCTCAATCCCGACCTGTTCCAGGCGCATAACAGTCTCGGAAGCGCGCTAAAGCAACAGGGTAAGTTCGATGATGCCATGGCGCATTACGAGCAAGCGATTGCCATCCAGCCCGACTTCGCCGAAGCACACTTCAACCGAGCGGATCTCAAGACTTTTCGCGCCGGCGATCCTGATCTGGCTGCGCTCGAGTCGGTGGCCGTTTCCCCGGATCAATTGCCGCGCGAGAAAATGGTGTACATCCACTTCGCGCTCGGCAAAGCGCTCGATGATGTCGGTGACTACGGGCGTGCGTTTGAGCATTTCCGCCAAGGCAACGCACTCAAGCGCCGCGAAGTCGATTACGACGAGGCGACAAGCCGCCAAGTTTTCCGAAACCTCACGGGGACGGTTGGCTCGAGCCTCTTTAAGGTGCTCGAGGGTGCCGGCGATCCATCAGGCCTTCCGATCTTCGTGCTCGGCATGCCGCGTAGCGGCAGTACGTTGGTCGAGCAGATTTTGGCAAGCCATCCGCAGGTGCACGCCGCCGGCGAGTTGACAAACCTTAGCGACGTTGTCGCGGGCGGATCAGGCGCGCTGGTCCGGTCCGATCCTTCCTCGGCGAGCCGCGGAGCGTTCGACGCCAATGGGCTGCGAAAGCTTGGCGAGGCCTACCTGTCAAGCCTTCCGCCGAGGCCGGCCGGCAAAACACACGTTACCGACAAGGCGCCCGGCAATTTCTTCCACGTGGGCTTGATACGCTTGATCCTGCCGAATGCCAAGATCATCCATACCATGCGTGATCCGATGGACACGTGTGTCTCCTGCTTCTTGCACTTTTTGACACGGGCCAAAGTTACAGCTTTGATTTGGGAGAACTGGGCCGGTACTACGCCGAATATCACGGGTTGATGGCGCACTGGCGATCCGTTCTGCCGGCGGGCGCTATGCTCGACTTAGCCTACGAGGAGATCGTCGACGACCTGGAGGGGCAAGCACGTCGGCTGCTCGAGTATTGCGACTTGCCGTGGGATGACCGGTGCTTGCGCTTTCACGAGACGAGCCGGGTGATCCGGACCGCGAGCAACAGCCAAGTGCGCCGACCTATTTACCGCGGCTCCGTCGGCCGTTGGCGGCGATTCGAACCCTACCTCCAACCTCTTCTGGTCGAACTGGAAGGATGTCGTGAGGCGGAGCGATCGGCGGTAAACGGCACGCAGGGAGGTGGACAGCCTCTGGCAAGTTCTGCAAGTCGATCGTCCGGAAAGTCGTTGCAAATCAACGACCTTGTCGCGCTCGCCGAGACGGAGCCCTGCGCTAGGTCGCTCGAAGAGGCCGCCACGGTTTGCCGGTTTGCCCTTCAGATCGACCCGAATAGCGCCGAAGCATACAATAACCTGGGCGCCGTCCTGCGCGATCAGGGCGAGATCAATAACGCGGTGGCGCATTTTAAGCGCGCGGCGACGCTCGATCCGCGGCTCTTTCAAGCGCACAACAACCTTGGTGTGATTCTTCGAGATCAGGGTAAACTCGACGAGGCCCAGGCGCGGTTCGAGCAAGCGATTGCCATCCAGCCCGACTTCGCCGAAGCACACTTCAACCGAGCGGATTTAAAGACTTTTCGCGCCGGCGATCCTGATCTGGCTGCGCTCGAGTCGGTGGCCGCGTCCCCGGATCGATTGCCGCGCGAGAAAATGGTGTACATCCACTTCGCGCTCGGAAAAGCGCTCGATGATGTCGGTGACTACGCGCGGGCGTTTGAGCATTTTTGCCAAGGCAATGCACTCAAGCGCCGCGAAGTCGATTACGACGAGGCGGCAACCGGCCAGGCTTTCCGAAGCCTCACCGGGACGTTTGGCTCGATAATCTTTGAGTTGCTCGAACGGGTCGGCGATCCATCCAGCGTTCCGATCTTCGTGCTCGGCATGCCGCGCAGCGGCAGTACGTTGGTCGAGCAGATTTTGGCAAGCCATCCGCAAGTTTACGCCATCGGCGAGTTGACAAACCTTAGCGACATTATCACTGCCTGGTCAGCCGCGCTGTTCAGGCCCGATTCTTCTTCGGCGAGCCGCGGAGCGTTCGACCCCGGTGGGTTGCGAAAGCTTGGCGAGGCCTACCTGGCAAGCCTTCCGCCGAGGCCGGCCGGCAAAACACGCGTTACCGACAAGGCGCCCGGCAACTTCTTCCACGTGGGCTTGATACGCTTGATCCTGCCGAATGCCAAAATCATCCACACCATGCGTGATCCGGTGGACACGTGTGTTTCCTGCTTCTTGCGCCTCTTTGCGCAGGCCAAAGTTACAGCTTTGACTTGGGAGAACTGGGCCGGTACTACGCCGAATATCACGGGTTGATGGCGCACTGGCGATCCGTTCTGCCCGCCGGAGCTATGCTTGACGTGGCCTACGAGGAGATCGTCGACGACCTGGAGGGGCAAGCACGTCGGCTACTCGAGTATTGCGACTTGCCCTGGGATGATCGGTGCTTGCGCTTTCATGAGACGAGCCGGGTGATCCGGACCGCGAGCAACAGCCAAGTTCGCCAACCTATCTACCGCGGCTCCGTCGGTCGCTGGCGCCGATTCGAACCCTATCTGCAACCGCTCCTGGTCGAGTTGGAAGGGTGCCGCGGATCGGAGCGACCGGCGGCAAACGGCACGCAGGAAGGTGGGCAACCTCTGGCGACGGCAAGTCGATCGTCTGGAGAGTCGTTTCATGTCAACGATCTTGTCGCGCTCGCCGAGACCGAGCGCTGCGCTGGGCAGCTCGAGGAGGCCGCCGGAATTTGCCGGTTCGCCCTTCAGATCGATCCGAATCGCGCCGAAGCATACAATAACCTGGGCGCCGTCCTGCGCGATCAGGGCGAGATCAATAACGCGGTCGCGAGTTTTCAGCGCGCGGCGACGCTCAATCCCGGGCTCTTTCAAGCGCACAACAACCTTGGTGTGATTCTTCGAGATCAGGGTAAGCTCGACGAGGCCCAGGCGCGGTTCGAGCAAGCACTGGCGCTCATGCCAGACAGCGCGGAAGCGCACAATAACACCGGCAATATCCTGAGCGACAAGGGCGAATTCGACCGCGCGGCCGCCGCGTACGAGCGCAGCGTTTCCCTCAGGCCAGACTTGCTGGAGGCGCACATCAATTTGAGCATGGTCCTCAGGTCCCAGGGCAAGCTTGACGAAGCCGTCGCGCGGCTCGAGCATGTGCTCGTCCTCAAGCCCGACCACGCTGAAGCACACTACAAACTGGGCGACATCCTCGCGGATCAGGACAAGTTCTCCGAAGCGGTCGCGCATCTCAATCGCTCGGTGGCGCTTGATCCCAATCTATTTCAGGCACACAACCGTCTCGGCACAGTGCTGATAGAGCATGGCGAGTTTACGGACGCGGCGGCGGCCTACGCGCGCGCGATTGCCATCCGCCCGGACTGCGTTGAGGCCCACTACAATCGCGCAGGACTTGAAGACTTTCCGGGCCGATGATCCCGATCTCGCCCTGCTCGAAGCCCTTGCCGGTTCGGGCGACCTGCCCCCCGGCCGAATGGCATACGTGCACTTTGCCCTCGCCAAGGCGCTTGACGACATCGGTCAATTCGGCCGCGCGGCCGAGAATCTGTTGCGAGGCAATGCGTAACGCGCCGCGAGGTTGGCTACGACGAGGCCGCGAATTCGCGAACGCTGAAATGTCTTTGCAACGCGTTCAACGTTGGCTTTGTGCAAGGTGCCAAGGGGGGCGGTTTTCCCTCAGCAAGGCCAATCTTCGTGCTCGGCATGCCGCGTAGCGGCAGCACTTTGGTTGAGCAGATTCTCGCCAGCCATCCGCAAGTCCACGGTGCCGGGGAATTAACGAATCTTAGTAACGTTGTCATTGGGCGGTCGCGCGCGGGGGGCTCGCCGGAGTCTCAATCGGCGAATCGCCTTGCGTTCGACGCAGATGGCTTGTGGCAGTTGGGCAAGGCTTACATTGACAGCCTGCCGCCACTTCCGGAGGGCAAGACCCGGATTACCGACAAGGCCCCGGGAAATTTTTACAACATTGGTTTGATGCACATGATCCTGCCAAACGCCAAGATCGTGCACACGGTGCGCGATCCCGTGGACACGTGTATGTCGTGTTTCTCGAGACGTTTTACTAATGGTCAAACCTACAGTTACGACCTTGGGGAGCTGGGCCGTTACTACCGCGGATACCGCGAGTTGATGGCACACTGGCGCTCGGTTTTGCCGGCTGATGCGATGCTTGACGTTGCCTACGAGGACGTGGTGGACAACCTGGAAGTGGAAGCCCGGCGACTGATTGAGTTTTGCGGCCTGCCGTGGGATGATCGCTGCCTGCGCTTTCACGAATCCAATCGGCCGATCAGAACCGCCAGCAACACGCAGATCCGCCAGCCGGTTTACCGCAGTTCCGTCAAGCGCTGGCGCCACTACGAAGCGTTTATCCAGCCGCTCTTGGTCGAGCTCGAGCCGTTTTTGCGGGCCAAAAACTCACCCGGTCGCGGCGATCGCAGGGGTTAAACATCCCGCGCTGCGTGGCCCGAGCGAGGGCTCGTCTTGTTGCGCGCGACAACGGACGCTCCCGCGAAGCCAACAGGCACCCTCGGCACGGTCAGGACGCCTCGAAAAAAGCTCTTGCACGAAATCGATAGTCCTGGAATCTCTGGAATACCATCGCTTGAAGGAGGACTCGCGATGAAATGTACGGATCCACTTGCGGCTTTGAGCGAAAAATGCCTGCCGGCGGGGAGACGGGCATGGGGTCTGGGTGGGGCCCCCTTTTTAACGGGCGTCGCCATGGAGTTGATGGTTTCGCCTCCATTCTCAACCTCCGCCTGTGCGGGCGCGTGCACTGCGGCTAGCCGCCCGGGTCGCCTTCAGACAGTGCGCTTCCGCACCAGGCTGGTGGCTAGAAATGGCCGTGATCCAATGAATGGTCGGCTGCGCAAAGATCGAGCGAACGACGCACGCACGTTTCCTTGGTGGCCGGCTAGCGCCGCCGTTCCGAAAAGAAACGTGGTGGCGAGAAGTGCGTTCGAGAGTTAGAGGATTAGCGGCCCAACCAGAACGGCGCCCCTGCGAGTCGGCGATGAGCACGATGATTGAGTTAGGTCAAACCGGCAAGCGTGCGGTGGACGATCCGGTACAGAGCGGCAATGGCGGCCATCGACGACTGCCAAGCCGCCTTGCGCCGGCGCTGCTGTTGACCGCGAGCGCCGCCCTCTTGGGCTTTGGCGCCACGGTTCACAGTCCGACGCTCAACGAGCCGGGACATCTGGCCGCGGGCCTCAGCCACTGGAGATTCGGCCGGTTCGACGCCTATAGCGTCAATCCGCCGCTGGTGCGCCTGCTGGCGGCCATGCCGATTCTGTTGGCCGGAGCCGAGACGAACTGGTCAGCACTGGAGCAGGGGGCCAAGCGGCCGGAGTTTATCCTGGGCGAAGATTTCGTGGCGGCTAACGGCGAGCGATCCGAGTGGCTGTTCGTGTTGGCTCGCTGGGCCTGCATTCCGCTGGTGCTTCTGGGAGGCTATCTCTGCTTTTCCTCGGCGCGGGCGCTCTATGGCACGGTGGCCGGAATGTTGGCGCTTGCCCTCTGGTCGTTCTGTCCGAACATTATCGGACATGGGCAGTTGATCACGCCCGACGTCGCCGCTGCGGCTTTGTCGCTGGCGGCGGGTTATAGCTTTTGGTTGTGGCTGAAGCGGCCAACATGGACCCGGGCCATTACCAGCGGCGCGATTTTGGGCCTGGCCGAGTTGACCAAATCGACGCTCATCATTCTTTTCCCGCTCTGGCCGGCGATGTGGCTAGTTTATCGTTGGCAAGATCGCCATAACCTGCTGGCCCGGGATTGGCGGCGACAGTTGGGAATGCTCGCGGTACGGATGGCACTCGCCCTGTACGTGCTCAACCTGGGTTATGGATTCGAGGGCACGTTCAATCGGCTGGGCGATTTCAAGTTTGCCAGTGCGATGCTGGGAGCCCAGGTCGGTGCCGAGAAAGCACTGCCTGGCGGCGGCAATCGTTTCGCTGATTCCTGGCTTGCGCATTTACCCGTTCCGTTGCCGAAGAATTATCTGGCCGGCATCGACCTGCAACGGAAGGATTTTGAAACGTATCCGTATCCTTCCTACCTTGGCGGCCAGTTCAGCGCAAAGGGCTGGTGGTACTACTATCTCTATGCCCTGGCGATCAAAGTGCCGCTTGGAACCTGGCTGCTCGCGGTACTGGCTGCCACTTGCCGTCTCTGGCTTGCAAAGCCGCGGGCGCCGGTCTGCGCCGCCGACGGATGGTCCCCGACGACGCAGGCGTACGATCGGCCGACGGCAAGTTGGCGAGACGAATTCGTGCTGCTCTGCCCTGCCGTGGCGGTGCTGGTGCTGGTCAGTTCGCAGACCGGTTTCAGCGAGCATTTGCGCGATGTGCTGCCGGCAATCGGGTTTTGCTTTGTCTGGATCGGCCGGCTCGGTCAGTTTTTAGGAGCAAAGCGGCGCGTGCTGACCGGCTTGGCGTCCGCCGCGCTCCTCTGGTCGATCGTCAGCAGCCTGGCGGTCTATCCGCATAGCTTGTCCTACTTCAACGAGCTGGTTGGCGGGCCGATGGGCGGACCCAACCACTTGATTGCGAGCAATGTCGATTGGGGACAGGACCTGCTCTTCCTGAAGCGCTGGCTGGCCGAGCATCCCCAGGCCAGTCCGGTCCAACTAGCCTATTTCGGCTATTGTGATCCCAAATATTTTGGCATCGATTACCGTGCGCCGAAGTTGCCACCCTTGGCGGAAGGGGCCGACCCCAAGCGAGCGATTCTGCCGGGGTGGTACGCGATCAGCGTGAATTTCGTGCGCGGATTGCCCCATTTCAGTTACCAGGGAGACGGAACTCGCGCGAACTTCGCGCAAGACTGCGCTCGTCCCATTTCAACGGCTCAGGCCGATCGCCACGGCTGGCTATTCGATTTACATCTACCATGTCGAGTAGCTCGAGACCGTATGGACCGAGCGACCACCTTTACGCACGAATCCGAGTGAGCGAGTCGTTATGACCTTCGAACGCATTGCTGATACTCGAAAAACGGATCCGAAATGCCTCGGCTGGCTGGAAGCCTGCTGGTTTGTTTCCGTCGCGAGCCTGATCGCCCAGTTGAGTCCCGCGGCGGTCAGCGTCTACTACGACTGGCCACGGCTAGGACCGCAAACCACCGAGCGGGCTGATTTGAAAAATGCCGAAGGCAATTCATGGCAGGTTCAATATATCGTCTCTCTTCCGCAAGGCTATTCCGCCGACCTGCCCGCTCCGTTGCTTCTCTATTTGCATGGCGGCGGGCAGTCGCGGTGACGACATCAAGCAGGTGCTTCGCTGGGGGCTGCCGCAGCAAATTGGCTGGGGTCTGCGCGTGCCAATGATCGTCGTCTCGCCGCAATGCCGGTCCGACCTCGGCTGGGACAGCCATCAATTGCTCGTCCTTTTGGATCATCTACAGGAGCAATTGGCCATCGATCCCAAGCGAATCTATGTCACCGGCGAAAGCATGGGTGGTAACGGCACCTGGAATTTGTGCGCGGCGGCGCCGGAGCGATTCGCGGCGGCGGTGCCGATCTGCGGTGGCGGAGACATCCAAACGGCGCCGTTGTTGGCCAGGCTGCCGATCTGGGCGTTTCACGGCGCCCGGGATCAGGTCGTTTCGCCCGAGCGGAGCAAGAGGATGGTAGACGTCATTCAGGCCGCTGGCGGCAGTGCGCGGCTGACGATCTATCCCGAGGAAGGTCATGGAGTGAGCAAGCGGGTCTTTACCCGTGACGATCTCTATGCCTGGCTCTTGGATCAGAAGCGACCAGATTAACAGACTCGAAGGCACTCTCATGCCGGTGTTGCAAGAAATCGGCGGGAGCTCGCGGGTCCGTGACGAGGCGGCGTCCCAAACGCCGCTGGCGATGACACTTTCGATTGTCATACCGATTTGCAACGAGGCGGCAACGATCGAGCGGGTGATTGCCCGAGTGCAAAGATCGCTGATCGACCATGAGTTGATCGCTGATCGACGACGGCAGCACCGACTTTACCGCGAAACCGTTGCGGTGATCCGTCGGCACCGAAGGCGGGGCGTTTGTCGAGGCCGGCGGCGCGGTGGTGCTCATCCAGGACGCCGATCTGGAACATGACCCGATGGAATAGTGCAATTGACGGAGCCGATCCCGGTCGGCAATCCCGACGCCGTCTAGCGCAGCCGGTTCCTGGCCGGCTCCAATACGTTAATCTCGCGCCAGACCAATTGGGCCACTCGGATCATTACAGCGCTTTTCAATCGCCTGATGGGCGAGCGGCTCAGCGACGTGGAAACGTGTTACAAGGCTTTCCGCCGCATGACGCTCCAGCAGATCGCCCCGTTTCTGGTCGAAAACCGATTCGGGATCGAGATCGAGCTGGCGGCTCGGGTGGACCGGCTGGACGGCGTACGCGTCGTCGAGCGGCCGATCCGTTATCGCGCCCGCACGCTTCGCAAAGGAACGAAGATCGGCTGGAAGGATGGAGTGGCGGCTTTATGGTGCGTTGTGCGCTATCGGTCATGCTACAAATGAGGGGAATCCAGATGACGACGACGCTTGAGTTGCTTGGTTCGCCGACCGTAACGGCTCAGCGATTTGCGGGTGAACAGTCGGAGATTGTTCTGGCGGCCACCACCTTACAAGATTGGGTCGAAATTCGGAAGTTGAAGCCGAAATCTTCTGACGAAATGGCCCAAGACGAAAAGGCGCTTGTGCGGTCGCATCTCGTGATGACGCTTGAATTAGCAAGGGAGCCTGAATTCGCCCTTCCGCAACTCCTCAACAACCACTTGCGGCAACATCCAGTCATCCATTGGGCTGTCGTCGGCCTAAAGCCATTGTCCGACAATTCTCGGTCGATCGATGTAAGGTTTGGGCCCAGGCGACGACTACAATTGGGATACGTCGATTGTTGCCGCTGACGCAGATCGCGAGTGACAATTGCGCTTACTGCGGATGCAACAAAAATCCGGATATGCCATGACGAACTTGGGCGCCATTGTGGCCACCGATGGCTCGGTCGCCTCGTGTGCGATATGGCGATTGAGTGCCGACCGCGCGGCCGTAAAGAGTGCTACCACGAGACCTTTATTGCCGTACAAGGTCGTTCGCCGCCAGAATGTCGATTGTTGGTCCGCCGCGCAGTGAAGGTATTGATACCGGTGTGCCGCAGAGTTGTCGAAGCGATTGCGCGAGGTGGTGGCGTGGCTTTTTGCTGACTGCAAATGTCGTCGCCGTTACGATTTACGTCCCCGCGGCGCTTGCGAGAACTGCTCGGCGAACACTGATAACCCTTCGGTCACTATCCCCCTTTGCGATCGCATCGCAGAAGAGGTCCAAATGAACCAGGGATCGACACACCAGCCCGATAATGAATTGCCCGACGACATCGTCCAACGGGCGGTGGAATTGATCGAGCGCGAAGCAGTCCCCCCAGTTGCGTCTGCTGCGCTGATTGCCGCCACGCTACGCGTTCTCACAGAGTCCGGTGAATGCAAGGATCGCCCTGTGCAATAAATAGAGCAAGGTCAGATGATGCGCGAACGTGACGGTTGAACCGTTACGCGAGAAAATCGGGAACAGGATGCGAGGCGGCGCAAAGCAGTCATGGTGATGACGTCATTTTGCACGGCCGAGTTTTGAAAGGGCTTGGGAATGCGATGGACGCGTCGGCAGGAACCAATCGCCCATCTGCTCATCTTGGATTTGATTCCGACCGAGCAGCGCGAGGATTTGCTCGTCGAGTTTCTCTGCCGCGATGTGGATGCGGGAATGGCCGCAGGCCGTCTATTGCCCGCAACCGCAATAGGTGTAAATCGAACGGCCTCTCTTAGTGTCGCGGAACTTCCGCCCGCCAGCGGGTAAGCGGAACGGAATCTGCAATCGCGCCAACTATGCCAAACGCTTTTCGGAACATCTTGACGTGGTTACCGAAGTCTTCAAGCGACATCGGCCCGAATCTGCTCATGAGACGACCGCCAGAGCCGAAACATATTTTGAGGTCTTCCAAGCCGTTCGATCTCATCGACAACAGGCGACGTTGACGACAGCCATTCATTGTAGCGACCGTGATTTGCGCAGGCTGGCGAACCAATTGTCGCGTTACGCTCTGGACAATCCGGTGGGCGTTGAGGCGCCTCTCGAGCAGTAGCTACGGCTGTGGATTTGTCACAGCTGCGATACGCTGAATTCACTCGATCCTAAGGGATTGGAAGCGGTAGTCGGCGATCTGCTGCATTTGCACCCGTGATTCTGTCTTTCTCGATCGACGGAGTGAGCTGCACTGCTTCGCCCTCGGTGAGCGTCGACAGATCGTTTGTCACGATCACGGTTTCTGAGCCATTGATCGGAGACCAAACCTGATTGGGCTCATTCAGTGGTCGGCAATTGGTGATCTCAGTCCACTCACCGTCACTGACCCCAGTCTGAACTTCCATACGCACTGCGCGGTCATTGTGGTGACTCCAATAGATCGTCTTCCCATGCCAATAGTCGAGAGAGTCTTGACGTAATGTCCAGACATTGGGGTGCCGGATGATCACGTTGCCATAAGCATACATGCCTGGCAGAATCTGTGCCTTGGATTGAGGCAGTTTCACTTCGGCCAGAGCACTGCGCACATTGTCCGGAAGGTCGCCAGGAATCTCAGCGCCGGTGTTAGGCAGATCGATCTCGGCCCGTAGCGTGCGACTTTTGACGTTCAAAGACCAGGCCGTGCGCGTGACCGTGGCCGAAATCGGCTCGTCTTTGAACGCGCGGATCAGCACCGTGGCCTCATTGCCGGGTTGGACATAATTTGCGTCCTGCTCCGGGATGTCGACGAAAACTGCGCACGACGTCCGTGCGTTCGACTACATATATTGGTGCGGCGCCGCCACCAGGCGCAAGATAGGGAGCGTTGCGCATCGCGGTGGGATCGCCCGTCGCCGGAAGCACGAAGTCGAACGTGTTGGCGTTGCGGGCCGTAATCACGCCGTCGAACGGCGCGGGAAGAACGAGATAGCCCACCAGGGCTTCCAGCCGTTTCGCTTCGCTTTCGGCGACTTCCAGATCGGCCTTGGCTACGTCAACGGCGATCTTGTCTTGTTCCTCGGTGGCTCTTTTCGAGATCAGCATGGCATCGGCCTTGACGATCGTATCTTTGGCCGCGTCGCGCGCGGCGATGCTCGATCGTAACTGGTTCTGCGATTCCAGCAGGACTTGAGGATCGACGACGCCGCGATCCACCTCGCGACTGAGCCGCTTGACCTCGGTGTCCCAGCGATCGACTTGCGACTGGTATTGGGCCAAAAGGGCCTGTGCTTCGGCAAGGCCGGCGTCGGCAGCCTTGACGTCGGCGATGGAGACCTGCACCACTTGCTTTGCCAATTCGATGCGCTGCTTGTCCAGCAAAACCGTGGTTTTCTTTGTTTGCCATGCCTCAATCAGCTCGGGTACGAACAGCTTGGCCAGTACCTGTCCCTTCTTTACTTTATCCCCAATGTCCACATTCCACTTTTCGATGTACGCAGTCATCTTGGGATAGACCGACGAGCGTTCATAGCTTTCGGTAAAGCTCGGTTGTTTGACGACGCGCACAATCGTCCGCATCGTCGGATGCGTCAGTTGGACAACGGGTGAATCCGAGAGGTTTGGGGTCGGGGGCCCCAAATCGCGATGGCAACCGAACGAGCCCAGCGTCGTCAGCACCGCAAACTGCCAGACCACGAGCCGGCAGCGGCCAGAGATCATCGCAATCGGTCCAGTCGCTCGACGCATCACGAGTCTCCGAAGCGAATCTCAGGCCTATGGGATGACGGGCCGGTCTGGCGGGCATGCAGATCGGCAGATTGTGAATTGGTTTGCAGATCGGAGTCGAAGTGGGCGCTTTCGCGGTCGCCCGAAAAGAGCGACGGCGAATGGGGAGTACGGCGGCCAATCACAACCGCGAAGATCGAGGGCACGACCAACAGCGTGGCCACGGTCGACATCACGAGGCCGCCGATTACCGCGCGGCCGAGCGGACCCTCCATTTGGCTTCCGGCTTCCAGCTCGAGGGCCATCGGCACCATCCCGACGGTCATGGCGCAAGCGGTCATCAGGATCGGACGCAGGCGTTCACTCGCGCCCGACACGGCCGCCTCGGCCGAGGGAGATCCTTTCTTCCAGTGTTCATCCATGAACGTCGCGAGCAGTACGGAGTTCGATACCGAGACTCCCAAGCACATGATCGACCCCATGAACGATTCGATATTCAGCGTTGTGCCCGTCACGTAGAGGATCGCTACGACGCCGGCGAGAACGCCAGGTACGGCGCTGACCGAGATCAGGGCGAGACGGGCCGACTGGAAATAACCAGTCAGCAGTACCAAGATCACGAAGATCGCAACCGCCAGCCCGATCGCGAGTGCTTGGAACATTTCGACCATGGGTGGTAGTTGACCCATCGGGAGCACGCGCACACCGCGCGGCGGGCTCCCGGCGGCGTCGATCGCCTGTGCCACTTGCCGCCCGGCACGGCCCATGTCCTCCCCCTCGACGTTTGCATTGATGCTGAGATAGCGTTGCGAAGCCGCGCGATCGATCTCGCCCGGCATTTTATCTTCGTGAACAGTCGCGATATCTCTGATCAACAGGTTGACTAGCGGATTAACTTCGGTCAGCGGCAGGCTCTCGATTTCGCCGCTCGTGTTCATGAATCTGGGCGGCACCAACACCTCGACTTGATAATCGAAGCCGGTTTTCGAATCGATCCAGTAATTGAGCGCAATGAAGCGGCTTGAGGACGTCGCCTCGATCAGGGGTTCACTCGCCTCTCGGACTCGTATGTCGCTGAGCCCGGCTTTCTCCCGGTCGATGTCGACCCTCACGGCCGGATAGTCGAGCATCTGTTCCAACTCGACGTCACGCAGAAAGGGAATGCGTTTCATTTCGCCCATGATCTTGCGCGTGGCCGCGGACCAGGTCCAGGTCTGTGCCGACGACGCGCACCGAGATCGGCGTCATCGATCCAAAACTCATGACACCGGTAACGATGTCGCCCGGCTGGAACCCGAAGGTTGCCGCTTTGGCTTGCCGGATCGCCTCGGCTTGCGGCAATCCGCCCTGCTCCAATCGCCGGGCCAGCCAGGGAACGATTCGTTCGGGAAGGATTTTCCGCAAGCCGCTCGCGAAACTCGTCGAGCTTGATGCCGCTTCCCTCGCGGAGCGCCACGCGGAGATAGCCGTCGTCAGGCCCACGCATGAAGAGCACGATGTTATCCATGCCGAAGTTCGGGGCAACCTGTCCGGCAAATCCCATCGTGATCCGTACGTTCTCGGGCTTCGCCTCGCGCTTGATCTCCTCCAGGCATTTCAGCGCCATTTCGCGGGTGAGCTTGTAATTCGAACCGGGAGTGGGCCGGAAACGAAGGACGAACTCACCCGAATCGACCTGCGGAAACAACTCGGTGCCGAGTCGTTCACCCATGAGCCACAGTATCAGCCCACACGTGGTTAGATAGCCGAAACTGACCAACCACCGCCACCGCACAAACCGCTCGATCATTCTGCCGTATGCGGACTGAAATCGCTCGAATGGGCCACGCTGGTTCGGGTCGTGTTCCTTACGTTTGAGAAGGTAGACGCATAGAACCGGGACAAATGTCGTGGAAAGCAGGTAGGCCGCGATCATGGCGAATCCCACACCAACCGTCAGTGGCATGAAAAGCGCGCGCAGTGGATCTTGCATAATGAATGCCGGGACAAACACGGACAATACGCAGATCAGGGCCAGTAGGATCGGCACGGCGGTGGCCACGCTGGCGTAATAGACCGCCGAAGAGACGTTCTGAGTGCCACGCATCTGCACGTGGATGTTCTCGATAATCACCGTCGACATGTCGACGAGGATTCCGATCGCCAACGCCAGGCCGCCCAATGACATGATGTTGATCGAGTTTCCAGTCAGCCAGAGTCCCAACAGCGCGCCGAGCAGAGCCAGCGGAATGTTGGAAACAACTACGATTACGCTCCTCAGATCGTGAAGGAACAACAAGATCATCAAGCCGGCCAGGCCGGCGCCGATCAGGCCTTCCATGGCCACGCTATGAACGGCCGCCAAGACGGTGGGCGATTCGTCGAACTCGAATTCGACCGTGACGTCGCTGGGCACGACGTCGCGGAATAACTTCAGCGAATGACGGATGTCGGCTACGACGGTCAACGTCGACGCCGTGCTTTTCTTGATGATCGGCAAGTAGACCGAGTTCTTGCCGTTGACCAAGGCATCGCCGTAATCGAGATCGGTAAAGTCTTCAATGTTAGCCACATCGCGGATGTAAACGTTTTGCCCCAACTTCAACGGAATCGCCCCCAACTCACGGATGTCGCCCACGGTGGCGTTGTTTGGAACCATCGGCATCGAGTCCCTCACGTACAGGTTCCCTGCCGGGACCACCGCGTTTCCTGACATCAAAGCATTGGTGACGTCGTGTGGAGAGAGGTTGTAGGCTTCGAGTTTTTCAGGATCGCACGTCACAAGCACCGAACGAACATTCGGACCGAAAGGTGAGACCGCCACCGTGCCCGGAACGTTTTGCAGCACCAGCGGACGGATGATATTTTGGGCAACGTCCGCTACCATGCCGATCGATGTCGTCTTTCCTTCGAGTACCAGAAAGCCGACGGGCACGCTGCCGGGGTCCAGCCGCATGACCATTGGGGGGAGAGTCCCCGGCGGCATTCGTGACATGGCCCGATTGGCCATCGCCACGACCTGTCCCATCGCCTCTCCCATGTCGATTCCGGGGTGAAAAGAGATTTCGACCAGGGCAATTTGCTGAATCGAGCGGGACTTGATCTCCTTGATGCCGTCGATGTACTGAAACAACAACTCAAACTGGCAAACGACGAAGCCCTCCATTTGGGCCGGGCTCATCCCACCATATTGGAGGAAGACGTAGATCCTGGGAGTATTCAGCGACGGAAATATGTCGACCTGCATCCGACTTCAGCGCCAGAATCCCTCCGGCGACCAACACCACAACCATCATCAGGGTCGTGATCGGGCGGCGCATTGCCAAAATTGTCGCATTCATACCAATCCCGACTACTTGGATTCCACCCGGAGAGGACTCTCTGATCGCAATGCTTCCCTGCCACCCGAGGCGAATTCACAGACCAACTTGGAGGAATTCGGGAGGTGCATCCCAGCGTAGGGCGTTTTCTTCAAATATTGTGCCAAACGGATGGTCGGCAGCAAAAATCGGTCGAGGATGCCGCGGATTGGTTGAAGTGCCGGACCGGCTTCGTGCAAATAATCTATCCACCGGTTGGACAGAAACTGACACCCGCGAGCCGCTACCGAGGGGATTGGCTGCTGCGCCCCGTATTCGAGATAATGAACAGGAGTTGGCATAGATCCTGCATTCTCGGTTTCGAACCCTCGAGGATGTGGGCAGATAGCTCTCCGGAACAGCCGCGCCCACCTACGATCCCGAACCTGACGGTTTGCTGCCATGTGGAAGAAGGTAATTGCTCCAACGGTGTTAGTTAGCTTGCTTTGGATCGCTGTAAGCACGACGACCACGTACTTCCTGCATCGCTTGGACCATGCCTACACTCAAGTACTCTATGATGACCGTGAGATAGTTCGGGCGGCCAGCACGATCCAGGGACTGCTCTGGAGTGCGCAAGCGTCGGTGATCGCGGCAGCGGAAGATGGCCGCCGACTTCAGAGTGACGAATTGGCACTGCCTGAGTCGGCCTTTCGTGACGCACTGGCTGAAGCGACACTGGCAGCCGCCGGCAAGTTGGAGCCTGAATTGGTGACTGAGATTGGAGTGCGGTTCTCGATTTATATGAACTTTCTGCGCACTCAGGCGACGCAAGCCGAGGCGGCCGCGAATATCGACGGGCCCGTTGCCCCAGCCGGCACCGGACAGGAGGAAGTGCAGCAGCACAAGGCCTATGCGGCCGAAGCCATGGATTTGGCCCTGAGTGTCAACAAGTCGTGCGAGCGATTGTTCGATTTTGGCCAGCAACTGGTAGCGACTTCGTTTGATAACCACAATCGATTGAGAAGTAGAATCGACTTGGCTCGGCTCTGCTTCCTCATTACCGGCCCGGCGATCGGGATCATTTTCGGTTTTCGTGTTGCGCGCGGCCTGAATCGATCGATCTCGCAAATCAGCGTCACGCTACGAGATGCACGTGGGAACTTGCAAGACGTAGGATCGGTGGAAGTGCACTCTGCCGATGAATTGGCCGATCTCCCAGGCTTGTATCAGCAGGTCCAAGACGTGTCGGTGCGAATTCGTGAAGTGGTCGAGGAATTACAGTCCGTTCGCCGCGAAGCAGTGCGCGCAGAACGATTGGCCGCGGTCGGTGAACTGGCGGCGGGCGTAGCGCACGAGCTGCGCAATCCATTAACGTCCGTCAAACTGCTGATCCAGAACGCCGGGCGCGGCGATCCAAACCATGCGTTGCACGGTAAGCGTCTCGAGGTGGTCCAAAACGAAATCGCGCGGATGGAAAGCACAATCCAAGGTCTGCTCGACTTTGCCCGGCCCCCGAAGATCCGCCGCCTGACGCATAATCTCCGTGACACCCTCGATCGGGCACTGAACCTTGCCGCTGGCCGCGCCACGCAGCAGCACGTGATCATCCACGAGCAGGGAAGCTCCGAGCCGGTGCTGATCAATGGCGACCCGGAACAGTTGGACTTGGTGTTCTTGAATCTGCTTTTGAATGGCATCGAAGCCATGCCGACGGGCGGCACGCTCACGGTGTCGATCGAGGTCGAAGTAGGAACGCCCAGCATTTGTCGCGTCGTTTTCTTGGATTCTGGAGCAGGGATCGACGACGCTGTGATGGAACGGCTCTTTGAACCGTTCGTCACCATCAAGGAACGCGGGGTCGGACTGGGACTCGCCGTCAGTCGTCGCGTTATTCAAGAGCATGGCGGGCGGATCGAGGCAAGCAACATGCCGCTGGGTGGAGCAAAATTCATGGTCGAGCTTCCAGTTGCTATCAACAACGGTTTCGAACAGACTCGATTGTCCGACGAAGCCGTCGCTAGTTCGCAATGAGACGACTCGAATCGCCGATGCCTATGAAAGCAGCCTGACCGATGCGAAAGCTCTTGATTATCGATGATGAATCGAGCATTCGATTTACCATTGAAGATGTTTTGGCCAGCGAAGATTTGGAAGTCGTGGGTGCCGAAACGGCTGAGGAAGGCGTCCGGCTGGCTGCCGAATTATTGCCCGAACTGGTTTTGTTGGACGTGCGTCTTGGCAAACACTCGGGACTGGAAGTGTTTCACGAGCTGCGCCGCTGTTCGCCCAAAAGCCTGCTGGTGTTTATCACGGGTCACGGTAACGCCGAGACCGCAATCGAGGCGATGAAGCTGGGGGCCTACGATTATCTGGTCAAACCGCTCGATGTGAACCAGCTCCAAGAGGTTGTTGAACACGCCTTCGAGATCAGTCGTTTGATGCGGGTTCCGGCGATCCTGGAAGAGGGAGATCGGCCGCAAGATCGGCCCGATTTACTGGTCGGCTGTGGCGCTGCCATGCAGGCAGTCTGCAAGCAGATTGGCCGAATCGCCCCGCAAAGCGTCAACGTCTTGATCCTGGGCGAGAGCGGCACCGGCAAAGAGTTGGTCGCCCGCGCGATCTATCATCACGGCCAACGGTCCCAGGCGCCCTTTCTGGCCATCAATTGTTCGGCAATTCCGGAGACGTTGTTGGAAAGCGAACTGTTTGGCCATGAACGGGGAGCGTTCACGGGCGCCGAGCATCGCCGAATCGGCAAGTTCGAACAATGCAATCAAGGGACGCTTTTTCTCGATGAAATCGGCGACATGGCCCTGAGCACTCAGGCCAAAATGCTGCGATTGTTGCAAGAAGGATGCTTCGAGCGCGTCGGTGGCAACGAAACCCTTTCGTCTGACGTGCGGATTATCGCCGCCACGAATCAGAATCTGGAAACGCTGATCGAACAAGGACGCTTCCGCAAGGATCTCTACTATCGCGTCCGTGGCGTAACGATCCATCTGCCGCCTCTGCGGGAACGAGTCAGCGATATTCCCGAGCTGGCCCATTACTTTCTCTACCGCTTCAATCGCGAAATCGGCACGCGGGTCCATTCTATTTCGCCGGAAACTTTGGAGTTGCTCGAAGGCTATCCTTGGCCTGGAAATGTCCGCGAGTTGCAAAACTCCATCCACGAGGCCCTGATCGTGTCGGCCGGTCCCACGCTACTTCCCGATTTTTTGCCCAGGGAAGTCCGCCGTAGTGCCGCCGAGGAACCGTCGGGCGACGTCGACGAAGCCGAGGGAGCCGAAGTCGATTGGCAAACGCTTCCACGGCACATCGAATCCTGGCTCAGCGAGCGCCAGCACAATATCTATCGCCGGGCGCTTCAGCATTTTGAACGATTGGTCATCGGCCGCATCATGCACGAAGCCGGCAATAACCAAGGCCGGGCCGCCAAAGTCCTGGGATTAAGTCGCGTCACGCTGAGGGCCAAACTCCGCGAACTCAATATGCCCACCGGCCGCACCGCGTCCAACGGCAATTCCACGGTGGCTGACTGAAGACCGGGCCCAACGTCCTGTCCGACCCTACAGCTTGCCACGGCCCGGCGGTCGGGACCCGCAACCTTCTGTTTCCACCCCCCCTTTGCTGAGAATTCATCTTGTGCCGGATCCACTGATCGTGGCGCCCACGGGCGAAGAGTCGGAACCGAGCGCAAGTCTCACATTTTCTTCTCGTTTCAGTACGAATGATGATGAAGGTGACCGCGTTGACGATTCTTGGCGAACCGGTGGGCTCCGAATGAGACGGCATTTCACTCCAACTTCTGTAGCCCTGGCTCTGGTTGCCATTTTGTCACTGACAGGCCCCACCACCCTGCCTGCCGCGGATGGGGTCGCCAGTCCGTACGATCCCCGATTGATTGTGGGCATTCCGATCCTTCGCCGTCACGCGTTTGCGGCCGACTATTCGGTGCCGCAACGACGTGGAGTGGCGATTTTGTCGCCGATCGAAAGTCCGGATCACGACTGCCCCGTGGTCGGAGGAAAGCCTCTTTGTGTGCCCTATTACCCAGACTATTGCACGCACGGCAAACACGGACCGCGGCTGGGCATCCCCGACAACGGCGCGGGATATTGCTGCCCCGGCTCGCCGCCGGGCCCTGGCGCCGTTCTCGGATATGATCTACCGGTCGGCGTCGAGAGCTCATCCAAATATGGTTACTACACAGGTGCCAGTCAGGACGAAACGGCGCTCCTGCACTTGGGTGGCCGTTCCGCCGCCAGCTCCGCAACGCGCCCGTCCGATGCCCCCGCGGACCTGATCGATCTGATTCAAAGCGGCCAATGAGTGGAACGCGGCTAACGCGACGCCGGCGGTGGCCCCACGCCCACGGGCGGCAGGTAACCGGGACGGCTCGTGTCGACCGGCTCGGCATCGCCGGGGGGCCGCAGCGCCGAGACTTCGCGGGCTGGGTAACCCAGGGCGTGGAACATCTCGAACTGCGCCCGATTGTAATCGGCTACGGTGGTGAAGTATTGGTTGTAGGCTGTCATCAGGTGCTCCAGCGCAATCACGACTTCCTGTGGCCGATAGATTTGAACCAGTACATTTCCGAATCGCTTGGTCTGGGCCAGACCTTCGTAGTTCCCCTCAAACGTAATCAACGCTTTGGACATCGAGCGTTCGGCCTGAACGACACGAACCGCGGCTGACTGCAAGCGGGCCTGCGCCCGGACAATGTCACCTGCCACGGCGTCCTGGGCTTTGAACAGCTCGATGATCGAGCCCGATTGCTCGCCGCGTTGCTCCTTAATGCGGGCCATGTTTCCCAGTCCCAAGCCTTCATATTGCCACATCAACTGGGGGCTGAGGTCATCGCGCAAGCTCCAAAGATTCAGCGCGTCGCCATGACCCATGCCTTGGGCGCCGAACTGGATCAATTCGTTCGGCGTCTGGAAACCGTTGAGCATGGCGGTCGGCATCAGCAGCCGTCCCTTTTCCCGCCGGATTCTCTGGGCCACGGCTTGGACAAGGGCCTTTTGCGATTCCAGCTCAGGACGGTTCGTCAAGCCGATCGGAATCAGATCGTCGAGCGGCCGGGCGGGATCAATCAACGTGACCTGCAAATGATCGTCCTCTTGCGGAACGACCATCACGCGCGGATCGAGGCGCAGCACCTGCGTCAGGTCGGCGCTGGAGACGCGCCACATTTGCCGCGCC
Source organism: uncultured Planctomycetaceae bacterium (assembly GCA_963702015.1). Lineage (GTDB taxonomy): Bacteria > Planctomycetota > Planctomycetia > Pirellulales > PALSA-1355 > DATJTR01. Next base: position 4,773,001 of record OY969698.1, read on the forward strand.
TGGGCGGCGTGCTGCTCGACGTCGGCCAGTAAGCGTTGAGCCCGATCAACTTCAATCCGCGGTATCAAGTCCTGACTGAGAACTTGCAGTCGCTCGACGAGTTTCCTTGCCCGGTTCACGACATCGATAGCGGCGGCATACTGCCCGCGAAACTGGTGCACGCCGAAATAGGCGTTGGCCGTCGCCAAAAGCGCGTCGTTTTTCGCGGTTTGAATATCCCAGCGGCGAGAATTCAGCACTTGCCGAGCGGCCAGCGGCTCGAAAATCGCGTCGGTCACCGCAACCTGTTGCGTGAAGCCGATACCGCTGTAAAGAAAGTTGACGTTTTGATCGAGCGGCCGAGCGGCAGTGTTGATACCGAGATTGAAGTCCGGCCCAGGCCCGTCGTGACGAATATAATCGCCACCCATGTTGAACGTCGGAACCCAAAGGACTTTGGCGCGTTGCAGCTGCGCTTCGCCCACCCAAGCGCTCGCCTGCGCAGCGCTGACGACCAATGGCCGAGCATCGGCCAGCCGCAAGGCCGTGGCCAGGTTAATCGCAAAAGCCTGGTCCGTCGTCTCGAGTGGTGCGGGCCGCAGATCAGGCTGGCTCTGCAGCGGAGGCAACGGCGGGAGCGTTTCCGGCGGCGCAGTGGCCGGGGCCACCCGCGGGATTTGTCCCTGGGCCGGGCAATGTCTCGGGTCCTCGCACCGGCTCCGACAGCGCCCCGGCCTGGCGGCGCCGAGGCAGTCTTGACAGGAGTTAGCAAACTCGCCGATCGCGATGTCGCGGCGGAGGCGGTCGGGGGCGTCATCGCTGCGGAGGCGGCAGCCGAGCCACTGCCATTTGGTGCCCCACCGTTCAGATAGCCGGAATAATAGGAAACGTCTGATCCGCCGGGCAGAAGGCGATTCAAAAAATCCGACGAGGGCGGTCTGTCTGCGGTTTGGGCGAATACGGGCCACGGCCCGTGCACGCCGAAAAGCAACAGCGCGAGAATCGGGAATCGTTTCATCGCAGTCAACTCCTTAGTCATCGCCTCGACGGACTGGGTCAGAATCATCGCTCTTACGTTAGCGATTGGCCGGCGGCGGGCCCGGACGCACCTCGGGCAGATAGCCAGGCCGGCTGGTGTCGACCGCCTCGACGGTGCCAGGCGGGTGCAAGGCCGACACCTCGCGCGCCGGATAACCCAAGGCATGGAACAGTTCGAACTGCGCCCGGTTATATTCGGCCACGGTGGCAAAATACTGGTCGTAGGAGACCAGCAAGTTTTCAAGCGACATGACTGCTTCCTGCGGCCGGTACACCTGGATCAACAGGTTCTCGAAGCGTTTGGTTTGGGCCAGGCCTTCGTAGTTGCCTTCGAACGTGATCAGCGCCTCCCGCATCGACCGTTCGGCCTCGATGACCCGCAACGCCGCCGATTGAAGGTCGGCTTGGGCTCGGGTCACTTCGGCCACGACTGCGTCCTGCATTCTTCTGAGGATGACGATTGCTTGCGATTCCATGCCGCGAGCCTTTTTGATGCGAGCCAGGTTTCCTAGCCCGAGTCCTTCCAAGCTCCAGATCAACTGCAGGCTGACGTCGTCGCGCAGGCCCCAATTGTCCATCTTGGATCCTTGGCCCAGTCCGAAAACGTCGACTTGCATTCTCATCTGTCCGGGACTCTGAAAGCCGGTGATGTAGACGCTCGGCAACAGCGGCCGGTTCTTCTCCTGGCGGATCGACAACCTCGGCCGCCTGGATCAGCGATCGTTGCGAGGCCAACTCCGGGCCGATTGGTCAAGGCGATCGGCATCAGGTCATCCAGCGGCCGGGCCGGGTCGATCAGCGTGATTTGTAGATGGTCGTGCTCCAGCGGTTCGACGACGACGCGAGGATCGAGCCGGAGCACCTGCGTCAGATTGGCACTCGCCACGCGCCATTCCTGCCGCGCCAAGGTCGCGTGTTGCTCGACGTCGGCCAGCATCCGCTCGGAACGATCCACCTCGACGTAGCGGCACCAGATCCCTGCTCAATTGTGCGATCCGAGCGGTCAGCTTTCTGCCGCGGTTGACCACGTCGATGGCGCCGGCGTATTGGCCCCGATACTGATGCACGCGAAAATACGCCCTCGCGGTCATCAATAACGCGTCGTTCTTAGCCGCCTGAATGTTGAATCGTCGAGCGTCGAGGACCTGCCGGGCGACAAGCGGCTGAAAGATGGCATCGGTCAAAGGGACTTGCAAAAAGAGGCTGCCGCCTGCGTACATGAAGTTAAGATTCTGATTCAGCGGGCCGCCAATGCCGGGAATGAAGCGTCGGCTCATTCACGCCGTGGTCGAAGTCTGGCCCATAGCCATCGTGCCGCACGTAACACACGCCGAAATCGAATTCGGGGATTTTGATGACCTTCGCCCGTTGAAGCTGCGCCTCGGCCACCCAAGCGCTCGCTTGCGCAGCCGAAACGATCAGAGGCCGTGCGTCGGCAAGCTGCAGGGCGGTGGCGAAACTGATCGGAAATGGCAAGTCCGTCGCCTCGAACAGCGCGGCTTTGAGGTTCACGAATTGACCGGCATCCGTTGAAGGCATCTCGATGTACTGTGTCACGCCGGCGACGATTCGCTGCCGGTCTGACACGTCCGGCAATCGAGCTGTCGCCGCGGAGGTGGATGCCACCAGTGGCGGACCGCCAGGCAATCTCGGCGCGTCGGGCGGCTTGGACTGGGAGGGCTGACCCACCGCGGCGACCGGCGGCGTGCTCAGAGCAAGTTGCGCCCTGGCTCGCTGGCTGCTGGCGAACTCGATGGGAACGACGCCACAGTCGACGCACCCATGCCAGCGATCAACAGCGCGACGACGATCGGCCGGCGGACGCGGTCGCGTCGCCGGCTTACCAGACGGTCTGTTGACGCGTTGTCCATGGCAATCCATGCCTAACAACACCTCGGGAGGCTGCCGATGCATGCATTCGCGCTGCCACTCCCATTCGCGCGCCGCCCAACATAAGGTTGAGCCCGCCATTCGACACGCAGAACTGAGCCGCTATGGGCAGACATCCCACCTAATCGTCCCTGCGTTACCGGCACGATCAGTTAAATCGGCAGATTCTGCCCGATCGGAAATCGCGCAAGCACCGGCACTAACTTCTTGTCCTTCAGAGGGTAACAAATGTGCCGCTTTGGACAGATTCTTTCCAGCCACGCGGCAATTTCGATGACCGAGGCAGAATGGGACGTGCCTGGCCAAGCGGCTCTAGGGCACCTGCGATCGTCGCTGTCACTGCGCAGGGAAAGCGATGCTGCTTGCAGCCGGCGTGCACGCTTGAGGCAGCGGTGAAATGTGCCGAGACGGCGCGGGATCGTCGATAATGCGAAAAGCCGCCAGATCGTGCTGGCGGCTTTCGTTGTGAGCCACATAGGCCCGGGCCGGTTTGTTACACAGTTAGTACGCCATTCGACTCGTGTTTTCCAGCAGTCTCACAAGCGGCCTCGCGAAATCCGGCCAACGCCGGTCTATACCACGGCGGTCGGCCCGGATGGACAAGCGGCGCGGCGGCGATGCAAAGCCTATAAACCTGGACCGCCCGATACCGCCGTCGTTTCAAAGCCTACGAGCGCAATTCAGACATCAGTGAGGCGATGATCTACTTCGATGTGATTGACCTGATGCCACGCCGCCCGGCACGGAACAACATTGATTCGAAAAAGCATTCTGAGAGAAACGGTTCGGCTCCGTATCTCAGTAGCGGAGAGCGGCTGCTATTCCGCATGGTATTTTAGCTTTGGAACAACGTCGTCGAGTTGACGATACTCGCACTCCACCTTGTCGCCGTCGCGAATCTGCCGGACTCCCTCGAGCACGATCTTGTCCTCAACGCCAACCCCTTTCGTGATGATGAAGAGGTCGTCTAATCCTTCTACTTCCTCGTAGTCGATCTCGCGCTGATGCGCCACGCCAGCTTTGTCGACGACGTAAACGTAGCGTTTCTGGAGAACCTCGAAAGTCGCGCGTTGAGGGATGACGATGGCGTCTTTCTGCACTTGCCTGATCACCACGGTGCCGGTCTGACCGTGACGCAGCAGGCGGTCTGGGTTCGGAAAATCCGCGCGGAACGGGATGTTTCCATTCTGATTGTTGAAATCGGCCTCGATCGCACCGATCTTGCCGCTCTGTTCGAACTTTTCGCCGTTGGCCAGCACCAATTCGATCTTCAGATCCTCCTTCTGCTCTTTCAGGTGGGCCATATATTCGAGGTAACGAGCTTCAGGAACGTTGAAATAAACCCACATCACGCTGTTGTCGGACAAGGTCGAGAGGATCTCTCCCTCCTCCACAAGGCTGCCTTCCTGGCAGTGCAGACGATCGACGATGCCGTCAAAAGGTGCTTTGACGGTGGCAAAGTTCAATTCGGCCTTCGCCAAATCCGCATTGGCCTCGGCCTTGTCCTTCTTGGCCTGAAGCAGTAGCACCTCATTCTGAGAGACGACTTTATCCTTATTCAGCTTCTTGGTGTAGTCGTACTCCAACTCCGCGAGCCGGGCCTCAGCGGACTCGGCATCCGCTTTTTTTTGGTAAAGAATTGGGACGATCTGGAACATTACTTCGCCCTTCTTTACCTGCTGCCCCTCCTTGATTTTTATCGCTTCGAGATACCCTCGCTCCAAGGCACGGATGTCGATGTGGCGCTGCGAGTGGATCTGGCAGACATAGCGCTGGACGATGGTGACAGACTTTGATTCAGGGTTGGTGCACGTAATCAAATGGGCCTTTACATGCTCCTCCTCTTTGTGCACGCTGCACGCAGGCAGGCTGAGGGCAATCAGCGCCACGATGGAAGCCAGAAATGGCGAGAATTTCACAATGCTTTCGCTCATTGGTTGCCTCTCAAGTCGCGAACTGTATCACTTAACGTGGATCACGGAGCAGCAGATGGCCGCGGTCGTGGCTCCGAGTAGTCGCGTGATCCCATTCGCCAAGTCTTCACGTAGCGGGCCAGCTCACCGACCCCCGACGTTTTGATCGTACGTCATCGGCTGCCCTCCGCAGATGCTCTTCGCCTCCTTCCCACACCGCATAACATGCTTGCATACCAGGGTCGCGTCCCAGCCTCAAGCTGCCACGGTTGGCGACCGGCCAGCTGCCAAAACGAAGCGACCCTTGGGATGGGTACCCGTCCCAGCAAAATAAAATCGGCATCGATACCCTGAACGGCGTCGGGCGAGAGGCCCTTGAGCGTTTCGCCTTGCAGTCTTCCCTGAGCCATGCGGAACGGGATTTCTCATACAGGATTCGTCCGTGCCGGAGCGTCTAACCGGCCAAGTCAGTCGGTTTCCCATTTTGACGTTTATCGGGCAAGGAGGCAACGCTTCCTTAAAAGAACGGTTGCATCGTGAGGCTAGTCGGCGCGATTCAAGGCCAGTCGCTATGGTGTTTGCCGGTTGATCGCATCGAATCGCAATAGAGCGGCATGAACTTGGGCGACGGTTGTTCCCGGATAGAATGTCCTCCCCTCTCGACTCGATTTCGGTGCAGTCGAATTGCAGGTTGCAAGCCCGCAAAAACGGCAACAGCGAGGCGCAGTCTTCGAACCGGACATCGACATGCAGGATTTCCGAATCGTCGAGCCGAATCCATTCAGCGTATCGGGTCGTATTTATGGGCATCGATTTTCACCGTTGGCGAATGGAGCTGCCAACGCGCGCTCCAATTCGGCTCGCTCTTGAATGAGAGCAGCCGACTGCTGGGATATCGGGCGGTGGCCCAGGGCGTTTTCGATTTGCCTCAACCTTTTTTGAGCTGCGCTGCGTTCGTGCGACATCAACGGTACTGCATTATCGACGTGTACGAGATTCATCACGGTGAGCTCCTTTACCGCGAGGCTGAATGCGATCTTGACAGCCCGCCCAGGAACAAGATGATGATCGAAATTACGATCGCCAGCGCGGGTCGACGGAGAAATTGCGAGAACATGGTGCCAAGCGCGTCTGGGTGATTTCCGTATTCAGAACCGGAAGGCGGTTGCTATTCGGCGTGGTATTTTAGGTTTGCCACAACCTGCTCCGGTTGACGGTCCTCGCACTCCACCGTGTCGCCGTCGCGAACCTGCCGGATCCCCTCGAGCACGATCTTGTCCTCGACGCCAACCCCATTCTTGATGATAAAGAGGTCGTCCAATCCTTCGCCTTCCTCGTAGGCGATCTCGCGCCGATGCGCCACGTTGTCTTTGTCGACGACGTAAACGTATCGCTTCTGGAGAACCTCGAAAGTCGCCCGTTGAGGGATGACGATGGCGTCATTCTGCACTCGGCTGATGACGATGGTGCCGGTCTGACCGTGACGCAGCAGGCGCTCGGGGTTCGGAAAGTCGGCGCGGAAGGGAATGTTTCCGTTCTCGTTGTTGAAATCGGCTTCGATCGCACCGATCTTGCCGGGCTGATTGAACTTTTCCTGGTTCGCCAGCATCAGCTCGATCTTCAGGTCCCCCTGCTGTTTCAGATTGGCCATGTATTCGAGGTAACGCGCTTCGGGGACATTGAAATAAACCCACATCAGGCTGTTGTCGGACAAGGTCGAAAGGATCTCGCCCTCCTCGACAAGGCTGCCCTGCTGGAGGTGCAGGCGGTCGACGATGCCGTCAAAAGGTGCTTTGACGGTGGCAAAGTTCAATTCGGCGGTCGCCAACTCGGCCTTGGCCTGGGCCTTGGCCAGCTTGGCCTTGAGGAGCAGCACCTCATTCTGAGACACCACTTTGTCCTCGTAGAGCTTCTTGGTGTAATTGAACTCCAGCTCGCGCGAAGTTTGCCTCTGCTAACTCGGCGTCCGCATTTTTCTGGTAAAGAATTGGAATGACATTGAACAGCACGTCATCCTTCGACACCAACTGACCTTCCCTGATTTTAATCTCCTCAAGGTATCCGCGTTCCAAGGCACGGACCTGGATATGGCGCTGCGAGTGAATCTGGCAGACATACCGCTGGACGAGGGTCAGCGACTTCGCCTCGGGGTTGGTGGCCGTAATCTTATGAGCCTCGACGTGCTCCTCCTCCTGGTGCATGCTGCATGCAGACACGGAAAGGGAAATCAGCGCCAGGATGACGGTTCGAATTCGCGAGAGTTTCATAATGCTTTCATTGGTTGGTTACCCCCTAGGTCGCGAACTGGATCACTGGATGTCGATCAAGGAACGGACGAAGTCCACGTAAATCTTTTTCAGCGGATGGTCTCCAACCTCGGCGTCCTCACCGACCAGCGGTACGCTGAAGACGATTGACGCCACGGATTCAACTCCCGAGGATCGACCGTTTGCCGGCCCGTTGTTTTGTGCGGAACGTCCCGACGCTTGGTTTCGCGGCGATCTTCAGTGCTCCCGCAGAGCACAACGCACCTCGGTTACGGTTTCCAAACCTTGGTGCATCGAAATAAGTTGCCTCCCAACTCATCAAGCCATGCGCATCTCGCAGTCGATCGCGTGACCATTGCCTACTTCAGGACGCTAGAACATACCGCCCCCCATTCCGCCGCCCATGCCACCCATCATTCCGCCACCCATGCCACCCATCATTCCGCCACCCATGCCGCCGCCCATTCCGCCGCCCATTCCGCCACCCATTCCGCCACGCATTCCGCCCATCATGCCACCCATCATTCGTGGGATGGGGAGCACCAAATCGGCCACTGGATAGACTTTTGTGGCCAATTCATTGGCGGCTTTTTCGGGAGTCGTAATCAAGAGAACTTCGTCTTTGATGACGTAGGTCAAATCCATCGCGCCAAGCATCAAACGCAGTGCCGAGCGCAGCGTGATGCCTTGCAGATTGCGGGTCACCGGCGTGTCGGTTCCGATGCTCGCCTCTTCCATCACCTTGGTGTCCAGTTGGATTTCGATATGGTGTCGATCTTTCAAATACAAGACGACATCTTGCAAGGGCAACTCGTTGAAGTCGAATTTGGTTTCCTCATCGAGCGCCTGGCGAATCTTGGCCGTGGGCCCTTCCTGGTCCTTCAGATCGACCGAGGCAAATTCTTTCCACTTCTTGCGTCTGGCCGTCATGTCTTGCCACATCTCCGCGTCGGGATAGACAATCGGCTGGTCGTCTGGAAAGGGGATTTGCGCTAGCTCGGCTTGATAGAGTGTGTCGACGTATCCCTTCTGCCGTGCGATGCGGGCCATGGCCAGATCCCGCGTGTGACGAACGAGACTCGATACTTTCGCCGCCACCACCGCGTCGGGCAGATTGGGCGCAACTGCTGTACCTCGTAGGCCGCCGTCTCTTCGGCCAGCAGATAACGTCCCTCAGCCATCAACGAATCGAAACGGTCCATCAGCTGACGCAGCTTTTCTTGCCGGCGGTCCAGCGATTGGACAATCCGCAGGCGTTCATCCGCCTGAGCTTGGGCTTGCTCGGATTCAATGTCCCGCTCTTCTTGCTCCACCGATCGCCGCGCCGATTCCCGTAATGCCGTTTCCAGTTGGCCCCGCAACTGGGCACGTCCTTCGGCCGACAACTCCGGCGCTCTGCGCACCCGCTCGAGCATCAACTTCAACGCCTCTTGGACAGACTGCGGACTGGCGGCCATTTGGACCCGGGCGTGCCGCAGTTCGTTTTGCACCTCCGTACGGATCATCGCCTCAACGAGTCGATTGTTCTCCAGCGTTCGATCCAGGATCGACGGGTCGTATTCGGCCTCCTCCGGCACGTCAGGATTGGTCGTCGGCACACTGTCGCCGCCTACATCATGTTGCGGCTGCACGTTTTTAGCATCGGCCAATCCGACCATGCCAACCGCCAGCAGCCACGCCCACAGCCAGCCTGGGCGCGCCGAAGATCCAGGCTCTTCGTGCAAAAGTGGTCCCCACGAGTCCATTGATTGGCGCTGATGACTCCACTTCCTCGACAGGGCTAATCGAAAGGCGCATCGCGAAAACCATCCAATTTCGTCGCCGGGGCCACAACTGCCTTGCACATCGTGTGCCACGTGGCGCCTGATTGATGTCCTCGGGCGTTCCTGTTGCAGCAAATCGCGACTGCGTCGGCAGATTGGCGTTCAGTTGAATGATCCAGTGCAACGCGGCAGTCTCGGAACAATTTGCGACCAAAGGTCGAATGGGAAAGAACCTTTCCCATCTCGGAAAGAATTTGTCTCGTAGGCCATTAACGCAGTCTTGCCATCGGTTTTCGGCCTCCCTGTGCAACGAGTAGATCGCCCGTCAGGAGAGGAGCAAACGCGCTGGTCCGCCATCGGACGCGGACGTTGCCGGCAGGCGGCGAAGATCGCTCCGGTGCGTCGGGCGTACGCCGCCGGGTGGTCGATAGGCTCACGAAACGCGGTGCTCGGGTATTCGTTAAAAGACAAGTTGCGAGCCAGTATTTGCAGTCCAAGAAGACACTGAATCAACGTGATCCGCTGGACCGCACGGCGATCGATTTGATATCTCGAATGAGTTTTTAGAGCCTGCCCCGCTGGCCGAGTTCACCCTCCCTTAGAGTTATTTGCAGTGAGCTCGTGGTCGACTACATCGCGTGGTGAATGGCATTAAAATTGCACAATTTTATTGCCGTTGTTGGCTGGGTGCGGCTTCAAGGGGGAGCTCACCGGACGCAATCAAGCTCGCGTCGGAGACATGAACGCTGGGCGCTAACGGGCTTAACGCCGGCGCAAGAGGTTGACATGAACTTGGATTTTTCGTCGGCGCATTCAAAGGTCAAATCGTTGGCAGAAATTGTCGAGAGGGCTTGCCGACACTGGGAAGTGCGGCGCCAGGCCGCGATGCATGCAAGAGATCCGTCGCGCGGGCCTTCGCAAGCATTCACGATTACGTTGTCTCGCGAGGCTGGGACACTCGGCACCGCGGTTGCAGAAGAGGTTGGAAAGCGACTGGGATGGCATGTCTATGATCACGAGCTTCTGGAGAAGATTGCGCAGGAATTGAGCGTGCGGGCAACCCTTTTGGAAAGCCTGGATGAAAGGCAGCAGAGTTGGCTAACGGAGTCGATTGAATCCTTCGTTGCGACGCCGAATAAGAGCGAGTGGGGAGCTTTTGTGAGCGAGAGCGCGTTTGTGCGGCACTTGGTTGAGACCATATTAGCCTTGGGAATTCACGGCGAATGTGTGATTGTCGGTCGAGGTGCCGCGTTCATCCTTCCGGCCGAAACGACATTGAGAGTCCGCCTCGTGGCGCCCGCGAAAGACCGCGTCTCGACATTGGGCGAAATACTCCATCTCCCCGCCAAAGAGGCTGCCCGTCGAGTGAGGACCATCGATCAGGAGCGGCTTAAGTTTGTCCGGAACTTTTTTCACAAAGACGCGACGGATGCTCGGCATTATGATCTTGTCTTGAATGCCGCGCAATTGACGGTTGCCGCGGAAGCAACGCTTATCATTGACGCCTTGTGTCATCTGAAAGCATGTGGAGCAGGACAAGCGATTGAAAGAGAACAACACTGCTCGTAGGAAAATAGCGCGGTTCTCAGATCGGGCCGACGTCGGCTCGCGAATCGAGCCTGCTGTCATATCGGCTGCGGGCAGAAATGTGTGAGTATCGGCGTGTAGCTTGGCGGTCTCGGCGCAGCGGTGCAGATGTGGCCGGGCGATGCGCACCCGCACATCGGCCAAGCACAGATCGACAATGACGTTCCGTTCGGCGACGGATTAGAAACTCGCTGCCGATGCTGCCGGCGCGTTGACCGTGAGACCGGTGGTTGACCGCATGACCGGAGCAAAGGCCGCCGGGGCGAGCGAAATCAAGTTCTCATCCACCGTCAGCTCCTCGGAAAATCGCTTTCGAATCGCCTCGAACGCCGCTTCGGCTTTGGAAAAAGCATCGACAATCGCCGGATCGAAATGAGTGCCCGATCCGTTGACGATGATCGTTCGGGACTGCACGTGGTCGAAGGCTTCTTTATAGACTCGCTTCGAGGTCAGGGCATCGTAAACGTCGGCCACCGCGACGACACGGGCTGCCAGAGGAATCTCGTTTCCTTTCAATCCTCGCGGATAACCTCCGCCGGAAAACTGCTCGTGATGCGCTGCGGCAATATCGCGAGCCATCTGCAGATACCTGGCGGCGGGGAATCGGGCAAGTGCCGCGTCGAGCGTCTTTGCCCCGTGCAACGTGTGAGTCTGCATGATGCGAAATTCTTCGACGGTCAATTTTCCCGGCTTCAGCAAGATCGCGTCGGGAATGGCGACCTTGCCAATGTCGTGCAGCGGACTGGTCAGGTAAATCAGGCGTATGAACTCGGCGTCCACCTGGCCGACGAACCTTGGATCTTCCGCGAGAAATTGCGCCAGGATTTTCGAATAGTTGCGAACTCGCTCGAGATGGGCACCGGTTTCGCAGTCGCGCGCCTCGGCCAGCTTGGCCAGGGCAAAGATCGTCAGGTCGCGCGTCTCCAAGTGCAGAATCCGCTCGCCGGCGCGGACCCGGGCCAGCAGCTCGTCGGGTTGAAATGGTTTCGAAACGAAATCGTCGGCACCGGCCTCAAGTCCTTCGACGGCATCCAACGATCGATTTCGATTCGTCAGCATAATGATATACACGTAGTCGTCGGTGCCGAGCCGACGAATTGCCCGACAGAGCTCGACGCCGGTCATTTCGGGCATTTCCCAGTCTGAAATGACCAATCGGCAATGGTTTGCTTGCAAGAGGCCAAGCGCCTGGCGCCCATCCGACGCGCGGAGCACATTGTATCCGTTGGCCGAGAGCGCGTTGGCCAGCAGCTGCACCGCCATTTTGCAATCGTCGACGACGAGAACATCCACTTGCTAGGTTCCTACGAGAGTCGAAGGGTTAAAGATGCCATCGAAGTATTTAGCGCAGCGCTCCGATTGGCATTTGATCTGTTCCAAAATTTCGGCTGCCTCGCCCGATGAATGCGACGCCCCGCCGACTCCAGCGCGATTGCCAGTTGATTGATTGCCGGGGTGGCGAGATTGGCACTCAGTCCCTTGAGGCCATGAGCGGCTTTGGCCAATTGATCGGCGTCATCGTGAGCGAGCGCTCGCTCCAGTTCGTTGATCGAGTCGCCGATGGTCTGTCGAAAATCAGCGAGAAGCGAATGCATCAATTCCCGGTTTCCCATGCATCGATCCAAGAGCTCCGCGGCAAGGAAGCAATCCTCTGGAATCGAACGCTCATATTCCGTCACCGCCGCGAGCGCCTCGACCACGGCGGCGGGCGCAACTTGTTGCAGCCGGCGACTGGCTAACACACGATTCAGTGTCTGGACGAGTTCGCGAGGATGAATGGGCTTGGTCAGATGTTGGTCCATTCCCGCCTCCAGGCAGCGTTCCCGATCTTCTTTCTGAGCGTTGGCGGTCAGTGCGATGATCGGCAAGGTGTAGGGCGAGGAGCTGTGCGGAAGCAATCCCTCCCGCTCGAGCTGTCGAATGGTGCGCGCGGCGGCGAACCCGTCGAGGTCCGGCATCTGGCAGTCCATCAGTACGATGTCGTAGGTGTCTTTCTGGACGGCTGCAATTGCCTGGCGCCCGGTGCTTACCACATCGCTGGTGAAGCCCGCCCGGGAGAGGATTTCCGAAACCACGAGTTGGTTGACCTGATGGTCCTCGGCGATCAAAACTCGCGCGCCCTGGCCCGAGTTGAGCAGAGGCTCATCGGATTTTAGCAGACCGCGCGAGGCGCCGTGGACGACCGTCTCACTGCCGTTGACGTTCACCAGACTATCAAACAGATCCGAAGGTCTGACTGGTTTGGTGACCGTGCCGGCAAGGCATAGTGCCAACTTCTGTTCCTCCGAGAGCGTGTCGCCGACGCCCGTCATGAGGATGATTTTCGCCTTCCCAACCGCAGCGATCGCTTTGATCGCCTGGGCCAATTGCTGGCCATCCATGCCGGGCATGCGTTTGTCGATCAGCACGACGTCGAACGCCGTGCCTCGTTCGGCTGCCTGGCAAAGGCATTCCAGAGCCGCGGGCCCGCTGGCGGCCGCCTCCGAGCGAAAGCCCCAGGTCTCCATCCAGCGCCCGATGATCTCTCGATTCTCGGCATGATCGTCGACAATCAGAATCCTGAGCCGGTTAAGCTCGGCTGGTATCGCAGGGGACGTCTTGGCGACTGGCACCAGGTCACAAGTGACCGTGCACCAGAACGTCGACCCCTCGCCCGGCTTGCTTTCGACCCCAATCTGGCCCTGCATCATTTCTACCAGTTGCTTGCAAATCGCCAAGCCAAGCCCGGTGCCGCCGAATTGACGGGTGGTCGACGCGTCGACCTGCGAGAACGACTGAAAGAGTCGGTTGCGGCGGTCGACCGGAATGCCGATGCCGGTGTCGCGTACGCTGCAGCGCAATCGCAAACTGGTCTTGTTCAAATCATCGAGTGTAATCCGCAGAATGACCTCGCCGCGCTCCGTAAATTTAATCGCGTTGCTGATTAAATTGATCAGAATCTGTCGAAGGCGCTCGGGGTCGCCTCGAATAATGCGCGGGACCGCCGGGTCGACGTAGTAGGCAAGCTCGATGTTCTTTTCATCGGCGCGCAGTGCGAACATTTCGACCATGTCACCAATCAGCGTGCCAAGGTCGAACTCGGCCGTTTCGAGCTCCAGTTTTCCCGCCTCGATTTTCGAAAAGTCCAAGATATCGTTGATCAGACTCAGTAGTCCTTCGCCCGACGATTGCGCGACGCGGGCAAAATAGCGCTGCTGCGGTGTCAGATCGGTGATTTCCAGCAGGTACAACATGCCGGCGATTCCGTTCAGCGGCGTGCGAATTTCGTGGCTCATATTGGCCAGGAATTCGCTTTTCGCGCGACTGGCGCTTTCCGCCGCCTCTTTGGCTTCGACCAGGGCGGCGGAGCGGCGCTCGACTTCGCGCTCCAAATGATCGGCATAACCCGTTTGCTGTTCAATCAGCAGCTCGTGTTCTTCGATCGCCTTGGCAATCACATCGGCATGCGATTGGTGCAGCGTGTCGAGTTCGGCCGCGAGCTGGGCGGCTCGGGAACGCAACTGTTTGTTCTCCTCGCTCAGCAACCACGCGGTCGACGCATCGTTGCCCAGCACTTGAGCCCTCGCGAGGAGTTCCTCGGAGCAGAAATCGCCGAAAGATGGAGTGCCGACCAATCCGAGAAGGTGCGGAGTGTCGCCAAGTCGGATTCCGCGGACCACGAACTTATCGGCTTCCAAGGCGACCGACAACGAGTCGGTGGCGTTCAAGGCCTCCGCGACGCGCTGAGCCAATTCTGCCAGCTTTCGCACCGGTGGGCGGCCTTGGCTGGTCGAAAGCAAATCTCCCTCGCAGCTCGCGAGGAACGCAAAGATCGCGCCCGCCGGACGGCAATGCTCGACACAATTGCCCAGGCAGCCGCAAGGGTCGCCTTTGCCGGCACTTCGCGAAAACAGGTTGGTCATCAACCGCAACATACGCGCCCCAGGTGCTTAGATGCTCAGCAGGTCGTGGCGTTGTTCCAACTCGGCCTGCGTATCGGCAGCTAGCACGGCGAGGTCGTCATCGGAGAGGCCGAGTGTGTCGATTGCATGCCTCTTGGACTCGACCAGATTGATTCCGATCGAAGTCCAACCCAGGAATGAACAGACAATGTTGGCCACCTCGACGCAGGCGAGAATGCCGCTTTCGGGTCCGCGATAGAGAGCCGACGAATGATGAAACGAGATTGCAACCCGCACGCATTCCGGCAAATGCCAGTTCGAAGCGACTCTTTCACCTAGCAAGGTATGGTCGAAGCCAAGTCGGCGACGTTCGGCCTCGGTCAGCGTACCGGACGACAGCGTGGGACTCAGTAGCACCTGTTCGAAGTCTCTATGCGCGTATTGATCCTCGAGAATGATGCCGACGTCGTGCAGGAGTCCTGCCAGGAAAGCATCTTCGAAATTGGAAAGCCGTTGCCGCATCGCCAGTTTTTGCGCGCACACGGCGACAGCCACCAGATGTCGCCACAGGCCGGTGCGGTTGTAGGTGCCGATACATTCCGAATTCTTGAAGAGGTCGCATACCCCGGCCGTCATGGCCAGGTTTCTGACCTGACGCATGCCTAAGTAGGTAATGGCCGACCGCAAGTTGGTCACCTTGGTACGCAAACCAATGGCGGATGAATTGACGTGGCGCAGAACTCGAGCGCTCAAAGGCGGATCGGATTCCATAATGTTCTTGATGTCGGTAACCGTCGTCTGTTCGAAGCCCGCGATCTCCGCGACCTTCAGCGCGACCTGCGGGATGGTCGATATTTCCGTTGCCCGCCGCACCAATTGGTCGAGCTTCTTTTCCGACGCGGAGATCATGGTGGTAGGCATGGCAGCCGTTTTCGTTCGATAGTTAGTTGGCTCGCCGCGGAGCGATTCGTTCGCCGTGGAACGTTTCCATGCATCGCAAGCTTTCCGGCGAATCGGCGTCGATCGTGCGCGGGCCGGATGCATGGTTACTGTTCCCGAAAGCTTAGGTCGGGCCAATCGTCGCATTCGAAAGCTGCGATGAAACACGTCGACGACGTGGCGAACCACGTTGAACCAACTACCGCGCTGCCAGCCGTACCATTGCCTGCTGAAAAATAGCAATGCAATGTGAACGATGTTAATTGATTGCGAGTGCCGGCCGATATTGAGTTGCAAGGGCCAGGATGGCCGCAAGGGCAGAACATGAAAAAGGACCGTGAAATGACGCACGGTCCTTTTTCAATTTGCTGGGTGGACTCGAGCTTGCTGTTGAGCCCGACCTGCCGGCAATGCCGACGATTGTCGCAGGAGGCTGTACGTGCAATATTCGGGAATGGACGGCGTCTTGGGCACGCGAGCATCGATCATGCTCGACGTGGTCTTCTTGGCGATGTTTGCCATCCTGCCCGTCTTGGGATGGAGCATCTGGCAGGTGCGGGTCGAGCGGCGATTTGTGTTGCATCGCCGTGCGCAGTTGGCACTCGGCGCGATATTGCTGGTCGCGGTGACCTTATTCGAAATTGACATGCGATTTGTCAGCGGCTGGCGCGAGCGAGCCCAGCCGTCACCCTACTATGAAGCCGTCTACGACGCCGACCCTGTCTCGCAGGCTGTTTGCTGCGACCTCCTGGGCATGGAGCGTGTGCCCGGCTGGGTTTTTCGATCACTCGCGATCCATCTGCTGTTCGCGATCAGCACGACACTGTTGTGGGTTGTGGTGATTGCCAGGGCGCTGCGGAAATTTTCCAGTCCGCCCACACCCGGCGTGCACAGTGCCAGCCATCGCCTTCTCGGTTGGATCGCAACTTGGGATATGGTGCTGACCGCAATTACCGGCTGGATCTTCTATTGGTTGGCGTTTGTTACCTGACCGGCCACAGCCAGAGCGGTCTTAGTCGGCGAGTCAAAGAGGTCAATCACGCGGCCTGTACCTGACGGCACAACTTGGCCAATTTGGCCGCCAGGCTGCCGATGTTGGCGGGATCCTCTCGCCGCTGAATGGCCATTTCCAGACTGCCGGCAGCCTGTGTGATTTGCGGGAATCCGTAGCTGCTGGCCGATCCTTTGAGCTGGTGTGCGCAGCGCCGCAATTCATCCCACTCCTGGCGACCGAGCGCGGATTCCAGAGCGGCTGCCCGGCCGGGCATTTCCGCCGCGAACATTTCGACCAGTTCGGCAAAACCTGGGTCCAAAACGGGCTGCGAATGAACCAGCCCGTGAATGGTCTCGTATCGGTCCGACATCATTTCATTTCCTCCGAAAATAACGGCCCGCAGATAATCAAGAAAGAATATGCCTGCCATTGATGCAAACCGTACCCTGCGCCAGGAGTGGACGATTCTTCATTCGCGTTTTTCCACTGTCTTACGAGCATCGTGGATCAATGCCCCGAGTTCGACGGCGCGGGCTTGCCCATCCATTGCTGACACACGCGGACCAGCTCCCATTTTTCAGCGGGCTTGATCAGATAATCATTACAGCCGGCTGCCAGAACTTCTTGGCGATCGTCGGCGCGGTCGAGGGCCGTAAGCGCAACGATCGGCACGTTTGTGCCGCGGGCCCGTAAGAGTTCAACCAATTCGAAGCCGCCAATCTCCGGCATTTCGATGTCCGTCAGAACCAATTGATAGTCGCTGCCAGCGTCGGCTTGTGTACTGAACTTCTCGATGGCTTCTCGGCCATTCGCAGCTACATCGACTTGTGCGCCAGCTCGTCGCAGAACCCAAGCGATGAAGCGACTGATTTCCAGGCAATCTTCAGCTACCAAAATCCGGCCTTCGAGCGAACCCGGTTCGATGGGAGTTGCGGCCATGTTCGGTTTGTCAGTCATGCATATTTCCATGAATCCGGAGCGGCGTCGGGGCAAGCCGATGGTGGCGGTGGCATTCAAAGCATTAGGTCTTGCGCGGGATTGACGCAGAATCATTGACGCGACCCAAATCAGACGCCTCGACAAGCGTAGTTCCTGGCTTTAGGCGCCATGTCGAGTTTGTGGAAAACCACAACCGTTGCCGAGACCCCGCGTCACGCCCGGCGGCGTTCTCATTCGACGACTGGCATTATTGTCGAAATCTGCGCCGCCGATTTTTCTCCAGCTCTTCTTCTTTGCGCCCACTATTCGTGGTTCTCCACAGTGGGCCCGCGTCTTACCACGAGGTCGCTAAGCTGCGTAATTTGGGCGGTATGTTTCTGTCGGCGGGAAACGATTGCTTCGGCATTCAGCTCCCAGACCCAATGAGCCGTATCCAAACCTTTCGCTTTTTTAGGGGCAACGACCGTGGCCGCAACTGAAGTCAAAATCAGCTCTCACAACCAGCGGCAAGCCGATGCGACCGGAACGATTCAGGTCGTGAGCTTCCGCCTGGCCAATGAAGAGTACGGAATTGAAATCACGAAGGTCCAGGAAATCATCCTGGTAGGCGAGATCACGCGGGTTCCGCAGACTTCGCGCTATATCAAGGGGTTGATCAACCTTCGCAGCACGGTAATCCCGATCGTCGATCTGCGATTGCGGTTCGGCATGGCCGAGGAACCGTCGACCGACGAGACCCGGATTATGGTGATGAATGTCGCCGGCAAGACGATCGGAATCATCGTCGACGCCGTGAGCGAGGTTTTGCGTATCTCGAAGGAGCAGATCGCGCCACCGCCGCCGACGATTTCGGGATTGGGCCGAGACTACCTGACCGGCCTGGCAAAACTCGAGAAACGAATGTTGATCCTGCTGGACGTCGAACGGCTGATGACGACCGACAGCGGACTTGCCGAGCAGCAGGTCGCCTGATTCCAACCGCGTCCGAATTGTCAAACGGCCCAGGCATACGCCGCGCCCAATTTCCACATTACTATCGCAAAAAGGAACCGAACGCATGTCCGCCCAAGCGACCCTAAAAAGAAAACCCGCCAAAACGCCTGCCAAGACCGGCGGTGCCACGGTAGAGCAACTTCGCGGCGAACTCACGATCAGCCGCGCGATGGCGGCGAATTCGCCAATCAATATTTTGCTGGCTGACACCGACTTGAACATCACCTACGCAAATCCAGCCAGTCTGCGGACACTGAAAACGCTGGAGAAGTATCTACCGATCCGGGCCGAAGATGTCGTCGGGCAGTCGATCGACATTTTCCACAAGCATCCCGAAATGCAGCGACGTCTGCTGAGCTCCGACCGCAACCTGCCGCATCGCGCGACGATCAGCGTCGGGCCCGAAAAGGCCGACTTGCTCGTTTCGCCGGTCTACGACGAAGCCGGAAAATACCTCGGCCCGATGGTGACCTGGGAAGTCATCACCGAAAAGCTTGCCAAGGAGGCCGAAGCCGCCGAAAAGACGTCGATCGTCGAAAACGCACCGATCAATATCATGCTGGCCGACACCAACGGAATCATCCTGTACATGAATCCGGCTTCGAAGAAGACGCTCAAGTCGATCGAGCGACTGTTGCCGGTTCCGGTCGATAAGATCGTCGGTTCCAGCTACGACGTTTTCCATAAGAATCCTGCCCACCAGCGCCAGTTGCTAAGCGAAGCCAAAAACCTGCCGGTCACCACCGAGATCAAGATCGATAAGGAGACGTTGCTGCTCAATGCCTCGGCGATCTACGACAACACGGGAGCCTACAAGGGACCGATGGTTGCTTGGGAGATCATCACCGACCGCAAAGAGGCGGCGCAACGCGAAGCCGAGAACCAGGAGCGCGAGAAGCAAACCCAACTCGAGCTTCGGGACAAGGTCGATCAGCTGCTGGCAGTCGTCAATGCCGCCGCGCAGGGCGATTTGACGGCCCAACTGAAGGTCAGTGGAACCGACGCAGTCGGCGAGCTGGCCAACGGATTGCGAAAGATGATCGGCGATCTTCGGGATGTGATCACTCAGGTGGTCGAGGGAGCGGCTCAATTCACCGAAGGAGCTCGGGTCGTGAGCGAAAGCGCCCAGACATTGGCTCAAGGTGCCCAGACCCAGAGTGCGTCGGTCGAGGAAATGAGCGCCACGATCGAAGAGTTGACTCGCAGCATCGAAGCCGTGAAGGAAAACGCGGCCAAGGCTAGCGACGTCGCTCAGCAAACGAGCAATCTGGCTGGCGATGGCGGTTCCGCGGTGCGTAAGTCGGTCGACGCGATGGAGCGAATCAAGACTTCGTCGACCCAAATCAGCGAAATCATTCAGGTGATTTCCGAAATCGCCAGCCAGACGAACTTGCTGGCGTTGAATGCGGCGATCGAAGCGGCCCGCGCCGGGGAGCATGGCCTTGGATTTGCCGTCGTCGCCGACGAAGTCCGCAAACTCGCCGAGCGTTCGAGCGAGGCGGCCAAGGAGATTTCGGCCTTAATCAAGGAGTCGACGAATCGCGTCGGCGAAGGTGCCACGCTCAGTGCTCAGACGGGCGAGGCCCTGACGCGCATCATCGAGAGTGCCGAGGCGACAGCCAAGAAGATTACGGAGATCGCCACGGCAGCGGCCGAACAAGCCCAGAGCGCCGTCGAGGTATCCCAGGCCATCCAGCAGATCTCGCACGTCACGGAACAATCCGCGGCGGGCAGTGAGCAAATGGCCTCCAGCAGCGAGGAACTCGGAGCGCAGGCGGCGTCTCTGCGAGAACTCGTTAGCCGCTTCCAGGTGACTTCCTAGTTCCTGAATACCGACCGGGATCGTCCGCAGCCGCAACGACAAAACGAGAGAACACAATGCCAACCAAGCTTATCAATGCCGACGTCACCGCGGAGCAACTCGACCGCTACGCACGGCTGATTTACGACAAAATTGGCGTTGCCATCTCACCGCAAAAGGCAACTTTGCTCTCGAATCGACTGCGAAGGCGGCTGCGGGCGACCGGCCTGGATTGTTACGACAGTTATTTTGAATTGCTGAAGAAAACGCCAGCCAGCGATCCCGAATGGGACGCCTTCCTGCAGGAGGTGACAACTCACGAAACGTACTTGTTTCGCGATCAGACCCACTGGGACTGGCTGCAGGATGTTTACACGCCGGAGCTCGTCGCCTCCGCCCGCGCGGGCAGTCGCCAGGCGAAGCTGCGAGTCTGGTCGGCCGCTTGCAGCACAGGCGACGAGGCATATACCATCGCCTGCTGCCTGGCCGACCGCCTCTCCGGTTGGACGATCGACATCTTGGGAACCGACGTAGGCGCAGGAGCGGTCGAAACGGCTCGGCAAGGAGTTTTCGGCGAGCGAGCGATGAGGCTGGTTCCACCAGTTCTCCGACAGCGCTTTTTTCAGAAAGCGGCCCATCCTAAAAGTTGGGAAGCGAAACCGAATCTGCGGGCAATGCTGCGGTTCAAGGTTCACAACCTGCTGGAGCCGCTGAAAGAGTCGCCTTTCGATTTAATCGTGCTGAAAAATGTGCTGATCTATTTCGACACAAAATCAAAACACAAAGTGCTCAACCATGTCCGGCGGTTGTTGCGTCCAGATGGTGCATTAATCACAGGCCCGGCGGAAGGTGTCTCCGAATTGTTGAAGGACATGCAATCGACCCAAGGTTGGCTGCACCGCTTTCCTGGTTAACCACGCAACGCCCCGACGCAAGATGCCCGGCCATGAATTCCAATTCAACACAAAACGACGATCCCTACTTGCAAAGCCTGATGGGGGATTTTCTCGACGAATCCGGCGGGATTCTCAGGCAGCTCAATGAGAATCTGTTGCATCTCGAGGATCTTCTCGAAGCCTCCACCAGCGACACGATCGCGCCCGACGCCACGCTTCTTAACGAAATGTTCCGGGCAGCCCACAGTCTGAAAGGGCTGTCGGGAATGCTGCGGCTGGACAACATCAACGGCCTGACCCACCAGATAGAGAGCATCTTTAACGCCGCTCGCGGTGGCAAGCTCGCCGTCTCGGGGAAAGTTGTCGACGTCGTCTATCGTTCGGTCGGCCGTCTCGAAGCCATGATCGAATTGCTCAGCGGCATGGAGGGGGACGCGGTCGACTGCCGGGTGGAATTGGCCGACATCGAATCGTTGCTCAAACTGTCAGACTCGGAACGGCCAATTGCCTGTCAGGTCGACATCGAGCAGGAGTTGCGCGGTGCCGAAGCGATGCCAGCCGCGCCGCAAACCGCCCCCGTGCCGGCTGCCCCACCACCTGTCGAATCCAAGGCAAGCAGCGACTCGCCGCTGTCCGCGGTCGAGGACGACGACGATATTCCGGCGAAGTATCTGGGCATTTTCATCGATGAAAGCGAACTGACGCTCGCGGAATTGTCGGCCACGCTCCTGGCAGGCTGCGACGCCCGATCCAACGAATCGCTGCTCGTGGGCTGCCATCGGCTGAAAGGGTCGGCGGCTTCGATCGGCCTGCAACGGATCGCGCGATTGGCGCATTTCATGGAGGATTTGCTGCAAGAAAAGCGGCGCACCAAAGAGCCGTTGTCCGTCGAAGTTGCCGACGCGCTCCTCAAATGCACCGACGCAGTGCGGAGTGCCGTGGCCGGAATCAAATCCGGTGCTCGCGTCGATGCGCTCGACGAAGCCTGCCGGCAGTTGCTGGAAGTCAGTCAGCCCGAAGCCTCCGCGGGTGCGCCGGCGGCGTCGCTCGCACCGAGCCATCAGGCCGTCGACCCGGCCGAACTGCTCAAGAAGGTCCTTGCCTTGGCACCGGACCACGCTACCGGATACGCCGGTCATGTGATATTCGAGCCGGGATTGGCGCTGGTCGAACTCAAAGCTCAAGTGCTTGTCGATAAGCTGCAGCGCATCGGAACTCTGTTCCATTGTCACCCGGCGGAAGATCAGCTCGACGCAACCGCCCAAATGCACTGCCTGACTTTTGGCATTGAGACCGACGCCCACCCGGAACAGGTTTCATCGACGCTGCAAATTGAAGGCGTTGTTTCGGTGGAAGTAGTTCCCATCAAGGAGCAACGACAGCCCTCGGTCGCGGCAGAATCAGTTCCGAATGCGACGGAAGAGAAGGCCTGCGACGACGCACTGGCAGCGCCGGTAGGCACCGCGACGGCTGAGCCAGCCCGCGGCGCGGATGAGAGTGCGGCGCGTCAGAAGACGGGAAAGAGCAAGCCCACCGAAACGCTGCGTGTCGACATTGATCGGCTTGATCAACTCATGAATCTGGCTGGCCAGTTGGTCATCAACAAAGCACGCTTTTCTCAGATTGGCACCCGGCTCAGAGGTTTCTCGGCGTTCAAGACGGCACTCAATACCGTTACCATCGCTGGCACCAACGCCACCCGGCTGAGCGCCGAGATTCAAGAACTCGCGGTAGCGCAGCCAGGATTGCCTATCGAGTCGCTGTGCAGCGTTGCCGAGCAATTACAAGACGATCTAAGCGGTTTGCAGGGCGAGCTGGCGCAGTTGTCACAAATGCGGACCGTGTTGAACGACCTCTCGGAAGCCATTCATCAGCTCGATCGGGTCTCCGACGGCATGCAAACCACGGTAATGGACACGCGGATGGTGCCCATCGGCCCGCTGTTTGCCCGATTCAACCGCGTGGTGCGCGATTTGGCTCGCGCAAACGACAAACAGGTTTCGCTGAAGGTCTTGGGAGAGTCGACGGAACTGGATAAACGGATGATCGACGAACTCGGTGACCCGTTGATTCACCTGATCCGCAACTCCGCCGATCATGGAATCGAGCCACCGAGCCAGCGCACCGCGGCGGGCAAGCCGGCTTACGGCAATATTACGCTCGAGGCCTATCATCGCGGAAACCGGATCGTGATTCGAGTTTCCGACGACGGCCGCGGACTCGATCCGAATCGTATTCGCGACAAAGCTCTGGCCAAAGGGCTGATCAACGAAGCCGAAGCGGAGCGAATGACGGTCCAGCAGATCTATCAATTGATTTGGCAGCCCGGTTTCAGCACCGCCGAACGAGTCACCGAAGTGTCGGGACGCGGGATGGGCATGGACATCGTGCGCGTCAAAATCGAACAACTCAACGGCACCGTCGAACTTTCCAGCGAGCTGGGACAAGGCACGACGTTCGAAATCAAGCTGCCGCTCACCATGGCGATTCTGCCCAGTCTGATGATCATGATTGGCGGTGACGTGTTCGCGATCCCGGTCGAGTCGGTCGTCGAAATCGTTCGTCTCACGAGCGAAGACTTGCCGACCGTCCATGGTCGCCGCACGGCCCGCGTGCGTGGGCGAATCATTTCGATCGTCGAATTGAGCGAGTTGCTCTCGTGGAGCCATTCGCCTCGTGGAAACATGGCCTCCGAACGACGAGACACCACCTTGGTGATTGTCGGCAGCGAAGGTCAGGAACTCGGGCTGATTGTGGACAGCCTGCTCGGCGAGCAGGACGTGGTGATCAAGTCCCTCGAAGAGAATTTCCAGAATGTCGACGGAGTCGCCGGAGCAAGCATTCTGGGGGATGGCCGCGTGTCGCTGATTCTGGATGTCAGCGCTCTGCTCGAGATGGCTCGCCAGCCGCACCAATGGGAGTTGCAGCGAAGCAATGTCGATGACGCTTGCCAGCACGTGGATCTGATCGGCGCGTAACGACAGTACATCAATTACGAGGAATCCGATGACCTTAACAACGACACATATCAGCCCGCCCGCGTGGGAAGCCATTTTTGGACCTGCCACGCATCGTGCCTCCGATGCAATGAGTCAATGGACAAACGGACATGTGGTGCTTTCGCTCGACGAAGTGCGCGAAGTTCCGCTGGAAGAAATCGGGCCAATGCTTCAGCTTGAGGACAGGCTCTCCGACCTGGTTCTGTTGGAAGTGGTCGGAACGCTGGGTGGGCAATTGATTCTGGCGTTCGACGACTATAACGCAAGCCATCTTGTCGCTTCGTTGCTCAACCGCCCACTCACAACGCCGGAGAAATGGGGCGAGCTCGAGGCTTCTGCTCTCCGCGAGACGGGAAACATCCTTGGCTCAGCCTACCTGAACAGCATCACCGCGCTCACGGGCCAGCAATTGATGCCTTCACCACCGCGGGTGATTCGAGACTATGCCATGAGTGTGATCCAGCAAGCCGTCTTGAGCCAGGCGGTCTGCGACGATCGCGTCCTCCTCGCACGCACACGATTCCTGCGGCAAGGCGCACACGTGGAGTGGAACATGATCTTTGTGCCATCTCCCGAAATGCTGCAGCTCTTACGTCAGCATGCCACCGAGCTCACGCCGGTCGAAGAATCGTAGCGCTTGGATAACACCTCGACATCTGACTCACTTTTTCACCCTGAATCACAGAGCTTGCACATGGTCGCCATCCTTGAATCAACGTGCCGGGAATTCTCGGTCGGCATGGGCCAGATCGCCATGGTTACCGACGGCGATGTCGCTCGGGCAGTGCTGGGCTCATGCGTCGGACTGGCGGTATACGACTCACGCTGCAAGGTCGGCCTGGTGGCCCACGTGGTTTTGCCCGATTCGAGCGGCAGGACCGGAACCCCAGGCAAGTTTGTCGACACGGCCTTGCAACACATTCTCGCGCAGTTGCGTGCCAAAGGATCGGACTTGCGGTCCCTGACCGCCAAATTGATCGGCGGAGCCAATATGTTCGCCGCGAACGGGCCTTTTCAAATCGGGCAGCAGAACATTGCTGCCGCGCGAAACCTGCTCGCTCAGGCAAAAATTAAAGTCGTCGCCGAACACCTCGGAGGAAACTCCGGGCGGCGAATCACTTTCTACGGCTCTAGCGGTTCCGTGGACGTGGAAGTCGCCGGCTTTCCGCTAGCGACTCTTTAACCCCGCGCATTCAGAAACCTCTAACTCGGGAAGTCCGTCGATGCCTCCAACACTGCTGATAACCGACGATTCAATGATCGTGCGAGAAATGATCAAGGACTTGGCGCTAGAGCTCGGCTGGCAAGTTGTCGGCGAAGCCACGAACGGACAAGAGGCGATCGATCGATTTCGAGAGTTGCGCCCCGACGTAACCACGTTGGACCTGGTGATGCCGGAATTCGACGGCCTGCATGCACTGGCCGGAATACGCGCGATCGACGATCAGGCCAAAGTCTTGATTGTCAGTGCGATCGATCAGGCCGCTGTCCTGCGAGAAGCCGTTCGTAGCGGTGCCGCCGACTTCATCGTGAAGCCCTTCGATAAAGCCCGAGCGAAACGAGCCCTGAAACTGCTGGCGCCTGTCCACGCCTCAGCGGGTTTGCCGAAAGCCGAGGTTTAGCAGCGCGGGCCGGAATCGTACGGCCGACCAAAGCGTGGACCCTGTATCCAAGATGCTGACAAACTCTGCAACCCCCCCCGACCCTGTCAACTGAGTCGTAACCGAGTCGATATCCATGGCCCTAGCCACAATTAAACGCACTTTCCAACATGCAGCCGCAGCCCGTGCCGCGAGTCAGTTGCGCCGCGCCGACGGCGCAACCGCGCGTTTGAAAGCCGGTCGCTTATTGGCTCGGCGACTCGGGAAGCTGCATGGATTGCCGCAAAAGATCGGCCAGCTTTTAAGCATTGCCGATAGCAGTTTGGGAGCCGATGCCGAATTCGCCGCACTGCAAGACGACGTCGCTCCTTGGCACCTCGATCAATTGCGACCGCACCTTGAGGAGACCTGGCAGCGCCCCGTGAACATAGTCGTGAGGTGGATTGATCCGCGCGGGAACGCCGCCTCGATAGGCCAGGTTCACCGCGCGCAGCTCCACGATGGACGCGTGGTGGCGATCAAGATGCAGTACCCTGGCATCCGCGATGCCTTACGGACCGATCTGCGAATGCTCGGCTGGATCGGAGCGTCCGCGGGCGCTGGCCGGCGGGGTTTCGACTTGGACGCGTATCGGCAGGCTTTGTGCAGTCAGCTCGACGCCGAATTGGACTATCGGCAGGAAGCCCGTTGCCAGGCCGATTTTTGCCGCTGGGCAAGAAATGTTTCGGGCATCGTCATCCCGGAAGTGGTCTCCGAGTGGTCCACCGACAAGGTGCTGGTCACCCAGTGGGTCGATGGTGTCGCTTGGCCAGAGGTTCGTGAGGAGTGGTCGTTCGACGACCGCCGACGGCTGGCTGGCTCGTTATTGAATCTTTTCGTGCAGGGACTTTTCGTGCATGGCAGCATGCAATCCGATTGGCACCCCGGCAACGTGCGCTGTCGTCGCGGCCCCGGCGGACCCGAATGGGTGTTGTACGATTTTGGCAATACTTGTCGCCTGTCGCCGGAGCGACGCAAAGTCTTGGCTCGGCTGTTGAACACAAGCTGCGAACGAAGCGACACTGTCTGGCAGTTGTTCGTGCAGTTGGGGTTCGACGCAGAGAAGCTTTCGCCGCTACGACACAAATTGCCCGCCCTGTGCAAAATCTTGTTTGAGCCATTCCAGTCACCGCGATCCTATGAATTGAAATCGTGGCGGCTTGGTGAACGACTGCGTGACCTGCTCGGCGACGACCGATGGAATTTTCGGCTGGCCGCTCCTCCCGATTTGTTGCCGCTCGTGCGGGCCTTCCACGGAGTTATTTATTATCTCGACGGCTTGAATGTTCCCGTGGCAGCACAACAAACATTGCAATCCTGCCTTGCCACGTTGGGACCCGAGATGGCGGCGATTCCCGCCTTGTCCGGCGACGACAACAAGGCGAGCGTCTCAAGGGTCGCTTGCTGGCTCAAGGTCCGCGTTCGCCGAGCCGGCCAAACAATCGTGCAACTGACACTGCCCGGTGACGCCGTTGAGCGATTATCGACGCTGCTGGACGATGCACTGTTGCGTCGCATCCGGGAGCAGAGCATTGATCTGGACAGGTTAACGGCTGCCATCCGCCAACGAGGCTTCACTCCTGGACCGGTTTTTGAGCTGACAGACGACGACCGTGAAATTGCGGTTTGGTTGGAATGAAAGTGAAATCAATCGGCTTTGCACGGAAAAAGCAACTATGACACCCAAACGCATTCGAGTTCTTGTCGTCGACGATTCGCCGCTCATCCGCGAACTGATTTGCGATGCGCTGGCCCAGCATGCAGATCTGGAAGTGGTGGGCACCGCCGGCGACGGCAGCGAGGCGTTGAAGGCCATGGCAACTCTCAAGCCGGACATACTGACGCTCGATCTTCAGATGCCGCGGATGGATGGCCTGACCACGTTGGATCGGATATTGGAAACCTACGCCACCCCTGTGATCGTGGTGAGCGCGCTGACTCAACGCGCGGCGGACACGACGATGCAAGCGCTCCAACGGGGCGCGATGGACTACGTTGCCAAGCCGGAAGGTCTGAGTGAAGTGCGCAAGGTGTTCTGCGAAGAGCTGCCGTACAAGATACGCAACATGGCGCACACCGACGTGCGGCGCGTGCTGAAATTTCGGTTGGCCCGCGAGCGCCGTGCCCAAATGACGCCGCCCAAGGTCGACGAAACTGCCGCGGCGCGGCTGGCCAATGGCTGCATCGCGATCGGAATCTCGACCGGAGGGCCGCCGGCGTTGACCAGCCTGTTCAGTTCTCTTCTGCCCCCTCTGCCGCCCATTGTTATCGTGCAACACATGCCACCGATGTTCACGGGTCCATTTGCCAACCGCCTGAATTCCTTGTCATGCCTGAAGGTAAAGGAGGCGCAGGAAGGAGACGTGCTCGAACCCAACCTCGCTCTGGTGGCGCCGGGTGGCAAGCACCTCGCCGTACGCCGCCGCGGGGGCAGGGTCCATGTGACCGTGAACGACGGCGAAATGGTGAGCGGGCACAAGCCATCGGTCGACGTCATGATGCGCAGCGCTGCCGAAGCATACGGTAATCGCTGTTTGGGAGTAATCATGACCGGAATGGGACGCGATGGTGCCAGTGGTTGCGGCGCAATTCGAGCGGCTGGTGGCTTCGTGCTTGGACAGGATGAACATTCTTCCGACGTGTACGGGATGAATAAAGTGGCCTTCGTCGAAGGGCATGTCGATATGCAAATCGGACTCGAGCGCCTGCCCGAGGCCATGATGGCGCACGGTTGCCGAATGGCCACACGACGCGCGATGAGTACCACATCATTGTGACATCGGTTTGATAGAAGGAGCAATACGATGAGCGTTAAAGTTTTGGTTGCCGACGATTCTGGCATTATGCGAAAGATCATCATTCGATCGTTGACCGCGGCCGGGGTTACGGACGTCGTGGAAGCGGCTGATGGTAATGAAGCATGGACGCGTTTCACCGAGCAAACATTCGACCTGGTCCTATCAGACTGGAATATGCCGGGTCAAACCGGACTAGAGCTGTTGACCGCCATCCGCGGCAGCGGCTCCAAGGTACCCGTCGTCCTGATCACGACGGAAGGCGAAAAGAGCCAGGTTCTCAACGCGATTCGGGCAGGCGTGTCGGATTACGTGGTCAAGCCTTTCGAGGCGGATGCCTTGAGACAAAAACTGGAGAAGTTTCTGAGCGCGGTCGTCTAGCTTTCAACAAGGCATCATCCATGAAATATCAACCGATCAAAGTCGAATTCATCAACCCGTTCATTGAGGCGACGGTCACGGTGTTTCGCACCATGCTCGGCCTGAAACTCGAGCGCGGCGCCCTGTATCTGAAGCAGGGTTATCAGCCGCAGCACGAGATCAGCGGAATTATCGGTCTGTCTGGCATCGCCCGAGGCACGGTGTTGCTCGGTATGAACACCGACCTTGCGATTGAAGTTACCTCCATCCTGATGCAACAACGTCCCGAGGGTGTCGACTCCAACGTGATCGATGCAATCGGCGAATTGGCCAATATGATTGCCGGCAGCGCAAAAACACAGCTCTCGCACTTGCAAATGAGCATCAGCTTGCCAAGTGTGATTGCCGGCAAGAATCACACGATTTCGTTTCCGACCGGCGCGGTTCCGATTGGCATCCCATTCGAATCGACGGTCGGAGTATTGTCGCTCGAGGTAAGTCTCGTCAACACGAGCGCGTAGCAAAGCAGCGTGCCGCGGCCATTTACACAGGATTCAGTACAAAATGCGCAATAACCCACGCATACAGTTGCTTCTGGTCGAGGACGATCCGCTCCAGGAGCGGCTCTTGGTTCACATGCTCAGCACCGGCTTGCCGGAGCACATCGAAGTGTCGTCGATGACCGATCCGATCAGAGCGCTCGAGCATGTGCAAGCACATCGAGTCGACCTCCTCGTCACGGATCTCGATATGCCGTCGGTTGGCGGTCTCGAATTGGTGCGCAACGCCAAGCAACGGAACCCCGCGGTCCAGGCCCTGGTGCTCACGGCTGCCTCGACGTCGGCGGATTTGATCAGCGCTCTCGATTTAGGAGCCACCGATTATCTGTTGAAGCCGGTCCGCGCCTCACTCCTCTGCGAACTGATGGTCCAGGCCGAACAACGACTGCGTCGCTGGGAGATAGCGCTTGCCGGCACGCTCGAACGGCGGCGGGTGGGTTTGACCACGAAGGCGTCAAGTGAATTCCTTCGTGATGATACAGACGGAGATGATGGAAGCAACCGCGACGCATTGTCGCATTCAAACTGAAAAAGGGTGACGCATGTTCATACAGAACCGTTCCGTGCTGCATGTGGACGACGATCCTGCGACAACGCGAATTATCCAGGCCATGTTGCGCCCGTTCGGAATCGAAACGTTTCCGCTCAACGATCCGTTGCAAGTCCTCGAACGCCTGTTGAACAATCAACATCATGTTGTGTTGCTCGACGTGCAAATGCCTGGTTACGACGGCTTGGAGTTGTTGCGCGACATCAAGCGGTTCGACGGCGGTGTCAGTGTGATCATGCTGACGAGCCTCGTTGCCCAAGCCACGGTGCTGCAGTCATTGCGGCGTGGAGCGGCGGCCTGTTTCTTCAAGCCAGTCGTCGATGCGAGGCCGCTGGCCTCGGCCATCGAAGCCGAGTTCGCCCGTCTCGAGTGTTGGTGGCAAAAGCTGCACGAGCTTTCCACGATGCGTCGGCAAGAAGAAGTCGGTGCCAGCGGTTCCGACGACTGCGTCTGCCGGCCGCGAGGTCTGGCTGACACCGTCGGTCCGGCATCTTCAGCACCGCTCCCCACCACTCCTTAGGCGAAACAAATGGAAACGACCTCTGCCGATCTCGGCGAATTGCTGAGCGATTTCGCCGAAGAGGCGATCAATTCCCTGCGCGACACTGCCCGCGCTGCTCGACCGCTTTCTTCATGAACCGGCCGAGCTCGAACCGATTAACGCGGTGTTTCGAGCCGTGCATTCGGTCAAGGGCAATGCCAGCTTCTTCGGCCTGACTGCGATCAAGACCTTTGCACATTCAGTCGAAAGCACTCTCGACCGAATTCGCACAAAGCAGCTCTTGCTGACGGCGGAATTGCTCCGTGAGCTGGTGGCCTCGTTCGATCAACTCGACGAAATGGTCGATGCCGCGGCCAAGGGAGCAATCGACATCGATCAACCGCCGCGTTGCAAGGAATTGCTCGCGGCGATTAGTCGGCTGGCGGTGCCGGTCGGTCCTTCCGATCAGGGTTCACATTCCTGGGAAATGATCCTTCAAGCCCTCGAAATGGTCGAGGTTCCCGGGATGATTACCCCGGTGGAGTGGCTGGCCGAATTGTCCCGCCACCATGTCTCGGAATTGAACGCACATGTCGACGAACTGAAAGAGCTTGGCCGGCCGGCCGTCCACGTGGCTGCCGCGGATGTCGGCGCCACGCCCCAATCGCTTGCCAGCGCGCGCTGGCTTTCGGCGAGCATCGACCTGGCCGAACGCACGTCCGCCGTCTTGGAGCTGTTTTTGGCGTTCGATCGCGGCGAGTGCAATCCGCAGGTGGGCGCCGAATTTGTCGCGCGAGCACGTGAGCTGTCGACCTGGGCTCGGCAGGAAAACCACAATGAACTCGCCGCGGCGCTCGACGTTGCCGTGGACAATTATGTGATGGTTACCAACAGTCCGCTCCAGCTCGATCGGCAACTAATATCGCTGATCTGGGACGGGTTGTGGCCAGAATTGATGAAGCTCGTCGAACCCGAGCCCACGGAAAGATCTGCGCCGGGGGGCGAGCCTGCCCAAGCAGCCGGCGAATCGCATCCGGCCGAAGGCGCTGCTGCCGGTCGACCGGCAGATGGCTGCGCCGGCCGGCTCGTGCGAGTCAAAGAAGAGCGTCTCGACGAGTTCTTGGATCGGGTCTCACGGTTGTTTATTACCGGAGAAATGCTGAAGGACCTGCAATCGCGGATGGCCGAGAGTGGACAGCTGCGGCCTCTCGTCGAGGAATTGCGGCAGATCACGCGCAGTTTCTCCGAACAGGCAAACGCACTGCAAAAGGGACTTTTTTCGCTGCGTCGAGTATCGGTCGCTGGCTTGTTTTCGAAATTTCCACGCATGGCGCGTTCGCTGGCCCAGCAATTGGGCAAACAGATCGACGTGGTGCTGATTGGCGAGGAGGTCGAACTCGACAAGGCGCTGATCGAAGACCTGGACGCACCGTTGACCCATATCCTGCGAAACGCCGTCGACCATGGCATCGATTTGCCGGCATCGCGACAAGCACGCGGCGTCAGCGATTCGGGCCAAATCACGCTGGAAGCCGAAGTGACGCGAACTCACGCTCGCATCATCATCAAGGACAACGGGTTGGGAATCGATCCGAATCGGCTCCGTACCAAGGCCGTCGAAAAGAACCTCTATACCGCGGCCGAAGTCAGCCTGATGTCCGACGATGACGCGGTGCAACTGATTTTTCACCCCGGCTTTTCCACCGCCGAAAAATTGTCGGACGTTTCCGGACGTGGCGTCGGCCTGGATGTGGTTCGCACGAGCATTCGCAAGCACAATGGCGAAGTGTTCGTCAGTTCACAAATCGGCGTCGGCACGACCTTCCGCCTGGAAGTGCCACTCCGCGAGGCAGTGATCGTCATCGACGGTCTGACAGTTCGCCAGTGTGGTCAAGATTTCGTCGTGCCGTTCGAGCATATTCGCGAAATCACGCAACTCGACCCCTGCGACATCGCAGCCGTTCAAGGGTCGCCGGTGGCTACGATTCGGGGTGCCATTTACGATGCCCGTCCGTTGGCCGCCATTCTGGATTTGCCGGTTTCTCCACGCGATACAGGTAAACCAATCTCGGCGGTACTCGTGGGAAGTCAGCAAGGCCATTTTTGTCTATTGGTCGACGAGGTCAAAGGCAACCGAAAAGTCGTGGTCAATACGATCAGCAACATCTTGCCACAAACCAACAAGATTGCCGGCGTGGCTCAGCTCGGTGGCGGGCGGCTGGCACTCGTGCTCAGTATTCCGGATGTCGCGAAGTCGTTCGGCATCGCCGGCCGATCCTTGCGCAATTGATCCTTTATCCGCGATGGCTCCGAGGTCAACGATGAGCTCCAGAACCCTTGTCGAAACCGTGGAGCCAGCGTCGTTCGGTTGTCTGTCGCGGAATCCCGCCAAATCGCTCGGCGGGCTACCGCGCCGTGGCGAGCAATCTGCATAGGGCACTGACTATGCGAATTATTCCCGCACGCGTGCAATTGCTGTTCGACGAAGCCAACGGCGAAGTCTGTCGTCGTGCCGACCGGCTGCTGACCACCCTCCTTTTGGTTGGATCGCTTGCGCAGATCATCGTGGCGGTGTCCCTTTCTCTATTTCCTTGGCCGGGCGCGAGCCACGACATTCCGGTTCACCAAGGCTATGCCGTCGGACTCGGTGGACTGGCCGTCGCCTTTTCTTGGTCTTGGGCTCGCAAGCGGCCGGGCGCAGTTGCGACCCGCCATATCCTGGCCGGCGCCGCGATGTTTTCTTCCGGCCTTCTGATCTATCTTACGGGGGGGCGACTGGAATCACACTTCCAGGTGTTTGCCTCATTGGCCATCCTTAGCATTTACCGCGACTGGCGCGTGTTGTTGACTGCGTCGGCGGTCATTGCTTTGGAACAATTGACCCAGAGCATGTTTTGGCAGCAATCCGCCGTCGCTGGCCTGGACGCCGGCTGGTCCTGGCTGCAGCAAATCGGCTGGATCGGATTCCTGGATGGCTTCCTGATGGTGGCTTGCAGGCAGCAACAACGTCAGATGTGGGCGGCTGCCGTTAAGCAAGCCTCGCTCGAGGAAATCAATGACAATTTCGCGCATCGTGTGCTCACTCGGACAAAACAACTCCGCGAGAGCGAAGAGCGCTTGCGCACGTTGACAAAATGCTCGACCGTCGGAATTTTCCAGACCGACAAGCAAGGCAACTGCGTCGAGGTTAACGATCAATTATGTGCTTTGGCCGGGCTGGCACGAGACCAGTTGATCGGTGCACCATGGACTGACATGCTGTGCGCTGAAGATCGGATGGTCGTCGAAGCCTGGCACGCAGCCAACTGGGGAAACGTTTCGCTCGATTTCGAATGCCGACTCGAATCGGCGCTGGGCAACGTTTCTTGGGTCCTCATCACCGCCGAGGCGGTCGCAGGAAACTCCGGGGTGACGGACTGTTACCTCGGCATCGTAACCGATATCACGCAGCGCAAAGAGCGCGAACAGGCCGACCAGGAACTGCAATCGCGCTTGCGGAGTGCCTTTTGCGACGCTCCGATCGGAATGGCCGTGCTGACAACCGACGGCTGCTGGATGGAGGTCAATCGGGCGCTCTGCTCGATTCTTGGCTGCGAACCGGAGCAATTGCTGCACCAAAGCATTCTGGAGCGCTTCCATCCCGACGAAGTAAACGCAATCCGCGAAAGCTTGCTGCAGACGTGCGCGCCGGGAAAAACCAGCATCCAGATGGAAGGTCGCTATCGACACCATACCGGCAACTTTGTGCGGACGATCTCGCATTTTTCGATCGTGCGCGGCGCTGCCGACGTGCCGCTCTATTTCATCGCTCACATTCGTGACATTTCCAGCCACAAACAGGCCGAAGCCGAACGCGATCACTTCTTTCTCCAGCCCTTTACGCTGCTGGTCGTCGGAGTGGGCGAGGGACGGTTCAAACGCGTCAATCCGGCGTTTGAATTGCTTTGCGGTTATCGCAGCGACGAACTGCAGGGCAAGCTCTTTCATGAACTGGTTCACCCGGACGACGCGGCGCCCCTGGATGCCGAACTCTCGCGATTGTTCAGCAGCGGGGTCAGTGAAAGTTTCGAGATTCGTATTCGAAACAAATCGGGTAAGGTCCACTGGACGTCCTGGAATACGACGTTCTGTCCAGACACGGGTGAGATTTTTGCCGCCGGAACGGATATCACGCGACGCAAAGAAGCCGACCGTGCGCTCTACGAGCGATCGCAGCTCGCGGCGCTCATGGCCGATGTGGGAGTGGCATTGACGCGGCCGGATCAACTGGAGACGATGCTCCAAGGATGCGTCGCGGCGATCTGCGAGCGAACGCAAGCGCAATCGGCCACGGTCTGGACGCTCGACGATTGCCAGGAACGCCTGACGCCGCGCGCTACCGGAGGCAGTCGCCAGGCATGGCTCCGCAATGTTTCGGTCGATGACCCGTCCGAGCCGATCAGCCAAATCGCGCGCGAGCGTCACCCAGTGAGCTGGGTTGCGACAGCCGAAGGCGGCTACCGGAGCCTGTCGGAGGACGATCGTTGTGTGGAACCGAGGTTCACCGGAATACCAGTGGTCGTCGCCGACCGGCTGGTCGGCGCGATCCAGCTTCTCACTCGCGGACCGCTCACGTCCACGGTCGAAAGGGCCATGTCATCGGTCGCCGACTCGATTGGCCTGGGAATCGAGCGCGACCGCTCGCAGCGCGATCTGCACGCGGCCAAACATGCCGCCGAGCTGGCCAATCAAGGCAAGAGCGAATTCCTGGCAAACATGAGCCACGAAATTCGCACCCCCATGAACGGCATCATCGGGATGACCGACTTGCTCCTCGATTTTGAGCTATCCCGCGAACAACGCGAATCTCTGGAAACCGTCAAGGATTCGGCCGAGGCCTTGACGACGATCGTCAACGATATTCTCGACTTCTCAAAAATTGAGGCGCAACGGCTCGACCTCGAGTGCATTCCGTTCTCTCTGTGCGACCTCTTGTCGGACACGATCAAGACGTTCGCCTTGCAAGCCGACCTGAAGGGGCTCGACCTCGTCTGCGACATCGATCCCCGCGTGCCGGCCAATATCGAAGGAGATCCGACGCGGCTGCGGCAGATCATTACCAACCTGATCGGCAATGCGCTCAAGTTCACCGAACGGGGGGAAGTCGTGCTGCAAGCGGCACTGCAATCCGCCGGCGAGAGAATCTCTTCGGTCGAAATCTCGGTGCGCGACACGGGCATCGGAATCTCGCACGATAAGCAAATGCAGATCTTCAATCCTTTCTCGCAGGCAGACGCATCGACCACACGCAGTTACGGCGGCACCGGACTGGGGCTGACGATTTCCAGGCAATTGGTCGACCTGATGGGCGGAACCCTGGTCGTCGAAAGTGAGCCCGGCGAAGGCAGCACCTTTCGATTTGCGCTTCCGATCCGGGTGGCGGACCAGGCGATTCCATTACCGGCAAATCGATCTGCTGTTGACTTCACGGGACTGTCGATTTTGATTGTCGATGATAATGCAACGCAACGACATGCCCTGGAAGCTCCGTTGCGGGCTGCTGGCGCGACGGTCGTGGCGACCGAAAGCGGAGAGGCCGCGCTTGTCGCAATCGAGCACGCGGCCGCGGCCCAGGAGCCGTTCCAACTGCTGCTTGTCGATGCGCAATTGACGGGCATGGACGGATTTACCCTCGTCGAACGGGTGCAGAAAAGTGGCCTGGTTCGTGGATCGGCCGTCATGATGCTGACGGCCACCGACCTGGATGGTGCGGCTGCACGTTGCCAAAATCTGCTCAACGCCTCTTACATCGCCAAGCCGATTAACCATTCCGAGCTCGAAGCAGAACTATGGGCGGCCTGGAAGCACGAAATACTCCCCTCGGCGAACGATCTTGCCGATGATTCTCCGCGAGTGCCCGAATTGCAGACCAGGAAATTACATATCCTGGTCGCTGAAGATAATCCGGTGAATCAAACTGTGATTAAACACTTGCTCGGCAAGCTTGGCCACAGTTGCGTTATCGTCGGCAACGGAAAAAAGGCAATCGAGCAATTGGGCTGCCGAGAGTATGACGTTGTCCTGATGGACATTCAGATGCCGGTGATGGATGGCCTGGCAGCTACACTCGCGATTCGTCAGGCCGAAGGTGAGAGCGGTCGCCATCAGCCCGTAGTGGCGATGACTGCTCACGCAATGAAAGGGGACCGCGACCGTGGCCTGGAAGCCGGCATGGACGACTATGTCACGAAACCTCTGAAGCTCAGTGAGCTGCAGCGCGCCCTGCAGCCATTCGCTGGCGGCGATGTTCCGATGGCGAATTCGTTGCCGCAGCCTGTCCCGCGAAACCTGGTTTTTGACCGAGAGCACTTGCTGCAAGTCATGGAAGGAGACGAGCAGTATTTGACGGACCTCATCGAAGTGTTTCTGGGCAACTTGCCCGATCGGCTCGAGGCCCTGGAACGCGCAGAGCGCGCCGACGATTTGCATGAGCTCGCAAGGGTGGCGCACTCACTCAAGTCCGCGGTAGGCAGTCTGTCGGCTCAGCCGGCATTCGAGGCGACTGCCAGACTCGAGTCCTTTGCGCGAAAAGGATCATTCTTCCTGCATGCAAGCGCTCTCGGAGTTGGAGCATGAACTCGACCGCCTGGCGAAGTGCTTGACGAGTGTCGCTGCGCCCTAGGTACTCGGATTGAGAGTAGTTCTGCCTCCCGATTGGCGCATTCGTACGCCAACCATTATTGGGGGTGTGGCTGCATGTCGCGCACCCAAAACGACACAGCTTTGAATCTGCGGATCCTAAATGCCGGCAAATCCAAAGGTCTAAAGGAGCGAATCACACGGTTCGCAGTGGTTTGCGCACGTGTTTACTCGCCGCGGCGATATTAAGTACGATCCGTGCGAAATGAATTTCATGATCGCCTTTGATGGTGTCCGAAATTGACTTAAACGCCATGTCTTCCAATTTGCCCGCTCTAAACCTTGGAATGTCCCGCATCCCGCCTCGCCTGAAGTTGTCGAACCGTGAGTGCCAGACCCATCAAAAAGCGATCTTCCACAGCCCCGTCACCGCGTACGCGAGCAGTGACCATTGACAACGGTCCTGCCCCCCGCGTTAGCAACAAAGCCCGGCCCTCACCACAATCAATTGACGAGTTGCATCAGGCCCTTTTGGATTTGCGCGACTCCGAGGAATCGTTTCGCCTGCTGATCGAGTGCGTCCACGACTGCGCTATTTTCTTGCTCGATTTGCAAGGACAGGTGATGACCTGGAACGATGGAGCCAGGCGCATCCTGGGCTATCAAAGCCACGAGATCATCGGCAGGCACTACGCGTGTCTCTATATGCCGGAGGAGATCGCGGCGAGAAGGCCGCAGGACGCGTTGGCAATCGCCGCGGCTGCCGGACGCCACACGGAAGAGGGCCGGCGACTTCGCAAAGATGGAGTGAGTTTCTGGGCAGGCGTGGTCATTACCGCGCTTTACGACGAACACCACCAATTGCGTGGTTATGCCCTGGTGACACAGGACATCCCGCCGTCGAAGCGCACCGAGGAAAAATCGCGGTTGATCATGCGTTTGGCTCTCAACGCCATGGTGTTGGTCGATGAGCGGGGCAGAATCGTACTCGTCAACCCGCAGGCCGAAACACTGTTCGGCTTTAGCGCCAAGGAACTGGTCGATCAGCCGGTCGAACTGATTGTCCCCGATCGCTTCAAAGCCGAGCATCCGGCCAACCGCGAGCGGTTTTTTCGCAATCCCGAGGTGCGCCGCATGGGTGCCGGACGCGATCTTTTCGCAAGACGCAGCGACGGCAGCGAATTCCCGGTCGAAATCGGCTTGGAGCCGATCGAAACCGAAAGTGGATTACAGGTGCTGGCCTCGATCGTCGACATTACCGAGCGCAAGCACGCCGAGGAACAAGGGCGCAAATACCTGACCGATTTAGCGCATGTCGCGCGCCTCAGCACCATGGGGCAAATGATTTCGGAATTGGCGCACGAGATCAACCAACCACTGGCTGCCGCGGCCAATTATACTCGCGCGTGCGTCAGCTTTGCCCGGACCGACAACGGCGCCACGATCGACCAGCTTGTCGGTTGGATGGAAAAATCGGCGGCACAAATCAACCGTACGATGGACATCGTGAAACACCTCGGCGCGTTCGTCAAAAACGGAGCGGCCAACCGTTCGCTTATTAACATCAATCGAGTCATTGAAAACATCGTCGGAGTGTCGGTCCTGGGCATATCAAGCAGCACCGATGCCAGCGAGAATATCTGTCCGACGCTTCTGCTGGACGAATCGTTGCCGCTCGTAATGGCAGATCGCATTCAGATCGAGCAAGTGTTGCTCAACCTGATTCGAAATGCCATCGAGGCGCTGCAAGACGTTCCGTTGGGCACCGCTCAGTTGATCATCCGCACGTCAAGCGACGGTACGTATCTGCGGACCGACGTCTCGGATAGCGGAAACGGTATTCCAGCCGAGCAGTTGCCTCAGCTTTTCGGCCCATTCTTCACCACCAAGCCGCATGGGATGGGTTTGGGACTTTCGATCAGTCGTTCGATCGTCGAGAACCACTGCGGCGCAGCTCTCCGTTGTATCGACGGTTGGAAAAGGCACCACGTTTTCTTTCACTTTGCCGATTAGCGGAAGGTCAGACTCGCAATGAACCGCGAATCCATTGTTTTTATTGTCGACGACGATCCGGCCTTCTTGGAATCGCTGTCGCTATTGGTCCTCTCGATGGGGCTGAAGTCGCGCACGTTTTCCTCAGGGCTCGAGTACTTGGAACAGTTCGATCCGCATTTGCCCGGCGTCCTGATCCTGGACGTGCGGATGCCAAATATCGGCGGCCTGACGATGCAAGAACGGCTGGGAAAAGAGCCGCTTTGTCCGCCGATTATTATCTTGACGGGACACGCCGACGTGCCGACCGCGATTCGCGCCTTGCGAAACGGGGCCGTCGAGTTCCTGCAGAAGACGCTGAGTGAATCCGAGCTTCGCGAAGCGATTCAAAATGCCATCGCTCGCGACGTCGAGAATCGCCGCGACTTTGACTGCAAGTCTGGAATTCGTGAGCGTCTGGAGCTCCTCGCGCCCGGGGAGCGTCAAGTGCTCGGCCTGATCATTTCTGGATGTCCCAACAAGACGATCGCTTCGAAATTAGGGGTCAGTCGTCGTGCGGTCGAAGACCGCCGAGCACGACTGATGCAGAAACTCGCGGTCGACTCTCTGCCGGAGCTCGTCCGGTTCGCCGCGGATGCCGGAATGCAGCCTGTCGCATAGACGCGCAACCGCGCGGGCCGCGAGACCTGGACAATCGTCGGCGAAAGACCGATGGCTCCCCTGCTCCGCCGCAGCTCGCGACCACATCGGCGGCCGCCGAACCGCTAAAGGTCTGCCTCCGACACGGCGACAATCTCGCCACCGCTGCGACTGCCAAGGGCGCCGAAAACCGAGTCATCAATTTCGTAAATGATTTGCCGCACTGAACCGTCGCAAAACACCATATTGAACGCGTCGGCGTGAGCGCTGCCGAAACGGTAGAGATCGGCGTTCGTCGGCGAATCTTGCTGCGGACCGAAGCCAGTGGTTTTGTAGAGATCGTTGTCGAAGCCGGAATAAAGACTTTCGTTGTCTGCGTTGAACGTTCCCGTTTCGTACTGGGTCGGATCCATATTCTTTTCGCCAACCATGGCAGTTTGACTCAGGCCATCGGTGATCTGTCGAAACGAAACGGTGCTGCGCGAATAGCTGACGCCATTGAAAGCAGTCGTATTGGCCCAACTCGACCAATCGCCACTATCGGCCGCCGCCAGGCTCGGGGGGCCGGCATTGCATTGGCAGTACGAGAGAGCGCCGCAATCGGCGGGATCAACTCCGGCAGGGTTCGTCGTGGTGTTGGGATTGCCAACATTGGCCGCATAATCCAAGCGGGCCACCAGCGCCACGGCGCCGCAGTTCACCGCCAGCGGTTGCTCAAGGTTCGGGTAGAGCGTCGCCGCTCGACGGGATGGGCAGTAGAACAGCGGAACGGGCGTGGCAACGCGCTGGACATTGGCCGTGCTTTTGTCACTATCGGACATGCCCGACCCGAGATCTCGTACGACGGTCTCCTCGACATAGGGAAGAATATTGAAAGCCCAGGCTCCCGGCTGCTGCGGTCCAAAGCCACGATCAGGATCGCCAATCCAATCCCAGCCCCAGCCGCCGCTGGGCAGGAATTTGTGGGCGTCGTGGTGCATTTGCCAGGCGACGCCAATCTGCTTGAGATGGTTCGCGCACTGCAACCGGTTGGCCGATTCGCGCACTCCCTGAACCGCCGGAAGAAGGAGAGTGAGCAGCAGGCTGACAATGACGACGACGACCAACAACTCGACAAGGCTGAAACCGGGCCGGCGATGTCGGCGGTTCCGCGGTCGTGGCAAAACCCTATCGCACTGTCCAGCGACTAGGTTCGAGAGGGTCATGAAACATCTCGTGGATCGCTCACACCAACGCGGCCAGCCGGCCGACCGCTTTGATTTGCGCACTGTCGGAGTACAACATGTTATATTTAGCCTGCCGGACTGCTGTCTACCGCCGAAGTGCCGATTCGCGGTTCCTCGGAAAACCGCGACCGGCGGCGCGGGAGGCCGGCCGTGTACTCCGGCGGTAGAGAATGCCGGAAATCACCGGGAAATCGCGATTGATTTCCGAGGGAGACCCGACTCTGTCGGACGCGCCAACTGGAGGCTCGTCGCCGGTCTCTGGCGGCACCCACCCGGCATTTCGAAGTCCCGGGCTTGTGCCCCTACACAAGAATCTCTTCGACCACGTTTCCCGCAACATCGGTCAGGCGAAAATCGCGGCCTTGGAAGCGATAGGTGAGCCGGGTGTGGTCGATGCCCAAGAGTCGTAGGAGCGTCGCGTGAAAATCGTTGATGTGAACGGGCTTCTCCACGGCGTTGTAGCCGAACTCGTCCGTCGCGCCGTAACTGATGCCCGGCTTGACGCCGCCACCAGCCAACCAGATCGAAAAGCCCTTGATGTGGTGGTCACGGCCGTCCCCTTGAGCCATGGGGGTCCGGCCAAACTCGCCGCCCCAAATCACCAGGGTGTCCTCGAGCATGCCGCGCTGTTTGAGATCCTTGAGCAGCGCGGCACTTGCCTGGTCGACTTCCTTGGCCACCCCGGCCACCTGGCTTTTGATCCCGCCGTGGTGATCCCAGTCGCGGTGATAGAGTTGAATAAACCGCACTCCGCGTTCCGCCAGCCGCCGCGCCAACAGGCAATTGGCGGCAAAGCTGCCGTCGCCCCCCTTGGTGCCGTACAGCTCAAGCGTTTGTGGGCTTTCGTCCGAGATATCCATCAACCCCGGTACACTGGATTGCATGCGAAAAGCCATTTCGTATTGGCTGATCCGCGTGGCGATTTCGGGGTCGTCGACCACCGCATCTCGAAGGCCATTCAGCTCTCCGACAGCCGTCACCACATCGCGCTGCCGTTGGCCGTCGATGCCGGGCGGATTACCGACGTAGAGTACCGCGTCTCCTTTGCTCTGGAAACGCACACCTTGCAAGCGGCTCGGCAAAAACCCGCTGTGCCACTGGCGAGCGGCAATCGGTTGGGCCTGGCCAAACGCTCCGGTCGAGGTCAACACCACAAAACCCGGCAGATTATCCGATTCGGCTCCCAACCCATACAGCACCCAAGAACCCATCGACGGACGGCCCGAGATCGTCGTGCCCGTGTTCATGAAAGTGTGGGCCGGATCGTGGTTGATCGCTTCGGTGTGCATCGAGCGAATGATGCATAGCTCGTCGGCCATTTCACCGATTTTAGGAAAGATGGTCGAAATCTCCTGCTGCGACTGCCCGAATCTGGCGAACGCATGTTGCGGCGCGAAGCAGGTCAGCTTTGCCCCTTGAAGCTGCGCGATCGGTTGCCCTGCGGTGATCGACGCGGGCATGGGCTCGCCCTGCAATTCCGCCAGCTTCGGCTTATAGTCGAGCGTTTCCAGATGCGAAGGCCCGCCCGACATGTACAGGTGAATCACGCGTTTGGCTTTCGGCGGAAAGTGCAGCGGTCGCACGATGCCTTGCCAGCGATCGCTTTGCGAGCCGGCGGCCGTTTGCCCACTGGACTCGGCGGCGCGGAGCAGAGCCGGACTCAGCAGCGAGGCCAGAGCCGCCGTGCCGATGCCGCGCGTGCTGCACCCCAAAAACGTGCGTCGCGTCACTTCCCACCGCAAGCGTTCGTAGTCGTTCATATCAGATTCGACCGTTTAATTGCGTGTGACGAATTCGTGCAAGTTGAAAATCACTCTGGCTATCTGCGTCCAGCCGGCCAGCTCCGCCGGTTCCAAGTCGCTGGCTGGGGGTGACTGACCCACGGCGATCAGTTTTTCGGCCGCCGTTCGATCGGCCTTGAACTCTTCGATGCTTCGTGAGACGAGCGGCAACAGCACCGCCAATTCGCGCTCGTTGGCCGGACGAGCAAGAGCCTCGCGGAAAGCCCATTGCAGGCGCGTCTCCGGCTCGCTGCCGCCTTCTCGCAGGATGCGCCCGGCAAACACGCGCGCGGCCTCCACATAGGTGGGATCGTTCAGCAGCACCAGGGCCTGGAGTGGCGTGTTCGAACGAACCCGATCGACGGTGCACTCTTCGCGCGTGGGAGCGTCGAAGGCGAGCAAACTCGGGTGCAAGAACGTCCGTTGCCACCATGTGTAAAGCCCACGGCGGTATTGGTTGTCCCCTTGATCCGCAGCCCAAGAGCGAGGGGGGAAATTCAGGAAGAGCCAATAGCCGTCCGGCTGATAAGGTTTCACGCTGGGAC
Source organism: uncultured Planctomycetaceae bacterium (assembly GCA_963702015.1). GTDB lineage: Bacteria > Planctomycetota > Planctomycetia > Pirellulales > PALSA-1355 > DATJTR01. Next base: position 4,816,067 of record OY969698.1, read on the forward strand.
CGCCGACCTTTCGTACCAGCAGCCCACTGGCCGCCAGCGCGCTGTCGCGAATCTCCTCCGCTTCGAGCCGGAATCGCCCCTGGCGGGCCAGCCACTTGTTCTCCGGATCGTGCTGAAGCTGCGCCGCATTGGGAGTCGAACTTCGGCGGTAGGTGTCGGACATGACCAGCAACTTCATCATCCGCTTGATATCCCAGTTTGTCTCCATCAGTTCGATGGCCAGCCAGTCGAGCAATTCAGGATGCGACGGCGTCACGCCTTGCGAGCCGAAATCCTCGAGCGATTTCACGAGCCCCTGCCCGAACGTTAACTTCCAAAGCCGATTGACCAGCACGCGGGCAGTCAACGGGTTGTCGCGCGAGACGATCCAATCGGCCAGGTCGAGCCGGGTGGCGCGACGGTCGGCGACGTTCATGGGGGCGATAAATGTCGGTACCACCGGTTCGACCATTTCGCCGTCGTTGCTCAGCCAATTGCCGCGCGGCAGCACGCGAATCGTTCGCGGCTGAATGGCCACCGAAATCAGCGATTTCGGCACCAGTTTGAACAACTCGGCCTTGGCTTTTTCCTGCTCGGCCAGAGCGGCTCGCTCCGCTGCCAACTCGGGAGCGATCGACCGATAGTGGGCCGCCAATTGCTCTCGCTGCTGGGGCGTACGATCCGCCGCGGCGACGGCGAGAACCGTTGCGATCGGGCCCGGCAATCCACTGTTGACGCGCAGCGGCTTGGCGCTTCGGGTCGCGGCCAGCCGCAACCGCCCGATGGCGTGCGCCGAGCCGTGATTCTGGTCGAGTGTGATGGCGAGAGTCGTGCCACCGGCATGTTCCGGCGGCTGCTTGAATTCGAACATCGCGACATGGTTCTTGCCAGTTGCTGGCGAAATCGCCCAGCCGGTGCCGGGATTGTTGTCGATGGCCGCGGCCGCGGAATAGTTTTGCTGTTCGTGATCGGCCGATGCGTTCTCCAGTGCCACCGAAGCAGACCGCGGGTCGGCGCCCGGCACACCTACGACGTGGAGTTCGGAGAGGACGAAGTTGCCATTTTGCGCCCGCCCCGGCCCGCCGGTCGGCAAACTCGGATCGGAGAGGACTTCGAGCCGCAAGCCGGTCAGCGCGGTTTCGTCGGTCGGCAGGACAATCGTGTAGTGGTCTTGTTCCACGGCCTTGGATTCGGCCACGATCGTTCCGTCGTCGAGAATCGTCAAAACGGTTCCGGCCGACGAAACGGCGCTCGCAGGTTTCAGCACGTGCCAATCGACGTTCTGGTTGGGCTGCTCCGATTCCCATTTCGCAAGCGCCGCCTCGAGTTCCGGCGTCTGCGTATCGAGCGTTTTCCTTATGGCCGCGATCTTGGCATCGAACGCGGCGATCTGCACAGCCTGCTCGGGCAAGGGAAATGGAGTTTGTTCCTGCCGTCCCACGGCCGTCTCCTTCACGTCGGCAAAGAAGGCCTGCAGGCTGTAAAACTGGCGAGTCGTAAAGGGATCGAATTTGTGGTTATGGCATTCGGCGCACCCCATCGTCGAAGCCAACCACACGCTGGCCACATTACGCACCCGATCGGCGGCGTACTTCGCCGTATATTCTTTCGCCTGCGCGCCTCCCTCTTCGGTCGTTTGCAACAGCCGGTTGTAGCCCGAGGCCACCCGAGCTTCGTCCGTTGCGTCGGGCATCAGGTCGCCGGCAAGTTGCTCGCGTGTGAATCGATCGAACGGCTTGTTGCCATTGAATGCCGCGATGACATAATCCCGAAAGAGCCAGACTTCGCGGTCGTTGTCACTGTGGTAGCCGGCCGTGTCGGCATAGCGCACCAAATCGAGCCAGTACTGGGCCATCCGCTCGCCATAATGAGGCGAGGCCAACAGCGCATCCACCAGGCGCTCATAGGCATCGACCGCGTCGTCGTGGACAAACGCCTCGACCTGGTCGGGCGACGGAGGCAAGCCGGTCAAATCGAAGTAGAGCCGGCGGACCAGTGTCGCGCGATCGGCCGGCGGGGCCGGCTGCAGGTTTTGCTCGACCATCCGTGCCCCGATAAAGGCATCAATCGGGCTGCGGAACGATGTGCTGTCGGGCGGCGCGGATGCCGGCTTGCGCTCGGGGGCACGATAAGCCCAGTGTTCGTGCCACGTGGCCCCCGCGGCGACCCAATTCCGAATGAGCTCGATCTCTTCGGCCGAGAGCTTTTTGTTGCTGTCGGCGGGCGGCATTCGCTCGGCGGCGTCCGCGCTCGAAATCCGCCGGATCAATTCGCTTTCGTCCGGCTTTCCCGGCACGATCGCCCGGCGGCCGTCGATATCGGCCAGTGCTCCCTCATTGGTGTCGAGGCGCAATTGCGAATCTCTTTTGCCTTCGTCCGGCCCGTGGCAGGCAAAACACTTGTCGGCTAGGAGGGGACGAATCTGCCGATTGAAATCGATGGGGCTGGCCCCTTGTGCAGTACCCACCCGGCAGCAGACCAGGTAAGAGATCAGCAGCGCGCAAAGCCGGGCGCGACTTGACAAGGAACACCTCATGACGCAGTTCTCAATCAAATTGAGGCGACGAGGACTCGATCCGCAGATCGACGGCAGCTTGGGGCTGCAACCCAATACGGGGGGGATTGCCGCCAGCCGACGATTCCTTTCAATCGGCTGACCGATCGTCATGAGTCTCCTACCAAGAGACCCATGGCCGACGCGATCATTATTATCGTTGTTCGCGCCGGACGTTACAAGCCGTTGGAAACGGCGTTACTCGGCGGGTGTCGCGGCTCTACTGCCGAGACTGTGCCGTGGGCGCGGCCCGCGGCTTAAGCCGATTCTCCAATGACAGGGCAGGCGCATAGTTCGGATCATGCTCAAGCGACTCGGCAATGGATTTTCGCGCGGCGGCCCAATCATCCTCCTTGATTTGCACCAGCGCCATCTGGTAGTGCACCCGAGACGGCTCGAAACCGACTTCCGCGGCGCGGACTAGATTCTCCAGCGCTTCGCTCGAGCGTCCCATCTCGGCCAACAAGACGCCCAGCTGAAATGCGGCTGCGCCTAAGCCGGGATCGAGCTCGACGGCGCGGGAATAGTCCTGCAGCGCTGCCTCCCTTTCTCCGACGGCCTGCAGGCAAAGACCTCGGTTGAAGAAGCATTCCGCCCTTTTGGGAGACAAAGCGACACAGACGCATGCCGAGCGCAATGCTTCATCGAACCGCTCGAGACGGTAGGCGCAAAGCGTCAGATGGAAGTGAGGCCAGAACGCGTCGGGCTCCAAGCGGATCGCCCGCTCGAATAGCTCGCGAGCTTGCTCGAGCTTGCCTGCCTGCAACAGGCTGCGACCTACGGCATCGTATTCCCAGGCCGATTGCGCCGTATCCGCCGAAACCAGCGCTGCGTATTGATCGCTCGAGACCAACTCGCCCGCGAGCTGTGCTCTGGCGAGTGCCAGTGCGGGCGACGGCCCCCACATCTCCTCGGCCTCACCCAGCACCGTCTGGGCATTTGCTTGCTCGTTCGGCAAATTCTCCGCGGCAGGACTGCGTGCCGCCAGCCGAGTCCACAGCAGCGCCAGGTCCAACAGGTCGGTTTCCTCGCTGTTTCCCTGGCGCGTCGAATGGACCGGTCCACTCGCCATGATTTGGCTTCTGGCTTCCCAGATGGCGCGACAGCCGGCATCCAGCTCGCGAAGCTTGGCCAAGGGGACGTCTTCGACGTTGTCCAAAAACCGCAATTGATCGACCAGGCGGTGCAAGGCTCCAAGGACGCGCGTTCTCTGCGCCACGACAAGTTGCGACTGGAATGTCTGCTTCAGGTCCTGCTGCCCTGGCAACCAGCGAATCGCCTGCAAACCCATGTTCAATCGCTCGAGCCCGCTTGCGTGGTCTCCATCGGCAAGATCTTTGTTAGCTTGCCTGAGCGACGATCGCGCCGTCTGCAGTCTGTCGGAGTAGAAAATCGCCCCAGCGCAGCCAATTAAAGTCAACGCCGTCAGGCTCACCGTCCAGGTACTTAGAGAATGAGGCTTTCGTCGGCGCCACTTCTGCCAGCGTTCCTTGAGGCTGCGGTTGGCTACCCCGCGGAGCGGCAAATTGGCCACGTGCCGCCGCAAGTCTCCCGCCAATTCGCCGGCGTCGGCGTAACGCGACTCTCGGTCCTCGGCGAGGCATTTGTGCAGCAGGTCGTCGAGGGATCGACTTACACGAGGATTCGCGGCGTGCAAGATTCGTCGCGACTCTTTTTCGTCGGCCGGAGGACGCTGCCCGGCGAGCGACTCAAACAACAGGACGCCCAACGAATAGATATCGGAACGCGGATCCAGAGCAACCGGGACGGGGCGCCCCGTGCGCACTGCCTGAAGCGAACGCTCTTGTTCAGGCGACATGTAGCCGGCCGTGCCGCCCACGCGATCCAGTTGTCCGCACAGCGCCGGACCGACCTCGTGGGCAAGGTGGAAATCGAGCAACATTGGTTGACCATCGCCGGCCAGCAGAACGTTCGAAGGCTTGATGTCCAGGTGCAGTAAGCCGCGCTGGTGTGCGTGATACAGCCCTTCGGCCAGACATGACCCAATCCAGCAAACGGCTTGCTCGTACGACGCCTGCGCCAGAAATCCAATTGCCGGGCCGGTGAAAGTCGCGGAAAACCCAAGATCGCTTTCGGCATTTTTCAACACCTGAACGATCCGCTCGCCGCTCCGCTCCGCGGTGGGGCACGGACCGAGCGCATGCAAGATCGACGACCAGCTCGTTCCGCCCAGAAAAGGCATGCACAGCGCGAAGATTCCGCTCGGGAAATTCCTGAACGAGAAACAACGGGACAATATGCGTGTGTTGCAACCGGGCCAGAGACAGATGCTCGTCGCCCGTACGCGTCGTCAGCTTGACGACCAGAGGTCGGTCGGAAAGCAATGACTGGGTGGCCAGGAAAACCCGGCCGGCGCCGCCGCGACCCAACTCGTGCAGCAAGCGGAATTCGCCGAACTCTTCTCCTGCCGTGGGAAAGACTGCCGGTTCGGCATGCATCAACCGATGACAGGAGAGGACGACGCTCAAGGCGTCCTTGTACTCCGGGAATCGCCCGTAAAGCTCCGCCGAGTCGACGTGCTCTCCGCGTTCCTCGCGCAGGCACAGCTCTTCATAGATGACGAGCACCGCCATTTCGGGCTTCGCCTTCACCTCCGGATGGCGGTCGAGCCACTGTTCCGCCAGGACGGTTCCGCCCGCTTGCCAGGCGGAAAGCATCTCGCGTTGCACCTCGTTTGCGAGTTGCTCGATCAGCGAGTTGGCCGCGCCGGTCTTGCGTGCAACAATCGTTGCGGATGGCCGGGGACCGGATCTTTTGTCCATTGTTGAATCGCTCGACAAAAGCTCCGCGGCGCGAGGGGCGAGCCGATCAGTTGCTCGCGGCACGCATCCGCGTGACCTCGCGGCTGATTTGATACAGAATGCGGCGCACGCTTCCCTTTATGCAGGCCCGTCTCCGACGCGATCTCGTCCAGCGAGGCGCCTTGGCGCTTCAAATACAGGACCCGGTAATGGGCCGGTGGGCAAACGTCAAGCATTTGATGCCACAGCTCATCGGCATAATAGTTTTCGCTCACCCGCGGCGCGCTGGTCGCCGCCAATACTTCGATGTCCTGGGTCGGCATGGTCCATTCATGTTCCGAGACGCGCCGATGTTGCCGCACCCGGTCGACGAACCGGTTGCGCGCCATCTTCACCAGGAACGCGCGCAACTGATCGACGGTCTGAAACGTCCATTTCGACTGGCGCAGCCCGTCGACAACGTCGGCCCAAACCGACTGGACAATATCGGTCGATTCGAACTTGGGCGTGGGTTTGCCCGTCATCTGGCGCCGAATGACCATCCGCAGGTAGGGCTCGAAGGTTTGAAATACCTGGCCCGCCGCATCGGTGTCGCCTTCGTTCAGCTTTTCGAGCAAACGATCTGTAGCGCTCAGCATCATGGCCGACCCGTTGGTTCGTAAAGATGAGTAATCAGCCAATCCGACAGCTCTTGCGAGTCAGCTTCTTCTCGCCGACCAGCGCGCCGACGCTGCCAATAGTAGCCTCCACCCGCCAGCAAGACCGCGGCACCTCCGGCGGCCCAAGCCGTGGCCTCCGAGTCATCTAACCATACGGCCAGATCGCCGCCCATGTTCTCAATCTCTTCGAGAGCCGATTCCAGCGCCCGATCGAGCACATCGAAGTTCGTCGCAATTCCGGCAAGAAGCGTTCCGCGCACCGCCAGCGGACCGGTCGGCGAATCGACTTCCACGCCGACCGACTCTGGCAAACTGGCGAGTGGTTGGCTCGAGGCAACCCGGCCACTGGGTGCCAGCGGATGTTCACGATCCACCGGCGCCTGCTCATGGAGAGGCGAAACGGAATCGGCACTCAATGGTTCGGTGTACAGACCCTGTGCGGCGACATTTCCTGGCACGATGCCAGGAGTACTGCCGTTCGGCGCGATTGGCCGGGCGTCTCGACCGTCGTCGATTGCGACGGCACCACGACCGGACTCAGCTGCGTTACGCCGGCTTGCCCCGGTTGATTGCCCGGCAGCACGCCGAATGTCACGGCACTCACATTGCCGAGCGTGCCGACACCCAGCGTGTGCACCGCCGCGGCAGTCGCGCCGGACGCGGCGGGGACTCCCACATACACCATTGGCGGGGGAGTGTTGCCCAGAGATCCGAATGCCGGACCGGTGACGTAGACCGACGGCGAATCGAAACTCTGCGCAGGGGGGCCAGTGACGAAATGCGTCGAGCCGTCGCCTTGACCAATACCCATCTGCGCCGGACTGCTGTCATCCGCTGCCTGGTCATCGGACTCGCCGAAGTCACCGTCCATGGCAGGCGGTTGATTCTGCGAGAGAACGAGAACCGTCATGCCGCCGCCATAGGTTCCCGACGCGACGACAAAGGATTGCGTCATTTCGACGCTCGGTGAGCCAAAGGCATCGCTAACCACGAGCGGTGCTCGATCGCCTCCGGCTCCTGGCGTGAACCAGGAATTGTCGACGCGGCCAGGCATCGAACCGAAATTAGCGAAGCTGGTTAAGGGCGTCCCGTCCGCGAAATGTGTCGAACCATCCCATTGACCATTGCCCAGCATCGGCGGCGACAAGTCGCTTTCACCAAACGCTTGGCCAACCCGTCCACCGAAATCTTCTTGCTCCAGCAGGCCATCATTGCTCCAATTATTAATAGATGGTGGAGCAGCGAGCGGTTGGGCACTGAATTGTTGGGCGCCGTATGGCTGACCAACATAGGCCACGGCGATCTGATCGGGCGCATCCGCACCAGCGCCGTAGTCGGTCAGGGGGGCGTGACTCAGAGCCAGGCGTGGCTCCAGCGGTTCCGGCTGCAGCGCACCGGCACAATCTCGCCTTGATTTCTTCAGCCTCGGCGCACGGTTCCAGGGCATCGACCGCATGGGCAAGGGTTCCTTTGAGAAATGCAGTCCGCGGCCTCTCGCGGAGTAATCCATTCTATTCACTTCAAGCTTTGACTGTCAAACATCTTGGGCAAACCAGCATCTCAACGAGCCCGCGCCGGCCATTTTTTCAGCCGCCTGCGATCCGGAAGATTGTCCGGGGATCAATTTTTTGGCGCACGCCTGCAGGCCTCGAAAACGTTTATATCTATGTCGGACGAATATTTTGACCGTGCTCGTAGCGTTGCACATCGGAATTTGCCCTAAAACCGGTCAGCCTTTCTCCCACACGGAACGCAGTCATGAGGCATCCTAGCAATCGCCCGAAAGTAACCCATCTTACCGACCCTCGCCGTCGGAAGACGCCAGGCCGATTGAGCTTCGAGTCGCTCGAGGTACGGGCGATGTTGTCAGCCGACCCGTTGAGCACCAACCTGATCGAATTCTCCAAGGCCGCCGCTGGCGCGGTCGGTGGTGGCTATACGCCGGCCGAAATTCGGGCCGCCTATGGTTTCAATAATGTTTCATTCGGTTCGACGACCGCCAACGGCGCGGGCCAGACGATCGCCATTGTCGACGCCTACAACGACCCGAACATCGCTTCCGACCTGGCGACGTTCGATGCCCAGTTCGGCATCGCCGCTCCGCCCAGCCTGAAGGTCGTGAACCAGAGTGGCGGAGCCAACCTGCCCGGCACCTCCTCCAGCGGCGGCTGGGAAGTGGAGGAATCGCTCGATGTCGAATGGGCCCACGCCATCGCTCCGGATGCCAACATCGTGTTGGTCGAAGCCAACAACGATTCAGATTCCAATCTGTTTGCGGCGGTGAACTACGCCCGGGAGCAGGCCGGGGTCTCTGTCATTTCAATGAGCTGGGGAAGCGACGACAACGCCTCGTATGCCTCGAGCGACCAGGCGCTGGCCTCGGAATACCTGGTTACGCCTAGCGGTCATGAAGGGATCACGTTCGTGGCTGCGGCCGGTGACACCGGTGTGGCGGAATTCCCCTCGACTTCGCCGGACGTGCTGGCCGTCGGCGGCACAGACCTGTATTTGAATTCGAATGGAACCATCTCCAAGGAGACCTACTGGACTCCCGAGACCATTGACGGCGTCACCTACAGCGGCGGCGGCGGCGTCAGCCACGAGTTCCCCGGTCGCATCGTCCCCGACGTCTCCTACGACGCTGGCGTGAGCTATGACGTCTACGACTCGTTTACCGGCGGTGGCGGGTGGATCGACGTCGGTGGCACCGGCGCTGGATCGCCCCAATGGGCGGGACTCGTCGCAATCGCCGATCAAGGTCGCGTACTTAGCGGCCAAGGCACCTTGAACGGTGCTACCCAAACGATCGCCGCGTTGCATGCGGCTTCCTCAAGCGATTTCAACACCATCACCGGCGGCACGTCGGAGACAACCGGTTTAGGCAGCCCCAAAGCCAATCTGCTCATCCCCTACCTGGCCAGCTACGGCACCAGCGGCGGCACGACGACGACCACCACCACCGCGCCGGCGGCACCGGCGAGCATCTCAGCCACGGCTGCCAGTTCCACGTCGGTAACGGTCAGCTGGTCGGCCTCGACGGGCGCAACCGGCTACGATCTCTACGAACTGGAGAACGGACAATCCGTGCTGGTCGGCACCTATGCGACCGGCACTACCTCGGCCAGTGTGAGCGGATTGTCGGCCGGAACGACCTACTCGTTCCAAATTGCCGCCTACAACAGCGCCGGCTCCAACGCCACCAGTTGGACGCAGGTCACGACGCCGGCGGCATCCGTCGCGGTCACGGCCCCCCAGAGTTTCCACGTCGAGCGCGACCAGCAGCACGACGGCTGCGCTCTCGTGGCAAGCAGTCAGCGGGGCCACGGGCTATCAGGTTTACGAGTGGAACGGCAGTTCCGCGGTGCTGATCAACAACCTCGCGGCCGGCAGCACCTCGCTCAACGTGAGCGGATTGGCGGCTGGCTCAACCCAATATTTTTATGTCTCGGCCTACAACGCAACCTCGAGCGCATCAACCGCTTGGGTGAGCGTCGTCATGCCCGCGGCCGCCACCTCAACGCTCAGCGTGCCCGTTGTTACGGCGACGGCCACTTCGAGCACCGTCGGCAAACTTTCGTGGACGGCTTCGCCGGGTGCAACCGGTTACGAGATTTATTATTGGAACGGTCGGCAGGCCGTTTCGCTCGGCTCCGTCAGTTCGAGCACGACTTCTGTCAGCATCAATGGCATGGCACCCGGAACGACCTACGATTTCTTGGTCCAGGCCTTTAACGCGACGAGTGAGGCGAACTCGCTATGGACGGCATTGACCACGACTGGCTCGGCGGCCAACACGCGCACGGTCGTCGCCAGCACGACCGCCGGCCCCGAATTGGTGATGACGGACGATTCGTCGCCTGAATTACTCATCGCGGGCGTGACATTCAACGGGGCCGCCGCGGCAAATGGCTCGGTCAGCGGTGGCGCCGCCGCATTGACCTCGAACTTGACCATTGGCAATGCCTTCAACCAGACAACGGCCGGCATTCCTGGCCGGGCAACTGGCTATGGCGCCACGACCGGTTCTGGTGACTCCACCGCCGGCAAGACGGCCGGTGGCGACGTTTCCGATGCCAACTCCACAGTCGGACTCGCTCTAAGCCAGCCCGACTACGACCTGAGTCGCTCCTGGGACAGTTTTGCGGGATCGTTGGCAAGCGATGAGGCATCGTCGACAGACCACGAAACGAGTCTCATGCGTCGCAGTTTGATCGAGAGCCTCGATACGCTGTTTGGTCGCGACATCGAGTGGGCCGACATGCAGTCGCAAGCGGCCGGTAGTGTTTCTTCCACCTCTCCGGTGGCCGAGTCGACTGGCGCAGTGGCCGGCGTCAGTGAATCGGAACAACCGAGCGCGGCAATTCTTGCCGTGGGTTTGGCCATCGCCGCATTGTGCTGCGAGGGCGATCAAGCCGATCGTGTGACACGATCCACCGAGCCGCGGTCATCGCTGCTCAAGCGTCGCCAGGTCAGCTCTTGATGGGTCCTGCGATCCCGCCAGTGCCCAAGATCGCACTCAACTCAAGAGCAATCGGATTCCAAAGGGCCGTTTCGCCGCCGATGCAGATGCAACCACCGAAAAACGAATCGGCCGATGTTGAGGCCGAACAGCTATTGCACTCGCCCACGACGGCGATCGCGAGGCGCTGGGGGCCTTGCTCTACCTCTACCGTAATTATGTGTCGCGCTTGGCCCGCAATCAAATCGGGCCTCGACTCCACGTCAAAGCGGATACGTCCGATTTCGCGCAGGACGTCTGTTTGGAAGTGCAACGGCACTTTGGTCAGTTCCAAGGAACGACCGAAGCGGAATTTGGTGCTTGGATACGCAAGATCCTCGCTGGGTTAGTCGCCAATTCTGTCCGCCACTACAAGGGGACGAAGAAGCGTGACGTGCGCCGCGAATGTTCACTGACCAATCCCTCGCGCGACTCCGCCATGGTGTTTGTCAGTGCGACAGTGGCGCACGACGGAACTCCTAGTGAGCAAGCAGTCAGCCGCGAGACGTCCACCCAGCTAGCGACCGCGGTCGACCAGCTCGCACCCCAGTATCGGCAAGTGATCGACCTGCGCAATCGCCAGGGCCTTACATTCGCCGAGGTCGCCGACCAAATGGGCAGATCGACATACAGCGTGGAAAAGCTTTGGTGGCGGGCGATCGCCAAACTTCGCAGGACGATGCGGCACGCCGATTAGGATGGCCACGGCGCAGGCGCAATCTCCCGATTCTCTCCGTTTTGCCAGGTCCGTGGCAAACAGCACGTCACAAACTCACGATCGCTGCCGAACGTCTCCGCACCGAACGTTGCACGTGAAAAAAATCGATCCTCGAACAAACCGAACGGCGTGTTTTTCCGCAACTCGTTACTGATCGTGCGAGGTCCAATGTCGGCGGCCCGCGGGCAAAACCGGTCGTGGCCGCAAAGGTCCGTGAAATCTGTTCCCGCGCTGCGGAACCGCCGGCGGGGGACTTTTCTAAATCCATGTCGATCGGGTCAGTTTACGCAGGCGGGTTGAAATCTCCAGACAGAACCGAGAGGAAGCTAACCATGACGAACAACAAGAACAAACAACCGCAAAAATTTGGCAGTGGAATTCGGCGCCTGGAAGAACTGGAACCGCGAACTATGCTGGCCGGTCACGGCTTCGAACCGTCGTTCGATAACTTTGCAGGGGCGTTTTTTGCCACGCAGCGAGGCGGTGGGGCCGCAGTGGTCGGCCAAATCAGCGCGGACTTTGGCAGGAACTTCGGTTCCTATCACAACGACGGCGGCGGCGACTCTTCGAATACGCTGACGGCATCGCTCACCGATTCCAGCGGCGATACGGCCACCGTCACCTATCAGACCGGCCAGTTGTTGGGAACGACCGAATCCGTGATTACCGTCACCGGTGATACGCTGGACGAAGGAACCAGCGTCGCGCTGTCGATCGGTGGCACGTCGGTCGGCACCGTGGCGATCAATAGCAGCGGGACAGGCACCTTGATCGTGCCCACGTCCAGCCTCTCGGCCACCGTCGCTGCGGGCAGCACGGTTACGTTGGGCACGTTGAGCGGCACCTTTGCCACTCCGACGACAACGACCACTGGCTGCGGCTCATCTTCAGCCGCCGGTTTCACCGCGTCGGTCACCGATACCAACGGCGATACGGCGACCGTGACCTACCAGACCGGCAAGTTGCTCGGCACGACCGAATCGGTGATTACGGTTACCGGTGACACGCTAGACGAAGGAACCAGCGTCCCGGTGACGATCAATGGCACGTCGCTCGGCAGCATCGCGATCAATAGCAGCGGCAGCGGCACGTTGATCGTGCCGACGTCCAGCCTTTCGGCCTCGGTTGCCGCCGGCAGCACTATTACTCTGGGCACGCTCGGCGGTACGTTTGCAGCTGCCACGAGCACAACATCCGGCGACGGCGATGGCGACGAGGGGGGTGGCGGCGGCTGCGGAGCCTCTTCGTCGGGCACGAATCTCACTGCCTCGGCTTCTGATTCCAGTGGCGACACTGCCACCGTCACCTACCAGACCGGTAAGCTACTGGGCACGGCCGACTCGGTGATCACGGTCACGGGCGATACGCTCGCCGAGGGAACCACCGTCGCCGTGGCGATCAACGGCGCCCCGGTCGGCAACGTGGCAATCGACAGCACTGGCACGGGCACATTAACCGTCGCGACATCCAGCCTGTCGACGACGGTTGCTTCCGGTAGCACGGTCACTGTCGGTACGCTCAGCGGCACGTTTGCGGCCAGCACGTCGTCCGATCAGTCAGCGCACGGGACGTTCACGTTCGTGCGGCATCAAGGTCGCCGTTGAGCAGTCACGATGGCTGCTCACGGGGACGGTTGACGAGATCAAGCTCGGCCAGCAGTGGCTGGAGATAAGCTTCGTATCGGCGCCAGCGCGCTACCGAGCTGCGGTAGAGCGGCCGGCGAACCTGTACATTGCTGGAGGTCGCGATCGACCGACTGGTTTTATGGAAGCTCAGGCAGCGATCATCCCAGGGCAGGCCGCAGAAATCGATGAGTCGTCGGGCTTGCTGTTCGAGGTTGTCGACCACGTCCTCGTACGAGACGTCGAGCATTGCGCCGGCTGGCAGAACGCTTCGCCAGTGCGCCATCAGCTCATGGTAGCCGCGGTAATAGCGGCCCAACTCGGCCAGCTCGTAGCTGAACGCGACGCCAGTCGAAAAGAGTTTTGAGAAACACGAGACGCAAGTATCCACCGGATCGCGCGTGGTGTGGATGATTCGGGCATTGGGCAGGATCAAGTGAATCAAACCGACACGCAAGAAGTTACCGGGCGCTTTGTCGGTGATCCGCTGCTGGCCTTCGGCGGGAGTCGGCAGGCCTGCCAGATAAGCCTGGCCCAGTCGCCGCAAGCCGTCGCCATCAAGGTCTCGGACGCCGATCGGAAAAAACACTTGCCGGCCGGCGGAATCGGTCGCTCCACGGATGACGCGCGTCAGATTGTTCAGTTCACCGGCGGCGTGAACCTGGGGGTGGCTGGCCAGGATCTGCTCGACGAGCGTGCTTCCAGAGCGGGGCATTCCCAACACGAAGATTGGTGCCGACGAGGGATCGCCCAGCCCCGCGAAGTGGGCGAGCAGATTGGAATCGAAGACGTTGGCAACAAGCCGACGGGTTTGCTGAAAGGCCGCCTCGTCGTAATCGATTTGCTGGCGCCGCAGTGCGTTGCCTTGGAGCAAATGTTCAAAGGCGCGTGAGTAGTCTCCAACGTCTTCCAGCGCCTTGCCGAGCGCGAAGTGGATATAGACCCGCTTGCTGGAAGGCAGGCGGCCGGGTTCGGCAAGCGCCTCGAGTGTGGCGAGGTCGGCATCACCTCGACGGAAGGTCTTTAGATCCGTGCGACTGCAATGCACTTCGGCGTAGTCTGGGCGGAGAGCCAGACTTTGCTCGTAACTCGCCAGGGCCAGGTCGAGTTTGCCCAGGTCCTTCAGTGCGTTGCCCCGGTTGTGGTACGCCTCGGCAAAATCGGGTTTAAGAGCGAGCGCCTGGGCATACTGTGCCAAGGCGAGGTCGAGCTTGCCCTGCTCGCGCAGGATAGCGCCGAGGTTATTGTGCGCCCAGGCAAGATCCGGCTTTAGGGTCAGAGCGCGCTGGAATTGGGCCGCCGCTTCGTCGAGCTTGTCTTGATCTTTGAGCACGTTGCCCAAGTTGTAGTGTGCCTCGGCGAGATCGGGCCTGAGAACGATCGCTTGCCGATACCGTGCCACGGCCAGGTCGAACTTGCCCTGCTCGCGGAGAATATTGCCCAAGTTGATTTGTGCCTGGACGAGGCCGGGCTTGAGCGCGACGGCGCGCTCGTATTGGGCCGCCGCCTCACCAAGCTTGCGCTGCAATTCGAAGATGCAGCCCAGGCTGTTGTACGCCTCGGCAAGATCGGGTCTGAGCGTGACCGCACGCTGGTATTGGGTCGCCGCTTCGCCGAGTCTGCCCTGATCTCTGAGCACATTGCCCAGATTGTAGTATGGCTCGGCAAGATCGGGCCTGAGAGCGATGGCCTGTTCAAACCGGGCAATCGCCAAGTCGATTTTGCCTTGCTCCCGGTGGACGTTGCCCAGGTTGTTGTGTGCCTCGAAAAGACCGGGCCTGAGAGCCAAGGCGCGCTCGTATTGGGCCGCGGCTTCGTCGAACTTGCCCTGACATTGGAGGACGAATCCCAGGCTGTTGTGCGCTTCCGCAAAATCGGGCTTGAGAGCCACTGCGCGCCGGTGTTGGGCTGCCGCCTCCTCGAGGTCGCCCTGGTTCACAAGCACGTTGCCCAGGTCGTAGTAGGCCTCGGCGATGTCGGGCCGGAGCGCAAGAATCTTGCGATAGGCCGCGGCAGCCTCGGACAGCCGCCCGGCACTGTGTTCGCGCCGTGCCAGCGCAACAAACGACTCCAACTCGACCGGTGCGCTGGGTGCCTGGCTGGTCGCCGTCATACGATTTTGCCCCTCGCTGCGGACGGCTGCTTCAGACCGAACGTGTCAGAACATTTTCCACTTCGACTGAGCGCAAAGCGGACTGATAATCGCAACTTTCTCGATTCTAGTAGCGGCCTGCGGGATCGCTAGCGCTATGATTAGTCTTGGCTTTTTTTGGCACGACACACATTTTCGGCTTCCGGAGATGGGATTTTTTTGCACCAAATAGTATTTTGGGGGGAGTACTGATAGCGCGCGAACAATTTAGAGACCGGCTTTTTTAACCCGCCTCCCCAACAAATCATGCGCAGGATCCGGACGGCCAGCCTTCGTTCAAGCCGGTCAAGGCCTCCGCGAGATTGCCGCGATGGACGTTCGCCGCCACTCGGCAGGAGGAATCGCACGTCTTGCGAGTGACGCGTGACGCGTCACCGCACGATAAGATGATTCATGCTCGATTAGCGGGTTGTTCGTGGTGCTGCCCCTACAGTGGAGACGATGTCTTGCGACAGCAAATCACCGAGAATGCTTCGTCTGCCCCCGGTCTTGCGGACCCAAGACCGGATGCCACCGAGTCGGAGCTTCGCCGCGCGCTGGCAGAGTCCGAGCAAGCGCTGGGGCCAGAGCATCCCGACACCCTGACCCATCTGAATGACCTGGCGATTGGCTTGCTGGACAACGGCGAGTATGCCGCCGCCGCGCCCCTCTGTCGCCGCGCGCTGGAGACGCGTGAGCGACTGCTCGGCGCGGAACATCCCGACACGCTTGCCAGCATGAACACGTTGGCAACCTTGTTGGAAAGCCAAGGAGATTACTCCGGCGCCGGGCAGTTGCTCCGCCGTGCTCTGGAGATTTCGGAACGAGTGCTCGGTCTCGACCATCAGGAAACGCTATCGAGCGCCAATAACCTGGCGATCGTGCTGGGGATTAACGGAAACTACGCGACCGCCGAAGCGTTACTCCTTCGGGCGCTCGCGGGGCGAGAAAAACTGTTCGGACCCGACCATCGTGACACGCTGACAAGTGTCAACGATTTGGGGATGCTCTATCTGAGCAAATCGGACAACGCTGCTGCCGAGCCGTTGCTTCGCCGAGCGGCGGAAGTGCGTCAGCGAGTGCTGGGATCCGAACATCCCGACACCCTGACGAGCACACACAACCTGGCCCTGCTGCTCGAAGCCAAAGGAGATCATGCGGCCGTTGAGCCGCTCTACCGTCGCACGCTGGAGATCAGCCGGCGGGTGCTGGGGCCCGAGCATCCCGACACCTTGACCAGCGTCAATAATCTCGCCCTGTACTTGCTCAATCGACTCGACTATGCCGCGGCCGAGCCGTTGCTTCGCAGCGCCTTGGAGGGTCGCGAGCGAGTCTTGGGACCGGAGCATGCGGACACACTCATGAGTGTCAATAATCTGGCGACCTTGTTGGAACGCAAGGGAGACAGTGCGGCCGCGGAGCCGCTCTACGTGCGGGCGCTCCAGGGCATGGAGCGCCAGCTCGGTCCCGAAAGTGTGAACGTGCACATCTGTCGGGCGAACTGGGAACGCTGTAGTAGCCAGTCCGAGCAGAAAAATCCGCCGCAAAAATCTTGGTGGCAATTCTGGAAATAGCGGCTTTGCCACGGCCCGCGACCCCCCTGCCCATTCTGGGCGAGACCGCCGACCGCAACATCTCGATCTCGCCGTGGCTGCAGCACCGGCAAGGGCTAGTCGTTCAGTCGAGGCATCAGCGGCACGAACCGGACTTCGGCCCTGCCATATTCGGCGGCATCGTAGGCCAATGCCAGGCGGTGCTCGGGAGTCGGTCGATGGACTTCGAACAACCAGCGACCGGGGTCGGCATCGCCGTGGCACGCCAGCGTGATCTCGTTCGGCCGCTCGCCCAAGTCGAATGAGAATTCTTCCAGAGGAAGCGAAAGCCCGAGGCCACGTCCCTTGGCGTAGGCTTCCTTAAGCGTCCACAGGGTCAGCAGTTGTTCGCGCCTCTGCCGGTCGGGCAAGCCGCGCACGCGGTCGATTTCGACTGGACTCAATATCGATGCGGCGGCCTCGATTGGTAAGTCGCGTGTTAGGTTTTCAACGTCGACGCCGACATCTCGTCCAGTCGCGACTGCCACTGCGATCAGGCCGGCCGTGCGCGACAGATTGAAACGCAACCCAGCGGCGTCCGAAGGACCCGCAATCTCGGGACGGCCAAATCGATTCGTCCGGAAACGCCAGGCCGCCGGATGCACGTTGGCGTGAAGCGATAGGGCATTTCGAACGAGCGCGTGGCCGACGAGAAAATCGTGGCGATCGGCAGCGAAGGCCAGCGTATGCCGCCGCGCCTGTTCGACGTCATCGAGCACCGTCGCGAGTTGATTAAGAATCTCGCAGTCGGTGACCCGGTCGGGCGCAACGTGGTACACGTCGATCCGGTTCGAAGTCAGACCGGCAGCGTCTTGGCGCGATCGCGGATCGCTGGTCCAGAAGACGGCCGACACGGGACCCTCCCCCCCGGGTGAAATCTGGCATTTCCTTACTGCTGCGATTGTCATGGTAACTGCCCCAATCTTGCACGGCTATACTAAAGCCGGCCGGGCGTGACGCGTCCGCGCAGAGCGCCGGCGCGTTCCCTCCTTCAGAAGCCAGTTTGCAGTCGAGAAGTCAGCATGAGCGACCGTGAAACAAAGCCAGGCGATCTTTACGATTTCGTCACCAGCGACGACGAAGCCGATTTCTCCACTCAGATCATTCACAACGGCGAGAGCCCGCATGCGTCGGCTTTCCCGATCTACCAGGCAAACACGGTCGACGGGACTTACATCCGCCAGAGGAACCCCACGGTCGAAGCTCTTGAGGAAAAAATGCGCAGTCTTGAGGGGGGGGCCGCGACGGTGGCGATGGGCAGCGGCATGGCGGCCATCAGTCACACATTGCTCGGTCTGCTGGAGGCCGGCGACCGCATCGTGGTTCATCAATCTTTATTCGTGGGCGTTCGTACGCTGTTGAACGATGTTGTCGCGAAATTGGGAATTGACGTCGTGCCGGTCGATCTGAACAATCCAGACGATCTGACGCGAGCGTTGGCAAAACCAACCCGACTGGTCTACTTCGAAACCATCAGTAACCCTGATCTCGACGTGATCGATGCTCCCGAGGTGATCGCGACGGCTCGCCAGGCTGGAGTGCTCGTGGTGGTCGACAACACGATCCTCACTCCTTATCTCTTCAAACCGCTTGCCTGTGGCGCCGACGTCGTAATTCATAGCGCCACCAAATACCTATCGGGCCACGGCGACGTGCTGGCTGGGATGGCCACGTTCAAAGACGCGACGCTCGGGCGACAGGTTCATAAATCGCGCCGCCTCCTGGGCGGCCTTTTGAATCCGCTCGGGGCGTTCCTGGTGATGCGCGGCATGAAAACCTTGCCTTTGCGCATGGCCCGCCATTGCGAAAACGCGCAGCAGGTTGCGGAGTATCTGGAACGAAATGCCAGCGTGAAAAAGGTGCATTACCCAGGACTGCCCCAGGCGACCGGGCACTCGCGGGCCAGATCGTTCTTGACCGCCTTCGGTGGGATCGTCAGTTTTGAGGCTCACGAAAGTTTCGAATGGGAACGCTTTTCCAAACGTCTCCGAATATGCCGCCCGGGAATGAGTTTCGGCGACGCGGCCACACGGGTGCAGCGCGAAGGACCGATTCGGCTCTCGGTCGGCCTCGAAGACGCCGCGGACATCGTCAGCGACCTGGAGCAAGCCTTTGCTCGCTAACTGCCGTTTCGCCAGCGAAATCGGAGCGACTCAACCCGGAATCTTTCTCGGCTCCAGATAATTCTCTTCGGTCGCGAAATAGGCCTTCGAATACTCCGCGGCTCGGATCGCATTGACGGCAACGTTGTTGTAGTCGTTGCCGTAGATAAGAGTGTTCGGGCTTTGCTGGCTCAGGCCGCCAATGAACCGTTCGTAGATCGCGCGCCGTTGGTCGATCGTGTGAAACCAATTGCTGTAGAAGGTAAAGAAGACGTTGCTCCACCAAATCACCGAGTTGGGGCGATTGTCCATCTCGCGGAGCAAAGGTTCCTGGTCTTCCAGAATATTGCACAGCACGTAATCGACCCGCAGTTGCTTGGCGCGGCGCCAATGCTCCTTGATGATCGATTCACCTCCCCAGCGGGCAATCTCTCGCGTCCAGGCGTCGCGTACCGTGTCCCACGCCATGTCTTGAGGTGAGAAGCCACCCCAGAGTTGATAGAACGCTTCGCCCGGCTTGAGCTTCGTGAAGAGATAGCGCAAAAACTCCGGATAGTCCTCGCCGTTCCACTCGTCGTGCAGGAGCCGCTTGAACTCGAGCGCCTGCTGGCTGTAGTCGAAGTAAACCACGCGGGTCGCGTCGTCGAAACCGTGAGTCTGCAGGATCCAGTTGGTCTTCAAGCCCGCCGCCACGCTGTAAATTGTCGAAACGCGAGAACCGAAGTCGGCGGGCGGCTGATTCACCTCGTCATAGCTCTCGAAGTTCCAGACGAAAATCCCGCGGCGCGAGTTCTGCACCTGCCGCTGGACTCCGGTGAGGAACTTGAGCTGGCCCGGGCCCAGCGCGCGGGATCCAACTCCCGCGTCGCGATGGCCGCCCCCAAAACGTCCTTTAAGCTTTCGGCTTGCTGCTTGTTTTCGGGGGCGATGTTCAAGAACGTCGCCGAAATGGCCTCCGGCAGTCGCTCGACCGCGACGCCGGCCGCCAAGCTGGCGCTGACGAGATTCCAACCGGGCTGGCGCGGCCGGGCCGGCGCCGTTGCGGCTTCGCCGTAAGGGGGCTTGGAGAGATCACGGTAACGAGCAAGATCGACCAAAAGACCACCCGGCAGAATCCCCCGCCACGAATCCTCCCCTACGATTTCGCCCGCCGCCAGAAAGGTGTGTTCATTGGCCCAGGCCTCAATCGTCCTGACCAGACCTAGCTCCCAGGCATGACTCACAATCGTGCCATGCGCCAGGATCAGGCAATATCTGTGGCCCGAATGGGTCGCGCGATCCAAGATCGCGTCGACGCTCGAGTCCTCGATGATGCGGCCGGTGTACTTGAACCGCAGCCATGAAATCGTGATATCGCGCAGCCAGCCCTGGAGCTCACGATCCAGCAGCGGGTTTTGCGTCCGCAACAGGCCGATGATCAAGGCTCCGGCGTTCATCGAAGTATCTTCGTCCCACAGGTTTTTGACGAACACGATCTTGTTGCGCGGGACGTCGCCGTAGCTGACCACGTCGACGACCTGGTATCCGTTATCAATCAGAATCTTGAGCATGACGCGGTTCGAGTTTCGCGCATGAGTTCGAATGAATCGGTAACCTTGCGACTTCAGCCACTCCTTCTGGCAGCGGTATAAGGCCCCGCCGACTCCTTGCTTCCGATACTCGGGCAACACTCCGGCGAGCCAGACCGCGAACGTGTCGGGCGAGAATCGCGAGCCAGCCCGAAATCCAACAGGCACGCCGTCTTGCTCGGCGATCAGCACGTGATCCAGTTTTGGCAGTACGGCGTCGGGAGAGTTGAGATTATAGGGATTCGAAAAATCGGGCATCCTCTTGGCCAGTTCGACCGCTTCCTCGACGCTGCCGTTGCGTATTTTCATGATGCCACCGCCTGTCGCGCTGCGATCTCGATGTCGTCCAGCGTTTGCTCGATGCACGCGGCGTCATGAGAGTACGAGATGAACCACGGGCGGATCGGATGAATAAAGTAGCCGCGCAGGACCAGGTCGGCAAAGAGATTCTGGATCGTCGTGGTCTCCCTTTGCGCACATTGTAGCTGGGGCATCGGCGGAGCTCCGACGAGACGTGATTCCAATCCGACGCGGGCCGTGATGGCGTTAAACCCCTCCATCAATCGTGCGCCCAATGTCCAGACATGCTCCACAACCGGCTCCCGCTCGAGCACCGAGAGCGTAGCTTGCGCGGCGACGATTGCCGGCGGCCACCCATGGTAGGTCCCGCTGACCCAGGCTTCCGATGCCCGCGTGAAGACGTTCGCTTTACCGGTCACGACAGCCAGTGGATAGCCATTTGCCAAGGCCTTGCTGAAAACTGCAAGATCCGGGATCACCCCGTAGTGGGCCTGCGCTCCGCCCAAGCCGAAGCGGAATCCGGTTTTGGCTTCGTCGAAAATGAGTAGCGAGCCGAAGCGATGGGCAAGATCGCGCACTCCGGCCAGATAACCCTCGCGCGGCTCCTCGTCTTTGATCGGCTCCATGATGATGCAAGCGATCGACTCTCGATGTTTGCGAAAGAGATCTTCCAGCGCGTCCAGATCGTTGTAGGCCAGCGAAAGTGTGCTGGAGACCGTGGTGGGCAAGATTCCCGCCGGATGGGCACTCTGGCACCAATCGAGCCAGCCGTGAAACCCGTACTGGACGACTTTTTCGCGGCCCGTGGCGGCCCGGGCGATACGCACCGCCGCTCCGGTCGCTTCCGCCCCGGTGGCCAGGAAACGCACCAGCTCGGCACCGGGGATGTGATGGACGAGGCGTTCGGCCAGACTGACTTCCTGTTCAACGGCCAGATTGAAGTGCGACCCCCGCGCCAGTTGCAATGCCACTTCGCTTTCCACGGCCGGATAGCCATGACCGAGCAGCACGGTCCCCCAGGTCATCAGGTAATCGGTGTAGCAGTTGCCGTCGACATCCCAGATCTTGCAGCCCTCGCCCCGGGCCAGGAAACGTGGATATCCAGCGGCACGCAGCGACTCGTGTTGCGTGGCTTCTTTGCCACCCTTCCAAATGACGCGCTGAGCCCGCTCGCTGATCGCCTGCGAAATCTTGCTTGGCAAGCGGCCGGCGGAAGCTTGTTCTTGAGCGTCCGTCGCATCGGCGTCGCAGCTAGTCTTGCCGGGGTTGGGGAACATAATCTTGCGCTCCAGCGACGTCGAGATCGTCGATTACCGTATCAACAAAAAGCCTAGTGCCGCGTCGAACGTCGTTCAATACGCGGTCATGATCAGCCCTGTCGGTCCGGAGCTCCGACGTGAATCTCGGCCAGTAAACCCTCATAAACCGCCGCGTTCTCCGGCCGCGGAGCGCAGCCATGGTTTGGCTGTACGCCGCGCGAGGTCGAATCGGAGGCCGTGCAAAGCCCCAAGGCCATGGAGGCCAGCATGCGCCGCACCCCTTGCGCCGCTATCGGTGGACCGCGGTATCTCGATCGCTCTTCCCAGCACGTCGGCCTGCAGTTGATTGACTACCGGATAGGCCGCCAGTCCTCCCACCGAGTAGACCCGCCGAGCCGGCTCGCCCTGTTGCTCCAATTCCTCCAACATCATTCGCTGGCCGAGGAAGATCGCATCGAGCAGCAAACGGAGCACCTCGACGGCAGTATGACCTTGGAGATAATGAGAAATCTGCTTGCGGATCTTCCGATTCTCGCGCCCGCCCGACCCGAGCAATTCCGGTAGCAGTCGTTCGATCGCAAGCGGCGGTTGCAAACTGGCCGCCTCCAAAATCGCGTCGTCGAATGCATCATCCAAGTCGGCCAACGTTCGCGTCAGTTGCAACACGCGTCCCCCTGGCCAGGTGGGGCGGCTGAGTAGCGACAATTCGTGCCACTCAAAGCGAGCATCATGGCTCTCGCGAGTCAGCAGGGCGACGACGGAGTTTGAGCCGCAGTTAAGACACGCATCGCCCGGCTCGCGAATCCCGCTGCCGACTGAGGCCAAGAAAGAATCGAGCCCGCCGGCGACGACCTCCACGGCCGGGTCGAGCTTCCATTCTGCGGCCAGATCCGCCCTGATTCGGCCAACGATCTCTCCTGGAAGGCATTCTCGCGCGGAGAGCAGTCCTGTTGGAAGATCGGCGGCGACGAATACTTCAGGCATCTTGGGGCTCGTCATAACCTTTTGATCCGTCAGCCGCGCGACGAGGTAATCGCCACTGTGCAGGACGCACGCGGCGCCGGCAAATTCGCGCGGCGAAGTACCGCGGAGCCACATGGCTCGCGCGGCGACCTGAACCATGAGCCTCTCCCCGCCGCTGGCCGGGAAACGGCCAAGGGTTTCGAGCAGTCGATCCCGCTCGCGTGCACGGCGGTCGTCGAACCAGGGTAAGACGGGCGACACCGGCTGCAGATCGACGTCAACGAATGCCGGGCTTGGCGCATGTCCACCAACGCCGATTGCGACAATGCGTTTCCGATCAATGCCGGCCGCCACGAGATGAACCGCGCCGGACAGCGCCTCCCACCAGTCACCGCATTGTTGCTCGGCGCCTCCCTCCCATTCGCGGGTCGGATAAGCAACGCGCGCCCCGGCCGCACAATTCCCGGCCTGATCGAACAGGCCACACTTCAGGGCGCTCGTGCCGAGATCGACGCCCAAGAAGAGAGGGTCAGGAATCACGACGCGGCTCGTGGTGCGAATTTCGGAGTCCGGTACGCTCCCGCCAGAGATCCGCGACAAAACGCCCAAGGCAGAGAGGACATGATCGACGCCACGCCTTACGATAACCAATGACCCATCTTGGTACGCTTCACGTCGAGATATGCCGAGTTCTCGGGGCCTGCCTCAACCACCAGCGGCACCCGGTCGGCGACGCTGATGCCATGCTTCTTCAGTCCGCGGACCTTTTGTGGGTTGTTTGTCAGCAGCCGGATCGATGAGATGCCAAGATCGACGAGCATTTTGGCAGCAAGACTATAGTCGCGCAAATCCGCGTCGAAGCCAATCTGCTCGTTGGCTTCCACCGTGTCGAAGCCCAGGTCCTGGATGGCATACGTGCGCAGCTTGTTGACCAACCCGATGCCGCGCCCCTCCTGACGCAAATAGATCAGCACGCCATCCCCCTCTTGGGCAAGCCGGGCGAGGGCCAGATCAAGCTGAGTGCCACAATCGCAGCGCAGCGAACCGAACAAATCTCCGGTGAGGCATTCGGAATGGACGCGCACCAGGGCCGGATCCCGCAATTGGCCCGTCCAGAAAGCGAGATGAAGTTGCCCGGTCAGAGTGTCCTCGTAGGCCTGAAGCGTGAAATTGCCGTACCGCGTCGGCATCCGCACACCCGGACCACTACGCAGCAGTGTGGCCGACATCTGAGCTCGTCGATGGTCGACAATTTGACGGATCAACACGGTCGGCAGATCGAGCAGCTCGTCGCGCACCGAGGGGTCGAGATTCGCCGCGCGCGTCGCTCCCAACCGCCAGACGACAGCCGCGGGCGAGAGACCGGCCAGTCGGGTGAGATCGACCGCCGCCTCGAAAATCCGCTGGCAGTTTGCCGCGCCGCCCCAATCGGTGCAGCGGACCGTCAAATCTCGCAGCGCGTATTTTGCCAACTCCGCGTCGGTGCCGACCAAACTCACCGCCGCGGCTGCCAGCCGTGCGGCCGTCGAGGCTCGATCACTCGCCCAAGCATTGTCGCTGGCCAATCGATTCGTCCGACCATGCTCATCATCAGCGATCGGAACTTCCACAATCTGCAATTGCTCGAGCCGATCTCGCGTCGTTGCGAACACCGGAAGAATGTCGGCGTACCGAAGCAACCGGTGGAGTGTCTCTGTCGTGGCCATTTCGGCGGCGAGCACAAAATACCCCGCGGGGGATTTGGCTTCGCTTGCCTCCATTTCACTGACAACGCGTACGACTCCGCCATGGCGCACGGACTCGACCACGTCGGTCAGCGAGACTGCTGCACAGATTGGGCTCATAGGATCCGGCAATCGTTGAGCGCAGCTGGTCGGTCAAGCAGCGTGGTTCGCGGCGCATGAACCGCGGAGAAATGAACACGCTGAATGCAAAGTACCGCCCAGCCAAAGACGCAGCCTACATTCATTTCCGGTAAAGATCAAGTTTTTTTATTGTTAAATCCTTGCATTCGCTGGGCTGTGACGCGCAAAATCGTTGATGTAGGCCGAAACCGTCGTCGCTGGGGGGGGGGGGGCGGCCAGGTCGATTCGTCGATGGCGACGGCGAGGTGTCGCGATGCACTTTAGTTTCTAGTTGGTCGAAGGCCGACTTGCCTCTGGCAAGACGATCCGAAGTGATTGGGGCGATTCGATCCTTCTGCGAAGTGGATGCCTTCCTATCATCTCAGTTCAAATGCTTTTCTTGGAAAACGGTTGCAATGAATCGTGATTGACCTAATATGACCTAATGCTGAATCACTCGATCTTCAGCGCACGGGTCGTAATTCTCCAGTCGAGGGCCCAAGTCATGGCGACGACGATTGACGACGTCAAATCCGACCCTACCTCTGCGGACTGGTCCAGGCACCGTGGACCGGTAACCGGCGTCGTTTTGATTCCAGGCACGCGGCATGCGGTCACGTCGGCCTACGACAGCGCCGTCGGCATCTTTGATCTGGACACCGGACGAGCCGAACTGCTTGGCTATCACGATCACCTGGTGAACCGCGTCATCGGCAATGCCGACGGTACCAAGGTGGCGACCTGTTCCTCGGATTACTCGATCCACATTTGGGATGTCGCTTCGCGAAGCAGAGATCGCGTCCTGTTGGGGCACAGCGACGACGTCGAGGACTTTGCTTTCGTGGATCACGAAACGGGGGTCTCGGCATCGCGTGACCGACGGCTCATCGTTTGGAACCTTCATACGGGGGCGGTTCGTTGCGTGCTCGAAGGTCACGAAAAAGATGTCCTCGCGGTGGTCGTCGCCGACGGCAAGGTTTATTCGTCGGGCGACGACAGAACCCTGCGCGTCTGGGACCTGACGACCGGACGACAGCTGAGCCTGTGGGGGCCTTTCGAAAACGAAACCGACACGTGCGCCATCGATCTCGATCGCCAGCGCGCGGTCCTGGGATGCGACGACGGCTGTATCCGCATTTTCGACACGTCCACCGGCGAGCTGAAGCAACTCATCGAGGCCCATAGCTCCGGCATCAAGAAAGTCGCGGTGTCGCCTGCCAACGGCGACATTCTGTCGGCCGCCTATGACCAGCGAATCATCATCTGGGACTCCAAAACTTTTGCCCAGCGAATCGCGCTCGAAAAACGACCCGCGACCTGGGAACGCTCTTTGACCTGGTCGCCCGACGGCACGCAGATTCTGGGCGGCACATTTGACGGCACGATCTTGCTCTGGGATGCGAAGACGGGGCAGCTCGAGCGGGAAATTGGCCAGGAGGGTTCCGAGCCGGGCAACCCTTGCTTCAATGAAGTCGCGGTCGCCGCCCCCGGCGAGATCGCCACCGTCAGCGACGACGGATTTGTTCGCCTCGGCCGGCTCAATGCCGACGAAGCCCGCTGGCTGGCGAAGGTCGAACCACGCTCGGGTCGTGTCTTGATGAATGCCGTTACGTCCAACGAACGATGCGGACTCGTGGTCGGCGGCTCGCACGACCATACGGTCCTCATTTTCGAGCGCCAGGGTGACGGGCTTCGCGCCGAGATTGATGTCCGGCTCGGTGAGGGGCCCATTAACTCGCTCCGCATTGCGAACCATCCCGGGCACGAATGTGAAATATTCGCCGCCTGTTACTCGAGCCGAATCGTTCGCGTATCCCCCCGGGGCGAAATCCGCAAAAAAATCGAGGTCCATGAGGGGGCCGTCAAATCGTTGCGCCTGCATCCCCGCGAAACGCTGGGGGTGAGCTGCGGTGCCGACGGCCTGCTGCTTTCCTGGAACTTCGAAGGCGAATTACTCCAGCGATTCCTCGGCCACACGGCGATCATCAACGATGTCGACCTGGATCCCTCGGGCCGGCGTCTGGCCAGCGTATCGCGAGATTTTACGCTCAAAGTCTTTGAGGTCGCGACGGGCCGACTCGAGCACTCCATTCCGATCGGCCGTAAATCGCTGAAGTCGGTCTGTTTTTACAGTGACTCGACGATTGTGATCGGCGATTATTGGGGCGGGCTGATCCGGGTCGATCTCGACGACGAAACCGTTCGGCGCAAAGTAGTGGCCACCAATGGAATTAGTGCTGTCGCCCGTAGCGGCGAGCACGTCGTGGCTTCGTCTTACGACGGGACGATCTATCTCGTGCGACCCGATCTGACGGTGGTACGAACGCTTCGCGCGATGCGGCAGAGGCTTGCGGCCGGCGCATAGCCGATGCGCGTGCCATGCTTCGCCGGCAGTGCTGAGAGGTGCGCGGCGATCGGACCGGATCGAACGGCCCCATCGCTGCCGATGCTTTGGATGACAGACGCTCGAACGATCAAGACACGATTTGTCATCCTGGCGGCGCCGCGTTCGGGCAGCAACATGCTCGCAGCGATGCTCGATTCCCACCCGTCGATCCTTTGTCATCATGAGATCTTCAATCCCAAAGGCATCCGGCTGGCACTGCGGCTGCGGGAGACTGACTTCAGCTTCGGGACCGTCGGCGAGCGCGACCATGACCCCCTACAGTTTCTCCAGCGGGTGTGGGCGACTCGGCTCGGTTACCCTTGCGTCGGATTCAAGCTGACACACCGGCAGAACGAGCCCGTGTTCCGCTATTTGCTCGCCGATCCGACGGTTGCCAAGGTGGTATTGAGGCGACGGAATCGCCTGAAGACGTACGTCTCGCACCAAATCTCGGAAGCGCTTGCTCAGTGGGAGGTTTATCGCCCCCAGGATCTGGCCACAGACCGGCCAAGGGTCCGGGTCGAGCCCGGTCGGTTTCTTGAGCGAGTCGCCTTCGACGACGCATACTACAATGAGATCCGTGATGCCGTCGCCGAAGGGGGAAATGACTGGATCGAGGTCGTCTATGAAACGCTCTTTTCGCTCGACCCCCAGAACACGATACTCGAGTTTCTCGGACTTGACCCAAGTTCCACCGGCCTGGCAATCCGCAGCGTTAAACAGAATTCGTCGGATCTGAGGGATCTTGTCGAGAATTACGATGAGTTGCGGCGCGTGTTCGCGGGCACGCAATTCGAAACCGAACTCCTTGATCGAAGCCATTGATTGAGCCTCCTCGTCGTCGGCTCGCCTTCGCAGGCAGCCAGGATCGAGGCGGACAAACACCGAGGGATTTTTTCGTGGCGTCAAATCGAGTTGCCATCTTTACGGGACCCGGCCGGGTCGAGCTTCGCTCGGAGCCAATTCCCGAGCCGGGCCGCGGCGAAGCCCTGGTGCGGATTCAGGCGTGCGCCCTTTGCACGATGGAACGTCGGTTGTGGAAAGGGACTCAGGACGACTATCCCATCGCCGCTGGACACGAAACGGCGGGCGTCGTCGCGGCGGTGCACAACGAGGGAGTGGCCGGTATTTCGGTCGGACAGCGTGTCGCGATCGCTTTCCTGGACCGCTGCATGCAATGCGAAGCGTGTCGGCGCGGCGATACACATTTGTGTACCGGCAAGATGCTGGGCCGCAAAGCAAATGTCCTGCGACGGATCGGCGGACTGGCCGATTATGCCGCCGTTCCCGTCTGGAAGCTGTTCCCTATCAGCGAGGAGCGATCGTTCGACGAGATTGCGCTGTGCGAACCGGTGGCCTGCGTCGTCCACAGTATCAACATGGCCAACTTGCGGTTTGGCGACGACGTCCTGGTAATTGGTTGCGGCACGATGGGATATCTCCACCTGGCATTGGCTCTGCTTCGAGGCGCGCGCGTGTTGGTTAGTGATTCCGACCCCGAAAAAAGGCGTCTTGCGCTTCAGCACGGTGCGACCGCGGCATTTGAGCCGGGCGAGCTCAAGCAAAATGTCCAGGACGCGACGCGTGGCAACGGCGCGGATGCGGTCTTTGTCACATTCGGCCACAAAGAGACGGCCAAACAGGCGAGCGCCAGCGTGCGCCCCGGCGGCCGAGTCATTTACTATGGCAGTTTTCCGGCGGGAGCCGACACGGGAGTCGATGCCCGCCGGATTCATCACCAGGAGATTTCGCTGTTGGGATCCCGTGGTCAGACACTGCAGGATTGGCACCAGGCGAGCCGCCTGGTGGCCAACGGACTTGTAGATCTGCGGCCGCTAATTTCGGCTCGGTATCCCTTGGCAAAGCTCAACGAGGCCCTCGACCGCGCGACTGAAGGGTCGACGTACCGAATTCTCGTTAACCCATAGTCGCGCCGAGCGAATAAGTCGCGGTTAGTCGCCAGGAAGCAAATGAACAAGCAACGACTGACTCATGGCAAGTTTCGCCGCCTGCAAACCGCGGCGAGTCCTGCGGGGATCTTCAGGATTCTCGCCATCGACCACCGCGGCGTGCTATTGAGAATGATGGATCGCCAGGGGCGCGGCCATGTGGCGCCCGAGCGCGTCACGCAGCTTAAGCTCGACGTAGTGCGTCGGATTGGACCGCTGGCGACCGCGGTGATTCTTGATCCCCAGTACGGCGCTTTGCAGGCCGTCGCCTGCGGCGCGCTCGCCGGCGGTGTCGGCTTGATTACCGCGCTCGACGGCGAGCGCCGCCCGGAAAGCGTTTCTGCCCCGGATGGCCAGTCACCTGCCTGGAGTGTGAAGCAGGCTCAACAGATCGGGGCCTGTGGCGTGAAGCTCTATCTCTCTTATCATCCCGACGGCGGTGAACGCACACTGGCGCAAGAGGCATTGGTGCGAGAAGTTGTCGGGCAATGCGCCGAGGAAGCGATACCGCTATTTTTGGAACCGGTGGTTTGCACAATCGATCCGGATGCGCCGGTCGATTCGCTCCGCTTTGCCAACCAGCGGCGGCGCATCGTGATGAAAACCGTTGAAAGATTGGGCGCGCTCGGCCCGGACGTTCTCAAGCTGCAGTTTCCGGTCGATGGCCATCGTGAACCCAGCGAAGTCGTGTGGCGTGCCGCCTGCGCCGAACTCAGCGATGTGTCGAGCGTCCCCTGGGCTTTGTTGTCGGCGGGCGATCCGTTTGATCGTTTCAAGACGCAATTGCAAATCGCTTGCGAGGCGGGTTGCTCGGGCTTCATGGCCGGCCGCGCGGTGTGGAGCGAGGTCGCCACGACACCGGAGCATGACCGCGACGTCATTCTCGAAAAAACCATCCTGCCGCGCATGGTGGAGCTGAATCAAATCGCCAACCGCTATGCCCATAGCTGGCGGGAGAAGTCCCCACTGACTCCGTTGGGCGCGCATGAGCAGGAATCGTGCTGAGAGCAGTATGCCGGTTGACTTACCCCTGAGGCTTCCGCTCGAGATTGCAATCATGGCCAGCGACGATCAAGACGACCTGGCTTACGCAGTGGTCGTGAACCACGAGAACCAATACTCGATTTGGCCCGACGGTCGTGCGATTCCAGCCGGATGGAAGTCGACTGGAAAGACCGGACGCAAGGACGAGTGCCTCGAATACATCGCGACGGTTTGGACCGACATGCGGCCGCTGAGTCTTCGCCGCCGCGCCGACGAGATGGAAAACCCCGCGGCCGATGGCCTGGAGCAATCGCACGCCGCCCCAGACCGCGAGCTGTGCGGCCAGGAGCTGTCTCTGGTAGAAAGGCTTTCGTCGGGCCAACATCCCGTCGAAGCGGCGCTGCGTCCAGTGAGATCGGCCTGGGCGCTCAAGGAGTGCATCGACCGCCAGTGGATGCCAATCCGCTTCACGCAAACGCGCGGCCAAACGGAGCTGTGCATGAATCTGGACAAAGCCGCCACGGTCACTCAACTGGCGGACTTCGAAAACGCTCGGGGAACCGTTCACCTTGAAGGCGAACTGACTCTCAACGAGGCTCGCCTCCGATGTATCGTCGATCTGGACGTGGCGACGCTGAGTGGCAAGGGCCGTCTTGCTTTACGGGTCGACCCATCGCTTGGAACTGCTCCGGAGCCAAGGTAATCCGAAAAATGGGGAAGAATCGCCGGAAGGACCAGTCCGCGGCCGAGCGCCGCGACGTGCTCAAGGGACTTGGCCTCGCCGCCGCGGCGACGTTCCTGGCCGCGCTCGATCCCGATGCGCTTCCCGCCGGCCAACCAGCGGCAGATCAACCCTCACAGCCACAGGAGAAAAAGGTGATGAGCTCCGCGCAGAAGGAATTGCATCAGGTCGCGGGCATCGACCCGAAGAACGTCGTCGATGCGTATCAAGCTCGAGATCTCGCCGCCCTGAGCGATGCGGGCCTCTATCGCGAGGTCGGCGCGATTGTTTCCAGACCTCCCGAGCGCGGGATGACCAGCTTTACGCTCCACGCGCCGCTCGAGGTAATGGCCCGCTACGGGCTGCTGCGCCTGGCGGATCCGGCGGACCGCGAGCTGGCACGGTTGCAGATGGTCGTGAGTGCCTCGGCCTATGGCGCCGGCGTCAAACCGCTGGGGCCGCCGGCGGCGATTAAGCCATTTCCCGATTTGACGGTCGCTTCGGCCGAATTTGCCCGCACATTCAAGCAGGGTGACCCCGACGGCATGGAAGCCCTCGTGCTCCAGATTGCCAGGCAGTTTGGTACGGCAAGCCTGGTCCGCCTCCTCACCCCGCTGGCGCTCCCCACGCTGACGGGGGCGTCCCACTCGCATATCGGACTTTGGCTTCTGTTGCGCCATGGCGAGACGGCCGACGTCGCCGATGCATCGCTCCTGCGGGCAGCCGCCCGGGCGATTGCCGCCGATCCGGGCGAGCAAATGAAGAGCTTCTCGGGCATGGCCATCGAGAGCGACAAGCCGCTGGCGATAACGCCGAGCCAAATCGAACAGGAGATCCTGACAAAGCTTTCCAATCCCCCCAAGGGTACCTTGGGGAGCCAGAGCATTCGCGGTCTGGTTGAGGCGGGCGAGAGGACGGGCAACGCCGACGCGCTGTTCGGAGATTTCATTCGTCACGACTTGAGCCGGGCGCAGATTGACGCGGCCTTTCGCGCCGTGCTGCGCGTCTGTGCGCATAGCATGCTTCAGGACGATATCCAGCAGGCCAAGTACGGCTGGACCCACTGCCTGACCCTGCCGCAGTCCGCTTGCGGCCTGTCGAGCCTGAACACGGATCGCAAGTTGGCGCTGGCCGCGGCGCTCGTGTGGATTACGGCATATCGCAGTGTCCTGAGCAAGCGTGCGCTCGATTTCAATTGGACACCGGCCAGGACCAAGGACGCCACCGTTCTCGAAGCGCTCCACTCCTCGCCCCAGGTCGCGGCCGCGCGCGTTTGGCATGCCGACGAGGCCGAGCTTCCTGAAATCCGACGTACGCTGGCCACGCAGGCATCGATTCGCAACGATATCCACCTGGTGAAATACACGCGCGCTTGCTTCGACATGGGCTCGTTCGATCCCATGTACAGTCAGCTCTATCTCGCGGCAGCCGCCCATTTGTGTGCCCTTTGGATCGGGGAATGTCCGCGCGATACGCTCCTGAAAAACCTGCTCGAAGGACGATCCACGCCCTAACCGGAATCTCACTCGATTGATTGAGGATTTCCCGTGGGCGACCGATTTGTTGCAGTCCCGAGGAAAAAAAATTGACACGGATGCGTCCGCCAGGGTTATAATCGGCAACTGGACGGGGATCGGCATCCACTCGCTTCAAAACACGTGGGAATGGACCATCCCGCGCACGACGAGCGTCTGGGTTTCCGCCAATTCTGTATGTGTTACTTCGATCATGCCTGATCCCTTTTCGCTGACTTTGTTTGCCGTCCCCGGCATCCCGCTGGCCCATGGCGGCGAGGATGTGGGGGAGATCATCGTCGATCGGTGCAAGCGAGCCGATTTCGCGATTTGCGACCGCGACGTTGTCGTCATCGCCCAGAAGCTGGTTTCGAAGGCCGAGCATCGGGTCTATAAGCTGGACGATTTCGACCCATCGCCGGAGGCGCGGGCACTTTCCGAGCGGACCGGCCGCGACCCGAGGATGTGCGAGGCCTATTTGCAGGAAAGCGACGAGGTGGTCGAGATCGGGCGGCAGACCCGCCACGGCCTGATGGTGATGACGCGGCACAAGATTGGCTTTGTCGCGCAAGGCGCGGGCATCGATCAATCGAATATCTGCGCCGGAGACGAGCCACACCTGATCATGCTCCCCAAGGATCCCGACGCCAGTGCCCGCGAAATCCGCAGCCGAATCCGCGAGCTCACCAATCGGGAAGTCGCGGTGATCATTAATGACTCGTTTGGCAGGCTGGACCGGCTTGGGTCGATGGGCATGTCGATTGGGTTCGCTGGCATCAGCGCTGTCGAGCGGCGCAAGCAGACGGACCTTTTCGGTGGGCACATCACGCCCGTGATTGCGCTGGTGGACGAGCTCTCCGCCGCCGCATCGATGTTGATGGGACAAGGAAACGAGGGGATGCCCGTGGTGATTGTGCGAGGCGCACCGTACACGACCGCCGAAGGCTCTGGAATTCGCGATCTCCTGTATCAGTCGTAGCAAGCATTTGTTTTGTGCACGATGGCTACGTCCAGCGGCGTATTTCGTTACTCGGTTTCTGAGCCGACGGAAGTCGGTGCCGGCCGGCTACCGGTCTGGCACAGCCAGCCTGCGCTGCTGCACCAACTCGTTCGAGCCCAGGCACGCCGCACGCCGGACCGCATCGCCGCGGTTTATGAAGATCAGTGGCTAACCTACGACGAGCTTGTCACGCGAAGTGGGAATTGGGCCTCTCACCTGCACCGCCTGGGCGTGGAGGTTGGAACGCTGGTCGGCATCTGCCTGGAGCGTTCACTCGATCTGCCGGTGATCGTGCTGGCAGTCCTGGAGGCCGGCGGCGTTTGTGTTCCCCTTGAGCCGTCGGATCCGACACAGCGCATCGCGGCGATGATCCGGGAAGCCGCGCCGTCGGTGATCGTGACGCAGAGCCGGTGCCGGCAACACCTTCCGCCATTTACCGCTCGTCTCGTCGTCATGGATGATGAGACGCCCGGTCGTGCCGAGGCTCCCATGGCGCGACTGGTGCCCGATGATCTGGCGTTTGTGTTGCTGACATCCGGCTCGACGGGTGCGCCCAAGGGCGTCATGGTCTCCCATGCCACGATCGCGGCCAGAATGTTTCGGCCTGAAAGTGACCTCCCGGATGCGGGAAGCTGCATGGCGATCATGAAAACACCGATCAGCAACTCACCGTTCATCGGAGAAATGTTTGCCCCCCTCTTGCACGGTTGCCATTTTGCGATTGCGCGGCCCGAAGGTCACCAGGATGTCCCCTATCTTGGGAGTTTGATCAGGACTCACGGAGTCACGCACATTGCGATGACTTCGGCGATGTTGCGGGCGTTTCTCGATTGGCCCGAGTCGGCGCAGTGTCAGAGTCTCGAGGCGGTTCAGTGCGGAGGCGACGTGGTTTCGGACGAACTGCGAGGCCGATTTCTCGCGCGTTTTCCCAAGGCTAGATTCAGCGTGACGTACGGAACGACTGAATCGGGTCATGCCCTGTCGTGCGAATGCCCGGCGAGCGAGCGGCTCGAGGGAACCCGCATCGGACGTCCCATTCAACATTCATTTGTCGAGTTGCTGGATCGCGCGCTCGAGCCGATCCCGCCCGGCGAGGTCGGCGAAATCTACTTGGGAGGGCCAAGGCTCGCCACGGGCTATCTGAACCGACCGGCCTGGACGGCCGAGCGATTCGTGCCTCATCCTAGCTCAACGGTCGCCGGAGATCGTATGTACCGTCCGGGCGATCTCGGCCGAGTGCGCCCGGACGGCGATCTGGAGTTTAAAGGGCGTGTCGATCAGCAAGTGAAGATTCGTGGCAACCGCGTCGAATTGCTTGAGATCGAGGCCGCGTTGATTGAATGTCCCGGCGTCTGCGAAGCCGTCGTCCTCGCGCGCACGGCTGGCCCGGGCGATGCCCAGCTCATTGCCTACATCGTTGTCAGCCAGGGCCGTCGCCCGAATGCCCAGGAAATGCGAGACCGACTCTCAAAGCGGCTGCCCTGGTTCATGTGTCCGCGGTTCTTCGTGACGCTCGATCAGATTCCGCGCACTGCCAACGGCAAAGTCGACCGCAAAGCTCTCTTGGCTTTGGATCCGAAAGATAATGAGCGACGGCTCACGGGATATGTTGAACCGCGCACTCCCACCGAGTGGATACTGGCCGATATCTGGCAGGAGCTGTTGGGTGTCGAGCGGGTGGGACGACACGAAAACTTTTTCGCGCTAGGTGGCCATTCGATTCTCGCCGCCCGCGCGTGCCATCAGATCCAATGCCGGCTGCGTCAGAAAATTCCCCTGTCCGCTTTTTTTGGAGCGACGAATCTCGCGCTGCTGGCCGACACCATCGTCAAAGAGCAGACGCCGGAGCCCGCGGTCGTGGTGATTCCTTTGCAGACCCACGGGGGGCGTCCGCCAGTGTTCCTGATGCCGACCATCAGCGGCGCACCGGCACTGTCGGGCAAGCTCCTGGCGTGCTTGGATGCCGACCGACCCCTCTTTGCACTTGGCATGGCTGGCGACGGCGCTCCCTGGGGCGAGCGCACGACGTTGCCCGAAATAGCCAGGCATTGCGTGGCCGCGATTCGCGACACCAAATTCGATGGGCCGATCCACCTGATGGGCTACTCATTCAGCGGAATCCTGGCCTATGAAGTTGCGCGACAGCTTCATGATGCGGGAATCCAGGTTGGCCGGGTCGCGATTATCGATGCGTGGTTGGAGAAGATCCCCGGGTATTCACGCTGGATCGTTCTGCGGAACGTGCGTTTCTTTTTTGCCAACCTGCCCCATTGGGTCTCTCAGTTCATGCTGAAGAAATCGCTGGCCAAAAAGATTTCGGCGATCCGCGGCCGACTCCACCATTGGAAGCGTCGCCTCAAGCGGGCGATGAGCCGCGAAAAGACGCCCCCAGGTTTTGACTGGTCGGTCGACGTGCGAAAGGATCTTCCCGACCAGTTCCGCAGACGCGTCGATGTGAATTTCAAGGCGTTGCAGAGCTATGTGCCGGGCCGCTACGCCGGACGCGTCCTGCTCTTTCGCCCCAAGACGCGTCCGTTGTTTCACGGGCTCACTCCCGATCTGAATTGGGGACTGGTTGTCACCGGCGGCGTCGAGGTGATCACCATTCCCGGCGATCACGACACGATTTTGCAAAAGCCGAATAGCGCGCTACTCGCCGCGCATCTGCGGGTCGCCCTCGACAATGAATAGAAGCCCGATCGGCCTTCATGAATCGGCCGGGGTGAGCGGCACCTGACCCAGCGCTTGCAACTCGACCATCTGCCGATAGGGCCCGTCGCGCGCCAGCAACTCCGCCGGAGTGCCGGTCTCGACGATCTTGCCGTCGTCCAGCACGAGGATCCGATCAACGTGGGTGATCGTGCTCAAGCGGTGGGCGATGATGAACGACGTGCGGCCGCGCATCAACTCCAGCAGGCTGTCGCGAATCAAAAGCTCGCTGTGGCTATCGAGGTTGCTCGTGGCTTCGTCGAGAATCAGGATTCGCGGGTCGGCCAACAAGGCCCTGGCAATCGCGATGCGCTGCCGCTGGCCTCCGCTGAGCCGCACGCCACGTTCGCCGATCAATGTCTGATAGCCGCGATCCAGCGCGGCGATGAACTCGTGAGCATTGGCGACCCGCGCCGCCCGCTCGATCTGGTCGGGGGTCGCGCCTCGTAGTGCATAGGCGATGTTGTCGGCTACCGTTCCGTCGAACAGGAACACGTCCTGTTCCACGATTCCCAGCAGCCGGCGGTAACTTTCGACGTTGATCTGGCGCAGGTCAACGCCGTCGAATTCGATGGTGCCGGAGGTGGGATCATAGAAGCGGGCCACAAGGTTGCAAAGCGTTGTTTTGCCCGATCCGCTCCGGCCGACCAGCGCCACGCTTTGGCCGGGTTGCACGTCGAGATCGATCTCCGATAGCACCTGCTCGCTCGAGCCCGGATAGCGAAAACCGACGCCGCGCAGCGTTACGCGGCCACTGACCTGCTCCTTGCGCACCGCAATTTCGCCCGGGTGGTCGGTCATTTCTCGCGGCTCGGCCAGCAGGTCGAGCACACGGTCCAGACCGGCCAGGCTGCTTTGAAACCCGGTGGCACTGGCGGCCAGAATGGCCAGCGGATTAAGCAACATTACCAGGTAGACCAGAAACATCATCAGGTCCCCTAGCGTCAACTTTCCCTCCAGAACGCGAGACCCGCCATACAAGAGCAGTGCCGCCTGCGCCAACGGGATGAGAATTTCCCACATGACGTCGACGCTCCGCGACCACCACCAGGCAAAGATCTGCTGCCGGGCCATGAAGTGCATGGCGCGGGTAAAGCGGCCGGCTTCGTTCCGCTGACGCCCGAAGGCACGCACCACCCGCATGCCGGCGAACGTCTCGGTCGCGCTGCTGTCGATATCCTGCCGCTGCATGCGAATGTCGCGATACAGCGGGCGGATGCGGCCGATCCATGTTCGGTGCGTAAAGAATTTCACCGGCAAGATCAAGAGTGCTCCGGCCAGCAGGCGCCAGTCGACGAAAGCCAGAATCACCAGGCTGCCGACCAGTTGCACGATCGCGCGCCAGGGAGTGTAGATCATGCTCAAGACAAGTTCGCCGGCACTTCCCGCATCCTCGCGCAGGATGCTGGCCACCCCGCCCGAGCGGATCTGATAAACACGGTGCAACGGCAAACGCACCGCGTGCTCGAAAGCCCGCTTGCGCACGCCGACCTGCAAACGCGTCACCGTCCGAGTACAATACCAGCGGCCCAAAAGGCCGATCGCGGTTTCCAGCAACGCGACCACCACCACGGCGCCGGCCAACCACCACAAGAGCTGCCAGCGATCCAAGTCCGCGGGGATGAGCAGAGTCCAGGGCTTTTCGAGCGGATTGCCGCGCAGCACGTTGTCGATCGCCAGTTTTGTGGCGACCGGCGGGACCAGCGACAGCAAGGTCGCCACGGTCGCGGCCGTCAATGACAACCCGATCCCCCAGCGATGACCGGCCAACAGCTTCCAGAATTCAGCGAGCAACCGCCCTATCGGCCGTGGACGTGCGCGCGTCTGCGGTCCGCTT
Organism: uncultured Planctomycetaceae bacterium; assembly: GCA_963702015.1. GTDB lineage: Bacteria > Planctomycetota > Planctomycetia > Pirellulales > PALSA-1355 > DATJTR01. Next base: position 4,853,718 of record OY969698.1, read on the forward strand.
GCGGCCGACGATGCCGGACGGCCGGTTCTGGCTTCGCGCAGACCGCGCCGGAAGTCGGCAAAGCGGAGCTTGCTTCTTTCGCTGGCCATCGCGATCCCTTCGAGCACCGAGAGCGTCGTCATCGCCGAAAGCTCCATTCTAACCGGCCAGCGCGGCGTTTTCTGCTAGGCGTCTCCAGGGGCGTCGCAAAGGCGGCGGCGACTTCTTTCCTGACGCGGGCACGCCGCCCGATCCACCGCCTACTGAGGCCAGCCAACGGGCATCGGAATCGTCGCACGACACGATTTGGAATTGCCAGTCCGGGCAGTTAATATGGGCGGATGTGCCCAGGCAGGCCATGCGATGATCCGGGCGACGCGGCCAGCGTTGCGCTCTTTTTGTCTGCCGGTACGCTCGATGCATTCTCAGGACTCGACCGATCGATCGCACGCCGATCCCGTCAACCAGCCCGACGCCGTTCCAATTGACGATCCGTCCGCTCGGCGCCGGAGGTCGAAGGCGGAGCGCTGCTGCTCAACGTTCCCTATCGTCAGTCCGTGTCGCCCGGCGATTCGGGCATCCGACGCGGCTACGCCAGGCTCCGTCGCTTTCTGGCCGTCTTAGGCCCGGGCGTGATCACCGGCGCCGCCGACGATGATCCGTCGGCCATCACCACGTATTCCATAGCCGGCGCGGCTTTCGGTTATCGCTTTCTCTGGATGGCGGTCATCGTCTTTCCGCTTTTGGCAGCCGTGCAATTGATGTGTGCCCGGTTGGGCATGGTCTCGGGGCATGGGTTGGCAAGCATGTTGCGTGTCCGTTATCGGCCATGGGTCGCCTGGTGCGCCTGCGGAATGTTGATCGCGGCCAATACTTGTCAGATCGCCGCCGATCTGAGCGGGCTGGGCGAAGTGCTGGCGATGCTGACCGGCATCTCGGCACGGCTGTGGCCGCCGGCGATCGCGGTGTTCCTGTGGGTCATGCTGAGTCGGTTGAGCTTTGCTGACGTTACCCGGGTTTTCAAATGGCTGGCCCTGGCGCTGTTTGCCTACGTGGGAGCGGCGGCCCTGGCCAGGCCCGATTGGTTCGCGGTCGCCGAAGCCACGATGGTGCCACACGCCGAGTGGAGTGTCGGCGGCCTGGCGACCTTGGTGGCGATTCTGGGTTCGGCCCTCTCCCCCTACATCTTTTTCTGGCAAACGGCGCAGATGGTGGAGGACGAGCGGCTTCTCGGACGGCGGACAACGCGCGATCGGCGGGGTGCCACGGCCAGCGAACTGAAGGCGGCCCGCGTCGACATCGTCACCGGCATGGCGTTCGCCTGCGTCGTGATGTATTTCATCATGCTGACGGCCGGCAGCACGCTCTATCCAGCCGGCGACCGAACGATTGCCACCGCGCCTCAGGCTGCCGAGGCTCTGCGGCCTTTGGCCGGGCGAGGGTCCTACTTGCTGTTCAGCTTGGGTTTCATCGGCGCCGGAATGTTGGGCGTTCCGGTATTGGCTGGTTCCGCGGCCTATGCGATTGCCGAGACCACTCGTCTGCGTCATGCCTCGCTGATGCACGATCGCCGCACCGGCACTAACTTTCTGGTCTTGATCGGCGGATCTTTGGCGGCCGGCGTTGTCCTCGACTATGTCGGCCTGACACCGGTCCAGATGCTGTTTTGGGCGGCCGTGCTCAATGGCATCCTGGCCGCTCCGCTCGTGGTCTTCGTCGTCTTGTTGACGAGTGACGAAAGGGTAATGCGCGAACACGTCAATTCGCTTCCCCTGCGCGTGCTCGGCTGGTTGGCCGCCCTGCTGTTGGCCGCGACGGCCGGAACGCTCTTGGTCTACGCCTCCGGCCTGGTCGGCTGACAGCGGACGTCCGCGCCTCTTTCGAGGCCTCTGACATCGCGACAGCGTCGTTACATCAAGAACGAGAAGGTCACGCCGATCAGGATGAGCACTACGCCGCCGACGATTACCCCGGTCAAAAGCATGGCGATAGTCACGCCTGCCTGGATATCGTCTTTTCGCATCTGCTCGCGTTCCGCCTCCGAAAACGTCCGCCACGGTCGGCTGAGATCCAATCCGCCGACATCCAATTTATGCTCGCTCGAAATCGTTGCCATGATCGTCTCCTCGCCTTTGGGGAACGCGGTGGTGGATAGTCTCCCGGGGATTCTTGAGCACAACCGATGCCGGAAACGTCGCTTGCCTGTCGCATCCGCAGCCATGTCGTGCTAAATGTCAGCACGCCCGATGGTTGGGTCGAACGATTGCGATGCCGCTCGCGATTGCACCATTCTGGGGCGGTGATGTGCGGCGCGCCGCCGCGATGCGCGCCTGCGCGGTTTCGCGCGCCGGGAATCGATTCGCCGCGCGCGGCGGCCCCGGACGACCGGACGCTGAGAAGGGCCTTGCGCGGAGCGAGCGGCGAAGTCCGCCGTTGCCGACGCACCGCGTTGCTCTCGCCTCGGTGAACGGTGATCCTATTTTCACCCCGTCGGCCGGATGCTCGCGGACTCGCTGCCAGGACTCTGGTCAGCGAGCCGCAAGCCTGGATGTCAGGCACCCTTGTTCAGGCCGGCGACTTTGGCGTTCGCCCCGTTGCCTTTGGCGCCAGCGCCTCCATTCGCACCGGCGGCATGCTTTCTGCCGGCCGCTCCACCGGCCAGTCCATTGGCGTTGAGGCCGCCTGCGGCGCCGCCCGCGTTCAAGCCGTTGTTGGCATTTGCCCCATTGGCGTTTTGCTGGTTCATGGGACGGTGGTGATGATGGTGGTGGTGTCGGTAACCCGTGCCGTGCAGCACGATGACCAGCGGCCGCCGCCGCGAAGTGTCTTCGGGACGCACGATCAAGATCGGCACGCGTTCGATTTGACCATTCGCTTTGCGCTCGCTGGCAATGCTCAGCCGCTCGACAACCAATCCCTTCTCGGTCGGCTCGACCAGCCGGACCTGGGGGTCCAGCGGCACGCGCGGGCGATCGAGCTGGGCCAGCAGCCGGGCTCTGACTTCCGCCGGCGGCGGATAGGGCCGCGCGTCGTCGCCACGCGCTGCCGCGCCCTAGAAAAAATGGAGAAACAGCAGAACGGCGGGAAGAGAACGAGATGCGAACATGCCAGATCCAGGGTTGGAATGCCTTGCGCGGGACCCAAAACGGAACAACGCTGCTCAATCGAGATTTTGAAACACTCCCGGGCATCGAGCCGATTCAAGCTCCCGACCGCCGCCGTTTTGAACCGCCCTCAACAATCAGTCGCCAAGTACGTCCGCGGGAATCATTTCGTTGCCCGCTCGAGTTGCGAGGAAGCACAAGACGAATACGTCCGTGGTATCCGCGAGGAAGTGCACGGAGCCGTCGCAGATCAAGGCTTGAGCGCCGCCAGGATGATCGGAAAGGAGGATCTTTGCGGGCCCCCAGGTGGTTGGCCATGAGCTCGACGGAAGGAGCCACGGGGTTGGCTGCGCGTTCGGATTTGCACCGCCCCCCCCAGTGCCGCTGCCATTGATGACGTCCACGATGGCAAAAATGTTATTCCCGTCCGCCCAAGACCCACGGACCCATGCGTGTGTTTGGTCGAATCCCCGTCCAATCAATTCGCCGACGATCATCGTCTGCGACAGGCCGTCGGTAATTTGCCGAGGCGAAACGGTCAGCGAAATCTGCGTCGCTGAGGGGTTGTTTTGGTAAATATGCAAGTTCAGCAGCACCCCAGAGCCATCGTTGTTGGAGCTCGGCCAGACGTAACCAGTCAGCGGATTAATAATTGTGCCGGTGTCTGGCCCGGAAATGCCGCCGTAATCGCTCGCGCCGGTCTCCATGCCGCTCCCGTTTTGGTACTTAGGGGGGAGCGAAGATTGGATAGTGTTGTAAAGACTGATGCGCTGTGCGGTTCTGGAATTGGTATCGATATGGTTGGTGCTGGGACAGAGGAACGTTGGGATGATGTTTTGCGTCGGGCCCGGAAACGAGGATACCGTCGGTGGAAACGCGTTCGGGTTGTCGCCGGGCAGGAACGCGAAATTTAGCTGATCGTAGATCACTGCCTCGTCCATATACGGCAGAATCGACGCCGACCAACCCCAGGTCCACGGGGCGGCCTTGCCTCCAGAGTAGTTATTGCAGAATTTTCCAGCCGGAAATGTCTTCTTGACGTCGACGTAGTTCAGGAGCGCCAATCCCATCTGCTTCAAGTTGTTGGCACATTGTGTCCGCCGTGACGCCTCGCGCGCCGACTGGACTGCCGGCAACAGCAGGCAATTAAGATGCCGATAATGGCGATGACCACAAGCAATTCTACCAGGGTAAACGCAGGGCGCTGCTTCCACGTTGTTCGAGACTCTCGCCAGTCCGGGCAACGATTCACGGCCGAATCGGCGGAAATGTTGTCGAGGGGACCGCGCGAACAGTTACGACACGGGCCGTCTGGCCTGAACTGCGCAATCACTTTCCGCACGCGGCAGAGGCCGAATCGCCTGGTTACGCTTGCATTGAGTCACGCTAACGCCTCCTTGAACCATTGACCCTTGCAGCCAAGCCAAGAATGTATCGCGTCTGCGTTAGGGCTCGGCTAAGGATCGGTTAGCGATCGCAATTTATCGTCAGCGTCCGATCGCGGTTGCGACGCCCGTTGCGAATGGCGATCAAAGCGTGAAGCGCCGCGCTCCTCTAGGAACCTTTCTCATACCACCGGCTCTCCAGGTGGTCGTTGATGATCGAAGCGACCTGCTACCGCGATTCTCGCGACACGCTGTAGCGCTGCGGGCGATTTGACTTGCGGCAGAACGCGTCAGCTCCGCAGTCGCCCGAACACATGAGTGGCTGGATCTCCACCTGGCGTGGCAAGACTAACGTAAAGAAAATTCAAACTAAGTGCAGTGCTCATTAAGCCCTAGTGCGGGCTTTCTAAACTCCTGCCCAGGCGATTGAGTCCTGGGTTTGCAAGCGGACCAACGCTCGAGAGGAGCGTGAACACGTAGGGGATCCAAGTGCCCACGAAACCCAGTCAGAACTTATGCCTCAATAAGGTTTTCTAGATGCATCTGTTTTGGTTCGCGATGTCCCTCGGGAACGGCCAGGGAATGCCAGTTCTGAATTAGGCAGGTAGCTATTGTCCCTTTTCCAAACTTTGTGGGAGTGAGTTCTAATGAAAAAACTAAATCCGTTCTTTGCGGTGGCAGTAGTCACCGCTCTCCTCTGTTCGGGCGCCCGGCGTTTGCCCAGGTCGTTTCGCAGTGGAACTTCAACAACGACGACTTGAGCAATCCCCGCAACGATACGGCCCCCTTGGCGTTCGACCAGACTCCAGCGGCTTCGACCGACAATAGCGTCAGTCAATCGGCGTTTGCTACCGAACTGGGTATGACGACCGACTACAACTTCGGCGGGGGCAAGAATCCGCCGACCACCGGCTCCGTGGCGGGTGCCGACATCTTGAATTCGACCGCCGAAGCGGGCGATTTCGGATCTAGCGACAGCGGGTCAAACCTGTGGCGCATCCGAGGACAATGCGCAGAACCCCGGCGATCCCACGGGGAACGGCTGGGCCCTCCAAGCCCCTCGATACACCCAGGGTGCCGCCTTCTATACCGACACGACCGGCTTCAGCAACAATTCACGTCCAATTCGATTATGAGACCACCAATCAGGGCATTCACGACATGCAGGTGCAGTACACAGTCGACGGATCAACCTGGCTCAATGTCACCGCTGCACAAATTACGATCCCCAACCAGGCCCCTTACATCAATACGGTGAATAACGGCTCCGTGGCGAGCAACTTAGCGCTTCCGCAGGCTCAGGTCATCACGGATCCCAGCAACGGTGCCGGGGTTATCGCCGGCACGGTGGGGACCATGAATGGTGGTTGGACCGATGGCATCCAGATTGACTTGAGCAGTATTCTGGGCGTGGAGAAATGACCCGAATTTCGGCATCCGGATGGTCTCGACGTTCGACCCCCTCTACAACAACACCACTCCAAACCCAAGCACTGGCCAGCCTTATAGCGGTGCCACCGGTTACGACACGATTTACACCGGGTTCGCCGGTGGTGTCACGAGTGTCTACAACAACGACTCGGGCAACTGGCGGTTCGACAACGTCACGATCTCAGACGGAGTATACGCGACGCCTGAGCCGGCAAGCATTGTGCTGGCTGCTTTTGGTTTGTCGGCCCTGGGCCTCTGTGGCTGGCGGCGCCGTCGAGCCAGCTTGCAACGGGCCTAGTCAAAGTTATCGCAACCACCTCAAAGGTGGTTGCCCGGGTAGGAACAGCCTTCTGCAAGACGTGCAGGGGGCGACTAAGGTCGCCTCCTGCACGTGAAGTCTGCCGCGGGTGTCGTGTTCGGCCAAGGTTCCCCGCGTGTCGATTCGCTTGGCCCACGTCAGGCGTTCGGCATCACACGCGTCTTTTGGAACAGCAATCTTACTCGTTTTGCGATCCAAACCTTCCTAGGACCAGGTACGGAAAGGTCCAGCCGGTCAACTTGCAAATCGTGAATCCCGCACACCGCAGGTGGTGGTTTTCGCGCTTTTGTTCTCGTCCTTCTTAACCCAGGCGCGCCGCAAGGAACAATCATGAAATCACGACGATTCACCAATAAGTCGCAGCAGGCCAACTCGTCACGCCGCCCCCGCACGAAGTCGCCGGGGCGGTCCTTGAGGCTCGGGTTCAAGCCGAGGTTCGAGCAATTGGAGGAAAGGCAACTTCTGACGGCGGCGCCCTTTATTGGGGGTGATCTCGTGATCTATCGCGTGGGCGATCCGACGACCGGCGGTTTGATCAATTCCGGCAATCCGATTTATCTGGACGAGTACACGCCCAGCGGCACGCTGGTCAATTCGACGGAGCTGCCTTACACGGCGTCCGCCGGAACGCCGAATCCGATTGTCAGTTCCGGCTCGGCCCAGGTCACCGGTGAGTTGAATCTTTCGGCCAATGGCCAGTATCTGTCATTTACGGGGTACGACTCGACGCTCCCCAATGATTCGGGGACGAGTTTGAAGTCGGGCGGCACGACGCGGATCGTGGGCGAAGTAAATATCAACGATGTGCTGGATACATCGACCGCGCCTCCCGACTACGGAGTCGCCGAGGGCACCGCCAGCCCGTCGGCCGCTATTACGCCCGACGGCACCAATTTCTTTTTGACGGCCCAATACGGTGGGCTACGCGGCACCACTCTCGGCAGCACGTCCGATTCGACTTACGTTAGCGGTGGCAGCCCCTTTGTGTCGTCCCTGACTGGCGAACAAATCTACAACGGCGTGCTCTACGCTACCGACGGAAGCAGCGTTTATGAGGTGGTGAAAGCTAGCGGTGACCCTGGTTTGGCGGGTTATCCGAACATTCCCTCCGAAGCGAATGCCACGCTGGTTCCATTGTCGGGGGTTTCCTATAACGGCAGCGCTACGAATAGCAACGACGACTTCGTCTTCGCGACTTTAGACCCTGCCGCTCACGGCTCGCAGCCAGATACCCTCTATATTGCCGACGGTGGCGGCGGTGCTTCGGATACCGGAACGATTGACAAGTTTACCGCCACCGCCTTTGATCCCGTTACCGGGACGCCCACGCAGTGGGTGGCAAGTGGTTCGATTTCGGCCAATCATATCACCGATTTAACCGGATACACCAACGGCTCGACTGAGGTATTGTATGGCACGGCCGGCAGCCTGACCGCGGCCGGCGGGGGCAGCACCAGCGGCGGCGGCTCGCTGTATAGTTACACCGACGCCACCGGCTACAACGTTTCGCTCCCCTCGTCGGGTCCGAATTCCACGGCCACCGTTTTGATCTCATCGATTCCCGCCGACGAGACATTCCGTGGCATCGCTTTCGCGCCGAATCAGGCGCCCAGCCTCGTTTCGGGCAACGTTAATCTTACGGCAATTTCGGAAAACCAATCACTCATTTCAGGTGAATCGGTGTCGAGCCTCGTATCGGGGCTGACGATCACGGACACGAATTCATCGCAGCCGCAAGGCATCGCAATCGACGCGGCAGATCAGACCAATGGCGTCTGGCAGTATAGCCTCAACAGCGGCGGCGCCTGGACGAGCTTCCCGACAGGATCTCAGGCCGTTTCCGACTCGCAGGCGCTGACTCTGGCCGCTAACGCCGGCACGATGGTTCGTTTCTTGCCGAATGCGAACTACAACGGCAGTGCCAACCTGACGTTCCGCGCCTGGGACCAGTCGCAGGGGAGCAATGGCGGGACGTTCGACATTGCCGCTACCGGCGGCAGCGCGGCCTTCAGCACCAATACTGCCACCGCCACGCAAGTGGTGAATTTCGTCAACCAGCCGCCCTCGTTCGTGCGAGGCACCGATCAGCCGGTCTTCAGCAATGCCGGCAGCGTGACCGTCAATGGCTGGGCGACAAGCATCAGCCCCGGTGCCAGCAATCCCAACAGTGCCGTGCAAGAGTCGGGGCAGACCGTGGCATTCACGGTAACGAACAATAACAACTCCTTGTTTTCCACCCAGCCGTCGATTTCTCCGTCCGGCGCGCTCAGTTACGCCATTAACAGCGGAGCAAGCGGTACCGCCACGGTATCGGCGTATCTAACCGACAGTCTCGGGGCTGAGTCGTCCGTCCAGACATTTCAAATATCGGTCACTCCCGTAGGTGAAACACTTCCGCCGGTCAACAGCATACCTTTCGCCACGCAAACCGTCCTGGAGAATTCGGCGGTAACTCCGAACAGTTTGACGTTCTCCAGCGCCAACGGCAACCAGATCTCCGTCAGTGCCGCTGACGCCGGCGCAAATCCGGTCACCGTATCGCTGACGGTTACCGGCGGCAGCGTGAACCTGACCAGTGGCACGAGTGGCCTGACCGGAAGTGGCAATAACTCTGCCAGTTTGAGCTATACCGGTTCAATCGCGAATTTGAATGCCGCCCTGGCCACGGCCGTATTCACGCCGACCAGCGGCATTAACGGCTCTGGTGCCGGTCAAATCACCATGAGCTCGTCCTATACGGACAGCTTCGGCACCAAAACATCCACCGACTCGATCACGATCAATGTTACACCGGTGAATCAACCGCCAACCTACACCCCGGGCGGAGACGTCGGCACGAGTACGCCGCAGTACGCTTCCGGCACTTACAGTGCGCAATGGGCGACGAATATTACGCCAGGGCCGGCGAACGAATCAAGCGAGTCTGTCCAATTCGTCGTCAGCAATAACGACAACGCGATTTTCTCGGTGCAGCCAAGTATTTCCCCCACCGGTGTTCTGTCATTCACGCCAACGCCGGGTGTGGGTGGTTCCGCCACGGTGACCGTCCAATTGCAGAATAACGGCGGAACCGCCAATGGCGGCGTCAACATCACTTCTCCGCAAACGTTCTTGATTCAGTTGACGCCCGTCGACTTGGCTCCCGTGGTTACGGTGCCTGGCGGGCAACGTTTGGTCGAGAACACACCGCTCGTCTTTTCATCGGGTGAATTCAACGCAATTTCGGTCGCTGATCCGGATGGATACAGCAGCACCGAACAGGTTAGCTTGACCGCCAGCAACGGCACGTTGACTCTGAATCCAGGTTCTGGCGTTTCCATCACTGCCGGAAGCGGCACCAACGCCACCGCAGTCACTTTCCAAGGCACCCTGACCCAGCTCAACGCGGCGCTCAGTGGTTTGACCTTCACCCCAACCAGCGGATTTACCGGGACCGCCTCGGTTACGGTGGCGATTGACGACCTGAGCACCTTGTACGGCGGTCCGATCACGACCACGGGCTCGGTGAATATCAATGTCGTGGCGGCACCGACGCTGGAGATCAGCGAACTGATGCTCAATCCGCCCGGATTCGACGACCCGAACCAGTATCTCGAGATCCGCGGTCCATCGGCCGCCGAAAATGGAGGCGTCCCCTACACGATTCCAGCAAATACCTTCTTGGTCAGTCTCTCGGGCAATCAGCAGGTGCAGACCATCGGGAACACCCTGACGCCTTATCCGGCCGGCACCGTCTACGACACGTTCGCTCTCGGCGGCGTAACGCTCGGGAGCAACGGCTACCTGGTCATCCTCCAGAATGGCAACTCCTACAACGACTTTCCCGACGATGGCGGACTCGGCCTCGTCGATCCGAGCGCCGCGGTCGAGGACAACGGCGTTGATGCAAACGGCAACCCAATTCCATATGCAGGGTTGGGCTTCGGCAACAACGCGGTTGCCCCCGGCAGCAGCCCCGTCCAACACAGTGCTCTGTTTCGCACGAACGACATCGACCTCTTCAAGCCTTCGGCCACCTACATGCTGGTCCAATCCCCCACGGCGGCGGACGATCCCCTGCCTGGGGACGAGCTTGACCAGGCGGCCAATCAGACGCCAACGGGCGTGTTGGGAGCGCCGGGCTCAGCCACACCGACCCCAGGCGATGCCAAGTACGATACCTGGAACGTCATGGACTCCGTTGGTATCACGCAACCGACGGTCCAGGCCCCAGGAGACGTTTCGTACGGGTACGTCAATTTTGTCGATGATACCGGGACCACCAACTACGCCACCCCCAATTCAACTGCGGTCGCGGTTCCGTTCACTGCCGACTACGTAGGCCGCGCCGACACGGCTGCGGGACTTTCCGAGGGCTGGGCAGCCAGTAACTGGGTGGCCAGCTCCGGCATCCAAGGGACCGCACCGCTGTACGGCCTTGGCAATGCCCAGAATACCTTCCCGTCGAGCGACGCCGGTCGCCCCTTGAATAATCTCGGCGCTCCGAACTTCGACGGAAGCCAGCCGGCCGTGGTGACGACCACGGGCAGTACGCTCAACTACAGCGTCGGCTCTGGCGCTGTGGTGGTCGATCCAAACGTCACCGTTACCGATCCGGACAGCTACTTTTTGGGCTCGGCCCAAGTTTCGTTTACAGGCTATTTCAATCCCGCGGCCGACTCGTTGTCGTTCGGCGGCTCACCGAACATTACCGCCAGCTACAACGCCAGCACGGGTGTTTTGACGCTCACCGGATATGACACGTTCGCCGACTGGAACGCGGCGTTGCAATCGGTCACGTATAACTATAGCGGCACCAAGGTCGACCAAACGCATCCGACGCGGACGGTCACTTTCGAAGCCAACGACGGGGCGGTGTTGAGCAACACGACCGGAACCCGGCTCATCAACATTACCGGTGCGGCGGCCAACCCCCCGGTGGTTACGGGCACGTCCACCACGCCGGTCGCCTGGAATCAAACCCTTCCGCCGGCCGCGGCTCCCGTGGTGACAGTCGCTCCGAGCTTGAATCTCAGCGACGGCGCTACCAGCCAGTTAACCGGTGCATTGGTCTCGATTTCGGCCGGTTTTGTCTCGGGACAAGACGCGCTTGGCTGGAATAATATTGTTGCCACAGCCGATGGGATCACCGTCACCGCATCGACGGATAATCGAACTTTGACGCTCACGGGAAATGCGACCGTGGCGGCTTATCAAGCCGTGCTGCAGACCGTGACGTATACCAATTCGTCGCAAAATCCCACCGCTGGAGTCCGGACGGTCACGGTTACCGTGACCGACTCGAATAGCATTACCTCTACGGTCACCGCCCACTCGCAGCAAGCCGTTCAGGTCAATCCCACGAATGTCCCGCCAACGATTACCACGACCTCGGGGACCGACAGTTATACGGCAGGGGGCGCTGCAATCTTGGTCGACGGTGGTGTCGCGTTGACCGATCCCGACACCGTCACCATTACTGGCGCAACCGTGACCATCGCGGGAGGCTTCTCGGCCGGCGACACTTTGGGATTCATCAATCAAGTCGGCGTTAGCGGTTCGTTCAATGCGACAACGGGCGTGTTGACTTTGTCGGGCTCCGCCACGCCCGCCAATTACCAGGTCGCGTTGCAGGCGATAACGTTCTCGACGTCCGCGGGAGCCGCGGGAGGCACACGGACGATACTTTTCCAGGCCAACAACGGCGCTTCCGTGGGATTCGTCGATGGCAACGTCGCCGCAAAGCAAATTTCGGTGTCGGGAGCAACGGTGACGCGGCCCGTGGTGACCACGTCCGGCGGCGCAACGGCGTACGCCGCTGGCGGTGCTGCCATGTCGGTGGACGCAGGCGTGACGGTCGTCGACTCGAACAGTTTGACGGGAGCGACGGTTCGCATCACGGGTGGCATGCAGCAGGGCGATACGCTTACTTTTACCACGCAAAACGGCATTACCGGTTCGTATAACGCGGCAAATGGCACGATGACCCTGAGCGGTAATGCCTCGGCCGCCGCGTACCAGGCAGCTCTCCGTTCCGTGCAATTTTCGACCGATATCGCTAATTCCACCGCACGCACCGTGACGTTCACGGCGACCGATGGAACGTATGCGAGCGATGAATCGGTTGCCTCGGCAACCAAGACAATCAATGTCGGCACCCCGTTGCTCCTAACGACGTCCGGAGCCTCGAATACCTACACCTATGGCGGCGCCGGACAGCCGGTCGACGGTGGTGTGACGGTCGCCGACACGGTCAATCTGACCGGCGCGACGCTGACGATTTCCAGCGGCATTCAATCTGGCGACACGCTGAATTTCAGCAATCAAAATGGGATCACCGGCACCTACAACGCGACGACTGGAGTCTTGTCCTTGACCGGTAGTGCCTCGGCGGCGACGTATCAGGCCGCCTTGCAATCCGTAACTTTCTCGACGACCAACACGACCACTGGTACTCGCACGATTCAGTTTGCAGCCACCGATGGCACGCTGTCGGTCAGTGGACCAACCAATCAGGTCATCGTGGTTGCCCCGGCGGTAGTTACAAACTCGGCCGGCATCACCTCCTACCAGGCCAACGCGGCTGGGGTCGCAATCGACTCTGTGATGACAGTGTCCGACACGGCCTATACGTATCTCTCGGGCGCCACGGTAAGCATCACCGCGGGGCGGTCGTCTGGCGACGTCTTGGCATTCACGAACCAGAACGGCATCACCGGCAGTTACAATTCCGGAACCGGTGTGCTTACGTTGACCGGAAGTGCGCTGGTCGCCGACTACCAGGCGGCGTTGCAGTCGATTACGTTTGCTGCAACCACGACAGGTAGTCGAACCATTACCTTTTTGGTCAGTGACGGTCAGGCAACTTCCTCTCCGTCAACCAAGCAAGTCAACGTGACCTCCGCGCTCTCGGTGACGACGACCACAGGAGCGACGCCGTATACCGTCGGTGCCACCGCGGTGGTGGTCGACTCAGGGGTCGCCGTGAGCGACCCGGCGGTTGATACTGCCGCCACGATTAGCATCAGTGGTGGGTTCGTGGCTGGCGATACGCTGTCATTGGCAGTGAATATTGCCCGCAGCAACGGCTTCAGCGGAAGCACATATAATTCGACTACCGGCGTGCTGACTTTCAACATGGTCGGCACGCCCATCACGGCCGCGCAGATGCAAACCGCATTGCGCGGTGTCAAGTTTAACACAACAAATGGCGGTACCGGATCGAGAACAATCACCTTTACGGTGACCGATTCTTCCGGACCTGTCAGCGCAACGAAGCAAATCAGCATAACTTCGTCGGCGAAGGTCAGCACCAGCGCTGGTTCCACGAACTACACGTCTGGTGCCGCGGCAACCGCGGTCGATCCGGCGGTCACCGTGAGCGATTCCAGCTTCAGTAACCTATCCGGTGCCACGGTTAGCATCACCGCCGGCTTGCAAACCGGCGACGCGTTGAGCGTGGCGAGCCAAAACGGCATCAGCGGCTCCTACAATTCGGCCACTGGAGTGCTCACCCTGACCGGTACCGCTACCGTCGCACAATACCAGGCCGCGTTAAGCTCAGTGAAGTTTAGCGGCACTGCCGCTGGAATGCGCTCGATTTCCTTCAGCGCAACGGATGCGACTGGGACTGGGGTTGCGTCCGTCAAACTATTTGACGTCGCGTCCTCTCCCCCGGTCGTTTCGACCTCGGGCAGCACCGGCCAGACCTACACCCTTGGCGGCTCGGCTGTGGCTGTCGACTCCGGCATCTCGGTAACGTCCAGCGATACCGACATCACCGGCGCGTCGGAGACGATCGCCAACTACCAATCGGGCGACTCGCTCAATTACACGCCGATCGACGGCATCACCATCGCCAGCAACTCCGGTGGCGTGCTGACTCTGACCGGCAGCGCAACGCCCGCCCAATACACGGCGGCCTTGCAGTCGGTCACGTTCTCCACCACGAGTATCAACCAGACGACCCGTACGGTCGACGTCGTCGCCGATGACAGCGCCGCTTCGCCCACCACCAGCAACACCGGCGTCGACACCGTCAAGGTGGCGATCGCCCCGCCGGTCGTGACCGCGAACCAGACGGCGAAGGCCTCGACCGCCGGCCAGACCGTGGCCGTCGATTCGGCCGTGACTGTCAAGTCGTTCGACACCGACGTGACGGGCGCTACGATGACGATCGGCACCGGTTACCAGTCGGGCAGCGATACGCTCCACTTCACCACTCAGAACGGCATCACCGGCGTTTACTCCGCGGGCGTGCTGACCTTGAGTGGTTCGGCCACTCCGGCCCAGTACCAGACCGCCTTGCAGTCGGTCACGTTCTCTTCGACCAGCACGAGCGTGGCGACCCGCAACATCTCGATCGTCGTTGACGATTCGGGTGACACCGGCAACGTGAACAGCAACACGGCGACGACCCAAATCACCGTCTCCGCGCCGCTCACGGTCACCGCGGCCTATATCTCGAGCACCAGTTGGGCCTCGTCCTTCGATACCTATCTAAGCAGCCACACCAATGCGGTCACCGGCCACGCCTACGGCAGTTCGACGTTGGGCTATGCCTTCCAGACCGGCACGTCGGCCGCCCAGACTCAAACGTTGCCTTGGACGAATCTCAACACGATCACCGTCACCTTCAGCGGGCCGGTTTCGGGCGTTGCCCTGGGTTCGCTGAAGTTGAATGGCGGCTCGGGTGGATCGACGCCCAGCGTGACCGGCTTCACGTCCGACGGCAGCAACACCTATTCGTGGACCTTGTCAGGCCCGCTGACCAACAACAAGTATGCCTTCGGCATCGCCTCGACCAGCAGCTCGTATGGTCCGGCGGTGGTCGACTCGCACGGAGCCGGCATCAGTGGCACGTTCACCACGGGCCAGGCACTCCCGTCGGGCAATGGCTTGGCCGGTTCGTCGTTCGACTTCTTCTTCGACGTTCTGCCTGGCGACGCAAACCGAGACGCACAGGACAATGCGACCGACATCAACGACATTCATCCTCTTGCCAGCGGCACGCGGACGACGTCAAGCAGTTACAATCCGTACTACGACCTGCTCGGTGCCGGGCAAATCAACGCCACGACATTGAACACGGTTCGGGCATTGACGGGTCGTTTGGAGAGTGCCGCACCGACGAATCCCAACAGCACGCAGGGCGTGGGGACGACCGGTTTTGTCGGCCTGGAGCTGGGAGCGCAAGAGACCGGCAGCTCGTCCAGCAGTTCGCCGGCGAGCAGCGTGAGCAACGTCGTCTCGGCACCGGCGTCGACCACGACGACGACGACCACCACGACGAGCACGACGGGCAGTGGTTCGGGGGGCACGAGTTCGACGACGGGCAACCGCGATCATGGTCGCCACGCGGCGACCGACGAGGTGGTTTCCGACTTCGATCTGGCTGACCTGTACGTCTAAATCAATTGCCGGCCGATTCTTCCCGACGGATGCAACCCGATCGCGAGTGCGCGGCGGCCCCGGACGACCGGACGCTGAGAAGGGCCTTGCGCGGAGCGAGCGGCGAAGTCCGC
Source organism: uncultured Planctomycetaceae bacterium (assembly GCA_963702015.1). Taxonomy (GTDB): domain Bacteria; phylum Planctomycetota; class Planctomycetia; order Pirellulales; family PALSA-1355; genus DATJTR01. The sequence continues at coordinate 4,869,439 of OY969698.1, forward strand.
CGTTGCCGACGCACCGCGTTGCTCTCGCCTCGGTGAACGGTGATCCTATTTTCACCCCGTCGGCCGGATGCTCGCGGACTCGCTGCCAGGACTCTGGTCAGCGAGCCGCAAGCCTGGATGTCAGGCACCCTTGTTCAGGCCGGCGACTTTGGCGTTCGCCCCGTTGCCTTTGGCGCCAGCGCCTCCATTCGCACCGGCGGCATGCTTTCTGCCGGCCGCTCCACCGGCCAGTCCATTGGCGTTGAGGCCGCCTGCGGCGCCGCCCGCGTTCAAGCCGTTGTTGGCATTTGCCCCATTGGCGTTTTGCTGGTTCATGGGACGGTGGTGATGATGGTGGTGGTGTCGGTAACCCGTGCCGGTGCCTGTTCCATTTCCGAGCCCACCGTTACCGGCCAATCCGTTGCCCGCCAGTCCGTTACCTGCCAGGCCATTTCCTGCGAGACCGTTCCCCGCCAGACCATTGCCCGCCAGACCATTGCCGGCCAGACCATTGCCGCCATTCAGCCCCTGATTTGCGCCGAGACCATTGTTGGCTCCCGCATTGGCGTTCTGTTGGTTCATGGGGTTATAGCGAGGATGGTGGCGTCGGTAACCACGGCCGTTGCCGGCTGCATTGCCGAGCCCGCCGTTAGCCGCCAGGCCGTTACTCGCATTCAAGCCCTGGTTGCCGGTGCGACGATGACTCGCATTCAGATGGTTGCTGCGGCCCGACCCGTTACTGTTCGCGTTGTGGCGATGGCTGGCGGTGTGCACGGCGCTTGCGCCGCCGTGATGTCCGCCGCCGCTGTGATTTCCTCCTCCACCGTGGTGCCCTCCCCCGCCGTGCCCGCCACCATGGCCGCCGCCTTTGGCAAACGCCGTCATCGGCAGGAACAACATGGTTGCCACAGCGGCGAGGAGGATGGTTTTGGTCATGGGTCTCCCTTTCGATTCGAGATGTCCAGGCGTGTACTCACTGATCCAATTAACTAAACACCGCTGGCGCACGATGGCGCCGAACGGGGTTCGGTTACTTAATCGCAAGAAACGGAAGTTTTTTGGAAACAACGGGTCGGAACTGACCGTCTTTGTGTAGAGCGGAGTCGCAGCGCCGGGGCCCCGCATTGGGGCTCGCGGATCCGCATAGGTGCGCGGGATTTGCCGACTCGTGGTCCGCACAATCGGCTTGCGTGATTGCAAGTCTTTTCGTTAAGGACCTGGCGAGCGCAATTCGCATGGCCGCCGGCAAAGCTGAGAAAGCTTTCGCATCGAGCTACCGGTCCGGAAGGAGCACCGCCGTTCGGTGCGATGCTCCACCAGCTTTGCGCCGGCAGATTACCCGCGTTCCATAACCCATTGGACTGCCTGGCGGGTCAGCTCGGCAGCATTCTTTAAGCCAAGCTTGGCCTTGATTTTTTCCCGATGAGTATCGATGGTGTGCATGCTGAGGTCGAGCCGGCCGGCAATCGCGCGCGTCGTCAGACCCTCGCCGATCAGCTCGAAGACCTGCAGCTCCCGATCCGTCAGCGTTTCGACCGATCCGCGGTGGGGCATCGGATTGTCGGCGGTCGAGCGGCCTGCCACGCGGTTCAAAACCGTAGCCGAGAAATAGGCCCTGCCTTTCAGCACGTCTCGAATTGCTCCGAGCAACTTATCGGGGTCTTCCTGTTTATTGACATAGCCGCATGCGCCGGATTGCAGCGCACGCTCGGCATAGAGCGCCTCGTCATACATCGAATGAATCAGAACCTTGGTGTCCGCGTTGAGAGATCTGATCTGTTTGGTCAGGTCGAGGCCATACCCGTCCTTCAAGGAAAGGTCAACGACCGCCAGATCCGGAGAATGCCTGACTGACAGCTGCAGGGCTTCTTCAACTCCGGCCGCCTGGCCGCAGACTTCCATGTCGTTCTGGCGGCCGATCAAAGCGGCGATTCCCTCGCGCACCGTGGGATGGTCATCCACGAGGAGGACTTTCGCCCGCTCGACGGTCGGATTAATGTGGTCTTTGGCCACGGATCGCAATTTTGTCAAGTGTGCAGAGGACCTGAGTGCCGTGTGGTTTGGCTGGCGTTATTCGCAACATGGCACCAACCACCCCGGCGCGATACTGCATGATGCGAATGCCGACACCCGCATCTTGGTAATTTGGGTTGTCAATGCCCTTTCCATTGTCGACGATTTGAAGTTTGATTGTGCCGGCGGCCTCGTGCAGTCCTATGGTGACCTTTGTGGCTTGGCCGTGCTTGACGGCGTTGACGATCGCCTCCTGGACAATTCGATAGAACTGTGAGGCAATCAGGTCCGAAGGAACTAGCACCGGCGTCTTGCAATCCAGCGCGCATTCGATTCCAAAAAGCTGGCTGCTGCGCGAGGCCAGATTCTCGAACGCAACCGCAAGTCCTTCCGCATTGACGCTAAACGGAATCAGTCCCCGCGACATCTCGCGTACGTGCTCCAAGGTGGACTTGGTCACGTTGCTGATTTTGGCGACGAGTTGGGCCTCTGGCGAATCGTTGCTCGGAAGCATGTCTTCCAGCGCATTCGTCAGGAATCGGAGGCCGGTGAGCTCCTGTCCGATTCCGTCGTGCAGCTCCTGTCCGATTCTTCGTTGTTCCGTGGCGGCAATTTCGAGCACCTGTCGTTCCAGTTCCTTGCGATGCGACACGTCTTTAATGAAGCCGGTAAACTGCCGGAGGTGGTCGATCTCGGTGACCGCCAACTCCATCGGAAAAACAGATCCATCCTTGCGGCGACCCACGACTTCTCTACCAATCCCGACGATCCTGGCCTGCCCCGTCTCCAGGTATCTCGCAATATACCCGTCATGCTCGGTGGAATATGGTTGTGGCATCAGCATCGAGACGTTCCGGCCGATCACTTCCCGGGCGGTGTAACCAAACAAAGTCTCGGCTGCTGGATTGAAGGAGTCGACGAGCCCGTCGTGATCGATCGTGATGATCCCATCGGTGGCGGTGTCGACAATAGCCTGGATGCGCATCCGGCTGCTGTACAAAACGGCCTCATCGCGCTTCCGTTGCGTGATGTCCTCAATCGCCAAGAGGATGAGCGGCGACGACTCTCCATACTGATGATGAAGCTGGCGGGCGTGGATCAGCAGAGTTCGCGCTTCGCGATCCTGGAACTCATTTGCGATCTCGTAATTCTCCAACTGCATGCTCTTGGGTAGGACGTCTGCCAGCACGGTCCGCAGCCCGGGGATATTCAACCGGCCGCCACCGAGGGTGTGAATGAGTTGTCCTTCAGTCTCTTCTGGCGAAAGTTCGAAGGTCTGGTAAAAGGCGCGGTTTGCGGTTCTCACGCGTAGCTCTTCGTCGAGGATCGCCAGTGGTTGCTGTATCGTCTCCACGACGTTGGCGGCGTAATCTCGCGCCATTTCGATCTCTCGCTCGTGGCGTTTGGCGCTATCGGCCGAAATCGGATCGGGTTCTCGTTTGTCTTTTCTCCGGGAAACCATGCGTCGTTCCAGATGTGATGCGAGCCCGACTTCGATATGTGAAGCGCGGGCCCGAAAGTCGTGATCATCATCTCGGATGGCCGGCCAAGTAGCAATGCTAAAAGGTTGCGGACGGCTCGTTCGCCCGCGCGCTGGTTTCCAATTGTGGGTGCATCGCTTGGCGAGTGGTGGGCGGCCGAGCATTTGGCCGCATGGCGGATTCCTCGATCCCAAATTGGGGATCTTCTCGATGCACGGCGTACTACTGATCCGTCACAATCCGCACGACGCTTTCACTTGGAGGTGAGAGATCGAAATTAGGGGGCTAACGAATAAAGAGCAAGCTCCCGGTCACAATTTGGCGATCAGCCTAGACTGTGAGATCATTATGAAGGGCGTGTTTTCTCGCTCGTTACGCAACCAGCATCGCCGAGGCACCGCAAAACGCCGTGCCTCGGCGCTCCAAGCCCGATCGTCGCGGTTCGAATCGCTCGAAGATCGCCGATTGCTAACGGGGACCGGCCTCGAGATCACCATGACCGACAACGTGGGTGGATCGAGCATTACAAGCGCGTATGGCACGGCGGTGCCCGGCGAGGGAATCACCTATAACCTCGTGGTCACCAATGCCGGCAGCAGCAACATCACCGACGCCTCGGTCGTCGACAATTTGCCCAGCTCGATCAGCAGCGACACGGTCACGGGCACCGAAAGCGGTGGCGCCTCGGACTTCACATCCAGCGGAAGCGGAAACATCGACAACTCGGCCGTGAACTTGCCTGCCGGAAGCTCAATTACTTACACGATTAACGCCACGATCAGCCCGTCGGCCACGGGCACGTTGTCGAACACGGCAACGTTGAACGGCAGCGTTGGGGTGGCGGTCAATACCTCGCTCGTCACGGCACTCAACAACCCGGTGGACATCGCGGCGTCGGGCGGGGACCTGTATGTATTGAACAATGGCACCAGCCCGAACACCGGCACGATTGGCGAATACAACGCCACCTCGGGTGCGGCGATCGACGCCTCGCTCGTCACGGGGCTCAACGGCCCGTATGGCATGGCGGTTTCGGGTGCGGACCTGTTTGTCTTGAGCTATTCCGGCACAATTAGCGAGTACAGCGCCACCACTGGGTTTCTGGTCAACCCCTCGCTCGTCACGGGGCTCAGCAACCCGTGGGGCATCGCGGTTTCGGGCGGGGACCTGTTTGTCACGGAGCAAAACAATGGCCTGGGTGGCCAAGGCACGATTGGCGAGTACACCACGTCGGGGGCGACGGTCAACCCCTCGCTCGTCACGGGGCTCAGCAACCCGTGGGGCATTGCGGTTTCGGGCAGCGACCTGTTTGTCGCGAACGACTACACCGACAACACGATTGGCGAGTACACCACCTCGGGGGCGACGGTCAACGCCTCGCTCGTTACTGGACTGAATTCTCCGACGGGCATCGCGATATCGGGCAGCGACCTGTTCGTCGCAAACGGTTCCGGTAACTCCCTTGGCGAATACACCACGTCGGGGGCGACGGTCAACGCCTCGCTCGTCACCGGGCTAAGCGCACCGTACGGCATCGCGGTATCGGGCAGCGACCTGCTTGTCGTGAATAATGGCAGCAACTCCATTGCCGAATACGCCCCCGCCAGCAGTAGCAACAGCGCCACCGATAACGATACGCTGGCGATCGCCCCGCCCGTCGTGACGGCGAATCAAAGCAGCATCTATACCTACTTGACCGGGTATGCCGCCCGAGACGGTCAATCCGGCCCTGACGGTGACGTCCGCCGACACCGATATCACCGGCGCCACGGTGACGATCAACAACTATCAACCGGGCGACTTCCTGGGCTACACGTGGCCGGCCGGTAGCGGCATCTCCGACGAGGGCTTCTCCAGTGGCGTGCTGACGTTAGGTGGCAGCGCTACGCCCGCTCAATACCAGGCGGCGCTCGAGTCGCTCACGTTCTGGACCACCAGCACAAACACCACACCCCGTTCGATTTCGATCGTCGCCGACGACAGTTCGGCTTCGCCAACGACCAGCGATACGGCGACCGAGACCGTCGACGTGGCGATTGGCGGCGGGACCGCCCCGCCCGTCGTGACGGCCTCCAGCGACACCGGCGAAACCTTCGTGGTCGGCGTCGACTCGGAAGCGTCGGTCGACTATGGCCTGACGGTGACTTCCGCCGACACCGATATCACCGGGGCCTCGATGCAGATCGCCAACTATCAGGGGGGCGATATCCTCAGTTTCACCAACCAGAATGGCATCACCGGCAGCTACTCCGCCGGCTTGCTGACCTTGACCGGCAGCGCTACGCCGGCCCAATACCAGGCGGCCTTGGACTCGGTCACGTTCGAGACCTACGGCAATGTCGCGGGCACCCGGACCATTGACGTTTACGCCGACGACAGTTCGGCTTCACCGACGCAAAGCAATGAAGCAATCGACACTGTCAACGTCGAGATCGGCCCGCCGGCGGTGTATACGTCCGGCAGCACTGGCCAGACCTTCACGCTCGGCGGTTCGGCAGTGGCGGTCGACTCGGGCATCTCGGTCGATGGCGTCGACAACGTGATCAACGGCGCCTCGATCGTGATCGCCAACTATCAAGCGGGCGACAGACTCAATTTCACCAACGCCAACGGCATCAGCGGCAACTATTCCGCTGGCACGCTGACCTTGAGTGGCACCGCTGCGCTGTACGACTATGACCTGGCTTTGGAATCGGTCACGTTCGGCACCACCAGCAGCGTCACGGGCACCCGGACCATTCAGGTCGTGGCCGACGACAGCAACGCTACGCCCACGACCAGCAATACGGGACATGACTCCGTCGTCGTGGCGAGTGCGGGAATCGCCGCGCCGGTGGTGACCGCGAACCAGGCTTCGGTGGCCGCTACGGCCGGCCAGACGGTGCCGGTCGACTCGTCCGTGACCGTGTCGTCCTCCGACACACTCGTGACGGGCGCCACGATCGCGATCGGCACCGGCTATCAGTCGGGCAGCGATACGCTCAATTTCACCACCCAGAACGGTATCACCGGAGTGTTCTCCGCGGGCGTGCTGACGTTGAGCGGCCCGGCGACGCCGGCTCAGTACCAGACCGCCTTGCAGTCGGTCACCTTCTCCTCGACCAGCACGAGCGTGGCGACTCGCAACATCTCGATCGTCGTTGACGATTCGGGTGACACCGGCAACGTGAACAGCAACACGGCGACGACCCAAATCACCGTCTCCGCGCCGCTCACGGTCACCGCGGCCTATATCTCGAGCACCAGTTGGGCCACGTCCTTCGATACCTATCTAAGCAGCCACACCAATGCGGTCACCGGCCACGTCTACGGCAGTTCGACGTTGGGCTATGCCTTCCAGACCGGCACGTCGGCCGCCCAGACTCAAACGCTTCCCTGGACGAACCTCAACACGATCACCGTCACCTTCAGCGGGCCGGTTTCGGGCGTTGCCCTGGGCTCGCTGAAATTGAATGGTGGCTCGGGCGGATCGACGCCCAGCGTGACCGGCTTCACGTCCGACGGCAGCAACACCTATTCGTGGACTCTGTCAGGCCCGCTGACGAACAACAAGTATGCCTTCGGCATTGCCTCGACCAGCAGCTCGTATGGTCCGGCGGTGGTCGACTCGCACGGAGCCGGCATCAGTGGCACGTTCACCACGGGCCAGGCACTTCCGTCGGGCAATGGCTTGGCCGGTTCGTCGTTCGACTTCTTCTTCGACGTTCTGCCTGGCGACGCGAACCGAGACGCACAGGACAACGCGACCGACATCAACGACATTCATCCTCTTGCCAGCGGCACGCGGACGACGTCGAGCAGTTACAATCCGTACTACGACCTGCTCGGTGCCGGGCAAATCAACGCCACGACATTGAACACGGTTCGGGCGTTGACGGGTCGTTTGGAGAGTGCCGCACCGACGAATCCCAACAGCACGCAGGGCGTGGGAACGACCGGTTTTGTCGGCCTGGAGCTGGGAGCGCAAGAGACCGGCAGCTCGTCGAGCAGTTCGCCGGCGAGCACCGTGAGCAACGTCGTCTCGGCACCGGCGTCGACTACCACGACGACGACCACCACGACGAGCACGACGGGCAGTGGTTCGGGGGGCACGAGTTCGACGACCGGCAACCGCGATCATGGTCGCCACGCGGCGACCGATGAAGTGGTTTCCGACTTCGATCTGGCTGACCTGTACGTCTAAAACCGGCTGGGCCAGTCGACTCGCCCACAAGCGGCTCGATCTCCGACATCGACCGTGCCACTACGCTCGAATCATTTGAGCCCCGCAACGGGTTGCCACCCCGGCGACACTCTTGCGGGGCTTTCTTTTTTTCAAAGCCCAGTCAAGTCAACCGGAGGGCTCCCATCAGCCGCGTCGTTTCGATTACCGCGAAAATGCGCGATCCTGCCGCCATCGCCGCACCTTGCCGAAGGCCGCGACTCGCCCGGCTCGTTTTGAATCGGCTTTGAATCGTGCGGCCCCCGCACCGCGAATTGCGGGCACCCCCGCCGCGCGCTTCTGAGTATTGGATTATTGGCGTTCTGCTGACGCCCGATGTGCACATTGCTCCATGCAGGCTTCCACCCGGCATGGCGGATTCCTCGATCCCAAATTGCGGATCTTCTCGATTTGCGGCGTACCACCGAACCGTCACAATCCGGAAGACGCTCGTCACTCTGGCCTCGGGCGTCGGATTCTGCGGAGGAATCGGCCAACAGGTCCTCATTGCTAGCGAGAGAAACGATGTTACGAATCGGAAGTGACCGGAACGCGCCGAGTTGCGTTACTACCGAACCAACCGAGGTTGATCCCGCCAGCCTGGTGGCAGCACGGCTCCGGAGAAGCGGCTATCCGTTTTTGCGAAGCGTCGTGTGCGAGTTCAGCGAGGGCATTCTGACTCTCGCGGGAACAGTCCCAACATTTCATTTGAAGCAGCTGGCCCAAGAGTTGGCTGCCCACACGCTTGGCGTCATACAGGTCAACAATGACTTGCACGTGACAGGTCCGAGCGGCCGAGCCGCATCCTCGGTTGCGGCAGGTTGACGAGATGCGACGGAGTCAATGGACATCCCTTTGACGCGCAAAACATTGGTCATCTGGCGAGATGCAGGTAACGATGAAAACACAATCTTCAAGAGTCTTGGTGATCGGGGACAACCGAGCCGCCACGAACACCGTCTTTACCGGACTGCATCGCCATGGCCACCGCCTCGATCGTGCCATCGACCTGTGCAACCCTTTCGGCCGCGAGCTGCCGGAGTATGCGGCGATTATGATCTAGGTTAGCCCGACTAGCGGCGCTATTTTATTTGCCTGCTAAGAACGCTCGTCCAAGTTGTGAGCCACCTCTACGGGGATGGTAAAACATTTCTTCCGACGATCACAAAGTTCTCGGTATCCCCTCCCACCTCAAGTGCCCCCCGACGAGCAGTACTGGGCTCCGACGCGAGCCCTTTCGTCGCCGCCAAAATTCCTCGCTTGACGCAGAAGATAATTGTATATACAATGAAACCAGCCGGGAAAGGAGCCGCACAGGTCATGGACAAACCGTCAGCCAACCTCGACGTCGTCGCCAAAACGTGCATCGCCGTCCGCTTGCGGGCTTTGAACCGGGTGGTCAGCGGCGTCTATGACGAGGCTCTGCGACCGTTGGGTCTGAAGGTCAGTCAGATGAACATCCTGGTCGTGGCCGCAAAGATCGGCATCGCCCGACCGAGCCAGGTCTGCGATTTTCTGCACCTCGATGTTTCCACCCTCAGTCGCAACGTCGAGCGGATGCGTGCGCAAAACTGGCTGGAAGTGGTGCCGGGCGACGACGCACGCACGCAATCGTTCCGCCTCACCGCCCAAGGCAAGCGGCTATTGGAACGGGCGATTCCCGCCTGGGAAAAAGCCCAGCAACAGGTCAAGGAAATGCTCGGCGCCGACGCGGTCGCGGTGCTCGATCGGGCCGCCAAGAAGCTGGGCAATGCGTCGGGCTAATCGCGCGGGGGTAACCGCCCTTTTTTGGGAAAGATATTTGCATATACAAGTAAAGGAGCCGCCATGAAACTCGACCAACATCCGACCGTGCGGCACTTTCGGCAAGACGCCGACAAACTGCCCTCCGCACCGGCGACGCTCGACGCCGAGTGGCTCCGCCGGCTTTGCCTCGACTGCGGGGCCGACGACGCCGGACTGGTGGAGATCGACCGCCCGGCGCTCGACGAACAGCACGAAGACATTCTGCGCTTCTTTCCACCGACCAAAACACTGCTGGCTTTCGTCTGCCGGATGAATCGCGAGCCGATCCGCAGCCCGGCCCGGTCGGTGGCCAATCTTGAATTTCACCATGCCGGCGACGAGGTGAACGAGGTCGCACGCCGGGTCGTCACCACGCTCGAGCGTCAGGGCGTCCGAGCGGTCAATCCGGCCATGGGATTTCCGATGGAGATGGACCGCTTTCCGGGCAGAAAGATTTGGGTCGTCTCGCACAAGCCGGTCGCCGTGGCGGCTGGCCTGGGCATGATGGGCATTCATCGCAATGTCATCCATCCCAAGTTCGGCAACTTCGTCCTGCTGGGAACTGTGCTGATCGGTGCCGAAGCGACCGCCTACGATCAACCGATCGACTACAATCCTTGTTTGGAGTGCAAGCTCTGCGTGGCGGCCTGCCCGGTCGGAGCCATCCAGCCCGACGGTGGCTTCAATTTCTCGGCCTGCTACACCCACAACTACCGCGAGTTCATGGGAGGCTTCACCGACTGGGTCGAACAGATCGCCGCCAGCAACAGCGCACTCGACTACCGTCGCCGAGTCAGCGATCCCGAATCGGCGTCGATGTGGCAAAGCCTTTCGTTCGGGCCCAATTACAAGGCCGCCTACTGTCTTTCCGTCTGTCCCGCGGGCGAGGACGTGATTGGCCCTTATCTGACCAACAAGGCAGATTTTCTCAAGCAGATTGTCCGTCCGCTCACCGAAAAAGAAGAGACGATCTATGTCACGCCTGGCTCCGACGCCGAGGATCACGTCGCCCGGCGTTTTCCGCACAAGACGATCAAGCGTGTCGGCAATGGCTTGCGCGTCCGCACGATTGCGACCTTCTTGCGCGGTCTGTCGCTGGCGTTTCAGCCGAGCAAATCCGCGGGCTTGGACGCCGTCTACCATTTCACGTTCACCGGCCGAGAGCAGCAGGAGGCCACCGTCACAATCCGCGGCGGCAAGTTGGCCACGGAAGAGGGGCATGTCGGCAAGTGCGACTTGCACGTGACTGCCGACAGCGAGACATGGCTCGGCTTTTTGGCCAAGGAGCGTGGGTTGCTTTGGGCCCTCCTGCGCCGAAAGATTCGCTTTCGCGGGTCGCCGAAGCTGCTCATCGCCTTCGGCAAGTGCTTTCCGTCCTGACGCGAACTGCCTAACCGATTTGCGTCATCAGGGCGTTCAGCTTTTCCACGCTGAATGGCTTGGCAAAGATGCCGTCGAATCCACTGTCGCTGGCCAGCGGAATATCGACCGGATCCGCCGTCACCGCGAAGATCTGAAACTGATCACCGTGGTGGTCGCGCAGTCTGCGGGCAGTCTCGTAACCGTCAATCCCCGGCATGTGGATGTCCAAGAGAACGACCTGTGGAGGAAGCTCAGCCGCCAGCTTGACCGCCGCAGAGCCAGTCGTGGCCAAGCATGCCTCATGACCAGCTTGGGCAACCAGGTTCGTCATCAGAAAGCCACTATCTCGTTGATCGTCGACAATCAGGATTCGCACAGTCCAACCTCCCCGCGCCGCCGCAATCGTCAGGCTTTGCATTCCTCAAGCGAGCAGTGCAATGGGTGTGCCAAAATCGAATTCTCAAAAACCGCCGAGTCCCGTCATCGATACGGCAAATCCCATCGGCTGGCGTCAAGGCGACCGCCAACGGGGACACAGGATCGATCCCGCTCAGTTCTGCTTCGCGGCCGGCTTGGGACTGAGCCGGTGGGCACGTCGCTCGAGAGCTTGTTTGAGCTTCAGCACCGCCAGCTCCTTGGCCTTGGCCTCGATCTCTACGGTCAGGCGAAGATCGTGCCAACACTTGGGAAAATCTTTGATGTCGATGAAGTCGTGATGATGTGCCGGCTTTGGCCCCTTCCAGCCCGCGATGGGACTCGATAGGTGAAACATCGGCTCTCGGTTCCATGTGGCGATGGCCCGAGTGGTGGCTTCGTCCACGGTTAACTCGTCACGATTGCAGCGGTGGTGGTGTACGTCGTAAACCAGCGGAATGCCCGTCGCGCGGCACACCGGCAACAAGTCGGCGGGCGTGAACAGCTTATCGTCGTTCTCGACCGTCAGCCGAGTTCTGACGCGGGGCGAAAGCCGACCGACCGTGCGGGCGAAATCGGCAAGTGCTTTCGGCTTGTCGCCAAACGCTCCGCCGGCGTGGATGTTGATGACATCGGCTGCCACCCACTCGGCCACTTCGGCCTGATATTCGAGCTCGCGAGTCGACGCCTCGACCACCTCGGGCCGCTGAGAGTTGAGCACCACGAACTGATCGGGGTGGAAGCAGGTCCGCAGTCGGTGCCGCCTGACGAAGTTGCCACACCGCCGGAAACGACGCACGATTTCGTCGGCGTCGGGCAACTCATCCGCGGCGTAGCCGACCGTCGGATGCGTTTTGAGCGGAAGGATCTGGCTGTTGATGCGGAAACAGCCGATACCGCGATCGGCACAGAATTGCAGCGCCGCCAGCAGCGCATCGGCATTGGTCAGGCATAACCGCGACAGTTTTGACAGGGCGTCGGCCCGCTTCAGTTTGGCGGCCGCCGTGGCCGTCGTCGTGACAAACTTGATCGGCTGATCGCGAAACAGGCAGCAGAGGCCGAGACGAATCATGCTCGTCCCCAATTCATCGCCGTGATCGATAGCTGAAGTATCGTCGCAATCGACACCCACACCAGGTAGGGCACCTGAGCCACGGCAACCCAGCGGTAATGTCGCCAGACGGCTGCCATCGTCCAGACAATCGTGGCCCACACGACGAGAACATCGGCCGAGGCCAGCGGCAACTGGCGCAGCCCGAACAGAATCGGGATGAAGATCAAGTTCGCCACCAGGTTGATCGCCGGCGGCACGGCAACGCGCCAGCCAATTTTTCCGCGTAGTGCTTGCAACAGCACGAAGCCAAAACTGACGGCGATGATCGGGTAGAGGATATTCCAGATGAGCCCAATCGTTGCCGGCGTTGGCGTCCAGCCCGGCTTTGCCAACGAGTCGTACCACTCCATCCAAGCCATCGGCAGCCTTTAGTTGTCGTGCCTGATCGGGTTTATTTCCTGGCCGGCTTATCCACGCGTTTTGCCGCACGTCTCGCGGGCACATCAGGCCCAATGACGGGCCATCGCGAGTCGGCGTCGATTGCCGAAGATTATTTGCACACTTGGCCCGCACATGGGTACATCTTATCATTCGTCGAGCCGGCCGTCGTTGGCTGGGATGCGTTGCCGCGTCGGCAGGAGCCGAGGCGCGTAAGCTCGAGGAAATGAGTATGGCGAGTCTTTTTGACACGTTTCGGTTGAAGGATGTGGTCCTGCGAAACCGCATCGCCGTTTCACCGATGTGCCAGTATTCGTCGGACAATGGATTTCCGAACGACTGGCATCTGGTTCACCTCGGTTCTCGGGCCGTCGGCGGCGCGGGACTGGTGATCGTCGAGGCGACCGCAGTCTCTCCCGAAGGCCGGATCAGTCCAGCCGACAGCGGCATCTATCTCGACGATCACATCGCGCCGTTCGCTCGCATCAGCCACTTCATCAAACAACATGGGGCGGTCCCCGGCATGCAACTGGCCCACGCCGGTCGCAAGGCCAGTGCCAGCCGGCCGTGGGAAGGCGACCATCACCTCGAAACCGGCCAAGGTGGTTGGGAGATCATCGCCCCGTCGGCCGTGGCGTTTGGCGGAAATCTCACCAAAACTCCACATGCGATGACGCTGGACGATATCGCTCGCGTGAAACAGTCGTTTGTCGCCGCGGCCAATCGGGCGCTGGCGGCCGGCTTCGAGTGGTTGGAGTTGCATTACGCGCACGGCTATCTCGCCCACGAGTTCTATTCGCCGTTGGCCAATCGGCGAACCGATAAATATGGCGGCAGTTTTGATAACCGGATTCGGTTTCTGCTGGAGACATTCGCCGCCGTCCGCGAAACCTGGCCCGCGCACTACCCGCTCACGGTGCGACTTTCGGTCACCGATTGGCTCGACGGCGGCGTGACCGTGGAAGAGTCGATCGAACTGGTCCGCCGATTGAAAGCGGCCGGGCTCGACTTGCTCGACGTGAGCCACGGATTCATCACGCCCGACATTTCCAAAGTGCCCTGGGGACCGGGCTTCATGATTCCCACGACAAGCCGCATTCGTCGCGAAACTGGCGTGCGGGCCGGCGTCGGCTGGCTGATCACCGATCCGGTGCAAGCGGAAGATGCGGTTCGAGATCAGCATCTCGATCTGGTGATTCTGGCCCGCGAGATGCTGCGCGATCCTTACTGGCCTTACCACGCCGCCCAGAAGCTAGGCGTGGAAAAAGTCGCGGACCTTTTGCCGATCCAATACGCCCGCGCGGTGAAGCGGTAGAGTCGATGATTGGACGAAAGTATCGTCCTCGCAAGGAGCGGACCGTGAATCCGAACCCACTACTGACATGGACTCCTGCGCTGTTCATGGTTGTCTTTCCGATCTTTTGGTGCGCGGTCCTTTACGCGATTGCATCTGCAGGAGGTTGGCGGCAACTCGCCAAACGTTACCGCTGTTCCGCGGCAATTTTTGGGACCGTGTGGCGATTTCAAAGCGCCACAGTTCATAACTTCGCTGACTCGAACTACGGGGGTTGCGTCAAGGTGACGGCCAACGAGGAGGGGATTGGGTTGTCAGTTTTCTTTCCGTTCCGAGTCGGTCATCCCCCGTTATTCATTCCCTGGTCCGAGATCCTTGTGAGCGAACTGCGGAGATTCATCTTCTTCGACCGAGTTCGGTTCACATTTCCGGGCGAGCCATCTATCTGGATCGAAATCAGCTCCAACCTGGCTGCAAAGATTCAGACGGCACTCGGTTGTGACTGGTTCCCGGACGTGGGCCTGTGAGAGGAGATTGCGGTAAGAACGGATTGGTACAACGGTATTGAAGGGGATTGATCGTCAATTCAAACGCCCGCGGTTCCACCCTTCAACCGCGGGCTGCCACTCGGTTAATGCGGTCATGGGCCCGGGCCAAGCATTGCAATCGCGTGGCGATACGCCGAAGCTTATATCAATCTGTGGAATTACTCCATGAACACCAAAACCCGTCCGATCGTTGCCAGTGTTGTCCAGGCTGGGTCGCTGCTGCTCGATACACCAGGCACGCTGGAAAACCTTGCCGATCTGGCGGCTGCGGCTCGGGTTGCCGGTGCGCAACTGGCAGTTTTTCCCGAGGCGTTTGTCGGCGGCTATCCCAAGGGAATGCAATTCGGTACCAGCCTCGGCATCCGCACCGCCGAAGGCCGCCAGGAATTCCGCGCCTATTTTGACAGCGCCATCGATGTTCCCGGCGCCGAAACTGATTTCATCGGCCGGGTCGCCCGCGACAATCAGCTTCATCTGGTGACGGGCGTCATCGAGCGAAGTGGCGGCACGCTTTATTGTACGGTGTTGTTTTTCGGTCCCGCCGGCGAGCTATTGGGCAAGCACCGCAAGCTGATGCCGACGGCGCTGGAGCGCATCGTTTGGGGCGCGGGCGACGGCTCAACCCTGACCGTTCTCGACACGGCGATCGGAAAAATCGGGGCCGTCATTTGCTGGGAGAACTACATGCCGCTGTTGCGGACCGCCATGTACGCCAAAGGGATTCAGCTTTATTGTGCTCCGACGGTCGACGATCGCGATGTGTGGACTTCGTCGATGCGGCACATCGCCTGCGAGGGCAGGTGTTTTGTCTTATCGGCCTGCCAGTATTTGCCCGACCGCCCAGGCGGCGCTGGCTCGGGCCCCGTCTCGAACCACGCCCTGATTCGCGGCGGCAGCGGCATCGTCACGCCGCTGGGCGAATGGCTCGCCGGACCAGCCTATGGCTCGGAGCAGATTCTGACTGCCGAGATCGACCTGGCGCAAATTGCCGAAGGCAAATTCGATCTGGACGTCGTGGGCCATTACGCCCGAGCCGACGTGTTTCAGCTTCAGGTGAATGAGGCATCGCAGGAGGTGGTTACCCAGCCGCCTCCTTCAGACGTTTAGCACCGCGCGGGGATCAGGCATGATTGGGCTGATTGAGATTGTCTTGGGACTTCTGATTTGGGGCGCGGTCCTTTGGGACGGTTTCGCCACCATCGTATTGCCGCGCACCGTGGCCCCCTCACGTCGATTGTCAGGCAGATTCAACCGGTTGAGTTGGTGGTTCTGGTCGAGAGTGGCGCGCAGAATCAGGCAGGACGATCTGCGTTTGAGCTTTCTCTCTGTCTATGGCCCCATCTCGGTCATGTTTTTGCTCATCCTTTGGGCCGGACTGATGATCGTCGCGTTTGCGCTGATCT
The DNA here is from genome assembly GCA_963702015.1 of uncultured Planctomycetaceae bacterium. Taxonomy (GTDB): domain Bacteria; phylum Planctomycetota; class Planctomycetia; order Pirellulales; family PALSA-1355; genus DATJTR01. Next base: position 4,885,411 of record OY969698.1, read on the forward strand.
ATCAAGGGCTGGGGCCACGCTTCCAGGCGGCGGCCGGCTCAACCGATTTCAGCACCCTGCTCTACATGAGCGGTTCGACGTTTCTGACACTTGGCATCGGCGACGTGACCTCCAATGATTCGCTCGGCCGGCTGTTCATGATTCTCGAAGCCGCATCGGGCCTGATTTTCTTGGGGCTCGTCATTACCTACATGCCGCTGCTGCACCAGGCCTACGACTCGCGCGAGGTTTATAACCTGCTCATTCATTCGCGAGTCGGCAGATCGCCGGTCGCGATCAATTTGCTCCATCGCTATACCGGGCCCGACCGCGCAGAAATCCTGCGAGGCCATCTGCGCGACGCCGAGCACTGGATGGCCCAAACCCTGCAAAGCCACCTCGCCCATCCGGTTTTGTCGTTCTACCGGGCGCAGCACTGGGGGGAATCCTGGCTGGTCTCGGTGGCCACGATCATGGATTGCTGCGCCATGGTGATCGTCGGTGGCGAGGGATTGGTCGCGGCGCAGGCCAGGCTCACCTATCAGATGGGCCTCCGCCTGCTCGAGGACCTGGCCCATGCTCTGGCGATTCACGTCGATCCGCATTGCAGTTCTCGCGTGACCGAAGCCGAATTGCCGGCAATCGCGGCCGCCATGCAGGCCGCGGGCCTCACCAGGAGCCTCGATCCGACCAAGACAGCCGAGTTGCTTCGGCTCGCTCGCGATTATGATATCTCTCTGATCGCTCTTTCGAAGTGGCTCATGTTCCCGCTGGGCGCATGGCTTCCGCCCGATGAGGCGAAGCCCGATCGGCCGGCACAACCAAAACGAGAAACTCGATGAAAGCCATTCTCCTCCTGCTCTGTTCGTTTGGCCTGCTTTGGGGTTCTAGCCGGGCAGCCGAGCCAACCAACATCGTGGTCATCCTGGCCGACGACCTGGGCTTTTCGGACATCGGCTGCTATGGCAGCGAGATTCCGACCCCGAATCTCGATCGGCTGGCAGCCGACGGCCTGCGCTTCACGCAGTTCTATAACACGCCGCGTTGCAGCCCCACGCGCGCGGCGTTGCTGACGGGTTTGTATTCGCAGCAGGCGGGCATGGGCTGGCTGGATAACAAAGTGGTGCCCGACTCGCGCGGCTTTCACGGCCGGCTGTTGCCGCGATGCGTGACCATCGCCGAAGTGCTCGGCGAAGCCGGCTACCTCACGGCGATGACCGGCAAATGGCACCTCGGCCAGCAGAACGGCACACCTCCTTGGAAGCGCGGATTCATGCGATCGCTGAATTCGAAGTTCGGCGAAGTCTATTTTCCCAAGGAAGCCGGCGCGCCGGTAACCGAAAAGCTCTACCTCAACGGCCGCGAGCTGCCGAAAGATTCGCCTGAGTTGGGCAAAGATTGGTATTCGACCGACTTGTTCACCGAGTGGGGCCTGAAGTTCGTCGACGAGGCCCAAGCCGAGAAGAAACCCTTCTTCCTCTATATCGCCCAAGGGGCCGTCCACTTTCCGCTCCGTGCGCCGGCCGACGTGATCGAGCATTATCGCGGAAAATACAAGACCGGCTGGGACGCACTGCGCGAGCAGCGCCATGCGCGGCAACTTGAAATGGGCGTGGTCGACGCACGGTGGCCTCTCGCGCCCCGCCCGGCGGAATCACCGGCCTGGGATACCGTTTCGCCCGACCAGATAGATCGCTTCGACGCGATCATGTCGGTCTATGCCGCCATGGTGGAGTGTCTCGATCGCAGCGTCGGTCAGTTGGTTGATGGATTGCAACAGCGCGGCTTGCTCGACAACACGTTGATCGTGTTTCTCAGCGACAACGGTGGAAACGCCGAGGGGGGACCGTCCGGCATTACGCAGGGTGACGGCCCGATTGGGGGCCCGCAGTCTCGCGTTTTCTTGGGCATGAACTGGGCCACGCTCGCCAACACGCCATTTCGTCGCTACAAGCATTTCACTCACGAAGGGGGCATCAGCTCTCCTTGCGTTGTCCATTGGCCCAGGGGCATCGCCGCCGAGCGCCGCGGCGGCCTCGAAAAACAGCCGGCCCATTTGATCGACATCATGGCCACGGCCGTCGATCTTGCCGGCGCCAAATATCCCACGCAGTTCCAGGGCAGCGAGATCTTGCCGATGGAAGGAGTGAGTTTACGCCCGGTCTTCGAAGGCCAGCCGCTCGATCGCGCGCAGCCGCTATTTTGGGAGCACGAGGGCAATAAGGCGGTGCGCGACGGCCGCTGGAAACTCGTGCAGAAATGGCGCGGCCCCTGGGAACTCTACGACATGGAAGCCGACCGCACCGAGCTGCACAATCTGATCAACCAGCAGGCCGACGTCGCCGCCCGATTGGAAACGGCCTGGAACCATTGGGCGGCACGGGCATTTGTCGATGAGTGGCCCGGCCCCGACCACACTGACTGGGGGCAGGACATCCCGGTGAAGAACTGAGACGGCCGGCTCACACGTCGCACAGGCGGACGGCTTGCTGCAAACCGGCCAGCGGATCGCGGGTGGGAATAAACTCGTGAGCCACGAAGCCCGTGTAGCCGATGGCGAGCAGCTTGCGCATGATCGGCGGAAAATGGATTTCCTGGTTGTCGTCCAATTCGCAGCGGCCTGGATTGCCAGCCGTATGAACGTGCCCGATCACGTCCTTGTGCTCTTCGAGGCGGCGAATCACGTCGCCGTTCATGATCTCGACATGATAGATGTCGAACAGCAGTTTCATCCGCGGCGAGCCGACCTTGCGGCAGATGTCGGCCACCCAGTCGACGTCATCCCCTTGGTAGCCGGGGTGTCCTTTGCGGGGATGCGAGCCGTCGCGCGTGTTCAGGTGTTCGAGGCAGATGTTGACCTGCTTCTTCTCGGCATGGCCGATGATCTTTTTCAGCCCCGCCACGCAGTGGTCAAAACCTTCTTCCAGTGAAAGTTCACCGCTTTCCGGGTCGTCGGCGTCACGCCATCGGTAACCCGTGAAGGCAATCAAATTCGGCACGCCGGCCGCGGCGCAGTGGTCGATCATCTTCGTTTGGGTCGCAATCACCTCGTCGTGATATTTGGGATTGTTGTAACCGCGCGCCCACGGCGACCCCGGCATTCCGCTCGGCGCCAGGCGCAGCGGAGGCCATATTTCCCGAGCGTGGGCCAATGCTCGGGGGCGGGGCTATCCAGCGCCGCAACGCCCAATTGTCGGGCCACCTGACACATGCGATCGATGCTCCACATCTCGCCGGCCGCGGTGAAGCACCAAGACACAATCGACTGCTTGATCCGGCCATGGACCACCGCCGGACCGTCAGCGTCCCGGGCCGCTGCGGCGTCCGCTGCCGCGGTATTTGACTCGGGCTGCCCATGGCCCATGGCTGCGACTCCTTAACCGTTGCGGCGGCTCACACGTCGCACAGGCGGACGGCTTGCTGCAAACCGGCCAGCGGATCGCGGGTGGGAATGAATTCCTGTCCCACGAAACCCGTGTAGCCGATATCGACCAGCTTTTCCATGATCGGCGGATAGTTGATCTCTTGATGGTTATCCAACTCGCCGCGGCCCGGATTGCCGGCCGTGTGAATATGCCCGATCACGTCCTTATGCTGTTCGAGGCGGCGGATCACGTCGCCGTTCATGATCTGCACGTGATAGATATCGAACAGCAATTTCATCCGCGGCGAGCCCACCTTGCGGCAAATGTCGGCCACCCAGTCGACGTCGTCCCCCTGGTAGCCGGGGTGACCTTTCATCGGGTGCGAACTGTCGCGGGTGTTCAAATGCTCGATGCAGACGTTGATCTTATTCTTCTCGGCATAGCCGATGATCTTTTTCAGGCCGGCCACGCAATTGTCAAAACCTTCTTCACGCGAGATCTCGCCACTCTTTGGATCTTCGGCATCGCGCCATTTGTAGCCGGTGAAGCAAATCATCGCCGGCACCCCGGCCGCGACACAATTATCGATCATCTTCTTGTGGGTCGCGATCAACTCTTCGTGATACTTCGGATTGTTGAAACCACGCACGAACGGCAGGCCCGGCATCCCGTTCGGCGCGATCGCGCAGCGGATGCCGTTCTTTTTCAGCGTCGGCCAAAGATCGGGCGAGAGCAATTCGATCGACGTGACGCCCAACTGCCGGGCGACCTGACACGTCCGCTCGGCGTCCCATTTTTCGCCAGCCGTGTTAAAGCACCAAAAGACAATCGACTGCTTGATCCGGTCGTTGACTGCCGCCGGGCCATCTGCCGCTGCCCCGGGCATGGGAGCGAGGGCCGTCGAGCCGATGACGGCCGTGGCTCCGGCCACAACGGTCGCGCGGCCAAGGAAATCACGGCGGTCGATGGCCGAAGAGTTGGACTCGGGTGGGTGAGGGCGCATGGGTGTGTTTCCTCGTGGGGATTGCTGTTTGCGGACTTTCTTCATCGCACCGGACCGCTGCTTGTCCGGTCCGATGCCAAGTGCCATGATAGACGAAAGATTTGGGCCGTGCAGGCCCCAGCGGGCAGTCCCACGACGCGGTGGGAGGCGATTTCATGAGGAAACTGCCGATCCTCCTGCGATCCGGCCGGCGCCAATGAATAGGCATTGAAGTTGCAGCAATCTCCGACCGATCTTTGAGATCCACCCCCATCAATCAGAGAAGGTGAGAGAACACCGATGAAAACCTATGGCCGAACGAAAAATGCGTCGCAGCGGCGGTTGGTGCTTCTGGCTTCGGGAGTGCTCGTGGTGATTGCAGTGCCGGCACCCCACCTGTCACGGGCGGACGACGCGAAGCCAACCGCTGGCGTCGCCTCGAGCTACGACCAGATCGCGCCGGTTTTGTTGGGCAAGGAGAGCTTCTCGGCCGTGATGACCCGCGACAAGGCCGACAAGGCGGCGGTGATGGCCCGCCAGCAGAAGGTTTTGGACGAACGCTACGATCTGGCCGCACACGGCCGACAAAAAAGTGACCATGACGCGCGGCAAGCCGATTCCGGTTGGCCCGACGGCCCGGCTGCCGGAAGGAATGACGTGGGAAAAGCTCGCCGGCATGTCGAGCGATGCGATTCGCGACAAGGGGCTGTTTCCCAAAGGCTTCCTGCCGCTTGCCCCATCCAAAGCAGTTGGTCGGCGGCATGGTCTTTACCCAGGCTCAGATCAAGCAATTTGCCCGGCTGGCCCGCTTCGACGTCGACTTTGACTTGCCCGATCATTTTCTGCCGGAGTTTCCGCCGGCGATTTTTCTGACATCGCGCACCGACTTGGGCGACGTTTCGCAAGGCAAAGTGGTCTCGGTCGATAACTTTCAGGAGCTTTTTGCCGGCATTCTCAACTCCAAGGATCTGGAAGGGATGCGTCTGCTGGTGACGCAGTTTCCTCAACAGCAATTCAACGCCACCGCCGACCGCAAGACCGAATCGGCCGTCGGGCATGCAGGGGGTGGCGTGCTTCGATTGTCACGTGAACGGCCACACCTCGGGGGCAACCCACCTGGTCGGCGACATCCGGCCCCAAAGCCATCGTCGTCGCATCGATACCGTCAGCCTGCGCGGCGTCAACATCCAGCGGCTGTTTGGCTCGCAGCGAGCACTGAAAACGGTCGAGGATTTCACGGAGTTCGAGCAGCGCGGCGCCTATTTCGACGGCGACCAGGTGACGGCCGCGGCCAAGGGGATCAATCCGTTGGAGCGCGGCAGCCAGGTTCATTTCATGGCCGAGGTGCAGGAACTGCTCGACTTTCCGCCGGCTCCTGGGCTGGGCCTGGACGGAAAGCTCGATCCCAAGAAGTTCGCGGCCGATTCGCCGGAAATGCAGGGCCAGAAGCTGTTTTTCGGCAAGGCCCAGTGTGGCACCTGCCATCCCGCGCCGTTCTACACCGACAACTTGATGCACGATCTGAAAGTCGAGCGTTTTTACAAGACGCAGACGATCAACGATCTGGTGGCGACCAGCCAGGGACCGATCAAGACTTTCGTGTTGCGTGGCATCAAGGAGTCGCCCCCCTATCTTCACGATGGGCGGCTGCTGACTCTCGAAGACACGGTCGAATTCTTCAACCTCGTCCTGGAAACCCAACTCGACGCCAAAGAGAAGAGCGCACTCGTTGCGTTCATGCGGCAGCTGTAGAGGCCCTATTTTCGTTTCAAAAGCTCCGCCAGTTCGTCGATCAGGGCGTCCTGGCGGGCTTTGATTTTCTTTCGTGCCGTGGCGAGATCGAAAAACGCGGCCCGATCGATTTCGGGGAACTCGATCTGCCGGCCCGACTTCGGGGGCCACTCCATCGAAACCAGATTGCTGCGGATCGTGGCCGGATCGCAGTCCCCCTCGAACGCCCAGGCGTGAACGATCTTACCTCCTTTCTGCTGGATCGGATGCAAGGCCATAAACGATCCCCGGGGCGCGATGCCCGTCTCTTCTTCGAACTCGCGTTGGGCGGCCGAAAACAGCTCTTCGCCCGGTTCAGGCTCCCCTTTCGGAATCGTCCAGGCACCCTCGTCTTTGTGCTGAAAGAATGGTCCGCCGGGATGGGCCAGCAAGACTTCCAACACGCCATTTTTGACGCGATACATCAGCAGGCCGGCACTCGTTCGGGGCATTTTGGGCGAATCTCGCATGGGTCAAACAGGGATGCTGTCAGTGTAACCGCCATCGGGGGATTGCGCGGAAGTTCGCCGTGGCGGCCAGAAAGCGGCCAGACCCGCGTCAGCCGCCTGGAATCCCCTCATCACTTGACTCGACAATAGTTGATATATAAACTAATTAGAGTTCGGCACACCTCTGCGGGGATCGCACGACCGATCGGGAAAACTCGGCCATGGCCACCAAACTGCAACAAGAATTGAAAAAGAAGCGTCCCTTCGAGTCGGCCGAACAAGAGGCCACGCTCAATTTACTACGCACCAGCGACCAGTTGCAGATCCGCTTTACCCGGCTGTTTCGCAATTATGGGCTCACCCCCTCGCAGTACAATATCCTGCGCATCCTGCGGGGAGATGGCCGGCCTCTGCCGATTCTGGAAATTGCCAACCGCACGGTCACGGTGGTTCCCGGCATAACGGGCCTGATCGACCGGCTGGAGCAAGGCCTGTTCGTCCGGCGTCAACGCTGCGAAGAGGATCGCCGAGTGGTCTATGTCGCCCTGACCGACAAGGGAGCCAAAACGCTGGCCGAACTCGACGGGCCAGTCCTCGCCCTGCACAAGCAATTAATGGGGCATCTCTCGCCGGCCGAAGCGAAGCAACTGAGTCGGCTGCTGGAGAAAGTACGAGGGCCACTGGTTGCGTCGCCCTAACGCCCCGGAGCCTTTTTTTGGACAGATAATTGATATGTCAACTAAGTACCTGAGCCACCAATGCGCGTCGGCAAAACGATGCGCGAGATGAAAGGGAGCCTGTCATGATTCGCCTTCGCAAAGCCCTCGACCGGGGTCATGCCGACCACGGCTGGCTGAACACCTACCATACGTTCTCGTTTGCCGATTACCACGACCCGGCCCAGATGGGATTTCGCTCGCTACGGGTGATCAACGAAGATCGTGTCGCGCCGGGCATGGGCTTTGGGACTCACGGCCACCGCGATATGGAGATCATTTCCTATGTCCTGGAAGGCGCCCTCCAGCACAAAGACAGCATGGGAAACGGATCGGTGCTTCACCCCGGTGAGTTTCAACGCATTTCGGCGGGCACCGGCGTGCGCCACAGTGAGTTCAATCCATCGGCGACCGAACCGGTCCATTTCTATCAAATCTGGCTGCTTCCCGAGAGGGTCGGCATCGAGCCCAGTTACGAACAAAAACTGTTCGCCGACGACGAAAAGCGCGGCCGGTTGCGGCTGGTCGCTTCGCCCGACGGAGCCCAGGGCTCGTTAACCATCCATCAGGATGCGCGCGTCTATCTGGCGACACTCGACGCCGGAGCATCGGTCACCCATCCGGCGGCCAGCCGGCATCTGTGGCTGCAGGTGATGCGTGGCAAAGTCGAAGCCGGCGGCCAGAGCGCCCAGGCCGGCGACGGAATCTCGGTGAGCGACGAGCCTCGGCTTTCCATCACTGCCGAACGACCGGCGGAAGTCATGATGTTCGACCTGGCGTAGTCGGATCGGATTTTTGTGGCAATAAAACCATCACGCGAACGAAAAGGAGATAGACCATGCCCGTTCAAATCCAAGGTTTGTTGACCCTTTTGGGCCGCCTCATGCTATGCACGATCTTCTTCATGGCTGCCGCGGGCAACGATATTCCAAACTTCGCCGCGACGACAAAGCAGATGGAGTCGGTAGGCATTCCGGCTCCACCGTTGATGCTCGCCGGTGCGATCGCATTTTCGATCCTGGGCAGTCTGTCGGTCGTCATCGGTTACAAATCCCGAATCGGCGCGGCAATGCTGCTGGTGTTCCTCGTGCTCGCAACCTACTACTTTCCATGCGTTCTGGAAACTCGAAGGGCCGGAGCAGCAGATGCAGATGATTAATTTCCTGAAAAACCTCTCAATTGCCGGAGCGATGCTCTTGATCGTGGCCAATGGTTCCGGCCCGATGAGCCTCGATACGCCGGACACGGCGGGAGGCCGCGCTGCGGTTGACTGACGCCAGGGTCCGTCCCCTCGCTCGGCCCCGGCTATTCGGCGGAAAGGTTCCGCTTTCGTAGAAAACTTTCTGCAGGGGGGTGGTCACTCACCACATGAGGCAGCATGATATCGTCACGGCGCCGATGGGATTTTGCCTTAAGAGCGTCGCACGTCTAATAGCCCGTCGTGTGCCTGTTCACATCGATCCGTTCAGACTGCCGATTCCCGGCCAAATTGATTCTGCAACCTTTGCCCGACTGTGCCCGGGGACCGATTGATGATTTTTCCCCGGAAATGCCGGCGCTGAGCGCCAGACGAATGTCGCTGGCCGACGCCGTCTACGAAACGCTGATCGAGGCGATCGTCAGCGGCCAATTGGCCACGGGTGCCGCGTTGAACGCGGCAGTGCTGGCCAGGCAGTTGCAGGTTAGTCGCACACCGGTGTTAGGGGCCATTCGCCGCTTGGAGAATGACGGGTTGGCAATCCAGCAGCCGGGCCGTAAAGCTCGGGTTGCCAAATTCACCCCGGACGACATTCGCGAGTTTTATGGCTTGCGCATGTTGCTCGAGTCGGAAGCGGCGGCGCTGGCCGTCGAGCGGATCTCGGACGATACCTTGCGGTCGCTTGCCGAGGCCGTGAAAGACTTGATTGCCACGACCAGCGCACCCGACTGGGTCCAGCGGGCGATCGAATATGACATGCAATTCCATCTTGCCATTGCCGAAGCTTCGGGCAACGCCCGCCTGCGCGACGCGATTGTCCGTTATCGGTTGCTCGTCTTAGGTTTTTGCCGCAAGGTTGCCAGCGTCGAAACCCGGCTGCGGTCATTTCGAGGGCACCAGAAGATTCTCGCGGCACTTCTGGCTCGCGATGCCCAGGCCGCGCGCTGTGCAATGCGCGAGCACATCACCGAACGGCTGGATACCGTTGTTGACGGCTTATCTCGAGCCGAGTCATCCTGACCGCTTGCTCCCACGATTGAACCGAACCCCTCGGCCGGGTAGTATGCATTAGCTGTGCGCAGGATGGAGGGGACCGGCGGGGCTCCGGCAGCGCGATGCGAATTCGAGGTTGATGGAGCGCTAGCCCAATGCCGGCCGATGGCTTTGATCCCTATCATAAATGGCTTGGCATTCCGCCCGAGGAGCAGCCGCCGAATCACTATCGGCTTTTGGGCCTCGTCACATTCGAAGCCGACCGCGAAGTCATCGCCAATGCTGTCGGTCGTCAAACGTTCCATCTTCGGCAACATGCGGATGGCCCTCAAGCTGCGCTCGCCCAGCGGCTGCTGAAGGAGGTCGGCGCCGCGAAGCTGACGCTTCTCAATCCAGAGGCCAAAACGAAATACGACCAAAGCCTGGCTCCCGACGCGAGTTCGTCGGTGACTGAGGCCGTGCCGCTTCCCACTTTCCGCCGAAAGCCGGTCAAAGCCAAGGGAAGGAAGTCCGTTCCGACGTCGTTGCTCGTTCGCATCGCGCCATCGGTCTTGATCGGAGCGGTGCTCCTCATGTTGTTCTATTTCAGCGAGCGAAAGGTTAATCCGACAAGGTCGGGCTCGGTGGCCACGACGCCAATATCGTCGCTGCCCCTGGACGGCACCGGCGACGGTGAGCCGGCGCTGGCTTCACGTGCGGCGGATTCACTTGCTCGTGCTGCCAACGCTGGCGAGGCGTCAGCCGTTTCGCCGGATGCCGATGCAAACGCAGGTCGGACTGATCCTGATGTCATTTTGGGTTCGGACGCCGGCGCGATGGAAGCCGATGCCGCGACTGACGAATCGCCCCTCCCTTCCAACGTCGCGGTGACCGACAGCAGCCTGCCCTCCGACAAAGAAGCTCGGGTTGCGGGCATTGCGGCAGCGGCCGAAATGCCGCCTGAAACGGCTGCCGGCATCGATTTGAGCAAGGGTCCCGTACCCGGCGCGAATGAGCAGTCGCAAGCCAGGAAGTCCGTTCGATCCAAACACAAGGCCGAATTCGCCAAGGCGAAAACCGCGGACGATCGCCTGGCCCTGGCCAAGGCCTTGTTGGTTGAGGCGCGCAATATGGACGATCGCTCACCGAAGCGATACGCTCTCTTTGCCCTGGCCATCGACCAGGCCGCCGTCGACGGCAATTTCTCGTTGGCTGCCGACGGCTGGAACGATTTGGCCGATATTTTCCAGGTGGATGCATTGGCCGGCCGGTGGGAGACGCTCGAAAAATCGTCCAAGACCAAACAGGTTGATTCGCTGCGGGCCGCCCTGCGGCAACTGATCGACGACGCGACCGAAATGGATCGCTACGAGTTGGCTCGCGGGGCACTCAAAATGCTCGCGGCAAGTGATCCCTCCGAAGCCGATCAATGCGACACGGAGCTCAAAGCACTCGACACGCTCGCTACATTATATGGCCCGGCCAAAATGGCCCTCGAAAAACTCAAAATCGATTCCGCCGATCCGCAGGCCAATCAAACGGCGGGCGAATTCCTCAGCTTCGGCAAACGCGACTGGTCCGCCGGTCTCTTGCTACTCAGTCGATCCGATGATGCCACGCTCAAACGTCTCGCCGACGCGGAGCTAGCGCAACCGGGCAATCCCCAGGCGCAGGTCCGGCTGGCAGACTCCTGGTGGGATTTCGCCGACGGCCACGCCGATCAGTGCGTCGCCGATTCTGCCAAAAGTCGGGCCCGATTCTGGTATATGGAGGCTCTGCCCGAACTGACCGGTGACGAGAGAGCAAAGGCGGAGAAGCGAGCGACGCTCGAGGCTCGCGTTCACCACCAGGCGGCACCCGAATTGAGAATCACTGCCCAGCTTCTTAGTAGCAAACTCAAGGGCAACGCGTCGTACGATGCTCAAGCAAACGAATTGACGCTCGTGTACGACTTTCAAGATGACTCCCAACGGCAGGACTTCGCGGGCAATGCCACCTTGACCGAGGGTGAGATTCATGTCTCGCCGGGGAATTGTTTGCGTCATGTCGTCCAATTTCGGACGCTCAGAATGATTGGCGCCGTCGCCATGAAGTCCAACGCGGGCGACGTGATTCGCGGTTCCGGCGGTCTGCGGGCTCAGCGAGATGCATCGGCCGTCAAAATCACCTGGGGCAAAGACACCGTTGGCTCCAGCGAGAATGGGCCGCCAGACGACCGCCTGACCTTGCCCTTCGAACTGGATGCCAACGAGAAGTTGGTCTTGTTCCGCCTCGGCGACCAGGTTGTCGGCCGGCCAATGGCCAAGAGCGAACCGGGCCAGATCGAGTTATGCGGTGGCGAGGCCGGCGCACAATTCTCGCGACTGGTAATCTCGGGCCAGCCCGATCCGGCCTGGATGGCCGAGTTTTTTGATTTGCCGAAGATCGACTCCGACGCCAAGCCTCCGCCGGCCACGTCCGCGGCGGCAAAGGCGAAGCCCACCCTGAAATATGAGCAGGTCGCCCAGGTCATCCTTTGGAACGAGCACAACTCCGGGCACAATAATAGCGGCGCGCGAACTTGCAATCTGACGCTGAGCCGCAACGGAAAAACGGTCTGGCAAAAAAAAGAGCTCGAAGTCCCCTGGGAGCCGAATCAACCCACCAAGCTGGTTGTCGACGTGCCGCTGGTGGTCGCCGACAGTGTGCGCGTCGAAGTTGCGGCCTGGCGTGGCGAGAGCGGTGGGTTGTCGGAAGTCGAGGTGCTCGACAAGGCGGGTGAGAATCTTGCCCGTGGCGCCGTGGTCATCGCCAGCGCCGAACATCAACCCGGCGACCCGCGCAATGGAGCGACGTTGATCGACGGAATCACCGACTCCACGACGGAAAAGCTCGGCTATTGGCTGGCGCCGAACGGACTCGTGGGCTGGGCCGATATCCGACTGTTGCCCCAGGAAGCGCCGCCGCCTGTTGCGAAGCAGCCTCCGGCCACCGCGAACAAGAAACCGGCAAAAGCGAGCGGAAAACACCGCACGTCGTTCGATGCTAAGATCTTCGCCTGCTGCGACGATGAGTATGAGTTGTTTATGAACGGCAAGCATGTACTGACGGGAAAGGGTCGGGAGGCAGGCGTTGCCGACGTCGTCTTAAAGGCCGGTGACGTGATTACAGCCAAAGCGATCAACTGGACGCGGGACGTCGGATTCTGCTGTGCGATCAAATTATCCACCGGCCAAACTATCGCCACCGGCGACGGCTGGCATTCTTACACTCCCGCCGATCCCGAACAGTGGTTCACACCGGCACAAGCCAGCACAACGGGCCCGACAATCAACGGTGATTCGGAATGGGTGGCGGATCTCGTCAAACAGGCGTCCGGGGTGAATGCCGATCTGATTTGGGCGCCAGAAAAACAAGATGTTTGCTACCTCGTGCTGGTAGTCGGCAAGCTCCAATTTCCAAAGAAGACCGCCGGAAAATAGGCCGGCCGCTCGTCACGCCGGCGGCTTGCCGCGTTTCGCACGAGAAGCTAGATTGCGCTGAAAATCCCCGCTTTCGCCCCGTCACCGCTTGGGGGAAGGTCAGGTCTCGCATGCGCTCGCTCCTCGCCGCCTTCTTGTACACTCTTCTCCTCGTGTCGCGGGCCGTGGCGGCCGATCCTTTGCTAGGTCAGAAGGTGTTTTGGAAACCCGGTGCCAAGGCCAAGGTCGGAACGGACGAAATCGCGATCCAAACTGTCTCGTTTCCCGCCACGGTGGAAGTGGTCAATGGCGATTGGCTTTGGCTCGGTCGGGCGTGGGTCCGAAGGCAGGACGTCGGGACCGTCGATCAGGCTTTGGAGCAATACGCGGCGCAGATTCGGATCCAGCCGCAAAACGCCGTCCTCTGGACTTGCCGCGGAGCGATCTGGCGTGCCAAGGGCGATTACGACCGGGCCATCAAGGATTTTAGCGAAGCGATCCGGCTCGATCCGCGGCAGGTGGCGGCCTACAACAACCGGGGCAGTGCCCGCAGTCACGAAGGCCAGTACGATAGCGCCATCAATGATTTGAGCGAGGCGATCCGGCTCGACCCGGCCTTTGCCCCGGCCTATACCAACCGCGGGATTATCTGGTCTCGCCTGGGTGAGTACGACAATGCTATCCGCGACCTGGATGAGGCGATTCGGCTCGATCCGAAAGATCCCGAGGCCTATCACAGCCGGGGCGGCGACTTGGGGCGCCAAGGGCGAATATGAGCGGGCCATTGCAGATCTCACCGAATCGATTCGACTCGACTCGACCGATGAGCTGGCCTATTACAACCGCGCCAGCGCACGGAAAGAATCGGGCGACCTGGGCGGCGCGCTGAAAGACTATGGACAGGCGATCCGGCTCGATCCGACCGATGCCGACGCTTACAACGATCGCGGCAGCGTCTGGTCCGCCCAAGGCGAGTATGACAATGCGATCCAGGATTACCGCGAGGCCCTCAGGCTCGATCCGAAGGCCAGCGCCGCCTTCAACAATCTGGCCTGGCTCGAAGCGACCTGTCCGGAAGCGCACTATCGTGACGGCAAGAAAGCGGTGGAAAATGCCACCCAGGCTTGCGAGTTAAGCGAATGGAAGGATTCGGCCCGACTCGACACACTGGCTGCCGCCTGTGCCGAGGCCGGCGACTTTGAAAATGCCCGCCAGTGGCAGCAAAAAGCCCTCGATCTCGCCGCCGAGGCCGACAAGGATTCCGCCCGGGCTCGACTGGCACTCTACGAGGCCGGCAAGCCCTATCGCGACGAGGGGCAGAAATAGCTCAGCTGCTGCGGCGCACCCGACCCGGCCGTGGCGCCAGGCGTCAGGTGGAGACGCTGGGGTTGGGGTCGAATCCTATCGTTTGCACGACTCTGTGGAGAAGCATCGACGTGTTTGAGAACAACCGCCAGCCCTTGGCTTCATGGGCCGTCTTTCTGCTGCGCATCTTCTACAGTTTTCTGATGACGTTATTGGTCATCGCCTTGTCGCTTGGGCTGGGTGCCTGGGGTTATCACGCCTATGGCGGTCTGGAATGGATCGATGCCCTGCTCAACGCGTCGATGATTCTGACCGGTATGGGCCCGGTCAACCCGATGGTAACGACCGGGGGAAAGCTGTTTGCCACCTTCTACTGCCTGTTCAGCGGCATTATCTTTCTCACGATGATGGCCATCATGCTCGCCCCGGCCTATCACCGGTTCATGCACCGGTTTCATCTTGAGGACGAGGCTTCGGCCTCGGACGGTTAGCGGCGATTCAACGCACGTCGATTCCCGCGTCACCGCTCGCTCGAGTCCTGACGCCGCTCGCGTTCGCGGGCGAGACGTTTTTTGCGGTAGCTGCGGGTGGGTAAGCCGCCGTGATGGGTGAAGTATTTGCCGATCGGCCCGGCCAGCATGGCGGGGGTCAGGACCAGGTCGGCCACCAGGCCGCAGCAAAGCAAAATGCCCATCAAATAGCCGAAGCGCCGCGTCGGCACGAAGTGACTGAAGGCAAAAATTCCCAGTCCCATCGCCACGATCACCGTGCTTTGATAAATGGCGCCGGCCGAGTTCTCGAATGCCAACACCGTCGCCTTGCGGTGGTCGAGCCCCTGTCGCGTCGCCCGGCGAAACCAGTTGGCAAAGTGGACGGTGTCGTCGACGCAAACGCCCATGGCGACGCTGGCCGTCATCATCGTGCCGATGTCCAGCGCCACGCCGAACCAACTCATCAGGCCAAACACCACCGCCACCGGCCACACGTTGGGGAGCATCGTGTATAGCCCGGCTCGTATGTCGCGGAACACCGCGGCCATCATGGCAGCGATCATGGCGAACGCCACGAAAAAACTCTCGATCAGCCCGTCCAGCAGTTCGCGCTCGGCCTGATAGACCACGGGCACCACGCCGGTATAGACCACGCCGACGATTCCCTCGACGCCATCGGCGCGCTCTTTGGCCACCACCGGCTCGACCCGCTGGCGCAGCTCGTGGATGAACTGGCCATAGTCGATGTCGGCCAGGGCGGCCACGCGGATGCTGATCCGCCACAGCTCCCAGTTTTGCTCCGGATCGTCGGCCAGGTAGTCCCCCATCAACAGTTCGTCGCGATGGGCCTCCAAGCGTTTGTCGAGCACACGTCGCCAGGCGCCCCCCGTCATCAGCACACCGCCCAAACCGCCGGCCCGCTTTGGGCTCAGGTCGGGCACGAACGTTAACGCCGACAGCGAACTACCAACGTGCGGCACTTCGGCAATCGCGTCTTGAATGCGGCCGACCAGCTCCAATCGCTCGACCAATGTCAGTTTGGTGTTCTTTTTGTCGAGCCTGAGCACCACTTCCAAGGGGACCATGTCCCCAATTCTTGCCTCCAACCAGCGATAGTCGTCGATGATCGGCGCGTTAGGCATGAACAGGCTCATCAGATTGACCGTGGTCTTCATGCGGTAAAGGCCCGCGCCGCACACGATCATCAGCACCATGAAAACCGCCCAAATCCGTATCGGCCGGGCGATGATCCGCTCGGCCAGCGTCCGCATCCTCAGCCGGTGTTTGCGGTTGAGCGCGCTGGCCGCATTGGCTGCTTCCGGGTCTTCGTGCAACGGAGGGGGCCAAATCTGCAAGGCGGCGGGCAGGTACAAAAAGATCAACCCCACGGCCGACATCACTCCCACCGCCGAATAAAACCCAAACGTCTTGATCGGCACGATCGCGCTGGTGCACAGCGAAATCAACCCCAGCGACGTCGTGCCGGCCGACAGCAGGCACGGAATCCAAGCCGCCCTCAAGCCTCGTTCCGGCGATCCGGCCAGTCCGTGGCTCGCGCGGGCATGGCGGTAGTAGTTCACCAGGTGGATCGCCGCCGATAGGCCGCCGGTGTAGGCCACGGCCGGCATGGTGAACAGGACCGAGTTCATCGTCCCGCCCAGCAGGGCCACGATGGCCAGCGACAGCACGGCGCTGTACGCCCCACCCAGGAAGACCATGATCGCCAGCCGCAAATTGCGCAAATACCAGAACGACAAGCCAAAACCGACCACGCCGGCCAGGATCATCAGCGGCTGGCGCATGCTGTCGCTCACCTGGTCGATCGTGGCGTTGTCAACCGGCGGCCCGGCCATGTGCAGGCTGTCGCGGGAATTCCGACCGCCGCTGCCGCCTCTTCGATCGCCCCGATCATCGGCACCAAGTGCTCTTTACCGTATTCGCTCACCGTCAGCACGATGCAAGTCTGCTTGCCGTCGGGTCCGATCAGCGCGTCGGCGCAGACGGTCGATTGCTTGGGCACGCGGCAAGTTGACCGGCGGACTCGTCAGCCGTTCGACCAGGTTCGCGCCCGTCAGCGCTTGAGTGAAAAAGGCGGTCGCGGGGATCGGTTCGCCCGGCGGCGGGGCGAGTCGCGTGGCCATTTCGCCAAGCCGCGGATCGTCGAGCGTGCAGCCTTCCCAACTGGCTTCGATGAACGTGTCGTTGGAAAACTCACGCTCGAACCGATGATATTCCTGCGTTTCCGGAAACGACTCGGGCAGCCATTCCTTGACGTCGTTCCGATTGGTCCCCATCGTGATCAGGGAGCCGGCTAGCGCGAACGGCAACAGCACGACTGCTAGTGCGATGATCCAGCGGCTATATCTTGCGAAGAAGGTATTCTGCCGATCATCCATGTCGTCGGTTATCCACCGGTTCAATTACGCACGGAGGAGAAATACTCCACCGGGCAAATACTGCTCGAAAAGGCGTATCGGCGTCGCACAACTCAGCCGATTCGCCTGCACTTCCTGTGCCTCATCTGTACCCTCAGGGCTCCCATTCTTCCAGCCCCGCCACTCATCGGGGTGGTCGCGTTGCCACGCTTGGCGCCGCCCATTGGGTCCATCCGTCGCGGGGCCATTCTACCGCGATCGCACAAAGTCCGGTAGAATCAAGCTTTTCGCAAACGTCGACCAGGAAAGAAAATGAGCAAGAAGAGCCAGCCCACCGCCCGCCAGCCGGCGACCAAGTTTCCGAAGCTGCAAAAGAAGCTTCAGCAGCAGAAAAACGCCCAGCAAAAAGACGCGCAGGTGCAGAAACCTTGGAAAAAACTCTGGTGAAGCGACACGCTCACCGCTTCGCGAGCGTTTCGAGACCGGAGCGCACCTGACCCGACCATTTACGTGTCGGAGCGAGGAGCTGGCTCGACAACGAGCTTGTCGACCACGCCTTTGGCCGCCGTGTCGGGGGGAAGCAGGGGCAACACGAAGTCGGCCACCGCCAGGTTGTAATCGGTCAAAGTCCCGAGAAAAACCTCAGTCTCGCGCAGTTGCAAATCGATCGCCCGTAGCACGCTGTCGATCTCGCCCGCCCGCCGTGGCTCGGCCGGAGTATGCACGGCGCGAAACTCGTCGGCAAAGACCAGCGCGCGGGCGCGGTGGGCCAACTCCGCATGGAGCACCATCACCCGGGTACCGGCCGGGCCAAGCGACGGTCGTCCATCTGCCTTCTGATCGGCACCGTTTTGACCGGTGTCGGCGGGCGCGACGGTATAGTCGCCGCCGTGTGGCGGAGTCGAGGGGAGCGGCCAAGGGCGATCCGGCGGGCTCTCCAGCAGCAGAACGAGCGCAAACTGCGCGGTGACCAGGCGAAGGTGCTGGTCGAGCACGGCGGCCTGAGCCCCTTCGCGCGCCGCCTGCAGCCGAAGCATGGCCGCGGCACCTTCGGGATCGGCCCGCAGAGCTAACAGTTTGGACGTCAGTGCGGCGAGCGATTCGCTTCGCTCGCCCAGTACCTGATAACGGGCGATCTGCTCTCGCGTGTCCCAATATGCGGCGATTGCCGCGCGGCGCTTGCCCGGCGGAATTCGCCCGATGCAGTCGAGCAGGGTCAACTTTTCGCCGGTGTCAGGCGGAAGCTCGCGATCCCAGTGGAGCGAACCGGTCAGTTGTTGGGCCTGCATCGCCGGTTCCAACCCCAGCAGGCCTTGATACAAACCGCCATGAGCCGGCTCCGCCGAGGTTTCCCTGGCGATCAGCCGCAGCTTTACGCCGGGCCGATCGTTGGCCGAGGGATCTTCGCGCGAATCGTTGTCGGCCGGTTCACGCTGTCGACGGAACGTGCGAGGGCTCGCTTCGCGCTCGGTCGAGTCGGTGTCGAACGATTCTTCCGCCGGTTCTGGTCGTTCGGTTCGCGCGTGCGGCTGCAGGTGCGGGGCGTTTGATGAGCATCTTGGCCAGCAGCGTCGCGTCAGCCGTTGCCGGCGCCACGAAAAACGCGTACTCGGCGATGTCTTCGTTGTAGCGCAGCACGCTGGCCAAAAAGGCCGTCTGCTCGGCAATCAAGCGATCAAACGCCGCGGCCAAGGTCAGATAGTCGGTTTTCTGCTGGTGATAATCCTCTTCGGTCACCTCCAGCGCGTCGACGGCTGCCACCAGCGCCGCGCCGTGCACGTCGATCGCGCGGCGACTGATCGGCATGGTGCGGTGAATCAAACGGACGCGGGGTGGCGGCGCATGGCCGCTAAACAGCCGCTCGAATTCAGTCCGATAGTCGCCGACGTGGGGACGGTCGACCGTCGCGGGGATTTGGTCCTTGTCCGGCCAACCGACGAGCGTGGCCAGGGCTTCGCCTTCGTTGATAACTCGAAACTCGGCATCCTCGATTGCCGCCGCGGCCGTCGCCAATTGACTTTCGGTGAGCGTTGGATGCTTGTGCCCCGGTTTGCTCCAACGGCGCAAATGCTCCAGATTGCCGTGGGCGTAATGCAGCTGCGCCTGCGCAATTGACAAACGCCAATACGCCGCTGCGATCTGCCGTTGTTGCTCGCGATCGGTTGCCCGGGACAGGGCGTCGATCAACGGCAACGGCTTGCCGGGCATGCGCCCTTCGTGCGGACCGGAAAGGGCGTCGGCCAATAATTCCGGGGGACGCAAACGTCGTGGCGCCGTTTCGACTTGCCCCAACTCGCGGTGATGGTCTCCCGTCGTGCCGGGAGAATCCAACTCACGCATCAACGCGTCGGCGGGGTCCTGGGTTGCCGGCCGCTCGTAGGCCGAGCGCCCTCCTCCTTCGGCCGACGCCGGCTCGCTCTCGGCGGGCGCCTGGGTGGCCGGCGTAGGTCGCTGCCGGCGCGGACTCATTTTGGGCTGTGGAACCGACGACGAGGGCGACTCGTTCGCTTGAGCCAACAGGCAACAACTGATCACAAGGCATTGGACGATCATCCGGCATTCCTCCCAGGCCCACTCGCGGCAGCGACGGTGCCCCAATAACGTGACATTCCCAGCCGGAAACGTCAATCTCGCTCTTGGCACGCCGCCGGGGAAGGCCGCCGGCCGATCAGTCTCCAGAATTGCGGAGCACGAAGAGCTGTTTGTACAAATAGGCCTCCGCCGGCTGGGGCCAACCGAGAGCGTTCAGTTGGGTGGTCAGCTCGGCGTCCAAAATGCCGTCGACCGCCGCCTGGACTTCGTGGTCGGCACCGCTGGCCGTCACCAGCAGGCAGATCGAACGCAAGGCAAAACTTCCCGCCTCGGGCCAGCGGCTCACCAGGCCGCGCAGCACTTCCAGCACCGAGCGATAGAACGGGGCCGAAGGATCGAGCTCGGGAGGGAGCTTGCCGCGGATTCCCAATCGGCCGGGAAAAAAGTTCCAGCCAGCCAATTTGGGCGGCAAACGCGTGCGCCGGTTGCTGACCGGTGCCCCCAGCGCGGCCAGTACGGGTGCGGCGACCAGCAAATGCCACTCGGCCACTGCTGCTTGCATGGCGCCGGCCGAATCGTGGCCGATGCCGAGCGTTCCCATGCGAAACTTGTTCCCCTCGTCGCCATCAAGATGAAGCTGAATCTCCAAGGGGGCGATCACCTGCTCGCCCTGCTGGACAAAACCGTCGAAGGTGACCGAAACCCCCAGCCGATGGCCGGCCACAATCAATTCGCCGTCGTCGGCCTGATAGTCCGCGCCGGCATGGTCGAGCTGGTGCCGCATGGCCGCAGAGCGCCAATTGGTAAAAGTCGTCGGTCATCGATCGATTCCCTACCTCGCGCGAGTGCTGGGCCGGTCGGTTGGCGGCGAGCCAACCCCACGGCGGCCGCCGAAATGCCTTCGGGAATACCGTCAGGCAGATTTGCCACGAATCGGGTCGCGCGCCAGGAACAGCGTTCGCGCGACAGGGGAAGACTACCCCAATCGGGCTGTCTTGGGCAAGCACCCCGGACCCGGGGCCGGTGGAGTGTGTGACAGCGTGCAGCCCGCGGCCTAGCTCGGTGTGTCGAGATAGGGATTCTGGCCCATCTGAATCTGTATCTTGCGACGCTCTTTCTCGTGATACATGAGAATTCGCCGATCGCGAAAATGACGCTGCTCGATTTTTCGCTGGGCCAGTCGAAACAAGCGGGTGTATCGGTCGCAACCGCCAGGCTCCGCTTCGCCAATCGCTTTCAACTCGTCGGCGCGCTCGGGGCCCAATCCCATCAAAAGCTCGTCGTCGAGCGAGAGATATTGACGGTACGTGCCGGGGTCGCCTTGCCGGCCGCAGCGGCCGATCAACTGTCGATCGATGCGCGACGAATCGTGCATTTCGGTGAGGATCACGTGGAGGCCTCCCAGTTCCACGACTCCGGGCCCGAGTTTGATGTCCGTTCCGCGGCCGGCCATGTTCGTCGACACCGTCACGCGCCGGTGCTGCCCTGCCTGGGCGACGATTTCGGCTTCGCTGGCGATATGATGGGCGTTCAGCACTTGATGCGCGATGCCGCGCTCGGTCAGCAACGCCGCGACGATTTCTGATTTGTCGATCGACCGCGTGCCGATCAGCACCGGTCGGCCGGCCGCATGGCATTCGGCGACTTCATCGGCGATCGTCTCCCATTTGGCGTCGCTGGTGCCGAAGATTCGCTCGGGCAACCGCTCGCGAATGGCCGGCCGGTTTGTCGGGATCGGCACAACCTGCAGCTTATAGATTTTGCGCATTTCCGTGGCCGAGTTCGAGGCGGTGCCCGTCATGCCGGCCAGATTCGGAAAGAGCAAGAAATAATCCTGCACCGTGACCCGCGCGGCCTGTCCGGTTTCGACCGTGACCTCGACCGCTTCCTTGGCTTCGACGGCCTGGTGGATGCCGTCTCGCCACTTGCGTCCTTCGGCGATACGGCCCGTGAATTCGTCGACGATGACGATCTCGCCGTTGAGCACCACGTATTGCCGATCGCGAATGAAGTCCCGCGCGACCTTGATCGCCCGTTCGGCATATTCGTAGGTGGGGAACATGCCGACGGCGTGCATTGCCGCGGGCTTGGGCACCTCGCGCACCAGTCGCCGGCCTTCGGCCGTCAATTCGACGCTGCGCTTGTCGTGGTCGTATTCGTAATGCTGATCCTCAACAAACTGCGACTGCACCTCGGCGGCCCATTTGTACGACTCGACGGCGATTCGTTGAGCCTCGGTCGGCAGGGCACTGATAATCAGCGGCGTTCGCGCCTCGTCGATCAGAATGCTGTCGGCCTCGTCGACAAGGATGAAATGGGGCGTGCGCTGGACCGGTTTGTCGCCGCCGGTGTTACTGGCGTGACCAAGCATGCCGCCGAGAAAGTCCGATTGTCCTTCGCCGATGCGCCGCTCGAGCAGCCGGTCGCGGAGGAAATCGAAACCGAACTCCTTCGACGTGCCGTAGGTGACGTCGGCCGCGTAGGCCTTGCGCCGTTGGGGCTGTTGCATCTTGGTTTCGATGACGCCGACCGACAGGCCCAGCGTTTCGTAGATCGGCCGCATTTGCTTGGCGTCGCGGCCGGCGAGATAGTCGTTCACCGTGGCCAGCAGCGCCCCTTTTCCGGCCAGTGCCTGAAGATAGAGCGGCAGCGTGGCGGTCAGCGTTTTGCCCTCGCCCGTTTGCATTTCGGCGACCGATCGGTGATGCATGGCGATGCCGCCGAGCATTTGCACGTCGAAGTGCCGCATCCCCAGCTTGCGCCGCCCCGCCTCGCGCACTAGCGCAAACGCTTCAGGCAGAATTCGATCGAGCGGTTCCTGGCTCCGCACCCGATAGCGCAGTCCCAGGCTGCGTTTCAGCAATTCCTGATCGCCCAGCGCCATCAGCTCCGGCTCGAAAGCAGAAATTGTCGGCAACAACAGTTGCCACCGTGCCAGCCGGCGGCGAATCGCCGCTTGCGACAAGGCTTGCAGCCGGGCTTGCAAACGTTCGGAAATGGTCGACCAGGTGTCCAAATTCATGGCAGTTTAATGGCGTGGTCCTTTTGGCCCAGCGGTTCAGATACGCGGGTTCCAGGCAGGCCGCCCGGCGATCTCTGTTTGGCACGCGCGGGCCCCTGTAGTGCATTACAGCACATTCGCCCGGAAGAAGGCCAGTGGCAATGCCGCCGCGACGCGGTCAAACGTGCCGCGGGCCGGAGTGAGATCGAGTTCAAGCGGAGCCTGGAACGAAACCCGGTCAGGCTACTGCAGGGGGCCGCCGACGTCCGTTCCACGCCAGACGAGAGGGGAATGCTGTGGGGTCAATTGGAGCCGACGGCCGGCTGAATCGAGGCCACTTCATAGCGTGGCGAAAAGCCGCGGCCAGGTGCCGAGGCGCCGACGACCCGCCCCTGAGCGGTCACGAAGTCGCCAGCCCGCAATCCTTGGGTCGCCGCACCATCGGCCAGCACGACGCTGCCACCGAACTGGTCGGTCGCTCCGTCGATCGGAATGTAACGGAGTTTCCACTGTCGCTGGCTGGCGGAATACTCCAACCGGCCGCGCAGCCATCCATAAGACGGATCGTAAGCGTACGGCTGGCTCGCACGAGCCGCCGGACCGTTGGCCCGAGGGGCACCGTTTGCCGGCGCTGCGGTCGACGTGGCCGAGGCCGCCTCATTCCAACTGGTCGCGAGCACGTTCGATGTCGATTCGGCCATCGCCAGAGTCGCGGTTTGCTCGGCCGGCTCGGTGGTGGGGATCAGCGAGGCTCGCCCTGGGCCATCCTCTTGCATCTCCGGCGCCGGACTCGTTCCACGCGTGTTCTGTGCGTACTCTTCGCGGCTCGGTTCGCCGGCCTCGTCGTTGCCGGCGGCATCATCGGCACCGGTTTGAACCGCCAGTTTGGGATCGTCCGTCGTGCTCACGCCGGAATCTCGATCGTCGGCGCTCAGGATGCGAAGCGTGCTGGTCTGGGCAATCAAGTTTTGTTCTGTGGGGGTGCCCGATGACCAGCCACCCGTGCTGGCCAGCGACACACGCCCGTCGGGTTGCCCTCGCCGAGTTTCTTCAGCACTGGCTTCGCCTTCGGTTGCTTCGGGCGTGTCTGCAAAGGCGACCGCTGCCCCCTCGCTGGGCTTGTGGTCAGCCGCTTCCATGGAAGCGGCGGCGTCCCGTTCGAGCGCCTCGTGATTGATCGCGCTGATGGCCAGCGAATCGGCCGGAGTTGTCTCGTCGGCGCCGGCCGCGGTTGCTACGCCGCCGGCTGCTGCCGCAGCGGCACCAGCGCCCGTTACCCTGCCGGCGGTCAGCTGCGTGTCGACGGTCGATTGACCGCGGGCTGGTTTGGCCAGCGATCGCCGGGCGATCGCCGTGCCACCGGCCTTGACTTCACCCGTTCCCGGCTCGCTCACCTTCGGTCGATCGATCGAACTTTGCGGCAAGTTGTAACCGCCGGGGGGCGAGTACTTGTCGCCCGGAGCGGTTGACCGCATCGAGCTGGGGGTCGTCATCGGCGCTGCGGCTGGCGGCGGCCGCTGGCCGGTGGTGGCGTGGTCGCCGGCGCTCCTTGATAGTACGAATCGGCCGGCACGTTGGTGCCCGGCGGCGGAACGCGCGTTCGCATGAAAGGCAGGAACGGATCGCCTGGATTGGTTTGTTGGCTTTGACAGCCGGCCAGCGCCGCCAGTAACGCGGCCGCGCAAGCGACCAGCGAAACCGCGCCAGCCCGATGGAATTGCTCCAGCCATCGGTTGAGCGATTGTGTTGCCAACCGCGGGACCTTCATGGCCAAACTCCTTTCCTGGCCGCTCGACTGCCGCGGCCCGACTATGGATTGCCCGACTGCGGCCAGCGCGTTGCGGCCACAAAATTTTTTACCGATGCGAAGCGTGTCAGATATCGTCTGTTGTTCGTTCAGTCTGTTGGAAATCTTGGCGGCTCGGAATCGAATTCTGTTGCGCGTAGAACCACGCAAAGCCACACGCCCCCCCGAACCAGCGAAGAGCAAAAACGCACGAGAACCGCAATCGAAGTGCCGCCCAGCGCGAGAGTATCTTGGTCGACAAACCGGCTGGCGGGGCGATAGATTAGCGATTTCCGCCAGTACGTCCAGACCGATTTGCCTCCGCTTCGACTGCCGGCGCGTCTGGCGCCAGCAAGCCGCTCGATGGCGAATCGGTCGCCAGCGGGCCTGCCGAAGCCGCGCCCGCCGGAAATAATCGCCCGTTCGCCAACGTCTCCCGTAGCACAGCGAGAATACCAATGAACGCAGTCGATCTCCTCCGACGCTTGCACCAGCATCGAATGTGGGCCAACCACAACCTCCTGGCAGCCGCGGCAAAACTGCCACCCGACGCGCTCCGTCAATCGTTTGCCATCGGGCAAGGATCGATCTGGAAATCGTTACTCCACCTCTACGCCGCCGAATACGTCTGGCTGGGAGCCTTGCTCGGCGACGAAGCTCCCATCACGCCGGGAGACGTGCCTACGAAGATCCCGGGCAATCAGGAAGGGCCCGATGCCATTCCGACCTTGGAGCGACTCGCGGCCGATTGGTCGGTACTCGATGCCCGCTGGCAGAAATATCTCTCTGAGCTGCAGGTCGAAGCTTTGGACCAGATGGTCGTCAAGCTGGTGACGGCCGGCAAGATGGCTGGACAGCGGATGAAGACGCGCTGCAGCGACGTGCTGCTGCACGTTTGCACGCATGCCGGCTATACCACCGCGCAGGTAGTGAACATGCTGCGCCATGCCGGAGCCGAATCCCTGCCCGAGGTCATGCTGATCGCACTGGCCCGGCAGGAAATGGCCCAAAGCAGCTAGCTTGGGCGTTCCTCCGCGCCGCTGCCCTTGACCCTCGACGACGGGCCGAGTACCGTTTGCCGCCCATGTCTTGCCTCGCGCATGCACCGGTATCGCGGGGAAACAGCGTCGGTGGGCTGTGCGAGGGTCTCAATTCAAAATGCCGCGTACCGACAGACCGGCCGCGCACCGTACCGGAAGGTGGACCGTGCCAGACGCACTTGCTCGCCGAACGTTCAATTCCGTGTTTCTCTGCATCATCGGACTGGGCGCTTTGCTCATGTCGTGCCTGATCGCGGATCGCGTGCGCGCCGACGACTCGCCGTTCGGTCCCCAGCCGGGCGTGCTGCTGCTGCGCAACGGTGAAGTGATCGAAGGCGATATTACGCTGGCCGGCGACCGCTACGACGTTACGGTTAAGAGCGGTCAAATGCACATTCGCCGCAGCGAGGTCCAGTTCGTCGGCCGCTCGATGCTCGAATGTTACCAAAGGCGTAAATCGCTGGTGTCGCTCGACAAGGTTCAGGATCATTTGGAGCTGGCCGAGTGGTGTTTAAGGCATCGTCTCTTCGAGCAAGCGGCATTGGCGTTGGCCGAGGCGGTTGCCACCGACTCAAGCCATCCCCGCATCGGGTTGTTAGAGCGACGGCTCAAGCTCGAAATGGAGCAACAGGCGCCCGGCGACGCACAGGCAAAAGAACCGGAGGCCAACGCGCCTTCGCCGCGCGATTTGGATCGCATGGTCCAAGGACTGCCGGCCGGGAACGGTCGAGGTCTTCACCGCCACGATTCAGCCGATGCTGCTCAATCACTGCTCGACAGCCGGCTGCCATGGTTCGCAGGCAACCACGGCGTTGCGGCTGTTGCGTGCTCCGACCGGAAAGACCCCGAGCCGCCGCGCCACGCAGCGGAACTTGTACGCGGTGCTGTCGGCCGTCGATCAGGAACATCCAGCGCAAAGCCCGTTGCTATTGGCCCCCATGCATCCGCACGGGCAGGCCAAGAGCGCGGTGTTCACCACCCACGAGGCGATGCAATATCAGCAGCTCGTGCGTTGGGTCTACCAGCTCTCGAACCATTCCACGCTCGAATCGGATTCGGCCGCGGCCAGCGACTCCCACGCGTCGCGCTCGGCCATGCGGCATCGCACGGCGAAAGTTGCCGCGCGCAGCACCGGCAAAGTGGCCGAGCCCAGCACCGTGCGGACCGGGGTCGCTCACCTGGCCAACCAAGCGGCTACGCCAGGCTCGACCGGCGACGAAACGGCCGACGAATCCACGCAGGAACCTGAGCCGGCGGCCGAGAGCGATCCGTTCGATCCGCAGGCGTTCAACGATCGCTATCTCAAGGGACCGGCCGACTAGCGCGCTGCGCCCTTTTCTCTCCGCTCAATGGTCTGCCGGATCGAGGCAAATCTCACCGGCTGCCAGGGCATCGAGAAACGCCAGGTTGCTTTCCAGCAAGCCCGGCAGCCCGCGCATTTCGTCCGGCGTATGCCAGTCGCAACTCGCGACTTCGGCCGGATTGGGCACGGGCTCGGCATCGGCCGGCATCCGCACGAGCCACCAGGCCAGTTCGACCTGCCAAGGGGTCACGCTCTGCCACACCCGCCTCACGGGGACGACGTCGAGCCCGAGTTCTTCCTGGATCTCGCGACAGCGCATCGGGCTCTGTCTCGTCCCCTTCGATTCCGCCTCCTGGAAAGCAATAGGCGCCGGGCGCCACGACCAGTTCCGACCGACGGATCACCAGCAGCCGCTCGCCGCGCAGCACCACCGCCACCACGCCGCGCCGCCGGGATGCCAGGGGTGTGGGCTCGTTTTCAGGTGGCGTTTGATTCACGTTTTTGTGGGAGAAAATGGGTTCCAGCTCGAGTAATCCCGGGGCTGTCGATCCTACCACAACCTGCGCGAATCGACTGCTCGGTCGCCTTCGGTTGTCCACTCCTGGGGCAAAAAATTGGCCGAGCTATTGACTTATTTTGAAATCGAAATATCTAATAGCCTTGCGTTCGCGGTCCAGTTCACAATCCTCCCGATTTCCAAAGCAGCGGCGATTCCCGAAATGTCTGACACGGCTCCGATTCGTTTCGGTTTGATTGGCTATGGCGCTTGGGGGGCACATCATGCGCGGCGATTGCCGCGACCGAGGGCGCCGAACTGACGGCCATTTGCGGCCGCTCGGAAGCCAGCCAGGGCGCGCTCGCGACGAACATCCTCACGCGCATCTCTACTCCGATTACCGCCAGATGCTGGCCGAAGAGGAACTCGATATCGTCGACGTTGTGTTACCGTCGGATCTGCACTACGAAGTCGGCCGCGCGGTGCTCGAGGCTGGTCGGCATTTGTTCATGGAAAAGCCGATGACACTCAGCGTCGCGGATTGCGATGCGTTGATTGCCCTGGCCAAAGCACGGGGAAAACTGCTGGCCGTAGGACACGAACTCCGGCTCTCGTCTTTGTGGGGCAAAGCCAAGGAGCTGATCGATGCCGGTGCCGTCGGCGAACCGCTCTATGCTCTGATCGAGCTTTGGCGACGGCCCTACCGGCTTGGGTCCGACGGCTGGCGGTACGACATCCGCCGCGTGGGAAATTGGGTGCTGGAAGAGCCGATCCACTTTTTCGACCTGGCACGCTGGTATTTCAGCGCCTTCGGCGATCCGACCTCGGTCTATGCCGCGGCGAATGGCCGGCAACCGGGTCATCCCGAATTGCACGACAACTTCTCGGCCGTCCTGAAGTTTCCCCAGGGCCGGTATGCCGTGATCTCGCAAACGCTTGCCGCTTGGGAGCATCATCAAACGGTCAAAGTGACGGGCACCACCGGCGCCCTTTGGGCCCGTTGGAGCGGCGCGCTCGATCGGACCTTTCAGCCCACTTTCAGCCTGCAGGTGCAGGAAGGCGAGCGAATCGTCGACGTGCCGATCACGAAACTCAATGGCGAGGTCTACGAATTGGTCGATCAGGTCGGCACGGTTGCACGGGCCGTTCGCGGCCAGGCGCCGCTTCATTGCCAAGGGACCGATGGCCGATGGTCGGTCGCCATGTGCCTGGCCGCCGAGCGTTCGATCGAGCTAAACGCCCCGGTTTCGTTTGCCGGAGCCACCTCATGAAAGATTCACTGTGAAACTGGATAGTCCACCGTCGTCCACGGCCCTCGGCCCCCGTTGGTATCAAGGCATCAGCCGTTACCAATGGCTGGTGCTATTCATCGCGTCGGCCGGCTGGGTGTTCGACATCTACGAAGGTCAAATCTTCAACACCACCCGCGCCGACTTGTTGGGTGAGATGATCGTGGCCGATTCACCGGCCGAACATCAGGCAGCCGTAAAGAGCGTGGGAGATGCCTTTATCGGCATTTTTCTGGCCGGTGGAATGGTGGGCGGAGTCCTTTTCGGCGCGCTGGGCGATCGCTGGGGCCGCAAGCCGGCGATGATCTTGACGATCCTCATGTACTCCGTCTTTTCGGGCCTCACCTATTTTGCCACGTCCCTCTGGCAGGTCGGCGTGCTCCGGTTTTTGGTGTCGATGGGGACCGGCGGTGAATGGGCCGTCGCCGCGGCGTGGGTTGCCGACGTCTTTCCGCGCCATGCCAGGGCTCAGGCTTCCAGCATTTTTCAGGCATCAAGCACGCTTGGAACCTGGACGGCTGGAATCGTGGCCATCGCGATTGGCAGTCAATGGCGATATGGATATCTGGTGGGCGTTTTGCCCGCGGTGCTGATTCTGTTTATTCGTTCGCGCCTCGAAGAGCCGGCCGCCTTGAAGAAGTTGGATGCCGGACCGCCGCTCAGACGCGGTAGCCTGATCGATTTGTTCGGCGATGTGCGCTGGCGGGGCCGGGCAATCGGCGGCATTCTTCTGGCCGCGGTTGGCCTGGCAATGTTTTGGGGTGTGACCGTCGCCGGCCAAGACCTGGCGAAGGAGGTCGCTCTGCGCGACATCGCCACGCAGCCCGGTGCCAGTGAGCTCAGTCCCGAGGAGCTCCAAGCCCAGAAAGCCGCTGCCAGCAGTAAGGGAAAATTTGCCTACGCTCTCGTCCAAGCGACCGGCGGCGGCATCGGCCTCTTGGCGTTTGGCCCGATTTGCCAACGGATCGGCCGCAAGAAAGCCTTTGTCCTCGTGCAACTGCTGGGGATGGCGATCGTGCCGTTTGCCTGCTACGTGCCGAGTACCTATACGCAACTTCTGTTCGTGTTGCCTTTCTACGGTGCCTTTACCCTGGCGGTACACGCCGGCTATGCCGTTTATTTTCCCGAATTGTTTCCAGCGCGTTTGCGAGCATTGGGCTCGAGCGTTTGTTTCAATGGCGGCCGGATTATTGCCGCCATCATGCTGCCGCTTTCGGGCTTCGTAAAAACGCTGATGCCGTTGCCGCAAGCGTTGTCGCTGTTGTCGTTGACGTTTTTGCTGGGGCTGGTGGTGATTGCGTTTATGCCCGAGACCAAGGGCCAACCCCTTCCCGAAGAAGAGCTTTTGCCCCTGACGGAGTGATTCGCCGTGCCGAAGGTGCTCAAAAAACAACAAAGTGTGTCCGACCTGGAATCGGCGATGATCCGCCTGGTCCGATCGCGCGGCGGCATTTCGCGCGTCGAATTGGCACGCAAGCTCAAGCTCGTTCCATCGACCGCCGGCATCTATGTTGACCGGCTGCTGGTCGGGGGATATCTGCTCGAAACGGTGGGTGCCGCGCGCCGGTTGGGGCGCCCGCCGGTGGCCCTGCAACTGAATCCGAGCGCTGGGCGTTTCGTGGGAGTCGATTTCGACGCCCGCCAGATTTTCGCCACCGCAGTCGATTTCGCCCAGCAACCGCTGGAAAAAGTCCGACGTGTCATTCCGGCCCGGGCGACGGTCGAACGTGTCCTGGCGATCATCGCCGACGCCATCACGGAAGTCGCGGGACGAGGCCAGCGCGACCTGCTCGGCATCGGGCTCGGTGTCCCCGGCCCGGTCGACTCGGCGCGGAGTCTCGCTGAGGTACGCGTTTCTGCGCGACTGGCATGACGTGCCGATCGGCCCGCGGCTGGCCGAGCGGTTTCTTGTTCCCGTCGCGGTTGAGAACAATCTTCGCTCGATCGCTCTGGCCGAACTGTGGAATGGGCAAGGCCGCGGTCTGCGGAACTTCGTCTGTTTGGGAGTGCGCAGCGGCATCGGGTCGGGAATCATCGTCGACGGGCAATTGCTCAAGGGAGCGAACAATCTGGCCGGCGAAATCGGTCGTTGGGTTTGTCCCGAGCCATCGTTTGACGTCGCGGTGCCGGCTCGGCAGACGATCGAAGATGTCGCCTCGCTCAATGCCCTGCTGAAGACGCTCGGGCTGACCACGGTTGCCGATCTGGTCAGCGCGCTCGAGCGGCGTCAGCGGCCGGCAATCGCAATGGTCCAGCGGGCGGCTCGCGTCCATGCTTGGGTTATCCATCAGTTGTGGACACTGTTCGATCCCGAACGGGTGATCGTCGCCGGCCCGTTGGTCGAGCAGGAAGAATATTTGACCGCGCTTCACGCCGCCGTGGCCGATTTTGGAGGAACGCCGCTTGCGGCCAGTCTGACACCTTCGACGTTGGGGCCCTACGCGGGAGCCATGGGGGCGGCTGCCCTCGCTTTTCAACATTGGAAACCGCAGCGATGACTTCGATTTCAACCGTTCAACTCGCCTCGGGAGCGGCAATGCCTGCCGTCGGCATGGGCCTGTGGAAAATTGCCAAACCGGCGGTGGCCGACCTGGTGCAGGAGGCGGTGCGCGTCGGCTACCGGCATTTCGATTGTGCCTGCGACTACGGGAACGAGGCCGAGGTTGGCGCCGGTCTCGCCCAGGCGATCGCTGCCGGGGAGTGCCGTCGCGATGACTTATGGATCACCTCGAAGTTGTGGAACACCTATCATCGGCGCGAGCATGTGCGCCTCGCGGTCGAGCGGACTCTGGCCGACCTGAAACTTGATTATCTGGATCTCTACCTGATCCACTTTCCGATTGCTTTGCAGTACGTGCCGCTGGAAGAGCGCTATCCGCCTGAATGGGTCTTTGATCCGAGCGATGCCGTGCCGCGCATGAAGTTCGCGCGGGTGCCGCTCGCTGAGACTTGGGGAGCGATGGAATCGCTCGTCGACGCGGGCCTGGTTAAGCACATCGGCATCTGCAATTTCAACACGACGGCCCTGCGCGATTTGTTGAGCTACGCACGCATTGCCCCGGAACTCTTGCAAGTCGAACTGCATCCTTATCTGACGCAAGAGAAACTGCTGCGTTTCTGCCGCGAAGCGCGGATTGCCGTCACGGGGTTCTCGCCGCTGGGGGCATCGTCCTATCTCTCCCTGAACATGGCGACCGTTGACGAATCGGTCCTCCGTCAGGAGGCGGTGACGGCCGCGGCCCGGCGGCTTGGCAAGTCACCGGCTCAAGTGGTATTGCGCTGGGGCGTGCAGCGCGGCACGGCCGTCGTTCCGAAGACTTCGCGGCCCGAGCGACTGGCCGAGAATCTGGCATTATTCGATTTCGAGCTGTCCAGCGACGAGATGCAAAGGATCTCCGCGCTCGATTGCGGTCGGCGATACAACGATCCCGGCGTGTTCTGCGAGTCGGCTTTTCACACGTTTTGTCCCATTTACGACTGATCTCAGTAGCGCGACCAACGCGATCAGTGTTTCACCCACAGGAGTTGAATCGATGTCGTCCACCGCCACGA
This sequence comes from uncultured Planctomycetaceae bacterium, assembly GCA_963702015.1. GTDB lineage: Bacteria > Planctomycetota > Planctomycetia > Pirellulales > PALSA-1355 > DATJTR01. The sequence continues at coordinate 4,917,452 of OY969698.1, forward strand.
AACCGAACGTCGTCCTCTCCAGCGTTCCCGGCCAGCAGAAGCACGCGGGCAGCGTCTTTCCGTTGGTTTACGAGTGCCGCGATCCGGCGGCCGACTTGGAGTCTGCCTGTGCCTGGGCTGCCGCGCACACCGAGCAGCTCCAGGACGAAGCGTGCCGCCACGGCGCGGTCTTCTTTCGCGGCTTCCGGCTGCGCACGGCCGAGGATTTCGATCGCTTCGTTGCGGCTTTCGGCCTTCCGCCATTCACTTACGAAGATTCGCTTTCGTATGCCGTGCGCGTCAATCGGACGCCGCGCGTCTTCACGGCCAACGAGGCGCCCCCCTCAGTGCAGATCTTTTTTCATCACGAGATGGCCCAGACGCCGTTCTTCCCGACGAAGCTCTTTTTCTTCTGCGAGCAACCGGCCGAAACCGGCGGGGCGACCCCGCTCTGCCGCTCGGACGTCCTGTGGGAGCGGTTGGCCGCCGAGTGCCCGCAGTTTGCCCGCGACGTCGAGTCCAAAGGCCTGCGATATTCGACCGTCCTGGCGGGAGAAATGGACATGCAGTCGGGACTGGGGCGAAGCTGGCAGAGTTTCCTGAAGACAACCTCGGTCGAAGGTGCCGAAGCGCGGCTGCGCGAGCTGGGCTACGAGTGGCAGTGGATGCCCGACGGCTCGCTAAAGGTGAGGACGCCGGTATTGCGTGGCGTGCACCAGTTGCCCGATGGCCGCCGCTCGTTTTTCAACCAATTGATCGCCGCCTACTGCGGTTGGAAGGACGCGCGCAATTTCGACCCCTCGAAATCGATCACGCTGGGCGACGGCTCGCCGCTCGACGATGCCGCGGTCACGGTGGCGATCCGCTTGTCCGAGGAGCTGGCGTTCGACGTCCCGTGGCAGGCCGGCGACGTGGCACTTTTGGACAATTACGTGACCATGCACGGTCGGCGGCCGTTTACTGGCACCCGAAAGATTCTGGCGGCCATGTCATAGAGCCCGGGACGTTGTCGCCGTCGGTACTTTTGGCAATCGGCGAATGTCAATGCCCGGTCGGCAACGGGGGCTACCCTGGTTTATCGCTACTTTTTCGTCTTCGGCCGGGAAGGCGATTTCGCCGCGAGAGGGGCGTGACCAGCCTGCCCGACGCCGCCGTTGAATGCTGGCGAATTGATGTATCTCCAGCCATTGCCCTCGTTCCAGGGGCCGCGCGCATCGGTCTCGCCCTCGTCACCTTCGCCGGTTGAGTCGTTGAAGTACTCATCAACGAGGCCCTTGCTGGGCGGGATCTTGCCAATCGCCAGGGCCGGCTTGCCCATGCTTTCCAGGGCTGCCATGAACGCCTTCATGTGAGTGATTTCGCGTGTCATAAGGAACTGCAGTGCGTCCTTTGTTCCGGCGTCATCGCAGAAATTGATGAGCCGTTCGTAAACGATCTTGGCCCGGGCCTCGGCCGCAATATTGCTTCGCAAATCGACATCGAGTTCGCCCGTGACCTTCAGATAGTCCGCCGTCCAGGCATTGCCCATCGAATTGCAGAGCGTTACACCTCCTCCACCCGCGATTGCCACGAGCGGATCCGCTTCCGCGGCCTCGCGGTCTTTCTTCATCGGTTTCAGGTGCAAGCGGGCGAGCGCCCCCACGATCTCCAGGTGGCTGAGTTCTTCGGTGCCTATGTCCATGAGCAGGTCTTTACGCGCCGGATCCTCGCAGTTGAGGCCCTGAATCGAATACTGCAGGGCGGCGGCCAACTCGCCATTGGCCCCGCCAAATTGCTCCAACAACATGTTGCCGAAGCGGGGATCGGGGCTGTCGACGTTGACGGTGTACATGAGCCGCTTTACGTGGTGGTACATAGTGACCTTTCCTAGAATCTCGAGCTTGTGTTAGCGGGCACCAGCCAAGGGTATTTACGAGACCCGGCGTGCGCCGTCGGAGCGCGGCAGAACGTCGTGCCGCATGGGTTGCAAAGCTTGTGCCGTCATTTCTGAAAGGTCTTCTGGCGGCGGCAGAGCGCGTGTTACCTCTCGCCGTTGACTGCCGTCCTGCCGCGGTGAGCGCGCACCGCCCAAAAGGAACTCATTTTCTGCTTACCAGGCCGCTTGCGACCGCCCCTGGGGGCGAGTAGAATCGTGGCAGTAACGGGATTTGCGGCCGCTTGCAGCCTAGACTGCTAAAGTGCCATTGCTCCTTCGGCCCCCGTGCCGGCCGAGCAATTCAACTTGAACAGGTAAGCCGCGGTTGTCCCTCCCGACATCACGCGGCTTTTTTTTGCGCCGATAGAAAGCGTTGGCCACAGCCATGGCAGATGATCCTCGTTCGGCTGACTCCCGCTCGCGTCCCGGCGAACCTTCCGTCCCGTCGGGCCTTTCGACCCTGTCGGTGCATGCCGGCGAAGCTCGGCAAAAACCGGGCAACTCGATCACCGATCCGATTTTTTGCGCTTCGACCTACACCTTTCCCAACACGCAGTCGGTGATCGACTTCATCGAACAAGAGCTGCCGCGTGAGGAATATGGCCGCTACGGCAACCCCAGCGAGAAAGTGGTCGAAAGCAAGTTGGCCGCGCTCGATCGGGGCGAGTCGGCGGTGTTGTTCTCCTCGGGCATGGCGGCTTTCGTCACGTTGCTGTTGGCGAAACTGAATGAAGGCGACGAAGTCGTTTTCTTCGACGAGTGTTACCATCGCAGCCGCGAGTTTTGTACCGCTCACCTGGCGCGGTTCGGCGTCGTCACCCGTCAGGTGCCGGCCTGCGACTATGCGGCGATGGAAGCGGCGATCACGCCGCGCACGCGGTTGCTGGTGAGCGAGTCGCCGACGAATCCACACCTCAGCGTCGTCGACATCGAGCGGTTCGCGGCCTTGGGGCGCAAACACGGCGTCGAAACGCTGATCGATTCGACGCTCGGCACTCCCTACAACGTCCACCCGTTGGCCGCCGGCGTCGACTATGTCCTGCATTCGGCGACCAAATACCTCGGTGGCCACAACGATCTGTTGGCCGGCGTGATTGTCGGCAGCTGCGAAAAGTTGGAAGCCGTGCGCAAATTGCGCGGCATCATGGGCAACATCAACGCACCCCACAACATTTATCTGCTGGAACGGGGATTGAAAACGTTCGAGCTGCGTGTCGCCCGGCACAACGAAAACGGTCTGACGGTAGCCCGGTTTTTGGCCGACCACCCGCGCATCGAGAAGGTCTATTACCCCGGTCTCGAAAGCCATCCCTATTACGATGTGGCGCACCGGACGATGCGGGGTTTTGGCGGACTGGTGACGTTTTTGGTGCGCGACGCCGACTCGCGCGAGACGGCGGCCGTCGTCGACAGCGTGCGAATTCCGCGGATTGCGCCCAGCCTGGGGGGCGTCGAATCGTTGATCGAGCAGCCGCTGGTGATGAGCTATTACAAGTGCACGCCCGAGGAACGCCGCTGCTACGGCATTCCCGACAACATGATCCGGCTCTCCTGCGGCATCGAAAACCCCGAAGATCTCGTGGCCGATCTGGCGCAGGCCTTGGCTCGAACGGCCCCCGGCCCCGGGCTCGCCGGCAGCAAGACCACGGTGGCGACCTGACACGATGGAATTTCGCACCCGAGCCATCCACATTGGAAACGAGCCCGAAGCGACCACCGGGGCGATCGTGCGGCCCATCCATTTGGCTGCCACTTTCGTCCAGCCCGGTGCCGGCGACTGGGGACAGTTCGACTACTCGCGCTCCGGCAACCCGACGCGGCGCGCGTTCGAGATCACGCTCGGCAATCTCGAGTCGGGCTGCGGTGCGCTGGCCTTCGCCTCCGGCATGGCCGCCATCCATACCGTCACGCTGCTGCTCGGGCAAGGCGACCATGTACTGGCCGGCAGCGATGTCTATGGCGGAACGTACCGGCTGCTTCACAAGGTGATCAACCATTCGGGCATCGACGTCACGCTCGCCGCATCGACCGATTTGGCCGCGCTCGATCGGGCCGTCACCGACGCGCACCAAATTGTTGTGGATCGAGAGCCCCGGCAATCCCTTGCTTTCGATTACCGATATCGCTGCCTGCGCCGAGTGGGCACACGCGCGGGGAATCCTGCTGGCGGTCGACAGCACCTTTGCAACGCCCGTGCTGACGCGGCCGCTGGAGCTGGGAGCCGACGTCGTGATGCACTCGGCCACCAAGTACATCGGCGGTCATAGCGACGTACTGGGTGGAGCGTTGGTCGTGGCCAATCCCGAACTGTTCGAGCGGCTCTACTTCATCCAAAATGCCACCGGGGCGGTTATGGGGCCGCTGGAAGCCTATCTCTGCTCGCGCGGACTCAAGACGCTCGAGTTGCGCGTGCGCGAACAATGCCGCACTGCCCAGCGTCTGGCCGAGTATCTGGCCCAGCATCCTCGCGTCAGCCGCGTCTTTTATCCCGGGCTGGCCGATCACCCGGGGCATGAACTGGCCAGCCGCCAGATGGACGGCGGTTTTGGGGCAATGGTCAGTTTCGAAATCACCGGCGACTATCAAGCCGCCAAGCGGATGGTCGAATCGACCAGGCTTTTCAAACTCGCCGTCAGCTTGGGCGCGGTCGAGTCGCTCATCGAACAACCGGCCGCCATGTCGCACGCCAGCTACGACCGTGCGGAACGCTTGGCCCACGGCCTGTCCGATGGCTTAGTCCGCCTGTCGGTCGGGCTGGAAGCATTCGACGATCTGCGCGACGATTTGGATCAGGCGATCGCCGTCGCGGCGGAGTTGAGCCGGCTCGGGCAGCTCGCGCACGAAGCCCGCTGGAAGCACAGGCATGGGCTGCCTGCTAGCAGTTCGATCCGCGGCCGGCTGCCCGGAATTCACCTCTGCCTAGCCAAATCGCCCAGTCTGTCTTGTGATACCCCAATAGCGGTGGCGGCGCGGTGCTTTTCGGCCTACTTGGGATACAAACGTTGGGCCACCTGCGGTACTGTTCCGCGGCGTGAATCAATGCGGCTCGAAGGGTAAGATGGCGAACGTGCGAACGGGATGGGCCTCGCTCTCCCGATCACCGCTCGTCGATCGAGAAATTGCGCACGACGGATCGGTCGGTGCAGAGCACGGATGCCATGACTCGATGCCCGAAAAAACAGAGCGGCATGGTCGGCTGGGCGCTAGCTAGTCCGATGCTTAGCTTGCTCATGGCCTGCACTCTCGCCGCGCAAGATGCGGCCCTGCCCGCCCAGTATGTCGCCTCCGCCTCCACATTCCAAAGTCTCGGACGTGCGCGCCACCGACGCGACACCCGGTCGGAATCGATCCTTTGCCGCCGCCGGTGGCACCGCCACGATCGTGCCGATTGGTTTCCAAGAAGAGATTCCACCGGGATCTCAGTTCGCCGATGGGCCGCCAATCGTTGACTACGGCTCCGGGGCAGATGAGATGATGCAGCCGGACGGGATGACTCTGCCCGACGGAGTGGATGAATCCGGGATCAGTCCCGAACGGCGTTGGTACATGGAGCGCCATTTCGGCCTCGGCAGCGTGGCCCAGGCCGACGCGATGTCGCGTTTCGAGCCTTCGTACTCCTGCATCAACAACGACGATTATGCGCCGGTCTCTCCTCCCTCCCCGTTTCAACCCCTGGGCGGCGATGCGCCGTTCTCCTGCAATCTGTTTCACGGCAAGCCGGCTCAAGCCGATCCGTTCGATGATCCCGCTTGTCCGGGTTGTGCGCCGACGCCCAACGCGGGCGGCAATCCTTGGTTTCCGGGAACCGGCTGGTATACCGACGGTTCGTCCACGTATCGGGGCAACGTGTTCGAGGGCCGTTCCAAGTGCTTGTCGTGGATCTGGAAACACAATTCGGCGCAATACATGTGGGAAAACTTCCATCTGTTCGCCGGTCCCCAAGGTTTCAAGAGCTCGACCGATCTGTTTCAGGATGGCAACTTCGGCACTCATGAGGGGTTGAACTGGGGTATGCCCGTCTGGGACGACATCGGACTCGGCTACCAGAAGGGTTTTCAGCTGACGCAAAACAACTGGAACGGAGGCACCGGCACCGGGGTAGCCAATCACTACCGCAGCCAGGTATTTGTCACGGCCGGTCTGTTTCATCGCCCGATCAACGGCAACGGCATTCAAGGGGGCGTGGCGGTCGACTTTCTGAACGACAACTACTACGCCAAAACCAATCTGACGCAGCTCCGCTTCGAGCTCAGCTACCTTGGACCGCGGCACAACGAAATCGGTTTCTTTTCGACCCAGCATCTCGATTCGAGCAGCGGCATTTCTCCCTACACGCTCCATCCGACGACGTTTCAGGCGACGAATCAATACAACGCATTCGTGCGGCGCAATTTCGCCTCGGGGGCGAACGGCCGTCTTTGGGGTGGTGTGACCGGCAGCGGCGACGGAATTGTCGGCGGCGATGCCACGCTCTATCTCAGCGAGCGATGGGCGCTGCAATCGGCATTTAACTATCTGATCCCCAAGCACGACGCCACGATTCCGCCGACACTGCGCGAGGATCTGGCGCTGACGATCAATCTGATGTGGTGGCCTGGCTACCGCACGCCCGCCTCGCGCTACAATCCCTACCGGCAGTTGTTCAACGTCGCCGACAACACGACGTTCCTGATCACGCCGAAGTAAGCTATCGCGCTGCTTGGCCAGGCAGGCCGTCTCGCTCGCGCTTCCAGCCGGCCGCTTCCTCGCCGTCGAGCCGCAACGTCAAGCATTTGGCGCTGCCGCCGGCTTTGACGAATTCGTCGAGCGGCGTCTCTAGTGGTTGGAAACCCCGGGCTCGAAGTTGCGCGTGCAAAGCGCTCGAACCGGTGTTCGTCACCACGGTTCGGCCGACGACGACCGCATTGCAGGCGAATCGCTCGGCTTCGGCCTGTTCGACGGCGATCAGATCGGGAATCAATTCCGCCAGCACCCGCTGTCCGTAGTTGTCGAATGCCGCCGGATAAAAAATTGCCTGACCCGGCGCCAAGGGGCACAAGCACGTATCGAGGTGATAGTAACGGCCATCGACCAGTTCCAACGGAATCACCCGGCGGTCGATCAGTGCGCCAACTTGCTGGTGTCCGCGAGCGTCGCTACGAATGCGATAGCCGGCAAACAGTGTGTCGCCCGAGAAGAGGGCGTCACCGGCTCCCTCGAAAAAAGTCTCGCTCGGCGCGTGCAGCACTTCGAATCCGGCTGCTGCCAGCCAGCGCTCGTCGTAAACCTCCTCGCCCTGGCGCTCGGGGTGGCGGAATCGGGCCAACACTGCCTGGCGGCGAAAAATCATGGCCGCGTTGGCCGTGAAGACCAGATCGGGCAAGCCGGCTACGGGCTCCATGAGCGAGATCTGTGCCCCGGCCCCCTCGAGCGTCTGCTTCAAATCAGACCACTGTTTGGCGGCGAGTTTCTGATCCGCTTGCAAAGAGCGGTTCATCCAGGGATTGATTTCGTATTCAATCCCATAGTGATCCGGCGGACACATCAAAATCCAAGGTTGCGACATTTTGTCCCGTTCCACATCCATGGGGCCAAGGCACGATCCGGCCGCCTCCGCTGCCCCCGGGGTCAGGCTGCAAACTGCCGCAATCACCCGGGGACTGCGCTCTTACTCGATTGTAATCGAGCCACCGGGCCTGAGGTCTCGCCGGAATGAGCTACCATGGGTGCGATCGACTCCGGAGACGGGGGGGCGGCCATTTTATGCCCACAAGTGGCAAAAGTGGCCCCCAGAAACACGGAAAGCACCCCCCAACCGCCGAAGCGTTTGGGGGGTGCCCGTGTTGAGGTTCACAAGTTGGCGGCCCAAAGTGCACAAACCGTGCCGACGGGCCGACAGATCGCCGTTTTAGCGGCTGGTGAGCTTGGGCGAAGCCTCGAGACCCGCCTGGGCGATGAAATGTTGCGTTTCTTCGGCCCCATGCGCTCCGGTCAGTTGCTGTCGCGTCCAACCGGTCGCTGTCTTGCGATACAGGATTAACTGCGGGATCGACCCGCCTTGCATCAACTTGCCGGCCAGATTGCGGTCGGCATCGGTATTCACGTAGGCAAAAGCCACCTTGTCGAGCCCACCCTGACGCTTGACCTGCGGAATGACAGAGTTTTTCATCTGCTGGCAGGCCGGACACCACTCTGCCCCCACTAACACCACCAGCGGCTGCCCGGTCGAGACGGTCGTTTCGTAGGCCGTGGCGTAATGCGCTGGCTCGGGGCTGAACGCGGAGATCTGAAGCAATAGACTGAGAGTCAATGCGGTCACGGGGAAACACTCCTTTGAAGGCGATCACCGGGTCCGCCGGATGCTCGCACATCGCGAGCACCTTACATTACAGCGGTCCCGGGCTATTCGCGTGACGAGTTAGGAACGTGGGGTGGATTGGCGGTTGGGTGGGAAGAATGATCCGTTTGAGTCACCGCCGGGTGAGGATTCCGTTCCGAAGTTCCTAACTTCTCCATTCCAGATTTCACACGTCCCAGGTCATGGGAGCCTATAGTCTAGCGAGGGTCGAAATGCTGGCAATGGGGTAAAATGCGCAAAGTCTAACGCGCTGATTTACCCCCTTGACGATTCGCCAAGAGACGTTCTCACTGCTCGGCTGCCTGATCCTGGCCGGCGCTGCTAGCACTCCGGCGGTGGGGCGGGTTGATGCCAAGGCTTACGCAGGACGACAAGTCTTGGAATTCCGACGAACCTTCCCGCTTCGCTGATTGAGTTTGTCGTGGGCTGACCGATATAATCACGAGGTTTTCATAGGTGCTTTGGTCGCCGCCACTTTCCCGTCTTGCCTCCCTGCTGCGCGCCGCGATTCGGCCGGCCTGGGGGGCGCGGCAAACAATCTCGTCAAACTGTTTCGTCCATGAAGCTTCGGATCGGCCTGATCGGCATCGGACACGCTTGGGAAAACCGCCATCGGCCCGCGCTGCGGGCACTGAGCGATCGCTTTGAGGTGCGGGCGGTATGCGAGCCGGTGGCCCACCGCGCTGCGATCGTTGCCCGCGACTTTGGTGCCGTCGCCGTCGACGGTTTCTCGGCGCTCGCCCAGCGCGAGGACATCGATGCGATCTTGATCCTTTCGGGGCAATGGTTTGGGGCGCTTCCGATTCTGGCCGCTTGCGATGCGGGCAAGGCCGTTTACTGTGCCGCCCCACTGGATTTTCCACCCGAGGTTGCCCAGGCCATCCAGCAGCGTCTCGAACGATCGGGCGTGGCCTTCGTGGCCGAACTTCCCCAGCGCCACGCCGCCGCCACGCTGCGGCTGAAAGAATTGATTGCCACCCGGTTGGGGAGTCCGCGCTTGGTCTTTTGCCACCAGCGCATTCCGGCCGAAGCTCCCGGCGCTCGGCCTCAGAACAAGCCTCCGGCCCTGCCGATGCATGAAATGGTCCAGCTCGTCGACTGGTGCCGCTATGTCGTCGGCCGCCAACCGACGTCGGTACTTGGGCTGTCGCACACGGGGCCCAGCGGCCAAGAAATTGATTACGAAATGATGAGCCTTGATTTTGCCGTGCCAGGGGGCGAGCCTGGGAGCGGCGTGACGTGTCAGATCAGTTCCGGCCGCTACATGCCGATCATGTGGCACGAAGCGGTTAGCTATCGCCCGCCGGCAGCGCTGCAAGTCGCCTGCGAGAACGGGATCGCGTTTATCGACATGCCTTCTTCGCTCGTCTGGTTCGACAAGGCCGGCCGGCACATGGAATCGCTCGAAAGCGAGCGGCCCGTGGGCGAGCAACTTCTTAACCAGTTCCATCGCGCGGTGACCAGTCTGGTGCGCAATGCCAGCGGTCTGGAAGACGCGTTTCAAGCGATGTGGATCGTGCAGCGAGCACGCGAGAGTCACCACAGCGGTCGTCGTATGACCTTGGATGCTGCGCCGGGAACCGATGCCAGCACCGAGCCGCCGAGCGCCGCCGATTGCGAGCCGACGGGCGAAAACACGGCCGGCCCGACACAGGCCGCGCCGGAGAAACCGCCCGAGCCGCGTTCGAAAAAGTAGTGACACGGTGCGTGTCATGCACGGCGCGGCGGCGTCGGCGCTTTTCGGCCGCGTGCTAATCCAGTTCTTCCAGCCAGAGCCGCAGCTCGTTCTCGTATTCGCTGGCCAGGTCGCCTTTGATCAATTGGCGATGGAAACTGGCGGCCCCTTCCTTCACGGTGTCGGCCGCTTCGGCACTGGGAAAACGACGCATCGGATCGGGCGCGATCAACCCGCGACAAAAGCTCATCAAGAGCTCGTTGCACACGACCTCTTGCGGGAGGATTTGCGCCAATCGCTGTGGCAGCATTCGCTTGGCTTCGAGCAGTTCCTTATAGGTCGACAGGCCGGCAAACGGCGACCGACCCGAGAGCATCTCGATCAGCACATATCCCAAGCTGGCCAGATCCGAGCGCGGCGTGCACTCGCTTCCTTCCAGGATTTCGAGTGCGGCGTACGTCGGCGTGCAGGTTCGCTGGTCGGGCAGATTATTCAGTTCGAAGGCCGAGCCGATGTCGACGATCTTCGCGTTGCCGGTCCGCTTGACCATGATGTTCGACGGCTTGAGATCGCTGTGGACGATTCCGTCGCGGTGCAGCGCGGCCAGGGCCGCCAGGCATTCGCGCATCACGGCCACCGCCACCCCCGGCTTGAGCCGCGTCTGCGTCGGGCCGGCCGTCACGATCACGTTGTTCAGATACTCCCACCGTCGATTGCTGACTCGCTCGCGCGTGCGATCGAGCATTTCCTTGGTCAGCAGATTGCCCAGGTCGTAGCCGTCGACCCATTCCATTTCCATAATTCGGATGCGATTTCGGTCGACAAAGTTATGGACGTCGAGCAGATTGTCCTGCTGGATTTGGGCCACGCGTGCGGCCACCTGGGCAATGCGGCCCATCGCTTCGTCGTACGATCGGGCATCTTCGTACCGGGCTGGCGAAAAGATCTTCAAGGCGACCGGCAGCGTGAAATTGTCGGTCCCCCGGCGCTGGCTCAAGTAGACCACTCCCTGGCCTCCCGAGCCCAATCGGCGGGTCAGGTGCAAGTGCTCGGTCCAGCTCATTCGCTGGCCATCGAGCACGGCCTGATAGCGCTCGAGCAGTTCGTCGGGGCAATGAACGGCCGTTTGCCCGTCGGCGTTCAGCGTGGGTGTGCCGTGATGGAACGTGGTGGTCGACATGGTGCCTCTCGAGATTGCCCTGTGCTCGCCAGCGGCGGTTTGCCGCGGAGCATGTCAAGAACTTTTGCTTTTTTCTCCAGGGCCATCTTAGGCTCCCGCGGCCGTTCCCGTCCAGAGCACAACCGATGCCAGTGGGCGCCCGCGTCGATTCGCGCTGCATCTCGCCCTGCCCAATCTCGGCTCCCGTTCGTACAATTCTCCGGTGGTGCTTGCCCGCTTGCGCTGCTTCGGAACCTGTTAGGGGCGCGTTTGCACTCAGGCGATCGCGGTCACCGCGCGCCAACACCAGATAAGGGAAAGAACCATCGACGCTATCATCTTCGATTGCGACGGAACGCTGGCCGACACCATGCCGGTGCATTACGAGGCCTGGCAAGAGACGATGTCCGACTACGGACTCTTTTTATCCGAAGACCGGTTTTATGCCTTGGGTGGCTGGCCGACTTTGGTTCTCTGCGACATGCTTGTGCGCGAGGCAGGCAGTTCGGTCGACCCGCGGCGGATTGCCCACGAGAAAGAGGCCGCCTTTCAACGCCGCTTGCAATCGGTTCGACCGATCGAGCCGGTGGTGCGCGTCGTCCGCCAATATCGGGGCCAATTGCCGATCGCCGTCGCGACCGGCGCCATTCGGCCGATTCTCGACGAGATTCTGGCTCACATCGGGCTGGCCGATGCGTTCAATGCCTTGGTTTCCAGCGAGGAAGTCCAGCACCACAAGCCCGCTCCCGACATTTTTCTCGAGGCCGCTCGCCGGTTGGGGGTCGCCCCCGGCAAATGCCTGGTCTACGAAGACACCGATCCGGGCATCGAGGCCGCGCGCCGCGCCGGCATGGCGTATGTCGACGTGAGAACCTTGCACATGCCTCGCCGCGTCACGGCGCCTGACTGACCGGAAGGCAATTGCGGCCGCACGCTTCTCTTTACGGCACCTTTTGGACCAACAGCCAATCTTCCAGGATGATGTGCTCGACCATCGGCGCGCGCAAAAGCGCCGACCGCGACGGCAGCAGCGCCGTCAGCCAGGGGCGTTTCACCGCCTGCGACATGGCCCTCAGGCCAAGCGAATTGAGCGAGCGGCGAGCCAGTTGCGCCGTCATGTTTTCGCTGAGTCGCTGAAAGGTCGCCAGAATCAAATTCGGATCGGGCCCGACGTGGATCACGGTCTTCACGCCCGTGGCCAGCGTCTCATACACCGCATCCCATAGCCGCTGGGGTTGATCGATCCAGCGATTGAGGATTTCGCGGGCGTTGTGATCGTTGTAGCTCAATTTGCCGGTCACCAGCGACAACAGGGGGGGAACGGGCCGTTTGAATTCGCCAGGCAGCGTGTGCATCATCACTCCCACGCGGTTCGGAATATTGCGTTGCCAGACGATCGAGGTGTGCATCGGCGGCCACTGCTCTTTGTTTTTGCGCAGATAGACGCGGGCCGGAAACACGTCGGGCATTTTCGAGGCAAAGCGATCGATCGTGGTCCCCTGCCCCAAAAGCAGCACCGTGTTCGGAGCGAGAATCGACGACATGCCGATCACCCCTTGGCCGGCCAGGTTGATTTCCAGGCAAAGCTTTTCGACCAGTCCGATGTCCAGCAGCGGCCCGCGCGAAAACAGCACGCCCATCGTGACCCCTTCGGTCAGGGCCACGGCGTCGGCTGCTACCGATAGGGGGAGCCGCAGTGCGTGCTCCATTTCGAATAATCCGCTGGCCACCACTGCGGCCAGTTCGCCCAGGCTGTAACCATAAGCCATTTTGGCGCGGGCGTAGGCGATGCCGAAAAACTCGGCCAGCAGGTCGATCTGAGCCATTTCCACGGCCACGATCAGGGCAATCGCCTCGTCGTAGCTGGCCAGCGTTGTTTCTTCGCGCCGCCGCACGCGGGCCGCCAAATCGATCGAACGCCCCACGATGTCGCTAGCCGCCGCCGACGCATCGTCCAAATACCGCTCGACGGTCGCGCCATACGCCCGGTGGGCCAACAGTTCGGGCGTGCGGCCCAGATTGGTGGTGTTGTAGCCGCGAAAGGCAAACGCCGCCGTCGACATCCGAGAAGCAAGCGGATTGGTCATGGAATACGCGGCCGGGGTGCGGTGGCAGTCTGATCGTTTTTATCGTAGTTGAAACCCGCCCCTGCTGCTGCGCCACAAAGCGGTCAGGCGAGCCGCTGAGCTTGCTAGCGCGGAGCGAAAAACGTCGACCGCGGATGCCACGCGGCGGTGCCCTGGTCTTGCCCGGCCTCCACGTGCTCGAGCACGGCCAAAAGCCCGCCGGCCGCGTCGATAGCCAGTGCCTCCTGGGCCGTCCCCGCCGCGGCTGGCGTCCGGTCGCCGGGCACGTCCAGTGGGCGGATGATGGATTGCCCTCTGGCGACCCGCGCGATTTCGGCTTCGTTCAGGATGATTCGCGGCCACCCGGCAAATGCGACGAGTGGGTTCTGAACCAACTCGGGTAGCCGCTGCGGAGTGATTTCGTCCGCGGCGGTCGCGTTGGCCAGAGTAAAGACTCCAACGGCCGTGCGAACCAGGGCCGACATCACCGCCAGTGTGCCGGCGCGCCGGGCCAGATCGCGACCCAGGGTGCGGACGTAGGTGCCGGCGCTGCACTCGATCGCCAGCCTCAATTCGGGGTATTCGTAGTGCGTGATCTCGAGTCGATGAATCGTCACCGGCCGCGGCTCAAGCGCAACGGCGTCTCCCCGCCGCGCCAGGGTATAGGCCCGTTGGCCTGCCACCTTCAGGGCCGAATAGGCCGGCGGCCGTTGCAGGATCGCGCCGGTCAACTCGACGGCCGCCGCGGCGAGCGCATCGCGGCTGGGAATGACACCGTCGGCAAGTTCGACGACAGGGCCTTCGATGTCCTCGGTCGGGCTGTCGCGGCCCAGCAGAAAGATCGCTTCATAGCGTTTGGGCATCTGCTGGACGTAGTGGATCAGCCGGGTCGCCTGTCCGACTGCCACAACCAGCACGCCCGACGCCAAAGGATCGAGCGTCCCGGCGTGTCCGGCCTTGCCCCCCCCGGCGCAGCGGACGACGCGGTCGACCACTTGCCGTGAGGTCTTTCCCGTTGGTTTCGAAGTGTTGATGAAGCCGAACATTCAGCCGCGGCGCTGGAGGTTTATTGGGCGTTGAAAAGCAACCGTCCAGCACCGCGCACGTGACGTAGGGCGGTTCAGGACCCACGCTTGCCGTTGGGGGTGCGGGCATTTTTGGCCGCACCGGATGGATTGTCACCGGCCGGACCGAGCAGCCTGGCTAGCAATTCGTCAAGCTTCTCGCCCCGCGCTTGCAGCGAAACGACATTGCCATCCTTGCCCACCAGCAGAACGGTGGGAAAACTCAGCACGCCGTAATACGAAGTCATGGGATGATCGCCGCCGGCCGTCGTATCGAACAAGGTGACCCAGGGAATTGCTTCGGCCTTTACGAATGCCTCGGCCTCGTCACGTGAGTCGTCGACGTTAATGCCGACGACATCGAAACCGCGATCATGATACAACTGGTAGAGGCGTTTGACATTGGGCAATTCCCTGCGGCAGGGCTCACACCCGGCAAACCAATAGTCGACCAGCACCACTTTGCCCTGGTAGGCCTTCCAGTCGAATGGCTTGCCGTCGATCGTTCTGCCGGCGACCTCCATAGGCCTGCCCAACAGGTTCAGTCGCCGCGCTGCCGCGACAAAGCTTTTGCCAATCTCCGAGACTTCCGGATTGCTGCTAGCCGTGAAGGCTTTGGCAAAGCTGGTATAGGCTTCGGCGGCCAACGGCGTATTGGTGGTCAACTCGAGTCGAGTCGCGAGTTGCATCGCCATTTGCAAGTCCCCTTGCGGCGGTTCGGTGACCTCGAGCCGCTTGTTGATTTGCAGGTAGAGTTCCCGTTGCTGAGCTGGCGTCAGATCGGCCAGCATTTGGATCTGAGCGACTAAGACCAGCACGCTCGCCTGTTGATAGGCGTTGCTCGTCTTGTCCTTCTCCACGCGCAATATCTTCTCGGCGGCAGCCTTGATCGCAATGGGCATTTGTTTGCGGTGGATCAGATACGTTTGCGTGTCGTGGGCCTCGAAGCTCCGCAGATAAATGATAAACGCCATCAGTTCGGTGACGTCGTTGGTTTCGGGAACTCGATAGCGCGCGGCCACGGTCTCCGCGTCTTCCGCATACGGGTTCACGGCATTCAACCCGCGACTCTCGACCGGCTTGGCGGCCGGCACGGCGATCGAAGGATTAGCTCGTGACGTCTGGGCCATGACCGTCGCCGAACTCAGTGCCAAACCCACGATCGCCAGCGTGATTCTTGCCAGTTGCCGCATCCATGCGTTAGATAAAGCCACGATTTGGCTCCTTCAATTGAGATTGCTAAATAGGTCCTCACCTAAAACGGAGCGCAATGACCGCAAAAACAAAGGCAAGTCGCGCAGCACTTGCCGGCTGATCGCTTCGGAACGTTGGTGTTTTGATTTAGATCCGTCAAAAGTCGGTTGCCGGTTTGCCCCCGCGCCTCATCTCTTATGGGGATGAATGCGAAGACGGGGGAATCCGCCATACGCTGTCGGCGAGCTGCATCCTGCGCTCGCCCGCCACTCGTCACTTCCATGCGATCCGGGTGTTTAGACTTCGACCAGCATTCGCATCGGCTCTTCGATCACATCCTTGATCCGTTTGAGAAACGTGACGGCTCCTTGGCCATCAACAATCCGGTGGTCGTAAGTCAGCGCGATGTACATCATCGGACGAATCACGACCTGGCCTTTGAGAGCAATGGGCCGGTCTTGAATCGTGTGCAAGCCGAGGATGCCGCTTTGCGGCGGATTGACGATCGGCGTGGAAAGCAGCGAGCCGTAAACGCCGCCGTTCGAGATCGTGAACGTTCCGCCCCGTAATTCCTCCAACTGCAGACTGTTTTGTTTGGCCCGATGCGCCAGATCGGCGATGGTCAGCTCGATCTCGGCAAAACTCATCCGGTCGGCGTCTCGCAGCACCGGCACGACCAGTCCCTTGCCGCCACCGACGGCGATACCGATGTCGAAATAGTTGTGATAGACGATGTCGTTGCCGCGAATCTCGGCGTTGACCTGGGGCACCAATTTCAACGCATCAATGCTCGCCTTGACGAAGAACGACATGAAGCCCAGCTTCACGCCGTACTGTTCTTGAAAGACGTCCTTATGCGTGTTGCGCAAAGCCATCACGGCCGACATGTCGACTTCATTGAAGGTCGTCAGCAGCGCCGCCGTGTGTTGGGCTTCCACGAGCCGCTGCGCAATGCGCCGGCGAATCGGGCTCATCGGCACCGTTTCTTCCTCGCGCGGGCCATGCCCGGCGGGCGAAAGTGGCATCGGGATCGCCTCAGGGCGCGGGTCGTTCGGACTCGCGTGCCGGTCGGGCCGGCCGCGGCACTTCGGGGCTGACGACCAGCCCGCGGTCGTTCGTCGGACGGGCAGGCGCCGGCCTGGCCGCGGGCTTCGCTTCATCGGCCGCCGGAGCAGCCGGTTTCTTGTCTTCGCCGCTGGCTGCCGCTGGCTTTCTCTCCTCGGGCGCGGGAGCCTTCGGCCGTTCGGCCGTGGTCCGCGAGCCGCCTTGCAGGATTTCGGCCTGTCGCTTGGCCGGAGTGCGAATCATGTCGGCCGCCTGCGCTTGGGCGGCTTTGACCGCCTCCTGGTCAGCGGGCTCTGCCGCCGATTCTTCCATGTAGCCGATCACTTCGCCGACCGCCGCCGTGTCGCCGTTGCGCTTCAGCAGTTTCGCGATTCGGCCACTCACCGGCGCCGGCAATTCGACAGTTGCCTTGTCCGTTTCGATCTCGACCAGGTTTTCGTCCTTCTCGGCGTGGTCGCCTTCGGCCTTCAACCATTCGCCAATCTGGACTTCGGTGATCGACTCGCCGACCACCGGCACTTTCAATTCGATAGACATGTTCGCGCTCGTTTTTGCCTTAAGGCTGACTCCAGACGCCTGCCAACGCGGGCGTCGTCCGCGGCCCTGCGCTCAACGGGGACTTCCGCCGGGTCGCAAAACGCCCAAATTCGGCGTCGGCCACGGAGCCGAGCGGGGCGCTAGCGGGTAGTTGTAGTGCTTGGTGCAAGACTCTGCAAATACCAGCTTTGCGCCTCCGACCGCTCGGGGACTCTCCCCATCTCCGCCCATTTACCGGCCAGACCACTAAATGCAGCCAAACGCCTGCATCAATAGTTCTTTTTGTTCCATCTTGTGACTGCTGGCCGAACCGGTCGCCGGACTGGAGCTCGCCCGCCGGTAGATGCCGGCAAACGGCAATCGATCGAAAAGTTCGTAGCGGAACCGGGCCAGCAGGAACCGCCAGGCTCCCATGTTCTCCGGCTCTTCCTGCACCCAATAGACTGGCGTGCCATCTTTATAGGGGGCCAAGGCCGCAGTCAACTCGGGCATCGGCAGCGGATAGAGTTGTTCCATGCGGACGATCGCCACGTCGCGCCGGCCCAAATCCTGCCGCTCTTTTTCCAGTTCGTAATAAATCTTGCCCGCGCAAAGCAGCACGCCTTCGACGTTTGGCCGCTCGGGCTCCGAGTCGGGAATCACTCGCTGGAATGGTCCGACCGTAAATTCTTCCAACGCCGATACCGCCGCGGGTGACGCAACAGACTCTTAGGCGTCATCACGACCAGCGGCTTTCGCCAGGGGCGCACCACCTGCCGCCGCAGGCAGTGGAAGTATTGAGCCGGCGTCGTCGGGACCACCACCTGAATGTTGTGGTCGGCCGTCATCGTCAAAAACCGTTCGAGGCGGCCCGATGAGTGCTCGGGACCCATTCCCTCGAAACCGTGCGGCAGCAGCAGCACCAGGCCACTGAGTCGTTGCCATTTGGTCTCGGCGCTGCAAATGAACTGATCAATGATCACTTGCGCGGCGTTGACGAAGTCGCCAAACTGCGCTTCCCACATCACCAGCCCATTCGGACAGTCCAGGCTATACCCATAGTCGAAACCCAATACGCCGGCTTCCGACAGCGGACTATTGAATATGTTGACCGGCGCTTGATCGTCCGAGAGGTGTTGGAGCGTTTCATAGCGCTCGCCCGTGTGGTAGTCGTGCAGCACGGCGTGCCGCTGACTGAACGTGCCGCGGGTTGAATCCTGGCCGCTGAGCCGCACCCGATGTCCGTCGGTCGCCAAACTGCCGAACGCCAGCGCTTCGCCGGTCGCCCAGTCGAGCGGCCGTTTGCCGCGGGCCATCTCTCGCCGGCTTTCAAGCACCTTTTCGATTTTCGGATGCGGCCGGAAATTCGCCGGCACCCGGGCGTCGGCTTCGAGCAGCCGCACGGCCCGCTCCAGCGGGATTCCGGTGTCGGTATCGGGGACGTGATTTTCCGTTTCACGCCCGCCGATGTATCCCTTCCAAACTCCGGTAAACGATTGCGGGTGGAAGACGTAATCGCTGCTTTTGGCCGCCGACAGTGCACGTTCCAACTCGGCTGTCTGTTCGGCCGCGATCCGGTCGCCTTCTTCCTTCGTGACGCCGCCGAGCTCCACGAGATGGGCCAGGTAACCCTCGCGCACGCTCTTGCGTTTTTCGATCGCCCGATACAACAGCGGGTGGGTGAAGGCGGGTTCGTCGCTCTCGTTATGCCCGCGGCGACGATAGCAATACATGTCGATGACCACGTCGCGCTTGAACTCGTGGCGGAAGTCCATCGCCAATCGCACCACCTGAGCCACGGCTTCCGGATCTTCGCCGTTGACGTGGAAGATCGGAATCTGAAGCATCTTGGCGATGTCGGTCGCGTAGATCGTCGAGCGGCTTTCCGAGGGCGACGTGATGAAGCCGATCTGGTTGTTGATGACCACGTGCAGCGTTCCACCCGTCGCATAACCGGGCAGTTGGCTCAAATTGAAAGTCTCCTGCACGATCCCCTCGCCGGCGATCGCCGCATCGCCATGGATCAGCAGAGCCACGGTCTGGTTGCGTTTGGTATCGTCGGTCCGGTCTTGCTTGGAACGCACCCGACCCAGTACGACCGGATTGACGAATTCCAAGTGGCTGGGATTGAAACAGAGCGTCACGTGGACTTTCTGGCCCGATTGCGTCGTCCAGTCGGAGCTGTAGCCCAAGTGGTATTTGACGTCGCCGCGTCCCAGGTGGAGCTTGGGATCGATGTCGGCGAACTCGCGGAAGATGTCCTGCGGGCTTTTGTTCATGACGTTCGCCAGCACGTTTAATCGCCCGCGATGAGCCATGCCCAGCACGATTTCGCGAATTCCCTGGTCGCCGGCTTTTTCGATCGTCAGATCGAGCAGCGGAATCAAACTCTCGGCGCCTTCCAGCGAAAAGCTCTTGCTTCCCAAGAACCGCTTCTGAATGAATTCCTCGAAGATCACGGCGCCCGTCAGCCGCCGCAAAATCCGTAATTGTTCCGCTCGGGCCAGCGGCAGGCGATTCTCGGTTCCCTCCATCCGGTCTTGCAGCCATTGTCTGACGCTCAGATCGTCCATGTGCATGAACTGCACGCCGATCGAACGGCAATACGTGTTGCGCAGCCGGGTGAGGATGCGCCGCAACGTGAGCACGTCGGGGCCGCGAATCGTGTCGGTCGAAAACGGCCGGTCCAGATCGGCTTCGGTGAAACCGTAATACTCGGGATCGAGTTCGGGCTGGCTGCGCGCGGCAGACCCAGCGGATCGAGCGTGGCGATCATGTGCCCGCGCACCCGATACGCCCGCACTAATTGGTCGACCCGATCCTGCAAGAGCGCCATCTCGAATTCGCGCGGACTCTCGTCCGCTTGCGCCGAGCGGCGGCCAGGAGGATTGAACAAGCTCGACGGCCGAAAAGACGGCCCGGAGCGCGGAATCGCAGCATTGTGCGAGCCATTGCTCAATTGCTTGAAATAACGCCGCCAATCGGCCGACACGCTCGAGGGATCGGACAGATAATCAGCGTACAAAGCCTCGACGAAGCCGAGGCTCAGGCTGTTGGGCGACAGTTCGTTTTCTTTCTTCGGACTCTTCGCAAGATTTAACATTACCACTTCTCAGGGACTGACGTAGCTTCCAAACAAAGGACCTCGCGGGAATACGGCTCGCATGTCTTCGCGCGCCGGCGGGCTCCCCTCATTTCGGTCCAAAGTGGGCCGGCGGAGAGCAATCAAAACAGCATCTCATTCTGGGCAGGACGATCGGCAGCGCGGCTCGTGACCCACGCTGCCGAAACGTTGCGGTTGACATAATTTTCGCGGTTGATTCTCTATTATCGCGGATGCCGGTGCCGGGGGGCTCAATTCACAGGATTATCAGTCCTGCTTCCCCCGCCTCAAGCGGCCCGGGCTCTTCCAAAACCCGGCGTGCGGCAAGGCACGCAGTGGGCCGGTCACTGGCGGAATATCGTTCCCAATTTGCCTGAGCAGAACAAAGCCCATCATTGGGAATCGACCCTTCGGGGCTCGCTAATTCGCCCCTTTTCGGGCCGGTACAA
This sequence comes from uncultured Planctomycetaceae bacterium, assembly GCA_963702015.1. Taxonomy (GTDB): domain Bacteria; phylum Planctomycetota; class Planctomycetia; order Pirellulales; family PALSA-1355; genus DATJTR01. The sequence continues at coordinate 4,937,974 of OY969698.1, forward strand.
GGACGGAAAAACCGGCAAATCTTCCCCGCCTTAACCGTTACCAGCCCTGCTATGAGAGTAGCGGAATGGGCTGGATTTTCCAAATGCAATTCCTGCCCGGATTACGACGTTGTAACCCCAGCCGTGCCTCGCCCGGGGGCCCCCGCCGGGATTGCGAAGATCGCCCTGGGAGCGGGCGAACTGTGGGCAATTTGCCCGATACCCCCCCCGACGAGTTCGCGGCTCCCCTCCGCCAGCCGCAGTCAGGGTTTACGTTTGGCCGGTTCCCCGACCCGACCGGCTGTTCCCCTGGCCAATCGGTCCAACCTATGCCGCCAGGTTCTTGCCCGCCCGAGCCTCAAGGCGACTCCTTGATCCGAATGCGGCGATATTCCATTTGGCCACGGTCGGCTTCGAGACCAATCGGCCCGGTTGCCGGCAGCTTGCTGTCGAACTTGAGCGGTTCGCCGTTGCAGGTACACGTGGCCGTATCACCCTTCACGATGACTTCGATTTCGTTCCAATCTTGCGGTTTGTACTTCTTCAATTCCGTGTAGGGGCCGGCCACCAGGTAATCGCGGCATTGAAGTTGCGGTGCACGCAGGAAAATGCCGCTGTCGGCGTTCACTCCGGCGCGAAATTCCAATTTGAGATGAAAGTCGTGCGGGAACTCGCGCACCGCTGCGCAGTTGCGCCAGGCCTTTGCCCGGGTTAACGACGATCCGACCATCTCTCGCCGTATAGCGTCCGTCGCTGGCCTGTGTCTTGCCGTCGAAGGCGGCGCCGTCATAGTGCCAGCCGGTCAAATCTTTTCCATTGAGCAATAGCTCGAAGCCGGGCTCGAGGTCGAAAATCGGCTCGGTCTGAAACGGCGATGCCGGCAAGTCGGCCTTGTTGAAGAGGTTGACGTCGGGCACGTTCGCCCAGCCATAGCGAACCTGGGTAGGCGAAGCAATGGCGTCGCTGGAGACGACGACCGTGTCCCCCTCGATCGTGGCTTTCGCCGGTTCGAACTTGCCGTCCGCACCGGCGATGGTAAAGCCCTTCAATTCGCCACCCTTGGCCACCAATCCCCCACCGAGATGCTTGAAGGTGAGGATCGCGCGGTTGCCGGCAATGCTGATGCCATCGAGCGTCGGCCCCGAATACTCGACCGGTTCGCCATAAGCGAGCGCCCTTGCCGCTACGGCCAGACGAAGGCCAACCGGCTGCTTCTGCCTCGGGTGGATATCGACGGCGTCCCCGACGTCAGTGATAACGGCCATCGCCGTGTTGGGCGTTGTTTCGGTGGTCACGCGCTGCGCCTCGCGGATTTCGGGAGACATGTTGTTGTGCGGTGCGATTTGCACGAACAGGAACGGGAAATCCCCCTGCCCCCAGACCCTTCTCCAACCGCCGATCATCGCGGGAAACAGCGTTTCGTACTCCTTGGGGCGTCCATTGTTCGATTCACCCTGGTACCAGATTGCTCCGCGAATCGCATAGGGTACCAGCGGCGCGATCGAACCGTTGTAGAGGCCGGTTGGCCGATTCCCGTCGGTCGACGGATCCTGAGGCGGCTGGGGCTTGCCTGGCTCAGGCGTGCCGGCGGCCTTGGCCTTCGCCAACTCCTCACCGTATTTGGCCAATAATTCGGGTTCGCGCTGTTTGAAGGCTTCCAGACTCTTCGGGTACTCGGCGACGCGACCGGCTTGCCGATCCAACAGCACTTTGAGAACCGGATTGGCTTGCAAATCGGCCTGCGGCGTCCACGCCTCCGCCAAAGTGCCGCCCACGGACGAACGAATCAAACCGACCGGCACGCCCAATTTTTTGCGCAACTCCTGTCCGAAGAAATAACCCACCGCGGAGAATCCGCCGGCGCTTTGTGGCGAATCGACCTCCCAATTCCCGCCGATCGATTCCTGCGGGTCATCGGTGGCATGGGCCCCCGCGCCGAACAACCGCAATTTCGCGTCACCGGCAGCGGCGATTGTCTCGGGACCATTGCTTGCGCTGCCAACGTTCCAAGCCATGTTGGATTGCCCACTGCAAACCCAGACCTCACCGACGAGCACGTCCTGCAGCGCCACCGGGCGCCTTCCGTACCGGCCTTCACCGTAAGTGTCCGGCCGTCGGCCGAGGCTGGCATCGGATCGAGTTTCACCATCCAGCGACCATCTTTGTCGGCCGTGGCTCGTTTTTCCTGTCCAGCAAATTGGACCACGACCTCGCGACCGGGCTCTGCCTTGCCCCAAACCGGCACGACCATATCGCGCTGAAGAACCGCGTGGTCGGTGAACAAGCTGCCGAGCTTCAACGGCTCGGCGGCGCGGAGCGATGGCGACAACAGTGCGACGACGGCCAGAGCCTGGGCAGCGAGCTGGATTCTCATGCGTGAATCATTTCCTGATCGAGGGTGTGATTGCGGCAAGGGTGGGTAGCAAGAGCCGAGTCTTGCCGATGCCAGTGTGAATCGTGCTGGGCGTTTGGCGTGCCGGTGGGGTGACCCGGTCTTTTTGGCAGCCGCCACAGCCGATTGACATGCCCATGATAATCATCTGGCGCTTGCGCAACTACAAGCCACCGTGGGGGTCGGCTCGGAAGGCTTGAATAGCCGAATTGATGGGTTTTCGAAAAATCGCTGACATCCCGGTGGCCGGCTGATAGGATAGTCGACGCCCGGCAGGGCCATGGCAAAGCCCTGGAGATTCGACTTGCGGTCGTATTCGGCCCCACGTCGCCGACTGGGCTGGACCGGTTTTCGCCCACTTGATCCCACCCTACGGCCTCCTCAACTCATGATGCCGCACCCGCGATTCACTCGACCGATCGTGCTCGTCTGGTTCCTTTCGGCGGCGGCGGCCATTGCCGCCGACCCGACGGAATCCCAGCCCACTGGGCCGGCCCACTGGAACCTTGAGCAGCTCGGCAATCCGCCCCAGTTCACCGATGCGCCGATCAGCGAGCCGGGCGTGCGAGGGATCTTTTACGACGGGCTGCCGTTGGCAGGCAACCCGACACGGGTTTTTGCCTGGCTCGGTTTGCCCAAAAATGCCTCCACCGGCAAAGTCCCTGCGATGGTGCTGGTGCATGGCGGCGGGGGCACCGCCCATGCGCACTGGGTGCGCCTGTGGAATGAGCGTGGCTATGCCGCGATTGCCATGGATACCTGCGGTGCCGGTATGGCGGCAAACGAGCCCAATCAAAAGCGCCTCGACGATGGCGGCCCACCGGGTTGGAACGCGTCGTTCACGCAAGTTGATTTGCCAATCGAAGATCAATGGCCCTATCACGCCGTGGCCGACATTGTGCTGGCCCACTCCTTGCTCGCCTCGCTTCCCGAAGTCGATGCCGAGCGTATCGGGCTGACCGGGATCTCCTGGGGCGGATATTTGACGTGTCTGACGGCGGGCGTCGACCAGCGATTCAAGTTTGCCGCGCCGGTCTATGGTTGTGGATTCTTGGGCCAAGAGTCGGCTTGGACCCCTGACTTCGAGAAGCTGGGTCCCCGCGCGGCTGGGAAATGGCTCGCGCTATGGGATCCGGCGGTCTATCTTCCACGGGCCAAAATGCCGATGCTTTGGGTCACTGGGGACAGCGATGTTGCTTATCCTCTCGGTTCCCTACAAAAATCGTATCGCTTGCCCCCTGGCGAGCGCTATCTGGCGATTCGCCACGCCATGCCACACGGCCATCCAACCGGCGAAACGCCGCCGGAAATCCTGGTATTTGCCCGGCAAATCAATTCCCACGGCCTGCCGTTGGCCCGGATGACCGCCCAGGGGATCGACGGCCGCCAGGCTTGGGCTCAGTTCACCGCTCAGGCGCCGCTAATGAAATCGCAGCTCGTCTCGACCAAGGATCTGGGGCCATGGAACCGGCGGGAGTGGACAGTTGCCGATGCCGAACTCGACAAAACGGCCGCCCGTGTGTCGGCCACGCTGCCCGAAGGGACACGAGCCTTCTATTTCACACTTTTCGACGCGCGGGACTGTGTGGCGTCGAGCGAGCACGTCGAGTGCGGGCCCTAGTTCCCTCCTTCCCCTGGCACCGCGACATTGGGCGGAGTGGCGAACTTCTGCGGGTTTGCTCGCGTACTAGGTGACTGGCGGCAGGTCAAATCTGCCCTCCCTACCGTTTGCGGCGGCGTAATCTGTAAAAACCCTACTGGCAACGCTTTACTTCGACCCCCCGGATTGGCTCACTCCCGGCCGCCAGGACGATTTTTCTTTTTGGAATCGCCGCTGCCGATTAGAGTGAAAGATGACCGTTTCGAACGAAACGGACGCCCGGGCAACATCTACGGATCGGCACCTTTGAGGAGGCGGCGGTGTATTTTCCAGATTGGCGAGGCGGCGGCGGGAAGCACCGAAAGAAATCAACCGGATCCTCCAAGCGTCAAGGGAAAGGTTCGCCACTGGATCGGCGCGGCGCTTTCGCTCGAGACCTTGGAACAACGCTGCGTACTGAGCGTGACCCTCAATGGGATCAGCGGGCCCGACGGCAGCGGAGTGTTCGACATTCCCGCGGGCAAGGATCTGTACGTCCCCTTGATCAGCTCCGATGGGAACGGGAGCGTTTCCTATTCGGTCCAAACCACTGGCGGCGTCACCGCCACCGTTCTGCCCACCACCGATCCCACGTTGGACATCAACGTCAGTGGAACCACCGCCGGCGGTGTGTCCTTTAGCGGCGACATGACTTTCTCGTTGTTTTCAACCATCGCGCCCCAAACCGTTAAGGGGATCGAGAGCTTGGTGGCCAACAACGTGTACACCGACGCGACGTTCTACCGCGCGGTGTCGAGCACCGGGTTCCAAATAATCCAAGGCGGCGTCGGCAGCAAGGCGTCGAGCGAACCCAACATCCCGGACGAATTCAATGTAGCGGGGACATTCAATAGCTCGGGGCTGCTGGCCATGGCCAATGCCGGCCCCGGCACCGCCAGTTCTGAGTTCTTCGTCACCGCGCCCAATATACCGCTCGACCAAGATCCGCTGGAGCTCAACGGCGGCTACACCGTCTTCGGACAGCTTCTCACCGGTCAGGCCATTTATAACGATATTGAGAACGCTCCCGCGTCGAGCCAGTATCTCAATTCTCCGGTGACGATCAATTATGCCAAGATCATCAGCAGCCCGGACGCCGTGTTGCAAATCTCGGAGCCAAACACCTTCACGGGTGGTGCAAATATTTCCGTCACGGCCACCGGCAGCGATGGTACGACGGCGTTGCAGAGTTTCAATGTCGACGCCATAGCACCCACAACTGCCAGCACGACCACGGGCATGGGAACCGGCGGGCCAGTCGTTCTCGCCCCATTCAACAATAATCAGACGACGAGTGAAAACGTCGCCACGTCCGGAATTCCGCTGTCGGTGTCTGAAAACTTCAGCGGTGGGTCGCCCACGTTCTCCGTGACCACGAGTACTCCAACGAACCTCGCGCCAACGAACGTCACCGCGAGCTATACCGGATCTGGCGACCAGCGAACCCTCACGCTTACGCCCGGCACCGACTGGGTCGGAGATTTCGACCTGGCTGTCCATGTGGACGATGACATTCCTGAATCCACGCCCTTTCCGGTCCACGACGCCCTGCCGCTGGACTTGGAGGTGCCCGGGCAAGCCGGCCTCAACGTCACCACGACCGATAGCGTGGGCGGATCCAGCTCCCCCAGCGCAACCGGTTCGGTGGCTGCCGGGCAATCGATCACTTACACGGTCACGATCTCCAATACCGGCACTACCAATGTCACCGGCGTCGCGATTTCTGACGTATTACCTACAGCCGTCACCGGGGCCACGTGGACGATCACACCGTCGTCTACGGCTTCCGACCTCGGCTCCGGTGGCATCGATTCGATTTCCGCCGGCGGCCAAACGACGATCACCGATTCCAATCTCAGCATGCCCACCGGCAGCACGGTCACGTTAGTGGTCCACGGCACCGTCAGCTCTTCAGCCACCGGCTCCTTTTCGAGCACGGCAACTTTGTCGACGCCCACTGGGGTGACCTTTGCGAGTAACAGCACGTCCGTCGCCGTCGACAACGATACGGTCGCTGCCGCCCCGCAGATTGCCGTGACGGGCAACGGCCAACCGATTACCGATGGATCGACCACGCCGAGCTCGACGAATGGAACCGCGTTCGCCAGCACGCTCGTGGGCAACTCGATCAGTGAGACCTACACGATCGCCAACAAGGGTGTTGGTGCCCTGTCCGTGGGCAACGTGTCGATCACCGGGACAAACGCTTCTGACTTTAAAGTCACCACGCAACCGGCCGCTTCCGTGGCAGCCGGCGACAGCACGACCTTCACCGTCGAGTTCACTCCATCGGCGGGCGGCACCCGCGGCCACGGTCAACTTCACTGAGAACGATCCGACAGCGTCAAGTCCGTTCAACTTCGCCGTCAACGGCGTGGCCACCGCGCCGAGCATCGTTGTAAAGGGCGGCGGTAACGCGATCGCCGACGGCACCACCACGACGAGCGCGACGAACGACACGTCGTTCGCCAGCACGGCCCTGGGCAGCTCGACCAGCGAAACCTACACGATTACCAACAACGGCACCGCCGCCTTGGCACTGGGCACCGTCTCCTTCACCGGAACAAACGCTTCCGACTTTAAGGTGACCACCCAACCGACCGCTTCGGTGGCAGCCGGCAGCAGCACGACTTTCACCGTCGAGTTCACCCCGACTGCAGCAGGTACCCGCACTGCTACGGTCAACTTCACCGAGAACGACTCGACGACAACCAGTCCGTTCACCTTCGCTGTCAGCGGCGTGGCCACCGGGCCGACCATTGCCGTGACGGGTGGCGGCAACGCGATTACCGATGGGGCGACGACGGCGAGCGCAAGCAACGACACGGCGTTCGGCAACACGGCCGTGGGCAGCTCGATCAGCGAGACCTACACGATTTCCAACAGCGGCTCCGGGCCCCTCGCGCTGGGCAACATCTCGCTCACCGGCACGAATGCGGCCGACTTTAAAGTCACTGCCCAGCCGGCCGCTTCGGTCGCGGCGGGCGGCAGCACGACCTTCACCGTCCAGTTCACCCCGACGGCGATGGGCACCCGCAACGCGACGGTCAGTTTCACCGAGAACGATTCGACCACGACCAGTCCCTTCACCTTCGCCATCAGTGGCGTCGGCACCGTTCAGCCGAGCATCGCCGTGACGGGTGGCGGCAACGCGATCACCGATGGGTCGGCCACGCCGAGCGCAACCAATGACACGGCGTTCGGCACCATGCTGCTCGGCGGGACCGCGATCAGTGAGACCTACACGATCACCAACAGCGGCACCGCGGCCCTGTCGCTGGGCAGCGTGTCGATCACTGGCACCAACCCATCCGACTTTACGGTCACCAGCCAACCGACCGCTTCGGTCGCGGCGGGCAGCAGCACGACGTTCACCGTCGAGTTCAATCCGACGGCGGGCGGCACCCGCACGGCCACCGTCAACTTCACCGAGAACGATCCGACCGCAACCAGTCCCTTCACCTTCGCCATCAGCGGCTTCGCCACCACTTCGGCGCGGATCGCCGTGACGGGTGCCGGCAACCCGATCACCGATGGGTCGACCACGCCCAGCGGGACCAACGACACGGCGTTCAGCAGCACGGTCGTGGGCAGCTCGACCAGCGAGACCTACACGATCACCAACAACGGCACCGCGGCCTTGACGCTCGGCACCGTGTCGATCACCGGCACGAACGCGGCCGATTTTAAAGTCACCACCCAGCCAGCCGCTTCGGTGGCGGTCGGTAGCAGCACGACGTTGGTCATTCAATTCACCCCGACGGCTGGGGGCACCCGTTCGGCCACGGTCAGCTTCGAAGAGGACGACTCGACGACCGCCAATCCGTTCACGTTTGCCATCAATGGCGTGGCCACCGCGCCAAGCATTGCAGTAACCGGTGGCGGCAACGCGATCACCGATCAGTCGGCCACCCCGAGTGCGACCAACGACACGGCCTTCGGCAGCATGCTGCTCGGCGGCAGTCCGCTGAGCGAGACCTACACGATCACCAACAATGGCACCGCGGCCCTGTCGCTGGGCAGCGTGTCGATCGTCGGCACGAATGCGGCCGACTTCAAAGTCACCACCCAACCGGCCAGTTCGGTGGCGGCCGGTGGCAGCACGACCTTCACCGTCCAATTCGCTCCCACGGCCGCGGGCACCGCCACCGCCGCGGTCAGCTTCACCGAGAACGACACGGCGACGGAGAGTCCGTTCACGTTCGCCATCAGCGGCGTGGCCACCGCTCCGAGCATCGCGGTAACCGGTGCCGGGCAGTCGATCACCGATGGGTCGACCACGCCCAGCACGACCAACGTCACGTCGTTCGGCACCACGATCGTGGGCAACAAGACCAGTGAGACCTACACGATCACCAACAACGGCACCGCCGCCTTGACGCTGGGCAACGTCTCGATCAGCGGCACCAATGCGGCCGAATTCACGGTCACCACCCAACCGGCCGCTTCGGTGGCGGCGGGCGGCAGCACCACCTTCACCGTCCAGTTCGCTCCGACCGCGGCGGGCAGCCCCACGGCCACGGTCAGCTTCAGCGAGAACGACACGACGACCACCAGTCCGTTCACCTTCGCCATTGGCGGCACGGCCAGCGTCGCCTCGGCCAGCCTGTCGGGCACCGCTTACGACGACATCACGAAGAACGGCGTGTTGAGCTCCAGCGATCCTGTCCTGAGCGGCGTCACCATCGCGCTGACCGGGACCGATGCCAGTGGCAACACGGTCAACCTGACCACGACGACTGCCAGCGACGGCACGTACAGTTTCGGCAGCCTGGCCGCCGGAACCTCGTACACGCTCACCGCCACCCTGCCCTCTTATCTCGCCGCCGGCACGGCGACCGCCGGCTCGATCACTCCGGCCAGCAGCAGCAACGGGACCGCGGCGGGCGAAGTCATCTCGGGGATTAACCTGGCGGCGGGCGCGGTCGGCACCGGCTACAACTTCGGTGCTTACGGAGTCGCGTCCCAGGTGTTCAGCGGTAGCAGCAGCAGCACCGGCGGCAACGATGCGACCATCGAGAGCATCATGCTGTTCTCGGCGTCGGGGCCCTCGGTCAGCCAGGTTCTGAATCCCTTGACGATCACCGGCCTGTCGAATCAAACCGTCGCTCCCGGCACGGCCACGTCGGCCATTCCCTTCACCGTCAGCGACGTGTTGGATCCGACCGCCAAGCTGACGGTGACCGGCACGTCGTCCAACACCACGGTCGTGCCCACGGCCAACGTCGTCTATGGCGGCAGCGGAGCCGATCGCACGATCACCGTAACGCCGGCCGCCAGCCAGACCGGCACGACCACGATCACCACCACCGTTTCCGATTCCGACGGCAACCAGACCGCCGCCAGCTTTACGCTGAACGTCGCGGCAGCCCCGGTGGTGACCCCGTCGGGCACGACCAGCACGTTCACGACCGGCGGCACGGCTGTCGCGGTCGACTCGAGCGTGAAGGTCAGTTCCAGCGACACCGATCTGACGAGCGCCACGGTAACGATCTCGTCGGGCACCTTGCAGTCGGGCGACCTGCTCATCTTCAACAATCAGAACGGCATCACCGGCAGCTATTCCGGTGGCGTTTTGACCTTGAGCGGCAGCGCGACGGTCGCCAACTATCAGGCGGCCTTGGAGTCGGTCACGTTCTCCACCACCAGCACCAACACCACGGCTCGAGACATTTCGATCGTCGCCCTCGACAACTCGCTGGCCAGCACCGCGGCAGCCGAGAGCGTCGATGTCGCCGCCGCCTCCACCAGCTCGCCGAGCATCGCGACGAACACGCCCGCGCAAGCGGCCGTTGACCAGGCCCTCTCCAGCGAAGACGACTGGACGACGTAAGCGGGTCGCGCGCTGCTCAGAACTGCAGCTGGCCTCCCACGCTGACGCCCTGAATCCAGAGGCCCGCGTCGTGGAACGCGAATTGCGGTCCGCCCGTGCCGGTCGTCGAGACAGGCGGATTGGCGATCTCGTTGCCAGGCCGCGCCACGCGGCTCCAGTAGATGATGTCGTAGCCGGCCGTCAAGCGCAGGTTGGGAGTCAGGTTGTAGCCGACCTTGAGCTCCAACTGAGGGACGAATCCAAACACGGTGCGGGAATAGCTGCCGATGTTCGACGGCAAGGCGAGGAGTCCGCCCGGCGTGGTGGTCGAGGTGGGCGTGGTCGACAGATTGGTGGTCGTGACCGTATTGCCCGAGATGGTGACGTGCTGCGAGGTGGCACCCAGCCCGATCCGCCCGATGGTGATCAGGCTCCAGCGTCCCGCCCGGTTTTCCGACATCAGGCCCAGGTTGGCCCCGTAAAAATTATTGAGCGTCTTGAAGCCGTCGAACTTCGTGACCATCGTGTTGAGCGACGTCGACGTGAGCGAATCATTGATCGTCAGGTTGTCGTTCAATTGCAAGTAGCGGAAGCCGTAGAGGAAGTCCCAACGCGTCTGACGGTCTGGGCAGCAGTTGACGCACACCAGGTTTTGCAGGACGTGAATACCGGCGCCAAAAAAACTGCTGCTCACTCCCACCTGGACCGACCCGCTGACCGCGTGTCCCGCCGTCCCCGTGCTCGGATAGGCGACCACATAGGCCGACTGGGCGCCGGTGCTCAGATTGTAGTAGGGCTGGGCCAGGATCGGATTGCCGCTCGACGATTGGCTGAAGCCGGCATGCGAGGTTCCCAGTCCGAAGAATTCGCCTTCGATGCGCGACGTGGGACCGAGCCACCATCCCGCGGCCAGACGCACGCCCGAACGCATCAATGCATTGACTCCGTTGCCGCCATACAGCACCGACGTGCCCGGCTGACCCAACACGCCAGCCTGGGCAAAGGCGGTGTTGTCGGGGCTGGTGGTGACCAGCGGAGGCAGGGCATCCCCTTTGAGCCACCAGCCTAAATACTCGGCTCGCACGTACATTGGATTGCGCGGTCCCCAGCCGCCGAAATTGCCGCATCCGCATCCATTGTTCGGATAGCACCCGCAATTCCCCCAGCCATTGTCAAATCGCGGCAGCTGATAATTGCCGCCGTAGCCACCACGGGCGTACCCGTCGTCACCATAGGGGCCGCCGTCGGGGTCGGCAAAGGGAGCCGCCGAAGGAGTGTCATTGAACGGATAGTCGGCGAAACTTGGATCAGCGGTTGGCGTCGGCGGGCCGCTGTCATCCGGCATCTGGGTGCTATCGGCCGGCCTGCCATTGGCCGCCGCCAGTTGGAGCGTCGGGCCGGATTGCGTGCGAGCGCCTCCGGTGTCGCTGCGCATAGCCGAGGTCGGAGTCGGGTGATTGCGCCACGACGATCGCAGGGCAGCAAGCGGCCCCCACCACGAGCGCCGCGAGAAGAGCGCGGAATCGGCTGGACATGAAAATCACCCCCCCTGCTTCGAAAACCACCAATCGCCGGGCGTGCCACAGTGATGGCAACCGGGCGACACGACACGCGATCTCTATCTCTGCATCGGCCGGACAGCCTGCTCAATCTGAAAAGTTTTTGTAATCGGCGTTTTTGCGCATTCCTCCCCTACTCGCCAGATTCCCCACGCTCCGCATTCCGAACGGTCCGCAGCCCCCTTCCCACCGCCCAGGTGCGCTCCGAGCGGGAAAAAAGATGACGGGCGCGGTCCCAGGAAACGCGAAAGCGCAAGCCAGCGCGGGCGTGCGGCTAAGGAGTGGCGGTCAAGGCTCGCCGCAGCGGGCAGGGGCCGGCGCTTATTGCTTCGCGCCGGTAGCGGTCCAATAACTCTTTGGAACGCTGGGCAAGCAGTCGTCGAACCTCCCGCCGCTTTCCCTTGACCCGTGGAATGGGCATCCGGTCGTAGGCGGTCGTCTGATGCCGCATCCAGGCGATCACGGCGGCTTCGGCTCGTCGTTCGACGGGAAGGCGTTTCGTCCGAGCGACCGTTCCGCTTCCGACCGGGGTGGCGTGATCGGTCACGGCTTTGGCCAATTGGTCGGCAAGCGCCTGGTGGCTGGAGTGGAACGCCAGGAACGACACGACCGCGCCGAAAAAATCCTCCACGTATTCGGCCTGCACCTTGTCGCGGCGGCGCGTGTCGGACGCCTTGCGGCGAGCATAAACTTCGGTTGCGCGCTCGGCGTCGAGGTCGGCGCGCACCTGGCGAATGATGCCCGCCGCCGCCCAAACGCCGCGCGAAAAAACTCTGCGCCCTTTTTTCTCCTGAACGACCCAGTGGTCGCCGGCAGCCTTCACTCGGCGAGTCAAGCCGGCATCGCCAGGCGGCAGCAGTATCCAGCCACTTGGTATCTTCAGCACGTCGCCGTCGACGGTTCGGACGGTGTGCGGCGTCGGACCGGGAGCAAAGGTTTTGCCCGCGTTGTCAAGACTCTTGCGATGCTTCATTCCGCTTGCTTTATTCCAACCGCCACGGCCGCCCGCTCGCGCAGAAATGTTGTCTGATAGGTTGTCGGCATCAGGTCCCGGTTTCATTCCCCAAATACTGAAAGCGAGGCACGTCCTGGCCGTTGACGGTCACGTTCTCCAAGAACATCTGCTTCGGACGCACCCACAGGTCTCGCTGGCCATATTCCTGCCGGTAGACGACCAGCTCTTCGCCTGTTTCGCTGTGCCGGGCTAAGCCCAACACCATGTAATCCTTTCCCTTGTAGTGGCGGTAGCGGCCGGGGTGGATGACGCGCATGGGTGCATTTCGCCTGACGGTTGTTGGTTGCCGCGAACTTGCCTCCGGTTTGCCTCGGGATGCGGCTCGAACACTTTACGCGATTTTGGCTCGGTTTGGCAGCCGCCGTCGCCATTCGTACAATCAGGCTCAGCCCGCGTGCGCCGTGAACCAGAGCAGGACGACGAAGTAATGCAAAGCCTCTGTGGCACATGCACCCACGTCCGAGAAATCGTTTCCGGCACCGGTTCGCGATTCTTGCTATGCCGGAAGTCGCACGACGATCGCGATTATCCGAAGTATCCGCCGCAACCCGTCTATCGGTGCGCCGGATTCAAGGCGACCGGCGATGAGGGAGAAAACCGTGACCGAAGCTGACTCCGATCCGAAAACCGCTGCCTTGCGTCTTGATCAGTTCCTGAAGGTGCATGCGATTGCCGCAACCGGTGGGCAAGCAAAGTTGTTGATTCAAGCCGGCGAAGTCACGGTGAATGGGCAAATCGAAACCCGGCGACGCCGGAAACTCGTTGCGGGCGACGTCGTCGAAGTGGGTGGTCAAAGGTGGCCGGTCGACGATTCCGCTTCCTCGCAGTAGTCTTTCGTTCGATGCGACAAACGCAAGCGGTCATTGCACCCGCTCCCAGCTCACGCTCGAAACACTGGGCTCGATACTGATGCGGGAGACAAGATCGTTGAGATACTTGTCGTTTCGCACCGTCGAGTAGATTTCGGCCACGACCGCCGTCTGGTCCGCTCGTTCCGTATCGTGTCTTGAAATGCCCTGCATCGACATGCCCGCCCCAGAGTTGACGTGCCGCAACAGGATCAAGCGAATGATTCCTTCGTTTGGTTCCTGGCAGACGACCCGCACGCGATAGAGCGTGTCGACATCTTGAGCGGTTTTGGAGCGAGCATCGATGATCCGCACAATCGGCCGCAAGCCAAGATGGACGAAAAGTACGGCCAGGGTTCCAACGGCGGCATGAAGCACAAAGCCGCTTCCCGCCAAGGTGCCCACGGCGCCGCTGCACCAGAGCGTCGCCGCCGTGTTCATTCCTCGCACATTGAAGCCTTCTCTCAGAATCACGCCGCCCCCCAAGAAACCGATGCCGCTGACGACCTGGGCGGCGATGCGAGTCGGGCTTCCCTCGTGGTCGATCATGCGAGAGAGTGACACAAACAACGCCGCTCCGACGCAAACCAGCGCGTTCGTTCTCAGGCCCGCCGTGTGTTGACGGAACTGGCGTTCCAATCCGATCGCCACGCCCATCAACAAAGCGGCCGCAATATGCCACACGAAGAGTAACCCGTCTTGCATTTTCTTTTCCTTATCGGTTCCACGGCCGATCGACGTTGCTGCGAGCGGCGCGGCGGGACACGCCGCCGGTACGGGACGGAGTCGTGCGACGCGGGGGCGCGACGGATTCAGGTCTCTGCCGCCAGCAAGTCTCAGCAGATTCTACGGCACCTACCGGCAGACTCCCAGCACGGGACCGTGTACCCGCGACATTCAGCCGATCCTTGGACTCTCAGGCAGGCCCGATTAACGGGCGAACGAGTCTTTTGCGGCCCGTCCGGCGGCAAGATTTCGGCTGACTTATCGATGCATTCGATACGACCGGCCGGAACGTCGCGGAGCACGGAGCGTCAATTCGCCCGCGCAAAACGCTTGGACACAAGACGTGTGAAAAAATCTGAACTAGGTTTGTCTTGACGAACATCATTTCCCGTCGGCGATGGAGACTCTGCCCTCAAGGCGGCAGCTCGATCCTTGGACCGCTATTTTCCATTGTCATTGACCCGAAATCGTCGCAGGGGCAACTCCCGCGGCCGCCGCGGAGTCGCGGCTGTTGAGGCCGCGCTGCTGCTGCCGCTCGCGCTATTGTTGATTCTGGGTACCTGGGAAGTGGGCCGCATGGTCGAGGTGAGCCAGATCCTGAACAATGCCGCCCGCGAAGGGGGCCGCAGCGCATCGACCGGGCAGTACACGAACAGCCAGGTCCAACAGACTGTTTTGAACTATCTGAAGAACGCCGGCTTGCCTTCCACATTGGCCACGGCGACGGTCACCGACCTGACCACGCCGGGAGCCGATTGCACGACGGCGGCGGAACTGGATCAATTGCAAATCAAGGTCACCATTCCCTTCACGGCTGTCCGCTGGTCGGCGGCCACACTGGTGACGAACAGCAGCACAACGCTCAACGCGACGACGATTTTTTACTCGAACAACAACCAGAGTTACCCGACGAGTACCAGCGTACCCCAAGCCTATTGAGGCGCTGGCGGCCACGTGGGCCGAATGTCTGCACGCTTTCGCCACCTTGCGAGCGATGTCTCCACGAACGACAAGATGACGCCGATCCTTGATGACTGCCAATCGACGCCGCGGGAAAATCGGGCCGGAAGCCGACGGCGGCCGCGCTGCGCCAGTTCGCGCCGGGCGTTGCGCGGTGACCGCAGGTCGGTCTCCCGCAATCGGCACGGCATTACGGTCGTCGAGACTGCTTTGGTTCTGAGCGTCTGCTTGATGTTTCTACTTGCGCTGTTGGATTTCAGTCGCGTATTCATGTTCCAGCAATTGGTGATCAACGCCGCTCGCGAGGGCTGCCGATACGCGGTTGTCAGCACCAGCACGGTTACGACGGGCCAGATCCAGACCTACGTCACCAACTATCTGTGCGGCCAGCAAATCAACAACCTGGTCATCACCGTGTACGAAGCCGATCCGACGACCGGCGCCAACCTTGGCGCTGGACCAACGCCGGCCTGTCGAACTCGGTCGGCGTGCAGATTACTGGAACGATCAACACGGTAACTCCAAAGTTCAGCATGCTGCCCAGCAGCGTACCGCTCCAGGCGACGTGCATCATGGCCAGCGAAGGGAACTGAAAGCTGCGCCGGGCAATAAATCGGACCTGATTCGAGACTTCATATGCGCAAAACATCCCAATTCGACCGGCGCGGTGCGATCCTGCCGTTGTTTGCGTTGCTTCTGGTCGGTCTGGTCGGCTTTTTGGCCTTGGCCATCGACATTGGGATCGTTGCCGTCGCCGAGACGCAGTGCCAGAACGCGGCCGACAATGCAGCCTTGGCTGGAACACGCGCGCTCAATGGCACGTCGGGCGGCAACACGACCGCCGCGGCCAATACGGCCCAAGCCGCCGCGGCGATCAACCCGATCCTGTCGAAAGTAGCCAGCAGTGCGCAAGTGGCCGTCCAGTTCGGCGCCTACCATTACAACTACTCGTCGATGACTTTCACACCGCAGTTCCCGCCCGTTGCGCCCGACAATTACAATCTGACCCAGGTCACCGTGACGCCCGGCGTTTCCAGTTTCTTTTCGCGCGTTTTCGGCCTCGCATCGCTCAACGTCCAGGCCACGGCTACCGCCGCTTACCGTCCCCGCGACGTGGCGATCGTACTCGACTTCTCGGGCTCGATGAACAATGAGACTGACCTGTGGAACTGCGAATCGTATTTGGGCAACATGCTCAACACGCCCAACAACACGGATCCGGTCTTTCCGCAGTGGGGTGTCTACAACCCGGGATATTCACCGTCGGCCACGATCCAGTGCACGAGCTCGGATTCGCGGGTCGGCAATTGCAACATCACGATTCCCATTGGTGGCATCCCGGCGCTGGTAAACGACTTCTTTTCGAACAGCCGCGGCGGTTCGGCGGTTTCGGCCTTCACGGCGTCCAGTGCAACGAGCACCAGCCCGGTCGGCGACAATTATTTGAACAAGAGCCTGAACACGTCGGGGACTCCCGCGCGCAGCATCTCCGAAATCAGCGGCAGCACGAGCCTGTCGAACAGCGCCAACAAGAGTTTCGTCAGCCAGGGATATAAGTACTTCACGGGCAAGACCTTCAACGGCTACACCGAGGGTCCGAACTACTGGGGCAAGACGTTCTTCATCTGGCCTCCCGACCCGACCAACGACTGGCGAAAAAATTTCTTCCTGATGCCCGACGGCGTGACTCCCGTTGCCGATGACACGGTGCTTTGGGATTCCAACGGCAACTGGTTGCCGCCGTCCGGCAACTACGTCATCAATTACAAGGCCATCCTGAACTGGATCGCGAATGTCGGGCCGAATCCGTTCCCGGCGCAATTGCGATCGGGAAACATCCTGTATTACAGCGCCATTCCGACCGACGTGCCGGCCTCAGCCTACAATCCCACGACGCTCAACTCCACGATCAGCAACCAGGACCAGCGGTTCTGGAAGGAGTACATCGACTTTGCGCTGGGGGTGTGGTGCGACCCGGGCGGTAACCTTCAGACCCCGGGCAGTTCGACGTGCAGTTATGGGCCGGATTTTGCCTGCGGCGACGGCACTGCCGTAAGCATCAGCGGGCCCGACACCAGCACGAAGTATAACGGCGTCGCCTTTGTGGCACCGACCGATAACCCGTTGCGGCCGCGGCACCGATTCTGGTTCGGGCCGATGACGATGATCCAGTACATGCTCGACACGTCGATTTCACCCGGCACGTTTCACGACATCTCGATGGTGCCTGCCAAGTTGGGCATCGCGGGGGCCGTCACGGACATCCAGAACAATCATCCCAACGACATGGTGTCGATGATTTATTACGCCCGGCCGAGCTATGCCGGCGAGCCGAGCGGCGAGGGGACGTTCGACAACCCCATCAGCTCGCTCGGCCGCAACTACACCGGGATCATCAATTCGCTTTGGTATCCGCCGAACAGCGGCACTTCGGACGTCCGGCCCTGGGACTCGAACGGTAACCTGACGCCGCGCGTCACGGGGATTACGACAGCAACACGGCGACCAGCTATGGGCTGATGTTGGCTTACAATCAGCTCAGCGGCAACGTTTCGTTGCAAAGCTCGGGCATGGGAGGTCTTGGCCGACAAGGCGCCCAACGGTTGGTGATTCTGGAGACGGACGGCCTGGCCAATGTCGCGACCAGTGCCAACACCACGACTGCTAGCGCCTACCAGGGGTATTTCAACATCGGCTTGGGCAACAGCTATTCGGTGAGCTCGACCGCTCCCACCACCGATGCCATCAACGTCGCCAATCAGATTTGCGCGTTGTACAACGATTCGAGCTACGGCCTGCCCGGTTTCTCGACCACGACCAAGCCGGTCTCGATCCAGTGCATCGCTTTCGGGGCCATCTTCGAACCCACCACGCCGGCGGCCGACAATTCCGCGGCGATCGCGTTGTTGCAGTCGATCTCGACGATCGGCGGCTCGACGTTTCCCAGTTCGGCGAGCGATCCGACCAACGGCTATAAGTGGTGCATCGGTACGCTTGCGCAGCGACAGCTTTTGCTGCAGCAAGCCTTCACGAAAATCCTGGACAGCACGGTGCCGATCTCGCTGGTCAAATAGCGTCCGACCTGCTGCCGGGCTTCGCCCAGCGAGGGGCGGCTACGGCTTCTTGAGCGTGATCAAGTATTCGACCACGTCGACCAGTTCTTGGGTGCTCATCAGCTTTTGCAAGTCGGCTGGCATGAGCGAGCTAGTAAGCTTTTTGAACTCGTCCACGTCGGCCATTTTCAAAGTGTGAACGATGGCGCCGGCGTCCTTGATCACCAGTTCGTCGTCGGTCTTGCTGACCAATAAGCCCGAGACCGTTTTGCCGTCGTCGGTCACGACCAGAAACGTTTCGTAGTTGTGGCTGATCCCGGCGTTCGGGTCGAGAATGGCGACGAGCAAGGCATCTTTGCTGAGTTTGCTACCGATTTCCGACAAGTTGGGCCCGACGTCTCTGCCCTGGGTTCCGACGATGTGACACTTCGTGCAGGTCGCCTTGTCACCAAACAGCTCTTTGCCATGGGCCGGGTCGCCTCGCATCTTGACGAGCTCGCCCAGCGGCGGCAGCGGCCTGGCATCGCCGGCGGCGGGCAACTGTAAATACTTGGCGGCCTCCCCCCGCACCTCGGGCAGCGCTGAATCCAACAGCACGTTGGCCACGGTGAAGGTAATATCAGCGGTGACTTTCTTTTCTTTGGCCAGTGTCAGCAGGTACTCTTCGCCGGCCTTCGACTTGCCCAGCGCGGCCGCGGCCGCGCTGCGCACGGCGAGCGGCCGTGTGGCGTCGGTCACCAGCGGCATCAGCCGCTCGAGCGCCGCCTTGCCGCCTACGTTGCCTAAGGCGGTCGCCAGGGCTGCGGCCCGGGCGTATCTTCGCCGGCCAGAGTCTGGTCGATGCGGTGGTTGTCGTCGATTTTGATCAGCAGTTCGGCGGCCTTCACTCCCGCCGTCTCGCCTGGTTTTGCCACGGCCAGGTCCAGCAGGATGTCTGCGGCGTCCTTGATGCCAAAACGCTCAACCAGTTGAAAGAATTGGTCGCTGCCAGGGTTGGCCTTGAGAAAACGGAGGACGGCCGCTTTGGTCTTGGGCTTGGCTTCGAGGTCGACATGATCGAGCCGCAGCAGTGTCTCGACGATCAATGCGTCCTTCGCTGGATCCGCTTCCTGAGCTGGCAGCGCGGAGCTTGCGGCAAGAATGCCCAGCGTCAGCAAGGTTTGCCAGAATGTGAAAGCGACTCGCGGCAGCGCCAGCCAACGGGGGACAATCATGATCATGCGAAGGAGGAAATCATGAAACGGAAAAATGAGTGAGAACGCTCACCTGAGGCACGATCAGCTTTGCCCCATACGATTCTTGGCCAACCCCGGTTCTGGCAAATCTTGTTACTCCAGTTCCAGCAAATCCTCGAGAGCTTTCTCTTTCTCGGGACTTTTTTCCTGGAAGTCGAACGCCCGCAGATAACGCGGCCGATCCTCCTTGGTGGTCGAGGGGTCTTTGATGATCTTGACCAACAATTCTGGTGTCTTGCGCGCCGGCTGCGCCAGATGATGTCGCGTCCGGAGGGCGAGTTCCACTGATCGCCGACCTTGGTCAGATAAGCGTCCAGGAAGCGATCCCAATTCTGATCGGCGCCAATTCCCAGAGCTTCCAAGTACCAACGATCGTGGCCGTCGTGCCGGGTCGCCAGTTCAGCCCACAGGCCGGCTGCTTCCGCGGTCCGATTGTGATGCAAGTTGATGGCGCACTGACGGCGAACGGCCGGATCAGGATCGCTGACCAAGGCCGGCAGGACCTTGATCGGATCGAGTTTCAATATGCGTGCCAGGCGAACGCCGACGATGCGAATATCGGGATCGGCGTCGTGGATGGCAGCGGCCACCGCGCCAGGGCCTTCACCATCGATCTGCCCCCACACCCACACAGCACGAGCCCGGACTCGCGGATTCGACTTGTCTTCGTAGAGCTTTGCTAGCGCCGGGATGGCTTGTTTACCCATTTTCTTGAGGGTCGTGAAAGCCAGATAGCGAGCCGAGAAATTGGGATTCTTCAACGCTTCGGCGGCACCGGCCGCCGTGCTGAAGTCGAACGAGGGAACGATGTATTTCGCGCCGGTCGGAGCGATGCGGAAAATCCGGCCTTTATCGACTTCTTGCTGATTGTGGCCCCCCACGCCCGGGTCGTACCAGTCGGCGACGAACAGCGAACCGTCGGGAGCAACGCAGACGTCGCTCGGGCGAAACCAATTATCGCGGGCTCCAAAGAGCACATTCTCGATCTCGGCCGTAAAGCCGGCACCATCCTTCGTGACCGGATACGCGCGGCAAACGTTCGGCAACGGATCGCAATGAATGATCTGATTCTGAAACACCTTCGGCAGCAACGTCCCCTCGTAGAACGTGATGCCGGTGGGCGAGCCCGCGCCGGTTTGCAGCAGATTGGGCACGACGCCCGGATCGTTCAAGTGCCAATGGCGCAGCGGGACCTCAGTTTCCTGGTTGGTCCGTGGCTCTTTCCAGGCAGCACCAGTCAGTTCGTCCTTGTAGCCGTAGTTGCCGAACTCGAGTATGTAATTGATGCGGACTCCGCGATTGCCGTCGTCGTCGTTGTCCGACTGCCAGAGGTTGCCGAACGAATCGACGGTGACCTCCCAATTGTTGCGGAAGTTCCATGCCAGCGTCTCGATCTCGCTGCCGTCAAGGTTGCAGCGGAAGATCATGCCGTCCTGGTAGGGCTTGCGAATGCTATTGATCTCGTTGCCGTCGGCATCGACCAGCGGCTTGCCCTCTTTGTCCTTGATGTACTTGCCTTCGTTGCCGAAGTTGAAGTAGAGCTTGCCGTCGGGCCCGAAGCAGAACGCATGGATGCCATGGTCGTGCTGCGCACCCCCGATGCCACTGAAAAGCGTTTCCTTGCGATCGGACCGCAGATCGTTATTGTCGTCGTAGAAGACCAACACGTTCTCGCCGGCCGACACGATCACTCGATTTCCGAGGACGCAGACGCCGTGGGCCGAGTCGATGTCGCGCCCTTGATAGAAAACGGTTTGCTTGTCGGCGTGGCCATCGCCATCGGTATCTTCCAGGACCAGGATACGATCGCCCTCCGGACGGCTGTTGTTCCATTTGCGATAGTTCTTGACTTCCGCCGCCCAAACTCGGCCGCGTTCGTCGATGTCGATGCTCGTGATGTTCGAGATTTGCGGCTCGCTGGAAAAAAGCGCGACCTCGCAGCCATCGGCCACGTCGAGACCCGCGACGGCGTCTTGCGCATCGTGCGAACGCGCGTCGGCTCCGCCCGGCTGCTGCGGGCGGGTGATGAGCAATCCAGGGTCCCGCGTATAGACGGCGAAGGTCACGGTGCTGCCGTGCTGCTGGCTCGTGCCCCCTTCGTCCAAAGCGCCGCGGGCCTTGAACCGCTCGTAGCCTTCGGGCAGGTCAAACGCAATCAAGCTGTTGGCGTGCGTGCCGATTCCGTATTCGACCGGCTTGCCATTCACCTTGAGCGGGCCGCCATCGCACCGCCGGTTGACGTTCACGTTGCCCCAGCCGCTCACCGCCGGCTTCCACTTCAGCTCGGTCAGCTTCAATTCGCCACCGGGGCCGACCAAACGCGGCTCGCACCAATCGGACCAGTCGGCGGCAATGCCGTCGCCGGCCTCGGTCACGACCAGGAACAATTGCTTCGCGCCATGGATGTCGACGTCGATGTCGACGGCATGTCCCGGCGTGCCTCGCGAAATCTCCTGGCTCGCGAAGATGGGAGTCACCTTGGCGGCGGCTGCCTTCGGAGTGGCGGCCGCGGCGGGCAAACCGATTCGTTTGCGAATTGCCTCACGATCCAAGTCGGCCGGGATCGGCTCGTCCTGATTGTTGACCAACTCGTCGAGCGTCACGGGCTTGTCCCCCGCGCCATCCTTGGGGACCTCGACCTTGGCCGTCCAGAGGATCGCATTGAGCACCAGCTTGCGGAAATTGGGATCGCCCCAATTCCAATGAAAGTGACCGCCGGTGAAACCGAAACCACGCCCGCCACCGGAGTTTTCCGATGCCCAAGCGACGTGCTGCGGCTCCTTCTTTTCCAGTACGTCGCGACGGACGTCAGGATTGCCGCTGTGGGGGCCGTCGGGGCGCGATAGCGTGCTGGCCGGGGGCAACGTGGTGAGAATGGGGGTGACGCCCTGCATGCCCGGCCGAAACCGCATGTGGTAGTACCATTCGTCTTCAATCTCAAACGGCTTCACGCCGCGCGTGATCGGGTGCTCCGGCAACTTGTCGAATCTGGCCGTCCACGTCGGATTGACCGAATAGTTCGCCTCGAAGTAGCCGCCGATCCAGTCCAAAAACTCCGGGCCGCCGTTCTCCTTGGGGATTTCGACGGCGTAGTGCAGACAGACAATTCCCACCCCCTGTTTAACCAGGGCATCGACTTCCTTCTTATGTCCAAGCACCATATGGCCGCCACCGCCGTCGCAGTACATGACGATGGCGTTGGCCCCCTCGAGCACCTTCTCATCCTTCGGCCAACCGTTATGTATCACCTCGACCTGGACGTCCGGCGCCGCGATCCTGAGAGAGCGGGCCAGCAAATCACAGCCGGCGTTGTGTTCGTGAGCACCGTAGTCGTGGCTCGGGCTGCCGGCGATGAATACGATCTTCTTTTTGCCGTCGGCGGCCAGCGCGGGGGTTGCCAGGGCCGCGCACACCAAAGCCATCAGCAAATGTCGACAGAATTGCATCCGCGAGATCTCCGGTAGGATGAACGGGGCACAGGGTGGGATGTTGTGAGCGAGGTCGCTCGGCCCCTCGCTAGTGTAATCCGGGGGGCCAAGCTGATCGAAGGCGCACCGTAGGGATCTTAACCCATTCTACGTTAGCCACTTGCGAAGCCGCAGTCAAATTCTTTTCGCGCGGGTGGAGTGGTCCCGCTCAGCTCTTGCGAGCGGCAGCCGGCAACGTGGCAGCCGGACAAGGCGTACGGCGTCCTTTTGCCCGGTAAGAGGATGAGCCGGCCGGAGCGGTTCGCGGCGGCGCTCAAGCGGTGTGAGTGACTTCGGCCAAGACGTTTACAAGCGTGTTGGATTCGACTGGCTTAACGAGGTGGTAATCGAAGCCCGCCGCACTCGTGCGACGTCGATCTTCCTCTTGGCCCCAGCCGGTTAATGCAACCAAAGCGGTATCCTTTCCCCAGGACTCTTTGCGGATGCGACGACAAGCATCGTAGCCGTCCAGCTTTGGCATTCCGATATCAAGCAGTATGACCTGGGGACGAAACACTTCGGCGGCCTCGATTGCCGCGAGACCGTCGTGCGTGACACGCACTTCATGGCCCATGATCTGCAACATTTGTCCCAAACTATTCGCGCCGTCCTCGTTGTCGTCCGCGACCAGGATGCGGAGCGGTGTGCTGTGGGCCGGCATTTCGCGATCGTGCACATCCCGAACGTCGGCCTCGCGGCGCACGACGGTTGGCAATCGAACGACAAACTCGCTTCCCTGGCCGGTTCCCGCGCTGCGCGCTTCGATGCTGCCGCCGTGCATTTCGACCAATTGTTTGACGAGCGTCAGTCCGATGCCGAGTCCTCCTTTCGAGCGATGCACATTTCGATCGACCTGCATGAACATTTCGAAGATGTGGGGCAGCATTTCGGCCGGGATACCGGTGCCCGAATCCTTGACCGATACTACCGCATCACCTTCCGTCGTCTCGAGGTTGATTGTGACGTGACCGCCCGGCTCGGTGTATTTGGCGGCATTGTTAAGCAGATTGGAGAATACCTGAGCCATGCGGATCATGTCCGCATAAACCATCACGGGTTCAGCCGGCAAGTTCACCACCAATTTGTGACCACCCTGTTCGAGCAGTGGAAGGCTCGTCTCAACGGCTTCTCGTATCACCGCCGCTAGATCGAGCGTTTCCTTTCGGATCTCCAACTTTCCGGTGGTGATCCGTGACACTTCGAGCAGGTCGTCAACGAGCCGAGTCATCTGCCGCACCTGGCGATCGATCACGTCAGTGGCCCACTGTACGTTAGGGGCCTCGAGACCACTGAGCAGGAGAATCTGCACCGCGTTGCGGATCGGAGCAAGCGGGTTGCGAAGTTCATGCGCAAGCGTCGCCAGGAATTCGTTCTTGCGGCGATCGGCGTCCAGCAGTTGCAGCTCGGCCTCCTTTCGGAAGCTGATGTCGATAATCGTGCCGATCATTCGTAGAGGCTGGTCGCCGCTGTCAAAAAACGCGCGCCCCTTGTTGGTGACCCAACGCACGGTCCCGTCGGGACGGACAATACGGAAGTCACACCCATAGACATCCCGATCGTCGAGGGCAGCTAGAATGGTTGCCCGCACCCGGGCCCGATCCTCCGGGTGAACGAATTTGAAAAAACTTTCCAGGCTGCCGTCGAAATCTCCTCTCACCATGCCATGAATCGCATAGCATTCCGGCGACCAGCTCACATGATTCGTTTGCAGATTCCATTCCCAAAGGCCCGTCCCGGATGCCTCATTGGCCAGCCGAAGACGCTCCTCGCTCTCGCCGAGGGCCGCGCTCGCTTTGAGCAACTCGAGCGTGCGCTGGTCGACGCGCTGTTCGAGTTCCCGATTCAGCTGCAGCACCTCTTCCTGCGCCCGGCGTCGTTCGGCCACTTCGGACAGCAGACTCTTGGCGGCCAGTTCGCATTCGCGCGTGCGGGTGTAGAGCTCGACAAAGACGGCCACCTTCGACCGGAGAACCGTGGGGTTGATGGGCTTGTGCAAGTAATCGACGGCGCCGGTGTTATAACCCTCGAGTACGTGTTGGTCGTCACTGTAATATGCCGTGAGGAAGATGATCGGCACTTCCGCCGTCTTTTTGCGCTGCTTGATCAGCTCGGCCAACTCGAACCCATTCATTCCCGGCATATGGATGTCGAGAATGATGAGGGCGAATTCTTCGGCAACCAGTGCCAGCAGTGCTTCGTCGGCCGACTCCGCGCGCACCAGCCGGTAGCGCGGATCCACCAGAACCGTTTCCAGTACGTTCAGATTCCTCGGCTCGTCGTCCACAATCAGGATGTTGACCAGTTCGCCCTGCACGGCGAGTGCCGGCGCACAAGCATCCGCAGGCACGGCCTCGTCGCAGGGATTCGACAGGCTTGCGGTCTCGATCGAAGGACGGGTCGTGCCGCTCATGGTCAAATCTTAAGGTCGTGGTGACAGTCGGTTCATCGGAAAAGCCAGACTCGCATCAGTGACAGAAGCTGCTCGCTGTTCACCGGCTTGGCAATGTAATCGGAAGCGCCCGCTCCCAGACACTTCTCGCGGTCCCCCTTCATGGCCTTGGCGGTGATGGCCAGAATCGGCAGATTGCGGAACTGAACGTCGTTGCGAATTTCGGCAATGGTCTGATAGCCGTCCATTTCGGGCATCATGATATCCATCAGCACCATGCTCAAATCTGGCGTCTCCTTGATCATCTCAATCGCCTTGCGGCCATTGGTCGCGCTGATCACCTCCATTTCCCGACTCTCGAGCAGAGTGGTCAGGGCGAAAATGTTGCGGGCGTCGTCATCGACCACCAACACCTTCCGGCCGCTCAGAATCGCATTCGAGTCGTGCAGCCGCTCGAGCATTTGTTGCTTATCCTGCGGAAGATCCGCGATCACGCGATGCAGGAACAACGCCGTCTCATCCAACAGGCGCTCGGGCGACTGGACGTCTTTGAGGATAATGCTCTTGGCGATTTTCTTGAGTCGGGTCTCCTCCTCTACCGAAAGCTCCTTGCCGGTGAAGACGACGATCGGCACGTCGTGCAGTTCGGGCTTCGCATTGATCTTGTCCAACAGCTCAAAGCCGGTCATGTCCGGCAACCGAAGATCGAGCACGACGCAATCATAGCGAGACTCTATCGAGCACTCGCAACGCCTCGGCGCCGGTGGCCACCGCCTTCAGCTCGATGTCCTTATATCCAAGCAGCGCGACAATCGATTCGCGTTCGATGTCGTTGTCCTCGACCACCAACAGCCGTTTCGTGCGCGATGCGGTGAAGTCCTTGAGCCGATCGAAAGCAGCTTCCATACCGGCCGTGGTGGGCGATTTGGTGAGCAGCGAAAACGCGCCGCGCGAAAGGACCGACTGGCGATCCTCGTCCACCGTGATGATTTGCACCGGAATGTGCCGCGTCGAAGAGTCGGACTTCAGGTTATTCAGCACGGTCCAGCCAAGCATGTCGGGCAAGTAGATGTCCAGCGTAATGGCGGCGGGGAGGAATTGCCGCGCCAACGTCAGGCCGATGGCCCCTCGAGTGGCCACCAGCACCTTGAAACCCTTATCGCGCGCAAGACCCATCAATATCCGCGCCTGATGCGGGTCGTCCTCGATGATCAGCACGACGAGATCACCACTGGCCAGGTTCTCGCGATCGTCCGGGATATGCTCCTCTCGGGCGACCGAGTGGACGCGAATCGCGTGAGATTTTGCCGGCTCGTCGCACCGTCGAGGCTGGAATCGAGACCTCGCCCGTGGTCGACCCGGTGTAGTGCAACGGCAGAAAGAGAGTGAAAGTGCTTCCGTGGCCGTGCGTGCTGGCGAGGCGAATTTCCCCACCCAATAGCGACGCCAGTTCCCGGCTGATCGCCAGGCCAAGCCCGGTACCGCCGTACTTTCGCGAGGTGCCCGCGTCTGCCTGCTGGAAAGCCTCGAAGATGAGTCGTTGCTTTTCCGGTGCCACGCCGATGCCGGTGTCTTCGACGGCAAAAGCGATGACCTGCTCGGCCTGGCTCAACACGGGATGGTCGACGCCCCATCCGGACTTGGCAAAGCCGACTCTGACGGCGACGTGACCGTGCGAGGTGAACTTCACGGCGTTCGACAGCAGGTTCTTGAGAATCTGCTGCAGGCGCTTGGCGTCGCTGATCATGACGCGCGGCAGATCATCGGCGAAATCGACGTTAAAGGGCAGATTCTTGTTTTCCGCCACGTGTCGGAAATTACGGTCGATCGTGTCGCGCAGGCCGGCAAACGAGATCTCTTCGGCGTCGACCGTGACGGTCCCCGACTCGATCTTGGAGAGATCGAGAATATCGTTGATCAGGTTCAGCAGATCCGAGCCCGAGGAGTGGACGTTGCGGGCGAAGTCGATCTGCTTGTTCGAAAGATTGCCGCTGGCGTTGTCGGCCAGTTGCTGGCTGAGAATCAAAATGGAATTGAGCGGCGTGCGCAGCTCATGCGACATATTGGCGAGGAACTCGGACTTGTACTTCGACGTGAGAGCCAGTTCGGCCGCCTTTTCTTCCAGCGCGCGACGCGCTTGTTCGACCTCGGAGTTCTTCCGTTCCACCTCGGCATTCTGCTCGGCCAGCAGTTTCGCCTTGCTTGCCAACTCTTCGTTCGTCTGCTGGAGTTCGGTTTGCCGCGACTGAAGTTCAACGGTCAATTGTTGCGATTGCTTGAGCAAACCCTCGGTGCGCATCGTCGTTTCGATGGTGTTCAGCACCACACCGATGCTCTGCGTGAGCTGTTCGAGAAACGTGAGATTGGTAGGCGTAAACGGGGCAAGCGAGGCCAATTCGATCACCGCCTTGATCTCGCCTTCGAACAAGAGCGGCACCACAACGATGCTCGACGGCCGCGCTTCGCCCAGGCTCGAGCTGACACGCGTATAATCCGGCGGCAGATCGCTCAGCAGAATGCGCTGCTTCTCCACCGCGCATTGGCCGACAAGCCCTTCTCCGATCGCAATGCGACTCGGTTGCTCGGGCCGCAAGGCATAGCCCGCCAGCAACTGCAGCGTCGGAATCTCCTCGTCGACCGTGGTCATCTGGTAAATCGTCCCCTGCTGGGCCTGCACCAACGGAACCAGGTCCGCCAACAGTGTTTTGGCCACCGTCGACCAGGTCGCGCTGGCCTTGCAGCATGCTCGTGAAGCGGGCCACGTTCGTCTTCAACCAATCCTGTTCTTTGTTTCGCTCGGTCGTCTCCCGCAGGTTGGCGATCATCGTGTTGATGTTGTCTTTCAACTCCGCGACTTCACCGCGCGTTTCCACCTGAATCGATCGAGTCAAGTCGCCCTTGGTCACGGCGGTGGCCACTTCGGCGATCGCACGCACCTGGGTCGTCAGATTGCCGGCCAGCAGGTTCACGTTATCGGTCAAATCGCGCCACGAGCCCGCCGCGCCGGGAACGCTGGCCTGACCGCCGAGGCGTCCTTCGACGCCCACCTCGCGGGCGACGCTGATCACCTGCTCGGAGAAGGTGGCGAGCGTGTCGGTCATGTTGTTGATCGTGTCGCCCAGCGCGGCGATTTCTCCCTTGGCCTGCACGGTCAGCTTGTGGCGCAAGTTGCCGTCGGCCACGGCCGTCACGACCTTCACGATGCCGCGCACCTGGTCCGTGAGGTTCGAGGCCATGAAGTTCACGTTATCGGTGAGATCCTTCCAGGTGCCGCCGACGCCCGAGACCTGTGCCTGGCCGCCCAGCTTGCCCTCGGTCCCCACCTCGCGCGCGACGCGCGTCACTTCCGAGGCGAAACCGTTGAGCTGATCGACCATCGTGTTGATGGTGTTCTTCAGCTCCAGGATTTCGCCCTTCACGTCGACCGTGATCTTGCGGCTCAAGTCGCCGCGAGCCACCGCGGTGGTCACTTCGGCGATGTTGCGCACCTGGGCCGTGAGATTCGAACCCATCGTGTTTACCGAGTCGGTCAGATCCTTCCAGGTGCCGGCCACGCCAGGAACCACCGCCTGCACGCCCAGGCGCCCTTCGGTGCCGACTTCGCGGGCCACGCGTGTCACCTCCGAGGCGAACGAGCGAAGCTGCTCGACCATCGTGTTGATGGTTTCCTTGAGCTGCAGGATTTCGCCCCGCACGTCGACCGTAATCTTCTTCGACAGGTCGCCGTTGGCCACGGCGATCGTCACTTCGGCAATGTTGCGCACCTGGCCGGTGAGATTGTTGGCCATCGAGTTGACGTTGTCGGTCAGATCCTTCCAGGTGCCGGCCACGCCGGGCACCGCGGCCTGGCCGCCCAGTTTCCCGTCGGTGCCGACCTCGCGCGCGACGCGGCGTCACTTCCGATGCGAACGCACCGAGCTGCTCGACCATCGTGTTCATGGTCTCTTTGAGCTGCAGAATCTCGCCCTTCACGTCGACCGTGATCTTGCGGCTCAGGTCGCCCCGGGCGATGGCGGTCGCCACGTCGGCGATGTTGCGAACCTGGCCCGTCAGATTCGAGGCCATCGAATTGACGTTGTCGGTCAGATCCTTCCACGTGCCGGCCACGCCGGGCACCTGGGCCTGGCCGCCCAGCTTGCCTTCGGTACCGACTTCGCGAGCCACGCGGGTCACTTCGGCCGCGAACGAGCGGAGCTGATCGACCATCGTATTGATGGTTTCCTTCAACTCCAGGATTTCGCCGCGCACGTCGACCGTGATCTTCTTCGACAAGTCGCCGTTGGCCACGGCGATCGTCACTTCGGCAATGTTGCGGACCTGAGAGGTCAGGTTCGAGGCCATCGAATTGACGTTTTCCGTCAGATCTTTCCAGGTGCCGGCCACCCCTTCCACCGCCGCCTGGCCGCCCAGCTTGCCTTCGGTGCCCACCTCGCGGGCGACGCGGCTCACTTCCGAGGCGAAACCGTTGAGCTGGTCGACCATCGTATTGATGGTTTCCTTCAGCCGCAAAATTTCGCCGCGCACGTCGACCGTGATTTTCTTCGAGAGATCGCCGTTCGCCACGGCGGTGGTCACTTCGGCGATGTTGCGCACCTGGCCGGTGAGGTTCGAGGCCATGAAGTTGACGTTGTCGGTCAGATCCTTCCACGTGCCGGCCACGCCCGGCACTTGGGCCTGACCGCCGAGCTTTCCTTCGGTGCCGACTTCGCGGGCCACGCGGGTCACTTCGGAGGCGAAGCCGTTGAGCTGATCGAGCATCGTGTTGATGGTGTTCTTCAGCGCGAGGATTTCGCCCTTCACGTCGACGGTGATCTTGCGCGACAGATCGCCCTTCGCCACGGCCGTGGTCACTTCGGCGATGTTGCGTACCTGGGCCGTGAGATTCGAGGCCATCGAATTCACCGAGTCGGTCAAATCCTTCCACGTGCCGGCCACGCCGGGCACCGCGGCCTGACCGCCCAGCTTTCCTTCGGTGCCGACTTCGCGGGCCACGCGCGTCACTTCGCCGGCGAAGGAGTTGAGTTGGTCGACCATCGTGTTGAGCGTGTTCTTCAGTTCAAGGATTTCGCCCTTCACGTCGACGGTGATCTTTTTCGACAAGTCGCCATTGGCCACGGCGGTGGCCACGTCGGCGATGTTGCGCACCTGGCCCGTCAGGTTCGAGGCCATCGAATTGACGTTGTCGGTCAGATCCTTCCAGGTGCCGGCCACGCCGGGAACTTGCGCCTGGCCGCCCAGTTTGCCTTCGGTGCCGACCTCGCGCGCCACGCGGCTCACTTCGCCGGCGAACGCGTTCAGCTGATCGACCATCGTGTTGATCGTGTTCTTCAACTCGAGAATTTCGCCGCGCACGGCCACGGTGATCTTTTTCGACAAATTGCCGTTGGCCACGGCGGTGGTCACCTCGGCGATGTTGCGCACTTGCGAGGTAAGGTTGGTCGCCATCGCGTTCACCGAGTCGGTAAGGTCCTTCCAGGTGCCGGCCACGCCGCGCACTTCGGCCTGACCGCCCAGTTCGCCTTCGGTGCCGACTTCGCGGGCCACGCGGGTCACTTCCGACGCAAAACCGTTGAGCTGATCGACCATCGTGTTGATGGTGTTCTTCAATTCGAGAATTTCGCCGCGCACGTCGACCGTGATTTTCTTCGACAGGTCGCCGTTGGCCACGGCGGTGGTCACTTCGGCGATGTTGCGCACCTGGCCGGTCAGGTTCGAGGCCATGAAGTTGACGTTGTCGGTCAGATCCTTCCAGGTGCCGGCCACGCCCGGCACCGCGGCCTGGCCGCCCAGCTTTCCTTCGGTGCCGACCTCGCGGGCCACGCGGGTCACTTCGGAGGCGAAGCCGTTGAGCTGATCGAGCATCGTGTTGATGGTGTTCTTCAGCGCGAGGATTTCGCCCTTCACGTCGACGGTGATCTTGCGCGAGAGATCGCCCTTCGCCACGGCCGTGGTCACTTCGGCGATGTTGCGCACCTGGGCCGTCAGATTCGAGGCCATCGAATTCACCGAGTCGGTCAAATCCTTCCACGTGCCGGCCACGCCCGGCACCGCGGCCTGACCGCCCAGCTTTCCTTCGGTGCCGACTTCGCGGGCCACGCGCGTCACTTCCGACGAAAAGCCGTTGAGCTGATCGACCATCGTATTGATGGTTTCCTTCAACTCCAGGATTTCGCCCTTCACGTCGACGGTGATCTTGCGCGAAAGATCGCCACGGGCCACCGCCGTCGTCACCGCCGCGATGTTGCGGACCTGGGCCGTAAGGTTGGACGCCATCGCGTTGACCGAGTCGGTCAGGTCTTTCCAGGTGCCGCCCACGCCCGGCACCACGGCCTGGCCGCCGAGGCGGCCTTCGGTGCCGACTTCGCGGGCCACGCGCGTCACTTCCGAGGCGAACGACCTGAGCTGGTCGACCATCGTGTTGATGGCCTCTTTGAGCTGCAAGATTTCGCCGCGCACGTCGACCGTGATCTTCTTGGAAAGGTCGCCGTTGGCCACGGCGATCGTCACGTCGGCGATGTTGCGCACCTGGGCGGTGAGATTGCCGGCCATCTGGTTGACCGACTCGGTCAGGTCTTTCCACACGCCCGAAACGCCCCGCACCTGCGCCTGGCCGCCGAGCTTTCCTTCGGTGCCCACTTCGCGGGCCACGCGCGTGACTTCCGAGGTGAAGACCGAGAGCTGCTCGATCATCGTATTGACCAGCTTTGCCGATCGCAGGAACTCGCCCTTCAGCGCCCGCCCGTCGACTTCCAGTTCCATCGATTGGCTGAGGTCCCCCTTGGCCACTGCACCGATGGTGCGGGCAACGTCCGAGGTCGGCCGCACCAGGTCGTCCAGCAGCGTATTGACCGATTCCGCCTTCGCCGCCCAGCCACCAATGAGCCCGGGCACCGATACGCGCTGCTTGAGACGACCTTCCTTGCCCACCGACACGCTCAGCCGCGCAATCTCTTTGGAGATATGCTCCTCATGGTCGATCGTCTGGTTGAATGCGGCGGCGATGCGCCCGTCGATGCCGATCCAGTTTCCCGGAAGGCGGACACCAAAATTGCCATCGCGAAATGCCAGAATCGCGGAGAGGATTTGGCGAGAATGAGAGTCTGCCGCTTCTTTCAACCGGCTACGACTCTCGGGTGCTTTGTCCGAATCGCCGTTTTCATCGACGACCGTCACGGAAAGGTTGTCGGCAGGGCCAGATTTCGTTTCTTGGCTCATGGCTTACGACTCATGCTTCGCGAGGAATGGATGGCATGAAGGCCAACGAAAAGAGGGGGATGGTGGCGGAGCAAGAAGAGCTGCCCGATCTGAGTGATGCATTCTTGAAAATGCCATCGTTGCTCCCCGGGAACAGTGCCGCCACTTATTGAAATATAGTCATTGTGCCGGCATACGCCAAACCGCCAGCCGCCGGCCTCGACCGTTTCGCACGCGCCGAGTCCTCGTACGCGCTCGTAGACTCTCGTCCCGCGTCGGCACTCGAAAACAGTCGCCGAAGAGTTCCGCTTTAACCAAAGTGCAACCGCGGCGCGCGCTAAGAAAAAAAATGGCTCGCGATGCTCCGGTTCTCCCCCCGTGCTGGTTGTCTGTTACCCCTCTTTCGGACCGCCGCGGCGGAGAATCACTGGCTTTGCAGATTTGGCGCAAACGACCGAGCTCGACCAAATCGTCACGATCTTGATCCGGGGCGCAGCAGTGGTGCGCAATTTGCAATGCGCGAAGAGATGCTTGCGAGCGGTACGGTTCCGTACATGCGGCCGCCAACCGAATCGGATTTTGCGCGTTGCTGAACAGCTGCCAAATCCAAACGTCGACGGTCCAATCAGCCCGGGGCAGAGAGCCTCTTCAGGACCACGTCTTGAAGGGTTCCGCAATGCCACCGGAATCGGACTGCCGATCGGAGTAGTGAAATCCCATGCAGGGCTCGCAAAGTCCGTGACTGGTGCTTGCCGGCCGATTCGATAACCATGCTGGGACCCAATCCCACACATTTTGCGTTCCGGCGCGACGTGTTCTTCGACAATGACAGCATTGCACCACCACGCCATTGTCATTGCGGTAGAGTTCTTCGAGCGGAGGGCACGGGACTCTTGTGTGAGGGACTTCTCGTCGCAACGAATTCACCACGAGCAGACCTTCCGCGTTGCCAAGCGGAAACGCGGTCATATGAAATTGTCGGTACACTTCGGGAGACGAGCATTCGTAGGCATGCTCCCAGGGTCGCCCTTCCCGCAGGCATCGTCCGTAATTCTCCACGAAGAAAGGACGAAGTGGTTCTGCAATCGCCTCCAGGACACATCGTCCCAGCGGCCATTGCACAGAGATTTGCGGCTCTCCATCATTGAGTGCGGCAAATCGCAGCCAGCCTGAATTGAAAAAAGCCAGATTGAATGCTGGCCAGAGGCCGTAGATCGTTCCACCGTCGTTCTCGAGCGCCGCGGCGTCGAAGTCGTCGGCGAGGAGAGCCTCGAATCTAGGATCGCCATGTCGACAGTCGGTCATCAGGCATCCGCGTCGCTGGACGTAGGGCTTCGATCGTGGCCAGTGCTTGAGAAAGGCGGTGGCGGCAATTGATTTTACTGGAAAGGAAGTTGGGCGCGGGGGGACTTGCGGCCAAACCGCAAAGGAAATGACTCCGATACCGCCCCAACGTCCAAAGAGCTTGCGGCAAAGTCCCACAAGCACTCTGGGGCTTTTCAAGATGCGAGAGCCGGGAGTCGAACCCGGACGCCTTGCGGCACTGGATCCTAAGTCCAGCGCGTCTGCCAATTCCGCCACTCTCGCTTGAAGTTTGCGTCGCCGTCGATCAATGGCCATCCGATGGCCGCCGCCGCTATCGTTTTGCTAGCCGGCAAGCCTCGTGCCCTGCAGTTTCGGAATCGCGCACGCAGCCGTCAAGTGCTAGCGTGTCGCGGCTGCGGTCAGCAAGCAAGGACAAGATGCGACGATTGCCGTCGCCAGACCAGCGCGAGCCGACCGCAAACTGGCGTAGTGGGGCGATCGGGAGACATTTGACGTTGACCGGGTGGGGCGGTTTTCTATAATCCGCCGCCTGTTGTTTTTCCCATCGGTCGGTACGCCTGAGTAAGAAAATCTGGCGTTGCAAGCGTTTTGAGTGGTGCAACCGCTATAACCGACCCGATGATCTAAAAATAGCAAGGGCGCCCCAACCGGCCGTTTGGCGGGCGGTTGGTAACGGCTGCGAAGGATTGTTGGGTGTGGCACACGTCCGTTCAAGTCTTGGCCTGAACGAACGCCTGTCACATCGGTTTTTCGATTTAGCTTCAGAGAGCCAAATCAGAATGGTCCTAACGGAAGAGGGCCCGATGCATGCCACTGACAAGGATGTCTTTGGCCGGGTGTCCCGTCCGCTATCCAGTCAAAGGGCGGCTGCGCCATGCGAGTGAAAATTTTTCGTGGATTGATCGTGCTCGGTGCGACCGTCGCGCTCGCGGGTTGCCAAAGCGGCCCCAGCGGGTACAAGTGGAGCTGGAAGAAGAATAAAGACGCCAACTCGGCCGTCGCCTCCGCTCCTGCCGGGCCACCCCTTCCCTCGGCCGGCGTCTCGCCCATGAGCAGTCCGGCTAGCGGATCGGCCGCCTTGGCCACTTCGGGCAGTTTGCCGCCGGGCGCTCCCGGCAC
Source organism: uncultured Planctomycetaceae bacterium (assembly GCA_963702015.1). Lineage (GTDB taxonomy): Bacteria > Planctomycetota > Planctomycetia > Pirellulales > PALSA-1355 > DATJTR01. Next base: position 4,972,687 of record OY969698.1, read on the forward strand.
GGCCGCTGCCTCGGCTTATCCCGGAACTCAAGCGGCAACACCCGCCGGCTACGCCAGCATGCCCAGTGCATATCCGAGCACTGCCGCTGGCGGCGGCGCGGCAACGGCCAGCTACGAAGGCGCTCCGGGCGGTTACGGCAATCAAGCGACCACCGCCGGCGGGGCAGGAATGCCGGCAACCGGCTCGCCAACCACGACGCCCCAAACCGGACCTTACGCTTCGACCTATCCATCGACGCAACACCCTGCCGCCGATCCCGGCGCGGGAGCTTACCCTGGCACTGCCTATCCGTCGACGGCCTATCCGTCCACCGGAGCTGCGACCGCCGGAGCTGCGGCTACCACTGCCGCGGCCGCCGGCGATCCCTATGCACCGCCAGCCGGTGGAGCTGGCGTGTCGGCGATGCCGGCCGGAACGTCGAGCTATGGAGCGCCCCCCGTGGGCGTTCGCACGGCTAGCACGGCGCAAGAAGGTTCTTATCCCTCAGCCGATCCGACCGGCTCGGGTGGCTACAGCACAGCTCCCGGAAGCCCTGCCGGCACCGGCTATCCGAGTTCGAGCACTGGGCAGCCGGCCGATGCGGGCTATCCGCAGGCTTCTCCGCCCGCTGGCGCCGCGATGCCCCCGGCTGGCGCTGGCTATGGCAGTGCAGCGCCGACCTCGATGCAAGGAACCGTGTCGCAAGGGACCCTTTCGCAGGGAGCCGCGCCGCAAACCGGCGCCCCTGTTAGTGCGAGCAGTTACGCCGACGGCACCGAATACTCTTCGGTCGAACGAAATTGGGAGCCAGGCAATACCGGCTACAATCCGCCGGGCGTAACTGGAACTCCGACGTCGACGCAACCGGCTACGGCGCCGCCCACTACCGGCCGACGCGATCCGAGTTGGCGCCCGGGCAGCACGAGCGATTATCTCCCCTCGCAGGGTGCACAGATCAACCAGGGCAGCGATTACTCCGGCTACGGTGTCACGCCTGCCTCCTACTCCGCGCCGAGTCAATCGGCCGCCCGAACGAGCGGCGGCTACGCGATTTCGACGACGGCACCGAATTATGGCACCAATTTGCCAACGGCTCCGGCCGGCAGCGGCGCGATTCCTGGTGCCTCAGGCTTTGGGGCCAGCGGAGCACCCAGCGGCGCGGGTTCGTATGCGGTGCCCTCGTATCGCGCGCCCAGCAGTGCTTTGTCACCAGCTGGTTCGCAATGAACCGCGCGTAGCGACGGCGGTTATCTATCGAACCGCTTTGCAGATGGCGCCACCCTTGTGGCGCTCGTGGGCGTATCGCCTTCAATCCGGCAATGCATGACACGCGGCACAACCGCCGCAGCTTCTTAAGGCGGCAACACCGGGCTGCATCGCCGGCGTTCCACCGTGGCGGCAGAATCAAGAGCCCGTGACCGCCAGGCAGTCATCGCCCCTTGACCTGTTTGGTCACCAGCCCATGACCATGTTCGACTCGATGACCTTGCGCGCTCGCTCGAGGTCGGAGCCGGTCTCGTGCATGTAAAGGCGGATGGCATGCACTTTGTCGCCGGCGGCCTTGGCCAGGCAATCGCGGGCGGTGGAGCAGGGGTCGGTCTTGCCGGAAATCCCTAGAGCACTTTTGGAAATCACCCAAGTGTCGCGAGGTCGCTTCGTAAGCCGGATCACTTTTTCATTGGGATAAGCATCGTTCACCACCACACTCGCGGAATCTTCGTCCGCCGCCCAGGTGATGATGATATGGCAGTCGGTCTCGACCTCGAACAGTGGCATGGGATTAACTCCTGTGTTTGACGCGTTGGCGGGTTCGAAATGATCCCAAGGGACCAACGGAAACCAAGCTCCACCAGAGGCAGGAAAGACGGGGGGCTACGAATGATGGTAAATCGTGCGATGGCAATCGTCAACGAGCGGCCGGCGAAAAAACGGCCAAGCCAGCGTCGCGGCCAGGTGAATCAATGCCTCGTGCCTCACGAGCAAGTTTAGCACATTCCGCCCAACTCGAAAAAAACTGCTCGGCGGCGACGGCGAACGAAGCAATTCGTCAAAGCGCAAGTCGAGCAAACCCCCCAATTTCAGCTTGTGGCACCAAGCGACATCGGGCCGAACGCCGAAGCGCGACACCGGCGCCCCGGCTCGAAACCCTCACCCCATTTGCCACACTTTGACTTGTTCGAGCGGGAAAACAAGCATCAACACATTCAGCACCAGGCTGTCGCGAATCCAAAACAGCAGCACAATTTCGACGGCGACGAACGCCGCCAGAGACCAGCGCCAGCCCAGCCGCTGGGCTATTAGAAATCCCACACCGCACGCCAAGATGTCACCCATTGAGTTGACGACCGTGTCTCCTTCGTAACCAACGGCAGCGGTCGCCTGCCGATAGCGATCAATGACGAATTTGGTGTTTTCGATCATTTCCCATAGCGATTCCAGCGCGATGGCGAGACACAGCCGCCAGGAGATCGGCCAGCGCCGCAGCGCCCAGGCCGTCAATCCACAAAGAATGAACCCGTGCAGCACGTGCGTGACGCTATAGGGATCGAGTAGTTGTTGCGAATTCTCCGAGCTCCATACATTGCCTTCCCATACGCGCAACCGGCCGCTCGCGCTCTGCCAGAGCCGGCCTTGACGGTGCAGTTCGATCGCCGTTGCGGCCAGGATCGCCGCCATGGCCAGCCAGGGGGCGGCCTTTGTGCGGAGCGCCGGATTGTTCAGCAATGTCGGCATCGGCTCATTTGGGTTGCAGTAAGCGCGCCGCACGCAAGTCGCGGCTCTCGCCGGCGGAACGTTCAAGACCGATGCCGAGTGGCAACTGGAACGGGTGAAACGGGCCTGCTGCTGCGGGCAAAGAAAGATGGCAGCCCAATGGCCGCAACTGGCCGCGCAATTGGGGGCTCGCCCAAAACGACCAAAGAATCAGCGAGGGTGAAGGGACTCGAACCCTCGGCCTCTAGCGTGACAGGCTAGCGCTCTAACCGACTGAGCTACACCCCCGGATCGCCAGGAAAACGGGGCCAGCAGAAGCCAAAGCTCCGCCGGGGGGACCGCCTTCCTCATCGTGCGAGCGTTGAATTATAGCTGCGCCGGAACCACTCGCAAGGGCCCGAATAGGCGGTCCGGGCAGGGGACGGCGCAAAAAAACAGCCGACAATCGGCGAGGAAGCGATTGAGCAGCTGCCACCGCTCGCTCAGCCCTGGAAGGCTCGCACCAAGACGGCGCTAGCCTGGCCCTGCGGCGTGAAACTCACGTTCAGCACCGTGTCGCCGGGCGGGACGTCGGAAGTGGTGACCACGTTGAGCTGACAGGCAGGATCGGGTGTTTCGTAGTTGAGCACCGGAAACAAACGGCCATGTTCAAAGGCCGATAAACTGGCGATCAGTTCGACCAGCCCCGAGGCGGCGCCCAAGTTGCCGAAGTAGCTCTTGGCGGCAACCACGGGGACCTCAACCGACCGCGAGCCGAACACTTCGTGAATCGCCCAGGCTTCCTCGGTGTCGCTGCTGCGCGTGCTGAGGCCGTGCGCGTGGATGTGGCCGACGTCGTCGATCGTGGCGCCGGCGTCACGCAGTGTTGCCCGCATGACGTTGGCCAGCGCCAGCCCGCGATGGGCCACGCCGCGGCGGTCAGCGACTGTGCCGGAGGCGGTGCCGATGATTTCGCCGTGGATCCGCGCACCGCGGGTTTTGGCGGTTTCGAGCTCCTCGATCACCACCGCTGCGGCTCCTTCGCCCAGCACCATGCCGCTGCGGTTCAGGTCGAACGGCCGGCTGGCCTTGGTCGGATCGGTCCCGTTGCCGGCGACTTCTTCCTGCATGAGCGTGTGGACCAGCTTCATCGGATGAACGCGGGTGCCCGTGGCGCCGGCAATCATCACGTCGGCATGGCCGCGGGCGATGATGCGGTAGGCCTCGCCGAGCGCCAGATTGGCCGACGCTTCACGCAGCGTGATCGAGTTGTTCGGCCCGCGCAGATCGTTGTAAATGGCCAGGTGGCTGGCCGGCATGTTGGGCAGATATTTGAGCAGCCAGAGAGGCGTGATCTGCGGGATCCCTTCCGACGCCCAGCGGGCAAAGTCGAAGAGGCCGTTGGCGGCGCGACAGCGGGCAACACCGGCCGTGAAATCGTCGGGCAGGGTCAGCATGTAGTCGGAGCCAAACACCACGCCCGTCCGCTCTGGGTCCGACCCGCTTGCGTGGCCGGCCGCGTGCATGGCCTGCTGGGCAGCCGCCAGGCCCATCTGGCACTCGCGACACATCACCTTCAGGCCCTTGCGCAGAGCTTTCTTCTTCTCTCCGTCGAGCGGTCCAAAATCGTCGATCGAGCCGGTAAAGTCGTGGGCTTCGGCGGCGAACGACGTCGGCAAATAATCGACCGGCACCGTTCGCAACGGGCCAACGCCGCTTCGGCCGCTCGTCAGGGCCTGCCACACTGCCTGCGGTGTCTTACCGACGGGCGTAATGACGCCCGTTCCCGTGATCACGATGCGTCGCGAAGAAGAAATCATGATGATCCAGTTGCACTCCGTTACCTGCCGTGACTCGGCCCCTAATTTACCTTTTTTCGCCGGCGATTGTCACCCACTGTTGCCGCCCAGCGCCTTCCCGCCCCGAATGGCGATGCAGGCCCGTGGATTGCTTCTGCTGGTGCTTCGGCCGGCGATTGTGCGTGCGCGAGCGGCCTGGGCAGAGAAATCGCTCTTAGTAGCGGCCTTGATGAACGGTAGCTGCTGGCTTGGCGGCGCGCAGATCGCTCGGATTGCCGGTTAGTTTTCCTTTACTCTCGACCACCACCAGCAGATCGGCCCGAGCGGCTCCGCCGGCGATTCCCAGCGGCAGATTCACTCCCGATCCGGCCGACGGGATGGGGAATGAGACGACCCCCAGACTGATCAAGAGGACTTGATCGACCGGCCAGCGAAACCGCTCGTGAAGCTTGCAACTGGCGAGTTGGGGGACTTTGATTTCAGTCTTCTGGCGGGGGGCGACCTGGCTCGGTACGTCGATCATCACCGGAATCATCTTCTCCACCTGATCGACGTGGCACTTGATGATCGCATCGATCGTTTTGCCATCGACGGCCAACAGCGGATGGAATTCCAATGAGAAGCCTTCTTCGATCTGCGCCGTCTGCGCTTCGAAGCCGGGCCATGCGCTCCCGGGACGCACGATCACGTCGCGGGTGTAATTCTTGGTCTGTGTCGCTGACACGACGGTCGACTGCCCGTTGTTGACCAGCAAATGCGGCGTGTTGTGCTCCCGAAAATCGCTCCGCCGCCGCAGGTCGGCCATAAGCAGCGAAGCATCTTCCTTCGACAACAACCAGGCCTGCACGCCCTGCGACTGTGCCGGCACCGGGTGCAAAACCGGATGGGCTTTGGATCGCCAATTCGGACTGCCGACCGTCAGCACGCGCAGCCCGAAGGCGTGAGATTCCGCCTCGCTGTTGACGAACCGATCGACCATCTCGCCCACCACCGCGTGAATTTGTGGAGTGTGATAAACGCGCAGCGTCCGTCGCGATGCGCTGAGCAATCCCAACGGGTCGGAATGCCAGGCCTCATAACCGGTGTCCAGCAGAATCCAATCGACGATCGCCTGCTCCGGCCGGTTGGTCGAAGTAACCCGAAGCGTGTAGGGGCTGATGTCGTAATCGCGCCATTCCTGCCCCGCGTCGTTGGGTAACGTTCCCGGCCCCTTGCTCACGTGGGCAATCGGCCCATGGCTCAACGCGGTCAGTGGCCGGATCGGCTCGCTGGCGCCGGCCGCGTCGCGCGGCATCTGCGCCGGCGCGCGCCATGCGGGTGAGTTGGCACTCGAAGCTTGCGGCGGAAATGATTGTCCTGGCGCGGCCGCGGCGCCGTCGCCCGGCGGATCGGCCGAGGTCTGATATTGAGCCGCAGCATTTCGAGGCGCAAAGGCCCCCAGCACCAACATCAGCGTGCCCGCCGCGAACCATTTGGGGATCATCGCAAAGCCTCCTTGCAACCGAAGCGCGCCCCGCTGAGCGCGCCTGAGGGCAACCGCGCCCGCCGCCAAAAATCGTGCGCCCTCGGTCGGCGGGGGCGAAGTATAGGAGTGGTCACCGCGTCGAGCAAGAGAAGTCTGCCCGTTCTTCCCCGGCCACCACGGCGGCAAAAGCCGGTTCCGCCGTGCTAGCAGCGATTCGGGTCGCGGCGGCGATCCCCGCCGAGAAGGACGCGCGGGGGAGTTGGAACACCACGATAGCTAGTGCGTGCCGTTCCGCAGCTGGCCGACAACCACCGACGCGTTGTGGCCGCCGAATCCAAAACTGTTGGACATGGCGGCCCGCAGCTCGCGCGAGCGCGGCTGGTTCGGCGTGTAATCCAGATCGCAAGCAGGATCGGGATTCTCCAGATTGATCGTCGGTGGAATGACCGAATCGCGTAGCGCCAGCACGGTCAGCACCAATTCGACGCCGCCGCTGGCGCCCGAACAGGTGGCCCAATTGGCTCTTCGTGCTGGAGATGCTGAGCTTCCTGGCATGCTCGCCGAAGACCCGCTTGATAGCGACTGTTTCGGCCTGATCGCCCAGCGAAGTGCTGGTGCCATGGGCGTTGATGTAGCCGACGTCGGTCAGGTCGAGCTTGGCATCGCACAGCGCGCGATCCATGGCCCGGGCAGCGCCGGTTCCACCTTCGTCCGGATGGGTGATGTGGCCGGCGTCGGCGCTCGCGCCGTAGCCGAGCACTTCGGCGAAGATGTGCGCACCGCGCGCTTTGGCGTGTTCCAATTCCTCGAAGACGAGCATCCCAGCCCCTTCGCTCAGAACGAAACCGTCGCGATCGCGATCGAACGGCCGGCTGGCACGGGGCGGATCGTCGTTGCGTTCGGAAAGGGCCCGCATGTTGGCGAAACCGCTGATGCCCATGGGCGTGATGGCGGCTTCGGTTCCACCGGTGATCATCACGTCGGCGTCGTCGTATTGGATGGCTTTGAACGCGTCGCCGATGGCGTTGGTGGCGCTGGCGCAAGCGGTGGCCACGGCATAATTCGGGCCGCGCAGCCCGTATTGGATCGAAACCTGCCCGCTGGCGGCGTTGACCATCAGCTTGGGAATGGTAAAGGCCGAGACTTTGTCGGGCCCTTTGTGCAGCAGGCGCTCGACCTGGGTTTCGATCTCGTGCAACCCGCCGATTCCGCTCCCCAGCACCACGCCGCAGCGGAACGGGTCTTCCTTCTTGAAGTCGAGCCCCGAGGCGGTGACGGCGTCGATGGCGGCCACCATGGCGAATTGCGTGAAGCGATCGAGTCGCTTGGCTTCCTTGGCCGAAACGTAATCGCCGGTCGACCAATCGTAGATGTCGCCGCCGAAGCGGACCTTGTGCGGAGCGGTGTCGAACAAACGAATCGGATGGACGCCGCTCTCTCCCTTGAGAACGCGAGCCCAAAGATCCTCGACCTTACAGCTCAGCGAGGTGACGACCCCCACTCCGGTGATGACGACGCGCCGTTTCATGCCTGCCTGTGTACCCAGCACGGGAAATTATTGAGATCACGGGGAATTTGCGACACCGCGTGCATTCGGAAAATCGCGAGCAATTGCCAGACTATTCGCGGCCAGTCGCTCGCTCGAGCAATGGATCGGCGGCGGTGGTGACTGCCGCGTCGGCCGACAAACCGGCACGGGTGTGCAACCACTTTTTGGCGCTTGCCCGCGCGGCCCGGCAATCAGTAGGTCGCCGACCGATGGGCCAACCACAGCCGAATACGAGAGTGCGCAGAGCCCAAATCTTCCGATCGGGTCGATCACCCGACAGGACCACGACCCGGTTCGCCAGACGCAGCCCCATTTAATGCTGCGTGGCCCAACCCTCACCTAAGACTGCGTGGTCTCGATGTATTCGACGGCTTGTCCCACCGTTTGAATCTTCTCCGCCGCGTCGTCCGGAATGTTGATGTCGAACTCTTCTTCCAACTCCATCACCAATTCAACGGTGTCGAGAGAGTCCGCCCCCAAGTCGTTGACAAACGACGTTTCGGGGGTGATTTTGTCCTTATCGACGCCCAATTGCTCGGCCACGATATCAATTACGCGTTCTTTGACTGACGCCACGTTTCTGGATCCTTCAATTGCAACCGAAAACCAGGAACCGCCCACGGTCGCGGGCACCACAAAACCTGGAACAGCGTCCTAAAACCCAATTGCCCCGAAAATCGACGTCCTCGAAATGCCACTCATCGTCAACACGGCCGCCCGCTGTCTCAGACCGCGGCACGCAGGGCACCAATACCGGCAAACCCCCGCCCCCCTGGACGCGCAAAGCGCAAACGCCGATGCCAGACGCCTTCAGACACAAAAATAGAGGGTTTCCATAAGACAGGTCAAGGTATAACTTGTTTTGGCAGTGCTGTCTATATCATTCGCTCGCATGCTGCGAGACAGCCACTCCGCGTTTCGGGGGGGCCGTCGGCCGGCCCACGCTTGCCGCTTCAAGCACACAATCCGCCGTCGACCGTCAGCACTTGCCCGGTGATGTAACTGGCCCCCTCGCTGGCCAGGAACAGGACGGCGTAAGCGATTTCCTCGGGCCGGCCCATCCGCTTGGCCGGAATCCGCTTTTTGACTTCGTCCAAGATTCCGGACCCCAAGGCGGCCGTCATCTCGCTTTCGATGAAACCGGGAGCGATGGCGTTGACCGTCACTTTGCGGCCGGCGAGTTCTTTGGCCACGGTTCGGGTCAGCCCGATCATCCCCGCCTTCGAGGCACCATAGTTGGATTGCCCCGGGTTGCCGGTCAGGCCCGAGACGCTGGAAATGTTGATGATTCGCCCGTAGCGGCGTTGCATCATGGCCCGCGTGGCGGCCCGGGTAAACAGAAAGGTGCCGCGCAGATTCGTGTTGATTACGTCGTCCCAATCCGAGTCGCTCATCCGTGGGATCAACGTATCGCGAGTGATGCCGGCATTGTTGACCAGGATGTCCAACCGCCCCCACTTGCCCGTCACCGCTTCCATTACTTCTTCGACGCTCGCGCCGTCGGTGACGTCACAGGCCATCACCTCGGCCGTGCCGCCGGCCGCACGAATGGCCTCGGCCGTCGCGGCGAGTTTGTCCCGGCTGCGGGCCACACAAGCCACCTTGGCGCCGGCACCGGCCAGCGCCAAGGCAATCGCCTTGCCGATTCCCTGCGAGGCCCCGGTCACGATCGCCACCTGGTCGGTCAGATTGACCTGAATCGGTTTGGCGGTGGTTTCGGGCTTGGCTGCACTCTCTTGTTTGGTTGGACTGTCGCTCATCGCTCGTCTGGAGCTCCTCGCCTTGTTGGAAGGCTGTGGGTAAAACTGAATGGAGAACGCTTCCGCCAGGCGCTGGCGTTATTCGTCCGTTCCTTCGCACTGAACCTTGCGATCGATCCGCTTCAAAAGTCCGCGCAACACGCGACCCGGCCCCACCTCGTAGAACTGGCCATAACCGGCGGCGAGCAAATAACGCATCGATTCTTCCCACAGGACCGGCGAAACGACTTGCCGTACCAGTAATTCGCGGATTTCTTCCGGGTCGTCATGCGGCTGGGCATCGACGTTCGAAACGACCGAAATCGCCGGCCGGCGGATCGTCACGTCGGCCAGCGCCGCGGCCAATCGTGCCACGGCCGGCTCCATCACCGCCGTGTGAAAGGCCCCGGCCACGGCCAGCGGCACCACTTTCATTGCCCCGCGCCGCGTGGCCAACTCGGCCGCCCGCTGACAGGCGTCATTCTCGCCCGAAACGACAATATTACCAGGGCAAAGCAGATTGGCGACTTCCAGCGTGCCGCCCCCGCGGGCGTCGGACACGATCTGATCGACTTCGGCCCGATCGAGACCCAGTACGCTGACCATGCCGCTGGGAATCGCGTCGGCGGCCTCCTGCATCGCGATGCCGCGTTGCTGGACCAACCGCAAGCCCGACTCAAAATCCAAGGCACCGGCGAAAACCAGCGCGGTATACTCGCCCAAGCTCAGGCCCGCCACGGCTTCGCACGCCAGCGGAACGTCGGGCTTGTGGGCCCGGAGCGATTCCAGCGCGGCCAGGCTGGTAACAAACAGAGCCGGCTGACTGTAGACGGTCGAGTCGAGATCTTCGGCCGGCCCCTCGAAGCAGAGCTGCGCCAGATCGTAACCCAGGATATCGGCCGCGATGTCGTACAATCGTCGCGCGCCGGGGAGCGTGGCGGCCCATTGCCGGCCCATGCCGACCTGCTGCGCTCCCTGACCGGGAAATAGAAAGGCGATCTTCGTCAACGCATCGGCTCCCGCACGCTCGTGGTCCGCTTGCTTGTGGCCTGATTCCGACGCACGGCGTCGAGCGCGACCGATACACGCCACAGCAATCTGGCGATTTCGCCCGCTGAAGCGCAGCCACAGGCAAGCCCGGCAAAGACCAAAAACTTTCCGTAGTTCCGCTCGGCAATCGTTCCGCGGCGCCGGCGACGGTACGTTTCCGCCCCAGCGCCGACCAGTTTACACCGATTGGCGGCGGATTACTCCGTCGATTCGACGATCGTTCGGCCCGCGTAGTGGCCGCAGTTGGGGCAGATGACATGCGAGGGGATCGCCGTGCTGCACTTGGTGCAATATTCCAATTGCCTCGGCTTCTTCGCATGATGAGCCCGCCGACTTCCGGTTCGGGCGTTCGAATGTTTTCGCTTGGGGACAGCCATAAACAGCACCTGGCACCGGCCGGTAGGCCGATGAATCGACAGTGAAGACGCGCCTGATGGAAAGCCGATCATCGTAAAACTGCCGGCCGGCGATGTCAAGGCGGCGGTGGCACTTAAGAGAGCCACAATCGCCGAGTCCTGCCCTGAGGCCAGCTGAAGAAAGAGGCTGGGGGGCAGGAGCGATTCGATCCGGCAGCCTGACTCGAAAGCACGGAATCGGCATCTGAAAAGGTCGGGGAAACCCCGTGTTTTCAGATTCCTGGCAGTGGAATGGATAGTCCTTCGAAATTCTCGTCCTCCGACCCGGACCTGTTAGCCGTCGCCGAAAAGTGGTCGTCACTCCCGCCAGCCGTCCGGGCGGACATTCTGGCGATGTTCGCGGCCTATTACAGCTTCTTCTGGCAAACCCGGAGGCCGGGCAAGTCGGGCAAGAAACGACCCAGCGCAACGATGATGGCCAAGCTCGCCGGGCACGTTTGGAGTTTCGACGAGCTGTTCGATGCAGCCCTGGCGTTGGATGCCTAGGACGAACCCGGCGCAACGTAGTCAATGGCGTTTCTGTCGTTGGTTCGATTCATGTCCGCGTCATTGGAGTTCATTCCCCCAAAGAGCGAGCACATGAAATCGCGCATGGCGCAGCCCGAAAGGCACAGCGACCACACCACCAACAGAAGGACTGCGAACCGACGCATGCCACGATCCCTGCTGGAAAGAAAAAACCAGGCAATGATCCACCAAATTTATCGACCGGGCGGCAAGGCCGACTTTGTACGGCACCAAAGATTTAGGACGCCGCACTCCGCGGGCTACCGTTGACCCTGTTGCTCATGCCGACTAAGCTGACTCTGCCTCACACTGCCTCTCTGCTCCGCCTTCCGGCGTGACCATTCCCGAAGGCCGAAGCAATGCTGCCACGATTTCCGATTCCCTTCCCCGCGCTGCTCCTGTTGCTAGTCGCACTGGCCTCGCCGGCACTGGCAACCACCTATAGCGTCACGGCCGTCGGGCCGGCCGGCAGCGATGCCTACGGCATCAACAATCTGGGCAATGTTGTCGGCTCGACGCCCAATGGCAGTGCCACCGATCCCTTTATGTGGACGCCCGGTGGCGGACTGAAAGACCTTGGCACGCTCGGCGGCAATAGCGTTGCCAGAGCCATCAACGACAACAATTGGGTTGTCGGCCAGTCGGACGATTATGCATTTCGCTGGACCGCGGCCGGGGGCTTGGTCCAGCTGGGTAACAACCTCGCTATTACGGATACCAGCTTTGGCGACGCCGCGGAATCAATAACTCGAACACGATCATCGGGAGCGGAGATCCGGGCAATTATGCGTGGACCCAGATATGGACGGGTGGGCAAATCGGCTCAAACATTCCATTTGTAAGTAGCAACTCATTCGGCACCGCAATTAGCAACTCCGGGGCTTACGTCGGTCAACTCGTCGATTACCCCTACCCCAACAACGGCTATTTTCAGGCTCCGGGCTACGGTTCGGGCCTCGGCACCTTCCTCCCTGATGCGATCAACGACTCCAATGTGATGGTTGGAATTCAGGGCACAGTAGCAACGCTGGATTCCCTTTCTCCCTTTTCGACGACAACGATCGGGAAGCTGAATGGGAGCGATTCGTCCTCTGAAGCGTTTGCAATTAACGACGTCAACCAAGTGGTTGGCGTGTCCACGGGGACCGGGGCGTTTCTGTGGGATAGTACTCACGGAATTCAGAACCTGAGCCATTTGCTTGCCCCCAGCTCTAGTGGCTGGACAATCCTCTCGGCCAATGGCATCAACAACAACGGTCAGATCGTTGGTCTTGGTCAACTGGGCGGCCAACAATTCGCGGTACTGCTCACACCAACCCCCGAGCCATCGGCGCTGGTCCTGGCAGCGCTGGGCGCCGCTGGCCTTTTCCTGGCAGCACGCCGCCGCAAGAGCTAGTCGCTAGATAATTGCCAAAACAAAACGCCCGAGCGATGCCGGGCGTTTTTAATGCGCAGTCGGCAACGCGGGCGGCTCTCGGCTCGGATGGAGAAACGCGGCATGGGGGACCGGACCGCGCGCCTCCTGGGTGCGGAGGCGCAAACCGCCCTGCAAGAGCGGCACATGGCCCTGCATTATTCCACTGCGAGGGGCTCGATCACCGAGCCCATCGGCAACAGCGCGGCTACAAGCAACGCCGGCGCAGCCCGCCGGCCAACAGCGCTGCCGCACCGAGTGCGAACATGAACCACGTAGACGGCTCCGGCACCACGGCGATACTGCCCGGGTCAACAAGTCCCGTGAGGAATTGGGCCTCTTAAAGCGCACCGGTCGTGGCATTGTAGACGTCAAACCAGCCGGGGTTATTGGACGCTGTGCTGGCGACATACAGATTGTTTCCTGAGACGGTCATCGCCGACGTATCAGGGTTGGAGTAACCCGAACCAACCCCAGTGATAAACGACTCGCCATTTTTAAGAATCGAATACTGGAAGTCTGCGACATACACGTCGCTGCCTGAGGCCGCGACCAACGCGGCGCTCGCGTAGATTCCGCCGCCGTTGCTGGGTGGCGTGGGGGGCGGCGAGTTAATGTTGAACGAATAAAGGGCGCTCGCTCCGAAAATCTCATCGTAAGTGAGAACGACGTACACCTCGCCGTTTGATGCCGAAATGCTGTTTGGACCATCCAGTCCGGTTATGAGCGAAGCGTTGATGGTCCTGCCGGTGGTCGCGTTGTACTCGCCAATCGTGCCATTCGATTGCATGGCAAACAGGTCGCCATCGGTCACCGCAATGCCGATCGCGTGTACTCCGGTAACGAGCGGGGCGTTGATCGGCGCCCCGGTGGTGGCGTTGTACTCGCTGATCGGTACTGGGTGGCCAGAATGTTGCTGATCGCGTGAGGCGAAATGCGCGGCTACGGCGATGAGTTGGGCGATTGCTATGCCTACGTCGCGTTGGAAAGCAACACCAAGCTGGTCTTGACGTATCACGTCGATAAGCGATCGAGCGAAGGCACATGGGAGTTTATCGACAATCTCTACTTTGCCACGTCCGGCCGCTTCCAGGTCTCGACCGATGGCTATGGCCCCTATCAGTCAGCGATTCCCTTAATCTTCCGGTTCGCGATCGACTACAGACAGGTGATCAAGCGATTCGGCGGCGTCGATCGCGAGGACAGACGGCGCTACTCACCGGCCCCGATGGTCAAGACCGATATCACCTACGGCTGTGGCAAACCCGACCTAGAACGCGCCAGCACATCGCACAGCGAGCGTCTAAACCTGTCGATCCGGATGGGCACTCGACGGCTCACGCGGCTAACGAACGCTCACAGCAAGAAATGGGAGAACCACGACGCGATGTTGGGCCTGCACTTCGCGTGGTACAATTTCTGCCGCGTGCATTCGACGATCCGGACGACTCCAGCGGTTGAGCAAGGTTTGACGGACCATGTTTGGGCGATTGAAGAACTATTGGCGGAAGTGGCGGCCTACTAGGGCGACCGGACTGATCGAGCCCACGCGCGACCTTGTACTCAAGAAGCTCCGCGACTGTTTTCCCGACACTCGCCAGTCGGCGGATGCGTTGGCGATTCTCGATACTTACGGTGCTGGCCCCGACCACCCTGGCCGCGAACGTGTGCAATTGGCAATGCTCATGGCGAGCGAGGGGCGATTGGAGCGGCTTCAGCAACTCGCCGATCTGGCGAATAACGACTTCCGAGACGTACTGGTCAAGGCCGAATATCCGGAACAATTTCGAGCGCCGTTCAACATTTCAGCGGAGGAGAAGTCCGCCCTTTGCAAGCGAGATCGCGAGCGGTGCGAATCGTGGCTAAAATCCAGCGACGGAGCAATCATGCAACCAAAAGGTTTGCGTACTCTGGATTAGACGGGCCGCCCGTTAGCAACATTCTGGCCACCCAGTACTCGCTGATCGTACCGTGGGTTTGCGCGATATACAGGTCGTTCCCCACCGCGGTGACAGCGTAGACGTTGGCACTAACGAACGAAGGGTTGAGGAGTGTGCCCGACGTGGAGTATTCGGCAAGCGTGGTATTTGGATAGCTCCCGGTCGTGACAAAGATTTCTCCCGCGCGAGCAGCCGTGGGCGAGAACGTAGCCGCAGCGGTAAGACCAGCAACCAGCGCAACAAAAAAAAGGCTTCATTAGACTGCCCTTTCAATCGAGTTTCGAGAAAGGATCAATTCGCGGGCATAGCGGTGCACGGCCAGAGCAAGTGGCCAATCGCCCGTCAGGCAACGCGCTCAGCACGACGAATGCCCGGAACGGAATTTCATTCCGCCGCAAGCAATCTCAACGTTCTCCTCGAGCGCCTCGAATTTCGCCGGGCCACCAACCGGGAGAGAGACCGATCCTCTCGACCATCGTTTTCTTAGCACCCAGCACGGACCCGTCGCAATCCCCCAATCTGCCGGTCTCGCAAGACGTCTCAATGGCTTACAGGCGGCCGAGATTGAGACATCCAAAGCGTCGTCCTTGGCTCGGGTGCGTGAAAGAGTATTGGCTTCTTCGGCGACTAGCGTCCCGCTCGCCGCACCATGCATAAGTGCCCGGTGTAAACGAGTTGCCTTAACTGCGATCATGTCGGCGAGTCGGTCGCCGCGGCAACGCCGATGCTCGGTTTTGAGCGGCGGATGGCTGCGGTGCAAGAAGATCACTCGGTCTGGAAGCGTCTAACCCGCTTCGCTATAATCGGTTTGACGTTGACCGCCGCCGTCTGCCGCCCAGTGCCGCTGACTGCCGGTCAAACTCGGAGGGTAAGCGAACTGGCCAGCGGCCTGACTCGAAATCAGGTGCCCCGCAAGGGGTTGTGGGTTCGAATCCCATGCCCTCCGCCTCTCAGTTCTTCGCCGCCGCAAGTGCCACGAGACGTTGCACTTGCCGCGGCCATTCTGATTGTCCCAGTTCACGGGGACAAAACTGAGACAAGGATGCAACGATTACCGGCGCAGGGTTGGTCCGCCCGGCGGATCGCCAAGGCGCTCGAAGGGCATCGCGAAAGGGTGTCGCGGTACATCCATGCGGCCGATCCCGCCGGGCCAATACCGGCCATCTAGGAGAAACAGTTTGTCAACGGGTTGATCGCCGCTTTGCCAATCTCATCCCCGGAACATCAGAGAAAGGCTAGCGGGGTCGAGGGGCCGTGCTCATCTTGCAAAGGATTCGAGCAGCGAATCCGCGATTATGGGCTGAAACGGCGTGCTGACTCCGACTCCCGTGCTGTGCGGCACCCATTCGGGCCATGCGATTGCCGCCAGCTCCCGCAACACAGACCGATCGGCGGCGATTATCAACTGCCGCGGTCACCAGGCGAGAACTTCACCGATCCCGGATTGATCAGCGACTGGGTCTCTTTGATCAGCGTGGAGAGCTTAAGAACCGTCAAAGTGAGCTCGGTCAAAGCCTCGCAACCCTCCGGTTCGACCCAGGTATAACAATCGCCGCTCCGACCGACGTAGCAAGCCGATTTGGGGACATCTCGTTTGCGTCCCACGCAGAACCAACCGGGCCCGATCCGCTCGAGGTCGCGTTGGATTGCTTCCATTCTTCGGCAAACATTCCGCGCTAAAGGCGAGACGTTGTGGCCCTTGGAAACAAGCTCGCCGCAAAACTTTGCATCGTTTGTCGTGACGATTCGCTTGTCGAGATCGCGATAGTTCTTGCTGGCCTGTCCCTCGAAATCATAAAACAACTCCGACTCGCTTCGTAGATCGGCGTTCGGAGCAAACTGTTCCTTGAGCTCATGGGCCAACTCTTCGAGCAACTCCGGCGAAGGCATTTCCGGAGAGCCGCAGGCCCGGCGATACGCAACGCGAAGTAACTGCAATTCGGTTGGATCAATGACCGGCGACATTCCCCATTGGGCGACCGCGGTTCTTGAACCGTAGAGCTCAGGCTGTGTAACCGCGGGTGGCCCCAGGGCCACGAGAGCTCCGCCGCTGGCCGAATCGGTTATTTGTGTCGTTCCTTCGCGGAGATTGACGTGCCAAGGCAAGGCGGCCGGATTGTCAGAGAACAGCGCGAGATTCCCCAGCACTTGCTGGTACTGCATTTCGGTCAGAGTGCTCCCTTGGTTGATCGTCCTCTGGCGCAGCCGGTTGGCCATGCAGCCGCTCAGGCAGAGCAATCCCACGACAAAGAAGATCTGAGCGACGCGCATGGACTTTCCGAGCCACGCAGGACGGATAGTTTATATCGGTTGTATCGGCGCGGCTCAGTCTTGACGTGAACATAACGGCCGTCCCCACACTGCCATTGCACGGTAATCTTGCCCATTTCGCCTGGTATCGCAGCCGCTGGCACGCCGTCATTCGCGCGCTGGCCAGCGTCTGGTAGCTGCCACAGATTGGGATCTCGCTTTGCCGGTTCAGCCAAATCGCCAGAATGGGCCTACCCGGTCCTCATCCCCACGTTTCCCCTCCTTGTTCTCCAAGAATCGTGATTATGCAAGCACGTCGGTTTCCCGGTTGTTGACGGCCACCTTGGCCAGTCCACCGTGACCTTCAACGAATCGAGCGATGCCTGGAATTCCAAAGCGGCGATTCAACTCTGCAATGGTTGCCAGATCCGTGCGGTTACTCCGAGGGGAATACTATCACCGGCTCCTGTTCGCCAACTGCTCCTTTGCCGCCGCGACCACACGGTCCGGCTCGAATCCGAACTTCTTCTGGAGCTCCTTGAGCGGCGCCGAGGATCCGAATGTCTTCATGCCGATGACCTGACCCGACGTGCCAACGTAGCGGTCCCATCCCAGAGCCGAGGCCTGCTCGACGGCTACGCGAGCCATGACCGCGGGGGGCAGCACGCTGTCTCGGTAATCCTGGGTTTGGTGCTCGAAAATGTCCCAGGAAGGCATCGAGACCACGCGCGAACGAATCCCCTCGGCGAGTAGTTTCTCATGCGCCTGCACGGCCAGACTGAGTTCGCTGCCGGTGGCGATGAGAATCACCTCGGGATTCTTGCCGGGGGCGTCGCCGAGCACATAGGCCCCGCGCGCCACCCCGGAAGCCGACGCATACTTATTCCGGTCCAAGGTCGGCAAGGGTTGTCGCGACAGCGCCAGCACGGCTGGCTTGTGACGCAACTGAACGATGTAACGATAGGCCTCGACAACCTCGTTGGCGTCGCCAGGCCGCAGCGTAACCAGCCCTGGAATCGCCCGTAACGATAAGAGCTGCTCGACCGGCTGATGCGTCGGGCCATCTTCGCCGTCGCCCATGGCGTCGTGCGTGAAGACGAAAAGGCTGGGCAACTCCATGAGGGCCGAAAGACGGATGGCGGGACGGGCGTAGTCGCTGAAGATGAAGAATGTTGCCCCGAAGGGGCGTAACTTCGACAGCGCGAGTCCGTTCACGATTGCCGCCATCGCGTGTTCGCGAATCCCGAAATGGAGGTTCTTTCCGCTCCGGTTGTCGGCCTGGAAGTCTCCTGCTCCCTCGTACTTCAGGGTGGTTTTGTTTGACGGGCCCAGATCGGCTGAGCCTCCCAGGAGCCAGGGAATGTTCTGTGCGAGCACGTTCAATACTTTGCCCGACGCCTCGCGCCCGGCGATGCCCTTCGGATCGGCCGGAAAGACCGGAAGGTTGCCATCCCACTTGGCCGGCAGATCGCGCCGTTGCATTTGGTCGACTTCGGTCGCCAGATCTGGATACTTGGCTCGATAGGAGGCAAACAGCTCGGTCCATTGCTGCCGCGCGGCCGCGCCGCGCGCGCCCACGCCCGCGGCGAAATGCTCTCGAACGCCGTCCGGAACAAGGAACTTTGCGTCCTCGGGCCACCCGTAGCTGCGCTTGGTAAGGCGGATTTCCTCCTCGCCGAGCGGCTCGCCATGGGCCGCGGCCGTGTCTTGCTTGTGAGGCGAACCGTAGCCGATATGGGTGTCCAGGATGACGAAGGTGGGGCGGCCCTTGGTCTGCCGAAAAACCGCTAGAGCATGCTCGATGCGATCGAGGTCGTTGGCGTCGCCCACCCGCAAGACGTTCCATCCATAAGCGAGGAACCGGCCGGCAACATCCTCGGTAAAGGCAAGTTGCGTGCTGCCCTCGATCGTGATGTGGTTGTTGTCGTAAACCCAGCAGAGATTATCGAGGCCCAGATGGCCTGCCAGCGACGCAGCCTCGGATGCGACTCCCTCCATCAGGCAGCCATCTCCACAAACGGCATAAATGCGGTAGTCGAAGATGTCGAAGCCCTGCCGATTGTAGCGCTGGGCGAGCCACTTCTGAGCGATGGCCATGCCCACGCTCGTCGCGACGCCTTGCCCGAGTGGCCCGGTGGTGGTCTCGACGCCTGACACCCAGTGGTACTCGGGGTGCCCAGGTGCCTTGCTCCCGAGCTGGCGGAAATGTCGAATGTCATCAAGGGAGACCGAAGTCTGACCCGACCGCTCATACTCCGCATTCACCGCTCGGGTGCCAGTGAGATGCAGCACAGACCAGACCAGCATTGACGCATGACCGTTGGAGAGGACGAAGCGATCGCGGTTAGGCCAGATTGGGTCGATCGGATCGAAATGCATCACGCGGTTCCAGATCGTGTAGACCAGGGGCGCCAGTGCCATCGGCGTACCGGGATGGCCTGAATTCGCCTGCTGGACCGCGTCCATCGAGAGCGTCCGGATGGTATTGATCGATAGTTGATCCAATTGGTCGTTGGTCATGATCTGACCTTTGGGATTAGGGGGCTGCTTGCTTTTCTCAACTCGTTCCCAATTCGGTACCCGCTGCGCGGTCGACAAGCGCCAAGGCTCGGTCCTGGCAAACCCGCCCAGCCGGGATCGATGGATCGCCATTGCGCAGGCGAACGAGCGGTTTTGCCTTCTCACCGCCGGTCACCACCCAGAGGACGCGCCTGGAACGATCGATGATTGGATAAGTCAATGTCATTCGAATCCGACCCTGATAGATTCCAGTGATTGCGACATCTCTGTCGGTAACGTTCAGGACCGGATCTCCGGGCACCAGGGAAGCGGTGTGACCGTCCGGCCCGAGACCCAGGTGAACCAAGTCCAGGACGGGCGGCGAGCCGGCAATCTCCACGAGAGTTCGGGCGTAGCTCTCGGCGGCAGCTACCAGATCCGGCGCTTCGACCGGCATTGCATGGATCTGATCGGAGCGCAGCGACACGCGCGAAAGCAGGCTTTCGCGCAAGTGGGTGAGATTCCGATCGGGATGCTCCGCGGGGGCCACCCTCTCGTCGACTTGTATCAGATGGACCTTCTCCCAAGGGACATCTTCGTCCGCCAGGGCACGTAGCATGAGCCAGGGCGTGTGCCCGCCGCTGACGGCAACGATAAACTTGCCGCGCGCCGCCACTGCGGTCCGAGCCTCTCCGGCAATAACCGTGGCGGCCTTGCGAGCGACGGCATCCGCATCGGCCAAGACTTCAATCCTCATCACCACTTCTCCAACGCGTTTAGCTTGTCACGATCGGGTTCTGCCATCCTCCAGGGGGCGAAACGAGCTCGTTAACTTCGATCCGGTCCCCACGTGCTGGGCTCATAATCGTGGACCGCGGTTCCGGCCTTCAATACAGGATCAACGATGCGCCACGCCTCTTCCACATAGTCCTCGCGGGCAAACAGCGTGGCGTCTCCGACCATGGCATCTCCGAGAAGCCGTTCGTAAGCATCCATTTCGCCGGCGCTCGGGCGGTGTTTCGTCAGCAGTTCCACCGATTCGCCAACCATTTTCTCTTCCGGGTCCATCACAGTCATGCTAAAGGCGGCGGTCACATCGGGGCTGATGCGGAATCGGAAGTAGTTTGGCGAGGGAGAAGCGGTAGGAAATATCGTCGGAGGGCGGCGCAATCGCACCACGACCTCCGTGCAGGTCACGGGGAGCGATTTTCCCGCGCGGATATAAAACGGGACGCCTTGCCAGCGCCATGAATTGACGTCGAGCCGGAGCGCGGCAAAGGTTTCCACTTGCGAATTCGAAGCCACCCCTTTCTCATCGCGGTAGCCTCGGAATTGCCCCCGGACCAGGTTTTTCGATTCCAGCGGCGGGATCGCTTTCAGGACCTCGACCTTTGCGTTGCGCATCGATTCGCTGTCCGTTCGGACAGGAGGCTCCATGGCCAGGTTGGCCAGCACCTGAAACAGATGGTTCTGGACGACGTCGCGGATCGTGCCCACTTGATCGTAGAAAGCGCCTCGGCCCTGCACCCCGAAGTTTTCCGCCATGGTGATCTGGATGCTCTCGACATAGTTACGGTTCCAGAATGGCTCCAGCAACGAGTTCGCAAAACGAAAGAAGACCATGTTGTGCACCGGCCGCTTCCCCAGGTAATGGTCGATGCGGAAGATGGCCTTCTCGTCGAAGGTTGCCAGCAGGATCCGATTGAGGTCCTGCGCGGAGGACAAATCATGACCGAAGGGCTTTTCGATGATCACACGCGCCCCGTCGCTGCAGCCGGACTTCGCGATTTGTTCCACGACCACCCCAAACAAGCTGGGTGGAATCGCGAAATAGTACGCCGGCCGCTGAGCCGATCCAAGTTCCTTGCGAATTGCCCGGAAGGTGGCGGGATCGTTGTAGTCACCGCCAACATAGCGCAGCAGGCCGCACAGTTTGTCAAAGTTCGCGGGATCGACTCCGCCCTGTTTCTCCAGGCTGTCGCGCGCCCGTGCCCGGAGCTGATCGGTGGTCCAGTTGGACCTTGCCACACCAATCACGGGCACGTTGAGATGGCCTCGCTTCACCATCGCTTGCAGCGAGGGGAAAATTTTCTTGTACGCCAGATCGCCCGTGGCACCGAAAAAGACCAGGGCATCGGAATGGGATTCGTTCATCGGGATTCTCCTCGCACGGTTACTTGCCGGCGACTTTCTCTAAGTGGCCACCGAACTCGAAACGCATGGCTGACAGCAGTTTGTCCTGAAAATCGGCCTCTCCCCGCGATGTGAAACGTTCGTAGAGGGCGGTGGTGAGAACGGGCACTGGCACGGCCTCATCGATAGCGGCCTTGATCGTCCAGCGTCCTTCCCCCGAGTCCGAAACGCGGCCTGCGAAGTCCGAAAGCGTGGCATCTTTCGCCAGGGCCGCTGCCGTCAAGTCAAGCAGCCACGAAGCGATGACGCTTCCACGCCGCCATACCTCCGCGATGTTCCTCAGATTGAGGTCGTACTGGTAGTGCTCGGGATTCCGTAGAGGAGTTGTTTCGGCATCAATTTCGCCAGTGTGCAAGCCGATGTTCGCGCCGCGCAAAACGCCCAATCCCTCCGCGTAAGCAGCCATGATGCCGTATTCGATGCCGTTGTGCACCATCTTGACGAAGTGACCGGCTCCGTTCGGCCCGCAGTGCAAGTAACCCTGCTCCGCGGTGCCGCCCGTTTTGTCACGGCTCGGTGGTCCGCGGGATGTCACCCACGCCAGGTGCCAGCGTCTTAAAAACTGGATCGAGTCGCTGGACCGCCTGGTTCGGTCCGCCGATCATCATGCAATAGCCGCGCTCCAAGCCCCAGACGCCACCGCTCGTCCCTACGTCCACGTAATGGATTTGCTTCGACCCGAGTTCCTTGGCGCGGCGGATGTCGTCCACATAGTACGAATTGCCGCCATCGATCAGGATGTCGCCGGGATCGAGATGGGGTACGACGTCAGCGATTGTTGCATCAACGGCTGCGGCGGGGACCATCAACCAGATTGCCCGCGGCTTGTCGAGCTTCCGAACCAGTTCCTGCAGCGAGGAGGCCCCGGTCGCTTTCTCCCTCACCAATGCCTCCACCACTTTGGACGACCTGTCAAAGGCCACGCATTGATGGCCTGCCTTGAGAAGCCGCCGCACCATGTTTGCACCCATCCGGCCCAGGCCGATCATTCCGAGTTGCATCGTGAACTCCTTTGCCAGAAAAGTTAATTCAGCCCGTCTGATCTATTCTCTGCCTGGCCTCTCGCGGCTCGTAGCCGTTTCATGGCTGTCACCACGCCTTCGCGCCCGAGAACAAGGGAAGTCGGCGGTGGGTATCCACGGGGCCGGCTTCACAGTCGTCTCTCCCATGATTTGCGAACTCCCTCCACGAGAAGCACCGCCAGTTGAACCGATTTGCCTAACTCTTTACCGTGACTCGTGCGTTTTCAAAGATCTCCACCCACCCTTGAAACCTTCGCCCGATCTCGGTCACGGCGCCCTCTCGCGTCATCTTCTTGGCCCGCCAATCCATAAGAGGGTTCCAGAAGGTAGTGCGGCCGACTGCGAAGCCGATGAAACCCGGAACCCGCGCTGCCGTCGTCAGCCATTCGCGCACCTTTTGATCGTTTTCTCCGCGACCCAAAACGATGCAGCCCACTTTGTCCCGGCCGTCTCTGCGGGCAGCCGCAACGATTTCCACGCAATCCTGTTGGCTGTCGAGCCCTTCAATCTTCCAGACATCCGCTTCTACGCCCGCGTCCTGTAGTTCGTGGATAGCCTGGACCATCAGCCTCGGGCGCATCTCGCGGTCATATGCCGTCTTGTTGCCAGCGAGTTCTTCGAGCTCCGCCGCTTCCGGAGGCACCAGCAACTCAAACATGAACTTACTGAGACCGCGAGCGCTCAGGTATTCGGCCAGGCTTCGCAGGCGGTCCGCTTGTCGCTGATTAAGGGCCTTGTCACCTTCGGGGTTATAGCGCACAAGCACCTTGCAGAAGGTCGGGTGGAATGCCTCGATGTGCGCGGCAAAGTCCGCGCCGTACTCGAATGCAAACTCCTCCTGCCCGCTTTTCTCAGCGGGGCACGCCGTAGAATATCCGCGCTTCGCAGCATCGCGCAGGATGGCGTCACCAAAACGCTCGTCCACGAGAATGCCTGACTTCTCTTTGGACACGCCGGCCGCGAGGGCGGCCTTGAAGCCATCGTAGATCACCTGCTTGGCTCCGGCGATCTCGGCGGTCTGCTGGGCAGTCAGCGTTCCCTTCCAGCCGAACATCTTCGTCTGGAATGAGTCGCGGTGGTCGAAGGGCAGGATGTACAGCGGCCTATCAAATCCAAGACTCATCGTGAGGCCTCCTTAAATTTCCGGCAGCGGCGAATGAGCCCATTGGTTGACGTGTCGTGGCGCAGCTCGGGCTCAGTCTTGCTTTCGAGCTCCGGGATGATTCGCTGGGCCAGCACTTTGCCTAGCTCGACGCCCCATTGGTCGAACGAGTCGATGTTCCAAATGGTGCCCTGGGTGAAGACCGAGTGCTCGTAGAGGGCGACCAATTTGCCCAGTGTTTCCGGGGTGAGCTGTTCGGCAAGGATCGTGTTCGACGGTCGGTTGCCGTCGAAGACCCGGTGCGGCACGAGCCAGTCCGGCGTCCCCTCTGCTTTGACTTGCTCGGCCGTCTTGCCAAAGGCCAGCGCCTCGGTCTGCGCGCAAACGTTCGCCAACAGCACGTCGTGATGCCGGCCGAGGGGATTGAGTGGCTTGCCTAACGCAAGGAAGTCGCAGGGAATGAGCCGGGTTCCCTGATGAATCAACTGGTAAAACGAATGCTGGCCGTTCGTTCCCGGTTCGCCCCAGTAGATCGGGCCGGTATCGCATGCAACCTTGGTTCCCTCAAGCGTGACATGCTTGCCGTTGCTCTCCATCGTCAACTGCTGCAGATATGCCGGAAATCGCTTCAGATACTGCTCGTAGGGCAGGACAGCCACAGTCTGTGCGCCGAAGAAGTCGTTGTACCAGACGGCCAATAGGCCCATGAGAACCGGCAGATTGCGCTCAAAGGGAGCCGTGCGGAAGTGCTCGTCCATCTGATGGAACCCGTCGAGCATGGCACTGAAGTTCTGTGGCCCAATGGCCACCATCGTCGACAAACCAATGGCCGAGTCCATCGAATAGCGGCCGCCGACCCAGTCCCAGAAGCCGAACATGTTGGCGGTGTCGATGCCAAACTCCGAAACTTTCTTGGCATTGGTCGAAACGGCGACAAAATGCCGGGCCACCGCCTTGGTGTCTCCCCCAAGACCCTTGAGCAACCAGTCTCGCGCGCTTTGAGCGTTGGTCATCGTTTCCAATGTCGTAAAGGTTTTCGAGGAAACGATGAACAGCGTCTCTGCCGGATCGAGGTCGCGGACCGCTTCCGCCAGGTCGGTGCCGTCGACATTCGAGACGAATCGGAAGGTGCGGTCGCGGTCGCTGTAAAACTTGAGCGCCTCGTAGGCCATGACTGGCCCGAGGTCGGAGCCGCCGATGCCGATGTTGATGACGTTGCGGATGCGCTTGCCAGTGTGGCCTTTCCAGTGGCCACCGCGGATCTGATCCGAAAAGGCTGCCATCTTATTAAGCACGGCGTGGACTTGGGGCACCACGTCCTCGCCGTTTACGACAATGGTGGCCCCCTTTGGTGCGCACAATGCCACGTGCAGCACTGCGCGGTCTTCTGTCAGGTTGATCTTCTCACCCCGGAACATGGCCTCGATCCGCGATCGCAGACCGGACTGCTCGGCCAATTGCAGGAGAAGGTCGAGACTCTGATCGGTGACGCGGTTCTTGGAGTAGTCTAAAAAGATGCCGACCGCCTCGGCCGTCATCCGCTCGCCCCGCCCCGGGTCCTCCGCGAAGAGGTGTCGGAGATGCAAGTCGCGGACTTTTCGAGCGTGGACCTCCAAGGCTTTCCAAGCCGGTCGCTCAGTGAGTGAGGCACTGCTTGTCGTCATCGTCGCATTCCTTTCGTTCCGGTTTGCTCCCGCACGGGCGAATTCGGTTGTCCGGCCTTGGCCAAGACGGCGCTCTTGGCGGCGATCACGTTCATCAGTTCGTTCCAGGACTTCACAAACGACTTTGCTCCTTCATCCTGGAGTTGGACGCCGAGGGCGCCGACGTCGATTCCGGCGTTGACGAACTCCGTCAAAGTGGCCTCACTGTCACCACCGTCCGGCGCGAGCGGCGGCCCAATCTCACCGTGATCGGCCAGATCGTGCAATGTGCCCTCTGGCATCGTGTTTACCGTGAAAGGGGCGGCGAGGGCTTTGATGTACAGCACATCCGAGGCCTTGGGATCCTTGGTTCCCGTGCTGGCCCACAGCAGGCGTTGTGGCCGGGCGCCGGCGTTGTCGGCACGTTGCCAGCGCGCCGACGCCAGTAACTGCTGGTATGATGCGTAGATGCGTTCCGCGATGGCGATCCCCAATCGGTCGAGTAAGGAGTTAGGGACCTTGTCCATGACCGCGGCGTCCCAACGGCTAATGAATACCGAGGCCACGGAACCGACATCGGGCTTGAGCCCCGCATCGATTCGCCGCTCGATGCCGCGCAGGAAGGCCTCAGCCGCCAACACGTAGTGCTCACGCGAGAACAGCAGCGTTACGTTCACGGGTACTCCGGCGAAAATTGCCTCTTCTATCGCCACAAGGCCTTCCGCCGTTCCCGGGATCTTGATGAAGAGATTGGGGCGTCCTGCCCGGGCATGCAAATCCTTGGCGGCGGCCAACGTGGCGCCGGCGTCATGGGCCAGAAGCGGCGACACTTCCAGCGATACCCATCCGTCGACTCCCTCGGTCCTCTCCCAAACCGGCCGAAACAGGTCGGCGGCCTGAGTGAGATCCTCCAGTGCCAGCTCGAAGAATAGTTCTTCGCCGGATTTACCCTCCTTGATCTTCTTGCGGATCGCGGCGTCATAGGCCGTACTGTTTTTGATGGCGTGATCGAAGATTGTCGGATTGGAAGTCAGCCCGGTCACCGAGAGCTCGTCGATGTAGCGCCGGAGCGTACCGCTCTTGAGGAGGTCGCGCGTAATGTTGTCGAGCCAGAGACTCTGACCCAGATTGTGGAGCTTCTGAGTTGCTTTCATGGTGTTACCCCGGTAACTAGGAGGGAAGGCGGAATCGGTTGGCCAGTGGGCGATCGGCGCGTGGCGCCGGTCAGGTCCCGCAGCCTGTGGAAAGGTGCCACGGCCAGCATGCCTTCCGTCGAGCGCCACCGCCAATTTCCTTCGGCTCGACCGGGCAGGTTCATTCGGGCGTCGGCACCCAGGTTAATCAGATCCTGCAGCGGAGCCAGCGCGAGCGCCGCTTCGGATGACCACGCCAAGTGCAACAACTCGGCTGCGACCTCGTTACTCTCACCCCGGGGTCGCTTCAGATAATCCCACAAATTATGCCGCTGGTCGTCAGGCAGCTCTTCATACCAACCACGCGTGGTGTTATTGTCGTGGGTCCCGGTGTATACGACCGTGTTCGGATTGTAGTTCTGGGGCAGATATGGGTTGTCAGGATGGCCGTCGAAGGCGAACTGGAGGACTCGTGTCCCGGGCAATTGAAACCGATCGCGCAGTGCCCGTACGTCCGACGTGATGACCCCCAGGTCCTCCGCAACGAACGGCAGTGCACCGAGGTCTCTCTGGATCGCCTCGAAGAGCGCGGCGCCCGGTCCGGGCACCCATTGGCCCGATCGGGCCGTCGCTGCCCCGGCGGGCGTGTGCCAGGCGGCGGCAAACCCACGAAAATGATCCAGGCGAATCAGGTCCACGTGGGCCAGCAGCGCGCGGACGCGATCGATGTACCACCGGTAGCCTGTTCCATATAGCGCGTTCCAGTCGTAAACCGGATTGCCCCAGAGCTGTCCTTCGGAGCTGAAGTAGTCGGGAGGCACGCCGCCGACGCAGCGCGGGCGACGCTGCTCGTCCAGCAGAAACAGTTCCGGGTTAGCCCATACGTCACTCGAATCGGGCGAGACGTAAAATGGCAGGTCGCCGATCAAGTGCACGCCTTCGGAATGGGCATATTGCTTCAGTTTGTCCGCCTGGCGGAACAACAGGAACTGCGCCAGGCGAGCCAGATCCATTTGGTTCGTCAATTCTCGCCGGGCTCTGGCCAGCGCGTCCGGATCGCGCCGCACCAACTCGCTTGGCCACTCGAGGTAACTGGTACCGTTATGCATGGCCTTAAGCGCTCGGAACAACGCGTAATCGTCCAACCAATGTGCCTGGTCAGTACGGAACTTCTCAAACGCGAGTTTCAGATCACGCCCGGCCCTGGCACCGAAGTTGGCCCAAGCCATTTCCAGCAACCGGAGTTTGAACGACAGCGCGGCATCGTAATCGACGGCCGTATCCGAGAAGGAATGCCCGGCAACCTCGCTAGGCCGCAACAATCCATCTGCGATCAAGTCCTCCGGACTGATCAGGAGCCAGTTGCCGGCGAAAGACGAAAGGGGCTGATAGGGAGAGTTGCCATACCCGGTAGGGCCCAATGGCAACGCCTGCCACCAGGCCTGACCCGCTTCGTGGAGACGGTCGATCCACTCGCGCGCGGCCGGCCCCAGGTCGCCAATACCGTAGGGTGACGGAAGCGAGGTGACGTGCAGCAACACGCCCGAGGCGCGGTAGTCTGGTGGAAACGGAGAGAAACTCAATGGATGGCCGTTGTCGCTCATCGTCTTCATTCCGCTTGCGCGCGAGGCTATGCCACCAGGGCCTTGCTCACGATCTCCTGCGCCTCACTCACGATCGCGTCGAGGTGGGCCTGGTCTCGAAAACTTTCCGCGTAAATCTTGTAGATGTTTTCCGTGCCGGATGGCCGGGCCGCGAACCAGCCGCTGGCGGCCACAACCTTCAGTCCGCCGATCGAGGCGTTGTTGCCCGGGGCCCGGGTCAGCTTGGCCGTGATCGGTTCGCCGGCCAACTCCGACGCATGGACGGCTTCGGGAGAGAGTTGCCCAAGCCGCGCCTTTTGCTGCGGTGTCGCTGGCGCGTCGAGGCGCACGTAGCAGGGCGTGCCAAACTCCGCCGTCAGTTCCCGATAGTGCTCGCCCGGATCTTTGTTCGTACGGGCCGTAATCTCGGCCGCCAGCAAATCCATGATCGGGCCGTCCTTGTCGGTCGTCCACACCCTGCCGTCGTGCCGCAGAAAGCTGGCCCCGGCGCTCTCCTCGCCTCCGAAGCAGCACGAGCCGTCGAACAGGCCCGGCGTGAACCATTTGAAACCGACCGGCACCTCATTCAATTTGCGACCGAGCTTGTGTACGACTCGGTCAATCATGCTGCTGCTGACCAGAGTCTTGCCGACGGCCGCCCCCGCCGGCCAGTGCGGGCGATGCGTAAGCAGGTAGCGGATGGCGACGGCCAGGTAGTGATTCGGGTTCATCAACCCGGCATTCGGCGTGACGATTCCATGCCGGTCCGAGTCGGGGTCGTTGGCGAAGGCGACGCGATACTGATCCTTGAGGCCGACGAGCCGGGCCATCGCCCAGGGACTGGAGCAATCCATGCGGATCTTGCCATCGTGATCGACCGTCATGAAACGGAATGTCGGATCCACCACCGGGTTCACGACATCGATGTGCAGACCGTAGATTTCATTGATCGGTTCCCAATAATGCACCGCCGCGCCGCCGAGCGGATCCACGCCGAGCTTGAGATTGGCATTGCGGATGACCTCCATATCGACGACGTTTTTCAAGTCATTGACATATGGCAACAGGAAGTCTTCTTGGTGGGTCGTCGCTGCGTTGATCGCCCGAGCTGGCGGCACTCGCTTCACTCCCGCGTTGCCGGCCGCAGCAGTTCGTTGGCCCGATCCTCGACCCACTTCGTCACGTCCGTGTCGGCCGGTCCGCCGTTCGTCGGGTTGTATTTGAAGCCGCCGTCTTCGGGCGGATTGTGCGACGGCGTGACAACGATGCCGTCCGCGAGATGCTTCTCGCGGTTGCGGTTGTAGACGAGGATCGCCCGCGAAATGACCGGAGTCGGGGTGACGCCGTCGTCGCGCTGGATAATCGTCTCGACTCCATTGGCCGCCAGGACCTCCAGCGCCGTCGACTGAGCCGGGCCGGACAACGCGTGGGTGTCCTTGCCCAGGTAGAGTGGGCCATCGGTCCGTTGGCTACGCCGGTAGTCGCAGATCGCCTGAGTGATGGCCAGAATGTGCGCCTCGGTGAAAGTGCCGCTTAGCGACGACCCCCGGTGCCCGCTCGTGCCGAAACTGACCCGCTGGTTGGGGTCGCTCATGTCGGGCGTGCGCTCGAAATATTCTCGTTCAAGCCGAGCCAGGTCGACCAGCAACTCTTTCGGGGCCGGCTTGCCTGCAAGTGGTGAGATCGCCATTGCGTCAAACCCTTTAACGATTACTCACGGCCGCCCGAACCGCGTTGTGCCCAGGCCCAGGCTCGGGGATCTACCGAGCGTCAAGGCCACGAGGCGGATTCCAAGAAGGAAGAACCAGATCCAGAGTTTTCTGAAATGCGGGTGCTGACCAGAGTTCAAATGGTGAACGTTCATCATTCTTTGCCCTTCGTGCGGCGTTTGGCATGTCGCCGGCTTCGGAACTCTACGACACCGGACATGGCACAGCGTTCCAGATGCCGGCTGCGTACTCGGCGATAGTACGGTCGCTGGAGAACTTGCCCGAGGCCGCTACATTCAAGATCGCCTTGCGCGCCCAGGCATCGGGATTGGCGTATAGCTCGGTAAGTTGTTTGTCTGCGTTCAGGTAAGAGGTCAGGTCCGCCAGGTGCATGTAGTAGTCCCCGTTTGTCAGCAACGTGTCGCGCAGGGGAGCGAAGATACCCGGTTCACCGCGGCTGAAGTGATCGGAGGAGATCAAGTCTAGCGCCGCCCGAGTCTCCGCCTCGTTGTCGTAGTGCCAGTGGGGGTTGTACCAACCGCGGCTGTCGGCCACCTGCTGGGCCGTCAGACCGAACAGGAAGAAGTTCTCTTCGCCCGCCTCTTCGGCCATCTCGATGGTTGCCCCGTCGCGTGTGCCGAGCGTCAGGGCACCGTTCATCATGAACTTCATGTTGCTCGTCCCGCTGGCCTCGTAGCCCGCCGTCGAGATCTGATTGGAGACGTCGCTGGCGGGGATAAGCCGCTCGGCAAGCGTCACGTCGTACTCGGACAAGAACAACACATTGATTCGTCCACGCGTCACCGGGTCGCTGTCGATGGTGTCGGCCAGGTTGTTGATGAACTTGATGATGACTTTGGCCAGATGGTAGGCAGGCGCCGCCTTGCCGGCGAAGAGGAATGTCCGCGGCGACATTTCGAGATTCGGGTTTTCTCGCAGCCGGTTGTAGAGCACCACGATCCGCAGCGCATTGAGCAGTTGCCGCTTGTACTCGTGGATGCGTTTGATCTGGCAATCAAATATCGTTTCTGGGTCGATCGCCTGACCCGACTTGGTTTTGAGCCAATGGGCGAATTGCGTTTTGCCCTCGCGTTTCGCCTTGTGGAACTCGTCGCGAAAGCCGGCGTCGTCGGCCAGTGGCTTAAGCTTGCTCAACTCGCTGAGGTCCGTGATCCACCGGTCACCAATGGCCGAGGTGACAGCTTGGGCGAGCGCCGGGTTCGCCAGCAGCAGCCAGCGTCTAGGTGTGACGCCGTTCGTCTTGTTGCTGAAGCGCTCGGGAAACATCTCGGCCAGATCCTTAACCGTGACCGTGCGCAGCAACTTGGAATGGATCGCCGCCACTCCATTCGTACTGTGCGAGCCGACGATGGCCAGGTTCGCCATGCGGACATGCTTGGTTGGCCCTTCTTCGATCAGGCTGATCCGCGCGACCCGGTCTTCCTCGCCCGGGAAGCGGGCTCGGACGGCATCGAGCAGGCGACGGTTGATTTCATAGATGATCTCCAAATGGCGCGGCAGCAACATCTCGAACCACGCCACGGGCCATTTCTCCAGGGCTTCCGGCAAGAGGGTGTGATTCGTGTATGCCAGGGTCCGCTGCGTCAAGTCCCAAGCCTGGTCCCAGCCGAGATGCGCCTCGTCCAACAGAATGCGCATCAACTCGGGTACTGCCATGCTGGGGTGCGTGTCGTTGAGCTGAATGGCGACTTTGTCAGGCAAGGTCTGCCAATCAACATTGCTCCTGCGGAAGCGTCGCAGGAGGTCGGCCAGCGAACAGGCGACCAGAAAATACTCCTGAACGAAGCGCAATTCCTGTCCCCGGGTCGTCGAGTCGTCGGGGTAGAGCACCCGGGTGAGGGATTCGGCCGCGAGCGTGCCGGCCAACGCGCCGACGAAATCACCGCCGCTGAATCGCTGGAAGTCGAAATAATCGGGCGCGGCGGCAGCCCACAGCCGAAGTGTGTTGATGGTCTGGCCACCGTAGCCGACCACCGGGCGATCAAAGGGGATGCCGATCAGACTCGATTGCTTGCCAACGATGGCGCGCAAGGCCCCGCCGTGTCCCTCGACCGAGCAATTCAGCTTGATTTCTACTCGCTCCTGTGGTCGGGCGACCTCCCAGGGGTCAGGGCGGCGGAGCCAATTGTCGGGCCGCTCCTGTTGCCACCCATTCTGGATTGTCTGTCGGAAGATGCCGTATTCATAACGCAGACCGTAGCCAATCGCCGGAAGTTGCATCGTGGCCATGGAGTCGAGGAAGCAGGCCGCCAGGCGTCCGAGGCCCCCGTTTCCCAGGCCTGCGTCGGGCTCCTGTTCGAGCAGCCCGAGCCAATCGAGGTGCTTCTGCTTGACCACCCGTGCCGCGACCTCATCGAGCAAGAGGTTCGTAACATTGTTGGCCAGCGAACGGCCGATAAGAAACTCCATCGAAAGGTAGTAAACACGTTTGGGATCCTCCCGCTCGTAGGTCTCCGCCGTTTGTACCCAACGCTGCGAGAGGATGTCGCGTACCGAGTGCGCGAAGGCTTCAAAACGCTCGCGTGGGCCGGCCGCGGTCATTTTGATGACATTGTCGAAGACGACGTGTCGCTCGTAAAGCACGCCGTCAGTTGACGTGAAATCGATCGCGGGGGATCCATATTTGCGAAGCCGCGTTGCCAGGCCGTCGGACTCTCGTGACGTCGCAGGGGATGCCATTTCCGTCTTACTCCTTTTGCCTTGGTTTGAGGGCCGGAAGTTCGACCTGAATTTACCCTAGTGATCCGAACTCCGTCCGAAGTTCTTCCGTGAAGCGCTGCGCCAATTTCTACGAGTGCCCCTTTCCTCGAACGCGTCTTGGTCGTCGGTCAACAGACCGGAAGGCGACGATTCACCATACTTGAGCACTTTGGCAACAGCAGCCCTATCGTTCCGGCGTCTGTGGTGATCAGGATTCTTTGGGGGATCATCGTGGGCTCCTTAGCCAGAATCGCCGTCGCAAGAATCCGATTCGATCGGACCAATAGCCACGGCCCCTATTTTGTGAGCCGCAAGGGAAGCAAAACTATTGGACGAAGGTATCGACGATACCTAGGTATGACCTTTCCCACGTTTTGCGGGCGCTCAAAGAGACGACATAATGCTGCCGACAGGCTGCCGGTGACGTAGGGCTGGGCGGCCCCCTCTTCGGTGGTGGTTGAATGAACTCCGGTCGCTGACGCTCCCGGTTTGCCTATTCGATCAAACCCACCCATCCTTCGGCGCCTCGGCACCGAACCAGTGTTCCGTGATCACTTTCTTTCGCGTGTAGAAAGCGACGGCGTCAGCACCCTGTGCATTGAGATCACCGTAAATCGAGCTCTTCCACCCGCCGAACGGAAAGAACGCCATCGGCGCCGGCACGCCGAGATTGATGCCGAGCATTCCGACCTGGATACGCTCGCGGAAGGTGCGAGCCGCTGCGCCGGATTGCGTGAAGAGAGAGACCGTGTTGCCGTATCGGCTGCGGTTTGTCAACGTGATTGCCGCGTCCAGGTCCGGGACACGCATCACGCTCACTACCGGGCCGAAAATCTCCTCCCGCCCGACGAACATTTCCGGTGTCACATCGTCGAAGACCGTCGGCCCGATGAAGCAGCCGCGCGGCCTGTGGGGGACCGTTTGGGAACGGCCGTCGAGGCGAAGCCGGGCTCCTTCCGTCACCCCGCGCTCAATCGCACTCCGGATCCGCTCTTCCTCCCCTGGGTTCACCACTGGACAGAGCGTCGCCGTGTCGTCCAGGCCGTCTCCCAGTTTGAGTTCACCCGCTGAGCGGATGAAGGCATCGACGACGGCATCCTGCCGCGCTCGATCGCCAACCGCCACCAGCACGCTCCCGCCAAGGCAGCGCTGTCCGGCTGAGCCGAAGCACGATCCAATCAGGGCGGGCAGGCTGTGCGCCAGGTCGGCATCGGGCAGGACAATCAAATGGTTCTTCGCTCCGCCGTGTGCCTGAACGCGCTTGCCGTGAGCCGCTGCGGTACGGTAGACCGACTCCGCCACTGCCGACGTCCCGACAAAGGAAACGGCCTGGACATGCGGGTTGGTGATGAGCCGTTCGCTTACTTCCTTGCCCCCCTGCACCACGCCGACGACACCCGGCGGTAAGCCGGCATCAGCGAACAGCTCGACGAGTCGCGTGCCGGTCAACGGTGCCTTCTCGGCGGCCTTGAGGACGAACGTGTTCCCGCAGGCGACGGCGATCGACATCATCCACAGCGGAATCAAGGCCGGGAAATTGAACGGCGGAATGCCGACCACCACACCCACGGGTTCGCGGATGGCATGGCAATCGACGTCCCGCGAAATGTCGGTCAGCGTCTGTCCCATCAGCTGGGAGGGAATGCCGCAGGCGAATTCGACGACGTCAAGCCCGCGCCGTAGCGAACCGTGCGCCTCGCTGAGCAGTTTGCCGTTTTCGCGGACGATGCCGTGTGCCAAGTCCGAAAGGTTTTTTTCCAGCAGTCCCCGGAACTTGAACAAGAGGTGAGCCCGATCCGGCGCCGGCGTGGCGCGCCAGCCAGGGAAGGCACGGGCTGCGGCAGCGCATGCTTCGTCGACCTGCTCCGGCGCGGCCTCGCGCACCGGCGCCAGCACCTCGGCCGCGTCCGCGGGATTGCAGATGTCGCGGCTCGTGTTCCCGTGGCCCTCGACCCAGGCTCCGTCGATCAGGTTTAGCGCGGAAGCCGAGCCCGAAGATGTTGCAGTCGCCCGATTAGGGGCAGCAATGGTGCTCATGAAATCCTCCAAAAGCTAGCGAGTGTCTGTTCACGGCCAGATGCCTATCGAATAACTAGACTCGGCGGCAGAAAAATCCCGGGCCGACTTCAGACCGGATCGCCAATCGAGAAGAGCGGCATTCAGCCGCACTACTACATCGGTCTCGATCTGGGCCACGCTCCGGGTCTACACCGCCTTGGTCCTGTTGGAACAACCGCTCTGAGGCGGATGTCGCAACCACCTCCGCTACCTCCAACGGTTCCAACTCGGCACGTCCTACACGGCGTTCGTCCCACGTTCGCCGCCTGGTCGCGACATTGCCTGCAGCGGCCAAACGACCCTAGTCGTTGACACCGGCGTCGGACGGCAAGACTGTCGTCGACCTGTTTCCTGAGACGCCGCTGCCGGGCGGGCAAGTAGCGGTGACGATCATCTTGGAAAAAGTGTGGTGACTCGGGCGGAGGACCATCTCGAAATCACTTTCCTCTCGGAATGAATCCGGGAACGCCGGTCTTCACAACAGCATTGAACCGGATTCGCGACGTGATTCCCTCGCTGATCTCCCGCACCGCGTTTTCAGGCAGGGCCGAAACCTCAAAGTTCTCCTGGATGCGGCTGGGGTTCTTCGAAGTAGTCAAAGGGGCTGTCCCGCGCTGGATGGCCCAGGCAAGCAAGACTTGCGCCGGGGTCTTGCCCACTCGCTTGGCGATCGCCGTGATGACAGGGTTTTCCAGCAACTTGGGCTCGCTGCTATGGCCCAGCGCTGCGAAAGCTTGCAGCACGATGCCATGCTCTTTGCAATAATTCAAAAGGTCCCATTCCGGCAGATATGGGTGGGATTCGACGTGAACGACCGCGGGCTTGATCCTCGCGGCTTCAAAGATCTGTTGCACCTGTTCCAGGCTGACGTCGGACAATCCAATGGCCCGACACCTCCCTTCATCGACCAGGCTCTCGAGCGCCTTCCATGTGTCCAAGAGCGTCACCCCTTGGTCATTGATCACATTGCCGTTGGCATCCCTCGGATCGAAATCGTCGCCGGGTTGGAACGCAAAGGGGGTGTGGATGAGATAGAGGTCGACGAAGTCGAGTTGCAGTTTCTTGAGACTGGCCTCAAAGGCAGGTTTGACGCGCTGCGGACGATGATGGGTATTCCAGAGCTTCGTGATGACAAAAACGTCCTCCCGCTTGATCTTGCCCCCCTTGAACACCTCCTGCATCCCTTCGCCGACTTCCTTTTCGGTTTGGTAACGTTCGGCAGTGTCGAGCAGGCGAAACCCTGCCTCCAATGCCGCCTTGGTCGCGTTTCGGGTTGCCACGGGGTCGGGAATGAGCGTGCCAAAGCCAAGCGCGGGCATGGCGCCGGATCCATGGTTGAGGGCGATTTTCGTATAGCGAAGGTCGTCGGGGTTTGCCATTGTTTTGCTCCTTAATGTCCACTGGATCGCGAATAGTTCCAAAGTGCGGACGTGTTTCCTGGTGGTGTGAAAGATCGTCGCCACCCGCCTGGCCAAGCGCCGCTGAGAATTGCCGACACCTTTCGCACCCATTTGGTCCGCTTCATCGTCGGGCCACGGCAAAACGGAATCAAGCGATCGGCGTGCCTCGAGGGGGGCGATGAACCCCCAGTCACCCGAGTCGGTCGTGACTTCCCGCGATAAATGTCACGCAAGAGCGAACGCGACGCCGCTCAGCCATCAACGCCACATTATTTCATCAAAAACTCACCCAAAAAGAGTCTGCTGAAGACTCGAAAAAAGACGCTCCTCACAGATTAGGCGGAGGGCTAGAATCAATCCATTGGACGAAGGTATTGCCGGTCCCATTTCACGGACCCATCCGATACCAAAGCATCATGGAGCTTTCGGTGGGCGTGACATATGCTCACCTTGGATCGAGCCGCACAAAGTGGGAGCACGCCATGAAGACGACGGCCCCGATTCCTTTTGCCGGTTCCCAGCTTGCCGAGGAACGCCATGTCTGTGCCTTCTTTAAAAGTGCTGATGAGGAGTATCGCGTCCTGATGCCGTTCATTAAGGACGGGTTCGAATGCGGCCACAAGGCGGTTCATGTCGTCAACCCGGGCAGATGCCACGATCATCTTGAGAGATTAGCTGCCGCGGGAATCGACCCGACGGCCGTCCAGCGGAGCGGGCAATTGGAGCTTCGAACCAACGTCGAAGCCTACCTGCGAGATGGCCGGTTCGATCAGGACCGCATGCTGGAGGAGTTCGAGCAACTGTCGAGCGGCAACGACAAGACTGGGTTTCCGGTCAGTCGGATCGTCTGTCAGATGGATTGGGCGGCAGATGGACGATCGCACATTGACCATCTCGTCGAGTTCGAATCGCGCGTGAATGAGGTGTGGAGCCGCCACGAGGATGCGGTCATTTGCGTCTACGATCTGGCGAAGTTCGGAGGCGATACGGTCGTCGACATCATGCGGACACATCCGATGGTCATCATTGGCGGCATTCTTCAGCACAATCCGTTCTACGTGCCCCCGGAAGAGTTTTTGCGTGAGCTGCGCGAACGGCGAGCATAAAAATGGACGCGACACAGACACATCCCGGCGAAGAGGTCAAACGCTTGCAGCGTTGCATCAGCGACCTGATCAGCATGATGGCTCTGCCTGCGATCTGGAGCGGCGGCGATCCATCCCAGATCGGTCGCACATTGATCGACGGACTGCAAAGCATGCTCCATCTGAAATTGATCTACGTGCAACTGAAAGACATGCTGGGTGACGTTGTCATCGAATTGGCGCGGGTGGCCCAATCTTCCGCTCGGGACCTTCAGCCTGGTGAGGTCGGCGCACAGCTTAATCGGTTATTGGGAGACGATCCCCAGAAATGGCCCTCGCGGATTGAGGGGCGTTTTGGAGACAAGAATCTGTCGATCGTGCCCTTGCCATTTGGATTGCGTGGCGAAATCGGCATGCTCGTGGTCGGGGCGGAGCGATCGGATTTCCCCGGACAGACTGAGCAACTTCTTTTAAGAGTGGCGGCGAACCAGGCGGTGATATCGCTGCACGAAGCGTCGGCTGCGCAAAGAACAGGAACGGCTTGCCGATGAACTCGATCAGCGAGTCGAGCAGCGAACGAGGGAACTCGCCGCCGCCAATCAACTGTTGCAACTTCAAGTCGGCGTGCTGCAACTGATTCCGGTGGCAGCCTGGACGATTCGACCGAATGGAACTCCCGATTTCGTCAATCAAAAGTGGCTGGAATACACCGGCCAATCGCTCGAAGATGTTTTATCGCGGCCCGAGGCGTGGATTACCGTGGTCCATCCCGATGATCGTGAAAGTGCCTGCAAAGTTTTTTGGGAAGGGATACGGTCCGGGCGGGATTTTGCGATGGAAGCTCGCTTTCGCCGGGCTCGGGACGGAGCCTATCGCTGGCATCTCAATCGGGCCGTCGCGCTACGCGATGCGGAAGGGACGATCATCAAGTTTGTCGGCACATCCACCGACATCGACGACCTCAAACGGTCCCAGCAGGAATTACGCAAGACTGAGGAAAGAACGCGATTGATCATCGACACCGCGCTGGATGCCGTAGTCACCATGAATGCTTCCGGAACAATCACCGGTTGGAACAAGCAGGCCGAAATCGTGTTCGGCTGGAGCAGCGGCGAAACGATCGGCCAGCACATGGCGGATTTGATTATTCCGCAGCCGCACCGAATGGCGTACGAGAGCGGGCTGCGGCATTTCCTGGCCACGGGCGAAGGTCCGCTGCTGCGGCGGCGCATGGAAGTCACCTCGATCCGCCGCGGCGGCGTAGAGTTTCCCGTCGAGTTGGAAGTCATGCCCCTCAAACTAGACGAC
The DNA here is from genome assembly GCA_963702015.1 of uncultured Planctomycetaceae bacterium. GTDB lineage: Bacteria > Planctomycetota > Planctomycetia > Pirellulales > PALSA-1355 > DATJTR01. The sequence continues at coordinate 5,010,943 of OY969698.1, forward strand.
GAGTGGGTCTTCAGTGCATTCATTCGAGACATCACCGATTCCAAACGAGCAGAAGAAAAACTCCGCCAAAGCGAACTCAACTTACGCCAAATGACCGAAACGATTCCGGAGATGCTCTGGAGCGCCACCCCCGACGGAGCCATGGATTACTGCAACACTCGCTTGCTGGAATACACCGGCTTTGCAGCCCACGAAATCATGGGTAACGGCTGGGCCAAGCTGCTTCACCCCGACGACATCGAATCGGCGACCCGGGCATGGATGTCCTGCGTGAACAGCGGAGCGCCATATCGGATTGAGGTTCGAGCCATTCATGCTTCCGACCGGGCGTACCGATGGTGCGTGACCAATGCCCTTCCACTGCTCGACAAAGATGGCCGAATCTTGAAATGGCACGGCACAGTCGTGGACATGCACGACTGGAAACAGGCACAGGAAGCACTGCGCAACACGCAGGCGGAACTGGCCAACATGACGCGCGTGTTGACGCTGAGCCAGCTCACCGCGTCGATTGCGCACGAAGTCAATCAGCCGCTTTCCGGCATTATCACGAACGCCAGCACCTGTTTGCGAATGCTCGATGCCAATCCTCCGAATGTTGAAGGCGCGCGTGAGACCGCCCGCCGCACGATCCGCGACGGCAATCGCGCTTCCGAAGTCATCACACGATTGCGGGCGTTATTCAGCAAGCGGCAGTCCACCACCGAATCGTTTGATCTGAACGAAGCCACGCGAGAAGTGATCGCGCTGATGTTGAGCACGCTGCAAAGAGACCGAGTAATTCTGCGGTCCGAGCTTGCCGATGATTTAACGCTGGTTACCGGCGATCGCGTGCAGCTTCAGCAGGTCATCATGAACCTGCTGCAAAACGCATCGGATGCGATGATCGAAGTTCACGATCGCGCGCGGCAGTTGCTGATTCAAACACAGCGAGATGAAGCCGATCACGTGCGCCTGACCGTGCGGGACAGCGGGATCGGTCTCGATCCGCGGGCTGCCGGCCGCCTTTTCGACGCGTTTTACACCACCAAGAACGGCGGCATGGGAATCGGGCTGGCGGTCAGCCGATCGATTATCGAAAATCATCAGGGCCGCATTTGGGTCGAGCCAAACGACGGCCCTGGTACAACATTTTCATTCTCCATTCCTCAGAGCCCCGTGAGCCCGGTCGGCGAGTGCCTGCCGAGCTCGGCTCGAAACACCGCCGCTAACCAACCCGCGGAGCTCGCGAGGAATCTCTGATGGACACGTACTCACTGGTTTCGGTTGTTGATGATGATGAGTCGGTGCGCGAGTCGCTGCCTGACCTGCTGAAAGAATTCGGCTTCGCGGTGCAGCCGTTCAAATCGGGCGAGGAATTCCTCGCTTCCGAATACGTGGTGCACACGAAATGCCTCATTCTGGACATCGCCATGCCGGGAATGAGCGGGTTCGACGTTCAGCGCGAATTGAAACATCGCAAGCAGCAGATTCCGATCGTATTCATCACCGCGCACAAGGATGAAACGGCTCGGCCAAGCGTATCCGGAGAAGGCGCGGTCGCCTGTCTGCTCAAGCCATTCAGTGACATGGCTTTGCTTCAGGCCATGCGCGTCGCCCTGGCGGCGAATTAGAACGGAAACAAGCGTAATGGAGGTGGCCATGTTGGATGCAACCCCAATCGTGTTTGTCGTCGACGATGATGTTTCGGTGCGAGAATCATTGGAGGCCCTGATCCGCTGCGAAGGCTGGCGGTCGGAAGCCTTCCATTCCGCCGAGGAGTTCCTCACTCGTCCGCGCACGGCGATTCCGAGTTGCCTCGTACTCGACGTGACTCTACGGGGCCTGAACGGACTTGAACTTCAGGAACGCATCGCCGGTGACCGTAGCGACATGCCGATTATCTTCATCTCCGGCTATGGCGATGTGCCCAAAACGGTGCGCGCCATGAAAGCCGGCGCGGTCGAATTCCTCACCAAGCCATTTAACGACAACGATCTGCTCAGTGCCATCCGCCAAGCCATTGAGCGCAGCCAGGTGACACTCGCTCGGCAAAGCGAGATGCAGCAACTCCGGCAGTGCCTCGCGTCCCTCACTCCACGCGAACGCGAAGTCATGAGCCTGGTCGTTTCCGGCCTGCTGAACAAACAAGTCGGTACCAGACTGGGCATCAGCGAAATCACCGTCAAAGCCCACCGTGGCAAAGTCATGGGAAAGATGCGGGCGGGATCTATCGCCGATTTGGTGAAAATGGCCGAACGACTGCGCTCGGCGACCGCGCCGGATTGTCAACCCTCGTAAGTCGCCGGAAGTGTAATTTCCTAGGAGGACCAAAAAATGCCCCACCCGAAACAGGCAACTCCTGCTCACCCGATTCACGAATTGATCGCCAGCCGGTGGAGTCCCTACGCATTTGCTGATCGGCCCGTGTCGATCGACGACCTCCGCTCGCTCTTCGAGGCCGCCCGCTGGGCAGCGTCTTCGTACAACGAGCAGCCCTACAGCTACATCGTGGCGACCAGGCAGGATGGCCCGGAGTTCGAGCGATTGCTCTCTTGCCTGGTCGAGGGCAATCAGGTCTGGGCGAAAGCCGCTCCCGTATTGGCCATCGGCTGCACGAACCTCCGTTTCCACCTGAACGGCGAACCGAATGCCGCCGCCGTTCATGACCTGGGCCTGGCGAGCGCCACCCTGACTTTCGAGGCGACAGCCCGTGGCATCTATGTTCATCAAATGATTGGTATCGTTCCCGCCCGGGTCAGCCAGCTGTATGCAGTGCCCGAGGGCGTGCAGCCCACGACGGGCGTGGCCATCGGCTACGCCGCCGATCCCAGCACATCGCCCGACAATCTTCGCCAGCGCGATCTGCGCGCCGCGCACGCGAAAGCCGGTCTCCGAGTTTGTCTTTTCCGGCAAGTGGGGAACTGCCTCCACCGTTGTGAAGTAGCAAGAATGTTCGAGGCTTGAGCATGCCTGGCGCCGCCGCGCACGCTCCATCGTCACCGCGGATTGGAAGGTTGCTGGATCCGCTCGGGCTTGCGGCGGTTCTCTGCCCCAGCATTGCCGCCGAAAGAATTTTTGTCAGTTGCGCCACCGCGACCGTTTTGCTTGCCGCGTCCGGCCCCGACCAGCAGCACGTTACCCGGCGAATCGAATTCACTCATTGCGAGTAAGCCTAGCAAACGGCATTCAAAGAGAAGCTGCGGCCGGCCTGCAAGCTACCTCGACTGGGCTTAGTAAAAGCCCTGGTTGTCTCGAGCGACGCTGACCTTGCCGGCGTACCGTCGCGAGACGAAAACGAAATACGCGGCCGCCAGCGCGAAACTGATCGGCCACCAGATCGCGGCGTACACCAGCGAATTGGGACTGGCGGCGACGTCGTAAGCGGTGAGTGAGTTTTCGGCGCCAGCGTCGAATGCAGCACAACCGGAAAAATGGCGGCCGCCCCGGTGGCCGGCAGACCGGCAATCAGCAGGCTCGATCCGATGAACGCCCGCCTCTCGCGCCGCGTTGCCAGCCCTGAAACCATCGTGATCGCTGCCGCACAGGTCAGAAGCAACCCGAGCCACCAAAAGGGGTTGTAAATCGCGTGCCCGAGCAGATCGGGGCGCACCAGGCCGGATTCGACGGAGATGACCAGCAGCAGCGGAGCCGCCGCCGCCCACAGTACCCTTGCGTAGCCCGCACTGCGGTCGTGCACGGCGCCTTCCGTCTTGAGCGTGAGATAGGTCGCACCGTGCGCCGCGAGCGCGACGGCAGCGAAGAGTGCAACCGATACCGTATACCAATCGAGCAGCCCGACATATCCGCGTGGCGTGAAATCGGTGAAGAAGGCCATGGAGAACGTGCCGTCGGAAGCGAGCGGCACACCGCGGGCCATGTTACCCGCGGCCGCACCGAAAAGGATGGCCAGAAGCGTATTGGCGACTACGAAGACAAAATCCCACCACCCCTGCCACATGAGATCGTTGATGTGGCCGCCGACTTCCAGCGAGATTCCGCGCAGTATCAGACACCACAAAATGAGAAAGAGCGCCAGGTAATAGCCGGCAAAGCCGGATGCCAGAAGCTTGGGGAATACCGCGAGAACCGTGCCGCCGAAACCGACCAGCCACACTTCGTGCCAGGACCAGAGCGGACCGATCGCGGCGATGACCTGTCGGCGCTCCTGTGGCGTCTTAGCCACGAGCCAGTGAAGCATTCCAGCACCGAAGTTGCGGCCATCCAGCGTCACATAGATGATGAGCATGAAGCTGGCAATGCCATACCATGTCGCGATCATACAGAGGGCCCTTCTCCATGTCTGGCCTCATCGGGCCCATGACCGATCTCACGCCCGACCAGAAACAGAAACAGCAGACCGAGCACAAAATAAAGGCCGACGAAGCCGATCAGCGTGAACACCACGTCACCGCTGCTGACTACTTTGCTGTAGCCGTCGCCTGTGCGAAAAAGGTCGTAGATCAGCCAGGGTTGGCGTCCCAACTCCGCGGTCATCCACCCCAGCGTGTTGGCGAGGTAGGGAAATGGGAACGCGAGCATCAGCACCCAGAGCAGCCCGGTGCTGGATTCCAATCGGCCGCGCAAGTTCTGGATTCCGGCATAGGCCATCAGGACGATAAAAATCGTTCCGAGCGTGATCATGAGGTGAAATGAGTAATACAGCAGCTCGATGTTGTCGGGCCACGACTCCTCGGAAAAGTTGTCCAATCCGTGCACGTAGCTTCCAAAGTGACCGTAGGCGAGAAAGCTGAGGGCGCCCGGGAGCTCGATCGGGTTGTCGAGCCGGCGGGCCGCAACATTAGGCTGCCCGATCAGCGCGACGCCGGCCATTGGACCGCCGACGAACCTGCCCTCCATGGCCGCCAAGGTCACCGGCTGGTAATTGCCAACCATCTTGGCCTGCCGATCACCGGTCGGGAACGCCACAAGAAGGGAGGCGATCAGTCCCATGACAGTTCCAGCGCGCAGATACAGTCGCGCTTGCACCCGATGCAATCCGCGCAAGGTGTAGAATGCGCCGACCGCGGCCACCACAAACGAGCCCGTGACGAGCGCCGCCATCTGATTGTGGCTAAATTCGATCCATGCCCATGGATTGAGTAGGTAAGCGCTGAGACTGGCAATCCCCAGCGAGCCATCCGCTTCGATGCGATAACCAACGGGATGCTGCATGAAGGCGTTTGTCACCAGAATGAAATAGCCGGAAAGCCAGCTTCCCAGCGCGACCGCCAGGGCGGCCAGGAAGTGGTAGCGCGGACCCAATCGCTTTTCGCCCCAGATCAACGCTCCGATAAAGGCGCTTTCCAGAAAGAAGGCGAACATGCCCTCCATCGCTAGCGTCTGTCCAATGACCGCGCCGGCGTATTTGGAGAAGCCCGCCCAATTCGTTCCGAACTGAAACTCCATCGGAATGCCGGTCACCACCCCGACGGCGAAATTGAGCCCGAAGATCTTCGCCCAGAATCGCGCGGCCTGGTTGTATTTCTCATCCCCGGTCCGCAGGGCGCGCCATTTCCAGTAGACCAGAAACCACGCCAGGCCCATGGTGAGCTGCGGGAAGAGATAATGGTAGGTGAGCGTGAAGGCGAACTGAATACGGCTCCAGACGACAGGATCGGAATAGAGCGAGTGCATGGTGTCTACCCCTTGGCCATTGAGTGCGCATTTGCCGGGCGGCGACTTGCCCGCTTCGAACGCCGTCTGCGGTCATTTCCAGAGTACGGCGGACGGCCCATGCTCGCCCGCGGGCCTCAACTCATCACCTCCACCCACTGAGCCCGCCAGGCCGGTGCCTCGAACGGGCTTGCGAAGTATTGCACCTCGTGGGCGACCTTACCGCCGCGGAACTCCATGATGCTGACCGTGTGGACCGGCTGCCCGTTGTAGATAATCACGTACTCCGTGACCCAGAGATCCCCTTCCCCGAGCATCCGCCGGACGGCGAAACCCGACGGCCTGTCCGGGTGGTGACTCCGCAGGGCTTGCACGTTTTGCCGCCCCCGGATGCGCTCCCCCGACTGGGGATACTCGACCGTGGCGTCGTCGTGATAGATCTCGTGTTCCGCGTCCTGATCCCCCGCGGCAGCGGCGGTCCAGTGCCGCTCCAGGGCCGCGCGAGTTTCTAGGTTCCCCATGACACGCTCCTCTCCTGAGCTCACCCTTGTAAAGTTCTTGGCGAACACGTAGCCAATGGCGGGAGTTACGTGGTCACGCTTATTTTTCCATGTGCATGAACAACGTGTTCAAACCCTCCGCGAAGGTTGGGTGCGCGAAGATGCCCTCTTCGAGGGTGGTAAAGGAAAGCTTGCCCATCATGGCGATCTGAAGCATCGACATGATCTCACCGCCTTCGACGGCCAAGACAGCCGCCCCAAGAATTTCCTGACTCTCGGCATCGACGACGGCCTTGATGAAGCCGCTTGGTTCGGCCGTTTCCACGGCACGGGCCACCCAGGTCATCGGGATCTTGGCGATGCGGATCGCGCGGCCCTGTGCCCGCGCCTCCTGCTCTGTCAGGCCGATCCGGCCTAGCTGCGGGTCAGTGTACACGGTGTACGGAAGCAACCGGTTCTTTGTCGATGACTGTCCGCCGCGCAGCAGGTTGTTGCGGATAATGCGATAGTCATCGTACGAGATGTGCGTGAACGCCGGACCGCCATTGACATCCCCCAAAGCGTAGACACCGGCGACGTTCGTCGCCAGCCGGTCATCTACCGGGATGAAGCCGCGCGTGTCAACCTGCACGCCGGCGGCGGCGAGGTTGAGTTCCTCGCTATTCGGCACTCGCCCCACGGCGATGAGGAGGTGGGACCCGTCGACGGTCCGCTTTTCCGTGGGGCCGCGCAGCTCCAAGCCGACGCCGGAAGCGCTGGGATGCACGCCGACCGCTTCGGTTTCGAGCAAGATTTCGATGCCATCCATCCGTAGCAGTTCGCAAACCTCCGCGGCAACGTCCGGATCCTCCCGATCGAGGAGCTGCTTATCGCGCTCCACGATGGTAACTGCACTACCGAAGCGACGAAACATCTGTCCGAATTCCAAACCGATGTAGCCCCCCCCCAGAATCAGCAAATGTTCCGGCAGCTCTTGCAACGCCATGATCGAAGTCGAGTCGAGAGTGCTCACGGAATCGAGTCCGGCGAGGTGGGGTCGCGCCGGCCGAGCGCCGGTATCGATGAAAATGTTGTCCGCCGTCAACGCCCGCGTGCCGCCGACATTGAGCCTTACCTCGACGACGTTGGGAGCGGTAAAGTGTCCTTCGCCGAAAATGAGCTCGACGTTATCGGCAGTTTCCAGGCGACGCTGCACTTGTGCGCGGAAGTCTTCCACAATTGCCTGCGTGCGCCCGCGGACTTGCGCCATGTCAACGGCGACAGGCCCACAGTGAACGCCATAGTCGGCGGCGCGTCGAGCCAAGTAAGCTACCCGCGCTGGCAACCATACTCTTCGTCGGCGTGCAGCCTCTGTTGACACAAGTCCCGCCGACATGTTGCCGTTCGATAATGACCGTCCGACGACCGGCACCGCCCAAGTCGATGGCTAGCGGCTTTGCCGCCTGACCAGCACCTATAATAATCGCGTCAACGTGTTGCGGTGCCATGGGACGCCCTACTCGATGCGTGCGAGCGTAACGGAATACCATCCGCGCTCGTCTGTCCACGTGCGTTCGTGCACGAAGCCCGCGTCTCTGAGGAGAGTGCGGATGGTCTTGTCCGTGAACTTGTAGCTGTTCTCGGTATGAATGCGTTCGCGTTTCGCGAAATAAACATCAAGGTGTGCGGCAGCGATGCGTACATGTTGATGACAGGTGCTCTCAAGATGCATCTCGATGCGTGACTGCACGGGACTCCAGAGAACGCGATGGGAGAACCTCGCGGGATCAAAATCAGCGCCAAGCTCTCGATTGAGACGATGCAGAATGTTCAGGTTGAATTCTGCCGTTACCCCGTCTCTGTCATCATAGGCAGCCACCAGAGTCGGCCCGTCTTTCACCATGTCTACCCCCAGCAGCAGCGCATCACCTGTTTGCAGCTGGCCGCTCAAATTGCGAAGAATCGTTCGCGCCTCTTCGGGTGCGAAGTTGCCGATACTTGAACCGATGTATAATCCCAGAGTTGTTCCATCGAACGATTCCAGCTGAGGTGGATGCGTCACATAGTTCGCTGCAAGCGGTGATATGAATACCTCGGGCAGCGAGGTTGCGATCCTTTTGCGGGCCACGTCGAGAGCATCGGGCGATACATCCACCGGGACATACAACACTTCACTCTGTAATCTCGCCGCAGCATCAAGGAGGACGGTGGTTTTCGCGGCGGTGCCGGCTCCCAATTCCACAATACGCATGGCTTTTGATTTGTCAGCACAAGCGGCCGCGATCATTCCGTCGCAAAACCTCGCCAGGATGTTGCGCTCCGTCCGCGTGCAGTAGTACTCCGGAAGTTGTGTGATGCGTTCAAAAATGCGTGAGCCGCGCGCGTCGTAGAAGAGCCACGGCGCAAGAGACCGGGGTCGTCCGAGCAAGCCGCGCCGAACTTCCCGGATCAGCATTTCACGTTTATTCAACGAGGCCGGGCGCTCCAAGTCGAATGCAATCGGGTACGCAGTCATTTGAGTGACACCCTTCTAAATTGCCAAACGTAAGCCAGTGAACTGCCACCGAGTCGCCGGTGGAAAGAAATTGCGATACGTCGCGCGCACATGAGTCGCGGGCGTGACGCAGGACCCTCCACGCAGAACGACCTGGCCGGACATGAACTTTCCGTTGTATTCGCCCAACGCTCCAGCGAGGGGCTTATATCCCGGATAGCCGGTGTAAGCGCTGGCCGTCCATTCCCAGCAGTCCCCGAATAGTTGCTCGACACCCGCACCGCGCACCCTTGCGGGATGGAGCCTCCCCGTGTCGAGCAGATTTCCCTGTCGGAGCGATTGGCTCGCGACGAATTCCCATTCCGCTTCCGTCGGAAGTCGGCAAGCCCGCCAGCGCGCAAAAGCATCGGCTTCGAAGAAGCTGATGTGGCATACCGGCACATCGAGTAACGCGGACAGGCCAATCCAGCCCCTCAGCGTGAAGACGCACCAGCCAGTCTCGTCGCTGGCATCACGTCGCCAGTAGAGAGGTGCCTGCCAACCTCCGACCCTCACGGCTTCCCAGCCCGCGGAAAGCCAGACGTCGGGGCGTGCATATGCGTCATCCGATATGAATTCCAGGAATTCGCCGCACGTGACTTCGCGATTGGCGATCTGGAACGGTTTCAAGTAGACCTTGTGTCGAGGAGCTTCGTTGTCAAAACAAAAATCCAGAGGAGTCGCCCCTTGAAGCGGATGACCGATCTCGATCAACCCTCCGTCGAAAGTGTGCCATTCGAGTTTAGTGACCGCAGTTTCCCTGTCTTCCGAGAGGGGACCAGCCGCGTACGAAGGATGGAGGGGATTCGAGTAAAACGCGTGCTTAACGTCAGTCAGGGCGAGTTCCTGGTGCTGCTGCTCGTGGTTCAAGCCCAAAATGATCCGCCGTGTCGGCTCGTCATCAACGGGGCGCGCGAGGAGTCTCTCCATCTCCTGGTCAACGTGTGCCCGGTATGCCACGACCTCATCGAGTGAAGGGCGGGAGAAGGAAGCGCGCAGCTTCTTATCTGGAATCTCCTCCCCGAGCGAGTTGTAATAGCTGTTGAACAGCCAACGGAACTCTTCGCGAAAGGGTTTGTAGTCTGCCAGGAAGACCCGCAGCACGAAGGTCTCAAAAAACCAGGTGGTATGGGCCTGATGCCATTTGACCGGACTGGCGTCCGGGCACGACTGGACCATCTGGTCCTCAGCAGAAAGACCGGCAGCAAGAGAGCGGGTCACCGACCGCACCGTTTGGAATGTCGAGGTGAGGCCAGACATTTCCGCCTTCCAAAGTTGCGACGGCATGAGAACTCCCTGGGCGCGAGCAAGTGAAGGTTAGAAACTGCGATGAGTAGGGGCTATTGGACTAAGGTATTGGGGTGGCGAGCCGATACCAAAGTCCAATGGCGGCGATGCCGGAGCGGCGTATCCTTCGGATGAAGTTTGTCGAACGCTCGTGCCCGCGCCGAATCATCGCGACTGTTCTCCGGACAAGCGGTGCTCGATATCCAAAGGTGAATGATTCCAACGGCGGTAATGCCTGCCGCGTGTTCACTGCGGCCTTGGCGGTCATGCCAGACTTGGACCGAAAACCATGGGCGGAAGTGATGGGCTTCGCGGTGAATTTGAGGCCCGCTCGCAGTTCCGTGGCATTCGTCTGGCAAGAGACGCCGTCGCACGCTCTGAATAACGATGCAACTCGAGAAGCGCCAGCATGCTTCGGTTCTCAGGAGTTTCGAAGTCCTACGGAAACAAAACCGTTGTGCCCCCGTTCGATTTGACGGTGGAGTCCGGCGAAGTGGTCGTGCTGCTCGGGCCGAGCGGCTGCGGGAAGACGACGATCCTGCGAATGGTCGCGGGCCTGGTGAAGGCCACTGAAGGGGAAATTGTCGTCGACGACCTGATGCTGACGGAGCGCAGCCTGCCTGACGTACGGCGTCGACTGGGATATGTGATTCAAGAGGGTGGCTTGTTTCCGCATTTGACGGCCGAGTCGAATGTGACCCTCATGGCTCGGCACCAGAGGTGGCCGCGCGGGCGACGCAACCAGCGATTGGCCGAGTTGGTCGAGATGACGCGATTCCCGCCGGATGCCCTCAATCGTTACCCGATCGAGCTGTCGGGTGGGCAGCGGCAGCGGGTGAGCCTGATGCGCGCGCTTTTTCTGAGTCCGCACTTGCTGCTGCTCGATGAGCCGCTGGGAGCGCTCGATCCAATGATTCGTGCCGGCCTGCAGCGTGACCTGAAAGTCGTGTTTGAGCGCACGCGTGCCACGGTGTTGCTTGTCACGCACGATCTGGTGGAAGCGAGCTGGTTCGCCGATCGGGTGTGCGTGCTTGAAAACGGGCGAATCGTTCAGCAGGGCTCATTCGCGAGCATCGTGAACAGTCCCGCCAACGACTTCGTGCGCGAATTTGTGAATTCGCAGGTTGTCGCCAGATGATGAACACAGCGATTCTAAAATGGTCGGCACTTTGCGTCGCGCTCCTGGCGGTCGGGCTCTCTCCATTGCCGCACCGACAAGCCACCGTACGCATCGGCTCGAAAAAATTCACGGAGTCAGTGATCTTGGGAGAAATGCTTCGATTGCTGGCCATCGATGCCGGCCTGAGCGCAGCTCACTATCGCGAATTTGGCGGAACGCGGATCGTGTTCCAAGCGCTACAGGCCGGCGATATTGACGCTTACCCGGAATACACCGGCACAATCGTACAAGAGATTCTGGCCGCCGAAGCGGTGCCCGACGACGAGGCCATGAGGCGAAACTCCACGCCCGCGGAATCGGGATCTCCGATTCATTGGGCTTCAGCAACAGTTACGCACTCGCGCTGACGAGGAAACGCGCAGAGGCCTTGGGGATCAAAAAGATCTCCGATCTGCGGCGGTTTCCCGAGTTGCGCTTGGCATTGACGCACGAATTTCTCGACCGCGGCGATGGGTGGCGCGCGCTCGCTCGACACTACGACTTGCCACCGCGCAATGTCGTGGGAATCGATCACGATGTCGCGTATCCTCAGCTCTTGGCGGGCGAAATCGATGTGACCGACGTTTATTCCACCGACGCAATGATCCATCGCAACGACTTGGTGCTGCTGGAAGACGATCTGAAGTTCTTTCCTCGCTACGACGCCGTGTGGCTATACAGGCTAGACACGGCCGAGCGTCAGCCCAAATTGCTGGCGGGCATTCACCGGCTCGAGCGCAGCATCTCCGAGGAAAAGATGCGTGAGCTGAACGACGCCGTCGAGTCAAGCGAGCAGTCCGAATCGCAAGCGGCGGCCGAATTTCTACGCATACAGCTGGGAGTAAAGGTGCAGCCGGAGGAAGACTCATGGAGTCGCGTCATCCTGAAACACGTGGCTGAGCACCTCGACCTGGTGCGGCGCTCGTTGCTGCCCGCTATTGTGGTTGGTGTGGCGTTGGGCATCTTTTGCCAGCGCTTTCGACGAGCTGGTCGCGTTGTGCTGGCTGCCGTCGGACTATTGCAAACGATCCCCTCACTGGCGCTGTTGGTATTATTGATGCCGATGGTCGGGGCCCTTGGCTATCCCAGCGTCGGCGAAGGATCGGTAACGGCCGTCGTCGCCCTGCTGGTCTATTGTTTGTTCCCGATCGTAAGGAACACGTTCACCGGGTTGGAAGGAATCCCCCGTGGCACGATTGAATCAGCGACCGTATTGGGACTGAGCCCGGCAGCGAAGTTGGCCGAAATCGAACTGCCGATGGCGCTTCCGGTCATGTTGGCTGGCATCCGTACGGCAGCGGTGCAGAACGTGGGATTTGCGACTTTGGGAGCGATCATCGGAGCCGGCGGGCTCGGGCAACCAATCTTGCGCGGAATTCGGCTCAATGATGTCAAGCTGATCTTGGCAGGGGCGATACCGGCGGCGCTGCTTGCCGTTCTTCTACAACTTCTGATCGATTGGACGGAGCGAGCTGTCGTGGCGCGTGGCTTAAAAGGTGGCTCGTCGGCGGAAAGGTAGTTTGTCGTGTATGTTTTGGCCCTTGGAATCAACGGTTGATCTGGGCGACTATCTTGATTCCCTCAAACCATGCGTGCCCTTTTTCGAGGGAGGAAAACCGCTCTTTGCATAGCACACGAGTGATCCAGTCCAGGCACGGCGGATGACCTTGCAATCGCTTGCCGATCTTTGCCAGCAGCAATCCGCGTCTATGGCTGACTTCGACGTCTTCTAGGTGGCGGCCGTCATTGGAATTGCGATCATGTTGTTGGTGCTGCTGCTGAAACGCTCGGTGGCCGAGAAGGCGCTCTACGTCTGGGCGGAATCGACTCGATTGCGGAGGCGGCCTCGGCAATTCGGTGACCTCGATCTGTACTTTTCTCCAGGTTCTGCTCAGTTAGAATTCAGGCTGCGCATTTTTTACGACCGCCAATTCTGAGCCGCGAGAAAAAATGCAATGAAAACAAATTCTTCCCGTTCCAAGACGCGTATTGTGATACTCGGCGGCGGTTTCGGCGGAGTCTATACGGCCCGCCACCTGGAGCGACTGTGCAAGGGCCGCCAGGATGTCGAAATTGTGCTGGTGAGTCACAATAATTTTCTCCTCATGACTCCCCTGCTTTTCGAGGTTTGCTCTGGGACCTTGGACGTGCGCGATTGCGCTTTCCCCATTCGCGCTTTTTTGCGCTCCACACGGATCGCCGAGGCCACGGTTCGGGAGATCGACCTGGAGCGGCGGCGTGGTGCATCTGACTGGCGGATCGGAAACCGGGGAGTTGGCTTACGACCAGCTGGTCCTCGCACTGGGCGCCATGACGAACCGGCGAATGATTCCCGGCTCCGAGCACGCGTTCACGTTCAAGACGCTGGCCGATGCTCTATTGCTTCGCAATCGAATCATCGAGTGTTTCGAGCGAGCCGCGGTGGAGGCGGATCCCCAGCGCAAACGCAAACTGCTGACATTCGTCATCGTGGGCGGCGGGCTGGTCGGAGTGGAGCTCTTCGGCGAACTGACCGCGTTTGTGGATGAAATCGTGTCGCTTTACGAGCAAGTCGGTCGCGATGAAGTCCGCTTCATCATGCTCCAAGGCGCGGATCGCATCATGCCCGAAATGAATCCCACGCTCGCCGAGTATGGGACACGGGTGCTCAGCCAGCGGCCTGGCGTGGAGATTCGAACCCAGACCATCGTGTGCGCCATCGAGCCCGGCAAGGTCCACTTGCCGCAGGAAACGATCGAAGCCGAGACCATCGTTCTTGCCGCGGGAATCGTTCCCAACCCAGTCGTCACCAGCCTGCCTGTCGAGAAAGACCGGCGCGGCCATATCATCGTCGACGGGACGATGCGTTGCCAAAAACATCCGGAGGTTTGGGCAATCGGCGATTGCGCGTTCGATCCCGGCGCCCGACGGCACCCCCTATCCTAATCTGGCCCAACATGCGTTAAGGGAAGCCAAGGTTCTGGCCCGCAATATTGTTGGCGTCCTGGAAGGCCGGCCGCCGCAGCCATTCGTCTACGAAAATCTGGGAATGATGGGCTCGCTGGGCCACGGCAAGGCATTCGGTCAACTCATCAAGCTAAGGATTCGTGGCGTCCCGGCTTGGTTCGTGCGGCGCACGTATTACTTGCTACAGATGCCTGGATGGGCCCGTCGGCTGCACATCGTGGTCAATTGGACCTTTGCGCTGCTTTTTCGCCCTGACGTCGTCAAGCTCAGTCTGGATAGCGAGGCGGCGATGCTCCTGCGAAATGTTGCGGCCGACGAGATTCAGGTTGGACGCGAAGAACCGGCCGCAGTCCCTTTCACGCCGTCCTAAGCGGGTTTTTGCTGATTCAATGCGTGGCGCGGTGATCCGATTTGGAAACTGCGGCTTTGGATGTTGGCTGAAAGTAAAACGGAGGCGATTTCAAGCGGAGCTTTCACCGGCCACCGGTGCGCAGGTTGATCTCGTGGACGATGTCCGAAATTCTCTCGACCGCCCGCGCGATCTGGTCCAGACCGCGGGGCGATCACGGCCGGCCGCCACGGATTAATCGCCCCGTCCGGGACCGGGCCGACTTCGCGGAACGCAATCTCCCAGCGGACCGATGCATCCGTCTCCCAGCGGACCGGATCTACTCTCGCCGCACGGCCCGAAGGCTCCTGGAATTGCTCGGCGACCCGCTCCAGGTTGGCCTGGGCGTAATTGGCGATCACCTGGAAAAAAAGCTGCCGCAGCGGGTGTTCGTCCTCCAAACCGATCAGGAAGTCTACAAACGCCAAATTGGCATCAATCTCCTGCAGGTAATCGCAGCACAATAATTGCCGCGACCGACATGGTAGCGATCAGCACGAAAAGAATCGTCCCTGAAAATCCGCCGCCGATCAGCGAAGCGCTGCCGACGACGAGCATGCTAACGAGCGCGATTGCCTTGGTCGTCGGGCGCACGATTCGATGGGTGTGCCACTCCCGTAGTGTCTGGCCAAACAGCCGCGAGCGAAAAAGCCTTTCGTTCCACTCGGGCGACGAGCGCATGAAGCAGCCGGTCGCCAACAAGAGAAACGGCGTCGACGGCAATAGGGGCAGAAACGCGCCGATCGCCGCGAGGACGAGCAGGCCGATTCCCAGCCCTCGATAGACGGCGCCCATCATTGGTTTGCTCCACGGCCCGCCAGATTAGCTGCCTGCCAGTCCGGATTACCCGGCGGGACTTTCGACCAGGCCAACTTGCACGCACACCGAACCGATATCCGACTCGAAAGGAATTACCATCGGCGCGGTCTGCGAAGGAAACGCGATTGCCTGGCCTTTGCCGCAGATTACCGTCGGCAAGCCGATCGTGAGGTGGAATTCCTCGAGCTGGTTTTTCGCCGCTCCGGCAATCATGTTGGTCAATTCGCCGATTGCATCCAGGACGTCGCTGTCGACTTCTTTGGGTTCGGAGCCGAGCATGACCTCGGCCGCCCGGATCGCGGTGAGACGGCTGACGCTGACTACGACCATTCCGCGGCATTTGCCGCTCAAGCCGATCAGGCCACTCACTTCGTGCATGGGAGTGTGCTCGCGTTTCAGGCTCAAGGGCCCCCGCGTCAGCGTGCAGTCAAGCATGGTCTTGAACACGTCGTGCGTGGCGGAGACGAACGGATTGATGAACTCGACTCGCATTGGCGGAACCCATTTAAACAATGATATCGAAGTTTCGTAGCGCTTCGCCGGAAAATGCTTCGCAAGCTGGCTTTGCTTCCGCAAATGGTCGCGCTGCGCTCTTCTGCAAGGGGCGTATTTCGGAGCTCGGTGAACGCGCGTTACACCACCGCGAATTTGCCCAACTTTTCTCGCAGTGCATCCGCGGTAAAGGGTTTAACAAGGTAATCCGAGATGCCGGCCTTGATCGCCTGCAGCACGTGGCCTTTTTCGCCCTCGGTGGTGACCATAAAGATGGGCACCGTCGAACCGGTCGCACGGATGTCGGTCGTCAGCTCAATGCCCGACTTGTTTGGCATGTTCCAGTCCGTCATCACCAGATCGAACGCGTGTCGCTGAAATGCGAGCAAGCCTTCGCTTCCATCGCCGGCCTCGACGATGTCGGTGTATCCGACTGCGTTCAGCGAGCGAATGATAATCTTGCGCATCGTCGCGGAGTCGTCGACAACTAACACTTTGGCGGTCATGTTTTCACCGTTGGTACGAGGTTAGGGACAAATTCCAAGCACGAATGAGGCTTCGCCAGCCGTGGCTGTTAGGTTCTGTTCGTTGACTCGGCAAGTGGCTGCGCCGCAGGAGTCGATGTGAGCATGCAGGCGGCTCCGTCGGGATTGAGCCGGCGCAAGCGGGCGAGAATGTCCTTCAGCGAGTTGATCTCTCGATCGAGACGATGCAGGATGTCGGCGGTTGCCCCACTCCAGTCCAGCGAATCAATATTCGAGAGCACGGTTTCGAGCTGCGCCAAGCTCATTTCATAAGAGTCGAGTTCGGCGCCGCGTGTCGCCGAATCCGTCGTCATGGATGGTCGGTCCAGATGAGCCTGAACCTGGCAATACCAGCTGTGCGCGCATTCCCGCAGCTGGTCGGCCGCTTCCTTCACGAGTCGTTTATCGCCCGCCATGCGCAGCGTAGCCGACCCGATCGTTGAGGGTGCGCAGCTGCTGCACGAGCGTCGACCAGGAATGGGGTTCGTCCCAGGTCGCCGTGGCTCGTCCGGTCGGCGACTCTTGCTGACCCGCGGAATGGGTCGCCGCATGTTGCGGCTCATTAGCTTCCCCGCTCAAGGCCGGCCTATCGACTGCGTTGGAGGCGTCCTCGGATTTTGTCGGCTGCATTGTTGGCGGACGCTCTCGCCGGCCGCCATCGACGATGGATGAGGCCATGCGCGGATCCTGCGCGGCAGCCGAGTCGAGCATCACCTGGGCTGCGAGAAATCCGATTCCCAGATTCACGACGGCAAAAATAACGAAATCGGTCATGGTCATAATGGCGCGGTTCCGGTCCATTCGCTCGGGATCGCCTCGATTCAAGAGGCCGATTCAGCGGCCTCGATTCGCGTGTATAGACGCATTCGCAGTTGGCCGGCGTGGCAGGCCAGCACAACATCTTCGAGCAATTCTGCATCATGGACTTGCTGTCCAAAATCGCTCCCGGACACGATTGTTGGCAACGACAGAAAAGATGGTCCGGGCAGCAGACTCTTAAGGTTGCCGCCGATCATGTTGACCAACTCCGAGGCAACGTCTTCCTGGTCGGTAGCGGTCACATCGGCGACGTTGACATGAAGCATGCCGGCGGCGGCTTCGAGAGCGACCGGCTGCGGTAAGGCGAGAATCACGCTTCCGGTCCATTGTCCGGCAATATGCACGGTGGCCAATAACCAGTCGTTGTCGGGAGCCGTCGGCTCGTCGACACGGATCAGGTCGATGTTCAACATCGTCGAAAACACCGACTGAGCGATTTGTTCGATGACACTATCGTAAGTCGCGACCATGAAGAGGCATCCTTGAATTATTTGAGTCGGTAAAAAACACTGCTGCCGACTTGAACGCGCGAGAACGCGGCATCCAGTCCCATGGTGGTTTCCGCCGCGCCCAGAAACAGGACGCCGTGCGGCGCCATCACCGCACGAACCTTTTCCAGGATCGTCTTCTTGGTTTCCGGCGAGAAGTAAATGAGTACGTTGCGCCGAAACACTACGTCCATCGCCGGCATCGACGGCCAACGCTCGATCAAATTCAACTTGCAAAAACTTGCCATGCTCCGGACATGCGAAGCGAGTTCCCACTGCATGCCCTCGCGGCGGAAATATTTGGCCAGCAACGTCGCCGGCAGGCCACGATTCATTTCGATTTGCGAGAAACGGGCCGCGCGGGCCTTTTCCAGCACGTCGTCCGAAAGGTCGGTGCCCAGAATCTGGACTTTCCACGCAGTCAGGTCGGGAAACGATTCGCGCAGTAGCATCGCGATGGAATACGCCTCTTGTCCGGTCGAGCAGGCGGCCGACCAGACGTTCAGCGTCCGTTGCCTGGCCTGCAACTGCATGATTTCGGGAATGATCGGAGATCGTAAAGCCTCAAACGGATGCGCGTCGCGAAAGAAGCTCGTCTCGTTGGTCGTCATCGCCTCGACCAGCTGTTGTTGCATTTCCGGCTTGGGCACCGCTTGCAGGGCGCACACCATCTCGGTCGTCGACGGAAATCCGTGTCGGCGCACGAGGGGATTCAGCCGCGCCTCGATGAGATAAGCCTTCGCCGCGTCCAGTTCAATGGCGGAGCGCTGTCGCACCAACGAACAGACGTAGGAGATCGCATCGGAATTCAATGTTGCGGTGCTCATGGATTTTTCTCAACGGGTGACTGCCATCCGGCGACCGACGGCGACAAGCCGAAACAGCTCATTCGGAATCGATTCTAAGGGAAGCACGTGCCGGGCCAGACCAGCTTCCGCAACGGCCCGCGGCATGCCCCAGACCACCGACGACGACTCGTCCTGGGCGATGACCGAGCCTCCTGCGTGCACGATGTGCTCGGCGCCGCGCAGCCCGTCCTGCCCCATGCCCGTAAGTACCACCGCCAGGCAACTCGGCCCGAATACCTGGGCAACCGACCGGAACAAAACGTCAACCGCGGGACGACACGAGTTCTCCGGCGGCCGCTGGTGCACCACCGTTTTGACCGTGATTCCCTGACGCTGAAGTTCCATGTGAAAATTGCCGGGTGCGATCAGCACTTCTCCGGGCTGTAGTGTCTCGTTGCCGGACGCTTCACGTACTCTGAGCGCGCCATCCTGATTGAGTCGGGTGGCCAGATGATGCGTAAACACCGGTGGCATGTGCTGAACCACGACAATGGGGACCGGAAAATCCGCGGGCAATTTTCCGAGTAAGGTTGCCAACGCTTGCGGGCCGCCGGTCGAGCAGCCGATCGCCACGATGTCACAACGTTGCGGCAACCGATTTGCCAGCCGCTGGGCCGTCAACGCCGGTGCCAGCGGAGTCGGACGGGCAGCCGTCGCGGGCTGGGCGTCGGGGCACAGGGCTTTGATCTTGGGAATCAACTGGTCCCGAACATTCTGGATTGCCGCGGCCACGCTCCCCACGTTGGCCGGCTTCGTGACGTAATCGGTCGCGCCGCGCGCCAACGCATCGAGCGTCGCGAGTGCGCCGCGCTCGGTCAGCGTGCTGAACATGATCACCGGAAGTTTCGGATAAGCCTTGCGCAGCTCGGGCAGCGTGCCGAGGCCATCCAACTCCGGCATCTCAATGTCGAGCGTGACAATGTCCGGATTGATCTGCGGCAACTTGGCCAACGCGATCCGGCCGTTGGGCGCTGTTCCAGCCAATTCGATCTCCGGATCCTGACTGAGAACATCGGTCAAGAGGCGGCGGATCACCACCGAGTCGTCGACGACAAGTACACGAATCTTTCTCATGCTACTTCACGACTCCGACCAGTCGCAGCTTGTCGATCAAACCGTCTTTCTGGAACGGCTTCATCAGGTACTCATCCGCCCCCGCGCTCAGAGCGCGGAGCATTTGATCCGTCTCGGTCTCGGTGGTGACCATGAGCAGTACCAATCCCGAATACCGGGAGTCGCGCCGCACCGCCGTGACGAATTCCAAGCCGTCCATCTCCGGCATGTTCCAATCGACGAGGACCACGTCGGGAAGGGGTGCCGACGCCAGCCGATCCAACGCTTCTTTCCCGTTGCAGGCGTCGGCGGTTTCGAAGCCGAGTTCATTGAGAATGCCCGACTCGATCCGCCGGATCGGTCGCGAGTCGTCGACGATGAGAGCCCGCATGGAATGTTTCTCCGTTAACAGTTAGCTTTGACTTGCGAAGGCCATTTCGCCGTTCACGCGGCGGCGACCGCAGCCCTAACGATCATGACCCTTGAGATTTCGCGCTGAAGGCAAAGCCGGTGGCGGGCGAGGCGTGAACTGCCTCGCCCGCCACGGCGTTTTGCGCGTCGCTCGACTAAGCGCGGGAGTTGCCGGCTGTTCCCTGGCCCGCCCCAAGCTGCTGAAGCTCGGCTGCCATCCGCGCCAATTCACCGGCCGCCTGCTGCGAGTTGGTCGCACCCTGCGTGGTGTTTTGCGCGGCCTGGGCCACCGCCGTGATGTTTTGGGCGATCTCGGCGGTCCCCTTGGCCGCTTCGCCGACATTGCGGCTCATCTCGTTGGCAGTCGCCGTCTGTTCTTCGACGGCGCTGGCGATCGTGTTCGAGATGTCGTTGATCTGGGCAATCACTTTGCCGATTTGCTGGATCGAATCGACCGCACCTCGCGTATCGGCCTGAATCGCCTCGATCTTATGACCGATGTCCTCGGTCGCCTTGGCGGTCTCCTTTGCCAACTCTTTGACTTCATTGGCGACGACGGCGAAGCCTTTTCCGGCCTCTCCGGCCCGGGCGGCTTCAATCGTGGCGTTAAGTGCCAGCAGATTCGTCTGCTCGGCGATCGAAGTGATGACCTTGATCACTTTGCCGATTTCGGAGCTGCTTTCTCCCAACTTGGAAATCGTCTTGTTGGCCGTATCGGCGGCGGTGACAGCCTGTCCGGCCACGCGAGCCGATTCGGTGGCGTTCTTGGCGATCTCGCGAATGCTGCTGTTCATCTCTTCCACGCCGGTGGCGACGGTCTGCACGTTCTTGCTGACCTGCTCCGAGGCGGCGGAGACGACATTGGCCTGAGCCGACGTCTCTTCGGCATTCGCGGCCATCTGCGTGCTCACGGCGGTCAGTTCTTCGGCGGACGAGCCCAACGTCGTTGCGCTGGCGTTGACCTGGTCGAGGACCTTGGCCATTTCCTCGGCCTTTTGCTTCTCGCGTTCGGCGTTCTCCTTGATGTCTCGCTCCATCTTGAGCCTTTGCGAGATCACCTCCCAGGTGACCATCGAACCGAGGAACTGCCGGTTCTGGTCGTAAATGGCGCTGACCAACAGGTCGAGCGTTTCCGGACCGACTTGAATGTTGGCGCGGTGCGGCAGGTTTGCCGGATCCGCGAGCAGCTTGCGCTGGTGCTCGGGGCGCTTGTGGAAGATGTCGATCGTCTGGCCGAGAATCTGATCGGCCTTGATCGGCAACAGGTTCTCGATGGTCTTGAGCGTTTTGATCGAAGCCGGATTGACGTAGCGAATCTTGAACTCCCGATCGGCGAACATCACGTTGATCGGCGCCTGCTCCATCATCGAGCTGACGCGAGCGGCGTCGGCCCGCGACTTGGCCATTTCGGTCACATCCGAGGCGAACTTCACGACCTTGATCAGTTTGCCATGGCTGTCGGCAATCGGATTATAGGAAGCCTGAATGACGATGTGTTTGCCACCCTTGCCGACGCGCCGGTATTCACCCGGCAAGTTTTCGCCCCGGTTGAGACGAGCCCAGAACTCGCGGTACTCGGGCGAATTCTTCAGACTCTCCTCGACGAACAGGCTATGATGCCGGCCCTTGATCTCGTCCAAGGAGTAACCGACCGTGTTCAGAAAGTTGTCGTTGGCCGAGAGGATCGTGCCGTCCATGTCGAATTCGATGACGGCTTGCGACTTGCTGATCGCCGCGAACATGTTGACCAATTCGACAAGCTTCTGCTTGTCGGCGGGATTGCTGGAACGCTTGGGCTTGCTGACGGCTGTGGCCATGGAACGGCTCTCCTAAGGGCTGGTTGGTGACTGAGAAAAATGTTGGGGGAGAATGTCTTCGCGGGAATCCTCAACTGGCGAGTCGTGTCTCCACCGGAGCACGCGAATCGCCTTCGGCCAAGGCCCGCCCGGTATCCAGAACGAGCAAGAGCCGATCCGACAATTTGTAAGCACCCACGATCAGACCTCGAACGCTCGCGCGGACGGTCGACGGAGGGGCTTCGAACAGTTCGTCGTCAACTTCCAGGACGTCGCCGATGCGATCCACCAGCAAGCTGACGGCATTTTCTCCGTCGCGCACCACCACGTTCATCGGCGGCTCTCCCGGCTTGCGGAGTGGCAGTCCAAGGCGGCATCGCAAATCAATGGCAGTGACGATTTGCCCGCGCAGATTGATCAGCCCGCTGATGGCGGCCGCAGCCAGCGGAACGCGAGTCATTCCCTGGTAGCGAATGACTTCCTGGATCTGTTGGACGTCGATGCCCAGAAACAGGCTATCGACGTAGAAGGTGCAAAACTGGCGCGTGTGTTGGTTCATGATTCACTCTAGAGGGCGATGAATTTCGGCGCGGCGGGACGCCGTGCCAGACGACGAAGATTGAGCACGTCGGTCACTCGCTGTTGGATCACGGAGGTTCCGAGCAGATTGTCCTCGGCTCCCCGCGCTGTCGAACAATTCAGTTCTGTCTCGACGATGTCGACGATCCGGTTGACGACCAGTCCACAGCGATAGTCCTGCTCGGCATAAACGACGATCTGGAATTCCTCCTGCGACTCGTCGCTCTGCGGCGCCGCGCCGAACACTTCGCTTAGCCGCACCAGCGGCATGATCGCGCCGCGATATTGGATCACTTCGCGACCATCGGCGTACTCGATCGCCGACTTGGCGACTTTCTCCAGCCGCGAAATCATCGAGGTGGGCAGAGCAAACCGGCGCGTGTCGCCGAGGTCGACCACCAACAGCGTCTCCAGCTGCGCGCACCGATTGTCCGTCGCTCTTCAACGCCGCGACGAGGTTTTGCTCGCGCATCTCGCCGGCCAGGCCGGCCGCGACGGCCAGACCCATCACGTCCAGGATCAGGGCGATCGTGCCGTCGCCCATAATCGTCGCGCCGGCGAACTCAGAAAGTCCTTTGAGTTGGCGACTGAGCGGTTTGACGACGATTTCCTCGGTGTCGTTCACCTTGTCCACCACGAGGCCGAACTGGCGATCGTTCGCGCGGAGCACGACGATGTTGATTACTCCTTCTTCGACGCCTTGCTTTTCGGAATCGGCCTCGGCGGCCAGTCCCAGTCGCTCCGAGAGATACACCAACGGCAACAGCTTCCCACGCAGCCGATAGACCGGCGCACCGTGGACATATTCGATCCCTTGTTTTGCCTCGTCGCCGTCCAGCCGGACCAGTTCCAACAGACTGACTTGCGGAATCGCGTACCGATCGCCGTCGTTCGTCACGACGAGGGCTGGAATGATGGCCAAGGTGAGCGGAATCTTGATCTTGACCGTGGTACCCCGGCCGGGTCGGCTTTGCAGATCAATGGTGCCGCTGATCCGTTCGATGTTGGTTTTCACGACATCCATCCCGACACCCCGCCCCGAAACGCTCGTCACTTTCTCGGCGGTCGAAAACCCGGGAGCGAAGATCAATTGGCCGGCATCGCGGTCCGACATCCGGGCGGCCTGGTCGGCGGACAACAATCCCCGCTCGATGGCCTTCTTGCGAATCCGGTCGAGGTTCAATCCGGCGCCGTCGTCCGTGATTTCGATATTGACCTGGCCTCCTTCATGGTAGGCCCGCAAGAGGAGACAGCCTTCGGCGGGCTTCCCCGCGGCACGCCGCGCCTCGGGCGATTCGATGCCGTGATCGACCGAATTACGCACCAGGTGCGTCAACGGATCCTTGATCGCTTCGACGATGGTCTTGTCGAGCTCGGTTTCCTTTCCCTCCATGTCGATGCGGACTTGCTTGCCGAGCTGCGACGCCAGATCGCGCACCACGCGGGGGAACTTGGCCCAGACGTTGCCGATCGGCTGCATCCGCGTCTTCATGACGCTTTCTTGCAGTTCGGTCGTGATCAGGTTGAGCCGCTGAGCGGTGCTGATGAAACTCGCATCCTCCAGCCGGCTCGTGTACTGCACGATCTGGTTTCGCGCCAGCACCAATTCTCCGACGCGCGTCATCAGCTTGTCGAGCAAGCCCACGTCGACGCGAATCGTGCTGTCGCTGGCCGACGTCGTGGTCTTATCCGACGCGGTCCCGTCATTGGCAGTCGGCTCGCTCGGCTTTCCGGTCGTCTCCGGCCGTGAGGAGGTGACCTGCGGAGCGGTGGTCTGCGGGGCATCCTGCGGCGCCGAGGCGATGGTTCTCGGCGAACTTGCCGCGGCAGCCACGGCCGGTGCGACGGGGGAGGTAGCCTGCCGGCTGGACTGACGATCCGCGTTGACGAGTTGCTGCACGACCAGTTCGGGATTGAAGCCCGCGTCGCTTCCGTTTGTTTCGACCAGCCGCAGCCCCTCGCGGCATTTGTCAACCGTTGCCAATAAGGCGCTGGTGACATCGGCCGTGAGCGGGTGCTGGCCGTCGCGCAACTTGCCGAGCAGATTCTCGGCCGTATGCGTCAGCTTTTCCAGTGAGCTCAGGCCAAGGAAGCCCGCGCCCCCTTTGATGGTGTGGATTGTGCGAAAAATTCCCCGCAGCAACGTTTCCGACGCGGGGCTTTGCTCCAAAGCCAGCAACTCTTGATCCATCCGATCGAGGTTTTCGTAACACTCGATGAGGAATTCTCGCACGGCATCACTGAGGTACGAGTCCGGGGCACTGGTAGTCGCCGTTTCGGCGATGGCGGCCCCGGCTTCGTTCTGGCCGGCTTCATCGGGCGCTGCGAGCCTGGCATCCGGCTTGAATTGATGCAGCGCGGCGACGTGCTGCGTAATGTCGGCATCGTTGGAGGTTTCGACCGAGTCGATGAGTCCTTTCATGAAGTCAGCGGCCTTGAGAATCGACGTGACCAGTTCGGAACTGGTCGCGATCTCGCGGTTGCGCATGCCGTTGAGGACTTCCTCCAATCCGTGAGCCAGCAGCCCGATGCGGTCGAGCCCCAAGAACCCCGCGGTCCCCTTAATCGTGTGCATCGTGCGGAAAACGGCGTTCACCAAGTCGGCGTCGACTTCGGCGCCGCCAGCTTCAATCGCCAGCATTTGTTGTTCGATGTTGGCCAGTCCCTCTTGGGATTCGACCACGAACTCAGCAATCAGCCCTGCGTCTGCATTGTCCATTTCGTGAACCTTGTTGTGCGTTTCAACTCGATCCTGAAAACTCGCTGTCTCACCGACCTGCGGCGCGGGATCGTTTTTGTCAGCAGCTGCAATGTGTCGCAAGAGGACGCTCGGGCGTCGCGGCAATCGAATTTGCAAGGCCGCAACAAACTGCCTGAGACATATGCGTTTCGCAGCCGGCAAAGTCAAACCGAGATAATTCCGAACTCGGCGTAGGTAGTTCCTTTACCTGTGCCGCAATTCCTGTGATTTATGCGCAGTCCGGCAGCCGCTTTTGCACGAAGCAATCGCTGCCCGCCGATCTGAATGGAACCAGTGTGATCGGGGGTGGAGCGGGGAACGAAGCCCCCGCTCACACTGGTGCTCAAGCTCACCGTCGCCGACGTCGTCTCAGAAGCGTGCGTTCTCGGAGCGGTGCATAGCGCTCGGCACGCAAGCGGTTTGTCTTACAATTGCGCGATGGCAAATCGGTTTTGCAAGCTATCATGACGACAGACAACGGATGTCTGCGATCGCCGCCGCCACCGACGTCTCGAACGACGCAAGACAAACTCCAAAATCGACGATTGGTTCGGGCGAGGCGCCGGCACGGCTGTCGTTCAACGCCCCACCGCCAGCGATGTGCTCCGCGGATTGACGGACGGCACGAGATCGTAGAAAGAATGCCTACATCCGCACTGGGAGAATCTGGGACGAGTTCTTGGGATACGTCAGCTCTCAATGGATCAAATAGTTTGCCAACTAACCTTGCTTCCGGCGGCCGATTAGCTGTATTCGTAAGGTTTGGTATCCCCCCGTTGTGACGGGAGCCAGCAACTGCCGGGAGCGTTGTTGCCGACCCACTCGAAAAGCCCCTGAGAGACTTCCGCGCTGATTCGCGGCGTTTCCGCGAACTCCCTTCGGCGACAGCCCCAAGAGGTTTCGGAAGAAGGTCATTAACCATGAAATGGAGGCAATTTCATGGAATCTGAAATGGGTCAGGTCTACGTCGTCGATGACGACGCTGACGTTCGTCAGTCTCTTACGTTGGTTCTGACTTCCGTAGGATACCTCGTCGCCGCGTATCCCTCGGCCGACGAGTTTCTGAAACACGACGTCAGCGAGTATCCGCATTGCCTGATCGCGGACCTGCTCTTGCCGGGGATGACCGGTCTGGACCTCTGTCAAAAAGTCGTCGCGCGAAGTTTCCCTGCGCCTTCGTCATGATTACGGGAAACGGCGATGTGCCTTCGGCGGTCGAGGCCATGCGGCTGGGCGCTGTCGACTTTCTGGAGAAGCCCTTTGCTCGTCAGCGACTGTTGAACGCCGTGCATCAAGCGATCCAGAGGGCTCGCGCCGATCACTGGAATCGGTTGGCGAGCGACGACGTTGCGACTCGCCTGGCGGCGCTAACGTTGCGCGAACGCGAAGTATTCGAGGCGATCGCCACCGGCCTGACGACCAAGGAAATTGCTGCGCGTCGGGGAATCAGCACCCGAACGGTTGACGTGCATCGGTCGCGTATCGTGCACAAGTTGGACATCGCGTCTCCATTGCAAATGGCACACTTCATCGCCGTGCTGGCGCGCCGTCAAAGTCATGCTCCGCGCGATTCGGTCGCGTGATGCCCGACGCGTCGATTTGATCGCGTGTCGACAGGCCGTCATCTGGGGCGTTGCTGCCTTGGCCGGCGACCGGGCGAACTTACCGATTTCAGATCGATCGGCTATATTCGAGCGGCTTGCGCCTGCGAAAACGAGCAGTAACGGTGCACAGGGTCGATGCTTCCTGCGGCCGTGCCGCGGTGGAGATCCGGAGATTCATCCCAGATGCATTGCCCCAACTGCCATGCAGCGGCCGGCCTGAGTGCCCGTTATTGCCACCTTTGTGGCATCCGATTGACGACCGACGGGAACGACGAACGTGCCGATCGGCAGCGCGCGCACGGCAGCCATTTGCGGAGCCACGAACCGCATGCACCGCACGCGGTACACGGCACTCGGCGCCACTTGCCGAATGAGACTTTAAGCCCCGAAAACCGGTACTACGCCGCCTTGTTCGAGCAGTCGGCCGTCGGAGTGGCGCAAATCGAAAGTCACGCGGGGCGGTTCCATCGCATCAACCAGCGCTATTGCGACATGGTCGGATACACCCCCGACGAGATGCTGGCGATGGACTTGCAGATCATCACCCATCCCGATGACTTGGACCTGAACTTGGAAAACCTGGCGCGACTCCGCGCCGGAGGTATCCGTCAATTCCACGTGGAGAAGCGTTATCTGGCCAAGAACGGCACGGCGGTCTGGGTTCGCAAGACCGTTCTGCCGCTATGGTCCCACGGCGAGGCGCCAGATTTTTATCTCGTCTTTGTCGACGACATTACCGACCGCAAGCTGGCCGAAGAGGCCCTCCGGCGCAGCGAGGAGCGCTTTCGTTCCGTCGTCGAAGACCAGACCGATATGATTCTGCGTTGGAATCTCGCGGGCAACGTCAGCTTTGTCAATGAAGCGGTCTGCCGATATCTGAACCTGCCGCGGGAGGAGGTTCTCGGAAAACCGTTTCTGCCCTACATATACAAAGACGATTTACCCACATTACTGGCTCATCACCAGTCCCTGACGCCGGAGAGACCGGTCGGCTCCATCGAGTATCGGCTCGCGGTTCGTGACGATGTCCGCTGGGTTCACTGCACCAATCGAGCCATCTTCAGTACCGCCGGGCAACGTATCGAAGTTCAGTCGGCCAAGCGCGATATCACGGAGCGAAAGCGGCTGGAGCAATCGCTGCGGCTTACGCAATTCAGCATCGACCGTTCCATCGACTCGGTGTATTGGGTCGGCCCGAATGCCGAAATCCTCTATGCGAATGATGCGACCTGCCGAATCCTCGGTTACTCCCGCGAAGAGTTCGTTGGCAGAACCATCTTCGACATCGACCCGGGGTATTCCACCGAGACGTGGTCCGCTCATTGGGAGGAATTGAAGCAACAAGGGAAACTTTCCATCGAATCCGTTCGACGCACCAAAGACGGCGATCTCATTAACATCGAGGTTACCGCCAATTACATAAGCTTCGAAGGCCGGGAGTACGGTTGCGCCACGCTGCGCGACATCACCCAACGAAAGCGGCTGGAACAGTCGCTCCGGCTCACGCAATTCAGCGTCGACTGCGCGGTGGATTCAGTGTTTTGGGTTGCTCCGAATGCTGAAATCCTTTATGTGAACGAAGCCACTTGCCGAATGCTGGGCTACTCCCGCGACGAGCTCGTGGGCAAAACGACGTTCGAGTTCAACCCGACACTCTCCCGAGAGGCCTGGTCCGCATATTGGGAAGACCTGAGGCAACGCAAGGCTTTTTCGTTCGAGTCGGTTCAGCGTACCAAAGACGGCAATCTCATCGACACCGAGTTCACGGTCAATTACATCACCTTCGAAGGCCACGAGTACAGCTGTGCGACCATGCGCGACATCACCGAGCGAAAGCGGTTGGAGAAGTCGCTCCGGCTCACGCAATTCAGCGTCGATCACGCCGTTGACTTGCTGTTTTGGGTCGGCCCTAACGCCGAAGTCCTGTACGTAAACGAAGCGTCGTGCCGAATCCTCGGTTATTCCAGCGCGGAGCTCGTCGGCAAAACCCTTTTCGAAATCGCCCCCACTTATCTCCCGGAGGTCTGGTCCGCTCATTGGGAAGAGTTAAAGCGACAGGGGAACCTTTACGTCGAATCGGTTCAGCGCACCAAAGACGGCAATCTCATCAACGTCGAGGTAAATGCCAATTACCTCAGCTTCGAAGGCCGGGAATACGGTTGCGCCACCCTACGCGACATCACCGAGCGGAAACGGTTGGAACAGTCGCTCCGGCTCACGCAATTCAGTGTCGATCGCGCGGTGGACGCGGTGTTTTGGGTCGGCTCGAATGCCGAAATCCTCTACGTGAACGAAGCCACGTGCCGAATGCTCGGCCACTCGCGTGAAGAACTCATCGGCAAAACCAGCTTCGACCTCAATCCCACGCTTTCTCGGGAGGCCTGGTCCGCGTATTGGGAAGAGCTGAAGCAACGAAGGGACCTTTTCTTCGAATCGGTCCAGCGTACCAAGGACGACAAGCTCATCGACACCGAAATCACGGTCAGTTACATCAACTTCGAAGGCCGGGAGTACAGCTGCGGCACGACGCGCGACATCTCCCAACGCAAACAAGCGGAGCGATTGCTGCTTCAAAGCGAGGAGCGATTTCGCCAAATCACCCAAGCGATCCAGGAGGCCTTTTGGATCGCTAGCGTGGACACCACCGAAGTGCACTACATCAGTCCGGCCTACGAGCTGATTTGGGGAAGGCCCTGCCAGAGCGTGATCGATAGCCCGCAAACATTCCTCGACTCGATCCATCGAGAAGACCGTGATCGCGTTGTGGCCAGCCTGGTGGCGAAGTCGGAAGGAATGCCCTTCGAGCACGAGTATCGGATCGTCCGTCCGGACGGATCGATTCGATGGATTCTGGATCGAGGGTTTCCCGTCCAGCCAACCGCCATGACCGAGGCGTGCTACGTCGGAGTGGCCCAAGACATTACCCGGCGCAAGGAGGCGGAACTGCAGGCTTCCATGCTTCGCGACGAGCTGGCTCACGTCGCTCGCGCCGGCACGATCAGCGAATTGGCCACTGGGTTGGCCCACGAATTGAATCAACCCCTCACGTCTCTCTGCCTCTACGCCGGCACCGCCTTGGAGCTGATCACCAGTTCCGAGTCCACGGCTCTGAAAGACTGCTTGCAACGCGTGGTCGACCTGTCGCTCCGGGCCGGTGAGATCGTCCGCCGCATGCGCTCCTTCGTGAGTCGCGGTTCATCCCGACGCGAACGGGCCAACATCAACCGGCTCGTCGACGAAGTCCTCTCGCTGCTGGAAGGCGACCTGAAAAAGAGCGGAACGAAAACGAATTTCGTTGCCGGTAAACGGATTCCCGCCGTGCTGGTCGACGGAGTCCAGATTCAGCAAGTGCTCGTCAACCTGATTCGCAATGCCTTGGAGGCCATGCCGGTCGGCTCGCAAGATCGGCCAGCTTCTCTCACCATTCACACGCGGTCGATCGACGGCTCGGTGCGCGTCAGCGTTACCGATTCCGGTTGCGGCCTCGACCCGGCGATCGCCGATAAGCTGTTTCATCCTTTCCAAACCACGAAGCCGACGGGACTAGGATTGGGATTGGCGATCTGCCGCACTTTGATCGAGGCGCAAGGGGGACGCATCGGCGCCAATTCCAATCCGAGCGGCGGAATGACCTTTTTCTTTCTACTCCCGGCGGCTCGGGATCAGCCTGTCCCAAATGCGAGCTCGAATTCGTCGGAAGTCTGACGATCGTTAAGCCGGCGCGGCGGTAGCGACGCTCCCTGGCGCCGGAGCGCAGACTACTCGCGGCCTGGTAACGCGGTCTCGCGGGATTCCGGCCCCCCCACCCCGAATTCGTTCTCAACGGCTCCCCCGAGCGAATGACGCCCCCAAAAGCGACGGACCCTGCACCTCCCGGTCGTTCGCGGGCCAGTTGATTGTATCCAAAATCCAAAGTACAATCCGGGCGATTCAACCTGTTTGTCCGTGGAGTCCGCCATGTCTGCCGTCTTGGGAGTATCTGCTCGAACCGTCGCCGATCAGGTCGGCGATCGCCTGCGGAGCGAGTTGTTGGCCGGGGCCTATCCGATTGGCAAGCCCCTGCGCGAAGAGGAATTGGCCAGGCACTTCGGAGTCAGTCGCCATCCCATTCGCCGCGCGTTGCAGAAGCTGACGCTCGAAGGGTTGTTGCACGCAAAGCCAAATTGCGGCGTCGTCGTGGCGGCTTCGCAGCGGGAACACGTCGTCGGCTTGCTTACGCCCATGCGGAAACAGCTCGAGCTTTATGCGCTGCAGCTCGCGTTTCCCAAGCTGACCGACACGCAGCGCGGTCCGTGGCAGGCTATCCTGCTGCAAAATGCAGCGGGCCGGAGAAGACCAGAACGTCCAGGAGGTGCTCGACCACGACGCGGCGTTCCATCAGCAGTTGCTGATTGCGGCCGGACTCGAAGAGATGATCCCCGTGTGGCGAGGCATCTATGCGCGGATGCGCGACCATCACCAGCAGGGCAATCGTGAACACCCGGATCTCCGCGTTGTGGCCTACGTCCACAATCGCCTGCTCGAGAGCTTATTCAGCGGCGATCCGGATCGGGCTCGCACGGACTGGGACTCGCATCTCGAAAACGGCGTTTTTAACAAGCGCGCGAGAAACGCGTGGCAGCGCCAGTTCGACATGACTGCAAGAAAAGGCTGAGCCGATGAACCGGCCATCTGTCGCATTGCTGCTGGGACTCTTGCTGGTTGGCATGCCGGCCGCAGCCACCGCTGCGGAAAACCCGGCAGAGGCGGAGGCAGAACGGTTCTTCGAATCGAACGTCCGGCCGCTGTTGGTCGAGCGCTGTTTCAAGTGCCATTCTGAAACAAAGTCCAAGGGTGGTTTGCGACTCGATTCACGTGCGGCGGTCTTGCAGGGGGGCGAAACCGGCGCGGCGATCGTCGTCGGAAAACCGGACGAGAGCCTGCTGGTCGAAGCCGTGCGGCATCAGAACGGCCTGGCAATGCCCCCCGATGGCAAACTGAGCGAGGTTCAAATCGCGGACGCTCGCCGAGTGGATCAAAACCGGGGCGATTTGGCCGGGAGCGGCGACTGCCGTGGCAATCGCGGCGGCCCCGGCGATGAATTCGATCGTGCCGACACCGCCGAACGACGGCGAGCTGGCGAAGGCGCTTGCAGCTTTGGTTGCGGGCCGATTCGCTGCCGCTCGGCGATGGAGAGCCGGTTTACACCTGGCCCGACCAGAGCGGTCACGCTCGCGACGTCTCGGTGACGAAAGGCGTGCGTGCCGGCGGCGTCGGAATGCCGGCCCGATTCGTCCGCGAAAGCACGCTGCGCAGGCGGCCCGGCGTGCGGTTCGATACGAGCACGGGCCTGGCATCGTCCCCCGATAACCCGGTTGAAATTCGCGGCGACGCGGCACTGACGATCATGCTCGTCATGAACCTGCAGCCGCACGAGGCGCAGCCGCCGTTCGACACGGTGCTGGGGATCGGAAATCCAGCCTATCCGGGCGATCCGGGACGGCCGCTGGCGGCGGCTGGTGCAGATTCATCGCGGCGAGGATCATGCGCTGCATTTTGCCGGCGGATTCAATCACGACGCCTCGTTGGGAACGAGCTCGTTCAAGCCGTACTACGGCCAGCCGATCCTGCTGACGATCACCAAGCAGCCCGGCCCCATGCGGTCGACAACGCGGATGTTCGTCAACGGCGAGGCCGCTCAACGGCCCGGCGGCGAACCGCTCGAAGGAACCGACGGTGTCCCCGACATCCAGCATCGCACGCGACGTCGGCGTGTTTCTGGGCAGGGCGTTGAGTTGGTCCGGTTCGATTCAAGGCGATCTGGGCGAAGTGCTCGTCTACAACCGGGCGCTGACGGACGACGAGCGGTTGAACGTCGAAAGCTATCTGGCCGACAAATTCGGACTCATGCTCGAGCCGCTGCAAAGACGCCACGGCTCGCGCCGTCTTCACCGCCGAAGAGAAAGCCTATCTGGGCCTATCAGCCGGTCAAAGACGTCGCTCCGCCGGCGGTGAGCCACGAGGATTGGATCCAGGTCGCCGATCGACCGTTTCGTGCTCCAGCAATTGGAAGCTAGGGGCCTCGCGTCCCGCTCCACCGGCCGACAAGCTGACGCTGTTGCGGCGAGTCACGTTCGATCTGACCGGACTCCCGCCGACGCCCGACGAGGTCGCCGCATTTCTGGGCGATGACTCTCCGCAGGCGTATGAAAGGGTCGTGAACCGGCTGCTCGATTCGCCGCATTACGGCGAGCGTTGGGCCCGGCATTGGCTCGACGTGGTGCGCTACGCCGAGTCGACCGCGAACGACGCCAACGCGGTGATGCAGTTCGCCTGGCGGTATCGCAACTACGTCATCGACGCCTTCAATCGCGATCTGCCGTACGACCAGTTCCTCGTCGAGCAGCTCGCCGGCGATCTGCTGCCGCCGACCGACTCGGTCGAGACCAACACGCGGCGGATCATCGCGACCGGCTATCTGATGATCGGGCCGAAGGCACTGGCCGAAACCGATAAGGAGCAATCGCGGCTCGATATCGTCGACGATCAAATCGACGTGACCGGCCGTGCGCTGCTCGGGCTGACGCTCGCCTGCGCACGGTGTCACGACCACAAGTTCGATGCTATCCGCACGACCGACTACTACGCGCTGGCCGGCATCTTCCGCAGCACCGAGCCGTTTCAGAACGAAATCCGCAACGCGTCGATGTGGTGGGAATTTCCGGTGCCGCAGGGCGAGGGCAAGGAGCCGATCACGGTGATGGCGCCCGAAAGAGTCGGTCCCGCGCAACCTGCGCGTCCACCTGCGCGGCAATCGTTTCACGCTCGGGCCGATCGTGCCGCGCGGCGTGCCGGCAGGTCGTCGAACAAGTCGCGTTTCATGACGCGACAGTGGAAGCAACCCGCTCGATCCAAACCAACTCAGCAGCGGCCGATTGGAACTGGCCCGCTGGATCGCCAGCCCGGCCAACCCGCTGACGGCGCGGGTCATGGTCAATCGGATTTGGCAGCATCACTTCGGCCGCGGGCTCGTGGCGACGAGCGACAACTTCGGCACGCGCGGCGAGCGGCCTTCGCATCCGGAATTGCTCGATTGGCTCGCCTCGCGGTTCGTCGAGAGCGGTTGGAGCATCAAGTCGATGCACCGGCTGATCGTGCTGTCGAACACCTACCAGCAAAGCGGGTTCTCGGATGCCGCCGCTCAGCAAGCCGATCCCGACCGCCGCTGGCTGTCGTCGTTTGCCAGGCGCCGTCTTTCGGCCGAGGAGCTGCGCGATGCCATGCTGGCCGTCAGCGGCAAGCTCGATCGAGTGCCGGGCTCCAACGAAAGCGGCGAGTATCTTGCTCAGCAAGGCCGAGGACATCAAGGTGCTGATCAGGCCGAACCGGGTCACCGCCGACGATCCGTTCTACACGACGTTCGCAAAACGGAGCATCTACCTGCCCATCGTCCGCAATATGTTGCCGGACGTCTTCGCCTTGTTCGATGC
The DNA here is from genome assembly GCA_963702015.1 of uncultured Planctomycetaceae bacterium. Taxonomy (GTDB): domain Bacteria; phylum Planctomycetota; class Planctomycetia; order Pirellulales; family PALSA-1355; genus DATJTR01. The sequence continues at coordinate 5,044,972 of OY969698.1, forward strand.
CGCCGATCCCAACGGAGTCACCGCCGCAGCGCAACGAGACGACCGTCGCATCGCAAGCGCTGTTTCTGCTGAATAGCCCCTTTGTCCGCGAGCAGGCCCGCGCCCTTGCCGAGCGACTCCTTGGCCGACAGCTCGCTCTCCGACTCGCAGCGCATCGAGCGTGCGCATCAGTTGGCCTTGGGTCGGGCTCCGAGCAGCCGACGAACAAGCTCAGGCCGGCGAGTTTCTTGCCGCTTATTTGAAGGCTCCGTCGATCCAGGATCGTCCCGAGGATGCCCGCCGACTTGCCGCCTGGCAGAGCTATTGCCAGTCGCTGTTGTGCGCCAACGAATTCTTGTACGTGGAGTGACCAGGCCATGACGACATTCCTTTCCCGCCGACAGTGGTTGCAGCGATCGGCTTGCGGGTTCGGCAATCTGGCTCTCATGAGCCTGTTGGCCGACGACGCGCGGGCAAACGATGCGCAGCCGGCAAGTCCGCTGGCTCCGCGACAACCGCATCATCCGGCCAGGGCCAAGCGAGTCGCTTTTCTGTTCATGCACGGGGGAGTCTCGCACGTCGACTCGTTCGACAACAAACCGAAACTCACCGAACACAACGGCCGGCCGCTCCCGTTCGCCAAACCGAAGTTCGAATTCGCCCCGACGGGCAACCTGCTGGCGTCGCCGTGGAAATTTCAGAAGTATGGCCAAAGCGGCATCGAAGTCAGCGATTTGTTTCCGCGGATCGGTTCGTGCATCGACGACATTTGCGTCATCCGCTCGATGAACGGCGGCGACCAGGTTTCGCACGGCCCGGCGCTGCTGAACATCAACACGGGCAGCGGAGTTTTTGCCCGTCCGAGTCTCGGCGCGTGGACGTTGTACGGCCTCGGCACCGAGAATCAGAATCTGCCGGGCTTCATCAGCCTCAGCCCGTCGCTGTATCACGGCGGGGCTCAGAACTACGGCTCGGCGTTTCTGCCGGCGAGCTTTCAGGGAACCCGCATCGGCGATGGCAGCACGAGCTTCAAAGAGACCAAACTTTCGAACCTGACCCCGGGCGACGATCCGGCGTTGCAGCGATTGCAGCTCGATCTGCTCGGTCGGCGCAATCGCGATCACATCCGAGCGAGTCGGCGACGCTCCGCAGCTTGAGGCGCGCATCGCCGCGTTCGAAATGGGTTATCGCATGCAAGCCGAGGCCCCCGAGGTCATGGACCTGAGCCGCGAATCGGCCGCAACGCACGCACTCTACGGAGTCGGTACCGAGCCGACCGACGAATACGCGCGGCAATGCCTGTTGGCCCGCCGTTGCCTGGAAGCGGGCGTGCGTTTCGTGCAGGTCAACTTCAGCTACACACGAAATTATTGGGACGCCCACGGCGACCTGCGCAACAACCACACGTCCAACGCGCAAGAAAGTCGATCAGCCGATCGCCGCATTGCTCACCGACCTGAAGTCACGCGGCCTGCTCAACGACACGCTGGTGATTTTTGGAACCGAGTTCGGTCGCACGCCGGCGGCTCAGGGAACCGACGGCCGCGATCATCATCCGCACGCCTTCAGCGTCTGGATGGCCGGCGGCGGCGTGCGTGGCGGCATGGCCTACGGCCAGACCGACGAATACGGCTATTACGTGGCGGAAAACAAGGTCACCATGCCCGACTTCCACGCCACCATTCTGCATCTGCTCGGATTGAATCACGAGCGTCTCACCTTCCGCCACGCGGGCCGCGACTACCGTCTGACCGACGTGCATGGTCAAGTGGTGCAAGACATCATCGCGTAGCGGCCAGTGAGCTAGGGATGTCTTCACCAGAAGGCATTCAATCAAGAACTCCGAGGGCCAGACCGCGGTCCAGCCCTCGGGGCTTTTCGTTAGTACACGATCATCACCCATTCCGTCACGCCCTTTTTGTCCTCAGTTCCCTCGCCCTCCTGCCCCATTCGCTCCGCTACAATGACCGTCATGTGCGCCGAAGCCGCGAAGTATCAACACGTCATTCCGGCCCTGGTTGCTGCGGGTTGCCACGCCGAATTCCACCGCCCGGGCCAACTCGTCGTTTGCCTCAATGAGCCTGTCCTTACCGGGCGGATATGGATCACATGGCGCGATCGATGGTTTATCAGCACTTGGGTTCCAACGATCTACTCAGTCCCTGACGATTCCGATGTTGTCGCCCTCTGCGTTGCCTGCGTCTCCCACGAGTACACCGGGACGCCTTTCTATCGGATTCCAGATCCAATTGTGCAGCGGTTCCGGTTGCGGCTTCTCGACGAACAGGAGTCTGACGAATGGCAAGGCGCATTTGACACGCCCGACAGCCCCTCGTAGTGCGCGGGATTAATTTAATCGCTCGCCGCGCCGCCGCATTGATTGGCCACCTGGCGCCAATTACGATGGCAAGCTGCGCCGACGGGCTTTTTCGAGCGAGCCGGTCCGCACACCCATACCGACCCTTCCCCCCCTGCCGTTCAGCTCCTCGAATGCTTATGAATCATCGTCATCTGGCAATGCGGTTTGCTCTGGTCGCCGCGGTTTTTGCGCTGGGTCAGGCGTGTGCTTCCGCCGCCGATCGGCCGCCGAACGTGATCATCATTCTCAGCGACGATCAGGGCTATGCCGACGTCGGCTGTTTTGGGGCCGAGGGTTTTACGACGCCTCGATCTCGATCGCATGGCCGAAGAGGGGATGCGGTTCCAGGAATTTCACGTGGCGTCGTCGGTCTGCTCGCCATCGCGGGCAGCGCTGTTGACCGGCTCGTATCCGCAGCGCGTCGGGTTGCCGGTCGTGCTCGAAGCCGACTCGCCCTACGGCTTGAATGCCGAGGAAGAGACAATTCCCGAACTGCTCAAGCAGGCCGGTTACGCCACCGGCATGGTGGGCAAATGGCATCTCGGCGACCGGCCGCAGTTTCTGCCCATCCGGCACGGCTTCGACGAATATTTCGGCATTCCCTACTCGAACGATCAATGGCCGCGGCATCCGACCAAAAAGATCTTCTTCCCCGATCTGCCGCTGATGGAAGCCGACCGGGTGATCGAATACAACCCGGACCAAACGCAATTGGTGCGCCGCTACACGGAGCGAGCGATCCAGTTCATCGAGCGCAATCAGAAGCAGCCGTTCTTTCTGTATCTGTGTCACCACATGCCGCACGTCCCGTTGTATCGTGTCGGAGTCGTTCCGCGGCAAGTCGGCTCGCGGGCCCTATGGCGACGCCTGCATGGAGCTCGATTGGTCGGTGGGCGAAGTACTCGACACGCTCAAGCGGCTGGACGTCGACGAACAAACGCTGGTGATCTTCCTTTCCGACAACGGCCCCTGGCTCAGTTACGGCAACGCATGGCGGCTCGGCCAAACCGCTGCGCGAAGGCAAGACCAGCAGTTTCGAAGGAGGCTTTCGCGTCCCCTGCATCATGCGCTGGCCGGGCCACGTGCCGGCCGGCCGCGTCTCGCTGGAGCTGGCCACTTCCATGGACCTGTTGCCTACGCTGGCCACGCTTGCCGGTGCGCCGCAGCCCAAGAACCAGATCGACGGCAAGGACATTTGGCCGCTGATGGCGGGCGATCGCGATGCCCGCACTCCGCACGAGGCCTTCTTTTATTACAACGCCTGGCAGTTGGAGGGAGTGCGGTCGGGCCGATGGAAATTGATGTTGCCCCACACGCGCTATGCGGTGTCCGAGCCCGGCACGGGGGGCATGCCGGGCAAACAAGAATGGGTCACCGCCAGTCTGGCGCTCTACGATCTTCTCAATGATCCGGGCGAAACGAGCGACGTGGCGTTGGAACACCCCGACGTCGTCGAGCAGTTGCTCAAGTTGGTGGCCGCGGCCCGCGACGATCTGGGAGACGGCACGATGCGCGTGAATCCCGAAAAGAAGGACTTTTTTCAAGCCCGGCGGCTGTTCCGCATCCCCGGCAAGAACGTTCGCCCACCCGGCCGCTAAGCCGCCCGTTCCGGCGGAGCGGTGTTCGCGCCGCCGGAACCAAGCCCATTTCACGACGGAGTCTTCGCCGGCTTGCCGCCCCCGGGGGGGGCTCATTCCGGTCGGCGGGGGCGACGCGACTTGAGAGCTTCTTTGACTCCCGCCTGCGTCAGTCGCACTGCTTGGCTGGGCAACGTGACTTCGATCAAATCGTTGATCTCGCGCACACGCAGTTTGCGCATCAACTCAGCCAACGCTAGCTGCTTGAGATAAAAGCTCGGAACCCGGCCCTTCAACGTGATCACGCCGTTGTCCGACTCACACGAGAGGGCTCGCAGCGGCATATAAGGGCTCGTGTGCAAATAGGCGCGCGCTTGCCGCACGACCCGTTCCGCCACCGATCGATCGTCGAGTGTTATCGCAGCTTCCGTAGAGTCATGCATCGGTAATTCTCCTTCTGGCCTGCGAGGTTGTGCGGTGTTCGAACCGGACCGCCCGGACCAGGAAACGTCTCGGACACGGGCCGTCCGGACGCTTTTGAAGTGCTGCACAGTTCATGCCGTCTGCGGCGGGCGGCCGGAGATCATCGGCCCGCCCTCTGGCTGGCGGGGGCGGCAGCCAACGAAAGGGGCCGTTTTGCCGAGGGTTTGTGCGGAATGGCCAGCGTGGCGGCTGCCAGGGAGATGGGGCAAAAATGCCAGAGCGATTGGCGGGCCAGAATGCTTGCGCGCCCGCACGTGCAACCATGACACAGGGCGCGCGATGTGGCACATTTCAGGCTCGATTGGCAAGGAGTGAAACGCCAGATTTTGGAGCTGACCTAGCCGCTCTTTTGTCGTTGCAGCCACCCGTCTTGAATCGCTTCCAACGGGCACGGTCCGCCGCCTCCCAGTGATGAAAAGGCACTATTTTTGCACAAGTCGGTAGTTGGCTATCGTACTGGCGAAACGGGTTCGCCAGTCCAGCAGGCCCGTCGACTCGCATTAGGAGAATGGACCATGTCAACGACCCTAGCGAAACGAGAGCCGCGTCAGGCCCGCCACTTGTTCCGGCGGAACCCGTTGGCGACGCTGCGCGACGAAATGCAAGATCTGGTGTCTCAGGTCTTTGGCGAGGAAACCGAGTGGCCGTTGGGACGTATTTCGCCAAACTTGGACGTATCGGAGACCGATCACGCGGTCGAAGTGCGCCTCGATCTCCCGGGCATCGATCCAAAAGATGTCGACGTCCAGGTCAGCGGTAACACATTGACCGTGAGCGGCCAGCGCAAGGAGCAGCGCGAAGAAAAGGGCAAGACCTGGCATCGGATTGAATGCCGAACCGGCAGCTTCTCGCGCATGGTGACGCTGCCTGTCGCGGTAAAAGAAGACACCGCCGAAGCCCAATACCGCGACGGCGTCTTGACGATCTCATTGCCGAAGACCGAGGAGGCAAAAGCCCACAAGATCAAGGTAAAATCCTGATCACCCCACTTGTGGCAAATCGCTGCCTCCGATCCGGGCGCGGCGGTCAATCTGTCGATCGGCCGCCGCACTTTTTTTCTGCAAAGTTTCCATCCGGCGAGCGAATTCGCTCGCGATGAGCCAGGGCCGCGCACCTCACCCTCACGGCCAGTTGCAAGATCTTCCGGTGAATCCCCGCTTTATCCAAGAAAACCAACCACGGCACGACGAATGCAAAGGTTTGACTGGTAAGAGCGGATTGAAAGATTGGTAGGAGTTCCATCTTGGGAGAACAGCCATGTCAGTTGGTCGAATTTGTCAACGCGATGTCGATGTCGTGGGACCGGAAGAATCCGTGCTGGCGGCTGCCGAACAAATGCGCCAACGGACCGTTGGCTGCTTGGTGGTCGTCGAAAAGGGACAGATCCCGGTCGGCATTATCACTGACCGCGACCTGGTCTTGCGGGTCGTCGCCGAAAACCGCGACGCTGTTAACACCACGGTCCGCGAGGTGATGACCAAGTTTCCCGATCTGGCCCAAGACGACATGACGATTGAAACGGCGCTCGGGCTGATGCGACGCCGAGGTTTCCGTCGCTTGCCGGTGATCGACAAAACCGGCCAATTGGCGGGACTCGTCACGCTGGACGACATCTTGATGCTACTGGCCGAAGAGTTCATGCAAATCGGAGACATTTTGGGGACCGAAACTCCCCGGGCCGCCGTCGTGGCGGGTTAAAAGTGGCAGCCAGAGGCCAGCCGACGAGGCGTGGCGCCGACGCAGGCCGCGGGGGACGGAGCACATAGGCCCGATTCGACGTGAGGTTCCATTACGCGCAAGGAAGCCTGATCAGGAGGTGTAACATGTTTCGCCCAGCCTATCCCGATACACATGTCCAAATTGCTGCTGGCTCGCTGGACCTTCGCGGAAGCCTGATGGTTCCTGGCAACCCGCGGGGAATTGTCATCCTGAGCTACCCAAGCGCCAGCAGTTATCTGGATCCGCGCATGCGTCTCATTGCCGGCGGTCTCGTTTCCCAAGGCTTTGCGACGCTGCTGCTTGATCTGCTTGTATTGCAAGAACAGGACATCAATTTTCAGACTCACCGATTCCGGGACAACATTGATCTGCTTGCCACGCGACTCGAGGAGGCCACGGACTGGGTGCTCCATCAGACCTCGCTTGCTGGCCTGGGTGTCGGGTATTTTGTGACGGAGACGGCGGCTGCCGCTGCAATCCGTGTCGCCGTCGATCGCCCCACCGAAGTGACGGCAATTGTTTCGCTCGGGGGCAGGTGTGAGTTGGCTGGCCCCGAATTGGGGGAACTCAAAGCTGCGGCGCTATTGATCGTGGAGGAAGAAGACCGTGCCGGATTTGCCCGTCAGCAATGCGTGCTGGAGCAACTGGGCAACGCGGCAGATCGGCGACTGACGATTGTGCCGGGCAGACTCAACGCTCCAGCGGACGACGAGATATGGAAGCGCATGCGCGCCGCTGACGGAAGAGTGGTTTAAAAGCCATTTGGGTGCGATTGCTCCATCGCCGGTTGGTTTTCGAGTCGCGAAGACGCGAGCATTGCACTCGCTGCCGTAGATAGCCCATCCGAGCAAGGGAGGGTCCACGCCGCTTGCTCGACGATTGCGACGGGTCTTTTCCGTCGCTGATTGGAGAGTGTGGGGCTATGCGCTTGGGGTGTGCGATTTTGACCAAAGCGTGCGGCCCCGACACATGTTGCTGTGCACGAATCACAGCATCTCCGCTCAAAAAGTCCAGCGTTCGCCGAACAAACGCAATGATCGGCTGAATCGTGCACTTCCGGCATCCGCTTTGCTCGGCTGGCGTTCGGCGCTCTTTTCGCTCCTCGAACGAAGCCAGATCAACCATGCAAGTCTTGATCGGAATCGACGGCTCTCCGACCGGCTTTGAAGCAATCCGCCAGGCTTGCAGAATTCTGACCGCTGACCACGACGAAATTACCCTCTATTACTCGCCGCCGGGCGTGGAATTGATTCACTCGTCCGCCGGTGCCACCGTTCACCGCGGCCGGCAGGCGCTGGCGCAATCGGTCTTCGGTCAGGCGATGTCGTATCTGCCGGTCGACTGGCCCCCGGCCGTGAAGACCGTGATCGGCACCACCGATCCGCGTGAAGGGATGCTGGAGACCGCTCGAGAGATTCACGCCGACTTGGTGGTGGTCGGCGGCCGGCATCACAACACGCTGGAGCGATTGTTCCTGGCAAGCGTGTCGAGAGGTGTGGCCCACGTCGCACCAGTGCCGGTCTTAATCGTGCGGGCGCCGGAAACTCCGCGGGCAACGCCCGGCTATCGCGTGCTGGTGGCGTTCGAATCCGAAAGCAGCGCAAAGCGCCTCTCGAGCGTGCTCGAGCGTTTTCACTGGCCGGCGGAAACGTCGGCGATCGCGCTGCATGTCGTGCAAAGCATTTTTGGCGGCAAGATTCCCGACTGGTTGGATGCTCAGGCCCGGGCTCCCGAGGCCGAAGCTCTGGTAAAGCTTTGGGTCAAGGATCACGACGAGCAGTTGGCCGGAGCGGCACAACTTGTGCGCCGTGCTTGCCGCGAGTTTCCCGAGCCACTGCGCGGAGCCGAACAGCGCGTTTGCGAAGGCCTGCCCGCGCAAGAAATCGTGAGCATTGCCAGGGTGCAAAACAGCGATCTGATTGTCGTTGGGGCCAAAGGATCGACGCCGATGGGACGACTGTTGATCGGCAGCACCGCGGAATTCGTCCTCAATCACGCCCATTGCTCCGTGCTGTTGGTTCACAACCTCCCGCAGGTTGTAGCACCTTAACCCGAGCAGAAAGCGAATGCCGTGCGTAACGCGGTCGTCCATCAAAAGGTGCGAGAGCTGGCCTCGTGTGCGGGCCCCCACTGCCTGTCGATCTTTATGCCGATCGTCCAGGGCGAGCACGTCGGCCCGGAAAACCTGAACCGCTTGAAGAATTTACTGGGCAGCGCGGAGCAAGGGCTTGTTGATCGCGGCATGCGGCCTGTTGTCGCCCGAGAAATGATCGCCGCCATTGAGAAAGCGACCACTCAGCCAGGCTTCTGGAACGACGGAAGCTGTGGACTGGCGATTTTTGCCTGCCCCGATCGGCGCGATCTGCTGCGTTTGCCGGAACGCGTTGAGGAGAGCTGGGCCGTGGGGTGGCACTTCCGCGTGACGCCGCTCTTGGAGTTCGAGACCGATTGTTCGTTCGTCGTGCTGGCGCTGACTCGCACGTCGTGCCGCGTGTTTCGTGGCAGCCGTTGGACGATTACACCGCTCGACGTGCCAGGATTGCCGGCCAGTGAGAAAGACACGCCCCCGGCCGCCGACCACCAACATACCACCCCGGTGTTCGCCGGCCAGGGAGCAGCATCCGGTCGCGCCAAGGCGGAGTTCTTGGCCTATTGCCGGCAGGTCGACGCTGCCCTTTGCGAGTTTCTCGGACCATCGACCGAGCCTTTAGTGCTGGCCGCGGTATCGCCCATCGAGGTGCTCTACCGTCAAGTCAACCGTTATGGTCGGTTGCACGCCGCGACGATCGACGGCAGCCTTGGCTTGTGGAATACGCGCGAACTGCACGGCCGGGCTTGGGAAATCGTCCTGCCAGGCTTCGTTGCGCACCAACAACAAGCTCTGGCGAAATGCGCCGAGCTGGCGGCGGGTGGTCGAGCGCGCGGCGGCCTCGACGAGATCGTGAATGCGGCTCACGCGGGCCGGATCGAGACACTGCTGGTCTCGCCCACTCCGACACATTGGGGAACCTTTGATCCGAGCACCGGTCAATGCCATTTGACGCAGCCGCACGCTCCCAGCGCCGAAGACCTGTTAAATTTGGCGGCCGTCGAAACATTGCGACACGGTGGCGACGCCTATGCAGTCGATCTGTTGCAGGCCGGAATTCAGGATCCGGCAGCGGCGGTTTACAAGCTCACCCAGGTCGCCGATCCGCCGCTATCCGAGAAACCTCCACGTTCAAACGGCCATGGGGCCGATTAGTTGGCACCCGAATTCGTACAAGGAGTTTCGACTCATGAACAGCCTTACCGGTCCATCATGCGGCAAAACGTCGGCCTCCGTCGGCCACCAGCAAATGCACGCCGTGCACGAATGCTGGCGAAATGAAAATGCGCTCTGGCACGAGGAGCTCAAGCTCTGGCAAGACGAGCTGAAGAAGACACGCGAAAATCTGGCTCAAGTTCTGGCCGGGCTCGATGCCCATGCCAAGAAGCTGGAAAAGCATGGCGCCAGCCTGACGCTATACTCTCAACAGTCGCTCGAGCACGAGCATGCTTTGGCCGAGTATGAGCGAGTCGGCAACGCCGCAAATCTCGAGCAATTGGATAACGCACACCAGGGAGAAGTCCAGCACCATGCCCGCGCACGCGACGTTCACGAGCAGCTCAAACGTCTCCACCACACGATCGTTGCACGATGCTCGTTGCTGGCGGCGGCCGAGGCCCATCTGAGATAATGGGGATGGCGGGCCGCGGCGAAAAATGCCCGGTCCCATCGCTCTGTGGCAGTTTTGCGAAAGGAGCAATTCTCATGACCGCCAAGATCCTGGTTCCCATCGATTTTTCGCCGGTTACCGAATCGGTCGTTTCCTGGGCGGCCTCGTTGGCCCGCGATCGCAAAGCCGCGCTCATCCTGCTGCACGTGCAGGAACCGATCGCCGACGGCCTGGCGGTGGGCGAAATGTATTACCCGGTACCCGTCGAGGAGAACCCGGGCGTTCGGCGCGCCTTGCTCGAAGTCGTGCCAGAAGACTCCGCCGTTCCGTGCGAACACCGGCTATTGCTGGGGTGCGCACCCGAGGGAATTCTGAACGTCGCGGACCAAGAGCGGGTTGAGCTGATCGTGATGGGAAGTCATGGCCGGGGCTGGCTCGGACGTCTGTTGATGGGGAGCGTTGCCGAACAGGTGATGCGGCGGCAAACTGCCCGGTGCTCATCGTTAGGCCAGCCTGCCGGGAGCCGGCCGCACGAACCCCGGAGCCTTAAGGGACAGTCGTTCCTGCCGCCAAATCGCCGGAAATTGGGCTGGAGCAGACGAAGTCCAAGCCATAGCGTAAGCTATAAATGCGAGCGATTCCGCACATGTTCGTGCTCGCGCCGCACACTTTTTCTGCTCCCGGAGGGTGGAATTCGGCCGAAATCGAGCAATCGGCCCCGCCCGGTGATGGTGGCACGACGATTGCAATGGAGCAACAACGATTCGCGGCAATCTCTCCTCTAGAGATCAGGAACGTTGGCACGCATGGCGCACTACTCACCCGAAAAAATCGACTTGCTGATTGTCGATGACGATCCGGAATTCCGCGCAACGGTCTTGCGGCGATTCGGACGGCGCGGTTTTCGGGTGCAGGAGGCGGCCAATGGTGCCGAGGCGCTGCAATGGGCCTCCCGCCGCGAATTCAATGTCGCGATCGTCGACTTGGTCATGCCGGGCATCTCGGGACTGGAGCTCCTTGAGAAGTTCAAGGAGTCTCATCCTGATTGCGAAGTATTGCTGCTCACCGGCCAGGGAACCATCGAGACGGCCGTCGAAGCCATGAAGCGGGGCGCCTACGACTTTCTGACCAAGCCATTTCCCCTAGGCGAGTTGGAAGTGTTGATTCAAAAGGCCTACGAGCGACAGCAACTGCAGAAAGAAAACAAGCAGCTCAGCGCCGCGCTGGAGCGCAGCGAGCCGACGTTCGAGATCATCGGCAACTCGGCTTCGATGCGCGAGGTCTTTCGATTGATCGATCGAGCCGGCCCGACCGATAAAGCGATTCTGATTCAGGGGGCAAGCGGCACCGGCAAAGAGCTGGTTGCCCGCGCTTTGCACCGCGCCAGCGCGCGGTCTCAAAAACCGTTTGTCGCCATCAATTGCGCGGCGCTTCCGGAGTCGCTTCTCGAGAGCGAACTATTCGGTCACGAGAAAGGAGCCTTCACGGGCGCCATTGCCACCAAGCTGGGATTGTTCGAAGTAGCCGACGGCGGAACCTTGTTGATCGATGAGATCGGCGAGATGCCAGGCGCTTTGCAAGCCAAATTGCTGCGCGTGCTGGAAGACGGTTCGATGCGACGCGTCGGATCGCTGAAGGAGATACGCGTCGACGTCCGATTGCTGGCGGCCACGAATCGAAATCTGCAACGCGAGGTGCAGGCCGGCCGGTTCCGCGAAGATCTTTTCTATCGCATCAATGTCCTCAGTCTGGAACTGCCGCGGCTGGCCGAGCGGGCCGGAGACGTGCGCTTGCTCGCCAGTCGGTTCCTCGGGGAGAGCTGGAAAATCAGCGATGATGCCCTGGCCGCGCTCGAACGATACGATTGGCCCGGCAATGTCCGCCAGCTGATCAACGTGATCGATCGGGCCAAGATTTTGAGCGAGGGAAATCGGATCGAAATGGTGGATCTTCCCGGCGAAATCATCCGAGCCCACGCCAACCCCTCTGCCGCGGTCCTGGTCGATGGCGAAGATCGGCTGGCGGCCATTCAACGCGCCCATGTGGTGAGCGTGCTGGAACGGACGAAGGGCAACAAGGCACGCGCCGCGCGCATGCTGGGCGTGACGCGGCGCAGTCTGTACCGCCTGATCGAGAAATTCGGACTGCATGTGCCGGCCGGTGATGCCAGCATGAGCGAGCAGCCGAGCGACGTTTGATCCGGTTCGCGTGACCCGATGCGGCGGAGCGACCGAATTGTCAGAGCGGATTGTCGCCAGCGATTCAAGCGTGCCGGCGCAACATCACGTGGAAAGTGCTTCCCTGGCCAAGCTCCGATTCCGCCCAGACCCGGCCCCCCTGCTGCTCGACCAGGCTCTTCGTGAAGTAAAGTCCCAAGCCGGAACCGGGCCGGTCGTGGTGCATGCGGAGCCGTCGGAAGGGCGAAAAGATCTGATCCAGGTTCTCGCGCGGAATGCCCGGCCCGTTGTCCGCAACGCTGATCGTGCACGCGTCGTCCGTGGCTTGTGCCGACACAACGATCCGGCCGGGCCGCTTATCGATGAACTTCACCGCGTTCGAGAGCAGGTTGTAAAATGCTTCACGCAGCCGAACACGGTTTCCCCATACCGCCGGCAACTCCGCAGCGACGGTCAAATCGATTTCGTGCTGAGCCAATCGCGGTTTGAGACGGTCAATGACCTCATCCAGAACTTGCCGGCTATCGACTTCGACATTGGCTTCGAAATCTTCGACCGATGCGCTGAGCTCCAGCAGTTCGTCGATCATGGAGCTCATCCGATAGGTCCGCTGCTTCGCGGCTTCGATCAGTTCGGTCGCTCCGGCCGGCATCGTTGAGCTGAATTCGTCCAGGGCCTCGTCGCACAAATTGGCCACGGTCGCCAGCGGTGTCTTGAGATCATGGCTCGTAAGCTGGGCAAATTGTCGCAATTCGGTATTCGCACGAAATACCATGTCGAGCGCTTGCCGCAGGTTCTGAGTGGCCTCGGCAAAGTAGGCCTCCAGCGTGAGCTCGACGTCCAGAAAGACCGCTTTCAGCAGCGACTGGATCTGCTCGAGGAACTCGCCGACCGGCACATCCTGACCGGTCGCCAACTCTTTCAGGCCATACTGCAGATACTGATTGTAGGCGCCCAGAAACATCTGAGGACTGATGCCGACGTGGGCGTGTACGTCACCGACGTGCCGCCTCTGGGCGATGTAATCGTCGTCGACGGCATCCTCGAGCATCGACTGCAGGTGCGCCTGCTGCATTTTCTTCAGGCGGGCAACCAGTGCCGGATCCTGCAGGAATCGGGCGGTTTCCGGGAAGCTGAACAGGTGCCGATAGAATTGCTCGACAAACGCATCGCTCGACGCGTTCAGCCGCGGAGCCAGGGCTCGCAATCGCTGCCGATCTTCTTCGGTCATTTGCAAAAATGCCAGCCGCTGCGCGAGCGTTGCCCGCTCGCCAGCTTCAAAGGAATTGGATGAAAAGCTGTTTTCGCCCATGGCGGCATTTTGCGACGATTGTTCGGTGCGGATCCGCCTGGCATCATCCAGGAATGCTGGATGCCATGCAAGAGTCCGCTGCCAAATACGTTTCGCGCCGTCAACGAGCCGAGCGATCTTGGCATGATCGCCCGGTCTGAACTGCGCGTCACACCGACGCTTCCGTAAAGCAACTGATCGCCCGAGTGTAGTTTGCGCGGGCGAAGGCTGCCGGGTCGGAGCACCGCAGCTGGCTGAGCGAGCCGCGCAGAGACTCGATCGATGGTTGGTTGTTTTCGACCATCCATTTTTCGACCTCCTGGCGGAGATCGCCCAAAACCTGAACGCCCTTGCGATAAAGAACCGAGGCCACCTCAACCACGCTGGCCCCGGCGGCGATCGCTTTCAAAACGTCCTCGCCTCGCTGGATCCCTCCACTGGCCGCCAACGACGCCTCGACGCGGCCGTGCAGAATTCCCAGCCACCGCAATACCAGCGTCAACTCGGCGTGGGTGCTCAATTCGAGCCGCGCGATGACTCGGCCCGTGTCCACGTCCAGGTCCGGCTGCAGATAGCGATTGAAAATGACGACTCCTTGAGCGCCAGCGGCAACCACCCGGCTGACGAAATGAGGTAGGGCCGTGAAATACGGACCGACCTTGACCGCCAGCGGCAACTCGGTCTCGGCTCGAACCGCCGCCACGATGTCGAGATAGTGATCTTCCATTTCGGTCGCGCTCACGTGCGGATCAATGGCCAGGAGCATCAAATTGAGCTCCAACGCGTCAGCCCCGGCCTGTTCCATCCGCTTGGCGGTGGCCAGCCACGGCCCCACCGAAGTTCCGTTGAGGCTGGCAATGATGGGCATCCGAACGGCTTGCTTGGCTTGCTCGATGTAACGCAGGTAGGTGTGCGGCCCGCGATTGTATTCCGTCAACTCGCGAAAATGGTGCGGGCTGGACCCTTGAAACTTGTTCCATGTCGGCGTCGCCGCTTCATTCTCGAGTTGTTCTTCGAACAACGATGGCAACACCGCCGCGCCGGCTCCCGTATCCTCGATCCGCCGCAGCACGTCCAGTTCGGCCGTCAGCGGGCAGGAAGAAACGACGATCGGGCATCGTAACTTCAGACCCATATAATTGGTGTTCAGATCAGGATTCATGGCACACCTCCCACGGCAGCGTCTGCCTCGATTTGATTTCAACTGCATTCCGGCGGTAAGCACCGCTCTGGCGATCAATGTGGTGCAAACGCGGTGCCCATGCCGTGAGATCTATCTCGCGACGCCTGGGCCCCGCACGCGGTGTGTCCGGCGGGCACTGTGCGGAGACGAGCGGCGTGCACATCCGCTCACTGGCGCCGCGAAGCCGCACGGTGCGACACTTTTACGCTCGCTTCCGCTGGATTTCAGCCCCTGTACGACGCGTTCCATCCACTGCGGTCCCTTTTTTTGAATCATTCGGGCAATCGGGGCGTTTCTCGCCCAAAACCGAACGATTTCCGGCGCTGTATAATCGGGCCAACGTGGTGTGGTGAACAACTGTCGAAAGGTTCCCATTTTGAAACGATTCATCCAGCGCGGCGTTGCCGCCATCAGGCGGATTGCCGCAGTTCTATTGTTTTTGCCGCTGTGCCAGAGCTTCGCGGCGGGCGAAGAAACGGCAGCGCCGCAAGGTGCCCCCCCGGTTGCGACCTGGCGGCTCACGGAGCCGTTCTGGAGTTCGCCGATCGTTTACGGGGAAAGCTCGCTCTTTATCGCCGACGCCGGCTCGCGAATTCCGACCTCGCGGTTGCTGCGATTGCCCAAACGCATTTTGAAAGTGGCCCGGGCCGATGGCGGGGAGACGTTCGAAGAAGGGAAGGATTTTCGCGTCGACGCGGAGGGCCGACTCACGGCACTGCCGGGTTCGCGCATTCCTTTTTTGGATTCGGTCGATTTGCTCCCGCCGAAAGGGGCGCCGCGCAGCATTCCCGAAAAGGCGGGCGATCCATCGCGCGCGGTCCTGTTTGACAATGTTCATTGGTTTCATGATCAGCAGGTTGAGATTACTTACGAAGCCGCCGAGCCCTGGACTGGCTTTCAGCCAGCCGAAGGAGGAGGTTCGCTTCACCGAGTTCTCGGAAAGCTCGCGCGGCGCGAGCCCGTCACGATCGGCGTCAGCGGCGACAGTATTTCCTTCGGCTTGAACGCCTCGGGCGTGACCGGTGCAGCGCCGCACATGCCGGCCTATCCCCAGCTACTGGCCGATCAGCTCGCGGCCAATTTTGGCGGCAAGGTGACGTTGGTCAATCGGGCCGTCAGCGGTTGGGGCGTGGGCCAAGGACTCGCCGATCTCGACAAATTGCTCGAGTCGCATCCCGACCTGTTCATCGTGGCCTATGGGATGAATCACCTCGGCGGCCGCGACCCGGAGGGATTTCGCAAAGCGCTGGCCACGATGCTCGAGCGGATCAGGGCCGCCGAGCCCGAAGCCGAGGTCCTTCTCGTTGCGCCGATGTGGGGCAACCCCGATTGGATTCACACCCCGGCCGATCAATATCAACCGCATCGCGACGCCATCGCTTCGCTGGTGGGTCCAAACGTCGCCCTGGCCGACGTCACTTCGCTTTGGGCCGACATGCGCAAGCGAAAGAGCAATTCGGATCTGACTGGCAATGGCGTCAATCATCCAAACGATTTTGGCAATCGCGTCCACGCCTCGGCGTTGCTGGATCAGCTCGTGGGGCCGAATCCGGCCAAATAAGCCTCGTGCGGCCCGTCCTCCCGCCGTAAGCCATCTTCAAGCAATATTTTCGCGTGTCAAGCGAGAACCGTTTGTTCGCCAAACGGGCTCTCTTGCGGTATGATTCCGGCAATTGGACGGGCCGATAGTGAGGCCGTTTGCACGGGCATGCGCCGTGGCAATGTCCGGCCGCCGGGGTGAGGAGGTCAAAACGATGGCCACGAACGTTCAAGTCATCTTTTACAGCACTTTTGGGCATGTCTACGCATTGGCCGAGGCAATCGCCGCGGGCGCCCGCGAAGTGACCGGGACGCACGTCGAAGTGTTCCAGGTAGCCGAAACGCTGCCGGCCGAAGTGCTGGAGAAAATGCACGCGGTCGAGGCGCGAAAGGCTTTTGCCGCCATCCCCGTGGCCGATCCAAAACGGCTCGCCGAAGCCGACGCGGTTGTTCTCGGGTCGCCCACGCGCTTCGGCTCGCCCGCGGCCCAGATGCGAGCGTTTCTCGATGCAACCGGCCAGCTCTGGGCTGTCGGCGCGCTCGTCGGCAAGGTGGGCAGTGCCTTCACCTCGACGGGCACTCAGCACGGCGGTCAGGAGACGACCCTGCTGACGATGTCGACCTTTTTCTTCCACCAGGGAATGGTGATTGTGGGCGTGCCATATAGCGTGCCGGAATTGTCCAATCTTTCGGAAATCAGTGGTGGCACGCCGTACGGCGCGTCGACCATCGCCGGCTCCAAGGGCGATCGCCGGCCCACCGAAAACGAGTTGGCCGTCGCCCGCGCAAGGCCGCCATGTGGCACAGATCGCGAGCAAACTGAAGATGAAGTAGGCGACGAGCCGCAGCGGAAATGCCGACCGTCGCATTCCTCAAGATCAATCGGGCAGAACATTTCCTACGATTCAAGGAGAATACGATCATGGCAAAGAATGGATCGACCCACGCAAAGGTAGCCCAAGCTCTGGCGACGCCATCCGACCTGAACCCCGATGGCATTGCGGAGATTTCGAGCGAATTGCGCAAATTGCTGGCCGATGTCTTCGTCCTCTACTTGAAGACGAAGAATTTTCACTGGCACATGAGCGGGCCGCACTTTCGCGACTATCATCTGCTGCTGGACGAACATTCCGATCAGATCTTCGCCATTACGGACGACGTCGCCGAGCGAGCACGCAAGATCGGCGGCACGACGCTCCATTCGATCAGCGACATTTCGCATCACCAGCGTTTGAAAGACAACAACGAGGAATTCGTCGCTCCCAGGGCGATGCTGAAGGAGCTTTGCGACGACAACCGGCATCTGACCGAATTCTTACGCGCCACGCATGAAGTCTGCGACCGGCACAACGACGTCGCCACGGCCAGCATGATCGAGGTCTGGATCGACGAGGCCGAACGCCGCACCTGGTTCCTCTCGGAAATCGCCCGCGAGCACTAAAGAATCGAATCTTACTCGCCTGCTCGCGCCGCCTGTGCGGCGCGAGCGGGCCTTTGCGACCGGGCAAATTTCTTGACTCGATCGGTTGTTGCTGGTATCACTGGCGCAGCTCGATTCGAGAGTCGCCTACTTCCTTCCGTTCTTGCAGCACGACGTCCCGCCACGCTGCACTCGCCTGTTTTTCGAAAGAGGAGCTTTGCCATGATCCGCTCCCGCCCCGCGTCTCGCTTGTTTCGTACTCGCGGTTCTGGCGACGCCGCGGGGCTCGCTTTCGGCTTCTGAACCCATTCCGCTGGCGACTCGCCGAGAACTATTCGTCGACGCGCTGCTGATCGACCGTCTGCGCGACGCCACGATCGAACTGTGCGAACCACGCGAGCGGGAGAAGGTGCTCGAGCTCGACGCACCCTGGGAAGGGATCTTCAGCGCATACACCACGATCATCCGCGACGGTGAAACGCTGCGGATGTACTACCGCGGCGGGCCCGCCGGGGATTCGCGAGGACGGAACCAACGCCGAAGTCACCTGCTACGCCGAATCGTCCGACGGCATTCATTGGACCAAGCCAAAGCTTGGGCTGTTCGAGGTCGCCGGCTCGAAGGAAAACAACGTCGTCCTCGCCGGGATGGCCCCCTCCAGCCACAATTTCACTCCCCTGCTCGATACCCGACCCGACGTCCCCCCGGACGAGCGGTATAAGGCCCTGGCCAACGGCAAGCCCTTCGGCGATTTCAACTTGGCCTTGGCTGCCTTCGCTTCGCCCGATGGCATCCACTGGCGGAAGCTGCGCGACGAACCCGTCATGGGCCAGACGTATGCCGGCGGCAACTGGGCGTTCGACTCGCAGAACGTGGCGTTTTGGTCCCAGTCCGAGCAAATGTACGTCTGTTACTTTCGCAAAGTGACCAACAACATGCGCGCAGTCTCGCGGGCCACTTCAAACGATTTTGTGCAT
Source organism: uncultured Planctomycetaceae bacterium (assembly GCA_963702015.1). GTDB lineage: Bacteria > Planctomycetota > Planctomycetia > Pirellulales > PALSA-1355 > DATJTR01. Next base: position 5,063,374 of record OY969698.1, read on the forward strand.
TGGTCGCCTCCTGAGCCGATGCGTTATAGCAACACCGGCACGACCATTCCCGCGAATCAGCTTTATACGAATCAGACTCAGCCCTATTTCCGCGCCCCGCACATCTACGTGGCAACCGCCGCGCGCTTCATGCCCGGGCGAAAGGTCGTCACCGATGCCCAGGCCAAGGAAATCGGCGCTCATCCCGAGTACTACAACGACACCTCGGATGCCGTCCTGATGTCGACACGCGGAGGCTACGCAGTACGAGTGCATGTTTTCGCGGGGATTTCTCAAGCCGGGAATCGGATTGCAAAACTGGGTCTCGCGGACGAACTATCCGGCTCTGAACGTCGTCCAGACCGGGCCAACCGAAATGTCTCTGTACGTGCAGGGCGACTACGGCCAGAAATCGGCCCATCTCCGCCGCTATTCGCTCCGCCTGGATGGGTTCTCGTCGCTGCGGGCGCCCCTTTCCGGCGGAGAACTGGTGACCAAGCCCCTGACCTTCACCGGCAGCAAGCTGCTGCTGAATTTCGCCACGTCGGCCGCGGGCGACATCCGCGTCGAAATCCAGGACGCCGACGGCAATCCGCTGCCGGGCTATTCGCTCGACGATGCCGGCGAGCTGATCGGCAACGAAATCGAGCGGGCGTATTCCTGGAAGACGTCCGACGACGTGAGCTCTCTGGCCGGCAAGCCGGTTCGGCTGCGATTCGTGCTGCGGGACGCCGATCTCTTCTCATTTCATTTTCAGTAATAAGACGGCCGAAACCGGCCAGCGAGCCAGCCTGCGCGCGCCTCTTCACTCGTGCCGTCTGGCGCTCGCGATCATCGGCGACCGCGACCCCAAGCAACCGCGATCAGGGTCGCCAGGGTTTCGCGGCCACTGATGAGAAATGCCGAAGGCGCTCGGTCCGAAACCAGAAACCGGCCGAAATCGAACGGTGCTCGGTGCACGCTAGAGAATTCTGGATTATTTTGGGGCGGAGTCTTGACTCTCATTTATCTTACAATTAAATTCGCTTCGTCAGCGTTGATTCCGCGCTCTTGGACCTCGTTCATCCATCGACGGTCCGGGCGGCGGTATGGGGGCAACCGACGTTTCTGGCGAATCCCCTGCTGAAATCGTTCATTTCACGCTTCTGTTCCGGGCACGACATCTTAGGAGTCGCTAATGAGCAGTTCTAGAATTCTTCGGTTGGCAGCTATCTCATGGCTCCCATTGTTTTCACTGGTCGCGAGTGCCCAGGCACAGATCCCCTTCACTTCCAACGTGGCCGCCGATTGGCTGGCGACCTATCCCACGACGACCGCGATGTCCCACGCCACCACGGCCAGTTGGGGCAATCCGACGAACACCGGAGGAACGGGCATCTGGAGCGCAGGCGCCCTGAGTTGGAGTTGGTCCAACACCAACTCATCCACCTACAACGGTGTCAACTACAGTATCTTGCCGACCTACTACAACGCCAACACCGTTGGCTACTCTTGACAGTGGTACCACGATGTCGCGACGTATACCTACACTGTTCCCTTCCAGGCCTATCAATTCAATCCCGGTCAGACCAATCTGGTAGCGGTCGGCCCAACCGTAACCCAGCAGGTATCCCACACCACGTTGGATGATTATGGGACTAATGCATGACTCTGCCTGCGAACTGGACCATTGGCACGGCGAACACCACGACCGCCGGCACGATCCAGCAGGTCGGCGCGGTCAAAGAGCTCACCAACTCCGGCAACATCCAGGGCTTCTCGACCACTGCCTGGAACCTCAGTGGTACCTTCAGCAATGGCAATCAGAACGAACAATCTGCCGTCCCGGGCGTGTTCTACAACTACAGCACCAACCTGACCAGCGCACTGCTCGCCGCGCCGAACGTCCCGAGCAGCGCGGGCGACGCCATCCAGGGCATTCCCGCCACCAGCTACAGCACGGTGACGTTGAATCCCAGTCTCGGTCCGACTTACGTCGCCTGGACTTCTCCCGCGGCCGGAACGATCAACATCAACTTGAACGCCTGGGACGTCGGCATGAGGTCGGATGACGGCACGCCGGGCTTCTATGTCATCACCAGCACGGCAGGCCCCACGGCGCCACTTCTGTCGGCGATCAATTTCAATGTCGGCAACACCAGCAATTACTTGCCGTTTACCGGCAATATGTCGGCGACTCAGGGCTCACTTACCGCTCTCACCGGCCTCTCCGGCTACACCGGTGCCGCCGGCAACGGGCCTGGCTACGGGTTGAGCTGGCAAAGCGGGAATATCACCGTGACGTCAGGCGAGGCCATCTACTTCGTGGCCGATCCCAGTCACACCGCGGGGCCCACGTCACCTCAGCTTACGAGGGTGGCCAGAATCCGATCGCTCTGAACGACATGATTAAATTCACGCCGGAGCCCTCGAGTTTCGTGCTGCTTCGGCATCGCGAGGCCGGCCTGGCACTTGGCCGCTTGGAAGCGGCGCCGGATCGCCTAGGGTCGTAATTGGCAATTGACAATTCAACGCCCGTTCATTCGAGCGGGCCTTTTTTTAACTCATAGCCACGCTACGGCTAAAAGACAAAGCCACCCCTGCCAACCGGCCCGAGGGTCGGGAAGGGTTTGGGAGTCGCCCTGCGTCTAGCCGGATTGGCGTCTAACGGTCAGGAAATCCGAACGCGTCGTGGCGCCGATCGCCCCAGTGGTCGGCCCCCAAATTTGCGTCGTCGCCGCGGCACGGCGATGCGAAACAGTCGCCGCAAAAAAATATGGAAAAACATGTACAAACTTTGGTTCGGCGCGGTATGATCGTTACTATCGGTTCGCCGATGGCCCATCCCATCTGAGCATCATCATCTTTTTGCTCCAGGCTTTGAAACAGGAAGCGACACATCCATGGTCAAAAAGCTCACGCAGACTTCGCGCAAAAGCCGGTTCGAGATGTTGGAAGACCGACGCCTTCTGACCTCGTTTAACGTAGACGCCAAATTCGTCGCGAATGGCAGCGGCGCCGGGGGCGAGGCCGCCTTCGGCGATAACGCCACCATTGCCCAATTCTCTTCAGACCCAGGCAGCCCGACCGGGTACTACAACAACAACTATGGCACCGGTGCCTCGACGGTCACCGATTCAGCCACCTCGACCAGCCCGTGGACGTTTGGTGTTTTGGATAGTGGCCAGGTTAATCTCGCGAACAGCACGCCTTATTCGTTTAGCAAGTATGTTGATCCGAATTCGTTCGATACATTTCCTCACCGGTGCGGCCGATGCGCCTCTGGTCGGCCCGGCTACCCCGGGGAGCGAGGGACGGAGTCTCCGACGGGATTGACGGCCTTGGTGGATTCTTCGGCGAGCGCCACGGGCACTGCTGCGGTGTTTCACAATTTCGGGAACGATGGACTGAATGGCAACGGCACCGGCAGTCCCCTTCCGGATTACATTGACGGGTACGTCGCCATCCCAACCGGAGCTACAGTTCTCAGTCCTGCTTATGGCCCCGCGTCAGCAAAATTCACCGCACCGGCGTCGGGCACTTACGTCCTCAACCTCACGTTGACCAACCCGTATTTCGACCCGTTCGACGGACCCGGTGGCTCATACGGCACTGCCGCGTGGGATTGGGATGCTGGCCAGGCCGACTATGCGATTTATAAGGATCCCGCCGGCAGCACCACTCTCAGCAACACGACCACGTTATTGGATTCCGGATTCTGGTCGGACATTGCATCGGTCAACGCTGGCGAGAACCGTAGCACCATCGGCTCGCTCAACAATGTCGGACAGACCTACACCGTCGCCAACGGCGGCTTGACGATCAATTCCGGTGCCGGCGGCCTAGGCCCCGGTGGTCAATACGGCAGTGGTGGAACGTGGTCGCTCACCAACGTCGGATCGATTTACAGTGCTCCCGCCGGCGGATACGACCTGACCGGTGACGAGTACGACATGTCGTGGACGGTCACGCAGACCGTCTCACTCAATGCTGGCGACTCCGTCCAGGTCGTCGACAATCCAGAGTATTACAATCCCTACCCCGCGGGAGTCTATACCGCTCCCATTTACATGTCGGCCACCATGTCGACCGTGGCAGCCCAGCCGGCTCCCCCGGTCGTGTCGACCTCGGGCAGCACCGGCCAGACCTATACGCTTGGCGGCTCGGCTGTGGCTGTCGACTCCGGCATCTCGGTAACGTCCAGCGATACCGACATCACCGGCGCGTCGGAGACGATCGCCAACTACCAATCGGGCGACTGCGCTCAATTACACGCCGATCGACGGCATCACCATCGCCAGCAACTCCGGTGGCGTGCTGACTCTGACCGGCAGCGCAACGCCCGCCCAATACACGGCGGCCTTGCAGTCGGTCACGTTCTCCACCACCAGCATCAACCAGACGACCCGCACGATCGACGTTGTCGCCGATGACAGCGCCGCTTCGCCCACCACCAGCAACACCGGCGTCGACACCGTCAAGGTGGCGATCGCCCCACCGGTTGTCACCGCCAACCAGACGGCGAAGGCCTCGACCGCCGGCCAGACCGTGGCGGTCGATTCGGCCGTGACTGTCAAGTCGTTCGACACCGACGTGACGGGCGCCACGATGACGATCGGCACCGGTTACCAGTCGGGCAGCGATACGCTCCACTTCACCACCCAGAACGGCATCACCGGCGTTTACTCCGCGGGCGTGCTGACCTTGAGTGGTTCGGCCACTCCGGCCCAGTACCAGACCGCCTTGCAGTCGGTCACCTTCTCTTCGACCAGCACGAGCGTGGCGACTCGCAACATCTCGATCGTCGTTGACGATTCGGGTGACACCGGCAACGTGAACAGCAACACGGCGACGACGCAAATCACCGTCTCCGCGCCGCTCACGGTCACCGCGGCCTATATCTCGAGCACCAGTTGGGCCTCGTCCTTCGATACCTATCTAAGCAGCCACACCAATGCGGTCACCGGCCACGCCTACGGCAGTTCGACGTTGGGCTATGCCTTCCAGACCGGCACGTCGGCCGCCCAGACTCAAACGTTGCCTTGGACGAACCTCAACACGATCACCGTCACCTTCAGCGGGCCGGTCTCGGGCGTTGCCCTGGGTTCGTTGAAATTGAATGGCGGCTCGGGCGGATCGACGCCCAGCGTGACCGGCTTCACGTCCGACGGCAGCAACACCTATTCGTGGACTCTGTCAGGCCCGCTGACCAACAACAAGTATGCCTTCGGCATCGCGTCGACCAGCAGCTCGTATGGTCCGGCGGTGGTCGACTCGCACGGAGCCGGCATCAGTGGCACGTTCACCACGGGTCAGGCACTTCCGTCGGGCAACGGCCTGGCCGGTTCGTCGTTCGACTTCTTCTTCGACGTTCTGCCGGGCGACGCAAACCGAGACGCACAGGACAACGCGACCGACATCAACGATATTCATCCTCTTGCCAGCGGCACGCGGACGACGTCGAGCAGTTACAATCCGTACTACGACCTGCTCGGTGCCGGGCAAATCAACGCCACGACATTGAACACGGTTCGGGCGTTGACGGGTCGTTTGGAGAGTGCCGCACCGACGAATCCCAACAGCACGCAGGGCGTGGGGACGACCGGTTTTGTCGGCCTGGAGCTGGGAGGCGCAGGAGACCGGCAACTCGTCGAGCAGTTCGCCGGCGAGCACCGTGAGCAACGTCGTCTCGGCACCGGCCTCGACCACCGCGACGTCGACCACCACGACGAGCACGACGGGCAGTGGTTCGGGGGGCACGAGTTCGACGACGGGGAACCGCGATCATGGTCGCCACGCGGCGACCGACGAAGTGGTTTCCGACTTCGATCTGGCTGACCTTTGGGTTTGAGCGACTTCGTCGCCCACATTTTAGATCCGATCAATTGGCAATGACCCGCCGGTGTAACCTGGGTCAGCGGTGGCTGTGCGGCGTCGTCCCCGTACGATCCTTCTTCTTGGATCGTCGGCCGGGCACCGCGGCCGTGCTGATGGCGGGCCAACGCAGTACTGCCGGGTGTCGTTTGGCGTCGTGCACGCGTCGTCGGGCTTTGTGCCAAAGGCGGTCGCCACGAATCGCGGGGCAACGAACCGACCGGCGTCGGGATTGCTCGCGTCGTGCTGGAACGTCCCCCTGCGAAAGCGCCGCGAGGGGTGATAGGCCGCCTTGCTTGAAAACCGCCATCGTCCCGCGAGCGTTCTTGATCCATCACGGCCGGCTCGGCACCGTATGGCCGGTCGAGCCCAGTCGATTCGGCTCGCGCACGACCCGCAAGTGGCCACAAGCATCGCTCCGGCCAGCCGCCAGGCTCATTTTCTCTGGAAGCGACTCCAAACCGTGTCGTCTCTTACCGACCGGCTTTTCATCCGTGCGAATTTGTCACGCGCGGAGATGGCATGCGAATATCTCGGCCGACGGATTTGCAAGGCGCGGGCATTCGGTCCGACCGCGCGTCGGATCAGATCTCGCTGAGCCGCTCGGTGGAATCACCGAAACGGTCCAATTCGACACCCATCTTGCTCATGAGCGAAAGATACAGGCTGCACATCTTGCGGTTCGGCTTGTCGAGGTAATCGAGCGTGCGGCCCGTGCGGAGCCGATCGCCCGCTTTGCCGAGCACGACCACGGGCAATTGATTGCAGTCGTGGTTGCCGTGCAGCATGCTCGACAAAAAGATCAGTATCGTGTTGTCCAGCGCCGTTCGTTCGCCTTCCTGAATCTTGTCAAGCTTGTCGGCAATGTAGGCCACCTGTTCGGTGAAGAACTGGTTGACCTGCAGCCAGTCGGGGCCGTCGGTGTGCGATAAGAGGTGATGAATCATGTAATCGATTCCCAAGTTCGGGAATCGCATGGCCGAGTGATCGTTGTTCAATTTGAGCGTGCAGATTCGCGTGGTGTCGGTCTGGAAGGCCAGAACCAGAATGTCGCACATCAGCCGCATGTGCTCGGCGATGTCCTGCGGAACGCCGTCGGCCGGCCGCGTGATATTCGGCTTGTCCAAGGTCGGCCGCCAACCCTCGAGGCGGCCTTCGTTGCCCGATTGAGCGATCCGCTTTTCGACTTCCCGGACGCTCGACAAATATTCGTCCAATTTGCGGCGGTCGGCGTGGCTGACGCGGTTGCCAAGAGTCTGGGCTTCTTCCAGCACGAGGTCGAGCACGCTGGCGTCTCCGCGCCCAGCTTCATCGCGAAACAGGCGGTCGAAGGCCAGTGCCGGATAAAGCTCCAAGGGGGTGGGAGTGGTTGGCGAATCCCACGAAATGTGCGAGCTATAGATCATCGAATAGCCTTTGTGAAGCGCCGAGATCGATGGCTCGCAACCCAGCACCAGGCTGGGCACTTTGGTCAGACCGCCCAGCCGTTGGGCGACGGCCTGGTCCATGCTGATTCCCGATCGCACGCCGCCGCTCCCTTCCAAGGGCGCGCCGGAGAGCAGGTTGCCGGTTTGTGCGCTGTGAATCCCCCCTTTACCGGCCTCGGCGTTGTAGAGGCCGCGCACCAGCAGCAGCTTCTCCTTCAGCGGTTCGAGCGGCTCGAGGACCTTGCCCAACTCCATGTTGCGCCCTTCGCCCTTGGCCCACCACTCTTTGCTGTGGAAGCCGTTGCCCGAAAACAACACGGCCATCCGGACCGGTGGCTCGGCCGCGCGGCCGCCGGTCGCCGAGTCGTCGGCCCAAGCGGGCAGCGATTCCAACCAGGGAAGCGCCATCGTCACGCCCAGGCCACGCAACATCGCGCGCCGCGTCAGCCGTCCGCTGTCGAATGCGTCAAAGAAATTCATCGCTTGGTGCTCCGGTAGTCAGGCCTCTTGCCGGCACCGCGTATGCGCGGCACGGGGGGTTACTCATCCTTTGTAGCATCCATCCCACGATGGTTGCAAAACTGCTTGCTTCGCACGATCGGCAACACGGCCGCCGAGAACCGATAATCGTTCTTTTCCAGCTCGGCAAGCATCTCGTCGATCAGCGGTCGATCGGACAGGCTCACCGTCCGGCCCAGCGAATAGCCGAGCAACTTGGTGCAGAAATGCCGAAGCATCAAGGCCTTGCGCTGTTCGACCAAATACTTCCGCAGGCCGTCCAAACCGTCAAACTCGGTCCCGTCTTTCAGCCGGGCGTCGGTGGCGATCGATCGGCCAGCCAGATCCGTTTCGCGCAGCCGTCCAATGGCGTCGTATTTCTCCAGGGCGAAGCCGAACGGATCGATCCGCTCGTGGCAGACCGCGCATTCGGCGACCTGGGCGTGCTTTTCGACCATTTGCCGCACCGTCAAATTCTCGCCACCGGTTTCTTCGTCGGGCAATCGAGGGACATTGGCCGGCGGCTTCGGCGTCTTTTCGCCCAACAGCGTTTCGACCAACCAATTGCCGCGCAAGACCGGGCTAGTCCGCGACGCTCCCGACTGGGCGGTCAGAACGCTTCCCAGTGCGAGCACGCCGCCGCGACCATATTGTTTGACGCCGTCGACCCGGCGCCACTCGGGCCCGGACACGCCGGGTATGCCGTAGTGTTTGGCCAGTACATCATTCACGAACGTATAGTCGGCGTCAAAAATCTCGAGCACCGAGCAATCGGACTGAAACAAGTTCTGGAAGAAGCGGGCCGATTCCTCGAACAACGCCACGCGCAACGAATCGTCGAACGAGGGAAACAGCTTCTCGTTTTTCTCGCGGTTGTTGCGGATATCGCGCACGTGCAGCCATTGCGTGGCAAATTCGGTCGCCAGTCCGCGCACCCGGCCATCGCCCAGCATTCGGCTCGTTTGGGCCGCAAGGACAGCCGGGTCGCTGAGCGTGCCGGCCGCGGCCGCCTGCTCGAGTTCGGCGTCGGGAAGCGATGCCCACAAGAAGTAACTCAGCCGCGTCGCCAGTTCCCAATTCGATACCGGCTGCGCCTGGTTGCCGGGCGGAGCGGATTCGATGCGATACAAAAACAGCGGCGAGGTGAACAGGCTGGCCAGCGTCGTACGCCAGGCGTCTTCGTGCGGCATTTCCTTCTTGTCGCGCAGCGTTTGATACAGGTGCTTGAGCTCGGCCTTTTGCGCGTCCTCGAGCGGCCGGCGATAAACCCGAGCGGCAAAATCGACCAAGGCATCGAGCTGCATCGGTGCGAGCTCTTCCATCTCGTGGGAAAACTCCTCGCCTCGGCGGCGAACCGGCTCGTCGAGAAGTGCTTTCAGTCGCTTATGCGCTTCCGGCCCGTCTTGCGAGACGAAACCCATGAAGGTGGGATAATACTTCTGCTCGGCCAGAGGATATTGACTCACATAACGCAATTCGGCCCACAACCGGTCGAGTTGCCGCAGTTGATCGTCGGATAAGAACAGCCGAGCCAGTTCGCCGTCCTCGCGATAATACATTCGCAGGCAAATGATTTCGTCGTCGGGAACGATCTTGGGATAGTGCACATACAGCGGAAAACAGCGACGGAACGCGGCCAATCCCTCGGGCGACAATTGAACCTTGCTTCCCTTGAGGCACGTCTGCTGGTCGCGCGCCGGCTGCGCAAGATTGGGTTTGTCCGCCGCCACGTCGACTTGCACGATGTTTTCGTCGCTGGCGGCGGTAAGCGTCGCATCGGTCACGAATTCGTAGCCCTCGAACAGGTTTGCCGGCACGCGCACCGCTATGATCCCGGGCACCTGCATGACCAGGCTGTTCTCGTCAGCCGGGCTGCCACCCAACCCGGCGCCAAACCGAGAACTGGTCAGGCCAAACCGCGCACGCTCGTCCTGGGGTTGTCCGCCTGTGGCCGGCGCGGCCGCGGCAGGCAAGCGCGCCGTGTCGAACCCTTCGAGCAGCGGGCCGCGCACCGATTGCAAGTTGTCGTAGAGCTGCTGGTCGGGCATCCGATCCGCCCCCGGCCGATTGCCCACGAGCAACTCTTCCACGCTATTGGCCAGCGCTGCCAGCTCCTCGGCGGGCTTGCCGTTGTGGACCGCGGCTCGCCAGGCGGCCAGTCGCGAGCCGACCGGCACTCGGGCGATTGGCGCTTGAGAGTCGAGACCTTTGGCAAACTGCCAGACTCCGGGGTTGCCAAGTCGGTCGGCGTGAGGGTTAGCGGCACGAATCGTATCGGCGACATCCTGACTGAGATTCCAGGACCGGGCCGACGATTCGAGTTCCGTGACGGTTAAGTCGACGTCGGTAAGGTCGGAATTATGGTCGGCGCCCCGCGGCCCAATGGCCAACACGATCTGGCTGCCAGGCGACACTGAAATCTCAAGCGGAGCGATCGAGGCCGGCTGGCCCGATCCGATCGCGTCCGATCCTAGCCGGTCGGCGCGGTCGCCATGTCGATGTTCGAGCCACCACACGACTCCGTTGCCCCCAGGCGGATGGGCGTGGACGACTTTCGTTTCCAATCGCACGCGGCCTTCGATCGGGCTGTTCCAAACAATCGCCACGAAGTGCGAGGGCGACGGATGAACGGCCAGTTGGTGCGGTAGAATGCGCCCTGGAATGTCTTTTGGCTCATCCGCCGAATTACTCACGACCTGGGGCAACTCGTCGGGGGTTTCGCTCCCCCAGCCCTTGACCGTCGGCAGGGATGGCTTGTCGTCCAAAATTTTGCCGAGCGGTTCCAATGTCACCACTGCCATCGACAACGCCGTCAGTTCATTCCAGCGCTTGAGCAAGTCCAAATCCAGTCCGTGCTTCTCGGCGGCCGCGCTCGCCGTCAGCTTTGGGTCCCGCGACATTTCCAGGGATGCCGCCAGATATTTCGCGGTGTTGGCGAACAAGTTGCGGTGCAGGGATTCGAATCGACCGGCAACTTGCCGTAAATCGCGCAGCAGAATGGTCGGATGCCCCGCGGCTTCGAAACGGGGCTGCTGCCAGACGACTCGTGCCGGGCGAGCACCGGGGTTGGCGTCGCGCGCGACCAGGTACAACACGATCTCGTTTTGCCCCGGTGCCGGTTTCGGCTTCAGCTTCAGCGTTTGGCGGTCCAGCAAATTGGGCTCGGCTCCGGCTTGCCAGAGCGAGTTCACGTAGCTGCCGATACGCTCGAACTTCCACGCGATCCCTTGCCAGGTGCGGATCCGAGCAGCGAGAGGCTCGACGTCGCGCAGTGCACTCGTCCGCCAATTGGCTCGAATCGTCGACAGCGGCTCCGTCGCCTCGCCTTCGGTAAGCGTCTGCCACAGCACGTGCATGTATTTGGGATTGAGTCTCGCGTTCTCGGCCATTTGATCGACCGTCATCTTGCCCGACAGAACTTTGTCCCGGTAAGCAATCGTTGCCGTCAGATATGGCACGAAATCCAGGCGGCCGTCGTCGGAGTCGGCGTTGAACTGACGATAGAGTGCCCCGAGCCGGGCGATCAGTTCTTGGCTCTGGTCGGCGCGGGTCACGGCGGCCGAAAAACGAAACCCGTCGGGCGTCAGCACCGCATGCCCCGCGATCTCTTTGCCGGCGTTCCAGTACTTGCCCAACAGGACGGGCGACATCACCAATCCGTCGCCGCTGTTGGTGAATCCTTCGCCGGCCGCACCATCAGCCGGAAAATCGCGAGTCGGTTGCAGGTCCAGGCTCGTCAGATCGCGAATCGTGTTGTTGTATTCTGGATTGCTCAGCCGCCGCACGATCACGCGCCCGGATCGCCAGCCCGGGCGAGAATTTCGCTGTCCAACAGCGAGCTGGTCCAGCCGGCCAACCGCTCGTGCTCCGCCGCGCTCGGTTGGGGTGCATCCTCGGGGGGCATCTGGCCGCTTTCCAGCATTTCCAAGACCGCACGCCAAACTTCGACGTCGTGTCGGGCATCATCGAGCGTTGCAAACCGCTCCAAGTCCAAATCGCCCTTGTGCTTGGCGGTCGAATGACACTCGAAACAATACTTTTGCAACAGCGGCCGGACGTGTTCACCGTACTGGCCGGCCAGCGCAGCGGCCGGCGCAGCACCGGACTTCGCGTCGGGCGACTCAGCCCGCGCGATCGTGGGTGAGCCAAGGGCTGCAATCGCCGCCGCCAGGCAGGCCCAAACGGTGCGCTCGAAAACGCTGCTTCCGGCCGGCCACCGGCGATCGACAGAACGGTCGAGGCGTGCCGGCGAGCCACATGACTGTGTGACCATCAATGTCATCCTGGGGGCTCAGCTTGAGGGACCACGATTCTGGAGTTGTTCCGACGTGCGCTGCTCGACCGTTTCGACTGAATCACGTTCGGGCAAAAGAGGCGACTGCCAATATTGCGCAGCACTCATCCGGTAAACGAAGTCATCCCGACCGCTTGGGTCGCGCCTTGATCCGATGCGAACTCCACCAATCTTTTCCACGGCCTTTTGCGAGCGGAGATTCTGCGAACCAACGCGAAAGATCACGTTTTCCACGAACTTGAAGGCGTGACTTAACATGAGATGTTTCATTTCTCGATTGTATTTGCCACCCCAATGGGACCTCGCCAAAAACGTCCAGCCGACTTCGACTTCGCGCTTTTCTTCGTCGTATCCGTAAAATCGTGACGAGCCGATCGCGCGGCCGTCTTTGGAATCGATGGCGATCAATGCACCCCCGGACTCCATTGCCCCGCGAAAGAACTCTTTGAAAGTCTCTATTTTGTAACGATCCGAGTTCGGGTGCTGCTCCCAAATGAGCGGATCGGCGGCTACCGCATAAAGGTCGTCAAAATCGTCCGGCCGCAGGGGCCGCAGGGTGAGAAGAGTCCCAGTCAACACGGGCTGAAGATCAAAGGACATTTGCGCACCCGGGCATTACCAGCGGCACACGGGATCCACCTCGGGGGGGCCCAGCGAGCCGTAACATGCTCCGGCTCGCCACGCGGGCATTGGGGATCCTCACCGGCCGAAAAAACAAACCGAGGCAGGAGCCGCGCACCGGCGAAAACTATCGGCAACGCGGGCGTTGTTTGGTGTGAAGCAGGCTAGACTTACTTTAATCCATCCCGCCCACCAAAGGAAGGATTTTTCCGCTCCCAAACGGGGGCTCGACGGCCGCCGGGCCGCACCCCAGTGGCTTGGACAACAATCGGGCAACCTGGAAGCTTTTGGCCCAGGTCGACCCGGTTGCAGCCAGGGAGCGCAGCGCTGACAATCACCCTTGTCCAATCGCATTTTGTTCGTGACTGCGCGGAAGGTCATTGCCGGGCCCTAATGTGCGTTCGGGTCGCTCGCGGCTCGTTTTGCTCCTGCTGGTCGCCAGGGGCCAGCGGGGTCAGCGAGCCGGTCATCGACTGCGGAAAAACAGGTGTCTTTTTCATCGTCCGCTGGCATGGTCTTTGCTCTGTAGATGCGCGTGCCCGATTTGAGGACGACGGCTGATTGCCGTCTTTAGCCCTTCGCGGAGGTCCGAGCCATGTTGCGCTTGTCGATTTTGTTCTTCCTATTGGCGGTGGTGGCAGGCCTGTTTGGATTTACCGGAATCGAGGGAGCTGCGGCCGACGTGGCGAAAGTTCTCTTTTTCCTGTTCGTCGCGGTGTGGATCGTATTGCTGACGACGGCCTTTGCCGTGGCCGACTTCTTTCGCCGGCCTCCGGCCTGAAGCGCGACTGCTCATGTATTGGAAGGCACAAGACGCCACATGCGGCACATGAGGCTCGCATGTGGCTCTGTCGCTGGGTGAGAGCGATGGAAGCTCCACTCAGCGGTTGGATTAGGGGCCGGTCGGCCGAAATGAGCCTGGCTGCATGGTCACGATGCCCGTTTGCGTTTCGATTTGGCCTTCGGCGCCGAGCGACGTTTGGCAGCGCTGGCGGAGGCGGCTTTTGTAGATGTGCGCGCCAGGCTGCGCCGCAGCGCATCCATGAGATTGATCACCGGGACTTCTTTTGGCTCGGCCGCGATCACCACCTTTCGGCCCGCGACCTTGGCCTCGATCAGCTCCGTCAGATGCTCACGGTAGTGGTTTTCGTAGCTGGAAAAGCGAAACCGGCCGTGGCTCCAAGATTGAATGACGGTTTCGGCCAGCCGCGTTTTGCGGGGGTCGATTTTGCGGGCAGTTTCAAGGTCGAAGTCTTTGGCCGACCGAACTTCGGCCGGATAGAGTAGCATCGCCATCACCAGCAATTCGTCCTTCGGTCGCACGAGGACGAGTTGATCTCGCCCCGACATGACCACCTGGCCAATGCCCCACCGATCTCGGTGTTGCATCGCCTCGCAGAGCACGCGATACGGCTCGGCCGCTTCTTTGCCGGCTGGCAGTAAGTAATAGGCCCGGCCATCCAGGTAGATCGGATCGATCTGATTCGGCTTGATAAAGGTGTCGATCGTCAGGGCTCGCTCGTCGCGGGTGCGTAAGGCGTCGAGTTCGGCCGGATCGATCTCGACATATTTTCCCGGCTCATATTCATAGCCAGAAACGATTTCGCTGTTGCTCACCTTGCCGTGCAGCGGACAAACCTTCTCATAACGAATCCGACTGTGACATTTTGCATGCAGTTGATGGAAGTGGATGTTTCCTTCTTCCTTCGCCCGGACGTTCACCGCTTCGACCGTAAAGCTGACCAGACCGAACCGCAACTGACCCTTCCAGGTCGCTTTCCAGGTCGTTTTGTTTTGAATATGCGGCATGGTGGGTGGGTTCCTCGCCGTGGGAGCGTAAAATGTTCAGGGGAGCCAAGCTGCTGCAAACCGAGTGCCGCTGCTAGCACTCCATGATAGCTTGTCGGTCCGCTGCGCACGGCATGGGCTTTGCCCCAATACCAGCCCATGCCCGCCGACTGCCGCTCGGTTGGCCAAGCGGGGTTTTTTGCTACTGAACGAGGATCGAAGATGGGCTTGGCGAAGTATCGTCGGAAGCGCGATTTCGATCGCACCGCCGAACCACGCGGATCGGCAAAGCGTGCCCCCGGGGCTGGTGCAAAGTTCGTCGTGCAAAAGCACGACGCATCCCACCTGCACTACGATTTTCGATTGCAGATCGGTGGGGTGCTTAAAAGCTGGGCCGTGCCAAAAGGACCCAGCCTCGATCCCAAACAAAAGCGGCTAGCCGTCGAAGTCGAAGACCATCCGCTCGAGTATGGCGGCTTTGAAGGCGTCATCCCCGCGGGACAATACGGCGGCGGCACGGTCATGCTTTGGGACCGGGGAACCTGGCAGCCGGAGGGGAACGCTGCGGCGGAATATCGGGCCGGCAAGTTGAAGTTCGAACTTCATGGCCAAAAGCTCCGCGGCAAGTGGATGCTCCTGCGTCGCGGCGGCTCCAACGGCGCGAAGCCCCAGTGGCTGTTGTTCAAGCTGCGCAACGCCGAGGCCAAAGCGGAAAGCGAGTTCAGTGTCACCAGCGAGGAGCCGCTCAGCGTGACTACGGGCCGCGACTTGGAGGACATCGCCGCCGGCAAGGGCCGGGCGCGCAGATCGGACCCAAAAGCCGACGATTCGCCCTCCCTCGCCAAACGTGGCCCCCGATCCAGCCATGGCAAAAAGATTGCCGCCGAAAAGGCCAATGGCGAAACAGCCAGGAATGGCAAAGCCAAGAGCAAAGCGGCTCGCACTGCCCGCCCGCGCCGTGCCGGCGCGAAGAGCGATCCCTTTCCACGCATGGTCGATGCCGAGCTGCCGACCTTGGTCTCGGCGGCGCCCGAGGGAGGCGACTGGCTCCACGAGATGAAATTCGACGGCTATCGCATGATCGCCTTCAAGGACGAGGCGCGGGTGCGATTCGAAACTCGCAATCACTCTCGACTGGACCAGCAAAATCCCCTACCTGGCCGAAGCGATCGGCCGGCTCAAAGTCGAGCGGGCGATCTTCGACGGCGAAGTCGTGGCCTTTGACGATCGCGGCATCAGCAACTTCCAGTTACTGCAAAACGCCTTTCGCGATCCTCAAGCCGAGCAAGGCGTTTACATCGTCTTCGATCTGATTTATCTCGACGGGGTCGATCTTCGCGACCGGCCGCTCGAGGAGCGCAAGGCCGAGCTTGCTCGTCTGAAATTGCCGACCGATCGCGGACTCGTGCGCGTCAGCGACTTCGTGA
Organism: uncultured Planctomycetaceae bacterium; assembly: GCA_963702015.1. Taxonomy (GTDB): domain Bacteria; phylum Planctomycetota; class Planctomycetia; order Pirellulales; family PALSA-1355; genus DATJTR01. Next base: position 5,079,261 of record OY969698.1, read on the forward strand.
TCGGCAATGGCCCCAAGGTTTTTGCCGAAGCCCGCCGGGCGGCGCTCGAAGGCATCGTCAGCAAACGTTTGCGATCAACCTATGCCGGCGGCCGGAGCACGGATTGGCTCAAGATCAAATGCCAGGAACGGTCGGAGTTCGTGATCGGCGGATTCACCGAGCCGGGCGGGTCACGCCAAGGTTTTGGGGCCCTGCTGCTCGGTCTGTTCGACGACGACCAGCGGCTGACTTACGCCGGCCGCGTCGGCACGGGCTTCTCTCAATCGCTCATTCACGAGCTCGCTCCGCGTCTGCAATCGATTGAGCGGCGGACTTCGCCGTTTGCCGATTCATTGCCGGCGGCCCACACGCCCGGTGTGCATTGGGTCCGTCCACAGCTGGTGGCCCAAGTCGCCTTCAGCAATTGGACGAGCGACCATTTGCTGCGGCATCCGTCGTTTCAAGGCTTGCGCGAAGACAAACCGGCCCGCGCCGTTCACCCGGAGAAGCCCAAGAAGATCTCGGTCAAAGGCGCCGGTGGCAACGACGGCACCCCTCGGCGCGGCGCAGCTTCCGCGGCGAAAGCGGCGGCTGGCGAAACGCTGGTGGCTGGCGTGCGCGTCACTCATCCGGACCGCATCCTCTATCCGGCCGAGAAAATCACCAAACTCGAACTGGCCGAGTACTACCTGGCGGTCGCCGAGCGGATGTTGCCCGAGGTGGCCGGCCGGCCGCTGGCGATCGTGCGCTGCCCCGACGGCCTGACAGGGAGCCGATTCTTTCAAAAGCATCCGCCCACCGCGGCGCCAAAAGCGATGCATCGCATCGAGATTCGCGAGAAAAGCGGCCGTGCGACCTATCTGATGATTGAAGATGCGGCCGACCTCATCGGGTTGGTGCAAATCGCCGCCCTGGAGATCCACATTTGGGGCTCGCATGCGTCGGCGATCGAAAAGCCTGACCGGCTCGTTTTCGACCTCGATCCGTCGCCCGAGGTCAAATGGCCGGCGGTGGTCGCCGCAGCTCTCGAGCTGCGCGACTTTTTGACGGCTTTGGGCCTGGAGAGCTTCGCCAAGATCACGGGCGGAAAGGGACTTCACCTGGTGGTGCCCCTTCGCCGCACTCACGATTGGCCACAAATCACCGAATTCCGCGGGCGGTGGCGCAGGCGGTTGAGCGCGCGGCTCCCGATCGCTACACCGCGGTGCTGTCGAAACGTGCCCGGGTCGGCAAGATCTTCGTCGATTACTTGCGAAACCAGCGCGGCGCCACGTCGATCGCTCCCTACTCGACCCGGGCGCGCGAAAAGCGCACCCGTCGCGGCTCCGGTTTCCTGGCGCGAACTCCCCGCATCGACCGGTCCGATCCGTTCAACGTGCGCTCGATGCTAGTGCGGCTGCACGGCATGCGCCGCGATCCGTGGCAAGGCGCCAGCGACGTATCTCAAGCGATCACGCAGGCGATGCTGCGCGAGCTCCGCTGAACCGGGAGGGTCCCGCCCCGCTTCTTGGTGGTGGCGAAGCTCGGACCAGTTAGTGTTCGGAACCAACCGCTGGCCTGATGCATCACGGAGTGTTTGTGTATAAGCCAGGAAGAATGCGCTGAGTTGGAAACTCTATTGATCACGTCGCTAATCGTTTCCTCACGCTGCGAGTGAGTTGAGGCTTCCACAGCGCAGTCCTCAAGATTTTTTCCGGCAACTCTTCATTCGCCGATTGCACCCGCTACAATGCAAAAACCTTCGCGGCGTCTTTTCAGACGTTTGCGCGAGGCCGTCCTATCTCTTGGGCATATCAATTGCTCACGATTTTCAAGGCTTTTTCACAGCAACCGGTGCCGCGCGTCAGTGCGCGCAGGGCAGCGGTGTGATGGGCCAGGGATTCCCGGAACACAATCGAGAATAGAGAGCGGAGGCGAACATGTTACGCGAGCTTCGAAATCAAAGGCGGTTCGAGTCGCTGGAAAACCGTGTCATGCTGGCGGCCGACGTGGTGACCGCCGTTGTCAACAACACGAATCTGAAGATTACCGGCGACGGCAACGACGACGCGTTCTTGGTGGCGGGTGACGGGACTGCCGGCGACGTCGTGATCACGGGCTTCACCGGCAGCGACGGAAATGGAACCCAAATCAACGGCACCCAAGACGGCACGCCCGTTACGGGCACGCCCAACGGCTCGATCACGCTCACCGGCGTCACCGGTAACATCACGATTAGCCTGGGAGCCGGCGACGTCACGGTCAGCGTGGCCGATCTCACTACCAGTAAGAACTTGTCGATCAGCGGCGGCGCCGGTGACGACACGATCGACATCGGCACCGTGGCCGCGGCCACAACGCCCGCCACGCCGGCCGCCACCAATGCCGTCACGGTCGGTGGCAACCTGTCGATCAGGGCGGGCGGCGGCACCGACTCGATCACCATCGGCGAGACGCCCGCCAGCGGCACCGACGTCACGGTCTCCGGCAGTATGAGCGTCACCGTCGGCAACGGCGATGACACCATTACCGAGCTTTCGTTGGCCGTATCGCGCGACGAATCGATTTATGCCGGCTCGGGCGACGATTCTGTTGCGATCGGCGGCGCCACCGTCGCGGGGGCTGGCGTAACGATCGGCCGCGGTCTCACCCTCGCGGTCGGTGGTGGCGATGACACGATTACCGAGGCATCGACCAGCGTTTCGAGGACCGAATCAATTAGCGTCGGGTCGGGCGATGACAGCATTACACTCGGCACTCCCGCGATCAGCTTGTCTGCTTCGAGCAAGCCAGCCATCCATGCCGCGGCTGTCAGCCAGCTGTTGGCCGATGGTGACGTTTCGATCGGGCGTGACTTGGACATTCAAATGGGATCCGGCGATAGTTCATTGACGGCCACGAACGTTTCGATCGGCGACACTCTGCTCGTCACCGGCGGCTCGAGCTTCGGCTTTGGGTTTGGCGGTGGCTTTGGATTTGGTGGATTCGGGCGCGGATTTGGATTGGGTGGCGGAATCGGCAGTGACATCCGGACCGCTCTTGGCGGTATCGGTGGCAGCTTCGGTCGCGGCGGAATCTTTGGTTCCACCGCCGACGACACCATCACGCTCAGCGGCGTGACCTCCCAAGGCGCTGGAATCTTCACCGGTTTTAGCACCACTGACACTGTCAATATCCAGGGTTCCACCTTCGCCGACCTCGGCGTCGGTCTGGGCACAGGCAGCGGCAGCTTGTCGATCGGTACTACCACGACGTCTCATTCGACAACCCTTGTCGGCCTAGGTACCAGCAATACCTACAACGACCTGGGCGGCAACAGCTTCACGAATCTCCACACCTCTGGCCTGACGCCGGCTCCGACCTCGACTGTGGCTCCGACGGCCAGGGCTGAGTTTGTGAAATCGGAGACGCCGGAACTGGGCCTGCGCCGCATGTAGACTTCCTCGTCGTGGCCAAAGGCGTTGAGTTCAAACGGTCGGCTGATTCGTGCGGAGGTGCTGCCTTCGCACGAGTCGCTGCCGGCTCTTTCGCTTGGTAGTGCACGATGCCGAGGATGCAACTCGTACACAAAAATAGGTGGAATGCGTCGAGTGGGTGGTTTTTTGAGTCGCCTCCTAACTCGTTCTACACATCGCGCAGGCGAGGCGTGATTCCGCCGGAAAACCGCGGCGTTTTTTTCGCGCCAATGCTTTTCTCCCGAATCGCACTCGCTAGAATGCGTGCTCCTTCGCAGGATGTCGCTCGGCGACTGCGCGAAGGCGCATTTCCTTGGGGCAGGTCCTTTGCCCGAAGATTCTCTAAGAAAGCCTTCCCGTCGACGAATACTTGCTTGGAGCAGGCAGGGCAGCGACACGGAGGGCCACGGATTCCCGGAACACATCAAGAGAAATAGAGAGTGAGGCGAACATGTCACGCGACATCAGAAATCGCAGGCGTTTCGAGTCGTTGGAAAGCCGCCTTTTGTTGGCGAGCGACGCGGTCACCGCTGTGGTTACGGCCCACAATTTGAGCATTGTCGGCGACGGCAAAGCCGACGCTTTTCTGGTAGCCGGCGACGGAACCGCGGGCGACGTGGTCATCACCGGCTTCGTCGGGAGCGACGGAAACCAGACGCTCATCAACGGTTCGACGTCGGTCACGCTCACCGGCGTCACCGGCAATGTGACAATGGCTCTCGGCAGTGGAAACGTCACGGTTAGTGTGGCCGATCTCAACATCGGCAAGAACCTGACGATCACCGGTGGCAACGGCAACGATACCATCGACATCGGCACCGATGCGACGCTAACGCCCTGCGTTGCCGCTACCGATGCCGTGACGATCGGCAGCAACCTGACGATCGTGGCCGGCAACGGCAATAACTCGATCACGGTTGGCGAAACGCCCGATACCGGTACCGACGTCACCGTCGGCGGGACCATGACGGTCACCGTCGGCAAGGGGAACAACTCCATCACCGAGCTGTCGCTCGCTGTCACCGACTCCGAAGCGATCACCGCCGGTGCGGGAAGCAATACGATTTCGATCGGCGGCCCCACCGTCGCCGGATCCGGCGTGACGATTGGTCAAGAGCTTGTGATCGTTGCCGGTAACGGCGGTGACACGATTACCGAGGCGTCGGTCGGCGTCGGCGACACCGAGGCGATCGCCCTGGGTTCGGGCAACAACTCGGTCAAGCTTGGCGCTGCGGTGCTCACGCCGAGCGTCAAAGCTGTCAATCCGGCCATCCATGCCGCGGCCGTCAACCAACTCGTCGCCGACGGCGACGTGGCAATTGGCGGCAATCTCATTGCGATCTTGGGATCGGGCAATAGTTCGTTCTCCGCCACGGATGTTCAAGTTGGCGACACGATCCTGGTCCTCGGCGGCTTGGGTTATGGTTCGCTGTATGGTTTCAACTTCAACGTCAACCTCACTCCCGGCAATCTCAGTGCCGACGCCAGCGCGTTCGCGAATCCCCTCGCTCTTCTGCTTGGCGGGATGTTTGGCCACGGAAGCACCGACACCATCACGCTCTCCGACGTGACGGCCGAGGGAACCGGAATTTTCACCGGCCTCAAAGACACTGATACGGTCAACATCCAAGGTTCCGTCTTCGACGACCTTGGCGTTGGACTGGGCACCGGCGCCGGAAGCCTGTCGGTCGGTACCACCACGACGTACCATTCCACCACCCTCGTCGGGCTTGGAAATAAAAACACCTACGACAACCTGGGCGGCAACAGCTTCACCAAGCCGATCATCATCGGCTTCATTTAAGAACCTCGCCGCGCCGCACACTCCGCGTGCGACGGAGACAAGCGGTCGGCCGATTCGGGATGGCTTGCCGCCATCCCGAGTCGGTCACCCTTTTCCGACTTTCGTCGAAGATGCCAGCCTGTAATCTGCCGCGGGAAAACCACTTTCGTCTCGACCGAAAGTCGGCCAGCAGCCCGGGTTAATGCCTGCGCCTTTCTTGCCTCGGCATGCGAGTGGGGCTAAACTGGGGGGGTGTCGTCGTCGCCCGACTGGTCGCCGCCGATTCCCGCCTCAACCGCAACTCCCGCCCGTCGGTCGAGCATGGTGCCGCAACTCCTTTATCGCCCGACGCGAATTGCCGTCAGCGTCGTTTTCGTGGCCTCTCTGGCCGCCGCTCGGTTCGCCTGGTCTGACGATCCGCCGACTTTTCGCGAGTCGGTAGCCCCAATTCTCGAGCGACATTGCGTCAGTTGTCACCATGGCGAAAAGGCCAAGGGGGGACTCGTCCTCAGCGATGCCGAGCATGCCCTGGCTGGCGGCGAGAGCGGTGCGGCGATTGTGCCGGGCAAGCCGGCTGAAAGTTTGCTGCTCGAATATATTTCGGGCGACAAGCCCGAAATGCCCAAAAACGCCCCGCCACTGAAGCCCGACGACATCGAGGCCATTCGCCGCTGGATCGAGTCCGGCGCCGTCTGGCCCGCCGGCATGACGCTCACCGACAAGCGTGAGATCGACGCCAATTGGTGGTCGCTCAAACCGCTCCTCGAGCCCGAAATGCCACAGGTCGCTTCCGCCTGGGTCCGCACCCCGATCGATGCCTTCGTTCTCGACAAATTGCATCAGGCCGGGCTTGAGCCGTCGGCCGAGGCCGATCGGCCGGCTTTGATCCGCCGTTTGACTTATGACTTGCACGGGCTGCCCCCCACTCCCGACGAGATCGACGCCTTCGTGGCCGATCCGGCGGCTGATGCTTACGAACGTCTGGTCGACCGGCTGTTGGCTTCGCCGCGATACGGCGAACGCTGGGCTCGCCATTGGTTGGACGTGGTTCACTATGGCGAAACGCACGGCTACGACAAAGACAAAACCCGGCCGAATGCGTGGCCCTATCGCGACTATGTCATCGACGCCCTCAACCGCGACAAGCCCTATGGCCGCTTCATCGAGGATCAAGTCGCCGGAGATGTCCTGTTTCCCGACGACCCGGCCGGCCTGGTGGCGACGGGCTTCATTGCCGCCGGACCTTGGGACGCCGTGGGGCAAACCGAGTTGCGCGAAGGAACGGTCGATAAGGAGATCGCTCGCAGCAACGACCGCGACGACATGGTGGCCACCACCTGTTCGACGTTTCTCAGCCTGACGGTCCATTGCGCTCGCTGCCACAACCACAAATTCGATCCGATCAAGCAGACCGACTATTACGGCATGCAGGCCGTCTTCGCCGGCATCGATCGGGCCGATCGGCCCTACGACCCCGATCCGCAGGTGGCTCACACGCGCCACGTGCTGTTGACCCGCTCGCGCGAGCTCGATGCGCGGCGGCAGCAGCTCGAGCAGGAGTTTGCCGCGGCGATGACCCCCGAGGCCACGGCCCTGGACGAGCGCATCAAGCAGTTGGCGCTCGAGCTGGCGGCGACGCCGGTGGAAGAGGGGCGCCGCAGCCCGACCTTGGGTTATCACAGCCAGATCGCCGATCGCCCGGCCGTGACCAAATGGGTGCAGGTCGACCTGGGATCGACTCGTGCGATCGACGAAGTGATCCTGGTCCCGGCGTTTGTGATTTATGGCGGTCACCCGGGCCCTGGCTTCGGTTTTCCTCCTCGTTTTCGCGTGGAGATTTCCGACGAACCCGATTTTGCCCACGCCACGGTGGTGGCCGATCACACGCAGACCGATTTTGCCAACCCCGGCGACGTGCCGGTGCGGATCGCGGCCTCGGGTCGTGCGGCCCGATTCGTGCGCGTTACCGCCACGCGACTCTGGAAGCGGACCGGCGATTGGTGCCTGGCCCTGGGTGAGATGGTGGTGCTGTCGGACAAGACCGACATCGCTCGCGGCGCCGCGGTCAGTGCGCTCGACTCGATCGAGGCCAGTCCCAGTTGGGCGCAGGTGAACCTGGTCGATGGATACAGCAGTCTCGAACAATTGCAGTTCGAGGGGGATGGCACGTTGACGCATCGGCAGCAGCTGGCTGTCGAAATCAACAAGCTCGATGCCGAGCGGGCCGGGCTGCTCGATTCCTTGCTCACCGCTGATGCACGGCGGCGAATGTCGGACGTCTTGGAGCAGCTTGGCGACGTGCGGCGCGAGGCCGACGCCTTGCCGCCCCAACAGATGGTCTATGCCGCCACGCACGAATTCGCGCCGCTCGGCACGCTCCAAGCCGCTGAAAAACCTCGGCCGGTCCATTTGCTCGCCCGCGGCGACGTGCGCAACCCCCAGCAATTGATGACTCCCGGCGCGGTCGCGTCAGTCCCCGGTCCCGACGCGAATTTCCAGCTGGCCAACCCCGACGACGAAGGCCAGCGCCGCGCGGCGCTCGCCCATTGGCTCTCCGATCCCGGCAACGTGCTGGTCCGGCGGTCGATCGTGAATCGCATTTGGCACTACCATTTTGGGCAGGGAATCGTCGACACGCCGAACGATTTCGGCCGGATGGGATCGCTGCCCAGTCATCCGGAGCTGCTCGACTGGTTGGCCCGCTGGTTTCTCGACCACGGCGAGTCGCCAAAACAGCTCCACCGCTTGATCGTCACCAGCGCCGTCTATCGGCAAGTTTCGACCGAACGGCCGGCGGCGGCAAAGATCGACGGCGGCAACCGGCTGTTGTGGCGCATGACTCGTGCCCGGCTCGACGCCGAATCGGTTCGCGACGCAATGCTGGCGGTCGCCGGCAAGCTCGACCTGACGATGGGTGGGCCCTCGGTCCAGCAGTTCTTTTTCAAGGATGACCATTCGCCGGTTTACGACTACGCCCGATTCGACGTCGAGGATCCCAAAAACTTCCGTCGCAGCATCTATCGCTACATCGTGCGGAGCGTGCCCGACCCGTTCATGGAAAGCCTCGACTGCGCCGATCCGTCGATTCTCACTCCCAAGCGAAATGTGACGCTGACCGCGATCCAGGCCCTGACGTTGTTCAACAATCGGTTCGTTCTGGCCGAGGCCCAGCACCTGGCCCAGCGGTTGAGCCAGCTGCATACCGAGCCGGCGGCCCAGATCGTAGCGGCTTACCGCTTGTGCTTCGGGCGGACGCCGACGGCCGACGAGTCGCAGGCGCTCGAGGCTTATGTCCGGCGTTTTGGTCTGGCCAGCGCCTGCCGAGTGATTTTCAACAGCAACGAATTCTTGTTCGTCGATTGATCCTTGCATGAGCCGGAGATTGAACGTGCCCCGTCAAGCCGCGCATCGCTGCACGTCCGCCGAGCGACCCGTTGTCGAGCAGCCTTTGTGCGCGCCGCGCAGCCGGCGCGAATTTCTCTGGAACCTGGGGGGTGGGCTGGGCGGAATCGCGCTGGCCAGTTTGTTGGGCGAAGGAGGACTGTTGGCCGAGACGCCGGCCGGGGCCCCCGACTTCAACGGCGGTTTGCATCATCGGGCCAAAGCGAAACGCGTCGTCCAATTGTTCATGTCCGGTGCGGCCAGTCAGTGCGATACGTTCGACTACAAGCCTGAACTCATCCGCCGCAATGGCGAGCCGTTCGATCCGGGCGAAAAAGTCGAGCTGTTTCAGAGCTCGCCCGGCGCGTGCCTGGCCAGCCCCTGGGGATGGAAGCAGTATGGCCAGAGCGGCAAATGGATGAGCGATCTGGTGCCGAACCTGGCGACGTGTGTCGATGAGATTGCGTTTATCCACTCGATGGTCTCGAAGTCGAACGTCCACGGCCCGGCCACGTTCATGCAGAATACCGGGTTCGTCCTGCCGGGCTTTCCGAGCATGGGCGCCTGGTTGTCGTATGGACTGGGGAGCATGAATCAGGACTTGCCGACGTTCGTCGTATTGCCCGACATGCGTGGCTTTGCTCCCAACGGGCCCGGCAACTGGTCAGCCGGGTTTTTGCCGGCAACACACCAGGGAACCCTCATCAAGCCGAGCGCTCCGAATCCGATCGCCGACTTGTTTGCCCCCGATAACACCGGCTTCGTCACGCCCGAAAGCGAAGTGGCGGGGCGCGAGTTGCTCAATCAGTTAAACCGCCAACATCTGACCAGCCGCGAAGGCGACACCCGGTTGGAAGCACGCATCGCCTCCTACGAGCTGGCGGCCCGGCTGCAATTGAGCGCGCCGAAGTGCTCGACGTTTCGCGCGAAACCGCGGCCACGCGCCAGAGCTATGGACTGGACGAGAAGGTGACCGAGGATTTCGGCCGCAATTGCCTCCTCGCCCGGCGGCTATTGGAACGAGGAGTTCGATTCGTCCAGGTGTGGAGCGGCGCCGACAACGGTTTTCCTCGCCGCAACTGGGACAGCCACGAAGACATCGCCAAAGACCATGGCGACATGGGGGCCAGCATGGATCGACCGGCAGCCGCGCTGATCCACGATTTGAAGGCCCGCGGCATGTTGGACGACACGCTTGTGATCTGGACCACCGAGTTCGGACGCATGCCCTGTGCGCAAGGCAAAGGGCGCGATCACAATCCCTTCACGTTCACGTCGTGGATTGCCGGCGGTGGAATCAAGGCCGGCAGCACGTACGGCGAAAGCGACCCCTGGTCGTACAAGGCCATGACCAATCCGACCTATTGCTACGACCTGCATGCCACGGTCTTGCACCTGTTGGGCATCGACCACGAGAAGCTGACTTTCCGCTCAAATGGCATTGATCGCCGCCTGACCGACGTGCACGGACGCGTCATCCCCGAGCTGTTGGGCTGACGCCCTCCGCCCGCCCCGCACGGCGCGGGTTGAATGCGCCGGCGGCGAGTCGGATGGTCGCAGCGCGTCATCACCACGGCTTGAGTTTCCAACCGAGCACGAATCCAATGGCCAGGCAGGTCAGTGCCGCCGTGCCCGGATTCTGGCGTGCGTAAGTGGTCAAGTATTCGGTGGCATCCCGCGTCATTTCTTTGACGCTTTCGTCATCGAACAATTCTTTAGCCTCGGCTGCCGGACTGGCTTGGGCCGTGGATTTCGATTGGCGATGATTGCGTCTCGTGGAGGCAGTTGGCATGTTATCCTTTCTTCCGCGACAACCTCATTGTCGCGCCGGTTAAGCTGTCAATGATCGAAGAACCATCCGATTGCCAGGACCCTCACACACCTTTGTCTGCGCTTGCGATGGGCCCACGCGCTGTCGCTCTTTCCGGCGATCGCGCATTTTTTAGCGACGTCCACCCAACGATTCCGGCAGCGCGTGCATAATGGCATCGCTCAGATGTCGGCCCAGATGTTCGTGCCGATGGCGAAGCGATCCCAAGCTGGCCGTCTGTTCTCTGCGGCGCGACGTCAAAAGCACGGCCAAACCCAAGCCCGAAACCAATCCGACCCCAAAGGCGACCATTACCGCCTGTGCCGGTCGATTGTGGATTGCTTGTTCGGCGTCTTGATACCTTCCGCGCACTCCCTCCGCAACGCGCCGAGCCGTTTCTTGAGCGGCCTGGCCGGCTTCGTCCAACGTGTGGTGAACGGCCTGGTGGGCCTTGTCCAGGGAATCGTGAACAGTATGACTGACCCGATCGGCCGCAGTGGCAGCCTGTCCGGCGGCCTGGTCGATGAAATGTTCGATCGCTTCCCGCGATTCGCCCGTGCGCCGTTGAATTCGGCCAATCAATTGCTCGATTCCGCCGTCGACATGGAGCAGGTCGTCGTCGGTCAATTTGGCCCATTTGCTCTTCAATTTGCCACGAATCATGTGCCATTTGCCTTCAAGTACATCCTGGGCAATCATCGCAAACTCCTGTCGCTGGAGAAGTAAATTGGCATTTCGGCTCGGCGAGCCCGGGTTAATAGAACCAGTGCATTGCAAGGACCGTGCCAAGAGGCCACGGCTGGCAGGATCGGCGCCTGGAATCGGTGTTCGCCCGTCAAATCGGGCTTTTTCGCGCCGCGGAGGATTTGCCACATCGGCCGGCGGGCCACCAGCGCGAGCGTCTGCGATGCAAGAGCGAGGGGCTGAGCGGATCCGGAGCCGCTAGCACATCGACGGGGCGAAAACGCAGGCTACCGGTCACTTGCCGGCGCCCTCGGCCGCCTGCGCATGGCTGGCCGCGCTGCAGGGAAGTTCGACGATGATCTGGTTCAGCTCCGCCAGGGAGACAGGTTTGATCAAATGCCGATGGAAACCCGCTTCCGTGGCACGTTGCCGGATGTCGTCCTGGCCGTAGCCGGTGACCGCTACCACGTGGGCGTGTGCTGTCTCCGGCAGGTGACGCAGCTTTCGCACGACATCATATCCGCTCATATCTCCCGCAAGGCCAATGTCGCAGAGCACCAGGTCGGGTCGCACCACACAGGCCAATTCGATGCCGTTCGGGCCATCCGTGGCGACATGAACCTCGTGCCCCGACAATTCCAGAATCCGCTTCAGCGTGTAGCAGGCATCACGCCGATCGTCGATGACCACGACTCGGCAGCGGCCGACGTGGATTGCCTCGACCGAACAGGGCTCGACTTCTTCCTCGGGCGCCGCCTCCGTTGGCAGGGTGATCGTCATCGTTGTGCCGTGCCCAGGTCCCTCGCTATGGGCGGTGATCCGGCCTCCGTGCAACTCGACAAGTCCTCGCGACAGAGCCAGGCCCAACCCCAAGCCGCGCCGGTCGCGGTCGCCGGCGGCGACCCCCTGCACAAACGGCTCAAACACCGACTCGAGCGCTTCGGGTTCCATGCCGACCCCCTGGTCGATCACCGCGATTGTCGCTTGTTGGGGATTGTCGTCGGACACGCGCAGCCTGACTCGGACATGACTGTGACGCGGCGAAAACTTCACCGCGTTGTCCACGAGATTGCTCACGACCTGCGCCAATCGCGTGGCATCGCCCGAAGCCCAAACCGCGGCGGCGGGCAATTCGAGATCGATGCGGACGTCGTTGCCCTGCATGGCGCTGCGCACATCGGAAACCGTGCGGCGCAGCAACTCGGCCAGATCGATGCGCGTTTTCGCAATTCGAGCTTGCCGTGCGCGACGCGAGCGGTGTCGAGCAGGTCGTTGACCAGTCGGGTCATGAAGACGATTTGCCGATTGATGATTCCCCGCATTTCTTCGCCGGTTTCATCCAAGATTCCTGACATATGCAAGACGTCGGCGGCATTCGTAATTGCCGCCAAGGGGTTGCGCAGCTCGTGGCCGACCAAAGCCAGGAAGTCGTTCTTTTTGCGATCGGCGTCCTGCAACGCTTCGGCCAGCCGCCTCCGGGCACCAATCTCTCGCTGGATGAGGTAGAACCCTAGTCCCACGACGGATAGCCCGAATATTGTCGAAACGAACATCAGGGTGATCGAGCGGTGAATGCGCGTTTCCGCAACGTTCTGCAGCTCGTCGCGATGGTTCGCCTCGATCCGTTCCATCTCGGCCGTCAGCTCGCGAATCGAGTCCATTGGGCGTTTGCCATCGCCGGCCTGAACCGCGGCGTGAGCGGCGCCGGCTCCCCGATCCCGATAGAAGCGCAATCGTGTCGGCCAGCTCCGCGAGCGCCGCATCGATTTGGAGGCCCAGCTCCTGATTCAACTCGCCCAGCTCCGGTTGTCCGGCAACCAGGGTGTTCAGGCGCCGCCGAGTCTCGATGATCTTATCTAGCGCCGCGTCGTAGGGCTTCAGGTACTGCTCGTCTCCCGTAATCAAGAAACCGCGTTGACCGGTCTCGGCGTCTTGGACGATCGAGAGCAATTTGGAAATCGCGCGAAGTCGATCGATACTGCGCCCGACTGCGCGCTGGCTTTCAATCGCCGAGCGAAGATTGAGATATGAAATTGCAATGTTGATCAGCAAAAACACGACCAGCCCGATGGTCACGAAAGCGACCATGCTGAACAGCCGGCGATTTGTGCGCTGAGCGCTTTCCATGACCAAACGCTAGCTTTCGTTTTATGTCGCCGAGCGAGCCTGGCACCGGGCGTCTCGCCCCCAGCGATTCCAGTGGCCGGCAATCAGGACATCCACCCCAATTGCATCCGCCCCCGGAACACCTTCGTTCTTCCGCGCCTTGCGAACCAAGCGACCGCTGCCGCCCGGCGAATTCACTTGCCGACACTGCCGCCGCGGTCTTGCCGCGGGTCGGAGAACGTATTCATGTTACGGGCATAGGGCCTGGTTGGCAAATTGAGCGATTCCGTGCGCCGCCCGCCGTGGGCGACCGACTTCCGCCCCGGAAAACGGCCGATTTTTTCCGCGTTTCGCCAGACTGCCCAGCAAATCCAGTTTTTTTCCAAGGCAGCCCGTGCGCCGGGAGAACGTTTGCCAACCGCGCCAATCGCCACACAACGTCTTTCCAAAGTCGTCACGACCGATCAGACTGGAGGATCGGTAATTCGCACTTGGGAACTTCCCCGAAGGGAGCGGTCCCAAGGGGGTCGCAGGCGAGGGTGATTTCGTGCCTACTGTGCTAGTGGTGGATGACGATCGGGCGGTTCGGCATCTGGTCCGCGAGGCGCTGGCAACCGCCGACGTCGAGATCATTGACGCGGCGACGGTCGACGAGGGACTGCGCCTGTTGCGCGAGCGCCAGCCAGACACCGTCCTGTTGGACATCATGCTCCCGGAGCTGTCGGGCTTGGAGGCTTTTCACAAATTCCACGCGCTCGATCCGAAGGTTCCCGTGATCTTCATCACGGCGATGAATTCGAGCGACGCGGCGATTCAGGCTATGACGCTGGGCGCCTACGATTTCATGCTCAAGCCGTTGGCGGTCGAATCGCTGCGAAAGCTGGTGGGCCAGGCGCTGGAAGTCCGCCGCTTGATGAGCGTTCCGGTCTCCGTGCCGGGCAGCGCGACGGTCGACGATCGGGGCGATCGCCTGGTGGGTAACAGCCCCGCCATGCAGGATGTTTACAAGGCCATCGGACGCGTGGCCCCGCAAAACGTGACCGTGCTGATCCGCGGTGAAAGCGGCACCGGCAAGGAGCTGGTCGCCAGGGCCGTCTATCAATACAGCCCGCGCTCCGAGAAACCATTTTTGGCCGTCAACTGCGCCGCCATTCCCGACGCCCTGTTGGAGAGCGAATTGTTCGGCCACGAACGGGGAGCCTTCACCGGCGCCGATCAACGCCGCGTCGGCAAGTTCGAGCAGTGCAACGGCGGCACGCTGTTTCTCGACGAAATCGGCGATATGTCGCTGCTGCTGCAGGCCAAAATGCTGCGGGTTCTCCAACAACAGCAGTTCGAGCGGATCGGCGGCAATCAGACCATTGCGACCGACGTGCGGGTAATCACCGCCACGAATCGCGATCTGGAGGAAATGGTCGCGGCACGGGAGTTTCGCGCCGACCTGTATTACCGCTTGAGCGGTTTCACGATTCAATTGCCGCCGCTGCGCGAGCGACCGGCCGATGTGCCGCCGCTGTTGGACTATTTCTTGCGTCGGTTCGCGGTGTCGTTGGACAAGGACGTGCGCGGCATCTCGCCGCAGGCACTCGAGGTGCTGCTTCGTTATCGTTGGCCTGGCAATGTACGCGAATTGCAAAACGTGGTGCGGCAGGCACTGCTGAGCACGGTGGGGCCCGTGTTGCTGCCCGAATTCTTGCCAGCCGCCGTGATCGCCGACGTGCCGTCGAGCGGCGGCGAAAACCGCGATAACCCCAACCAGTTTGCGGTGTTGCTGGAGCGGCTGCTCAATGGCGGCGGGACCAACATTTACAGCGAAGCCGTGGCCGCGATGGATCGGTACGTGCTCTCCCACGTATTGACGCGGACTCAAGGCAATCTCTCGCACGCCGCCAAGATTCTCGGCATTACGCGAGGCAGCTTGCGTAACAAGATCCGCTCGCTCGGCCTGTCGATCGATCGCCAGATCAAGGTCGACGACGCCACCGACGAAGACGATGAGGACGCGCCGGTTCCAATCTGAATCGCCGCAGCCCCGGCTCCCCCGAGCGGCGCGTTTCGATCGCGATTCGGCACGCTCCCCCCCGCGCCCGCTTACGGCTGAGAGATTGCTCCCCCGCCGCCGTCTTGTGCCTGGGCATCACCCTGGCTGGAAGCGTGGTAGTCGACCAACGCAGCCGCCAGCCGGGCCACTTCTACTTCGACGCGCCGCAAAAGCTCTGTTTGGCTCGCTTCGTCTCGGGTGGCCTTCCAGGTCTCCAACTTTTCCAGCGCAGCCACGGCCGGCGCTGCCCCAAAATTCGCCGACAGGCCCTTGAGACTGTGTGCCCCCCGCTGAACCGCCGGCCAATCGCGCCGCGCGAAAGCGGCCCGGATCTCGTCCAGCAACGTCGGAAAGTCTTCGAAAAAGAAACCCACCAGCGCCGTTAGCAGTTCCTTGTCGCCGTTGAGTCGCTTCATCGTGCCCGGTATATCGATCCGGGCGTCGTCGCCGGAGCCGAGCGGTTGGCGATTGCCGGCAGCATGACCGTCTGCTGCCGCATGGTTTTCTGGCGACATGTGGGTTTTTCCGGCGGTCAACTGCGTGACCAGGTTAACAAGCTGATGGGCATCGAAGGGTTTCGGCAAAAATGCGTCGACGCCGATACTTAAAAAACGCTCGCGATCGAACACTGGCCTGCAAGCGCTCGTTGCGATAATCGGAACTTGAACTTGCGGTGGAGTTGATTGTAGCAGGCGGAGAATCGTGCTCGTTTGCAGCCCATCCAAAATGGGCATCTGCAGATCCATCAGTACCAGATCCGGCCGGCAGCCTTGGAAACTTCGGATGGCCTCCAGCCCGTTGGCGGCCACGCGGACGCGATAACCGGCCGACCGCAGAATCTGACCAAATAGCTTCTGGCTCGCCGGCAGGTCCTCGACCACCAAAATGTCAAGCATTTCTCCCCGGCGCAAAACATCCGCAGCTGTAGCCATCTTCTGACCGCCTGGCTGCCCTGATTAATCGGAACTGCTAGTGAAGTGCTGGGCAAATCCAACCTCATCACCCTCCCTGATGTCCACACTATTTGCGCCGGGGCTGCGCAAACGCCCAATCATCCTAAACGGCAGGCAGGAAAGCCTCTGGCAGGCCAGCCGGGGAGAAGCACCTGAGGATCGAACACCTATTTTTACGGCAACTCATGTGCCAACTCCTTCACACCTTGCGACCAGAAACGCCTGGGAGAGTATCCGAATGGTCACGGATGTCAGGAATTTGCCTGTCCTGGGCCAAAAGCAGTCAATTGCTGAACCTGGGATCGTAAATTCAATCCATGGATTCGTGTCGGCACTCGATGGCGGTCGTGCGACCAAGCTGGCAGGCAACCTTCCATTTGCGCTCCCAGCAGAGCCGGTGGCAGTGTCGATTTGACTTTCTAAAACCGTTGGTCCGCCGTCCGCTCGCCCGAGCCCCGGCGCGAACTTGGGCGACGGCCAAACTCCGAGAGTGGTAGGCTGGCATGCGATTTGCCCAATGTTGCCCGCCTCAAAATCCTAGCAGCTGGCACAGGCAATCTGGGTTGCGGGATGGCCTCGCGAGGGCGCCGGTTGGCCTCAAGGAGAAGATTTGATGACTCGCTCGCAGACGGAGTCCAGTAACGATACCCGAGCGATTTGCCACCGCACCGCCAGCGCCGAGCAGTCGCACGCGTTACGCGCGACGCTGTGGGAAGAGGCGCAGCGCAGGCTATTGGGTGGCGCCCGTGGGCTGGCGATCAATGTCTGCCACGATTCGGCGGTGGTCGTATTGACCGGCGTTGTCGGCTCGTTTTATGCCAAGCAAGTTCTGTATCAGGTTTGTCGTCGCTGCGCCGGGCCTTCGGGTGATGGATACCACCGTCGTTGGCCGCCTGCCCATCGAGCGTAAACATTGATCGCCAAGCCCCTTTTTCCGGTTCGACCGCCTTGCTTGGCTGTCGGCATGTAATTTGCCTGCATACTAGCTCGTCGGTGGGCTTTCAGATTTCCGCTTTTGGCAGGCATATGCGGCTTGGTAACCGGCGATGACGATGCAGGAAAGCTTTCGAAAATTTGCGCGGTGGATCTCCGACTACACGGGCTCTTCATGGGCGTTCCTGTTGGCGGTTTTGGTGGTTGTCGTCTGGGTGGCGGTGGGGCCTTGGTTCGGCTATTCGAACACCTGGCAGTTGGTGATCAATACGGGCACGACGATCATCACGTTTCTGATGGTCTTCCTGATCCAGAACACTCAGAATCGCGATGCGACGGTCACCCAACTGAAGCTCGACGAATTGTTGCGGGCCGTTGAGCAAGCGCGGAACGCGCTTGTCGGGCTGGAGGACCAATCGGATGCGGAGCTGGCCCAGGTGAAAGCCGAGTTTGCCACCTTGCAGCAAGACCCGTCAAGTGACGCCGGAATAGGCGTCAAGATTCCGCCGGTCCAGGCGGAAAGGATTCACCGGTTTCCTTTGCACACCGTATCGACATCCCAGACAATAAGGTGAGAGTTTCTTTTCGCAATCCGTGGATGCACCCGATCGGGTCTTGGCAGTCATCGTTCGGCGATCGGACCTTGTTGCGACGCGGCCGTTTTTCATGGAATGATTGCAGCATGGGCGCCGCGGCGCTCCGGCGGCTGCAACATTTGGGCAGACATTCGAAAAAGGAGATGAGTGGTGGCACAAAACCCTTCGGTAACACGCGAGCAGTTGATTGCGGCCTTGAACGAGGACTTGGCGCGGGAGTATCAGGCCATCATCGCCTATGTTACCTATAGCCAGGTCATGAAAGGGGCCGAGTACATGAGCATCGCCGCGCAGTTGGTGATACACGCCAGCCAAGAACTCGCCCACGCGCTGCTCATCGCACAACAGATCGACTATCTCGGCGGCGTGCCGACCGTGACCCCCAAGCTGGTAAAGAGTTCCAAGGATGCAAAAGTCATGTTGCGTGCCGACTTGGACAACGAAATCGAAACGATCGGGCACTACCGGACGCGAATCCGGCAGGCCGACAGCCTGGGCGAGTTTGCGATTTCCGAAATCTTGCGCCGCATTGTCACCGAAGAACAGGACCATGCCATCGATCTGGCGACCGCGCTGGGAATTGACGTGCCGGCGATTCCCGCGGGCGATTGACTTTCGGCTCCCCCCAAAAAGACAAAACGTGAAGAAGGAGATCCCGACATGACACTCTTCGCAGAACTCATCATGACCCCGGGTGGGGTATTCGCTTGGATTGTGGTCGGTCTTTTAGGCGGCTGGCTGGCCGGTTTGGCGATGAGCGGCGGCGGATACGGCATCATCCGCGACGTCTTCTTGGGTCTGATCGGCGCTGGTGGGTGGCGTGGTGTCGGGATTCTTCATTCATGGCGACGCGGGGTTTTGGGGAAGCGTGGCCATTGCCGCGCTCGGCGCATGCCTGATTGTCGGAATCTCTCGTGCCCTGATTCCCGGCCATCCCAAGACCTAGCACGCGAAACGCGGACCGGACGCTTCGGCCGTTGAAGCGTCCGGTCTTGCACGATTCTCGTTTCACTTGCCAGTTGCCTGGCGCGCCTCGGCACTTGCCTTGCGGGCCGCATCCATCACCTGCTCGATCGAGACCGGCTTTCCACCCTGCCGCTTGCTTTCATCGGCCGCTTCCATGAACGCGAACAGCTCGATCGTTGTCTCCGCGCTCACCGGCGGTTTTCCCGAGCGAAAGAATTTGGCGATTTCCACTACCAGCGGCTCATATCCGCCAAAATCTCCGCTGCGAGTAATGGACTTCGATCCAAACACCATGGCGCCGTAACTGTGGGCTCCCTTGCGGTTGCCACGAAACGTTCCGATGCGGCCGTCCTTCCACACGCCGACGGCGAGCTCGGTGTCGTCGGTGTGCGTTCGTGCGACGGTCTGACAGCCTGTGCCCATCAGCGTGTACAGGATTTCCACGCCGTGCACGCCGTACCAAAACAGGTCGGGATGATGCGGTTCCAGCGAGCACGGCCCGAAGGCGTCGCAGCCCAGGATATCGCCGACGCTGGCGTTATTGACCATGCCGGCGATGCCAGGACTATACCGCAGCGAGGAGCTGGAAAAGCAAGGAACGTTCTTTTCGGCCGCCAGCCGAAAGATTTCAATCGCATCGGCCAGAGTGCCCGCCAGCGGCTTGTCGATGAACAGCGGCTTGCCCGCGGCGATCACCGGCCGGGCCTGCTCAAGATGTTTGCGTCCGTCGAGACTTTCCAGCAGAACGACATCGACGCGCTCGAGCAGTGCGGGAATCGAATCAACAATTTCGACGCCCCCCTTCCGCAGTTCTTCGCTGTACATCGGCACGCGGCCGATGCTGTCGGGAATGTCTTCGCTGCCGCCGGGAAACGCGGCGATGACGCGCATGCCGGCGAAAACGGGGTCCGCGTCCGGTTTGTTGATCGTACCGGTAAAGGCCGGCACGTGAGACGTGTCACATCCGATAATGCCGATCCGCAGTGGCTCGGCTGCCATAGCGCCGGCCGTGAGCATGCAGGTTGTCAAAAATCCGGCCGCCAGGCCGAGCAGAAACTGTCGGTGGGTCATCGTGGTCCTTTGCCTGAAACAGGGGTGGTTGATTAGCGGAATCTCTAACTGCACGGTGGCGTCATCACCGCGTTCTACTTCCCTGAGGCGACTCGCTCGTGCAGTTGTTCGACCTCGCGCGAATGCGCTCTTCGACCGACTCGTCCCAGGGAGACGGTAGCCCGTAATAGACCATGGCACCGGCTCCTTCATAGCCCCCTTCTGCCAACACTCGGCGCGACGGAATATACGCCATCACGTCGTTGGCATAACCGGCGACCCAAGGCCGCGGCTTGATCGTGTTCTTAAAACGGAGCGAATAGTCGACCACGACTTCGCCGCCCAGAAATATCCACTCCACGTCGGTTCCCAACCGCCAGATCTGCACGGGATAAGGATAAGTTGCCGACAGCTTTCCCAGGCGGTCCCAGTCGGCCAGCAGCAACTTTGCTCGCCGAGCCACATAGCCGGTTCCAGCCGCCGCGGTCTCAAGCTCCTCGCGCGACGGAAGCTGACTGAACGGCAGGTCGACCTCCCCGTAGGCCATTTCCAATCGCGGTGCGATGTTTTGCATCGGCTGGCCGAGCACGGTGTCGACGCTGTCGGCCATTTGGCGTCCATAAGCTTGGGCTAATTCGACGGTCTTGCGCGGCAGCGGATTCTGATCGGCGCCGCAGCCGGCCCAAAACAGGGCCATCGCACCACCGTGCCGCTGCTCCAGTTCAAGCTGCGCGAAACCGGGCCAATCGCCCGACCATGTCCGCTCTTGCAACACGGTCGCGTGGCAGGCATAACCGAAAACCATTGCCCGCAAACGGCCGTCGGGACCGGCAATCTTCAGTACCGGCACGTCATAATCGACCGGTCCCACGAGCCGGCCTTCGGCCCGCCGCTGGGGCACCTCGGGCTCGGGATTGTTGCGGCGGTTGGCCGCGAACCCGCCCGCGCCCATCCCGGCCGACAACTGCGCCGCGCCAAGATTCTTGATTGCCGTGCCGACGACTTCGACCAATCGATCCGCCAGGTCCGCGCTGTAGCTGCGAACCAATTCTTCCTGCTCGGCATCGACCGGAACCAGCGGCGTAAGATTCCCCGCCATCACCGGGCCGCAATGCGTGTGCGAAACCGCAAGTGCGACTGCCGCGCGGGGGACTCCATATTCCTTTTCGATTCGCTGGCAAACGTCGATCGAGAATTGGCGGCTGATGCCGACCAGATCCATCGTCACCAGCACTGCCCGCTGGCCCTGGGCGTCTTGCAGCACGAGAGCCTTGGCTTTGAGATCGTGCAGTTTGCCGATGGCGGGTTGCGTTCGCGAACCATAGCCCCGACATCACCATGAAATGTTCCGGAGTAATGATCGTCTCGGCCACGCCGGCTTTCCACTGGCCCGCGGCGGTTGCTTGCCGCGCTCGGCGCTCGCCTTTCTGGTCGCGTCGATCACCTGCTCCAGCGAGACCGGCTTTCCTCCTTGCCGCTTGCTTTCGTCGGCCGCCTCCATAAAGGCGAACAGTCTCGAGCGTTGCCTCGGCGCTCACCGGGGGTTTGCCCGAGCGAAAGAATTTGGCGATTTCGACCACCAGCGGCTCATAGCCGCCAAAATCGCCGCTCGGTGCGATGCCGGCCGATCCAAAGACCATTGCGCCGTAGCCGCGAGCACCCTGTGCGCATTGCCGCGGAAAGTTCCGATGCGGCCGTCTTTCCAAACGCCCACGACCAAATCGGTGTCGTCGGTGTGCGTTCGCGACACCGACTGGCAGCCCGGGCCCATGATGGTGAACAGAATCTCCACGCCGTGCACGCCGTACCAAAACAGATCGGGATGATGCGGTTTCGAGCGCGCAGGGCGCGAAAGCATCGCAGCCCAATACCGTCCCAATCTTGGGGTCATTCGCCATGCTGGCGATGCCGGGACTGAATCGCAGCGACGAGCTGGAAAAGCAAGGGACATTCTTCTCGGCCGCCAGGCGAAAAATCTCCATCGCCTCGGCCAGCGTGCCGCCGACCGGCTTGTCGATAAACAGCGGCTTGCCGGCCGCGATCACCGGCCGGGCTTGCTCCAAATGTTTGCGTCCGTCGATACTTTCCAGCATCACGGCATCGACACGTTCGAGCAGCGCGGGAATCGAATCGACGATTTCCACGCCCGCTTTCCGCATATCCTCGGTGTATTGCGGCACGTGACTGAAACTTTCGGGAATGTCGTCGCTGACGCCGGAAAAAGCAGCCACCACCCGCATGCCGGCAAACTCGGGTCCCGCGTCGGGTTTGTTGATGGTTTTCGTGAAAATCGGCACGTGCTCGGTGTCGCAGCCGATGATGCCGACTCGCAGCGGCTCGGCGCCGCTCGCGCCACCGGTGAGCAAAACGCTTGTCAGCAGTCCGACCGCCAGGCCGAGTAGAAATCGTCGCTTTATCATGGGGGCTCTTTGCCGGAAAAAATGGGGCGTGAGATCGGGAGAAATGTTCTATCCAGGGCGGCCGCAAGACGCGGCCTTTTTCGCTTTGGTACTTGTGCCTCCACCGGTCGGCGCGGCAAACGGTGCCATCGGCTGTTTGCCCGTTACGGCGCGGCCAGCAGATAAGCGATGATGTCGGCTACGGCTTGCGGATCGAGTTGTTTTTCCAGTCCTTCGGGCATGAGCGATTGCCGGGTGCTGCGCAACTGCTCGATTTCGCTGCGCTGGATCGTGTCGGTGGCGTTTTCCGCGCGTCGCAGTGTGATGGCGGTGGCGGATTCGCTGGCGATCATTCCCGACAGAATTCGGCCGTCGGTCAGCACGGCAACGTAGTTCACGTACTGAGGGTTCACTTCGCGATTCGGATCCAACAGATTCAAGAAGATCGTCTCCGCGCCGCGATTCTTGATGGCCGCCAGGCTCGGACCGACTTCGTTTCCCACTCCTTCCAAGCGATGACAGCTCGAACAGATTTTTTGAAAGTGAGTCCGGCCGCGTGCCGGTTGTCCGGCAAGCGTGAGCGCGGGTTGATAAGCAGCCAGCACCTCCTGCCGCGGACTCTTTGTCAGGGACGGCGACGAGTTTTTCGACCCGCTCGCGAATCTCGGGCTGCGAGTGCGACTCGAGCAGTTTCAGCCGCGCCGGGTCCAAATCGGCCAGCGACAGTCGGCCGCCGTCGATCGCGTCGAGCACCGTAGTCAGCCACTGCGGGCGGGAGAACAGCACGTCGCCGGCCGCAGCTCGCAATCGTGGACTCAATCGCGGCCAGGCTTCGATCAGAATTTCGCCGACCGCCGGATCGTCGAATTTGCCGAACGTTTCCAACACCGCAAGTTGGATGTCTTGCGGATGCCGATTGTCCAGCAGCGCGATCAGCGTTTCCGACGCCGCCGCATACGTGCCCAGGCCCAGCGTCCGCGGCTTCGGCTCGACGCGGCCGCCGCGACCGGCTCGACTCGTTGAGGGCCCGCTTGTTCGCCGCGTCGAGCAATCGGTCCAGAACCGCGGCCACGCGCGCGGCAAGGCACGGCGTTCTGCCTGGTCCCGGCGCTGCTTTGGACCGGCCGGCCACCAATCCGCGAACCACGGTGGTCACGGCCGGATCGCTGTCGGGCAGCGGAGTCAGAGCTTGTTCGAGCCAGCGGCCAATTCGGCGGCACTTGCCTGGCTGGCCGATCTGCATGGCCAATTGCTCTAGAACCCGGCCGTAGCGGCGTTGAACCCCGCGCCGCATCATCGCCTAACAACGCTGCCAGCACGTTGCCGGCTCCGCGAAAAAGCGAACTGAAGATGGCGGTCCGCATCAGCGGGTCGGCACCATCGCGACGAATCAGCCGGGCCAGTGCCGCATCGCGATCCGCGCCCGCGAACTCACCCAATGAAAAGGCCAATTGATAGCGGACCCGAACGTCGCCATCGTCGGTCATGCTGTTGAGCTTCGCGGCGATCTCGGTTCCGTCGGTCAGCCGTTCGGCCAGCCGCACAGCATGCTGGCGCACGCGTGGATCCGGGTCGTCGAGCCCGACCAATGCCACTGGTGCCGTCAAAAGCTCGAGCCCGCCAGGACGTACAAGCGCGTGCATCCGCGCCTCGGGAAGCTTGGAATTCCGGACCAGGCTCTCGAGTGCCGGCGACTGCCGTCGGATCGTGCCGCTCGAACAGCAATCGCGCCGCGGTGTCGCGGCGCCAGCCGCCACGATGCTCCAGCGTGCGGACCAGGTCCTCGGTCGTGCGCGCTTCGCTAAACGTGGCAGCGGCGGTTGGACAAAACCATCGGGCACCACCCGATAGATGCGGCCCCGATCGCGACCACTCGTCAAATCAAGATGCTGTTTGATTTCCGGCGGCAACGAGACGGGATGTTCGATCACTTCGCGATAAACATCGACGATGTAAAGCGTGCCGTCGGGAGCGTTGGCGAACTGGGCCGGCCGGAACCAGATGTCGTCCGACGCGACGAACTCGCGACCCTCGTCGATGCGGTTGGCGAGCATGGCGATTCCATCGTCAACGAGCGCTTTGCGATGAACCAGGTTGCTCCCGACGTCGCCGACGAACGCCTGACTGCGCATCTCGGCCGGAAAGGCGTCGCCGCGATAACACGTTACGCCCGTGGCACCGGTAAAATAACCGGCGGCCCGTCCACCTCCCTCCACCGCTCCCAGCGCTGGGTTAGCGATTCGCATGCGGGTTCGGACGATACGCCAGGCTTCGACCGGGCTGATGCGAAACACCGCCGCCGCCCCGCCATCGGTCGCGATGCTTTTCCGTGCCGATGGGGCCGGCAAAGAACGGGTTGCGGGCGACATAGCGATCTTCGAACATCACCATCTGGATGTGATCGCTATTGGAGCAGACGAATCGGTGGCCCCAATCGTCAAACGTCAGCCCATGCTGCGCGCCGCCGCTTTCGGCCCGCAGATCGAGTCGAGTCGGATCGAACGAAAAATCGCGCCCGTTCAGATTAACGGCTTCGCTCTCTTGCGTCGGGCCGGCGGACGATTCCTCCCGAAACACTGGTCGCTCCATAGATGCGGCTGTCGAGTCCCCACTGAAAGCTATTGAGCAGGCCCTGCACGTTGCCCCGACCGAAGCCGGTAAAGACGACCTTCCTCACGTCGGCCTTACCGTCGCCGTCGGTGTCTTTGCAGTAGATAATGTCGGGTGCCGCGCCGATGAAGATGCCGCCATCGGCACAAGTCACCGCGGTCGGCCAGGAAAGATGATCGACGAAGACCGTGCTCCGATCAAACCGTCCGTCGCCGTCGGTGTCTTCCAACCGGCGAACCGTGCCCAGAAAGTCTTGATCCTGCTCGGAGTAGTCGCGCATTTCGACCACGAACATCGCGCCGCCGGCGTCAAAGGCCAAGGCCACAGGCGATCGGACGAGCGGTTCAGCCGCTACCTGCTCAATGTGAAAGCCCGGCACCACGGAAAACGATTTCAGCGCTTCACTCGGCTCGTGCGGCGCAACGCGGGGGAGTTCGCTCGATAAGTCCGCCGGAGTGCCGGGTGGATGATGCCCCAGGTGCTGGTCGAGAAATGCGTAGGCTGCCTGCGCGCTCGCTTTCGGGAAAGCTGTGGGCACAGTCGGGATAGCGCACCTGCAGATAATCGCCGGCACGCAGCAATTGATAGACTTCTTCGGCGGCGGGAATCGCCTTGCGGACTCCGGCCACGTCGAAGTTGGAATCATGCAGTGGCGAGATCGACAAAAACGCCCGCGGTGCGAAGGCCGCCACCACTTCATAAAAATCGAATGGCATGCGGTCCGGATCCGATCCGAACTCGCTGCGGACGCGGGGCATATAACGGTCTTGGGCCCAGATTGACAACTTGCCGGGAATATAGTCGTGAAACGGCGTCCAGCCGCAGCTGGAGACCGTCGCTTTGACGCGCTCGTCCAAGGCGGCCAGAAACATCGCGTTGTGCCCCCCCAACGAATGGCCGATCGCACCGATCCGCCCGGGATCGACGTCGTCGCGGGAGACCAGCAAGTCGATGCACCGCATGTGATTGAAGACGCCCAGCAGCGATCCCGAGGCAAACCGCGGATCGGAAAAGTCGCAGGGATAATCGCCGAAGCTGGGGTAATCGGGAGCCAGCACCACATAACCCCGTTCGGCCAGTTCGCGCCCATAGCCTTGATCGGGGTATTTCTCATCGCGGCCGTCGACCTCTTTCTTGCCGATCGCCACCGTCTGATGCAGTGCCAACATCGCGGGCGTCCGCGTGACCGCCGATCGATCCGTGGGCAAATACAAATTAGCCGGCACGCTGTACGCCGGATCGACGGCGATCTTCACGCTCAACCGCGTAAACTTGGGTTCTTTGACCTCTTCAATCACTTCCATCGTGGGAGTGTCGAGCTTGCTGCGATCGGGCAGATCGCCCATCGCGCTCGGCCAGCCCCTGGAGAATCTGACTGCGCCGTTTCTGCCAGTCGGCCGCCGTTCGGACCGGCTGCTCGTTCCCCGCCGCGTCACGATAGGCCATCAACCGCGCATGTTCGTTTTCCGTGGGTGGGCTATGCCCCAGGTGCTGATCGAGAAATGCGTAGGCTGCCTGACGCTCGCTTTCGGGAAAACTGTGGGCACAGTCGGGATAGCGCACCTGAAGCTGATCGCCGGCATCCAGCAATTGGTAGACTTCTTCCGCGACGGGAATCGCCTTGCGGACTCCGGCCACGTCGAAGTTGGAATCATGCAACGGCGAGATCGACAAAAACGCCCGCGGCGCGAAGGCCGCCACCACTTCGTAAAAATCGAACGGCATACGATCCGGGTCCGAGCCGAATTCGCTGCGGACGCGGGGCATAATCTTGTCTTGACCCCAATTCGAAAACTTGCCGGGAATATAATCGCGGAAAGGCGTCCAGCCGCAGCTGGAGACTGTCGCTTTGACGCGCTCGTCCAAGGCGGCCAGGAACATCGCGTTGTGCCCCCCCAACGAATGGCCGATCGCACCGATCCGCCCGGGATCGACGTCGTCGCGGGAGACCAGCAAGTCGATGCACCGCATGTGATTGAAGACGCCCAGCAGCGATCCCGAGGCAAACCGTGGATCGGCGAATTCGCAGGGATAATCGCCGAACGTGGGATAATCGGGGGCCAGCACCACATAGCCCCGCTCGGCCAGCTCGCGCCCATAGCCTTGATCGGGGAACTTTTCATCGCGGCCGTCGACCTCTTTCTTGCCGATCGCCACCGTTTGATGCAGTGCCAACACCGCGGGCAGCCGAGCGCCGGGCGGTCGTCCCCTGGGAAAATACAACAAGGCCGGCACGCGGTACGCCGGATCGACGGCGATCTTCACGCTCAACCGCGTGAACTTGGGCTCCTTGACTTCTTCAATCACTTCCATCGTGGGAGTGTCGAGCTTGCTGCGGTCGGGCAGATCGCCCATCGCGCGGGCCATCCCCTGGAGAATCTGACTACGCCGTTTCTGCCAGTCGGCCGGCGTGCGGACTGGCTGCTCGTGCCCCGCCGCGTCGCGGTAGAACATCAAGCGCAGCGTGTTCGTTTTTTTCGGGCGCGGTTTCTGCGGCCGGCAGCGCCCGGCCGACTAAGAGAAGAGCGACCGCCACGAGCATCGATCGAAAGCCGAGGCTGCTCGATAATCGAGCCGCCAACCGCGCCCAACGAACTGCTTGCCCGAACATCGACGCCTCCCTACGCGTGGTTTCAATACGGGAAATAAAGCGAAAGCAGAACGCCGCGAGATGCTTGCCGGCCAGTAGGTTGTTGGCCAGTCGAACGGACCATTCGGTGGAGGGTGGGTTGCCTGCGCGGAGTATCAACTCCATTAGGTAACACCCGAGCCCCCCCGGTGCAAGCAAATTTTCGGGGGGGGCCGAAACCCGGCCTGGGCGGCCCCATGATCGCTTCCCTTGCGGGCTTGCAATGGCGCGACAGGAGGCCGCTGCGGCCGACCACGGCGGCTTACTTGCCGCTGCTGGCTGCCTGGGGATTTGCCAAAGCCGGCGCGGTAACCGTCGACTCCTCGGTCGCGGGCTGGCGCCGCGGCCCGACCACCACCTCGACCGCATGTCGCTGATGATCGTCGACCAGGCTGATCCAGTTATCCGCTGCGCAGCGTCCCGTCGACGGTGACCCCGGCCGCGTGGGCGCTGTCTTCCCGCAAGACGGTAATTTGGTAGGGAGTGTCGTGGTAGCGATAATCGAGACCGAACTGGCTCCAATCGGGCGGCAGCAAGGGCACAAAGTGGAGTCGGTCACCTTCCAAACGCATTCCGAGGAGCGACTCGACGATCAGGCGATACATCCAACCGGCCGACCCGGTGTACCAGGTCCAGCCACCGCGCCCGACGTGCGGGCGAACCGCATAGACGTCGGCGGCCACGACATAGGGTTCGACCTTGTAGACGGCTTCGGCATCGGTGGTTGCGCCATGCCGAAGTGGATTCACCATTCGGAACAGCTCCCAGGCGCGCTGGTCGCCAAGCTCGGCCAGCGCCATGATCGTCCAGATCGCGGCGTGCGTGTATTGCCCGCCGTTTTCGCGAACGCCGGGCACATAGCCCTTGATGTAACCAGGTTCGTGATCGAAGTGATCGAACGGCGGATCGAAGAGTTGGATCAATCCCGCGTCGCGGCGGACCAACCGACGGTCGACCGCGTCGAGCGCCATGACCGAGCGCTGCCGATCTCCGGCCGCTGACAAGACCGACCAGCTTTGCGGCAGCGAATCAATTTGGCACTCGCTGTTTGTGGACGAACCCAATGGCGTGCCGTCGTCGAAGAACGCGCAGGTACCAGCCGCCGTCCCAGGCATGTTCCCGGATGTTGTCACGCAGCGTGCTGGCGGCCGTTTGGAACTCGTCGACGGTTGCCAGATCCGCGCGGCCGCGGGCAATTCCGGCGAATTGCTGGAGCACGTCGTACAAGAAAAACGCCAGCCAGACGCTCTCCCCCTTGCCTCCAGCACCGACCAGATTCATTCCGTCATTCCAGTCGCCGCAGCCCATCAGCGGCAATCCGTGCTCGCCAAACTTCAGTCCGTGCCGGATCGCCCGCAGACAATGATCGTAAAGGGTTCCGCTTTCTTCCGAGCGGTTGGGAATGTCGTAATAAGCCTCTTCGTCGGGCTTGCATGTGCGGCCTTCGATATAGTGCGTCCGTTCATCCAGCACGCCGGTGTCGCCGGTTGCCTGGACATAGCGGCTGGTGGCCACGGCGAGCCACAAGAAGTCGTCGGAAAAATGAGTTCGCACGCCGCGATTCTTGGGCGGATGCCACCAATGCTGCACGTCGCCTTCGCGAAACTGGTGTTCGCTCGACCGCAACAGATGCTGGCGCACGAGCCGCGGCTCGGCATAAACCAGCGCCATGACGTCCTGAAGCTGATCGCGAAAGCCGAACGCTCCACCCGATTGATAATAGCCGCTGCGCAGCCCATAACCGGCAGGCCAGCGTCTGGTAGACCAACCATCCGTTGGCCAGCAGGTTGAGCGATTCGTCGGGTGTTTGGATTTGCACCGCGCCAAGCGTGCGGTCCCAATAGGCTTTCACCGCATTGAGGGCAGCACGCGACGCCCCGGTCCCACGGAACCGCTGGACGAGTGCGCGCACTTCATCCACGTTCTGACCGGCTCCCAGAATGAAAGTGATTTCGCGCTCCTGGCCTTCGGCAAGCAGGCACTGAACCTGCATCGCGCCGCACGGGTCGAGCGCGGCACCCACCTTGCCCGACAGCCGCACTCGGTTCAGGGCCGCGGGCGCAGCCAACGTGCCGTTACGTCCGACGAATTCGGTGCGGTCGCCGGTCACGGTTCGCGAAATCTCGCTGACGTCCAAAAAGGCGATCCGGTCGCCAAAATCGGCGCTGTAGTGATTCCGAGCAAACAAGGCGCCGCTCTTGGCATCGATCTCGGTCGTCGTGTGCATCATCGATCGCGATCGCGACTCGCCCAGCACCCACTCGACATAGCCACAGAGCGACAGGCGACGCGGCTGTGCGGTTTCGTTCTTCAGACGCAGTACGACGAATTTGATCGGGGCATCGAGCGCCACGAACGTCGTCATTTCGGCGCGAATCCCCTGCTCGCCGCATTCGTAAACGCTGTAGCCGAAGCCGTGCCGAGTGACGTACGGCGCCGAGCCTCCGGCCGGAAGCGGCGTCGGCGACCAGAATTTGCCGGTCTCATCATCCCGGATATAAAAGGCTTCGCCGCTGACGTCAGTTACCGGGTCGTTGTACCAAGGCGTCAACCGGAACTCATGCGCAGTTTTCGCTCCAGGTGTACGCGCAGCCCGATTCGGTAACCACACTGCCGAAAGTGGCATTGGCCAGCACATTCGACCAGGGTGCCGGTGTGCGGTTTCCGGCCGCCGTCGAGATCACATACTCCCGACCATCGGCCGAGAATCCGCCGCTTCCATTGGCCAGTCGCAAGCCGCTGGGCGCGGCCACGGTGGCCGGGGCATGGCGCGACCGCGCGGACCGGAGTGAGTGTCGGAACCGGCGCTTCGAGCCGGCTGCGCCGTTCGACTTGCTCGGCAAACGTGCCGCCGCTGTCGCTGAGAATGACACGGCAGGCGCTCTCCATCAGGATACGATCTTCGTCCGGCATCTGGTCGGCACGGCGCACGAAGATGCCGCCTGGCCGTTCAATGGCCTGTGAGTCACCCTGGGCCGTAACCAGGCCCATGATCTGGTCGTGCAATTCCTGCCGATAACCGGAATGGTCTTCGTTCCAGATGACCAGGTCGACGGCCAATCCCTTGGAACGCCAATATCCGTGGGCGCGGACGAGTTGCCTGACCAGATCGATGCGGACCACCTCGCTGATCCGCAACAGCACGATCGGCAGGTCGCCCGAAATCCCGTAACCCCACAGGCCGGACTGTCCCCGCCGATTCTTGAACAGCAGGCTGGCCGGTGCCCGTCGGGCGGTTTGCGCGTAGATCACGGCACTTGCCAGCCGGCCATAGAGTTGGGCATCGGGTTCGCTGACATTCAAGTGTTGCAGCATCACCTGGCCGTGCGTGAAAGCCAGGTCGAAGACGCGGTCGGCCAGGTTGCGATCGTGATATTTCTCTGCCAGGGCGAGGGCCGCTTCGCGCAAGGCGCCGATTCCCGTCACGAGGTCGACCACGACACTTTCGTCCGGATCGATCACCACCGTCGAGCGAATCGCCACGATCGGATCGAGCACGGAACCCTGACTTCCCGAGAGCGGGCCCGACGGCCCGATCGCCAGCGGGTGGGCGACGTCGCCGCCCCGTCCGAGGAATTTCGACCGATCGGTCTCGTACGACGTGGGCTCGCTGGTCGCGGCATGGGTCGCCATCAAATGCATCATCCAAGGCATCTGATCGCTCGATGACCGTGGCCGGCGCGTGGCCAGGATCGACTGCCGGGCCGGAATGATCTCGGTCTGGACGAACAGATTGCTGAACGCCGGGTGCGAGATATCCGCCGCCGGCGCCGTCAACACCACTTCGGCATAGCTGGTCAGTTCCAACGTTCGCGCCACGCGCGACCGGTTGGTGATCGTCAGCCGACGCACTTCGATGTCGTCTTCCGGCGAGACGGCGATGTCGGTGTGGACGTCGATGCCGAAATCGCGGCGATGGAATTCGGCCCGCGCTTGCGTGAAGATCGCCTCGTAAACGTCGGCTTTGTGCAGCGTCGGTTGATAGGCCGACGACCAGACGTCGCCGCTCGTCGTGTCGCGCAAATAACAGAACAGTCCGCGATTGTCGCGCGTGCCATCTTCATCCCACCGGGTGACGGCCGTATCCTTCCAGCGACTGTAGCCGCCGCCGGCATTGGTGACCATCACGTGGTAACGACCGTTGGAGAGCAGGTGAACCTCGGGCGAAGGCGTCTGCGGACTGCCAAAGACGCGCATCATCGATTCGTGGCCGCCGGAAATCTGGCCGGAGCTCACCACTTCGGCCGAGTGCGGATAGAACGGGGCCGCCTTGGGAATTCGCTCTTGGAGCAACAGATCGCTGGCCCGAATCATGGCATTGGCTTCGAATCGCCGTTGCATCGGCCGATCCAACAGGCGATAGGCGAGCCCCAGCAGGCTCATCCCTTGATGATGTGCCATGAACGACCGCACGATCGCGTAGGATTGACCGACGGGGACGCGCGCCGGAGTGTAGTCGATCGCCTCGAAAAAACCGTAGGGCCCCAAAAATCCGTCAGCGGCCATTTGCCGCAAGTTGGCGCACGCCTCGTGCGGCGCGACCATCAGTGCCAGCGCACTGGCGTACGGGGCGACGACCAGATCCTCGGCCAGTCCGCGTTTGAACCCAAGTCCCGGCACGCCAAACGCCCGATACTGATAGTTCAAATGGGCGTCGGTGACGTTGTAACCCGACTCCGACATGCCCCAGGGAACGGCGCGCTGCCGACCATACTCGATTTGTCGCTCGACCGCCGCGCGGCAGGTTTGATCCAACAGCGTGTTGTCGTAGGTCGGCATGACCAACATCGGCATCAGATATTCGAACATCGATCCGCTCCACGACAGCAGCACCGGCTGGCCATCGGTCGTGGTCAAAAGTCGTCCCAAGGCGAACCAGTGTTCTTGCGGGAGCTCGCCCTGGGCAATGCCGACAAAACTGCACAAGCGTGCTTCCGAGGCCAGCAGATCGTAAAAACTCGGATCGCGGCCGCGGTGTTCAAGGTTGTAGCCGATCGTCAGCAGGTTTCGTGCTCGATCGTAAAGGAAGCCGTAATCGATCGCGGTAAAGTCACCGCATTCTTGCAGCAGATTGTCGATCGCCTCGATGCGCTTTGTCGCCCGATTGCTCCCCTCGGCGCAGGCCTCGCGCACGGCGCCGAGCCATTCGCCGCCCTCAGGACTCCGCTTTGGTTCGCCCCCCACCTGAGACAGTAATTGATCGATGGTGGGCAATAAATCCATGTGCAACCGGGCAACCTCGCGCAGCGTCGGCGCTTCGTCGAGCCGGGCCATCAGGTCACACAGCGCGTCGTCCGTACACTTCGGATTCGGACAATGCGCACCGACCTGCTTCCCCTCGGCGATTGTCAACCACGGGGCCAGGTAGTGCAGTTCCTCCAGGCATTCGCGAGCCTGAGCGTCCAGTGCGCTGACCCAAGCCGTTCGCTCCTCGTAGGGATTGGCCCGATATTGCTCCGCCAGATCCGCGGTGACGACGGTGAGCCGGTCGAGCAGTTCACTCAGTCCCGACAGCGTGCCGGGCGGAGTACGCAGTTCAGCGACCAGACGCTCCAGGCGCAGCAGCGCCGACGAACTTGCCGCTCGGCTTTCCTTTTTCGTGGCTTTGCTGCCCTCGACCACGTCGAGCAGCACGCCGACAGTATCGGCCAGCCCGGTAATCTGTGCCGACGACACGATCTTGTCGTCCAGCACTTCGGTCAAGCCGGCTTGCAACACCAGCAGGTGTCCCACGAAATTGCCGCTGTCGACCGTTGAGATGTAACGGGGCAAAATCGGCGCCAGCGTCCGCGTGTCGTACCAGTTGAACAAGTGGCCTTGATAACGCTCCATCTTTTGCAGCGTGCGAAACGTCGCGGTCGTGCGCGCGATGAGCTTGCCGCCCGAGATGTACCCGAAGTCGTAAGCGGCCAGATTGGCCAGCAGCGACAGGCCGATATTCGTGGGCGATGTGCGATGCGCAATCACCGCCACCGGGTGCTCTTGATAATTGTCGGGCGGTAGCCAATTGTCCTCGGGTCCGATGAACGTCTCGAAAAAACGCCACGTACGCCGCGCTACGCGGTGCAAAAACAGCGACTCTTCAGGGGCCAGTGCGACCACCGCTCGCGCGATCGGCAGGCTGATGAACCAGGCAATCGCCGGCGCCACAAACCATAAGGCCAACAGCGGACCGGCCGCGCCAATCGCTTCCGGCCGAGTCCACGCCAGATATGCCGTCGCCAGCGCCGCCATTGCAGGCGAGTACCAATCGGCGCGCAGTGAGCCCGAAAGCCCGGTCCGGCCATGCAACTCGGCGTCGCTGGCGGTTCGCCATTCGAGCAAATGCCGATGGGTGATCAGCAACCTCACCAACGTGCGGATCACCGCGTCCAGGCTCATGACGGCATTGTGTGGCAGAAACGCGAGCGTCAGGATCAATTGGGTCGCATGGCGACCGACTGCCTGCAAGGCCGGGCGCCAATGCAGCGCCAGTGGCAAGTCTTCCGGCTTGCGGAGATCCATTAGCATTGAAAGCAGTGACGGCGTCGCAATTGTCGCCAATACCAAGAGGGTCCATAGACCCGCCGGCGCAAGCGCCAGCCACGCCAGCAGCAAAAGCGCCAATTGCAGCGCCGGGCACCAGACTGCGGCGAAGATTGTCGAAAATCTTCCAGCGCGACAACAGCGACAGTGGATTACGCGTCGTCCCGCCGCCCGCCGCCGGCACGCGCGGAAGAATCCAAGCGGCAATCTGCCAATCGCCGCGAATCCAGCGGTGACGCCGACTCACGTCGGCCAGATAGCGACTCGGATAGTCTTCGAACAACATCACGTCGCTGACCAGGCCCGAGCGAACGTGACATCCTTCGAGCAGGTCGTGGCTGAGAATCAGATTCTCGGGAAAACGGCCTTCCAGCGTTTGCTCGAAGGCGTCGACGTCGTAGATTCCCTTGCCGATGAACGAGCCTTCGTGAAAGACATCCTGGTAGACGTCGGAGACCACGCGCGTGTAAGGGTCGATGCCCGGCTCGCCGCCAAAGATTCTTACGAACCACGATCGGCTGGCACTGACCAGGCTGGTCGCCACGCGGGGCTGCAGCACTCCGTAGCCTTGGCGGACGCGGCCCAGCGCGGGATCGATGACGGGCCGATTGAGCGGATGGTCGAGCGTGGCGACCAATTGACGGGCGGCATCTCGCGGCAATTGCGTGTCGGTGTCGAGCGTGATGACATACTTGACTTGCCGCAAATTGGCCGTCTCGCCGACCACGAGCGAAAATCGCTCTTGCCCCTCTTTGCCCCGCAGCAGGGCATTCAAATCGCCAAGCTTGCCTCGTTTTCGCTCGTGGCCCATCCACACCTGTTCCTGCGGATTCCAACGCCGACTGCGGTGGAACAGAAAGAAAATGTCTCCCCGCTCATCCCGGTATTTCTCATTCAGCGATTCGACGGCCTGCCGGGCGAGCCCCAACAATTCGGCGTCGTCGGGCATCGTCTCCGCCGAGCCGTCGCGGAAATCGGTCAACAGGGCGAAGTGCAAGTGCTCGTCGCGGTTGGCCAGGTAATACACTTCCAGCGATTCGGCCAGATTGTGAATCCCCTCGGGACTGGTCAACAACGTCGGCACCGCCACCATCGAGCGCGCCTCGGGCGGAATCCCCTTGGAAAAATCCATGCGCATTAGCGATCGGGGCCGCACCAACAGCGGAACGACTTGATTCACCAGCGCGACAGCCAGTTGACTGGAGGCGACGGTCGCCAGAATCAGCGAAATCGCAATCAGCACGACCGACGCTCCGCCGGCGATCAGCACTGCGCCGGCCCCCGCGAGGGCCAGCACCGTGAGGAGCACGATCGCGCCAAGGTAGAACGCCAAAGGATAGCGGCGGCCCAGTTGATCGATCGCTTCAAGCGGCGACGTGGTGACGCGCGCCTGGCGCTCGAGAGCGGCCAGTCCGTCGTCAACAAGATAATAGCCCACGTGCGCGGTGCGGTCGTGCACGCCCGTCGAACCGGCGCTGGCGCGTGCCAATTCGATCGCGGCACGGGCGACGTCGCGCTCGCTCAACGGACTGCGTTTGGCGGTTCGCTCGACCACGTGCCGGCAAGCGTCGCGGGTGGCGAAATCGGCGGCGGCGTAAATGCCCGCCGGATCGGTGCGCAGCGTCTGTTCGACGACGCTCAGCTCCTCGACGAACTCGCGCCAATCCATCGAATCGAGGAACCGCAGGCTGCCAATGCTGTTGCCGATCGAGACCTGGTCGGCGGCTTGCTGTTGGTTTTCCGAATGAATCAACTGCTCGATCGACGAGCTCTTGTCGGCCAGGCCTTGTTCGATCCAGGTCAGCGGATACGTCAACGCCGGGCCGTGTCCGTGCAATCGCCGCTGCAACTCGGCGACGAACGCGCTCGACATCGGGGGGTGGCTCCGAGCCATGTCGGCCGTGACCAGGATCAGACTTTGCGGATCGCTTTCGGCCATCGCCAGCATGCGGTCGGCCCAAAAATCGGCCAGATCGCGATCGACTCGATCGCTCGCCATGCGGGCGGCCACGCGCCGCAAATTCTCGATCAGCGCCAGCCGCAGCATGATCGGAATTGCCCACAGCTCGCCCAGCTTCAGCGGCATGATCGTCTGATAAGCGGCCACAAAGCCGCCCAGACCCACGGCATCAATGCGCCCATCGACGTGAGAGATCAATTCCAGCGCAATGTCGTAGACGCGCGGATAGCCTGCGGCGGCGCCGCTCGTCAAGCGGGGAAGTTGCTTGCTGTACATCCGCGGCAAGTGGCGCCGCGCCGTCCGGATCTGCTCTTCCACCAAATAGAAGTTATCGAGCAGCCACTCGCCCGCCGGCTGCAGGCCGCGGTTCGATTGCACCGCCTCGGTGACCAGGCGATAGGCCGACAGCAACACCTGCTCGTTCTCGGCCAGACGCGGCAGCAGGCGGTCGGGACCTCGATGAAGTCCGATCTGTTGACGGGCGGCCAGCTCCATCGCATGCTGCCGCAGCTGATCGACGCTGAACAATTCCGACCGCAACGGTGCTTCGACGTTCAAACTCGCGCGGCGGCTCCTTGCCGACCACCCAGACCGGAGGCGGGTGCCGAGGGTTCGAACAGCTTCCAAGAGTACCGTCACGCTTTATCTCTTTCCAAATTCGGGAACGGGAACAGAACTACCGAAAAACTGTTCCACGCTCTCTGTGCGCAATCCCTGCCCAGACCTCGCTGCCCCGCCCTCGTGGTTTTTCTGCGTCGGACGATTTATGTCTGACGCTTGTACTGCGCCGGCCGAATGGCTTGCGGGTACGGAGGAGCACTCGGATTGCGGACCGGTATTTCCTCGGGCGATGCGTGAAGGAGTTGCTCGGCGGGCGATTCGCCCGCGTCGGTTTCGCTAGTCAGTCGCGCACGACAACGGGCGAGTGCCGCCCGCAGATTTGCGTCGCTGATTGGTTTGACTAGATACATCAATACATGCTTCTGCTCCGCGTCGAGAACCAGATCTCGATCGCAATAGCCTGACAGCAGAATGATCGGCGTGGGTCGCTCGGCGTAGATGATCGCGGCGGCATCCGCGCCGTCGATGTCGGGCATCAGGTTGTCGGTGATAATCACGTCCGGTTTGGCTGACGCGCAAAGCTTGATCAGTTTCTCTCCGGTCTCGGCAATGGCCACGACTTCATGGCCTTGCTTCCGCAGCATGTGCTGCAGCAACTCACGCATCGATCGATCGTCATCGGCAACAGCGACTCGCAGTGGGGATTCCGACTGCGACACCGCTTGTTCGGTAGATGGCAGATTCATGGAAACTCCCGGTTGAAGGTTACTTCGCCGCCCGCTCTGGAAATGACAACTCCTTATAAGCAAGTCGCGTGCCACGAACGCCTTTGAGCGTGGCATCAAACCCGCGCCTCGGCAAGTCCTTGGGCAACCACGCGTTCCGGGCGAATCATCGATCGCCAGTGGAGCGCTTTGCGATCAGCCCGTACTGCAAACGACCAGCGGCCTACTGCCAGAAACGCCGGTGATACTTCCTGATGGAAGGCAGTCAGCCCCACAGAGGTGTCGCTTGGGCCTCAAACCGTGATTGTACCGCTTCGGTATGGCACTTGCGTTCTAAAAATGAAGAAACCGGAATTCTTTTCGAGAAGAGGACATCAAATGGCTTCGCACCCTGGCTGCCTCTGTTTTGTCATGATGGGGATTGTCGCACACGTTGCTTTGGCCGCTGATACCGAAGTGCTAAGGCCCGGGCGAGTGGGGCGGCCGACGGCGGGTGATCCATCCGCGGGTCAGGCAGTCGAGTCGGGCAGAGTTCCCTCATTCGTCCGGCACACCCTTCCCAGGCCCGAGCGCAAAACGCAGACGGCGAAGCGGCCGACACCCCAAAGTTGGAACGATCACATTGCCGGTTATTTCTCGTTCGGTGCACTTGGCTATCGACTTTTCCCACTCGCGTTGCTAGCAAAGAGCGAGCACGCGCTGTTTGGAGCACCGCAGCGAACGGAGCTGCCCCCAATCTTGATTTCGGCTCAATTTTCGCGGGAGCTGGTGGAACGCTTCTTCCAACGCGCGATTGAGCGCGACGACGTCGTCGACGATCTGATCCTCGGCACGAAGATCGACGGGCAATCGCATCTTACGGGGAACGTTCGCTTGGCGCTCGTGCCCAGCGAAAACGAAATTCGCTTCGATATCATCTTTACCGGCATCTGCCGTTCGAAAACCAGGGGCGTGAATGATGTGA
Organism: uncultured Planctomycetaceae bacterium; assembly: GCA_963702015.1. GTDB lineage: Bacteria > Planctomycetota > Planctomycetia > Pirellulales > PALSA-1355 > DATJTR01. The sequence goes on from OY969698.1 coordinate 5,117,350, forward strand.
TCGTTCTTCAGAACACCGCGGAAACGCGTTTTGAAGCACATAAGCCACTGGTATGGAACTCGGCGGGAATCACGACAGGTCCGGCCGTCGCCACGGCCGAGACCCGGTCGAGGACGAATCAAATCAATTCCACGCTGCCCGGCGTGATCGGTTGGGTGGCTACGCAAGTCGCCCAAGGTCGCGCCAACGAAACACGCGCTCAAGCCGATGCAATCTCGTCGCAACATTCCGCCGCCAGGATTCAGCGCGGGTTGGATGCACGCGTCGATCATCTGCTCGCCTGGGCCACGCTGATTTCGCATTATCTTCCGGCGTCCAGTTTCCTTCGTCGCTCCACGCGAATCGAACTGAGTACGACCCCAGAATGTGTGGGACTCGCCGTCGTTCGCCGAGGCGTGGCCGGTACCGCGGCACCTATGAAGATGCCGACCATACCCGACGATTGTGATCTGGCCATTGAGATTCACCGCGGCGTTTTGCGGAGAATGGCGCGAGAGCCCGTGGCGTTGATGATCGGCGGACTCGTCATGGATCAGATTCTTGTGACCGAGAGGCCGGACGTTGTTGAGAGGCAGGATTTCACGACTTCCAGCCCGCGGCACCCCGCCTGGCAGGTTGCTCGATCGCCGGACCGGCAGTGGCTTACCGTTCGCCACGCCCGGGTGACTCTCCCCGCCGATGTTGGTCCCGCTCGCGAGGATTCACCTGTGGCGGCCTCTCTTGGCGCGCCCGTGGTGTCGGCTTCCATGAGGGGTGCCGCGGTGCAGGGCCCCGCACGGCGGGGAGCCGCACGCCGCGAGCGCACTCCGGCGGGGCGGACTGCCCCTTAGAGGCTCGAGTCCTCCAGGACATTTTTGGCGGGACGGCAATTGCTTTCGGTAGCATCGAAGGGCAATGCCCTGTCTTTGCGGGAATTCGGAACGCATGGCCAAGCGAATTTGCCGCGTATGCTTGCTGGTTTTCCTTCTCGGCGGCCAGGCGTCTCAAGTGCCTGGCGCCGAAGATCGCGAAGCGAAAAGTCCTGCAGCAAGCATCAAACCGCGGGCAAAGGCGGTAAAGGCGCATGCCGGTGCGGCGTCGCGAATCGGGCCACCCTCCCAACGATCGGTACGCGGGGGGAAGGCAACGCCGAAATCCCGCGGCGCTGAACCCCAAGCGCAAAGCTGGACCACGCGCTTCGGTAAGGATCTTATGGTTGGGTTAATGGGCTGTCGGCTCGCCCCGCTTGGGCTGCTTGTGCAAGCTCGGCACGCGGCAGAGTTTTTCCGCGAGGATCATTCAGCGCTCCCCCCCAAATTGGTCTGTGCTCAGTTCTCCCGCAGTTTTCTCGAGCAATATTTCGAACGCGCGATCGAGAATGATGATATTGTCGATGACCTGATCCTGGGGACGAAGATCAACGGGGCGTCGCACATTTCCGCGGGGATTCAATTGGAACTTGTGCCGAGCTACAAGGACATTCGATTCGATCTGGTTTTGTCGGGTTTCAATCGATCGCAAACTCAAGGCGTGCACAGCGTAGTCGTTCTTCAGAACGCGGCCGAAACCCAGTTTCAAGCCCGCAAGCAATTCGTTTGGAACTCCAAGGGGTTCAGCTATTTTCCGACCGTCGCCGTGCCCGATACCCGCTCGAGGACCGGCCGGATTGATTCCACCCTGCCGGGCTCGCTGGGTCGTATCGCCACTCAAATTGCGGAGCGGCGCGTGGCCGAATTGCGGTCCCAGGCCGATGCGATTGCCTCGCAGCATGCCGTGGCAAGAATCGAAACGGCGCTCGATGCGCGCGTCGACCATGCGTTCGCTTGGGCGCGTTCCGTGTCGCGTCGTCTCCCGACGGCGACCTTCATCCGGCGCGAAACGCGGATCAAACTAAGTTCGGCGCGCGACGCGGTTCAGATCGTCGTTTTCCGCCGCGATGCGGCGTAATACGCCGGCTCTGACACGAATTCCCCCCTTGCCGAACGACTGCGATTTGTCCATCCAGGTTCACCGAAGGATGTTGCAAGAGATGGTTCGAGATCCCATGGCACTGCTGCTCGGCGCAGTCCTTGTTGATCAGATTGTTGCGACCGAGCGTCACGCCGCTGCCCTTCGGTCGGATCACTCTTCGCTGGCCATCCAGCGACTTGCCTGGCAGGTGGCTCGCTCACAGGATGGCTAATGGCTCGTCGTTCGGCATCTCCGTCGGGCCCGCACACCGGCTGCTAAGTCCGCAGACGAGCCGGTCTCGCCCACAGTTCCTTAACGTTTGGCTTGCTTGGAGTACGGCTGGACAGGGCCTTTCGCGACGCTGTGAGACCGAAACCGTACCGGTTGAAAGTACCAAGCGCTGCCACACTTCGCCCATTGCTGGTCGAGTGTGAGACGATTTGCGGGGGTCAGCGAGAGCTGAACGCGCACATCAGCCCGGTCACCCGCCGCTCCGGTGGGATTGCTACGGACAACTTTGGCCCCCAAGGCGATTCCTTTGTCGTCGACCGCTTTGGGAATCCCCGAACCATGTGCCAGCCAGATTCGCAGCGCGCGGTGCTGGGCCGGATCGGTCAGGCGGATCATCACTTCCATGTTGCGATGCGCGAGCGCCTCGGTAAACATCGTGACCCGGCCATCGAGCGAATCAGGAATTTCCAGCGGCGGATTCTTGATCGGCGCGCGTCCGCCAATCGCGGTCGCCCCTCCAACCGCCAGGATCACCACGCAGGCCAGCACCCACCGCCTCCAACCGTGTTTCAGAAAGTCGGTGGCCGAGTCCAGCAACCACGTCGCCAAAAATGGCCGGCCGGCTCTGCAGAATTGTTTCGTGCCCTTCCCAATCGGAGAGATGCGAGCGGACGTGAACCTGGAATCTATCTTGGTCCAACTCGACCAGCCCCTGCGGCTCGACACCGAACCGGCTCTGACAACCATGACAAAACAGCATGTGGTCAAGTTGCTCGAGCGGGATCAGGCCACTCGATCCACACTTTGGACAAGACAGGTTCAGCGTCAAGCCCATGTAGCGATCGGCATCGGATGTCGTGCCCATGTGATGATTCCTCCTGAGCGGGGTGCTCGACGGGCAAAAGCCCGGCCGTCCGGTGATCCCCCCGTGGCCACCGGACGGCCAGAAAAGATGACGACGCGAACCGTCGGATCACTGCGTGCCGAAGTATTGCGACAAGACTTCGTCCCGGCCGGTGCCGGTCCAAAGATGGTTGTCGCTGACATTGGTGATGGTGCCCAAGGATTGGCTGCTCTGGGTGCCGAACGGCAACGTGCCCGGGGTCGGATTCACCGTCGAGCTTTGCAAATACTGCGGCCACGCCACGTTGGCCGTGCTCGTGTACGTCTTGGTCGTGTTGCCGACGGTTTGGGTATAGGTATAGGTGTAGGGTGTGACGACATAGCCCAATTCCTGCAACGTGTGGCTCTCCGTGTGGCCGTCGAGGAAGATGACGTTCGCCCGGCCGTTGTGCCGTTCTTCTGCCGGCGAGAAATAGATCACGATGTCGGTGCCGGTTTCGTCGGGGCCATAAGGATCGAAACCCTTCATTAACGACGGCGAAGGCGAGCCCCAAGCGGCCGTACTGGTGGAGTAGGCATCCGGAGGCTGGACACGTTCGTGTGGCGGATCGAGCGTCATCGAATGGCCGCCGTGGCCGACATTGCCGCCGCGGCTGTCACCAAACGAAATCGTTCGCGCCGGGTCTCTTACCAGCGCCACCGGATAGTTGATATAGGGCGAGTTGGGATAATCCCCCTGGTCGTCGATCGTGCGGCTGTTCCCCAGGTAGGCGAAATTGTAGCCATAGGCACCGTTGCGGATGCTATTGATGTTTGAGGCAAGACCTCCGTTTTGGGTTGGATCGGGCTGGGGATCTTGCAGCGACGGATCGAGAAAGATTTCATTGTCCAGCGGCACCAGCGTATACGTGGCGTCGCCGCCGGACGCAACGGCGGCGTCGGCGCCGACGTTATAGCCGGTAATGAGCGGGTATCCCGGCGGATAGCCGAGGACCAGGCCGTTGATGGGGTTCAGGGTTTGCGCGTCATAGGCCCTGAGCGTGTCAGGGTTCTGAGCCGGCCGGCCCACATAATCAGACACGATCCATTGCCAACGAGGCCGGTTCACGCCAAAGCGGTTGACGTGGTTCGAGTCTTCCCAGCGGTAAGGAAGGAAGGCGCGGTTGGCGTCATAGAACTGGTTCTGTCCGAGTTGGATCTGGCGGAGATTCGACATGCACGTTGCCGAGCGGGCCGCTTCACGCGCCTTCATGACGGCCGGCAACAGCAGTGCCGCCAAGGTCACGATGATGGCAATCACGACCAGCATTTCCACCAAGGTGAACCCTTGCCGCGTGGATTGCCCCGTGTAATGACTGAACGTGCAATTCCGAAACCGTGCGCTGCGCATGAGAACTCTCCCTACGTTAGAAACCGCGGTGATCGTATGGCCAACAGGCCAAGCGTCGGCGCTCGCTGCCGCGGCGGGACGGAAGGCAATTGCCATGCCACGTCGCACGTCGCGCGGCAAGTCATTCTGATATCGCGACTAACGCGATTTGCTCCGCACATGGAGATGGCGGCACGCGGACATTTAATCGCCGCTCGCGGTCAAATTATGTTCGCCCTTGCTCAGGCGGAGACTCCGGTTCGGTCGCATCGCCGGCGGAGGGAGTGCTGTCCGGCGCACAAAAGCCGACCAACGGAACAAATCGGCAGTCGGTAAGATGACTGATTTGCGGCGTTCCACCCACCTTTTCCACCACCACGAGCGATTGCGAGCGATCGCCTCCGATGGGAATCACCAGGCGGCCCCCTTCGACCAGTTGTGCTAGCAGCGCCGGTGGCACAACACCCGCCGCCGCGGTCACGATGATCCGATCGAACGGAGCATCGGGGGCGTACCCAAGTGTCCCATCGCCAACGCGCAGTCGCACATTCTTCAGGCCCAGTTGCCTTAATCGTTCGGCGGCCATTTCGGCCAAGGCGGGATGCCGTTCGATGCTGACGACTTCGCCGGCAAGCCTGGCCAGCACCGCCGTTTGATAACCGCTGCCGGTGCCGACTTCGAGCACTTTTTCGTGACCCGACAGGCCGAGCCCTCGGTCATCAGCGCGACGATGTAAGGCTGGCTGATCGTTTGACCGCAGTCGATTGCCATCGCCCGGTCCGCATAGGCCTCTTGCCGTGCGTCGGGCGGCAGAAAGATTTCGCGCGGGACATGCTCCATGGCCGCCAGCACGCGGGCGTCGGCAATCCCGCGCCGCACGAGTTGGTTTCTGACCATTTCGTGACGCTGTTTGGCGTACCACACCGGAGCAAACATGGCGCAAGCTTCCCCGATCGAGCTCTGGCCTCAGCCAATAGCCTACCCGACCGCGAGCGGTCGTGAAACCGCCAGGGAAGCCGATGCCCGCTGCGCGTCGGGCCGCCAATCGCAAATCTGTAACTCGACAGCGCGGCGACCACGAAAATCGTTGATGATGGGCCGGAACGCCACCGCGATCGAGCCCGACGCCTCGGCCAGCGGCGCGTCCCAATCGGCGGCGCCGAATGCCACGGCCCGCAAGGTCATGCCGTGCTGCGCCAGCTTGAGCGACAAATGCCGCTGACCGGCTCCGATGCGCCGCGGCGGTTCGACGAGGGTCACGCCGCCGGTGCATAACATCGGCCGTGGATTGCCGAGACCGAACGGCGCCAGATGCTCCAACTGCGTGACCGCCTCGAGCGACAGACCGCTGAAAGGGACTTCGGCGTCGATCCGCAGCTCGTCGGTCCGTTCCACCGACGCCAGTGCCGTGGCGGTATGTTCGCAAAAACTCGCGCGGAAGGCCGGGACACGATCGGGGTCGATCTTCAAGCCCGCCGCCATCGCGTGCCCGCCGTGGGCGACCAGGTCGTCGGCACAAGCCGTCAGCGCGGCATGGAGATTGAAGCCGGAAACGCCGCGGGCCGATCCCACGCCCGGCTTGACCCCCATCTCGTCCAAGGCGATCAAAATCACGGGCCGATGAAACTTTTCAGCCAGTCGGCCGGCCACGATGCCGATCACTCCCGGGTGCCAGCCACGACCGGCCAACACCAGCGCGGCGTCTTGGGCCAGGTCGCACTGCTCGTCAACTTGTTTCCGAGCGGCCAGATAGACACTCCGTTCCAGACTTTCGCGACTCCCGTTCAATTCATGCAGATATTCCGCCAATGCCTTGGCCCGTTCGGGCGAAGTGGTCGTCAACAGTTCGACCCCCAGCGTGGCCTGACCCAGGCGGCCAGCGGCGTTCAACCGCGGCGCGAGCGAAAAAGCGATGTCCTCGCTCGATAGCCGGGGCTTGTCGGCCAGTCCGGCCACGGCCATCAGCGCCGCCACGCCCGGTGGCGGCTGCCGTTTCAGGCTTTCCAATCCATGCCGCACGAGCACGCGATTTTCGTCGACCAGCGGCACCATGTCGGCCACGGTTCCCAGCGCCACCAGCGCCAGCGCCTGCAGGAGGTAATCCCGCATCGGCTGGCTGACCCGTTTGGATCGATTCGCGCGTTGGCACAGCACCCAAGCCAGTTTGAAGGCGACCCCCGCTCCGCACAAACCGGCGAACGGATAGCTGCCTGGGGCGACCGCCGGATGGACGATGACGCGCGCTGCCGGCAACACCGGGCCACACGTATGATGATCGGTGATGATCAGCTCCAGGCCCAGTTCGGCGGCCAGCGCCGCCTCTTCGACGCTGGCGATTCCACAGTCGACCGTGATCACGACCCGGCAGCCACGCTCGGCCAACTGGCGCAGCGCGTTGCAATTGAGTCCGTAACCTTCGTCGATGCGGTTGGGAACGTAAGAGCTGACGTCGGCCGACAGCAGCTTCAGGCAGCCGACCAGCAGCGCGGTCCCCGACATGCCGTCGACGTCATAATCACCATAGACGACGATTTTGCGACCGTCGGCCACCGCGCCAACAAACACTCGGCCGCCTCGTCGGCGCCCGGCAGACGCTCAGGATCGTGAAGACTCGACAAGAGCGGATTGAGGAAGCTGCGAACATCGCCGGGCTCGGTGATGCCGCGGCAGACAAGCAATTGAGCGGCGACCGCCGAAATGCCCGCCGCGCGCTCCAATGCCTGAATTCGCGCGGGATCGTGGGGATAAATGCGCCACGTGTGAGGCATGCTCGTCCTGATGCAGGGCACATCCGTCTTGGTTTCCAAACCGACGGCTGCATTGGAACAAATGGCCCCGCTGGCAGCAAGCCATCCGAGGGCGCGCAGGCCTGCCGCGAAACACGGCTGCGCGAGCGAATTCGCCATCGCACACGCAAACTCCGAGCCACAGACAGCCCGAACGTGTGAAACAAAAACGGTCGCGCGGACACGGTCCCCCCGTGCCTAGGCGGCAGAGTGAAACGACTGCGTGGGTCGGAAAACCGCTCGCGGCATGGCAGGCACGCCACTAAAACATTCCGCCGCCCATGCCGCCCATTCCGCCGCCCATGCCGCCCATTCCGCCGCCCATGCCACCCATGCCGCCGCCCATGCCACCCATTCCGCCACCCATTCCGCCGCCCATCATTCCGCCACCCATACCGCCGCCCATCATTCCGCCACCCATCATACCGCCCATCATTCTCGGAATGGGGAGCACCAAATCGGCCACGGGATAGACCTTGGTGGCCAGTTCGTTGCTGGCTTTCTCAGGCGTGGTGATCAACAGCACTTCGTCTTTGATGACGTAGGTCAAATCCATTGCCCCGAGCATCAAACGCAATGCCGAGCGCAGGGTGATGCCTTGCAGGTTGCGAGTTACCGGCGTGTCGACACCGATGCTCGCCTCTTCCAGCACCTTGGTGTCGAGCTGAATCTCGATCCGGTGGCGATCCTTCAGGTACAAGACAACGTCTTGCAGAGGCAGTTCGTTGAATTCGAATTTCGTTTCCTCGTCGAGTGCCTGGCGAATCTTGGCCGTGGGCCCTTCCTGGTCCTTCAGGTCGACCGAGGCAAATTCTTTCCACTTCTTGCGCCGGTTCGTCATGTCCTGCCACAACTCCGCGTCGGGATAGACGATCGGCTGGTCATCCGGAAACGGGATTTGCGCCAGCTCGGATTGATAAAGCGTGTCGACGTATCCCTTCTGACGCGCGATGCGGGTCATGGCCAGGTCTCTCGTGTGACGGACCAAGCCCGAAACTTTCGCCGCCACCACCGCGTCGGGCAGGTTAGGCGCCAGTTGCTGCACCTCATACGCCGCCGTCTCTTCGGCCAGCAGATAACGTCCCTCGGCCATCAGCGAATCGAACCGATCCATCAACTGGCGCAACTTTTCCTGCCGACGCTCCAGCGATTGGACGATCCGCAAGCGTTCGTCGGACTGGGCCTGGGCTTGTTCGGCTTCGATGTCGCGCTGTTCTTTTTCCACCGATCGCCGCGCCGATTCACGCAACGTCGTTTCCAGTTGGCCTTGCAACTGTGCTCGCGCTTCGGCCGACAGTTCGGCGCCCTACGTACACGCTCAAGCAGCAATTTCAGCGACTCTTGCACCGTTTGCGGGCTGACAGCCATTTGTGCCCGGGAGTGCCGCAGTTCGTTTTCGACCTGCGTGCGGATCATCAATTCAACCAGTCGATTGTTCTCCAGCGTTCGATCCAGGATTGACGGATCGTACTCGGCCGCGTCGGGCACGTCAGGCTCGGTCGTCGGCACGCCGCTCCCGCCCACTCCGTCGGGGGACTGAATATCTTTCGCAATGGCCAAACCGACCAAGCCACAGGCCAGCAGCCACGCCGACATCCAGCCAGCCGAACGCGTGCGACTTCGACGCCGAGCCCGGCAAAATGAGTTTCCCGGTTGGAATGATTGCTTGGTCACGGCGTTACCTCCTTTTCTGGTGAAATCTGACGCAAGCGCACAGAGTGAACTCCTGTGCGCACAAATTGGGCACATCACTGCGCCGACCGGCCTGAATGCCCCCTGGAGTGCGATGCCGATCACTCGAATTTGTGCGGTTTTGCGCAACGAGGCCGTTGGCTTGATCCTTTTCGGCGACACCCTGCAAAAACGGCGCCCTGCAAACGCGCCTGTCAAACAAGAATGGAGCGACCCCAGGAGCGACGATTTCATCGCCGTCAATCCGGGGGGGCTCGCATTGCCTCGAAGGTGGGGCGCCATCGAGCGCAACGGTTGCCGCATCGGGCGGCGCTTTTGGCCGTCGCGAGAATTGCGGATCAGCGTGGCCACAGCCTGGGGCGCCGCGAAGCCAGAAACGGCGAATGTGCTCGATCACCGGCTCTTTCGAGGGTGCCGAGCGCGTGGACCAGAGAGAAGGCCCAACCACCGTGTGAGTGTACGAATCCATGGCGACCGACCCAGTCGATGGCCACCGCGGGAGAAAGTTACCGACGCATTAAAAGTCCCGCGCCCGCGACGCGCCGGACTTTCGCGTCACCGTTTAGAACATTCCGCCGCCCATTCCGCCGCCGCCCATTCCACCGCCACCCATGCCACCCATTCCGCCGCCCATACCACCACCCATGCCGCCCCCCATGCCACCACCCATTCCGCCGCCCATGCCACCACCCATCCCGCCGCCCATGCCGCCCATGCCGCCGCCCATCATTCTCGGAATGGGGAGCACCAAATCGGCCACGGGATAGACCTTGGTGGCCAGTTCGTTGCTGGCTTTCTCAGGCGTGGTGATCAACAGCACTTCGTCTTTGATGACGTAAGTCAAATCCATGGCGCCCAGCATCAAACGCAATGCCGAACGCAGGGTGATGCCTTGCAGGTTGCGAGTTACCGGCGTGTCGACGCCGATGCTCGCCTCTTCCAGCACCTTGGTGTCGAGCTGAATCTCGATCCGGTGGCGATCCTTCAGGTACAAGACAACGTCTTGCAGAGGCAGTTCGTTGAATTCGAATTTCGTTTCCTCGTCGAGTGCCTGGCGAATCTTGGCCGTGGGCCCTTCCTGGTCCTTCAGATCGACCGAGGCAAATTCTTTCCACTTCTTGCGCCGGTTCGTCATGTCCTGCCACATCTCCGCGTCGGGATAGACGATCGGCTGGTCGTCCGGAAACGGGATTTGCGCCAGCTCGGCTTGATAGAGCACGTCGACGTATCCCTTCTGACGCGCGATGCGGGTCATGGCCAGATTCCGCGTGTGGCGAACGAGGCTCGAAACTTTCGCCGCCACCACCGCGTCGGGCAGGTTGGGCGCCAGCTGCTGCACCTCATACGCCGCCGTCTCTTCGGCCAGCAGATAACGTCCCTCGGACATCAGCGAGTCGAAACGGTCCATCAACTGGCGCAGCTTTTCCTGCCGACGCTCCAGCGATTGGACGATCCGCAGGCGTTCGTCGGCCTGGGCTTGGGCTTGTTCCCCTTCGATATCGCGCTGTTCTTTTTCCACCGATCGCCGCGCCGATTCACGCAACGCTGTTTCCAGTTGGCCTTGCAACTGTGCTCGCGCTTCGGCCGACAATTCGGGGGCTCTACGCACGCGCTCGAGCGCCAACTTCAGCGCCTCCTGAACCGTTTGCGGGCTGGTGGCCATTTGCGCCCGGGAGTGCCGCAGTTCGTTTTCCACCTCGGTGCGAATCAGCGATTCAACGAGTCGATTGTTCTCCAGCGTTCGATCCAGAATCGATGGATCGTACTCGGCTGCCTCCGGCACGTCAGGACTGGTCGTCGGCACGCCGCTGCCGCCGACGCCGTCGCGCGGATCGGGGTTTTGGCGCCAGCCAGGCCGACCATCCCACAGGCCAGCAGCCACGCCGACATCCAACGTGCCGAGCGCGCCCAACCGCCAGTCCCTGCCCAACAATGCGAGCCGGGCGAACGTACCGATTGCGTGTCCATGACCTCTTCTCCTGATGTTCCGCGGAGCTTCGACCCTGCTGCCTCGCATCGCGTGACGAAGCGCCAAGCATGGGCGCTTCCGCGATCGAGCCGGTCACGCTCCCTTGTCGCGACAACTTGCCCGGATTCACGCTGAATGCGCGAACTTGATAGGCAGCGTTTTTGCGCCGACGAACGCGGAACTGGCTCTCCTCATTCTAGTTGACCCACTTTACAGAGCAACAGTGAGAAGAGGCTCGGGCGCCTGAATATCGGGCAGCGGGGAAGCGATTTCTTGCCGGCTGGGCCGGCCCGAAATCGGGCTGGACGTCGAACTTCGCAGCCAGGGCGAGAATTGTGCCAAGCGGGGGGCCAGATGCGCGCGGCTCCTCGCGGGCCCCTATAACCGGCGCGTTCGCCCCCGTCCGGGACGCTACTTCTTCTTTTCGGTGTGCAGCGTGCGGCGGCGAAGCCGAGGCGAGTACTTCTGGAGTTTCAGCTTTTCGCCTCCCGATTTCCGACGCAGGGTGTAGTTGTAATCGCCCGTCTCGTCACAGACGAGAAAGACGGTCTCCACCTTCTTCTTCCCCTTGGCCATGGCCAGTTTCTCCCAAAAAAACACGAATAACTTCTTGACGATGCCGGCCATGCCGCGCACTAAATGCCACCGAGCCTTGAATTGTACGTTTTACCGCCATTCCCGCTAGTGGAGCGCAAACCGATTCACGCGCCGTACAATTCGCGCCCCCGCCGCACGCTAAAACAGCCGCCCGCCGCTGGGCCGCAGCGCAAACGAGCCAGTTCGGCTTATTGCGGCCGTGCCGACGAGAGCGGCCTCCGAACCGGTAAGGACGCAGCGTCCTGGGCTCACTGGTAACAGCCCCTCGGCAATCATTTTTCGCGCCGCAAGGCTCTCCTTTCGAGCCTTCTCGCATACACTAAGTAATAAGGAAGCTCCCTGCGCGGGGGCAGCCGACCCGCGGGGCAAGGTTCTTTGGCGGTTTCGCGGGACGGTCAGCGGCGGTCCACGCAACTGGATCCGAACGACGACAAATTCATGGTCAGCTCCGCTTCGAGCTCAGAGAGTAACGGTCCGGCTGGTGTGATGCGCTCGCCCGAGCATCCGCCGACACCACCCCCGCTGCCCCCTTCGGTTGCAGCCGGCGGCAGCGCGCCGCTGCGCGAAAAAGCAACCGACCGGCCAGACTCCCCCGATCGTGGCCCCGCCAGCTCGCCGCCCGCCGGGTTGGTTGCGCTGGCTGGCAACGCGCGTATCTCTAGGAACGTTCTGGCAGCAGGTGCCGAGTTGGTTGTTGAGCACCGTCTTTCACTTGACCTTCATCTTGATCCTGGCCAGCTATACCGTCGTCGGTGGCCTGCATACGCAGTCGGGATCGCTGGCGACCGTGGCTCGCGGCGACGGTAATGGCGATGAGGACGGCCCGGGCTTGGACGACGCTTCGCTGGACCCGGTGGCCGAGAGCACTCCTTCCGGCAATAAGCTGGATGACGTGTTGCAGCCGACGACGGCCGGGTCGCTCGCCGCTGGATCGTTGGATTCGTCGGCAGCGCTTTTTCCCGCGGCGCCCGACATCGCGAGTCCGTTGAATCCGCTGTCGGTGCCAGCCGGCGGCAGCGCGACCGGCGGCACGGGGGCGGGAGGAACTGCCGAGGGTGACTTGCTCGGCGGGATCGGCAACTCGATCAGCAATTCGCTGCAAGGCCGACTCAGCGCCGCCAATCGCGCTCAGTTGGTCGGCGCGGCGGCGGCACGCTGGCCAGCGAAGATGCCGTGACCCATGCGCTCGAATGGCTCAGCGAGCACCAGAATTCCGATGGCAGCTGGAATTTCGCCCATCAAATGGCGCAGCGTTGCGGCGGCCGTTGCGATCACCCGGGGCGTCAGGGCCAGGCAGTGGTGGCTTCGACGGCCTTGGGACTGCTGCCGTTTTTGGGGGCCGGCGAAACGCATCGGCAGGGTCGCTACAAACGAAACGTCGACATGGCGCTCCACTTTCTCGGTCGCGCCATGCATCAACTCGGCGGCAATGGAAGCATGTGGGAGCAAGGGGGCCGGATGTACGGTCACGGACTGGCCTCCATTGCGCTGTGCGAAGCGTATGGCATGACCCGCGACAGTGCCCTGGAACAGGCCGCTCAGAAATCGATCGACTTCATCGTCAACTGTCAGGATCCCGTCGGCGGCGGATGGCGCTACTTCCCTCAGCGCGACGGCGACACCTCGGTCGTCGGTTGGCAGTTGATGGCGCTGAAAAGCGCGAACATGGCCTATCTCAAAGTTCCGCCCGACACGATTCGCAAGGCTGGCTATTTTCTCGACAGCGTGCAACTCGACGAGGGATCGATGTACGGCTACACCTCTCCCAACGACGGTTCGGCCACTTCGGCGATTGGACTGTTATGCCGCATGTACATGGGCTGGCCGCATGACCGACCGCGCTCGTCCGCGGCGTCGGCATCTTGAGCAACCGCGGGCCGTCGCTCGACGCCTCCGGTCCCCCACGCAACAACATGTATTACAACTACTACGCGACCCAGGTGATGCATCATTACGGCGGATACGAATGGGCGCAATGGAATGCCGCCATGCGCGATTATCTGGTCTCGACGCAAAGCAAGCAGGGGCATGAAACGGGCAGCTGGTTCTTTGAGGGAACCGACCCCGGCGCATTTCCCGGCGGTCGTCTCTATTGCACGGCCCTGGCGACGATGATCCTCGAAGTTTACTATCGCCATTTGCCCCTCTACACCGACCTGAGCACCAAAGACAAGTTCCAGCAATAGCCCGCTTGGCGCGGCGAGGGAACTAAGAATCGGTCGATGCGAATCCATTGCCGCCGCTCGCGCTGCCGGCCATCGGATCGGCCACCGGCGGCGAGTTGTCGGGCGCCGGCGGAGGAGCCTGAAACCGAGCCCCGATCGCGGCCAGTAGCGCGCCTTGCGCGGCGTTGGCGAAATTCCGCAGAATCTCGCTCATCAAGTTATAAAACAGGCCTTGCTGCGACGGCCGCCCGCCGCGTGCGGGTCGGCTCGTCGATTCGTTTTCTTCCGGTGCGGCCGAGTCCACCGATCGCGCCGAGCGAGGGCTGCCGATTGCCACGACCGCCAGGAAACCGAACGCGGCGGCGACTCCCATGGTGGGCCAAGGATACCGGCGCGCCCAGGCCGTCAGGTCGGCGCTGTCGCCCAGATCGGCGCACATTCGCTCGAGCGTGGCCGACAATGCCCGCTGGGCCGCTGCGGCCTGGTCGGCCAAAAAATCGGCCTCCGATGGTTCGCGTGCATGAGGTGCCGCGGCAACGTTATCGTTCGACTTTTCCATACCGCTCCAATGTCTTGCGCCGCGAGCGCTGCTGTGCGATACGAACGAGCAGGAAACTGAGCGATGCTCCGCCGATAATGATGCCGAGTCCGGTGAGCAACTGGCCCGCCCAAAGGCGGCCCCCGACCAATTCGCTCACGCCGCCGGCAATTCCGAGGACAAGCATGACGCACGCACTGGCGGCCAGAATCGCCACGGCCACAATCGCCAGAGCGGTGACGACGGATAGCAGAAATGCCCGGCGCAGCGCGAGTTTTATCTGGTCGCGACGCGCGGCGATTAAGTGGGCCAACTCCGCCCGCAACGTGCCCACATCTTTCAGCAGGCGTTCTGCGGCCGCTGGACCGGCATTCGTCGAACTCTCATCCGCGGCCGACGCTGGCCCCTGCGCGCGAATCGGTCCCCCGATCCCGCGGCTCCCACCGACGGATTGCCGTGGCCTCGCGCGCTCGGACTATCCATTCGCTTGATCTCGCTAAGATCGATTGCGGCGGAACGTGGCCGCCATGGCACGTCCGTCAGGATCGGCAACAACTAGCGACGGACCCAGAAGATTCCCAGCAAAATGCCGACGCCCGCGGCGATCGCCACCGCTTGCAAAGGCTTCTCGCGGATGCGGTGCTCTAAAGTTCGCTCGAAGTCGACCGCGCGCTGCCGGCTCTCATCACAGAACTCGCCAGCTCGTGCGCGCAGATCTTCCGCTTTGCGATTTGTCGCGTCGCGAAGCTCTGCCGCTTGTTCGCTGACAGCGTCCTGCAAGTGACTCACTTTTTCTTTTGCCGCATCCTGAGCAATCGAGCCGATGTCGCGCAAGTTTTGACGCACGTCGCCGACCTTATCGCGCAACTGGTCGGTCGCATTTCGATCATGCTTATTCATATTTTCCTTCCTTGACCACAATGCAGACCGCACCGCCTTGGCGGTGCGGTACACGTTGCAGGGTGAATGTTCCCAGATCTCCGATCAGCGGTCTCAGCGGGCCGGTTACACGACAGGACGTCGCATGCCGAACACCAGGCTGATCAAAAACAAAACCAGGAATACGACGAATAGGATCTTGGCAAAGCCAACGGCCATCCCGGCGATCCCGCCGAACCCGAACAATGCGGCCACTAGGGCCACAATCAAAAAGACAACAGCCCAATATAACATCGCAATCTCCTTCGCTCGTGGGGGGTAAGTTCTGCCCCGCGCCGGCGCGGCACAGGAGCATAGGTTTTAATTTAGGGAGATGCAAACCCCGTGCCGCCGTTGCGGGAGGTGTGCTCGCCCGGTGCTCGATTGCGGCCAAACCGGCCTTTAATGGCTCTGGAACCGGGAATCTGCCACAACTGGCGATTTCCGCGGAGTGCGGCATGATGAGGCCACAATTCTCCAGCGTGCTGGTCGATTATCAGCCAGCGCCGCATGCATCCCCCCCACCGGCCCTGGAAATCGACCGGCCCTTTCGCGGCCGGTTCCGACCCTGTCTTGCTCTGCTCTCAAAGCGTTGCTAAACAATGCGCCCCAGATTGGGTCGGATCGGAGCGACAAGCCGCTGCCATCGGTAGCGGGCGTTCACGGAGGTCCCAAATTGTTACGATCGGGTTGCTCTTTCTTACGGTGGGCGGCGCTCGCCGGCCTCTTGGCCAGCGGCGCTGCTCGGGCAGATGTGCCCGGGGTCACACCCCTGCCGCCAGTCACCGCCGCGACGGGGTTCGTTGATTCCGGGGTCGTTCAGGCGAGCTATAACGAACCGTTCGAAACTTCCGCGCCGACAACCGTCCCTGACGTGCAATCCACCAGCGGCGATCCGACCCCGCCGTTGGCATGCAATCCTGCGGACGGGATGGGCGAGTGCCGCCGGCGCGTATGGACACCCTTTGCCGGGATCGAAACCGTGTTTCTCGCGCCGGTCCATAATACGGGCGGCGGCGGCGCGAGCTATTCATTCAGCGAAGGCTCGAACTCAGCGAACTATCAGGCCAGCAGTGCCAACGGGATGGTCGCGACGCCGCGCATCTGGCTCGGCTTGATGGGCGACCGCTGGGGCGTGGGAGTGCGGTATTGGAGTTTTGGCAACGATCCCGGCTACGAGCAGTTCCCTAGCGGCACAAGCCAAGGGGTCTACCGGCAGGGCGTGCTGCGGATGCAGACCTTCGACCTCGAAGCCATTCGCCGGTTTCAGTTCGCCGACCAGCAGCTTTGGTTTACCGTCGGCACACGGCAGGCCCAATTCAGTCGCCAGTCGACCGTCTCGTCCGCCGATTATTTCAGCCAAGGCGTCTATTCCGCCACCGCCAGTTCCGGCGCGAGCTTCGATGGCGTCGGCGTGACCGCCAGCATCAACGGGTTGCGCCCAATCGGTTTGTCGCATTGGAATCTGTTCTACAGCTTGCGGGCGTCCTATCTCTTCGCCGGCAGCTCATCCGCGTTTGCTCAAACTTCGGCCGCGTACAACAGCAACACGAGCGGCGCAGGCGCGAACTACCCTTCCGCCGCCATTGGCAACGGCGACGCGTTCATTGGCGAGGTGCAGCTCGGCCTGCAATACAATCACGCGCTCGCAGCGGCGCCGGCCTCGGTCTTCTTTCGCATCGCTTGCGAATACCAATACTGGCACGTCAACAACGACGCCTCGGCCTTTGCCAATGCCAGCGCCAGCGCGCCGGGCGGCAGCCTGGTGTCCTCGACCGCTTCGGCCGGGAATTCGAACGTCGGCCTGCTAGGCTTCGGAATCGCCACCGGCATCACCTGGTAAACCGGCCCCACGCGCTTCGGTCGCTCTGGGCGAGGACCGATTTATGGCGTGGCGAGCGAACCGGGTTTAGCCGGCATCTCGCGGATGACCTGGTAATTCGACGCCCCCAGATCGACTTCGCTTTGCCGCACGGTCAGGGGCGAGAATTTCGGCGGCTGCACGTTGGCTTTGAGCACCACCAGGACGGCGTTCTGCTGCCACTGCGATTGGAACAACGACGTCCGGACCCGAATGTTGCCACGCATCGGGTCGGCCAGATAGACGTTGTCGCCGAAGACGCCGCGGACCACCACGAAATGGTCGTAACCGTCGGCCTTGATGGCCACGATCAGTGGGACCTTGGACTGGCCCAGTTCGCGAAAGGTGATTTTGCCGACTTCGGCCAGGTATCCCAATTCGACGGCGGCCCGTTTCAGATCGGCGATCGACAAGCCGTTCTCGACGCGATCCTTGAGCTCGGCCGTCGTCAAAAACTCGTCGATCACGTGCAAGACGGCCGGCTCGTCGACGTTGTCCCGCCAGAAATAGCGCAGCAAGGTCGCCAGCGTGGCGGCGCCGCACGAATAATCGAACCCTTGCATGACGATGTTCTGCCGGCGAATCTCCAGCCAGCTTCGGTTGCGCTTCTGAATGATGAAGGCCGGATCGCGGACTGGCGACGTCAATTCCTGGCACTGGCCGTACGAGACGAGCAACTGTCCGAAGATCAGCAACACCGGGCAACCCATCAGCACGACGCGCGGCCAACGCCGGCCGATCCGCGCCTTGGCTGCCGAATGTCTTGCCCACATGGCGATTCTGCTCTCAGGGAGGGAAGCTGGATCAAATCGTAACAGCGTGTCGTACCGCGTCGCCATCGCCACGGCGGATTAATAGAAGGTAACGTTGATGCCGAAGATGCTCCGCGCCGCGTCGACCGTCGTCCCGATCAGCACGAACGGCTCGATGATGCGGTGCGGCCGGACGACGGTGCAGGCGAATCGCATGTATTGTGGCTCGAAGACCGATCCGACGACTCGCTGCTGATTGATCCAGGTGTCGCTGATGAAGTAGCCAA
Source organism: uncultured Planctomycetaceae bacterium (assembly GCA_963702015.1). Taxonomy (GTDB): domain Bacteria; phylum Planctomycetota; class Planctomycetia; order Pirellulales; family PALSA-1355; genus DATJTR01. The sequence goes on from OY969698.1 coordinate 5,135,287, forward strand.
AATAGGCCGCGCTCAAGGTGATTCGTTCGTTGACGGCAAAGCCGGCTCCGAGCTGATACGTGAATTGCTGACCCGGCTGGATGAGGTTCTTGGTGCTGTTGTAGCCGGGGATCGCGCCGCTCACGGTGCTGCCGATCAGTTGGCGGCCGCCGACGCCGTAGAAAATCGTCACCGGGTCGAAGCTTTGCACGACCAGCAAGTTCCAGGTCGCGGCCCAGAATCCCTGACCGAGCGAGGTTTGCGGGTTGCTCAACGCGCTCACGAACGACGCCGGTGCCGTCGGAAGCGTCATGCCGGCCGTCAGGATCAAATCGGGGTCAAACGGACAGCCATTGCTCTTGCGCAGCCAATAGGAGCCGCCCAGGTTCGTGTCGCCGGTGCCGCCACGACCCGAATAGTTCGCAAAATTACCGATGACCGTCTGCTCCGTGCAGGCATAGCCCACCGGAACGTTGGCATAGAGTTGCAGTCGGTCCGTCAGCCCATAGCGAATCTGCAACGGCACATAGCCAATGCGCCGGTGATAGAGCCCCTGGGTCAGCGTGCCGCCGACAATCGCGGGAACATAGGATTCGACAGTGGCATAGCCCGCACCGGTGTCAAATTGGCACTGTCCCTGTTTGAGCAGCACCGATTGGGTGCGCAGGAATTGGCGGCTGTAATCGACCGGCGCTTTGCCGAGTTTCTCTTCATTGTTCTTGCGTTCTTTGGTCCCCACGTCTGACGGCGATTCGCCGGACTGTATGCCGGTATCCGGCGGGGGCTGCGTCTGGGCCAGCTCGATCGGAGCGGCCTGCGTCAGCCGTCGGCCGAGCGGCTGCGGCGTGACCGGCGGAACCGCTTCGATCAGCGCCCCTTGATTCAGCCGGGTATCCCCCAGCCCGCCGATCGCCGCGGTCTGCTCCGAGTCGGGAACCGGGACCAGGTTGTTGATCGGTGCGTTCCACAACGCTTGCTCCGGCAGGCCCCCGGGACTTTGTTGGTCGAGCTGCCAGCGGGCAAACGAAGTCGAAGGCGCCCACTGATTCTGCCGCAGCCAGTTCCAGACCGAAAGGTCGGACGGCAGGGGCGGCTCGGCCTCTTGGGCGATCGACACCGCCCCTTGAACGAAGACGGCCAGCACGACCAACCAGCCCAACGCCGGCGCGCACAGCCACCGAAACGCTCGCGCTATCGACGGCCTACGGCAGGTCGCATCGGGCATGTCGGGTAGCCTACGGTTAGGGAAAGACGAGTCCTTGCTGCCCGCAACGAGAAAGCTCGGGCGAACAATTCTGCTGGTTGCAAGCACCCTTCGCAAAGCGCCACGGGTAACGGATTTGTCGCCGGTGACTGCGTAATCATCGGTTAAGGCTTACGCGCAAAATGACGGAAAGCACTGTTGTTCCTCACTTCCTGCCGCTTCTTGGCCTCGAAAAGCAAGTTTCGGCCGGAATAATCGGCACGGTTTTCCAGACTGGTCCAGTTTGACACCGCGTCGCCCATGCGAGCGAGCGCAGGGTTTCGCCGACCGGTAGAAATTCGCCTCGCCATCCACCTTGCCCGCGCCGGCAAAGTCGACGCAGTCGATCCGCATGCGAAAGGCGAGCAGGTGACCGAATCCGCTTGCGATGCAAGCAAGGTCGGCTCGCAAAGTCATCGTGACCGGTCCGTCTTGCCGCCAACCGCGGCTAATTCGACAGCCACGATGGCCAGCGCCATGAGCGCCGCAACGGTTGCGTAAGATTTGCGACTTATGCGAGTCGGCGCCGGCCACGGCGTGTAAAACCTTGCCGTATGTAGCGGAAACGCCGCATGTAACGAAAAGACCGACGCGGCACGAACTGCTGTATTCTTCTTTCAAGTCGTGCGATAACGGTTATCGGGCACACCGCGCTAGGCCGCAGCCTTGACCTGCCAGTACCTCCTTTCCAACCTACCTCTGCCCTTGCAAGTGGGCCTGCCCGCAAAAGCGTCGCACTCGTCAGGATGACGAGCGCAAAAAACTACTTGTGTTTGGCGACGGATCACTCACCGTTCGCCAGGCGAGTGAAACACTCACAGACAATCACTAACACAGTGGCTCAGGGAGGAACCGAAATGTTACGTATCAGTCGCTCATCGCTCACGTGGCTAGCGCTGTTTGGGCTCATGGCCCCGGCCGCCGCGCGAGCCGATTTGCCGGCCGGATGGCCAGTGCAGCCGGCTTCGTCGCCGGCCAAGATGGCGGAGTCGGCCACGCCGACGAGTTATTATGCCGACGATCCCCCGGCCGAAAGCGATTTGACCACAAGTGCAGCTGAAGCTCCGGCCGCTTTCCGCACCTCGGCCAGCACGATTTCCAACACGACGACGTCGTCTGCGTCCACCGGGATGCCGAACGGTGCATTCTCTTGCTTCGGCGACTGCCGCAATCGTTGCTGGCAGCCGTTTGTCGGCATCGAAGCCGTGCTGCTGGCGCCCGTCACCAACAAAGGCGGCGGCGGCGACAGCTACGCGTTCAACACGGGCCTGCTCGGCGCCACTGGGACCACCTACAACGCCAGCTCCGTCAACGGCATGATCGTCACACCGCGCATCTGGGCGGGCGTGATGGGTGAATGCTGGGGTGTTGGCGTCCGCTACTGGCGCTTTAGCAACACGTCGGGTGGTGAGACCGCTACGCTCGGACCAACTTCGAGCATCTTCCAACAAGGTGCGTTGAAGCTGCAGACCTTCGACCTCGAAGCAATCCGCCGTTTTTGCTGCTGCGGCAATCAATGCTGGGTGACGTTCGGTGCTCGATATGCCCAGTTCAACCGCAACAGCACCATCCAAGCCGAGAACAGCTACGCCGGCAGCATCTATACCGGTGCGGCCAGTTCGGGAGCGGGCTTCAACGGCGTCGGTCCCACGGTTGCAATCTATGGGCTAAAACCGATTGGCTGCTCGTGCTGGAATCTGTTCTATAGTGCTCGTGGATCGTATCTGTTTGACAACAACTCCACCGCGTTCGCACAAACGAACGCCACGTTCCTAAACGGTGGGACAGGCGCCTCCGCCACCGCACAAAACGTGGCCTCGGGCTCGGGCAACGGCAATGCCTGGATCGGGGAATTGCAGCTCGGCGTGCAATACAACCACGTAATGACATGCTTCCCCGGTACGGCCTTCCTCCGTATCGCGGGCGAATACCAGTATTGGCACACCAACAGCACTGCTGCCAATTCGACTTCGGGCGTCGGCTTCGTGACCGGTCCGACGACCGCTACCGCGATCACCGCGGCAAACGCCGGCAATTCGACGCTCGGTTTGCTGGGCTTCGGAATCGCGACCGGCTTCATGTGGTAAGCCGAGGGTCGAACCCTTTTTGACGAAGTAATACACCGGGGCGTCAAGCAAAGTTTGCTTGACGCTCCGGTTTTTTTTGCCAATGCGAAGCGACGCGCCCCGAATACCAAATTGAGTGCCTAGGAAAAAAAATAGCGTTCGGCCGAAGTTTCCTTCGACCGAACGCAATTCATGAGGCACATAGACTGCCAGAAGCCGTACACCAGTGTTGACCGGCGAGCTCAGGCAGCTTGTCGGAAAAACTAGTGAACCGAGACGCTCGAAGCACCACCGGCGACCGAGCCGAGGCCGATCGCGATCGCACCGCCAGCACCACTGTTGCTGGTAGCACCAACGGCCAGACCGGCGACGACGAACGAGCCGTTGCTGCCCGAGGCTCCGTGCGAGCCGGCGCCGCTGTTCGACAGCGAGCCGTAGTAGCTGTTCGAGGCGTGACCGCTGCCGAACGCTCCGTTAGCAGTGCTGCTACCGGCGACGACGACGGTGTAGCCCTTGCCGCGGACGGCCATGGCAGCCGAATCCGACATCTTGACGAAGCCGGGCAGGCCGATCGAGGCCAACGAGCTACGCGAAATGTCGGCAGCCGACGCGCTGCTGGCCACCAGGGCCAACACAACCAAAGTGCAGAGACTCTTCATTGCAGTATTCCTCCAGAGAAAGGCAAAGACCCGTGGACAACCCAATCGTGAGATTCAACTGGTCTAGTCATTCAGCCCAGTTGCACGATGGTGTCCATAGTACTTAAAGTCCCCAGACCGTCAATGACTCACAACGCGAAATCTTTGCCACTTCTTTCCGAGCTAAACGATAATAAATTCGGAGAATCGAGTATAAATTTGTCGCCTCCTTTTCCGGGGGAAACCAGCGGAAAATGCCCCAATTCCTGGAGGCACGCGTGGGGGCCAGTCTCTCAGAAACGCCTGGCACAGCCCGCCTAACATCTGCCCCTCTTATGGGTTAGCAGCCCAGGCTTGACAGACCGCGTGCAGCAGCGACGCAGCGAGAAAAGGCCCCCAGAGAGAGGCAGTTCGCCGTGCTCCAGCATGCACTGATCGGGGGGGTGCGAACGGCCCGTTTCAGTGCGAAAACGCACGCTCTCGAGGCTCCGCCTCGGCTAATTCCAATCCGCATGACCGGATTCGTCGGCACCGATTCCCCGCCTAAGCTCCGGCGGGGTTATCGAGCATTTTTCGCAAAACGGTCTGCAGGATGCCACCGTTGCGGTAGTACTCCAGCTCGACCGGCGTGTCGATCCGCGCACGGCAGGAGAACTCTTTTACTTTGCCGTCGGCAGCTTTGGCCCGCACGGTGAGCTCTGCCCCCGCTTCCAGCGAGTCGTCGAGGCCGACGACGTCGAACACCTCTTCGCCGGTCAGGCCCAGATCGCGCCAATTCTTGCCCTCGGGCAGCTCCAGCGGCAGAACTCCCATGCCGACCAGGTTGCTGCGATGGATGCGCTCGAAGCTGACGGCCAACACTGCCCGCACACCGAGCAGAAACGTTCCTTTGGCCGCCCAATCGCGGCTGCTGCCGGTCCCATATTCGGCACCGGCCAGCACGACCAGCGGCACCCCCTGCTTTTGATATTCGGCCGCCGCGTCAAAGACGCTCATCGGCTGCCCATCGGGCAGATGCCGGGTAACGCCCCCTTCGGTGCCGGGAGCGACCTGATTGCGGATGCGGATATTCGCGAACGTGCCGCGCGTCATGACCCGATCGTTGCCGCGCCGCGCTCCATAGCTATTGAAGTCGGTCGGCTGGACACCGTGCTGTTGCAGGAAGCGGCCGGCCGGGCTGCTGGCGGCGATCGAGCCGGCGGGCGAGATGTGGTCGGTCGTCACCGAATCGCCCAACGCCAACAACACGCGGGCACCGGTGATCGGGCGGATCTTGCTCGACTTCCGCGACAGGTCGGCCAGATACGGCGGCTCCTGAATGTACGTGCTGTCGGTATTCCAATCGTACAGATCGCCTTCGCCGGTCACGATCTCGTTCCACTGCTCGTTGGCCGAAAAGACGTCGTGATAGCGGTTGCGAAACATCTCGGGCAGCACGAATTTTTCAACCGTCTGCTGGACCTCCGCCTGGGTTGGCCAGATGTCCTTCAAGAAGACCGGCCGGCCATCGCTCCCTTTGCCCAGCGGTTCGGTCGTCAGGTCGATGTCGGTGGTGCCGGCCAGGGCATAAGCCACCACCAGCGGAGGGCTGGCCAGATAGTTTGCCCGCACCAGTGGGTTGACGCGTCCCTCGAAGTTGCGATTGCCACTCAATACTGCCGCGGCGACCAGATCGCCGTCGGTCACCGCCTTGGCCACGGCCGGCGGCAGCGGGCCGCTGTTGCCGATGCAGGTGGTGCAGCCGTAACCGACAATGTTGAAGCCCAGCTTGTCGAGGGGAGCGGTCAGGCCGGCTTTTTCCAGATAGTCGGTGACGACGCGCGAACCGGGGGCGATGCTGGTTTTCACATACGACGCGACGTGCAACCCTTTTTCCACCGCCTTTTTGGCCAGTAGACCGGCGGCCAGCATGACCGAAGGGTTGCTGGTATTGGTGCAGCTCGTGATGGCGGCGATCACCACGGCGCCGTGACCGATCGCGCGGCTGTCGCCGTTGACCACATTGCCGGTGCGGGCGACCCCGGCCTCGTCGAGGGCGAAACCGCGTTCGGCCACCGGCGCGCGCAGCGCCTTGCGGAACGATTCTTTCATGGCCCCGAGTGCCACCCGGTCTTGCGGCCGCTTCGGGCCGGCCAGGCTCGGTTCGACCGATCCCAAATCCAACGACAGGACCTTGGTGAATTTGGGAATCGGGCCGTCGTCGGTGCGGAACAATTGCTGCTCTTTGGCGTAGCGTTCGACCAACTGCACTTCGGCATCGCTGCGGCCGGTGCGGCGCAGATATTCCAACGTCTCGGCATCGATCGGGAAGAAGCCCATCGTGGCCCCATACTCGGGGGCCATGTTGCCGATCGTCGCCCGGTCGGCCAGCTTCATCTTCGAGACGCCCGGGCCGAAGAACTCGACGAACTTGCTGACCACCCCTTGCTTGCGCAGAATCTGCGTCACGGTCAGCACCAGGTCGGTGGCCGTCGCGCCGGCGGGCAACTGACCGGTGATTTCGAAGCCGACCACCTCGGGCATGAGCATATACAGCGGCTGGCCGAGCATCACCGCTTCGGCTTCGATGCCCCCCACGCCCCAACCAACCACTCCCAACCCGTTGATCATCGTGGTGTGGCTGTCGGTCCCGACCAGCGAGTCGGGCAGCGCCACCGGGCCCTTGGCGTCGGGGCGCAAGAAGACTCCCTTGGCCAGATATTCCAGGTTGACCTGATGGCAAATTCCGACCGCCGGAGGGACGACGCGGAAGTTATCAAAGGCCTTCTGTCCCCAGCGCAAGAATTCGTAGCGCTCGCGGTTTCGCTCGAACTCCAATTCGACGTTCTGGTCGAGCGAGCCGGTGGTGGCGAAGTAATCGACCTGCACCGAATGGTCGATCACCAGATCGACCGGAATCAGCGGATTGATCCGCCGTGGGTCTCCACCCAATCGCTTCATGGCCGCTCGCATTGCGGCCAGATCGACGACCAGCGGAACGCCGGTAAAGTCTTGCAGCAGCACTCGAGCCGGCTTGAAGGGAATCTCGCCCGGCTCCGGCATGTGCGGGCTCCAGCCGGCCAGGGCCTTCACATGTTCCTCGGTGACTTCGAATCCGTCGCAATTGCGCAGCGCCGATTCCAGCAGGACGCGAATCGAAAACGGCAGTTCGGCGATCCGGGTCAGTCCCAGTTCTTCGAGCCGGGTCAGTCGGTAGAGCGCGGCTTTGCCGGCACCCGTTTCGAACGCCTGGCGAGCCGCGAACGGATCAGATTTTCGAGCCAAATTTGTCATTGCCACAGGCCCTCCCCACAAAAGCCCGCAAAAACGCGCAAAAGGCAATCGGCCTCGCCCGCGTGCCAGGGGGCCAAAAAGCTGACGAAACGCCGCACGCCGCAGGAGAAGATTGTAGTGCAGTGGGGGGCTTTTGTCTGGGGGAGCGGTGACCCCAACGAAAGGCCGCCAATTTTCGCTACAACCGGCACATTTGGCTTGACGCGCCTCGAGCGCAACCTAGAGTTTCCGTGCGATTGTGAACGAGCATTCCACCCGCCGGAAGATCCGAGATGGCAGAATCACCGATCCAAACCTTGGCGACTCCGCAGACCGCCGACGAAGCAAATCTTGCAGCCGCCGGTGCCACGAGCCCGCCCGCGCGGACCGCGCCCGCCCGACCTGCTCCGGCCCGGGACCGCAAACTCGACGAGTTGCTGCAGCGCATCAAGGGCATCACCACCCCCGGCTCGCCGGCCCCGGCCGAGTCGGCTGACGTCGGCGCCACCACTCCGGCTGCCGGCCCGATTGCCGAATTCATTCCGCTCGAGCCCGCGTCGCTGGCCGAGGCGAGCCTGACCCAGGGCGAGGTCGAGGCGCTGTTGATCAAGCTGCTGGCCGCGCGCAGCGACGCCAGCGGGCGACAAGTCTCCGACCAGTTGAAGCTGCCGTTTTTGCTCATCGAGCAAATCCTGGCACAACTGAAAACCGAACAGTTGATCGTTCACAAAGGCGCCGCCCTGATGAACGACTACGTTTATCAACTGACGGACTCCGGGCACCAGCGCGCCCGCAGCCTGTCCGATCGATGCACCTACTTCGGCGCGGCGCCGGTCGTGTTGAAAGACTATATCGCTAGTGTCGCGGCCCAATCCTTGACGACCCAGCACCCGAAAGCGGCCGACTTGGAGCACGCCTTCGAAGACCTGTTGATCAACAAGACGATGCTTCGCCGCCTCGGGCCGGCCATCAATTCCGGCCGCGGTCTGTTCTTGTTCGGGGCCGCCGGAAACGGCAAGTCGAGCATCGCCGAGCGCGTCACGCGGGCGTTCGGCAACTATATCTGGATTCCCCGTTGCATCGGCGTCGATGGCGAAATCATCCGCCTCTTCGACCCGAACAGCCACGAGGAAGTGCCGTTGGAAAACACCGCCGGCCTGTTGGATCATCAAAAAATCGACCGGCGCTGGGTTCGCGTCCGTCGGCCCACGATCGTGGTCGGCGGCGAATTGACGATGGACAACCTCGAAGTCTGCGCTGAACACGGCGACCGGCATCAACGAGGCCCCGATCCAGCTCAAGAGCAACTGCGGCATCCTGGTCATCGACGATTTCGGCCGGCAGCGCATGCGCACCAACGAACTGCTCAACCGCTGGATCGTGCCGCTGGAAAAACGCTGCGACTATCTCAATCTCGCCAGCGGCCGGAAGGTGCAAGTCCCTTTCGATCAACTGATCATCTTTTCCACGAACCTCGAGCCGAAGGAACTGGTCGACGACGCGTTTCTGCGCCGCATCCCCTACAAGATCGAAGTCCTCGATCCGACGGAAGAGGAATTCCGCGATCTGTTCAAGATGATGTGCCCCCGGCTGGGCTTTCAATATCGCGATGAACCGATCACCTATCTGCTCGAGCGGCACTACCGGAGCGTCGCGCGGCCCATGCGCTGCTGCCAGCCGCGCGATCTGCTGTTGCAACTGCGCAACAACTGCCTGTTCGAGGGGCGCGAGTTGGAAATCACCAACGACCTGCTCGATTTCGCCGTCCAGAATTACTTCGCCATTCTGTGATGCGCGGCCAGGCGGCCGATCAGCCCAGCAGCCGGTCGAACTCGCCCCTGACCTTGCGATAACACTCGCAAGACAAGGCCTCCAGGCCGGTGCGATCGAGAATCGTAATCGTGCCGCGGCTGTTGCTCAGCAGCCCCTGCTCGTGGAGCGGACGCAAAACATCAGTCACGCTCGCTCGCCGCACCCCCAGCATGATTCCCAGGAACTCGTGCGTGAGCGGAACCTCGTCGCCGTCCATTCGGTCGTGGGTCATCAAAAGCCAGCGGCAACAGCGCTGCTGGAGTGCGTGCAGGCCGTTGCAGGCCACCGAATACGATACCTGCGTCAGAAAAGCCGTCTGATACAACAGCAGCAGTCGACGCAGCGGACTGTCGTGCCCCGCCTCTTGCTCCAATACGTCGGCATCCATCCACAGCGCGTCGCCGGCAATCTGCACGATCACCTCGTTGGGCGAGGTCTTGTCGGCCAGCAAAACACCCAAGCCAACCATCCCTTCGTTGCCCACGGTCGCCACTTCGATGGCGCTGCCGTCCTCCATGATCGTCAACGCGGAAGCGGTTCCCGAATTGGGAAAATAGACCCCCTCGATCGTCGCGCCGGTTCGATAAAGAATCTGCTTGAACTCCAGCGCGACCGGACTCATGCGGGCAACCAGCCGTTGGTGCTCGGCGGGCGGCAAATGCGCGAGCAGCTGGTTTCGGACGGGCTGCGGATGAACCGACATCGTGCGGTGCCTCGGAAAAGGTTGGTCACAACGGACCACCAATGGCACCGGGAAAAAGCTCCCGATTGGAGCCGATGTCGAGGGTGATTTTTTTTCAGCCGTTGGCGGGCTCGCCGTTGAGTAACGCCCACCGGCAGGATTGTACCACGGGCGACCCGCCAAATTCGCACGCTTCCGTACCGACAGCCAGATTGTTTGCCGTATTATGGAAAGATCGAGCTATTTTAAGCCGTTCAGCGCACATTCTGCGCGCAGGGATGCCCTATGATCTCAGACTCGCTAGCCGCCGGTGGCTCCGTCGCGCGCCTTCTGATCGTCGACGACAATCCCGACGTCGCCAAAGTGTTGAGTATTCTACTCGACCGGTGCGGATACGCGGTCGAGGTCGTGAGCGATGGCTTGCACTGTCTGGCGCACGTCGAATTGTTCCAGCCGGACGTCGTTTTGCTCGACATCGCCATGCCTAAGGTCAGCGGTTATGACCTTGCCAGACAAATCCGAGCGCGGCGCGAATTTGAACGGGTCAGCATCATTGCCATCACCGGTTACGGCGGTCCCGAGCGCGCGCAGTTGTCGCTCGACGCCGGTTGCGACTTGCACCTGATGAAGCCGGTGAGCCTGGCGGCGCTGGAGGCAGCCATCGCCGAAGAAATCGGAAAGCGCGTTAGTCTTTTACCCGCGGGGGGTAGAGAACAATCAGCGCGAAGGACACCTTCCGTGATGAGCCCGCTTTGTCTCGAAACGTCCGCCAATCGAACTGTTACTCTGACGACCCACGAACGCAAGGCGGCGGTCAAGCGATTGGCCCAAATCGCCGTGGCCCTCGGCCATCCATCGTGGACCGCCCAACAATCGGCCGCCCTGCTGCGAGAACGGGCTGAGCTGGAGCTGGCGCTCGCCTCCGATGATTCCGACCAGCAGCCGGATTAATCGCGCGGGCTTTTGGTCGGTGCCGCATGCCAAAAATCGCCGGGGAACATCGCCGGGCGGCTGGCCTTGGTTTCTGATCCGCCAGGGGGTTATCGAAATAGCCCGACACGCCGTGACTTGGACCCGTCGCCCGGAATTGTCCTTGTGGTACGGCGTGCCGGGCATTTTCCCGCGCCTGCCAGCCGCTAAACTCAATGGTGGCGATTGTTTCGCCGCCAAACCCGCCTCCCGCGGCGAACCTCCCCACCAGTTCGGTCATTCCTACCCCCCTGCCACCCCTTGGCCATGCGGCTGCTCAGTTACAACATCCACAAAGGGATCGGCGGCCGCGATCGCCGCTACCGGCTCGAGCGGGTGATCGAAGTCATCGAGCTGGAGAACCCCGACCTGGTTTGCCTGCAAGAAGTCGATGCCAATGTTCCCCGCTCGCGTTTTCACGACCAGCCGCGGATGCTGGCCGATTATTTTCATGCCGTGGCCTCCCTGCACCAGACAAACGTGCGGCTGAAGAGCGGTGGATATGGCAACCTGATCCTGTCTCGTTGGCCCCTGGCGGGCAAGCATCAGATCTCGCTTCGCTTGGGACGCAAGCGCCCGCGCGGCGCCCAGATGGTCCTGGTCGACACCCCCGAAGGACGACTCCACCTGGTCCATTGGCACCTGGGCCTGGCCGAACGCGAGCGACATTGGCAAGTGAACCATTTGCTTGCGCATCCGCTATTCCTCGAGTCGGCCGCGCTGCCGACGCTGATCGTCGGCGACACCAACGATTGGCGGAACACGCTGTACCGTGGCCCTTTTGCCCAGCACGGCTTCCACCACGTCACGCAGCCGATCTCGCGTTTCCGCTCGTTTCCGGCCTATTTTCCGATGGGCTCGCTCGACAAAATATTCTGTCGCGGCACGGTGCTGGTCCGGGCGGCCCGTATGGTGCGGACCGCATTGGCCAAACAGGCCAGCGACCATCTGCCGCTGGTCGTCGATTTCCACTTACAATAGATTCACGCGCTCCCCCCTCGCCTGCCGCACAGAATCGAGACCGAGGTTTCATGATCAGTATCGTTGGCATCGGCACCGACATCATCGAGTGCTTGCGCATTGCGCAAATGATCGAGCGTCACGGCGAACTGTTCATCGGTCGGGTCTATACCCCGCACGAAATCCAGTACTGCCAGAGCCGCAAGCAAGCCACCCAGCACTTCGCCGGCCGCTGGGCCGCCAAGGAGGCGGTACTGAAGGCCATGGGGACCGGCTGGCGACGGGGAATCAGTTGGCGCGACGTGGAGATTCGCAACGAGTTCGGCGGACGCCCGATTGTCTCGCTGCGCGGTGGCGCCGCGACGTGGTCGAAAAACTCGGCATCGGCCAGATGCTGGTCAGCATCTCGCATTGCCGCAGTCACGCCACCGCCTATGCCATCGCGATCGGCAGCGACAAGCAGCGCATGGAAGAATAACAGCGATCCGCTGCCACCGCCGCGCCGCAGGTCAGACCTCGCTGGCGCTGGCCGCCTTCTTGCCGACCGCTCGCTTGGCGGCGGGCTTTTTCGCCGACTTCTTGCTTCCCTTGCGCGCGCCGAGACTTTCCCGGCCACCGCCGGCGTCTCGTTGGAGCTCGCTTCCTTCGCTTTCGAACCGGCCTTCTTCGCGGTCTTCTTCTTCGCAGCGGCGGCCGGTGCCGCCTTGCTCGCCCGACGAAACTTCTTTTTCGCCGGCGGGCCAGCGGCCGCGCGGGCAGCCAAAAGACCGAGCGCGTCGGCCAACGTAATGCTCTGGGGATCCGATTGTTTGGGAAGTGAGGCGTTCGTCACGCCATCGGTCAAATACGGTCCATAGCGCCCTTCGAGCAGTTGAATCGGTTGGCCGGTGACCGGCGACGCCTCGAGCACTTTAAGCGGTTCACGTTTGACGCCGAAACCGCGCCTTTGAGCTTTCGGCTGGGCCAGCAATTCAAGCACTTGGGGGAGTGTGACGTCCATCGGCGAAAGTTCCGCCGACAAGCTGCGGGTTTCAGCTCCGCACTTCACGTAGGGGCCAAACCGTCCGTTGGCGGCAACGACCATTTCGCCCGTCGTCGGGCTTTCGCCCAGGTCCCGCGGCAGCGAAAGCAGCCGCAAAGCCACTTCGAGCGTCACGTCCTCGGGCTTCATCCCCTTCATCAGCGAAGCGTTCTTGGGCTTCTCTTCGTCTTCGCTCGAGCCCCGCTGCACGTAAGGCCCAAAACGCCCGACCTTCAAATAGACCGGCTTGTTCGTATCGGGGCAGACCCCCAGCGGCTCTTCGGCTTGCTCGGCATGGCTCAATAATTCCAACGCTCGCTCGATCGTCACTTCATCCGGCGGCGTCTCGTCGGGCAGGCTCGCCCGGCATCTCCTTGTTCCAGGAAAGGTCCATAGCGGCCGACGCGGACGAAAATCGGGTCTTGTCCCTCGGGCTGTCCCAGGCGAATGCGGCTGACGTCGCGGGCGTCGATCTCTTCGGCCTTGTTTTGCAGTTGTTGCTTGAGCCCGGTCTGACCGTTGCCAAAATAGAACTTCCGCAGATAGTCGACGTGACCCGCTTCGCCGCGGCTGATCGTGTCCAGATCATCTTCCATCTGAGCCGTGAAGCGGTAATCGACCAGATTGGGCAGATGGGCTTCGAGCAATTGGGCCACCGCGAAAGCGACCCAAGTCGGAACCAGCGCACCGCCTTTCTTGAAGACGTACTCGCGCCAGGATCGTATCGATAATCGAGGCGTACGTGCTAGGCCGGCCGATGCCCAATTCTTCCAAGGCCCGGGTGAGCGAGGCTTCGCTGAACCGGCTGGGAGCCTGAGTCGTGTGGTCTTTCGGCTCGAGCGCGTGGCAGATCAGCGTTTGGCCGACCGTCACGCTGGGGAGCAGCACGTCGTTTTCCGCCAGGCCCGCTTCGGGATCGTCGCTTCCCTCAACATAGGCCCGCAGATACCCGGGAAAATCGACCGTCTTGCCGCTCGCCTGAAAGACGCTTCCCTCGCCTTCGACCGTGATCGTGATCCGGTGGCCGCGGGCGTCGGCCATTTGGCTGGCGACCGTCCGTTTCCAGATGAGGTCATACAGCTTGAACTCCTCGGTGTTCAACTGGCCACGCAGCTGCTTCGGGAAAGGCAAACGGATGGCCGGCGGGACGGATCGCTTCGTGGGCTTCCTGCGCGTTTTTGACTTTCGTCACGTAGACCCGCGGCTGGCCCGGCAAGTAAGCATCGCCATATTGCGTGCGCACCAGATCGCGGGCCGCCTCGATCGCCACGCTCGCCAGATTGGTCGAGTCGGTACGCATATAAGTAATGTGCCCGTTCTCGTACAAGCTCTGGGCCACCTGCATCGTCCGCCGGGCCGTGAAGCCAAGTTTGCGATTGGCTTCCTGTTGCAGCGTGCTGGTGGTGAACGGCGGATAGGGTTTCGACGTGTAGGGCTTGTTGTCCAGCCCGGCCACGCGAAACTCGGCCTTGCCCAAGCGGGCGGCCAGGCCTTCGGCGCCCGACTGATCCAACAGCAACAAACCATCGTCCTTGATGCGTCCCGTGGCCGGATCGAAGTCCTTGCCCGCCGGAACGCGCCGCCCATCGCACGAAACCATGCCGGCGGCGAACCTTTCTCCCTCGGTGGTGCCGAAGCGGCCGATGAGATCCACCAGGTCGCCGCGCGAAACGCCATCCGTTGCCGTTCGCGCTCGACGATCAATCGCACGGCCACGCTTTGCACCCGGCCGGCCGAGAGCTTGGGACGGACCTTGCGCCACAACAGGGGCGAAACTTCGTAGCCATACAAGCGGTCGATGATCCGCCGCGTTTCCTGGGCCCGAACCAGCGCTCCGTCGATTTGTCGTGGATGCTCCAGGGCTTCGTGAATCGCCTCATTGGTGATTTCGTGAAACACCAACCGATGGACCGGCACTTTCGGCTTGAGCAGCTCGTTCAGATGCCAGCTGATCGCCTCCCCTTCGCGATCTTCGTCGGTGGCCAGATAGAGATCTTTGGCGTCTTTCAGCAAATCCTTGAGCTTCCGCACCTGGGCGGTCTTGCCGTGGGGAATGATATAGACCGGATCGAAATCCTGGTCGACGTTCACCCCCAGATAGGCCCACGATTCTCCTTTATATTGGGCCGGAATCTCCTTGGCCCCTTGCGGCAAGTCGCGAACGTGGCCGATGCTGGCCTCGACGGTAAAATTCTTACCCAGAAACTTGCTGATCGTGCGGGCCTTGGCCGGCGACTCGACGATTACCAGCGATTTGCCGTTGGAGGGGGGCGTTTTTTTGGCCATGCTTGCGCTCGGTGAGAAACTGTGGTGGTAAGACCGGAATTGCCAATAAGCTAAATCTGCCCGTCGATCGCCCGTTCCTGAGTTATGCCGCCATCGACCCGACAATTCGAACAATCGCTCGATCCGGTTTTGCCTGCCCCGGGCTGCAAGGCCCGCCGCCGACTCATCCGGCCGTGACCCCCGACAGCGTCAAAATCGGACCGCTCGCCGGACCGAATTACACGCGCTCGCGCTGGCCCACGCCGCATCTGCCGCTGGTCCACTTTTTGCCCGAAACACCCGTCCTCGTCCGCCTCACGCACCCCTTCGGCGGGCATCGTTGCCGAGCGGCGGCCCGGCCGGAACTGCTGTCCTAGGGCCACTCTAGGCGGCCATTGGGATTGCAATTACGCCCCGAGCGCTACAATCACCCGTCGCTGGTTGCCCGGGCCCTCGCCGCGAGGTCAACCGTCAAATCATTACTACCCTGGCTACCCGGCTGTCAAGTGTGCTCACCGGCCGGGGGCCCTCTCTGGGAGAGCCGTTTGAGCGATGGCCAGTCCCTTCAATATCTTCCGCCGCAACCAGAGGATCATGTTGGCGGTCATCTGCGTGATGGCCATGTTCGCTTTCGTGTTTCTCGACCCGCTATTCAAGTATTTAGGGCGTGCCCGGCGGGTCGGAGAATCCGGTGGTCGTGAAGGCCAATTCGCACTCGTATCGCGCGTCGGAATTGATGGCGTTGATGCAGTCGCGCCGAATCGTCAGAAATTTTCTTCAGCGGCTGGCATTGCAGTGGGTCCAAAAGCGGGTTGCGGGCGATTCACGCTTCTCGTCGCAACAAATCCTCGCGGCTGCCGAAAACCAGGCGGATAATTGGCGCCAGGATTTGATGGAACGGGCTGTGCCGCCCGAAGATCTTCCCTCGGAGGATGGCGGCGACTCGTCCCGCCCGGCGCCTCGATCGCTTGAAGAAGCGCAAGCCATCCAAACCGTCGTCCTGGCCTCCGCCGCCGAAAAGCACGGAATCGTGGTCACCGATCAGGTGATCAACGACTATCTCAAGGCGATCACCCGGAACATGGTTTCGCCCGCCGAATTCGAAAAAATCGTCGGCGACATGCGTTCCGAAGCCGGCCACATGAGCCAGGGCTACTTGTTCGACGCGCTGCGGCGCGAAATGTTGGCATCGCGCTACAGTTTCATGTTCCGGATCGGTCAGGCGAATGTTCCTCCCGGCCCGCGCTGGGAGTGCTTCCAGCAGCTCAACCGACGCGCCACCGCCGAACTTGCCGCGGTTCCGGTCCAGCGATTCGTCCAGGACGTTCCCGAACCGAGCTGACGGGGAGTTAAAAGCCTTTTTCACGAAGTATGCCGAAGTTCTGCCGGTTCCCGACTCTCCGACTCCCGGCTTCAAGCGGCCGGCCAAGGCAGTCTTTCAATACTTCGTGGCGAAGTTCAGCGACTTCACCGAGCGGGCCCAGGCGAAGATCACCCCCGAGGAAGTGCGGGACTATTACGAGAAGAACAAAGACGTCCGCTATCGCGAGCGCAAGCCTGAGACCCCGGCCGGCGCCGATGCTGGCGAAGCCAAGCCGGGCGACGAAGCCCCGCCCAGCTCCGACCAGCCCGAGAAAGCCGGCACTACCGATGCCGAAGGCGAGAAGAAACCCGCCGAAACGCCCACTCCTCCTGGCCCAGCGACCGACGGCGAAAAGAAATCGTCGCGGTCGGTGCCGGCTTCGTCGTTGCATTTGACGGCCCTGGTGCAAAAAACCGACGAGAAAACGCCGGCTGCTGCTCCCGCCGCCGATCAGCCTGCCGACACCACGCCGGCCGCCGCCACGGAACCCGCCGCCAGAGACGAAAAGCCTGCCACCGACGCGCCGAGCGGCAGCCGCGGAGGGGGCTGCGTCCGAGACCCCCGCCGGCGAAAAGACCGATCACAAAAAGGACGTGGCGTACGAGCCGTTCGAGAAAGTCGAGGAAGAAATTCGCAAGACGCTCGCGGCCGATAAGGCCAGTGCGACCATCCAAGAGACGTTGCAACGCTTGAGCGTCAAAATGCGCAATTACAGCATCGAGCTCAACTCGTACGAAGCCAACAAAGAAGAGAATCCGGGTTCGGAGCCGCCTGAGCCGCTCGATCTGACCGCCCTGGCAAGTGCCGAAGGCCTGACGGTGCATGAGACCGAACTGGTAAGCGCCGATGAATTATTTGCCGATACCGACTTGGGCAAATCATTCGCCACTCCCTTGGATCCGCGGTCGCCGTACGGCATTCGGGTCGTTCCCTTTCCGCAGATCGGATTTACCGATCGGCCGTACAAGCCTGAGATCACCGAAGACAACGAGGGGAACCGCTACCTGTCGTGGAAAACCAAGGAAACGCCCGAAGGGGTTCCCGAATTTGACGAGGTGCGCCGCGATGTCGCCCGCGAACTGAAATTTATCGCGGCCCGCAAGCTGGCCACGGCGGCAGCCGAAACATTGGCCAAAGAAGCGCGCACGGCCGAAAAGCCACTTGCCGAGGTGTTTGCCGGCCGCGAAGGACTCGAAGTGGTCGACACCGGTCCCTTCACATGGATGACGATCGGCAGCATGGCGTTCGATCCGAGCGCGAATCGACCGCGGCTGTCGGAAGTGCATGGCGTGCAATCGGCCGGCCAGGAATTCATGGAGGCTGTCTTCAACTCGACGCCCGATCAGGTCACCGTGGCGATGAACGAGCCCAAGACCGTGGTTTATGTCGTCCAGATCAAGGGATTCGAGCCCTCGCAAGACGACCTCGAGCAGCAATTCCTGGTGGAAGACTTCCGCAAATACGCTCCCTTGGCGGAAAGCGACGTGCAGACGATGTATCTCGATTGGCTTCGCTGGCTCGACCAGCAAGCCGGCGTAACCTGGCTCAATCCCGGTGCGGCCATTCGCCGCGTCCGCGACTGAATCGGGACTTATCGTTCGGGCAGCTCGGCTGCCTGCAGGTGGCGAAACGACAAGTCGGTGGTCGCATCGTGCCCCTGGATCGCCAGCGTGCCCGCTTCGAGCCGCAGCCCCTGGCGCGGGTTCTCGCTGGGGGCTCGCTTGTCGGTCCAATCGCTGACCGGGTAGCCGCCGACCCACGCGGCCATGTGGTTGCCGGCCGCCACCAACGTGATTGGGAACCAGGTGAAATCGTCGGCCATCACCCGGCGCAGCGTTCTGCCGGCGGTAAAATCCTCCGGTGCCGCAGTCGATCGGCAGCGTGCGGTCGTTTTCTTTGAAGCCGTTTTGAATCTGGCATTCATAACCCTGCCAGAACTGGCCCGGAATACAGCGGAAAAAAATTCCGGAGTTCAGATACTTGCCGTTGGAAAAAACTTCGGTCTGCAAGACGAAGTCGCCAAACTTCCCGGCTTTCCAGTTGGCCGCTGCCCCCTTTCACATTCAACGTGCCGTCGGTGATCGTGAACGTGCTGTTCTTATCCGGGTATACCGTCCAGCCATCGACCGGATCGCTGGCCGGCCCGGTGTTGCCCACCAGCAACTCGTCCAGTGAAAGCGGCTTGAGCTTGATCGAGCGAAACTCGATTTTCCCGGTATTGAACTGCAAGCCGATCAATCCGCGGCCCAGCGGTTTCGGATCGGTGTAATCCAAGACTTTCTTGCCGTCGATCGCGACGACAAAATGGCCGCCGACGGCAGTCACGTCCACCGCACTCCACTGGTCTGCCTTGTCGGCCGAATCGGTATCTTTCTGCCGACGTGCGAAGCTGCCGGTCGGCCAGGGGCTCACGTCCGGCGCGGCGATATTCAGTTCATAGCAATCGAGCTGCGGATCGGTCGGTTCGGGCACAGTGCGCAGAAAGACGCCGCTGTTGGTCTTCTCGGCGCGGCGAAAGTCGAACTTCAGGCGGAAGTCGCCGAACGGACTGGTCGTGTTGAGCAGCCCTTTCTCCCCTTCGCTTGCCGAAATCACGCCGTCGGCGACCGTCCAATCGACCTTGCTATTGGGCTGCCAGCCGAACAGCGTTTCGCCGTCGAACAGCAGGATCCAACCGTCAGTCAGTTCGCTGGCGGTCAATTGATTGTGCGCCAATTGGTCGGCCGGCTCGGCAGCCTTAAGTGCGGGCGCAATCTCCATCAGCAGCAGGCAAATCATCGCGGACGTTTGAATCGGCCGATACCGCCCCATGCGCAGCCTCACAGAAAAGAGTGAAGAGAAAGCTCCTGTCATCCACCGACGGCTCATTATGCCATCAGTTCGAGGGCGGGGCAAAAAGCGCGAAAAGATGGCGGCCCGACGATCGCGGCAACTTCAGCGCTGCGCGGCCGAGGGCGCTTTCGAGTGCAGACCCTCCGGCGGAGGCGCGTCGGTGATGCCGAGCTGCTTCAGATAGGCTTCGGTCCCGTTCACGACGGTTCGATTGCCGGGCTGGAAGACAAATCGCTGCGGCGGAATCGGGCCACCCAGCCGAACTTCGAAGAATTCCAAGGTGGCCATCGTGCCGGCGATGGTTCGCTCGTCCGCTCGATCCGCTGACGGAGCCTCCCGGAGATACTCCATGCGATAGGGAAACAGGTCGTCGTGTCCGAGCGTCAGCACGACGCGCTGGGGCAATTGTTCTGGCAATGCTTTCCAGTTGACCGGTTCGCCGGCCAGGATTTTGTCCTTTTGTTTGCCGGCCCATTCGGCCAACACCGCTGGTTTCCAAGTCCCTTCGAGTTGCCAAACGGCAAGCTGATCGAGATGACCTTCACGCAGGCCCGTAAACTGAAAGCTTTCGTTCAAATTCGCCAGCAGCCTGGGCAATCCTTCCAGCGGCATGGCGATGCCACCGCTTGCACCGACTCCTGGTCGACCGCCGCGCTTTGCCAACACTCGGCGGACGTGTTCCACATCAATCTGGGCCAGCGTCGTCTGGTTTCCCAACTCTTCACACACCCACAGATATTTGCCCGTGTGGATCCGTTCGAAACTGCTCATCTTTTCGCCGACCGGCACTTTCAGCTCGAGACGAAACCGCCGTTGTTCTTGCCGGCCGATCTGTTCGTAGAATCCCGAGCCGACCAGTTCGTGGCCGAGCAGGTGAATCTTTTGACGCAGCCGGGCGGAAATCGATGCCTGCGACTCGATTGCCGTCACCGCGCTCGACATGACGAGCGCGACGTCCGGCGCCGAACCTTGCCCGGCTGGCCCCGGGCCAACGCGCCCACCCGCCGGTCCGGCCCCGCCACTTGCTGGCAAGCTGGCCGATCTGACAGCGGGCCCCGGCATGCCGCTTGCATCCGGCGGGCGCCCGGCCGGCGGACGGCCGGTCGCTGGGCGCGGCGGTCCACTGTTATGACTGCCGCCCCCTGGCGGCGCGTAGGGGCGCGCGGGCGCCTGAGCCCTGGCGATTGGCGAATCGGCAATGGCCATGACCCCCAGCATGATGGCCAGCAGCGGCCAGCCAAATAAGCTAGGCAAGATGGACTTCATATTCGGGTTTTGCCGGATTTGCCAAAGAAACGAGTTGTAGGACGCCGACCAAATACTTCACAGGGTCGTCGGGCTCCGCGCTGCCGGTGAAATCTGGAATCGCGGAGGCCGCCGACCGGATTTTGGGGCAAGCGAGCGCGGGCCGGCTGGATTTTAAACCGGTTGCCGCGCCAGGGTCCATGTCAGTCCGCTCGAGTCGCAGGTGGCGAAGCCATCGCGGCAACGATTGGCGAGCGGCCAGCAGGCAGAAAATCGCCTTCGGGGGGGAGTTTATGAAATACCGTCTTGTTTCGTTGTTGCTCGCAGGGTCGGCAGTGACCGCCAGCGGTTGCTTTCTCCATCCGCCGTATGGTGAGCACTTCAATGCCCAGTCAACGCTCCTGCCGCCGGTGAATCACCTGGAGCACGTCCACAATCTGCCGCCAGCCGAACAGCTCATGGAACCTGGCCCTGGCGTCGGTGGCCCCGGCCCGGGCGTAATGGTCCCCCCGATCTTGCCGCCAATGCCGCTGCAGGCATCGCAAATCGCTTTTGTTGGACCAGACGGTCTGGCGATCGCCTGGGATGTGACCGCTCCGGGAGCGTTCGATTCCGAACCGCTCATCGCGCCGGCTCGCTACAACTTTCCGCAAGGGGCCATCTATCGGTTGAAGCTGACCAACATTCCGGGCCGCGCCGGGGTCGAGCTCTATCCGACGCTTGAGGTGGCTCCGACGACGCCGCGCACGGATGCCTATCTCGCGCACAACGCCATCCCGATTCAATTCACCGAGGAAGATCTCGACCAGGTCTTGTCGGGCAACTTCGTCACCAAAGTCATCTATTTGCCTGATGCCCAGTTTCAGGAATTGGCCCTGGCCGGTGTGGAAACACTCGTCAGCACCCGGCTCGACCCGGGTGTCGATCCGATTGTCGAAGCCGATCGGCGCGGAACCATCCTGGCGATCATTCGCATCGGCAACAAGGACCTGGAGATTCCAGGTGCCGCCGGTGGGGCTCTGGTCGGCGGCGGTGGTGGTGCCGACGGCCAGGGAGGCGTTCTCCAGACCAGCTACGGCGCCATGCCGATGGCCTGTGGTCCGGCGGGCGCAGGCGGAGCTGGCGGCTCCACGGGTGGGCTTCCGCCCGCCTTTGTCGCCGGTATGACCGCTCCGCAATACGGTATGCCGATAACGGGAACGCCGATCGGCCTGCCCGGTCCGCCGCACATCCCCATGGGAATCCCGGCTGGACTCCAAGCTCATACGATCAAGAACATGACGAAGAGCAAGATTCCAGGTCCGGTCCGGCACTTCCGCATGAATGTCAAGCAAGAGCCGGGCTTCAGCTATCCGACTCCGCCCGACAGCGTCCATATCACCGAGACGACGGTCACTCCGAAGTTCTGGTTCAAGCAGCCGCAGGCCAGCAAGTACCGGAACCTTGGTGGCCAGTGCACCGCGGGAGCCTGCGATTCGCCGGACGGCGAAGAGTGTGACGAGCGGTGTCAGGTCGATCCGCAAGCCCCGGCGAAATGAGACACGGTGCGGCCCGGCACGGCGGATGAATCCCCACGTGCCGGGAGTCGGCCGGATCGATCAGCAAACAGACAGTTCTTCGTCCAAGGTGACGGACATCCATGACAATGGTCCTTTCGCCCCGCAGTCCGGCCACTGGCCGGATGCGAGTTGCAGCCGCAGTGTGGATCGGCACGGTTCTGACCGCGGCATTGGCCGTGGCCCAAGAACCACCCGTCCATTACTGGAATGCGGGTGCTATGCCACCGGGAGCGATTGGAGGCCAGCAACTCCAGCGGGGAGGGCCATTGCCAGGATATTTCCAGCCGGTCGAAATCATGGCGCCTCAGGGCGCCATGGTTTCGTTGGCTGACGGCCCCGATTTCCAACGGCCAGCGCCGGGACCCTTGGGGGCCGGCCTGTTGATCGGTGCGGTCTATCGTCTGAAAGTGACGAACATTCCGCTGAACGAAGGCCTTGAAGTCTATCCGACCATCGAGGTCATCGACCGGCTCTACCCGCCGGTTGGGCAGGAACGTCGCTTTCCGATTCCCATCGACATCACCCAGGAAGAAATCGAGATGGCCTTGTCGGGCCGGTTCGTGACGCGGGTGATCTACCTCGAAGACCCGGACCACGCGCTGCCGGTGGCCGAGAAGCCCGACGAACAAACCTATTTTGAAGTTCCGCCCGGCGACAATCCGCTCAACGTGGCCGATCGCTTGGGTCGGCCGATGGCCATCCTGCGGCTGGGTGCCCGTGTGCCCGACGACGAAGGGCCGGACCGCACGTTTTTGTACGGCTCGCCCCCCTGGCTGAAACTCCAGTTGGTGGCCATCGAGCGTCCGCTGGTACCGCCGCCGTCGCGCGCGGCGGTTCACCGCTCGAAAGGCCACGCCGCCAGCAAGCGTTCGAAAGTCATCATCACGACAACCCGGCAGCCGTTGCCGGAAAGCACATCCACCACCCGGTGGTAGGCAATCCCTCAGCAATGCAATATCCCACGTTTCAATGTCGGAGTCTGCCGCAAGCACCGGCCCATTTGTCGGTCGGGCAAGTGCGCGCGAGCCTGGCGGCATTGTCGATGACGCTGTTGCTCTGCTCGTGTCGTGGACTGGCGCCCAACGGGCCGGCGCTGATCGCAGCCGCACCACCCGACGCCGCGCAAGCCACCGACGCGCCGGCCGCCCAGCCAAGCGTGGTTCGCTCGCGGCCGCAAGCCGAGAATCGGGCGACCGATGCCGCCGTCGAAACCGCCAGCGGTCCGTTGGCAGTGGTTCCATTGGCTCCGATGGTCGCGCCGATTCCACAGGGAATCGTCACGCCTTGGAAGCCGCCTGGAATTGTTGGCCCGTGGCCGGCCGACGAATATCTGTGGGACGGCGGCGAAAAGTACCCGGTGGTGGTCGACTCCAATTTGGAAATCAAGGGCCTCGCCCTCGAAGACACCGTTGTCCATTACGACACGATCGATGGCCGCACCGTGGTCGAGCCAAGCAATCGCGTGGTGCTCTATGCCCCACGCTTCGGCGCGGTGCGGCAAGTGACCGCCGCGCTGGCCAGCCACCAGGAGCAAAGACTGGTCCAAGCCGATATACCGGTCGGACCGATCCAATTTGAGGAAGATCAGACTGCCGGCACCGCCTTGCAGCCGGTGCAGCCGGTCGGCGAGATCGGCCTCAAGCTGGTCAGCATCGAAAAAGGCAACCAGCTTCCCGTTCGCGTCTCCAGCCGCCTGCGGCCGGCAACGATGGAAGATCATTTGTTGCCGTTCGAGGATTTCGACATCATCCGGCTCGGCATGTTTGCACAATCGGAGCAAGCCGAAGTGCAAGAGCGCCATCGAGTCCGCCATCGCCTGGTCGCACGATCAGGCGGTGCAGGCGATTCTCGACGGACAATCGGCGGCCGTCGAAACCGGCGACCAGCGGGCGCAAGCCATCTATACCATCGACACGCCCAATCATCCCCGCTTGCGGGTGATCAAACTGGCCTCCACGACGATGGCCCGGCCGGGCGAGTTTGTCGATTTCACGATTCGATTCGACAACATCGGCGACCAGAAGATCGGCAACGTGACGTTGGTCGACAACTTGACCACGCGGCTGGAATATGTGGAAGGAAGCGCAGAGGCGAGTCTGACGGCCGACTTTTCGGCCACTCCCAACCAGGGCGACTCGTTGCTTTTGCGGTGGGAGTTCGCCGACCCGGTCGCGGCCGGCGACGGCGGCATTGTCCGTTTCCGTTGCCGGGTGCGCGTAAGGTTGGCCGTCGGCCGTTGGCCGCATGTCAAACCCCGGGTATTTGCAGGCTTCCCGCTGCCCTTGTCAGCCTGCCGACTTTGGGCTAGTTTAGCTTGTTTGCCGTCTCTATTCCCCTGTAGCTCAGTTGGTAGAGCAGCCGGCTGTTAACCGGCTTGTCGTAGGTTCGAGTCCTACCGGGGGAGCTCTTTGGTTTTCTACCAGCCCAACCGACCCAGCAGTTAACGCCCGACGCCGAGAGATCGGCGTGCGGGCGTTTCGCTTTTCGGGCGTTGTCGCACGACCGCCCTGTGCAATTAATAGATCGGGTTGAAAAAGGATCACACGTGATAAATCGGCGGGCGCAGGTGAAGGAAGCACGCGGCCCGACTGCGCGGAGAGCGGCATTGCGCCTCTTTGAGCCGGCGATGCGCGCACCGGCGGGGAGCGTTGAGGAGGGCCGACCGGTGCTCAGTGAGACTTCCGCTACGCCGCCTTGCGATGGTAATGCCTCAGGAGGCCGCCGAGGCGACTGCGGCAGGCGACATCGCTCAGAGGAATCAAGTCAGCTTGCCGCTTTCTTTTTGCGCGACGCGGCAGCAGCAGTTCATTGTCCAAGCCTTGGTGCGGCCGCTCGCCATGGTAATGCTCGAGAAACTCCTGGCAGAGGTAATCCATGTGCCGCTGTCCGAACACCACGAAGTGATCAAGGCATTCCTGCTTGATACTCTGAACGAACCGCTCGACAAACGCCGTTGTGTTCGGCGCGCGATAGGCCGATCGGCGGGAGTCAATCCCGGCGTTCTCCAGGGTGGAATCGAAGTCAGCCGTGAATTTGCAGTCCCGTCGTGCATAATGATTTCGGCCGAGAGTCGCTTGGTCCGCGCGTGGCGAACGAAGGTCTCGGCCTGCTCGATGACCCAGGCTTCGTTGGATGCTCGGTGGCCGGCGTCAAAAACACGCGTCGGCTGCCAACGTGCAGAAATGTCATGACGAATAGAAGCCTGAAACCCCTCGGTGTCAGCACGCGTTTGCTGAAGAAATCGCACTGCCAGGGCGTGGCGGCATGAATTTTCAAGAACTCATCCCAAGTTCCGATTCCGCGTTTGGGCCCTGGATCAAGGCCGTGCTCGCGGAGAATGTTCCTGACCGTATTTCGCGAAACATAGCAAACTCCCAACTTCTTCAGTTCTCCGAGGATACGCGTGTAGCCCCAGCCGGTCTCGCGGCCCAGCTTGACGATCAACCGGCGCATTTGCTCCGAGGTAGGGCGCCTGCCGCGAGCCACCGGAACCTTTCGCTTCCCGCGGCGCTCTTCTCGGATCCAGCCCCGCAACGTAGACGGATGGACGATCGACACGAAGTGGTCGATTACCCGCCCCAGCTGGGCGCCGAAACGGACCAGGCGATTCCGCTCCTGGTGGGTAATCGGAACTCGATACGGCAACTTGCTCCTAAGTATCTCGTTCTCGACCTTCAGATAACGGATCTGTCGGGCCAATTCCTTCTGCGTGGCCCCCACCAGGATCAAGAACAGACTGCGATAGATGTTTTTCATGGTGATTCCTTGCAAGTCTTTGTGCGCCAAGCAGATGATTTCATTTTTGCACAGCGCAGTGCAGGCCGAAACAAGTGCCGCCAGGAAAGCTTTGCCAGTCGCACGCTGACGCGCCGTCCGGCCGTCGCCTCGCATCGACGTCTCCCAGTTTCGTAGTCGGTCGCCCTCTTTTTGCAGCGACCACGAGGAACGCGAAACCGGCAACCTCTTTGGCCAGCCGTTGCGGATCTCTCTCTCAGAGAGAGCTTTGGTTCGAAGAGGGTTCCGACCAGGGAGGGGGTCGCCACGCGTCCAAGCCATCATTGTGATTGCGACGGAACGGCAACGGATGGCTCCTGCCGCTCCCCCCTGATACAGCCGCGCAACCGGCCCAGTAGCCGGGCCCCGTAGGCGCTTCGTGCTTGGGGTAAACGCCCGCTCACATCGGGCACTGGGAGCGATTGTCGGAAGGCGACTGCAATGCCGAGCACAGCCGCTTGGCGGTAACTACGCCCTCAAATCGACGCGGCTTCGCTCGGCTATGACGGGGCGCTGTCGTTCCTATCCGCGCCGTCGTTCCGGCTGCGGGCATGTCGCAGCGCCCACCAGTGATAGCCGCCGACGAGCACGCCCAAGATTGCGGCGCACCAGCAAAAGTTATAACTGTTGTGAAATCGGCTGGCGTCGGCGGGAGCGCAGAGAATGCACTGTGAGGCAGCGTGGAACAGCTCGTAGCTCATGGCTTCCAGGGCGACGTCGACGATTACGAACCCATGCAAAATAAGGTCGCTGCGATCGGCGAAATAACCGCGCCGCGCGGCCCGCCTCATTCCAGCTACCATCGCGATCACCGCTAGAATACCGAAAACAAGGAACGCGGTGCGATCGGAGAATGTCCTCCAGAGCTGGAAGGTAATCAGGTATTCGAGTAGAAGTACGACGCTAAACGACCAGGATTTCACGGCCTGGAACCCAACCTTTCTCGACAATTTGCCGTCGTCAATTCGATCGCCGAGACAGCATACAAGTTTGCGAAGACCTTCAAACCCCGGCACTCTCGCCGGTCGAACGGTATGTATGATGGTCGCGTAATCAGTCGATGATCGTTGATTCCGCTCAGCGTCATTTGAACAATCGACCGATGTTTCCCATTTGGCTTGAGCATGGAACCGATCCAGGTTCGGACTGGTCGCCATTTTAACATCGCGCTTTCCCCCTGCGTCTAGCGCGGAATGCATTTTCATCGTTTCTTTGCCACGATTCGGCGCACGTCGCCGAACGTCAAGGATCGGGGTTGCACTTCGGCGACTCACCACCCGCCTGAGTTTCCCGCCGACTCAAATTCATGAACGGTCGATCGCGACCGTCAGGAAGAATCCCTCTGCCGTCCACTGGTGAAACCAACGCCGCAAGTCGGCCGCGAACGTGTCGAAGTCGGCGGGTAATGTGGATTGGCCGATCGCCTCGCCGACCGTCGCGCCCGCCAGAATCGCTCCAAGTATCTCCGCTTCGATGGGGGCCAACGCGTGGTGCCGCACCACAAAATTCCGCCGCGAGATCGCCAGCCAGGTCGGCTCGCGTTCGGGTGGAGACGCTTCGGCGGTGTCGCGAATCGCACGGTAATAGACCTGAACCGGAAAATCGAGCCGCAGGACTCGCAAGCAGGGGACCGGCACGAGCCGTGTTTCAGTCCAAGAGTCGGCGGAGAGCCCTCGCAACTGATCCAGCCCAAGCAAGCGTTGGTTCTCTGCGCCCGGACCATCGAAAACCTCGGAGAAGCACCATTCCAGTTTTGCCAGGTCGACCAAGAAATCAAGCCAGGAGTTATCCTCATCCGCTGAGGTCGGGCGGGTCTCTGCGAGAAACTTCGGAAAATTGCCGCCAAGGTCGTTCAGCGTGTAGCTGTGAGATGGGTAGCGCCCGAGATACTCGACAGCAAACTCGTCGAAAAGCTCGGCGCCCATCGCTTTCGCCATGATCGGATACTCGGCCCGCAGGCACTCCAACAGCCGAGCGTAGTAGGCTCCTGAATAGATTTCGAGCCGCTCGACGCTGGTCTGGTGCGATGATCGCTCGATCACGCTTTCGATCTCCGCCGGAGAGACGTCGATGTGCGCCGCGCGTCGACGGAGGCGATACCGTCGATCACACCGGCGCGATTCATGATGACCGACTGCATCCAGGCTTGGATGTTTGCCAGATCGGAAGCAGAAGACGACATGGTGATCAGCCTTTTTCTGGAGCCGGGCCGACCTTCTTGTTCTTCGCAGCCATGAGTTCTTCGAACTTCGCGCGGGCCTTCTGCCACGTCTTGTCCTTGAGCGTCACGGCGCAGGCGCCTTGTCCCTTGCACTGATTCTGGCCAGGATGTTCACCACAGCCCCCTTGCCCCTTGCAAGTATTGAGGCCGTCGCAGCCATGTTTTTCCGCCGTGGCGCAGGCGCCTTGTCCGGCGCATTCGTTCATTTGAGTCTTGCCCTGATTCTTGCACTGATTGAGTCCCCGGCAGACGTGCGGGTCACCGACCAGCAACAGATTCTCGTCATAGCTCTTTGCAGTCTCTGAGGCCGCGGGGCCATCAGTGCCGCCGGTTGCCGTCGAATCCAGCGCCTTCTCTTGCTTTCCGCCCGAACAGCCCAGCATGGAACCACTCAGGGCGCCGCTTAGGGCAGCCAACGTGAGCTGATTGAATTGGCGACGAGACGGTGAGGTCATCACGACGTTCCTTTCCAAGGGTTTTTTGGCGAAGCTCCAGAGGTCTTTGATTCACAACTTCAATCGGGATTCGACCGCGGGTCGCACGACGAGCCCAAGATCAATCTGCCGACTAGATAGTCGATCGAGAACGCTCCTGGTCCGAACAGCAGCACGAGCGTGCAAGTCAGCAGGTGCAAGAACGGCGGAGCAGTGACAAACGTGTAGAGGTCGGTGACCTCGTCGACATGCGCCGTGCGATAAGCAACGATCATCGTAACGATGAGCGGGACAGTCACGAGCCGAGACGCGGCGCCCAGCACTAATAGGGCACCGCACAGCAGTTCTGTCGTGCCGGCCGCAAGGGCGTTGGGATAGGGCGCGGGGATATGCCAATCGGCGAATCGCTGGGCGGTCAGTGCCAGGTGAGTCAGCTTGCCAAAACCCGTGGTTACAAACAGCCCGCCCCAATACAACCGGCAAGCAAGCAAAAACGGGTGTTGCAACCCTGACAGGACGCGAACGTAACGTGCGTGCCAATGGCACGCCATTCGAAGAATTGAGTTCATCTGCAAATCGTCTCCAGAACTCAAACGTGACCCATGATCTTGATAAGAACCATCCACGCACATTAACCGGCCACTTCGACAACCGCGTGCGCCAGCGGGTGAAAAACCCCCCGGCCATTGTCCAGCGGAGCGTCCATCGGCGCTACGAAAGATTCCGGAGAAAGCTCGCTCCCCATGAAGTTCTTGGCTTTGAGCACTTCGGCATGGACGACTTCGAATGGCGGAATCTTGGCATCCCATTCCAACAGCGTGGACATGCCTCCGGTCAGTTCGTGCGCCAGACGGTACAGATTCCAGACCGGATTGATCACTTCGCCGTCGTGCGTGTCGATGCGATACGTACCGCAATCGGTGTGACCCGCCAAATGGCATTGCACGACGCGTTGGTGCGGCACGGAGCGAATGTATTCAACCGGGTCGAACTCATGGTTGACGCTCGAAACGAACACGTTGTTTACGTCGAGCAACAAGCCGCAATCTGCCTCCTCGGCCATGCGGCTGATAAATTCCCATTCGGACATGGTCGAGGCGGCAAACGTCACATAACTGCTGGGATTCTCCAGCACGAACGGACGTTCCATGATGTCTTGCACGATCTGAATCCGCTCGACCACGTGCTTCAACGTCTGTTCGTTCAGGGGCACTGGAAGCAAGTCATGCGAATTCTTGCCCAGTATGCCGGTCCAGCATAGATGGTCCGACACCCAGCGCGCTTTGACCTCGGCAGCCAATCGCTTGAGTTTGCGGAGATACTCAAGATTCAGCGGGTCCGTGCTGCCGATGGAGAGCGACACGCCGTGCATGACGATCGGATATCGCTCGGCGATCTGATCGAGCACATAACGCGGTCTGCCGCCGGAGTCCATGAAGTTCTCGGAAATGATTTCAAACCAATCGACGGCCGGATGATTCTGGAGAATATGCGGAAAATGAACGCTCCGCAGCCCGACACCCAAACCGAGGTTTGCATGCCCCAGACGCGGCGTTCGAGTGGCGGCGGTGTTCATAGGGTCCTCGTCGAGAAATGGTGATCAGGGCGACAGAGACGCGAATAACTGTCCGCAACGGGTGGCAAAAAGCGCGCCATCCCTGGCGCGCCGCTTATGCCATGTTGAGCGAGTTAGCTCTTTTTTGGCGCGGGGCCAAACTTCTTGCCGGCCTTTTTCATGGCCGCTTCGAAATTGGCTCGGGCCTTGTCCCAGGTCTTGTCTTTCAGAGTCACCTGGCAGGATCCCTTAGTCTTGCAAGTATTCTCGCCCGGGTGCTCGCCGCACCCGCCTTGACCTTTGCAGGCATTCTGACCTTTGCAGTCATGCTTCTCGGCCGTGGCGCAGCCGCCTTGGCCGGCACATGCGTTCTTGCCTTTCGTCGCACCGCAGCCGCTTTTCTCCTTGCAGGTGTTCAGCCCGCGACAGACGTGGGGTTCTTCCAGCAGCGACTTCCCCGTATCGTCCGCCGCAACGGCAGGACGGAGTATCATGCTGCCGCCGATGACGCCACCGAGAGCTGCGGCGGTCAGCCGCTGAAAATCCCGCCGATTCATATGTGTGCCACCCATCGTAAATCTCCTCCAGTTCGAAAGGAACAAATAGGAATCTCAACGCACGCGAAACGATTCGAATGACTTCGACGCGCTGTCTCATTCAGCCCGATCTAATGAGGACGCGAGCCGACTCTGCAATCTTGGATGCCACCCATCTGGATCGGTTACAACGGCTAGCGAAACGACCTTCGACCGGCGACCTCGCAGTGCGACCTCAAGGTGCCCCATGCCGGACTCGAACTCGGGCAAGCTCTGCGCAAGAATCCAAACAACTACCCAGAATGCCATAGGCTAGGTCAGGCTATGGTCAGTCGCTTAGCCGTTGATCGTTCTTCTTCAGATGCTGCGGGCGCAGCTCCCGGCGTTTGCACGGTGTGCAGCGACCGCAGATAGACCATGTCGCGGGGAAAGAAGAGATCGAGTGTCCAGTCGATTGCCACGCGAATTTTCCGTTCCAGGCTCGGCAGCTTCATCAGATAAACGGTGCGCCATAGCCACCAGGCGAAGAAACCCGAGAACCTCAAGCCAAGTATCTCCGCAACTGCGGCACGCCGTCCAAGCCCCGCCAGCAAGCCAAGCGGCTTGTAGGCGAACGGCTGCGGCTTGTCTCCCTGCAATTTCGCCACGATATTGCGGGCTAATTGCTTCCCTTGACGCAATGCGTGCTGAGCTGTCGGCGGACAGGTGCTGCCGCAAGCCACGTCCGGAATTGCCGCTATGTCGCCTAGCGCCCAGACTCCCGGTCGGTCGTGTACCGCCATCGTGGCGTCGACTTCGACCTTACCACTCACGAGTCTCGGCACGTCGATTCTGTCCAAGAGCGGGCTCGGTGAGGTTCCCGCGGTCCAAACCAATGTTCGCGTGGGAATCTCATCGCCATCGCTGAGCAGGACCCGTCGACCGTTGAATTCCGCAAGTCGCGTTTGTAAGCGGGCCTCGATGCCGCGCGACCGGAGCTTCTTGAGAGCGTAATCGGAGAGCGCGGGGCTCACTTCTGGCAGGATTCGATCGCCACCATGGATCAGCACCATCCGAATATCGGATTGCTGAATTCTTGGATAGTAACGTCCGGCGCCGCGAATAAAGTCGTTCACTTCCGCCAACGTCTCCACACCGGCAAATCCACCGCCGGCCACGACAAACGTGAGGATTTCACGCCGCGCGTGCTCTTCCAGTTCGAGTTCAGCGTGCTCCAGCTTGTCGATGAGATGGGCGTGTAGGGCCGTGGCGTCGGCCAGGCTTTTCATCGTTAGTGCGTGCCGCTCAATGCCGGACAAATTAAAAAAACTGGGGACCGAACCCAGAGCCAATACCAGCTGGTCGAATTCCACCGAGTAATCGGCGCAGGCCTGGCAATGACGAGCCGTTACTGTTTTGCTTTCAAAATCGACACTGCGAACTTGTGCTTGCCGAACCACCGTCTTCCTCAACAGCGCCCGGAGCGGGAAAACGATATGCTGCGCTTGGATCGAGCCCGACGGAACTTCGGGCAAGAGGGGCGTAAACGTGAAGAAATTTTCGTTGTCCAGAAGCATGATTTCCACATCGTTTCGCCGGCGAAGCAAGCGTTCCAATTCCAGTGCGGTTGTCGCGCCGGCAAAGCCACCACCAAGAATCACGATTCGCGCCGGCGTTGACACGTTGACCTCTCCTTCGGCGATCCGTGACTGGTATCCGGCAAGTGCGTCGGCAGCTCGCTACGACGGGCTCCTCATCGATCGGGGATCAGTCGCGTTACGCAATCTTCGATGCCGCTGGTGAGGAGTGGTTACACCGGCGAGCGAGACAACTATTTCTCGGAGCCGGAGATGCAAACTCAAGATGGTCCAATTTCGGACTTGCACACGGGCTGGAGCGGGTCAAGAATTGGAACTGCTCCCACGGAATCCGTAACCTTTCCCAGGGCGGGTGCATCCAAGCTATTGGGCGCCCTTTGGCTGCACGGACGAGCCGTGCCGCCTCCTGGCGGCGAAACGCGACTCTGTCCGCACCAGGATGAGTTCGTGAGAAAGGCTGTCGATGACCTGCAAGGAAGTCAACGAGTTTTTGGCGGACTATCTCGACGGCACGCTGCCGTGGCGGCAGAGGCTGTCGTTCAACGTTCACCTGATGATTTGCCAGCACTGTCGGCAGTACATGGCCTCCTACGCGGCAACGGTTCGCGTCACAAAATCGCTCGGCCACGTGGCCGAGCAACAAGTCCCCGACGAATTGGTGCAGGCGATTCTTACCGCCCGGCGCAGCATATCCCGAACAAAAACGGAAGGCCAGTCGCCCGGCGCGGACCAATGAATCCATTTCACGCACCTACGCCAATAGCCAGCGCCGAGGGTGCTGAGCCGCTGGGACGGTAGGCGAAAGAATCAGCTAGTTACTATGGTCCCAGGACGAGCGGGTCCAAGAGAGTCCGGAGAGCCTGCCGGGCGCGGTGCAAACGCGTCTTGACCGCTCCTGGGGCAATGCCCAGTTGCCGCGCCGTTTGCTCGGTGTCCAGCTGCTCGATGTCGCGGAGGAGCAGAATCTCTCGGTAAGGATTGGGTAGCCGGTCTATGCACGTCCGGACGTAGGCCCGAGTCTCGGCCTGGGCAAGCCGCGCCAAAGCTTGATTATCCCACCGCCGGACCGGGTGACTATCGTGCCCTGATTCGTCGAAGGTCGGGAGCAGGTCGTCGATTTGGACCTCCCGGCTCCGCGACCGGGCCCGCAGCTTCATGAGGCAGGCGTTGACGACGATGCGATGCAGCCAGGTCCCCAAGGTGGAATTGCCCTCAAAGCTTTCAAGCGAGCGAAAAGCGGCCAGGAAGGCATCCTGTACGGCGTCGGCGCTGTCTTCCTCGGTGCGCAGGAACCGGCGTGCTACGGCGAGCATGCGTCCGCAATGCTGACGGACAAGTGCCTCACAGGCGCTCTCGTCACCGATCTGGACGCGTACAAGAATCTCGGCATCGTCCGAGACGCACGTTTCTTTGTCTTCGGCACAGGAGGGCGCTTTCGTGCTGACGGTCAAGTTTTTGATGGTGCTGGTCATCGGCGATCCAGGTGCAAGAGTTCCGCGACCAAACCTGAGCACGCAATCAGCGTCACCCCACGTCCCAAGAGGCCGCGCAAAAGTTCCACTCCCGAGGTATCCACGAAGGACACCGCCGCAAGATCAAGGCTGAGGGATCCCCCAGAACTTTGCTGTTCGTCGCACGCCCGAGCCAGCTCGGCCACCCAAGGTCCCCGGAGCTTGCCCTCGACTCTTAGCGTTGGGATTGCATCCTGACCGTTGACTTCGCTGATCCTGAGCATTGCGGACCCTCTCGACGTGTCGTCTGTCCACCCTTAAAGCAAGCGGCATGCCGCGATCGGTTTTTAGGAAGCGTTCGTGCGCAAGTGGAAGAATGGTTGGAATTTGTGCCGGCCGCGTAGGGGTCGCGAAATCGAGTGAGTGCGCCAGGGGAAAGTGGCACACTACGAAATGTCGTGCGGCCTCCGAAATGTCGTGAGGCTTAGGGATGATCCACGTGGTCTTGCTGAACGAGCTCACTGACCTCCAAGTCCGCAAAATGCGCTGTTCCATTTTGGACGACGAGTAGGATCGCTGGGGCGCCCTGTTGCGAAATGAGCGGCAAATCTGCCACCATCACGCCGTTCACACTGACAGCCCATCGGTTTGGATGACGCTGAACTTGAATATCCTGATAGACCGGCGATTCATCTGCTTGCGTTTGCAGCGGTAGTGATGCAACTCCCGCCAACGGCTGGAATGGTGCGTCAATACCCGAGCGCCGCCCGACTTGAGCTAATCCTTTTGCAAGTCTGATTACGTATCGGGAATGATCCATTCCACTTTCACTCGCGCCATGACCAAACTGCAATTCTGCCTCCGCGGCATCCAAAGGATTGATGCCCAGCCTCAATGCGAAATACATCCGCGCGTTTGTGGAGGGTGGCGGCGGAAGCATCAAATCGAGCCATCCATTTTTGCCTGAAAGCACTCGGCCTCCGTCCTTGGCCTTTGTCACCTGCCAATTGCCGCGCTGTGTGCCGATTGGCACGCTCTCGCCGTTAAATAACGGTTGTCGGAACACGGACGGCACCAAATTGGACCCGGTTGATTGCAGGCTCTCGCGGGTTGTCGAGGACAAGCGGACGGATGCGGCAATGGCGCCAAACACGATTAGCACCGCCACAACCAACATCGCTGTCCATGCCGAGCGTTTCCCTCGGAGCCCGAGCCTGTACTTACGGACCGATTCGGCGTGCCGATTCGGCTGTTGATTTGGAAGATCGACTGTCTCAAGCAGAAGGAGTGGATGAAGACGTGCGGCGATTGAATTACGTCCAAGGGCCAAGTTTCGCCTTCCCGACTCCAGAATTGCGTCAATCCTCTCGATGAGCAAACGATAACTGCCCAGCCGTTCGGAAAGTTTGTGCATGGTCATGGCACTGAGTAACTCGACGGTTGCCGCCGCCAGATGGGTCGGGAGCCGAAGTCGCCAATCATCGTTGCCGGATTGCTTGGCGACGATCACACTCAAAACGCTTGTGGCAGTCGCGTAGGGACCGCTACCAGTCAACATGTGGTATAAGGTCGCGCCGAGAGCGAAAATGTCGGCACGACTATCCACATCTGGCCCGTCCAATTGTTCCGGAGCGGCGTAAGCGATTGTGCCAAGCAGCGTGCCGGTCGCGGTCAAACGAGTCAAGTTCAAGCTGTCGAGCTGTAACGCAAGACCAAAATCAGTGATCTTCACCAGGGGAACATCCGGAGGTCCTTCCATTCCGGAAGGTGGCTTCACGAGAATGACGTTCGCGGGCTTGATATCCCGATGCACGATCTCGTGCTCGGCAGCATGCGCAAGGCCAGCCGCGATCTGGCGGGCGATCGCCCAGGCAAGGTGCTCCTCGAACGGGCCTTCGCGATCGATTCGATCTTGCAGCGTTTCTCCATCGAGAAGCTCCATAGCCAGGTAGACCCGACCTTCATGAACGCCGTAGTCATACGCCGTCACGATGTTGGGATGGCTGAGCTTGGCGACAACCCTCGCCTCCAATTGACATCGACCGGCAACGCCGGTGCCATTGAAACGCCGCAAGTTAATGGTTTTCAACGCGACAATGCGGTCGAGCCGCTGCTGTCGAGCGCGATACACAACCCCAACGGCACCTGAGCCGATGAGATCCAGAATCTCGTAACCCGGAACGAACTGGTCTGGATAAGTCAAGGCGTACAGGAATTCGATCTGTGCACCGTCCAGCAGGCTTTGTTCCAGTGCGAGGTCGGTGGGATTCGCGCTGCGGCACTCCGCATCGAGGATCAGTCGATCGCAAGTCCTGGCGGCTCAAGAGTCCCCGTTCAACCGCCAGCGATAGGACCATATCGACTGGACGCGATGGGTTGATGTTCATGTTCACGAGGCGCGCGTTGCTGCATCTTTGAGGCGACGGAATTACGCCGGCCTCCCGGCAACTTCGGGACGTCAGTCTCGTGGAATCAGTATTGGTCGGAATCCTCGGCATGCGAATCGATGATGCGGCGCAACAAGATCGGCTTCGGCTTCCGCTCGGCCACAACTACGGATTGGTTGCTTGGTCGTCGACTCTCAGTTGTTAGACGCTTCGATCTGCCTCAAAATCGCCATTACCGACGGACGATCCGCCGACATGTCCTTACCTACGTATGCCAGCTTCACGTTTCCCTTCTTGTCGATGACGTATGTGGAGGGATGAGCCAGATTCGAGCGAATACTAAAGAAGTCGACGGCTTTCATTTCCTCATCGAGTACGATCGGAAAGGGAACTTCATCGACCTGCCGTTTCTCAGTTTTCATTGCCGCCTCGATAAATTCATCGACGTGGTCCCGCGTACCGGGATAAACCACAAGCACCTCTGCGTCCAACGCTCGAAACTTCTGATAGTTGTCAATCAATCGAGACGTTTGCGTTTTGCAGAATGGGCAAAGCATGCCCGAAAACCCCTCGGTAAAAACAAGGACAACGTTCTTTTTGCCCAAATAGCTGGAAAGCGCGACTCGCCGGCCCGTGGTATCGAGAAATACCAAGCCTTCAAGCCCAGCGGGTACCTCGGCATTGCTCTGAACATGGTCCTTGAAATCGACTGGCGCGCGGCCGCATCCCTCTCCTCGATAGTCGGCGCGGATGCCCGACCGCGCCCGTCGGTGAGCGTGTCTAGGGATGATGCATCAATTTGTTGCCGTTGCGTGCAGCCGCCCGCGACAATCAACAGACCCGCGAGCGCCACCAATAAATTCGAGATCCTAATCAGTGATACGGTCATGGTTTGTCTCCCTCCCTTTGGCGACGGTCCGTCGATGGCGTCAGAAAGTCAAACGCCGATAACCACCACTACTTCTCGGCCAATAGCGCTTCGATTTTTTTACGCATAAAGTCCTCCCCTTTGGCCTCCTGCCAGTTGAGTTCTCCGTACCACCAATAGCGCACGCGTCCTTTTTTGTCGACGACATATACGCTGGGCCAGACGTTGTTGGCCCACGCTTTCCAGTTTTCCGCCTCCGCGTCGACGGCTACGGGATAGTCGATCGCACGCTCGGCAATACTGCGCACGCACGCTGTCGACGCTTCGTTCGTGTTCGCTCTCCGGCGTGTGAATGCCAATGATTTCCAGTTGCGACTTGGGGAATCTTTGATACCAGCTTTGATAGTGAGGCAAATTGTGGACGCAGTTGATGCAGCCAAATGTCCAGAAGTGCACCACCACGACCTTGCCGCGCAGCCCCTCAAACGTCAGGGGCGGGGTATTGAACCAAGTGCTGACAGCCCTCAGTTCTGGCGCGATGACCCCGACGCGGGTGACGCGATCGAGATCAAATGGCTTACCTGCCAGCGTCGAAAATGTCGCCTGTTGCTCGGTCGAAAGAATCTCGAGGATTTTTTTCGGGTCCGGTTTTTGCGACTCGCCGTCCGGCAAGAGACGCTTGATTCGGCTGATTTGTTGCTCGGACAACTTCAATCGTTTGGCAATTTCTGGTGAGATCAATGCTTCATAACCGCGGACTTGCAAGACGAATTCGTTCAGCCGATCGAGCTGTGCCGGGGTCAAAGAATCTTGAAGCCGACGTCGAAACTTCGAGAGAAGCTGGTCGAGCCGGTCCCCGCTCTTGTCGGCGGGGACATCGCGCAATGCCCACAGCGGTTGATCGATCTCGGCCACGGCGTCGTTGACCGCGTCGGTCTGCTGTTCCACTTAACCGAAGCTCTGACCTGAACGGCCGGATCTCGCGCGAGCATCACCACCGTGTATGCCAATGCAGGGGCTGCGACCGGTTGCTCTTCCGAGCCCGTGGCTGGCGTCGACTCACCAGCGGCCTTTGGGGACCGCGCGAAGACGTACAAGGCGCTCGATAGCACGACGCAGAGCGCAACGGTGCTCACAACATCTTGTTCTCGCGGTAGCTCGCATTTTTAGTCCTCCGACAGCACCGACGCCATGAGCGCATGCGGGCTGGTCCTGAGCATCTCGGCTTCCTCCAAAGATCGGCGAACTCTTTAGAGCTAAGGACGTGCCGAAGACGAATGACAATGCAAATAGATTCCGTAACCAGCCTTCATCAAGCCGGTTAGATGCAATCCAGCCTCTCGGACGGCCCCTCGAGAACGGATCTCATCCACGTGTTACCTCCCACGAGCCTTCGTGGCCCCCACGGCCGGTCGTGGCGCTCACGAGCCGTCGTGCCGTTACCGTGAGATGCCGAGTTTCTTCAGTCGGCTGCGCAGAGTATTGGGATGGAGGCCCAGGATTGTCGCGGCACCGCGACTGCCATCGATCACCCAATTCGTCCGTTCGAGGACAGCCCGAATGTGAGCACTTTCGACTTCCTGCAAGCTGAGCGTGGACGGGATATCGGTTGCAGGCGGCCCTGGCGGCTTCGGCGGGCGGTGGACCCGCTTTCCGAGACGAGGGCTGGATCGAGCTCCAGAATCAGGCCCCTGGCAGAGGATGACGGCCCGCTCCAAGACGTTTTCCAACTCGCGCACGTTCCCGGGCCACGAATAAGCCATTAACCGCTGCATTGCCTGAGGGCTGATGCCCGCTAGGCGTTTGCCAATACGCATGGCAAACTTATTGACCAGAAACTGCGCCAACATCGGAATATCGTCCACCCGCTGGCGCAACGGCGGAAGCGCCACCGGGAAGACGCTCAGCCGATAGTAGAGATCTTCACGAAACGTTTTCTCGCGTACGGCCTTGAGCAAGTCGCGGTTGGTGGCGGCGATGATCCGCACGTCGACCTTGATCGTGTGGGTGCCGCCGAGCCGTTCGAACTCCCGCTCTTGCAGGATTCTCAGCAGCTTGACTTGCACGTCCAGCGGAATCTCGCCGATTTCATCGAGAAAGATCGTTCCCCCCGCCGCCAATTCGAATCGGCCAATGCGGCGGTTGATGGCGCCGGTGAAGGCCCCCTTTTCGTGGCCGAAGAGTTCGCTCTCGACAAGGCCGGTGGGCAGCGCCGCGCAGTTGACCTTGATGAGCGGCTTTTCGCGGCGCGTGCTGGCGGAATGAATGGCCCGGGCGATCAGTTCCTTGCCCGTGCCAGTCTCGCCCGTGATCAGCACCGAAGTGTCGGTGGGCGCCACGAGCCGGGTGTTTTCGAGCACGGCCGAGAGGGTGCTGCTTTGCCCGATGATCTCCTCGAAGTCGTGGACCGACTTGATTTCCTCTTGCAAGTAGGCGTTCTGTTGCAGCAGACGATTTCGATCCTGTTCGGCCAACACGCGATCGGTGATATCCACGAACATGGTACGCGTGTATTTGCCGCCGGGCATCGGCTTCGACCACCATTGGACCCACACCGGCTGGCCGTTGTCCTTGCGGCGAAGTTCGAGCACGACGCCGCTGGTGTCGGCGCCTCGTCCGACCGACGCGAGCGCCTCTTTGACGCGGCGCTGGGCCTCGGGAGTATCGGGAACCAGCGAGATGCCTATCATGCCCGCCACTTCCTCGGGCTTGATCCCCAAGATTCTCATCGCGGCGCGATTGGCGCTGACAAATCGCGATTCGAGGTCTTCCATCACGTAGGCGATCGGCGCTTCCTCGTAGAGATCGCGAAAGCGCTGCTCGCTTTCGCGGTGCAGCTTCTCTGCCCGCAGACGTTCCAGTTCCGCTGCTGCCCGGGCCGCGAAAATGCGGAACGTATAAAGTCGCTTCGGCTCGGCACTCATGGCCCGCGTATCGAATACCGCCAGATGGCCAAGCGTGACGCCCCGGGCGTCGAGCAGCGGCACGCCCAAATAGCTTTCGATGCCTAGGTCGATCAGTTCCTGGTCAGCCGGAAAGACCTGTTGCACATCCCGTGGATAATGACAGAGCTTGCCGCGCAAGACTTCTTCGCAGGGGGTGCCCGACAGGTCAAATTCGACGTTGTCGTGAAATCGGTCGCGGAACCAGTAGGCCAGCGTGCGGACGCGGGTGTTCACGTCGGCGAATTCGGCGACGAAGGCATATTGCGCGCCCACGGCTACCGCTAGGTGGCGGACGAGCGACTGGAAGAACGCTTCGCCAGTGCTGTGGGCGGTGCCGTCGAGAATGGTGCGCAACGCCAAGATGTCCTCGGCGTCGTCGGGGATCAATTGATCATCGATCAACACTTCCGTTTCAGCGCGAGGCCATCGAGCGTTCAGATGGGGGCTTGGTCATCGAGCGACCCATTGAATTCCGTCAACTGCAGCTGGAATCACGGTTTTCGCCTGCGTTCCATTGCGACGTTGTTTCCCTTCAGTTTACCGCCCAGCATCGGTTGCTGACAGCGACCGCGAGGGACACGAATTCAAGATTAAGCCGGTGATCGAAAACCAACAAAGGATTGATCTTAGCCGTGGCGGTCATCGTCGAAATCGGCTCGCATCGCTTCGATGCTGTAGCAGCGGTTCGGGATACAAGCAAGATCGCCGGTTTTTCAGGCGGTGTAACCTGTAAGCGACTCGGGGCGTCCAATTACCTGAGCGGTGGGCAAGCCGCGCCAACGTGATTTGGACCAAATGACGATCGCTCTACCCGAGCCCGGAAACCCAGTCCGTCCGTAACCCAGGGGCCGCCCGTGACATCCAAGTTACGAGGGTCCTGTCGGCAGTCAGCGGGGGGGCCAAATTATGACGTGCCTGGAAGCACTTGAGAACTTGAGGAACGCCGGATAGGCAAGAGCCCCCGTAGCGACGAGATCGCTTTGACGAGCATTTGACCAAGTGCGTCGCCTGTCGGAAGTACCCATGTATCTTTGAGCGAACGATTCGGCTCGCCAACGTAAACGCCCTTCTTGCCGTAACCATGTCGCCGCGGCTGGCATCAAAGGAGTTAGGAGGTTGTGGCGCCGCTTCGCTACCGTAAGGATCAAATACTTGAGGTTCTGATCGGCGTAGCCCTCAAGACGATCAGCAACTATACGGATCACATTTCCCCGAATGAATTGGATCAGGCGTTTCGATCCGAGAGTTAAACCCTAGATCTGCGCCAATTCCGAAAGATGCCCCGTGGGCTAGCGCTGGGAAGTCGAAAAATTTCGAAAGTGGAGAAAGAAAATGTCTCGTCGCCTAAGCAAGGCTTTATCGCTGTTCCTGGGAATTCTGATGTTCATGTTCGGATTCCTGAAATTCTTCCAGCCCTTCCGTGGATGGTTTGATATCCAGATTCAACAGAGTCATCTACCCCACGAGGCGATTCTCGCGGGCAAACTGGGGGAAATAGTCACCGGGTGCCTGCTCTTACTGCCATGGCTTCGAAGATCATTAACCGCAAAAAGCAGAGATCAGCTCCTCCTGATCGCGTGTTCGATTCTCGTTGCTCAGATGGGCACGGCAATCTATGTCCACCTGCAGCCTCAAGTGCCTGCTAGCGTTCTTCCTCTCGGTATCAAGCCACCTGTGATTCCCGTTGTCGTTCTCCTCCTCGGATTGCTCACTGCTTTTGCGGTTTGGAAGGAGCGGCGAGCAGAGAAGGCTAGCGATATGCC
Source organism: uncultured Planctomycetaceae bacterium (assembly GCA_963702015.1). Taxonomy (GTDB): domain Bacteria; phylum Planctomycetota; class Planctomycetia; order Pirellulales; family PALSA-1355; genus DATJTR01. Next base: position 5,176,684 of record OY969698.1, read on the forward strand.
GACTCAATAACAGAGTTCGAACCCAACCATATCCGGTTAGAGTGCGGAGCAGGCGTGTCGAACCTGCTATGAGTTCTTCACCGCCAGCTTATCACAAGCAATCCACCACGTCGTTTAACAAACGAAGCACAAATTGAAGAGCCTTTTCGAATCAGTCCAACTCGGGTCGTTGACCCTGCCAAATCGTGTCTTCATGGCACCGATGACGCGGAACCGCGCCAATCCGGATGGCGTGCATAGCGAACTCGCGGCGACATACTACTCGCAGCGTGCATCAGCAGGCCTCATCATTACGGAGGCGACTCAGATTTCCCCAATGGGAACGGGGTACGTTAATACGCCGGGCATTCATTCGCCTCAGCAGATCCATGCATGGCGAAAAATCGTAGATGCCGTGCATGGGCACAACGGGCGAATATTCCTGCAGTTGTGGCATGTCGGCCGAATCTCTCATTCGTCCTTGTTGCCAAACAACGCGCAACCCGTTGCTCCATCCGCAATCCGTGCCAATAGCCATACGTCCATTGCGACGGGTCGGGCACAGGTTTCGGAGCCGGTTGCCTTGACGGCTAGCGGGATCAAAGAGACCTTGGCCGATTATCGGCGGGCAGCCGGCAACGCGAAAGAAGCCGGATTTGACGGGGTCGAGATTCATGCGGCGAACGGATACTTGATCGATCAATTTCTCCGAACAGGATCGAATCGGCGAACCGATGAATTTGGAGGTGTTGCGTCGAATCGAGTCCGCTTTTTCACTGAAGCAGTCGAACGCGTCCTAGAAGCCTGGGACAGCAGGCATGTCGGTGTGCGAATCTCTCCGACGGTTGATTTTAACGACATGACGGACGACAACCCACTCGAAACCTTCTCCGTCACGGTTGCAAGACTCAACGGCTATGGGCTCGGGTACCTCCACGTCGTTGAAACGGCGCAGAACAGCAAAGGAAGCAGCGAGGAGGATCTCGCCTTGTCGGCTCACCTGAGAACACTTTGGTAAGGTCTCTACGTCGTGAATGGCGGATATGACGGGCTCAGGGGAGAGGAAGCATTACGGACCGGGCATGCCGACGCTGTCGCGTACGGGCGCGCCTTTCTAGCCAACCCAGATCTGCCAAGGCGGCTACAGCTGGGAGCCCAATTGAACGAACCGGATCAGCAAACATTCTACGGAGGAGATGCCAGAGGATATACGGATTACCCCTCTCTTTCATGAAACGGCATCGCGGGCCATCGCAACCAAATATCTACCTGAAAATGAGCACTTCGCTGACTGGAATCACCGGCTCGATGTCAGTGTAATTTGCCAGGTCGCCTTGAAATTCCTCAGCGTGCTTCATGAGAGCAGACACCCAGAATAAGCATCTCTCTCCGCGTGTCCAGGACTCTAGCCAGTCCGTAACTAGGTGGTCGCCCGTGGCATCCAAACTCCCAGGGGTTGATTTGTCGACAGCCGCCGGGCGGCCCACAATATGACGTGCCTAGAAGCGCTTGAGGCGTTGAGCGAATACTTGGCGGGCGAATTGCCCCCGCCGCGGCGAGATCGCTTTGACGAGCATTTGACTGAGTGCGTCACGTGTCGGAGTACCCACGTTCGATTGAACAGACGATTCGGCTCGGCAAAGCCGTTGCGGTTGTAACCGTTCTTCGGTGTGAACATCGAAAGTCCCACATAAGTTGTCGTAGTTTCATCGTGTGCAAAGGAGAACCGATCATGTCCCGATTCGCCCAAATTGCGCCGGAAACCGCCACCGGAAACACGAAGGAACTACTTGGCGCCGTCAAGTCGAAGCTCGGTATCGTCCCAAACATGGTTCGGGCGATGGCCAATTCCCCAGCGGCCCTTAATGCGTACCTCCAGTTTAGCGGGGCACTGGCCGGGGGTTCGTTGTCGGCCAAAAATCGCGAACAGATCGCGCTGGCAGTCGGCCAGGTGAACCAATGTGACTACTGCGTTTCCGCCCACAGTGCCTTGGGCAAGATGGCCGGTCTGACCGTCGACCAGATCCTGGAGAGTCGCCAGGGGGCTGCTGCGGACGGCAAAACGGACGCTCTGCTACATTTCAGTCGCAAGCTAGTTGAAACCCGGGGCCAGGTGTCTGGCGGCGATGTGGACGCGGTGCGGGAAGCCGGATTCACTGACGGTGAGATCGCCGAAGCGGTGGCCGGCGTGGCGCTCAATATCTATACCAACTACTTCAACCACGTCGCCGACACAGACATCGACTTCCCGAAGGTCGATGCGCTTCCCGGCATGCGATCGTGAGTCGGCGGGTCGACTAATAAGGACGACCGTGAAGACTCTGGCCGCCTCGCGCGGCGAGCCTCGCGTTACTTGCTACGCAAACTGGGAGGATATCCTCGTGCGTGCAATTCTCCGGAAACAGTTCGGAGGGCCGGATGTCCCGCAAATCCGGGAGATGCGGGAGCCGGAACCCAAAGCCGGCCACGCCGTGATCGAGGTCAAGGCGTTCGGCTTGAACCACGCTGAGTTGCACATGCGAAAAGGGGAGTGGGCCGAGATCGCCGACATCAGCGGCATCGAATGCGTCGGCATCGTGAAATCCTGCCCCCGTGGCGAGTTTCCGGTCGTCGCCGGGCGCACGTTGGATGACCGGTTCTACGCTACGAATGGACGGTGGGGAAGTGAAGTCGATCTAACAAAGGAGCGAAGTCATGCCATCGACAAACGTGAGCGTGGTGCTCGTTCATGGCGCGTGGGCCGACGGATCGAGTTGGGCAAGGGTTATCGCGCCGCTCGTGGCCGACGGCGTCCAGGTGGTTGCCGCGCCGCTGCCGCTGACGTCATTCCAGGATGATGTGACGGCGCTCGATCGAACACTGGAGCGGGTGGCCGGGCCGACTGTGCTGGTCGGTCATGCCTACGCCGGCGCCGTCATCGGGGCAGCGCGCGATGAGAAGGTGAAGGGGCTCGTCTACGTGGCCGCACTGGCACCGGACCAAGGGGAAACCGTCGCGGATGTCTTCTACCGCGGCACGCCGCACGCACAGGCACCCAAGCTGGCGCCCGACAAGCACGGGCTGATTTATCTGCCCGAGTTCGCCTTCGCCGCCGCCTTCGCCCAAAATGCCGCCGCCGAGGAATTGGCCGTGCTGGCGGCGGTTCAGCGGCCGATCTCGCCGGCATGCATCACCGTTCCTGTCGATCGACCGCTGTGGAAGGACCGTCCGGCCTGGTACCTCGTGGCCGAAGAGGACCGCATGATCGTCCACGAAAATCAGCGTTTCATGGCCCAGCGGATGCAGGCTCGGGTACACGATCATCGCGTCGATCACGCACCGATTGTGACCGCACCGTCTGTCGTCGTGGACATTATCCGCGAGGCGATTCAAAATAACTAAGCTCGCACGGTCTTACGGAAGTTGCAGAGAATTGCGGCGCGTACAAAAGAGAAGAGGATGAGGAACGGGAAATCCCGATCCTCTTTCTTCCTTCCTCTCCCATCCCTCCCCAAAAAAGAGCAACTTCGATGGCGAGTAGCATTCGACCGCCGTTCACGCTCCAGACCGCTTTTGCCAAGGTGCGTGCCGCCGAAGACGCGTGGAACTCTCGCGATCCGATTCGCGTCTCCCTGGCCTACTCCACCGACTCGATCTGGCGCAACCGCGACCAGTTTCTGGCCGGTCGTAGCCAGATCCAGGAGTTCCTGGCCGGGAAATGGAGACGCGAGCTCGACTACCGGCTGGTGAAGGACCTCTGGGCCTTTGGCGAACGCCGCATCGCGGTGCGCTTCCAGTACGAATGGCACAACGAATCGGGCCAGTGGTTCCGTAGCTATGGCAACGAGCTGTGGGAATTCGACGACGAAGGCCTGATGCGCCGCCGGGAAGCCAGCATCAACGACGTCGCCATGGCCGAGAGCGAGCGTAGGTTCTTCTGGTCCGCTCCGGGTCCGCGACCGGCAGACCACCCAGGCATCCCGGACTTAAGGTGATCCGAACCTCGTCTCAGCAGGCATTGTCGCTCCACCCGTTTCGCAGAGGAAAAATCGCATGACTGCCATCAAATATCGAACCGTAAACCTGGACGGTTTCAACGTCTTTTATCGCGAGTCCGGCCCATCCGACGCCCCGAAGCTGCTGTTGCTCCACGGGTTCCCGAGTGCCAGTCATATGTTCCGAGATCTGATTCCGTTGCTGGCCGACCGCTTCCACATCGTCGCTCCCGATTTGCCGGGCTTTGGCAGGTCCGACATGCCTGGCCGCGGCTACACCTTCGACAAGATCGCGGAGAAGATCGATCGCTTCACCGAGACGGTCGGCTTCGATCGCTATGCGGTCTATCTCTTCGATTACGGTGCGCCGACCGGATTTCGGCTCGCCGTAAAGCACCCGGACAGAATCTCGGCGATTATTTCCCAGAACGGTAACGCCTACGAGGAAGGTCTGAGTGACGGCTGGAATCCGATCCGGACCTACTGGCACGACGCGTCACTGACCAATCGCGAGGCCCTGCGTGCGTTTCTCAAGCCCGAGACGACCGTCTGGCAATACACGCACGGCGTTCCCGACGCGATGGCAGTTTCTCCGGACGGTTATTCCCTGGATAACTACTACTTGGGCCGGCCCGGCGCGGCCGAGGTACAGCTCGACCTTTTCGGGGACTACAAGAGCAATGTTGCGCTCTACCCGACCTTTCAGAAGTATTTCCGCACCTGCAAACCGCCCTTCCTGGCGGTGTGGGGCAAGAACGATCCGTTCTTCCTGCCACAAGGGGCCAAGGCGTTCAAGCGCGACATCCCTAACGCGGAAATCCGCTTCCTCGACACGGGGCACTTCGCCTTGGAGACACACGTTGATGAAATAGCGTCCGCCATGCGAGGTTTCCTTGGGAGTGTCTTTGGATAAACGGCATCAACATGACTCAAGCAGGTCACCGGCCGAGAGACCTTGGCACAGATTTTTTTCAGGAGGGTCGTCATGAACGTCGAGCAAATCCAGAACCGGATCATTGACAGCGGGGTCGCGGGTACCGAATCTGTCGAGCCAATTCTCTCTAGGTAGCTCCCACCAGGATCAACAGCAGGCATCCCAGCACCGCGGCACGATCCGAGCCCCTTGGCCGTGCCCCCGCGATGTTTCGCAAGGCAAATTGCTGCAAATCTATTGGCACGAAGAAGATGATTTTGTTTTTGCACGGGGCGGTCAATTATTTTATCAAAAATATTGGACAAGTTGATCTCAGCGCATTAGCATTATCCCTGAATTTGGGGCGTCTGCCCCTTCCCCAAGCACTTGGCGCTCAACCGGAACTGCATCATTTCCACAAGTCATTTCTATGACCTGAAATCTCTAAAGGGGGTTTCATGACACGCCAATTCCGGTACGTCCAACCCAAGCGTTATCGAGTTCACCGCAACCTCTTTGCCGCCCAGCTTTCCTTCGAACGGCTGGAAGATCGGCGGTTGTTGACCATCACTTGGACCGGCGATGGCGGCGATGGCCTCTGGACCGATCCGATGAATTGGTCGCCGGAGGCCGTGCCCGGCGGGGACGACGACGTGGTCATCGGCTCGGCAGGCAGTCCCACGGTGACGATCGACAACGACGAATTCGCCAACAGCATTTCGGTGGCGGCGGGGGCGACCCTCTCGCTTGCGCAGAGCGGCTTCTTGACCGTCTACGCCGATTCGTCCATTGATGGGACACTGTCGATGAGCGGTGCTGCGTTGGCGGTCGATGGAACCGGAGTGACCCTGACGGCCGATGGCACGACGACGATTTCCAACTCCGACGTGGTCGCTTCGCTTGGGGCCACAATCGATTTGCCAGATTGCGACAGTGCCAGCAGCGCAATGTTCACGACCGAAGACTCTGGCACCGTGAACGTACCCAACTTGACCTCCGTCAGCACGGCAGCCGACAGCAGCAAGGCGCTGACCGTCGATGAGTTTGGCGGCAATATCTACCTCAATTCCTTTGCCTCCAGCTCCGAGCCCGGCATCGTGATCAATGCCAACGAAACGGGCGAAATCGACTTGCCATTGCTCACGAGCCTTACCGGCGCGGGCGATCAGATCACTGCCGGGGCTGGCTCCTTGCTGGTTCCCAACCTGGCCACGTTCGACAATGGTTCGATCTCGGTCGATAGCTCGGCCAGCTTTCCCGATCTGACGAACATCAATGATTCGGCCGTCTCGGTCGGTCAAGGCTTGACGGTGAGCCTGCCGGGAGTGACCAGCTACAGCAACTCGACGGGCCAACTCACCTTCCAAGTCGACGGCTCTCTCAGCCTGCCGAACCTGACCTCGATCACGGTGTCGGGCAGCGGCAATTCGACTGCATTCAACGCCGAGAGCGGCGGCAATATCGGGCTCGGAGCGCTCACTTCCACCTCGGGCGATCTCGATTTCACGGCCACCGGGACATCGAGCGAAATCGATCTGTCCAAGGTTACCAGCCTGACCGGCGCCGGCGGCCAATTGAACTGGGCCAACAGTGGGACCATTCTGACCCCGTTGTTGACCACGTTCGACAACGGGGCAATCTCGGTCGACGACGCCACGCCCAGTCTTCCTGATCTGACGAACATCGACGGTTCGTCGGTCACCGTCTCCGGCGGTTCGTCGCTGGCCCTGGCGGGAATCACCAGTTACACCAATGCGAACTTGAATAGCACCACTCTGGAAGCTAGCGGCACGAGCATGGGCGGCACGGCCAGCTCGCTCACGCTCACCAATCTGGCCACGATCAGTGCCGGGCCCGGCGTCAATTTGTTCGGCAATAGCGGCGGGTCGGTTTCTTTGCCAGCGCTGGTGACGAGCACCGGTGGCAACGTCGACTTCGAAACCAGTGGAACTGGCGGCTCGCTCTCACTTCCGCTGCTGACGACCGTGACAGGCAGCGGCAATCAGCTCAGCGCCGGGGGCAATGCCATCAGCGTTCCTTTGCTCACGACTTTCGCCGGGGGAAGCATCAGCATCACGGGACCGGCGGTAAGCTATCCGGGTCTGACCGATATCGACGGCACGTCATTCACGGTTGAAAACGGCGGTCAATTGTCCCTGTTGGGCGTCACCACCGTGAATGACAGCCCAACGGCGACGACGAATTGGAACGTTTACGCGGGAAGCTTTATCTCACTCCCCAATCTGACCACGATCGACAACGGACCGATTTCGATCGGTGCCTATGACAGTGGCCGAGTGTATCTGGCCGCTTTGCCCGCGCTGCCGGTGGATACGAGCCTCACCGCCGATGGATCCGAGAATGGCTCGGGGAGCGAGATCTATCTGCCCGCCATGACCAGCGTCACCGTCCAACAAATCTGGACGGAATCCGACCATGCGGAGATCGCGGCTCCGAATCTGACCACGTTCGACGATTCCTCGCTGAACATCAGCGGCGAGCAGGGCACGTATCAGAGCCTGAGCAATATCGATAAATCGGATCTCGACGTCTCGGGCGGCGGTTCGCTGACCTTGCCCGAAGTCACCGCCTACGGCGCCGCCCCCAATTTCACGGGTGGCGCGGCTTGGACCGTCACCGGTGCCGGAAGCGTGTTGTCGTTGCCGTACCTCGCCTCGATCAACACCGGTGCCGGCCTGAGTTCGACGCTGGGCCTGACTGCCCAAAGCGGCGGCCAGATTCAACTGCCCGGCCTGCTCACCGCCAGCGGTGGTGCGTTTTCGCTCGAGCCGGAGGGGGCCGGCAGCTTGATCAACCTGCCCGCTTTGCAAACCGATACGTGTTTCTCTAATGTCCTCGACCAGACCGGAGGTGGGCAAGTCTCGATTCCCAGCCTGGACCTGCTCACGAATTTCGATCTTCAAAGCGACAGTGCCAGCCCTTTCACGCTGCTGCCCAATCAAACTTTCGTGAACAATGGTGTCTCGAGCGGCATTTCCGCGCCGACCTTGACCAACGAAGGCTCGATCGTCGTCAACCAGTCGAATGGTTATCTGAACGACAACGGCGGCTTAACCTTAAACGGCTCCGGCGCGCTCTCAGTTGCAGTGGGAGGCACGCTCGACGTCTCCGGCAACCTGCTGGGCAACACGACCAACGTACAAGGCTTCGACCCGCAAGGGACCGTCGGGCTCGACGGCTCGGCAACGCCGAGCAATCCACAGCTTTTGGAGGCGATGTCGGCCGACGACGGGCCGGGACAGGCTAATTTCGCGAACAATTCCTGCTATGGCACGCTGATCATTTATCGCGGCGACAACGTCGAGTTGGTTGATCAATCCCACAATTCCAGCTCGCCCAGCGGCGATCCCGAAGCGATCTACGTCAACCAATTGGAGGTATTGCCGGGAGCCACGCTCAATTTGAACGGGCTGCACTTGTATGCGCGCGTCGCCGACATCAGTGGCTCGCTCATCGGTGGCGTGGTGACTCCACCGGGCGGGCCCATCACGCTGAATACTCCGACCGCCGCTGACATGAGCAACGCGGGCGAAACCGACGCTTGGACGTTTTACGGCCAGGCGGGGCAACAGGTCACCGTCGAGCTGAATCCCGGGGGCTCGTCTTACCCCGGTTCTCCCGCGGCCCTGTCGCCCACGCTCAATTACGGCCAGGTCACGCTGCTGGGGCCCAATGGCAACGTCGTCGTGCCGACGGTCGCTAGCCAAACGTCCGGCGCGGTGGCCGAACTGGTCGACGTCACGCTGCCTTCCAGCGGCACGTACACGATCGATGTTCAGGCGGCCGCGAGCGATTCGAGTGCGACCGGTGATTATGTCCTCACCGCCTCCGTCGTCACTCCGGTCATCAACCCCTCGGGCTTGACCCTCGATCAACAGTACACCGGCAACCTGGTCAATCCGCTGGAACTTGATGAGTGGAATTTTGCCGGAACGGCCGGCGAGCTGGTCAATCTGCAACTGATCAGCGCCGCCGATACAAACGTCGCCTACACGCTCGTCGGACCGGGCGGATCGACGGTCTTCTCGAACTTGCAGGCCGATTCGGGTACCGTCAGCTTGCCGGCCAGCGGCAATTACTCGCTGCAGGTCGATAGCTTTGCCGGCAACACCGGCGGCTATTCGTTCGAGCTGCAGCAGATTTCGGTCGTGTCGCTCAGCGCAGGCAACGTCCCGCTGAGTGTCGGCGAGACTTATGCCGGAACGCTGACCGGCAGCGGCTATGCCCAGTTGTTCACAGTCAACGTGCCGACGAACGAGCCACTCAACATCAGCCTGCTGGATTCCTCCCCGGGCGATGCGAATGAGCTGTACGCCCGTTTGGGCGCGCCCCCACGCGCGGAACGTACAACTACAGCGCTGCGACGCCCGACACTGCCGAACAGCAATTGCTGATCTCCTCGGCCGATCCGGGAACGTGGTACATCATGGTCTACGGCAATTCCGTGCCGGCGCCGAGCAATTATACCCTCGATGTTTCGACCAGCTCGGTTGCACTCACCTCCGTGACGCCCAGCACCGCGGCTACTGGCAGCACCGCGACGCATGATTCTCGGTGGCAGCTTCAATAGCACGACAACCGTTCAATTGCTCGGCGCCGGCAACTCGGTTTACAACGCCAGCGGCGTGTCGCTGAACACTCCCACGCAGCTGTCGGCCACGTTCAACCTGACCGGCGTCCCGCAAGGCAGCTATACAGTCCAGGTGACCAACAGCGATGGGTCGACGGCCCAATTGCCCGGTGCGTTCACGGTTACCGCCCCGGGCCAGGCCAACCTCGTGACGAACCTAATTATTCCCAGCGAAGTGGGCCGGCACATTGCCTCGACGTTTTACGTCGAATACTCCAACACCGGCACCGTGGCCATGCCGGCCCCGGTGCTGCTGCTCGAATCGTCGGTGCCCGAAAACGTGCCGCTGTTCACCTTGAATTCGGCACTGCAAACCTCGGGCTTTTGGACCTCGGCGATTCCGCAAGGCTATTCTTCGACCGTTCAGATTCTGGCCCAAGGCAAAGTGCCGGGCATGCTCGAGCCGGGGGAATCGGTCACCGTGCCGGTCTATTACGGCGGCATGCAGATGCCCTGGGCCCCAGACCAGACGTCATTCGCCTTCGATTTGCGCGTCTTCACAACCACCGACACCGACGCGGTCGATTGGGCGAGCTTGCAGTCGAGTTTGCAACCTGCGAACGTCTCCGCGCTAGCCTGGGGATCGATCTACTCGAATTTGACTTCGCTGTTGGGCAACACTTGGGGCGGCTACGTGCAGATGCTCGATAACGCGGCCAGCTATCTGTCCGGCCTCGGCGAGGACGTCGACGACATCAGCCAGCTCTGGCAATTCGCCGTCTTGCAGGCCGACAACGCCCTGCTTCCGGCGCCGCAATTGGACACCGAGACCGACATCGCGCTGGCCACGCCCGGCACCTTGTCGCTCGACTTCAGCCGCGAATTCCTCGCGCCGATCGACGATCGCCAAACCCTCGGCCCCTTGGGTTATGGCTGGACCGACGACTGGCAACTATTCGCTGTCCGTCGGCGCCAGTGGGGTGACCGTCACCATGCCCGATGGCAGCAAGCGGATCTTCCAGCCCGACAGCCGTGGCAGCGATTATTTCGATCAGCCGGGCGATTATGGCGTCTTGACACAAACGGGTGGCGGATACTCGCTCCAAGAAACCGATGGGCAGATCGAATTCTTCAACGACAACGGCACGCTCGGCTATATCCAGGACACCGACGGCAATCGGATCACGGCCGGCTACGCCGGCGGCCTGCTCACCAGCCTGACCTCATCCTCGGGCGAGTCCCTCGCGATCGCCTACAACTCGTCCAACCTGATCCAGTCGGTCACCAGCTCCGACGGCCGCACGGTCAGCTACAGCTACGACCTGGCCACGGATCAGCTCACGCAGGTCACCGGTTACGACGGCACGATCACCAGCTACGCCTATGAATCGAGCACGTCGGACAGTAATCTCTTCAACGCCCTGGCTTCGATCACCTTCCCCGACGGCACGCAGCAACTGTTCAATTACTATCCCAGCGGGCTCTTGGCCGGGGCGTCGCAGGCCGGCGGCGCCGATCCGATCACCTACACCTACAACCAAGGGCAGGTGACCATCACCGACGCCAATGGCGATGCGTCGCAGCTTTTCTACAACGAGCAAGGATTGTTGCTGAAAACGATCGATCCCTTGGGCAATGTCTCCTTTGGCTCGTATGACGGCAATTTCAATTTGACCAGCGTCACGGGGCCGACCGGCCTGGTCGATAGCTTCACCTATGACTCCAACGGCAATCTGACCAGCGTCACCAATCCGCTCGGCCAGTCCGATACGTTTACCTACGCAGGGCCCGACAACTCGCTGGTCAGTTCGACCGATGGGCAGGGAAACACGACAGTCTATCAATACGACAGCTCCGGCGATCTGACTTCGACTCAGAATCCCGACGGCACCGTCTCGACCACTACTTACGACGCCCTGGGCGATCCGCTCACGATCATCAACGCCAACGGCCAGGTCACCAGCAACACCTACAACGCCGCAAGGGCAGGTCACCAGCGAAACCCTTGCCGACGGCACCAGCTACACGTTCACCTACGACACTCACGGCAACCTGGCCACGGCGACCGACGCCGCCGGCACGACCACGCTCTCCTACAATTCGGGCGACGAGTTGACCGAGGTGGCCTATCCCAACGGCCAATCGCTCACCTACACCTACAATTCCGGCGGCCAGCGGATCCAGATGGTCGAGCAGTCCGGCTACACACGGTCAACTACAGCTACAACTCGGCCGGTCAGTTGGCCGGGCTGACCGACGGCAACAACCATCCGATTGTTACCTACGTCTACAACAATCTCGGTCAGTTGGCGGTCGCCGATCGATGGCAACGGAACCGGCAGCGGCCTGGGGCCCTACACAAGTCCCTACACCACCTATCAATACGACGCCGACGGCAACCTGCTGCACGAGATCAACTATTCCGGCGGCACGACTGTGAGCAGCCGCTTCGATTACACCTACAACGCGCTGGGGCAAGTGGCCACGATGACCACGCTCGACGGCACGTGGACCTACAGCTACGACTCGGCCGGTGAATTGATCCAAGCCGACTTCGCCTCGACCGACGCGATCCCCAGCCAGGACTTGACCTACGTTTACAACGCGGCCGGCGATCGCACGCAAACCATCGTCAACGGGGTCACGACTAATTACACCATTAACAGCGTCAACGAAACGACGAGCACTTCCGACGGCACCACCTACACCTACGACGCCGACGGCAACCTGCTCTCGAAGACCAACTCTTCCGGCACGACCACCTACACCTACGACTCGCTCGACCGTTTGACCAGCGTCACTTCGCCGACCGATAGCTGGATTTATCAGTACGACACCCTGGGCGATCTGGTCTCGACTACGCACAACGGCCAGGTCACGCAAAACCTCGTCGATCCGACCGATGGATGACGTCGTCGGTCAGTACAACAGCTCGGGCAATCTGATTTCCAGCTATACCTACGGCCTGGGGCTGGTCAGCCAAACCACGGCCGGCAGCACGAACTATTATCAGTTCGATGGACTTGGCTCGACGGCCGATCTGGTCAGTGCCGCCGGATCGATTCTGAACACCTACAGCTATTTGCCCTTCGGCGGCCTATTGAATTCGACCGGCGGCACGGCCAATCCGTTTACCTACGTCGGTCAATTCGGCGTAACGAGCGATGGCAGCGGCCTGTTGAACATGGGCGCCCGCGATTACGACCCGACCGTCGGGCAGTTCACCTCGACCGACCCGCTCGGGCTGTTGGGAAGCGGCCCCAACCTGCGGCAGTACGCGATCAATCAGCCGACGGATCTCATCGACCCAACGGGAAACGACCCCAGCAGCAGTCCGATTAGTGACCAGAAAATCTTTGGCCCCAATTACCAGCCCGCCGGCGACGGCGCACCTGACCTTTTTTTCAACTTCAACGCCAGCACGGAAGACATAAATAACGCCATCCCTGAGGTCGCCGCAAATGAGGCCGCCAACAAAAAAGAGGCGGACGCGCAGGCCGCATTTGACAAGGCGGCGACAAAGTTTTTTGAAGACACGGCGGCAGAGTTGGCAAAGAACGCACCAGACCCGGCAAAGCAGGAAGCGGAGTTGAGAAAAGCGACTCAGGAAATGGTCGACCGAAAGTCGCAGGAAAGCGCCGAACTCCTCCGCCAGATGCAGGAGGAGGATGCGGAGGACGCGCGGGGGGCGGCGCAGGCAAGGCCTGAGTGGGAGCGACTTGCGGACGAGCAGGACGTTCCTCCCTCGCCTCCCGGCGGCAGCGCCGGTGCCAGCGGCACCGGCGCCGCGGCCAGCAGCGTCGACCCGAACGGGCTGATCGGGCCGGCCGGTTTCAGCACGCAGGCGTTTGTCGCGCCGGGAACCGTATTGCCCTACGAGATCGACTTCGAGAATTCGCCCTCAGCCACCGCTCCGGCCCAAGAGGTGACGATTTCCGATCCGCTGGACCCCAATCTCAATCCCGCCACGTTCCAACTGACCGAGATCGCCTTTGGCGACACGGTGCTGTCGATTCCCGCCGGCACGCAGCACTACGAGACGACCGTCTCGATGACCGACAATGGCCAGACGTTCGACGTCGACGTCACCGCCGGGATCAACCTGACCACCGACACCGTTTTTGCCACGTTCATTTCGGTCGATCCGGCGACCGGTCTGCCCCCCGATGTCCTGACCGGTTTCCTCCCCCCCGAGGACGGCACCGGCCGCGGCATGGGAAAAATCGATTACACGATCCAGGCTATGCCGGGCCTGCCGACCGGTACGCAAATCCGCAACGTGGCCAACATCAATTTCGACGAGAACGGCCTGATCGCCACCGACCAGGTCGACGACGAAGATCCGAGCCAGGGGATCGACACCTCGAAGCAGGCCCTGGTCACGATCGACTCAGGCGCGCCGACCAGCAGCGTGACGCAGTTGCCACCGACCGAAACCTCGACCACGTTCGCCGTGAATTGGAGCGGCCAGGATGACGTCGGCGGATCGGGCATCGCGGACTACAACATTTATGTCTCCGACAACGGCGGACCCTGGACGCTGTGGCAGCAAGCCACTACCGCGACGTCCGCAAATTACACGGGCGTGAACGGACACACCTACGCCTTTATCAGCCAGGCGATCGACAACGTCGGCAACACCGAGGCGTTTCACGCCACCGCTGACACCCAAACGACCGTTACTCTTGGGTCATCCGCGCCGGTCGTGACGACCTCCGGCAGCACCGGGCAAACGTTCACACTCGGCGGGTCGGCTGTGGCGGTCGACTCGGCCGTCACGGTGACTTCCAGCGATACGGACATTACCGGCGCGTCGGAAACGATCACCAACTATCAGTCGGGCGACACGCTCAATTTCACCAACCAGAATGGCATCACCGGCAACTACGCCAGTGGCGTTTTGACCTTGAGTGGCAGCGCGACGCCGGCCCAATACCAGACCGCCTTGCAAAGCGTCACGTTCTCGACCACCAGCACGAACACGACCACCCGGACCGTTGATGTTTACGCCGACGACAGCGCGGCGATACCCACGACCAGTAATGAGGGAGTGGACACTGTCAAGGTGGCGATCGCCGCGCCAGTGGTCACCCCATCAGGCACGACCAACACGTTCACACTCGGCGGTACAGCCGTAGCGGTGGACTCGGGGATCACCGTCACCTCCTACGACAGTGACCTGACCGGCGCCACGGTGACGATCTCTTCCGGCACGTTGCAATCGGGCGATACGCTGCATTTCACCAACCAGAATGGGATCAGTGGTTCGTATTCGGCCGGTACGCTGACCCTGAGCGGCAGCGCGACGCCGGCTCAATACCAGACGGCCTTACAGTCGGTCACGTTCTCGACGAGCAGCGCCAACAAGACCACCCGGTCGCTTTCGGTCGTCGCGCTCGATACCAACGACACTGGCTCGGTCGCCAGCAACACGGCAGCCGAAAGCGTTAACGTGAAGATCGCCGCGCCGGTGGTGACCCCGTCGGGCACGACCAACACGTTCACACTCGGCGGTACAGCCGTAGCGGTGGACTCGGGGATCACCGTCACCTCCTACGACAGCGACCTGACAGGGGCCACGGTGACGATCTCTTCCGGCACGCTGCAGTCGGGCGATACGCTGCACTTCACCAACCAGAATGGCATTAGTGGTTCGTATTCGGCCGGTACGCTGACCCTGAGCGGCAGCGCGACGCCGGCTCAATACCAGACGGCCTTACAGTCGGTCACGTTCTCGACGAGCAGCGCCAACAAGACCACCCGGTCGCTTTCGGTCGTCGCACTCGATACCAACGACACTGGCTCGGTCGCCAGCAACACGGCAGCCGAAAGCGTTAACGTGAAGATCGCCGCGCCAGTGGTCACCCCATCAGGCACGACCAACACCTTCACACTCGGCGGGACAGCCGTAGCGGTCGACTCGGGCATTACCGTCACCTCCTACGACAGCGACCTGACCGGGGCCACGGTGACGATCTCTTCCGGCACGCTGCAGTCGGGCGATACGCTGCACTTCACCAACCAGAATGGCATCAGTGGTTCGTATTCGGCCGGTACGCTGACCCTGAGCGGCAGCGCGACGCCGGCTCAATACCAAACGGCCCTACAGTCGGTCACGTTCTCGACGAGCAGCGCCAACAAGACCACCCGGTCGCTTTCGGTCGTCGCACTCGATACCAACGACACTGGCTCGGTCGCCAGCAACACGGCAGCCGAAAGCGTTAACGTGAAGATCGCCGCGCCGGTGGTGACTCCGTCAGGCACGATCAACACGTTCACACTTGGCGGGACAGCGGTAGCGGTGGACTCGGGGATCACCGTCACCTCCTACGACAGCGACCTGACCGGCGCCACGGTGACGATCTCTTCCGGCACGCTTCAGTCGGGCGATACGCTGCACTTCACCAACCAGAATGGCATTAGTGGTTCGTATTCGGCCGGTACGCTGACCCTGAGCGGCAGCGCGACTCCGGCCCAATACCAAACGGCCCTACAGTCGGTCACGTTCTCGACGACCAGCGCCAACAAGATGACCCGGTCACTTTCAGTCGTCGCGCTCGATACCAACGACACTGGCTCGGTCGCCAGCAACACGGCAGCCGAAAGCGTTAACGTGAAGATCGCCGCGCCGGTCGTCACTCCGTCAGGCACGATCAACACGTTCACACTTGGCGGGACAGCGGTAGCGGTCGACTCGGGAATCACCGTAACGTCCTACGACAGCGACCTGACCGGGGCCACGGTGACGATCTCTTCCGGCACGCTGCAGTCGGGCGACACGCTGCATTTCACCAACCAGAATGGGATCAGCGGCAGCTACACCGGTGGTGTGCTGACTTTGAGCGGAATCGCAACTCCGTCCCAATATCAGACCGCTTTGCAGTCGATCACCTTCTCAACCACCAGCACCAACACCACGGCTCGGTCACTCTCGATCGTTGCTCTCGACACTAACGACACCGGCTCGGTCGCCAGCAACACGGCGTCGGAGGCCGTCGACGTCACCGCATCAGCAAAGGGCACCATTTCGGGGACGGTGGACTTTGATGTGACCGGGAATGGACAGTCAGCGGACGACACGCCGGAGTCGGGCGTAAAGGTCTATCTTGATCTGAACAACAGCGGCCAGTTGACTGCCAGCGATCCGGTGGTGACCACAGGCTCCAACGGCAGCTACTCGTTCACTGGACTGGCCGCCGGAACCTACACGGTGCGCGAAGTCGTGCCCACGGGCCAGGTTCGCACCGCGCCGACGCTTTCCGACCATTACACCATTACGCTCGCCAGTAGCCAGACCTCGAGCGGCAACAACTTTGACAACGCCCAATCGTACAACACGTCGATCGTCTCCAACGTCGTCTACGTGCTGAGCGACGCCAATGCCGTGACAACTCTGCAGGGCAACACAGTCCAAGGCGAGGCGGTCGAGGTCTCGTTCACCGTGGCCGCTGGCAGCGCCACCCACGCCATTCTCGCTGGTCAGCTACATTGCTCCAGGCCCGACCTACGTGGCTTCGCAGGCTTCGCAGCAGGTGGTCATTGACGCTGATTCGGGTACGTTCGGACCGGGCAGCTATACCCTCGACGTGGTGATTCCTCACAGCTACTACCAGATCGACTTCGTCGTCGGGAACGTGATCAATCAGCTGGGGCCTGCCGGCAGCAATATCTTCTACTCAGCTCAGAACCGCCTGATCAGCTCCGACAACGGCGGCACGCAGGCGCCGATTGCAGGCGCCGGCGAAATCACCGGCTACGCCTATCTGGATGCCAATAACAACGGCAAATTCGATCCGGGCGAACGGGCGGTCCCCGGTACGGTCGTCACCTTGAACGGCACCGCGAGCAATGGCCACTCGGTCACGGAATCGGCCGTCACCGACGCCGACGGGTTGTACATGTTCGACAACCTGCCCGCCGGCACGTATGCCATCTCGGAAACCCCGCCGACCGGCTACACCAATGGCCTGACGACGATCGGCTCGGTCTCCGGCACCGTGCAGACGGGCAAGATCAGCAACATCCACTTGGGTGCTGGCGTCGACGACACCGGTAACGATTTCGGCATGCAGCAGACGGTGAGCTCTCCGCTGGCCGCCAACCAGACCGGCTCGATCGCCTTCTGGAACGGCTCGAGCGGCCAGGCTCTGATCAAGGCTCTCAATGGTGGCCCCAGCGCCACCGCTTTGAGCAACTACCTGGCGAGCACCTTCCCAGACATTTATGGCAAGAGCGCCGTGGCCAACAATCTGACCGGCAAGACCAACGCCCAGGTCGCCAGCTTCTATCAGCAGTTCTACAACGAGAGCGGCCCCAAACTCGATGCCGAAACCCTTGCCCTGGCCTTGTCGACCTACGTCACCAAGTCGAGCCTGGCGGGTAACACTGCTACTTCCTACGGGTTTGCCGTTTCGGCCAACGGTTCGGCCACGGCGACGTTCAACGTCGGTACGAATGGGGTGGCCTTCGGCGTCGACGACAACACGACGCTCACGATCATGGACCTGTTGACCCTGACCGACGTCCAGGCTCACAAGGGGCTCTTGTGGGATTTGGACGGCAACGGATCGTTGTCGGCTGGCGAGACGATGCTGCGTCTCGAGGCTGACGAGCTGTTCGACGCGATCAACAGCTATTGACCTTCCCGGCCCTGAATCTTCTTCTGCCGGAAACCGACCCCGCCCTGTGCAACAAATAGATCGGCTGGAATCGTCGGTACAAAAGCAGGGCTGAGCGCTGCACAAGAATGCTACGAGCACACGGGTCGGGTGCAGATGCGGCTCGACGGTCGCTGCCGACGGACAAAGCGCGCAGCCAAGCGCCGTTGAGATCGGAGCCGTCCGATCGCCTCGACCGCGTTTTCGCTACGCCGCCTTGCGGTGGTAGCGCTTCAACAGGCCGCCCAGGCGGGCGTGGCAGCCGATGTCGGCCAGAGGGATTATGTCAGGCTGCCGCTTTCTTTTCTTGCGGCGTGGCGCCAATAGCTCGTTGTCCAAGCCCTGGTGGGGCCGCTCGACATGATCGTGTTCGACGAATTCCCGGCAGAGGTAATCCATGTGACGTCGGCCAAAGACGACGAAATTATCGAGGCAGTCTTGCTGTACGGTCTGAATGAACCGCTCGATAAATGCCGTTGTGCGGGCGCGCGAAAGGCCGACCGGCGGACCTTCAACCCAGCCTTCCTCAGAGCGGCGTCGAATCGCGCCGTGAACTTCGTATCCCGATCGTGCATAATGGTCTCGGCCGAGAGCCGTTTGGCTCGCATGTGGTGAACGAAAGCCTCGGCCTGCTCGACGACCCAGGCTTCGTTGGGATGCTGCGTGGCGGGCGTGAGAAACACGCGTCGACTGCCAACATGTAGGAATGTCATGACGAATAGAAGCCTGAAACCCCTCGGTGTCAGCACGCGTTTGCTGAAGAAATCGCATTGCCGGAGCGTCGCGGCATGAATCTTCATGAGCTCATCCCACGTTCCGACTCCGCGTCGGGGGCCCGGATCGAGGCCGTGCTGGCGGAGAATGTTCCTGACCGTATTTCGCGAAACATAGCAAGTTCCCAACTTCTTCAGCTCTCCGAGGATGCGCGTGTAGCCCCAACCGGTCTCGCGGCCCAGCTTGACGATCAACCGGCGCATTTGCTCTGGAGTGCGCCGTCGCCCTCGAGGACCTGCGACATTCCGTCGCCCGCGGCGTCCTCTCGGATCCAGCCTCGCAACGTAGACGGGTGGACGATCGACACCAGGTGGTTGATTGCCTTCCCCAGCTGGGCGCCGAAACGGACCAGGCGATTCCGCTCCTGGTGGGTAATCGGAACTCGATACGGCAACTTGCTCCTAAGGATCTCGTTCTCGACCTTCAGATAACGGATCTGTCGGGCCACTTCTTTCTGCGTGGCCACCACCAAGACCAAGAACAGACTGCGATAAATGTTTTTCATGGTGATTCCGTGCAAGTCTTTGTGCGCCATGCAGATGATTTCATTTATGCACAGCGCTTCGCAGGCCGAAACGGCTGTCGACGGGAACCTTATGCCTGTCGTGCGCTGACGAGCCGCTGGCCGGCCGTCGCCTCTCGTCGGCATTTGCCAGTTTCGTCGTCAGTCGCTCTCTTTTGCAGCGACTAAAAACGACTCGATCCAGCAGCGGACCGTTCAATCACTACTTGCGGATCTCTCTCTGAGAGAGAGTTTTGGTTCGAAGAGGGTTCCGACCGGGGAGGGTTGCGACCGGGGAGGGGGTTGGATTAGAATTTCCATTGGCCTCTTGGTGCGTTGGCATATCAAGCTCTGGCGGCGTTTCGAGTGAGCACAGGGCCGTTACAGTTGCGAATCCCGCTGCAGCTCACGCGACTGTTTCGCGCACGAAGCTGTCAGATGCGCCGGCTGCTCTCGTGCCTCGCGATTTTCATGGCGGTTCCTGCCGCCGCGGTGCACGCGGCCGACGACTCGTCAGGTATCGAGTTCTTCGAGAAGAGCATCCGTCCTCTTCTAGTCGAGCATTGTTACGAATGCCATGGCGAGAAGAAGCCGAAGGGCAATCTTCGCCTCGATCGCCAGTCTGGATGGCTGCGCGGCGGCGACTCGGGGCCCGCCCTCGTGAAGGGCAGGCCCGAACAAAGCCTGCTGATCTCGGCCGTTCGCCGAGAGGGGCTCGAAATGCCTCCGTCAGGCAAGCTGCCCGACGAGGCAATCCACTTACTCGAATCATGGGTCGCTCGCGGGGCACCCGCGCCGCTCGAGAACGATCCCTCGCCGAACACGACGGCGCGCCCCTCGATCGACATCACCGCCGGCCGGCAATTCTGGGCCTATCAACCGCCGCGCGACGGTGCACCGCCCGCCGTCGAACATCCGCTCTGGTCGGAGCATCCGATCGATCGCTTCCTCCTCGCTCGCTTGCAAGCGGCGGGTTTACATCCGCAGGCGCCCGCGGATCGCGCCACGCTCGCGCGACGGCTCTATTTCGACCTCTGGGGATTGCCTCCCACGGTCGACGAGCTGATGGCCCTCGATATCGACTCGTCGGCCGATTGGTACGAACGGCTGGTCGACCACCTGCTCGCATCGCCC
The DNA here is from genome assembly GCA_963702015.1 of uncultured Planctomycetaceae bacterium. Classification (GTDB taxonomy): domain Bacteria; phylum Planctomycetota; class Planctomycetia; order Pirellulales; family PALSA-1355; genus DATJTR01. Next base: position 5,197,208 of record OY969698.1, read on the forward strand.
CGTTTCGGCGAGCGCTGGGCTCGGCACTGGCTTGATGTCGTCCGCTATGGCGAATCGTTGACGCTGCGCGGCTTCATCCTGCCCGATGCCTGGCGCTATCGAAACTTTGTGCTTGAATCGTTCAACGCCGACCGTCCTTATTTTCAGTTCCTGCGCGAGCAGCTGGCCGGTGATCTGTTGCCGGCCGAATCACTTGTCGATCGGCAGCGGCAGCTTGTCGCGACCACGTTCCTGGCGCTGGGAAACACGAATCTCGAAGAACAGGACAAACGGCAGCTCGACATGGACGTTGTCGCCGAGCAGCTCGACGTAATCGGCAAGGCGTTTCTGGGCCAGACGATCGGCTGTGCCCGCTGTCACGATCACAAGTTCGATCCCATCCCGGCACGTGACTACTACGCGCTGGCCGGCATTCTTCGCAATGTGCAAGCACTCGCACACGAGAATGTCTCGAAGTGGATGGAGGTGAATCTGCCGCTGCCGGTCGATGAAGAAACTCACTTCGCCGAACAGGAGGCCACGCTCGCCGCGATCGAACAACAAATCGCCGCCTACCGCAAACAGATCGCCAGCACGACGGGCGTTGACGTCGACAAGGCGAGGATCATCGCCGCGGCAGATCTGCCCGGCATCGTGATCAATGACAGCCAGGCGCGAAAAGTCGGTATGTGGCAAACCTCGCAAAGCGTGCGACCATACATCGGCGGCGGCTACGCACACGATCAAGATCAAGGCAAAGGGGAGAAAACCGCGACGTTTGCCCCCGAGCTGCTCCGCACGGGGCGCTACGAAGTGCGACTGGCCTATTCGCCGGCCGGCAATCGCGCTGCCGATGTGCCGGTCACTGTCTTCAGCGCGGAGGGGGAGAAGCTGATCCACGTTGACATGCGACAAAAGCCCGCCATCGACGGCCTCTTCATTTCGCTCGGACAATTTCGCTGCGAGGCCGCAGGTCAAAATTTCGTGCTCGTCGCCAACGAAGGGACCACGGGACACGTGGTCATCGACGCCGTACAGTACCTGCCGATCGACGACGACGCGCCGGTGCCACAGTCCGATGCCAGCGCGGCGTCATCCTCGCCGTCGGGCGATGTGATCGCATCGGAGCGACTGAAACTTGAACTGCACCGGCTCGAGCATGATCTTAAAGATCTGCAAACGATTCTCCCGCAGCGTCCGAAGGTCATGACGGTCGTCGAGCGTGCAACGATCGAGGACGCGCCGCTTCACCTTCGCGGCAGCGTGCATACGCTGGGCGAGATTGTGCCGCGCGGGTTTTTGCAGGTCGTCGCACCGACGCAGGTCACGAGCTTCCCGGACAGGCAGAGCGGCCGCGTCGAATTGGCCGATTGGATCGCTTCGCGCGAGAATCCGCTGACCGCCCGTGTTTTCGCGAATCGCGTCTGGCATTGGCTCTTCGGCAATGGTCTGGTGCGCACGGTCGACAATTTTGGCACAACAGGCGAGCCCCCATCTCACCCCGAGCTACTCGATCACCTGGCCTCTTATTTCGCCGCTCATGACACCTCGATCAAACAACTCGTCCGCTACGTCGTGACATCGCAGGCATATCGTCAGGCTTCGAACGATCAAAGTGCCAGCCGCGCCGCCGATCCCACGAATCGGCTGTTCTGGCACCAGAATCGGCAGCGATTGGAGGCCGAATGCTTGCGCGATGCGATCCTGGCCGTCAGCGGCAGCCTGAATCTCGAGTGTGCCGAGTCGACGATTCGGCGGGGCACGAAAGCCGATTACGACTATGTCGACACCGACACTCGGCGCAGCGTTTATGTGCCCGTGCTCCGCAATGCGCTGCCCGAGCTGTTCGAGGCGTTCGACTTTGCCGATCCGAGCATGGTTGTCGGTCAACGCAACACGAGCACCGTAGTGCAACAGGCGCTGTTCATGGCCAACAGTCAATTCGTACGCGAACAGGCCGCCGCCGCGGCACGCCGGCTGTTGAATCGCGACCTCGCGGACGACGTGGCCCGAGTTTCCTACGTCTTTCGGCAGACGCTCGGCCGGCCAGGCAGCGAGGATGAGGCCGAAGTCGTTCGCGGCATGTTGGCCGAGTTCGCTCATCGTGGCACGACTGGTGAGCAAGCCTGGGCAGCCGTGTATCATCTATTGTTCTCGTCGCTCGATTTCCGTTATCGCGACTGACGGGGCAACAGCATATGGAAGACCACTTCAAAATCTCGCGACGCACGTTCTGGCAGCGATCGGCCTGCGGCTTCGGCGCGCTGGGCTGGTCGGCGCTCGCCGCCGCCCAGTCGCGCACGTCATTGAATGGCGGCTCGTCCGGACCGCATTTTACGCCCCGCGCAAAGCGCGTGATCTTCTTGTTCATGCAAGGTGGAGTCAGCCATGTCGACTCGTTCGACTACAAGCCGCGGCTGCGGGTGGACGATGGCAAGAAAATGCCTTTTGACGACGCGCGCCTGGCCGCGAACACCGGCTCGGGCGAGTCAACGCAGCGCGTCATGAAGTCGCCATGGGATTTTGCCCAATATGGGCAGAGCGGCCGCTGGGTGTCGGAACTGTTTCCCGCAACGGCTCGCCACGTCGACGACCTCTGCTTCCTTCACGGCATGCACACCGAGGGGGTCGCCCATGGCCCCGCAACACTGTTTTTGCACTGCGGAGCCACGCAATTAATCCGCCCGTCGATGGGCTCCTGGATACTTTATGGTTTGGGAAGCGAGAGCGAAGATCTGCCCGGGTTCGTCACGATCTGCCCATCGGCCGGCAACGGCGGCGCGCGGAACCATGGCACCGCATTTCTGCCCGCCGAATTCCAAGGAACGGCCATTGGCCGAGCAGGCACCCCTCTCGCGCAGGCCAGTCTGCGAAATCTGGCGCCGCCAGCCGGTGTCGTCGTGGACGAGCGCCGACAGCTCGATCATCTCCAAGCATTGAATACCTTGCAGCGCAAGCGCCATCCTCACGATTCCGAGCTCGAGGCAGCAATCCGGTCATACGAGCTCGCCTGGCGCATGCAGCAAGTCGCTCCCCACGTCCTTGACCTCAATGATGAAACCGCCGACACCCTCGCCCGCTACGGCATCGGTCAAGAACCCACCGACAATTTTGGACGCCAATGCCTGCTTGCCCGGCGGCTTTGCGAAGCAGGCGTTCGCTACGTGCAAGTCACCTACGGCGACAACTCGGCCAATCCCGCCTGGGATCAGCATTCGAATCTCCCCAAGCATGCCGACCACGCCCGCGCCGTCGACTTGCCAGTCGCGGGCTTGCTCGATGACCTGAAGCGGCGTGGCCTGCTCGACGATACGATTGTTTGGTGGGGAAGCGAGTTCGGCCGCACGCCCTATGCCGAGAAGAATGGCACCGGACGCGATCACAATCCGCGCGGCTTCACGGTCTGGCTCGCCGGCGGCGGATTTCGCCCTGCGACGACACACGGCGAGACCGACGAATTCGGCCATCAGGCCATCGCCGGCAAAGTGCATATGCACGACCTGCACGCGACGATCCTGCATCAACTCGGACTCGATCACGAGCGACTGACATACCGCTATGCAGGTCGTGACTTCCGCCTGACCGACGTCGCGGGCCGCGTCGTCCGCGAAGCCATCGGCGCCTAAAGTACGAACGGGGCATCTTCCCCAACGCACCCGTTCAAGCGCGCGGTGACGGGCGCCCGCTCTCGCCGCACGGCGCCTGGGGGGGTCGCCCGACGACGAACGCTTTGACGCGGCGATGAAAGGGGTCGCGGGAAACGAAACGCCAGGCATCGGATAAGCTGGAGTCCAAGTCGGCGAGTCAACTTGGTGGGGAGAGGCAGTGTGCCCGCTCACCAAGGCCAATTTTCTTTGAGATTGACACGATGCCTGGCAAGTTTCTGCGCTCGATTTCTCTGGTGCTTGCCATCGCAGCGGGCGTGGGCACCATCGCTGTGTCACCACCGCCGGCTGCCAACGCTCAAACCGTTCTGCCGTCTTCGTGGACACCGCGCGACATTTCCGGCGCGATTGTCACGCTCTTTCCCGGCTACAGCGACATGCTGCGGCAGGAGCAGTATGGCTTCTCGTCCGCTCACCCGGTTATCTCACGGATCACCGAAAGTGGTCAGCGGGTCGGCACGGTCATCCTGCCGTTATGGGGCCATGTCCTGACGCTTCCAAGCGGTACGCGCGATGCTTGGAGGCCGTCGATCCAGAACGATTCAAGCGGCAGCGGCGTGCAGAATCGCGGCAGCTTTTTGCGTTTTGGTGCCGACAGCCAGGGAAGCATGCTCCAACTCCAAAACTCCGCGGGGGCCTTTCGGAACATCTACGCCAAACAGCGATTTACCATCGCTTTTTGGGTTCGCTTTCAGGCCGGCGGATTGATCGGCGGCGATGGCGTCAACCAGTCGATCATGGACGTCAACGGCCAGAGCGGTTCGAACGTCGGTTTTTCAGTCTGGAAAGACGCCGACAACCAGATCTACGTCAGCGTTAGCTGTGGATCTTCGTCTGGTCTGACGGGCTCGACGAACCGAATTCATTTTTCGAGCACGCAAACAATCACCGCCGACGGAAACTGGCACTGGGTCTGCATTCAAAGCGCCGGTCCAGGCACCGGAACAGCGTCGATCACCATCGACACCGGCGCTCCTACCTACGGCGACGCCCTGCCCGGGCTGACCCGCGAAACGGATGCCTCCCATAACCTGATGATCGGAGCGTTGGCGTCCGGTACCAGCTTCCGTGGGCAATTCGACCTCGACAATCTCTTCATCTCCGATACGGTCGTAAGTGCCGCTGATTTGGCTCGACTCTACGACTTCAATCCGGCCAGGACATCGAAATCTCTATTGCGAGTCGCGAAACCAGTTCGGACGGCCGCGATCTCGCCAGACGACATTTCGCACCTTTGGGCCTGGTGGGACTTTTCAACTCCGCGCGATTCCGTGAACCAGCAACCGATCATCTATACGAGCAGCGCTAAAACGACCGCGGTGGTGAAATCCGGCGACCTGATGGGATTCGTCGAGAATCGCGGCGGGCGCAACTCAAGCGGTTTCTCTCGCAATCGGCCAACGGACAGTTGCCGAGCTGGGTGGAAGACGCCCGAAACGGTCGTGGATCGGCTCATCTGAATGGCGCTTGGGACAGCGACCGCTCCGTGTCAGCGCCTTTCAGTTTCAACCTCAACGTTCCAACGCCGCCCACGGATAAAACGTGGTACTGTGTCTGCCAGCAGACAAGCCAGGGAAACACCGACGGCTCGGATACCGGCCAGGTCGGCTCGCATCTCCATAACTACTCGGGGGCCTCGTCGATTTATTGTGCGATTGGCGGCATTCACCACACAGGGAGCCCACTCAGCTTTCTTGAACACCTGGCGCCGGGCGGCGGCAACGTACCCTCGCAGTCGACTTTCACACGCATCACGTTTTCCAATAAAACAGTTCCCGCAACCGCCGGAACTTATGCGGTTTCAACCAATACGTTCAGCGGGAATCTTGGACCCACGTTTTATTGCGCCGCGACAAAGCTGTGGCTTTATTACGCGGACTCGAGTTGGGTGCTTTCGTCCACTTTGGGAAGCCACAGCAGAGCCTATTGGCAAACAAGCGTGCACGCAGCCATCATCAGTCCCTTTCAACCGAAGGGAATGGCCTCTGGCAGCGCGGGCACTCCTGGGGGCACCCCGCCCGCCGGCCCGGTCGCTTGGAATGTGTACCACGGTCAGCAGAGCGGCAGCCATACACGCGTCGGAGTCAACGGACACTGGGGTGCGTGGGTGACGAATCGGAGCCCGACGGCTGCGATGTACTGGGACAACATTGGCAACGACGCGCACCAGAACGGCAGCGGAAAGCCCTCGGCGACCCAGCACTTTGAGTTCAACGGTTACATCGCTGACTTTGCCGTATTCAGCTACTCCTTGCCCGACCGTGTTTTTTACGGGTTAATGCGTCGCGTCCAAGACGATTGGGCAATCCAGGATATGTACCTCGGTAATGAGTGACCGCGGCTGCCGAACCCACTCTGGCTGGGCTCTTTTCTCGGCGCAGCGCGGAGGATCATCGCAGCATGATCATTGCCGCGAGCGACATGGTAGCGATCAGCACGAAAGAATCGGCCCTGAAAACCCGCCGCCGATCAGCGTAGCGCTGCCGACGACGAGCATGCTAACAAGCGCGATGGCCTTGGTGGTCGGGCGCATGAATCGCTGGGTGTTCCAGTCCCATTGCGTCTGACCAAACGGCGGCGAGCGAAAAAGTCTTTCATTCAAATCCGGGGTCAGGCGACGTCGACGGTTTCCAGGACTGAATTGCCGGCCAGCAAATTGTCGTCGGCGACGATCGAAATTGCCCGGGCCGTCGTGTTCGCGCTACTCGTCGAGAACGTAACCGACTGCAGCGCCGCTTCGTAGTCGGCCACCGAAGCAGTCCCGGTCAACGTCAGCACACCGGCAGAGTAACTGCCGGTAATGCCGTTCTGGTTGTTGAAAATGAGCAGATCGCCTGTTTGCAGCGTCGCGGCCGAGATCGTCAGTGTGGCACCTGTCAGGTCAGTGTCGGCCGACGATACCGATAGTTGTGTGTCGACCGCCACCGCCGACCCGCCTGGCGTGAAGGTACTGGCGGGGTCGCCCGACGCCGTGACCAGCGGGGCCGCGGACGTCACACCCACCGCGGTGATCGCCAGCACGGCCACATTCTTGTTGTCGGGCAGAGTAATGCTCGCGACCGTCTTGCTCGAGTCGACGGCAAACGAGTAGCCGTAGACGTCGAACGTGCCGCTGACGCGGCCACCGCTGGAGGTGTTGCGATACGCCGTGCTGAGTGCGTCCGACTCGCCGGTAAATCCGGCCGGCCCGGCCCAATCACTCATGCTTTGCGTGACGAGAGTCGAAGAGCCATCGGTGTAATTCACCGTGAATGTCTGATTGAGTTGACTGCCGTTCACGGCGGTTGCCAGCAATTCCACATGGGAGTAGGAACCGTTGGGCAGGCCGATCGTCTGTCCGGCGGCTTGGATCATGTTATTCGCGCCGGCCGGTGCGATGTTGAAGTTGACGCTGCCCCAGGTCTGGCTGGTGCCGACTTCGGTTTCACTCAGGGCATTTCCATGGCCATCCAAGCCCGAACCGAAACTCGCGCCGTCGGTCGTAATGCCGGCCAGGTTGTACTGACTGGCGAGATCGACCTCGACGGTCGAACCGCTGGTGGGCATCGTCGTACCGGTTTCGGTCGAAGCGGGACTGACTGCGATGCCATTGATCGCCTTGACCACGTAATAATAGGTGTTGCCCGCCACGGCGGTCGTGTCTGCGTAGCTGGTGGCGCCGGCCGATAACGGGGAACTGTTGATGGGCGTCGTCGATTCGCCGCCCACCGTCGTGCCGCGATAGACGTTATAGCCGGTGATGGTTCCGGCCGCCGCCGTCCAGGACAAGTCGGCGGTGGTGCTCGACACGGCCGTAGCCGTCAGATTGGTAGGAGCAGCGACGGGAGCCACCAGATTGATCGCCAACACGTTGACATTTTTGTCGTTCGGTAGCGTGATGCTCTCGATCGTTTTTGTCGGGTCGACTGCAAATGTGTAGCCGTAGACGTTGAACGTGCCGGAGTTCCGTCCGCCACCGGAGTTGTTGCGATAGGCGGTCGTCCGAGCGACCGATTCGCCCGCATAGTTTTGTGGCGTGGCCCAATCGCTCAGGCTCTGAGTAAAAGTTGTCGAGGTGCCGTCGGTGTAATGGACCGTGAACGTCTGATTCGTCTGGTTGCCATTCACGGCGGTGGCCAGGAACGTGAGCGTGGAGAAATTGCCCGCCGGCAACGCGATCGTTTGTCCATTGCCGGAAATGACGTCGTTGACGTTGGGTGAGCCCGTGGGGAAGCTGAATCCATTCCACGTTACGCTGGCACCGAGTTGGGTCTCGCTCAGAGCATTGCCGTGACCGTCCAGGCCGCCTGAGAAATCCGCGCCGTCGCCGGTGATGCCGGTCAGGTTGTAATCGCTGTTCAGATCGGCTTGAGTGGTGACGGATGCGCTGGCCAACGTCACACTTGCCGCATTCGACGGCGGGCTGACCGCCGACCCATTCGACGAGCCATTCGCTGCCTCGACCACGTAAGAATACGTGTTGCCTGGCATACCGGTCGAATCCGTGAAGTGGGTGCCGGTCACCTCGCTGCCGACCAGCGTCGGCGCCGCAGCGCCGCCATTGGTGTAGCGGTAGACGTTGTAGCCGTTCACGGGACTGTCCGACGCCGTCCACGACAGATTGACGGCATCGTTTACGCCCGCCGTCGCGGTCAGCCCGGTCGGCGCGTCGAGCGTGGTCCGCATGGCCATCGACAAGATCTTGACGTTCATGTCGTTGGCCAACGAGATGCTCACGACCGTCTTGGCCGGGTCGACGGGAATCGAGTAACCGTAGACCTCAAATGAGCTGGTGTTGTTGTAGCCCCCGCCCGCGGTGTTGCGATACGCGGATGCGAGCGCGATCGACTCGCCTGGATAGTACTGTGGCATACCCCAGTCGCTGATGTCTTGCAATTCGGTCGTCGACGTGCCATCGGAGTAATTGACCACGAAGGGCAGGTTGGTTTGGCCATTGTTGACAGTATTGTTGACCGAAGTCGCCAGAAAAGAGACGCTGGAGTAATTGCCCGCCGGCAGAGGAATCGTTTGTCCCACCATTTGGACGACGTCGCTGACGTTCGGTGGGCCAATCGGGAAATTGATTCCATTCCACGCTATGCTGCTGCCGACTTCGGCTTCGGCCAGCGCGTTGCCGCTGCCATCCAGGCCGCCGGAGGTGCTGAAGGTCGTGCCCAGCGTCGTGATACCCGGCGAAACGTTGTAGTAGGCGGCGAGGTTGACCGTGGTGACCGCGCCGCTGGTGGGCATGGCCACGCCGGCCTCGTTCGAAGCAGGACTGATCGCGAGTCCGTTGATTGCCTTGACCACGTAGTAGTAGGTGCTGCCGCCGACGGCGGTGGGGTCGGCGTAGCTGGTGGCACTGGCCGGCAAGGGAGAGCTGTTGATCGGCGTCGCCGACTCGCCCCCCGCCGTCGTGCCGCGATAGACGTTGTAGCCGGTGACGCTGCCGGTTGCGGCCGTCCACGACAAGTCGGCCGCGGCCGCGCAGCCGTCGCGGTCAGATTCGTTGGCGCGGCGGCTGGAACCACGACATCGATTGCCAAAACATCGACGTCGCTGTTGTTGGGCAGGGTGATGCTCGCAACCGTCTTGCTGCTGTCCAAGGGGAACGAGTACCCGTAGACGTTAAACGCGCCGGCAATCGCGCCGCCGTTTGAGGTGTTGCGATACGCGGTCGTCAGTGCGACCGACTCGCCCGTAAATCCTTGCGACGTGGCCCAGTCGCTCAGGTTCTGGGTAAAGGTCGTCGACGTGTTGTCCGTGTAATGGACCGTGAACGACTGATTGGCCTGGCTGCCATTCACGGCGGTCGCGAGCAAATCGATCGCCGAGTACGAACCGCTGGGCAGCGTGACGACCTGCCCGGCGGTCTGAACGACGTTGTTCGTGCCGGCCGGAGCGATATTGAAGGTGACGCCGTTAGAACTCACGGACGTCCCGACTTCGGTCTCGCTCAGCGCATTGCCCTTGCCGTCCATGCCGCCCGAGAACGTGGCGCCGTCGTCCGTGACGCCCGACACGTCGTACTCGGTGCTGAGATTGACTTGGGCGGTAGTCGTGTTCGCCACCGTCGCAGTCACGATGTTCGACGCGGGGCTGATTGCCGAGGCGCTGACCGCCTTGACCAGGTAATAATACGTGGTGCCGGCCACGCTCGTCGTATCGGTATAGTTGGTGGCCGCCACGGCGCTGGCCACGAGCGTCGGCGACGCGGCGTTGCCGGCCGTATAGCGATAGATGTCGTAGCCGGTGACGGCGCTGGCCGAAGCTGTCCATGTCAGATCGACATTGCCGTTGATGTTGGCCGTGGCCACGAGGTTGGTCGGAGCCTCCAACGGCGCCACCGTAGCCATCGAGAAGAGCTTGACGTTTACGTCGTTGGGCAGCGTGATACTTTCGACCGTTTTGGTCGGATCGACGGCAAGCGAGTAGCCGTAAATGTAGAATTTTCCGGTGTCGCCGTTGCCGCCGGAGAGGTTGCGATAGGTAGTCGTCACGGCGGTCGACTCGCCCGTATAACTTTGCGGCGAGGTCCAATCGCTGAGGTTTTGCCTGACGGTCGTCGACGTGCCATCGGAATAATTGATCGTGAACGGCACGTTGGTTTGGTTGCCGTTGGTACCGGTGGCCAGAAACGACACGTTGGCATAACTGCCCGGCGGCAGAGCGATCGTTTGTCCATCCGAGGCGATGACGTCGTTGACGTTGGCGGCGCCCATGGCGAAGGAGATCCCGTTCCAGGCCACGGTAGGGCCGATCTCGACTTCGGTATACGCGTTGTCCTGGCCGTCCATGCCGCCGACGAAGGTCGCGGCATAGGTCGAGATGCCCGTCACGTTGAAGTAGCTGGAGAGATCGACGTCGACGGCGGCACCGCTGGTGGGCATCGCCACGCTGGCTTCGTTCGAAGCCGGGCTGAGCGCGGGGCCATTGATCGCCTTGACGACGTAATAATAGGAGTTGCCCCCCACGGCGGTGGTGTCCGCATAGCTGGTGGCGCTGGCCGGCAACGGGGAGCTGTTGAGCGGCGTCGTCGATTCCCCCCTGCCGTCGTGCCGCGATAGACGTTGTAGCCGGTGATGTTGCCGGTCGCGGCCGTCCACGACAAGTTGGCGGTCGTGCTCGACGAGGCGGTCGCCGTCAGGTGGGTTGGAGCGGCGACGTTCGCCAGCAAGTCGACCGCCAAAACTTCCACGTTGCCGTCGTTGGGCAGCGTGATGCTGGCAACCGTCTTCGCGCTGTCGATGGCAAACGAGTAGCCGTACACGTCAAACGTGCCGTTATTCCGGCCACCGCCGGATGTATTGCGATAGGTGGTCGTCAGCGCGACCGACTCGCCCGGATAGCCTTGTGACGAGCTCCAGTCGCTCACACTCTGAGAGAAACTTGTCGAGGTGCCGTCGGTGTAATTCACCGTGAACGTCTGAGCCGACAGATGGCCATTCACGGTGGTCGCCAACACGTCGACCGCCGAGTACGAGCCGACCGGCAACGTGACAGGCTGTGCGACGCTTCGGATCGCGTCGTTCGCGCCGGCCGGGCCGATGTTGAAGTTGACGCCGTCCCAGCTCACGGTGGTGCCCACCTCGGTCTCACTCAGGGCATTGCCGTCGTTGTCCAAGCCGCCCGAGAAGTGGGAGCCGTCGTCGGTGATGCCGATCAAATCGTACTGGCCGGTGAGATCGGCTTCGGTCGCTGGAGAAGAGTTTGCCACCGTCGCGCTCACGGCGCTCGAAGCAGGACTGATCGCCGAGCCATTCACCGCCTTGACCACATACAGATACGTGTTGCCGGCCATCGCGGTCGTATCGGTGTAGTTGGTGGTGGTCGCCTGGCCAAGCAACGTCGGCGATGCGACATTGCCGATCAGATAGCGATAAACGTCGTAGCCGGTAACGCTGCTGTTCGAGGCGGTCCACGTCAGAGCGACGTCGCCATCCAAGCTGGGCGTGGCGATCAGTCCGGTCGGGGCGTCGAGCGTGGCCTGCGTGGTGATCGACAAGACCTTGACGTTTCCGTCGTTGGGTAGCGTGATGCTCTCGACCGTCTTTGTCGGGTCGACGGGAATTGTGTAGCCGTACACGTCATAGGTGCCGGTCTGGTGGCCGCCGCTCGAGCTGTTGCGATACGCGGTCGTCGCCGCGAGCGACTCGCCCGCATAGCCTTGCGGCGAGGTCCAGTCACTGATGTTTTGCGAAACGGTCGTCGACGTCCCGTCGGAGTAATGGATGGTGAATTGCTGCGTGGTTTGGTTGCCGTTGGTCGCGGTGGCCAGAAACGAGACGCTGGAATAATTGCCTGCCGGCAGAGCGATCGTCTGACCGGCCCCTTGGACAACGTCGTTGACGTTGGGCGCTCCCAGGGCGAAGGCAATCCCGCTCCAGGTCACGCTGCTGCCAATCAGGGCTTCACTCAGGGCGTAGCCGTCGCCGTCGAGGCCGCTGCTGAATGTCGTCCCATCGGTCGTAATGCCGGTCACGTTGTAGTAGCTTGCGAGATTCACCGCTGGCGTTCCGCTGACGCCGATCATCGCCGTGGTCGACGTGCCGGCCAGGCCAGTGACGTTGGCAGCCGTCGATTCCTGAACCGTGAAGCTGCCGTTGGCTACTGAATTCGTTGCGGGAATGAACTCCAGTCCAAGTGCGCCGCTGGCCACCGTGATGAACTGCCCATTGCTGATCTGGGCCGAGCCTCCGTTGTAATACAACGTTCCGCCGGTGATGCCGGTGATCTGGAAGTAAGTCACCGTGTTGTCGCCAACGGCGGGCGTGATCGTGATGCCAGAAACCGACGTGTTTTCCGTCGTCGCCGTGGGACCGGCGACGACCGGCGTACGCGCGGCAACAGTGACCGGGCTTACCGACGGCGAGACGCTGCCGTTGAAATTCGAGTCGCCCGAATAAACGGCCGTCAAAGTGTGGGGGCCGGTCGTCAATGACGAAGTGCTGAACGTTGCCTGGTCAGAGCCCAATGTTCCGGTGAGAGTTCCCGAACCGACGACGACTCCGTCGACCTCGAACTGCACGCTGCCGGTCGGTGCGGTCGAGCCGCTGGCCGGCGTGACGGTTGCCGTCAACGTAATGCTCTGGCTTTGGGTGACCGGGTTAGGGTTCGCGCCGACCGTCGTGCTGCTGCCCAGCGCGCTGTTGTTGACGATCTCCTGATTCACCACCGGCGCAGTGCTGGTCGAGAAATTCGTGTCCCCCGAATAGACGGCCGTGATGACGTGCGATCCGGCGGTGAGCGACGAGCTGCTCAGCGTCGCCTCGTCTACGCCATTCACAACGCTCAGCGTCACCGGCGAGCCGATGTCCACGGTCACCCCGCCAGCGATCACTTCGAACTGCACGTTGCCGGTCGGCGCCGCGGTCACCCCGGAGGCCGGGCTGACGACGGCCGTAAAGGTGACGCTTTGTCCAACATTGACTGAACTGGCGCTGGTGCCGATCGCGACGCTGGTCGTGCCCGTCCCGGCTTGGACTTCATAGGCCCCGATGTCGACGAGACCCGCGTTGGCGCGCGGCAGACCGCGCTCGTCCGTCGTCAAGCCAAAATCGTTGGCTTCGATCACGTCGCCGGTGCCGATCGCGGCGCTGCCGGTCGTCAGTGCGAGCGTCTGGGTCGTACCGCCATTATTGGCCAGCGAACCGGCGATCCCCAGCGTGGCAGGCGCGACAATGTTGCCGCCGCCATCGGAGATGTTGGAGCCGCTGGCAACGTTGATCAGATTGCCCGCGGCAACGCTGGCGTTGCCGTAAAAGTCGGTGCCTGCGTTGGCCGTGTTGTCGGCAACCAAGGTGTTGAACAACTGCAGGTTGGTATCGGTGTTGGTGTTGTAGATTCCACCGCCGTACGTGGTGCCGGCGGTGGCTTGGACCGAGTTTTGGGCGACGGTCACGTTGACGATCGACATGCCCGTCGAAGCGTCGGCGATTCCACCGCCCCCGGTCAGGCCGTTGTTGCCGCTGGCGGTGTTATCGTAGACCGTGTCGTTCAGCAGTTGCGTTCCGGCGACGGCATTTTCGATTCCGCCGCCCTGCGCCCCATTGCTGACTCCGGAGCTCGTTCCGCCCGATCCGGCGGCGCCACCCGAACCGCTCACCGTGCTGTTGTCTGAGAGCGTGGTATCGCTGATCTTGATCGGTACTCCGGTAACGGTCTGACCCGGGCTCATCAGCTCGATGGCGGCTCCGCCCCCGATTGCCGCACCACCGTCGCCGCCGTTCAGGCCCGTGCCGCCGGTCGCTCCGTTACCGCCGACAGCCTGATTGTTGGCAATCGTGTCATCGGCCAGCACGGTGGTCGGCGCGCCAGTGTTATACGTGGTGTAGAAACCGCCGCCGATCCCCTGGCCACCGGCATCCGCGTCGGGGCCGGGATCGTCGGTGCTCGTCGTCGCGGGGCCAGCTCCTCCCGTGACTGTATTGTTTGCGATCGTGGTGCCGGAAATTTGGACCAGGGCACTCGTGCTGGTAAAAACGCCACCCCCTTCGCCGTTGCCGGCGAGGCCCGCTTTGGTTCCATCGGCGCCCGCAAATCCGGTGGCGGAATTTTGCTCGATCAGACTGGCACCTGGCGTGGGGCCAGTGATCGAGAGCGCACCGGTCGAATAGATGCCGCCGCCCAGGGCGCTTTCGCCGGCCACGGTGGCGAGCGCCGCATTTCCGATAACCGCGACATTCGTCAGCGTGAGATTTCCTTGATTGAGGATGCCGCCACCCTCTGCCGCGCTCGTGCCTCCGCTGCCGTCGACTTTGGCCGTGCCACCGGTGATTTCAAGGTTTTCGAAAATCACCGTGACGCCGCTATCAATCTGAAAGACGCGATCCAATGCGGTCTGATCGATAATCGTTGCGCTGGGACCGGTCGACCCTGCCCCCTCGATAATCAACGTGTGAGCAGTATTGCTGACCGTCAGCTCGCCGAGCGAGAGCGTGTACGTCCCCGATGTAAGCTGAATCGTGTCGGTGGCCGAGCCGGTGTCGGCGTTGGCCAATGCGATGTCGGCGCTCGAGCTGCCGGCCGCGCCGTCGGCGGTGACCGGCAACGGGGTGTAGGTCGTTCCGGTCAGCATCTCGCGCTGTTCGAGCAATTCGAAAACGGGGACCCGGACGCGACGGGCCGGCCGTCGATCGCTTCGTTCGGGCTGCGGGCCGCGAGCCTTTTTGGAACCTTTAGCTACTCGTCCACTGCGAAAATCGCCTAGCATATCTTCTGCCTATTGCTCAAAGTCAGGTTGTGCCTTCCATGCCCAAGCCACGCGAGAACCGACTCGTCGGGCGGCGATAAGACTCGTCGCTGAAGAGGTGAATCGTCGTCGTCGTTTTCGCTATCGCAGGGGTCCGCGCTTGTGCGCAGCACCACCAGGGTGCCATGTAATAGAGAAGGTCCTATTTCAGGTCAACAGAGATTGCCCGCATCCCGCACCCCCCCGGCGCGCCGAGCAGATCGCACACGTGGCTTCTGGGGACTGCGGTCGGCTGAGGGGGGCGGGCAGTTTGCCTGGGATCGTCGGTCAAGCAATGCTTGCAACGCCTGCCGCCGCCGGAGGACGCCACGCCGAATCACATCGTGGCGCACCGGACGCCACATTGGGGGGGACTCGACCCTGCCCGAGTGAGAGAACGGTCCTCGGAAGGACGGTTCGATCCACGGCAAGGCCGCTCAGCACCGATCGCTTTTGCCATCGAGGAACTGCTGGACGAGTTCGGCCAGCATCATTCCACCACGGCTGTTCAGATGAATGCCATCGGTGTGAAAGCGCCAGCCGTTTCGCGCGGCGATATCGTCGAGGGTCCAACCGAACACGAACCGCCGAAAGGCATCGCGATAAAACGTAAGTAGCCGTAGTGACGTCATGGCGCGGCCGGGCGACGCCACGATCTGCTCGTGCATTCGCTCGTAGGCCGGAAGATAATCGACCCCTTCTTCCCGTGCCACTTTCCGGATAATCGCGCCGTACTCCGCGACGCGCCCGTTGAGTTCCCGCTGCAGCAGGTCGGTCGATTCTGGGTCTTCGCCGATCGGAAACAAGGAGCAGATCCCGATCTCGGCCGAGGTCTCGCTTTTCAGGCGGCGCACGATGGTGCGCAGATTGTCGCGATACCACTCGGGCGATGGTTTGCAGGGCAGATGTTTCCAGACGCGAAAAATACGCCGGATCCTCCGGGAAACCAGCGTCATGATGTCGTTGTGACCGATCAGGATCACCACTTTCTCGGGACGGCAGGCGATCACTTGGGGCAACCGCTCGAGCGCGTTATAGGCCAGATCTCCGCCGACGCCGAACCGATGGAAGCGAAAGCCGCGGTTGCGCGGACGTTGTTCCAGCTCGGCGATCCAGTCGAAGCTTCCCTTTGCCTCCGTGATGCTGGCTCCAAGGCAAGCCACGTGGATCGCCTTATCGCTCGCGGAAGGGCTTTGATCTCCCGGGTCGGGCGGCGTGAAATCGGACGACGCGGTGTCTGGAGTCAATTTGTGTTCCTGGAAAATCCTTGCGGGCGACGAGAAAGCCCGCGAGATCGTAGACTCCTAACGGCCACCAATGCCAGGCCCATTCTATTCGAAAGGCCTTGCAAGCCGGTTACTACCCAACGGTGACCGAAACACGGGCATCTGGCTCCATGCCGAACGGTCCGATTTCGACAGGTTTTCGCCTCTCCTTGGCTGGCCGCGGCCCGGCTCGCGGGCGTAATTTGAGGGTTTCTGCCGCCCATCGCACCGAGCACTTGATTTCAAGTGACCTGCCGAACCGTTTCGTTTTGAAAGCGGGATGATGATCGGTTCCGCCTGTTGGATCGCTGTCGCGGCGGCCTGCCTCGTTTCCGGGGCCGCCATCGAGCCGAAAGACAATCCGATCTTTCCACCCGACGCGGCACTCGAACAAATCTTCGTGCGCACCGCCAAGCTCAACAGCGGACTGACCGAAGGACCGGCCGTCGCCCCCGACGGCACCATCTATTTCACCGACCTGCCGTTCGGGCCCGGCGACCAGACGATGATCCATCGCTACGACCCCCGCACGGGCAAGATCACGCTTGTTTACCGACCAGGCGGGCAAGGCCAACGGTCTGGCGTTCGATGGCCAGGGACGCCTGGTGGCTTGCGATGGCGCCGACGGTGGCGGACGCTGCGATCGTCCGCTGGAATGTCGAAACCGGCGAACGCACGGTTCTGGCCGATCGATTCGACGGCAAGCGTTTGAATTCGCCGAACGATCTTTGCGTCGACCGCCGCGGCCGGATCTATTTCACCGATCCGCGCTACGCCGGCACCGAGCCGCGCGAGCTCGACCGGCAGGCGGTCTATCGGATCGATTTCGATGACGCGGCGTCCGATCCAACCGTGACCGAAGTGACCCACGACGTCGAGATGCCAAACGGCATCGTGCTCAGTCCCGACGAGCGAACGCTTTACGTCGGCGATCACAATAACGGCGGCAATCGACTTTCGCCCGACGACCCGCCCCCCAAGCGCGGTGCGATGCGGCTCTACGCCTTTCCCCTCTCCGAAGACGGACAGATCAATGGCCCGCGGCGGACGCTGGTCGACTTCGGCAGCGAAAATGGCTGCGACGGCATCACGGTCGACGCGGCCGGCAATTTGTATGTCAGTTGTCGCAGCCTGGCCAAGCCGGGCCTGTTGGTCCTCGATCCGCGCGGCAAGGAGTTGGCGTTTTTGCCGACAGGCCCGGCGAATCAGACCGGACTGTTCGACGATTGGCGAGGCATTCCCAGCAACGTCGAGTTTGGCGTCGGGCACGACGACCACACGCTCTATGTCACCATCGATCAGGGACTTTTTCGCATCCGCACCAAAACAACCGGCCCGCCGCCGGTTGGGGCCAAGAGCAAACCCTGAAACCAAATCTGTTGGCCTGCACGATTCCAACCGCACAGAACGGGGCATCATGATATCAGTACCACGACTCAGCAGCACGATTGTCGGCAGCGGCAAACTGCGGTTCGCCGCCGACACCAATTGGTGCCGACTGCCCGAGGGAGAAGAATTGGGCGAAGTCGTCGGCGTGGCCACCGATTCGCACGATCGGGTGTTCCTGTTCACGCGCACGCCCGACCGCTTGCGGGTTTTCGATCGCGAGGGAAACTTCCTCTACGCCTGGCCAGACGTCCTGTTCGTCCGCCCGCATGGCATTCACATCGGGCCGGACGACAGCGTCTATCTGCACCGACGATACCGATCACACGGTCCGCAAGTTCACTCCCGACGGCCAACTGCTGCTGACGCTGGGCGTAAGCGGCCGGCCTTCGGACACCGGCGCCACCAGCACCGATTATCGCACGATCCGCCGCGCCGGGCCGCCGTTCCACTATCCCACGAACGTGGCCCTCGTCGCCCGACGGCGAAATTTACGTCTCCGACGGCTACGGCAACGCCCGCATCCATCGCTTCAGCGCCCGACGGCCGGCTGTTCGACTCGTGGGGCCAGCCCGGTGCGCGGACCGGGCCAGTTCCACGTGCCGCATGGCATCGCCATCGATCGCCAGGGCATCGTCTATGTGGCCGACCGCGAAAACAGCCGCATGCAGCGTTTCACGCCCGCCGGCCAGTTCATCGACCAGTGGACCGACGTGGCTCGCCCCTGCGAAATCTTCATCGACCCGGCCGGCCGGGTCTTTGTCGCCGAGCTGGGCTATTATGCCGGCATGTTCCCGGGCAATCTCCCCCCGAGCGCCAACCGCGACCGGCGGCCGGATGAGCATCTTCTCGCCCGAGGGCAAGCTGTTGGCCCGCTGGGGTGGCGGCGCCGATCCCTGCGCCGCGGGCGATTTTTTTGCCCCGCACGACGTCTGGATCGATTCGCGTGGCGATTTTTATGTCTGCGAGGTCAACTACACGGCCGGCATCCGCGCTGGGCTGGTCGGTCCCGACAGCCACACGCTGCAAAAATTCACCCTCGTCGCGGCGTAAATTGCAGACGTTGCGACGAAACACCTTCCCTGTGAGGCGGCCGCGATGAAAGCCTGGCGATTCTACGGTTTCAACGATCTGCGGTTGGACGAC
Source organism: uncultured Planctomycetaceae bacterium (assembly GCA_963702015.1). GTDB lineage: Bacteria > Planctomycetota > Planctomycetia > Pirellulales > PALSA-1355 > DATJTR01. The sequence continues at coordinate 5,215,858 of OY969698.1, forward strand.
ATTCCCGCGCCGGATTGTCCGCCGGGCCATGTCGTGGTCGAGCCGTTGGTCGTGCAGCCCAGCGTCACCGAAGCGCAGCTTGCCTGCGGCATTCCCACGCTGGCCTACGACCGCATCAAGCGGCGGCTGGAACCGGAGGCCCCGATCCAACTTTTCGGCCACGAGTTCTGTGCCCGGATTGTCGAAGTCGGCCGCGGCGTGACCCGTTATCGGCCCGGCGATCGGGTTGCCGCCCGGGCCAAGTTGCCCTGCCAGAATTGTTCGCTCTGCAATTCCGGCCGCAGCGCGCTCTGCCGCACCGGGCCGGTGATCGGTTTCGATCTGCCGGGCTGTTTTTCCGAGCTGGCCCTGCTTGCCCGAAATCGCGCTGGTCAAAGTCGACGACCGCATCTCCGACAGCCTGGCCGCTTGCCTGCAATCGCTCAGCGACAGCGTGGCCGCGGTCGAAACGGCCGAGCTCGCACATCGGCGATTGCGTCGTCGTGCTGGGGCAAGGCAGCATGGGCCTGGAATGCATGCGAGTTGCCCGCGTCAGCGGCGCCGGACTGATCATCACGGTCGACGTTCGCGACGAGGCCTGTGCAATGTCGCGTCGAGTTGGGGGCCGACCACGCTCTGAACGCCACGCAGTGCGACGTGTTGGCCACGATTCGCGATCTGACCGGCGGCATCGGCGCCGACGTCGTCTTCGAGTGTGCCGGCGGCAGCGCCAAGCAAGGCCTGGCCGGCAACCGCACGTTGCTGCAGGCGATCGACGCCGTCCGCTCGGGCGGCAAGATCATCGGCGTCTCGTGGTTTGGTCAGCCGCTTGGAAGTGAACGTCGACACGCTCCGCGAGCGGAGCCTGCGCTACCTCTTTCCCGACGTCAGCACGCCCGAGCATCTCGAGCACACCGTCCGTCTGGTGGCCTCGGGCCGGGTCGATCTGCGAGCCGACGATCCGCCACGTCCTTGCGGGCATCGAGTCGGTCCCGCAGGCGTTCGAGATCACGGCCAACAAGGGCAAGTACAAGGCGATCAATCCGGCCCAGGTGAAGATGCACGCAACCGCCTAAGGAGCCCGCAACAAAAAGATTGACAGCCAGTCGGCCTGCCCTTTCCAATGCCGGTGAACAAAAGGTGGCCTCAGATGAACGACGACGCTTCTCCGTTTTCCCTGGGCCGACTGTTGTCGTGCACGCGACGCGGATATCTGTTCCGCGTCCTCGGCGGCATGGCGGCCCTCGGCGGTCGCTGGCTCGCCGGCGAAGCACGTGCCAACGCGGCGGCACCTGCGACCAACGAGCCGACTTCGGGCCTGATCGCCGACGAAAATCGCAAGCCGGGCGCGACCGACTGGCAATTGACGCGCGTCCGCGTCGATGGCAGCCAGTATCGCTCGCCCTGGGTCGAAGGCTATTGCTCGAAGCAAAGCGTTCTGGCCGGCGAATCGATCGACATCATGGTCTCGACCGATCCGGCGCGGCCCGTTTCGATCGAAATCTTTCGCATGGGCTATTACGGTGGACGCGGCGCCCGGCTGATGACGACACTCGGCCCCTTTCCAGGGAAAGACCCAGCCGACGCCGACGCCCGGCCCCAAGAACCTCCACGAATGTCGCTGGGAACCGACGGCGCGGCTGACGATTCCCCAGGATTGGCCCAGCGGCGTTTATCTCGGCCGGCTCACGACCGCCGCCTCCGACGACCGAGCCCTACTGGCAGAGCTATGTCGTGTTCATCGTCCGCGACGACCGGCCGGCCGACATCCTCTTCCAATGCTCGGACAACACCTGGCAGGCCTACAACCGCTGGCCAGACAACTACTCGCTCTACACCCATCCGAAGGGAAATCTGGGCCCTTGGGCCGACGTCAGTTTCGACCGCCCCTACAGCCGCGAGTCGCAGTTCGATGGCGTGGTGAACGACCCGCTGACGGTCGGCTCGGGCGAGTTTCTGCCGCTCGAGTTTCCGCTGGCCTACTGGCTCGAACAGCACGGCTACGACGTCAGCTATTGCTCGAACAGCGACATGCTCAGTCCCGATCGCGGTCTGAAGTGCAAGACGTTCATCAGCGTCGGGCACGACGAATATTGGGACATCCGCCAGCACGACAGCGTAAAAGCCATGCGCGACGCCGGCGTCAACCTGCTGTTTCTGTCGGGCAACACGCTCTGCTGGGTCACTCCGTTTCGCGCATAGCAGCGACGGTCGGCCCAATCGCATCATCTTTCGCGCCGGACCCTACGGCGGCGACAGCGACGCACGCCGACGGTCTGCGCACGCAAATATGGTCCGTTTCCCGAACGTGGCCCCGACGAAGGGCTGGTGATGGGGGCCCGCAACATCGATCCGGTCAATGGCGGCGGCGACTGGACGGTCGTCGAGCCCGAGCACTGGATCTTCGCCGGCACCGGGCTGAAGAAGGGAGACCGCATTCCGGGCCTCATCGGCTGGGAATATCACGGAAATCCGCCCGACCTTCCCGGGCTGGAAATCGTCGCCGCCGGCACGGCCTGGCAAGGTGGCGACCGGCCGCAGCACTGGACCGCGACCGTCTATCCCGGGCCCAAGGGAAACTTCGTCTTCAACGCCTCGTCGATCTTTTGGGTGCAAGGCTTGTCCTCGCCGCCCGGGCACGTGCTGCCCTGGTCGCATTGGTCACGGCCGCACGGCCCGGACGAGCGCGTGCAACAGATCATGCACAACTTGCTGGAACGGGCCATTGGTGCGCGGCAAGCCTGAGGCAAGCGCCGGCCCCTTCGGGTGACGCTGCGGCCGGAAACCCCCCTTACGCCTGCGGGCTCGCGTTGCGATGACGAAAATCGCTCGGCGTTTCGCCGGTGTGCTGAAAAAAGACCTGGCTGAAATAGGAGTGGCTGGAAAAGCCCAGCTTGCCGCTCACCTGGTCGACCGTCAACGACAGATCGCACAGCAGCCGCTTCGCCTGCCAGATCTTCAGCTGGTTATGATAAGCGATGATGCCCGAATCAAACGCTTTGCGAAAAGCCGCCTTGGCTCGCGTCGGGCTTACGCCGACCTGGCCGGCAACGTCGTTGATGCTCAAGCGATCGTTGACGCGCGACAACAGCAGCCGGCGAATTTGCTGGGCGACGTCGTCGGGCGGAGCCGCTTGCTCGGTCGCCCCTTCCAGGCGGTGGCTGCAGTGCCCCAGCAGCGCCATCAGCGCGCCGAGTCACGCCGATCGTCTCGCGCGGTTCCAGGGCGGTCAAATGATCGGCGGCCAGCCAGAACAGATGCCGCAGCTCGTCGTCGCCCGCGGCGTCGAACCGGTGCTTCCCCTTTACCCAGCCGCACGAGTTTATGGCAGCAATCCTCGACGCCCGATCCGGCGGGCCAGCGGCCGGGACTTTTGGCGTCGATCAGCAGGCCGATGGTGGCGGCGGTCTGCCGGCCTTTGTTCCGCCAATAATGCCGCATGCCGGGAGCGAGCAGATAAAACATGCCGGCATCGAGTGCGATTTCCTCGTTCTCGATCACCAGCGACAGCGGGCCCTGCAGGCAGCCATGCAGCGCGATATAGCGAATGGCTGTGGGCCTGGGTGACAGTGCCGGCCGGCAGATGGCCCGACACAAATCGCAAAAAAGGCCGCGGCGTCGTCCGCAGATAGGCCAGATAACTCTGGTCGGCGATCGCATCGGCCGGGGCCTTGCCGGTGCGCGCGGCGCCGCCCTTTGCGTGGCGGGGATGGGTGTGTCATCATGGTGGCGCGTCAGTCCTCGTGCTTCGCCTCCGGCGTCGTCGCGTGGGGTGTTCGACGGAAGACCTCAAAATGGTAGCATAACCGCCGGCGGCCCCCCCCGCCTCTGAGCCAAATTCAACAGACTTTCGTCCTCGGTTCACTGGACCCCTATCGCTCCCTACAACTAGGGTAGTCTTGCGGTAATTCACTTCCAATTCGTCCTGTTTGGGCTTCGCGAGCTCGACCATGTCTCTGACACCAACTCCGCTGCAATCCTCGCCGCCGACCGCGGCGGTCGAAAACGTCGGGCGGCGCCGCGCCGGCCGAGGTCACGCACATGCGCGACCTTTCGGCCGTGCAGTGGAAGTCGGGCATCGCCGCCTGGCTCGGATGGTTGTTCGACGGCCTCGACATGCAATCTGTACACGCTCGTGGCGGTACCCTTCGTGGCCGAGTTGCTCGACGTCCGACAAAATGGACCCGCAGCGATCAGCGTCGGCTATTACAGCTCCTGGATTCAGGCGGCGTTCCTCGTCGGCTGGGCCCTGGGCGGCAGCTTCTTTGGGCGGCTGGGCGATCGGCTCGGCCGCAGCCGGGCGTTGATGCTCACCATCCTGACCTACGCCCTGTTCACCGGCCTGTCGTTTTTTGCCCAAACCTGGTGGCAACTGATGATCTTCCGATTTCTGGCCGCGCTGGGCATCGGCGGCGAATGGGCCGTCGGCTCGGCGCTGATTTCCGAAACCTGGCCCCGCCGCTGGCGTCCCTGGCTGGCGGCCGTGTTGCAAAGCGCCGTGAATCTCGGGAACCATGCTGGCCGGCGTGGTGCGTGTTCGTCATGGCCGCCTTGCCGCCGCGGTGCGGTCTTTCTGGTCGGCGTTTTGCCGGCGCTGCTCGTGCTTTGGATTCGCCGCGCCGTTCCCGAGCCCGAAGAGTGGCATGCCGCCAAGGACCGTGCCCACGGGGTCGAACCACGCATCGGCGACCTGTTCCGCGGCCCCGTGCGGAGGGTGACGCTGCTGACCGTCGCGGTCTGCTCGCTGTCGTTGAGCGGCCATTGGGCCTTCATCTTTTGGTGTTCTCAGTTTCTGCGAAACCTGCCCGAGGTTTTGACCTGGACCGACGCCCAGCGGAGTCAGTTCGTCAGCCAGGCGATCCATTGGTCATGGTGTCGTCGATCGTCGGCAACTTTCTGGCGGCGGCGATCGCCCGCGTCATCGGCTATCGCTGGACGATCGTGCTGATGTGCCTGGCTACTGTCTTGTCGATGGTCGATCACCTACAGCGCGGCCCGCGGGTCCGGAAAGTTCGTTCTACCACCTGATCCTGATGGGGATTTCGCAGGGGGTATTTGCCCTGTTCACGCATGTATTTGCCGCCGCTGTTTCCCACGCTGCTGCGGACCACCGGGGCCGGCTTTTGCTTCAATATCGGTCGCATCGCGCCGCGGCCTTGGCGTCGTGTTTCTTTGGCCTCTTCTCCCAAGTCGGCGACTACCGGCTGGCACTGCTCTATGCGGGCTATTTGTTCTTGCCGGCAGCCGTCGTTGCCGCGTTCCTGCCCGAGCCTCGCGATGACGAAGCCACCCTGGCCCCTACCGATTGATCGCACCGGAGCACCACGTCGATGAGCATCGCCCAAGCACAACTGGCCAATTTCGCGGCGCTGGGCTATGCCAGCCGAATCCGCGTAGCCGATCCGCCCGACGTGCTGCGCTATCGCAGTGCGTTCGACGAGGTCGAAGAGCGCGAAGGGCGAACGAAATGCCAAAAAGGGCTGTTCGATCTCCACTTCTCCGTTCCGTTCGTCTGGGAACTGGCCAGCCATCCGACGATTCTCGACGCCGTCGAAGCGCTGATCGGCCCCGACCTGCTCCTGATGGGCAGCCACTTCTTTTGCAAGTACGGTCCCACCGATGCGTTTGTGGCCTGGCATCAAGACGTCACCTACTGGGGCCTGGAGCCGCAGGTGGCCCTGTCGGCCTGGTACGCCGTCGACGACAGCGACGCCGGAAACGGTTGCATGCAGGTGATTCCCGCGTCGCACCGGGGCGGCGTTCGCGGACACGGAAAATCGTCTGATCCCTCGGCCAACCTGCTCTCGATCAATCAGGAGCTGGCGGTGACCGAAGAGGAACTGCGCGAGGTGGCGAACATCGAACTGGCGGCCGGCGAGATTTCGCTGCATGACGGCCTGACGATTCACGGCAGCCCGCCGAATCGCAGCGTGCCGCCGGCGCTGCGGCCTGGCGATGATTTATCTGCCGACCCACGTCCGGCAGGCCGGCGAAAATTCGCGTGGCATTGAGTGGCCTGCCGTCTTGGTGCGCGGCGAGGATCGTTACCATCATTTCAAGAACCGCCCAAAACCATTCTCAGGCGCCACGGTTTGACAACGACCTGCGTCTCACTCGCTCAATTTCCCCAAGGACTCGCGCCATGCTGCTCGACGAAAAAGTAATCATTGTCACCGGCGCCGGTGGCGGCTTGGGCGAGGGCATTGCCCGCATTTGCCATCGCGAGGGCGCCCGCGTGCTCGTCTCCGATATCGATGGCCCGCGTGCTTCGGCCGTGGCCGCGTCGCTCGAGCGATCGGCCGTGGCGATGCAGTGCGACGTGCGCCAGGATGGGCAATTGCAGAGGCTGGTCGATCTGGCGGTCGAGCGTTTCGGCCGCGTCGATGGACTGGTCAACAACGCCGGTGTGAATTGTGTAAAACCGCTGTTGGAAACGACGCCCGACGACTGGCAAAACGTGCTGGGAATCAACCTTCGCGCTCCCTTTCTGCTCAGCCAGATGGTTTGTCGTCAGATGTTGCGGCAGCAGCCCGCCGGCGGCAGCATCGTGAATATCGCGAGCGTCCACACCCACGGTGCGCTGGCCGGTTCGGTGACCTACGACGCCGCGAAGTGGGGAATGGTCGGCATGACGAAGAGCATGGCGATCGACATGGCCTCGCGCGGCATCCGCATCAACGCCGTCTCGCCCGGCCTGGTGGCCACGCAGATTTGGGAAGACGTGAAGACGGCCGCCCCGAATACCCGGCAGTGCGAAGACTGGCTCTTTGCGAACATTCCGATCAACCGTCCGATCGAGCCGGCCGAAGTCGGCGAGCTGGTCGCATTTCTGCTCAGCGATCGTAGCACGTGCATCGTTGGCTCGAACATCTTTGCCGACGGCGGCATGTCGAGCCAATTGTTGAGCCGGCCCCCGTTCGAGTTCCGATCGGTCGAGGGGAATTGATGCCGCATCGGATTTCTCCGCAATCGTCGCCTGGCGCGGGCTAGCCAAAGGTGATTGCGGCGCGGGGTGAACTTTTGCGATGCTTGTTACTTCATTTGATCTGCACCGAAACGCCTTGGACCGGAAGCGCTAATGAACTCACCACAACTCGATGTCGACCATCTTTCGCCGACGTGCGCAATCGCCGCGCCGGCCCGCTGCGCGATTCTGCCAATGCTGCTGGCGGCAATCTTCTGCATGCCTGCTGCCAGAGCCAGCGGAGAAAACCTGTTCGTCTCGGTCGGTTCGCCCAGCGTGCCCGGCTCGGGCAAGATCGTGGAGATTTCGGCCGGCGGAACACAATCGACGTATGCCTCGGGCTTGTCGGGCCCCTATGGCATTGGCTTCGATCCGAGCGGCAATCTGTTCGAGGCCGATTTGGGCAGCGGGGCAATCAACAAGATCCTCCCCGGCGGCCAGGTAACGACCTTTGCCGCCCCAGTCAATCACGCCAATATTCCGATCGCGCTGGCAGTCGACTCCAGCGGCAACGTCTACGACGGCGACGATTCAGGCAATATCTATAAGTTCACGCCCGATGGCACCCGCTCGACCTATGAAGATCCGTTTTGGCAATACAGCCCGTTTGGCATGGTGCTCGACTCGGCGGGCAATCTTTACGTGACCAACTATAGCGGCAACGATGGCAGCGTATGGAAGGTGCCGCCCGGCGGCGGCAGTTTCACCACCGTGGCCGCCTTTGGGGCCGGCGGCTCCGGTCTGGCTGTTGACGCGGCAGGCAACTTCTACGCGGCCAGTTTTGGCGGCGGACAGATCAACGAATACTTTACAGGTGGCGGCTACACCCCGTATGCCACCGGGCTGTCGAATCCTGAGGGGATTGCCTTCGACTCGCAGGGTAATCTGTTCGAAGTCGACAACGGCACCGGCAGCATCTACGAGATTACGCGCGCCGGCCGCACACTGGTGGCCAGCGGCCTGGGCGCCGGCCTGGCCGGCCCGCATTTTATCGCCATTCAGACCCCGGAACCGCCCGGGATAGTGCTGCTAACGCTGGGCTTCCTGACGGCAGCGATCGCGGCGGCGCGCCGCCGGACGCGAGCCCTCGTCCACGCTCCGAGATGAGGGCAGCGGGGGCACGCATCGGTCCCATCGAGCGCAAGGTGTCAAACTGAAGCAGCCCGGGGGGGCGGCGTGACCCCGCGCTCGGACACGTGCTCTACCGGGGCGAAGTCGTAGCGGGCGGAGCTGCCGCCGTGGCTTGAATCACGTACTTTGCAATCGGAATGTCATAAAACACTCCGCCTGACGGTTGTCGCTTGCCGTCGAGCGTGAGGCTGATGATCCGAATCTTGGCGCGGTCTACAAATTCCTTGCGCATCTGCGCTTGCCCTACGCGCTTGCCATCTGCGGTCGGTTTCAACTCGATTCGCTCCATCACGTCATACGCGTGGCCACCCTGACTGTCCGTCTGCTTGCTGAAGGCCACCAGGTCGATCGAATAAATGGGTTTCAGCCGCCCTTCGTCGGAGAGTGTAAACACGACGGTCACCTTGTCGCTGCCGGCGTCGTACACCGCCACGTCGTACGCCAGTTTCCACTCGTCTTTCGAAGGGCCAAGCCCATGCCTGATCGCCCAACTGCGGTCCGACATCAGCACAATTGCCGCGACAGCCAGCATGCCGGTCGCCAAGTGTGATAATCGAATGTTCATTAGCGCATTTCACCTTTCAAGTATGCGGGAGTGCCGTGGCCCATCCGAGCGTCCACGACTCGGTTTGTACCCATCCAAGGGAACATTCAAACCGGGGGCATCAGTTCGGGCAATATCAATCTGAGCTGATATTCTGCTATCGCGGCTCCGACCCCACTGGGGCGCTCGCACGGCACGCCTGACCCGCGCACCAATCCGTTGCGCCCGCAGTTGCCTTACCCCGGCGGCAGGTCTAACTTCGGGGGCGGGCTGATTCAGCCAGGTGCCGGCAACGCAAGCGTCGCTGCTCCAAGTCGCCGAAGAACTCAAAAGGCGCCTGCGATAGCGGGCAAAATGGCGGCGCCGGCGATCGGCTACGACAAGGCTTCGCCGCTCGCGCATTACGCAATCGATCACGGCCTAACGCTCGAGGCGGCTGCGTTGCAGCTCCACCTTCGTGAGCGAAAATGGCCTTTGATCTCGTCGTCGAGCCTGCAAAAATGCTCAGGCTCTACGTCGCCGTCGCGAAATGAGGCCCGACGCGGGCGGTCCTGCCATAAGGGCTAATAGGCCACGAGCCATCGAGGAAAAATCCCATGCCGACGCAAAACCACCCCTCTGGATACGAACTGCTTCACAACCCGCGTCTGAACAAGGGGACGGCTTTTACAGTAGCGGAGCGGCAAGCCCACGGGATGGAGGGATTGTTGCCGCCAAGCGTCAACACCATCCAACTGCAAATCGCCCGCACACACGCCCAACTCGACAAGTTCGACGACGATTTGCTGAAATACCTTTTCCTTTCGGATTTGCAAGCGCAATGAGACTTTGTTCTACGCGGTGGTGATGTCGGATCCGGCGAAATTCATGCCGCTGGTCTATACGCCGACGGTCGGCGAGGCCTGTCAGAAATTCGACCATGTTTTCCACGCGGCCCGCGGCGTCTATCTCCCGATTACCGCGCGCGGTCGCTTGAAGGAGCTACTGGGGAACTGGCCGCAAAAGGATGTGCGGTTCATTGTCGTCACCGATGGCGAGCGAATCCTCGGTCTGGGCGATCTCGGTATCGGCGGGATGGGAATTCCCCTGGGCAAGCTCTCGCTCTATACGGCCTGCGCCGGCGTGCCACCGCAATACAACCTCCCCATTACGCTGGACGTCGGCACCAACAATCAGAACTTGCTCGAAGATCCGCTCTATCTCGGGCTGCGCCAAAACCGCGTGCGAGGCGCGGAGTATGACGCATTCATCGATGAATTCGTCGGGGCAGTGCAAGCACTGTATCCCAAGTGTTGCTTGCAGTGGGAGGATTTTGCCAACTTCAATGCGGTCCCGATCCTCGAGCGCTATCGCGACAAGATCTGCACCTACAACGACGACATCCAGGGCACCGCGGCGGTTGCCTTGGCCGGCATTTTTGGAGCGCTGCGGATTTCGGGGCAGAAACTGACCGCACAACGTTTCCTGTTTCTGGGGGCCGGTTCGGCCGGCACCGGCATCGCCGAGCTGATCAGTCAGGCCATGGCCCTGCAAGGATTGAGCGTCGCCGACGCCCGAGCCCGCATCGCGCTGTTCGATGACAAAGGCCTGCTTGTGAAATCACGGACCGATCTGGCCGACTTCCAAAAACCGTTCGCCTTGGATCGAACGCCGGTCTCCGCCTTCGTCGAGGCAGTCAAGCAGTTCAAGCCGACGGGCATCATCGGCGTCAGCGCCGTGCCCAAGCTCTTCAATCAACCGGTGATCAAAGCCATGGCCGAGATCAACCAGCGCCCCATCATCTTTCCCTACTCGAATCCGACTTCCCGCTCCGAGTGCACCGCCGACGAGGCGTATCGCTGGTCCGAGGGGAGGGCAATCTTTGCCAGCGGCAGCCCTTTCCCACCCGTTCAGATCGAGGGCCGGACTTTTGTGCCAGGCCAGGGCAATAACGTCTACGTCTTCCCGGCCATGGGTATGGCGGTGTTTGCCACCGAGGCCAGCCGTGTGACGGAGGAAATGTTCATCGTCGCGGCCAAGGCGATCGCCGAGCAAGTCACGCAGGAAAGTCTCGACTCCGGCCTGATCTATCCGCCGACGAGTAAGATCTTCGAAGCCTCGCTCCATGTCGCCACGCGCGTGGCCGAATACATCTTCGACAAGGGCCTCGCGCGAGTGCGCCGGCCGGCCGACGTCGCCGCACACATCCGGTCCAGCGTTTACCAACCGGTGTACACGACGTCCGGCGCATGACAGACGCGCTTCGGCGGCGCCGGCACGGATGTGGATTTGCGGCGCGCGATTGCGGCGTGAGACGAACCGCGGAACAAATCACGGCGGACACATCCCCAACAGGGCAATTCAGTAGCCGTGATGCGCGGCCGCATGCAACTTGGCCTGCTCGCCGATCGTAAGCGATGCGACGTTCTTTTCGTCGAATGAATGGTCGCGAGTCAGATGCACCAGGTACGTCATCCCCTCGACACCTGCCTGGGGCACGTCGATCGTTTTGAGCCAAATGCGCAGCTCGTCGGCGTGCAGGCTGCGGAGCCATTTGCTGGGTGGACGACCGTGCCGGGCACGGCGGGCCGGGCTGGACGCATGGTGAGTGAAATCGTGGTCGGCGATCGTTTCCGGCGTTTCACTGGCATCGTCCTCGCCGCGCACGGCCACTGGCACCGTCGATGGATCGAGATAGCCTGTGTGCCCGGCGTAGGGCTCACCGGTGATTTTGTGGATCGGTGTCGTGATGCCTGACACGTGCCACTTGCCGTCGACGAATCTTTCTTGCTCGAACCAGCGCCAGGTGTTGTTTTCGGCGGCGCGCCAGTGAATGGGCGGCCGAGGCGGCGAATCGCCAGATCCGACAGCGTCCATGGCCTTGGCGGCCAACTCGTCGAGCACGTCGGCTCGCAGCCGTTCGGCCACGCTGAACAAGCCCAACCCCATCCAGAACATCGCTCGGCGGCGATTCATAATCGTTGACTCGCACTTACGTGTCGTGACAGAGCGTCCGTGCAAGTGCTGGTTCCACTTTGTGAATTATAGGACGATCATCGCCCGGTCGCACCCTTTTTTCGCGTCCGTATTACCACTGTGCCGCCCACACAAACCTCATCAGCCCTCCTGTCGCCCCGACCTCAGTTACAACCGCTGCGCACTTCGGTCTTACTGCTGCAGCGGCGTATCCAAAGGCACCTATCCCTTTGCGTTCCGCAATTGCAGCCGGCGGCGGGATTTAGCCCGCGAGCGACCTGGCCGACCGTGTTGCCCCTTGTGCCGCGCGATCTTCTGTCGCCACGCGGCATTCAGCCCGATTTTGGCTTTTTGCGCGTTCCGTTTTGCGCATACTAGATCGTCTCCGTTGGCTGCCGCCGACCTGCGACGTCACGTGCCGCTGCTCGCGCTCGCCTGCCCCGTATCCCCGCCTCGAAGGAGTTTTCCGAATGCACGCCCTCTCGCGACCGGCAATGCTGCTGACTGCTCTCGTTTTCGTTCTGTCGGCGGGTTTTGAAGCCGGCGCGACCCTGCACGCGGCGGAGCTGCGCATCGGTGCTGCCACGATTGACATCACGCCCGATCAGCCGGTAGCCCTCTCAGGACAGATGCACACGCGCATTTCTCAGCGTGTCGATGCTCCGGTGATGGCTTCGGTACTGGCGCTCGAATCCGTCGAGGGCTCGCGTTCGCTCGATCAGGCAATCATGGTCGCCTGCGATCTGGTTGCCATCCGCGAGGGATTGATCGACGAAGTCCGCGCCAAGTTGAAGGAGCGTCTACCGGACCTCGATCCACAAAAGGTCTTTCTCAGCGCGACGCACACCCACACCGCGCCCGAGACGGTCGAAGGGTTCTACGACCTGCCCCCCGCGGGCATCATGCGTCCCGATGCTTATTCGCAATTTCTCATCGATCGCGTCGTCGACGTGATCGAGCGGGCCTGGCAGGCGCGCCGGCCGGGCAGCGTCGGTTGGGGATTGGGGCATGCCGTCGTTGCCCAGAACCGGCTGGCAGTGTCGCATGACGGCCGCGCCAAAATGTACGGACCGACCGCGGTGCCGACGTTTGCCCGCTTCGAGGGCTATGAAGACCACGGCGTCGAAGTCCTCTGTTGCTGGGACGCCGACGGAAAGCTGATCGCCACGGCGATCAACGTCGCCTGCCCCGCGCAAGAAGTGGAAGGCAAGAGCACGGTCGACGCCGACTTCTGGCATCCGATCCGCGCCGAACTGCGCAAGCAATACGGCGACGAACTGGTCGTGCTGGGCTGGACCGGCGCCGCGGGAGATCAGTCGCCCCATCTCATGTTTCGCAATGCGGCCGAAGAACGGATGCGCAGCCTGCGCGGCCTCGACCGACTGCAAGAAATCTCGCGGCGCGTCGTCGCGGCCTGGCAAGAGGCCTACGCCGGCGCCGTCAAGGAGAAACATGCCGACGCCCCGCTGGTCCATCGCATTGAAACGTTTGAATTGCCCGTCCGGCAAGTGACCCAGGAGGAGGCCCTCGCCGCCAAGGCCAAGGCAGCCGAGCTTGCCGGTGACGCGGCCGCGCTGCGAATTCGACAGTGGAATCAAACCGTGGTCGATCGCTTCGAAAAGCAGAAGCCGGGGGACGTTTATCGGACCGAAATTCACATCGTGCGGCTGGGCGACGTGGCGATCGCCACCAACCCGTTCGAGCTCTACACGGAATATGGTGTGCAGCTAAAGGCTCGCAGCCCCGCGCTGCAAACGTTCGTCATTCAACTCACCGGACCGGGCACCTATCTGCCCTCCGAACGCGGCACGGCAGGGGGAGCCTACGGCGCCGTGATCCAAAGCAACACGGTCGGGCCCGAAGGGGGCCGGGTGCTGGTTGAGCGAACGCTGGAAGTGATCAATGAGCTGTGGCCCAAGAATCCGTGATGGTTGGCCCGGCCAAACGGTTCCACGGTTTGCGCCGCGCTGCCCTATCCCTGTCTGTGCAATGTCCTGCCGCCACAGCATTTAGTCCGATTTTGACTAGGTCCTCCCGGGGGCTTTCAGGCATACTGAAACAAGTCCTCCTCCCGCCGACGGTCCGACGTTCACCCAGCCTCGGCCCCGCTTGGCCCCGGACTTGCATTTGGCATCCATCAAGACCGTTTGATCTAATGAGTTCGACGTTGCAAATGGGCCGAAGGGCGACCACCGGGAGCCCTGAAGACGGGGCGTTTGAGTACGAATGCCAAGCCCATTCAAAATGTAGACATCAATAATAGCAAGGCGTCTCGCTGGGCCGTGGCCAGCGGACTGCTCGATCCCGATTCAAGTACGGCGACGTATGACGCTCGGTTTGCATCAACGGTCGATCGCTGGCCGGCTCCCGCCGGTCATGGTGCTTGCGATGTGCCTGCTGGTCGCGCCGGCCTTGCTCGCCGCCGACGGGCCGGCCCCCCCTGCTTCGCCCGAATCGATTGAGCATTTTGAGAAGCATGTCCGGCCGCTGCTGGTCGAACATTGTCAGAAGTGTCATGGCGCGAAGAAACAGGAGGGAGAGCTGCGGCTCGATTCCCGCGCGGCGCTGCTCAAAGGGGGCGAACATGGGGCGGTCGTCGTTCCCGGTTCGCCCGGCGAAAGCCGACTGATCGCGGCCATCGGCTACGCCGACGAGGATCTCCAAATGCCGCCCGACAGTCGGTTGCCGGCCGCGGCCGTGGCTCTGATCGCCGATTGGGTGCGGCAGGGAGCCCCCTGGCCCGACAGCGACACCCCCAGTGCCGATCAGCCGGGCGCCGTGATCGCCGCGGCCTGGAAGAATCATTGGGCGGCACAGCCGGTTCGGCCGCAGGAACCGCCGGCCGTCCGCAATGCCGGCTGGATCGCCTCGCCGGTCGATTCGTTCATCCTGGCCCGGCTCGAGCAAAACGACCTGGCTCCTTCGCCGCCGGCCGATCGTCGCACGCTTTTGCGCCGGGCAACGTTCGACTTGATCGGCCTGCCGCCGACGCTCGATGAGATCGCGGCCTTCGAGCAAGACATCGCGCCGGGCGCTTTCGAGCGCGTGATCGATCGGCTTTTGGCGTCGCCCCATTACGGCGAACGCTGGGGTCGGCACTGGCTCGACGTGGCCCGCTATGCCGACACCAAAGAATATGTCCGTCTGAAAGAAGAGCGGCGGCTGCTTTTTGCCTTCACCTATCGCGATTATGTGACGCGCGCTTTCAACACCGACTTGCCCTACGATCAATTCGTCTTGGAGCAGTTGGCAGCCGACCTTTTGCCGGCCAGCGATGACCATCACGCGTTGGCCGCGATGGGATTCCTGACCCTTGGCCGGCAGTTCACCGGCAACCCGCACGACATCATCGACGACCGGATCGACGTCACCTCGCGCGGCCTGCTCGGTTTGACCGTCACGTGCGCCCGCTGCCACGATCACAAATTCGACCCCATTCCGACGGCCGATTATTATTCGCTCTACGGCATTTTCGACAGCGGCGAAGTGCCGGCCGTGCCACCCCTCATTGAGGGAGCGCCGGCCGATCCGCTCGACGCCGAGCAGAAAGAAATCCGTGCTCGCGAGGCGGCGCTGAACAAATATCAGCAACACGCGCCACCAGCGGCTGCTCCACGAATTGCGGTCCAACGTCGGGGCGTATCTGGCCGCAGCACTCGAGGGACGCAGCCGATTCCTGGTGCCACTTCCCGCCAATCCGGGCGAAGTGCGGCATTTCGTGGCCGAGCGCTGGTTGGATTGCCTGGAAGCCGACGAGCGTGCCAGCGCGCCCGCCCTTGTCCCTTGGCGCGCGTTGACGGCGATCGGTCCCAAGGAAGACTTTGCCAGCCGCTCGGCGGAGATTTTGGCCGAGCTCGCCGCTCGCGACGGATCGGATCCGACCGCCCCGCGGCCCAATTCGCTCGTGCTTTTGGCCCTCGGGCACGAGCGACTGTCTTCGATGACCGACGCGGCTCACGTTTATGGTGATCTGCTCAGCGGCGAGTATCTTCGTTTGCGCAGCGAGACCGAGCCCAACAACTTGATCGTCAACGGCAGCTTCGAGCAGGACGGCACGACCACCAATGTTTCGCCTTCCGGCTGGCAACTGGCCGGCAGCCGGTTTTGCACGCTCTCGAGCGAGGGAGCGACCGAAGGCGATTTCGCCGCGGTCTTCGGCGATGGCACGGCCGAAAGTCAGCCGCCAACGGCCCACACCGCTTACATCTCGCAGACGGTCGCCACCCGGCCCGGCGCGCGCTATCGACTCTCATGCGATTTTGCCGTTTACGGCAGCGGTGCCCCGGCTCACGCTCAGACCCTGGGCGTTCGCGTTGCCGGCCGCCTACCCCTTGTGGAGCAGATGGTTTCGCAAGTGGGGAGCGTTCCGGCGAGCTTTCAACCCTTGGAATTGGATTTTCTTGCCGATGGTTCGTCGGTCACCGTCACATTCCTCGACAGCACGGCCAATGGCGAAAGTGGCGTGGCCGATGGCGTGCTGGACAATGTCTCGTTGGTCGAACTTTCGCCAGACGGCAATCCTTTGACCGCCGCTCGCACAGCCAGCGCCGACGATCCCGAGCATCGCGAGCTGCTAGGGCTGCTGTTGGACGCCGATTCGCCGACCAACGTGACGCCCAACGACGCGGTCGACTTCTATCTCTACGAATCGCCGGTCCACGATCGGATCATGGCTCTGCGTACCCGCTTGAACGAAGCGTTCGTCGCGGCCAAACTGCGCCCCCCGGCGCATGTGCTGAGTGAGCGGCTGGCTCCCTATGACCCACGCATCCTGCTGCGCGGCGATCCGTCGCGTCGCGGCCCGGAAGTTCCCCGCCGTTTCCTGGCGGCGCTCTCCGGCCCCGACCGCAAAACTCTCTCCGCCCCGACCGCCCGGTTGGAATTGGCCCGGGCGATCGCCAGTCCCACCAATCCGGTCACGGCCCGGGTGCTAGTCAATCGGGTTTGGCTGCACCATTTCGGCACCGGGCTGGTCGCATCGCCGAGCAATTTTGGCCTGCGCGGCGATCCGCCATCGCATCCCGAACTGCTCGATTACCTTGCCCACCGATTCGTCACCGAAGGCTGGTCGATCAAGCAGTTGCACCGCTGGATGATGCTTTCCAGCACCTATCAGCAATCGAGTGCCGACCGGCCCGACGCCGTTGCCCGCGATGCCGAAAATCGACTGCTGGCGCGTATGAATCGGCAGCGGTTGGACTTTGAATCGCTGCGTGACGCGATGCTGGCCACCGCCGGACGTCTCGATCCCGCGCTGGGCGGCCCGCCGGTCGATCTGGCCGATCCCGATTGCCGCCGGCGCACGCTGTATGGGCTGGTCGACCGGCAAAACCTGGTCGGCATGCTCGGCGCCTTCGATTTTGCCAGCCCCGACGCCCACACTCCGGTGCGGCACGTCACCACGGTTCCGCAGCAAGCCCTCTTCTTGCTCAACAGTCCGCTGGTGATCGAGCAAGCCAAGGCTCTGGCCGGGCGGATCGCGGCCAGCGAAACGTCGCAGCCCGACGAGCGCATCGCCAGCATGTTCCGCCTGGCCCTCGGCCGGCAGCCCAGCGCCGACGAAGTGCGCTCGGCGAAAGCGTTCCTCGCCGCGGGCGGATCCTGGCCCGACTTTGCCCAGGTTTTATTGTTGTCGAACGAATTTATCTTCGTGGATTGATGCCATGCAAGACGCTGAATCGATTGCGCGTGCTCTGGCCGCCGGCCTGTTGACCCGCCGCGAACTGCTCCAGCGCACCGGCATGGGCCTGGGCGCGCTGGCCCTTGGTGGTTTGTTGGCGGCACCACGCGCGGCGGCCGCCGCAGTCGGCAATGCGGTCGACAGCGCCAATCCGCTGGCCGTCCGGGCGCCCCACTTTCCGGCCAAGGCCAAACACGTCATCCATCTCTTTATGAATGGTGGGCCGTCGCACGTCGACACGTTCGATCCCAAGCCTGCGCTCGTCAAATATGCGGGCAAGGATCTGCCGTTCCACCTTTCGACCGAACGCAAAACCGGCACGGCGTTCCCATCGCCGTTTGCGTTTCAGAAATATGGCCAGAGCGGCATCGAGGTGAGCGAGATCTTTCCGCATACGGCCCGTTGCATCAATGACATCACGGTTGTCCGCTCGATGGTGGCCGATATTCCAAATCACGAACCCTCGTGCCTGCTGATGAATTGCGGCGAAGCACGGCTGCCCCGTCCGAGCATGGGCTCGTGGCTGACCTATGGACTGGGGACCGAGAATCAGAACCTGCCTGGCTTTGTCGTCCTTTGCCCCGGCGGAATGCCCACGGTCGGTCGGCAGAATTGGCAATCGGCATTTCTTCCCGGCGTTTTTCAGGGCACGTCGATCGATCCCACGTCGACCGATCCGCGCCGAATTGATCGAGAATCTAAGAAACTCGCATTCGACGAGCAGCGAGCAGCGCAAACAACTCGACTTGCTGGCCGAATTGAACGAGCAGCATCGCCGCCAGCGCCGAGCGAGCCCTTGCTCGACGCCCGGATCCAATCGTTTGAGCTGGCTTACCGCATGCAAAGCGAGGCGGCCGCCGCCTTCGACACCAGCGACGAGCCGCAGCACATCCTCGACATGTACGGACCGGGCGTTCAGGGCCGGCAGATGCTGCTGGCCCGGCGACTGGTCGAGCGTGGCGTCCGCTTTGTCCAGCTTTGGCACGGCGCGGGTCAGCCCTGGGATTCGCACGATGATATCCAGGAACACAAAAGGCTGGCCACCGAGTGCGACCAGGCGATCGGCGCGCTGTTGACCGATCTCAAGCAGCGCGGCCTGTTGGACGAGACGCTCGTCATCTGGGGTGGCGAATTCGGACGCACTCCGACCGTTGAACTGCCTACCGCCGTCATCAATAGCGGGCTGACCAAGGGACGCGATCACAACCATTACGGCTTCAGCATGTGGCTGGCCGGCGGCGGCGTGAAGGGCGGCTACGTTCACGGGGCCACCGACGAATTCGGTTTCAAGGCGGTCGAAAACAAAGTCCACGTTCACGACTTGCACGCCACGATCTTGCATCTCTTGGGCTTCGACCACGAGCTGCTTCACCTATCGCTATGCCGGCCGCGACTTCCGCCTGACCGACGTCTCCGGCGCGTTGCGCGAAATTTTGGCGTGACAAAGCGCCCGCGTTTCCCGCGGACTTCGCAGCCATTGGTGGTCACCGGGCACGGCCGCCCTAACGGCTCCCGAGCGGGACGCACGGCAATCGTTCTATCGGCCGGCAAAGACGCCCTACGAGGCGATGCTACGGCCGAACCGGACGTTCGAATCCGCAAGTTCAATATTGATAGCTCGATCCTAGCGCTCAGACTACATAGGGCGTCGGAGCTCGCTCGCTGTCAGGTCAACCATCGTTAGCCGAACACCCGTACGCTCGTCTGTCACCTTTCTGGATTCGGATTTCAATTGCCACACACTGCACTTGCCGCCGCAGTATCCAACGCCGTTGAGGGCGTCGGCAGTTTCTTGCGCCTCAGCCAAATAGCGAATCCGTGACGCTTTCAGATGATCAGACACACATGCCTCACCCAATACCCAAAAGCCGCCTGCGCATTTTACGAGATAGTTGGCCATACTTGACTCCCGAATCTGTCTCAAGAGTGAGCTAAAGAGAAGGGGCAATTGGGACGGGTGGGAACGGCGTTGGCGTCTTGCGCGGTGCGGGCAACTCCTCTGACTGATCTCCGGGAGTTTTCTTTACGCCATAAAAATAATTAATGTCCAACGTCGCAATGTCCATTATCGCCAAGGTAAATTTCGAAAACGCATCGAGGTTGGCTGGAGTCACGTAGACGTAGGTTCCACACGACTCAGCAACGTAGCAACCCGCTTTCTTGGCGATTTTCTTCTTCTTGGTCACTTCAAACCATCCCGACTTCACATATGGGTTGTAGTCAATCAGGTTGTTCGTGAGGCCGTAGTACTTACGGAGCAAGACATCCATGCCGACGTCGTGGGGATAACCAATCGCCTGCCAGTAGGCAATTTGCATTAAAAGAAGTTTGTCCGGATTCGTGACTGGCTGGAGCTGTAGAGATTCCTGATTCTGAACCTGGCCTGCAAACGCTCCGAATTGTTTGTCGAACAACCAAATTCGGGCGGCGTTCAGGTCCCATTCTGGGGTGTAACTGGCCTGCAGTTGGCGAGAGTTCGTATGAGTGCCTTGTGCAGGAACACCGAAATATGGCAGTGTGTTAGGATTCGCAATTGTTTTTGCGACGTTATCGAGGACCTGCTCATAATAAAGTGTTGACGCGGTCCCCGCAATGCGGTGTGCTCCTCGGCGGACCACATCCTGTTGGCAGCCCGCCTGGACGATAACGAAGCATAAAGCAAGTGCAAAAGCACGCATGAAACGCCATCCATGGCGACAAGATTTTGAACGTGATTCACTTCACTCAATTGCTCGAACTGCGAAAATTGTAGCGGCACGGCTTTGGGTACGGGTTTAAAGAATCGACGACCACAACTGCGATAAACGACGAGCGGTGTTTGTCTCGTGAACTTTTATCCAAAGTATCGTCGTGTATGCCATTCGTCCTGCGGTGAAAATGTGGCAGTCCGCAATGTCTATTCGCACCTGCTAGCGTGGCGCGGCCTCGGAACAATAATCCACGGTCAGAATTGTTATGCAGCGCGTGTGCGGGCGTGCAGCGCCTTGATGACGCATTCGTCATTAGGAAACGGTAGTCGAACGGCGCAATTCGCTGCAGAGCCTATCGTATATATGATGCAGATGGAGGTTAGGACAACGATTGCTCGCCAACGCTGCAGTGTGCCCCCGAAAGACTGTCCACAACGCCTGCGTCAAACCATCTGAGCTCGTCGTCGCTCAACGGGGACGCGGAGGCCACTAACCGCATAGCATGCTAAGGAATATGGCCTGTCGCACCGAATGTCTCGTTACGCCCGTGCGCATAGTACTGCTACCGCCGCCTGGCCCAGGCAAATGCCGCCGTCGTTCACGGGCACGCGCTCATTCACCAGCAGTCGGACGCCGGGCAATTGATCGGCCGAGTCGAGAACGGCAATAAGTAGCAACTCGTTCTGAAAGACGCCGCCCGAGAGAGCCGCCGTATTAATACCGTGGGTACGACATACCTCGCCGATTTGTGTGACAATTGCCGCGGCCAACGTGGCGTGAAAAGCGGCCGCGATTTCGGCCGGGGATCTGCCGGTGCGGCGGTCATGACCGATGGCCGACAACAACGGGCGATGATCTAAGTCAGGAAACGGATAAGGTGGTTGCGGCGCGGACTGCCGCGCTTGGTGCTCCAGCCAGATGGCCGCCTGCCCTTCGAACGTCGACTCGCGCGTAAAGCCAAGCAGCGCGGCCACGCAGTCGAACAGCCGGCCAAAACTGCTCGACGCGTGGCAGCGGACGTTTTTGCGCAAGCTCCAGGGCGTCGAAGTATCGCCGCGGAAACGAAAACGGCGGCTGGCTCATGTCTGGCAGGTTTTCCAAGCCGACGGCTTCGGCCAGATCGGCCAAGAATCCGGCGGCGGCTTGCACCGGAAACTGCGCGGCCGCGTCTCCGCCCGGCATTCGCACCGGCCGCAGCCAGGCCCGGCGCTCGAAGCCCGATCGCACGCTGCCGACCAGGAATTCGCCTCCCCAGATCGTGCCGTCGGTGCCGTAGCCGGTTCCATCGAGTGCCACGCCCACCACCGGTTCGTCCAAGAGATCGTGTTCGGCCAGCACGCTAGCGATGTGGGCGTGATGATGTTGCACGGCCACGTGCCGCCGGGCCGGCAGTTCTTTGGCAAACCGCGTCGAGCGGAACTCGGGATGCAAATCATGCGCGACGGTTAACTGGGCCGCGTCGACGTCGTACATCGACAGCAGATCGCGCACCGTTTCCTCGAAGGCAACGTAGCTCGGGTAATCGTCCAAGTCGCCGATGTGCTGGCTCACGAAGACTTGCCCCTCGACGACGAGCGCCACGGCGTTCTTAAGATCGGCCCCCACGGCCAGCACGGGCGGCCCGGCCGGAAGCCGACAGACGGCTGCCGGCGCATAGCCACGCGAACGGCGGATCATCAGCGGCCGGCCAGCCCGCACTGCCACAACCGAATCGTCGACGCGCCGGGCGATCGGCCGCTCGCCGATCAAAAACGCATCGGCAATGCCGGCCAATTGCGCCAGTGCATCGTCGTCGAGGTACGCGATCGGTTCGCTCGAGCGGTTGGCACTGGTCAAAACCAGCGACCGCGGCGCACCGGCGGCAAACAACAGCTCGTGCAGCGGAGTGTACGGCAGCATGACACCCAGCGACGCGTTGTCCGGCGCCACCTCGGCCAGCTCCCTGCAGGCCGGCGCCAGCACAATCGGCCGGGCCACCCCCAGCAGCAGCGCCTCGTGCTCGGCTGCGAGCTCAACCAGCCCTCGGGCATCGTCGAGCGAGGCTGCCATCACGGCAAACGGTTTCTCCTTGCGAAATTTTCGGGTCCGCAGTGCGGCGACTGCCGACGCGTTCGTGGCGTCGCAGGCCAGATGATAACCGCCGATTCCTTTGATCGCCACGATCTTGCCATCGCACAGCAATTCGACGGCCCGGCGGATCGCCGGCTCGGTGCAGTCGACTCGCTCGTCGCCATAAGCCAACAACTGGTAGCCCGGCCCACACTCGGCGCAGGCGATCGGTTGGGCGTGATAGCGCCGATCGAGCGGGTTTTCGTATTCACTCCGGCAACGGGCACACATCGCCCAGGTGGCCATCGTGGTGCCGGCCCGATCGTAGGGCAACGAGCGAATGATTGAATATCGCGGGCCGCAATTCGTGCAGTTGATATAGGGATAGCCGAAGCGGCGATTCGCCGGGTCGCCAAGCTCCGCCAGGCAATTGGCACACACCACCAGATCCGCCGAGACGCGCACCGTCGGCGCCGCCGCATGCCGGCTGGCGCGAATGCAAAAGTCCGTCAGCCCTTCGGGCTCGGCCGCGCGAACTTCGAACTCGGCCACCCGCGCGGCCGGGGCGCGGCGTGGCGCAGCCGCTCGACAAAGGCCTCGACCGCGTCGGCCGCGGCCTCGACATGGATTTCAACTCCGGCATCGCCGTTAAGCACCCAGCCAAAAACTCGCTGCTCAATCGCTGTGCGATAGACATAGGGCCGAAATCCGACCCCTTGCACGACCCCGCGAATCGACACCCGGCGAGCGACGGTTGGATTGACAGATGCCGCGGCTTCCATCGCTTGAGAACCCCCGTTAATCGGCATTCTCTTTTCACGCCCGCGGGATCGAAAGCGTCTGGCCGCCGCACAACTTCTGTCCCGTCCGGACAAGTCGATGACGACTCAGAGCCTTGGCACGGGTCGCCCGGCCAGCAGTTTTTCCAATGCCGCGAGCTCGATCGGCTTGACCAGGTGCGTGTCGAATCCGGCTTCTTGCGACTTGCGCCGATCCTCATCCTGGCCCCAGCCGGTCAGTGCCACCAGCACTACGTCCTTGCCCCAGGGTTGCTCGCGGATGCGGCGAGCAGCGTCGTAGCCGTTCAGCCTTGGCATTCCGATATCGAGCATGACCAGGTCCGGCTCGAATTGAGATGCCACATTGATCGCTTCCAAGCCATCGTAGGCGGTTCGCGTGTCGTTGCCCATGATCTTGAGCATCATCGCCAGACTCGTGGCGGCATCTTGATTGTCGTCCACCACCAGAACACGGCGACGCGAAGTGGGCATGACCGTGTCGTTCTTGACAGGGCGTTTTTCGACCACGGAAAGGTTCAGCGGCAAGCGGACAACAAATTCGCTTCCCAGCCCCTGCCCTTCGCTATGGGCCGCGACGCTTCCACCGTGCATTTCGATCAATCGCTTCACCAGCGTCAGACCGATTCCCAGGCCGCCTTGCGACTTCTCCAGCGATCGATCGACTTGCGTAAACATCTCGAAGATCGTGCCCAGCATTTGGGCCGGGATGCCCACGCCGTTGTCTTTGATCTTCACCACCGCGTCACTGCCTTGGCGTTCGACGGTCAACCCGATTTGACCTCCGGGACTGGTGAACTTCGCCGCGTTGTTCAGCAGGTTGGCGAATACCTGCGCCAACCGGGTGGCGTCACCATCGACATAAAGCGGATTGGGCGGCAACACAACCGCGAGCTGGTGGTTCGACTGCTCGATGACGGGGCGGACCGTCTCCACCGCGTTCTCGATAACTCTGGCAAGTCCGCACCGCTCGGTCTTGAGTTCGACTTTGCCCTGGCTGATCCGGCTCAAATCGAGCAGATCATCAATCAGCCGGATCATTTGGCCGAGCTGCCGCTCCATGATGGCACGCGACTCCTCGACCACCCCGTCTTCGTGACTTGCCAGCTTCATCACTTGCAGGCCATTGCGGAGCGGGGCGAGAGGATTCCGCAGTTCATGCGCGAGCGTGGCCAGAAACTCGTCCTTTTTGCGGTCGGCGTCGAGCAGCGCTTCTTCGGCCCGCTTGCGCTCGGTGATGTCGGTGACAACGCCAATCAGCCGCACGGCCTTCCCCGCGCCATCGCTGACCGCCTGCCCGCGCTCTTCCAACCAGATGCATCTCTGGTCGTCGGGGCGGATCATGCGAAACTGGCTCAGATAGCTGCCGCGCTCTTCCACCGCTTTCATGACGGTCGCACGGTGGCGCTCCATGTCGTCCGGGTGGAGCAGTGCAAACCCTTGCTTGCTGTTTTCAAGCACGCTGCCGGGCAAGAGCCCAAAGACTTCCGTGGCGTTTTCCCAAACGACTTCGTCGGTCGCTGGGTTGAACTGCCACGCCACCATTCGGCCGGCAGTCAGCGCCATCCGCAGCCGCTCCTCGCTCTCCCGCAGTGTCTCGCTCGCCTCGCGTCGCAATCGGGCCATTTGCAGGTGGGCCGTCACGCGAGCCAGCAACTCTCGGGCACTGAACGGCTTCACCAGGTAGTCGTCGGCCCCGGCTTCCATGCCCTCGACGCGGCTTTCCTCCCCGCCCGAGCCGACAACAGAATGACCGGCAGATTCTGCGGTGCGCGGGATCGGCGCGCAATTCCCGCAGCAGCCCGAAGCCATCGAGCCGAGGCATCATCACGTCGGTCAGGATCAGGTCTGGGGGCTGCGCTGCGTGCCAGCGCCAACGCCGCTTCACCGTCCGGCACCGCCTCGACGCGGTATTGCCCGGCCAGCAGCCGAACGACATAACGCCGCATGTCGGCATTGTCATCGGCCACCAGCACGCGCGGCCGGTCGTCGATTTCCTGCTGCTCGCGCGAGCGGATAGGGCGTTGCCAAGGTCTCCTGAAAGATCGGCAGTTCCGCGGCACGGTCGTCGCCACGGTCTTCGTCGGGGAGCCAACGCAATGCCTCTTCGACGTAGGGCGCGGCCCCGGGGCCCGTTGTGGTGACGGTGCGGCCGCTGGCGATTTGTTCCGGCTGCAGGTGGGCCGAGCCGAGGGGAACGGAGACGATAAACGTCGTGCCCTGACCGGGCTGGCTTTGGGCGGTGATGGAGCCGGCGTGCAGCTTGACCAATTCCTGAACCAGCGCCAGCCCGATTCCGCTCCCTTCGTGCGTGCGGCCCTTTGCGTTTTCGACCCGGTGGAACCGCTCGAACAGCCTGGGCAGCTCGTCAGCGGGAATGCCCGTGCCCGTATCTTGGACTCGCAATTCCGCCCTGCCGCCGGCCTGCCCGAGCGTGACGGCGATTTCGCCCTCGAAGGTAAACTTGAAGGCGTTGGAGAGGAGGTTGAGAACGATCTTCTCCCACATCTCCCGGTCGACGAATACCGGCTCAGCCAGCGGCGGGCAATCCACGGCCAGCCGCAGTCCCGGCCCGCTCACAGGCCGAACGGAAAACGCTGGCCAGCTCGGCAGTGAAGGCGGCCAGATCGGTCGGCTGGAAAAGCGCCCGGACCCGGCCCGCCTCGATTCGGGAGAAATCCAGCAGGGTGTTGACCAGCCTGAGCAATCGCAACCCGTTGCGGTTGACGACTTCGAGCTGACGCGCGGCGGCCGGGAGAGAGATCGGTTTGGCTTCGGGCAAGCAAGTCCTCGACCGGACCCAGCATCAGCGTCAGCGGCGTGCGGAATTCGTGGCTGACGTTGGAAAAGAACGCCGTCTTGGCCCGGTCCAATTCGGCCAGCGCCTCGGCCCGTTGCCGTTCTTCTTCGTAGGCCCGGGCGTTCGTGACCGCGGTGCCGACCTGACCGGCCAGCAGGTCGAAGAATCCCCGGTAGGCGTCATTGAGCACCAGCCGAGGGCTGACCCCGGCCACGAGGAATCCGGCGAGCCGGGTTTGTCCCGGCTTCGCGATCGGCAGGACGACGGCCTGCCGCGGCGCGTCTGGCCACGCTCCGCCGGGCAGCGGTCCAAACCGTTTCTCCAATTCCGTAACGATCTCAGCTTGTCCAGAGTCGAGCACGGTACGAAGTGGCCATGCAGGCGGGTGCCCGTCGGAATCGACCAGATCGATGCGCTCGGGGGCAGCGGGCGATGCGTCCGGCAAGCCCGCCGTGGCAGCCAGCTGCGCCGATCGAGCGTCGGCGTCGAGCAGATAGATGAGGACAAAGGGGAGGTCGTGCGGGTTTTCGGCCAGAGTGTGGGCAGCGGTTTGGCAAGCTTCGCCGACCGACTTTGCCTCGCCGGTAGTGCGAGCCGCGAGCTCCCGCAGCGTGCGCAGCCGCCGCTCGCCGAGGGTCCGCTCGGTCTCTTCGGTGACCACGCAAAGCATTCCGCCGATGCCGCCCGCATCGTCGGGGAGTGGGCTGTAGGAGAACGTGTGGTACGTCTCCTCCTGAAACCCTCGCCGCTCGAGCAAGAGCAGCAACCCCTCGTCCCAGGTCGCGTTTCCGGTGCGGACCACGGCCTCGGCGCGGGGGCCAATGTCGTCCCAAATCTCTGGCCACACATCCCGGGCCGAACGGCCCAGCGCCCAGGGGTGCTTGGGGCCAAGGGTCATTTGGGCGTAGGCGTCGTTGTAGAAGAAGGTGAACTCAGGCCCCCAGCCAAGCCACATGGCATACCGAGAATCGAGCATGATGCGGACGGCGATTTTGAGGCTTTGCGGCCACGTCTCCATCGGCCCAAGCGGCGTCTGCGACCAGTCGAACGACCGGGTTCGCTGACCCATCTCGCCGCCACCGGACAGAAACGCAAACTCGCCGCGAGCGATTTGCTGCTGATCGCGAAGACTCATTCCGGTTGCCCGTCAATCGTTGCGTTTCTTGTTTGGCGCGAAAAGTCAACTTCATCGAGCCCCGATAACGCCCCGCCATACGAATCCCCCCTAGTGACCGAATCATTTTAACCACGCGGAGTGGGAGGGCAATCAATCCAGCCAGCAACTAGACGAAGCCCCGGCACCCGTTTCTTCCAGTTTTCCAAACACGCTCCGTCGATTCCGCCGACGAGCAACCACTCGAGTTTGCTGACTCAACGAAATTCGTTCAATCTCCCCAGCGCCTGGCGGAAGACGTGGTAGATCGACGCCTGGACCTCTTGGATGCGCGGAATGTAGTCGCAGTGGACCACCAGCGAAAAGTCGGCAAGCTGCCCGCGGAGGATGTCGCCGCCGTCATTGCCAAGCAAACCGACGGTCAGCATGCCCCGTTTGCGGGCTTCACCGAGCCCCGCACAGATATTTTTCGACGTCCCGCTGGTCGAGATCGCCACCACCACGTCGCCCGGCCGGCCGCCGGCAATCAATTGCCGCAAAAAAACCAGTTCGAAACCGACGTCGTTGCCGATCGCGCTGATGTTGGCCGGCTCCATCGACAGCGAAACCGCCGGAATCGGCCGCATGCCGGGGGGCGGATCGACGCAATCCAACACCAGGTCGTTGGCATCGGTCGCCGAACCGCCGTTGCCGAAGGCCAGGATCGTTCCACCGGCGGCAATTCGCTCGTGCACCGCCAGCACGGCGGCGGCCAGCGTGTCGGTCCCGCTGGCGGCAAAGGCCGTGCGCAGGCGGCCATCCTCGGCGGCCTTTTCGCCGATCGAGGCGGCAACATCGGCCAGCGTGGCGGCCGGCGTCTGATCGCCATCTGCCAGAAAGGGATATAAGAACGACGAGGCCCCCACGTCCTCGCCGCGCGATTTCTGCTCGAAGAAGACGTGAACCGTCTCCCACAAAGCGTGATACATCAGCTCGGTCACTTCCTGGTGAATCAGCGGATCGGTCGATGCCGGCGGCAGTGGGTAGTCGCCCAGTTGGCCCGGCCATTGGCAAACCATGACGCCTCGCCGGCGAAGATTGGCGAGCATCGCGCCGATGCCTGGGTTTCCCTCGGGCGGACCAAAGCTCATCACGATGTCTTCGGGCCGCGCCAGCACGTCCAGCATTCGTTCGGGATCGACCGACAGATCGAGTGCCGGCAAGGCCCGCTTGCCCACGATCACCGGGTGGATGAACTCGACCGAGATGTGGGCCGCGTCGGTTACATACGCGCCCACGCCGACCGCCAGCAGCCGTGCCCCGCCCAGCAGCCGCTCCGACATCTCCTGGCTGGCGCGGGCCAGCGCTTCGCAGTGCGTCGGGATATACTCGTCGAAGACGCGGTTGCGCTCGATCATTTGCGCCCGCACGAAAGAGGCAATCTCGCCGGCAGCCGTCATGATCGAATCTCGCTTTAGCAGATGCGCGGCAAGGGATCGCCGATGAGCATGTCGACCACACGCACACCGCCGTAGGCCGCCTTGGCCAGAACGCAAGGCCTGCGTCCAGCGCTGACCTCGCCCAGCAGGCAGGCGCGCTCGCCGCCCGGCGTCGAGTGCAGTGCGTCCAGGGCCACGTCCGCCTTATTGCCGGCGACGACGGCGATGAATTGCCCTTCGTTGGCCACCTGCAGCGGGTCGAGTCCCAAAAGTTCGCACGCCCCACGCACGACGTCGTCGACCGGCACGGCCTCCTCGGAAATCGTGACCGTTACCCCCGCATCGCGAGCCAGCTCGTTAAGGACCGTGGCCACGCCGCCGCGAGTGGCGTCGCGCATCCATTTCAGATCGGAGCCGACGCAGCGGACCAGCGCGTCGGTCAGGCTGCACAGCGCGCGGGTGTCGGAGCGAATATCGGCCTGGATGTCCAGCTCGGCCCGTGCCAGCATGATCGCCATGCCATGATTGCCGATCGGGCCCGACAACAGTACCTTGTCGCCGTCTTGTACGCGGCGTGGCCCGAGATCGGCACGCGGATCGACTACTCCCAATCCGGCGGTGGAAATGTACATTCCGTCGGCACGCCCATGCTCGACGACCTTGGTATCGCCCGAAATGATCAGAACTCCGGCGCGGCGAGCCACGGCGGCCATGGCTTCGATTTCGCGCCGCAGCACGTCGGTCGACAAACCCGCTTCGAGAATGAAGGCGGCCGTCAACCCGATCGGCCGAGCCGCCGACACAGCCAGATCGTTCAGCGTTCCGTTGACGGCCAATTCGCCGATCGAGCCCCCGGGAAAAACGAGCGGCTGCACCACATAGCTGTCGGCGGTCATAGCCAGCCGGCCGGAGGGCGCCGCGAAGATGGCGGCATCGGAGAGTGCGTCGAGTAGCGGGTTGGAGAAGAGCGGCTGGATCAGGCCCTCGATCAAGCGCCGCGAGGCCTCGCCCCCTGCCCCGTGCGACATCGAGATTTGCTTGTCGTAAAAGTCGACGGGTACCTGAATGGCTGACATGCGTAATGCGGACCTTTGTCACTCGCTCACGGCGACTCTTGTCAGCCCTGCAGGATGGGCAGTTGCTGGGGCAACTCGAGATGGGCGTATTTGAAATGGGCGGCACAGGCGCCTTCCGGCGAGACCATCAGCGCGCCAATCGGATGCTCCGGCGTGCACTCCTTGCCGAACAGCTTGCACTGATGCGGCTTGAGCACTCCCTTAAGCACTTCGCCGCACTGGGCCGCTTTGGGATCGGCCACCGAAACGCCGCGAATCGGCATCGTCTTTTCCGCGTCCCACGGGGCGAAGCTGTCGCGAATGCGCAGGGCCGAATGCGAGATAAACCCCAGTCCACGCCATTCGAAGTGGGGCCGGACCTCAAACACTTCGGCCAATGCCCGCAACGCCGCCAGGTTCCCTTCCCAGGGAACGACCCGGCCGTACTGATTCTCGACCTTCGCTACGCCGTCACGCAATTGCCGCAGCACCATTACCAGCGATTGCAGAATATCGACCGGCTCGAACCCCGACACCGCAATCGGGCATTGATAATCGCGGGCGATGAATTCGTAGGGCCGGCAACCGATCACGGTCGAAACATGCCCCGGCCCGATAAAACCCTCCAACCGCATATCCGGCGAATCGAGGATGGCCCGAATCGCTGGAATGATCGTGACGTGGTTGCAAAAAACGACAAAATTCGTCACCCCCAGCGCCCGGGCACGCAGCAAGGTCAGCGCGGTCGACGGGGCGGTTGTTTCGAAACCGATGGCAAAGAAAACGACCTGCCGATCGGGATTCTGCTGGGCAATTTTCAGCGCGTCCAGCGGCGAATAAACAATCCGCACGTCCGCGCCCCGGGCTTTGCTTTCCAGCGGACTGCCTTTCGACCCCGGCACGCGCATCATGTCGCCGAAGGCGGTGAAGATGACGTTCCGATCGCCCGCCAGCTCGAGGCCATCGTCGATCCGCCCCATCGGCAATACGCAGACGGGACAGCCCGGCCCATGGATCAATTCGACGTTCGGGGGCAGCAGTTCGTTCAGGCCGAAGCGAAAGATGGCGTGCGTGTGGCCGCCGCAGACCTCCATGATGCGGTAATGGCGCTTCGGGTCGGCGAGCGAGCGGATTTCGTGAAGAGCCTTGCGAATCATGCCGGGGTCGCGAAACTCGTCAACGTACTTCATGGCGGTCACTGCCCTTTCCAGCGCGTCACGACACTTCCTCTGGCATCACTATCTTTCGTCTTATGCACCGTCGGGCTCGTAGTTGTCGACCTCCTCGAGCGCGGCCGTTGCCTCGCCCAGGATCGCCAGCGCTTCGAGTTGCTCCTCCGCCTGCCGCGCACTGATCTTGCTCATGGCGAAGCCGACGTGGACCAAAACCCATTCGCCAGGCACCGGCGGATCGTCGACCAGCAGGTCGATGCTCACTTTGCGCCGCACGCCCATGATGTCGACCATGGCCACGTGCTGGTCGTCCAGCAGCATGCTGACCTGCGCGGGAATTGCAAGGCACATGGTCGATTATCCCCCTCGGAGGTGCAAAAAGAAATTGCCGCAAAATGCCCAGTGGAAACGTATCCTGCGGAAAGTTTGGCGCAAACCATTTCGGTGACGTGGTGCCGCCTATGATGGCCCTCCAAAGGAGGCGGCAATGCTTTGTTTCTGATCGAAATTATAACAGATCATAGGAGAAGAGAAGTCCGGCAATTCGCGACCGAATGCCAATTTCGGCCGCCCACGCGCCGGCCGAAGTCGCGACCATCAAAAAGCGCCCCCGGCCGAGTCGGCCGGCCGCCGCGCGAAGACGATCGGCCGCTCCCGCGAGTTCGTCTTCTCCACCGCTGATACCCGATCTCAGTTCTCGCGTCGTAGCAGGGTTCAGCGAGACGCCATCCGACCGTTCATCGTCTGTTCAACTGGCGTGCAAACATCCACCCTGGCAGGCAGGCTTCCACCCGATGGCAGCCCGGCGTCCATCGCTGCCGTCGTTCGTAGTCTACGATCATGCATTCCGTCATCGTTGACAAAGTCGGGGTGAGGTATAGACTGCGGTAAGCCACCTGTGATTGCCTCCACTCATGTCATCTCGGGGAGGTTTGCGGTGCACGAACTCTCGATTGCCGAGAGCCTGATTGATCTGGCCTGCGAGGCCGCGCTCCGCGAGGGTGCCGATCGGATCGAGCGGCTCAATTTGCGGATCGGACAGTTGTCGGGCGTGGTTCGCGAGGCCCTCGAATTCTCCTTCCAACTGGCCGCCGAGGGAACGCTCTGCGAGGGAGCGACCCTCGAGATCGAAGACGTCCCAATTGCAGTCAGGTGTCCGCATTGTAACGCGGTGAAAACTTTGCCCGATGGGTATAAGTTTTGCTGCCCAACTTGTGGTTCGCCAACCTCGGAAATCGTGGCGGGTCGCGAATTGGATCTCATCTCTCTAGAATTGGCGCCCCATGCACCCGCGAATCCTTGATGTTCGTGAAAAGATCCTCAAGAAGAACGACGAGTTGGCGCGTGACATGCGCCGCCAGTTCGCGGGCAACGGGGTGTTTGTGGCGAATGTCGTCTCGGGACCCGGCGCGGGCAAGACCGAGCTTTTGACCCGCACCCTTTCGGCGCTCAACGGGCCCTACCGCACCGCTGCGGTCGTGGGCGATCTGGCCACCGAGAACGATGCCCGGCGGCTGGCGACCAGCGGAGCGCCGGTCAAGCAGATCCTCACCGGCACGATGTGTCATTTGGAAGCCGACATGGTCCGCTCCGCCGTGGCCGGGTGGGATTTGAGCGACTACGATTTTCTGTTCATCGAGAACGTCGGCAACCTGGTCTGCCCGGCGAGCTGGGACCTGGGTGAAGACTTGCGCGTGCTCCTCTTCTCGGTGACCGAGGGAGAAGACAAACCGCTGAAGTATCCGACGCTGATCAATACGGCCGACGTCGTGGTGCTGAGCAAGTGCGACTTGACGGCGGCGGTCGGTTTCGACGTCGATCTGGCTCTGCGAAACGTTGCCGAAGTCCGTCCCGGGATTGAGGTGATCGAGGTTTCCGCCCGCACGGGGTCGGGGATGGACGCCTGGCTGGGTTATCTCGAGCGGCGTCTGGTCGAGAAACGCAATGCCTCGGCTCTGGCCGTCGCGGGGCAAAATGAAGAAGAATTGGGTGACGACGACGCCAAGGCGGACATGTTGCCGGCCCCATGGGTGATGATCACCTAGTGAGGTGATTGCGGGTTTGATGCGTCATATCTAAGGATTCGTCTGGGCAGTGCGCCGAATAGCTCGATCGGAGTTGCCATTCGGCACTCAGTACAAGGAGCTTTGTGATGCACTTGGGAAATGGAGCCATCACGCCCGAATGTGGGGCGGTCGCGCTGGGCGTCGCGGCCCTGGGAGTCGGAGCGGCATTCGTGGGGACTCGCGTCTTGGGCGTTGCTCCCAAGCGTGCCTACACCGCGGCGGCGCTCGGCTCTGCTGTCTTCGCCGCGCAGCTGTTCAACGTGCAAATCTTGCCCTTCAGTTCCGTTCACCTCATCGGCGGAGTGCTGTTGGCCTGGGTCCTTGCTCCCCCGCTCGGCGCGCTGACGATGGCCGGCATCCTCACCTTGCAAGCGGTGCTGTTGGGTGACGGCGGTTTGTTGGCACTGGGGGCCAACATCATCAACATGGGCTTGATGCCCGCGGCGGCCGTGGCGCTGGTGCGGCGCGGAATGTCAGAGCAACACGCGGCTCGTGCTCCGTGGATTCTGGCCGGTACGGCTTTTGGCTGTACCCTGGCGGCCGCCGCGCTGATCGTGCTGGAGGTGTCGGTCGGTCGATCGGCGGCGCAGCTCGAGGGCCTGCAGTATTTCGCCGCCCGGATGTTGGCCTGGCACGCGCTGGCGGGCTTGGCCGAGGCCGCGGTGACCGTGGCCATTGTGGCAGCACTGGCCAAAATGGCCGCTCGGGACTCCGCGGTTCTGGAGCTTTCGGTGAAACGCGCCGGTCTTGTCGTGGCCGCCAGTCTGGCGATCGCGATCCTCAGCTTGCCCACTTTCGGACTGGCGAGCGCCGTCCCCGACAGTTATCAGGCAGCCCTGGTGGCTGCCGAGCAGTCGGGTTTGGCGGTCGGAAGCATCGAAGCGCCCGGCAAATTGGCCGGTGCCGCGGCCGTCGTGCAAGGCTGCCAGGAGAGTCTGGCGGCGGCGTTCCCGGGCCGGGAAGGCCCGTTCGTGGTCTTGGTCACAGTTCTTTCCGGCCTGATTGCGTGGGGTTTTGCGCGCATTGGATTTCGCACCGCAACCACCGAACCGTTGGCGGGGTGTACCTGAAGAGCGTCTTCCTGTTTTGCTCGTCACTCGTTGAACAAAGGTGAAGGCCATGATCGATACAGCCGCTCCCTACGGACGAAAGACCCAGCGTGCTCCGGCTGTCAAGGAGATCCACGTCTTGTGGATTACGGCCGGCCTGGGCTGCGACGGCGATTCGGTCTCGATCACCGCCGCGACACAACCGAGCATCGAAGACGTTCTGTTGGGCGCGATTCCCGGCTTGCCCAAGGTGCATTTGCACAATCCCGTGCTGGCTTATGAAGTCGGCGACGAGTTCATGAACTATTGGTATCAGGCCGAAAAGGGAAAGCTCGATCCCTTCGTGTTGGTCGTCGAAGGATCGATTCCCAATGAGAAGATCAAAAAAGAAGGCTACTGGGCCGCGCTGGGAACCAACCCCGATACCGGCCAGCCGATCACCACCTGCGAATGGATCGATCGCCTGGCGCCCAAGGCCTTGGCCGTGGTTGCTTGCGGAACATGTGCCACCTATGGCGGCATCCACGCCATGCAAGGCAACCCGACCGGCGCCATGGGTCTGGCCGATTATCTTGGCTGGAATTTCAAGACGCCCGCCGGACTTCCCATTATCAACGTTCCCGGCTGCCCGGTGCAGCCCGACAACTTCATGGAAACACTCCTCTATCTGCTGTATCAAGCGGCCGGCCTGGCGCCGATGATTCCGCTCGACGAGGCGCTGCGGCCGAAATGGCTTTTCGGCAACACGGTGCACGAGGGCTGCGATCGCGCCGGCTATTACGAACAAGGAGACTTTGCCACGGAGTACGGCTCGCCCAAGTGCATCGTCAAGCTCGGCTGTTGGGGACCGGTCGTCAATTGCAACGTTCCGAAACGAGGCTGGATGGCGGGCATCGGCGGCTGCCCGAACGTCGGCGGCATCTGCATCGGCTGCACGATGCCCGGTTTCCCCGACAAGTTCATGCCCTTCATGGATGAGCCGCCGGGAGCCAAGCTGTCGAGCACGATGGTGACGATTTACGGCAAGACGATCCGCACGTTGCGCGGTTTCACCAACAACACCTTGAACAAAGAGCCGAAGTGGCGGCATGCGCAGCCTCCCTTGACCACCGGCTACCATCCCAAAAGTTACTAAGACACAACCTTTCGAGCTCGCGCCTTACGGCAGGAGGAATATCGTGGCCACTGCGATTGGGACAAGAAAAGACTCGTCCGGCGGACCATCGAATCTCGTCGAGATGCACTGGGATCCAATCACCAGGATCGTCGGCAGCTTGGGGATTTATACCAAGATCGACTTTGCCAATCGCGTCGTGGCCGAGTGTCACAGCACCTCGTCGATCTTTCGCGGCTACAGCATCTTCATGAAGGGCAAAGATCCGCGCGACGCCCATTTCATTACCAGTCGCATCTGTGGCATTTGCGGCGACAACCACGCCACCTGCGCCACGTACGCCCAGAATATGGCCTTCGGCGTCAGACCGCCGGCAATGGCCGAATGGATCGTCAATCTTGGTGAAGCCGCCGAGTACATGTTCGACCACAATATCTTCCAAGATAACCTGGTAGGTGTCGATTTTTGCGAGCAGATGGTCAAGGAGACCAATCCGGGCGTGCTGGCCAAGGCCGAACAAACGCCCGCCCCGCACGCCGATCTGCATGGTTTCAAGACCATCGCCGACATCATGCGGGCGCTCAACCCTTTCACCGGCTCGTTCTATCGCGAAACGCTCCACGTCAGCCGCTATACGCGCGAGATGTTCTGTCTGATGGAAGGACGTCACGTCCATCCTTCGACCCTCTATCCGGGCGGCGTCGGCACGGTCCCCACCGTGCAACTGTTCACCGACTATCTGGTTCGACTGATGCGGTACGTCGAATTCATGAAAAAGTGCCTGCCCCTGCACGAAGACCTGTTCAACTTCTGGTACGAAGCCCTGCCGGGCTATGAAGAAGTCGGCCGGCGGCGGATCCTGCTCGGCTGCTGGGGATCGTTCAACAATCCCGACTACTGCGACTACACCTACAAGAACATGGACAACTGGGGCAACCACATGTTTGTCACCCCGGGGGTCGTGGTCGACGGCAAACTGGTGACGACGAACCTGGTCGACATCGGTCTGAACATCCGCATTCTGCTGGGCAGTTCGTTTTACGACGACTGGGACAACAGCGAAATGTTCGTCAAGAACGACCCGCTGGGCAATCCGGTCGACCGCAAGCATCCTTGGAATCAAACGACGATTCCGCGCCCGCAAAAACGGGATTTCAAAGGCAAGTACACCTGGGTCATGTCCCCGCGCTGGTACGACAAGCGGACCGGAGACCATTTGGCGCTCGATACCGGCGGCGGCCCCATCGCCCGGCTTTGGGCCACGGCCCTGGCCGGCAAGGTCGACATCGGCTATATCAAGGCCACGGGTCAGAGCGTGAAGATTTATTTGCCCAAGACCGCCATGCTGCCTGAAGTCGAATTCGAATGGAAGATTCCGCAGTGGAGCAACTGCCATCGAGCGCGACCGGGCACGCACTTATTTTCAGGCCTATGCCGCCGCCTGTGCGTTGCACTTTGTCGAGAAAGCGCTCGCCGAGTTGAATGCCGGCCGGACGAAAACCTGGAACGAATTCAAGGTTCCCGACGAGGCAATCGGCTGCGGTTTTCACGAGGCGGTGCGCGGTGTCCTCTCGCACCACGTGGTCATTCGCAAGGGGAAGATCGCCAACTATCATCCCTATCCGCCGACTCCCTGGAACGCCAACCCCCGCGACATTTATGGAACGCCGGGACCCTACGAAGATGCCGTGCAAAACACCCCGATCTTTGAGGAGAATGGGCCGGAGAATTTCAAAGGAGTCGACATCATGCGCGCCGTCCGCAGCTTCGACCCCTGCCTGCCCTGCGGCGTCCACATGTATGTCGGTCCCGGCAAGGTCGTGGAACAGTTCCATTCGCCGACATTCGGCATGCACCAATAAATTGAGGCAGCTGGAGAAATCTGGCCGACGACCGGCCGGAGCCAGAGCCAAAATGCGACAAGCGTAACGAGCGGAGGCTTTGCATGTCCCAGGACGCGGATTTCCAGCGACGAATGCAGCGTATCGAGGCGTTGGTGCACGAGATCGAATCGGTGGCCGATCCTCGCATCCAGTCACGCGCCGTCGAGCTGGTTTCGTTGCTCATGGAACTGCACGGAGCCGGGATTGCCCGCATGTTGGAGTTGCTGTCGGAAACCGGCGCCAGCGCGGCGACGGCACCCCAGCAGTTTGCCGCCGATCCGTTGGTGAGCAGCCTGCTGCTTTTGTACGGCCTGCATCCGGTCGATTTGGAGACGCGCGTGCAGGCAGCCCTTGCCAAAGTGCGGCCACTGCTCAAGTCGCACGGAGGCAATGTCGATCTGTTGGGCATTGACGACGGCTTGGTCCGATTGCGGCTGACGGGAAGTTGCCATGGTTGCCCCTCCTCGACCCAAACCTTGCACAATGCCATTGAAGCCGCCATCTATGAATTTGCCCCCGACGTGGCGGAGCTCAAAGTCGAAGGCGTGGCGGTCGCCTCTCCGCCGGTATCGGGCTTTGTAGCCCTGGAGCAACTTGTGTAGTTCGTCCGCCGCGTGCGATCGGCCGACGGGCCGCGGCAATTGGCTCGCGCTGGTGTTTGTGAGGCATGTCCATGTCCGATCCGCTTGAGGCAACCGTTGCGAGCCGTCCGCTTTCGACCCTGCGGCGGTTTGTTCGCCAGCGCGCTCAGCCCGCCAACGCCGAACGTTGCGAACTTTGCAGTGCTCCCTTGGCGGCCGAACATCAGCATTTGATCGAGCCGGCGACTCGCCGGATGGTCTGCGCTTGCGATCCCTGCGCGCTATTGTTCGATCAGCCGGCAGGCGGGCGCTATCGCCGCATTCGCGCAGCGGTCGCAGGCTGGCGGGCTTCGTCCTGAGCGACGACGAGTGGGACAGCCTGCTGGTCCCGATCAATATGGCGTTCTTCTTCTACAATTCGGCGGCCGGCAAGATCTGCGCGTTCTATCCGAGTCCGGCCGGCGCCACGGAATCGCTGTTGAGCCTCGAAGCCTGGGACAGCATCGTGGCCGCGAATCCAGTGCTGCGTTCGATGCAGCCCGACGTGGAGGCCTTGTTGGTCAATCGATTAGGAGCCATGCGCGGCTTCGCCGCGGCCGAATACTATCTGGCGCCGATCGACGTCTGCTATCAACTCGTCGGCTTGATTCGGACTCATTGGCGCGGGCTGTCGGGCGGCACGGAAGTCTGGCAAAATCTGACTCAATTTTTTACCGAGCTCCGGCAGCGCTCGGCCGTGGACACTTTGGCGGCGGACGACCCCAGGCCGTCGGACGAACATAAGGGGCTCAACCGATGATGCCCGATCTTTCGTTTGCGGTGGAAAATGTCGTCGCCGATGCCGATGCTGCAGCCCCGCTGTTGATGTTTGGCGTGCGGATCCGTTGCGCCGATTCAGCCGCCGAGGTGCAAAGCGTGGCGCTGCGTTGCCAGGTGCAGATCGAGGCGACCCGCCGGCGTTACGAGCCCGACGAGCAAGCCCGGCTGGTCGACTTGTTCGGCGAGCCCGACCGCTGGAGCCGCACGCTGCGGACGTTGTTGTGGACCCACGCGAGTGCGGTGGTGCCATCCTTTACCGGCAGCACGCTGGTTTCGCTGCCAGTTCCCTGCACGTTCGACTTCAACGTGGCGGCGACCAAATATTTTCACTCGCTCGCAGCGGGCGAGATTCCCGTGACGCTGCAATTCAGCGGCACGATCTTCTACACCTCCGCGGATGGCGGGCTGCAAGTTGCCCAGATCCCTTGGGACAAAGAGGCCAGGTATCGATTGCCGGTCGCTGTCTGGCAGGAAATGATGAGTATCTTCTATCCCAACGGCGCCTGGTTGCGATTGCGCAAGGATGTCTTCGAGCGCCTTTTGCAATACAAAGCCGAACGTGGCATCCCAACCTGGGAAGCGGCGATCGAAGGTCTGCTGGCCGCCAGCAAAGAGCGCGTGCCGTCATGAACGTATCGTTGACCGGCAGCTCGAGATCCGTCGACCGCGGCCACGCCACGCAAAGCCTCGTCGAGCAATTGGCCAGCGCCCTGCTCTACGAAGGATACATCCTCTATCCTTATCGGGCATCGGCGGTAAAAAACCGACAGCGGTTCAATTTCGGCGGCCTCTATCCGCCGGCCTACGCCGAGGCCCAATCGGGCGCCGATGCCTCGCGCATGCAGACCGAATGCCTGGTCGTGGGCGACCGGCAAACCACGCTCGTGGTCAGAGTGCGGTTTTTGCACCTCGTTTCGCGCCAGATTGGACGCCGCGTTGACGTCGACGGTTCGCGGTCCGATGCCTCCCCCGTGTTCCTGTCTGCCGAGTCGGTCGAGGTCGCGGGCCGCACGTACTATGCCTGGCAGGAGGCGATCGAGCGCGAGGTCCCGCTGCCGCGAGTCACTCTCCTCCAGCTTGCCGGTCAGCCGATCCGTCACCCGTTTTCGTTGCCGGCCAGTCGCGCGGTCGAGCCGCTCCACGATGAGTCGGGTGAAACGGTCGCCACCGTCACCCGCGAGCAAGCCGAGATCGCGGGCAGCGTCGAGATCACCGCCCGGCAGCTTTCCGCCGATCTATTTCGAGTCCGGATCGCGATTGAAAATCAGACCCCGATGCCGGAAGTGCCGGCCATCGGCCGCGAGGAAGCCTTGCTCCGCACGCTGACGTCGACCCATACGATTCTCTCGGTCGCCGATGGGGAGTTCGTTTCTCTACTCGATCCGCCCCAGGAATTTCGCGAGGCCGCCGCCGCCTGTCAAAACGTCGGCGCGTGGCCGGTGCTCGTTGGAGCGGCCGGCGAGCGCGATACGATGCTCGCCTCGCCGATCATCCTCTACGATTATCCGCAAATCGCGCCGGAAAGTGCCGGCGACATGTTCGACGGCACCGAGATCGACGAAATTCTCACGCTGCGGATCATGCTTTTGACCGACGCCGAGAAGCGCGAAATGAGCGAAGTCGACGAACGAGCGCGTCAGATCCTCCAGCGGACCGAAATGCTGCCTTCCGAACAGCTCTGGAAAATGCACGGCGCCGTGCGCGGTCTGCGCCCGGCGGGAGAGACCACACCATGAATTTCGACCCTTGGGATCAAATCACCGATCGACCGCAATTGACGAGCGTCCGGGTTTCGGACGTCGAGATCCGGCCGGGCGATCGCGTGCGGCTGTGGCCGCTGAAACGGGCCGACATCATGGATATGGCGCTGGAAGGCCGCCTGGCGACGATCGAGGCGATCGAACAGGATTTTGAAGATCACGTTCATCTCGCGGTCGTCGTCGACGACGATCCCGGCCGCGACCTGGGCCTGGCGCGGCACATCGGTCATCGGTTTTTCTTCTCACCCGAAGAAGTCGAGCCGCTGCCGCAGGTGCAGCCCGGCGAAGCAAGCTGATGCGCTGAAGGAGATTGGATCGGCGATGGATGGTCCCAGGATACTGATTGCCGGCATCGGCAACATTTTTATGGGCGATGACGCGTTCGGCTGCGAAGTGGCCCAGCGCCTGGCCTGCGCCGCCTGGCCCGACGGAGTCCGGGTGGTCGACTATGGCATCCGAGGGTTGGATCTGGCATATGCTTTGCTCGATAATCCGGACGCGGTCATTCTGATCGACGCCGCTCCGCGCGGCGGCCAGCCAGGCACGGTTTATGTGATCCAGCCCGATCTGGCCCAATTGGCGACGCAATATCCGAACGAAATGACGCTCGACGCGCACACGATGAATCCCCTCAAGGTGCTGCTGATGGTACAGGGTCTGGGGGGCGAACTGGCGCGAATCACGTTGGTCGGCTGCGAGCCGGCCGATCTGGGTCCGCCGGACGAAGGCAAAATGGGATTGAGCGAGCCGGTGGCGGCCGCCGTCGAGCAAGCGGTCCAGTGCGTGATGACGCTGGTTTCGAAAATTCTCGACCAGCCGAACCGACAGTGCAAGGTGTTGGGACTTCGGTAGAGTTGAAATGGGAGGTTGCGATGGGTACGTTACTGGCGGAAATGTCCGGCAGCGTCTGGATGTGGGTCGGCGGCGCGGTTGGCGTGGTCGTGCTGATCGGGATCATCATGGCATTGCCCGACATCATCCGATACATTCGCATCAAGAGCATGTGATCGGCGCGAAAGGGCAGAAGAAATGAGACGTGGCGTGCCGACGGCGCGATGCCGAGCGGCTGGTTTTTCGTTGATGGAATTATTGGTGGCGATCGCCATTGTCGGGCTGCTTGTCGCACTGCTGCTGCCCGCGCTCCAGTCGGCTCGCGAAGCTGCGGCGCGAATGACCTGCGCCAACAATATCAAGCAGTTCGGACTGGCGATCGCGCAGTACTCCGGCGCACATGCCGGCCATCTTCCGCCCGTCAATTTCTCGCAGGTCGTCAACGCAAAGACCGGAAACACCGCCCAAGGGAGCGTGCACTACGTCTGCCTCCCCTTTTACGACAATCAGGCGGTCTATGACAACTTCACCCAGGACGTGCCCGGCGCGTGGCCCGGATATCTCGGTCCAATTCCCAGCCGATCCGGCTACCTGGGAGCCCAATACGTTCCGCTGAGCATCCAGACGTGTCCTTCCGATGCATCCGCCTATGCCGGGATGTCGATCATCGCGATTCCCGGCCTCGGATCGATCGCGGCCGGGGATTACTGCATCAATCTGGTCGTCTTCGGGGCCAATGGCACTTTTAACCTTTGGAATGCGCCTTCTCCCTATACGATCGGCAAAATACCCGACGGCAGCTCAAAGACCATCTGCATGACCGAATGCATCGCTTGCTTCCCGGCCTATCCAACGGTCGATCCGGAAAGCCTCAACTACGAAAACTCGATGACCTGGGCGTGGCCGGGCATACTCAAATACGATTGGATCCTACTGGCCGAACCCGGACCAGCTCCCTGGCCAGCAGCACTATTACAAAACCATGACCCCGCCTGGCCCCGGTTTTTATCTGCCGCAGATCGGCGTCGATCTTGTGACGGCCGACCCAAACGATTGCCAGACGTTTCACCCCGGCGCCATGAATGTCGGCATGATGGACGGCAGCGTGATTCAGGTCACCGACCAGGTGAGCCAGATCAATTGGAACAACGCGCTCGACCCGGCCGACAATCAGACGCTTGAGACCGGCTGGAACGGCACCGGGCAATAGCCGGCGTCGCTATGACATTACATTCCTTCGACGGCCGGCGCGTCATCTGCCGGCGGCTCCGCGGCTGGCGGCCGCGCGGCGGCCCGCGCTGGCGTAGCGAAGAAACGCAAAGAAAAGAAATGCTGCGCGTCTCTCCCCACGCCGCATCGATGGCCCGACAGTCGGCGGCTTGAACGCCGTCGCCCGAAAACTGTTGGTGACCCTGATAACCTTAATATCCTCCCAAACAAGCGGTTAAATTGCAACATTTTTTGTCTCCAAATCGCCGGCTGGTCGACGCGCGCCTTACAGCGCTTTTGGCTCGTTCGGCACTCGAACCGAACGGTGCCGGCAAGACGCGAACCGGAGGGGTTGCTGGACGCTTGACGGTCTGGAGAAAACGGCGGCGAAACTCGAAAAATCATCCCCTAGTGGGTTGCAGCCAGCCCCACCGCACTTTAGGTTGACAGTTGCTACGCTGTTGACCTCAAGCGAATTTTA
The DNA here is from genome assembly GCA_963702015.1 of uncultured Planctomycetaceae bacterium. Classification (GTDB taxonomy): domain Bacteria; phylum Planctomycetota; class Planctomycetia; order Pirellulales; family PALSA-1355; genus DATJTR01. The sequence goes on from OY969698.1 coordinate 5,257,999, forward strand.
ATTGCCGTCTGCCAGGCGGGGGAGAAGACTCGTGGCCGCCGAAAATTCTCAGACCAAAGACGTCGTCGACGATTTGCAATCTGAGCGGCGCCGCCGCTGGCTCGCGGGCGATCGAGTGCCTGTCGAAGCGTTTCTCAGCCAGCATCCCGAACTGGCCTCGCGCGAGCTGGACGTCATGGAACTGATCGCCGCCGAAGTCCGCTTGCGCCAGTCGCAAGGCGAACGGCCCGATCGAGCCGAATACGTCGGCCGCTTCCCTGCGTATGCCTCGCGGCTGGCGGTGCTCTTCGAACCCAAGGCCACGATGGCATCCAACGGCGGCGCAACAACGCGTAAAGACACGCCGGCCGATCTGCGGGCGACCGCCACCCTCGATCCGACCGCCGGCAACCACTCCGCGATTTTGGCCACGGCATCATTTGACTCGCCTCTCGACGAGGGCGGCGTCGACCACGTCGCGTGCCACCACTTCGTTCGGTCCGCCCCCCACCGCGGCCAACGCCCCCTCCGGCATGGCTCCGCGTCCCGCGGCGCCAACATGCGGCCGAAGGGACCGTCATCGGCCGTTACACGGTGACCAAGCGGTTGGGCGAAGGAGCTTTCGGCCTGGTCTATCTGGCCTTCGATCCCGACTTGAAACGCCAGGTCGCGATCAAGGTGCCCCATCCCCACATGGTCGCCTCCGCCGCTTCGGCCGAGTCGTATCTATCCGAGGCGCAAAATGTCGCCCGGCTCGACCACCCGGGCATTGTCCCCGTTTACGACGTTGGGCGCACGCGCCGACGGCCAATGCTACGTCGTGTCGAAATACATTCCCGGCGGCAGCCTCGATCGAACGATGAAGGAACTCCGGCCGTTTGATCAGACGGCCCGGCTGGTCGCCGAAATTGCCGAGGCGTTGCATCACGCCCATCAACGTGGACTGGTCCACCGCGATATCAAGCCGGCCAACATTCTGGTCGACGAATCAGGCCATCCACTGGTCGCTGACTTTGGCCTGGCGCTGAAGGACGAAGAATTTGGCAAGGGAGGCACGTTCTCGGGCACTCCGGCCTACATGAGTCCCGAGCAGGCCCGGCGCGAGGGGCACGTCGTCGACGCCCGCAGCGATATTTACAGTCTGGGCGTGGTGCTGTTCGAGTTGCTCACCGGCCGCCTGCCTTATCGCGGCAAGACGGTGACCGAAATCCTGAACGAAGTCGTCACGATCGAGGTCCGGCCGCCGAAGCAAATCAACGACACCGTGCCCGACGCGCTCGACCAGATTTGCAACAAGGCCCTCTCGAAGCGGCCGGCCGATCGCTACAGCACCGCGCTCGACATGGCCAAAGCCTTGCGAGCGGCGGTGGCCAAGCCCGGCGAAAAGTCTCGGCCAGCCCGGCGCTTGGCAATGGCGGCCGGCGTGCTGGCCGTTCTCCTCGCCGGATATGCGGTCCTGCGCAATCAGGCCAATTCCAAGCCCGAGTCTGCGCGGCCCGAACGTCGTGGCCGCCACCGCTGGCGATTCGCCGATTGACGGTTCCGCAGCCGGTACCGGTCCGGCGGCCATGTCCGGCGCGGGCGTGCAATTGGAAATTCATTGTCAGCGCAGGTCCGAAGACGAGACGTTTAAAACGCTCACCGCCCGGGATCCGCCGCTGACCAATGGCGACAAACTGCAGATCCACGTCCGGACTGCCCGGCCGCAATACCTTTACGTTTACTGGTACGATCCGGCGGGACAGTCGCGGCGTCTCTGGCCCGACAGTCCCGAGTCGCAGCGCGAGTTGAGCGAGCTGGACTTTCCGGCTGGCCGCAACGAGTGGTTCACGATCGAAGGGAGTCACGGCAACGAAATGGTCATTGCCGGCGCGAGCGAAAAACCGTTGGACGCCGCCGCCCTGGCCGCGCTGGAGCAAACTCCCTCGTTTGCCGCCGGCAACCGCATCGTGACGGCCCCGGTCCTCTTGCCGATCTCCGGCACCGAGCGCGGGCTGGGTGCCGTGGTCACCGCGCAAGAGTCCGCTCGACAGCCACTTCGAAGATCTGCTCCGCGCCGACTTCGCCACCTATCGCGGGATGGTCGTGCCGCACGAGTGAGGCACACCCCGCCGGACTCGTCGACGGCCGCGATCTCAACGGCCGCCAGCGCCGCACCTGGGCGGTTGTTTGGCGATCGGCCGTTGGGATATTGATTCTCTTCGTGTTCCCCAGAATCAATCGAACGCAAGGATTGCGTCTATGCGATACATGGTCATCGAGCGCTTTAAAACAGGAAAAGCTGGTGACGTCTTTCGCCGTTTTACCGGCCAAGGCCGAATGACTCCTGCGGGACTCCGTTATGTCGATAGTTGGATAACGGCCGATCTCCAGACTTGCTACCAACTCATGGAGGCTGACGACCTCGAACTCTTCGCCATCTGGACGCGCCAGTGGGAGGACCTGATCGAGTTCGAGATTATGCCCGTCATCCCAGCTGCGGAAGCTCGCAACAAAGCGCTGGCCTCCTCCTGAACCTGCCGCAGCTTGCACCGCGGTAGAAGCAGCAACCGACAGAAACCTAACGGTGCACCACGCCGTCCCGCGTGGCAACTCGACTTCGCCCAAATCCTTTCCCGGTCCGGACTCTCTCGTGTTCCGGCCGTCCTTTTTGGAAAAGGGTAAGCCCGGCATCTGAACAAGCAAGGCGTTGAATCCGACACAGGGTTTGTCGTACAGATTACACGCCGCTTTTCGCTGGAATACCGGCGGGGGTCGTTTTGGGGCAATGAACATACCTCCATTGCAGCCAGATGAGACGCTTGTCACCGGAAATTGGATTCCGCAGGACGGGGTAATCGCTGGCGATGCCTCGTGCGACCGGATCGAATGGCTTGTCGAAGCTCAGCTTCAGAGGCTCGGCACTGATTGCTCCGGCTGGGAGACACTGTACCGCGACCCGAACGACGGTCGATTGTGGGAACGGAAATATCCAAAGGGCGAGATGCATGGGGGCGGCCCCCCCAGAGCTTCGGCTAATTTCCGCGAATAAAGCGCGCGAAAAGTACAAGGCACTCCTTGCCGATCAGCCTCCATCGCCGTGAAGCTACGATACCCACGCCATCCGTCCGACCAACTCACATTTCCCCCACTACCAGCGCCGACGAACAATTGTCCGAACGGCGAAAATTTGAGTACGATAACGCTCCATGCGTGTCGATTTTCCGTGTTCTATAATGACCGGGCTGCCTCGTTCAACCCGCTTACTTTCCCGCTGACTGGCGACATGGCGCACATTTCTCAGCTTGTGCCGGAATTCGTTTTACCGGCAGTTTCGATCGACGCGCCCGATCCGCGGCCGATCGCGCTGTCCGACTATTTCGGCCGATGGCTTCTCGTGATTTTCTACCCACGCGATTTCTCGTTTGTTTGCCCCACCGAGTTAACGAGTTTCAGCGGGCGGGCCGCCGATTTTGCGCGCCGCAATTGTAGCTTGCTGGGGGTGAGCATCGATAGCATCGAATCACATTCCAGTTGGCTGCGCACGCCTGTCAGCGAAGGCGGGCTCGGGCATCTGCAGTTTCCCTTGGCTTCCGACGTCGACGGCGCGGTCGCCCGGCAGTTCGGTGTCTGGATTCCAGACAAAGTGGCAGCCGCACGCGGGCTGTTCCTCATTGATCCGGCGGGAATTTTGCAATATGCCGCCGTGCACAATCTTTCCGTTGGCCGCAATGTTGACGAAACGTTGCGGGTGCTCGATGCGGTGCAGACCGGCGGGCTTTGCCCGGCCAGTTGGACCAATGCCGATGGCACGATCGACCCTGAGCAAGCATTGCGCCCTGGACGCGTACTCGGGCACTATCGCATTGAGAGGCTGGTAGGAAAGGGCTCGTTCGGCAGTGTGTTCGCGGCCTGGGATCTTCGTCTGCAGCGACGGGTTGCCCTCAAGGTGCTACGGCGCAATTCCGAAGACTCGCGCGAGGCGATGCTGCGCGAGGCCAGCGCCGCCGCGCCCCTTAACCATCCGAACGTTTGCACGATCTATGCCGTCGATGAGGAAGATGGCCTTCCGTTAATCGCGATGGAGTTTCTGGATGGGCAGCCGCTAACGAACCTGATCGCCGCCCGACTGCCGCTCGACCAACGGCATCGGATCGCACGAGGGATTGCGCGTGGGCTAATGGCCGCCCATGCGCTGGGCACCGTTCACGGCGACCTGAAGCCGGCAAACGTGATCATTGGCGAGGACCTGACCCCGCGTATCATGGACTTTGGTCTCGCGCGTCGCGGCTCGCAACTCGCGTCATCGGCGGCCCTCGGCACCTGCGAGCAGAGCGATCCCTTGGCCACCGCCGCGGTCCTGACGATCTCGAACAGCGGCGGGCAAAGCGTGATCAGCGGCACCCCCGCCTATATGTCGCCCGAGCAACTTTCCGGCGATCCGGCCACCTCGGCGAGCGACGTCTTCGCGTTTGGCTTGCTGCTCTTCGAATTGTCCACCGCCGAGCGTGCGTTGCCAGATTCCCACCTGGGCGAGATTCTCAAGCGCCTCGACAATCCGCAACTGGCCTCTGAGCTGGCTGCCGCCATGCCATCCGCTTGGCGCGCGGTGGCCGAGTCGATGCTGGCTCGGAACCCAGCACGGCGCCCCGCCATGCCAGAGGTGTTGGCCCACCTGGAAGTCGCGGAGTTTTGAGCGCGCTGGCCGGGCAACTCGCGGCCGACGCGATCAGCATCTTGCAGGGCAACCGATACCCCGATCCATGCAGGCGGTAGCCAAGGTCGCCCGCGTGGCCGGCAAAATAGTCGTAGACTGATTCGCCGGACTGTGCCGGGTGCTCCCTCTTTCGCCGCCAACCTGCCTTGGCTGCCATTTCCGGTGTCGCCGGCAGCCCCGTTTGCGGAAGTCGGGCTAGAGTTTCTGATGGACTGAGTTTCGGGCGTCATCGTTATCCGTCCCGATGCCCTCGTTTTTGGTGTTTAGTTTTGCCTCACGCAAACTGGGCCAGCGATGCGACATTTGAATACCCTGCTGAATGGGATCGTGCTTGTGAGCATGGCGATCGTCGGCTATATGGCCCTGTCGCGAGCGCAGCAAACGGAGCCGCCGGACGATCGCTGGTTTAACACGGCGGTCGTCGAGCAACCGGGTTTGGTCGTGGTGAAGTTCGGCGCCGAGTGGTGCGGTCCCTGTCGCAAGCTCGACCCCGAACTGACACTGCTTGCCAGCTCTCTCGGTGATCGTGCTTCGGTGGTGCGCGTCGATGTCAGTCAACATCGCGACCTGGCCCGGCACTACGGCATCTCGTCGATTCCGCGCCTGATGGTTTTTTATCACGGCCATGTGCTCGCAGATCGCGTCGGCTACGCCGATCACAATCAATTGTGCGCTTGGGTTTCCGCCCTGCGAACGCCGTAGCGGCGGCGCCATACCGCACGGGTGACGGCATCGCGAGCCATTCGCCGCCGCGGCCCATTCCGCGATTCCGTTTTTGATCGTCCCCGATTGACACGTCGGAGATTTCCGACGCATGGTCCAGGCCATGGCGCCCCCCGATGTTTTCGCGGTTCTGGCCAGCCGGTTCGGCGGCGGATTCTGAAACTGCTGCTTGAGCGGCCGCTGACCGTCAACGGCCTGGCCGATGAATTCCGGCTGCAGCGCCCAGCCGTGTCGGAACATTTGCAGGTGCTGCGCGGAGCCAAAGTAGTGCGGGCCGAACGGCGGGGGCGTCAGCGGTTTTATTACATCGAGGCGGCTCGCCTGTCAGAAGTCAGTGAATGGCTCAAGCCCTTCGAGCATTACTGGCGCCGGCGGCTGAAACCTCTTGATCGCACTCTCAGCGAGGAGGAACCGTGACCCAGCCCGGCATCATCCGATTGTCGCAATTCATCAACCACCCGCCGGCCAAGGTCTGGCGGCGCTGGCCGATCCAAAGATTTTGGCAAAATGGTGGGCGGCGGGCGATGTGCGGGCAGCCGTCGGCCATCGGTTCACGCTCGACATGTGCCAATGGGGCCAGCAAGCGTGCGAAGTCATTGCCGTCGAGCCCGAGCGACTGCTGAGTTACAGCTTCGCGCCCGGCACGCTCGATACCACGATCACCTGGCGGCTGGAGCCCGAGAACTTGGGCACGCGCCTGTACCTGGAGCACTCGGGTTTCGACCGCGACTCGCCCCTGGCGAAAGCCGCCTTTGCCGGCATGAGCCAGGGCTGACCAAAGATTTTGGAGCGCATCGCGCCAGCCATTGAATCCAGCCCAGCGCCCTGAGCTTGCCTCCTCAATAGCAGGTCGATATATCAACCGCCGCCGGGCCGCTAGTGGCAACTCTCTTCATCGTTTGGTCATCGTGCTCTAACACGATTCTAACGAGTGCGGGCCTGGGCTCGGGCGACTGACGCGACTTCGTGGACAATGACCGATTCATCGGTTTAGACTACGCAGTGCTCAGCGGGTTCGCGATCCGCACGCCGCGTCCGACCATCGACTGCGGACGTCTGAACCTGCGCTGTTCGCTCTGGCCGACGATCCCATGAGCCCACCAATCACCACGAATGATTTCTTAGAGTTGGTCGAAAAAAGCGGCCTGTTCGAAAGTGCGATGCTCGCCCGATATCGTGAGGCCCTCAAAGCCGGCGGCGGGGCCATTCGGACGCCAGGCGACATCGCTCGCAAGATGATCGCCGACGGATGGTTGACTTCCTTTCAGGCCCGGAGGCTTGCCAGCGGCCGCTATCGCGGTTTCTTCATCGCCGACAAGTACAAAATCCTCGAGCCCATCGGCGAAGGCGGAATGGGACGCGTATTCCTCTGCGAGCAACTTTTGCTGCGCCGTCTGGTGGCCGTCAAAATCATGACGGTCTCGACCAAGGATTACCCCGGAGCAATCGAACGATTCGTTCGCGAAGCCCGCGCGACTGCCTCTCTCGACCACCGCAATATCGCGCGCGTGTTCGACGTCGAGCAAACGACGGTCGGACCCTGCATGGTGATGGAGTACGTCAACGGAACGAGCCTGCAAGAAATCGTCTATCGCCACGGTCCGCTCGGTATCGATCGGGCAGCCCACTATATCGCCCAGGCGGCGGCCGGCCTCGAACACGCCCACCAAGCCAATCTCGTGCATCGCGACATCAAGCCGGAAAACATCCTGCTCGACTCGACGGGCACGATCAAACTGCTCGATTTGGGCCTGGCGCGATTCTGCCTGACAGAGCACAACGATAACCTGACGCAAAGATTCGATGATCAGGCGGTTATGGGCACGGCCAATTACATCGCGCCCGAACAGGTGGCGAACTCCAGCCAGGTCGACATCCGTGCCGACATCTACAGCCTGGGTTGCACGTTTTATTATCTGCTGGCCGGCAAACCGCCTTTCGACAGCGGCACTCCGGCCGAAAAGATGCTCTTCCATCAGGGGAAGAATCCCCGGTCGATTCTGGAAATTCGACCCGAGGCGCCAAAAGCCTTAGCCGCCGTGCTCAACAAGATGCTCTCCAAGCGGCCGGCCGATCGGTTCCAAACACCGTCGCAGGTGGCGGCCGCGCTCGCGGCCTGGACCGAGAAGGCGATTGACCAGCCTCGGGCCGAGGAAGTGCAAAAGCTGAATCCGAGCTCGTTCAAGTTAGGGCTCAGTCCGCTGCCCCGAATCGGGTCGGGCAAATCGGCAGCCAGCGCTTCCACGCCGCATCCGTCGGCCCAAAGCGATACGCATCGGAAGAGCGACGTGCGCCTGGTGCCGCCCCCCCTTCCCGCGCGAATGCCGATTCGTCGCCTTGCGCGTTGGCAACTCGGCGCGGTTGCGGTTTTGGCCCTGTGCGCGCTGGTGGCTTCGACCTGGGGGGTGCCAAAGTTTCTGGCTTCGGGGGGCGGCGTCCCGGCGATCATTGGCCGCCAGACGGCGCCGGACGCGCCAAGCCAACCCACGGGCGACGCATCGCGCGCCGGGTTGCTCCCAGCGGCGGTCACGCCGACCGGCGTGGTGCTGCGCTCCGGCGGATCGTCCTTTGTGGCGCCGCTGATGGAACATTGGGCGCCTCTTTACGAACAACAGTCCGGAACAAAGATCGACTACACATCGCTCGGTTCGTCCAGTGGAGTGGAAGGTGTCGTCAATCATTTTCTCGACTTCGGTTGCACCGAGTCCTTTCTGAGCGACGAGCAACTTGAAGCCGCGAAAGGCCGCGTCGTGCACATCCCACTGGTTCTGGGCGCCGTCGTGCCCACCTACAACGTCAACGATGTCGGCGGTCAACCGCTCAAGCTCCGCTTCACCGGTCCGCTGCTGGCCAGTATCTATCTCGGCCTTGTCAAGAAGTGGAACGACCCGACGATCGCCGTCAACAATCCAGGCAAGACCTTGCCCGATCTCGACATCCACGTCGTCCATCGCAGCGATGGCAGCGGGACGACCGCTGTTTGGACCGACTATCTGTCGAAGGTCAGCGCGGAGTGGAAGTCGCTCGTCGGCGTCGGCAACCGCGTCGATTGGCCCATCGGCGAAGGCGCCGAGAAGAACGACGGCGTGGCCGACGCTGTCAGCCGCATCGCCGGGGCCGTGGGGTACGTCGAATTCAGCTACGCGCTTGCCAACGGTCTGAAGGTCGGCCAGGTGAAGAACAAATCCGGAATCTTCGTCGAGCCTTCCGTCGACAGCGTCACGGCGGCCGCCGCCGGCTCGATGCAAGAAATCCCCGCCGATCTGCGGTACTCGCTTACCGATGCACCTGGAAAATCGTCCTATCCAATCGCGGGCACCTGTTGGGCCGTGGCCTTTATCGATCAGCCGCCGGAGAAGCGTGCCGAGCTGATCAAGTTCTTTCATTGGGCGACTCACGACGGCCAACATCACGTGCGCGATCTTCGATACGCGCCGCTTCCCGCCAAACTCATGAGCCGCGTCGAGGAAGCCATCAAAAGATTCGAAGCAGACGGAGCCCGCTAGCGCCCCGTGGTCGCTGTGGCCGGCGTCACGGGCGGCTTACTTAGGCCCGCCGCCTGCCGCTTGCATGGCGGCCTCGATGGCGGTGATCGTGGCCGGATCCGGGCGGAAATTGCCGGGGCGATGCCCTTGAGCAATCATCAACGGAGTCCAACCAAGCTTGTTCTTGCGGTTCCAAACGTTCAAGTCGCGCCGTGCTCGGCGAAAAGTTGCACCAACTTCGGCCGGCTCTGATACGCCGCTCCGTGCATCGCGGTTTCGCCGTTGTTGTCGACGGCGTTGACGTCGGCGCCCAGCTCCAGCAGCACCCGAGCGGCTTCCACCGCCTCTTCTTCGGTGCCAGCCGATTCTTCACCGTCGTCCAGCGCGCCAACACCGGCCGCACCCAAGAGAGGCGGCGAGTTATCGGAGTTGGGTAATCGCGGATCGGCACCCAGCTCGAGCAACAGTCGCATCAGCGGAACGTCCGAAGCCCGGGCCGCCAACAGAAACGGCGTCGAACCGGTTGTCGTGAACCGGCCCCGGCCAGATTCTCCACTCTCCAGTCGAGCGTCGATCTCGGCTCCGGCGGCCACAAGCCGTCGCACGCAGTCCAAGCTCGTAACGCTGCCCGACCCGATCGGGGGCGGGTTGCCATCGCCGCGGATCGGTTTGCGCACCAAAGTGATGGCGTGCAGTGCGGTATAGCCCGACGGCTGATCATCGGGATCGGCGCCCGCTTTCAGCAGTTCCACCGCCAACGCGAAATGGCCGTTTTCGACCGCCAGCAGGAGCGCGTTGGTCGGTTTTCTTCCGGGCGAGCCGCCCAATCGCGCGGGCGCATGGTTTGATTGATGCCGACTCCAGCCTGAAGCAGCCGGAGTGCCACGTCGATGCGACCCTCGCGCACGGCGAAGAAGAACGGCGTAAAACCGGACGGCAGCGGAGTGCGGAAGTCGGCTCCTGCGTCGAGCAAGGCATCCACAACTTCGAGATTGCCCTCTGCCGCGGCCCACATCAGCGCGGTTTGTTCTTTGTCTTCGCGGGCGTTCACATCGGCGCCCCGTGCCAACAGCGCTTTGACCGGGCCGAGCCGGCCGGTGCGCGATGCCGTCATCAGGGCGGTTTCTCCACCAGGCAGCGAGCTGTTCGGATCGGCCCCGGCCGCGAGCAACAACTCGACGATCGGGCCGTTGCCGCCGGTGCAGGCGATATTCAAAGGCGTCACGCCGTAGCGGTTCGTCGCCTTGGCGTTGGCGCCGGCGGCGATCAACCGTTTTGCCGTTTGCAAATCATCGTGATACGCCGCCCAGTGGAGCGCCGTCATGCCGTCGGCCTGGGGCGCATTGACGTCGATTTTTTTGTCCAACAGAACAGTGATTGCCGCGACATCTTCGTTCTCCGCGGCGTCGGCCAGCGACATCTCGGCCGCTGCGCTCAACGTGCTGCCCAGCAGCAGCCAGGCAGCCCATCCGCAGGGGGTCAGTCGAACGGCAGTCATGCTCATATTTCTCACGCGGGCGTCAGATCGGAAGCGGATTGAAAAGTTCGTCGACCTTGCCATCGCTATCGGCAAACGAGTCGAGTCGCACCCCCACTTTGTCCAACAGCGTCAGGTGCAGATTGGCCAGCGGTTTGGAGTCGGAGTACTGGATATGCCGACCGCCGCGCATATTTCCGGCGGCCCCCCCGGCGACGATGATCGGCAGGTTGACATGGTTGTGCACGTTGGGATTGCCCATCCCGCTGCCGTACAGGTAGAGGACGTGGTCCAGCAGCGTTCCGTTTCCCTCCTTGGTGGCCTGCAGCTTTTCCAGAAACTCCGCGAACAGCGAGACGTGGAATTGATTGATCTTGGCCACCTTGGCGATCTTTTCCGGGTCGTTGCCGTGATGCGTCAACTGGTGATGCGGCTCGGAGACTCCAATTTCGGGATACATCCGGTTGCTGGTTTCGCGCCAGTTGAAAGGTGATCACGCGCGTGATGTCTCCCTGCAGCGCCAGCATTTGCAAGTCGAACATCAGTCGGGCGTGATCGGCATAGAGCGCCGGCACGCCGAGCGGGCGATCGGCGTCCGACCGTGGATTCTCTTCGGCGGCGACTTCGGCCTGCTGGATACGCCGCTCCACGTCGCGCACGCTCTCCAGATACTGGTTGACGCGGTTGCGGTCGCCGGGGCCAAGCGTTTTTTGCAGCCGGCCGAGTTCTTCGGTCACGCTGTCGAGCAGGCTCGCTCGTTTCTTGAGCGCCGCCTGACGCTCGGCCGTGCTCCCCTCTTCGCCGAACAGATTCTCGAACACGATGCGCGGGTGGGCCTCGGCCGGCAGCGGCGTCGTCGGCGATGACCAGGAAAGATTGTTCTGATAGACGCAGGCGTAGCCATTGTCGCACTGGCCCACGACCGACAGCAGGTCCATCGAAAGTTCGAGCGATGGAAGCTGCGTCCCTCGGCCAAGCTCACGGGCGGCGATTTGATCGACCGTTGTGCCGAGATAGTAATCCGTGCTTTCGGTCCGTTTCGCCTTCGCGGCGCTCAGAAACGAGGCGTTCGAAGTCGCGTGCGTTCCCGGATAGGCATTCAAAAGCTCCAAATTGGAGATCACCGCGATATTCTTCTTCACCGTGGCCAAGGGGCTGAGCGATGGCGACAATTCATCGATCGTGTCGACACCGGGCGGCGTCCAGCGCGTTGCGTCGCAACCCATTGGGATGTAGACAAAGCCCAAGCGACGCAACCGTGCCGGACTGGCCGGAGTGTCGGCCAGGGCTGTTAGCGATGGAACCATGGCATCAAGCAGCGGCAGCGCAAGCGCCGCTCCCGCCCCACGCAGGAAGGTCCGTCGCGGCAGGGCACGTTTGGTGACGATCATTGCGATCTCCTCATCTGAAACGGCGCGCTTCGGACAATGCCCAGAATCAGCCGCGAAAAACGGTAGTCGTCGTCGCGGGCATCCCCAATGATTTTACGGATTGCCGGCGCGTCGGAATACTCGACCCCCCGCCCGAGTGCAAACGCCATTAGTTTCTCGGTCAGCGTTTGCACCAGCAACTCCGGGCGGTCAAGCAGTGCCTGCTCCAGGCCGGAGACCCCAACAAATCGACTGCCGTCCGGAAGGCCGCCCGAAGCGTCGATCGCCCTGTCGGCTTCGATTTCTCGCCAGCGCCCGACTGCGTCGAAATTCTCCAGGGCAAAGCCAACCGGATCCATCAACTCGTGACAACTGGCGCAGGCCGCATTTGCGCGATGTTCCTTCAATCGTTCGCGCAGCGAAAGCGTACTGGAGACCGTATTGTCCGCCAGCGCCGGCACGTTGGGCGGTTGCGGCGGCGGTGGAGTTCCGATCAGGTTTCTGAGAACCCACTGGCCGCGAATCACGGGCGACGTGCGAGTCGCATACGAGGTCACCGCCAGGATGCTCCCCTGGCGGAGCAGTCCGCCTCGCTGGCTTCCCGGGTCGAGCGAAACGCGGCGGAATCGACTGCCATATACGTGCGGAATCCCATAATGCCTGGCGAGGCGTTCGTTCAAATAGGTATAGTCGGCTTTGATCAATTCGAGCACGCTACGGTCTTCGCGCACGATACTCTCGAAGAACAGCTCGGTCTCCCGCCGCAAGGCCTGCCGCAGATTGTCGTCGAAATCGGGGAACAGGCGCAAATCCGGCGTGACCGCTTCCAGATTGCGCAGGTAAAGCCATTGCCCCGCAAAATTGCTGGCCAGAGATTGCCGGCGCTCGTCGGCCAGCATGCGGCGCACTTGCGCCTCAAGCACTTCGGGGCGATTCAACTCGCCGCGAGCGGCCAGATCCAAAAGCTCGTCGTCCGGAATGCTGCTCCAAAGAAAAAATGAAAGCCGCGAGGCCAACTCCAGCGGCTCGAGGCGATAGGCAGTTCCCGCGGGAAGGTCGGCAGGATCGCGCTGAATGCGGAACAGGAACCGCGGGTTCACCAAGATCGAGCCGAGCGCCGCTTCAATGCCTGCCTCGAAGTCACCCTCCGCGCGCGCCTGGCGGTAGAAGTCCATCATCGCTTTCATATCGTCGGCATCGACCGGCTGCCGATAAGCCCGGCGCGCCAGGTTGGCAAGGATCCGCTCGGCGCACTCCTCTTCGCCGCTCGGACTGGCTGGCGTACAGATAAAGACCTGCCGCCGACTGGGGGTCTCGCCCGGACCTCTGGGCTCAAAGGGTCCAAGTATCGAAACCTGATAGACCGCCGGCCCCAGCCGCGGATGCCGGTAATAGTTGAAGTGGACATTCAGCGGCTGCCGCGTTGTTTCCAGTAGCGACGATGAATTCTTTAGAAAGGTGACGCCAACGGTGTGCGGGCCGGCCGCGGCCGTGAAACGTTTCTTCAGGTTGGCGTCGACCAATTGATCGCTGACGCCTGGCGGCGGCGGCTGCACGGTGAATAGCTCGACGCGCGCCCGGTCGATCAGCAGCTCCAGCTCGTGCGCTTCGCTCAGGCCTTCGATCCCCTCGTTGCGATCGCGCATCAACCAGACTTGCACCTCATATTCGCCGTCCTGCGGAAAGGTGTAGGGAACGAAGATGCCGCCACGCGTGCCGATCGGCGCAGCCCTCGACCGGGCTGTCTTGCGTGACGTCGGGGCGAACGCGAAAGGTCTCTTCCCGCGGCGCTCGCGGACCCCGGCCGACGGCCAGACCACTGATCTTTTGCGCGGCCGACAAGTAGCGATTCAAGAGCGTCGGCGAGAGATCGCTGACCGTGATGTTGTCGAAGCCGTGACTCGACTCATCCGGCGGCAAGAGCGCCGCAACGTCGACATCCAGCGCCAACAGGTCCCGGATCGCGTTCCGATATTCGGTGCGGTTGAGGCGCCGGAACGTTTCGGTGCGTCCCGGATCGGGATGCGCGGCGGCCGCGGCGTCGAGCAACGACGCCAGCCACGAGATCGCCGCCTCGTACTCGCGCTCCTCGGGACGCGGCGACTCGCCCGGCGGCATCTGTCGGGCCGTGAGCTTGCGGACAACCTTCTCCCAAGGCTCCCGATTCGCCCCAACGTCCGTCGCCAAAAGTTCGTCCAGCGCGAGCCCGGCCGTGTTGGGCGTCTTGTCGTGGCATTCGATGCAGTGCGACTCGATAAACTGCTTGAACGCCACCTGATCGGACGCGGGATGGCGGCCCGGGGTCTTCGCTGGCTCGTCGGCCCGGCATGTTGGCGCCATGCTGGCCGCCAGCAGCAAGGCCGCAATCGCTCGGTGAATCGTGACAACTCGCTGGCGGCCGGAGATTGTCTGACGCACGCGACGGGATCCTTTATCGAACTCCGCTCTCTGTCGCACCGACGGTCGTCGCGGCGAGCTCGTCGCCGGGATCGTCATGCGATGCGGCCACGCGGGATGATTCTTCGCGAATCGCTTCGTGCCGGGATGCTGCGTTCCGATCCGCGACGTCTTGGGGCTCCGCGCCCATTTGATGCGTCCCCAGTTTCGGAAAGATCGGAGCCATCAGATATTGGCGGATCAAATACCAGATCACGCTCGGCTCATTAAGCTGCGGATCGATCGAGTGGGCAATCGTGGCATGGGCCGCCGGCAGCTCGCTCCAGTGCAGGCCTGGATGCTGGTGGTGGGCCGTATGATACCCATTGTTGAAGAACAGGAAGTTGAACGTCGTGCTCGTGAAATTACGCGAGTGATCCAGCTCGCTCCAGGCGTCGGCGTGGACGTGCTGCACATAATTGAAAAACATGATCAACGAAATCGAGCACAGCGCGGGCACGACCAGCGCGAAAAACCACACGAAGAAGCCCAAATGTTGCCGATAGTGCAACGTCACCGACAACGCCAGCATTCCTAGGAAGAACACGGCCCAGAAGGCGTATTGAGAAATAATCCGTCCATAGAGATGACGGTTATTCTCCTTGGCATTGTGGATGTAGCGCTTGATCGGCTCCGACTGAAAGTAGCTCGACACGAAGAAGTAGGTGGCGGCGATGAACAGGTTATGCCGATTCGTGAAACGCCAGGTGATGGTGGCATCGCCCGACCGATTGACGAAACGGTGATGATTCAGGTTGTGAGTCGGAATCCACATGATCGTGGGATAGCCGTAGAAGATGGTCAGCAAGTGCCCGAAAAGGCTGTTCGCGCGCCTGCCGGCAAAGGTGCCGCGATGATTGTGATTATGGGCAATCGTGCCGCAGGCGGTCGCCAAATAACAACTGAGGGGCAATACGTAGAGCACCGTCGATGGCCACGCGTATTGCAGCGCCACGAGTGCCGCGGCAAGTCCGACCCAGAGCAATGCACGATAATCGGCCGAATTCCTGAGCCGCATCAAGTCCCCTTGTGGCGCAACGAAAACCGCGTGGCAATCCTTAATTGGCACGCCGGCGAGAAATGTGGCCGCTCGGCCACCAAGCCGCGCATCTGAAATGCACATCCATCCTACATCGCCGGATGGCGTTTCGCCAGACTGCGGTTCAGCAGACGCTCCCCGTGTCCCCGCGTCACGGTTCAAACTGGGGGAGCTGGACGTGCGATTGAACCCGCCGGCGGAGCTGCTACCATCGCCGACTTTCACCGGCGCTGACTGCGCTATTGATTGGCGGCGATTGGTGGGACAGCGGAAGCCGCCGATCCTGCTTTGATGATGCCTCCCTGCATGACGGCGATGAAGCGCGATCGATCTTGCAGCAATTTCATATCCGCCAGCACGTCGCCGTCGACGATCACGATGTCGGCCAGCTTGCCCGCTTCCAGGGTGCCGATCTCATTCCCGCGACCCAAGATTTCCGCTCCCGACTTCGTGGCGCACTTCAGCACTTCCAGTGGCGTCAGTCCGACGTATTCCACGAAGAAACTCAACTCCCGCGCGTAGTCGCCGTGCGGATTCCAGGCGAAACCGTAGTCGCCTCCCATGCCAATCCGGCCGCCGGCTCGTAGAATGCGCCGGGCGCTGCTCGGCGCCGGCCTCGAGTGTTTCCTTGTGGCCGTCGATCACACGCTGCGACAGGCCGAACTCGGGACCGCGCTCGATGCTCGCCATCTCGAAGTAAAGGGCCGGCACGCAGGGGACGTCGCGGCTGAGCAGCAGTTCGAGCGCCTCGTCGTCAAGAAACGTGCCATGCTCGATCGTGTCGTAACCGGCCCGCAAAGCGTTCTTGATTCCTTCCGTCGCCCGGCAGTGGCCGGTCACTTTGAGTCCGTGGTTGTGGGCCGTCTGGACCACCGCCTGCATTTCGTCGAACGTCATGCACAGCGTGTGATGGTCGTTCGCGTCCGGCGCTGCGGCATCGCCCGTGGGATAGGTCTTTACCCACTCGACGCCATCTTTCACCAGCTTGCGAACCGCGGCGCGGGCCTCGTCGGCTCCGTTGACCAGCAACACGAGCCCTTCCATGCCGATCTTGCGAAAGTCGGGATTCCAATCCATCAATCCGCCGACGCCGCAGATTTCGCGTCCGCTGGCCGCCAACCGCGGACCGAGCGTCAGGTCGTTGTCGATCGCCTTCTTCAGCCAGACGTCGATATTGAACAGACTGCCGCCGCTGCGAGCCGCCGTGTAGCCGCACTCCAGCGCCAGCCCGCGCGTTGGCCGCGGCCAGAAGCGTTACGTACTCGACCGGGTACTTGATGTCGAGATCTTCCAACGCCACCACGTCGAAATAGGTCGGATGAAAATGAGCTTCGACCAGTCCCGGCAATACCGTGCCGCCGCGGGCGTCGAGTGATCGTGCGTCTGGCGGAGCGGCGGGCATGCACGATTCGGGACCCGCGAACACGATCCAGCCGTCGCTCACGACTACCGCGCCCCTCTCGACGGCGGCCGCGCCGGTGCCGTCGACGAGGCGTCCGTTGCGAATGATCGTCATGCCTGAGGCAATTCTCATCGGCAACTCTTTTTCAAAGTGATGGTGACTCCGAAAAACTCAAGTCGGTCTCGGGCCACTGCCGCGCGGACGATCGCACACCGGCCCGATGCCAAGCGATTGCGTCGACGACGATTCTACGTCGGGCCGATGGTTGACACCGCCCGGTTGCGGCCCGTAGAATCGCCTTTCCACGCTCCATGCTGCATGCAGCATGGAAGAGGCCAGCTTAAGGCCCCCTGGCATCTCAAGTCAAGCACGTTAACCCGAACAAGCGAGGCTGCCCGTGTCCGTGAAGGTCGCGCCGAACGCCCATTGGCGAAAACCTCGCTGGCCGATGCCGCCTACGAGCGGTTGCTCGAAGCCATTCTCTCCGGCCGGCTGCGCGGCGGCGCGGAGCTTAGCGAAGTGGCGCTGGCCGCCGAATTGCAAGTCAGCCGCACCCCCGTTCACGAGGCCCTGCGGCGACTGAATGCCGACGGACTCGTAAACATCCCGTCCTCGGGACCGGCCCGGGTCGCTCGGTTTACGCGGCGCAACGTCATCGAGATTTACGAGATGCGCATCTGCCTGGAGCGGGCTGCCGTCGAACGGGCCGCGACACGGATGACGGACGACCAATTGACGGCGCTGGCTGAAGCCGCGAGCCAGTTGGCCGATCCCACGATCCGCGGCTGGAGGACGAAGGCCCTGCAGTTCGACGTTCTGTTTCACGACCAGATCCGCGAAGCCTGCGGCAACGATCGGCTCCGTCACGAGATTCGCAAGTACCGGCACCTGGTCCGCGCATTCTGCCGGATGAGCGGCAACGCCGAGAACTTACGGGCTGCCCATGCCGAGCATCTGGCGATTCTCGGCGCCCTGACGGCGCGCCAGTCCGCGGTCGCGGGCCGGGCCATGGCCGATCACATCGCGGCCCGCTTGAAGTCTGTCCTCCGTGAACTTCCCGACGCACCTCCCTCCGCCGATTAGGTTTTGCCGATGCTTCGAATCTTCCTTCGCGTCGCGATCATGGGAATCGCGATCGCCATCTGCGCGACGCCGGGCTCGGCGGCCGACGACGTCGGGGCGACCGGCGACATCTTCCGCCGCGACAATCTGATCGCCTGGTGCATCGTCCCGTTCGATTCCCAGAAACGCGGACCCGAAGAGCGGGCGGCAATGCTCCAGCGGCTCGGATTCAAGCACTTTGCCTACGATTACCGGGCCGAACACGTGCCGACGTTCGATGCGGAGATCGAGGCCTGCCGCCGGCACGGCGTGTCGCTCGACGCCTGGTGGTTTCCGCGATCGCTGGGGGACGAGGCGCGAAAAATCCTCGATCTGTGCCGAAAACACGACCTTCGTCCGCAATTGTGGATTGCCGGCGACGACTCCCCGGCGCCGCTGGACAGCGACCTGCAGCGCCGCGTCGAGCAGGAAGCGGCCTGGATTCGCCCTCTGGCCGAAGCCGCGGCCGCGCAGGGCATGACTATCGGCCTCTACAATCATGGCGGATGGTTCGGAGAACCGGAAACACAACTGGCGATCATCAAACAGCTCGGCTTGCCGAACGTCGGCATGGTCTACAACTTCCATCACGGGCACGAGCACTTCGAACGCATGGCCACACTGTTACCACAGATGCTGCCCCATCTGCTGTGTGTCAACCTTAACGGAATGATGCGCAACGGCGACAAGCATGGGCAAAAGATCCTGCAACTCGGCCATGGATCGCTCGATTTGCAAATGTTGCGCATGATTCGCGACAGCGGATATCGCGGCCCGATCGGGATTCTTGGACACACGCAAGACGACGCCGAGGCGCGGTTGCAGGACAACCTCGACGGCCTGGCCTGGTTGGTGCCGCAACTCGACGGTAATCCCCCCACCGAGAAGCCTCACCCGCGCACACCGGTGCCCAAGGCCGACGCTCCGGTCGCCGTGATCGGTGCGACATCGAACAAGGCCGGCTGGTTGGTCTCCGGACGCGACGAGTACCGTACTCGCCCGCTGTCGGTCGCCTGTCGCGCCGTTCTCAATAGCCGCGAGGGGTATAACATTCTCGTCGCTTGCGACACCAAGCAGTCGAGCGCCCATTGGGAATTGTTCACGTTGCCCGGCACCGGGGCGCTCGCGGCGTACTTGCCGGGCTATGAGCCCGATCACGTGCGAACCGACCGGAACATCGCCGACGGCAATCCTCACGCCGTTGCCATGACATTGGAATCCGGGTGCGCGCGGCTGCATGTCGACGGCAAGCTGGCGGCGGACCAGAAGATTCAATTTCGAGGCGGCCCGGTCGTGCCAGGAGATTTCGCGATCGGGCAACTCGTCGAAGGCAATCTCACGGCCGTGGGAACGATCGAATTCGTCCGCCTGACGCGCGGTGCAAACGGATCCGATTCATCGACGTCATCCGCCGCGAACGTCGACGCGGACACACTCGGCCTGTGGCGATTCCCCGACCCGCAGCAGACGGTGGTCGCCGACGCCTCGGCGTCGCAGAATCCGGCCAGGCGGGCCGCCGCCGCCGTTCCCGGCAAGGCCTCCGAACCGCCCGCTGGCGTCCACCTCAAACCGATTGATGCTCGGTTAAAGGCGACGCTCATCGACCGTTCTGCCAACGACGTCTATCTGGGCGTCAAGGTCGACGCCACCGGCAACGTCTTCGTCGGCGGGCGCGAAGCGGTCTTTGTGTTTGAGCCTGACGGCAACGGCTATGCAAAACGCCGCGAGTTGTTGCGATTCCCGCCCGACTCGATCATCATGGGCCTTGAGTTTCGCAACGACGATCTGTACGTGCTGACCGACAACGCGCTCTACCTGGTCCCCGAGGGTCGCGTCCGCCGCGACAATCTCCAACCCCAACGAATCCTGTGGGGGCTGCCGCTCGATCTGCACGTCAGCTTTCACTGCCTGGCTTGGGGACCTGACGGCGACTTGTACCTGACGCACGGCGACCCCTTGCTGCAGTACGGCGATTGGGCGCGGCCCGATCATTGGGGCCACTGGACGTTGTATTGCGGCCGCGAGAATCGACCTTTGCCCTGTACCGGCCAAGGGGCCGTGCTGCGGATGAAACCCGGCGGCACCGACGTTCGCATCGTGGCCCGTGGGCTGCGCGGGCCGGTTGGGCTGGCCTTCGACCGCGACGGCAATCTATTCACCAACGACAACGATCACGAGGGCCGCGCCGATCTTTACGCCCCGTCGCGATTGCTGCACGTCGTCGCTGGAATCAATTTTGCCTGGCCGCGCGGGTGGGCAGCTTCAAAAAGCCCTGACCGTTGCGACTTGATCGAGCCGATGTGCGATCTCGGTCGCGGCGTGCCGTGCGATCTGGTATTCTACGATCGGCCGTTGCTGGCCGACGTCGTCGGCGACCGATTGTTGATGTGCCGCTGGGATCGCCAGAACGTTTCCGCCTATCGGCTCGAGCGCCGTGGCTCGACCTTCGGCGCCGTTGAAGAGGCAATCGCGGTGGGCGATGAGAACTGTCGGCCGGTTGGCATCTCGACCGACCGCGACGGCCGGTTGTTCATCACCGCGCTGTACATGACCGGCAACATGGCCGCGCCCGACTGCGTGAGCGATCTCATCGTCATCGACCGCGCCGGCGCCGCGCCAGCGGCCGATGCGCCGCACCCCGTCGCTCCACCCGCCAGCCAATCTCCCGATGCGCTCGCCGATGCCCGCAGCGACGATCTCTATCGCCGGCAGCTGGCAGTCACGCAGCTTGCCCGCCGATCGACGCTGGCGGAGCTAACTCGCCTGGCGCACTCGGAAGACGAGGCGATGCGCTTGGCGGGCATTTTGGCCGTCGGTCGAAAGCTGACCGTGCCCGAGCCGAACGAAGTGCCGCCGGCTTCGCTAAAGCTTTCCTATCCGAACGAGAGCATCTTCTTCCACCGAATGCAGCGCTTTTACGGCGCGGATCAGGAGATCGATCTGGCCGATTTTGGCAGGATCGGCAGCTTCACGATTGCCGAGTGGTGGGCCACGGTCGAGCGATCGCCCGAGCACGAGTCGCTGTTCGCGTTGCTTGTCGCGGCCCTGGACGACGATTCCGAGCGCGTGCGGTTGCAGGCCGCGTATTTTTTGTCGCTGCTTGGCGACCGGCGGAGCGAGCCGCTGGTCGAGCGCGTGCGGCGAGACGCGCAGCTGCGACCGCTGCTGTCGGCGCACGCGTATCCAATCGAAAAAGTTTGGGAGGTTGGGCCGTTCGACGCTACGGCCGCGGCCACCGGCTCTCACGGACCCGAGCGAGAACGGCTCGATTTGTCCGCGACTTACGACGGCCGGGCCTGGCAAGAACGCGATCTGTCCGTGCCATCGGCCGATTCGCGGCAAGGCGCATCGGCCAACGCGTCGACCTATTATTCGTTTCGCATCGTGAGCGGGTCGCGGCAAACGGCGTTGCTGACGGTGGCAGGCGGTGGCAAAAACCAGATTTGGCAAAACGAGGCCCCGATCGACGTGGCTGTCGTCGACGCGGAATCTCGCCGCTGGATCGTCGATCTCCAGCCTGGCAGCAACGAGTTTTTGTTGCGAGCGCCGCGAGGCGCGCTCATCGGCGCGGAGTTGCGCCGGTGGCGACGTCGCCGCCTCGCGGTCAGAGCGAGTTGACTCGGCGATGCTGGCCGAACGTTTGCGTTCGGCATCCACCGAGACCTCACAGGCCGTGCCTGTTGAATTTGCGGCAATCGATTGGGACCGGGCCGTTGCCGACGGCGACCCGGTGGAGGGCAGGCGGCTGTTCGGCACACTGGGCTGTGTGAAGTGTCACGCGATCGCCCCCGATCAGAAATCGGCCGGCGCTCCCAATCTCTCCGAGGCAAAACGTCGTTTTACGATTCCCTATCTCGTCGAATCGGTACTGTTGCCCAGCCGGCAGGTCGCCAACGTGTTTCGCGCCCAGGCGTTCGTGACCGGCGACGGCCGGACGATTACCGGTTTGGTGACGAGCGAAACGGACGACGTCGTCGAACTGCTGCTTCCCGACGCAACACGGCAGGCGATCGCCAAAACCAGCATTGAAGAGCGGACTTCGACGGCTTTGTCTCCCATGCCGCAGGGCTTGGTCAAATCTCCGGCCGAGCTGCGCCATCTCATGTCCTATCTGCTCAGCGACCGTCCGCTTCCACCGTAGCGATCGGAGTCTGGATCGCCGATTGCCGCATGCGCGGCCATGCCGCCGAGCCGTGACGACCCCTTCGCTCTACTTGGCGAAATTGCGCCCAGAACTTTGGCGTTTCCCGCTTTCCACGGTGCTAAAATGACGGGGCGCCGTGGGGGGCAGGTGCCGCCCATGTTTCGCGCCTGAACGAGACAAGGCCGCAGAGATGGAATCCCGCCATGGACGAGTTGACGGAATACTTGACCAACAACGCCGAAGATGGATTCTGGGATCAGATTCAATCCGAGGCTCGGCACCAGGCCGATTGCGAGCCGATGTTGGGCAGCTTTCTATTCGCCTCGGTGCTTGGGCATAAGACGCTGGAAGAGGGCCTCAGTGCGATCCTGGCAAACAAGCTGCACACGCCAGAACTACCCGCGATCGTTCTGAAAGACTTGATCGCCGGCGCCTTGGCCGACGATGTTTCGATTCGCGCCTCGATCCGGGCCGATCTCTTGGCAGCACGAACGCGTGATCCCGCGGCGCGTGCCTACTCGCAGCCGTTCCTGTATTACAAGGGCTTTCACGCTCTGCAGGCCTACCGAGTCGCGCACTGGCTGTGGGCCAGGGAGCGGCATGCTCTGGCCGCTCACCTGCAGAATCGCGTCTCCGAGGCGTTTGCCGTCGACATCCATCCGGCGGCCCGAATCGGCTCGGGCATATTGATCGACCACGCCACCGGCGTCGTCATCGGCGAAACCGCCGTCGTCGAAGACAACGTATCGATGCTCCACGAAGTCACACTCGGCGGAACCGGCAAGGAGTCGGGCGATCGGCATCCCAAGGTACGCCGTGGCGTGCTTATCGGCGCGGCGCCAAGATCCTGGGCAATATCGAAATCGGCATCGGCGCAAAGTCGCCGCCTGCAGCGTTGTCTTGCGCGACGTGCCACCTCACACAACCGTGGCCGGAATACCGGCCCAGGTCGTGGGCCGGTGCACCGTTGCCGAACCGGCACTCGAAATGGACTCGACCTTCCCGTTCGTCTGGGAAGACGGCGCCGGAATCTGATCGGGTTGCCCCCCGGCGCGCCGAGGGCTATTCGCGCCTGACCCAAGAAATCGAAAAGCTGGTCGATTCGGTCAAGCTGACCGTCACCCACGGCAGCGACAAGCCGGGCTCGAAGCTGATCGACGCGGTCTCCAACGGCTGGCCGATGATCCTGGCCAGTCTCAAGAGCCTGTTGGAAACTGGCGAGCCGCTGGAAGAAACCCACCGCTGGCCGAAGGAACACTGCGCGACGGAGCCGCCGTCGCAATCCGCGACGGGATAGACCGTATCGATCGTATCCGTTGCATAACTGAACTGTTGCCCGATGTCTGGTTTCGGGCGCACCCAAACGCGGCCAGAAAACGGGCCGCGTAGATTGAAACTGGATTATGAGAGGGCGATAATTAGGGCCGTCCGGGTAGACGATTACCAAGAGCCGGCGTTCGACGTTCACTGGCGGCGGTCAGCGGTGAGCGCGAGCCACAGGGTCACTTCCGTGAAAATCATCATCACCGGTTCGGCTCAAGCCATCGACGCCGAATGCGGCGTGCCGGTCGACGACGCCCTGCGTCTGGCGAAGCTTGACGGGTTGGCCTTCGATAACGAGCTTTGCGCCACGTACATCGAAGACGGGCCCTTGGCCGACATCGGCCTCGAGGGAGGACTGATTCGGCTTGCCTACCGCTCCAGTTGGATGCCCGCCGCCCATTAGCGCGGACAAAGTGGATGGTGGTGGTAGATGTCGGAGACTGGTCAACTCGCGTGACTGCGGCAAAGCGGGACGGGTACTACCGATTGTGACGCCACGCTGCAACGGCCATCATTATTCAGATTCTGACCTCCCTTGGCACACGAGCACGCCTCACTCTGGTTAGCACCGGCGACAAGATGCAGTTCGCCGAACGGTTACTACCAATCCGCAACAAAGCGTCCCGAGATTTCACTCCCCGGCCGAAGCACTTGGCCCGACCAGCACGAATGGCGCCCAATAATACGGAGACGTCCAGGCCGACTGGCTGCGAATGCTTCGCCGCGCGTCACGCAGCGCCTGGGCAAATTCGACCGGACTCTTCTTTTGAAGCTGCGGCGAGAGATTGCGGAAAAACGCACTAATTAGCGCCGCGCTCGACACGTCGTCGACGCTCCACTGGCTGCAAATCACGTCCCGCGCGCGGCCGCCAAAAACGCCCGGGCCAGCGTCGAGCCGGCTTCCAACGGCCGGTCGGCGCCGACCTTGGTTTCGCAACTGCTCAACACCACCAGCTCGCAACTGGGCAACGAAAGATTGTGGATTTCGTAGAGCGACAAAAATCCATCGTCGTCGGCCGCCGAGATCGCCGGCGGCGGCGTGAGCGCAATCGCTCCAAACAAGTTGCCGTAACGCTGATCGATCAATCCGTGCGCGGCCAGGTGCACAAACCGCCGATTGGCGATCTGCGCCCGCACGTTGCTTTCCGTGGCGGTCGCCCCGCTCAACAGCACCGTGTCGGCGCCGGCGCACCGGTGGTGATCGCCTGCTCGACGGCACGGCACTCGGCCAGTGTGCCAGGCAATGGCGTCAGCAGACCCCCCAGCGTGCGATACTCGACACTGGTGGCGATTTCCGGCGCGTAGCCGTCGAGCTCCTGCGGCTCGCCATAGGCCGGATCGCCCACGGTCAACAGCGACGCTCGGCCGCCGGTGCCGCTCGGCCGACGCTCGGCAAGCATCGCCATGATCGTGGCCGACGGGGCGTAGGCGATGGCCGGAAAGACGTCGAGCAGATATCGGGTCGGCTCGGCCGAGAGCAGCAGCGACTCGAGCGGCAGCTGATCGATTGCCCCGTCCGGCACGACGATGACGCACTGCGCGTCGAGCTTGTCGATGTGATCGCGCACGGCGGCGGGCAACAGGATCTCGGCCACGGCCAGTTGTTCGTCGGTCGAGAGTGCGTGGCCGGACAAATCGGCCCGCCCCTTTTTGCTTTCGACGGTGGTTTTTGACAGCCCGCGCTGCGTGGCCCGATCCTTGTCGCGCAGCACTTCCACGTAGGCATTGACCAGTTGTGCCGCTCCGGCGCGCGTCAACGGCCCCGGGGGAAAACCGATGCGGTTCCCATCCGCCTCGGAAATGTCGAGCGGAAAATAATGGATCGACCGGCTGCGGCCATCGATCACGAACAAATGGCTTTGCACGTGCCCCAGGTAATACAGCACCAGGGCGTTGCCAGGGGCCAGAATCGGGGCGGCGATCTCATCCCACGTCTGCGCCTTCCGCTTTGCGCCCAGCAAATTGCGATAGATCGGGCTGGCGTCGCGGATGTCGGTTTCGATTTGTGCGTACTCTTGCTTCAGTCGCTCGATCGTCTCGACCGTTTCCTTCAGCTCGGCCGCGGGTGCCGTGCGTGCATAGGCTTCGCGCAAGCTGGCCAGCGATTCGTGATAGTGAGTCAGCACGTCGTGCTCGCGGGTCAGCAGTTCGGCCTGCGGCGTATCGCGCAGCGACTGGCGCAGATCGACGCCGGCGGCGCGCATCTGGTCGAGAAACGTGCGATTGCGCCCCTGCTCCGCCGCGCTCAACGCCTTGGCAAATTCTCCTTCGGCCACGTTCCAATCGACCAACAGGTCGAACGCGGCCACGAATTGCGAAAAGTATTCGGCCCGTTCGCTTTCGGCACCCACGGTCGCGGCCCGCGGCGCTTCGACCAGCTCGATGGCCTTGCCGAGCGATTCAAAGGCCTTGTCGCCGTGCCCCAGCTCGCGCTCGGCCCGGGCAGCGGTCAGATAGGCCATGAACCGCAAGTTCGGATAGGCTTGCACCTGCTGGTGAATCTTGAGTGCTTCGCCGGCCAGTTCGGCCGCCCGCTGGGCCGCGCCGCGCCGCAATTCGATCTCGGCCAGATAGGTCAGGCTCTTGGCCGCCATCGCCGCCTGCCGGCAGCGCTGGGCCAGCACGAGCGCCTGCTTGAATTCCGCCTCGCCCGGCCCGAGCTCGCCTTTGCGCAGATGAATCATCGCCTCGAGTTGCAACACCAGGATTCCGGCCGGCTGCTCGAGTAGATCGTATTTCCGGCAAAGCTCGTGGGCTTGCTCCGTAAAACTGGCCGCCTGGCCCAAGTCGACTGATACGGCCGCCGGCCCTGTCGGATGTGCCTGATCTTGCGCCAGATAGAGCGAAGCCAAGGCCGAATAGAACGGGACCAATCCGCTCTCGTCGGCGCCGGTCGCCGCGCGTTGCACTTCGAGCGCGTCGGCGCAATAGTGGGCCGCCTCGCGGAACTGCCGCTGCGATTTATAGAGCATGGCCGTGTTGACCAGCGTCGTGGCCAACAGCTCCTTGGCACGCCGAGTGGCCGGTCCTCCTCCCGCTCGGCAGATTTCCACCGCCCGGCGGTATTGATCGATGGCCGCCTTGTAACGCCCTTGGGCGCTCAGGACGCCCGCCAGGTTGCTGTAGACTTCGGCCAGGCGGACGTCGTCGACGGCATAAATTCGCTGACAAATCGGCACCGCTTCTTCGAGATATTTCAGGGCTTCGGCGTAGCCGCCGTTGTTGCGCGCTACCTCCGCCAGATTGTTCAGCGCGCGGGCCAGCTCCATCGGTGCCGCCGGTACGCGAGTGCGCCAATAGGCGGCGGCCTCGACCAGCAGCGGCTTCGCGCTGGTGGCATCGTCGCGCTTGCCATGGAACGCGCCCAGCGCCGATTTGGCGCGCCAAATGTTCGGATCGTCGGGCAGCATCGATTGCTCGCGCAGCTCCAGCAGCCGGCGCATGACTCGGATCGCGTCGTCCCACTGGTTCAACTGTGGATAGATCGCCTCTAAACTCTGGTAGTACTGCGCCTGACGTTCGAGCTGGCGGTCGTCGGCGGGGGCCGGCTCGGCGAGCGCCTCGTAGATCGCGGCCGCCTCGGCCCAGCGATGCTTTGCCGCGGCATGCTCATCGCGGTGTTCGAGCACGAGTGCCAGGTGGTCGACCAGGTCAGCGTAGTCGGCCGACGTTTTCTCTTCTTCGTGCTTATCCAGTAGCGCGATCGCCGCTTCCAACGTCCGCTGCTGGCCCTCGTCGTCATCCAGTTCGGCATAGCAAGCGGCGATCTGAGCCAGGTTTCGCACCGCGGCCGCGTCGTCGGCCGTTTGACGCGCCAGCAGTCGCTCGCGGTCGGCGATCGCGTCTTTCGGTCGTCCCAGGCCGAGCAGCGCTTGCGTCAGCAATCCGATGGCTGCCTCGTGCATGTCGTGATTCAGCGGCCCGCGATCCGATGGTTCGAGCGCGGCCCGCACGTGCGACTCGACCTCCGACCAGGCCTGGCGAGCGGCCGGGAGATCATTTTGCTTTTGCTCGATGCGCGCCTTGAGGGCGTATACCCGCGATTCCCAGAGCGGATCGGTCTGGCGCACGCCGGCGGGAAGCGCCAGCGCCCGATCGACCATTTCCAGCGCCTGCCGATATTCTTCGCGCGCCAGCGCGATTTCGGCCAACGAAACGGCAAGCTCCTGACGTTTGGCCACCATGATTGGGTCGTGGCTCGGCGTGGCTTCGAGCAGCACCAGGCATCGCGCCGCGGCCTTGCGCGCCTCTTCGTAGCGCCCCGACTCGCGATAAATGCTGGCGAGCAATTCCAGGCAACCGGCAATCTGCGGGCTGTCGGCCGGTGCGCTCGGGCCGCCGATGCCGGCGCGGAGCAATTGCTCGGCCGCGCGCAGATTGTCCGACGCGCTGCAGCTGCCGGGCTTTCTTCAGCGCCAGGCTCGGATTATCTTGCGCCCAGGCCGGCACGACCGCGGCGATCGTCCAGATCGATAAGACGATCAGCGATCCAGCGAGCCTGATATGGTTTTTCTTGGGCGCCATGTATGAAACTCCAACCGGGCGCGGCGAGCCGCGCGGTTCATTCTCAGCCACTCCGCAACCGGCGCAGCCATCCCCCGCGATTCCGCCTGCGGCGGCCGTAAATCCAGCCCAACGTTCCGACTGAACCGGCCGATACGCTCCATCCGGCCCACCAGAACCAGCCGTGCGGCTGGCTTTGCGTCGAGCCGTCAGGCGGAGCCGGCCCGGTCGAGCTGCCTTGCGACGTTCCGGTCTCGCCGTTGGAGCCGTCGCCGGAAGTCTTCCCCGCGCCGGTGGTCGCATCGCCGCCCTGAGTCGGTGCATTCAAATCGGGCGTGCCCGATGCACCACGCGTATTGCTGGAATTCGACGCGCCGTTGGAGTCATTCAGCATAACCGGCTTGGCCGTCGTCACCTGCCGGATCTTTCCGGGCGTGGGCGAAACGACATCGTCGCCGAACTCGAACGATACGAGGCTCAATTCATCGACGTCGGCCAGTTTTTCGAGCAAGCTGCCGATCAACTCGTCGCTCGACCAATCCTCTCTTCGCGAATTGGTCAGCATTTCCCACAGCGGATCGGGGCCTTGATTAACCTTCGTCATATCGAGATCCAACTGCGGGCCAAGCAGCCCGACGTCTCCGCCGGAAGCACCCGTCATGAGATTATCGACCGCCGCCGCCGGCAGCGACTCGAATGGCCCGACGGGCAGCGACTGGAACGTCGTGAACGGTTGGAACGGTTGCGAAATCGGCAGACCGGTATGCGGCGTCGGCGGCGGCAGGTAATTGCCGGTGTTCGTGAGATTGCCCGTCAGCAGTGCGCTGACGGTGAAGTCGATCGGGCCCAGGTTCGTGGTCTGCGGCGCCGATTGACTCGCCGCCAACGTATCGGCATCGGTGGCGGTGCTATGTCCGGTATTGATCTGGCCGGTGGGGGTCGACACCGTCACCGTGCTCGACAACGAGCCGGTGGCCCCGGGGACGATCGTTGCGTGGACGATATACGTGATCGTGCTGCCGACAGGCATGCTCAGCGCTGTGTCGTCAACCGGTCCGGTGCCGCTCGCCGTGAAGCCACTGGCGCCGCCGGTTTCGGTGGCGGTGAACGTGGCACCTGTGAGCGTGTCGGGCAACGTGTCGTGGACCGTGGCGTCGGTCGCATTGCTCGGCCCGACGTTGGTGACCACGATCGTGTACGTAATTCCCTGCCCCGCCACGGCCGAGCCGGTCGCGCCAGTGACACTCGATCCGCCCAGGTTGTCGGTCTTGGTGACTTCGAGCTCGGACTCGGGCGTCAGTGTATCGGTGTCGGTAGCGCTGCTGAGGACGCCGCTGGTATCGAGGGCGATGCTGCTGCGGTCGACGGCGTCGGCCACGCCGACCGTTTGGCCGCCGGTATTGGTCACTCCGGCGGGTGGTGTCATCGTTGCCGTGTTCGACAACATGCCGGTGGCCGCCGGAGC
Organism: uncultured Planctomycetaceae bacterium; assembly: GCA_963702015.1. Taxonomy (GTDB): domain Bacteria; phylum Planctomycetota; class Planctomycetia; order Pirellulales; family PALSA-1355; genus DATJTR01. The sequence continues at coordinate 5,287,142 of OY969698.1, forward strand.
GATGGTCGCTTGGAGCACGTACGTCACACTGCTGCCGGCAGGCAGGTCGACGTCGGTGTCATCGATGCTGCCACTGCCGCTGGCGGTGAATCCGCTTGCACCACCGGTCTCGGTGGCCGTGTACGTTGCGCCGGTGAGCAGACTCGACAAGTCGTCGGCGACCGACGCGCCGGGCGCGTCGCTTGGGCCGAAGTTGATGACGACGATCGTGTACGTAATTCCCTCGCCGGGCACGGCCGTGCCAGTCGTGGCCGTGATGCTCGACCCGCCCAAGTTGTCGGTCTTGGTGATCGTGAGATCGGCTTCGGGGGTCAGCGTATCGGCGTCGGTGGCGCTGTTGTTTTCGGCGTCGGTATCCGTTATTCCGTCCGGCCCGGTCACCTTTGCCGTGTTCGACAGCGTGCCGGTCGCCGACGAGGCGATGTTGGCCTGAATCGTATAGGTGACCGTGCTGCCTGCGGGCAGGTCAACGTCGGTATCGTCGATGCTGCCGGAGCCGCTGGCGGTAAAGCCACTTGCGCCGCCTGTCGCCACCGCCGTGTACGTCGCGCCTGAAAGCGTGCTGGGTAAGGTATCGATCACCGAGGCGCCCGTCGCATTGCTCGGCCCGGCATTGTTGACCGTGATCGTGTACGTAATTCCCTCGCCGGGCACGGCCGTGCCAGTCGTGGCCGTGACGCTCGACCCGCCCAAGTTGTCGGTCTTGGTAATGGTCAGATCGACCTGCGGCGTGAGCGTGTCGGTGTCGGTGGCGCTGTTGTTGGTGGGATTCGAATCGGTCACGCCTTGGGGCGCGGCGACCGTTGCCGTGTTTGACAACGTTCCGGTTGCCGATGGGCTGACCGTGGCGTGCACGGTGTACGTGATCGTGCTGCCGGGGGGCAGTTCGACGTCGGTGTCGTCGATGCTCCCGGTGCCGCTGGCCGTGAAGCCGCTTGCTTCGCCGGTTTCCGTGGCCGTGAAGGTTGCTCCAGAAAGCGTGCTGGGCAATGTATCGATGACCGATGCGCCGTCTGCGTCGGCCGAGCCGGCGTTGCTGACCGTGATCGTGTAGGTGATTCCCTCGCCGGGAACGGCCGTACCACTCGTGCCGGTAACGCTCGACCCGCCCAGGTTGTCGGTCTTGGCGATCTCGAGATCGACTTGCGGCGTGAGTGTATCGGTATCGGTGGCGCTGTTGTTGTCGAGATTCGAATCGGTCACGCCTTCGGGAGCGGCGACCGTTGCCGTGTTCGACAACGTGCCGGTTGCCGAGGTGACGATGGTGCCCTGCACCGTGTAGGTGACTGTGCTGCCGGCCGGCAAGTCGACGTCGGTGTCGTCGATGTTTCCGGTGCCGCTCGTGGCGAATCCGCTGGCGCCACCGGTTTCCACGGCCGTGAATGTCGCGCCAGACAGCGTGCTGGGTAACGTATCGACGACCGACGCGCCATCTGCGTTGCTGGGGCCGGCGTTGGTGACCACGATGGTGTACGTGATGCCGTGCCCAGCCAAAGCCGTACCGCTTGTGCCGGTGATGCTCGACCCGCCCAAATTGTCAGTCTTGGTGATCTCGAGGTCGGCCTCGGGCGTGAGCCCATCGGTGTCGGTGGCACTGTTGTTGTCGGTATCGGTGTCGGTCACACCTTCGGGCGCGACCACCGATGCCGTATTCGACAACGTGCCGGTTGCCGAGGAGGCGATGGTCGCCCGTAGCGTGTAGGTGACCGTGCTGCCGGCCGGCAGGTTGACGTCGGTGTCGTCGATGCTCCCACTGCCGCTGGTGGTGAAGCCGGTTGCACCGCCGGTTTCGGTGGCCGTGTACGTCGCGTCGGTCAACGTACTGAGCAGAGTATCGACCACCGTGGCGCCAGTCACATTGCTTGGTCCGGCGTTGGTGACCACGACCGTGTAGGTGATCGCCTGGCCCGGCACCGCCGTGCCGACCGTCTCGGTTTCGCTCGACCCGCCCAGGTTGTCGGTCTTGGTGATCTGGAGATCGGCTTCGGGCGTGAGCGTGTCGGTATCGGTGGCGCTGCTGCCGCCGTTGTCGGTATTGATCACGCCGGCGGGTGGTGTCACCGTTGCGGTGTTCGACAAAGTGCCGGTGGCCGACGGTGCGATGGTTGCCTGCAGCGTGTAGGTGATCGTGCTGCCAGGCGGCAAGTCCACGTCCGCGTCGTCAATGCTGCCCGAGCCGGTAGGCGTGAAGCCGGTTGCGCCGCCCGTTGCCGCGGCCGTGAAGGTTGCGCCGCTGAGCGCGCTGGGCAGCGCGTCAATGATCGAGGCGCCGTTTGCGGCGCTCGGTCCGGCATTGGCGACGATGATCGTGTAGGTGATCGCTTGGCCGGGCACAGCCGTGCCAATCGCGCCGGCACTTGTTCCACCCAGGTTGTCGGTTTTGGTAATCTCGAGCCCGGTCAGCCGCGTGAGCGCGTCGGTATCGGTGGCGCTGTTGTTTTTGGTGTCGGTGTCGGTCACCCCTTCGGGCGCCGTAACGGTTGCCGTATTCGACAACGTGCCGGTGGCCGACGGCGAGATGGTGGCCAGCACCGTGTAGGTGATCGTGCTGCCGGCCGGCATGTCGACGTCGGTGTCGTCGATGCTCCCGCTGCCGCTGGCCGTATAGCCAGTTGCACCGCCGCTGGGGGCGGCGGTGTACGTCGCGCCCGTTAACGAACTGGGCAGGTCATCGACGACCGAGGCGCCGCTGACATCGCTCGGCCCCGCGTTGGTGACCAGAATTGTGTACGTGATCACCTGGCCGGGCACGGCTATGCCGCTCTTGCCGGTGACACTCGATCCGCCCAAACCGTCGGTTTTGGTGATCTCGAGATCCGCTTCGGGCGTGAGCGTGTCGATATCGGTGGCGACGCTGCTACCGTCGGTGATCTCGGCGGCGGCATGATTCCCGCCAGGGGTAATGTCGCTGTCACTATTTCCGTCGTTGGTATTGACCACGCCGGCGGGCGGCGTCACTGCTGCCGTGTTCGAAAGCGTGCCGGTGGCCGACGACGCGATGTTGGCCTGCACCGTATAAGTGATCGCGCTGCCCACTGGCAAATCGACGTCCGTGTCGTCGATGCTGCCCGAGCCACTGGCGGTGAAGCCCGATGCGCCGCCGGATGCGCTGGCGTTGAACGTCGCGCCGGTGAGCATCGTGGGCAGATCGTCGACCACCGACGCGCCGGTCACGTCGCTCGGTCCGTCGTTGGTGACCGTGATCGTGTAGGTAATTCCCTGGCCAGGCACAGCCGTGCCGACTGACCCGGTGACGCTCGACCCGCCCAGGTTGTCGGTCTTGGTGATCTCGAGATCGGCTTCGGCGCGAGCGAGTCGGTATCGGTCGCGACACTACTGCCGTCGGTAATCTCTGCGTCGCCAAGATTCCCGCCAGGGGTAATGTCGCTGTCGCTATTCCCGTCGTTGGTATTGACCACTCCGACAGGCGGCGTCACGACCGCCGTATTCGACAACGTGCCGGTGGCCGACGACGCGATGTTGGCCTGCACCGTATACGTGATCGCGCTGCCCACGGGCAAATCGACGTTCGTGTCGTCAATGCTGCCCGAGCCACTGGCGGTGAAGCCCGATGCGCCGCCGGTTGCGCTGGCATTGAACGTCGCGCCGGTTAGCGTGGCGGGCAGATCGTCGACCAGCGACGCGCCGGTCACGTCGCTCGGTCCGTCGTTGGTGACCGTGATCGTGTAGATAATCCCCTGGCCGGGGACCGCCGTGCCGACTGACCCCGTGACGCTCGATCCGCCCAGATTGTCGGTCTTGGTGATCTCGAGATCGGCTTCGGGCACGAGCGTGTCGGAGTCAGTGGCGCTGTTGTTTGCCGAGTTGGTGTCGTTCACTCCGGTGGGCGGGGTCACCGTCGCCGTGTTCGTCAAAGTGCCTGTGGCCGACGGCGCGATGTTGGCCTGCAATGTGTATGTGATCGTGCTGTCCACGGGCAGGTCGAGGTTGGTGTCATCGATGCTGCCCGAGCCACTGGCCGTGAACCCCGACGCGCCGCCGCTGGGCGTGGCCGTGAAGGTCGCGCCGGTTAGCCAGCTGGGCAAAGCGTCGACCACCGAGGCACCGGACACATCGCTTGGTCCGTCGTTGACGACCGTGATTGTGTACGTGATCGCCTGCCCGGGCACAGCCGTGCCGGGTGTGGCGCTGACGCTCGATCCTCCCAAGTTGTCGGTCTTGGTAATCTCAAGATCGGTACTGACCGGCAATTCACCAAAGTCGTTGCCCGTGCCGTCGGTACCGGAAACGATGCTGATGCCATCGACCGAGCCGGTTCCCGCGTTGCCAGTCCCCTGACTGCCGACGAGTGCCGTGTCGCTGGTGTAGTTCGCAACCGCGCCGACGGTAATGTTGTACGTTCCTCGGACCAGGGTGTCGGAGTTCTCGGTATCCGGCGTTGCGATCGAGGGTCCGGCGCCGGTCGTTGCCATCGCCGGCATGACGCCGGTGGGCGCGGTCGAAGGAAAGAAACCGTAATACGACGGAGCCTCGGGCTCTAAATTCGCGAAGCTATAAAAACCCGTGGAGTTGGTTTCGGTGGAAGCGACGAAAGCCCCCACCGAGTTAGTCAGCGTGACGGGAATGTTTGCCAGCGATGATTCGCCCGCGGGCGGACTGGTCGTGCTGTAAGCCGGTGAGCCGGCAGTTTGTTCGGCAAAGACGTAGCCCGACAACACGCTGGCCGCGTTGAACTCGGGCAGGTTATAGCCCGCGCCGACCGAACCCGCGGCCACGGCGATATCATCAATCACTCCGTCGCCGGCCGATCCACTTCCGGGCGAACCGTTCTGCGTGCCGACAAAGGCCAGGTCGTTGTTGTATTCGTAAGCGGCGCCGGGTTCCCCAAGAGTGTAGGTGCCAGGGCTCAAGCCCGTAAAACTGTAGGCACCATCCAAGCCGGTCACCAACGAGCTGACGACATTTCCCAAGTTGTCGTAGAGATCGACGGTGACGCCGGCCAGCGGCGTTTCTCCATTGGCGGGCTCGGCCGGGTTGAAATCGACCGACCCGGCCTCGGGCTCGGCGAATGCATAGCCCGATACGCTCCCTGTCCCGGTATCGGCCAGCGCCACATTCGAAGTGCCGGCCGACGGACTGCTCGCGCTCGTGGCAGCCAAACCGCTCGCGGTGCCACCGATGTTGATCGCCAGGTCGTGGTCGGTGCCTGGCAGAGTTTTGAGGCTCCAGTCATTCGGATCGGAGCAGGTCGCGTCGCCGCCGTCCACATTCAAGCTCACGGCCGTCAAGAGCTGGCGCGCCTCGAGCCATTCCAGCCCGAGATCGAATGCGCTTTGCCCGCCAAACGGCATCGCGCGGCGAGAATCGAAGCGCCGTTTAGGGGACTTGCGGAAGAACACAAATGCATTCCCGGCGACGGATCGTGCTGGCCGACCGAATCGTTGGGCAGCCCGTGGAAGAACAAACGACGATTTTTTCTGTCACACTCAAACAGCCCCGCCCGTACGCACGTGTTCCGACGTGCCACGCCCGCGATGAATGTGCCCCCACTCCGCGCCTGGAAAACCGCCGGCCGCCGCATTCAGCCCGTGGACTTCCGCGGGGGGGCGAGGCCCGTTTCGCCGTGGCGCATCCGGCGCCTGACTTGCCTCGCTGCCTCGTCCCCACCCTTGGCGGTGCGGCCGCATGCCGATCCATCGAATATATCAACGGTGCGGGGCAGGGGCAAATAATCGTAAGGCTTTACGCCCCAAAGCGCAGAGAACTTTTGCCCCGCGCTGATAAGCCCTACCGGCTGGGTAGATTTACCGGCCGCCCAAATGCCGCCTGCGCAGCACTCTTTGGCCCTGCTCGCCAGGCGATCAGCTCGCCCGCCGCGAGATGTCGCCGGCGAACATGGCACGTCGCGGAAAAGTGATTGGCCACGCGCCCAGCGAGCCCCCCGGCGCCGGTTTTTGTTTGATCACTGCCGATCCTGACGCCTCATCGGCGGTTGGCTCACCTTCGTCGGGAGCCGCGCTTACGGCTCGCGCAGACCAACAGGCATGGCATTTGCCACACATTGGCGGAATGGGTGCGATTCAGCCAATCGGAGAAATCGCGAGTCAACCAGCGTCATGCGAGACAACAAGCCAAACAGCGCCGACGACATCGCACCCAAAAAATCATCCGGCCGGATTTTCCAGCAAGAAGTTCGCGAGGGGCGCCAGGCCCTGGAGCGCGCGGGCAGCCGGCTCTTCGTATCCGGTTTTTCCGCCGGCTTGGAGGTTGGCCTCAGCTTGCTGCTGATCGCGATTGTCCGTACGTTGGGCGAGGGGGTGGTCAACGCGTTGGCTCTCGACTTGTTGGTCGGGACGATGTATTCCTTCGGATTTGTCGTCGTCATTCTCGGCCGATCGGAGTTATTCACCGAGCAGACGACGCTGGCCGTCCTTCCGCTGCTTGCCGGCAAGACCACGTTCGCAAAGGTCGCGCGATTGTGGGGCGTCGTTTACGTTTCGAATCTGCTCGGTGCCGCCGCCTGCGCCGTGATGGTGGTCGAGATCGGACCGGCTTTGAACGACGTCGATCCCAAAGTCTTTGGCCAGATCGCGACTGAATTGGTGCGCCATCCCGGTGCAACCATCGTGCTCAGCGGAATTCTGGCCGGCTGGCTGATGGGCCTCTTATCCTGGGCGGTGGCCGCGGGTCGCGATACGATCAGCCAGGTCGTCCTGATTTGGATGTTCACTTCCGCGATCGGAGTGTCCCACGCTCATCACGCGATCTTGGGCACCACGGAAGCCGTGGCTGGCATTTTGACCGGCGCCAACAGCTGGGAACAGTTCGGCCATTTCTTGCTCTTCGCCACGATCGGCAACGCGATCGGCGGAGCCTTTTTTGTCGCGCTGTTGAAATTCGGCCACGCGCGGCCAGAATCTGGCCACGGCCACGTCGACGAGCAGTGACGTCGACGCCGCACTCATGCCTGGTAAACAAAAAGGTCGCACGAGTGTTACCACGCCGTGCGGCCCATAAGTTTTCCGAAGACCATTCGGGCCAGTCGCAGGCCCGCGGTTCTTTAAGCGGCCAACCGGCGACGCCGCCGGGCTGCCAATGCCAAGCCAACTCCAGCCAATCCCATGAGCACGAAGCTCGATGGTTCCGGAGTGAAGGTAATCACGTCGTTCAGGGCAATCGGGTCCTGGTAGCCCTCATAGGCATGCTCGGCCCACGAGCCTGCGGCGTCGGCACCCGCGTTGGAATGGGTGGGATCCGCGACGAAATAGAGCATCTCGCCCGCCGTGACCGAAATGCTGCCGCTTGTCCAGCCGATCCCGAAGCCCGTCCCGCCGTCACCGGACCCGTTGTAGCCGCTCAAGCCGGCAAGGTATGAAAGGGAGCCGCTCGTAGCGGACACATTGTTATTGGCAGCCGTCCACTCGTTCATAGCGCCATTAATCGACCCGTTAGAAAGGAGGCCGACGGCCGACAGCAACGGCGCCGTCGGGCCACCCGCGCTGGTCATCACGTAAAAGCTCCCGATGCCGTCACCCGAATTCGTGCCGACGTCCCAGGCGTGCAGGTTGATCGTGATCATCCCAGACGAAGGAGCGGTCCAGGCGACGTAGCTGGGGCCGAAAGTCGGATTCATTGTCACCGTGTCATACTTCGTTCCACCCGTCGTGAGTGCATCTCCCGCGCTGCTGGGAAAGTTACCAGCCGCGGGGCTCGAGCTCGTCGTGTTGGTGGCGTTGTAATTGTAAAACACGCCGGCCGGGGTAGCCTGGATACTGGTGGAACCATCTTTGAACGACCCGGTTCCGTAACCGGTGACGTCGAAGCCCCTGATTCCCGCGATGGCCGAGCCGGTGCGGCTGGTGCCCGATTCAATCCCTGCGACTTCTTTGAGGAGACCGCTCGCGGCGCCTTCGGTAACCAAAGCGGTCGGCAGAGTGAGGGCGTTCGTAGCACCATTGTATGCTTTATAGCCCGAAGCGATCTGCTCGGTCATCGCCTGGCCAACAGCCAGGTTGATGGTGGTGCCCGGATTCAACTGATACGTCTGAAAGGGGACCGTGTAGGCGTACGTCCCGACCACGCTTGAGCCGCTGTTGAGATAGCCGGTCATGGCGTTGTAATAGGTGGGCAAACTCTCCCAGCCTGCGCCCAGATACGTCGCGTCGGTCTGGGTGTTAGCCCAATTGGAGCTCATCTGGCCGGCGCTCCAAGCGCTGCCGGCTCCCCAGGTCGCAGTGTGTGTGGCGTTCAGCGCGGTGGTTGTGGGATACGTTGTTAGCCAATCCGCCGACACGTCGTACGTCGCCGCTTGTGCGCGTGTCGCCGTGGCAAACAACGCGAAGCATGGCAAAACTGCCAAGCCAAAAAGTTGAAAAAGTCTCATTAGCGACTACCCCTCAGAAGAAGTTTTTCGAGAATTCGAAACCACGACTCAAACTCGAAGTGAACAATCCGCGTTAGGGATCGGGCGAACGCCGGTCCCCAAGGCTGACCGCAAGCGATTGAGGCAATTGATTTTGCCGTTTTCGCCGTCACGGAAGGATTAGGGTTTCCCCCCGGAAGTGTAAATCTAATCATCTGACAATTGGATACAATCCTAAAAATCGCATAAAATCTATTTTGGTCGAAATTTTTCCCTTTCCGGGCAGTGCCCAGGCCCCCCCCAAGCTTGCCGTGCAAGCTCAGAGCGGTTCCAGTCGTCGAGGTCGGCGCGGGACCAAGCGCCTTTCCGGTTCAAAACCTGCCCGGCAAAAAAAAGGCCGCACGGCGTCTTACCACCGTGCGGCCCATAAGTTGTCAGAAGTCCATTTGGGCCATTCGCAAGCCCGTGGTTCTTTAAGCGGCCAACCGGCGCCGCCTCCAGGCTGCCAAGGCCAAGCCCGCACCAGCCAACCCCATCAGAATGGAGCTCGACGGTTCCGGGGTGAAAGTAATGATGTCGCTCAGGGCGATCGGGTCTTGGAAGCCCTCGTAGTCCTGACCGGTCCAACCATTTGTATAAGTGTGGGTGGGGTCGGCAACGAAATAGATTTTCTCGCCCGCCGTGACGCTGATGTTTCCGCTTAGCCAAGAGACCCCGGAGGCCGCATAGCCGCCATTGCTCCCGCTGTAGCCACTCAGGGCGCTCAGATATCCAATCGTGCCTTGCGTCGCGGATACGTTGTTATTGGCCGCCGTGAACGAGTTCGGAATACCGTTCACCGCCCCGTTCGAAACGAGACTTTCGGCCGACAGCAACGGCGCCGTCGGGCCGCCTGTGCTGGTGATCACGTAAAAGCTCGGCTCACCGTCGCCCGAATTCGTGCCAACGTCCCAGGCATGCATATTGACATTGATCGTCCCGGACAAAGGAGCGGTCCAGGCGACATAGGACGGCCCGAATGTCGGATTCATCGTCACCGTGGCGTAATGGTTGCCATCGGCCGGGTAAAGGTCTGACGCGCTACTCGGAAAGTTACCGGCAGCAGGACTCGAGCTCGTCGTATTGGTGGCGTTGTAGTTGTAAAACACGCCGGCCGGCGTCGCCTGAATGCTGCCGTTACCATCTTTGAGCGACCCCACCCCGTAACCGGTCACATCGAAACCGTAGATTCCTGCGATCGCCCCGCCGATAACGTTGTGGCCCTGCACGACCGCTGCGACTTCTTTGAGGAGACCGGTTGCGGCGCCCTCGTTGGTCAAGGCCGACGGCAGAGTGAGGGCATTCGAGGCACCCGAATAGGGTTTATATCCTGAGGAGATCTGCTCGGTCATTGCCTGGCCGACGGCCAAATTGATGGTCGTGCCTGGATTCAATTGATACGTCTGAAAGGGGACCGTGTAGGTGTAGGTCGCGACCACGCTAGCTCCGCTGTTGAGGTAGCCAGTCATGGCATTGTAGTAGGTGGGCAAAGACTCGTAGCCCGGACCATTCAGGACAGGCTGTGTCTGCGTGTTGGCGAAATTGGAGCTCATTTGGCCGGCGCTCCAAACGTTTCCAGTTCCCCAGGTGGCAGTCGTTGCGTTGTGAGCCGCTGTCGTCGTCGAATACGTCGACAGCCAATTCGTGGACACGTTGTACGTCTGGGCGTTAGCCGAAGCGACCATTGCGAACCATGGAAGCCACGCGGCAGCTGCCAGGCCAAGAATTCGAAAACGTCTCATTAGCGACTCCCTCGTTGTGAAATGGTTTTTCGAGGATTCCGAACCACGACTCGAACTTTGAAATGAACAATTCGCATTCAGGGATCGGGCGATTGCCGACCCCTCAGCTTAGCGCAAGCGGTTCAAGTAAGTTTTGCCCTCTTAGCGCCCCGGAAGGCTTAGGGGCCCCCCGCAAGTGTAAATCCTAATCGCCATACAATTAAAAACAATACCCAAAAATCGCTTAAAATCCGCCTTGGTCGAGCCCCCCCCTTTCCGGGGAGCGCGCTACCAAATACCGCCCGGGTTGCCCTGCAGCCAAGATTCGATCGGTCACTTTCGGCGCCCCCGATTTCGTGGGCCGCAACGTTGTGAGTGCCGCGTTGTACGCGCAGTCGCATGAATTGCAACCGGCCCGGCGGCGCGAGCGCCGACTGGCATTGCAACGCCCTATCAGCCGATCAGTTTTCAATCGTGTTGAAATGGATCGTTACCCCATTGGGGCCCATGCGTTTGCGTGATCGGACTGAGCCAGCCGCTGATGTCGCATTTTTGCTTCTGCTGCGAAGCCGGGCCATGCTTTCGCGGCCTGTCCCTTTCTCTTGCGGCCGCCCGAACGTCGCTGCGCGCGTCGACGAACGGAAACGTGGAATCCGCCCGGGGAGTTGCCGCACCCCGAGCACGGGCGGCGTGAGAATGGGTTGCGCTGAGCCGCGAATCAGACCAGATCGGGCAATCCGACGTGCCTGTTGCGAGCGCAAGAATGAACCCCGGAATGCTCGTTTTCGTCGAGAAGTCACGGGGTTTAAAGAGTGGACAGGGGCGGGATCGAACCGCCGACACACGGATTTTCAGTCTGGCTCGGGCTCTATGCTGTGCGACGATAGGCCCTGTTTTCCCGAGGAAAATGATTCCGAGAGGTAGGGTCACATAGCAGAAAATCGGGGAGCAATTGAGTGTTGTTGGAATGTCAGCCGACCGCAGAGGATGAAAAGGATGGTCGGATCAGTCTGGTAAAACTGATCTAGCCGGGCTTCGCGGGGTAGCTCCTCGCACAGGTCCGACCGTCGACTGGTTAATCCCTTTGCCCGTCGATGGTCGGGCCGGCTCGGCTCTCAGGAAAGGGAAGCCCAGATGATCTATTTTCTACATCGCCCACCCGGTCGCTCTGCTACACGAAGCGAAGTCAAAGTCATAGCGGACGGCAGACGCCACCGATTCTTCTACAACCAAGCATACCTCGACCAAGAGCTTCGGCCGTTTTTTGGCCCGCCCGATTCGTGCCCCCTCCTGGAGTTGATCGGGGACGAGCCCCCATTTGTTGGCGAGCCCGAGACTCGCAAGGCACTGGCCGAGTGTTGCGAAGCTCAACGGGCTTGGCTCCAGAGCAAGACCGCCCAAACGGTTGATCGTGTGGCAAGGGCTGCGGGGGGCCGGACGGCAAACGAGTTTGTAGCCGGTCGGATTCGTGAATTGAACGTGGCGGCGAGCCGCCTTGGTTGCCCCGAGCGAGACGATAGGCGACCGCTCACGCTAAACCAGCTATCGGCATGGGCTGGCCCGCAGCAGCCGGCCCCGCCCCAGGTTGAGCCCCCAGCGGCAGCCGCACAGGCTGAGCAGGTATCGGACGAGCCAGCCGACGACGACAGCAAAGAAGACCGGGCTTTGATGTTTCTAGTGGCCCATCCCGGTTGGAGTAACGTGCGAATCGCCAAGGAGGTTGGGTGCAGCCGGACCAGCCTCAATAGGATGCCCCGATTTATGAAGGCAAGGGCGGCATTGAAGGCGACAAAGCAGGAGGCACCGAAAGGCCGCAAGAGCCCTGATGGCTCTGTGGAAGCGTGGGACGGCGACCGCTGGCCCTAGCCGGCGGGTGTCGCATGCGACATTTCGCGCGACACCGGAATTTTTTTTCGCCCGTCTTTTTGGGCGGTTTTCGCGTTTTCTAGCGCGACGCTCGCGCGACAGCGGCCCATAGGCATGGGACCGCGAAATTCTAAATCCGCCGCCGAGTTGGCCCGCGAATCACGAGTAGCATGGTTTGCCGTACTTGAGCGAGCCATGATCCAACGCCAGCCCGAGCGGGCCGCACAGGCAATCCGCGAGCTTCGGCGACTGGGGGTGAATGTCACCTATGACGAGGCAGCCGATTTGACCCCGCTCGACTTTGAGCAGAGAGGGGTAGCCCGGTGAAACTGGACGCCGCCGATCTTGTTGAACTACGTCCGTTGATTGGTGAGGTAGTGCGCTCGGTATTGGAGCAAACCGAAGCGACGCTAAGCGACAAACGATTGGCCTACAGCGAGCGAGAAGCCGCTGCGCTACTCGGCGTTCGGCAGCATGTTTTGCGAGATGCAAGGTTGCGGGGATTGATACGCGCAAGACTACTTGGCAAGAAATACCTCTACTCGCGGTCAGCATTAATCACCTTCTTTCGTGAGGTGGATTAATGCCTACAAAACCGATCCTTACCGCCGCTGAACTACTCGAATATGAAAGCCCCAATGGACACACCAACGGACATGGTGCGCTTTCATTCCACGGTGATGGAAATCCTACAACCGCGACGATGCTGGAAGTAACCGAGCGGGTGAAAGGGATAACATACTTGGTCCCGCATTTCATTCCAAACGGCATGGTCAGCGTTATCATCGCCCCGCCGGGTGCAGGTAAATCGGCCTTCGCGCTCTATGCTCTCGCCCGGCCGATTGTGCTTGGCTTGAAGAGGTGGTTTAACAACCACCCTGGCCCATCAAAACCCGGTCGCGTCCTCTGGGCCGACACAGAAGGTTCGGCTGGAATCACGGTCCAGCGGTTAAAGGATTGGTGCATACCACCGGATAGACTGCTCGTGCCGTTTGCTGACGATCCATTGCAGCCAATATGCTTAACCAACCCCGAGCACATCGACCGCATAGAAGCCATCTTGGAGAACGATAGGCCAAGTCTGGTTGTCATCGACAGTCTACGTGGGTCACATAGCGACGACGAGAATAGTTCAAGGGTGTCCGCTGTACTACAAACCCTCGCAGCCCTAGCTGAACAGTCCGGGGTGGCATTCGTCGTCGTGCACCATACCCGGAAAATGCACCGCGACGAAACGATTGACGCCAACTCATCTCGCGGCAGCAACGCCATCACCGCCTTGGCCCGGTCGCAACTCGCCATCGACAAACCCGACCCCAACTCAGATTGGTGTCGAGTCCGTGTTTTGAAGGAAAATTTGGGCCTCAAACCGCAGCCGGTTGGCTTCCTTATCACCGCGACCGGGTTGCAATTCGGACAGGCTCCAGCAAAGCCCCGCACCGAAACGGCCAAGGATCGCGCTCGGCAGTTTTTGGAAGCGAACATGCGAGCAGGTGTGTGGTATTCGGCCAAGTCGCTTTTGCAGGACGCAGAACAAAATGGGCTTTCGCCTGAGTCGATCCATCGCGCGAAAGAATCGCTGGGCATTGCGTTGCCGAACAACGTCCGAAAGGTCAAAAGCGGGTGGGAGTGGAGACTGCCAAGGTGAACCAACATTTCGTCAAGATTCGACCCCTTTTTGAGGAAATGTTGAAGCCTTACTGAGAGGAGAGGGAATCTATTTTTTAAGCACAGACCAACATTTTAAGATTTTAAGGCTTCAGCCAAAACCCCTCGAATCTTCCCGAAGCCTTGAAGACAGGAGCCCGATCATGTTCCTCCAATTCGTCGCCAGACAGCTTTTGGGAAAGCCAGTATCGTCTAGCTGCGGTCGCTTGACCTATCACTGTCCATTCCATCAGCCCGACCGGAGCCCGAGCTTTTGTATCCTGCCTCCGAAGGCCGGTTGCAAAGACCGTTACCGCTGTTTTGCGTGTGGTGTGTTTGGTGATGAGTATGACTTGGTGCGGTTGTTCTATCCGCACGACAATTACTCCCAGCGGTGCGAGCGAGTTAGACAACTGCAAATCGAGTACAACAAAACGTCAGGTATATCACTCCGTGGAAAACAACGTGGAGGGGAAGTTATGCCAACCCCAGTAGTACAACCGACCGAACGTGTGCTTGAAGACGGCTTTGCCTTTCCGGTGATGCAAGCGGAAATGGAAATAGCAAAGTACCTCGAAGCCGACGACAAGCTAGACGCCTTTCAATTCTGGACTACCGCACTCGAAATCTGCGGACGCCATCAGGTGACAATCCAAGACGTAGCGGACTACTGCCAGCGAACCCGACAGGCCGGCAAGCACCTCACATGGCAGCGCACGCCGATGGGTCAGGCTTGGCTGCGATCCAAGGTGAAACAAGGGCTAGAAGCTATTGTACCGGAGTCTGAATCCTGTGTCTGATCGACGCAAGGGATTTGGGAGTAGTGATTTATGACGAAGACCAAGGCACGACACACCAACAGCACGCGACCGGCGACCGGCAAACCTTCGCCGCTGACCGCAAAACAGCGGGCTTTCGCGGAGCAGTTTTTGCTCGATCAGAACGCTTCGGCGGCTGCGGTGCGGGCCGGATACAGTCCCAAGACGGCCGGGGTGCAGTCGTGTCGCCTGCTAAAAAATGTTCACGTTCAAAGCGCTATCTGCACCTTGATGCAGGAGCGCAGCGAGAGGGTGGAAATCTCGGCCGATCTGGTGCTTACTTCGCTCGCCTTGAACCTACGCAGAGCGATGGACGCGCCGGTCAAAGAGGGCGGGCCAACCGCGAACAAGGCTTGCGAGTTGATCGGGAAGCATTTGGGTTTATTCGTTGAACGTCAAGAGGTGCGGATGCAACCGACGCAGAATGTGTTGGCCATCCTCTTGGCGGAAGTATCACAACGAGGCCCGAATATCATCGACGATCGCTACATCGACAATCTGGCCAACGCCACACCTACACTACCGATTCGTGAAGAGGAGAAATAGTATGTCAGAACAACCCAAACCACAACGCCCACAACCAAGCGCGCTCGAACGCGCCTTCGCATCCTTCGACAGGCAGAAACATATGCACGAGTCGGAAATGCAACGTCTCGCGGCGAGAGGTGGCGATGACACCCGCGAAACACTAGCTGAACTACTTCGCGGCCGAACAAGGTAGATCAACTAACACACAAGCGAGAGGAGGATTTACTGTGCCCAAGATCACGTACAGTTTCCAAGAATTTGCAGACACACATGGCGGTGAATCATATTTGTTGGTGGATGGTATCACCCACATTTTCGCCGATGGCTCGACTAGCGATGGCGACTTGAGACACACCGAACCGCCTCAAGATCATGGCGAGCGGATTAGGTTACGTCATCTTTTTTTCACACAAAAGCTAGCCTACGTGCTAATGCGATACCGTAGGATTCGCCAAAATGTACAAACTCAATTGACCTACGCCCAGAATGATACCGGGCCGCCGCCCGCCGAGGGTTGGAAAGAATCGCTGGCCGAACTATCCGAAGCGGCAGCAGAGTGTCAGGCGCAAATCGACAAACTCGCCCCGCGCTTGCCGCAATCGCGGCTCGCTGGTCATTTAGCTGAGAATCGCCATCGGAGCCAATCGCATGCGCTCGATTTATCCCAAGAATTGGCCCGTTTCCCGACACTGTGAGGCAATCCATGTTGACCATAAATCTCGGTGGTAGCTCGCTGTCCGGCAAGGTGCGGCGCGAGCGATTTCGCGGGCGTGATTATCTAGTTGCCCCCGCTCGCCTGTTAGTTAGCGGGGTGCTCAACGGTAGCCAAGGTGCATTGTTCTACCCGCGTAGCGAAATGGTGAAGAATCCTGACGACTGGAATTTAATTCCCATCGTAAGGAACCACCCCAGACGGAACGGCCAATGGTGTAGCGCAACGCTACCCGGAGTCCTAGAAAAACAAGGCATCGGATTCGTCAATCGGAGTAGGCTAACTGGTAGAGCTACTAATCTCGATTCTGACTTGTGGTTTGATATTGCCAAAACTCGGCAAATCGACCCCAAGATAATTGAATCGCTGGAGGCTGGCCGACCGTTGGAGTTGAGTACAGGGTTGTTCACGAAAAATAAACCAGCCCCGATAGGTGCTAACCATGAGGGGCGTGAGTATGAAGCAATTGCAACCGATTTTCGGCCCGATCACCTCGCCATCCTCAGCGACACGCAGGGGGCGTGTAGTCTAAGCGACGGCTGCGGCGTGCTTATGGCCAACACAAAAAATAGTTTAGGCTCGGACGATAGTTTAACAGCACAGGAGATCATCATGTGCGCACGACGATTTGTAGGACAAGAAGATGAGTTTGATTTTGTCAACAACTCAGGGGATCAAGACGCGAGCATGGATTGTCCGACCCTAGAGGATATAGTATCGAACGCGGCGACCCGGACAAATCCGAAAGCATGGGGCAATCCCAGCCCTCGCATGTGTCCACACTGCCAAGAGGCCACGACCCCGGACAAGTTTGGGGATTGCCTCCAGTGCGGTTATTCCTACGATCCTTCACACGAGATTGAGGAGTCAGACTACCTGGGTAGCGCAGACGACAATCCGGTGTCCTATCCCGATCAGGCCGGCTATCGTGGCCGCGATCCGTTTGCACTCGATCCGGCGAAATTCGGCTACCGCGTCAACGTCGGCGTCGAAAGCTCGTTCTGCAACTACTGCGGACGCGAGACCGAGAGCGCGAATGGTGAGTCAAACGTGTGCTCGCATTGCTTCACACGGTACGGCGAACCCGGCCCCCGAGGAATCGACGACGATGAAGACGCCGACAAAGCGATGGACGGTCCCTCGCTCAACGCTGCGCTACAACGTGACTACAACGCCCGGCTTGCGGCCAACGGAAAAAAGTGCCACTGCCGGCATTAGAAAAATTGGGGCAACCGGCCGTGAGACTCCGGGGGGCGGTGTCGCGTTTCTGAGTTCGCGCCGCCGCCCCGCCCCTCAATCGTGCGCGTGGGTCCGGGTGGGGGCGGCGTGTGCGAGGGGGCACGCTTTCCCCCACCCATTTTTGGCCGGATCGGATCGGCAATCCGTTGCGGACGAAACACAACGAGCGGCGACAGAATGATTTAACGCAACCAACGACGCTCAACACTCTATGTGCATGCACTCGACCTTGCGTGTGAGTGAACTACCGGCTTGAAATCAATTCGCCCCAGACATTATGCCCATCGGGTAACGTCGTTTCCGTCCCCGTCTTTGAAAGTTCCACAAAGGATGGATACGAAATCGCAAAGATAGAGCACCAGCAGAGTCACGCTACAGACAACAAGCGACCCAAATAACAAGAAACACCCCACATTAGACAGGTGCTCTGCGGACGAGGGCCACCCAAGGCATATCAGACCAACCAACAAAGAGAACAGGTACGTCAATCCGCGAAGAGTACGACCAGCATAGAAACAGTGCAAACCAAGCGGTCCGAAAAACAAGAACAACAGAAACAGTTGCACAATCCTTTTGTTGCTCCCGGTACTCTGGCTTTCAGCATTTGGTGTCGCTATGCGTGCCACCGCCCCATCGAGGTACTCTCCGCAATGCTTGCATTTTGTTGCAACGAACAGGATTGTCTCTCCACAAACCGGGCAGCGTTTTGTCGGAGAAAGCTGCTTCGATGGTTTGGTTGGGGGCGACTCGCCTTCGCCAAACGTAATCCGGTGCGCGCACTTAGGGCATTTACCGGACTTGCCGGCAAACTTATCGGGAGCGTTTATCCGCGACTTGCACTGAGAACAAGTGGTTTGGATCGGCATGGCTCGCTCGCAGTTGGAGTACGTCGATTCTCGGACAGCGTCGTGGGCCTTGCAAGCCTATTCCGGCGTTCAGCAGCGGCTTGAATCCAGTGCGGCCGGTGATGTAGGCTATGGGGTAGCTAAGGCTCTCTCGAATGAGCCCCGGTCGCGGCCTAGAAACCGCTATTTGCATTACCGTAACTGAACGACACTCAGTAGGAGGCCAACCCCGCCTTGACCGTGCGTTTGCTGTGAGGCAATCGCGGATGCCAGTAATGCGGCATCTTTCTAGCCGATCAAGGCGGGGCTGACCGCTTTCCCCTGGCAATCGCCTGCTGGCGTCTAATGCTTCGGTCGATCCGTTGACCTTGGACCCGTCCGGAGCCTTCAGCGCTCGGCAGACGCGAAGCCAGCGGACCAACTTTGGAGGTGAGAGCATGTCAAGAGCATGGTTGTTTCAGGATGGCAGGCAAAAGGCCAAGCTCGGCCCGAAAGCCTGTCCGTGGTCGGTTGGTTACTTTGACGATGAGGGCCGCAGGAAATCGAAGCGAATCGGCAGCAAATCCGCCGCCACCAAGTACGCCCGCAAAGTTGAAGGCGAGTTGGCTAGTGGGACGTACCAGAGCACCCGCAACAAAAATTGGCCAGAATTCCGTGTGGAGTATCTGGAGCGAGGGTTGGCCGGTTGTGCCCCTCGTTCGGTTGAGTCAGCCAAGCTCGCACTGGGCCAGTTTGAGAAACTGATTAAGCCAGTGCGGGTAAACACGATCACTAGCCGCACGATCGCGGACTACGTGAGCAAACGGCTGGCACCACGGATCAGCAAGGATGACAAGGAACGCCCGCCGCTATCGCCCGCCACGATCAACCGCGAATTGCGGACCCTGAGAGCGGCCTTGCGGCGAGCAAACCGCTGGGGATACCTCCCCCGCGTGCCCCATTTTGATTTTCTGAAGGTGCCCGGTCGGTTGCCTACGTTTGTGTCGGCAGAGCACTTCAGCAAGCTCTATGAGCACGCTGGGGCAGCACGCTGGCCGAACGAGGGGCCTTACACTACAGCCGATTGGTGGCAAGCCTTGTTTGTCATGGCCTACATGACAGGCTGGCGAATCTCTAGCCTACTGGCTCTGAAGTGGGCCGATGTAGACTTGGAGAATGGTTTCGCCCTTAGTCGGGCTGAAGACAACAAGGGGAAGCGCGACCAGCGGGTACCGTTGCATCCGGTGGTGGTCGATCACCTACGCAAGCTGGTTTGCTTCTCGGCCACGGTTTTCGCCTGGGAGCACGCAAAACGGGCGTTGTTCACCGAGTTCTACAAAATCCAGAAAGCCGCTGGCGTTCGGCCAGAGGGGGGCAAGTCCCACTACGGCTTTCACGATTTTCGGCGGGCGTTTGCGACCCTAAACGCTGGGCAGATGAGCGGCGATGCCTTGCAAGTATTGATGCAGCACAAGTCCTACCAAACGACCCAAGGCTACATCAATCTATCTCGGCAGTTGAGCCCGGCTGTGCAAAACCTGTTTGTGCCGCAGATGCCCAAGGTCGTGAGCGGCTGAACCGCGATTGAGTGTTTTTGGAGTGTTGGCTTTTTTTCTGAAGGTCACAAATCGTCACAAGTCCTTGTGACATAAGGAGTGGACAGGGGCGGGATCGAACCGCCGACACACGGATTTTCAGTCCGTTGCTCTACCAACTGAGCTACCTGTCCATTTTTTCCGCCAGGCTTTTGGTTGCAAACCCTTGCGGTTCTTGCCTTTCACGTCCGCCGTCCGAGCGATCGGCCCGCCGGCCCGCAGCCGGCGGGGCGGCAAGAGTTTCGCAGTCTAACGCAAACATTTTGACGTGCAAAGGGGGAATGGCGACCCTGCCAGGCCCCAATAGAATTGACCCGATTTTGAACCCAATAGATTTGTCCCCTTTCGGTTAGATTGAAATCGACTCTTTCTTTGGTGTCTTCAGCCGGCCCCTGCTGCCCCTTCTCCAGTTCCAACGGCGCTGCGCCTGGCGAGCAGGGGCCGGGCAACGCGGTTACGATTGCCGCCCTCCAGGGATGGTCGGGCGCCGGCGAGTGCCCCAACCCTTTGTGGCTGCGAGCACCGACGGCCCCGCGGGCCTCGCGAGTCGGTCGCAATCAGCGGTAGCCCGACCGATTCGACCAGGCGCATCCTTGAAGGCAGCTATTCGACGATCACGAGCCGGAAGGCGCTCCGCAAGCAAATCGAGGAGTTGCCGGTGATGCCGGGGAGCGGGTTCAAGAAACAAGGCGCTAGGTGGCGGGTTTGCAAATCGAACTAGCGTGGAGGGCGTCGAAGCGATCTGACAACTTCCCACACGCAAGCTGCCACAAGTGCCAGACCCAAAAGCGACAGGATTCCTCCCACGAGTCGATTGGACCCAAACAACTCGATCGCGAACCAGGTAACGGCTAGTGCCGCTATGGCGGCCTTCCATCGGCCACGATACCAAAAAAGTTCAACGAGAAATTCAAATTCCAAGAATGCGCCACTTGGTGGAGGAATTGGGTTTGTCAAAGAGGGGGCGAAGTGGGTGGCCGCCATTTCCGAATGACGTACCACAGCAGCCCAGCGACCAGGACGAGCACAGTTATCCACGCAATCGTCCGCAGATCGAGCAAGTTGGCGTCAGTCATGGAGGCGGGTAAGGCGGCGCAGATCAACAAGAACCCCGATGACAAATGGGGAATCGACCGCCCCTCGCTTGGCCTTCACGTGAGCGAGTCGGCATCACCGCGACGGAGACAAGTTCCGCGTGGGCGTGTCGATCGACTTCACGATATTCGTGGCCGATGGCGCCGACCTAGGCCGGCGCGTGCTCGACGCGATCCAGGAGCCATTGGCGGCCCTAGAGGTTTTTGCCCGCAATGCCATCGGCGGCGAAACGCAGAAGGCCAAGCGCTCGCCCAAACGTAGAGCGAGTGTGGCCTAACCGGCTTTCCACCCCCGCGCGCCGCGGAAACGAGAACGCCAGCGCGCGGGGGCATCTTCAATCGTGCGACTGCTTTTCAGCATCGACGAGAAAGACCGACAGGGTTGTGCCGATGGCAACCAGAATAGACTCAGAGATCGGAAGGCCAATCAGAAAGGCAATCATGTGCTGCTCCTGCCCGGAGGTAATTTCGACGCCATCTAAACACTAGGTCGAAAACAGCGGTTGTCAAATAAAGGGCCGCCTAACGCATCTGTGCGGCCGACGACCAAAGACACGCGAAGCCGACCGCTCACCTTGGCAAGCCCGATGCATGGGGACCGACCCACTTGCCGCCGGCGTGCGCCGGGCGCTGTGCGCCGAGCGCAAAATCGGATCGACCTGCGCCCGGCGCGGCTATTCGCGTTCGAGCTTGAACGGCTCGACGACCGGGATCGTCCTCGATATACCGCGCTCGGTTTGATACGTGTAGGTTCCCGTCACTTCGTACACCGCCGTGCCCAGGACTACGGTTTTGCCGTCGGCCATCTCGGCAGTCGGCATGCCGCGGAGAAGAAATCGGTCGGTGCGGCGCGAGCAGATAACCTCAGTCGGCGAGATCACACGCTCGGCGTTGAACCAGGGAGCCGACCAATAGCCAATCTTGCCCACGAGCAAAGGCGTCTCGATCGTGGGAATCAGGATGGCGCCGTCCTTGAGCCGCTTCAGCTCCGCCGTGTCCTCGGCGAGCTTGGCCTTCTGCTTGGCAATGTACTCGTCCTTGTCCTTCTGCGAGAGGAAGGTTTTGGGCGGCTGGGCGGACTCCGAGACGATCTTCGCGCGTGGCAGCCGCTTCAGTTCGGCGGTAAGGCTCTTGGTCGACTCTTTCAACTCGACGATTTTCTCGTCGGCGCTCGCCTTGGCCGTCTTGAGCAGTCGCTCGAGTTTCTGGTTGTGGGTTTCGCCAGCCGCCGGATCGGCGGCCATCAACGCAACGATCGCGAGAAGAAGGATCGGCTTCATGCTGCCCATTGTGGCCACTGCCCGGGCGCACGCAAGCCCGATCGGCCGTTCGGCGCCCCAGGTGTGCATAAATAGGCCAACAGCCGCGCAACGGTGGTGACGATCGACCTCCGTGGAATTCGAGCCTGATGCGACAATCGAAATCGACACGATTTGAACTGTGCCGGCTTGGGGAGATCAGGCGTCCATCCGGAGCGTCACGCCGGCTATCCGGACGTTACGATCCTGCTTTTCAAAATGGCGTCGACCGCGGCGCCCGCGGCATCGATCATTTTGATAAGCCCCTGATCTTCATCGTCACCCAGATCGTGCAAGAAAAGTCTGCAGGATGCGTTCGTATGCTTGTCGATCACTTCGACGGCGGCGCCGGGCCCAGGACATTGGATGAATCCGTGCGCGTATTCTTTCCGAACCGTCCCGAACTCAACGTTTACCAACCTGCATCGCGCTGCTTGACGCTCGACCGCCTCGTCTTTCGGATTCACCTGCACTCCTCCGCATCGGGGACAAAACGATCCTAGGCATGAATATCGCGATTTCGCCGCCGCGACGGTTTCCGCGAACGCCCGGGCGAGCCGTTTTTACCACCTGGGCCGGTTGACTCACAACAGCGATTTTACCGAACTGCCGCATGTCTGCCAGCAGGCTTGCAAATTGGCCGATCCCGCCCTCCTAGCTGGCGTCCAAAACGACTTTTTTTTGGGCCCCCCCTTTGCTTTTCCTTCTTTCTTCTGTCATTTCGACGAGGGCATCCTCTCATGCCGCGCGCACGCAGAAAAATTCTGCAAGAGAAGGATCGGTTTTCATAGCGTTCTCGCCGCCACTGTGCGATGTCGCCGCGGCGCGCGCCCCGCCAGGCGACCGGCACAATCGATCGCGCCAAGACCGGCTCGCTCGCAGGGGCAATGATGGCGAGCACGGCCAGCTTGAACCGAATCGGCCCCGCCCCCCCTCCTCCGCCCCCCCGGCCAAATCTTTTTTTCCGCAAAACAAATGGAACCAGATGAGAAAAAAAGGGGGACGCGGCGCTCGCGACTCGATTAACAATCAGCCGCGTCCCCCCTCTTTGACCTGTGGCCCGGATCACGCGTCCGGCCTTCAGCACGCTCGCTCTCGCATTCTGCGGCGAAGGGCCATCGCTCCTAAACCGATTGCACCCATGCCGAGCAGGACGACCGAGGAGGGCTCGGGGGCAAGGTTCAGCGCAAAAACCGTGCCGTCTCCGTATGCACCGCCGTCCACAGTCATCCCATAGAGTGTCGATCCACTGAGCGTCAAGTTGCCCTCGGGGCCAAACCCGTCCGTGCCGTTGAAAGAGAACAGGACCGTGGGAGTGCCCCCGGTCACCGGAATGCTGAAAATCGTGCCGTCGTTGTGCGCCCCTCCCGCGCTGGCCACCCCATACAGCGTCGATCCGCTGAGCATCAAGCTGCCGTACGGGACGCCTCCGTCTGTGCCGTTGAACGAGGCCAGGGTCGTGAGCGGACCGCCCGCCACCGGAATGCTGAAAATCGTGCCGTCGCCGTTCGGCCCGTCGTTGGCCCCGCCGTACGGGGTCACTCCATAAAGCGTTGTTCCGTCGGCGCTGGGCGTCAGGTTGCCAATCGGGCCAGCGCCGTTGGTGCCGTTGAATGAGAGCAGGTTCGTGGGAGTGCCGCCGGTCACCGGAACGCTGAAAATGTTGCCTTCGCCATTTGCCCCGCCTTGGCTGGTCAGCCCGAAAAGGGTCGATCCAATGAGCGTCAAACCGCCATTGGGAGATTCGCCGTTCGTACCGTTGAACGACGCCAGGACAGTGGGAGCGCCGCCGGTCACCGGAATGCTGAAAACCGCGCCGTCGCCGTTCGCCCCGCCGAACGCGGTCATCCCATAAAGCGTTGGGCCGCTGAGCGCCAAACTGCCTCCGGGAGTGGATCCGTTAGCGCCATTGAACGATGTCACGATCGTGGGAGTACCGCCGCTCACCGGCACGCTGAAAACGGTGCCTTCGCCAGTGAAAGGGTTTCCGTCGTAATTTGTTCCGCCGTTCTCGGCTGTACCATAGAGCGTTGTTCCGCTGAGCGTCAAACTGCCAAACGCAGGAAATTCGCCGTCCGTGCCGTTGAGCGAGGCGAGGGTCGTGGAAGCGCCGCCGGTCACCGGAACGCTGAAAACCGTGCCATCGCCGCGTGTCGTGTTGCCGTTGTTGTTACCGCCGTATGCCCCGCCGTACATGGTCATCCCATAGAGCGTTGATCCACTGAGCGTCAAATTGCCGTTGGGATGCTCGCCGTCCGTACCATTGAATGAAACGAGCGTGGAAAATGTCACGGCGAACGATTGTGTTGTTGCTAAAGCCACGGCGAGCGTCGTCATAATGGTGAAGACGAGTTTTGATCGATGTACTAGCTTGCTCGCGAGTGCCACCGCCGCGAGAGGCGCAAGAACAAGCGCGAAGATAGATTTGGCGTTCATGAAACAACCCTTTCCGAATGAATATGGATAAAACCGCGACGCTGATCATGCCGGCTGGGCCGGCAGCAGCATTCAGGCGCAGAGAGTCCGCGCAGACGGTTTTCCCAAAACCGGCGCCAATAGGGGCGCCGCCCCATCGTGGGAAGGGTCTGTATGAGGCGATACAAAGAAATAAGACGGGAACCTCTTCACGCCCGAACGTACGCGTGCAGCATAGAGCGATCGAGTACGCAAGTCAAACAATCACTGATCGTTAGTGCGTGAACCGACCGGTTCGAACGTGGCCCAAGCCGCTCGCACATTCAGCGCCAGAGCCGGCCAAAATGGCCGAATGAAAACGACCGACCTTACCCGCGACCAAGTCGAAAAGCTGCTCGCCGAAGTGACGCCGATGCTCGGTTATCTGTCGCGGCTCTCGGCCCGGATGGACAAGCGCGAGATGGGGACCGACCGCACCACACAAACAATCCCCCCCGATTACAATAGCGGACATACGTGCCACAACCAACCGCGCGGATGGCGAGCCATGTATGGGCCAATTCTGACCGGCATTTTGATTCCGCTTGTCGGATTCAGCGCCTTTTTTATCTACCTCCTCGTTGTCGCAAAAAAAATTTGCTCGGGGACCCTCACGCGCGACCCATTCCTGCCCCTACTCCCCTGGCTCCGCCGAGCGCGCATCACGTTGTCGCTGCTGATCGCTGCCGCTTTCATTTTCTGGGTCGTGGAAATCCTGCGGTCGGGCTAAGAGCCAGTGGACAAAACCGGCGGGGACTGTCCCGCGCAGTGCGATGCCTCGGAGCAAATTGGGACTGTCCCCTTCTCCCAGACGGTTTTGTCCCCACGCTCTAAGTCGTCGCCTGGCGCAATCCTTAGATTAGTGCCGTGCGATGCCAGCCGAGCCCGAAGGGACAGCCGAAGAGAGACCGCATTAGCGCCCTGCATAGTTCCCCACCGAAAACGGAGGCGCAACGACCGCGAAAACAAAGGCAAGTCGCGCAGCACTTGCCGGCTGAGCGCTCCGGAACGCTGGTGTCTTTATTTAGATACTCGCGTTCAAGGTGTCAGCGGTCGACGGCGCAAGGCGAGCGTCGCGTGAGAGAGTTTTCAGACCCTAGCGCGCTTCGCGCAGGCCTGGATATGCAGCTCAGAAAAAAGGGGCGGCGACTCTCAACCAAGATGGGGTTAGACATGATGCCGCGCCGCCCGAAATCAATTACGGTCCGTGCCGTGCGCTGGTTCAGGTGAAGCAGGCAATTATTTTTCAGCCCCTTGCCCATCGCGATGCACAGGCCCGAACCGGGCGGGGCATCTTTAGCGGCGAGCGCGCTTCGATGTCAGCACGATGGCCAGAGTTGCCAAAACCGCGACCGCGAGCGTGTAGGAGTTCGGCAGGAGGCAACGGAGACAGAGAGCAAGCATGGTTCGATTCCTGCCCAGTGCGCTTCTTCAGGACCAGACAAAGCCTAGGTTGAGAATCGCGGTTGTCAAAGCTCACCGTTTTTCGCGCGGCGCTCGAGCGCATAAAACTTTTGTTTGAGCTGCTCGACGCGATTACTTTTTCGCTTCCTCCAAGGCAATCTCGGCTTTGATGCGGTCGGCTTTGGCGTTGAGGATTGTCACGGGGTCCACGATGCCCCGACTGCGAGAAAGGCCGGCTTCTTTTTCCTTCAGCAGTTTGACGACATCCTCGCGGAGCTTGACTCGCTCCGGTCCTGCCTCCGAGGCATCCAGTTCCGCATTCAGGACCAGTAGGCGAGCCTGCAAGACGTCTTCCTGCGAGCTAATGGCATTTTGTTGCTGAGCCGTTAATACATCTACCGCCTGCTGTAAGGCGGCAATACGTTCCCTGTGAAGTTCACGAATCTTTTTACTCGTGTCTCCTTCTGAGTTTCCGGCAGCCAGCAGCAACCCAGCGGAAAGAACGGTCAGCGTTAATACAATTTTCATCGCGAAGTTCCTTTGGGGTTTGAGCCAACGGGTTGCCGATCGATCGTACCCGCCTACTGCTATCTACACCTTTATACACCTGCGTTCGAGAGATGAAAATCGCCGCATTCCTCGGAAAACCTGCGGTTCGTGCTCTTTGCGCTGGCCGCCGCCGCGGCGATTCGATGACTGTGCCAGAGCTCCCTCGCCGCCAGCAACCGGCTAGCCTCTCGCTCGCCGTCCCGTCAAAATGGAGCTCACGAATTCCGACGACCTGAAAGCGCGAGGCAAGGCGAAGTGAGAAAGTTGCCGAGAAAGGAAGCCTGCCACCATGGCCGCACGTCGTTCGACTGACACGCCGCCGCGAAAGAAGATGTCCGAGGTCGAGCTCTGTGCGGCATTCATTGCCTGGACGCAGGCCAATAGCGATTGGGTTGCTTACTCCGAAACGGGCGGCTTCGACATGCTGTTGGTGGCGTCCGACGGCGCGCAGCTCGGCATCGAAGCCAAACTTTCCTGCACCGCCAAATTGGTCGATCAGGCGCTGCCCAAAAACTGCTTTCAGGGCGTTGCCGGTCCCGATTTCCGCGGCGTCCTGTTGCCGGAGTGCCCGCGCGAGAGATCCCAGGAGCTGCTGCGGTCGCTGGGCCTGCTGGCCTTCTACGGCTCGCGGCACGACGACGCGTTTCACGGCGCGTCATTGACCGATCGAACGGGCTGGTCGCACTGGGCTCCGGAGCAGCGGATCGAGCTGCCACGTTTCTTGCCCGACGTCGCCGCGGGCGCACCGTCGCCGATCCGGCTGACGAAATCCAAAATTGCCGCCCTGAAGCTGATCGCGTTGATCGAGGTCCGTGGCTACGTCGTTTCGCAGGACTTCCGCGATCTGGGCATCGACAGTCGTCGCTGGACGAATCCGAAGAATGGATTGCTCCAGTTCGACAGCCAAGGGCGCTATCAGCGCGGCGAAAAACTGATTTTCGATAAACAACATCCGCGCGTCTTTGCCGAAATCGTCGCGGCCTCGAAGCGCGCCAGCTTAGCCAGCCTGCCGACCCGCTCCCACGGAAACCGTGACACGAGCATGCCTTCTGACGTCCGAAGGGTGAATCGCGATTGTCATACCATCACCAATCATTAGCGCAATAATTGCCGGAGAATCGGCAGCGCGCAAGTTGCTCGCCGCTTGAATCCCGCCCGGCACGTAGTAGATTGATGTCTTCAAGTCGTTCGCCTGGCCCGTCTGGCCGGGCGACATGAGATGGCGTCAAACAAGTGGGAAGAAGCAAAGCCCCGGTGCGTGCGCGGCAACCAACAGCCGCTCGTGCTTCAACGTCAGGCGCCGATTTCCTGCGCCTGGCGGCGAAGTCGCGGACTGGGGCGATTGGTTCTGACTGGTGCGGAACACACAAGTCGGAGGTTCATCACATGGACAGAAACGAGATGGCCTGGCGGGCAGGACTGAACGCCGGCAAGGCCTGGGCCGAAGCGGCTCCGGTCGAACGGTTCACAAAAATCGTCGCCGAGATTGCCCGCCACGAAGAAGAGGGAATTGCGACGGGCGAGCGGCGTGCACCTCATGATGCCATGGGACTGCTTGCCGACGTGCTGGCCGAGGTGACTCCCTCGGACATGCGCGAAAAAGACCGCGACAATTATTTTCCTGTCGGGGTGCGATCCGGCCTGCTCTTGGCGTGGAAAAAACGGCACGCTCCGATAGAGCCGGCGAAACTGACGCCCGCACACTAGCGAACCGCTAGCGCGCGCTCGGGCCGGACTGGCAGAACGACGTCAAACTCGGTGGAATTGCGCCGGGCAAGGCCGTGCGCCGAAGTTACACGGCGGTCGCGGTCGCCGCGGCGGCTCGTTTGTTCAGATCGAACAGAAAGACCGTCAACGTCGTGCAAAGCGCCAACATGACGGGCACGGACATCTGGACTGACATCAGGGTCGCGAACATAACGAAACTCCGGTGGCCAACGCACTCCAGAACCAATTCAACCCTAGGTCAAAAAAGAGAGCTGTCAAACCGGCCGGCGGCGGATCGCCAGCAGCCCTTCGCTACAATCCGGAACTTGAAAACCTTGCCAACCGGCACCGAGGCCATTTAATCAGCCAGTGGCGCTTGCGCGGCCGTCCGGTGCGCTGACTGGCGATAGGGCAAGCCCTGGCGGTAGAGCTCGGCCCGCTGCCGGATCGCGTCGGCCAATGCCGCATCGCCGTGGGTCAACGCGATCGTCGACGCTTGCTCGGCCGTGGCGACGGCCGCGGTGAAATCCGCCGTTTCGGCCAACCCTGCGGCCAGGGCATCGAAGGCGCGCGGCTCCTTGCCGCCGGAAAGCTGAATCGCCCGGGTCGCCAGGTCGATCGCCCTCGCCCCGTCGCGCACCGACGCGTTCGGGCTGGTCGCCAGCAGCCAGGCCACCGGCCACAACATCTGGGTGTCGTCGGGCCGCAGACGAATTGCCGCGTTGAGATGAGCGATGGCGATCTGAGGGCGCCCGCGATCTTGCAGCGCAAGCCCGAGATGGAAATGGCCAGTGACATTGCCCGGGTCGAGCTCCACGGCTCGATTCAAATAGGGCAATCCTTCTTCGACTTGCCCTTCGGCAGCCAGGGCAGCTCCCAGAATCGCGATCGCTTCGATCGCGGCAGGCTCTTGTTCGAGAACTTGTCTGCACTCGTCGATTGCTTCACCCGCCTCTCCGCCCGCCAGCAAAGCCTGGGCCAGGCCAACGCGTGCCGACCAATAGGCAGGAGCCAACCTGACGGTTTCCCGCCATTGGGCGATGGCTTGATCGTGCTGGCCGGCGGAAGCGAACGCCAGCGCGCTGCGCGGTATGGAACCGCTCGCCTCTTGGAAACTTGCGCACCGCTTCTTCGAAATGCGGAGCGCCTCGTCGGCTTTTCCTTGCTTTGTCAATTCGTTTCCCAGCAGCTCATGGCACTGCGCGATCAGGAGCGGGTCGATCGAATCGGCCGCCAAAGCTGCGCGAACCTCACGGATCGCTTCCTCGGTTCTGTCTTGTTTCGTATAGCAAAGGGCGACGCCATAGTGAGCCAGCAGATTTGGTCCGGTGCAAGAGACCGCGTGCGTCCAAAGCGTTTCGGCATCGCGCCAGTAAGAAGTTTGACGCCACGCCACGGCCGCCAGCGTGAGCAACGCCGATCCCGATACGGTCGCCACCCTCCACTGCCGCCAGCGCGCGCGCCGATCGATTGTCGCGATCGATAGACGCTCCACGCGCCCCAGGCCAGCGCGATCGACAATCCAATCTGGCTCAGATAGGTATAGCGGTCGGCCCGGGCATGACTGCCGATCGACATCAATCCGATGACCGGCACCAGCATTCCCAAAAACCAAAGCCAGCCAACCGCCAGATACGGCGCCCGGCGCCAACCCCACGCCGCCAGCGCGCTGATCGCCACCAACAGAACCAGTGAGCTGGCCGCCCAGCCGATCGGCACGTGAGTGCTCAAGGGATAATAAGGAGCCAAATTGACGGGCCACACCGACTGGCCTAAATAGGCCGCGTACGAAACCAGGGCGTTGGCCACCCGCGTCGCCAGCGACACCCGCTCGAGAACGTCGCCCAGCTGCATCGTCGAGTGGGTCGACAGCGTAATCGCGCAGCTCGCCGCCGCCAGAACCATCAGCGGAATCTTTTCCACCACCAACCGCCAGGCCACCGGCAAACGACTCAGCCGCGAGCGCGACGCGGCGCGCAATCCGCTCCGCCGGCATGGCGAAACCGACCGAGTGGCCAATCGTCGAGCAGCAGCAGGACAAATGGCAGCGTGACGAGCATCGGTTTGGACATCAAGCCGAGGGCAAACAGTCCGGCGACCGCCAGATACCGCGCGAGCGAGGGACGCTCGGCATACAGCGCATAGGCCCCGAGCGTGAGCATGAAAAACAGCCCACTCAGCACGTCGCGGCGTTCGGCCAGCCAGGCCACCGATTCGACGTGCAAGGGATGAATGGCAAAGACCGCCGCTACCCAAGCGCTGGGCCAAAGGTTGGCAGTCATCCGCAGCAGGACCAGAAACAACAAGACCGAGGACGCCGCGTGCAGCAGCACATTGGTCAGATAATGCCCGGCCGGATTCACGCCATAGAGCTGACAGTCCAGCATGTGCGAGAGGGACGTCAGCGGATACCATTCGCCGACCGGGCCCTCGGTCAGTGCCCACCAGATTCCCGACAGCGTCAATCCGGCGGTGACGTGCGAATTCTGGTAAACGTATCGATCGTCGTCGAATCCGAGGAACTCGTGCCCAATCGTCTGGCCAAAGACCAGACCCACCAACAGCAAGAGAAAGCCGCAGATGGCCCAAACCCAAAACGTAGGTGTCCGCCCCTCGACTGGGCACGAAGAACACGAGCTTGCCGGAAATACCAGGCTGGCTCGGGCGGAGTTGGCGTGATCGATGGCCGCCCGGGGGCTTTGCGGCGGGGAAGATTCAGCGTGGCCGGAAGCCGGGACGATTACTTGATCGGACGAATGATCCACCGCCGGCCCCCGCGCAGTCTGAAACGAATGCTTCTCACCGATTCTACTACCGGCGATTGCAACCGTTCAACCAAGCCGCTGAAAGTGGCCACTGCAAGGAAAAATAGCGCCGATGCGCAGAGGGTCGATCGGCACGTCGCCAGCGAGCACCTGCGCCGTGTATATCGCACAGAACGCTTGCCGGGCCTTTAATCGCGAAAAATGTAGCCGGCGAAAATCTTTTTGCGAGAGCGTTCGGTCGACGTGATACAGCCTCGCCGCGGCGGGGTCGGCGCAATTTCGCCTGTTAGCGAACACCCTTACGCAACGCGTCGAGATGCTGGCGCACGGTGGGGTTGTTGGGATCGATGGCCAGCACCGTCTCGATGTGAACGATTGCTTCGTTCGCCTTTCCCTGCACGAGCAACAGCGAAGCCAGATCATTTCGGGCCGCCACATTCCTGGGATCGATCGCGACCGCTCGCTCGAGCTCGATACGCGCCTCATCGATCTTGCCTTCGAGACGTAGCAGTAAGGCCAGGCCACAGCGGGCAACGACCGCTTGTGGGTTCATCTCAAGTGCCAGGTGCAGATGTTCCCGAGCCTCGTCGAACCGGTTCAACTGCGCCAGTGCCAGGCCCAGGTTGGCATGCGCCAAGGGAGCCAGGACCGAATGCGAATCCATCGCCAACGCCTGGCGGTACTCGGCGATGGCCTCGTCCGCGTTGCCCTGCTGCGCCAGCAGTAACCCCAGGTTGATATGCGGAGAGGCATCGATCGCGTGCTGAGCCGCCCGGCGGTAATGCGTAATCGCGTCGTCCATTCGGCCCTGACGCACCAGCGCGTAGGCCAGGCCAAACTCCGCTTCGCTGTTATCGTTTGTCGCCGCTAAGGCGTGTCTCCACAGTGTCTCGTCATCGCGCCAGAACGATGTCTGCCGCGTGGCGCAAGCCACTAGCATCACGACCGCCAGCGCGGCTGCGGCGCCAACCCACCGCTCGGCGTGCCATCGGGCCGCGAGCCGCGCAGCCCCCAAGCGGCGATGATCAATAGCCCGATGCTGGGCAGATACATGTAACGATCGGCCATCGAGTGATCGGAGACCTGGACAAACCCCAGCACCGGCGACAACATTCCCAGCAGCCAGAACCAGCCGACAAAGACATAGGGACACTGCCTCCGCCAGATCACCGCCGCCGCGCTGATGGCCACCAGGACCGCAATCGCGCCGGCCACCTGCCACGGGGGCGGACCTGCTGACTGAACGGGATAGCAGGCCGCCAAATCGGCGGGATAGAAAAACTGCACGACGTAGGTGACGCAAGAGACCGCGGCATTGCCGATCCGCACCGGCCAGGCCAACGGCGTACCCCCGGCATTGTGCGTTCTCAGCGTCATGGCACACACGCCCGCCGCCAGGGCCGCCAGGGGTAGCTTTTCGAGCACCAGCTTCAGCGCTCCGGGCCGATCGACGCTGGCGGTCCATCGCGGTGTGTCGCCCGCGGCGCCTAGTCGAGCCAGCGGCCAGAAATCCAACAGCACAAGCAGTGGCGGCAGCGTGACGATCATTGGCTTGGCCATCAGGCCGAGCACAAACATGGCCGCCGCGAGCAAATAGCCGCCCAACGGTCGGCCGCGCCGCACATAGCCCAGCCAGGCGCCAAGGGCCAGCACGAAAAACAATCCACTCAGCACGTCGCGCCGCTCGGCGACCCAGGCCACCGACTCGACGTGTTGCGGATGGACGGCAAAAACCGCCGCCACGAAAGCGCTGGGCCAGATATCATCGGTCATTCGCCACAGAATGAGAAATAGCGCGATCGACGTCGCGGCATGGAGCAGCACGTTGGTCAGATGATGACCGCCGGCATTCAATCCATAGAGCTCGCAATCGAGCATGTGCGATAGCATCGTCAACGGATACCACTCGCCATAGGGCCCGTCGGTCAACGCCCACCATGCTGACTCACCAGTCAGGCCCGACGTGACATACGGGTTTGCGAAGACATAGCCGTTGTCGTCGTAATTCAGGAAACCGTGGCGAAGTGTCTGGCAATAGATGATGCCGGTCGCCAACAGCAAGAATCCGCACACGCCCCAGGCGTAACGGGTGTCGGTCGGGGCTCGTCGAATGCCGGTTGATCGTGACATGCTGTGAGCACGTCCGGAATGGACGGGTCCTCACCCGAAAACAAAGTGCAGTCGCCGCGAAACGAGCGCAAAAGCGCTGTGCATTTGCCGGCGGATCGGTCCACGGCGGCGACGTTCCTTTTTGTCTCCGCATCGCGCGACCCCGGTGAGGCACACCATCGATTTTCGATTGCCGATGCCGTGCGTGCAACCCTGTTTGGGCGCCGTTTGCGTCGGGGGAGCGCGCGTGGGGGTGGAAATGGAACGTTGGTCAGCGCGCGGCCGACCCATTGCCCCACAGTGCAATGCGAAACGGAGCTGCGACGGCGATCGCCCGTGCGCGGGCTTGCGGCATCAAGAACGGGCGAAGGCGTGTCTGGACTGCCGCCCCTCGCCGCGGCTACGGAGGGAGGGCCCGCGCCGCGCGGGGGCAGCATTCAAATGCGAGCGTGCTTGTCCGGATCGATCAGAAACACGCAAAGGGTCGTGCCGAGGGCAACCAGGACAGGTTGTGCGATCGGAAGAGCTACCAGAAACGCGACCATAGTTTGACTCCCAGATTTGCCGGCCAATTGGGGACCAAACAAACCTATGTCAAGAAATGCTGTTGTCAAATCTCGGCCATTTGAGCCTGTCGGCCACGCCCGATCGGCCGAAAACGGGCATGTAGCCCGAGTCCCGCGGGCCGCCGCCGCGCTCTTACCGCGGCCGGCTGCGCGGTATCATGGCGATTGCGATGTGCCGTGACTTTATGGGACCTTTTCTCGGCGGTCGCCTTGCGCCGGCGGCGTTGCGACCCGGCGACCCATCTTCGCCAACTCTGTCAGAAAATCGAGAAAGCCGTGCGTATCTTTCGTTCCACTCGCACCACTCCTGTCGCCGCCGGCCAGTCAGCCATCGCCCGCTTGCGTGAGTTGGGAGTCGACCTCTCCGACGACGTCGGCGAAGACGGCCGGCGACAGTTCAGTTTGTCGCTCAGCTTTCCTCGCCCGGCGGGCAGATTCTTCAAGATCGTGGATCGCATGCGAGGCAAGCACCGACCGACCCTGATGCTCCCGGCCCGTGGCCCCAGTCCGACCTCGATTTGGTCAATTCGATTGGGGATCTCGGCGACGTCTGCACCTTGGCGATCGACTTCGCTTACGTCTCGCCCCGAGTGCTGTCGGCGGTCAAGATTCCCGTGGAGCATTTGGTCCTTCGCAATCCCACTGACGCGTCGTTCGAGGAACTGAACAGCTTGCCTCCTGCGCAATCTCGTGATCTATTATTCGCGCCTCGCACCCCAAAGCTTCCGGCGTCTGGCCTCGCTGGCTGCGGATATCCCATCAATGGTATTTTGGTCGATCGGAGACCAATCGAGACAAGGAATCGGCGACGATGACCTGGCCGAACTTGTCGGGCTGGAAAATATCGAGGAGCTGGAAATTCACGGCTCGCCCGCCACCGACGTCGGCCTCGGACATCTGGCTCGCATGAAAAGTTTGAGGCACCTTGGAACGTACAGCTGTGCGGCGCTTGACGGAGCCGATCTGACCGGGTTGAGCCAGTCGGATTCGCTCAGCAGCCTCGTCTTGGACGGTTGGCTGTCGGCCGCCGGAATTGCCAACCTCGCCCGGCTCGGCTCGCTCAAGAATCTGGACTTCAAGATTTCGGATCTTACGCCGGCCGATCTCGAACCGCTTACCGGCATGACCGGCTTGCAAAACCTGACGGTTCGGCCCAACCCTTTGCCGTGCGACGGGGACAATCAGCCCGGCGTCACGCGGGAGAAACGCCGCGAGCAAGTGCCATTGGGCGACGCGATCGCTCGCCTGGCCGCAAGGATTCCGAGGCTGCGAGCGTTGTTTCTCGAGACCCCCATAAGTGAGAATGGGCTGGCGGCGTTCGCCGCACTCGAAAACTTGCAGTGGCTCGGCGCCAACCTCGCCCAAGTGACCAATCAGAGCCTCGCGCTCGTCGCCCGCTTGACTGGCTTGCGCAAGCTCGTTCTCCGTGGCGAAGGAAAACTTTCCGACCCGGGCCTCGCGCATCTTGCTCGCCTGAGTGAGCTTGTGGGCGTGAGCATTCCCGGCGCGGGAATCACCGATGCCGGGCTTTCACGCCTCGCCCCACTCGAAGCGCTCGAGTGGTTGTACATGCCGGGTAGCATGATTACCGGCGCCGCCCTGGCCCCGTGTGGACTCTGGAAACAACTGAAATTCCTGGAGCTCGACAATTCGCCTTTCAGCGACGAGGCATGCCGCCACCTCCGGCAGTTCTCCCGCATCGAGTCCCTTAATTTGAGCCGCACCCAAATCACCGGCACCGACCTGGCGGAACTTGGCCCGCTGGAAGAGCTGAAGGTGCTCAATCTATCCGACACGCCGTTTGGCGACGTCGGTTGTCGCTGGCTGCCGCAATGCTCGAAGCTTCAGTATCTCGATCTAAGCCGCACGAGGATCACCGACGCCGGGCTGCGGGTGATCGCTCAACTTCCTCAGCTAGCCTGGCTGGAGATCAACGGCACCGCCATAACCGATGCTGGGTTGGCGCACTTGCGGCGCCGTGCAGGCCTGAGCGTTTCCGCAATGGATACCCGCATCAGTTCCAAATCGGTCTCGCGTCTGGCGCAATTCAACGTCGCAATATCCGCCTCGGCCTCACCTGTATCAAATGAGGCGTGCAAAGCCGCGTGCGCATGCCCACTATCGCAGCGCTTGCAGCAGCACATTGATCACCAGCACTGCCGCGGCCAGCACGATCGGCAACAGCACGGCCAGCACCACCGACAGCGGAAAGTCCGCCTCGGGTCGCAACAGTTGACGCCGATTCAACTCGGGCATCGTCTCTTCCGCCGCCGCCGACAGCGGGTCGGTCCGCTGCGAGATCTGGCTCAGGCCGCTGCCACTGCTCGGATCGTCCCCCAAAAAACTCACGGTCGGCTCGGGCGTATGGCCAGAGTACGATTCCAACAGCTCGAACTGCCCCGCCTCGCCGGCCGATTCAGACGCCGGCGGCACCACGGCGTCGGTGGCCCAGGGCTTGAGCAGCTCGACGACTTCGGCCATGGTTTGAATCCGCGCCACCGGATCCTTGTCCATCATCGAGGCGATCACTTCCACGAACTGATCGCTCAAGTCGGGGTTGATGCGCTTGGGATTGAGCGGAAACTCCTCGCAGTGCCGGCGCGCCTTTTCCTGGATCGTTCCGCCGGGAAAGGGAACTTTGCCCGTCACCGCGTAATAGAGCGTGCAGCCCAGCGAATAGACGTCGCTGGCCGGCGTAATATCCTTGGGCGTGACGATCTGCTCGGGCGCCAGATAGTCGGCCGTGCCGACGACTTTGCCCCAGCGTGGATCTCCTTCGTCGTCGGCCCCCAAAAAGCCCGACAGTCCCAAGTCCGAAACTTTCGTTTGCCCGGTCGTTGTCACCAGCAGGTTGCCCGGCTTGACGTCGCGATGGATCAGCCCCCTGCTGTGGGCGTGTCCCAGCCCGACGGCGGCTTGCGAAATGATCGTGGCCGCTTCCGACATCGACAGTCTGCCGCGCATGCGGACATATTTGCGCAGGTCCATTCCCGAGACGCACTCGGTCACCAGGAAATAGACGTTGCCGTCGTGGCCGGCGTCGAACGCCCGCACCAGGTTTTCGTGATCCAATTGGGCCTGGGCGCGAATCTCGCGCGTGAAGCTGGCGATCGCCACGGGGGTCGATTTATAGCGGGGCAGCACCTTGATGGCGACCGTGCGGCCCATCATCGTGTGCTCCGCCCGAAAGACCTGTCCCATCCCCCCCTCGCCGATCGAGTCGATCACGCGATAGGGGCCGAGATTGAATTTCGAGCGTCCGCGCTTCAGTTGCTCGACTTGCCAGGGATTCAGCCGGCCCATCGCGACCAGTTGGGCGGCCAGGCGTTCGTCCTGATCGGGCCCCTGGGCGGTGGCCGGATGCGTGGCCGAACTGGCGCGCAGCGTCTCTTCGGCTTCGCGCATCTGCTCGGCGGTGACCAGGCCGCTCACCAAGGCGTGGCGGCGGAAATTCGAACGGGTCGTGGAAGTCAAAGCGAAGCAGCTTTCCTGAAAAACGCGAAAGGTTTCTTCTCTGCTGGTGCGACTTCTCGGTTCCGTTTTGGATTAAACACTCACCGGGCCTCGGTTGTTCCGACTCTCGATGACGAAGTTGACTCGGCCGCGATGCACCCCAGTCCGCAGGGCGCGGCGGCGCGGTCGGCCACCACTCTTATTTTATCCTAGTTTATGCGCTTGCTAGATCGACTTCGCTAAAACCTGGCTGGAATATTGCCCCCGCCGGCCCGATTTTGAGCCCGGCAATGCCCCGTCTGCCCAGATTTCTAACTACTCCCCAGGCCCCAGCGGCCCCAACTGGCCGGCAGCGGGGCCGTGATCTCGATCGGCTTGTGCCGCGTCGGATGATCGACAATCAGGCGCCGGGAGTGCAGCGCAATGCCTGGACTGAAGCGCAGCGAACTGCCGTATTTGCGATCCCCCAGCACGGGGTGTCCGATGGCCGAAAGTTGCAGTCGAATCTGATGCTTGCGGCCCGTGATCAGCTCGATTTCGACCAGTGCGCCACGTTCGACCGGCCGCAAAACGCGGTAACGCAGCACCGCCTTCTGGGCGCCCGCCGCAGGGCCGGCGACCACGACCATCCGCTGCCCGGCTTCGTCCTTGGCCACCCAGTCGACCAGCTCGCCGGTGGCCGGCTTCGGCATGCCGGCCGTGACGGCCCAATAGGTCTTCTCGACGGTGTGTTCGCGGAATTGTTCGGTCAGCCGGGCAGCGGCCTTTGAAGTGCGGGCCAGCAGCACAACGCCCGAGACGACCGCGTCCAATCGGCTGACGACGCCCAGGTAGACATTGCCCGGCTTGTCGTAGCGGCGCTTGAGCGACTCCTTGGCCGCGCGCACCAGGCTATCGGCCTCGCTGGCCACGCCCATGGTCGGCAGGCCGGCCGGTTTGTTCACGGCCAGCAGGTGATTGTCTTCATACAAGATATCGATGTCGGGCAAACGCATGAAACCAGCGCACCTGCTCGGCTCCAAGAAAGTCCGGGCCACGGCGGCGCACCACGCGCCGCGCTCCCCCGCTCGGCAGTGGCTGCTCTTTTCGGGCCGTCCCCCGTATGGTAGCACAGTGAATATTCGCGTGGGGCAAATTGGCTGCCATCGGTTTGATCTTCGGGGCGTGATGTCGGTCGCCGCCATGCATCGTGAGTCCAAATTGAAGTTGATTCTGGCCAGCTCCTCGCCGCAGCGGCGGCGGCTGATGACCGACGCGGGCTACACGTTCGAGGTGGTCGTTCCCGCCGAGCATGCCGAATGCGACCCGGCCGCCGGCGAAACCCCCCTCGACTATGCCGCTCGCATGGCCTATCAAAAGGCTGCCGACGTCGTCCAGCGCGTGCCGAGCGGCGTGGTGATCGCCTGCGATACAATTGTCGAGTGTGGCGGCGAGATCTTGGGCAAACCGGCCGACATGGCCGACGCCCGGCGGATGCTTTCGGCCCTCAGCGGTCAGGAGCACCACGTTTTTAGTGGACTGTGTGTTTGGCCCAGGCCCGACGGACCGGCCGTGGTTCGCACGGCCGAAACCCGGCTGGTGATGCATCGCCTATCGGCCGAGGTGTTGGACGAGTATCTGGCCTCGGGTCAGTGGGCCGGCAAGTCGGGCGCGTTTGGCTATCAGGATCGCAACGGCTGGCTCGATGTGGTCGCCGGCAGCGAGTCGAACGTGATCGGCTTGCCGCTGGAGTTGCTGGGCGAGATGCTGGCCGATTATCTGCACCACTGAAGTTACATTTGCAGTTCGTTTTGAGGAGCGCGCCGTTGCCCGAATCCGTCATCACACTCCGCCGCGACGAAAATCAGGCCCGGCGGCTCGGCCAGTATGCGATCGATTTTCTGGCCGGCCGTTTCGCCCCGCCGGGGCACGAGGCGCTCGAGCGGATCGAGCAATTCCACCTCGACAGCGTCGCCTGTGGCGTCTCGGCGCTAGCTTGCGGTGCGCGGGCGCCGCGTGTGCTGCGCAGCGAGGCGCTGGAATATCGCACCGCTGGCTCGCCACTCGGCGTGTATTGCTTCGGGTCGCGAGTGGCCGTCAAGCCCGAGAAAGCCGTGCTGGCCAATTCGTCGGCAGTGCGCGAATGGGACGCCAACGGCACCAATTTTGGCTACAACCCGGCGCGCGGCGCCACCCGCGGCGAATTCGGACACAACGATTTCTATCCCGTGGCCATCGCCGGCGCTCAGCTCCGTGGCCACGATGGGCCGATGGCACTGCGGGCAATGCTGCTGGTCGACGAAATCCGCGGCCGGTTGGCCGAAGTCTTCGCCCTGAAAGACTACAAGATCGATCATGTCGTCCACGGCGCTATCGCCTCGGCGGCCACCTATGGCGCCCTGCTCTCGGCCACGGCCGAGCAGATCGAGTCGGCTATCGGGCTGGTCGTGGCCCATTACATTCCCTTTCGGGCAATTCGGGCCGGCAAGCAATTGTCCGATTCCAAGGGGGCCTCGGCCGCGCTGAGCGCCGAAATGGCCGTCACCAGCGTTCATCGGGCACTGCGCGGATTTGTCGGCCCGGCCGATATCTTTCGCAATCCCGAGGCCATCTTCTGCCTGTTCGAGCCGCCGGCTGAAAAAGGGCAAAGCCCGTTCGATCTGACGCTCACCACCGGCGGTAACGATTTTGCCATTCTCGGCATGCACTTCAAGCTGGGGCTGTACGAACATCAATCAGCCGGCGCGATCGAGGGGCTGATCGGCCTCCTCACGCGCGAGCCGGCACTGCTGGTCGACGCCGAAGCGATCGAGCGGATTCGCATCGTCACCTATCAGCCTGCCTTCGGCATCATTGGCGACCCGGCCAAGCGCGATCCGCGCACCCGGCAATCGGCCGACCATTCGATGGTCTACATCGTGGCCACGCTGCTGCGCAAAGCCCTGCAATCGCGCCGCCCCGGCTGGCGCGAGCTGATGCTGGTGCCGTCCGATTACGACGACGCGGCCTTGCACGATCCGCTCACCCGGCGATTGATGGACCGCATCGAATTTTCGCATGGCGGCCCGGAATACGACGCAAAATATCCCGACGGCATCCCGACCACGCTCGAGATTGTCCATCGCAAGCTGGGGACCGTTTCCAGCGGCCTGGTCATGTATCCCGAAGGACACGCCCGCAACACCAGCGGCAATCTGAAGTCACTGCTGGAAGCAAAATTCCGTCGGCTGGCCGGCCAAGGCGTGGCCGACGTCGACGAGCTTTATCGCCGGTTTACCGGCTTCGAGACAAAAACCGCTGCCCAGATCGCTCACCTCTACGATTTTCCGATTCTCGGCCTGCCCGATCCTCCCCAGGAGTAACCCCCAATCATGTCCGCCGCGCCCGTTTCGCCCTCAGGGCCTGCTCAAACGCCTGCGCAAAAGCCGGCTCCCGTTGTGCCCCCTGCTGCCGCAGCCGGCGGGCATCCATTGCCGAGTCAGCGGCTGGTATCGCTCGATGCCTATCGTGGGCTGACGATGTTCGCCATGGCCTCGGGCGGAATCGGTCTGCGTCAGGTTGCCCTGCAGCACCCCGATTCACCCGTCTGGCAAGCGATCGGCTATCAAACCGAGCATGTTCCCTGGATCGGCTGCAGCGTGTGGGACATGATCCAGCCGTCGTTCATGTTCATTGTCGGCGTGGCCATGGTCTATTCGTGCACCAGCCGGCAGGCGCGTGGGCAAAGTTGGCGCCTCATGGCCCTGCACGCGGCC
The DNA here is from genome assembly GCA_963702015.1 of uncultured Planctomycetaceae bacterium. GTDB lineage: Bacteria > Planctomycetota > Planctomycetia > Pirellulales > PALSA-1355 > DATJTR01. Next base: position 5,327,587 of record OY969698.1, read on the forward strand.
TGGCGATCGGTGGTGCTGATCCTGCTGGGGATTTTTCTGCGATCGGGCGGCACCCCGAGCACGAATTTCATGTTCGAAGACGTGCTGACGCAGATCGGATTGGGCTACTTCTTTCTGTTCCTGCTCTGGAATCGGCCGCCGGCGGTGCAGCTCGGCGTGGCGCTGGCGTTGCTCGTGGGTGACTGGCTCTTGTTCTATGCCTATCCGGCGCCCGGGCCCGATTTCGATTATTCGCAATTCAACTTTCCAGCCAACTGGCAACACCTGACCGGCATCGAGGCCCATTGGGACATGCACACCAACGTGGCCAACGCCTTCGACCAGTGGTGGATGAATCTGTTTCCCCGCGACAAACCGTTCACCAACAGCCCTGGCGGATATCAAACGCTCAATTTCATTCCCGCGCTGGCGACGATGATTTTTGGTCTATTGGCCGGGGGATTGCTGAAAAGCGAGCAATCGGCCTGGCGCAAGTTCGGCTGGCTGGTGCTGGCCGGCCTCGTCAGCCTGTGGCTTGGCTGGGGATTGGCCCAATCGGGTCTCTGCCCGCTGGTCAAACGGATTTGGACGCCAAGCTGGACGTTGTTCAGCACCGGCTGGGTGCTGCTGGTGCTGGCCGGATTCTATGCCATCGTCGACATTCTCGGCTTGCGCCGCTGGACGTTTCCATTCGTCGTGGTCGGCATGAACTCGATATTGATCTACGTGATGGCCGAGCTGATGCCCAACTGGTTTCTCGGCCGCCTGCAAACGCATTTCGGGCCGGGCTACCACACGCTATGGGGCATCGTGCCCGACGTCTACTCGCCGTTGGTCCGGGGCGTTGCCATCCTCGGGATCATGTGGCTGGTTTGCTACTGGTGCTATCGGCAGAAGGTCTTTATCCGCATTTGATGCTCGGCGGCCGGAACCGAACAAGCCGATGCGGCGGCACGAAGCGAAGATGGCAACATCGGAGAAGCCGTAATATGGGTTGGCTGCGTTCGCTGCTAGGCCGTAATTCCGCGATGGTCGAATCATCCGGAAAACAAAAGCTCGACCAGTTCGCGACAGATTTGGGGCGTAGCGGGCTAGTCGTGTCGATCGACGAAACTTTGCGCGCATTCCACGACCGCCAGTTGCCGAACGAAAAGGTCTCGGTCGAAATAACCGCTCTCGGGGCTTGGCTCATGGGCCGACGTTCGCTCACCTACTGGCAGTACATCATGCTCTGCGAGGGGAAGTGGAAGGGCTTCTTTCTGGATGGCCATCGACTGCTTGCCCATTTGTCCGGCAACCCTGGCGATGGATACTACTTGGCTGAACGCGTGGCGACAGGCGTCCGTGTAGTGATTCGGGTGCCGCCGCCACAGCCTGGGCATACCGGCGATCCCATTTACGAGACCGTGCTCGAATTGCTGTAGCACTTCCGGCGCCTCGGACCGCCACGCCGGTTGGATCTATGGGCGCTGCGCCCAGTCGAACAGCCCGGGAGTGCCTGGGCCAGGGCCGCCTCAGATTTCACCTGAGTCAGCTCTATCATTGCCTAAAAAGCGTCCAAAATCCGCCGTCGCCCGCCGACGTATAATGGATAGCTCCGGCGCCGCTTTTGCACCGCGCAGGGCCCCGCTTGACCCCGGCGTGATTACGACCAAATCAGCCAACCGCCCGAGTTCAAAGCCTTCGAGGAATTGACCAAGCAGCTCATGGCCGTGCCGCAGAGGGAACTGGACAAGCAGATGCGGCGATATGAAGCGAAGAAGGCGAGACGGAAGAAGCGGTAGGGGTGGCTGGCGGTCAGCGATTGATAGGCTCCGCTAGAGGTGATCGGGCACGCAGGGCCATCCACTGGCGGTCAACCATTCGCGACTGCGCTCGGCGCGAGATGGGTCTTGTTGAGCAACCAATTCGCAAGTGCGCCGGCAGCGGCTCCAAGGATGACGCATGCAGGCATCAATCGCCCAAACCACTCAACGTGCTTCCAGTAGGTGCCCAAGTCGACGCAAGGGATGATTATCTCCGCCAGTACGCCTCCAATCGCCGCGCCACACAACGCGAACTTAACGATCTCTGGCAGAGGCGCACGAAGGTGAAACGCGAAAACAAGCCCGGCGACGTCCGCATACAGAAGAATCTTGAAAGCGTAGAAGAACAAACGAATCGTTGCGTCGGGACTGAGCCCGTCATCCCACAACACGAGTCCGAGGAGAAAAATTACGATCCCACCGACACCGGCGCTCAGAAGCCAGGGGCGAAGACGTGGCTGGGGCAACCATTGGGTCCGTGCGACTTCTTCTCGTGTATGCCTTACCAGTAAACCGGTCAAGCCGGACATCGCGAACGCCAGGGCGAGACCGGCCCAGAAAACAAAGACGGCAAAGGGCTCAACATGCCAGCCGTCTTTCCCGTCATAAGATGCAACGACGCGGAAAAATGTCCGTGAGGCCATTGCCGCCTCATGAAGCGGGTATTGGGCAACCGCATGATACAGCGGTTGCAGCAGGTATTCTCCCCAACCGCGTAATTCAAGTTGGAAAAGGGGCTGCCGTGTGGGCGGATAAACGAGAGGATATGTTAATCCGAGCCAAGGAAGGATGGCGATTGCCGCTAAATCCGCCGCCAACAGAAAGCAAGCGCGGGCGCTCAGATACAACGAACCAAGATAGCAGCAAAGAAGAAAGGCCCCGAAGCTTCCAATCGCAACACCGCCAAACGTCGTTATTCCTACTAGGAATGCCGCCAGCAAAATTGCCGCAGCCAAACCGGCGCCAGTGGGCCGAGACTGAATCATTGCCGTCACTCCCTTGATCATTTGCCGCTAAGACAGGCGCAACCCGGGACGAAGCGGCTGCCATCAGAATTGCAAACCGCTCAGGGGCGGCAGACAACCTCGCGACGCTCATTATACAGCCGGCAGACGCCAGCCGCCGCATAGTCCCACCAAGCGATCAACTCAACGCAGACGGAATTCGGCTCGGAACCCTACCTAGCCAACTATATCGTTGCCCTAAGTAGCGTCTCAGATCCGCCGCTGGCCGCCGACGTATAATGGATTGCTCCGGCGCCGCTTTTGCACCGCGCAGCCGGCCATCGTGCGCCTTTGCCCTGGCGCGCGGCTGAAAAACCGGTTGAAAGACTTTCCATGTCGTTGTTCGCGTCGCTTTCCGAGACATCGCTCGAGTGGCTCGACCAGGTTCGCCGCCATGCCGCGCTCGGTTGGTGGGCGCTGGGGCTATCAATTGTCCTGTCGGTCGGCGGCGTTTTGCTCGTGCGCTGGCTGCTGGTCGCCATGCCGGCCGACTTTTTTGTTCGACCGGGCCCCCTGCCCTGGCAATTGCGGCATCCGGTCGTGCGCTGGAGTCTGACGATCGGCAAGAACGTGCTGGGAGCGGTCTTGTTGATCATCGGGGTCTTGATGCTGGTTGCCCCCGGCCCCGGAATCATGACAATTCTAGCAGCCGTGATTCTGATGGATTTTCCCGGCAAGCGAACGATGGAACAGCGGTTCCTGGCGCTGCCGGCCGTTTTGCACACGATCAATCGGATGCGGCAGCGTGCCAAGCGGCCGCCGCTGGAAATGCCGCGGCACTGAAACGTCTTTCGATCGCAACCCTCATTTTTCTTTCCGACCTCCTTTTGACGATTTAAAAAGTTCACGATGATTCGTTCGCGCTCATTGGGTCCGCTGGTAGTTCTGGTTGCCATCGCCGCGATCGCCTGGTTTGCCGCCGGCCGATTGCCGACGCTGGTTCACGAATATCAGCAAGCGCGCGAATTCAGTGCCGCCTGGGGCTATGGCTATCTGGCCATCCTCGCCACCGCCGTCATCTCGACCGCGGTCCTGGCCGGTTGGGCGTTGTGGCTTTTGGTCGGTGCGGGCCGGGCGAAAGTCGCGCGGCGTGCGCAGCAGAGCCGCCCTCCCAGCCAGATGTCGGTGACCGATCGACTGGCTGAAACCGAGTTGCACCTGGCCGACGTGGGCCGGCTGGCCGACGATCCGACGCTGCCGGTCGAAGTGCGCGCCGGACTGCATCAGGCGCTCGACGACCTGGCGGCCAAACGCGTCGGCAAGAAATTGGAGATCGTGGCCTTCGGCACCATTTCGAGCGGGAAATCATCGCTGCTCAACGCGCTCGCCGGCCGCGACGTTTTTCGCAGCGATGCCGCCGGCGGCACGACGATCACTCGCAGCGAGCTCCACTGGCCCGGCGCCGACCATGTCGTGCTGGTCGACACGCCCGGCCTGGCCGAGGTGAAAGGTATCGATCGCGAGATTCCGGCCCGGCAGGCTGCCCGCGATGCCGACCTGATCTTGTTCGTCGTCGATGGTCCGCTCAAACAGTTCGAGTTTTCGCTGCTGCGTGAGCTGATCGGCATGGAAAAACGGGTGATCGTCTGCTTGAACAAGGAAGATTGGTACACCGATGCCGATCGTCGCCGGCTGGTCGATCAATTGCACGAGCAGGCCGGATCGATGATTCCGGCGGCCGATATTCTGAAGGTTCGTGCCCGCCCGGTAGCCCGCACGCGCGTTCGGGTTTTGCCTGACGGCCGCGAGATCGAAGAAACCGTGACCGAAGAAAGCGACATCTCGGCCTTGGCCGACCGCATGCTCGATACCGTTTCACGCGATGGTGCCGATTTGCTGGCCGCCAACCTGCTCCTGCGGGCGCGCGGGCTGGCAACCGACGCCCGCGGGCGGATCGCCTCGGCACTCGATCGACAAGCCGAAGAAATCATTCAGCGCTCCATGTGGCAAGCCGGCGCCGCCGCGGCACTCAGCCCGCTGCCGGTCATCGACATTGCCGCCGGCCTGGCCGTCACCACGGGCATGGTCATTTCGCTCGCGCGGGTTTATCGGCAAGCGATCGATCTCGAAACGGTTAATCGGTTGATCGCCGAGTTGGGCAAAAACCTGGTGGCGATTTTGGGTTCGAGCGCCGCGGCGCCGGCAGTCAGCATGGCCGTGGCCTCGGTCCTCAAAACCGCGCCGGGGGTCGGCACATTGGCCGGCGGCGCACTGCAGGGCCTGGTGCAGGCACTTGTCACGCGCTGGATCGGCCGGGTTTTCATGGTTTACTTCCGCGGCGAGATGCAAGAGCCCGCGTTGGGCTGGACGGCGCTGGCGCGAGCAATGGAACGACGTAACGCGACCCCGCGAATTGGCCCAGTTGGTCAAAGCCGGCCTGTCGCGGCTGGGAGCCGGCCGCCGATGACGACTTTCGATTCCAAACCGACCGATTCGCTCGGCAGCGACCTGAATGCCGACCTCAATTATGTGGCCGCTCTTTCGAGCGTGCATCACGCCATTGAGCAATTCGACGGCTGCACGCCCGAGGAAAAGGAGGCCCTGCACCGCGAGCTGCGCGAGCTCGAGGCGATGGCGGCCAAGCTCCAGTCGGGCCGGGTCGAAATTGTTCTGTTCGGCGAGATTGATACCGGCAAGTCGGCCTTGATCAACGCCCTGGTCGGTCAATTGATCGCCCAGGTCGACGTCCGCGGCGGTTGGACTCGCGACGTCTGGCATGTCGACTGGCAAGGATCGGGCTATCTGTTGCCGGGTCTGGAGGACTCGCAGGTCGTGCTGATCGACACGCCCGGCATCAACGAAGTCGAGGGAGCCGCGCGCGGCGAAATGGCTCGCGATGCCGCCGCCCGGGCCGATTTGATCCTGTTTGTCACCGATTCCGATCTGAACCAGCTTGAGTATTCGGCACTGTTGGAGCTGGCCGGCAGCCACAAACCGATTTTGCTGGTCTTCAACAAGACGGACAACTACACCCCCGAGGCCCGGTGCACGCTGCTTGAATTGTTTGCCACCCGGCTGCACGGCATCGTCGCGCCCGAAGACATTATCGAGACGACGGCCGATCCTCTGCCGCGCGAATATGTGATCGAAATGGCCGATGGTCGGGAAAAGAGCGAATATCGCCGCCCCGCCCCCAATGTCCAAAGACTCAAAGAGCGGATCCTGGAGATTCTGGCCCGCGAAGGCAAGGCGATCGTCGCGCTCAACGGTGCCCTCTATGCGGCTGACAAGAGCGATCGCATCGCCACGATCAAGATGCAAATGCGCGACGAGCGCGCTACGGCCACCATCTGGAGCTATGCCGCCATGAAGGCCGTGGCCGTGGCCGTGACTCCGGTGCCGGCCCTCGACGTGCTGGGCGGCAGCGCCGTCGACGTCACGATGGTCGTCACGCTGGCTCACGTCTACGGCATCCCGCTCACTTGGGTCAACGCCCGGCAATTGATCGAATCGATCGTCAAAGCGGCCGGCTGGGTGATGATCATGGAAGCGGCGACCCACCTGGCGTCGAACATCTTTGTCGGCCTGACGCTCGGGACAGGCAAAATCCTGACGGCGCTGCCGCAAGGAGCCGCCGCGGGCTACGGTTCGTTCATCGTCGGCCAGGCGGCCAAATACTATTTCGAGCATGGCGCGTCCTGGGGCGGCGAAGCACCCAAGACTATCGTCACTCGCATCCTGGCCGCCACCGACAAGCAGTCGGTCCTCGAACGTTTGCAGGCCGAGATTCGGCGGAAACTGGCCGGCAATCGCCACAGCAGCCAAAAGTCCTAAGGCCGATTCTGCGGTTGAATCTTCGTCGCGGCTCGTTTTCGGCCTCACTTCTCGCTGGCCGATACGAAGAAGCGAATCGCCCATAGTAAAATGGGCTGACATAGACTTGTCATATATCGCCGGGGAGAAGGCGTGGACCACTCGCTCGATCAGGAAATCATCTCGCCACCCGACCACGCCGAATCGTCCCCGGCCGATCTCGTTTCGCCGCCAACCGGCGGGCGTTCGCAGGCCCTTTGGGTGTGGGCGATCTGCGGGTTCCTCTTGCTGTTGGTGGGCCTCGTCTTTGGCCAGATGCTGCATCACGAGTTTCTCGACTTCGACGATGATGTCTTCGTTTATAAGAATCCGCACGTCACGCCCGGCCTGACTCTGTCTGGCCTTTGGTGGGCGCTGACCGACGGTACCGTCGGCGAGTGGTATCCTCTGTCGGCCCTTTCCGACATGTTGGATTGCCAGCTTTATGGCCTGAAACCGGCCGGGCATTTTCTGACCAATGTGCTGCTGCACGCGGCGTCATCGGTGCTGTTGTTCTTGGTCCTGCTGCGGATGACCCGCGAACTTTGGCCCAGCGCCTGGGTGGCGGCAGTCTTTGCCGTTCATCCTTTGCACGTCGAATCGGTCGCCTGGCTGGCCGAACGGCGCGACGTGTTGAGCGGCCTGTTTTTCATGCTCACCCTCGGTGCCTACGCGCTCTATGCCGAGCGTCCCTCGATCGGCGCGTATCTGGCGGTCGCCGGAATGTTTGCCCTCGGCCTGATGTCCAAACCGATGCTCGTCACGGTTCCCTTTGTGCTGCTTCTGCTCGACGATTGGCCGCTGGCGCGGTTTCGCGCTGCGGCGGGCTCGGGCTTGCCGGCCGAATCGCGCTCGTGGCTCGGCGGCCTGCCGATTGGCTGGCGGCTGATCGTGGAAAAAATTCCGCTCATGGCCCTGGCGGCGGTGAGCTCCGCGATTGCCCTGTCGACGCACATGTCATTGAAGTCGACCAATCCAGTCGAACGACTGTCGCTGGCGACGCGCGTGGCCAATGCCCTGGTTTCGTACGCCGCGTATGTGGGCCAGTCTTTTTATCCCGCCGGTTTGGCTGCCTATTACCCCCATCTGGCGAACCGCATCCCGATCGCCTGGGCTGCCGGCTCTCTCGTTCTGCTGGTGGCGATCAGCGCGCTGGCCGCCTATTTTTGGCGCCGGCGACCTTATCTTTTGGTTGGCTGGCTCTGGTTTTTGGGAATGCTGGTGCCGGTCATCGGGCTGGTGCCGGTTGCGGCCCATTCCCGAGCCGACCGTTACGTGTATTTGAGCCAGATCGGTCTGTCGATCGCGCTTGCCTGGTGCGTTTGGGCTTTCTATCAGTCACGACAAGCAATCGACGCGGCGCGCTGGCGGCAGTGGACACTGGTGGTCGCGTCGGCAGCGACGATGCTCGTGCTGGCCACCGTGGCCTGGCGTCAGACATCTTACTGGCGCAATGCCGAGACGCTTTGGACCCACACGATCGCGTGCACCGGGCCGAATGCGATGGCCCGCCATAATCTTGGCTATGCGCTGGCCAAACAGGGAAAGTTCGAGGAAGCGATCGCCCAGCTGCGCGAAGCGGTCGCCGCCGATTCGATCGATCCCGCCTCGATCGCCAAAGCCCACGGCCTTTTGGCAGACTGCTTAACCAGGCTGGGCAAAGCGGATGAAGCCCTGGCTCAATACGAACAAGCGGTGCGTGTCTTGCCCGCCGCCCCGATGTTTCATGCTCAGTTGGCGACGGCGCTAGCCCGTGCCGGCCAGCTCGATCGAGCCATCGACGAGTCGCGCGAGGCCATCCGGTTGTCTCCCAGCTACGCGTCGGCACATCTCGGGTTGGCCAATGCCCTGTATGCCCGCGGCGATGCGAGCCAGGCGGCTGCCGAGTGCCGCGAGGTTTTGCGGGAGGAACCCGACTCGATCGAAGCACTCGTCGTATTGGGGGCGGCGTTAGTCGCCGAGGGCAAAGGCGACGAAGCGATCTCCCCCTTGGAGCGTGCCTTGCAGCTCGATCCGCACAACGCGCCGGCGCACGCCAGCCTGGGCCTCGCGCTCCACGATCAGGGACAGTCACGCAGCGCCCTGGATCATCTCAACGAGGCAATGCGTCTCTGGCCCAGCAGTGTCCCGATGCTTTGGCAAACGGCCTGGATCCTGGCGACCAGCCCCGACGCGTCGGTCCGCGATGGAAAGGAGGCGATGCGGCTCGCCGCCCGGGCGGTCCAGCTCTCCGCGGGTCAAGACGTGCGTGCCTTGGATTCGCTCGCCGCCGCACTGGCCGAAACCGGCCAATTCGCCGCGGCCGTTGACGCCGCCGGCCAGGCGTCGACGCTGGCCTTGCTCCACAGCGACAATGCCTTGGCCGACGCCATCGAGCAGCGCACGCGTCTCTATCGGCAGGGCCAGCCCTATCGCCAGCCGACGCCATCCCTGCCGGCCGGGCACGCGCCGTCGGCTGAGTGAATGCGGTCGCAGAAAGCGCGTGCCGACTGCTCGGCGGTGTCGTTTGCTTTCCTGTGGCCATCGGCTGGTTGTTGACGCCTTCACCCCGAGTAGAATGGGTGATGCGGACCTGTCTCATACACTGCGGGGGAAGGCGGTGGACCACTCGCTCGATCAAGACATCGCCTCGGACGCGGGCGAAGTCGAAGCTCCCATGACGCATGCCGCAAAGTCCGGCATCGAACATGCCAAATACGCGTCGGACTCGTTAGCTTTTCCGACGAGTTCCCCTTCGCCGCCGTCGGCCGACCAGCCAGCGCGGGCCCTCTGGATATGGGCCATCTGCGGTTTTCTTTTACTGTCCGTTGGCCTCGTCTATGGCCAGACGCTGGGGCACGAGTTTCTCGGGTACGACGACGATGGATTCGTGTTCAACAACCCGCACGTCATTCCCGGATTGACCCTTTCCGGGCTTTGGTATGCTTTGACCGACGGCCCCTATGGTGAGTGGTGTCCTCTCACGACCCTGTCGCACATGCTGGACTGTCAGCTCTACGGCCTGAATCCGGCTGGGCACTTTCTCACCAATGTGCTGCTGCACGCGGCGTCATCCGTTCTCTTGTTCTTGGTGCTGCTGAGGATGACTCGCGATCTTTGGCCCAGTGCCTGGGTGGCCGCGATCTTTGCCATTCATCCTTTGCACGTCGAGTCGGTAGCCTGGGTTGCCGAACGCCGGGACGTCCTGAGCGGGCTGTTTTTCATGCTCACGCTCGGAGCCTACACGCTTTACACCGAGCGTCCGTCGTGGGTCCGCTATCTGGCCGTCGCCGGATGCCTGGCGCTGGGTCTGATGTCCAAACCGATGCTCGTCACCGTCCCCTTTCTTCTCCTATTGCTCGACTACTGGCCGCTCGACCGATTCCGCCATGCGGCCGCGGCGTCTCCCGAGGCCGGCTTGGGCCCGTGGTTCGGTCGGTTGCCGGTCGGTTGGCGGCTGGTGGTTGAAAAGGCCCCGCTGTTGGCGCTGTCGGCTGCCGCTTGCGCGATCACCATGTCGACGCACGGATCGTTGCGGCAGGATGATCGAGTCGATCCACTGTCGCTCGGGCCACGCATCGGCAATGCCCTGGTTTCGTACGTGGCTTACCTGGGCCAGTCTTTATTTCCCGTCGATCTCTCTCCCTATTACCCTCACCCCGGGACCGATCTGCCGATCGCTTGGGCCCTCGGATCGCTCGTTTTGCTAGTCGCGATCACCGCGGTTGCCGCATGGTTCTGGCGTCGGCAGCCTTATCTGATCGTCGGCTGGCTTTGGTTTTTGGGAACTCTGGTGCCGGTCATCGGATTGGTCGGGGCCTTCATCCAATCCCGGGCTGACCGTTACACCTATTTGAGCCAGATCGGGTTGACGATCGCGCTGGCTTGGGGGGCGTGGACCGTCTATCAATCACGACAGTCTCTCCGGCCCGAGAGCTGGCGGCGCTGGATGCTCGCAGTCGCTTCCCCCGCCACCGTGCTGGTGCTTGGCGCCATTGCCTGGCGTCAAACGACCTACTGGCGCAATGCCGAGCGCTCTGGACGCGTGCGACCACTTGCACCGAACAGAATTTGCTGGGGCACTTTAATCTCGGCCATCTCTACACCAAGAAGGGAAATACCGATGCAGCGATCGCCCATCTCCGCGCAGCCGCGGCCTGCAAGTCGCTCTACCGCGAAATGATCGCCTATTCTCATGATCTGCTGGCCGAGCAATTGATCGAGCAAGGAAATACCGACGAGGGGTTCGACCATCTAGAGCAAGCCGTCCGTCTTTTCCCAACCGGCGTGGCCTGTCATTCGCGCCTGGCCATCTCGCTGGCTCGCGCGGGACGGCGCGACGAGGCCATCGCCGCGTGGCGCGAGACCCTGCGGCTCGTTCCCGACAGTCTGGAAGCACAGGTCGGACTGGCCAACGCCCTCTTGGCTGGCGGCGAGATAAAAGAAGCAATCGCGCGCTGTCAGGAGATTCTCGGCCAGCGCCCCGACACCATCGAAGCCGTCGAGGCGACCGTCATTCTGGGAACTGCGTTGGGCGCCGAGGGGCAATTCGAGCAAGCTCTTCCCTACTTGAAGCGAGCCGTGGACGTTCGGCCGCGTAGCGCCCGGGCTCACTTCCAGTTGGGCCTGGTGCTGGGCGCGCTCGGGCGGTCGCCGAGTGCCGTGGCACATCTCGACGAGGCCATCCATCTGACGCCCGACGATCCCCAAAAGTTGTGGCAAGTAGCTTGGATTCTGGCGACCAGTCCGGATGGGTCGGTCCGCGATGGAAGCCGGGCTGTAGAACTCGCAACCAAGGCGATCGAGCTTTCCCAGGGCGAAGAAGTGCACGCTTTCGATGCCCTTGCCGCCGCGCTGGCCGAGACCGGAAATTTCTCCGCGGCCGTCGACGCAGCCGATCGGGCATCGACGATCGCCCTGACGCGCGAAGATGCCGCATTGGCCGACGCCATCGAGCAACGCACGCGTCTCTACCGCCAGGGCTTGCCCTATCGCCAGCCTTTGTCCTCGCTGCCGACTGGGCATACGCCGCCGGCGCAGTCGAGCGCGTTCTCTCTCGCCCATTTCCAATTCAACGCCAGTCGCCGGCTGATTGTTGGCTCCTTCGCCCGCTGTAGAATGGGTGATACGGATTCATCGCACGCCGCCGGGGAGAGACATTGGATCACTCGTTCGATCAAGACGTCGTCTCGACTCGCGGTGACGCCGACTCTGCTCAGCGCAGGCCCCACCGTCGGCCGACAGCGACGGCCGTTTGCCCCAATCCTCGCGGGAATTTTCAGCAGGTTCGAGATTGCCCTGGGCGAACGTCTGGCGGGCGACTGCCGTGTGCGGTTTCCTGGTCGTCGCCGTCCTGATCGCGTTTGGTCGGACCTTTTGGCACGGATTCTCGAACTACGACGATCACAACTACGTCTACAATCAGCCGCTCGTTGTCGATGGCCTTTCCTGGGCGGGCATTGTCTGGGCATTCACCGCTGGTCCGGTGGGCGATTGGTGCCCGCTGTCGGTTCTTTCCCACATGCTCGACTGCCAGCTCTATGGCTTGAATCCCGTTGGCCACCACGTGACCAACGTCTTGCTGCATGCCGCGTCGGCGGTGACCCTGTTTCTCGTCCTGTGGCGGATGACCGGCGAGCTTTGGCCCAGCGCGCTGGTGGCGGCGTTGTTCGCCCTGCATCCTTTGCGCGTCGAGTCGGTCGCCTGGGTGGCCGAGCGGCGCGACGTTTTGAGTGGACTTTTTTTCATGCTCACCCTCGCGGCCTACACGGAATATGTCCGCCATCCCGATTCGCTGGGACGCTACCTCATGGTTGTCGGCTTGCTCGCCTTGGGCCTCTTGGCCAAGTCGATACTGGTGACCGTTCCGGCGTTGCTCTTGCTGCTCGACTTTTGGCCTTTGGGTCGGTTTCGCGGAACCCAGCCCGGCGCGCTTGCGCCGACCTCGTCGCCGGCGACGTTTTCTTGGCGCCCCATCCTCGACAAGCTGCCGCTGCTGGCACTGGCAATTGCCGCCGCCGGAATGACCATGCTCACGCACGTGAAAAGTCCGAATCCCCTGACACTGTCCGAGCGACTGGCCAATGCGGCCGTTTCATGCGTCGCTTACTTGGGGCAACTCTTCCTGCCGATCGGGCTCTCGGTTTTTTATCCCCATCCCGAGGCGGGCCGGCCGGCCTGGCAAATCGCGTCCGCGGTGGGGCTGTTGTCGGCGATCACCGCGGCCGCGGTGATTGGCCGCCGGTCGTATCCCTATTTCTTTGTCGGTTGGTTTTGGTACGTCGGCATGTTGGTTCCGGTGCTCGGGCTGACCCTGGTTGGTACACACGCCCGCGCCGATCGCTACACCTATCTTTCTCAGATCGGGCTGTACCTGGCGCTGGTTTGGGGGGCGATGCGGCTCGGTGCCTCGTGGCCGGCTCGGCGTTGGGTGTTTGCTGCCGCCTCGAGCCTGATCTTAGTCGCCCTGATGGCTTGCACCTGGCGGCAAACCGGCTTTTGGCAGGACGATCAAACCCTGTGGCGACACGCTTTGGCATGCGATCCGAAAAACATCACCGCGCACCTCAACCTCGCCACGGTCTTGCTGAACGACGACCAAATCGCCTCGGCGGCGCAATACCAGCAGGCACTGGAACAAGGTCCCAACGAGCGCGATATCTATAGCATCGTTCGGGCACAGGCACACAATGGCCTGGCGGCGATCGCGAAGAGAAGAGGAGATATTGCCGGCGCGATCGCTCATTACGAGCAAGCATTAGCATCGGAACCCGACTTCGTTTTGACCCATATCGATTTGGGATCGCTCCAGGCCAACAACGGCGATCTCGATGCGGCGATGCTCCATTTCCAGCGGAGCGTCGAGCTGAGGCCCGACATGGCGATCGCCCAGTTCCGCCTGGGCCAGATCCTTTTTGATCGCGGGGAGCCAGAGCGTGCCATCGCTTATTTCGACGAGGCGATTCGTCTTCAGCCCAATGACGCCGCGGCGTTGCGGCAGACGGCCTGGATTTTGGCGACGAGTCCGAACCGCGCGGTCCGCGATGGTGCACGCGCGGTTGAATTGGCAACGAGAATGGTCCAACTTTCCGGCGGGCGAGATCCACACGCGTTCGACGTGCTCGCCGCCGCGCTGGCCGAAACCAAAGACTTCGCTTCAGCCGTCGAGGTCGCCGAGCAAGCGTCGACCCTGGCTCTGCTCCGCGACGATGCCGCGTTGGCCGACGCCATCGAGCAGCGATTGCGCCTTTACCGCCAAGGCTTGCCCTATCGCCAGCCGGTGGTTTCTCCGCCGGCCGCAGATGCTCCCGGGGCCCCGGCCGAATAGTGCCATCAAAGGCCTTCAACTCTCTTGCGTATCATTTGCCGCCACCGGCGATGGAATGGTCGTTGGTCGTCGACCCGTAGTAGAATTGTTGGATACGCATTTGTCTCGCACCGCCCGGGGGGAGGCGTGGAACACTCGCTCGATCAAAAAACCGCCGCCGATTCCGGCCACGCCGCATCTGCCGCCACGCAAACCGCGCCGGCGTTTTCGATCCGTTGCAGATCGTGGCCCGTCGACGTTCGGCGCGGGTCTATTGGATCTGGGCCGTCTGCGGCTTTCTCCTGCTGGCCGTGGGCCTCGTCTTTGGCCAGACCGCCAGCCACGATTTCATCGCCTACGACGACAATATCTTCGTCTACCAGAATCCGCACGTGACCGAGGGATTGACCACGTCGGGACTTTGGTGGGCGCTGACCGATGGCCCGCTGGGCGATTGGTATCCCCTGACCGGCCTATCCCACATGTTGGATTGTCAGCTCTACGGCCTGAATCCGGCCGGTCATCATCTAACCAATGTTTCGCTGCACGCGGCATCGGCCGTCTTGTTGTTTCTGGTTCTGCTGCGCGCGACTCGCGATCTTTGGCCCAGTGCCTGGGTGGCAGCAGTCTTTGCCGTTCATCCCTTGCACGTCGAATCGGTGGCCTGGGTGGCCGAGCGGCGCGACATGCTGAGCGGACTGTTCTTCATGCTCACCCTCGGCGCATACACGATGTACGCCGAGCGACCCTCGCTCGCGCGCTATCTGGCCGTGGCCGCACTGCTTGCGCTCGGGCTGATGTCCAAACCGATGCTGGTCACCGTTCCTTTTCTTCTTCTGTTACTCGATTATTGGCCGCTTGATCGATTTCGCCGAACGGCCGCAGATCCAGCGACCGCATCGCGCTCGTGGCTCGGTCGCCTCCCCGTGGGCTGGCGGCTGGCGTTCGAAAAGGTCCCGCTCCTGGCACTCGCGGCGGTGGATTGCGGAATTGTTGTGGCAACGCACCTGGCCTTCAGATCGGACGATATTGTCGAGCCGCTGCCGATGGCGACACGCCTGGCCAATGCGGCGGTGTCGTACGCAGCCTACGTTGGCCAGTCCTTTTATCCCGTCGACCTGTCCCCCTTTTATCCTTACCTAGGGGCCGGCCAGCCGGTCGCTCGGGTTGCCGGTTCGCTGGCTCTGCTTCTGGCGATCACCGCGATTGCCGCCCATGGTTGGCGCCGGCGTCCTTATGTTCTGGTCGGCTGGTTGTGGTTTTTGGGGATGCTCGTGCCAGTCATCGGATTGGTGCGGGTGTCGCATCACGCTCGAGCCGACCGCTATACCTATCTCAGCCAGATCGGTTTGTCGATCGCGCTGGCTTGGACGGTTTGGACCGTCTATCAGTCGCAGTCGATTCGCCGGCCGACGCGCTGGGGCGGGAGACTACTCGCCGGCGTGTCGGTGGCCACGGTCTTGCTGCTTGCCCTCGTCGCGTGGCGTCAGACTTCCTATTGGCGCGACACCGAGGCCGTCTGGACGCGTGCGCTGGCTTGCACCGATCCGAACGTGATGGCTCGCTTCAATCTTGCCGTCGTCTATGTCGGACAGGAAAAAACCGCTGCAGCGATTGACCAACTCCGCGAGGCTGTGGCGGAGCCTCTTGTCGACCAGCAAGTCCTTGCCCTGTGCCATCTGCTCTTGGCTGACATTCTGACGCAGCAAGGCAAACTCGACGAGGCGCTCGAGCATTATGGGCGGACCGTGCAACTCTATCCAGCTGGCCCACGGGGTCATCTCCGCCTGGCGATGGCGCTGGCTTCGGCCGGCCGGCACGATCAATCCATCGCCGAGTGGCGCCAGACCCTGCGGCTGGCCCCCGCCTTTTGGTCGGCACGGATCGGCCTGGCCGATGCTCTGCTGGCCAGTGGAGATGCGGCCGAAGCGGCGGTCCAATGCCGCGAAGCTCTCGAGCGGCAACCAGGCGCTGTCGAAGCAATCGTGATCTTGGCGGAAGCCTTGGTTGCCCAGGGCGAGGCCGAGCAGGCAATCCCTCACTTCCAGCAAGCCCTGGAACTCGAACCAAACAACGCCCGGGCGCACTTCCACCTGGGGCTGGCGCTTTGCGATCTTGGACGCGCGCACAGCGCGCTCGTGCATCTCAACGAGGCGATGCGTCTTCAGCCCGACGACGTCCAAATGTTATGGCAGGCGGCGTGGGCTCTGGCGACGAGCCGGTCAGCATCGGTCCGCGACGGAGCCCGGGCCGTCGAGTTGGCAACCAAGGCCGTTGAGCTTTCCGGCGGCCAAGAGCCACATGCTTTCGATGCCCTTGCCGCCGCGCTGGCCGAGACCGGAAATATCACCACAGCCATCGAAACCGCCGAACAAGCATCGACGATCGCCCTGCTTCGCAACGATCAAGCATTGGCCGACGCCATCGACCGGCGGACTTTACTCTACCGCCAGGGCTTGCCCTATCGCCAGCCGGCAACCCTTTCGCGCGAGTAAATGCTACCAATCGGTGTGCTCAATACTCCGCCGCTTCGCGCAGTCGCTCGGCAGGTTGTTGAGGCGCTGACCCAGAGTAGAATAGACGGCACGCGTTCATCTCACACTGCGGGAGGGGCGGTGGACCACTCGCTCGATCAGCAACTCTCGTCGGATTCCGGCAGCGGTCAATCTTGTCGGCCGATTCTCCTGGCCGCCGACGATCGCAGCTCTGAACAGGCGGCTCCGAATTCGTCGCGGCCAGTCGACCAGCGGACGCGGCGCTTTTGGATTTGGGCCGTTTGTGGCTTCCTCGTGCTGGCGATTGGACTCGTCTTTGGCCAGACCGTGAGCCACCAATTCCTCGGGTATGACGACGATGGATACGTCTACAAAAATCCACACGTGACGGCTGGGCTGACGCTCTCCGGACTTTGGTGGGCGCTGACCGATGGTCCTTACGGCGAGTGGTATCCGCTGACGTCGCTCACCCACATGTTGGATTGCCAGTTATACGGGCTGAATCCGGCTGGCCACTTTGTGACCAATGTCCTGCTGCACGCGGTGTCCTCGGTGCTGCTGTTTTTGGTCCTGTTGCGGATGACCGGCAATCTCTGGCCCAGTGCCTGGGTGGCGGCGGTTTTTGCCATCCATCCGTTGCATGTCGAATCGGTGGCCTGGCTGGCCGAGCGGCGGGATGTGCTGAGCGGGCTGTTCTTCATGCTGACGCTCGGCGCGTATGCGCTCTACGCCCAGCGTCCGTCGTGGTGCGCTGATCTAGGCGTCGCCGGCATGTTTGCTCTGGGCCTGATGGCCAAGCCGATGCTCGTCACGGTTCCTTGCGTCTTGTTGCTGCTCGATTATTGGCCGCTCGATCGGTTCCGCCGGTTGGCCGGCGCGGATCGAGAGGCTGCGTCGCGCTCGTGGTTTGGTCGCTTGCCCGTGGCCTGGCGACGGGTGGTCGAAAAAATTCCGCTGCTGGTCCTGGTGGCGGTCAATTGCGGGATTGCCCTGTGGACCCATGCGTCGCTGCGGATGACCGATCGGGTCGACGGGCTGGCGCTCGGGCCGCGCGTGGCCAATGCCCTGGTTGCGTACGTCGCGTATCTCGGGCAGTCATTGGTTCCCGTCAATTTGTCTCCTTATTATCCCCATCTGGGGACGCATTTGCCGATCGCCTGGGCTGCCGAAGCATTGGTTCTGTTGCTGGCGATCACCGCGGTTGCCGCGTTTTTCTGGCGCCGGCGGCCGTATCTGTTGGTTGGCTGGCTCTGGTATTTGGGAATGCTGGTGCCGGTCATCGGATTGGTGGGGGCGTTCATCCAAGCCCGAGCCGACCGTTACACCTATCTGAGCCAGATCGGACTATCGATCGCGCTGGCCTGGGGCGTGTGGAGTGTCTATCAATCGCGGCAATCGCTTCGGCCGGCGAGTTGGCGGCGATGGACGCTGGGCGTCGCATCGGGAGCGGCGATCCTGCTGCTTGCCGGCGTCGCGTGGCGGCAAACGTCCTATTGGCGCGATGCCGAAACGCTCTGGACGCGTGCGGCCGCTTGCACCGAACAGAATCTGTTGGCGCACTATAACCTCGCCGATATCTGCATCAAGCTGGGAAAAACCGACGAAGCGATCGCTCATCTGCGCCAGGCGGTTTCGTTCCATTCGCTTTACCGGGAAATGATCGCCGGGTCCCACGATCGCCTGGCCGACCAATTGGCAGAGCAAGGGAACACCGACGAGGCGTTTGCCCATTACCAGCAGGCCGTGCGCGTCTATCCGACCGGCGAGTGGCCCCATGCTCGATTGGCGACGGTGCTCGCCGCCGCGGGCCGGCATGACGAAGCGATCGCCGAGTGGCGCGAGACCGTCCGGGTGGCCCCCACCGCGATGAAACCGCGCATCAGCCTGGCCGTGGCGCTCTTGGCACGCGGCGATGCGGCCGAAGCAGCTGACCAGTGCCGCGAGGTCCTCCGCCAGGAGCCCGAACTGGCCGACGCGATTGAAGTTCTGGGTGCGGCGTTGGCGGCCGAGGGAAATTCCGAACAGGCCATTTCCAGTTTTGAGCGAGCCTTACAGCTCGACCCGCGCGATGCCCGAGCCCACTTACACCTGGGGCGGATCCTCTTTGATCGTCGGCAGTCAAAAGATGCCCTGGCTCATCTCGACGAGGCAGTCCGTCTTGCGCCCGACAACGTCTCCATTCTATGGCGCACGGCGTGGGTCTTGGCGACGAGTCCGGACGCCTCGGTCCGTAATGGATCGCGGGCGGTCGATTTGGCGACCAAAGCGATCGAGCTTTCCGCCGGCCAAGAGCCGCACGCTTTCGACGCCCGCGCCGCCGCGCTGGCCGAAACCGGGCAGTTCGCCGAGGCCATCGACACGGCCGAGCAAGCATCGACAATCGCCCTGCTCCGCAACGATCAAGCATTGGCCGACGCCATCGACCAGCGAGTCAAGCTCTACCGCCAGGGCTTGCCCTATCGCCAGCCGCCGCCGGCCGAATAAACGCGTGCCGCGCCCGCTTAGTGATGGTCGAGCTGCGCGTTGTAGAGCCGCGCGTAAACGCCGTTCAAGGCCAGCAGGTCGGCGTGCTTGCCCACTTCCACGATCTCTCCACGCTCCAGCACGACGAGCCGGTCGGCTTGCTCGAGCGTGGTCAACCGATGGGCAATGGCGATCGTGGTGCGCCCACGGACCAGGTTGTCGAGCGCCAGTTGGATTTCGCGCTCGGTCGTGGTGTCGACGCTGGCGGTCGCCTCGTCCAGAATCAAGATTCGTGGATTGATCAACAGCGCGCGGGCGATCGAAATTCGCTGCCGCTCGCCCCCCGACAAAAACTGCCCCCGCTCGCCAACCAGCGAATTGTAGCCCAGCGGCAGCCGCAGGATGAAATCGTGTGCCCGGGCGGCCCGAGCGGCGGCGATGACTTCGTCGGGCGTGGCTTCCGGCCGGCCATAGGCAATGTTCTCGGCCACGGTGCCGAAGAACAGAAACGGCTCCTGCAGGACCAATCCGATCTGGTGGCGATATTCGGCCACCGAGAATTGACGGATGTCGATGCCATCGACCAGGATCGCCCCTTCGCTGACGTCGTAAAACCGGCAAATCAGATTGACCAACGTCGTCTTGCCCGATCCGCTGGCGCCGACCAGGCCAATCATTTCGCCCGATTCGATTTTCAGATTGATGTTTTCGAGGATCGAGCGCGTGCCGTACCGAAAGCTGACGCCGCGCAGATCGACGTCACCCCGCAGATTCTCAGGATGCACCGGATTCGTCGGCTCGGCCACGCTCGGCACGCGGTCGAGAATCTCGAACAGGCGATGCGCGCTGTTGGCGGCCCGTTCGGTCGCCGAGAACATCCGGCTCATCGACTCCAACCGCACGTAGAACCGGCTGACAAAGGCCAGAAAGGCGAGCAGCGTGCCGACGTCGATGCGGAACGCGAAGATCTGATAGGCCCCGCAGGCCCAGATGATCAGCAGGCCGAACTGCGTCAGCATCGCCACCATCGGCCAGAAAAACGTCCACACGACGTTCACCCGGTCGTTGGCCTCGACCACCATTTCGTTGCTGCGGCGGAACCGCTCGATCTCGCGCTTTTCCTGGGCAAAGGCTTTCACGACCCGCATGCCCGGAATCGTGTCGGCCAGCACGCTCGTCATGTGCGACCACGCGCGGCCGCCGCGGCGAAATCCATGCTGCAATTGCGTCCGCGCCCGATAGACAATCCAGGCGATCACCGGAAACGGGCAAATCGCCGCTAGAGCCAGGATCGGATCCATCGACACCAGCACGATCGTCGTGCCGATGATCATCAGCACGTCGGTGGCGAAGTCGACAAGATTGTCCGATAGATACGAACACAGCCGTTCGGTGTCGGTCGACAGCCGGGCAATCAAGTCGCCGGTCCGCCGGCCGCCGAAGAATTCCAACGACAGTTGATTCAAATGGGCGTACGTCGCATTGCGCAAATCGGCGCTGATCCGCTCGCTGACATAGGCCATCACCACTCCCTGCGCCCAACCCAACAGCCAGGCCAGCACCGCCGAGCCGGCGAACGCCGCCAGGTACCAGCCGATGGTCATGAAGTGAGCGCGCCGGCTGGCTTGCAAGTCGGCCAGCGCGCGGTCGTGGGCGTCGCTCGCTTGGCGCAACTCGGCTTCGCCCTGCTCGGTCGCTTTGCGCGAATCGCCCGCCCCCGCGCGGGCCGCAATCACGGCCTCCTGACTCGCGAAACTCGCGTCGATCGCTTTGCGCTCGCTCTCATACGGGACGAGAAAGTTGTTGACCAGCGGCTTGGTCAGGTAGGGCGGAATGAGAGCTGCCGTCGTCGTGGCCAACGTCAGCAGGAATCCCAACAGGATCAATCCCTTGCGCGCGCTGGCGAAAGGCAGTAGTCGAAACAGCGCTCGCGTGCTCGGTTGCGCTCTGCGCGGCTCGCGGACGTTCGATGGCCGCTCGGCCTCCTCTTCGTCGGCCGGGGCCGGTTCGCCCCGCCGAAAGGCCCCGAAGCGTTCGACCAGCCGATGTGCGCCGGCGGTCCGTGCGGCAGTATAGCGCCAATCGGCCAACAAGCGGCCCGCCGTCCCGTCGGCTTCGAGCACGCCCAAACCGGCCCGATCGCGGGCGCGCAGCGAAACAACTTCGGCCAGCGGCCATGACTGGAGCAGTGCGCTGGCCGCCTGGCCGGTCGGTGGCTCGACCGAGATCAGCCGATGGTTGGTCAGCACGATCAGGCCGTCGGCAAAGTCGAACCGCTCGTTCAGGTCGGGCGCGAATGAACTCAGGACGGATTCGCCCGGTTCCAGCTGTGCGTCGATCTGTTGCCAGGCTTGTTGGAGCATCAGGTGCAGTCGGTTGCCAGGCAAAAGAAGACGGAGAACGGCCCACTCACCCAGCGAGTTGTGTGGCCAGCGACCCGTGGCAGCATGGGCCGCCGCCATGTGCAAAAGTACCGATTGTAGCAATCAATTGGGCCAGGTTTCACGGCTCGAAAGTCTTTCTCGCGGCTGGCTTTACATTTTCGGAACTGCGACCATTTCAGACTGTCGCCCCAGGATCGGCGATTAGTATAATTAATGTCAAGCCTCGGTTGGGCTCGCGCGGGCCGGCATTTCTGCTCGGCCGCTCGCTCCCGCCGCCGTCGGATCCGCGTTCGTCCTGACCTTCCGTCCGCGTAGAAAACCGCCCTCCCTTCCGCCCCTGTCCGTAGCATGATCATCCGCAAAAGCCTGGCGCTGCATGGCCCAAACGTCTGGGGATCTTGTCCAATCCTGGAAGTTTGGGCCGATACCCACCGGCGACCCCAGCTCTCTTTGGCCGACTTGACGCAAGTCGCTGACCGAGCCGTCGAACTGGCCCAGCCGTATCTTACCGCGACCGACTTCGCCATCGACCCCGAAGCGGCTACGCCGCCGGCCGGACTGGTTTTGGCCCGCTGGCTGGAGTCTCTGGTTCGTAAGCTGCAATCGCTGTGCGGCATCGAGCTGCCGGCCGGCCACATCGTGGCCACGGCCGATCCGGCGATTTGCCGCGTGGCCATTCGGTTCGAGGACGAGGGCCTGGTCCGTCCGGCTCTCAAGATCGCGCACGATCTGCTCCTGGCCGCGCTCGATCGTCAGGCCTACGACTTTGCCGCTGCCCTGCGCGAACTGCAACGCTGGGCCAACCGGCTTTGTCTCGGGCCCAGCACCCGGGCAATTGTCGAGGCCGCCCGCAGCCGGGGCATTCCCGTCCGCCGGCTGAACGTCTCCAGCCTGGTCCAGTTCGGCCACGGCTCGCAGCAACGCCGCATCTGCACCGCCGAGACCGACGGCACCGGCGCCATCGCCGAATCGATCGCTCAAGATAAAGAGCTCACCAAGAGTCTCCTCCGCCGCGTCGGCATTCCCGTGCCCGAGGGGCGGCCGGTCACGAACGCCGCCGACGCCTGGGAAGCGGCTGTCGAAGTCGGCACGCCGGTGGTCGTCAAACCGCGCGACGCCAATCATGGCCGTGGCGTGGCGATCAAGCTCAGCGATCGCGAGGCGGTGATGAACGCCTACGAATTGGCCGCGGCCGAAGGCGAGGAAGGGGTCATCGTCGAGCAGTATGTGCCCGGCGTCGAACACCGGCTGCTGGTCGTCGGCAACCGCGTCGTGGCCGTTTCGCGTGGCGAGCCCGACGTCATCGTGGGAGACGGCCGGCACACGATTCGCCAGTTGATCGACCTGGCGAATCTCGATCCGCGCCGGGGCGATGAATTTGCCCGCCCGATGTGCAAGCTCGAAATCGATCCGATGGCCACGCCCCTGTTGGCACAGCAAGGCTACGATGCCGATTCAATCCCTCCCGCGGACGCCCAGGTAATCATTCACCACAACGGCGAATACACGACCGACGTCACCGATCAGCTTCATCCGGAGGTCGCCTCGTTGGCCGTGCTGGCCGCTCGCGTCGTCGGGCTCGACGTGGCCGGCATCGATCTGGTGGTCCAGGATATCGGCCGCCCCTTGGAATTGCAGCGCGGCATGATCATCGAGGTCAACGCCGGCCCCGGCCTGCAAATGCACTCCGAACCGCAAATCGGCCGCCCCCGGCCGGTTGGCGCCGCGATCATCGAAACTCTCTTTCCCGAGGGGCAGACCGGCCGCATGCCGATCGTCGGCGTGGCCGAAGCTCCCGACGCTCCGCAGGCTGCGTTGGCCATGGCTCATTTGCTGGGCCATTCGGCCTGGAACGTGGGACTTGCCACGTCGGCCGGCACGAGTGTTGGCGGCCGCTTTTTGGGTGCGCATGCCGGCCGGCCCGGTGCCGCCGATCTGCTGCTCAATCCCTTTGTCGAGGCGGCCGTGTTCGAAGTCACCGCCGCCGGCATCTACAACGAGGGCCTTTCGTTCGACGATTGCGACGTCGCCGTGATGCTGGCCAGCACGCCCGACGCGGACGATGCCGCCGACGAAACCGAAACCTGGCGACGGATTCTGGTCGAAAGTGTGTCGCCGCTCGGCACCGCCATCTTCGATGCCGCCGATCCGCGTGCCCGCCGTCTGGCCGTCTGTTGTCGCGGCCAGGTGCTGTTTTGCCATCCCTCGGCCACCGACCCCGTCCTGCTTGCCGCCTATGCCGCCGGCAGCAAGATCGCCTTCTATCGAGACGGCACGATCTGGGTTGCCTTCCGTGATCGCGAAGTGGCGATCGTCACGCTCGCCGAGGATGCCGCTGTGCCGACGAATCTCGAAATCCTGGCCGCCGCCGCTGCCTGGTCGGCCGGTGCCACGGTCGAGCAAATTGCCCAGGCGTGGCCCTCGCTCGCCGCGGCCCTCATCAATGGTTTGTCCCCCCGCCCCGCTCCGGCCTCGGGCACGGCGAAATCCCCCCCCCGCTCCGCTGGCGATCTGTCCGATCCCTTCTCGACCCATCCCGATCAGCCGCGCGCGGCGTGAGAAGGGAACGAGTAGAGAATTTCTTGCGCGGGTTTTGGCTCGTGTCCCCTTTAATCCACCCTGCTCCTCCCCCTACTCTCCGCGAAGGGAAACCGACCTCATGGGCGGACTACGAAAACGCCATGCGCTCCAAATCTTCGCCGTGGGACTCGTCGTTTCGCTCGCGGCATTGTCGGCATCCGGCGAGGAGACGACCGGGAAAAAACTCGTGAAGCAAGGCAAGCTTCACTCGCCGCTTGTCGAGGTAACGCCGCTGGTGTTCCGCGGCAAACTCTACCTGCTGGAAAATTGGCAGAAGCAGTGGGAGCATCCCGGGGCGCCCGACGGCAGCGACTTCAAGGAAGATGAAGTGCGGATCCGCGATCTGGCCAGCGACACGATCGTCTCGACTCCCTTGATTGGCCACGGGCTCGGGATGGCGCTCGTCTGGGACGACCAGGTTTACGTCTTTGCGGCTGATTGGGGACACGGCGATAAGAAATGGGGTGCTCGCACCATCGACCTGACGTCGTCGAGCGATTTGAGCACCTGGACCAAGCCGGTAGTCGTCCTGCAAGCCGACCCGCGGGAACAATTCTTCAACGTCTCGGTCTGTCGCGCGGCCGATCGGTTTGTCCTTTTGGTCGAAACGAACGACCCGCAGTGGCCTCCGTTCACGTTCAAATTCTTCTCGTCCGACAATCCCCGGACCTGGAACCCGGTGCCCAAGGGCTTGTACGGAACCGATAAATATGTGGGCGGACCGGCCCTCTATTACGAGGGAGAATGGTTCTACCTGCTTTATCTGCAAAGTCTGGGCGAGGATCGGTTCGAGACGCGCATCACCCGTTCGAAAGACCTGGTCGCCTGGCAGGATGCACCGGCAGATTGCCCGTTTTTGACATTCGACCCCCAGCAGCACGTCCATCCGCTCCGGCCGAGCACGATCCGCGAAAGCAATGCGTCGGATGCGGAGGTCGTCTACTGGAAAAATCGCACGCTGGTTTATTTCACCGGCGGCGACCAGCACCTGTGCGGCGATCTGCAAACTGCCACCTACGATGGCACGCCGCGCGAGCTGTTCGAATCTTTTTTTGACAAGCCAGATGCCAAGTAAGAAAAGAGCGCGGCGGGGATATTCCGACCGGCTAGGACTTCGCCATATCGCGCAAGGCCACCTTTCCGGCTTTCTTAACGATGTTGCTGGCTTCTTCGGCCTTTCCGTCCTCTAGCAGCTCACGCTTGATAACATCCTTTATGAGCACTGCCTTGATGTCTTCGATATCGATACTCGCCTCGGGCGACACCCGCCGCAACTCCCGTTTGAGGCCGTCCAAGGCCCTATCGGTAAGCAGCGTTGCGGCAATTATGTAACGGTCAAGCGGCTCTTTCTGCGTCTGGTACTCGTCAACCGCCGACTTCGCCCAACCCTCTTTGCAGAGCAGGAAGAGCAAAGCGATATCGTCGTCCGATTTATGCTGCAGTGCTAGAAAATCAATATCCACAACGAGGTTTTGCACAATCTTGCCAGTGCATTCGACGGAGTACAGCCTCCAGTGCTGTCCGTTCGTTAGCAGCGCCCATTTGCACTCTCGGATCTTGAGATTGGCTACATAATTGGCAGCCTGCTCGACGTCCTGATCCTTGAGGACATGGCCGATCGCTTTGACCTCAATTAAGGTTTGCAGCTTGTCGTCGATCTTCGTCGCAAGATCGCAACGATTGCCTTTGATTTTGTACTCGGCGGTGATCTCCTTGAGTTTATCGTATCCGAATACGTCGGCGAGAAGTTCAGTCACTAGGATTACCGTATCGGCTTCCCCCGCGTCCGCGGCTTTTCGCTCGGCAACAAGTGGCTGGTATTTCTTAACACCATCTACAAGCCGTTCCAGAACCTTCTTTGGAATCGAAGCCACGTTTCACCTCTCTAGTTGAGGGAGCTGATGGGAGCCGCCGAGCGTGCGTCAGTATATTGCTCCCCGGTCTCACCCTTCAACCACCCGAGGGAGGCTTGGTCGGGATTGACGTCCTGCCATGCCACGCAAGGCCACGACTCGCCTTCTCTTCCTTCCCGGGGTGCGCCATAATTGCGGCCGAATCGGCCAAACCCAGGAGCAATACCATGCCCGTTATGTCCGGCCTGTCGGGAAACGAAATCTATTGCCTCCATCTCAAGGGCTTGCGGCCCGGCGAATTGGTCATCGGCAACAGCGTCTATTCGACCGGCCTGTTCGGCGCCGTCGGGGCGGGCTTTCGCAGCATGGCCGGCGGCGAAGTGACGCAGGTCACCAGCGTCATCCATGAAGGACGCGAGCAATCGTACGAGCGGATGATGGCCGAAGCCCGCGAGCGCGGCGGCGTGGGCGTGACCGGCGTAACCAGCGAACTGCGCGGTTTCCGCGGCAACATCGAGTTCCTGTCGGTCGCATCGGCCATCCACGGCGAAAAACCGACGCCCGAACACGTCAGCTTTTCGACCAGCGGCGACGGCCAGCAACTCTATTGCCAGCTCGACGCCGGCTATACGCCGCTCAAATTCGTCTTCGGCAACGTGGCCTATTCGATCGGCATCGGCGGCAGCCTGCTGGGCGGTTTGAAAAGCATGGGCCGGGGCGAGATCAAGCAGTATCAGCGACGTCTTCAATCACACCCGGCACTTGGCGCTCGAGCGCATCGTCGCCCAGGCCCAGGCAGTCGGTGCCAACGCGGTGATCGGCATCGAAACGCGCGTCCTGCCCTTTCCAGGGCGTGCACGAAATGATGATGATGGGAACCGCCTCGCACAACGACAAGTTGCCGCCGGCCCATGACGCCCAGCCGCTGACCAGCGATCTGACCTGCGAAGAGATGTGGAACCTGACCAACTCGGCTACTATCCGCTCAAGCTGCTGCTGGGCACGGCGGTCTATTCGCTGGGGATCGTCGGCGGGCTGAAGGCGGTGTTCAAATCGTTTTCGCGCGGCGAAATTCACCGATCTGACGTCGCTGATCTACGATGCCCGCGAGCACGCCATCGGCCTGATTTCCGACGAAGCCAAGGCGATCGGCGCCGACGACGTCGTGGGCATCAAGACCCACATCCACGAATTTGGCGGCTTGATCGAGTTCATGGCCATCGGCACGGCCATCAAGCGGCAGGCGAACCTGACGACCGTTTCGCCCCAGTTGCCGCCGCAGGCGATCATTCGCGACAAGGACACCTGGATCAGCGACGAAAGCCAGATTTTCCGCGGCCAGAAATCTTCCGACGCGGGGAAATCGGCAATGGATATGCTCAATTCTTCGTCGGGCGATTCGTAGAGCGTGTCTTCGAATTGGCTTGTGCGAGCCGGCCGGCGTGAACAGCAGAGTACGCGTCGCCGGCGCTATGCGCTGCCGCGGTCAAGACAATCCGACTTGCGGCCGGCCTTATGGTTTGGCTGGGCGCGTCTTGTCGCCCGGCAGATGTTTTTGCAACTCTGCCGAGAGTTCGTCGGGTCGGATGTCTACCGCCAGGAAGAGGTTGGTCGGCCCCACCAAAAACAGCGCCGGCGTCGCCTTGGTGTTGAATCGCGCGTGCTTGCGGAATTGTTCCTCGCATTCGAGGCAGTCAAACAGCTGCCACCATTTGGGAACATTGAATAATTTCTCGTCCCGACTGAATTGCATCCACTCTTCCCACTGCGAGTCGACACACACCGCCAGGAGCCGGAATCTCTCGTCGTTGGCGTACTGCTGGCGCACCTGCTTGAGTTGCTTGACGAGCTCATCCCGCGCGGGGTCGTGGAGCGACCAGAACACCACCAGCAGCGTCTTGCCCTGGTAGTCTTTGGAAATCATCACGTCGGCGCCGCCGTCGTAGGCGCACAGTGACGGAGCCTTTTCGCCGACTTCGATCTTCACGTCTTCCTGGCCGGCCAGCCGCTCATCGTCTGCCCGACAGACAACAGAACCCGAGCGGCTCTCGAAAACGCCCGCCGTAACGAAAACGATAAGAAGGAGGCACCCGAGCCATCTTCTCGGCGCTTTGGGCGTAGGTGTTGGCCACGTTCGGCACATCGGTATCACACAGTTTGGCCTGGGAGTTTGTGCGAATCGGGGGGGCATCTTCAAATGCCATTCCGGTGGAGAAGGCAGCGTCTCGCTACGCCGGGAGCTGTTCGTTGAGATCCAATGATTCCCAGTTCTCGAAACGCCGCGTTGAGGCGTTCCAGTCCGCGGCGTGCTTCAGCGTAAAAAGCGGGCCGAGCGCAATCGCCCCGAGGGTGATCCACCAGAACGCCGCACGCGTAACAAACGGGACCGGGATTAACGCCTCGATCGCGAGCATTATCCCGGCGACGACCGCGCCCAGGAGCGCCGAATTGGCGGCTGCATAGCCGACGATTCGCCAGATGGATTTACGCCGCTCGACAATGGTTCGTGCGGCCGCGCGCGCCCAGTTTGCGCCGAATGCCCTCGACCAAGAGTCCGCCGCCGATAACCATCGCGCTCTGGATCGCAACGGTGCAGATCCCAAAGAGGAATAGCCGGCCACTCGTAATCTGGTCCGCGCGATGGGGCCACCGGCCGCGCATCGTGGCCGGCACCAATGCCAGGAGCGAGTAGAAGGTGATGCCAACGGCCGATGCCCAGTCATTGACCCGCAGCAGGTAACGCACGGGCGATTCGCCCGCCCGGCGGCGAATCGGTCCGCCAAGATTGACGAATGCAAAGCGTTCGAGCCAGGGAACACCCTGTTGCAACTCGCGCGTGAGCGCCGGCGCGTCACCAAAGCGGCGGGTTGCCTCGGCCACTGCCGACTCGACATCGCCGCTTCGCGACCGCTCATCTTCAAACAGCCGCGTGAGATGAGCGAGCAGTTCTTCGCGCATGCGGTCTTTGCGCAAATTACTGGCCCGAATCGGTCGCACGACGCGTTCGACTTGAATTCTGAGGGCATTCATGCCGGTGCTCCCAACAGGCCGCCCAGAACGGCGACGAACTGGCCCCACTCTTCGCGGGCCGCTTTCAAACGGCGCCGGCCCTTGGCAGTCAGGCGATAGACGCGGCGCCGCGGTCCGGGGCGCTCGGCGGTGGCGGCTTCCCACCGCGCGGCAATCAGGCCCTGCCGCTCCAGGCGATACAGGGCCGGATAGAGCGACCCCTCCTTCAGCGCCAGCGCCCCGCCGCTCGCCGCCTCCAGGCTTCGCCAAATGTCCCAGCCGTGTGCCGTGCCACGTTCGAGCGCGGCGAGGATCAGTCCCTCCAGGTGTCCGCGCAATTGATCGCCGCTGATCGCTGCCATGCCATCTATATAGACAAACTAAATGCCTGGGTCAACATGCTGGTTCCCTTCTGCCGGCTGGACATCTTCTGGCACGGAAAACACCGATATGAACACGTTCTCGCGCCGGCTCCGCTGTACTTCTCCACTAACCCGAAGCGCCAGCGAGGGATGCAGCGCTAAAATCCCTCGCCCGCGTTTCGCGCTTACTATGGGTGTGGGCATTGCTCCTGCCCGGGCCCTAATCTCCCCCGAACTTCCAAACTTGCGAGTCACAGACCGGCCGATAGCCGATGCGCTGATAGATGCTGTTGGACGTGGGATTCGCCAGATCGGTGTACAGACAGCAAAAAGTCTTTCCGTGGTCGAGCATGTGCTGGGTCAATGCGGCCACGCACGACGTGGCATAGCCGAGGCCTGCGCAGTTCGCGCGGCGTGTAGACAAAGTTGACGGCCACGCCGTTTTCGGTCTCGCGGGCAAACGCGGCGCACGAAACCGGTCGGCCGTCATCCCACACGAAGACGCTGCCGGCCGCGATCTGCCGCTGCATAACGTCCGTGGCGCGAGGGCTCATCGTTTTGCCACCCAGCGCAACTTCGAATTCACCGCTCCAGGCCGCCAGCAGCTCGTCGTCGCACGATTCGGCCAGTCGGAGCCGGCCGCTGGCCACGCGCACGGGTTCGACCCGCTCGCAGGCATAGAGCCGCTGATCCATCTGCAGCGTCCGGCTGCGACCGGTCGCGCGAGACCACGCCTCGGCAAAGGCGGTGGCCGCCGGGGATGGCCCGGCGACGCCTGGAATCGGCGCGTCGTCATTGCGCAGGAAATCGGCCAGGCATTGGATTGCCGCACCGGCCATTGCCGAGACGACGAGACTGTGAGGCGGGGTCATCACGGCCACGCCGCTGACCTTGCCGCCATTCTCGATCGTCAACCACCACGGCGGCGCGGCCTCGACGGCTCGATTCTGCGCCGCGTGGGCGCAGATGCCGAGGATCAGATTGTTTTGGGCTTCGGCCTGCCGCAACAACTCGCCGGCCTGGGCAAGCAAACTTGCGGGCGAATCATGACGAATCACATGCACGGCTGCGACCCCTGCCATCCCCGGGGATATCAGGCCGATTGCCAGACAAGCGCCGGCCTATTAAATATGATACTCGACGTCCCAGGGCGCAGGCGTGCCACGACCGGCCGGCCGATAGCGGCGCCACAGGCAGGCGGCGATCCAAGCCAGCGTTGCGGCCAACACCTGCGGCAAGATTGCTTTGGGCCGCGACGACGGCGCCACGAGCACGAACGAAAAGCCAATGTAGAGCAGCAATCCGCCGAACAAAATCCGCAACGCCGAGAGCGGCACATACGGTGTCAAATTGGCGCCGACCACCGCCCCCACGGCAAAGCCACAGGCAATCAGGCCGGCCGTCGGAACACGAACGTAACCGTGCTGCCAATAGACCAGCGCCGCCAGCAGGGCGATCGGCAGGCTCAACACCGCCAGGCTCGTTCCCTGTGCCTCGGGCTGCGCCAGGCCGAACAGCAGCATCAGCCCCGGCACAAGCACGATGCCGCCGCCGATGCCCAGCAACCCGCTGAGCACTCCGACAACCAGGCCGAACAGCAGCAGCAATGCTACAGGCACGGTGACACGCGACCTCCCAGCAGGGCAATCGGGCGGCTTGACTTAATTTGAAATCGAAATAATAATGTGCGACGCGCTGACGATTGTCAAGATCGTGCCTCTCTTTTTCGCGGAGCCGAACGTCCGTGGGCACTGCCATGAAAACGGTTGCCATCGTCGGCGGCGGCTTCAGCGGGTCACTCGTCGCGGTCAACCTCGCCCGGCTCGCCGGATCGTCGTTGCAAGTGGTGCTGATCAATCACGGTCGGCCGGTGGGGCGAGGCATTGCCTATGGGACGAAACGTCCCGAGCACCTGCTCAACGTCGTAGCTCGCAACATGTCGGCCCTGGCCGATCATCCGAATCACTTCGTCGATTGGCTGCGGACGCGCTGCGAGTTTGCCGATTTGCCCGAGGCCGCGCTGCGCGAATCGTTCGTTCCGCGCAGCGTTTACGGCGATTATCTGCGTGGATTGCTGCAAACCTACGCCCAGCCGGTTCATAGCGCGGCTCAAGTGCACGTCGAGTTTGTCGACGACGAAGCGGTCGATGTGCGCGTCACCGACCGTGGCCTCCCCTCGGTGGTGTTGTCCGGCGGCGGGCTCGTCCACGCCGACAAAGTCGTTCTGCGCTGGGCAATATGGAACCTGCCCCCATCGGCACCCCCGACGGCGCGGCGTTTCACCACGCTCGCTACGTGACGCAACCTTGGGGCGAATGGGCCGAGCAATTGCCCGACCGGCGCGAAAACGTCGTGCTGCTGGGGACCGGGCTGACGATGGTCGACGCGTTTCTGACGCTTTCGGCGCTCGACTGGCAGGGAACGATTTTCGCCATTTCGCGAAACGGCTGGCTGCCGCAGTCTCACTTTCGCGGCATCGAATATCCCGATTTCCCTCCTCAAGACCCTGCCACGCTCGGACTCTCAGGCGTCGTCGAATTGGTGGAAACGCACTGTGTCGCGATTGCGAAACCTGGGCGCCAATCCGGCCATAGTCGTCGATAAGCTGCGCTCGCACACGCAGCGGATCTGGCAAAGCTTTTCGCTCGACGAGAAACGCGAGTTCGTCGGCCGGTATGCATCGCGCTGGAACGTCTCGCGGCATCGCATCCCCTCCGAGGTCCATCGCCGCGTGACCGCGGCGATCGACGATCGTCGTTTGCAGGTCGTTAAAGGCAGGATCGCCGGTCTCGAACCGTCGGGATCGCGGATTCGAGTCGTCGTGGCCGACGACTGCGGTTCGCGATTGCACGTCGAGGGCGGTTTTGTCCTCAACTGCACGGGCCCGCAAACCAGCTTCGCCGCGGCCGCCTCGCCGCTCATTCGAAATCTGCTGGCGCGCGGCGTCGTCGATTGCGATGCGTTGGACATGGGCTTGCGAGTCGACTCCAATTTGGCCCTTGTCGATCGTGTGGGACAAACATCGACTTATCTTTCGGCCCTGGGCCCTTTGCTGCGCGGCACGCTGTGGGAGACGACCGCGGTTCCGGAACTGCGCGTTCAGTCGCTCCACATCGCCAAGCGATTGATCGACGAGCTCTGCCTGGCCGATCGCCGCCTCGAATATTTGCCCCAGCAATTCGACGTCGAGCTGTTGGAATACTGCATTTAGCGCAGCAGCCGTTCAATAAACGGTTGAATAAAAGGGGACGCGACTCGATATTCCTCGGCGCGCGCTGGCAATCTAAACAACGTCGGCCGCCGACGTTGCCTGTGAGCCGAACGTGCCCGAACCAAGTGCCGCCTCGATTTCGCCGCGCACTTCGGCATCGGATTCCAGCAACCATCGAGCCGCAATCGCTTCACGCGCGGCCGGGGTTGCCAGACGGCCGAGCGCCCAGGCGGCGGCCCCCCGGACCAGCGGCTCTTCATCAGACAATCCGCGCACCAGCGGCGCCAGCGAAACCGGATCGCGCTGGTTGCCCAACACGATCGCCGCGCTGCGCAGCAGGCCGCGACGCTTGGCCCGCAGCAACGGGCTCCCGCGAAAATGCCGGCGAAATTCGTCGTCGCTCCATGAGAACAGCTCGGCCAGATCGACCGGGTTGCGCTCGTCGGCCGGCGCAAAGGCCGCTTCCGTGCTCTCGGGCGCCCGGCGATTCCAGGGGCAAACGTCCTGGCAGATGTCGCAGCCAAACAGCCAGTCGCCCATTCCCTCGCGCAGCGGCTCGGGCACCGGCCCGCGCAGTTCGATCGTCAGGTAGCTGATGCACTTTCGCGCATCGAGCACATACGGAGCCGGAAACGCGTCGGTCGGGCAAGCGTCGAGACACGCCCGGCAAGTGCCGCAGTGGTCGGTCTCGTGCTGCGTGTCGTATTCCAATACGACGTCGGTCAGCAGCGCCGCCAGAAAAAACCAGCTTCCCATTTGGCGATTGAGCAACAGCGTGTTTTTGCCGATCCAACCCAGTCCGGCCAATTGGGCCAGATCGCGCTCCAAGAGCGGAGCCGTATCGACCACGCCCCGGGCAACCGAGCCCGCAGCCCGTGCGCGCAAATAGTCGGCCAGCTCGTCCAAGCGGCCCCGGATCAACGTGTGATAATCGTCGCCCCAGGCGTAGCGCGAGACGCGGCCCTGGCCCGGGATCGCTGCGGCGGGCTCGGCCGTGCGATAATTCATCGCCAGCATGACGATGCTGCGCGCGCCGTCGAGCACCGACCGCGGATGCTGATAGGCCGCGTGGCGATTCTCAAGGTAATGCATCTGGCCGGCATAACCCTGCGCGAGCCAGTCGTCCAACCGGGCAACGCCTGCCGGCGCCACGGCCGGGCAGATGCCGGCCAGCTCGAATCCCAATCGCCGCGCTTCGGCCTTCAGATCGCTGGACAACGTGGCCGCGTCGGACATGGGAGATGCCCACTGGGGCAGAAAAATCGATTACTTTGCAGCCGGTTTC
Source organism: uncultured Planctomycetaceae bacterium (assembly GCA_963702015.1). Taxonomy (GTDB): domain Bacteria; phylum Planctomycetota; class Planctomycetia; order Pirellulales; family PALSA-1355; genus DATJTR01. The sequence goes on from OY969698.1 coordinate 5,361,094, forward strand.
GGCTCGGTCAACGAGGTCAGCGGGCCGATGGCCACGGTGGTGCTGACCGAGAGCGGAAACTTGCGCCAGCACTTTCCGCGCGTCGTCGACCGTCACCGCGTCGACCGAGGCCAGGTCGTCGGCGACCGAACGATATTCGCGCCGTTGCAGCCAGTTGCCGCCAACGGTGAACAGCCGGCCGCGCGGCCGCTCGCTCGAAAGCACGACGCGCGAATTGATCTTGCTCTTGGCCTGATTCAATTCGGCCGGCAAGATTCCTTCTTCTTCGGCCTGGCGGTAGATGCTGCGCGATCTGGGCCAGGTTGGCGGCCGTGCGTTCGGCCTCGCACGTCATGTAGGTCATGTACAGGCCCGTCCCCTGATAGTCGTAATGAGCCAGGCTGGCGTTTTCGGCCAGGCCCGAGTCGACCAGGGCCCAATAGAGCCGGCTGCCCGAGTCGTCGCCCAGCACGGTCGCCAGAATTTTGGCGGCGAACCGTTCGCGCGACCGCGAGTCGGGCCCATTGACCAGTTGCACGACATATTCCAACGTGGCGGAGTCTTTGTGCAGGCACTGGAGCCCGCTGTGATCGGCGGCCGGCGGCTCGTCGCGTCCGCCCGGCACCGGCTGCCAGGCGCCGCAAAGACGATCGGCCGTCCGGACCAGTTCATCGAAATCGACGCGGCCGCTGCCCACCAGGGTGATGTTGCCGGGACTGTAGCGGCGGCGGAAGTAATCGCGCATGGCTTCGACCGACAGGGCGCCGACGGTTTCGGCGGTTCCCAGCACGCTGTGGCCCAACGGATGCTGGCCGAAATGGGCCGCTTTGCACTTGTCGTCGGCACCGAACGGCGGCTGATCTTCGTACATCTTGATTTCTTCGAGGATCACCTTTTTCTCGGTGTTGAAATCCTCGTCGCGCAGCGACGGCCGCAAGATGTCGGCCAGCAGCTCGACCGCCACGGTCTGATGCTCGGGCAGCATGGCCGCGTAATAGACCGTATTTTCCTCGCTGGTAAAGGCGTTGTAATGGGCTCCCATTTCGTCGAACGCCCGGTTCACGTCCTCGGCCGAACGAGTCGGCGTCCCCTTGAACACCATGTGTTCCAGGAAGTGGCTCACGCCGGCCAGGGCCGCCGTTTCGTCCCGAGCTCCGGTCTCGACGAAAAAGCCAACCGCCGTCGAATAGGCCTCTGAATTGCGCTCGGCAACGATCGTCAAACCATTGGGCAATTTGTGTTCAAGAAATTCCAACAGGTACCTCCAGCGGCTGAGACCCCAAAGTGACGATGGTGAAATCGGCGGGCGGATGTTTGGCCAGATAAGCGTTGATGGTGTCGCAGGTCAGCGCGTCGACCAGCTCGCCCACCTCGGCCAGAGTGCGGACGCGGCCCAAGTGAAACCAGTCGCGGGCGATCGACGAACTGCGCGAAGAACTCGACTCCTGCTGCATGATCAGCGCGCTCTTGATCCGCGCCTTGAGCCGGTTGAGCTCTTCGCGGCTCGATTCCCTCGGCCAGGCGAATCAGTTCGGCCAGCATCACGTCGAGCGTTTCCTGGGCACGATCGGAACTGGTGCCGGCATAGCACAGCACACTGGCCCGATCGCGCAGCGTGTGATGCGTGGCATACACCGAATAGCAGAGGCCGCGTTTCTCGCGAACTTCGGTAAACAGCCGCGAGCTCATGCCGCCACTCAGCACGCCGACGGCTCCCCAAGCCTGAAAATAATCGGGATGGTTATAAGGAACACTCGGATAGGCCACGCCGATTTGCGTCTGGTTCGACTCGTGCGGCAAATGTTCGCGCCGCGCAAGTTTCAGGTTGCCGGTGCGCGGGCCATTTCCTTCGGCTGCCAGTCGCCAAACAGCCGGCCGACTTCGTCTTTCAGCCGTGGCCAGTCGATCCGCCCGGCCACGCCCAGGATCGTGCCGTTGGGCACGTAACTGCGGGAGTAAAAATCGCGGATCTCGGCGGCGGTGATCGATTGCAGCGCCGGCAGGTCCCCGTGGCTCGAGCGGCCCCAAGGATCGGGATATTGCCGGCGGCGAAGTTCGAGCATCACTTTTTGCGCCGGCTCGTCCTCGATCGAGCGCAGCTCCTGCAACACCACGGCCCGGCCGGCTTCGAGCTGCTCGGCCGGCAAATGAGGCCGGCGCAGCAGATCGGCAAAAAGCTCGAGCGCCGGCCAGAGATTCTTGGACAGCGTCGCTCCGCCGAAACTCGTGTGATTGACCGAGACCGATTCTCCGCGCTCGACGCCCAGATTCTCCAGATCGGAAATGAATTGGTGACTGTCGCGGTTGCCCGACCCGCGCAGGGTCATCTCGCAGGTGAACGCGGCCAGTCCGGCTCGGTCTGGGGTCTCCTGGCGCAGCCGGCCGGCACCAAAAAGCTGAACGCCGCCGACTCGAGCGACTTCATCGGCTCGGCCACGAGCACCAAACCATTTTCATAAACGTGCGAGACGATCGGCTGGGTCACGGATTTCACACTCGCTGGAAAGAAATGGGGAATCGACGCTGTCTTTTGCGTGAGGCCAGACGTGGAGGCGGCCACGCCGCCACGCGCCAAACTACCCGACAATACCGCAGTTTGCCAGGAGGGGATGCGTTTTGCTAGGGCATTCTCGCCTGCAAAGGGTCGCAAGTTCAAAACTCGACAGCTGGGAATTGGCCGGCCGGTTTGCGAATCAGGCCCGCGTTTCGCCGCAACGGTTGCTGGCACTCGCCGCGGTGCGTTACGCTCGAATGCCCGTCGTCACAAAGAACGTGACGGCGTAGAAGAATCGCCCCGCCGCGATCGCCTGGTCGATCACCACCGGCCAGCGCGCCGCGTCGTCGGCCGAAAGGATCCCGGCAGCATGGCCACCCTTGGCCCAGCTCCGCAGTCCCATCACGTTATCGACCGCCGTGTGATCGCGCACCACCAGTGTCATCGCGTCGACTTCAACCGCTTCGAATCCATTCGCGACAAACATGCCGGCCATCCGGTGCGCGAGCGTGCCGTTACGCAGGCAGCCGTCGGCACGCCAGCGCAATACGCGCCGGGCCAGCGCTTGATCCGTCACATCGACGACCTGCGTGTCGTAGTCGGGATCGGCCAGCACGATTCGGCCACCGTGGCGCGTTACCCTCACCAACTCGGTCAGCGCCGTATGGGGATCAGCCAGATGTTGGAAAGTGCGATCGGCCCAGCTTCCGTCGAACGAACCGTCTGGAAAAGGCAGCGCGGTCGCATCGCCAACCATCGCCGTTTCCAGACCACGTCGTCGGGCCTCGTCGATCATCGTTTGCGAGCAATCGAGCATCACCACCGTCGCGCCGCATCGGCCGGCCACAGCCCGCGCGTCGTCGCCCGTTCCTCCGCCGACCTCAAGATAGATTCCGCCCGGCTCAGGCGCGAGCCGATCGGTCAGGCGCGCTTTGTATTGCGCGTAGAACGGTTCACGATGCAGCTTATCGAGCACGCCGATCCAACCCGCCGGGTGCGGCTGGCGATCGACCGCGGTAAAGCCGTGCTCCAGGCGATGGTCGGCCATGACGCTCTCGCAGGACCCGGGGGACCGGTCAACGTCGCGCGTGCGCCGGTTTTGGCGCCAGCCGTTAGGAGTAGGCCACTTCGACCGCTTTGTAAACGGTGCGGGAGTGGACGAATCCAACCTGTTGATAGAGATGGATTGCGCCGATGTTCTGGGCCGTCACTTCCAAGAACGCTTGTTTCAGTCCAGCCTGCTGGAAACCGGCCAAGGCCCTCAGCAACAGCGCCTTGCCCAACCCTTGTCCGCGACGTTCCGGCGTCACCCCCAGATTCTGAATGGCTCCCAAGCCGGCCGAATCGCGAATCCCCTGAATCGTTCCGCAAAACTCCGGCGCCGTGCCGCCACTCGCGCGGTGGGCCAACAGCCAGGTGGCGGTGGGCAGGAACCCATCCTTATGACGAATCTCGTTCATCAACCGGTAGCAGCCCGCCAATTCGCCCAGACAGGGAAAGACATTCGCGTCGATCTCCGCGCGAAAGCTGAGATATTTCGTCTCGGCGTGCGCTTCCAGGAGTGACTCGTCCCAGGCGCTCCAGGTGTAGCCACGTGGCAGCACCGGTTCGTCGATCTGGCGGTCGGCCAGATTTACTTCCATCCGGTAGCGTTTGAAATAGGTCAGGCCCATACCCTTGCTCGCGCGAGCGCGCGGTGGCGGCGTTTGGCGGTGCGCGGGACTCACAACAGAAATGTACCGGTGATGCTAGTAAGGGTCAAATTTTTGGCGCCGCAACACTTTGCGGCTCGCGCGATCCGGTCGCGCACGTGGCCAAGATGCTATCGGCCCGCGAGACGGCGCGGGCAGGACATTTTCGCCCACCGCGTCACAAATGCTACGGCCGCCCGTCCGGCCCAGGAAGGCCAGCGGGTTTTTGGGAGACCAAAATGGCTGTTTTGTCCTATTGAAATCATTCCGCCTTTCCTCCATAATCGCTTTTCTAGGGCCTTCCACCGCGGCGGATGGCCTGTTTTTGCTTTGCGACCCTGCCGGCACCGCTTGAAGATGAAGGCCGATCCGCGATCTCACGAGCCTGACCCCGCCGGCCCGGGCCCAGAATCTGGCGCCGGTCCCGAGCCTGGCTGGCGACGCCGCGTGACGCTGCCTTCGCTGCCCGAGGCCTTCTCCACGATTCCGGTGGGTGGCGGCCACTGGGGCCGCAAAATGCTGGCCTTTGCCGGCCCAGGACTGTTGGTTGCCGTCGGATACATGGATCCGGGCAATTGGGCCACCGATCTGGCCGGCGGCGCGCAGTTTGGCTACGCGCTGTTATCGGTGGTGCTGATCTCCAACTTCATGGCGATCCTGCTTCAGCATCTGGCGCTGAAGTTGGGCATCGTCGCCGGTCGCGACCTGGCCCAGGCTTGCCGCGATCACTATTCGCCCCCTCTGGCGATCGCGCTATGGATTCTTTGCGAGATCGCGATCGCCGCCTGCGACCTGGCCGAAGTAATCGGATCGGCCGTCGCGCTCAAGCTGCTTTTCGGTTTGCCGCTGGAATATGGCGTGGTGTTGACGGCCTGCGACGTGCTGGTGGTGCTGCTGTTGCAGAACCGCAGCTTCCGTTCGATCGAAGCGGTCGTCGTGGTGCTGATCTTATTGATCGGCGGATGCTTTGCCTACGAGATCGCCGCGGCCCATCCCGCGGTCGGCCAACTGCTGGCGGGGCTGGTTCCGACGCCTCAAATCGTTCAAAATCCCTCGATGCTTTATCTGGCGGTCGGCATCTTGGGCGCGACCGTCATGCCGCATAATCTCTATCTGCACTCGAGCATCGTGCAAACCCGGGCGTTCGAGCGGAACGACGCCGGCAAATCGATGGCGATTCGCTACGCCACGATCGACTCGACCGCCGCGCTGCTGTTCGCCTTTTTCATCAATGCCGCGATTCTGATCGTTGCCGCCGCCGCGTTTCACGGCACCCAGCATGAATCGGTGGCCGATATTTCCGAGGCCTACAAGCTGCTCAGTCGGGTGCTCAACGATCATTGGGCCAGCATCGTCTTTGCCTTGGCCCTGTTGGCCTCGGGCCAGAACTCGACGCTCACCGGCACGATGGCCGGTCAGATCGTGATGGAAGGTTTCTTGCATCTTCGCCTGCGCCCCTGGGTGCGGCGACTGCTGACCCGCTCGGTGGCGATCGTGCCGGCCGTCATCGTGGCGCACTGGTACGGCGAACATGGCGTCGGCAAGCTGTTGGTTCTCAGCCAGGTGATTTTGTCGCTGCAACTCAGTTTTGCCGTTGTTCCGTTGGTATTGTTTACCAGCGACAAAGAGAAAATGGGGCGATTTGTCAACGCCGCGCTGGCTGGTCGTGCTGGCGGGGATTGTCACTCTCGTGATCATCGGCTTGAATGGTTGGCTGGTGTGCAACGAGTTTCTCGGTCCGGCCAAAAGCTGAAGTGCCGCCGGGCACTCACCGCGCAGCGTCACGTCGTGCGACGGGGCCGGCGGTTCGATTTTTTCTATTGCCGATTTCGGTTTTCCCCTTGGGATGAGTGGTCAAAACGTGTATCAGCACATTCTGATTCCGCTGGACAATTCGCCGACCGACGAGGCGATCCTGACGCACATCCGCCAGTTGGCACGCCTGACCGGTGCCCGGTTGACCCTGGTTCACGTGGCCGATGGTTTTATGGCCCGCAACCAAAAGCGATTGGGCCTGGACGAATCGCCCGAGATGCGCGACGACCGCGATTATCTCGGCCGCCGGGCGGCCGAGCTGGCCGCCGAGGGATTCAAGGTCGACGCCATTCTGGAATGTGGCGAGCCGGCCGATCACATTCTGGCGATCGCCGAGCGCGAGCAGTGCGACCTGATCGCCATGTCGACGCACGGCCATCGTTTTCTCAGCGACCTGATCTTGGGCAGCGTGGCCGAGCAAGTCCGCCATCGCACCGGCATCCCCGTGCTGCTGATCCGCTCGCCGCAGGCGAAGGCTTGAGACTTGAGACTTGAGACTTGAGGCTTGAGGCTTGAGGCTTGAGGCTTGAGGCTTGAGGCTTGAGGCTTGAGGCTTGAGGCTTTGGAGCGAGCTGAGGTTTTTTCTCGCTTTTGGCATTCACACAAACCCGACGCGCCAGCGAGGGATGAACGGACGATGATTTCTCGCCCGCGCCGCCGCGCTCAGTAATCGCTCGCCTCAAGCCTCAAGCCTCAAGCCTCAAGCCTCAACCCTTCTTCCCCGCCAGCTCGCGCAGCGTCGCCAGGTTGACGACGTCCATCTCCACGCCGTTTTCCTGCTCCTTGGCCGTTTCCAGATACATCGGCGTTTTGGCAAACCGCCGGTCCTTGAGCAGCCAGCCGAACGGCGCCAGCCCCATCTGGCCGCGGCCGATATGGGCGTGCCGATCGACCCGCGAGCCGAGCGGCTTGAGGCTGTCGTTCAGGTGAAACGCCTTGACCCGCTCCAGGCCCACGGCCGCGTCGAGCTGCTTCATCGTCGCGTTGTACTCCTTTTTCGTCTCCAGCGAATAGCCGGCCGCGAAGACGTGGCACGTGTCGAAGCAAACGCCCAGCCGCTCACTCTCGCGGGTTTGCTCGATGATCGCGCCCAACTGCTCGAATCGCCAGCCAAGCGTCGAGCCCTGACCGGCCGTCGTTTCCAACAGGACCTGGGCCTTCAGTTTTTTGCCGCGCCGGTGGACTTCGTCCAATCCCTTGGCCACCCGGGCAATCCCCTCCTCCTCGCTGCTGGTGGTGAAGGCGCCGGGATGGGCGACCAGGTAGGCGATGCCCAAAAAGTCGCACCGCACCAGTTCGTCCAGCAGGGCATCAACCGATTTTTGCCACAGCTCGTCGTCGGGGCTGGCCAGATTGATCAGATATGAATCGTGGGCGACCGGATGCCCAATCTCCAGCCGCTCCAGCGCCGCGAGAAACTGCGTTCGATCCTCCTCGACCAGCGGTTTGCCGCACCACTGATTGTTGTTCTTCGTGAAGAGTTGAACGCAATCGCAGCCGACCGCATGCGCACTCTCGACCGCCTTGTAATAGCCGCCGGCGATCGACAGGTGAGATCCGAGAATGGGCATCCGCCCAGGATACAGAAAAAATGCCTGCCAGGTTAGGGCCACCTTATCGCCAAGAATTGCGACCTATCGCAGCCCCGACCGCTTTTCCAGATCCTTGATGCGCCTTTCGTGCACTTCGATCAGCGACAGCAAATCTTCGATCAGGTCGATACCGATCGGACCATCTTTCGTGGCATGCACGACGCCGACGGCATTCATTTTCAGCTTGTGCCGCTTTTCGGCGATCCGCGCCCGCATTTCTTGTACGTCCATCGTTTGTCCTTTGGTCTGCCCGACCTGGAAGCCAACTCAGCGCGCCCAACTTGGTTGTCGGAGGTACGGCAAATTGCTTGCGGCCCCTGCCCGGGATCAACGCGATGGGAGCAATCCGGCGATCGCGTCCAAGCGCTCGAGCGGTTCGTCGGAGCCGAACAGCCGGGCGTTTTTGGGCCCCAGGATTCGGCCGGCGTACTCGACCGTTTTGTCGGCCGGAATGAGGCCCTGGCATTGGAAAACCCGCAGGGTGGCCAGTTTCACGAGCGGTTCGCCCGTGGTGTCGGAGGCCAGGCGTTCGGCTTCTTGCGTTGCCGATGCCGGGGTCATGTCGGACAACGGCTCGAGCGCCAGGTTCTGTTGGCAGTATTCGAGCAGATTGTTGACGAGCTCCACGGTCGGGTCGGTCCCCTTCGCGCGGCCGGCCGCGACCGCTGTACTGGTCAGCGGATTGGAGGCCCACAACTGGCTGTTCGAGGCGACGTCGAGCACCCGCACGACGAGCGTGATAATACGATTTCTTGTTTTTTTCGTCCCCGTCAGCTTGCCGGTCAAGTTGAGGGATATCAGCACGTCGACGTTTTGCTGGGCGGCGAAAGTCCGCAAGAAGTCTTCGCTGTCGGCAGTGGCGAACAGCACGGCCCGCGGGTCGGACTCTTGTGGCGGCTGGACGTCGCAACCCCAGTCGCCGAACGAACCGCGCGCCACCTGTGTCATCAAGCCCTGCAATAGCAGCATGCCCCCTTCGCCGGCTGACTGACGATATTCATGTTCGGCCCCTTTTTGCTCCATCCAATGGACGCCGTTTTTCGCGGGATGATCCAAGCCGGTGATGCCAAGCATGAAATAGACATTCATTGCCGGCCGCTCCAGTGCGGGGGCACGCCCCAGCGCGTGGATCACATCGTCATTGTCGGCGGAGGTGATCAGCCGCGCGGCGAGCAAACGTCGGGTAGTGGCCTTGTCCCAGGCAAAGGCATGTTTGAGCCGCTCGTCGAAATCGAGGTCCTTCAAACCTTGTTGCGCCATCAGGTCACCGCCCAACCTTTGCCGCCGTGCGGGCGCGGGAACGGCCGGCGCGTTGCCAATGGCCGGATCCACCTGCGGTTTGGCGTCGGCAATTTGGTGTTGCTGCTCGATGCGTTGATGCGCCGGCTTTTGGCGCGCCTGCTGCGGGGCCTGCTGCGGAATGTTCGGCGCCACGTTCGCTGGGTCGGCCTGCGGGTGCCGAACCCGGGGCCCCCCGGTCCTTGCTGCGGAACGCTAGGTGGAGCATTTCCGATGTTGGCTTGCGGGCCATTCGGCGGAGCGGCTTGAACACCAGGGTTGGCAATGGGCCCTACTGCGCCACCATTGGCGCCCCCAGCCCCGTTGCCCGCGTTGATCGCGGCGGCAACCGGCTGGCGGGCAAATCCCTGCGGAAGCGCTATCAGCATAATGATCCCGCACAAAGCAAAAAGCACGCTGAGAGTGGCGTGGCTTCGACCAAGGCCAAACGCGCGTGCCAGAAAGTAGGCCACCAGCAATCCGGGGAGATTGCTGACTGCCATCACCAGCGCTACACCGAGTGCGACTGCGATCGCAACGCCCGGCTCGGGTTGTTGCGCACCTTTGACAATGCCGACAATTGCCACAAGTGCCGCGGTGGTCAGATTCAAGCCGACGAAAACGCTCAAGATCATTCGGTCGATTTGGCTAAGGACACCATCGGCCGAATTGTGCCGACGCCCATATTCCGAAATGAAGACAAGCGCGGCGATGAACAGCCACGGAATGACGACCAGAATCGTGCCGAACATGACGATGAATGGAATGCTGCTCAACAGCGTCACGACCGTCCACGAGTTCGTCCTCAAAAACCCCGCGGCCCCACCCTGCTTCCATGCAGGCAGGTGTCGCCCCGCCGGCCTCGGCACGCTCCCGAACGGCGATGAGCTGCTGGCCCTGGGCATCGCCGGCGCCTGATTCGATTCGGCCACCGCGCTGAGTAGATCGCTCAGATAGGGATCATCCGCCGGCGGCCCCCAGGGGATCGGCGCCCGGCAGCTTGGGCACTTCACCGCCACCCCGCGCAGGTGGTCCGGCGCCTTGAGTTGCTTGCGGCAGTGAGGGCATGAGACTTGGAGCGTCATGGCGATTTGTTCCGGGAATTGCCGCGAGTATCTTCTTTAGTTCTACCCGCCGCGCCGCCCGTTGCAAACCGGGATGGGCTGCCGATCCCTAGCGATTCGGCGCCGGCAGCAAATCGATTCCCGATTTGTCGTCGCGGATCCGCACGCGAAGACACCGTAATGCCATGTTGCTTGCCTCTACGGTATCGACTCCGCGGGTGCTCAGGTCGGTGACATACAACGAGTCGTCCGGCAAAACCATCGCCTTTCCGTAGCCGTAGCAGTTGTCGACCAGAAACCCGTGGTCGGCGGCCGGCGCAATCCAGGTGTGTCCGCCATCGGTGCTGAAGATCAGCCGCAAACCGCCGTGCCCCGGCACGCCCGGCAGCCACGGCTGGGCGTAGCTGCCATGCAGGCAAATCAGCGTGCCGTCGGCGAGCACGTAGAGGCTCGGCGCATACATCCGCATGCCGAAGGTCACCGGCGCGGTCCATGTGCGCCCTTGATCGAATGACCACGAGATATCTCCTTCGCGGCGCGCCATCAGTACCCATCGACCGTCGGGCAGTTCGATCGCGTTGGCCTCTTCCAGCTCGTGGTCGGTCTTGATGACCGATCGCAATTGCCAGCTCGCGCCGCTGTCGTCGCTTGTCAAGACGGCTGCCTGCGGCGGACCGGCCGGCTTCGGCGGGCCGCTAATCGTGAGCAAGACCGAACCGCCCCGCAGCAACACCATCGGGCCGTCCGACTCATCCGCAAGAAAAGGGGACGGGAGTCGAATCAGCTCCTTGTCCCACGTTTGGCCGTGGTCGTGCGAACGAAGGATGACGGTCCGGTGGGCGTCCTCGGGACGCTTGACGTAGTCCGCATACTCCACGCCCGGGTAGAGGAACAGTGAGCAGAGCAAGGTGCCATCGGGCAACTCGACAAAGGACGGACACCGGTCGTCGTCGGGCGTGTCGAGCAGCGTCACCGGTTTGCTCCACGTTTTTCCTTCATCGGTCGAGCGAATGGCCATCGCGCGGCCACCTGTCGGCGCAACGACGTCCGGCATTCCCATTTTGCGATACATGTTCCTGGGTTTTGGGCGAATAGCGGAGCGGCGTCGGGGGCGAAGCGTGCCAATATCCCGCGCTGAAACCGATCAGCCAGTCGCCGTTCCGCAGTCGGATGGGCGAATTCCAACCGACAAAACCAGTGTAGCCAGGAAACGGGTCGGGCTGATTCTTGCCCGGCCCGATGAGCGTTCCAATGCAGCCTTCTGGCGTCGCGGTGGATTCGCCCCCTTCCACGACCTTTACCACGGGGCGCCCGGCCTTCGTTTCGTCCGGCTCATCCGCTCCGGCAGGCGCGGGGCCCGTCGCGATCGCCGCAAAGAATAAAAGTCCCGCGATGCGGCCTGGGAATGATGGTGTCATTTTGTACTCCTTCGGTTCGGCGCCGGGAGCAAATCGATGCCCGATTTGTCGGCGCGAATGCGAACACGAAGGCACCGCAGCGACATTTGCTCGGCGTCGGCCGTGGTATGTCCGCCGGTGCCTTGGTCGGTGACGAACAACGAGCCGTCGGGCAATTCCATCGCCTTGCCGTAGCCGTAGACAGTTGTCGACCAGAAAGCCGTGGTCCGTGGCCGGCGCAATCCAGGTGTGGCCGCCATCGGTGCTGAAGATCAGCCGCAAGCCGCCGTGGCCCGGCGTGCATACGAACCATGCAGGCAGACGAGCGTGCCGTCGCGAAGCACATAGAGGCTCGGCGCATAGATCCGCATGCCGAACGTCACCGGCGCGAGTCCACGTGCGGCCTTGATCGGCCGACCACGAGATGTCTCCCTCGGGACGCGCCATCAGCACCCATCGACCGTCCGGCAACTGCGGTGGCGTTGGCCTCATCCAGGTCGTGGTCGGTCTTGATGACCGATCGCAGTTGCCAGCTCGCTCCGCTGTCGGCGCTCGTGAAGACGGCAGCCTGCGGCGGACCGCCTTCCTTCGGTACGCCGCTAATCGTCAGCAGCACCGAACCGTCGCTTCAGCAACACCATCGGCCCGTCGGTCTCGTCCGCCAGAAAAGGAGATGGCGGTCGAATCAGCTCCTTGTCCCAGGTCTGGCCGTGGTCGTGCGAACGAATGATGACCGTCCGGTGGGCGTCCTCCGGGCGCTTGACGAAGTCGGCCAACTCAACGCCCGGATAGAGGAACAGCGAGCAGAGCAACGTCCCGTCGGGCAACTCGAGAAACGCCGGATGCCGGTCGTCGTCGGGCGTGTCGAGCAGCGTCACTGGCTTGCTCCACGTTTTTCCCTCATCGGTCGAGCGAATGACCATCGCGCGGCCGCCCGTCGGCGCGACGACGTCCGGCATTCCCAGTCTTGCGATACAGTTCCATGGGTTTTCGGCGAATAGCGCAGCGGCGTCGGAGGCGAAGCGTGCCAATAGCCCGCACTGAAACCGATCAGCCAGTCGCCGTTCTTCAGTCGGATCGGCGAATTCCAGCCGACAAAGCCGCCATAGCCCGGAAACGCGTCGGGTTGATTCTTGCCCGGCCCGATAAGCGTTCCAATGCAGTCTTCCGGCGTCGCGGTGGATTCGCCCCCTTCGACGACCTTCACGGTGGGCCGCGCGACCGGCTTCTCGCCTGGCTGTTCGGCCCGGGCAGTCGCTCGGCTGGTCGCGATCGCCGCGCAGAATAGAAGCAACGTCAGCAATGGTCGGGTGGGCGGAAATGCACGTTTCATGGGGTGGGATTCCGATGGGGGTGCCAAGGCGGGTAGTTCACGAATCGCCCCGATTCTACTCCTCTGGACGCGTCGAAACACGCCACCGGCGACGGCTCGCCCACGAAATCCAAAAAGCCTCGATCGCGCCGACCCGCATTGCGGCCCGAGCCGTTGCCGTCCCCCCAATCGAGTTGCTATGATCACGCACGTCCGCTGGCGAGCCGTCGATCGTGGCTCTCGCCCCGGGGACGCCCGGCTGGCACGGCGATTTCGAACGCTTTGGCTCGGGGCACCACCACTCAACCATTCATTTCGGCCAGGCCTCGAAAAGACGGAGCCTGCGGCCCCATCACCACGTCGCGAAAGGGCATGGCATGAACAAATACCTGACCGAGCTGATTGGCACCTTTTTCCTCGTCTTGACCGTTTGCCTGACGGTGCTGGGACAGGTGCCGCTGGCCCCGCTGGCGATTGGTGCTTCGCTGATGGTGATGGTTTTCATGGGCGGTCACATTTCGGGTGCCCATTACAATCCGGCCGTCTCGCTGGCCGTGCTGTTGCGCGGCAAATTGTCCCCCGGCGACTTTATCGCCTATCTCGTGGCCCAATTCGTCGGCGCCCTGTTGGCGGCCTATGCGGCCAAGTTCATTTTGACCGGCTATCAGGTCAATGGTGAGGACGTGAAAACGACCTTCGCCCTGGCGCCCGGAGCGGGCGTGACCACCGCCGCCGCCCTGTTGATCGAAGGGCTGTACACCTTCGCGCTGGCGCTGGTGGTGCTGAATGTCGCCACCGCCCCCAAGACCGAAGGCAATTCGTTCTACGGATTGGCGATCGGCTTTACAGTCGTCGTGGGGGCGTTCGCCGGCGGCGCGATTTCAGGTGGTGCGTTCAATCCAGCGGTCGGTGTCGGTCCCTCGGTCGTCCACGCCGCGCTGACCAAAGAAGCGGTCCCGCATTTGTGGATCTATCTGGCCGGTCCGTTTGCCGGTGGCGCCCTGGCCGCGATTGTGTTCAAGCTGCAAGGGGCCGAACACTAAGCGGGCCGCTGTCGGCGGGCAACGGCCGCAAGCCGGCTGATCGTCGGCGCAGCGCCTTACCAGTAGAGCTCGCCCAGACCAAAGCCGGGCGGAGTCGAGCCAAAGCCGTAACCATAGCACCGCGCCGCGGGGCCAACGCCGACGTAGCGAAAGTTGGCAAAGCCGTTGCACTGGCAGCACGGCTGATACGCGCCGATCTGGTAGCCGGGCCAATAGCCCCAGCTTCCGTGGCCGTGATAGCCGGGCGGATAGCCCCGCGCCAGCGCCGGCCCGCGGCAGCCATTGCAGGGCCAGCCCATGTTGGGACAAACCTGGTAATGATGCCAGGCCGCGGCCGGTCGGGCCGCCAGGCTCATCAGCCCAAATACCAGCAAAGCCAAAGCGAGGCGTTTCATCGTTTGTTCCCGAGCGGTCATGGAGGAACGCAAAGTGATCGACTCTACCGCTTATAACGGCTGTATCGGCAGCCCGGGATCAGCCAAAAACCTCGCTGCCAGAGGCGTGACCGGCGATCACAAATCGCATGGCCATAAGGTCTTTCGTGAACAGCGGCGGCGGCAGCCGGGCGACAAATCATGGGTCGACCGCCGGCACAATCGTTACAACCGGCAAAGTTTAACAGCCCCTGCCCCCACCCTTGGCTGCGGGGGGAGCATCCCTATAATTCAGTTAGTGAAATAATTCACAGATTGGCCGCGTGGGATGCCTTCGGTCGCCGCGCCGAGAGCCTTCGCCTACTGGCCGCAGCCCCGAATCACCGCGGCGCAGGATTCACCCGACGATGGATCGCACGTTGCGCAGAGCGCCGTCAGTTACCTGAACACCAAGCCCCTCATCTATGAGTGGGATCGGATTGCGCCCGACGTGGCGCTCTCGCTCGACCATCCGAGCTGCCTGGCCGACTCACTGGCGGCCGGCCGCTTGGACGTGGCGTTGATTCCATCGATCGAGTTTTTTCAGAACCCGGCCTATCGCATTGTTTCCGACGCCTGCATCGCCTGCCGGGGACCGGTCTTGAGCGTCAAGCTGTTCGGCCGCCGCCGGTCGAGCAAATTTGCACGTTGGCTTTGGATGTCGGTTCGCGAACCAGTGCGGCCCTTGCCCAGATTTTGCTGCACGAGCGCTATGGTCTTCGCCCGGCGATCGAGCCGCTTCCAATCGGTGCCGAATTGGCCGACACGGCGGCTGATGCGGTGCTGCTGATCGGCGATCGAGCCATGCAGTCTCCGGCCGGGCGATTCGACTTCGTCTGGGACTTGGGCGACGAGTGGTGCCGCTGGTCGGAACTGCCGTTCGTCTTTGCCATGTGGACAGCCCGGCCCGGGGTCGAGTTGGGCAATCTCGACGCGGCACTCTGCCAAGCCCGCGACGCCGGCGTGGCCCATTTGCGCGAGATTGCCGCTCGCGAGGCGCCGGCCTTGGGTTTGACCGCCCCGCAGTGCTTGTCGTACCTGCGTGATAACCTGTATTTTTATCTAGGGCCGCGTGAGCTACGCGGCCTGGAATTGTTCTATCGCCACGCCCAGCGGTTGGGGTTTGCCCCCTCGGGAGTTGAATTTGGAATCGACCATTGCCCGACTGTTGGCTAAAGCAGTCGACGGCATCCGCTTGACGCCCGACGAAGGGCTGGCGCTGCTCGAATCGCACGATCTGGCGGCATTGGGCCGCGCGGCCGATGCGGTGACGGCCCGGCTGCATCCGGAGTCGTACCGCACTTACAACATTGATCGGAACATCAACTACACGAACGTCTGCACGGCCGTTTGCGACTTTTGCGCTTTCTACCGTCGGCCGAAGCACGAAGAAGGCTACGTGCTCGACCGCCAGGTACTGCTTCAGAAAATCCAGGAAACGGTCGATCTCGGCGGCGATCAGATTTTAATGCAGGGCGGTCTGCATCCCGACTTCAAGCTCGAGTGGTACGAAGAGCTACTGACGGACATCAAAACCCGCTTTCCGCAGGTGAACGTTCACGGTTTCAGCCCGCCCGAGATTCACCACTTCACCAAAGTTTCAAAACTTCCGCTCCGCACGGTGCTCGAGCGGCTCAAGGCGGCCGGATTGGGCAGCCTGCCCGGCGGTGGGGCCGAGATCCTAGTCGATCGCGTTCGCTCGGCGATGACACGCGGCAAGGTGATGACCGACGACTGGCTGAACGTTTGCCGCGTCTGGCACGAGCTGGGGGGCCGCGGCTCGGCCACGATGATGTTCGGCCACATCGAAACCCTGGCCGAGCGGATCGAACATCTGGAACGGCTCCGCCGACTGCAGGACGAAACCGGCGGCTTCACGGCCTATATCTGCTGGACCTTCCAGAACGAGCACACCGACATGGCCCACGTGCCGATGGTCGGCTCGTTCGACTATCTCAAGACGCAGGCCGTCAGCCGGCTCTATCTCGACAATTTCCCGAACATCCAATCGAGCTGGGTGACCCAGGGCCTCAAGATCGGACAAATGGCCCTGCTCTTCGGCGCCAACGACATGGGCAGCCTGATGATCGAAGAGAATGTCGTCGCGGCCGCCGGCACGGTACACTATCTAACGCTCGAAGAAATTCGTTCGGCGATCAGCGAGCTCGGCTTTACGCCCCGCCGGCGAAACGTCTGGTATCAACTGGTCGACGAGCCGCCGCCGGTCGCGGCCTGATTCGTCTTTCGGTTTGCCGCCGCGACACAAACCCGACGCGCGAGCGAGTGATCTTCGTCTTTTCCACGTCCCGCGCATAGACGCACCGAGAACGGCCTAGCCATGTACTCCCCAGCCAAACCCATCGATGTCGTGGTTCTCAATGCGGCCGACAACGTTTGCGTCGCCGCGCGCTCGATTGAGGCCGGCAGCCCGATCGATGCCGCCGGCGAGCGGCTCGTGCTGGTCGAGCCGGTCCGGATCGGTCACAAGATCGCGCTGGAGGCGATCGCCGCGGGCGAGCCGGTCATCAAATATGGCCAGACCATCGGCTTTGCCACCGCTGCCATTCCCGAGGGAGGCTGGGTCCATAGCCACAATCTGGCCGCCGGCCAGTTCGCGCGCGACTATGCGTCGTCGACCGCCATCCCGCCCGATCCCCCGGCATTGGCCGACCGAACCTTCCTGGGCTATCCCCGCGCTGGCCGCCGCGCCGGCACGCGAAACTACATCGCCGTGATTTCGACCGTCAATTGTTCGGCGTCGGTCAGCCGCTATGTCGCCCGGCGTTTCGATCGCGAAATGCTGAAGCGAGATTTCCCCCACATCGACGGCGTCGTCGCCTTCACGCATGGCGGCGGCTGCGGCATGCCGTTCAAGGGACTCAATCATCAGGTCCTCAACCGCGTGATGGCCGGAGTTGCCCGGCATCCGAATATCGGCGGTTATCTGCTGATCGGCTTGGGCTGCGAAACCGCCACGATCGGCTCGCTGCTGGAAGAACACAACCTGGTGCAAATCGGCGGCCGATCGGGCGAGCGCGTGCCGGCCAGCGAGGCAGCCAGCCGCCGTCCGTTGGTGTTGAGCATGCAGGATCAAGGCGGCACGCAAAAAACGATCGATGCCGCCGTCCGCATGGTCGGCGAGATGTTGCCGCGCGTGAACGATGTCCGCCGCCAGCCGATCCCGGTCAGCGAGCTGATTTTGGGAACCAACTGCGGCGGATCCGACGGCAACTCAGGCGTCACGGCCAACCCGGCCCTGGGCGTCGCCAGCGATCTGGTCGTGGCCGCCGGCGGCACGGTTGTCTTGGGCGAAACGACCGAAATCTACGGCGCCGAGCAACTGCTGACTCGCCGCGCCCGCACGCCGCAGGTGGCCGACAAGTTGATCGAGCGGATCGGATGGTGGGAATGGTACACCGGTCTGTTCGGTGCCACGCCCGACAACAATCCTTCGCCCGGCAACAAAGAGGGTGGCCTGACGACGATTTACGAGAAATCGCTCGGCGCCGTGGCCAAAGGGGGGTCGACCGCTCTGGCCGAAGTCTATCAGTATGCCGAAGAAGTAACCGCTCCGGGCTTGGTCGTGATGGACACGCCCGGTCTCGACGCTCCGAGTGTTACCGGCATCGTGGCGGGCGGCGCCCAGGTAATGGTCTTTACGACCGGCCGCGGCAGTTGCTTTGGCTCCAAGCCGACGCCGACGATCAAGGTTGCCAGCAACACGCCAATGTATCAGCGGATGGTTGACGACATGGACATCGATGCCGGCACGATTCTGGCCGGGCGGCCGGTCGAAGACGTCGGCCGCGAAATCTTTGAGCAGGTGTTGGCCGTCGCCAGCGGCCAGGCGACCAAGAGCGAGGCCATGAACCTGGGCGACGAAGAGTTTGTGCCCTGGAACGTCGGCCCCACGCTGTAGGTGGGTCGTGGCCAGGACCAGGTGAGACGGCTCGCGCACGCCATTCTGGCCGCTCCCGCGCATCGCAAACGGCCCGACCGGTCGCTGAGCGACCACTTTCTCACGCATTTTTGCTGCAAATGGCTGATTTACGCGCTGGCACTAAAAGTGCATAACCAATGCTAGTTGTGTCGCTCTGCGCGACCGGGAAACCAGCCCGGCCCTTTTTGGACCTTTAGGGGGAATCGATCATGAAATTGCACAATCTTTCAGTGGCTTTGGCCATCATTCTGATGGCGGCCTCGGCCGACATGGCTTTTGCCCGCGGCCCAGGTGGCGGCGGACGCGGTGGCGGCGGTGGCGGCGGCGGTGAACGTGGAGGCGGTGAACGTGGCGGCGGTGAACGTGGAGGCGGTGAACGTGGAGGCGGTGAACGTGGCGGCGGCGAGCGGGCAGCAGCCGGCGGTGCCAATGCCAACGGCGGAGCGGCGAATGCCGGCGCGGCCGGTCGGTCGCAGGCGGGCGGCAATCAGAGTTTCACGAATCGCAACTTCTCGAACAATAACGCCGGTGGAGCTCAGGCACACACTTCGTACTATCGAGGTGGTAATAACAACAACATTAATCGCAACAACTCGGCCTTCTTTGGTGAAAAAGGAGCCTTCGGCAATAACTACGCCGGCAATCGCAACTTCAATACCTATGGCAACTATGGCCAGGGCTTTGGCTATGGCGGATACGGTGGCTATGGCGGATTCGGTCTCGGCTACGGCGGCGGCGGATTCTTGCCGTTCCTGGCCGGCATGGGCCTGGGCTATGGCTTGGGCGGCGGGCTGGGTGGATACGGCGGCGGTTACGGCGGAGGCGGCGGATATGGCGGCGGTTACGGTGGCTATGGCGCCGGCTACGCTTCCAACAACGCGGTCGACAACGGTCAGAACGTCGCAGCCAACACGACCGATCAAACGCTGGCCGACCAAACCGAAGCCAATCCTCCAACCAGCATGGGGACCGACTACGTCGCGCTCGGCGAATCCGATTTCCACGCCGGCAAATATCCCGAGGCAATCGGCGCTTTCCGCCACGCCTTGGTCGACGAGCCCAACAACGCGGGCTTGATGATGATGGTCGCCCAATCGCTGTTCCAGACCGGCAAGTGGACGCAGGCCGCGGCCGCCACCGAACTGGCCATGGGCGCCTTGCCCGAGGACAAGTGGGGCGCGGTGGTTCAGAATTACACCCAGCTCTATGGCAATGTCGCCGACTACACCAGCCAGCTCAAGGCGCTGGAAGCGGCGGTGAAAGAGAAGCCGGACGATCCGGCGCTGCGTTTCCTGCTCGGCTTCCAGTACGGATATTTGAACTATCCGGAACCGGCCGTGAAACAATTGGGCAAGGCGGTGGAACTCGAAGGTCGCGATCCGGCAGCCCGCAAGCTGCACGATATTTTTGCGGCCAAGACCGGCGCGCCCTTGGTCGGCCCGGTGCCGAAATCCGACGCTCCGAATCCGGCCAACCCGGCGCCCAAGACGTCGAGCCTTGTGGCACCTGCAGTAAAATCTGCCGGCTAACGGCTGCTGCTCACACGTTTGACGAAAAGAGCGAGCCCAGAAGCAATTCTGGGCTCGCTCTGTTTGATGGGCAATGTTCGCCACAGGTGACCAATCGCACTTCGTCGGGCACGCCGACTTATGCCGCCCGCGTCCGCTGCTCGGCCGCTTGGGCAACATCTGTAACATCGGCGGCGCCGTCGTCGCTGGCGACTCCCAGCGTCAGACACGTTTGCGAGCGACTTGCCTCTTGTGCGCTGGGCTGCGTCTTGAGCAACCAATCCCCCGCCAACATCGTCACGCCGTACCAATATTGTTCGTTCTTGAAGTGGTGAAGTCGGTGATTGAGCCACAGTCGCTTGTAGAACCAGCCGACCGGCACATACGAGGTGTGAATCAGGTAATGAATCCATTCGTAATTCAGCACCAGGCTGAAATACGTGGCCACGCCCGTCAGGGCCAGAGGCACGGGCAGAAACAGAAACCACAGGCCAGGCAGCCCGCACGCGTACAACCAGATCATGTGGGGCGGCGTCAGACCCAATTCGGGATCCCAAGGATTGCGATGATGATTGCGATGGTTGCGGGCGATGATCGGATCGATTTGCCGGCCGAATAAACGGAACGGCTTCAAATGCAGCACAAAGACATGCAGCACCCATTCCTGCACCGGCCAGAAAGCGACGACGCCGAGTATCACTGCCGCGTCCCACACGCTCCAGTGGCCCACCGCTAGACGAATTCCCAAGCCGACGGTCACCGCCAGCGCCAACAATCGTGGGCAGGTCTCTCGGAAGAAAGTTGCCGCGATCGGACCCAAAGCGGTCGACGCGCCGAAGCCGTCCGCTGCATGCAGGCGATGAGCCGCCTCCTCATCGGTCGAGCTGCTGCGCCGCAGCCAAATAAACACGACCGTCGACACGAGGACGTACGCCACAAACCAAGGCCAATAGGCCAGCCATTGCACGAGGGGCATGAGAAAGTCTCGCGTCGAAGGAAAAAATGCGTGGCGACCCAACCCGCCGCGGTCGCGTCGCCGGCCATCGTCTGGAATTGGTGCGCGACCCAACTGGCCGCCGCGCGGCCTCATTCTACTCGATGCTAGCCGATATCGCTTATAGCGACTTCTGTGCCAGAATTGCCAAACGTTGACGAACATTCGGCCCAAACCCAGCCTGGACTACCCGCCCTACCACCCCCCTCCCCTTTGACGGCCGACCGGCTGATTTGTTAGCCTGACGCATCCCACGCGCCCCCAGGCTGGCTGTTTCGACCTCGCTTCCAACACCGCAAAAATGAAGGACCACGGTAACCAACCATGGCGCATGAAGTCACGCTGATCACTGGCGATGGCACTGGCCCCGACCTGGCCGACGCCGCCCGCAGATGTGTCGACGCCACCGGCGTCAAAATCAATTGGGACGTTCAAGAGGCCGGCATCGACGTCATGGCCCGAGTCGGAACGCCACTGCCCGACGCGGTCATGGAAAGCGTCAAGCGGACCCGCTGTGCCCTGAAGGCCCCGATCACCACGCCGGTCGGCACCGGCTTTCGCAGCATCAACGTCTATCTGCGGCAAGCCCTGGGGCTTTATGCCTGCATCCGCCCCTGCAAGCACTATCACGGCGTCCGCACCTACTTTTCCGACACGCCGATCGACCTGGTCATCGTTCGCGAGAACACCGAGGACCTCTACGCCGGCGTCGAGTTCGAGGCGGGCAAGGAACCGACCGCCAAGCTGATCGAATTCATCAACGGCATCAGTCCCGACCGAAAAATCAAAACCAAGCCCAAACGAGACCGGCGTCTCGATCAAGCCGATCAGCGTTTCGGGCACCGAGCAGATCGTCCGCTGCGCCTTCGATTACGCCCGCGAGCATGGCCGCAAAAAAGTCACGGCCGTTCACAAAGCCAACATCATGAAGTTCTCCGACGGGCTCTATCTCGAGACGGCCCGCCGGGTGGCCAAGGACTATTCCGACATCGCGTTCGAAGATCGCATCGTCGACAACATGTGCATGCAGTTGGTGCAAAAGCCCGAACTGTATGACGTGCTGGTGCTGCCGAATCTCTACGGCGACATTCTCAGCGATCTGGCCGCCGGACTGGTCGGCGGGCTGGGCGTGGCGCCGGGGGCCAATATCGGGCCCGAAGGAGCCGTCTTCGAGGCCACTCACGGCAGCGCGCCGAAATACAAGGGACTGAACAAGGTCAATCCGACCGCCTTGATCCTGTCGGGCATGTTGATGCTGCATCACCTCAAGGAAGATGCCGCCGCCGATCGCTTGGAAAAGGCCGTCGCCCACGTGATCGCCGAAGGGAAATACGTCACTTACGACCTGAAAGCCAACCGCGACGACCCGTCGGCTGTCGGCACCCGCGAAATGGCCGACGCCATCATTCGGGCGCTGAAGTAAAAACGTCGCCCGCGCGCTCCCGTCGAGCAGTCCGGTTTTGTCCCAACTTGCCGCCCACTTTCGCGAAATAGTCAGCGGTCGGCGCCGGGGGCCGATCGCCTCGTGCGAGCGCGCGTTGCTTCGCCTGGCCGAATTGCCCTACGCGCTGGCCATCCGCCTGCGCAATCGCTATTACGACGACCCGCGCCATCGCCAGCGTGTGGATGCGACGGTCATCAGCGTCGGCAATCTGACGCTCGGCGGAACGGGCAAAACACCCTTTGTCGCCTGGCTCGCCCATCGGCTCGGTCGAGCGGGGCCAGCGCGTCGTGCTCGTCAGCCGCGGCTATGGCGCGAAGCACGACTCGCCAGATCAACCTGCCGGTAACGACGAAGCCCGCGAGCTGGCGCTGGCCTTGCCCGACGTGCCTCACGTGCAGAATCCCGATCGAGTGGCGGCGGCCGAAACGGCGATTCGTGCGCCACCGCGCCGAAGTGATCGTCATGGACGACGGTTTCCAGCATCGCCGGCTGGCCCGCGATCTCGACATCGTGCTGGTCGATGCCCTGGAGCCTTTTGGATTCGGCCATGTCTTTCCGCGCGGCACCCTGCGCGAACCACTGGCCGGATTCGCCCGGGCCGACGTCATCGTTCTTTCGCGGGCCGATATGGTCGATGCCGACCGCCGGGCCGCGATCCGCCGGCAAATCGATAGCTATGCACGCCGTGCGATCTGGGTCGAAGCGATCCACCAGCCGCTTCGCCTGCGCACGCTCGACGGCACCGATCAGCCACTCGCGGCGCTCGCCGGCCAGCGCGTGGCGGCGTTTTGCGGCATCGGCAATCCGCAGGCGTTCGCCGACACGCTCGAGCGTTTGGGCTGCCGAGTTGGTCGGTCTGCGCACCTTTGCCGATCACTACGCATATTCGCCGGCCGATTTTGACGTCGCTCGTTGCGTGGGCCGCGGCCGAGCAGGCCATGCTCGTCTGCGACGATGAAGGACCTGGTCAAAATCGAACCTGCGTGGCTCGACAAGCAGCCCCTTTGGGCCCTGGAGATTGGTCTGGCCGTCACCGCCGGCGAAGCCGAGCTTACCGATCGGATCGATCGGATCGCGGCCCACGCCGCTGAACGGGATTAGCTCTTTCGGCCCGCGCCCGCATCTCTAAGCCGCCATGCGCTGGTCGACCGTCGCGGGAATCGATCGGGCGGTCAAATCGCACAGCACTTGATCGGCCGTGTGCGACGAGGCCCAATCGGCGGCAAACGCTTGAGCCGTTTTTTCATAG
This sequence comes from uncultured Planctomycetaceae bacterium, assembly GCA_963702015.1. Lineage (GTDB taxonomy): Bacteria > Planctomycetota > Planctomycetia > Pirellulales > PALSA-1355 > DATJTR01. The sequence goes on from OY969698.1 coordinate 5,384,307, forward strand.
TGGTCGTAATGATCGACGATGTCGCGCAGGCAGCCGGCGGCCTGGCCCGGGCTGCTGGCCACCCGGCCCACGGCCCCGCGCGCCAGGTCCGGCCGATCGGACGCTGCCAGAAAACAGCATTCCATCCGCCGCAGCAACACCGGCTCGTGTCCAAAGGCGGTTTGCAGGCGGATTTCAACCTGCCGACATTCGCGCGACAACGGCACCAGCACCGTCATCGGCCGGCCCGAGTCGCGATAGCCGATCGTGTCGCGGCTGCGCTCCAGCGGTTTGCCATCGGCCTGCGCGCTGCAGGGTGCTCACCGAGCAATAGCGATTCCAGGCGTTCGGCTCTTCGCGATCCACGAGCACCAGCAGATGACTGGCATGAGCCGGCACTTCGGTTTGAGCCACCACGGCCGGAATCGTCGCGCAGGGCGTATCAACGCCGACCGTAATGCCGCGTCTCGCGGAATGCTGCATCGCCACTTTCCATTCAAGCTGGCCGGGTCCGACATTCGCCACCACGCTGAGCCGCTCGCGCAGTTGTTCCTGATGGGCAAAGATCGGTTCGGCAATCTGATCAGCCAGAGCGCATCCGGCAGGTACGATGACCGGCACGCCGGCACCGAGCAAATCGGCCATCACGCCGGAAATGCGGGCGTGGTAGGCCAGCGGGTCATACATCAACAGGCCCATGCTCGAGCTGGCGAGAAATTCGACATAGCCGGCGGGCGAAAGAGGCCAGCCGGCCAAAGCCACCGGCGTCCGCGCCGGGCGCCGATCGTCCGGCGCCGCAAGATCGGCGACGAGCCGCCGCAGCGGTTCGGGCAGTTCCGCATACGACTGGGCCTGCAAGCCAAGTTGCAGGCGTCCGCTGGCGAAGTAATCGGCCGTCAACTCGCTCACGATGTGCGACCAGTGCTCCCCCCCTTTCTCCAAGCGCGGCTGGCCGGCACAGATGGCCCGCAGGGGGCTCCGCTCGGCAACGCCGGCTCGCAGGCGCGCGAGCGCGGGATTGGTCGGCAGCGGTAGCGTCGCAAACGGCTCGCCCAGGCAATGCGCGAGCTGATTGGCCAACGCCGGAGTCGTGGCATACAAATGGACTCGGGCCCGCCCGAGCGCCGCCAGCAATTCTTGTAGCATCTGGGGCAGATCCATCAATTGCTGGGCATATTGCCGGCTGGCATCGGCGTACCAGGTTTCGGCATCGACCAGCGGAAAGTGGAACTGCAAGTGCCAGTCGACCTCGCGTGCTCCGGGATAGTCGCGCGCCCAATCGGCCAATCCGGCGATATCCCAGGGCATAGCGGTGGCCAAAAAGATTTGATCGCCGTGCGCCAGCCGGCAGCCCGACCAGATCCGATCCATCGCCGTCCGATAGCCGTGCGTCAAACCGGCGTAGCGCCGTTGATAGCGCCAGCGGTTGAACCGCGATTCGCAGCGCTTTGCCAAGGCAATGCTGCTGGCGGTCGCTCGGGCTTTGGCAAGTCGGCGCCGGCAGCGATGAAGCTGGTGAAGAATCCGCTCGTGGTCGTGGTCGCCAAACGCGCGATGAATCTCCCAACACTCGATCAATTCGTGCTGCCGACCCAAATCGCGGTGCGCTGCGAGCACGGGCTGCCAGCCTTGTCGCTCGGCGGCACGGAGTACGTGCACGTCGTATTCGAAATTATGTTGTCCCACGCCCCGCAGCGAGGGATCCAGCACCACAAACTTCGACATGTCGGTCCTCCTTGACCGCCGGCTTGCCGGTTCTAAATAGATTCTCACCGACAATGGAGCACAGTGACCGCGAAAACAACGGCAACGTGCGCAGCACTTGCCGGCCGCGCGCTCCGGATCGTTGGTGTTTTTATTTAGATTGCCTGCTCTTGCCGCACCATTTCGCGGCGCCCCGCTGCCCGCACAGCCGACCGGTTGGTCAACGCACGCAGCACCTCGTCGGCCGTGTGCACGGGAGCCCACTCGGCGGCGAAGGCGCGCGCAGTTTTGTTGTAATGGTCATAATGATCGACGATGTCGCGCAAACATTCGGCGGCTTGTTTGGGGTCGGTGGCCAATCGCCCCACCGCTCCGAGCGCCAACGGCGCCATATCGGACGCGGCCAGAAAGGAGCATTTCATTTCGTCCAGCAAAAACGGCTCGTGGCCAAAAGCTGTCTGCAAGCGTATTTCAAGCTGCCGGCTGTGGCTGTCCAAAGGCACAAGCACTGTCATCCAGCGCCCGTCGACGCGGTAGCCGATGATGTCGCGGCTCTGCCGGGTCGCGTTGCCCTCGGCGTCGCGCTGCAGGACACTCACTGAACAGTAATAGTTCCAGACGTTCGGCGCATCGCGCTTGATCGCAAGCAGCAAATGACTGGCATGTGCCGGCACCGCCGCCAGAGCGACGGCTGCCGGAAATTTTGCACCCGGCGCATCGGTGCCGACGCGCAGGCCTCGTTCGGACCGATTGTCGCGAGGGATTTTCCATTCGAGCCGGGCGGCCGGCAAATTGGGGAGCTTCTCGCCGAGCTGCTCTTGATAGGCATAGATCGGTTCGGCGATCTGATCGGCAAGCCAACAGCCCGCCGGCACGACGACCGGTATGCCCGCACTCAACATCTCGACCAGCACCCCGGAACAGCGGATGTTGTAGGGCAGCGGATCGTACATCAAAAGTCCGATGTCCGAGTCGGCCAGTAGTCGCAGATAGTCGGGCGGAGAGAGAGGCCAGGCGGCATGAACGACCGGCGTCCGCGGGCCGCTTGCGTCACCGCTCGATGCCAGCTCGGCCGAGAGTCCGCGCAGCGGCTCGGGCAAATCCTCTGGCAAGCGAGTCTGCAAGGCAAGTTGCAGGCGACCGGTGGCAAAATAGTCGGCCTTCAAATCGCCGACGATTTGCGACCAGTGGTCGGCCCCCTTTTCCGCCCGCCAAACTCCCGGCACACGTGGCCCGCAGAGGATGATTCGGCGTGGTTTTTTCACGCACCGTGGCCAGCGTCGGGTTGACCAGCCAGGGCAAGGCCTGCACCGATTCACCCAGGCAGTGCCCAAGCTGGCGTGCCATCGACTCGGTCGTCGCGTAGAGATGGACCCGATCGCGCGGCAAAGCTCGCAGCAGGTCTTGCAGCATTTCCGGCGCGTCGAGAAAAAGTTTGCCATACTCCGGCTGCCGTGGCCGTACCAGGTTTCGGTGTCGACCAGTCCGCAAATGGATCTGCAAATGCCAGTCGACACCGCGGGCTGCCGGATTTTTGCTGGCCCAGTCAGCCAGGCCGGCGATATCAAACGGCAAGGTAATGGCGCTATGGATGAAGACTTGATCGCCGGGCGCGAGGTGGCAGGCAGACCAAACCTCGTCCAGTCCTTTGCCGCAGCGCTGCTTCAACTGCGCGTAGCGCCGCTTGATAACGCCGCAGCCGGATCCGGTATCGCCAGCGTTTGGCAAACGCGAACGAGCCGGCGTCCTGCTCGGCGGCGGCCAGCTTGCGCCGCGTATGATGGACCTTGAGCACGAAGTGATAGTCGTCTTCGGTGGTCGCAAACGGGCGGTGGATCTCCCAACCTCGGATCAGCTCGGGATGGTCGCCCAACTCGCGGCTCGCGGCGAGCACGGGCTGCCAGCCGTGCCGCTCGGCGGCTTCGAGCGTTTGCACCGCATATTCGAAATAGTGGCCCCCAATCGAGCCGCAGCGAATGATCCAGCACCACAAACTTCGGCACGGTGCATCTCCTCGGTCCGCGTGATCAAGTCGTTTGTCGCTTGGCCGCGGCTGCCTCTTCGCGAGCCAGTTCCCAATCGGAATGGATCATCATCTGGACCAATTCCGCGAACAGGATGCGCGGCTTCCAGCCGAGCTGTTTGCGGGCTTTGCTCGCGTCGCCCAGCAGCAAATCGACCTCGGTCGGCCGGCAGAATCGCGGATCGACTTCGACGTATTTTTTCCAGGCCAATCCGACTTCGCCGAAGGCCAGCTCGATCAGCTCGCGCACGCTGTGCGTTTCGCCGGTGGCGATCACATAATCGTCCGGTTCTTCCTGCTGCAGCATCAGCCACATCGCCTCGACATAGTCGGGCGCGGCGCCCCAATCGCGCTTGGCGTCGAGATTGCCGATGTACAGCTTGTCCTGCAAGCCTTCCTTGATCCGCGTCGCCGCGCGCGTCACCTTGCGGGTGACGAACGTCTCGCCCCGCCGCGGCGACTCGTGGTTGAACAGGATGCCGTTGGAAACGTGCAGCCCGTACGCCTCGCGGTAGTTGATCGTCTGGTAATAGCTGTAGACCTTGGCGCAGGCATAAGGGCTGCGGGGATGGAACGGCGTCTTCTCGGTCTGCGGCGTCTCGGCCACCTGGCCGTACATTTCGCTCGACGACGCCTGGTAGACCCGCACCGGCTTGTGCCGGTTGAGTTGCCGCGCGGCCTCGAGCATCCGCAGCGTTCCCATCGCGTCGACGTCGACCGTATACAACGGCAGATCGAACGAGACGCGGACATGGCTTTGAGCGGCCAGGTTGTAGATCTCGTCCGGCTCGACGTTCAGCACCAGGTTCGTCAAACTGCTGCCGTCGGTCATATCGCCGTAGTGAAGCAACAGGCGCGGATTCGGCTCGTGCGGGTCCTGGTACAAATGCTCGATGCGGCCGGTGTTGAACGTGCTCGCCCGCCGCATGATGCCGTGGACCTCGTAGCCTTTTGCCAGCAGCAACTCGGCCAGGTACGAACCGTCCTGGCCGGTGATGCCGGTGATCAATGCACGACGACGCTCGCTCATGGGCTAAAACCTTCCGCGGTGTTGGACGAAAACAGGGGACAATGTTCGCTCGCCGTTACGCCGCGTGTCGCTGCGGCACGTGGCGATACCACTCGATCGTCTTTTTCAATCCGTCGCGCAGCGATGTCTTGGCGCGAAAGCCTAGCAGTTGCTCGGCCCGCTCCGTGCTCAGGCAGCGGCGCGGCTGGCCGTCGGGCGCCGAAGGATCCCAGCGCAACTGACCATCGAAGCCGCACAATTCGCAGATCAATTCTACCAGAGAGCGAATCGTGATTTCCTGGCCCGATCCAAGATTGATCGGCTCGGGGCCATCGTAATGCTCGGTCGCCAGGGCGATTCCCTCGGCGGCATCGGTCACATACAGAAATTCTCGCGAGGCGTTGCCGGTTCCCCAAACTTCGATCCAGCGGCGACCCGACGATTGGGCTTCGACCACTTTGCGAATCAAGGCCGGAATCACGTGGCTCGATTGCGGATCGAAATTATCCGCCGGTCCGTAGAGATTTACCGGCAACAAGCGTCACCCCCGGAAAGCCGTATTGCTCGCGATAGGCTTGTGCCTGGACCAGCAGCATCTTTTTCGCCAGTCCATAGGGGGCGTTCGTCTCTTCCGGATAGCCATTCCACAGATCCGTTTCGCGAAACGGCACGGGAGTGTGCTTGGGATACGAGCAAATCGTTCCGACCTGAACATATTTGTCGATGCCAACCAGGCGGCAGGCTTCCATCAGCTGGATGCCCATGATCGCGTTGTCGTAAAAATAGCGGCCCGGGTTCTTGCGATTTGCGCCGATCCCGCCCACGACCGCCGCCAGATGAACGACGATGTCGGGCTCGGCATCCAGCAACAGCCGATCGATGGCCGCGCGATCGCGCAGGTCATACTGCGAACTGCGCGGGACGAGAATCGCCGCAGGCTGAAAGCGCCTGAACGTTTCACAAACCGATTTTCCCAGAAAACCGGCTCCGCCGGTTACCAGGACGCGACGTCCTGCCAAAAGTCCCATGCGTACCCTCCCTGGTATCGCTGAATTCTGAGCGCGGTCGGCTGGGCAAGTGACCGCGCCGCGGCATGCCGCGCTGCGTTTGGCTCATGCGCTCGAGAAGTATTACGCGTGCTGGCATGCAGGGCAATCCCAGTTCGGATAGGCACTCCACCGCGCCAACTCGACGGGGTAGCTAGCTAGTGAATCGCCGCTATTGCCATGCCCCAAACGGCTCGCGCTTTCGCCTTCTTATGCGGCCTCGCGGCGGCCGCGTGCCGTCGGCCGGGCCACGTCACGCACGATCTTGTCGGCCGTGTGTGCGGGGCCCCAGGTCGTGGCAAACGCGCGCGTCGTGTTTTCGTAATGGTCGTAGTGGTCGACGATGTCGCGCAGGCATTCCGCCGTTTGCGCCGGGTCACTGGCCAGCCGCCCCACGGCTCCCTGTGGCACCCCTGAGTCGGATCCACCCAAAAAGCAGCATTCCAACCGCCCGAGCAGAAACGGTTCGTGGCCGAACGCCGTCTCGAAACGGATTTCAATCTGCCGACATTGCGCATCCAAGGGCACCAGCACTGTCATCCACTGGCCCAGGCCGCGATAGCCGATGACGTCGCGGCTGCGCCGTGATGGCTGCGAGTCGGCGTCGAACTGCTGGATGCTCACCGAACAATAGCGGTTCCAGGGATTGGGCTCGTCGCGCTCGAGCAGTACCAGCAGATGGCCGGCACCGGAGGGGACCGCCATGTGCGCCACCGCGGCCGGAATGGTTGCGCCCGGCCCATCGCTGCCGACGGCGATCCCTTGTTTCGCGGGATTTTGCACGGCGACTTTCCAGTCGAGATCGCTCGTGGAAAGATTGGCCAGCGTCGGCAGCCGCTCCCGCAGCCCTTCTTGATGGGCGAAGATCGGTTCGGAAATCTGGTCCCCCAGCGCATCCCGCGGGCACGACGACCGGCACGCCCGCGGCGAGCAACTCCACCATCACACCGGAAAGGCGACCATGGTAGGCCAGCGGATCGTGCGTGAACAAACCGATGTCGGAGCTGGCCAGATACTGCACATATTCAGTGGGTGAGAGTGGCCACTTGGCCGCGGCAACCGGTGACGCCGGATCGGCGACAAGCTCGCGGATCGATTCGGGAAGATTCTTGGTCGAACGCGCCTGGATGGCAAGTTGCAGGCGTCCGGTCAGCAAATAATCGTCCTTCAAGACGCTGACGATTTGCGATAAGTGTCTCGATCCCTTTTCCGAACGCGGCTCGCCGGCACATGTTGCCCGCAGCGGCTTGCGGCCGGCAACACCGCCGCGCATTTGACAAAGCACGGGATTGATCGGCAGCGGCAAGATCCCGAACGGCTCGCCGACGCAATGCTCGTATTGGTCGGCCAGCGATTCGGTCGTCGCATGAAAGTGGACCTGGCCATGCGGCAGCACTCGCAGCAGGCCGTGCAGCATCTGCGGAATATTCAGCGACAGATCGTCGTATTGCCGGCTGCGCCGGGCGTACCAGGTTTCCGCCTCGACCAGGGGAAAGTGGAATTGCAGATGCCAATCGACCTCGCCAGCCGCGGGGGTTTTCCGCGCCCAGTTGGTCAATCCGGCGATATCGAATGGCGTCATCGTGGGCACGAAGACGCGATCGCCACGCGCAATCCGGCAGTCGGACCAAATCGCATCGAGTCCCTTGGCGTAGCAGCCCTGCAAGCGCTCGAATCGCCGCCGGTAGCGCCACAGATCGAACCGGCATCGGTTGCGCCGGGCAAAGGCCAGCGCCCGCGCGCCGTCAGGGCCGCGGCCAATCTACGCTCGGTACGCAAAAGCTTGATCACCAGCGAGTCGTAGTCGCTGATATTTCCCCGAAATGAGCGAAAGATCTGCCAGTTTCCGGCGAGTTCCGGATGTTTGCCCAGCGTCCGGTGCGTGCCAAGCACGGGCTGCCAACCTTGGCTCTCGGCGGCGCGAAGCACATGCATGTCGTATTCGAAATGATGGCTCCCGACCGACCGCAGCAAATGATCCAGTACGACAAACTTCTGCACGCTCGGTTCTCCTCGCTCGGCGGTCAGATGGCGGGGTGCCGCAGGCCGCTAGCGTCCGCGCGAGCTGCTCCCGCATTCGGCCCAACCTGCCGCGGGAGTATTACTCTCACTGGCAAGCAGGGCAATCCCAGTTCGCCCGGCACCGAGTGCCGGCAGACGCCTCGGCTAGGCAATCTCGCCACGGCTGGCCAATGGCATTGCTGCCCGAGCGGTCAAGTCACGCAGCACCTGGTCGGCCGTGTGTGTGGGAGCCCACGTCGCGGCAAATTCGCGAGCCGTTTTTTCATAATGGTCGTAATGATCGACGATGTCGCGCAAGCATTCGGCGGCTTGTGCCGGATCGCTGATCAATCGCCCCACCGCCCCGATCGCCGGCCGCGACGCGTCGGGCACGGCCAAAAAGCAGCATTCGATCCGCCGCAGCAAAATCGGCTCGTGGCCGAAGGCCGTCTCAAGCCGGATTTCAATCTGCCGGCTTTGGCTGGCCAGCGGCACCAGCACCGTCATCCATTGGCCCGGGCCGCGGTGGCCGACGACATCGCGACTCCGCGCTCGCGGATTGCCTGCGGCGTCGCGCTGTTCGACGCTCACCGAGCAATAATGATTCCAGCCGTTCGGCTCATCGCGCGTCAACAGCACCAACAGGTGGCTGGTACCGGCCGGCACCTGGGCCGTTGCAATGGCTGCGGGAAACGACGACTCGGGCCCGTCGACGCCGGCCACAATCCCCTGTCCCGCGGAATTCGGCACCGCCGCTCTCCAGTCGAGCTCGTCGGCCGAAAGATTGGCCACGACGGGAAGCCGCTCGCGCAACTGCTCCTGATGAGCATAGATCGGTTCGGCAATCTGATCGGCCAGCCAGCAGCCCGCCGGCGCGACGACCGGGATGCCCGCACTAAGCATCTCCACCAAAACGCCGGAACAGCGAATGTGATAGGTCCACGGTTCGTACATCAACAGGCCGATATCCGAGCTGGCGACGAATCGCAGATAGTCGGGCGGAGAAAGAGGCCAACCGGCCAAAGCCACCGGTGTTTGCGCGCGGCTTTGCGGCGTTCGGCCCCGCCAGTTCGGTAGAGAGCCGCCGCAGCGGCTCGGGCAAATCGGCCAGCGAGTTGGTCTGCAGGGCAAGTTGCAGCCGTCCGGTCGAAAAATAATCGGCAGTCAACTCGCTGACGATTTGCGACCAGTGTTTCGCCCCCTTCTCCGCACGCGGCTGGCCGGTGCAGGTGGCACGCAACGGATGGCGTGCCGCGAGCTGGGCTCGCATGTCGGCCAGTGCCGAGTTGACCGGATAGGGCAGCGCTTGAAACGGCTCACCCAGGCAATAGCTCAATTGGTCCGCCAACGACTCGGTCGTTGCATAGAAATGGACTCGGCTGCGATCGAGCCCGCAGAGCAACTCTGCGAGCAATTCGGGAACGTCGTTCAACACCGGGCCATATTGCCGGCACCCGGGGGCGTACCACGTTTCGGCGTCGACCAGTGGGAAATGGAACTGCAAATGCCAGTCGACCTCGCGAGCCGAGCGATTCTTGCGTGCCCAGCAGACCAGGCCGGCAAGATCCAACGGTCGAGTGGTGGCGACAAACACCTGATCGCCACGGGTCGGCCGGCAGCTGGCCCAAACCTCGTCCAGCCCTCGCGCATAACGTTCTTGCAATCGCTGATAACGGCGCTTGAAGTGCCGCTGCCGCACCCGGTATCGCCAGCGCCTGGCAAACGCGAACCGATCGGTTTCCTGCTCGGAGGCGGCCAGTTTGCGCGCCGCATGATGAAACTTGAGAACGAACTTGAAGTCCTCGTCGCTGATCTGAAACGTGCGGTAGACCTCCCAACTTCGGTCCAGTTCCGAATGGTCGCCCAATTCGCGATGCGCGCCAGCACCGGCTGCCAACCTTGCCGCTGGGCGGTGCGCAGCAGATCGACGCTGTACTCGAAATGATGTTGCCCGACGTCGCGGACCGAGTGATCCAGCAGGAGAAACTTGGGCACGGCTCTCTTCTCCTCGCTAGTGGTCAAGCGGCACGCCGCGCCATCAAGCCACCCGCGCCATCGCCCGTGCATTGACGCCCGCAGCGGGGAACGACCATTGCCCAGTGCCGGGATCATAACTGGCCAACCCGCCCGCCGGCCGGCGTCCGACCTGCGTCCGATGGCGAACCCAGGGCAAATAGTGCTCCAGCCGCAGCGGGGGCGTGGCCTGTTGCAGCCGCCGCCAATAGAGTACCGCGTCGGGCAAGCCGTAATACGCCTCCTTGAAGGCGAGCCTGTTCCTCGGTGACGTAGGCGTAGTGCTCGAAGACGAGCCCCTTGGCTTCGGTCTCGTCCTGCAAGAACGAGTCGCGGCACAGCGGCACACCGTCGCGCACCAGCAGCGGCGGCTCGTGTTTCAACCACACGTCGCCGGGCCGTGCCCGCCAGGTGCGGATCCAGCCATCGCGGCCATTTCCGTAGCAGTTGCGATCGAGTGATTTCCAATTCCGGCCCGACGTAATAGTGGCACCAATAACGAGCCGCCATTTTCTCCGGCGTGGCGGCGAACATTTCGTGCGACAGTTTGGATCTGATCGACGGTCCACAGCTCGTCGCTGTCGATTTGCCAGAGGAGCGTTTCGGTGTTCAAGTCGGCGCAGGCGGCCCGCACCATTTCGCGTTTGCCGTCCCAGAACTTGCCGCGCGGCGTCCGGAAGATTTTGACGCGCGGATCGAGCCGCGGCGATTTCGTCCAGATATTCGCTGCGTGCCATCGATGCTCCGGCCGCCGTCGTGCAGATGATTGGGAATCCAACCGGTCGTTTGCAGCCGAAACGGTTTGCGCCAGGTCCAACGCTTACGCACGCTCCAGGCCGTGTCGTGCCGCAGCTCGGCCAATGCCCTCGGCGATGTGCCACTCCCAAGGAATCGTCAGTTTCTGCAGCATCGGCAAGTGATAGCGCAAGAACGGCATGCCGTTCAGCACGATCGTGAAAAAGCGGATCGGTGTGGCCATCGGCTCTGCCTTAAAAGCCAAAAGCTCCGCGCGGCCTGGCCACGCTAGCACGCCCCTTGTCGTGCGATTCGTCGCGCAAGACCGGCGCTGCGGAAAACACGCTGCCGCGCGGGAAAAAATAGCACGCTGACATCATTTCGACAACACCGGATCGGCAGTCCCGCGTTACCGGCTGCGGCGTCGGTGGGTGATCGAGCGATGCACGGCTGCGCGACCGCGACCGTGGCCCGGCGCCCGTCTCCGATTGCCAAGATTCCGCGCAAGCGGCTATATTGCCGTGCGAAGCCCAAGGACGGGGAGGGCTCTTGCCCATGGATGATCCGATCGCTCTGGTTGAGCCCGGCCGCAACGGCGACATCATCAACATTTTGCCGCTGGCCAAACATCTGCACGACCGCGGCGAGCGGGTCGATTTTCTGATACACCCGAAATTCGCCAGCCTGCTGGATGGTGTCAGCTACGTGCGTCCGGTGCTGCTGCCGTTCGAAGACGAACACCGGCCCGAGGAGGCCCGAGTTTGGGCCGCGGCCCGCTACCCCCGGGTCATCGTCTCCAAGGTTTGGAACAACCGCTATTTCGACCCCCGGCTGCCGAGAGTTTCGCGGCCGAGGCTTACCGCCTGGCCGGCTATCCCGAGCTGTACGGCAAGCTGCCGATCGAGTTCGATCGCCGGTCGCCCGAGCGCGAAGCGCAGTTGGCCGAGCGGTATCTCGGCGGCCGCGGCCCGTTCATCCTGTACAACCTCGACGGCATGTCGAGTCCGTTCGCAGTGGCGCAACCGTTTCGCCCGTTGGCTGCGCTGGCAGCGGTTTGGGGCCACGCTGGTGAAGATGCCGGCCGATTGCGAGCGGCTCTACGATTTGCTGGGACTCTACGAGCGTGCCGACTTGTTGATCACGACCGACACCGCCACATTGTGGTTGGCGCATGCGGTCCACATTCCCACGATCGTGCTGCACCAGACCGACACTTGGTTCCGGGCCCCGCTTCCGCCGGCGACCGTGCTGCATTGCACCTACGACGAGGCGCTTCGCTCGTCGGCGCGAAATCGCCGCCGCCATGCGTCATAGCCTAACGCAGCCGCGGCGGCAACCGACCGGCGCGTGCGGCTGAAACGTCACCGAACCCCTACCCTCGCTAATCCCACCGAACGTTGGAAACTTCAATCGTGACCCTCCATCGAGCCATATTTCTCGATCGCGACGGCACGCTGAACGAGGACCTGGGCTATACGCACGAGGTCGCCCGGCTGCGACCTGCTGCCCGGCGTCGTGCCAGGCCTGAGGCAACTCGTCGCCCTGGGGTTTCGCCTGGTGATCGTCACCAATCAGTCGGGCATCGCCCGCGGCCGGTTTTCGCTCGACGACATGCGGCGGTTCAACGACGCACTCTGCGGCCGGCTGGCCGACGAAGGGATCGAGATCGCGGCCATCTATCACTCGCCCTATCATCCCACCGAGGGCGTCGGCCTTTATCGCCGCGACAGCGAGTGCCGCAAACCCCGGCCGGGCATGTTGCTCGCCGCCGCCCGCGATCTGGCGCTCGATCTCCCGGCCAGCTACGCCATCGGCGACAAAATGAGCGACGTGGCCGCCGGCCGAGCCGCCGGTTGTCGCACCATTCTGGTCCAAACCGGCCAGGCCGGCCAGGGCGAGCCCGAGCTCTCGGTCCGGCCCGACGCGGTCGCCCGCGACCTGGCCCACGCGGCCGAATTGATCGCCCACTGGCCCGAGCGACGCACGCCACAACTCCAACAGGAAGCAAACGCGATGACAACTTCCGCGGGTCCATTTCAAGAAGCTATCTGGTGACCGGCGGAGCCGGCTTCATCGGCTCGCACGTCGTGGCGGCATTGGCCGATCGCGGCGACGACGTGACGGTTTGCGACACGCTCGGCAACGGCGACAAATGGCGCAACCTGGCCAAGCACGAACTGGCCGGCTTCGTCCATCCCGACGCGGCTCGAAGCTTATCTGGCCACTCGGCCGCGGCTCGACATGATCTTTCATCTCGGCGCGATTTCGTCGACGACCGAAACCGACGGCGACCTGGTGATCAAGTCGAACTTCGAGCTCTCGTCGCGGCTTTGGCAGTGGTGCAGCCGAGCGGCAGGTGCGCCTCGTCTATGCCTCGTCGGCGGCAACCTACGGCGACGGATCGGCCGGCTTCGTCGATTTCGGTCGGCCCGACGAGCTCGCTCGCTTGCGGCCGCTCAATCTATATGGCTGGTCGAAACATTTGTTCGACCGCTGGGTGGCCCGCCGGGTCGAGCGCGGCGAGGCCGCTCCGCCGCAGTGGGCCGGGGTCAAGTTCTTCAACGTCTATGGGCCCAACGAATATCACAAGGGCTCGATGAAAAGCGTCGTCGCCCATCTCCATCCGCACGTTGCGCGGGGCGAAGCTGCTCGGCTGTTCAAGTCCTACCGCCGCGATTATCCCGACGGCGGCCAACTGCGCGATTTCGTCTACGTCCGCGATTGCGTCGACGTGATGCTTTGGCTGGCCGAAACGCCGACGGTTTCGGGACTGTTCAACATCGGGTCGGGCAAGGCCCGCAGCTTTCTCGATCTGGCTCACGCCACGATGGCCGCGCTCGACCGCGAGCCGCGCGTCGAATTCATCGACATGCCCGAAACGCTGCGCGACAAATATCAATATTTCACCGAGGCCGATCTGACCCGGCTGCGCGGCGGCCGGCTATCGCCGTCCGATGACGACGCTCGAAGACGGCGTGCGCCACTACGTGCAGTCGTATCTGGCGACCGACGACTGCTATCACTAGCGCGATCGTCGCGAGCTGAGCCGGCCCGGTCACCGCGCGATCATTTCGGCCGGGATTTCGAAACGCACTTTGCCGGTGCCGCCGAATGCGGTTGCCGGCAATTCCAGGTGCAGGTACTTGGCCTTCTCGATCGGGGCCTCGAAAACGAGCACGTCGCTGATCGCCTTGCCGGGATAGATCGATTGGTTTTCGGCTTGCCCATCGACGGTGCTCCCCAGCCCGAACGTCATCTGTCGGTAGTGATTTCCAAAATTGTCTTCCAGCCCGGGCTTGGATTCGCTGATCGCGTCACTGACGCTTCCGGCCAGGCCACTGATCACGTCCTTATCCGCCAGGCCGCTATTGCCATCCTTGCCGGACAAGGCAGTAATCACGTCCTTTTCCGACAAGCCGCCGAGAACGCTGTTTCCGGCCAGACCACCGGCCAGGTCGTTTCCGGAAAAGCCTTTGAAGTCCACCTTGCGAGAATCGCTCGTGTTTTCGATCGTGAGCGAGACGAGCAACATTTTCTCTTTCGATTTCTCGTTCGACCGGGTGATGGCTACCAACGACTTGATCGACACAAAATCAAGCTTCACGCGGCTGACCGAAATCCGAAGTTCCCCCTCCTGCACCGGATTCTGGGCGTTGGTCCATTGCGGTTCGGGCTCAGCAGCCGCGTTATCCTCGGCCGGCTCGGAGAGAACCGCATCCTGCATCGTTGGCGCCGGCACGGCCGCTTGCTGGACGATCGGCGGCGCGGCAGCCGGTTCGACTGTCGACGCTGGAAAATACGGAATGGCTACCATCACCAGCGAAACCACCGAGAGCAAGATCCCGGCGAGAGAGAATCCCACGCCTGCCGGACTCCGAAACCGGGCAATCGCCAAACCGAGCCCGCCGATCAGCAGCGCGAGCAGCGCGACCAGGATGCTCACGATCCCAAGCTGAGGCACCCAGCAAAACAGAAATGCCAACACCGCCAGCAGGACCGACGACATCGCCAGGCTGCTGCTGCCTCGTTTCGGTTTCTGCGGCGCCGTCCGCGACGCGCTAGCCGGGTGAACCGCCGGCGCTCGTTGCTGGCCGACGTTTCTGGCAGTTCGCACGGCCGGCTCCAGCATCTCGCCACAGTGTTTGCATTTGATTGCCGCCAGCAAGATCTGCTCGCCGCAGAATGCGCACGCTTTGGTTTTTGGCTCCGCCGGCTGCGGCGGTCGAGGTGCCGCGGGTGGGCGAACAACTTGCGGCTGCGGCGCCGGCCGGTCGCCGGCGCCAATCGGATCGCCAACGATGATCACGGCGGCACATTTTGGGCATTTGCCCCGCTTTCCACGCATCGCGTCCGACGCGTTGAACTTGCTTCCGCACTGGCCGCAAGCAACGGTGATCGCCATAGCGCCGACTCCAAAGAAACGCCCCTGAAAAGCTGTTGGCAATATAAGCCGCCGCCAGGCCAGGTGCAAACCGCGGGTCGATCGGCTGGATCAGCGCCAGCCTGCGGTGAAGAAACGCCGCGCGGTACTCAGCCTCACGCGGCGCAGCTGCGACCGACGTTCTGGAGCATGCGCTCCATGACCGCGTCGACCGAAATCTGCGACATGACCGCGTCGGCCTCGGGCGAGCCGATGGCCGGCGGCTCCTTGGCCGCTGCAGTGGGCCAGCAAGATCGAAGTGTTCGGTCCGATCGGCTGCCAGCGATTCGGATGTCGATAGGAGACGTCGCTGTACAAGCCCACCGCCGATCGCGAGACGAGACTGGCGATGTGCAACGGTCCGGTCGACGAGGCCAGAAAGGCATCGACCAGCGACAGCGTGGCCACCAACTGCGGCAGCTCCAGGCCGGTGACGTCATCACCCGACCGGCCAGCGCGGGATCGAGCCGGCCGTCGATCCAGTCGAGCCGCTCCCGATCATGCTCGCTGCCGGTAATGATCACCCGTCCGATCGGCCGCCAGGCGGCTGATCGCCTGCAAATAATTCTCGACGGGCCAATTGTAGGCGCTTGCCCGATTGCCGGGATGAACGCCAAACAGCGGCCCCTCGCTGCCGATTTGAGCGGTGATCCGCTGCACGCATCGCGGCCTGCTCCAGCCGGATCGACCACCAGCCGAGGACTGCGATTCCTCGAGCGTCAGCGGCAGGCCCAACCGCTGGGTGAACGACAGCGCGAAATTCGATTCGTGCAAGCGGCGGCCAGCGACGCGATTTATAGAACCGGTGCGTGCCGCACAGTGCGCGAAACCACCGCCGGCCGTGCGTCACGCGGATCGGCGTTCGCGAAAGGAGTGCCGCCAGGGCGTTGCGGCCGGTGCAGTGAACCATCAGCACCGCGTCGAAACGCCCGTCACGCAGCAACCGGGTCAGCGCGCCGGGTCGAAACTTTTTTGTCGGCCGTCAGCACCTGGTCGACATGCGGATGGCCGGCCAGCAGCGGAGCCGTCTCGGGATTGACGATGGCCGTGATGTGGGCCTGCGGCAAGCCGAGCCGCAGGGCCTCGAACACCGGCAGCGTGCAGACGAGGTCGCCCAGGCGATCGTTGCGGAACACGGCAATCCGACGGATGTCGCCCGGTTTCATCGGCCGAGCGTCCTCGGTTCAGGGCATTTTGTACCGCATGCAAACAGCTGGCACGAACCCGCAGCGCAGCCAGGGATGACACGTCGCCATTCCCTCGCTGGCGCTGCGGGTTTGCGACATCAAGGCAGTCCACGGATGATCTCTTCGCGCCATGTTTCGCCCTCAGGCCGCGCAGCATTCGGCCACCGGGTGCAGCATCCGCTCGACCACCATGTCGACCGTGATCTGGGCCATGTGCTGGTCGGCCAGCGGAGAGCGAATCAGCGGCGGCTCCGGAAATTTCCACTCGGCGATCAGCACGCTTCCCCGTCGGGCCGATCGGTCCCCAGCGCCTCGGATGCAGATAGAACGCGTCGCTGTACAGCCCCAGCGCACTGCCCGACACGATGGCGGCGATGTGCAACGGTCCGGTCGACGACGAGACGAAGCCGTCGACCAGCGACAGTCCGGCCACCAACTGCGGCAGCGTCAGGTCGGTGATCGGCATCACCCGCTCGCGCAGCGCGGGCGTCAGGCGGCTTTCGATCCAATCCAGTTGCGGTCGATCGGGATCGCTGCCGGTCAGCACGACTCGGCCGACGGCCGCCAGCCGCTCGACGGTCTGAAAATAGTTCTCCACCGGCCAGTTGAAGGCGCTTTTGCGGCTGCCCGGATGAACGGCAAACAAGGGCCCCTGGCTGCCGATCTTGGCGACGATCCGCTGCTCGATCTTCGCCCGCTCGACCGGATCGACATACAGATAGGGCCGGGCTTGCTCCAGTGTGAGCGGAATTCCCAGCCGCTGGGTGAACGACAGCACGAAGGCCGATTCGTGATAGGGAGGCTTTTTTCGCGATTGGTAGCAGCGATGGGTGCCGCACAAGGCCTGAAACCACCGGCGGCCGTGGGTCACGCGGATCGGCACCCGTGACCGCAATGCCGCCCAGCTATTCCGCCGGTTGCAAAACGTGACCAGCACCGCGTCGAACTGCCCGGCCCGCAACAGCGCGGTCAATTGCTCGGGCGGATCGAGTTCGTCGTCGAGCAGCACTTCGTCGACGTGCGGATGTTGATTCAGCAGCGGAGCGGCGTGAGGATTCACGATCGCGGTGATCTGAGCGTGGGGCAGGCCCTGCCGCAGGGCCTCGAAGCCGGGCAGCGTGCAGACCAGGTCTCCCATGTGGTTGTTGCGAACCAGTGCGATTCGCCGAATCTTCTTCAAATCGATGGCCATGGTTTCCCGAAATCTCCGCACACCGCCAGCGAAATGTTTTTGTTGGATGAGGTTTCGCTCAGGCCACGCGTTTGGCGCCGCCGTGGGTGCCCTCTGGCGAGCCCTCGTCGATCGGCAAGGCATGGATGATCGGCGCGGTGATCGGTTCGTGTTCGTGCCGCATGGCGGCCAGGATCTGGGTCGTGGAAATTCCCTCGACCATCGTGGCCAGGTGGACCTCGCCGCCATAGCTGCGGACAAAGTCGGCTCCCACGATTTCGTCGGCCGAGTAGGAACCCCCTTTGACCAGCACGTTGGGGCGAATGGCTTCGATCAACGCTTGCGGCGTCGGGTCGTCGAAGACCAGCACGTGCGACACCACGGCCAGCGCGGCGACCATCACGGCCCGATCGCGATCGTGAATCAGCGGGCGGCCCGGCCCTTTCAGTTTTCGCACGCTCGAGTCGCTGTTGATGGCCACGAACAGGCGATGTCCCAGCCCCGCGGCCTCGTTCAGATTGGCGATGTGCCCGACGTGCAACAGATCGAAGCAGCCGTTGGTGAAGACAGTGCTCAGTCCTTGCCGGCGATATTCCGCCGGCCAGCTGCCGGGCTTCGGCGAGCCCGACGATTTTATGCTTGCTCCAGGCATGGTCGGCCGCCAGCGAACTGGCGATTTCATCGCGGCGAATCACCGCCACGCCCGGCCGCTCGACTTCCAATCCGGCTGCCACGTTCGCCAGGCGAACGGCCGCTCGGAACGTCGTGTTGCCGCCGAAACACAAGCCGAGCATCGCCAGCACCATGTCGCCGGCACCGGTAATGTCGTAGATCTTTCGCGAGCAGGTCGGAAAGGCTTCCCCCTGTCCGTCGGCCTGCACCAGCACCATGCCGTCGCGGTCCAGCGTGACCAGGGCCATCGTCAGCTCGGCACGCTTGCACAGCCGGACGCCGGCCGTAATCGCATCCTGCATCGTGGCGACACGAATGCCGGTGGCCGCTTCCGTTTCCGAGCGATTCGGTTTGACCAGCGTCGCCCCGTGATATTGCCGGCAGTCGCTGCCGCGACACGGATCGACCAGCACCGGCACCCCGTGGCGCTGGGCGGCCGTAATCGTGGCGTCGAGCATGGCCGGGGTGCAGACCCCCTTGCCATAGTCGGAAATCAGCACCACGTCGTAATCGGCGATCGAGTCGCACACTGCGTCGATCAATTGCGACTCGGTTTCGTGCAGTCAGCGGGTGACGCGATTCACTGTCGACCCGCAGCAATTGGCTTGGATGCCGCGTGCCGGCCAGCCCGACAATCCGTTCCTTGACCGTGGTCAGTCGGCCCGCTTCGGTGACGACCAGGTCGCACGAAACGCCCACCTGGCCAAGCAGTTCGCACAAGCTCGCAGGCCGGCCGCGTCCTCGCCGACCACGCCGCAGCAAGTGACTCGCGCGTCGAGCGCGGCGAGCATGTTGGCGACATTGGCCGCCCCGCCCGGCCGGGCTTCGCGATGATCGGCCTGCAGGATGATGACCGGCGCTTCCGGGCTGATCCGATCGACATTGCCTTGCGTGTAGCGATCCAACATCAGATCGCCCAACACCAGTGCCCGCGGCCTTCCGATTCCCTGCAACGTCTCGACCAGGTCGATGGATTTCATAGCGTCTGACTGGTTAGGGCGCCGGCGAGCTATTTTTCAGGTCAATATTTTTGCCAGATAGCACCCCGGGGCGATCGCTCGATTCCCCCTGTGCGCTCACGGCGCCAGCGCCGGACACGCGCTCGCGTCAACATGCCCGGACCGATAGCGTCAGGAACATAGCGATTGCCCCGGCGAACTGCTAGATCAATCGCCCAAGGTGGCTTTTCGGCGTGCCGCCGCCCGGGTTGCCAGCACGTCCGATTGCCGGGCTGGCGGCATCGCCGGCGGCTCGCAGCGCCCTGCGCCCCTGCGACGATTTCACCGTTGCCCCTCGCCAGGGTACAATCAATGCTGGCATCCTGAAATAATTGACCCATGGCAGCGGGTGGCAGGTGCAATGAAACGGCTTTTTTTTGTCTTGGGATTTTTCGTCGTCGCTGGTTGCGGCACCGGCTATTACGACGGCGTCTACAAATTGCATTTGACCGAGTTGGAGTTGACGACCCGATTCGCCGATCTCTGGCCGGGCGCAAGCGAAATCCCCGGTACCAACCTGGTGATCCGGTTGCCCAAGATGTTCGAGAAGGTCTACAACAAAAACTCGATCTATTCGGACGATCCACATGGTGAAATCGATCCGGAACGTTTGAACCCGCCGTTTTTGAACCCGTTCCCGGGCCTGGTCAACTGTTACGAAGTCTTCAAGAAAGATCCTCAGAACTTAATGCTGCCGATCTATCTCTACACGGGCATTCGCGTGCTGCAGCCCGAGGCAAAGGCCGCGCTCGAGCAGGAGTTGCTCACCAAACTGAAGGAGGTCGCTCCCGACGCCGCCTGGGATCGACGTGCAGGCCGGCACCCCGCAGGGCGCAATGGTCAATTGGAAGAAGATCGAAGTGAAAATGCCCCAGGCCTTTTTCCCGCAAGGGCAAGGCAAGACCGGGGTCCAGAAGCTGCCGGGCGACTTCCAGCTTTGGTGGTACGACACGCCGACGGGCGCCGTGCTGCTGGGTTGGCGGGCGCCTGAATCGCTTGGGTTGGGCAGCTCTCGCCTCTGCTGACCGCCGGCACCTTGACCCTCAAACCGGATGAGCCCCCACCGGCCGCGGCCGCCGTGCCCGCCGGGGGCCCAGCCGCCGCGCCGGAAGATGCTCCCGCGGCCGCGAAGTAAGCTCCACCGGCCATCGGCCCGCGGTAAGCCCCATCCTTGCGCTGCAATCAAGGCCTTACGCTTCAAAACGCCCTGACGCCCGGCGTCTTGCCCGTCGCTTTGCGGCTCTTGCTGCCGGTCGCTGGAATCTCGACATCGCCGTGCAGCACGAGTCGTCCCTGCGTCGAACCACGCCTCGGCGTCCAATCCACGGATCCAGGTCAAAGCCGGAAACTGGTAGTCGACCGGAGCCCCTGTCGTCGACCGCGTCGATCGCCAGCGGCTGGTTCCCCCACCGGCGCCGACGTTCCGTCGCCAGCCAGTTCGTAGTGACCGCCTAAGGGGTCGAGCAGCGTGGCGTCGAGCACCGATTCGGCCGCCTGAAGGCACTGCTTCGCCGGCACCCGAAATTCGTCGGCCAAGGTGGCCAACAGTCGCAGGTTGCCGGCCGACATTTTCGCCGCCCGCTGATAGCCCTCGCGATTCACCCAGGCCGACAAGTTGGTTCCTTGCAGATCCTCGAATTCGCAGCGCGATCTGCACCGGTCGAGGCGATGGCTCCAGCCGAAACTGCGGCGTGACCTGTTCCAGCACTTCGCGATGAAACGACAACACCGTGAACGGCGGCAGAATGTCGTCGCCAGACTCCGGTTACCAGACGCGAGATATCCGGCCGGATCGACCGGCACGTCGGCCGTTCCGCCCACCATCGAGAGCAGTCCCGGCTCCGGCCAGGCCCCCAGATAGCCCCGCAGCGGCGACTGACCGACCAGCACGCGCAGGGCTTCGAGCACCGGCCGGTTGTCGGCCGGCAGTTCGCCTCCCAGCAGGTCTTGCAAGCCGAAAAACAAGAAGTGGTCCCCCGCCTCGAACCTTGCCGCCGCCGCGCATGGCCGCTTCGAAGCTGATCAGGTTTCCCGCCACCGGCGCCAATCGCTGCGCAGCCGGTGGCCCAAGCCAGCGGTTCAAGAATTGGTAATGCCGAGGCGTGAGCGGCGCCGCTTGCAGGTCAATCTCGACGTGCTCCAGCCCGCTCCGCTTGCTGGCCGATTGCCGGAGGCCCACCAGCAGCGGGATCGGGCGAACCCCAGTCGGCGGCGGCCGCCAGAAAATCCTGGTATTGCTGCGCCTCGCAACGCGGTGATGCTGCTCCACCGGCATGTCGGGAATCGGCACGAAAGTTCCCCGCGCGCCGCGCAGACTGTCAACCGGTCCGTCGGCAGTCAGTTCGATCGTAGCTGCCGTCGGCCTGCCGGCCAAATCCGGCTGGCAGCACGTCGGCGGCCACCAATTGCTCGATCGTTTCGGCCGGCCGTCCCTCGCCCTGGGCCAACAGCCTGGCGCAGAGGGCCAGTTCCATCTCGGTTGCCGACCGCAGCCGGCGCACCATTTCGATCTGATAATGCGGGCTCATCAGATTGTGAAAAAATGCCCGCGACAGATAGACGAAGGCCGTATCGCCGCGCTCCACCGGCAGAATGGACCGGGCATAGCGAAATTCGGCCGAAGCACCCAGCGACGTGGTGCCGATCGGCCGGTCGGCTTCCTTGCGGCCCGTTTCCAAAAATCGCTCGGCCAGCGCGCGACTGGTCGTGACGAAATGGTAATTGCCGTCGACGACATAGAACGACCGGACCCGGTTGTCGGGCGTCGAGATCAGCGACACATCCTTGCCGGCGAGCTTCAGCTTTTCTTCTTTGGCTTCCTTTTCCTTCTTCAGCACGTCGGCGCGCTGCTGCGGTGATTCCGAGCCCAAACAGCGTGCTGTTGCGGGCTTCGAACAGAACGCCCAGCGCGGCCCCCTCGCGCATAAACATGTCGCTGCCGACGATCGCCACGTCGCTGATCACCGTCGGCCCGAGCACGTCGCCCAGTCTGGTTTCCTGCAGTCCCAGTTGCTGCTGCATCCGCTGGTTCAACCCATAATCGACCGCCTGCTCCGAGATCAGGTTCCGCGAGTCTCCGCCCCACTCTTCGGCACGATGCCGCAGCCACAGAAAATTCTCGAAGCTGCCGGTCCGCACATAAAAACATTCTTCCGGCACCCGCAGCGCGATCGGCTCGACCGCCGGCGTCGCGGCCGGCGCACGCCGGGCATTGTCCTGGACGCGGAATCGAGGCGTGGCTGCTGCGAGGGCAATTCCTGGTCGAGCGGTTCCGCCGCATTCGGATCGCCCAGCAGCACTTGCCGGGCCAGCTGGTTCCGCAGCGACTCGCCGCCGGCCAGCAGGTTGAGCTGGCCCGATAAGCTGCCGCTCGAGCCACTGGTTGCCGTTGGCTGGCGGCATCGGCAAATTCATGCGGCGAGCCAGCGTGCGCGGTCAGATAGTCGTCGATCCGCGGATAGACGTCGGTGGCCGGCCGGCGCGAGAATCGCGCCACCAGCCGGCCAACAGCGGCCCGGCGTTGCCGCCCCGGCCGTGGCGTGAGCGGATAGCGGACCGGCTGCGGCGTCGCCAGCGTCAGATCGAGCGGCTCGTTGCCGGTAAACAGAAAATAAACCGTCATCCGCCGGGCGCCCGCACCGGCCCCGCGCAGCAAACGAGCCAGCGGGCGGACCTCGTAGGCCGGATACAGAATCCGGCCTCGAGCCTCGCTGAGCGAAACCTGGCCGCTGTTCGGATCGGCCATCCGCTGCCCGCGCGGAAGCTCGATCGCCAGCACGCCGACACCATACGGTTTGCCGGGCACGGCTTCGGCTTCGATTCGTGCCTGCCCCTGCTGTGCCCATCCCGTCGCCGGAGCCAGCACGGCGGCGACCGCCAGCAGGCATGCCCTCGAGAATCGTTGCGACCCACGACTCTTTCACCCCAACCGCCCCGTCGAGCTTGCTGATCATCCTGTTGACCCCCGCCTTGTTGCTCGAAAATTGGCCACTCCGTCCGGTCCATGAGAGCTTTTCGGGTGCCAAAGAGCAAGCGGCGTGCCAGGCCAGGCCGCGATCAGCCGGTGGTGCGCATGCCTGCCGCAATGCCTTGCACCGTCAGCCGCAACAGATCGCGCAGCCGCTGCTCTTCGGCCAGATCGACGTCGGCCGACGCCTGCGCCCGGCGGCGTTGCATGAATTCGATCTGAATCAAGTTGAGCGGATCGATATAGGGATTGCGGGCTTCGATCGAGCGTTGGAACCAAGGCGTTGCCGCCAACAGTTCCGGCTCGCCGACCAGGTCCAGAATCGCTTGCCGGGTCCGCCCGAACTCGGCCGCGATGCGCGGCCAGATCGCCGTGCGCGTTTCGCTCGCGTCGGTCAGACTGGCATAGCGCTGGGCGACGTACATGTCGGCCTTGGCCAGCGCCAGGGCGGCGTTGTCGATCGTCGCGCGGAAAAACGGCCAGTCCTGATACATTTCGCCGATCGCCGACCAAGCCGGCCGGATCGTGGCTTTTCGTTTCGGCCAGGGCCGTGCCCAGCCCATACCAGGCCGGAATGATGCAGCGATTCTGCGTCCAGGAAAAGACCCAGGGAATGGCACGCAAGTCGCCCAGCGATCGCTCGCCGCGGCGGCGGGCCGGCCGCGATCCGATCGGCAGATCCTCGATTTCTTCGATCGGCGTCGTTTCGGCGAAAAACTGCATGAAGCCCGGCTGGTCGACCAGGTCGCGATAGACGGCCAGCGAACGCTGCGAAAGTTGCTCGACCAGCTCGATCCATTCCGGCTGCGGCGAGAAGCGGCGGACCGTCGCTCCGACCAGCGTGGCCCAGGTCACTTGCTCCAAATGGCGATAGGCGATTTGCACGTCGTCGTATCGCTCGGCCAGCACTTCGCCTTGTTCGGTCAGCCGCAGCGTGCCGTCGAGCGATTCCGATGGCAGCGACAGAATGCCGCGGGCCGCCGGTCCGCCGCCGCGTCCCAGCGAGCCGCCGCGGCCATGAAAGAAGGTCAAGCTGACGCCCGTCGCTGCCGCCACGCGGTGCAATTCGCTCTGCGCCCGCTGCAATCCCCAGCAGGCGGCCAGATAGCCGCCGTCCTTCGTGCTGTCGGAGTAGCCGACCATCACCACCTGCCGATTGCCCTGGCCGGCCAGATGTTCGGCATAGAGCGGATTGGCGAGCATCGCTGCTGAGCGTTTGCCCGGCTCGCTCCAGGTCGCCAATCTTCTCGAACAGCGGAGCGATCTTGAGCTCGGTCTTCGGCCCGCGGCTGGCCGTTGCGGAGCCGCCGACGCCTGCGCGTGCCGCCACAGCCACAGCACCCCCAGCACGTCGCTCGACGACCGCGTCAGACTGATGACGTTCGTTCCCAGGCAATTCGCGCCGAAGCGGACCATTGCCCGCTGGATCACGCTGATAAAGCCGCAGCGTGTCGACCGTCAGCGGCGACAGCCGCTCGGGCTGGAACTTCGCCGGCAAAATCGATCGTGTCGGCCAGCACTTTCGCCCGGCCGGCGATCGTCGAGCTCGGCAAAGTTGTCGGTCGCGCCCAGCGCCTGAAAGATCTCGGTCAGCACTTCCTGATAGCGACGCGCATCCTGGCGGATGTCGAGCCGGGTCAGGTGCAGGCCGAAACGTCCGCGTCAGGTCGAACCAGCCGCGGGCCGCACTGTCGGCCAGCAGCGTGCCGAAATCGGCCGCCAGGCAATCGCAAATCGCCTTCACGTCGGCCACCAGCGCGCTGCCGTCGCCATAATCGCCCGGCAAGGCCGGCCAGTCGATGTCGCTCACGCGCGATTGAGTCAGCCGCCACTCGATCGTTTTGATCCAGCGGCGATAGGCCTCGTGCGGAGCCACCGCGGCCAGCGCCTCGGCCAGCGCCGGCCACTGGGCCAATGCCGCCTCGACCTGCACGGCCAATTGCCGCGATGCCGGCGCCGCCATTCTCCGAAATCGTCAGGTAGTCGTACATCTGCTTGCAAATCAGCAGGTGACGATCGATGGCGCTGTTGCGCAATTGGCACAAGCGTGCGGGCCGTCACTTCGGCCGTCACGTGCGGATTGCCGTCCCGGTCGCCCCCCATCCAGGAGCCGAACTGCAAGAAGACCGGCACCTGGAACGCGTGGCCCGGATAGTGCTCGGCCAGCGAACGATCGAGCGACTGATAAACCAGCGGCACCACCTCCCACACGCGCGGCATGATCGACAAGTCCGCGCTCCACTTCTTCCAGCACCGTCGGCCGGCCGGGACGCAAAAACTCGGTCTGCCACATCACGCCCAACTCGGCCTGCAAGCTGGCTTCGATGCGCCGCCGTTCGCGGGGGAGCAGATCGTCGCGATCCAATTCTTCCAGCGCATGCCGCATCCGCCGCAGCTTGGCCCGGATCGAACGCCGCTTCGCTTCGCTGGGATGGGCCGTAAAGACCAGCTCGACCGACAGGCTGTCGAGCGCCTGCTGCACCGCCTCGGCCGAAAAGCCGGCCTGCTTTCAGTTCGGCGATCGCCGCCGCCAGCGTTTCGGCAATGGGTTCCGGATCGAGCCGGGCCTCGCGCTCCCGCAGCACCCGCACCCGCTGCCGGTCTTCGGCGATGTTGGCCAGGTCGAAAAAGATGCTGAACGCCCGGGCGACGGTGCGCGCTTGGTCGTGGTCGAAGGCGGCGATTTTTTCGGCCAACTGCTGTTCGGCCTCGCGCGAGCCGCCGCGCCGTTCGCGGGCCAACAGCCGGATTTCCTCGACCAGTTCCAAGGCGGCCGGGCCGGCCAATTGCGAAATGATCGCCCCCAGCATGTCGGCCAGCATCCGCACGTCGCGACGCAGCAAATCGTTACTCATACGCTCCCCATAGATCACGGCAAACAGATCGAAACTGCCGGCCACGCGCCCCGGGCTCGCTCCCGCGGCTGGCCGATTTAAAACAAGGCCAGTAGATCAAATGCCATGCCAGCTGAAAAGCAAAACGTGCCGGCCGGAACGTAACTTTCGCCGCCCGAACGGCTATCGAAGACGAGGCCGGGACCACGCGGCCGCGATTTTCGCCTGCCGAGTGTCGCCCCGGCAAGCAGCCGCTGCTGAAGATGCTCGCACTGAGATTGCGACGCGCCGGCCAAGGGACGTCCAAAGATAGAACGCCGCTCCGCCCTACCGCCGCAGCTTCTTGCCCGAGGGCTTGGCGGTCGACGATGCCGGCGGGTCGGCCGATTGGCGGTCGTCTCGCGTGGCTGGGCTTTGGCGGCGATATCGTCCGACAGCCGGGTGAATTCACTTCGCAAGTTGGCGTCGAGTCCGGTCAGTTTGCCGGCCAGTCGCCGCATTCCCTGCGGGTTGGCCGCGGCAGTCCGCGACACGACGCCGACAAAGGCCGCCGTCTCGCGAAAATTGATGTCGACCGTTTTGGTCACCAGCGGCGAAAACGTCTTGGCGACCAGATCCAGGCCGACGTGGTCGACGTGGATGAACGCGTCGAGGCGATTGGTGATGTAATAGCGGCCGTTCGTTTCCTGAACGTAGCCGGCCCGCAGCACCAGCACGCATTGCGCCTGAACCGGCTGCGAGAACATCGGCCCTTCGTAGGCCCCTTCGGCATACAACACCTGCGTGTCGTGATTGCTATAGCACATCCGAATCGTGCCGGTCGTGCCGGCGGCGTCGTTTCCCTTGTAGGTGTCGGGGCCGGTCCGTTCCAAGGTCACCTTGCTGATGCCCATCACCTGCCAGATGTTCACCACCACTTCCGGATGCCGGACCAGAAACAGATAGAGGTTCGGATCGCAGTCGATCACTTGCACCGGCACGCGGCGAAACAAGCTCGGGTTTTGCACGACCGCTTTGATTTTTGCCGCCGCGTCGTCGGGCAGCTTGTCGAAAGGGATCGACCGCGCGGCTTCGTCGCGCGATTGCCGGCTGTTGCTGCCGTTCTGGCGGATTCTCGGTCGCGGCCGCCGCCTCGCGGGGGCCAGGCCGTCCAGCAGGCCGGCCAGCAGCAGGCCCGCCAGGCAAACGGCGCGGCCGCTTCACCAGAGTCGCCACCGCTGGCCGTGGATGCGGCGAGCGCACTAGACGGCTGGCCGGAAAACTCAAGCAGCATAATCCCCCCGAATGCGTCTGCCTGGCCTGCCGGTTGGTCTTCGTCTGCCGCGTCGCGGAGCTTGCGGCTCCGGGTTTCGCTTCTCAACCGACCGTCCACTGGCCTCGAATCGCCGCGCAATCCGTGGCCGCCGTGGCTGGTCGTGCTCCGACGCGATGGCAGACAGCCTGCTATCGCCGGGGCCGTCGACTTTGCCGATATAGGAAGTAGTTCGGCTCGGGGAAGGGATCGGGACGAGCGAAAATTTGCGGCCTCAACCACCCGGGCTGGGGGTGCTAGCGAGCGGCCGGTGCACGACGCAGTGGTTTGCGCCGAATGCTGGCCGAGCCTCGTCTGCTGGTCTTGCCCTGCCGGCGTAGTGCCGAGACAATGCCCGCCCTCGCAGTGCCCCGCAACAGCTCCATCGGACCGAAGCGGTAACACGATGAGCGGCTGGTTCTCAGGACGTCGTGCTCGCTGGCTGCTGCCTGATCGCGGGGGCCGGCCAGCCTTGCGCTGTGGGTCGTCGGCTTTTCGCCCATCGATCGGCTGGTGGCCTGGAAATGGCGCTGCCAGATCGACGCGGCCGACGACCGCGAGGCTCTGGCCGAAGTGCAGTCGCATCGCCGGCCTGGGCGAAGCGGGATTGCCCGAACTGGCCGGCCTGCTCGGCTCCGAGCGGCTGTGCGTGGCCGAAGCGGCGCGTCAGGCGCTCGGCGACGAGATGCGCCGCTGGCCCGATCTGGAGCCCGACAGCCGGCGGCGTCGCCAGCTTGATTCTGGCCCGCGCACTGGCCGACCAAATCGAACTCTTCAGCCCCGATGCCCGCTGCGTCGCCTCCGACATCGCGCTGCGGATTCTGGCCGTGATCCCGGCGACCGATGCCAGCGAGTCGGCGATCGTCGCGGCCTGCGACCAGGTGTTGCGGGCCAGTGCCGCCCAGCGGCGCGCAGCGTTTGCTGGCCCGGCGACCGGGCATGGCCGAGCTCGACGCCCAGCGCCGCGGATCGGCCGAGTTCGAGACCAACCGCGCGCCGCGCCTGGCCAGTCTGCCGGGCGGAAACCTGTTTCCCGGCGGCCTCGATTCGCCCACCGCCCAGCGATGCGCATTGCCGAGGACCACGCCGAGCCGAGAGATC
This sequence comes from uncultured Planctomycetaceae bacterium, assembly GCA_963702015.1. Taxonomy (GTDB): domain Bacteria; phylum Planctomycetota; class Planctomycetia; order Pirellulales; family PALSA-1355; genus DATJTR01. The sequence continues at coordinate 5,412,458 of OY969698.1, forward strand.
GCCGCTCGCTAGCCAGCAACGAGCCGGCGCGGCTGCCCGAACCGACTGCCGAGCAGATGGACGCCGCCGTCGAAACCGACGAAGAGCTCGAAGCGGCCGCGGCCACCTTGCATCATCATACCGGCGCCCGACCGGCGACGAAACCGAAGAGGAGGCCGGCGACGAAGCAGCCGCCGTCCTCCGCTGGATGTTTGCTCTGCGGGCGAACGATCCCAGCCGCCGCCACCGCGCCGAGGAAGAACTGCGGGCGCTCGGGTTCGAGGCCTTGCAGCTCGAACTGGCCATGCAACTGACCGATCCCAATCCGACCGTCCGCCGCGAGCTGGCCGAATCGCTGCCGTCGATGCCCGGCGTCGACGCCCGCACCTGGCTGCGTCTGGCTCAGCCGCGATCAGACATGCCGACGTCCGCCTGGCGGCCATGTCGGTCATGGCGACGACCGGCGATCCGAACATCCTGCGCCGCATCGAGCAAATGGCCCGCCGCGACGCCGATCCACGCGTCCAGCGCCAAGGCGAGCAGCTGCTCAAGGTCCTCGCAGGCCGACTCGCGGCCTACCGGCGGCGGGGCGCGTCCGCCAGTACGGTAATGTGCTGCGCCGTGATGTGCGATTTCTGCAGCTCGGGCATGAACCCACGCTGGCCATTGATGCCGACTTGCCGGTCGACGTACGGCCGCAGATTGATGTTCGGCGCCGGCGTGACGTAGCTGATCACGTTGCCGCGGCGATCCATCAGCACGAACGGCGGAGCCCCTTCCTTGCGCGGCGCGACCTGCGACAGCAGGCCCGTGGCGTCGAACCGCGGGCCGGTCGACTCCTCGTGCCGGGCGAGCGCCCCTCCGCTCCGCCGCTGAAGTCGGCCGACGCGGCGGCGACCGGCACTTCGAGCAGGGCGTCTTGCCGGGCCTTCAGCCGGTCGAAGACGATCGATCTTGTTGAGCAGTTGTTGGGCTTGCCCACGCTCGATCGCCGTCGGAGCCCGCCGCATCAGCCGCTCGGTCCGCAGCCGCAAATCGCTGAACGACCAGGTCGTAATCTCCTCGGCCACCATCGCCGACAGATCGAGATCGATGTCGGCCAGCGCCGCGATGAACGACTTGCGATCGTCGGCCGCCGGACCCCGGCGACTGGCCCGGCGCGGCGGGTCGCTCGCCCGATCGGCGGACGTCGGTCCGCAGCACGGTCCGTATCCCGGTCGGACGGTCGCCATCGCTGTCTCGGCCGACGCTGGTCAAGCGGATGTCGTCGTCCCGCCGCCGTTGCCTGGCCAGCGTGCCGGCGCGGCCGCTCTTCGGCGTCGTCGTCGTCCGATCGTCGTCGGCCAGCTCGTCCTGCGGCGCCCGGCCGGTGACATAGTCCTTATAAACCCAGCGGAATTCGCCGGCCGGCGGCGCGATTTTGTACCACTTTTCGTCGCCGCTGGCGTGCGTGTCGACCAGCTCGACACGCTCGTTCTTGTTCAGCCGCACCTGAATCACGTCGCGCACTTCGCTGAACAAGCTGCCGACCCGAGCCACGGCCCGTTCGGTGTTCACCGAGGCCAGGCCGTCGTCGAGCACGTCGAGCTGCCGGGCCGAAATCCAGCTAAAGCTTTGCACCGGCGGTCGGATCGCGTACCATCCGCCGGGATCGTGCCGATAGACTTCGACCGGTTCGCCCCGTTTCATTTTGGCGGTCGGATAATAGTTCTTGCCCGGCCCGCTACGAATGTAGACGTCGTCGGAGCTGATATACGCGACATAGGGAAACTCGGTCGCCTCGGCACCTGCCGCAAGCAGCAGCAGGAGCAGACTTGCCCACAAGAGTGGCCGGCGCATAAAGAACTCACTCCCTCGGGGAATCGGTGTCGGACACGACGTCTGGCTGGAAATAGCGCCGCGACTTGTACCCGAAACGGCCGGCACCGCTCAAGGGCAAAATGCCCCGGCCGTGGAGTGATGGGTGAGCTACGGGATGTGGCGAATCGAGGCAACGATCGGCGCCTCCGCACATTCGCGAATCCAGCCGGCTCAGTCGCCTGCCAGCTTCAGGATCCGAATCGCGTTGCCGCGATGGATTTTGTACTGCCACCTCGTCGGGCAGGTTCATTGCCGACAGGATTTCGAACTGCGGGATCTGCTGGCCGGGCGCCAGGTAGTCGCTGCCAAACAGCAGCCGATCGGCGCGGCGCAGCACGAACTCGCGGGCAAACGCCGGATCGCGCGTCAGGGCGATCGTGCCTCCCGGCTCGGAGATGTCGCAGTAGAGATTGGCATACGCGTCCATCAGCCGGTCGAGTGCTCCGCCGGGGGTGATCGGTTTGGGCGGGGTCGGATAGCGGCCAAAATCCTCCTGCGTGGCGTCGCCCGAAATCGACGACCAGAATCCGCAGGCGTGGCCGATGAGCGGGAGTTTGGGAAACGCTTTCAGCACATTTTCCAGCCGCGGCAGGCCCGGCGTGTCGATGCCGCGCAGATCGTCGAGATGAAACAAGATCGGCAGTTCGAGCGTGTCGCACGCTTCGTAGAGCTGCATCATTTGCGGATGGTCGAACGGCAAACCGACTTTGTGTTCGCCAAAGCCGCGAGCGCCGGCTTCCTTGTAACGCTTCAGAATTTCGGTCATCCCCCGCACGCCGTCGACGTGGCCGAAGCGCGGCCGGATTGGTCGTCGTCACGCGCGGGTCGAGGCAGCAGAAAGCGATCAGCCGGTCGGGATGCGCTTGCGGCCGCCTCGATCGCCGCATCGCTCGTCTGCATGGCCTGCAAGCCGGGGAGCAGCCTCGGGCGAGACCAACGGCAGGATCACGGCCCGCTCGACGTCGTGCTCATCCATCCAGGCGAGCAAGCCGCTCGACGCTGACATTCTGCCCGGCGTGAAACGCGCCGAGGTGCGTGTGGATGTCGATGTATTTGTGTTTGGGATGCGTGCTCGGGCCGCGAGAAACGGCGCGATCGCCGGCCAACGCGGCCACGCGCCGACGCGGCCAGGAAACGACGGCGAGACAGCGGGTGCCGGCCGCTCGTCGAAGGCAGTTGCGCTCGGCGGTGTCATGCGAGGATTTCCTTCACCACTTTGCCGGCCACGTCGGTCAGGCGATAGTCGCGCCCGGCGTGGCGATAGGTCAGCCGCTCGTGATCGATGCCCAACAGATGCAAGATCGTGGCCTGCAGATCGTGAACGTGGACGGGGCTTTCGACCACATTGTAGCCAAAATCATCGGTGCGGCCGTGGACGTAGCCCCGCTTCACGCCGCCGCCGGCCATCCACAGCGAGAAGGCAAAGGGATGATGGTCGCGCCCTTCCTTGCCGGCGGCCGAGCCGCGGCGGACTTCGCCCATCGGCGTGCGGCCAAACTCGCCGGCCCAAACCACAAGCGTCTCATCCAACAGACCGCGCTGCTTGAGATCGGCGATCAAGCCGGCGGTCGGCAGATCGGTCATGCCGCAATTCAGGTCGAGCTCTTTATTGATTTCGGCGTGATCGTCCCAAGAAGAGTGGAGCAGATGGACGAAGCGCACTCCGCGCTCGACCATCCGCCGCGCCAGCAGGCAATTCGTGCCGAAGGGACGCGTCTTCTCCGCATCCAGGCCATACATTTCCCGCGTGGCGGCCGACTCGCCGCTGAAGTCGAGCAGTTCCGGCGCGGCGGTCTGCATGCGAAACGCCATCTCATAGCGAGGCGATCCGCGAGGCGATCTCGCCGTCGCCGGTGCGTTTGCTGATGCATCTGATTGAGATCGCGCATCACGTCGAGTCGGGCGCGCTGTGCCGCGGCGCCGATGCCGGGCGGATCGCTCAGATGCAGAATCGGGTCGCCGGAATTGCGAAACGTGACGCCGCGATACGTCGACGGCATGAAGCCATTGCCCCACAGGGCGGCGCCGGCCCCTTCCAGCCCCTTGCCCGAATCGGACAGCAGCACCATGTAGCCCGGCATGTTCTGGCAGGCACTGCCCAGTCCATAGTTCACCCACGAGCCCATGCGTCGGATTGCCGAACAGCGGCGTGCCGCAGTGGAACAGCAATTGCGCCGGATCGTGGATCGTCTCCTGGCAATGCATCGAGCGGATCAGGCAAATCTCGTCGGCCATCGCGGCCGGTGTGCGGCAGCAATTCCGAGAACTCGATGCCGCTTTGCCCATAGCGCTCGAACTTGCGCGGACTGGCCATCACCGTTTCCAGCATGCCGCCGGTTGCGCTCTTCTTCGCCCGCACGAGCGATTCCGGGATCGGCTGGCCATGCAGGGCCGCCATCTGGGGCTTGGGATCCAACAAGTCGAGATGCGACGGTCCGCCAACCATGAAGATCAAGATGACGTTTTTTGCCCGCGGCGCGAAATGGGGCTGCTGCAGATCCGCCGGACTCTCGCCGGCCAGCAGATGCCACAGCGCCATCGCGCCCAGTCCGTGGCCGCTGCGGGCAAGAAAATCACGACGCGACAGGTCCGGCTGTGAAGCATCGCAGATTTCATGGCTTTACTCGCGGGTGATGGTTTCTTCGAGATTCAACAGCACGCTACACAGCGCAATCCAGGCGGCCCGCGACGCCGCCTCCTCGCCGGCGCCGTCTCTCCGACCAGCTGGCCGGGCCGCCGTGGCGTCGCCGGCGAACAACGCCTTCTGCTCATCGAAATAGGCCAGCAGACGGCGGCATTCCTCTTCTTCGGGCCGGCCGGGCAAGCGACCAGCACGAAGGCGTGGTTCAACCGGCGCTCGTCGCCATCGCGGGCCTCGCGCAGGACGCGCGCGGCCAGCGCCTGGGCCGCCTCGATGAAACATCGGATCGTTCAGCAGGTTGAACGCCTGCAGCGGCGTGTTCGAACGCTCGCGGCGCGTGCAACTGCGGCTGGTGTCGGGCAGATCGAACGTGACAAACTGCGCGAAGGGCGAAGTCCGCTGGAGAAACGTATAAATCCCGCGGCGGTAGCGATCGGCCCCCGGGCTCGCCTCCCAGACGTTCCTGAAACCCTCTTTCGACACGCTGGCCGGCTGCGGCGGTTTGACGCTGGGGCCGCCCACGGTGCGGCAAAGCAGGCCGCTCACGGCCAACGCGTTGTCGCGCACTGCCTCGGCCGAAAGCCGCAATCGCGCCTGCCGCGCGACCAGGGCGTTGTTCGGATCGCGCGTCGCCAGCTCGGGCCGCGCTTTGCGACGACTGCCGGTAGGTCTGCGACAGAACCATCAATCGCAGCATCTCCTTGATGCTCCAGTGACGCTCGCCGGAATTCGATCGCCAGCCAATCGAGCAGTTCCGGATGCGAGGGACGATCGCCGCGCACGCCGAAATTCTCGCTCGTGGCCACGATGCCGCGGCCGAACAGCTCCTGCCACAAGCGATTCACCGTGACGCGCGCCGTCAGCGGATGCTCCGGCGCCGTCAGCCAGCGCGCCAGCGCCAGCCGGTCCGCGGCCTGGCCCGTGCGCCAGCGGCGGAAGTGCCGCCGGCGTGCCCGGCGTCACCTCGTCGCCGGGCCGGCGAAAGTCGCCGCGAACATGGATGTGCGTGGCACGCGGATTCAACGTTTGCATCACCGCCGGCGCACGGCTGATCGGCGGCAGCTCTTTTTTCAGCGCGTCGAGCTTGGCCCGCAGCTCGCTGACTTTCAGCTCCGTGAGCTTGGCACCGTAGATCGCCGGCGCGTTGGCCAGGAAAGTTATCCAGCAGCCGATCGCGCTGCTCGCGGCGTCCGCTGCGGCCAGCGGCGTCTTGATGATGTTGATCCCTTCCAGTTGTCCTTCGCCTTAGCCCTGCCCCCAGCAAAGTCCCAGCACTTCCAGCGCGCGGTCCCAGGTGAAATCGACGCCCGGGTGTGCGTCGGCCTCCAGCAATTGCTTTTCCCAATCGGCCTCGAGCTCGGCCAGCTGCGCGGCCACCGGCGCGAGCAGCTCGGCACGCTTGCGATCATATTCCCGCTTCGGCCCGCTCCCATGGCTCGCGCTGGCCGGGCAGAGGCGCGTCGAAGTTCACCTCGTCGACGTTATTGAAAAAGGCATAGAGCTCGTAAAACTCGCGCTGCGAGATCGCGTCGAACTTGTGATCGTGACACTCCGCGCAGCCCGAGCGTCAGCCCCAGCCAGGTCGTTCCCACGGTCGACGTCCGATCGATCGCCTGCCGCACGCGAAACTCCTCCAGGTCCGCCCCTCCTTCGCGATTGCTCAGCGTGTTGCGCAAGAAACCGGTGGCGATTCTTTCCGAATCGCCAGCATCGGGCAGCAGATCGCCGGCAAGCTGCTCGAGGGTGAACCGGTCGAACGGCAGATCGCGATTGAAAGCGTCGACCACCCATTGTCGATACCGCCACGCCGTGGGCCGAATGAAGTCCTGCAAATAGCCGTCGCTGTCGGCATAGTGCGCCAGGTCGAGCCACCACCGCGCCCAGCGTTCGCCAAAATGCTCGGAGCCGAGCAAGCGGTCGACCACCCGCTCGTAGAGCGTCGGGCCGCGGATCGCTTGACAAACGCGTCGACTTCCAGCGGCGACGGAGGCAGGCCGATCAGATCGAAACTCAAACGCCGGACGAGCGTCGCGCGATCGGCCGGCGGCGCCGGCTCGATCGCTTCCTGCGCCAGACGAGCGAGAATGAAACGATCGATCGGATGATCGGCCGCGACCGCCGGCGGCTCGACGCGCTCGGGCGGAATGAAAGCCCAGTGGGCTTCGTACGTGCGCCCCCTGCTCCACCCAGCGCCGCAAGCGTTTCTTGTTGCGACGGCGGTGAGTTGCTTTCCCGCCTTTTCCGGCGGCATGCGCTCGTCGGCATCGGTGGTGAAGATCCGCTCGATGAGCGCACTTTCGGCCGGCTGCCCTGGCGCGATCGCCCGGGCGCCCGAGTCAAGCACCGCCGTGGCGCCCGCCGCCGAGTCCAACCGCAGCCCGGCCTCGCGCCGCGCCTTGTCGAAGCCGTGGCAGGCAAAGCAGTTCTCGGCCAGGATCGGCAGCACGTCGCGGTTGTACCGCACCTCTTCGGCTCGCAACGACTCCCCCCAGGCCGAATCGGCCGCGAGCCGGCAAGATCGCCAGCCAGGCGATCGACGGCAGGCGCAAGAGGCGGCAACGGGCATTCATGGCGGGTGTTCCGTCAGGCAGCGGTCGGCAGGAGACGGTCGGTCTGCACGAACTTCAGAATACTCGCTTCGCATGCCGGTGCCGGGTAGGACATAATGCGCAAATGTTTTGACGTTTTGCGCAACCACCTTCTTGGCTCATCAGGGAGCAGCCATGTCTTCGCGCACGGCCCCAAAGGATTGCCCTGCTGGTCGACACGTCGGTGACTTTCAGCAGCCTGGTTATTCGCGGCGTGGCCCGCTATGCGCGCGAACAGCCCTCTTGGCAGATTCTGTTGCAGCCGCGCGGGGTCCGCGAGTACGCCAGCGTTCCCCGGCATTGGGACGTCGACGGCGTCATCACGCGCGTCATGCATCGCACGCAGGCCGCCGCCCTGCGCCGGCTGCGCATTCCGGTCGTGAATGTCTCGCGCAGCGTGGTGCCGGGCTATCCCTTTCCGCAAGTGATCAGCGACTATCAGCAGTCGGCCCGCCTGGCGGCGGCACACTTGATCGATCGGGGCTTTCGCTCGCTGGCCTACTGCCGCGTGCCGAATCAGCCGAACTATCACGATCGGATGGGGCCAGACCTTCGCCGACGCGGTCCGCGGTCGGCGGGAACATGCGCGGTGCTTTACCGAATGGCGCCGCAAGCTTTCTCGCCGCGGATCGACCCTGACCGAGCTGGAACGTTGGCTCGCAGTCGCTCGCAAAGCCGGTCGGCATCCTGGCCTGGGATGCCGAGCAGGGACATTTCCTGCGCGAGGCCTGCGCTTCGGCCGGTTTCCGCATCCCCGAAGAAGTGGCGATCGTCGCCGGAGAAGATGACGAACTTCTCTGCACCGTTTCGTATCCGCCGTTGTCGGCCGTCGATTGCGGCAGCGAACGCGTCGGCTACGAAGCGGCCGCCTTGCTGGCACGCTGCCTGGCGGGCAAGGTCGGCCGACGGGACGTCGCTGTCCATCGAGCCGCTCGGTGTGTTGGCCCGGCACTCGACCGACGTGCTGGCCATGGAGGATCGCGAGCTGGCCCAGGCTTTGGAGTATCTGCGCAAAAACGCCTATGGACCGCTCCACGTTCGCGACGTGTTGCGGCAGGCGCCTTTCTCGCGGCGCGCGCTGGAGCAGCGATTCCGGCGGATTCTGGGCCGCTCTCCGGCCGCCGAGCTGCGCCGCTTGCGCGTCGCCAAGGCCCAGGAACTGCTTGCGGGCACGAACTGGTCGATGCCCAGGATTGCGGCCGCCGCGGGCTTTTCGCAAACCGAGATCATGAACCGCGTCTTTCGCCGCCAGCTCGATCAGACGCCGACTCAATACCGCCGCGCCGCGCGGCGGCAAGGGCAATTAGGGTGCATACGCGGAGGTGAGATAAAGCCTCTTGGTGGCGCGCCTAAACCGTGTGGTTGTGCAGCCGTCGTCGAAAGGCGATTGCGCCATGACCGATCGTTCCCAATCCCAGCAGGACGACCGAGGAGGGTTCGGGAGTCGGCACCGCGAGGAAGCCGTAATCCTGGTTTGTGTAGTAATCGCCGAAAAGATTGCCGTTGCCCCAGAAGGTGCCGAAGACCGTGCCCCGGTCCTGGCTATTGATTGCCGAGCGGTCATTGAGGGTCGTGTAGGTCATCGTCGTCATGTTATAGAGAAACCCGTGGTTGACATCTCACCCTGGGGGGTGGATGAGTACGCGGTTCTGCATACCGAGGTATTCGGGGTAACGTAGGACTTTTGCAATCAAGTCGAGAATGGTGCATTTTCGGGCGCATCTCGCCGGCCAATCGCCAATGCGTGACCCACTTCCCGTCCCCCGGTTTGAGGATCTGCCCGCAGGTCGCCAAGCCGGGCGCGGCGGCGCCGACCGAGCCCCGGCAAACTGGTGGCGCCCAACGCCATCATCACGACCGATGCCGGCTCGGGAATCACCGCGATGGCCACGGTTGCCGTGTCGCTGAACGTGGGTGACGCTGCGCTGTCGTCGGCGACGATGGCAACATCCCGGGTGCCAACACCGCGGGTATTTCCGGTGTTGGCATTCCGGGTTGTTCGATCGACTCACAAGCGCATGGAGCAACCTGCCCGGGTAAGCGGGCGGTTTGCTGCGTTCTCGCGGTGTAGTGTCTGCCGCGCCGGCTACGCGAGTCGCTTCCTCCACCACCACAGCACGGCGCAGGCGATGGTCGCCAGCACCCCGGAGCTTGGCTCCGGAGTGGCGATGCTCGCCAGGCGGAACCCTTGGAACGCACCACCGCCTCCTTGGGATGCATCGAATGGGTTCGTCGAGAGCATCACGTTCGCCACATTTAAGATGTCACTGCCCCGATCGATGCGAAGTCCCGCCTCGTTCGGCACGAGGCCCTCGGTGTATTGAAAGACGTTGCCACCCATGTCAAACCCGCCGTAAGGGCTCGTCGTGCCACTGTACGCTCCGACGTTGCTAAGGCTGCCGTAGGCGCTGTCAATGTTCGCCGAATTGGGCATCCCGGTGGGGCCGCTTGCGGTCGGGGCGGTGTTGCTGGAGGTGGGATAGGCATAGTATGAACTTGTCGCCGGATTGTAGAACGCTGCCTTGTACCACTCGTCTTGGCTGGGAATAAATACCGTGGCGCCGGCGTTGCGCGTGATGTCTGTCCAATTGCTCGGCTGCGGCGTTCCGCCCAACAGTGTGTAGGCCCCGGTCTCGGTGCTCCCCGGCACCTCGCCGTTGCCGACCCAGTTCGCGAAACGGGCCGCGTCGTAAAAGTTGACGTAGTTGATCGGCAAGTTGCCATCCCCCGAAACGACGCTGTACTTGTCCCCATTTGCGGCGGCGGAGTTGTAGATGACCTCACCATAGGCGCCGAAATCACTCATGCCGGTGTTGTACAGCCCGAGCGTGTTCGCGCCGGTAGGGTCGTTGGAATTGAGGAATGCGACGTACTGGCTCGCGGTGACATCGTAGGTGCCGATGTTGTACGAGTAGTTCACGGCTCCGTAGCCGGTTGAATCAGCGGCGTTGCCGGGATTGCCGACCGGGCTCCAAGCCATCGTGACCGGTTCGGCCGAGGCGACCAATGGCGGGATGACGATTGCCGCGATTAGAAATAGCGAGAGAACTTTTCCCATTGGCGATCCCCTTCGATTCTTGCGGAGAATTGAGGCCCCCCTGGCCAAAAACCCTTCCTTTTCCAAAAACCGGCCACGCTATCGAATGCCTCTCCCCAGCGATCCAGGCCAACCGGACAGCATTTGCCGGCCGCGAAGATCAACGTACGGGAGGGCCGAAAGCGCGCGCGAAAAATGCGACTGCGGCAAGTTTTATTAGAGAATTCCGCAATCCGACCGCCGGACCGGGGCGCCATCCGGCAGTACTCACGGGCCGGCCATCGCCGCAAGAATCGCAACCGGCAGAGGCCGGCCCCGCTCCATCGAGCGGGCGAAACGTCAGACCGGCTCGACCGAACCGGCGCGCTCTTTTTCCATCTCGACGACGTTGCCCGCTTCGTTGTACTCGACGCGGGTCATGTAGCAGCGCATCAGCATGATGCCCCGGCCGCTGGGCCGCTCGAGATTGGCCGGGTCGGGCAGGATCGGGAACGTGCTCGGGCCGGAAGCCGGTCCCCTCGTCGGTCACCTTGATCCACACCCGGTTGGCCGCCATTTTGCAGACGACGGCCACCTTCTTGCTGGTGATCCAGCCGGTTGCCGTGCTTGATGGCGTTGCAGAGGGCCTCTTCCAGGGCCATGCGGACGCTGAAGACGTCGTGCGCTCGACCATTGCTCCTGTTCGAGCCGATCGAGAATTTCTTCGACGACCGGGCGGTGGGCTCCCGCTTTGCTGGGGATGACCCGCTCGAAGGTCCACGACCAACCAGGGTGCGACATATCTGCTCTCGCCGGAGTCACTCGCCGCGCGCGGGAAGTTAAAAAACGGCCAGCGCGTCCGCTTCGTCATCCTTGATGTCAAACAGCTTGTTGAGCTTGGTGATGGCGAAGACCTCGTAGATCTCGGGGCGGATGTTGCTCAGTTTGAGCTTGCCGCGATGCGCCTTCACCTTCTTGTCGAGCGTGATCAGTTTTCCGAGCGCCGCGCTCGAAAGAAACTCGACCGACGAGAAGTTCAACAGCAAATTCTTGCGGTGGTCTTCCTCGATCAACTGAAACAACTCTTGTCCCAGCTCCTGAATGTTCGCTTCGTCCAGGATCTTGCGATCGACGAAGCGAACCACCGTCACGTCTCCTACTTCCGACACTTGCACTCGCCGGTGACCGGCCATGAAACGACTCCTGTTGGTGCCCACGCGGTCACGCGTCACGCACGCTGCCGCGCTCGAACCGCCGCAAACTTGTATGTTAGTCATCGCCCGGGGGGTGTCAACAAAAGCCCCGCCGCCGCCCGTCACAGCCGCCCCACCGCGATTCCGCGAAAACCGAGCCGCACGCGCTCAGACCACGCTGCGCCGGCGGCAGCCCAGCATCCTCGGACGTGCGTTGCCCAGGCCCTGGCGTGCCGCCGCCGCCGGTCGGCCTAATCCAGGCTGACGGTGACGGTTTTGGTTTCGGTATACGCTTCCAGTCCCTTCTCTCCCAGCTCGCGGCCGAGTCCCGACATCTTGAAACCGCCGAACGGCGCGCCGGCGTCGAAGACGTCATAGCAGTTGACCCACACCGTGCCGGCCCGAATCGCCCCGGCCAGCCGATGGGCCTTGCCGATGTCGCGCGTCCAGACCGCCGCGGCCAGGCCATAGAACGTGTTGTTGGCCCGCTCGACGATTTCGTCGGTGTTCTTGAAGCGAAGCACCGACATCACCGGTCCAAAGATTTCTTCCTTGGCGATCGTCATGTCGTCGGTCACTTCGGCAAACAACGTCGGCTCGACGAAATAACCCCGATCGCCCACCCGCGTTGCCGCCGGTGACGCACCGCGCCCCTTCCTTCTTGCCGACCGTCACGTAGTGCATGATCTTGTCGAACTGGGCCTGATCGATCTGCGGCCCTTGCTGCGTTTCCGGATCGAACGGGTCGCCGACGCGGCGCTTCTTGTTGATCGCCGCAGATCTTGTCGACGAACTTGTCGTAGATCTTGTCTTCGACAAACAGCCGGCTGCCGGCACAGCAGCATTGTCCCTGATTCAGATACAATCCGACGTGCGCGCCGGCCACCGCCGCGTCGAGGTCGGCGTCGGCAAAGACGATGTTCGGGCTCTTGCCGCCCAGCTCGAACGTCAGCCGCTTCAGCGTCGTCGGCGGCGTCGCGCATGATGATCTGCGCCGTGCGGTGTTCGCCGGTGAAGGCCACCTTGTCGACGCCCGGATGTTTGACGATCGCCGCGCCGGCCGTCGGTCCGTAACCCGGCACGACGTTGATCACGCCGTCGGGAAAGCCAACCTTCTGGGCCATCCGGGCCAGACGCAGGCAGGTGAGCGGCGTCTGCTCGGCCGGCTTCATCACGATCGTGCAGCCGGTGGCCAGCGCCGGTCCCCATTTCCAAGCCGTCATCAGCATCGGAAAATTCCAGGGAATGATCTGCCCGACCACGCCCACCGGTTCGCGCTCGCGTGTAGGTGAAGTAATTGCCGCGGACCGGGATCGTCTGGCCGTGAATCTTGTCGGCAAAGCCGGCGTAGTAACGCAGCACGTCGATCACCAGCGGCAAGTCGCCGGCACGGGCTTCGGAGATCGGTTTGCCGTTGTCGAGCACTTCCAGCGCGGCCAACTCTTCGGCGTTCTCTTCGATCGCATCGGCCAGGCGATAAATCAACCGGCCCCGATCGCGGGCGTCCATCTTGCGCCACGGTCCCGACTCAAACGCCTTGCGGGCGGCCGCCACGGCCCGATCGACGTCGGCCGCGTCCCCTTCGGCCACCTGGGCAATGACCTCTTCGGTGGCCGGATTGATCGTGTCGAACGTTTTGCCGCTGGCCGCGGGCGTCCACTGTCCGCCGATGAAGCATTGCGTCTGGTGAATTTTGGGATCGGCGGCTCGTTGGGTCATGGTTGCCATGGGAACGACTCCTGAAATGGTTTGCGGGAAGAATGGCTGGAGCTTTGAATTCGAAAAAACTGACCGGCCGCGGATCGGCCGAGAAAGGAGAAAGCTCGCAGTTGTCGCTCTAGGCTTTTGCCGGCTCGTCGCGCCCATCGTGGTGCCTGCCGGCCAGGTGTGAGTTCGTGGAATGAATCGCTTGGAGACGTCGCGCAGGCTGACTGCCAGAATTCTACCGCCTTGGGTCCAGCGCGAGACAAGCAGCCGGCAAAATGGCGACGGGGCCGGGCGACCCACTCTGCCAGACCCGTACTCCGGGCCGATCGTGTTGACCGGGCACGCCGCCGGCCGCCTCGGCTTTCACCGCGCGTCAGGTCGACAGCAAGAAGCTCCAGACGCGTGATCACGCCCAGACCAAAAAGAAGAACCCGGCCAAGGCCAGACCGATCCGCACGAACCAGCCCGGCCGCAGCTGCCGGCGGCAACAGCGTGGTGTTGATCACCAGCGTGTGCCAGCAACTGATTCCCAGGGCAAAATTCATGAAGTTGGCCGCGATCTTGAACAGCTCGCAGCGGATTGCCAAACGTCATCAAAATCACGGCCGACACCATGTAGCCGACCAGCACGCCAAAATAGAGATATTTGATCTGCTTGGGATCCCACTTCCGCAGCCGGGCGCTCGACGTCCAAAACACGTCGACCCAGCGCCGCACCACGCCGTCGCCCATGCTGGCGGCCGACGGGGCCAGAACCAGGAACCCGCAGAACAGCATCATGTACCACATCGACAGGCCCCACAGCTCGCCCCAGGCGCTGCCGGACATGCTTCTGCACGCCCGTCGGCCGTCATCACGGCCGTGGCCCAGCCGTTCACCACGGTGCCGCGCCGCAAGAACTGCACGCTCAGCATGCTCGGCAGCGCCACGCCCAAAAAGCAGGCCGGCATCCAAACCACCAACTGATCGCGCAGCACGTGGCGATACCAGCGGCGAAATTTGGCCACCGATTGCTCGTTGATCTCGAACACCATGCCGACGTGCGACAGCGAAATGTTCTGCCCGCCGACGATGCTGGGAATCGCGCCGACGTGCTTGCCCATTCCCCATCCCTGGTCGCGGGTGTAATTGCTGATCGGAATGTTCGTCAATCCGCCGCCGCCGGCAATGCCGGCAAACGCGGCCAGGATGGCGATGCCCTCGCAGATTGACCGCCGGAAACGTTTCGCCCCGCCACAGGCCACAAAGACGTTGTCCAGATTGTCGCCGTCGCGAATGCCGTCGCCGTCGACGTCGGTGAACGTCATTTTGCCGTCGGCACTTCTGTGCTCGCGGTTCGACCACGTCCAGATGGCCGTCCTTGTCCCAGTCTTCGCCCGGCGTCGAGCACGCCGTTGCCGTTGAGGTCTTCGCCCCGTTCGATCGGCACGGTGCCGAACTTGCCAAAGCCGGCAAAAATGTCGCTCCAGGTGCTCCAGCGTCGAATGGAAGAAGCCGATGAACATCAGAAAGCCGAACACAGTGACGATTTTGAACGTCATCACCTTCTTCAGCACCTCGTAAATCTTGCCGCCGAAGACCAGCGGCAACATCGCCAGAAAGAAGACAGAAGAAGGCCAGCCCGCGCATCAGCAGCCAATCGTCTTCGCTGCGGATGCCCGCCCCAGCCAGACCGTCGCCAGCGGCGTGGCGGCACTCGATGCCAGATAGGGAATGATGCAACCGACGTCGAGGATCAGGTAGAGCGAAGACCCACAGCCGGGGGCCCGGAAACGTGCGAAACTTGCCGGTGAAGATCGGCTCGCCGGTATACAGCGTGTAGCGGCTGATCTCCAGGTTGTAAAACACCTGCGCCAGGATGCTGACCGTCGCCAGCCACATCAGCGCCCCGCCATAGCGGGCCGTGACCGCCGGACCGGCCAGCCATTCGCCGCCGCCGATCGCCGCCCCGGCCATCAGCAGGCCCGGCCCCAGCATGGCGAACCAGTTGCGCAGCGTGAAATGCGGAGCGTCGGGCAGCTCGCCCAGTTGCCAACGCGGCATCGAATGGATGCCGGGCCAGGGCGCTTCGCTCGGTCTTGACCGGCTTTTTTTCTACGGTTGCTTCCGCCATCGATGTCGGATCGCAATGCCGGCTCGGATGCATAGAGAATTGCTGGAAGAAAAGAATTGTCTGGACGCGAAATTACCAATCTCGTGTATAACCGGCCGTCCAGCCGCCGTCCACTGGCAGCAGAACTCCATTCACATAACTCGCCTCGGGCGCGACCAGAAACAAGACTCGCGGCCGCGATTTCCTCGGACTTGCCCGGCCGCCCCTGCGGAATGCTGGCCAACAAACTCGGCGGCTTTATCCGACCACGAGCCCTCCTTGCTGTAGAACAAGCTGCGGGTTCCCTCGGTCAGCGTCGAGCCGGGGGCCACGCAGTTGGTCAGAATTCCCTGCGGCCCCAGTTCGCAGGCCATGCTCTTGGTCAGGTTGATCACGCCGGCCTTGGCGGCCACATAGGCACTTTGCAGCCGCAGCGGCACCATGCCGGCCACCGACGAGATGTTGACGATCCGTCCCGCCTTCCGCTCGAGCATGCCCGGGAATGATCGCCCGGCTGACCAGAAAGATGCTGGTCAGGTCGACCGCCAGAATCTTATGCCAGTCCGATTCCAGATAGTGTGGATCGGCACCCGCTCGTTCGACGAATTGATGCCGGCATTGTTGATCAGAATCGAACAGACGCCCAGTTCGCGCCGCGATTCCTCTTCGACCTTGGCGACGATTCTCTTTGTCGGTCACGTCGGCTCGCCACGCCCGGGCGCGGTAACCCTTGGCCGTGAGCGCCGCGGCGTGCTTCTTTGGCGGCGCCTTCGTTCATGTCCAACACGGCCACGGCCGCACCGTTGGCGGCCAGCACTTCGCAGATGGCGCGGCCGATGCCGCCGCCCCCGCCGGTCACCCAGGCCACTTGTCCCTTGAGATCGACTTGCATGAAGATTCCTTGAAGAAGCGCGATTCGCTGCGCCGGAGTCGGCGTTCAGGCTGTATTTTTTCGAGTTTCGTGCCTTGCCACTAAGCGCGAAGCGCCAGCCGAGGGATCAGCGACGCAACTCCCTCGCTTGCGCTTCGGGTTTGTGTGTCGATTTTATTTCTAGCGATACAGCAGCAGGGCCGGCCGCTCCAGCAGATCGACGATTCGTCCCAGCAGTTCGGCCCCCAAGGCCCCGTCCATCACCCGATGATCGGCCGACAGGGTCAGCTTCATCGTCGGCCGCACCGTCAATTGGCCGTCGACCACAAACGGACGCGGCGCCACGCTGCCGACCGCCAGAATGCTGTTTTGCGGCGGAGCCAACAGGGCGGCGAATTCATCGACCCGGCCGCTCCCCAAGTTGCTCAGGCTGCTCAGGCCGCCGCCCAATCGATCGGATCCCAATTTGCCAGCCCGGGCGGCCGCGGCCAGCGCGCTGCGCTCGGCGGCCAATTCGCCCAGTCCCAGCCGATCGACATTGCGAATCACCGGAATCAACAGTCCGCCCGGCACGCTGACGACCAATCCCAGATCGATCGAGTCGACCGGCACCAGTCCGCCATCGTGCCACAGCGCGCACGCCTCGCGCGTCTGAGCCAGCGCCAGCGCCTGGGCGCCGCAGCAAGAGATCGGTGTAACTCAGCCGCACCCGGGTGTCGGCTTCGATCCGCTCCAACAATTGCTCGCGCAGTACCGTCAGAGCCGTGACGTCGACTTCGGCTCGCAGTTGGAACTGCGGCACGGCCGCGCTCGAGCGTCGTAAACTGCGCGATCGCACGGCGCATCGTGCTCGTTGCCACTCGGCACCGGCGCGGCCGTCGCGCGATTTGCCGCGTTTGGGCTCCGTTCTGTTTTCCGGCCGCCGCCTGGCGCGCTCGACGTCGGCTTCGACGATGCGTCCGCCCGGGCCGCTGCCGGCAACCGACTCGCGGATCAATTCCCAGCGAGCGCATCAAACGGCGCGAACGAGGCGAAGCGGCCGCGCGTTGTCGGCGGCCGGCATGTGAAGTGTGTGACATCAGCGGCAAAAACTCCAGGCCGGGGTGGTGCCCGACAAGCCGTGGGCAGAAGGGCGGTGGACAAGCGGACGTGCTACCGCACATACGACAGGTAAAATAATAACATGACCGGCCGAGCGAAACACCTGCCTCGGCTGGGCGATTTCTCGCCCCGCCACGGCCGCTCGGCCGCCGGCCGGCGTGACCACCAGCCGGCGAACCGTCAGCGGTGCGACCGTTCCATGCCAAAATTCAACCGCAACTGCGGATCGCTTTCGCTGTCGGGATTCAATTCCTTGAACAGCAAGCTCGGCTGGATGTCGCGATTGTGCTGGTATTTGTCGCTCACGTATTCGGTGATCTCGCCGGCGATCTGGTGATAGAAAATCTGGCAGATCGGCACGCCCGGATAGATGCGGACCGGCTGCACGGCGAACATTTCCAGCGTCCAAAAACCGCAAAAGCCGACGTCGCCAAAGCCGGCCGTCACGTGGACAAACAGCCCCAGCCGGCCGACCGACGAGCGGCCCTCGATCATCGGCACCAGGTTGTGCGTTTCGGTCCGCTCGACCGTCCGGCCCAGATAGAGCTGGTTGGGGCCCAAAACCAGTCCCTCGGGCGGAATGATCAGCCGCCGCACGCGGTTCGGCTTGGCCATGTCGAGGACCACTTCCTCGTAGGTCATCAGCTCGTTGTGCAGCGTCAGGTTGTAGCTGTTCGGATTGAGATGCGCGTCGACGAACGGATCGATGACGATGTTCGTTCCCAAGATGGCGGCGGATTTCGTGACCGGACAGAATCATGATTCGTCGCGCTGGTGAAAAAAGTCGCTGGTGCTCGTACTCGCTAAACGCCAACGGCAAAATTTGAAACTTCCGAACTCTAGCCTCTAGCCTCTAGCCTCTGGCCTCTAGCCTGCCTCAACCGCCACCCCCACTTTCGGACAAACGTCGGCCAGCGTGCACTCGCCACATTTCGGCCGGCGGGCCACGCAAATCTGCCGCCCATGATGAATCAATCGGTGGCTGAAATCGATCCACTGGCTTTCGGGAATCAGCTTCATCAAATCGCGTTCGATCTTCACCGCGTCGGTGTGCCGGGTCAGGCCCAGCCGGCGCGAAAGCCGGGTGACGTGCGTATCGACGACTACTCCGCTGGCCAGCCCAAACGCCGTTCCGCGGACGACGTTGGCCGTTTTGCGTCCCACGCCCGGCAGCTCGACCAGCGATTCCAGATCCTCGGGCACTTCGCCGTCGAACCGATCGACCAATTGCTGACAACAGGCCTTGATGTTGCGGGCCTTGTTCCGAAAGAAACCGGTGCTCTGAATCGCCCGTTCCAACTCCTCGATCGGAGCGGCCGCAAAGTCGGCGGCCGAGCGATACGTGCGAAACAGCGTCCTTGGTCACCAGGTTCACCCGGCGGTCGGTACATTGGGCCGACAGGATCGTGGCGATCGAGCAATTGCAGCGGCGTGCGAAACTCCAGCGCACACTCCGCATCGGGATAGGCCTTCGCCAGCCGGCGAACGACTTGGGCGGCGTGTTTCTTGGCGTCGGCACTCGCTACCATGCAAGATCGCCTACCATGCGAGGCTCGACCGCGAGGGCCAAAAAACCGTTCCTTCTCGACGTGCAACGGTCGCCGGCCCCTTTTTTGGGGGCCCTGCGACCGCGATGCATTGTCCCGCAGACGCACGGTGAATGTCAAGTATCGGCCCACCCCTAGTCCCGCGTTTCGCCGCCAGTCTCCAGGCCAAAGTGAACCAGTCGAACGGCTATAATGGGGCTATGAGTGATTGGCCTACCAAGCAATTGCGAGTTCGTCCGTCAATCATCTGGATCGGGGCGAGCGAACTCGTGTTTTGCATTCCATTGCGCCATGAGGTTTATACGTGCGATGGCAGCGTTTTCATGCTGCCAATATTCGCGGGAATGGTCGGACTGGCTTGTTGCATGGCGGCCCCAAGACTGTTCGGTCGAATGCCAAGCCGACCCACCGCTGAAACCTCGGATTCAAAGTGAACCACTACCGCCCGTATCGCCAGTAAATTGAGATCAGCCCTCCGGCAGACCAAACAGCCGCCGCGCATTGGCCGTGGTTTGCCGCGAAAACTCGTCGAGCGAGAGCCCGCGAACTTCGGCCAGCACCGCGGCCGTATGAACCAGATTGGCCGGCTCGTTCCGCTTGCCGCGCAAGGGATGCGGCGAGAGATAGGGGCTGTCGGTCTCGATCACGATCCGATCGGCCGGCACCGTGGCCGCCACGGCTCGCAGGTCGACCGACTTTTTGAACGTCACCATGCCCGCAAAACTGATCCACAGCCCCAGCTCGACGCATTCGGCCGCCGTTTCGGCCGTGCCGGTAAACGAGTGCATCACGCCCGAGAGCGGGCCACGCGTGCGCGCCTCGCGCAGCATCGCCAGCACTTCGGCGTCGCTCTCCCGGGTGTGGACGATAAACGGCAGCGACCGCTGCTTGCGACAGCCGCAAATGCCGATCGAAAAAGTCCTGCTGCACCGCCAGCGGCGCATAGTCCCAGTGGCGATCGAGCCCCGTCTCGCCCACGGCCACCACCCGCGGGTCTTGCGGCCAGCTCGACCACCAGGTCCCAATCGCCCGGCTTCGACCTGGGCCGTGTAGTTGGGCTGGATGCCGACGGCCGCCAACACGCCCGGAAACTGCATGGGCCAGCTCGACGCACCGCCGGCTGGTCGGGGCCAGTCGTGCCGACGGCCACGATCCGCGTCGACGCCGGCTTCGGCGGCCCGGCGCACGACGTCGTCCCGATCGGCGTCGAAATCTTCCTGATCGAGATGGGCGTGCGTGTCGAACAGCATCGAACGAACCTGTCAATGCGACTGGCCGTGGGAGAGAGGAATCACGACGAGCCGGAATTACGCTTCGCCCGCCGAGCGGGCGTTTCGCGACTTGGCGCGTTGTTTCAGCCGGCGGCGGGTTCGGTGGCCGGTCCGACGACCCGGGTGTGCAGCTCTTGGACAGCTTCCAGGTGTGCGCGGGCGCCGCCGAGGGCCTCTTCGGCCAGGGCCAGCGCGCGCGGGTCGGCGCTCAAATCCGGGATCAGCCGCTCGATCGTGGCAATGTCGGTTCGCTGGCATTCGGCCAGCAGCGTCACCAGAAAGCCGAGCGACAGATCGTTCGTGTCGGTGAACGACATCGGATAGTGCCCCGTGTTCAACGGGACGTGATGGCTTTGCAGATAATGGGCCAGCCGCGCGCAGCTCCCCTTTTGATCGGCCACGATGTAGCGCAGCACCTCGACGGCCCGTTCATCCCCTTGCCGCGTCCAGGGAACGGCATCGGTCAGATACATCGGCAGCGACCGATAGAGCGTCACCAGCAGGCGTTCGAGCGCCGCGACCGTCTTGCGAGAAAGCATGCTCTGTTTCCCCAAAGGCTAGAGACTAGAGGCCGGAGGCTAGAGGCGAAAGCCATGCGCGTTTCGCCCTCATTCCCTCTGGCCTGTAACCTCTCGCCTGTGCCCCTATGAAAGCAGCCGCGACAGGGCCTCTTGCGCCCAGGTGTTCAGTCCGTTCCAGCCAAAGCCCAACACGATCACCGGCAACGTCAGGGCCACCATGAACACGCCCGGGATGAAGGGAATCTGGACCGGCAGCCGCTGTTCGGGCTCGGGATCCATCGTCATCACCTTCACCACCCGCAGGTAATAAACCAGCGACAACACCGTGTTCAAGCCGCCGATCACCAGCACCGTCAGCAAACCGGCGTTCACCAGCGAGGCGAAAACCAACAGCTTGCCGATGAATCCCGAGAACGGCGGCATGCCGATCAGGCTGAACAGAATCACCGAAAAACAAATCACCGTGATCGGCGCCCGGCGGATCAAACCGGCATAGTCGGCGATCTCCTCGCTGCCGATCGCATTGCGCAAAAATGCCACGATGGCAAACGCCCCCAGGTTCATGAAGAAATAGGCGGCGACATAAAACGCCAAGGCCGACAAGGCCGCCTGGGCCCCGTCGGGATTCGAATCGGCCAGCGCCATCGCCGCCGCCACCGGCATCATCATGTAGCCGGCATGCGCGATCGTCGAATAGGCCAGCAGCCGCTTGATGTTCGTCTGGCCATAGGCCGCCAGATTGCCGAACGTGCACGTGATCACGGCCAACAACGCGATCAGCTTCGACATGAAATCCTGCGCCGGCCCCAGCCGCGAGATCACCGGTCCGCCATGCCGGCCGCGCTGTCAGCCGACATGCCCGACAGGTCGCTCGGCTCGTCGTCGATCAGCGTTTCGTCGGGTCTTAGCTTGCCGGGCTCGACCGTGGGATTCGCGCCGGCGTCATCGACCGCATCGGGGCGAACTGTCGGCCGCGTCGCCCACGGAATAGGCCACCACCGCCACGCGCTGCTCGTGGTCGGGCAACGTTCCCATGCCGACCGCCACGCGCACCAACAGCGCCAGTGCCGCCGCCTTCGAGGCGACCGACAGAAACGCGTCGACCTCGGCCGTGGCTCCTTCGAACACGTCGGGACACCAAAAATGGAACGGCACCGCCGAAAGTTTGAACGCCAGGCCGACCATCAACATCAGTCCGCCGAGCATCAGCACCAGCGGCTTGTCGGCCCCCAGGCTGCGCACCGGCTCGGTGGCCAACAGTTCGCCCAACTGGGCGGCCATCGTCGGCAAATGGAACGAACCCAGCAGTCCCGCCCAGCAGGCTGATGCCATACAGCATGATGCCGGCGGTCCCGGCACCGTAAACGGCATATTTCAAGGCCGCCTCGCTGCTCCGCCGCCGCCCCTTGAGCATGCCGGCCAGCACGTACGAGGGAACGCTGGCCATCTCGACGCTCAAAAACACGATCAGCATGTGGTTGGCCGAAACCATCAGGCACATGCCCAGCGTGGCCCCCACCACCAGCGGATAAATGTCGACCGCCGCATCGCGATCGGGCACGCCCGAGATCCGCGTAAACAGCACGAACAGCACCAAAAACAACAGCAGCAGCGCGCGGAAATAAACCGACATGCCGTCGAAAACCAGCATGCCGGTGAAGAACTCCTCGTGGCCGATCAATCCATCGGGCGACTGTTGCCAAGGAGCCATCGCCAGCCCCAAGGCCACCAAGGCGCCGACGAACGTCACCAAAAACGCGCTGATTCCCCGCGTCGCCGGCACGATGTTCGAGCAGCAGCACCAGCACGATCGTGGCGCACAGCACCAGCTCCGGCCGGAACAGCATCAGGCTGTGCAGCGTGTCGGCGTTCAGCGTTTCGATCAGGTTGCGAGAAACTCACGATCGTTTACTCACTTCGTGTGGCTCACTTCGCCCGGGCTACCAGCCGTTTCGGCCAGGGCCTGCGGCGAGGGCCGAACTGCGGGCTGGCGAACTTCGGTAATGCGTTCTGGCGCATCGGCCTGGGCGATGTTGCTGCCGACCACTCGGTCAGAGCCACGATCTCCTGATTCACGCTCGGCGTCACGTAATTGAAGATCAACTGCGGAAAGACGCCGAACACAATCGCAAACACCAACAGCGGCACGGCAATCGCCAATTCGCGCCCGGTGATCGGGTGCAAATGGTCGCCGTGCGGCCCTTTGTATTCGGGCCCCAGATAAACCCGCTGCAGCGTCCACAAGAATGTAACCCGCGGTCAGAATCACCACGCCCGCCGAGACGATGGCCAGCGCCATGCTGAATTTCCAGGCCGACAGGGTGACGAAAACTTCGCCGATGAATCCGCACAAGCCGGGCAGACCCAAGCCGGCAAAGAAGATTCCCACCGCCAGTCCCGAGTAGACCGGCATCCGGGCGAACAGCCCGCCAAACTGGTCGAGGTTGCGGTGATGCACCCGCTCGTAAATCACGCCGACCATGAAGAACATGCCAGCCGAGCTGATGCCGTGGGCCAGCATCTGGAACATGGCGCCGTTCATCCCCATCTGCCAATAGCGGACGTCAAAGTCGTTGCCGGCCACGGCGCTCCACACGCCGATGCCCAACAGCACGTAACCCATGTGGCTCACCGAGCTGTAGGCCACCAGCCGCTTGAAATCCTTCTGGGCCAGCGCGGCAAACGCTCCATACACCATGCTCAGCACGCCCAGCCCGCAAACCAAACAGGCCAGGTCGTAGCCCGCGTGCGGACAAATCGGGTAGCAAATCCGGATCATGCCGTATCCGCCCAACTTCAACAGCACGCCGGCCAGGATCATCGAGATCGGCGTGGGGGCCTCGACGTGCGCGTCGGGCAACCAGGTGTGCACCGGCACGGCCGGCACCTTGATGATGAAGCCGATGAACAGCAGCAAAAACGCCCACCACTCCAGGCTCTTGCCCCAGCAGCAGCTCCTCCTCGAACAGCGTGGTGTGCTGGCCCAGCTCGGTCAGGGCCAGAATGTTGAACGTGTGCTGCGGGCCCGGCGCGTCGCGGATGTCTTCGCACGCGTCGGCCTGCGTCCGCTTCGTCCAACTGCGGGCGAGACGACGTGCGTGGCGATCAACTGGCTCGGTCGGAAAGCTCCTTCAGATCGCTGGCGAAATAGAGCATCAAAATGGCGATCAACATCAGCACGCTGCCGAACAACGTGTACAGGAAGAATTTGATCGCCGCGTATTCGCGCCGCGGGCCGCCCCACACGCCGATCAAGAAATACATCGGCAGCAGCATGACTTCCCAAAAGACGTAGAACAGGAAGAAGTCGAGCGCCAGAAAGACGCCCAGAATGCCCGTCTCCAGCAGCAAAAACAGAATGCAATAGGCCTTCACGTTCTTGTCGATCGGCCAACTGGCCCCCATCGACACCATGGTGATGAACGTCGTCAAGATGACCAGCGGAAAGCTGATGCCGTCCATGCCCATCAAATAGTCGATGTCGAACGAAGGAATCCAGGGGAGCGAAAAGGTCTTTTGCATCGCGCCCTTGCCGGCCTTGAACGCCCACGTGTCGCCGACTCCCGGCACGATCATCAGCAGCGTCAGCCCGAACGTGGCGACCGTGATCGCAAAGCGCGAAATACTTCATCGCCAGCGGCTTTTCGCGCGGGAAGAAGGCGATCGCCAGCGCACCGATCGTCGGCAAAAAGACGATCAGGCTGCAGCACGGCAACAGGCGTAACACGGTTTCCGGATGCCATGCGTTTTTAACCCGTGAAGCTAGAAGACCAGAAGCTGACCAGCACGGCGAGAGCCACCGTGCCGACAACGATAAACACCACGTATTGCCGCAGTTGACCCGTCTCGGCCGTCCGCAGGCTCAGTCCCAAACCGAACGTGCGGCGCGCCGTCCAGTTGACCAGCCCGTCGACCAGATAGCGATCGATCATGTCGTCGGCCACCGACAACCGCCGCGTCCAGGCGGCCAGGCCGTCGAGCAAGCGATCGATCAGTTCCTTGTCGCACTGCGACACGCGCCGCGAAAGGAACATCACCGGCGCCACGAAAATGGCGTGATACAGCTCGTCGAAATACCACTTGTTCAGCAAAAACAAATAGAGCGGGCGAAACTGCTGCGCCACTTCGGCCGCGTCCAGCCACCGCCAGCCATAAAAGATCGTGGCCAGCAGCAGGCCGGCCATCGCCGTCAAAAAGGCGATCCCCTCGGCCTTCATGTGCAAGCCGTGATTCTCTTCCAGGTGGATGTCGTGCTCGCTCGGATAGTTCAGGTCGGTCATCAGCTTGCCGGTGCTGGCCACCAGCGTGCCGGCCGGCCGGGCTTGCTCGAGCAGGTTCTGCACCGCCAGCCCACGCAGGCTGCCGCCGACGAACACGCGCGCACAGCGCCAGCACGACCAGCGGCATATACATGATCCGCGGCGACTCGTGGGCGTGGTCATAGATGTGGTGGTCGCGCGGCTTGCCGGCAAACGTCAAATACCACAGCCGGAACATGTAGAACGCCGTGATCGCGGCTCCGCCGGCCGCCACCACGAACAACCAGCCCCAGCTCGGATTGTTCGTCCCAAACAGCAGGGCCTGGCCCAGGATCGCGTCTTTCGAGTAGTGGCCCGCTCAAACCGATCGAAAAGGGAACGCCCGCTCCGATGATCGCCAGGCAGCCGGCCAGCATCGTGTAGGCGGTCCAGGGCATTTTGTGCCGCAGGCCACCCATCTTCATCATGTCGTTGGTATGGCAGGCATGGATCACCGAGCCCGAGCACATGAACAGCAGGCTCTTGAAGAACGCGTGCGTGATCAGATGGAACAGACCCGCCACCCAGCCGCCCACGCCCAAGGCCAGCATCATGTAGCCCAACTGGCTGACGGTCGAATAGGCCAGCACCCGCTTGATGTCGGTGGCCGTGATCGCGATCGTGGCCGCGATGAATAGCGTGATGCCGCCGGTCACCGCGATCGTCAGCAGCACTTCCGGCGCAAAGACCGGAAAGAATCGTCCCACCAAATAAACGCCCGCCGCCACCATCGTCGCCGAATGGACCAGCGCGCTGACCGGCGTCGGCCCTTCCATGGCGTCGGGCAACCAGACGTGCAGCGGAAACTGCGCACTTTTGCCGACGCAGCCGCAAAAAATGCCCAGCCCGGCGATCACCAACAGCCAATAAGCCCGGCGGCCATAACCATTGGGGCTGAAATCGTCGCTCCACTCGGCCATCTGCTCGTCGCTCGGCTCGCCGTGGGCGGCGATTTCGTCGGCCGCCACCGTGCGGATCATGCCGGCCGGCACGACCAGTTGAAAGTCGTTCGCTTCGGTCGGCGGGCGAACCTGGCTGAAGATCCCCTGCTCGTCGGCCTCGATCGCGCCGTTGCCGTTGCGGTCGAGATCGCCGAAGGCAAACGTCCCCAAGCTGGCAAACAGGGCCATCAGGCCGATGATCATCCCAAAATCGCCAATGCGATTGACGATGAATGCCTTGTTGGCCGCCGTCGAGGCACTCTTTCGCTCGTGATAGAAGCCGATCAAAAAGTAGGAGCAAATGCCGACCAGCTCCCAAAACACGAACACCATCGCGATGTTGCCGGCGATGACGATCCCCAGCATGCTGAAGCAGAACAGCGACAGATATTGAAAGAACCGGGAGAACCGACCCGGCCGGACCAGGTGGCCATGCTCGTCGGCATGCACGCCGCCGTGTCCGTGCTCGTCGCCATGTCCGTCGCCGCCGTGTCCGTCATTGCCGCTGCCATCGGCCGTGCCATGCGCCGTGGCCGTGCAAATGGACTTCATGATCGGTCACTTCATGCAGCTCGTCGTGCATGTAGCCGATGGCGTAGAAGTGGATGCAGGTGGCGATGAACGTGACCATCGAAAACATCAGCACCGTCAAGGCGTCGATGTAATAGCCGATCGTGATCCGCAAGCGTGCCGAACTGGCCCAGCGTGTACCAATCGCCCACCACCGGCTGGATCTTGGCGTGCGGCTCCTCCGGTTCCTCCGCTTCTTCGGCGCGACGAAGTAGATGGTCTCGCCCGTCTTGGGATCGACGACGGAATGGGCTGGCCAGGTTCAGGTTCGCTGGGGGAACCGTGTAGACATAGGTTTCGGGTTTTGAGTCCGCTTCAGCACCGGCAGCCACGTCCGATTATCGGCTTGGTCTTCGCCCGTCGACTCGGCCGCGGCTTGCTCGGCAGGCTTGCCCTTACCGTCAGCTGCGTGCGTGATTGTGGTCGTAGTGCTATACGCCGTGAGACGTCGGCCATCGACGCCATGCGAGTCCGCTTCATGCCGAATCGCGCCTCGGCAGCTTCGTCCGCGATGGTCCGCCCCGTGCTCCTCGTGATGTCCCGCGGGCGGCAGCGGCCCGTGCGTCGGCAGCCAGACGCCAAACAGCGCGATGAGCGACAACAGGCACGAAGTGCCGATCGCCGCGGTCGCCAGATAGCCGCCCCCCTTGCCGGCCTTGCCCATCCGGGGGCCGAACAGCAGGATCAGCGCAAACGAAGCCAGCGGCAGCAGCCAGGCGATCGCCAGCAGTTTGGGTAGTGCGGTCTGTGGATCCACTACTCCCCTAACCTTTCAACTCGTCGGCCTGGTCGACGTCGACCGTGGCGTGGTTGTTGTAGAAGTTCAGGGTAATGGCCAAGGCGACCGCCGCTTCGGCCGCCGCCAACACGATGACAAACAGGGCGATCAACTGGCCGTCGAGCCCGACGCCCGACTGGCCGGGCCGCAGATACTCGCTGCCAAAGGCCACAAAGTTGATGTTGGCGCCGTTCAGCACCAGTTCGATCCCCATCAGCACGCCCAGCGCGTTGCGCTTGGTGGCCATGCAGACGGCCCCGGTGACGAACATCACCGCGCCGACGACCAGATAATGGGACACGCCGATCGATTCGGCCAAAGGATTCATTCTGTCTCTCCGTGTGGACCGGCTGTCGATCCGCTTCTTGGGCCGGGCCAGATAGGCCGCCCCGATCAGCACCACCAGCAAATGAACCGACACGATTTCGAACGGCAGCAAATAGCCCGACAGCCCGCCGGCAACTTTGCCGGATCGACCCCTTCCAGCCGATCGACCCGGGCGCCCAGCAGACCCGAGCCCCAAGCGCGAGGCGGTGACCGGCGTTTCGACTCCCGGCGCCGTTCCTTCGCCCGGCGTCGTTTGCTGCGTCAGCGGAATCGTCGAGACGGCCCGCCATTCGGCCACGTTGAAAGCCGCCGTCAGCAGCACCCACAGCAGCAATCCGCCGGCAACCATGCTGGCGATCCATTCGCCCGCCCGGGTTTTCATCGAGATGAACGGGCTTTGCGCCGTCAACATCACGCCGAAGACCAGCAGCACCAGCGTGCCGCCGACATAAATCATCAACTGCATCGCCCCGACAAAATCGGCCCCGGCCAGAAAGAACAAGCCCGGCCGTCGCCCCGAGCGACAACACCAGATAAAACGCCATCCGCACCACGTTGTTGGTAAAGACGACCGCCAGCGCAAAGACGCAGGCCACCAGCGCGAACAGCAGAAAGAAGAACGAATGCCAGTGAATCACCGCTCACGCTCCTTTTGGGGACTGTCCCAAATTTGTGCAGTCTTCGGAGCAAATTGGGACTGTCCCCCGCTCGAGGCCTTACCGCCGATCGGATCACGCCCGATCCGGGCAACCTCGCCCGCGGAGTTGCGTTATCGGGTGGCGAGGCGTCATCGGCGGCACCGGCCTGGTTCAGCCAGCCCTCGCGCAGGTCGCCCAGCGGCTGGCTGGGAGCCAACAGCCAGCCCCCCGGAAAGGCATAGGACCACAGCGTGGCCCCCAAAAACATCGCCGCGGCGATCGGCGTGCAGTATTTCAGGCAGGTCGTCATCACCTGGTCGATCCGCAGCCGGGGCAAGCGTCCAGCGGACCCACATCATGAAGATCACGCCGAAGCGTGGCTTTGAAAATGAAATTCAACAGGCCCAGCAAATTCACCAGATAGATCGACCAACGGATGGTGACTGTCGGCGATTCCCAGCCACTGGGTTAGCGGCAACGGCCCATTCCAGCCGCCGAAGAACAACACCGCGGCCAGCCCGCTGACGGCGAACATCGAGCCGTATTCGGCCATGAAGAAGATGCTCCACCGCAGGCCGGAATATTCGGTGTGGAAGCCGGCCACCAGCTCGCTTTCGGCCTCGGCCAGATCGAACGGCGCCCGATTCACGCTGGCCGTGGCGCAGGTGAAATAGACCCAAAAGATGATGAACGTGAACGGATCGTGAAACAAAAACCAGTTCGTGAACCAGCCTTGCTGCATCTGGCCGATCGTCACCAGGTCCATCGTGCCGGCGATCAGCACCGGCACCACGACGCACATCCCCAGCGGCACCTCGTAGCTGACCACCTGGGCCGCCTCGCGCATGGCACCAAACAGCGACCATTTCGAGGCCGAGGAATAGCCGGCCAGAATCACGCCAAAAACTTCCAGCCCCAGCACGGCAATGATGAAGAACACCCCCACATTCAGCCGCACCCCCACCCAATTGTCCGAAAACGGCAGGGCAAAGTACGCGCAGAACGAGGCGCAAAAGCTGATGTACGGGGCAATCCGGAACAGCAACCCGTCGGCGCCGGCCGGCATCAGATCTTCTTTGGCGATCAGCTTCACACCGTCGGCAAGCGTCTGTAGCCAGCCGAAACGGCCGCCGACCCGCGTCGGGCCCAAGCGGTCCTGGATCCGGCCGGCGATCTTTCGCTCCAACCAGATAAAGACGAGCGCCCCACCGGCCACGACGACGTTCAGCAGCATGCAGTGGATCAGGGCCGCGACCAGATAGGCCAGCCACTTCCACTGGGGAGGCAAAAAGCTCTGTAAGTATTCAGCCACCGCTTAACTTCCAATCCGTACGCCGCGCCGCAGGTCCGACGCTAACGCCGCGCGGGCCCAAACCATAGATACTGCCCACGGCGGGCTTTGCGCCCCCAAGCGCCGCCGTGCTGATCGACCCCCACGCAGTGGCGCGGGAAATACCAAGACAAGTGGAGGAAAATATCGCACAAAGCTCCGGCGAGGGAAAGTCCCCCCAGGGAGGATGCTTTTTCGCTCGACAAAGCCCCGTCCCGCCACCGGCCAGCCTGCCGCTGCGGCCCCGACGGTATTGCGCTCTCGCTTCGACGATCCTTGGCACCGCGGCGCTCTACCTCGCTGTTGGCGGATAAACCGCCCACCTATAATTGGTTTCGATCGCCAACCAACCGGCCGAGGAAATAACCCGATCAGGACGGCCCGCCAGATGCCCCCCTCGCCGGCCGAGTTTGATGCGCTCCTTGCCGTGGCACTCGGCGAACATCGCGCCGGCCGGCTGCCCGAAGCTGCCGCGGCGTATCGAACGATGCTTGCCCGCTGGCCCGGCGTCGCCGAATTGCACCTCAACCTAGGCGTCGTCCTCAAGAATCAGGGCAAGCTCGACGAGGCCGCGGCCGAGTATCAGCAGGCGATCGTGCTCAGGCCCGCTCTCGCCGACGCGCACAACAACCTGGGCAATATCTTGCGCGAACAGGGCCAGCTCGATCAGGCCGCCGCACGGTATCAGCAGGCGATCGCGCTGCGACCCGACTACGCCGAGGCCCACAACAACCTGGGCATCTTCCTGGCGAGCCAGAACAATTGGGACCAGGCCGTCGCGCGTTACGGCCAAGCGCTGGCTCTCAAGCCCGACTTCGCCGAAGCGCACAACAACCTGGGCAACGCGTTGAATCAACAGGGCCGATTTGACCAAGCCCTCGCCCAGTTCACGCAAGCGATCGCGCTGCGACCCGACTATGCCGAAGCCCTTAACAACCTGGCCAGCGTGCTGGTGAGCCAGAACAAGCTCGACGAAGCAGTGGCAGGGTACGAACACGCAATCGCCCTCAAGCCCGACTATGCCGAAGCCCACTACAGCCTGGGCAACGTGCTGCGCAAGCAGGGCCGGCTCGCTGAGGCCGTGGGCCGATTTCAGCAGGCGATCGCGCTGCGTCCCGACTACGCGGCAGCCGTCAAGAACCTCGCCGTCACGCTGCGCGATCAGCTCCAACTGACCGAAGCCCGGCAAGCCTTTTTGCGCCTGCAGGCGCTCCAGCCCGACGGGCCCGACGCGCAATTGGGCCTGGCCACCTGCTATTTGCTCGAAGGGGATTACGAGCGTGGCTGGCCTGCGTATGAAGGGCGACTGCTCACGCCCGGTCTGGTGCCGCCACAAAACGTTCCGCGCTGGACCGGTCAGCCCCTGGCAGGCCGCAGTCTGCTGTTGCTCACCGAGCAAGGTTTGGGTGATACGCTCCATTTCATCCGCTACGCCCGGCTTCTCAAGGAGCGGGGCGCTCGCATCGTGCTGGCCGCTCCCCGGCGCTCGGCCATTTGCTGGCGCCGATCCCGACATGGACGAGCTGGTTATTCTGGGCTCTGCCGAAGAATTACCGCGCTGTGATTTTTATCTACCGCTGCTGAGTGCGCCGGGCGTGCTGCGCACCGACGCGTCGACGATCCCCTGCCAAACTCCCTACCTCGCCGCCGATCCCGGGCTGGCCGACCAGTGGCGGCGGGAGCTGGCCGGAATCGAGGGCTTCAAGATTGGCATCGTCTGGCAAGGCTCGCGCGATTTCGGTTTCGATCGTTCGCGTTCGATTCCTTTGGCCCAGTTTGCGCCTTTGGCCCGCTTGCCGGGCGTGCGACTGATCAGCTTGCAAAAAGGATTTGGATCGGAGCAGATCGCCACGGTCGATTTTCCGGTGGTTGACCTTTCCAGCCGGCTCGATGAAACGGCCGGCCCTTTCATGGACACCGCGGCAGTGATCGGCAATCTCGATCTTGTCGTGGCCCCGGACACGGCAATTGGCCATCTGGCGGGCGCCCTGGGGGCGCCGGTTTGGCTCGCCCTGCAATTCTCGCCCAATTTGCGCTGGCTGTTGGGCCGCGACGACTCGCCCTGGTATCCCACGATGCGACTTTTTCGCCAAACCGTACCGGCGCAGTGGTCCGACGTTTTTCGTCGCATTGCCGCTGCTGTCGAGTCGCTCCGTTCGGAATCAGCATGATCCATGCTATGGTTGTGGCTTGCGCCTGCGCGAATCGGTGTCAGGGCGCGACACGTTTTCGTCTGCCGCGAGAGGAGCCACGCACCATGCCATCCGATTCACGCCCGGCCGATTTGCCGCCGGAGTTGTTCCAAGTGGTTTCGCCCGACTCGGGGCCGGTGGTGGCCGTCGTCGGCGACGCCTACCGATTTTTGGCGGTGAGTCGGCAGACCGCTGGCCGCTATGCGTTGTGGGAGGCCGTGGTCCCGCCCGGCGGCGGACCGCCGTTGCACATCCACACCCGCGAGAGTGAGGGCTTTTTTATTCTTGCCGGCCGGTTGACGATCGAGATCGACGGCCGCCGATTCGTCGCCTCGGCCGGCTCCTATGTCCATCTCGAGCCGGGGACCAAGCATGGTTTCAAGAACGAGACGCAGCAAACCGTGCGGATGTTGATACTCGTCACGCCGGCCGGGCTGGAGAACTATTTTCTTGAAGTTGGCGTTCCGCTTTCATCGATCGACGAAGTGCCGCCGCCCGTCTCACCCTCCGAAATCGCCCGTCTTTTGGCCGCCGCCCCGCGCTACGGCCTGACCGTTTTTCCACCGGAGCGGCACGGCGAAGCACAATAGGCATCCTTTCGAGGGCTTTGAAATCTCCGGGCGCCGGGATTCCGCGGCCGGTGCTTGCCTGCTCCAGATGAGGTAGAATTCAGAGAGAAGAACAAATTCAGGAGAACACGATGAGCTGGCGCGAACGCATTACCGTCGATCCGGCTGTATGTCATGGCCAGGCGTGTGTTAAGGGCACTCGGATCATGATTGCTGTCATATTGGACAATTTGGCGGCTGGCATCGGCGCCGACGAAATCCTCAATAGCTATCCGACCCTCTCGGTGGAGGATATCCAGGCAGCTTTGGAATATGCCGCGGAGCTCGCTCGCGAGCGCATCGTTTCCCTGCCCAGCGGTGCCGCTTGAGTCTCAAGTTCAAGGTCGACGAAAACATGCCGGCCGAGGCAGCCGTCTTGTTGACCCAAGCCGGGCATGACGCGTTGACCGTGCCTGAACAACGGTTGAGCGGCTGGCCCGATTCGGATCTCGCGGCAATTTGTCGGCAGGAGAATCGCGTCATCCTTACCCTTGATTTGAATTTTTGCGATATTCGCGCGTATCCGCCCGGGGGCTATCCAGGCATCATCGTGCTGCGGTTGGCTCGAGTCGATAAGCGACGATTACTCGCCGCGTTAGGACGCTTGGTGCCACTGCTCGAACAAGAAACGTTGACGGGCAAGCTTTGGATTGTCGATGAAGCGACGGTTCGCATCCGCGACTGATTCGCGAGTCGCCGTAATCCAACCTCGCAGTCAAACCGACGCGCTGGGACAAACATGAGCATTGCGCCCAAGCAGCCGCCTGCCGACAAGAAGGTCGAACCATCGGTTGACAAACCGCCTAAGCCGCCGGCCGATCGCGGCGTCGGGCAGGCCTATCTGCTATTTGCGATTTGCATTTGCGTGCCGGCCAACTTGCTCAAGGGTGGCGACATCGTTGGTCAGGCATATCTGCTATTTGCGATCTGCCTCTGCCTTTCGGTGAGTGTCGGATGGGCGGCGCAGATCTCCTCGCCGTACTTCGGCCTGGCTGTCATCGAGACGCTCATTCTGCTTCTGGCCGTGCTGTTTGTCCGCCGCAAGCGGCTACCCATCGCCGCTTCGCTTGGGTGGCGACCGATTTCGCCGGCAACCGCTCTCGTCAGCGTTGTGATTGGCGTTTCCGGACTCGGCATTGCCATGGGAATCCAAAGCCTGGCGATTCCCTTTATCGGCGAGGGGCCGGACCGATCCATGAATATCACCACGCTCGGCGACCTCGTGATCGCGTGATATGCGCATCACTGCTGCCGGGAGTTTGCGAGGAGACCTTTTTTCGCGGCGCAGATCCAGGGCACGCTCAATCGGCGCGGCCCGGTCAAGTCGGTCCTCATCACCGCGCTGCTCTTCGCGCTGTTTCACGTCGATCGCTGGAATTTTCTGCCGCCACTAATCTCGGGCGCGTCGCGGGAATCATGACATTGCGCACCGGTTCGACGATCCCGGCCATGATCGCTCATTCCTCCTGGAACGCCACCGCGTGCGTCTCCGAATATCTGTTTCGTGGTGAGCCCGACCCGTACGGTTTTCTCACGCTGGTCGCTCTCTTGGCGGCGTTCGTGCTCGCTTTTTCGATCTTCCTGGTCAAGACCAGGCATCATCCGTTCGAGCCCGGTCCGCTTGCCCGCGTTCCGGCTTCGCTCTCGCCGGGCGCTGGCGGCCACCGCGGCCGGCACGATCATCTTCGTCTGGCTGGCTCTTTTCGTGGTTTCCAATTGGCTCGGTTGGCACTTCGTCACCGCGAACGAGGAAAGCCTGGGCCTGAATCGCGGAGCCCGAGTCCTGTTGCTCAAGGGACCGCTGGCCCGCATCGGACTGGCCGCCGGCGACATTGTGGAAATCGAGTCCGACGGCCGGTCGCGCTTGGGCAAGATCGAGCGCTGCGACCAGGCGCACGTCTGGCTCGTCGGCTGGCCCGACGAGCGCATCCGCTCAACCGGCGAGAAATTACCGGCAGGCCAATCCAGATCGTCGATCTTCCGTCGGAGTAGGTCCCCTTCCCGTCGTATTCCTCTCCACTCTGCGTTCCTCGGCGTCCTCCGCGGTGAAACTAATTCCGCCGAATGCCGTAACGTCGTCCGCTGGCGCAGCCACCCCCCTCACATCGCTTGCAGCCACCACCGCAGGCGCTGGCCAATCATCTCCTGGGCACGCAGCTCCCAGTGCTGGTGCACGGTGTACGCCTCGAACATCCGCCGGCCGAGCATGAGCTGGTAAACCTGTTTGACCAGTTCGGGCGGGGGATAAAAATCCGGCCGCGCGATCGCCTCTTTGTGCGCCGACCAAAACTCTCCGATCGCCGCCAGCACCGCCGTCTGGTCGTGTAGATCAATCAGATATTCCGAGCTCGCTTTCTCGCCGGCCAATCCGGCCAGCAGTTCATCGGCTTCGTGCAATGCCGCCAGATCTCGCCGCTCATCCCAGGCATCCAGGGCGCCAATCGCTTTGACAAACTTGGGCCGCTCCGCCGATCCGATTCCCCATTCGGCCGCCAGATCCACCAGCACGGCGCTCGCGTCGAGATTCGGATCCCAGCTTTTGCGAAACAGCACATAGTCGGCCACGTACTGGGCAAAGGGCATCATCCGATAGGCCATCACGCCGTCATCTTTTCGCTGGCTGCTCGTGGCGATCTGCGCCGCGATCCGCTCGGAGCCGGACGCGTGGCAAAACCATGTGGTTTTCCAAGCCGCTCTCCGGGTCGAGATCGAAGAAAAAGTAAACGCTCTTCAGCCCGCGCTCGCGCCCCATCGCCAGCGTCGGCTCGTCGCTGTCGAACAGCACCTTTTCGGCGCGCAGGCGGTCGAACACGCGCTTGCGCAAATCCTGGATCGGCACGGCAACGCGGCTGTCGATCTCGGGCGATTCGAGCCAATCGCGAAAATGGAGCGTGCAAAGATCGATCCGCCGGTCGGCCGGTCCGCCGGGCACGTTGCGATAGGCTTCCATAAACCGCAGCACCAGGTCGGGAAATTGCCCGCAGCACTCGGCACACAGGCACGAGCCGGGATCTTGCATCTCGACCACCACGTCGTCGACCGACGATCCAAAATACTCCAGGGCATACGTGGTGAAGGCGGCCGTCGCATCCCAGGACCGGCTCGGGCAGAGATGAATCCCGTGATAATTGGTCGCTTCGACGGCCTGCGCCTCGGGATGAGCCAGATACGCCCAAGCAGGCACCTGGCACGGAAACGCGATCATGCCGGTCCGCATGCCGAGCCGATGGGCATAGTCGCAAACCGCGCGCATGCGGTCGTAGAGAACTTTGTTCGCCTCGGTCTGTGGGTAGTCGGGATGGTAGTACTGGTTTGCCCACAGGTCGAAATAGAACTGGTTGACACCAAGCGCCCGCATCCGCGCAAGATGCGTCTTCCACTCGTCGAGCGTGAACGCGTCGGCCGTCAGCCGGGGCAGATTCCAAGGGCTTAAAAACTGATAGGTCGCCCGCCGGGCAAAATGGGGCCGGTGTTCGCCGGTAGGCGTTGTCGGCGTCCAATTCGCCGGCGCCGCGGCGCCATCGAGAACTCCGGCAGTCAGCAGCGTCCGGCGTGCGTCATACAATCCGTTGGCCAATCCCTTTTGCGATTGGGCCACCAGGGCCAACTCGCCCGCTCCCGCGCCGACCACTTCATAACCTTCGCCGTCCGGGCTTCCCTTGCCCAGCGGCGCGGACGAGCGGCTGTTTGCTTTCGGACACGATCGCCGCGCACGACATGCCCGGCTGCGCGTCGAGCCGCCAATCGATCCGCAGCCCGAGCGACTCGGCCGCCAGTTTGAGTTCGTCGCTCGGATACGACTGCCACACGATCAGCCGCGCGCGGCGCCGAGGCGGCGTCGGGCCCCAACTCGGCACGACCGTCCCCCGCAAAACCTGCCCAAAGGCCAACGCTCGCGATGGCCGCAACGAAAAAAGCCGTGCCGGACCGTC
Organism: uncultured Planctomycetaceae bacterium; assembly: GCA_963702015.1. Taxonomy (GTDB): domain Bacteria; phylum Planctomycetota; class Planctomycetia; order Pirellulales; family PALSA-1355; genus DATJTR01. The sequence continues at coordinate 5,448,459 of OY969698.1, forward strand.
GCGCGCGGGATCGAGGTTTCATCGCCATGATCCAACCTCATTGATTTGCGGTGCGAAAGCGGTGCGGGCCCCGTGTGTGCCGGCACCGGTGGCAGCCCGTTTTCCGGCGTCTAGGCACTTTCCGGCTTGCCGCGACAACACAAACCCGAAGCGCCAGCGAGGGATGACCATCGGCGATCTCTCGCTGGGCTCGGTTGAGCTCACAGCAGCCTCGCAGTTGGGCCGGTGTCGCTTCCGCGCCGCCACGGCGGATTCTGCGCCCTCAAGCCGGAGTATAAACGCTGGCCCCTGCGGCGGCCAATTTTGGCCGGCGGATCGCCCGCGCCTCGGATGGCCGCCGCGCAGGGCACGCGGCGAGCCACCCATTCGCGTGAAGATTACGACTGGCGCTTGCGGCCGCAGGCGAGCAGCGCCACCGCGCCGCTCGCCAGCATCACGCACGTCGCCGGCTCGGGCACCACCACGATCCCGACGGGTGAATTCAATGCAGTGACCAATGAGGCGTTGACCGTCGCTCCGGTATTGGCGTCGTACTCGCCGATCGCGGGACCAAGAAAGGAAGGGTTGCCGTTCGCGAAAAAAATGTCGTTGCCAAACACCGCCATGCCGTTTGGAACGCTCCAGCCGCCCGATGCCGCGACAAACGATGCGTTGATTACCGCCCCCGTGGAGGCGTTGTATTCGCCAATCGTGCCGGGGCCACTCTTCGTGACGAACAAGTCCCCCCCCGAGACCGCGATGGCATCAACGGAAGACAATCCGGTGACCAGCGATGGATTGATTGCCACCCCGGTAGAGGCGTTGTATTCGCCAATCGTGCCCCGTCCCTCGTCCGTTACAAACAGGTCCCCTCCGGATACCGCGATGCCTAGCGGGTCCGACAGTCCGGTGACGAACGAGGCATTGATCAACGCCCCGGTGGTGGCGTTGTACTCCTCCACTTCGCCAGTGAGAGGAGAGTTGCTCGTCAAGTTCGTGACAAACAGGTCCCCTCCCGAGACCGCGATCCCAATCGGGTCGTTCAGCCCAGATATGCCGAACCCGCCCACCGGCGTCCCCGACGCGGTGTATTCGGTGACCGTGCCCGTATCGTTCACTCCGAGGCCGCCGTAGAGGGTCGACACATAGAGATTCCCTCCCGATATCGCGAGCCCTTCGGGGTAGCTGAGCCCGGTGACCAACGATGCGTTAACGGTCGCTCCCGCGGTGGTGTATTCGCCAATTTTGCCGCTGCCGTTGTTCACGACGAAAATATCTGCTTCGCGGGCGGTCGCGGGCAGGATGCAGTGCGTAGCCGCTGCCGCGGCGAGTGCAAGATAGAGAGTAGAAGTGGATCTGGCATTCATTGGGGATCTCTTGTCGATCGAGTTTGGAGAGAACCGGTTCGCCCTTGATACCGGGCAAGTCGGTAACTCATTCCGAGGCGGGCAAAAGGCTCGCGCAGACGCTTTTCCCAAAAAGGGCGCCAATCGAAGGCGCCGCCGCATCGTGGGAAAGGTCGGTATGAAGCGATGGAAAAGAAAAAGGCGAGAACCTCTTCACGCCCGAAACTACCACGCGCAGCATAGCGCAATAGAGCGCGCAAGTCAAACAATCGTGATTCGTTAGCGCGCCGACGAAATGAGACCTTCGCGCTCGATAATCGCCCGCTCGGGCGAGCCAGCAATGTGAACATTGGCCAATCGGGCGCAAAGTGCGGATGCGCGGCCATCGGCTGCAAATGCCCAGCGTGTACGAAGCAGACCGGAGCTGGAAGAAATTCAGGCGTTTCACCGCAGTGGTCGCGGACGAAACGCAGAAGATCCGGCAGGCGAGATGCTACCGTTTCAAGAATAGAGGCGAAAACCTCCGACCGGCGTCCCCCGCAATCCCGGCGATAACAAGATTTGCTCGGCCGCGGTGCAGCCCGATGATCGCGCCGTCGCCGACAGAATCAGCGAGCCATTGCCAACCCTCGCCGGCGGCGCAGTACGCCCAGGCGCCGGCCACCAGCATTGCCGAGCCGAGCAGCGTGAGCGTGGTCGGCTCCGGCGACGGCACCGTAATCACGGAACTGAGAACGTACATGCAGCAGCTCCGTCCCGAGGGTTGCGAGTATTCTGCGTCATCCATGCGCCGCCGCTTTCGAATGGGAATCCGGTTATGGCGAAGTTGGTTGGGCTGTCAAGATAGTAAGGCGAGAATGGGGTGCCGTTAGGGCTTGAGCCCGTCCAGGCACTGGTGGTCAAATCCTGGTTGCCGTTTTGGTCATACAGTACCGGGTTGAGAAGGTTGCCCGAATAAATCGAACTCGACGCGACTTCGATGCCGGCGGTGTTGTAGACGGCCACGCCGCCCGAAGGGGCATTCACGTCGGCCGCCGTCCCGTCCGCAGTTGAAACGACCGCGCCTCCAGGTGACGCCCGCCGGCACCAACGACGCCAAGGGGGCAGCTTCCAACGTCGCAAATGCGTTGTACGCCCCAATGAGTGGGCTCGCCGCCGTAATCGTATCAGCGGTGACGAAGATCAACTGATATTGCGATCCGGGCAACAGACCCGCGGGAGGAACCATCTCGGCGTGCAGCGGAGCGGCGAAGCAGGCCAGAGCGGCCGGCAACAAGAGAAGAACAAGCGCGACTCGATTTCGCATTAGCTGACCCTCTCCGTCTTCTGCCAGGGGGGAATCGCAGCAACGTGAGGGGTATCTTGCCATGCTAAAGGGCCGGTGTCAAGGATTTTAATGCCACTCTTTTCCTGGATTTTTTGTCCGGACTTGCGGGCCTGTATCGCCCCGTCGCTTGGGCAGGTCGAGCACCCCGGGGCTTACTTTCGCTTCATCTTCTTGAGCAGTTCGTTGACTGCCTTTTCCAGCTCTTCGCCTTTCAGCCCCTCGTACCGGATCACTCCCCTGGCGTCGATGACATAGATGGTCGGGAAATACTCGATATTCCAATCCTGGGCCAGCTTGCTGTTTTCGCCCACCCACCATTGCCGCCAGGGCAACTTTTCCTTGGCCAGCAATTCGGTCAGCGCTTCCTTGTCGGCGTCCATGCTGACTCCGACCAGCGCAAACGGCTGGTCCTTCAGCCGTTCGACCATCTCGCGCTCTTGCGGGATCATGGCCCGGCAATGCGGGCACCAGGTCGCCCAGATATCGAGCACGACCACTTTGCCCCGCAGGTCGCTCAGCTTGACGTCCCTGCCTTGCATGTCCTTGGTCGCGATTTCAGGAATCAGCTTGCCGACCGACAGGTCGGGGAACAGGTCGGCGTACTTCCCCTTAAGCAGTTTGTGCAGGATGCTCCTTCTCACCGGGCTCGCGTCGAAATGGCCAGCAGCGCCTTGCAGGCGTGGCCTTGAACCCGATGGTCGGGATTCTTGGCCAGCACTTCGCGCAGTAGCGCTTCACCCGCGGGGCCCTTGCTCGCCTCGAACGTGCGCACCAACTGCATGATCTGCGGCCTGGCGGCGTAGTGTTCTGAGGTAGGCCAGCGTCTTGCCGAGGGTGTTGTCTTGGTCGCCGGCCGGCGGCTGTATTTGAACGCCAACATCGCGGCGGCGAAGGCCATCGGATCGTCGGGATGTTGCTCGGCGAACTCCAGAAAGCGAGCTGCATAATTTCGGGCCGGGAAGGTCGCTGCGTGGTCGCCGCCAGTTGCTGCTCGGCCTCCTGCTTCTCCGCCTCCGTATGCGGCGTCACGGACCGCTTTCTGGGCGTCCTTGAGCTGCTGGGCGTGCTTCGCCTGCGCTTCGGTCGAGCTCCTTCTTCAAGGCGCCGAAAGCCGGCGAGTTGTGCGGAGCCGGCGCATCATCGAACGCCGACGAGCGATTCGGCTCCGGCGTATCGTCGGCATGGCCCGACGAGGCCAACAACGCGAGAGTCACCAGACATGCCGCGAGTCGTCGCATGCTGTTTGTCCTTCCCTGTTCGGCCGCAAACAACACTAGGCGCGAAGCGCCATGCGCCTCTCGCTCGCGCTGCGCACCTAGCGATGGCGGGCCGGCGCCGTCTGGGCATCGCGGACGTAAAGAATGGCGGCCTCTAGACTGGCTTCGTCGTTCAGATATCGCTTGCTGCCGCGCTCGGTCCACCATTGATCGCGCACCGCAGTTGGTAGTTCCGGCGACGTGGTGTCGCTTTCGGAACGGATCTGCTTCAACTTTTGCGCGGTCCATGCTTTGAGCTGCCGGCGAACCTCACTCGGCTGCACGCCGGCCGTCACGACGACGTGCAGGTGGTTCGAGCGGCAATTGACGGCACGCAACGTCCAACCTCGAATGCGGCAGTGGTCGGCGATCGTTACCTCGACCAATCGCCGCTCGTCTTCGTCGAGTCGGCAGGCGTCTTCGGCCATGCGAGCGAGCGCTTCCAGCCTGAGCGGCGAGTCGGGAAGCTGATGCCCACGGCCGCGCTTGACCCAACCGCGCTCGTCGCCGGGGAGCCAGGTCCCATATGTCGTCCAGGTGAGGAAATAACCCAGCGGTTCCGGCAGAATAGGTTTCTCACGACGCGTCATGGGCCGCTCCTAACGAAACGACGCGCGAGGCGCCGGCGACGACCACCCGCCAGCCCGAAGCGCAAGCGAGGGGGACACGACGAAGATCCCTCGCTCGCGCTTCGGGCTAGTGATGGGACGGTCCCCTCAATCCTCGACTTCGCCTCGTGCTCAGGGCTGCCGCCAAAGCGGCTTCTACTTCGGCGTCCTCTTGCTGCTAGCGATCAATCTCGCCCATCACCACGTCCAGCGAGCCGATGATCGCCGGCACGTCGGCAATCAGGCAGCCGCGGCAAAGTTCGTGCGTCACCGAAAGATTGCAGAACGAACTGCTCCGCGCCCGGGCACGAAACGGAATCGCCGCCGCCGCCGAGACTGACAATATAAAAACCCATCTGGCCGCGCGGGGCCTCGGTCTCCAGATAGGCCTCGCCCTTGGGCAGCTTTTCGGCCAGCTTGACCGGTTCGCCCCACGAGCCCGTGGCCGTGCTGTAGCGGTCGATGGCCTGGCGGACCAGGTCGATCGACTGCATCACTTCCAGCATCCGCACATAAAACCGGTGCCAACAATCGCCCAACACGGCGCTGGACGGCACGGGCGGATACTGGTGGTCCTTGGGATAGTGGCCGTTCTTTTCGACGATCACCTCGAACGCGTAACCGTCGTACATTTCGGTATAGCGTTCTTCGCCGTCGCGGCGCAGGTCGTGATCGACGCCGCTGCCACGCAGCACCGGCCCGGTGGTGCCGTAGTCGATCGCCATTTCGGCGCTCATCACGCCGATGCCGGCCGTGCGGCGAATGAAAATGGCGTTGGTCGTCAGCAGGGCGTGATATTCCTTGATGACCGGCTCGAGCTGCTTCAGAGAAGATTTCGCACTTCTGCAGCCAGCCCGGCGGCAGATCGGCCGTGGCCCCGCCGACCGTCAGATAGCTGTAGGTCAGCCGGGCGCCGCAAGCTTCTTCGAACAGGTCCAAAATCTTTTCGCGTTCGCGAAAGGCATACAAAAACGGGCTGAACGTGCCCAGGTCGAGCCCATAGGCCCCCATGCCGACCAGGTGGCTGGCGATGCGGCCCATCTCGGCGATGATCACGCGCAGATGCTTGGCCTTTTCGGGCAGTTCGAGCTTGAGCAGCTTTTCGACCGTCATGGCCCAGCCCAGGTTCATGTTCATCCCGGCCAGGTAATCCATCCGATCGGTGTACGGAATCCATTGCCGCGGCGTCAGATTCTCGCCGATCTTTTCGGCGCAGCGATGCAGATAGCCGATGTGCGGCGTCGTTTCCGAAACGACTTCGCCATCGGTCCGCAGCACCAGCCGCAGCACGCCATGCGTGCTGGGATGTTGCGGGCCCATGTTGACCAGCATCTCGTCGGTGCGAACATCGAACTCGATGATCCGCGGATCTTCGTACGTTTCGTCGCCATTTTTTTAGTTCCAGCTTCCGCTGGTTGTTGAACTGGTTCTAGCTTGCCGCTAGCTATTGAACCCAGACTGTCAAGCTGCAGGCTTGAGGTACGACTCATTCAGCATCCAGGCTCGGTGCAGGCACCGTCATGCGTGCTCGTAGCGTCTGTCCCGTCCTTTAGCCTCAAGCCTCAAGCCTGAAGCCTCCTCACCTACCTCCCCCGAATCCCGTGATACTCCAGCGGCATCTCATAATCCTTGCGCAGCGGATGGCCGACCCAGTCTTCCGGGCAAAGGATCCGCCGCAGGTCGGGATGCCCGACGAACCAGACGCCCGACAGGTCGTAGACTTCGCGCTCGTGCCAGTCGGCGGTCCGCCAGATATTGCTCACCGTCGGCACCTCGGGCAGTTCGCCCGGCTTGTCGTTCTTCCAACGCGGCAGCTTCACCTTGACGCACCAGGCTCGTTTTGTGCGGCAAGCTCCACAGGTGATAGACCACCTCCAGTGTGCGGCTCGAAACCGGCCTTGGCCGCCTTCTTCGGGTCGGGCTCGAAATAGTCGACCCCGCTGATGCAGTTGAGCAGGTTGAACCGCAGGTCGGGCTCGTCGCGCAGATAGAGGCACAGTGCCGGCAGTCCGGCCGGCGTCACTTCGATCCAAGGATCAATGGCCGTCAATTCCGCAGCCGGTGATCGCGTCGCCGAACTGTTTTTTCAGCCGCTCGAGAAAAGATTCGCCACGCATCGTTTGTCTCGGTTCGCCGGTTGTGTTGGTCTCGTTGCATCGGACCCGACTCGCGAGTTAGCGGATGGTCGGCTTCGCTGGTGCCCACGTTGGTTCGCGTCGCTGGCCGTCAGGCGGTGCGCCGCGGCTTGCGCGTCGTCAGCGCGAACTTCCGCATGGCCACGGTCGTCGGTTCTTCCCAGATCTTGGCCGGCTGCGGCGCAACGACGGTCGACCGCTCGCGGCTGAGTGCCCGCACCCAGTCGAGATCGCCCCGTCGCCACACATAGGCAAAGCCGACCAGCAGCACTCCAAAGAAGCGCCGATGTCGAAAATCGATGCCAGGGCCAGCGTCTGCGCGGTGTCGACGACTTCGTCTTGCGACGTCGGCAGCGCCAACGCGGCACGCCCAATTCGCGGTACAGCCCGACTTCGGCCACGCTCAGATCTTCGTCCGCCGCGGCCGGCGCTCGGGCCGCGATCGGGCGGCCTCAGCGGGTGCGGCCGCCATCGCCCGGCTCGCTGCTGGCCACCACCGCCACGCGCGGATCGAGCAAATGGATGGCCTTGCCGTAGACCGTGGCCCAAGGAAAGAAGAAGGCGACTTCGACGTCGAAGATAATGAACAGCAAAGCGACGACGTAAAACCGCAGATCGAACTGCACGAAGCTCGAACCGATCGTCGGCTCGCCGCACTCGTAGACTTCCAGCTTTTCGGCGTTCGGCGCCTTGGGGCGGACCAGGTAGCCGATCAGCAGATTGAAGAACACGAACGCCAATCCGACGCCGGTAAACAGCGCCAGATAGCCGACAATCAGGCTGGGAGAATTCATCGCTGCTTTCAGCCCACACGACCGATGGGAGAAGGGGCAATCGGGATCTTCGCAAGCGGAGTGCGGCGCACCGCACTCCACGCGGCATTGTAGCGCGGCGCTGTGTCGATCCCGCAAGCCTGCGGCCCCGCCCCGCGGCGTCCTCCGGGCGAGTTGGTCGGTCCGGGGCCAGCGGGATACGGCCAGCGTCGGAGGGGGAAGCGTCCTAAAAGTGTGTTGCCGGTGGTGGCGTTGGCGGCGAACCGGGAATTGCCACGCAAGGGGGAGCGACCATCCGCCTGAACGCGACTCGCACGAGCGCGCCGATCACGGCGCCGGGCAGGCTGACCAGGCTGAAGAAAAAAGAACAACGAAACCGAGCACCCAAGCGCGACTGGGATGCGGAGTCGGAGTGAAGGCGAAGAGGATGGATTGCCCAATGTAGACACCCAGCCAGCAGGTCCACCACGAGCGAGGGCAAACCCCTCCGGCGACGGCCCCGATCGCGAACACGCAGATAAAGTAAACGTGCTTGTTGGATTCTTGAAATTCCCGGCTCCCGACCAGCCAGGTCGAAACAAACAAGACCAGCGCTCCCGCGAGTATGCAAAGCGCAAATGACAGCGCTCTCCGGACGGAAATTTCGTTTCCCTGAGTCGCTCATTTTGACCGTCCTGACGGTAACCGGGCCTGTCGGGCAGGTGTCGCCTGCCCGCGCCAAGGCGATCTTTAGGGGCATGAAGCGCCACGCCCCAGTGAAGCAGGCGTAGCGGGCAGCGGCTTATAACGCGCTAAAGCCCGATTCCCGGATCTCACCCGGCCATTGTAGCCGGAGGGCGGGGGTCGATCCGGGCGGAGCGTGCTCCGAATCACTGCCGCCGCAAGAGTGTGGAGACGGATGCCGGCCGATCAGTCGGCCGGATCGTGCGAGCCGAGATTGCCCGTGTGCCCGTTGGTACCGGCCGCCACGCTGCCGGCGACCAGCGGCTGCCGGCCGCTAAAGCCCGACTCGAGCTCGTGCCAGTGCAGCACTTCCTGCTCGCCATGCTTCCAGCAGAGATAGACGACGCGGCCGTCCATCAGCGAAGGAAAGTCGACCAGGCCCTCGGCGCCGCTCTTGGGCTCGACCCCCAGCTGCCGCAGCTCTTCGACATAGACTTGCAACCGCTCGCCGTCCTTTTCGAGCTCTTCCTCGATCTGCTCGAGCTCTTCGGCGTAGCAGGTCGCGATGGCTTTGCTGCTGCCGGCCGCTGGTCAACAGGGCCAGGCGCTGGCGGCGGTCGATGACTTCGCGCGACAGACTGACCAGATCGGTCGTGATGGCGCGGACCAGCGGGAGCACGGCGTTGGCTTGCTCGACCGTGAATAACTTGGCGGGGCGATAATCGGCTGGCGTCATGAGCACACTCTTCTTGCGCGGCCGTGGCCGGCCGCGACGTTTTGTCCCAAAGCCACCGCGTTGCCACTCCGCGGCCGAACATGCCGGCCAGCGCTCATGGCTTCGCGTCCGCCACGCGTCCGCCCTGCGTGTGGCCTCTCTGGCTTTGGAAGAGGCCTCTTTCACTTTCGACCCGCCGGCCAGCTCTTTCTGAGCGGCGTACGGGGCGAACCCATTCACGCTCTTGACTCAACCACCACGCCGTCGGGCCAATGTCAACGAGGCCCCTATTGATTCGGTCCGCCATGGACCGGATCGACCAACACTTTCGATGCCGCCACAGCCGTCGGATTCAAGCTGGCACGGCCCCAGGCCACGTCGACCGGCAAGCGAGCGAAATCGACCAAACAACCATCGCGGCTATAGCAGCTCAGGTCGTGGCTCGCTCCCATAAAGATGCAATCGACTGGACAAGGTTCGACACACAAGGCGCAGAACATACATTTCGAATAATCGATCGTGAAACCGGTGACCTTGAAACCCTTGCCGCCGCCGGTCACCCGCTCCTTGCCGATGTAAATGCAATCGACTGGGCAAGCTTTGGCGCATTGATCGCAGGCAATGCAGGTCGTCAGATCATAGCGATGAAAGCCCCGATAGCGCGGCGCAACGGCCAGCGGCAACTCGGGATACTCAAAATGTTCGGTAAAAGTCTTGCGCTCGGGCTGATAGGTGATCATCCAATAGCGCAGCGTCACCCACATCCCCTGGAGCACGGTCCAGACCGCATCCTTGATGTTGCGTAACCACTCGAGCATGAAAGACTTTCGCTCTGAAGGCGGGCCAGGCGAGCGGAAAAAACCCCCTGGCCTTCTGCAACATTCACCACCGGCTGCCTGGCCAGTTGCCCGCCAGCAGATCTGGCGGAAGCCGCCGGCACGCTCAATTCAAATTATAAGCAGACCCCCTAGGACCGCAAGCGACAAACTTAGGCCACTCGCGCCAGCGCGCCCGTGCAACCCGCCGCACACCGACAAATGGCGGCGCAGCCAGTGTCCGGCTTCGATCTGCCGCCAGCGATCGCCGGCACTGCGACGGCTGGTCATCGTCGCGCCGGCGAACTCGGTGCGCCGCGCATCCGGCCGCGCTGGCAGCGCCGACAAGGTCGAGCCTGCGCCCGGCGCACATCCGACTGCGCACGTCGAGCGCCGAGCCTGCGTCGCCCGTGCGCACGGTGCGCACGCTGCCGCCGCGCGCAAATGCGATTCAATCGTCAACGACGACACTCGCCCGCGAACCTGCGACTGCATCGGAGCTGTCTCAAGCCCAACGCGGTCGGCGAACAACGCGTGCCGGCGAAGGCTGCCGCTCCGGGCACGTGCAGCTTGGCCTCCGGCGGGGTGTCAGACGCCCGAGCTACGGCAATTGGCAGCCCCGGACTGGCGGGACTGTGCGCCGCAATTCGCCATCGCGGCCGGGCCGATCATGCACCCCTGGCGGTGGCCTGGCGGCGGCTGGCCGAGCAGTGTTGCAAAGCATTGCAAGCAAATGCTTGCGTGCTGCCTCGCGCCGATCCGCGACCACCGGCCGGAAGGCCTGGCCTTGGGCGCTGGCGTGCAGTGGCGCGCAAGGGCAACGCAAATTGTGGACCTTCGGGGTGCTAAAATAATTGAGAAAAACTGCGGGTGGCCGCAACGCAAGCTTGACCTTTCCCTACCGGCACCTAGAGTAAAGGGTAGGAAGAGTCTCGGTGCCTGTCTAAAAGGCAGTGGCAAGCCCAGCTTAAAACAGTGTGGCGCCACTACTTTGCGACGCGATGAGTGTGCGACTGCGCGTAAGACTGCACTCTATGTTTTGCAAAATCGCACGGTGATTTGCAAGCCCAGTGTGCAAGCGGAACGTGAGTCGAAGGCACGGAACGTTGGACTCTACGGGCCCATGGCGGGTGCATGCTGCCAGAGGACCCACCTGGCATAAGTGAAGGAATCTCGCAAGGGTCCAGCTGGGACGATCAATCGAGGATCGACCCGATCAATTTCGAAGGAATGGCTATGTTGGTTCTATCTCGCAAGAAGAATGAAAGCATTGTCATTAACAATGACATCACCATCGTCGTCGTGGAGATCCGCGGCGACAAGGTGCGCCTAGGAGTCGAAGCTCCCAAGGAAGTGCCGGTGCATCGTCGCGAGGTCTACGATGCGATTCGTCGCAACGAGGCCGAAGCCGAAGCGGCCGGCGCCGAGCGATCGAGCCAGGCGGCCACGCAGCCCGACGTCAACGGCGCCGTCGAGCCGTGAGCCCCACGCGGTTCGCCCCGTCCGGGCGGTTCCGCCAAAGCGCGCGTTGCGCTCTCCTTTCTTCGTTTCCTGTTCTGCCCCGTTTTCCATCCATTTTTGCGATCGCCTTGCGCCGCCGTTTTGCCTGGCGCAGCGCGCTGGCCGGCCAGCGAGGCACCATCCGGGCCGACTCGCCCTATCGCCCTACCCTTGACGGAATGCCTGCTGGGCCGGTATACACCGGGAGAGCTTTGGCTCGAGCGCATGGGATCGTGGCGTGACGGTATGTCCCACGAACCCGAATCGCGAGCGAGGGATGGTCGACGCAAAAGAACCCTCGCTCGCGATTCGGGTTCGTGTGGCAGCAGACGCGCCGCCGGTGTGAAATGCGGCTCTGGCCGCCAAAGAAAACGGTTTACGCGGCCCCGTCGTCTAGTCTGGTCTAGGACACCGGCCTTTCACGCCGATAACACGAGTTCAAATCTCGTCGGGGTCACTTTTCTCTGTTTCGCCGCTCGGTGGGCGCATCACGGCGCGGCTCTCTCGGGTTCTCGCCGATCTCGCCCCGAAAGAGCTCGCCCTCTTTCAGCTGAATGACCGCCTTGGCCGCGAGATTGACCTTGATCTCGCCCAAATCGATGGGCGGCGGTGCTTGGCCTGGTTGCTCGTGCTCCACCGAAAACTCGGCTCCGCCGACATAGTTGGTCGCGTCTGCCGCCGAGATGAACAGTAGATAGTCGCCTGGCAACACGTGCCGAATCTCAAACGAGCCGTCGGCGTTGGGCGCCAGTTCGCCGCGGAAGTAGAGCGGCCCGATCGCGCTGTGTTCCCACAAGCCATACAATCTCCCGATCTCTCTCCTATCTCCCACGGCAAAATTAACTCCAGCCCCGGCAAATGCAAGTGAGTCCGGGACCTTCGGCAGGTACTTCAGCGTCACCCCTTCCCACCGGTCGCGGCCGGTCAGCCGACCTGCGACGGTTCGCCCCCGTCCGCCAATCAGTAAAACCGTCGGCTCCCCATCGGAGTCGACCTCCACCGTTTGGCGATCGAAGTTCAGCGAAGACGTGCCCGATCTCCCTGGGTCGAAGTTAAGCGGACTCATGCCCAAACTCCCTGGAGGGTTCGACAGGTCAATGCCCCCGGAAACTCCCACCCGGCCCGGCAGCACCTTGTCGAGCACGAAATTGCCTTGTGCGTCCGAGCGCGTGTTGGCAGAGGCCACGATGGCGCCCGGGTTTCCATATTCGTATTGTCGCACGGTGCCTGCATGGACCGGCTGATCGGCACCGACCTGATCTTTCCACAGCACCTGGCCCGCGACGCGTCCCCATCGCTTGAGCGTGACCCGTGGCTGGTTGCGAATATCGGCGAAGCTCATGGAGAGGGCACCCGACTCATGAACAATCAGCACCGCCGCGCCCGGGTCCGTCTCGGTCGGCAGCCGGAAATTTCCCTCCGCGTCGGTTTCCGTCCGTCCCGACCGCCGCCATCGATCCCGTTCGTTTTCGGGCCAGTGGTCGTTCTCGCGTTGGATCTGCCCGTCCGTGACGTTGATGATCCGGCCTCCCATCCCGATCGCCAAGGTTGCCCCTTTGGCTGGCCGTCCGTCGGGCTGAAGGATTTGCCCCGTGACGCCAGCGTCCGCAACCAAAGCGAATTCAAGTGTCGCGGGCGGAGTCATTGGCTGCAACCGCGCCGACGCCTGCGGCTGATAACCATCGGCTTCGACACGAAGCGCGATCTGGTCATACGGAAGCATCGGCCAAACGAGCGTACCATTCTCTCCCTCGCGCAGCGTAGCCGGCAGCCATCTGGGGAACTTGAGCCCGGGGTGACGTTTCTTGACCTCTTCCGAAACTCCGATCTCCCCATTCAATCCGGCCAAAACGCGGAACCGCGGGATCGGCTGCCTGGTCGCGGCATCGACGACCGAAATCATGATCCTGCGCGGATCGGCTCGGCGGCCGGCTCCTCAGCCGCATCGGTCTCGTCTTTGGTCGTCTCATCCGCCGCCAGCAGAGTCGTGGCGTCATCCGCCGGGTTGGCCGATTCGTCGGCTGCCCCCGGTTTGCCTTCACCCGCGGCATCTTCGAAGATGTTCCAGATCGGAATCGTCTTGCGCAGTTTGGCTTTGTACTGCTGCCGCATGGGGCCCACCCGCTCGTAGTAGATCCGGTTGCGAACGTTCGCATGCACAACGTCGAAAGGTTCGACCGTCGCCTCGTTGCGCTCGATAACACGAATGATGTGAAAACCGCGATTGTCCTGGAGGATCTCACTGAGCTGGCCGATCGGCAGGCTGAACAACGCCTCGTCGAGCACTTTTGAAACCAGCGTCCCCTTTTCGGTCCAGGTGTGCATGCCGCCGTCGCTGGCGCAGGGGTCCTGCGAATGGGCCTCCGCCACTTGTTCGAACGCAGCCCCAGTCTGCACCTCGCGGCCCCAACTAGCGATCGCTTGCCGGGCTTCCTCTTTGGAATCAAATTTGTCGGTGCGGGCCATCAAGTGTTGCCAACGCGCCCGGGCCGACGTCGTATAGTCCGCCAGATGTGCCCGGTAGTAGGCGTCCATTTCTTCGTCGGTGATCTCGTGATCGTCCTGGATTTTTTCGTTCAGCCAGTGCTGCGCAAAATTATTCTCAAACGCCTGACGCCGCAGCGCTTCGAGCGAACTGCCGCTCTTGCGAAGTTTCACATCGAGCTCGGTCCGCGACCGGCATTCCTCCGAGTCGATCATCTTCGGCAGATATTCCTTGTCGAATTGCTCGTTGAATTGCTTTTCGATCTTTCCCCACGCTTCCTTGGGCAGATTACGGCGAGCTTCGACAACGACCAATTTGGTTTCGATCACGTGTTCCAGGAATTTTGACATGTAGAGCCGCCGCGCCCGCTCGATCTCGTCGGCAGGCGGCGGCGAGGGAGCACGCTGCAGCACCTTTTCCAAATGCCGATTGGTGTCGGGCAGCAGGTCGCTGGCCAGTATCACTTCGGGCCCGACTCGGGCAATGATTTCGCTGCCTGCGAACGTCATCGGCAGCCGGTGCTCCTCTTTTTGCTCGCCGTGGCTCGCGTCGCCGGCCGCCGCCAGCGCGATGGCGGCGGCCAGAAACAGGCCCAGGGCCGGCAGCGGCCATGCCGAGCGGCCGTTGTCGCGTGCGCCGGCCAATCGACGGATTCGCTCCAGCAGCGATCCTCCGCTGGCCGCGACCATTAGACCCGTCGCCGGACGCAACCGTTCCAAAGCGACCAATGCCCGCGCATAGTCCAAGGCCCCGCCGCACACCGCCGCGGCCACGTCATCGCAGCAATGCTCGCGCTCCATGCGAATCTGGGCAGACATCCACCACACCGCCGGATGATAAAACAACAGCGTCTCGACGACGTTTTGCAGCAGGTTCACCAGAAAGTCGTGCCGGCGGATGTGGGCCAGCTCATGGGCGAAAATCGCTTCGACTTCCGCCGGGTGCAAGCCGGTCAGCAGCGCCGCGGGCACCAGCACCACCGGCCGCAACCAGCCCACGACAAACGGCACCGTCGCCGACGCCGAAGCCAGCAGCCGCACCCTGCCCGAAACGCCGAGCCGTGCGCAGACTGGGCGAATCGTTCGATCCAGACGGGATCGTCGATTTCTCCCGCGCGAGCGCGCATCTGGCGAATCACGCGCCAACCGGCAAACAGGCGTAACGAGAGAAGCCCCACGCCGGCCGCCCACAGGCCCACGACCGTCGGCAGCCAGTCACGCAACCGGTCTGGCCACGCGGCGAAAGGATCGAGCGCGAAGATCGCACCTGTCTGCCTCGGCATCGGCCGCCCTCGGTTCCAGCCACGCCCGATCGGCCGGCGCACTGCCCGGCGAGTCTGCCCCCGCCAGCTCTTCGGCGACGGGATGATTGGGATCCGACTCGTGCGGTTTTGCCCGGCGTCGGCACGGTCGAATTGCCACGCGAACGTCAGCACCATCGCGATCGACGCCACCGACAGGCCGGCGCAGGCCATCAAATATCGCAGACTGGCCGAAGCATTGCGCACAGCGCCAGCACGCCATAGAGCGTGGCCGCAACCAGCGCTCCCTGCCACACAAAATGCAACAGCGTCCAGCCCAGCGATTCGACGACCACCGCCACGGGAATCCGTTCATGGCCTGCTCCTTTTGTTTTGCTCGGCCTCCAGCTGATCGAGCAGCGTGCGGATTTCGGCCAGTTCGTCGGGCGACGCCTTTTCTTCCGACAACGCCTGAACCACCAGCTTGGCCGGCGATCCGCCGAACGCCCGGCGCAGCAGACTGCGCACCAGTTGCCGCTGGGTGTGTTCGGCTTGCCAGGCCGCCCGATAGACGTGCGATCGCCGCGACTCATCGCGGATGACCAGCCCCTTCTCGGCCATCTTTTGCAGGATTTTCAGGGTCGTCGTGTAGCCGGTCCCCTTTTTCCCGCTCAGTGCGTCGTGGATCTCGCGCACGGTGCTCGGCCCTCGCTGCCAGAGAACTTGCAGCAATTCCAGCTCCGCTTCGGTCGGTCGAGGCAAGGATTTTTTAGCCATTCGCACAATGTACGACATTCATCGTAGGATGTCAACGACAGTCGTCGTAGTTCGAGGCAATGGACTGCCCCGTTGCGGTTTCTCGGGGGGTGCGCACAGCCGGTCGTCAGTTTTTTGATTACGGCTTTTTGCGGCGATCACCGCGTCGACCAGCTCGGGGTCGCGCACGCGGTGCGCCGCCGAGAGTGCGGCCTGTTCGAGTTTTTGAGCCAGCTTGGCGTGCGCCTTGTTGGCTGCTTTCTCGTCGTCTTCCCAATCGGCAAGCAGCACCACCGCCCGGCGAACGATCTCGCCCACCGATTCGGGCTTGGCCCCGGCGGCCGCCCGCGTGATCGCGTCGGCGCTCATTTCCCAGGCATCGATCTTGAACCATCGCCCCGTCTTGTCGACGATCTCGTCGATCGCCGACGCACTGCCGGCCCCGGCCGCCAGATCCAGGGCTTGTCGCATCAGGGCCAGCCGCATGGTGTCGTCGTCGTTGACCGTGCCGGCGTGGAACAGCGTTTCCGACAGCTCGAGCTTGCTCTCGGGCGATTTCGCGGCGCGGATTTCCGCGGCGTACGTCTCCTTCACCTTGCGGCTGCCGGTGATCAGCTTTTCCTTGCTCGGAGCTTCCGCCGGTTCGGCGGGCGGCGGCGGATCATCGGGCGCGGCTTTCTTGCGCTTGCCCTTGGCCATTTCTTTTTCGTCGGGCGCGTCGTCGTTCGATTTCTCCTCGGCCGCCCCCTTGCCTCGCCTGGCGGGAATGCTGGCCGCGGCCGGAATGTTCGCGCTGGCCAACAGTTTCAGCAGTTCGCCGGCGTTCGGTTCATCGCGCTGGGTTTTTTCCCAAATCTTGCGCGCTTGCGATCGGTCGCCTTGGGGATCGACCGCCAGAAAAGCGCCGAGCAGCAGTTTGTTCGGCGGGCTGTTGTCGAAGCGATGTTCGGCCACCGCCAGCGCCCAAGGGCCCGGCATGGCGAGGCGCGAATATCTTTGATTCTTGCCGCCCAGGTGAAGCGTCAAGCCCCGGGGACCGGTCTCGACGACCGCCACCCTCGCGCCGCCCAGATCGAGCTCGTCGCTCGGTTGCAATCTTTTCAGTTCGGCATCGACCGCTTGCCAAAACCGCTCGATGCAAAGAGCCAACAACTGCAATTGACCAACCTCTGCCTTTTGCTGGGCGGCGGTGGCTCGCTTGGCGGCCGCGGCGATTTCGGTCTTGGCCCGTTCCACGTCGCGCTGGGCTAGTGCTTGCCAGGCCGCCGCCACGCGCCCGTCGAACGAATCGTCGGCGCCCTTGTCGGGTCCGCTGCCTGCCGGTTCGCCGTCTGCTTTGTCGGCGGCGGGCGATTTGGGGTCGGGCCGTTCGGCGGCCGACACTCCGGATGCGAACGTCCCCCATGCCCCAACTGCCGGAACGAGCGCCAGCAGCATCGCCGGCGCCCGGAAGATCCATCCTCGCGCATACACCATCATCTGCGGTCCCCAATCCCTGCCGATCGTGGTTTTCGCCTGTCGCCCCCCCAAACGTGGTTCCTATCGTAGCATCTGCACTGCCGTCCGCCAAAACTTCGCCTAGATTGACAGACGGCAAGATTGGGCTGCACTGGCTCTCAGCGAATCTCGACCGGAAACTCACTCCTGCCCGATTGTCTTTGCCTGCCGCTGTGGGGAGAATGGGAAGTGAATTCCCGCCCACGGTTTTCTTCAATCCGAAGCCCCACCCGTGTCCTCCGCTCGAGAGCTCGCGATGCACCTGGCGACGTTTTTCCGCTGGCTCACGTCTGCCGGCCGCCCGTCGCGCGTTGCTTTGCCGCCGCGAGTATTGCGAATGTCCGTTCGCTTGCTAACGGTTGCCGCGCTCGTGGCCTGTGCCCTGCCCACCATCGGGTTGCGATCGGCCCGGGCCGAAGCGGCCGGCGGCGCGGCGGCCGGGCGATCGATTGATTTCGGCCGCGACATCCAGCCGATCTTTGCCCGCCGCTGCTTTTCCTGCCACGGGCCCGACAAGGGCGAGGGTGGGCTGCGGCTCAACGGCCGCGAAGCGGCGCTGGCCGAGCTCGAATCGGGCGCCCACGCCGTCGTGCCCGGCAAGCCCGACGAAAGCGAGTTGCTGCGGCGCATCGCCTCGACCGACGACGACGAGCGGATGCCGCCGGGCGACAACAAACCGCTATCGACCGAGCAGGTCGCCCTGGTCCGGCAATGGATCGACCAGGGAGCCGAGTGGCGTGGGCATTGGGCCTTCGAGCCGGTGGCCGCGCGATCGCCGCCGGCCGTTGCCGACCCGTCCTGGCCGCGCGGCGAGATCGATGCGTTTATCCTCGCTCCGGCTGGAGCGCGAGGGCCTTGCGCCGGCTCCGCCCGCCGAGAAGGGCGTGCTGTTGCGCCGGGCCTATTACGATCTGACCGGCTTGCCTCCCACGCCCGACGAGGTGGCGGCCTTCGTGGCCGACGAGTCGCCCGACGCGTTTGCCAAGGTGGTCGATCGGCTGCTGGAGTCGCCGCGCTATGGCGAACGCTGGGGCCGGCATTGGCTCGACGTGGTGCGTTATGCCGACACCAACAGCTTCGAGCGCGATTCGGCCAAGCCCAACTCTTGGCGCTATCGCGACTACGTCATCCGCTCGCTCAATGCCGACAAGCCCTACGATCAATTCCTGCTCGAGCAATTGGCCGGCGACGAATTGCCCGATGCCGGTCCCGACGCGATCATCGCCACCGGTTTCTATCGTCTCGGCCCGTTCGACGACGAGCCGGCCGACCGCGAGCAATACCGCTACGAGGAACTCGACGACATTGTCAGCACCACCGGCCAGGCCTTGCTCGGGCTGACGATCAATTGTGCCCGTTGCCACGACCACAAGATCGATCCGCTGACGCAGCGCAGACTATTACCAGCTGGTCGCCTTTTTTAACGGCATTCGCTCCAACGCGTCGAACGGGCCGGCGATCGAAACGCAAATCTTCGTCGATTCGGGCAGCCGCGAAGAGTACGAAGCCGCTCAGCCGCGCGGTCGATCGGCAGCGCGAAGAGATCCAGCGCGACATCGACCAGATCGAGACGACGGTGCTCGACCCGCTATCGCGAGGCCAACGGCTCGGCGCCGGCGGGCGAGATTTATGCGGCCGATCTCGAGGATTTGGAATTTCAATTCTATCGCGACACGTTCGACGTGTTGCCCGACTTCGGCGCGATCAAGCCCGAGACGGTCGGCAAGCTGACCGAGAACTTGTTCGATTTGAGCCCCGCCACGCGCGAAACGGCGTTCGGCTTTTCGTTCAAGCGGCAAGCTGGTGGTGCGCGTCGAGGGAGACTACACGTTCTATCTCGATTCCGACGACGGCTCGCGGCTGCGGATCAACCATCGGCCCGACTATCCCAACACGAATGTCGAACTGGCCTACACCGGCATTCACGGCCTGGGCCAGGAGCACGAGGCGACCTTCCACTTCAAGCCGGGCCGGTTGCCGATCCAGCTCGACTATTTCCAGCGCGAGGGAGGTTTTGGCCTGCGGCTGGATTGGTCGGGCCCCGGTTTCGAGCGGCGCCCGCTGGCGAAGAATCGCCGATCGGCCCGTGCGGCCGGTCAATCTGGCCGCGCTGGTCGCCAGCGATGGC
The DNA here is from genome assembly GCA_963702015.1 of uncultured Planctomycetaceae bacterium. GTDB lineage: Bacteria > Planctomycetota > Planctomycetia > Pirellulales > PALSA-1355 > DATJTR01. The sequence continues at coordinate 5,467,682 of OY969698.1, forward strand.
CCGGCGCTGATCGGACAGGCCGAAGTCGATCGCCACGACGAATTGATCCGCCAGCTGGCCGCGCTCAAGGCCAGCGTGGCCCCCGAATACGCGCTGAGCGTGACCGAGGCAGGCCCGACTGCCGCAGGAGACGTTTGTGCTGGAGCGTGGCAACGTCCATGCGCCCGGTGCCAAGGTCGAGCCGGCATTTCCCGGCATCCTGGCGCGCGAGCAGCTCGAGCTGCCCGCCGTGGCCGCCAGCGCCGCCACGTGTGGCCGGCGGCTGGCGCTGGCCCGCTGGATTGCCTCGCCCACGAATCCGCTGACGGCCCGGGTGATGGCCAATCGCGTCTGGCAGCATCATTTTGGCCGGGGCATCGTTCGCTCGCCGAACAATTTTGGCGCGCTCGGCACTCCGCCCACGCATCCCGAATTGCTCGATTGGCTGGCCGACCGATTGGTCGCCGAAGGCTGGCGGCTCAAACCGCTGCACCGTCTGATCATGTTGTCGAGCGCCTATCAAATGTCGTCGCGCGCCGACGAGCCGGGCCGCCGCGGTCGATCCGATCAACGATCTGTTTTCGCACTTCGACATGCGCCGGCTCAGCGCCGAGGAGCTGCGCGATTCGATCCTGTCGGTCGCCGGCCAGTTGAATCTCGCAAATGTATGGGCCCGGCGTCTATCCCGAGATTTCGGCCGAGGTGATGGCCGGCCAATCGCAGGCCCGGCGCCGGCTGGGGCAAATCGAGCCCCGAGCAGCAGGCGCGGCGCAGCATCTACATCCACGTCAAACGTTCGCTGATCACGCCGCTGCTGTCCAGCTTCGACTTTCCCGAGACCGATTCCAGTTGCGAAGCCCGCTTCACGACCAGCCCGCCGACGCAGGCGCTGGGCATGCTCAACGGCAAGTTTCTGCGGCGACGAGGCGGCCCACTTTGCCGCTCGCCTGGCCCGCGAGGCCGGCGACGACCCCGCGGCCCGCGTGGCCTTGGCCTTTCGGCTGGCGTTTTGCCGGCCGGCCGACCGCCGAAGAAACCGCCCGCGGCATCCGGCTGATCGAACTGCTGCAATCTCGACACACGGCCTGGCGGCCGACGCGGCTTGGAAGTATTACTGTCTGACGATTCTCAACCGCAACGAACTGCTGTATCTCGATTGACCGCGAGCCACGACCCCTTGTCTTTGAGATCTCTGTTCCCAGGCGAACGTACGATGAGCGGAAAACCAGCATCCAACCGGCCGCGCGGCACGTTCTGCGGCCGCACCCGGCGCGAGTTCTTGTGGGAGGCCGGCGGCGCGTTCACGTCGGTCGCCCTGACCGGGCTGCTCTCGGCCGATGGTTTTCTCGGCCGGCCAGGCCCGGGCCGCCGACGGCGTCACGCCGCATCGCCAACCCGCTGGCCCCGCGGCCGCCCCATTTTCCGGCCAAGGCCAAGAGCGTGATCTTTCTGTTCATGTATCGGCGGGCCGAGCCACGTCGACACGTTCGACTACAAGCCCAAGCTCTACGAGCTCGACGGCCAGACGATCCCGGTCAAAACCAAGGGACGCGGCGGCTCGAAGAACGCAGGCCGCGTCGTCGGTCCGAAATGGAAGTTCCAGCAATACGGCGCCTCGGGCCAGTGGGTTTCCGAGCTGTTTCCGCATCTGGCCACCTGCGTCGACGATCTGGCCTTCATCAAGTCGATGACCGCCGACTCGCCGATTCACGGCTCGGCCATGTTGCAGATGAACTCGGGCAAGATTCTCAGCGGCAGCCCCTCGCTCGGCTCGTGGGTCAATTATGGCCTGGGCAGCGTCAACGAAAACCTGCCCGGCTTCGTGGTGATGCTCGATCCGACCGGCGGCCCGATCAGCGGCTCGAAGAACTGGTCGAGCGGTTACATGCCGGCCAGCTATCAAGGAACGCTGCTGCGATCGCAAGGCACGCCGATTCTCGACCTCAGTCCGCCGCCGGGCATGACGCGCGATTTGCAGCGCGATCTGCTCGACGAACTGGCCGTGGCCAATTCGGCCCATCTGGCCGAGCGCGGCGGCAATGCCGACCTCGCCGCCCGCATCGCCAGCTATGAGTTGGCCTTCAAGATGCAACAGCACGCCCCCGAGGCGGTCGACCTGGCCGGCGAAAGCCCGGCCACGCTCGAGCTGTATGGCATCGACGAAGAGCGGACCGCCGAGTTCGGCCGCCGCTGCCTGCTGGCCCGGCGGCTGGTCGAGCGGGGCGTCCGCTTCGTGCAGATCTATGCCGGCGGCGACCACAACGACACGAACTGGGACGCCCACGGCGACCTGGTCAAAAACCACACCTATCATGCCGGCCGCACCGACAAGCCGATCGCCGGCCTGATTCAAGATCTGAAGCAGCGCGGACTGCTCGACGAAACGCTGCTGGTTTGGGGCGGCGAGTTCGGCCGCCAGCCGACCGCCGAATATGCCGAAGGGACCGGCCGCGACCACAACGCCATGGGCTTTACCATGTGGATGGCCGGCGGCGGCATCAAGGGCGGCGTCAGCGTCGGCGCGACCGACGAGCTCGGCAGCGCGGCGGTCGAAGAGCCGCTGCACGTCCGCCGCCTCCACGCCACGATCTTGCATCAAATGGGAATCGATCCGAACCGCTTGTCCTATTTCTACGGCGGCCTGGATCAAAAACTGGTCGGCGTCGAGCACGTCGAGCCGATCAGCCAGCTCATCTGAGGCGCCCTTTCCGTCGCGCAATTTAGCAGTCCCGAAGAAAAACCAAACACACGAAGAGACCTCGTCATGCGCTCGACTGCCCCCTGTCTGCTTTGCCATGCTTACGCTCATCTCCTCGATTGCTCTGCCGCTGACTGCCGCCGAACGGCCGGCGGTTTCGACCGGCAAGCCGCATCGCGTGCTGATTGGCGACGATTCGAAACACATCATCGCCATCGTCGACGCGGCCGGCGACAATCGAATGGTCGCAGCCGATCCGCACGATCCACGATGCCTGGCTGCTGCCGCAGCGGAAATCTGCTGTTTCAGACCGATTGGCAAACCATCGTCGAGCTGACGCCCGACAAGCGCGAAGTTTGGCGCTACGACGCCGGCAAGCAGCAATGGCAACGCCGGCCGGCCGGTCGAAGTCCACGCCTTTCAGCGATTGCCCGACGGCCGGACCATGATCGCCGAGAGCGGGCCGGGCCGCATCATCGAAGTCGACCCGAAGGCCGGTTGCTAAAAGAAATCCCGCTCAAGCTCGAACATCACGCCACCCACACCGACACCCGGCTGGTGCGCAAGCTCGACAACGGGCATTACCTCGTGGCTCACGAAGGGGCGAACAAAATCGTCCGCGAGTACGACGACCAGCGGCCAGGTCGTTTGGGAGTTCGAGCCCCACTCCAAGGTCTATTCGGCCATCCGCCTGGCCAGCGGCAACACGCTCATCGGCTGCGGCGACGGACATCGCGTGATCGAAGTCGACCCGGCCGGGCAAATCGTCTGGTCGGTCGGCGAGAAGGATTTGCCCGGCATCACGCTGGCCTGGGTGACCATGGTCGAGCGGCTGCCCAGCGGCAACACGGTCATCGTCAACTGCCACGCCGGTCCCGACAATCCGCAAATCATCGAAGTCACGCCCGACCGGCAGGTCGTGTGGACGTTCAAGGATTTCGAGCGGTTCGGCAACAGCATGCCGGTCGCCCGGGTGCTCGACGCTGCGCCGTAAGCCAGCACGCGCGACTGTCCGGCCAATACGCCGCGCAAGGCTGCGCTGCATTCCCACAATCCAGGCCAGCGGCTGCACCGCACCCAGTCCGCAGTCGGCGACTGCGGCTGCCCGCGCTGCCGGTTTGCCAGCGGCGACCAGCCCATACTTCGCGAAGAAGCAAACGTTCAGCAGCAGGGCCAGTCCCACCAGGCACGCGCTGCGAGTCACGCGACAGAGCGACCGGCAAAGCGCTGGAGCTCGATGAACTCCTCGATGTAATGGTAGGGAAACAGCCAGCTCGAAATTCCCACGATCGCCACGACCAGCACCGCGAAACGCGCACCAGACGGGCCAGTTCCGCGGAAAGATGTTCAGCGCCAACAGCAGCGCCAGCGGCATCAGCCAGTTCAAGTATTGCGGCGAAAACACTGTCGCCAAAACCGTGCAGTTGATCAGCACCAGCAGCGCCGTGTCGAGCGCCAGCCGCCGATCGAATCGCCTGCCGCGCAACAGCGCCCACAGCCCAAGCGAGGCGGCCATCGCCAGCAGGGCGACGCTCGAGACGATTTTGAGCGCGCTGCTCCAATCGCCGATCAGGTTATAGCCGCCGTGCGAGTGAGATCACCTGGCACGGCACTCCAAACGTCCGCGGCCACCAGCATCATGCTGCTCCAGATCGATTCCAAATGCGTGCTCGCGTTCGGCATGGAACTGAAACAGCGAGAAAACGCCCCAGCCCGCCGACGGCATGTGGACCAGAAACGGCCCCGCCGCGCCGACGGCCAGCGATAGCACCCGCCCCGCAAGCCTCCACATCGCTGCCCGACGCCCACACGTCGGCCAGCAGCAGAAACGGCACGAAGATCACGGGCATGACCTTGAAACTGATTCCCAAGCCCAAAAACAAATAGCTGGCCACGGCCCAGCGGTTGGCCGCCGGCGAGATGGCTCCAGCGATCGCAGCCAGCAATCGATGAACAACAGAAAAAACATCAACAGCCCGATGTCGAGCCGGTCGTAAAGCAAATGCGGCTGCGCGATCGTCAACAGGGTGTACGCCGCCGGCAGCGCCCACTCGGCCGTGGGCGAAATTCTCCGCCCGATCGCCAGCATCAGTGCCAGGCAGACCACGTCGGCCAAAAACAGCTCGCCATGAAACCAGGCGAAATACCAGTCGGAGTAACTGCTCGGATCGTCTGCCGGCGAGGCCTTCGCGTCCGATATACGGTCGTGATCGATCAGCCGCGGCACGGCCATCAGCCACCAGGCGACCGGCGGATAATAGACTTCGAAGTCCCGGTAGGCGACCTCCCGGCCATCGATCCCCTGACGGGCAAGCGCACCGTAGAGACGGGTATCCGGCACCGCCGCCGTCACCGCCAGCAGCACCCACAGCCGCGTGGCCACGAACACCAGCAGCACCAGGGCCAGCAAAACGTAGCTGCGCCGCGCTTTCGCTGGCGCCGGCAGTTCCTTCTTCTTCCGCGACCGAGCCATCGTCAGCTTTTCTATTCTCTCCGATCCGAGCCTAGCCGGTCGCCTCGGCCACTGGCCCCAGCTCAGTCCGTGGCTCCGCAGCCGATACCGTCGCCGGCTTTTCCAGGGCGAACAAGAAATTCGCCCGCAGAAAAATCGTCCGCAGTTCCAGGATCTTGAAACCGCTGAACAAGTCGCGGATTTCGCTGTTGGTGAATTCGTTGTGGAACGGTTCGTTGTGATAATGCGTCGACGATAAAAACCGAAACCGCCACACGAGCGACCAGCGCGGCGTCGAGCCCAACAGCCGGCCTCCCGGTTCCAACACCCGGTAGATTTCGGCCAGGGCCTGCTCCGGTTCCACCAAGTGCTCGAGCATTTCGGTACACACGACCGTCGAGAACGACCGGTCCGGGAATGTCATTTTTTCGGCATCGCCGATTTGCACGCGCGCTTGGGGAGCATATTTGGCCGCCCGGTCGAGATGCCGGGGGTTCAGGTCGATGCCGACCGCGCCGGCCGGCAAGTGCCGCAGAATGAGGCCGGTTCCGCAACCGACGTCCAGATAGCGATCGCCGCGCCCGTATTGACGAATCAGCCGCAGCAAGCGCCTTCTCGCGCGAGCGATGCAGCAGCGACTCGGGCCCCGACCAGTGATCGGTCACCTGGTTCCAATCGTAGTCTTCAATCTTTCGATAGAAGTCTTTGACGTACTCGTTGTAATCGTTGTCTCGGCGCAGAGGTCGTCGCATAAGTTGATCCGTCGCCTGCCGGAAATCGGCCGCCACGCACTGCCGTTTTTGAGATGTCGACCACTACGGAAAACGCTCAGAGGCAAATCGAAAAGACGGGGCAATCTCTCGGGCCGCAGCGAACCACGGATGGGAGATTCCTTTACGCTGATTTCTCCGCCCCGCCGGTCAAGAACACCCTCGCTCTAGCCAGCCGTTTTCGGCGGCGGTTGTCCGGCCGGCAATGTCGCCGACTGGCGATACGGCAGGCCCTGGCGATAGAGGCGAGTCCGCTGCCCAATGGCGTCGGCCAGCGCGTCATCGTTGTGGAGCAGCGCCAGCGTTGACGCTTGCTCTGCTGCGTCGATGGCTGCCGAAAACTCTCCGGTTTCGGCCAACGCGGCGGCGAGCGCATCGAAAGCGCGCGGTTCTTGGCCCTTGGAAAACTGGATCGCACGCCGAGCCAGCTCCACCGCCTGCGCTCCATCGCGAACCGAAGGATCGGAAGCCGTCGCCAGAATCCACGCCACTCGCCACAACATCCGGCCGTCGTCGGGCTGAAGACGAATCGCCTCGTTGAGATGATCGACGGCACTTTGTGGCTGCCCGCGATCGTAGAGAGCAAGGCCCAGTTGGAGGTGGGCTCGGGCATTCCGCGGATCAAGTTCCAAGGCCCGCCTCAAATGGGGAATTGCTTGCTCAACGTTACCGTCATCCGCCAAGACGGTCGCCAGTATTACGATCGCCTCGACCGCGCTGGGCTCGATTTTCAAAACCTCGCGGCATTGGGCGGCCGCCTCACTTGCATCTCCGATGGCCAGCAGGTCGTTGGCCAAGCCGATACGCGCTGCCCAAAGTTTGGGGGACAATCGAATGCTCTCGCGCCATTGGATGATGGCTTGGTCGTGCCGGCCGGCGGCAGCCAGCGCGGTCGCGAAGCGAGTGTGACCCAGCTCGCCGGAGGGAAAGAGACGCACCGTTTGTTCGTAATGCGACAGCGCCTCGTCGACTTTCCCTTGCTCGTTCAATAACTCCGCTAGGTACAAATGGGACGCGGCGAGTGTCATTGGATCAATCGAACTTGCCACCACAGCTTCACGGAGTTGGGTTATCGCTTCCTCCGGTTTTTCCTGCCGGATAAAAACCTGCGCGAGCATGATGCGAGCCGTCAGATTTTGGCCAGGGCAAGAGATCGTATGTGTCCAGAGCGTCTCGGAATTGCGCCAGTAGGTTGTCTGCCGCCACGCGACGACGGCAAGCGTGAGCACCGCCCCACCCGACACGACCCCGAGGGTCCATCGCCGCCAGCTCGCCGCATGGCTAGATTGTCGTGACTGATAGACGTTCCACACTCCCCAGGCCAGCGCAATCGACAAACCGATCTGACTCAGATAGGTATACCGGTCGGCCCTGGCGTTGGGGAACGTACCCACAAATCCAAGGACCGGGAGCAGCATTCCCAAAAACCACAGCCAGCCAACTGGCAGATATGGCCGACGGCGCCAGCAATATGCGACAGCCGCGGTGATCGCCACAAGCAAAACGAATGATCCGCCAGCCCAAGCCATTGGCAGGCGGGTGCCGAGATGTGGATAAAAGACAGCCATGTCGATGGGATAAAACGACTGGCCCAAGTACTCTGCGTACGAAACCAACGCATTGGCCAGCCGCGTCAGGAACGACAACGGTTCCAAGTGGCGGTCCGATTGCATCGTCGCATGGGTCGATAGCGTAATCCCACAGCTCACCGCCGACAGGGCCAGGAGTGGCAGCTTTTCCATCACCAGCTGACAACCCGCGGGCATGCGACCAAGCCACGTGTCCGACCCCCTGTGAACCTGTGAACCTGTGAACCTGTGAACCTGTGAACCTGTGCCGGCCGCACCGCGGAACCGGCCGAGCGGCCAATAGTCGAGCAGCAACAGAACAAAGGGAACTGTGACGAGCATCAATTTGGCCATCAACCCCAGCGCAAGGCACCCGGCGACGGCCAGATACCGCGCGAGTGACCGATGCTCGGCGTACAGCGCGTATGCGCCCAGGGTGAGCATGAAAAACAGCCCGCTCAGCACGTCCTTTCGCTCGGCGACCCAGGCCACCGATTCGACGTGCAGTGGATGAACGGCAAAGACCGCAGCCACCCAGGCACTGGGCCAAAGATCGCCGGTCATCCGCAGCAGGACTAGGAACAAGATCACCGAGGACGCGGCGTGCAGCAGCACGCTGGTAAGATGATGTCCGGCCGGATTCAGCCCGTAAATATGACAGTCCAACATGTGGGAGAGAGACGCCAAGGGGCCCCATTCGCCAAGGGGGCCATCGGTCATCGCCCACCAAAGCCCAGAAAGCGTCAAGCCGGACGTAACGTGCGGATTCTCGTAAACGAACGAGTTGTCGTCGTACGCGATGAACTCGTGGCTAGCCGTCTGGCCAAAGACCAGGCCCACGGCAAGCAGAAGAAAAACGCAGACGGCCAAAGACCAATAAGGCCGCATCCGCCCACCGGCTGGCCGTGGGGAATTGGAATCCGTCGGAAACACCGGCGACGCTTGCGCGACGTTGGCCTCATCGTCGCCTGCCAGCGGGGCCTGCGTCAGGGGAGACTCAGCGCGGCGCTATCCGAGGCGTTTTTTTGATCGAGCGAGTGGTCCAACGCTCCCCCCCGGTGTGAAACGAACGCTTCTCACTGATTCTACCGTCGATGATTCAAGCCGTTCAACTCGGCCCGGCGCGAAGCCCGCTGCACCGAACTCCCACACCCCGGACCCGCCGCGGCCGCTACGCCGCCAGGGCCAGCGCGTCGGGCGCCGGTTTGCCGGCCCGCCAGGGAATGAACCCGTACTTCACGAAGAACGGAATATTCATGAGCAGGGCAAACAGCACCAGGCAGACGCTGCGAGTGATGGTCAGCACCACCGGCAGCCACTGGAGCTTGATCAGCGCCGGGTACAGGTAGGGAAACAGCCAGCCCGAAATTCCCACGATCGCCACGGCCAGCACGGCGAATGCCAGCCAAATCGTCCAGTGGCGCGGAAAGATGTTGATCGCCAACAGCAGCGCCAGCGGCATCAGCCAGATCAGATACTGCGGCGAATAGACATGCGACAACACCGAGGTGTTGACCAGCACCAGGATTGCGGTGTCGAGCGCCAGCCGCCGGTCGAAGCGATTCCCGCGCAACAGCGCCCACAGTCCCACCGCGGCAGCCGACGCCACCATGGCGACGCTCGAAACGGTTTTAAGCGGGGTGCTCCAGTCGCCAGCCAGGTTCCAGCCACCGTACGAGTTGTAAGTGCTGCACGGCACGCCAAACTTCGCGGCCACCAGCATGATGCTGCTCCAGATCGATTCCAAGTGCGTGCCGCGTTCGGAATGATACTGAAACAGCGTCGCAACGCCCCAGCCCGCCGACGGAATGTAAACCAGAAACGGCACGAGCGTGCCGACGGCCAGGGCGAGAAACCGCCCCGCGAATCTCAACACACTGCCCGACGCCCACACGTCGGCCAGCAGCAGAAAAGGAACAAAGATCACCGGCACGATCTTGAAGCTGATCCCCAAGCCGAGAAACAAATAGCTGGCCGTCGCCCAGAGATTGGCCGCTCGAGAATTCTCCAGCGATCGCAGCCAACCGTAAACAAACAGCAAAAAGAACATTAGCAGCACGGTGTCCAGGCGATCGTAAATCAAATGCGGCTGCGCAATGGTGACCAGGGTATACGCCGCCGGCAGAACCCACTGGCGTGTGGGCAACACGATCCGCCCGATCAGCAGCATCAGGCCGAAGCAAATCGTGTCGGCCAGAAATAACTCGGCGTGATACCTCGATGAGTACCGCTGGACGAACGCCTTGAACTCGGCTGGTGTCGCTTTCGGATTCAGAGGCGGCTCCGAATCGAGCTTCCGCGCTCCGGCGATCAGCCACCAGGCGACCGGCGGATATTCGACTTTGAAGTCGCGGTAGGCAACGTGCTTCAAGTCGACGCCTTGCGCAGCGAGCACGGCATAGTAACTGGTATCCGGCATCTCGGCCTCGAACGCCAGCAGCAACCAAAGTCGCGTGCCAAGGAATACCAGCAGCACCAGGGCCAGCAGCAATCTTGTCCGAAACAAGCAGGCGTACTCCTCGCTGGCAGGTGGAATGGGCGTGCCGTGATTGTACCAACGCGGCGCTTGCGCGGGCGTCGAACGCCCGTTGAATCTGTCGCTGTTTTCTGTCCGATCATCCCGGTTTTGCAGGTCGCCCCGTTAGGCACGCCGAACGGAGCCATTTACTCGGCCGCTGCCGGCGACTCCTGCCCTGCCGGCACGCTGCGCCGCCGGTGAGCGGTACGGCAAGCTTTGGCGATAAAGGCGAGTCCGCTGTTCAATCGCGTCGGCCAACGGGGTATCGCCCCGGGCGAGCGCCATCGTCGACGCTTGCTCGGCCAGCGCGATGGCCGCCGAAAACTGCCCTATCTCGGCGAGCGCGGCGGCAAGCGTGTCCAAAGTGCGCGGCTCTTGGCTGTCGGACATCTGCGTTGCTCTGGCACCCAGTTCGACTGCCCGCTCTCCGTCGCGGACCGTGCGGTCGGGACTCGTGGCCAGGATCCACGCCGTTTGCCACAACATCGGGACGTCGTCGGGCTGAAGTTGAACCGCCTCGTTCAGGTGCGCCAGCGCCGTCTGTGACTGACCGCACTCGTAGAGAACCAGCCCGAGGTGAAATTGGGCCCGGGCATTTTTCGGTTCGATCGCGACGGCGTGCTCCAAGTTGGGGAGTGCTTCGTCAAGATGCCCCTCGGCGGCAAGGGCCTCCCCCAAGATGACGATCGCCTCGGTCGCCAGGGGATAAGATTTCAGAACCTCGCGGCACTGGACAATCGCTTCGCTTGTCTCTCCCAGAGCCAGCAGAGCGTCGGCCAGGCCGATTCGCGCGTGGGCCGACACCGCTTCGGCCATTTCGGAATTCCGTCGGTGCAAATCGGCGGGGCAAAGCCGTAGGGTCTCGCGCCATTCGACGATTGCGCGATCGTGTTTTCCCGCGCGAGCAAGCGCCGCCGCCAAGTGATAGTGCATCCGTTCGTCCTTCGGAAAGATATGCACCGCCTGTTCCAAATGCTCGATCGCTTCGTCGGTTTTACCTTCCTTCGTCAATTGCGCTGCCAGCAAATCATGAGACTCCGCGGTCAGGAAACGACTGATCGAATAGGTTGCCAAAGCTTCGCGCAGATGCGCTGTCGCTTCCTCGTCTCTTCCCTGCCTGGCGTAGACATTGGCGAGACCATAGTGAGCCATCGTGTTTTGCTCAGTGCAAGCAAGCGCACGCGTCCAGACCGTCTCGGCATTGCGCCAGTAGGAAGTTTGTCGCCATGCGACGACCGCAAGCAGCAATACGGCCCCGCCCGATACGACCGCGAGCGTCCGCTCTCGCCAGCGCGCCGCATGCAGAAATTGTCGTGATCGATAGATGCTCCACACGCTCCAGGCCAGGGCGATCGACAGGCCGATCTGGCTCAAATAGGTATAGCGGTCGCCCCGTGCTTGAAGGAAACCTCCCACCAACCCGAGGACCGGTACGAGCATGCCCAAAAACCACAGCCAGCCCACCAGCAGGCAAGGCAGCCGACGCCAGCAGTATGCGGCGACCGCGGTGATCGCGACCAGCGGAATCAGCGATCCGGCGGCCCAGGCGATCGGCAGGTGGGTGCCCAAATTGGGATAAAACGGGGACAGATTGACAGGAAAGAAAGACTGGGCCAAGTAGGCCGCGCACGAAACCAGGGCATTGGCCACGCGTGGACCGAGCGACAAAAACTCGCCGTCATTGGCCAACCGAAATGGCTCGCTGCTCGACATGACAATCCCACAGCTCGCGGCCGACAGCGCCAGCAGCGGAATCTTTTCCACCACCAGCCGCCATCCAATTGGCAAGCGATCGAGCCACGGGCCCGATACGGCCCGTGGACGTGCGGCAGCCGCGGACCGAAACCGCCCTAGTGGCCAATAATCCAGTAGCAGCAGCACCAGCGGAACGGTGACGAGGATCGACTTGGACATCAGGCCCAGTGCAAGGCACCCGGCGACCGCCAGATAACGCAGCAGCGACGGACGCTCGACGTAGAGCGTGTACGCGCCCAGGGTGAGCATGAAAAACAGCCCGCTCAGCACGTCCCGCCGTTCGGCCAGCCAGGCCACCGATTCGACGTGCAAAGGATGAATGGCAAAGACCGCCGCCACCCAGGCACTGGGCCAAAAATCGCCCGTCATCCGCAACAGCACCAGGAATAGCAGAACCGATGACGCCGCATGCAACAGCACATTGGTCAGATAGTGCCCCGCCGGATTCAGGCCATAAAGCTGGCAATCCAGCATGTGGGAGAGGGTCGTCAGCGGATACCAATCGCCAAAGGGGCCGTCGCTCAGCGCATACCAAAGCCCGGAAAGCGTCAAACCGGGAGTCACGTGCGGATTTTTGAAGACGAATCCATCGTCGTCGTACCCGATGAACTCGTGGCCCAGCGTCTGGCCAAAGACGAGGCCGACGGCCAAAACGAGAAACCCGCAGACGGTCCAAATCCAAACGGTCCGCACGCCCCCGTCGGCCGGCCATCGCGAATTCGAACCCGTCGGAAACGCGACCGCCGCTTGCGCAAAACCGCCGTCATTGACCGCGGCCAGCGGGGCTTGCCCCACGGAAGGCTCAACGGGGCCCCGGTCCGATACGATTTCTTGATCGAGCGAATGGTCCAACGCTCCCCCCAGTGTGAAACGAATGCTTCACGCCGATTCTACTGCCGTTGATTCGGGCCGTTCAATTCAGCCCAGCGCGAGGCCCGCTGCGCCGAACCGCCACATCCCGATCCCGCCGTGGGCTCTATGCCGCCACGGCCAACGCGTCGGGCGCCGACTTGCCGGCCCGCCAGGGCAAGAGCCCATACTTCACGAAGAAGGGAATATCCAAAAGCAGGGCCAGTGTCACCAGGCACGCGCTGCGGGTAATGCAAAGATCAACCGGCAGAGGCTTGAGGTCGACCAACTCCATCCAAAGATAGGGAAACAGCCAGCCCGAAATTCCCACGATCACGGCGACCAATACCGCAAACGCGCACCAGATGGCCCAGTGCCGCGGAAAGATGTTCAGCGCCAGCAGCAGCGAAAGCGGCATCAGCCAGCTCAGAAACTGCGGCGAAAAGACGTGCGACAACACCGTGCTGTTGACCAACACCAGGATTGCGGTATCGAGCGCCAGCCGCCGGTCGTAGCACCTGCCCCGCAAAAGCCCCCACAGCCCGAGCGACGCTGCCATTCCTAGCATGGCCAGGCCCGACACGGTTTTGAGGGTCGAACTCCAGTCGCCCGCCAGGTTATAGCCGCCGTGCGAGTGGTACATGTGGCAGGGCACTCCAAACTTCCCGGCCACGAGCATGATGCTGCTCCAAAGCGATTCCAAATTCGTGCCGCGCTCGGAATGATACTGGAATAGCTTGAGAACGCCCCAGCCCGCCGACGGAACGTACACCAGAAACGGCACGAGCACGCCGACGGCCAGTGCGAGAAACCGCCCCGCGAATTTCAACACACTGCCCGACCCCCACACATCGGCCAGCAGCAAAAACGGAACAAAGACCACGGGCACGACTTTGAAACTGATCCCCAAGCCGAGAAACAAATAGCTGGCCGTCGCCCACAGATTGGCCCCGGAAGAATCCCCCAGCGATCGCAGCCAACAATAAATGCACAGCAGAAAAAACATCAACAGCACGACGTCCAATCGATCGAACGTCAAATGTGGCTGCCCCGTCGTCACCAGGATGTAGGCTGCCGGCAAGACCCAGGGGGCCGCGGGCAACAGGAACCGCCCGATCAGGTACATCAGGCCCAAGCAGATCGTGTCGGCCAAAAATAACTCGGCGTGATACCACCAGGTATACCGGTGGACGTAATCGGCGAACTCTTCCCTCGTGGAGGTCTGATCCAGATACGGCTCGCCAGCCAGCTTCCGCGCCGGCAATCAGCCACCAGGCGACCGGCGGATATTCCACCTCGAAATCGTGGTAGGCGGCCTTCTTTAAATCGATCCCCTGTGCGGCGAGCAAGGCGTAGTAACCGGTGTCCGGCAGTTGTACCTGAACCCCTAGTAGCAGCCACAGTCGCGTGCCCAGGAATAGCACCACCACCAGGGCCACCAGCACTTTCGGGTGATACAGGTACGCGCTCACCTGCTCCCAAGTGTAGTCGTCGATCGGCCGATCAATGTCCGTCGCGCCCTCGTCCGGTTCGATGTGTGGGCGCAGGTCTGGTGGCATAGAATCTTCCGGCTGGCAGACGACCGCCGCCGCGAATTCCGTGAAAATATTGACATCTGCCGCGAATCGAATGGGGAGCGGCAAGCTCGATCCGCCAGCCCTGTGGGTCGAGCAAACCCGACTGGTGGAATCATTCTACGCTAATTGTCTTGCCGGCCTTGGTCAAGAAGCACCCGCCACGCGTTACAATCGTTACGAGACGGCGCTACGATCTTCCGAGCGACCTGTCTGGTTTGTTCAGGCACGCCGCCGATCACCGCTCGTGAGAGCACCGCTTGTTTTCAACGTTTCAGTAGCGAGAAAAACGACCATGAACCTGCGCAAGATTGCGCCTCCGGGCTCGAAGTCGCCCCGCTGGCGCTCGGCGGAAACGTGTTTGGCTGGACCGCAGACGAAGCCACCTCGTTCCATCTGCTCGACACGTTTGTCGCGGCCGGCTTCAACCTCATCGATACCGCCGATATGTATTCGCGCTGGGTTCCCGGCCATCAAGGGGGCGAATCCGAAACCATCATCGGCCGCTGGCTGCACCGCGGCGCCAAACGCGACCAGGTCGTCATCGCCACCAAGGTCGGTATGGAAATGGGGCCCGGCCAGAAGGGACTTTCCAAGCCCTACATCCTGGCGTCCGTCGAGAAATCGCTCGCTCGCCTGCAAACCGACTACATCGATCTCTACCAGTCGCACCAGGACGATCCGGCCACGCCGCTGGAAGAAACCCTGTCGGCCTATGCCCAGCTCATCCAGCAAGGCAAAGTGCGGGCGATCGGCGCCTCGAACTATACCGCCGATCGGCTCGCCCTGGCGCTCAAAACCAGCCGCGACCACAAGCTGCCGCGCTACGAATGCCTGCAGCCGCTCTATAATCTGAGCGACCGGGCCGTTTATGAAGATGCCCTCGAGTCGGTCTGCCAACAGGCGGGCATCGGCGTGATTCCCTACTACTCGCTGGCCGCCGGCTTTCTCACCGGCAAGTATCGCACCGAAAAAGATTTGGCCGGCCGCGCCGCGCCGACACGGTCAAGCAGCATCTCAACGAGCGCGGGCCTGCGCATTCTCAAGGCTCTCGATCAGGTGGCTGGGCATTTCGCCGCGAAGCCGGCACAGGTTGCCTTGGCCTGGCTCGTCGCCCGGCCCAGCATTACCGCGCCGATCGTCAGCGCCACCAGTCTCGATCAACTGGCCGACTTGCTCCAGGCGCCCGACACTAAAGCTCGACACCTGGGCGCTCGACATTCTCAACCAGGCCAGCAGGTAGCCGCGCCGGCTCGCCGGCGAGCGAATCTTGGCAAAGTCTCGAGACGAGACGCCACAGGCCAGGGCTTTTTACCTCTACCCTCTAGCCTCCCCTCACACCATCGCTTTTTCGGCTTCGCCGGTGCGAATGCGAATCACGCTCGCCAGATCGGTAACAAAGATCTTGCCATCGCCAATCTCGCCGGTACGAGAAACCGCCATGATCGTTTCGACGACGGCCGAGACATCCGCCGCGGGAACGACGACTTCAAGCTTCACCTTGGGCAGGAATTCGACGGTGTATTCCACGCCGCGATAGGTGTCGGTATGTCCTTTCTGCCGGCCAAAGCCGCGCACCTCCGTCACCGTCATGCCCTGCACTCCTTTGGCGGTCAGGGCGTCTTTGACTTCTTCGAGCTTGAAATGGCGAATAATTGCTTCGACTTTCTTCATCGCGTTCCCCTTTTGTTGGCATCGACTGGCTCTGGGATTGCCCACCTGCCTTTGCCCGCCTGGTATTGCATCGGCCTGGTCTCGCCCGATGTTGCTTTGCAATAAACGTGCCCAAGGCCAAGCGGCCACCGCGATCGCCCGTCCGCCCGGGCCCGGCGCCCCACGGCGACAAAGTTCGCGCGCTTGCGACTTTGCAATTTGCAACAAGGGCCATGCAAAACGCCAGCAATTGCAGCAGGCACTCGGCTCATTGCCACGGAGCTGACGACACGCTCACTCGGCCCCGAGCGTCGATGCCTCAGCCCGCTCCGCGGCTCCAACCGATTGCCCACGCTGTTAAGTCACCGGACTCGTGGTTTCCAACACCGCCGGTACGGAAAACCACGCCAGCCAACAAGCAACGCGCAGGCTACCCGGCGCAGATTGTGACCGAGAATTGAGGGCCGGCAGACAAACTGGCCCGCTCCATTGACCCTCCTACCGACAGCTCGCCCGAAACGATATCGCTATGATCCAGGTCGTTTCTCGCTTCCGTGTCAAGAACGATCTGGAGGCCCTGGTCCGCAAAGCGTTCTTCAATCGGCCGCACGTCGTCGACGACGTCGCCGGGTTCCTGGGCATGGAGGTCTTCACGGGCGCGGGGGAGCCGGCCAGCTTCTACCTGGTTACCCGCTGGACCGACGTCGATTCCTTTCGGCAGTGGCACGGGAGCGATGCGCATCGCCTCTCTCACCAGGCCATCCCGCGTGGACTGAAGGTCGATCGGTCCTTCACGCAGGTTCTGATTCTCGATCGCCTTCACGACCCTGCCCGACCCCTGGACCTTGCGGAGTTCGCCGCCGACTCGGCTTCGCTGTTGGCCGGGCACCTGGCATCGACGCAGTTCGTCCACCTCATCGTGGCGGCGGCCGATGGCACGATCCGCGGGTGCAACCCGGCGATGGCCGCATTGCTTAAACGACCGGCCGATCAGTTAGTGGGAAAGAGCGTTTGGCAATTCCTTCCCGAGGCCGATGCCGCCGCGCTCCGGCGGCGCATCGAGGGCGCTGAGCGCGGACAAAAGGAGCGGTTCCTCATCAACGTGGTTGATGTCCACGACGAGCCGTTCACCTTGGAGTGCCTGCTCGACGTGCAACCCGACGGCTTCGTTCTGCTTGGCGAAACGCCCAAGCGGCAAGAAGAAGGGTTTCGAGACGAAATGGTCCGGCTCAACAACGATCTGGCCGTGCTGACCCGCGAGAACGTGCGCAAGAGCCGCGAATTGGCAAAGGCGTTAGCCGACCTGAAAGAGGCGCAGGCCCGGCTCGTGCACAATGAAAAGATGGCCTCGCTCGGCCAATTGACCGCCGGGATTGCCCACGAGATCAATAATCCCATCGCTTTCGTGCGGAACAACCAAAGCACTCTTCAAAGCGACTTCGAAGACCTGCTGGCGTTGGTCAACGTGGTCGGAGAATCGCTCGGAGAGATAGCGGCCGGATGTCCGGCGGTTGCGGCCCTCATTGCCCAAAAAGCCGCCGAGATCGACCTGACCTACCTGGCCACCTCCGTACCGCGGAAGATCGCCGACAACTTGGACGGCCTGGAACGGGTGCGCCGCATCGTGCTCGACCTGCGCAACTTCTCGCGCCTCGACGAATGCGAGGTCAAGCCGTGCGACGTCGCCGACGGCATCCGGTCGGGGCTGAAATTTCTGTCGACCGTGCTGGCCGAACAGGGTGTGACCGTCGAGACTCGGTTCCCGCCCCTGCCGTTGCTCCTGTGTGCCCCCGGCCCGCTGAACCAGGCCGTCAGCAATGTCATCGTCAACGCGGCCCAGGCCAGCCCGGCGGGCCAAACGGTTAACGTCTCGACGGCTCACGAAGACGGGTTCTACGTGATCACCGTCGCCGACCAAGGCGCGGGCATTGCCCCCGAACTGTTGCCCAAGGTGTTCGACCCCTTTTTCACTACGAAACCGGTCGGCTCGGGCACCGGGCTCGGCTTGTCCATTGTCCATCAGGTCATCGAGGCCCACCACGGCAACATTCAGATCGCCAGCCAGGTCGGCAAAGGCACCACCGTTCGCCTGCGCCTTCCGCTGCAACCGGTTGCCGTCGATGACCCATCCACAGTCTTGAGTGCGGAGAACATGCCATGAACGCCACGCTCGAGCACCGGGTTTGCGACTGCCCTGAAACCGAAGCACGTGCCATCCACGGCTAACCCAGCCGCGACCTTACTGGTCGTCGACGACGAGCCGTCGATTGCCGCGTCGATCGCCGACCAGTTCCGTCGGCGCTATCGGGTGCTGACCGCTTCGGGAGCCGAAGAGGCTCAGGAAATCATGCGGCGCGAGGAGATTTCCGTGATCCTCTCCGACCAGCGCATGCCCGGCAAGACCGGAGCCGAACTCTTGGCCCATTCCGCCAAGGAGCACGAGGACACGACCCGGCTGCTGCTTACCGGATTCTCGGATATTGACGCCGTTGTCAACGCGGTGAACGACGGAAAGATCTACCACTACCTGGTCAAGCCCTGGCAACCGCAGGAATTGGAAGCCGTCGTCGATCATGCCTTCGAGCACAACCGCCTCCTGCGCGAACGCCGCAAGCTCACCGAGGAACTTGCCCGGGCCAACGTCGAACTCGAAGGCAAGGTGAAAGACCGGACGCGGCAACTGCAGGAGAAAAACAGCCTGCTGGAAGAGGCCGACCGGATGAAGAACCAGTTCCTGGGCATGGCGGCCCACGACCTGCGCAACCCCAGCGGCAATATCGTCGCCCTCACCGACATGATGCTCGACGAAGAGACCCGCACTTTCAATGAGGCGACCATCGAGTGGCTCAGCCTCATTCGCGGGCAGGCGCAAAGCATGCTCAATCTCTTGGGGCAACTGCTCGACGTCAGCCGGATCGAGGCCGGAAAACTGGAGCTGCGCCCCGAGCCGATCCACATCGCCAGCTTCGTGGAAGAAACGAAAAAACGCCAACGACCCCTCGCCGAGCGTAAGAAGATCTCGCTCACGACCGAAGTTGCCACCGATCTTCCCGCGATCGCCTTCGACCAGGAACGAATCGGCGACGTCTTGGCCAATCTGCTGTCCAACGCGTTCAAATACTCGGCTCGCAACACCGCCGTCGTCCTGAGGGTCGGCGCGGTCGCCGCCGGCGTCGAATTCTCCGTCATCGACCAGGGACAGGGACTCGGGCCCGACGAAATCCCCAAACTCTTCGGCGCGTTCCAACGGGCCAGCGCCAAGCCGACCGACGGAGAGGAGAGCACCGGCCTGGGCCTCTGCATTTGCAAGAAGGTCGTCGAAGCACACCACGGCAAGATCGGTGTCGAAAGTCAGCCAGGCCAGGGCAGCCGCTTCTGGTTCACCCTCCCCCCGTCGGACATCAAGGATCCTGAACAGGAAATGAGCCGATGAACCCGATGTGCTTGTCGCAGCGGACAACGCTGGCCGAAAAGCTCCGCGGACTGAAGCAAGCGGTCGCCGTCGCGGTGACCGACGAGTTCTTTGTTCGCCATCCCGACTGGGTCGCCCGCTATGGAGAGCGGGGGCGGAAGCACGGCATCGACGACGCCTGCTTCCACATCGACTTTCTGGCCGGCGCGGTCGAAAGCGGGACGCACGCCCCTTTCGAGGATTACGCCCGCTGGACCGTTCGCATGTTGAGTGCCCGGCAGATTCCGGCCCATTTTGTTGCCGAGAACCTGGGGCAAGTCGAGCAGGCCCTCGGGTCGAAGTTGGCCGAGCCCGAGCAGCAGTTCATCGGTTCCTTCATTCGCGCCGGCTGCGAGGCCTGCAGCGCCGCGTCGCGACCGGCCGCGGGGCCCGGGGAGCCGACCGGCCTGGAATTGTGCCAAAGTCTCTTCCTGCAGGCCATTCTCAAAGGTCAGCGCAAGGCGGCGGTCACCATCGTCGCCGAGGCAGTTCGCGAAGGCCATTCGGTCATCGACATTTACGTCGATGTATTTCAGGAATCGCTCTATCAGGTGGGCCGGCTGTGGGAGTCGAACCGCATCACGGTTGCCGAAGAACACATGGCCACGGCCATCACCCGGTATGTTCTCGCCCAGACCTACACCGATCTTCCCGCTTCCGGCAGCCAGCGCGGAAACGTCGTTTTGACGGGCGTGGCCGGCGAGCTCCATCAGGTGGGCGCGAACATGGTGGCCGACATCCTCGATGCACAGGGCTTTGACGTACACTTCTTGGGCACGAACGTCCCCCACAGCGGCATCCTGGATGAGATCGAAAAGCATCATGCCGACGTGCTCGGCATCTCCGCCACGATGCTGTTCAACATCCCGCAAGTCGTTCAGTTGGTTGCCGACGTCCGCACCCGGTTCGGGCGCAAAAGCCGCGTATCGTACTGGGCGGATCGGCATTCCGCAGCTTGCCCGTCCTCGGCACCGAATTGGGCGCAATCGGCATCGCCACCGACCTACGTGCCGCGGTGCGCCTCTTGTGCGGATAGAAATGCGCACCAGCGTCTGACCGACTGTGGCCTGACGACAATTCTGCTCCCTAGCGTCTGGGGGCACGCCGCTTTTTCGACGTTCCAGGCTCGAGGGCTTGCCAGAGCGCCGAGATCATTCAACTCCGGCAATCTGCGGCGCACTTCCAACAGCGCGTTGATTTTGCCGATCGCCTCGGCTTGCGAGGCGAGATCGGGGCTGGCTCCGTGCTTCGTCAGCCAATCGGCGACTTCCAGCCAACGCCATAGCGGCGAGGTCACGGTTACACCAGAAACGGGAATCGGGAAGTCACCCGCTCCGCGCCGGCCACTGACGAGTTGCCGGATGCTCTCTCGGCTCCGAGAGGTGCGCCGAGCGATTTCCGCGGCGGTCACCAAGTCGTCCGGCTCGACGCGGACCACCACAAAACCCGCGCGGCGCACGTCGCGGATTGCCGATTGCACCGCCTTCTCGAACGATCCGGCCACACGGTCGAAATCGAGATATGTCACGCCGCTCCGCGCTCCGAGCGTGGCGTCGTCACAGCCTGCCTCGAACAACGCGTCCTCGACCGCCGAACTGATCTCGGGCACGTCTCCGAGGATCAATGTGAACGAGTGGGCCAGCTGCTTAGAGGCAGGGGACGAAACCGGCGGAGACTGTCCCGAATTTGCGATGCCCCGAGCCAATTGGGACTGTCCCCTTCTCCCGGACGGTTTTTTCCCCACGCTCTTAGTGCGGGCACCCCTCGACTTGACGTAGGATTGCTTGGGCATGATTGTATGGGTTCCTGGGAGTCGACCAAACGGAAATAATGCAACCTCCGCGCTGATGGCGGGGGCAGAACAACCGACCCCACGCATGGCCATTCGACAGCACGAGCCTCCAGCCTTGCCGCACTGCGTATTGCACGGCCGCGCGAATCTCTTTGTTCGGGTGCAAACCGACCTTTGCCATCTACACCTACACAATTATCGGCCGCCGTTGACAGTTGTCAACACCCAAATTTCGCCGGTTCTGCCTAGCGTTGCCCGTGCGCAGCCCATCGTCCTCTCACCTGCTCACCCACTCCCACCTCTAGCCTCTGGCCTTTAGTCTCTCGCCTTCCACTGGCCTAATTCTGCATCTTGAAAAACCGCTATGGTTTTGCGAGTATCCGAGTAGTTTGATTAGAAGATGTGTTGCTTGATCGGTTTGACAGAAGACATCCGCGGCTCAACGGGTAGCTGCGGGGTAATTCGACGTGCCTCCGCTTGCAAGGCCGCACGGCTGCCCACCAGGAATGGATTGCCTGGCCAGGCAACGTGGGTGTTGTTCAAGCGCGGTGCTGCCCTGAAAAGCTCGCACCAACGCCGGACCGCCTTACTTGATCGGTTCGTGTCAATTCCGGCCCCCAAGCCCGTAGAGAAACACACGCCTGGTTCAACGACAGTGCTCCCGGTCGCGCCGCTCGTAAAAGCGCGACCGCCTTGCGCCACTCGGCCTGGACGAGGACATGCCTCTGGGGACGCGGACAACACAGGCCTCTTGCCGGGGCAACTACTAGGCGCTGGCTATGTCGCTCTTTTTATTATTGAACCGTGACAGCAAGTGGTCGGGCTTCCGTTGGTCGCCCTGCGTCACTCGGCACGATCGGATCGAATGGTGTTCTCGGAGATTGACCGCCGAGGAATTGGTTAGCGTAAAACCCACCGGAGCGAAACTGGTCAGGGGCGTACCAAAGAGGTGATGTATGACAGGTGAACTGAGAACAACTCGACTGGCCGTGCGGCGTACGCTCGCCGCGCTCGTCGGCCGATGCGTTCTGAGCAAGCTTGTCAGCAGGGGCCGCAAGATCTCCGCATCATCAAACCTGGGTATCTCGAAAGCCCAAGTCGACCCCTTGGGAAGACAGGCGACAGGCGAGAGGTATTTTTGTATCTCAAGCCTCAAGCCTCGAGCCTCAGGTCTTCCCATAAGAAAGGACGAGAATCGGAACTAATCATCTCCCCCACCCAACTACTGTCCTGCGGTGGCCGTGAGCGACGCGTGCCGCTGACGTCAAAGGAAGATAGTGAAAATGTGGTGGGGATCGCTCCTATGGCGTTGCCGCTGGACCTAGCGATGGGCACTGATCCGCTAACTCCACGCACCGCCCGGCCGGCTTGACCCCCGCTTGCCCCCGCCTACTCTTCCGGCATGAAAACGCCCGGTGAGTTTAATGTACTCCGCGCCAAGGCCCGCGAGAACCACGACAAGGCCATCGCCGCAGCTAGAGAAGAGTACGCCGCCGTCTTGGCGCACATCGCGGCCCTGGAGCACGATTTGTACGGTGGCCGATCCTCACGCCGCCAGCCGATGAGCGCTTGCGTTCAATCGGTCATTCCGCGCGAGGAGCCATTCACGATCGCGGATATAGTCGCTCGGCTGGAAGGCCTGGAGCCCGGCCGGATATGGCACAGGAAGTCTATCGGCACCTACGTAGCCAAGATTGCCGCGCGCGGCCTTTTGCGGCGACTAGATCGGCATCGTGGCCCGGCGCCCACCTTGTACGTTCGGGCCGGGGCGAACGTGCCTAAGAGGCCATTCGAGGGGATGACACTGACGGCAGTTCTGCGCGGGGTTTTGACCAAGCCGATGAATCAAACGGAGCTGACCGTGCGCATCCTTGAGGGTGGCTATTCGACGATCACCAGCCGGAAGGCGCTCCGCAAGCAAATCGGGGAGTTGCTGGCGATGCCGGGGAGCGGGTTCGTCAAAGACGGCGAGAAGTGGACGGCGCTAGAGGAAGGTAGTTCCAGTCGACCGGCTTGGATTCGATTTGGAATGTTTTTTCTTGACTGCGCCAAGGCAAATCTTGAAGTTTGACTTGTTTTTATGCCGATTTCGTGATAGGATTGCTTTTGCTAGGTTAATTGCCTGACTGCATATACCTTGCCCCCAAACAAGAGCATCTTGGGATCGGGCATTCCGGACGCGCCGATCGTTCCATCGGGCAATAAGTATTGGTGGACTTCTGCTATCTTGTCGCCGGTCTGCAAGTCTATGTAGTGCAGTAGTTGGCTTCGTGTGCAATGCGGGACGTTTGCAAGTGGCGCGGCCGGGTGGCGATTTGAAGCTCTTCGCCACACTACTTCGCCGGATTCGATTCGTGCCGGAAAATCTAGCCCATTGAACATTTCGCGAAGTTTCGCGGGCGACACATAAGTAGGAATCTCCATGCCAAAATCCGTCGCAGATAAGATCAGGGAACGCGTCCTCAGTTATGTCCTGGGGCGATGCTCACCGGTCGCGTTTGAGGATTGGTTCACTCCAATTGCCTGGAGCATTGAGAAGACTGGGGATTGGGCCGCACGGGAGTTGGTGTATCAGATAAGTACGCTTTTGGCGGAATTTTCCAACGGGGATCGCACCGAAGATAGCTTACGCAATGAATTATTGGCTCTCATAAGCGTGGTCGAAACGCCAACCCAGCGGCGAAGCTTCTCTGAGTCACGGCTCATCGTTTCCCCGCCCGCGGCGGTTTTTTCTTCGCCTTCTGTTTGCCGACGACTGTCGCAACAGGTGACGGGGGAGTCTGGAACTCGATTCGTAGTGGAACTCGGGAAATCGTTTGTCCATCTAGGGAAATATCAAACCACCACAACTCAGGCTCCGCAACTGGAACCGCAAGGACCAGTTCAACGACAACGAGTGGCCCCGACTCATTCCCTCCAAACACAACTTGGAACTCTCGCTCTTGCTCCGGCCTGTTCAACGGTCGAATTCTCAAGGTCTTAGTTCCAACGAAATCACCAGACCTTAATTGGACGACTAGCGTGCATTGCACGGCAGTCTTGGCGTCCGGGGGCACCTCTCCCTGCATTGGCGTCAGCATCAGCTTGTCGAATATGCGCACCAAGCTTTGGACGCCGTCTTTTTCTTGCAGCACCCGTTCGCAGATCGTAGCCATCGTCAGAAACGGGCCGCCAATGGCCTTCTTCGAGCCGCCAGCCGCTTTCTTTTTTTTCATCGGATTGTTCCTCTAGGATCGCGCGAACATTATTGGCGGTTGCTTGTCACGTTTGCATGGTGAAATACTACCTTGCAATCGGCCCCCCAATCCAGGCTAAGCCTGGAAAGTTGTCCGCGTCTTGGCGGCGCAGGCGTCTTATAAACGCCCGTAGGGGTCGGTTTGCGCCGACCGGGTTCGATTCCCCATCTTTCCGCTAGTCCTTAGCGCTGCGCTTGCGCGTGCCAAGCAAGCCCCGTATTGCCCGCGTAACGGCTTCTGACCGGCCCCAACCCTCTTTCTCCGCTCGCGCATCTAGCCTGCGCCACAAGCCCGCTAGGAACGCTGACAGCCAGAATCTGGGCGGGTCCATCGGGGCTCGCTTGCGGTCGCCCTGCGCCTGGACGTTTTCCGCCGTGAGTCTTTTTTTTGCCCATCCTTGCACCCCACTTGAAAAATTATGTAGAAAACAAGTTGACCGGACCCGACGAATTGATTATAATGAATTCAACGTTGCAAGACAAGGCAACGAAAAAACCCCGGGGCCTGCTGATACAAGCACCGGGGCGAGAACAAAACTGGGCTCGCGCCCAATCCCGTCCTGATACCTGGATTGTAGTCGCGAGCCCCTAACCGGGAAAGACTCGCGATGATCGCCCCAGTTTGCAGCCACGAAAAACTCGTCAAGCATGGCAAAAACCGCAACGGCAGCCAACGCTGGCAGTGCGCGGCCTGCAAGGCAACCGTCACTCGCCAAATGGAACGCCCCTTGGGTTCCATGCGGATCGACTTGGCCGACGCCTCCAAGGTCTTGGGAATGCTCCTGGAAGGCATGAGCATTCGCGCTTGCCAGCGATTGACCGGCATGAAGATCGGCACAATCTGCGACTTGATCATCCACGTTGGCGACAACTGCGGCCGGCTAATGGAAACGACGGTCAAGGGCATCGAAGCCAATTACGTCGAGATGGACGAGCTTTGGTCGTTCGTGGGCATGAAGGCAAAGACTGCCGAGCGTAAGAATCTCGGGCCGGAAGTTGGCGATTCGTGGACTTGGTTGGCCGTCGATGCCGACAGCAAAATGATTCTGGCCCATGCCGTTGGCCAACGCGATGAATCGACCTGCCATCGCTTCCTCGACCGGCTGAACAAGGCGACTGTGGGCCGGATGCAAGTCACGTCGGACGGCCTTGGTCTTTACACGTACAATGTTCCCTTTGCCCTGGGCTCGCGAGTTGATTTCGCCCAGTTGATCAAGTCGTATTCGTCGAGCCAGGAGGAAACGCGGTACAGCCCGGCCCAGATAATAAAGTCGGACAAGGTCGCCCGGTTCGGATCGCCCGATATGGGGCGCGTCAGCACGTCCTACGCCGAGCGCTTGAATTTGTCGGTGCGGATGCACTGCCGGAGATTCACCCGCTTGACGAATGCTCACAGCAAATCAGCAGCCCACCACGAGGCGATGATCAACATCTTCGTGGCGTGGTACAACTTCTGTCGGAAGAACGAAGCCTTGAAGAAACAAACGCCTGCAATGTCCAGCGGGCTCACTGCAAAAATCTGGTCGATCGAGGAACTACTACGAAACGCAGCTAACTGCTAGGCTGCGTGGGGGACGGGGATCAGTGCCTAGCGATGGCGGTGGGATCCCTTGCCAAAAACCGTCGGGCTAACGGGAAATATTCTGGCTCTCCCGTGTCAGAGCGCTATCTTGCAGACTCGCGGCTGGTGGCTGCGCCTGTGGTGCTCGGCCTGAGCGGTTAACTCCTAACAAGCTTGCCTTAATCAAGTAGAGTGCGGAATGGCTCCCGGTCCCACCCGGCGGCAGCGGCACGCCATCCTTTCTTTTTCGCTTCGCGTGCGGCTGCGCGCGCACGCTGCGCTCCAGGCTCGAGGCTTGAGTCCTGAGGCTCGAGGTCCGAAAAAAGCGCTGGCATCTCCGAATTTCTTCGGCCGTGATCTCAACACAAACCCGAAGCGCCAGCGAGGGGCGAACGCTCGAAGGTCCCTCGCTGGCGCATCGGGTTCGTGTACCCGAGCCTCAAGTCTCTCCGCCGCGTATAATTGCGCTGGTGCGGCCCGTCGCACGTTTTCTCTCCTTCGAAGCGCGAGACCTCCTCATGGCCAGTTCTTATCTTTTGACCGGCTGTCGCACGCCGATCGGCAAATTCCAAGGTGCGCTGTCGCACCTGTCGGCTCCCGAGCTGGCAGCGCCCGCGATTGCCGAAGCACTGCGCCGCGCGCGAATCGATGTCGACAGCGTCGACGAAGTGGTTTTGGGTCACGTGCTGTCGGCTGGCGTCGGGCAGGCGCCTGCCCGGCAAGCGGCCTTGAAGGCCGGCCTGCCGCCGACCGTGGCGGCGATGAGCGTCAATAAAGTTTGCGGTTCAGGGCTCAAGGCCGTGATGCTGGCCGATCAGGCGATCCGTGCCGGCGAGGCCGATGTGATTGTGGCCGGCGGCATGGAAAGCATGAGCCGTGCTCCCTATCTGCTGGAGGGCCTGCGGCAAGGATGGAAATTCGGCGATCGGCAGGCGATCGACTCGATGCTGCACGATGGTCTCTGGTGTGCGTTCGAAGATTGTGCGATGGGAGCCGAAGCCGATTTCATTGCCGAGGCATACTCGGTCTCGCGCCCGACCAGGACGCATTTGCTCTGGAAAGCCATCGCCGAGCCGTCTCCGCGGCCCAGGATGGCGATTTCGTGGCCGAAATCGTTCCCATCACGGTCCAAGCCGGCAAAGTGTCGAGACTGATCGATCGCGACGAAGGTCCGCGGGCCGACACCCATCGCGAAGCGCTGTCCGCGCTGAAACCAGGCTTTCGGCGCCGCGGGCACGGTGACGGCCGGCAATTCCTCTCAACTAAGCGACGGAGCGGCGGCGGTGGTCGTCGTTTCGGAGGCGATTGCCCAGCGGCACGATTCGCCCTTGCGGGCGCGCATTGTGGCCTCGGCCACGGCGGGCGTTGCGCCGAAAGAACTGTTCATCGCCCCGGTCCACGCCGTGCGCAGCGTGCTGGCCAAGAGCGGCTTGACGCTGTCCGACATCGATCTGGTCGAGATGAACGAGGCGTTTGCGGCTCAGGCATTGGCCTGCATGCGGGAGCTGGAGCTCGACGCGGTCAAAACCAACGTGCGCGGCGGCGCCATCGCGCTGGGCCATCCGATCGGCGCCAGCGGCGCCCGCGTGTTGGTCACGTTGATGCACACCCTGGCCGCTCGCGGACTGAAGCGCGGACTGGCCACGCTTTGCTTGGGGGGTGGCAACGCCGTGGCGATGATCATCGAGCGCGTGTGACGCGCGCCTTCGGTCATGACGTGGCCGGTGGACCGGGGCGATTGCCCGCCGGACAGCAACCCGCCGGACACTCGTCGGCCCGGGGCCCGAAAGTCCCGAGCGCCGGCCGCTCGGCCCCCTGCGTGGTCCGCTCGACGATCAGATCGCGAACCATTTTGACGAGTTCGGGGTGATCGCCCACGGTGCCCGCTCGCACCATGTTCAGACCCAACTGGCCGGCAAGCTGCTGGGCTTCGGTGTCGAGATCGTAGAGGACTTCGAGGTGATCGGAAAGAAATCCAATCGGCGCCACCACCACGTCGCGCACGCCCGCGGCATGGGCGGCCCGCAGCCGGTCGCCGATGTCCGGCTCGAGCCACTTCTGACTCGGTGGCCCAGAGCGGCTTTGATAGGCCAGGTCCCAGGCCGGCCGGCTGGCCGGATTTGGCGCAAGTCGTTCGGCGATCAGACGGCCTGTTTCGTTGAGCTGCGCGGCATAGTCGCAGCCATCGGCCATCGCTTGCGGAATGCTGTGGGCGGTGTAGATCAACGCGGCGCCGCGCGGCGGGCCGGCGGAATTTGCTCCCAAGCCGTGCGCACGCGGTCGACCTCGGCGGCGATGAAACGGGGATGATTGAAGAACGCCCGCAGCTTGTGAATCTCGGGGGCCGTCGGGCCGACTTGCTGCCGGGCCTGGGCGATGTTTTCCAGATATTGCCGGCAGCCGGAATAGGAGCTGTACGCACTGGTCATCAGCGCCAGCGCTCGGCGCACTCCGCGGCGGCCCATTTCGGCCAGCGTGTCGGCCAACATGGGATGCCAATTGCGGTTGCCCCAAAAAACCGGCAGCGGAGGGCCCTCGGCGGCCAACTCGGCCTCGATCGCCGCCACGAGCGCCCGATTCTGATCGTTGATCGGGCTGCGTCCGCCGAAATGATGATAATGCTCGGCCACGGCCAGCATCCGCTCGCGCGGAACATTTTTGCCCCGCAGCACGTTTTCCAGAAACGGCATCACTTCGTCGGGCGCTTCGGGTCCGCCGAAGGAGACAATCAGCAGGGCATCATAAGAGTGCGACATAGCGAAGCGATCCTTCTTCCACACGCGCGCCGCGCTTCAGGGTCACACCTTGTCGGGCACGACGAATCCTGGTCGATAGGCGGTGCGCGACAGCAAGGCCGCCGCGGCCGGATCCTTCGCAAAGGATTCGGTGGCCGGATCGAATTCGATCGATCGGCCCAGCCGGTACGAAATGTTGGCCAGGTGACAAAGTCCGGAGGCTGTGCGGCCATACTTGAGCGGCGCGAGCAATTCGTCGCTGTTGCGACTGCGGACCGCGCTGTAAAAGTTCGCCACCAGGTCGACGTGAGCTCCGCTGCCGGTTCCCTTGGGCCCCGGCTGGCCATCGATCACCGTTTCGAACGGGCCACCGTGCTCGAGCGCCAGGTATCCCTTCGAGCCGTAAAAAGTCACACCGATCTTAAAATGGTTTTCATCGTTGGTCGGCAGATTGCGCGTCTCCAGCTCGACCAGCGTTCCGTCGTCGTAGCGGAAACTGGTCGTTTGAATGTTGGGCGTTTCGCCCTGATCGTGCCAGTCGAACCGGCCCCCTTGGCTGGTGATGTGCGTGGGAAAGATGGTTTGCTTGTCGAGGCCCTGGATCGTGGCGTCGAGAATGTGCACCCCGTTGTTGGTCGCCTCGCCGCCGCCATAATCCCAGTTCCAATGCCAGTTGTAATGAAACCGGTTTTTATTGAACGGCCGCTCCGCCGCCGGCCCCAGCCACATGTCATAATTCACGCCCGCGGGCACGGCCGAGTCGGGTTCGATGCCGATCCCCTTGCGCGGCGCATAATAGATGGCGCGGGCCAGGTGGATGTCGCCGATCACGCCTTCGCGGAGGAGTTTTACGGCCTGTTGCCGCGCGGTGTTGGCCCGGGCCTGCGTTCCGTTCTGCACGATCCGGCTATATTTTGCCGCGGCCTCGACCATTCGCGGACCTTCGGTCAGGCAATAGGTCGCCGGCTTTTCGACATACACGTCTTTGCCGGCCTGGCAGGCCCAGATGGTGGCCAGCGCGTGCCAATGATTCGGCAGCGTCACGACCACCGCGTCGACGTCTTTGTCATCGAGCACGCGGCGCAGATCGGTTTCGGTCTTCGGGGGTCCGCCGGCAACCATGCCGACGCGCTCGCCAAAAAGCCGCTCGTCGATGTCGCACAGCGTGACGATCCGCACGCCCTTCTGCGCGCCGTGATAGCCGATGTGGGCTTTGCCCTGACCGTTGATGCCGATGATCGCGGTGCGAATCTCGTCGTTTGGCCCGACGGCACGAGCCGTGCGAAGGGCTTTGGTTCCCGCCAACAGCGTGGTGCCCAGAGCGGCCGAAGCTCGTACGAATTGGCGGCGGTTCAGGCGAGTCGACACGGCGGTTCTCCCTGGGCGGTGGTGCGCGAAGATGTGCTCGGGCAGCAATGCGGGGCGGGAAGAGGTTAACGGGCTTATCCTAGCAGGTACCCAAGACGAGTGCCATATTTCGCCCCGGCTGCAACGCATGACTGCCGGCCAGCGAATCAGCGGCGTTCGGGCGGCGAAGCAGCCGGGCGCCATCGCAAAAAAGAGGGCGGGCACTACGCCCGTTGGCAACGACGCCCGACCCCATTTGTGTCATCCCGTGCGTGTCAAAACCGCGGCGAACCGCTCGATCGGTCGCGAGCCGTTTAGGGCTCGTTCATCGTCAACGGCGCGGCCGAGAACCTTGCCGATCTGGTCGTGAACTTGCTCCAAGTGGGCACGGCCGTAGCTGTCCAGGTCGACTTTGTCCTTGTTCAAGGCCAGCACGATCCGATCGTCGATCGCCTTCAGGTGCAGCCGGGCCAGCGCCCGCGCGTCCGAAGGAGTCGTTTGCCGGGGATTGAACATGATGATGTTCATGAAATTCAGCGGCTCGTTCTTCGGACCGAGCACGATGGTCGACAGCCGGCCCAGATAGGCCCGCTGCAGGTTCCGCCTGAGGTTCGAGAAGGCGATCTTCTTCTTTTCGCCTTCCGGTTCGGCGGCCGTCGGCAATTCCTTCCAAATGGCGTCGGTCAGCGTGTCGAAC
This sequence comes from uncultured Planctomycetaceae bacterium, assembly GCA_963702015.1. Classification (GTDB taxonomy): domain Bacteria; phylum Planctomycetota; class Planctomycetia; order Pirellulales; family PALSA-1355; genus DATJTR01. The sequence goes on from OY969698.1 coordinate 5,498,316, forward strand.
ACTTCGGGCAGCCGCAGCACTTCCTGCCCTTCGGTGGCGTGCGTTTCGGCGTTCTGAATGGTCTTCAGCACTTGCGGATCGAGGAAGCGGGCCAGGACCATTTCCTGAATGCCCAGCACGCGATCGTTCAGGCTGAACTCGTAGGCGTACATCGCATTCGTCCCAGTGCTGCGGCGCCAGACGCTTGAGCAGCTCTGGCGAAAATTGGAAAGCACGGTCCGAAAGGATTTCTTCCTTCAGCACGGCAATCGCCTCGCGCTGCTTGGCCACCGGAATCGGCTCGAACGGCAGTTTGCCGTCCGGGTCTTCGCGGTGGGCTCGCGACGTGTACTCGCCACCGATGTATTGGCTCGACAGAAACGCGGCCTGAGACAGTTCGCCGAGCAACATCGAGAAGGTCTGCCGGGCACGCTGCCAACCCTCGCCCTTGCCGACCACGCGGTCTTGCAGCTTGTCGAGCGATTGTTTGACCAGTGCGATGCGATGCTGGGAAAATTCCAGCGGATCGCCCAGATCGAACAGATTCACCCGCGGGTCGGGATTGCCGCCAGGTGTCTCCGTCGGTGCCATAGACCAGATCGGGGGCCGATGACTTGCCGGCAATCTTGGCCAGCTCGTCGGCTTCGCTGCCGCTGATCGGCTTGTAGGAATATTCAATCGCCCAATAGTCGTAAGGGCCGATCGTGTCCGAGAAATAATCGCCTTGCTTCTGCCCTTGCAACGCGAAATTGGCCGGCGCGTAATCCATCACCGACGAAACGACCCCCTGCTTGCGGGTGATTTCGGTATTATTCAAATCCTTGAGATTGCTCGTCGAGCTGGCCTTGAAGTTGTGACGCAAGCCGAGCGTATGCCCGACCTCGTGCATCACCACTTCCTTGATGGCCTGACCGATAAACTCCTGGGGCACTTTGCCGCCCGGATCAACCGAGCCCTGCGTCGACATAACGGCGGCCATCAGGCCAAGTTGCCGTTGGACTCCGGGGCCCATCATGCAGCATTCGCAGCCGGCCCCGGGCTGCATCCAGGACAGATTCGGCGGCAGGCCGGCAGCCTCCTCGGGATGCTCGGTGTGCTGCGACTTCAGCGCGGCCTGATACTCGCCGAAAGCGTTGTTGAGCATGTCGCGGCTGGCGGCGTAGTCGGGAATCTGCGACGCATAGAGCTTGAAGAAGGCCTGACGCTGGCCTTGATTGACCAGGCCCATCGCCTCGGGCAGACCGCGCGTACGCAGGAACTCGCTGCGCCAATAGCGGATCATGCCTTCGTCGAAAATGATGTCGGCATCCAGGATCTGGCCCGTCTTGGGATTGGTGCGGGACGGACCCATGGCAAAGCCGTACGACGTGGTGATCCAGCGGAAGGTGTTGTAGCGAATGTCTTCCGGATCGAAATCATCGAGATCGCTTTGCTCGCGGACTTCGATCGCTTCGATGAAGCCGAGCTTGTCGAAGGCCTTGTTCCACTCCAGAATTCCGGCCCGGACATAGGGGCGATATTCCCTGGGCACCGTCTTTTCGATCCAGAACAGGATCGGCTTTTTCGGCGGCGACTTTTCGGCCGAAGCATTGCTCTTTTCCAAATTCCAACGCGTCACGTAGCGCACCTGCGGCGTGTCGCTGATATCGTTGGAAAAGTCCTTCACCGTGCTCAAGAAATGGCCCACGCGGTCGTCGGCCAGCCGCGGATGGTAGCCGGTGCTCGGCAGTTTCGACAAACCGTAATGCATCACGATCTGCACGCCGCGCGAGTCGGCGATGCTGTCGCCGCCAAAGAAGGAATCGAAGATCGAGAAGTAGGACCACTGTCCCATGCCGAACACGGCGTTCAGTTCGATTTCGACGTTCTCGGGAAAGACCTTGATCTTGCCCCAGGTGCTGCGAGTGCGGTCGGGCTGAATGCCGATCCGACCCAGATCGGTCATGAACAGATCGGCCAGATCGACCAGCACGCGACTGCCGTGCCCTTCCTCGCTCTTGATCGGCAGCGACATGATCACGCTGTCGTTGTAAGAGACTTTCAGGGCGTCGGCCTGCGGCGAGCCTTCGTCGGCCTTGAATTTGATGTTGCGGCGAATCACCAGGATTCGCTCGGCGGCGCGGCGGAAGCTGATGATCCACTGGTCGCCGAAATTAAGCGTGTTGCCCCCCAAGTACATCATCCCCGCCCCACGCGCGATGGAGATCGGCAGGATGTATTCCTGGTTGTACTGATCCTGGCGGATCACCATCAGCAACTTCTGGTCCGGCTCGCTGTAGTAGAGATTGAACAATCCCTCCTGCAGCTTGCAGCCTTCGATTACTTTGCTCCACTCAGGAAATTTTTGTTCGGCCCGCGCAGCCGCCGCTTTGGCCGCGCTGGATGCAGCGGCACTGGGCGTGGCATCGTCCGAGCCCGCGGCCGCTTCGGCCCCGGAAACGCGATGGTTCCCGGCGACCAGGGCCGCCGTCATCAGCGCGGCGAAACATCCGCCGCGAACCATGAACCCATTGACCCACATTTGCCGTAACATGCCGGCCTCTCTAGTTCTCTTCTAATGAAGGGGGAAGCAACAATTGATGAAGGGGTCGAGTCGCTCGGTCGCGGCGGACCCGCGTGAGAAAAGTCTCGGCGGTCCACGCCACGCGCTGCGCGGCATTTCTGCCGGCCGCCGCCCCGCTTAGGAACCCTTGCCTTGCCGCCGGAGCGTAGGCCCGGGCACGTCTTCGACTCAATCGAAGGGGTAAGATTTAACCTACAGGCGGTTTGCGCCAACGTCAAGCGCCAGCCCAAGTTGGCAATGGCTCGGCAACGCCAGAAAACCGGCCCAATCCTCTCCACTGCACGCACTCCGGTCGTGACCTATGCTTTCTCTAGAGACGCCCCAAATCGCTCGTCTCATGCCCCCAAGCAGCCAAGCTCCAGGAGAGACTACCGTGCCGGTACGTGCCATTCTGATCGCTACGATCGTTACCCTCGGTCTCGGGCAATCGGCTCAGGCCGCCAAAGATTGGATCTTTGACGATGGCGCCTACACGGTCGATCCCAAGACCGGCAAACGCGTCGACCAATTCCAAAAGAAAGCGTTGTCGAAACAAATTCCGTACAACGAGTACTTTGGCCCCAACGGACCAGGCGCCTACATCCCCTATGGCTATTACGAGGAGAATTTTGGAGTCGGCTTCGGGTTTGGCGGCGGCTACGGCGGCTATGGCGGTTACGGCTACGGCGGCTATGGTGGCTATGGTGGCGGCTACGGATACGGCGGCTATGGCTTCGGCAATGGCTACCCGGCCTTCGGCGGGTACGCCTTCTAAACGCGCAATTCCCCCCTCTCAGTCAGCGCTCGCTACGCGCGATTTCCCTTTGCGGTCTACCGCAATTTTGGGGAAAACTATCGACTGCCAGTGCCGGGCTGGGCGAAGAAATCTATAGCTTAGAAACGATCCAGCGGCGCTCACTCCGCCTTGCCCAAAGTGGCTTCGGGGGGAGGGGCGGTCAAACAGTTTCCACGCGAAGCTTCGCGAGACGGATCTCATGGCGGGACGAATCACAGCCCTTGTCGTCGACAGTGATCGCAGTGCGCGTCAGCGACTGGTCGACATTCTGGCAGCGCACGGGTGCGTCAGCCTGGCAGCTTCCGACATTGCCGCCGCGCTGGTCGAGATCGAATTGCATCAGATCAATGTATTGTTCACGGAACTGTCACTCGCCGACGGCGAAGGAATCTCGTTGATCTGTGCCACGCGCCGCCGCTGGCCAATGAGCCAGGCCGTCGTGGTTGCGGCTCACGCATCGTTGGAAACGTCGATCGAAGCGCTGCGGCATCGGGTGGCCGATTTCGTCCTCAAGCCGATTTCCGACTTGAAGATCGCCTCCGCGTTGGAACGAGCCCGGGCGATCCGAAACCGCCAAAACGGAGGCGAGCACCCGACTGCCACCACCGTTTCGGCTGCTGCTGGCCCTACGCGCTCACTGCATTCGGCCCACGACGACGGTCCGCGCCAGGGAGTCTTGGGCGGAAATCTTCGTGCTTGGAAGCAACGCCTGGTCCGTGACGCCGTCAATGAATGCCAGGGCAATAAGGCCGCGGCAGCCCATGCCCTGGGCATCAGTCGGCGAACTCTCTATCGCATCTTGCAATCTCCGCCTGCCGAAAACGGCTGAAACCGCGCCCCGGGGACTTCCGCTGCCCGGCGTGGGCGCCGACGGATCGCAATGCTTGACGGCCGATTCCCGTCGCTCGTCGCTTAGCGAAGGGTGCAAAAAACCGGTTGCATTCGATTCGTGCCGCGTCCTGCGCGGAGAACCAGCGACGACCTTCAATCTTCCGTAGAATCGACCAACATGTTGTGACTAGAATGTGCCGCGGGCGAACGTGTACCCCAACCTGAAATACAGCGAAGAACGAGAGGAGACACCGTGGGCAACACCGAGTTCCCGATGGTTGCATGGCTGATCTTTTTGGCGGCGGCGGTGCTGGAGGTGGGAGGGGACGCCGTCATTCGCAAGGGACTTCGGGGTAGTGCATGGACCTACATTGTGCTCGGTTGCTTCATGCTCGCCGTCTACGGAATCGTGGTGAACCTTGTAAGGTGGGACTTCTCGAAACTTTTGGGAGTCTATGTCGCAGTTTTTGCCATCGTCAGTGTGCTCGCTGGCCGGTTTTTCTTTGGTGATAACGTGGCTCCAACGACATGGGTCGGGGTTGGGATGATCGCGGCAGGCGGTTTGATCGTCCAATTCGGCCAACGCTGAATGGAATCCCCTTCTCTTAAGGCGATTGAAGACGACAGGATCTGATTATCTCCCTGGTCCCATAAGGCGAGGACAGCCAGGATTCTTGCCGATATGCAGTTTTTTTCGGGCCCTGTTATCGGCCCGCGTTTCGCGGCAGAATTCAAAGGGGCCTGTTTTTGCTGGGGGCGAGCCGATTCCGCTCTTGAGATTGGATCAGGATCGGTTCTGGCCCCGGCGCTGGATGCGACGGATCGTAAATGCTTGACGGCCGCTCGGCTGCCGTCCAAACTGCAGAGCGTGAAATCCGGGTTTCCGCCGCCTGGCAGCGACCTTTTCGCCTCGGCTGGACGGGCGTGAGCGCCGGCCGTAGATCCTCTCCCTTGCGGTATCCTCCCCCTTTTTTTCCAGCGAACTCCGCTGGCCGTTAACCCACGCGTAAGGAGCGCCGACGATGCACGACGATTTGCCCAGTTTGCTGCCCCGAGTCGATGTCACGCGAAGAGGTTTCGTCGTCACAACATTGGCGGCCGGTTTCGCCCTTTCGGTGCAGCCAGTCACAGCCGAAACCATTACCACCGACACGACGGGCCTGGAAGCCGGCGAAGTGAAGATCCCGGTCGCCGACGGCGCTATTCCCGCCTACCGCGCCAACCGATCGGCGGCAAGAACTTGCCGGTGATCCTTGTCGTGCAAGAGATCTTCGGCGTGCATGAGCACATCAAGGACATTTGCCGGCGCTTGGCCAAGCTCGGCTATCTGGCAATCGCGCCGGAGCTCTATGCCCGGCAAGGCGACGTTTCGAAGATCACGGACTTCAAACAAATCATCGCCACCGTGGTCTCAAAGGTTCCCGACGCGCAGGTGATGTCGGACCTCGACGCAGCCGTGGCTTGGGCCAAGGCGTCGGGCGGCGACACCTCGAAGCTGGGGATCACCGGCTTTTGTTGGGGTGGCCGGATCGTTTGGCTCTATGCGGCCCACAATCCACAGCTCAAAGCCGGCGTCGCTTGGTATGGTCGATTGGTCGGCCAGGCCGACGAATTGCATCCCAAGCATCCGGTCGACGTCGCCGCATCGCTCAATGCGCCGATCTTGGGTCTCTACGGCGGCGCCGACAACGGCATCCCGCAGGAGAGCGTCGAGGAAATGCGCGAAGGCGCTCAAAGCCGCGGGAAAAACCGGTGAGATCGTCGTTTATCCCGACACTCCTCATGCTTTTTTCGCCGACTACCGGCCGAGTTACCGAGCCGAGGCGGCCGCCGACGGCTGGAAACGAATGCTCGACTGGTTTGAGCGCAACGGCGTGGCCTAGCCGAGAGCGACGCGGCCCCATCTTGATTCAGGACCGATCCATGAACACTGCCGTTTCCCGTCGGGGTCTCTCTCTTTGCGCCTGTTGCTCGTCTGGGCGTTCAACCCGCTGCGGGCCGACGAGCCAGCGCCGCCGGCCAGCGCCCGCCCAAGGGCGAAATCACTGAATTCGAATTCAATTCCAGCAAGATCTTTCCCGGCACGGTCCGCCACGTTTGGGTGTATGTCCCCAAACAATACGATCCGGACCGTCCGGCTTGCCTCTACGTAAATCAGGACGGGATTCAGTACAACGCCCCGGCGGTGTTCGATCAGTTGATCCACAATCGCGAAATGCCCGCGACCATTGGAGTGTTTGTCGCCCCGGGCCGCGTTCCGGCCCTCGGCCCGGGGGCGGCCGACCGTGGCAACCGCGCGGTGGAATATGACACCCCGGGCGACCACTACGTCCGATTTCTGACCGAAGAGCTGCTTCCGGCGGTTGAGCGGCGGCAAGACAGCCGACGGTCGGTCGATCCGGTTCTCGCACGACGGCAACGATCGCTGCATCGCGGGGGCCAGCAGCGGAGCCATTTGTGCCTTTACGGCCGCCTGGGAACGCCCCGATGCGTTCCGCCGCGTTTTCAGCACCGTGGGCACGTATGTCGATTTCCGCGGCGGCAATTGCTACCCCATGCTGATCCGCAAGTGCGAACCGAAGCCGCTTCGCATCTTTTTGCAGGACGGCAGCGCCGATCTGAACAACTATGGCGGCGATTGGTGGATGGCCAACCAGACCATGCAGCGGGCACTCGCTTTCGCCGGTTATGAAGTCAACCACGCCTGGGGCGATGGCGGCCACAATACCGACCAAGGCACGAGCATTTTCCCCGACGCCATGCGCTGGCTTTGGAAGGATTGGCCGGCGGCGATCAAAGCCGGATCGGGCTCAGCTCAATTGCAGGAGATTCTCCTGCCCGATGAACCCTGGAAGCTCGTCGTCGATGGACTCAAGATGGCCGGTACTCCGGCCGCAAACGCGCGCGGCGAGGTCATCTTCACGGATTCCGAGGGTGGAAAAACATATCGCATGGATCGCGAGGGGCATGTTAATCCCGCTGTCGAGCGTCTGGCCGGCTCCGCAGGACAAGCGTTCGGTCCCGACGGCCGCCTCTACTCGATCGGCCCTCAGGGGATCGTTGCCACGAGCAGCGACGGCGCCACGTCCGTAATCGACGCCGCCGCCCGACGCGGAGACCTGGTCGTCGGCCACAATGGTTCCATCTACGTGAGCCAGCCAGCAGCCGATGATTCGCAGGCGAGCCAGATTTGGTGTTTCAGTCCGCAGGGTGTCAAAAACGTGATGGACGTCGGCGTCAAATTCCCGACCGGCATCGCGCTCTTTCCCGACCAATCGCTGCTGCTGGTCGCCGACGGGCATGCACATTGGATCCATAGCTTCCAACTAGGCGCCGACGGCTTGCCGCACTACGGCCAGCGCTTTCACTACCTGCACGTTCCCGCATCGGCCGACCATGCGGCGGCCGGCGGTCTGGCCGTCGACGCGGGCGGTCGACTTTACGTGGCCACAAACCTGGGCGTTCAGGTGTGCGATCCGGCGGGCCGTGTGACCTGTATCCTTCCCACGCCCACGGGCCAGCCCACGCACGTCTGTTTCGGCGGCGAGGATTTCGGCACGCTCGTGGTTACCTGCGGCGACGCGGTCTACAGGCGGAAACTGAAAGTCGCAGGCGCACAGGCTTTGCGCAGCCGATCAAACCCGAAAAGCCGAAGCTTTAGCTCGCGCTCTCCAGACGAGCAACGCAGGATAGGAAGAGCTGATGAGAGCGGCCAGACCGACCTCCGGAACTCCCGCCGACTGGGATGCTCTCTTCGCCCTGGCACAGCGCGAGCAAAGCGCCGGGCGGCTGACCGAAGCGGCCGCGGCGTATCGAAAAATGCTCGCGATCCGCCCCGACAGTGCCGAAACCCATAACAACTTGGGCGTCGTGCTGGCGAGCCAGGGCAAGTTCGACGAAGCAGTGATCCAATTCGAGCACGCCCTCGCTCACAGACCCGATTTTGCCGAAGCCCACAACAGCCTGGGATTCGTCTTCCAATGGCAGGGTAAGCTTGACGAAGCGGCCGCCCACTACGAGCGAGCGGTCGCGCTCCAGCCCGGGCTCTTCCAGGCCCAAAACAGCCTGGGCAACATCCTCCGACAACAAGGCAAGCTCGACCGGGCGGTGGTCCGGTTTGAGCAAGCGATCGCTCTCAGGCCAGATCTTGCCGAGACACGCTACAACCTGGGCAACGTGCTTAAGGACCAGGGAAACCTCGACGAAGCGGCCGCCCAATACCACCGCGCGCTGGCACTCAAACCCGCTCTTGCCGAAGCGCACAACTGCCTGGGCTGCATCTGCTGCGAGCAGGGCAAGCTCGATGAAGCCGCCGCCCAATTTCTGCGCCGGTGGCTCTCAAGCCCACCCTCTTCCAGGCGCACAACAACCTGGGCAACGTACTCAAGGACCAGGGTAAGCTCGATCAAGCCGTCGCACGGTACCAACAAGCGATCGCTCTCAAGCCGGATTACGTCGAAGCCCTCAACAACCTGGGCAACGCACTGAACCTGCAGGGTAAGTTTGAGCAGGCCGTGGCACGATTCGAGCAAGCACTCACTTTGAGGCCAAATTACGCCGAAGCCCACAACAACCTGGGCAATGTACTGCTGAGCCAGGGCAAGCTCGACGAAGCGGCGGCACACTACGAGCAAGCGATTGTGCTACGCCCCAATCTTGCCGAAGCGCATTACAACCTGGGCAATACGCTGAAGCAACAGGGCAACCTCCATCAGGCCGCGGCACGATATGAGCATGCGCTGGCGCTCAGGCCGGACTACGCCGAAACGCACTACAACCTGGGCATGATCCTCTGGCAGCTGGACAAGCTCGACCAGGCCGCGGCACGGTTCCGTCAAGCGATCGCTCTCAGGCCAGACTACACCGAAGCTCAGTGGAGTCTGGCGACTTGCTACCTGGCCGAAGGGGATTACGAGCATGGCTGGCCTGCGTATGAAGGGCGACTGCGAACGCCCGGAATTCTACCGCAGCACAGCCTTCCGCGCTGGACCGGCGAACCTTTGGCCGGACGCAGACTGCTCTTGCTGGCCGAGCAAGGTTTGGGCGATACGCTCCAATTCGTTCGGTATGCCCGACTGTTCAAAGAGCGGGGCGCTCATGTCGTGCTGGCCGCTCAGGCGGCGCTCGGGCCATTACTGGCGAATCATCCGGATGTGGATGAGTTATTGATCCTCGGTTCGACTGCCGAGGTGCCAGAGTGCGATTTTTACCTTCCCCTACTGAGTGCCCCGGCGCGCTGGGCACGAAGGCAGCGACGATTCCCCGTGAAGTTCCCTACCTCTCAGCCGATCCCAAGTTGACAGACGCGTGGCGTCGGGAACTGGCGGGAATCGAGGGTTTCAAAATCGGCATCGTCTGGCGAGGCTCGCGCGGGTATGCCTGGGATCGTTGGCGTTCGATTCCGTTGGCCGCTTTTGCCCCGCTGGCCAACTTGCCCGGCGTGCGGCTGGTCAGCTTGCAACAAGGATCAGGCTCGGAGGAGGCAGCCGCGGTCGATTTTCCGGTCATTGACCTTTCTGATCGACTGGATAAAGCGGCCGGTCCTTTCATGGACACTGCGGCCGTGATTCGTAATCTCGACCTGGTGGTAAGCCCCGATACGGCGATCGCGCATTTGGCGGGAGCACTGGGCGCCCGGTTTTGCTCGCGCTCCAATTGTCGCCGACCTGGCGTTGGCTGCGCGGCCGCGACGACTCTCCGTGGTATCCAACCATGCGGCTCTTCCGACAAACCACCTTCGATGCGTGGCCGGACGTTTTTGAGCTGATTGCCAAAGCTGTCCAGACGATCCGCTTGGAAACCGCATAATGTATGTCTAATTGTTGGCAGTGGTCAAATCGCTCGTTTCTAACCCCGCGTGTCGCATGCCGAGTTCTCTTCTTCCCTTTCAGGACCGATCATCCATGAACGTCGCCCTTTCCCGCCGCTTCGTCTCGCTGTGCGCACTGTTGGTCGCCTGGACTTTCGCTCCGCTGCGGGCCGACGAGCCGCCGCGGCCTGCCGAGACGCCGCCCAAGGGCGAAATCGCCGAATTCGATTTTGCCGACAGCAAGATATTTCCCGGCACGGTCCGCCACTGCTGGGTCTATGTCCCCAAGCAATACGACCCAGCCAAGCCCGCATGCCTCTACGTGAATCAGGACGGCATCCAGTACAACGCCCCAGTGGTGTTCGATCAGTTGATCCACTGTCATGAAATGCCCGTGACCATCGGAGTCTTCGTCACCCCAGGTCGGGTGCCAGCTCTGAAGCAGACGGCCCTCGACCGTTACAACCGCAGCGTCGAGTACGACACCCCGGGCGACCACTACGCCCGGTTTTTGATCGAGGAATTGCTGCCGGCCGTCGAGCAGCGGAAGACTTCCGACGGCCGGCCGATCCGGTTTTCGCACGATGGTAACGATCGCTGTATCGCGGGGGCCAGCAGCGGTGCCATTTGTGCTTTTACGGCCGCCTGGGAGCGTCCCGACTCGTTTCGCCGCGTTTTCAGCACGATCGGCACCTATGTCGATCTCCGCGGCGGCAATTGTTATCCCATGTTGATCCGCAAGTGCGAGCCCAAGCCGCTGCGCGTCTATCTGCAGGACGGCAGCGCCGACATCAACTCGTTTGGCGGTGATTGGTGGATGGCCAACCAAACCATCGAGCGGGCGCTTGCATTCTCCGGTTATGAAGTCAACCACGCTTGGGGTGACGGCGGCCACAACCAGGACCACGGTACCGTCCTGTTTCCCGATGCCATGCGCCTGGGTCTGGAAAGATTGGCCGGCGCCTGTCAAAGCCGGAGCGGGCTCGCCTCAATTGCAGGAAATCCTCTTGCCCGGCGAACCCTGGAAGTTGGTCGTCGACGGACTCAAGATGGCCGGCGCTCCGGCCGCCAACGCCAGCGGCGAGGTCACCTTCGCCGATGCCGGCAGCGGCAAATCTTATCGCATCGATCGCGAGGGAAAGGTTGGCCCGGTTGCCGAGCAGTCGGCTGGCCTCACCGGACAAGCGTTCGCCCGTGACGGCCGGCTCTATTCGGCCGGTCCCCGGGGAGTGGTGGCGACCGGGGGTGGCGGCACGGCAGTGATCGACCGAGCAGCCCGGGGCGGCGACCTGGTCGTTCGCAACGATGGCTCGATATTCGTCAGCCAGCCACCCGCCGATGAATCGAAGCCGAGTCAGATTTGGTGCTTCGACCCCAAAGGTGTCAAACGGGTCGTCGACGTCGGCATCAAGTTTCCGACCGGTATCACGCTCTTTCCCGACCATTCGTTGCTTCTGGTTGCCGATGGGCATTCACACTGGATCTACAGCTTTCAGATTGCGGCCGATGGTTCGCTGCAAAACGCTCAGCGTTATCATTTCCTCCACGTTCCGGCATCGGCCGATGACGCATCGGCCGGCGGCCTGGCCGTCGACACCGATGGCCGTCTGTACGTGGCCACGAATATGGGCGTGCAGGTTTGCGATCCGGCGGGCCGCGTGACCTGCATCCTCCCCACCCCCACCGGCCAGCCGACGCAGCTTTGTTTCGGCGGCGAGGATTTCGACACGCTTGTGGTCACCTGTGGTGACGCGGTCTATCGGCGGAAACTGAAAATCGAGGGCGCACCGGCCCACGCTTTACCAAACAAGCCCGAGAAGGCGCAACTTTAAAGCCCGCCTTTCGACCGGCAAACAGCCGGCTATTCCGCACGCATGGCGGAAATCGGGCTCAAGCGGGCAGCGCGCCAGGCGGGGGCCAACGCCGCCAACAAGACAATCGCCAGTGCCCCAGCCAACAGCAGGCCCACCAAGTCGGGCCGCAGCGCGAATTTGACGGAATGGCCGAACAGCGAGGCCAGACTCAAATTGATGGTCGCGGCGAGCAGGAAGCCGCTGACCGCACCGGCCGCCAGTCCCAGCACACCGATCAGTACGGCCTGGGCCAGCACGGTGCGCATCAAGAGTCGACGCGACATGCCGATTGCCCGGAGCATGCCCAATTCCTGGGTCTGTTCCAGCACGTTCATCGTCAAGGTGTTGACCACGCCCAAAGCACCGACCAACAAGCCAAGCGCAAGCAGCACCCACAATCCGCCGACGACTCCCGACACCATGCTGTCAACGCGCTCGCGGATTTGCGTGAAAGAATGGAGCAGCAGTCCGTTGTCATTGGCCAGCGCCGTCAGTTTGTCCGTCAACGCCTGCGGCGTTGGATGGACGGTCGAGATCAGATATGCGTCGACGCCGGTCATGTCGAACTTCTCTTTGGCGGCGGCCCGGTCGATATAGATCATCAATCCGCCGGCCGTGTAATCGTTGACCACGCCGGCGATGCGCAGCGTCTGGCTGTCACTCCCCACGACCACGTGCAGCAGGTCTCCAGGCTCCAATTTCATCCGTTGGGCCAGCACCGATCCGACCACCACTTCGCCAGCCACCAGTCGCGCTAGAACGTGCGGCGCATTGCCGCGAACCAGCACCAGCGGTAATTTGTCGTACAGGCTGAACTGGCGCACCAAAAGCAGGCAATCTTGTCCCGCCACGTTCGCCATCATCACCCGCGCCGAATCGACCTGGGTCACTCCGGGGAGTGCTTTCAGCTCGCCTTCGAGCGACTCGGGCATCGTGACGGCGTTCCGCAAGGTGGTGTCAGGCATCATGGTCCGCAGCAAAAAATCGGCGACCAACGTCTGGTCGTTCCAGTCGTAAATGTCTTGCGTAATGCTCAACACGGCGTTGCTTGTTCCCAGGCCCGCCGCCACTGCCATGAAGAGCACGCCGACCGTCAGCGTACTGCGGCCGGTCTCGCGCACCACGATTCGCTCGGCGATTTCCAGCGCGAATCCACCGGGCCGGCCAAGCACCCACGCCAGGCCGCGCATTGCCGGACCAAGCGCCACCGGCAGGAGCATGACCACCGAGATCAACGACGAGATCACCGTGCCGATGGCCAACCACATCGGCGCTCCGCCCAAAACGCACCACCCCGCCATCACCGTGCTGATGGCCAGCACGATCAGGCCCACTCTTGCCGACCGCCGATACGTTCCCCGCGACCGCGCCGCCATCTGCGGCCGAAGACCTTCCAACGGCGAGACCCGGCTGGCCTTGCGCCGGGTACCAGGCGCCGATCAGGCACAACAACGGGCCAAAAATCGCTCCCACAACCAACGGCCACCGTAACGTGGGAGCCTGGGGCAAATCGATCTGTAGAATCTGAGCCATCGTCCGCGCCAGCAGACGTCCGCCATAAATGCCCGCCGGAATGCCCAGCAGCGTTCCAAACGTACCCAGCAGCAACGCCTCGCTGGTGACCATCGTCATGATTTGTCGCCGCGTCGCCCCGATCGCCCGCAAGATCGAGATTTGCCTGCGCCGCTCGCCGACACTCATCAGAAAGATATTCAGCACGATGAACACAGCTGTCGTAAACGACAGCGCACTGGTCAAGTTCAGGCTGACCTGTGTGAGCTTTGTCGATTCCTCGGCCAGTCCCAACTGCGCGACCGGCACCTTTGCCGAAAGCTCGGGCGGAAGCACTTTGGTGGCCTCGCCAATCACCGATTCCGGCCGCACTCCTTCCTTCAGAAACAAATGGAACGAGTCGACTTCGCCATCCGACCCGAACCAATGCTGTAGCCGCTTGACCGGCGCCAGCACCATTCCGCCTCGCAGCAACGGGCCAGCTTCCTTGAGCTTCACCAGCCCGGATACCGTGACCGCGCGGGCGAAGTGACAGCGAAGTCTGGATTCGGATACTGTCGCCTGGCTTGATTCCAAGATTCGCGGCCAATTGCGAATCAAGCATGACGTCGTTCGCCTTTTTCGGCCAGTCACCGGCCGTGACCGTAAAGCCAGCGATCAATTCAGGCTCGTCCGGATCAATGCCCTCGGCCATGATCCGAATCCGTTGTGGGTACAAAGTCGTGGCCCGATCAACCACGGGCAAAACGGCGCGAACACCCGGCAGATTTGCCAACTCCGTTGCCACCTCCTCGCGAAATTTCCCGCCGCCGACGGAAACGACTTCCAGGGCGGCATCGCCCGCCAGCGCACGAAAAACCTGCTGGTAAGCCTGATGGGTCGCGGCCGTCGCCGCAGCTACCGCCACGATCGACGCCACAGCGATCACCACGCTCAGCAGGCTGAGCAGAGTGCGGCCCGGGCGGCGCGAAAGCTCCCGCCAAGCATCACGCCATGTCATCATGGCCGGGGCTCCGAGCCGGCGGCGGCCAGGGCCGCATCGTGGGGCGGATGATCCCCCACGATCTGCCCATCCCGCACGCCAATCACCCGGTCGCTCCGCGCCGCGACCGTGGCGTCGTGCGTGACGAGCACGACGGTTTGTCCGTGCCGGTCGACCAGGTCGCGCAGGATGCCGATCACCAGCTCCCCATTGGCGCTGTCGAGATTGCCCGTCGGTTCGTCGGCCAGAATGATGGCCGGGCCGGCAATCAAAGCCCTGGCCACGGCCACACGCTGCTGTTCGCCACCCGAAAGTTGGCTGGGCAAATGATCGCCGCGCTCGGCGATGCCCACCAAGCCGAGCATTTCCAGGGCCCGGCTGCGGGCCTCGGCCGGCCGGATGCCGTCCAACCGCAGCGGCACGGCGACATTTTCCACGGCCGAAAAGATCGGCAATAAATTGAACTGCTGAAACACAAAACCGATCCGTCGCCGGCGAAACAGCGTCCGCTCGTCATCGCTGAGCGTGCCGACTTCCTTTCCATCGATCAGCAATTCGCCGTCCGTCGGCACCTCGAGCCCCCCCAGAATGTTGAGCAGCGTGCTCTTGCCCGACCCCGAAGGCCCCATAATCGCCACGAAACTGCCCCGCGAAATCTGCAAATCGACTCCGCGTAGCGCATGCACTTGCACCCCTTCGTCGTAAATCTTCGTCAGGCGACGGGCTTCAAGGACAAAATCCATGGCGTGTTAATCGTTCGAGGAGTAGAGGCGTGATGTTGCCAGCGCTGTGCGGGAAATCTTGATGCGGGTGGTGACGCCACCCTGGCGGCGAGCATGCGGAAGTGCTAGTGGCAGTTTCCGCCTGCCGGGCCACGGTTAGCGGTCGTCGCTACCTGGTTCACATATTCGCCGAGCAGCCGTGCGGCGTCAATCGGTCTGAAGTGCCGCGGATCGCACTTCACCGAGATCGTCATGTCATGAGCACCGTTCACCACGGCAAAGGCGGCCCGCGTTCCGGGCCGTGTCGGTGGAACGCCCGTCAACCCGAGAAACACCGTGTTGCCCACGACCAATCCCTGGCCAGACTTCGGAAACTTGGCGACGAATCGCCGCGCGGGCACCCCAAAGTTGCTCAAAACGACCGTCGAAAAACAAAACCGACTGGCAAGCAGTTTATCCAAAACACCCGCCGATAGAGCCATCGCCAGGCTTCCCAAAAAATATGCCGACAATCGCCCACGACGGATCGCCTCGGTCTCGGTGCGGACTGACGGAAGCAAGGCCCGGGAATCCTCGCAGCGGTCGGACCGCCGGGTCAAGAAAGCGAAACTCATGATGTTGGCGGCCGGCGCGGCAGCGTCATCGGGCTCGCGCAGATTTTGGGGCATGAGAATCCGCAACCGGCTCCGCCGGCCCGATTGGCCATGCTCGATGTTCCACCGCCGCAGGGTCGCAAACAGGTCGCAAAGCAATAGATCGTTCACCGTCACGCCCGCCGCGCTGGCCACCTGGCGAAGTTGGGCCGTCAACTCCGGCCCCAACGCCCGAGTCAGCATCTCCGGCCGGCCTGTCGCGGTGGCGTTTTCCATGAACTGGGCGTCATCAACTGGCAGACCGCTGCCGGCCGGCTGGTGCCGGCTGGCCAGTGGTGTGGGCGCCTGCAGGAAAAACCGCAACCCTTCGCGCGCCCCGAAAAACAAATCATAGATCTGCTGATACCAATTTCGCGATGGAATCGACGCGAGTCCGCGTCGCCGCAAACGCGCGGTGTCGAGCGGACGATACGCGATCGCTTGACCTCCCGGACAAAGCGTGGCGTAGGCTGCCAGGAAATCCTCGATGAAGGCAAAGGTTCCCAGCGCGTCGGCACAAGCATGATGAAAGTGCAGCAGGACCGTCGAGCGGTCTGCCGCTTCGCGCACCCAAATCCGCAAGCCGATTTGCGTGGTCAAATCGACGGCGGCGTCATAGTGTTCGCCCGGCGGAGTACCGACCGGAGCCCAATTGATCATGGGCATCTCGTCGGTCGAATGCCACACCAGACCCAGTTGCGGGTCGCGCTTCAAGACGGAACGAAACAGTGGATTGCGCCAGCGACGCGGCTAGTGCTGACTCGAAAATGTCGCGGTCGAGCGCGCCGCCGAAGTCCAACTGGATATCGGCCATCATCGGGTAGCCGGCCTGAGTGTCGGCCACCAGGAATGCTTCCATCGGCGTCAGCGGTAACGGAAACACACCCTCCCAGGCGCGGTCCATCGACGGCAACGTTCGCGCTTGAGCCACCGACATAGATTTCTCTTTCGCCCCGGACAATGGCCGACCGCACGCTGAAGCGCGTCAGGGCAACTGGTCGCGAATGATCTTACCCGCCGGATTCCGTGGCAACGCGTCAACGAGCGTGACCACCTGCGGACGTTTGTAATAGACGAGTTGTTGTTCGCAGTGCGCTCGAATGTCGGCCACCGAAACGCCCCGCTCGACGGCAACCGCGGCCTTCACCATTTGGCTTCCGGTCCGATGCTGGCCCGCGTAGACTTTCACCTCCACCACGCCCGGCAGGGCGGCGATGGCCTCTTCCACTTCGCACGGCACCACCTTCAGACCCGAGACGTTAATGACCTCGCTTCCGCGGCCGCGGAGGTGAATCGTGCCGTCGTCGGTGATATGTGCCAGGTCACCCGTGTCGAACCAGCCGTCGACCGGTGCCTGGCTCAACTCTCCGCGCTCATCCAGGTAGGCGTTCATCTGAGACGAAGAACGGACCAGCAACCGACCCAGATCGCTCGTATGGCCTGGCTCGGCGTCGCGCCGAACAGTCACCTCGACTCCCGCCATGGGCGGCCCGACGCGGCCATCGACGTCGCGTCCACCCCCCCATACCGCTACGCTGATGCCGCCGGTTTCGGTCGTGCCATACAACGGCGTGGCCACGGCGCCGGTTTGGCGGTGAAATTGCTCGGCCGAACGGCGTGGCAGGATCGCACCGGCCGCCAGCACCCACCGCAGCGACCGCATGTCGACGCCGCCGCTGAACGACATGATGTCGAGCATCGCAGGTACCATCGGCACAATGGTCAACCGGTGCGCAAGCAATGCCCGTTGGACCGTCTTCGCGCTGAACCGGCGCATGCTGACGATGCTGGCCCCGGTCAGCAGAGGCACCATCACCGACATGCCATAGCCGTAGGCGTGACTCATCGGCGGAATCGCCAAGATTGCGTCGTCGGCGTTGATCGACATTGTCTCGGCGTAGTGCCGGGCCTCCTCCAAAGCGGCGGTTCCCGGTCGCAATGCGATTTTCGGCAGGCCGGTGGAGCCCGAGGTCGGGTGGAGCGGAACGCCCCGCAACTCCGGTCCGACGGCCTCTTGATCTCCAACCCGTAGCGTGCTCCAGTCCAACGGCAGCACGTCGGCAAAAATCATTCGTGCCGTCGTGGTCTCGATCTGTTCGCGGCCCGGCTCGTCTTCCGGCTCGCCGGCCAGAAAGCGTGCCCCGAAACGCCGGGCATAGCGCAAAAGCTCGGCTGGCGGCGTCTTGGAGTGGACCACCAGGGGCGACGCCTCGCATGCCAGAATCGCCACCAGCGTCGCGATGAACAGCGGCCCGTTGGCAATGGCCACCACCACGCGGTCGCCGGCTGTGAGCCCGTGGCCCCCCAGCCATTGCGTGAGCGCCTCACGGGCTTTGGCAAACTCGTCGGGACCCAAAACACACGAGGCGCTCAGATCGACCATCGTGCCGCGATAGCGCTGGGCGGCGTCCAATATGGGCGCAGGGCTCAAAATGTCCGAGCCAATCAGCGTACCAGACACTTTCGCACTCCTTGTTCCAGGCGATCCAACACGGCGGCGATATCGGCCGGCGTGTGGGCAGTCGAAAGGAACATCGGCTCGAACTGATTGGGATGGAAGTAAACCCCTGCCCGCTGCATATAGTGCTGCAGCTCGATATAGCCCTCGAAATCGCAATGGCGTCGCACGTCGCGATAGCTGGCCAATTCGTTCACTTCCGTTTTGGTCAGCATCAAACCCAACAGCGGTCCCAAGTGATGAACATGGTGCGGCACGCCCAGCCGGGTCATGATTTCGGCCATGCCCACGGCCAGTTGATCGCCGACTTTGTTCAGGTGGCCATACATGGCATTTCGGTCGGCCAGGACCACGTCGAGCACGGCCTCGGCGGCCGACATCACCACGGCGTTGCCCGAAAAGACTCCGCCGTGGAACAATCGCTCCACGCACGACCACGTCCATGATTTCGGCCGACGCACCAAATGCCCCGACCGGATAGCCGCCACCGACCGCCTTCGAGATGACGGTGATGTCGGGCGTGACCATATAATGCTCCTGAGCACCACCCGGAGCGACACGCATGCCGGTGATCACCTCGTCGAAGACCAACAGCGCGCCGTGGTCAATCGTCAATTCGCGGACACTCTGCAGATAACCCTCGCGCGGCAAATTCAAGCCGGCATTGGCCATCACCGGTTCCATCATCACGGCGGCGACGTCCTTGCCGTGCTCGGCCATGCACCGCTCCAACGCGTCGAGGTTGTTCCACTCGACGACGATCACCTCGGCGACGCTGTCGGACATGCCGCTGGTGCCGGGGATCGCGGGCCCATAGCCCGTGGCCGGAAGATCCGTCAGCGGTGCGTGGTAGCGATTGAAAACCGCTTCGCTCCAGCCGTGATAGTGACCCTCGAACATGACGAGCTTGCGCCGGCCGGTGTAGGTCCGAGCCAGCCGCACCGCCGAAGCGCAGGCTTCGGTTCCGGAATTGGCGAACCGCATCAATTCCATGCTGGGATAAAGTTGCTTGATTTTTTCCGCCACGCGGATCGTGATCTCGGTCGGAAAGCCCAATTGGCTCCCGCACTCGCTGATCTGCCGAGTGACCGCTTCGATCACCTGGCGGGGTCGGTGCCCCAGCAGCAGCGGCCCAAAGGCCATGTTCAAGTCGATGTATTCGATGCCGTCGACGTCCCACACCCGGGCGCCTTCACCGCGGTCGGCCACCAGCGGCAGGTGGTAAGGCAGGACACGCATCGTGCTGCTGTCGCCGCCGGCGATACTTCGACGCCCGCGCTCCAACATGCGAGCACTGGCGCTCGGCACGGGCAGGACGGGTTTCGTGGCGGAAGTTGAAGTTAACGTCGTATTGGTTGTGTGCATGTCAATCCTCACCGAGTCGTTGCTATCAAAGAATAGTCGCTGCTTATCCGCCGATACCAGCAGTCGAAACGCCCGAGCCAGCTCCCACGGATGAACCGAGTTGCCGGCCACAACGAGTTTTCCACTGTTTATCGAGTCTTCCCAGGTCAAGCCCCCGTGGGCAAGTTGGGCAAATGTCGCCGACGTCAGATAGCAGGTGGGTCCCGCCCCACCTCGCAAACCGACGCCGGTGGCGACAAGTCTTCCTTGATCCAGAACAAGATGCCACTGGCCACCACCTCGACCGGTGACTTGCAAACTCACGTACTTCAAACCGCTGCCCTCCGCGGCGGGGCTCGGGGCTTCCTGCCCAAGCTCGGCCTGATTGGCCAACTCCCAGCCTTTGCCGCCGGCGGGATTCCAATCCTCGGCGGTTGGCAACCACTTGCTCAACTGCGGACCGACCGAGTAGCTCGGCACGATCGACGCCTCGCGCGGCCAGCCAAAATTCGCATCGACCGCGAACCGCGCCAGTCGGCTCATCACCTCGCGCGTGATTTCCGGACAAGGCAAATCGGGCAAAGCGCGTTCGGTTTCGGTCGAATCGAACTCCGGATCGTCGCTCCAGTACGATTGGTAGACCTTCATCTGCTCGCGGAACGCAGAGAGAAAGTCGTCGCTCGGCGCCGCCATCGGCTTCGCCGTGGCGTTTGTCTTGAGCCCAGCTTTGCCGGTATACGCCAATTCGGCCAGGATTTCCGACATGGCCATCTTGCATTTCCAGCACGGTTGTCGGCTTTGGATTCGTCAGGTGATAGGTCCGGCCGTGACATGCCTCGTGCGTCACCAAACGACTGATCGCTGCCGAAACCCACTCCACCGGCACCAGATTCTTGCGTTCGTGGCCATGCAATTCGATTCCGCCCAGCCAGTCGCCGTTGAAAATCGATTCCCAGGGCACCGTTTGCAGCAGCGAGTGGGCGACTCGTAGCGGCGTATAAAAACCGTGGTACGACGTCGTGTAGCCCGTGTGCGAATCGCCGACGATGATCGACGGCCGGTAGATCGTGACACGATCGAAGCAGCCGGCCCCCAAGACTTCTTTCTCGGCGGTCAGTTTACTTTGTTCATAGTCGTTGCCCGGCTGCTGACCTTGGTCAAGCTCGGTCTCCAAAATGCGGCCCCGGCGCGTTCCGCAAACGTAGGCGGTCGAGACGTGGTGAGCGTGGCGAATTCCGGCCTGTCTGCACACGTCCAGCATATGCCGCGTGCCGCCTACGTTGCTGCGCCACGGCTCGCCGTCGGCCTCTTCGGCCTGGAACGTAAGCGAAGCGGCCGAATGCAGTATCGACCGGCAATTGGACGCCAACCAACGCAAATTGTCCGTCGACAGACCGAAGTCCGGCTCGGCGATGTCTCCTTCGAGCATCACCGGTCGCGCCAGCGCCCTTCCCAACTCGTTCTCCCAGCGGGCCAGCACCGATTCAATCCGCTGCTCGGCCGATTCCCAGCGCGTCCGCCGCACCAGCACCGCCAGCGGTACGTCGGCTACGGTCAAATCGCGCAGCAGATACCGGCCCAAAAGGCCAGTGCTACCGGTTAAGAGCATATAGGTCATGAATCATTGTCTCCCGCATGGCGGGCCGCCGCGCCGGACGGTCTTCAAACGTGGATTGCCGCGCCGCCATCAACGGTCAGCGTTTCTCCCTGGATCAGGTCGGCCAGCGGACTGGCCAAAAACAGCACAGCGTTGGCGACGTCTTCGATCGACAACATTCGGGTGCCCGTCATCGTCTTGTCTTCGCGGTGGGCGAACATCGCTTCGGCGCCGGGAATCCGTCGCGTCGAATCGGTTTCGACTAACCCCGACTTCACCACATTGACATTCACACCCCGGTCGCCGACTTCTAGCGTCAGATGCCGGGCCAGGCTTTCCAGCGCGGCTTTGGAACTGCCAATCAGTCCATACCAGGGGAGCGCCATATCCGAGCCGTGGCTGCTCAACGCGATGACTTTTGCCCGGCCAGGGCTCCGCTCCAACAGCGGCAGGGCCGCCTGCACCAGATACAGCAGCGCCAACACATTGGTATGGAACGTATTCTGAAAGTGGCGTGCATTGGCCGCCAAAAGAGGACGAAAGCCGCCCGTGGCCGCATTGCTGACCAGAATGTCGAGTTGCCCGATTTCCCGATCGATGTACTCAAGCATCGATCGAACGTCGTCCTCTTCGCTCACGTCGGCCTTGATGACGTGGACGCGCCGGCCCAGATCCATGATTTCCTTGGCCGTCTCCATGGCTGCTCCGCGCGAAGTCACGTAGTTCACCACCACGTCGGCGCCGGCCTCGGCCAAACGCAAGGCGCACGCACGCCCCATGCCACGCGAACTGCCCGTCACCAATGCAACACGCCCTGAAAGATCGATCATGATGCTTGTTCCAAAATAAGCCCGCGCTGCAAAGAATCCCCAGATACATTTGACCGCCGCAGGGTCGCGATCAGCGGCGGTCGCCCGCTCACGCCCCCGGCGTTAATTTGGGCAATATGCAACAATGATGCCACGACCGCTACATGCCCGTCAACTTGGTCGATTTCCAGCCGCAAACCGTTGATCGCCATGCCCCGGTAAGTACAGCGGTAGCCATGAGTTCGCGGCCATACCGCCAGGTCGCGTGGCGACCACGACTCGCCGGACTGACATGCCTTGTAAACCGCCTCCTTGATGCCCCAAAGCGTGGCAGTCCGTCGCGGGCGATCCGCCGCGATCCAATATTGCTCCGGCGGCGTAAACCATAGCCGGGCGAATCCGCCGCTATCGCCGGCGGCAGCCATTTCATCCAGGTCGACCAGATCGACTCCGACCGACAGTTGCTCGCTCGCCGAGAACGCCGCCAGCGCGCCGTTGGCCGTATGCGCAATCGAAAGCGAGCCGGCAAAAGGCCGCAGACCGATCCGAATTCTGGGGCGGTGGTTTTGCCGCCGGGCATCGCGACTGCGAATCTCCACGTCCGATAAACTGCCGGCCAGACCCTCCCGCACGAGCAATTGCTTGGCGGCCCATCGTCCGGCAAGCCACTGGCGGCGGCGGCGCTCATCGCTGAGCATCGCCAGCTCGGCCCGCTCGGCAGCGACCAGCCAATCCGCCGGTCGTCGAGCGGTCGGCAACTCATTGCCAGGCAGATACAGGGTGTGGATAACGCCGGTCGGCATGGTTTTGATTTGTAGGGGCATCGAATCAGGGGACGATGGACAGAATCTTGACGGCGTAAATCTGTCGCCTGGCGGCGATCGGCGCGTTAGAGATATTCTCCTCGGGCGAAAATCACATGGCCGTACCCTCGGGCTTGCATGATGATCGACCCGTCTTCGCCGACGACGTCGAAATCGTAATCGCCGGCGGCCAAATCGAGGCAGACAAAATGAACCAGACACATTTCGCCGTCGTGAGGCTGGCGGCCCAGCCGCAAGTCAGTAATTCGCCGGGGCAGCGCGACGGCGTTGCCGCCAAGCGTCCACAGATGCATGGCACACGCATACATGGCCGAGTCCAGCACACAGGAAGGAATCGTCCAACCCGAGGTGCGTGGGCTGCCCACCAAATCCGCCAGCGGCAGCGCTAAAACGCGATTGCTTCCGCTTTCCACATTGCCGCAAAGGGCCTTTAACCCACGAAAGGCCGGCCCATGATAAATGGGTGCCACGTCCGGGTATTTAAAGTCATGCCATTGACCGGCGGTGGGCTGAATCTTGTCCAGCGGCGACACGTGCGCATCGGCCGTCACGGCCTGGGCCCTCAGATACAATCGATCGGATTGAATCAGTTCGCCGTTTAAATTGTAGAAATCGGACGTCAGCCGGCAGTCGAATCGACCCTCGGAGAGCCGTGTCGCGCTCGCTCGGGCAACGACCGGCCGGTCGGAGTGGAACAGCAATCCATCGACCATGTCGACGTCGCGAAATCCGACAACCCGTTTCCCAGCCGCAACGCTCGCCGCCTCGGCCAGGAGCTCGAGGCCCACGACGACCGGCAGCAGTGGCTTGTTGCGCAGGCGATGTTCGATCAGAAATCGCTCTGTCGTCGGATCGAGCCGGACTTGTCCGCCCGCACCCTCGGCATCGCTCACCACTTCGGTGAGCAGCGGCAGCGTGGCTTTCGATTGCTCGCCGTCCGGGGCCGAGGCTGGCGCCTCGCTGGCAAGCGTTCCCAAACCGGCGGCAAAACGTTCCCAATGATGACGCTCGGTGATCATGACTTCGGGCTCGGGCGTGCCGGCGGCAAGTTCCCGCACGAGATGCGCCAGACCTTCGGCCAAGGGCATCAGGGACAAAGACCCCTTCTCCTGCAAGTTGTTTTTTGTTTCGGGCCGGGCAGCCATGCCCACTTCGTCCCAGGCATGCCAGTGAAAACCAACCGCTTGCACCCAGGGGCGAGCGCGTCGATAACTGCCCAACAGTTTGCAGGCCATTTCATTGGCCAGACTGTAATCGGCCTGGCCAAACCCACCCACCCGACCACTGATCGATCCGAAGACAATGAAGTGGCGAATCGGGTCGCGGCGGGTCAACGCCATTAGGTTCGCTGCCCCGTCGACCTTCGCTCGGATCGTCTGCAAGACGATATCGCGCTGTTTTTTCTCAAATCGGCACGATCGCTCAATCCCCGCACCATGCAAGACTCCGGCGATCGGACCATCGGCCTGACGGATTCGCTCGAGAGTTTCGGCCAGTGCTGCCCGATCCGAAACATCACAGGCGTGATAGGTCACCGCGATCCCTGCCGCCGCAAAAGCTCGCAGCGTGCGGTCGATTTCCAAATCTTTCTCCATGCGCTGCCAGGCCTGGGCCGTCGGCTTACCCGCCTTGCGGGCGGCAATCATGACCGACGCCTTGAGCTTTTGCAGCCCCTCGGCCGTCAAATCGCGCCAGGCCGGATCGATCTCGGCCAGCGGCGTAGTGCCCAGCAAGTGGAGCTTCAATCCGAAGCGGCGTCCCAGTTCCATGGCGGTGGCGGCGGTGATGCCGCGTGCCCCGCCGGTTACCACCCACGTCGAACCGTGACGAACCGCCGAGCCGGGCCGAGTCGCTGCAGCGCCAACCGTCGGCGAAGCCGCCATAGGGCCGACGTTGCGCTCGACGGCATAGGTCACGAACCGCCGCGAGCCGACATACGCCACTTCATAAGCCAGATTGCCCGCCGCCAGTTCCGCCAGCACCTGATCGGCCAACGTGTCGGCCTCGGCGTCCGACGGAGCGTCGACGATCTTGATTCGTAGATTCTGCAGCTTCTGCATGATCACGAATTCGATGAAAATCCCCTTGAGCAATCCAGCCAGCGACGCCACCTTGAGCCACTTCGGCACCGCGAGCAAAGCCAAAATCGCCCCCCATCGCCGTCGTCGCAACCAGCGTCGCGCGTTCGAACCAGCCACCGGCAACTCCCAGTTCCATCCATTTCTGGCAGACCAAAAACGGCAGCATCATCGTGGCGTGGTGTTGGGTGTCCCACAGTTCGACGTGATCCGGGTCGATCGGTGGACAGTCGCGGGCAGTGGTCACGAACAAGTGCGGAGCAGGTCCGCGGCCGCAGATCTCCGCAAGCTCCGCCAACACTGTGTCGGCATCGCAGTCGGGCGACAGCGCGTGGACGATGACTCCGGACTTCTCCAGGCGATGGCAGAGGGCCGCCGCCGTCGCGCCAGTCCCCAATACAATCGCCTGACCGGTCCATACCGGCTCAGCCGGGGCGCCCGGCGCCAGCGGCGCTTCACGCATTTCCAACGAGAATCGTGCCGTAACCGGTTGCGCCGGCAGTGCGAACACCGGCGAATCGTTGCCGGCCTGGCCGACAGCCGCCCCGGCCGCCATACTGCTGTCCCAAGCCTCTTGCCACGGGCTCGTCGACCAGCACTCGGCTCTCTTTCCGTCGGTCGCGGCTGATCCGCCTAACCACAGTCTCCCTTCGACCGGTTCAA
The DNA here is from genome assembly GCA_963702015.1 of uncultured Planctomycetaceae bacterium. GTDB lineage: Bacteria > Planctomycetota > Planctomycetia > Pirellulales > PALSA-1355 > DATJTR01. The sequence goes on from OY969698.1 coordinate 5,523,747, forward strand.
TTACCAGTGCCAGGCACTCGGAACCAATGGCCGGCGCAAGCGTCCGCGACATGGCGCCGCTCACAGGGCCAACCGGTGCGCTCCCTGCCCAAAGTGCCGCCAAATGTTCCGCGTCATTCCGAGCAATCGTACCGGCATCGGTCTGCGCCATCAATCGGCCAGCTGATTTCACCGACCGAAATCATCTGGGCGGCCGATTGCAAGCGCAAGTCGTGACCGTCGAACTCGATGACAACGGCATCGTCCGCCGCGGATGAGCTAACCAATGCCACCCAGGCCTGGCCGCCGGCAATGGCGAGAGATTGCGCCAGTTCGATGGCCTGATCCAGGTTGCTGGCGGATCCCAATACCGTACGCACCAGCGTGCTCGAAACAACGCCTCCCGTGGAAGGGAAACTGTCACCAGCATCGACCATCAGCGTCGGCAGGGTTTGCCCGTCGAGCCGATATGCCGTGATCGCCACGCCAGCGGCATTGAGCCCACCTAATATGTCGACGCAGCCGAGATAGGTGAGCGCCAAGTGGGGGATTTCGCCCGTCGGGTGTCGAGCAAAAACCATGGGATGCGCCACGGCCCGCAGCGCACCGACAAGCGGCGCTGGTTGTCGCAGGGCATGGATCCAATGCCGCGCACCGCCGGCTGCTGCGACCGACGTCGCCAGCTGACCGCGCCCTGGCCTGATTCGGCCATCAGAGTCAACTGATGGGCCAGCAGATTGCCCAACGGGACTTCGACAGCGTCGGCCAGTCCTTGAAGTTCGTCCAATTCATCGGCCGAGAGCGCCCGCTCCGGGGCGATCCGCGAGGCCTGCCCCGGCAATTCATCGAGCTGTTCTCCCACGCAGTCGGCATAGTGCCGCAAGATCCGCCGGATGTCAGCCTTAAATTGCCGACCATGTTGCCAGCCAATTTCATACGGAGTCCCTTCCAGTTCGATCGTGGGAGAGGTCCCAATGGCTTCGGCAAAGGTGGGCCGGGCCACGTCGACGCCGCCGGCCGGTAGCCGATTCCCCTGGGCGATCGGGTCATCGGCTGGCACGCTGCTGGCCGGCAGAGTCCCAGCGGCGCCCATCAAAAAGTTGAGCACGTGCCGTAGTGTGGTAAAGTCGTCGAGCGAGAGACTTCCGCCCTCTGCGCCACCGGCCAAGGCACTGATATTGAAGTATTCTTGCAGCTCACCGAAAAGCTGAGCTTTCTTGATGCTGTCGATTCCCAGGTCGGCTTCCAAATCGGCATCCAGGTCGACGACTTCGGCTGGATAGCCGGTCTGTTCGACGACGAAGTTGATCAGGAAGGCTTCCAGCTCGCTGGCTCGCTGGGTGGTGTCGTCTGCCGTAGCCGAGTTGTTTTCGGCAGTCGTGGCCGGCGCGGATTGGGTGAAAAGAGTTGCCACGGCGGGCGCCGGATCAGTCGTGGCAACAACCTGTTCGATGCCGGCCGTGCTGGCCGCGCCAGATTGCGATTGAACAAGAAAATCGAGTACGTGCCGCAGCGTGGTAAAGTCATCGAGCGAGAGGCTTCCGCCCCCGCCGCTGCCAGCCAAGGCTCCGACGTCGAAGTATTCTTGCAGTTCGCCGAAGAGCTGGGCTTTCTTGATGCTGTCGATTCCCAGATCGGCTTCCAAATCGGCATCCAGGTCGACGACTTCAGCCGGGTAACCAGTCTGCTCCACGACGAAGTTGATCAAGAAGGCTTCCAACTCGGCGCCGCTCGTCCCCGGATCCCCGTCACCGCAGTCGCAGACTCCGCGACGACAGCTTCGTGCCAGGGGCTCAGGCGGAGCGACAACCGGCGCGGCGACCGGTTGGGTCACGGTGGCGGTCGGGTGATGGCCATTGGTGGCTGCGCCGCCACTGGCGCCCGGTGTCGACTTCACGAGGAAGTTCAGCACGTGCCGCAGCGTGGTAAAGTCATCGAGCGAGAGGCTTCCGCCCCCGCGTGCCAGCCAAGGCTCCGACGTCGAAGTATTCTTGCAGTTCGCCGAAGAGCTGGGCTTTCTTGATGCTGTCGATTCCCAGATCGGCTTCCAAATCGGCATCCAAGTCGACGACTTCAGCCGGGTAACCAGTCTGCTCCACGACGAAGTTGATCAAGAAGGCTTCCAGCTCCCAGCGCTTGTCCCCGGGGCCCCGGTCGCCGGGGCCGTCGTGGCTGACGACGCGGACTCAGCCGGCGAGACTGCCGGCGTGGCGGTCGATTGGGCCACGGCGCTGGTCGGGTGGTGGCCGTTGGTGGCCGCATCGCCGCCGGCGGTGGGCGTCGACTTCACGAGGAAGTTCAGCACGTGCCGCAGCGTGGTAAAGTCGTCGAGCGAGAGGCTTCCACCTCCATCGTTGCCGGCCAGGGCCCCGATGTCGAAATATTCTTGCAGCTCGCCGAAGAGCTGTGCTTTCTTAATGCTGTCGATTCCCAGATCGGCTTCCAAATCGGCGTCCAGGTCGACGACTTCAGCCGGATAACCGGTCTGTTCGACCACGAAGTTGATCAGGAAGGCTTCCAATTCCGCCGCATTCGTGCCGGCAGAGCCGACCTTGTGAGCCGTGGCTTCCGGCATCCCATTTTGTGACACCCCGTTTTGCGCGACAGTAGCTGGCCGGTGTGGTGCGGCCGGGACCTGCGCGGTGCGGGCGCGGTGGGACCAGCCGGGTGATGGCTAGTCGAGCCGTTCGTTGCCCCGTTGCCATTGCTTCCTACCGGTGTTGCCGGCAGAGGCTTGGCAGCCGCGGCGGGTTTGGTCACCGGCGGGATCGGCGGCGTGCGCGATGGCGCAGGAGCGGCTGGGCGAACCACGGGAGCCGGCTTTGCGGCTGGCGGCGCTGGCTTTGTGGCCGATGCGACCGTGCCGTTTGCACCTCGTCCGCCTGCCGAACCGTTGGCCGATGCGCATCTTTTCACGTCGCCGCTCAGTGGCGTCGAAGTGGGGGATCTCCTGGGACGTCGAACGCTGGTCGCTCAAGGCTTTCGTTCCTTTCGTTGCGGTGAGTGGCGCATGCGTGGTGGAAGAGTGCGGCACGACAGGCGCCGGCGGCTTTTCCGTCGCTGGTTTGTTTGCCGACCGTTGTGGTGCCGTCCGCGATAGGGTTGGAGCAGCTTTCGGCGGGCTCGCTGAGCAGGACCCCAAGCATTCCAATAACGCCTGAACGCCCAGCAGTTGCTCCCAGGCCGATCGCTTGGGATTGTCGCTGGCAATGACGTCGGCCGAGGTACCTAGAATCCGCCGATTCAAGCGAGTCAGAGTCTGCTGAGGACCGACTTCGACAAATACCGTCGGCGACTCGGCAGCCAATCGGCCGATGAGTTGGGCGTAGCGTACCGGAGTCGTGAACTGCCGCGCCAAATTGCGTCGGATCTCGGCAGGATCCCCGATCACGCTGTTGTTGACCGTGCTGACAAATTTGACTCGTGGCACGGCGATTGTGGCCCCGCGCAGCGCTTCTTCCAGCGGACGGCTAGCCGAGGACAACAGCGGTGTGTGGAATGCGCCAGGAACCGCGAGTATTTTCGCCTGGCGTCCTTGGCCGGTTAAGGCCGAAGCCAACTGCTTCAAGTGCTCGCGGGTGCCCCCAATCACGCATTGATCCGGCGCGTTCAGGTTGGCGACGTACAAATCCAAGGCCAGGCTGCTCGAAACTTGTTCGATCAGCTCTACCGTGGCATCGGTGGCCAGCATGCCGGTTTCGCCTCCGGCAACCGCGGCTTCAATGCCCGCACATCGCGCCTTCGTCATGCGTGCGGCTGTCGCCAAATCCCACGCACCGGCAGCGTACAGGGCGACAAACTCTCCATAGCTGTGGCCCAGCACCAGATCGGGGCGCACGCCACGGTCGGCGAGCGCGGCCAACACCAACGAATCGGCCAACAGCATCGATACTTGAGTTGTCCAGACGTCCTGGCCAAGTTGATCGCCCGCCGACCAGGCCAATTCGGCGAACTTCGGATGACCCTCGGAGCTCATCACCGCGTCGATCTCTTCGAGCGCTCGAGCCGCGGCCGGCACGCTTTCCACCAGGGGCGCAGCATTCCAGAATACTGCGAACCTTGGCCCGGAAAGACGAACGCCACTTGCGGCCGCACGCTGGGCACCGGTCGATAAAAAATTCCCTGTTGTTCCAACACGTTGCGGGCCGCAAGATTGTCGAGCTGCGGTCGCGCCAAACGGAGTCTGCCGGCAAGCGTCTCGGCGCTGTCGGCCACGATCGCCAGACGGAATCTGTCAGCCAGCACAAAACTTCGTGTGGCGGCTGCTGCGCCACGCCGCCGCGGGCTCGGCCAACGCGCGGTCAATCTCTGCAATGATTTCGGCGGTTGTCCCCCCCGAGAGTCGGCAAATCTGCCACTCAGCCGCAGCCCGAGGAGCCGCCGTCGGACGCGTGAAGCCTGTCGCGCGCTCGGTCCTGCCGCCGTCGGCGTGCAGAACGTGCGCCGGTGCGGCACTGGCCGACGCCGACAGGGCGTGGACCGCCCCGGCATGGGCTGGTAGACGAGAGTGTGACGGTGCCCGATGACCGTTAGCGGCCGCTGCAACCTGAGCTCGCGGAGCCGTTGTGGTCCGCATCGGGGTAGTCGCCAGTTGCGCGGGCTGGGCGGCGACGGCCGCGCGCATGTTCGAGGATCAAGTGGCACGCTAAACCGCGCGACCAACACGAAATCCCAACCAATCGACGGCCGGAGAGTTTTGTGCGGCCAGGAATCGCCGCGACGGCATGGTGCCAGGCGTCGAGCGCCGCGGCCGGCTGGCTGAGTCCGGCGGTCGGAGCGGTTTCCCCATGTTCGACTTCCAGGCTCGCCTTGATCAAGCGCGGCCATTCCCGACGCTCCCGCCAGGTGGCCGATTTGGACCGTGCCCGAAGCCATCGCCAGCGGTGCACGCCGTTGGCCCGAGGCATGCAAGGCCGCGAGCGTTTCCAGTTCCGAGCCCGACGGATCGAGCTGTTCGTCGGTTTCCAATTCGGCGACGCTGATTTCCGACGGTACAATGCCTGACATCAACGTCGACCGTTCCACGGCAAGTCGCAGTGCTTCGGCGTGCGATGGGTGGTGGGCCACGCCGATTCCGCGCAAGATCGCATGAATGCGGTCGCCGTCGCGTCTGGCGTCGGCGAGCCGTTTGAGGATGACCACCCCGACCCCTTCGGCGGGTACGACGCCGTCGTATCCGGCATCGAGGACACTTCGTGGCCGGGCCGAGGCCAACAAGCCGGCTTGTTCCAACGCGTCGAACGCGGTGAAGCCCATGCGGCGCTGGCCCGGGCGCAAATCATCATGTCATTGTCACCCGACAGCAGCATGTCGACGCAAATCGACAATCCGCTCAAGGCCGAGGTCGAACCGCTGTCGATCGCCACGGCACCGCCGGCCAGATCCAGGGTTTTGCTGATCCGCGAGGCCAAGGTGCTGGTGGTGAAGCTGCCCGTCTCGTCAATCAGTGACGGCCATTTCCGCAGGAGGGTATTTTCAAATTGCGTGTTGATTTGCTCGATTTTCTCAGCTGCGATCCGCCGGGCTTGGAGCAGTTGGCTGATCACGTGCTTCATTTCGGGCAACCGCAGGCCCATTTCCAGCTCGTTCGAGAAATCGCCGCCGAATTCCGTTCCGACCATTACGCCGCAGCGCTCGCGATCGAGCGGTTTGCGATCGTAACCGGCGTCGGCTAGAGCTTGTTCGGCCGCTTCGAGGAACATGAACTGGAGCGGGTCGGCCTCGGCAATCTGCTTCGGCGGGACCTTGTGTTTGCGCCAGTTGTATTGAAAGTCGGTAACGAAGCCACCCAGCCGGTGCTTTCCATCAACTTTGGCCAGCGCGAGCGAACTCCAGCGCGGCTCAGCCGGCGAGGTCTTGGGGTCGTGCGCCCGACGTCAGCATCTCCCAGAATTTTGCCAACCCCTCGGCACCGGGAAATATACATCCCATGCCGATGATGGCGACTGACTTGTCGTCGCCATGATCCACCGATCCGTTGGTGGCGGCCAACGCACCATGGCGATCTGCCGAAGCACCATTCCGACCAGACTTGAACACCCGCGATTGCGGACGGCCATTGGCCAGAAGGTTGCGGTGGTAAGTTTCGTTGAATTCGTCGACGACGACATGCATGTTCAAGCCGCCGATGCCGAAGGCATTCACGGCCGCCCGCCGCGGCCCGCCATCGGCCGGCGCCTCCCAAGGCACGGCCGCCCGGGGAACGTAATACGGCGCGGTTTGCCAATTCACTTTGGGATTCAAGGTCGCAACGTTGATCGCCGGCGGAATTGTGCGATGTTGCATGCACAGAACGGTTTTGATCAGGCCGGCGACCCCGGCCGCTTCCAGCGCATGGCCGATGTTGGCTTTTACGCTGGTGATGGCAATCCGCTTGCCCGGCGGCATTTTGGGGCCGAGGACCTCGCCGAGCGTTTCCAGTTCGGTGGCGTCGCCCAGTTGGGTGGCCGTGGCATGGCACTCCAGATATTGCAGGCCGGCCATGTCGACGCCCGAGCGATAGGCTTGTTGCATGGCCTTCACTCTGACCCTCGCGGCGGGGCGCCCACAGGCTTTTTCCGCGGCCATCGGTGGCCACTCCCAGCCCGCGAACGACCGCTTGAATCGGATCGCCGTCGGCAAGTGCCCGCTCGAGCGTCTTCATCACCACTGCCACATAGCCTTCGGACATGATCAATCCGTCGGCGTTGGCATCAAAGGGTCGCGAGGAGGTCGCACTCATCGCCTGGGCGTGAGAAAACAAGACCAGCGTGTGAGCGGCGCAGTCCGAAGCTCCGCCGGCGATGACCATATCGACCCGGCCCTGCTGCAACGCCCGAGCGCCCATCAACATCGCATGCAGCGACGAGGCGCAGGCTGAATTCAGGGCCAACCAGGGGCCAGTCAGGCCAAAGGCCTTGGCCACCGTACCGGCCACCATGTTGCAGTACAGCTCGCGCCCGCCCACCGGGTTTACGCCGAGTTTTTCCAGATGCGAGCCTGCGGCACTCCGCGATCAGCGCCGTCCGCTCTTGGGGAGCGAGGTCTTTCAGCCCCTCGACGCCATCGAGCATGCTCAACGCTTCGTCCAAGAGCGAGGCGTAGGTCAGATCGCGCAATTGGTTGCTGCCAACCGCGTGACCGATGAAAACGGCGGAATTCTTGAGCTGTAAATTGAAAGGATCGAGGCCACCGTGGCGCAAGGCATCGGCCGCCACGGCCGTCATCGTCAGATGCATCGGGTCGACCAAACGCCGCAACTCTTCCGCGATCGGATACCGCTTAAGATCGATTTCCCCTTTTTTTAGCAGCGCTGCCAGCTTGGAGTACGTCTTTCCACGTACTCCCTTGTCCGGATGGTAATAGAGCTGCTGATCAAGGCGGTCTGGGGGGACTTCGGCAATCGCGGATCGCCCTTGGCTGACCAATTCCCAATACTGGTCAAGATCGTCGGCCCCGGGCAATCGGCAACCCATGCCAATGATTGCTAGCGGAACATCGCTGTGGTCAGTTGGGATCGCCATGCAGATACGCCTCAAACACTAGATGGCAAGCAAGTAGTCTGGTGGGAGGAGCTCGGCGATCGGTGGGCGTGCTCGTCGACAGCGTTGATTACTCCATATGCCGTCTGTCCTTGGCTCGCCATCGACTGCTGGCGATTCCGTTCGGATCGCGAGGAACTATTCTACCAAGACAGGGGCACTGGTAAAGCTGAATTGACTAACAAAAGGAAACCGAATAGCAATAATGGATAAACTGAACATGATGTTATGCTTACAGAGTATTTGAGGCCCGCCGCGTTTTCAATCGCTGGGCCGCTCGAATCGCCCGTGAAGAGCTAAGATCAGCTACAGTAAGCCATTCAACCGTTTCTATCGTCATTTCCGGCACCCATTGATTCCCAACTTAGGGCTTCTCCAAGACCTCTTTTGAGTCCAATTTGGCTAATGCTGCGTCAAACTTTGTCTCGCTAGCGAGCCTTGCCAGCGTCAAGTGAATCTATGTCGGCAGTTCACCTGGTCGCTAGCGGTAAGGGATCGGCCCGATGATTTAGGCCAAAATCTGACCGGCGAGGGCGTATTGAAGGCTGCCACGGTTCACACCCGAACCGCCTATATTGCCGGCGCGGCTGCGCGAGAGCATGAAATTCGGGGCGATATGGGCGAGCCTGGAGTCTTCGCCGCATGGGCGAATTCGGCAGACCCGTGCTCGACGATTGCGGAGCAACGAGTGGGGGGATGGGCACGTTGAACGCCGCAGCCCTAAAGCGCGGGTCGGCCATCGCTGGTGACGAATTCTCGCGTCGTGTGGCGCTCGATTCGGCTGACCGCAATGTTGGGGTCATGATCCCACAGCAACCACCAACCGCGGTCAGCGGCTTCGCCCAGTAGCTCTGGTTTCCGGCGCCGCGTTTCCATGGGATAGAGATCGTAGGCTGTGCTCCACATTCGGCGCAGGTGAGCAACGACCGGACAAAGATCGCCAAGGTAGAGTGCCCCTTCACCCCCCGATTCGAACAGCAGAGCCTGGTGCCCACGCGTATGGCCGCCGGTCGGCCGCGTCCACAATCCGGGTGCAATCTCCACTTCGCCGTCGACAAGCACCAACTGCCCCGATTCGTTGAGCAGGACCAAAGTTCTCGGCCGCGTAGCTGCCGGCCAGTTCGGGCGCGCCGCTGATCGCGTCTTCCCATTCAAGTCGGCTTACGAAGTAGGTGGCCGAAGGGAATGTCGGCTGGCAGCGGCGATTTTCGCCCAACATCGTGGCTCCGCCAGCATGGTCCCAGTGCAAGTGGCTCAGAACTACGAGGTCGACGTCGCCAGCTTCGACGCCCAATGCCGACAGCGAGTCGAGCAACGTCGGCGTCCGTTCAATCGCATGGGCGCTGCGATCCAAGGGGGATAGTTTGTCGCCATGACCGGTGTCGATCAGCACGGTCTGTTCGCCGTTTCGCGCCAATACGCAATGGATGCCGACGGGGATACGATTTTGCTCGTCCGGCGGCGTGACACCCTGCCACACTGTCTTGGGAATGATGCCATACATCACTCCGGCGTCTAGCCAGAAGCGGCCGCCGTTGACCGTTTCCAATTGCCACGGGCCCAACCTGAGCATGTCGTTCCCCGGCAGCCGGTCGTTACTGGTGATTTTGATGGTCGTCTTTGGGATTTTCCCACAAGCGAAACCCGCCGATGAACGCGTTGGTGTTGGCGCCAGTCGAGCCCCCTCGGGGACCGTCGTGATCTTTTTCGAGTTTCCGCCCCCTAGGACGATGTAGTCGACCTCGAAAGCCGCCAGTAGCTTTTCAACGACGTCGGCCACCGCACGGCGCCAACGCTTCTTTCCCAATCGCTTCAGTCCGCGGATACCGAGATAATCTTCGTAGCTGCGCCCCTTTTTATAAGGCAGGTGAGCGAACTCCAGTGGCTCGAGCACACCATCGTAAATCAGCGCCGAACCCAATCCGGTGCCCAGCCCCAGAAACAACATCGAGCCCCCTTCATAACTTCCCAGCGCTTGCATTGCGGCGTCATTGACCAGCTTTACTGGGTGCTCAAAGGCAGCGGCATAATCAAATCCCACCCAACCTTTACCCAGATTGTGCGGTTCCAAGCGGGGAAGTCCTCGCACAACCGGACCGGGATAGCCGATCGACACGACGTCGTACTGCCAACCCGCAGCTAGTTTTCGTACTCCGTCGACCATCGCTTGCGCGGTCAGCATGAGGCCGGAGGGCATTTCGCGCATCTCTTCTTGCCCAGTCGCCAAGATCTTGACGTGAGTGCCGCCGACGTCGACCACCAAAACTTTCACTGCTCACTCCTTCGCTAAAGCTGCCTCCGCGAGCAAAGGCCCCCATGGCAGGATTCCCCGGGCATCCGCCTTCCGGAATTCCCCAGCCAAAATATAGGGCAGCCGAGGGGAAATCGCACGAGTGGTAGGCAAGATTGACGCAAAGGCAGCAACCGCAATACTTTAGTCTTCGCGCTCGGCCCAGGCCTGGAAACGGGCTGCCGCAAACTCGTGATGCAGCCGGCTCGTCCAAACATCTTGGACTCCTACCTATCGCCAGCGGCGTAAATTGTCCGACCTCCGTCCACCGGCAGGCAGGCACCGGTCACAAAGTCGTTATCGATGAAGTGCAACACCGCCAGCGCAACGTTCTTCGGGCTTCCCTCGCGCTTGACCAGCGTTCCGTCAATCGCGGCCTGTCGCTGCAGGGCAGAAAGATCGTCGGGTAGCATGACCGGGCCGGGCAACACACAGTTGACTCGCACGCGCGGGTTGCGCGTCGCTAGCTCGACCGCCAAAGTGCGGGTGATCGCCGTCACCGCTCCCTTCGAAAGAAAATAAGCCGCATAGTTCAAATAGGGTCGCGCTTCGGCCCAATCGCCGATATTGACGATCGTCCCCCCTTCAGTTTGAGCGACCATCGCCAAGCCGACGTGTTGGCAACACAAAAACGTGCCGAGCGCATTGGTATCAAAGTGCGCACGCACGTCGTCGGCCGTCACCTGTTCGAGTCGTTTGGCCTGCCAAATGGCCGCGGCATTGACCAATACATCTAATCGACCGAAACGGGCCACGCTCGTCGAGACGATTTGGCGCACGTCGCTTTCGCACGCCAGATCCCCCTGGACGGCGATCGCTTCAACGCCCCGGGATTCAAGATCGGCAACGGTTTCGGCCGCCTCGACGGCAGATGTGTGATAGTGAACCGCCAACGCATAGCCGCGCTCGGCGAGTGATTGGACCACATGCCAGCCGATTCGCTGTTTACCGGCGCCGGTGACCAGTGCAACCTTGAGCATGAACTAAAAAGCCCCTCCTGTCCGGCATGGCTCGGCGGTTGGCAATCAGTCAGCCGAGAGAGCCAGGCTATTTCCAAATTGGGGATAATCCCTCATTGTCGCTCAGCTTCAGTGGCGCGGGCGACCCGTTGAAATGGCGGCCGTCAAATTCTGGGCTGTTTCCCGGCCCATCGCGCTGGTACGACAAGCTAAACTATAAGGCACGCGGTCTTTGACGGCACCACCCCAACATGGCCGACTGAATGAATCTCTTCGCCGAATGGCTCGAAGCCGACGGAGTGGGTGGTTTCGCCTCGGGGACGGTCGGGGGCGAACGCACCCGCCGGTATCACGCACTGCTCTTGGCGGCCACCACTCCCCCGACTGGCCGCATGGTGTTGGTCAGCGGTCTGGAAGCCTGGGTAAAGACAGCACGGAGCCGGTACGCGATTTCGTCGCAGCGATATCAGCCCGGAACGGTGTTCCCAGACGGGGCACAACGAGTGGAAAGCTTCTCGATCGATCCCTGGCCTCGCTGGGTGTATCGTCTGGAGGATGATACCCGCATCGAGCAACAATTGTTCACTGTCCACGGCAGCCCAACTGTCGCACTCCGTTGGCGGCTGATTTCGCCACATTCCGGTCCCGTGCCTTTGGCGGTTCGACCGCTGCTTTCCGGCCGCGACTACCACCACCTGCATCACGAAAACCCCGTCTTCCGGTTCGATGCCACAGTGGCCGGCGAGCAGGTGACCTGGCAGCCGTATCCCGGCGTTCCTCGAATCATGGCGCTGGCCAACGGCAGCTACTCGCACGATCCGGAGTGGTATCGAAATTTCATGTATTTGCAGGAACGCGAACGCGGGCTCGATAGCAGCGAAGACCTCGCTTCACCCGGATTGTTTCGCTGGGATCTTGCCCAATGCGATGCGCTCTGGCTCCTTTCGGCCGATCCCCAGGCGGTCGCCGATGCAACCGCATCGACCAGTCAGCGGTTTGCCGCGCTCGAACACGCCGAGCGCGAACGTCGCGGGCGATTCACGACTCCTTTGGAAGCCGCCGCCGACGCCTACCTGGTCGACGGTCGGCATGGTAAGACGATCCTGGCCGGCTATCCGTGGTTCACCGATTGGGGCCGCGATACGTTCGTCTCCATGCGTGGACTCGCGTTGGCCCTGGGCCGACTGGACGATGCCCGGCAGATACTGCTCACCTGGTCCGGCACCGTTTCCGAAGGAATGCTTCCGAATCGCTTTCCCGACAGGGGGGACATGCCGGAATACAATTCGGTCGACGCATCGCTCTGGTTTGTCATCGCCGTCGGCGAGTTTCTGGAAGCCTGCCGTTGCCATCAATATCCGCTCGACTTGCATGATCAAACACTCCTGGAATCAGCGGTTGCGGCGATCCTGACCGGCTACGGTCGCGGCACGCGCTACGGCATTCGTGTCGAAGAGGACGGCCTGTTGGCGTGCGGTGGGCCGGGAACCCAGCTTACCTGGATGGATGCCAAAGTGGGTGACCGCGTTGTGACGCCTCGTGTTGGCAAGCCGGTCGAGATCCAAGCCCTCTGGCTCAATGCACTTTCGATCGCCCATTCACTGGCGATTCCTCGTCAATCCCCTATGTCGCAAGTCGACGCACCGATCGACCGCACCTGGCAAGACGATTTCGAGCGGGGGCTCACCAGTTTTCGCCAGCGCTTCTGGAACGATTCGCGCGGAATGCTTTACGACGTGGTCGACGTCGATCATCGTTCGGGAACAGTCGACGCGTCGGTGCGACCCAATCAGATCCTGGCCGTCGGCGGATTGCCGCTGGTGCTCATCGAGCCGGAGCGAGCACGCTCGGTCGTCGATGCGGTCGAACGGCAATTGTGGACGCCGCTGGGACTGCGAACCCTGGCGCCGAGTGAACCGGGCTATACGGCGCATTATCGCGGCGGTCCGCGGGAGCGCGACGCGGCCTATCATCAAGGCACCGTTTGGACCTGGCTGGCTGGGCCGTTCGTCGAGGCCTGGCTGCGCGTGGCCGGCAACACTCGGCAGGCGAGGCAAGAAGCGCGCGAACGGTTCCTCGCGCCGCTCAAAGAGCAGCTGGCACAGTCTGGTCTGGGGCATTTGGGCGAAATCGCCGATGCCGAGCCACCCTACTCGCCGCGCGGTTGCCCGTTTCAAGCCTGGAGTCTGGGAGAGTTCATCCGGCTCGACCGCTGGGTGCTCGCCGAAGAACCTGCCGCAGCGGGCTGACCGTCGACGGCGGGACGACCGGCCAAATCATCGGTGGGCGGTCAGCGCGACCGTTTCAACACTCCTTTCCCTTGGCGGTGTTCGGCGTGGACAATGGGGACCGCATGATCGGAGTGGACCCCCAAATCGGATACTTCGCTCTCCGAAACCGCTTTTGGCCGGCGCTCGGATGGACGCAGCCAGCCCCGCGGCAAGCGAGGTGAAACCGAGCGGAATTTTTCGCGCATGTCGGCGAACCACTGAATGACGTAGTAGAACACCGGCGTCAGGAAAATGCCGAACATGGTCACGCCGAGCATGCCTCCGAACACGGCGGTCCCCAGCGTGCGTCGCATCTCGGAACCAGCGCCGACGGCGATGACCAGCGGCACAACTCCCAAGATAAAGGCGAACGACGTCATGACGATCGGCCGCAAGCGAAGTTTGCAGGCTTCCAGCGTGGCCTGGTATCGATCGCGACCCGCTTCGCGCTGGGCTTTGGCGAATTCGACGATCAGAATCGCGTTCTTGCACGCCAGACCGATTAACACCACGAAGCCGACTTGCGTGAAAATGTTGATGTCCAGGTGCGCCCATTGGACCGCGTAGACCGAGCACAACAGACACATCGGCACGACCAGAATGACCGCCAGCGGTAATGACCAGCTCTCGTACTGCGCGGCCAGCACCAGGAACACGAGCACCACCGCCAACAGGAACACCAGCATGGCCGTGTTGCCGGTTTGCAACTGAAGCAACGCCAGTTCGGTCCATTCATAGCGCATCGACCACGGCAGTTCGTCGCCGACCAACCGCTCCATCTGTTCGATTGCCTGGCCCGAGCTGACACCCGGGGCAGGACTGCCGTTGATCGGCGCGGCGGGATACATGTTGTAGCGAACAATCATCACCGGTCCGCTGACGTCGCGCACGGTAGCCAACGCCCCGAAGGGGACCATGCCTCCCTGCTCGTTGCGAATCTTGAGCTGCTTGAGCTGTTCGAGTTGGCCGCGAAAGTTCTCGGCGGCTTGCACGTTGACCTGCCAGGTCCGACCGAACAGGTTGAAATCGTTGACGTACAGCGATCCCAAATAAACTTGCAGCGTGTTGAATACCTCGGCCATCGACACGCCGTGGGCTCGCGTTGCGGTCCGGTCGATGTCCAGATACAGCCAGGGCGTTTTGGCGCGGAAGCTGGAGAATAGGTCTTTCAATCCAGGCTCTTTGGCCCCATCGGCCACGATCCGATCGGCCGTCGTTTGCAAATTCTCCAGCTCCGTGTTGGCGCGGTCTTCAACAATAATCTTGAATCCACCCGCGGTTCCCAGTCCGTCCAGGGGAGGCGCTCCCAGCACGTTGATCGTTCCGTCGGTGATATGTGCTTGCAGCTTCTCCTCGAGCTCGGCAGCGATCGCGTCGCCACTCAACTCCGGCGTCAGGCGATGATGAAAGTCATCGAGCATCACGTACATGGCGCCGAAGTTCGGCGCGTTGGCCCCCAGCAAAATCGATTGACCGGCAATCGCCACCGTGTGTTTGATGCCCGGCATATTCTGCGTGATCGCCTCGATGTCGTGCATGGCATGCTGGGTGCGGCTAAGCGAAGCCGAGTCGGGCAGTTGCAGATTGACCAGCAGGTAGCCTTTGTCCTGGGTGGGGATGAAACCCTTCGGCGTCTGAGTAAAACCGACGTAAGTCAGTGCCAGCAGGCCGCCATAAACCACCAGCACCAGCAAGCTGATCTTGACGAGCCTGCCGACGCTCCAGGTATAGAGGCTCGTGCTGAAGTCGAAGAGCAGGTTGAAGCCGCGGAAGAACCAGCCGAGAACAAAATTCAGCGGCCAACTCACCACGCCACCGCCGATCGCTCCCAGCGCGGCGCCGATCCAAGGCAGCTTATCCGCTGAATACCCGGCCTGCCAGGATTCGTTCCATTGCGCGTACGTGTGGTGTCAAGAATTCCCAACCCAACCACACGCCCGCCGCGACAAAGGCCAGCCAGGGAAGCGGCGCCGCCCGATGCTTGTCGCGCGGCCTGAGCAAAAGTGCCGTCAGGGCAGGACTCAGCGTCAGCGAGTTGAATGCCGAGATGACCGTCGAGACGGCGATCGTTAAGGCAAATTGCCGGAAGAACTGGCCGGTAATACCCGTAATGAATGCGCAAGGAACAAATACCGCCGACAGAACCAGTCCGACGGCAATCACCGGCCCGGAAACCTGTTCCATCGCGCGTAGCGTTGCTTCGCGCGGCGCTAGTCCATGTTCGATGTGATGTTCGACCGCCTCGACCACCACGATCGCATCGTCGACCACGATGCCGATCGCCAGCACCAGACCGAACAAAGTCAGATTATTGAGGCTAAAGCCCATCGCCGCCATCACGGCGAAAGTCCCGACAATGGCTACGGGCACGGCGATCAGAGGGATAATGGCCGACCGCCAGTTTTGCAAAAAGACCAAGACCACGATGGCGACCAGAATTACCGCATCGCGTAGAGCTTTGAAGACCTCGTTGATGGATTCGGTGATGAATGGCGTCGTATCGTAAACGATCGAATAGTCGAGCCCGTCGGGGAATCGGCCCTTGAGATCCTCCATTTTCGCCCGCACGAGCTGAGCAATATTCAGCGCGTTCGAGCCCGGCAGCTGAAAGATCGACAAGGCGACGGAAGGCTTCCCGTCGAGCGTGCACGTCTGATCATAGCCGCGCGCGCCGAGTTCAATCTGGGCGACATCCTTGAGTCGAACCAGCCGCCCCTGGGTATCGGACTTGATGATCATCTCGGCGAACTGCGCCGGATCGGTCAACCGGCCCATCGTACTGATCGTGAATTGGAACACCTGGCCATTGTTGACCGGCGGTTGGCCAATCTGACCGGCGGCAACTTGTGTGTTCTGCTGTTCAATCGTCCTGACGACGTCGCTCGTCGACAGATTGCGCGAGGCCATCTTTTTTGGATCGAGCCACAGCCGCATGCTGTAGTCACGCTGGCCCAGGTAGGTAATGTCTCCCACTCCCGGCAATCGCGATAGCTCGTCCTTCAGTTGGATCGTGGCGTAATTGCTTAGATACAAATTGTCGCGGCTGCCGTCGGGCGAAAACAAATTGACCATCAGCAGAGTGCTGGGCGACTTCTTTTTGACCATTACACCGCGGCGTTTGACCAGGTCCGGCAGAATCGCTTCGGCCAGCGCCTCTCGGTTTTGCACCAACACCTGCGCCATGTTCAGATCGACGCCGTTCTTAAACGTGATCGTCAAGGTGTAGGTGCCGTCGTTCGTGCATTGCGATGACATGTAAAGCATGTTCTCGACGCCGTTCACCTGCTGCTCGATCGGCGCCGCCACTGTGTCGGCTACGACCTGGGCGTTGGCGCCAGGATAAGTTGCCGAGACTTCGACCGTCGGCGGCGTGATCTCCGGATACTGCGCGATCGGCAACGTGAACAGCGATATGCCGCCGGCCAGAGTGATCACGATCGACAGCACCGTGGCGAAGATCGGTCGATTGATAAAGAATTTCGAGAACACGGGCGTTCACTTACTTGTGGATGGCGGGTTCATGCGACGCGGCACCGGGAGCGGAGGATTTTGGCGGCGGGGCGCCACGAGACGACGTAACTGTGTCGGGTGGCATGACGACGGTGTCTGCGGGGACCATTACTGTCTCCACTGCCACGCCATTGGTCGCCACAACGCTCGATCCCCCCTTTGCGGTCCGCGCGGGCGGGTTGCTGGTCCGTTGGCGAAATAATTGCTGGCCCAGGACACGAACCGGGCGCAGCGTGACCAGGCCCAACGACAAGTTGCCAAGCAGGTGCATGGCGCGCGAGGCGAATATCGGAGTCCCTCCCAACCAATCGATGGTGAAGAAGAAAACCGGTGTCAGGAAGATTCCAAATAAGGTCACGCCCAGCATCCCGCTAAAGACGGCCGTGCCGAGCGTCTGTCGCATTTCGGCGCCGGCGCCGCGGGCCATCATCAGCGGCACAACTCCCAAGATAAAGGCGAACGAAGTCATCACGATCGGCCGGAGTCGCAGCCGGCAAGCTTCCAGTGTGGCCTGGCGGCGCGATTCGCCAGCTTCGCGCTTTTGCTTGGCAAATTCCACGATCAGAATCGCATTTTTGCTGGCCAGGCCGACCAGAACGACAAACCCGATTTGGGTGAAAATATTGATGTCCATCTTGGCCATGTTGACTCCGATGATCGCACTCAACAGGCACATCGGCACTACCAAGATAATCGCTAGCGGCAGCGACCAGCTTTCATACTGCGCCGCTAACACCAAAAATACCATCATCACGGCGAACCCGAAAATGATCATCGCCGTGTTGCCGGCCATCAACTCCAAAAAAGCCATGTCTGTCCATTCGAAGTTCATCGACTTCGGCAGCTCGCGGTTGGCCAGCTGTTCCATGACATCGATCGCGTCGCGCGAACTGACGCCGGGCTTGCCGGCGCCGTTGATCGTCGCCGCCGAATACATGTTGTAGCGCGTCAGCACCAAAGGTCCGTTCACTTCGCGAATTTGGGCCAGCGAGCCCAACGGCACCATCGCACCCGCGGTGTTGCGCACTTTCAGCTTGGGAAGGTCCTCGACCTGGTCGCGAAAACGCTGCTCGGCTTGCACAATCACCTGCCAGGTCCGGCCAAACAGGTTGAAGTCGTTCACGTACAGTGAACCCTGATAAATCTGCAGCGTGTCGGCAAACTCGCGCAGATTGACCCCCTTCTCGTAACACGCCCGTGCATCGGGCTCGACTCGGAGCATCGGCACTTTTGCCGAAAAGGCCGAAAACATGCCCGGACCGAATAGCTGCGGTTCCTCCCTTGAGGCGCGTACCAGATTCTCGGTTTGTGCCTGGATCGTCTCCAGTCCCGCGTCGCCGCGATCTTCAATCACCATGGCAAACCCTCCCGCGCGGCCAACACCACGCACCGGCGGCGGCGGAAGAACCATCACGATGGCGTCAGTTATTTCGCTGAATCGAGTCACGAGTTTTTGCAAGATGGCCATGCTCGATCGGTCAGCTGATCGCCGTTTGGAATAATGATCGAGATTGACGAACATCGTGCCAAAGTTCGAGCCGACCGCGTTCAGCGCAAATGATTGCCCGGTGATATCGGTCACGTGCAAGATGCCCGGAACTTCGGATGCGCTCGATGCCAGCTTCCGCATGACACGTGCGGTCCGTTCGGTCGACGCCGCGTCGGGCAGTTGAACGCTCACGAACAAATAGCCCATGTCCTGTGACGGAATAAAACCTTTGGCGGTGTCGTTGAATCGGTCGTAAGTCCAGAACAGCAAGCCACAGTAAACCAACAGCACTAAAGCACACGAGTTGAGCCGGAGCTTCCGACCAAAAATCCAACTGCCGATTGACCAGGCGCGGCTCGTGCTCGTTTGTCGATCGCCATGCTCCGACGCGCGCCGAGGGAACGCAGAGCGATTTCCAACAGCCAATTCAGCGGCCACGCGATGGCAGCACCGGCGAACACGCCGACAATCCCTCCGATCCATAATCCGACCTTGCCGGGTAGGTTCAAATTCTTACCAATGATTTCCAAATGCGGCCCGAGATACTCCCACGCCCACCAACCACCCGCCGCCATGCAGACAAGCCACGGCAGCGTCTTGAGGCCAACATCCCACGTCTGGATCATCTTTCCGACAACCCAGGTATAGCCGATTCCCGTAAAGTCGAACCCGCGATTGAATAGCCGAAACGCACTGCCCAGCAGCCAATTCGCCGGCACCGTGGCCAGTGCCCCCACCACGGCGCCGGTAGTCGCAACGATCCAAGTCGTCGAAGTGGCCGAAATTCCTAGCCCGGCCGCCGCTGGTTCGAAGCGGTGAGCCAGCAACTCCCACGCTCCCCAGCCGCCGGCCAATGCATACGCGGGCCAAGGCAACACGCGGTTGTCGCGCTTTGCGTTCTTGTCTTGCGGCCGCAATAACAGTGCCGTCAGGGCCGGACTAAGCGTCAGCGAATTGAACGCCGAGATGATCGTCGAAACCGAGATCGTCAGCGCGAATTGCCGAAAGAACTGTCCCGTGATTCCACTAATGAAGGCGGCACGGTACAAACACCGCCGACAACACCAGCCCGACGGCAATCACCGGACCCGAGACCTGTTGCATCGCCTTGATCGTGGCCTCGCGTGGCAAAAGGCCATGCTCGATGTGGTGTTCGACCGCCTCGACGACCACGATGGCGTCGTCGACCACGATGCCGATGGCCAATACCAGCCCAAACAGCGTCAAATTGTTCAGGCTAAAGCCAAACACCGCCATCGCCGCGAAGGTTCCCACCACGGCTACTGGCACGGCCACTAGCGGAATGATCGATGATCGCCAGTTTTGCAAAAACACAAGCACCACGATGGCGACCAGAATAATCGCGTCGCGCAAGGCATTGAAGACTTCGTGAATCGACTCGCGCGTGTAGGGCGTCTGGTCGAAAGCGATCTCCCAGGTCACTCCCTCCGGAAATCCCTTCGACAGCTCTTGCATTTTCGCCACTGCAAGGTCGTACGTATCCAACGCGTTGGCGTCGGGCAATTGAAAGACCGCCAGAAAAACGGTCTCCTTACCGTCGATCCTCACATCCACGTCCTGGTTCTTGGCGCCCAGTTCGACGCGACCAATATCTTTGATTCGCACCACCCGGCCATCCGGGCCAACCTTGAGAATCAGGTTTTCGAATTGCTCGACCTCCTTCAGCCGGCCGAGCGTGCTCAACGTGATTTGAAAATTCTGATTCTCGCCCGTCGGCGGGCTGCCGATCATGCCGGTCGCTACTTGGGCGTTCTGATCGCGGATCGCTCGACTTACGTCGGTCGATGTCATGTTGCGGGCGGCCAGGCGATCCGGATCGACCCAAATTCGCATGGCGTAGTCGCGTTGCCCGAACAGCCTCGCTTCGCTGATGCCGGGCAGGCGAGACAACTCGTCCCTGATCTGCATCAACGCGAAATTGCTCAGATACAATTGGTCGTAGCGACCGTTGGGGGAGTTGATAGCAAACCCGACCAGTATATCGGGCGACTGTTTCTTGACGGTAACTCCGGTCTGCTTGATGACGTCGGGAAGCAGCGGCACCGCCAGGCTCACCCGGTTTTGCACCAATACTTGAGCCATGTTGAGGTTGACGCCATGATTGAACGTCACCGTCAAGTTGTAAGAGCCATCGTTTGCGCAAGTCGAGGACATGTAAAGCATCCCCTCGACGCCGTTAACTTGCTGCTCGATCGGAGCGGCCACCGATCCGGCCACATCGCGCGCGCTGCGCCCGGATAGACGCAACTGACCGAAACGGTCGGGGGCGATATCTGGGGAAACTGCGCGAGCGGCAGCGTGAAGATAGAGATCGCCCCCGCCAGCACGATGACGATGGACAGCACCGCGGCAAAAATCGGGCGATCGATGAAAAACCGTGAAATCACAGCCGCGCTACCTGGCTAAAAGTCGATTTCAACCCTCCGCAACACTCCGTCAGCCAGTCGGCCTGGGGCCGGCTCACTTCTGCGGCGAGCTTGCCGCCTGCGCCACGCCGGCCGAACTGTCGTTCGACCCGGCTGCCACCGGCACTTCCGGTTTGGCCGTGACCGGGGATCCCGGGCGCACTCGCTGAAGTCCGCTGACGACCACGCGTTCGCCTTCGGCGATGCCTTTACGCACCACGCGCTGACCATTTTGCAGTTTGCCGACCTCCACACGTCGATACTGCGCGTTGTTGTCGCCGTCGATCACGTAGACAAACTTCTGCCCCTGATCCGTTCCCAGCGCTCGCTCGTCGATCAGAATCGCCGGGTAGGGTTCGCCAATCGGCAATCGGACTCGCACGAACAGACCGGGCGAGAGAATATGCGTCGGGTTGTCAAAGATTCCCCGTACCTGTAGCGTGCCGGTGGCCACGTCGAGCCGATTGTCGACGAAGTTGATCGTCCCCGAATGCGGAAAACCCTCTTCGTCGGCTAGACCCATCAGCACCGGTACCAGTGGTTCGCCTTTGTCATCCTTGGCGACCGTTTTGATTTTCCCCTGTTCGACGTAGCGGCGCATAGTCAACAGCGTCCTCTCGTCGACTTCGAAATAGGCAAAGATCGGGTCGAATGTGACGAGCGTCGTGAGAATGGTGTCGTCTTGCTTGACCAGATTGCCTGGATCGAGTTGGGTGCGACTGATCTGGCCGGCGAGCGGAGCGTGCACCTGCGTGAAACTCAAGTTCAACTTGGCGGTTTGCAGATTGGCTTTGGCCACCCGCACCGCCGCCTCGGCCTCGGCTCGGTCGCCCGTTACCAGGTCGAACTGCTCGCGGCTGATTTGCTTGCTCTCGATCAGCTTATTGGCACGGTCCAAATCGTGATCGAGCCGCTTCAGGTGGGCCTCGGCCTGGACGACCGCCGCCTGTGTGTCGCAAGCTCGGTCTGATACGGCCGCGGATCGATCTCGAAGAGAAGATCTCCCTGGGCTACCTCGCCGCCGTCCTTGAACTGAATCTTGTCGAGATAACCAGTCACCCGCGGCGAATCTCAATCGTGCGCCGCGCCACGGTGCGGCCGGTGAAATCCTCGAAGTCGGTGATCTCGGCCGTCGTCGGCAATGTGAAGAGGACGTCGGGCGGCTTCGGCGCTGCAGCCGCCGATACGGCCGGTGCCGGCGTCATAATGTTCTTGAGTTTGTCGCAGCCGACGGTCGCGGCGCAGACCAACAAAACCCCACAATATCCCCGCCAAGCCCCAGTCACGATGATTCTCCCTTTCCGATCGTTTCCGGCTTTGCCGAAGTATCTGCGCTGCCGAGACAGGCCGCAACGCCTTTGGGTTCACCCGCGGCCCGCTGTTGAACCGCCCGCCGGGCGTTGCGCTCATCGACCGTCAAAATTCCGTTAAAAATCACATCGACAATCGCTTCGGTTTGCTCGTCGACGCTCTTAGCTTGTCCGGCAACGTAATTGAAGAAAATGGTGCCGTAGAGCTGGTGGCTAATGACGTCGCTGATCCGTTCCACCGGCATATCGCGCAGCCGGCCTTCGGCGATCAGCCGTCGGTAAAGCTCTTGCCAGCGGCCGACATTGGCCTCACGATGTTCGATGAAGGTCGGCTTTTTGCGATCCTTGAACTGAGCCCGCTCTTGGATAAGCAATTCAACAAATTCCGGGTTCTCGGCAAAGAACGCCAGGAAGGCGCGAATTGCCGTTTCGATCCGCACAAATGGCTCATCGATTCCGACGATGCTTGCGTCGACTCGGTCACGGAGCTCGCGCATCACCCGGTCGGCCGCTGCTAAAAACAGCTCGCGCTTGCTGGAAAAGTACCGATATACCGTCCCCTTGCCGACCCCAATCGTTTCAGCCAAAAGCTGGGTATCGGTGTCGGAGTACCCGTGCTGAGCGAACAGCCGCGCGGCTTGCGCTAAGATCTCTTCGCGCCGAGCGGCGAAGCGCTCTTCACAGGTCCGTTTCGATTGGTTGTCGGTAGAGCTGGCCACGGCACACTCGCAAAGGAAGCAGCGGACTGACCAGTCAGTCCGGCGTGCATTTCATTAGTACGCAAATCAGTTCGCCATGTCAAGAGTGGTTCGCCCCGCCCCTTGCCAGCGGCGACTGCAAACGCCAATTGAGCCCCGGTTTTCGCAGTTTTTGGGCCACTGCAAACCGATGGTTGAAGGAGTACAAACTTTGGTTTTCGGGGGTTTTTCAAGGAACAAAGCTTGGCATCAACGTCGACACTTTATTGGCACGAAGCTGGCTACCGGAAGCCCCAGAAAAGCCTTGCTTACGCCATTCGGATTGAAGACGCGCGAGGCGAAAACGCGGCAATTGGCTAGGTTGGTGAGACGGGGCTCGCCGAGGCCCTCCATCTCGGCATATTGGCCGACCGGGTGCAGAGCTGCATCCAGATCCATCAGAAGCCGTTCTTGTGGCAGCAGCCGATTCCCGCTCATCGCAGGAAACGAAGGCCGGCTTGTGCGCCGCCAACGCACGCTTGGCAAACACGCGACTATCGCTGATGCGGCAACCGCGCCGCATCGGCGCCAATGCCGGGTTCGGGCGAAATGAAAGGACCGGCCTCCTGTGATCCGACGTCAAAATGCATCCAGCGGCTTTCAGTGTCTTGACCCGACGCACGCCGGTAGTCGGCAAAGCTCGCGGCATTGTACGTGTCGTTACCGATGCGCAGTCGAACCAGATCATAAACGTTGTGGTCAGCCTTCCAAATGCTGGCTGGCGACAAGAGAATTTCCGGCGCCGGTCGCCCACCAATCAGGCAATGATCAAAATCGACGGACCGGCAGTCAGCTTCGATCGAAAGTCCGAGCATCGTTGTCCGCGTCGCCCGCAAAGCGCCGTTGTGCCAGATCTTCAGCGGACTTGTGTCGCCGGCTCGTTCCAAGAGCACGTTATTCAGTTCCACGGTGCAGCGCGTTTCGAAGCCGTCAGCCCACATTCGCAGACTGTAGTCGCCTGAGCAGCGTACGACGCTCTCGGTGATCGTGTGCTGGCTCGAACCAAAAAACAGTAGATCAGTTCCCCGGTTGCCGTCGAGAAACAGCCGGCTGTTAATCGAATGGCTGGCGCCAGTATTAGCCAGGCCAGTGGCATTGCGGAGCGAAACGAAACCGTCGACCGCTACGTCGCAGTCGTCATGAGCGCTAAACCCATCGTCGCCGCACTCGATGGCTCCGATGTTCTCGAACCGCACGTCGCGCGTTTTGCCGTGCAGGCCGTAGCCGTCGTTGTAGACATGCGTCGCGGTCAAATTGCGAATGATCAGGTGGGAACAATCGCCGCTGATCTGTACGCCGTCCGGCCGTAATGGCGTTTCGATTCGATAGTCCACCAACCGTTTGGCCGGATCGATTTTGACGTAAAACGCGTGGCCGGCCACTTCGTAGCTCCACTCGCCCGTCTGCAAGTCCGCGATCTTTTTCAGTGGCAAGCTCTTTCCCTTGCGCGAACGGCCCATGTGGTTCATTTGGCCGTCGAACAGCATGAACCATCGCTCGATGATTGCATCGTCCTGGGTCAACAGTTTCTCGGGCAGCAGGTGATCGCAGCGATACAGACCCGGCGCCACTTCGTCCCATTGGCCCGGATCGAGCGGCTCGCTCCCGGAGATCGTTGCGCCGTGGCCGTCGAGTGTGATCGGGCGACCGGGTTCCCCATGCACGTCATGAAAGACGGCAATGTCGCGACACGCTTGGGCCTGCGGTGTCAGGTGGATCGTGTCGCCGGGGCGAGCTTGCCGAATTGCCGGCCGCAGTGTTCGCAGCGGGCCGTCGGTGCCGTTGGCTTGCGGCGCTAGACCAGTCGCCAGATCGTCGCCGATCGTAGAATCGACGTACAGGTTTCGAGCGACAGAGATCGCGCCGTCGGGCGGCGCGGCCGCAGGCAGCGTGGCCAATGCGCCAAAAATCGCTACACCGGCAACCGCCCGCCAAAGCACGCCGATTACAGCGTCTGCCAATCGACGCTCGCAATGCCCAATGCCCATCGAGGCCATCCCCGATCATGCCGCTTGCGAAAGCAAGACCTAGAGCGGAATCAAGCCAATAGCTCTGTAACCACGCGGCAGGGTTCGACGCCGGTCAGCCTTTGGTCGAGCCCTAGATAACGGTAAGTGAATCGCTCGTGGTCGAAGCCCAGCAGCTTGAGGACCGTGGCATGGAAGTCGTGAACGTGGACCGGATCCTTGGTGATGTTGTAGGAGAACTCGTCGGTTTCGCCATAGATGGTCCCTGGGCGCGTTCCGCCGCCGGACATCCACATAGTGAAGCAGCGCGGATGATGGTCGCGGCCGTAGTTCTCCTTCGTCAGTTGCCCTTGCGAATAAATGGTACGGCCGAATTCACCGCCCCAGATCACCAGCGTTTCATCCCACAGGCCGCGTTGTTTCAAGTCTTGAATCAGGGCATAGCAGGGTTGATCGACGTCCTTGCACTGCATCGGCAACCGACCGCTGACGTTGCCGTGGGTGTCCCAATTATTGTGATAGATCTGCACGAACCGTACACCGCGCTCGACCATCCGCCGAGCCAACAGAGCGGCTTGAGCAAACGTGCCCGGTTTCTTGGCTTCTTCGCCGTATAACTCGTAGGTGGCATCTGTCTCGTCAGACATGCTGGTCAGTTCCGGCACGCTAGACTGCATGCGGAACGCCAGCTCATATTGTGCGATTCGGGCGTGGGTTTCCGGATCACCCACGCGACGATAGGTCATCTCGTTCAGTTGGGCCAGCCCGTCGAGCGTTTGACGGCGGACGTCGGCCGGAACGCCGGCCGGATTGTTGATGTACAAAATCGGATCGCCGCTCGAACGGAACGAGACTCCGGAATGTTCGTTCGGCAGATACCCGCTTTGCCACAGTCGGGCAGAAATTGCCTGAACTTGTTCGGTGTTGGTCGGCTTGGCCACCAGCACCACGAACGTCGGCAGGTTGTCGTTCAGCGAGCCCAACCCGTAGGACGTCCACGCACCCAGGCAAGGGCGGCCGGTAATCTGGTTGCCGGTCTGCATGTTGGTAATAGCCGGCTCGTGGTTGATTGCCTCGGTGTGCATGCTGCGGATGAAGCACATGTCATCGACCATTTTGGCCGTCCACGGCAGTAGCTCCGAAACCCACATGCCATTTTTGCCATGCTGCTCGAATTTATATTTCGACGGCGCGATCGGAAACCGGGCCTGGCCCGAAGTCATCGTCGTCAGCCGCTGGCCGTTGCGGATCGACTCGGGCAAATCCTTGTCGTACCAATCCTGCATGGTCGGCTTGTAGTCGTACAAATCCAATTGCGACGGACCGCCTACCATGTGCAGATAAATCACATGTTTGGCCTTCGCGGCGAAGTGGGTCAAGTTGGGTAGCGCCGGCTCCGCTGTCGCGGCCAAGGCGCTCGATCGCTCGCCTCCCAGCAGCGAAGCCAAAGCTGCCCAACCGACGGCATTCGACCCTCGGCTGAAGAACTGGCGCCGCGTCTCATTGCGAACCCAATCTTCGAACAGGTTCATCGTCCACACTCGCCTTCTTGCCAGGATTCCGACTCCTCTTCCGATGCGGAAGAGGGATAATTACTTGCAGACCACTTCGTCCAGATTCATCATCTCGTTAGCCAACATCGTCCAACCGGCCAAGGTCGCCACGTCCAAACTCGCGTCAGCCGGGCTCTCGCCGACTGCAATCAGCTGCTTGGCCTCTTCGGGATGGGCCTGGTAATAGGCCACCAGGTTCGCCACGCTCGCCTCAAGGACTGCCAACTCCTCCATTCTCCACGGACGCGCCGAGTAATCGGCGACCAAGAAAATCAAGCCGGTTCTCCACTGCCTCCCCCGCAACCGTCAACGTTCGCTGGGCCAGATAGCGCGAGGCCTCGATGAACTGCGGATCGTTCAGCACCACCAGTGCTTGCATTGGCGTATTGGTCCGCTCTCGCCGCACCGTGCAAAACTCGCGCGACGGAGCATTCAGGATTTCCATCGACGCTGGCGGTGCACTGCGCTTCCAAAATGTGTACATGCTGCGGCGATAAAGCTTCTCGCCGTGGTCCTGCACGTAGTCGTGCGTGTCGCCCCCCATGCTCACGGCCTCCCAGACGCCCGGCGGCTGATAGGGCCTCACGCTAGGACCGCCAAGCTTGTGCACCAAAAGCCCGCTCGATGCCAGGGCGTAATCGCGAACCACTTCGGCATCCATCCGGAACCGCGGTCCGCGCGAAAGCAGCCGGTTGGGCCCATCTTTTTCCAGCTTCTCCGGCGTCAGCGTCGCTGCCTGCCGATAGACGGCCGAAGTCACCAGCATGCGATAAAACTTCTTCATGTCCCAGCCCGACTCGCGGAACTCGACCGCCATCCAGTCGAGCAATTCCGGATGCGAAGGCGTTTCGCCGGAAACTCCCAAATCGCCGGTCGTGCGGACCAAGCCGGTCCCGAACAGTTCCTGCCAGAAACGATTCACCGTCACACGGGTAGTGAGCGGATGTTCCGGGCGCAGCAGCCACTGGGCAAGACCCAGCCGGTTGCGCGGCAGCTCCGCCGGCATCGGCGGCAACGCCGCAGGCGTTCCAGGCGACACCTGATCGCGCCGCTTGTCATACTCTCCGCGGAACAAGACAAAGGCCGTTGCCGGCTCGGGCCGCTCCTGCATCACGTGGGCCACCGTTCCCCGGCTCTTGAGATCTTTTTCTTCCTGCTCCAGCGCAGCCAACTGGCCGGTCAGCTCCTGGGTCGGTTTGTCGAGCGTCGCGATCCACCAGCCAAAAACTTCGGCTGCTTCGGCCTCGCTCCGCTCGGCGGCTGGCTTGGTGACCAGGTACGCGGCCCGGGTGGCCTTGGTCAACTGCGACACTTCCGCGTCGCTGAGGGCCCGGCCATAGATCCGCAAATCTTGTATCAGCGCGCCGTTCACTTGCCCGCCGGCTTGGCGCTGAGCGATCTTGAGTGGGACGGTCGTGCGAATCGTGTTTTGCAACCGATCGACGCCCAAGTTCATCGATTGCGGCGCGCCGTTGATGTAGATCTTGATTCCTTTGGCCTTGCTCGACCCGTCATAGCTCAACAGGACGTGATTCCATTCGCCTGCTTTGATCGTGGTGTTGGTTGCTGCCCGGATCGCGTCGCTGTCCCAATTGTTGCAGATATGCGAAGCGATGTGTCCTTTTTCGACCCAGATGTCCCAGCCGCGATGACCATGCTCGTCGTCCATGCGAGCGACCAGGGCACCAAATTCCGTTTCCGGGGCGATCTTCACCCACACCGCGGCGGAAAAGGGTTGATCCTTTTCGAAGTCACCCGCTTCGGCGATTTCCAGAGCGGTTCCCGGCTGGCTCTTGAAGCTCTGCGCGCGCCACGTAGCCGGTATCCCAAGCCACGGGCCCGGTCGCAGCCAGCGCGAGCGGCTTACCATCGAACGTCATATTCACCGTGTCGCCCGAGCCCTCGCTGAGCGACGATTGCAGCCTCAGTCCCTCGCTCGGCACCAGTTTGACGATTTCGTCGGCCGAACCGGCGGCCAGCCACTGATCGAACTCCGGTTTGGACGCCTGGCGGCGAGTGTCGATCTGACCGCGCTTGGCGGGGATTTCCGTCACCAATTGGTCGTAACGCGCTCGATCCTCTGGCCTTGGAACGAACTGCACCGGTGGCGTGTCTTTGACGTTGCCGTCCATGGCTGCTTGCGTGGTGTTATTGAAGAAGGCGGCCAGTTCGTAGAACTCGCGCTGCGAAAGCGGGTCGAATTTGTGGTCGTGACAAACCGCGCAGCCGGCGGTCAGTCCTAGCCACACCTGCGAAGTCGTCTCGGTTCGATCGCGGTCGTAGAGGACGCGATACTCTTCGTCGATGGCTCCGCCTTCGCTCGTGGTGATGTTGCAGCGATTAAAGCCCGAGGCAATCTGCTGCTCGAGCGTGCGATTCGGAAGCAAGTCGCCCGCCAACTGCTCGATCGTAAAGCGATCGAACGGCATGTTGTCGTTCAGCGCCTGGATCACCCAATTGCGATACGACCAGATCTCCCGATAGTTGTCGATGTGGATGCCGTGCGTGTCGCCATAGCGGGCCACGTCGAGCCAGTAGCGGCCGCGATGCTCGCCCCACTCCGGCATGGCCAACAACCGGTCGACATATTGTTCGTAAGCGTCGGCCGACATATCGTTGACGAACCGCTCGACTTCCGCCGGTTCGGGCGGCAGGCCAATCAGGTCCAAGCTCAACCGCCGGGCCAAGGTGTAGCGGTCGGCCGGTGGCGCCGGCGTAAGGCCCGCCTGCTCGAGCCGGGCCAGGATGAATCGATCGATCGGCGTGCGCACCCAGGCTTCGTTTTTCACTGTCGGGCAGCGCCGGCCGGACCGGCGCGATCAGCGACCAATGCGGTTGATACTCGGCTCCGGCAGCGATCCACTGCTTGAGCAGTTCTTTCTCGGCCGGTTTCAGTTCTTTGTGAATCGCCGGCGGCGGCATGACCTTTTCGGGATCCGTGCTGAAGATCCGCTCGACCAACTCGCTCTCGTCAGGTTTGCCGGGCGTGATCGCGCCGGCATCGACGGCGACTTCGCGGCGATCGAGCCGCAAATCGGCTTTGCGCGAAGCACTGTCAGGCCCATGACAACGGAAACAGTTCTCGGCCAGAATTGGCCGCACGTCGCGATTGAATTGGATCGGACTGGCAGTCGCGGCGGGGGGCTGTGCCGGCGCATCGTCTCCTTGACTTGGACGAGCGACGCCCAGGAGAACCGCCACACAGGTATACAACAGCCCTGGGGCAAGCGAGCCACGCCGCATGGGAACCACCTTAGGTATGCATGGGAAGGCGGGAAGCAAACAGACAGCCAAGTTCGCGCTTCCAGAAATCATTTTGGGAAACGAAAAACGGCCGTCAGATCGCCTCCGCAGTCCAGAATGCTGGGCGATCAATCGCTAAGGTATATTATGGGCATTTCCCTTGAACACATCAAGTAGCGCTGCGCGTTTTCGGCCCCTGCAACGCCGGAATGGGAGCCCAAATGCAAGCGATCATTTGCTGATCACTTCATCCAGATTCATGACTTCGTTGGCCAACATCGTCCAGCCGGCCAGGGTGGCCACGTCCAGGCTCGCATCGGCCGGACTTTCACCGACGGCAACAAGTTGCTTCGCTTCCTCGACGTGCCCTTGGTAGTACGTCACCAGATTCGCCGCGCTCTCTTCGAGAACCGCCAACTCTTCCATCCGCCACGGACGCGCGAGCAACCGGCGGCCAAGAAAGTCGAGCCGGTTTTCCACGGTGTCGCCCGCCGCGGTCAGTGCTCGCTGGGCCAGATAGCGAGCCGCTTCGACGAATTGCGGATCGTTCAGCGCCACCAGCGCCTGCATCGGCGTGTTGGTCCGCTCGCGGCGCACGGTGCAAAACTCGCGCGACGGGGCGTTGAGAATGTCCATCGAGGCTGGCGGCGCAGCTCCGCTTCCAAAACGTATACATGCTGCGGCGATACAAATTCTCGCCATGGTCCTGCACGTAGTCGTGCGTGTTACTCGACATCATCGCCACCGCTTCCCAAACGCCGGGTGGCTGATAGGGCCGGACGCTTGGACCGCCGAGCTTGTGAACCAGCAAGCCGCTCGATGCCAGGGCATAATCGCGAACGACTTCGGCATCCATGCGGAAGCGCGGCCCGCGCGAAACCAGACGATTCGCTCGATCCTTCTCTAGCTTCTCGGGCGTCAGGATCGCCGCCTGACGATAGGCGGCCGAGGTGACCAGCAAGCGATAGAACTTCTTCATGTCCCAGCCCAACTCGCGAAATTCGACCGCCATCCAGTCGAGCAATTCCGGATGCGTCGGCACTTCGCCGGCGACGCCAAAATCGCCGGTGGTGCGGGCCAGTCCCGCGCCGAACAGCTCCTGCCAGAAACGGTTGACCGTGACACGAGCCGTTAGCGGATGTTCCGGCCGCAGCAGCCATTGGGCCAGACCCAATCGGTTGCGGGGAAGGTCAGCCGGCATCGGCGGCAGCGCGGCCGGCGTTCCCGGTGCGACCTGGTCGCGCCGCTTGTCATAATCGCCACGAAACAAGATGAAGGCCATGGCCGGCTCGGTCCGCTCTTGCATCACATGGGCGATCGTTCCCCGGGCTTTGAACTCCTTCTCTTCATTGTCGAGTTTGGCTAATTGGCCAGTCAGCTCCAGC
Source organism: uncultured Planctomycetaceae bacterium (assembly GCA_963702015.1). GTDB lineage: Bacteria > Planctomycetota > Planctomycetia > Pirellulales > PALSA-1355 > DATJTR01. Next base: position 5,554,385 of record OY969698.1, read on the forward strand.
GTCGGTTTGTCGAGCACGCTGATCCACCAGGAATAGATTTCAGTCGTTTCGGCCTCGCTTCGCTCGGCCGCCGGTTTGGCCACCAGATAAGCGGCCCGGGTCGTTTTGGCCAACTGCGAAACTTCAGCATCGCCCAGCGTCCGGCCATAAATCCGCAAGTCTTGAATCGCCGCGCCGTTCAAGCCGCAAGGAGTTGTTACGCTGCGCGATTTTCAGCGGGACCTCGGACCGGATTGAGTTCTTCAGCGTGTTGGCCGCGACCGCCACCGGCTGCGGCGCGCCGTTGAAATAGATCTTCAAACCGGCAGCCTTGCCTGATCCGTCGTAGCTCATCAGCACGTGATTCCACTCGCCATTTTTGACCGCGGTCGTCGTCACGACCTTGATCGCGTCGCCGGGCCAGGTGTTGATGATATGTGCATTGATGCGATTGTTTTCCACCCCCAAGTCCCAGCCGCGATGACCGTGTTCTTCGTCCATCCGGGCAACGATGGCACCGGACTGTCCCTCTTGAGTCAGCTTGACCCAGGCCGCGGCGGAGAACGGCTGATCCTTTTCGAAATCACCCGCCGAGGCGATTTCCAAGGCAGCGCCCGGCTGGCTCTTGAAGCTCTGCGCCGCAACGTGCCCGGCCTCCCACGCCACTCCACCGGCCGCGGTGAGCGCGAGTGGTTGGCCATCAATCGTCATGTTTACGGTATCGCCCGCCCCTTCGCTCAACGCCGATTGAAGGCGGAGTCCTTCGCTCGGAATCAACGTGGCCACCTCGCCGGCGGCACCACCGGCCAGCCACGCATCGAAGTCGACACGAGCCGCCTGCCGGCGAGCGTCGATCTGCCCGCGCACCGCGGGGATTTCCGCCACAAGCTGGTCGTAACGGGCTCGATCTTCCGGCTTCGGTACGAACTGGATCGGCGGTGTGTCTTTCACATTGCCGTCCATGGCTGCTTGCGTGGTGTTATTGAAGAAGGCGGCCAGCTCATAGAACTCGCGCTGCGAAATCGGATCGAATTTGTGGTCGTGGCAGACGGCGCAGCCGGCGGTCAATCCTAGCCACACCTGCGAAGTCGTCTCGGTTCGATCGCGGTCGTAGAGGACGCGATACTCTTCGTCGATGGCTCCGCCTTCGCTCGTGGTGATGTTGCAGCGATTAAAGCCCGAGGCAATCTGCTGCTCGAGCGTGCGATTCGGAAGCAAGTCGCCCGCCAACTGCTCGATCGTAAAGCGATCGAACGGCATGTTGTCGTTCAGCGCCTGGATCACCCACTGTCGATACGACCACATCTCGCGATGGTTGTCGTTGTGGATGCCGTGCGTGTCGCCATAGCGGGCCACGTCGAGCCAGTAGCGGCCGCGATGCTCGCCCCACTCCGGCATGGCCAACAACCGGTCGACATATTGTTCGTAAGCGTCGGGAGACGTGTCGTTGACGAACCGCTCGACTTCCGCCGGTTCGGGCGGCAGGCCAATCAGGTCCAAGCTCAACCGCCGGGCCAAGGTGTAGCGGTCGGCCGGTGGCGCCGGCGTAAGGCCCGCCTGCTCGAGCCGGGCCAGGATGAATCGATCGATCGGCGTGCGCACCCAGGCTTCGTTTTTGACTTCGGGCAGCGCCGGCCGGACCGGCGCGATCAGCGACCAATGCGGTTGATACTCGGCTCCGGCAGCGATCCACTGCTTGAGCAGTTCTTTCTCGGCCGGTTTCAGTTCTTTGTGAATCGCCGGCGGCGGCATGACCTTTTCGGGATCCGTGCTGAAGATCCGCTCGACCAACTCGCTCTCGTCGGGATTGCCCGGCGTGATCGCGCCGGCATCGACGGCGACTTCGCGGCGATCGAGCCGCAAATCGGCTTTGCGCGAAGCACTGTCAGGCCCATGACAACGGAAACAGTTCTCGGCCAGAATTGGCCGCACGTCGCGATTGAATTGGATCGGATTGGCAGTCGCGGCGGGGGGCTGTGCCGGCGCATCATCTCCTTGACTTGGACGAGCGACGCCCAGGAGAACCGCCACACAGGTATACAACAGCCCTGGGGCAAACGAGCCACGCCGCATGGGGATACCTCAGGCATGAAGCAGTAGGCGGGAGGGAAGCCGGCGCTCGCTTTCTCATTTCCGTCACCGGAAACTGAGAAAGAACCTTCGACCGCCGAGCACATCCAGCTTGCTGCGGCAATCAAGGACTATTTTCGCATTATGAGCAATTCGCGGGAGCGGATCAAGCGCTCGTTTTTTTGGCCCGGAGGCCAGCTGCCGCAAGCGGTTGACCAGGGAGCTAACCGAGATCTCGGTTCTTCACGGGGTGGCCGGATAAAGTCCAAACACTCCTTCGCCCAGGGCCGAACTCATCGTAAAAAAGGCTTCCCCTTGCTCGTCCTCGCCAAATGACATCACTGCTGTGCTGCGGGGTAGTTGAATCTCGCGGTTGGCCGTGACTTCCCATTTGGCAGGGTCATAAAAGAGCGCCCACATTTTCCCGGTCACGTAGTCGGCATACAGATAGCCTCCCACGAGCTCCGGAATTTGCCGTCCGCGATAGACCATCCCGCCGATGATCGACTTACCCACCGTGTGATTGTATTCCCAGACCGGCTCGATCAAATCGTGTCGCGGAGCTTGGTGGTTGAATGCGTGACGTCCCTCGCGCAGGTTCCAACCGTAATTCCCGCCGCGGACGATCAGATCGATTTCTTCCCACAGGTCCTGCCCCACGTCGGCAGCCCACAGCCGGCCGGTGGGCCGATCGAACGCCATCCGCCAAACGTTGCGCAGTCCAAAGGCCCAAATCTCTCCGCGCGCGTCGGCGCGACCGGCAAACGGGTTGTCGCGCGGAACCGTATAAGCCTCGTTCCCGCTGGCGTGGTCGACGTCGATTCGTAGCACCTTGCCCAAAAGAGTCCCCAGGTTTTGGCCGTTACCAAGCGGATCGGCCGCGGAGCCTCCGTCGCCCAGCGCAATGTACAAGTACCCGTCGGGACCAAACACGATCGTGCCGCCGTTGTGGTTCCAAAACGGCTTGTCGATCGTCATCAAAATCTCTTCCGAGTCGGGATCGGCCCGATTCGGATCGCTCGGACTGACTCGATAACGGGCGACCAGATTCTGATGAGGCTCGTGGCGATTGGTGTAAAAAACGAAGAACTGACCGTTCTCGGAATACTTCGGATGAAACGCCAATCCCAACAATCCTTCTTCGAAGAATTGATTTGAATGCGAAGCTTTGTCACGAATGTCGAGAAACATCGTGGCCGCCCGTGTATCGCGACGATTCGGCAGGACATAAATCGCGCCGTGCTGCGTCGGCACGAAGATACGACCCGATCCGTCGCCGGCGTGCGTGACGAGAATTGGCCGTAGTGGGTCGATCCGACCCGTTTCCTCGGCCGATTCCCAGCCTTCCCAACGTATCTGCGGGAAAGCATTCTCAACACGCACCGGCAATGGCCGGCCATCGAGGTCCGCGCTCGAGCACGGGGCCGCTTGCGCCACATCAGCAGGGCGGTCGATAATTTTGCGAGGGTTAGGGTTAATCGATATCGAATCGCCACGCGAACCCCCAGCGAATGAAATGGCCACGGATCCGAGACACGCGCCCCTTGGCATCGTCTCGAGGAGCATTGTCGAAGTGTAAGAATCCGCGACATGTCGGTGAAGAGGCCACGCTGGACGGCGCCGCGGCGAGGTCGGATATCGACGCTTCTTGAATAATATGCGCACAAAAAAGCCCCGCTGTACGCCGGTCGGGCACAGCGGGGGCGTTTTTTGAATTCTTTGTTGTAGCGGCACCGCGCGAGCGAAACTTATCAGCAAGCTCGAGCAAAAATGCCCTTAACGGCGTCCGTAGCCGCCACCGCCGCCACCACCGCCGTAGCCGCCACCGCCGCCACCACGACCGCGGCCACCACCGCCGCCACCGCCGCCACTGCGCTCTTCGCGAGGACGTGCTTCGTTGACCGTCAAACGGCGACCATCATGTTCCTTCTCGTTGAGCGCTGTGATCGCTGCCCGAGCGGCGTTGTCGTCCGACATCTCTACGAATCCAAAACCCTTGCTGCGACCCGTATCGCGGTCTTGGATTACTTGAGCGCTGCGGACTTCACCAAACGGAGCGAACAACTGCTCCAGGCTGGCGTCCGTCGTTTCGTAGCTCAAGTTGCCGACATACAGTTTCTTACCCACGACTGAACTCCTAAAAGAAAAACGGCCGAATCAATACTTGGTTCCCGGTTCGGATCGGAGGGGCCAAAATGGTGGCCAGCCAAGAGGGCCAGGCGAGAGAGGAGCAGCGGGCAATTCAAGGAACGCCAAACGCCACGGATCGCTTCGTCGAACCGACTGCTGACACTATAGCAATTTCGCGACCGGATGGTAGACCAATTCACCTCCGTCAGCTATCAAAAGACAGGTTAAATGGGAGGGCTGGGCCGGGTCGACTCCTGCGTCCTGAGGCCCCATAAAATGGGCCGTCGGCGGCCGTAACGATGCGGTGTTTCTCCGAGCCAAACCCTCAACAAATCCGCGAGGCCCGCGCGGAAACCGCGGTTTGGCCCCTCTTTTCCGACTGGCTGGCGAGATGCTGGTCCACCGATAGGGGACACGTTACATTGAGGATTCCGTAAGCCCGCGGTGAACCCCGGATGAAAAAGTGGAGGTGATACATGTCCCAGGCAGTGTTGGCGCGACCCGAAAAACCCAAAATCCGTCTAACGAAGCTTTTCATCGACAACGCCTGGGTCGATCCGGCCGAGGGAGGCTCGTTCGAAACCTTCAATCCCGCGACCGGCGAGCCGATCGCTCGCGTTAGCGCGGCGACCGCCCCGGACATCGATCGGGCCGTTAAGGTGGCCCGACGCGCGCTCGAGTCGGGTCCCTGGTCCAAGATGGACGCGGCAGACCGTGGTCTCGTGCTCTTCAAGTTGGCCGATCTCGTCGAGGAGCATGCCGGTGAACTGGCCGCGCTCGAATCGCTCAACAGCGGCAAGACGATCAAGGATGCGGTTGGCGACATTCAAGCAGTCGCCAACACACTGCGCTACTACGGCGGCTGGGCCGACAAGATCGAAGGCCGAACCGTGCCAGTGCGGGGTAACTTCTTTTCCTATACTTTGCGGCAGCCGGTAGGCGTTGTCGGGCAGATCATTCCGTGGAATTTTCCGCTGCTGATGATGGCCTGGAAGATCGGACCTGCGCTGGCCTGCGGCAACACGATTCTGCTGAAGCCCGCCGAACAAACCCCCTTGACCGCTTTGCGGGTAGCCGAGTTGGCCGCCGAGGCCGGCCTCCCGCCAGGCGTGCTCAACGTCCTCAACGGTTTTGGCGAAACAGCCGGCGCCGCGCTGTGCGTTCATCCCGACATCGACAAGATCGCCTTCACCGGGCACGTCGATACGGCCAAAATCATTCAGCGCGCGACGGCCGACACGCTGAAGCGCACATCGTACGAGTTAGGGGGCAAAAGCCCCAACGTCGTCTTCGCCGATGCCGATCTGGAACAAGCGGTCGACGGCGCCTTTCATGCGATCTATTTTCACGGCGGCCAGTGCTGCACGGCCGGCAGTCGGCTGTTTGTCGAAGAGAAGATTCGCGATGAGTTTGTCTCGCGGCTGGCGGCCAAAGCCCGCCGGCGCACCATCGGCGATCCGCTCGACCCGGCCACTGAGCAAGGCCCGCAGGTATCGGGCGAACAGATGGACAAGATCCTGGGCTATGTTGCCTTAGGGCAGAAGCAAGGTGCCAAGCTCGTGTCGGGCGGCAAACGAGTCGGCCAACGCGGTTTCTTCGTCGAACCGACGATTTTCGACGCGGTTCGCGACGACATGGCGATCGCTCAAGACGAGATTTTTGGACCGGTCGTCAGCGTGCTCTCGTTCAAGAGTGTCAACGAAGTCTTCGATCGTGCCAACCGCACTACGTACGGACTGGGCGCGGCCATCTGGACCAAGGACATCGACAAAGCGCACCTCTTTGCCAAACACGTCAAGGCCGGCACGGTATGGGTCAACTGCTACCACGTCGTCGATACCACGACGCCGTTTGGTGGCTTCAAGATGTCGGGCCACGGCCGCGAAAATGGCGAAGCCGCGCTGGAACTCTATTCGGAGATGAAAACCGTCACGGTCAAGCTCGGTGACTGAAGGCAGGCCGACGGGCCATCGCACACTTAATTCGAGAGATCGCCAACGCCATGCCGCGTCCGAACGTTTTGGTTCTCCAGCACGTTGCCTGTGAACCGCTCGGAACGATCGAGGACGCGCTCGTGCGCGCCGGGCTCACCCACCGCTATGTGCGTGTCCATCAGGGCGAGCCTGTCCCGATCGGAAATCGGCGACGCGGCCGGCCTGGTCGTGATGGGCGGGCCAATGAGCGTTTACGAGCACGACCGGCTCGCCCATCTGAAAGCCGAAATGCGACTTGATCGAATCGGCTCTGGAGGCCCAGCGACCGGTGTTGGGCGTCTGCTTGGGAAGTCAGCTATTGGCGCACGTCGTCTCGGGCCAAGGTCTATCCCGGCAAGAGGAAGGAAATCGGTTGGCACGACGTCATCGCTGCATGCCGGCCGCGGAAGATGACGCGATTTGGTCTGCCGCTCCGAGCCGATTTCCGAGGCTTTCATTGGCACGGAGATGTTTTCGACCTGCCGCGCTCGGCCGTTGCACTGGCCAGATCGGATCTGACCGCCTGCCAGGCCTTTCGTTACGGCGAGATGCGTCTACGGAATCTTGTTCCACATGGAAGTAACGCAGCCGCAGGTCCGCACGATGGCCGAAACATTCGTCGACGAAGTCCGCCAGGCCGGCACCACCGCCGAGAAGAATTCTGGCAGATACGTCGCTAATCTGGGCTCTCACGACTCACCGAGATCGGTCGCGGCATCTACGACGGCTGGGCAAGTCTGGCCTCCGGCTGAATCGCGCTCATGCGATCTTGGTCGCCCTCGCCGGACCGTGATAAGACGCTGACAAGGCCAGCAGCCTTTTGACCGGGTCACGCCAGGATGTCGTGCGCGATATGTCCGTGAACGTCGGTCAGGCGGAATTGGCGTCCTTGATACGTATAGGTCAAGCGTTCGTGATCCAGGCCCAACAGGTGCAAGACCGTCGCTTGGATGTCGTGGATGTGGAGCGGGTTTTCGACGATGTTGAATCCCAGTTCGTCGGTGGCGCCGTAAGTGATCCCCGGTTTGATGCCGCCGCCGGCCATCCACATGGTAAACGCCTGGGGATGGTGGTCGCGTCCCTTGCTGCGGCCCAACGCGACGTTGGTTTCGACCATGGGCGTGCGGCCGAATTCCCCTCCCCAAATGACCAGCGTGTCTTCCAACAGGCCGCGCTGCTTCAAGTCCGCAACCAAGGCCGCCGCCGCTTGATCGGTCGCTCCGCAATTGTTCTTCAAGTTGCCGACGACGTCCGAATGGGCGTCCCAGCCTTCGTGATAAATGTTGACGAACCGGACTCCGCGCTCGATCATTCGCCGCGCAAGCAAGCACGCCCGGGCGAACGAAGGTTTTTCCGGATCGACGCCATACATTTCAAGCGTGGCTTGCGACTCTTGCTTCAGGTCCAACAGTTCCGGTGCCGAGGTTTGCAGGCGATAGGCCATTTCGTACGCCGCGACACGGGTCGTGATCTCGGGATCTTGACCACGTCCAGGTGCTGCTGGTTGAGCGATCCGATCAGGTCGAGCGACTCGCGCTGCAATTTGGCATCGATGCCCGCCGGACTGCTCATGTCGAGGATCGGATCCCCTTGATTGCGGAAACGCACGCCGGCGTAAATGGTCGGCAAAAAGCCGCTCGACCAGTTCGCCGCTCCGCCGCTAATGCCGCTGCCGGTCGACATGACGACAAAGGCCGGCAACTCGCTCGTCTCGGCACCCAGGCCATAGGTGACCCACGAGCCGATGCTCGGCCGCCCTGGCTGCGAAAATCCGGTGTTCAAAAAGATCTGAGCCGGTGCGTGATTGAACTGATCGGTGTGGACGCTCTTGATCAGGCAAATGTCGTCGACCACGCGGGCCAGGTGCGGCAGCATTTCCGACAATTCCGCGCCGCTCTGACCGTGCTTGGCGAACTTGAATTGCGGCCCCATCGCCGCCGCGTCGGGACGAATGAACGCATAACGTTGGCCGCCAATCACCTCCGGCGGAATCGGCCGACCTTCGTACTCGGTCAGTTTCGGCTTGTAGTCGAACAGATCGAGCTGGCTCGGTGCTCCCGGCCATGAACAGATGGATCACCCGCTTGGCTCGCGGAGCGTAGTGCGGCGGCTTGGCCGCCAGTGGGTTGGCCGCCATCGGCGCCGCGCCGGCACCGCCAGCGAGCGATTCGGCCAGCAGCGATGCCAACGCAATCTTGCCTACCCCCACGCCGCATTGCCCGAAGAAATGCCGCCGAGTGACTTCCAACAGCGTTTCGCTCTTCATGGCATTATTCCTTGGTGACCGCTTCGTCCAAGTTCAGGATCGCCCGGGCAACAAGAGTCCAGGCAGCCCGCGCCGGTACGTCTCCTTCGCCATTGCCGGCAATCTCGGCTGCCTTCAGTTCTCCGCTGGCCAGCCGCTCCCGCTGATGCTCGAGGAAAGCCAGGATCAAATCGGCTTCGTGCTCGGCCGGTGGCCGAATGACAACGCGGCGAAAAAGCAAGACAACCCGCTCGCGATCTGTCCCCGGCCGTTCGGCGATCGCGCGCCCCAGTGCCTGGGCGGCTTCGACCATCGCGGCATCGTTCAACAGCGTAAGCGCCTGCAGCGGGGTGTTCGAGGTTTCGCGCCGCGCCGTGCAGGCTTCGCCGCTGGGACCGTCAAAAGCCGCCGTCATGGCATAGGGTGCCGTGCGTTTGGCGAACGTATACAGCCCCCGGCGATAACGGTCTTCGCCCGTGCTGGTCGTCCAGGCCAGCGCGCCATAGGTCCCTTCGGACGTAACGCCGGGCGGCTGCGGCGGAAAGACGCTCGGTCCGCCGATTTTCGCCGACAGCAATCCGCTGCTGCCCAACACCACGTCGCGAATCAAGTTCGGCCTCGAGCCGGAATCGTGGACCACGGGCCAGCAACAGGTTCTGCGGGTCGCGCTCGACCAGCATCCGGCGACAGACCGGACGCTTGTTGATACGTGGCGCTGGTGACGATCAATCGCAACATTTGCTTCAGCGACCAGTGCTGGTTGACCAGTTCGACCGCCAGCCAGTCGAGCAATTCAGGATGCGTCGGCAATTCGCCCTGATATCCAAAATCCTCGCTCGTGCGTACCAGACCGCGGCCAAACAAGGCCTGCCACAGACGATTCACCGTCACCCGGCCCACCAGCGGATTCCGTCCGTCCACCAGCCAGCGGGCCAGCGCCAACCGATTGTGCGGCGCGTCGGCCGGCAAAGGAGGCAAGACCGACAGCACGTCGGGCTCGACGCGATCGGTCGGCTGCAGGAATTCGCCTCGTCGGTGGATGAATGTCGGCCGCGGGTAATTCGCCGGACGCTCGACAAAAACCAGCGTCGTCGGTTGCTGCGGCATCGCATCGCGCAGCTTTTTGATCTCGGCCCGTGCGTCGGCCAACTCCGGTGCAACCGACAGGTAATAGGCCATCAGTTGCTGGCGATCGGCCGCCGTGTAATTCTCTTCCGGCTTGAGCAGTAAGGTTTCGAGTTCGCTGGTCCAACCGTGGGCCGTCAGTTCGCGCTGGTCGCGCGTGACCGAAATCCGAAAACGGCCCAGTCCGGCCGCATAATACCGCTCGCACAACAGTTGAATCGTCAAATCGGTGGAATCGGCCAGTGGCTCGGCGAAACGGAAAACGGCCGTGTGCGGACTGCCTTGGCCGCCATTGATCGACCAGCCCGACTGCTGGTCGCCGTCAATCGCCTTGGCGGCGTTGTAGGGTGCGCTGAAATACGATTCGCTGGCCGAGACGAATTTCGCCGGCTGGCCGGCCTACCGCAGCAGCAATCTCGCTTAAGAAAAAGTCGCCAAACGGGCCTTCGTAAGAGACGCGGCCAGGCCCGCGCTGCGGCAGTCGATCGTCGGGCAAGACCTCCAATCGCAATGCCGTGACGCCTCGCACGTCGGCATGGAACGACAGATCGTAAACCTGGCGTTTGCTTTGGTCGCCGCTGGCCAACACCGAGTCGTCATCCAATACCGTCAACAGGGGTAAGTTTGCCGTCGCCGTCGCGGGTCGCAATACGGTCCACTCGGTTGCTTGCGACCGCGAAGCTTTAAGCCAATCCGCAAATCCCTGGGCAAGCGCCATGCTCTGCCGCGCTTCGGCGTCTCGCACCGGCTGGACCAAAGCCACCCGCACTCGGCCGAGCGTGTGTGACGAACCAAATCGTTGTTCGAGCTTCACCGTCCAACGAGCGCCAGCGGCAATTCCGGCCGGCTCGGACAACGTAAACAGTGCCGTGCGGGTTACATTCCAAGTGCCGGTCCCGTTAATCGCCCAGCCGGTCGCCGGATTGTCGTCGATGGCGTGGGCCACCGGATAACCGTCTTGCGAAAAGTCGGCTCGGGCCGCGACGAATTTCAGACGCTTTTCCGGGCCGCTGCCGTCCAGCGGCGCCACGCTGACTTCGATTTCGCTGAGGACGAAATTGCCGTGCGGCGTCCGCCCTGGTCCGCCGCTCGGCAGCGTCGAATCGGCCATCGCTTCGATCCGCAAGGCCGTCACGTCGGTCAGGTTACTGTCGATGACAAAAGTGTAAGTGTCTCGCTCGGGGTTGGTGCCGGAAAACCGTGAAGACCCGTCCGCGAGTTGCTCGATCGTCGCTCCCTCGCTCGATACGACGCTCAGCGGTTGCGGCACGGTGTACCGCATGTCGTCGACCTTGAATCGCTCGGGCAGCTTGGTCTCCAACGCAGCGATCTGGCCGGCCAACTCTTGCTCGCCGAGCCGTCACCTCGGCCTGGGGCACGTCGAGCGGCGGCTCGTCGGCATTGTTCAGCAGGCCCATGAAGCGGTAATAGTCGCCGTGCGGAATCGGATCGTATTTGTGCGTGTGGCACTGGGCGCAGCCCAACGTCAGGCCGAGCCACGTCGTCGCCGTGGTGTTTACGCGGTCGACCATCGCGTAAAACCGGAATTCCAGCGGGTCGATACCCCCCTCTTCATTCAGCATCGTGTTGCGATGAAAGCCGGTCGCAATCTGCTGATCGAGCGTGGCGCCCGGCAGCAAGTCGCCGGCCAGTTGCTCGATCGTGAACTGATCGAACGGCATGTCGGCGTTCAGGGCCTTGATGACCCAGTCGCGATAGGGCCAGATCGAGCGGGCTCGATCCTTTTCGTATCCGTTCGTGTCGGCATACCGCGCCAGATCGAGCCAACGCCGTGCCCACCGCTCGCCATAATGTGGCGAGGCCAGCAGCCGATCGACGAGTTGCTCGTAGGCGTCGGGCGCGGTGTCGCCCACAAACCGATCGACTTCTTCCGGCGTCGGCGGCAGGCCGATCAGATCGAGATAAAGACGCCGGATCAGCGTGTATTGGTCGGCACGCGGCGACGGAGTGAGTCCTTCACGCTCCAGCCGGGCCAAGACAAAACGGTCGATCGCGTTGCGCGGCCAATCGGCACGGGCCACGGCCGGCAATGGCGGCCTGGACGGGTGCCACGAAGGCCCAGTGGGGCTGATACTCGGCTCCCTCGGCGATCCAGCGCGAAAGCGTCTCGCGCTCGGCGGCCGAAAGCGGGTTCTTGGTGGCCGGCGGCGGCATCACCTCGTCGGCGTCGTCGCTCGAAACGCGGCGGATCAACTCACTCTCGCCCGGTTTGCCCGGCACGATCGCGATCTCCCCAGACTCCGCCGGGCGCGATCGCCGCGTCGCGCCGGTCGAGCCGTAATGACGCTTGGCGGCCCGGCGTCGTCGGGCCCGTGACATTTAAAGCAGTGCCGCGCCAGAATCGGGCGGCACGTCGCGCGAAAAATCGACATTCCCGGGCTCGGCCGCGACGACCCCGTCGGCCAATCCGATCAAGCACAATAACCACGCGAGACTTGACCGCATCATGCTTGTTCCCCAAGGGGCAGGGAGGAAGGGAAACGGCGGGAGGGAACGTGGGCGAGTGATAGGAATTATGTCGGGAATGGCCTTGATTTGCAACATTTGGACGTCGTCGAGGACCTGACCGGGCCGAAATCGAAGCCAACTGCCAATTGCCCTAAGCTGGTTTCCTGAGCTATTATACTAAAAATCGTCGCCTCCCATCCGATTTGGGCGGATCCCCACCAGCGAAAAGCCCTACATTCCTAGCAGCCAACCGGAGGAAGTTTCCTGTGGCATCATCAGGCAAGTTCTTGTTCACAAGCGAATCGGTCAGCATGGGCCATCCCGACAAACTGGCCGACCAAATCTCCGATGGCGTCCTGGATGCCCTGTTAGCGCAAGACCCCTACAGCCGCGTTGCCTGCGAAACCATGGTAACCACCGGCGTCGCGATTCTCGCCGGCGAGATCACCACTCGTGCCACGGTCGACTATTCCGACATCGCTCGCCGGGTTATTCGTGATGTCGGTTACGTCGACGATCATATGGGCATCTGCGCCGACACCTGCGCGGTGCTGGTGTCGATCGATCGACAAAGTCCCGACATCGCCCAGGGTGTCGATGAGAACCGGACCTCCGGCAAGGAAATCGGTGCCGGCGATCAGGGATTGATGTTCGGCTATGCCTGCAGCGATACGCCTGAGCTGATGCCTCTGCCGATCGCCCTTTCGCATCGCATTTTGAATCGTTTGACGGCGGCGCGGAAGCAGAATCTCGTCGGCTGGCTGCGGCCCGACAGCAAAAGCCAGGTGACGATCGAGTACGACGGCAATCGCCCGGTGCGCGTCGACACGGTGGTCGTTTCCACCCAGCATGCCCCCGACGCGGCCAATAGCGAGATTCGCAATTTCGTGATCGATGAGATCATCGCCCCGTCGGTTCCCGAAGAATTGATGACCGGCGAAGTCAAATATCACATCAATCCCACCGGTCGGTTCGTCGTCGGCGGCCCTCACGGCGACTGCGGCCTGACCGGCCGCAAGATCATCGTCGACACGTACGGCGGCTGGGGTCGCCACGGCGGCGGAGCCTTCAGCGGCAAAGATCCCACCAAGGTCGACCGCAGTGCCGCTTACATGGCGCGGCACGTCGCCAAAAACATCGTTGCCGCCGGCCTGGCTGAGCGCTGCGAGGTGCAATTGGCTTACGCCATCGGCGTGACCGAGCCGGTCAGCGTCTATGTCGACACGGAAGGTACCGGCCGTATCGACGATGGCCGGATCTGCCAACTCGTTCAGGAGATGTTTCCCCTGTCGCCCGGCGGGATCATCAAATACCTGGATCTGCGTCGGCCGATCTACCGTAAAACGGCGGCCGGCGGACATTTCGGCCGCAGCGAGCCCGAATTCACTTGGGAAAACACCGATCGCGCCAGCGAACTGGCCGAAGCGGCTGGCTTGGCTGCCATCGCTTAACCAGCGCTGGCGATTCGAGCGGTGACCGAAACCGTAAGTTCGTAGGGCTCGACCGTTCGTGCCTTCGAATCATGCGCTGCGGCTGGCGGACTCGCCGCGAAGCTTGGTTTCGCTTGAGTCGCAGGCAATCTCCACCCAGGGTGGGACGTCATGGATGCCATCCCCTTCGACTTCCGGCTGATTTGCCGCAGGGGCCTCGACGCGTTGCTGCTGATCGCCCCGCTGATCGTGTGCCTGCTGTTGCTTGCGCGGCGTGCGGCCGGCGCCCTGCTCGAACCGCTGCCCCTGAGCGGTTGGCTACTCACGGGCCTGATCGTGGCCCTGTGGCTGCGCTGGATCGTGACATGGCTACCTGAGCGGATTGCTGTGCCGGTTGCCCAGCGAATCCCGATCGCCTGGCTTCCAGCGACAATCGCGGCGGTGCTGGGGCTGGCTCTCTGGCTTCCTGGCAGCCGCGTTTCCGCGGTGGCGTGTTATGCCGCAATCGTCGTGGTCGGCTCTTCGCAGCGCATCGCGTCGCAATGGCGGCAAATGCAGCCAGCCCGGTTCGGTTCCCTTCTCCGCTGGCGGTTCGACACCACTGCGAACGATTCGGGTGGCGAAGAGCTTGGGCAGGCGTGTGCGTTGGCGCCCGCGGTTGTTCAGCAACTGGTTCGGCGACGCGACCCAGGCGAGGCGGAGTCGCTGCGCGGCAGCGTGCGAACCGATTTTGTGGCTGGCCAGCGGATCGCATCGGCCCATGTGGCGATTTGCCCGCCGTTCGTCGCTCCGCCGCACTGCCAGGTTGCGGTTGCTGCCGGCCCGGCAGCCGAAGTCCGCGTTGCTTCGGCTTTGCCCTTTGGAGTGCGGTTTGAAATCAAGCTGGCTCAGGCAGCTGCACAGCCGACGAGCGTCGTGGTTGAGTTCGCAGTCGACTCGACGGACGGTGGCTCGGTTTGACGGAAGGTTTCGCCGCCCGCTCAAGCATCTTGCCGCACCTGTCGCTCCTCGTTGCGTGACAGGTAGCCGACTCTCGGCAGTCACGTGCAAACTCGTTGATCGCCCTGTGGTGAGGGCACCGGCGCCCGGAGAGAATTCAACGAGACCGAAGTCGCGTCGAGCCGGTGTTCCAGGCTCATGCGTGAAACAGGAGACTCTCACCAGAAGGCGACCAACACCATCCGAAGATCGGGGTGCAAATTTGCCCCCGGCCTTCGGTGAGAAAGGTATCGGCCGCTCCGTCGCGAAGGAACACTGATCCGCCAGAACTTGCGGAAATGTAATCGCTAGCCGCGGAGCCTCGGACGCAAAAGTGCTGTCACCTACCCGCCGAGGGGGATTGGCGGCAGTTTCAGCGCGGTGGTGCGACCTTGACGGTCGATCGCAAAAGTGGGGCAAAATCCCCGACGCCGTGATCTTGGAGTCGCGGGCGCAAGCTCGTGCGCTAGTGCAGAGGCGTGCTTTGGAAACGGAGCAACGATGCATTAGGCCCGGTAGGACTCGAACCTACGACCAAGGGATTATGAGTCCCCTGCTCTAACCGACTGAGCTACGGGCCCGAACGCTTGCTTTATACGGCAAAGATGGGGCCCTTCGCTACTTCACTCGTGCTCGTTTTTGGCCCGTCGCCAAGCGCCGTAGCGAACCAAATCGTTCCGATCGCCGGCTTACCGGGTCCGCCCCCCCAGCACTGATAGATCAATGCCGCTGATGCAGTGTGGGCAGCGAACGTGCCCCATTCCGCCGCACTTCGTACAGCGAGCCCCCCCTACCACCCCCTTCGTGCAGCCCTTTACCGGGCAATCGACCTGCCCGGTCCCGGCGCAAAACATGCACCAGGGGTCCTCATACGCGTAGGCATTGTCCCGTCGGCCCCTTTTCTTCTCGGTGTCGCCACCCAGCGAATGCGCTTTGGCGGGCGACATCAAATTGACGACCAGCACCGTCGATTCGCCCACGGTTTCGGCTACCTGGGGCCATTCGAGTACCTTCTCCGAGGCGGGGGGCTGTTGAAACGCAGGCAATTCTTTTTTAAGAAATTCCAATACGACCGCGGCGGGAACACCCCCTCCGATTTTGTTGGCCAGCACGTAATAGAGTCGGTTCAGAGCGAGGATCCGTCCACGCTGATCACAGACAGGCCCGCCACTACTGCCGGCGTTGATGAGCGCATCATAAAGGAGCAAATTCTCCGTCTCCGGATCGGGAAGGCCGGACACCGATCCTTTGACCGACTTCAGCTTGCTGCCAAGTGCCTGCCGTTCTGGATAACCGAGAACCAAAAGCTCGGTGGCCAGCTTCGGCGGATCAGTGCTCAACGGGACGGGCGCGGCGGTGAGCTCCTTGCACTCCAACAGCGCCATATCCACTTTGGGCGAGACTGCAACCACACGCGCCTTGTAAGTGACGTCCTGATTCCGCTGCGTGTGGATCTCCACTTCATCGGCTCCGTCGATGACGTGGTGATTCGTCATGACATAGCCAGGCTGGACGACGAAGCCAGACCCCGACGCAACCGGGATGGCATCGCCATCTTTCGGGCGTTTTTTGTCCGCCGCTGATGCAGCGGACTTTTGGGGATCATCTTGCTTGCTCTTGTCCGCAAAGGTGAACACTCCGATATACAACCAGCCGATATGCTCGGAAAAGCTCTTTCCCTTCGCGGTGGATGCCAGGCTGGCGAACAAATTGCCCGCCGATTTCTCGGCATCTTTGGGGATGGAAAGCATCGGAACGGCATGGGCCAGGTGAACGAAGCGACCGACGTTTTGAACCACTTCGATCGGCGGCGTCCCGATGTCGGCTGCCTCTTTCCAATGTTTGACTGCCGAAGCGTGTTTCTTCTGCCGGGCTTCGGCGATGGCCAGATTATTGAGCGACGCTAAAAGATTCGCGCGGTCCTCGTTCGATAAGGTCTCAATTCGCTTCAATCGTTTCACGCATTCGGCAAAATCTTTTTCCGCCGCCTGCGCGTTCTTCATCGCCAGCGCGTGATACAGCCCCAAGAGCATGCTGGCGGTGGCGCCCGTCGGATTGGTCCGTTTGGCGGAATTGAGTTTTTCTTCCACCAGCGAAGCGCTGCCGGTTTGCGATAGCTTCGTCGCCTCGACGACCAGCTTGACTTCCTCGGCACGCAGCTCCTGCCGTTCGGCGGCGGTGAGCCATTTGTTGCCAACGTGCACCGCGTCGTCGGTTTTCAGATGCTCCCAGGTCGACAGTTGCTCCTTGGCGTGGGCTTTTTCACCGTTTTCGATCTTCGGATCGCGCAGGAAAAGCTTGTAGAGCGTGACCGCCGCGGCTGCAGTCGTTTGCTTCTTTGCCAGTGTCTCCAGGTCGTTAAAAGTTGTTACTTTCGAGATCGGTCCGGAAGTCGCGTCTTTCTTGTCTTGCGTCGATGCGTCCTTCTCGTCTTGGGGCTCCGCGTCTTTCTTGGTTACCCCCTTGGCAGGCGCGCCGGATTCGGCGGCGAGAAAGTCACGGTCGGCCTGCGAAAGCTGGTCGAGCGAGAGTGTCACGACCTTTCCATCCGGCTTCTTCAATCGAACCGAACTGTCAGTCACTTCGACCAGCGTTGCTTCCACGCGATGCTTGCCGCTGCGGTCGGACCATTCACGGCCAATCAACGGGCTTGCCAAAAAAAGAATCGAGTAAATCGCAAGAGATAATCGCCGGATCATCGCTGCCCCGTTGCAGAAAAGGTGATGTGAAAAAGCGCGCGAAAGGTGCCCCTCTCTCCGCGGTCCGATGCGAAATCCCAGTATCGAGCACTCGCGCTGCGATTGCAACCGACCGGAACGTTAGGCGAGAGTGAGTCGGTCGAGAAGATTAGCTACCAAAGCTTCCGTTCGCGGCAGACGGGCCGACGTTTGCACTTCAATGCGCTTTCCAAATCCAGGATGGCCCCATTTTTGCGCAGTGCCGTCGGCCAATTGCAATCTCTTCTCCAACTCCCGGAAGAATCACAATCAAATCGAGCGCGAGCGTTGCAACATCTCGTTGCCGATCGCTGAGGCCTGAATGTGGCCGCGGTAGAAGATGATCGAGCAACATGGCGGTTGCCCAATTGCACAAGTGGCGGAAGCAATCAAGCGCCTGGCTTGGCGACCTTTGGCGAAATGCGGAGGGCGGAGATGACCAGCCCCCGCCGACGCCCCTGCACCACCGCAATTTCGGTCAGGTGACCCATCTTCTGGAATCCCAAGCTCTCGTTGATCCTCCGGGTGGCCTCGTTGTGGTCGAAGTGCATGCTCAGCAGCGTTGTCACCCCCAGTCGCGGGCACTGTTCGATCACCCACTGCTTGAGGCGCCGACCGATCCCTCGGCGTTGATGGGTGATGGCGATGTACACGCTGACCTCAGCCGTGGCATCGTAGGCTGGGCGGCCAGCGTAGAACGACGACAGGTAGGCCACGGCGACCAAAAGCCCGTCCACTTCGGCCACCCAGATCGGCCGTTTCGCAGAGTCGAAATTGCGGAACCAGTCGACTCGGTCGGCGACCGTAATTGGCTTGGTGTCCGCCGTTGACCAGCCGGCGGGGATGGACTGGTTATAGATGTCAACGATCGCCGGCAGATCGGCCTCGGTTGCGTCGCGGATTCTCAAGTCCACAGCAAGTTCTCCGCCGGTGAACGCCAGGGTTTAGCGGGGCCGCGAGCGACCTCACAAGGGTCCACTCGAAATGCGCTCCGCATTGTCCGCCGCGACCGCTTGTTCGGCGACACTCGATTGGAAACGCCAACTCCGAGACGCCGGCGCCGTTGGTGCACTCGGCCTGCCGCCGAGACCGGTCGGCGCTCTGCCTGAATGGTCCTGGCGCCGCGCGGCGCCGGACAGAAGCCCAACCCGGATTGCAGGGCGCCGAGAAAAAGGCAGATGCCGTACGATTCAGGACGTGGCCGGACTTAATCAGCCCCAATAACTATGACCAAGCCGGATCCCGCGCGAAAGCAGTCGCCGCAACATCGGCCTCGGAAAGGCCTTAAGAAAGTGGAGGATAGGGGATTTGAACCCCTGACCTTCTGGCTGCCAGCCAGACGCTCTCCCAATTGAGCTAATCCCCCGTTTGAATTCACGCTCTCGCGCTTTGCCTGCATCAGGTGCCACAAGAGCAAGAAGAAAACAGTATCACTGGCTGGGGGCGCTGTCAAGGCGGGCTGCAGTCGCATCGCTGGCCCGGCTCGATTGATCCCCCGCGAGCTTGTCGCCCTTTGGCGCCCCAGATGGCTAACGCTGGGCGTCGGCGAAGGCTTTTTGCAGACTTTCGAGCGCCTGGCGACCGTGCCGGCCATCGACGATCACGTTCACTCGAACTTCGCTGGTGTTGATCATGTCGACGTTGATGCCCACGGCGGCGAGGCACTCGAACGTGCGAATCGCGACACCGGCGTGGCTGCGCATGCCAATGCCGGAGACTGACAGCTTGGCGACATTGGGGCTGCTCGAGACCGGCCCGCACTGCAACTGATTGGCCAGCTTGGAAAGCAGTTGCTTGGCGGTGGCAAACTGTGCTTGCGGCACGGTAAAACTCAAATTGGCTTTGCTCCCATCGCCATAGCTTTGCACGATCATGTCAACGAAGATGCCGGCGTCGGCCACAGCGTCGAAAATGGCGGCGGCGATCCCCGGCTTGTCGGCCACGCCGCTGATCGTGAGCCGACCCTGTTGCTCATCGAGCGTGATCTCGTCAATCGTCAGATCTTCCATCCGTTGCAAGCGGGCAACAATCGCCATGGCGTCCCCACGCCGGGGCGGCAGTGGATTCGCTGGAGCGGTCGGCGCTTTGGGTCTGGCCGGCTCGTGGTCCAGTTCGAACGCCTGATGCACTATGCGGAGCGCGCTGGCCGCCTCGCTGCGCGATACCAAGACCGAAATCTTGATTTCGCTGGTGCTGATCATTTGGATGTTCGTGCCCGCGTCGGCCAGAGCGTGAAACATTCGGCGGGCGACGCCGGTTTGCTGTGCCATGCCGCGCCCAACGACCGAGACTTTGGCCACGTCATCGTCGTGCGAAACGCGTTTGGCGTGCAGTTCATCGGCGGCCTCTTGGGCCGCTTGCAGCGCCGAAGGAAGTTCATCGCGCGCCACCGTAAACGAAATGTCCGCGATACCGTCGGCACCAACGTTTTGCACGATCATGTCGACCGTGATCGCTCGGACGGCCAATTTCGAAAAAATCGCCAGGCTCGCTCCCGGCCGATCAGGAACACCGACGATCGTCACGCGAGCTTCGTTCTTGACGAGCGCGGCGCCCGCGACCGGCTGATCGGGCGATTCGGGCTCGGCCTCAATCATCGTCCCCGCCGTGTCGCTGAAACTGCTGCGCACGTGGATCGGCACCGAAAACTTCTTGGCGAATTCGATCGAACGATTATGCATCACTCCGGCCCCCAGGCTGGCCAGCTCCAGCATCTCGTCGTAGCTGATTTGCCGCATCCGGCGAGCCTCGGGCAAGACGCGCGGGTCGGTCGTATAGACCCCATCGACGTCCGTGTAGATTTCGCAAGCGGCTGCATTGAGCACGGCGGCCAAGGCCACCGCCGTAGTGTCGCTGCCTCCGCGGCCCAGCGTGGTGATGTTGTAATCCTCGTCGATCCCTTGAAATCCGGCGGCGATCACGATCTTCCCTTCGGCCAGCGCACGAGCGATCCGTTCGGTCGAAATCGACTGGATACGGGCCTTGGTGTGCGTGCTATCGGTCTTGATGCCGATCTGGGCGCCGGTCAGGCTGATCGCCTGGTGACCCAACGAGTGAATCGCCATCGCCACGAGTGCCACGCTGACCTGCTCACCGGTCGACAGCAGCATATCCATCTCGCGCGCGGGGGCTCGTCCGTAATCTCCCGGGCCAGATCGATCAGCAGATCGGTGTTCTTGCCCATCGCGCTGACCACCACCAGCACGTCATTGCCTTCCTGCCGGGCACGGATGGCGCGGCGCCGCGCCGAAGATCTTTTGACTGTCGGCGACACTGGTGCCACCAAACTTTTGCACGATCAAACTCATGCCCGAACTCCCAGAAAGTAGCCCATCAATTCCCATCCTTCTTCGAATGTCAGTGACGACCGTGCCGCGGCAACCTCGTCGTAGGTTTGGCCGCTTGGCGGGATGCCCGTGCCGGCGATCACAAATGGCACCGCGCCGTGGCTGTGCGTTTTGGTGCGCAGTGGCGTGGGATGGTCGGGCGTAATCAGAATGCGGTAGTCACCGTAGCCGGCCACGGCCTTGGCCAGGGGGGCCACGATGTGGCGATCAATCTGCTCGAGCGCCTCGATCTTGGCGTCGGCCCGTCCTTCGTGCGAAGCTTCGTCGGTCGCCTCAACGTGGACGCAAACCAGGTCGGCGTCGGCCAATGCCGCCACGGCATAACGCCCTTTGGCGGCGTAATCGGTGTCGAGATAGCCGGTTGCCCCGGGAACCTCAATGCACTTCCAACCCATCAGCTTGGCCAGTCCGCGCAGCAGATCGACCGCCGTGATCATGACGCCGCGCTTGCCGTAAACATCGACAAACGGGCGAATGGCCGGCGTCCGACCTTGGCCCCACAACCAGATGTTGGTGGCGGGCGCTTTGCCCTGTTGGCGCCGGGCCTGGTTGACCGGATGATCGCGAAACAGGTCGATGCTGTCACTCATGAGTTGATTGAGCAGATCGCTCCCCGGGCCGCGCGGGTAATCCTCCAGCACGGATTTATCGGTCAGATCGTGTGGCGGCGTCGCCCGCGTATCGGCGGTGAATGGCGGTGGCACATCGCCGCCGCGATAAATGAGCAGATTCCGATAGCTGACGCCGGGGATGAACTCCCAGCGGCCGCCGGCCGACAAGCGTTCGGCAGCGGTGGCCAGCAGGCTGCGTGCTTCGTCGGTCGAAATGTGTCCGGCCGTAAAATCCCGCATTTGCTGGTCTTCGATCGTGACCAGGTTGCAGCGGATGGCGCAGTCGTTTGGCCCCAACGCGATCAATTGGGCCGCGGCCTCCAAGGGCGCACGGCCGGTGAAATGTCGTAGCGGGTCGTAACCCAACAGGCTGAGATTCGCCACGTCCGAGCCGGCCGGCAACGAAGCAGGAACATGATTTGCCCGGCCAACCACACCGGCAGCCGCCAGGGAGTCGATCGCCGGAATATTGGCGGCCTGTAGCGGCGTCAGACCGCCAAGCGCCGGCTGAGGTTCGTCGGCACAACCGTCGGGAATGACGATGACGTATTTCATAAAACGTTGTTGCACGGAGCCGGGAGAGAAAAAAGCCGCCAAGGGCCCAGTGAGCCCCAGCGGCGTAGCCGCGACAGAAGTTAAAAATCTAACGCGATTTCCGCGTTTCACAAGCTCGAACGTCGTGGCTCATGCGTTTTCCGAGCCCGAAATGCCCGGGTCAGGCCGACAAGTGACGACCAGAAACACGCGAAAACCCGCGGATTCCGGCGGCCAGCGTCGTTTGGCGTTCACGGGGCCGGCGTTTCCAGCGGCGCGATCTTCAATTGCTTCAATAGTTTCTGGTGGACCGCATCGGCTCCGTCGCAGGCCGCCTCGAGACCGTCGCAGGCAGCGCAGATTTTCGTCGCGTCTCCCTCGCTTTTCGCACATTCGGCGTCGAGCTTGTCGCATAGCGCAAGTGCATTGGTGTGGTGCTTTTCGATTCCCTTCAGCGCGGCGCCAACACTGGGGTCTTTCTTTTTCGCCGCGCTAATTTTGACGTAGGACTTCTGAGCGGCCTCGATATTGGTTCGGATCGCAGCCGCGTGCTCCTGGATAACTTCCGTGGGCACCGGCGTGCCGGTTGCCGAATATTGATTCAACAAAAACGCATGGTCACCCGCGTGCCCGCGGTACACTTCGCCCAAGTAAAAATAGTAGGCATCACCGCGAACCTTTGCATCGGCCCCGCGCTGGGCAAAAGCCGAGCCGCCGGCCAATACGATGCAACCGGCCAGCCAAAGCCCAATCCCTCCGAGCTTGCAATTCATAATACAGCTCCTTCAAGCGAGACCGAGATCATCCGTTTCCTCGAACGCCAACAGTATAGCTTAGCGACCGGCCTCTACCGGCGAGAGAACCTGCTCGGGGCCAGATTTGTCCAGCCGGTGTTTGTGCATCTTAAGCCAACGGGCTCGCCGAACCCAATAGAACCGAACGGGCAGGAACAGATCGACGACTTCATCCGAAATCAGCAGCCCGCCGAGGACCGGCAACGCCATCGGCGCCAAAATCTCCCCGCCCACCCCCTTGGCAAAGACCATGGGAAAGATGGCCATGATCGCCACCCCTTCGGTCAATAGTTTGGGGCGCAAACGATGGACGGCCCCCTCGATGACTGCCTCGCGCAGTTCGGCCAACGATTGGATATTTCCCAGCCCCCCGCGCTTCTCGATGGCCTGCCTGAGGTAAACCAGCATGATGATCCCCGTCTCGGTAGCCATGCCAAAGCAGGCGATAAAGCCCACCCAGACAGCCACGCTAAAATCCATCGGCGGCGCTGACCACCCTTGTGTGATCTTGGGAAAGAGGTAGAGAAAAAACGCTCCGCCGGCCAAAGCCTCGGGCACGGCCATCATCATCAGCCCCGCGTCAGCCAGATCGTTGTACGTCAGGTACAAGACGACAAAAATAACCGCGATCACCGCTGGAAAGACAAATCGCAGAGTGCGGGCAGCCCGCACCTGGTGCTCGAACTCACCACTCCAGCCGATGTGAACCCCTTCGGGCAGTTTCACTTTCTGAGCGACAACTCGCTGTGCCTCGTCGACAAACCCGACAATGTCGCGGCCGCGAACGTTGAGTGTCACATAATTAAGCAGTTGACCATTCTCGCTTTTGATCATTGCCGGCCCTTCCACAATCTTGATGTCGGCCAGCACGCCCAGCGGAATCAGCGTCTTGCCCTTGCCCGCATGAGCCGGCGATGCCGTGTGCGAGCCGGAGTCTTCCGGCGCAGCCGCCGCCGATCCAGCCTCTCCTTGGCTACCGCCGCCGACGGCCATCGAACCAGCTCTCGTGCCACTCGCCGAGGGCATGTTGTTGGCGGCGATCAGCAGCTTGCGAATGCTCTCCTCATCTTCGCGATCGGACCGCACATAGCGGATGCGGACCGGAAAGCGGTCGCGGTTTTCAACCGTAAAAGTCACCGCCCGCCCGGCCAAGGCCACCTCGATCTCGTTCTGAATGTCCTCTACCGAAATACCATAGCGAGCAGCCGCTTTGCGGTTGATGTCGATCTGCAAATATCCCTTGCCCATAATCGGCGCGGCGATCGCGTCGCGGGTTCCATTGATCGGTTTGAGGGCCGCTTCGATGTCCTTGCAAACACGGTCGATCGTCTCCAAATCAGGTCCGAATACCTTCACGCCGATATCGGTTCGCACGCCGGTCGAAAGCATCTCGATGCGATTGATGATCGGTTGCGTGAAAATATTCGCCCAACCCGGAACCTGCAACACGCGCCCCATCTCGTCGTCGACCAGGTCTCCTTTTGGCCCGGTTTTTCGCGGCCAGAGGAACGCCCGCGCCGCCAGGGGCTTTTCGAGCTTCTCCCGCAGCGCTGCCAGGGGCTCAAATGCCCTCGCATCGTAGGGTTTTCCGAGCTGCACGTTTGTCGCCGCGGCCGAGAAAGCTTTGATTTCTGGACCGTGTTGAGCACTCTCCGCCAGGCCCATCTTCACTCCCTTTTTGGCTGTTTCTTCCAGTGCATAAGACGTATAGGCCTGCATGCCGCGGTCGAACAGTTCCCAATTGATTGCGTGCGCTCGCTCCTGCCACAGGCTTGTCCGGTTTTGTTCGATGGCCGCGAGAAGTTGCCCGGCAAACGTCGGATGCTGGGCCCCCAGCGATTCGGCCACCGCATCCAGCCAGCCCGCTGCCGACGATTGCACCGGCTCGAGCGCTCGAACCACGTCGTGAATCACGCCGGCCTGCTCCAGCGTCTTAGCGACTGCCTGGCTCAATTGCGCCACGTCTTCCAAGGAAAGATTTCTCGACAGCCAAACGCCATAAGTTGGTTGCAACTCGTCGGTCAGCCTGTCGATTTCGTGGTCCGCGGTAAGCCCCGCCGGCCAGGTAACCTGCCCGGCGGTTGTCATCATGCGGATCGTTTCGGCGACGGCAAATCGCGTCAATTCCAATTCCAACGATTGCTCGACTTCTTCATAACGCGAAAGCGCGAACTCGCGCATCGTTTCGTCAAACCGAGTTAACGCACTCTGGGCGGCGTCGTTAATCAACGCATTACGCTTTTCATCGGTCGCCGGCGTCTGCAGATAGCCTTGAGCTTCGAGCGCGGCCAGCACTTGCTGAGTTTGCCACTGGGCATCGGCGAACTTGAGCACACGCTTCGGCCACAACTCCTTCGGGCGGAAATTAACGAACGTCTCCACCATGTCGAGCGGAGCCGGATCGGTCGGCGTATCGGCACGCCCGGCCTTGCCGATCACCGATTCGACTTCCGGAAAACCGCGCAGCAGCGCATCGCGCGCTTTCAAGTCATCGGCCGATTGCGTAACGCTTGCTCGCGGCACGGTCACCGGCATGTCGAGCGTCGTTCCTTCATCGAGGGCCGGCATGAAAGCCACGCCGATCTTGTCGAAATGGAATGCCCACAGTCCGACCCAAATCAGCGAGATAAGCGACAGCGTCTGCCATTTCAATCCTTGCGTCGAGATCACGGTCAGCGCGGTCACGAGGGCAAAAACAGTCAAAAATGCTCCCTTCCACGCTTCGTGGCTGGCGCCGAGCCCCGCGATCGCCTGCAGCGGAAACATTCCAGCCGCCATCACCAGCAGTGCGGCAAAGGCCCACATCACCAGGTTTCGTCGCGGCAAGGCCCACGTCAGCAGGGGTTTGTAGATATGGACAAAGCTGCGGACGATCGCGTTCTCTTCTTCGCTGCGCAGCCGGCCGCGAATGAAAGTCGGAATCAACGCCGGCACAACGGTGATCGAGATCAATGCCACCCCGATCATGGCGAAACTCTTGGTGAATGCGAGCGGGTGAAACAGTTTGCCTTCGCGGCCGCTGAGCATGAAGACCGGCACAAACGATAGCAGCATGATCAAGACCGAAAAGAAAATCGGCCGCCCAACCGTCCGGCAAGGCTCGATCACCAGCTCGCGCGTATCGCCAGTGACGCGCCGATCGCCAAAATGTTCCTTCAGATGGTGGGTGGCGTTTTCCGTCATCACGATCGCCTGGTCGACCAGGATGCCGATCGAAATCGTGATCCCGGCCAGCGACATGATATTGGCCTGAATGTCGACGATTCCTGTCCGCCGGAGCAGCCACATCAACAGAAACGAAAACAGCACCGCCAGGGGTAACGTAATGCAGATCACAAACACGCTACGGACGTGCATCAGGATCAACAGGATCGCGATCGAGGCGATGATCATCTCGTGCCCCATCACCTCGGTCAGCGTGTGGATGGCGCCGGTGATCAGTCGCGTGCGGTCGTAAGCGGGAACGATATGAACGCCGGTCGGCAACCCCGCCTGCAATTCGGCAATCCGTTCCTTGATTCGCCTGGTAACCTCCAGCGGGTTTCCACCGTGGCGCATCAGCACCGCGCCGCCGGTCACTTCGTTGCCGTCCTTTTCGTAGACGCTGCGGCGAAATTGAGTCCCTAGCGATACGTTGGCCACCGTGCGGATATAGATTGGCGTTCCTGCAACTTCCTTGATGACCGTATCCTCGATATCCTCCCGGCCCTTGAGCCAACCCACTCCGCGCACGATGTATTCGGCGTTGTTCTTCTGGATGACTCCCCCGCTGGCCGGCATGTTGCTCTTGGAAACCGCGGAATACAGATCACCGAGCGTGATCCCATAAGCCCGCAGCGCCTCCGGCCGCACGTCGATCTGATACTCCAGCGGCGCGCCGCCGACGATCGCCACGTCGGCCACTCCGGGCGCAGCATTGATTTGCGGCGCGATATAAAACTTGTTCAGCGCCCAAAGCCGCTCCGGATCGACCTTGTTCTCGGAGCTCGCCTCCACCGTGTACCAGAAAATCTGCCCCAGTGCGGTGGCATCGGGGGCGAGATAGGGGACAACTCCCGCCGGCAAAAAAGTATTGGCCTGGGCGAGTTTTTCGGTCACGCGCTGACGCGCGAAATAGAAGTCGATGTCGTCATCGAAGATGATCGTGATCATCGAGAAATTGAATTCGCTCGACGAGCGCACCGTTCGCACGCCGGCCAATCCTTGCAGCTTCCGCGAAAGCGGATAGGTGATCTGGTCCTCGATTTCGCGCGGACTGCGGCCCATCCAATCGGTGAAGACGATGACCTGGTTTTCGCTCAGGTCCGGAATCGCATCGATCGGGGTGTTGAGCATCGCGAAGATGCCGGCGGTCGTCAGCGCCGCTGTCAACGCCAGCACCAGAAAGCGATTGCGGATCGAAAACTCGATGATCTTTTCAATCATGCGACTCGTCCTTTGTCGCTGGCCGCTCGGGCCCATCGCCGGAAACGTTGGCTTTCCTCAGTTCGTCGGCCGCGGCCAACGTAGCATTGGGATCCCCCAAAGCAGATTTGCGGCAGCCTTCGCAGCACACGAACACCGGCTGCCGGTCGATCATGAGCTTGATCGGCGGCCCCATGGAACCGAGTCGGCTCGTGTTCAATACCGCGCAAAACCGCTGCTCGAGGGCAGTCTTGCGGTCTTCGTCCGACAGCCTGGCCAAATTGGCCCTGATCTTCGCTTCCTTGTCGTCGGCCGATGGTTTTTGCAGTGGCTGCTCTCGATCACTTTTCTTGCCGGGTGCCGATATTGTCTGCCTGAGTTTCTCCACTTTGGCCAACGTCTCTTCAGGGCTCGCCAACGCTTTTTCCTTGCAGCCCGGGCAGCAGAGAAACACAGGTTGCCCGCCGATCATCAACTTCACCGGTTCACCCATCGAGCCAAGCCGGTTCTCTGGCAGAATGGGGCAGTAGCCTTGCGCCGCCACCAGTCGTCGATCCTCGTCCGAAAGGCCGGCGAGCGTGGCAGCCAGCTTGGAGTCCTCGTCCTCTGGCGTGGAGGGGCGCACCTGGGTCGTTGAGCCCGACTTCGATCCACCGCTGCCGCCGAAATAGATCGAACCGGCCGCCGGATTAAGACGAGTTTCGGCATCGACCAGAAACGAGCCTGACGCAACCACTTCGTCACCGGGCTCAAGTCCCGACAGGATCGGATACCAGGTCCCGTCATGCGGACCCGACATTCGCGGTCCCAGTTTCACGCGCACCCCCTCAAATACGCCCGGCGTTGTCTCGCGATAGACGATCGTCTGGCTCCCCGTGTCGATCACCGCCGTTTCGGGCACCGCCAAAACCCGGCCCTCGCCGAGCATCACGGCCGGTTCGCCTCCCCCCTCGGCGATACGGGAAAACATCGGCAGCTTTTCCGGTGGCACCTTGATGGTGACGGTGGCAGTGCTGCCTGGCCGCAGCTTGTGTCCCGGATTCTTCAGCTCGAAGCGGACCGAAACGGTACGGGTGGCTTCATCGACGTGGGGATAAATGAACGCCAGTGTGCCGTAGAAAGGTTCGTCGGCAAATGCCCGGGTGGTGGCGACCACGGGCAGACGACCTTCATTACTTTCCAGCTGCTTGTGTGACTGATCGGCCGGGAGAAACTCGAGATCGTCTTCATAAACCTGGGCCTGAATCCACACGGTCGAGAGATCGGCGATGTCGTATAGCGGCATCCCCTGTTCGACATACTGTCCCTCGCGGATGTATTTTTTGATCACGTGGCCGGTAATCGGCGAGCGAATGATGAGATGCGTGTTGGCCTTTCCGCTTGCCAGAATCTCGTCGATTTGGACGTCATCGATTCCGAGCAGCTCCAGCCGTCTTCGCGAACTCTCCAGATTTCTCTCGTTCTTCGTCCGCTTGGCGTCGAGCAGGTTGTCGACCGTCACCAGCAAATCGGGACTGTAAAGCGAGGCCAATTCGTCCCCTTCGTCAACCATTTGACCCGTCTCGTTGACCATAAGTTTGTCGATGCGACCGGCGATCCGCGCCGCCACGGTTCTCTGGCCGCGTTCGTCGAATTCGACGTAGCCAATCGCGTCAATCTGCTTCGACAAGGGCTGATACTCGACCTGCGACGTCTGCATCCCCGCCAGCACGATGCGATAGGGCGAGAGCTGCACGCGATTCACCACGCCGGCGGGTAGTGGTGCCTCGTGCCCATCCCCTTTCTTGCGTTTCGACAGCGGCATGAAGCAGATCGGGCATTTTTCACGCGAATTGTCGCGCACAATCGACGGATGCATCGGGCAGAACCACTCGCTGTTTCCATCGGCCGCATCGGCGGTGGAACTGGCCGGCCGAGTCAGCTTGTCGTAATAGGCTGCCAGCCAATCCCACTGCGTGATGACAATTCCGATCACTGCCAATACGGCGATAAACCGCAGCCGGGCAAGATTGACAAGGACGATGAAATCGAACCACCACCAGGCCTTGCCCCAGCCGCTCAGCCCCGGCGGCGCTCGCAAGCCTCCTTCGTCGCTCGCGCCAGATACATCGAACTCCGACGGACGCGGATCGATCAGACCGTTGTCTTTCGTCATATCTCTCGTTCCTCATTCCTTCCAGATATCCGCCGGCAGTGTAGGAGAACGCCCGGAGGTTCCTAGGGGAGTTTCAAAGGGCAGCCGTGGCACCAGTGGCTCGACTTTCGCCGAGTTGCTAACCCGCCGGAAAGCCACGGCTGCCTTGTTTCGTCGACCAAGCGGCAGATAACCGCCTGATGCGCAGCGTCAAATTCGAGCAGCACATTTGCCTGGAAAAACCAGCAGAAGGCGCGCAATCTCTGCGCACCGTGAAGCGGATCAGGTCTGTATCCGCACGTGTTGCGATTGCAACGACAAGAAGGCCAGCTGGCCGATCGCAGCGAGCGCCTCGATTCGGCCGCGGCGGGCACCGCCAGCACCTCCGACCAGCGGCATCGCAATGTCGACGGCCAGCACGAGCAGATTTTGCTCGTTTCCAGCACGCCGCGGCGTGTTCACCGGCGCCGGTTTCGACGCGGGCTGTCGGCAGCAACTCTTGCCGCAGCAGCGGCCGTCGGGCGTTCCACAGCAGCAAACCTTTTTTGCAGCTGCCGTGGCTAACGAATCCATGGCATGCCGCTGGATTGCGGACGGTTCTGGGCAAACGCCACTCGCGCAGAGCACCAGAGTGCAGGCAAGGACCCAGTGGATGTTTTGTTTTGCGCGGTTCATGGCGATCGCCTAGGGATAGTCCCGCGAGCCGGGGCACATCTTTCAATTCTAGGTTGGCGAATATCTTGCGGCAAGCTGGAGTTTTCCGCCGACAAGAACGCCGCGGTCAGTGAATTCGCGAACCGGGCGCGCCTGCGGCAGGTCTCTTTTCGGGGCCTCCTGCAAGGTGGGCTACCCGGCCGGGGTCAATCTGCTAAAATCGGAAGCTCGCATGGCGATTCGCCTGGCCGCGGCAGGTTGACCGGCGAATCGCATCCCGACGCACCCCTAGCTCAATTGGGTAGTGCTGGCGATTCTCTGTATTGCCTTTTCTGAACCCAACTTACAGCATTGATCGGGGCCAAAAACTCTTCCAAATTTTCCAGGTTCTAAGCCCGTTTGACACCTGGAAAGTGCCAAAGAAAGTGCCGCCGAGGGGCCTTTCTCCTGAGGGCTACGATCGAACAAGGATTTGGCGACGGATGATTGTCACCTGCGCGGCCCGATAACGTTGTAGTTCCAAACGGAATAGTCAATCGCACGGTGAGGGAACCGCCAATTTGAGGATTATTCCTGCTTCGACCTCGCCGCGGCTCGCCGCGCCCTGTTCTTGCGCCATAGCTGGGCGGCCACCAAGTCCTTTTTTTCAAGCTTCTTGTAAGCCGGCTCAAAATCGACGCCCTTGGCCTCTAAGAAATCGATCGCCTTTTCGCCATGCCCACTCGTGGCTCGTCTCTTCGACTGGCCGTCTGACGATATAGTAGGTGACTTCGACCGGGCAGTTCGGAAGCGACCCCAGCTTGTAGTCCGCGCCCGCCTCAAGCAAGAAGTAGAGTCCCTCATACCATCCGAACACCGCGGCATGTACCAATGCGGTCGATCCAGCCTCTGATTGCCGGTTCAGGTCGGCCCCGGCCTTGACAAGCAGCTTTAAATTCTCGAGCCGCTCGCTGGTAACTGCGCGCCATGAGGGGAGTTAGTTTCGAAAAAGCTTCGCTGTTCAGGTTTCCGCCATGGTCGATGGCAAGCCGTAGCCAATCCGAATCGTGCATATCCAACGCGCCGAGATTCATCATCGACCAATGGCCCGGCACCTCCTGGTTGGGATCGGCCCCAAGTTCGAGCAGCAGCTGGTAGGCGGCCTTCTTCTTGTGCAGGTAGGCCCAGTAGAGCGGGGTCGTTGCCTCAAACTCGTCGGTGCCTTTGAGTGGGTTTCGGCCGGCAGCGTTGAGGTTCACTCCCTTGGCTTTGAGACTCTTAATCTCGGCCAAATCCTCGTTATCTATAGCCTTGATAAGCGCGATCACCTGTGGGTCGGTATAAAATTCTCTCGGATCCGGATTCATGGCAGAAACTACCAATGCCGCCAAACCTACGCACGGCACACTCGCCAATGCCGTCCAACGTGATCGACTCATCTCGCAATACTCGCTCGCGATTCCAGCGGCACAGAACAAACGGGCGGTGTGAGGAAGGTTCGCCAACAAACCCCTCTATGGCAAACGATCAAGGTGCACGGAGAACCCCCGACCTATTCGGAAAACGTTTCGGCATGGGAACGCCGAAAGCCTCGAACAACGCCTCACGGAAATGCCGGTCGACCGCACTGCCAAGGGTTGGCGGATCTTTTAACCTCAAGACAATCTTATTGCCGGCCGTATTGGGAAGCCAATTGGAAATCAAATTATTGGCATCCTGGCCCGCCGTCAGTATGTCGCCTTCGATGGCATAAGCCCTAATGCGGGCGGGAGGATTGTTGATATTTCCGAATCCCTCCACAGTCTTTTGGTTGATGCCGGCGGGATTGAAGACGGTAGCGGGGACTTCGGCACGGATCGCTGCGACAGTTGCCAATCCACCCCCCAGCGAGTGACCGACGACTTCGAGTTGGCCATCATTTCTTTCCGCGATTACCAATGCCTGGCCAACCACGTCTTTCGCGTCCTCGTACTGCTGTGCCGTCCAGCCGCCCGCCTGTAAGAAATTGCTGATCCAATCACTTTGGTCGACCGGGTTATTAATAACGTTGATTCCGTGCGTCCCCTTGAAGGCGAGGATATATGTGTTCGTCGTCTTGTTAAAGAAAAGCGTTGCCCGGAAGCCGACAGACTGAGCTCCGCCGTTTGCGAAGTTCCATTTCTGGGTAACTGACCATCCCGCCGGGAGACCAAGACCATCATCGTAGGCCACGCTCGCAAGGGTGAGCCGTAGCAGCCCACTTTGCCGCGTGCTTTCGGTAAGCGCTGGTTGCGAACTCAAGGGCGTCAGGTAAAAGGAGGCGATCACTTTTGCGTGATCCAGGCCCTGCCCCGGACCGTATGCCGATGATCCGGGAACTTCTTGGAACGCCGACAGAGTGACGCTGCTGAAGGAACCGTTGAAGCTCGCGGTCTTTGCAGCTATTTGCGTTGCCAGGTTATCAGCAAGAATTTGAGCTTGATCCGCCTGGGTGGGGTCTGGGTTGGTACGGGCACCAAGGTCCCAAAACTTTTGTTGTGATTCGAGCGCCACGATTTCACCCGCCGCGGCAAGTGCTGCCTTTTGAAGATCCGTGTATGGCTGCCCGTTCGCGTCGAGGCCAGCCAATGCCTGCAGAAAACGCGGACTTGTGATCAAGTCGGAATCCGCCTCGGCGACATTCGGCAGCGCCGGCGCGCACGCATTATGCACCAGCACAGCCGGGCCGCCCCTTGCGCCGGCAACGAAGTACGTGTGGTGATCCTCAACTTCCAGATTATAGACCGGCTCGATCTCACCAAGATCTTCGACCCGATTGACCGGCACCCAATCGCCGGTAGGGGTCAAAAGCAGGTCACCAGGCTGCAAGTCACCCGCTGCCGTCCAACCCCTGTCCCTCACGTAAAAGGGGTGGTTTGGCGTGCAGCTAATCATTGAGGGCCGACGGGCAGTGAACTCATACATGCGCGTCAAATGCAGCAACCGGGGGTCGTCATCAATGCGTTCCGGCAAGTTGATAACTCTCGCGAATTCACCGCGTTCGAGCAGGAGCACGTCACCGACCTGCAGGTAGCGGCGACTGATCCAGCGGCCTGATTCGGCAGAAGCTGGCGGCGGCGGCCCGTCGAAGCACGGCGGGCGGGAATCGAGGTCCGGGCCGGAAACGATCCAGAAGAGGTCGCAATCGGCAATCGGCGCCAGAACCGGCAGCGCCCCTGGATCGTCGCTGAGGGCAACGACCTTCTGCCGGTCGCCGCCTGCGCCAATTACAATATCGTTCAGACGCAGGTCGCTACCCGACACCCAGCGGCCGGGCCTGCCTCCGGGCGGCGGAGAAGCGAGATCGCGGCGCACGGCGGACCGAGTTCCCAGGTCATCACCCTCGACGACCCACCAGCAGAAATCCGGTGGCTGTCGCTCCGCACCTGCGGTGCTCGACGGAAGTGGCCGGACGCGCGGATTGTCCTTCAGGTCAGCCGGCAGCGAAACGATTTGCACCAGTCGGCATTCACGATTCAAGAGCACGTCACCGACGCGCAGGTGTGGCCGCGAGACCCAGCGGCCGCGCTCGCTGGCTCGCTCGGGCGGAACGGCGTTGAGCTGCCTGCTAAACGGAACGGTCCGCGAAATCAAATCATCACCCTGTTCAACCCAGAACAGGTGATCGGTCGGGGACGACCGTCGCTTCGACTTTACCCGGCCTTGCCGCTCCGCGGTACGGGCATCCCGCTTCCTAGCCTTTGCGGTCTTTTTACGCAACTTAGCCGCAGTCTTGATTGCCATGCACCCTCCCTTGCTCATCTGGGTTGCAAGAAAGCCATCGCACAATCACGATACAATACTGAAATCGACTGTCAATCCGGCGGTCGCCCTGGCGGCGAAGAATCAAGCGGTGGTTTTAGCCGGAACCGACTTCAGGTGCTTCGCAGAGGACATTTTTGTCCGTTCATCGTGACGATCCGCAGAATCTCCTCAAGTTCCGGAAAGACTCTGTCGATTCAATGTGCATTCGGATCGAAAGCCCTCCATTGCAGATGCCGGCGTTGGAGGGCTTTTTCATGCGCGTCGTAGCTTTCTAAACCGCCTATTTGGGCGACGTAGCGGCTTGTTCTGCCGGACAGTGTCGACGACGATCCGTGATGGTTTGAGCGGTTTAAATGCGGGCGACTCTGGCTACCAGGCTAAAAGTCCCACCCGGAATTCCCCGGCGAGTTACCAAGGACCAGGACAATATCGCACAACGTGCCTGGGGCGATTCGGCGCCCGATGGCCAGCCCGTAGCGACTCCGGGTTGGCAGTGGCTATCTGTCCCAAGTCTTTTTACCAAAGCACGTTACCATCAAGGAGCACGAGGTGGTGCCGCAGCCGCTTTTGATCTCCCGTCTAGCCATTCTTGGCGTCGAGCGAAAAGCCAGGCTAGCGAGCAATGGTGCACGCAATTATTGGCCTTTTGCTAGCCAAAGGTTAGAATAAACCTGTTGACAGGCATTGAGTAGCGGTCTACGATCCGCCGAAAATTAGAAAGAAAGAGGGGGCTGGAGCGCCAACTCCAGCCCCCTCAGTTTTTTCCCAAACGCCGCCAGCCGAGGCTTGCGATTCGGGAGAGCTGTGGTACCTTGGTCAAAATCTACCGGTCTTGCATCTATATGTCAAGGAGGTGAGGCACAATGGCCAAAAGACAGCGACTCACGATTCCGGATCTCGCATGCGGCACATCCCTTGTGGAGGTCGACATGTCAGTAGCTGATGATCCAAGAATCGAAAGTAAGGATGAGGACAACAACATCCTCTGGATGCGTCCAGGTGTTGATCGGAATTTGCCTGTTGAAGAAGCCGAACATCTTTTCGGTAACTATTCGAGCATTTGTCGAGCAGAAAAATCGTGCGACCTAAGACCAGAAAAGGGCGAAAAACGTTCGGGCTGGGTGAGCAAGACAATGCACTTTGACCGTGGCCAAGTAATTGCAGCAACGACCACTGAAAAAGAGCGGGTGCTTGAGAAACTTCTTGAGAAGCGTGGTGTCAAGTTGACTGACATATCCTTCGGAGAAGGGCCCCTAAGGTAGCATTCTTCGGAAGTCAATTCGATTTGACAGCTATCTTGCGAAGTCGTCCTTTGTAGCTGAACTAGGATCATAGCACGGTAAGGTAATTCGTTTTAATGAGAGAGGAATTGTTAGTGGTCCATCGCGCCGCACGTTCTCATTAAAATCGAATTGATGCTTGAGGTCGCCGGAAGAAACGCGAAAGAGCTTTTCGCGAAATCGCGGATCTCCGCGTTCAATGATTTCGTCAACTCTCACATAGCACCCGTGTTCGTGCAATATCCCGGTATTCTGGTCAAAGTCTCGCAAGCTTAGTAGGATCCAATCCCCGCGTTTCAATGGCACTTCTTCGCCACTTGGCTTCTTTCGACAAAACGCCCGGGCGATAGGCTCTGAAATGAGCGTCTGATCATAACCTGGATAAAAATGCGCAATCACTGAGGTCCGGAATCGACTCGAA
The DNA here is from genome assembly GCA_963702015.1 of uncultured Planctomycetaceae bacterium. Taxonomy (GTDB): domain Bacteria; phylum Planctomycetota; class Planctomycetia; order Pirellulales; family PALSA-1355; genus DATJTR01. The sequence continues at coordinate 5,589,442 of OY969698.1, forward strand.
TCTTTGACCGGCATCGGCTGCTCGGGGTTCGTCTCACCGTCCCTTACGTATCTTGGGCGTGGCGGACCAACCTTGAGCACGTAACAGCTTTTCTCCGCACCGAACTGCTGGGCGAGACCGTACTCCATCCGGTCGGCAATGAAAACTGGCATTATCGAACCCTAGCGGTCGTCTAATCTACCTTGAACACCGAAGGGGGCAATTCTATCACCTTGTTTACCCTAGCGAAATGACTTTTTGAGACAGTTGCGGGCGCTCATTCGGTATTTCAAAGTGCATGGGGTAAGATACTGGCTGGGCCTTGATACGTCCTGCAACTCCTGTGGTGTCTGCACTCTCTCTTGCAGGCTCCGATTTCGGTCAACACCTCGCCTGTTTCCGACAGGCTGTTGCCGCTCCGACGCGAAAACGAATCTACAGACCCCTCCCCGGTGCTCCGCACCGCATCTTATTCGCAGCGAATGGCGATCCCAAACGCAGTGCATGCTCGTCAGTTCACTGCCCACATAGTCGCCTTCGCTACGTCCCTTGCTTCCGCGAAACCTGGATAGACGGCCTCTCGCCGTTGACGCGAAGCGGCGTGTGACCTGTCCGGGTTTAGCCTGAAAGGTTACTTCGTTGATTCCTTGCGCGAACAGATCAACACGGTTATGGTGCGCCTAACCAGCTTTAGGTGAAGCCAAATGACCGCAACCGACTTGCTCGATCCTGCATCGCCCTCCGGCCGATCAATCATTGACGGTCGTTAACGATCCGGGAATCGTTGTCGACCGATGAGTTTCAAAATCCGCTTCGGCAAGCCTGCCGTGCCTGGCTGCTCAAATCGCCATCAAAGGACACCCGATCGAATTACCAGCGAGACTTGGGACAATTTCTCATCTACTGCGGCATGCAGCCCACCGACGTTGAAAGGCTGCCGTCCATCCGGCCGGAACAGGTCGCCGCCTGGCGGGACCAGCTCGCCGGCACAAGGACTTACGAATAGCTCGATCCGCCGCAAGCTGACCGTGCTGCGGTCGCTGTTTTCGTATTTGCAGACCTACGGCTATGTCGGAGCCAATCCGGCTCACTCCGACTTCGTGGCCGCCCCCGCCGCTCCGCGCGACGGCAAGACGGTTGGGCTGACGCCGGAGGAATGCCGCCGTCTGCTCGACGCCCCTCGGCCGAAGCACGCCGCTTGGCATCCGCGATCGTGCCATGCTCGCCGTGCTGGCCTACACCGGTTGCCGTGTCGGAGAGATTGTCCGGCTAAAGGTCGGCGACTACCAGCACACCGGCGGGCACCGCGTGCTGCAAGTTCTCGGCAAAGGCGGCAAGGAACGCCGCGTGCCGCTCCATCCCGAAGCGGTCGAACGGCTGGAACCTTGGCTTGACATTGCCGGCATCCGAAACCAGATGGCGGGACCGCTCTTTCGCCCGGCCGTCTGCTCACGCGATCAAGGCACGAAGCGGCTTTGCAGCCAGGCCGATCACTCGGCGGGCCGTGCAAGCCCTCGTCAAGGGCTATGCCCGCGAGTTGCGGCTTCGATCCGCACGTTACCGTGCATTCGTTCCGAGTCACGGCGTTGACCACCGCCCGCGAACGCGGCAGCGACATCATCGACTTGCAGGATTTCGCCGGCCACGCCGACCCCCGAACCACGCTGACCTATATCCGCAGCCGCGACCGGCTCGAGCAAGTCGCCGGCCTACGTGCTGCGGTATTAGGCTTTCATCACTTCTCGGCTCGGAATCTTGGCGCAGGTTGCATCTTGGTAGTTGATTGCCGGGCAAAATAAAGTGACGCCCATCACGCTTCTTTCATGGTTCGGGCAGTTCGCAGGCTAAGTAAATGGGATCAGTCGATCATCTTGTCGTGGCGTATCAGCGGTTGCTTGATCTGCTCCATACCTGCCCTATGGACTTAAACTTGCTGACCGCCATAGCTCCTCGTTCGTTTCTAGCCGTCGAACCCGGCTTCTTAAGTGCGTCGGTAATTTCAGGGCGGGCGGCTTCGAAGATTTCTAACGGCTCGAAGTCCTGATCCAATAGAACAAGAAGCGCCATCCCATTTGGTATTTAATTTAATAGCTCCGTACTTGTTGACTCCGCTTTCCACCGTCAAGAATACATCTACCTTTGATTTGTAGTTTGTAGACAGTTGCCCCTTCACTACGAATAGCGTCGTAACCACTCTGCCGAACCGTTGCTAATCTCAGCCCCAAAAGTCGCCCTGCTTCGTATTCAGCAACCTCGCCAGTAATACCCAACGGACGACCTGTCAGTTTGCGATACCGCTTGGCTAGGGCTTTAGCAGCTAATAACCTCTCGTAGTTCTTCAGGATCAATTGTTTTTGAATGTTCCATTAGATATGTGAATCCGTTCGTAAAAAAGTATACCGGCGATTCTTTACCTACTACGGTGTCGAGTCGCAGTGGTGTACATATTTGTCCGCGGCCATCTATATTTCGGAAGACCCTCGGCCGAGGACAATCGCGGATTCAAGTAGGCAGGTTCAAGCCGTCGCCAAGCGGAGTCGCAGCCTGCCCGGGAATTCAAGTCAAGTACGCGGACCATTGCTCGACCGATCGCGGTTCGGCCTGTGATCCGCAGGCCGTCCCAGGCAAAATGTTCATCCCAATTCTGCGTTCGCGGATCGAACAAACGCAGCGACCGAACCGGTTTCCGGATCGATTCCGGCAAGGTCGCTGCCTTTGTGAAGATTGCAGTCGGGACATGCCAAAGCGAGGTTGTCGAGTTCGATCGCTGCCGCCATGCTTTCGCGGGATGATGTGCTCGACGTGAAATGCAATCAATGGAGAGTCGGCTTGCGGGCGATGGCAATACTCGCAACGCTGGCCGGCTCGGTCGCGTACTGCCGCCCGCAGATTGGCATCCATTGCTCATGGCCGATGAGAAGACAGCCGAAAGCGAGCTTCTGCTTGCAAGGTCGCCAGCAAGTTATTGGCCTCGATGTAGGCTTCGTACTCAGCACGCTCGCCAGGCGATAAGTCCCCTTCGTTCGCCTTTTCCGCCAACTCGCTGAGGCGATCAGCAAGCGTCGGATCAGCGTGCAACTCGGCAAGCTGCCGTGTCTGCTCGTCGGTCAACAGAGCAAAAACGGGTGCCGTGCCGCGATGAAACGCCTGATGTGTGTTTTCGCTGATTCCCATGACGCTACCGTATCAAGCTTAGAGCCATTAGTCAATTTCCTTGCTCACTGGCGAGGTCCTACGGCTTGACGGAAATCGAATCAACGATCGCCATTCCCGTTGGCCGCCACCATCGCGGTCGGTCCGCCGGCTTCCTGAATCCACGGCACGCGGTGCCGCACGATGCCGGCAAACAGCCGCACATTGGGCCGCGCCTCGGCGTTGAGATAGCGGCCGGTGATCAGCACCGTCTTGCCCGCGAAATGCAGCGAGATTCCTTCGGAAGGATCGAACTCGGCCCGCTCCAGCCAGGCATAGCTGAACGCCGAAACGCTTCCGTCCTTGTGCCGCAGTTCGAGCATGATGGCCCGGTCGCGAACGCCACGCAGCCAGCCGAACGACCCGAGATCGTCGAGTCCTTCCGGCTCGGCGTCCTCGGCCTGGCTGCGTCGGCCGGCGGCCGATCGATGTAGCGTTTCAAGATGCTATCTCTCATACGCCACCTCATCGCGCTGGCGATGTTGCCGGCTTGAGGTTCCACTCCGCTTCCCGCTCTTGCAGCCGGATGATGTGCCGCATGTCTTCACCAGTTCCGTTGCCGACAGCCGCTCGTCGGATCGCTGACCGCCTCCAGCAGTGCTTCCTTGTCGTCGGTGTAGATGATGACTTGCTCCCTCGCCCGCGAGGCCGAGACATAGAATTGCTCGCGCGACGACGCCGGGAACGACTGGCTCGACTGGCCGACAAAGACCCGATCGACCGTTTTGCCCTGGCTGGCGTGCGACGTGACAACGTAGCCATGTGCCAGATGCCCGAAATCCTTGCCGACCGTCCAGCCGTTTTCGAGCACGATGTTGCCGTCCGCGTCGAAACTGCTTGATCCGGTAGAGCGAGCCGTTATTGAGCCGGTGCTTGCCGTCGGCCGTCAGGCCGTTCTGCGTGATCCGCACCATGTCGCCCGGCAGCCAGGTTCAGCGTCGCGGTATGGAATAGCCTGGAACCGTGGCCGCCTGATCGAGCGGCAATGCGGCTCCGTCGCTCGACCGTGACCCGCTGGCCGCGCTTGAACCCTTGGCGTTCTGATGGAACACCAGCACGTCGCCGGGCAGATAATTCACCGCGTCGCCGCGCTCCGCTTCGGTCAGGTTCGGCATTTTCGAGAACGCGAAAGCTCCGCTCGTCGCTCCCGAGCGTGCCGGCGTCCTGCAAGCGTGCGGCGAATTTCGGCGGTGATCCGGTCGCCTTCGGCATGCGTCGGCGACACGACCAGGGCGGTTTTGCCCTCGGCGACCGTCTGCACGTAATCGGCCGCCAGTTGCTGGTAACGCTCGTCGGCGGCAATTCCGCACCCAGCCCAGATCGTCGAGCCGCTTGAATCCCTGCGGCCGTTCGCCCTTCGCTCAGGGCCTGCACGGCCGCCTTGTACGCTCCGGCCTGCCGCTGGATTTCTTTGACCTCGGCCGGCACTCAGCCCGGCTTCTTCTTCGAGCAGCCGCAGGGCCGCCCCGCGTTCGACCGAGCCATGCTGATGGCGATCGCCGGAGAGCAGCACGCGGGCGTCGAGCTGTCGGCCAGGGCGAAGACGCTCGGCCATCGTCTTCGTGCCGAGCAAGCCGGCTTCGTCGATCCAGATCAATTGCCCGGCGACTTGCTGTTGCAGCTTCTCATCGACGCAGCAGCCGGGCCACCGTGTCGGCGTCCTTGAAGCCTGCCTCACGCAGCGTGCCCCGGCTGGCATCGGCCGACGGGGCGAAGGCGAACACTTTGCGTTCCGCTCGCCTCGATCGCCTCGACGGCTTCTTGCATCAGCGTCGTTTTGCCGACGCCGGCCGCACCGCGGACCAGCATGATCCGGTCGCGGGATTCGACGATATGCTTGACCGCTTTCTTCTGCGCGTCGTTGAGCCAGTCCCGCTCGAACGTCGTCGTAGCGTGTTGCGAAGGGCTTGCAGGTCCCGCGCCCGTCGCGGGCAAAATCGATCACGCGGCGTTCTTCGTCGAGCACGTCGCGCGTCGTCACCATCCGCCGGCCGTCCCGGTCGCCGATGATCAGATCGCTGGCGTCAGCCTGGCGGCTGAACTTGTTCCACCGTGGCCTGGCCCACCGCATGCCGCAGGGCGGCACGCCGAGCAACTGCCGCTCCGGCACCACCGACTTGCGTTCGAAGACATGGCCGATGGCATAGTCGACCGCCCGGGCCGACGCAGTGTCGTCGGCCGGCTCGGCATCGCCGCCGAGCTTGCGTTCGAGCGATCGCCAGGGCCTCGAGTTCCTGCGGCGACATCCGGCTTCGCCAGGTCGTCCTGCAATTCGGCGAAGGTCAGGTCTCTTTGCTTGTGCTCGCGCGTCTTGGCCCCCAGCTCCGGCTTTGGCCTCGGCATCGTCGATGCCCATCTCGCGGGCTTTTTCTTCGATCTGAGCTGTCCGCCGCGAGAACTTGTCGATCAGTGCCTTGCCGACGCCGGCCAGCTCCCAGCCCTTGGCCGTCCGCTCGATCGGCAGGCCCAGATCGGCCAAGCCGGTGGGCCAGCCGCGAATGGAACACCGCCTCGAAATACGGTGCGTCGCGTTTCAGCTCGCGGAACTGGCCCGCCTTCCAGGCTTGTTCCTGTTCGTCGAACGTCGTGTTGAACACGAAGCAATGGGCATGCAAATGCGGATCGGGCACGCCGTCGACCGGCCTTGACGTGAAATGGATGAACTCGCCCCACGCCATGTTGCCGGTCATGCGGTTCTCGTTCTTGCCGCCTTTGCGGACGCGGGCGGCCATTTCGGCTTCCATGTCGTGCATCGTGCCATCGACCGCATCGCGGAAGGCATCGAGCAGCCGCTCGTCGCGCGTCATGGCATAGAGCAGCGACACGCTCTTGGGCACATGGAAGTTGAAATCGTAGCCCACCGTGCGATCGGATCGGTGACGGCGCGGTCAGCTGCTCGCCGGTCTGCGGATGCCGGTTGTCGCACAGCGCGTCCCAGTCGGCTTGCTTCACGTCGCCTTCAAGCCAAGACGGCGGGCAGCCTCGCCCCGCCAGCGGCCGGTGAGTTCCTGCCCTTCGGAATAATAGTCGGCCGTCGAGTAGTAGCTTTTCGCGTGCCCCGACTCCGTGCTCTGGTTGATGCGCAGCATACCCCATAATACGGGCCATAACCCTTTAACATTCGTTAATGCGTGCGTGTGTCGCCGAGCGGCAGCGATCGGCACCGCTTGTTGTGACGTGTGCAGTCGCCTGGCTCGCCGGCCGGCCAACTGTCCAGTGTGTGGGGCTTCCCAGTTGACCGGCTCATTCTGGCACAGGCCGAGCCGAAAAGAGTTTCGCCCTCAGCAGCGCACCAGCGAATTGCGGCGTCGTGCGTTCGGGCGACCAGGAGGCTCATTGCCGCCCCCTGGACCCCTGCTAGCCTTTCTCTGTGTTCCGTGGACGAAAAGCAGCATCCTTGCAGGATGCTGAATGAAAAATTGTTGCAGACATCTTCCCTTATGCATGGCGTAGGAGGTTTTTCACGGTGAAAACGTGTCTACACGTCCACACGTACAAGTGTATACAGTCCCACATTGCTACAGTCCTACGTGTCGCATTGTGGCCAAGCCTACGTGTGGACACTGCAAACTGTGTACACGTAGACGTGTAGGCTTTCTTACAGGTTGACAGTCCGGGCTGAATGCGTGTAACCGTTGAGCGATGCAGACGATCGCGGTTCTTTCGCAAAAAGGCGGAGCGGGAAAAACGACCCTGGCCGTTCACCTGGCCGTTGAGGCGGAACGCTCAGGGCTGGCAGCCGCCATCATCGACCTTGATCCCCAGGCAAGTGTTACCGGCTGGGGCGATAGCCGCAGCCAGGAAACCCCGGCGGTAGTATCGGCCCAGGCGAGCCGATTGCGACAGGTTCTGGACGTGGCTAGGCGGAACGGGGCAAAGCTCGCGATCATCGACACGGCACCGCATTCAGAAACGGCCGCATTAGCAGCCGCCCGCGAAGCGGATCTGATCTCTGATTCCTTGCCGGCCGGCGATTCTCGACCTGCGGGCAATCAGTCACACGGTCGACCTTGCCCGGATCGCCGGAAAGCCGGCCGCGATCGTGCTCAACGCCGTGCCGCCGCGTGGAGTGTTGGCCGCCGAGGCGGTGCAAGCAGTTGACGCCTATGGCGTCGAAGTGGCTCCCGTCCATCTTGGGCAACGCGCCGCTTTCGTGCATTGCCTGACAGCGGGACTTGGTGCCCAGGAATTCGAGCCGGGCGGCAAAGCGGCCGGCGAGGTCAAACGCCTATTTCGGTGGACGATGCAAACGTTAGGAAAACCACATGCCCAGCAAAAAGCCAAGCCTGTCCGCCGCACTCCGTGAAGTGACGGGGCGAAAGCCGCTTGTCGCCACCGGGATGGCCAAGAGCAAGACTCCGGCGATCGGCCGCACGCCAGCGACGAGGGAAGGTCGCAAGGTGGTTGCTGGGCATTTCGATCCGGCCGTGTCCAAGCAACTTAAATTGCTGGCGATCGAGCGGGATACCAATCTTCAAGGGCTGCTCGCCGAAGCGATCAACGACCTGTTCACCAAGTACCGGAAGGGACCAATCGCGTGACGAACCATAAAGGAAGCGACTTGATCGTGCCGCAAGGTCGGATGCTCACCCGGCAGCAATCGCGCATCCTGGACGCCTCGGAAGCCATCCTGCAAGACCCGCACGTCAGCGACCAGGACCGGGCCTTCATTGCCCGGCAGATCGTTCAGGTAACATTGCCGCACACCGATCCAGGGGATGTGCCGGTATGGAAGCGAACCAACGGGCATTTGACCCTTTCCATACGGCCAGGCTGGGACCACCAGAAAAACCAAATCCGGGGCTATCCCTACGGCACCCTGCCACGGCTCTTGCTGTTTTGGATGACGACCGAGGCGGTGCGGACTGGCAATCGCCGGCTGGAGCTTGGGGCAACGCTGGCCTCGTTCATGCGAGAGCTTGGACTTGATCCAGGACGAGGCGGCGTGCGTAGCGATGCCTACCGGCTCCGTGAGCAGATGCAGCGGCTCTTTCGCTCGACAATCAGCTTTGAGCAGATGCATCAAGACGGCCAGCAGGTTGGCCAACGCTGGCTTGACATGCAGATCGCCCCGCAGGGCGAATTATGGTGGGACCCGGTATCGCCCGAGCAGCCCGCCCTATGGGGCAGTTGGGTCGAACTCGGCGAAGCCTTTCACGAGGCGATTATCGGTGCCCCGGTGCCGGTTGACCTACGGGCGTTGCGGGCCTTGAAGAAATCGCCGCTGGCCCTCGACCTCTATGCCTGGGCAACTTACAAGACGTTCGTCGTCAACCGCTCGGCCAAGAGCGGGCAGCACGTGCCCTGGAAATCGCTGCAAAAGCAACTCGGTTGCGATTACTCCAACCCTCGGCATTTCAAGGCCGCTGCCAAGCTCGCCATCCGCAAAGTGCAGGTGGTCTTCCCAGGCTTCCACGTCGACGAATTCGACGATTTCAACGGAGGCGGGCTGATCGTAAAGAAGGGGACACCGGCAGTGACTCGACGAATGAGGGCAGGCAAGAGCCAGAAAGATCAATGACTTGCGCAAGTCATCCACGCTGAATCAGTGACGGCGAATCAAGCCAGGTCATTACAAAGACAAATTGTCGTTCATACTCAGCATGTTGGCGTCTCGCCTGACCACTTCCGCAATCCACAGAAAACTGTGGCCAAGGGAAGTTATCCACGCTGAAACGGTGACACGGCGGACCGACCGGATTTGAAGGACTTGGCGACTTATCCACGCTGAAACTGCGACGGCCAGCATGCTGAAACGGTGACGTAATATACCTGTAGATAGATACACTATAACTACTTCCTGTAGTTGATTTGCTGCCCCGCCCTTAGTGAACACCAAATCCGATAGTGCGCGGTTGCCAACAGGCGAGGTGTTGATCGAAAACCGAAAGGCAGCGATCAAGACGAACATCATTTGTTCGCTCACGATGTCCAGCTCACGACGATGCGGCGATAAAAAACTGCAAAAACGCGAATCCAACATCAGAACGCGACCAAACCTACACGGCTTAGAAATCGCCGGTGTCGGTTTCGTGTCGGAACGGTGCTGAGCCGCTCAGCGTGTTGGGGCGAGCGATTTGCCTCCGGGTCAACAGGGCGATTTAATTCTCATGCTCGGCTTCGCGGCCTCACTGCCAATCGCCGTCAGAGATTGACCGTGTGTGCCAAACAAATACGCCTGCGAATCCGTGCCGGTCTGTCGCGTATTATGAAATGGCCGAGGAGCGAGAGCGCGACCGGCGACTGTTCCCGTTGTCCTGGTATCGTGGTGCGTCGGACTATGCTCAAGCTCTCTCAAGTAGCCGTTCGCTTGAATTGCTCCCTGAGTAATGTCTACAACCTCGTAGCCTCAGGAAAGCTTATGGTCACGCCAACGGGTGCCGGCGGCAAGGGATACCGGGTTGCAGAGGCTGAGTTGCAACGGTTCCTCGACGAAGGCAGCAAGGGCCGGATGCCTATTCCGTTCTCCCCTCGGTCGCGGCCCTCCGGGCGAGCGATTGCACGGAAAACGGTTTGGTTTTAGGCTGATCCCCAAAGCATTTCGTTATCGGCTTCGCTGAATTGCAAGTAGTGATCAATGCAGACCTGCACCGTGTTCCCCATGAGGCGGGCAAGCGTCTTGATGCTCGCAGGCTTGCCTGTCCAATAGCCTTCGAGAGTCCGCTTGGCGTAAGTATGTCGGCACGCGTACATGCAGGCGTCCGCGTCGAGTCGGACGCCCTGCTTTTCGACCTTGGCTCTTGCGCGGCGGAAATTCTGTGAGAGCATTCGCCGCGTCCAAGGTTCACCGTTTTTGTTCCGAAAAATCGCACCGTGGCCCATTCGCTCTCTGACAAGCTGGACAATTTCCGGGTCGGCGATGCGAACAATTCGCTGCCGCTTAGTCTTGCTTTCGGCCGGTTTGAAAACCCATTCCATGCGGTCGCCGTGGTCGCGGACATGGCGATCCGAAAGGGCTGCGAACTCGCAGCCGAACCTGGCCCCGGTCCGAATGCAAACCTTCAACGCAAGGCCGAATGCGGAGCCGGCGGCGGCAATCATGAGCGATTGCTGCTCGGGCGTGAGATAGGTGATTCGGCTCGTCGACTTGGGCAGCTTGTAGCCCCGGATTGGATTTTGCAAAATCACCTTGCGTTCAACCGCGAAGTTCAACGCCCGCTTGACCGCCTGGACCCGGATGCGTCGTCCGCCAGGGGACCATTTATGGGCCTTAAGCCATTGGTCGATGTGGGCCGGCGTCAATTCCGAACAGAGCTTCGTTCCGAAACCGGCGTGAATGCGTTTCGGCTCGGGATCGCCCTTCGCCGCCCGCTTCTTCTGATCGCCGTCGCAGAAGAATTCGCCCGGCAGGCCGTAGCAGAAATCGAACAGGGTTTGCCCACGGTCGATATAGGTTTTGGCTTGGCCAGTCCTGGTCTTCAGGTCAGATTGGGCGGCCAGGTGGTCGAGGTACTTTGCGCAGGCTTCTCCAACTTGGGCGTCCTGAATGGCACTTTCGGGCACTTTCTCAGGCCGAATGAGCTGCCGGGCAGCAGCCTCTCGGAGCAGGCGTTCTTCGATTCTTTCATCTCGAAGCCGCTGACCGTCAGGCCCCACGAGGGCAATGAATTTGCCGCGAACCTTGGTGAACCAGCCGCGTCCGTTACGGAAGAAGAAACCCTTTGTCCTGCGTCCCTTGCGACGACCGACCTTTTTTCGTAGCATCGTTGATCTCCGGTGCGGCCCCGCTTGGGTCGCGGAAAGTGCCAAAGAAAGTGCCACACACCTTCAAAGGCATCATATGCACCGGGAAACGCGTGGGAAATCCCCATAAGCACCCCTAGCTCAATTGGATAGAGCATCGGTCTACGGAACCGAAGGTTAGTGGTTCGAGCCCACTGGGGTGTACTTTCCCAACTTCGCCAGCGCTCACGCTTTACGCGCACCTGCCCGTCGCCGCCGCCGAAAGCAAAGGAGACAAAGAACGCCATCAACGGCCCCCTGGCACTTGGCCCGTCGGCAACATCTCGAAGCACTCCAGGTTTTTGCAACGGTTCGGCCGGAGTGAACGGCTCATTTCCGTGTGCGGCAATAAGTTATTGTCCGATAGCGTGGGCCATGTGCCGTTCGGTAAAACGAGTGCGGCGCCGGCAGAGGTTCTCGAATCTCAGCCAATGGGCAGCTGCGAAGCCGTGCCCGACGTCTCGCTCGAACGTTCGACTTTCTGGTCGACGCCCTCTGTCTGCGGCGCCCGCAGCCGCTGTCGGCCCGACGCGGTGAACAATTACAGGGCTTTTAAGTAGTCGGCGACGGCAGTGACGTCGCTCGCCGAGCAAGCTACATAGCCGTCGGGGCGAACGAGCCAGATTCCTTGCTCGTGGAGGGGTGGTCGAATCTCGGCGTCGAGAATCCTTGCGAAGGTTTTGACCAGACCGACGGTTTCGGCAGTTTGCGGTGCGAATAGCGCGAACTGAGGAGCTCTTCCGGAGCCAACCGGCGTTTGCCCATCGATCGGTGTCACGCGATCGCCGGGCTTAGGTTGCGCGGCTTTCAGGCCAGGGCCATTGAGCGGGCTGTGCGGGTAATGGATTGCCGTTTCAGACATGGTATCCGCAAACGCGTGTTGGACCGCACTGAATCCCAGCATGATGTGTCCGACCAAATTTCGAAGCGTTTGCGCCGCGGGGTTTCGCAGTGTTCCGATGGTTGTCAGTCTGCCCGCCGCGTTGAGCACCTCATCACCGACCGCACTCCGCTCGGGGCTGTAGCTGTCAAGCAAGCGTTCGCCGCAGGCTTTGCGCACCACCATGGCCAACTTCCAGGCCAGATTGAACGCGTCCTGCATGCCCGTGTTCATACCTTGTCCGCCCGCGGGGCTATGCACGTGCGCGGCGTCACCGGACAGGAAGACCCGACCCCAGCGATAACTGGCAACCTTTCGGCCATTGATGCGGAAACCGGCCAACCAAATGGGATCGAACACCTTGGTGCCGCTCGGACCGCGGCGGTCGACCATGGCCTGCACCTGCTCCAGTGTGGGCGCCGGCGGCAGTATGGCGCCGGAAGGAGGCAAGTCGGCGAGCAGCCGAAAGCGGCCTTGGGAGATCGGGAACATGACGAAGACACCGTCGCGATGCCAGTAGACCGAAGCCTCTGAATCGGGCCGCGGATAGCCGTGCATGTGCACGTCCGCCAACATCCAATCGCTGTTGAGCGTCTCGCCCGCGAAAGGAACGGCCAATCCGTGACGCACCGCGCTATCCGCGCCATCGCACCCGAGCAACCAATCGGTCGAGACAGATTCTTCTTTTCCGTTGGCGTGTTTGAGTATCGCACCGACGCCATCGGAGCGTGATTTGAAGTCGGTCAACTCCACTTGACGCTCCACCTCGACACCCAGTTCGCGCAACCGTTCCTCAAGCAATCGCTCTGTTTCGGATTGGGGCAATGCCAACGCGTAGCGATAGGGGCTTTCGATCGACTCCATATCGACACGGCCGACGACTTTGTCGCCCGCAATGAAACTCACCGCCAGCATCTTGAGGCCGGCATCGATAAACGGAGCTGCGCCGCCACCCCGATCGAGTAGCTCCAACGTTCTGCTCCACAGAACAAGCGCCTTGGACTTATCGGTACGGTGCGGAGCTTTATCGATAATGCGTACCGGCACCTCGTAGCGGGCAAGTTCCGCGGCCATGGTCATGCCCACCGGACCGGCGCCGACGATGAGAACAGGCAGCGACATGGGACGTCTCCTCCGTGAACGACAAACTCCCCAAGCAGGAAATCACCCTGGTGACAAGGGGAGACCTGTGCCCGGCGATCATACCAGAGGCGATTATTGACAGCCAGCAGGAATAGCTCGAGCGTAGGGGCTTGCCTGCGTTTCTGCTGCTGGACCGTCAGGACCCGCCGGCGACAACGCGACGTCGCTCCATGGCAATGGCCATCAATGCTCGCCCCAATTGTCAGGCCGTCCTAACCTCAAAGCGGCCGCTCGGCCTGGCACCACCCACGTTGTCCAGGCGCGTGGTCGCGAGATGGTGTTAGGTCTTTGATTTACCTTGTCGGCGATCGACTCGGTCTGGCTGATGGGCTCTCGAACCCGAATACGTCGACCCCGGCCAACTTCGACCCGGGGCCAATCCGCCACGATTCGTTGCCACCCGGCCGAGGTAAGTGTCGGATCCGTAGCTGAAGTAATTGAGGAGATCATTGCCTGCGACGCGGATCAACGTAGGGTCGCGAATCTGGCCATCTCGCGAATGGCTATTACTTGCTGGCAGGCCATCGACTTTAAGCATCGACCCGTTCGATGAGTAATCGGAGAGATGCGGGGATGTAAGCGGGCTGTTTCCTGTTTTGCTTTATCCCGACAGCTTTCCTCTTCCGGCAGTAGTAGCAGCCCCCGATTCATCGATCAACCTGATCGCTCGGCGCTCGACTCGAACTTTCGTGGAACGCGACACGAGAGCTTTAAAAACGGTCGTTTATCCCTCCATGGGGCCAAAGATAACACTCGACGAAAGAAATGCGTCGAAGCAATTCGAAGGCGTATTTCAACGCGGCCCGGCATTTGCATGTCATCATCAGCACTAAGAACGTGGGAAAAAAACCGTCTGGGAGAAGGGGACAGTCCGCGCCGGTTTTGCCCACCGGCGCTAAGTCCTGCGAATGTGACTTTCAACTCCAGTCAATTCACAGATGCCTGTCCCTCCAAGGAGCAAGGCACCCGATTCATTTGTCGTCTTAAAACTGATGCTCGTACACCGAAAACAAGCCGATCACAATCAAACCGTTATTGATGTGGCCGCATCCTCAGGCCTCACAGGCAATTCACCGCAGGCCAGCCCGAAAACCGCGGCCTGTCAAGGCTCCCCCACCGTCGAGAGAGTGACCAGGATTTCCACGGCCAGTCGATGGGTTATGTCCGACCAGCTGTTAGACGACCAGTTCGTCGACCAACTTCCCCACTGACGAATGCGTGCAGAATAGATCACGATGAGCCGGTTTATGATCCCAAAACTCGATTCCGCCGAAGAGGCCCAGGCGTTGCTCTCGGCGATCATTGCTTCGTCGGAAGATGCGATCATCAGCAAAGACCTCAATGGTGTCGTGAGAACCTGGAACCAATCTGCCGAACGAATTTTTGGCTATACCGCCGAGGAGATTGTCGGAAAGCCCATCACCGTCCTGTTTCCACCCGACAGACTGGACGAAGAGCCTGAAATCTTGGAACGGCTTCAACGCGGCGAGCGAGTTGACCACTTCCAGACCGTGCGTGTTCGTAAAGATGGTGCCCCCGTCGCCGTGTCCGTGACGATTTCGCCGATTCATGACGCACAGGGAAAGGTCGTGGGAGCGTCAAAGATCGCGCGTGACATCAGCCAAAATGCCGAACTGGAAGGCAGGTTCAAGGCAATTATCACGTCCTCCGACGACGCGATCGTGAGCAAAGACCTCAACGGCATTGTCCGCAGCTGGAATTACTCCGCGGAGCGAATGTTCGGTTACACCGCCGAGGAGATAATCGGCAAACCCATTACTTTACTGTTCCCGCCAGACCGGCTTGATGAGGAACCAAGGATTTTGGCACAGCTGCGCCGCGGCCAGCGAGTGGATCATTTCGAGACGGTCCGTGTCTGCAAGGATGGACGTCTAGTGGACGTTTCGGTCACAATCTCTCCGATCAAGGATTCAACCGGTCGCATTATCGGGGTTTCCAAAATCGCTCGCGATATCACCGGCATCAACCGTATTCTTCGCGAACGCGAAGAGTTGCTGAAAAGCGAAATGGCGGCCCGTTCCGAGGCTGAGCGTGTCGGTCGCGTGAAGGACGAATTTCTCGCCACTCTCTCACACGAGCTGCGAACGCCGCTCGTCTGCGATCCTGGGTTGGGCGACGCTTCTTCGGTCCCACGGCGCCGCGCACCCCGGAAGATCTTGAGCAAGGCCTCGAAACCATCGAACGCAATGCGCGGGCTCAAGCCCAGTTGATCGAAGAACTGCTCGACATGTCACGTGTGATCAATGGCAAATTGAGGCTCGACGTCCAGCCGGTCGACCTGCAAGTCGTCATCTCGGACGCCGTCGAATCGGTTCGTCCCGCGGCCGAGGCCAAGGGAATTCGCCTCAGCCAAGTCCTGGATCCCAAGGGCGCACGGATCACCGGCGACCCGAATCGACTCCAGCAAGTCCTTTGGAATCTGCTCTCGAACGCCGTGAAATTCACACCCCGCGGGGGACGGGTCCAAGTTATCCTCAGTCGGGTCGATTCTAACGTCGAGATTAGAGTGGAGGATTCAGGGCAGGGGATCTCTCCGGAATTCTTGCCGCATCTGTTTACACGCTTCTCTCAAGCCGACAATTCGACCAGTCGTCAGCACAGTGGCTTGGGCCTGGGGCTGGCGCTGGTCAAATCGCTTCTCGAATTGCATGGTGGCACGGTGAAAGCATCCAGCCGAGGCTCGGACCAGGGGGCTCAGTTTGTTGTTTCGCTCCCACTGGCCGCGGTGCATGTCACGGAACCCGAGGCGATTGTGACGCACGCCCCATCGATGTTCGCGGCGGGAGCAATCCCCGACCTGAGCGGATTCCATGTGTTGGTGGTGGATGACGAGCCGGACGCACGCGCCCTGATTCAACGCATCCTCACGACCTGCAAAGCGATTGTAACGACGGCCGCCAGCGCTACCCAGGGAATCGAGGCGGTCAAGCAACGTCGACCAGACATGGTGCTCAGCGATATCGGCATGCCCGGCGAAGACGGTTACACATTCCTCACCAAATTGCGTCAACTTTCCGAAGTGGAGGGAGGGGATACGCCTGCCGTCGCCCTCACGGCTTTCGCCCGATCCGAAGATCGCCGCCGCGCTTTAATGGCCGGATTCCAGATGCATCTGCCCAAACCGGTTGAAGCTGCCGAACTTCTGGCGGTTGTCTCTAGTCTCTACACCACCAGTCGCCGCGCCAAATCCCGTACGTGACTTCATTTGTCGTCACTCTCACCGTGCTGGGGCACTAGCAAGGCTTCGACCATGGAGCGACTGCCGATGTTCGCGTTGTGCCTTCGGATGACGCTGGTGGCCGAACATCCGGCCCTTCCCAGTGCAAAGATGGAACGAGGCCCACGAAGCCGGTCATGCTAAAATAAACCGAGTGCGACCGTTCCGGCGGATTTCAAAAAGCGATTCCAGGCGGAATGCACAGGAAGGCAATTCACTACCGAATCCAATGGGCCGATTTCCCGATTGCTGAAATGCCCGTGGAAAATTGGCGGCCGAATGGGGCCCGCCGTTCGCCCGGCTGGCGAGCCTGGTGTCCTCCAAGTTTGATCCCGCTCTGTGCAACCAACATACGCGTTTCAGGAAGCACATCCCCTAGCTGAATTGTTGCCCGATGTCTGGTTTCAGGCTCGCCCGAATGCGGTCAGAAAAACGGGCCCCGCAGATTGAATTGGCTTACGGAATGGCGATAATAATTTCGCCCAATCTGTCGGTTACGGCCCTTGGGCCTCGGCCTGCCGTCGTGATACTTGCGTTCGCGGCGAAGTCGAAGTAGAGATGCGGTGTTTCTTCTGTCTGCTGGTCTAGTTTCAGGAGATTCTGGCCATGCCCCGAGCCCAACCGCGCCCCGCTCCGCACAACCCATTGGCCGAAGACCTGCTGGCCGCCCTCGCAGAGGTCTTTGGGCTGCATCCCGGTTTTCGGCCCGTGCACGCCAAGGGGCTGATGTGCCGCGGGACTTTTGCACCCACGCCCACCGCGCCCACGCTGACCCGCGCACTGCATTTGAATCAGTCATCGACGCCGGTGATTGTCAGGCTCTCCGACTTTGCCGGTGTGCCGAACGTGCCCGACAACGATTTGCAGGCAGCCAGCCCGCGCGGGATGGCCATTCGCTTTTATCTGGGCGAACATGTTCACACCGACATCGTGGCGCATTCGTTCGACGGTTTTCCCACTCACACCGGCGAAGAGTTTTTAGGGTTCGTCCGCGCGGTGGCCGCCAGTGGGCCGGCGGTATCCAAGCCGACGCCGCTGGAAGATTTTTTGGCGGCTCATCCGGCCGCGATGCGATTCGCCGTCGCTCCCAAGCCGATCCCAACCAGTTTCGCCCGCGAATCGTTCTTTGGCGTCTCGGCCCTCAAATTCACCAATCGAGAAGGGGCGAGCCGCTTTGGCCGCTATCGCATTCGGCCCGACGCGGGCACGGAGTATCTGACCGACGAGGACGCCGCGAAAAAACAGCCCGATTTTCTCCGGGACGAATTCTCGTCGCGGATCGCGCGCGGCCCGGTCAAGTTCCACCTCTTTGTGCAGTTGGCTGAGCCGGGGGACGAGGTGACCGACGCGACGAGCAATTGGCCCGAGGGCCGACGAGAGGTCCAAATTGGGACGATCACCTTGACCGAGCGCGCCGACGAATCGGACCCGGAAACGCGCAAAATCATTTTCGATCCGATCCCGCGCACCGACGGCCTCGATCCCAGCGACGATCCGTTGTGGAACCTGCGAGCCGACCTTTACCTACTGAGTGGCCGCCGTCGTCGTAAGGCCAGCGGTCTGTGAAGCTGGCCGATTGCCCACCGCTGCGACGTCGCGGGTGCGGGCGGTGGGCCGGCGGTTGACGTCTCCCTCCCCAGTTTAAAATTGCCTGCCGAACATCATCTGAAAGCAATTCCGGAAACCAGTTCTTTCCTGTCCCCGGCAATTGTTCCTTCAAGCTTCGAATGCTTTTGTTGAGTTGCCGCGAGCCCAAAAGCCGCAACGACAAGAACGAATACCATAATCCTGCGCATGGTTGATTCGATACGCAGCCGGCGCGGTATCACTCAGAGACCGCCAACAGGGTAGACCTTGGCCACCAATTCGTTGCTGGTCACGTCAGGAGTGGTGATCACCAGCGATTCATCGCGGATGATATAGGTCAAATCCATTGGCCGGAGCATCGATCGCAGAGCAGAACGAAGCGAGACGTCCTGCCGCCGGCAGGTCACCAGCGTATCGACGCCGATGCTGGCTTGCTCGAGTGCCTTGGCATCGAGCGAGACCTCGAAGCACGAGTGCATCTTGGCTGCTGCGCAGCGCACGCGTGGGGGGCTCTGCTTCTTCTCACGTACTCGATGCTTTCAGCGCTGCCCGGCGATCAATACCAGGCAGACTCTTCACGCAGTGAACCATCACGCACCCGGCAGCATTCAACTGACCATCCGCGGTACGGGCAGGACGGGCAGTTAATCGGCAAAGTGGCGAGCCCTGCATCGCCCGGGCGAGCGGTTACCAAGAAGTCATGCGGCGCGTGTGCGACCAATAAAAGCTGAAGCAGGCCAAACCCGCCCCCGCCACACAAAGCGAGGCCACAATCGCCCATATCCAGCTAGAGCCACCTTGGCTCATCGATCCGTCCATCGGAGTTATTTCGGACATGGACGGGTCGGTCGCATCCAGTAGCCTCAACGTTCTATCAATTGTGGGGTCCTCGATCACGCTGGGTGGCTGGACGGGCTGTGTGGTTGCATTTCTGTTGGCCGACTTCATTTTGTCGAGCCGGCGCCCGTTTTGCTGCGTGTCAGGCGAGATCCATGCGTTATCCTCGAACTCTAAGTTGTTGGGCTGCACTAATACCGGAGCAAGGAGCAACACAAACACCAGGCAATGACCAGACCGCAAGCTAACTGAGCGCATCACGATTCCTCCACTCGACGCCAACATTGAAACGGCGTTAGGAATCGGTGTGCAGCCACATCCGACCGCACAAACGCTAACGCAATCCTAACTTTAGAATCTGGCGGGGCAGCTTCCAATTCTCACTCAGAGTGGCTTCATGCCGTCTGGTGTGGGGGTTGTCGGGCCGGCACTCGGGAAGTGTCGTAGGGGTACGATGCCACGGCTACGAAATAGGAGCCGCATGGGCCGATATGGTCGGCGGCACTGGGTGCCGATTGTGCTGCCGGGCGTGGGTTCAGGAAAGAGGGCGGGAAGCAGGCGGCGGGATGGGGCGCTCGCTCATCCGATTTTGCTCGCCCCGTTGAACGTCGAACCAATAAACCTTCAGCGCTATCCGCTTGAGCGCTATGGCAATCGCTGGCCCCGCTAAGCCGCCAACCACCAAGCCGGTAAAGCCCATGCTGTCGATCTCGTCACGCAGCCAAGTCCGCGGTATGGCAGCGCGCGGTCAGCAGCATCTGCAAAAAGGACTGCCCCAAAACTGGCGCCAATCACAGTGAGTACCGCGAAAACTGCGATCCGAATCGCTTTTGCTAGCAGTCGCATCCCGCTATTGTGATATGGTTGGACCAGTCAAGCCAGTTTTTTGTCGAGACCATCGCCGTGACCAGGAGGATTTTCGGCGGATTCGTGACGACTCGAGCGGTCGGACTGGGCAGCGGCGTCCATGCGCTCGTCGATAGCGAGTATCGCTGGCAATCAGATCCTGTCGACTGGATTGATGCTATGATCTGGCCAGTGCCCTAAGCTGGTCGGCCGGCAGGGTCGCCACTCGGCCGGTTAGTCCAGAAATTTGAGGAACCGATGCTAGACCGCCAGCCGATTCACCGCCGCCTTTGTCGCACTGCCAGCCGATCGGCTTGGGCCGTCGCCCTGCTGCTTTGGGTGACCGCGGTTTGGCCGCAAATCCTCAAATCTACACGGCGAAGAGCGCGATCCGCAGCGACCCAACGTGGTGGTGATCCTGGCCGACGACCTTGGTTATGGCGATTTGGGTTGCTACGGAGCCACGCAGGTTCGCACCCCAAACTTGGATCGGCTGGCCAGCGAGGGACGAAGATTCACCGATGCCCACTCGCCTTCGGCGGTCTGCACTCCGACGCGCAGCTGCGCTGCTGACGGGCCGGTATGCCTGGCGCCAAGCGGCCGGTTCAGGCATTTTGAACGGCGAGGCGCCGCTGTGCATTCCAACCTCGCAGCTCACGCTGCCAAAGATTTTCAAGCGGGTAGGCTATGCCACCGGCGCGGTGGGCAAGTGGCACCTGGGACTCGGCGGCGACGGGACCGCCGCACGGAACCGAAAAGGCCAAGACCGATTACAACGCCCCCATTCAGCCCGGACCGCTTGAGATCGGCTTTGATTATTTCTTCGGCGTGCCGGCCACGGGCGATCGCACCCCCTGCGTCTA
The DNA here is from genome assembly GCA_963702015.1 of uncultured Planctomycetaceae bacterium. GTDB lineage: Bacteria > Planctomycetota > Planctomycetia > Pirellulales > PALSA-1355 > DATJTR01. Next base: position 5,609,729 of record OY969698.1, read on the forward strand.
TGTCGAGAACCACGGCGTCGTCGGCTACGACCCGAGCGATCCGATCGCGGTCAGTTATGGGGTGCCGATCGGCAACGAGCCGACGGGCAAGGATCATCCCGAGCTGCTAAAGGTCCGGCCCAGCCACGGACACGACAACACGATTATCAACGGAATCAGCCGCATTGGTTACATGACCGGCGGCAAGGCCGCCCGTTGGGTCGACGAGGATATGGCCGACGTGCTTACGAGCAAGGCGGTTGGTTTTATCGAATCGCATCGCGGTGAGCCGTTCTTTCTTTACTTTTGCACGCATGATATTCACGTCCCGCGTGTGCCCCATCCGCGGTTTGCCGGGCACAGCCCACACGGCACGCGTGGTGACGTGATCGAAGAGCTCGACGCGTCGGTCGGCGAGATCCTGGCCGCGCTCGATCGGACAGGGCTGGCCGCGCAACACGCTGGTGATCTTTACTAGCGACAACGGCGGCGTCCTCGACGACGGCTATCAGGACGGCTCGGCCACCGACCCGAGCGGACATCGGCCCAACGGCGCTTTACGCGGATTCAAGGGTGGCTTGTTCGAAGGCGGCCACCGCGTGCCGTTTATTGCCCGCTGGCCGGGCCGCGTGCCGGTGGGCCAGAGCGATCAACTCGTTTGCCACGTCGACCTGGCGGCCACCTGCGCGGCATTGTTGGATGAGAAGCTTCCCGACGAAGCGGCCGTCGACAGTTTCAACATCCTGCCGGCGCTACTGGGCGACAAGCGGCCGGTGCGCGAGCATTTGGTTCATCACACCGGCGGATTCCCCGGCGGACTGGCAATCCGCAGCGCTTCGTGGAAACTGATCGAAGGAGCACCCGCCACCGCCGGGCAACCGGAGCGGAAGCCGATGCTCTTCAATCTGGCCGACGATCTGGCGGAAGAGCGCGATCTGGCGGCCGCCGAGCCCGAGCGTGTGGCCGAACTGGCCGAGCGTTTGGCCACGATTCGCAAAAGCCGCCGCAGCCGACCACCGGCACCATGACTGTCCAACGCAAGGGCTGTTGGCCGACGAGATCGTGGTGTGTTGGTTGCAAGCCATGCACGCAGACAATCTCTCTTCGCAGATCAATGCCGTACCGCCCAAAACCGCGACCCTTATTTTCCGCCACCTTCTGCGGCTGAATGCAACGCAGAACCTGGGCGGAACCGGCTGGCGATGTGGGGTCCGGCCGTCGCTGCAATCTGGCCGACAAGCTCTCCGCCGGGGGGGCACCGAAACCGAACGATCGTTCATCCTCCGTACCGGGGTGGCACGCGATCCTCACGCCACGGTGGAGTGAGCCGTCGATCCGGCATTCATTCTCCACCGGCACGTCGGGTTCGACCTTTTGGCCATTCAGTGCGAGCACTGGCTCACTGGCAGGCACAGCCAGTCTGGCCACAGCTGTTACTCACCGGCACCTGACACTGAATGGTCTTCGGCATCATTTTGCAGACTTGAACCTGGACTTGCTTCTGCACCGTGTAGGGGACACAAACCGTGTAACTCGCGGTTTTCACCTCCGGCACCGCCTTGCAGGTAGTCACCTGTCGCATGCCGATATGTTGCTCGGCACGGCAAGCCGTGTATTGCACTTCGCAGCTATGCTGCTCGGGGACCATGCGGCAGATCTGGGCCTCGCAAGTGCGCGTTTCAGCGACGCATACGGTGCAGGCGACTTCGCGCGTTTGTTGCTCGGCAACCAGGCGGCAGACCTGTACCTCGCGGGTCCGGGTTTCTGGTTTGCACAGGTTGACTGTGTAGGTATACGGAATGTCTTCGGTCTGGGCCTGCATCACGGTACAGGGCACTTGCTTCGTGACGAAACTCGACACCCAGCGACGTTGCGTTTGCACGCAGTTGTTCGCAGCTCCAGCTGCACAGCAACCGTCTGCTGCACCACAGTTGTTACCCAGATTGCAACCAGGCGCCGAGCCATACCCGTTACCGCAACATCCGGAACGATAGTGACGCCAGCCTACGGTCTGAATCAGCCGGTCTCGATTGCTGCTCTCTACGCAATCATTCCCGCGAGAAGGCTGACAATTCTGCACGGGAACGACTTCCCAGTGGCCTTGATCTTCGCACATGGTCTTCATCACCGTCACGGGGACCATGCGACAGACCTTGCGCACGGCCTGGCGAGTTTCCTGGTAGGGGACCATCACCGTGTACTGCAGTGTCTGCGTTTCCATCACCGGCTTGTTGACGGTGCAATTGATCGTGTAGATACGGGTCTGCGGCACCATCACCGTGTACTGCAGCGTCTGCGTCTCCATCACTGGCCTGTTGACGGTGTAATTGATCGTGCGGGTGCGGGTTTCGGGCACCATCACCGTAAACGGAATTTGGATTTCCCTCGTCTCGGGCACCTGCCGATAGACGGTGTAGCTGCACTGACGCTCTTCAGTGCGGTACTCCGTGACATTTATCGTGCGGGTTTCGGTCACCGTCGTCGGCACCATCACAGTGCGCTCGACAGTTTGAAACTGGGGCTCGTTGCCAGCCTGGCAGTCATTGCTCGATGGGGGGCTGGTGGCTGCCTGGCAATTGGCGCAGCCGTCGCACCAGAGGGCACCGCACTGAAGCCCGGCCTCGGTCGGTGACAAACTCACTGGCAAATCCAGCACCAGTGCCACCACAATTGCAAAGCACCGTTGTTTCAGAGTCATGGCCAATACCTTTCGAAAAAACAAGTTGCCGACCGGTTGACCGAACTGACGAAGCCATCTCCCAACGAGGCACGCAAAATGAACCGACTGAAATCTATCGCACGAGGCTGATCGCCGGCGACCAGGCGAGTGCGTCGCATCTTGAAAATGTGACCGGCGATAATCGTATTCGTGCCAGGTTACGTTGTCAACAACCGGCACGAACAGGATCTTGGACGCGCGTAGTGTAAGTTCTCTGAGCCAATATCGCCGCGTGAGGAATTCGTGCCGCAGCCCCTCTCGACACTTGGCAGGGCGATACACAAACGGGCGCCGCGAACTCGATTTCGGCCGCTCGGTCGGCGTGGTGAAAGCTCACGGCAATCCGATTTCGCCCCACGATTTCGGTACCGCGGGCCAGTTCGTCGGCGAAAAACGCAGCGTTTTAATCGCCGCCAGGAATCTCCGGAGCTACCAAGCCGCAACGAGTCCGACCGGAATCGCTATTGCGGTGGCTGCGGCGCACCGCCGGGCAAGTCGATCGACTGCTGTTGGTCCGAGCAGCAGTCGCTCGGCGCGAAACGCGATTTCCGGATCCTTGTTGTTGAGCGATTGCTTCAGAACCGGAAAAGCCAGCGAGCCGAGCTCCACCAGCCGCTGCTTCGGCCGCTTCGCGCTCTTTGTATTGCGGACTGCCAAGCTGATCGACAAGCGTTTGCAAACTGTCTTCGATCTCCGGATCGAGATTCCGCGCCACCACCAGCACCACCCGCACCGTTTTGGCCGGCTCGGGCTCGATGACCAGTGGCGTCACCTCGTCGACCATGCCCGCCGGAATCCGCCAGGCAACCGTCAGCGAATCGGCGGCGAAAATCGTCGGTCCATAGAGCGACAGCAATAGATCGATCTCGCGGCCCGATCGAGTCCCGTCTGCCCGAGCCGATCGGCCAGCGCCTTGGTCGAAAGTGCGGCCAGCTCTTCGCTGCCGGCGGCCAGCGGCTGGCTGAGCTTTACCGGCACCGGCGGCCCTGTGGCGCGGCGCGGCCTCCGCGCCGGCAGCCTTGGCCGGCTGTCCCTGTTGCGGAGCTTGATTCGCTAAGCCCAGCGGGCGCCCGCCGCAGCCGGCACGGCCACCGCGGCGGCAGCAACCGCCACGGGTGCAGCCGCGGCTGGTTCGGCCGCCGCGACCGCCCCGGCAGCCGGTTTTGCCTCGCCTTTGGGCTGGGCCGGCTTTGCCTCCGCAGCCGGAGCGGCCGGCAACAGATCGAGCCAGCCGACACGGCGGCCCGACTCGGTCGGCACCACAATCACCAGGTCGTGCACCGGATAGCTTGCCGTGCTGCGAACGTTGTACGTGTCGGGTCCGCCGTCGAGCTTGAGCGGAAGCGGAAACGGGGCCTCGAAGTCGTAGGTGATGAACCGTTCGGCACGCGCACCCTTGCGCAGCACCAGTCCGTCTCCCTTGCGGAGCAGAGCTGAACCAATGTTCCGCGCGGCACGTTCAGCCAGGCGGCATCGTCCGGCGCCTGGCCGCCAATTCATATTCCGGCCAATGCAACCGGTTGCTTTTCACTTGTGCCGGCGGCCAATGGGCCACGAGCGTTCCCCCTTTCACCCGCAGATCGACGTCGATCGTCGGCGCCGGCTGGCCGATGGAACGTGACAATGTTCACCGGGGCGGCGGGCTTCTTGTCGTCTTTCATCCGCCGCGGCCGCGTCGTTTCGACCGCCGTCGGCATGGTGGTCAGAAACTGTTCGCGGGCGTTGACCTTGTCGAGCGCCGGATCGGCCAGCCAGACACCCCAGTGGTGAACTTCGAAAAAACCTCGCTCGTCCTCTTCGCCAGGAACTTTGTCGTCGAACGGCGCGAGAATTCTTGGCTTCGGGCTTGCCATCGGCTTTGGCCTTCGTCGGTCGCGTCGGCCGGCTCGGTAGCATCGGTCTCCGTCACCGCTTCTACCTCGACCGTCGAGCGCCATGTCTGCGCACGAGCCGGTTCGACGAACGCAGCGTGCCACAAACCGAGACGGCCAAAACCAGCAGTACCAGCACAGCGTTGCATGTTCGTTCGAACCTTTCACACGCGGGTGGTTAGGGAGTTGCGGGAACGGCGGTGGCAGTTGGCACGGGTGCCGCTGCCGCGCAGATTCTGTCGCGACGGCCGCAGTCGGTGCGGCGCCGGGTCTTCGGGCCGAACCACGCGCGCGGCCGCCCACACGATCCGGTCGCCAACGTCCTGGTGCTCGCCAAAATCGACTTCCAGACACCAACTGTTTGGCTCCCGGCAGTTCCAGCTTCAGCGAGATCGGCTGCGCGCCGAGCCGCAGGGTCGGATTGGCATACAGCTCGCGGTCGTCGGCCAGCACGCGGCAGGCGATCGATCCGGCGAGCGGCGCACCGTCCTCGAATCCCAAGCGTGCCTGAAACAGTTCGTAGCGGCCGTCGAGCCGATAGGTCAGCACACAGCGCGAATGGACGGCCAGTCCCTTGCGATAGGTCATGCCGTGCAGCAGCAGCGGCCCGCCGGCCAGCCCCTGATCGCGGTGATAGGGCAGCCGGTGATCGAAATACGACACTTCGTCGACCGAGACCGGCTCGAGGTCGGAGAGATAGGTCGCCCGTCCGCTCGCGGCAGGTGATCGAGCGGACTTCGCCGCGCGGCAATTGCACGTCGGTCCCCCACAGCGTGTGCACGTCGAGCACGTCGGGCTTTGACCCGATCAACTGGCCCGAGATCTTGTCGCCGCTGGCCAGCTCGAACATTTGATAAAAGACGATCGGCGCTGCGGCGGCGCAGGATGGGCGGCCATCACCAGGCCCAGCACGCGCGGCGAGCGCGACCTTGCGCGCGTCGTCTCCCACCAGAAACACCAGCTTGCCGTCGGCAATGGCCTGCACGCTTCCTTCGACCGAGGCGGCTTCCTTTTCGTTTCTCTTTGCTCACGATCAGGGCCCAATCGGTCGCCGCCGGCATTTTTCAGTTTTTCGTCAAACGTTTTGCGGTGTTCCGATTTGTCGTCCCCCAGCCAGATGCCGCGAACTTCGGCCAGCGGAATCTTCAACTCGGGCCCGGTCAGCAGCTTCAGCCGCAGCAGGTCTTCGCCGATCTCGACGCTGCGGCCATGAACCGTTTCGTCGGTGGCCAGCACCACCAGCGGCTCGACTGCGACCGCGGCCGGCTTGGCCTCGCCTTCGACCTTGCCGACCTTGAGACCGTTGTCGGTATGCGTGGTGGGCGTGATCCGCGACTTGACGTCGTCTTGTCGTCGAACGTCAGCATCACGTCGAGCGGCTGCTCGAAACAATCGGCCGCCGGCGGCTCCAGATAAAGTCGGCCGTGGGGCTGTCGGCCGCGTGCGACCGATTCCAGTCGCCAAAACGGGCGTGTTGCCCGGGTCGAGCATCCAGACCTGCACGCCGCCCGCAAGCACGCCGGAAACGACCACCTGGGTGATCTTGCCGTGTCCGCGGGATATGCCGCGAATTGCAGGTGGATGTCCTGAATGCCGCTGCCGCCGGCCGTGCTGCCGGCCTGCGCGCCGTCGTGGTTGTCTTGCCCGACCCAAACCAGCAATACCGACGGGCGCGGCTCCCAGATCGATGCGATCGACCTGGTCGAGCGGCACCGTGCGCGGCGGATCGCTATCGATGGCCAGTTGTCCATCGGCCAGCGACAGGATCGGACCATCGAAGCGGTCGGCGTCGAGCGTGTAGACCGCGCCGCGCGACGTCGTGGCGGCGATCGGCTGTTGCCCGCCGGCCTGGGCTGGCCGGTTGCCCGCGATTGGTTCAGGTTTGCTGCGCCCGGCGTGGCCGGCCAAGCGCGGCCAAGCCACGCAGCAGGCCCAGACGCCAGCCGGCACCAGCACTGCGCGGAGGCGCGGCACCAACAGCCTCGGCGACTTCATTTCGCAGTCCGTTTCATTTCGGTTCCGCTGTCGCCAGCGGCAGTCGGGGCTCAGCCGGCGGCGGCCGGTCGGCGTCGGCGTCGGCCAGCGGTTTTTCGTCGGCCAGTCGGGCGAAGTAGCGCTCCAGAATTTTTTGATAATGGCTCGGGAAGCCGTCGTTCATCGATTGCAGAATTCGCTCGCGCTCTTTGGGAGGCAATTCGCCCCACTGCTTTCCCTCGTGGCTGTTCGGCGTGCAGCGTCCCCATGCCGCCGGGACCCTTGCGGATGGTCGAATCCGTGGCCGGCCGCTTGCCGAAGGAGTTGCCGCTTGCTGTTTTTCCTCTTCTTCCAGCCGGGCAATGATTTCATCCAGCTTCTTCAGCGCGCTTTTCTGCGCCGTTTGCGTCGGCGTGTCGGTGTGCAGCTTGGCCAGCTTGATGGCTGCCGAGTTCATGTCGGCGGCGACGTCGAGCAAGGGATCGACTTCCGATCCGTCCTGCGCCGTGGCCGCGCTCGACGTAGAGAAAGCAGTCCCAGGGCCGCGCCGGCCAAAATCGTGAGCAATGATTCGCCGCATGATCGTTATCCTTTCCTCATCCATTGGGATTGACGGGCGAATCGGGTTTGGGTCCTATTGGCTCAGATCCTCGCCTCGTTCGATCGCCAGCCGTTCGGTCACGTCGCGCACATCCTCTTGCCGCCCGCCCAGGTCCATGATCTGCCGGCGCAGTCGCCGCGGGCAAACTCGCCGCGCCGGCCCGATCGTGATCGGCGGTGGTCGTGTTTTCGTAGCAGCCGGGTTTCGAGCAAACGAACCATTTTCAATTCGGCGATCAAGCGGTTCAGCTCGCGCCGCTGCTCGTCGTCGGTGCGTGCTCCGCTGCTTGCCAGCCGAGCGATCGCGGCCGGCCGATGGCATTTGCTTCATGGCATCGATCAGGCTTTGCAGGTCGCCTTCGATCTGCTTCTCGGCCGAAACGACTTCTTCGCCGGCCAGCGCCGCGGCCAACGAGCCCTCGCACGCCGTCCATCTCGTCGCGGATGATCCGCGTGGCGGCCGGCAGGGCGATGCCGAATTCGGTCTCTTCGACCAGCGTGACCAGTTCGTCGGCCAGCGCAATCACTTTCGATTTCGGCTCGCGAGAGTCCGATCACCGACGCCTCGGCCTGTCGCGATTTTTGCGCCACGCGGGCCGACAGCGATTCGGTCGATTGGCGGATCACGACTTGCTCGTCGAGCATGATCATCAGCCCTTCCAGCACCCGTTTTTTCACTTCGGCCCGCAACTGGTTCTGCAGCCGGGCGGCCTCTTCGGCCAACAGCTCGCGGGCGTACTTGAGCGAGGCCAGGGCCAGCTCCTGCTGCTTGCCGGCCGAGCCGGCCTTGCAGTCCACGCAGGTCCCCCTCGGCCCGCGACATGTTGCCGCCCGACTTGATCAGTTCGGCCAAGGCCGCCGCGCCGCTGTCTCCCAAGCCGCGGACCATGTCGTCGATGCTGTCGGTCGATTGGCGGTTGGCCGACTGGTCTTTGGCCATGCCGGCGAACTTTTCGGCCTTCAGCTCCGCCTGCCAGCTCGGCCTGCTGCCGCTCCACGTCGGCGAGCGCCGCTTCAAGCTTGCCAGCGCCTGCTCGATCCGCTCGGCCGCGGCTCGGCTCGTCGCCGGCGAGCTTTGCCTTGGCCGCGGGCATCTGCCGCGACGCCTCGGCCAGCATTTGCCGTCCGGCTGGGCTTTTTCTTCGACAGCGGTTTTTCTTCGGCGGGCTTTTCTTCGGCCACGGCCTCGTTCTCAACTGGAGCCTTCTCGCCAGGCCGGCCGGCGTTTGTTCCTCGGCCGGTGCCGTCGGAGCCGCAGCGGGAGCCGGAACATCGGTCGCCGGACCGGCCAGCGCCGCGGTTTGCTCCTGGGTTTTGCCTTGCTCGGTGGCCAGTTCCGCCCAGCCAGCTTTGCTCTCGGCCGAGGCCGGATCTTTGGCCAGCGTCGGCTGCGATCCAAATGGGCCGTTTGGCGGCGGATCAACTCTTCGAGCTTCGCCCGCGCCTGGCCAACTCGGCTGCCTTGGCTTCCCGCGCGGCGGTCTGATCCGAAAGTTTTTGCTCGCGATCCTCCTCGCGAATGATCGGTTCGAGCCGGCGAAGGATCTCGCGGATTTGACGCAGCCGTTGCGAGCCGCATCTGAAAATCGAGATCGGCCGAGAGCAACAACTGCTCCAACCGTTCGAGCTTGCTGAGCAATTGTTTCTGTTCGATCAGCGATTCGCCCAGGCTGGCCTTTTGAAGTTGCTCTTGAATCTCCTTCATCTGGTGCAGGACCAGCTCTTCGCGGGCGAACTTCAGTCCCAGCATCAGCCGCGACGAATTCTCGGGCTCGAGCGATTTGAGCGTCTCGCCCAGCCGAAACATCCGCTGTTCGAGCTCGGCCATTTCGGCCGTCACTTCGGCCTGTTGAAAGCCAAGCTGCTCGGCGGGCGAAACTTTCTTCTCGTTCTCTTTGCGCCTTGGCATTCTCGTCCTTGGCCGGCTTCTTCGTCTTTGTCCGCGCGGCCTTGGCCGTCGCAGCTGCGTCGGCTCGGTCTGTGTCGCCTCCGATCGGTCTCCTCATCCGGCCGCGGCTCGCCTGGCGGTCAGTCCCACAGGCCGCAAGCGCCGCCGCAGCAGCAAGGCCAGCAGTGCCAGCCCGTCGCCAGCCGGCAAGAACCGAACCGATTGCTCGTCGCACAAATCGTCTCATGGCACATCCCTTTCCCACGCTTATTGGATCTCGGCTCACGCCGAATTGTAACCTTTCAATCCTCGCTCCGTCGCCACTGCTCTCCCGCATGAACAGCCGCCACGCGGCCTCTCTTCACTCGTCGAACAAGCTGTCGGTCTGTTTCTTCTGGGCCTCTTCGGTCCCTTGTTTGAGCAGCGTTTGCCGCTCGATGATATGCCGCAACTGATTCACCACGTCGACAAAGCTTTCCCATTGTGACATGCGTTCCAGAATCCGCTGCATCGTTTGCACGATCTCTTGCTGGACTTTCGAGAGCCGCGTCGCGCTCGGCCGGGTCGATCGCTTCGCCGGCCGCCAGCCGGTCGAGCCGGCCGCCCAGCGCCTGCAGCGGGCCGGTGTGCAGCTCGCGCAAGCGGAGCAATCACGTTGTCGGCCAGCAGCTGCCGGGCGGTCGGATTGCCCAACTCGTTCAGCGTCATCTCGCGCAGCGAAACCTCCAACCGGCTGGCAATCTGCGAAACCTGCCGGGCAATCGCCTGATGCGTCGCGGATCAACGGCCGCACGCCGTCGAGCGCATCGAGCTTCGGTGAGCGCTTCGGCCTGCGCCTGGGCCTGCGACCAACGCGGCGGCGAATTTGGCCCGCTGCTCGCGCTGACGCATCAAAATCTCGTAGAACAATTCGTCGGGCGTGACGATCTGAAACGCCAGCCAGCGCGACGAGCCGGTGTGGCTCCCCAGCGCGCAGCGATCGGCCGACGACGCCCGCAGACGCATCGCGTTGCCGGCGACCAGCTCCTGCTCGGCAACCTTCAGCTCCATGTCGCGGTCGATCGACGGCGGCAGCGGCCGCGTCGTCGGCGCCATACTTTTCCAGCTCCAGGCGCTTGGCTGGTCGTCACCGGCTTTTCGCCGCCCAGCTCGGTCTTTTCGATTTCCAACGCCAGATCGGCCAGACCAAAATCGTCGGCCGCATGGATCGCCAGCGGAATGCGGGCTTGCGGCGTGACCCGCTTGCCGACTCCCGCCGAGCGGAGCGTCAGCCGCGGCTCGCGATCGTACAGCAGGCCGATCGTCAGAAAGTAGGGCTTCGACGCCAGGCCGCTGGCGGCCGAAACGAGCCGCAGCTCCAAGCGTTTGCGATTCCTTCATGCTCCACGCCAGGCGGAACTCTTTGGCCTCGCTGTCTTCCTCAACGCGCGCGAGCGCTTGCGGCGGCTCGTCCTTCGTCATCACCTCGGCCGAAGTGAGCGGCTCGCTGGCCGACAGCCGCAGCTCGAGCTGCGTCTCGGGCAAAAAGACCAGCGGCTCGTCGGCATTGCCGACCGTAGTGGATTTCGTCGGCCGTCGCACCCGGCGGACGGGCCACCAGCTTCAAATCGGCCACGGCCGGCCGATCGATCGGCTCGATCCGCACCGGTCCGAACCAATCGTCGCCGCCGCGGATCATCACCTCGATCGGCTCGACCAGCGGCGGCAACTCGTAGCGGAAATTGGCCCCCTCGAAACGCGTGAACATCACCTGTTTCGTCCGGCCTCCGGCCGACCAATAGGTCAGGCTCACCTGCTCGGGAATCGCCGGCTGCGGCGGCTCGGCCGTTTCGACCACCAGCGGCTCGCCTCGGCCGTTCAGTTTCCAGCCCCCGTCGACCCGCTCAAAACGCGGCTGCGCGGTAAGCTGCAAGACCAGCCCTTCGCCACGCGGCGTCAGCAGCCGATCGCGATCGCCCAGTCCGTCGAGCGCCAGATAGGTCGTCTGCGGCCAGCGAACATTCTGGCCCAGCAGCCAGCGGCGTGCCCAAATGTCGGCCGTGTGCGGCCACAAGAACGCAAACACCAGCGGCACCGCCAGCAGATAGCACAACAGCGCCGTGCCGCGCGTGTTGCGGCGCGCATCGACCAGGCTTTCGAGATCGACCCCTTCGAGCTCCTGGGCATGATCGCGCACGGCCGCCCAAACCAGCGTCGGCGAGGCGAACTCGGGCGTGCCCAACAGGTCGGGCAGTTGCAATACGTCGATGATCCGCTGCCCCAATCCGCGCCGCCGGCGTTCGACCAATTCGGCCAGATCCAGATCGTCGAGCCGCAGCGACAGCGGCACGACGATCCACCGCCAGGCGGCCACCGCCATCGCCGGCCGCACCCAGCAAGGCCAGCGCGATGCGGCTCGACGTTTCCATCCTCAGCAGCCGATCCAACAGCAGGCTCGCCGCCGCCAGCCCCACCGCCAGCGCCGCCACGCGCAGCAGACCCCGAGCCAGCAAATGCCGGCGAATCGTGCCGCGCAGCGCGCGACGCACGAGCCGCCGCCACCAGCTGCCCGCCGCTCGGGCTCGGCCTGCTTCGATCAGCTCACATGGTCGCAGTCGTTGCTGTGGTTAAGAGTAAGCCACCTCATCACCGCCGCCCCCTACGCCATCCGGCTCCGTTTTCTCAAAATCCATTCCGCCGTCAAACAAACCAACAGCAAGCTGAACAGCAGCGGCGCATCCCACAGCTCGTCGCGATATTCCAACACCCGCTCGACACGCTTGATCTTGAAACTGTCGGCGATCTGCCGGTAATCGGCCAAGCGTGAACAATTGCCCGCCGCCGGCCCGGGCCACGTCGTCCAGCAGCGCCCGGTCGATCGCCGGCTTGTCCAATTCCTGGCTGCGCGGATCGACCCGAAAGTCGAGCGTCGCCGGCCGCAAGGCTCCCAAATCGCCGTCGGTCGTGGCCGGCACGATTCGCACCAGATAGGGCCCCGACTCTTCGACCGCGAACGTCGCCTCGACCGTTCCCTCTTTGTCGGCGACCGGCTGCAGCTCGAGCGCGATCGGTTGACCGCCGGGCACTTCAACCTCGCCGCGCAGATCGGTCGGCGCCGAGCCGCTTCCCTTCGATCCATTCGGCCCGCAGCGTCACCTGGTCGCCGGGTCGGTAGGCGGCCTTGTCGGTGGTCAGGATGAACGGATAGCGGCCCCCCAGGGCTTTGTTCCGCCCGACGCGATCGACCAGCCGGGCCCAAAAGCCGTCGAAATATTCTTCGTGCAGATAGCGCCAGCGATAGGTGCTGTCGAAGCCGATGAAAACAGTGTAGCCCGGCCCGTAGCGCTGGCTGGCCAGCAGCACGTGCCGGCCATAGGAATTGTGCATCCGCGGATCGCCGTGTCGGGCCAGCACCGTGGCCCCCGGCTTGGCCCGCGTCACGGGGCAGTGCCAGATACATGCCCGGCAGACTGGCCAGAATCTCGCGGTTGCGGCTCGGCTCTTCGGCAAAGCGGAAGATCGTGTCGCTTTCTCCCTCGGGCGTCAGTTCCAGATTCCACATTTCGCGCGAGCTGAGCTGCACGTCGGCATTCGATTGATACAGCCCCGGATCGCAAACGACCGGCAGCACGCGCAGCCAGGAGTGGTCGACCGCCCCTCCTTCGTCGCTGCCGGCCGACAGCAGTTGCTGCGAGTTCAGTTCGCCGGCGACAAAGATCAGCCCGCCGCCAGCCGCGCCGACAAAATTGCGCAGCATCTCCGACCAGCCCGAGCCGAGCGCCTTCATGTCGGGATCGAACAGACATGACGACGTCATAGTGCGACAGTTCCTGCAAATTGGCGGGCAACCGCCGCAGCGGCCGATGTCCGCTTTGCTCGTAACCTTCGCTGGCCGATTGCAGCCACGAGGCGAATTCCAAGGCGGTGTCGCGCAGCAGCGCATTGCGCAAAAACTGCACTTCGGGGGCCGGATAGCCGGCCACCAGCAGCGCCCGCACCCGCTGCCGCACGACTTTCACCCCCTTCATGGCCACGTTGTCCGAGTCGGTCAGCTCGGGCCCGGTCTGGCTGACCGTGGCTCGAAACTGATACTGGCCGATCGCCTCGGGCGTAAACCGGAAGCTCGCGCGGCCGATCACCGTATCGGTGCCAAACACGATTTCGTCGCGGCCCAATTCCGACCACGGGCCGCCGTCGTGCTGCATCTCCAACACGACCGAGCCGGGCTGCCCCTCCAGCCCACGCGATTCGTACAGGACCGACAGCTCGCTCGGATCGCGAACGAACACGACCGGGCTGCCCTCGATTTCGACCAGCCGCGCATTGCTCGGCCCCTGCTCGGTGCCGATCGCCAGCGTGTTGACCAACACGCCGTCGCGGCCGGCTTGTTCGGCCGCCTTGCGGGCGTCTTGTCCGGTGTTCGATTGGCCGTCGCTCACCAGCAGCACGCCGGCCAGCGGCTGCCCCCGATGGGCGGCCAGCGCCGTGCTCAGCGCGTCGCCAATGGCCGACGTCGTGCCGGTCGCCCGCAGCGACGTCGAGCTTGTCGGCCGCCAGCGGTTCCAAGCCGCTGGAAAATCGATAGAGCACCACCTGCCGCTCGTCGGCCAGCGGCCCCAGCAGTCCGCCGAGGGCGCGCTGGGCCAGTTGTGCCCGCGTTTGAGCGCGCAACTGATCGGCCGTGAGCGCATCTTTGGCGGTGCCGATGGCCTGGGCCGTCCGATCGGCCACGTTCCTGGTCGCCGTAGGGATCCTGGCAGGCCCATGCTCTCGGAATCATCGACCAGCACCAGCAATTGCGACGGCACGTGTTCTTTCTTGGTGATCACGATCACCAGTTCCAACAGCATGCCGGCCACGCAGGCCAGCACGACCAGCCGCAGGCCGATCATCGCCAAGCGCGTCGCGCAGCGGAACGACTCGCCCTTCCAGCCGATAGAGCCACCACACGCCGACGATCGCCAGCACGGCCAAGGCCGAATAGCCGACCGCCGTGATTCCCTCGGGCAGCGCCTGGCAACGAAGCGTCCACGATCCCCCTTCGATCATGTCGGGAGAATGCGTAATGCCCAGAATCCAGCGAATGAACTCTTCCATAGTCGCCTAAAATCGACTTAAGCCTGAGCAGCTATATCGACCCATGATGAATCGCCGCGAGGACGCAGAGGGCGCAGAGAAATCAAGAGAGGAGTGGCAAGTCGTGCCGATCGGCAATTGTCTCGCGACTGCCGGCTTCGTCTTTTGTCTCCTCTTCCTCTGCGTCTCTGCGTACTTCTGCGTAAACTTCCGTGGCTGAACTTTGTAACCGCCGAATCTCCTATCTACCGTTGCCTTCCCGCCCAGGTGGCAAAGCAGCCTTCCGCAACCAACAGTCCCATCAGGCCGATCGCCAGATTGCGCCAAATCTCTTGTCCCTCGACCGAGACCGGCGCGTCGCCGGCCGCATTGGCCGCAATGATCTCGGGCGTGATGGCTCCCCATTTCTTGCTCAGCTCGTCGTGGCCGATCCGCGCCAGCGCGCTTTCGCGCACGTCGGCATTCACCGCCATCAGATCGGTTCCCGGCCCGGCCTGGGCGTCTTGCCAACGCAGCCGATAAAGCCCGGCCATGCCGCGTGTCGGCTGTCGACCAGCGTTTTTGTCGGCGGCGTCTGCTGCGGGCCGGAAACCTCGATCGACAGCGGCTGCGGCCGATCGAGCGCCCGGCTTTTCGACCTCGGCCTGGCTGATATCGTGCGTGGCCGCGACCGGCCGGCGCAGCGCTCGCCCGCCGTCAGCGTGTGCTCGCGCGCGTCGTCGCGCACCAGGCCCTTGGCCGCCTCGCGCATCGCCAGCACATAGGTCGGATCGCTCGGCCAATCGCTCCAGCCTTTGTCGGCCGTGACGGTCCACAACAGCACCTGGCCGCGACCGACCGCTTTCTCCACCGCCGCCGGCGAACCGGCCGGATCGTTCCAGCGGGCCAGCACGCGCACTCCCTTCGATTCGGCCGGCAGGCCCAGCCGCAGAAACTTGCGCACTTTGACCCGCGACAAAACCGCCGGGTTCAATTGGGCCAGCACCGCCAACGGGCCGGTCGGCTCGCCATCCAGCACCAGGCCCGACAGCTCCTGATCCTCGACGCTTTCGATCGCCCCCGGCAGCAAACCTTTTCCGCCGCGATAGAGCACCTGGTTGTAATTGTCGGGATCGACCTGGTCGCCCGGAAAAATCATCAAGCCGACGCCCGACTCGACCAGTTTGGTCAGCCGATCGGCATAGGCCGGCGTCAGGCTGGCGACATTGGCCAGCACGATCGAGATGCGGCTGGGCCGTCGACAGCCAATCCCACTGGCCGTCGGGAATGACTTCGACGTGAAACGAATCGGCATCGGTCGCGCCGAGCGAAAACGCCAGGGCCAGAAAATCGACTTCGCCCAGCAGCGGCTCGCTCGACGGGTCGCCATCGACCAGCACGACGTTGCAGCGTGTCGATCGCCTGCACCACGGCCGCGGCGCTGTCGTCGCCGTGCAGGGCGTCGGCCGCCAAGTTGAAAGGCGACGTGATGCGCGCCCGGCTCCTGAAACGTGGCCAACAGCGGCACTCGGCCCGTCTCGCCCGGCGGAATCGAGGGCAGCCGCAGCAGGCTCGGCTTGCCATCGACGAAGAAGTTGGCGTCGGCCCCTTCCAGATCGCGGCTGGTGGCGTTGCGGATCGTGGCCTCCCAGCGGGCCGGATTGCCGACCAGCACGACCGGATCGATCTGCTCCAGGCTGACGACTTCGACATTTTCGGTTTGCCGGCTGCCGACGTCGAACACCCGCAAGCGGACGCGGTCGGCGGCCCAGCGATTGCCCAACTCGGCCAGGTCGTGTTCCCAGCCGGCCCGGCGCAGATCGGTGATGATCGTCACTTCGCGAATCGGATAGGTGCTGGTTTCCAGCAGTTCGTCGACCGCGGCCGAGCACCGATTCCCACGATACGAAGCGTGTCGGTCGGCCGCAGTCCGCGGACCAGCTTGGTCGCCTCGTCGGTGTCGGCCAGCTCGACTTCGCGCACCAGCGGCGCGCGTGGCTGCGAGGCCGCGAGCAGCGTAAAGTGATCTTGCGCGCCGACCGCTGCGATGACCGACATGGCCAGATCCTGCGCCCGATCGAGCGCCGAGCGGCCGGCGTCGAGATAGCCCATGCTGAGCGAATCGTCGACGACCAGAATCTGGCTGGCCCGGCTGCGGCCCGACAGCCAGCTTCCCAGCCCCGAGGCGTGCAGCAGCGGCCGGGCGACCAGAAAGAACAGCAGCATGATGGCCAGCGTGCGCAGCAACAGCAGCAGCAGTTGTTCCAGGCGAATCCGCTGCCGATTGCGCTGGATCGACAATTTCAGATAGCGCATCGGCGCCCAATCGACGCGGCGGAACTTGCGGCGAAACAGCAGGTGGATGATCAGCGGGATCGAGGCCAGCGCCAGCCCCCACAGCAGCATCGGATTGAGAAAACTGAGACTGTCCATGCGTCTATTTTCCAAACCGCAGATGTTCAGCTTCGCTCGCGGGCGTGCAGATAAAAGCTCAGCGCGGTCGCCAGATCCTCGTCGGTCCGCAGCAGCAGGTGATCGATTCCGCCGCTGGCCGCAGCGTTGCGCGGACTTCGGCCAGAAACGTTTGCATCGCGGCCTGATAAGCCTTGCGAAAGCCCCACGGTTCGGCGTACAGCTCTTCGGTTCCTTCGATGTCGCGGAACAGCGTCAGATCGTTGAACGGCAGCTCCAGCTCGTCGGCGTCGAGAACCTGCAGCACCAGGATTTCGTGCCCCCGATATTGCAGCCGGGCCAGCCCGTCGTAGAACGCGGGCAGGTCGGTCAGCAAGTCGGAAATGATGATCACCATGCCGCGCTGGCGGACCTGGTCGGCCAGCGAGTCGAGCATCGGCCCCAGCTGCGTTTCGCGGTCGGGCCGGGCGTCTTGCAACCGGCCGACAATCTGCACCAGATGGGCCTGCGTCGCCGCCGCCGGCAAAAACGGATGGGGCGCGGCGTCGAACAGCGCCAGGCCGACCGGGTCTTGCTGGCTGACCAGCAGCGTGGCCAGCGACGCCGCCACGGTGGCGCCGTAGTCGAACTTGGTCATCGCCCCCGACCCGTAACGCATCGACGCGCTGCAGTCCATGACCAGGGTCGCCCGCAGATTGCTCTCTTCTTCGTATTGCTTGATGTAGTAGCGATCGGTCCGGCCGAGGGCCCGCCAGTCGAGCCGGCGCAGATCGTCGCCCGGCGAATATTCGCGGTATTCGGCGAACTCGACGTTGAAGCCGTGGAACGGACTGCGGTGCAAGCCGGAGATCGTTCCTTCGGCCACCTGGCGCGCGCGCAGCATCAAGTCGGCGATCCGCGCCAGAACTTCAGGATCGGAGTATTTGGGAGACGTGGCCATCGGTGCGGTCGAGTCCAGTGCGAGCGGGAATGTCGCGCAGCAGCGCGGTAATGATCGTGTCGGGAGTCTGGCCTTCGGCCTGGGCGGCGTAGGTCGTCACCAGCCGATGCCGCAGCACCGGATGGGCCACGGCGCGAATGTCGTCGATCGTGGCCGACGTGCGGCCGTCGAGCGCGGCCTTGGCCTTGGCCGCCAGAATCAGCGACTGGCCGGCCCGCGGCCCGGCGCCCCAGGAAATCCATTTCGCCGTATAGGCCGGCCCGTCGCCGCCGGTGCGCGTGGCGCGGACCAGGGCCATGGCATAGTCGAGCGTGTGATCCGAGATCGGCACCCGGCGAACCAGCTCTTGCAACGGCGGAATCTCTTCGCCCGCCAGCACCCGCTCGACTTGCTCGACCGCCGAGCCGGTCGTGCGGCGATAGATCAGCCGCTCTTCGTCCGGCGTCGGATAGCCGACAAAGACCTTGAACAAGAAGCGGTCGAGCTGGGCCTCGGGCAGCGGATAGGTCCCCTCCTGCTCGATCGGGTTTTGCGTGGCCAGCACGAAGAACGGATCGGGCAGCGGATGCCGCGTGCCGCTCGACGACACTTGCCGCTCTTGCATCGCTTCCAGCAGCGCGGCCTGCGTTTTGGGGGGCGTGCGGTTGATTTCGTCGGCCAGCAGAATGTTGGCAAACACCGGACCGGGACATAACGCAGCACCCGGGCGCCCGTCGCGCGGTCTTCTTGCAACATTTCGGTGCCGGTGATGTCGCTCGGCATCAGGTCGGGCGTGAACTGGATGCGATTGAATTTGAGCGACAGGCAATCGGCCAGCGTGCTGACCATCAGCGTCTTGGCCAGCCCCGGCACGCCTTCCAGAATGCAATGCCCGCGGGCGAAGATGGCGATCATCAACTGATCGATCACTTCGTCCTGCCCGACGACGATCCTGGCCAACTGGGTCCGCAGGCGATCGTGGGCTTGTTTCACCCGGGCCAGGTTCGACAGGTCGACGTCTTCGGTCGGCGTTCGGCTAGTGCTTGATCGATCACTGGAAAGTTCTCTTTCGTTCAGCGTTGAAAGACGGGCAAGAATTTGTAGGGAAGCTGCAGCACGATCAGGGCGATCGCCGTGCCGTAGGCCTGGCCGATGCCGTCGCCGCTCCACGACCCGTCTTCCTTGGTTTGCGACTTCAACAACTGGTCGCGCGTGGCCGGAAAATAGTCGTCCCAATACTTGTCGCCCGCCATGTAAAAGCCTTGCGAGGCGTAGAGGTGCGTGTAGAAGTCGTGCCCCGCCCCTTTGCTGCAGCCGTCGTGCAGCGGAACTCCTGCGACACGTATTCCAGGCAGCGCTGGGCGACCGGAGCGTCGTATTCGCCGGCGTTGTAGAGCGTGGCCACGGCGGCGGCCGAAATCGCCAGCCGCGGCCCGCCGCCAAATTGCCCAGCGAATAGCAGATGCCCCCCTCCGGCGTGCTGCACCGCTCGATGTAGTGCGACCGCGTCCTGAATCGTTCCCTGGGGAACCAGAAAGCCCGCGTTCTGCGCCGCCCGCAGCGCCTGCACCTGCGTCACCGTCACCGAGCCTTCGTCGCCGGCGAGCCGGGCGTGTAGAACCAGCCGCCGTCGGGGCTGCGGCCGCGAGACGTCAGATCGACTCCCTTTTTCACCGCGTCGGCCGTCCGCTTCCGCATCGAAGGGTTCGACTCCATGCCGTAGACCGAGGCCAGGTACATCAGCGCGAAACCATGACCGTGCATCGGCATGCCGTTGTCCTGGCCCGGCCCGGTGATCAGGCCGTTGTCGGTCGAACAGCTCGAGCAGATACTCGGTGACTTGCCTTCACCTGCTGGGCATAGTGGCCGCGCGTCGGCGTGTTGCCGCCGGCCAGAAAGGCCATGCCGGCCAGCGACGAGACCGCCACCGGATAGGCCTGGCCGCCCGCCTCGTGCCAGCCGCCGTCGCCCCCTTGCGTGCGGGCCAGATAATCGAGCCCATCGCGAACGGCCTTGAGCGTCTCGCGATTGATGTGCTTGGGCAGCACTTCTTCGGCCGCCGCGTGCGTGCGCGATGCGCAGCAGTTCCGGCAAACAACAGACCGCCAGCGATCAGGCCGGCCAGCAACGACCGACCAGTCGAGCCCTTCGCCGTTCGCATCGTCGTGCTCGAATCCTGATCGGCCACTGTACTCTATGCCGATCACTATTGGTCGCTGATCCGAAACATCCTTGGCCGAAACTTCGGCCGGCTTGCGTCGGCATCGGCCGGCGTGACGTTGCCGCTGGCCGGTTCGGTCGCATCGGCAATTTCGAAGCGAACCAGCAGCCGCACCGTGACGGGAATTTCGGTCAGGCTTCTCGACCTCGATCGCGTCCGGGCTCCTGCTCTTCCTCCCCGTTGCTCTCGTCCATAAACCAGTAGACTGGGTCGCGAGCTCTGCGGCTGGGATAATCACCCGGGACCTGCGTCTCCTGCACCGCCGCCACGCCGGCCAGTTTGACGCCCGTTGAGCTTGGCCAGCCGATCGCCCCGCGCGCGGGCGTCGGCAACGGCCCGCTCATAGGACTGTTCCCGCAGAGGCTTGAGATCGCTGAGCACGAATTGCACGTTCGTGCCCGCCGGCATCATGCCGAATCGCATGGCCATGCATGTCGGCCGCCGACATCCCGCCGACGCCGCCGGCATCGCGGATGGCATCGAGCACTTTGCCGATCACTTTCCAGATCTCTTCCTTGGGCATGTTTTGCAGATTCGTCAGTTCGACGCGCAGCGTGCCCGAAATCTCGGTCGAGGCCGTGTCGCTTTGCCCTTCGCCATCTCATTGTCGTTCATCATCGCCCTGCTGCTGTTGGCGCCGCCGCTGAACGAAAGCTTGACCGCTTGCTCGCTGACCCGCAGGTTTTCCAGCTTCAGTTTTTCCAGCGCCTCGTCAGCCGCTTGTGCGTGGCGTGATATTTCACCAGGGCGTCGTCGGTGATCTCGGCCTTGCCCTGCATGCGGACTTCGATCTTGGCGACGTCGGGCATGGCCTTTGGCCGTGCCGACTCCCGAAACGGTGATGCCGTCGGTTGTCGGTCGGGTCGCCCGGCTTCGACCTGAGCCCGAGCGGTCGCCCGCGAGCCGACGCCACCAACAGAGCCACGAGGCTCACGATCCACAGACGCGTTATCACGGAGGGTCTCCTTGCTGATGCTCGTCCGATGCCTACTGCTATCAGTGCGTTTCGCATTGTCGACTTTTCGTTGCATCTGGCTGCCAGCCGGTGCTCGTCAGGCCGACTCCGCCGATTTGCTCACTTCGTTGCCGTCGCCGTCGGCCGACCTCGGGGCCGGTCTTCGAGCGGATAAGCCGTAATCGCGCGGCTCGAGATCGTGATCAGCAGATTCGGCGTGGCCAGAATCGCTCCGCCGCCGCTATCGCGATCGGCTCCGCGAAACAGCCGGACCACGTTGCCGGTCGCTTTATCGAATTCGTAAATCCCGCGCGGCGTGAACTGGTAGTAGCGATGCTCGGTCACCAGCGGCACGAATCGAAGCCGATTTGACCGGCAGATTGTTCGCCCACAGCAGCTTCTGCGTCTTCAGATCGAAGGCCAGCAGTTCTTCGCTGGCCAGATAAACCCGCTCGTCGTCGATGCCGGCCAGCATCGCGGTCTGCGGAACCGATCGTTTCCAATCGAGCGCCGATCCGTCGGGCCGCAGCGCAAACAGCCGCGGCGATTGCATTCCCTTGATAAACAGCTGGCCGCCGGCGACCAGCGGGCCGCTCGGCCCGAACGACGCCTCCGGCTCCTCGTCGTCCCATCCCCACCAGAATGTTCTGCTCGAATGGCATTTCGGCCGGATAGTTGTAGGCCCAACGGATCGCGCCGGTGTTGGCGGCCAGTTCGACCAGTCCGCCGGCATGGGTGTCGACATACAGCCGGGTGCCCGACAGCAGCATCGTCGGCTTGATCGGCGTGTCCGTTTCTGTTGCAATGGATCGAACTGGTACGTGCCGACATGCGTGGTCCACTGCACGCGCTGCGTGCTCGGATTGCAACGCCAGCACGTGCAGCTCCGACGGCTGATTCGTCTTTCGCGGCCGTCAGATAGAGCATGCCGCCGGCCGGCAGCGGCGTGCCGAGCAGTTGATATTGCTTCAGATCCTCGATGTCGCCGGTGCGAAACAATTCCTTGCCGTTGGCCGGATCGCGGCGCACCAGCTCCAACGGGCCGACGCGGGACACCCTGCTGCTGATTCATCATGATTCCGGTTCTGATTGCCGTCGGCCTTTTCGCGCCGGTTCAACGACCGACCACAGCTCGTCGCCGTCGACAGCCAGCGCAAAATGGTCGGCCGACATCCAGCCGTTGTTTTGCCGCATCCGCTGGGCGACGTCGTGAAAGCGACCGTTCCGCCAGCGTCATCTTGCCGCTTTCCAGGTCGAGGGCGAAATCGCAGCCCATCCAATTGGCGAACAGCGACGTTTCGGTCACCGCGGCCGCCACCGGCAGGTCGAACAGTTCGGTCGACATGCTCATCCCCCAGCGGTTCCAGCGCTGCAGCGGAATGCGCTGCCGCTGGAGCGGTCCTTGGCCTCGAAGCGGAACTGCCAGGCCGGCTCGGCGTCGTCGGCAAACGCCAGGTCGCGCGGCGTGCCGCCGGCCGCGCCCAGCTGCCATCGCCTGGTGCCGGGCGACAAGCTCGGCGATGTGATCGGTGGCCACGACCTTTGCCCCGCCACCGTCACCGTTTCGCCGGCATAGCGCTCCTTGAGCTGCCGCTCGACCTCGGCCAGCTCCGACCAGCGCCCGGCGTTGGCCAGCGCGACGCCGATTTTGACCAGCAGCATCGGCTCGCGGCAGGCTGCTGTCGGGCCGATAGTCGAGCACGCGCTGCCAGGCATCGATCGCTCCCAGCATGTCCCCCTGCTCGAACAGCACGTCTCCCAGCCGGTTGGCCGCCAGGTCGCCGACCGAGGTGATCAGATCGAGCGTCGACAGGCGGGAGAGCTTCGTCATCTCTTCCGGGCCGGTCTCGTTTTGCACCTGCTCCCACAGTTTTTTGGCTTCGGCATCGTGGAACAGCCGATACGCCTCTTGCCCCGCCGGCGGCAAGGCGGCCAAATCGGTCGCCACGGCCGTCGACAGCGGCACCAGCAGGCCGTCCTTCGATGGAACCAACCCGACCGGCCGGCTCGGCCAGCAGCGTTTCGATCTGTTTGAAGGCTTTTTCCCAGGCGCTCTTCCGCACCGCGCGGCGAAAGTCGTCCAGCGCTTCGAGCGTGTCGACTTTGGCGGCAACCAGCACGAAGGGCGATTTCTTTTTCGGTTTGGCGTCGAGCCCGGCCTTTTCTTCCTCGGGCAGCAACCCGTCGGCGGTGGCCAGTGGACACTCCCAATTGAATAGGAGCGCCGCAGCAAGGAGCAAGGCGAATCAGCGTCAGCAGTGGCGGGCACTTCGACGCGGCAAGCGATCGAGCCGCGGCGATCGGGCAGATGATCTGACCAATGCGGGCGCGTCCAGTTCAGTGCGCGTTAGCCCCCGCATGGATTGCCCCCAGCCCAAGCCTGTTCGACGTGCGCGAAACGCGCAAAAGAAGAGTTCCGTTCCGGCGATTCTAACCTTGCCGTGCCAAAACAAGCAATAACAGCCGAGCAGATTATTTTCTATGAAACTAGAGGAAAGGCGAAAAACTTTCTGGATCGCCAGCAGCGAACCTGTTACAATCCCTGGTTAGACACCCCCGCGAGGAATCGAGAATCGGTCCGAGCACGTCATGGGCAAACCCCGCGTCAGTCGGCGAGCCCTGTTCTGTCGTCCAGCGGTCACGCACCGAGTGGTGGCCGTTCGGACTCCGCGGTTGTTTCTCGCCGCCGCCCTGCTCCTGGCCCTCGGTTTGGCTGGCGGCTTTCCGACTGGCTTCCGGCTGCCTGGCTTCCGCGGCGAAACGGCCCTAGCGGCCGAGCTTACCTCGGGAAATGCCGACGATTTGGGCATTCCGACCGGCCGCCAGCCGCTCGACGAACATCAGTTGGCCGCCGTCATCGACAATTACTTTGCGCAGCTACTGGCAGCGAGCACGGCATCGAGCCGGCCGCCGCGGCCGACGATGCCGAATTCCTCCGCCGAGTCAGCCTCGACCTGGTCGGCAAGATTCCATCGGTCAGTCAGGCCCGCGCGTTTCTTGACAATCCGAATCCCAACAAGCGTGCCGAGCTGGTCGAATCGCTGCTGGAGGAAGGAGCCTGCGCCACACACTTTGCCAACCTCTGGCGGGCTACACTGCTCGGCGGGGCGGCCGATGATCAGCAGATCCGCGCCCTGGCCCCCCGGCTCGAGACCTGGCTCACGCTCCGGTTCGCCGCCAACATGCCCTACGATCAGCTGGTCCGCGAACTGCTGTTGGCCCAAACCGCCAACCCGGCCCGCGTGCGGCAGTTGCAAGCTCGACGGCGTGGCCGATCCGGCCGCGTTCTATCAGGCATCGGCCGGCAAACCGGAGCAACTGGCCGCCAGCACGTCGCGCGTTTTTCTTGGTCTGCAGGTGCAGTGTGCCGAATGTCACGACCATCCACACCGGCATTGGAAGCGGGTCGAGTTCTGGTCCTTTGCCTCGCTGTTCGCCAATTTCAATGGCCGGCGGATGGCCGCAAATGACAATGCAGACAATGCAGACGAAAACGCCGACGATGAAAATGCCGACGCGACGGCAAGCGCCGCCACGGCGGCCGGCGGACTCAAGATTCCCGGCACCGAAATCGTCGCCTTGCCGGTCTTTCTCGATGCGTCCAGCCCATCGGCCGCGGCCGGCCAATCGCCGCGCGTGGCTTTGGTCCACTGGCTGACGAGTCGCGACAACCGCTGGTTTGCCCAGGCCGCGGCCAATCGGCTCTGGGAACAATTGCTCGGCCGCGGGCTGGTCGATCCGGCCGAGGATCTGGAAGCCGCCGGACCGAACGATCACGTCGAGCTGCTGGCTTTTGTCGCCCAGCAGTTTGAGGCCCACGATTACGACATCCGCTATTTGCTGCGGGCATTGGCCAGCACCCGGCTCTACCAGTTTTCCAGCCGCACCAATCCCTCGTCGTCGCTCGAGCGGCATCACTTCGCCCGCATGCCGCTGCGGCGGATGACCGGCGAGCAACTCGTCGACAGCTTGATCCAGGCCACGGGCCTGCGCGAAGCGCCACCGGCAAACGCCCGCAACCAGCCGTTCAACGTCGACTCGCTGCGGGCCGAACTGCGGCAAAAGTTCTCCGAAGCCAACGTCGCCCGCACCGAAGGCGAGACGACGATCCTGCAGGCCCTCTCGCTGATGAACGGCAAGCTGGTGGCCGACGCGGTTGATCTGGCCCAGGGCGAAACGCTGGCCGCCGTCGTCGATGCCCCCTTCCTGGACAGCCAGGCAAAAGTCGAAGTCTTGTTCCTGGCCACCCTCAGCCGCCGACCCGCGCGCGGACGAGGGGCGGCAGTTCGTCGAATATGTCGAATCGGGCGGCCCCAAGCACGATCGCGTCCGCGGCCCTGGCCGATGTCTGCTGGGCGCTGCTCAACAGCGCCGAATTTGTGCTGGTCCGTTGACCGTTTTCACGCTCTGACCGTACGGCTTTCGTTGTGACCCTTTCATTTCGGGCGACTCGCCGGCAACAGAGAAAAGGAAGTGACCCATGCGATATCGGATCCGCACGTCGATCGAAACGTGCCGGGGGCCTTTCGCGGCGCGATTGGCTGCAATTGGCCTCGCTAGGCGTTGTCGGCGGCGCGCAGGCCCGCTGGTTCGAGGCACTGGCTGCCGAGGCGGCCGGCGATCCGACGCGCCGCCGCTCCTGCATCCTGCTGTGGATGAGCGGCGGCCCCAGCCAGATCGACACCTTCGATCCCAAGCCCGGCCATGCCAACGGCGGCCCCTTCAAGGAAATCGCCACCACGGTGCCCGGCCTGCGCATCGCCGAACACCTGCCCAAGCTGGCCGAACAGGCCGAACATCTGGCCATCATCCGCTCGATGACCAGCAAGGAAGGCGACCATGCCCGGGCAACCCAGTTCGTCCACACCGGCTATTTGCCGCAAGGGCCAATCCGCTATCCGACGCTCGGCTCGCTGGTTTCCAAGGAGCTCGGGTCGACCGGTGCCGAACTGCCCAACTTTGTCAGCGTCTCGCCGTTCCGCGCTCTCAGCCCCGCTTCCTATTCGCCCGGCTTTCTCGGCTCGCAGTATGCCCCGCTGTTGGTCGACAGCCGGCAGGCCTACGGCGCCGACGATGCCGACGTCGACGCCGCGCTGAAGGTCGAAGATCTCGAACTGCCCGAGGGAGTCGACAAGGAGCTGGCCGACACGCGGCTCGAACTGCTCCGCTCGCTCAACGAACATTTCGTCGCCGAACATGCCGACTCGCCGGCCGTCGGCCACGCCACCGCCTATCAGCGGGCCGTCAAACTGATGCGCAGTCCAGCCGGCCGGGCCTTCAATCTCGACGAAGAGCCCGCCGCCGTTCGCGACGCCTACGGCCGCAATCGCTTTGGCCAGGGATGCCTGCTGGCACGCCGACTGGTCGAACAAGGCGTTCCGTTTGTCGAAGTCACGCTCGGCAACGGCGGACTCGCCTGGGACAGCCACGCCGACAATTTCGAAACCGTCAGAAAAGCTGTCGGGCACGCTCGATCCGGCCTGGGCCACCCTGATCGAAGATCTCCGCACGCGCGGCCTGCTCGACACCACGTTGATCGTTTGGATGGGCGAGTTCGGCCGCACGCCCAAAATCAACGACAACACCGGCCGCGACCACTTTCCGAACGCCTGGACCGCCGTTTTGGCCGGCGGCGGCATCAGCGGCGGACAGGCCCACGGCCGCACCACCGACGATGCCATGACCGTGGCCGACAATCCCGTCACCATTCCCGACCTGCTGGCCACCGTCTGCCGCGCGCTGGGCATCGATCCGCAAAAGCAAAACGACTCGAATCTCGGCCGGCCGATTCGCATCGTCGATCCGGCGGGCAAACCGATCGACGGAGTGTTGGCATGAGCCGGCCGAGTGAGGCGATGAGTGGGGCCACGGCCCTTTTGGCGGCGACAACGTCTTTCGTCGCGCTGCTCCTTGTGCCCAGCATGCTGCCTTGTCACGCGGCAGCGCCGGCCGATGCTGACTCGCCCGAGCGGCTGCTGCTTGTTGCGCCCGGCCAGCCGCTGCGGATCGATTTGGTGCTGTCGATCGATGGCCGTCCGCTACGTGCTTTCTGGACTGCCCGGCTCGAAGAGCTGCTGGCCGAGGCCGATCGCGAGCACCAGGGCCGCCTGACGGTCGACCAGGCGATGCGGCATGTGCGAAGCCGCGGCCGGCGAATTCGGTGCGCAGCCCTCGAGAGCCAAAGTCCGCGAAGTGATGGCCGCCTTGGCCAAAGCTGACCCAGCGGCCGGCGCGGGCGATGGCCGCATTGATCGCGAGGCGATCTTTCAATATCTTTTCCGCAGCGCCGCTCCCTTTGTCGTCGCCGCCGACATTGCTCCCGGCAGCGCCGCCGCCCCGGCGTTGTTTGGGCTGATCGACGCCAACCACGACGGCCAACTCTCGCGGGCCGAACTGGCCGGCGCCGCCGCCCGCCTGGTCGTCCGCGATTTCGACGACGACGGACTGATCAGCGAGCGCGAACTGATTGTCGATCCGACCCAGCACGCCGAGCGAACTACCGAAGAAGACACCGTCGCTCAGACGTTCACCCAAGGCCGCCACGCTGATCTGGATCGGGCCCGAAACGACCAGCTGCCAGCGCCTGCCGCGGCAATCGTTCGCCGCTACGACCGCGATGGCGATGGCAAGCTGCTGGTTGTCGGCGCCGGCGAATCGCTCGAGCTGACCCTGGCGGCCGAAGCCGTGCGCCGGCTCGATGCCAGCGGCGACGGCCTGCTCGACGCCGCCGAGCTCGAATCCCTTCGTCACCGAGCCGACCGAAATCGTTCTTCCCCTGGCGTTCGGCACGGCCGGTTCGGCGGGCCAGGCGTTTGCCACGCTGCCCGGCAAGTCGAGCGGATTGCGGATGCGCAAGAAGATCGACGGCGGCTTCAAAATCTATGTCGACGACGCCCAGATCGACGTCAACCGCAACAATCGCAATCCGCAGCAGAACAGCGGCCTTGAACTGCGCTTCGCGCGCTTCGACGTCGACAAGAGCGGATATCTGGACATGAAGGAATCCAAGACTCGATCCGCTCGTCGCTTCGGCCTTCGAGGGGATGGACGCCGACGGCGACGGCCAGGTCGTGGCCAGCGAGTTTCAGGCGCTATATCGAAATCCAAAATGCTTCGGCCGCGGCCCGTTTGCGGTTGGAAGTGATCGATCGTGGGCAGGACCTGTTCTCGGTCGATCGACGCCAACGGCGACGGCCTGCTCACTCCACGCGAGCTGGCCGAAGCGGTTGCGCTTGATCGACACCGAGGATCGCAACGGCGACGGGCTGCTCAGCGGCATGGAGATTCCGGCCCGCTGGTCGCTCAATGTTGCCCGGGGTTCGTCGCGACAAGTCGATGCCCGGCCCGTGCGTTTGCGGGTGCGCGAGAAGCAATTGGCCGCCGGCGAGGCGGGGCCGGTCTGGTTTCGCAAGATGGACCGCAATCACGACGGCGACGTCAGCGAGAGCGAATACCTCGGCACGGCCGCCGATTTTTCGGCCGACCGACACCAACAGCGACGGCTTGATCGACGCCGCCGAGGCGACGGCCGTGGGCGGCACGCGCTGATGAAGGCGAGCCGATCCGCCTGGCCGACCCGATAACCCGACTGCAAGAGATTGCCGAGTTCGATGCCCTGCCGATTGGCAATCGCCAATAACGCACGAACCTGGCTCGCGGCTGCCCGTCTTGCTTAGTCACGGTGCTGACCAGTCGCAGACTCATCATTAGGGTGTTCGTGGTCGGCAGCAGTTCGATCAAGAGTTCATCGCCAGGCGGATTCGGGTTTTCAATAACTGGAACTGGAGACGATGGCGATGACCGGCCATCCCGGGCTGCTTTCAAAAGAACGAATCGTCGCGGCATCGGGATTCAATCGGTGGCTCTTGCCCCCGGCAGCACTGGCGATTCATCTCTGTATCGGAATGGCCTACGGCTTCTCCGTGTTCTGGCTGCCGCTGTCGAAGGCAATCGGGATCGATCATGCGGTCGAATGTCCGACTGGCACAGGGATCTTCACCCGCGCGTTCTCTTCCACCTGCGATTGGAAGGTCTCCGATCTCGGCTGGATGTACACCTTGTTTTTTGTGTTCTTAGGCTCCTCCGCGGCGCTCTGGGGCGGATGGCTCGAACGCGTTGGTCCGCGGAGAGCGGGCGTCGTCTCGGCGCTTTGCTGGTGCGGTGGACTCGTCATTTCGGCGATCGGCGTCTATGTGCATCAGCTTTGGATGATGTGGATTGGCTCCGGCGTAATCGGCGGCATCGGCCTCGGCTTAGGCTATATCTCACCCGTATCAATGCTAATTAAATGGTTTCCGGACAAGCGCGGAATGGCCACCGGCATGGCGATCATGGGATTTGGCGGAGGCGCGATGATCGGTGCCCCACTCGCCGACCGGTTGATGAAAGTTTTTGCAACACCCGAAACGGTCGGCGTGTGGCAGACGTTTCTCGTGCTTGCAGCGATTTATTTCGTGTTTATGATGTGCGGTGCTTTCGGCTACCGCTTGCCACCGGCTGGCTGGCAACCAGCGGCTGGCATGCCCGTCAAGACCGCGGCATCCAGCGGAAGGTACGTGCCGCTGCAATTGGCCTGGAAAACCCGCCAGTTCTGGCTTCTTTGGTGTATGCTGTGCGCCAACGTCACGGCGGGCATCGGCATACTGGGTATGGCATCACCGCTTCTACAGGAAGTGTTCGGCGGTCGCCTGATCGGCACCGCAGGAAACGTCGGCGACTTGACCCAAGAGCAAAGGGACACCATCACGGCGATCGCGGCCAGCTTCACCGGTCTCCTATCGCTCTTCAACATCGTGGGGCGGTTCTTCTGGGCTTCGCTCTCTGACTACATCGGACGCAAGACTACGTACTATGTATTCTTCAGTCTCGGCATTGTGCTCTACACATCCGTGGTGTGGGCGGCAGAGGGAGGGCATCTGGATTTGTTCGTCGCGATGTTCTGCGTCGTGCTGTCCATGTACGGCGGTGGCTTCGCGACGGCACCTGCTTATCTTGCCGATCTCTTTGGTACCAAGATGGTTGGAGCGATTCACGGACGCCTGTTGACGGCATGGTCAACCGCAGGTGTGCTCGGACCGGTGCTCATCAACTATATCCGAGAATATCAGCTCGACCACGGTGTCGCGAAAGCCGAAGCGTACAGCATTACGATGTACGTGCTCGCAGCGCTGCTCGGCGTGGGCCTCTTCTGTAGCTGGCGGGTGAAGCCAGTCGCGGAGAGTTCTTTTGTTGTGGCAGACGAAGCGACCGTTGAGTGCAGTGTGTCGGGAGCAAGGGCGGCAATCGAACCGCGTAGTCCTCATTCAAACTCGGCGGCGCTCGTGTTGGCCGTGTGGCTCACCGTGCTCGCGCCTCTCCTCTGGGGCGTATGGGTGACGTTGCAGAGGGCCGTGTTGCTTTTTCGATAATCGCTGCGCGAGCGTCGATCTTGGTACGCCACACTTCCACGGTCCCGTTGCCTGGCGGCAAAAATTGCGATCCTACAGGGCGCCCACCGATGGTTCGCGTCTACCTGGGACTACTCGACCGACGTGTGCCAACAGGCCCGCAGACGCCACCCCAGGCGACGAATTGCGGATGCGGAGTCAAGTTCCATTTCTCGGTCGTTCCAAAATGCGGCGAATTCCCGGGTCTGCGTATCCTGCGCCCGAAAGACGTCAGCGACTTTCTGTTGCCCCGACGGTCCCGAGCGGCGGTGTAGTCCACGTTGACGGCGCAACTTCGAATCGGATCCCGATTTGGTTGATCGCGGTATAATCTGGACAGCCGCACCGCTCCCTTCCAATATTAAGCCAACGTGTGTTCGAAGCCTCCGAGAGATTTCCACATGGGAGCTCCCGAGTACCATCGTGGCGCTCGTACGCACGTGTTCCGCTTGCCTGGCAGCTTACGCGGCGTTTTTTGGACCGGACTCGACCTGTCGCCTCCTACGGCGACCTCCCTGTATTGAACCCGGTACTCCTTTGCGTTGCTTCACTGCTTCTCCGGATTGTGAAACACATGAACACCATCAGGGGCGATTATTGTTACTTCAAATCGGGGACCGAACCATGTCACACCAAATAGTAAGTCGAGAGGAGTGGATTGCAGCCCGGAAGGAACTTCTCAAGGAGGAAAAGGAATTCACGCGGCGCAGCGACGAGTTGGCTCGGCGGCGACAGGAGCTGCCGTGGGTCAAAATCGAGAAGGACTATCGATTCGAGACCGATGCGGGATGCACCGCTCTTGCCGACTTATTTCAAGGGAGCTCTCAGTTGCTCGTTTACCACTTCATGTTCGGACCGGAATACCATGCGGGCTGTCCGTCGTGCTCGGCAATTGCCGACGGATTCAACGGAATCGCGATTCACCTGGCAAACCATGACGTGATGCTCTGGGCAGTGTCGCGGGCGCCGCTCGCAAAGCTGCAAGCATACAAGCAACGGATGGGCTGGACGTTTCCTTGGGCGTCTTCGGTCGACGGCGATTTCAACGCCGACTTTGCCGTTTCCATCACCGAGGAACAACTGCGCCAGGGGGGCAGCGAGTACAACTATCGGCCCACGAATGCGTGGAAAGGCGGAGGCGGGGGCTCGGCCGCGTGCGCGGCCATGAGCGGAACCGATCCGGCAACTTACGCCCGCGAGCGGCCTGGCATGACGCGCCTTTGCGCTGGAGGGTGGCGCGGTCTACCACGCCTATTCCGCCTACGCGCGCGGATTGGATGGTCTCTGGGGTATGTACCAGTGGCTCGACCGCGCGCCCAAGGGCGCAATGAGACCGGGGTCTGGTGGCGCCTCCACGACGAGTACGAGGCGAAACCTAACAACGCCGGCTCGTGTTGCCATGAGTCGAAGGCTCAACTGTGACTACGCCGTCGGGCATCGTCGTCAGGAGATGCTCGCGCGTCGTCGTACTGACGGCTACGCCGCTCGTACGAACGACTCAGAACTTGGTTGTGACGACTTTCACCATTCACCG
Source organism: uncultured Planctomycetaceae bacterium (assembly GCA_963702015.1). Classification (GTDB taxonomy): domain Bacteria; phylum Planctomycetota; class Planctomycetia; order Pirellulales; family PALSA-1355; genus DATJTR01. The sequence continues at coordinate 5,641,260 of OY969698.1, forward strand.
TGCCCGGGTCGATTGAAAGGCCGTCCGTACCCTTCTTCCCCCCTTTCGGCTACAACAGCCGATGAACGGCTACTGAAAGGGCACGGTCAGCAATACCGGTTGGGATCGACAATACCGGTCGAGATCGACAACCACCCACCGCCGATTTGGCGACCACACGCTCCAACCCAAGCGAAAAAGGATCACTCTCGGATGCCCAACGCCGACTGGGCCGCTGCCCGCGACCGCATGCTTTTGAACCCCACCGTCGCCTACCTCAACACGGGCTCCTTCGGTCCTCTGCCGCGTTGCGTTTTCGAACGTGCCACGGCCCTCCGCCGTCATCTGGCTGAAGAGCCGATGGACTTCCTGCTCCGCGCCGTCCCCCCGTTACTATGGGAGGCCCGTCAGCGCCTGGCTGCCTTCCTCGGCGGGGACCCGCGCCGGGTCGTGTTCACCACGAATGTGAGCACGGCCATTAACCTCGTTGCGTCGTCTCTGCCGCTGGACGCCCCGGGCGAGATTCTGCTGACCGACCACGAGTACGAGACCATGCACTGGTGTTGGGAGCGGGCGGCCCAACGTCTGGGGTTGGCGGTTCGGACGTTCCCCCTGCCGACAATGGCTGTCGAGCCGGGCGAGATCGTCGAGGCCGCCGTCGCCGCGATGGGCCCCCGCACACGACTGTTCTTCTTCAGTCACGTCCTTTCGCCGACCGGGCTGGTTCTGCCGGCTGGCGAACTGTGCGCCCAGGCCCGCCGGCGGGGCATCGTCACGGTAATTGACGGCGCCCATGCCCCGGGGTTCATCGACCTGAACCTGGCCAACATACCGTGCGACTTTTACGGAGGTAATGCTCACAAGTGGTTGCTGGCGCCACCGGCACCGGCTTCTTGTATCTCGGTCCGGGAAGTGAGGACTGGCTCCAGCCGATGCAGGTGAGTTGGGGTTTTTACCCTCCTCCGGGGAGCGGGCCGCCGGACGAGCGCGACCAGTTCGGCAGCACCCCACGGCTTCGCCGACTGGAGTTCGAGGGGACGCGAGATATCTCTCCGTGGCTGACAGTACCTGAGGCCATTGATTTTCAGGCTGAGTTGGGCCACGACAGGATCCGTGCGCGAATGCGCGAGCTGACGACCTACGTCCGCCAGCGCCTGTCTGGCTGGCGGGGGCTCGTTACGGCCACGCCGAACCACCCAGAACTATCTGGAGCGATGACTGCATTCCAACTTCCTAATGGGACGAACGCGATCGAATTGCGACGCGGGCTATGGGAGCGATTTCGCGTGGAGGCACCGCTGGTTGAACGGCCAGACCGGCTAATGATTCGGGCGTCGACGCACTTCTTCAATACCGAGGACGAAATCGAACGATTGGCGGAGGCGATTGAAGAGCTTGTAAGAGACTGACATGCCGGTGCGCGTCGATGCTTGTTTGGAATGCTGGGAACCGAAGAGGCCGGAATCGAGATCGAGTCTCCCTTCGATACCGACCCGAACAGCCTGCCGCTGGAGCAAGTCTGCACGACCATCGCGCACGACACCGCCACGCTTTGCGGCTCTGCCCGCCACACGTCAAAGCTAGCCGGGCAGTGGCGACAAGCGCCACACCAGCTCCCATGGCGCGCAGCGGCTTACACATCGCCCAGCAGCCGCGGCGCGCGGCCGGGGATCCCATGCTTGGGAGAGGACCCTCGGCGCGCTTTACGCGAAAAACCGCGTGATCGGATCTGCCTGAACCAACTCACGAGGCTGGTTGAGGTGATTGAGGGCGATCGTGTGCGGATCGATGCCAAAGGCGTGGTAAATCGTTGCCAGCAACTCGCCAGGGTGCACGCGATCTTCCAACGGGCTTGATCCTGTCTTATCGCTCTGGCCGTGGACGTAACCACGCTTAGTTCCCGCTCCCGCCACGACCGCCGTATAGCAATAGGGCCAGTGATCGCGGCCGTCGGCAGTGTTGCCGTTGCCCGAGGTGCTCACGCCCTTCTGCGGGCTCCGTCCAAATTCTCCAACGGCCACCACGAGCGTGTCGGCCAGCAGTCCGCGCTGGTCCATGTCCGAGATCAGTGCCGACAGACCGGTGTCGAGTAGCGGGCCCGACTGGGTCTTCATGCGCGTCGTCAACCCGGCATGATGATCCCACGAATGATTGTCGGAATTGGCAACCTTCGGCCACACGACCTCAACCACTCGCGTCCCGGCCTCAACCAACCGCCGAGCCAGCAACAGGCTTTGACCGAACGTATTGCGGCCGTAGGCCGCCCGCAGAACGTTCGGCTCGGCATCCAGATTGAAGGCTTCTCGGGCATTGCCCGACAGCACCAGGTCGAGCGCACGCTCGTAATAGGAATTGAGTTTGAAATCGCTAACGGCTTTGTCGATTTCAGGCATGCCGGCATCGATTGCCTCGCGCAGCTTGGCTCGGCGTTCGAGCCGTGTGGCGTAGACTTCGGGCCGCAATTGCAAATCGTCAATCTTGATGTGATCCATCTTGTCCATCGCCATGTCGTCGCCGTCGGGATAGAGCGTGTAGGGATCGTAGGCGCGGCCGAGGAAACCGGCGGTTCCACCCTTGCCGACCACATTGCTTTCCTGTAGCGGGCGAGGCAGCATTACGAACGGCAGCATCGGTTGGGTGACCGGTTTCAGCCGAATGAGTTGCGAACCGAAGTTCGGATAGTCCTTCGGGCTGGGAGGCTCGAGCTGTCCCGAGGGACTGACTTTGTCGGTCGTGTAGCCGGTCATCATCTGGTAGATGGCGGCGGTGTGATTGAACAGGCCGTTGGGCGTATAACCCATCGAGCGGATCATCGTGAACTTGTCATTGACCTCGGCCAGCTTGGGCAGGATCTCGGTGAACTGAATGCCGGGAATCTTCGTCGGAATCGATTTGAAGGCGCTGCGGACATTGTCCGGCACGTTTTCTTTCGGGTCCCACAAGTCAATGTGACTGGGACCGCCTTGCAGATAGATCAGGATAATGCTCTTGGCCTTCCCCCAACCCGGCTGGTTCTTGTCTTGGCCGGCGTCGGTGGCGGCCGACGCTTGAAGCTCGAACATCTTGCCGAGGCTCAGGCCAAGCATGCAGGAGCCACCGACACGCATCAGGTCGCGACGCGTCACTCCCAGGCCGCGATCGCAGACGTCTTTGCCTGGTTTTCCAGGAATGATGAGCATGACGTACTCCTTTTTTGCTTTGTAGTGAGAGGCTTTGCTTAATGATTGAACAAAAATGCGGGGCTGTTTACAAGCGCCCAAGCGACGTCTTGCGCACCGATGAGCCGCGCATTGACCATCTGTGCCGCGCTGGTCTCCATGTCGTCGTGCAATTGCTTGAGCCGGCGGTCCGGCGGTACTGGACTCTTCACCAAGAGATCAAGCTTTTCTCGCAGTTCCTTGAGCTCGGGATCGATCGGCAATGGCAGTTTGCTCTTTGCCAGGGCATCCTCGCGCTTGAGCAGCTCGGGATCGACGGTTCGATAGAACTTCGTGAGAACCTCCTGCTGTGGGCCGCGATTCTTCGGATCGGTCCGCAAAATGGCCAGCAGGTCCTCAGGCAACCCGAGTTGGAACGGCGGCTTGGCCAGCGAAACAGAGATCCGGAACCGGCCCAGCAAGTAGTTGGTCTGGAAGTTATGCGTCAATTTGAAGGTGAGCTTGGTTCCCCCTTCAAAGTCGACGGGCTCCTTGCACTCGAACACAGCCCAGTGTGTCTTGGGGATAGCCGGCGAGACGGCCCAACCTTGGTTGGCGTCCGGGTTGCCATCGACGGTTTTGTCGACTGGATAGCCCTGCTGGCTAAAGTCGGCTTTAGGCTGGTGTAACTGCACCTTTTTCACCTGTTTGGGATCGCCAACCGGTTCGGCACTGACCGCAAACTCGTTGAGGACGAAATTGCCGTCCGGCGCCAATCCTGGCCCCCCCTTCGGCAACCGTTCGTCGACGAGGGCTTCCAGCCGAACGGCGGTAATCCCGCGCAAGTTGGTCGCTACTTCAACCGTGTACTCCCCTTTGAAATTTCCTTGTCCTTGAGCAAAGATCGAGCGGTCCGGCAGCACGCTAGCAGTGACGCCGGCCGGTGCCGCGACCGACGATGGGAGCAGCGGCAGCCAATCGTTTGTCGCGCTTTGTTGCTTTTCCCATTCCGCCTGCCGTGCCGGCAGAGTCGTCTCGAATTCTTTCAACTCGCCTTCAAGCCGGGCAGTATCGGCGGCTTTCTTCTCTTCCTGTTTTGCCAAAAGTGGAGCGAGCTGCGTTTCGTAAGCGGCCAACTCTTTCTTGGCTGTAGCAATGGCATCTTCGTGCTCTTTTTCTTGCTGCGCACGGATCGGAGCGACTTCGATCTCGCGCTCGGCCCACGCTCTGACAAGTTTCTGGTGATCTTCCTGAATCGTTTGCATGGACTTCAAGCTGGTCTCGATTTCCTTCTCCGTCGCCGGCCGATTGAGAATTCGCAGGAAGATCTCGTCGACCACCTTGCGATCGTCCTTCTCATCCACGATGAGCTTCGCCAGCGCGTTGGCCGGGTCGCTGATTGCATCGGCAATGGTCGGTCCGCTGATCAGAGCCATGACCGGCCCCAACTGCAGGCCGCTCGAACGCTCGCACTCGCAGGCACTCTCCCGCACCGGACGGCCAAACGTAGCCAGAAAACCACTCGGCAGGTCGACGCCCGAGTCGGGTAGTTCCGCGGCCCGGGTGCCTGGATTGACCCCCGGGAATTTCGAGGCAGCGCCCATGGCTGCATAGACCGTATCGTAGAGAACCTCGGCCGGCAGGCGGCGGGCCGTGGCGTGCGAATAGTTGATCTTGTCGTCTTCGTTCCAGCGATTAGGCAAATACGACAATTGGTACGTTCTCGATTTGACGATCAGCTTTACGATGTGCTGCACGTTGAAACCGCTGGCTACAAACTCCTGCGTCAAGTACTCGAGCAGTTCAGGATTGCTTGCCGGATTGCCGGCCCGCAGGTCGTCGATCGGCTCGATGATGCCGACTCCGAACAAATAACCCCACAGCCGATTCACGTAACTGCGGGCAAAGTACTGATTGTCGGGCGATGTCAACCAGGCCGCGAGTTGCTCGCGGCGCGTGGCCTTGGAATCGGCCGAATACGTGCAAGAGTAGGGAAACGCCGGCGGTGTTACCTGCCCGGTGCGGTCATGCTTCACGTCGCCCTGGGCATTGTCAAACACGATCTCGAATAGCGGGCTGGCGGCTTCCACCGCCGTGCCGCCAATCCGCCGGTCACCACTGGCCGGATCGGCTTTGAGCCCGACCTGCGCGAAGTAGGCTGCCGTCTGATAATACTGGTCCTGTGTCCAGCGCTCGAACGGATGGTCGTGGCACTTGTTGCAATTGAACCGCACGCCCAGGAATAGATGGGTCGTATTCTCCATGGTCGGCGCGGGCTCGCGCAGAATCTTGTAGTAAGAGGCCGCGGGATTCTCGTGATTGGAACCGCTGGCGGTGACGATCGAGTAGACGAACTTGTCGTAAGGAGTGTTCGCCGCCACTTTTTCGCGAATCCATTGTCGGAAAGCCACGGCTCCCTGTGTGTCGAGAAACTTTCGATTGACCTGCAACAGATCGGCCCACTTATTGGTCCAGTAGTCGACGTATTCTTTATTTCCGATGAGCCGATCAATCACTTCCTCGCGTTTGACACGCGTCTCGCGCGTCCGCCAGGAACGCCCGTACGTCACCAGCGGTCGGCGGCAAGCCGGTCAGATCGAGATAGACACGGCGCAGAAACTCAGCGTCGGTCGACAGTTCGGAGGGCTGAATCTTCATGCGCTGCCACTTTTGCGCGGTCAGCTCATCGATCCGTCCCCATGCCGGGGCGTCGCCCGACGCGAATCCCGTCCGGTCTCCCATGACGGTCAACGTCGTCGCCGCATAGGCGCCCTCGAATCGCGCCAGGATCGCCGCTTCCCCACGCCTCACCGCCGTCGTCAATCCGAATCGGGAGGCGGTCGCCACGTCGGTATTGTTGCTTTCGATGAATACCTCGCTCGTGACATCACGAGTACGTCCGTCGGCATAAGTCGCCACCACCCGAATTTGCTGACGGCTGCCGACGCGCGAAATCACAGGATTCTGCGGAAACAGCTCGATATGAGCGACCCGAGGCGACGCGACATTGAGCTTTGCGCCGTCACGGATCCAATCGCGCAGGATCTCATAATAGGCCTCATTCTCGCGAGTGAGCTGGCCGCCCATGTGGGGCACGCCAGCCGAGGCTTTCAGCAATATCAAACTACGATCGGGAGCGGCGGGATTCACGCGCCGGCCAGCCAAATCATCGGTCAAGGCACGCACATCGAACAATGGATCGTAGCCGCGCAGACTGAGCTTGAAGCCATTCTTGCCCTTGGCCGATCCGTGACACGTGCCGGCGTTGCAGCCAAGCTTGGAGAGGGCGGGCGCCACATCTTGAACAAAATCCGGAGGATGCGGCGTGCTAAGCCCGGATACGCTCACCGGCACGGCAGTCGATTGGCCGCCGAGCGCGAGGGTCATTTGGCCCTGGCCGTCGGCTTTCGCCTGGACGAGACCTGTCGGCGTCACTTCGACGATCGCGCTCGAAAGTTCTCCGGCAATGACTCGGGTGACGTCCAGCAGTTCGCCCGAGTCGAGTTGCGCCGTTACCAGCAACTGAATGTAGTCGCTGCGACCGGTGAGCACGATCGACTGCGGTTGCACGTCAAGCTGCACGACTTTCGAATCTGGCGGCAACACTTCCGTCGCCATCACCTCGGAAGGTCGCCGGGCGATTGTCGGCCGGTCGCTGGCGAGGGTCGTGCTGGCCGCCGTAATCGGTGCCGGCGAAAACTGTTTGGTGACAACGCCCGAATCGGCGTCGATCAGTCGAACGATTCCGTCGCCGCCAGCGGCCGCCACTATTTTCCCGGCCGGATGCATCGCGACGGCGTAAATCGGCGACTCTTTGACCGCCAGCCGCCAGACCAGCTTCGATCCTTTTTCCTTGTAGGCTTGCATGGCGTTGCGCTCGTCAGCCGATCGCGAGCCGGGCACCTTGGCCATGATGGCCTTGATATTGTCCGGGATGTCGGCGTCGTAATCGTAGGTGGCGAGCGTCACCTCGCCCTGCCCGTCGAGGCTGCTGCCGCTGGCGATGCGCTTGCCGTCAGCGCTGAAGCGAGCATTGAACACCCGGCCGGCCATGGGAAAGAGTTCGAAAATCAGATTGGCATCGTCACCGATCACACGGGCCGACTCGCGGTAAATGCGATAGACCTTGGGCGTGCCATCGGCACCGCCGACGACGATTTGATTCAACTTAGGATGCCGAGCAATGGCTTGGACGCCCCCCTTGAGAGCTCCCGGAGTAATCAATGTGACGTTGTCGATGAAACGTTGCGTGGCGACTTCGGTGAGCTTGACGGTCATGTCGCGGCCGACCGAAACGATATGCGAACCGTCCGGCGAGAAAGTCGTGTCGCGGACCCAATCGGAGTGGGCGCCCTGAAAGACAACTTGCTCGCCGGTCGAAGCATCGATGGCACGGATGGAATTATCCTCGCCGTCGCCGCAGCCGAAGCTGATCAGCTTTCCATCGGGCGACCAGTTTGCACCGTAGATCACATTGAAACCAACCGGCACGCTGCGAATTTCCTTCCGCTCGGCGACGTCCCAGATTTGCAGCTCACCCATCTCGGCCGCAACCCCGCCGGCGACCGCGAGACGCTGGCCATCGGGCGAAAATCGCACCGATTCAATCCGCTCCGATTTGCCGACCAGGCGGCTCACCACATTGGTGCTTTCGGTATCGACGAGCAAAACTTCATGGAAGCCGGCAATCGCCAGCAACTTGCCGTCCGGCGAAAAATCGAGCGAGGCGATCACTGCCGGCCGGATGTAGACTGGCGGATGCTCCTGGTCGTACTGCGGAGCGGCAAAGGCGGCTGAATCGTCTTTCGCACCTTGCGCGATCCATGTCCGAATCAGTTCGACGTCCGTAGCGGCCAATGCCGGCCTGTCCTTGGGCATGGCGGCCTTGCCATCGGTCGTAATGATTTGTTCGATCAAATAGCTCTCGTCCGGTTTTCCAGCCACGATCGCCGCAGTACCAGACTCGCCCCCCGCCAAAAGTTTGGCGAAGTCCGTCATCACGAATTTGCCGTTCGCCTTGGCCGGCTGGTGGCAGCCCTGGCAATGAGCCTGGAAGATGGGGCGGACTCGCTTGTAATAGCTAATCGCGCTCGGCTCAGCCGGATTGGCGTCGGCGGCACAAGCCGCCACAGCACCGCAGAAGAGACCGAGCAGCACACTCAGCAGTTGCAACATCTTCATGATCGGCACCTTGAAATCCTCATGCTTTGTCCGCGCATGCATGCGGCGTTGCCAGACGAAACTGCAAATCGAATGAATGCCCTCTTGGATTGGGCAAAACACCAAGAGTAGAAGCTGGGGGGCTTCACGCGATTTTCACCGCATGCGTCAATGTCGTTGGATCCGTGCCTCTCCACCGATTAGTGCAATCGGCGGTAGCTAAACGACGCCGTTCAGCAGGCGACACACGCTTGCCGGGGAGGGGGCTGCAAGGAGGGACGATGCCCTGGTTCGGGTTGAACCATACTACGCCCAGCGTCAAGCATTATCGCTCGGCTGCAATCAATTGTAAAGAGGCGTACCGTCTGACTTTATCCCCCGTCTTGCGGCTCCGTGGATCCCACCCCTCAATAGCGCGCTAACCGCCTCTTTTTGCCGCCAATTCCAAGCCAGCCGTCTGGCAACCGGTGGTCAGCAGACAATCCCCGCTCATCGGAGAGACAGAATCAGGCAACCGTGTGCCCGGACCACTCAGGCACGGGTGGCCCGGTTCACACAGTTGCATGTCAGAATTACCGCCGAGCCCTATGCGATGCCGCTACCCGATGACTCGGGCGATCGGCGAGAGGAGCTGCTTGCGGTTTCAACCCTTTGCCGAGCAGCATCCCTTGACGCTCGCGGCCGGCTTTTGCGGGCCGCAGCATTCCTTCGCCTCGGCACAGCATTGCTTGCCTTCGACGCAGCATTTCTGAGCCTGAGTGCAGCAAGCCTGCCCCTTGTCGCAGCAAGTCATTCCTTTATCGCAGCAGCCAAGTTTTTCTTCGGCCGCGCAGCAGGCACTCGGCGGTTTGCAGCAAGCCAGCTTGGCCGAACAACAATCCTTGGCCTCCGAACCGGCTAAACCGAAGCTGGCTGCAACGAGGGCAAAGAGAGAAAACGAATGGGCAAAGCCATTGGCAAACATGGAAGATTCTCCTGTTGAATCAATAATGCGCTGCGCCTGAATTGGCGACATCCCGGGCGCACCCCAAAAACGGCCTGCGCAGCATCACCGTATGAACACGCAAAAACGTAGGCGAAGCGCCACGATTAGCACCGCCAAACGCACAGGAGAGCGTGTAGCCGAAGACCGGTGGAGAGTGAGGTGATGGCCGGCATCACCAACGACGATTGGCCAGTAACACTGCCAAAATCGACCAACACGACCGGAAAGGCATGACCAGACGTGTCCGCCTGCTTGACGACTTTTTCCGGAGCCACAACCGACTGCGAGCAGCAGCATTTTGCCGCCGGCGCTTTATGCCCCGGTGATGAAGATGCGGGGGTATTGCTCGCCGGTTGGCAACATGACGCAGGCGCGGCCGCATTGCGATCGGGACGCCCAAACTGGTTGCACCAGCCCGTTGGCAAAGCCAAAAGCAGGGCACTAAGGAGGGCGACGACTTGGAAAGCAGTTCGGTTCATGGCATTGGTAATACGGGCCTGCTGCTGGTTTGGTTCGCGGCCGTCGAAAAAGGACAAAAACCCGCGGGATTCCCCGGCATCAGCGTTTCCCAGACTCAAGCCAATCGTCTCGTCTACTTCTTCGACACCTCGAAATGGTAGGTGCCCGAGCCGACCTCAACCACAGCCTGATTCGAATCGCGACGCACAAACTTCACTCCGTCGCCTTGCCCAGCCAGACGGCCTCCCTCGGTGACGGCCTGACCGGCGACCGCCGGAATCATGACGGTGGCCGTGGCGTTGGCCGGAACGACGATGTCGAGCGAGAACTTGCCATCGTCGAGCTTCCAGCGGCTCTCGATCTGTCCGCGAACACTATCGTAGGCGACGTTGGCCCAAGTCAACGTGCCACCGGGCTGAGGCGCGATGATCAGTTTCTCATAAGCCGGGCCATCGCTGCGGAGGCCACCGATGTTTTCCACCATCCATTGATAGACGGCACCGAACGAATAATGGGCGAACGAGTTCATGCCGGCGTCCTGAAAACCCTTATCGGGTGTCCAACCGTCCCAGCGTTCCCAAATGCTCGTTGCTCCTTGCTTGATCGAAAAGCCCCAGGACGGAAACGTGTCGTTTTGAATCAGCCGATAGGCGACGTCGTTGCGACCGATCTTGGCCAGCACCAGCATCAGGTCCTTAGTACCGATGAAGCCGGTCGACAAATGCCAATCGTGTTTCTCGATGTCGGCCACCAGATGCGCGGCCGCCTGACTGGCTTTCGCCTCATCCAACAGATCGAATGCCAGGGCCAGCACGTAACAGGTCTGCGTGTCGCCGCGGATTTTGCCATCGGCGGCGACATACGCCCGGTTGAACGATCGCTTGATCTCCTCATATCGGGCTCGATACCTGGCGGCGTCTTCCGTCTGACCGAGCACTTCGGCCGCCTGCGCTAACAGCCTTGTGCTCTGGGCGAAATACGCGGTGTAAATGATCTCGCGCGGTGTATCGGCTCCGATGCTCAGCCAGTCGCCGAAGGCGTGATATTGCGCGGGCGGAAGCAAATCGGGCGTGCTGCGTTTGGTGCAAAACTCGACGAATCGTTTCATCGCCGGATAGTGCTGCCCAAGGATCCGCCGATCGCCGTAAACCTGATAAATCGTCCAAGGGCAGATCACCCCCGCGTCGGCCCAGGCCGGACCACCGTCGTCATTGGCCACCTTGACCGGCGCCACCATTGGAAACTGGCCATCCGACCGTTGGCCGTCGTCCAGGTCGACCAGCCATTTGGTGAAAAACGCTTCGACGTCGGCGTTCAGTGTTGCCGTCCGGACATAGACTTGGGCGTCGCCAGTCCAACCGAGCCGTTCGTCGCGCTGGGGGCAATCGGTCGGGATGTCGATAAAGTTTGCCCGCTGGGTCCAATAGATGTTTCCGTGCAGCTTGTTGAGCATCTCATCCGATGACGCGAAGCGGCCTGCGACCGGCGTATCACTGGAAAGCGCGATGCCGGTGATCGTGTCGGCCGTCGGAGCCGACTCCAACCCCGTGAGTTCCACATATTGAAATCCGTGGAATGTGAACCGGGGTTGCCAGGTCTCCGTGTCTTTGCCACGGCAGATATACGTGTCGGTCACTCGGGCTTCGCGAAGATTGGTCGTGTAAATCGTGCCGTCGGGATTTAGCCGCTCGGCGAATCGCAGCGTCAGCTTTTGGCCAGGCTTTCCGCTGGCAGACAGCCGTGCCACGCCGGCGAAGTTGCGACCCATGTCGAATACCCATGTTCCTGGCCTGGGTTCGGTGATCTTTTGGGGCTTGAGTTCCTGGAACGAGCGGACCGGTGGACCAGGATGCCAACTGACAACCGGTTTAAGTTCGGCGCCGGTATCGACGCACTCCCAAGCCTGGTAGTCGAACGCCGGTTGATCCCAACCGATTTTGGCGAGCCGTGCGTCAAATGTTTCGCCCATCAGAAAATCGGCTTCGAGGATCGGCCCAGTCGTGGCTTTCCAATCGGGTCCAGTCCGAATCGTTTCTGTCGTTCCATCGGCGAATTCGATATACAACTCGCCGCCGAACCGAGGTTTGGTGCCGTAATGATCGCGCTTCTTGCCGAAGCCGACATACCCGCTGTACCAGCCGTCGGCCAGCACGGCTCCCCAGGTGTTCTTGCTCTGACGCAGCAGGTCCGTCACATCGTAAGTGCGGTAGTAGACGCGTTTGGTGTAGTCGGTCCAGCCAGGATTGAACGAGTCGTCGCTGACTCGCTGGCCATTCAAATACAAATCGAAGATGCCAAGTCCGGTTGCAGACAGGAGCGCACTTTTGACCGGCTTGACCAACTCGAAGTCGGTCCGCAAATAAATCGGCGGCGGTAGCGTAAGTGTGGCCAGTGATACCTTGCCCCAAGGCGCGACACCGTACTCGCCCACCACGCGGCTGGCGGGCCAGGTTGAAGTGTCGATGTCGCGACTGTGCCAATTCGCTCCCGGATTGTCGGTGCTCTTCCAGGACTCATCCGTCACCAGCGACAGGGTCTTGCCGTCGCCGGTGGTGACGACCACCTTGGCGATGAGGCCGGTGGGACCGGGAGCGCCGTTTTGCATCTCGCAACGCAGATGGTTATCGCCCGGTTTGAGGCGGCTCGTCACGTCGACGACTTTGGCCGCCTTCCAGCTATCCGCGGTCGCGACCAGCTCCGAATTGATGACAAACTTGCAGGAGTCGTCGGCGGTGACGGTCAAATCTGCGTGCTTGATGACAATGTCCATGGGCAGCTTCCAGGTGGTCACCAGCAATTGAGCGCCGGCCGGCGGTTGGCCTTCGGTCGGAAAGCAGATCCACTTGGCCCCGTCCAACGAGGATTGCTCCGCCTTGACCTGGCGCAATTTGTCGCTGCCAATCCACTCTGCCTTCCACTCGCCGGGCTCAAGCAAGCCGACCACCCAAATGGCTGGTTCACTCCAGGCCGACACGTTTCCTTGTTTGTCCCACACTCGGACTTTCCAATGACACCGCTGACGCGATGACAACGGCTTGCCGCTGTACGTGATTGCGATCGTGTCGTCGCTTTCGACCTTGCCGCTATCCCAAAGATCGCCACGGTTGGCCCGCAGTGTCTCGAGAGTGCCTGCCACCAATACCTGGTATGCCGTCTGTCGTTGACCGCGCTGGTCGGCGGTGACAATCCAGCTCAATCGTGGGTTGCTCAGATCGACTCCCAGAGGATTGACCAGGTTTTCGCAGCGGAGACGCGCCGGGATCAGGCGTCCCGGTTCGGCGGCCATCACGCTCGGCGGTGACACGAGCGATAGCGCCAACAATGCCGGCAGCAAGACTTGCACGACCATTGCAGCACTGGCGCAATCCCTGAGTTTTCTCGCAATCGACTGCATAATATCCCTTGCCGGTGACCGGTTGAATTCTTTTGAAACAAACACTGAAACGAACCTAAGTTGGCTCGGGTTCTTCTACCGCGTCCGTCGCCGACTGAGTTGGCGCGATTTTGTTTCCGTAGCCAACGATCACCGTGGACAGGATCAGCACGGCGATACCGGCCGTGATCAGCGCGTGGGTCTTTTTGCTGCTCCCGCGCCATTCGTGCAGGGCGACGCCCCACAATGTGCTGAAGATGATGATGCTGGCCATATGGAGCGTCCAACTGGAGAACTTGTACTGCCCCATTTGAGTTTCGCCCATGGTGTAGAAGAAGAATTGCATGTACCAGGTGAGGCCGGCCATGGCCGAGAAGACGTAATTGGCCAACATGGGGGCCCGCAGGTCGCTGCCACTTGGTTCGCGCGTGGCAGCCGAACCACCACCGTGCTCGCCCCCCCCCACGGCGGTCAGCCCCGCGTGCTCGGGCAACACCTGGCCACGGAAGTATTGATAGCCGGAGCCATTCTTGATGTTCAGCAAAACGCACCAGATGAAATTGCTGGTAAAGCCACCCAGCAAGACAACGACTAGCTTGGGCAACCCACTCCAAATGGCGTCGGTTCCCGCCGCCTTGGATGCCGCGGCGATTGGCTCGGCGGCCGCCAGGGCGTAGGCGAACGAAGCGCTCAGGATTCCGGAGAAAGTGCCGACCAGGATGCCTTTGGTGAAGTTGAACTCCTTGATGGACTCCCGTTTCTTTTCTTCGGGCATTTCACGCTCTTTGTTCATTCCAGCCAGTCCGGCGATGCCGATGCCCAACAGGCAAACCAGCACGCCCAGAAGAATAATCTGGCCCGACGTGGTGCTAAGCGTCTCGCCGATCGTGCCGTTGAAGATCGGCGGCACCAAGGTGCCGAAGGCTGCGCAATAACCAAGCGCGATTGCCATGCCCAGCGACATCCCCAGATAACGCATGGTCAAACCGAACGTCAGGCCGCCCAAGCCCCACATCGCACCGAAGAAGTAGCTCCACCAAAGCGTGGTCGACGTCTGCTCCTGGAGCACCGCAATCAAATCGTTGGTCATCACCGCAGCCAGGATCCAAGGGGCGATGATCCAGCTAAAAAAGCCGCCGACCAGCCAATAGGTCTCCCACGACCACTTTTTCACACCCCGATAAGGGACGTAAAAGCTGCCGGAGGCGAGTCCCCCCAGCCAATGAAAAACGACACCCAGCATCGGATTCGGATTCATGCGCACGCTTTCTCTAGAATCGGCGTCCCAGAACGTCGTTGCTATTGCGTAGATTTACCGCCGTGAGAGCACTTCTCGCTCGTAGACTTTGACTTCTTCCATCCAGGCATTACCAACCGGCACCCCTTGCTGCTGGCAGTAATAATCCCAGACCGCGCCGAATGGAAAACTCTTCAGTTCTTCCATCAGGGCCAGCCGGGCGGTAAAGTCGCCGGCATTTTCCAGCGAGCGCAGTTTTTCCACCGGCTCGAGCAGCGCTAACAGCAGAGCCTTGAGCATCGCTCGCGTGCCGATGACATAGGCCGCGATGCGGTTGATGCTGGCGTCGAAGAAATCCAGGCCGACGTGCACTCGCCGGTGGCCCGAGCGGACGATTTCCTCGGCGATCGCTCGCAGGTCGTCCGTCAGGGTCACCACGTGGTCGCTGTCCCAACGCACGCCGCGAGAGACGTGCAGCAGGATTTCCGGAACGTAGAGCAGCACCGAACTGATTTTGTCGGCGATCCCCTCGGTGGGATGAAAGTGGCCGGCGTCGAGCGTGAGCAGTACGCCCTTTTGAACGGCATAACCCAGGTAAAACTCATGGGAGCCGACGACATAGCTCTCGGAGCCGATTCCGAACAGCTTGCACTCTACCGCATCGAGATTGTTTTTCGGATCGATCGGCTCGGCGAAGATTTCATCCAACGATTTGCGCAGTCGCTCGCGGGGCGAGAGGCGATCGGCCGGCGTGTCCTTGTATCCGTCCGGAATCCATACGTTGGTCACACACGGCGTTCCTAGCGCCCGTCCAAACGCTTCTCCAATTTTGCGACAGGCAATGCCATGACGAATCCAGAACTTGCGAATTCCTTCGTCGCGGTGTGCCAACGTGAAACCGTCGGCCGCGTTGGCATGCGAGAAAAAGGTCGGATTGAAATCCAGTCCCATCTCGGCTCGTTTGGCCCACTCGATCCAGCCCGAAAAATGCTCGGGCGCCACTTCGTCGCGCGGGACCTTGCGACCGGCCGTCTCGCCATAAATCGCGTGCAGGGCCAGGCGGTGCCGCCCGGGAAGCAGACGAGTAACCTGGTCCAGGTCCTGTCGCACTTCGTCGGCGGTGCGTGCCTTTCCAGGATAGTTACCCGTTGCCAGGATCCCCCCGCTCGCGCCGAGCGAATTCTCGAACCCGCCGATATCGTCGGTCTGCCAGCAATGGAGCGAGATGGGTATTTGTCTTAGCACCGCGAGAGAGCGTTGGACATCGACGCCTAGTTCGGCGTACCGCTCGCGGGCCAGTTCAAAGGCTTTATCGATTGAAGCGGAAGCGGTCATCGGAGGCTCTCCTTACACGGCGGCGCGGCACCCGCTGATAACTCCGCACCTGCAACCAGATTGGCCAAAGACATGAACGTAGCCCAATATCTTGAGCTACAAGCCGGGCCTCGCACAATGGACACACGTGCAAATTGCAATCTGAGCGTTGCAGGATGAGCGCACTGGGCCCCTCGCCAGTCGAAAAACCCGCAACCGTGTTGTGCCACAACCTCAATCGGCTACAGCCTTTCAGCCAAGGAATCGGACGCGACCCGCATTTCGGTACGCCCAATGCTTTAATTGGCCTCCGAGCGTGGTTCAAAGGCGTGGGAAACCACGTGGCGACGTGCCCCCGGGGCGGCGCTTTCTGAAAGTAAACTTCATCATGGTCAGTCTTGGGTCACCCCCAGAGTTTTCGAATCGTGCCGGGCGCACAATTGCCATCGGCGATATTCACGGATGCGCCTCGGCTTTGCGAACGCTCCTTGCCCTGATTCAGCCGGCTCCGCGCGACACGCTCGTGACACTGGGCGACTACGTCGATCGCGGCCCCGATAGCCGGGGAGTGCTCGACATACTCATCGAGCTCAAACATCATTGCCGGCTCGTCCCGTTGTTGGGCAATCACGAGCAAATGCTCTTTTCGGCGCGGGCCAGCCAGATGATGTGCAAACATTGGGAGAGGTTCGGGGGCGATGCCACCCTGCGGTCCTTCGGTCCGTTGGGCCTGAAGGCGCTCACGCCCGAGCACTTGACGTTTCTCGACAGTTGCCACATGCACTTCGAGACGGAGACGCATCTCTTCGTACACGCCAACTACAATCCCGCGCAGCCGATCGGTCAGCAAGACGAAGACACGGCCCTCAGTTTGTCGCTCAACGAGTCCTTGCCCGGTCCTCACGTTTCGGGCAAAACGGTGATTGTCGGGCACACGGCTCAAGAGAGCGGCGAGATCCTCGACCTCGGATATCTCAAGTGCCTCGACACCAATTGCTCAGGGGGCGGGTATCTTACGGCGATGGACGTGGCCAGCGGACAAACGTGGCGCAGCCAGGAGATCCTGTTGCAGCGGAGCAATCCAGTGCAATTTGCCCAACATTTGTCCTTCGTCGCGCCGAGCGAGCCGAACAGCGCTGGAAATCACTAGGTCCGCGCATACAGGCCGTGGCCGACGTGCTGCAGCTTGCCCTGTTTGACGAGCGCATCCCAAACCTCGCGAGGGTATTGATCGGGCGGCGTGATGCCCGTGATTGTCGATTTCTGACCACTGCTCATCGGGCCGCGTCCGATCCGCGAGGCGTCGTCGAGTTGCGTGAACTTCAGCCGCTTTTTGAAAGCGTTGAACGCGGCTTTGAGCACTTCGGCGGAGGGCGCCGCCTCAACCGGCGACTCGCCCGGTGTGGTATTCTGTGCGGGCAAAGAGGTGGATTGCGGCAAATCCTTGGGATGTTCGGTCATTGCAGTTTCCCTCGAGCAACGTTCCAGTTTTGGCGATCACAAGCGGCGCGAATCGATTTTACCCGCCCGAATGAACCGAAGCTATCGGCGGACACCGGGGCAGACCGCCATCCGCCACGCCGGGCACCTCAATCCGGCAGTGGTTGGCCGCGTGTTTCCGGCGCAAAGACGATCAGAACCAGTCCCAGCAGGTAGACGGCGCTCATCAACGAACAAGCCTTAGGATATCCACCGCCAAAAAATCCCATCAGATTGCCGACCTGGAGCGTGCCGATCGCGGCCAGGATGCGGCCGAAGTTGAATCCAAAGCCTTGGCCCGTCCCGCGGACTCGAGTGTGAAACAGTTCCGGCAAGTACAGCGGCAGCCAGCCGTAAAACGAAGCGGTGCAAAAGCCGACGATAAACACCGCCGCAAGCAGGCCGGGCCCAAAGGCATCGTGGCCTTGATAAAGCCAGAGTATCGAAGCCAATGACGCCAGGCACATCAAACAGTAGGTGGCTCGTCGTCCGATCCAATCGCCGGCCAGCGCAGCCAGAATCGTGCCGAAGATCGCTCCCAGCGACGAGCAGATTTGCGTCAGGCTCTTGGCCGTGGGCATTTGACTCCCGGTCAGTTGGTCAGCCCAAGTTGGTGCCCATTGCGCCGCGGCCCAAGTGCCCAGCAAGGCCACGCCACTGAGTCCGGCGGCCAGCAACATGCGATTGATCGTGGTGCGAAGAGAAAGGCTCCCCGCGTCGTGCGCAACTTCGGACCGGCCAATATATCGAACCACGGGATACAAATAGCCGGCGGCAGCTACCGCGACACACACGATCGTGCCAATCACGCGCAGCGCAAGTGGCAGATCGGACTCGGCCGCCAGATACACGATCGTCAGCGCCGCCACCGCCCCGACCAAAACACCCAATAAATCGCGAACGGCCCAGTGCGATACCGCACCACGATCCTGTTGTTCTTGCCACTTTTGCGACTCGGGCACAAACAACCGGATCAAGAATGTCAACAAAGCGGGAGCGGTCCCACTGAGCATCAACAGCCGCCAGCCGTGGTGTCCGGTCAGTTGATCCACGATCGGCGCCGACAGGCCGATCGCCGTCAGCCATCGGCCCACATCCGCGATAATGCTGGTCAACCCTAGCCCGACCACGCCGATCAGCAGATAGCCGACATTCGCCGCCGCGCCGATCAAGCCGGCCAACAGAGCGCGCGAACGGTTCGGCCACAGCTCCATCACCAGCGCCACGCCCAGCGACCATTCGCCCCCCATTCCCAACGCGGCGATGAACCGGAGAATGGCGATTTGATGGGCCGTTTGGGCCAAACCGCAGGCGCCCGTAAACAACGCATACACAAGAACGCTCAGCGTCATCGCTCGAACCCGGCCAATGCGGTCGCCGAGCCAACCAAATAGCACGCCGCCGGTTGCGGCTCCGACGAGGAATCCGGCCATGATCACTCCGAACCAGACACCGATGCGGCTTTCGTCGGTTTCGCCAAGCAATTCCTGCAAGGCAGGCCGACCGACCAACGGAAACACGCCCATCTCCGCCCCGTCGAACAGCCAACCCAATAGCGCCGCGGTCAACGCCAGCCACTGGCCACGAGTCGTTTTCTGCTGCGCGGTTTCGTTCATCAACCATTCTCTCGATCTTACTTCGGCCCGAAGAACTCGAGCTGCCGTTGTAGAAACTCGTACGTCTCTTGCCCGTTGATTTTGTGTGGGCCCGGGAACCATTCAATCGCGGTCCGCGAGGGGATTCCCAGCCGAGCGGCGTACAGATGCCGCACTTTTGCATACTCGGCGCCGACGGCTTCATCCGACGTCACGCCATCAAAATGCCCGCGCTCAACCATGAACGGCCGCGGCGCAATCAGAGCCGCGATCTCGGCATAGTTGAAAGTGTTGCCTAAATCAAACTCGAACATTTCGTACTCGATGGTGTGCAAGTAGGAATATGGATTGCGTATGGAGGCATTCTTTTCGATCCATTCGTCGAAGTCGCCCGAGCAAATCGACAAACAATAATCGGTCACCAGGGCCGGAACCCGCATCGCCGTCTTGCCACCATAGCTCAAACCGTAAAAGGCAATTCGCTCGGGGGCAACTTGCGGAAGCGTTTGAAGCCAGTCGACAATCGCCTGGTGCTGTACGGCGATCATCGAAAACAGAGTCAGCTTCAGCGGATTGGCCTTCCGCTGCACCTGGCGGTAGCGATCCTCGAAGATGTAGAGATTTTGGGGTGCAAACGTGATGAAACCACGCTCGGCCAATTTCGTGGCGAATGAGTTGTAGTACCTGAATCCCGCTTCACCGATCGTGTCTTGCGGCCGCCCCGCCCGCCCATGTTGGCAAACGACGACCGGCCGCGTCTCGCCCGGCTTGAGCCCCTTGGGAATCGTGAGCAGCCCATAGGCGATCACACCAGGCAGCGCATCGAGCACCACTTCGTATCGCGTCCACAACTCGGTCTCGTCCACCAGGCGACTACGGACATTCGGCGGCGGCAACTCTTCGTCACATCTTCCAATCACCTCGTCAGCGAAATACCGCCGCAGCGGCGCAGTCGATTCGGCATACTTCTCCAGCGATTCATAGTTGAGCTTGTCCCAGACAAACGCTTTGCGAACGTAAGGACTCTCGGCCAGCACCGCCTGCGTGTGGCGATCCAATTCATAGAGCTGCCGATTGTGTCGCGCCTTGGTGTCAGACAAAGCGGCAAGCGCATGGGGTGCCTGGCCCGACATCGATACGGTTGCGGCAGAACCCAAGGCGGCTAAAAACGGATTGAGCGCCGCGTCCGATCCATACGATCCATTGCCGTCCGTGCCGCTCTTGATCAGTGCCGGTCCGCTGGCCGGTCCGAATCCGGCGACCAACTGTCCGGCCCGAGCAACCTCACGCTCAACGGAGGCAAGCTTGGGCGTGACGATACGGCCCGGCGCGCCCCGGCCGCCAGGGGCGATCACCGCTTCCGGCGCCTTGGCGGCTTCGACCAGCAATTTGCGCGGAGCAATCAGGCTGGCCAACTCGGCATCGCCAAACTGTTCCAAAAGCCCAAACACGTTGCGATCGATCGGCTCCTGCCAAAGATCGTTGCGATTGTCGAAATAGCCGCTCGCGCAAACCGCCGTGACCCGCTCGTCCAGCGCGCCACTGTACAACGCCAGCAAACCCCCTTCGCCCCAGCCGATGACCCCGATCTTGGCGGTTCCGCCGGCATCGGCAGCAAACCAATCGACCACAGCCATCACCTTCTGAACTTCGTAACCGACGAGCCCACGTCCCATTTCGTAGGCTTGCCGGTAGGCCCATTCTCGATTCGAAAGTCGCTGGCTGTTCCGCGACAGTGGGTCGACGGTATCCTCCCGATTGATCAACACCGGCACCACCACCCGACAACCGCTCTCGACCAACCTTCGCGCGAACTGGCTCTCGGTCGGAATGCCGGGAGCAAGTCCCACCAACTGTTCGGGCGTGTTGTTGCAATCCGGAATCGCAACCACGTCGGCCACCGCGACGCGGCCCGTGGGAACCAGCAGCAAACCTTCACCGTGGACGTCGCCGAACGCGGGCCAGGCCACACTGAAAATCTCGTAATTGGAGCCCTTGGCCAGCAACGCGGGATGGGCCGTCGTGGACTTCAGTTCCAGACCGTCGGATAGAACGCGCGCGTCGCGCGCGCCGAGGATCTGGGCCAGCCGAGCACGGTTCGGTTCGATCGATTTGGCATACGCCGCGGGCGAAGAGAAATCGCGATGCCAATATTTGGCGCGACGCTCGACCGATCGCTCGATCCGATCGAGCAGAAATCTGTCGGCTTCGTCAAGGATCTCCAAGGCAAAGTCGCCATCGCCGACGAGCAACTCTGTCTTCGGCAGGTTGGCCGGCTCGGCAGCCAAGAGCGGTACCACGGCTGGGCCGATAATCGATAGCATCGCGATCGCGGCCACCCGATGCATCAGACTGAGGCTGCGATCACTCATGAGACGTGATTTCGTTGTCAAGTTTTTCGAAGCGCACAATCCAACGACGATCCGCTCAGTCCATTCGTCCAGCCGGCTCAACCAGCCACACAGGCGGCTGCCGGCGGCAATTCGCGGTGCATCTCATCCACGCGATAGCCAAAGCCAGGCCCGCCAAGCGTGGACAGATCGATCATCCCGCGCCGCCTCCGGTAAAGGTCGGGATGGACGGCCGCCTCCGGCCGCGAAACGTCGGGATAGTACTGCATGCAATTCGTCTCCACCCCCTGAATCGTACCGGCGTGCGCCGCCAGGCGCACGTGTGGAATCTGGGCGAGCATTGGATTGGTCAAATCTTGCACCATGATTGGCATGCTCTGGGCTTTGGACCAACAGAGACTCAAGAGGGCACCGGTCTGCGTCTTGCAGGTCTTCAGGGCCACGCCCGACCAACCGAGCACGCGCCCCTGTTCGATCTTCCGCCAATCGTGGCGCTTTCATCCAACAGCAGAGGTTTGCGCCGGGCCACGCTGTGGACATCAATCGGATGAGCATCGAGATCGTAAGGAAATGGTTGTTCAATGTAGCGGATGTTTTCGAACACTTCTGGCGCATCGCGATGCAATCGATCGAGAATCTCGTTCACATACGCCGGATCGGTCACGGTACAGTTGAAATCGGCACTCAGGATCTTGATGCCGCGACTGGCGGCAATTCCACCGACGCGCACCAGCCGGGCGTAGTCCCACGCTGCATCGTTGCCACGGAGTTTGACCTTGAGGCAGGTCAGTCCATCTTGTTCGATCCAATCGATCAGCGTGACGGGATAGCCGTCATTGGGCTCATCACCGGTTCGTTCCGATGGATCCAGTGGATCGAGGCCGCCGACCAGATGCCAGGCCTGGAGCCGTCGCGGTGGAGCGGCAACCAGAAACTCGGCAGGATAGCGGCCCTTGAAATCGAGATCGGTGCGGCCAGACGACGCGAAGAACGAGGCCAAATCGCGATTGAGTAGCTCGCGCCCATACGTTTGGTAGGTATCGCAGCCGCAGCGAACGCCCAGGGCGTCGTGTAATGCCACGTCGAACGCCGAGGTGCAGATGAGCGCCGCTAAATGAGGCATTGGCTCCGAATCAACCGGGGCAAAATCGTTCAGCAATTGCGGAAGCTGATTGTGGAGAAAATCGTCCCCCACCTCCATCGGGTGACCCGGCGTACGGATTGTCGGCCAAACCGCGGTCAACAGGCGGCAAAACTCCTGCATGCGCTCGTGCCGTATCGAGTAGGACAGATCGCTGGGCCAGCCCCATTGAACCGCCAGCGGTGTTTCCCCCCAGCCTTCCGCCCGCCTTCCTGAGCGATCTTCGACCGTCAGGCATACCCGCGCACAAGTAACGCTGGTGGTGACTTCGGTGCCGAACTTCAGCGGCACGCGGAATTGAACCGGCAAAAAAAATAATTTGGCCGCGACGGGGCGAATGTCGGTGATCTTGCTCAAACGTTATTCCTACCGCGAGTTCTTCTCGCTGTATTTCGGACCGGGGAACTCGAGCTGACGATGTAAAAACGCAACGGTCCCCTGAAAATTGACCTTGTGTGGGCCGGGGAACCATTCAATCTCGGTCCGGGCAGGAATTCCCAATCGAGCGGCATACAGGTGCCGCACCTTCGCATATTCGCCTCCCACGGCGTCGTCCGATCCGACGCCATCAAAATGTCCGCGCTCAACCATGAACGGCCGCGGCGCAATCAGAGCCGCGATCTCGGCATAGTTGAAAGTGTTGCCTAAATCGAACTCGAACATTTCGTACTCGCCGTTGTGCATATAAGAATAGGGGCTACGTATGGAGGCATTCTTCCCAATCCATTCGTTGAAATCACCCGAGCAAATCGACAAACAATAATCGGTCACCAGGGCCGGAACCCGCATCGCCGTCTTGCCACCATAGCTCAAACCGTAAAAGGCGATTCGCTCGGGGGCAACTTGCGGAAGCGTTTGAAGCCAGTCGACAATCGCCTGGTGCTGTACGGCGATCATCGAAAACAGAGTCAGCTTCAGCGGATTGGCCTTCCGCTGCAAGCTGCGGAAACGATCGCCGAAGATATAGAGATTCTGGGGCGCAAACGTGATGAAACCACGCTCGGCCAGCTTCGTGGCGAAGGCGTCGTAATACTTGATGCCCGGTTCACCAATCGTGTCTTGTGGCCGCCCTTCCAGTCCATGTTGGCAAACGACGACCGGCCGCGTCTCGCCTGGCTTGATCCCCTTGGGAATCGTGAGCAGCCCATAGGCGATCACACCAGGCAGCGCATCGAGCACCACTTCGTATCGCGTCCACAACTCGGTCTCGCCCACCAGGCGACTACGGACGTTCGGCGGCGGCAACTCTTCGTCACATCTTCCAATCACCTCGTCAGCGAAATACCGCCGCAGCGGCGCAGTCGATTCGGCATACTTCTCCAGCGATTCATAGTTGAGCTTGTCCCAGACAAACGCTTTGCGAACGTAAGGACTCTCGGCCAGCACCGCCTGCGTGTGGCGATCCAATTCATAGAGCTGCCGATTGTGTCGCGCCTTAGTGTCAGACAAAGCGGCAAGCGCATGGGGTGCCTGGCCCGACATCGAGACGGTTGCGGCAGAACCCAAGGCGGCTAAAAACGGATTGAGCGCCGCGTCCGATCCATACGATCCATTGCCGTCCGTGCCGCTCTTGATCAGTGCCGGTCCGCTGGCCGGTCCGAATCCGGCGACCAACTGTCCGGCCCGAGCAACCTCACGCTCAACGGAGGCAAGCTTGGGCGTGACGATACGGCCCGTGCGCCCCGGCCGCCAGGGGCGATCACCGCTTCCGGCGCCTTGGCGGCTTCGACCAGCAATTTGCGCGGAGCAATCAGGCTGGCCAACTCGGCATCGCCAAACTGTTCCAAAAGCCCAAACACGTTGCGATCGATCGGCTCCTGCCAAAGATCGTTGCGATTGTCGAAATAGCCGCTCGCGCAAACCGCCGTGACCCGCTCGTCCAGCGCGCCACTGTACAACGCCAGCAAACCCCCTTCGCCCCAGCCGATGACCCCGATCTTGGATGTCCCGCCGGCATCGGCAGCAAACCAATCGACCAAGGCCAACACCTTCTGAACTTCGTAACCGACGAGCCCACGTCCCATTTCGTAGGCTTGCCGGTAGGCCCATTCTCGATTCGAAAGTCGCTGGCTGTTCCGCGACAGTGGGTCGACGGTATCCTCCCGATTGATCAACACCGGCACCACCACCCGACAACCGCTCTCGACCAACCTTCGCGCGAACTGGCTCTCGGTCGGAATGCCGGGAGCAAGTCCCACCAACTGTTCGGGCGTGTTGTTGCAATCCGGAATCGCAACCACGTCGGCCACCGCGACGCGGCCCGTGGGAACCAGCAGCAAACCTTCACCGTGGACGTCGCCGAACGCAGGCCAGGCCACACTGAAAATCTCGTAATCGGAGCCCTTGGCCAGCAACGCGGGATGGGCGGTCGTGGACTTCAGTTCCAGACCGTCGGATGGAACGCGCGCGTCGCGAGCACCCAGGATCTGGGCCAGCCGAACACGGTTCGGTTCGATCGATTTGGCATACGCCGCGGGCGAAGAGAAATCGCGATGCCAGTATTTGGCGCGACGCTCGACCGATCGCTCGATCCGATCGAGCAGAAATCTATCGGCTTCGTCAAGGATCTCCAAGGCAAAGTCGCCATCGCCGACGAGCAACTCGGTCTTCGGCAGGTTGGCCGGCTCGGCAGCCAAGAGCGAAAGCGGCGCTTGCCCGACAATTGTCAGTGCCACGAGACTGGCGGCAAATCGCGACAAACCGCTACGATGACTATTCATCAGTGGTGTTTTCCGATCCGGCGGTTATTAGATCCAAAAAAAGGCAGACCATCGGTCTCATTGCAAAACATGCCCAGCGCTTGCCAGGCTTTCCTCTCGCTGCACTCATCATTTGCCGCCGGCCTGTTTGGGCGATCGATCCGATTGGAGATAGGTAATCAGATCGCTCAAGTCCTGGGCCGAAAGCTTGTCGAGCAGTTGCTCCGGCATCAGCGAGAGGGTGGATGCTTTGAGGTCTCCTTCCAGGTCGTCGCGCGCGATGACGATGCGATTGTTGGCGGGATCCAACAGCGTAATCGTCCTGGGTGTCGATTCGGCCAGAAGACCGGTGAGGACGCGCCCATCGTTGGTGACGGCTACATAGCTTTGAAATTCAGGCCGAATAACACCGCTGGGATCGAGGATATTCGACAACAGCACGTCCAACCGTGTCCGTTCCGCATTGCTAAGATTGGGGCCAATCGCGGTTCCCACACCCATGAATTGATGACACTTGCCGCAGTTGTTGACAAAGACTGTTTTGCCGGCCGCCACGACACCGGGCGTCGCCTCGATCTGTTTGGTCAAAGCCGCGATGCGCTTTTGCACCTCGTCGTTCGAAACAGCCCGAATCTTTCCCCAGTTTTTCTCCAAGAGCGCGTCAATTGCCGGATCGGCATGAAGCTGGATTCGCCGCAGCTGCGCCAGCGACACCGTCGATTGGGGCAACGCGTGCTGATCGATCGCTTTGAGCAATTCCGCTGCCCAAGCTTTGCGACTGCATAAGAGTTCGATGGCCTGCTCTTTGAGCGGCTCGCCCAACTCGGGATAAAGTGCCAGAATTCTGCCGGGGATGTCGCCGTGATCCGATCGTTCCAGGGCGTTCAGGATCGACGTCGCGATCTTGGCCGACGGGTGTGCGGCCAGCAATTTGAGCAAGTCGGCGGCACAGTCGTTGCGGTTGGTCTCTCCCAAGACCTGAATCAATTTCAAACGCTCGGCTTCCGGGGTATTTTGATCGTTCACGATCGCCAACGCCCGATGATACGCCTGCGGGTCGCCCAGGCGCAGCCCGAGCTGGACCAGCGAATTGGCGTTCGCGTCGGCGGAGAGCAATCGCTCCAGAACTTTGCGGAGCGAGGCCGGGACGCTGGCCACCGATTGTCCAGCCAATTCCTCGTCCATCGCCGCCACCAGCGCTTCGGCGTCGGCTTGCGTCGGAGCTGCCTCGAGCAATCGGGCACAACTGGCAAAGCCGATGTCGTTATGTTCCGCCGTATAACGGCGAGCGAGTCGCGGCGCGACCACGGTGCGCACAA
Organism: uncultured Planctomycetaceae bacterium; assembly: GCA_963702015.1. GTDB lineage: Bacteria > Planctomycetota > Planctomycetia > Pirellulales > PALSA-1355 > DATJTR01. The sequence goes on from OY969698.1 coordinate 5,667,488, forward strand.
GTGGCAACGCTTTGTGGTCGTTGTCGGCCACAAGCGCGAAGACGGCGTCTCGATCGGTGATTGCCTTGTTCTCCACCACCCACCAATCCATCAGTGGAATGAACGTATCATCTTTGTCTTCGCTGCGGCACAACAGGCCAGCCACGATCGGCAAGGCTTGCGCGCCGGGCAGGCGTCGGGCGGTCGCCGCCAACTGGCAGCGCACGACCGGGCTGGGATCGCTTACCGCCACCGCCGTCAGACGAGTCGCGATCTTTTGGGGAACCTTTCCGTCATCTCCCAACAGCCGAATCGTCCAAGCGCGAACGTACTCGGCCGGATGCTCGAGCAGCCGCTGGGCCAACGGCTCGTCGATTCCGTCGGTGACATAATGGGCCCAAAGCGCCGCCAACGTTACTTCCTGCGACGGTGCGGCAAAAATCATTTCCTTCAGTTCCGGGAGAATGCTCTTGTCCTGACGCTCGCCCAGGATCGCCCGTGCCTGCCGAACGTACCATTCGTTCTTATTGGACAAGAGGCCGACCAGTTCCTTGCTGCTGCGCTTGCGCAACGGAATGCCGGTAAAGACTGGTTTGCTGGCGGCCCCAGGCATCGCCACTTTCCAGATGCGCCCGTCGCGGTTGCGGGCCGGGTAATACTTTCTCACGTCATGGGGGTCGCGATGGGAAACGTGGAAATCGTACCAGTCAGCCACATAAAGCGCGCCGTCCGGACCCACGCAACTGTCGACCGGTCGAAATCCGGGGTCTTCCGATAGGATGAAGTCGCCGCCGAACTCGGTCTCGAAGGTCGCGCCCTTCGGCTTTACATGAGACCATCGCATGGCACTTTGGCGGATCTGCGGGTAGATGGCAACGCCTTCGAAGCCAGCAGGAAAGTCTCCCCCCTGATAGAGCGAAAAACCACCCGTCAATCCGTTGCCGAGATAACCGCTGTGTTTCACCGCCGTGAAGAATCCGTACGTGTAAGGATTGTGCAACGGACCGTGCTTGCCCCAACCTTTAATGTAATATCCCCCCTGCACATGATGGCACAGCGGTTCCAACGTGTTGCCGCCGGCGAACAAGTTGCCGTCGCGATCGAGGTCGATGCCCCAGGTGTTGCCGCCACCTTCGGCAAACAGCTCGAACCGTTTGGTCGCCGGATGGTAGCGCCAAATTCCCTGCTGGAATTCAATGCCGCGGATATTCGCGGTGACCGTGCTTCCCTGCGCCGTAGAGCCAGCCGTCGGGACCCCAAGTCAATGAATTGGCCACCGCGTGCGCGTCGTTGATGCCGAACCCGGAGAGCAGAACTTCCGGATCGCCATCCGGCACGTCGTTGTTGTCGCGGTCGGGATAGAAAAGCAGATAGGGCGCCTGAATGACGTAGACGCCGCCATTGCCGACTTCCACGCCGGAACAGAGATTCAACCCATTAATAAAATCCTTGATCTTGTCCGGCTTGCCGTCGCCATTGGTGTCTTCGTAGATCGTGACCCGGTCCTGGCCGCGCGGACCATGCGGGGGCGGCTCGGGAACTTTGTCATAAATAGTCCGCAAGTACTGATCGACCTCGACCGGCTTGAGCCCTTCGGGGTTGGGATATTGCCGATACTGGACAACCCACATCCGGCCACGATCGTCGAACGAAACCGACAGGGGTTGCGCCACGTCGTCTTCCGACGCGAACAGCGAAATCTCCAATCCCTCGGGCAGCTTGAGCATCTTCACGGCCGTTTCCGGGGGGACCGCCGGCCGCGTCAAGTCCCCTTCGGCTGCGATATCGGCAGCGGCAACCCAAGGAGCCGTGGCGGACAGGAGCGCGATGCCGAACAAATTCCCAAGCCCAGTCCGAAAACGAGCGGAACGAGATACGCGGCCGACTGCCGGCTGCCGTCGAACGAGCTGAATCTTAAGGGGTTGAATCATGGGACTATGTTTTTCAGGTGGGTGGTGATGAGTGGCGGGATCGTCCTTGCCAGAATCGAAAGCGATGCGGGCGGTCAAGTGAGAATCTCGCGAATTGGTTCTCCGGCGACGTCGGTTAGTCGGAAATAGCGGCCCTGAAAACGGACCGTGAGCTTCGTATGGTCGACGCCCAGAAGATGCAGGATCGTAGCGTTTAGATCGTGGACGTGGACCGGCCGCTCGGCAATGTTGTAGCAAAGCTCATCGGTGGCCCCGAGTGTCATGCCAGGCTTGACGCCACCGCCGGCCAACCAGACCGTGAAACACCGCGGGTGATGATCGCGGCCGAATCCATCGGCGGACAGCTCGCCTTGGCAATAGACGGTCCTTCCGAATTCGCCGGCCCACACGACCAAGGTGTCGTCCAGCATCCCGCGCTGCTTCAGATCTTGAATCAGTGCCGCCGAAGCTTGATCCGTATCGTCGCATTGCCCTTTCAGTTGAGCTGGCAGAGTGCGGTGTTGATCCCACCCTCGATGGAACAACTGAATGAATCGGACCCCACGCTCAGCCAAACGTCGTGCCAACAGGCAATTGGCGGCGTAGGTGCCGGGAACGCGCGAGTTCGGTCCATACATTTCGAAGGTTTGCGGCGATTCGTCCGCCAGGTCGGTCAAGCTCGGCACCGAGGCTTGCATCCGATACGCCAACTCGTATTGGGAGATCCTGGTGGCAATTTCGGGATCGCCTTCTTCCTTCAGGCGAATCTGGTTGAGGTCGGCCAGATTGTTCAACATCCGGCGGCGCAATGTACGATCGATGCCTGGCGAATCCGACAAATAGAGCACCGGTTCGCCGGCACCACGGAATTTGACTCCCTGGTGTTGCGTCGGCAGGAAGCCGCTGCCCCACAAGCGGTCGTAAAGCGGCTGGTCGTTGGGGCGACCCGTGCCGAGCGAAATCATTACCACAAACGCCGGCAGATCGTGGTTCTCGCTCCCCAGGCCGTAGGAAAGCCAGGAGCCGAGGCTGGGTCGTCCAGCACGCTCGGAGCCGGTCAAGACAAACGTAATCGCCGGATCGTGATTGATGGCGTCTGTCTGCATTGACTTGATGAAGCAAACATCATCGGCCACTTTTGCCATGTTGGGCAACAGTTCACTCAGCCACGCTCCCGAGTTGCCATGCTGGGCGAACGCCAGATGTGACGCGGCGATCGGAAACGTGGTCTGGCCGGCGGTCATGCCGGTCAGTCGTTGCCCCATTCGCACCGAGGCGGGCAACTCCTGTCCGTTCAGTTCCTTCAGCTTCGGCTTGTAATCGAACAGATCCATCTGCGACGGCCCACCCGACTGAAACAGATAGATGACGCGCCTGCGCCTTGGGCGCAGCCTGGAGCCAGGCGGCCGGCACTGTGGTTTCGGAAGTCGCCGCATCCAACTTCGAATTTAACAACGACGACAGTGCGGCCGTCCCAATGCCCAGGGCGGTGCGGCCAAAAAGCTGCCGCCGGGTCAACCACCGATCGTGCTCGTCGAGCGGATTCATGCGCTATTCTCGCGTGATCGTTTCGTCCAGATTGAGAATCGTACTCATGACGGCGGCGTAGGCAGCCAACTCGTTCGGATCCAGCGCATCGTCACGCGGCGACTCCCCCACCGACAGCAGTTTCAGGGCACTTTCCGGGGAACTGGCGTAAAACGTTCGATAGTCTTGCCAGGCGGTCGAAAGCAGGTTGATTTCGTCGGTCGTGGCGGCTCGGCCCAAGACCAGCAGCAGCCCGTAACGCAAGCGATCGTCGAGTCCGCTCGGCGCCTCGTGCATCACCCGCTGGGCCAGGTGGCGGGCCGCTTCGACATAGGTCACATCGTTCAGCAACACCAGCGCCTGCAGTGGCGTATTGGTGCGCGTCTGCCGGACCGTACATGTCTCGCGGCTCGCCGCATCAAAAACCTGCATCGCCGGCGGCGTCACGGTCCTTTTCCAGAAACTGTAAAGACTGCGACGGTACAGTCCCTCTCCGTGCACCTGGACAAATTCAAACTCTTTGCCCCTCGAAACGACGTCATCCCACAATCCCACGGGCTGGTAAGTCATCACCGAGGGACCGCCTACTTGTTCGACGAGAAGTCCGCTGGCCGCCAGTGCCTGATCGCGAATCGCATGGGCCGAAAGCCGCACCCGCGAGACACGGGCGAGCAGCAGGTTGTCAGGATCTTTCTCCAGTAGCTGCGGCGTCCACCGCGAAGTTTGCCGGTATGTCGCACTCGTCACGATCAGCCGATGCATGGCCTTCACGTTCCACCCGGTGCCGCTGAATTCCGTCGCCAGCCAATCGAGTAACTCGGGATGGGTCGGCGGCATCCCCTGCGAACCAAAATCCTCAGGCGTGCGCACGATTCCCTGCCCAAAGAACAATTGCCAATAACGATTCACCGCCACCCGCGCTGTGAGTGGATGGGCCGGATCGGTCAACCAACGCGCCATGTCGAGCCGATCGACCGGCCCATAGGCGGCCAGCCGCGGCAAAGCGGCGGGAACACCCGCCACGACCGCCGCGCCATGTTTGTCGTAGGCGCCACGCTCCAGCACCCATGTTGGTCGCTGCTCGGGCAATTCCTCGAGTACCATCGCTTTGAGAATTCCGGCATCGAATGCCTGCTTTTCTTTCTCCAGCCGAGCCAGTTCGGCCTTGTTCTCCTCCGTGTCGGCAGCCGCGAGACGAGAGCGGCACTCCGTGATTGCCGCATCCATTTTTGCCAATTGCGCCGCTTGTTGCTCCGTGGGAACGGCGACAACCGGGGCGGCGTTGGCGCGTGCCCGCCCTTTCTCGTCAACGCTGTTGAAGAACGCGAACAGTTGGTAGTACTCGCGCTGCGTGATCGGATCATACTTGTGGTCGTGGCAGCGCGCGCAACCGACGGTCAGACCCATCCACACGGTAGCCATGGTCTCGGTTCGGTCGGCGACATACTCGACCAGGAACTCCTCGGGAATGATCCCGTCTTCGTCGTTGTGACGATGATTGCGGTTAAATCCGGTCGCGATCTTTTGCTCGAGCGTGCTGCCTGGCAGCAAATCGCCGGCGAGTTGTTCGATCGTGAACTGATCGAACGGCAGATTCGCGTTCAAGACACGAATCACCCAGTCACGCCAGGGCCACATCTTGCGATGACTATCGCCCTGATAACCGTCGGTGTCGGCAAACCGCGCCGCATCGAGCCATTCCAACGCCATCCGCTCGCCGTAACGGGGCGATGCCAACAGCCGATCGACAACGCGCTCATACGCATCGGGCGCCTCGTCGGCCAAAAATGCTTGCACTTCCAAGGGCGTGGGGGGCAGGCCAGTCAGATCGAGAGTAACTCTCCGCAAGAGCAACGGCTTGCCCGCCGTCCGCGACGGCTCGAGCCCCGCGCGCTCCAGCCGCGCGAGCACGAAAAAGTCGATTGGATTCCGCGGCCAATCCCTGTGCTCAACGGATGGCAACTCGGGGCGGCGCGGCGCAACGAACGACCAGTGCGCCCCCCAATTCGCACCCTGCTCGATCCACCGACGGACGAGTTCAATCTGTTCGGCGGTCAGTCGCCGTCCGGTTTCCCGCGGTGGCATTCGTTCGTCGTCGTCCGATGACGTGATGCGGCGGAACAATTCGCTTTGTTCAGAATGCTCCGGCACCACCGCCCGATGGCCGTCAACCTCCTTGATCAACGCTTCCCTTTGGTCGAGCCGCAAATCCGACTTCCGGGCCTGCGAATCCGGACCGTGACATTTGTAGCAATAGTCCGAGAGAATTGGCCGCACGTCGCGTGCAAACTCGACGACCGGCTCCCCGCCGAGCGCAAGCGCAGGAGGGATAAGGATGCCAGCCATCCAATGCCGATGATTCGTACGCGCGTGAAACGATGCATCATGGCCAGCGCGGGGGGGTGAGCGGTGTGCGGGCGCCCGCGGGCGCGAGGCGGGGGACACATGGGCCGCGCCGCGTGCGAGCCGGAGTGCCACCTCTCCATGATCGCTCGGCGTTTGACTGCCGGCAACCGATTTTTTGGTAATTAAATACCGAAAACTGGTCGCCCGGGTATACTCGTGGTCAACGATCCCCCCGTTGGGGCATAGCCCTCCAGCGGCCGCCTGACACCATTTCCTGATGAAGCCGACCAAACACATCGCCGTCCTGATCGAAACCTCCCGCGCCTACGGACGGGGGCTGCTGCGCGGCGTATCGCGGTTTCACCGGGAGCATGGCACCTGGTCGATCTCTTTCAAGCCGGAAGACCGCGGCACCAGACTGCAGCGATGGTTGAAGACCTGGCACGGCGACGGAATCCTGGCCCGCATCGGTACTCCCGCGATGGCCGCCGCGGTATCCGCCACCGGTTTGCCCTTTGTCGACTTGCGCGGCGCGAGCCGGCCGCTGGGAGTGCCGGGATTCGGCTGCAATAACGAGGACATCTGCCATTTGGCGTATGACCATCTCAGGGAGCGAGGACTGCGCGACTTTGCGTTTGTCGGCGAGCCCGTCGGTTTTCATATCTATGACGATGAACGTAGCGACGCGTTCGTCCGGATCATTGAGAAGTCCGGAGGCTCCTGCCACGTTTTCCATCATCCAGCGCGAGCGCGAGGTTCGATTCGATGGGAAAACGAGCAACGACAACTTGCCAATTGGCTGGCGCGGCTGCCCAAACCGATCGGCGTGTTGGCGGTACACGACGACCGCGGCTTGCAGGTCCTCGAAGCCTGTCGAACGCTCGACATTGCCGTGCCCGACGATGTCGCCGTAGTCGGCATCGACAACGACGAATTCCTGTGCAATCTGGCAATTCCTTCTCTGTCGAGCATCGATCCGAATAGCGAGCGGGTCGGATACGAAGCCGCAATTTTGTTGGATCGCATGGTCGACCAGCGTGCGCAGTTCACTCAATCACAATTCTTTCCGCCGGTTGGCGTGGTCGCGCGGCAATCGACCGACGTGCTGACAGCTCACGACCGCGACGTGACGGCCGCCATTCGGTTCATTCGGCAGTACGCGTGTCAGCGAATCACGGTGAAAGACGTCGAGCGTCAGGTGGCATTGTCGCGATCGTTGCTCAACCGACGCTTCAAACAAGTGGTCGGTCGAAGTCCGAAGGCAGAGATTGTGCGCGTGCAAATCGAAACCGCCAGGCAATTGCTCGTCGACACCGACTTGCCGGTCGCCGAAATCGCCGCATTGACGGGCTTTTCGGAATCGAAGTACTTCATCGCAGTCTTTGATCGTCACGTGGGAACTACCCCGCGGTCCTTCCGAGTCAAAAACGGACGGTTCAATGGCTTGAGCGACTGACCGCGGAAGCATCGTCTGGCGCTTTGTGTCCTGGCAACCTTATGCAACCTTGCAATTCGCCACTGATTCGACTAAAAAAGCGGCCGGCGAGGGTTCGGTAATCTTGGAAGCGACTCCCCGCGGGAGGGTCGCAAGCTGGCCGCAGGAAAGGCGATCGCTCCCTATCATGGAACGAGGGGAATTCCACGGACAGAAGATGCTGCACCAGCCGGCCGTCCCAGCCGTAGACATCCTCTGGATTACCGCCGGGCTGGGATGCGACGGCGATTCGATTTCCATCACCGCTGCTACGCAGCCCAGCATTGAAGACATTGTCCGCGGAGCGATCCCGGGGCTGCCAGCGGTCACGCTTCATCATCCCGTCCTGGCATATCATACGGGCGCGGACTTCCTCGCCCCCTACCACGAGGCCGCTGCCGGAAAACTGGGGCCCTTTGTCCTGGTGATCGAAGGTTCGATCCCCGACGAAACCAACAAGGCCGAAGGCTACTGGTCTGGTTTCGGCACCGACGCTCAAACCGGCCAACCCATCACCGTTTGTCAGTGGATTGACTGGCTTGCTCCACGGGCTTGGGCCGTCGTGGCCTGCGGCACGTGCGCCACCTATGGCGGAATCCACGCCATGCAGGGCAATCCGACCGGCTGCATGGGATTGGCCGACTATCTGGGGTGGAACTGGCAGTCGCAGGCCGGCATTCCGCTGGTTTGCGTACCCGGGTGTCCCGTCCAGCCCGACAACTTCATGGAAGTTGTTCTCTACCTGCTCAATCAGGCGGCCGGGCGTGCTCCGATGATCCCACTCGATAAAGAACTTCGGCCGACCTGGCTTTTCGGCGCCACTGTTCATGAAGGCTGCGACCGTGGCGGCTACTATGAACAGGCCGACTTCGCCGGACCTTTTGATGCCGGCTCGCAAAAATGCATTGTCAAGCTGGGCTGTTGGGGACCGGTCGTACAGTGCAACGTTGGCAAACGAGGCTGGATGAATGGCATCGGTGGATGCCCCAACGTCGGCGGCGTTTGCATCGGCTGCACCATGCCTGGCTTTCCCGATAAGTTCATGCCATTTCTCCAGGAGCCCCCTGGGGCCCAGTTGTCGACAACCGCAGTCGTGATGTACGGCAAGACGGTCCGAGCGCTCCGAAGCTTCACCCGTGCCTCACTCAATCGCGAGCCCGAGTGGAGAACTCCGCACCGAAACTGAAGCACGTCACCACTCCGCGCCACAAACGGCATTCCTGGCTCGGGCTTCGCGAAATTGAAGGGATACGATCATCGCCAAGACTCTTTCCAAGCCGAGGCCACCCGAACTGGTCGAGATGTCGTGGGATCCGATCACTCGCATCGTCGGTAGCCTGGGAATCTATACCAAGATCGATTTCGCTGCTCGTCGCGTGGTCGAGTGCTACAGCACGTCGTCGATTTTTCGCGGCTATAGCATCTTTATGAAGGGCAAAGACCCGCGCGACGCCCATTTCATCACCAGCCGGATTTGCGGAATTTGCGGCGACAATCACGCCACCTGCGCTTGCTACGCCCAGAACATGGCTTTCCCGGTCCAGCCGCCGCCGTTGGCCGAGTGGATCATCAACCTTGGCGAAGCGGCCGAGTACATGTTCGATCATTGCCTCTATCAGGACAATCTCGTCGGCGTCGATTTTTGTGAGCAGATGGTGCGCGAGACCAATCCGGCCGTTCTCGCTCGGGCGGAAAAAACGACTGCCCCGCATGCCGGACTGCACGGCTATCGCACGATCGCCGACATCATGCGAGCGCTCAATCCCTTTGAAGGGGCTTTCTATCTCGAATCGCTGCAAATGAGTCGCCTGACGCGGGAAATGTTTTGCTTGATGGAAGGCCGTCACGTTCATCCCTCCACCCTTTACCCCGGCGGTGTCGGCACCGTCCCCAGCGTGCAACTATTCAACGATTATCTGTTGCGATTGCTGAAGTATGTCGAGTTCATGAAACGCGTCGTGCCGCTCCACGATGACCTTTTCGATTTCTTTTACGAAGCACTGCCTGGATACGAAGAGGTCGGCCGACGCCGCACGCTGCTCGGATGCTGGGGATCCTTCAACAACCCGGACGTCTGCGACTACCGCTACGAGACCATGGCCGATTGGGGACGTGCGATGTTTGTCTCTCCCGGCGTGGTCGTCGACGGGAAGCTCGTCACGACCGACCTGGTCGACATCAATCTCGGATTGCGGATCTTGTTGGGAAGCTCGTTCTACGACGACTGGCAAAACCGCGAGACCTTTGTCGCCAACGACCCATTGGGCAATCCAGTCGACCAGCGGCATCCCTGGAATCAAACGACCTCGCCGAAACCCCAAAAACGGGATTTCGCAGGCAAGTACACCTGGGTGATGTCGCCTCGCTGGCAAGATCGCCGCACTGGCGACATGCTGGCGCTCGACACCGGCGGGGGCCCGCTGGCTCGGCTTTGGGTAACGGCTCTCGTCGGCAAAGTGGATATGGGTTACGTGAAGGCAACCGGCTCGAGCGTAAAAATCTATTTGCCCAAAACGGTGAATCTGCCCGAAACCGAGTTCGAGTGGAAGATTCCGCAATGGAGTAATACCCTCGAACGCGATCGGGCGCGGACGTACTTTCAAGCCTATTCAGCGGCAGCGGCTCTGTATTTTGTCGAAAAGGCGTTGGCCGAAGTCCACGCCGGGCGACTTCGCACGTCGACCGAATATACCGTCCCGCAGGACGCCATCGGCTGCGGATTCCACGAGGCGGTTCGCGGATTGCTGTCGCATCACGTTGTGATCCGCGACGGAAAAATCGCGAACTATCATCCCTACCCGCCCACATGCTGGAACGCCAGTCCGCGCGATGCTCAAGGTGTTCCTGGCCCTTACGAGGACGCGGTGCAAAACACGCCGATCTTCGAAGAAAACGACCAGGCAAACTTCAAGGGAATCGACATCATGCGAACGGTGCGGAGTTTTGATCCCTGCCTTCCCTGCGGCGTCCACATGTACCTGGGGCCCGGCCGGGAATTGGAAGTTCACCATTCGCCGATATTCGGCATCCAGCGCCCGGCGCAGGCGTGATCGCAGAGAGTGGACCGCTTTTCCGTGAACATGCCGCTGACATTACCACGGCTCGTGCGAATAATGCACTTGGAGTCTCGTTCCGCCCCAACGAGGGATGAGTCTCGCGGTGACGTGCTCGGCAACCGTTGAATGCCGAGGGAGTTTTGTCGATATGGTGTCCAAGCCGACGTTCTCGCCTGCCGGGTCAACTCAAGAACCGCAAACGCTTGAAGAGGCCGAATCGCTGCTCGGTCAACTCGCCCAAGCGTTCGTGATGACTCCGGCAAAAGCCAGTGAGCCGCTGAGCGATCAAAATGGCGACACGGATATTCCGCGCGGCGCGATCGAACGTTTGAAATACTCCGAGGCGCGGTATCGCACTCTGGTCGAGCAAATTCCCGCCATCACGTTCATGGCATCGCTGGACGACGGACTCGACGAAAACGAGATCTATGTCAGTCCGCACATCCAAACGATGCTCGGCTTCACCCAACGAGAATGGCTCAGCGACCCTTTCCTTTGGTATCGGCAGTTGCATCCCGACGACCGCCAACGCTGGGGAGCGGAGTTCGCCCGCACTTGTGCGTCGGGCGTCGGATTCAGTTCCGAGTACCGCTTCATATCACGGGACAATCGCGAGGTTTGGGTGCATGGCGAGGCCCGAATCGTCCGGGATGAAAGCGGGCGACCACTGTTCCTGCAAGGCATCGCCTTCGACATCACCGAAAGCAAACGTGCTGAACAGGCGCTGCGACGGTCGGCCGAGGAGCTCGAACAGAGAGTCCTGCAGCGAACCGCTGCCCTGGAAGAGGCCACGCTACGCGCCGAGATGGCGAACCGAGCCCGGGCTTCCTTCCTGGCAACCATGAGTCATGAGATTCGAACTCCATTGAATGCAATCATCGGCTTTGCTGATTTACTGCGCCGAGGGGCAGATGGCAGCGAGGCGGAACGGATGGAGTGGTTGGAAATCATTCGCTCGGGGGGAACACATTTGCTCGCCTTGATCAATGACATTCTCGATCTTTCCAAGGTCGACGCGGGAAAACTCGACGTCGAAGAGACCATCTGCTCGCCGATCCAACTCATTGAAGAAGTCTGTTCGATCTTGCGTACCAAGGCCGAGGAAAAAGGATTGCGCCTGCGAACCGTCTTCGATGGTCCTCTGCCGGAAATCATCCGCACCGATCCAACACGTTTCCGGCAAGTGCTGATGAACATCGCCGGAAATGCCATCAAATTTACTCCCTCGGGCCACATCGAGATCACCGTGCGGCTCCATCGCCCGCCGGGCGAAACTCCCAAACTTATCGTCCAGATCGCCGACACCGGAATCGGCATTCCGCCGGAGAAGTTGGGGGTTATTTTCGACCCGTTCACGCAGGCCGATTCATCGATCACCCGCCAATTTGGCGGCACCGGGCTAGGCTTGGCCATCAGTCGCCGCCTCACCGAGTTGTTGGGAGGGCAAATCAACGTGCAAAGCCAGGTTGGACGCGGCACGACGTTCACGTGTGAAATTGCCGTTGGGTCGCTCGAAGGTGTTCGCCTGGTGGAGAACGTGCCCGGCACCGCCGAACCCCGCGCTTCAGTTCCCACGACGCCTGCGATCCCGGTTCTCAACCATCGCGTGCTCGTGGTGGACGATGGTGAAACGAACCGCAAACTGATTCAGTTGGTGTTAAGGCGAGCCGGTGCATCGGTCGAAGCGGCCGAAAACGGTCGGCAAGCCATCGCACGCGCGACGACGGAGCCTTTTGATCTCATATTGATGGATATGCAGATGCCCATCATGGATGGATATGCGGCCACGGCGGAACTTCGCTCTCGCGGACTGACCATTCCGATCATCGCCCTAACCGCCAACGCCATGAAATGGGACGAGGCTCGATGTTTGGACGCTGGCTGCTCCGGTTATCTTTCGAAACCGATCGACCAGGATCTGTTACTCGCCAAGGTCGCCGCTGCTTTAGACGGCGATTCTCCCGCGCCGCTTGCCGCCACGAGCGCGACTTCATCGACGGTCCGGCCTGTAATCAAATCACCACCCAGTGCTCACACCGACTTGATTTCGATGCTTCCGACGGAAGATCCCGATTTCCGCACCATTGTGGAAAACTTCGTCGAGCAATTGCGGGAAAAACTCCGGCTCATGCACGATCGACTAGCGGCTGGCGATTTGCCGGCACTGGCCGCCTTGGCTCATTGGTTGAAAGGGACCGCCGGAACGGTCGGTTTTCCCGCCTTCACCGAACCCGCCACCGACCTGGAGAAACTCGCACGCAGTGGTCAGGTCAATGGAATCCATGAGACGATTCGACGAATCGAGCAGCTAGGCCGTCAAATCGTCATCAAGTGAAGAGTTACGCATCCCGTCGGCCGGAAGGGGAACGACATTCTGACCGGCACCGCGAGCCAGCCGACCGATCACTCGACGTCGGCGTACTGGAGTTGGATTTTCACGATCTCGGCGCGGGAGTGAAAGAAGGCGTCGACTACCTGCGGATCGAAATGCTTGCCACGGCCTTCCTCGATGATCTGCAAGCATTGATTCAAGGGAAACGCCGCTTTATAGGGCCGTTTGCTGCTCAGCGCGTCGAACACGTCGGCCACCGCGGTGATGCGTCCTTCCATGGGAATATCTTCACCGGCCAGACCGAGCGGATAACCCGACCCATCCCATTTCTCGTGATGGCTCAAGGCGATCGTCGCCGCCATCGCCAGAACGGGCGAGTCCGATGCCTCGAGGAGCCGCGCCGAAGCTCAGTATGTCCGGCAAGAATACTGACTTCGTGATCCTTGAGGCTTTGTGTGATGCGTCTGCCGTAGCCGCTGTGTTTCTGCATCAGCTCGAATTCTTCCGGTGTCAACTTGCCGGGCTTGAGCAGAATGGCATCGGGAACTCCGATCTTTCCGATGTCGTGCAATTGGGCTGCCTGCTCCAGGATGTCGAGACGCTCACCCCGCCAGCCAAGTTGCGTGGCGATGATGCGAGCATAACGGCCCACCCGGAGAACGTGCTGACCGGTATCGTCGTCCCGAAACTCACCGGCTCGAGCTAGGCAATGAATGATCTCCTGGCGCGATCGGAGCAAGTCTGCCGTTCGCCTGAGCACCTCCGATTCCAGCTCACGGGAGTATCGTGCCAGATGATCGTGATGCTGCTTGAGCGCCAGAAGGTTATGGACTCGCGGAATCAACTCGGTCGGATCGACAGGCTTGCCTAGGAAATCATTGGCTCCCAGATCGAGAGCCTTCCGTTTGGTGGCCTGGTCATTGGCCGCGGTCAGAATGACGATCGGAAGGCGCGCCCAGCCCGGATCGGCCCGCAGCGCCGCGAGAAGGTCCAACCCACTCACCTGCGGCATCATGATATCCAATAGAATGATGTCAGGCTGTTTCGAGTAAGCCAATGCGATGGCGTCTCGCGGTTCGTTGGTCGTCGCGAAATTCTCATAGCCCGCCAGGCTCAGGTATTTCCGCACGACGGTCACATTGATCGGTTCATCGTCGACGATCATGATCGTCGACGTTCGCAAGCTCTTGTCACCTTGCGGGAATCGCACGTCGGTCGATTTACGTGCAACACCCAAATCGGGATCATCGGCCTTGGGCAACTGAATGTCTGAAGTTGTCATGGTTTCCATCCGCCAACGATGGCCCCAGGCCGCCTCGCGCTTGGCGAGAAGCCTGGGTATGCGGAAAAAAAAGCCGAGCCTGGGGCTGCCCACAGTGCAAACATACGTCTCGGATGGAACGATGGCCGGTCATCGTCGAATGTACGAGGGGGGGAACGGCCTCGTCCGAAAATACGGCCCGTAGCGGTTGTGCGCCGCCAAAACGATTTCGCCTGAGGAATTTCCCCGGGTTCTTGAGAGGGCAGGCCCGCGCGTCGCGATCCACCCAGCAAGCCATCGCCTCGGTCAAGCGGCGCGGGCATCGGCCGGCTGCTGCTGCTGCTGTTGCTGGTTGGCTGATCGCAGGGCGCCGTTCTCGGCGCGGCCGGCCTGGATCAATTGATGGATATAGGCGAGTTTCTCGACCACTGGAGCAACAAAAACCTCCGGAACCAGGTCAATCAATCCCATCGTCCGGTTCAGCTCGTTCAGCGCAATGCCGAGCTGTTGGTACCGCACCAGCATTGGCAGAAAATCGGCGCGAAACAGATCGCTCACGCCGCCAAAGCCCATGTTCTCGGCCGTATCGAGTGCCGCGGCCATATCGATGTAGGTCGCCCAGGTTTCGGCAAAATCTTCCCACGGGTGCATCGTGGCGTAGGCGCTGATATACCGCTGCGCCCAGTCGGCCGGTGGCCCCTGTTTGTAGTGTCGCTCGAGCGCCTCGGCGTAGGTCGGATGATCGTGATCGCCAAAGACCGCTCGACATTCCTGCTCGCGCCGTCCCTTCACCAACTGATCCCAATAATAGTGACCGATCTCGTGCCGGAAATGGCCGATCAAAGTCCGCTGGGCCTCGCCCATGTTGACGCGCAATCGCTCGCGCTCGGCATCGTCGGCCTCGCGGATATTGATCGTAATCCGGCCATTGTCGTGACCGGTAAATACCTGCTCCGTTTTGCCCACCGGCCGCCAATGTTGATTCACGATCGGGTCGGCCATGAAAGCAAAACAGAGCGTCGGCTCGATGCCGTCGGCCTTGGTGCCGTACGGCAATCCCAACTGGTTCAGATTGTAGAACAATCGTCGCTTGGCAGCTTCGAGCCGTTGCCACTTCTGCCAATTCCCCGCCACGCTCAAATCGGGAACCGTGTCGTTGAACCGACAGCAGTCGCAGAGACTGCCCGGGGCGGCCGGCAGCGACACGCAACGGTTGCAGACGTTGTGCTCGGCATAGTTGAAGCACTTTGCCAGTCCGATCCCACATTGAGGATTGGCACAGGAGAATGAGCCGTCGGGCTGAGGCAACAGCGCGGTCAGATTGCGACAACCGGGGCAAAAGCCGAGCTCGTGGCCACATGCCAGGCAGCGGCTATTGTCACAGAAGGTTACATTCCCGCAGACACAACGGTAGGTGCGCATTCTCTGGTGCCTTTGCTCTCGGATGGATCTGACGGTCGGACCGCCAAATTCTAGGCCGCAGGGGGTGGAAGGCAAATCGGTGCCTCGAACGTCCCCGTCCTCGGCCCTCCAGCGGGTCCATCGTTGAATTCAGCAACTTTGGCCGCCACGGCGCGGGGAAGCTGGGGAGTCGAAAGCAATTGAGTGTAAGCAAACACTGACTTGGCCACCGCCCCGTCGTTGTATTTAGCATCCCATCGATCTGGTCAGCCGTGCTCACTCAGAAAAAGTTCGCATGCGGGCAAAAACCGGAGCATTTGATCCTTTCGATGGGCCGAAATGCCACTTCCTGGAAGTCAACCAGTAGCCGAGATATGGTCATTTATCGAAACGACGTTACGCTAACGGCAGCCGCGGACGAGCGGGGCAGTCTGCGGGGCGGCGCAACGCGTCCGGCACTTTAAAGCTCGCTCCTCGTTCGTCCGAGATCATCGGCCAGAACATGACGACTTCAACCGCCAGGCTGAGCACGCTCGAGCGCCGTCAGGCGCTGCGACAGGGAATCGTCAGTGGCACACTTTGGTCGATTGGGAACGGCTGGACCACCGGCTCGTTGGTGACCTATCTGGCCCAGGAACTTGGGGCCCGGGGTTTCGAAGTGGGGGCTATCCTCGCGTGGCAGGCTTTGGCGGGCGCGTCGCGTCTCGTTGCGCCTGCCATCATTCGTCGGCTGGGCGGTGTCAAACCCGCAGCGATCACACTCCTGGCGATCAGCTATGGATTGCTCGCCACGCTGCCAATCCTGGCGCTGGGTACGATCTCGTTTCCAACCCGGCTCAAGTTTTTCATGGCAGTTCTGTGCGTTCACCAGCTCTTCGAACATCTCGGCACCGTGGCCGTTTGGACATGGCTGGCAGAACTCGTTCCCGTTCGGCTGCGTGGACGGTATTTCGCCACGCGGCAACGCTGGCAATTGGCGGCACTGGTTCCCACCAGCGTGGCGGCCGCAATTTTCATCGATCGGTGGCGCGGGCCCACGCCACGACCGGCTGGAACGCCAGCATTGCTCCCGGAAGGATCCACCGAGATACTCGCCGACTATATCCTGGTGTTGACTGCCGGCGCGGTCTTCTTGCTGCTTTCGGTCGTTCCACTCTGGCGCATGCCGGCCGTCGAAGCGGTAAGCACAAAGCGAGCCTCGCCCGAACCGATTTCGGCACTGCGTGACTCCCGCTTCCTCCGCTTGCTTCTCTGCGTTTGCTGGCTGTCCTTCGCGAACGGCATCAGCCAAAGCGCCGCCAACATTTATCCCAAGCAGGTCCTTCGATTGCACCTGCTACCCATGGTCCTCCTGCCACTCGTGATGCGGTTGGGCCAAATGGCCCTGACCCCTTGGGTAGGCCGTTTCAGCGACCGTTACGGCAACAAGCCAACGATTCTGCTCTGTCAGGCGCTGGTCGCGTTTGGCCCATTTTTCTATCTGCTTGCCACGCCGGCCCATCCTGAGTGGCTCGCCGGAGCGTTCATCGTCTGGTCGGCTTTCGTCGGTCTGAACGTCTGCCTGCCGAATCTCACTTTCCGGCTCGCGCCGGCGGGCAGATAGCTCAATACACGGCCATCTACTTCGGACTCAGTGGCCTGACGTACGGCCTGAGCACCATGGCCAGCGGCTGGTTCTTGGATCTTGTTCGCCGCCAGCGTTTCGACATAGGGCCGTGGCGACTGGATGTCTTCGCCTTTTTGTTCGCCGTGGGCTGGATTCTACGGCTGCTCGGTCTCGTGTTCGTCGCTCGGCTTCGCGAGCCGGGAGCTTGGACATGGCGCGACATCGCGCACGCCTGGCAGGCCGGGCGCGAATGTCCCTCGGCATTGCCGGCGCAAGGCAGCGGCGAGCGGAATAGATTAATTCGCCACGGCTTTGCCCCGTCACGATCCTACCGGACATTCGTGCCGGCAACGCTCCATTCGCGCTGTGGCGTTTGCGAGACGTGGGGCGTACTGGCGCCGGCGATTGCAGCAACGGCCTTTTCAGCCGCGGCGACGCTTGCTCGGTCGGCATGTATCGTCAGGCTCAGGTCGAACGATGCCGCTGCGCCCGGCGCAAGCTTGACAACCCGGCCGCGTGCCTCTTCGAACGACCGTGGATTGGGATAGTTGGTTGCCGGCTCCAGGCCGGTCACATAACCATCGACCAGCGACCCGGTATTCTTCCACAGCGTGAAACAGGGCATTTGTCGCTTGTCGAAACCCACGCTGACCCCAAGCGTCCGGGCGGCATTTTCCAGCAGCACGTGCGTTCGATGGTCGCTGCCGGCTACCAGGTCGGCGAAATAAACCTGTTCGGCATACCCCGCCTGCGGCCGGAATAACGGTCCCAACCGGCGACCCCGTCGGCGGCTCGGGGATCGCGCGGAACCAACTGAGCCACCGGCGCGACGACCCTGCGAGCCAGCCTCCAGCAGCGGAGGGCCAAAATTGATGTGATAGAGCAGTTGCACGTCCTGAGGCGTCCCGCCTGGATTGATCACTTCGTCGTGAATTCGCAGCCCCGGCTCGCCAAGCCGGGTGGAGATCGTGGTGCGCAGGCGGAGCCGATGGACCAGAAACCGTGTCGTCGTCGACGATGCCCGTCAGACCGAATCTCGTTCTCCTCGTCGTCGAAGGTCAGTTCGACGTTGCTAGCCGGTCGGTTGGCAATCCGGCCGTGGAGCGGATATTTGAGAATCCCGCGATCGTCGAACTCCGGAGCACCGTTGCTCTCCAGCCCACAGCGAACAATCCACTCGTCAAAGCCATCCAAAAAGCCCAAACCACTCGGGTCGGCCAGCGGCACGAACTGTGGATGGACCGGTCCGTCGACAGGCGACTGCCAGCCGACATCGATCGTGCCGGGCTGTCCCGCGTTTGCCGAGCCAGCCTTTCCAAATGCCCATTCCTCGAGTCGGCAGCACGACGAAGCTGAATCGACCATTGTCGATTTCGATCGAATCGACGCCCTCTTGCAATCCACCGCGCAATCGCGACTGCCGCACGTGGAATTCGTGCCCCGATATGCCCAGTTCCGCGGCCGTAAGCAAGAACTTTGGATCCGTGCCGCCGGTGTCGGCGTCGAGTAGTGTCCATTTTTTCAGGGTCATGGCATTCTCCGCCGAATGAGTTGGTTTGCATGAGTTTCCTCATTTTTCCCGGAAGGGTCAACGACCCCGCCGGACCAAAACATCGGAAAGACCGACCGGCGTTCTTTCCGGTCGATGGCAATTGGATTCATTATGTCTCTTGACCCTCGGGCCCCATGGCCGGCAGAATCGACGTCATGCAAACGATCTCTCCACTGCGGTTGGGCCGCATCCAACTCGATTTTCCCGTCGTGCAGGCCGCGCTCAGTGGCTATAGCGATTGGGCCATGCGGGTCATCGCCCGCCGGCTCGGGTGCTCCTTACACGCTGTGTGAAGTCTTGTTGGACCAGTTTGTGATTCAAGTCAGCCGCGGCAAGCGTGCCGACCGCTATCTGCGCGTCACCGACGAAGAACATCCCGTCGGCGCTCAACTGATGGGCGCCAATCCCGAGGATTTCGCGCCGGCCGCCCAGCGACTGGTTGCCGCGGGTTTCGACGTGATTGATATCAATTTCGGCTGCCCGGTAAAGAAGGTGCTCGGACGCTGCCGAGGCGGCTATCTATTGGGTCAGGTCGATACGGCGCTGGAGATCGTCGCCCGGGTGCGCGAGGCAGTGCCGGCGGAAATTCCCGTCACCGTCAAAATGCGCCGTGGTCTGGACGACACATCGGCCAGCCGCGACAACTTCTACCGCATCTTCGATGGCGCCTTTCAGCGTGGGGTCGCGGCCATCACCGTGCACGGCCGCACGGTCGCACAACGTTATGTCGGACCGAGCCGCTGGGAATTCCTCCGCGAACTCAAACAGCACGCGGGAAGCCGAACCGTGTTGGGCAGCGGCGACCTGTTTTCGCCGCAAGCCTGCCTCGACATGATCGCGCAAACGGGTGTCGACGGCGTAACTGCGGCTCGTGGAGCGATCGGCAACCCCTGGATCTTTGCGCAGGCCCGGGCGTTGGCCGCCGGTTTGCCGCTTCCCGGCCCGCCCGGAGTCCTGGAGCAGCGAGAAGTCATCGCCGAGCATTACCGACTCGCCGAGGAGCTTTATGGTCCCGAGGTCTGCGGCCGGCACATGCGTAAGTTCGGCATCAAGTATTCGCAGTTGCATCCCCACGCGCGCGAAGTTCGCGACGCATTTGTCGCCGTCGGCCAACCAGGCCAGTGGCGTGAGGTGCTCGCTCGCTGGTACAGCGACGATTTGCCGGGCAAGCATCCGTTGGTTGAAATCGACGAGCAAGTCGAGTGCGCTTGATCACATTTTCCGCGATCGATTGCCGCTGAAGTTCACCTTTGTTTCCAGGAGCGCTCCTCGATCATGCGATTGATTCTCGATTCTCACCTCGACCTTTCCTGGAACGCGCTCTCCTACAATCGCGATCAGACCGAGTCGGTCGACCAGATCAACCAGCGCGAGGCGGGTATGACCGCCGGCGGCGGCCGCGGATGCGCCACGACAAGCTTGCCCGAAATGCGCAAAGCCGGAGTCGCCGTCTGCCTGGGCACGTTGCTGGTGCGGGCCAAACGCCATGTGCAACCGGCCGCTGGACACCGCCGCATCGACCTCGACTACGGCACCCAAAGCATCGCTTATGCCGTCGCCCAAGGACAATTGGCCTACTACCGCTTGCTCACCGAACAGGGCGAGATGCGAATGATCGGCACCGCCACTGAGTTGGACTCGCACTGGAAGCTCTGGCAAGAGCAACCGCACGATCGCTTGCCGATCGGCAACATCCTGGCCATGGAGGGGGGCGATCCGATCGTCGAACCCAGCCAGGTGGAGACCTGGTTTCGCCAGGGTCTGCGCAGCGTAATGCTATCGCACTATGGGCAGAGTCATTATTCCGTCGGAACGGGTGAAAATGGCCCACTCACGCCACGCGGCGTCGAAATGCTCAAAGAATTTGAACGTGTCGGCATGATTCTCGACATGACGCACCTGTCAGACCAAAGCTTTTTCGAGGCGATCGACCGATTCTCCGGCCCGGTGATGGCCAGTCATAACAACTGCCGCGCCCTGGTACCGGGCGACCGTCAATTCTCCGACGAGCAAATCCGGCGGCTCATCCAGCGCGGCGCGGTCATCGGTGTCGTCTGCGATGCCTGGATGCTCGAGCCGGGCTGGGTCGCGGGCAGCTCACGCCCCGATCGACTCACCATGGCGGCCATGGTCGATCATATCGATCACATCTGCCAGTTGGCCGGCAATTCCCATCATGTCGGTATCGGCAGCGATCTCGATGGCGGCTATGGCACCGAGCAGACTCCGGGCGATCTCAAAACGATCGCCGACCTCAGGCGTCTGGAGCCGATATTAGCCGAGCGCGGCTACAGCGACGCCGACATCGACGGCATTTTCAACCGCAACTGGCTCGAATTCTTCCGCCGCTCTCTGCCGCGTTGAATGGAAAACGGAGCAAGACCAACAGATCGCCCCGTCGCCGCGGCACCGGCGCTCGTCGAAAGTTAGCGCCGCACGTAGCGATCCATCAGATGGTCGCCCACAATCTTCCATTCGCCCCGTTCGTCCTTGATGCGGTGGCCGGGCCCGGCGTCTTGGCCCTCGGCTGGCGGCAGTGGCTTGATCTCGGCGGTGAACCGCGAGCGTGGTTTTTGCCCTCCCCACTGCGACCAATCTTCCAGCAGTCGGATCCGTTTGTGCTGTTCGGGGACGTACGCCCGATCACCTTTCTGCAACACAAGTTCGTGCGCGCCGGTCCAACCGAACCAGGAGTAGCAGGCCGTATGGACCGGAATCCAGTGGCCGACCCCCTTTTCGTCGCTCAGATAGAACTCCGCCCAATTGTGGTTGGGGACCCAAACCAGTCGCGCCGGAATGTTCACGCTGCGGCAAAGGGCTACGAACACGGCGGCCATCTCTTCGCAATCGCCTTTGCGATTTTCCAAGGCCGCGGTGACGCTGGTGTAAGTGCCGAGCTGGGGTCGGATGTTCTCGGGAATCCACTCGGCGAACCGCTGGGCCATTTCCCAAGGATGACCGACACCGGCGGTCAATTCCTTGGCCAGCGCCGCGCACGGCGGGCGCGCCAGTCTGAATCCCGGGGCTGTCTTGCAAATAGGCTTTGCGGATCTCGACAGGCGGTTTCTGTCGCGCCGGAAATTGATCGCGCTGGTAGCCCTGATACTGTTTGAAGAGTGTCAGCTTGTAACGGGCTACGGCCGACGCGACTTCGCCTTTGGCCAGGCCCGCGGCCGACAAGAAAAGCTGGGCGATTCCCGGCGCCAACTCGCGGACGATTGCCTCGCAGCCGTGCGTTTCGATCGTCAGCTCGTCAATCTTTTGTTCCGGATGGGCCACCGGCACCGGCGTCGTGGCGCGAAGCTCCGTCGCATCGCCGGCTGCTTCCAACTCGATTCCCACACTGAGCTCGTAAGGGCGAGCTTCCAAATAGCCGGTTTCGCCGGTTGGAGGTTCCGTCCAAATCCAGCGGCCGTCTCCCACGACCGGAATCACGCTGAACGCGGGGATTGACCGGCTGGCTGATTCCAGACCCAGCCGACGGCTACAGCTCAACGCTCCCAGCAGATTCGGCATTGCCGATGAGCAAACGCCCAAACTGCCCCAGCGTAAGAACTGTCGACGATCCACGGCGATGATCCAATTGCCTGACGGCTTTTCTAAAGTTTTTTTCGCGAAATCCTGACGCCCGCCGGAGAACATCCGCTTCCATCTTGAAATTAGTTGCTCATGCACGTCGGTGTCTATCATTTGCACACCGGCAATCGGAAAAGCCACGATTTTCCTCAATCCGGCTGACCCGAAGTTCAGGCGAATCCGATTTTGTGACCCCACTCCCACCATCGTCACCGCCGATCGACCCAATTTGTCGGTAGTCCGCCGCACGCCGCTGCGCTAAAATGCGCCGAGTCGGGTGACACATCGGCGCGGTCGATTTTGATTTCCAGTCGATCTCTTTTTTCCGCCAGGAAAAGCACGCCTCGCCTATGTCTGCTATCTATCTGACCGAGGTCGACGTTCAGCAGCTCATCGACATGCCCGTGGCAATCGATGTGGTTCGCGAAGCCTTTCGTCAAATGGGCTCGGGGGGTGCCGACAATGTCCCGCGGGTCCGAGCCCGAGCACCCGGCGTCGTGCTGCACAGCTTGAGTGCCACCGCGTCCTATCTCGGCTTCGTCGGTTGGAAGGTCTACACGACCACGCGTTCAGGGGCCCAGTTTCTAGTCGGATTGCACGACGCCGCGACCGGCCGCTGCGAGGCTTTGATCGAAGCCGATCGATTGGGGCAATTGCGCACGGGTGCAACGACCGGCGTAGCGGTCGAGTGGTTGGCCCTTCCCCGGGCAAGTGAGATTGGCGTCTTTGGCGCCGGGCGACAAGCCCGCACTCAATTGGAAGCCGTGGCCACGGTTCGTCCGCTAAGCGTGGCCTATGTCTACTGCCGGACGGCGCAAAGCCGGCAAAAATTCGCCGACGAGATGTCGGCCAGACTGCAATTCGAGGTCCGGCCTGTCGACCGTCCGCAAGAGGCTGCCGAAGAATTGCCGATCGTCGTGACCGCGACCAGCAGCGCGACGCCAGTCTTCGACGGTCAATGCCTGGCGGAAGGCGCGCTGGTTTGCGCCATCGGCAGCAATTGGGCCACCCGGGCCGAGGTCGACTCCCATGTCGTCCGCGCGCCGACAACATCGTCTGCGACAGCGTCAAAGCCTGCCGATTGGAGGCCGGGGAGTTCGTCGGGCCGCTGGAAACTGGCGTCTTCGACTGGAACCGCACCGCCGATCTGGCCGATGTGGTCAACGGAACCGCAGTCGGCCGAAGCACCAAGGACAGCATCGTTCTGTTCAAGTCCGTGGGGCTGGCGATCGAAGACGTCGCGCTGGCCGCCAAACTGCTCGAGTTGGCCCGAGCCAACGGCAAAGGCCAGCCCCTGCCCTTTTGAGGCGTTCCACCGCGGCAGCCGGCCCCACTGCCCGGCTACCGCTTAGCCAGTGGCGTCCACGGGCGCGGCGGTGGGCCAATATAGTTGGCTCGCGGCCGGATCAGTCGATTGTGATCGAGTTGCTCGATCACGTGAGCGCTCCAGCCGGTCACCCGGCTCACCACGAACAGCGGGGTGTACAGCTCGACCGCCAGACCGAGGTAGTAATACAACCGGGCGCTCGGCCAATCGAGATTCGGCGGAAGTTTCTTTTCCTGAACTACGATCGTTTCAATCGTATCGGCCATTTTTTCCATGTCTTGGTTGCCGGTTTCTACCGCCAACTCGGCACAAAGATCTTTCAGCAGCGTCGCCCGCGGATCGCCGGTCTTATAGACGCGGTGACCAAATCCCATGATCCGCTGTTTGCGGGCCAGCGCTCCCCGCACCCACGTTTCGGCCTGCGCGGCGGTGCCCACTTCTTTGAGCACGTGCATCACCTGTTCGTTGGCTCCGCCGTGCAGCGGGCCTTTGAGGGCCCCAATCGCGGCAGTGATGGCCGAGTCGAGATCGGACAGGGTCGATGCGACCACCCGAGCCGTGAAGGTCGAGGCGTTGTACTCGTGCTCCGCGTATAAAATGAGCGACACATCCATCGCCCGCACCATCCGCTCACTCGGCTCCTCCCGAAACAGCATCCACAGCAGATTTCCGGCCAGCGAAAGACGCTCGTCGACTGGAACCGGTTCCTTGCCTTGCATCAGCCGATGCCGGGCCGCTAACAGCACGGGCAATTGGGCCACCCGGCGCTCGGCCTTGCGAACATTCGCTTCGTGACTGTTATCTCCGGCCTCTTCATCCCAATGCGCCAAGGCACTGGCGCCGGTCCGCATCACGTCCATCAGCGGCGCCGACGCCGGAATCTTCCGCAGAAACTCGATCAACGGGCCGGCCAGGTGTGCCGCCTCGTGCAATCGATCGGAGAGGGCCGTCAGTTGCTCGCGCGTCGGCAACGTGCCGTGCAACAGCAAAAAAGCGACTTCTTCAAACGTCGCTCGCCGGGCAAGCTCGTCCACCGAATAGCCGCGGTATTCCAGGCCGCCGGTGATCGTGCTAATGGCCGTTTCCCCGGCCACGACGCCTTCCAAGCCCGGGCTGTAGATCGGTTCGGTCATGGTTTGCGCTCGTCGGGTGCCGCTGCTTGAAAGTACGCGCGGTCGCGGGCTTCGTAGTCCTCGTAACCGAGCATGTCGTAAAGCTCCTGCCTTGTTTGCATCAAATCGAGAAGGTCGGCTTGCGTCCCGTCGCTGGCCACCGTTGCCAGGGCCGCCTCGACCGCCTTCATTGCCACTCGTAACAGCGTGACGGGATAGAGCACCGCCGCATAGCCCAAATCGGCCAGCTCCTCCAGCGACAACAGCGGGCTCTTTCCGAACTCGGTCATGTTCGCCACCAGCGGCGCGTCGATCGCCTGAGCGAAACGTTCGAAATCGCCGCGTGTCGCCAAGGCCTCTGGAAAAATCCAGTCGCGCCTGCCTCCAGATAGTGTTTGGCCCGCTCGATCGCGTCGTCGATGCCGGTGACGGATGCGGCGTCGGTTCGGGCCAGAATCACCAGATCGGCATCCTTGGCGCGGCTTTGGCCGCGCAGATTTGGCGCACATTTCCGCCGAATCGACCAATCGCTTGCCCGACAAGTGCCCGCACCGCTTGGGCAATTCCTGATCTTCCAGTTGAATGGCGGCCACGCCAGCCGCCTCCAACTCGCGAACCGTTCGTTCCACGTTCATCGGACCGCCGAAACCGGTATCGGCGTCAACGATCAGTGGAATCTCCACGCGACGGGTTATGTAGGCAGCCTGGGTCGCCAACTCAGTCAATGTGAACAAGCCCACGTCGGGCAGCGCAAGCGTGCCGGCCGACAGCGCTGCTCCCGATAAATAGACGGCGTCAAAGCCGTGATCTTCGGCCATGCGGGCAACCAGCGCGTTGAACGCGCCGGGAATCTGGATCGTAACATCCGCCACGGCTTCTCGCAGACGCCGGCCGGGTGAAGAATGGGCCATCGTGCTTCCCTTTCAATCAAGATGAATGTCGAGTCGCCCGACAAGCCAGATTCGTCACGAATAATAGGTGCCGCGGCAGGAGCTTTGCAAGGGGCAGGCAACAATCGACCTCGGCTCGCGGGCGTTCGTGTCTCCCACGGTGAGCCAACTTCCGCTACACTCCGGCCGCCCGCTACGGTAGGCTACAGGACCCATGAATACCCCACCCGTTGAGCCCGCCACCCGGTCACCACTCGCGATCCGCCGACGGCAGGCGATCGTCGAGGTCGGCCTGATTTTTCTGGTCTTCTTCATCCACGCCGCCTGGCCCGTGCCGGAAGTCAACGAAACGCATTACCTCACCAAAGCCAAACACTATTGGAATCCAAGCTGGTGCCCCGGCGACTTGTTTCTGGACTCGGTCGACGCCCACCAGGTGTTTTATTGGAGCTGCGGTTGGCTGACACGTTTTCTCAGCCTTCCGGCCACGGCCTGGTGCGGACGGGTGATTACCTGGGGACTGCTGGCTTGGGCCTGGCGGCGGCTCAGCCACTTGCTCGTCCCCAATTTTCTCTTTTCCGTCCTCTCGGCCGCACTCTTTGTCGCGGCCACCAGCCGGATGCACATGGCCGGCGAATGGGTCGTCGGCGGACTCGAAGCCAAGGGCCTGGCCTATATCTTCGTGCTGCTCGCGCTGGCCGGGATAGTCCGTGGGCGCTGGCGAATGGTTTGGCCACTCCTTGGAGTCGCCAGTGCCTTTCACGTGCTGGTCGGCGGATGGTCAGTGGTGGCTGCCGCCGTCGTTTGGCTCGCCGCCGGACGGCAGCGTCCGCCACTGGGCGAGACGGTGCTGTCCCTCGCCGTCGGTTTGCTGCTGGCGCTTCCCGGCGTCGTTCCCGCGCTGTGGCTCAACTGGGGCGTCGATCCGGCAGTGGTGAGCGAGGCCAACCGAATTTATGTCTTCAACCGGCTGCCTCATCACTTACTACCCCAAGCTTTTGCGCTGCACTTTGTCTTCCGGCAGATTCTGCTCGTGGGCATTTGGCTCTTCCTCTGCAGGCTTTTACCGGCCGACCAGGGCAGTCGATCGGTGCGCTGGTTCGTCGCCGCGGCGATCGGGATCAGCCTGACCGGGTGCGCGATCGCCTGGCTGACTGCCGGCAACGATGCCGAATCCGCGTCGTTGATGCGCTATTACTGGTTCCGGATGGCGGATGTGCTGGTCCCCTTGGGGGTCGCCCTGGAAACGATTCGCGGACTGGCTTTGCTCGGGCGTTATCGATCCGCCTGGGCACCGTGGGGACTGCTTGTGGCGATGCTTTTGGCGGCGGCCCACCTGGGCTTGGTCGTCGTCGAACGGCAGCGGAATTTCTGGCCGCCGGCCGATAAAGGGATCGCAAACCTTGCCGCTTGGCGTGACGCCTGTGCTTGGGTGGCGGCCAATACTCCGCCCGACGCCATCTTCATGACGCCACGCAACACTCAATCGTTTCATTGGTATGCCGGCAGAGCCGAAGTCGCCGGCTACAAAGACATTCCCCAGGATGCCGTCAGCATTGTGCAGTGGTGGCAGCGGGTGACCGATCTCTATCGGCAACGGGCTCCCGGCTCGGACACCGACGCCTATGCTTCGCTGGCCGAAATGGGGCGGGCGCGTTTGGAAATGCTCGGCCGGAAGTATCATGCCGATTATGTCATCACCGGTGTCGATCCACCCCTGGCCCTCCAGCGCGTCGGCCCTCCGAATCCGTCGTACGTGATCTATCGCCTGCCGGCGTCCCCCTGACGAGCGTCTGTGGTAGCGTGAAACGTGATTCATCCTCCGGGAGCAGCCGGCTTGTGACCAGCACTCCGCGCTTCGATCCGCCGCACGAACCGGGTTTGCCCCAGCGATTGGCTGCGCGCTTACGGCGTCCTTTGCCCGGCTCGGTGGTTCAATCGCGCTATCAGCCCGGGGCCAGTTATGGGCGGCACTTTGGCCCCGCGCCTGCCAATGCCCGCCCCGCCGCCGTGCTGGTCCTCTTGTACTCCGACGGCGATGCGTGGCATGTCCCGTTGACGCTACGTCCCATGGATCTGCCTGATCACGCCGGTCAAATCAGCCTGCCAGGCGGCACCGTCGAGCCAGGCGAACGGAGCGACATGGCCGCGGTTCGTGAATTGGAAGAAGAACTGGGTGTCGACACCAAGACAATTGATCTGCTCGGCGAACTCTCACCGCTCTACCTGTTCCGCAGCAACTATTTGATCACGCCTTGGCTGGCTGTCGCCCGCTCGCGGCCCGATTGGCATCCCAACCCCGCCGAAGTCGCCGAATTGGTCGAGCTGCCGCTGGCCGTGCTGTTGGACCCCCGAACAACCGGTGTCGAAATCTGGCGGGACCAGGGCATCGCGTTTGAGGTGCCTGCACTGCGTTATCAAGGCCACATCATCTGGGGTGCCACGGCCATGATCCTGGCCGAACTCGCAGCCATTGCAAGCGAGCGCACGAATTGACTTCTCGGCAGCCGCCATGCCGGCCGCACGACCTCACGGTGCGATCAGCGCGGATTTGACGGTTATCGCCAGCGCTCTCGCCGCTCGGCTGCTTGTTCCGGAACGAGAAGGATTAATTGGGCGATCAGCGCCTCGCAGCGCATGCCATGCTTTCCTACAGGGACCTTGGCCGGCGCGGGAGAAGATCGTGCCCGATTTCGATTGTCAGCTGCTCGAGTCGATCGGCGATTTACGCCGTGTAGCCCCCGCCTGGGACGGACTCTGGCAACGCAGCCATTGCGCGAATCCCTCGGCGCGGGCCGAGCCACTCGCACAGTGGATTGAACACTTCGCGCCGCGGACCCCGCTGCGCATCGTGGTCGTTCGTCGCCACGGCGAACCGCTTGCCGCTCTGCCTCTGCTGGGCCGGGGGCCTCGGCCGCTGCGTGTTGGCTTTGTGCCGGGCAATGACTGGTCGAGTGCCGGAGCGCTTCTGGTCGATTCCGCCGAGGAGCAACAAGCGGTCTTGGATTGCCTGGTTCGCGGCTTGCGACGATTCGCGTGGCCCCTGCTGCGGCTGGATGCGGCGCTGCCGGAGAATCCTGGTTGGCGGAACTTCGGCGTCGCGCTCCAGAGATCCGGGATCGTCGCATTGACCCGGCCCCGATGTCGCGTCGATCAGATCGATGTCGGCGGCGACTGGTCTTCGTATCTGGCCGGCCGCACCTACAACCAACGGCGGCAGATTCGACGCCTGGTCGCTCGAGCCGGGGCCGACACAAAACTGTTGGTGCTTGAGCAATTCGCGCCCGATGAGTTGACTCGATGGCTTCGGCAAGGCTTCGCGATCGAAGACCAAGGGTGGAAAGGGCGAGCGGGTACTTCCGTACTGAAGAATCCTTCGATTTTCGATTTTTATCTCCGCCAGGCGCGGCACTTTGCCGAAACGGGCGCGTTACGATTGGTGTTTCTTGAGCATCAAGGTCGATCAATTGCCTTCGAATATGGCTGGCAAGCAAAAGGAGTTTACTCGCCGCTCAAGGTGGCGTACGACGAAACGGTTCACCGCTTGAGTCCCGGGCAGTTGTTGCGGGCGCTGCTGGTGGAACGGTTTTGCGCCGATCCCGTGATGCGGCAAGTCGACTTTCTTGGCCCCAGTAGCCGAGCAACTCGCGATTTCAGCACCGGCGATTATCCAGTTGCCCGCATGCTTGTTGCTTTGCACCCACTGGCCGCTCCGGTGGTCAAAACCTACCAGCTTCTCTCCCCGATTGTGCGTCGATTCCGTGGAGAGCCATCGCAAGTCGAAATGCCCGCCGGTCCGCCCCCGCCAGTGACGGCAGATCTGCCGATTGCGCCCGAAGCCGAACCAGTTCCCGCTTGAACCATCCAGCGGCGGCCGACCGCAGATTCGCCCGTTTCTCCGCAACCCGGCCGCGTGATACCCATTTTCTCGAGCGCGGGGAGTGCGTACACTACGAACTGCACACTGCCGGCCTGCTCGATCATCCGGCAGCGTGCCTCGACGAATTGTACTCAGACTAGCTCCCGCCGCGTCTCCACCCCCAGCTTGCCACCCATGCCTGCTCATGTTCGCTCGCGTCCCCGAGCCGTTGTTTTCGACCTCGACGGACTGATGGTTAACACCGAGGAGCTTTACCAGCTCGTTGCGACCGAGCTACTGGGCCGTCGCGGAAAAACCTTCGAAGCGGAGCTGCTCGACCAGATGATGGGCCGGCCCGGTCGGGTCGCACTCGATATCATGATCCGCTGGCATGCGCTCGAGGCGACGGTCGAAGAACTCTCGAGCGAAACCGATGTGATTTTTGCCGAGATTCTGCGTGAGCGGTTGGAATGCATGCCCGGCCTGGTCGAGCTACTTGCGGCGTTGGAAGCGGCCGGCATTCCCAAGGCCATCGCCACCAGCAGCGGTTTGCGGTTCGTGACCAACGTACTCGGCCGATTCCAGCTCGCCCCACGATTTCAGTTCATTCTGACCAGCGAAGACATCGTCGAGGGCAAGCCGAACCCCGAAATCTATCTGAAGGCCGCCGAGCGATTCGGTTTGCCCCCGGCTGATTTGCTTGTGCTCGAAGACAGCCACAACGGCTGCCAGGCCGCGATTCGCGCGGGCACCTTTGCCGTGGCCGTCCCGGGAGGGCACAGTCGGCGGCACGACTTTCGAGGAGCCTCTTTGGTCGTCGACAGTCTGGCCGACCACCGGATCTACGAGGCACTTGGCATTACGCCGCCACGTTGAACGGTTGCACCGTCACGTGACCGATGTACCCAGTCGCATGGGCCGGCCAGTTCAAGCCGCCTGTTGGACCAGCTGCTCTTGCGCCGCGGACTCCAGGGTCTGAGCTGCCACCATTTGCTGTGCAAAGCGCTCGAGTCCTTCGCGCAGCATCGGTAGCGGCATGTCCAAAGCTCTTCGCGCCCGCCGACTGTCCATGGACGTTTCGACTAGCCAACTTTTGTCCGTGGGCGGCGTGAGATGAACTTTCAGATTTCGCGGCATCGACACTCCGAGGATCGCGGCCATTTCGCTTGCCAAGCGAAAAGAATTGGTCCGTTCGGCCCCGCTCAGGTGGTAGAGCCCCGTCAGATTGCGCTCGGCGGCCCGCAGTAGGAATTGCGCCAGATCGGCGGCCAGGATCGGCGTGGCATAGCGCCACCCATCGACCGGCGGAGCCGCGGCATCAAGGAGCGATTGTGCGATTCGTTCGACCAAACCCGGCGCGACTCCCGCTGGCGCCCAGCCATAGACATGCGTTCGTGCCACCAGCGCACCTCCGGCTATCAAAACCTGCTCCCAGGGCAAGATAAAATTGGCTGCCGGATGGGTCGATGTCGTCGATGCGAGTTCATCGTGGAACATCTTCGGGCCGCTGAAGACTGCATCACTTGAAAGAGCAATCAATTTGGCACTCAGACGCCGACTCACCGTTACCAGATTTTCGGCCGTTGCGCACTCGTGCTGCCAGGCCGAGTCGCTGGCGGGCAAATCCCAATTTGCCGCCGATAGCGAGCCCGTATAGATTAGCCAGTCGGGCTCGATCGCTTCGATCGCCGCCACGAGGCTGTCGGAATCGCCGTGACGGACGAATTGGGTCGAACAGCCTTGGCCGTCGACCCCGCCCTGAAACGCGAACCCCGAAACCTCACAGTGACCTTTCAGCGCCTGGGCAATGCCCGCGCCGGCAAGCGTGTCAACGCCCACAACGATGAGTTTGTCCATTGCTTGGGCCTCCATGCCTTGATGTCTGCGTGGCTATCGGCGGGATCGCCCATCCTTGGGCGTGCTCGGGGTGGTTTGCAAAGCCAGCCATCCGATCAACTCGCCTCGCTTTAAGCGGGGGGATTGTAGCCAAAGGGGTGGCGCTCCGCCAATCCCGTTGTGCCGGCAAAATGTCGCGAAACTCTCGGAATCGCGAGTTTCCGTGCGGTCAGCTACCCCCTCAGGCCGAATCGGGGCTTGCCGCGGGGTTTCCCGGGCCCGTGTGGACTGCCGGGGCTGTTTTGCACTGTTGGCTCATTATCCCGCCAACTACGGCCGCGGCCAATGGCGTCAACACCGCATCGACAAACCACCAGACCGGATCGCGGTGAATGACGGCCGACAAGTAGGAAACGAAACCAGCCGGTCGCCATTGGTCGCGCGCGGTTTGCACGACCGACGCCAGGCGATCGCTTGTCTGAATTTTGGCATACTCTTCGAGGTAGACGCGGTAGCCCGAATAATCTTCGGTAGCCAGCGCCAGCCCACCCCACACGAGCGCCAAGGCGGCCGCTCCAGCGCATGGCAGTGATAACTTGAGCTTCCGCAGGATTGCCGTTTGGACGCACCCCACGGCCAGTCCGACGGCGATCGGAAACAGCACCGCGGGCGCCACGCCGCGCGAGAAATCAAAAACGCCAGCCATCCAAGCGCCAGCGTTGCCAGCCCGGCAAGCAATATCGCCAAGATTAATCGTTCGACGATCCGACCCGTTGGCTCGGCAACCACCGCCGGCTCGCCCGACAGCTTATCAGCCGACAAGTCATGAGACCGCGGATCGGAATCGATCGGGAACACCGTTGCGCTCCTACTTGCTGCCGACAAGCCCGCATGCCGTTTGCGCCCGCTTCAGGACCTGGCCAGCCTTGCGACGGGCGCGCACTGCTCCGTCGGCGAGAATCTTTCGGATCGCTTCGGGGTCAGCGGCCAGACCGGCCCTGCGAGCCCGGGCAGGGCCAAAGAATCGTTCGGCCGCGTCCGCCAAGGCCTTCTTCACGTCGCCATAGCCAAACCCGCCGCGACGATACAGCGCGGCCATCGCCTCGCGCTCTTCGTCGGTTGCCACCAACGAATAGAGCTGATAGAGATGATCCGTCTCGGGCGGTTTCGGTTGATCGAGTGGCCGCGAGTCGGTCGTGATCCGCATGATCTTCTTTCGCTCGACTTTCGGATCCTCGAAAACGTCGAGCGTGTTGTTATAGCTCTTCGACATCTTCTCGCCGTCGATGCCAGGGACTTTGGCCGAGGCGTCCAGGATCTTGGCCTTCGGCAGCACGAATGTCTGGCCGAAATGATGGTTGAAACTTACGGCCAGGTCGCGGCAAACCTCGATGTGCTGGATCTGGTCGTCGCCCACCGGAACGGTGTCGGCATCGTAGGCCAGAATATCGGCTGCCATCAACACGGGGTAGGTGAACAGCCCGGCGTCGGCCGGCAACCCTTTGGCCTTTTTGTCTTTGTAGGCGTGACAACGTTCCAAAAGTCCCATCGGCGCTCCGGTCATCAACAACCAGCACAGCTCGGAAACCTCGGGCACGTCGGACTGAACGAAAAGCACCGCATGTTGGGGATCGAGGCCCAAGGCCAGAAGATCAATTGCCGCATCGAGCGTCAAGTTGGCCAGCATTTTTGGATCGCGCACCGTCGTCAGCGCGTGCAAGTTGGCGATGAAGTAGTAGGCCTCGTCTTCACCTTGCAAATCAATGTACTGGCGGATCGCGCCGAAATAATTGCCCCAATGGAAACGGCCTGTCGGCTGGATGCCGGATAGAACGCGCATAGGAAGATCTACACTCCTAAGGGGTCAAGTTTTGAGCGAGCCGACAACGTCCGCAAAACGAGTGCTCTGGAGTTCGGCCACCGCCGCCGGCAGACGGTCGAGAATCGTCATCGTGCTGAGCGGATCGTAGAAATTGGCCGTCCCGATCTGCACCGCCGATGCCCCCGCGACGGCGAATTCCATCACGTCATCGACGGTGGCAATGCCGCCAATCCCAACCACCGGAATGGTCACCGCCCGGGCAACCTGATAGACGGCGCCAGGGCAATCGGCTTGATGGCCGGTCCGCTCAATCCGCCCATCACGTTGCCCAGCAACGGTCGGCGACGGCGCCAATCGACCGCCATGCCCAGGCAAGTGTTGATGACCGAGATCGCATCGGCTCCGCCGTCGGAAGCGGCCTTGGCGATCAATGCAATGTCGGTGACGTTGGGGGTTAATTTGGCCAGGATCGGCCAGCGGCACGCGGCACGCACGCCGGCGACGACCCGGCGGCACATGCCGGCGTCTGTACCAAAATCGACTCCGCCCGACACGTTCGGACACGAAAGATTCAATTCGATTGCCGCCAGCCCTGGGGCAGTGTCAAGCCGCTGGGCCATCGCCACAAACTCTTGGTAGTCGTGGGCGGCGATGCTAACGACGATCGCAGTTCCCAGCCCGGCCAGATAGGGAAGGTGATGGGCGACAAACGCTTCGATGCCGTCGTTATCCAGGCCGATGGAGTTGAGCATGCCCGAGGGCGTCTCGACTGTCCGCCAGGGAGTGTTGCCCGGCCGCGGATGAGCGGTAATCGTCTTGGGCAGAATCGCCCCGAGACGTTTGAAATCAACGAGTCCAGCCATCTCCCGGGCATAGCCGAAAGTGCCCGAGGCGACCATGATCGGATTGGCCAGTTCGAGACGGCCAAGCCGCGCTCGAAGGTCGATGTCTGGGCAGTTCAATGTTCCGCGTTCCGGCAAGCGATGGATGTCGTGTCTGGGCAGTTCACTTCCAAGACCTCCCCCCGTTGCCCAATGTATCGCTCGGGGGAGTGGATGACTACGGGGCAGATTTCAGACAGGCGCCTCACCCGATCGGTTCGCGGCTGGCGATAGCGAAGGCAGGCCCAAGCGGCGTCACGCGCGGCCGCAACCGGAGGGATGCATCCAGCTCGCCCACGGCGGCTCACGCACCGCCGAGCGTGTGCCAGGAAGCATCGAGGGCGATGATGAGACGAGTGGGCCCAAAGAGATGAGGCACGAATGGCTTAGATGATTCCCCCGTGCGTACGGTACGGGGTCAGATGCGAGGGCTGGTCGAGGAACCAAATCCGCTGCCATTCCTCGACAATCGCGCAAGTTTTCCGACGTGAAAATCAACTCTT
This sequence comes from uncultured Planctomycetaceae bacterium, assembly GCA_963702015.1. GTDB lineage: Bacteria > Planctomycetota > Planctomycetia > Pirellulales > PALSA-1355 > DATJTR01. Next base: position 5,701,738 of record OY969698.1, read on the forward strand.
GGGTTCGCAACGCTGGGTCGCCCGAGTAAATCGGCACGATGCATCCCGAGCTCGTGCTCAGGCATGCGGCCAGTGTCGCAGTCAGCATGAAGCTGCGCATCACACGATTCCTCCGTGAAACGTGATCCCATTCATCCCGCGGCGGCCAGAAAACATCCTTGCTGGCCCAGCCATCGATTTAGCTCGTCAATTCGCGACGCGTTGACGCGTCATTGCTGCCAATCCACAAACGGGTGGCCCGAAAACTCGATCGGGTCTGGCTGCCCCCGCGAAGGTCAGGCGAGCCACAAACAACGCCGCCGGTGTCGCCAAATGCCAGCCAGGGCTGGCGCTTGTATTGATTTGTTGCCCGCGGCCGCTCCAGCGTGTAGGTGCAGCGCGTGCGAGACGTGTCAGACGCAAAAACGTGGCGAATGGTAACGATTTAGCATCGGTCGGTCGATAGCGGTCTGCCTCAAGCGAGCCACTGCCTGCGGTGAGCCACTGCCTGCGGTGAGCCAGCGGCATGGCCATTCACGTTCTGCTATCGAGCGGTTGCTAGTCGTTTTGGTTGCTATAAGTCGAATTGCTGGCAGGATTTTCGCTGGTGCCATCATCGCCCGGCAGACGTTGACCCACGGCTGCCGCTCGGGCTGCTGCCGCCTGTCGTTCCAACTCACGCACCCGTTCTTCCATCTCCTTGCCCGGCTTGAACGTCACCACGAACTTTTCTGGAACGTAAACCTTGGCCCCGGTTCGCGGATTGCGGGCTTTGCGTGCCGCGCGCCGCTTGACTTCAAACACGCCAAAATTCCGCAACTCGATGCGACGTTCGTCAACCAGCGTCTCGACGATGGCGTCGAAAGTCTTTTGGACAATCTCCTTCGTCTTGAGCTGGGTGAGCCCAATTTCGTCGGAAATGGTTTTGACGATTTCTTTCTTGGTCACGACGCGGATCTCCTGTGAGAAAAGCGGTGCCGAACGGCCGAGCAAAAGTGGCACGTTCGGCCGGCCCTGTCATGCTCCAAGTGTAAATGGCATAAGAACTACAGTCAAGCTCAAATGATTCTTTCGGCGACCAAACCGAGCGCCGTAGCGCGCGATCACGGCTCGCGATCGGAATAATCTCTCCAACTGGGAGAAATTGACGCAACTTCAAATTTTCAAAGAGCTTACCATCCACCGGCCACGACCCAAAGCCTGGCTTCGCGGCGTAACCATCATCGCTCAAAGAACTTGGAGAAAAACGGGCCGTTCGTTCGCAAAGCTGACCGACTCGTGACCGGGCTCCGCGCCGCGCGGCCTCTCACTCTGCTTGACCAGTGGTATCGGCTGCCTGATCGGCAAACTTGAGCCAACCGGGAAAAACCTCCCATCCTGCAAGCTACCCCCGGGTGCGAATCGACGCTGGGGGCATCGCCGAGCAGCACGCTCGAGCAACAGCGAGTTAGACCGCCAAGCAAGGCAAAGTGGCGCAACGCGATGAGGTGCCGAAAGCTGAGCTCCGCCATCATATGCGGATCATGCTGACCTGGTGCAAGATTTGATCGGCGGGAACCAGTTTGCCTTTACCGCTGCCGGGGCAAACCTGGCAAGTCTGCTCCCAGGCTTGTGGTGTGCGGACGTTTGATTCCCAAAACGGCCAACTTCGGCATTGCCGTGGCCGCGCTTCGTAAACGGTGCATTTGCGCTTCTCGCCGTCGAAAAAAACGCAATCCCCATTCTCAAATTCGACCAGGCTCTTGCGGACGCCCACGCTGCGCACGTAGCGCTGCTCGAATTCCGAAACCTCCAATCCGACCTTTACGGCGAGCGCGGCGATTTCCTCGCGATTGACCCAAACGTAGCCGGGCGCACCCGTGCAGCAATCGCCACACTGGCTGCACTCGAATCGCAAACCGTCCTGAAACCAAGGTTTTGCGCTCATTGCTACCTGACTCTTGTTAACCTTTGCACGCCCGTCACTTTTAGGCCAACCGTCAACCCGAGGCCAATTCCCGCATCGCCGCCAGAACCGCTTCGATTTCGTCGACCGTCGTGAAGTGGCCCAAACTCATCCGAACCGCGCCTCCCCGTTCACAAGTCCCCAAGGCGCGATGCATGAGTGGAGCACAATGCAAACCAGGACGGACCTGCACGCGGAAGGCGGAATCCAGCACCGCCGCTACCTCCTGTGGATCATAGCCCTCGAGTGTAAGACTGACCAGTGCCACGCTGTCGGCCGACTGTCGCGGGCCAAACAGTCGCACACCAGGGATCTCCTCCAGCCCCGCGCGGAGCCGCGCCGAGTGAGCCTCGGACTGCTGACGCCACCCCGACAGACCGCCCCCGGAGAGGTATTGAGCGGCCGCGCCCAGCCCAAGAATTGCCGGCACGTTCAAATTGCCCGATTCATATTTGTCGGGCATGGTTGTCGGCTGACGGTCTTCATCGCTGTGGGTGCCGGTCCCGCCTTGCTCAGTCGCGTGAATGAGTTTCTCCAAACCGGGACAAATATAAAGTAGACCGGTTCCCAGTGGCCCCAACAGTCCCTTGTGACCCGACGTGGCGAGCAGATCAATCCCCAGCTGCGTGACATTGATCGGCAGGTGGCCTGCGGTTTGAGCGGCATCGACCAAAGTTCGCACCCCGTGCTCGCGCGCGAGTGCGGCGACCTGGGCGACTGGCTGGATGGCCCCGGTAACGTTCGAGGCATGCGAGAGGACAATCAATCGCGTCTCGGATCCGATCGCCCGGCGGACATCGTCCGGATCGATGCGGCCTGCTTCGTCGCACGGAACATGTGTGAGCGTGATGTCGCCGCGATCGCGCCAAGCCGTTAGGGGCCGCAGCACCGAATTGTGCTCGACGACTGTTGTGATCACATGATCACCCGAACGGAGAATGCCATGAATTGCCAGATTGAGCGCGCTGGTGCCGCCGGTGGTAAAGATCAGCCGCTCAGGCTCGAGGATGCCTAGCAGATGGGCGCACGCTCGGCGCGTGGCTTCAACGCTGCGGGTCGCCTCGGTCGCCTCGACATAGGGACTGCGTCCGGCCGCGGTTCCCAGCCGGCGCATCGCATCCTCGACCGCCGCATAGACGGCATCGGGCTTCGGCCAACTGGTGGCCGCATTATCGAGATACACGCGCGTTAGAGTCGACAACGGTCGGTCTCAAGATGCAGGGTCAAAATCGGGGGGGGGCGATCAACAATGGATCGACGAATCGCGACATTTTGCTCCTCGACTTCGGAGCAGCAAGCTCCGAGCTTTCATGACGATTTGCTTTCTTCGCCGATCGGCGGCATGCCCGGTTGGACCCATTGGCTGGTGCCGCCGGCCAGGCGGCGCCTGAGCAGCCCTACGGTTGCATCGGCCGGCAAATCGAGACACAAGAAATCGGCTTGTGCCAGGTGTTTGGCGACTGCGAACCGCCGCACGCGCACGATCATGTGACGACCAATTCCTCGCTTCGCACCGCGAACAAATCGGCAGCCTCGGGCATGAGGCCATAAGCCAAGGCCAGGATCTTGAGCGGATGAATCGTCGCTTTGTGCGTTCCCTGCTCCATTTGTAACTTGCAGGTGCTGCATTCCGTGGCGCCAACCTGGATGCCAGGATCGCGCACGCGGCTGATCAACGACCATCCGGCCCGCAGGCTGGCCCGATAATTCTCGCGCTTCAGACCGAACGTGCCGGCCATGCCCGAACAGCCTCCGCCCAACCGCTGCACCACAAGCCCCGGAATCAACCGCAACAGGCTCTCGCCCGGCGAGCCGACTTCCAGCGCCCGCAAATGACAGGGCATATGATAACCGATCGTGGCGTTGACCGGCCTGAGATCGAGTTGCAGGCCGCCGGTCTCGTGCAATTTCCACAAATAAGTGCAGGCCTCGCTGGTGTTGTCGGCGACCACTCGGGCGTCGTCGTCTTCGACCAGAGCCAGATATTCCTCGCGCAGGGCCAATGCGGCCGACGGCTCGGTGGTCACGATTTGATAACCCTGGCGAACCGCTTCGGCCAACACGCTGATATTGCGCCGGGCCAAGGCCTGCGCTCGGCTCAGGGCCCCCAGCGAAATCAGCGGCATCGCCGACGACGTTTGACCAGGATGGACGTACACGGCGACACCATTGTGCTGCATCACCTCGACCAAAGCTTCACCGAGTTGCGGATCGTGGTAATTGGCATAGGTGTCAACGAAATACAGCACCTTGCGACCGCTGCGGCGCGTCGCTCGAGTCAACCGCCGCCTTGCGGCCAGCCGCATGAAACTTCGCGCCGCAAACCGCGGCAGCTTGCGTCCCTGCGCGATGCCGAGAGTTTTCTCGATCAACCAGCGGGCTCCGCGATTGGCGATCGCCCAATTGGCGACCGGCCTGACCATGCTTCCAACGGCCGAGAGCCAATCGAATGCGCGACATGATCCAATCCGAAGTCGAGAGTCCGTTGACCCGAACGTACGCCCCTTTGCCTTCGATCATCAATCGCGGAATGTCGATGCTGGCCGGACACTCCAGGCGGCACATCTTGCAATTGACGCACAAGTCGGCCACCGCCTTGAATTCCTCGCTGGCCAGCGTTGCCGGGTCGAGCTTGCCGGCCAGCACGGCCCGCATCACGTTGGCCTTGGCCCGCGGCGAACTTTCCTCGGCCGGCGCCAGACGAAATATCGGGCACATTCGCACGTCGGACAATTGCGAACGGCAAGCACCACAACCGTTGCAATCACGGGCGACTTCCGCAATCGCTGCCTGCGTCCATTGAAGTTGCAGTTGAATCGGCGATGCCATCGCCGTCTCCGGCGCCGATTCGGCGGCTGCCACCGGTATGGTCGTGGCGGCGAGCCCGGTCGACCGATGGTTGCGCACGAGAGCATCCGGAGCGCCATGTACGATCTTGCCCGGGTTGAGCAAATTCTGCGGGTCGAAAATTCGCTTCACTTCGACGAAAACGTCGGCCAGCGGTCCATACTGCTGCCGGATGAAAGCCGTGCGGCTCAAGCCGACGGCATGTTCGCCACTGATCGTTCCGCCCACGTCGAGCACTTCGCGGTACAAATCGACGGCCAAGGGAGCCAGCTTCGCCGCGTCGGCCGGATCCGAAAGATCGAGAAACGGCCGAATGTGCAGTTGGCCATGTCCGGCATGCGCAAAGAGCGACGCGGTGACTTCGTGCTGCTTGAGCACGTTCTGCATACGCACCAGAAAGTCGGCCAGCGCCCGCGGCGGCACCGCCAGATCCTCGATGAAGGGGATCGGCCGGCTGGGGCCCTTCATCCGATAGAGCGTGGGCACGACCTTCTGCGCGAGTCGGCCGTACCACTCCATCTCGACTCGGTCCTGAGTCTGCAAGGCATGAAACGCCAACCGTTTCTTCCGCCGTACCCGGTCGATGATTTGCAGCATCCGGTTGCGCACCTCGGCGATGCTGTCTCCCTCGAATTCGACCAACAGCACCGCTTCGGTTTCGGCCGGAATCAGCTGATCGTAGAACGCCGCGCTTTCGCGGGCCAGGCTCAGGTGCCTCCGATCCATCAAATCGCACGCACTCGGTCCCAGTGCCACCGCCTCGGTTGCGGCCCGGGCGGCATTTTCCAAGCGATCGAAAAGCAGCAACACAACACCGCGATGCCGCGCGAGCGGTTGCGTCGCCACCACGATCTCGGTAATCAGCGCCAGCGTGCCTTCCGACCCGGACAGCAGTTTCGGCAAGTCAAGCTCCTGGTCGCCCAGCACGCCCCGCAACTGATAGCCGCAACGGTTCACCAGGCTTTCAGGCCGGTGAGTTTCGATCGCCGCACGGTGGCGCAGAATCAAGTCAGCCAGTTCCGTCACCAACCGGCCGCGCGGCGATTGCGAATCGAATTGCGGGCCGGCTACCGGCTCCCGGCCGACCTGCATCACCTGCCCATCGGCCAGAACGATCTGCAGGCTGCGAACGTGTTGCCGCGCGGAACCATGCTTGAGCCAATGGCTGCCACCGGCGTCGATCGCCACGACGCTGCCCATGGTTGTCACAATCGACATGGCCGGGTCAGGGCCAAATTGCCTGCCGCGGGGCCGCAGATGCTCGTTCAGGCGCGCGTGAACCACTCCGGGCTGCAGGCGAACGCTGTCGGCGTCGGTCTCGAGGATTCGCCGCATGTAGCGGGAGAAATCGACAACGATGCCCGCACCCAACGATTCACCAGCAAGTCCGGTACCCGCCCCGCGGGGATGGATCGGCAACTTGTTCTCCGCCGCGTAACGCACCACCGCGACCACGTCGGCGAGCGACCGTGGTCGGACCACAGCCATCGGTCGGATCTCGAAGATGCTTGCATCGCTGGCGTAGAGCTGCAAGAAGACGTCGTCGCAACGCACGTCACCTTTCACCAGCCCGCGCAGGTCGTCTTTGATTCGCTCGCGTTCTTGATCCATGGAACTCGAAAACGGGACTCCGGTGTTCGTGGGGCCAAACTGACGACAGGTGAGCCAGTGGCTCGAACATCCCGGCTGCCGCCGCTGGCCGCGTCAGTTTCGGTCGGCGGCCGCGCTTTTCGGCCGCCCGCGGTGCTTGGCCTGGCGGTGACGTTCGTGGACTTCCAGATCAAAGGCCCCGTGCTGATCCAAGCCGACCACCTGGCGATACTGAGCCCCACAACGATAGCACATCAAGGCATTCGGGACGATCATGTACAAAACCACGTCGAGCAATGCCGTCGCAAACAATATTGCAAAAGTGACGATCGGCCTGCCAAAGCCCCAACTGATCGAGCTGGCAACGATCCCCAACACGACCAATCCCACACCGAGCCGCTGTGGAAAATCCTTGCGAACGAATAAATCGACGCTCGGACAGACCAGGCATCGAGACAGACGTGCCCCCTTGATCGCCCCGGCCGGCAACCGGGTCGGCTCGTGGCACGCCGGGCAAATCAACGCCCCCTCATCTTCGGGAACGTCCAAACGGACGTCCCGGGCACAGTGGGGACAAGTAAACGTGATATTCATCGTCCGCCGATTTTTCTGGTCGCCTGGTGGAGCGCCATCGCGTCCCCTTCCGACGGCACAAAACGAAGCGCCGCATACCGCCATCATACGGTACCGAGCAGGCTGATTGTATATCCTAAGCTTCCGAGGCGTAACGGATTGACGGTTTGTCACCCAAACCCAATAGGCGCACGGGGGGACCGGTTGGTACCTTCAATTCAAGCGTCCAGGCTGCCACTGCACTTGGCGGCCGCGGTTTTCGAACTCCTGGTGCGAAAAAACGTAATCGGTTCATCGTGACACCCAAACGCAAACCCGACGGGCAACGTCCTCCTTCCGGCGGCGGAATGCCGCGGAGCAGTTCCTCCGAGATCCGCGCGCCAAATCGCCGATCAGCACGTCTGGGAATTGGTCCATCCGCGCGTGCGCTCGCGACCGGGCCGACGATCTCGACGAAGTCCAGAAAATGATCGAGGGGGGCGAATCCGAAATCGCCCGCGACGAACTCCTCTGGCTGCTAAACGGTTGCAGCGATTGCCTGCTGGCTCACAAGATGCTGGGTGAATTGGCGCTGGCCGACAACGATCTGCGGCTAGCGCGCGGTCATTTCGGCTATGCGTACGAGATTGGATCGAAAGCCTTGGATCGGGCTGGTGCCAAAGGCGGCCTTCCTTATCGTCTGCCAGCCAACCAGGCATTTTTCGAGGCCGGCAAAGGGCTGGCCTTTTGCCTGCGGGAATTGGGCAAGTTAGCCTTGGCCGCCGACGTCGTCGCTCGCCTGATCGCTTGCGACCCGACCGATCCCCTCGGCGTGCGCCAATTGCTCGACACACCCGCCCCAGGATCGGCGGCAGGCGGCACGGTGCCGGTCGACGCTTGAACCCGGACTCGCCTCTCCCGTGAACCGTCACTACACGGGCCTGCCAAAGCCCGTTTACCGGCGCTCAATCGAGTGCGGGCGTAGAGCGGCGGTTTGTTTGGGGAGCCGATCCAGAAATCGGTCGATCGCCGCGATCGCAACCGGCTCCAGCGGATCGTTGTGGTCTCCCCGCTCGATCACTACCAATTCCTTTGGCTCGCTGGCGGCGTCATACAACCGCTGGGCCAGCTGCAGCGGCACGATCGAATCCTCGTTCCCGTGGATTTGGAGTAGCGGACCGTGATAACCGGCAATCTTGGCCAGCGAGTCGAGCCGCGTCCGCATGAGCAGCCTTACAGGAATCCAGGGATAGTGAAACGCCGCCACGCCGGCCAGCGAGTCGAACGTACTGATCAGAATCAGTCCCCGAGCACCGTCCTTGGCCGCCAGATCAACTTGCACACCGCCCCCAAGCGATTCGCCGCATAGGACGATCTCGCTTTCGGGGATCTCCGTTCGCTTGGCCAGCCAAGCGCGCGCGGCGCGGGCGTCGGCCAGGACTCCCGCTTCGCTGGGCGAGCCGTCGCTGCGGCCGTAGCCTCGATAGTCGAAGACCAACACACTGGCGCCGAGCGCTCGGAACCGGCGCAATAGATCGTTGCGGTTGGTGATATTGCCGGCATTGCCGTGCGCGATCAGCACCACGGCCCGCGCTGCGCCACATCGACATACCAGCCGTGCAATTTCAGCCCGTCCGACTCGAACCAGGCGTCTTCGACCGCCAACCCCGGCGGATTCCAGTTTCCCTCGGGGTATTTGGAGGGCATGAAAATCAATGATTCTTCGAACAGCATCATCAGGGCCAGCACCAGCAGGTAGAAAATTGGCAGAACAAGCAGAACCCGAAACCGACGGCGTTTTGCAATGTCCGTGGCGGGTGGCTGCACGAAATGATCCTCCTTGCGCATGATTCCGCGTAGTGTCAATCTAGCCGCCCCCGTGCTAGCGAGACAACCCGCCAGCGGCGCACGGCCGCCGATGGCAACGTAAAAGCTCCGCTGGCGCAATAGCTTCACATTCGCCGCGGATTCTTTTGCGGTACTTCGGCCGGCTCCCCCTTCACGATGTCCGGTCGAGTGCTAGAGTTCCTTGGGGTCATTTTACAACACGGGCCACCGACCAATACTCCCGTCAAAATCTCCAGTCTCGGTTGAAAGTCGGGTCCGGTTGTAACGCTTCTAGCACGTCCGCCCCTCGTTCGTCCCCCGAATTGCTGTGTCGCCATCGCCAACGGGCCGGTGCCATAACCTAGGGTTGCTGAGAAGAAGAGCTGTTTGGCACAGCCAACATCATTGAGTTCGATTCGTAGCTCCGAGGTCGCCGATGGGCTTCTTGAAAAAGTTCTTCCGTAATGTGTTTCGCGATGGTTCGCCACCGCAAACCAGCAGCAGCTTTGAGCACCTCAGCGAGGAGCAGCTCGAAGCTCATCTGGGCGTTTCGCGTTACGGAAACTTTCTGTTGTCCAATGCGGTTCGGCCGTCGTACGACCTGCAAATCGTGCCGCGCCAGGGCTATCGGCACGATGTCTATCACGACGAAGAGTCCAAGACTCAAGTACCGGTCCTGATGGCGGCCGCCTCGAGTGAACAATTGTTCGAGGTGTTCATGGAACTTCTGGATCCGCTCGGATCCGAAGTCGACGTGGTCCTCGAAACGAGTCATCATCGCCAGGCTCGCGGACACGCCGACCTCTACCGAGAGCACATCGACATGCCCGTGCTCAAAAGCATCCTCTACGATTACGAAGACCTGTTGGTCAATGACGGTTGTGCGGGGATCGCGGTTCTCAATCCGAGCATTCCGCAAGAAGTCCAATTCGACGAACACAAGCTGCTGATTGTGTACGGCAACAACCTGGCTCCCTACGAAGCCGCGTTTGCCGAACGATATGTCCCCTGTGACGACAAGATGAAATTCATCACCGAAGCCGAGCATGTCCATTCGTCGAGCGATACCTATTTCCAGCAGTTCGAAGAGTTGAAGATCCGCCTCGGCATGGACACCGACGCTTGGGCCACGCCCAATTGGTCGCACTGACCTCGCGTTCGGCGGCGCATCCTCAAACTCACGGCCAGATCCCTCGGGCCAATCCTCGCGCACTGTCTCGTCCTGCGCTCCTTGCTCGGTCGGCAGCTAGCACGCAACATCGCGATCGCGATGGGCTGGGTCGGCGACGGAGTCTGGGAAGGCTGCCGATTCGATCTTGTGGCGACCGACCGATTTCGTCACACTCTGCGGTCTTTTCTTGTCGAGCATTCAAACAGGCCGCTTTTCACGGCATGCAGGACGTACTGGGGGGCATCACAGTCTCCCGGTGCCCCGGCGCTCTTGTCGTCGTCAGGACAATCCGCGATGCCGCTCATCGTTGAGCACGAATACCCTTCTGGTTTGCGGCCCGTCGGCCGACCGAACGCTACTGCGCTTGCCGCCCGATCGCTGGCCTTCTTTGCGCTAGCGGCGATGAGTTTCGCGGGAGGCTGCCTTAATTGGATTCCACCCACCGTCCTGCAGCCGGAAGCCGCGTTTGCGCCGTTGCCGATCATCGTCAACAATCCGGTATTGATCCCGAATCAGAACCGCGATCTGGTCTTCGAGACCGTGGTCGACGTCATCGACGATTATTTCAAGATCGATGAGGAGATACCGGTCCGGCTGGAAGGGGACGTGCTGGTCGAAGGCCTGGTCCGAACCTACCCCCGCAGCGGTTCAACGATTCTAGAGCCCTGGGCGCGCGACGCCGCCAATTTCTACGAGCGAATCGAAGGCACGCTCCAGTCGATCAGGCGTACCGCGCTGGCTCGCGTCATACCGGCCGAAGGAGGGTTTTTGGTCGACCTGATCATCACCAAGGACCTGGAAGACGTGCTGCGGCCCGAAGCCGGCTCGGCCAGCCGTGCAGCCAATCTGCGCAACGATAATTCACTCCGCCGTTACATCGATCCGGTCACCGGCACCCAGCCCACGATCGGCTGGATCTCGATGGGCCGCGATGTGGCTCTGGAGCAGAAGATTCTCGTCGAGCTGGCATCGCGGTTTGGACCGGTCGTACTCGCTTCCCCGCCCGGCATGCCCTATGCAGGCGAGATGCCCCCGCCGGGCGTGATCTTGCCACCCGACTGGACCCCGCCGCCCCCCGGCGCAGCGATGCCTCCAAGCGGCTTCCCAGGCTCAACCGATGCGGCTCCGCCGGTTGCGATACCTCCGGGGGGCGCACCGCCGGCCGATCTTCCACCGCCGCCGGGTGCCGGGTTTTAGGCAGCCTCAGAGCGGCCGAGGACATCAAGCGGTGGTGTTGGCCGATGCCGTCGGCACCACGGCGTCCAGCGGCGCCGGACCGCCCGCCCGCACTTGGGCCGGAAGCTTGAGCGTAAACGCAGTTCCCCGGCCGACCGTGCTTTCGACACGGATCCGACCATGATGGGCTTCGATCACATCGCGGCAGAAGGCCAGGCCCAACCCGGTTCCTCCCTTGCCACTGGCGTCGGGACCCTGCTTGGTCGTGTAGAAACGATCAAAGATTCGCGGCAGCTTGTCGGTGGGAATGCCGCTGCCACTATCGCGAATCATCAGATCGACCGTGCCGGCCGACGCGTCATGGGCCAGGCGCACCACAATCTGCCCACCACTGGGCATCGCCTGGCGGGCATTGACCAGCAAATTGAGCACGACCTGCTGGATTTGATTGCTGTTGACCATCGCCCGCGGCACTTCGGCAATCTGCCGATCGACCACCACGCGATACTTCGACATCTCGCGCTCCAGCAGCATCAGCACGTCGTCGATCAACTTGGCCATGTCGGTCGGTTCCTGACCGGCCGACCGGTTGCGGGCAAAGCCCAGGATGCCTTGGGTGATTCGAGCAGCCCGATTGCCGGCGGCCAAAATCTTTTCGAACGACTTGTCCCGAGTCGGCTTGTCTTGATGCCGCATCCCCATCTTGGCGTAGTTGATGATCGTCATCAGCACATTGTTGAACTCGTGCGTCGTCGTGCTGATCAACTCACCGAGGGCCGTCAGCTTTTCAGCCTGGGCCAACTGCTCCTTCAGCATGGCGACTTGCTGTTCGAGGGTAGGCGCTTGTTCCGCCGCGCCGGCCGTAGTGCCCCTGGTTTCCCCCAACGCTTGCTCACCACCGTCAAATTTGCTCATGGCGCCTGCTGCTTTGCTTGTTTCACGCGTTTGCCGCCAACACCCTGAATTGCCAGGGGTTCGCGGTTTAAAGCCCTGTGCCTCGAATACCTTACGTCGTCTCTGCTCGTATCGACGAATCGACCTTCGTGACTCCACTGGACCATCGCTATAATCCCGCGCCGTGCGTCAGGCCGAGAGGATAGAAACCGATGCCCGGCGCGAGTTTGGAGAAAGTCCCCCATGCACACCGTCGAACTTCTCGAAGAAGCCATCGAGTTGGCTGAACGGGCCGGCTTCAAAGTGCGCTCAGAATGGCTTGCCGGCCGCGGCACGGGCTGGTGCGAGCTCAAAGGGCAAAAGTGGCTGTTTCTCGACCTCTCGGAAACGCCGCGCGAGCAACTCGAGCGCGTGACACAATGCTTGCGCGGGCAACCGCAAGTCACTGGCGCTAGCATGAGCGCAACGCTCCGCCATGCGCTCGATTTGCGCAAAGCGGCCTAGAAGACCCCACAAAAGGGGTCGAGGCCGGCAATTCGCCCTGGGGCACGATCGGCCGGCACGGTTGCGAACTTGGCAGCGCCAGCCCACCCGCCGTTCGCTACCCTTCGCTAGAGCCAATTACCCGTGAATGTAATTCTTCAGGTAATAGTTCTCCATCGTGAGCGAGTCGTGCTGCGCTTTGACGACATCGCCGATCGAGATGATCCCGACCAGATGTCCGTTTTCGACGACCGGCAAGTGACGAATCCGCCGTTCGGTCATCAGGCCCATCGTGTCTTCGACCGAATCAGTCGGTGAGACCGTGACCAGATCGCGGACCATTACGTCAGCCACCTTCAGTCGCTCGAGCGACGTCGGATGCTTAGCACAAGCACGCAGAACGTCGCGCTCGGTGATGATGCCGAGGAGCCGTTCGCCCGTTGAGCTGGCGGGCTCCGAGACCACGAGCGAGCCGATATTGTGCCGTGCCAAAACTTGAGCGACTTGGGCCAACGTGGCCTGGGTCTCGATCGTGTAAACGTTGGTGCCTTTGTTACGCAGGATGTCTTGCAGGGTCATAGCCACATTCCTTTTGCGCGACGTGAACGAAACGAACAGGAGCGGCGCTGGGGCGGCGCCGCACAATATTGCCTCGCCGTGTCCGGCGAATGCCGCAACGGCAATTCTCTGTTCTCGTATCGCTGTCAGTCACCAGCGAGATGCGGCCAGGGCCCGACAACGTGGGAAGCAATCCCCCGCGAGCCGGCACGCCGTGGCTCACTCGCCTGACGAGACTATTTGCAAAGATGTGTTGTGGCGAATCTTAAGATGTGCTGCTGCATCTACAAAGCTAATGCGCCCGGCAGGCAGAGTCAAGAATGACGCCGTGCGTCGCGCAGAAAGCTGCACAGGAGCCTCAAGTGCATCCTGCAAGCATTGGACACCTGGGAATCCGTGCGACCCGATTCGACGACCAAGCGCCGCGGCGCGCCAGAAAAGGCGGCTGCTAGGCCCGGCGCCGGGCCGCCTTGCGACGATCATTTTCGGTCAGGATGATCTTTCGCAGCCGGATTTTGGTCGGAGTCACTTCGACCAATTCGTCCTCGGCGATGTATTCCAAGGCGGCCTCGAGAGTCAACAATCGGGGCGGTTTGAGCAGAATATTGCGATCGCTGCCCGATGCCCGCATGTTGGTCAGCTTCTTTTCCTTGGTGGGATTCACCGCCATGTCCTCGGCCCGGCTGTTCTCGCCCACGATCATGCCTTCGTAAATCACGTCTCCAGGGGCGACAAACAGATCGGCTCGTTCCTGCAGGCCGTCGAGTCCGAAGGCTACGGCTTTGCCCGCCACCATCGACACCAAGACGCCGTTGGGACGCTCGGGAATGTCCCCGTCCATGGGCCGATAGGCCTCGAAGCGGTGGTGCATGATCGCCATTCCCTGCGTCGCGTTGAGCAGGCGGGTCCGCAGGCCGATTAATCCCCGGGCAGGAATCGAGAACGTCACATGGGCAAAATCGCCGCGGCTCGCCATTTCCACCATCCGGCCGCGCCGGACACCGATCATCTCCATGACCGCTCCCAGCCGGTCGTGCGGGACCTCGACCACCAGAGTTTCGAACGGTTCCTCGGTCACCCCGTGGCGATCGCGCAAGATCACTTGCGGCTTGCCGATCGACATTTCGTATCCCTCCCGGCGCATCGTCTCGATCAGCACTCCCAGGTGCAAAAGCCCCCGGCCCGACACGGCGAACGAATCGGTCCCCACGATCGGTTCGACGCGCAAGGCGACGTTCCGTTCCAGCTCGCGGAACAACCGGTCGCGCAGGTGGCGGCTGGTGACATATTTCCCTTCCTGGCCGACCAGGGGTGAGTTGTTCGCGGCGAAAACCATGTTCAGCGTCGGCTCGTCAACCGCGACGCGTGGCAGAGCGCGGCGCGTTTCGGCGTCACTGATCGTGTCACCAATCTCCACGTCCTCCAAACCGACGATCGCGACCAATTCGCCAGCCGTCGCTTCCTCTACCTCGAGACGGCCGAGCTTGTCAAAAACGTGGACTGAGGCCACCTTGCAGAGCGTTGAGCGGTCGTCCTCCTGCATCAGTGCAACCTGATCCCCTTTGGCGACGTGGCCTGAATGGATGCGTCCCACCGCAATACGGCCGACATAGTCGGACCAATCGAGCGTGGTGACCAGCATCTGCAGCGGCGACTTGGCGTCGATCACCGGCCCCGGAATCCGCTCCAGCACCAGATCCAACAGCGGCCGCATCGAGTCAGTCCGTACCGCGGGATCATCGGTGGCGTAGCCCTCGCGCGAGCTGGCGAAAATGTAGGGGAAGTCGGCCAGTTCATCATCGGCCCCGAGCTCGATGAATAGATCGAAAATCTCGTGGAGCACTTCCTGGCAACGGGCGTCGGGGCGGTCGATTTTGTTGATGACCACCAGCGGCTGAAGTCCAAACTCAAACGCCTTAGACAGCACGAAACGCGTCTGCGGCATCGGCCCTTCGGCGGCGTCGACCAGAACCAACGCCCCGTCCGCCATTCGCAGCACGCGTTCCACCTCGCCGCCGAAGTCGGCGTGGCCGGGAGTGTCGATGATGTTGATCTTCACGCCTTGATACAAGACCGCGATATTCTTGGCCAGAATCGTGATCCCACGCTCCCGCTCCAAGTCGTTCGAATCGAGGATTCGTTCGCCTTGAAGCTGGCTGTCACGATATTCGCCACTCTGCCGCAGCAGGCAATCGACCAGCGTCGTTTTGCCGTGATCGACGTGTGCAATGATGGCGATGTTGCGGATGTCTTTGCGACGAATCTTCATGACTCAAAACACTTATGTACGATTATTGAATGCGGCTCAACAGCGCCGCGGGGGGTGGCGATCTCAACGAAACCGAACTGTCTGACGCCATCGCGGCCAGGCGACAAATGCCCAGAGCGCTCGCTCGCCGGCATCACGCGGCTAGCGGATCCATGCACTTTCGGTCGGTCCGAAAGGCACGCTCCGGGCCACGCTTTCAGCCGGGGGGGCCAACTGCCAACAGCGCCGGGCCATGGGCGCGAGCGCGGCAGTCCACTTCGGCAGGCACGCCCCGCCCGACCGCCACAGACGAAAAATGCTTGGGCAGCAGACAAAACGAGGCTGGCAGAACTTTATTATAGCGGCCCCAGGCCGATGCTCCCAGAGCAGGTGCGGCCGCCGACACCCACCGGACCACCAAATATCCGGCTAACAATCCAGTCCCTCGTCGTCTCGCTGCAGTGGCCCAAAGCCCCCCGAGAAGCCTAATTGACGGTTGTTTTGCATCGCCCCGGCAGCTTTGCTCGCGGGTCACTTCTTGCCGACGGCGTAAAGGGTCTCGAAAGTACGCAAATAGATGCGGCCGTTCGAAATGGCTGGCGACGAGGATATTGACTCTCCCATGCCGTTCTTGGCGAGAATCTCGAACTTTCGCCCGGCTTTCACCACACTCACGGTGCCGTCCCGGGCCGTCAAATAGATCTTACCGTCAGCATACACCGGGCTGGCCCGATGGCGATCGGCATGAACGCGTTCCTGGTAGAACTCCTCGCCAGTCTTGGCATCCAAGCACAAGAGCGTGCCGTTCTCGCGACACAGATATGCCAGTCCATCGTAGACCAGCGGCGACGGCACGTCCGGAGTGTCGTGAGGGCGGCTCCAGAAATGCCACTTCGTCGTGTCGGTGATGTCGCCCTCGGCTGCCGGATCGATCGCCAGCACTGGTCCGTTTTTCGCCGAGGGAACAATAATCACCCCCGGCACCGCCACTGGCGAGGCCACAAACCGAAAGGCGGGGTTATAGTTGCCCGGCGGATTCAAGCCGCCACAGCGAAAAATCTCCTCTCCGTCGGAAAGCCGGTGGGCAACCACGTAATCCCCTCCGTGCGTCAACAAGAAAGAGCGCTGGCCATCACGATAGAGCATCGGCGAAGCGTAAGACTGCTCGCACTCCGCCCGGGCGCCGGTCTTTCGTGTTTGACGCCAGATCTCACTTCCCGTGGCGCAATCCAACGCCAAAACGGTCGCACCACCGCTGTGCAACAACTGCATGTATAATCGGCCCTCGTCGAGCACCGGCGTCGATGCCATACCGAACTGAATGTCGAACTTGCCATACTTGTCTTGGACGTTGTATTGCCAGACCTTTTCGCCGCCGACGGTGAAACAGGCCAATTCTCCCGTCCCCATGAACGTCCAGACATGCTCGCCGTCGGTCGAAGGGGAAGGCGAGGCGAGATTTCCTTCGTCGCCGCGCACGTCCCGATTGTCGTTCGAGATATCATTCTTCCAAAGCAACTTGCCATCGGTTCCGACGCACATCAGTACCAGCGCGTCACCATCGGCCGAGGTCAAAAAGATCCGCTTATCCCAAACGACAGGCGTTGCACCTGCCTTACCGGGAAGCGACAACTTCCACAGAATTCCCTCATCGTCGCTCCAGGTTGTCGGCAAGTCGGTCTCCGAACTGACGCCATCATAATGGAGTCCGCGCCACTGGGGCCAATTGTTCACGCTTGTCGGTTTCGCCGGCCGGACGTCAGCCGCTTGGGCAGCGATTCGCGGCAAGCCGGTGGCCAAAGCACCGATTGCCAACATGCCCAGCCACATCCTCGCCGTTGCCAAGTCACGGATTCCAGCAAAGCTCATGATTCACCCATTGGTAAGGATTGCAAAAACGCGGTGGGCTGGTGCGGCCGGGCCCCAGCAAAGTGCGGTTTTGCCGGTCGGGGGCAATGCCTGTGCAATCGAGCACATCAGCATTCGTCAAAAGGCAGGCGGTAGGCCGCTGACTCCTAGTTTTGCCTAACGGCCGAAGCGGGTCAACTCGCCGCCTGAATGAGCGGGCGAACAGGCGACAGGAGAACCGTGCAGAGACATCGACCACTCCCCTGACCCATGGATCAATTACGTTCGGCTGGCCCCAGGGCTACCGCGGTCGGCACACCCCGTTTGTTTCCCCTTCGCGTCGCCCCGCAGGTTAAAATCAAGAGACGTCCCGACTCAAACTGGTCCGATCGGTTGCCATCCCCCCCTATGAAACTCACGGCAATCCCCCAGCTTTACCGGCACGTCAATCGCTCCTGGGAGATCTTTTCGATCCTCAGCAAATACGGCCTGGCCGATTGGCTGAGCCGGTTCGAGTTCGAGTTCGCAAAAACCATGTTTCGTGATCGGTCGGGCGAGGGGCTTGGCCGGCTGACTCGCGAAACGCGAATCCGCCTGGCCCTGACCGAGTTGGGACCGACGTTCATCAAACTGGGGCAAATCCTGAGCACGCGGGCCGACCTCGTCGGAGTCCCGCTGGCCGAAGAGCTGGAGCGTTTGCAAACTGCCGTCCGTCACGATCCTCCCGTCGTCGTACGAGCCACCATCGCACGCGAATTGGGACGCCCGGTCGATGAATCTTTTGGGCAGTTTGACGACACTCCGCTGGCTAGCGCCTCGATCGGCCAGGTGCATCACGCCGTGCTTCACACCGGGGAGCCGGTGGCCGTTAAAGTCCAGCACGCGGGCATCGAGGAACGGGTACGCATCGATTTGGAAATCCTGGCCGGGCTGGCGATGCTGGCCGAACGCGTGCCGGAATTCGTCAATTATCGACCGCGTGCGATCGTGGCCGAGTTTCAGCGGACGCTCCGCCGCGAACTCGACTTCTCCCGCGAACGCCGCAATATTGAACGATTCGCACGTGATCTCGCCGCTCATTCCGAAGTGCGCATCCCAGCCACCTACGCCGACCTTTCGACCACGCGCGTCCTCACCATGGAATTCCTGGACGGCGTCAAGTTTTCGGACGCCGCACGCGACGGGCGGCACGACTTCGACATGGACCTCATCGCACGCCGGGGAGCCGCGGTCTATTTGGAAATGATCTTTGCCAACGGCTTCTATCACGCCGATCCCCACCCGGGCAATCTGATTCTGCTACCCGGCAACACGATCGGCCTGGTCGACTTCGGCATGGTAGGGCGAATCGACGAACTGCTGCGGGAAACAATCGAGGACTTACTCTTGGCGATCATTGCCCAGGACCCCGAGCAACTGACCGCGATCATCATGCGTCTGGGAGCCGTGCCGGTCGGATTGGACGACACGGCGCTTGGCTTGGAGGTGGCCGATTTCGTGGCCCATTACGGCCACGTCAGCCTCGGAGACCTCAACATTTCGGCGGCGCTCAACGAAATGACGGAAATCATCCGTCGCTACCGGATCATGCTGCCGGCCCGCCTGGCTTTGTTGCTCAAGGTGCTGGTCATGTTGGAGGGAACCGGCCGGATGGCCTCCTCGACTTTCAACTTGATGGAAGTGCTGGGCCCTTACCGTCGCAAAATGATGCTGCGCCGTCTATCGCCGGCACGACGCGTGAAGAAATTCCATCGCATCTACTTGGAGATGGAGCGGCTGGCCGAGATATTGCCACGTCGGCTTGGCGAGATTCTGCAGCAGGTTCAAAGCGGAAAATTCGATGTCCACTTGGACCACCGCGGCTTGGAACCGTCGGTCAACCGGCTGGTCCTCGGCATGTTGGCCAGCGCCCTGTTCCTCGGCTCATCGCTCTTGGTCAGCCGCAATGTTCCGCCCCTGCTGCATGATGTCTCAATCGTCGGGGCGATCGGCATGACGCTGAGCGTTTTTTGGGGGCTGCGACTGCTGCGGGCGATCAACAAATCCGGCCATCTCGACCGTCGCGATTGAACCGTCTCGCGCTGGGGGCCTACCCGGCCGCTGCCCCGACCGTGGCCGAAAGCGACAGCACCACCCCGGGCGGACTAACAGCGACCGCCGGATCGGAGATCCCAGTGGCAATGGGAGCCGTCAGCCCCCGCGCCGGGCCAGCGGCTGCATACTCGGCCAGCACCCGATCGATGCGTTTCTCTAGCGCATCCAGCTGCCTGAGCAGATCGTCTTGCCGCGCTTCAATGTCGGCGGGCGATGCGGCTGTCGCGGGAATCTCAGGCATGCGCGGGGGGGAGACCGGTAGGCTGGTGACAGGCAGGGCCGAAGACGGCCGACGTAAAGGGCTGACTTCTGGCATCGGTCGCCGCCGCTCGAGCGGTACAGCCTGGCAACCCGCGCCTGCCAAACCCCGCCCGAATTACCCATTCCCGAAATGATTTTCGTGATGGCTTTTGCGGCTTGCAGTGGGTGCGCTGGAGGGCTGACGGAAACCACGCCCGAGAGAGGCCTGTATGCCAGCTTGCCGGAGCGGCCTGCTAGCACGGCTTGCAGCTCGGCCAAAAAGCCGAACAACCGCGGCGCTATTCGCTGTCGCCATCGCTTTGTTCGATCTGGCCCAAAGCCAAGGCGGCCGCCCGTCGAACATTGACATCTTCGTCTTTCAATGCCTGCGTAAGGACGAGAATCGCCGAGCGCGCGGCGGGGCCCATTTCGGCCAATGCGCGTAATCGCCGCCTCGCGTACCTCGACCTTTGGGTCTTTGACGGCGTCGGTCAATGACCCGACCGCGTCGGCAGCGTCGGGACCAATTTCCCCCAGTGCTGTGGCCGCCGCCACGCGCACGCCGGGATCCCCGTCGCGAAGGGCCGCTGCCAAGGCCGGTACCGCCCCTTTGGCATCAGGACCGATTTCGGCCAACGCCAGGGCAGCACTTTCGCGCACCCCGGTATCGCTGTCCTTGAGCGCATCCTTCAAGGCAGTGACCGCCGTTTTTGCCTTGGGCCCCAACTCGCCCAGTGCATAGGCCGCTGTCGAGCGGACTTCGATGTTCTTGTCGGCCAGTGCCGCAGCCAAGACCGTTACGTGCGTGTCGGGTTTGCTGTCCAGGATCGCCAAGGCACAGCGGGCAAACACCTGGTTTTGCTTATCCTCCCCGCTGGCCAGTTCCAAAAGCGCTGGCACAGCCGCCGCCGCCGGATTGCCGATGCGCGCCAGCGCCAAAGCCGCTGCCCCCCGCACGTCGCGATCCGAATCCTTCAGCAATCCAATCAAACCCGGCACAGCCGAGGCCGCTTTTGGTCCGATCCGTCCCAACGCCATTGCGGCCGGTCCCCGGACGTCGACATCGGTGTCCTTGAGTGCTTCGACCAAAGCACTCGTGGCCGGCTCGGCACCCGTCCCAATGCGAGAGAGCGACAAAACCGCACTGCGGCGAACTTCAACGTCAGGATCCTTGAGCGCCTCCCCAGCGCCCGCGCAGCGGCCGACTGCGACTCATTGGCTTTTGCCGCGTCGTCGGACAATTGACCGATAGCCGACGCCGCCAACAAGTGGAATAGACAGACGGCCTGCCAAGCAGTTCGACGCATCGCCCCCCCGAACATCCTCGACAACCTAAGCTCGAAAAAAATGCCCGGATCGCGGCGAGCCGAGACCGGGCATACAGCGTCATCACACCTGGCCCCTTGACGGCGAGCGTCCGGAAGGCCGGGATTCTGACGACATTCGTTTAACGGTGGATCTCGCGCCGCAGACTTTCCACTTCGTTCAGCAAGGCATCAAGCTTGCTCTCCAGCGCCGAGATGCGGTCCGACGATGCCGGTCGATCGCCACCCCGTCGATCGCGTCGGGGCTGATCATCGGGCCCACCCTGCTGGCCCCGATGGCTAGCAAAGCGCACCCACGGGGGCGGACCATCCTGGCCGAAGTGGGCTCCAGGGCCACCACCCGGTGGCCCTGGCCTGCGGTGGCTCCAAGGACCTTCATTCGCGGAAGCGTTGTCCCCCGGACGGTGTCCCCAGCCATGGTGCCCTTCATTCCCGGAGAACTGCCGCCAGTCACCGTGGCCATGGTGACTGTGCTCGCCCTCATGATGCCCGTGGCCATGTTCGCCGTGACCGTGGTGCTCATGCCCACCACCCCAATGCCCCTGGCCGTGGTGCCCATGATGTCCGCAGCAATGGCCGTGATGACCATGTCCGTGGCGGCCGTGCCCGTGTTTACCGTGACCACCGCCCCAATGGCCGTGGCCGTGGTGACCATGATGTCCACAGCAATGACCGTCATGACCGTGTCCATGGCCGCCGAAGTGACCATGGTGCCCATGATGGCCGTGACAGTGACCATGATGCCCATGTCTACCGCCCCAATGGCCATGGCGGTGATGGCCATGATGACCGCAGCAACGACCGTGATGACCGCGTCCATGGCCGCCGAAGTGACCATGGTGCCCATGATGTCCGTGACAATGACCATCATGCCCGTGTCCACCGCCCCAATGGCCATGGCGGTGATGGCCATGATGACCGCAGCAATGACCGTGATGACTATGGCCGCAGTGGCCGTGGTGATGTTTGCCTTGCTCACAATGCCCAGGCATGCCGGCGCCGTGATGACCATGCCGATGAAAGCTGGCGAATTGATCGTGCCCATGGCCATGGTGTTTGCCGTCCTGGGCCGAATGATGGCCCTGACGGCACTGGCCGTCACGGCACTGGCTATCATGACCCTCGTGCTTACCGCCGTGCGAGAAGTGTCGGTGGTGACCGCCACCATCGGTGTCGTGCGACGCGACCTCGCGCCACGAACCTCGACGGTGTTCAGGGGGCCCGCCGTGATGTGGGCCGCCGTGTTCGCCGTGATCTCCATCGGATCGACCACCATCCCAACGAGCCCACGGTGGACCTCCCTGGCCGCCGTGCGGCCGGCCAGAAGGTCCCCTGCCCTCGCCCGTGGGTCGCTGGGGATGGTCGTCACCTCTGTCGTTTCGATTATCTTTGTCGTCTCGATCTGCCTTGGGCTCATCACGATCGTCGTGATGTCGGCGCCAATGGTCGTGTCTGCCCACCTGGCCGTCCCAACCGCGGAAACCGGATGCACCACGCGAGCGATCCCGCTCAGCGGATCGCGCGCCTGGTTGATCGTCGTCAGGCGAATCCAAGTCAGCTGCCTGGATGGCGGTGGCCATCAGCATGGCCACCCCTGCCCCCCAAATCAGGGCTAACTTTCTCATTGACTACCTCCTGATAAAAGCCTGCCGCACTCAATGCGCGATCAGGCAAAGATTCGATTTACGGCTGGCGCATGCAACCATGCCTGCACTTGCTGCCCCGCGATCTTCGAAACTTCGCGTACCCATATACCTGCGGAAACGGCCGAAGTGTGACCGGACCACGGCAAGCCACCAGCAGCGAGGCAAAATCACCAGTGTTTTTCAGGTCGGGCTGCAGCGCGGCTGCCCCCCATTGGGCCCGCCACGTGCCGTCAATTCCGATTTCCGCGGCCGCGCCCGCCGAAATCGGTTGGCCACACCACCTCGCCCTTGAACGGCTCGCCGAGCATTTCTTTCCACTTGTCCTGCTGTTCTGAAGTGAGCACCGCGATGATTTTCTCCTGTGCGATCTCACGCAGTTTCAGGTATTCCTTCAGCGCTCCGTCAGGATTCCCGCTTTTCGCCAAACCGCTCATCGATTCTTCCGTTTCGCGCGTAATCGTGGCGATTTTTTCCTTCTGCTCGTCCGTCAAGCCCAGGGACGCCTGTACCCGTGGGTTGCGAAAGGCTGGGGCCACAGGCCCAATTTGCGAGCCAAGGACTTGCAAGCTAATCTGCTTCAAACGCTTAAGCTGCTCCGGAGTGACGATTTCGGCGATTTTTTTCTCCGTCGCGTCGCCCAGTTCCATCCGCTTCTTGCGTCGCTCGTCGTCGCTCAAGTCGCGCTGCTCTCGCAGTTCTCGCCCCGCAGCACGTGTCTCGTCGGCCAATGCTTTGAGCCGACCGACTTCATCGGTCGAGAGCTTAAGTTCCTCTTGAACCGATTTTTGAGTGGCAGCCAAGTCCGCCAGATTGCCCGCACGGCCAAATCCTCCTCCTTGCTGACGAGGGCTATCGGGCTGCCCCCAAGCAATCGCTCCCACGAACGTCCAAGCCACGATCGCCAATGTCCATCCAGCCAACCGGTGAACCGTCATAAAAATCTCCTCGTGGGGAAAACCGTCGTTCCCCATGTGATCTAAAAAAACCGCTGGTAAATCTGAAATGCGAGTGGCTCCGCTGGGCGGTCCTGGGAGCCACTGGCAGAACAAGGCAAATGATCCTGTCTGTCAATTCGTTTGCATAGCCGAATTATTTTGATGATGCATCGGCGGACGGCTCATCAGCCGGCTCGCGCGGACCGGCGTCGGGGACCAATTCTGCACGCTCCAGGCGCGATTCTTGGGCTTCCGGTCTCCTGGGACCAAACGGACCGCCAAAGGGCGGAAACCCGTCGCGCCGATGTCCATGGAACAGTTCGCCTTCGAATGGAGGGCCCGTCAGTGCATTCCACCGCGATTTCTGGCCCTCGGTCAGGACATTGAGTATTGGATCCGAGATCTTGCGCCACGAACTCTCCCTCTCTTGCCGATCTCTCGGCGCGGGTGGACCCGCATCGCCGCGACTCTGCAGCACACGGCGGCGCTCAAGGTTGATTTCTCGAATGCGATCCTTTTGCTCTTTGGTCAGTCCGAGCTGCGTCGCTACTTCCGGATCGCTGAGCGCCTGCCGCCCTCGTAATTGAAGGACGATTTGCCGCAGCCGCTTGCTTTGCTCAGCCGTCAAGAGATCGGCCAATGCCTTTTCCCGTGCCGCAAGATTATCAAACCTGGCGTTCCATTGTTCGTGAGTGAGAGTCTGCAAGTCGTCGCGAAAGCCCCGCGGGTGCAACTCACGCCACACCTCTTGACGCTCGCGGACCAACTGCGACGCACGCTCCCCCTGGGTTGGCGAAAGCCCTAAGTCCTCCTGTACCGACTGCTGATCGAGCAGGTCCAATTCGCTCCGGCCGCGCATCGAATCGAGCCGCCGGTTGATCGCCGTCAGACCGGCGTGCGATGCCGATGGCTGACTCCGGGCCAGTTTTTCCTGAATCTGTTTCGCCTTTTCCAGTGCCGCGATCGCCTCATTCTTCGATCCGATTTCGTCCAGGATCGCCGCCACGCGCAAGTGGCTGGACGCCAATTGAGATTGCAGCGACGGGTCGTCGCCAGCTTGCTCGATAAAATCCTCGTAGTAGTCTAGCGCTGCCGCCAACAACATCCGCCGCAAGCCTTGCAGCTCGACTCGGTCGGCCAACTCTTCTTCGCTCACCTCGGTAAAAAAGTCGACGATCTGTCGCGCCCGGCGGACCCCTTCCTCGGCACGGTCTCGTTCCTGGCCGGCACGATCTCGTTCTTGCTCGGCCCGCATGCGCTCCTGCTCCGCGCGCGCCCGTTCCTGCTCGGCTCGGACACGTTGCCTCGCTTCCGCCTGGTAGGCCGCCCGAGTCTTGAACTGCTCGCGTACCAACAGCGCCCCCGACAGCAACAGCAATACCCCTGCCGTGGTCACGATGGCGCGATGTCGGCGGACCCATTTGCTGGCCCGTTCCGCCACCGTTGGCCGACGGGCGGTAATCGGCCGATGCTCGAGAAAGCGATTCAAATCCTCGGCCAATTCCTTCGCCGTTGCGTAACGTCGGTGCGGTTCCTTGGTCATCGCCTTGAGCACGATCGTTTCCAAATCGACCGGAATGGCTCGATTCCGTTGCCGCGGTGCAAGCGGCTCTTCATCGGCGATTTGCCGCAGCAGCGCCGGCCGGTCGGGAGCGTCGAAGGCCGGCGACAACGTCAACAATTCGTAGAGCGTCGCCCCCAACGAGTAGAGATCGGCACGATGATCGACCACCCCACGCCGAGCGGTCGTCTGTTCCGGACTCATGTACCGTAGCGTGCCGACCAAATCACCGGTCCGCGTCAGCCGCGAGTCGCCCTGAAGCTGGGCCAACCCGAAATCGGCGATGTAAATCCGCCCTTCGCCGTCGAGCAGCAAATTCGCCGGCTTGATGTCGCGATGAATGACACCCATTCCATGGGCGTAATCAAGCGCCTCGGCCGCCTGAACCCCCATGCCGGCGATCGTGCGGAAGTAAGCCGAGCTTTGAATCGATTGCAACGTGGCCGCGGTCGCTTGGCCACGGACCGCCGTTTCGGCCGCCGGCAACGCGCCGCGGTAAAGGTCATAGTTGTGCAGCGCCGGGCCGCGCGGCGCGGCGCCTTGCGGTGCGTTGCCATCGATCGTCGTGTGCTGCGGAACACCAGCGGGTCGCCCCTCGCGGCCCGGCTGCTGTCCTTCCAGCTCGGCGATCACCTCCGCCAGACTTCGTCCCTCGATAAACTGCATCGCATAGTAATAGACGCCTCGCTCGCAACCGACGGAATATATCGGCACGATGTGCGAGTGATGCAAGTGAGCGGCGGCTTGAGCTTCCAGGCGAAACCGCTGCAACTGCCGCGGATCAAGCGCAGCAGCCAGCGGCAAAACCTTCAGGGCGACGCGACGGCCGAGCGAAACCTGCTCCGCCTCGTAGACAATCGCCATGCCGCCGCGGCCGAGTTCGCGAATCAGCCGGAACTCGCCAAGCTGACCCAAGTGCCCCTGGCCCGAATGTCCTCCCAAGGCAAACGCCTCCGCTCCGTCGGCCGCCGGTGCGCCCGGAGCGATTTGGCCTGACAGCGATGGATCGTTGCCCGCGGAGTGTGGTGGGTGTGCCCCACCTAGGCCAACCCCTGCGTTGCGCCCGACCGGTGAGCTGCCACGGTGGGTCAAGCGCAGCGCCGGCAACAATGAACGCAATACACCGGCGATTTGCGGGAATCGACGGACATATTCGTCGACATCCGGGTGCTCACCACGACGCGCACGGTCGAGAAACTCGTCGGTCGCTTCGGCGACCAGAATCTCGATCGCCTCGCTTGTCTCCGGGGCGCTGCTGACATTATTCCCGCCGCTCGGGCTATGGATATTGCCTCCGGGTGCCGCGCCGTCCGCATCGATCCCGCTTCTCGCGTCATCGTGTGGTTCGGGTTTATTGATCGCCGCGCGATCGACTGTCATGCGAGCACCGCCGTCATTCGAATTCGACCACTATACCTGCGATTCCGTCAAACCATGTTTGGTCAGCGTCTCGTGCAGCCGCAACAGCGCGCGACCGTGTCGCTTGCGAGCGGTCGCTGCATCGATCTTCAACAGGTACGCTATCTCGCCGTAGGACAGCGCTTCGAATGTTCGCAAAAGCAAGATTTCGCGATCTAAGGCTGCCAATGCGGCAATCGCGTCGCGTACTCGATGGGCTAACTCGTCCTGAACGAACACCTGGCTTGGGCTTGGATCGACCCCGGTGAACCGCTCGACCAGCCAGGCCGATTTGCCGTCAGCCGGCCACGCCTCGCGATCGACCGCGCGTCGCGAAGCCCCCAAGTGCCGTCGTTCGAGCATAGTCAGACGCTCGTCAAGCGTCTTGCGCAGCCAGAGCCGAAACGGCATCGGGTCGCGCTGCAGAAAATCATCCAGCCGCCGATACGCCTCGAGCTGGGTTTCCTGCACCACGTCCGACGCATCCAACCGAGCATTCAGCCGATCGTCCAATCGCCACTCGACCAACTGCCGCAACCAAGGCCGATGCCGAGCAAACAATCTTTCACACGCCGCTTGCTCACCGGTGCGAACTCGGGAAAGAAGCTCCACCGTCGGTTCCGAATCCGGCCTGATTTCCGCCATAGATCAATGCTTTCCAGACATCTACCTGTAGACCTGGGCGAAATGTGACCACGCAGCGCGGCGAGTCTCTCCATTGTCGCTGCCAGAGTGGGCACCTCGCAACGGATCGAACACCGTGGGTTGCCCTTTTTCCGCCATTTCCCTACCAGCTTTCCCTGTTTGATAAGTCACCAGGCAGCGGCCAGGAGGGTCAGGCGATTCGGCGCAGACTTTGGCCAGCACTTAGTTTGCCAATATCGATCGGGACCCAAGCCGCATGGATCCCCCCCCCACCGCCACGAATCGTGCTTTACAAAGCACATCAAATTGGAGTAGATTTACCTGTTTCCAAATTGGCTCCCCCCTGCCCTACGGCTGGAAAGGTTGATGAATGCTAAACACAAGGAGTTTCTGTGGTTAAGTTGAACGTTCGCGACCGCGAATCGATACAGGAAGCGGTCCGCCGTTTTCGCAAGTTGGTCGAGCGCAGCGGAATCAAAAAGGAAATGCGCCGCCGCGAATACTACGAAAAGCCGAGCGAAACACGTCGGCGGGCTCGTTTGCGGGCCGAACGCCGCGGCAAGCGCACGCGTCAAGCGCTGGGTGGCTGAGACGCGCCGAATCCGTTTATCGCGCCGTCGATCACGCCTTCTCGGCGCGAGTCGAGCGCGCCGATTCGCCGCCATCCCTCCGCCCCCCCCGCCGCCACTTTGCCTCACGGCTAGGATGATCGTGGGCGAGCGTGAAGTATTGCCGCACCCGTGATTCGGCTACGGCACAATCCTGCATCCGACTTGCCCCCGCGGTCCCAATGATCAATTCGCCCCCCCCGAGCCGGCAGTGGGACGTTTCGTTCTCCGACTCGCGCTCGAAGCAAAAAAAACCGATGCGATCGTCGGCCCTTTTTTCGGGGGCAACGATCCCATCGGTTGAAGTCGCTCGGGTGTTCGCGTGGGACGGTGCCCCGCAGTCCGCGGCCTCGCCAGCGGTGTAATCCCCCGGGCGGTTTAGAAGAACATCTCCGCCCGAACGAACAGGCCGGTCCAGGCCATGATGTTCGAAGTGTCCAACGAGCCGAAACTCGTTACCAGGCCGCTTGTGCCCGTGCTGATCGTCTCGCCGAATCCCTGATCCCACCAGCATTGGACGAAGTAGCCGGCCGAGACAAAGAAGTGCGGATAGAGCTGATAACTACCGCCAACTTCGATGTCGGCGACCGGGATCACACGCGACGTATTGTCGTTGGCCGTGGTGATCGCCGTCGGGGTATTGCTGTCACCCGGGACGATCTGAGTCCGACTGATATGAGATTGTCCCAACAACAGCGACATGCTGCCTTTGGCATAGACCGAAAACAGCTGGGATCGGCCGATGTAGCGCCGAGCTTGGAGGCCGATCTTTGGTCCGGCACCGTAGAAGTTGGCGTTGATCATGCCGTAGGCGGCCGTCGAGCCATCGGCATTCGTGATCGAGTTGTTATCGAACCGATTGACTTGTGCGATGCGGACGCCCGCGAACCAGCGCATATCCCAGCGCGGGCAGAAATTGCAGTCGCACGGACTCCCCGGCCCTCCGTAGATCAGGTATTTGGAGAAGTCGACGTCGTAGATGTTGATGCGAATGCCGCTGCTGGCGTTGAGATATTGTCCGTCCGCCGGATTGTTGAGCACCTGGCCCAAAATGATGTTCGTGCCAGCCGTCACGTTGGCCGGTCCCAGCGTGGTGGCTGCGGTGCTTTGCAGATTCCAATACGTGAAATTGATGTCACCCCCGCAATCGTTCAGATGATAGCCGAGAAAAACCCGGTACATGCTGGAGTATTTGTACGGAAAGGGGACCGCGTTTTCCGTGAGGTTTGATACGTTGGGAGTCGTAGTGGTATTGGTCGTCGTCTGGCAGACGATCGCGGCATAGCCCTGACTGAAGTGCGCCTTGGCTAACAGGTAGTCGGCACCGCCGTACCAGCATCCGCATTTCGGGGCGCAACACGCGTTCGTGCAGCAGTCATCGTTGTCCCAGCACGTCGGGCAATTGCCGCTTGGCAGTGCCGGCGGCGGTTGCCACAGCCCGTTTGCTGAATTAGCGGGGTAACCCGCCGCGGTCTGCGAGTCGTCCTCGAACGGGTCGGACGCGTTGTTGCTCGCGTTATTATTCGGGTTGTTGTTCGAGTTCGGCTGGGCCAGCGTGACCGGAGAAGGTTGGGCCGGCGTGGGCGTTGATCCCTGCGCGATCCGCAGGCTCGAGCCCGAGTTCGAGGCCGCTAACCGGGCCGGCGTCTGGCCCGTGCGGTTGGGAGTCGCGCATTCGGCGGTTGCGCCGAAGATTGCAGTTCCCACCATTCCCAGGGCAGCGAGGGCGCCCCACCAATACGTGTTACCAATGCGCATCATGTCCCCCCCCAATTTTGAACCGAAGCCTTCGCCGGCTTTTCCCCGCGAAAACTTCGACGACGGCGGGCTGCAAGGAATGCTCTACCCAACCGTTGAACCTTGGGTACGTATCGGCACCGCTACAATCGGCACTACGAGAATTTCCGTTGCATTCGGAAAAAACGGCAAGGTTTAGCACGACTGGCGTAACAATTGCGAAGGCCGGTAAACTTTGCGGGCGCGCCGGCTGCCCAGAGGCAATCGGCCATACAAAAGACGGCAGTTCTGCCGGTGGGGTCAACTCGCCTGATCAAGCAGACTTGGCGGGGATGGCAGAGTTGCACGCCAGCGAATGGCCAACTAGGGCAATCGGCGAGGCCCCACAGTCGGCCAGGATCGCCGAGGCGATCGGGATTGTCGATAATGGTCGCACTGGGGCCGAATTTGGCCCCGCCGACATCGCAAGTCACTGCCGGGGCTGCAAACCGAGTCGCTTCTCCAACATTTCGCACAGCTCTTCGGTGCTGGCAGGCTCGCCAGCAATGACAAGTCGCTCGGTCAACATTTTTGGAATCTTGCCAGCTCCCGCCAATTGGTAGATCCGGTTGTCGGCTTCAATTTCCCGCGAGACCGCTTCGTCGGCCAATGCTCGATCGAGCACATCCTCGGCGCGATCGAAGACATCCTCGGCCAAAATCTCGATCGCCCGCGCACGTGCCGCCTCCAGCGTGCGAGTTGCCGTCGGCTCCATCAGCCAATCGTGGAATGCCGCAAAAGCCGCCGGCTTGGTTTGCCAAATTGCCACGGCCAGTCGGGCCAGGTCGCAGCTCCCCGGTTCGGTGGCCGGCTCACGCACATAACGGTTGCAAAGGGGGTCCATTGGCGTGACCAACACAGCAACGGCCAGCTGTGCGCCATAACGCTTGCGGGCCTCGCTTAGATAACGGTGCAATTGCCGACAATGTGGACACGTGTAATCGAACAGTTCCACGAGTACGATTTCGGCGTCGGGATCGCCCAATAGCGGCGTTCTCCGCACGTCGATGATCGCCTTGCCCCCGATGAGCGAGATCCGCCGCGGACGAACTTCGGCCGGCGACAATCCACTCTCGGGCGCGGGAAAAAAGCTCGACAAGTCGGTCGGCAACTCACCGGTTGCCGCGATCTTTTCCACGCCACTGGGCTTGCCGGTCGCGCTGACCACCGGCTCGGCACCAGATGGTGGCATTTCGGCCGACGAAGGAATGGTGATAATCTCAACCTGCGGCTGAGGGGCCTTGCTCAATAGCTGCCCCGCAATCAGCACTCCCACTCCCAAAAAACCACCGATCACCAGGATTACCGTCGTGACTGGCGGCAAGCCGATGGGTTCCGGGCCACGATCCGCGGGCAGGCGCCAATCGTGCGGCACATTCCAAAGCAGTATCATCGCCAAGACGATGGCACAACCATGCACGGCCAGGCAGTACCAGCACAGCTTGCCGAGCACCAACAGTTGCAAGGCACTGAACCACGAAGCCGACACCAAAACGAGCGTCGCCAAGGGAACCAAAACGAGCCAAACCCGGTGTCGCCGTCGGTCGTCGTGGCTTCGCGCCAGCACGCACAGCGCGGCGAAAATCAAGCCATAGACCAACGCCGCCGGCACACTCACCGGCAAGCCAAACCAGCGAGCCCAACGGCTGGTGAGCACTCCCGCGCAATCGCCGCCGGCCCCATCGCCACAGCCAGCCACCCGGCCATCAGCCGCGACCGCAGCCCAGGCCAGATAAACGCAAATGCCCGCCGCCACCAGCGCCAGCAGCCCGGCAATCCACGTCCAGACGAACCGCCGCGGTTCAGCGGTGCCGCCAAGCGGTGGCCGAGATTCTTCGGAGGTGGAAAGCGACATGTAGTCCTGGCGCGCTCGAATAAAACGAAAGCCACCAACTTGCCACGATCGCGGCGAGACCGCAATGTGTCGGCTTGGCAGCTTATTTTAGCATGCAGACCGATTCTCGTGGCGCCCCAATGCACGAAGGCTAACCACGATCCAACCGCTACAAATACGGCGTCAGCAGCCGGGCAATGCCGTCGCGGAGTCGCACGGGCAGACTTCGCCCCTCGATCTGTTCGAGCGTGAGCCGCCGGGCGGCGGCGATCTTGTGGCCGATCCAATCTTGCAAGCGACCTGCCAGATCGGAGTCGTAGCATTCGACATTGAACTCGAAATTGAGCCGCAGACTGCGCGGATCCCAATTCGCCGATCCCAGCAGGGTCCACAGCCGGTCGACGACCATCAGTTTGGCATGATCAAAGGGTGCCGGCGTCAGCCACACCCGACAGCCCCGCTCCAGCACTTCCCAAAGCTGTGCCATCGAAGCCCACTGGACGAGCCACAAATTGTTGACCCCCGGCAACACGATATCGACCTGCACGCCCCGCAGCGCGGCCACGTTCAACGCCGCAATCAGCGTTTCGTCCGGCAAGAAATAGGGGCTGACGATCGAGATGCTCGATTCGGCACAGGCGATCGCTCCCAACAGCGCCATCCGCAGTTTGTCCAAATCGCCGTCGGGCCCGGTCGTGATTCCGCGAGCGAGCACCGTCCCGACCTGTTCTGCGGTGGCGCGCCACCGATCGCCCGACAGCACCTCGCCGGTCGCAAATTCCCAATCCGTGGCAAAGACCTCCTGCAATTGGGTGACGACCGGCCCGCGAATCTGGAAGTGTAAATCCTGGATCGGATAAGCCGGATTCAGTGCCAGATCATGTCCCTCGCGGATATTCAAGCCGCCGGTAAAACCCTCGCGACCATCGACCACCATGATCTTGCGGTGGTTCCGCAGGTTGGCATAGACCCAGCGGCCAGGCAAAAACGTGGGCAGGAATCGGGCCATCGGCACTCCGGCGGCGTGCAACGCGTGTTCAATCGAAGGCCAGGTGTATCGCGCGCCGACGTCGTCGATCAGTACCCGCACTTCAACGCCTCGTTTGACGGCGGCGCCCAGTGCTTCGGCGAACATCCTGCCGGCACGATCGTTGTCGAAGATATAGGACGCCAAGGTCACCGACTTTTGAGCCTCGCCGATCGCTCGCAGCATTTCGGGATAGGCCTCGTCGCCATTGATCAGCGGCTTCACTTCGTTTCCCGCCATAAGCGGCCGGGTTGTCAGCTCTCCAACCATTTTGACCAATGTCGACAAATGGGCCGCGCGCGGCGATTCCAACGATGCCAATTGGCCGGGTGCGCAGGCAAATTGGCCGGCCGCCTGCCTCGCTCCCCCGCGCAGCGTCAAGGCGCGGCGTTGCACGCGATTGATCCCCAACAGCACGTACAACACCACTCCCAGAATCGGCACCAGCCAGATGATTCCCACCCAGCCGATCGCCGACCGTGTGTCGCGCTTCTTGAGCACCACATGCGCCGCGGCCGCTAGATCCACGGTGAACGTCAGGCCGGCGACCAGATGCGGCCAGATTTCTTTCACCAGATTCCAGACATTATCCCAATCCATCATTCGCCACCCGCGCCACCTGAATAAGTCCCCGTCCAAAATCGGCCCATGCCGACCGCCACAAAACGAGACAAGTCGCCATACCCCTGCCCACCGAATCGCTCGTGGAGCTAGCGCCGTGAAGTACGAAATCCGCCAGCGTCCGATCCATGAAGTCTACGGCGCAGCTGGCGCATGGCCGGCGAAGACCGGTTTCTCCGCTGGATTTGCCCCTCCTTTTTGCAAATGCGACGCCGTAAAATAGCAAACCGGCGGCCTTCGGGCGACCGACGATACACGCCGAATGTCGCACCCGACAAGTCGTCCGATTGCCCCGCGCCGACAGCGGATGTCTTCAAGCCGTGCAGCGAGTGAGCGATGAAATCAACGGTCGATGAAATCCGCCAACGGTTCGATGCCGATGTCGAGCGGTTTTCCAACCTCGCGACCGGACAATCGGCCACGGTCGATGCCCCGCTGGCCATGAGGTTGGTGGCCGAGGCCGCGGCGGCGACCACGCCCGGCGCCCGGCGCGTGTTGGATGTTGGCTGTGGGGCGGGCAATTACACGCTGAAGCTGCTCGAGTTTTTGCCGAATCTCGACGCGACGCTCGTCGATCTGAGCCGGCCGATGCTCGACCGGGCGGCCCAGCGAGTCGCCGAGACGACCACCGGAAAAATAACGGCCCTGCAGGGCGACATCCGCCAATTGGACCTGGGCGCGGGGCAATACGATGTTGTGCTCGCCTCAGCCGTGCTTCATCATCTCCGCACCGACTCGGAGTGGCACGACGTCTTTGCAGCCCTCTATCGAGCGCTTCGCACCGGGGGCTCGCTATGGATATTCGACCTGGTCGCCAGCACGACCGACGGCGTCGAGCGGCTGATGCGCGATCGCTACGGCGCCTATCTGGTCCAGCTGGGTGGTGCGGCCTATCGCGACGAGGTTTTTGCTTACGTCGAAAAGGAGGACACTCCGCGCGGGCTGGTGTTTCAACTCGACATGCTGCGGCAAGTCGGATTCAGCCAGGTCGACGTGCTTCACAAGAACATCTGTTTCGCCGCCTTTGGGGGCGTCAAGGCATGACTCCCGATCAACTTGCCGAACTCGAAGTTTATTTGGCTGCCGGTTTCGATTTTCCGACGGCAGTAGCCATGATCACGCCCGACGACGACGATTCGCCAGAGCCGGGGCCCGACCCACAGCCAACGCCGCGGCGGCCAGATCCATCGGCCTCGGACTATTTCATGGCCGGCTGCGTGGCGCTCGTTCTGTTTGTGACGGCGTTGATATCGATCTGGCTATTTGGCGGCTGATTCCAGACGCCAGGCATCATTGCCCTGCCTGCGGGCCGTCCGACCTCACGGCCACCAATTGACGACACCCCACCGGAGTGCGTCTAATGGCCATCTTCTTTGAGCTCATAGCTCAGTCGGTAGAGCAACGGACTTTTAATCCGTAGGTCGTGGGTTCAAGTCCCACTGAGCTCATTTTCCGCCCCCTGCGACCGTTCCGAGAGATTTGGGCGTCGCAGGGGGCTTTTTCTGCGCACATAAACCCGGCCGGGCTATCATCTTCGGACGCCGTTAGGGTCGGCAGCCCCCGAGCTCGGCCAGCAGCGGCTGCAGACAGGCTTCGTAACGCCGCCAGCGTGCCACAGAACTGCGATATAGCGGCTGGCGAACCTGAACGTTGCTGTGGGTCGCGATTGGCCGGCTCGTCTCGTGAAAGCTCAGACAGCGATCGTCCCAAGGCAGGCCGCAATAATCGATCAGTCGCCGGGCTTGCCCTTCAAGATTGTCGATCACGTCCTCGTACGAGACGTCCAGCATCACCCCAATCGGCAGAACCGATCGCCAATGTGCCATCAGTTCGTGATACCAGCGGTAATGGCGGCCCAACTCGGCCAGGTCATAGCTGTAGAGTTGTCCGGACGCAAAAAGTCTCGAGAAACATGAAACGCAGGTATCCACCGGGTCGCGCAGGGTGTGGATAATCCGGGCGTTAGGCAGGATCAGGCGTATCAGCCCAACATAGGCGAAATTCATCGGCAGCTTGTCGATGATCCGCGTCTTGCCGGCCGGAAGAGTCGGCAAGCTGGCCAGGTATGCCTGGCCCAATCGCCGAAAGCCGCCGGCGTCGAGTCCCGAAAGACAATGTGGAAATAGAATCGGCCGGCCATTGGCGTCCGATACCGAATTGGCAACACGATCCAGGTTCGTTAGTTCTCCGGCGGCATGGATCTGTGGGTGGCTGGCCAAGATCTGCTCGACGAGTGTACTGCCGGACCGGGGCATGCCGAGCACGAAGATTGGGGCCGGTGAGGGGTCACCGGTCGCCGGAAAGCGGTCGAACAGCCTGGAGTCAAACCGCTCGGCAATGAGCCGAAAATTCCGCTCACAGGCCGCTTCGTCGTAATGGATCTCACGACGCTTCAACGCGTTGCCTTTGATCCAATGCTCGAAGGCGCGCGGATAGTCACCGAGGTCTTCCAACGCCTTACCAAGCGCGAAGTGGATGTACGCCATCTCGGCGGGCGCCAGACCGCGGGGGTTCGCGGCGATCGCCTCGAGCGCGACCAGATCGGGATCGCCGGCCCGAAAGGTTTTGAGGTCGGTGCGATGGTAATGTGCTTCGGCGTAATCCGGCCGGAGCACCAGACTTTGGTCGTAGCTTGCCAGGGCCCGCTCGAACTTGCCCTGCTGCGTCAGCGCATTGCCCAAGTTTTTGTGCGCCGTGGCGTAATCTGGCCGGAGGGCGACCGCTTGCTCGTATCGTGCCACGGCCTGATCGAGCTGGCCTTGTTCTCGCAGGATGTTGCCCAGGTTGTTGATCGCCTGGAAAAAGCCGGGCTTGAGAGCGACCGCTTGCGCGTATTGGGCCGCCGCTTCATCGAGCTTGCCCAGGTTTTGCAGGGCGTTGCCGAGGTTGTAATGCGCCTCGGAATAACCGGGCCTGAGTGCGACCGCCTGCCCGTATTGCGCTGCCGCTTCAACGGGCTTGCACTGCGACATCAGCACATTTCCCAGGTTGTTGTGCGCGTCGGCACTATCAGGACTGAGCGTAAGAATCTTTCGATAAGCCGCGGCCGCCTCGGCCAGATGCCCAGCACTGACTTCACGCTTCGCCAGGGCGAAGAGGGCTTCGAGCCCAGCGGGCCTCTGGCTGTCCGTCGTCATCAGGTTTTGTCCTCGCGTGCTGCCGCGACGGACAGACGCTTTTGACCGGACCGGGTCTCTACGACTTCTCCGCCTCTTTCGGCCTGACCCAGGTCTTGCCCGCTTTATAGCGATTGGCTCGCTCCACGACGGTGGCGTCCCTGCTGATGGCGATCACCTTGTCCAAGGCCGAGGTAAACTCCGCCTTGTTCGCATCGCGCACATCCCGATGGTGAGCCAGTTCGACCACCGTTTCGCAGGCCGGTTCAGCATGCTCTGGCTGGTCCAGATACGGCACCACGAAACGCAGCGAGTCGACCGTGTAAATCGCCCTTGCGCGCTTCAGCACCAGGTTCTGATCCTCCGTACGCGTGCACATGCCCATGACTTTCTTCAAAAGTGCCAGACGCTCGTCGTCGGG
The DNA here is from genome assembly GCA_963702015.1 of uncultured Planctomycetaceae bacterium. Lineage (GTDB taxonomy): Bacteria > Planctomycetota > Planctomycetia > Pirellulales > PALSA-1355 > DATJTR01. The sequence continues at coordinate 5,738,103 of OY969698.1, forward strand.
CCGCCCGTCCGGCAAGGGGGCGATGCGGATCAGCGCCGCCAGCGCCAAAGCGCGATGCTCGGGATGCTCGTCGGCTTCGAAGATCTCGATCAGGCGGCCGGCAACCGAAGCGTCCGGCCAATTGCCAAGGGCCCGCACGCCGACCTCGTGGAGCGACGGATCGGCAATCGCAGCTTCGATCGCTTGCAGGGCTGCCGGGCCACCAACGCGCCCGAGCGTTGAGAGCAGCACAGCTCGATCCGCCGGGTTGAGTCTCGTCCATCGCGGCCAGCAGCGGAGCCGCTCGCTGGGCGCTGTCGGCAATTCGGCTGCAAACCAGGGCGACCGCCCGTTCGGCGGCGTCGCGCTCCGTACCTTTATCCGCCTTGAGCACGCCTTCCACCATTGCCGGAATCTGGTCCGGACCGGCGAGTTGCCCGAGGGCGGCCATCGCCGCCGCGCGCACCGTGGCATCGGAATCGCGCGCCAAGGCGAATAGCTCGGGCAGCGTCTCCAGAGCGCGCCGCGTCGTCAGGATTTCGATCAGCGCCACGCGCAGCGGAACATCGCTCGATTCTTTGAGTCGTCGCGACCATCGCCGAAGCAACGCTTTCGCCGCGTAAACGCACCAAGGCGGCCCGAGCGGCAGACTTCTCGGCCTTCGAGTCCGACGACAAAAAGGAAAGCAGATGACGGCAAATCGCGAACGTCGCCAAGCGCGCCGAGGGCACCGATCGCGGCAACCTTGACCGGCTCGTCATGCGTTGCACGCAACAGTTCGACCACGGCCGGGCGCGCTGCCGCATCTCCCCGATCGGCCAAGGCGCTGAGCAAGCCGGCCTGGGCATCGGCGGAAAGCTTTGGAAGCTGGGCGGCAAACTGCCTGGTGGCCGCCTCGCCTTTGGCCTCGGTGCGGATCTGGTCGAGCCCCACGGCGCGAAGGTCTTTGTCCTTCTCGCCAAGCAAGCCGACGATCAGCGACACCAAGTCGTCGGCCGCTTCTTCCTTGCCCGAGGCGAACGCGGTCATGCCCCAGACCACCGCAACGCCAAGCAAAGCCCCGAGCAACCACCGGTAAGCATTTCATGGTGCCCCTCTCATGCGCCATCGACCTGCCGAGAATGCCCAGGCGACTTCGCCGGGCAGCACGACGGCATGCGCGGCGACTCCCTATTTGCCTGCACAGGCCAGCATGCCTCGTGTCGCCGCCAAACGCACTTGCTTCGGCTGGCCTTCGCCCGCCAACGACTTGTAGACCGCCAACGCTTCGGCCTTTTTGCCGCCGGCCAACAGGTCCTCGGCGCAGGCCAGCCGGGCATCGGTCGCGGCTTGCGTGGCTTCGGGAGCGGTCGGCTTGGCGTCGGCCAGCGCTTTGGCGGCCTCGGCGGTGCCGATGTCGCCCAGAGCGATCGCCGCGGCCCGAGCCACGGAAGCGTCGGCGTTATTCAGCAGCGCGCGCCAAAGCCGGCAACACTCGCCGTGTCACGCCGGACGCCCAACGAACCGATCACGCCCACTTGCGTTGGCCGCTGACCTTCGCCAGCGCATCGCGCAGTGCCTGTCCAGCCTCGGCCGCCGGAATGCGCTCGAGCGCATAGCGGGCCATGTGCGACAGGTCTTTGTCGGGCAACAAGCCGGCCAAAGTCGGCGTCGACTGCGCGGTGCCGATCACCATCAGTTTGCGGCAGACGAAATCCTTGGCGTCGCGTGAGGCACCGGTCGTGAGGACGGCAGCCAGCTTGGCTTCCAAATCCTTGCGGCCGCCGGCATTGCCGTACGTCGTCACGACGGCTTCGTCGATCGGGCCGTAGGACTTTGGGGTCGGTGCCCCAGTCATAGGTCTTCAATGCTTCAAGAGCTTGATCCAACATATCGAGATTCCTTAGTTAATTTGATATTTCGAAGAGCGTTGGCGACAGCCAGCCGGGGCGAGACAAGCGAGGGCACTTACAAGACCCAAGGTTCGCGCCGTGCACGATCGCGCAGGCGGTTGGCCTCTTCGTCGCCGGTGAATTCCTGCTTGGCCGCATCCCATTTGAGCGAACGCCGCAATGTGTAGGCGATCGTCGCCAGGTGGGGTACGACGACGGTGTTCACGGCCAATTCGATGTCGCGGAACGGCTTTTCGCGCGTCTTGACGCACTCGATGAAGTCGCCATAGATGCCCCCTTGTCCTTTATAGGTCGGCACGGGCTTCGCCTCGCGACGCTTCTCCAGGGGTTCCTTCGACGTCCAGGTTGCCGCGGCCGGGATAGTTGTGATGGACAAGCAGACCGTTGGGATAGCGGAGCGTGACGAATTGTTGCCCTTTCTCGTCGTTGTAGATGACTTCGACTGGCTGCAGCTCGCGCACGTCGACGGCGAATGTCGCGCCGCCGAAATGGTGCGCCCCCCAGTCCGTCATGCCGCCTCCCGAGTAGTCGACGTACGACCGCCAGCTACCGCCGCTGGTGCCGAAAGTTGCCGTCGCAGCGTTTCGGATTGTAAGGAGCCCACGGCGCGGGGCCGAGCCACAGCTCCCAGTCGATATCGGACGGGACCGATTCGGCCGGCAGATTGCAAATCTGTGAGAGGGGCCGACGTTGACGTTGATCGACTTGATCGTGCCCAACTCGCCTCCCCAGCACTTCGCCACCAGGTCCCTGTAATCTTCCAGCACGCGCTGGCTGCCGCCCGAGACGACGCGGCCATAACGCCTGGCGGCTTCGATCATCAGCGGCCCTTCACGCAGCGTGCCGCGTTTCGGGCTTTTGACAATAGACGTCTTTGCCATTGCGGCATGCTTCGATCACCATGATCGCGTGCCAGTGGTCGGGCGTGGCAATGTGCACGGCGTCGATGTCGGGGCGGGCCAACACCTCGCGAAAATCGACGTAGGCTTTGCAGTCGGTGTTCTTGTAGTGATTGTCGACCTTGGCCTTGGCCGCGTCGCGATTATGGGTCCGCACGTCGCAGACGGCCACATATTGCACGTCTTTGCGCCCCATCAGCGCGTCCTGATCGCCGCTTCCCATATTGCCGATGCCAATGCCGCCGACGACGATGCGGTCGCTGGGGGCCGGCCGCTCGTCGTTGCCCAGGCTGGTCGCCGGTACGAAGTAGGGCACGGCCAATGCCGCTCCAGCCACGCCCGCGGTCTGCAGGAACTGGCGGCGATTAGGGTTCTTCTTGTTGTCCATTGGTTTCCTCTCGGGCAGGTGACGTGGAGTGGGACAAGCGGTCCCTCGGATCCAATCTCGCCGCGTACACGCGGCAAAAGACCGGATGGGGGAAAGCCGGCGGGGTTTCGGCCAGTGCGACGGCGAATCAATATCTTATCATTTGCCGCCTTCCCCTTGTCCAGCCTTGAGGCGCCAGATACCCGACTTTCTCTCGCGTTCTTGCTGGCATCTCCCGGCCCGCAACAGGGTGAGCCAGGCCCACCGGCATCGGACCCGCGGGGCAATCAGGCGAGAATATCGCGGATGACGCGACCGTGGACATCGGTCAGCCGGAAATCACGCCCGGCGTAGCGGTAGGTCAGACGCTCGTGGTCGAAACCGAGCAGATGCAACAGCGTGGCATGCAGATCATGGACGCTGGTCGGCTTTTCGATCGCTTTGAAGCCGAAATCATCGGTTGCTCCGTAGGCAGTCCCGCCGCGAATCCCGCCACCGGCCAGCCAGACGCTGAATCCGTAATGATTGTGATCCCGCCCAAGCTGGGATTTGCCATCGCCGCTGAGCTCCACTGTCGGAGTGCGGCCGAATTCACCTCCCCAAATAATCAGCGTATCTTCGAACATCCCGCGCTGTTTCAAGTCGGTCATTAATGCGGCGATCGGCTGGTCGATCTGCTGGGCGAGCTGCCGGTGCCCTTTCTCAATTTGTTCGTGATGATCCCAAGGCTGCCCGGCTCCGTGCCACAATTGCACATAGCGGACACCTCGTTCGAGAAGTCGCCGGGCGATGAGCGTCTGTCGGGCATGAACCCCCGACCCGTAAAGCTCTTGGATGTGCTGCGGTTCGTCCGCAACGTTGAACGCTTCGGCGGCCTCGGACTGCATTCGGAAGGCCAGCTCGAACGACTGTATCCGCGATTCCAGCCGCGTGTCGACGCGCGCGGCGCGATGCTCGGCGTTGAGCGTTCGAAGCAGGTCCAGTTGCTGCCGCTGCGTCGCCGAGGTTGCATGCGGGCTGCGAATGTTCTCAATCAATTTGTCGATCGCGGTGTGCTGCGGATCGATGTAGGTCCCCTGATAAATTCCGGGCAGAAACGCCGACTGCCAATTCTCGGAGTCCTTGATCGGCAGGCCATTCGGGCACATTGCCACGAACCCGGGCAGGTTTTGATTCTCGGAGCCCAACCCATACAGAACCCAAGCTCCGACGCTCGGCCGCGGTTGCACCGATTCGCCGCAGTTCATCAGCATTAGCGACGGCTCGTGATTCGGCACCTGCGCATACATCGAACGGATGACGGCGATGTCATCCGCATGCGCCGCTGTCTTGGCGAACAGCTCGCTGATCTCCAGACCGCTCTGGCCATACTTTTGAAACTTGAACGGCGAGGGGAACGCCGCGCCGGTTTTGCGCTCCGTTGCCAGCGTCACTGGGGCCGCTTGCCCTGCATATTTGTCGAGTGCGGGCTTCGGGTCGAATGTGTCGACATGCGACGGTCCGCCGTTCAAAAAGAAGTGAATGACCCGCTTTGCGCGGCCGGCAAAGTGCGGTTGCTTTGCACCGCCGCCTTCTTCCGAAAGTAGCGCCGCTTCGTCGGCAAGAGTGGCAGTTTGATCGGCAAACAGGCCCGCCAATGCCAAAGCGCCAAGCCCCATTCCCGAACGCTCGAGCAGCGACCGGCGAGTCATCAACGGCGAGTGAACGGTTGGTCGACGCATCGTCTTCTCCCGAGTCTGGCCCGCTGGTCAGTCAACAAACATCAGTTCGTTCGCAATCAGCAGCACTTGTGCAAGCTGCTCCCAACGATTCAGCAAGATGGGCACCGGGCCCGAAAAATCTTGCGCCGCCTCCCAACTGCGCGACGGCGCGGCGGCGGACGCCGCCCCGCTCGAGGCTTCATAAATCACCGGCGCCCATAGGTAGTCGTCGCTGTTGATGTCCGAATTCATATCGACCACAAAGTCGAGCGTGTCTCCCTTTTGAAGCGCGATCGACTCGACGTTCATTTCCTGTCGTTGGTTATGCAGCGCTAGCGACACCAGCAACCCGTCGCGACTGGAAAAAATCCAGCATCGAATGCCGTTCCCTGCAGCGACTTCATGGATCGGAGCCGAGCTTACCGAGAACGTGCCGTCGTGCGGCGCTACCCAGCGACGGACGCAGCAATGTTGCAAGTCATTCCCCGGGTGCCCACCTTGAGCCGTGAGGTGGACCCAACCCAGCTTGGTGTCCGGTAACTGCGGGCCCCCCTGCCATGCCGAACCGGAAAAGTAGGGTAATGCATGAAACTCCGTCAGGCGTTTCGCGCTCTCGTCCAGCTCTCCATATCCGTACTGCCATGCCAGTGCGTCGCGCTCGGTTGCCGGAACGGGCTCGCCCGCGTCGCCTGCGACGAACGCCAGAGCGGCATCGAGCTGTCCCGGAGTCGGATCGCGTTGATACGCCGCCTGGTACAGTCGTCGGACTTTCTCGGAGGGGTCGCTGACACCGTCGCGGCTAACTTGAACAACGAGCGCGCGCCTGTTGCGCCACAAACGGGTGATTCAGTGCAAACAGCGCCTGCTGTGGAACGGTCGTTTCACTGCGCACCGGGATGTGCAGGTCGGGATTCGCGAAGTCGAACACTCGAAACGTCGCCGGCAGGAACTGGCGATCGACGAGCCCATACAATGTGCGGCGCCGGTGCACGGTTCCATCTTCGGCGAACAGGTCGGAGGCTCGTCCGCCCACTCGCAGGTCCAGCCGGCCCGCCACCGCGAGCAAACTGTCGCGAAACTCTTCAAAAGAAAGCCGCCGGACATTCATCCGCGAGAGCAGCCGATTCTCGGGATCGGCCTGCCCCGCTCGATCGCGATCAGCGACATCCGGTGGCCCATCTGAACGTTGCTGATAGGTGTTGGAAAGAAGAATCAGCCGGTGCAGGCTCTTCGTGCTCCAGCCATTTGCAACGAGCCGAGTCGCCAACCAATCGAGCAGCTCCGGATGGCTCGGCGGATCGGCTCGAACTCCAAAATCGCTTGCCGTCCGCACGAGCCCGGCTCCGAAGTGATGTTGCCAGACTCGATTCACCCAAACACGGGCAGTCAACGGATTGGCCGGATCGATAATCGCCCGCGCCAGCTCGAGCCGCCCACTCCCCTGCGTGAACGGTGCCGGGTTCGGCCCGGCCACGACCGAGACAAAGTGCCGTGGGACTTCGGGGCCTCGATTGGCCGGATTGCCGCGGCGGAAGATTCTCGCCGGACGGATCAATTCGCGATCCACGAGTGACAGGGCGTAGGCGGGTGCAAGCGGAGACTCGATCAGCCAGCGATCGACCTCATCCTGTAATTTCCACAACGCGACCAATGTGGCCTGGTCGAAATAGAAGTCCGTCGATGCGATCATTTCGTCCGGAACCCGACACGGCGAGTCGACTCCGTACAAACATTGCCTCAGTGCCTCCAACTCCGGTGAATCGAGCTTCGTGGGCTCCGTAACCTCAGCAGAACGCGCCGCGTCGCAGACGGCTTTCCACTGGAGATCAACTTCGAGCAGTAGCTTTCCGTAGCGCTCCGCCACCTCGCGCATCGACGTCGGCGGAGGAATCAAAGCTGCTTGCACCCGCGGATTCACCGCCACTCCGGCTTCAGCCAGCTCGCGGACCACCACTGCCGAGCCCGCGGCAAAGTCATCGGCATTGAGCGCCGCAAACCGGCGCCACGGCAGGAACACCGGATCATCCAATCGAGCCTCGAGCGCGAGCCAGGCCTCCCACCGACGAACAAAGGTCGGAATCAGGTCAGTCGCCGCCAAAATCTGATCGAAGCCCTCTTCGGGATAATTCGAAAGCTCCGTCTGGGCGACGAGATAATCGGCCACCCGCTGTCGCACTCGCTCCGCCGCCTCGTTGCGTTTCGCCAACATCGTCTCGCGCAACTTCAGCTGCCGCGATTCGAGTTCTTTTTCGAAAGCCGCGTACGCTTCGCCGCGGACGGTGGGCTCGGCAACCGGATTGAGTCGCTCCGTCGAATTCAGAAACACTCCATACAGCGAGTAATAATCGGCTGTCGGGATCGGATCGTACTTGTGATCGTGGCAGCGGGCACATGCGACCGTCAGTCCCATGGTCCCTCGCGTCACCACATCGATCCGGTCGTCGATAATGTCACGGGTCACGCCCAGGAACCGCCGTCCCACGGTCAGAAACCCCATCGCCGCGCCGGCGCCGCGGTCGTCCGGAGCCGCCTGATCGGCCGCGATCTGCAACAGCAAAAACTGGTCGTACGGCAGATCACGGTTGAACGCTTGAACGACCCAGTCTCGATATGCCGGTGCGTGGACCCAAAACCGCTCCTCGCGCCCGTAGACATAGCCTTTCGTGTCCGAATAGCGGGCAATATCGAGCCAGTGCCGCGCCCATTGCTCGCCGTACTGCGGCGATTCGAGCAACCGGTCGACCAGCTTTGCGTAGGCGTCCGGCGCAGCGTCATTCACAAACGCATCGACCTGCTCCAGCGTTGGCGGCAGGCCCGTCAGATCGAACGTCGCCCGGCGGATGAGAGTTTGGCGATCGGCCGGCGGCGATGGAGCGAGACCGGCGGTTTCAAGTTTCGCCAGCACGAAACGATCGATCGGCGTTCGCTCCCAGCCGCTATCGCGCACGGTCGGCGGGACGGGATTGCCGATCGGCTGAAATGCCCAGTGCCGGCGTTGAATGTCCGCAATCTTGTCGTCGGTGGTTTCCGGTGCTGTCGGCCAGGGAGCACCCAACCGCACCCACTGCGATAGGGCCTCGATTTGAGCCTCGTTGAGTTTTCCGTCCGGCGGCATTTGCACGTCGCCCGTGTGACGTACCGCGCCGACCAACAGACTCTCGTCGGGCTTGCCGGGAACGATGGCCGGACCGTTATCTCCTCCTTTGAGTGCGGCCTGCCGAGAATCCAATCTCAGCCCGGCTTCCTGCTTTTTTGGCCCGTGACACTTTTGACAATGTTCGACCAGCACCGGACGCACGGCAGTCTCAAAGAACTGCACGTCCTCGTCCGCCCCAAAGCGCCGTCGGCGAAATGCTTGCCAGGACGGCTAGAATCCAAAGATGTCCGCGGAAGAAGTGGCCGGCTCTCTGCGAACCACAAAACCAGCTCCGGCGATTTGGAATCGGCGGCTGAAACATCACACCCTCGCGTTACGGGGCGTCGTCAAAGGCAGGGACGTTGATGCAGCGTCAGTAAAGGCGGGATCGGCGACCGGGTTTGATTGTAGGCAATCATGTACTGACTGTCCACAATAATCGCAACGCGCCGCGATGGGGATGCAATCAATCACCCGCTCGCAGGCGCGTGCGGCTCGAACAAGGCAAGCGCCGCGGTAAAGCCGTGCAAGAAATTCTGCCCGCCGATAGGACCGATCTCACCCTGCGCAAAAAAGCCGGCCAAGGGGATGTCGGTCAGCGCGTCACGAATCGTCCGAGCGTCATGGTTGGGCTCGGGAAAAAGTCGCGTGCCGCGTCCGTTGCAGGTGAATAGGAGCGCTCCGGCCGCCTGCGGATTACCGGTCTTGGCGGCGGCGAGCAACTGGCGCAAATCTTCGTCGGCACTCTGTGCGTCGCGAACGTGGAACTGCACGGTCTGACCGACGCGCGCAAAATCACCAATCGCGATCGCGCCCACCTCGGGATCGAACCCCATTACATTGCGGATCAAAAAATCTCCGCGGGCAAAGCCCTCTTGATATTCATTGATCACGCGGCCCACGTGCAGGCCCTGCTGGACCAATCGCTGCTGATCCGCCGGCAACGCTTCGAACAGCTCGCGCAGTTGGGCCAGGGCCGGCTTGCCCCCCAGTTCGAGCACTACGTTCTGCTGGGCTTTGGTTATCACCAGCGGCTTGCCGATCGGACGACAGCCTTGCGATACGACCGATCGGACGCGAATGGCGCCGGACAACAGCACCGCCACCGCACCGGCTCGGTGGACCTGATTGCCGAGGAGCAGACGGTTTTCGCCCGGCTGCGCGCCGCCGCTGGCCATGCCTCCCAGCACCGGCAGCCCGGGGTGGTCTTCACCTAGCCGCTCAAGCAGCACGTCGGCCGGAAACGTGAACGGATCGGCGACCAACAGCAGGGCGGCCGTCACTCGGCCAGGCCGAATCGAGCGCGTCGGGCCAACCGACGAACGTTCCCCCTTCGGCCCGCTGGTAAGCCAGGTGAAATGGCATCACCTCGACTCCCGGCATGCGGGCAGCCCAGACCGACAGGGCCGGTTCTCCTTCGATTTCACGCGAGCCGCCGACAATCGCCTCGCCCGTTACCCCCAACAAATGCTTCGGCTGGAAGGTCGCCTGTGCGGCCGTGGCAATTTGTTGGGCATCGGCCGCGTGATGCGGAGAAAAGAATGCGATCGCCAAGTCTGCGGGACCGGCCAATTGATCCGCGAGGCGTCGGCAAACTTCATCGGCGGCGGCCGCCGTTTCGGCGATGGTCGAAAGTGCCGCAGCACAGCGAAACGAGGAATCGGGCATGGGTCTCTTTTCAATCGCGGCAAACTAAGTAAAGACGGCAAAGTTCCGGAGCGAGGGAGTGCGTCAGTATCCCCGGAATCGGTAGTGGGCCGCAAGCCGCTTGCGTTCGCCGCGGGGCCAAGGCATCATGGACGACGTTCAATCGCTCCGCCGGCGGGATCGATTCGTCTGGCTGCTCCGCCAGTATCCGATGGAGAAGCAAGAGAAATGTGGCTCCAACCGACAAATAGGCGACGCTGCGGGTTGGCGTTGTTGGCCCTGGTGGCGATCGCGCAGGCGGGGTGGCCGGTCGCTAGCGGCGACGAACCCGCTGCCAAGCCGGAGGCGGCCGGCCAACCAAAGCCATCGCAATATGCACCCGCTGCCGACCTGGTCGAGCAGGCTGAGTATTACATCGGTCGGTTGAGCGAGGCGTTGGGCGACGAGAAAGAATTCGACAAGGAAATGCAGAAGCGGTCGAAAAACGACGTTCACACGCTGGCGGTGATCGCGCTGGTTTTAGCCCGGCACGACGAGCCGAACAAGCTGCAAGCCGCCCCCTTCTTGCCCGCCGTGCGACGATTGGCCGAGGTCATTGGCGATTTCGGACCGGCTGGGGCGGCATTGGCGGAAGTGAAGCAGGCGGCCGAGAGCGGGGCGCCCCTGCGGCTGATATTGACTGGCAAACTGTCGCCTCGCTCGACTCCTTGATGCAGCAAGTGCCGATCGTGAACAACTCGCTACGGCGCGGGCTCGATCCGAATCGTTTCAAGCGGCAGCAGAAGCAAACCGCCGGCCAGGCGGCAACGCTTGCGGCGATTGCCCAGGCGGCGTCGTTCGATCTCTCGAATGCCGACGATTCCACGGCCGACAGTTGGCGGGCCTTGTGCCACGACATGCGCGACGCTGCCGGTCAGATCAACTCTGCCGTCCACGCGGGCGATCCCTCCCAGGCCCAGGCAGGCGCCAAACGTTTGGCTCAAAACTGTGATGCTTGCCACGAGCAATTTCGTGGCGGCAAATGAAACCTGGGACGACCGGCAAGAAAGAAGGCTGCCGGCGCCTGTGCGCGACATCGGCTCCGGAAGGGGCTGTCGCGCGGGTCGTAACGCCTGGCGAAGGTCTGCTCACACCAGCCGACTCGAGCCAGCGGCGCGATCTGGAACGATAACTTACTTTCTCTCGCCCGCCGGGTCTTACTAGGCAGCACGCACGGTCCGGTGGCGGTCGTAATTTTTGTGTTTGATGCTGTCGAACGTCACCAAGCACTTGGGTCAGTGGTATGTTTGCTTTGGCTGAAAGCCAAGCGGTCACCTCTGGTTCATGAGTGCTCTTCATGCTAATGCTGCATCGGCATCCGGCTCTCCAATTCAGTCATCCCTTGCCCTACGGCGCGATCCTGCACGACAACGGCGTGCAGTTTGTCGTGTTTAGCCGTTCGGCAACGGCCATGCGTGTTTTGTTATACGAGCAGGTCGCTGATCGCGAGCCGGCCGAAATCATCGTTTTCAACCGCGAAACCGATCGCTGGGGAGACATTTGGAGCGTCTTCGTGCCGGGGCTCACGGCCGGTGCGCTTTATCATCTGCAGGCCGATGGCCCCTTCGACCCCCCCCGCGGCCAGCGTTTCGATCGAACGGCACGGCTGATCGATCCCTACGCCCGGGCGTTGGCCGGCGAATTCCTGGCGTCGAACGACGGCGTCATCCGGCCTCCCAAGTGCGTGGTCGTGAACGATCAGTTCGATTGGCAGGGCGACCGGCATTTGCGGCGCGACTTGTCCGAGACCGTGATTTACGAGATGCACGTTCGCGGCTTCACCAAGTCGCCCACGAGCGGAGTCGAGCATCCTGGCACCTACTTGGGTGTCATCGACAAGATTCCGTACCTGAAGTCGCTGGGAGTAACCGCCGTCGAATTGATGCCGGTGCACGAGTTCCCCACCAACGGTTTTTGGGGAGAAAGTAATTGGCGTACCAATTACTGGGGATACGACTCGCTCGGTTTCTTCTCGCCCCATCGCGGTTATGCCGCCGGAACCGAACCCGGCTGCCAGGTCAACGAATTCAAGCAGATGGTGCGCGCCCTGCATCAGGCCGGCATCGAAGTCATCCTCGACGTCGTCTTCAATCACACCGCCGAAGGAAACGAGCACGGCCCGACGCTCAGCTTCAAGGGGCTGGAAAACCAGGTCTATTACATGCTCGCCGGCGGCGGAGAGTATTACCGCAACTATTCCGGTTGCGGCAACACCGTCAACGGCAATCATCCGATCGTCCGCGAAATGATCTTCCTTTGCCTGCGGCATTGGGTCCACAACTATCACGTCGATGGCTTCCGTTTCGATCTGGCCTCGATTCTCAGCCGCGACCGAACGGGCGAACTGGTTCCCAACCCGCCCCTGGTCGAAGCCATCGCTGAAGATCCGCTCTTGGCCGACAGCAAGATCATCGCCGAAGCCTGGGATGCCGCCGGCGCCTACCAGGTCGGATCCTTTGGCCAATTGCGCTGGGCCGAATGGAACGGCCGCTACCGCGACGACATCCGACGCTTTTGGCGCGGCGACGCGGGCATGACCGGCCCGTTGGCTACTCGCCTGGCGGGTTCCAGCGATCTGTATCAGCCCGGTGGACGCCAGCCTTATCACAGTATCAACTTCGTTACGTCGCACGACGGGTTTCCGCTGAACGATCTGGTTTCTTACTCGCATAAGCACAACGAGGAAAACCGCGAGGGGAACCGCGACGGCGACAACAACAACTACAGCAGCAACTACGGCTGCGAAGGGCCGACGCGGCGCCGTGAGATCGAACAATTGCGGCTCAGACAGATCAAAAACATGCTGACCACCCTGCTGCTCAGCCAGGGTGTGCCGATGCTGCTCTACGGCGATGAATGCCGGCGCACGCAACGCGGAAACAACAATGCCTATTGCCAAGACAACGCGGTGAGTTGGTTCGACTGGACGCTGGTCGACAAGAACCCTGAACTGCTGCGGTTCACCCAGTCGCTGATTCACTTTCGCCGTCGGCAGCCGACGGTGCGACGGATCGATTTCCTGCGTGGCGAGCCGGATCTTCCCGGTTCGCTTCCCGACGTCAGTTGGTTTTCGCCCGACGGCGAGCCGATGGTTTGGAACGGTAACGGCCCGGCCATCACGTGCCTGTTCGGCGCTCCGGCCACGGCAGACATGGAACGCGCGGCCCGGCATCTGTTGATGCTGTTCAATGCGGGCCCCGCGCGCAAGAGTTCGTTTTGCCCACGCTGTCGCCGGCAATCCGCTGGCGGCTGTTTCTCGACACCCAACAAGAATCACCGTCGGACATTTATCCCGATCTCGACGGTCCGGCTCCGGCAGCCAACGGCAAAGTACTGTTGACTCATCATTCAATGGTTTGCTTTGTTTCGGCTAGCCTTTCGATCTAGCGATCGAAATCCGCGCCTCGGCAACCCTTGCTCGTGCGCGCCAACCGCGGCAATATGCGGCGCTTTTGTGCCGCGACGAAGCGTCTGCTCGGCTTTCGCGATCGCTACCATCACGCGCCAAACGATCAATTTGCCGTTTGACTACAACGCGCACCGCAGCGCCCGTGCGGCACAACCGCTGTGACGATCCGGTGATGCGAAAAAATGGGGCGGCGCCGAGCGATTTCAGTGCGATATCGCCGGGCACGAGGGCCGATGTTTGCTCCTGGCTCTTCGCGGATGCGCCGCGGAAGCCGCTCGGTATCCCCAGCATCGGCAACCACCGGAATCACGCAATGTCTCACTGGCCTGCCCTGCGACGCGGCTCTTCAGCAATCCGCCCGGCAATCATCCTGGCTCTGCTCGCCGGGTGCATGCCATTGGCCGCCGCCGAACAGGCGCCGGTCAACTGGCACCACGACGTCAAGAGCGCCTGGCAGTCGACTCAACGGCAGAACCGGCCACTGTTAGTCTTCGTCACCAGCAGCCATTGCCTGTACTGCACCAAGATGAAGCAGGGTACCTATGCCAACGCAGCGGTGGCGGCCACGATCAACCGCTCGTTCGTGCCGCTGGTTCTCGACGGTGAGGCTCCCTGTCCGCTGTTGAAGGATTTGGCGGTCAAGGCGTATCCGGCAACGTTTATCATTTCCGCGATGCGGTCATTCTCGACCGACTCGACGGCTACGTGCCCCCCGACAAGCTGATGGCTCGACTGGCGGCGATTCAGGCTTTGGCTGCCAGCGAAACCGACCATCACGATTGATCCGGTCGTGCGGACATTGGGTCATCGACTGCTGGAGAAGATGGCCATCGGGCGGCTCTAAATTGGCCGCAACCCTAGCCCACGCTTGATGTTTTCGCTTGAAGCATTTGGCGTGGACAGGTAGACTGAAAGCGGCAGAGAGAAGCGGGATGGTGGCCCCCCAAGCGCCGCAGAAGCGGCGTCGTGTTTGAGCGGTGCGCTGCTGCGCGCCCGGCACTCGCCTGCACGTTAGAGCGTCTTGGGACCAATCGAATAACGCGTCCGCGCCCGATGATGGGCAGCTGGGCTCAGCTGGCTGGCCACGCGTCGCCCCGTTCGCTCGCGAAGCGTCTTGGTCCGGTAAGGGAGCGAGCCTGATGGCGCCTGGTAAGCCGAACGATTACGGGAATTCCGGCCAGCCTTCGTCGGAAGATTCTCTTTGGTCGGACGATCCGCCTCTTGGACCCGCGGCCGCATCATCCAAGGCGGGGGGGGCGACGCCCGCTAAGCGCTCGACCGGCCGCGCTGCTTCCGCGTCAGGCGCCCCCAGTCGGCCTGCGACCATGGGAGCCATTGGCAGCCCGACGGCCGCATCCTGGGGCACCCCGTCCGGCTCTGTCGCCGGACCACAAACGGTCAATCCGCCGCAACCTGAGGACGGGGATGACCAGGGCCTCAATATTCTCATCGGGTTCGCCCAAAACGCGCCGGCCTGGCTGATCACGCTGTCGTGCACACCATGTTGCTGATCATCCTGGGCTTGGGCCTGGTGGCAGTCAAACACAAGAGCGAGCTCGTGCCGCCGGGCATCAATCTCTCCGAGCCGAGTGCCGATATGTTGCTCGACGACGCGCCCCTCTTGGACGGCCCCAAGGGCTCGCAAATGGTCGAGAAAAACGATTCGCAGATCCTCACGCCGCAAAACTTGCCGCATGTCGAAGATCCGTTCGCCGCTCCTCCGGAGGCGACCGATATCCGTTTGGGCGGCATTCTTCCCGCCAGCGACCTGCGTGCGCCGACCATCGGCCTGGCGCTGCACGGTCGGGAAGCGGGCATGAAAGGCGTTTTGCTTGGCGCGTACGGTGGCACCGGCTCGACCGAATCGGCCGTCGCTCGCGGTTTGGATTGGTTGGTCAAGCAGCAACGCGGCGACGGCATGTGGAGTCTGAGTGGTCCTTTTTCGAATGGCGGACTGACCGATAACCCCAACGCGGCCACGGCGATGGCGTTGCTCGCCTTTCAAGGAGCAGGCGTTACACCCGGTAAGGGAAAATATGCCAAAGCGGTCGACAAAGCCTGGACGGCTCTCTTAAAGACCCAACAGCGGAACGGATCGTTCGGCGGCTGCACGCCCCCTCGACAGGCATGTACACCCACGCTCAGTGTGCGATCGCCCTGTGCGAGATTCTGAGCATGACGAAGGATAGCCGCTTCTACGAGCCGGCTCAGCGGGCCGTAGCCTACTGCATTGACAGCCAGGACAAGAAGGGAGGTGGCTGGCGATACGACTATCCACCGACCGACTCCGACACCAGCGTCACGGGTTGGTTCGTCATGGCGCTGAAAAGCGCACAGATGGCACAGCTCGACGTTCCGCAAGAGGTCTTTGACAACGTGACGCGGTATCTCGATTCTGCCGCCTTGCCCGATGGCAAATATGCCTATATCCCCGGTTCATCTCCACGCCGGCCGTAACGGCCGAGGCGTATCTTTGCCGGCAATTGCTCGGCTGGAAGCAGAACGACGCACGCCTGGTCGATGGCTGCAAGTTGCCTGACGTCGAATCTGGTCAAATACGACACTGCCGATCGCGACGTCTATTATTGGTACTACGCCACGCAGGTTTGCCATAACATGGAGGGGCTCGGTCTGGGACACATGGAATAATGCCATGCGATCCGAGTTGCCGGAACATCAGGTGAGAAGCGGAGATGAAGTCGGCAGTTGGGATCCGCAGGGCGACCACTGGGGATCAGTTGCCGGAAGGCTCTACACCACGTGCCTGTCGATCTATATGCTCGAAGTCTATTACCGGCACTTGCCGATCTATTCGGCATACAGGTACGGCGAAAAAGTAGTTTCGCCGATCAAGGGGCGGCTCAAAACGCGCGTGGCCCGCTGCCAGGCTGAAACTGATTGCCGCCGGCTGGCGCCGTGTCTTGCCCGGTAACTCTTTGCTTGGAAACACCGGTCGTTGCTTCAACCTGCGGTACAAAGCCAGGCAACAGCCCGGGCGATGACTCTCCGATGGCCGCTACGTCTTTTTGTGCTGGCTTCGGGTGAGGAGCAACCCGAACGGGCGTTAGCCTGGAACGCTGCATGGGCCGGCGCGACTGCCCAGGGGGCGATCGGAGATGGCCGGACATTGGTGGGCGATACTCTTGGCGGTGAGATTGCTGACGGCCAGCCGACGATCTCTCCCGGTACGATTGGCCAAGCTTCGAACACTCCGGGATACCAACTCGACGCGCCGCTCCAGCGCCAGTACATGTCGGCATTCAGACTCGCCTGCCGGCCAATTTCGGCTTCGCGGCGGGCATCATTCCCCAGATAGGCTTCTTCGCCAGCCACAATGCCGTTGTAGTGCTTCTGCGGGGTGAGCGGCAAAATACCTTGTTCTTGACCACTGGGCGGCTGAGCCGCCGCGGCGCGGGCGAAGCAAATGCCCAGAACTGCCAACAGAATGGGTCGCCGCATCGTATTCCTCCCAAGTCTGCATTGCGCGTTGCGCGCCGCCTTGCCGGGTCACGCCTGGCCACCGCCATCATTCTATACCGCTGCAAATCGATTTCCTATCGGGTGCCGGTCCCTTCGCCCTCAAACCGCGGCGATCCCTTGCCGCACGCCTTCATACAGGACGATCGCCACGGCGTTCGAAAGATTCAGGCTGCGAACTTGCGGCCGGATCGGGATCCGCAACAGGCACTCGCCGGCGGCTGTGCGCAGGCTCTCCGGCAATCCTTGCGATTCGTTGCCGAAGACCAAAACATCCCCCTGGCGGAAGGCGATCTGGTGATAATCGCGGCTGGCGGTCTTGCTGAAAAACCAGAATCGCCTGCCCGGCAGTCGCGACACCAGTGCCGACCAGTCGGGCACCACTTCCCACTCCAGGTGTGGCCAATAGTCGAGCCCAGCCCGCCGCAGGTAGTAATCATCGAGTCGAAAGCCGAGCGGTTCCACCAGCCACAACTTGGCACCGGTGGCGACGCAGGTCCGTCCCACACTCCCCGTATTGTGAGGAATCTCAGGCTGATAAAGCACGACGTGCAGGGCCGGACTGTACTTTTCCACCTCGGACATAGTTCGATATCTTAGGTCTTCCCAAACCAGCTTCCCAGCCCCTACCCTGCCTCCAGCGACCAGGGTCCCTCGCAGCGGTCCCGGTGATCGGCTCACGGCGGCCTCGTATCTTCCAGTCGATGCTAGCAGGGGAACGAAACGTCGCTTCCCCGGGCACCTGCCCAGCCGGGCGGTTCAGCGCCGCGCCCACTGCCGCCAAGTGCCGTTGACGCGCACGGGGTCACCTCCCTAGACTCCCGCCACATTCACAGGAGCGATTCGTCGCCGGCGGAGGCTTCGCCGGCCCATGCGAGCGCACCGTCACCGCTTAAGGAGGAGCAATCATGCGGACATTGTTGTTGTTGGGCGCCGCCGCGATCGGACTCGCCGCCATCGGCGTCATCAAGTTTCAGAAGAGTGGCGATCAGGTGAATATCTCGATCGACGAAAACAAGCTGCGTCACGCCGCCGAAGAAGTCGTCGATGAGAGCCAGCAGGTTGTCGGCCAGGCCGAACAATCGCTCCAACACGACGACGATCGCGAAGCTGCGGGTGATCGCCCGGCGCAGCGATAACCAGCCGATCATGCCGCGACTCGAGAATCTCCCGATCCCACACCCCAATCGTGAGTGCTGGGATCATTTTTTTCCTTCGCGTCGTTACTGATCAACTGCCAAGCCGCGTCCAACGAAAGCCGTTGGCCGGCGAAGGGCCGATCATTTGCTCGCTCGGCCCAGTTCCGAAAGATAACGAATCAGATCGCGGACTTCGCCTTCCGTCATGCCAGCCGTCAGCCCTGCCGGCATCACGCTGCCCACGGGCGTAAGCTCTTCAATGTCTTCTCTGGCGATCCGTCGGACCTCACGCGTGGTAATGTCCCGCAACTGGACTTCGGCGTCGGTCTCTTTCAGCTTGTAGCCGGTAAAGATTTGTCCCTCGGTCGTGACGACACGGGTGGCCAGAAAACCTTCTTTCACCTGCCGATTGGGCCACAAAAGCGATTCGATGATCAGCGGTACCGGCAGCCCGGCACCGACCACCGACAGGTCGGGCCCAATGTCACCCCCTTGCCCAGCCACTTTGTGACAGGCCGAGCAATTGGCCAGCTTCGACAAAAAGACCTGCCGACCGCGAAGCGCATTGCCCTGCCCGCCGGCCGCGAGGGCGAGCCGCTCGACCAGCTCCGGACTGTACTCGAGCTGGCTGTCGGTGATTCCTAACGCTCGATTGAGTACCGCGATCAGCGCGGGTTCTGCATGCCCAGTTGCCGATACGCGCGATGGGCAAGCTTCGCCTGATTGGATACGAGCGTCACTTTCGCGAGCGCGTTCGGCCAGCAGGTTTGCGCCATTCTGTCGATTGACAATCGGCAACAAAAAGTCGGACATCTCAGCCTCGTTGCCAATCGCCGGAATCTGGCCGACCGCCAGTTGAGCTGCCAGCGGCAAATCGACCGAGCTGATGGCCCGGATCGCCGCAGCCCTCACCTGGGCCGGACTTTCCGCGGCGATCAGCGGCGTGAGCAACGGAAGCGAATCGTGGCCTTCGATTTGTGCGATCGCCCCAATGGCAGCCAGTCGGCTGGCGACCGGGCCGCTCGGCGCTCGATCTCGCGGCGAACCTCCGGCGCCAACGGTTTCAAACGCCAGCGCCGGCCAGGGCGATGGCCGAAGCTCGCAAGGGTTCGTCGCTATCAACCACGAGCGATTTCAACGACTCGGCCAGATCTCCGCCGGGCATTTTATTCCGCTGCACGGCCGCGACGGCCAATTCCTCGAGAACCACCGGGTAGCGAGCTCCGTGATCTAGCGCATAACGCAAATCGTCGGGCTCTCCCGTCCTGGCCAAGAGTGCCCAAAGTGGCGCCCTTGCATCGTCGGTCAGATCGGGCTTCTCGGATAGCTGACGCACGAATCGGGCCACCTCCGTCGTGCCGTCGGCCGCCAGCACGAATGCCAACCGATCTGGCTGGTTGTCGAACCGCAAGTCTCCCTTTGCCAGAGCCGGATACCACTGGTTTTTGAGCGTCACCACGGTTTCCGTCAAAGCGTAATCGATAAAGGGATCGCGAGGTTTATCCAGAACCAGCGTCGCCACTTCGACCGCTGCCGGCGATGCGCACATAGCTGGCCGCGACCACCGCTTCCATCCGCACGCGAGGAAAATCGTCGCCGACCATCCGCCGAAGCAGTGCCAAGGGGTCTGGCAGTCGGTCGGCCCACAGACCGATCATATGAGTGCCGAAGGCACGCAGCCGCGGCTCGCTCGAATCGAGCACGCGCTGGATCAGCGCCGGTCGAACCGCCTCGTGTGCAGCGTAAACGCCGGTTAGCTCGTATAGAAAATGCTCCTCTTGTGTGTTGGCATCGGCTGGCACGCCTGCAAATTTCGTCCCCGACTCTGCCGTGCCCGGCGATTTCTCCCCCGCCAGAATTGCCGCCAGACGCACGTCGGCCGCTCGCACCACCGCATCGGTCGGCAGTCGATAGAGGTATTCCTTCGCCATCCCACGAACGCTGCGCTCGGGCGAGGCCAATTGATCCAGCAATTCCACCGGGCTCATCTTGTCGAGGGCCGGCGCTTTGGCCGCGGGGATACCTTTATAGGCCAACCGCCAAATGCGGCCGTGGGTGTGGTCCCGCTGCGGATCGCGATAGCTTGTCTGGTAGTGGCCGATAATCGGATTGCACCAGTCACAAACATAGATCGCGCCATCGAGACCGACCTTGGTCTCAAGCGGACGAAACATCGGAGACGACGAGGTCAGCAGTTCACCACGCGGCTCCGATCGAAAGCCCGAGCCGTCATCGATCAGTTGATGCAAATCAACATATGAGGCCATGTAGATCGATTTGACCATCAACCCTTGCAGGTCGTCGGGCAATTGCCGTGAACCAATAAACTCGATCTCCATTCCCTTGGCCTTTGAAACCGCCAGGCCGCCGACCGACGCGTACTGGTTCTTCGTCAGGTACTGGCTCGGCACCGGCGCGAGAGCCGGATTGAGATAGACGGCGTTGGGCTGATTGCCAGGATCGTAGAATGCCTGCCCCCAATCGTCGAATCCGACCCCCCACGCGTTTTCGGTCGCAGCCGCGTTGCCAAGAAAATTCTGCAACTCGAGCGTGCGCGGATTCATCCGCCAAATGCCCGTCTGGCTGCAGCGGACAAGGCCGAGCGGGGTCTCGACCGTCGAATTGATGTGCAAACCTTGAGTGAACCAGAGCCGGCCATCCGGTCCCCAGCAGAGCGAGTTGATCATCTGATGGGAATCTCCCGTGCCGAAGCCCGAAAAGATCACCCGCCGCTGGTCGGCACGGTCGTCGCCATCGGTATCGCGCAAGTGAATCAACTGCGTCGACTGGCAGACGTAAGCTCCGCCATCGCCAATGCCAGGCCGGTCGGCATCACAAGCTGCTCCGCGAAGCGATCGAATTTGTCGGCACGGCCGTCGCCGTCGGTATCTTCGCAGATCAGGATGTAGTCATTCGCCGCGATGCCGGGAATCAACTGCGGATAGCTCGGCGCGCACAGCGCCCACAACCGGCCGCGCTCATCCCAGGCAAACTGGATCGGTTTGACCAATCCGTCCGCCTCGCTGGCGAACAAATTGATTTCGAATCCATCGCGCAGCGTGAACGATTTCAATTCGTCATCCGGCGGTTGACGTTTCTCGGCGGGCGGCGGCGTCACCTCGGGGAACGGCGGAGGAGTCTTGCCAAGCGCCAGGGCATGAATCCGCGCATCGGACATCCGTATCAACGGTTTGTACTGCTCCAACTCCTTGGCCAGGGGCGGATGCGTACCGATCGGTTTGCTGAAGATGGCCCACGTCCGATCGCCGAAAGGAAAATTCCAGTTCATCGTCCGCCAGCAATCAAACCAGAAGCGGTTCTTGCGGATGATCTCCTGCCGGAGCGGCTCTTGGCCGTCGAGAGAGCTGACGCTCAGCCCCAATTGCCGGGCAATCACCTCGGCCACGATTTGCTGACCGGCTGGGGTAAAGTGCATGCCATCGTCGGTCAGAGCAGGCGCGCTGGCTCCGCGCGCCGAAAGGGGAGAAAAAATATCGACAAACACTGCTCCCCGTGCCTTGGCCAGCTTTTCGGCGATCGCCGCCAGCGCTTTCACCCGGGCGTTTCGCGACGTGTTGTCGGGCACCCAAGGACTCGCCGGTTTCTCGAAAGGTGCCGGCGAGATGACGACCAGGCGCGGCGTCGTCTTGCCGAATTCGTCGAGCAGCTTGTCGTAGGCCGCGGCAAAAGCGTCGTCGCCTTGGCTGTCGTCGAGCGCTTCGAGCTGGCCGAACCAGGCAACGATCGTCGATGCGCCGACCGCCTCGAACTGCTCGCTCCATCCCCCAAAATTCATCGCCCGGGCTTGTTCATAGACAGTATCTCCCTCCCAACTCATATGACGCACCGTCGGTTGCTGCTGGGCGGCTGAAAGAGCCACTAGCGTCTCGAACCAACCCTGCTGCTGCTCGAAGACCGCGTTGGCCGAACCGGTCAGCACCACCACTTCGCCCGGCCGCACGGCGAACCGGCCACCATCGAATTCAGCGCGCGGCAGCGGAACAACCGGCTCGGCGAAACGCTCCCGGGGATTGACCTTGGCCGCATCGTCGGCAGGGGTTTCAGCGGCGGAGAGCGCCTCGGTCAGCAGCAACGTCAACAAGACGGCAAAAAGAAAGCGCATGTTTGGATCCTGCGTTGCCAATCTGTAAGGATCAAGGTGGGAGCCGCCCAAGCAGCGATACGAGCGGCCGACAATGCGAGTTAAGAACTGAGAATTCGCGCCCAACGCCATCGTAGCCGGCCATATCAGTCCTGATAGGACTTTACCACCGTGCTGGCATCGCTTCCAGCGGCCGCGCCTCTTTCACCCCCGCCGCAGCCTGATCTAACGCGAGTTAAGCCCAATTGAGCCCACTCGAACCTCGGAAACCATGAACCCTGGGTGATCGATCGATCCATTTCGGCCCTTGCTCTACCGCGGGCCGATTCCCTACGATCTCATACTCGCGCCCGCCGGCTGCGATCATCCCACGCGACAAACACCCAGCCTGCTGCCAACCGTCATGGCTCTGATCAGTGTCAACGAACTATCGATTCGATTTCGCGGCCCCGCCCTGCTCGATGGCGTATCGTGTCAAATCGAGGCGGGGCAGCGGATCGGCTTGTTGGGCCGCAACGGCTCCGGCAAAACGACTTTCCTGCGCATGCTGTCCGGCGAGGTCCAGCCCGACGAGGGCCAGATTGTGCTGGCCCCCACCACCAAAGTTTCGCTGCTGCCACAGGACGTTCCGCGCGACCTGACTGGCGCGATCTCCGACGTGGTCGCCTTGGGCCTGAAGTCTGACCCGAACGACCACGACCACGCCTGGCAAGCCGAACATCGCGTCGAACAGATCTTGTCGCGGATGGAATTGCCCGCCGACGCGAAGTTCGAAGTTTTGTCGTCAGGAATGAAGCGTCGCGTACTGCTGGCTCAGGCCCTGGTGGCGGCGCCTGACGTGCTGTTGCTCGACGAGCCGACCAATCATCTCGACATGGATGCGATCACCTGGCTGGAGGATTTTCTGGCGCGCTGGCCGACGACCTTGATCTTTGTCACCCACGACCGGATGTTTCTCCGCAAGCTGGCCACCCGCATTCTCGAAATCGATCGCGGACGCTTGTTCGATTGGTCGTGCGACTACGAAACCTTCCTGCTGCGCAAAGCCGATGCGCTGGCTGCCGAAGAAAAGCAAAACGCGCTATTCGACAAGCGGCTGGCCGAGGAAGAAGTCTGGATCCGACAAGGCATCAAAGCCCGGCGGACGCGCAACGAAGGGCGAGTCCGCGCGCTCGAGCAAATGCGGCGCATGCGTAGCGAGCGCCGCCAGCCCAACGCCAACGTGCAAATGGTGATTCAAGAGGGGTTGCGCAGCGGGATGCTGGTGGCCGAGATCGACCGCGTCTCGTTCGCTTATGCCGACCGTCCGATCGTCACCGATTTTTCCACCACCATCATGCGCGGCGACAAGATCGGAATCTTCGGGCCCAACGGCGCCGGCAAGACCACGCTGCTGCGTGTGCTGCTGGGACAACTCGAACCGCAAGCGGGCACAGTGCGGCTCGGCACCAATCTTCAAATCGCCTACTTCGATCAGCTCCGGCAGCAGCTCAATGACGATGCCTCGGTGGCCGAAAACGTCGGCGACGGCTACGACACCATCCAGATGGGCGGCAAGCCTCGCCACATCATCGGCTACCTGCAAGACTTTCTCTTCAGTCCCGAACGCGCCCGCACCCCGGTCCGATTCCTCTCGGGCGGCGAACGCAATCGGGTGCTGCTGGCCAAACTGTTTGCCAGTCCGGCCAACGTCATCGTTCTGGACGAACCGACGAACGACCTGGATACCGAAACGCTCGAACTGCTCGAAGAACGCCTCGTTCAGTTCGAAGGGACGCTGCTCCTGGTCAGCCACGATCGCGTTTTCTTGAACAACGTGGTCACCAGCACCATCGTCTTCGAAGAGGGGGGCATCCGCGAATACGTCGGCGGCTACGACGATTGGCTCCGCCAGCGATCCAGTCGGTCGGCCAAATTGGCCGAGAAGGAACCGCCCGGCGCCATCGAGCGCAAATCGCAATCAAGCGCGTCCAAGAGCGAATCGGCCAAAGCGGGCCGGCGCCGGTTGGCCCATCGAGAGCGGCAGGAACTGGCGGCGCTACCCGGAGTGATCGAACGACTCGAAAGCCAGATTGCCGACATGCATCAGGCCATGGCTCAGGGCGAATTCTATCAGCAGTCGGGCGCCAAAATCGCCCAAGAGCAATCGCACCTGAAAGATTTGGAGTCGCAATTGGCAATCGCCTACGAGCGGTGGCAAGAGTTGGAACAGGCCAAGTAGGACGACGCTCACCTCGCCGCTGCTGCCTCCGGCCAGTGGCCTTGCGCCGCCAGCGCAATCCCCCGGTTGGAATGGGCGTCGGCATAGGCCGGCTTGAGCTGCAGCGCATGCTCGAAACAGGCAATCGCCTCGTCGAGCTTTTCACGATGGGCCAGAGCGCTGCCCAAATTGTTGTGCGCTTCGGCATAATTGGGCCGCAGCTCGATCGCCCGGCGATACGACTCGATCGCCTCGGCCCATTTTTCCTGTCGGGCCCGGGCAATGCCCAGATTGTTGTGAGCCTCGGCATAGCCGGCCGAAAGGGCGATCGCCCGGGCGTAATGTTCGCTCGCCTGCTCGGCCTGTCCCGAATCGCGCAGCGCATTGCCCAGATTGCTCAGCGCTTCGGGATAATCGTTTCGCAACTCGAGAGCCGAGCGAAAACTTTTGGCCGCCTCGGCGAACTTTCCTTGCCGGGCCTGGCAGATGCCGACGTTGTTATGCGCTTCGGGATAGTTCGGCTTCAGCCGCAGGGCCTCGCGAAAGGCTCCGATCGCCTCATCGTCTTTGCCGCCTTGATATCCGACCAGTCCCAGCAGGAACCAACTCGGCACATGGTTGGCGTCGAGATCCAGAATCTGCCGACACGTTTTTTCGGCTCGTGGCAAATTGCCGGCACGATAGAACCGGCGTGCTTTATCCAGAATTTCGGGAATCATGCGATTGAGACTTGCTTGCGGCCAAACAGGTTGGTACGGGTCAACCGCAAACCTAGCGCAGAAAAATCAGTGTTGGTCGGTTTTCGTGAGCCATCAGAATGCTACAACACCGCTACCGGCGGAAGCCTCCTACCGGCAGCGTTTCTGGGCCGCGCCTGCTTGGGGCGACCGGCCCTGAACACAATCCGCATGATTGATGGAAAAAAGGCGTCGCACTGCCACCTCTTCGTCTTTTCTCCTCAAATAAAAAAGCCGCGAGAAACTCTCTGTCGGGCGCTGAACCGCCAGATACTAGCCGTCCAACAGAGTATCATTCAGCGATATCCCCTCTCCTCCCGCCACGCCTTAGCAGCCGCCATTGCGCGGCTTGCCGGACTATCTGCATTGTTTAGGTCGAAGCACCCGCGAGGAAATATTGTGACGCATCGAACGAACCCCTCTTCCTCGAACAACGAGACTCCGGCATCGTCAAACGTGAGCGAGCTGCGTCGAAAGCCCTTCGCTTCCATTTCCCGGACGACCTCGTCCACGCTCCGGCCAACGAGGGCGACCCCATCTAAAGATACCGTCGAAGGTTCGACCGCGTCCACAGTTTCGACACGGTATGTAGGGTCATAGTAAACGTGCAGCCCGAGTGAGTTGAACGCGTCCGCGTCGGTCACGGCGAATGGAACTTTTTTGAAGCGTCTAGTCGGAGGGCCAAGCAACGCAAGCACATCGTTGGCGCGATACCAAAACGGAGAACCCCAACACCGTCAAGGGGGCGAATTTCCCAAGAGGCCCCATTTCGCGCGATACTCATCGGCGCGACCCCCACACCCAGGACCTAGAGATCGAGCGTCGAGATATATTCAAGCATTTGGCTGATTCCAGTGTCATACTTACTCCCAAACAAGTCAGTAATGTTCTCAATATCCATTCGGACTGCGCCAACAAAATCGCCCGCGTCAATTAGCTCCTTTTGCATCGCCCGGTACGCCCCTGCCCAGGGGCCGGGCCCGTAACTTCCGGTCATCGCGTGGTCCGCCGTCTCCATCCAGATTGCGGGACCGTTCGCCATGGACAACGGTGAGACCGACTTGGCCGAGGTGGTGACGCCGCCGGAGAGACTGGCCGAGCCGTTGTCGGAGCTCTCTCGCGGCTGATTTCTTGCGCCGCGACTGCGCACACCGAGACGGGGTTTTCGGGAACGGCACCGCTATAGCACCTTGCGGGACTCGTTCGGTGGGCGGCCGCTACGACGAGAAATGATCCACCCACCAATGAACGCAACAACAACAAGATGAACGTACGAAATCATTATCGCCGCGATGCCCGCAAGAAGAATCTCTCGCGGACCAACATCGGCAACGCGAAAGCTCCCGAGCGCAAACACGCCAGCGATCACTAATGGTACGACCTCGACCAGCGGAAAGGCCGACCAGCCGCCCGAGTCAGGGCCTCGCCTCAGCATCGCGTAGGGCAACGCAAAGTTCCAAGCGACTTTGAGTGCAACGACGAGGACGCAGAACCAAACAATAGCCGTTGCGACGGCGTGGCATGCTGTCAAAAGAACGTTCATCACTTGATTATCCTCTGACCAAGAATCCCTTTTATGAAGTCGAGTCCCCCGGGCCACATCAACTGGCTCTGCTCGACGAAGTCGGAAATGTAGTTTGAAAACGGCACATTAGACGGCCTCCACCCAATGAATGGGAATTGCGAAGTTAGATCAAACTTCCCGCCGGGCAGCCCTGTTTTGAAGAAATTCCACCGTGTTGGCCCACCCAACTGCACCCAACGGCCGGGATTCAGATCCGGGGCTGTGCCCGCTTCGGACCACGAGGTCACCTGCACTTTACTTGCCGCAGCAGGGGGCGTGGCGATGCCGATCCTCCCAGCAGCATACAGGATTCCCCTGCCGAGGGCAGTCCCCGCCGCGGCCCCAGCCGCGCTGGCCCCTACAGAGTTCCAGTCGGCCTGTGCTCTGCTTCCCGCAATAATTTCACCGCTCTGGACAGCAAGTTCCGCGCCGCCGAAAGCCAACGCGCTGACGAACAGCTCTCCAATGAGGGTGGGTGCGACGGGTGCCAATGAGACCAATGAGACGCCAATTCCCACGACAGCGCCCGCGCGGCGCCGAGTAAAATGCGGCGGAAGCGTCGGCCGAGTTGAAGCCGGCGACGCCGCCAGCAAGGCCGCCACCGACCGCACCGACCCAAATGCTGGCGCTGCCGGTGGAGAACGCGCCGGGGATTGCCGTAACCGCTCCGGTGATCGCGCCGGTGACGGCGCCGACGCCGACATTGAGCGCCGTGTATTGCCAACCCGTTGCCGCAGTGCCCGCCGGCGCACCAGCCGCTGGCGCGGCCACGTCGGCATCGACGCTGGTTCCTTGCTGCGGCATGCCGTTGGAAACATCCGGTAGCTGACTGAAGAGCGTGCTGCGGGGCGAGATCACGGGCGTGGGAACCGTGAAGTTGATCATTTGCGCACCGCCGCCATACAAAAAACTGAGGGCGGTAACGCTGGAAGAGGTCGCCGAGGTATCAGTTCCTCCGCTTTCGGTGATGGTCACGGCCAGCAGCTGGCCGCTGCTAGGCGTGTATTTGCCCGTGGCGGTGTAGCTGAGGGCTTGGTAACCGTTGGACGAGGTGCTGCTGGAACTGCTGCCGGAGTCGATTGTCTGGATTTGCGAAGAGCTGCCGAAGGTTTGCGAAATGGCCGTGCTGCCTCCGCGATGGCCCGTCGGATCCTGATGATCGTTCCCCTGATAGGTTTGGCTGACGTCCATGAAGCCGGATGAATCAATAACATCGCTCCCCGCGGGGCCGCTGGTGGGCGTTTCCGTGGAGGCGTTCTGGGTCGTATTGGAGTAGGAGTTTGTGAGCTTGCTACTTTCGCTGGTGTCGACCTCGATCGCGGTTACTTTGGACACGCCGCCACTAGAGACGGTGGTGAGAGTTCCGTTTTGGTGGTAGCTAGTTGTACCTGTGATGCTCTGAACGGAGTTGCCCAGCCTGGTCCGGTCCTCGGGCGAGAAGATCGCAGAGCCAGTGGCGCACCACCGGGGCTACAAACGGCCAGGCTTCTCGACTATGATCGCTGCGGTGCAAGCCGAACAATGCGCCGCCCGAAGTGCGAATCGCGCGGCAAACGTCGCAATAGAAGGGATCCCGCGTCATGCATCTGCTCGTCGGATTGGCCAGCGTGGCGGTGATTCTGTTGATCCTTTTCGACGCTTTCGAGGCCACGCTTCAGCCCAGGCGCGTGACCCATCGGTTTCGTTTTACTCGATTGTTCTATCGCAATGCCTGGGGCGTGTGCCGCGCCCTGGCTCAAATGTTTCGGCTGCCTAAGCGTCGTGAAGCGTTTCTCAGTCTGTTCGGTCCACTCTCGCTTTTGGTCCTTTTTTGCCTGTGGGCGACTGGCTTGATCCTGGCTTTCGGAACGCTCCACTGGAGCCTCGCCACGACCTTGAAAACCAGCCAAGAGAGCTGGAACCTGAGTACCTATATCTATATGAGCGGCGTCACGTTTTTCACGCTCGGCTATGGCGACGTCACGCCGGTCGATCAATCGGGACAAGCGCTGGCCGTGATCGAAGCCGGGATCGGTTTCGGATTCATGGCCGTCGTCATTGGCTATCTGCCGACTCTCTATCAAGCTTTCTCGCAGCGCGAGCGGACCATCGGACTCCTCGACGCCCGGGCGGGCTCGCCGCCCACCGCCGCCGAACTGCTGGGGCGGCTGGCTGCTGCCGGAAGGCTTGATCACATTGAGACTTTCTTGCAAGAGTGGGAAGCCTGGTCGGCCGACCTGCTGGACAACCACCTGTCGTTTCCGATGCTGACCTTCTACCGCTCACAACACGAGAACCAATCGTGGTTGGCAGCACTGACGGTGATTCTCGATACGTGTTCGCTGCTACTGGTGGGAGTCAAGCAGGCCGATCAATATCAGGCCCAGCTCACTTTCGCCATGGCCCGGCATGCCGCCGTCGACCTGGCCCTGGTCCTCTGGGTTCCGCCCGCGCAAGTCCCCTACGACCGTTTGCCTCCCGAGAAGCTCGCCGAGATATTCACCAAGCTGCGAGCGGGCGGCTGTTCCGGCTGCGACGTCGCCCTGGCCGAGCAAAAACTGACGGAGCTACGGGCCATGTACGAACCAGTTGTCTATGGATTGTCGCAACGTTTGCTGTTTACACTTCCCTCGTTTGCTCCGGACAAGCCGGCCGTCGATAATTGGCAAACGAGCCCATGGTCAAAACGGACGCCCGGAATCGGCAACTTGCCCTCGGTCGGCGAGGAACACTTCGCTTGAGCGGTTTTCCGTCCCGTAAGTTGCGCCCGCGGAACACGGGCGAAAGCCACGCAAAAAGCTAACGGCACGCCTCTCACACCCACCCGCCCCCCCCTTGTCAAACAAAGAGACGTTTCGATGAAAACTGGCATCCACAATCGCATTCATAATGCGCTGCTGTTGGTTTTGATTTCGGCCACGTCGCTCCGCGCCGACGACCCTGCCCCGGCAATCGCGCACAGCCCCGCGGCCGCGTTGGAGCCCTTTGTCCAAAATCACACGCTCGCTGGCGCGGTCACGCTGGTGGCGGACAAGAATCATATCCTCAGTCTCGAAGCGGTCGGGCTGTCCGACATTGCCGCGAACCGTCCAATGAAGCCCGACGCGCTGTTTTGGATCGCCTCGCAATCCAAGCCGATCACGGCCACGGCACTCATGATGCTTGTCGACGAAGGCAAAGTGAATATTGACGATCCAGTCGAAAAATATTTGCCGGAATTCAA
Organism: uncultured Planctomycetaceae bacterium; assembly: GCA_963702015.1. Lineage (GTDB taxonomy): Bacteria > Planctomycetota > Planctomycetia > Pirellulales > PALSA-1355 > DATJTR01. The sequence goes on from OY969698.1 coordinate 5,767,592, forward strand.
AGGCCAGAAGTTGGCCGGGGGAGGTGAGCCGAAGCATCCGATCACGGTCCGCAATGTCCTCAGCCACACCAGCGGACTGCCATTCAAAACGGCGATCGAAAAACCGACGCTCGACCAACTGCCGTTGGCCGAACGCGTGCGCAGCTATGCCGCGACGCCGCTCGAATTCGAGCCTGACAGCAAATGGCAATACTCCAATGCCGGCATCAACACCGCGGGCCGCATCATCGAAGTGGTCAGCGGCATGCCCTACGAAGAGTTTCTGGACACTCGGCTCTTCGCGCCGTTGGGCATGAAGGACACAACGTTCTGGCCCAATCAGCAGCAGCTCATGCGACTGGCGAAGACATACAAGCCGACAGCCGACAATGCCGGCCTTGAAGAAACAACCACCGATCAGCTCAAAATCCCGCTCGATGATCGTAATCGCCAACCAATGCCCGCCGGCGGGTTGTTCTCAACGGCCAGCGACGTCGGACGGTTTTGCCAGATGCTCTTGAATGGGGGCCAGTTCGAGGGAAAGCGCTATTTGTCCGAAGCGGCCATCAAACAGATGACGAGCAAGCAAACCGGCGAACTGCCCAACGGCTATGGCCTCGGCTGGTCGACCGACGGCCATGTGTTTGGCCACGGCGGCGCCTTGTCCACCGACATGTCGATCGATACCGGCCGTGGGCTGATCCTGGTCTATCTCGTCCAGCATCAAGGCTATCCGGGCAACGGGCGCGAGGCAAAAGGAGCGTTCGAGCGGGCAGCGCGAGGAGTTCGCCGCGGCGAAAAAGTGACCCGTCTGGCCGCGATGTGCGCTCAATCGTCGAGCACCGGCTCGCCAACTTTGAACCGATAGGGCTGCGTGGCCCGAAACGATTCGAGCCGACGCTTGTGCTCCGGTTCGTTCCGCTTCAGTTTATCGCGCGCGATGGCATCAGTTTCCCACTTCACGGCCGCGTCCCAATCGCCCGTTTCGGCACATGCCGCTGCCAGGCTGCTAAGCGACCAGGCGTCGCGGTAGCTCGTGGCTTCGCAGGCTTTTGTGGCCAGCAACTTGGCCTTTTTGCCGTCCCGATATCGCGGGTCGGGGCAAGCCGCCAATAACAGGGCGTAATTGCGATTCACGGCATAGGAGCTGTCGTCGATCGCCGCGGCGCGCTGGTAGTCGGCGATCGCCTTGTCGAAGTGTCCCATCATCCGCTCGGCGGTGCCGCGATTGACCAGACCAAACAGGCTTTCAGGATCGAGCTTGAGTCCCTCGTCGCAATCGGCCAACGCCCCTTCCCCATCGCCAAGAACCATCCGCACGTTGGCGCGGTTGAAGTAGCCGTCGGCGCCAGGCTGCATGCGGATCGCCACGGTACAATCTCGTTCGGCCTTTTTCGCCTGGCCGAGCTTGAGTCGCGCGAATGCCCGATTTTGAACCGCCTCGATCGACTGCGGATAGTAATACATGCACGCATTGAAATCTTCTTCCGACTGCTGAAAGTCGCCAAGCTGATCGTGAGCCATGCCCAGCAGAAAATAGGCGCTGACATATCCGTCTTCAATCATCTCTTGCCACATCCCCACGGCATCCTGGCAGGTCATCAAATCGCCGCGAGCCACCCAGCCAGTCCCACTGAATGTGCGGCACCACAGCATGTCGGGCTCGGCCTTTTCGGCCTTCTCCACGGTCACGACGCTTCCTTGCGGCAAGACCGAGACGGCTTCTCCGTCCACAATCAACTTGGTCTTTTCCTTGGTCTGCATGGCGTCCCCCGGCTCCTGGCCGAGGCAAGCGTTCAGCAGTCCCAAGCTCAACATCGCTCCGATGACAATTGGCACGTAACGCATTTTCGGCACCGGCAATCTGGGGAGAGAGGGGAACGATTCTCTTGCGGCAGTGTATGTCGGTCCCGCTGCCCGTACAAGCGACGTGCCTGGTGGGGCCGACGCCACCAAAATCAGACCTGGCAGGCAGGCTTGCCAGCGATTTCCGCGATACAAAACCGGGCGATCCCCGACGTACGGCCAGCCGCTACGCCCGGAACAGCCGGCGCAACCGACCGGTCTTCTTTCGCGCTCCAACATTACCCAGGCGTTTAAGTCCACCGAGTTTAACTAATCGCGAACTTTCGTCGATGAAAAGGCGTGTCTGAAATCATTTCGTGCATCCCCGTGGCGCTTTCGTGGAGATCCAGATGTTTCGTGTACGCACGGCTTCCTCGATCGGGGCTTTAACCATCGCCTTGTCGGCGATTTCGGCCGCTCTGGGCGCCGAATTCACCCCCATCACCGGCTGGGATCACCAGTTGTTCCCCTCCTATCTGGTGGCCACCGCGACGATTCGCTTGCCGGACGAAGTGGCCGATGAAGAGGGCGAGGCCGACGAGCAAGTGTTGGGCGATCGCCAGGGAGTGCTCGGCATCAGAATCGACTCACCGGGCGACGCCCTGCCCATCACTGTCACGATCACCGGCAATGCGATCCTCGAGCCGAGCACCTACACGGGCACGCTCGACACCGAAGGCACCACCTACGCGATATTCCCCAATATCAAATACAAGTACGACGTGCTGAACCGAACCAAGCAGGCAGTTCCCGTGTCGCTGACATTCCGGGTCGAAGTCGGCGATGAAGAGGCCGAAGAACAAACGGCGACCGTCACGCTCCACTCCGTAAACGATTGTCCTTACACGATCGTCCATGGCGACGAGGCGGCCACCGACATCTCGTTCATGTTCGCCGCCTATGTCAACGAGCAACATCCGTTCGTCGACAAGTTGCTACGCGAAGCGCTCGATGGTGGAATCGTTGATTCGTTCACCGGCTATCAGTCGGGCGACCCGGCCGAAGTCTATCGCCAGGTCTACGCACTCTGGCACGCCTTGAGCGAGCGCGACGTCCGCTACAGCAATATCACTACGACAGCCGCCGAAACCGACGCGGTCCACAGCCAGCACGTGCGGCTGATCGACGAATCGATCAACAACGCACAGGCCAATTGCGTCGATGGCAGCGTCCTGTTGGCCTCGCTGCTCCGCAAAATCGACATCGAGCCGCTGCTGGTCTACGTCCCCGGCCATTGCTATCTGGCCTTTTACCTCGACGCTGGCGGCAAGCAACTGGTGGGACTGGAAACCACGCTGATCGGTTCGACGCCCGACGACGACGCATCACGCGAAATCGCGGGAGTGGCGGACGTGGTCGATGCGACCTGGCGCAAGCAAAACTCGTGGGCGACGTTTTGCAGCGCGATTGCCATGGGCAACGACGACCTCGCCGCCAATCGTGACAAGTTCAACGACCCGGTAGATCCCGACTATCAATTGGTCCCGATCGCCGCGGCCCGCAAGCTGGGCATCTTGCCGATCGCCTTCGACTCGGCCGAAGCGTTCAAATCTGCCGCCGGCAACGAGTAACACGCCGAGCGGTGCGAAAACGGTTTTTGCGCACCGCAAATCGGCTTGCTCGATCAGTGGTGGGCCGTCTTCGCCCGACGCCGTCCGAAGTGGTCGGCTTTAATTGAGAAAGCGGTGCGATGCCGAGTTGTTCGGCCAACCGGACGATGTCGAGGATCAGCTCGTCACGGGCCGCCAACTCCGCTCGTTCACTCGGGACCTCGAAGAATACTTCGAGCAGGATTTCGATCGCCGAGCTGCCAAGATCGTTCACGGCGACCGCGAACCGATCCTGCCGGATGCGCGAATCCCGACGAACCAATTCGAGAATCCCGTCGCGAAATTGAATGACCCGCTCCAACGGAGTTCCATAGGCCACGGCAATCGAGGTCCGAAAACGTCGAAAACGGCGCGCACCGTAGTTCGTCACGTGCTCGGTCGTCAGATCGGAATTGGGAATCGTCAGCAGCGAGTCGTCCAGTCCGCGGATTCGAGTAGTGCGCAAACCGACCGACTCGATTAATCCCTCGTGATCGCCGATTCGCACCCGATCTCCGACCCGAAAGGTGCGATCCCAGATGAGCATGATCGATCCAAAGAAGTTCTTCAGCGTATCCTGGGCGGCCAACGCGAAGGCCAAGCCACCGATGCCAAGCCCGGCCAGCACCGTCGTGACGTCGAAGCTGAACAATTTCAGCACGGCCGACAACCCGAAGGCGATGACCGCGAATTTAAGCACCAGGGAAATCACCGGGAATCCCATCGCGGCGCGCGTGATGGCTCCCTCGCTCGTCACCGCCGATCCGAAGATGAATCGGATGGCCGGATCAACTAGTTGATACAGCACCAGCGTTCCGATGAGCCAGTCGAGAGGCATCAGAAACGAGAGGAGCACGCCGGACAACTCCTGACGCAGGTCGAGGATCTCGATCCCATGAATCAGCAGCCAAACGGCCGCCAGCCAGCCCATCGAACGTGCCAAGGGAGTGATGAAATCGAGATCACTCGAACGGTCGCCGGCCGGATCACTGCCGGCCGCGGCATGAAAATGAACGCGATCCGATCGCCAACGGAGCAGTGCCCCCGTCAAGCGCGTGGTGAGTGAAGCGACCAGGCGATAGACCGGAACGATGAGCACCGCCAAGATCGCCAGTCCGATTAGCTGATAGAAACAGATCGATATCTTTCGCGTGAAATGGACGCGATTCTTGAGCCACTCCGGCATCCGCTCGCGGAACCAAAGCCCCCGGGAATGGCGAAACGTCGCCGCGGCGGCGGGCGCAGCCGATTTGGGCAAGTTCCCTCACGATCGGCTTCGATTCGTAAGCCTCATAGAGCCGATCGAGCGATTCGACCGTGGCCCGGTTGAAAAGCCATTCGTCCTTGTTCGGTCCGACCGGTTGTCGTTCGACCACGATCCGGCCTTCTTTACGCACCACGGCTTCGAGCGGCTCGCCCAAATTGGTGCTGGGCAAGTCTTGGTAGATCACGAAGATCGTCCGGTCAAGAATGTGCTTGAGCTTCACCACCAGTTCACGTCCCAGCACTTGTCGCGCCGGGGCGGGAATCGCACCCAAGTCCAAGCACCGCGCCGCGGCGTCGAGATCGCCTCTCTTCATGGCGTTGACGAACGTGCGAAACATGGCCTGAGGCGAGCGAAGTTCCGCGATCGATTCGGCCTCGTCTTTGCTCGGAGGAGTTTCGAGCGTTTGCCGATAGAGCGTCATTCCCATTTGTGGTAACGCAGCCACCGTTTTGCTGTCGAACAGCCATCGGCCATCCGGCATCCGTCGCAAAGTCACTTTCAAGCCCGGTTTGTCGCCAAGCGTATACTCCGATCCCTCGACGGGGTCTGGGATCAACCAGGTCGGCGTTTTGAGCGAATCCAAGATTCGCTCCATCTCGAAGGCCAACCGACCGGGGTCGCGACTGTACGCCCGGTGGCACTTCCGATAGATCGAGGCAAGCCGCGGCGTCATCGAGCCGCTCAGGGTTTTCCTCGGCCGCGTTGATAGCCGCCAGGAACCAGCGCACCGTCGCCTTGGGTGAGCGAAATCGAGGATCGACCCCGGCAGGTACCTGCGCGGAGCCGGACGGCTGCGTTCATCGGCCTTCGCGGGCGGTTCCTCGGCCGAAACGGCTCGGCAGCAAAGCACGCAAAACGAGCGCCAAGAGCAAGCAAGCTGCCAGCCTGACGACGGTGCTCGGCCGACCGATCGGCACCGTCGCCGCCATGTTGATTTCCGCCACGAATGTTCGCTTGGCGCATCAGTATCTCCATGGAAGCATTATGCCTTGCCGCGTTCCATGCTCGCCACCGAACAATTCGTGCGTGCTCCCAGATCTGGCCGCCGGCGGCAAACGCGAATAACCCTCGGATTTCGGTCCGAATCGGATACGCTGGAGCACAGTGTTCCATCAGCCGCGGCTAAGTGATACTTCTTCATGATCCACATTGTCTACCAAGACGATGATTTGTTGGTCCTCGACAAGCCGTCGGGACTGCTGGCCGTGCCAGGACGCGGGCCCGATTTGCAGGACTGCCTCAGTGCGCGCGATCCAGGCCTTGTTCCCCCAGGCACTCGTTGTTCACCGGCTTGATCGCGACACCTCGGGCCTGATGGTCATGGCGCTCAACCCTGCCGCCCAGCGCCAGTTGAGCCGGCAGTTTGCCCAGCGCACGGTGAAAAAGCGGTATGTGGCTGTCGTCTTCGGTCGCCCGCAAGCGTCGGCAGGAACCATCGATCTCCCGATCCGGAAAGACTTCGACCACCCGCCGCGGCACATGATCGACCCGGTCGACGGCCGACCGCGCAAGCACCACCTGGCGATTGATCGAACAATGCGGTCGATCGGAGTCGCTTGGAAGTGGAGCCGTTGACGGGCCGATCGCATCAAATCCGCTTGCACCTGGCGACGCTTGGCCATCCCGTTTTGGGAGACAACCTTTATGCCCACGACAAGGCCCGGGCAATGTCCGCGCGGCTGCTGCTGCACGCCGCACATCTGTGCGGTCTCGCATCCCGCCGGCGGTCATCGCATCAGCTGGACTGCGGAATGTCCCTTTAACTGAATGCGCGGAAACCCTCGGCCAGATCGCAAAATGCACCGACACCGGCTACAATGACCGGGTGGAAAACCTGCGGACTCGTTCAGAGGAGATTCCCATGGCACTCGCTAGTACGTTTCCATCAGACCGGTGGCCCCGAAGTGCTGAAGATCGAAACCGTCGACGTGCCGGCACCCGGCAAAGGCGAAGTGCGGATCGCGGTCAAAGCCCTGGGCCTGAACCGGGCCGAGTCGATGTTTCGCATCGGCCAATATCTCGAAGAACCAACGTTTCCCGCCCGACTCGGTTACGAAGCCGCCGGAACGGTCGAATCGATCGGGCCGGGCGTCACGGGTCTCAAACCCGGCGACGCGGTGAGCACGATCCCCTCGTTCTCTCAGAATCAATATGGGGTCTACGGTGATCTGGTCGTGGTGCCGGCCACGGCCGTCGCCAAACATCCTCCCTCCTTGTCCTGGATCGAGGCGGCGGCGATCTGGATGCAGTATCTGACCGCTTACGGCGCGCTCATCGACATTGCACAGCTCGTATCGGGCGACACGATCCTGATCCCGGCCGCTTCCAGCAGCGTCGGCATCGCGGCCATTCAAATCGCCAACATGGTCGGTGCGACGCCGATTGCGCTGACGCGCACGAACGACAAACGCGCCGCACTCACCGAATTGGGAGCCCGCCACGTGATCGCCACGCAGGAGCAGGATCTTGTCGCGGAAGTCAAAACGAATCACCGCGGGCAAGGGGGCTCGGGTCGTGTTCGACCCGGTCGGCGGGCCCACGGTCGCCAAACTGGCGGCCGCGATGGCCCAGCGAGGCATCCTGATCGAATACGGTAATCTGAGCTACGAGCCGGCGCCGTTGCCGCTGATGGAGCTGCTCGGCAAGTGGCTGACGATCCGTGGCTACGTGATGTTCGAGATCACCGGAGACCCGGTGCGTCTCGAGCGAGCAAAGGAGTTTGTCGTCGGCGGCCTCGCGTCGGGCAAGCTCAAGCCGCTCATTGCCAAGACCTTTCCCTTTTCCGAGATCGTCGAAGCTCACCGCTATTTGGAATCGAACCAGCAGATCGGCAAGATCGTGGTGACGTTGTGAGCGAAGCGCGCGGTCTTGACGCCGGAGCGATGTTGTAAGTACAACATTTGGAAAGGGAGGCTCCAGCGTGGCGAAGTCGGTCATCAACACCATTGCCCATGCAATGCCTCGCCTCGCGGATTCGATTGCTGAATCGCCTGGTGACCGCCGCCTACGACACGGCGCTCCGGCCGCATGGCCTGCGAATCGGCCAGTTGAACGTGCTGGTCTCGATCGCCGCGCGCGGCCCCTTGCGCGCTAGCGAGCTCTGTCGGCTGTTGAAGCTGGAAAAATCGACCCTCAGCCGCGACCTGGACCGGCTGCTCGAGCACGGTTGGATCACGCGTTCACCGCGGCTCGAAATCACTTCCACCGGCCGGGCGCGCGTCACCGAATGCCTGCCCGCTTGGCGCAAGGCGCAGCGCAAGGCGCGCAATTTGCTCACCCCCCCAATCGCCGATGGTGCCATGCAAGTCGTGCAAAATCTGTGGCTCAGCGAGGATCTGCTGGCCGAGAAGCGAGTGTAAGGCTGCCATCCCGTTCTGCCGATGAAGTTGTATATACTACTTTTGCAATCCGCCGCCGTCCGAGGCCACCCTTCGCCATGAACCAACGCCGAGTTGCCATCACCGGTGCCGGGCTCGTCACGCCGCTGGCCGACAACGTTCCGCAGTTTTGGGCCGAACTGCTGCGCCGGCCAGAGTGGCGTGCGCACGATCGAGCGGTTCGACGCCTCCGCCTTTCGTGTCCGCTTCGGTGGCGAAGTCAAGAATTTCGAGCCCGCCGACGTCCTCGGCGTCCGCGATGCCCGGCGGTTGGATCGTTTTGCGCAGTTCGCGCTGGTCGCCGCCCGGCAGGCGGTTGCCGACAGCGGGCTCGACTTTTCGCGCGAAGATCGGCCAGCGCTGTGGCGTTTGCCTCGGATCGAGCGTCGGCGGTCTGACGGAATTCGAACAGCAGCACGATCGTTACCGCGATAGCGGGCCGGGCCGGCTCAGCCCGTTCATGATTCCGCGCTTCATGCCCAATGCCGCTTCGGGGGCAATCTCGATCGACTTTGGCTTGCAGGGACCGAATGTCACCATCTCGACGGCCTGTGCCTCGGCAAACCAGGCCATCGAACATGCACTGCGTCTCTTCGGCTCGGCCAGGTAGACGTCATGCTTGCCGGCGGTGCGGAGGCCGCTTTGACGCCCATGGCTCTGGGCGGATTCTGTGCCGCCACGGTCCCTCTCCACGCGCAACGACGATCCGCCGCGGGCAAGCCGGCCGTTCGACCGGGACCGCGATGGCTTCGTGCTCGGCGAAGGAGCCGGTGTCGTGGTGCTCGAGGAAATGGAGCACGCCCGGCGGCGCGGGGCAACCATCTATGCCGAATTGCTCGGAGCCGGTACCAGCTCCGACGCCTATCACATTGCCGCCCCCCATCCCGAAGGGATCGGTGCCATCCAAGCCATGCGGTTGGCCTTGGAAGATGCCCGGTCTGAATCCCGCCGACGTCTCGTATTTGAACGCCCACGGCACCAGCACGCAGGTCGGCGACGAATGCGAAACTCTGGCCATCAAGCACGTTTTTGGCGAGCATGCCCACCGCCTGGCGATCAGCAGCACCAAAAGCATGACCGGTCACCTGTTCGGCGCCGCCGGCGGCGTCGAACTGATTGCCACCGCGTTGACGATTCGAGACGGCGTGGTTCATCCGACGATCAACTCGAAACGCCCGATCCAAAATGCGATCTCGATTACGTCCCGCATGCGGCTCGCCCGATGCGGGTCGACTATGCCGTTTCCAATAGCTTTGGATTCGGCGGACACAACTGTTCGCTCGTGATTGGAGCCGTCAAATAGATCGCTCTTCCGGCTCGGCCCCGGCCAAGACATGCCGGAGGGCCGAACGTGCAGACAGCATTGTCCGATGCAAGGAGCGTAGCCATGAGGCGTCGCGTCGTGGTCACCGGAGTCGGTTGGGTCACGCCACTGGGCGATGACGTGGAAACGTCTGGCGACGGCTCTGTGCCGGCGAGTCGGGCGTCGGACGACGACGCTGTTCGAGTCCGCCGGCTTTCCCACCACCATCTCGGCCGAAGTCAAGAATTGGGACATCGCCCGCACGGGCCACGACCCAGTCCGCAATGGCGGCACCTCGGCCGGCACGCGCAATTCATGATCGCCGCCGGCTCGCAGGCAATGCGACGATAGCGGCATCGCCGATCGCTCGTTCGATCCCGCAGCGATTGGGAATCTATCTTGGCAGCGGCGAGGGAAACTGCGATTTCGGCAGCGTTTTGCCAGTTGATCGCCGACTCGATGCAGTCGGAACAAGTCGATCTGGACCTGCTCACCACGACTGGCGCTCGTCACAACTCGACCCCATGGTCGAAGCCGAACAAGAGCCGCACATGACCGCCTATCATCTGGCCGGCCTGTTCGATGTCCAAGGTCCCGTCTCCAACAGCCTGACGGCCTGCGCCGCCAGCGCTCAGGCCGCCGGCGAAGCGGCCGAATTGATCCGCTGCGGGCCATGTCGACGTGATGCTCGCCGGTGGCAGCAACAGCATGATCAATCCCTTTGGCGTCAGCGGTTTCACGCTTGCTGACCGCGCTCAGCACGCGCAACGACGAGCCCGCCAAGGCATCGCGCCCGTTCGATCGCGATCGCGACGGTTTTGTGTTGGGCGAAGGGGCCGGGGCCGTGGTCCTGGAGTCGCTCGAACATGCCACCGCGCGGGGGGCACGACATCTATGGCGAGCTTTGCGGCTACGGCAGCACCTCGGACGCCTATCGCATCACCGACGTTCATCCCGAAGGCCGAGGCGCCGCCAAAAGCATGAGCCTGGCCCTGGAGGACGCCCGGTTGAATCCCGCCGAAATCGACTACATCAGCGCCCACGGAACCAGCACCGCCGACGAACGATCGCCTGGAAACCCGCGCGATCAAGGAAACATTCGGTGCCGCGGCCTACGGCATTCCGACTTCCAGCATCAAAAGCATGACCGGCCACATGATCACGGCCACCGGCGTGATCGAGCTCATCGTCTCGCTGTTGGCGATTCGCGACGGCGTCGTACCGCCGACGATCAACTACGAAACGCCCGATCCCGAGTGCGATCTCGATTATGTGCCGAACGTCGCTCGCGAAATCGCCTGCCATCGGGTGCTCAGCAACAGTTTCGGCTTCGGCGGTCAAAACGTCAGCCTGGTGATCTGGACGCGTCTAAAGCGCTGGCGGGCCCGACTGATCCGCCGGCCAACGCCTATTCCGGACTGCCCGCCCGTCCCGCAAAACCGCGTCTCAGCGGCACTTAGGCGCTCAAAACCGGCGCACTTGCATCCGCCCGCGGCGGCCCGATAATAGCCTGCTGCTCAGAGTCCCGCCGATACCGCCGCACGACCATCCCGCGTTGGTTCATCCAGTTATGATGCGAATCGACCCCGAGCGGCGCAGATAGGTCTCTGAGAGCTGACCCTCATGACATCTGCGGCACGGGATCGACTCGCTCAATTCTTTCGTTGATCTGCTTCGCGGCACTCTTCTGGCCCTGCGCCGGTGCAGGCCCAGGGCTCAGGCGCCGGTCGATTTTGCCCAAGACGTAAAACCGCTGCTCGCCCAGCATTGCGTTCGTTGTCACGGCGAAGAAAAGCAAGAGGGCGATTTCCGCATCGACACGCTCGAGCGCGACTTTGCCAACGTCAGGGTCGCGACCCACTGGACCGAGATGATGGATCGCATCAACACCGGCGAGATGCCGCCGAAGGACGAGCCTCGCCCGCCGGCCGACCAGATGGCTCGCGTGGCCGAGTGGATCGCGGCACAACTCACCGAGGCCGAAGCGGCCCGCCAGGCCGCCACGGGCGAGAAAGTCTCGTTTCGCAAGTCTGTCGCGCGAGGAATATCGCAACACCATCCGCGATCTGCTGGGCGTGACCTACGACGCCAACGATCCCACCGGCCTGCCCGAGGACCCCGACTGGCAGGGCTTCGAACGCATCGGCACGGTCCTCAGCCTCTCCGCGACCCACGTGGAGAAGTATCTCGCCGCGGCCGAGACGGTTTTGAACGAAGCCCTGGCGCTCGGGCCCGAGCCCAAGTCCGAGGTCATCCGCTGGACCGCTGCACAAACTGCGCATTCGCGGCGACATGACTCAGGAGCTGGCTGCCAAGGGGATTCTGGACAAAGTCCGTGCCGACATCGTGCCGAACAACGGCGCGCTCGATGCCCACGATCTTAAGATCACCACCACCGGCGAGTATAGCAGTCCGGGTGAAGCTCAGTGGCCTGCGGCCCGACGGGCGGTCGCGCCGCGCGATTGCGCCTGTATGCCACCGACATCAGCCGCACGCTGTTGGAACAGGACGTCGACGCCCCCGAGGACGATCCGGTGACGCTGGAGTTTCGGGCGCATCTGCCGGTCGGCACGCATCTGATCCGCATCGTCAACGCGGTGCCGGGCCCAAACCCCGAAGATCGGGCTTCGCGTCCCACCGAGCACCAAGCCCTTTTTCAGCATGAAGGCCCGCCAGCCCTGGCAGATCAAGCTGACGGACGACGAATTCAAGCCGATCTGGCCCACCCTGCTGTTGGATTGGATCGAGTGGGAAGGACCGGTGCAGGAATCGTGGCCGCCGCCGGCCCACCAGCGGCTGTTTTTTGCCGGCGAGGGAGCGACCAAGGATCTTGCCTATGCGCGCGAGATTCTGGCCCGATTTGCCGCCGAGGCCTATCGTCGTCCCGTGCGGCCGGACGAAGTCGATCGACTGGTAAAACTCGTCGAGAATGCGCAGAAGCTGGGCGACAACTTCGAATCGTCGGTGAAGACCGGGCTGATCGCCGTCCTCTGCTCCAGCAATTTCCTCTATCTGGTGGAAGGCTCGCCCGACACGCCCGTCGCCGACGCTGAACGATTGGGAGCTTGCTTCGCGGCTCTCCTATTTCCTCTGGAGCACCATGCCCGACGAGCGGCTGCGCGAGCTGGCGCGCCAGGGCAAGCTGCACGAACCCGACGACGCTGCGCGGCGAAGTGCGGCGGATGATGCACGATCCAAAAGTGCTGGCGTTCGCCGATTCATTTCCCCGGCAGTGGCTGCAACTGCGGCGCGTCGGCATGTTCGAGCCCGACAAGCGGATTTACCCGGAGTACGACGAGTACCTGGAGAAGAGCATGGTCGGCGAGACGACCGCGTTTTTCCGCGAGGTTCTCGAGCACAATCTCACCCTGCGCGAGTTCCTCGATTCCGACTGGACCATGCTCAACCAGCGTCTCGCCACTCACTATGGCATCGACGGCGTGCAGGGCGAACGGCTGCAGCGCGTGCCGCTCAAGCCCGAAGACCATCGCGGCGGCTTGCTCACCCAGGCGTCGGTTCTCGGTCTGACGTCCGACGGCACGCGGCATCGCCCCGTCCATCGCGGAAAGTGGGTGCTGGAGTCGATCTACGGCAACCCGCCCCCTCCGCCGCCGCCGAACGTCGGCAGCCATCAAGCCGACGCCTCCCAGCGAGCCCAAAACGTCGCTGCGGGCCAAGATCGAAGCCCATCGCAACGACGCCAACTGCGCGGCTTGCCATCGCAAGATTGACCCGCTGGGGCTGGCCTTCGAATACTACGATGCGATCGGCCACTGGCGAACCGAGGAAGCCGTGCGCGACGGCACGGGCGACAACCCCGACTCGACGCCAGCGGCGAGCTGCCCGATGGACGCAAATTTGCCGATGCGGCCGAATTGAAGCAGTTGATGCTGGCCGACCTCGACAAATTCGCCGCCGCCTTTACCAGCAAATTGGCCACTTATGCTCTGCGGCGCGGCATGACGTTCGACGATCGCAAATCGCTCGCCGCCGTCGCCCAGCAGAGCAAGGCGAACAACTATGCGCCTGGCCACGCTGATCGAGAGTCTCGTGCTAAGCGATCTTTTCCAGAAACGCTGACTGCCAGACGCCAGCCGGAGTCCGTATTTCCATGAGCAACTTCCTCAGCCAGCGCTGGCTCTTGTCGCGTCGGCATTTCCTGCGAGGCGTCGGGCACGAGCGTGGCCCTCCCCTTGCTCAATGCCATGACGCCGCTCGGCGCCGCCGAAGCGGCCGCCAAGCCGCGCCGCTGCGTGTTCGTCTACATTCCCAACGGCGTCAACGGGATGACCTGGCAAGTGACCAAGGCCGGGCCGCGACTACGAACTCTCGCCCGTCGCTGCGCCCTCTGGAAAAGCATCGGCAGCAATTCACCATCTTCAGCGGCCTCCATCATCCCAACGGCCTCGGCCAGGCCCACGTCTGCGCCGACACCTGGCTCACCGGCGCGAAAATCGACGCGCAAAGTGCCCGGCAATATCACAACACCGTCTCGTGCGATCAGCTCATGGCCGAGGTCACCTCGCGCGACACGCGATTCGCTTCGCTCGAGCTCTCCATCGCTTCGGGCACCGGGCAGCCGAACAACTCGTCCACGCTGGCCTTCTCCCGCGATGGCGTGCCGTTGCCGGCCGAAGATAATCCGCGGAATGTCTTCGACCGCCTCTTCGGCGAAGAGCCGGGAGGCATTGGCCACTCAGCGTACGAACCTCAACAAGCGCCGCAGCGTGCTCGATGCGGTGCTCGACGACGCAAAATCGTTGAGCCGCGACCTGGGCTCGGACGACCGCACCAAGCTCGATGAATATCTCCACAGCGTCCGCGACGTGGAACAGCGCACCGCGCGGCTCGACGCCTGGCTCGACGTTCCCAAGCCGAAGGTGGATGGCGCCCCTTTCAGCGCAACGTCACCAAAGACCAGGCCGGCGAATACTACCGGACCATGTTCGACCTCATCGTGCTCGCCCTGCGAACCGACATGACGCGCGTCGTCACCTACATGAACGGCAGCGAAGGCAACGGACTGGCCATCCCGGAAATCGGCATCACCCAGTCGCGCCACCAACTCTCGCATCACGGCGGCGATCCCGAAGTGCTGGCACGGCTCGCCAAGAGCGACGCCTTCATCATGCAGCAGTTCGGCTATTTCCTCGACCAGCTCACCACCGCCACAGGATGGCGGAGAGCCGCTGCTCGACCGCACGATGGTCCTGTTCGGCAGCGGCATGAGCTATGGCCACAGCCACTCGAACAGCAACCTGCCGATCCTGCTGGCCGGCGGCCGCGGCCTCGGCCTGAAGCATGGCCAGCACATCGATTACAACCGGCCCCAGGGCGAGCCCTACAAGCTCGATTACGACGAGTGGCTCAGCCTCTGCGGCCGCCCCAAGGACGAAAAGGCGCGGCTGAGCAATCTCATGCTGACGATGCTGCAGAAGATGGAGGTGAACACCGAGCGGTTCGTCGACAGCCTCGGTCCGGTCTCGGAGATTCTGGCATGAGAGCCTGGCTGCTGCTCTCGCTCTGGCTTTGCCCGTTGGCAGCCAGCGCCGACGACTCGCCAACAGCTCGATCCGGCGGTGCCGTTTCGCACCGACTGCGGCCAACGCGAATTGCCCTGGTATCAGCTCAAGCCCGGCGAGTTTCCTCCGCAGCGACTCCGAGCATCGCGTCGGCGGCGAACTGGTCGAAGCCGATTTCATCCATCGCCGCGGCCAGTTCCGCGCGAGCGACACCGGCGAACTCGTCGATTTCACGCTTCCTCCTTCGGCTCGGTGCACTATCTCAATGCCGAGGCCGACCTGCGCGACGTGCCGCTGGGAACTTACTGCCTTTTCTTTCTGTATCAGGACGCAGTCGGGCGCCTTCACCAAGGCCGCCGACGATCCACGACCAATTCTCCATGCTCGCCGCCGACGGCACTTACCTACCGGCTCGACGAAGCGAAGCTCGACCAAGGCCAAGCTATCGGTGACTCGCCAAAGCTCTGCACAGGCTGAGCGGACCTGGGCCACGACGAACTGCTGGTCAACGACAAAACTCGCGTCTGGAAAGGCGATCAGCAGGCGCAAGCTAGGCGACCTGGCCGCCGGTGACGAACTGCTCGTCAATCTGACCGGCGCACGGCCACCAGCCCGGGCCGCTGCACCGACATCTGGGTCGGCGCCGAGACGCACAAGCTGGCGACCGAGACGTCAGCGCAAGCGGCACGTCGATTTCCTCAAAAAGCGTGGCCTGCCCGCCTGGATCGATCGCGTCGAGGGAAAGAAAGTCACCGTCACCCTCTTCGGCGATCCGGCCGACCTGGCGGCCTTGATGAAGGACGAGGGGATTGTCCCCAGCCAGTGGGCCACGGAACATCGCCGGGTCGATGTCGTCGTGGCCAACGCCGAGCTGCGCACCTACAATCCGCCCGTCGATCGACAATCGGCGGCCCGGTTCAGCAATTCGACAGCCTGTCCGACCGAAGGTTACGGCTGCGAGCGGTGTCCGCTGGACGATCGAGCCCGACCTGCTGCTCGAAGGCTTTCGCAAAGGCCGGATCGTTCGGCTGTTCGTCCATCCGTCCTGGCACGTCGAGGACATGCCCTTTGGCGAGGGACTTTACAGCGAAGCACCCGACCTTCGCGACGCGGTGGAAGAGCCGATCCAATATCCCTTATCGCACCGACTTCGCCAACGAGCATCTCCCTGGTATCAACTGCAAGCCGGGCGAGTTTCCTCCGCTCAACTCGCATCATCTGGTCAGCGGAGAGCTGACGAAAGTCGATGCGACCCATCGCTCCGGCCAGTTCCGCACCGATCGCAGTGGCGAATTGGTCGATTTCACGACTCCTCCCCTGCGGCACCGTCCGATACCTCAACGGCGAGGCAGATCTCGCGGATATGCCGCTTGGGACCCGTTGCTCGCTTCTTCCTCTACCAGGACGATCAAGGCGCGTTCACCAAGGCCGCCGTGATCATGGACCAATTCACCCGGATCGATCAGTTCACCCGGTTGCTCAGCGACAAGCTCACCTACCGCCTCGAAGCGGCCAAACTCGACGAAGGCAAGCTTCTGTTGGCCAGCCAACTTGCCCTGGTGCAGAATTACAAAGGAGACATGGTCCGGCCCCCCGACGTGGGCCATGGCGAGTTTGCCGTCGACGACAACACGCGCGTCTGGAAAGGCGAGCAGCAGGTCCGCCTGAGCGATCTGGCCGTCGGCGACGAACTGCTTCTCAACCATGACCGGCCGCACCGCGACCAGCCGCGGCCGCTGCACCGAAATCTGGGTCGGGGCCGAAACCCACAAGCTTGTGACCGACCGTCAGCGTCAAAAGCACACCACGCCCTCTCAAGGAGCGTGGCTTGCCCGGCTGGATCGACAGCGTCGAAGGCAACGACCTGACGATCACTTCTTTCCGGTGGCAGTCGCGATGAGATTCAGTGCCGTGATGCGCGACGGACCATGGGGCAGAAACGTCTTTGCCAACCTGGTCGACGATCAACTCAACCGTCGGGAGCTGGCGCCGCCACGATGAAATTCAAAAGCGGCAGTCTGCCCGATGGGCCGCATTCGCGGATTTATGGATCAAGTGGGCAGCGTTGGGTAATCGAACCGGAGCAATTACCACACGATTATCGGCCCGGCCAGATCCTTCGCGTCTTCACGCAGATGGCCGATTCCGCCGGCCGGACCGCTAGCGCCAGACCTTGCGCGTCGCAGCCGTCGATCCCCGGCTCTCAAGAGATGATGTCCTGGATGACTTTCCCGCGCACGTCGGTCAACCGCATGTCGCGGCCGCCGAAGCGGAACGTCAGCTTCTCGTGGTCGACGCCAAGTTGATGCAGAATGGTCGCGTGAAGGTCGTGAATGTCGACCGGATTCTCCACGGCGCCCATCCCCATCTCGTCGGTGGCACCATACGACCATGCCGCCGCGCAATCCGCCCCCCGCCATCCAGATGGTGTAGCCGCTGACATGATGATCGCGGCCGTCGGTGCCGGCAGAGTGCGGCGTGCGGCCCATCTCGCCGGCCCATAGCACCAGCGTGTCGTCGAGCAGTCCGCGCGCCTTCAAGTCGCTGATCAGTGCGGCCACCGGCTGGTCGGTAATGCGGGCGTTTTCTTCGTGCCGCAGTTTGAGTTCGCCGTGCTGGTCCCAAGGTGCGTTGTTGGAGTGCGTCAGCGGGCAGGTGACCTCGATGAAACGCACCCCGGCCTCGACCATCCGCCGTGCCCGCAGGCATTGCAGCGCGTAAAAGCGATCGAAGTCGTTGGCACGATCGACGCCGTACATCTTGAGCGTGGCCTCGCTTTCACCTTTCACGTCGCAAAGGTCCGGCACAAGCGACTGCATTTGCGCGGCAACTTCATAGTTGCGAACGGCGGCCTCGATTTCGGCCGAGCCGCCACGCGCCGCCGCCACCGCCGTGTCTTGCTCGCTCAAAAAATCGAGCTTCGCGCGCTGCAAGTCCGCGGGATCGGCGGGCACGATGTTGTCGACCGGCGTCCCCTTGGCGCGGACCATCGTCGCCTGATGCGTGGCGGGCAGCCAGGCGCTGGAGAAGTTCTGAAAGCCGCCGTTGGGAATCCAGTCGTTATTCAACAGCACGTAGCCGGGCAACTGCTCGTTCTGCGTCCCCAGCCCGTAAGAAATCCACGCCCCGATGCTCGGCGCGGCGCCGATGCTGCGGCCCGTGTGCAAAAGCAGGTTCTGCGCACCGTGCAGCGGCGACTCGCCGACGACGCTGCGGATCACGCAGAGCTCGTCGGCCACGCCGGCAATGTGCGGAAGCAAATCGCTGACCCACATGTCCCGACTGGCCACGTTGCTTGAATTCCCAAAGACTTCTTCAGCCATTTGCGGCCGGCCCCGACGCCCTGCGAGCCCGTGACCGTCTTCCACTCGACCGCCTCGCCATTGATGTTTGGTCAGTTCGGGCTTCGGATCGAACGTGTCGACATGCGACACGCCGCCGTCCATGAACAGGAAAATGACGTGCTTCGCGCGCGGCGCAAAGTGCGGCGCCCGCGCCTGAGTCTCGGCCGAGGCCCAGCGGCTGGCGAGTCCGGCAAACGCGAGCCAGCCAAAGCCCAGGCTCGAGCGCTCGAGAAAACCGCGCCGGGTCAGCGCCGGAGCTTCACAGCCCGGACAGAGCCGATTGACGGAAAGCCGTCGCCCCGCGGAATCTTCATTGGACATAGATGAATTCCTTGAGGTTGAAAATCGCGTGGGCCACATCCTGCCAGACGGGCTGAAATTGCATCAGGACGTCGGCGCCTGCGCCGTGCAGCTCGGCGCTGCGCTGTGCCAGCTTGACCAGCCGCGCGGTCTCTTCGCTTGTCGGAGGACGCGGCGAACGCGGCGACGAACATCTGCTGCGCCCGTTGCTCGGGCGTCGCGGCTCCGTCGCCGCAAGACGCGCTCGCTCCAATGCCTTGCCATGGCGATGACCAACGGATCGTTGAGCAAGGCCAAAGCCTGGTCGGGCACGTTGGTCGCGTCGCGCCGACCCGCGGTGAGCTTGGGAATCGGTTGATTGAAGAGGGCCAGAAACCTCGGCGGCTCCATCATCGTCATCTTCAGGTAGAGACTGCGACGGCCATCGCCATCCAGCGGACCGCTGAAGCAGGCGCTTGGCCGGGATCTTCGGCAGTCCGGTTCGGGTCAATCGGTGGTCCGCCGAGCCGGCCGTCGAGTCGCCCGGCCACCGCCAGCATCGAATCGCGAATCGGCCTCGGCGTCGAGCCGACGCATCGGCCGGTAATGCCACAGGCGGTTTTCGGCATCGACCGTCAAGTGCCGCCTCGCCGGCGCGGCTGCTTTGCCGCCACGTCGCCGAAGTGACCAAAAGCGTCACCAGCTTCTTGATCGACCAGCCCTCCTCGATGAACCGGGCTCGCCAGGTAGTCGAGCAGTTCGGGATGAACCGGCGGTTCGCCCAGATGGCCAAAATCATCAGGCGTGCGCACCAGCCCCTCGCCAAAAAGATTCAGCCAGACGCGGTTCACCAGCACGCGGGCGGTCAGCGGATTCTGGTCGTTGGCAACGCTGCGGGCGAACTCCAGCCGGCCACTCGATTGCTCGCTAGCGCGCGGCCGTTTCACCGACTGAAGAAGCGAATGTTGCCCCGCGGCACTTCGTCGCCCAAATCGGTGTACGACCCGCGCACGGCGATCCGCTCGTCGCGGCCCTCGTTCCAATCGGCCACCGAGCCAATCGTTCGATCGGGTTGAAGACGCTTCTCGGTCTGGCGATAGCTGGCGACCAGCTCGGCCAGCGCCGGACTCGTCGCCGATTCGTTGGGCAGCCACTTCGCCGCCAGCGCTTCATTGATCAGCCGCACGTCCTCGCTGTCGCACTCGCCTTGGCTCCATCGCCGAACGGCCGCGATCACCAGGTCCGCCAGGCGCCCGGCCAGCTCCTCCTTCGTCTGCGGATGCCGCATCGTCGGCAAACAGCGGAGCAAACCGCGCCAGTTCATCCTGCGGCGCCTTGCCGGCGGAGTGCTCATAGACACGCGTCACGCCAAACCACGACCGCGGGTCGGCGAAGTCGCTCTCCTTCACGCCGCCAAGGCCGGTGCGCGGCGGGAAGTTGTTGTTCAGCGACTTCGTCGCCAGCTCCAAATAAACGCGACGCTGCCGCGTCATCGACGCCGCCGACGAGCTTGGAAAAGCCACCGGCGGTCAGCGTGACCCAGCCGGGCATCGGCTGATCGAGGAATACCATCCGCTCCGGGAGGAAAGCATGATCGACCACCAGCGACCGCGCGGCGTGCTTGCCACCGGCCAGACCGACGGAGAACGTCACCGGCGGATTGTCGCTCCAATAGTGGACTGCGAACCGCCCCGGCCAGCCGCATCGACCAGACGTGCGACCATCGGCCCGCGGGCAGAAGCTGGGCGATCGCGACGTCGCCTTCGTCCGCCACGACCATCTCGCCGTCGCGCACCAGCCCATGCTTCATGCCGAAACCATCCCACTGCCAGCCGCCGGCCCCATCCTCGCTGCGTGAAGTCGGCCAGCAGTGTCAGATTGGCCTTGTTTTCCGCGATGCGACGCTGGCGCTCGGCCATTGAAATCGGCCGCCGTGATCGGCGATTGCTGCCACCGTTGCCAAAACGCCGCCATGCGTTTCTGGAAACGCCGCGGCCGCCTTGATCGTCGGCGGGAATCGCCTGGAGCTTCGCGACGAGACTCTCTTTCGAGTCCAGCCACTCCTGGGCGATTTCGTCGCGAATGGCCTGCTTGATTTGCCGGAGCTCGTCGATCACCGCCACGTTCGGGTCGACGGCGTCGACGCTACGTGCTCCCCAGCGCGTGCTCATGAAAATGCCCGCCAGCGCGTAATAGTCGCGCTGCGCCACGGCATCGAGCTTGTGATCGTGGCATTGCGCACAGGCGACGGTCGTGCCGAGAAATCCCTTGCTGAGCGTGTCGATAACGTTCGTCATCGCCTCTTGCGTGATCCCTTCGATCTCGGCGTTGTCGCCATGCCGCCGCTCGCCCAGTCGCATCGCCATCGGCCCGATCAGCGACTCGTTCAAAGCCCGGTCGCCGGCGTCGACGCGCGGCTCGATCAGATCGCCGGCGATTTGCTCCAGCACGAGTTGCTTGAAGGCACGTCGGCGTTCAGCGAACGGACGAGATAATCGCGATACATCCAGGCATTCTTGGCCGGCACGTCCCACTCGTAGCCATGCGTGTCCGAGTAATGGACCACGTCCATCCAATGCCGCGCCCAGCGCTCGCCGAAGTGCGGATCGTCGATGAGCGATCTGCAACCAGCTCTTCGTACGCGTGCTCCGAGGTATCGGCGGCGAACCGATTCACGACTTCCGGGCTGGGAGGCAGCCCGGTCAGCGCAAAACTCAGCCTGCGCGCCAGCACCCAGCGGTCGGCCTCGGCGAGCTGGCTTCAATCCCTTGGCCTCGAGCGACGCGAGGATGAACGCGTCCACCTCGTTGCGCGGCCACTGAACATCTTTCACCACCGGCGGCGGCGATTTCGACAATCGGCTGCAGACTCCACCAGCCGAGGCGCTCCTGGTAGATCGTTTCCCAATCTCTGCCGGGCGGTCTTGGGCACGGCCCCGGCGATGGCCGGCCGCGGATCGGGCGCACCGCGCCGCACCCACTCGACCAACACGGCGATTTCTTCGTCGGCCAGCTTGCCGGTCGGCGGCATCTTGAGATCGGGATCGCGATGTCCGACCGCCATGATGAGCCGGCTTTTCTCCGGAGCACCGGGGACCAGCGCCGGCCCGCTATCGCCCCCCTGCTGCCAGCCCGGGTCGCGAATCGAGCGCCAATCCGCCTTCGATCTTCTTTTCGTGCGAGTGGCATTTGTAGCAGCGTCGGACCAACAGCGGCTGAACTTTCGTCTCGAAGAAACGATCGTCCGATTCAGCCGCCGACGCCGGGGATCGCTGGCCAAGCACGAGCAGGGCATGCGAAGACCGAGAAGCCATGAGAAAACGCGGCGCAGTGTCATTTCATTACCGATCCTCAAAGGTCCGTGGATCAAGCGTAATGGTCTCGAGCGGGGCGGGGACCGAAAGTCCGTGGTGGGTCATTATTCTGGCGGTCTGCCGAGCGCGACCGCTATTATAGATGGCTGGCACGACGATGTCACACACAATCTCGACCGTCCGAGCCACCCTAATCTGAACTGCCTGGCACGGCCAGAGTTTCGATCCGGTCGAGTTCCTCAGGTGACAGGCAAAAATCGAAGACCGAAACGTCCTCGCGCATGTGGCCGGCGTTGGTGGTTCCGGTCAGCGCGATCATGCCGACGTCGAGCGCGAATCGAAAGACAATCTGGCTTTTGGTCCGACCGTGACGCTCGGCAATCCGGGCCAGATCGGAACTGGCGATCGCATTGCGATTGGCGGTCAACAGCGAAAAGCCCTGGTACATGATTTCGCTTTCGGCACAATACTTCCGGATTTCGCGATCCCAGCCGGTCGCGGCATAGCATCGGTTCTGCACGAACCGCGGCCGCACCTTTGCGTTCTGGCACAGAGACCGCAGTTGTTCGAGCGTTACGTTGCTCGCACCTAACAGCCGAACCCGACCGCTTTTGTGCAGGGTTTCCATCGCGCGCCAGGCCGCCCAGTCGGCCGCGGCCAGGCCAACGTTTCCGCTCGGGCCGTGCAGCAGGTAGGAATCGATCGATTCGGTGCCCAAATGCTCCAGCGAGCTGGCCAGCGACTGTTCGACCTGCGTCGCGATCGGCGCATCGGGATCGTAGGGCAGGCGATGATCCTGCCCACGGCGGAAGGTGAACTTGGTCTGCAGAAATAAATCATCCCGCGTGACCAGTCCGTTCCGGATCGACGCCGCGACGGCCTGTCCGACGCCCGCCTCGTGGTAATGGCGGCGCTGATTGGCGGTGTCGATGCCACGAAACCCCTCGGCGATGGCCAACTCAGTCAAACGCTGCGTCGCGTCCTCTTTCCACGCGGTCCCATACAGAAATCGCGGGACTCGAATCCCTTCGATCAAAATGGATCGGTCAGACGATAAGATGCTGTCGGTCATCCCCTTCTCCGGCTCAATCGGCTGCCGTGGATTTTAGCGAGCTAATTGATTTCGGTCGCCCCCGGTGCGCGCATTCTCTCCAAACCAGGGGCGCTGGTTCACGCGGCGCGCGAGACCATTGCGTAAACTGTTGTCCACTTCGGGGCCACGCTCTCAGACCTGGAGCGGCCATCCGCGGATTGCGCAGATGGAAGGAGTTTTATGAAAACGGAAGAGAAGAAAAGAAGGTCAGGTTGACGAATGAGCGTGATCCGCGCACGTACACAATTATCGGGGCGGCGATGGACGTTCACCGCGAACTGGGGTACGGCTTTCTCGAGGCGGTTTACCACGAAGCAATGGCCGCCGAATTCACCGCTCGAGGCGTTCCGTTCGAGCGCACGGTCGCGCTCCCAATTCGCTATAAGGGCCAACTCTTGCAAACTTGCTACCGGGCCGACTTCGTATGTTTTGGGGAGGTGATTGTCGAACTCAAGGCGCTCGCGCGGTTCTCAGGCGTCGAGGACGCACAACTGCTCAACTACCTCAAGGCAACGGGATTGGGGGTCGGGTTGCTCTTGAACTTCGGATCCCCCTCGCTCGATTGGAAGCGGCTCGTGCGGTCGCCGCAATGGCCACGCTCTAGCCATTCCTCATCTGTGTAATCCGCGCAATCTGCGGATCGACCAGTGCCCAGCGACGAACCGCACTGCCAGCACGCAGTCACTCACCGCTCGGCTTTCGTTCAACATACGCATAATACGCGCCGCAGACCAATTCACCTTTGGCATCCAAGAACCAGGATTGCATCGGCAGCTTCGTTCCGGCCTTGAGTGGAACGACAAACGTGACGGCTCTGTCGTCGGCTAGCACCGCCTTCGTCTCGTCGAGCAGATCGCCAACCTTCAGACGCGCCTTGGCGATCGACAGCGCCACGCCGGGCGGAAGATCGCCATCGACACCCTTGAATGCGGGCACGGCGGCCGAAATTGCCGCATCGGCCTCCTTGGGCCAGCGACGAAGTGAGATTTCGTATGTTCCATCCTTCTCGACCAGAATGTTCCATGGCGCGGTGACATTTTTTCCTGTCCGCAGGTCGATCGAGTTGTCGCAATAGACATTTGCCCAGTCAACCGCAGTCAAGCGGACGGGGTTCTCCTGCTCCGCACCAATACTCACTGGACTGAGATTTTGCAAATTGGGTTCGACACCGGCCCACCACGCATTGTAGTAATCTCGCATCCGCTTCACGATGTCTTGATGCTCGGCGGCCACGTCCTTCGCCTGTTTCGGATCCGACGCGATATCGTAAAGCTCTTTGTCTTTGACCAATCGCCATTTATTCCACAGCACGGCGGCGTCGCCCTTGGTCGGCTGCTGACCATATTGCACCACCACCGTTCGGTCGGGCAGCGTTTCCGTCGCGCCCTTTAGAAGTCCGGCCAGACTCGTCCCGTCGAAATGCGTATCCACGGGCGCTTTCAGTCCGCAAAGGTCGATCAGCGTGGGGAGCAAATCTTGCACTTCGGTCAGCGCCGGAACATCGCCCGGCGGCCGCAGCCCCCCCGCCGGCCAACTGACGAAGCAAGCCGCCCGGTGGCCGCCGTCATAATATCCTCCCTTGCCACCGCGCATGCCGGCATTGAAAACCGGAACGCCGGCCGTTCCACCGTTATCGTTGGAGAAGATGACGATCGTATTCTCCCGCAGACCCGTTTCGTCGAGCATCGCTTCGAGCCGGCCAATGTTCTCATCAAGATTGGCGAGCATGCCGAAAAACCGCTCAGGTCCCTTGCCGTGGTAAGCTTCCCGATACTTTTCGGCGACCCAAAGCGGTGCGTGCGGCGCATTGGTCGGCAGATAACAAAAGAATGGTGCATCGGCCTCGTGCTGCTTTCGCATCCAATCCATCGCCAGGTTGAACCAGACGTCGGTGCAATAGCCTGGATATTGCGTTAGCACTCCGTTGTGACGAAAGCGGCCGTTGAAATAATCGTTCTGCCAGTCATCGGCCAACGAAGTAATTCCCCAGCCGGTGAGGTAAACCGTCTCCTGAAAGCCTCGCTGATGGGGCAAATTTGGATAGCTGTCGCCGAGATGCCATTTCCCAAAGTGTCCGGTGCGATATCCACCGGCGGCGAAGATCTCAGGCATCGTCGCGATGCCGCGCGGGATGAACGAACGGCCCGCGCAGACCGACGACGCCCCAGTGTGCAGGGCGTCAAGCCCGGTCATCAACTCGCCTCGCGTTGGCGTGCACATCGGCCCAACGTGGAAGTCCGTCAGACGGATGCTCTGCCGATAGAGTTTGTCGAGACTGGGCGTCTTCAGAACAGGATTGCCATGGCACGAAAAGTCTCCGTAGCCCTGGTCGTCGCTCAAAACGATGATCACGTTCGGCCGCCCCGGAGCGGCTGCCTCGGCCGCCCCGGTCACGAATAAAAGCGCTAACGCGAGACCGACGATTCGCAACGGCACGCAGCATCGCTTCTCATTCATTACGCCTGACTCCGCCGATCCATGCCGACGCCTTGGTTCGCCAACGTTTCTGGAAAATATCTTGCGCGGCCGGTAAACTCAATGGCCTAAATTCCAGAATCAGCTCAATAAGCGATCAAGGTGACGTCCGGCAAGCCTAGCGGTTTCTGAACCATTTCGTTGTGCGCGCCCACCACTCGGAGATGCGCGACGCATGTCGTTGGGCGTCTTCTTCCGAAGGGCTGCCACGATCGAGATCCAGCGTCAGCGCGCGGATTTCCTTGTGCAGTGCCTTCACTTCTTTACTGCGTGTCTCTCCGGTTTGCTTTTCATACTTTTCGAGTTCGTCGCTTGCCGCATTCAAGGCCGCCTTGGCAGCCTCGTAGCGCCCGGCGTTCATCTCGACTTCGCCCAGCTTGAGATTGTCGGCGGCCTGCTCGAGCGGCAAGTCGATTTCGTCATATTCGAGCAGTACGGCCATTGCCTGCAGGTTGGCGAGCGCAACGTCGGCCTGCTTCGGATCGGCGTCACACATTGCTTGTTTGGCCTCGTGCAGCAACCGACGGGCCAGGTCGACGTCCAGTTTCATCGACGTGTAGTCGATGTCGGCTTGGCTGAAATAAATCGCGCCCTTGCCCGGTAACGCCTCATTCTTGCCCGGCTGTATCAATGCGGTCTGAGCGGTCTCTGTTTTCGCCCGCAAGACTGGCGATGCAATGTCTCGGCGTTCGAGTTCCTCGTAGATCGTAATGAATTCCGGAGTAAACTCGTCTTCATCGGAGTAAATCAGATCACCCGAGCTGATATTGGTCTTCATCTTAAAGCGCGGCAGCACGCCATCGATGATCGTCATCAACTTCAGGCTCTGGTCAACGTGCGACAACGCCTGGTCGTTATTCTTTTCGGCCAGCGCACTCTGCGCCTGGGCAACATGTTTCAGCACTCGGGCGGCCGCCAGCGATAGATCGCGCGATTCTTTGTCGGTCAGCGTAGTGCTCGGTTCCACCACCACCTTCGACGAGATTCGCGACCTGGTGAGTATTTCCGGTTTGCTCGCTTCAACCTGCGTCCCGCTAGCCCCTTTGCCAGGCTCGACCGCCAAGCATACGTTCCCCGTTCCGCACAGCAGGGCCAGAATTGAATACCAAGTACGGCGCACCATGAATGCTCCTTCCGTGAATCGTGGTCATCGTTTTGCTAGTAACGTTCAAACGCTCGCCTTTGCCTTAAACGCTCTTCGCAACTTGCGTGCCGGCGGCACACGATGCTAACTGCTGCAAACCACGCGCGGCTTAACCATCTGGGGAATCTACGCTGGGTCGGTCACGACGGTGCGTCGTGCGAAACCGCACGCCGCGCGGTGCCGGCGCACCGAATACATGTACCTCGTTGGTCGCGGGCTGCATGCTGGCATTCAGCCGCCCACACCTACGCGCCGCCTTCAGTCAAATCTTCGCCTGGTCAAGCAGGTGGGAACGGCGTGCATCTGACTTGGCAATCGGCGGAGGCGTGGGTGTCAGCAGCGCGGTCAGGGCCAACAGGCCGACGATGACCGCCAACACGTAGAACACCGGCGCGTAGGAACCCGACAGCGCGAAGCTCCGGGCGATGACCACTGGCCCCAGTGCCGAAGCAAGCACGGTCGCTAGCTGGGCAGCGCCCTGAATCCGGCCGAGCTGAGCTCGACCAAACAAATGCCCCCAAGCGGCAAAGAAAACAACCGTCACGATTCCTCCGCTCAGTCCGATTGCCGCCGCATAAACCCGTGCCGCGGCCGGACCACCGATCGTGGGAAACGTGGCGAGACCGGCGGCCAGGAAGAGCAAGCCGCCCCCCATCAATTTCACCACACGGGTTCTCGTCGCCACCGCGCCGCAGGCAAGGTTCGCCACCAGGCCGACGCCGGTAAGAATGGCCATGATCTGGACTGCGAACTCCCGGCTCAAGCTGTGCTCGGCAAGCATCGATTCGTTGAAGAGCGTGACGCCCGACCATACCAGATTGAAGGCGCTGGCCCCTAACACCAAAACCCAGAACGCCGGCGTTGCCACCGCTTGCCGGAATGTGAAATCGTGCCCCGAGTTTGCGGCCGTTGTCTCGTCCCGCGGCGGCTCGTCGGGCGACAAACCGCATGCTTCCGGTGTGCTCCTGGCAAACAGCCAAAACAGCGGCGCCAGCGCAAGCACGATGAGCCCCATATCCTGCCAGGCCTCACGCCATCCCCACTTGTTCACCGCGGCGCCCATCGCCACCACGCTGCCAATGAAACCGAAGGTCAACAGGACCGCAAACACCCCCATCGCGGTCCCCGCGCGGCGGCTAAACCATTTGCCGATCGCCGCCATGCTGCCGACCGAAAGCGCACTCTGGCCGAGACCGCGCACAAGAATGAGACCGAGAAGTAATGACAGCGGGCCCTCGGCCGCGCTCATGCCGGCTGCCGAAAGTCCAAGAGCCGCCGTCACGACCACCAGCACGCTCCGCACGCCAAAGCGGTCGATCAGCCAGCCGATCGGAATGCAGAAGGCCGCTCCGACAAGCGTGCCAATGAGATTGAGCTCGGCGAACAAGACCCCGTCGATGTTCAAGTCGAGTAATAACGGCTCGGTAACCAGCCCTAGCCCGTGAGTGCGGCCAGGAAGCGTGGCGGTCATTGCCACCGATGCCACGACGACGTTTACCCAGCCATAGTAAAACGGCAGCGACTGGGGCCACGCTCGCTGCCGCGGCACGGAAAGTGTCGAATCGCTCATGGAAGACGGAATCTCGGGGGCACTGATTGGGGTCCTGGCACCGGCATACGATCGGATATAGTTTAGCCGCAGCGCGGGGACGATGCCTTACCCCCGGACCAAAAACCGCTGGTGTGACTTCAGCGGACGAATTGCAGGAATTTCTTTAAATGAGCGAGTTGGACGCTGAGCAGATCCGGCATCTGCTGGCCGCAGTTTACCGCACAGAGTCGCGGCGCGTGTTTGCGACGCTCATCCGGCTGCTCGGCGATTTCGATCTTGCCGAAGAAGCGCTGCACGATGCGTTTGCTTCGGCCGCCGAGCAATGGGGTCGAACAGGTGCCCCGAAAAATCCTCGGGCGTGGCTCGTCTCGGCCGGCCGATTCAAGGCCATCGATGCCATGCGGCGCCGCTCCAGGTTCGACGCCTCGCTGCACGAGATTGCTGGTCGGCTCGACGCGCTTGCGCAAGAGGCGTCGGCATCGGATGACGAGGAGATCGAAGACGATCGGCTACGATTGATTTTCACCTGTTGTCATCCGGCGCTCGCACCCGACACACAAGTCGCTCTCACCTTGCGCGAAATCTGCGGTCTCACAACCGAGGAAATCGCGGCCGCATTCTTGACCGCTCCCTCCACGATTGCAC
The DNA here is from genome assembly GCA_963702015.1 of uncultured Planctomycetaceae bacterium. Taxonomy (GTDB): domain Bacteria; phylum Planctomycetota; class Planctomycetia; order Pirellulales; family PALSA-1355; genus DATJTR01. Next base: position 5,796,319 of record OY969698.1, read on the forward strand.
AGCGCATCGTCCGCGGCAAAGCCAAGATCCGAGACGCCACGATCCCCTATCAGATCCCCGCGATCGCCGACCTCCCCGAGCGCGTCAATTCGGTGCTGTCCGTCATTTATCTGGTGTTCAACGAGGGCTACGCGGCCTCATCCGGTGAGTCGCTGACTCGGCCCGACCTTTCGCAAGAGGCGATCCGACTCGGGAGATTGGTCTCGGAACTCTTGCCCGATCCCGAGGCGACAGGCCTATTGGCTCTGATGTTACTGCAAGAGTCGCGACGGGCGGCTCGGTCATCGCCCGACGGCGACATCGTGTTGCTCGAGGACCAAGACCGCTCGCTTTGGAACCGCGAGCAAATCACCGCCGGCAAGTCCCTTGTCGAACAGGCGTTGGCGTCCCGGGACTTCGGTCCCTACACGATTCAAGCCGCCATTGCAGCGGTACACGCCGACGCGCCCGGCGCAGAAGCAACTGACTGGACGCAAATCGTAGCCCTGTATGGCTTGCTGGCACAAATGGAACCGTCGCCGGTGATCGAATTGAACCAAGCCGTTGCGATCGCGATGCGCGACGGCTCGGCGGCGGGGCTCGAATTGATCGACGCCATTTTGGCCCGGGGCGATCTGGCCGACTACCACCTGGCCCATGCGGCCCGGGCCGATTTATGCCGGCGGCTGGGCAAAGCGGCCGATGCACGAGCCAGCTACGAGCGCGCGTTGGCCCTGGCCAGACAGGAGCCGGAACGCCGTTTCCTCGCAAAACGCTTGCGGGAAATGAGTTAAAAAAATCCTGGGTTATTGTCGATTTCCGGCCTCCACGATCGACTAACTTGCAAAGGGCATTCACGGGCTAAAAAGCCCCGAGGAGAGAATCATGAAATACATGTTGCTCATCTACAGCGACGAGAACGCATGGACCGAAGACGAGCGCGAGCATTGCTTCGCGGAGTCGACGCAACTGACACATGATCTGAATGCAAAGGGAAAGTTTCGCGGTGCTTCACCGTTACACCCGGTCTCGATGGCGACGAGCGTTCGGGTTCGTGCTGGAAAACGGCAGGTGACCGACGGTCCGTTTGCCGAAACGCGCGAACAACTGGGCGGTTACTTTCTCGTCGAGGCCGCCGATCTCGACGAGGCAATCAGCATCGCGGCTCGCATTCCAGCAGCTCACAAAGGCACCGTCGAGGTCCGCCCGGTCCTGGAACTGCCGGGCCTGCCGACCAGAACGTAGTTTGATCACGTCACTTCGTCATTCACCGCCGCCATTTTCCTATTCCCGGAGCGAGAACTCATGTCGTCGAGCAATCCAACGCCATCCGGCTCGAAAGCGACCCGCTGGACAGGATATATCCTCAGTGGCCTGCCGGCGCTTTTTTTGGCGTTCGACGGTGTCATGAAACTGGTGAAGCCCGCTCCGGTTGTCGAGGCCACCAACCAGCTCGGTTATCCGGAGAGCGTCCTGGGTGGCCTCGGGATCGTCTTGCTCACCTGCACGGCACTCTATGTGATTCCTCGAACCGCCGTTCTGGGGGCCATTTTTTTGACGGGTTATCTTGGCGGTGCCGTCGCCTCGCACCTGCGCCACGGCGACGGGTGGTTTCCCATTCTGTTCCCCGTCGTTTTCGGTGCGTTGCTGTGGGGCGGTCTCTATTTGCGCGATGAGCGACTGCTGCGCATTGCTTCCCGTGCGAACGTAAATCTACAACCTTGATCCGTGGGAGATTCGGTGATGAAAGTCATGGTATTGGTCAAAGCGACTAAGGAGTCCGAGTCGGGCGCAATGCCTAGCGAGCGAATCCTCGGCGAGATGGGAAAATTCAACGAAGATCTGGTCAAGGCCGGCATCCTGCTGTCGGCCGAGGGACTGCATCCCAGTTCCAAGGGAGTCCGGGTCCGTTTTTCGGGAAAGAATCGAACCGTCGTCGACGGGCCCTTCACCGAAACGAAAGAACTGGTTGCCGGCTTCTGGCTATGGCAGGTCAAATCGATGGACGAGGCCATCGAGTGGGTGCGACGCTGCCCGAATCCGTTTGACGGAGAATCCGAAATCGAAATCCGGCGCGTCTTTGCCCCCGAAGATTTTGGCGAAGTGCTGACGCCCGAAATCCAGGAGCGCGATCAGCGGCTGCGAACTGAGATCGTGCGCTACACTCTGGAGCCGCCCCGTTTTGAAAACGGCAAAGAACTGTCGATCGCGGGTTTCAACGCCAGCTATACTTTCGAGACGCGGGCAAACATTCCCGCGCAGTGGACGCGCTTCGCACCGCATATCGGCAGAATTCCTGGACAGGTCGGAACCACGGCGTACGGTGTCTGCTCGAACTACAAGCCGGACGGCGGTTTCGATTATCTATCGGGCGTCGAAGTCGGCAACGTCGCCGGCCTGCCCAACGAATTCAGCCACATCCGTCTTTCCCCGCAGCGCTATGCGGTCTTCACGCACCGCAAACATGTGTCGTCGATCGCCGAAACGCTGGAAGCAATCTGGAAGAAGTGGCTGCCGAATTCAGGCCGGCAGGCTGCCGAAGCCCCGAGCTTTGAACGCTACGGCGAACGGTTCGACCCGCGAACCGGCATGGGCGGGTTCGAGATCTGGCTCCCCGTCAAAACGTGAAGGCGAACGTTTCATGGCTTCTCTTTGTACCGTGGATTCGGACTCGGCATCGCCGCGCCGACCGCTTGACGCCACGCCTGCAGACGCCCACGCAGCTCGGCGGCCTTCTCGGGCATCCGCGGCGCGAGATCGTGCTTCTCCGACATGTCGGCGGCGAGATTGTAGAGTTCAACCCGGTCGTTCTCAAAATACTCCAGCAGTTTCCAGTCTCTGGCGCGAATCGCACCCACAGGCGTTGTGGTGTGATAGTAGTGCGGGTAGTGAAAATAGAGGGCCGAACGATCAAGCCGTGCCGTGGGATCCTTCAGCAGGGGTTTGAGATCGAGACCGTCTTCGGCCGCCGGCGGCGCCGAGACTCCGGCGGCATGCAAGCAGGTTTGGAAGAGATCCGTCAGAACCACCGGTTCCTGTGCGGCCGCGCCCGCCGGCGTCACTCCAGGCAGGCGGACCAGCAGTGGCACGCGAATGCCCCCTTCGTAAAGGGAACCTTTGCCCGAGCGAAGCGGAGCGTTGTTGGTGACGGGATCGTCCTGACCACTCTCCTTTTCTACTCCGACGAAGCCACCGTTGTCGCTGGTGAAAATGACGAGCGTGTTTTGATCGAGTCCGCGCTCCTTCAGGTGATCGAGGACGCGACCCACGTTGTCGTCGAGACTCTTCACCATGGCGGCATAGCCGGCGTGTTGGTGATGAAGCTCCGCACTTCGCTTCCCTTTGAAGTGTTGGATGTCCGCGGCTTTGGCCTCGATGGGCGTGTGCACCGCGTGATGCGTGAGGCAAAGAAAGAATGGCTTTTCGCCGGCGCGATCGATTACCGAAATCGCCTCGTCGGTGAGTCGATCGGTGAGATATTCGCCCGGCTGACCGAACTCGAGGTGCGGTACGTAACGAAACTCCGAACCGTTCCGGCCGACGCCGCGATAGGGCCAGAAAAACGTCTCAGGCGCCCCCCAGCGTGTGCCGCCAATGTTGACGTCGAAGCCGTGCGTTTCTGGATAATGATCGGCATCCCCCAGGTGCCACTTGCCCACCAGCGCGGTCATATAGCCGGCCGACTGCAAGTATTTGGCAAGCGTCGTCTCGGTGTGGGGCAAGTCATGACGCGACTCCCCCTGAAGCAGCTTCCGATCTTTGGGGCCGTCGAGCGAGCCTTCCGACCAGATTGTGATCCGCAGTCGGGCAGCGTGTTTGCCCGTGAGCAACGTGGCGCGGGTTGGCGAGCAGACACTCATCGCATAGGCATCGGTGAATCGTACTCCTTCGCGGGCCAGGCGGTCGAGGCTTGGCGTTTCGTGCAAATCGGCGCCGTAGCAGCCCAGGTCGGCCCAGCCTAAGTCGTCCGCCAAAATAATGAGAATGTTGGGTTTCGCCGCCGGCGTCTCGGCGGCACGTACGGTCCCAGCGAGCCATCCCACGATCAAAATCAAGGCGACGGATTTGTAGAGCCGGTGCATCGTCATCGAAGATTTCCCCACCAGGTCGAATCTTTCCACCGCAACGTGAACAAACACACCATAGTTCCGAGGCGCTTGGTCAACAAGTCTTCTCATTTGCGTCGCGGACGCATTGGTCCATCGCTCGGAATCGGCCGATCCGTTCGAATCGACACCCGTCATGTTCAACAAATCGTTCTTGTGCCACAATTCATCCAGTGCGTCATGACAAACAGTGATCGGAATCGGCATCTCTCGAACGATCTGAAATGGCCCTCTCCAATCCTCAGCCGGCCGGCCACAACGACGAGCTCGTCCGTTTTCTCACCTCGCCTCGTGCCTATCCCGAATCGACCACCCAGGTTCACTGCGTGGAGACCCATATTTCGCGGGTTTTTTTGACCGACCGATTTGCCTACAAGCTGAAGAAGCCGGTGCATTTCGATTTTCTCGATTTCAGCACCGCAGACTTGCGGCATCAGGCTTGCCTCGCCGAACTGCAACTCAATCGACGACTGGCCGGCGATGTCTATCTCGAAGTGCTGCCGATCACGCAATCGGCCGACGGCGACTTTGCAATCGGAGGCCAAGGACCGGCGGTCGATTGGCTTGTCAAAATGCGACGTCTGAATGCAGCCGATACGCTCTTGGCCGCCGTGGAACGAGGAGCTGTCACAGCCGCCGCTATTGCACCCTTGGTAAATCTACTCGCGACTTTTTATCAAAACCAGCAGCCTGTGTCGCTCTCGGCCGACGACTATCGCGCGAAATCGAGCGGCACGCGCGAGCCAATCTTGCCGATTTGCTCGCCGACGAGCGACTCTTCGCGCCTCATATCGTGCGACGCGTTTACGCGGCTCAGCTGATTTACCTGGCGCTGCATCCAGAAGACTTTGATGCTCGAATCGCCGCCGGCCGCGTTGTGGATGGCCATGGCGACCTCCGACCCGAACATATTTACCTGACGTCTCCGCCAGTGGTCGTCGACTGCATTGAATTCAATGCTGAGTTTCGCCGCGTCGACGTGCTCGATGAACTCTCGTTTCTCGAAACCGAGTGCGCCAGGCTGAATGCGGCCGCAACTGGCGCCGCGATCCGAGAGAAGTGCATGGCCATTTCAGGTGATACGACGCCGAAAGAACTTGCCACCTTTTACAAGTCGTACCGAGCCTGCGTACGGGCAAAAGTTGCCCTGCTGAGGGCAAAACAGCTGGCCGATTCCGCTGCTCAAGATCAATTGGCCATCGCCGGCCAATACCTGGAGCTTGCCGACCAATTCGACCGTCCACTAGGGCCACCTCTCGTGCTGCTGGTCCGCGGTTTGAGTGGCACCGGCAAGTCAACCATTGCCGAAGGCCTGGCCGACCGATTAGGAATCGAACTTTTGCAAACCGACGTGGTCCGGCAGGAACTTGTCAACTTGGGACGGCTCCCCGGCGGCCCCGCCAAGTATAGCCCAAGCAATCGACAGCAAGTCTACGACCAGATGCTTGCGTCCGCCGAGGAACTACTGGCTGGGCGCATGTCGGCAATCCTCGATGGCACGTTCTTGTCGCAACAGGAGATCGCTCGCGTTGGACAACTTGTCGAGCGTTATCTTGCGCGCTGGTTGATCGTTCATTGCCAATGCCCTCTCGGGGTCGCGCAACAGCGCATCGCCGCTCGTCGCAACCGGGGCCGCACTCTGTCCGAAGCGCGACCGGACCTGGTCGAAGAACAGCTCACGGCCCGCGAGAGCAATCATCCCAGCTGGCCGGCAATGCCGTGCGATACGACGCGTCCCGCGGCGGTACTCATATCGGAGATCCTCCAAAGACTGCGGCGCCCTTAGCCGACGCCCACTTTCGCGGGAGCCATTCGACTTCATCTCTCCAGGGCGGCAAACCGAGACCGAAACGCTTGTGCCCGCGTCAGCGCGTTGCGCACCGCTTGCCAGAGGATCCTGCTCTCCAAGGTCTGTTTTGAGAGATAATCGTCGGCGCCGACGGAGATGAGCACCGCGGCAATCTCGTCCGTCGCCGCGCCAGATACCGCGATGATGGGAACGATCCGATCGAGGTCACGCAAGCGCCGCAAGCAGCTCACGCCGTCTCCTTGAGTCAGATGATAATCCAGGATCACCAGGTCGAAACTGCCGCTGGTGAACTGCCCGACCGCGCTGTCCTCGGAGATGGCGACGGTGATGTCGAAACAATACTCTCGCATGGAAGCCAATTGATGCGCGATCAGAACCTGCTGAATCGGGTCATCCTCGACATGCAAAAGCATCATCGTCTTCGGAGTCATCGTCTTTCCCCTAAAGTATGTGATAGGGCCCGGCCTAACCGACCAATGATCGTTCTCTTGCCATTGCCGTCCGGTACCGCACTCGGTTCCATTTTCCGGATCAAGGCATCGAGGTCGGCCAGCACGGGATTGCGGGGGGAATAAATTCCTAGCGGCTGGCCGCTATTCATCGACTCGCCCACGGCCGGATCGTCGGCCACCGTGCAGACATCGCACTCCGGCAGGAAGTCTTGAATCCGATCGACCGACAGCCCCCCCTTCTTGGCGTTGTAGCGATTGATCACGACGATCGGCCGCCGCTGCTTCAGCGAACTACAAACCATTTGCACCCCGCGGATTGCCGCCACCGACTGCTCGGCAACCAACACGATGCGATCCGCGGACATCAAGCTGCTGAAGAAAAGGTCGTCGTAGGTGCCGGGCACGTCCAGCACCAGCCAGGTGGCAAGATGTCGCGTCAACTGGACCAGTTGCATAACGCTTTCCAAATCGCCCGTATCGGTCTTGATGGTCTCGTAAGGCCCCGCCAACACGCAGAAGTTTTCGGCAACCTCCGTCAGCGCTCCTTGCAGGATAAAACTGTCGATACGGCTGATATCCGTCACAAGATCGGTCGTTGTGTATCGGGGCGAAATCGACAGGTGGTTCGCCACCACTCCTTTGCGCAGCGCAAGCTCCATCAAAATGCACCTCGCTTTGGTAAGACGGGCAAGTCCATGGGCCAGATTGATTGCCACCGCGGTTCCGCCACAGCCGCCCACGCAGCCTGTAACCGTCACCAGATGGGCCAGCTTGCGCAGTCCATCATGTTTTGCCGCGATACAATCCAGCGCTTCTTGCAGATCATCGGCCAACACGGGCGGATGAACTACCTGGAGCGCCCGGCGCGCATACATTTCATCACGAGCGTGGGATCGCGGTTCACGTCGACCAACGCCAGGATCGGATAACGCGGATAGATGCTGTTCAGTCGCTTCAATTCCGACACGCCTTCGATCGAGTCGACATGGATGATCAGCAGCCGGGTCTCGTCTTCTTTCGCAAGCACGTTCTTTTGAACGGCGGTAACGGTCGGATAATCAACGTCGACGACGGCCCAGCGTTGCAAAATTGCGCGCAGCCGCCGGAACGATATGCTCGTTGCAGCCGATTAAATTGACCGTGACTCCGTACATCGACAACTCTCCCCGATCATTCGCGCGCTGACCTACTACGGAGCTTGCATGACAAGAGCTTCAGAGGAGACTGCTTTCCGCAGTTTCGCCAGCAGCCGCCGAACATCGAGATCAAGGACCCGATAGGCTTCCAAAGCGTTCGACAGATCTCGGGCGTGCCCCATGTTCTCCAACGTTTGCGCGGCGTTGATTGCCGTGGGCGCGACAAATGGAATCAGCGATCCTTTCAGCCGGTGGGCAGTATGTTCCAGTCTATCGGCATCTTGTTCCTCCAAGGCATCGCGGATTTCGGCGACCAGCCGTGGAGCAATCTCGTCGATCATGCCGGCCAGTTCCCGAAGAAAATCGAGATTGCTGTCGCAATGCTGAAATACCGCCGCCAGATCCAATGCTTCTGGCGCGGGGCGGAAAAGTCGTCTCCTGGCGAGCGCGTCGAGCAGGTCCTGGCGGCTCACCGCCTTGCACACTTCCATGCCGGCCGCGTCGCTTTGCTGCACCACCACGGTCGCCTGCTCCTCGCTGACGCCCGATATGACGACAAACGGAATTTCTCCCCCACCCTGCAGCAGGGTCTTCAGCGCGTCCCACGCAATGAAACTCGATCGGTCGCAATCGGCCAGGATCACGTCGGGGGCCGGATGCCGACAACCCCGAAGATCCGGCTCGGTCGTCGCAAAGTCGGCAATCGGGTGAAACCCGGCATCCCGCAGCGCTTTGAGCATCGCCTCGGTATCGGAACGGTTGTTCTCGAGAATCAGCATGCGATACGGCATATTCATCAGGAGGCGCTCACAAGCATAGTGATTGGATCAGGCGACGATTCTCTCACGCCATTCGGACGGCGAGCGAGGAATATTCCAGGTGTGTGAACAGTTTGTCGAATGATTGAATACCCACCGGCACGATGTGACGACATTTGGACACAACTATGTACGTCTCGACGATGTCGCGCACTGGGCTCAAGAGCAAATTCTCCAACGTGACATGGCGACCCGCCGTGCCGCGCAAACCGGTGCCGGGAACGCCCCGGAGGGTTCGAAACTGCCGGTCGTCGGGACGGCGCGTTGCCTCGTGCGCAACATGGGATGGCGCGCCGCCGATGCGCGACATTTCAGAAAGCGAGCTAAGATTTCTTCGTATCATCGCATGACAACGAAGGCGCTGGGCACTCGATTCGGAATCGGCAACGACGTCGTCGAGGCCGCGCAACATCCCGACTCGCCGGCCACACGGACTCGGACTGCCCGATCGATGGTGTGGCTCGACGGGATTCGGTGACGGGTCGAACGCAGATGGCCCTACCGCTGGGCGTTCTGCAACAGCATTAACTCGCTGTACGTGGCTTGATCGCGGCGCCGGACCTGTTCAAGATACTCGCCACCCGACGGCGTGACGTAGTAGGGCGACGGCCGGTTGGGGGGAAGCCAATTCATATTGCCGAACGTGTTCAGCGGATAATAGCCGACGGCTCCGAAACCGTAGCCCCCGAAACCGTAACCCCCGAAGCCGTACCCCCCCAAACCATAGCCCCCCAAACCATAGCCCCCCATGCCATAGCCACCAAATCCATAGGGCCCGACGCCGGCGTAGAACGGCGGATATTGCGGATAAGCCGACGGAGCAGGCGCTGCGCATAAGCCGGATAGATCGGATACTGGCCCCGCGCAACCGCGCACCAAAAACTCGCGAGCAATCCCAGCAGCAAACGGGTCATTTCGGCCACCAGTCCCTTCCCAGGATGTTGCCGATGACCTGATCTTTTTGCCAGGCCTGTTGATCGGCACGCGAAAGCGACGCGTACTTTTGAAGCATGGCTTGGCGAAATTGGATTTTGTCTTCCTCGCTCATGTCCCGGAACTCAGCCAGGCCGTCCAGTCGTTGCAAGTCTTGCCCGATGATAAGCTGAACGACTGTGTCTCGTTTCCATCCTTCGCGACGGTAAGGATCGAGTTTAAGAAAGTCGCGAATCAATCCGGCTCGAACGGCGGCCTTTTCCGTATCGCTCTTACCGAGATATTGCTGAAAGAGTTGCTGCTTGGTCGCGTCGAGGGTTTCCAATCGGCTTTGCGCCGCTTGAATCTGGTCAAGGATCGCGTTTTGCTGCTGTTGAAAAATCTGCTGGGTCAGCGACGCCTGCTGCTGAAAGAGTTGCTGACTGTAGTTGAACGGGCCGTAGCCAAACCCGCCATAGAGCCCCCCGTAACCGACGTAGGGACTGTACCCGAATCCGCCGTAGGGACCGAAGGCGTAGCCATAGCCGCCGTATGGGCTGAAGCCATAGCCGCCGTATGGGCTGAAGCCATAGCCGCCGTACGGACTATATCCGCCGGCGAAGCCGAACGTGCCGGCGACCTGGACATTAGGTCCCTGAGCCTCGGCCCACTGGGCCGTGAGTGCGAGCCCCGAAAGCACAACGAGGATGGTTCTGGCGATACGAGTCATGGCTCGCCTCCCCTGCGATTTTTCGAGTCCGTTTCGGGTCAATCCGCCCGGCTGGCGGTTTCATCAACTTCACCCGCCATTCTGCGCTTTCTTGCGACGGCTGGCAAATTGCCGCCTCGGATCCGGCCCCGAATCAAGCCAACAATTCGCTGCGAACCTTGCCACCGTCGACAATTTCGATCGGCCGATTGCCCGGGGCCATCAATTCCTTGTCGGCGACGATGCCCAGTTGATGATAGACGGTCGTGGCCAGGTCGGCCGGTCCGAGGTCGTCATGCTCGGGTTCCGCGGCGACCGCGTTCGAAGCTCCGTAGATCAAGCCCTCCTTCAATCCCCCCCCGGCCAGCGCGATGCTGAACACCTTGGGCCAATGATCGCGACCAGCATCCTTGTTGAGCTTGGGCGTGCGACCAAACTCACTGGAAACCATGACCAGCGTCTCTTTCAGCAATCCGCTCCGGTCCAGATCGCGAATCAGCGTGGCGAACGCCTGATCGAGTTGCGGCATCCGATTTTTCATGCCCGGCGTGATATGGGCATGCATGTCCCAGCCCCCCATCGTGACCGACACGAACCGTACGCCGGCGGCCACCAATCGCCGGGCCAACAACAACCGTTGGCCCATTTTGTGCCGGCCGTATTCATCGCGGATCGCCGCCGGCTCGGCTTCCAGGTTAAAGGCCTCGCGGGCTTCGACCGAACTGATCAGGCTATAGGCTCGTTGATAAAACGTGTCCATGGCCGCCAGGCCATCATCCTTCTCGGTCTCGGCAAAATGCTGGTTCACCGCGTCCAGAGCCGATCGGCGGCGGGTAAACCGCGCCTCATCGATCCCCTCTGGCATGCTCAAGTCGCGGACCTTGAATCCCTCGGCGCCCGGATCGGCACCCAAACTGAATGGGCCGTACGACGAACTCAGATAACCGGTCCCCGCATATTCATTCGGCTCTTTGGGAATGCAGACGTAGGGAGGCAGATTGTTGCGCGGGCCGTATTCGTGGCTCACCACGCTGCCCATGCTCGGAAAGACGAGCGCCGGGCTGGGCCGATAGCCGGTGAACATGTTGTGCGTCCCGCGCTCGTGCGCCGCCTCGCCGTGCGACATCGAACGAATGACTGTGATCTTGTCGGCGATCTGAGCCGTCTGCGGCAACGTCTCGGAAAAGACTTCGCCCGGTATCTTCGTCGCCACGGTTCCGAGCTCACCGCGATATTCGATTGGGGCATAAGGCTTGGGATCAAACGACTCCTGATGGGCGATGCCGCCCGGCAGGAAGATATGGATCACGCTCTTGGCCTTGGCCTCGATGAAGTCGTAGTTTTTTTGTGCACCTTGCGCTTGTTGCAGGCGAAAATAATCGCCTAGCGACAGGCCGACTCCAGTCAGGGCACCAACGGTCAAAAATCCGCGACGACTGGCTTTTGGCGGGCGAAAATCCATGGCAGCTCTCCGTGAGGATTCTTTCGGGCCGGTGGCCCTGGCCCAAGGCGGGGATCAACAGAGCGCGGAGCAGCACGAATCAGTGTAGCTGTCAGACGAAAGCGTTTCTGGCCGGTTGGCTTCAGCCATTCGGGTCGTTTGATAAATCGAAATGATTGTACCCGGTCGGAACAAAATAGCACGTGTTTTCTCCAAGCCAACGCAACTCTCGGCGGTGCGCCCCGCCTAGGACAAAGCCGCCGCCGCTTACTTCTCGCTCGGCACCAGCCGGCCAATCGCGTCTTCCAGCACATATTGAGAACGCGGGCCGACAGACGACGCTGTCGGCTCGTAGCCTCCTTCGGCATATGCCGCTTCGCTGCACAAATAGCCGCATCCAGCATCCCCGTAACCGGCCACTGCCACAAACCGATCGCCGCCAAGTTTTTGTGCCAGGAGTTGATACATGACGAACGGCTCACCCGGCAAATGGACGATCGTGACTGGGCCAATCGACAGTGAGCTGAGCTCGATCGGCGTCTCTTGCCGATCGATCCAGGCCACCAGCAGGGCCCCTTGGAAAATCCGGTACGTCGGAGAGGCTGTGAGGTTTTCAAGCCGTTCCCGTGCGGCGGCCAGCGTGTAGAACTCATCGAAACGAGGCGGCAAGGTCAAGAGTGTGGCTGCGCCATTGGATCGGTCCGATCGCAACGGATTGACTGGCCGCGATCGCGGCCCGCATGCCGGCGGCCAGGCGGTCGGTCAGTTCGCGGCGAGCCTCGGGCGAACCGTCATTGTATTTGCCGGCCGTGATGTCTCCGGAACAGCCCGTGAAGTAAATCTGTGGCACCCCCTCTTCCTGTTCGAGCCGTTCGCGGGCCAGGCCGACGGTGTCGCTCGTCGCCCGGCCATCGTTGTAATAGCTTTGCGGATGTGTGGCATAGTAATGCAGCCGCGCAAGCGGCCGCTTCCCGCTCAAAAACGTGATCGTGCGCAGCTTGCGGTCGACCAGGCCTTCGGGCGCTGCTTGCAGTTTGGGGTCTTTAGTCGAGCTGTACCGTACCTCGATTTTGCCATCGGCTCCCATCACGCGGCGGTTCGAAGCAACGCGGTCGACCTCTGCCGCCCCAACCGCCAGACCATCGCACGGCTCGAGATGCTCGACGGCCTGTCGCACGGCCTCGGCTACATCGGCCACGGCTTTGCGGAAATGGGGGACGTCGGCGCTGGGCAGCGGTTTGGCGGTCGCGTCCAAAAGCGCTTGGGCTGGCTCATCGATCAACGGCGCAGTGTGCTGGTGCAGACTTTGCACCGCGACCCGCGAAGTGTCGGTGCCGGCAGCCGCAGCCAGTTGCTCGCGAAAATAGGTGTGCGAGCTATTGCGGAGCTCACAGTAATCGAGCGCGCATAGCACGTAGCGCTGGCCGCCGTCCTCCAGCACAATTCCCTTGGCCCACAACGGATCGTCAACCGCGAGCAAGGGATACTTGGTCCAGCCGCCGACCAGCGGGCTGCCCAGGGGTGGCGTCACGTCGACACGAAACGTGGCGACCCGCAGGCCCGCTGCCGCGGCCGGCTGCATCATTGCACAACAGCAGACGAGGAACGCCCAGGCAAACCAATGGGCGGGCGCAGCGCCCAAGCCGGGACATCGGGGCAACCGAAACATATCATTCTCTCCTTGGAGGCGGGGGGAGCTTGGCCGGAATCTTGCAAATCGGTTCGGCCCGAAACGAACCGCGCGAGGCGGGCAGCCAATGATTCTAACAACGTGCCAGCACCCATGCCCCCCACCGCATATGTCAACGGCCAGAATCTCGCTGACCCTACAAGCGATACAATCGGACCCCTTCAGCACAATGACCGGGATTTGATCGAAGCCCTTGGCCATAGCCAAATTCCGCCAGCACAGCACGATTTGAACACTGTCCTCCCCACTCGATCGCTTGAAAAGAATGCGTCGAATAGGCAAGATAGGTAAATACAAAACCGACTCTCACCGCCATATCCGCATCGCCAGCATCTACAACAAAGTTCGACGAAGCGGCCGGTCGGGTCTATTCTGCGCCCAGTCCTAGCATTCAGACAGCGGATGGCATTCCCACTTGAATGCCTTGGGGTGCGAGTCTGTAAACGTTTCGAGTCACGCGAGATCAAGATGCGTTACACACTGCTCACTGGCTCAACCGGATTTGTCGGCCGCTATCTGCTCAAGGATATGCTTTTAGCCGAATTGCCCGTGGCGGTGCTGGTCCGCGGCACCAGGCGAGAGACCGCGCGGCAGCGGGTCGAGTTGGTGCTGACGTATTGGGAGCAACGACTTGAGAGGTCGCTGCCTCGGCCGGTGATCTTGGAGGGGGATGTGCGCCTGGCCGGCTGCGGTCTCAGCTCCGCCAGCCTCGATTGGCTGAGGCGGCATTGCGACACGATCGTGCATAGCGCGGCCAGCATGAAGTTCCATGCTGACGATGCCGAGGGCGAACCGTTTGTCACCAATGTCGTCGGCACGACGAATCTCCTGGCAGTCTGCCAGGGGAGCGGCATCCGGCATTTTCACCACGTCTCGACGGCCTACCTTTGCGGATTGCGGACCGGTCGGATTCTGGAATCGGAGCTCGACCTGGGGCAAACGTGCGGCAACGACTACGAACGCAGCAAAATGGCGGCCGAAAAGCAGATTCGCGAGGCCCCTTTTCTGGAAAGCGCCACGTTCTATCGCCCGGCGAGCGTCCTGGGAGACTCGGTGACCGGCTACACCACCAACTTCCACGGCTTCTACTCGCCACTGCAGGTCCTCTATTCGATGGCCAAAGGGCTGTTGGCTCTCGGCGATGCCGGTCGGCAAATCATTTACGACGCGATGCTGCAAACCCGGTTCATGGACCGTTTGAATCTGACAGGCACCGAAGGCAAGAATTTGGTCCCGGTCGACTGGGTATCCGCGGTTCTCGTCTCAATACTCCAACAGCCACAGTTGCACGGAGAAACATATCACCTGACGCCCCGCGAGCGGACAACCGTAAAGCTCGTGAGCGAAGTATTCGAAGAGGTGCTCCGCGAATATGCACAGATCCCGGCCGACTTTCAGGCCGCGCCGATTCAAGTGCCGGCGTCCGAGCGAGAGGGGGCCGAACGCATGTTCCGCGAGCAAATGCGAACTTACGATTCGCATTGGCGCGACGATCCCTATTTCGACTCCACCAATACCTTGCGGGCCGCGCCCCATCTCCCCTGTCCGCTGGCCGACCACGATCTGCTGATGCGAACGGCTCGCTACGCCGTACAGGGCAATTTTGGCTGGCCCCGGCCACGAACTATCGACCTTACCTTCGACGCGCTGGCTCGCCTCCAGCCGCTTCTGGCCGCCGAACCCGCTACCCGTGGCGACCAAAAGGCCGTCGGAATACAGGTCACCGGCCAAGGGGGAGGCGATTTTACCATCCTGTTGGCCGACGAGCGGCCCGTGGCGGCGCAGCCGGGCATCGCCAGCCGCTGCCGCAGCACGTACTTTTTGAACAGCGCGGTTTTTCAGGCGCTGGTCGAAAACGAGATCACGGTAGACGAGGCAGTGTATTCCGGTGCGGTCGTGATCGAAGGCGATAGTCTGGCGGAGCATCCGCCGACCACCGTCCTGCGCAGCATTGTGACTGCCCTTTCAGCCTGATTTTCCCGATCGACGAGTCAATCCATTCCGTGTTTCAGCGAGATTGTGCGATATGACGCCCAGACCGAGTGAAAACCCGCCTCTGGCGATCATCGGCATGGCCTGCCGATTGCCCGGCGCTGACAACCTGGACGATTTTTGGAATCTGTTGCGCTCGGGCGGCAGCGGCATCGGCGAGATTCCGCCGGAGCGGCTCGATCGAGA
This sequence comes from uncultured Planctomycetaceae bacterium, assembly GCA_963702015.1. Lineage (GTDB taxonomy): Bacteria > Planctomycetota > Planctomycetia > Pirellulales > PALSA-1355 > DATJTR01. The sequence goes on from OY969698.1 coordinate 5,811,550, forward strand.
ACTCCATTACCATCCAAAAAAAGGGCGGTTGAACAAGACGTACTCATCGTTGGGAGGGCTCGTTTCCCGTCGCCCGTTCGATCGCGCGGCCTGTCCCTTGACCGACCAGCAGATCGCCTCGGCCGACGTCGCTCATCTAACGCTTTGCGAAGTGGCGGCCGCGGCGTGCCGTCATGCCGGACTCGATCCCTTCGATTTGCCACTCCGCAACACCGGCGTTTTTGTCGGCCATACTTCTGCGTCGCCGTTGGCCGCCCAAGTCGCCTATCGCGGCAACGTGGCCGAGATGGCTCATTTGCTTCAGGAAGTGGAGCCGCTCCGGTCGCTGCCGGCGGCGAAGCGCGAAGAGCTCATTCGCGAAACAATTGCCGCGGTTCGCCGTCAGCCCATGGAGTTTCAAGCCACCGGCAAATTGGAACTGTCACCGCTGGCAGCCGCAAAATTGATCTCGCGCGGCTTTGGTCTAACCGGCCCGTTTCTGGTGGTCGATGCCGCTTGCGCTTCGTCGCTGCAGGCTCTGGCCGTTGCCGCGGCCCACTTGCAGCAGGGACGGATCAATATGGCCGTCGTCGGTGGCGCCTCGTATTGCAAGTCCGACACGCTGGTGCTGTTTTCGCACGCCCAATCGCTCAGTGCGCGGGGTTCGCGTCCCTTCGATGCCGACGCCGACGGTTTGATCCTCGCCGAAGGCTACGTGGCGTTGGTCATCAAGACCGTCGCCAGAGCCCGGGCGGACGGAGACCAGATCCAGGCAGTGATTCGCGGCATCGGCATGTCGACCGACGGTCGTGGCAAAAGCCTTTGGGCGCCGCGTAAGGAGGGGCAAGTATTGGCGATTCAAAGGGCCTACGAGCCCGACATCGATGTCGCGCGACTGCAGTACCTCGAGGCTCACGCCACGTCGACGCAAATCGGCGACGCGACCGAGTTGCAGGCACTGGCCGAAACGCTCAATGGGCGACTGCCGCCCGGCCAAAAAATCCCGATCGGCAGCGTCAAGGGTAACGTCGGGCACACACTCGAAGCTGCCGGACTGACGGGCCTGGTGAAAACGGTCTTGGCGATGCGTCACCAGACGGTCCCTCCCGCGGTCAACTGCCGACATTTGAATCCAGAGATTGATTGGAACCGAGCTCCCTTTTTTGTCCCCACCAGCGAACTGGCGTGGCCGAGTCCGGCAGGCGGCCTGGCCCGACGCGCCGCCATCAACTCGTTTGGCATTGGCGGACTGAACGTCCACGTGGTGCTCGATGAGTTTCCGGAAGAATCCCCACGCCGGGCACAAACCAGTGGCACCGGCAGCGTCAACGTCCATCTGGAGCCCCGCGAGCCCGAGGCCGTGGCAATTGTCGGCAGGGGTTGCCTGCTGCCAGGTGCGCAAAGCATCGCCGCATTTTGGGATTTGCTCTCCAGCGGCCGCGATGCCAAAGGCCTCCTCCCGGCAGGTCGCTGGAACGCGGCCGCCGGAGTCGATCGTCGCACTGGGAAAGCGTTTTCCGAGAACTTGCCCAGCGGCGGATTCATCACCGACTACGTCTACGACTGGCACCGTCACGTTGTCCCGCCCAAGCAAGTCGAACAGGCAAACCCGCTCCAGTTCATGCTCCTCGACGCCACCGAACAAGCACTCCAAGATGCCGGCTACGATCGCAAGCCCCTCGACCGCAGTCGGGTGGGAGTCGTCGTGGGAACCATGTTTGGCGACGAGTTCTCCCAACAGCTCAACCTGGCCTTGCGGCTGCCCGAGTTCCAGCAAACGCTGCGCGCCTTACTGGCCGAGCGGGGATTTCCAGCCGCCGACATCAGCCTGATCGCGGCCCGCTTCGAAAAACTGCTGATCCAGCGCATGCCGGCCCTCGTCGACGAGACCGGCAGCTTCACGAGCAGCACGCTGGCATCCAGGATCACCAAATCGTTCGATTTTTTTGGAGGCGGCCTCGCCCTCGACGCCGGAGAAGCGGCCGGGCTGGCCGCATTGGCGGCCAGCGCCGACTTTTTACTCGGTGGCTCCTGCGACATGGTCGTTTGCGCGGCCGGCGACCGAAATATGGGCCTCTTGGTCTATGAATCCGAATCGCTCAGCGGGCGATTGGCCCAAGGGCAGCCACAATCCCCCTTGAGTGCCATGGCCAGCGGCAGCGTGCCAGGCGAGGGAGTCGGCGTGCTGCTACTCAAACGCTTGTCCGATGCCCGCCGCGACGGAGATCCGATCCGTGGAATCTTGCGCGGTTTTGGTGCCGGGTCAGGTGACGATCTCTACCAGGCATCGCGGTTGGCGATGCGTCGAGCGCTGCGCAATGCGCACGTCGAACCCGGGCAAATCGCGGCCCTGGAGCTGGCTGGCGCAGCGTTGCCGGCCGTCGAGGCTCGGCAGACGGCCGCGGTCGTCGAGACCTATGGCTCGGGCCACCGCGCCGCTCCGCTGCAATTGGGTTCACTCGCCAGTCAGATCGGCAACACGAGGGCAGCCTCCGGCATGGCGGCCATTATCAAAAGCACACTGGCGCTCCAGCACGGCGAAATGCCGGCCGAAGTCGGCCTCGAGCAGGTAGCTCCCTGGCTGGCCGACATTAACGGTCAAATGTCGGTCGCCAGCGTGTCGACTCCGCTGCGCCCTGCCCAGCAGAGTGAGCGACTTTATGCGGCCATTTCCGCCGGCGCAGAGGACTGCCTGGCCTATCATGTGATTCTGGAACGAGGCTCCGCAGTGCCGAACGTCAACCCACCGACAAAGGTCAAATCATCGCTCGTCGATCGACCGGCTAGCGGATCCCAGTGGCAAATCGTAAGGCTCGCGGCCGCAAGTTTGCGCTCGCTGGTGGCCGACGCGGGCGCCGCGGTTGCCGACGCACAATCACTCTTTGCCAGAAACTCTGCCACCGGCTTTGCTGCCGATGCCGCCTGGCGTCTTGCTTTGGTCGTCGACAGCGCTGATGCGCTGGCAGCCAAATTGCGTCTGGCCGCCGATCAGATCGCGGTGCCCCAGAGCCGCGTGGCACTCGAGGAGCAAGGCATCTTTTGCCACGAGCGGCCGACGGCTGCCGCGAAGATCGCTTTTTTGTTCCCGGGACAAGGCTCGCAATACGCCGGAATGCTCGCTGACCTGATCCGCCAAAACAAAACGGCTCGCGAGGCGGTTCGCGAGGCCGATGCGGCACTGGCTTTGCTCGGCTATCCGAGCTTTGCCGAAATCAGTACCGACGCCGACCAGTTGCTGGGCGCCGACGTCTTTCGCACACAGTTGGCCATTTTGTTGGCCGATCTGGTCATGTTTCGCACGCTGACCGGCCTCGGCATCCAGCCGGCCGTCGTGAGTGGCCACAGCTACGGTGAGTTTGCGGCACTTGTGGCTGCCGGCGCTTGGAGCCTTGAACAAGCGATCGGCGCCACGGCCGGGCGGTGCCAGGCGATCGAGCGCGACACGCCGCAGATCTCGACTCAAATGCTGTCGGCCGCCGCGCCGGCCGACGCGGTGCGGCAATTGCTGGCCGGCCGTCGCAACATTTTTCTGTCCCATCACAACGCTCCGGATCAGACGGTCGTGGCGGGCGAAATGGGAGAGGTGCAGACTTTCGCCATCCAACTGCGATCGGCCGGATTCGAATCACGGCCGTTGGCCGTGCCGAGGGCATTTCACACTCCCTTGATGGCCGGCGCTCAACCGCCGTTTGCCGCGGCGCTGGCAAAATCGTGGATCGTGCCCCCTCGAATTCCCCTCATGAGCAGCGTCGGCAATCGGCTAATCAGCGATCCGGACCAGATTCGCGAAAACCTCGTGGCGCAGCTTACGGCGCCGGTCGAATACGTCGATCTGATCCAAAAACTGTCGCAAAGCGGTGTGAACGTGCTTGTCGAAGTCGGGCCGCAGCAAGTCTTGACCCGGCTTCACCGACGAATTCTGGGGGAGGCTGTATGTGCTGCCAGCGACCACCCCAAGCGCGGCAGCGAGCAACAGCTTTGCCGACTCCTTGCGCAACTGGAATGTGCCGGGGTTACCAACGGGCCAACTCCAACCCGGCAACCAAAACCTGTCGCAGTGAATGACTCCAATCCCCTACGCGAACAATTTGTCAGTTTCGATGCCACAACCGGGCGCAAGGCAAGATTGCGTGCCGGTTCGGCCACAGATGGCCTCCCGGTCACGCCGCCGCAGCAGCCAATCGGCAACCCGGTTTGGAGCGAGTCGCTCGCGACACACAAAGAGACGCCGATCGAGCGCATTGCAGCGCCGCGGAGCATGGTGCCGCACCGCGACCGGCGGCGAGGTTCGGCGCCGCCGAACCGAGCGAAAGCATCGTCCCTGCCGAGACCAACGGTCATGGCGGACGGTCGCCGGCACGCCTGCGCGAGAATGCCCCGTCCATCGCTGAACTGGAATCGTTTCTTGTCCAATTTGTCATCGACCAGACCGGATATCCGCCAGAAATTGTGCGGCTCGATGCCGACCTGGAGGCGGATCTGGGGATCGACAGCATCAAGAAAGCCCAATTATTCGGCGAGCTTGGCGAGTATTTCGTTGTGACGCCGACCGATGACTTGCGGCTTGACCAGTTCCCAACTTTGCGGCACGTGCTCAACTTCTTGAAAGGTGCGCCGGGCAAGTCCGAATGGCTTGCGGACATCGCGCCCACCGACAGTCATCCTCTTCCTCTGCCCGAGGTCAACGCGCCAGGAGCTCCGCATCCTTCGGCGTCACCGAGTGCTTCGGCTCTTAGCGAGATGATGCCGGCCGGCGCAACGGCATCGGCGACGTTGGCGACAGCTCCGGTCGCCGCCACGCTTCCCCGGTCGGATGCACCGCAGGGGCTCCATGCGCGGGATCGCGCAGAGCGCCCCAAGGCGACGATCCGCGCCAAGGCCAATGCTCCGCGGATCGAAGAGCTCGAACAGTTCTTGGTCCTGTTCGTCGTGGAGCAAACTGGCTACCCACCAGAGATTGTTAAGCTCGATGCGGATCTGGAGGCCGACTTGGGCATCGATAGCATCAAGAAAGCCCAACTGTTCGGCGAGCTTGGCGAATACTTTGACGTCTCAAACCCGGAGAATTTACGACTCGACGAATTTCCGACACTCGGTCACGTTTTGCAACTGCTCCGCTCGTCGGGCGGCGAACAACAAACGCCAAAGGCGACCGCTGCTCCGCCAGTGCAACCAGCGTCGATTGAGCGCCCCGTGACCCCAGTGGTGGAGTCATCGGTCCAGCCAGCAATTGTCAACAAAGCAGCCGCCGACTTGGCAACAGTCGCCGAACCGACATGGGGCGAAGACTCACTGATTCAGCTACGCGGCATGAGCTATGAAGCGGCGCGGCGGCATGGCGAGACATATCGCGCAAATCCGGCGGTGGCTCAAGCGATTCGCCGAGAAAGCCTCAAAAACGTCGATCGAGGCAGCGCGGGTGGACCAGTTCCTCCCACAACCTGAACAATTCTTTTCCAAGTCCGAGCTTTCGGAATTGCAGGGCATCGCCGATGGAGCCGGCGTGCTACTCGACAATCTCATTGCCCACCAATTGCGATCCGGTACCGCGCGACAGCGCCGCGAGAGCCAGGCAGCCCCGGTGCCGATTAGCGGCGTCTCGCCGATCGTCCAAGATCACCCGCAACTGACGCAGCGGTTGGTGCTGCGGATGATGGATGCCCCGTTAGGAACGCTTTCGGCCCAGTCGCAGTTCGTGCCGACAGGCGCGGCGCTCGTCCTGGGAGACAATCCCCTGGCCAACGCAATTGCTGCCCGGCTGTCGGCTCTTGGGACGCCGGTGGAAGTCATATCTTCGAGCCATTCGTGGCCACTGGTGCGCGAGCAATTCGAGCAGCTTTGGGCCCGGCAGCCGATCCGCCACCTGTTTCTCACCACGCCGCACGACCCCGAAGCCCGACTCACCGCCGGCGAGGCGGCGTGGCAGCGCCGCTACGAACGTGGGGTGCTGAATCCGTTTCTCCTCTGTCAGCAATGGCTGACGCGGCTCGAGGACGCCAGGCTTTGCAGCGGTGCGACGCTGGTGGCAACGACGGGGCTGGGAGGCGACTTTGGCTTCTCCGGCGATCTCAGCACAATCGAAGGAGGTGCCGCCACAGGCCTGGTTAAAAGCCTGTTCATCGAGGCGCGCTACGAAAAATGGGCCGGGCTCCAGTTCAAGGTCCTGGACTTTCAGGCTGGTGAGCCGCCCGAGACAGCGGCTGAGGCAGTATTTCAAGAACTTGCCGGCGGCCAGCCCGACGTCGAAGTGGGATATCGCGCGGGCCGTCGTCAGTTGGTGCGCGCAGTTGAGCAACCGGCACCGACACCGCAATCCCAGACGCTGCCGCGCGGCACCTGGGTGGTGACCGGCGGCGGGCGTGGCATCGCGGCGATCGCCGCCGTGGCGCTTGCGCGACGCTACGGGCTGCGGCTCCATCTCATCGGTCTGTCGCCGAAGCCTGACATCGATCCCTCGTGGCGCAGTCTGTCGGCCAGTGGGCTCGAACAACTCAAACACAGCATCTTCCGGCAGGCTCATGCCGCCGGCCAGCCGCCTCACGAGCAGTGGCGCCGCGCCGAAAAAGCCATTGAGATCGACCGAACGCTCCGGGCCTGCGCCGCCGCGGGTATCGCGACTACCTATCACTCCTGCGACGTTTCGATATGGGAAGATCTCGATCGCGTTTTGCAGCAGATTCGTGAAGTCGACGGTCCGATCGAAGGCGTGCTGCACGGAGCGGGAGTTGTCCACGACGCGGCCTTTCGCCGCAAGAAGCCTGCCCACGTGCGAGAAACGTTCGCCGCCAAAAACGTCTCGGCCGCCGCTCTGATCGACCTGACGCGCGAAGATCCACTCCGGCATTTTGTGGCTTTTGGCTCCATGAGTGGACGTCTGGGCATGACGGGGCAGTCCGACTACTCCTCGGCAAACGACCTGCTCGCGAAACAGATCGACAGCTTGCGTCAGGCGCGCCCCGATTGCCGCAGCGTGGCAATTCATTGGCATGCTTGGGGCGAGACCGGCGTTGCCAGCCGTCCCGAGCTCCAGGCAACGTTCGCATCGCTCGACATTAAATTCATGCCGCCCTCCGAAGGAGTTGAACATCTCGTCCGCGAACTGGAAAGCGGTGTGCCGGAAGGCGAAGTCCTCTTCACCAGCACTGAGAGCTGCCGGAAGCAGTATCCATACCCCTGCATTGCCACCGCCGACGAACTTGCCACGGCCGCTCGGGCGTCGGGCATTGCACGACTCGCCCCACTCATCGAAGCGGTGTCGGAGCACCAGGCCGGCGAGCGATTGACCGCGGAGATTCGCCTGGATCCGTCGGCCGACCCGTTCCTTTCCGAGCATTTGCTCGCGGGCAAGCCTCTCTTGCCCTTCGTCATGGGGATCGAGACTCTGGCTCAAGCCGCCCGAATGCTTTGTGATCAGAACGTCATCCAAATCGAGAACGTGCAAGTGCACAACGGCGTAAGTTTTGCCGACAGCGCAGCCTCAGAGTGTCCGCGTGCATGTCGAACGCCTGGAAGGCGGCAAGTGCGCGGCAAAGCTCACACGGGAGTTTCGCGACCGCCAGGGGCGGCTTATCGACCCGGCCCGGCTGTGCGTCGCCGCGGAGATCAATTGTGGCAAACCGATCAGCCTCAATATAGAGCCACCGGGTGGGCCGCCGCTTGGCTGGTTTCCGATGGCCTATCCCGATGACGCCCCGATCTTCCACGGTCCGAAATTGCGCTGCCTCACCCAGGTCGCGATTCAATATGACGGTGCGTTTGGTCAGATCGTGGCCCCCGCGCCGCAAGAGCTCGGCCCGGCGAGAGAGCCGTCAGGCTGGATTGTGCCGGCGGCGACGCTCGACGCCTGCCTGATGTTGTGCAGCACGTTTGCATATTTTCAATTCGGCAAGCGTTTCGAAATTCCGGCCGGGCTGGCGCGGCTGCAACTTAGTCGCGAGCCTCGCCCTGGCGAAACATGCCTGGTGCGCATGTATTACCAAGGACAGGATGCACGCAGCGCCCGTTACGATTTTCAGCTGTTCGGCGAAAATGGCGATTGCCTGTTGTCGGCGGCCGGCTATCAAACCACCGTAATTTCCGGGGCGACAAAGTAATCGCTCGGACCGCGGCCAGTTTTTCTTCGTCGTTTTGCGATCGAACATCATCGAGTTGAACCATGATTGATCTCACCGGAAAAGTGGCCCTGGTAACCGGAGGCTCGCGAGGCATTCGGCGCGCCTGCGCCGAACGACTTGCCGAGGCCGGCGCCGACGTGGCCATTAACTACGTCAGCTCGGTCGAACATGCCCAACAAGCGGTCGCGGCGGTGCAGAATCATGGAAGGCGCACCATCGCGGTCAAAGCCGACGTCAGCGAGCAGGATGATGTGAGCGAGATGATCGATCACGTCCGCAATACCTTTGGCCGGCTCGATATCCTGGTCAGCAACGCGGCCACGGGCGGCTTTCGCCTGGTGATCGGCGCCAGCGCCCGCAACTTCGAGGCGGCCATGAATACCAACGTCCGCGCTTTGATGTTCTTGGTGCAAAGCGCGCTGCCGCTGCTCGAACGCTCCGAGGGTCGGGCCAAAATCGTCGCATTGTCGAGTCACGGCTCGCAAATGGCGTTGCCGATGTACGGATTGATCGGCGCCTCGAAGGCCGCCTTGGAAAGCCTGGTCCGCCACCTGACGCTGGAAATCGGCGACCGCGGAATCAATCTCAACGTCGTCATGGCCGGGCTGGTCGAAACCGATTCGACGCGGCATATTCCGCACAGTCAGGAGGTATTCGCCCACCGTCGCGATAAGACCATGACCGGCCAGCGGATGTTGACACCGGCCGATGTTGCCGATGCCGTTCTCTATCTATCCAGCCCTCTGAGCGACCAGGTGCAAGGGGCAACTTTAGTCGTCGACGGCGGCGCCGCGATCCACGTGTAGACGCTCGGCCGCGGCTGTCCCGCCCGGCAGTCCTTGAGCGACGCGGTTTAGATAGATCTCGAGAAACTGGCGCGACTGCTGCCGGCTGAAGCAGTGGCGATCGCAAAGCACATTTACGGTCATTTGACCGGCGTAACTCGTCAATGCAACGCCGACGCGGGTCAATGCGCGTAGCGGCGGCACGCCGACAAGGTTCTCGAGCAGCAGGTTGCCGACGACCGCCTTGTTCTCGCGGCGAGGAAACCGCACCCGAAAGCGCCGAGCCGGATCCCCCACGTTGGTCAACACGGCGGTCGCGAAACAGCGCTTCATTCCCAGCACGCGCCGCATCGCGCCAGGAATCGCCGCCAAAATGCCGATCTGTCCGATGAAATAAAGGCTCAATCGTAAACGCCGGATCGCTTCCATTTCGGTCCGAATCGATTCGACCATTTGTGCGACGCCAGAGCAGTCGCCGGCGCGGCGGTCGATGAATGCAAAGCTCATGACGTTCGCCGCCGGCATTTGCTCGTCTGCCTGCCGCCGCAAGCTCGTCGGAACGTTCATGCGCAGCCACGCGCGCGGTAGGACCGGTTGATCGAGGGCGTTCCAGTCAACCAAGGCGCCGAACAAGTACGCCATCATCAAATCGTTGATCGTCGCGCCAGACTGCCGTGCCGTCTGCCGCAGGTCGTCCATCTCACCGGGCGAAAAGGTGTGGCTCTCAATCCCTGGAAAATCCATCGGCACTTGCGGCTCATTGGCACTTGAGCGGGGCTCGCGCGGCGACCGGCGTCCGACTCAACAGCTGAAACGACATGGCGGCCGTGACCGCCACATCGCGCAACCACTCGCGCAGTGTCGGTTTTGTCAGGCCGAACGAGCCTCGTTGCCTGAGCAGTTCCTCCGGGACAGGCATCAGCGGCGGCGCACTCTCCGGGTTCGTCTCGCGCGCGTAGAGCGCCAGCAGATCGCCGATAAACTCCAGTCCTCCAACGCCGTCGCAGCAGGCATGCTGGAACTGAAACACCAATCGGGCACGCTCCGGCCCGGTGCGCACCCAAAGCCGCAAACCGGGCTCGCGTGTAAGATCGAATCGTTCCCCGACGGGGAACGTCAGCGGCTCGCTCTCGTTGGCCCAGTCGATCGTCGAGGATGTCTCATCCGCTACTGGCCAGACCCAATTCTGCTGGCACTTATCGAGTCGCGCCGTCAAAAGTGGGTGTCGGGCCAGCGCGGAAGGCCACGCGGCTTCGAGCGCCTCGCGCCGCAGTTGACCGGATAATGTCGCCTCGAGAATGAAGACACGCGGGTACTCCGGCGTGTCCTCGGCCAACATGTACCGTTCGAAAGTAACCAGCGGCAATGGAGTGGCCATCGGCGTCTCGTGAAGATCTTATGCTGTGCGTCGAAACTCTACTCGGCAGGCGAATAATCTAAGTCGAGAATAAACACGCGTGGCGGCAGCGGCAAGAGGACGCAATCCGATGCATGACTGTTTCTTACGTTCTGGAGACTTGGCGCTGCATGATTTGTGGCTTGTGAGCCATTTTCGTGAACCGCTACGGCCGCCGAACCGATAACGACGGTCTTCTTTCGCGCCCGTAGTTTGCGCCCCACGACGCCTTTGCGATGGCGAACGTGTGGTATGCTATCCTCCGCATGCTGAATATCCCAGGCGATGCCACGCCGGACATGAAACACTTCCTTCGGTGATTGATAATGTCTCAATATGTCCTCGGCTCCCTGCTCTTCGTTTTGATCGCGTTGCGGAATCCGTGCGCGGTGTCGGCCGAGTTGAAGCGAGTCGGTGAATCGCCCAGGTCGGGACGGTCTGCCGCCGTGGTCGTGCCTGGCGAGTTGCCCCTCTTATATACGCCACAACTTCTGCCCATCGGCGCGGACAACCAGCCACTCGGCAAAGGAGATGCGACGGCTCAAAGCGCGGTGGTTCTTGAGCAACTCGATAACGTGCTGCGACATTACAACCTTTCGCGCGAGCGGGTCGTGAAGCTCAACCTGGCGGCGAAGGATCTGCCGGCACTGGAGACATTCCAGAAAACGCTGGCTGTCGCATTCGGTGACCATCCTCCGGCAATCAGCGTCGTCGTTAGCGATCTGAGCCAGCCCGACGCTCTGGTCGCGCTGGACGCGGTGGCCGCGCTGCCCGCCTCAGTCCGCGACTCCGTTGGTTTCGACAAGATCCCAGAACTGCCGCCGCTTGGACAACACGTTGCCATTCTGCCCCCGGGTCAGCGAATCTATATCTCGGGCCAGGCCGAGCCTGGCGATCTGCCGGCCGCTGCACGCAAGACGATGGAGAGCCTGGCCAAGACGCTCGAATCTCTGAACCTCACCCAGGGCGCGATCGTCGAGGTGAAGGCTTTTGTGAACCCGATGACGCGAGCCGGCGAGGTTCGCGAGGAGATCGTAAAGTTTTTCGGCGAGTTGCCGGTGCCACCGATCGTGCTGATCGACTGGAAGTTCGAATCGCCGATCGAAATCGAAGTCGTTGCCTGGGGTGGCCCACCGCTTCCCGGCGAGCCGCTCGATTACATCACTCCCCCCTTCATGAAGTCCTCGCCCGTCTTTAGTCGAGTCGTCCGCGTCAATCATGGACCGATCATCTACGTCGGCGGGCTGCATGGTCCACCCGGGGCGTCTCCCGAGCAGCAGATCACGAGCATCTTCGACCAACTGGGCAATACCCTCAAGGCGGCCGACAGTGATCTGCATCATCTCGTTAAGGCCACCTATCTCTGCACCGAGCCGAAGACGATCAAAAGCCTGGGGGCTCTGCGACCGAACTACTACGATCCCAAACGGCCCCCCGCCGCATCGCTCTCGATGATCTCCAACACCGGGCGAGTCGACACGACGATCACGCTCGACATGATTGCCGTCCCGGCTACGGATTCGGCCACCAAATAGGACGATGAGCATTGATCGACCGGCCACCAAGCCGGTCCGCGCACGGCCAGTCTGCCTCAATCGGCCGTAGCAGGCGCTCGAGGCCCGCAAATTGATCGTGCATCAGCATCTTTAGACCGCTAGCAGATCAATGCCGAGCACTTCACCGGCGAGCCAGGCAAACCGCCCTGAAACCATCGGTACATGATTTGCTTGCTCATGAATTGGTTCCATAACGGGCTGACCTACGTCTTGAAGGGATAACAACCATGGCCAAGAAATTGAATTCCGGCAAATCGACCCCACGCCATCAGAAGAGCGCGAGACGGCAGAAGAATGACAAGAATACCAGCGGGCAAGGTACGCCTGATGAACGAAAGGTCGATCGAGGGCCGACTCGGGCGGAGGAAGAGCCCGTCAATCAAGGCTTGCCCGAAGCGCACTACTACGGCGAACGAAAATCGCCAGCAGCGGGAAATCCGGAAGATACTGCCGGCTCGCTGAATGAGGAAACTCTCGACAAGGATGCGCCCTACAATCGCACATACGGTCGAGAAAATTCCTGACGGACTGGAACGTCGACGCAATCGGCCAGCCTGGGGCACGTTGCCGGGCCGATGTCATTGCTCGCCCCCCCAACAGAGCGGTGTAGCCGGCCGGCGAACCATCGGTCCTCGGTAGCCCGGAGTGGGTCTGTAGATTTGCACGCACCGAACCGCCCGAAAAATCTGCAATAAACTCGCCGAAGCGGCATTTTTTGCGCCGCCTGGGGGCCTTCGGCACGTTTATCTGTCCTGCCCGGGAAATAACTCCGGCCATGCGGGGGACGTGGCCCCCGCTCACCACGATCGGGCATGCACTGCTTGGAAGGTGTTTTTTTCCGAGATAACAGTGGTCGATCGTTCGGATGGGTGGACCAGCCTAACGTGGCGACAGGATGCGAAAACCCCTAGTATTCAGTTCCGTCTAACAGATGGGTCGTCGGCCAATTCAGGCAATCTCCTTCTCGTTGCCAGCGATTCTGGCTCACCGGTATCGACCCATTGTAGACGCCGTGACCAAACAGGAGGCGGTGCGTGTTTCTTTCCGATTGGCGGGGCGGCGGGTGGAAACACCGAAAAAAGCTGTCCGAGGCGTCCACGCGCAATCGCAAGCGATTGCCATTCGAACGCCGCAGGCTCTCGCTTGAAAACCTGGAACAGCGGTGCTTGCTGACCGCTTCGACGCTCAGCGCGATATCCGGGCCCGACGCTCACTCGGTTTTCGATGTCCCCGCCAGCAACACTCTCTATGTCCCATTACTCAGTGCCGACGCGAGCCAGACGGTTTCGATATCAGCGATATCCGGCGCGGCCATCAAGGCCGCCGCCACATTGCCAACCGATCTTAACGTCACCGCCACCGACAACCTGGGCGGGTCGAGTGTCACCTCGGCGATCGGCACAGCGGTCCCCGGCGATGCGATTACTTACGTGATCGTCGTAAGCAACGCCGGGCCCAACAGTGCGACCGGCGCCTCGGTCCTCGATACGCTCCCCAGTACGCTCAGCGGGGCGACATATACGGCTACAGAAACGGGGGGCGCCAGCGGATACACCCAAAACGGCTCCGGTAGCATCGACGATACTGTCGACTTGCCGGCTGGCAGCACGATCACCTACACGGTGCTGGCCACCATCGCACCGACAGCTACCGGCACGTTATCGAACACGGCGACGGTCACTGCGCCGGCCGGAGTGACCGATACCAACCTGGAAAACAACGGCGCCACCGATACCGACGCGCTCACGCCCCACGCCGATCTTGAGACCACCGTTTCCGACGTCTCGGGTGGAGGGAGTGGCGGCCCGACCGGCACGGTCGCTGCCGGTGGCGTCGTCCAGTACAGGATCGATGTGACAAACAACGGACCCAGCGCCGTCACGGGGGCTTCGTTCGTCGACGATTTTCCCAGCTCGCTCACCGATCTGACGTACACGGCGACGGCCTTCGTAACAGAAAGCGGCAATGGAACCGGAGGTGGCAGCCTTACCGGCTATGCCGCGAGTGGCAGCGGGAACATCGACGATACCGACCTGGACATTCCCCCGGGGGGCAGCATCTTTTACGAGGTCCAGGCCGCCGTCAGTCCCTTCGCCACCGGCACATTGTCGAACACGGCAACCGCGACAGCCCCGCCGGGCGCAATCGATACGAATCCCGACAACAATAGCGCCACCGATACCGACACCATCACGCCGGTTTCCGGCCTCACGATCACCAAGACCGACAGCCTGGGCGGATCGAGCATCTTCGGCAATGCCGGCTCAGCGGTGCCGGGCGAGGCAATCACCTACACGGTTGTGGTCGCCAATGCCACAAGCAGCGCAAGTGGTGCCACGGTCATCGATACGCTCCCCAGCGGGATCCGCAGCGCGACGTACACGGCAAGCGAGACGGGCGGCGCTACCGGCTTCACCCCCAGCGGCACCGGGAGTATCGACGACACCGCGGTCGAAATGCCCGCCGGCAGCACGATCACCTACACGATCCACGCTACCATCGCCTCGGCCGATACCGGCACGCTATCGAACTCCGCAACGGTCAGTAGCAGCCAACGGGCGACGGCCAGCCTCCCATTGATTGCGGGCCTGAAGAGTCCGCTGGGAATCGCGGTGTCGGGCAGCGACGTCTTTGTCGTCGACGATGTCACCGGTAGGGTCGGCGAATACACCACCTCCGGCGCGACGGTCAATGCCGCGCTCATCACCGGGCTAACTACCACTAACGGGAACGGCCCGGACGGCATTGCGGTGTCGGGAGGCGACCTGTTTATCACGAATGACGCCACCGGCACGATTAGCGAATACACCACCTCCGGAGCACTCGTCAACGCCTCGCTCGTGACCGGTCTGGGCGAGCCCGGCGGGATCGCGGTATCGGGAAGTGACCTCTTTGTCACGAACGGCATCGGCGGCGCGATCGGCGAATACACCACCTCCGGGGCGACGGTCAACGCCTCGCTCGTCACGGGACTGGGCACGCCGGAGGGTATCGCGGTGTCGGGCGGAGATCTGTTTGTCGCGAATTACAGCGGCTCGATCGGCGAGTACACCACCTCGGGCGCAATCGTCAATGCTTCGCTCGTCACGGGGCTGTCGGAGACACCTGGCATCGCGGTGTCGGGTGGAAATTTGTTTGTCACGAGCGCCGGCGACAACACGATCGGCGAATACACCACGTCCGGGGCGACGGTCAACGCCTCGCTCGTCACGGGCATGACTTTTCCCTCCGCCATCGCGGTCTCGGGAGGGGAACTTTTTGTCTCGAGCCTCAACGCCGGCACGATCGCCGCATTCCCGGCCACCGGTAACACCGCAGTGGCCACCGACTCGGACACGCTCACTCCGCAGTCCAACCTCGAAATCACCAAGACCGATAACCTGGGCGGATCAAGCATCAACGGCACGGTCGGCACGGCGGCTGCCGGCCAGTCGATCACGTACACGGTCGTCGTCACCAACACCGGCCCCAGCGACGCGGTCGGTGCCTTGGTTACCGACGCCTTGCCCGGTTCGCTTACTGGCGCAACATTCACAGCCACTTCAACGGGCGGCGCCACCGGCTTCAGCCAGTCCGGCAGCGGCAGCATCAATGACACCGACGTCGACTTACCCGCCGGCAGCTCGATCACGTATACGGTCAAGGCCACCGTCAGCTCATCGGCGACCGGCACGATTTCGAACTCGGCAACGGTGACCGCGCAAACCGCAACGCCGGTCAACGCCTCGCTCCTCACGGGGCTGAACCAACCGATCGGCGTCGCAGTCTCGGACGACGACATCTTTGTCCTGAACTTCAGCGCCGGCACGGTCGGCGAGTACACCACGTCGGGGGCGACCGTCAACGCCTCGCTCGTCACGGGGCTGAACTACCCGCGCGGCATTGCGCTATCGGGTGGCGACCTGTTTGTCACAACCGCCGGTGGAACGATCAGCGAGTACACCACGGCCGGGGTGCTCGTCAACGCTTCTCTCGTCTCCGGCCTGTCTGAACCGGCTGGAATCGCGGTCGCCGGCGGAGACTTGTTTGTCGCCAACGAGAGTGGTGGCACAATCGGTGAATACAACGCCACGAACGGCGCGACGATCAATGCCTCACTCGTCACGGGACTCAGCGGGCCCAACGGCATCGCGGTGTCGGGAGAAAACCTGTTTGTCGCCAGTTACGTCCCCCCGAACCTGGGTTACCGTCCCACGGGTGGCACGATCGGCGAGTACACCTTGTCCGGCGCGACGGTCAACGCGTCACTCGTGACCGGATTGTCGGGCCTGACTGACGTCGCCGTGTCGGGCGGCAACCTGTTCGCTTCGATCGGCGCGCCTGGCCCACCTGACCTCGGCCCCGGCGAGATCGGCGAGTACACCTTGACGGGCGCGACGGTCAACGCCTCGCTCATCCCAGATCTGGGCAGCCCCACCGCCATCGTCGTCTCTGGAGGGAACCTGTTTGTCGCGGACCTCTATGGCACGATCGGCGAGTACACCACCGGCAACGACACCGCCACCGATACCGACACGGTCACGCCGCAGGTCGAACTCGAAATCTCCACGACCGACAACCAGAATCCACCGGCCGTCGGCGGCACGAATGGGACCGCTGTTCCAGGCACGGCGATCACGTACACGATCGTGGTCACCAACGCCGGATCCGGAACCGCCGACGGCGCCACGGTCGTCGATCCGTTGCCCAGTTCGCTCCTCGGTGCAACATTTACCGCGACGGCAACGGGCGGCGCCACCGGCTTCACCGCGAGTGGCTCTGGGAGCATCGATGACACCGACGTCGACATGCCCGCCGGCAGTACGATCACCTACACCGTAAAGGCCAAGATTGCCCAAGCGGCAACCGGCGTATTATCGAATACGGCGTCGGTGACGGCCGGTCCCGCTGCAACGACCAATCCTTCGCTGGTCGCGGGACTGAACAATCCCGAAGGCATTGCGGTGTCGGGCAACGACGTGTTTATTACGAACGGATTTGCCGGCACGATTGGCGAGTACACCACCTCGGGCGCGACGGTTAACGCCGCGCTCGTCACGGGACTGGATAGCCCTGCTGGCATTGCGATATCGGGGGGGGATCTGTTTGTCGCTAATACCAGCACCGACTCAATTGGCGAGTACAACGCCGAGACCGGTGCGCCCATCAACGCCTTTCTGATCGACGGATTGAATGGCCCAACGGGAATCGCGGTATCGGGCGGCGACATCTTTGTCACGAACCCTTTCGAGGGCACGATTGGCGAGTACACCACGTCCGGAGCGGTGGTCAACGCCTCGCTCGTCACAGGACTGGGCTATCCGCAAGGCATCGCGGTCTCGGGCGGCGACCTGTTTGTCGTGGGCGGCTCCGATGACGCGATTGGCGAGTACGACGCCGCCACGGGCGCAACGATTAATCCCGCTCGTCACCTATGCGACGGGCATGGCTCTGCCATCTCTCACGGCGTCTGGAGGGGATCTATTTATCGCCAACGCTTACAGCGGCACGATTGGCGAGTACACCACTGCGGGGGCGACCATTAACGCCTCGCTGGTCACGGGAGTGCTTGGGCCGGCAGGCGTTGCGGTATCGGGCGGAAACATTTTTGTTACAAGCCCAAGCAACTACAGCGGTGCCGGCACCATTGGTGAGTATCCAGTCACTGGTGTCAGCGCGGCTGCCACCGACGTCGACAAACTGACGCCCGACGTTGATCTCGAAATCACCAAGACCGACAACTCGGGCGGATCGAGCATTACCGGCGCGGCCGGCACCGCGTTTCCTGGCCATTCGATCACTTACACAATTGTCGCCAGCAACACCGGACCCAGCCAGGCGAACGGCGTCTCGGTTGTTGATACCTTGCCCAGCTCGCTTGTCGGCATAACTTACACGGCCGTGACAACCGGCGGCGCCAGCGGGTTTACGGCCAGCGGCAGTGGGAGCATCGACGACACGAATCTGACGTTGCCCGGCGGCAGCACGATCACTTACACGGTACATGCCACGGTCGGCTCATCCGCTTCCGGAACGTTGTCGAACACAGCCACGTTGCTTAGCACTCAAGGGGCGCCGATCAACGCGTCGCTCATCACGGGGCTCGACGAACCGCAAGCAGTCGCGGTATCCGGAGGGGATCTCTATGTTGCCAGCGCCGGCACGATCGGCGAGTACAACGCCACCACGGGGGCGACGATCAATGCTTCGCTCATCACGGGACTGGGCCTGCCCTTTTCCCTCGTGGTATCGGGCGAGGATCTGTATGTAGCCGATCTTGATGGCACGATCGGCGAGTACAACGCCATTACAGGTGCGCCGATCAATGCGGCACTCGTCACGGGCCAGGGGAGCCCGATTGGTATCGCGGTATCGGGCGGGGACCTGTTTGTCGTGAACAGCGGCGCTGACGGCTCGATTAGCGAGTACAACGCCACCACCGGGGCAACGATCAATGCCTCGCTCGTCACGGGGCTGAGTGACCCGTATGGCGTGGCGGTATTGGGCGGCGATCTTTTTGTCACCAACAGCTTCTACAACCCTAGTTCCTTTTATCCCACTGGATCAATTAGCGAATACACGACTTCGGGAGTCCTCGTCAACGCCTCGCTCGTCTCCGGCATCCCGGGCCCCTATGCCCTCACCGAGTCGGGCGGGGACCTGTTCGTAGCGAACTACAACGGCGGCACGGTCGGCGAATACACAACCTCCGGGGCGACCGTGAATCCCGCGTTAATCAGCGTGCAATACCCAACGAACGTCGCGGTGGTGGGAAGCGATGTGTTTGTGACGAGTCAGACCGCCGGCACGGTTGGCGAATACAACCTTGGTACCACCAGCGCCAACGACACCGACAACATCGCCGCTGCGACCGGCCTCGAGATCACCAAGACGGACAACCTGGGTGGATCGAGCATTAGCGGTACGCTCGGCACGGCGGTTCCCGGCACGGCAATCACCTACACGATCGTGGCCAGCAATTCTGGACCGAGCAACGTGACCGGCGCTTTGATCATCGATACGCTCTCTGGCACGCTCACCGGTACGACGTACACAGCCGTGACAACGGGCGGCGCAAGCGGTTTCACGGCCAGCGGCAGCGGGAACATTGATGACACCGACGTCGACATGCCCCCCGGCAGCACCGTCACCTACACGGTCCACGCCACCATCGCATCGTCGGCCGCCGGCACGTTATCAAACGCGGCAACGCTGACGCAGCTCGCCGGTGCGACCACTACCGCCACCGACGCCGATACACTGATGCCGCAGGCCGATCTCGAGATCACCAAGACCGACGACTGGGGCGGATCGAGCGTCACCGGTGCGATCGGCAAGGCGGTGCCAGGCCAGGCAATCGCTTATACGATCTTCGTCACCAACGTCGGCCCCAGCGATGCGGCCGGCACGTCGATCGTCGACGCGCTGCCAAGCTGCGCTTACCGGCGCGACCTACACGGCCACGGCAACTGGCGGTGCCACCGGCTTCACCGCCGGTGGTACCGGCAGCATCGACGATACCGACGTCGACATTCCGGCCGGCGTCACCGTTACTTACACGGTGCACGCCACCATCGCGCTGTCGGCCACTGGTGCATTGTCGAACACGGCAACCGTGACGCCGGCCGCCGGAGTGACCGACACCGGTTTCGAAAATAGTGCCACCGTCTCCGACACGTTGACGCCGCAAATTGATCTCGAGATCACCAAAACCGACAACCTGGGCGGATCGAGCATCACCGGCGCAAGGCACCGCCGTTCCCGGCAAAGCGATCACGTACACGATCGTGGTCACCAACGCGGGATTCGGCGACTCGGCGGGCACTTCGGTCGTCGACGCGTTTCCCAGCGCGATCACCGGCGCGACCTACACGGCCGTGGCAACGGGCGGCGCAAGCGGCTTCACCGCCAGTGGCACCGGGAGCATCGACGACACCGACGTCAATATGCCCGCCGGCAGCACGATCACGTACACCGTCCATGCGACGGTGAGCTCGGCCGCGACCGGCACGTTGTCGAACACGGCAACCGCCAGCAGCAGCGCCGGGGCGACGGCCAACGCCGCACTGGTCACGGGATTGAGCGGCTCGGAAGGGGTCGCCGTATCGGGAAGCGACATGTTTGTCGTGAACAGCATCACCGGCACCGTCGGCGAATACACCACCGCCGGGGCAGTGATCAACGCCGCGCTTGTCACGGGATTGAGCAATCCGGTTGGCATAGTCGTATCGGGCAACGACCTGTTCGTTTTGAACGATTCCCAGAATTATGCCGACGGGTCCATTGGCGAATACACCACGGCCGGCGCAACTGTCAACGCCTCGCTCGTCACCGGCCTCGCCGACGCGGGTGGTATCGCTGTCTCGGGCGGCGACTTGTTCGTTTCCTATGCGGAATATATCGGCGAGTACACCACGGCCGGGGCAACGGTCAACGCCACCCTCATCAGCGGTCTGAATACTCCGGAAGGCGTCGCAGTGTCGGGCAGTGACCTGTTTATCGCCACCAGGGGAAACGGGATTGTGGAATACACCACGGCCAGGGTGACGGTCAACGACTGCGCTCATCACCGGTGTGAGTGATCCGTTTGGGATCGCGGTGTCGGGTGGCGACCTGTTTGTCGCCAGCCCTTTCGCCGGCACCGTCGGCGAATACACGACGGCCGGGACAACGGTCGACGCCTCGCTCGACACCGGCTTGGGTTTTCCGATCGGAATCGCGGTGTCGGGAGGGAATCTGTTTGTCGCCAACTCTAGCAACGGTGCCAACAACCAACTCACAGCGGGTGACGGGACCATTGGTCGGTACGCCATCAACAGCACCAGCGCCAGCGATACCGATACGCTCGTGCCGGAAACGAACGTCGCAATCACCAAAACCGACAACTTGGGCGGATCGAGCGTCACCGGCTCGATCGGCACGGCTTTCGCCCGGCCAGTCGATCACTTACGAGATCGTCGCCAGCAACACCGGCCCCAGCGACGCACCGGGCGTGTCGATTGTCGACACGTTGCCTGGCACACTCAGCGGCGCAACCTACACGTCCGTGGCCACCGGCGGCGCAAGCGGCTTTAGCGCCAGCGGTAGCGGGAGCATCGACGATACCGACGTGACCTTGCCCGGCGGCAGCACGATTACCTATACGGTCCACGCCACCATCGCCTCGGCCGCCACCGGCACCTTGTCGAACACGGCAACGCTGACGTCGTCCATCGGCACGACGGCGAATGCCTCGCTTGTGACGGGATTGGGTTCCCCAACGAGCATCGCGGTCTCCGCGGGAGATGTGTTTGTCGCCGACTCGGAGAGCGGCACGATTTCGGAGTACACCACGTCCGGCGCACTCGTTAACGCCTCGCTGGTCACAGGATTGAGCGGTCCGGTTTACCTCGCGATGTCGGGAGGGAACCTGTTTATCGCGAGCGCCAACCCATCCCTTACGACTATCGGCAGTACGATTGGCGAGTACAACGCCACGACCGGAGCCCCCATCAACGCCTCGCTCGTAACGGGCTTGCCTGTTTTGTCTGGCATCGCAATATCGGGAGGGGATCTGTTTGTCACTTCGGTCAACAATTCGCTCCCCTCGGCCACCAACGGCACGATCGGCGAGTACAACGCCACGACCGGGGACCCGATCAACGCCTCGCTCGTAACAGGGCTGGCCGCCCCGTCCGGCATCTCGGCGTCGGGGGAAGATCTGTTTGTCACGACCATCAACAACTCGCTCCCCTCGGCCACGGATGGCGCGATCGGCGAGTACAACGCCACGACCGGAGCCCCAGTCAACGCATCGCTCGTGACAGGCTTGGACAACCCGTCTGCCGTCGCGGTCTCAGGCGGAGACCTGTTTGTCGCAACCCCATATGGCTCGATTGGCGAGTACACAACTGCGGGCGCAACCGTCAACGCCTCGTTTCTGACCGGGCTGCCGGACCCGGTGAGCATCGCGGTGTCGGGATCGGATCTATTCGTCGCACAGGAAATCCCCGTCATCACCGCCAACATCGGAATTGGGTTCCCAGCCAGCGACTACGCGAGCACCATCGGTGAATACACCACCGGCGATAGCACCGCCACCGACGCCGATTCACTCACGCAAGGAGCCAATCTCGAGATCACCAAGACCGACAACCTGGGTGGATCGAGCATTAGCGGCGCGACCGGCACGGCCGTCCCGGGGCAATCGATCACTTACACGGTCGTCGTCACCAACACCGGATCCGCCACCGCAACCGGCGCGACGGTGGCCGACCCAGTGCCCAGCTCACTCCTCGGCGCGACCTTTACGGCCGTCGCGACCGGCGGCGCCACCGGCTTCACCGCCGGCGGCACCGGCAGCATCGACGACTCGGGCCTGGACCTGCCCCCCGGCAGCACCATTACCTATACGGTGCACGCGATCATCGCGCCGACGGCGACTGGTCCGTTGTCGAACACGGCAACAGTGGCCGACGTGCTCGCACCGACGAGCAATGCCTCGCTCGTCACCGGAATGAGTGACCCGCAAGGTATCGCCGTCTCGGGTGACGATCTGTTTGTCACGAACACCGACGTCGGCACGATTGGCCAGTACAACGCCACCACCGGCGCGACAATCAACGCCTCGCTGATCACGGGGCTCAGCGCCCCCGAGGGCATCGCAATATCGGGAGGGGACCTTTTTGTCACAAACTTCCAAAATGGCACGATCAGCGAATACACCACGTCCGGCGCACTCGTCAACGCTTCGCTCGTCACGGGGATCGACACCCCGGAGAGCATCGTGGCGTCGGGAGGGGACCTGTTTGTCACGAGCTTCGGCACGGGCACGATTGGCGAGTACAACGCCACCACCGGCGCGACGATCAACGGCTCGCTCGCCACGGGGTCACTCGGAGGGGAACCACTTTATATAGCGGTGTCGGGAGGGGACTTGTTTGTCTCGGACGAGTACGCTGGCACGATTAGCGAATACACCACCTCGGGGAACCTCGTTAATGCCTCGCTCGTAACGGGAGTGTACGGAACCATCGCGGCGTCGGGGGGCTACTTGTTTGTCGCGAAGGATGGCATCGGCGGTACGGACACCAGCTCCATTGCCGAGTACACGACGACGGGGACGCTGATCGACCCCTCGCTCGTCGCGGGGCTCAATTCACCACTTGGTATCGCGGCATCGGGACAGAAGCTTTTTGTCGCGAACCCTGGCGACTACACAGCGGGCGTCGGCACTGTTGGCGAGTACGACGTCGTCAGTAACAGCGCCACGGATTCCGACACGCTGACGCCGCTGACCGGCCTCGAGATCACCAAGACCGACAACCTGGGCGGATCAAGCATCACCGGCGCGACCGGCAACGCCGTGCCAGGCCAGGGGATCACCTACACGATCGTGGTCAGCAACGCCGGACCGAGCAGTGTGACCAGCGCGTCGGTCGTCGACACATTGCCCAGCATGCTCAGCGGCGCGACATACAAGGCCCTCGCAACCGGCGGCGCGACTGGCTTCACGGCCGGCGGCGCCGGCAGCATCGACGACACCGACGTCGACATGCCTGCCGGCAGCACGATCACTTACACGATTCAGGCCAACATTCCACCGGCCGCCACCGGGACGTTGTCAAACAAGGCCACGGTGACCGATGCGGCTGGAGCCAAGAGCGCCACCGACGCCGATGTGCTGACGCCGGAACCTGAGCTTACGATCATCAAATCCGACAACCTTGGCGGAACTAGCGGCATCTTTGGGACGGGGAGTGCCGTCCCCGGTACGGCAATCACTTACACGATCGTGGCCAGCAACGCCGGCCCCAGCAACGCGACCGGCGCGTCCATCGTCGACACCTTGCCGCCAAGTGAGTTTTCTGATGTAACGTATACGGCCGTGGCAACGGGCGGAGCAAGCGGCTTCACCGCCAGAGGCACGGGGAGCATCGACGACACCGACGTCAATATGCCCGCCGGCAGTACCGTGACCTATACACTGCACGCGACGATCGGGTCGTTGGCCACCGGCACGCTATCGAACACCGCAACGGTGAGCAACGTTCCCGGAGCACCGCCCGTCGCCCAACTGGTCACGGGAGTGGGCCAGGCTATTGGCATCGCGGTGGCGGGTGGGGACATGTTTGTCACGAACGCACTCACCGGCACGGTCGGCGAATATAACGCCGCCACGGGGGCGCCGATTAATGCATCACTCATCACGGGACTGAGCCAGGGGGGCTACCCGTTTGGCGTCGCAGTCTCGGGCGGGGACCTCTTTGTCTTGAACTCCAGCAATGGCCCCGATGGCTCGATTGGCGAATACACCACGTCCGGGGCGGTGGTCAACGCTTCGTTGGTGGCGGGGCTGCCGATTAACACGACTGCCCTCGCGGTGTCGGGAGGAGACATTTTTGTCACAGGCTCAAGCGGCACGGTCGAATACACCACGTCGGGCGTGCTCGTTAATTCCCAGTTGCTGCCGGTTGGAGGCTCGGGCATCCTGGTTTCGGGAAATGACCTGTTTATCACCACCGGCAACTCGATTGGCGAGTACACCAAGTCGGGAATAACCGTTAACGCCTCGCTCGTCACGGGCTTGGACGACCCCGAAGGCATCGCAATATCGGGCGAGAATCTGTTTGTCGTGAACCAAGGCGGCGATTCGGGCAACATGGGCAACGTTGCCGAGTACAACGCGACCACGGGTGCGACCATCAACGCCGCGCTGATCGGGGGACTGAAAGGCCCGAATGCCATCGCGATCTCAGGCGGGAATCTGTTTGTCACGGGCGAAAACATCGTTGGCGAATATCCAGCCGGCGGCAGCAGCGCCGCCGCCGTCGATAGCGATACGCTCACGCCGGAAGTCGACCCTCAAATCACCAAAACCGACAGCGTCGGCGGATCAAGTGTCACGGGCGCAAGCGGCACCGCTGCGCCCGGCCAGGCAATCACTTTCACGATCGTGGCCAGCAACAACGGACCCAGTGGCATCTCCGGCGCGTCGGTGATCGACGCGTTGCCCAGTTCACTCGTCGGCGCAACGTATACTGCAACGGCAACCGGCGGCGCAACCGGCTTTACGGCCAGCGGCTCTGGAAGCATCGACGACACGAACGTTACCTTGCCCGGCGGCAGCACGATCACCTACATCCTGCATGCGACAGTCAGCGGATCGGCCACCGGAACGCTGTCGAACACCGCCACGCTGTCCAGCACTCCCCTGGTCACGGTTAACGCCTCGCTCGTCACGGGACTGAGCAGTCCGTCGGGCATGGCGGCGTCGGGTGGAGACATCTTTGTGGAAAACTATGCCGAGGGTACGGTCGCCGAGTACACCACGTCGGGAGCGCTCGTCAACGCATCGCTCATCACCGACCTCTCGAACCCCTATGCAATCGCAGTGTCGGGAGGAGAACTCTTCGTTCGCCAGGGAAATGGCACCGTCGGCGTTTATAACGCCGCCAGCGGCGCGGTGATCAACGCCGCGCTGGTCACCGGGCTGGACGACTCGGGCGCGATCGCGGTCTCAGGCGGCGACCTTTTCGTTCAGGACGCCGGAACGATTGGCCGGTACAACGCCGCCACCGGGGCGACCATCAACGCCTCGCTCATCACGGGACTTAACAACCCGGCAGACATCACCGTGTCGGGCGGTGACCTGTTTGTCACCGAGGGTGGCAACAGCATCTCTTTGGCAACTATCCACGTTTCCTCCAATTTCGGATTGCTGCAGAATCCAACCGGCTTCGTCGGCGAGTACAACGCCACCACCGGCGCCGATGATCAACTCGTCGCTGGTGACCGGGCTATACGGCCCGGGCGAAATTGTCATCTCGGGCGGATATCTGTTTGTCACCGAATTGGTCCCCAATCTCACAGGCTTTCCCGAGCTAGGAGAACCACCCTCCATCGACATTGGCGTTTTCAACACCGCGACGGGGACGCCGGTCAATGCGTCATTCGTTTCGCTTGCGAGCCTCGCCGGCATGGCGGTCTCGGGCGGCGACCTGTTTATCGCCAGCCAAAACGGCACGATGGGTGAATACACCACCGGTACCGACAGCGTTACCGACTCCGACACGGTCTCGCCGCACCCGACTCAAAGCGTCAACCTGTCGAGCTATTACAATCGGGTCGGCATCACGAGCGGCGGTGGCAGATTCGGCGGTGGATTCGATGCTTTGGGAGGCGGATTTGGCGGCTTGGATGGCGCCGGCAATACATTGCCCGAAGCAGAGTTCGGAACGAGCCAGACCTGGAACGGCGTCAACTTTACCATCGGCGCGGCCGGTACGAACGACGTGATCCAAGCCGCCGGTCAAACGATTCGCGCTTCCCGGCGGCTCTTACTCGAAAGTGGAACTGCTGGCCACCGGCGTGAACGGCAACCAGACCAATCAGACGTTCACGGTCCATTACACCGACGGCACCTCGCAGACGTTTACGCAAAACATCAGCGATTGGCACATGCCGCAGAAGTATGCCGGCGAGAGCATCGTCTTGTCGACGCCGTATCGCAACACCGCCGGGGGGAGCCGGGACTTCGGTGGGCCGTTTGACGTGTACGGCTACTCGTTTACCCTGAACAGCGCCAAGACGGTCGCCAGCATCACTCTGCCGAACGACCACAACGTCAAAGTCTTCGCGATCAGCGTCGTGGCCACCGTGGCGGCTCCGACCAGTCTGACGGCCAAGGCCGCTTCGACCACCACGGTCAATCTCTCCTGGACGGCGGCGACCGGCACAATCACCGGCTACAACATCTACCGCGGCACGACGGCCGGTGGAGAGTCGCTCACGCCGATCAATAGTTCGCCATTACCCGCCACCGCCACCAGCTACGCCGACTCCACCACTCTGCCGGGCAACACGTACTATTACGTGATCAAGGCGGTCAACGGGGCCGGAGTCAGTCCCGTTTCCAATGAGGCCAAAGCAACGCTGCCCAGCAACGGTTCGAACACCGAGGTTGACCTCACCGGCGAATTCAATCTGGCAGGCATCACGGCTAACGGCGCCCGCTTCTCGAGCGGATTGGACGGCCATGGGCACGCCCTGTCCGCAGCCACGCTGGGCACAAGTGAAACTTGGAACGGCGTCAAGTTCAACATTGCTCCGGCCGGCTCCAATGACGTGATCCAGGCCACCGGGCAGACGATCGGCCTGCCGAACGACTCCTATTCGAAAGTCGACTTGCTGGCGACTGCCGTCAACGCCAATCAGCCCGATCAGACGTTCACGGTGAACTACACCGACGGCACCTCGAAATCGTTTACACAAAGCATCAGCGATTGGACCACGCCGCAGAAATATCCAGGAGAATCGGTGGCCATGTCGACTACCTACCGCAACACCTCGCGGGGCAGCTTTGACCACACCCCGGTCGAAGTGTACGGCTACTCAATTCCCGTCGATTCGACCAAGACGATTCGCAGCATTACGCTTCCGGACAATACCAACGTCGCAATCCTGGCGATTACCCTGGTCGCGTGATCCTCGATACCCACCAGCGCTTAATCCCCGCCGAGCCGCCCGTCACGATAGCTTTTTTTCTCTTCAGTTGTAGATCCATGACAGAATGCTCCTTTGCTTCTGCGCGTATCTCCAACGTTAAGCCGCGCCGTCACTCGCTAAGGACGGCAGCCTTCCAGTTCGGCCAGCAGCGGCTCGAGATAGGCTTCGTAGTGGCGCCAACGCGCCAGCGAGCTGCGGTACAACGGCCGACGCACCTGAACGTTGCTCGCGGTTGTGATCGGCCGGCTGGTTTCATGAAAGTTCAGGCAGCGATTATCCCAAGGCAGACCGCAATAGGCGATCAGCCGCCGCGCTTGCTCTTCAAGGTTGTCGACCACGTCTTCGTAGCGGACGTCGATCATCGCCCCGGCTGGCAGAACCGATCGCCAGTGCGCCATCAGCTCGCGGTATCGGCGGTAATAGCGGCCCAACTCGCCCAGGTCATAGCTGAACGGAAGGTCGACAAAGAGCCTTGAGAAACACGAGACGCAAGTATCCACCGGATCACGCATGGTGTGGATAATCCGGGCGTTGGGCAGGATCAGGTGGATCAAGCCCACGTATAAAAAGTTACCTGGCACTTTATCGATGATTCGGAGCTTACCGACTGTCGGAGCCGGCAGGCTTGCCAGGTAAGCTTGCCCCAGTTGCCGCAAGCCGCTGCCATTCATCGCGGAAATCGACTGCGGAAATGCAACCTGCCGGCCGGCTGACTCTGAAATCGCGTTGACGACGCGACCGAGATTCACAAGCTCTCCGGCGGCATGAACTTGCGGGTGGCTGGCCAATATCTGCTCAATGAGAGTGCTGCCGGAACGGGGCATACCGAGCACGAAGATTGGAACTTCCGAAGAATCCCCCACGCCCGCAAAACGATCGAGCAAGCCGGAGTCGAACACAGCGGCAATGAGGCGGAAATTTCGGTCACTGGCCTCCTCGTTGTAATGAACCTGGCGGCGTTTGAGGGCATTGCCCAGGCGCAGGTGCTCAAAGGCCCGCGGGTAATCGCCGACGTCTTCGAGTGCCTTGCCCAACGCAAAATGGACATAGGGCATCTTGTCGGGGGCCAAATGAGGTGCGGCGGCCAGCGTTTCGAGAGCAGCGAGATCCGCGTCGCCCGGGCGAAAGGTCTTCAATTCCACGCGATAGTAATGTGCTTCGGCGTAGTCGGGCCGGAGAGCGAGCGCTTGCTCGTAACGTGCCGCTGCTGCCTCGAACTTGCCCTGGCTCAGTAAGACGTTGCCCAGATTGCTGTGCGCTGCGGCGTAATCAGCCTGGAGGGTTAGTGCCTGCTCATAACACGCCACGGCCCGATCGAGCTTACCTTGCTGCCAGTGGATGACGCCAAGGTTGTTGTGCGCCTCGGCGTAGTTCGGCCGGAGGACCAGCGCTTGCTCGTAGCGTGCGGCCGCTTCTTCGAACTTGCCCTGCTGTTTCAGGGCATTGCCGAGGTTGTTATGCGCCTCGGCGTAGTCGGGCCGCAGGGCCAGCGCATGGTCGTAACGTGCCACGGCCTGATCGAGCTCGCCCTGTTCCAAATAGATATTTCCCAGGTTGTTATATGCCTCGACAAGATCGGGCTTCAAGGCAATGGCTTGCTGAAACCGTGCCGTCGCCTGATCGAACTCGCCCTGCTCCCGACAGACGTTTCCAAGGTTGTTACACGCCTCGGCGTAGTCGGGCCGGAGGGCCAGCGCTTGCTCGTAACGCGCCGCGGCCTGATCGAGTTTGCCTTGCTCCAACAAGATGTTGCCCAGGCTGTTGCACGCCTCGGCGTAATCGGGCCGCAGAGCCAGTGCTTGCTGAAAACGTGTCGCGGCCTGATCGAGCTTTCCTTGCTGCTTCAGCGTATTGCCCAGGTTGTTATGGGCCTCGGCAAGATCTGGCTTGAGGGCGAGCGCTTGCTCATAACGTGCCACGGCCTGGTCAAGTTTGCCCTGCTCTCGCAGGACGACGCCCAAGTTGTTGTAGGCCTCGGCGATGCCGGGCCACAGCCTGAGAATCTCGTGATAGGCCGCCGCTGCCTGGGCAAGCCGCCCCGCAAGATGTTCGCGCCGTGCAAGGGCCACGAGAGCGTCCAATTCGTTTGGCTCTCCTGATGTCAGACGGGCCGCTGTCATCGGTTTCAATCCTCGCGAAAGCCGGCTATTTCGGACCAAATTATACAGGATTGGGTTTTGGTCACCCGCGTGGTCGGCCGCCTGGAATCGACTGCGTCCTCGGTCAAAACCTGCCCGGTTCCAAAACTCGATGGATTGGGCGCACCTTGCGACGCAACCACATAGCCAGTCCTCAATAGCCCGGGCGTTTGACACGTTTCTGCCGGTCGGGGAAAGGGCGATTCTCAACGGCCCCAGGTCTGCAATAATGGGTTTAAAAAAAATCCCATTTTCAATAGTTGACATTGCAGCGGAGGTCGTTTACCCTCACGAATGTCCCTCCACCGCCGGTTCTTGGGGCAACCCACATCGTCGGGTTTTCAGCGATATTCGCGGCAATCGTTTTACAGGATTGCTCAGATTTATCGGTGGTGCGCCGGCCGGCGCGTCGGAGTGTACTTAGATTTGCATCATTGAGAGCGTCAAGAGAAAACTCTTTTTCGCGGCGAGGTTAACACCCCCGTCGCCCGTCTCCACCGGCATTTCAAACAGGAAGCGACCCTCTCATGGCCAACAAGCCCACCACTACCTCGCGCAAGAGTCGGTTCGAGATGTTGGAAGACCGACGGCTTTTGACGACATGGAACGTCGACGCCAAATTCACCACCGGTGCCGATGGCGGAGAGGCTGCCTTCGGCGATAACGCCACCGAAACCGCGGGCCAACTTCATAGCACCTACAACAACAACTACGGTTCCGGTGCCGTCACCGTCACCGACGCGGCGACCAGCGCTAGCCCCTGGACATTTGGCAGTCTGGACAGCGGCCCGGTCAATTTCAGCAATCACGTCGCCTATTCGTTCAGCGCCTACAATGACCCGAATTCGTTCGACAATTACCTCACGGGCGCAGCCAACGCCCCTTGGTCGCCCGGATTTCCCGGCGGAGCCTTGGATGGAGTCAATGAAGGGTACGACGGCATCGCGGGGTTTTTCGGCGGGCCCAGCGGAGTAAATTCAGTTTTGTACAACTACGGCAACAGCGGCCTGAATGGCAATGGGAGTGGAACCCCGGTCTTGAATCTTCTGGATGGGTTCGGCGATGTTCCTTCCGGAACGATGGTTATGAGTCCGGCGTATGGCCCCACGGTTTCTCAGTTCACCGCACCGACTGCCGGCAACTACGTCGTTACGGCCACGCTGACGAATCCCTATTTCGACCCGTACGATGGACCGGGTGGCGGAAATCGCGGCAATGACGCCTGGAGCTGGGACGCCGGCCAGGCCGACGATTTGATTTTTAAAGTCCCGGCCGGCAGTACCGACGCGGACAACACTTCGACGTTGTTGGCCTCTGGATTCTACGAGGACATCAAATCGATCACCCAGGCGGATATTCCCACGCCTGGAAACTCGATTACCTCATCGAGTGGAATTGTTCTCAATACGGGCACGGCAACCGGCGCGTACCTGAATAGCCACGATCTTCCGGGCCAATCCTATCCTGACACCGGCCTTCCCCTGGATGTCAATAACGGGAGCCAGGCCACCAATCTCTACTCGTACGGCAGCGGTGGTACCTGGTCACTGAAGAATGTCGGAGCCTTTATCACGACTCCGACCCGCGACGATGTTGACCTGGACCCGTCCGGCGACGAATACGACATGACGTGGACTTTCAACCAAACCGTTTCCCTTGATGCAGGCGATTCCATCCAGATCGTCGACAATCCGCGATTCCAGCAGGGCGCCGCCAGCGGCGACGCGATCGTCCCCATTTACTTGACGGCCAGCGCGGCGCCAGCGCCACCCCCGGGAGGCTCCGTTCACGTGTCGACCTCGGGCAGCACCGGCCAGACCTTCACTCTCGGCGGCTCGGCCGTGGCTGTCGACTCCGGCATTTCGGTAACAGCCAGCGACCCCGATATCACCGGCGCGTCGGAGACGATCGCCAACTACCAATCGGGCGACTCGCTCAATTACACCCCGATCGACGGCATCACCATCGCCAGCAACTCCGGTGGCGTGTTGAACCTGACGGGCGTTGCAACCCCCGCCCAATACACGGCGGCCTTGCAGTCGGTCACGTTCTCCACCACCAGCATCAACCAGACGACCCGCACGGTCGACGTCGTCGCCGACGACAGCGCCGCTTCGCCCACCACCAGCAACACCGGCATCGACACCGTCAACGTGGCCATCGCCCCACCGGTTGTGACCGCCAACCAGACGGCGAAGGCCTCGACCGCCGGCCAGACCGTGGCGGTCGATTCGGCCGTGACCGTCAAATCGTTCGACACCGACGTGACGGGCGCCACGATGACGATCGGCACCGGTTACCAGTCGGGCAGCGATACGCTCCACTTCACCACTCAGAACGGCATCACCGGCGTTTACTCCGCGGGCGTGCTGACCTTGAGTGGTTCGGCCACTCCGGCCCAGTACCAGACCGCCTTGCAGTCGGTCACCTTCTCGTCGACCAGCACGAGCGTGGCGACTCGCAACATCTCGATCGTCGTTGACGATTCGGGTGACACCGGCAACGTGAACAGCAACACGGCGACGACCCAAATCACCGTCTCCGCGCCGCTCACGGTCACCGCGGCCTATATCTCGAGCACCAGTTGGGCCTCGTCCTTCGATACCTATCTAAGCAGCCACACCAATGCGGTCACCGGCCACGCCTACGGCAGTTCGACGTTGGGCTATGCCTTCCAGACCGGCACGTCGGCCGCCCAGACCCAAACGTTGCCTTGGACGAACCTCAACACGATCACCGTCACCTTCAGCGGGCCAGTCTCGGGCGTTGCCCTGGGCTCGTTGAAATTGAATGGTGGCTCGGGCGGATCGACGCCCAGCGTGACCGGCTTCACGTCCGACGGCAGCAACACCTATTCGTGGACTCTGTCAGGCCCGCTGACCAACAACAAGTATGCCTTCGGCATCGCGTCGACCAGCAGCTCGTATGGTCCGGCGGTGGTCGACTCGCACGGAGCCGGCATCAGCGGCACGTTCACCACGGGCCAGGCACTTCCGTCGGGCAATGGATTGGCCGGTTCGTCGTTCGACTTCTTCTTCGACGTTCTGCCTGGCGACGCAAACCGAGACGCACAGGACAATGCGACCGACATCAACGACATTCGTCCTCTTGCCAGCGGCACGCGGACGACGTCGAGCAGTTACAATCCGTACTACGATCTGCTCGGTGCCGGGCAAATCAACGCCACGACATTGAACACGGTTCGGGCGTTGACGGGTCGTTTGGAGAGTGCCGCACCGACGAATCCCAACAGCACGCAGGGCGTGGGGACGACCGGTTTTGTCGGCCTGGAGCTGGGAGCGCAGGAGACCGGCAGCTCGTCCAGCAGTTCGTCGGCGAGCACCGTGAGCAACGTCGTCTCGGCACCGGCCTCGACAAGTACGACGTCGACCACGACGAGCACGACGGAATCTGGTTCGGGGGGCACGAGTTCGACGACCGGCAACCGCGATCATGGTCGCCACGCGGCGAGCGAAGGGTTCGCTGCCACCGACGAGGCGGTTTCCGACTTCGAGCTGACCGATCTCTACGTCTAAAACCGGCTGGGCCAGTCGACTCGCCCACAAGCGGCTCGATCGGCGACAACCAGGACAAGCGCCACATCGAGAGTATCTGGGCAAGGGAATCTACTCAGGGTCCGCCGAACTACGCGCCGCCGATTGGCGATACGGCAAGCCCTGGCGGTAGAGGCGAGTCTGCTGCCCAATGGCATCGGCCAGCGTCGCGAGCGAGCACGGTTCGCGAAATGCCTCCGGTTGCAACGTTCTGTGATTCGGCGACAATCCCAGAGCCCACCGCCGCCAGCAGGGCCACGAGCGGGATCTTTTCCGCCGCGAGCCGCCATGAAACCGGCCAACGACCAAGCAGCAAGGCCGATTGCTCTGTGAATCCACGCCGGCCGCGCGGCAACACCGATCAAGTGTCCGATCGTCGAGCGAAAAAAGCAGGAATGGGACGTGACGAGCATCGGCTTGGCCACAACGCTCAACGCCAGGCATCCGGCCAGGGCCACGTAGCGCAACGGCGACGGGCGGTCGGCATAGAGAATTCGCTCCGAGCGTGAGCATGAAAAATGGATCGACAAACGCGCAGCCGCAGGGCCATGAGATCCGACTACCGTGCTTCCGCGGGCTTTTTCACGAACCAAATGTTGCGATAACGGACCGGGTCGCCGTGGTCCTGCAAATAGATCGGGCCGGGCCCGTCGCCCACGGCGACCGTTGCGCCGCGCGTGGCCTCGGGGAGAGTTGTCTTGCGGTCGATCAGGATATTGTTCTGCTTCACGCTGACGATCGGATCCTTCACCTTCTGGCCATCTTTGTATTCGGCGGCCGTGAAATCGATGTCATAGGTCTGCCACGATCCCGGCGGATAGGACATGTTCTGATCGGGCGCCTTCAGCGAATAGATTGCGCCACAGCCGGTGTCCGATTCTTCTTCGCCAAACGAATCGAGCACTTGCACCTCATAGCGTCCCTGCAGGTAGACGCCGCTGTTACCGCGGCCTTGGCCCCGTGCTTCCGGCATGAAGGGGACGCGGAATTCGACGTGCAACTTGCCGCTGCCGAACTTCTCCTTCGTCGTGCAACCAGGCAATAGCAAACCGTCTTCGGTCATCTTGCCCTTCTCGAAGTTGTCGGCGGTCGAACCGTCGAACAAGACAACGGCCCCTTCCGGCGGCGGCGCGCCCAAGGTCGTGCTCTCGCGATCGACTTTTTTCAGGTCGGCGATCTTCACGCCCGCATAAGTGATCGTTAGCACGCCGTCTTTCACCGTGCTCGAAAACTCATCGCTTTTGATCTCGAGGGCGCCATCCTTAAGCTCGCCTTCCGCCGACCGCCGCGGACTGTGATCCCACCCATCGCCGGGCACGCCACCGACATAACCGGTCGCCCGGAATCTTCCCTTGCCCAGTGCGACGACTTGCACGCCGATCGGGGCACTACCGGCCTGGTTGAACGCGTCGCCGGCATACTCTCCTTGTAGCGCATAGTCTGGACTGGTCGGCTCGGCATCCTTCGGCACTGGTTTGGGCTCCGCCGCCGGCATCACGACCGGACAAGCGAGCAACAGCAGAAAGGCGAGGACGCTCAGGGAATGATTGAACGGACGGCGGCACATGACATGTCTCCAAGGAACTCTGGGCCAAAATGCCCCATTTTTGGAATGGGTCCGCGCTAGGAAAATCACCCGCCTACACGCCTCCGGAACTACTGCGATTCCTAAGACATCCAGTTCCACGACAAGTAGGGCGGTAATTGCCTTCCTGCTGCCGATAAGGTGCAGCTGTTGACAACAAAAAGCAGCCGATGGCCCCCGAATCGGGCCATCGGCTGCGAAGGAACATGAGGCCAGGAGTTGCCAAATACTAGCCCAAGCGGCGCCGCCTCCAGGCAGCCAGGGCCAAGCCGACACCCGCCAAGCCCATCAGCACGAAGCTCGAAGGCTCCGGGGTGAATGCAATGACGTCGTTGAGAGCCAACGGATTCTGGCCACCCTGGTAACTGCTGTAGGAGTGCCCATTGTGATAGGTGTGACCCGGATCGGCGACGAAGTAGATCACCTCGCCAGACGTCACACTGATATTGCCGCTCTGCCAGCTCAACCCGTAGCCGGAACCACCGCCGCTGCTGGCGCCCGTGAAGCCGGAGAGCGAGACAATGGCGTTGAGCGTCCCCTGGGTCGCCGACATGTTTTCGGTAAAGGGAAAGTAATTGCCCTGAGCCGGGGTCGAGTTGTATGCCGACACCAGGGGCGCCGTGGGGCCAGCGGTGCTGGTCATGACGAAGAAGGATGGTGTACCATCACCGGATTTTTGACCGACGTCCCACGCGTTCAAGTTGATGTTGATCGTTCCGGCGTTGGGTGAAGTCCACGCGACATAGGTCGGACCCATGCTGGGGTTCAACGTCACCGTGCTGTAGCTGGTACCGCCGCTGTAGAGCGGGTCACCCGCGCTGTTCGGGATATTGAGCCCGGCGAGCGACGAGCTCGTCGCGTTGGCGCCATAGTTGTACCAAACGCCCGGGACGCCGTTGGCCGACAACGATTGAGAACCGCTCGAAAAGCTACTTGAGGCGCTATAAGCCGTGGTCGTGAAGCCTTGGATGGTCTCGGACGACTGAAGTTCCTTGACCGCTCCGATCTCTTGGATCGTGCCGTAGGTATGCGAGGCGACCGTAGGGTTGCTGGTGATGGTCCAGCCGGAGGGCAGAGTCACTCCAGCACCGCCGGGGGTGAGCAACTTGGAGGTGATCTGCTGAGTCATGTTCGGGCTGACCGCGACCTGATTGGTATGACCCGGCGTGAATTGATACGCCTGGAAGGGGACCGTGTAGGTATAGGTCGCGATATTCGTGGCACCACTGGTCGCGTAGCCGGTGCTTGCTGAGTAGTAGGTCGGCAAATATTCCCAGTTGGCACCCATGTACGTGGAGGATTCGACGTTGGTCCAGTTGTAACTCAAGTTACCGGCGGACCAGATAGTCGTCCCCCCCACGTTCGCCGCATTGCCCCAGGTGGAGTGGGTTGCCGCCGCCATGGCAGCCGTCGTGGGAAACGTCGAAAGCCAATCGGTGGCCAGGTTGGACGTGAACGGCACCTGTGCCTGGGCGCTCGCGGCCATTGCAATCAATGAGAGCCATGTGATGGCTGCAAACTTAATCCTTAATCGACTCATTAGCGGCTCCTTTAGATCGTGCGATGTAAACGGCAGCGAGAGTTGAACGATTCGAGTGAGCAGAGCGAAATGGATTCTGTCGATATCTCAAAATTTCCGCTCGACCTTCCAACGCGGCTTCATCATAATCGCCGTTACGATAATGTCAAGAATTCGATATTATTTATCTAATTAATTCATTTGCTTGCCATTAATTAAGAGGCTAATAATCGAGGGCTCCCGCCAGATCTTGAGGGAAAGCCGCGTCCGGCCAAGCACCCGTTGCAGACCGGCCAAACAGCAGCAAGACAGGGCCCTACCAGCAGTTGTGACTGAGCGACACGAGGCGGCGGGCGATGTCGAAGAACTGAGCCCTAGCGATTCAATAGCTGCTCGAAACTTCGCTTTGCCGGGGCAAAGTTCGGGTCGATTGCCAACGCGCGGCGGTAATGCACGATCGCGCCATCGATGTTGCCCTGCAACGCCAGCGCGTCGGCCAGGTTGTTATGCGCCTGGGCAAAATCGGGAAAGATGGCGATTGCCATCTCGAATTGGGCAATCGCCTGATCCACTTTGCCTTGTTGGGCCAGTTCGGTGCCGCGGAGGTTCTGCGTTTCGGCATAACGGCGGCTGGCCTTTCCGCCCCGCTCGTCATACATGGCGGCCTCGCTCGTCCTTCCTTGCCTGCGAAGCAATCGAGCCAATTGGTAGCATGGAAAGGCAACGTCGGGATCAATTTCAATCGCCTGGCGCACATGGACGATCGCTTCATCCACGTCACCTCGGTCGGCAAGAAGTTCGGCGAGCCTCGAGTGTGCATGCCCCGACCTGGGTTCGATCGCAAGGGCCTTGCGGAAATTGGCAATTGCCTCGTCATTCTTTCCTTGCTCAGTAAGCGCGGCGGCCAGGTTGCAATGGGCAAACGCAGCGTTGACGGGCGAAAGCTCAATGCTCCGTTGGAAATGGATCTTGGCCTCATCCAGGTTCCCTTGTTTCGCCAGCAAATCGCCCAAGTTCAAGTGGGCTGGCGCAAAGTCGCAGTCCGCTTCCAATGCCCGGTGGTAATGGGCCATGGCCTCGCTGAGGTTCCCTGCTTGAGGCGCGATAAAGCCCGCGCCGCTCTGCGCCTGTGCGAGGGCCCTGACATCTTGGGTTCGAGCCGCGAGCTCGCCCAAGGCATTATGTATCTGTGCGCGTACCGTTCCATAGATGTTCCGCTCATAGGGGCCGATTTCCAGGGCCTGCCGATATTGTGCCACCGCACCGGCTTCGTCCGTATCGCGCAACGACTGACCGAGGAGGTAACGAGCGGTGATGTTGTTCGGATCGCATGCCAGGGCATGCTCCCACAGGGTTTTGGAGTCCTGCCAAAAGCCTGTCTGCCGCCAGGTGCCAGCCATCAGGGCCGCTAGCGCCAGCGCCGAACCAACGCCAAACACCCAGCGCCGAGCCGGCCAAGATGCACCCAGCCGCATCGCCCCCCAAACGAGCGCAATGTAGAGCCCGATTTGGGAAAGATACGTATAGCGATCCGCGCGAGCATGCCCGCCCACAAAGGTCACCCCGATCACCGGCACCAACATGCCGATGTACCAAAACCAGCCGACGAAGAAATAGGGATAAGAGCGGCGGCCAATCACCGCAGCCGCCGTGATCGCCAACAACAACGCCAGTGCGCCGGCGACATGCCATGCTGGCCGGCCCGCCTCGGGGTGAGAATAGAAAATCGACAGTCCCACCGGCACGAAAAGTTGCCCCAAATAGGCTACATACGAAACCGCCGCGCCCGCCAATCGTTCGGGCAACGTGAGCGACGTGTGCAACGGATTGTGAGTGAACAGGGTCACCCCGGCCGCGGCAAGGGCCAATGCAAAAAGCGGCAGCTTGTCGAGAATCGGCCGCCATGGAAACGGTGCCGGTTGCGCCTTTCGTCCAAACGATTCTGGTTGGGCTCGGCGAAACCGCGCAAAAGGCCAAAAGTCGAGTAACAGCAGCAGCGGCGGAAGCGTCACCAGCATCGCTTTGGCCAGCAGGCCCAGGGCGAAGAAGCCGACGACAGCAAGATAACGCCCCAGCGATTGCGGATGACGGACATACTCGCCGTAGGCCCCGAGGGTGAGCATGAAAAATAATCCGCTCAACACATCGCGCCGCTCAGCCACCCAGGCAACCGACTCAACGCGCAAGGGATGCAGAGCGAACAATGCGGCCACCAGCGCACTGGGCCAAAGCTCCCCGGTCATCCGCCACAGAACCAAAAACAGCGTCACCGCCGAAGCAGCGTGCAGCAAGAGGCTGGTCAAATGGTGCCCGGCCGGATTCAAGCCATAGAGCTGACAGTCGAGCATGTGCGAAAGCATCGCTAACGGATACCACTCACCTTCCGGACCGCTGGTAAAAGCCCAGGCCACCCCCGACCACGAAAAGCCACCCGAGACGTGCGGCTCCATATAGACGAAGACATTGTCATCGTAGTTCAAGAATCCCTGGCTAAGTGTGCGGCTAAACACGAGCAAGACGGCCAGGACCAAAAAACTGCAAACGGCAATTGGCGCCAGACCTCTGCCCGGCGCTCGCAGCCGCGTCGGGTGGAAGACATCGGTTGGCTCAACGTTCCAGACATGATTGCGTTTACCGCGCCGCCGAATGGATCTGCGTGGAGGCAATCATCTCATCTTGACATCCGGGGGCCGCCACTTCAACCAATGGGCAAAGTGCAAGCCGGTCGTAGTGGCTTGAAAAGGGCGCACCTGCTCGCGCAGTTCTATAGTCCGATCGAAGCGCTGATGAAGAGTCGTCGCGCCTTAACGATTCAACAACTGATTGAGCCCCCGCTTTGCGGGTTCAAAGCCTGGATCAATTGCTAACGCCCGGCGGTAATGCCCGATCGCATCGTCTAGATTTCCCTGCAAAGCGAGCGCGTTGGCCAGATTGCAATGAGCCTGGGCATAATCGGGAAAGGCGACGATGGCGGCTTGGAATTGGACAATCGCTTCGTCGAGTTTGCCCTGTTGGGCCAGTTCGGCGCCGCGACGGTTTTGGATTTCGGCATGACGGCGGCTGGCCTGTTTGCCCAGCTCGCCGTACTTTGCGGCCGCGCTCTCTTTCCCTTGCTGATGAAGCAACTGAGCCATCTGGTAGTAGGCATAAGCAACGTCAGGGTCGATTTCAATCGCCCGGCGAAAATGATCGATCGCTTCGTCGACTTCACCTCGCTGAGCCAGAAGCGTGGCAAGGTGTATGTGCGCAACGCATGAGTCGGGTTCGATGGCGAGGGCTTTGCGGTAATTCGCCAGCGCCTCGTCCGTCTTTCCTTGTTTCGTCTGCGCGGAAGCCAGGTTCCAATAAACGGCCGCATTGTCGGGCATCAGTTCAATGCAGCGTTGGAAATGGAGGATGGCCTCATCGAATTTTCCTTCGTCGGTCAGGATGCCTCCCAGGTTCAGATGGGCCGACGTACAGTCGGAATCCGATTTCAACGCCTGCTGATAGTGAGCGATGGCCTCGGTAATATCTCCGTTTCGAGCCGCGATAGCGCCCAGGGCATTCTCTGCCTGGGCCCGGATACCGTTGTAAATGTTCCGCTCGCTTGGAGCCAGCTGGAGGGCCAGCCGGTATTGCGCCACGGCTCCTTTCTCGTCCTTTTCTTGTTCCAATACACCGCCCAGGTTGCGGTGTGCCATGACGCTGTTCGGATCGCACTCCAATGCGTGTTCCCACAGCGTCTTATCGTCGTGCCAATAACCTGTTTGTCGCCAGGTGCACGCCATCAAGGCGGCCAGAATGAAGCGCCGAGCCGGTGCCAACCAACCAGCATCGGGCCGGCCATGATGCACCCAACCGCATCGCTCCCCATACCAGCGCGATGTCGAGCCCGATCTGCGAAAGATACGTGTAGCGATCGGCGCGCGCATGTGGCCCCACAAAGGTCAGCCCAAGCACCGGAATCAGCATTCCGACGTACCAAAACCAGCCGACGAAGAAATAGGGATACCTTCGGCGACCAATCACCGCGGCCGCTGTGATCGCCAGCAGCAAGATCGTTCGGCTCGCGACCTGCCACGCCGGGCGGCCTGCCTCGGGATGGGAATAAAAAGGCGATAGTCCCACTGGGACGAAGAGTTGCCCCAGATAAGCGACGCACGAAACCGCCGCATTGGCCAATCGCTCGGTCAACGTCGACACACTGGAAGGGCGCGTCGTGTGGGTGAGTAGGGTCACACCGGCGGCAGCGATGGCCAGTGCGAACATTGGCAGCTTGTCCAGGATCGGCCACCATGAAAACGGTGCCGGGGGCGTGTTTCGCGGGAGCGAGTCGGGCTGGGCTCGGCCAAACCGTCCGAGGGGCCAATAGTCGAGCAAAAGCAGCAGCGGCGGAAGCGTCACCAGCATGGGCTTGGCCATGAGGCCCAAAGCGAAGAACGCGATCACGGCAAGATAGCGCGTTAGCGATCGAGGATGGCGGACATACTCGCCATATGCCCCGAGAGTGAGCATGAAAAAAAATCCGCTCAGAACGTCGCGCCGCTCGGCCAACCATGCGACCGACTCGACGCGCAGCGGATGAAGGGCAAACATCGCCGCCACCAGCGCACTGGGCCAAAGCGATCCGGTCATTCGCAAGAGTACCAAAAACAGCGTGACCGCCGTCGCGGCGTGCAGCAAGACGTTGGTCAGATGGTGTCCTGCTGGATTTAAGCCATAAAGCTGGCAGTCGAGCATGTGCGAAAGCATCGCCAGCGGATACCGCTCGCCCAACGGACCATTGTTGAATGCCCAAGCTGCCCCCGACCACGACAAGCCACCCGTGACGTGCGGCTCGTCGGTAACATAGAGGCTTTCGTCCCAGTTCAAGAATCCCTGCGACCATGTCCGGCTGAATGCGAGCAGAACGGCCAGAACCAGAAAACCGCACACGGCCCAAACCCAAAACGTCCGCATCGGGTCGTCAGCAGGCCGCGACGAAGTCAAATTCGTCGGAATTGCCCACCACTTTTGCCAGACGCTGCGGTCATCGACAGCCAACAGTGGGGCTTGGGACCGGGGAGTTTCGGCGTGGCCGGAATCGGCGGCGATTTCCCGGTCGAGCGAGTGGTCCACGCCTTCCCCCCGCGATGTGAGATAAATGCTTATGACCGATTCTACTACCGACGATTGCAACC
Organism: uncultured Planctomycetaceae bacterium; assembly: GCA_963702015.1. Lineage (GTDB taxonomy): Bacteria > Planctomycetota > Planctomycetia > Pirellulales > PALSA-1355 > DATJTR01. The sequence continues at coordinate 5,852,803 of OY969698.1, forward strand.
GTTCAACTGAACGAGGGTGCCGTGCGTCTAAGACGACGAAGACCTCCTTCGCACTTGACGCGTATGGGTTTGCTCATGAATATGACCGCACGGTGGGAAATCCCGATCGCATGCGAGCTGCCTTTGTGGCAATCCGTCATCCTGCAAGACACCGGATGCTGGATCGGCCCGTCGAGGTCAACCGCTCCGTGAACGCGATGGTGGGCCATTTCCGGATGAGCCACCCAGCCATCTGCCGGCACCTCCCCGCGTGATGCCGGCCTCGTGACCGAGCAGCGGCATGGCAGAAAGCGGCGCTTCCGCCTCATCCCCGGACGCCTCGGTCTGGTGCGGGACTCGATCGCGCATTACGATCGGTTCCGGGCCGACCACTTCCAACGGCTTTGGAATGATCTAACGAAAGGGACCAAATTTGGCTAAAAGTGTCCGAAGCGCCAAGAGCACCACCAAGCCGATCGCGAAGAAGGCAGCCCCACGCCCCAGCCCCCGCGCGGAAAAGTCGGACGGGGAAAGCGCCCTCCTCGCGAAGATCGCCGCGATGCCGGAATCGGATCGCGTCTTGGGCGAGCGGCTCCATGCGATCATCAAAGCCAGCGCGCAGCCCTCACGCCGAGACTCTGGTACGGCATGCCCGCGTATGCCAAGGAGGGGAAAGTCGTCTGCTTCTTCCAAAGCGCGCAGAAGTTCAAAACCAGGTACGCGACCTTCGGCTTCATGCACGAAGCGAATCTCGACGAAGGCGCCATGTGGCCGACAGCCTTCGCGCTGAAGGACCTGACCGCCGCCGAAAAGGCAAGGATCATCGCGCTCGTGAAGAAAGCGGTGAGCTGAAGATGGATTAACGCGGTGGCGACTCAGCGCGTCTTCTTCGTGCATTCCGGCTTTGACATCCCCCAACCCTGAGGAAAATACGCGATCCGGGGAGCTAAGTGACCTTCGCATTGAGAGCGTCAACCCGCCCTGCCAGTCAGCTGGATCGCCTGGTTCGGCCTCAAAAACTTTGACCCGCGAGCAACGACTCAAGCCGGTCGAGGTTCTGTTCGTTGGCCGGTTCGCAAAGGGGGCGCATCTGCGCAGCCGCCTCGGGACTCTCAAACTCCTGGACCCAGGACAAGTCGGTTTGGTCACCGCGAGCGGTGAGTGTCACGGTTAGCGAAAACCGCGGCTGTGAGACGTGCCCAATCACAATTTTGGTATCGGGCTTGATCTCCCGGAAAACGGCCTCGTTCGGGTAATTGGCTCCATTCGGGCCGTGCATCACAAAGACCCACCGTCCGCCGGGCTTGAATTCGAACTGCTCGAAGGTGTTCGTGAAGCCGTTTGGCCCCCACCATTGAACGAGGCGATCCGGTTGCTCGAACGCGGCGAATACTTTTCGCGGGTTGGCTGATAATAACCGATCGGTGCTAAGAGCCGCGTTCGAGTCGTTCGCTCGGGGCATCGGCAACTCCTTCCAGGAATCGAAACGCGTGCCGGCTTGTGGCCGAACTCGCCATGATCAAACCAGATCCCGTGAATTCTACAGCGCCGCATCGGCCAAACAACAACCGTACTATGACCCAGAGGGTACATTCCGCTGGCCGGGTTTGGACGACGAACGATTCCGGGTCGGACTGAGAATGCCCTAGGGGCGACCAACGGGCTTCGGCTCCGAAGCCGAGCCACAGGCTCGATGGCGAGTCGTTGGCGGCGGTGCCACTTTTAGACGACAGACCGCAACCCGCCGTCTAATGCGTTCCTTCCGTTAGTGTCATTGACTAAGCACCCAGTACCGCCACTTCGGCGCCCACGATGTTCGTCGGAACGTTGCCCCCCTCCGATGAATTTGGACGGACCGAATTGGTGTCGGTCTGGCGAGCGCGGCGTGCTACGGATCATCGAGCCCCCCCAGGCTAGAATGGCGGACATGGACGAACGACGACTCTCAAACGACCAACGCCTGCAAATCGCATTCGGGATTGCCTTGGGGCTGGCTTGCATCCTGTTCAGCCTTCCCGCCCTCATGAAAAGGTTCATGCTCGCTGCGCCCGTCGATCCGCAGATACTTTTACTGGTTTTGGGCCTGGCGAGTCTCGCGAGGGCAATCACCACGTACTTCTTCGCAAAGCCGCGTGTTGATTCAGATTGGCCCCCCGTGCAGGTAATTGCCAGGGCCGTTGGCATAGCGCTGTTCGCCTCAGTGGTCATCATGACGATTGGGTATTGCGTCTTTTGGCTGTTTGGCGATTTGGGACTCGCGTGCTTTATGCTTTTCGGCACTGCTGCGATGTCGGGCTTTCTAGCTATCACCGAGCTTCGCAAACTAAAGGCGGCGTGGCGGCATAGGCGGCACCCCCCCCACTTCTGACCCTCCCGCCTGAAGCCACCGGCGCGCAACACCTCCCCCACGACCCGACGCAGCATCCGGTCATCCATCGTGCTGTTAAATCCCGCCGCGCGCATCCACACGGTTACCTCGGTCCGCCAACACCGCCGCGTAGCTTCGCCTCCAGGCTGCTGTGGCATGGCTGGCAAATGGCCTCCAGGTTTGTGTGGTCGAGTTGCAGTTCGGGGTAAGCAAGGCGCGGCCGCTTGTTGTGGGCGATTGTGGAAGGCTGCGTGATTCCCTTGGCAAGACAGCGTTCGCATAACGGATTGACCGCCAAAAACCATTCCCGCAGCTTCTTCCACGCTGCCGAGTTGTAAAACCGTTGGTGTTCGCGCCGTTCCTTGGCCGCATGTTTCCCGTGGCAGAGATTGAACCGCTTGTGCCCCTCAACGAGGGTCGCACGGCGCGGAAGCGGCTTAAGAGCGAAGTGGCGGCAGCGATTGCCGTCCAATCCAGAGGGGACGTTCCCCTCCCGAATCCAGTTGGTTCTGGTCGGGAGGGGACGTCGTTAGGAAATGTGAGTCGGGGCGACAGGATTTGAACCTGAGCCCGACTTTGCGGCAAGCAATGGCGACCATTGTGGTTACGAGGATTGCGAAATGTGTCGCGCTGCAAATGCGCTGCGAACGGATCGCCTCAAATGGCTCGAATTGGCGTTAAATGACGCGGATTTGCAGCGTGTACTTGTCAGGTGGAATGAATTGCCCCAAGCAATAAAAGCTGCCATTGTGGTCATCGTCCGATCACAATTCACCTAATCGTGATTGCGGAATGAATCGTGGCGGCATGCCCGACTGACCCCGTATCACCTTGCGTGCATCTCGGAGCCTACGTCGTCCGGGTGGTCGAATGGGCCGGGCGGTCGAAAAGAAGCCGAACCCTCAAACGGCGGTCCGGCAATTTCTTTCCACGTCATGGCCTGCTGGGCGTCGAGTAGATCGACTGCCCGGCGCAAGGCGAGTTGATGCCGTGGATCATTGGAATCGTGCCAAAGGCTGGGACCCAGCGGCGGCTGCCCGCGATCAAAGGGTGCGAACGTCTCGAACTCGATTTCGCGGATTTCACGGCGCTGATCCCTCGTGAGCTTTAGAACTCGAATGATTTCCGGCTCTTGAAATGCGGCGAGGCCGAGCACTTGCAGCACGATCTGCCGGAGGCGCTTGCGTTGAGCCGAAGTGAAAAGCTGATCGAGGGACGACTCTTGTAATTCGGCTTGGTCGAGTATCTGCCTGCGGCGGGCTTCTCGGGATAGAGCACGGAACTGCTTTGAAAATGCCGGTCGTGCTTCATGGACGTGGGCCACGAATTCTTCGACCTTTTGCTTCTGCTGGGCAGTCAGTTCGAGGTCTGACTGGACCGAGGCATTCTCCAGCAGCATGCTCTGCAAGAAAACGTGCAGTGAGGCTAGTTCGCGGAGAATCCCCTTCACGCGCGATTGAACCAGAGCGAGTTCTTGCTGCGTAGCCGGATTGCCAGATTGTTGCTCGATAAACTCCTGGTAGTATTGGACGGCCGTTTCGAGCAGCCGCTTTCGAGTCGCAAAAAACCTGGGATCTTCGGCGAGGTCCTCCTCACTGGTCTCGATCAAAACATCGACTGCCTGGCGCGCTTGCTGAAAGCGGTGTTCCGCTTCAGTGGCTCGTTGCATTTCGCGGTCAAGCGCAGCGGCCGTCCTCGCTTGCTCGACGGACATACTGCGATTATGGATCAGCAAGCCGATGCAAGCCAAAGCCAGCAATAGTACCCCGGCGCCGATCGGACCAGGATGCCGCTTCAGCCATCGGCGAACCCGTTCCGATCGCGATAACGGCCTCGCCAAGACTGGCCGATTATCCAAGAAGCGTTGTAAATCGTCCACCAGTTCCTGCGCGGAGACGTAACGATCTTGGGGCAACGTACTGATCGACTTGAGTATGATGTTCTCCAACTCAACCGGGATCCTGCGGTTGACAGCCCGCGGCGCCGGCGGCTCGCCACGCACGACGTCGTGGAGCAAGCCTTCTTTATTGCTGTTGTCGTAGATTGGCGCGCAGAGTAGCCAATTCATAGAGGGTGGCTCCCAGAGAATAGATGTCGGTGCGATGGTCGAGCAGTTGACGGTCTCCATTCGCTTGCTCCGGGCTCATATAGCGAAGCGTGCCGACCAAGTCGCCGGTTTGCGTCAAATCGCCACCGGAACGGATCTGAGCCAGCCCAAAGTCGGTGACCCAAACACGGCCGGTTCCGTCAAGCATTAGATTTGCCGGCTTGATGTCGCGATGCACGATACCCAAATCGTGCGCATATGCCAGGCCGTCGGCCGCCTGCCGCACCCATTGCGCGATCGCACGAAAAAAATCGTCAGCGTCTCGCGACTTCCAGTCGGAGACTTGGGTTGAGATCCGTTGCACGGTATCCGGAACGGCACGATGCATCGCCGATTGATCCGGCGGCTGCGTGGACGACCAGCTGAGCCGCGGGTGATAACCTTCAGTCGTAGGAGCGCTATGATTATCGTCACCCAAGCCGGCGTCCCGTCGCAGCCGTTCCAGCATTTCGGCCAGGGACAGGCCGTCGATGAACTGCATGGCATAGTAATGTACGCCGCGCTCCTTACCGACGGCGAACACCGGCACGATGTTGGGATGGTGCAAATGTGCGGCCGCCTGTGCCTCGTTGACAAAGCGTTGGAGTTGCCTCGTCTGCAGGGTGGATGCGAAAGGGAGGACCTTCAACGCGACTTTGCGTCGCAGGGAGAGCTGCAATGCCTCGTAAACGATGCCCATCCCGCCCCGCCCCACCTCACGCACGATGCGGAAGTCGCCCAGCGCCTCGGGCGCGGACTCTTCGTCGTGCGCGGCTCCCAACAAACCAGGGCCGGTCGTTCGCTGTCTGCCAATCGCGTCTCGCATCAGATCCAAGCCCTCAAGGCAAGTTCTGATCGCCGCTGCGAGACCGGGGAACTTGAGCGTGTACTCGGTGATTGTCGGCCGATCCCCAGCCTCAAGTCGCTCCAGGTAGTCTTCGGCGATCCGAAGCAATCGCGGATCGTCGGGAATTTCTCCGCTTTCTCCGGCCGGCGCGCCTTGACCTTCCGCCGGCGCCGCTTCTCGCTGAGGTCTGGGAAGTGTCATTCTAAAGACCCGATCGTGGTTCGCAGCCGCGCGAGCGCCCGAATCCAGAGCTTCTGCACGCTGTCGACGCTGCGCTCCATGCGGGTGGCAATTTGGGGAAACGTCAGGTCTTCCCAATGCCGTAAGATCATGACCTCGCGATAGTCCTCGGGCAGCGTCTGGAGCGCATTGGCAACCAGGACCGATTGCTCTCGTCGGATAACGTATTGGCTCGGACGATCACTTGTCGGATGAGCTAACTGTGCAAGCCGGTCTCCCGACCGATCGAAAGCTTCTGCAACATCATTCAATTCGCGCCGAATGTCCCGCCCCTGGGTTCCAAGATAACGCCGCACGTTGTTGGAAACCTTGCCGGCAAGAATGGTTTTCAACCATTCCAGGAACTGTGCCTCCGTCGTGCCCTGAAAACCGGTGAAGTATCGATGCGCGTCGAGGAATGCCTCTTGCACGAGATCCGAGGCATCCACCTTTCTTTGGAGATGGCGGCCGACTTCGATACGAGCCAGCAGCACGAGGTAGTTGCGGTAGAGTTCGCACAACGGTCCGAGACCTTCCGGTCCGGCCTGCCGACAAAGGGCAATTAACTCATCCGGGGTTGCGGGCATATTAGGCCAGTCCCGACCTTGGGGCGAACACAGCCGCATAAAAATGCAATCCCATTTCGCCTCAGCGATGCCCCGCTTGATTCCGCGCCGGCAACCTCGGCCGTTTCGAACCGCATCCGCACGCGACAAGTCCATTGTAGCTAACAGTTTGGGACGCCGCAGGCTTTTGCCCCGGGGACTGGTTGCTTTGGCTGCCGCTGCGATGAGTCACGAAATAATTTTCGCATTCGCGGCAGTGTCCGCCCCAAGGCCGGGACTAGCTCCCTTATGACCACGAATTCACCCATTATAGACGCTGCCTCAGCGGCAAACGCATCCCCATCGGGCCCCAGGCTCTTCAGGTGCGTGCTGACGCGGGGCGGCGGAATTCGCGCAGAACACGCCAGCGCGCCGCTGGCGTCTGTTTTGCGCGATCGACGCCAAGAATGGTGTGGTCTTGGTTGTCATCATCCTCATCGCGGCAGGCCTCCGGCTTTGGCGGCTCGATCAGAACGAATACGGCAATCCCTACTACGCTGCCGCCGTGCGGAGCATGCTCGCTAGCTGGGGAAACTTCTTCTTTGGTTCGTTCGATCCTGCCGGGATCGTCACCGTGGACAAGCCGCCCGTGGCGATTTGGATTCAGGCCGCGAGCGCCAAATTGTTCGGATTCAACGGCATCAGCGTTCTGGCACCCCAAGCCGTGATGGGCGTCGCATCCGTCATTTTGACCTATTATCTCGTCCGCCGTGTTTTTGGTGCCGGGGCAGGTTTACTGGCAGGTTTGGCCCTGGCTATTACTCCGATCTCGGTTGCCGTCGACCGCGACAATCTTCCGGATAGCGCGTTGGTCCTCGTCCTGCTGCTGGCGACGTGGGCTCTGAGCCGAGCAGCCGAAGCAGGCCAGTTGAAATGGTTGCTGACCTCGATGGCCCTGGTGGGTCTTGGTTTCAACGTCAAAATGCTCGCCGCATTCGTTGTGCTTCCCACATTCTATTTGGCCTATCTCTTAGCGGCACCGGGCAGTCGTTGGACGCGAATTGGAAACTTGGCTTGCGCAACCGTGGTGCTGGTGGCGACGTCGCTGTCGTGGGCCACCGTTGTCGAATTAACCCCGACAGACAAGCGACCCTATATCGGCGGATCAAAGAATAACTCAGCGCTCGAACTGGCGTTGGGCTACAACGGTCTGGCTCGGATCGTGGGAATGCCCAATTTCGGTCCCCCCGGCACAATGCCTCGCGCCTTCCGCAAATGCCAATTCCCCCCCGGCATCGCCGAGCGACAAGCCATCGGAGGATGACAAGCCATCGGAGGATACAGATACGCAGGAAGCGGGTCCGCCGAAGGGGGATCGAAACACGCCAGATGCCTCGGGCAAACTTCCCAGCGACCAGATAAGCGACCCGACGGGCGCTGGGCCTGGCCTGGCGCCGTTCCCGCCGGGTGGCCCAGGTGGGCGTCGCGGGGGAATGCCCGGCTTCGGCGGCCCGCCCGGCCTCTTGCGGTTCGCCAGCCCTCAAATCGCGGGATTGATCACATGGTTGTTACCACTAGCGCTCGCAGGCTCCGCCATGGCGGCGATGCGGCTGGGCCGGCTCCGGACGATGAACCCGCGGCAAACGGCGCTTTTGATCTGGACCGGTTGGTTCGTCACGCATTGGATCGTGTTCAGTTTCGCGCGGGGCATCTTTCACGAATACTACACGACCGTCATAGGGCCGGCGGCGGCAGCGCTGTTTGGAATCGGAACCCTTGCGCTCTGGCAGGAGACGTTCCGTGCCAATTGGCGGCGGTTGCTGCTTCCTTTGGCATTGTTGCTGACTGCTGGCTGGCAAAGCTTCATCCTCTACCGATACCGTGATTGGCATGTCTGGCCCATGCCAGTCGTGCTGGGAGGAGGGGCAGTTGCCGCCACTGGATTATTCGCGTCGCCTTGGCTGGCCATACGATGTCCACGCATCCGCTGGGCGCCGCTGAGCGCGTGCCTTGGGCTGCTCGCCATGTTCGTTGGACCGATGATCTGGTCCCTCACGCCGGTGCTTGCCAAAGGAAATTCTCTGCTCCCGTTGGCCGATCCGTCGCTTCTGGGCTGGAAGAATCCGTCTGCCTCGCAACCCTTCATGCCTCCCCTGGCGGGTGACGTCAAAGACACTCAGCGGCTGGTCGATTTTCTAATCTCGAACCGGCATGATGAGCAGATTTTGGTCGCATCGCTGGAAAGCATGTCGGTCTCCGGAATTATCATCGATACCGGCGAAACCGCGGTGGCTCTGGGCGGGTTCATGGGGGCCGACCCCGCGGTGACGAAAGCCGATTTCGTGAAAATGGTCCAAAACGGTCGACTGCGATTCATGATTATCGGCGGCTTCCCGGGCGGCGGCCCGCCGCGCGGTCAGGATCGCGTCGCTCTTCCACCCGGAGCCGCGCCGTTTCCGCCCGGTGGACCGCCGGGTCATGCCGGCAATCGGGAAGTCATTGCCTGGGTCCGCGAGAACGGCAAACTCGTGGACGCGAAACTCTGGCAAACACCGGAGGAGTTGGAGCGGGCGGCGCAGAACAAGGATTCCACCGGGCAAACGCCCCCGTTCGACCCGCGCCGGAGGGCGGAGCTGTTCGACTGTCGGCCTGAACTGGGACTCGTCAATCCCACGGCACGTTGAAGCGGTCGGTGGGCGGTTCTTCGACTGGGCTTTCGGGTTGCATGACTGAAGGTGACAGATTCACCGCACCCGTGCGCAATGGTTTATCTCGAGGTTTTCGGCGATGTTGCTTTCAATCGTGATTCCGGTCCACAACGAAGAGGAAGCATTGCCGTTGCTGCTCGCCGCGCTCGATCCGATGTTGGATCGGATCGATTGCGACCACGAGTTGATCTTCGTCGACGATGGCAGCCGGGATGGAACTCGGCTCCTCCTGAGGGCCCGAGCAGCACTCGATCTGCGAATCAAGGTCTTGGCGTTCGGCCGCAACTTCGGTCACCAGGCAGCGATCACCGCCGGACTCGATTTTGCAACGGGTGATGCGGTGGTGGTCATGGATGCCGATTTGCAGGATCCTCCCGAGTTGTTGCCCAAGATGGTTGAACTTTACCGGCAAGGCTTCGACGTCGTGTCGGCCCGCCGTTCCGAGCGTGAAGGAGAGAGTCTAATCAAGCGCGCGACCGCCGCGCTTTTCTATTGGCTGATGCGGTGGGGAGTCGACTCGCGTCTTTCCTCGCAAGTGGGCGACTTTCGCCTATTCAGCCGCGCGGCGGTGACAGCGCTCCGCGGTTTCCGGGAACAGCATCGTTTTGTGCGGGGCCTGGTGGCCTGGCTCGGGCTTAAGGAGGCGATCGTCCCATTCAGTCGGCCGCCACGCGTCGCCGGAACCACTAACTATCCGATGTGGAAAATGGTTTGCTTTGCCTGGACGGCCATTTCGTCGTTTTCGGCCCTGCCGCTGCGCCTGATTCTTGGCGCCGGAATGCTCATGACGGCCGCGGGGCTCGTCTACCTTGCCTATGTATTGTATGAGACGTTCGTGCTTGGGACCACGGTGCGTGGCTGGAGCTCGATCGTCTGTCTCCAAATTCTGTTTTCGGGCGCGACGCTTACCGCGGTCGGACTGATGGGCGACTACGTGGCACGGATTTATGAGGAAATCAAAGGCCGCCCTTTGTACGTAGTCGCGGAAACAACTAATCTCCCGCCCGGAACCGACACTCCCGTTCGCGCAATGCGGCTAATTGATCGGCCACCTTACAAAGACGCTCAAGAGAGGGCCGAAGAAAATGGTGCTCCACGCGCCTGCCAGCCCCACAACTAAGATCGTGAACTGTCCCGACCCAGGCCCCGACCTGTCGCGAGCTTTGCCGCATTACCATGCTCTCGACAGCGTGCGTGCCATGGCCATGCTCTTGGGGGTCGTTTATCACTCGCTGCTCTTCCGCATGATGGTGGGCGGTCCGCCGCCTGGATCCATCGAAATGTCTACTGCAGCGCATTCGTTTGAGCAGTGGTTGCACGGTTTCCGCATGCCAGTGTTCTTTCTTATTTCCGGCTTCTTCGCTCGGATGATGCTCGAAAAATATTCCATCCGCGATTACATGAAGCGACGAGTGAAGAGAATCGGGGTCCCACTCTTCGTCGGTTTGTTCACCTTCGTCCCCGCATATCTTTTGACCCAGAACCTTGTGTCGCATTGGTCCGGCGCTGGCCCGATGGGACCGCCGCCAGGCTCCGAGGCAGGTTTGCTCCGAGGCTCATCAGACGCATTCGGGCCGCGTCGAGACGTGCCCGGCGGGACGAGAGGATCCAGCCCGCGATTCGGCGCCAGACCGCACGATGCAGGGCCGCCCGGCGGTACGGCATTCGGCCCGATGGGGCCACCGTTTTCCCCGCCGCGGAATGAAATCGCCGACCTGCTATTTGGAAAGTCCGCCCGGCTGTTTCAACTACACCATTTGTGGTTCCTCTGGTACCTGCTGCTGTTTGCGGTCGTCGCGCCCGCAGTAGCCGGCATCTTCTCAAGGGTGCTACCGACGAGCGCCCTCGACAGCGCAGGTCGGGCGGCAATTCGGTCCGGCTTCGCTCCGGTGTTGCTGGGTTTGATCATCACCCCGGCTTTATTGCTTGCCAGTCCGCGGGGCTGGTCATTGGGGCTTTGCCCCGCCATCTTTCGTTCGTTTCCGGACTTTCTACTCCACTTCGATCGGGACATGCCGTTCTATTTTCTGTTTTTCCTGGCGGGCTGGTGGCTGCATCGAGACCGAGTGGCCCTGCCGATTCTGAGCCGGATTTGGGCCGTGTACCTTCTTGTCGGATTAGTTGCCTTTTGGGCAGCATCTGCACTGGGCGTCGTTTACGGGCACCAGACAACGTTACAAAATTACGCGCTGATTCGTGTGGCCGGAGCCATGCTTTACTGTGTCGCGTCGGCATCAACAAGTTTCGGCTTCATTGGGTTCTTCCAACGATATTTCGACCGGCAAAGCCGTGCTTGGAGATATCTGGCGGATACGGCGCTTTGGGTTTATTTGATCCACCAACCCCTCGTACTCGTGGGCCTCGCTATTTTCAGCCCGCTGCAATTGAGCTGGTGGTTGCAAACTCTGCTGGTCTCGCTTCTGAGCGTTTTGTCCGCGTTGCTGCTCTATGAGTTGGCAGTGCGTCCGACTTTCCTGGTCCAACTTTTTGGCCCTGCGAGCCATCGGCCCTCATCCCACCGCAGCCCCCGTCGGGCCGAGCTGACGGGATCTTCGCATCCGTAGGCGGATTCACTGCCGAGTTCTTGACCGAGCGCCGGTCCGAAATGGCTCGATTCAGCGCCGGCCGGCACGCAGTCCAAGAAATCTACGGCAATCAGAACTGCTGGATCGGGCCCAAGACTGCACCCCCGCCCGATGTGTCGCAAGAGGTGCACACGAGGAAGCCGCGAAGGGCAATGCATGAAGATCATCTTTGAATTCATCGGTGGCTCGCACGATGGGCATCGCGACGAAGGGGAACAGGCGAGGGCTTTATATCTCCTTACCGGAGACGGAACGGTCGGCAGGCAGATTCAGGGCCTGACCGATCATACGGCCGGACTGATTCAAGAGTTGGGCCGCCAAGGGTTTGTCCAGCACGTTGGCCCCTGTCGAAAGGAAAAATACGAAGTGGTCGAACGTTTGGAGAAGGGCGAGGAACTTTTGGTGCGATGCAAGTTCGTCGGATTGACTTGAGTTTGCGTAATCTGCAAGGAGTGCCGCGCTGCAAATGCGCTGCATTTTTCGCGAGAGGGCAACCGTCTGTACTTTCGACCAGGGTTGCCGACGCTAAGAAGTAACGTCTTTTTGCCGTTGAAGATGTGGCGCAGAGAATCGACGCGGCCAATAAGCGAGCTACAGGAGATGCACCTGTAGCTTTACTTTCCGCAAGCAGTTTCCAATTAATGACTTACGTAAATCGAAATCGGGGCGACAGGATTTGAACCTGCGACCTCTTGCACCCCAAGCAAGCGCGCTAATCCAGGCTGCGCCACGCCCCGTTTCTTCTTGCCTAACACGCGATGACTCACCGCACGGCCGATTGGCCACAGGTCAAAAAAATCGTGCCGGTGGGGATTTCGGCCTTGCGGCCGGCCGGCACGAACCAATCGACCTCGATCGAACACGTTACTATCCCAAATCAGCCCGTTCATTTCAACGCCTACTCGATTGGCTCGAATATCGCTATTCTTGACGGCGTCATGCCCACGCACCCCGAACCTCCCACGCCGTTCGCCGACCGACTGGCTCGTGCCGTCGCCGATCGCCGCACGCCGGTGCTGGTCGGGCTCGATCCACGCTATGAGGAATTGCCCGCCGGAATGGAATCCATCGGCTCGGGCAGTGGAGACCGCGCTGACTGGGCCGGCAAAGCCGTGGCCTATCGGCGGTTTTGCGAGGGGGTGATCGATGTCGTCGCACCGCTGGTTGCCGTCGTCAAGCCGCAAGCTGCCTGCTTCGAGGAACTCGGTCCACCCGGCATGACAGCCTTGAAGGACATAATCGACTACGCCCACGCCAAAGGACTGCTGGTCATTGTCGACGGCAAGCGGAACGACATCGGCTTGACTGCCGCGGTTTACGCCACGGGCTATCTCGGCTCGCCGGCCCTTAGCGCTTGGGCGGCCGACGCCTTGACGGTCAGCCCGTATCTCGGTGAGGACAGTTTAAGTCCATTTATCGACGTCGCCACGCGGCGCGGCGCCGGCATCTTCGTACTGGTCAAGACTTCGAATCCCGGCGGTGGAATGTTCCAGGATTTGCTCGTCGACGGCCAGCCCCTGTACGCACGTGTCGCCAGGCAAGTCGATAAGTGGTCGCGACAGACGCAGTCGGCGAGCGGCTATGGCGCCGTCGGAGCCGTCGTCGGCGCAACCTATCCCGACGAGCTCGTCCGGCTGCGCGGGGCCATGCCGCACACCTGGCTGTTGGTTCCCGGCTTTGGCAGCCAGGGAGCCGGCGCGAGCGACGTTCTCGGTGCGTTCGACGAGCATGGACTGGGAGCGATCATCAACAGTTCGCGCGCATCATTTTCGCCCACTCCCGCAAAGAGTATTCTCAGCGATTCGGCGCAGCCCGTTGGCAAGAGGCGGTCGAAGCGGCCACGCGCGACATGATCCAGCAGCTCCGTGCCGAAACTTCTGCCGGACAGCTTTAGGGGAAGGTTGCCCCGTATCGCCGACGGCGCGAGGACAACTCCGATGACGACGGCCGGTCAGACGCCCGGGGAGCAAGCCCAATTGGAAGCTCTCTTTGCCCTGGCGCTGCGCGAGCAAAATGCCGGGCATCTGGCCGAAGCGGCCGTGGCTTATCGAAAAGTTCTCGCCCTGCGGCCCGACATTGCCGGCGTGCGCAACAACTTGGGCAACGTGCTGATGGCACAAGGCATGCTCGATGAGGCGGTGGAGCAATTTGCTCGAGTGATCGCTCTCGAGCCGAATTATGCCGAGGCACACTACAACCTCGGCTGCCTCTTTCGATTGCAGGGCAAACTTGACGAGGCGGCGGCCCGATTCGAGCAATCGCTGGCCCTCAAACCGGATCTTGCCGAGGCGCATAACAACCTGGGCAAGATCTTTTGGGAACAAAACAGGCTCGACCTGGCCCTGAAACAGTTTGAACAAGCGGTCGCCGTTCGGCCAAACTATGCCGAGGCGCACAACAACTTGGGCAACATCCTCTGGGAGCATGGCCAGCTCGATCGGGCCATCACGCAGCTCGGCCACGCGATCGCGCTGCGGCCGAATATCGCCGATCCACACAACAACCTCGGCAACGTACTGCTCAGCCAAGGCAAACTCGACGAAGCGGCAGCGCGGTACGAGCAAGCGCTCGCTCTCCGACCCGACTACCCCGAAGCGCGATTGGGCCTGGCCACTTGCTATTTGGCTCAAGGGGATTACGAGCGTGGCTGGTCCGCGTGGGAAGAACGGCTGCGCATGCCCGGGTTTGTGCCACCGCAAAACGTGCCGCGCTGGACCGGTCAGCCTTTGGCCGGCCGCAGCCTGCTATTGCTGGCCGAGCAAGGCTTGGGCGATACGCTGCATTTCGTCCGATATGCCCGGCTGCTCAAGGAACGGGGTGCCCGGATCGTGCTGGCGGCTCAGGCGGCGCTCGGCCGATTGCTGACGCGCGATCCTGATTTTGACGAGTTGTTTATTCTCGGCTCGGCCAGAGAACTGCCGCGCTGCGATTTCTATCTGCCGTTGCTGAGTGCGCCGGGGGCGTTTGGCACGGATGCGTCGAACATTCCCGGCACAGTTCCCTACCTCGCGGCCGATCCCGAGCTGACCGATCATTGGCGACAGGAACTGGCGGGAATCGCGGGCGTCAAGATTGGCATCGTCTGGCAAGGCTCGCGCGATTTTCGTTTGGATTGTTGGCGCTCGATTCCCCTGGCCGATTTTGCACCGCTGGCCCGGTTGCCGGGTGTGCGGCTGATCAGCCTGCAGAACGGATTTGGATCGGAGCAGATCGCCGCGGTCGATTTTCCGGTTGTCGACCTTTCCGACCGGCTTGATAAGGCGTCCGGTCCTTTCATGGACACCGCGGCAGTGATCGGCAATCTCGACCTGGTGGTGGCTCCAGACACGGCGATCGCACATTTGGCGGGTGCGCTGGGCGCACCGGTTTCGCTTGCGCTCCAACTCTCGCCCAATTGGCGTTGGCTGCAAGGCCGTGACGACTCGCCTTGGTATCCCACCATGCGACTCTTCCGCCAAACCACATTCGGCGTGTGGTCGGACGTGTTTGAGCGCATTGCCCATGCGGTGCAGGCGCACCGCTCGGAAACGCCATAGCCCATGCAGCGGGCCGTCGTGCCCGACCGCGACCTTGATCATGGTCCGCTACGGGGCAACCTTCGCCTCGGGCAGCGTTTGAATCGGCGGGCGCGGAACGACGGTCAAGCTGCTGGACGACCGAACGTCGAGCCGCTGCGGAGCCGTCGGATCTTCCAACGAGCCGTCGTGTTGGGCCGCATACGATCGCAGTCGCTCGATCTTTTTGGCCGCTTTGGCCTCGGCGGCCGCTTCGGCCCCGGGCGGATGCCCCCAATCGACTCGGGTCCCTTCTCGGGTGCATAACTCGTAGGTGTCCGCTTCCACGCCGCTGGAATCGACCTGGCGTGCGGCCGGCACGACCTGGTGCAGTTTCAACGTTTCCCAATCGTCCAACAGGGCCGCGGCAATCCGGGCTGCGCCCGTTACGTGGGTGTCGCCCCAGCGCGTTCCGACTGGCCCGAGCGGCGAGGTTTTGATCTCGGCAATCCGCGGATATTGGCGAGCGTCCTGCGGCGAAAAGTCGGCCGTCGGAAGCAACACCCCTTCTCCGTCGACTGGCAAGAGTGCCGGGCCCGGAACCTCGACCATGGCCACTGGCCGGCGATAGTCGAGGTCAACCACCACGCCGGCCGGCGAACGCTTGCTCACGCGCTGGACCTTGGCCACCCATGGATGGAGAGCAAACGCGTGGGCCACGCGCACGGTCAGCTCGTGATCCAAAAGCGACAGCGGGCCATCGAGACTGGCGTCTCGCAACACTTCCGCCTTCAGATCGGTATGGATCCAGGCCGGCAACGGCGTCATCTCGATCTGTTCGGGATCGACACGATAATCCGCCGCGCTAATCACCTGCTCGCGCACTGCTTCCCACAGCATCTTCCAGCCCACCACGCACACCGCGACAAACACGCCGACAAACGCAATCCAACGGGCGTTTTCACGCACCAGTCCCCACAGGCCGCTCGGGCGGGCAGGAGCTTCGGCCACAGCAGGATCGCTCTTTTTTGCGCTCATCGCAGTTCTCCTGCTTCGCTCTTCGCGTAGGCTTCTCGTGAAACATCGGCTTCACGCGGCCAATAGTTCGGTCGCAACCGAATCTGCCGGACAGCCGGGACTTCGCCTTGGAGACAATCCATGACCAATCGTTCGCAAAACTGCGGCATCTCCCAACCGGCGTGCCGAGCGGCCAACGGAACGAGGCTCGTTAGCGTCAGGCCCGGAATGGCATTGATCTCCAGAATCCAAGGCCGGCCCACGACATCGAGCCGAAGGTCGACACGCACCAGCCCGCGTGTGTCGAGCGCCGACGCCGCGGCCAACGCCGCGTCACGAATCGCGGCAGCCCGATCATCTGGCTCGTCGTCGGCGACGCGGCAGTGAGGCACGCCGGGAGTGTATTTGGCCGCATAAGAAAACAACGGCGCGCCGGCCAAGACCTCAACGATGGGCAGAACTTCTCGACCGACAATCGCAACGGTGAATTCACGCCCCGCGATAAACGGCTCGATCAAACCGCGGTTGCCGTATTGCAAAACGTCGTCCCGGCAGACTGCCAATTCGTCGCCGGTGTGGGCCAACCCAACCCCCAGACTCGAACCTTGTCCATCGGGCTTGACGACTACCGGAAATCCCAAAGCCTCGGCCCGATCACATAGCAGCCTGAGCGGCGTATCGCCGTCAAAGACAACGTCCGCCGGGGTTGGCGCGCCCGCAGCCCGCAGAATGGCTTTGGTTGCCGCCTTGCTCATGGCCCGTGCGGCACTGGCCGAGCCAGGCCCGGTGAACGGAATCTGCCGGACTTCGAAGAATCGCTGCACCCGTCCGTCTTCGCCCGCTCCACCATGCAAAGCCAGGAAACAGGCGTCGAAACGTGTCCAGTCGACGTCGCCGAGTCGTGCCGGCACAAAATGACCACTCGCCCCATCGGTGACCGGCAGAGCAACCGCCACACGCGCATGATCGCTTGCGTTGACGTCGGCGGAATCGCTTTCGGTCCAATCGCTATCGACCGGATCGATGCCCACCACCTGGTGGCCGGCGCGAGCGAGCGACTCGGCTACGTGCTGGCCGCTCGCCAGGCTCACGGCGCGTTCCGATGATTGGCCGCCGGCCAATACGGCGATGCGCAGGCGAGCGTTGAAAGGGGCACGAATCATTGGGCCATCCTCCATGACGGCTGTTGGCGAGGCGCTGTTTCTTGCCACCCCCGCGGCTACCAGACCTCGATTTCGCGTTCCAGTTCGATTCCCAGCCGCTCGGCCACGCGCTCGCGCACCAGATCGATCAGCTTCAGCACGTCGTCGCTGGTGGCCTGCGGATTGGCGATAATGAAATTACCATGGCGGTCGCTGACTTCGGCCTGTCCGACGCGCGTTCCTTTGAGCCCGGCCTGGTCGATGAGCATGCCGGCGCTCATGCCGCGTGGGTTCTTGAAGATGCAGCCCGCGCTTTGGTGGCTCAATGGCTGACTCGACTTCTTCACGATCCATTGCTTTTGCATGCGTTTGGTCAGGTCTTCCGGGTCGTCCGACTCGAGACGGAGCTGTGCGCCGAGAATCACGAGCTCGTCGAGTGAGCTTTGCCGGTAGGCGAAAACAAGCTCCTCGCGTTTGCGGACAACGATTTCGCCGGTTCGCGTCATGACCGTGGCCTGACTGGTCCATTGACCAATGTCGCCGCCATGCCCGCCGGCATTGCCGTGCAGGGCCCCGCCCAGCGTTCCGGGAATTCCGACCAGTGTCTCCAGTCCGGCCAGTCCCTCGCGAACGGCGGTCGAGATCACGTGGCCCAGCTTGGCACCGCCGCCGGCGGTAATCGTCTGCCCCTCGACCTTCACGTCGCTGAAGACCGGATGCGACAAGTGGAGCACGACTCCTGGCACGCCGGCATCGCGCACCAGGATGTTCGATCCGCCACCCAGCAGCCGGATGGGAATGTTTTCGGCTTGGCAGCGGCGCACCAGCGCCGACAATTCATCGATGCTGCCCGGCTCGGCAAAGTATTCGGCCGGTCCGCCCAGATGAAACCACGTGTGTGGCGCAAGCGGCTCACCAGGGCGTATGATCTTTTCAAATCCGCTGAGCAATGCCATGCGCGAGGTTTCCGATGTCTCCAGCCCCCAGCGTGACGACCACGTCGCCCGCCTTCAGGCCACGATCCAGGGTGGAACTGATTTCGTCGACCGTGTGGGCGTCGACCACCGCGGCCCCCAAGCCTGCTGCCCGGCGGGCCAAATCGGCTGCCCGGACTTCTCCCGGCCTGGCGGCCGATTCGCGAGCCCGGAAAATCTCAGCCACGACAAGTTTATCAGCATTTTGCAGACTTGTGGCCAATTCGTCCAGCAGATGCGCGGTGCGCGAGGCTTGATGCGGCTGGAAGACACACCACATCCGGCGACCGGGATACATTTGCCGTACCGTAGCCAAAGAGGCCGCGATTTCGGTCGGCAGGTGGGCATAGTCGTCGATCACGGCCAAACGCGGTCGGTCGGCGACCGTTTCCAATCGCCGGCGCAGTCCTCCAAACGCGGCCAACCCCTCACCTATTGCTCGCCATGAGACGCCGACATGATGTGCCGCGGCAATCGCTGCTAACGCATTGATGACATTGTGCCTTCCCGGCACCGCCAGCATCACGCTACCCATCTGTCGCCGCCCATAGCGGACGGCGAACCGGTGACGGCCGGCGACCGCCGGTTCAACCTCGGCTTGCCAATCGGCGCTTGCATTTTTACCCAGGCCGAACGATTCGCAGGCGCATTGGGCGGCACGAGCCACGCGCCGGGCCCTGACGCAATCGGCGGAAACGAGCAATCGGCCGTCACGAGGCAATGCCGCGACCAAGCGCGTAAACGCCCCTTCCAACTGCCCCCACGAACGATAATAGTCAAAGTGATCGGCTTCGATCGACAGCAGCACCGCCATCTCCGGTCGCAGGTGACGGAAATTCTCGCGGTATTCGCACGCTTCGGCAATCATCCATTCACCTTGTCCACGACGACCGCCCGGCGACGCGTCCTGATATTCGGCTCCGAAGATAAAGCTTGGATCACCGCCGCCGGCAGCGAGAATCCGCGCCAGCATCGCTGCAGTCGTCGATTTGCCGTGGGTGCCGGCGACGGCCAGGCCACGCCGGCCGGTCAGCAACCGGCCCAGCGCCACGGGATAGCTGATTGCCGGCACGCCGAGCGCCGCCGCTTGAGCACGTTCTTGATCCCCCGGCGGCACCGCGTCGCTGTGGATCACCAGATCAATTGCGGAATCGACGCCGTAACTTGCCGCAACCCATCGGCTCCAGGCATTCGGGCGGCCGGCGCCCGCGTCCGATCCGGTCAGTTGCCAACCGTCGCCGCCCAGCACTTCGGCGAGCGATCGCATGCCAGCGCCGCCAGCACCAATCAGATGTGCCCGGCCGGCGGCATCGATTGAGCTCGGTGGCAATGCAAAACCGCTTTGGCGAGCAACACAGATCACGCCGCACCTCAAAAAAGTAAGCATTCCCGTTCCGGCGGGATGATACGGGCGATTGTCGGCCGCTGTCAAACTGAATCCCCTGGCCGGGCAATTGGGGCACGATCCGGCGTGTCGCGGTAATCTGGGGCGCCGCGGCACGTTTGTGGTATACCCATTTTCGCTTGGGACTGCTCCGGTGGTCGCCAACTCCATACAATGGTTGTAGAAAGACGCGTTGCAAAGGCACTCCGAGGTTATCCCCCATGGCAGAATCGGGCATCCTGACGCTCCATTTCCCCGAACCCGACATTGCGGTCCTCACGTTCGACGACCCCAACAAGGGGGCCAACGTGCTATCGAGCACCGTGCTGGCGGAGTTGGCTCGCCATCTCGACGATTTGGAAAAACGTACGGGCCTCCGGGGCGTGATTATCCGCAGCGGCAAACCAGGCTCCTTCATCGCCGGTGCCGACCTGCGCGAGTTCGCCGCTTCGTTCGAAGCTCCGCGAGAACAAATTCTGGCCATGTGCCGCGCCGGCCAAAAGCTCTTCGCCCGGCTGTCGCGAATCAATGCCGTCACCGTGGCCGCGATTGACGGAATCTGCGTCGGCGGCGGGGCCGAACTGGCCATCTGGTGCGATCGCCGCGTCCTGACCGTCGAACCGAAAACTCAATTCGGCTTTCCGGAGGTCAAGCTGGGGCTCTTTCCCGGCTGGGGGGGAACAGCCCGGTCAACGCGCATTGTCGGCTTGGGAAATGCAGTGGAAATGGTCACCAGCGGCGAACTGATCGACGCCCAGGCCGCCGCCGTGATGGGCCTGGCCAACGACACGGTCTCCGCCACCCCAGCCTCGGTCGATGGCAAGGCTTCCACCGGCAGCACTGCGCCGACTTGGCCGACCGCCTGCTGGAAGCCGCCCTGCGCATGGTCCATGCCGAAGCCGAATCGGGCGATTACAAAAAAGATCGCCAACGCTGGGCCGGGCCGGTCGTCGAGAGCGACACTGAGCTCGGTTTTCTGGGTGCCACCGCCTCGGGCTACATCCAGCAACAGACCGGTGGGCATTATCCCGCCCCGCTGGCCGCACTCGAGGTCATGCTCGGCGCGGCGGGTCTCTCGCTCGACGCCGCCTGCGATCAAGAGGCGGAAGGAATGGCCGGCCTGTTCGGCACACCGGTCAATCGCGCCCTGATCAACGTCTTCTTTCTCACCGACCATAACAAGAAAGATCAAGGGGTCGATCGTTCCGGCGTTGTGGCCCATCCCGTCCGATCGGTCGGCGTCGTTGGGGCGGGAATCATGGGGGCCGGCATCGTGGCCGCCAATCTACGCCGCCAGTTGCCGGTCGCCGTGACCGATGCCTCCGAGTCGGCGCTGGCCGAAGGCGTCCGCCATGTGCTGGAAGAAGTCTCCTACAACAAACAGACAAAAGGACCCGACGCCGATCGCGCGATCCGTTTTGCACCGCTGCTCAACGCCACGGTCTCCGATGCCGAGCTTGCACGGGCCGACCTGATTGTTGAGGCAGTGGTCGAAAACCTGGAAGTGAAAAAATCGCTGTACGCCCGGCTGGAACCGCTGCTTAAGGCCGATGCCGTGCTGGCGTCGAACACGTCCACGATCCAGATCACCAAGTTGGCCCAAGGGCTGAAGCGCCCCGATCGGTTCATCGGCATCCATTTTTTCAATCCGGTCCGCAAAATGCCCCTGGTCGAAGTGATTCGGGGCCATGAAACGAGCGACGAGACCGTGGCCACGGCGGTCGCCTATGCCAAAAACATCGGCAAGTCGCCGATCGTCGTCCATGACGGGCCTGGGTTCCTCGTCAACCGTCTGTTGTTTCCTTATCTCAACGAATCGCTCGAACTGCTCAGCGAGGGAGCATCGATCAAGTCGATCGAACGCGCGGCCACCGATTTCGGCATGCCGATGGGCCCGCTGGCGCTGTACGACATGGTCGGTCTCGATACGTCGGTCTATGCCGGCCGCGTGATGTGGGAAGCGTTTCCCGATCGGACGGGCGCCTCGCCGATCTTGCCGGCCATGGTCAAGGCGGGCCGGCTTGGCCAGAAGAGCGGCCGCGGGTTTTTTCTCTATCGCGATAAAAAGGGACGTAGCGAGCCCGATCCAACGCTCGCCGACTGGCTGGCCACGTACCGTCGCGGCGAGCGCAAGTTCAGCCCCGACGAACTATCGTCCCGGCTGTTCTTGCCGATGGTTCTGGAAGCGACGCGGATCCTCGAAGCCCGCCTCGTGCGCGACGTCCGTGACGTCGACTTGGGCGTGATCTTCGGCCTCGGCTTCCCGCCGTTTCGCGGGGGCTTGCTGTGGTGGGCCGATTCCGTGGGGGCGGCGAAAATCGTCGAACGGCTCAAACCGTTCGAGGCGCTCGGCCCGCGGCTGCAGCCCACCCCACTGCTGTTGGAAATGGCTGCCGGTGGAAAGAAATTCTACGACCAGATCAAAACCAAACCACGCTAGACGGCACTGGGCGAGGCGCTCCCGTCCGCGCCGCTTGCACTGGCCAATCTGGCATCTCGATGAAGGAATGTGTGTCGTGGCAAAACGTGCTGTGATCGTCGATTGCTTGCGAACTCCCATCGGTCGCGCCCACAAAGAAAAAGGGGTCTTTCGCGACGTGCGCAGCGATGACCTCGCGGTCGCCGTCGTCGAGGCGCTCGATCGATCGCAGCGGCATCGATCCGGCCGAAATCGAAGACGTCGTACTGGGCAATACGCAGCAGCAGCGCGAGCAGGGCTTCAACGTTGCCCGGCCGGTAGCGCTGATGGCCGGACTGCCCAGCTCCGCTGCCGGCACTACGGTCAATCGGCTCTGCGGTTCGAGTTTGCAGGCAATCAACCAGGCCGCCCATTCGATCATGGCCGGCGGCGAAGACGTGCAAATCGTCGGCGGGCTCGAGCACATGCAGCACATCGCGATGGACGCCGGCCTCGACTTGAATCCCAAGCTGTTCGCCCACACATCCAAGGGGGCGTTGGCGATGGGTGTCACTGCCGAATTCCTGGCCCAAACGCAAGGCATTTCCCGCCAGCAGCAAGACGAATTCGCTCTGCGCAGCCACCGACTGGCTGCTGCGGCTCAGGCCGAGGGTTTGTTCCGCCGCGAAATGATTCCCATTTGGGGGCGGGACGAAGCCGGCAACCGCGCGTTGATCGATCGCGATCAATGCGTTCGCCCCGACACCAGCCTCGAGGCCCTGGCGGCCCTTAAGCCGGCGTTTCTGCCCGGCATCGGCACGGTGACGGCCGGCAACAGTTCGCCGTTGAACGATGGAGCCGCGGCACTCTTGATCATGTCGGAAGAAAAGGCCGCCTCGCTCGGATTCAAACCGTTGGTCCGCGTGCTGGCCACGGCGGTTGTCGGAGTCGACGCAGCCGTGATGGGCACCGGCCCGGTTCCTGCCACCCAAAAGGCCCTTAAGCGTGCCGGCCTGACGCTGGCCGACATTGATTTGATCGAATTGAACGAAGCCTTCGCGGCTCAAGCGCTGGCCTGCATCGGCATGCTTGGTCTCAATCCGGAAAAGGTCAACGTTCGCGGCGGCGCGATTGCCATCGGCCACCCGCTGGGAGCCAGCGGCGCACGGATCGCCACCACGCTCATCGGCGCCATGGTAGACGCGGGGCGCCGCCTCGGTTTGGCCACCATGTGCATCGGCGTGGGACAAGGAATCGCTACCATTTTCGAGCGGGTTTGAAGCAAACCCTCGGTCGCCCACTCGGCTGATTGCTTATGAACCAACTGCCGTCGGCTTGGTCCGAGCGAACGCTTGTCTCGATTCTTTTCGAGCGTGCCACCGCGCAGGGTGACGCAACCGCGCTGGGTATCAAACGCGCAGGCCAATACCACTGGCTCACCTGGAACCAGATTCTGGCCGACGTGCGGCAAATGGCCGCCAGGCTGCACGCTGCCGGCCTGCGTCCCGGCGACCGCCTGCTCTTGGTGAGCGAGAATCGCTATGAGTGGGTCGTTTGCGATCTCGCGGTGCATCTCGCCCGCGGGGTCCACGTGGCGGTCCACAATACGCTTGCCGGCCGCAAATCGCCGAACAAATTCGCGACAGCGGAGCCCGGATCGTGGTCGTCGCCGGCCCCGAACAGGCCCAAAAGCTGGCCGCCGCCGAGATTTTGCCGCCGGGATTGCAATTCTTATCGTTCGAACCTGTTTCCTGCGCGATTGCGAGCCAACCGGTGCATAACCTGGCCGCGATCGAAGCCGACGGCGCTGGCATGGCCGATCTGGCACTCCCCGCGCCGGGCGACCTGGCCACGATTCTTTACACGTCGGGCACGACGGGCGAGCCGCAAGGCGTGATGCTCACGCACCGCAACCTCGTCTTCAACGCCTGCTCCTCGGTTGCGGCATGGGATACTCCGCCCGACGAGCTGCGACTGACCTGGCTGCCGCTGTCGCACATCTACGCCCGCACGGCCGATCTCTATACCTGGCTCACTCACGGATCGCGGCTGGCGCTGGCCGAAAGCCGCGAGACGCTGCTGGCCGATTGCGCGCTGGTGCAGCCGACGTTTCTCAACGGCGTTCCCTACTTTTACGAAAAGGTGGCCCGCCATCTGGCCGAATCGGGCCGCGCCGATGAGCCGGGAGCGCTCGTGTCGCTGCTGGGCGGCCGCGTTCGCATCTGCTGCTCGGGCGGGGCAGCGCTTCCCGATCACGTGGCCCTGTTCTTTGCCCGCTTGGGAGTCCCACTCGTCCAGGGATATGGATTGACCGAAACGTCCCCCGTCATCTCGACGTGCACCTACCACGATCAGCGACTCGGAACTGTCGGCCCGCCGATTCCCGGCGTCGAAGTCGCGATTGCCGATGACGGAGAGATTCTCACGCGCGGGCCGCACGTTATGCAAGGCTATTGGAATCGGCCCGAGGCCACGGCCATAGCGCTACGCGACGGTTGGTTTCACACCGGCGATCTGGGTTGCTTGGAAGATGGCTATCTGCGCATCACCGGCAGAAAAAAGGAGCTCATCGTCACGGCCGGTGGCAAGAATATCGCGCCGGCCTATCTCG
The DNA here is from genome assembly GCA_963702015.1 of uncultured Planctomycetaceae bacterium. GTDB lineage: Bacteria > Planctomycetota > Planctomycetia > Pirellulales > PALSA-1355 > DATJTR01. The sequence continues at coordinate 5,877,160 of OY969698.1, forward strand.
AAGCGCTATTGATTGCCGATCCACTGGTGGCCCAGGCCATGGTGATCGGCGAAGGACAGAAATATCTCACCGCGCTGATCGTTCCTGACCGTGATCAATTGCGGGCCGAAATCATCGCCGCGCAAATCCCGGTCACTTCGGCCGCCGAGGCGGTCGCCCATCCCTGCGTGCGAGCGCTTTACGAGACGGTGATCCGCCGCCGCCTTGCCGGCGTTTCGTCGGACGAGCAAGTTCGCGAGTTTGTCCTCCTGGATCGCGGCTTTACGATCGAAACCGGCGAGCTCACGCCGACCCTCAAATTGCGTCGTGCCGTGGTGCATCAGCACTTCGCCCAGCAGATTGCCCAGCTCTATCGAAAATGACTCCCTTGGAGCATCCGTACCGTCACAGAATTTGGTGCTTCTCGGGAGTCGTCGGCAGCAAGCTCATGGCAACGGCACTGTAGAATCTTACCGGGAGACAGCGATGCAGACACCGCACCCCCGAAACGCGCCGGGACCATTCTACGTCGAAGGCGGCTATTGCATCGCATGCGACGCGCCGCGCACTGAGGCTCCGGACCTGATGGGCACCGACGATGGGAACGGTGATTATCACTGCTACTTCAAGAAGCAACCAGAGAACGCCGAAGAGATTGAGCGAGCAATCATGGCTTGTCGAGTGTCTCGCACGCAAGCGGTGCGTTACGCCGGGAACGATCCAGCAATCTTGAACCGGCTGCGGGAGCTGAACGCCGCGGAGTCGAGTGACGTATTAGCCCCACCGCAAGAGACGTATTAGCCCCACCGCAAGAAGTGAGCGGAAGCTTCCTTAAGAGACTATGGCGGAAGTTACGGAATCGAGCGTAGCGAAAGTGCCGGGTACAAAAGCGGCCGTTTTTCCGCCCAAAATCGCTTCGCCCAGTGCCACGTATAATAAATGTAGGGTCTGACCGGCAAACTGCCGTGGCGGCCCCCGAACGTCCTTACCCCCCGGAGCTGAAAACCACTCGATGAGCACTCCCATCCTTCCTCCCACCGCGAAACCGCCGTCCGATTCAACAGCCGACGGCAAAGCCTCGTTCGCCGAAACGGCGCTCAAGATGGGGGGCAAAAGCGAGGACGAGGCACGCCGCACCGGCGCGATCGACAAAGCGGACGATCAGGTCGAAACGCTGTTCGCGCCTCGTTACCAAACCGTCAATAGCCCGGTCCATCGCGCCGTTTGGGAGCGCGGCTTGCCGGTCGATCTGTTTGCCAGCAAAGCGCCGAAAACGCCCCCCGAAGTCCAGCGCGTGATGGACGATTCGGTCGACGTCGTCAGTCGGCATCGTCAGGCCGGCACCCTGCTGGATGCCGCCGGAAAAGTATCCTACCCGGTCCTTGCCGAGCTCGGCACGGCCGGCTATTGGGGCCTGTTGGTCGACAAAGCCTATGGTGGCAGCGGAGCGCCGTTTGCCAGTTTCGCCCCGTTTCTCACGCGCATGGCGATGGTCGATCCGACCGTGGCCGGCCTGGCCTCGGTGCACGGCTGCATCGGCGCGGTCGATCCGGTCCGCACGTTCGGAACTGCCGAGCAGCGGCAGCGGTTCTTGCCTGGGCTGGCTAGTGGCGAGCGGCTGACGCGCGTTTGCCCTGACCGAACCATGCGCCGGATCGGATCTGACCGCTCTGCGGACCGAAGCCCGGCTCGATGGCAACGAATATGTCGTAAACGGCGAAAAACTTTTCATTACCAACGTCGTGCCTGGCCGGACCATTGGCCTGGTCTGCCTGATCGAGCGCAAACCGGCGGTGCTGATCGTCGATTTGCCCGTCGAGGAAAACGAACACTTTCAACTGAGGAAATACGGCCTGTACGCCCTGAAACACACGCATAACCGCGGAATCGTGCTGCGCGACTTGCGCGTGCCGGCGGCAAATCTGCTCGTCCCGCCGCGCGGCGACGGCCTGACGATCGCCTACCACGGCCTCAATCTCGGCCGGATCGCACTATGTGCCAACGCGTCGGGCGTAATGCGGGTGATGCTGGCCAGCATGATTCCCTGGGCTCGGTTTCGCAAAACCTACGGCTCGGCCATCGCCAACCGCGAACTGGTCCGCCGCCGGCTGGGCCGGCTGGCCGGTTTGATCGTCGCGGCCGATGCCCTGGTTCAGTGGTGCTCGGGCTTGATCGACCAGGGATATCGCGGCGAAATGGAATGCATCGTGGCCAAGGTTTTTGGCAGCGAGGCGCAGAAAGAAGCCGCCATCGAGCTGTTCATGAAAACGCACGGCGGCCGGGCGTTTCTGCATGGCCACCTGTTCGGCGACAACGTTCACGAGTATCTGGCCCCCTGCATTTACGAAGGCGAAGGCGAAATGCTGTCGATGGCCTTCTTCAAGTCGTTGGTCAAACAGCATGGCATGCAATTCTTCGAGCCGATCGGCAAGGCCCTGCAGGCCTCCGGCATCAAAAAGCCAAATCTCATGAACCCGGCCCACTTTTGGGCTCTCCGCAGCGCCTTGTTCCCCTACGCTAAATGGCTGCTGGGGCAAAAGCTCCGCCCTGCTCCGCGCCCGCGCTGCCCCCGATGCCGGAACCGCTGCGCGGCCATGCCGAGTTTGCCGCCGAGCGGCTCGCACGCATGCCGGTCGAAATCAGTGGCACGATGAGCAAGCATCAGTTGGCGCTGGCCGACCGCCAATGCCGTATGTCGGAGCTGTCGCAACGCGTCCAGGATCTGGTCATCATGCTCGCCACCAGCTTGTACGCGGCCAGTCACGGCGACGAGGTCGTGCGGCAGGCGGCCGACTGCATCTGCCAGGATCTGACCCAAAAGCAGCTCGGCAAGCGGCCGTCGGATCGCTACTTCCGCAGCGTCACGCGCTTGGGCGAAGCCATTGCCGACGGCGGCTTCCAATCGATCGCCGGGCTGCATCCCGACGAGATCCTGATGCCCTACAACAACGGCTGACGCGCCCGCTCGCCACGAGCAGCCTATAACGGCCTCGCTTGACGGCACCCAGCGAAAAGAAACAATTGGGGCTGGTTACTCCTACCGGACAAACGAGCCAACTGTGTCAAAATTCGCCGTCATCATGCCGGCTGCCGGCCGCAGCAGTCGCTTTCACGACAAGAACTACAAAAAGCCGTTCGCGCCTTTGGCGAACAAGGCGGTCTGGCTCCATGCGGCCGAAAAACTGCTCAACCGCGACGGCGTCAAACAGTTTCTGCTGGTCATCGCGGCCGAAGATCACGAGGAATTCCATCGTCGATTTGGCGCGAACATCGCCATCATGGGAATTGAAGTTGTCGAGGGGGGAGCCGAGCGGCACGATTCGGTCGCCAAGGCGCTGGCTCGGGTCAAACCCGACATCGACTTTGTTTGCGTCCACGACGCGGCCCGGCCCTGCCTGGCCGATGTGTGGATCAGCCGTGTTTTCGAAGCGGCTGAAAAACATGATGCGGCGATTCTGGCCATACCGGTGGCTGGCACGCTGAAACGTGTCGGGCCGAATTCGATGATTCAGGAGACCGTACCTCGCACCGGTCTGTGGGAAGCACAGACGCCGCAGGTTTTCCGCCGGCAGTTGCTCCTCGACGCTCACGCCAAACGCAGTGGTTACGCGGCGACCGACGACGCCGAGCTGGTCGAACGGATCGGCCACGCCGTGGCCATCGTCCAAGGTTCGCCGATCAACCTGAAGATCGCCACCAACGAGGATCTGCGTCTCGCCGAGCAGGCGCTCAAAGTCATGCCCAAGCCAAAACTCCTCGGGCCGACGCATCCCTTTGCCGGCGACGACATGTGGCGGTAGACTGCTTGCCGGCAAAGAAAAACAAATTGCATCACAGCCGCTCTGTGGTGAAATTTTTTCTGACCTGATTGCGTAAGTCTCTTCCAATAAGCCGATCGCCACCAAACTATGTCGCTATTTGCTGATCTCACCTGGCGTGGACTCATCCATCAATCGACCGATCCAGGCCTCGACGCTTGGTTGGCCGCCGGTAGCCGCACGCTCTATTGCGGCTTCGATCCGTCGGCCGACAGTTTGCACGTCGGCAACCTGGTGCCGGTGATGATTCTGCGGCGGTTCCAAAAGGCTGGGCACCGGCCGATTGTCGTCGTCGGCGGGGCCACCGGCATGATCGGCGATCCGAGTGGCAAGAGCGAAGAGCGCAATCTGCTTTCGCGCGAGATCTTGGCTGCCAATATCGAGGCGCAGAAAAATCAATTGCGCAGCTTTCTCGACTTCGACGGCCCACACGCGGCCCAGTTGCTTAACAATTTCGATTGGATCAGCCGGTTCAGCTTCCTCGATTTTTTGCGCGACGTCGGCAAGAATTTTCCGGTCAACGTGATGCTGGCCAAAGATTCGGTCAAAAGTCGGCTCGAACGGACCGACAGCGGACTCAGCTTTACCGAATTCAGCTACATGCTGCTGCAGGCGTACGATTTCGTCCACCTCAGCGAGCACCACGATTGCCAACTGCAGATCGGTGCCAGCGATCAATGGGGCAACATCACCGCCGGCATCGATCTGGCCCGCCGGATGCGCGGCGTGCAGCTCTACGGAATGACCTGTCCGCTGCTGACCAAGAGCGACGGCTCGAAAATGGGCAAGTCCGTGTCGGGGGCAATCTGGCTGTCCGCCGCCCGCACGAGCCCCTACCAGTTTTTCCAATATTGGATGAATGTCGACGACGCCGATGCCGGCAAGTCTCTGCGGATGCTGACCGAGGTGCCCCAGGCCGAAATCGAAGCGCTCGACGCCAACCGCACGAGCGCGCCGGAAAAGCGCGAAAGCCAGCGCCGACTGGCCGAGGAACTGACGCGCCTGGTGCATGGCGAATCGGGCCTTGTGGCCGCCCAGCGGGCGACCGAAATCTTCTTTGGCGCTGAAATCCACGAACTATCCGACGCCCAGTTGGGCGAAATCTTTGCCGATGTTCCCAGCCGCGCAGTTGCCGCGAACGCGCCTGGCTGATGGCGGACTGAATATCGTCGATGCCCTGGTCGAAGCCGGACTGGCCAAGAGCAAGGGGGATGCCCGGCGAGTTGTCGAACAAGGCGGAGCCTACGTCAACAATCGTCGGATCGAGGGGATTGCCGCGCAGCTCGGTGCGGAGCATCTGGCCAGCGAATCAATCATGGTTTTTCGATCGGGCAAAAAGAAATACGCCCTGCTGCGCTTCCTCTCCTAAACAGCGCGGCGCCCGACGCGCGTTCGCGGGGCCGGCTCCCCCACCCGGTCGACCGCACATCTTCTCAACTCCATGCGAGCAAACGGCTTGTCAATTCGGGCCGGCATTCGCTAAAATGCTAGTTTTCCGCTCGCTCGTGCTCGCGCCGGCGGATCGCTTTTTCCCGCGGCGCCGGCGCCGCAATGCCAGAATCCGATTCGCTATGTTCGATTCCTTACAGCAAAGCCTGGCCGGTGCGCTCAAAACCCTCAGTGGCAAGGGGAAGCTCACCGAGTCGAATATGCGCGAAGGGCTAGCCCTGGTGCAGCAGGCACTGCTCGAGGCCGACGTCAGCTATTCGGTCGTCAAGGACTTCATGTCCCAGGTGACCGAACAGGCCGTCGGCGAAAAAGTCCTGGCTTCACTGAACCCCAGCCAGCAGCTTGTCGGTATCGTCCACAAGCAATTGATCGACCTGATGGGCCCGGTCGACACGTCGCTGCACCTGAAGCCCGACGTCACCGTACTGATGATGTGTGGGCTGCAAGGCTCGGGCAAGACGACCACTTGCGGCAAGCTGGCCCGGATGATTCACCAGCGCGGTCGCACGCCGCTTTTGGTGGCTGCCGACCTGCAGCGACCGGCGGCCATCCACCAGTTGCACGTCATCGGCGACCAGCTCGGCGTGCCGGTTTATTCCGAGCCCGGGGCCACCGATCCCGTGGCGGTCTGCCAGAAGGCGGTGCAGCACGCCCGCAAAACCGGGGCCCAGGTGGTGATTCTTGACACCGCCGGCCGCCTGCACATCGACGACGAGCTGATGAATCAGCTTCGCCAGATCGACTCTCGGGTGAGCCCCGACCAGGCCTACCTGGTTGTCGACGGCATGACGGGCCAGGACGCGGTAAACAGCGCCAAAGCCTTCAACGAGGCGCTCGAGCTCGACGGCGTCATCCTCACCAAGCTCGATGGCGACGCCCGCGGCGGCGCCGTGCTGAGCGTGAAGGCGGTGACCGGCGTACCGATCAAATTCATCGGCACCGGCGAACATCTCGACGCGCTGCAGGAGTTCTATCCCGAGCGGATGGCCCAGCGCATCTTGGGCATGGGCGACGTACTCACGTTGGTCGAACAGGCTCAGCAGAAGTTCGACACCGACGAGATGGCCAAGGCCGAGGCCGACATGCGCAAAGGCGAGTTTACGCTCGAAACCTTTGCCAAGATGCTCAAGCAAACGCGCAAACTCGGCCCCCTGGGCAACATCATGAAGATGCTTCCCGGCATGGGGGGCATGTCCGACGCGCTCAAGGATGCCGACGCCGAAGGCGAAATGACCCAGCTTTTGGGCCTGATCGACTCGATGACTCCGGCCGAACGCCGCGCCCCTACCAAATTGATCGATGCCAGCCGCCGCCGCCGCATCGCGGCCGGCGCCGGGGTCGAGCCCCACCAGGTGAACGAGCTGGTCAAGCAGTTCGACACCATGGCCGCCATGATGAAGGAGATGTCGACCCTGGGCGTTCGCGACCGCATGAAACGAATGCAGGCGCTGCAGCAAGGACTCAATTCTGGCGGTCAGTTGGTCAAAAGCAAAGTCGGCACCGGCAAGCGGCTGACTGCCGCCGAACGGGCAAAATTGAAGAAAGACCGAGAGAAAGAAGCACGCCGCCGAAAACGAGGTGACAAACGAAAATAGCCAGCGCCGGAGGGTGCCGGCGGCCGGCCATTTTGCCGGTTGCGGCTAAAAGCGGGCCCGGCGCAGCCCGATTCGGGCTTGCCAGCGGGCCCCAGGAATACGATATTCAATGGTTTTAATCGCCCGATCCACAATCACCCCCAGGCGGTTGATCTTTTTATCTCCCAGGAGAACCAGAGTGGCAGTCAGAATTCGTATGAAGAGGATGGGCCGCAAGCACCGCTCGTTCTTTCGCATTTGTGCCGTCGATTCGCGCAACCCACGCGACGGACGCGTGTTGGAAGAATTGGGCACTTACGACCCAATGGTCCACGAGACCGACGCCCGGGCGCTGCTCAAACCCGACCGCATCCAATATTGGTTGGGGGTCGGCGCTCAGCCGTCCGATAAAGTCAAGATATTGATCAAGAAGTACGGTGCCGAAGGAACGCACTTGGCTCAGCAGGCCGCGGCGCGAGCGCTTGGCGATGCCCCGCGTCGTTCCCGATCCCGGCGAACCGGCTTACATTGCCCCCCAAGGAGGAGAAGAAGCACCGGCCGCCGAAGCCGCCCCATCATCGGGTGGCGAAAGCGAGTCGCAAGAGCAAGCCGCCGGAGCGGCTGAGTAACCACCATGCGGTTCGATGTGCTGACCTTGTTTCCGGAGATTTTCTCCGGCTATCTCGGTCAGAGCCTGCTGCGGCGGGCGATCGATCGCGAATTGATCCAGGTAGCGCTGCACAATTTCCGCGATTTCGCCCACGACAAACATCATACGGTTGACGATCGGCCCTTTGGCGGCGGGCCCGGCATGATCCTGAAAGTCGAGCCGGTGGTCGAGTGCGCCGAGCACGTGCGACGCCTGGCCGACGACCCGGGCCGGTTGGTCATGCTCACCCCGGTGGGAAGAACGTTCAACCAGCGCGTGGCCGACGAATTGGCGGCCGAGCGCCGGCTTGTGCTTTTGTGCGGGCGCTACGAAGGGTTTGATGACCGCGTGAGACAGATTTTGCGGCCCGACGAAGTTTCGATCGGCGACGTGGTGCTGGGCGGCGGCGAAGTGGCGGCAATGGTGCTGATCGACGCCGTGGCCCGGTTGATTCCCGGCGTGCTGGGAGACGAGGAAAGCAACAGGCAGGATTCGTTCGCGGGCGACGAGCCGCTGTTGGAATTCGAACAATACACCCGGCCGCGTGAATATCGCGGCCACGAAGTGCCCGACGTACTGCTCAGCGGAGACCACGAGGAAATTGCCAAATGGCGCCGCGGCGCAGCCTGAAACAGACAACCGAGCGGCGTGCCGATCTGCTTTCCGACGATCGGCCCCGGACGAATTAACTTTCTGCTATCTGAAGGAATGTATCCATGAGCGAGCAAACGTTGCGGCTGGTCGAACAGAGCAGCCTGAAGACCGACCTGGCCGAATTCCACATCGGCGATACCGTCGACGTTCACACCCGGATTCTCGAAGGTGAAAAAGAACGCATCCAGATCTTCAACGGAGTCGTCATCGCGCGTGCCGGATCAGGCAGCCGCGAAACGTTCACCGTCCGTCGCGTCGTGTCTGGCGAAGGAGTGGAACGCAAGTTCCCTCTCCACTCGCCCAAAGTCGCCAAGGTCGAGGTCAAGCGTTCGGGCGTCGTCCGCCGGGCCAAGCTCTACTTCCTCCGCGATCGTATCGGCAAGGCCGTTCGTTTGCGCGAGCGTCGCGACGATCGCGAGACCAAGACTGCCAAGCCGGCCAAAGCAACTGCCAAGGCGAAGCCCAGAAAAGAGAAGGCCGCCGCGACCACTTGAGACTTGGCAGACCAGTCTTGAGACCGGTTCTCGATCGCCCAGCCCAATGATCCCAGCCCAAGGGGGGACTGGATGAAGGCAGGCCAGCGATTTTTGGCCCAGCTACATGTGCCCCAGCGACTGGTGTCCTGGTGGCGCCGGTGGCGGCCCGAACCGTCGCTGGGCGAGCGGGGCGAACGGGCAGCGGCCAAATTCTTGCGTCGGCTTGGCTATCACATCGTTGACCGCCGTCATCGCACTGCCCTTGGCGAAATCGATTTGGTTGCGGTGGACGGACGCACCGTCGTCTTTGTCGAAGTGAAGACACGGCAAACGCACGACGCCGGCGCTCCTCACGAAGCGATCGATCCGGCTAAACAGGCCCGGCTCTCGCGGTTGGCTTTGGCCTATCTCAAACGCCACGACCTGCTCGAGTGCCAGGCGCGCTTCGACGTCGTTGCCGTCACCTGGCACCATGGCGAAGCCCGGCCGACAATCGAACACTTTCTACACGCGTTCGAGTCGACGATCTGAGCGGCGGTTCCACCTGCCTGGCCAATCGGAATGGGTCCCCTCCCAGCAAACACCCCATCTTTACTGGTCCGCGGAACCCTCCCTTTTCGCGGTCCTTCCAGCCCGGTTGCCAAGAAAATTTACTGGCTCGCGATTGCTTCCCGCTTGCACGGCGTCTAAAATAAGGTGACTGCTTGAGAATGAGTCTCAGTATTCCCACTCCCCACCTAGCCCTAGTTTTCCCCGATTAGGCACTTCTCATGAACGAGATGATTCCCCTGGAATTTTTGCCGGCCGGCCATTCGGCGGCCGTTGGTCACTTAGTCGGCGGACAAAACGATGTGCACCGGCTTGAGGAGCTTGGCTTGCGCGGCGGCACGCAAATTGAAATGGTGCAGCCCGGCAGTCCGTGCATCGTCCGCCTGGCCGGCCAGAAGCTCTGTTTTCGTGCCGACGATCTGTTGCGCATTTGGGTCCGCCCGGCGGTGCTGGCGTGAACCTGCTCGCTGAATTGGCCGTTGGCGGAACCGGACGCGTCGTGGCCGTCGAAGGAACCGATGAGGTGAGTTTGCGGCTGATGGAGATGGGGCTGACGCCGGGGGTCGAAGTAGCCGTGGTCGGCGTGGCGCCGTGGGGCGATCCGTTGGAGTTGGAAGTGCGCGGCTATCATCTCAGCCTGCGACGGAGCGAGGCTGCTCGCGTGGCAATCACACCGCTTTAGTTCGTGCGCGGCGGCACGTGATCGATTCGCGGCAAGGCGAAAAAATCTTCGCGCCGCAACGGATACACTCCGCCCGCGCGATCTCGCTGCGAGAGCATTTGACCCCGCATGGCACAGCTTCAGTCCAGCCAGTACACCGTCGCCTTTATCGGCAACCCAAACACGGGCAAGTCGACCCTGTTCAACGCTCTGGCCGGTGTTCGTCAACGGACCGGCAACTACCCGGGCGTAACGGTCGAGAAAAAGCTCGGCTATCTCGAGCACGCCGGCCATCGCTTCGAGCTCGTCGATCTGCCGGGCACGTACAGCCTGGCCCCGCGCTCGCCCGACGAAATGGTAGCCGTCGACGTCCTGCTGGCTCGCCGCGACGACGTGCGGCCGATCGACCTGGTGGTTTCGATCGTCGATGCCAGCAATTTGGAGGGCAATCTCTATCTGGTCAGCCAGGTATTAGAGTTGGGCCTGCCGACTGTCGTCGTGCTGAACATGATCGACGTGGCCGAACATCGCGGCCTTCAGTTCAATCTCGCCCGGCTGCGGCAACAACTCGGCGTGCCGATCATCGTGATGCAAGCGAACCAGGGACGTGGCGTACCGGACCTCAAGCGTGCGCTGGTCGGCCTGGTCGGCTCGACGCCCAACCGGCCCGAAAGCCCCTTCCCCCGACTGTTTCAAGACGAAGTCGCGCGGCTCGGCAATCTGCTGGCCCAGTCGGGTCGTCGGCCACTGCCGGCCTATCTGGTCGAGCGGCTGCTGCTTGATTCTAGCGGTTATCTTTCCGACTCGCTGCTCAACGGTCAGGCCGAATCGATCGGCCACGCGCTCTCCGACGCGCGTGCCCGGCTGGCTGCGGCGGGCTGTGCGGTACCGGCCGTCGAAGCCACCTCTCGCTACGGCTGGGTAGCCAGAACTCTCTCGGGTGTCATCACGCGGCCAACCAAACGGGTGGTCACCCGCGGCGATCGGATCGATCGCATTCTGACCCATCGGGTTTGGGGCACCGCGATCTTCGCACTCGTGATGCTGCTTGTCTTTTCGTCGATCTTCGTGGGGGCCGAACCGGTAATGAACCAGGTCGACGCCGGCATCCACGGCCTGGGCCAATTCGTCGCAGGGCAGATGAATCCCGGCGCGTACAGTCGTTGGTCGTCGACGGGGCAATTGGCGGAGTCGGCAGCGTCCTGATCTTTTTGCCGCAGATCATGCTGCTGTTCTTGTTCATCGCCTTGTTGGAAGACTGCGGCTACATGGCCCGCGCGGCCTATTTGATGGACCGGGTCATGTCACGCGTCGGTCTTTCCGGCAAATCGTTCATTCCAATGTTGTCGTCGTTCGCCTGCGCGATTCCGGGAGTGATGGCCACGCGAGTGATCGAAAACCGCCGCGACCGATTGACGACGATTCTGGTCGTGCCGCTGATGAGCTGCAGCGCCCGATTGCCGGTCTACAGCGTGTTGATTGCCGGTTTCATCCCGCGCCGCGGCTTGTTGGGGGGCTGGTTGCCCTTGCCCGGTTTGACGCTGCTGGCCATGTATTTGATTGGCACGCTGACGGCGGCCGGGGTGGCGCTGATTCTGAAACGGACGCTGCTGCGCGGGCCGACTCCGCCGTTTGTGATGGAATTGCCGAGCTACAAGTGGCCGGGACCTCGGCTGGTCGTGTGGCGCGTGCTGGAACGGGCATGGGATTTCATCAGCCAGGCCGGCACACTCATCCTGGCCGTGTCGATCGTTGTTTGGGCTGCTTCGTACTATCCGCACGATGCCGACACCGTCGAATCCCCCTATCGAGGCCAGCAGACCGAGATTGCCGCTCAGCTCGCCGCGCCCGATCTGACGGCCAAAAAGCGCGGCGAACTCGAAGCCGATGCCATCGAAATCGACCACCAAATCGCCGCCGACTACCAGCGGCAAAGCATTTTGGGCCGTTTCGGGCAATGGATCGAGCCGGCTGTCCGCCCGCTCGGTTGGGACTGGCGAATCGGCTGCGCCGTGATCGCTTCGTTTCCGGCTCGAGAAGTGGTGATGGGGGCACTCGGCGTCATTTATCATCTCGGCTCGGATATCGACGTGGCGGCCGAAAGCGATCAGAATCGATTGGTGGAGCGGCTGCGTGCCGCCCGCCACGATGGGACCGACGAGCCGGTCTTTACGGTGCCGGTGGCCTTATCGCTCATGGTGTTTTTCGCCCTTTGCGCAGTGCGCTTCGACGCTGGCCGTGATCAAGCGTGAAACCCAGAGCTGGCTCTGGCCGCTGTTCACGTTCGGTTATATGACCACGCTGGCCTACGTGGCCGCACTGCTGACCTATCAAATCGGCCGCTTGTTGATCACCTGACCGCCGCACCCAACCGCATCCAATCCATGAATATCCTCTGGCAAGATCTCATCGCCATCTGCATCGTTACGGTCGCGGTCGGCTATCTTGGCCGCGCGATCTATCGGATGCTTTTCGGCGGCAAAGCGGCCTGCGGCGGCTGTGGAACTTGCCCGGCGTCCGACGGCAAGGCGCCTCCCTTGGTGTCGCTCGAATTGACGGGCAAGGCATCCTCGGCACCGAAGCTGAGCCAGCCGGGCGAACCGCATTAGCCGCCGGTCGCGCTCACTTTGAAGATCCGCCCGCACGCCTTGCGGGCCCGGGCGTTGGCCCCAGCAGGCGGTCATACTCGTCGCGGATGACGCGGAAGCACTCGCACGACGCCGTTGCGAGTCCCGACGGGTTAACGACACGAAGCTTCTTTCGGCCGTAATAAATCAGTCCCCGTTCTTGCAACTCGGCGGCTGTCTCCGTCACACCGGCTCTGCGAACACCCAACATTTGGGAGATGAACTCGTGTGTCAGGGACAAATCGTCTGACTTGAGCCGGTCTCGGCACTCCAGCATCCACCGTGCCAGCCGCTGCTTGATGGAGTGAAGACGATTACAGCCCACGTTTTGGGACAGTTGAGCGATGTAGGCCTGCGTGTATCGAAGCAGTACGTCCCGCACCGCTTTGCTCCGGTCAAACTCTTCCAACAAGAGCTCGGCTTCGACTTTCACGGCGCTGCCGGGACACTGACAGATATATTCGGTCTGGTTGGTTTCGCGCCCTCCCATGAACGCGTTGATCCCAACCATCTCGCGGCTGCCAACGATTCCGGCCTCCGCCGTCCGCACTTCGGTCATCGTGATGGTCACCGAGATCAGGCAATCGAGCGGGAAATACACATTACGGATCGGTTGCCCAGGATGATGGAGAATCTCGCCGATCTTGAGATCCACCGTTCGCGCGTGTCGCTCGAACCGCTCTCGAACCTCGTCCGGCAGGGCGGCGAGCAGCAAGTTTTGGGTTTGCAAAAGCTGGCGTTCCGGCACCGGTAGTCGCCTCCCTCGCGCGCGGACTCGCGCACCCCCGTGCTCGCCGCTTCGGTCGATATTGGCCGGCCCGACCGAGCCGGCCCGATTGCTCAATCAGTATATATCACTCATTGAACGCTCCACCAATTAAGCGGTTCTTTTGCATCGGTTGTACCCGCAGGGGGGCAACCAACGCTGATTTAGCCTTCCGGCTGCGGCGGCTTCTTGCCGAACTTCGCCTCGTACTTTTCAGCGAACCGGGTTTCGAGTTCCGGATGGCAAAGGAAGCACTGCGAGTCGGGCCGGTCGTGGTCCTGGCACCAATCCCCCTTTTTCTGGCACGCGGCGGCGACTTTCGGGCTGCATTGACCGCAGATTTCTTCGGGCACCCCATGTTCGTCGCACCACCAGCCGTCGTGCGTATGCGTGTGAGCACGCCCGGCCGGTATGGAAGCCGTTACGGCCTGGCCTGTTTCGCTTCCACCGTCGGCCGCCGACGGCGCGGTACCGCACTTTCCGCAACCGATCGAGAAGCCAACAAGCAGCATCGCCACCGAAAGACTTGCTTTGTGCATGACGTTCATGATCGACATCCTTATTAGAAAGGGGAATTAAGAACCCGCGGAGATCAAATCTTCTTGAGCGACCGCTTCACGCGCTTCCGCCGACGCGCCGATTTCCGCTCTGTCGCTTCTCCCGGCGATCGGCCGATTGAAAAGCAAATAGAGGACACGTAGCACCAACAGCGACATCACCATCGCCCCGATCACGCCGCCGATGACGACGGTAGCCAAGGGCCGTTGCACCTCGGCCCCCATGCCATCGCTAAAAGCCATCGGCAGGAAACCGAGACTGGCCACAAGCGTTGTCATCAGGACCGGGCGGAGCCTCGTAACGGCGGCTTGCGTCACTGCCTCGTCCAGCGGCACACCGCGCTCGCGCAACTGACGGATGTAGGAGACGAGAATCATATCGTCCAGCACCGCCACGCCCGACATGGCGATGAAACCGACGCCGGCCGAGATCGAAAATGGCATATCCCGCAGCCACAAGGCAAAAATGCCACCCACCCAAGCGAACGGAATGCCGGTAAAGACCCGCAGTGCATCGACCATGCTGTGATAGGTGAAGTAGAGCAGCACCAGAATCAGCAGGAGTGCGATCGGCACAACAATCAACAGCCGGGTTTGCGCCCGCTGGAGATTCTCGAATTGCCCGCCGTACTCAACCCGATATCGCCCGGTGGGCAGCGCGACTTTTTCGGCGATTTGCCGCCTTGCCTCCGCCACGAAGCTGCCCAGGTCGCGCCCGCGACGTTCGAGGTGATCGTGATGCGGCGCTGGCCCCATTCCCGCGTGATCGTCGAAGGGCCTTCGACAATTTCGACGCTCGCCAGTCGAGACAAGCGGAATCCGCTGACCCGATGGCGTGGCGACGAGCATTTCGCCGATCGCCGCCGGGCTGGCACGAAACGACTCCGGCAATCGGGCCACGAGCGGGAATTTGAGTTGCCCTTCGACCACGTCGCCCAGCGGCTTGCTGCCGATCGATTGCACCAGATCGAGCACCGACTGGGCCGACAGACCATAACGAGCAATTTGCTCTGGATTGACTTTGATCTGCAGCATCGGCTGGCCGGTGATCTGCTCGGTGTTGACGTCGGCGGCACCGTCGATCGACCGCAAAATCGACTCGATTTCGTGTGCCTTTTTTGACCAAAACGTCGAAATCATCTCCAAACAGTTTCACGCCCAGGTCGGCTCGAACGCCCGACACCATTTCGTTGATCCGCATTTCGATCGGCTGGGAATAGGCCAACCGCTGGCCCGGCATGTCACGCAGCGTTTTGTCGAGCAGATCGGTAAACTCGGCCTGCGTGCGAGCCTTTTTCCATTTCGATCGCGGCGTGAGCGTGATAAAGGTGTCGGTCAGCTCGACCCCCATCGGATCGGTGGCGACTTCGGCGGTTCCGATGCGGCTCCAGACGTTCTCGACTTCGTCCGGAAACGTCTCGAGGATCACGCGTTCCATTTCGGTGTTGTAGCGGATCGACTCGGCCAGGTCGGTTCCGGCCAACCGCACGACTCCAATGGCAACGGCACCTTCCGAGAGTCGAGGGACAAACTCCGAGCCGAGATTGGGAGCGATCAAGCCGAACGCCAGAATCAACACCGTGGCGGCAAAGCCCATCACGGCCAGTTTGTGGTGCAGGGCGAATTGCAGAATCGGATAGTGGATCGCATGGGCAACTCGCATCAATAGCGGCTCGCGCTCCTCGATCCGCTTGGGCAGAAAAAAGCTGGCCAGCACCGGCATCAAGGTCAGCGACAGCACCATCGAGCCGGCGAGCGCGAAGATCACGGTCAAAGCCATCGGCCGAAACATCCTTCCCTCGATCCCTTCGAGGGTCAGAATCGGCAGGTAAACGATCATGATGATCAGCTCGCCAAACATCGTCGGCTTGCGCACTTCGACTGCCGCATTGCGGATGATCTCCAAGCGGCTCTTGCCACGGTTCGCGTCGTCGGCCAGGTGTCGCACGCAGTTCTCGATCATCACGACCGAGCTATCCACGATCATTCCGAAATCGATCGCGCCGAGGCTGAGCAGGCTGGCGGCGATGCCAAACCGCAACATTCCCATAAAGGCGAACAGCATCGAAATCGGAATCGCGACGGCAACGATCAGCGCCGCCCGCATGTTGCCCAAAAAGGCGAACAGCACCGCGATCACTAGCAGCCCGCCCTCGAACAGGTTCTTTCGCACCGTGTCGATGACAAAGCCGACCAATTGCGTGCGGTCGTAGACCGGCTTGACCTGGACATTCGTGGGCAGGCTCGCCTCGATCGACTTTCAGTTTGTCCTTCATGGCCCAGGTGACGGCATGACTGTTTTCGCCCATCAGCATGAAGCCCAGGCCCAGCACGACCTCGCCCTGGCCGTTGGCGGTCACCGCCCCGCGGCGGATCTCGTGGCCGATGACGACCTCCGCCACGTCCGAAATCCGGACGGGCACGCCCTCCTCGGCGGTGATGACGATCTGCCGAATCTGCTCGATGTCGGTCGCTCTTCCCAGCCCTTGCACCAGCAACATCCCGCTCTCTTGGCGGATGCTGCCGCCGCCGACATTGAAGTTGTTGCGGCGCGCGGCTTCGACCACCTCGCCGAACGTCAGGCCATGCTTGATCAGCCGATCGGGATCGATGCGGATCTGATATTGCTTCTCGTAGCCGCCCCAACTGTTGATTTCGGCCGTTCCCCGCACGGTCCGCATGGGCGGCTTGATGACCCAATCGTGAATCGTGCGCAGATCGGTCGCGTCGGTCCCCTGCCCGGTCACGATGTAATGAAACACTTCGCCCAAGCCGGTCGCCACCGGCCCCATCTTCGGGCGACCGATGCTTTGCGACAGCTCGACGGTCGCCAGCCGTTCGCCGATCAACTGACGGGCGAAATAAATGTCGGTGCCGTCCTCAAACAGCACGACTACCTGCGACATGCCGAACTTCGAGATCGATCGCAACTGCTCCAGGCCGGGCAGACCGCTGATCGCTTGCTCGATCGGAAAGGTGATCTCCCGTTCGACTTCTTCCGGCGACAGGGCCGGTGCGACCGTGTTGATCTGCACCTGAACCGGCGTCGTGTCGGGAAAGGCATCGATGTCCAGACCGCTTGAGCGAAAACGCACCGGCTACGCCCACGGCCAACACGCCGAAGATGACCAACATGCGGTTCGCCAGCGAGAACCCGATTATCCGGTTGAGAATGTCCATCGCGTCACAATCGCCGTAAAGTGATTAGTGTTCGTGGCAGCCGCAGCCGGCACCCAGATTACTGCGGAGCAGTTGCGCCAAGAGAACGGTGCTCCCCTTCGTGGCAATGACTTCGCCGGGCAGAACGCCGGCCAGAAGTTCCACGTAACCTCCCGCCGCCGCCCCGATTCGCGACTTGCCGAACCGAGAAAACCTTGGGAGCGCCCTCCTTGAGATAGTTCCGGTCCCGCACGAACACAAAGCTGGCATCGGCGGTTGATTGAACCGCCTCCTGGGGAACCACAATTGCGTTCGGCTCTTGCCGCAAGATGATTCGACCCGATCCGAACGCTTTGTCCCGCAGCTTGCCGTCCGGATTGTCGAGCTTCACGCGCACTTCGAGCGTGCGAGTCCTTTCATCGATCGTGGGACTCACCCAAGAGACTCGCCCGGCGACTTCCCGCGACCCGTCGTCGGTGCGAAACACCACCGGCAACTCGGCGGCAACGTACCTGGCGTCTTCCTGCCGGAGATTCAGCACCAACAACATCCGATCGGGATTTGCCACGGTGAATAGAGCGGTCGTCGTCCCCACAACGTCGCCAGCAACCGCCCCAGCCGCGACGACGACCCCTTCGTAGGTCGCCCGAATGGGAATAAGATTGGCCGTCTTGATGCCCGGCTGCAGCGAGCCGGCGATCGACGCCGGGATCCCCAGCAACCTGAGGTTTTCGGCGATTTCCTGGTCAGCCTGGCCCTCGAATCGCTCGGGCACGTCGAACCCCAGGTTGACCAACGATTGGCGAGCGGCGACGAACGCGATTTGGGCTTCGCGCAGGGCCGACTCGGCTTCAACCACCGTTCGCTGCGCAATGGCCGCGTCGGCGGAAAGACTTCGCATTCGGCCGACAAGTGCCAGTTTCAAATTCAGTTGGACCACGGCCCGCAGCAAGTCCGCCTTGTCCTGGCCGACCTGGGCAGCATCGACCAGAGCCAGGATATCGCCCGCCTGTACCCGATCGCCGACTGCTTTCAGCACGTAAGCCACCGTGCCGGCGACACGCGACGACAAATGGGCCACACGTGTCGGATCAAAAACAATCTGGCCATTGGCAGCGATCGCATCGGTCATTGCCTGCTCTTGCACCACGTCAACTTCCACTCCAGCCTTCGCCGCGCTGCTGTCCGAAGCGAACTGGACCCGGCGCTTGTGGAGCGTATTGCGGCTGTTATTCTCTTTTCTGGCCATGACGGCGATCGCCGCCGCGGTGTCATATTTCGGCAACCTTGGCCGGCCGTTGACTTCGGCAAACTCGGGATGACAAGTCACGCACTCGGCAACTCCATGCTGGCGGCAGAAGCCGAACTCCGCGTGCTTGGGCAACAGTTCGACCTGGCATTCGACGCATTGAGATTCCGGCACCATGTGTTCCGCGCACCAATCTTCCGGCCCCTGCGCTGGTTGTGCCCCAAACGTCAGTCAGCTTCGGCATCTTCCAGCCGGTCTGGTGGCCGAGCAAAAGCACGCCGGCCAGCAGGGAAAATACAATCAGATTTGGAACGGCATGGCCGATGTTTTTTGTCCAATCGCGGCGGACTTGCGCTGGCGGAGTTTTCTCCGCGGCCGGCGCAAATCGACGCGACGCGTCCATTTCTTTGTGCTTGTGGTGGACATAGGCATTCCTGAGAATCGATCACGCTGCCACCAACGGAGTCAAAACCGCGGCGGCGAAAATATTGCAAGCAAGTCGAGCTGACGGGAGACGTGATCGCCACGATCCGTCAACTCCCGGCAGCGGCGCGAGCCGAGACGGTGCCGCTTCGCAGAGCAGCGCCGATTAGCAGCGCAGAATGACGGCCAGTCGCCCGCAATGCGGCCACGAAGGCGCGGAAAACTGCGCTTGGCAAGGAGAGACTGGGTCCAGATCCGCCATAACCGAGTTCAAAGAGCTTGGCGACAAAACGCACACGGTTAGGCCATGACTCGACTCTGGCGACGTACCCGGCTTTAGAACGGCGGGACTTTGTTGCTCGGAAATCTGGATATGGACGCAGTCGCATGGGGCATGGTCTGCCTGGCACTGCGCCGCAAACAACACACCGGGCTCGCCATGTTCGTCAGCGCCAGCGACGTGGCAACCGTCGTGCAACGCAAGATCGCCGTGGCAACAGTCGCAATTCTCTGGCCCGGAATCAATGCAAAACGAGCCGTCGGCCTCCAGGCAGAGATAGACCGGCGACCCACTCCACGAGAGGAGCTGCGTCATCATGATCGCCAGCGCTAGCAACGACCGCGGCATAATCGGCTCAATCGGAAAAGTTTCTCCAGCCCCCCAGTGTATCGGCGTTCAAACCCGTCGCGGATGAACGAATCAGCCGCAATGAGTGAGCATCGCGCGTTTTTTTCGCGGCCAGTCGGCCAGCAAGTCTGCGCAAGCATGGGCGAGAGAAATCCGCCAGATGGTTAAAACCCTGGCGATCGGCCATCCAAGGCCGTCGATGGACGATGCTATTGCTCGTCCGGATTGGGTTCGACGTTGAGTTGGAGCACGGCCTCGACTTCGTCCTTGCCGGCGTCCTTCTTCGGCGACTCGAATTTGGCAGTTTCCGTCCGTTCGCCCCGTGTCGCCGGAGTAGGCAGGGTGCTGGAGGCCACCACCTGGGCGAAAGCCGTAAATGTCGGGGTCGCTCCCTGATCGGTCTCTAGTCCGATCTGCTGCGAAACCTTTCCCTCGCGCTCGCCCGCCGTGAAGACCACCTGCAGCTTGTGCACGGCTTGCGCCTCGTCGCCGGTCGCGATGTCGAACGAGGCGTCGTCGCACTTCACGCCCACGATCTGGAACGGCCGCTTGCCGCGCACCACCAGTTGTTTGGTGACCTTCTGGCCCGGCTGCACCACGCCCATGAAGAGCGAGGCCGGGCTGATCATGATCTCCGAAACCACCCGCCCTTCGACGTCGACCGGGATTTCCGGATTGTGGACGTCGTTGGTCAGCAGCGTAACCTGCTCTTTGATGTAACCGGCTGGAGCCGTCTTGGCCAGGCGCACCACCAAATCATACGTCGCCTGGCCGCGAACCCGGCCCATGTCCACCAGTTGCAGCCGCAGGTTGGGATCGCTGCTGCGCGCTTCCGTCAGGCCCCAGTTCTCGCGGCCCGCATAGGTGATTTGCACCCGCCGCTCGGCCGCGGTTCCGACGTCGACGTTGCCGAAGTCGATTTCGCCGGGCTGCACCACCACGTCGCTACGAATGAAACCCGCCACCTGCAATTGCACTTCGGCGTAGGCCGGCTTGTCGAACGTTACCGTCACAATCGCCGATTTTTGGCCGATGAACTGCCGCGTGTTGAACTCGGCGACGATCTCGCCAACGTCGAACGTCTTCAGATCGGCTTTGACGATCTGCGGCGTCGTGCAATTGCACGTGGAGCGAACGCCGACAATGTGGACTTCTTGCTCATAGATGTTCTTGATTTTGAAGCGAAACTCCGCCTTTTGTCCGCGCGGAACGGGCCCGAAGTCGTGCCGGGTCGTGTTGAACATCTTGACTGCCCAATCCTGGGCCTGCGCTGGCGCGGCGACAACGAGCCCCAACAGCATGGCAGCCAGTAGCTTGCGTAACACGAACACCTCTCCGGTCAGTGGCCTTGCCGTGGCGATCTTATCGGCCGTCATCGATCCATCCATGTGATGCGCGTTTTCGTCTCGGCTCGCCGGCCCGCAAGCATGCCTGCCTTTGGATCTCACGCCGTTTTTCCGCCTGCCCAAAATCGCCTCGGACTTGAAGCCGCCGCACGCTTGGCGGGGAGGCCATTTGGCTCCCCGGCCGGCGGAAAAGTGGTTCGCCTGATCGCTTTCCATCTCCGTAGCAAGTCGGGCACACTCTAGGGTTTAAGGAAAAAAATGT
Source organism: uncultured Planctomycetaceae bacterium (assembly GCA_963702015.1). Lineage (GTDB taxonomy): Bacteria > Planctomycetota > Planctomycetia > Pirellulales > PALSA-1355 > DATJTR01. The sequence goes on from OY969698.1 coordinate 5,897,986, forward strand.
CAACTTCGGTTGACCTGCGACTTCCCTGTCTTTCCAGCCGCTCAACGTTGCCAGCCGTTCAGGGTCCAAACTCCTCACCTTCGAGCCGCCAGCGGCATCCCAAGCAGCGCGCCGCGAGGCGATTACCGCAGCGCAACATTGATCGAGTTAACGGATATTTCGGCTTATGACGGCACTGAGCCAAAGCCAAATCTGATTTCGTTCACAACCGTTTCAATTTGGGCGAAGTGGGACGTCAGGGGACGAACATCGGCGGCAAGCTCCTGTCTTTCCCAATCCGCCAAATCGCTGAGAGTCAGCGTACGTTCAACCTGATCCCTTGCTTCAAGCGGCCTTCGGCTTGAGCTACCATAGGCAAATGAAAGGCCTCGACTTCTTCAATCCATCAATGGCGCCGAATCCGTTCGGCTCACGGAGCGCGAGCACGATGTCTAATCTCGTTCGTGGCGGAATCATTGCGGCGGTGACGGTGGCCCTGTTGCTGGTCGTGGGCTGGCAGGCAGGTCCCGAGTGGCGATTCGGCTCCGACAGCTCCAAAAGCCCGCGCTTCGGCTCGGCCGCCGGATCGGCTGGCCCCGCGCATGTCGGCAGTGCTTCGACCGGCGGCCATCAAATCCTTCGCGGACATCTCAGAATCGACGACCCTCAGCTCGAACGTTCCGAGTCCTCGGTTCCGCTTTGCCTGGAGAATCTTCTGAGCCCGCAGCCGTGGGGCCGCGGACGGTCCTTTGCGCGGTCCGCGCTATTTGCCGACGATGACATTCCGCCGCCGGCCGCAGGCAATCCGTTTCCCAATCGCCGCCAGAAGGCGCCTTCGCTCGACGCCGGCGGAACTTGGATCAACACCAGCGGACCGATCGATCTCAAGCAACTGCGTGGCAAGTTTGTGCTGCTCGATTTCTGGACCTATTGCTGCATCAACTGCATGCACATCTTGCCGGTTCTGAAGAAACTTGAGCATACGTTCCCGAACGAGTTGGTCGTCATCGGCGTTCATTCGGCCAAGTTCGACGCCGAACAAGACTCGAAAAATATTACCGATGCGGTGCTCCGCTACGATATCGAGCATCCGGTGATTAACGATCGCGACCACAAGCTGTGGGATCGATTCGACATCACGAGCTGGCCCAGCTTGCGGGTCATCGATCCTGAGGGTTACGTGGTGGCCGGCCACTCCGGCGAAATCGATTTCGATACGCTCGATAAGCTGTTCAAGAAATGGATTCCCTACTATCGCAAAAAGGGCCTGCTCGACGAAACTCCCGTTCACTTCAACCGTGAAGCGGATCGAATCGCGGACACGCCCCTGCGATTTCCCGGCAAGGTGCTGGTAGACCCGGCACAAGACCGCCTGTTCATCGCCGACAGCGGTCACAACCGAATCGTGATCGCCACACGCGATGGCACACTGATCGACGTCATTGGTACGGGCGAAGCCGGCAGCGACGATGGAGGATACAGCAAGGCGTCTTTCGACCATCCGCAAGGAATGGCCGTGAGCCAGAACGTCCTATACGTTGCCGACACCGAGAACCACCTGCTGCGGCGGGTCGATCTGAAAAAGCGGGAAGTGACAACCCTGGCCGGAACCGGCAAACAAGGGGGCGCGTGGCCCACCAGTCGCGTCGGTGGCCTGCCGGTCGGCAAACCACGGAAGACGGCACTCAGCAGTCCTTGGGCGCTGTGGATTCGCGGATCCGATTTGTACATCGCCATGGCCGGTCCTCACCAGATTTGGCGGATGGCGCTCCCTCACGGCGACATCGGGCCCTATGCCGGCAACGGGCGCGAGGACATCATCGACGGACCGCTTCTCCCCCGCGCCTTACGAAGAAGGATTCGCCTCGTTCGCCCAGCCGAGCGGATTGACCGCCGACGACACCTGGCTCTATGTGGCCGACAGCGAGGGAAGTTCGATCCGCGCGGTTCCATTCGATCCCCTCCAATCGGTGCGTACCGTGATCGGCACGTCACAGTTACGAGGCGGCCGGTTGTTTACGTTCGGCGATGTCGATGGGCAAGGGGCGCAAGTTCGCTTGCAACATCCGCTTGGGGTTGCCCAGCGCAACGGCCAGTTGTATGTCGCGGACACCTACAACAACAAAATCAAAGTCATCGATCTCGCCAAGAATACCTGCCAGACATTGGCCGGTGCGCTCCAGTCGGGCGATTCCGACGATCCGCCGCGATTTGACGAACCCGCCGGCTTGAGCATCGTCGACGATCGACTCTATGTCGCCGACACCAATAACCACGCGATTCGCGTCATCGATTTGGCCAACGGCAACCGCACCAGCACGCTGGCGATTGCGGGCCTCGACATGCCCGCGCCGAAAACCACACTGGCCAAACCGAGCTTCCGCGGCGCAGCCGAGGTGCCGTTGGCTCCGGTTCAAGTCAGGGCGGTCGACGGAAAAATGCGACTGCACGTGCGGATCGAACTCCCCGCGGGCTACAAGATGAACGATCTGGCGCCGCTGCGCTATACTGTCGACGAGGAAGTGAACGCCGGCCTGATCGACCCGGCCGCTCTCGGACAGCCTCGGCAGCCCGACAAGCGCGTGCCCCAATTCGACATCGACCTGCCGTTGATCGCCGCCGCCGGAAAAACGACCTTGAAGGTTTCCTGCAGCTACTACTATTGTCAGGAAGGAGCCGAGGGGCTGTGCAAGGCGGCCGCGGTGATCTGGACCGTGCCGGTCGAAGTCTCGAACGGCGCGCCCGCCGATGCCGTCGAACTGACCTATGCCGAGCGCAAATAGATCGCGGCGCTATCCGGCGATTTTCCGCTGAGATGAGATCTGCCCCGTAAGCATGCAGCGCAAAAAAAAGACGCCCGTGGATCTCGCCACGGGCGCCTTCGGGTCTCCGAACGGCTCGCGCGGTTCAGCCTTCCTTTTTGTCCAACATCTTCTTCGTGTCTTTCAAGATCTTCTTGACGGCCTCTTGATCAAGCTGCCCCAGGGGAAGCGCATAGTTGGCCTTCACCGTCCCCTCGCGGTAGATGAGTACGGTCGTGGCCACATCCGGATTCAGCTTGTAGCTTTCCGGGCCCTTGGTGGTGTCTTCGGGCATGACGATGGCGATATTCTTGACGTTCAGATGCTGCACGATCGCGTCAGCCGCCAGCTTGAGGGTGTCGGAATCGTTTCCCATCAGGTTCACGAACGACGCCAGTTTTTTGTCACCGTTGTCCCCGACCGCCTTATCGAGCGCTTGAATCAGATTCGCCAATTCCAGATCGAGCTGGCTGGTGAAAACCATCACCACCGGGCGGTCGCCGAGCAGGCAGCGATAGCACAATTTCTTGCCGACCTCGACGTTGTCGTTGCCCGCGCCGGCCAACTTGGTGACGTCGAAAGCCTCGAGTTTGTCTCCAGGTTGCGGACCGCTCTTAATCTTCTCCGGTTTATCCGCCGCACTGGCGACAGTGCACCAAGACAACAGGGCGGCCAAAGCAAAACATGCGACAGTCTTCATCGACGGTTCTCCTCTTCTGCGAATTGTTTTCAGATCAACAAGTGTTGTAAGAAAAACGAGTAATCAATCGACCGAGCCGAATGGCTTGCGGCCGCCCGTGGGCCAAAAACGCTGGAGGCCATTCTAAATGACGGGTCACAAGCGATACAAGGACTGGCGCGATGGCGGCCGGCGGCCTTTAACCCCTCTGCGCGACGATTCCGCCCGTCAAAGGTGGGGGCGTCTCGCGGCGTAACCCAGTCGTTTGGTTTCAAACGGAATCGATGCAAAAAACAGTCAGCGAGCGGGGACCATGCGCCCCAATCACCAGCGACTGCTCGATATCGGCCGTTTTCGATGGACCCGCGATAAATACTCCGAATTCCGCACCGCCCAGTTCCAACCGCTCATAGGCCTGGTGCATGTTGTGAACGATGCTGGCGGGCGTAATTATTAGCGCCAAATGCTGCACGATAAACGGCAGTGCGCGATGTCGCACCGCGCGGTCGGAGAGCCAAATCGCTCCGTTCTCCGCCACCCCGAACTCGCCCGGAAGAATTGCAAAATCGACCGTTTCCAGTTCGTGCGGATCGGCAATGCCAGTCCAATCGATGTTCGTCCGCCCCACGCCGCCGACCAACGACACGGTCTGCCGGGCATCGCGATAAACGGGCAGTTCATCCAGTCGGCGATTCAGTTCGTCGACGTTTCCGACTCGCACGAAGTCGCCGCCGATTCCCGTCAGCACGCCGGCAAACTGCGCGACCGGATCGGGATAGATGATCCACGCCTGGTCGAGCGAGGGCAACGCTTGGGACGGAAGCCCGCACTTACGAATGGCCGTTAGAATCTTGTCGCGGCTGGTCATGGCGCTGTTGATATTGCTGGCGGAAACTTTGGGCAGGAAATGGCGGCAGCTCGCGCTGGCGTCCCCACGGATTCAAACGATTGTAGATCAGCACGCGCGGCAAGTGCGGAACGATGCGCCGCGCCAAGCCACCCAACAGCTCGTACAGCCACGGCCGGCCGAGCACCACGCTCCCCAGCTTCATGCCGATGCGTTTGCCCAGTGGCAAGTGACCGCCGCGGGCAATCTCTCCTCGCCAGGTGAGCAACTGGTGGTGCAAATCAATCTTCACCGGACAGACATCCGTGCAAGAGCCGCACAAACTGCACGCAAACGGCAAGCTGTGATACTTCGCCGGATCGCGCGCCGGGGCCAGGATCGAGCCGATCGGGCCGGGGACCGTACTCTGATAACTAAAACCACCGCTGCGACGATACACGGGGCAGGTGTTCATGCACGCTCCGCAACGGATGCAATGCAGCGAACGTCGAAAATCCTCGCTGGCCAAAAGCTGGCTGCGGCCATTGTCGACCAGCACGATATGCAATTCGCCCCCCGGTCGCGGCCCGTGAAAATGAGACGAATAGGTCGTAATCGGTTGTCCCGTGGCCGAGCGAGCCAATAGCCGCAAAAAGACGCCCAGGTCCTTAACTCGCGGAATCAATTTCTCGACTCCCAGCGAAGCAATGTGCAGCTTGGGAAGCGACACCCCCAGATCGGCGTTGCCTTCGTTCGTGCAAACCACCAGGCCGCCAGTCTCGGCGACCGCGAAGTTCACGCCGGTGATTCCCGCATCGGCGCGCATGAATTTGTCGCGCAGATGCCCACGCGCCACTTCGGCCAGATATTTCGGATCGGTCGCTCCCGCGGCGTCCCTAAATGCTCGTGAAAGAGTTGGCCGACGTCTTCCTTTTTCAGATGGATCGCCGGCAGCACGATGTGGCTGGGGGGAGTGCCGGCAAGCTGCACGATCCGTTCGCCCAGATCGGTGTCGATCACCTCGATGCCGTGCTCTTCGAGAAACGGATTCAAATGACATTCCTCGGTCAGCATCGACTTGCTCTTCACCACCCGTCGTGCTTCATGCCGCTGGAGGATTTCGAGCACGATCCGGTTATGTTCCTGGCCATCGACCGCCCAATGGACCTGAGCGCCCAACCGTTGGGCCGCGCGCTCGAACTCTTCCAGATAATCAGCCAGCCGCGACATCGTGTGGGCTTTGATCCCGCCGGCGGTTTCGCGCAGCGTCTCCCACTCGGGCAACGACTGCGCCGCCTTGTCGCGCTTCGTACGCACGAACCACAGCGTATTGTCGTGCCAGTGGGTGCGCTCCTTGTCGCGCGTGAATTCGGCGGCCAGCGTTGCGTGGTTCATAGGGGATATCCCGCGAGGATTTCGGCCACGTGCATCACACGCAGCGGCTTCTTCTGACGGCGAATCAATCCATCCAAGTGCATCAAGCAGGACATGTCATTGGCAGTCAGCACTTGCGCCGGCCTGCAGATGATCGGCAATCCGGTCGTCTCCCATCAGACACGAAACGGTTTCTTCGGCCACGGCAAACGTGCCGCCGAAACCGCAGCACTCGTCGGCTCGCTGCAAAGTGACCAATTCCACGCCGTCGACGGCAGCCAGCAACTGTCGCACCTTGCTGAACGAGGGTCCGACCCGCTCGCTCGCGCTGCCCAGCCGCAACTCGCGCAACCCGTGGCAGCTTTGATGCAGACCGACGCGGTACGGAAAACGGACCGGCAGTTTGGTTACCCCCGCCACGTCGCAGAGAAACTCGCACAGCTCGAAGGTCTTGGCCTTGAACTCCGGAAAGCCGGGCGCGGCCCCGAGATACTCATCGTAATGGTGCCGAACCATCGCCACGCAACTGCCGCTCGGCGCCACAACGTAATCGTATGGCGAAAAAATCTGGAAGAATCGCTCCGCCAACGGCCGGGCGTCTTCCGTGCAGCCGGTATTGGCCATCGGCTGGCCGCAACAAGTCTGCGCCGCGGGAAAGACAACCTCAAACCCACAGCCTTCAAGCAACTCCAGCGTCGCCATCGCCACGCGCGGATAAAGCTGGTCGACATAGCAAGGAATGAACAAACCGACAGTAGCCATCAGCGACAACGCCCTCAGTCCCGGCAGCCCCGGGCCGAACCGAGTGCTCCGTCAACCCTCTGATTACATGCTTGCTGCCGGCCGGGCCGGCGCACTTCGTTCTTGCTTTCGCCAAAGCACTTGCGTTCTTTGGCCCCCGCCGTCCAACAATCGACAAAACCCCTACTTTTCCACCCCAGCGGCGGTTTGCGAGGCCGAGCGACCCGGTCGCTCCCTCCTTCAATATAACTGCGAGCGGCGAGCGGGGATATTGGCCCGGCACCGCCGCCGAGGGCATGCCCGCGCTGCGACAACCGGCGCCATCCCACCTCCTAGGGAGCGGCCGGAGCAAAATCGTCGCCTTTGGCGTCCGCGACACCCATCCCGCTCCGCCGAACGAGAGCCAAAACGCGCTTCTCAGGCCGCGTCAAACTCCCCCACGCGATGCTCCCACTGGCGGATTGCACGTTGTACGATTGCAATAGTTTCGGCCGCCTTCCGACGGCGTGGCCGGCGCCTTGCTTGATCCCGCCCGTTCACACCCCAAATCGACCCAAACCGATGCCACGGCAAACTGCTGAAGAACTTCGCCTTGCCACCGCTCACGAGCGCAAGGAAAACTGGCAGCGCTGGGGGACCTATCTGTCCGAGCGCCAGTGGGGAACGGTGCGCGAGGACTACTCGGCCAATGGCGACTGCTGGGGATACTTCCCGCACGATCACGCGCGCAGCCGTGCATATCGCTGGGGCGAGGACGGCCTGTTGGGCTACACCGACCGCGAGTGCCGGCTTTGCTTTGCCGTCGCGCTGTGGAACGAGCGCGATCCGATCCTCAAAGAGCGTCTCTTCGGCCTCTCGAATCCCGAAGGGAACCACGGCGAAGACGTGAAGGAATACTACTTCTACGTCGACGCGACTCCAACCTGTTCCTATGCCAAAGGTTTGTATAAATATCCTCAGGCCGAATTTCCCTATAACCGCCTGCTCGAAGAAAACCGCCGCCGCGGTCCGAACGCTCCCGAGTTCGAGTTGATGGAGACCGGGGTCTTCAACGAAGGCCGTTACTTCGACGTGCAAATCGAATATGCGAAGGCCGCGCCCGACGACATCTTGATCCGCCTGCGACTGGCCAATCGCGGCCCCGAGCCGGCCCGTCTCCACGTGCTGCCGACTCTCTGGCAGCGCAACACCTGGGAATGGGGCTGCGATCACGACGGCTGCGAGCCTTCTGGACGGCTCGACGCGGTCGGCGACTCACGCATCGACGTCACCCACCCGAGCCTGGGACACTTTCTCTTCGATGCCGGCCCACACCCGCAAGGGAAAGCCGCTCCCCTGCTCTTCACCAACAACGAAACGAATTACGAGCGATTGTTCGGCACGCCGAACGCCACGCCCTACGTCAAAGACGCGTTCCATCGCTATATCATTCAAGCGGATCAGGCCGCGATCAATCCCGCGCAATTCGGCACCAAAGCCGCGGTCCATTACGTGCTCGAGATTCCCGCCGGCGGTGAGCTGACGATTCCGCTTCGGTTACACGAAGCCCGCCCCGACGCTGACAAATCGGCCAAACCGTTTGGTGGCGACTTCGATCGCGTCTTCGACGATCGCATTCGCGAGGCGGACGATTTCTACGCAGCTCGGTTGACGTTGGACGTTAGCGAAGACGAACGACAGGTCGCCCGTCAGGCGTACGCCAGCATGTTCTGGTCGCGGCAGTTCTACCATTACGTGGTGAACAATTGGCTGGATGGCGATCCCTTTCAACCTGCTCCGCCGCCGGGCCGAACTCAAGGGCGCAACAGCGATTGGCGCGCATACCTTCAATCGCGACGTCGTCACCACTCCCGACAAATGGGAATATCCCGCCTTCTTCTCCTGGGACACGGCCTTCCACCTGGTGGCCCAGGCCCGGCTCGACCCGGAGTTTGCCAAGCACCAGATCATTCTGCTTTTGCGTGAATGGTACATGCACCCGAACGGCCAGATTCCGGCCTGTGAATACAATCTTTCCGACGTCAATCCGCCGGTGCTCGCCTGGGCTGCCTGGCGCATCTACAAGATTGCCGCCGCCCGGGGCGGGCGCGACCGCAGCTTTCTGGCACGCGTATTTCACAAGCACTTGCTCAACTTCAATTGGTGGGTCAATCGCAAGGACATCCACGGAAAGCACATCTTCTCCGGCGGCTTCCTGGGCCTCGACAACATCGGCGTCTTCGACCGCTCGCGGCCCCTGCGCGAGGGAGTGTTCCTCGAACAAGCAGACGGCACCGCCTGGATGGGCATGTATTGCACCACCATGCTGGCCATGGCGCTCGAGTTGGCCCACGAAGATGCGGCGTACGAAGACATCGCTTCCAAGTTCTTCGAACATTTCGTCGACATCGCCGACGCGCTTAATACGCTGGGCGGGACCGGTTTGTGGGACGAGCAAGATGGTTTTTATTACGACCATCTCCGCGCCGACGGCATGTCCATTCCGATGCGGTTGCGATCGCTTGTCGGTTTCGTGCCGCTGTTGGCCGTCGAGGTGATCGACGACGCAATGCTGGCCCGAGTCCCAAACTTCGCCCGCCGTATGAACTGGTTTCTCACCCACCGCAGCGATCTGCGGCAAACGATCTCTCACATGGAGGTCCGCCAGTGCGACGGTCACATGCGCCGGTTGCTGGCCCTCCCCTCGACCGAGCGGCTTCGCCGGGCGCTGGCCTATTTGTTTAGCGAAAGCGAATTTCTCTCGCCCGGCGGCATCCGTTCAATGTCGAAGCATTACCAGGACCACCCCTACGTCTTCCACTGCGAGGGGCATGACACCACGGTCCGCTACTCGCCCGGCGATTCGGAAACCGGCATGTTCGGCGGCAACTCGAACTGGCGCGGGCCTGTTTGGTTTCCGCTCAACTATCTATTGCTGGAAGCCTTGGAACGCTACCATCACTTCTACGGCGATAGTTTCCAGGTCGAGTTTCCCACCGGATCGGGCAAACAGCTCAATCTGGACCAGGTGGCTCACGAGTTGGGCGGTCGGCTGCTCAAGTTGTTTTTGCCCGACGAGCACGGAAAGCGCCCCTGCTTCGGCAAGGAAATGATCTGGACGGATGACCCGCATTGGCGCAAACTGCTGCTGTTCCATGAGTTCTTTCATGGCGACACCGGCGCAGGATTGGGCGCCAACCACCAGACCGGCTGGACGGCGTTGGTGGCCAGATTGTTGGAAGACCGAGCAAAGCTGCGCGCGCCCGAGCGAAACACGAATCGGGCAATTCTCAGCCGACCCAGCAGCGCCCCGGCCCTGCGGCCGAGGCGCACGCAGCTCCGGCTTCCTGAATCTCGCCGCGCGCCCCACGGCCTCTGTCTGGCGGCTGATTACGCGTTGACGGAGCACTAGCGCAAAGCCGTGATTTCGCACTTCTTCATCGATCGTCCGATCTTTGCCTCGGTGCTGTCGATCGTGGTCACCCTGGCCGGTTCGGTCGCCGCGTTTTCGCTGCCCGTCGCGCAATATCCCGACGTCACCCCGCCAACGGTCCTGGTCAGCGCCATCTATCCCGGCGCCAACGCGACGACCGTTCGCGACACCGTGGCCGCTCCCATCGAACAGCAGGTCAGCGGTGTCGAGAACATGCTCTACATGTCGTCGCTCTGCACGAACGACGGCGCCTACACGTTGATGGTCACGTTCAAACTGGGCATGGACTCTGACATGGCCCAGGTGCTTGTGCAAAACCGGGTCTCGCTCGGACTGCCGGTCGTGCCCGAGCTCGTCCAGCGCGAAGGGGTGAATGTCAAGAAAATGTCCCCCAGCACGATGATGATCGTCAATCTGGTCTCGCCCGACCATCGATACGACAGCATCTTTCTCAGCAATTACGCCACGATTCAAATCAAGGACGAACTGGGACGTCTCCCAGGTGTCGCCAACGTGGCCTATCTCGGCGAACGCGATTACAGCATGCGGGCCTGGCTCGACCCGGAAAAACTCGCCTACGTCGGTCTGACCGCCGACGACGTCGTCGCCGCCATCAGCGAACAAAATCTGCAAGTCGCGGCCGGCCAAATCGGCCAACAGCCTGTCCCGCTCGGCCAGCAATTTCAGTTGACCATCAACACGCTCGGCCGCCTGGTCGATCCGCAACAGTTCGGCGACATCATCCTCAAGGTCAGCCAGGCCAGCAGCAGCGGAACGCCCGGCGGCACGGGGCAAAACGCCAATTCCGGGCAATCGGTCGGCATCGTCCGCCTGCGCGACGTGGCCCGGCTCGAACTCGGTTCGCAGCAATACGACCAAACGTGCACGCTCGACGGCCAGCCCTCCGTCGCGCTGTCGATCTACCAGCTTCCCGGCTCCAACGCCCTGGCAACCGCCAAGGGTGTCTATGCCAAAATGGAAGAGCTGCAAAAGCGTTTTCCCGACGGTCTCGAATACAAGATCGTCTACGACACCACGCCGTTCATCCACGAGTCGATCGTCGAGGTCTTCAAAACGCTCCGCGATGCCATCATCCTGGTCGCGATCGTCGTTTTGGTTTTCTTGCAGAACTGGCGGGCCGCTCTGATCCCGCTGATCGCCGTGCCGGTGGCGATTGTCGGCACCTTTGCCGCGATGGCGGCGCTCGGTTTTTCACTCAATAATCTCTCGTTGTTCGGACTGGTTTTGGCCATCGGCATCGTGGTCGACGACGCGATCGTCGTGGTCGAGAACGTCGAACGTTGGCTGGAACAGGGAAAGTCCCCCCGCGACGCCGCTCGCAAGGCCATGGACGAAGTGACCAGCCCCGTCATCGCCGTGGCACTCGTGCTATGCGCTGTCTTCGTTCCCTGCGCGTTTATCAGCGGCATCACCGGGCAATTCTTCCGGCAGTTCGCCGTAACGATCGCCACCTCGACCGTTATCTCGGCCTTCAATTCACTGACGCTCAGTCCGGCACTGGCCGCGCTGATCCTCAAACCCCACGGCGCCCGCCGCGACCCCTTGGCCTGGCTCCTCGACACCCTGCTCGGCTGGTTCTTCGGGCTGTTCAATCGGGCATTCACCGTTGGCACCACGTTCTACGTCGGTGTCGTGGCCCAATTGCTCCGGGTAACCACGGTCGTGCTGCTGCTCTACGCCGGGTTGCTGGGGCTCACCTGGTTCGAGTTCACCCACGTCCCGACTGGTTTCGTCCCCGAGCAAGACAAGGGCTATCTGCTGCTCAATGTCCAACTGCCCGACTCGGCCAGCGTCGAACGGACGCAAGAGGCGATGCGGCAGATCGAAGGCATTGCTCGCGAGCTTCCGGGCGTTGAGGCCACGGTCGGCATCTCCGGTCAATCGCTGCTGCTGGCCGCCAATGCACCGAACCTGGGTTCGATGTACGTGATGCTCAAGGAGTTTTCCAAGCGCCGTGGAATTTCGGCCGACGACGTCGCGGCCGAATTGCGAACCAAAGCAAGCACCCAGGTGCATGACGCCTTAATATCGATTTTCGGCGCGCCGCCGATCGATGGACTTGGCACGACCGGCGGCTTCAAACTCATCGTGGAAGACCGCGGCAATCTCGGCCTCGACACCTTGCAGCAAATCAGTGACCAGATCGTTGCCGAAGGAAATAAAACGCCTGGCCTGACCGGACTGTTCAATAGCTTGCGCGCCAATACCCCCTGGCTCTATCTCGATATTGACCGCACGAAATGCCTGGCGGTCGGCCTGTCGATCCAGAGCGTGTTCGACACGCTGCAAATCTATCTGGGCTCGTATTACGTCAACAACTTCAACGAGTTCGGCCGCTCCTGGCAAGTCAACGTCATGGCCGATCCGCGCTTCTGCGCCCGGATTGAAGATCTCAAACTGCTCAAAGTCCGCAACAACCGCGGCGATATGGTTCCGCTGGCAACCGTGCTCGAAGTGCGCGACACGACCGGCCCGGTCGCCGTGATGCGCTACAACATGTATTCAGCCACGGCCATCAACGGCAACCTGGCTCCGGAGACAAGTTCCGGCCAGGCAATTACCTTGATGCAAAACATTGCCCGCAAGGTGCTGCCTCCGTCGATGGCCTACGACTGGACCGAGCTGACCTACATGCAGTTGCAGGCCGGCAATACCGCGGTCTTCGTGTTCGCCCTGGCGGTGGTCTTTGTCTTTCTGGTGTTGGCCGCGCAGTACGAAAGTTGGAAGCTGCCGATGGCCGTGATCCTGGTGGTGCCGATGTGCTTGCTCTGTTCGGTCGTCGGCGTCGATTGGGCCCGGCTCGACGTAAACATCTTCACGCAGATCGGCCTGGTCGTTCTCGTCGGGCTGGCCAGCAAGAACGCGATTCTGATTGTCGAGTTTGCCAAACAGCAGCAAGAAGCTGGCGTTGAACGCCGCCAGGCCGTGATCGAGGCCTGTCGCTTGCGGTTGCGGCCAATCTTGATGACCTCATTCGCTTTCATTCTGGGCGTTGTACCACTGGTCGTGGCGGAAGGGGCCGGCGCCGAGATGCGTCGCACGCTGGGCCTGGCCGTGTTCAGCGGCATGCTCGGCGTCACGCTGTTCGGCATTTTCCTCACGCCCGTCTTCTACGATGTCATTCAGCGTTTCGGCAAACCACCCACGCCGATTGGTGCCAGCCCCGCTGGTGAAACGCACGACGACCCAGACCACGATGACTCGGCCGGCACTCATTAGTTGCTTACGATGTGACGAAAACGCACACGTTGCGCAACGCGACGGGGCATGACGTTTCCGAAACGGACGCGGCTTCCGTATCCGCTGCCGGAGGGCAACGTGTTAGAATGAGAATCCTACCGCGGCAAGATTGGTTCGAGGCTGAGTTGAAATGGAAAATCCCCGGCAAAAGCTTTCCTCGAAATGGATCCTGATGGGGATCTTCCTCATCGCGGCCGTCGGAGCCATTGGGGTTTTCCTGAATGTTCACCCCGCGACCAACCTTGAGCTGCCCGGCGTGGTGGAGATCCAGGAAGTTCGCCTTGGCTCCAAGATTGGCGGTCGCATCGGCGAAGTGCTGGTCAATGAAGGCGACACGGTCGAAGCCGGGCAACTGCTCGTGCATTATGAAACGCCGGAACTCGAAGCCCAGTCGATCCAACAACAGGCGCGATTGGCCGCGGCCGAGGCCGATCTCGCGAAGGCGAAGAATGGGCCCCGCCCAGAGGAGATCCGTGAGGCGAAAAGCGATCTCGAAAGTGCCCAGGCCGATCTGAAGCTCGCCGAAGAGGACTTCGACCGTGCCAAACAACTGTCGCCGACCGCGCTCTCTCGTTCGGAATTCGATGCAAAACGGGCCGCTCTCGACCGCTCGCGAGGCCACGTCGCCTCGAGCCAGGCCGGTCTCGACTTACTCCTGGCCGGCACCCGCGCCGAGGACATCGCGCTTGCCGAGGCCAATGTCCTCGAAGCGCGCGGCAAGCTCCAAGAGATCCAAGCCAATCTGGCCGAGGCGCGCGTTGTCGCCCCCGAAAAGGCCGTGGTCCAGGTGGTGAGCGTTCGCAAGGGTGACCTGATCCCCGCCAATCAGCCGGTGATCCGAGTGCTTCGCGCCGATGACAAATGGGTTAAGGTCTATGTGCCCGAAACGGATTTGTGGCGCGTTCGCCTCAACGAACCGGTCACCGTCACTTGCGATGCGGATCCCGGCCGGCGTTTTGACGGGACGGTCTTTCAAATTTCCAGTGAAAGCGAATTCACGCCTCGCAATGTCCAGAGCGCTCAGGAACGCCATTTCCAGGTCTTTGGCATCAAGGTGCGGGTCGAGGACCCCGAAGGGATCTTCAAGCCAGGAATGGCGGCCAACGTGATCCTCGACCGGCAACCTGCGAACATCGGTGCGCAGGAGCACCGGTCAAAGATGGACCGCACCTGATGAGCGATCTCTCCTCCGAGCAGCCACAGCCAACGGCGCGGTCATCGACGTGCGGGACGTCACGATTCGATTCGGCGCGTTCACGGCGGTGGAGCAAGTCACGCTGTCGGTGAATCGCGGAGAGATCTTCGGCCTGCTGGGCCCCAATGGCTCCGGAAAGACTACCCTCATTCGAGCGATGTGCGGGCTGATTCCGTTTGCCGCCGGCTCGGCTCGAGTCTTGGGATATGACGTGCGCAGCGCCGCCGAACCCATCCGGGCCAACATCGGCTACATGTCGCAGAAGTTCTCGCTTTATGAAGATCTGACCGCACGCGAAAACATGGACTTCTACGCCGGCATCTATGGACTCCCGCCTGCCGATGCCCCCGGGCGCAAGAAAGAACTGGTCGACCAATTGGGACTCGCCCCCTATCTCGATCGCCGGGCAGGACGGTTGTCGGGCGGATGGAAACAGCGACTCGCGCTGGCCTGCGCCCTGCTGCATCGACCGGAGCTGGTATTCCTCGACGAACCGACCGAAGGAATCGATCCGGTCGCGCGCCGCGACCTGTGGGATTTGCTCTTTCGACTGGCCGCCGAGGGCGTCACCTTTTTTCTGACGACGCACTACATGGACGAGGCCGAACGCTGTGCCCGCGTCGGCTACATCTACCTCAGTCATCTCTTGGCGTGCGGCACACCCAGCGAGCTGAAGCGGTTGCCCGGCGTAACGCCCCCCGGCACGCGTCGAGTGCAGATCGTCGGCCCCGAGCCGGCTCAGCTACTGGAACGCCTGCGTGGTCGGTCCGGCGTACACCAGGCGACCATGTTCGGACAGGCGGTGTTTGCATTGGTCGATGCCGGAATTTCCAATACCGATCTTGGTTTGGTGGGATACGAAGTCTATCCGGCTGAGCCGAGCCTGGAGGACGTGTTTGTTATGTTGTCGCGGGCTCAAGCCAACCAGGCGCCGGCGGCTCGCAGCGCTAGGCACAAAAAAAGCGCGAAAGATCGAAAATCCCCATGACGACTCCCGTCAAGTCCTCGCGCGTTCTGATCGGGTTTTCCTGGCAACGCTCCCTGTCGGTTGCCCGCAAGGAATTCCTGCACATCATCCGTGACCCGACAACGCTGTTTTTCAGTTTGTTCATTCCGATCGTCGAACTCTTCATGCTGGGCTACGCCGTCGACATGAACGTCCGGCACATTCCCACGGTCATTTTCGACCAGGCTGGAACTCAGGAAAGCCGGGCACTTATCGATCGATTCACGAATACCGATGATTTTGACGTCGTCGGTCAGGTCTATACCGATGATGAACTGACCGAATCGATCATCTCGGGAGCCGCGCACGTCGGCATCAAAATCCCCGAAGACTACTCGCGCCAATTGATGGCCGGGCAAACCGCCCAACTCCTGATCCTCGTCGACGGTTCGCAAGCGAGCGTGGCCGCCGAAGCGGTCAATGTCAGCAACGCGATCGCACTGCGCGAGTCGTTGTCGCAGATCTTGGCGCAGCGCTCGCTCCCCGTCGAGTCGCGTCCGGAAGTGATGTTCAACCCCGACACGCGCTCGGCCAACTTTTTCATCCCTGGCTTGCTCGTCGTCTTGTGTCAAATAATGGCCGTCATGCTGACTTCGAATTCGATCGTCCGCGAGAAGGAACAGGGGACGCTGGAGCAGCTCTTCATGACGCCGGTCCGCACCCGAGAGTTGATCTTGGGAAAAATCGTCCCCTATCTCTGCCTGACGATGGCCGAATTCTGCGTCATCGCGCTCTTGATGTGCACGGCCTTCCAAGTGCCGATCCATGGAGCATTCTTCACCCTCTTGGGGATCGCTTTTCCGTTCATTCTGGGAATGTTGGGACTCGGCCTTTGGATCTCGACGCTCGCCGCGACCCGCGATGCGTCGTTGCAATTGTCGATGGGAACCGTCATCCCGTCGATTTTTCTGTCTGGCTACGTGTTTCCCATCGAATCGATGCCCCGCTTTTTTCAGTGGCTCGCCTATACGGTCCCAACGACCTGGATGATCGACGCCTCGCGGGGAGTCATTTTGCGCGGAGCCGGCTGGGCCGAGCTGACAGAACACGTGGTCGTCTTATGGGCCATGGCGCTCGGATTGCTCGCGATGAGCATGACCCGTTTCCGTAAGCGGCTGGTCTGACGGTCGGCGGCCGATCTCGACGACCTCGCTCGCCTTCATCCTGAGCCTCGCCAGTCTGCCGCTATCAAACCGTCTCGGATTGCACCGGAGCGTCGTCGGGCTCGAGCGGTTGAGCGGAATTGATGAAACACCAGCACAGTGCGGCGACGACATAGACCGCCGCGTAAGTGCAGAAGACGGCTTGATAACCGGCCATCGACGCGGTGTGCTTTTCGGTCGCAAAGAGTGTTGCCGGCAGTGATGGCTCGGCTTGGAACGCGACGTAATACTCGACGATGGCGCCGGTAAGCCAGGCGGCCAAAGCCGCTCCCATCGTGCCGAAGGTATTCATGCACGCAGCCGTCACCGCGGCGTGTTTCCGCCCCAGGTCCTGGCATGTGGCCCACGCGGCGCCGAGTGTCAAATCAACGCAAAACGCCGCCAGGGAGATCAGCAGGCAAAAAGCGTGCAGGCTGGTCGCCTCATAGACACCCCACCATGCGGTGGCACAGACCAGCATCGCCCCGCCGCCAACCACTTGGCGAGCGCGCCGGCGGTCTCCCAGCCGATGGGCGAGAGCGTTGACGATGAATCCCCCCGCGACGCAGCCGATGGCACCGACCCAGAGCGGAGCCCCCGTGTAGATCGCCCCGAGCAGATCCCCATCGGTCAATGCAAAGCGGTCTTTCAAGTAACCGGGGAGATACGAAATATTGAAGAACCAGCCGTAATTGAGCAAGGAGTACATCACGCAGATCGCCCACAAGCTCCGATTCGTGAGCATCGCGCGGACGGGAACCGCGCATTGACTGTCGGGTTGCCAGGTCGATCCAATCAATTCGCGCTCGGCGGCATTGACCGAAGCGTGCTCCGCGGGCCGGTCGCGGAACCAGAAGGCAAAGCGCAGCACCAAACCAGGCCCAGCCCACCGAACACGAAAAACGCACCGCGCCAAGGCACGAGCGGAGCGGTTAAAGCCGTGCCGCTGACCAGGATCGCCCAGAGCAGCGGCGTGATACCGCCGGCGATGCGGCCCGACATCCAGATATAGCCCTGGGCGACCTCCCAACGGTGCAGGGGAAACCAGTTGTAAATCGCGCGGGCAATGTTGGGATAGGCACCCGCTTCGCCCGCACCGAACAAGAACCGGACGATGACCAACAGCGTCAGGCCACCCAGTGTGAGTGATCCGAAGGTCATGCCCACCAGTCCCGTGAGAACCGTGAACAGTGACCACCAAATCACAATCCGCAACAACGTCCCGCGCGGTCCCCAGCGATCGCCCAGCCAGCCGGCTGGAATCTCAAACAGGCCGTAGGCGATGGCGAACGCCGTATGCGCCACTTCAATTGTTCCTTGCTACCCAGTCCCAGATTATGCGCCATCCCCGACGCAGCCGACGCGAAGCAGACGCGGTCGAAATAGGTAATCATCGACAATCCGCACAATAGTCCCAGCACGCCGTAGCGGACACGGGTCGGCGTTACGATCAAGGGAGATGCTGCCGGGAAGGTTGGCGCGGTCATGGATCCGTCTCGACGGTCTTCGCTGCGGCGTCTGCAATCACGTCGATTCGGTGATGAGCGTCGATCGCACAAAATCTTCGTTCAGCGTGATTCCCAATCCGGGTCGATCGGGAACGGTGATCCAGCCATCGACCGCTTGAACTTTTTCGTGCGTCAATTCATGCCGCAGCGGACTGTCTTCGACGCAGTCCTCGAACAGAAAGGCATCGCGGCAAGTACTCAGCCAGTGCAGGCTCGCTGCCACGGTGACCGGGCTGGTGTAACAGTGATTGCATAACCGAGCTCCGATTTCTTCGACGCGCTGACGAATGTAGGCCGCATCGGTGAACCCGTTTCGCGAAAGATCGACCTGGTACACGTCCAAGCAGCGGCCCTCGATCAAGGGGCGAAACGATTGTCGGCCGCATTCCTCCTCGCCCGCCGCGATCGGCACCGGCGAACGGTCTCGCAGCCAGCGGTAGCCTTCGTAGTCGTCGGGATGAAGTGCCTCTTCGAGCCAGCCGATTTTCTGCTCGGCGAAGGCCTTGGCGCGTTCCAGTGCGGTCCGCGCGTCCCAGACACAGCCAGCGTCGATCAGGACGACTCCATCCTCGCCCACCCCCTTGCGAGCGCCAAGGACCAGATCGCGATCGACCGCTTCGCTTTGCCCCATCGGTTCCCAGCCAAACTTCACCGCCGAGTAGCCCGCCTCGCGCCAACGTTGACCGATCTTGGCGGTCTCGTTGCCGTTGGCGCCGAACAGGATCAATGCATAGGCCAGAATTCGATGATGTTGCTTGCCGCCCAGCAGGCGATGGATCGGCTCACCGAAGTGCTTGCCTTTGATATCCCACAAAGCGAGATCGATCGCCGCCATCGCCGAGATCGTGACCGACCGGCGACCGCAATACATCGTCCGGCGATACATCGTTTGCCACAGCCGCTCGGTGTCCAGCGGGTTCTCGCCAATCAACAACTGTCGCAACCCGGTGGCGACGTTGTGGCTGAAGGGCGCGTCGATCACCGCCTTGACCATTTCGGGCGAAGAATCCGCCTCGCCAATTCCCTCCAGGCCGGTGTCGGTCTTGATCCGAACCAACACCGAGTCCTGACTGCTGGCCGTCTTGGCTTCAACATTCTTGATCCGCAGAATCTGACATTTGATTTCGGTGATTTTCATGAATCGTGTTTCCGCATGGCTCTGGGGGTGGGTATCCGTGCGAAGCCGTTCTTGTCGACGGACAGCTTGCCAATGTTCTCAATCGATTTCGCGGCCGACCACAACAATGTGCTGGCCGCGCGGAACGGCGCGACCCAGGCTTGAGCCAGCACCACGCCATCGACGCCGGCCCGCGCGGGCCAGGGGTCCATGTCGATGTGATCGAAGTCGTGCAGATAACCGACGACATCGCCAGCCTTCACCCGCGTGCCGCATTCGAGCAGAGACTCGTAATGGCCATCGAACGGGGCCACGGTGAAGCAGGCGCGATCGACCATTTCCAGTTTGCGTTGGGTCCCAGCTTTGTGATGCGCAATCGGTTCAATCGCGCCGGCCAGTTGGCCGTTGTGAATCGCCGCCGCCAGCACGCCGTGCCGGCCGTATCGCACCCCTTCGGAGTTGACGGCGCTTCCCCAACCCAATTCGGTGCCGACCGTGATCTTGCCGAGTCGTTCCGCTTCGCTCGGCAGCAATCCGGGCGTAACGTTCTGGTAGACCATCAAGCTCGGCGTGCCAAACCAGCGGGCCGTTTCCTCGATCTTCGTCGCCAGCACGGGATCATCGACGGGGTGATAGTTGGCGCAGATCGAGAACCTGGCCACGTTGCCGCCGGAGTGCAGATCGATGACGACATGCACGCGCGGCCAGATGAATTCACGGACGAACGCCGCAATGCGATGCGTGATGCCGGCCAACGCCGGCTGCAATCCCGCGCCGGCCACGAAAGCCCGATTGAGATTCACCCGGTCATCGGGAGTGCTCTCGCGAGTGCCTGCCCGAAAGGCCGAGGGATTCAGCACGGGAATGAAAATGATTCGGCCCAGCACGTTCTGCAAGTCGATCTCGCGAATGAGGTGCTTGAGAACGACAGGCCCTTCGTATTCGTTGCCGTGATTCGAGCCGAACGCGACTAGCCCTTCGTCGGGCTTCGCCTGCGGACCGACCCACACCGTGAGCGGAATCAAGTGATCGCCCCAGATACTGTCGTGTTCCAAAGCCAACCAATAGTCACGGCGACCGGGCGAATCGAGGTCGAGTTGATTCGGACGGGCGACAAGGCGAGTTATCATCGGTTTGACGTCTTCCCTTCGACTTGACAACGAACATAAACGCCACGGTCGCATCCCGCGTTGGTGTCGGTCGGGAGGCAAACGCGGCAAACCTCACGGCGGCCGCGGATCACGAGGAGCGAGCTAAGCAAGAACTTCGCGGATCACCTGGCCGTGGACGTCCGTCAGTCGGAAGTCGCGCCCCGCATAACGGTACGTGAGCCGCTCGTGATCGAAGCCCAAGAGGTGCAGGATCGTCGCGTGCAGGTCATGAACGTGGACTTTGTTTTCGGCCACGTTGATACCATAGTCGTCCGTTGCACCGTGAACCATCCCTCCCTTGACGCCCGCCCCGGCCAGCAGCGAGGAGAATGCCTCGTGATGGTGATCCCGACCGGCGGCGTTCGGCACCGCGTTATAGGGAGTCCGGCCGAATTCGGTCGTCCACACCACCAGCGTCGAGTCCAACAGGCCGCGTGCCTTGAGATCCTTGATTAGTCCGGCGATCGGCTGATCCACGTTTTTGGCCAGTGAGGCGTGCGTGTTCATGTTATCGTGCGCGTCCCAATTGCTGGCCGAGTTGGAGCCCGAGTCGATCAACTCGATAAACCGCACTCCGCGCTCGGCCATGCGGCGAGCCACCAGGCACTGCCAGCCAAAACCGGTGGTTTGCCCCCGCTCGATGCCGTACAGACCGAGCGTATGATCGGTTTCTTGACTCAAATCGAACAACTCCGGCGCCTCGCGTTGCATGCCAAACGCGGTCTCGAACGAACGAATGCGGGCTTCCAGCGCCAGCTCAGCTCGATGGTGCTCGTAATGCTGTCGATTCATCTGCGCAAGCTGCTCGAGTTCCATCTCCTGCAATTCGGCCAGCGGCGTTCTGCGGCGCATGTTGGCGATCGGAGTGTCGCCCGGCACGATTTGCGTCCCCTGATGGCAGCCCGGCAGAAAATCGGATGCCCAGGCCAATTTGCCCGCGTAAGGATCCTGAGGAGCGATGACGGCGAACGAAGGCAGATTTTGGTTTTCCGTCCCGAGTCCGTAGCTGACCCAAGAGCCCATGCTCGGCCGGGGAAGATTGAACGAGCCGGTGTGGATTCCCAGCGTGGCCTCGTAGTGGCCCGTATGATCCCCTTTCATCGAGCGGATCACGCACAGATCGTCGACGCACGAGCCGATATGCGGAAACAAATCACTCACTTCGGTGCCGCATGCCCCGTAGGGACGAAACTCCCAGTTTGGCTTTTTCAAATAAGCGGCCACATCCTTTTTCAGCCGCCAATGCGCCGCCGTGACCGTCTTGCCATCTTCGGCAAACAGCTTGGGCTTTGGGTCAAACGAGTCGACGTGCGACACGCCGCCGCTCATATACAGGAAGATGATGCATTTGGCCTTGGCTGGGAAATGCGGCGGCCTGGGCGCCAACGGATCGGCCGGCGTCGAAATCGAATCCTCGGCCCGGGCCTGCTGGGACAACAATCCTGCCAGCGCAAGCGACCCAAATCCTCCGGCAGCGCGCTGCAGCATTTCTCTTCGCGTCAGTCGAGCGAGCATTGGAGACATACGCGTTGCCTTGACTTTCTTGCCAAGCGGAATGAAAAACCGTCAATCGACAAACAAAAACTCGCTGCTGGCCAGCAAGACCCGCAAATACCCCGCCCAGGCGTGTAAGACCTGCTCCGATTCCGGCAGATCCAACGAGGCCGACCGGGTTCGATAGCCCGCCAGAAAAGCGATCGCACCCTGGGTTTCTTCCGACGTCGGCAACCGACCGTACGCCAGTTCGAATGCGTGCTGGATGCGCGTGGCATCATCGCCCGCAAGCGACATCAGGCGCCCGGCAAAGGCCAACGATTGCTCGTGAACAAATGGATCGTTCATCATGAACAACGCCTGGCTGGGCGTCGTTGTCAGCGTTCGCTGGCCGGTGCTTGCACTGGGGTCGGCCCCATCGAAAAGTGCCAGAAAAGGATCTTTTTGAATGCGCTGCGTCATCAGGTAGACGCTACGCTTATTGGTTGGGTAGCTGGCTTTGAACGGGCCGTGGACCGTGAAATGCCACGTATGGACCGGCGGAAAGGGATGGGCGCCGCCCGTGGCCGGATCAAGCTGCCCACTGATGGCGAGAATTGCGTCACGAATGCATTCGGCATCGAGCCGTTGGCCATCCATTCGCCAAAGCAGATCGTTTTGCGGATCAGCGGCCAGGCCATCGTCACGATCGGCACTCGACATCTGGTACGCTCGCGAAAGGACGATCATCTTGTGCATTTTTTTGATCGACCAACCGCCATCCATGAAACGGAATGCCAGATAATCAAGTAGCTCGGGATGCGTCGGCGCGCGTCCTCGTAATCCGAAATCGCTGGGCGTTGACACCAGCCCCTTGCCAAAGTGATGCTGCCAAATGCGGTTCACCATGACTCGAGCCGTCAGGGGATTGGATGGACTCACCAACCAATCCGCCAACTGCAACCGGCCGCTGCCGGTCGTATCGGGCGAGACCGGTTCACCCCCCAGAATCTCCAAAAAGCGTCTCGGCTGTTCCGGCCCCGGTCGGGTCGGTTCGCCACGCAGATGGATGGGCGAATTCTGCGGTCTTCCCTCGGCGACCGCGTAAGCCGTTTCCAACGGCACCTCGGCCGACAATTGCTCGTGGCTTGCCCGCGCGGCAGCCAGCGACTGCTGCATTTGGACCAATCGCAAGTTTAAATCCTCGATCTGTCGTGCACGTTCTTCGGCCGCAATCGGTTCCGCTCCAGGCGTCGACGGTGCCTGGGGTTCGACCGCCGGCTTCTTGAGCTGGGCGATTTGTGCAGTCAGCCTCTCGAGCTCCGCCTGCAGACGCGCGACCTCGGTCGCGGCCTCGGCGACAGCTGTTGCGTGGGCCGCCAGAAGCGGCGCGGCCTCGGCCGCAGGCAACAGCGGGACAAAATCAACCGGGCGCTGGGCCTCTTCGGCACCGGGAAAGGGATAAACCGTGCTCGCAAAAATCCCGTACAGCGCGTAATAATCCGCGCTCGAAATCGGGTCAAACTTATGGTCGTGGCAGCGTGCGCAACCAATCGACAGACCGAGAATCGATTTGCCCAGAGTGTCCAGCGTGTCGCCAATCACCAGATGCATGTCCCGATGGCGATCGTAGCCGAATCGTTTCGTGACCGCGACATACCCCGTCGCCGTAGTCAACTCGGCGAATTGTTCGCGCGGGGCCGTTTGCGCCAGAATGTCTCCGGCAACCTGCTCACGCACGAAAACATCGTACGGCTTATCGCGGTTCAACGCGTCGATCACGTAATTGCGGTAGCGATAGGCCTGCGGAACGGGATAGTCCGCCACGTCGCCCGCGGTGTCGGCATAACGAACCACATCGAGCCAATGACGCCCCCAGCGTTCGCCGTATTGCTTCGAACTGAGCAGCCGATCGACGACCCTCGCCAGCGCGTCGGGGCTTTCATCCGTCAGGAACGCGTCGATTTCGGCCGGCGTCGGCGGCAGACCCGTCAGATCGAACGTTACCCGGCGAAGCAAGGTCCGCTTGTCGGCCGGCGGATTCGGGGCGAGCTGCCTGGCTTCGAGCCGGGCTAAGATAAACCGGTCCATGTCGTTCAACGGCCAGGCAGCGTCGCTGACCGGCGGCGGCAAGGGCGCCACGATCGGCTGCAATGACCAGAACTGGCGCTGGGCATCCGTGATCTCGAACGGCTTGCCGCGCGGCGCGGGTTCGGTTTTTTCATCCCCATCAGGCCAGGGGAGTCCCATTTCCACCCAGCGCGCCAACTTGGCGATTTGCTCATCGGGCAACTTGCCTTTCGGCGGCATTTCAACGCTTCGGTACCGAATCGCATCGATCAGCAAGCTTTCGTCCGGTTTGCCAGGAGTCACCACCGAGCCCGATTCGCCACCGCGCAAGATCGCCGCGCGTGAATCGAGTCGCACCCCTCCACCCGGTTTCTCAATCTCGCCGTGGCACTCCAGGCAGTTGCGGGCCAAGAGCGGTCGGATTTCGTTCTCAAAGAACTCGATATCCTCCGCCCGCGGCGTGTCGGCGCTGGCGATCTTTCCGCAAACCAGCGCCAAGGCCGTCAACGAACCGGCAATCGATGGTGCTAGGCCGCGAAGCATGCGTCGTTCACCCTGCCAGAAATCCAACCGTGCCCGATAATGGCTGATTCATCCAGCCGGCACCCGCCACCGGATGTCAGTTGATGTTCTTTTCCAATATTGCCACCGCCGCTTCGACGTCGCCCGCGCGAAAACCCTCGACGATGCCCGCGTGTTCTTCATAAATCTGCACTGGATCGGCATAGTCGCGCCGTTGCGTTTTCCAAAAATGCGACCGCACCCTGGCAACGAGCGACATCCAGATCGCATTCAGGTCGCGCTGGTGGGCGCGGTTGACAATCGAGCGGTGAAACTCGATGTCGTGTTCCGCGATCGCCGCAAAATCGCGGGCGAGGCAGGCAGCGTGGAGCTTGCCGAGGATTTCCTGCCAGAGATCAAAATCGGCCTGCGAGATTTCATGAAAGAACGATCGCAGCGCAAACGTTTCCACTCGGCGACGAATCGGCACGACCAGCTCACGAATCGAATCGGGAGGGCAATTCGCCACTTTGACGCCGTGATTGGGCCGGCCCTCCAA
This sequence comes from uncultured Planctomycetaceae bacterium, assembly GCA_963702015.1. Classification (GTDB taxonomy): domain Bacteria; phylum Planctomycetota; class Planctomycetia; order Pirellulales; family PALSA-1355; genus DATJTR01. The sequence goes on from OY969698.1 coordinate 5,922,781, forward strand.
AAGCCCCTCGTGCGTGAGTTGCTGCAAGGCTTCGCGAATCGGTGTGCGACTGACGCTAAACCGTTCGACAAGCTTTGCCTCGTTCAAACGCTCTCCCTCGACCAGTCGGCCGGAAAGGACGTCGTTGCGAATGCGATCAACAATTTGCTCCCGCAGGCTAAAAACCAGTGGAGTTTTCGTGGTCATAAGATTCCTTGGCCGTTGCGTGACAATGCGTCGTAATGCCATCGAGCTGGTGGCGTGGCGTGTGCATTGTATATTGCATACAATGCTCTCGCAACCATCCGTTAGCATGCCGACGCGGCGGCCTGACCGGGGTCAACTGCAGGATCGCCGTCACATTTTTCGGCACCGTCCCGACGTCCATAATTCCGCCCAAGAAGTGCCGTTTTGCCGCCAGATGACAGCGAATAGCCGCGGTTCCGAGTGCGTCGACCGTCAACGATCGCTAATCCAGACGGCTCCGATCAGCTACAATGGATGGGTTGAATGCCCACCCCGCCGTAACCCCCCGCCGAAGACTTCCATGCCGTCCCCGCGGAGCGCTCCAATGGTCGCGCGAATTCTGCTGGCGCTCGCAGCCGTGAGCTGGTTTCTTGACGGCCCTCGATTGGCCGCCGAGCCCCCGACCGCTGCCGGCCGCATCGATTTCAGCCGCGATATCCGCCCCATTCTTTCGGACAACTGCTTCTACTGCCACGGGCCGGACGAAAAACGCCGCGAGGCCGATCTGCGCCTCGATACTCACCAAGGGGCCCTGACGGCGGTAACTCCCGGCGACAACAACGCCAGCAAACTGATCCACCGGATCACCAGTGACGACATTGACGAGCGCATGCCGCCCGCACGCGCGAATCGGCAATTGACCGCCGAACAAGTGGTGCTCCTCCGCCAGTGGATCGACGAGGGAGCCCCTGGGGTGAACATTGGGCTTTCCGACCGTTGGTCAGTCCCCCGATCCCACCTGGCGATCTTTCGCCAATCGATGCGTTGATCGCCGCCGGCCTCGCGCGGCAGGGAATGGCGTTTGCCCCCGAGGCCGACCGGCAGACGCTGATCCGCCGCGTGACACTCGACTCTAACCGGCTTGCCGCCGGCGTCCGACGAAGTCGATGCCTTCGTGGCCGATTCTGATCCGGCCGCCTATGAAAAGCTGGTCGATCGGCTTCTCTCTTCGCCGGCCTACGGCCAGCGCATGGCCTGGGACTGGCTCGATGCTGCCCGCTACGCCGACTCGAACGGCTACCAGGGGGACGGCGAACGGACCATGTGGCCCTGGCGCGACTGGGTCGTCGAGGCCTTCAATCGCAACATGCGGTTCGACGAATTCACCATCTGGCAATTGGCCGGCGATTTATTACCCGACGCCAGTTTCGAGCAGCGGCTGGCCACCGGCTTCTGTCGCAATCACATGATCAACGGCGAGGGAGGCCGAATCGCCGAAGAAAATCGCGTTGATTATGTGATGGACATGAGCGAGACGATGGGCACGGTCTGGCTCGGCCTGACGCTCAACTGCTGCCGGTGCCACGATCACAAATTCGATCCGCTGAAGCAGACCGAATATTACCAACTGTCCGCCTTTTTCAATCAGACGCCGGTCGACGGCGGCGGTGGCGATCCGCAGGCGGCGCCGGCCCTGCCTGCTCCCACTGCCGAACAAGCCATTCAACTCGCCGCGGCCGAACAGGCTCTGGCCGACGCCAGCGCCGCGCTGGACGGTCGCGTCGCCGAGCTCCTTCCTGGGCAGCCGGACTGGGAGCGACAATGGACCAGCGTCAAGAGACGACCTGGAACCCGTCTGACTCCGACCGAACCTGAAAGCAGAGCATCAGGACCTGGTCTCGCAGGCCGACGGCACGATTCTGGCCAGCGGCCAGAACCCGGCCAACGATACCTACACCATCACGGCCACGACCGATCTCGATCGCCTGACCGGTTTGCAGCTCGAGGCACTCCGTCATCCGTCGATGACCGGCGGCGGCCTGGCCCGATCGGACAGTGGCAACTTCGTCCTGACCGAAATCGAGGTCACGCTGCGCCGCCCGGGCAGGCTGAGCCGCAGACGCTGAAATTCGTCGGTGCCGAGGCGACGTTCGAGCAGCCCGGCTTTTCCGTCTGACGTCACTTTCGACGGCCATGCCGATTCCGGTTGGGCCGTGCATGAAGGCGCGCTTGGTCGACCGCGAGCATCGTAGCCGTCTATCGCCTGGAGCCCGTAGCCGCCGGGACCGGGTTCGGTCCTCACGATCACGCTTGCGCCACGATTCGCCTCACCCAGTCACAATTTGGGCTATTTCCGCTTGTCGGTGACGAGCGAGGACGATCCCAAACTTCGCGCACTGCCTCGTTGGCGGCCGAACTGGCCCTGGCCCCCGACAAGCGAACGCCGGAGCAGGCTGCCCGCATTCGCACGGCATTCTTGGAGAGTGACGAAACCTACCGGCAACTGAGCATCCAGCGTCAACAGGCAACGAAATCGCTCGAGGGCCTGCGCAGCCGGCGTTGCCAAAGTCATGGTGATGGCCGACCGCGCGGATCTGCGTCAGACCTTTGTGCTCAATCGAGGCATTTACAGCCAGCCCCTGCAAGAAGTCAACGCCAATACGCCGGCGGCACTCGTCCCGTTGCCGGCCGACGCGCCGCGGAACCGCTTGGGATTGGCTCGCTGGCTGATGTCGGCCGAGCAGCCACTGGTCGCCCGCGTGACGGTGAATCGCTTCTGGCAGCAGGTTTTTGGTGTCGGTTTGGTAAAGACCGTCGAGGATTTTGGCTCCCAGGCCGAGATGCCCACGCTACCTCGAATTGCTCGACTATCTGGCGGCCGACTTTCCGCGATGGTGGTTGGGACGTCAAGCGGTTGATGCGGGCCATGGTGACCAGCCGGGCCTACCGGCAATCTTCGCGAATCGAGTGCCGAGGCCGCCGAGCGCGATCCGGCAAATCGTTGGCTTGCGCGAGGCGCCCGCTATCGGCTGCCGTCGTGGATGCTGCGCGACCAGGCCCTGGCGGCCAGCGGACTGCTCGCGCGCAGCAGGGTGGGCCGCCGGTCAAAGGATATCAGCCCGCCGGCGTGTGGGAAGAAGCTACGTTCGGGCAAAAACAGTACGTTCAGGATCACGGCGAGGCCTTGTACCGCCGCAGCATCTATACCTTCTGGCGCCGAATCACCGCGCCAACCGAGTTTTTCGACAATGCTTCGCGTCAGACATGCACCGTCAAAGTCTTCCGCACCAACACGCCCTTGCAAGCGCTTTTGACGTTGAACGACACCACGTTCGTCGAGGCCGCTCGGGCGCTGGCCCAACTCGTGCTTCAGTCGCCCGACGCCGATCCGGCCGCGAGTTTGGACGTCGTTTTCCGCCGTCTGCTGGCCCGCCGCGCCACCGAGGCCGAGCGGACGATTCTGTTGGCCGGTTTGCAGCGATCGCGCGATGAGTTCCAAAACGAACCGAAGGCCGCGGCCGCGCTGTTGGCGGTGGGCGAGTCCCCGCGCGACGCACAGTTGGATCCCGCCGAGCATGCCGCCTGGACCGCATTGGCCCTGGCCGTTTTGAATCTCGACGAAACCTTGAGCAAGGAGTGACGCCGTGCATCCGCTCGACCAGCATCGGCAACACCTCACCCGGCGCGAGTTTCTCGGCCGCTCGTCGCTGGGAATCGGCACCGCGGCGCTCGCCGGCCTGTTGGCCCGCGATGGCATGGGCGCGGAAAACACTCCGCCGCGCATCGGCGGACTGCCCGGTCTGCCGCACTTCGCTCCCAAAGCCCGGCATGTGATTTACCTGTTCCAGAACGGGGCACCCACGCACGTCGATACGTTCGACTGGAAGCCGCGACTCCAGGCGATGCATGGGCAAACAATCCCCGAAGAATATGTCGGCGGCCGGCGGTTCAGCACCATGACTGGCAACGCCCAGGGCAAGCTGCTGCTCGCGCCGATCGAGCCCTTTGCTCAGCACGGCTCGTCCGGTGCCTGGGTGAGCAAGCTGCTCCCCTATACGGCCGAAGTGGTCGACAAGCTTTGCTTCGTCAAAAGCCTGCACACCGATGCGGTCAACCATGCGCCGGCGATTTCGCTGCTGCTCAGCGGCGCCGAGATTCCCGGCCGGCCGACCTTGGGAGCCTGGCTGACCTATGGCTTGGGCTCTGAGACCGACAGCCTGCCGGCCTTCGTGGTGATGACGTCGGTCAGCAAGGGAACAAGCTGCGGCCAGATCTTTTACGATTTCTACTGGGGCTCCGGCTTTTTGCCTTCCCGATTCCAGGGAGTCAAGTTTCGCGGCAGCGGCGACCCGGTGCTGTATGTCTCGAATCCCGACGGCATGAGCCGACCCATGCGCCGTGCCTGGCTCGACGACATCGCCCGAGTAAATGAACTCAAAGCGGCCGAATACGGCGATCCCGAAATCACCTCGCGCATCGCGCAGTACGAAATGGCGTTCAAGATGCAAGCCAGCGTCCCCGACCTGGCCGATCTTTCAGACGAAAGCCCGGCCACACTCGAAATGTACGGTCCGCAGGTCAACGAGCCGGGCACCTTCGCACACAATTGCCTGCTGGCCAGGAGATTGGTCGAGCGGGGCGTGCGGTCGGTGCAATTGATGCACGCCGGCTGGGATCAGCACAGTTCGCTGACCACCGAGTTGTACACTCAATGCCGCGACACCGACCAACCGAGCGCGGCGCTGGTCCGCGATCTTGCCCAGCGCGGCCTGCTCGACGACACCCTCGTCATCTGGGGAGGCGAATTCGGCCGCACTCCCTTCATTCAGGGCGATATCAACAATCGCCCCAAGTGGGGCCGCGATCATCATCCCTACGGCTTCACCGTCTGGATGGCCGGCGGCGGCACGAAGCCCGGCATGACTTATGGCGAGACCGACGACCTGGGCATGAACGCCGTGGTCGATCCGGTTCACGTCCACGATCTGCAGGCCACGATCCTGCATCTGATGGGCGTCGACCACGAAAAGCTGACCTATCGTTTCCAAGGGCGCGATTTCCGCCTGACCGACGTGCACGGCAAAGTCGTGCAGCCGATCCTGGCGTGAGCGGCAGCGCCGCAGCGCCAACGCGGGCCGAACTTAGCCACTGCCGGCACACCTTGCTTGTCCCGCCCGCGGCTGGGAGAATCGGCAACACCCCTGGAATCACAAGGAACCCCGTCCCATGCCCGCGCGAAACATTCTCGTCCTCTGCTTGCTCGCCTTGTCGTTGGGCCGCACGGCCAGCGCTGCCGATCCGCAGGCGCCTGCCAAACAGTTTTTCGTACCGGCCGAGACGTTCCAGGTTGCCGGTCGGCCAGCGTTCGTCATGCTGCCGGCCAAAGAATTGCGAAAATCTCCGCAGCCTTGGATCTGGTATTTTCCGACGTTGCCCGGCTATCCCGATGAGCACGAAAAATGGATGGACGAGCAATTCGTGGCGGCCGGCATTGCCGTGGCGGGCATCGATGTCGGCGAATCGTTTGGCAGTCCGGCGGGCAATAAAGTCTTCGATCAGTTCTATGACGAACTGGTCAAACAGCGCGGTTTCAAAGCCAGGCCTTGCCTGCTCGGGCGCAGTCGCGGCGGATTAATGGCCAGTTCCTGGGCCACCAAGCATCCCGAAGTCGTGGCCGGACTGGCCGGAATCTATCCGGTCTTCGATTTCCGGACCTATCCGGGGCTCGACAAGGCCGCGCCGGCTTATGAGCTGCCGGCCGATCAACTTACCGCCCGGCTGGCGGAGTTCAACCCGATTGAGCGGGTCGATGCGCTGGCCAAAGCCCACGTTCCGGTCTTTATCATCCACGGCGACATCGACGTCGTCGTTCCGCTCGAGCAGAACTCGGCCGAACTCGCCCGGCGCTATGCCGCCGCCGGCCAATCCGACGCGGTCCAACTGGTGGTCGTCAAAGGCCAGGGGCACAATTTCTGGGAGGGGTTTTTCCGCTGCCAGGAGCTCGTCGATTTCGCGATCGGCCATGCACGCTAGCGCGCGCCCATGCCTGACGTTTAGCGCCGGCGCCGCTTCAACGCCACGCCCAACGCGCCGCTAAGAAGTGCCACGCCTAACAACGCCAGCGACGACGGTTCGGGCGTGGCCTTGACCAGCATCACGAAATTGTTCGAGCTGCCGGTGCCGAACGAATCGCCAAGGCCGGCGAAGGTGACGTAGGTGCCGTCGGATCCAATTGGCGGATTGCGGGCGTCGATGGTCAATTGGTCAACGCCCGTTCTCGCGCTATCGAGATAATAGGCGTAGCTCAGGTATTCCCAGCCCGACGCCTCGGGCCCGTAGTACTGGACCCAATAGTTGAAGGTGTAGCCCAAGGTCGTAGCGAGCAGATTGCCCGAAGTCGAGTCGCTGGTGCTGCCATCAGGAAGCTGCCCGGCTGGATAGCCAGCGTCGATGAGCAACGTTTCGATTTGGCTTTCGGTGGCCAGTTGGAACCCGGGATTGGCGGAGACTGCCGTGCTCACGACCATACCCAGCGTGTTCGATGCGTCGAGCCATTCCATGCCGGCCGCGGTATCGACGGTCACCGACTTGCCGCCATCGGTCTCGGACATCAGGGTCGCTCCGGCCGTCGACGCGGCCGTCAATAACATCCCGCACGAAATCGGCTGCGCACAGCCACGGCGACGAATGTGAACGTTTCACAAGCTTTCCCTTTCGTGTTAGGGGCGAACTAGAAGTCGGCGCACCGCGCCGCAGGAATTCGTCGATCGGCGACTTTATCATCAGCAATTTGCGTTTGTAAAGGACCCAAAACGACACGTGGAGCGCGCGTGTTCCACGCCCGCGCATTTGGCCCAAGTGCTCGCAAAAAAAGCTATAAAACGAGGCGCCAAACACAAAAATTGCGAAGCGAGCAAGACCGGATGGCCCCGCAACAAAACGTGTTCACGCGACGGGCCGCTGCGCATCGCCTCCACCGTTGGAGGGGAATCGCTATCTCGCCTCGCGAAAAAAAATCGCGTCCGATAGCTAAAGCAGTACGGCGAACAACGACGGGGGCCGCGACAGCCAGAAAAAAATGCCGATGTCCTCCGTCACGGACAATTCGGCTGCGTCGGCACGCAGCGATACCACGGTTCGCAGTTGTGCGGCACCGGAACCGGCGGCTTGCGAAAATAACAGTTCGGGCACCACTGGCAAGGTGTCGGCGGTATCGCCGGCGCTGGCTTGCGCGAATAGGGACAGCAACACCACTGGCACGGCGTCGGTGGAATCGCCGGCGCCGGCTTGCGACAATAGTCGTTCGGACACCAGGGGCAGCAAGCATTCCCCCGCGTCTCGCACTCGCGGCAGGGCGCGTCGGACACGGCTGCCCGGGCAGCGCAGAGCCACCCGGCACTCAGCGACAGTAGGACGATGAGATATCGCTGCCTGCTCACGCCCAGCCTCGCGACGAATGTGTTTTCATGCGCCCGCTGGTGTTCGGCGGCGGTGGGACCGAGCCGGCCGGAACCGTTTGGCTGGCTTCGGGCAATCGCGGCAACGGCTTCGGTGCTGGCGGATTCGCAACGGCTGGCGGCGGCGCAATGGGCGTGATGATTGACGCCGGTGCCACGGCGGTCGGCCGCGCCCTGGTTGGTATCCCCGCGGCCGGCATTGGCACCGGCTCGAGCAACGACGTGCCGCCCGGTATCGGCAATTGCTCGGGCGCAGCTTGCGGCTGCAGGCCCGATTGGAAGGCTGGGCCAATGGCGGCCGCTCCGATGCGTTCGGCAATCGGCGCCGTCACCGTCGACCACCAGCCGACCGGTTTATCCCGCGTTTCGCCTGGCTGGATCGGCTCGGAACGCAGCGTCGATTTCTCAGGTTCGATCGGCCGCGTCTCGAGATTCGGGTCGAGCAGTGGCACGGGAGCGGGCGCCGGAACGGCTTCGGGCCCGCCCGCCGGTCGCGCGGCCCTCGCCCCCAGGCCGGGGGCGTTTTCCATCGCCGGATCGAGCCGCATGGACCAACCGCCGCCCAATGCCCGATAGGTTTGGACCAGACCCAAGGCGATGTTGCCCCGGGCTTGGGCTTGCTGATTCTGATACGTAACCAGGTTCTGCTCCAAGAGGGCAACGCGGTTGAAATCGATCATTCCCGCCTTGTATTGCGCCAGGGCAATGATGACCGCGTTTTGCGCGGCCACCACGCTTTCCATCAAGTCCTTGGCCTGTTCCTGCGATTTGACGAACGTGATCAATCCGTTTTCGGCTTCTTGCTGCGCGACGAGCACCGTTTGTTGATAGTCGACGACCAATTGCTGGAACAAGGCATCGGTTGCTCGCACGTTGTTCAGGATGCGGCCATAGTTGAGGATGTTCCACTGGAAGCTGGGACCCACGTCGCCCTGGATGGCGCGTCCGCTGAACAGATGCTGGAAATCCTGGGCCTGGTAATCGAGCGTTCCGACGATTGAAATATGCGGATACCAGTCGGAGACGGCTACGCCGATCCGAGCCGCCTGGCCGGCAGCCATGCGTTCGGCCACGCGCACGTCGGGCCGGCGGCGGAGCAAGTCGGCCGGAATGCCGACGATCACGTCCGTCGGTGCCGTGGGAATGTTTTCCGGTCCGATCTGCGGCTCGAGATTCACCATTGGGCGCCCCATCAGGACGCAGAGTTGGTTGTTTGCCGTTCGCAAACTGATTTCGAGTACGGGAATCTGTGCCTCGGTTTGCGAGAGCAGGCTTTGTGCCTGGTCGACGTCCAGTTCACTGACCTGGCCCCCTTCGAAGCGCGCTTTGACCAATTTGAGCGTCTCGCGCTGCAACTCGACATTGGCCCGGGTGAGCATGATCTGCTGCTCGTAAATGCGAATATTCACATAGGCCGTGGCCACGTCGCCCAGCAAGGTCACCAAAACGTCGTCATAGTATTCGACCGAGGCGTTCAAATCGGCGTCGGCCGCTTCGATCGCACGGCGGAATCGGCCCCAAAAGTCGAGTTCCCAGGCCAGCCCAAAGCCCAGATCCCATTGGTTGAAAAATCGCTGAGTCAGGTACGAGCGATTCGCGGCTTTCTGGCTGTAGGCGTCGCGCAGAGCATCCCCATACGCATATTGCGTTTGTGGAAAGAAATTGCCGATCGAGACTCCCAGCAACGCCCGGGCTTGCAAGATTCGGAAACCGGCGTCGCGCAAGGTGAGGTTTTGGCGATAGGCGTCGGCGACCAAGGCGTCGAGCGCCGGATCATCCAGCACGCTCCACCAATGAGACAGATCATCTTCTTGTTTGCGAATCCGCTGATCGTCGCTGTCGATCCAGTCGGTGGCCACTGGCGCGGCTGGCCGCTGGTAGTTTGGCCCCACTTTGAAGCCGTTGTGCACGTACTCGCTAAAGGTCGTGCACCCACCGCCGCTCACGAGCACGATCCAGGCAACGATCCATAGCCGGCAGCGACCAGCAGTTTCTTTGCCGGCGCGCAGCATCTTGGCGGGAGCCGTGCGGCTCCGCTCGAAAAACGAAAGCGGGCTCCCCTCTGCGGGCGACTGGCTCGTGGCCAGACTGTCTTGAGGCGGCAATGCCTCCATGCGCGCTCGGCCCCCCTGCCTTGCTGCGTTGACCTGCCTTACCCCGTTTACCAGATGGATTTGCGGCTCGCGGGATCGGTTTTTCCCGTGGGCTGCAAAATCGCGACATTCGGTAAAGGCAGTAATACTCGTTATTCAGGCATTATCGGCACAACCGTTGAGGGGGACCTACTCAAAACATTCGCGCGCTTTCGAGGTGTGGAAAAAAAGAGCCCTCTTTGCTAGCATTCATGTACATCTGTACATTAATCCGAAAAACGTGGGGGGACTGCTCCCCACGGTTTTCAAAAGGGGGGAATCTTGGATGCACCAGCCGGCAAAAACGCCCGACATCGCTGCCGTGGTGGCCCAATTGGCCGAAGCCGTGGGCCAGCTTCAAGAGCGGCATCGCCCCGCCGGCCTGGCCACGGTCAGCAGCGGTTCGGCCCTGCTCGACCAGGTGCTTCCCGGCGGCGGGCTACAGCGCGGAAGCCTGGTGGAATGGTTGGCCGACGGACCGGGAAGCGGCGCTACGACCTTGGCCCTCTTGGCCGCCAGCCAAGCCTGCCAGTCGGGAGGAATGCTGGCCGTGCTCGACACCGAGCGATCGTTCTATCCGCCGGCCCTCAGCGATCGACAATTGGCCCGCTCGCGTCTGCTGATGATTCGCCCCGCCGCTCGGCAGGACGAAGCCTGGGCGCTCGATCAATTACTTCGCCAGCCTGGCATTGCCGCCGTGTTGGCTTGGATTCCTACGGGCGATGATCGTGCCTTTCGCCGGCTGCAACTGGCGGCCGAGGCTGGCGGAGGTTTGGGATTGCTCGTCCGTCCCGCGGCGGCCCGGCGTACTGCGTGTTGGGCCAGCGTGCGTTTCGCCGTCGAGCCATTGGCCACGGCCCGGCCGGATGGAAGCCGGCGACTGTGCCTGAAAATTCTTCACTGCCGCTCTTCGGGAATCGGAGCAGCATCGGAGCCCCATGGCATTCATCTGGAACTTGACGAACTGGCGGGCCTCACGCATGAATCGATCTGCACAACCAATTCTCATGCAGAAAATTCCCTCACCGCAAATTTCCACACGGCGCATTCTCTGCGTCTGGCTGACGCACTGGCCGCTCCAGCGGCTCGCCGCCATGCGCGCGGAGCTTAACGGCCGGGCCGTGCTGGTCTACGAAGCTCAAGCCCGTGGAGGCCTGGCCGTGGTGAGCTATTCGCCCGCCTTGGGCTGTGGGCCTAAAGCGGCAGGCGATCGCCCCGCGATAACGACAAGAGACCAGGTCCATCCGATCGAGCCTGGCATGCCGCTGGCCGAAGCCCTCGCTTTGCACCAGTGGGCAAGCTTGCGCCGCTCGGCAAAGCGCGGCGGCATGCTTTCCAGCCGCGCTCGGTCGATTCATTTAGAAGCGTACGATCCGCTGGCCGATCGGCTGGCACTGGTGCAATTGGCCCAGTGGTGTCACCAGTTCAGTCCCACCGTGGGACTGGAAGAGTCTGCCCGGCCGGAAAGCCTGTTGTTGGACATCGGCAAGGTGAGCGAGCGGTTTGGCGGCGAGCGGGCGTTGGCCTATCAGTTGGCCCGATCGCTTGCCCAGCGCCGGTTTCGCGCCCGGTTGGCGGTGGCCGACAGCGTGGGAGCCGCTTGGGGATTGGCCCATTACGGACGATTGGCGCCGATCGAGCCAACCCATGACGACCCAAAGCATGATGATCGGGCGGTTTCGGCCAGTCGGCTCGTGATCGCTCCGCACGGTCGCATGCCGGAGGTTCTGGCCGATCTGCCGATCGCGGCCTTGCGGTTGGACACCAAGGCGCAGGATGATCTGGGACAATTGGGAGTAGAGCGCGTCGAACAACTCGCGGTCCTGCCTCGCGCGGGCCTGGCGACACGTTTTGGTCACGCCCTTTTGCGACGGCTCGACGAGGCGCTCGCCACCACGGCCGAAGTCATCACTCCCTGCCGCTTGCCGGCGGAGCTCGAAGCGTCCTGGTTGTTCGAAACGCCAACTTCGCGGCAAGACGAAATCCAATATGTGCTGGGGGAGCTGTTGCCCCGGCTTACCGGTCCTTTGGCCCTCCAGCGGCGTGGAGTGCTCCAGCTCGCCGTCCGATTGGATTGCCAGGAATCCGAGCCCTGTCACGTGACGCTGCGATTGTTCCGCCCGAGCGTTTCCAGCCGGCATCTGCTCGACATGTTCCGCTTGCGGCTGGAAACCATCCAGCTCGGCGGACCGGTCACGGCGATCCATCTGGCAGTGACCGCGTCCGATCGTTTGCAGTTCGAGCAGCAAACCCTGTTCGCAGCCGAATCGCACCAGACCGACCCGCGACATCTGGCCCAGGTGGTCGATCGCCTGACCCACCGGCTGGGCCGAGAGGCGGTTTTGCAGCCGCTGTTCTTGGCCGATGCCCAGCCGGAATATGCTTGTCAATATCTGCCGCTCACCGACCACCGCGATGCCGGCAAGTCTTCTCTGCGGGCGGTCGGAAAGCAGCGGCCAACCGGCCGGGCGAAAAAAAAACCAACGAGCAAAAACCAGCCTTGGTTCTTCACACCGCCGGCATCCCAGGCGAGGCCGACGCGGTTGTTCATGCCGCCCATTGCCCTGCACAACGTCGCCGTGGCGACGGACGGCACCCCGCTGGTTTTTCACTATCGGGCCTCCTCGCAGCGAGTCGTTCAGGCGTGGGGGCCGGAACGGATTGAGACCGGCTGGTGGCGAACGCGGCTGGTGCGGCGCGATTACTACCGTGTCGAAACCACCTTGGCCGAGCGTTACTGGCTTTTTCGCTGCCTCACTGAGAATCGTTGGTTTCTGCAAGGTGCCTTTGATTGAGGCCGCGGTCGTCATGCCCGAAATTCCACCTTCCCATCGACGCCAGTTTTCCGGCCCGCCCGCCGTGCCGGCCGGCGCGATCTTATTGCCCTACGCGGAACTGCATTGCAAAACGAACTTTTCTTTTCTCGAAGGAGCTTCACATCCCGACGAACTGGTGGCCCAAGCCGTCGCCCTGGGTTACCAGGCACTGGCCATTACCGACCGCAACACGTTGGCCGGCGTGGTGCGGGCGCACGCGGCCGCCAGGCAATGCGGTTTGCCGCTGGTGATCGGCGCCGAAATCACGCCCGACGATGCCCCCCCCGTCGTCTTGTGGACCACCGATCGGGCCTCCTACGGCCGGCTATCGCGGCTGATCACCTTGGGTCGGCGCCGGGCAGCCAAAGGGGAATTCCAGGTTTCTTTGGCCGACGTGGCAGCCCATGCCGAAGGCCTGTTGGCCGGCGTCGTCAACCCTCCCGGCGAGCTGGCCGATCTCGATTCGCTCCGCCGCTATCGCCAATGCTTCGGCGACCGCTGCCATCTGTTAGCCGAATTGTTTCTCGACGGCGACGACCGCCAGCGGCTCGACCGTCTGGCCCAACGCGCGAGTCAGGCTCAACTGCCGCTGGTGGCCGCCGGCGACATCCACTATCACACGGCCGATCGCGCCGCTTTGGCCGACGTGCTGTCGGCCATCCGGTCGGGAGAAACCGTCAGCGCAGCGCGGGGCCGGCTCTTTCCCAATGCCGAACGTCATCTCAAATCGCTGTCGGCACTGTCTGCGCGGTTTTCGCCACAACCCGCGGCGCTGGCCCGCGGCGTCGCAATCGCCCGGCGCTCGACCTTTTCGCTCGATGAATTGCGCTACGAATATCCCGAGGAGTTGGCGCCGCCGGGCGAAACCCCGCTGGCTTATCTGACGCGGCTCACTTGGAGCGGAGCCGAGCGGCGCTATCCGGCCGGTATCCCCGAGCGGATCGTGCGGCTGATCGAGCACGAGTTGGAATTGATCGGCCAGTTGCGCTACGAGGCTTATTTTCTCACGGTCTTCGACCTGGTTCGCTTCGCCCGCGAGCGTGGCATCCTTTGTCAGGGACGCGGCTCGGCGGCCAACTCGGTCGTCTGCTATTGCCTGGAAGTCACGTCGGTCGATCCCGATCGGTTGGATACGCTCTTCGAGCGCTTCATCAGTCGCGAGCGGAACGAAGCGCCCGACATCGACGTCGATTTCGAACACGAGCGCCGCGAAGAGGTGCTGCAATATCTTTACGAAAAATATGGCCGCGATCGGGCAGGCATGACTGCCGAAGTCATCACCTATCGCCCACGAATGGCCGTGCGCGACGTCGGCAAGGCACTCGGCCTGTCGCTCGATCGGATCGATCGCCTGGCCAAGGACATGGATAGCCACCGACTGGACGAAAGTTTTGAAAGCCGCTGCCAGGCCGTGGGCATCGACCCCGCCTCGCTGGTCGGCAGCCGATTGGTGTGGCTGGTCCGCACGTTGGTCGGCTTTCCTCGCCATTTGGGGCAGCACGTCGGCGGGATGGTCATCACCCGCGGACCGCTCGACGAACTGGTGCCGATCGAAAACGCCGCCATGCCCGGCCGCACCGTCATCGAGTGGGACAAGGACGATCTCGACGAGTTGGGCATCCTCAAGGTCGATTGCCTGGCCCTGGGCATGCTCACCGCTTTGCACAAGGGCTTTGACCTGGTCGAGCGGCATGCCGGACGTTCCGTCGATTTGAGCAGTTTGCCCCAGGCCGACGAGCAGGTCTATGACATGATTTGCCGGGCCGACACCATCGGAGTCTTTCAAATCGAAAGCCGGGCCCAGATGGCGATGCTCCCTCGCTTGCGCCCGCGCCAATATTACGACCTGGTGATCGAAGTGGCGATCGTTCGCCCCGGGCCCATCCAAGGAAAGATGGTCCATCCTTACTTGCGTCGTCGCTCGGGCACCGAGCCGGTCACTTACCCCAACGACGAGATCCGGGCCGTGCTCGAGCGAACGCTCGGAGTTCCGCTGTTTCAGGAGCAGGCCATGCGGCTGGCGGTGGTGGCCGCCGGCTTCACGCCGGGCCAGGCCGACCAATTGCGCCGTGCCATGGGAGCCTGGCGACGGCCAGGCATCATCGACGAATTTCGCCGCAAGCTGATCGAAGGCATGCGCGCCCGGGGTCTCGCCGAAGAGTTCGCCATCAGCCTGTTTGAGCAGATTCGCGGTTTCGGCGAATATGGTTTTCCTGAGTCGCATGCGGCCAGTTTCGCGCTGCTGGTCTACGCTTCCGCCTGGTTGAAATGTCACTATCCGGCGGCCTTCGCGGCCTCGCTGCTCAACAGTCAGCCGATGGGTTTTTATGCGCCCGCCCAATTGGTCCGCTCGGCCAGCGAGCATGGCGTGGAAGTTCGTGCCATCGATGTCGGTGCCAGCCAGTGGGATTGCACGCTGGAAGAGAGGACCGGGCCGGCGGGGGACTTGCCCGCCGAAGCGGCACGGTGGGCACTGCGTTTGGGACTGCGACTCGTTTCCGGACTGTCCCGCTCGCATGCCGAGGTGATCGAGCAAACCCGGCAGCGGGGAATGTTTCGTTCGCTCGATGATTTTTCCCGGCGAACTCGGCTGGGGCCGGCGGTGATGCGCCGTCTGGCGGCTGCCGACGCGCTGGCGTCGCTGCGGCCAGACCGCCGCAGCGCGCTGTGGGAAGTCCTGGGACAGGGGGACCCAAGGGAAAATCTGCCGCTGTTTGCCGACGCGCCGGGCGATCTGGCCGGCGCCGTCCCGCTGCCGGCGCTGGAACTGCACCAAGAGGTCGTGGCCGACTACCAGACGACGGGGTTCTCTCTGCGGGCCCACCCGCTCGAGTTTCAGCGAGAAAAGCTCGCGGGGCTCGGTGTGGTTCCAGCCTCGCGCCTGGCGACGCTTCTCGATCGATCCCGCGTGCGTGTCGCCGGATTGGTCCTGGTGCGGCAACGCCCGGCCACGGCCAGCGGCATCACGTTTGTCACCCTGGAAGACGAAACGGGGATCGCCAACCTCATCGTGCGGCCAGACGTATGGCGGCGATATTTCGAGGCGGCATCCCGGGCAACCATTCTGATCGCCCATGGCCGATTGCAGCGCCAGGGAGAAATCATCCACGTGCTGGTGACGCGGCTGGAAGATTTTTCCCCGCCGGGCCGCGAAATCGCCTCGCAATCGCGCGATTTTCGTTAGCCACCGGCGCGATGCCAGAACGCGGCGCTAAACCAACCGCCGCTGTGCCGAGCGGCGTTTGCGCCAAGCCACCGAAACCAACCCCACCAGCCCCAGCCCCAGCAGCACCATCGAACTTGGCTCGGGAGTCGGAATGACCGTAGGCTGGAAATCAAACGATGTCACCCCCGAAACCAGACTGCCGCAATTACACGTCGCCGTGGTGGTGGCAGCCGAAGCGGCGGCGACAGCCGCCTGATCCGATAGCGTCAGCGGAGTCAACGTCGAATTGATTGCCGGATTGTCGAACGTCACCGTCGTCACGGAATTGCTGGCACCGTCCGAGCCGTTGTTGAAAAACACATGCCCGTAATTGACCAACGGATTGGCATCGGGATTGACCGGCTCCAAACCGACGCGGAACTCGACCGACGCGCCCGACGCCAGGCCGCTGAAAGCGAGATCCAACTCCTGGTTGTTCGTGCCCAGCGACGAGCTCACCAGCTGCACTCCGGCCGAAGACGCCGAGGAAATGAGCTCCACAAAGCGAAACTGGTCGGCCGTGTCGCCGATCGTAAATTGGAAATTGAGAATCGACCCGTTCAGCGTCGAGTCCGAAGTGTTCGTCAGCAGGAAATAGGGCTCGCTCCGCTCGATCCCTAGTTCGTGGCCCGTCGTCATTGCCGCCAGATCGGCCACGCGCTGATTGCCGGGGTCCGCCAAAACCGCCTGGCTCTCCGAAATCGCCAGCGTGTAAGGAGTCGTCGAAATCAGGTCGGCCCGCGCTTGCCCCGCGCCAACCATCCCCATCACGACCACCATCAACCAGACTTTGTAGCTGCTGTACATCCGTTTTTGCCCTTTTTCTAATCGCAGCACTTATCCACGTGCTGTCACAAATGGCGCAACCATCGACATCGTCGGAAGGCCAAGGGCAAGGCGCATTGCGCAACTCAATAGCGATCTCGCCAGCGCGAGAGGGAATCGCAACAAAGTGCGGGGGTCTCAGAGCGTCCCACTAGCGCACGCGCGGAATTCATCCCGGGGCGCAACGCCACAAATGGCCCCCAATCAATGGGGAACCACCTGTACCGGCGCGCAATCGGAGCGGAGTTCGAGCGGTCTACCAGGGGCGCAGAGGGAGCCGGCGAAGAGATTACGGAGCTGCCTGAAAAGCTGAAAACTCATGACGAGAAATCAGCCGCCGAATCGCGCCAATCGAGAGGCCCAAAGATTGCCTGATTGGGGGGCAGGAGAAAACCTCACACCCCACTGCAATACGCGAAGGCCATGGATCAGCGTGATCCATAACTCAGATAAGCAGCACCGGACATCTTCGTCCGAGGTGCCTGCTGGGCCTTCACGAGCGTTACCTTGGGTCGCAAATCTAGGGGGTTAATCAAATAATGCCGCAATCCCCACAGCAACTCCACTGCAAGGATTACGTAGATTATCCTAGTCGTACAAAATAGTCCTGTCAAGTAACTACCAGACAATGCTCAGAAAATTCTCATTGCGGCGCCGAGTCAAAGGCTCAGCCAAGCCGCGACATCACCCAGTCGGCAAGGGCAATTTGCACTTTCGTTTTGCGGCTTGACCGGCCAGCCTTTGCCCCAGACCGGGGGACGAGCGTTACCGGCTCGGGACTGTCTCGCCGCTCAAGATCGTGTCGATGTACCGGACCAATTCCCGCGGGCTGAATGGCTTCGGAAGCACGGCCAAAACGCCGCATTTCTCAGCTAATTCCCGGTGCGCCATTTCAAATCCCTTGGCCGTCAGCATCAGGATCGGCAGATGCGCGGTCGCCGGTGTTTCTCGCACCCGGCGGCTCAATTCCAGGCCGTCGAGACGGGGCATCTGCAAGTCGGTCACCAGAATGTCCGGCGGATTGGCCAAGATCGCTTCCCAGGCTTCCTGGCCGTCGGCGGCGGTCGCGACATCGTATCCCGCGTGGCTCAGCTTGATCTGGGCCGCCCGCAAAATATGAGCCTCGTCGTCACACAGCAGAACTTTCTTGCTCATGAGCCATCCCTTTTTTCGTCGTTGCGAAGGATCTCAAACCGTGCCGGCCAGTGAAAGTTCCACGGCAAACAAGCTTCCCTCTCCCGGTTGGCTTTCGACCGAGAGCGTGCCGCCGTGCAGGTTTTCGACAATATGCCTGGCCAGTGGGAGTCCCAAACCGGTGCCCGGGGCCATGGCCTTGAATTGCGGCACTCGATAGAACTTGTCGAACACTTTGACGCAGTCCTCCGGTCCCAAGCCGACTCCGTTGTCTTCGATTTCGACACGCACTCGTCCGTTTGCCGCACGGGTCCGCAGCACGACGCTGCCGCCGGCCGGAGTGTACTTTACCGCGTTCGACAGCAACTGAACCGCCGCTTGGACGAACAACCGGCGGTTGGCGGCCACCATAAGGTCTGGATTGTGGAGATCGCTTGCCACCACGATTTGTTTGTCGGTGGCCAGCGGTTTGACGAGCCCGAGCGCCTCGTCCAGCATGGCGCCGAGCGGCCACAGCCCTTTGCCGGCGCCTGCCGTCGCGGCTTCGACTTCGGCCACGGTCACCAGATTGTCGATCAACTGCAAAAGCCGGTCTGCCTGGCTGCTGATGACCGCCAGGAATTCCTCTTGCGTGGCACTGTCTTCGGCGTCGCCATCGGCTAACAACTCGACATAGGCCTTGATGCCGGCCAGTGGCGTCTTCATTTCGTGGCTGACGCCCGAAACCAGCTCGGCGTTGCGACGTTGGGCAGCCTTCTGTCGGGTCACGTCCTCAAGCAACACGACGATCCCGCGGAGCTGGGCCTGGTCGCGCTCGGCTCTCTGGTCGTTCCAGGTCCGAGCCCGAACGCGGTACCAACGGTGATCCTCGTCGCGGCCGGTCGTCTCGATTTCCAGAGTCTCTGTCTCGACCGATCCCGAGCAGCGAATCCCTTCCAGCCACTGGTTGAGCGTGGGGCAAAAAAGAAGTCGGCCGAGCCTGCGCTCGCCGCTGGCGTAAAGGACCGGATCCAACAGACGCATGGCCGCCGGATTGGCGAGCGCGACCTGGCCGTGATTGTCGAGCGCGATCGCGGGATCCGCGACGATGCCCAGCAGGGCGATCGCCTGATCCGCGACGACCGAAGGCCGATCTTCGGCCGAGCGTCGCCTGCGCAACCAGACTGCAAGGCAAGCGATCAGAGCGAGAGCGAACGCGGCGATGAGGGCAAAAGCGTCGAAATTCCAGCGCATCGCTGATCCCCACCCGCGGCCGATTCTCGTCCGCCCATTCACCGCAAGGCGGCCAGCGACCTGCCCAGCCTGCTCCGCGCCTAAAGCAGCTGGTGGTCACATCGAGGAAAAGAAAAAGGGCGCGGCAGGGTCCCCTCAAAGCTCCAAGCTGTCCCTGCCGCGCCTGCAATGTTTCGCGTGTCGCGCGGCGTATCCCCGCCGGCGGCACAAGCAAACCTAGGATACGCCCGGGGACTGTCAAACACGGTGGCCGTCGGGGGGGATTCTCCACCGATTCTGACGGTCGTGCCGACCTGCCCGCCGGTGCGGCGCGGACGCGAACTCAGCTTTTCCAGTCGAGCCCGATGTCGAGGCAAACGGCCGAATGGGTTAGAGCGCCGACACTGATCCGGTCGACGCCCGTTTCAGCAATCTGCCTGACGGTCGCCAGGTTGACCCCGCCCAGAGGCTTCCAGCTCGACCTGCACGCCAAGCTCATCCCGACGACGAACCGCATGCGACAACTGCTCGATCGACATGTTATCCAACAGCACGATATCCGGCCCGACGGGCAGGACCTCTTCGAGCTGCGCCAGCGAATCGACTTCGACTTCCACAAGCATCGCACCGCGTGGATCGCCCTCGGGGCGCTTGCTGACAAAAAGCACGCGCCCGCAGCACGGCTTCGGCCGCGGTGAAATGGCCGCCATCGGTCCTGCAGCCCCAAAGCCAAATGGTTGTCCTTGATCAGGATGGCGTCGAACAAACCGGTGCGGTGATTGTGCCCGCCGCCGCAGCGAACCGCGTACTTTTCCAGCCGTCGCCAACCGGGAGTCGTTTTGCGGGTGTCGTAGATTCGCGCTCCGGTGCCGGCGACCGCGGCCACATACTCGGCGGCCAGCGTCGCCACGCCCGACAAATGGCCGACGAAATTGAGCAGCGTCCGCTCGGCCGTCAACAGTGTGCGGGCGCGACCTTGGATCGTCGCCAGGCGGGTGGCCGCCGTGACCGCCGCCCCGTCGTCCAATTCGGCCTGCCAGACGGCCTCGTAATCCATCGTTTCGAGAACCAGCCGCGCGGCGCGAAGCCCGCACACCCGGCCGGGCTGCCGGGCGACGACCGCCGCACTTCCTTGTGCTTCGAGTGGCACCAGGGCCACGGTCGTCCAATCGTGCCAGCGGTCCAAGTCCTCGCGCGTGGCCAGCCGAACCAGTTGCCGGCAGTCGTCTTCCAGAACCGCGTTCCACTCCAACTGCTGAAAGTCGCGCATGGCAAACCTGACCGGGGATGTTTGGAACTTTCGAGCCTGTCGCTCGTCTCGGGCGTTCATCATACTCAGGCACGTCGCGGCGACGAAGCATCGGGGGGTAATGCCCGCCCAGAGCGTCCGAGCGGTCGCCGGGTTCGCGCAATTCATCGGTTTGCCTCAAACCGAGCCGGCATTGCTTGCCCATGGGGCAAACTGGCATCTGGCCCCCACAATGGGCAAAAACGATAAAGTCGCCGCCCGACACGCAGCCGAAACGATTGGAAGAGTCCCACCTTTCTCGAAGCCGCGATTCCGCGCCGGCTTTTCGCCATCCCCGCCTGAATGAGCCGCATTCATGGCAGCACGAACTCTTCGCATCCGAAGGGTGTGGGCGCCGTGGGCGGTAGCCGGCCTGCTGTCCGTCGGATTTTGGCCGAGGGATGCCGCAGCCAACCCCGTAACAAAACGCCCCCTGCATCTCAAAAGCGCCGCCACCGCGCCGGCGGCTGGCTCTGAACCCGCGATCCGAGTCTGCGGCTGCCGGCTGCGCTCTGCGCATGCTGCTGGCGGCAGCCACGCCGGTTCTGCCCACGAGCTATCAAACCGAGCGCGGTCACTCCCCTGCCGGCCGACGACGAGTCGCCGCTGCGGCTGACACTCGACGCGGCCATGGCGTTCGGCCTGACGCACAATCCCCGTCTGCGCGAGGCGAGCGCCCAGGTGTCGGCCGCTCGGGCAACCGCCGACATCGCGTTCGCCCCGTTTTTGCCGACGATCGGCACCAGCTTTCGCTATTCGGCCTTCAATACGCCGGTCTTGCCGGGTGGATCGTTCGTTCCGGCCTCGCTCAGTTCCGGCGTCACCAGCTTCACGATTGCCGAGGCCGGCATTCAATGGACGGTTTACGATTTCGGCCGCACCGCAGGGCATTATGGACAAGCAGTCGACCGAGCCCGAATCGAAGAACTGTCGATGGTTCGCCGGCAACAAACCGTGGCATTCGAAGTGGCACAGTGTTACTTCCGGCTGCTGGCGGCGCAGTCGAACTTGCGGGTTCAGGAAGAAGCATTGCGGCAGGCCGAATCGATTTTGGCCGAGATCACAAGCCCGATTCATCGGCGGCGTGGTTCAGCGCGAAACCGTGCTGCGGGCCGAGGTCGAAGTCTCACGCGTCCGCCAGGACTTGATCAGCGCCCGACAGGCGGTCGCAGGACTGCCGGTCCGACGCTCAACGTGGCGCTGGGCCGGTCGGCTCAAATGCCGCTGGCCATCGTCGACGTCGCGGCCGAGCCGATGCCCCCCATTTCGCTGACCGCCTGCCTCGAGTCGGCAGTCGTCAATCGCCGCGAGATCGGCATGGCCCGACAGGCGGTGGCCGAAGCCTGGGCAGGCCAGCAGGCCGCCCGGGGCGATTTGATGCCGAATATCTATGTCCGCGGGACCGTGCTGCGGGCCGATTCGCCCGGCCCGCTGAACGCTTGGGTCGAAGGGGCCGGAATCCACGTCGACCAGCCGATCTATGCCGGCGGCTCGCACAACAGCGAGATCCGCCGCAGCGAAGCGCAGAATCTCGGCCGCCCGTGCAGGCCTGCAAGTGGTGCTCGATCAGGTTTCGCTCCAGGTCAGCGTCAGTTATCAGGCCATTGCCACCGATCTGGAGCGGATCCGCTTGGGCGAAATCGCGACCGCCCAGGCCGCCGAAAATCTTGCGGCTGACGCTGGTCAATTACAACAACGGCAACGCCACTCCGACCGATGTGGTCGACGCCCAAACCGCTTTGACCCAGGCCGAGACGGCCTACACCACCGCCATCTATGGCTATCTGGCCGGCTTGTCGCAATTGGAATATGCCTTGGGCAATGGCCAGCAAAACCTGATCGCTCAGTCTCCGTCAGCCGCCGGCCGAGGAAATCCCCGCCCCGCTGACCGAGCTAGCCGCCCACGCGGTTACAATCGTGCAATCGCCGCCGGTCACGACCGCCGAACCGCTGCGCGCAGCAGCATAACGATCGCCTGGAACTGAAATGCTTTCGGTTTTTCAACGGATCATGCGACAGCCACCCGGACCCGCCACCGGTTGGCCGTCGCGCATCTGCGGCACGCGCTGGCCGAGCCTGTGGCGATCGTTTCGATTCTGGCTCGTTGGTCACGGCCGTCGTCATCGTGCTGCTGGTGGCCTACTTTGTCGCCGCCGATCGCACGACTCCGCTGACAACCGACGCCTACGTCCAAGCCTATGTCGTGCAAGTGGCGCCGCAGGTGGCCGGCCAGGTCGTCCGCGTCCACGTCCACGAAGGCGAGAGGTCGAGGCCGGCCAGCCGCTGTTCGAGCTCGATCCCCGGCCGTTCGAGCACAAAGTGGCCATGCTCGAAGCCAAGCTGGTCGAAACCGAATACCACATCAAACAGCTCGATGCCCAGTTGGCCGCCGCCAAGGCCGAGCAGCGGCAACTGGCGGCCGAGGCCGAATACGCCCGGGTGGTTTACCGGCAGGAGCAAGAAATCTTCGATCGCGAATCGACCACCGAGCGCAAATATGTCGATGCCGTGCAGAAGTTGAAAGCGGCCGAAGCGGCCCTGGAGCGATCGGCCAGCCTGGTCGAGGACGTCGAGCAAGCCCTGGCCGCTCGCATCGGCTCGGTGCATGCCTCGGTGGCTCAGGTGAAGGCCCAGTTGGCCGAGGCCGAGTTGAATCTTGGCTACTCCAAGGTCGTGGCCCCGTGCAGCGGCGTGATTACCAATCTGCAATTGAGCCAGGGTTCGTACGCCCACGTCGGACAGGCGGTCCTGGCCTGCATCGACACCAGCCATTGGCTCGTCGTGGCCAATTTCCGCGAGCGATCGCTGGAACAAATGAAGCCCGGCCAGCCGGCCCTCGTCGCCTTTCAGGCCATTCCGGGCCGGCTCTATCGGGCCGAAGTCCAAGCCCTGGGCTACGGCGTCAGCCAAGGCCAGGGAATCCCCTCGGGCCTGCTTGCCCGACGTCAAAAACCAAACCATGTGGATTCCGGCCGCCCAGCGATTTCAGGTCCGGCTGATCGTCGACGACTCGCAAGACTTGCCCTTGCGGGTCGGCATGACCGGCAGCGTTTCGGTCTATGTCGGCGCACCCACCTGCTGGGCCGCGTGACCCGCGCACTGCACACCGTGCTGGCCTGGTTCTATTACCTCTAACCGCGACGCGTAGAAACGCTATCTTGATGTGGTCGAGACGCGAGGCGCGACCAATGAACCGCGAACCTGACCGGGCAACCGCCATGCGAGCCGCACTGCTTGCCGCCGCCTTGTCTGCTGGCCGCGCAAGCGCGGCGCAATGGCCGACGATCCGGCCGAGAATTGGAAAGGCGTCAAGGTCATGCCCAAGACTCGAGGCCGAAGTCACGAGTCGAACAACGAGACGATCGACTACAGCAGGAGGTTCTCGCTTCCCTGGATCGTGCAGGACACCGAAGGCGATATGCTGCTGATCGGCAATCGAGCGCAAGGGCTGGGTCGAGCAAAGCGACGTGGTCACCTTGGACGAAGCTCCCGACTACTACTCGCAATTCACCACGCCACTACCGAGTTCGAGGCCTGGGCCTACGAAATGCGAGCCTTCGTGCTCAGGGAAACAAGGCGAACTGCTATTCGGCGATTGCCGATTATCGGGACCGCACTGCGACTGAGCCCCACCGCGCAGACCTACATCAGCCGCGGACTTGCTTGGGAAGCAAAAAGGACTACGCGCAAAGCAATGGCCGATTTCGATCGGCCATCCGGCTCGAACCGACATTCGCCTTGGCCTACAACAACGCGGCCTGGCTGCGGGCAACCTGCCCGCAAGACCCGTTTCGCAACGGCTCCGAAGCAGTCGAATTGGCGACGCGGGCCTGCGAGTTGACCGACTGGAACGAGCCGAATTACCTCGACACGCTCGCGGCGGCCTATGCCGAAGCAGGTGACTTCGATTCGGCGATCAAGTACCAGACCAAAGCGGCCGAGTTGAGTCCGGACGACGCCGACTTGATGCAGCACCTTGCGCTCTACAAAGACCACAAGCCGTATCGGGAGAAATAGGCGACCGGCTACCGCCTCGGCCCTATTACCGTGGATCGCTTGGCACGGCCAGTTCGCCCGGTGGAGCGGCTGGAGACGGTTTGCCCCACCCCCACAAAACGGCCGCCAGTGCCGCTGACCAAAAGCGAGCAGCCGACGGCGATCACGACGCCGATCAGCCGGTTGGTCGCCACCATCAGATTGCCGCAATCGGCCGGCGACACCACGAGCACCATCGGCAGCACCAATCCCATCTGCACACCGGCATACGCCCGGTCGCCGCCAGCGCGAGCAAAATAGCTCGCCAGAAACATTCCCAAAAACAGCAGTGCGGCCAGGATCGGAAAAAACGGAAGTCGCACGAGCAATGCCAGTGCAAAGACGGCAAACAGCACGGCCAGCAGCGCCCCGGTCAGCCGCAGTTCCCCCTTTCGCAGCAGCGAATGGATGTCGGGAGCGATCGTCAGCAGCATTACCGAAACGAGCGTCGTGGTGGTCGGCAGCGCCAGCCAATCGGTAAACAGCTGCGCCAGCGCCACCGATACGACCAGCATCAAGCTGTGGCCCAAACGCTTGCGATCCAACGGCAGCAGCGGCTGTCCCTCGGTCCGAATGTGCAGATCGCGTTCCATCCCCGTGTACCACGACACCAGGTTGGCCACGACCACCCCCACGACAATCGCCACAAACATCTGCCAGCCTTCGGGAAATGCCGCCGCCGGATCCGCGCGGCCGATATCCATGATCACTGCCATGTAGAGACCGGCGTTGAGAAAGGTGTAAGCCAGGCGCTCCGAGAAATAAATGTAGAAAAACACGAGCAGCGAAACGGCCTCCAGCACGGTCGCCAGCGACAACATGTTGCGCCAGACGGTCAGCAGCACGAGGGCGCCAAGAATCCCCAGCCCACGGCCGAGAACCCGCTCCACTCCTTTTTGAAAACTGCTGAACGGATATTGGATCATCACCATGTGGGTCGTCCACACGGCCAGATTGGCGTGCTCGAACTGAAACCACTCGCAAAAGATCAGCGCCACAACCGCCGCGGTCGCCGAGCGCACGGCTCCGATCGTCGCGTCGGTCGAACTGCCGGCAATCGGAAGCGTGGAGGTGGACAACGGTGTGCTGCCTCGCGATGAAGAAAACCGTCTTTCCGGCAGGTAGCATACCCGGTCGCTCGGCCCGAGCAACCGCGATTTTGCCGGTCCGGCTCGGCGCGGTATCATCGACGCGTTGCCGCCATCGGTGCTGTCAACCAACGAACTCTCGCGGACCAGGGCTGTGACGCCGAAGCGCAATCGAATATCGCCGGATGACCACGCGGCCAAGCCCCGGGGCCGGATGCCGCGTTTGCTGCTGCGCCGGGCCGATCAACTGGCCGTGGCCGCCCTGACGCTGTCGGCACTGGTGGCGCTGACCGGCTGGTGGATTGCGCACGGCGGCATTCAAGGCCGCTTGATCGAAATCGAACATGCACCCACCCTGTCAGCGCAGTTTCTTGTCGACATCAACGAGGCCGATTGGCCTGAGCTGGCCGAATTGCCGGGCGTCGGCGAGACATTGGCCCGGCGGATCGTCGCGGTTCGCCGCGATCACGGACCGTTCGTCGACCACAACGACCTGGCGCGCGTGCCCGGCATCGGTCCGCGCACCATGGAGCGCGTCCGTCCTTATTTGCTGCCAATGGCCGAAAGCCGCAGCGTGGCCGGGCGATAGAAGACGGCTCGGCTACGGCCGGCGCATGCGCACTTGGCAGGCCAACAGCGCCACCGCGCCGATTGCCAGCAGGGTCCACGTCGCCGGCTCGGGTACCACCACAATCCCCCACGGAAAGGGCAACGCGACGAGCGCGGCGTTGACCGTTGCCCCCGAAGTGGTGTATTCGCCAATCGTGCCGGTGCCGATAAGGCTTGTGGTATATAGGTCCCCTCCATATACCGCGAGACTTGCAAGATTGGCGATCCCCGTAACGAGCGAGGCGTTAATCGCCGCCCCGGTGGTGGCGTCGTACTCACCGATCGTGCCGTTCGTTCCGTTGCCTAGAAGAGCAATGAAGAGGTCTTCCCCGGACACTGCAAAACTAACGGGCCCGTCTAGCTCCGTGATGAAGGAGCCGTTTACTAGTGCGCCCGAAGTGGTGTACTCGCTAATCGCGTCGCCGTTTCCAACAAAGATGTCCCCGCCCGATACCATGATTCCATCGGGATCGGTAAGTCCCGTGATGAGGGATGCGTTGACCACTGCGCCCGAGGTCGTGTATTCGCCGACCGTGCCGCTGGACTGGTTGCCAACAAAGACGTTCCCCCCAGACACAGCAATGCCGACCGGTTCGCTTAGGCCCGTGATGAGCGACGCGTTAACCGCCGCCCCCGAAGTGGTGTATTCGCCAATCCTGCCAGTGTACGCGCCGACAAACAGGTCGTTTCCCGAGATCGCGATTCCCGTCGCCGCGCCCGCCGGGCCCAGGCCCATGCCGCTGATCCCGAATGAGGTATTGAGCGGCACCCCCGTGCTGGAATCGAACTCGGAGACGCCACCGTCAGCCGCCACGAAGATTTCCCCACCCCGAGCGGGTGCAGGAATGACGTAGGTTGCGGAGGCGACGAGGGACACAAGCAAGAGTGCGAAAATATGTTTCATTAGGTTGCACTTGTCGATTGGGATTGGGGAGAACAAGTTGACTGGTGGCGCCGAATCGTTGGGCGCCAGCACCGCATATACTGAGGCGGCGCGCGCATCGGAAATGCCCAGGTACGGAGCGACGACGGAGACTTTGCACCTGGGTGCGGTGCATGCGCCGCCTCGACCAACGGGTGGGCGGCGCCGAAAATGGTGTCGCAAGAATCGACACCGCCCTAAGGGCGCTTCCGCGTCGTGGAAAGGGTCTGCATTAGCGATGCAAGAAAAAACCGGAAAATCTGTATCGCCTGAATCTAGTTGCTTCCGTCCCCGTGTCAAGCTTTGGCCACCAAAATCTCACACTTGGCCCGCGTTCCTGGGAGGCTCAGGCGCCTCGACCGGCTTGAATCACAGCGGGGGACCGCTCTCACCACGGCGGCAGACAGAGTGTGCCTCCTTCGAGATGAACGACGCTGCCGTTGATGAAGCCGGCATCGTCGCCGATCAGAAAAGCGACGGCTTTAGCCACGTCGATCGGCTGACCCATGCGCTGCACGGGAATCTTCTTGGCGACTTCGGCATACAAGACTTCCTTGGGCTGACTCCAGCCCGCACACGATGCGGCCAACATGGGCGTGTCGATGGTGCCGGGGCTGACGGCCACGAAACGGACTCCCTTGGGACTGTGGTCGGTCACCAGCGACCGCATCAGCGCCACGATAGCGGCTTTCGACGCGCCGTAGACGGCGTGCGATGGAAACCCGATATCGGCCGCAACCGAAGTCGTAAAGCAGATGATCCCCTTTCCCTGCCGTTCCATCACCGGGATGGCATGCTTGCAAACCAAGACCGAGCCGAGCAGGTTCACGTTGATCAACAGATGAAAATCTTCCAGCGTCAAATCGGTGATTTTTTGATTCCGCAGCACGCCGGCATTGGCATGAACCGCGTCGAGCCGGCCAAAGCTGCTCACCGCCGTCTCGACCGCGGCTTGGACATCGGACTCCTGACTGACGTCGCAGTGTTGGAAGAGGCACGAGTGTCCCTCGCCGTGAAGCCGCCTGGCCAGTGCGGCCCCGGCCTCGTCCTGAATCGAGGCCGCGATCACCGTGGCTCCCCCGCGGGCAAACCACTCCGTGCAGGCCTCGCCGATCCCAGAGGTTCCGCCGGTGACCAGAATCACTTTGCCATCGAGACTCATCGTCAAAATCCTTCGGTGAATGAACGTGCCGGTCTGTTGCTTCGGCTCAACCCCGGTAGCCCGATGCCTGCCGGCGCTGGCGGCCCGAACGGCGAAACTCGGCGGCCGCGTCGATCAATTGGTAGATGTCGAATTTCGGATGGTATCCGAGTTTCTCGCGGGCTTTCGTGATATCGATGCCAAAATCCTGCCCGATCGGATCGACCAGGTCGATCACATCGATTCCCAATTGGTCGGCGGCGTACCTGGCCGCCTGGGCATAGTCGAACGGCTCGGCCATGGCGATCAGAAAGGTTTCGCCTTCGATCCCGTCGCGCTCCAGGGCAAGCAGAAATGCCGCCACCACGTCGTCGACGGCCACGATTTGCCGGCGCATCGGCTGGCCGCCGGGATGTCGCAAGGCGACGGCCGCATCGCGCGCTCCCCGATAGAGCTCGCGTTGCCGCTGGTCCATCAATTCGTTCCAGACAGGAACGCCGAAGCACTGGCCCGCCACGGTCAAATGGTTCAGGATATCGTCGTCGGCGTGAATCCAGGAGATGCGCAAGCAAACGGTCGGCACGCCCGCCTGACAGAAGTATTGCCGAAAAAAGGTTTCTTCCAGGACTTTGGATAAAGCGTAGTAGCCGGGATACGCGGCCAGCGGCAGATCTTCGCGAATCGGGGCCGGCTGCGGATTGAAATAGATGCCGTTGACCGCATCGCCACTTGCCAGGATGACCCGCTTGGGCGATCGGGTGCGTGCGGCCGCTTCGAGCAAGTTGAACGTCCCGGCGACGCTGACCGCCAGCAGTGCGTCGCGGTCTTCTTTGCACGTGGCCAGATGAATGACCGCGTCGCTGCCCGCGATCAGATCTTCGATCAAGTGGGCGTCGGCAACGCTTCCTGCGACTTCTACCACGCCCTCGACGTCGACCGAATTGTGGTGCCGCAGCGCCAGCACCTGGTATCCGGCCGCGAGCAGTGCCCGACACAAAGGAACGCCCAGCTTGCCGCTGGCGCCAGTGACCAACACTTTGTGAATTGCGCGACATCATGGCCACTGCTTGGAGCTTGTTTAAAACGTGATCACGCGGCCGGTCCGCGACGATTCTGCCGCCGCCTCGAGCAATGCCACGGCATTGCGCGATTCGTCGGGCGTGATGCGATCGGGTCGCCGACCGGCGCTTACGCAATCGGCGAAATAGCGGAACTCGGCACGCAAGGCTCCCATGCGCTGTGCGAAAATGCTGGGCCAATACACCGTGTCCGGCATGTGGTTGCCGGTGCCGTCCTGAATCTCCAGGCCGGCTTCGCCACAGTTGATATACAGCGCGCCCTCGGTTCCGATCACTTCCATGCGGGCGTCGATTTGGAATCGTGTGCTTTCGGGCAAATGCCAGATCGATTCGATCACCGCAATCGCCCCCCCCTCCAGGCGCGCCAGCGCCCAGCCGCCGTCGGCATATTTGTTGGTGCCCGGATGAACTTCCTGGGCATAAACGCTCAGCGGTTTGGCTCCGCTGAACCAGAGCATCAGATCGCCGTCATGGATGCCGTCGCCCATCAATGCCGAAATGTCGTCGAGCACCATCCGTCCGATCCGTTTGGGGAGATTGCGGCGCGCGTGCATCGAGATGATCTTGCCGATCGCGCCCGGCGTCGATCGCCTGTTTGGCCAACACCACGCGCGGATCGAACCGGCAGACGTGTCCCACCATGAAAAACCCGCGCGACTCGCGAGCGGCTTCGAGAATCTCGTCGCAGTCGGCGGCGGTCGGCGCCATCGGCTTTTCCAATAGCACGTGCTTGCCGCTACGGAGCGTGTCGATGGCGATGCCGCGATGATCGTTGATATGGGTCACAATGCTGACCACGTCGATCTCGGGATCGGCCAGCAGATCACGGTAATTCGTGTATCGCCTGGCAACGCCAAATCGATCGGCCAGTTCAGCGAGCCGCTGCGGGCGACGCGTGCAGAGCGCGGCCAGCTCGATGCCGGGCATGGTCGACAAGGTTTCGGCGTGAACCTCGCCAAACCACCCCAAGCCGATGATCCCCCAACGAAGCGTTTTACTCATCGATCGATCGCCATCCTCCTTCTTTCGCTCTTCGCGCGCCGTCAGCACATCGGATTGGGAAGATATCCGACAAAGCCCGCGATTTTCCAAACACCCTCGATCCGCGCCAGGTGGAAGATCAATTGAAAGCGAAGCACCACTTCCTGACCGTCTACCGTCCTGGCCGCTCCGTCAAACTTCTTGTGCGCCAGCGCCTTGTTGCCCACGATTTCAATCCGGTCCAATCGCGACGACGCGTACAAAAAGTCGAGCTTGTCGATCTCGCGAAACTCATAGCGCCCGAATTGCTCCGCCTGCCTGAGCCACGCGTCCCGATAACTCTCCACGGTCGGAAAGGCGATGGTCCACCGCGCCGGGTCGGCACTGCGGCAGGCATCGATGCCCAAAAATCCCTCGGCCCAGAAGTCGGGCTCCATCGGCGACCAATCTGCGGCCAGAAAAGAGACGAAATCCCGCTTCACCAGCATCTCCCACATTCCGCGCCGCTCGGCATCGCTGGGCGGAAACGGGTTCGGACCATCGGGTCCATGCGCAGCAGACATCGAACTGCCTCGCTGGGGGAAGTCGGGCAAACCGCCGGGCTGGAGGAGCAACGTCGCGCACTTTTGGCCCCTGCCCGTCGGAAAGACCACACGATAGCGGTCGCTGGAAAGTCGGTCAACAATTTCTCACAACGAACGCAGCGCCAGCGCCTGATTGTCGACTCCGCCAGACGGCGATGCTACGATGCGCCTTCTTGGCCTCCACCGAGGGAAAGGAAGTCTTCATGTCCGATTCACCAACGTCTGACAACGCTCCGAATCCCACCGGCCACGACTCGGCAAAGCGGCCAGCGGCCCAGTGGGGGCCCTCCACCGCGACCGTCAACCCTCGACGACCGATGAAGAAATCAATCAACCTCTGGGCTTTCCCTCTGGGACAAAAAATGTCGCTCGAGCAATGCTTCGAGCTGGCCGCCCAAGCGGGATTCGACGCCGTCGAATTGAACTATGACCTGGAGGGATATCTCTCGCCGACAACCAGCGACCGCGATATCGCGGCGATTGGCGCTTTGGCTCGCCAGTCGGGCCTGGAAATCAGCGGCATTTGCACTTTGCTCCAGTTGGTTTATCCGCTGACGTCCGCCGATCCGGCTCGCCGCGCCAAGGGACTGGAATTGACGGGCGGCATGATCCGCGCCGCCGGCCTGCTAGGGACCGAAAATGTGCTGGTGATTCCCGGCGTCGTCTCGATTGCCTGGCCGAAAGACACCGAGCCGGTGCCGAACGACGTCTGCGATCGCCGCGCCCGCGAGGCGGTCGGCAAGCTGATCCCGCTGGCCGAACAGGCGGGCGTTTATCTAACGATTGAAAATATCTTTGCCAACGGCTATTTGCTCAGTCCGCAAGAGATGGTCGAGTTTGTCGACAGCTTTCGACACGATCGCGTGCGGATCCTGTTCGATACCGGCAACATCATGCAGTATCAGTTCCCCGAGCACTGGATTCCGATTCTCGGCCGTCGGATCCAGAACGTCCATTTCAAGGAATACAACAAGCGCACCAACGAGTTCAACCTGGAATCGTTCCGTACGCTACTCGACGGAACGACCAACTGGCCGGCAGTCATGACGGCGCTCGACGCGATCGATTATCGGGGCTACCTGACGTTCGAATATTTCCATCCATTCGAGCACTGGCCCGAAGCACTGATCTATCAGACCGCGGCAGTTCTCGATTTGATGCTTGCCGCGCCCCGGGCTGCGAGATGAGCCCGGCGGCGCGGAATCAAGCTGCGCGCTTGAGTGCGGTAGCGGAGTCCTCGGATCGAAAGCGGGCCCCTCACAAGCTCCGCACCAATCCCATGACTCCCCACGCGCTGCCGGCGCCGGTAATGGGAATGAGATTCTTCGCCCCGGAACCTCCAGGCTTCATCGGCCGTGACGTCATCGGCCAGGAGCCGTCGGCGTGCTGCGTCTTGACGAGGAATTCGCGTCCGTGCTCGATTGCCGGATCGTCGGACTTTACCCCGGCCTGGGCCAATGCCCAGAGTGCCTGGCCGGTCGCCCAAGCGTCGCTCTCCATCTCCTTGGTCTGGCTCCAACCGCCGTCGGCGTTTTGCCCCCCTTCGATCCGCCGAACCAGTGGCTCCCATTCTTCGGCCGGACGGCCCAGTCTTTGCCAAATTACCAGACGCATTGCGATCGACCGCGGATCATCATCGGTCTTCGTCGCGGTAAGCCAATCGACCCCCTTACCGCAGGCAGTTTTCACTGCTTCGTCGCCGCTTGTGGCCGCCGGCAGCAAAGCGAAGGTCGCCAGCGCCGTCATGCTCTCGTTGGAATGGCCGTCCATCGGCGGCCGGGTTTCGGGCCACGACGCCCACGAACCATCTTCGGTCTGTTCGCTCTCGATCGTCTTCAAAAAAAGTTTCAGCCCCTCCCGTGCGGCCGCGTCCGGGTGGGGATCTGCCGCCCAGCGCAAGCGCGAAGTACACCGCCTTCGAACCGGCCGCGTGAGGAGCGTTTGCGGGCCTGGGCGTACCGGTCTTGCCATCGCCCGACTCGGCGAGCCATTTGGTCAACTCAGCCAGGACCGGCTCATCGACGACAAACCCTCGCTCTTTTGCTTCATGCATCGACCAGATGATCATGCCGGCATGGTGGCAAGACGCGCAGTGATGGTCGCTCTTCCAAGCCAAGGCATCCTTGGCCAGGAAGGCGAGGCCGCGATCGATTGCGGCAGTGGCCTCGGATGGCTGGCGATCGGGTTGATCGGCCGCGACCGTCCCCGACCCGGCCAATACGATGAGAGCCGCGACGAGATATCGCATGAAGAATCTCCCAACGCGCCAAGGAGAGAAACACCGAAATGCCGCCACCGGTCTCGGTCGGCAGCATTTAGCCTAGCCCCCTCCGCGGCGCCCCACAATGTTGCTGGTCCGC
This sequence comes from uncultured Planctomycetaceae bacterium, assembly GCA_963702015.1. Classification (GTDB taxonomy): domain Bacteria; phylum Planctomycetota; class Planctomycetia; order Pirellulales; family PALSA-1355; genus DATJTR01. The sequence continues at coordinate 5,955,595 of OY969698.1, forward strand.
CCGAAAGCCATATCCTAGTCGGCAGATAGCTCCAGCCCTCCTGCCGGTCCCCACGCTTCTCCAGCCGGCCCGCCCCCGGCACGACGGTAGCCGACCGCCACCGGTTTCCCTATGCTTCACTGGGGGCTGCCCGACCGTGCGCGTTTTCAGGTCTGGGCGGCCAAGGCAGCGTAAAGGATGTATCGAGAGGAGAGCGACGCGTGCAGTTCGATCTGAAAAGTCCGTTCCAGCCCGCTGGCGACCAGCCGCAAGCCATCGCCGCATTGATCGACGGACTGCGCTCCGGCCGCAACCAGCAGGTGCTGATGGGAGTGACCGGGTCAGGCAAGACCTTCACCATGGCCAACGTCATTCAAGCCGTCCAGCGCCCGACGCTGGTGTTGTCGCACAACAAAACGTTGGCGGCTCAGCTCTACAGCGAATTCAAAGGTTTTTTCCCCAGCAATGCCGTTCATTACTTCGTCAGCTACTACGACTATTACCAGCCGGAAGCCTATATTCCCCAGCGCGACATCTATATCGAGAAAGACGCCTCGATCAATCAGGAGATCGATCGGCTGCGTCTGGCTGCCACCAGTCGCGCTGGTCAGCCGCCGCGACGTCATCATCGTGGCCAGCGTTTCCTGCATTTACGGCTTGGGATCGCCCGACGATTACAAGGCGATGATGATCGCCCTGCGTCGCGGTCAGATTGTCGATCGCGACGAGCTCCTGATGAAACTCGTCGACGTCCAGTACGAGCGCAACGATTTCGATTTCACGCGCGGCAAATTTCGTGTCCGAGGCGACTGCGTGGAACTGTGGCCGGCTTACGAAGAATACTGCCTGCGCATCGAGTTGTTCGGAGACGAAGTCGAGCAGCTCTCGATCATCCACCCGACCAGCGGCGAAGTCATTCGGCAGGAAGAAGAATTGTTTGTCTATCCGGCCAAGCACTTCGTCATGCCCGAAGATCGCATCGCCCGCGCGATCGATTCGATCAAGCAAGAGCTGGAAGAACGCCTCGAGTTGCTGCGCAATCAGGGCAAGCTGCTCGAAGCCCAAAGGCTCAACGCCCGCACGCGGTTCGACATCGAAATGATGCTCGAGGTTGGTTTTTGCCCGGGCATCGAGAATTACAGCCGGCCGCTCAGCGGGCGCCCCCCCGGTTCGCGGCCCAGCACTCTGTTCGATTTCTTTCCCAAGGATTATTTGCTGTTCGTCGACGAGTCGCATGCCACGGTGCCGCAGGTGCGGGCAATGTTCGCCGGCGACCAAAGCCGTAAAGGCACGCTCGTCGAGCATGGTTTTCGTCTCCCCAGTGCGCTCGATAACCGTCCGCTGAAATTCGAGGAGTGGGAGACCGGGATCAACCAGGTGATCTTCGTCTCGGCCACGCCCGCCGGCTACGAATTGGAAAAGACCGGTGGCGAGGTCGTCGAACAGGTGATCCGGCCAACTGGGCTGCTGGATCCGGTGATCGAAGTATCGCCCGCCCGTGGCCAGGTCCCCCATTTGCTCGGGCAAATCAAGGAACGTGCCGCCGCCGGCGAACGGGTGTTGGTCACCGCCCTGACGAAACGCCTGGCCGAAGATCTTTCGTTCTATCTGTGCGAACAAGGGGTCAAGTGCAAGTGGCTGCACAGCGAACTCGACGCCTTCGAGCGCGTCGAGCTTCTGCGCGATTTGCGGGCCGGTCATTTCGAGGCGCTGGTCGGCGTCAACCTGCTGCGCGAAGGGCTCGACTTGCCCGAAGTCTCACTGGTCGGCATTCTCGACGCCGACAAAGAAGGCTTCTTGCGTAGCGAAACGTCGTTGATGCAAACGATCGGCCCGCGGCCCGAAACGTCAACGCCAAAGTCATTCTCTACGCCGATCAGATGACCGAATTGATCCAGCGGGCGATCGAAGAGACCGACCGCCGCCGCGCCTTGCAAGCGGCCTACAACCTCGAGCACGGCATTACGCCCGAGACTATCATCAAGGGAATCCACGTCGGCATCGAATCCGAAGCGGCCGCCCACGCCAAAGCCAACGCGCTGGTCGGCCGGAACGACGAGACGCAATACATCACCGAAGAATTCCTCAGCGAACTCGAAGCCGAGATGCTCGCCGCGGCCGAAGCCTTGGAATTCGAACGAGCTGCCGCGATTCGCGACCGGATCGAAAAAATGCGCTCATCCATGGGCGAGGCGGTCGACGAAGTCGACGTCAAAGCCGACGATCGGTCAGGCGGCGGGCGCGGCCGGCGCAAAGGGGGTCGCCGCGTTCCCCGTCCCAAACGCTCGTAAGCTATTGCGCCGGTGGCGCCGGCCGGATCGCTTGGCCGCGGGAATCGGTATCAGAAGGGGCCGTTGGCTAGCGTTTCTCGTAATCCACTTTATTGCCATCCTGGACCAGCTTGACTCCGTCGACCACGATCTTATCGCCTGTATCAATCCCTGACCCGACAACAACCTGATCTTCGGTTTCAGCCTGAATGGTGATCAAGCGCCGACTGGCCACGTCGTCTTTGTCGACCACGAAGGCGTAACGCTTGCCGTCGTCTTCGAACGTCGCCTTTTGAGGGATGGCGATGGCGTTCTTGCGCACCTCGCTGATCATAACAGTGCCGGTCTCACCGTGATGCAGCGTGCCATCCGGATTCGGAAAATCGGCGCGGAGGTAGACATCTGTTGTCTGGTTGTTAGAGTCGGTTTCGATCCCACCAAGGCTGCCTGCCTGTGAGAACTTTTTGCCATTGGCCTGCGCGAGTTTGATTTGCAGGCCAACTTTGTTCTGCTTCATGTAGTCCATGTAATCACGATACCGGGCTTCGGGGAGTCGGAAATAGGCCCACATCACGCTGTTGTCGGACAAGGTCGAGATGAGCTCCCCCTCCTTGACGAAGCGGCCCTCTGGAGCGTCGAATCGCCCAATCAAGCCGGCAAACGGCGCTTTAACTTGAGCAAAGCTCAATGCCTCTTCCGCCTGTTTCAGTTTGGCTTCCGCCTGCGACACGTCCGCTTTGCTCAGTTGTAGCTCATTCTCAGAGACCAGTTTTTGCCCGTACAACTTCTTTTTGGATGCGTACGCCAGTTCCGCGACCTTGAGTTCGGCTTTCGCTACGTCAAGCCTGGCCTGATGCAGCGTAGGCGTGACTGCGAACAGCAAATCTCCCTCCTTCACCTTCTGCCCGTCTTTGATCGAAGCCTTCTCCAAAAACCCCTCCTCGAGGGCGCGGACTTGGATATGACGCCACGCGCGGATCTGGCTGCACGCATACTTCTGTGTCAAGGTGACATCGCCTGACTTCACAACCGCGATCGTGATTGTCTGATCGTCATTGGCGGGTGCCGGTTTTGGCGGTTGTCCCGACTCCTGAGCTCGAACGGGCAGCAACGACGAAGATGCCGCGAAGGTCAGCAACAATATCCATCCGCCGACCGAAATCCGTGTTCGCACTGTCGAATCTGCGAGCATTTGAATTCTCTTTCGCAACGAGGACATTCCACCGAAGTTTAATAACAACGCCGGCCGAGAAAATTCGCGGCCGTTTATCAGATCTATCACGCTGAGCAGCGTCTGCGCATAGGACTTGCGTGAGCCAGAGCATTGTTCGAGTGCCATTGCATCACAGCACGACTCGGCGGCCAGGCTAAGTTCTCGTCTGGCCAACCACGCGACAGGATGCCACCAAAACAAAGTTGCCACAAAGAACCCGAACAGGTTGCTCCAGTGGTCGCATCGCTTGAGGTGAGCCAGTTCGTGGGCCAGCACAAATTCCAACTGGCCCTCGGCGAGCGACTGGATCAATTGTTGCGAAAGGACGACCACGGGTCGCCGCGGTCCCGCCCAGACCAACGGTGCAATCGGTGAATCCACGATGATCAAATTCGGAATCGTCCGCAGTCGGAATTCTGGTGCGAGTTTGCCGAGAAGTTGATTGGCACGATCCGATTGGGACTGATGGCCCGTTAATAAACGCTGTAGCCGCCCGAGTTGGCGGAAGGCGATCAGCCAGATCCCCATCGTTACGGCGAGACTGGCCATCACGCTGACGATCGTGGCGACTCGCCCGAAATTCATGTTCCATCGGTCGGCCGCGAGGATGACCGGTGCCCCAGTGGCCGGCGCTGGACTGGGTTGCGGTGAGAGGGCTGTCCGAGTGGTCGAGTCAGCGACGATGGCATGCAGCTGCGGTTCGATAGTCGCTGGCGGCTGCGCTGCGGATTTCGAGAATTGATCGGCAGCGATGTTCAAGACATCTGGTACCAGGGGCATCGGAATGAAAGGCGGCGTCATCATCTTCAGCAGGACGAGCAACCAGAGTCCATGACAGATGGCAGGCCGTGCGCGGATCTTCGGCGTGCGAGTCAGGCACCAGACGAGGATGCCGAAGGGAATGCACAGGACGAGATTCCAACCAAGCCGTGTGACCAGTTCGTCCATTGCTCAGACTCCCATTTTGTCGATCATTATTTCGATCGCCGCGCGGTCTTTGCGACTGAGCTTTGTTTGATCCAGTAGTGACAACAGCAACGGAGCAAGAGAGCCGCCAAAATGGCTGTCGGCCAATTTCTTCAGATGCTGACCCACGAACTGTTGTTGCGTGATCGTGGCGAAGAATTGGTGTGCAAATCCGGTTTTGTCGACGCGGACCAATCCCTTCTCCATCAACCGATCAAGAAAGCTTTTGACTCCGCCGTGCAACGAGTGCTCGTGCCGTCCATACACCGCGAGCACAATTTCGCGCACAGGCACTCCGCCAGGATGCTCCCACAGCACCTCGAGCACCGACAATTCTGCGTCAGTGACCTCTTCGTTGATCTTCATCATTCAATGTGCCTTTTGGTATCCGGTCTCATGCAGTATGCATGACATTCTAATGCGTTGTGCATGAAAGTCAAGAGCCGATCGTTTAGGCGTTGGTTGAGACAGAATTTGTTTTCGGTGGTTTCAGTTTGGTCGTCAGCAAATCCGCGGCAGTTGCTCTCCTGCCAGCATGCTCAGGATTGTTTGCGCGAGGAAGAATGGCTCGACAACGACGAGAGTGGCCGGATGCCTGGCAAATCAACAAAAAACCCCTTCAGAGAGCAGGGGTCGCGACGCCGAGCGTCACTCGGTGTCATCAGCGGGCAAAAAAGCCCCAAGAGTGGAGGCTGCGGGAATCGAACTCGCCGCCAAGGAAACGAGGGAGTGTTCCCCGCATCGCCGGCGGTTTGCGCCGAGGCGAACGTGGGGATCACTCCCTCGTGGTAACGATCGATAGATTAGCCGTTCCGCGCCGAACGACTTCTTCTCGGCGCGATTTCTTCTCGGCACTACTTCTTGTCGGCATCATCGGCAGGCTTTTCGCCAGCCGGAGCGGCATCGGTCGCGGGCGCATCGTCGGCCGGGGGAGTCATCTCCGCCTTGGGCGCTTCCTTGACAGCCGGCTTGGGAGGCTCGCAACCGATCACGCTGGTCAGGCCGAGCAACAGAGCAAAAATCGAGAACCGCTTCATGATTGGCATCCTTCTTTTGGTCGAAATGTCACGCTTGTGGAGCGCCCCAGGACCATCCTGCCCGCTCTAATCCACTCCCTTAGAGGCAAACCGAGGGCGACTTATTCCCGTTATCTGCCGCAGCTCAAAGAATAGTGCTGCCCCCCCCATTACTTTTGGTCGGGCGGAGTTTCGGGCGTCGTCCCGCTATTACCGATGGTCGTCTTGGCGTGCTCCACTTCACCCTTCAGCTCGCTGGCAGCTTCGCGACCGGCGGCTTCGGCGGCGCGGCCCCCCGCGCGGGCCGCTTCGGCGGCTTCGTGACCGGCTTCCGACAATTTCTCGCCCGTCTTCTTCATCTCCTCACTGGCCTTGTCCATCTCGGTCTTTACCACTGGATCTTTGCAACCCAGGGCGAACAAACTGACAGCGCCCAGGAAAACCAATATTTGTTTCCGCATGGTAATGCTCCTTCCTTTGCCTCGATTCTCACTTGCCAATAGGGGCAAAACGCATTGTCGCGCGGCGAAAATGGCACACGCGGCGCTCTAATTAAATCGATCCCCCCGATTGGGTTTTATTCCCGCGGCGATATACTTTTCTTGGTGCCGCATGGGGAATAATTCGCTGGCTCTCGAACTCTTAACTGGTAGGCGGCGCGATCGTGGCTGACAGTTCGCCCAAACTTGAACTCCCCATACCGAAGGCGCCTCGGCGCAGGGCACGCGATGGCGCGCACCGGGGAGCGACGGCGGGCGGCCAATTGAACGGCGCCCCGGCGAACAGCAGCCAGCCAACTACCGGCAGGGGCGGCGGCCGACAGCCCAACACCGGAAAAGCAAACGTTACCGGGGCAGATAGCTCGCGGCCAGACATCACGCAGTTAGTGCTCGACTATCACGAGGTCCTCTATCGCTATGCCTATCGACTGACCGGCTCCGTGGCCGACGCCGAGGACCTGACGCAACAAACGTTCCTCGTCGCCCACCAGAAGCTTGGACAGGTGCGGCAGGCTGATAGCACGCGGGGATGGTTGTTTACGGTTCTGCGCAACGGATATTTGAAAAGCTGCCGTCGCACCGTGCCGGTGACCGCCGGGAGCTTGGGCTTCGATCTGGACACCGTGGCGGCGAAGGCCGACGATACACCGCTCGACGGCGAGCGGTTGCAGCAGGTGCTCGGTGAGTTGGCCAGTGAGTTCAAGTTGGTTGTCCTCTTGTTTTACTTCGAACAGCGTTCTTATCGCGAAATCGCCGAAATCTTGCAGGTGCCAATCGGAACGGTCATGAGCCGATTGTCCCGCGGCAAGGCCCATCTGCGGTCGAAACTATTTCCGTCCAACAGCGACAGCGGCAAAGAAACGATCCATGCTTGACGAGCGGTTCCATGAAGAGATCAATGCCTGCCGCCCGGGCAGCCACGATATCGACGAGCCGGAAATGTCCCGGCTGGCCGAGGCGCGAGTCGACGATCCGGCCCTCCGCGCTCGCTACGAAGCCGTGCAGCAACTCGACGCGCGGCTCGCCGACGCGTTTGCGGCAGTCCCGGTCCCGTCTGGCCTGGCAGCCCGTCTCCTCGCCGGCATACAACAAGCGCCGGCTCCCGCAGCTGCCGATGAAAGCCTCGCGGCATCCGATCGCGTGGCACCCGACACAATTCTCGTGACGCAAGCGTCCGAAGGCCGCGTACTCTCCCCAGCCGGTCGTCGGCACTGGGTGACACGGCGCCGGTCGCTCGCCGCGCTGGCGGCATCGCTCCTGGTGGCAACGGGACTCTGGGCAGCCTTTCGCTCGGTGGCCACTCCGGCCCCCAGCGAAATGACCACCGAAGCCGCTGTCTGGTATGAACGTCTTGCCGACCAATGGCAACCGATCGCCGAGGCTCCCGCCAATCTGCCAATCCCCGCCACGATTGTCGGTGATGCACGCGGGTGGCAAGCCGCCACCAAAGTTGTCGGCCGGCGCGGCGTGGTCTACCGTCTGGCGCAAGGGCGCAAGCACGGGCCGTCTTATTCGTCTTTTCCGCGCGGCGATCCGACTTGCCGGCCGTCGTTCCACTCACTCCGCAGCCGGCGACCGGAGGGTTGACCATCGGGGCCTGGCAGTCGAAGGGCCTGGTCTACGTGTTGGTTGTCGAGGGAGACCAGCGGGCCTATCGTCGCTTCGTGCGTCCCGGCCAGCAGCCTCTCGCCTAACCATTAGGGCGCTCGTCTGGCGGCGCCGGCACACGTCACTTTTCGGCTTTGAGCAGTGGCGCCAGGTCGACCAATTGCAGCGGTTTTCCCGAGACCGGTCCAGCTCCCAAGGCCAGGTGCAGCCGCAGCGCGCTCGGTTCAAAGATCATCGTCTGAATCGTCATCTGCCGCTGGTTCACCTCGTCCAGCTTCCGGGCGATGTCCTCGAGCGAAAGCCGTGGGGCGTCGAACGCCCGCGACAACAATTCATAGCGCCGGCACGCGCGCGCCGGACCCAAAGCATCGGTGCGGAAATGATTCGTGCAGGCACAATAGCCGTGCTCGGCCGACCGGCGCACGACCGACTTGGTGCTGATTTCCAATACCGCCATCGTTTTCGGGTCGCAGATGGCCATATTGCACATCGACGTGCGGCGCATCGTGCCGAGTAGTTTCTCCGCTTCATCCACGGTGGCACATTCTTCCAGGACGCGACGGAAACAAAACGCCAAAGGAGTGCCCGTTGGATCGAAGTGCGACGAGCCGTCGCGGGCCTCGTTCACTTCCAATTGGGCCACGGCCAGTCCGGCGTCGTTCATGCCCGAGATACAGCCCAAGAAGCAGGGAAACGTGATCGAGGCCAGCGCGTGCTTTCCTTCCGCGCGGTACACCACGACCATTCCCACCCGGTCCAGAAATCCGAACGGGGGAAAATCCATATTTCGGCCGAACACCACCTGGCCGGTTGCCGAGTGCTCGCCATCGACCAGCAAGGCCGAACAGCCGCCGATCTTGGCCACGTCGTAGACCACGTTGCCGAACAGCAAGAAGTCGTAACCGACCCCTGAACTTTTTGCCGCCGCTTTGAGCTCGGCCAGATGGTTGGGCGGAATCCGGTCCGCCAACAGTCCCCCTAACTTCATGATCAGCGGCGTACCGGCCGGCAGCCCGAAACCATTGGCGATCTCGTCTTTCCGCGCGGCCATGTCAGCCATCGGCCCGGCGATGAGCGCTCCCAGTTGCTCGCCCATTTGCTCGGCCGTGCCACTTACGACTGCCACCGGCACATTGCCGACCAGTGTCAGCGAGCCTTGGTTGTGACGCCCCGCCTCGAACTCAAACGGCTCGCGCGCCGTGGCGAAAGAGCCGCCGGCCAACCAAATCGACAACCCCAGCGCGAGCCAAAAAGCGGCCCGTGCGCCGTGGCTCCTGTGGCGCAGTGGCCGGCGCGCTCTCCTCCCGCAAGCCGATGCGTGACCAATCCCTCCGTGGCAAATCATTGTGGAGCTCCTTGGCTTCGACCCAAGCGTGGCAGGCTTTCGCGCGGTAGCGGCAGCCCCCCTGTCGCCGATCCCATCAGCTTACCGAATGGAGCCGCCGGCCGCATTAGTTCGTCAGGCTCCTGCGGAAGTGATTGGCGTCACCGCGATCGCATCCGATATTTGTTTCGGCTGTTTTTGCCTTGGCTGCATTGGCTTCGGTTCTGAGTGTACAGGCTCCGCCGCGGGCTGTGCGCCGACTGGCAGCCACCGAGGGGGTTAACTAAACTTGAAGTTTTCCGCTCTCGGCGATTCGCCGCCGATTGTTCGATTCCCGGAGCCAGACCGTTGAACGAGTCCTTACGCCGAGCCGCTGCTGAACGTTTGCTTCCGGGCGCGCGCCCGTGGCGGCGCCTGGCAATCGTGCTGCTGCTCGCGACGCTCGCCCAGATCGCGCCTCTGCGTCCGACGGTGTGCTGGTCGGAAGAAGCGTTGGCGGAAAAGCCCGCCGCGGCACCCGCAATTGAAAAACTTGAGCTCCAGGATGGCGATCGCGTGGTACTGCTGGGGGGCACGCTGCTCGAACGCGAACAGCAATATGGCTACTTCGAAGCAGGGCTGCTCAGCCATTTTCCCGGCCGCAAAATCACCGTCCGCAATCTGGCTTGGAGCGGCGACACCGTCTGGGGCGAAGCGCGGGCCGGCTTCGGCTCGCCTGCCGACGGTTTCCAGCAACTCTTGGCGCAGGTGGTAGCCGCCAAGCCGACGGTCATCATCGTCGCGTATGGAGCGAACGAGTCGTTTGCCGGTCCGGCCGGGCTCGATCATTTCCGCGCCGGGCTGTGCACCTTGCTCGACGCACTGTCGGCAACCGGTGCCCGGTTGGTTTTGGTCTCGCCACTGCGGCACGAAAACTTGGGCCCTCCCCTGCCCGATCCGACCGCGCACAATCAAAACCTGCAACTTTACAAGGACGCCATTTCACAAGTTGCCACCGAGCGGCGACTGCAGTTCGTGAATCTCTTCGACGGAATCATGTTCAACGAGCTGGCGCCCCCCTCGATCCGACTGACCGACAACGGTATCCACCTGACGGCGGCGGGCTATTCGCGCGCGACGCCGCGAATCCTGGCCGCTTTCGGTCTGCCCGAGATTCCCTGGCTGGTCGAAGTCGACGCGCAAGGCGGCAAGGCTTTGAAAACCGTGGGGACCGAAGTCGTGGAAATTTCGACTTCCGATCGTGGGCTGCGGTTTCGCTTGCGCGACGAAGTAGTGCCCGAGGCCAGGCCGCCGGCCGAAACCGCGGAAATCGCCCGGCTCAACCGTGCGGGGCGCCGGACGTTGCGAGTGACGGGGCTCGTCGGTTCGTGGACCTTGGTGATCGATGGCAAGCCGCTCGATACATTTTCCGGCGATGATTGGGCAATCGGCATCGTTGGCATCGACGGTCCCGAAGTCGATCAAGCAGAGCGGTTGCGGCGCCAAATCGTCGCCAAAGACGATTTGTTCTTTCATCGCTGGCGGCCGCAGAATGAGACCTATCTGTTCGGCTTTCGCAAGCACGAGCAAGGCAACAACGCCGTCGAAATCCCGCAATTCGATCCGTTGATCGTCTCGAAAGACACCCGCATCCAGCAGTTGACCACGCCGGTGGAACACCAGTACGAGATGATTCAGAAATGATAAATCGCGCACTGTTATTTTACCGCGAATGGCGGCCGGCCGGCTTCACGATACTGGCCAACTGCGCCCTGCTGGCCGCGAGCGTGGCCCTGCCGGCTCCCGCGCTTGCCCAGCGCGAGCTGAAGGACATTCCCGATCCGAATCCCGAAATCGAGCGCCTGCGCTCGAAGTGGCCGACGGCTTCGAAGTCAATCTGTTTGCGGCCGATCCGCTGCTGGCCAAACCGATTCAAATCTCGTTCGATGCCGACGGCCGGTTATGGGTCGCCTCGAGCGAAACTTATCCCCAGGTCAAGCCGGGCCAGCAGGCCGACGACAAAATCCTGGTGCTCGAAGACGCCGACGGCGACGGCCAGGCCGATAAGACGACCATCTTCGCCCGCGGGCTGCTCATCCCCACCGGAATCGAACCGGGCGACGGCGGCGTCTATGTCGCCAACAGCACCGAACTGATCTTTTTGAAGGACACCGACGCCGACGGCCAGGCCGACTGGTACCGCGTCATGCTCTCCGGCTTCGGAACCGAAGATACGCATCACATTTTCCACGGCTTACGCTGGGGTCCCGACGGCCGTCTCTACTTCATCCAATCGCGCTACATCCACAGCCATATCGAGACCCCCTGGGGCGTTCGCCGGCTCATGGGCAGCGGCATTTGGCAATTTCGCCCCGAAACGGTCAAACTCGATGTTTTCGCCCGCGGCATGTACAACCCGTGGGGACACGCCTTCGATCGCTGGGGGCAATCGTTCGCCACCGATGGCGCCGGCGGCGAAGGAATCAATTACGTCTTCCCCGGGGCAACGCTCGTCGACACCATTGGTGGCGGCCGAATCCTCGCCGGATTGAACCCGGGCAGCCCCAAAGAGTGCGGATTGGAATTCGTCGACGGGCGGCACTTGCCCGACGCCTGGCAAGGCTCGCTGATTACCAACGACTTTCGCGCTCATCGAGTTTGCCGCTATGTGTTGACCGACGACGGATCGGGCTTTGCCGCGCGCGAACAGCCCGACTTGATTCGATCGAATCACGTCGCTTTTCGACCCGTCGACGTCAAGCAAGGTCCCGACGGGGCGATTTATATTGCCGACTGGTACAACCCAATCATCCAGCACGGCGAAGTCGACTTCCGCGATCCGCGCCGCGACCACACTCACGGCCGCATCTGGCGAGTGACTGCCAAGGGTCGGCCGTTGGCTCCTCGGCCGCAACTTTCCAGCGCCACACCGACTGAATTGCTCGCTGCGCTCGAGTCGCCCGAGAGCTGGACACGGCAATTCGCCCGGCGCGTCCTCAAAGAACGTGGCGAAAGCGTCGTGCCCGACTTGTCGGTCTGGCTCGCCGCTCTCGACGCCGGCAAACCGAATCACGATCATCACCTGGTCGAGGGTCTATGGACCTATCAGGCGCTCGGCGTGGTCGAACCCGCGCTGCTCAGCCGGGTGTTGGCGGCCAAGGATCCCAATGCCCGAGCCGCGGCCGTGCGTGTGCTGGGCGAGTGGCACGAGCAGATTCCCGACCCACTTTCGCTGCTCGAGGCGCGCGTGGCCGACGAAAACCCGCGCGTGCGGCTCGAAGCGGTCGTGGCGCTCACCCGGCTTGGAACCGCCAAGGCAGTTCAAGTCGCCCTGCGAGCGCTCGACAAACCGACCGATCAATTTCTCGATCATGCCATCTATCTCGCCGCCCACAATCTGCCGGACGTCTGGCTTCCTGCTCTGGACCAGGGGCAAATCGATTTCGGCGGCAACCCCAGCCATTTGGCGTTTGCGCTCGAGGCAGTCGAATCGGCCGCGGCCGTAATGCCACTGGCCGGTCTGGTGCGTTCGGGCAAATTGCCGGCCGACCACATATTCGGCGCACTGGCATCGCTCATGCGATTCGGCGGACCAGCCGAAATGTCGCTCGTTTTCGACCAGGCCATCGCCGCCAAATCCGACCCGCGGCTGTGCTCGGAATTGCTGGCCGGCCTGGTCAAAACAACCCGCGAGCGCAAAGTGCGTCCCGAGGGGGATCTCGGACGATTGGGTCCGCTACTGTCGGCGGCCGATCAAAATTTGCAGACCGCTGCGGCCCAAGCCGCGGGCGTCTGGCAAATCGAATCGCTACGGCCGAGGCTATTGGAGTTGGCTTCGGCCGGCCAAACTCCCGACGCGGTGCGCCAAGCTGCCTTCGACGGTTTGGCCGCGCTCGGTGGCCCGGCCAGCCGCGATGCGTTGGTCGGCCTGGCCGGTGCCGACCATCCCATCCCCGCGCGCGTGGCGGCAATCGCCAGTCTGGTCTCGATCGATGTCGATCAGGCAGCGGCGCTGGCCACGGGCTTGCTCGTCCATCCGCCCGACGGACTCGATCTCGGCCCGCTGCTCACCGCCTTACTCGCTCGCAAGCAAGGGCCGGCGGCGTTGACCGTCGCGCTCAAGGGCCAAACCATTCCCAGCGACACAGCCAAGCTGGCCTTGCGCGAAGTTCGCGATTCGGGCCTGTCCGATGCCGATCTGATCGCGGCCCTGCAAACCGCCGGGGGGTTGAACGCCGGCCCGGTCAAACTGTCGCCCGAAGAAATGCAAACCTGGGTCGCTCAAGTAGCTGCCGAGGGAGACGCGGCTCGCGGCGAAGCGATTTTCCGCCGCGCGGAATGCCTGAAGTGCCACGCGATCGCGGGCGCCGGTGGCCGCGTCGGCCCCGACCTGGTCAGCATCGGCACTAGCGCCCGGTCGACTATCTCATCCAGTCGGTTCTCGATCCGAGCGCCAAAATCAAGGAAAACTATCACTCGGTGAAAGTGGCCACCACCGATGGACTCGTCCACAGCGGCGTCAAAGTTCGCGAGACCGACAAGGATCTGGTGCTGCGCGACGTCGAAGATCGAGAAATCGTCATCCCGCTCGACACGATCGAAGGCGAGCCACAGCCAAGCCTCTCGCTGATGCCGGTCGGCGTAATCGACTCGCTCACTCATGGCGAAATGATCGACCTGGTCCGTTTCATGTCCGAGCTTGGCAAGGTCGGCCCCTACGCGGTCGACAACAGCCGCGTGGTGCGGCGCTGGCAAGGTCTGACCCCCACGCCCGAAGCCGTCAAAGCGGTTCGGCACGGCGACCTCGACCTGGTCCTGACCAACAGCCAACTGAAATGGGCCCCGTTTTACAGCCAGGTTTCCGGCTCGCTCCCCGCCACCGACCTGCCGATCTGTACGCTGAACAATCAATCGACCCGAAGCCTGCTGCGATTCGAACTCGATGTCACGACGGCCGGTCAGGTCGAGTTGCTCATGCCGGCCGATGGGATTCTCAAACTCTGGCTCGACGGCGCTGCGCAACCCCCGGCCTCGCGATTGCCCTTGGATTTGGCCGCCGGCCTGCATACCGTGACGCTGGTGGTCGAACCGGCTAAATTGAAAACTCTGCGAGTGGAGCTGGCCGACGTCCCCGGCTCGCCCATCCAGGTGCAGATCGTCGGCGGTAAATAGTGCGGCAAAAAAAGGCTCCGCCCATTGAGGCTAGCCGAAGACTCGGCCTTAACAGAGCACCCAGCGGTGACTGAAGCCTTTTTGTTTTGCACCTGTCAGATCGGAGCCGAGGCGGCGCTCAAGGCCGAGATGGCCCGAAATTGGCCTGGCTTCCGCTTCGCCTATTCGCGGCCCGGTTTTCTGACGTTCAAATCGGCCATCGGCTGCCTGCCCGACGACGTAGATCTGCAATCGGTCTTCGCCCGTGCCAGCGGCATTTCGCTCGGTCGCGTGACGGGGCACGATGCCGCCGAGCGGGCCGCCGCGGTTTGGAAGCTTGCCGGCGATCGGCCCTACCACGCGCTGCACGTTTGGCAGCGCGATACGCCGGCCACCAGCCACGCGGCGGTCGGCCCAACGCTCACGCCCGAGGATCGCGCGATCGGCCAGTTGCTTCTCGCCGCACATCCGGCGGCGCATGGCCCCGGCGGTGCGGACGTAGCGGAAATCGCCGTCAACCAGCCGGCCGCTCCGGGCCAATTGGTGCTCGACGTCGTGCGGGTCGAAGAGAACGAGTGGTGGATCGGCTTTCACCGCGCCCACTCGATCGCTTCGTGTTGGCCCGGCGGGATTCTCGACGTCGCGTTGCCCGCCGAAGCGGTTTCGCGGGCCTGGTTGAAAATGCAGGAGGCGCTCGCCTGGTCGCAACTGCCGATTCGCGCCGGCGACCACATGGTCGAAATCGGTTGCTCGCCCGGCGGAGCGAGTCAGGCCCTTCTGGCCCACGGGCTTCGGGTCACGGGCATCGACCCAGCCGACGTCGAGCCGGCGGTTCTGGCCCATCCGCGTTTCACGCATTTGCGGATGCGTGGAGCCGACGTCCGGCGGCGCGAGTTTCGGGACGTCCGTTGGCTCGTGGCCGATATGAATGTCGCTCCGTCCTATACGCTGACCACGGTCGAGCAGATCGTGACCCATCCGACCGTCAAGATCGCCGGGCTGTTGATCACCTTGAAACTGCTCGATTGGCACCTGGCCGATGAGATTCCGGCCTATCTCGACCGCGTGCGATCTTGGGGCTACCAGCAGGTGGGCGGGCGGCAATTGGCCCACAACCGCCAGGAGATTTGCGTTGCCGCGTCCCGCACCTTGCACCACGGCACCCATGAAACACGTTGCACCGCGGAGGACGCGGAGGGAAGAAATAATACACAGCGCGTACAGGATTGGCTCTTGATCTTCTCTGCGTTCCTCTGCGCACTCGGCGGTTCAAAATTCGTAATCGGTTATGCCGCTACGCCCCATCCGTATGCCGCACGACGCCCGAGTAAAGTTGCCGCACGCCCACGGCGGTTTCCAGTAGCAGCGCACCGTCCGGAGCAATTCCCAGGCATCGGCCCACGATGCTGCGGCCGCCGGCTACCACGTTCAGCATTTCGCCCGTCTGCAAACAGAGCTCTTGAAACTCGCAGCCCAGCGAGTCCGCGTCGGCGCCGAGAGGGCCAGCACTTGCGCCAGTCCATTCAGCACGCCGACTAGCACGCTTGTCCGGTCGTGAGGCTGCCCGGTCAGATCGATCATCGACGTAGCCCGGGCGCGAACGTCATCGGGCGCGTCGGCGAAACCGTTGTTGACGTTCAACCCGATGCCCAAAATGTGCCGGCCGTCGGCCAAGACGTCGATCAAGATTCCCGACAGCTTGCGACCCCCGACAAACACGTCGTTGGGCCAATGCAGTCCGACATTGTGCGGATACAGCGCCGGTCGAACGGCCGCGACCACCGCCACGCCCGCTGCCAGCGAGCGCGCCGGCACCGCTTCGCCGGCCAGTCCCCAATCTCGGGGGTCGAACAACAAGCTGAATGCCAGACTGCCCGGCCCGGTCCACCAGCGATTGGCACCTCGGCCGCGGCCGGCTGTTTGACGATCGGCCACGACCAGAATCGGGCCGCGCGCACCCTCGGCGGCAACGGCAGCGGCCCGGTCCTGCGTCGAGTCGAGCGAGGGGTGATATTCCACCGCAGCCAGCGCGCACTGGGCCAGCAGGCGATCAACGTCGAGCGTGTCGTCAGCACACATGGGGTTTTCCATCGCGACCGACGCCGGCAACAATTTGCGACGCGTGTGGGTTGGATTCAAGACAGTCTCGGCCTGCTTCAACCCCCATTCTGCCCATCCTTACTATCTGTGCAACTACTGACCGCATTTCTGGCCGGCTTTCCCGTTGATCTTGACGCGCTTCGGCCGTGGCTGCTATTCCACCGCTCCCATCATGGAGCTTTAGGCGAATCTTCTCCTGCGGTGCCGTTCGGCGCAGTCGAATAATCGAGGGATTCTTGCGTACCGTTCTTCCCAGTTTGTACGCCGTTTGCGCAAGCGCTTGGGTGCTTTTGCTGGCGGTGCCGGCTTGGGGCCAGCGGGTGCAGTTTCCCACCATGCTGGCCCAACAGCCCGGTGGTGCCTACGGCGCCACCGCTCCGCTGGGCGGCACATCGGCCCCGCTGGTGCCGGTCAATCCACCGGCATCGCCCCCCTTTGCCGGCCCATCGGCCGCCGGTCCGTCGACTTTCAATCCGTCGCTCACTCCATCAATCGGTCCGTCGGCCGATCCATCGCTTCCGCCGCCGCCAGCGGCTCAGACCGGGCCGCCGGCCTGGGACGCCTATGCCACGCCCGAGGGAGCGACACCCTATTCCTCAACCGTTCCCTCCCCTTATTCGCCCGCGCCGCCGCCTTTTACCGGCGCCGCCGAACCGATTTATCCCAACGGACTGCCAACCATCCTGCCTGCCGACTGGGCTCAGCAGGCGCAGGCACCGCTTCGATTCTTACAAGAGGCGCGCTTCGCGGCACCTGGCTGGCGCCGTTCGGCGGCTCGAGCAAGCTCGGCGTCACCGTTGCCGAAGTTTCGGCCACGTTCGCCATCCCGGTGATGTACAACCAGGCTCCGATCCTGATCACTCCCGGCGCTGCCGGAAATTGGTGGAACGGACCGATCAGTCAGGCTCCGACCTATGCCGACATGCCGCCGGCCACGTATGACACCTATATCGACGCCGGCTGGCAGCCGCAAGTGACTCCCTGGCTCAGCGCCAACGTCGGCGTGCGAACGGGCCTATATACCGATTTTCACTCCGTCAATTCCCACAGCATCCGCATCATGGGTCGCGGGCTGGGCGTCATTACGATCACGCCGACGTTGCAATTCGCACTGGGCGTCGTCTACCTCGATCGTAACCTGGTGAAAATCTTGCCGGCTGGCGGTCTGATCTGGACTCCGAATGCCGATTGCCGCTGGGAACTGCTGTTCCCGAATCCAAAAATCTCCCGCCACTGGCGGCAGTTCGGCACGGTCGATGTCTGGTGCTATGTGTCTGGCGAATACGGCGGCGGCGCATGGACGATTCGGCGCGCCAATGGCACCGGCGACGACGTCGACTACAACGACATCCGCGTGATGCTCGGCACCGAGACCTTCTCGCAGCGAGGCATCCACGGCAACTTCGAAATCGGCTTCGTTTGCGACCGAGCATTGGTCTACCGCAGCGGTGATCCAAGTCGCTTTTACCCCAGCGACACCATGATGCTCCGAGCCGGGCTGGCTTATTAAACTTGCCGGGGTACCGGGCGGCCGGAAATGACCGATTGGGCGTGACGGCGCGGTATGGTCACGCTGCCCCCTCTGGCCCCCCCTACGATCGTCGCGAGCGTGTCGCATGGTGCCAAGCGGCCGCAATCGGCGATATTTTGCCAAGATCGAATGATCTTTTGGCCTGGGCTCGTCGCGCCGCGACCTATGCTTCCAATAGTGACAGGGCCCACTAGCCCAAATTGCGGTCCTGTCCGCACGTGTGGCTTTCTCACCCCGTGTTTGGGCAGGGCTGGCAACGTCCAACCCTGCCCTTTTTTCTTTGCGTGGTCGATCGCTCGCAGCCCACGATTCCGCGTGGTTTCGACCCTAAGTTGACAGCCAACGGCCGTGCTCCGCACCGGGGGCGGGGATGAAAATCCCTTCCCTGTGGGCTACAATTCTCGCGGAAGCTCTCCAGGGGCGATCTTTCGCTCGCTGGCACGTCAATAGTTCGTGTGAGAAAGACATCGATGGATCAGCAGACGAATGGCGCCCCTCCGAAACCAGGTCCGATGACGCCCCGAGGCGCCTGGAATGCTTCGTTCACCTGGATCCTGCTGATTCTGGGGTTCGCGGCCCTTTGCGCGTATTACGCCCAGCCCGAGACCGATCCCAGCAAAATCGATTTCTCCGAGTTTCGCCAGCAATTGGACGCGGGAAACATCCAAGAGGTGACGTTTTCCGATGGCGGAAGTCTTTTCGGCAAATACAAGAAGCCCCCCGCATCGAAGCAACCCAAAGCCGTCACCAGCAACGAAAAACCCGAACAAGCACTTAAATTCAATCTCCAATTGCCGCCGATCGTCGACTCGGGCCTTTTGAAAGAGATGGAGGACAAGGGGGTCAAGATCGAAGCGCGACAGCCCCCGGACAATACGCTCCTCGTGTTGTTCGCCTACATGTTTGTGCCGATGCTGTTGCTGATCGTTTTTTGGGTCGTCTACCGCCGTGCCCGCGACCAGATCATGGGGGGCGGCATCCTGTCGGGTTTTAGCAAAAGCCCGGCCAAACGATACGAGCAAAGCAAAAAGCCGATCACGTTCGCCGACGTTGCCGGCCTGGAGGGGGTGAAGCACGACCTGCAGGAAGTGGTCGAGTTCCTCAAGAGCCCCGCCAAGTTCCAACGCCTGGGCGGCCGGGTTCCCAAGGGGGTCCTGTTGATGGGTCCCCCAGGCACCGGCAAAACCCTGCTGGCCCGCGCCGTGGCCGGCGAGGCGGGCGTGCCGTTCTTTTCGATTTCCGGTTCCGAATTCATTCAGATGTTCGTCGGCGTCGGGGCCAGCCGCGTGCGCGACATGTTCAAGACCGCCAAGGAGGCGTCGCCATCGATCCTGTTCGTCGATGAAATCGATGCCGTCGGTCGCATCCGCGGCGCCGGATTAGGTGGCGGGCACGACGAGCGCGAGCAAACTCTCAACCAGATCTTAAGCGAGATGGATGGCTTCAGCCCGAACGAATCGGTGATCGTGCTGGCTGCCACCAATCGTCCCGACGTGCTCGATCCCGCCCTGCTGCGGCCGGGCCGGTTCGATCGCCACATCACCGTCGATCGGCCGAACCACAAAGGCCGGGTCGCTATCTTCAAAGTTCACGTGCGTGACGTTCCGCTGGCCGACGACGTCGATCTCGAACGGCTTGCCTCGGGCAGCGTGGGGCTGACGGGCGCCGACATCCGCAACCTGGTCAACGAGGCGGCCCTGTGGGCCACCCGCCAGGGAAAAGACAAAGTCGACATGGACGACTTCGAGCATGCCCGCGACAAAGTGATCATGGGCGCCAAGCGCGAGGAAGTCTTGCTCGGCAAAGAAAAGGAAGAGACCGCCTACCACGAGGCCGGACACACGCTGTTGGCCTGGCTGGTGCCGGGGGCCGATCGGGTGCACAAGGTCACGATCATCCCCCGCGGCCGGCGCTGGGCGTCACGCAGCTGGTTCCCGAGGAAGATCGGCTCAGCATTAACGAAGACGAATTGCACGCACGGCTGGTCTTTATCATGGGAGGCCGGGCGGCCGAGAAACTGGTCTACAACCAGTACAGCGCCGGGGCCGAAAATGATCTGACCCAAGCCACCAAACTCGCTCGCCGCATGGTCACCGCCTGGGGAATGAGCGAGCGACTCGGACCGGTCGCCTATCGCACCAGCGAAGAGCATCCCTTTTTGGGCAAGGAATTTCACGAGCAGCGCGAGTTCAGCGAACACACGGCCCGGCTGATCGACGAAGAAGTTGCCGGCATCTTGCACGGAGCGGCCGCCAAGGCCAGCGCACTATTGGCCGAGCACCGCGACAAGCTCGACACGCTTGCCAAATCGTTGTGCGAGCATGAAGTGCTCGACGAGCATGAAATCGAAGCCTTGATCGGCCCGTCGATCAATCGTCGCAGCGAGACCAACGGTCAGGTCGACATCGCCCCCGGCGGCCCGGTGCCGGCTGCCATTGAAGACAATGCCAACGCGTGACGGAAAAGCTCGGCTCGTCGCTCGTGCGAACCGCCTTCCGGCCGACGCTAGGCCTTGCGGCCGGCAGGGTGTGTCGTCTGCCCGTCGGCAGGCGTAAACGTCCCCAGCACTTCCAGGCGATATCCGGTGACCTGAAATCCGCCCTGCGTGAGTTGCTGGACCAGCCGCGGATCGATCTTGGTCAGCAGATCGGGATCGAACGGCGTCGGCAGATCTGAAACTTCGCCGGTCCGGGTGTCGCGCAGATGATAGTGATCGGTGCCGCGGCAATCGTAGCGCCCCCGACCGTCTTCGCCAGCCAGTTTGGCAATCAACCCGGCCGCCGCCAAAGCGTCGAGCGCCTTATAAACGGTGGCCAGACTGATGCGCGGCATGCGGCGGCGCACCGAACGGTAAACTTCCTCGGCCGTCGGATGGCAATCCAACCGCTCGAGGCACTCAAAGACGGTCGCTCGCTGGGCGGTGTAGCGCAGCGCGACCGTTTCCAGAGCCTGGCGCAGCCGAAACTCGGTGGCCGGCCCCAATGCGGTTTCGCGATGAGAGCTGCGCGACGTGATAGCCATCAACGGCCAACTATAGCGCCCGCTTCTATTAACGTCAATCGCCGACGCGCTTGACCCTAATGCGCCACCAGACCTATAATCGCGGCCTCGCGCCGCGATTTCGCCGCGCGCTTTGCTCGATCGCGATCCGACCGATCCCTCACCCGAGTGTGTGCCGGCATGAAGATACACGAGTTCCAGGCCAAGGAAATTTTACGCCGAGCCGGCGTGGCGGTTCCGCGTGGCATCGTCGTCCACTCGGCCGAGGAAGCGGCTGCCGCATTCGTTTCGCTCGGTCGCTCGATCGCTGTGGTCAAAGCCCAGATCCATGCCGGCGGCCGCGGCAAGGGAACGATCCTGGCCAATCCCAAGCAGCACGGTGTCCAACTGGTCCGCAGCGATGCCGAAGCGGCCCAGGTCGCCGGAAATCTGCTCGGCGAGACCCTGGTCACCATCCAAACCGGGCCGGCCGGTCAAACCGTGCGGCAAGTCCTCATCGAAGAAGGTTGCCAGATCGCCCGCGAGCTCTATTTGGGCATCGTCGTCGATCGCGCCACGGCTTGCCCGGTGGTGATCGTTTCCAGCCAAGGGGGCATGGACATCGAACACGTGGCGGCCGAGACCCCCGAATTGATCTTCCGCGAGCCGCTCGACGTCGACGCCGGTTTGCACAGCTACCAGGTCCGCAAGATCTGCGCCCGGCTCGGGCTGACCGGAAGCACGGTCCGCGCCGCCGAGACGTTCATGAAAGCCCTCTGTAAGGTCTTTGTCGCCTCGGACTGCAGCCTGGTCGAAATCAATCCGCTGGTCGTTACCGCGGCCGGCGATTTGGTGGCGCTCGACGCCAAGATCACGCTGGATGACAACGCGCTGTATCGCCACAAAGACCTGACGGAGCTGCGCGATTTGTCGGAAGAGGAGCCGGCCGAAATTCGCGCCGGCAAGGCGGGTTTGTCCTACGTCAAGCTCGACGGCAACATCGGCTGCCTGGTCAACGGCGCCGGGTTGGCCATGAGCACGATGGACCTGATCAAGTACCATGGCGGCGAACCGGCCAATTTCCTCGATGTCGGCGGCGGCGCCAACGTCGATCAAGTGACCGAAGCGTTCCGCATCCTGTTGGCCGACAAAAACACCAAGGCGGTGCTGGTCAACATTTTCGGCGGCATCATGCGTTGTACCACGATCGCCTCAGCCGTGCTCGAGGCCTACCAGTCGGTCGGGTTCAACGTCCCGCTGGTCGTTCGATTGGAAGGGACCGAAGTGGAACAAGGGCGGCGGATGCTGAAAGAAAGCAAACTTGCGATCATCAATGCCGATGGATTGACCGACGCAGCCAAAAAAGTCGTCGCGGCGGCGCCGGCGCCTGACGCCAGCGCGCCCACCCGACGTTTTATACCCAGCAGCGATTCACGCTTTACGCATTGGCCGGCCATGAGCATTCTCGTCAACAAGAACACCCGCGTCATCTGTCAGGGAATCACCGGCAAGGTCGGTCAGTTCCACACCAAGGGTTGCCTCGAATACGGCACCAAAATGGTCGGCGGTGTCACCCCCGGCAAAGCCGGTGAAACGGTCGAGGGCCTGCCGGTCTTCGACACCGTCATGGCCGCCGTCGAACAAACCGGCGCCGACGCCACGATGATCTTCGTGCCGCCGGCCTTCACCGCCGACGCCATTCTGGAAGCCGTCGATGCCGGCATCAAAACGGTGATCGCCATCACCGAGGGCGTTCCGGTCATCGATATGGTCCGCGTTTACGAGGTGATGCGTCACGCCGACGCGCGGCTGATCGGACCCAACTGCCCCGGCGTCATCACGCCCGAAGAATGCAAGATCGGCATCATGCCCGGCTATATCCACAAGAAGGGGCCGGTCGGCGTCATGAGCCGCAGCGGCACGCTCACCTACGAGGCCGTCTGGCAACTGACTAGTCTGGGACTCGGCCAGTCGACCTGCGTCGGACTGGGGGGCGATCCGATCGTCGGAACTTCCTTCCTCGACCTGCTCAAACTCTTCCAGGCCGACCCCGCCACCGAAGCGATCATGATGATGGGCGAAATCGGGGGCACCGCCGAGGAAGAAGCCGCCGCGTTCGTTCGTCAACACGTCACCAAGCCGGTCGCCGCCTTCATTGCCGGCCAGGCCGCTCCGCCAGGCAAACGCATGGGGCACGCCGGCGCCATCATTTCTGGCGGCAAAGGAACCGCGGCCGAAAAAATCGCCGCCCTCCAGGCCGCCGGCATCGAAGTCGCCCAAAGTCCCGCCGACATGGGCACGGCCATGCAGCGAGCCATCGCCCGGCGGAAATAACCCGCCGGCGCCATCTTCTCTCGTCGCACAACGGCGACTTTGCTGGCCGAACAACCGCCGAGACCGTTTCGAGCCGAACACGCGGCCTGTACGGTGCTGCTGGCACAATCGCTATCCCATGCAGGCGATTGAAGATACCGCCCGAGCGGCCCCGATACTCGCCATACCTACCTCGTGTTGTCCCGCCCCACCAACGTGCTCGCGGTGCCTCGTGGCCAGGCCGCCCTCGGACAGCGGCCTGCCCAGGTTCCTCCCACCGCCGAGCTCTGTAAGGTGTGAAAGATGGAGTTCAATCGCAATCAGTTCTTGATTTTAGGCGTGGTGTTGTTGTTCCTCGGCCTGGAGTTCAAGAAGGTTGAAAGCTTCACGCTCAACGAGCGTGCGAGCCGTCTGATCAACGAGCGATTGGCCGCCTCGGCTACCGATAGCGACGGCACGATCCGCCCGTTCCTGGCATCGATCGGTCCGACACCTCGCCGTACGATCCATCCGCCCGACTGGCTCGGCTATGCTCTGCTCTCGGTCGGGGCGGTGCTGGTCTTGCACAGTCTGGCCATGAAAAAGCCAGGCGGTTAGCCACTCTCCCTCGCTCAGCCGACTTCTGCGCCCCCGGCCAAAACTTCTCCTCGGATGATCCTGCCATGCAAACGAAGCCTCGCCGATTTTCGGTTTGGCAATTGCTCGCCGCCGGAGCGCTGGCGACGCTCGCGACACTTTTTGCCTGCTGGACAGTGCTCGCCTGGCCGCCGGCGCAGTTCGCCGCGGCTGCCGAAGCCTTCCCGCGCACCTTTGCCCCCAAGCCGTCCAATTCCACGGCCCACGGCACTTCGCAGCGCCAGCGCGAAGGAACGACATTGGTCGACGTCCCGGGGCATTTCAAACTGACCGGCGATCGGGCGACGTTCTTTCCCATGGGCAGCGATGCCCATTATACGGGATTGGAAAACCTGAACCTCGAACGAATCGCCACCGCGATCAGCGACATTCCGGAGCAGATCCCCTGGATCGTGAGTGGAACGATCACCGAATATCGCGGCACGAACTACCTGCTGGTGACCAAAGCCATTCTGCAAAACGCGCCGGCGACTCCCAACCGTGCCGCCAATTCGGCCGAGCCATCGAGTCTGACGACTCTGCAACGCGGATTCTAATCGCGCCGCGAAAGGCTGGGGACCCAACTCTTTTTCCGCGAATTTTGCGCTTCCGTGGCACCGAGCGCATCGCGGCACTAAACCGGCGCTCGCCCTGATTGACCCCAATGGGTCAAATGGCCTATGATCGGCGTCGTTGTCGCTCCTTGCCGGCCTTCCGCGCGCCTTTATTGCGCAGGGTCGGCAGATGGTTCGTGCCCTCAGTCGCAGGTTCGTGCCCTCAGTCGCAATCGAGAAATCATGAAGAAAGAAGAAATCCTCGCCAAGCTGGCCGCCGGCGAATTGAAGGTCGACGAGGCCGCCAAACTCTTAAGCGAGGTCGAACAACCGAAACGCGGTGCGCTTTACTGCAAAGTCAGCGAGAAGGGCGGCTTGAGCGTCTATGGCTTGCAGCGGATGCCGGTCACGCTCTACATGGAGCAATGGGATCGGCTGCTCACCTTTGCCGATGACATTCGGGCGTTCATCAAAGACAACGAAGACAAGCTGAAACGCAAAGAAAAGTAGCGGCCCGCTCGCCTGCGCCAGCCTATGCGTTGCGGCCAGGCTTTCACGCCGGCGATGACGTCAGGCTCGTCGCGCGGCGGATTCCAATCGCGCTCGCCCCCATCATGGCAGCTCGCGCAAACGCAAGTTCCGAAAGTCGATCGGCGCGCCCTCGGATTCCAGGCAGAGATAGCCACTTCGAGGATCGCAATCGGTTCCGCCGGAAACTTCCGTGCCGTTGACCCACAAGCGCACTTCACCGTTGATGGCCCGCACGTAATAGTGGTTCCACTCGCCCACTCCCTTGCTGAGCTGCTGCTTGGGAAAGCTGCGGCTGCCGTCGGGCGACACGGGCGGAAAAGGAGTCATTTTCACGCCCACCGGAAAGACGTCGCCGTTGGTCGTAAACCAGTCCCCCTTCTTGCCAGTTTGCTTTTCATACTGCTCGGTAAAAGCGTGATCGAGCACCTGCACCTCGATGCCATGCGCAAGTCGTCCCTTCGGCAGATCCTTGACCGAACTCTCGGGCACCCACACGAACACGCCCGAATTGCCGCCCGGTTTCAAATGCCGCCACTGGACCACGAGTTCGAAATTGGCATAGATCTTCTGCGACCGAATGACACCCACCGGCTGACCGCTACAGTGCAGTCCATCGGTTCTCCAGATCCAGGTGTCGGGATCGCCGTTGACGTCGGCGAAGTCAGCCTTCCCCAGTTCTTTCCATCCCTCGCCAGTGCCGTCGATCCAGGCCCTCGGCCGAACCGGTTCCTCGCTCCGTGCCGGAGCGGGCATTGCCGCCAAAAGCCAACCGGCCACAACCATCGCCACCGAATACAGGATTATCGTCCGCATGGATTCTCGCTCGTCGATTTTGGGGTGATCGGGATTGCCTCGTGATCGGCGCTGCGCGCCGGCTGCATTACTTCACACGCTACCACGGCCGAAGCCGTAGCGAGACCGTAAGCGTAACGCATCGGTCGGGGCCAAACGAGTCGCAATCACGGGGTTTGCCGACACCCGCCGCCCTACCCATGCCCCCCCAACAGGCGTTGCTTTTGAGACAATACGGCATTTCCGATGCTTGCATTAAATGGGAAAGATAAATAGATTGGATACTAGGGCGGTGGATGGCGACGGTACCTCGCGGTATTTGATTTCGAGAGCAATCCGATGCGAATCAGCCCGTTTCTCACCGTAATGACCGTCGGTTGCATTGTTGTTTCGATGGCGGGCACCAGCCGGGCACAATTTGCCGGCGGCGCGCAAGGTTTTGGCGGCGCGCAGGGTGGCGGAGCGCATGCTGGCGCGGCAGGCCAAGGCCTCATGGGGCCCGGCATCCCCACCTTTTCGCCCGTCACCGGCGCGGCTCCGATGGGTGGCGGCATGAACGCCCAGCAGCAAATGGCTCAGATCTACATGCTCTACGGGATGTTGGGAGGCATGGGCCGGGGGAATGTTTCGAGGGGCGTTTCCAATCCCTTTGTCGGTGGCTATGGCATGGGCGGGCTGCCATCTCTCGATACCTCGACGCCGTCCAATTATTCGCCTTCGGGCAGCTACGGGACGTCGGACCGGAAGGCCGAGCTGCGTGCGCAACGGGCCGAGCAAAAAAAGCTGGCCAAGTTGGCCAAAGCCAAACCGCCAGCGGCCAAGGCGGCCAGCAAGACCAGCCGCAAGAAAAACGCGCCGCAGCAGCAGTAGCTTTCGCTGCCACTCCTGTTATCTTGTTCGCGGGCAGTTCCTTCGCCCCCCGCAGGCAATATTATTTCCACCCGACTCCGCCAGGGCAGCATGAAGTTGGCCATTCTCGGCGCGGATCGGGAAACGTTGGCGATCGCTCGCACGATCGCTTCCGACGGCGCCTATCAGTTGGTCGGATGCTCGGAAATTGGTTCCGGCCCCTACGCGGCGGCGTTCGGGGCACTGCGACCGACGCGCGGCGTTGTCGACAACTGGGAAGCGCTGCTCGATTCGACGTGGCTCGATGCCGTTGTCGTCGGCTCCGATCCCGATGAAGACCGCCGGGCCGAACAACTACGCAAGTTCGCACAGGTCGGAATTCCCACGCTCGTGGCCCACCCGCTCTTTATTTCGGCGTTGGTCTATTACGAGTTGGACATGGTTCGTCGCGAGGCCGGCACGGTCATGCTGCCCTATCTGCCCAATCGATTGCACCCGGCCATCGGCGAATTGATCCAACGCCTTGTCTCGGGCGCGCCGGGCGGAATCGGCCCGCTCGAGCAAGTCTCGCTCGAACGGCAGTTGGTCGACCGCGGCCCATCGGCCGTCAAAGCGCAGTTCGCGCGCGACGCCGATCTGCTCCAGGCGCTCACCGGTGATCTGACACACCTGGGGGCGATGGCTGGCGGCGGCGGCATCTCATTCGAAAGCCTGAACATCCAGATGTCGGGCCCCAGCGGAGTCCTGGCACGCTGGTCGGTTGCGCCGGCCGAGCTTGCCGATTCGGGCCGCCTGGTGCTGGTCGCGCCGGCCGGTCGCGCGGTTGTCACACTACCGGCCGAGGGTGGCGCATGGCAGATGGAGCTGCAGGCCGGCGGCGAGCGCGCCGATCGGCAATGGACGGACGATTGGAACCCGGCACGCGCATCGCTCGAGCAGTTGCGGAGGGCGATCGCCGGCGAGACCGTCCATCCCGATTGGCTCGACGCCGCGCGCTCGATCGAGCTGGCACAAACGATCGATCGCAGTCTCGCGCGCGGCCGGACGATCGAGTTGCACCACGAGGAATACAACGAAGCGGGGAACTTCAAAAGTCTGATGGCAGCCGGCGGCTGCGGTCTGTTGCTCCTCGGCCTGCTGCTGCTGTTGGTCATCGGCGTGGTGGAGGATCTTGGCCGGGCCGTGAATCTTCAACTCCGCCTGCTGTCGATGTGGCCCTACCTGCTGCTGGCATTGCTGGCAGTCTTCTTACTGATGCAATTGCTTCTCTTGGCGCTGCGTCCGAAAAAGTAGGCCCAAGGTGCCTGAGCCGCGCGGACCGCGCCTCAAATTCCGCGCCTCTTGCCTAGCGCGCCCTTGGCCTCTCGCCCACGGCCCGGAGCCCGATTCCGCCTGGGAAAAGATTGCCGATTATTCCTGTTCTCGGGCCGCCAGTGCGCCGATCAAACGAGATAGCGCTCCAGGCTCTACACGACGCCGGGCGGCTGCGGAAAATGCGCGACGTGGACTGAGATGTTTGCCCGGGGGGGGGAAACGCATGCGACGCCTGACGGCCGTCTGGCCGATTCTCTTCGCCAGTTGCCTGACTTTATGCGCGCCGGCCTGTTGCTGGCAAGGATACGTATTGCACGGCGATTGGTCGTTGGGACTCATTCACACGGCCAACCCTTGCGGCCAATGCGCTGCCG
Source organism: uncultured Planctomycetaceae bacterium (assembly GCA_963702015.1). Classification (GTDB taxonomy): domain Bacteria; phylum Planctomycetota; class Planctomycetia; order Pirellulales; family PALSA-1355; genus DATJTR01. The sequence goes on from OY969698.1 coordinate 5,983,553, forward strand.
ACGGCAACTGCTGTGGCCAGGTTGGATGTTCGTGTCAGCCCGACGGTCAATGCCAGACTGGATGCCCCAGCCAGAATGAGTGCCCGGGCGGCAACCAGTACGCGTCGCAAGGTGCCGGGCGCAATCGATGTGCCCTCGGCTCTCGGAAGGCCAAAGCGGCCGCGACTGCCGCGGTTCCAGGCCCGACCGGCCCGATGGGTCATCCACGGTTTCACCCGGTGCCGACGCGGCCGGTCTTCGGACCGTTGGTTTCCCAGCCTCCGGTGGTGTTGCCACCGGTGACGCCTGAGTTGGCGGATCCTCTTGGGCCCGACCTCGAGGAAGTACCGCCGCCCCGACCGGCCACGGTGCCCAATAGTGCCCGCCGGCGTCAGGCCGTGCGTCGCAATCCGGTGCAGACTGCCAGTGGTTACCAGGGCCAATGGCCTGAATGATTGCTGCATCGGTCAGGCGTTTTCTTTGCGTGTAAGCGCGCTCCGCTGGATCGTCGGCGGTTTCTGGCGTTTCTCCCCCCTCGCCTCACGCTTCAGGCCCCTCGCCTCTGGCCTCATTCAACAGGCCGTATTTTTTCCCTCACTTCCCCAGCATCGAGGGAGTGCCATTGAGAATTTAGGTCGGCTGTAACGCCCCAAACTCTCCGTCCTCTAGCGGTCTTAACGATTGACCGATCTAGCTTTGGTGCAGACGGACAGTCGCAGCCCGTCACGCTACCGCCCTGCCTGCACTCACTTCGGCCCGCATCGACATTCGACCGACCCAGCGCGGCACGCACATCTCATGATGCAATCACGATACTTCCCGCTTGCTGCTCCCATGTGTTGGGGCTTGTCCCTCGCGCTGGCAGCGACAGCGACGCCCACGTTGCGCTCGGCAGTCGGCTCGGAGCTCAGGCGGACCGCCACGGTCCGCGCTGTCGAGCAAGCCCGCGCGTCGATCGTCAATATTCACGGCCAAAAGACCCTCTCGTCGCCCGACGACAGTACCCGCCGCGGTGACTCACCGCAGCACGTCAACGGCATGGGAACGGGCGTGGTCATCGACCAGCGTGGCTACATCATCACGAACTATCACGTGGTCGAAGGCGTGAAAAAGATCCAAGTCACCCTGGCCGGAGGTCAAGCCTACGTCGCGACGCAAGTTTCGCACGATCCACGCACGGATCTGGCCGTCATCAAAATCACGTCGAAAGACGAAGTGCCCGTGATCACGATCGGCACGTCGAGCGATCTGATGACGGGCGAACCAGTCATCGCCGTCGGCAACGCTTATGGCTACGAGCACACCGTGACGCGCGGCATCGTCAGCGCCCTGCACCGCACCGTCCACGTCAGCGACGCTCAGCAATATCAGGATCTGATTCAAACCGACGCCAGCATCAACCCAGGCAATTCGGGCGGACCACTATTGAACATCGACGGCGAGATGATCGGCATCAACGTCGCGGTACGGGCTGGCGCTCAAGGGATCGGCTTTGCCATCCCCGTCGATATGGCAATGGAGATTGCCGCCCGGCTGATGAGCGTCGAGCGGATCGACGGCGTCGTCCACGGCGTGAAGGCCGCGCAAGAAACGGCCAGCCGGCAAGAATTCGTGGTCGGCGAGGTCGTCAGCGACAGCCCGGCCGCCAAATGCGGTCTCCAGCGCGGCGACGTCATCACCCGCGCCGCCGACAAACCGGTCGTGCGCGGCCTCGATTTCGAGCGGGCACTCCTGGATCACAAAGCCGGCGAGGAAATCGAGCTCACCGTCCGCCGCGATCAACAGCCCATAACCGTCAATCTGGTGCTGGCCCCGAAAGGCCGCTTGAGCATGCCCGCTTCGGCCCGGGCGGACGTTGCCGGCGCCGATGCGGCCACATCGGCCAAGGCACGCGTGGCAACCGAAATCTGGGAATTGCTCGGCTTGAAACTGGAAGAGGTTTCGGCCAAACAGCTTCGCCAGTCGCAAACCCAGTACCGAGGCGGCCTGTCGGTCGTCGCCGTCCGCCCCGACAGTCCGGCCGCTCGGCAAGGAATTCGCCGGGGTGACGTGCTGGTCGGACTGCACATTTGGGAGACGATCTCGCTGGAGAACGTGGCCTATGTTCTGAATCGGCCCGATTTCGCCGAACTGGAACCAGTGAAATTCTTCATTCTCCGCAACAACGAATCGAAGTTCGGCCACCTGACCGTCTCGCTTCGCCAAAAATAGGCCCAGCGCTAAAGGCCGCCACTTGCCAGGAGCGCAGGCCGGCGATTATGTTCGCCGGTCATGGAATCCTCCTTCATCGCCTGGCTGCGCTCTGTCTGCCCCGCCCATTCGGCGCTCGGCGTCGGACTGGGTGACGACGCCGCGGTCCTCTCCATCGAAGGGGGCAGCCAATTGGTCGTGACGACCGATTTATTGACCGACGGGGTCGATTTCCTGCTTTCTGAGCACGACGCCCGGCGGATCGGCCACAAAGCGCTGGCCGCGAACCTGAGCGATCTGGCAGCCATGGCCGCGCGCCCCTTGGCCGTGGTGATCGCTCTGGCTTTGCCCGAGCACGATGGTGCCCAGCTCGCGCGCGACTTGTATACCGGAATCCTGCCGCTGGCGGCACGCTATGGCGTGGCCATTGCCGGCGGCGATACCAACACCTGGGCCGGCGGTCTGGCGATCAGCATCACGGCGCTGGGCACTCCTTCGGCACGCGGCCCGCTCCTGCGCAGCGGAGCCCGGCCCGGCGACCGCATCCTCGTCACCGGGTCGCTGGGAGGCAGCATCCTGGGCAAGCATTTGGATTTCGAGCCGCGCGTCGCCGAGGCACTTCTTCTGGCCGATCGCTACGAACTCCACGCCGGCATCAATGTGAGCGATGGCTTGTCCTTGGATCTCAGCCGGCTGGCCGCCGAGAGCGGCTGCGGCGCGTGCATCGATCTGTCGCAAATCCCGCTCTCCGATTCCGCCATCCAACTCGCGGCACAAAACGCCGATGGCCGCTCGGCGCTTGACCACGCGCTGGCCGATGGCGAAGATTTTGAACTGGTGCTGGCGGTCCCTCCCGCGGTCGCCGATCAAATTCTGCGTGACCAACCGCTCAACATTCCCCTCACCGCGATCGGCGAGTTCGTCGCCGAGCCTGGATTGTGGGAGTCAACCACCGCCGGTGGCCGGCGCCCGCTGGCGCCACGGGGTTACGAGCATTGACTCATGCACGCCCAAAGGCACTGCGACGATGAGCGACCGAACGTGGGAATTCGATCTGGCCGATGAAGCCGCCACCACCGCCCTGGGCCGGGCACTGGCCGCGGCGCTGCCCAAACAAGCGGTCGTGGGGCTCAATGGTCCGCTGGGAGCCGGTAAAACCCGGCTCGTGCAGGCCGTGGCCGATGCCTCGGGCATCGATCGCTTGACCGTCACCAGTCCGACCTTCGTGCTGGTACAAGAATATCATGGCACGCGCACGATTTATCATGCCGACGCCTATCGCCTGGCCGATGCCGACGAATTCTGGCAATTGGGGCTGGACGAGCGATTTGACGAGCCAGTGCTGGTGTTCATCGAATGGGCCGACCGCATGTCCGAGTGTCTGCCGGGCGACCGGCTCGATATCCACATGACTCCGCTGGCCGACGACCGCCGCCGCGTGAAGCTGATCGCCCAATCCGAGCGGTTCGTCCCGGTGATCGAGCGTCTGCGTCACCTCGCCGGCGCGTGAACCTACGAGTTCGGCGTGCCCAAACGCCCTCCGCTCGGCTATGATGATCGGTGAGAGATCAGGCAGATCCCGTTCGGGATCCTCTCGCTCGTCCTTTCTGTGGCGGAGAATTCGATGAGCCGTTTCTTTTGTTCGATCGCGGGGTTCGCGATCATGTCGACAATCTGCTTTGGCCTTGCCTCCGATCCCTTAGCGGCCTGCATCCGAAAATATAAGGAACCGCCCCCTCCAACCCCGGAAGAACTGGCGAAAAAGTCGGCCAGAGATTATTCCGCTTACCTCTGGTCGGGCGGACACGAGGCACCTTCGACGGAAGAGCTTGAAAAGAAATGGTGGACTGCCGAGCTAGGAACCTACCAGGATAAGACGGACTACGCGGTCGCGTTGATGCTTCATGGCGACATCGCCCAGGCCATCGACATTCTCAATGCGGTCGAAACCGACAAACCAGGTGAATACGTCGTGGCCTCTAACTTGGGAACCGCCTATGAGCTGGCCGGTGACAATCAAAAGGCCTTGGAGTGGATCGAGACGGGATTGCGCCGCGAACCACAGTCGCACCTGGGCAGCGAATGGCTGCACGTGAAGATCTTGCAGGTCAAGCTCGCCATGGAAAGAGATCCCGCATGGCTCAGTTCTCATTCCATCCTTGGGCTCGATTTCGGAGTGGATGACAAACCGGTGCCCCCCACTCAAATCGTGACCGACATCGACGGCAACTCCAAAACCCTGGCCGAGGTGCGCTCGGCCCTCGAGTACCAGCTGCGCGAGCGGCTCTCGCTGGTCCCGCCTCCGGACAAGGTGGTGGCAAACCTGCTTACTGACTTGGGAAACCTTCTCATCCTGGACGGACTCCCGCGACAGGCCCGAACAGCCTACCGATCGGCGGTCCAATTCGCACCGGCTGATGCCTTGCTCGATCGCAGGGCGAATTGGGCAGCCCGAGCGAGCCAGCGCGGATGGACCAGCAACCGGATGCTCGTGGTCATTGCCTGCGCCGTGGTCTCCGTGATCGGACTGGCCACGATTCTGTGGCTTTACCGGCGATCGCTTCGCCAGTCGTATCAACCGTCCGTCTAACCGCTCGAGCAAATCAGGGCGTTTTGATCCCGCTTTTGGGCGACCGCCACGATCTGATATTGATCGCCCACTCAGAACGTTTCGTGCCGATGATTGCGCGGTTGCAAGCGCTGCTTGCCTCGTGAATGCGTCTGGGGGAATGCCGGCGCTGCGGCGGGTGATTCCCTCGACCGCCGCATTTTGATTACAATCGAGTGGCACGCCGGCGCTGGCGTTTTCGCGTCGCCGTTCTCACCCGACTTTCCCACCTGATCCTCCCACCCAATCAGACTGACTCCGACAATGAAAATCCGAACGCTTGACCGAGGGTCGACGACGCGATTCTGGTCGCTGGTCCTGGCCATCATGAGCATCGGCCTGCCGCCTACCGGGCGGCTCGGCGCCGAACCACCCGCCCCCAAGCCTTTGAAGATTCTGCTGGTCACCGGCGGTTGTTGCCACGACTACGCGGCTCAAAAAGAACTCCTCAAGGAAGGCTTGGAAGCGCGGGCTCACGTCGAGGTGACTCACGTCCAGCAAGGTGGGACGGATCGAAACGTCAAAATCCCCCTCTATGAGAATGCCGATTGGGCCAATGGCTATGACCTGGTCATCCATGACGAATGTTTTGGCGGAGTCACCGATGTCGAGTGGGCCGAACGCGTTTTGGCGCCGCACAAAAAGGGGTTGCCCGCTGTCGTGATCCACTGCGCGATGCACTCCTACCGCATTGACACCGACAACTGGTTTCAGTTCACCGGCGTCACCACGCGCAGGCATGGGGCCGCTTATGGGCACGAAGTGTTGAACCGCGACGCCGATCATCCGATCATGCAGAAGTTCGGCCCGGCCTGGGCCAACCCGGCGGGCGAGTTGTACTGGATCGAAAAAGTCTGGCCGACGACGCATCCATTAGCCGTGGCCAAAAACCGCGAGAACGGCAACGACGAAGTTTGCGTCTGGACCAACGACTATCAAGGCACCCGGGTCTTTGGCACTACGCTTGGTCACCACAACGAAACGGTCGAAGCGCCCGAGTTTCTCGATCTGATCACGCGCGGTTCGCTCTGGGCCTGCGACAAGCTGAACGACGCCTATCTCAAACCGGCGATGCCGTCGGCCGTTGCGACTCCGCCGGAATCCGAACAGAAGCTGCTCGGTGAGTTCAAAGCTCCCGAGGGCTATGACGCGACGCTTTTCGCCGTTCCGCCCGCGGTGATCTATCCGGTCTTTGTGGCGGCTGCGCCCGATGGTGTGGTCTATGTCTCGGTCGACAAGAACGGATCGGGGGAACGCGAAAAGAACCGAGGAGCCGTCTATCGGCTGCGCGACGTCGATGGCGACGGTCGAGCCGACGAAACGCGGCTGTTCGTGCCGAACGTCGATTCACCGCGCGGATTGGTTTGGGATCGCGACCGGCTCTATCTGATGCATCCGCCTCATCTGAGCGCCTACATCGACACCGACGGCGACGGCCGAGCCGACCAGGAACAGGTACTGGTCAAAAACGTCGCGTTTACCTTTAAGGACAGGCCGGCCGACCACACCTCCAACGGCGTGACCCTGGGCATCGACGGCTGGCTGTACCTGGCGATCGGCGATTTTGGTTTCATGGATGCCGAAGGGACCGATGGCCGCCGGCTCCAGTTCCGTGGCGGGGGCGTGGTGCGAGTCCGCCCCGATGGAACCGGGCTGGAAATCTATTCGCGCGGCACGCGCAACATCCTGGAGGTCGCCGTCGATCCGCTCCTCAACGGTTTTACGCGCGACAACACGAACGACGGCGGCGGTTGGGACATCCGGTTGCATCACTTCACCGGCCTGGAAGATCACGGCTACCCGCGGTTGTTCAAAAACTTCAACGACGAAGCGATTCAACCGTTGGCCGATTACGGCGGCGGATCGGGCACGGGCACGCTGTATCTCGATGAACCCGGTTTTCCCGCGGGGGCAAGCCCGGCAGCCTACACGGCCGACTGGGGCCGAAGCTGCATCTATCGCCATCGCCTGACACCCAATGGCGCGACCTTTTCGGCCGACCAGGAAGAATTTTTTCACATCGACCGGGTGACCGATCTCGACGTCGATGCCAATAGCCACATTTACGCCAGCAGTTGGCATGGGGCGGTCTTCAGTTACGTCGGCGAGAAAGTCGGCTTTCTGGTCCGCCTGACGCCGAAAGGCTACACGCCCGAGCCGCTCCCCGACTTCGCCAAGGCCTCGCCTCCCGAACTTTTTCGTTTGCTCGCATCACCCAGTCATCGCCGGCGACTGGCGGCTCAGCGCGAGTTGCTCGCACGCTCCTTGAGCCCGGCGATCGTCGACGGACTGCGCGGTTTGGCAGGCGATGGATCGCTGTCGCTAGCTTCGCGCGTGGCGGCACTGCTGACGCTGAAGCAGGGTTTGGGCGCGGCAAGCCATCCGATGCTGGTCGAATTGTCGCGCGATGAGGCTTTGCGCCCGCTGGCGATTCGCGCCTTGGCCGATCGTGAAGATCAGCTCAATAATCTGCCGGTCGAGCCACTGTTGGCGGGGATCACTGACCGCGACCCGCGCACGCGTCTTGAATCGGCGATTGCCTTGGCACGGCTCGGAAAAACCGAGTACGCCACGGCGATTTTGCCGCTGCTCGCAGACAGTGATCCGGTCGTCCTGCACACCGCGATTGCGTCGCTCGTCCGCCTGAGGGCCGCGGCCGCTTGCTTCACCGTGCTCGATGCGGCGGACGCGCCGGCCGAAATGCGCGAGGGTGCGTTTCGTGCGCTGCAAGGCATGCACGAAGCGGCTGCCGTCGATGGCCTGATCGCGCGACTGGAAAACGAGACCGATACGCATCGGCGCCGCCGGCTCTTGTCCGCGCTGGCCCGGCTCTACAATCAAGAAGGAACCTGGAAGGGTAACAGTTGGGCCACGCGCCCCGACTCGACCGGCCCTTACTATCAGCCTGAGCCTTGGTTGGAATCGCCCAAAATCGCCGCCGCCCTGAAACAGGCGTTGGATGCAGCCCCCGGAGACGAACCCGCCTGGCTCCTGACCGACTTCCATCGCAATCGGGTTCATCTCGACGACGCGCTCGACCGGCTGTTGGCCATGGCGGCCGCCAATCCGGCGCTCGTTCCGGCCGCGGTCGCCGAATTAAAATGGCTTTCCCACCCACCCGCGGCGGCATTACCACTCCTCAAGGCTGCGGCGGCCAGCGACAAAGTCGACGCGGCAACCCGGGCGAGTGCCGCACTGGTTCTTTTGCGGGCCGATGACGCCGATTCGTTTCAGGCCGTCCTGGATACGATCGAGCCGTTGCAAAGAATAGACGGTGCGCTGCCTCAAACCCGCGAGCTGCGCGATGCCTTCATGCGGCCCGACAATCTGGCCCCGCATCTCGAAGGCGTGGAAGCGCAGGCCAAGAAACTCAACGGAACTGCTTCCCTTTGGGCCGAAGCAGCCCTGCTGTCGCTGGTCAATCATGTGGATACGTCCCCCGAGGCGCGGGCTGCAGCGATCCAAGTAATCGAAACTGGTTGGAGCGATCCGGCGCGTTGCGCCCAGATCTTGCGGGCGGCACTGCTGATCAACGACCGCAGCTATACCGAGAAAGCGCTCGCAGCCGTCAACGACCCGGCGCCACCCGTGGCCGATGCCGCCCGCCAAATCGTCCATGATTGGCATTTAGAGAAGCGGCCTCCCTCGGGCCCGCCGGTCCAGACCTTAAAGCCTGAACAGGTGGTGGCCGAAATCATGCGCCATCCCGGCGAGCCGGCCGAGGGCGAAGCCTTGTTCGCCCGGCTGAATTGCGCCAAGTGCCATACCGTGAAACCAGGTGAGGCGCTGCGCGGGCCATTCCTGCCGCAGGTGGCCAAAACCTACAAGCGCGAGCAGTTGGCCGAGTCGATCTTACTGCCCAACAAATCGATCGCCCAAGGGTTCGCCACCTATCAGTTCGTGCTCGACAACGGAAAAATCGTGACCGGCTTCGTCACCAACGAAGCGGCCGACGCAATTACCGTCCGCGATGCCGAAGGCCGAGAGATGAAACTCGCGGTGGCCGAAATCGAGGAGCGCAAAAAGCAGGAAATCTCGGTGATGCCGGAAGGGCTGGTAAAAGATCTGACGGTGGAAGAGTTCGCCGCCTTGATCTCTTATGTCGAATCGTTGGCAGCGCTCGCCAGCAATTGACCGCCAAGGCGGCGGACGGCACGCGTTAGAGTCGCCGCCAGGCCTGCGACTCCTATTCGACACGCGCGTGACGGCTTGCAAGCCCGGGGGGATGCCGCCGGCGAACATCGAGTATAATAGGATGATTCGCCCTCAAGGAGTAATCCAGATGATTCGATCAACCCAAGGCATTATCCACGGCAAGACGATTGAACTCGTCGAAGACCTCGGCGTGGCCGAAGGCCAAAGAGTCGAAGTGCAAGTGAAGATCATCCCGACGGGCAGGCCCTGGGGTGATGGCCTAAGGCGTTCCGCCGGTGCGCTGGCCGAAGAGTGGACTGACGACGACGACCGAATCCTTGGAGAGATTTACCACGAGCGAAAGCAGGACGCTCGGAAGGAAATCGTCGAATGAGTTTTCTGCTGGACACGGATACGTGTTCTGCGCACTTGAAGCGACCGGCGGGCCTGATCCATCGGTTCGTTCAACACTCCGGGCGGCTCTTCATTCCAGCAATTGTGCTGGGCGAGCTGTACGCTTGGGCATATCGGCGCAAACAGCCATCATCCCTTCTGCAACAGATCAATGATCTCTTGGCGGATGTGCCGGTCCTCAGCTTTGATTCGTCCTGCGCACAAATGTTTGGCCAAAACCGGGGCGTACTGGAACAGCAGGGCGTATCGGTGCCGACAACCGATTTGATGATTGCATCGGTGGCACTCGTTCACGACTTGACACTCGTGACGCATAACCGCGCCGATTATCGAAACATTCCCGGCCTTCGGCTGGACGACTGGCTGGCATCGTAAGTTCAGAACGACAGCCGTTTCCACCCCAGCGATGCCATGATCCACGGAAAGACCTCGCACATTTCCGGCTGTTCGCCTGGCAGCGTGACCAGTTGTAAATGATCGAGGTCGAACGTTCGCCGGCTCGCGACCTCGGGCAGTAGTGCTCCTTCTACCGCGACGGCGCCATCGCCGAGTCCGTCCTGTAATTCCGGCGAATTGAGCATCGCCAGCAGTTGATCCCGCGGCTTGCCTTTCGCCATCGAACCGGCTGCTTTGCGTGCCGTTTCCAATACCGCGCGGGGCACAAAACTCCTCGTGCCCGCGGCGACATGATAGGTGATACCGGCCGGCGGCCGCTTCCGGGCGTTCAGGGCCGTCAGAAATTCACTCCCGACGCGAACATCATCCGCGGCTTCGCCCAAGCCGTCTTGAATGGTGCCACCATGGAGCGCGTACTTCGAGAACGTTTCGCGGTACAGTTCGACCCAAGGTTGGACCCCGCTCAGCCTCGTGCCGGCATGCGGCGTTCCGAGCGTGAACAGATCGGTGACGCAGCTCGGCTGTTTGCCGGGCGTTTCCAGGCAATAGCGGCTGACCAGCCCGCCCATGCTGTGGGCCACGATCGCCACGCGCAGCTCGGGATATTTTGCGGCCAGCGCTTTCAAGTCCTCGCTCAGTCGATCGCCCGACCAGGCGATCGGCCCGTCATTGGGATAGTCGAACACCAGGGCTTGAACGCCCCAGTTACGGCAAGCTTGCCGAAAACGGTCGAACTCGTCGGCCCGCGACTCGAGTCCGTGAACCAATAGAATCGTGCGCGCGGCTGGACGAAAGTCGTCGGGCAAATGCAACCCTTTGCCCGCGGGCCAGTCCATCGAAATGCCGAGATACTTTTCGATCAGCTCGCGGTTTCTGTGCCGCGTCGCGTCATCTTGCGGGTTGGGCAGCCTGACGATCAGTTGCCGCCCGTCGATACTGATCGGCAGGATGCCGGCCACGCTGGCGATGAAAATCGCCCGACGCTCGTTGTCGGTTAATCAATGTTCCTGGTCCGTAATGAGCCCCAGTGGAAAATGCGTTCCCAACCGCTCATTGCACTGCTGGCAAAAATCGCGGGGCGAAAAGTAGCAACCCTCGCGTAGCGGCACCGCAATCTCGACAAACTCGTCTGCGGTCGCGGCCCCGATTCCGGCCAATGCCAGCATGACGGCGCCAAGAATCGATCGCCGCAGAACGGGAGACGAAAGCCTGACTTTTGTTTCGTTGCCGAACGACATGGCCAAACTGAACAGCCAACTGCTTTCGTGCCCTATCGTATCGACGCAACACGCTGTCCTCGTCGGCAAGAAATGCTTCATACTCACCGACTCCGCTGCCGTTGCAAAATGACAGACAAGAGGTTTCTACATAACCGGCGAGGCCAGGTTTTCGGGAGCAGATCACGCCTTACGCCGGCACGGTTTTAGAGCGCAGCTCGTGCATTGATTTTGCAGCCGTCTGAGCCATTTACCCAAGAGGATCGCCCACACTTTCTGCAATTCTTTTGAGTACTCGATGAAAGCCGTCAGTATTTTCAACGTGTCCGCGTCGGTCCCGTCACGTTGCCGATCGAAGGACTCAATCGTCTTTGCAACGGACCATCCATAGACAGCGAATCCGAAGAATAAGCCAAGGCCAATCACTGTAAAAGGCCACACCAAGTCACCACTAGCGCCAAAGCCGTTTTGCGAGCTACGACGGTCCGCTCGTTCGGCAAGGTCGTGGTCTTGAACGATGAAATCGATTCTATTCCACGTAATGGAGAATCTCGCCTTCGCCGCCTCTGCTGGAACGCTAGCATCTACCTTTTGAGCAGAATTAACAGTTGAGGGCGCGCTGAACAAAGCCGCGCCCTCCATCGCCACTGCTCCAATGGCACCTCCTAGGAAGGCGGCAATCAAACTCTGCGCAAGCGCCATCCAGGGTGTAACGACGCTCTCCTGCTGCTTCTCCCTACCGAGTCGGTAGTTCGCCACGAAAGTATAATAGTTGCCTACAACGTTGTACATTCCCGCGATCGTTATCAACACCAAAGCCACCGCACCAACGATCAACTTTACCAGAATGGCATCCCCAGATACCGCATCAGTGCTTTTTGGCCACGTTCCCATGAGCGCACCGAGCGCAGTGATTGTACCCAGCTGAATCAGCCAATAAAGCTGGAGCTCGTCGCGCAGATCCTTGTGTCTCCGCTCGTCATCTTTCTCGTCCGGCATCGCCTTACCTTTTTGGAGAGTGAGCAAAACTGCCAGAGGGACGTTATTGCACGCGGAAGTCACAATCATATATATGACAATTCTAATTGAAATTCTACCGGCCCAAAAACGTCAGTGCTGCCTGGACGCACTCCGAAATCGTCGTCTGGGAGTTGGCAAGCTGTTGCTGCCCCTTTCCCATTTCATTTGCTGCACCCTTGAAAGCGATATAGGCGTCCAGCGACAGGCCACCGTATTTTTCACTTAGGAAGTAGAACTGACCAACTTCCATGTCGATAAGGTCCATTTGAGATGTATCGTCATGGAATGCTCGTGCTAACGCTGGCGTAAAGAGCGGAAACGCCGCCTTCATAGCATCGTTCGAGAAGCCATAGAAAAGATCGGTCGATACAATCCCTGCGTGTGGGACCAATAAGTCCGGCGCCCCCGCAGGCAGCTTCGGGCGAAGAAGCTTGCCACCAATGAGTTTGTCCAACGCTGTGTAGCTACATCTGGCAGGGTCGCAGATATGTGCCTTGATCAGATCGACTCGCGAGTGCGCAAATTTTCCGGCGGTGCCGACCAAGGCAATTCGCTTGATCTTTTGAGGCATTAAAAGTTCAAATAGCAGGGGTTCGATACACCCCGTTCCGATTCCGGTCCAAGCCGCAAGGAAATCGGGGAATCGCCAGAACCGGTAGCAACGATAGCTGGATTGCACCTCAAATTTCTGGCCTGTGCATTCTTCGATCGCTGCCAGAAACTCCTGCGAATCCTCCCCGCAGCAGAGCAACGTCTTTGGTTTCAGAAAATCTCTCGGAAGATTTGTATTAGGGCCGAGGACGGAATTCATGCTCTTTTTCCGATTTCTTGGCGTCGTGGTCGCGTCCCTCGCCGCATCTGGAAATCAATCACGGCGCGAGGGCGGAACGGATTTGGGGCGATTGCATTGAGCGTCGCCGTCCACTTCGGCCCAGCTCATAATACATCAATTATTCTATCCCTTGCGCGATCGATGCAGCAAGGTCGACAGTCCGGGTCGCAGAGGCCGCGTACAGCATCGCGGGCGCACCACTGGATTGTGATCGGCTCTTCGGTCGATCGGACACCGTGCAAGAAACAGATTCAACGATGGCCGATTTCAACCGGTTCCTAGTGCGCCCTGGGCCGCCTGCAGCCGTTCGGTCGCGACGCGCTTCACCGCTTGCAAATCGAGTTTGCCGGTCCCCAAAACCGGAATCGCGTCGACCTCGAAAAAACTATCGGTCGACGGGATCCACAGATTCGGCAATCCGGCCTCCGACAGATACCGCACCATCTCCTCCGGCGATTTGTCAGTCTTCGTGTGTAGCACCAGCAGTCGCTCTCCCTTGCGCGCGTCGGGCACGGCCGCGACCGCCACCGCCAAATGTTGTTCTTCGTTTCCCAAGAATTGCTGCAACAGCTCCTCGACCTGACCGTGGGGAACCATCTCGCCACCGATCTTCGAAAATCGACTTTGCCGCCCCGTGATCGTGATGAATCCGTCGGCATCGACTTTCGCCAGGTCGCCAGTCTTGTACCATCCGTCGCGAATCACTTCGGCCGTGAGCTCCGGTTGATTCAAATAGCCTTGCATCACGTTTGGCCCCTTGACCCATAGCATGCCCGGCTGGTCGACCGGCATTTCGGCGTCGGTGTCGGGATCGCGCACTTGGGCGGTCACCCCGGGCACGGGCCGGCCGACGGTCCCTTCCTTCAAACCCTGGCCTGGTCTGCGCGTGCGGCTGGGCGGAAGGTTGACCGAGACCAGCGGTGATAGCTCGGTGGCGCCGTAGCCTTCAACGGGCCGCACGCCGAATTTTTTCTCGAACGCTTCACACAGATCGGAGGGCAATTTTTCCGCGCCGGCCACCACCACGTCCAGCGCGCTGAGTTGCTCGGGCGCAATGCGTTTGAGATAACTGCGCAAAAACGTCGGCGTCGAAAGCATGATCGTCACGTTATGATTATGGCACAACTTGCCGATTTGTTGCGCCTCGAGCGGGCTGTAGTGATAGGCCGCCTTGATGTCGAGCGCCAGCACCGACCACAACGAAACCGTGTAGCCAAAGCAATGAAACATCGGCAGAATGCCCAACAGCGTGTCGCTCGGCGAAAGCTGCACCACCTCGTTGATGGCCTGCGTGTTCGCGCCCACGTTTCGATAGCTCAGCATCACCCCCTTGGGCTTGCCGGTCGAGCCCGACGTGAAGATCACTGTCAGCAGATCGTCGGGCTTCATCCGGTCGACGCCCAGCTGGCGCTCGAGCATGCCCGAGGGCAGCTGGGCCATGGCCCAGCCAGCCAGCTTATCCACGAGCGTGGCCCGATCCTTGAAATCCTCGAGAAACACCAGTTCAGCGTCGAGCTTCAGGTCGAGTCTTTCGAGAAACCGCCGGCTCGTCAGCACGTGACGGATTTTGCATTGGTCCAAACAGTAGTTCAGCGTGTCGGACGAACAGGTGTAGTTCAGATTCACGACCACGCGCCCCACGAGCGACAAAACCACGTTGGCCACCACGGCCGCCACCGAAGGGGGCAGCAACACGGCGACAAACTTCTCGTCGGGCCCGAGCACCTCGCGCAGCAAAATACGCCGCAGCACCAGCGTGCGGGTCAGCAGCGATCCACCGGTCAGATCGACGCCGGTCGAATCGGCCACCTTCGATATTTTTCGCCAGCGGCGGCAGGCTTGCAAGAAAGCACGCGGCAAAAAGAATTCGCTGGGGTCGCTCACGGTCAATGCTCCGAGGCGCGGGGCCGCGGCCCGAACGGGCCGAATCGGCGGACAATCGAAACGTCGAGTCGAAACGAAAACAACCGCTATTTTACCGACCGCTCCGGCCGCAACTCGCCGGCCAGACGATCGGCATGATAAACCTTCTTGAGCGCTTCGACGACGGCGCTGGAGTGGACGGACAGCGCCCGCGCCTGCTCGTCGGTATAGACGAAATCAAGGACCAGCGATTGGATGTTGCCGTCGAAAATGATGCCGACGAACTCGCCGGCCCGATTCACGACCGGGCTGCCCGAGTTCCCGCCGATAATATCGGCCGTGCAGACAAAATTCAGCGGCACGTTCAGGTCGAGCCGGTCTTTCGCCTTGAGCCAACTGTCGGGCAGCGAAAAGGGGGCAACACTGTCGTGCGTCACGGCATGCTCGAACGCTCCGCCAATCGTCGTCCACGGTGGTCGGTCGACCCCTGCCTCGCGGTAGCCACGCACCACGCCAAACGCCAGCCGCAGCGTGAAGGTGGCATCGGGATAAATCTCCTTGCCGGCCAGGGCAAATCGGGCCTGGGCAATCTTGCCATACGCCTGCCGGAGCGGCTCGTCGACTTGTTGCTGATAGGTTTCGCGGACCTCTCGCGCCGCCGGATCGATCAGCCGGGCCAGGGCCAACATCGGGTCGTCCGAAGTCTGCACGGCCTGCGGTCCGCCTTCGGCCAGTTTCCGCCGCAGTGCGACGTCTTTCAGCTTCGTTCCTTGAATCAACTGGGCGGCCCGCTCGTGCGGCGATTGGTTGTCGAGCACCTTCACGACCAAGGGATCGTCGGCGCCGGCCAATTCCATATACCGCGACAAACCATCGGCGAGGCAGAGGATTTCCAGGTCGTCGTAAATCGGTGCCGCGGAATAAAGCTCTTGTTTAAGCGAGTCGAGGTTCGACTCGCGATATTCACGCAGCCGGTCGGCGTTTGGTTTGGCCGTTTCTTCAGCAAAGCGAAGGACTTCACGGGCAATGTCGAACAGCTTGCTATCAAACGCCGAACTGTCCTCCAAAAGCATTTTGCGCACACGGATCGTTCGCAACACTTCGAGCGCCTTGTCGACCTTGGCATAGGCCTGCTCGGCTTCGGCGAACTGCGGCCGATCTTGCTGGTGAGCCCGAAACTGCGCACGCAATTCCGTCTCGGCCGCGCGCTTTGCGTCCATGATTTTCGGATCTTGCAGCCCCGCCAACCCGCCCAGCATCGCCTTGCGGGAATTCTGTATGCCAAACAGTTCGTCCTGCGCACGGCGGGCATTTTCTGGCAAGCGATCGCTGAACGTTTTCAGCAGCACTTCGCGGCGAAACAGCAACTGCAGCGAAGTCGGAAAAGCCAGGTCGCGCAAATACTCGAGATGATCGACCGCTTTCAGCCGATCGGTGTGACCGGGATTGCCGGCAACGAAGACCAGCTCCCCATCCTGCGGGCCGGCCGCGCTCCACTTGAGATAGTGTTTGATGTTGGCCGGCTTGCCGTTCTCGTACGCGCGAAAAAAGCAAATATCCAGGTCGTAGCGCGGATACTCGAAATTGTCCGGATCGCCGCCAAAGAAGGCGATCTCCTGTTCCGGCGCAAAGACCAGCCGCACGTCGGTATATTTTTTGTACAGATACAACTGGTACAGGCCGCCGTTGTAGAGCGTGACCACGTCGCTGCGCAGCTTCGTTTTGGCCGTCGATTCTTGCTCAATGGTGTTGATCACGGCCCGCCGGGCTTTTTCTGACTCGGCCAGGCTCATCTCGGGTTTGAGCGCCGCGGCGACCCGGGCCGTCACGTCGCGGATCTCGACCAGCACGTTCAACTCCAAATCGAGACACGCCACCTCTTCCGCCGCGGTCTTGGCCAGAAATCCCTCGCGAACGTAGTCGTGCTCGGCCGAAGAAAGTTTTTGCAGCGCATCGGCGCCGACGTGATGATTGGTCAGCACCAGCCCCGAGGCCGAAACGAACGAGCCCGACCCGCCGCTGTTGAAACGGACGGCCGATTGCTGCAAATGCGTAAGCCACGCATCGGTGGAATCGAAGTCGTACTTCGCCTTCAGCAATTGGCGCGGCGGCGCGTTGAACAGCCACATCCCCTCGTCGGCCTGCGCCCGATTCCAACCGGTCGAGCCCATCGTGATTATCCCCGCGAGAAATAGCCGGCACGCATTGCGCATCGCATTCACCCCAAGCAAACTGGCTCGCCGTCCGAGGCTCCGAGCGTGTCCTGATCTTGCCGATTGGCCGTTTCGTTCTACGATTCGGTTTTCGGCGAAGAAGGACGTAGTAACTTGCCCGATCCAACGAGCATCAGGAACAGCATCAGCACCACGAAAGTCACGATGGCCGGCCACGCGCTTTCATTCCAAGCGGCGCGCATGTATTGGTTCAATTGCAATTTCTTGCCCCACTCCATCGGCAAGAAGGCCAGCATCGCTCCGACCAGACCTGCCAGGGTACCACCGGCAATATATCCGGAAGAAAAAAGAATACCGGGGCTGCTTTCCGATTCAGCAGCCGAGTGTTTCGCCCGCCGGTCGACAAGCCAGCGGATGGCTCCGCCGAAAAAGATCGGCACCGACGCCGTAATCGGCAGGTAAACCCCCACGGCAAAAGGCAGCGACGGCACGCCCGACAGTTCGAGCACCACCGCGATCAAAGCCCCGATCAGCACCAGGCTCCATGGGAGTTCACCGTTGAAGATGCCGTCGATGATCAGGGCCATCAATTGTGCTTTGGGAGCCGTAAACCGGGTGGCGGACTGGCCGTCGTCGTGGGTACGCAAACGGCCATTGATTGCCGGATCAATGTAATAGCGGAAGTGGCCGTAATCGTCGACCAGATACTTTCCGGGCAACACGCCCGCCACGCGGTCGCGCCGGCTGACGTTCAGCACATGATAGAGGGTTTGGTCCGCGGCGTATTGCCCCCCAGCGCGCTCCATCGTCGTCAATTGGCTGACGTCCGGAACCGTGCGGCGAGGGAGGTATTCGAGCCTTTGGCTATAAATCGTGCCGGCCTGGTTAATCACCAACAGCGTCGATCCAATCACCAGCGCCGAGGTGAGGGCTCCGACAACGATCGCCAGTTGTTGTCGGACCGGCGTGGCGCCGACGAGAAAGCCGGTCTTCAGATCCTGGGCGGTCGTGCCGCCGTTCGAAGCGGCCACGCAAACCACCGCCGCAATGGTCACGGCCGACAGCACGGCGAGCTTGCTGTTGTGGCCGGCCACCACGAACGCCAGACAGGTGAACAAGAGCGTCGCCACTGTCATGCCGGAAATCGGATTCGACGACGAGCCGATCTCGCCCGTCAACCGCGACGACACGGCAACGAATAGGAATCCAAACGCGATAATCAGCCCCGCCCCCAATACTCCGAACCAATGAAAGCCGAGTCCCAATTGCGGTACCGCCAACATCCCCACAACAAGCGCCAAACTGCCGACAAGAGTCACCCAAAGGGGCAAATCGCGCGCGGTCCGCGGCGTCTTGACCGGAGTTTCATCACCGCCAGCACGCGACTTGGCCAGGTCGGTGAATCCCGATCGCAGCGAGCCGATGATGAGCGGAAGCGCCTGCAGCAGACTGATGATGCCACCAGCCGTCACCGCTCCGGCGCCAATGTAGAGGACATAATTCAGACGAATCAAACCCGGCGGCATGTTGCGGATCAACATGTCGCTGACCGGCTCGATCGGCGCCGACTGACTGGCGCTGAAAAATCGAAATCAAGGGAGTCAGCACCAGCGCCGAAAGGATGCCGCCGGCCAGCATGATCGAAGAGATCCGCGGGCCGATGATATAGCCCACGCCCAGCAGTTCCGGCACCAGTTCACCGCCGATCTCGGCCGCCGGCAGGCCGCGTCCGCGGGAGTCGATAAGCTTGGCGACGGGAGTGTCCTTCCACAGTTGCAAGGCGGTGCCCGCCAGTTTCGCGAGAAATGCCAGGCCGAAGCCGACAAAAACGGTCGTGGCGCACTGCCCCCCTTCCTCGCCGGCGATGAGCACCTCGGCGCAGGCCGTCCCTTCGGGATAGGTCAGCTTGCCGTGCTCTTTGACGATGAATGCGCGGCGGAGCGGGATCATCATCAAGATTCCCAGCAGTCCGCCCAGTGCTCCGACGGTCATCACCCGCACCACGTCCATGTCGTATCCCAACAGCAGCAGGGCCGGCATCGTCACTCCAACGGCGAATGCCACCGATTCGCCTGCCGAGCCGGTCGTCTGCACGATGTTGTTTTCCAAAATGCTGGCCGGGCGCAGACCAAACATTTTTGAAAGCCAGCGAAACAGCGTGATCGACAGCACGGCCACCGGAATGGAGGCCGACACCGTGAGCCCAACCTTCAGCACCAGATAGAGCGACGAAGCGCCGTAGATGATGCCCAGCACCACGCCGATCAAAACGGCCGGCCAGGTCAGCTCCGGCATGACGACGTCGTCGGCCACGTAGGGCTGAAAACCGCTCGAAGCCGATTTCGCGGGGCGTGCCGTCGTCTTGGCCATGCTCGTTCTCGTCCTTGGCGCCGCAGTGCGGGCGGCTCAAAGCCACCCAACGTTTGTCGTTGGTCCAGCGCAGCGCCCGAGGGCTGGAAAGCTCGATTTATACAAGAAATGACGCCCGACTGCCGAGCCCACCTTCACCGCAACGCGAAACCGCCGCCCTAGGGGGAACTAAAGCCCCACACCAGACGTCTATTGCCCAGAGGAGCCCGCTCGGGCCAGAATTGCGGCCACGCCTGCGCACCTCTAAGCATTCCATCCAGCGCTGCCGGAACGATTCGACCCTTTTTCGTCCAGGAGGTCTACCCATGCCGACAACCCTTTTCGCCTCTCCCCGTGGGAAAACAGGCCCCCTCGAACCGGCCCGCAAAACTCGCGCCTGCCAGGCGTTCGGCCGCGGCGCGCTTGTTGTTTTGATCGCCGCGGCATTCGTCCAAGCGGCCCTGGCCGACGTGGCACCTGGTCGCCGCCCGCGCCCACGACCCGACAATGATGCCACCTCGACGCTGACAGTGAAGATCGATCCGACCACCAAGGTCGCCGAACTGCGCATCCCCGAACGATTGCTCAAGCAGATGAAGCGCGCCGGGACCGACACTGGCTTCCTGCTCCCTGGCGGCCGCACGATTCTGGCCGGGCTGGCGATGTCGTTGGCCGCGATCAGCCTGGGGTTCGTCGTGCGGATGCGCCGAGCACAGCGGAATCGCGCACTACAGATCGCCGCCGGCTCGCTGGTGGCCCTGGCCGTGACGTTCAGTGCACTGGGCATTGCCCTGGCCGATATCCCGCCGCCGCCGAAGCGCGTGTCGGATGTCGTCTTGCTGCTCCAACCGGTTAAGGAGGCCGGCGGTGTGACACTCGTCCTGCCCGTGGACATGGTGCCGGAATTGCGCCGTCTTATCGCCGAGGCCGACGCGAGCGCTTCTGACGACAACGGCCCAAACGACAAAGTTGAACAGCCGGCCTCCAATTAACGTCATCCATTCCGGGTCTTCCGATCGTGTAACATGCCGATCGGCGGCAGGAGCAAGTCATGTCGACAATTAGTTTGCCGACGACCGAAATCGCCCAACGCCGGCCGGCTGCCGCGCGCACGTCGCCTGCCGACCCGATGCCGACTGAATCTTCGACCGCCAGCCGATTTGGTCTGATCTTCGTGGCCGTGGCTCTCGTGGCGCTGCTTTTGGCCGGCTGGTGTCCCTTGGGGTTTTCGATCGTCACGGTCTTCCTCTTTGCCGGTCCGCACAATTGGCTGGAAGGACGCTATTTCGTCTCGCGGATGCCGGCCCGCTGGGGGCCGCTGCGCGTTTATTATCTGACGGGCATCGCCGGCGTGCTTGCGCTGACGGGTGCGTTTGCCTTGCTGCCGGTTTGCGACACTCGATTTCAATGGAGCGGCGAAACGTGGCTCGCGGCAATCGCGGCTTGGAATACGGCCCTGGTCGCGTGGATTTGGTTACTCGCCCATCAGCGCAGCGGCCAGAATCCGCGCCGCAACTGGTCAGGCGTGGCTCCTGCCGGTCTGTCGCTCATTGCCCTGGCCTGGCTCAAACCGCTTGCCTGGGATTTGGGTCTCGTTTATCTGCATCCGCTCGTCGCGCTTTGTTTCCTGGATCGCGAGTTGGCGATTCATCGCCCCGCCTGGCAGCGGACGTACCGCCGCCTACTCGTGGCGTTGCCGCTCGTTCTGGCCGGCTTGTGGTGGCATCTGGCCGATGCGCCGCCGCTGCCAGGCAGTGACGCACTCTCGGCCCGGATTACGGCCCATGCTGGCGCCGAAATCTTGACCGGCGTTTCCAGCCATTTATTGGTCGCGACCCATACGTTTTTGGAAATGCTTCATTACGGCGTGTGGCTCGTCGCCATTCCGCTGGTCAGCGTGCGCACGCTTCCCTTGGCGCATGACCGGGGTCCCGCTCGCCCGGCGGTCGCGGGCGTGGCGCGTGGCCATCGGCGGCCTGCTGGCCGTCGGTGGATTGGTGGTCATCGGCTTTTGGGCTGGCTTTCTGGCCGACTATCCACACACCCGCGATGTTTATTTCACGGTCGCCATGCTGCACGTGCTGGCCGAGGTCCCCTTCCTGCTGCGGCTGCTCTAAGATGCCCGACCGCCCATGACCCCCGAAGATCTGTGGCGTTTTCTGCCGATCGGATACCTGGCCACCGTACTGGTCGAGATGCCGATCTTGTGCCTGGGCCTTTCGGCCGCCGCACTCGTGGCGAACGCGCCTGACGGCGGCCGTTTGGCTCACGGCTTGCACTTATCCGATCGTGGTCCTGGTGCTGCCGCTATCGCTCCCCGCGACCTGGCCACGCTGGGGATTTTTGCTGGTGGCCGAAACCTTTGCTCCCCTGGCGGAATGCTTGCTGTTTTGGTTCACTTGGCGCAACGAAATTCCCGATCGCCGCTCCGGCTGGCGCGACATGGCGGCGATTGTCGCCGCGAATCTCGCTTCGTTCTCGCTCGGCGAGCTGCTTTGGTGAGCCGCCGCTCGCCGGACCAATGAGCGAAAACCACCTTGCAGCCAGCGCGACCGGCAGGCAGGCCCCCGCGGGGCGCCACAACCGCGATTCTCGAATTCGCGTGGCCGAGTATACTTGTGGCTCAAACGGATTGCCGGCCATCGCTACCGAAACAGGATAAAACGCCTATGACGCCTCGCATGATGTCGTCTCCGTCGCCTGTCTATCGCTCATGGCCCTCGGCGGCTGTCATACCAGCTCCGCTCCGACGGGCGAGTCTTCCGCGATGGTTGTCGCCGTCAGCCAGCCCGTTCAGCGCGAGGTCACCGACTACATCGACTACACCGGCCGCACCGACGCGGTCTACTCGGTCGATATCCGGCCGCGGGTGACTGGCTATCTGGTCAAGATGCCATTCAAGGAAGGATCGGACGTCAAGAAGGGGGATCTGCTGTTCGAGATCGATCCTCGTCCCTACCAGGCCCAATATGATCAGGCCGCCGGACAACTCGAACTGGCCCGCGCTCAACTCAAACTGGCCAAGGCCGACTATCAACGGGCGTTGGTGGTCGCCAAGACGCCGGGCGCCATCAGCCAGCAAGACATCGACAAGTATCTGGCGGCCCAGGAAGAGGCCGAAGCCTCGGTCGATGCCCGCATCGCCAATATGGAACAATACAAACTCAACCTCGATTTTTGCCAGGTCACCTCGCCGATCGATGGGATGGTCAGCCGCTACTATCTGACGCTGGGCAACCTGGCCAACCAGGACCAGTCGCTGCTCACCACGGTCGTCTCGCTCGACCCGATGTATGCCTACTTCGACCTTGACGAGCGGACGCTGCTCAAAATCCGCAATGCCATCAATACTGGCAAACTCGTCCCCCATCGTGGAAAGGAATTCCCGGTCCTGATGGGCCTGCAAAACGAGACGGGATATCCGCACGAAGGAATGATCAATTTCGTCAACAACCGGGTCGACCCATTCACCGGCACGATCACGATGCGCGGCACGTTTCCCAATCCCCAGCCCAAAGACGGCGTGCGACTGTTGTCGGCCGGCATGTTCGTCCGCATTCGCATCCCACTGGGCAAAGCTCATCCAGGCGCTGTTGGTCACCGACCGGGCGATCGGCACCGATCAGAGTCTGAAATTCGTCTACACGGTCGACGCCGACAACAAGATTCGCTATCAGCGCGTCACCGTCGGCGCACTGCAAGACGATGGCCTGCGAGTGATCGAAGACGGCATCTCCAAGGACGACTGGATCGTCGTGTCGGGCTTGCAGCAAGTGCAGCCCAAGATGGTGGTCTCACCCGATCGCGAGCCGATGCCCATCCCGGTGGCCGAAGCCGAGGCGGCGGCCAAGGCGGCCGAAACTCCCGCCGACCAGACGCCCCAAAAACCCGCGACAAAACCGGCCAGTCAGCCAGCTGGCACCGGTCCCGATGCCGACAAGGCGGGCAAGAGCGATGCGCCGCCGGCAAAGACTTCTCCCTAGGCGCTCGGGTAGCGGGAGCTCACACGGCAGCGGGTTTTTGCAAACGGCGGCTTTTACGGCAATGCGACTCCAGCGATCCTGAGTGATGATTTCGCGATTCTTCATCAATCGACCGATTTTTGCCGCGGTCCTCTCGATCGTCATTACCCTGACCGGCGCCATCGCGGTCACCTCGCTGCCGATCGCCCAGTATCCGAACATCAGTCCTCCCACGGTCCAGGTGGCGGTCACCTATCCCGGCGCCAGCGCCCAGGTGATCGCCGACACGATCGCCGCCCCCATCGAGCAGCAGGTCAACGGCGTCGAGAACATGCTCTACATGTCCTCGCAGTCGAACAACGACGGCACGTACAACCTGACGGTCACTTTCGATCTGGGAACCGACCTCAATACCGCACTGGTGATGGTGCAAAACCGCGTGGCGTTGGCCATGCCCCAATTGCCGACCACGGTGCAACAGCAAGGGATCACGATCAAGAAGAAGTCGCCCAACATTCTGCTGGTCGTCAGTTTCTACTCGCCCGACCGCCGCTACGACGACATCTATCTGAGCAATTACGCCACGATCAACTGCAAGGACGAACTGTTCCGCCTGGAGGGGGTGGCCGACATCACCTACCTCGGCCAGCGCGACTATAGCATTCGCGCCTGGCTCGACCCCGAGCTGCTGGCCTCGCGCAATATCACCGCCGCCGAGGTCTCCCGCGCCATTGCCCAGCAGAATCTCGCGGCGGCACCCGGCCAGCTCGGCCAGCAGCCCGGCCTGCCGGTGCTCTCCTTTCAAACACCGCTCGACACACTGGGCCGCTTGAAAACCCCCGAACAATTCGGCGACATCATCATCAAGGAGATCAACGGCAGCCAGGAAATGGCCACGCCGCAGATCGTCCGCCTGCACGACGTCGCCCGGCTGGAAATCGGGGCGGCCAACTACAATCTCAGCAACACCCTCAACGGCCGCCCCTCGGTCGGCCTGGCCATCTATCAGCTTCCTGGCACCAACGCCCTGGACGTTGCCGATCGAATTCGGGCGAAAATGGAATCGCTGAAAAAGCGGTTTCCCGAGGGGATCGACTACGAAATTGGTCACGACACCACGCCCTACATCGCCGAATCCGTCAACGACGTGATCAAAACGCTCTTCGAGGCAGTGATTCTAGTGGCGATCGTGGTGATGGTTTTCCTGCAAAATTGGCGATCGGCCCTTATTCCGCTGATCGCCGTACCGGTGGCCATCGTCGGCACGTTCGCCGTGATGAAGGCGCTTGGCTTCAGCCTGAACAACATTTCGCTGTTCGGACTGGTGCTGGCCATCGGCATCGTCGTCGACGACGCGATCGTGGTGGTCGAAAACGTCGAACGCTGGCTGGAACAGGGGCTGCCTTCGAAAGAGGCCGCCCGCCGGGCGATGGATGAAGTGACCAGCCCAGTGCTGGCCGTGGCGATCGTGCTCTGCGCCGTGTTTGTTCCCTGCGCGTTCATCAGCGGCATCCCGGGGCAATTCTTTCGGCAGTTCGCGGTGACGATCGCCGTCTCGACCGTGATTTCGGCGTTCAACTCGCTGACGCTCAGCCCGGCGCTCGCCGCGCTGCTGCTCAAGCCCCATGGCCCTGGCGCCGACCCGCTGACCCGGTTGATCAACTTCCTGTTGGGTTGGTTCTTTCGCCTGTTCAATCGCAGTTTTGCCTGGTCCGCCTCGGCCTATGCCGGCATTGTCGGCTGGTCGCTCAGGCTGTGCATCCTGGTACTGCTGCTCTATGGCGGACTGCTTGGGCTGACCTGGTATCTGTTCAATAAAATGCCGACGGCCTTCATTCCCCAGCAAGATCAGGGCTGGCTGCTGGTCAACGTGCAACTGCCTGACTCCTCGTCGCTGCAGGAGACCCAAGCGGTCATGCACCGATTGGAAGAAATTGCCCTGCACACCAAGGGAGTCCGGTTGACGACCGCGGTTTGCGGCATGTCGATCCTGCTCACGGCCAACAGTTCGAATTTTGGCTCGATGTTCGTCATCTTGGAGCCATTCGACGACCGGAAAAAGCCCGACCTTCACGCCGACGCCATCATGGCCCGTCTGCGCAAGGAATATACCGCCCAAATCCGTAATGCGATGGTCAGTGTGTTTGGGGCTCCGCCCGTGCCGGGCATCGGCATCGCCAGCGGTTTCAAACTGATGGTCGAGGACCGCAGCGCGCTCGGGCTGTCGGCCTTGCAGCAGAACACCGACGGCTTGGTGAAGGTGTTGTCCAAAGTCCCCGGGCTGATCGGCGTGTTCACGATGTTTCGCTCGAATACGCCGCAGTTATACATGGACGTCGACCGCACCAAGGTTCGATCGATGGGCGTGACGATCGACGACCTGAACCAGACCTTGCAGATCTATCTCGGTTCGCTCTACGTGAACAACTTCAACGCCTTCGGCCGCTATTGGCAAGTCAACATCATGGCCGAAGGCACGTTCCGCAATCAGATCGAAGACATCAACCAGATCAAAGTCCGCAACACCCACAACCAGATGGTGCCGCTCAACACGCTGGTCGACATGCGATTTATCAATGGCCCGGCGATGGTGACGCGCTACAATCTCTATCCGGCCGCGCCGATCAACGGCGGCATTTATCCCACGTTCAGCACCGGCGAGGCGATTCAAACGATCGACCAGAAGGCCCGCTCGACGCTGCCACGGTCGATGAAGACTGAATGGACGGAACTGACGCTGATGCAAATTCGCGCCGGCAACACGTCGATGTATGTCTTCGGTCTGGCGGTGATCTTCGTCTTTCTGGCCCTGGCGGCGCTCTACGAAAGCTGGACGCTGCCGCTGGCCGTCATTCTCGTGGTGCCGATGTGCCTGCTCTGCTCGGTCATCGGCGTGGCGATGGCCCACATGGCGATCAATATTTTCGTGCAGATTGGTTTCGTCGTACTCGTTGGCCTGGCCTGCAAGAACGCCATCTTGATCGTCGAATTCGCCAAACAATTGCACGAAGAAGGTCAACCGCTCGCCCAGGCCACCCGCGAGGCCTGCCGCCTGCGATTGCGGCCGATCTTGATGACCTCACTGGCATTCATTCTCGGCGTTCTGCCGATGGTTCTGGCCGAAGGGGCCGGCGCCGAAATGCGCACGCGCGCTCGGAACCGCCGTCTTCAGCGGCATGCTCGGCGTGACCATCTTCGGCATTTTTCTCACTCCCGTTTTCTTCTATGTGATCGAGTCGCTCGGCGAAACGGCGATACTGGCCAACCCACGCGTGCGGCAAATCGGTTCCGCTTTCTGGGGCCTGATGATTGGCTTGACGGTCGGCGTCCTGATGCACGAATTGGGCTGGCTCAACTGGCCCGGCGTGCTGGTCGTCGCCGCCGTTTTGGCCGTTTTGAGCACGGCCGTGGTCACCCGGCTATTCCGGCGCATCGGCGCTCCGACCGAACGCCGGGAGGCGTAACGCCGGCCGCCGATGGACAGTGACGCCAGCCACTCGATTAAACTGAAAAAGGCCCGATTTCGACGGATCGACCGCGCCGGCAGCCTGCGCGTCTCGGCGCGGGGAGCGGGGTGCGGTGCACGCGCGGGTCTTCCCTCCATCCTCCGCCAGCCAAGCCTTCCCTTATTATGTGGCATCGCCCTCGGGTCTTCCAACGCACGATCTGCCGGCTGGCGCTTTGCCGCGCTGTTGGCATCGGTTCACTCCGCGATGCTGCCGCCGACGAGCCCACGTTCGAGCACGACGTTCAACCACTGTTGGCCAAATATTGCTACGCGTGTCATAACGCTGAAAAGAAGGATAACGAGCTCGATCTCACGCCGATCCACAGCCAGGCGGATGCCGCCGCCAGCGACGCCTGGCAAGGCCTGCTCGAGCGGCTTCGCGCCGGCGAAATGCCGCCGGCCAAGGCCGCGCAACCGGCCGATGATGAGCGCAAGCTGCTGATCGACTGGCTCGATCGCACGGTGAACATCAACTGTAGTCAGCTCACCGACGAGCAGCGCCGTCAGTATTATCGCACTTACGTCATGAGCCGGCGCCTGACGCGATTCGAGTATGACAATTCAGTCCGCGATCTGGTCGGTCTCGAACTTCAGCCGAGCAGCCTGCTGCCGAGCGACGGCGCTGGCGGCGAAGGTTTTGATACCAACGGCTCGACTCTCTTTCTTTCGCCGATTTTGATGGAGCGTTATCTTGAGGCGGCCGACATGATCGTCGGCACGATCCTTCCCGACGCGCGCGACGCCTTTCCGCCGCATCTCACGCAGGCCCGGCAGCGGTTGCTCACCGCCGTCCCCAGCGACCAGCTTTCGCCGCGCGAAGCGGCTCGGCAGATCGTGACGACTTTTGCCCGCCGGGCGTTCCGGCGTCCCGTGACGGCGGCCGAGATCGAGCGGTTGCTGGCGCTCTTCGACCATGCCGAGCAGCAAGGCGATGCGTTCGAAGCGGCATTGCGGCAACCGCTGAAAGCGGTGCTCGTTTCGCCTAATTTCCTGTTTCTCGTGGAGCAGACGCCCGAGCAAGGGGGCTTTTATCGCCTCGGCCAGTTCGAGCTGGCCACGCGGTTGGCCTACTTTATTTGGGCGGCGCCCCCCGACGACGAGCTGCTCGCCGTGGCCGAAGCCGGTCGGCTGCACGACGACGCGGTGATTCGCCAGCAAACGCAGCGATTGCTCAAAGATCCGAAGTCGCGCGGATTGGCCCACAATTTTTCGCGCCAATGGCTGGGTCTCGACGCACTGGGAACCACGGTCAAGCCCGACCCTTCGCGTTTCCCCGAGTTCGACGTCGAGTTGACGCTCGCCATGCGCAACGAAGCCGACATGCTGTTCGATTATGTGCTTCGCGAAGACCGCAGCCTGCTGGAACTGATCGACGCCGACTACACCTTCGTCAATCAACAGTTAGCCCGGCACTATGGCCTGGTCGGCGTCAGCGGCAGCGAAATGCGCCGCGTCCCGCTCTCCGATCACAATCGCGGCGGGGTCATCACGCTGGGAAGCGTCCTGACGATTACGTCCTATCCGCTGCGCACCAGTCCCGTGCTGCGCGGCCGCTGGGTGCTCGAACAATTGCTGGGGGGCAAGATTCCGCCCCCCCGCCCAACGTCCCCCTGCTCTCCAAGGGCGAGGCACAACCCGGCGATTTGACCTTCCGCCAGCAGCTCGAGCAACATGCGACCGACGCCGCCTGCGCCGCCTGCCACCGGCGGATGGATCCGCTCGGGTTCGGTCTGGAGAATTTCGGCCCGACCGGCCGTTGGCGCACCAATTACCCGGTCGTGGGCGACTCAGGATTCGATCCCGACGGTCCGGCGGTCGACGCCTCGGGGACGCTTCCCTCGGGAGAAAAGTTTGTCGGCGCGGCGGAGCTCAAAGCGCTCATCCTGGCCCGCAAGGACGAGTTTCTGCGGCATTTTGTCCGCAAGATGTACGGCTACACCCTGGGTCGCGAGCTGAACAAATCCGACGAATGTGCCGTCACCGACACGATCAAGGCCCTGACTGAAAACGGCTATCGCGCTTCGGTGCTCGTCGACACGGTCGTGCAAAGCTACCCGTTCCAGCACCGGTTTCGCGAGCCGTAAGCGGCCAAGCGCTCGGCGGTCATAAACGGTGCCGGTTGCAGGGCTCCCAGCTTAACTCGTGCTTTTAATTTGCGGTTTCGCTTTTGCCCAACGCAAAAGCAGGTATATAATAAACCGATAGAAAAGATGGCCCTCGCCGCGGCAATGTGTTGGCGGCACGTGCGCGCCCCGTGCCCGCCGCGCTAGCCGCCGATTCGCGTCCCACCCCAAACTCCCCGCCGACTAATGCAATCTATCTCTCGCCGTACATTTTTGCGTGGTAGCGGTGCTTGTCTCGGTCTGCCGCTGCTTTCCGCGATGTTGCCCACACGATTGCGAGCCGACGATCTCGTGGCTTCGGCAACCGCCACGGGCGCC
Source organism: uncultured Planctomycetaceae bacterium (assembly GCA_963702015.1). Taxonomy (GTDB): domain Bacteria; phylum Planctomycetota; class Planctomycetia; order Pirellulales; family PALSA-1355; genus DATJTR01. Next base: position 6,012,640 of record OY969698.1, read on the forward strand.
CGGCCGCCGGTGCGGATGGCCTGCATGTATTTTCCCAACGGCGTTTGGGAGCGGGACTGGGTTCCCAAAAAGACCGGGGCCGAGTACGAGCTTCCCTCGTCGCTCGAGCCGTTGAAAGATCACCAGAGTGAGATTCTCGTCCTGTCGCGGCTCGACAAGCACAACAGTCATTCCGGCGACGGACACTACGCCAAGACGGCGAACTTTCTCACCGGCATGCCGGTCATCAAGACCCCTGGTGACAATCTCAGCGTAGGCGCAGCGTCGATCGACCAGCTTTGCGCCGAAAAGATCGGTCACTTGACGCCCCTGCCTTCGTTGGAACTGGCGATCGATCCGGTCGCCTCGGGCGTCGATATGGGCTATACCCGGCTCTATGCCTCGTACATATCGTGGCGTTCGGCCAGCATGCCGATGGCGCGCGAAATCAATCCTCGCCACGTCTACGAGCGAATGTTCGGCACCAAGGGCGGGGCTTCGTCCAATGCCCGCCTGCGCGAGAACAATCGCCTGCTGCTCGACATGGTTTTGGAAGACGCCCACGATCTGTCGCGCCGCTTAGGCAGCGAAGACCGCTCGAAGCTCGACGAGTATTTGGACTCGGTCCGGTCGATCGAAAAGCGGATCGCCTCGCACGACGCCCAGGCTGAAAAAACGTGGCTTCCGCCGACAAAGCCCGAATCGATCCCGGTCCCCGACACCAATCCTCCGGCCAATTTTGCCGAACACGTCAAGTTGATGCTCGATTTGATCGTGCTGGCCTTCTGGACCGATTCGACGCGCATCAGCACGTTCATGTTCGCCAACGACGTATCGGGACGCAACTTCGGCGCGGTGGTCGAGGGAGCCGAGGGGGCCCATCACGAGTTTTCGCATCACGCCGGCAAGCCCGAGAAAATCGAGCCCTACAAAAAGATCAACCGCTGGCATGCGGCCCAGTTGGCCTACATGCTCGACCGCATGCGTTCGATCAACGAAGGCAACGGCACCCTGCTGGACAACTCGATGATCCTGCTCGGTTCCAGCATTTCCGACGGCGATCGGCACAACCCGAGCAACTTGCCGATCATTCTGGCCGGCCGCGGTGGGCATACCATCAAAACGGGCCAGCACATCGCCAGTCCCCACGAAACGCCGCTGTGCAATCTCTACGCCTCGATGCTCGACCGGATGGGCACGCCGGTCGAACGCTTCGGCGACAGCGACGGAAAACTGCTCGACTAGCGGCCCCTTGCCAGGCCGCCGACTGGCCATCTGCCAGATACTGCCCCTTTCCGGGCACTCTTCGAAAAGGCCGTTCAAAACCTGTGGGGACTGTCGCAAGTTTCCGCAGCCTGCGGAGCAAATTGGGACTGCCCCCTTCTCCATTCAGGTTTTGAAGCCGGCCTGCTAGCGTTTTGCCCCTTGGAGTCCCGGCACGGATTGCTTTACAATCCGTCACTGCCCCAAAACACGAGAGGAGATTTCTCAATGGAGCGCACCCTCATACTGCTCAAGCCCGACTGCATTCAGCGGCGGCTGGCCGGAAGAATTCTGACCCGCTTCGAAGACAAGGGTTTCAACGTCATCGCTTTGAAGCTGATGCGAATCACGCCCGAACTCTCGAAAAAGCACTATGCCGAGCACGTGCAAAAAGGCTGGTATCCGACGCTCGAAGCGTTCATCACGGGCGGCCCGATCGTGGCGGCCATCGTCGAAGGCCTGGAAGCGATCCGGGTGGTGCGCGACATGGTCGGCGCAACCAGTGGGTTGAAGGCCGCCGCCGGCACGATCCGAGGCGATTTCAGTTCCAGCCGGCAAATGAACCTGGTTCACGCTTCCGACGGTCCCGACGCCGCGAAGCGCGAAATCGAGCTTTATTTCCGCGCCGACGAAATCCACAGCTACGCGCCCACGATCACCCCCTGGCTGCGGGCCGGCGACGAGACGTAAATTCCGAAGGGTACTTTCTGCTTTTTTGAAAAACCGAGAATGTCCCCGTTTCTTGGAGGCGGCGAGATCCATGCTCTGGCGGATCAGGTGGGTCGCGGCGTTGATCGCCTTCCGAGGTCTCCTCGCGGCTTTAGCTTGCGGGGCCGAGCAGTCCGCGACCGAGCAGCCGATCAAGATCGTGAATCCCCAGCGATTGGCGCCGGACGATATCGCCGCCGTCCGCACGCCCTTGGGCCTGCCCAACGATTACAAACCCTGGATCGCGCAGCTTAAAAGCGGCGAATTGCTGATCGTGGGGTTCTGCTACGGCGGCACGCCAAGCGACAAACTGCCGCCGGGCGTCTCCTACCTCGAGCGTGCCATCTTCTGGCGTTCACGCGACGAGGGGCGGACTTGGCAACCGCGCGAAGAACGCCCCGATCTTCACGGTCGCGAATTTGCCCTCAACTGCCTGGCCGACGGCACGCTTCTGATGCCTTGCCATTTTCTGGCCAACGACGCGGCAAACCAGGCGGGTTATACCTACAGCAAAATCTTTCGCTCGGTCGATGAGGGGCGGACCTGGTCCGAACAGCGCGTCGGACCGGAGGGATTTCCCAAGCAGGCCGTCACGTTGACCGATTGGACGGCAATCGAATTGCCCGATCCGGCACGACCCGGCAAGACACTCGTGCAGTTGGGCGTCAGCATCTTTCAAGGGGGCGATATTGCGCCGTCAAACGTCTTTCTCTGGCGGTCCACCGACAGCGGCGCGACCTGGGACAAGTCCCTCCTGGCCGATACCGACGGCTGGATCGACGCCGACGGCTTCTTTTCGCAATCGACGACATACCGCTCACACACCGGCGTCCTCTGGCATCCGGTGCGGGTTGATTGCAGTGGACCCCACTGGAAACTCCCCGCCGCTAGCGGCGCCGAAGTGAGATCGGGCGATCAGGACGACCGCACCATGCTGTGGAGATCGACCGACGACGGCCGCTCCTGGCGCCCCCACGCCGACGGCGGCCGCTTTGGGACTTATGGCGAAATGTACCCTCGGTTCCTCCCCATGCGGGACGGGCGGCTCCTCCTCACGTTCACGGTCCGCAGCAACTCGACCGACGGCTTTCCTCTCGGTCTGCGGGCGTTGATCAGTTCCGACGACGGCCAGTCGTGGGATTTTTCGCATGATCGCCTCGTGATCGGCAATCGCAACCATGGGGCCAGTGGCGGCGGCTTCGGCAACACGATCCAACTTCACGACGGCGCGCCTCCTCTCCGTTCACAGCTATCGTGGCGAGGACGATCAAACGCACGTCGAGGCGGTCCGCTGGACCGTACCCCACGCTCGCGCAAATCCCTGAGATAGATGCAACGGCACTTCCGTCCGTCTGAAGCGGCCGAGAACGCCACTTTTTCCCAGTTTCGCACCCCCCGCCGCCTGATTGTGGAAAGGGGGGGAAGACCGAGTCGCTTGCGCTCCTCCGCGATGCGGCAATTTTTTCCCCCTCTCGGGGAACTCTTTTCCGCGCGCCGTCGTCTAACATACCGGCATTACCCGGCCGTGCCCGCACACGCCGGCATTCCTATCGGCTCCAGCAGTTCCACTTCTTCCCGCTTGAAAGGGATTTACCATGGCGATTCTACGCCCATGCGCTGCCAGCCTGGCTCTGGCCTTCTTCCTGTTGACATCGAGCAGTCCCGCCGCGGAGCCTGAGCAACCGACAAACCCAGCGACCGCTCCGGGCGCCACAGTTCCGCTGGCCCGAGTGGTCTTGTTCAGCTCGGGAGTGGGGTTCTTCGATCGCCAGGGCCAGGTCGATGGCGATGCGGCCGTGGCGCTGCGGTTCAACGCCAGCGACATCAACGACCTGCTGAAAAGCCTGGTACTCGAAGATCGCGGCGGCGGACAGATCTCGGCCGTCACCTACGACTCCAAAGATCCGATCACCAAAACACTGCGCAAGTTTTCCATCGACCTGACCGCCAATCCGACGCTGGCGCAGATTCTCAATCAAATTCGCGGCGAGCGAATCGAGTTCGCCGCCCCCGGCGTCATGGCTGGCACGCTGTTGGGCGTCGAAACCCGCAGGCATCAGGTTGGCCCCAATCGCGAAACGATCGAGGTCGAAATCATGAATGTCCTCGCCGACGACGGACTGCGGAGCGTGCCGTTGGAACAAGTCGGTGCCATCAAGCTGGTCAACGCTCAGTTGGACAAGGAATTCCGCCAGGCGCTGGCCGTGCTGGCGCTGGCGACACGATTCCGACAAAAAAAGCGTCACGCTCCACTTCATCGGCCAGGGCAAGCGGCCGGTCCGGGTCGGCTACATTCAAAACATGCCGATCTGGAAGACGAGCTATCAATTGGTCTTGGCCGACGACGCCAAGCCGATGCTGCAAGGTTGGGCGATTGTCGAAAACACGACCGAAGAAGATTGGTCAGGCGTCCACCTGACGCTCGTCAGCGGCCGGCCCGTCTCGTTCATCATGAATCTTTACGATCCGCTCTACGTCCAGCGGCCGACGGTCGAGCCCGAGCTGTTCGCCGGCCTGCGTCCGCAGCTTTACGGTCAGGCCCTGGACGAAAGGGACGCCACCGAAAGGGCGGAGAATCTTCCGGCCCTGGCGCTCCACGCGCTTGAGCATGAGGCGAAGAAGGGGGACGGAAGAAGCGCGGGAAAACCGGCCGCACCCATGGCCGCACCCATGGGCGGAATGGGCGGGCACTTCGCTCAGCGGAGCCTGGCGCTGATAGAAGCCGAGGCGGCCAGCGACAACTACGGTTATGCAGGCGTGGGCGTCGCATCGGTTGCCCAGTCCGGCGACGTCGGCGAGCTGTTTCAGTACGCGATCATCCCGCCGGTGACACTCGCCCGGCAAGAGTCGGCCATGCTGCCGATCGTCGACGAGCACGTCGACGGCAAGAAACTGTCGGTCTACAACCCGGCGGTTCAGGGCAAGCATCCGCTGTGCGGTCTGCGACTTAAGAACACGACCGAACTGCATTTGATGCAAGGTCCGATCACAGTATTCGACGGCGGCACGTATGCCGGCGACGCCCGGATCGAAGACATCGCTCCCGGCGGTGAGCGGCTGTTGACCTACGCGCTCGACCTGGACGTCGAATGCACCAGCCAGATGACGAGCGTGCCGGAAGAAATCACCAGCATTAGTCTCGTCAAAGGCGTCCTGCGCTCCGAGCGCAAACAGGTCCGCACGCGAAAATACAAAATCAAGAATTCGAGCCAAAAGGCCAAAACCGTCCTCATCGAGCAGCCGCTCGACGCCGATTGGCATTTGGTCGCGCCCAAAGAGCCGACCGAAAAAACTCGCGAGCTCTATCGGTTTGCCCTCGACGCCGAGCCGGGCAAAACGGCCGAGTTGGAAGTTGTCGAAGAGCACCTGATTCGACAGCAAATCGAAATCGCCAACACCGACGATTCCACGATCCGCTTCTTCGTCGGCCAGCGGGTCACCAGCCCACAGGTCAAAACCGCCTTGGAGCGCCTGATCGAGATGAAAGCCGGGCTCGCCCAGGTCGTTGACCAGCGCACCGGGCTCGAACAGCAACTCAAGACGATCACGCAAGAACAGGATCGCATCCGCCAAAACATGATGCAGCTCGACCGCAACAGCGATCTTTACAAGCGCTACGTCAAAAAGTTCGGCGACCAGGAAGACGCGGTCGAACGGCTTCGCGGCCAGGTCGAACGCCTCTCGCAGGACGAAACCCAGCGCCGCAAAGCTCTGGACGATTATCTCCTCTCGCTCGACTTGAAATAACCGAGGGCAGGCCGATGGCCCGCCTGGCCAGCCTTGCCTTCGCGTACGCGGGGGGCTACAAAGCTGACCAGGCGGGGCCGTGCGGCGCAAGCAAAAAAGACCCTTTCGGTTTGGCAGGTCAGCGGTTGGACAGCACCCACTCGAATCCCCCGCCCAACGTGCCGCCGGCCGCACCGGCAACTCCGCCGGCCGCCGCTCCCAAGTTTTCTCGCCTCGCCACGCTGTTCGGCCTGTTCTATTTCCTGCAAGGGATCGGCGATCCAACCGATGGGCTGTTGACGCAACCACTGCGGGGATTGCTGCTCGACCGGGGCGAAACCGCGACCGCCATCAGCACGCTGCTATTCGTGCTCCAACTTCCCTGGGGCGCCAAACCTCTGTATGGCCTGCTTTCGGATTTTGTCCCCTTGGCCGGCTATCGACGAAAAAGCTATCTGGTGCTGACCAGCGCCGTTTCCGCGATTGCGCTGTTCGCTCTGGCGGCCCAATCGGACACGATCGACACAGTCCATCTCCTCATGTGGCTGCTGCCGCCAGCCATCTCGGTCGCTTTTGCCGACGTGGTGATCGATGCCCTGATGATCGAGCGGGCGCAACCGCACGGTTGGACCGGTCAATTGCAATCGGTCCAGTGGACCGCACTCTATGGCGCGGCGGCATTGGCCGGCTGGGGCGGCGGCTATCTCAGCCAACATCACCTGATCACGACCGGCTTTCTCATCGTCGGTGCGGGAAGCCTGATTGCACTGGTCCTGTCGCTCTTGGCCGACGAAGATCGCTCGCTCGCCGCCCGCGTTCGGGGCCGTGGCACGGCCAGCCAACTGGCCGAGGCCTGGCGAACGCCGGTCTTGCGCGCGTCGGCCTTGTTTCTGGTCCTCTGGGCGTTCAATCCGTTTTCCGACACGGTATTACACGTTCACGTCAAACGCCACCTGGGATTCTCCGAACAGTTCTTCGGCGAAACGATTACCTGGAGCGCTCTGGCGTCGATGGCCGGCACGATGTTCTACGGCGCCGTGCGCAGCCGGATCAAAAATTTTCGTTTCCTGCTCCACTCGGCCATCGTGCTGGGAATCGCCAGCACGATCGCCTATTGGGCAGTCCGCGACGAGATGACGGCTCGCACGACGAGTGCCGCCGCCGGCTTCGCCACCGCGGTGGCCACCCTCGTGCAGTTAGATCTGGTTGCCCAGGTTTGCCCCTTGTCCGTTGCTGGAACGGTCTTCGCCGTGCTAATGTCGCTGTCGAACCTCGGCACGTTCGTCTCGGCCTGGCTGGGGGGCATCTGCTACGACCGCTTGCGCGCACCGTTGGGTGACCAATTGGCGTTCGATCTGCTGGTTGCAATCGGCGGCTCTGACGACTGCCTTGTGCTGGTTGATCGTTCCCCGGCTGACGCGCGAGCTCGACGCTCACGCCTCGCGCACGTAGAGCGCGGCGCTGTGCGGCGCCAGGGTCAGCGGCTCGCCGGGCGACCAAACGTCGGCGGCCAGGCCACCCGGCCCCTGCCAGGTATCGGCGGCACTGTCCAGCCGCCGGCGCCAAACGCCCGTCGCCGGGGCGGCCGTGGCCGAAAGTGCGGAGGCGGTGAGCGTCATCGGCCGCTCATTGAACGAAAGGATCAGCCAGGCCGCGCTGTGCTCGAATTCGGACCGCGAAAACAAGATTCTCTCTTCCTCGAAGCACGCCACCCAAGACTGCTCACGCGAACGCCGGCAAAGCGCCGGCGTCTCGCGGCGCAGCCGAAGCAACTCCCGATAATATTGCCAGAGCGTCTGGTGCCGCCCCTGATGCCGTAGCGAGCGATCGAGCCGCGAGGCGGCAAACGTGCTCTCGGCCTGCGGATCGACTGGCTCCTCGCGCAAGGCGGCAAACTCGCGCCGCCGGCCAGCCCGCACGCGCTCGACAAGTTGCGGGTCGCCGTGACTCGTAAAGAAATGAAACGGTGCCGTCTCGGCGTATTCCTCGCCCATGAAAAGCAGCGGCGGATAAGGAGAAAGCAGCAGAGCGGCGGCGGCCAGTTTCAAAGGCTCCCACGCCACCAGGTGGCTCAACCGCGCGCCGTGCGGCCGGTTGCCGATCTGATCGTGGGTTTGAAGGTATGCAAAAAAACGATCCGGCGCAACGCCGATCGACGGCTGGCCGTGGTGGCGATGGCGATAGTGCGAATACTGACCGGCGAGCACATAACCCTCTTCGTACGCCCGGGCAACATCGCTCAAGCGTCCATAGTCGGCATAAAAGCCCGTCCGGTCGCCGGTCAAATACGATTCCAGCGCCCGGCCAAAATCGTCGAGCCACTGGGCGTCGAGTCCCGGGCCGCCATGTGCCGGGGGCTCGAAAATCCGGGGATCGTTGCGATTTGTCTCGGCGATCAGAAACGCCGGCCGGCTGGCCGCTCGCACGCGCCTGGCCAGTTGAGCGAGAAACGGATCGGCCGACTGATCGACGATGGCGTGGATGGCATCGAGCCGCAAAGCGTCGACGTGGAACTCTTCGATCCAGCGCACGGCGTTCTCGATGAAATATCGCCGCACTTCGTCGCTGCCGGCCCCCTCGAAATTGATGGCCCGCCCCCAGGGCGTGTGATGCCGGTGGCTGAAATAGCGGCCAAAATCGGCCAGATAATTTCCCTCGGGCCCGATGTGGTTGTAGACCACGTCCAGCACCACGGCCAAACCGCGCCGGTGGCACTCGTCGACCAGCCGCTTGAGCTCCCGCGGGCCGCCATACGAATTCTGCACGGCAAACGGACCGACGCCGTCGTAGCCCCAATTGCGGCTGCCGGGAAACTGGGCCACCGGCATCAATTCGATCGCGGTTACGCCCAGATCAACCAGCGAGTCCAATTCGGCCACAACGTCGGCAAAGGTTCCACTGGGCGAAAACGTGCCCACGTGCAGCTCATACACCACGTAGTCGGCCAGTGCCGGAGCGCGCCACGCGGCGTCGTGCCACTCGAAGGCCGGATCGACCACCTCGGAGGGCCCATGCACTCCGTCGGGTTGAAAATGACTCGCCGGATCGGGCCGCTCCAGGCCGTGGTCAAGGCGATAAAGATAGCGCGTGCCGGACGGAACATCACGCACCAACGCCGCGTGATAACCCTGCTCCAGCCGCTTGAGCCGCACCATGCGGTCGGCATCCAACAGGTGGACGTCGACCCGCTTCGCATTGGGGGCCCACACCAGAAACCGCGTCCGGCCATCGGCCAGCAGCGAAGCACCGAGTGGCCAGTCTTCGATTTGCCAGTCTTCCGCGCTCATGCGGCCCCCCTCGAAACCGCCAGGTTTTTCGCTCGGGCACCTCATAGCGGCCCAAAGCGCATTTCATCGAGGTTATGCAATGAACACAAACCCGAAGCGCCAGCGAGGGATAACCCGTGCGAATCCCTCGCCGGCGCTTCGGGTTTGTGGCGTGACAGCGAGCCAAAAGTGCCCTAGTGCTTGACCATGCGCGAATTCAATTCGCCGCGGCGCAGTTGCCGGTACATATCGAGCGCTTCGCGCACCAATCGCGTCGATTCGGTCGGCCCCATAAAGTCCTCGACCTCGACCTGCTTGTTCTCCAGGATCTTGTAATCCTGGAAGAACCGCTTGATTTCGCGAACCAGATACTCCGGCAGTTGATCGTGGTGGGTGTAATCACAAAAGGCCGGATCGCTGGTCGAGACGGCGATGATCTTGTCGTCGATCCCCTTTTCGTCCCGCATCCGCATCACGCCGATTCCGCGGGCGTCGACCATCGTCAGCGGATGGACCGGCTCCTGGCCCAGCACCAGGGCGTCCAACGGGTCGCCGTCGTCGCAAAACGTGCGGGGAATGAAGCCGTAGTTGGCCGGATAGTGAACCGCGCTGTACAAGACCCGGTCGAGACGTAAAAAGCCCGTCTCCTTGTCCAACTCATACTTGTTCTTGCTTCCCATGGGCACTTCGACCACCACGGGAAAGGTTTTTTCGATCAGCGCGTCGTCGATGTAGATGTCGTGCCAGGCGTGCATGTGGCGTTTTGATTTAATCAAGGGTGGGCGGTGGAAAGAGCGGCGTTCTTCGGCAGGAATCAAAGTCCAGCCATCATACCGATTTGCCTCGCCCGGGGGAATGAGCCGCCGGCGATGCGCACGCTCTTGCGCGCCAAGGATTTGGCCGGCAATTCGCGCCGCTTTGGTCGCGCAGCGTACCCGGCAGGGGAGCAAGCGGCGGCTGCGTCAGACGTTTCTCAAGCGTGCCGCCACACGGCAACCGCTGGAGGTTCCGCCGGCAAAATGCCGTTAGGCGACCGTGGATAGCCGACTCTCCGCCGCCTTAACAAGTTTCGCGGGCAGCCAGCATTGCAGCGCCGCTGCAGCATTTGTCGGCCGGGCCTTCCTTCGGGCAACTCCGCCGGTGCGGCTTGGCGGTCTTGGAGTTTGGCGATAATGTGGAGGCGCATGGAGTCGGCGGCGCAATTGCGCGGGCTACTCCGGTGCTTGCGGACTTGATCAATGCGCATGATCTCGGCACTGACTTAGCCAAACAGATCACCGAAGATGCGAGTGCAAAAGCGGACGCCCATTTGAAGTCGCTCAATGCGTCAGTCGATCAAGCACACCAGGAAGCCAGTCAGCAAACTCTCGACGCGTTTCGCGAGTTGGCGCCAAAAATAAAGGTTACTAACTCGGCTGAGTATGGAACTGGACGACTCGTTGATCCCCAGGAAGTCGCGGACGCTTTGACTGAATACCGCAATGGCATGGTAATCGCGAATCACCTGCGCAACGCCAGGCAAAAGGACTTTGATTACAACGCTGCCGCGGCGCGCAATAAGGAAACCTCAAGCGGGCACTGGAATGGGCGTCGCAAAAACGCGCGCCCCTGAAAGACGCCCCATCAGCGTAGGTTTGCAATGCACGAATTGCTCGTGCGAAAATTCCCGATCCTCGAGTTGCTGCAAGACTCCGACGATCCCGTCTTGACGGGCGAGGCCATTGAAGAACTGGAAATCTTGCTGGGAGTGCGGTTTCCAAGGGACTACGCCGGCTTCCTGCTGGGCTTCAACGGGGGCCATTTTCGCCGAGATGTCGGGTTTTCCCTGTCTGAGCCAACGCGGTTTGTCACCGGTGGCCGTGTCGAGCGTCTCTACGGCGAGCCGGACGACGGTATCGAGAACTATGGCCTCGTAAAACACGCCGAGGTGTTGAGCGATCGACTCCTCGCGGATTGCCTGGCGATCGCGGACTGCAACGGCAGCGACCGCGGTGTTCTGAGATTCGCCAATGAGGGCTCGGAGTTTGCGGGCGTCTGGCTCTGGGATAGCGACGCATTTTGGATGGATGAGGACATGCCAGCACTGCATTGGGTGGCGGACACCTTCAACGAATTCCTGTCGATGCTCATCTACGACGTTACCTCCTATGAAGGAGAGCCAGAGACCCTGCCTTTGTTTCAAGCGATTCAGGATGGTAGCTTTCGCACCGTCCAGCAATATCTGGCAAATGGTGGCGACGTCGAGGCGCACAACGCCGAAGGCCGGACGATCTTAATGGCAGCGGTCATCTACTCGTGGCCCCCTATCGTCAAGCTACTTCTCGGTCATGCTGCTGACCCAAACGCGCACGATAACAACGGCCAGACGCCATTGCATCATGCCGCGTGTCACTCAATCGACAGCGTGAAATTGCTTTTGGCGGCCCGAGCCGATGCCAAGGCTCGCGATCGTGACGGAAGGGGCGTTCTGGCCGAATGCTCCTACCGTGCCGACCAGATTCTTCGGTCCCACGGGGCGGAGCAGTAGAATGGCTCCTGAAGCGTGTGTTCAGACGAGCCAGTAAGCCCATCGAGCAAGCTCTCGGTACTTCTTATGTCTGTCGCTAGCACTTCAATAACTGCCCGAAGGCTTCGCCTGGCCGGCGAGAAATCCGGATCGCTTGCAAGCGTTTGGCGGTAATGCGTGATGGCGCCGTCGATGCTGCACTGCAAGGCGGGCGCGACGGCCGTGCACCTACGGCGTCTTCAGCTCGACGATTTCCAGCCGCGACTGCTGGATCCGCTGGGCTTCGGCCGAGTCGACGTAATCACTGTGACATTCGGCTTTGTCGTCGACCGGACTGACGGCACCGCGCACCTTGCTGGCCAACCGATGGATTTCGGCCGGACTGAGCACGCCGCGCTGCTGAAGAATCGCTTGCTGCTCGGGCGAAAGGGCGGCCGAAACGGTCGCCCGATCCCATTGATATTCGGCCTCTTTGCCCGAAGCGAACTCGACGATCTCCTTCGAAATCCGCACGCTGCACCAGTCGTGTCCGCACATGGCGCAAAACTCGGTGTCGACGTCGAGATCTTCGTCGTGATAGGCCCGAGCGACGTCGGGATCGAACGAAAGCTCGAAATGCTTTTTCCAGTTGAGCGCGGCCCGGGCTTTGGTTAACTCGTCGTCACGGTCGCGTGTCGATGGAATGCCCAGCGCCACGTCGGCCGCATGGGCCGCGATTTTGTAGGCCACGCAACCTTGCTTCACGTCGTCGTGCTTCGGCAAACCCAAGTGCTCTTTTGGCGTGACGTAGCAGAGCATGCTCGCCCCGTGATAGGCCGCGGCCGTGGCGCCGATACAACTGGTAATGTGGTCGTAGCCCGGAAACATGTCGGTCACCAAGGGACCGAGCACGTAAAACGGAGCCCCGTGACAAAGCTGCCGCTCGAGCTTCATGTTGTATTCGATCTGATCGAACGGCACGTGGCCGGGCCCCTCGATCATCACTTGCACCCCTTTGCGCCAAGCCCGCTCGGTCAGCTCGCCCAAGGTCGCCAGCTCGGCCAGTTGGGCCGCGTCGGTGGCATCGGCCAATCCGCCCGGCCGCAAACCGTCGCCGATCGAAAACGTCACATCATACTGCCGCATGACGTCGCAAATCGCTTCCCAATGTTCGTACATCGGGTTTTGCTTGTTGTGCACCAGCATCCACTTGGCCAGCAACGAGCCACCTCGGCTCACGATGCCGATCAGCCGCCGCTTCACTAGCGGCAAGTGCTGGCGCAATACGCCGGCATGGATCGTGAAATAATCGACCCCCTGCCGCGCCTGGTGCTCGAGCGTCTCGAGAATCAATTCCAGCGAAAGCTCTTCGATCCGCCGGCCAATGATCATCGAATAGATCGGCACGGTCCCGATCGGCACCGTGCTGTGCCGCAGAATCGCATCGCGGCAGGCATCGAGATCGCCGCCGGTCGAAAGATCCATCACTGTGTCGGCGCCCCAGCGTTCGGCCCAGCGGAGTTTTTCGACTTCTTCGTCCGTGCTGCTCGAAACGGGCGAAGCTCCCATGTTGGCGTTGATTTTGGTCTTCGAGGCCCGGCCAATGCACATCGGATCGAACTGATATTCCAAATGGACCCGGTTGGCCGGAATCACCATGCGGCCGGCCGCTACTTCGTCGCGAACCTGCTCGGGCGAAAGATGCCCCTCGCGCTCGGCGACTCGTTGCATTTGCGGAGTGATTACGCCCAAGCGGGCAAAGTCGAGCTGCGTCTGCGGCGCAAAATCGGCCGGCGGTTGCCAGGCGGCTGCTTGTTCGTAATCATTTTCGAACCCGGGACGCAACTGCCAGTCGGCGGGCATGAAGTCCCAGGCCGTTTTCTCTGACGTATCGGGCATGCCCGGCGTGTCCGGGGACGAAAACGTGAGGGCTCCGGCTCGGCCGGCCCGAATGCGCGAGGGCTGGGCGAAACTGCCCGGGGTGGTTCCGGCATTGCTGCTGGAAGGGTTTTGGCCGACGGGTGGCAGTTGATAGGGACCAGCAGTCTGCGAAGTGATCATTGCCTTGCGTTCTCCGTAAGCATCGACGTTGCCGCACTACAAATAGCCGGCCGCTGGGCCGCTGCCGCTACGACCGTCATCGTACCGCAAATCCCCCGTTTTCACCACCGACCGCTCTCCCCGATGGTTCGGCTAGAATGAGACGATGAACGATAGCTTTCCTAGCCGGCGGCCGAGCCTTCGTCGCTGTTTTGCGGCGCCGCTCGCGCTGGCCGAACTATTGCTTCTTGCCATCGGCACCCCACCTGCGGCGGTTGCCCAATCCTCGGCGGCATCGCGCCCGGCCGGTGGCCCGCGCCAAACTGAATCGTTGCCCGAGCGCGGCGAAGGGATGCCGATCTTCGATCGCATCATGCGCGAAACCCTCGAAACAGTTCGGCGTTCCCGGCGCCTCGCTGGCGGTGGTCAAAAATGGACGGCTCGTCGTGGCCAAGGGCTATGGCTGGGCCAACGTGATCGCCCACGAGCCGGTCACGCCGCGAACCCTCTTTTCGCTGGCCAGCGTCAGCAAGCCGGTCTCGGCGATCGCCGTATTGCGTTTGGTCGAGCAGGGCCGGCTGTCGCTCGACGATCGGGTCTACGAAGTGCTGGGCCAGCCGGCGCCGCTCCCCGGCATGCACATCGTGCCGCGGGCCCGCGAGATCACGGTGCGGCAAATCCTCAACCATTCGGCCGGCTGGCTGCGGCCGAACGATCCGCTGGCAAAATCGCAAAAAATCGCCGCCGAGCTGCATCAGCCGTTGCCGATTCCGGCCGAGCTCGTCGTCCGCTGGGCTCTTTGCCATCCCTTGGATTTCCAGCCCGGTACCCAGGAGAGCTATTCGAATTTCAGCTATCAGTTATGCCGCAGCGTTTGCGAAAGCGTGACGGGCGAGCCGTTCGAGCTCTACGTCCGCCAGGAGATTCTGCGTCCGCTCGGCATCACCGACATGCAGTTGGAGCAGATCGGCCCGAGCTACGCTCCCGGCGAAGCCCATCGCTATCGCACGCACGATTTCCAGGATTTCGGCGGCGGCCGCCAGCCGGTCGGGCCGCCGGGCGGAAGCTGGCTGGCGACGTCGGTCGACATGGCCCGCTTCATGGCCGCCATCGACGGCAGCCGGGGTCCGGCGCTGCTCGACGGGGCGATGATGCGTCAAATGCTCGCTCCTCCGCCCGCCGCCACTTCGGCCGCGCAAGGACGGCTCGCACTTTGGCCTCGGCTGGGACACGGTGCTGCGTACCCCGGCCGGCGTGCGTTACGGCAAGAACGGCGGCGTGCCGGGCATCAGCACCTATGTCGAGCACGACCCGATCGGCGTCGATTGGGTGCTCTTGATGAACGGCAGCACGAGCAAGAAAGGGCCCAAGGCGCTCGGTCACGCGATTCCCGAAATCCGCCGTGCGATCCAACAGATCGAGCATTGGCCCGACCGCGACTTGTTCGAGCGGTTTTTGCCGGCGCGGTAGCATGGCCCCAACCGGCCTGACATATTTGATGAAGCACACCGCCCCGCTACCCCGTTCGGAATTGCGACGGCGACATGAAAGGCCCTGAAATGTTTAACATTGGCTTTTTTGACGCAGATAATCGAAAAACCGCGTCGGAATCAACGTCGGTGCAGGCGGACCAAAACGATTCCTTTGTTTGCCTCGGGCGGATCACCATCGGTTCCTTCGTGGAGCGGTTCGAGTGCGTATTGGATTATTGGCGGAAGGAGGATTGCGAGGTGCATTGGTGCGCTGCGCTATCCCGTCTCGTGGCTGGTTCGGACAGAACCGCGTTAATCACCTCGATTTCCAATCCTGCATCCGCAAATTTCTTCACGTGGTGGCCTTTCTACCGCGAAAACCAAACTGCGTTTGTGCAAAACCAGATGCTGTTCCTGGATTTACTCGCGGCGCCCCTTCAGCTTTGAACGGATGGATGATTTTGTTACGCCACGCCAGGTGACTGACGATGATGGAATGCAAATATCCGAATGGTCCATTCCGCTCGCGGATGTTGAGCACTTTTTGAGCCGGCGCCGTCATGCTCCTTGATTCCTGCGCTGAATTGTGCCGGTGACTCGAGGTGCGCAACGCGGACGTGGCGGACAAGGCGCCCGCGTCATCGTCACCGCTTATTCCCCGATCGGGCTCATCCACGGTGCGAAATCCGCCACGATGGTAGGTACTGGGTAGCCAAAATGTTGCTGAGATGCCGCCTTCATTCAGGCATCTTAACGATTGCCGCGATTGCGTTGGATATTGACGCCGCTTCCTCAAGGATATCGCCGTCAATGATTCCCCAGGTGTCCATTCCGCGTGCGATACTCATATATTCTGGCTTATGGAAAGCCGGTGTGCCGCCCTTTAGGTCGTCGCATAATCGTTTGAAGAAGCCTAGCAACGCGGCCCGGCTCTCTTCGGACCAACCGCCGGCGATATCGCTCACCGTAAGTGGTCGCGACAACCGGTCGATCACCGCGATCACACGCCGTATGACAGCGTCACGCCTATCCATGTGTAACTCCAGTCCGAATGCGCGTGCCACGGCTTAGTACGCCGCTACGGCCTCAAGCAACTCTTCCAAACTCCAGACATGATCCGCCAAACCTTGCGCGACCGCCGGAGTCGTCTTGATCGTTTCGTGCTTCCGGCAAAAATTGTAATGGGCGAAGTAAAGACCGAGCATTGCGTCGTGGTTCTCCCATTTCTTGCTGTGAGCGTTCGTTAGGCGTGTAAGACGGCGATTGCCCATCCGGATCGACAGGTTCAGGCGCTCGCTGTGGCTTGTGCTGGCTCGTTCCAGATCGGGGTTGCCACAACCGCGAGTGATCGTCGTCTTAATCATCTGGGCCGGTGAGTAGCGCCGCCTGTCCTCGCTGTCCACCCCACCGAATCGCTTAATGACTTGCGCAAAGTCGACGCCAAACGCAAAGACGAGCGGTATTGCGGACTGGTACGGCGTGAAGCCGTCAGTGGACACTTGGAACCGTCCGGACGTGGCGAAGTAAAGATCGTCGACAAACTCCCACTCCCCTTCGCTCGATCGCTTTGCGACGTGATACGCCAAAACCAGTTTGGAGTTGCGCTCCATCGCGACATAGGCGTAGCAGTCGCCCAGTTCATCGCCGTAGCCGTGACGTTCCCGTGTCTTTTCCTTGCAGCCGATAAATCCCCACAACTCGTCGCACTCGACCTCGTCGACCTCGATGCCTTTGATCCGACTCTTGAGGAACCGTTTGCATCGCTGACCGACCGTCACCATGATTTCGATGATTGCGTTCTTGCTGGTCTCGGTGAGCCGAGCGGCCGCGCGGATCGACATGCCCTCCAACAGTATCTTCAGGCAAAGAATTGCCCGGCCTTTTGGCAACCGACTGTCGCCCAACGGTTTGGGCGTTCGGGTGAACGTAGCACCGCAAGCCAGACAACGAAACCGTTGGCGGTGGAACTTGTCCCAGCCGTGTTTCTTCGCGGTTGTGTGTTGGCAAACGAGCATGCCCGTATTGTAAACGGAATGGCCGAGTTTGTCAACATCTTAGTAGACAGATTGTGCGGATTAGAGAAGATCGCGCAGCGATTTCTTTAACGCATTTGCAAACAAAACCAGAGTCGAGAGTCGTGGGTCGTACTCAATCTCCGGACTGAGCAAACGAGAGACGGCCTGGCGGGCGCCGCTAGCCGAATAACCCATCTTCTCGCCAATCTGCTGTTGGGTCATTCCAGAATCGTCGGCGGCTTTGCGTAGCTTCGCGCGAATTGAATCTTTGTCTACCATGTTGGCAGTCTACGAGTTGGTTTACCGATCGTCAAGGTCTTGGATCGCATTTGAGGAGCCCGATAAATGGTATGCGCGGTGGCGTCGGTGCCGAAGATTCCCTACCTCCAATATGGCGGTAAGTCGTCGATCGCCAACTGCATCGTCAGCTTCTTCCCTGGGCATCGAGTATACCTGGAGCCATTCTGCGGATCATGTGCAGTCCTGTTTGCCAAACCCAAGTCATTTGTCGAAATCGTCAATGACCTTGACGGTCGCATCATCAATATGTTCGAGCAGCTCCGGTCGCGCCCAGAGGAATTGGCAGCCCTCCTTTGGGCAACACCGTACTCGAAAGAGAATTGGCGTGAGCCGCCCACGCCGCCCGATTTGCTTGAAGACGCCCGGCTGCTCCTGGCGGAAGGATCGCAATACTTCTGTGGCGGCCAAAAGGCGAAATGGTGCCCTGGTGCGTCCGCTAGCAAACACAAGCCCCGGCCCTCCGTCTGGGCCGACAATTTCCTGAGAATACTGCCAGCCGCTGCAAGGCTCAGAGAAGCAATCATCCTCAATGAGGACGCGATCGTGGCGATTGATCGCGTTAGTCAGAACGCCGAGGCGTTGATCTATGTTGATCCGCCCTATCTGGGACACGAGGACCAGTATCGCTTCAAGGTTGATTACGCTCGTATGGCCGGCGTCCTCAATACCGCCAAGGCAAAGATAGTCGTCTCCGAATACGCGGCTGCCGAACGATTCTTCGGGGACTGGAACCGAGTCAATGCGCAATTGCAACGGCGCGACTCGCAGTGGCTCCGGCCGCAAGAAAACGGAAGCGCTTTACATGAACTTTGAACCGGCTGCAACGACTGCATGGCGGAATCGCTGATCGCGGAGATTAGGCAAAATGGTCCGCCGCGCGGCGTGGCCAGCAACATTCTGACGACCCAGTACCCGATGGTAAGTGGGCGACGACAACGCACAATCAAATACTGAAGATCATTGATTCTTCACCAGACTCTCCCACTTTCAAATCGGAGCTTCAGAAGTGGGCGAACAATCGGTTGGAAGGTGGCGCCGGAGCCTTGCCTTCCGGACTGCGGCCATAGAGAGGATTTCCTGATGCAAGAAGGTGATTACGTAGACGGCGTGGTCTCGCTTTGGGTCGGCCAAGCTGATTCGTGGGCTTCGCTTGCCGCGTACGCGGATTACGACCATCCACAGCCTCCCTCCGAAACACTTGCCAGCGATTTCGGCACGGGGCGTTACGACCATGATTTCATGGACATAGCGATCGAGAAACCGACGCGATCCTTAAGCGATTTACTGCGGGGCTGCTCCTACGACTCAATTGTCATTCCGAGATTTGTAACGTTATGTGGAGATTTGCTCTCGGAGGAGGCGAATGCCTTCGTGTTACTCTACAACTTCCGGCACAACGGACGCCCAGGCCCCGGGGCCCGTGCGCGCGGTCCGGTGAAACTGCGATATATGGGGTCGATCAAAGTGGAGATGCCTTGGCCCGATTGAGGGCACACGGGGGGCAGCACCGCTTGAGTCGTTGGACCGTGGTCATCGGCACTTCGATTCGTCGCCAGACTTTGCCACGTTCAAGACACGGCTTCAGAAGTGGGCCAACGATCGGCTGGAAGGTGGCGCTAAAGCCTTGCCGCCCGGGTTGCGACGATAACGGGAGAACAAACGATGGAAGTAGATAAGCGAGTTGAGGGCGCGGTGTCGCTTTGGGTCGGCTCCTCGCCTTCGCGAGATGTACTGGAGGACTATGTCGAAATTGACTTCTCGACGGATGACCACCCACATGTTTCTCGACTCGGAAAGGACTTCGGAACTGGGTGGTACGACCACGATTTTATGGATATCACCTTTCACGAGTGGTCAACGCGGTCGCTGCCGGATCTGCTGCACCGCTGCTCGTACTCCCCCTGATCATCCCGAAATTCATTGCACTCTGTGGTGAGTTGTTGCCAACAGCAGTCAACTCGGCTGTGTTGCTCTACAACTTTCGGCACAACGGAAGCCCAGGCCCCGGCGCCAGTGCGAGCGGTCCGGTAATATTGCAATATATGGGGTCGATCACGGCGGAGATGCCTTGGCCAGATTGAGCGTGTCTGGGGCGAGGCCAACGCTTTGCCGCTTGGCTTCCGGACCCTGCTGGGAGGCCCGTGATAACCGGCAATCATTTGCCAGGCAGCGCACCGCTATGCACCGCCCACCACAAGCTCAAGAACGTGCTGCCGTTGAGCAGGGTGTGGACCACCAGCGACGGCAGCAGCCGGTGCGTTTGATGGTAGAGATAGCCCAGGACCAGGGCCAGGAAAAACAGCGGTATCGGCGCCGGACCCTGACCGACGTGGCGCCGGCGAACAGCAGCGAACTGATCACGATCGGCAGCACACCGGCCGGCATCCACGACAGCATGCGTGCCCCGCGCCAGGCCGAGCGCTCGCGCCGCTCGAGCCAGCCCTGCAACACTACGCGAAAGAAAAACTCCTCGACCACCGGCGCCACCAACACGGCGCAAAAGCCAATCAGCCACAAAAGCGACGGCTCCCGCATCGTGAGCTCGATCAGCGGGTGGAGTTTCTTCGGCTCGAGTAACGCGTAGAGCATGTCGACCGGGGCAACGATAAACAAAAAACCGATCAGCCCGATCAAGAGATCGCGGCAAACCTGCCCAAGATCGAAGCCCAAATCCGCCCAATCGGCTCCCCGCCGGCGAATCAACAGCACGATCGACAATAGCATGACGCACAATTCGGTCACGCTCTGGCCGGCATACAAGACGGGCTGCACTTCGTCGGGAAGATTGCCGGCCGCATCGGGGCGAACGTGGTACAGGTACAAGAGGAGCCCCTGCGCCAGAAACACGATTGCCGTGAGCGACAGAAAGACGACCGCCACGTCCCCACCACTCCAGGGAACCGGCTGGCGCCCTTCATACGCCAGCGGCGGTTGCCGGTGCAAAACGCGCCGAATGGCCCACACCCAAATGCCCAGGGCGATCAGCAGCAACGCCCAAAGAGGCCAGTCGGGTCCCGACAACCCTACCGGCTCGGTCTCGATTGGGGCCAAATGCCCGAGGAGTGTCACGTTCCAGTGCCCCACAAGCGCGATCGAAGGAGGGGGCGTGCGCCAACTACCCCGTCGAAAAATGCCATCGTGGCATCTTTCAACCTCGCCAAGTGCGGAGCCAAGCTCCGCACGGCCCGCAAAATGGCGACTTGCGTCGCTATTTTGTTGTCGCATCCATGCGGCGCCGCAGCCCGCCGAATTCTTCGGGCAGGCTGCTAACGGCGACATCAAAAGAGCCGCCCGTCGAATATATTCCAATCCGGAATAGATCGTCAGGCCCACGGCCGACCAAACGCTCACCGGCAACAGCCAGGCGAGCCACTCGGGGCGGGGCAGAATGCCGTAGGCCAGCGCAAACAGGCTGGTGGCAACGGCGGTGCATTGGCAAACCATTTTCAGCTTGCCAGACATCGCGGCCGAAAAATTCGCCCCTTCCCCCTCCAGAAACGTGCCGCAGCGCCGTGACCAACAGCTCTCGCCCAACCACGACCACCGCCATCCAAGCGGCAATGCCCGAGCCGGGCCCCGACGCGCTCGGCCCCACGGCCGCCAGATAAATGAACGAGCCGCAGATGATGATCTTGTCGACGAACGGATCGAGTATCCGCCCCAGCGTGGTCACCTGGCCATACCGCCGGGCGTAAAAACCGTCGACCCAGTCGGTGGCGGCGGCGATGACAAACACCACCATGCCGATCAGGTAATACTCTAGCGGAATCAGCACGAACAACACGATCGACAACACCAGCCGCATGGCGGTGATCTGGTTCGGAACGTTGAAGACCTGTTCCGGCGACGAATTCTTGGTGGCGACCGACACGCGCGTGGTTCCCGCTATCGAGGTTTGCCTACAGCCACTCCTACTAAATCATACTCACTGGCCGCCACGATTTCACAAGAAACAATCTTGCCGGCCGCCAGCTTGCGGCCGCTGACATAGACCACCGAGTCGACGTCGGGGGCATCGGCGTGGCCGCGGCCGATCCAGGCCTGCTTTTCGCCCGGCACTGGTCGGTCGATCAGCACGTCGATCCGCCTGCCCTTTTGGGCCGCATTCCAGGCAAAAGCAATCTCCTGCTGGACTTCCATCAACCGATCGCACCGACGCTGCTTCGTCTCGTCGTCCAGATGGTCCGGCAGCCGGGCCGCCGGCGTGTCGGGCTCGAAAGAATAGGTGAACACTCCCAACCGCTCGAAGCGCTGAGCCCGAGCAAACTCGACCAGTTCGTCAAACTGCTCCTCGGTTTCGCCCGGAAAGCCGGTGATAAACGTCGTTCGCAGCACCAAGCCCGGGATTGTGGCCCGCAGCTTGGCCAGCAGCTCTTCGGTAGCTGCCCGCGACACGCGCCGCTGCATCCGCCGCAGCATCGTGTCGTTGATGTGCTGCAGCGGCAGGTCAAGATAGGGAACGATCTTTTTGCTCTGGGCAATCCGCGCGATCAGGTCGTCGCCAAAATACATCGGATAGAGATACATCAGCCGGATCCACTCGATCCCGCGAACTTGCTCCAGCCGTTCCAGCAGTTCGACCAGCCGCGTCTCGCCGTACAGGTCGAGGCCGTAATAAGTCGTGTCCTGGGCAACGATGACCAGCTCGCGAACGCCGTCGGCGGCCAATTCTTCGGCCTCGGCGATGACTTCTTCCATCGGTTTGGTGGCGTGTTTGCCGCGCATCTTGGGAATGGCGCAAAACGTACAAAGCCGGTCGCAGCCCTCGGAGATCTTCAAGAAGGCGAAATGCCGCGGCGTGATCCGCAGCCGGGCCCGATCCGACAGCGGTCGCGAAGGGGCCGGCTGAAAGACAGTCCGCTGTTCGTCGAGTCCGCCGATCAGGCGGTCGGCGACCTTGGTCACCTGCTCGCGGCCAAAAACGCCCACCAGGTGGTCGATGTCGGGATGCGTTTCGAGCAAGGCTTCCTTTTCGCGCTCGGCCAGGCAGCCCGATACGATCACTCCACGCGTCTTTCCCAGCTGTTTCAGGGCCAGCATCTCGCGGATCGTGGCATACGACTCGTCGCGAGCCCGTTCGATGAATCCGCACGTGTTGACGACGACAAAATCGGTGCCCGCCGGATCGGAAACCAGACGGTAGCCGTCCAATTGCAACAGGCCCAGCATTCGCTCGCTGTCGACCAGATTCTTGGGGCACCCCAGGCTGACAAAGGCGTAGGTCCCCTTGGCGGTTTTGGGGGCGTCGGCGGCCTTGCGCGGGCACGCGCGGCCCCGGGCGGCGGTAAATCGACGATCGGTAAAGACATAAACCCTGATTCGCAAAAATGATTCGACAATCCGCCGGTCGGCGCACCAAAAGCCTTTCGGCGAACCGAGTTCGCCGTCAGTTCATCGTACCCGATGACCTTCGGGCGGGCGAGGGCCGATCGTCAGCCCACTCGGCGGGCACGCCGTTGCTCACCGAACTTTAACACGCGCTGTCGCTCATTCGTGCTCGCGACGCGGCCTGGCTCAAAACCGCCGATTGATTTTTAGCCACCGTGTTGTAGTGTACAGATATATACTACTCGGCATGACGCCGCTTGTCCGCTGTCGCACGTCTGGAGGATGCCTGCGATGCTGCCGGAAATCGCTCCCGAAGAGTTCGCCGCCACGCTCGACCGCGTCGCGGCCGATGTCCTTGAGCAGGCGGCCTGGAGCGAGCCGCCGGTCGACGCCCTGAAAGTGGCGGCTCGGCTCGGTTTGGAGGTCGCCTACGACAGCCGCCAACCATCGCGGGCGAGAATCGTTTCGCTGCGCGGCTTTGGCGACACGCGACCACACGATTCGATTCTGCTGCGTCCCGATCCGCGTCCCGAACGCCTGCAGTGGGCAGTGGCGCACGAGATCGGCGAGCACATGGCCGGACAAGTCTTTGCCGCACTGGCGGTCGATCCACGCGAGGCCCCTCAGAGCGGGCGAGAATCCGTCGCCAATTATCTCGCCGGCCGGTTGCTGCTGCCGACCGATTGGTTTGGCCCCGACGCGGTGACGTGCCAGTGGGACTTGCCCCAACTCAAACAGCGTTACGCCACGGCCAGCCACGAGCTGGTCGCCCGGCGGATGCTCGACTTCGAGCCGTGGATCGCCATCACCATCTTCGACAATGGCCGGCTGACTTTCCGCCGCTCGAATCGCTATCGCCGCCGGCCCGAGCTTTCGGCCACCGAACGACAATGTTGGCGGCAGGTCGCCGATCGCGCGAGGCCCAATCGATCGAAGGGCCCGGTTGCCGCACGTCGGGCTGGCCGATTCACGAGCCTGACTGGCGGCGCGAGATTTTGCGGACCGCGTACGACGAATCCTCACTTGATGACGAATGATTGGCGCCGCGCCCTCATCCCACCGGCCGATCTCGCCCGACGAGCGCGCTCAATTGCCAATCGAGATCGGCCAGCAGAATCGGCTTCGAAATTACGGCCGTCACGCCCGCGGCTTTGGCACGCTCGATTTCCTCTGGCCGCGGAAATCCCAAAATCGCTACGATCGGTGCTCCGGCGACCGAGTGGCGCAGGCGACCGACCTCGTCGGCGCTGCGCGGCTCGATCGGCACGGGTGTCCCACAGCATTGCGGCGGCGATGCAATCGCCACTCGCCGGCGGCTCGCGCCACACGACCGCCGGGTAGCCGAGCGCCAAACACGCGTCGGCCAGAGCGCTGCCGGTTTCGGCCGCAGCGGCGACGACCACGATCACGCCTTGCTCATCGGCTCGGTGCGGCCGCGCGGCGATACGGCGAGTCAGCAGATCGATCTCGGCGAGTAATTGCTCTTCGGCGGTCGCCGTCACCGGCAAGCTCCAAACGCTGGGAGTTCGGCCGGCCAAAGCCGCCAGTTGCCGTGCGCCGCGCTGCGGCCACTGATGACCAAACACGCGCCAAACCCCGGGCCAAGGCACGGCCGCTGCGCGTCTCTCCTTCGCACCAACTGCCAAACAGTCCACAAATCCGCGCCAGGGGTGCCGCTTGCCGCAACCGCATCAGCTCTGGCTGGCCAATTTCGCCAGGCCACGTTTGCCCGATCACCAGCAACGCCGGTTCGACCCGCTCGCTCTCGATCCAGTCGATCGCCGCCGGCCAGATTGGGCATCCG
This sequence comes from uncultured Planctomycetaceae bacterium, assembly GCA_963702015.1. Taxonomy (GTDB): domain Bacteria; phylum Planctomycetota; class Planctomycetia; order Pirellulales; family PALSA-1355; genus DATJTR01. Next base: position 6,037,026 of record OY969698.1, read on the forward strand.
CACCGCGTCGACCGACATGCCGCCATGCGCCGCGTCGTCCCAGGCGAGAGCGTCCCACGATTGTTGAGCCGCCGAGCCAACGAACACCACCACGGGCCGCGCGATGGCCGGACGCCGCACTGGATCTTTTAGGTCTCGATCACCACAGACGCCTCCGCGTGCTTGGGGGCTGGCAGTTACAGCCGGCAAATCGGTCTCGTAGCGCGCAACAAGGTCGTGTGCCGCTTCGGGCATCGGTGGCCCTGCCGCAGTTCGGTCAGAAAGTTCGCGTCGGCCAACAGCCGGCTCAGCCGGGCCAGCACCCGCAGGTGCCCCGCATCATCGATCGACAAGATCAAGAAGAAGAGATCCGTCAGCGTACCGTGGGCGCCGCCGAAAGGAATGCCCCGGGCCGTTCGCCCGAGCGCCAAGAAAGGTCGATCCAGAATCGCCGGCAGCGGCCGCCGTGGATGCAACAGTGCGGCGCCGTTGTCGAGCGCCGTGGGATACAAGTCCTCGCGGATGCGAACCGCTTCGCTCATCTTCGCCGGATCCCACAGCCAGCCGGTCTCGGCGGCCAGCTCGCACATCGATACGATCACCGATTGCCGCGTCTTGGCCGCCAGCGGAAGTGCGATAGCTTCGACCGGCAGCATCGCGGCCAGCGACACTTGCGTTTCGACCAGCTGGCCCGGCGGACGGTGCAGCGCGGTTTCCAGTTGCTTCAACTCGTCGTCGGTCGACAACCCCATCCGCTCTTCCAGCCAATGATGGATCGATGCCGGCGAGAACCGCCATTGCCCGGCGACTTTTCGGCCGGGCAGTCGGCCGCGGTCGGCCAGGCGGGCCACTTGCGACCGGATCGACGTGCAAATAGGCCGCCAGGCGCTGCGATGTCGAAATCGTCGTCGGCCATCGTCGATCGCTCTCGCGGCAAACAGAAAAGCTGCTCCCCCGGCCAGTGGTAGCAAAACGGCCGGCCTTCGGCAAGCAAGACCCAGCGGCCAATCGGCCAAAAGCCGGCGATCCGACGGGCGAAAAACCTGCCTTGACAGGAGCGACGAAATCGCCAGAATCCGCCCCACCAAATCAGAAGACCTCGCGGGCAGTCGCGGTGGCAAGGATGCCCCGCATAACGAGCGCAGCCCGCGCTTCCCACCGAAACCGACCCACGAAAATCCCTCGGGCGCATCACCTGGCAAGGAGGCCACCGGCGCCGTGCTGAACTCCGCACACACTTCCGGCGTCTCTCTCGGCGAGCTGTTTGCCGGTGCCCGATTGCTGGGAGCCGGCAACCTGCGCGTCGTGTCGTGCAGCGTCGATTCGCGGCGTTGCCGGCCCGGCGATTTGTTCGTCGCGCTGGCCGGTGCGTCGCACGATGGCCACGACTTTGCCGCCGATGCCGTGGCTCGCGGGGCCACCGCCGTGTTGGTCAATCGTCCGCTGCCCGGCCCTCGGCGTGCCGCAGTGCATCGTCGCCGACACCCGCGCGCACTCGGGCATCTCTGCCAGGCGCTGGTCGGAAATCCCAGCCGGCGCGTGCAACGTCATCGGCATCACCGGCACCAACGGCAAAACAACCACCACGGCCCTCGTCGCCAGCGTGCTGCGGACGGCCGGATACTGCGCTCGGAACTCTCGGCACGCTCGGCTACTCCGACGGCGTGCGAAGTCATGCCGGCAACGCTCACGACCCCTTGCGCTCCCGAATTGGCCGAGTTGGCTGGCTCGCATGGAGGCCAACGGTTGCTGGTACGCCGTGATGGAAGTTTCCAGCCATGCACTGGCCCTGGGCCGCGTGGCCGGCGTCGAGTTCGACGTCGCTTGCGTCACCAACGTCTGTCGCAAGATCATCTCGATTTTCACGGCAGCCTCGGCGAATATCGACGGACCAAAGCCCGACTGTTCGAACATTTGCGGCCCAACGGGTTGGTCGTGCTCAACGCCGACGATCCGGTCGCCTCGCGCTTCGCCGCGTCGCTCGATCGGCCGGTGTTGACCGTGGGACTGAAAAACCCGGCTGAAGTGACAGCCACCATCGTCGAGCGCTGCCGGAGCGAACAAACCATTTTGATTTCGGCCGGCACGCAGACCGCCGCCGTCCGCACGCGAATGATCGGCGATCATCACGCCTCGAACTGCCTGGTGGCCACGGCCGTCGGACTGGCCCAAGGGCTCAATCTGCCGACCATCGCCGCCGGTCTCGAAGCCGTCGCCTCGGTTCCCGGCCGGCTCGATCGAATCGAATGCGGCCAGCCGTTCGGAGTTTTTGTCGACTTCGCCCACACTCCCGACGCTTTGGCCACCGTGCTCGACACGCTGGCCGAAGTGACCGAGGGTCGTTTGATTTGCGTCTTTGGTGCCGGCGGCAATCGCGACCGCGAGAAGCGGCCCGCGATGGGTCGAGCCGTCGCTCGGCGGGCCGACGTGGCGATCATCACCAGCGACAATCCCCGCGGCGAAGAGCCGGCGGCGATTGCTCGCGAAATTCTGGCCGGCACCGACGATCCCGAATCCAAAGCCGACGTCGCGGTCGAACTCGATCGCACCCGCGCGATCCATCGCGCATTGGCCCTGGCCGAAAGTGGCGATTGCGTGCTGATCGCCGGCAAAGGACACGAAACGTTTCAAGAGGTCGGCGCCCTGCGGCTGCCCCTCAACGACCGCCAGATTGCACTCTCCTGGCTTTACGACATGGCGGGCGCACCGGTTTCTCAAACTCGCCATCAAGGCTGATCTACGAATTGAAGGTCTTTCGCGATGCAAGGTTTAACAGTTGCCCAGTTGCACCAGGTTGTCGGCGGACGACTGCGCATGGCCACATTGCCACCGCCAGCCGGCGAGGAAACGCCCGTCGGGCGGATGGTCATCGACAGCCGCCAGGTCCAGGCGGGCGATACGTTTTGGGGACTTGCCGGCACGCGGCAAAACGGCGGCAGCTTTGCCGAAGACGCCTATGCGCGCCGTGCCGGAGGCGTGGTGGTGGCCGGCCGCTATGTTCAGCCAGCTCCGGCCTGCTGGAGCCTGGAGGTCGACGACGCGGCAGCCGCGCTGACTAGTCTGGCCGCTTGGAATCGCAACCGATTCAACGGACGCATGGTCGCCGTGACCGGCAGCGTGGGCAAGACGACGACGCGACAAATGATCCACGCGGTTTTGGGCCAGTCGGAACTCGGTTCGGCCAGCCCGCACAATTACAACAATCACCTCGGCGTACCGCTGAGTCTGTTCGAGCTCGAGCCCAATCACGATTATGCGGTCTTGGAAGTCGCGGCCAGTCGGCCGGGCGAGATCGATACGCTGGCCCGATTGGTCCGGCCCGAAATCGGCGTGATCACGCGGCTGGGCGAAGCTCATCTGGGCGGATTCGGCGACCCCGAAGCACTGGTCAACAGCAAACTCGAATTGCTGCGGCACTTGCCGGCCCACGGTTGGGCGGTGCTGTCGGGCGACGACGAGCGTTTGCGCCGCGCGGCCGACTGCCAGGGAATCAACGTCGTTTGGGTCGGCCGATCGCTCGATTGCGATCTGGTGGCCACCGGCGTCCAAAGCCAGAACGGCCGGCTTCATTTCATGGCCGACGGTCGCGCCTTCGACGTCCCGGTCTGGGGGCGCCACCACCTGGTCAGCGCCCTGGCGGCCATCGCCGTGGGCAAGATTTTTGGCATCGCGCCGTCCGAAATTGCCGCCGGGTTGGCCGGCTTCGAGCCGCCGCCGCAGCGCTGCGAGATCAGCCACGTCGGCGAAACCACGATCATCAACGACACCTACAACGCCAGCCCCACGGCCATGCGTGCCGCGCTCGAACTGCTGCGCAACTTCCAGGCTCCCGGCCGGCGAGTCGTCGTCTGCGGCGACATGCGTGAATTGGGCGAGTATTCCGACGAATTCCATCGCCGCTTGGGAGATGAAGTCGTCACGCTTTGCGGCGCCGATTTGCTCGTGGCCTGCGGCCAACACGCTCAAGACGTGGCCGACGGCGCACGCCAGGCCGGCATGTCGCCGACTCGCGTCATGGCCTGCCGCTCGCCGCAAGAAACCCTGTTCCTTTTGGATCAAGCGCTCGCTCCGGGCGACGTCGTGCTGGTCAAAGGCTCGCGGGCACTGGCCATGGAACGCCTGGTGACGGCGATCGAAGAACGCGTGGCGGCCAAAGCCGCATAAAAAAACCAGCGTGGATACGCAACAAAACAATCACTTACCAAAACATCGTTAGGAGTTCCGTCGTCGGTGTAGAGTTTGCGGGAACTCGACACTACCCTCCCTCCTGGGTTGAGGCATCAAACTTGTCAGGCTAGCGGTTACTGGGTCGACCGCTCTGACAAGTGCTTCGCGACGGAACTCATGACTGGCACCGGGGTGGCTTCGGTCACCCCGGTGTCAGGGAACACGGCCGGGCGGGGCGCTACGGGGCGTCTCGCCCGGCCACTTTTTTTGTCTCCCACGGCGGAAAGGATATGGATCGGCAATGCTGCTTTGGCTGATTGATTGGATTGCCCGCGCCGCGCTCGGCCGGCCCGTCTGCGAATCGTTGGAGAAGACGACGCTCCGCGGCGCGCTGGCGGCCGTGATCAGCTTTGCCTTCGCGCTCGTCTTCGGACGCCAACTGATCGGCTGGCTGCGGCGGCGTTTTCGCGAGCCGATCAAAACCGCATCGCCCGGCGTCGCCCGGCTGCATGCCGGCAAAGAAGCCACGCCCACGATGGGTGGCCTGTTCATCGCCGCTGGCATCGTTCTGAGCACGGCCCTGCTGGCCGACATGAGCAATCCCCTGGTCTGGCTGGGCGTGGCCATGGCTGTCGCGCTCGCCGCATTGGGCGCGGTCGACGATCTGGCCAAACTTCGCAGCGCGGCCCGTGGATTGTCGGTGCGCGCAAAACTCGCCGGCCAAACCATCATCGCACTGGCCGTCGCCCTGGCGGTCTACTTTTTGCATCGCCACACGCCCGGCGCATTGGATTTGCATCTTCCCTTGATCGGAGTCAGTCTGCCAATGGGACTGGCGTTTGTCCCACTGGCCACGTTGGTATTGGTCGCTTCGTCGAACGCCGTGAACCTGGCCGATGGGCTCGATGGACTGGCCGGAGGCTGCTTGCTGTTGACCACTGCGGCCATGGCCGCCTTGGTCTATGCCAGCGGACACAGTCGGCTGGGCCGAATATCTCGGCGTCGCGCACATTCCCCATGCGGCCGAAGTCGTCGTGCTTGCAGCCGGCGTGCTGGGCGCGATTCTGGGATTCCTGTGGTTCAATTGTTATCCGGCTTCGGTCTTCATGGGCGACACCGGCTCGTTGCCGCTGGGAGGTCTGCTCGGATATTTCGCGATCGTTTGTCGACAGGAATTGATGCTCGTTGTCGTCGGCGGCGTGTTCGTCGCCGAGGCAGCCAGCGTGTTGTTGCAAGTCGGCAGTTGCCGGGTGCGACAAAAGCGTCTGCTGCTCTGTGCGCCGCTGCACCATCATTTTCAGTTTCTCGGCTGGCCCGAAAACAAAATCGTCGTCCGTTTCTGGATCGCTTCGGCGCTGGCCGCCATCGCAGGCCTGGGAATCGTTAAACTCGACGCCCAGCTTGCCGCTCGCCCCGCCGCCCGGTTGATTAACCGATCCGACGCTCAGCCGGTTGTCGCCCACGACGGGCGCGAACCGACTATCCTTACTGCTGGTCATCCTTGAACTGCTGCTGAATCCCCCGAGGCACCAGGCAAATTTGTCTAACAAAAAAATGTTCAGTCAGCCGCAACATATCGTCTTCGCAGGGGGTGGGACCGCCGGCCACCTGTTTCCGGGCCTGGCCGTGGCCCACTTGCTGCGCCGCGCGCATTTGGCCAAGCCGATCACGTTCGTCGGCACCGGCAAGACTTTTGAGCGTCAGCACGTTGCCGCCGCCGGGCACGAATACCTGGTTCTGCCGTCGCGCCCTTCTCGCGCCGGGTGCACGAAGCACTGTTGTTTCTGGCCGATAACGTGTCGGGCTATTACGCCGCCCGGCGTTTTCTCGCCGCCGAGGGTGTGGCGCTCGTCGTGGGACTCGGCGGATACGCCAGTGCCGCCACCACCCGCGCCGCTAAATCGCTCGACATTCCCTATGTGCTGGTCGAACAAAACGCCTTTCCCGGCAAAGCCACGCGCTGGTTGGCCGCCAGTGCCCAAGTTGTTTGTGCCGCGTTCCCGGACGTAAGTGCACATCTCAAGCCGGGCTGCCGCGTCCGCACCACCGGCACTCCGGTGCGGCGTGAACTGTTGGCCCATCGGGCGGCCGCCGAGAGGCGGTTGGCCGGCGGCGCGGCGAGCAGCGGCGATCGCAAACCCCGTCTCATCGTGTTGGGCGGAAGCGGCGGCGCTCGCGCGCTGAACGAGCACGTTCCTTCCGCGGTCTACAAGGCCCAGGCATCGCTTGCCGGTTGGGAAGTTTTGCATCAGACCGGCGATCGCGATAGTCGCGCGACGGCTGCGCTCTACGAAAAACTGGGAATCGCCGCCCGCGTCGTTCCGTTCTTGGACGATCTACCCCGTTGGCTGGCCGGCGCCGATCTGGCGATCAGTCGTGCCGGCGGATCGACCTTGGCCGAATTGGCCGTGTGTGCCGTTCCGGCGATTGTGCTCCCCTATCCGCGCGCCGCCGACGATCATCAGCGCAAGAATGCCGATCTGTTTGTCGCCGCCGGCGCCGCGCGCATGGTCGATCAGCGCGAAGTGACGGGCCGGCTCGATAACGCCCTGGCCCAACCGTTGATCGAATTGGCCGGCAATCCCGCCCTGCGGCAGGACATGGCCTACAATCTTTCGCGCATTGCGCGTCCCGACGCCGCTCGGCAAGTCGCCCAGTGCATTGCCGACATTCTCGTTAGCCGGCAGACGACCGCGGCCTAGGGCGGCACGCGTCGGCGACGCCGGCGTGAAAGCCGTTTGGCGGTCTTCGCTCCGCGGATCGCGCCCGTCAGCTTGACAGGCCGCCCTCACCCGCTATTCTCAAATCGGCGGTACGAATCACCCCCGCCAAACCGTGTCCGAAAAGGATTTTACGATGCGCCGCTGCTCGCTTCTGGCAATGCTGTGCGTGGTTGGGGCTTTGGCCGCCGTCGACTGCTGGGCCGCCGACAGTGCCGCGGCCCCGGCCGCCAAAACGCAGCGGCGCGTGGCACCGCCGGGCCTCAAACAACAAGCTTTGCTGGCCGTTGACGCCCCGGCGACCAAATCGGTCGAGATGGTGATCGACTATGGCGACGGCGTGCAAGTCCGATTCACGGCCCTTCCGTGGCACGAGAAAATGACCGGACTCGATGCGATCACCGCCGCTTCGGCCCATCCGCACGGCGTCAAATTCGTCTGGCGCGGGGCAGGCAGCACCGCCTTCGTCACCCAGATCGGCGACCAGAAAAACGAAGGGGGTGGCAAGGAAAGCCGCAATTGGCTCTTTTCGCTCGGCGGTAAAGAGAGCGAGGTCGGCATCGGCGATGCCACGCTACGGCCGGGCGACGTCATCTTGTGGCGGTTCGGGGTCCTGGACAATAATAGCAACTAACCGCTGCTGGATCCCGTGGCCGGCAGCCTGCGATCGAAGCCTTTGGATTACGGCACTGCCGCGACAGCAAGAGGAGAGCAAAGCGTGAAGTCTAACGAAATCGTGTCGCGTGCCGTACTGAACGGCGCACTGGTTGTTGTGCTTGTGGCCCTGGCGATTGCCAGCCGACTGGCACAAACCGTTTCTCCCTGGTTTCCGCCAAACTTTCAGGCTGTGGCTGGAACGGCGCTGTTTGCCGGTTTTGTCTTTCGCTCGCGGGCGCTGGCGCTCGTCGTTCCGTTTGCCGCGATGTGGATCAGCGATCAGATGCTCGGTGGTTACGACCGCCTGGTGATGATCGCGGTCTACGGCTCGTTGGCAGTGCCGGTGCTTTTCGGCACCTGGCTCGAGCGGCGGCAGTCGACTGGCCGGATTGTCGGCGCCGCGGCCCTGTCGTCGGTGCTGTTTTTCCTCGTGACAAATCTGGCCGTGTGGTGCGCCTGGTACCCGCACACCGCCGAGGGTTTTGGGCGCTGCTTCCTGAGGGCCATCCCGTTTTTCGCCTACACCCTGGCAGGTGATCTCGTCTTTGCCGGCGGCCTGTTCGGCCTCTATGCCCTGGCGACAGCCACTGCTCGGCGGCAGACAATTACTCTCGCGCCAGTCGCCGGCCAACCGGTCCCAGCACAGTCCTGAAAGTCGGCGCGCACGCGCGGCGCGATGAACCTGTCGTGATTCGATTCCGCCGCTTCATTTCTCTGGTTCGATTCCGCCACCTTGTCGCCGCGGGCTGCTTGCTCTCGTCGCTCGCGCTTGTCGGCATCATCGGCCGCGCCGGGGCCGAGAACGAGCCGGCCGTCCGTCCGGAGAATCCGTTCAGCAAGAACGTTAAGGTGAGCTACACCGAGACGCACATGATTGTCGAAAGCGACGGCATTCCGAACCACAAGACCGCCAAGTATCCGAACAAGGACAATCCGAACCGGATCGAAAAGCAGCACTATCGCTTTCAGATTCCACTCGCGCCCAAAGTCGCCGATAAGCCGACGCCGACACCCTTCGGGCCGATTGGCGTGGCGCTCAACGGCATCCCGTTTTACAACCAGTACAATCGCGAGGGAGAGGATGCCGTACAGCTCGAGGTCTTCGACTCCTGCTGCGGACATCCCGATCCTGGCGGCCGGTACCACTATCACAAATTTCCGGTCTGCGTGAAGTCGCCGTTCAAGGACACGCCGGGCAAGCACTCGCCTCTGGTTGGTTATGCGTTCGACGGCTATGGCATCTACGGGCCGAGGGGCGAAAGCGGAAAGCCGCCCGAAGATCTCGACGAGTGCAACGGCCACAGCGACTCCGAGCGCGGTTATCACTACCACGCGACCGCCGGCTATCCGTACATCGTGGGGGCGTATCACGGTGTCGTCGACGCGAGCAACATCGATCGGCCGCGCGGCGGAGGCCCACCGGGAGGTGGTCCGCCCGGAGGAGGGCCACCAGGCCGACGTCGCGGTCCCCCCGGAGGAGGTCCTCCACCCGGAGGCCCGCCTCCAGGCTTTGCGCCGCCGCCAAATCGCGGCAACAGCGAACAACCGTAAGAGCGGTTTCAACTCCGGCTGCGCAAAACCGCCAGCCTACCGCTGATCCTGTTTGGCCGCGGCGCTCGCCGTCTCGGCGCTCACGGCTGGCACTGCGCCAGCCAATTCTTGTCGGCGATACCAGGCTTGCCACTGGGCGGTCTGTACGTCGCGTGGCACGATCGCCCCTTCCGAATCGCGCGAAAAATTCTGGCCGGTCAGTTTTGCCAGGCTTTCAAGTGCCACGCGACCGACGTCGTTCGGTTCGGCCGACATCTGGATGAGCGTCGGCACGAAAACCGGTTCGGCCAGCTCGCCCATCCGCCCGGCAACTTCCAGCCGCAACTGCTGGTCGGCGTCGAGCGCCATGCGCTGCATAGCCGCACGGCCATCCTCGACCTTCAATCGCACCAGGTTCGTGGCCACCTCGAGCCGCAGCTCTCGATCGGGTGTCAGCAACAAGCCGATGAGCGGCCGCGGGTCTTCCATCGTGCCGATGGCTCCCAGGCCACGCACCGCGGCGATCACGACCGTACTGCTCGGGTCTTCCAACATCGGCAGCAGCACCGCAGCGTGCCGCACGTCGGCATGAGCCGCCAGATAATCGCACGCCCGACGCCGCACGTCGGACGACGAATTGCCGACCGCCAGATAAGCCAGCTGCACGGCCCCAGCCCGGGCGTCGGCGGCCGTGGCCCCAAGCAAGCATTGCCACACGACTGGGTCGGTTTCGCGGCGCGCGAACACGACCAGGCGATCGAGCGCCAGCGGCGTCATTGGCTTGCCGGCCATGACTGTCGACAATTGCATGGCCCCGCCGCGGCGCAGACGGACGTCGCCGGAACTAAGTCCATCGAGCGCGGCGAAGACCGGGCTGACCTTGGGCAAAACTTCTTCATACACAACCTCGGGCAAGGGCCCCCGATCGGCCAGCGCCGGCGACTCGAGCGCGGCGGGAAGCGCCGCGCCATAGGCCACCAGACCATCGAGCGCGGCTTGCCGCATCGCCGCGCGAATTTCGGTATCGCCCAATGCGTCGAGCAAGCTCCGCAATCTGGCCAGATCCTCGGGCGCAGGATTCGCCGCCGCATGGCTTTGCTGGTCTCGCTGCACCGCCAGTTCGGTCGATGCCTGAAATTCGCTGTTCCAGCGCGCCGTGAGGGCGGCGACCACCGCGGCTCGTTCCGCCGCTGGAGCTTCGACCGGAAATTCCGCCGCCGCCGGCCAGCGCGCGGTCAATTGCGCCGCGGCATCCTTGCGCGTTTGATATCCCGCTTCGCCCATCGCCGACAACAGCAAGGCGCCCGACTTCGTCAGCGGCCAGGCCCCAAGCGACTGGAGCATCTGCCGCTGAACGTCCAAACTGGGGTCATGCACCAGCGATCGGGCAAGGTCGACAGTGTCGATGCTCAACCGATCGCCTTCTTCGCCTGCCTGGCTCAAACTCTCGGCAACGGCCTGGCGCACGCGCCACGATTTGTCGTGAGCCGACGGAACGACCGCCTGATAGCCCGCCAGTTTGTAAAGCGCGCGAACCGACGCAACCCGCGCCGCCTCGTGCGAGTGCGATCGTAATTTCTCGAGCGCCGAGCGGGCCGCCGGCGTCCCGAATTTTCCCAGCGCGCCGATCGCCGCGATGCGGACCGACAAATCGGTGTCGTCGAGCGCGGCGAGCAATAACGTCTCGGCCGGCTGCGGCCGCTGCAGGGCGATCGCCTCGAGCGCCGCCGCACGCACGCGCGGATCGGGGTCGCGCCGCAGTTCGAGCGCCGAAGGCGGGAAATCTTTTCTTGCCGGGTCGAACCACGCCGACAGCGACACGCGGCGGACTTCGATGGCCGGGCTGGCCAACCCCGCCGCAAATCTGAAATTCTCCTGGCTCATTTCGCCGGGTGCTTGCGTTGTGATCAACCCCAAAAGCACCTGAGCGTGCATTTCGGGTGTGTAGGCCGACGGCGTCGCGCGGAGAAATTGTGCTTGTTGATCGGCCAGCCGTTCCAGCGCGCCCGCGCCTCGATGGTCGCGATGCAGGCGAGCGCCTCGACCGCCGCGAATCGCAGTGGCAAGCGCAGATTGACGTCGTCGATTCCCGCGACCAATGTCGGCACCAGTCGGGCGTCGGCCGCGGAATCGCGGGCCAGCACGATCGCAGCGTTCGTGGCCACGACCCGCTGGCTATCGCCGAGCGACGCCGCCAGTTCCGGCCGCCAGGTTCCGCGGGCCAACCAGGCTTCGAGGCCAAAATGCCGCCAGCGGAATTTTGCCGGCGCGGTTTCACCGGGCGCCGGTACGACTTGCACCCATCGATCGTCGGCCAAAGCGGCCGCACCCGCCGCCGCGCTCGCCGGATTGGCCGCGGCGGCGTTTTTGGGATCGCCCGACGCGCCAGGAGGTTTGGCCGCGGCGTGCTCGGCGGCTTTCGCGGTCTTGAGAGGATCCGACGGCGCGGCATCGAGCGCGGCTGCCGAGTCTTGCGCCGCATCCTGAGCGGCGGTGCGTTGCCAGGGAGCCTGGCATCCGCCGAGCGCCGCGGCGAGCATCGCCACGGCAAGCGTGCCGGCTGGCAAAAACGCGCGCATTACAACTCGCGCGCCAAGCGGTGAAATCTGCGAGCATCCATGCCGTCAGTTCCAACTTCGAATGTTTTAGGATCGGCAGCGGAGCGAGTCGTTTCGCCTCCGCGTCATTCTCACTCCGGCGCACCGGCCAAAGCGCGAGAGCTGCGACCCGCGGCATCAGATCCCTTTGCTTTTTCGACCGGTGCCGCGGCGGCGGGCAATTTTGGCGCTGCTTCCCGCGGTGCCAGCACACTTTCCAAGCCCTTCAGCGACGGAGTCAAATTCGCCGTCGCCAGCATTCCCTCGCCGTCGACGTTCTTCTCGAGCGCCGCATCGAGGCGCTTGAGTTTATCAATGATCTTTTTGATCACCGCAAGTTGTGTCGGATCGGTGGCACCGGTGAGCAATCCGCTGATCGGGCGGGGAGGCACCCCACTTTCGCGGCCCAGCCCGTTGATCGCGTCTTGCAACGACGCTTTCAGGCGGCGCCGCGCCTTGAGATCGAGTGTCTGATCCTCGGCTGCATCGAGTTCTTTTTTGCAAAGGTCGACTGCCATGTGACCGATGTGATCGGCCAGCGACTTGAAGTCGGTGCCCGAATTCGCCGGAAAATCCAAGCCGCCGAGCGTCCGGGCCGCGCGGCTCCGCAACTTGGCCGATTCGGCCGGGTTGTTAATGACCTTATCGAGCGCGCGCACGACTTCGTCGCCCGGGCCGACCTCTTTCATCAGGGCCAGCACGTCCGCGGCCCGCCCACGCAGATAATCGTTTACGTCTGCCTGGTGCCCCGCCGTGAGCTTCTGCTGGAAGATCGTCAGCATCGCCTTGCGCAGCTTAGCGCGGTCTTCAGCCGAAGCTGCCTGGTTGTCGGCATGATGTTGCAGTGCCACGATCGCCGCATCCCGCAGGGCATCCTCCCGATCCTCCTGGCCGGTTCGTTTGGCTCCCTTGGCCGGAGGACTGGCGACTTTCAACAGGATATCCAACGCCTCGGGTGACGGCTTGCGCGCGCACCTCCTAACGCCCCCGAATTCTCCGTCTCGTTCAATTCGCCCAGCACGTAGATGACGTTAATTTTGGCGGCCGTCCATTTCGTCAATTTCTCTTTGTTATCACCGGAAAACTTCTCCAGCGTTTTGGCATCAAAGAGGATCTTCTTGAAATTCGTTGTTGCCAGTTCAAGCAACCGTTGTCTCGCCGGGCCGGGCTGCGCCTTGGCAAGGTAGTTCTTGTGGAACCTCACGCGCTCGCTCCGCAAGTCGTCCCCCCCTGAGAGGAAGGCCTGCGGCAACGCGAACTCATTGAAAAACTGATCGAACTGCTTCTGCTTGTCGCTTGGAATCTGGCCGGAGCGCAACATTCCGTCGATCTCGCCAATCATCTGGCGATTATTCAGCGCCTGTTGGACGGGGATGCTTGCTCCGCCGCGCGACCGACTCCGGCGCACACCGCCAGCCACATTCCCAGCAGGGCCAACCAGGCCGGAGGCCCGGGCGCGGGGCGATGCGTCGGTTCCAATCGTTCAGGCATTCGACGTGCCACTTCCTTCTCCGTCCGCCATGAGACATGTCGTCGGCGCGTCCCGCGGCCGGCGGCAATTGCCTCCAGAACTGAACTGTCTCCCGCGCTGTCAACGCGAGCTGGCATATGTTCTTGCTAACCGAGGGGCTGCTGTTCCAGCATGGATTTCGCCCTGCGCCGCGTTGGGGGGGCTTGCCTCACGCAGCACCGGGGGCGCACATCCAGTCGGAGCCACTCCGCCGGCGAGCCAGGGGGGTTGCATGCGGACCTGCGGAATCCAGCGTAAACCCAAAGCTCACATGGCGTTCGGAAGAAGCCCAATAGTACCCTACCACCGCCGGCGACAATTTGTCAAGCTGATTCAAAGCCCGCCCGGCCGCGCACAGGCACTCCCCGCGCCCTGGCCTCCGGCAGCTTGACGTCTATGCAGCTATTCTCGATTATCCCGGCCTTCAGGACACAAGTACTTTGACCCTTTTCTATTACGATCCGGTGTTTGCCGCGCATGAGACGGGCGACCACCCGGAGTCACCCGAGCGCGTCGTCTCGGTCGCCCGGCACCTGGCCCAAACCGGCCTGCTCGACCGGCTCACTCAGCCCGGCTGGGAATCGATTTCCCAAGCGCGATTGGCGCTGGCCCATAGTCCGGGCTATTTGGCCCAGCTCGAGCAATTTGCCGCGGCCGGCGGCGGCTATCTCGATGGCGACACGATTGCGTCGCCCCGCTCGTACGAGGTGGCGTGCCGTGCCGCCGGCGCCGTGGCCGACGCCGTCACGCGAGTGCTAGCGGGGGAAGATCGCCGGGCTTTTTGCCTGATCCGGCCTCCAGGCCATCACGCGCTGGCCGATCGGGCGATGGGCTTTTGCCTGCTCAACAACATCGCCGTCGGAGCCAGCGTGGCCTTGGCCGAGTTCGATCTGGCCCGCGTGATGATCGTCGATTGGGACGTCCACCACGGCAACGGCACGCAATCAATCTTCTGGGAAAACGAACAGGTCGGCTTTTTGTCGATTCATCGCTGGCCCTTCTACCCGGGCAGTGGTCGGGCCGACGAGACCGGTGGCGGCGCGGCCCTGGGGACAAAAGTCAATTTGCCCATCGAGTGGGGGACCTCGCGGCGCGAGTACTTCGATCATTTGCGGCGGGGCGTGGAACATCTGGCCGACAAGATCCGGCCGGAACTGGTGCTGGTCAGCGCTGGCTTCGACGCCCATCGGAACGATCCGATCGGCTCGTTGGGACTGGAAACCGAGGATTTCCGGCCGCTCACTCAGCTCATTCGCAGCGTGGCCGATGTCCACGCCCATGGGCGAATCGTCAGCGTGCTGGAAGGGGGTTACGACCTGCGGGCGCTGGCCGACAGCGTGGGAGTGCATCTGGAAGAACTGCTTGGCACGCCTTGAAGCCGAGCGAAACTTCTCCTATATTCTGAGGTTTGGCAAAAGCGAACCTGGCCACATCGGACTGTCCCTCCGGGCGGTTGCTGTGCCTGCAGCCCGGTTGATTGAGGAGATTGCGAACCATGACCATGGACAAGAGCTTGCGGATCCGCCGCGGCTTGCTCCGCAGCCGTAGCGTGCTCACGCGCCGAGCGATTGGCACAGCTTAAGGAAGCCGATCGGTGGAAAGAGGGCGACAGCCCGCTGGGCCTGCCGAAAGTGCGCGTCTATAAACTGTCGATGAAGAAGAAGAAAAAGAAGAAGGAAGAGGGCGAAGAAGGGGCCGAAGGAGCTGCGGGGGGCGACGCCAAGAAAGCCGAGCCCAAGAAAGACGCCAAGAAGTAATCACCCTGACGCGACGCAAGTCGTGCCCTGGGTGCCTGATCGCCGTCTCGTTGCGTGGCTGCTGGCCAAAGAGCGGAAAACGCTCTTTTCGATCATGGTGTCCCCGGTCGTTGGGCAAACCTCAGGCCACCCAGCCTTTCGCGATTGCTACCTTTTTCCGGATTTTTCACCCAGCCTCGCCGCTAAGAGAATCGCCCCTTCGGCAACAGGGACGACCGGTCGCGTCTGTGGCGTTGCCCGGCGCTGACCATCCGCCGTGCAAAAAAGTGTTGGCCTAGCCGACAAAATCGGCCTAGAATTCATAGTCGGCGCTGGCAACAATGAACGCGTGAACGAAAGATCTGACAATTGGCCGCTGGCGCTGATGGCCGACAGCACTAAAATGCCGATGACACATTGCCGGTGACACGGCATCGACGGGAGGGTGCCTGTCGGCGAGGAGATTTTTTATCAGCCCTGCGTCCAATCCAAACAGCGCAGGGCCAAGCCCCCCAACTAAAACCTGCCTGCATCTGCTACGGCAATCCCGCTGACTCTCAACCTCGAATCGCAATTGGCAAATCTCGGTCAACTTTGACGGCATAGCCACTGTCATGTTATTGGACGAATCCGCAGTCGATCCCCGCTATTGCTACTTGGAACGCCGTCCGGACGGCGCAATTCTGGTGCGAGTCCCCTCGCGTGCCGCGGGCGACCGTCCGCTTCCCGACGCCGTATTTGCCTTCCGGGCTGGCGATCCGCAGTTCGCTTTCTGGCAGCAGCAGTTCTCACAGGTCCAGCACGCCAGCCGATAACGCAATCAGGTCCCGGCGGTGCAAACTCTACCCGGCCGACGAGCGGCTCGCTCTGTGCCCTCGTTCCCGCCCTAGCGCTCGGCGAAATGGACATACCCGATCGGTCGCCGGTCGTGCCGATTGTAGCGAGCAGACCATCGCGTGATCGCGCCGCCGAGGGCTCAAGCGCCAAGCGATGCGACTCCGCATGGCGTGCGGCTTGAATGAGCCGGGAAAAACCCGCGAAACGGTTTGCCCATGTGCCATTTTTGTCGTACGTTTTGCCAGATTAAGCAACCAATCGCAGTGGATGCCGACCGTCATGGCCATGTCCCCCGCGCAGAACCTCGAAGACCGGCCGGCGAAATCGCCGGACGCACCCGCGTCTGTTTCGTCTGAGCCGCAAACACCCGAAAGCCTGGTCTCCCTGATTGGGGCTACCGACGCTGGCGATCGTCGTGAATCGGAGCGGCACTCCTTCCCCGCCGTGCAACGAATCGCGCCTTGTCGCGGCACGGCAGTCCCGACGGAAGCCGACTTTCAGCTGGTTCGTTGTCACGACCTGTCGACGTCCGGCATCTCCTTCTACTGGCCCACGGCGCCCAATTTCGATCAAGTCATCGTCGCGCTGGCTTCGCCGCAAGGCACGACTCGAGTCCTGGCCCGCGTCATGTTCCATGGGCCGCAAGCCGGGCCACAAGGGCAGTTTTTGATCGGCTGCCGATTCGTTCGCCGCTTGTCTCGTTAGCACGCGACCGCGAAGCGGAATCCAATCGTGGGCAGCAGCGCGCGCATCCGGCGCTTTCCCAAAGCCGCCGTTCTCGCGCGTCCAGCGCTTCAGCCGCTAACCAGTCGTCGCCGCTGGCAACCGCTACCGCCGAAACCGATTCGCGCCGCGGCAGTTGCACTGCACGCGGTCACTCCCCCCTTCGATTCATCCACTTCTTTCGCCCTTGCCTCTCGCGGCTCGATTGCAGCGTGCCGATCATCCGCCGCATTCGCGCTGACCGATTGTGGGCCGAACGCACCGCGAACTGGAAGAATCATCGACGAGTCAAACCGTGGTTTGCCACTGTGCCATTTTTGGCGTAGATATTGTCAGAACAAATAACAAATCGCAGCGGATACCAACCAACATGGCCGTGGACTTGCGCAGAACGTCTCGGATCAATTGACGACCGAGTCGCCCGACGCATCGGAATCTGTCTCGGCTGAATCGGAATCTTGCGAGAGTCTGGTCGCCCTGATGGGCCAGACCGGCGCTTGCCCCAAAGCTCGGCGCCATTCCTTTCGCCGTGCAACGGGTCGCGCCTTGCCGCGGCAAAGCGGTGCCGGCGGAAACCGACTTCCAACTCGTGTGGTGTCATGACCTGTCGACGGCGGCGATTTCGTTCTACTGGTCGACAGTGCCGGATTTCGATCAGGTCATCGTCGCGCTGTCTTTGCCGCAAGGCACGACCTGGTTGCTGGCCCAGGTCATGTTCCACGGACCGGATAGCGAACAACTGGGGCAGCATTTGATCGGCTGCCGGTTCGTCCGCCGTTTGCCACACTAGGGCCGGCTCCGCGGAGCGAAAGACACCCGCCACGAGAGCGCACGGGCCAAGCGCTACTTCTTCATGTCCGGCCGTGGCGTCAGCACGAGCCGCACTTTGGTGCCGATCGGCGGAACGTGGTCGGTAAATGCCTCGAAGAGCAAGTCGCTCGTTGCCTGGCTGCTGGCAATCGGCAGATCGAGCATGGCGCTGGGGAAATTCGAGACGCAGATCAGGTCCCCCCCTTCGGCTTGATACTGCGGGGTTCCCCGTTCGTCGGTGAAAAAACTGCTCCCGGCGAAAACCCATTCCGACTCCAGCGGTTTGCCGGTCCGCACGTTACGCACCCAATCCTGCGCCTTGGCCGTGTGGGTCTTCTTCTTGTCGTCCTGCCAAACCACGCTCACGTCGATCGGGGTGCCGAATGCCGGTTTATAAGTCGGCTGGAATTTGGCGGGCATGCCGGGCTTCGCCCCCACGGCCACCAGCGCCGCATGAATCGCATAAGCCGGCACATCGACGGCCACCACCGATTCGTGCTCCTTGGTGCCGGTCAGGCAAGCAAACATTTCCAAAGTGCCGCTGCGCAAGCAAACTTTCCCATCGACAACCACCCGTTTTTCCTTGGGATCAATCCAGGCATTGACGTCGGGCAGCAGTCGCTTCATCCCTGGCGGGTCCGGTTCCACCGACTTGGCCGCGGCCGCCGGCTTGGCGCCGTCGCTGATCGCGCTCTGGGCGGCCCCGCCGGCAGGCTCATCGCCGACGCCCCACCGCGTGTCTCCCCCCAGAATCGCCATCCCGACAATCCCCGCACCGAGCCATCCCAGCCGGGCGTTTGTGAGCAGGCGCCGCATTGTGCTGACCTCCGTTGCCTGGCGATTCCCCTTACCCACGCGATTTGCGCACCGCCGGGGGGAGCCGAATTGGCCACTGCTTGCTAAGATAGCCGCTTGTTCCAAAAAGGTCCAACGGCCCCGCAAGGTGCGGCGCGGCCGACGAACATCGAGCGCACTTTCAACCTGGCAAGAATGTATGACCGCTACGAGCAGCCAATCGACCGGGGATCTGGATTTGAATTGCGATCTTCTCCCGTGCGCCGGCACCCCGTTGTGGAATGGTCCTGCGCCGCAATCGCTGCGCGAGCACTACCACACGGCCGAAAACGACGAAGGTTGGCAACGTTGGAAAAAGCACCTTGCCCGCCGGCGCAAGCCTCGACCGTTGGCAAAAAAGTTCGTCGGCCGCCGCTCGCCGCTCACGTGGGCCTGGCCAGACGAATTGGCGACCGAACCGCCCGATGCCGCCAGCCCCTTGGCTCTGGACGCCGGCAGCGTTCGATTGAAGGCGTGGGCCGCCGCGAAGCATTGGCCCCGATCGGCCGAGGCCTGGCTCGAGCGCGAGGCAATGGCCGGCACGCTCACCGGTGCCTTGGAAGCGCTCTCGTGGGCCTATGAATTGCCGGCGCTGGCCGCCTGGCTGCCGGCAGCCGTCTGGTGGCGGATCCTCTCGCGGCTCGTCTCGATTGCCGGCCAGGCTGGCGGAATCGATCTCGAAGCCCAACCCTTGGCCAATCAACTCTTGGCCGGCGAATTGCCGCTCGTGCTCGCCTATCAATTCCCCGAACTCAATCCCTGCCACGCGTTGTCGGCAGCCGGCAGCGCTGCGTTGTCGCGGGGCATTGCCGAATTGCTCGACGGCGAAGGGTTGCCGCAGTGCCGGTGGCTGCCGATCTTTCGGCCACTGCTGGCCTGCTGGACCCGCGCAGAACCATCGTGGGCAAGAAGGCTTGGGATTCCGAGGGCGAGGTGCAATTCGTCCACGCGGTGTGCGAGGCGATTCGGCTGTCGCGCGCCGATGGCCGCCAACCGCTGTCAACCGGCACGGCCGGCAAGTGGTCTCCCAAGCTGCTCCGGCAAGCCTTGCGGCTGGTCGACGACGGCCGGCTCACGCGCCGCGCCCGCAAGTTGCTGCCGCTGTCCGACCGCCCTGCCGGCAAATCGCTGGGCAAGCCCGACGTCACCGCTGCCGTCCATGGCGACTGGGCCGAGCTGGCCGTGCTCCAGTCCGGCTGGCATCGCGGCGGTCCCAAGCTGACCGTCGCCTACAGCGACGGCTCGGCGCGTCTCGAGTTGGAAGCGGCCGGCAAGATCATCTGGTCGGGCGCGTGGCAATTCGAACTCGACCTGGCAGGGCAAAGCCATCACGATCGACTCGCCTTGGGAAGAGTTGTGCTGGATCTCGGACGATGACGCCGATTATGTCGAAATCGAAGCCCGCTTGACCGATGGCTTTCGCCTGCAGCGACAAATCATGCTCGCGCGCAAAGACACCTGCTGTTTTTGGGCGAGGCCGTCATCGGCCCTGCCGCGAGCCACGTCTGGCCACGCTCAGCCACGATGCATTCCGCCGAAACAACTGACCTATACCATCCCGCCTGCCGCTGGCCGAGGGAGTTCGGCTCGAGCCGGCCACCGAAACGCGCGAGGCCTGGCTCGTCGGCCCCAAAGCACGATTGGCCGTGTTGCCGCTGGCGTTGGCCGAATGGCGTGTCGACCCGCGCCGAGGCGAGCTGTCGGCCGAGGGAAACCAACTGGTGCTCCGCCAATCGGCGCATCGGACGAAGCCTCTACGCCCCGCTGTTTGTTCGATCTCGACCGCAAGCGTGCTCGGCGCGGCTCACCTGGCGGCAACTCACGGTCGCCGAGCAAAGGCAGGTTCAAAAGAGCGACGTGGCGGTCGGTTTCCGTGCCCAGTCGGGCCGCGAGCAATGGCTCGTCTACCGCTCGTTGGGATCTGCGGTCGATCGCGACCGTGCTGGGGCAAAACTTGCAAACCGAATTCTTGTTCGCCAGGTTCAATCGCGACGGCTCCGCCGGTCGGCTGGTCGAAATTGAATGAACGATCCTTCCCCCTCGGTCCAGCACGCGCTTGCCGAGAACGTGGCTCGCCTCGGCGACCGCATCGCCCGGGCCGCCCTGGCCAGCGGTCGGCCGGCCGAGTGCCGTGACGCTCGTCGCGGTGACCAAATACGTGCCGGCCGCCTGGGCCCGCGCTGCTGGTGGCGGCCGGATGCCACGACTTGGGCGAAAGCCGGCCCCAGGAACTATGGTCCAAGGCCGAGACGCTCGCCGATCTGCCGATCCGTTGGCATTTCATCGGGCACATGCAGCGCAACAAGCTTCGCCGGACCTTGCCGGCGATCGGACTGTTCCATTCAGTCGATAGCCCGCGGCTGCTGGCCGCTCTCGACGAAGAAGCCGCGGCGGCCGGTCGCCAGGTGCCGGCGCTGATCGAGGTGAACATTTCGGGCGACGCGGGCAAAGGAGGCTTCGAACCGGCCGAGGTCGAACCGCTCGTCGAACGATTGGCGGCAGTTCGCCCACGTCCGCGTCGAGGGATTGATGGGCATGGCCGGCCTTGATCACGCCGCAGACGAGGCCGAGCGCGATTTCGAGCGACTGCGCACGCTACGCGATCGGCTCGCCGGCCGGCTGCCCCAGGGTGTAGCGTGGCCTCACCTGTCGATGGGGATGAGCGGCGATTTCGAGGCCGCGATCCGGCAAGGAGCAACGCTCGTCCGCATCGGTTCGGCATTGGTCGAAGGCATCGCCACGGACTGAGCGAGGGCGACAGAATTTGGCCATCGACATCCAGAAACACGCCGAAGGTTCGCTGCTGGCGGTCAAGGCTCAGCCCGGCAGCCGGGCCAGTGGCTTGCGGGGCGAGCGAGCCGGCGCGTTGTGCGTGGCCGTGACCGTGGTGGCCGAGAAAGGAAAAGCCAACGGAGCAATCGTCGGCAGTGCTGGCCCGCGAGCTGGGCGTTCGCCGCAGCCAGATCGAGCTCGTGCGGGGGCAGACTTCGGCCGCAAAGCGGTTTTTGATCCGCGGCCTTTCGCCCACCGAATTGGCAGCCAGAATCGAAGCTAGCGTTCGCGCGATCGGCCCGCGATTGAATGGAGTCGCGCAAGATCGGCATCCGGCGCGACGAAATCGCGCCGGCGGCGTTTATTCGTCGAAGCGAATTTCAAGAATCTCGAACCGCACCGTCCCGGCCGGCACGGCAATGTCGACTTTCTCGCCGACTTTCTGGCCCAACAGTCCCTGAGCCAAAGGGCTGGTGACCATGATCTTGCCGTCTTCATAGTCCTCTTCGCCGGCGCCGACCATGGTGAAGGTTTCCTGGTCGCCGAAATCGAGATCCTTGACCACCACCGTGGCGCCGAAGACGACTTCGTCGCGCGGCAGCTTCGAGGTGTCGATGATCGTCGCCCGGGCCAATTTGTCGCTCAGCAGATTGATCTTGGCTTGCAGCATCCCCTGCGATTCGCGGGCGCCGTGATATTCGGCGTTCTCGCTCAAATCCCCTTCGCTCCGCGCCTCGGCAATCCGCTTGGCAATGGCCGGCATTTGCACCGACTGGAGCTCTTCCAGTTCTGCCCGCAGCTTGTCGTAACCCGCGCGGGTTACAGGAATGATGTCGCTCATATCAATCTTGGCCATTTCAACGGAGGCGCAAAAAAATTCGGTCTCTCGCGCTTCCGGCAGAGACCGCCCGAAAAGCATTGTCGGCAATCAAATCGGGTCTGTAAAGATGGAATCGACCGCTGGTCACCGCTCCGGCCCCCGGCAAAAGCCCAGCGCGACACCGACGGCCCCCCCGCGTGCCGGCAGCCCGCGCTAGGGGGTCCCAGCCGCCTCGGCAGTGGGTCGCTCCGCGTTGGTTTCGAACGCCTTGAAGCCCGGCGACTCATGCGTTTCCAGCATCTCTCCGACCACGCGGCGTATCAGGACTTCGGCACCGGGAATCGCGGCGACCAGTTTCAATCCCTTTTCCGGGCCGCCAACCGCAATGGCCTTGGTGACGCTGTCGGCCGTCAAACAATCGCGCGCGATCAACGTGACGCTCGAGCGATCGGTCAAACCCAGGCCGGTTTTGGGATCGACGATGTGCGAGTAGCGCACACCATTGATATCGACATGCTGAAACACGTCGCCCGAGGTGGTGATGGCGGCATTGGCCAGCGTGACATAACGCGTCGGCGGCGCGTCGGCGCTCGGCGGCGCGATGCCGATCGTCCAGCCCGCCTTGCCGGGCGGAGGATCGCCCACGCCGATGTCGCCGCTCCCATCGACCAGGGCCTGATGAATGCCTTGCCGAGCGAGGACGTGGAGCACTTCATCGACGGTGTAACCCATGGCAATTCCGCCCAAGTCGAGAATCATTCCCCCGGCGCGAGCGAGACGGTGTGCTCGGCTGGATCGAGCCGCAAATTCTGATAGCCGACCGCCTCGCGCGCCTGCGCCAGCGCCGCCGCGTCGGGCAATTCGTGCGTCTTGCGCGCGCGGCGCCACAGCCGGATGCACGGACCGACAGTCACGTCGAACGCTCCATCCGACGCCTCCGAAGAGCGCGAAGCGCGAACAAGAACTTCCCAGAGCGGATCGCTCAGTTTGACCGGCTCGCGCGTCGGCGAGGCCCGACTCAAGCGGCTGAGTTCGCTGTCGGGCTGGTAATCGCTGAAAATCATGTTCAGCTCGTCGACGCGGCTGATAGGCCGCTTTGGCCGCGCGATCGGCGGCTTGCTTGTCGGCGGCATAAAAGACCAGCTTGAACGGGGCACCCATTTTGACTTCGCTGAACTCGAATCGCTCGGCCGCCGCCGCCACAACGGCGCCTGCAGTCGTGAGGATCGCGAGACCCAGCGGCAGCCACGCCAGCGCGCGCCATCGGCCACGCGCCCGTCGGTAAGTCAGCGATCGTTCCGCATGCGGCATGAGAAATTCGTTTCAAGAAAAGAGATGTTCATGTTAAGCGTACGTCGTCGGCAGCGTGCCTGGCAACTCGTGCGGCAAACGGCGCGGTCCCGCGGTCGAGATGCCGCTAGCGGCCACAAAAAATCTTTTGCTGGTTCGCAGGGGGCTTGCTTGCAGTCTAGAATACCCGCTCGGCCAACGCGCCTCCCATCCGTTCGCGTTTGGAAGTGGGGGGAGCCCGCCGCGCCTGCCACGACCAACGACGTCCACCCGCCTGGTCTGACCTCCTCCCTCCCGAGACAACCTATGGGCGCACCGATCGCTACAAGGATATCCAGCTTCCGCAACTGCGCAGCTTTTGTGTCGCCGCTACCGAGGCGAGCTTTACGGTAGCCGCTCGCAGGCTGGGGATTTCCACGCCCACGGTATGGCAACAAGTTCGCGCTCTCGAACAACAACTGCAAACCACGCTGATGCGCCGTCATGGACGCAACATTGAGCTGACCGACGAGGGAAAACTGCTGCTGGAAATCGTCCAGCCGCATGTCCAGGGTCTCGATTCCCTGGAAACCCTGTTCGCCTCCCGCCAGCGCAACTTGCCGCCGGAACTAACAGTCGCCGCCACGCCCTACCTGGCCACATCGCATCTGCTCAAGCCGGTCCGCGTCTACACTCGGCAGCATCCCTCGATTCGCCTGAAACTCGGGGTATTCGTCTGGGTCGCGCAAGTCGTGCGGTTGATCGACGAGGGCAAGGCCGACGTCGGCGTCGTCTTCCTGAACCGCAAGGAACCGCGTAGCTCGCAGATCGAATACGAGTATCTCCTCGATCTTCCCCTGTCCCTCATCACCCCCGTCAATCATCCTTTGGCGCGGAAGCGGACGATCACCGCCGGCGACTGGGCACAATATCCACTCATCATTCCGCCGGAAGGCACCTGCGCGCGCCGCACGCTCGATCATCTGCTCGATTTGCATAACTTGCGCGATCGGGTGCACATCGTGATGGAAACGCCGCTGCTGGATAGCATCCGCCAGTACGTGGCCGCGGGAATGGGCATCGCGCTGGTGCACATCGGTCGGCAGAAGTTTCCCGGCATCCGGCTGCATGTACGCCCACTAGCCGACGAAGCCGACTCGATCTCGGTGACCGCCATTACCCGCCGTGGGGTCCGTTTGTCCCCACCGGTGGAAGAGTTTCGCGAGACACTGCGTCGGTTCCTTTCCGGGGCAGCTGGCGGTCCGGAGAATTAGGCTCCGCCAAACTGTTGATTTGCGATTTTCGCGCTGTCAGATGGCGCCCTTCTGATATAATCAACCCGGCCGGGAGCAAGGCAAGAACTCGGCCACCAGCTACGCCGCGCTCGATTCCCACCCCGATTTCCCGCCCCGAAGAGAGCGACTCGCCACGCCAAGACTCTGGCCGCGCGCCCCCGCGGCAAACCATCCCGACCAGCGCGGGCATTTTCCGAATGTCGTTTCCGCCATGAAACCCTGCACCCATCAGGATCGATCATGAGCTCATCGGCTTCAGCACGCTCCATGCACTGTGGCGGACCCTTCACTCGCCGCGGATTCATGCAAATCGGACTCACCGGGTTCGCGAGTATGAGTTGGCCCGGATTACTGCGGCTCCGTGCCGAGACCGCCCCGAATCCGACTCGCGAAAAGACGGCCGTCATCATGGTGTGGTTGCCCGGGGGATGTTCCCATCTGGACACTTACGATCCGAAACCGGATATCGGCAGCGAGTATCGCGGTCCCTTTGAGACAATCTCCACGAAGGTGCCGGGGATGCGTCTCACGGAACTGCTTCCGTTGCAGGCCAAGATCGCGGACAAATTCACCATTCTGCGTTCGATGCACCAAAAGGCCGGAGGCCACCCGGCCGGATCGATGCAAATGCTTTCCGGCGACTCGGACGTGGCGGATAAGCCCCGGCCGCGCCTGCCCGACTGGATGAGCGTGACCGCCTACCTGCGATCAAAGGGTCAGCCTCGCGGCAATCCCCTGCCAAACTACGTCGGCATCAATCCCGTCATTGAATACAACGGACCAGCCTATGTGGGAGCCGCCTATTCGCCATTCGCCATCACGGGCGATCCCAACCGGCCTGATTTCGAAGTGCCCAATGTCGGCTTGTCCGATCCCGCCGAGGCGGCACGGTTGAGCAATCGCGTCGCGTTGCGGCGGAATCTCGACAACCTGGAACGCAACTTCGACCGGGACGGCGAACTGGGAGCCTTGGATCAGTTCGAAACGCAAGCGATGACCCTGCTGACCAATCCTCAAACACGCGATGCGTTCGACCTGAGCAAGGAAGACGATCGCACGCGCGACCGCTATGGGCGGAATCGCTGGGGCCAGCAACTGTTGCTGGCTCGCCGGCTCGTCGAAGCGGGCGTGGAAATCATCACCAGCTCCTTGAATGGTCCTCAATGCGGGCGGTTACAGAACTGGGACGATCATGCGGTGAACAGTCATATCTTTGATGCACTGCGATTCCGGGCTCCCGCCTACGATCAGGCGGTGTCGGCGCTGATCGAAGACATCTATACGCGCGGCCTCGACAAGCGCGTCCTGGTGGTCGTGACCGGTGAGTTCGGCCGCACGCCCAAGATCAACACCGATCGCAGCACCGGCGAGGGCGACGCTAGCGCGCCGGCCGGCACCAGTCAGCCCGGTCGCGATCACTGGCCGCGCGCCTTCAGCAACCTCTGGGCTGGCGGCGGCATCCGCACCGGCGGCGTCATTGGAGCGAGCGACAAGCGCGGCGAAGACGTCGTCGAGCGAGCCTGCGGCCCCGGCGATTTCCTGGCCACGATCTATCATCACCTGGGCATCGACAGCTCCAAAGTCGCCATCCATGATTTCAATAACCGGCCGACGTTCCTGGTCAACGACGGAAAGCCGATCACCGAGCTAATGGCTTAGCCACCGGAATCATGAAACTCCGATTCGCCACACTTGCCCTCACTCTGCTGGCCACCATGGCGCTCGCCGCGTCGGGCCGCGCCACGGAGTCCGCGCGTCCTTTGAATTTCGTCAACGACATCGTGCCGATCCTGACCAAGGCGACTTGCAATTCGGGCGGATGCCACGCGAAGGCGGGCAGCGGCCAGAACGGCTTTCGACTTTCCTTGCTCGGATTTGAGCCGCAAGAAGACTACGATCACATCGTCAAGGAAGGACACGGCCGTCGCGTTTTTCCCGGTTCGCCCGCCCAGAGCCTGCTGCTCCTGAAGGCTTCCAATACGGTTCCGCATGGCGGCGGCTTGCGGCTCGACCCAAACTCGGCCGGCTATAAGCTGCTCGCCGAATGGATCGGCCAGGGAATGCCGTTTGCCAGCGATGCCGATCCTCAGCTCGCGTCGATCGAGGTGCGAGCCGAAGCACAGCCCTGATGCAAAGCAAAGGCCAGCAGCAGCTCAAGGTGCTGGCGCACTATTCGGACGGAAGCACCCGGGATGTGACGCAGCTCCGCGCTTTATGAGCCCGAACGACAAGAGCATGGCCGAGGCCGATGAAACGGGACTGGTAAAGATTCTCGACATCCCGGGCAACGCGGCCGTGATGGTGCGCTATCAGGGGATGGTGTCGGTTTTCAGCGCGTCGGTTCCCTTGGGGGCGAAGGTTGAGAATCTGCCCGCGCCGAAAAATTTCATCGATCAGCTCGTCTTCGCCAACCTGACGCAACTCGGCATTCCGCCGTCGGCGGTTTGCGACGACGCGCACGTTTCTGCGCCGCGCCACGCTCGACATCGCGGGCCACTTGCCGACCGTCGACGAAACGCGGCATGTTCCTTGCCGACAATGACCCGAACAAGCGCGACCAGTCTGATCGAGTCGCTGCTTGGCAGCTCCGACTACGCCGATTACTTCGCGAACAAATGGTCGGCGCTGCTGAAGAACAAACGCGACCGAGCTGGCGACAAGACCTCGAACTTCGCTTTCCACTTCTGGCTGCGCGACAGCCTGTCGGCCAACAAGCCCTACGACCAGATCGTGCGCGAACTGCTCGGCGCCACGGGCAATGTGGTCGAGAATCCGGCGGTCGCCTGGTACAAGCGGGCGAAGGATCCCGAGACGCAACTCGAAGACGTCGCGCAGCTTTTTCTCGGCGTCCGCATGCACTGTGCGCAGTGCCATCATCACCCTTTCGATCGCTGGAGCCAGGCGCGATTACTACAGCTTTTCGGCGTTCTTCAGCCAGATCGGCCGGCGGCCGACCGCCACCTATGGCGAGGACGTGATCTTTCATAAGCGCGGCATCGCCCAGGCGACGAACAAAAAGACGCAATTGCCCGTGAAGCCGGCCGGGCTGGGCGAAGCAAGTCTCGATATTCCCGCCGACAAAGATCCGCGTTTGCGGCTGGCCGATTGGATGAGCAATGAAGCGAATCCGTACTTCGCCAGGTCGCTGGTGAATCGCTACTGGAAGCACTTCTTCAAGCGAGGTCTGATCGAGCCGGAAGATGACATCCGCGACACGAACCCGCCGTCGAACCCCGAGCTGCTCGACGCGCTGGCCAGGCACTTTATCGCCAGCGGCTATGATCTGAAGTCGGTCATTCGCCTGATCACCCAGTCGCAAAGCCTATCAACTCAGCGCCATGCCGAACGCGGACAACGAGGTCGATCGGCAGAATTTCTCGCGATTCTTACCCCAAGCGATTGTCCGCCGAAGTGCTGTTGGATGCCGTCGACCAGCTTGCCGGCGCGCACACCGATTTCGCCGACATGCCGCCCGGGCACGCGCGCCATCGCGCTGCCCGACAACAGCTACAACAAAAGCTCCTACTTTTTGGCGGTCTTTGGCCGGCCCGAGGGGGCGAGCGTTTGCGAGTGCGAGCGCGTCCAGACTTCGAGTCTGGCGCAAAGCTTGTATCTGATGAATGGGCAGGACATCAAGCAAAAGCTCGCCATCGGCGGCGGCCGCGCCGAACTGCTGGCCAAGGCGACTCGGCCCGAACCAGGAGAAAATCACCGAGCTCTACCTGGTCGCCTACTCCCGCCCGCCCAGCGCCCAAGAGGTGCGCGGCCGCCACCGAATATCTCGCGACGCCTCGCGTCGACGGTCAAGGCAAACCGCTCGATTCCCAGATGGCCGCGCGGCAAGGTTACGAAGATCTGCTCTGGGCAATCATCAACACCAAAGAATTCCTCTACAACCACTAGCATGACGCCCCGCACATCACTCATCCGGCTCGTCGTTGGACTTGCGTCGCTCGTGGCTCGCGTCCGCGTCGGTCGCCCAGGTCGTCTGCCTGCCGCTGCCGCGTCTGCTCACCGTGATGCCGATGGGGGGGCAGGCGGGAACCAGCGTCGAGGTCGCCATCACGGGCGAAAATCTCGATGACTCGCTGCGAGCTGCTGTTCTCCAATCCCAAGATCACGGCCAAAGCCAAACTGACCGCCGACGGGAAAGTGGAGAACAACAAGTTCATCGTCACCATTGCCGCCGACGCACCTCAAGGCGTTCACGAGGCACGCTTGATGACGCGACTCGGCATCTCCTCGTCGCGCGCCTTTTCCGTCGGCTCGCTGCCCGAAGTGACCAGGGACAAGCCGAACACCTCGTCGGCGACGGCAATGGCAGCTGACGCCGGACGTCGTCTGCAATGCGTTCGTGACCAGCAAAGCGATCGACTACTACACCTTTCAAGCCACCAAGGGAAGACGCCTGGTCGTCGACTGCGCGGCGGCCGGCATCGACTCAAAGCTGACCCCGGTGCTGATCGTGGCCGATTCGGCCGGGCCACGATCTTCTGGTGAATCGTCGCGGCGGCGTGCTTGGACTTCACGGCCCCCGCCGACGGTACCTATTTCATCAAGGTGCAGGACCTGACTTATCAAGGCGGCGCCAGGCTACTTCTATCGGCTCGCCTTGCTCGAGGCTGCCGCCGGAGATCCGATCGTCGCGGCAGCCTTCCACCGCCGATGGTCAGTTCCTGCTCGTGGACGCCGGACGACAAATCGGGACTTCCCGAGATCGCGGAGATCGAACCCAACGACAACCACGGCCGAAGCGCAGAAGATCACGCTGCCTTGCGAGATCGCCGGCACGTTTCTTCCCGGCCGGCGACGTCGACACTTTTGAGTTCGAGGCCAAGAAGGGAGAGCAGTGGTGGGTCGAAGTCGTTTCCGAGCGTCTCGGGCTGCCCACCGATCCGTTCGTCCTGGTCCAGCGCGTGACGCAAGAGGGCGCGACCGAAAAGCTCGACGACGTGGCCGAACTGAACGACATTCCCAGCCCGGTGAAAGTCTCGATCGAATTTCTACTCCTACGATGGCCCCCCCTACAACGCGGGATCGCCCGACGTGCTGGGAAAGGTCGAAATCAAGGAAGACGGCCTCTATCGTCTGCAACTTCGCGATTTGTTCGGCGGCACCCGCGAGCGATCCCCGCAACGTCTACAAACTGATCCTGCGGCAAAGCGGCTCCCGATTTCGCCCTCGTTGCCTGGGCCGTTGCACATGGAACTGCGAAACGGCGATCGCAACTGCGCTTTCCAAGCCCATCGCCTTGCGCGGCGGCGGCACCATGGCGCTGGAAGTGGTCGCCGTGCGGCGAGACGGTTTCGACGGCGAGATCGAGCTGGCGCATGGAGGATCTGCCCGCAGGGAGTGAGCGCCTGTGGTTTGAAGATTCCGGCGGGCAAGAGTCGCGGGATCATGCTGATTACCGCCGCCGAAAACGCGCCGCGCTCGTTGGCGACCGCAAGGCTCGTTGGTCGCGCTCAGATCGACGGTGCGCCCGGTGAGTCGCCCATGTCGGCTGGCTTCGATGGCCTGGCCGGTGAGGGATTGGTGGCAGGAAACGCCCTCCCCGCGTCTGCTGGCCGACGTGCCGGTGTCGGTCGGCGGTTCGGAGAACGTGCGCCGATCAGCATCGCGCCGAGCGAAAAC
The DNA here is from genome assembly GCA_963702015.1 of uncultured Planctomycetaceae bacterium. Taxonomy (GTDB): domain Bacteria; phylum Planctomycetota; class Planctomycetia; order Pirellulales; family PALSA-1355; genus DATJTR01. The sequence goes on from OY969698.1 coordinate 6,066,916, forward strand.
AAGGTCTGGCAAGCCAAGGCCGGCGAAAAGCTCACCATCCCTCTGACCGTCGCGTGGCGCGGCGAGTTTACCGGCGGGCTCAAATTGAGGACGCTTGGCGCAGGCTTCGAGAGCGCGAAGGAGATCGAAGTTGCGAATCGGGCCGCCACCGCCGAGGCCGTGCTCGATCTGGCTGCCCTGAAGACGCCGCCCGGCGAATATGTGATCGCGTTCTACGGCAGTGCGACGACGAAATACCGCTACCATCGTCGCCGCCGTGCAAGCCGCGGAAGAAGCCCAGAAAAAGGCCGAACAGGAAGCGCTGGCCCTGGCGGCCGCCGCCAAGAGGCTGGCCGATGAGGCGAAGGCCGCTCCGGCGGACAAGAAAGCCGACGCCGAAGACGCGGCCAAAGCGGCCGCCGAACAACAGAAAGTCGCCGAAGCCGAGAAGGTCGCGGCGGCCAAGCGTCTGAAGGCCGCCACCGATGCCGCCGCGCCGACCGACACGGTCGATATCGTCGTCTCGGAGCCCATTCGCATTTCCGTTCACGCCCGCCGACAACCAATGAACCGCTGACCGTCGATCCGTGCGGTGCGTAGCAATTGCCGGGTTCATTGCCGCGGCGATCATCGGCCAGCCGCTCTCGACGATCGGCGGCAGATCGCGTCAACGACCCGCGCGACGTCGCGAATGCCGAGGCCAAAACCCAGGCCGAGATGAAGGCCCTACACCGACGTGGCTGCCGCCAACGTCACCTTCGACATGGTGCCGATTCCGGGGGGCAAGTTCGTGATGGGCAGCCCCGACGCCGAGCCGGGACGCAAGGCCGACGAAGCCGCACGGCACGAAGTCGAGATTTCGCCTTTCTGGATGGGCAAATACGAAGTCACCTGGAACGAATTCGATCTCTGGCAACCTTCGTGCTCGACGGCGAGCCGCGGAGCAAAGCCCGTCCGAGCCTGACCGACTCGAGCGGAAGGCCGACGCCGTCACGCGGCCGACGAGGCCCTACTTCCGATATGACTTTCGGCATGGGCAAAGATGGTTTTCCGGCCATCTGCGATGACGCAATTGGCCGCCAAGACGTATTGCAAATGGCTGAGCGCAAAGACCGGCCGCTACTATCGCCTGCCGACCGAGGCCGAATGGGAATATGCCTGCCGGGCCGGCACGACCACGGCCTACAGCTTCGGCGAAGATCCGGCCCAGCTCGGCGATTATGCCTGGTACGCTCGAAAACAGCGACGACAGCTATCACAAGGTCGGCAAAAAGAAGCCCAATCCTTGGGGGCTGTACGACATGCACGGCAACGTCAGCGAATGGACGCTCGATCAATATGTCCCCACCGGCTATCAAGAGTTTGCCGGCAAGCTTTCGGTGAATCCGATGGTGATTCCCAAGACGTTGTATCCTCAAGCGGTACGCGGCGGCGCGTGGACCGACGACGCTGCCGCGCGCTGCGCAGCGCCGCCCGCTTGGGATCGAGCAAGATTGGAAGGAGCAGGATCCCAACTTGCCGCAAAGCATTTGGTATTTCACCGACGCGCAGTTCCTCGGCTTTCGCCTGGTCCGCCCGTTGGTCGAACCTTCGGCCAACGAGAAAGCCGGGAAATGGGAAGCCGGCCTCGACGAAGACCCCTAGGGCGGCCAAAGCGTTTCGTCGGCGGCCGAGCCCGGAAACACCGGGTGGACGACGATCAGGAAGCCGCAAAGCAGACGCCGAATAAAGGGGCCTGCAGCGCAGCGGCGGCCGTGGCCCAAAGTCCCTCTGCTGGGCGGGTTTGCATCCGCCGGATCGTCAGCTTAGAATACCGTTCGTTAACGACCCGCCCCCGTTTGGTTTGGGCCTGGGCGCGTTTCGGTCGGCTGCCACGGCCCCGCGGCGGCGGCCAACCACCAGAGTCAACCGCCATCACCCGATCGATCGCCACCCGCCGCGCCGCCGCTCTGGCCAACCATTGCTTTTGCAGTCGTGGGACCTAAACAAGGACGTGTTTCCAGAAAGAGACTCTATGCCTAGCGCGTTTCGCGTGGACTTCGCTTCCAGGATTCTCGTGGGCCGCGGCGCGGTGCGTGCTGCTTGCCTCGCTCGTCGCCGCGGCGACGCTCGGTCAGACCCTTGCGGCGCGCGGGGCGGACGTCCCCAAAGAGCCGAGCAAGGTCGCCAATGCCGACGCCAAAACCCAGGCCGAGATGAAGCCCTATACCGACATCGTCGCCAACGCCGAAGTCACCTTCGACATGGTGCCGATTCCCGGCGGCAAGTTCGTGATGGGCAGCCCCGACGGCGAGCCGGGTCACAAGTCCGACGAAGCCCCGCAGCACGAAGTCGAAATCTCTCCCTTCTGGATGGGCAAATGCGAAGTGACTTGGAACGAATACGAAGTCTGGATGTTCGCGCTCGACATCCAGCGCCGCCAGGTATTCAAGGTCGAAGTCACCGAACTGGAAAAGCTGGCCGACGCCGTTACCCGGCCGACGAAGCCCTACACCGACATGACTTTCGGCATGGGCAAGGATGGCTATCCGGCAATCTCGATGACCCAGTTGGCCGCCAAAACGTATTGCAAATGGCTGAGTCAGAAGACCGGCCGTTATTATCGCCTGCCGACCGAGGCCGAATGGGAATATGCCTGCCGGGCCGGCACCACCACGGCCTACAGCTTCGGCGACGATCCGGCCAAGCTCGGCGAGTATGCCTGGTACGTTCGACAACAGCGACGACAAATACCACAAGGTCGGCAAGAAGAAGCCCAATCCGTGGGGGCTGTACGACATGCACGGCAACGTCTGCGAGTGGACCCTCGATCAGTACGTTCCCAGCGGCTATCAAGAATTCGCCGGCAAGCTCTCGGTGAATCCCATCGTGATTCCCAAGACGCTGTATCCTCAAGCAGTGCGCGGCGGCGCCTGGACCAACGACCCCGACGCGCTGCGCAGTGCCGCCCGCTTGGGATCGCACAAGGATTGGAAGCAGCAGGATCCGCAGTTGCCGCAAAGCATCTGGTATTTCACCGACGCGCAGTTCCTCGGCTTTCGCGTGGTGCGCCCGCTGGTCGAGCCCTCGGCCGAAGAGAAAGCCAAGATCTGGGACGCTGGGGCAGACAAATAGCAACATCGCTGGATAGAAACACGGCTAAATCGCAACGGACAATTCGAGACAATTAAAAAACGTGCAACTCTGCACTGGCCAATACTCACTTCCCCTCTCTCATCTCCTCGTCACCTGGAGAACCTGAGTATGAGTAACGAAGCGCCTAACGACCGACCGGCCGACGGCTCGCGCCGTGCGTTTCTCAAGCAACCGGCGGCGAGTATCGCGGCCGGCGCCTTGGCCGCGGGCCTGTCGATTGCCCGCAGTGCCCACGCGGCCGGTGACGACACGATCAAAATCGCCTTGATCGGCTGCGGCGGACGGGGTACCGGTGCCGCGAATCAAGCGCTGGCGACCAAGGGGAGTGTGAAGCTCATCGCCATGGCCGACGTCTTCGAAGATCGCCTCGAAGAGAGCTACGACCGTTTGCTGAAGGAGAAAGGCAAGCAAGTTGACGTCCCCGACGAGCGGCGATTCCTCGGCTTCGATGCCTTCCAAAAGGCGATCGACGCCGGTCCCGACCTGGTGATTCTGACCACGCCTCCCGGTTTTCGTCCCCAGCATTTCGAAGCGGCCGTCAAGGCCGGCAAGCACGTCTTCATGGAAAAGCCGGTGGCCGTCGATTCGGCCGGCGTGCGGAGTATTCTTGCCTCGGCCGAGCAAGCACGGCAGAAGAAGCTGGCCGTTGGCGTCGGCCTGGAGCGCCGGCATCGCGTCAGTTATCAGGAGGCGATGAAGCGGATCCACAACGGCGATATCGGCGACGTGATTTACATGCGCGTTTACTGGAACAACGCGGGCCATGGATTCACGCCGCGCGATCCGGACGAAACCGAAATGACCCACCAGCTGCGCAATTGGTGGTATTTCAATTGGCTCGGCGGTGACCAAATCGCCGAAAAACACGTCCATTTGATGGATGTCGGCAATTGGGTCAAAGGCACGCATCCGGTCCAGGCCAATGGTATGGGCGGCCGGCAAGTCAAGACCGGCAACCAGTATGGCCAGAGTTTCGATCACTACTTCGTCGAGTTCGAGTATCCCGACGGCGCGCGCATGATTAGCCAATGCCGCGATATCCCCAACTGTTGGGATTTGTGCTCCGAACACATTGTCGGAACCAAGGGAATCTGCGAGATCGGCGAAGGCCGGGACGCCAGGATCACCGGCGCCAATCCTTGGCATCACGCGTTCCGCATCGGCCGCAGCGGGGTCAATCCCTATCAGGTCGAGCACGACGTTCTGTTCGAGAGCATCCGTAGCGGCAATCCGATCGACGAATCGAATTATGGGGCCGAAAGCACCATGACCTCCATCCTCGGGCGGATGGCCGCCCACTCGGGCCAGATCGTCACGTGGGAAAAAGCACTCAATTCGGACCTCCGGCTTGTCCCGGTCGACCAGAAGTGGGCCTGGGACGCCACCCCGCCGGTTGTCCCCGACAAAAACGGCGATTATCCAATCCCGGTCCCGGGAGTCACCCAGGTGGTGTAACCGCCCACACTCGCCCCTAATCTGACTATACTGTTTTGCGCCCTGCCAACTATTTGCTCCCTCCCCACTCTCTTGAAATTCGGAGACCCAGCGTATGAGCAACGAAGCCCCCAACGACCGAGCCACTTCTGGCTCGCGCCGTGATTTTCTGAAGCTGTCGACGGCGACGATCGTCGGTGGCGCCCTGGCTGGCAACTTGTCGATCTCTCGTAGTGCCCACGCCGCGGGCGACGACACGCTCAAAATCGCGCTGATCGGCTGCGGTGGACGAGGAACGGGTGCCGCCAATCAGGCCCTCTCGACCCAGGGTAAAGTAAAGCTCATCGCCATGGCCGACGCATTTGGCGATCGACTCCAAGGCAGCCTCGATTCGTTGAAGAACGAAAAGGGCGATCTGGTCGACGTCCCCAAGGAACGCCAGTTCATCGGACTGGACGCCTATCAGCGGGCCCTCGAAGCCGACCCCGATCTGGTGATCCTGGCCACGCCGCCGGGCTTTCGTCCCATCCACTGCGATGCGGCGATTCGAGCCGGCAAGCACGTCTTCATGGAAAAGCCGGTCGCCGTCGACGGTGCCGGCGTACGAATGGTTCTGGCCGCGGCCGAAGAAGCAAAGAAGAAAAAGCTGGCCATCGGCGTCGGTCTGCAACGCCGGCACCAGGCAGCTTATCTCGAGACGATCAAGCGGCTGCAGGATGGCGCCATCGGCGACATCGTCTACTCCCGCGTCTATTGGAACGGCGCCGGTGTCTGGACCCGCGAGCGAATCGCCGGCGAGAGCGAAATGGCGTACCAGATTCGCAATTGGTACTACCTCACCTGGCTCTCCGGCGACCACATTGTCGAACAGCACATCCACAATCTGGACGTGATCAACTGGCTGAAGGGCAAGACTCCCATCAAGGCCAACGGCATGGGCGGCCGCGAAGTCCGCACCGACAAGAAGTACGGCCAGATTTACGATCACCACGCCGTGGAGTTCGAATATGACGACGGCACGCGGATGATCAGTCAGTGCCGCCATCAGCCCCATTGCTGGGACAGCGTCTCCGAGCATGTTTCCGGCACCAAGGGAAACTGCGACATCAGCGGCGCCAATATCACCGGCGCCAATCCGTGGAAGTACAGCCACAAGGGCGACCGCGATCCCTACCAGGTCGAGCACGACGTGCTGCAAGAAAGCATCCGCAGCGGCAACCCCATCAACGAAGGGGAGTACGGTGCCACCAGCTCGATGACCGCGATCCTCGGTCGGCTGGCCACCTATTCGGGCCGGATCGTCACTTGGGACGAAGGGCTGAATTCCCAGCTTCGGCTCGCTCCGGCGGACCAGAAGTACACGTTCGATGCCACGCCGCCGGTTCTGCCGGACAAGGATGGCCAATATCCCGTCGCCGTCCCCGGTGTCACCCAGGTGGTCTGACGACCCTTCCGCTTGTTCCAACCCAACCCACGGGGCCTTTTGGGCTCCGTGGGTTTTTTTGTGCCCACGATTCGCTTGGCCTTACCCGCCCGCGCTATCGGCCCCTAACGCGGTTGCGCTCGCGCCGCTTGGCAGGGTCACTAGAATCTGGGGCAATGAGTTCTGACGTGCGGCCGCTACCCAAGCTGTCCGACCGCTTGCCGCAACTTGTCCCGCTACTGGCAGACCAACCGGGCTTTGCCGCGGTGTTGGACAGTCTGACCGCCGGACACGGGGCCACCATCGGTGGCGCCTGGGGATCGAGCTGCGCGCTCGTCGCGGCCTCGCTGGCCAACGCCGCCCCTGGGCCTTTGGTCATCGTCCTGGCGCATGGCGACGATATCGAAGCCTTCAGCGGCGACCTGGCGCTGTTCAGCGATCTGCCGGTCGATGCCTTCCCCCCCAACGAAACCGGCCCCCGAGAGCGCGTGCTGGACGACGAGGATTTCGGCCAGCGGCTCAAAATCCTCAAACGACTGCTGGAAGATCGGCCCCCCCGGATCGTCGTCACCAGCATCCAGGCAATCCAGCAGCCGGTGCCGCGCCGGGCGGCGGTGCGCGAGCAAACCCGGCGGCTGGCCCATGGGGCCGACGTCGACGTGCCGGCTCTGCTCACCTGGCTGGTCGAGCACGGCTTTCACAGCACCAGCGCCGTCGAGCTGCCTGGCGAATTGTCCCATCGCGGCGGCATCCTCGACCTGTTCGCTCCCGACTGGAACGAGCCGGTGCGGATTGAATTCTTCGGCGACACGATCGAATCGATCCGCCGTTTCGAAGTTTCCTCGCAACGCAGCCTCGAAACGTTGGATTCGGTCGAGGTGACCGCTCTCTCGCCCAGCGCCGACGACCGCGAGCATTTCGCCAATTACCTTCCCGCGAAGAGTTGGTTCGCGCTGGTCGAGCCGACCGACATCGAGGAGGAAGGGCGGCATTTCCTGGAAAGGCTCGAAAATCCCGCCGATGCCCACAGCGTGCGGACGACGCTGGCCGAAGTCTACCGCTTTCCTTCGGTCACGCTGAGCGGGATTCCGATCGGGTCGTTGGAAACGACCTGTCATTTGCGGATCGAATCGGTCGAGCGCTTCAGCGGCGACATCGCCAAGGTGCGCGACGAGCTGGATGCGGCCAGCGCCGGTCAGGAGGTCTACATCGTTTCGCCGACCGCGGCCGAAATCGAGCGGCTGCAGCAAATCTTCGGGCCCACGCGGCTGGCCGAGGCGGGTCGGCTCCATTTTCGCCTGGGACATCTGCGCGCCGGCTTTCGACTCGTCCCGCAGCGGATCGCGCTGGTCAGCGGCGGCGAGCTCTTCCATCGCACCGATCTGCATCGATCGGCCCGGCGCAAGTTGGGCCGGGTCATCGACAGCTTTCTCGAACTCCGCGAGGGAGATTATGTCGTCCATCTCACGCACGGCATCGGACGCTACCGCGGGCTCAAGCTGCTGGAGAAAGAAGGGCAAGTCGAAGAGCATCTGATTCTCGAATTCCAGGAAGAGACGAAAATTTACGTCCCGGCCTCGAAGATCGAGTTGGTGCAGAAGTACGTCGGCGGCGCCAAGAGCCGGCCGACGCTGGCCAAGATCGGCGGCCGCAGTTGGATTCGGCAAAAGCAGGCCGCCGAAGAAGCCGTCACCGATCTGGCGGCCGACATGCTCCACATGCAGGCCGCCCGGGCGACCCGGCCGGGCATCAGCTTCTCGGGCGATACGCCCTGGCAGCAGGAATTCGACGCCTCGTTTCCCTACCGTGAAACGCGCGACCAGCTGTCGGCCATCGCTTCGATCAAACGCGACATGCTCCAGTCGCGCCCGATGGACCGCTTGCTCTGCGGCGACGTCGGTTTCGGCAAGACCGAAGTGGCGATGCGGGCCGCGTTCAAAGCAGTCGACAGCGGCTACCAGGTGGCGGTGCTGGTGCCGACCACGATCCTGGCCGAGCAACACCTGCGCACGTTTCGCGACCGTATGGCCGCCTTTCCGTTCACGATCGCCGCCTTGTCGCGGTTCAGCACACCGGCCCAGCAAAAGCGCGTCCTCACGGCGCTCACCGTCGGCGCGGTCGACATCGTCATCGGCACCCATCGGCTGGCTCAGCACGACGTCCAATTCGCCAATCTCGGCCTGCTGGTCATCGACGAGGAACAGCGTTTCGGCGTCGAAGTCAAGGAACGTCTCAAAGCGCTTCGTCAGACGATCGACGTCTTGACGATGACGGCCACTCCCATCCCGCGCACGCTCCACCTGTCGTTGTTGGGCGTGCGCGACATTTCGAATCTCGAGACTCCGCCCGACGATCGTTTGGCCGTCGAAACCCGGGTCACGCGTTTCGAGCCCGAACTTTTGCGCCACGCGATCTTGCGCGAATTGAACCGCGGCGGACAGATCTTTTTCGTGCACAATCGGGTGAACGACATCGAGAAGGTGGCCGGCCGGCTCAATCAGATCGTGCCCGAGGCACGCATCCAGATCGGTCACGGCCAGATGCCCGAGCACGAGTTGGAACGCGTGATGGTCGATTTCGTCCATCATCGCTTCGACCTGCTGCTGGCCACCACGATCGTCGAAAGCGGACTCGACATCCCCAACGCCAACACGATCTTCATCGACGAGGCCGATCGTTATGGACTGGCCGATCTGCACCAGCTGCGCGGACGCGTCGGCCGCTACAAGCACCGTGCCTATTGCTATCTGCTGGTCGAACCGCACAAACATTTGTCGGCCCAGGCCACCCGGCGACTGCGCGCGATCGAGGAATTCAGCGACATGGGAGCCGGCTTCGCCATCGCCATGCGCGATCTAGAGCTGCGCGGCGCGGGCAACATCCTGGGCACCCAGCAAAGCGGCCACATCGCCGTGGTCGGCTACGAGCTCTACTGCGAATTGCTCGAACAGGCCGTCCGCCGTCTGAAAAAACTTCCACCGAAAGAATCGGTCGACGTCGAAGTCGATCTGCCCGGCGAAGCCTATCTGCCGCGCACCTACGTCCCTGACATGCGGCTGAAGATCGATCTCTATCGACGGCTGGCACGCGTCGCCGATCGCGAACACCTGGCGGAAATCGGAGCCGAGCTCGTCGATCGTTTCGGACCTCGTCCGCCGGAAGTCGACCACATGCTGGCACTCACCGAGCTTCGCCTGCTGGCACACGGTTGGGGAGTCCGCTCGATTCACTTGGAGCCGGGCTTTGCGGTGCTGCGTTATGCCGACCGCAGGCGGATCACGAAGCTAGCAGAGCAATCGCGCGGAAAGCTGCGGGTTGTGGATGACCGCAGCGCTTATCTGCCATTGGCAGCGGAAGTTAAACAGCCCGAGCAACTCGTCGCCGCGCTCAAATCGCTGTTGCGGCTCCCCTAGCAAGCTCCTATAATCCCGCCCCGCGCGGGCATTCGCTTGCGCTTTGGTTCCTATCTTTGCCGATCTATTCTCAGAGGGTGGCATCCATTTCCGCGGCATCCGCGCCAAACGGTCGGCCATTGCGCTTCCAGGGCCTCGAACGGTCTTATCGAGTCCGACGTTGAAAAATTGACCGGAGGGCGACCACCGGGAGCCCTGAAAACGGGGCGTTTGAGTACGAATGCCAAGCCCAATCAAAATGTAGACAACAATAGGCACGAAAGCGCCAAACTCGTGAACCCTTTCGCCTCGCGTCGCTCGCTTGTCAGGGTAACCCTGGTCGCCTGGTTGGCCGCCGGCGGTTTCCTGCTCCTTGCCGTTGCCGACGCGACGAACGCCTGCGCTCAACCTCCAACCGTGCAGGGTCCTGGCGGAAACCCTTATGCCAATGGCGTCAACACGAATCCCTACGTCCCGGGCCAACAGTTGACCCTCGGATCGCCCATCCAACCGACGCAAGCTTCGCGGCCGGCGGGTTGGCCGGGTGGCCCCGCCGACGATCCACCGCCCCCTCCGGTAAGGCGACGGAGATTTGCCGCCCCGTTCAGCTCGACACCCGCGAGCACTGCCGGCGCTGCACAGCCGGTCACTGGTCAGCCGATCACGGGCCAGCCAATCAACGGACAAGCAAGCGGGGGTCCGCAGGCCCCCGCCGGTGTTTCGACCGCCGGCTTTCCGGCCGCGAGTTCTCCTCTCGGATCGGCGCCGGCCGGCATGCAACCAGCCGGCAACGTTCCAGCCACCGGCGTTTCAGCCACCGGCGCTTCGCTTTCGGCTCCGACCAATTCGGTTCCCACCCCGCCGGGAATGGCAGGCACTTTGCCTGCCGGGATGGTTGCCGCCGGCGTCGCCGCGGCAGCCGAAGGTGCACCAGCCGGCAACGCTCCCGCCGGAGTTGTGCCGGGTGACGCGACGGTGCGCGAACCGGTGCTGGTCGCCAGCAGTCTGCCCACGCCGGTCGACACGGCCATTTTGGAGAAGCATGCGGCGATCCCCTTCGGATTGCCCGCCACGTTCGGCGGCGCCGAGATCATTGCCTGGGTCGGGCCCGAAGTGATCCTGGCCAGCGACGTCTTGCCCGACGCCAATCGGCATTTGCAAAAGGTGCTCGAACGTGCCCCGCAGCCGCCGCCGGCCGACGAAGTCGAGCGGGCGCGAAAAATGTACATGTCAAAATTCCTGGAACACGTGATCGAAACCAAGCTGGTGATCGTCGAAGGGCGCCGCACGTTGCCCAAGGACGCCTGGGGAAAGATCGAAAAGCAATTCAACGATCAGTTCGACAAGGAATACCTGAAGAAAATGATCGACTCGGAAGAATGCCGCTCGCGGACCGAGCTCGATATGAAGCTCCGCAAAAGCGGCAGTTCGTTGGAAGCGCTCCGCCGCCAGGCGATGGAGAACAGTTTTGCGCAGCATTGGCTGGACGAAAAAATCAAGGATGATCACGAAATCACCCATGAGGAAATGCACGCCTACTATCGGGCACATCTGGCGGCCTATGAAACGCCCGCCCGAGCGCGTTGGGAACACATCATGGCCCGCTTCGACAAGTTCGATTCCAAAGAAGCCGCCTGGCTGGCGATCGCCGCTTGGGGCCGCGAGGTGCAGGCTGGAACTCCCTTTGCCGAAGTTGCCCAGGCCCACTCGCAAGACATTTCGGCCAGCGATGGCGGCGTGCACACCTGGACCAACAAGGACGCCCTGGTTTCGCAAGTGCTCGACGAGGCAATCTTCACCCTGCCGGTCGGTCAGCTCAGCCAGATCTTGGAGGACAAACGCGGCTTTCACATCATTCGCGTTGTCGAACGGAACGACCTGACGGTCACTCCATTCACCGACACCCAGGCCGAGATCAAAAAGAAGATCCGCGACGAGCGGATGAGCGACAAGCGACAGGAATACAAATCCAAACTGCGGCAGAAGATTCCGGTCTGGAACATCTTCGAAGAAGCCGCCGGCCTCGCCACCACCACGCCTCATTGAGCCGGTCGCAATCCGCCCACATCCCCGCGCTGATCGAGCGCCGCAAGTGCGTCGCAGCCACGTCGAACTGAGAATCTGTCTCGTTTCCGCCGAACCCGGCCGCTCGGCCATACACCTGTAATCGGGGCCAAGTCATTACGCGATAGCGTCTTTCGTTCAACGCTCGCAATTGCCTCTCTCACGTTGCCGCCAGCGACTCCTCCGGCCCCAGATATACGGCGAATCGGCCAGCGAGTGAAAAATCGATCGCGTTCCGCCTACCGCCTCCTCGCCTGCGAGCCACCGGCAATCTAGAATCTAAGGCAGCCGGTGCATGCATGCGCACGATGCCCCGATCCCTCTCGAGACTCAAACCTGTCGCCTCAAGCCTCTTTGCAGCGAGCGAAATTGATGCTGTCCCGGCGGATGTTGGTTCTGATCTTCTCGATCGTGCTCGTCGGTGCGCACGTTCCATTGCCTTGCCACCGGCGTCTCGCTGTCCGCTTTGGCGCTACAGCCGGCACATCCGGACTCGCCGCCGCTCCAGAATCCAGACGATGCCGATCCGAATGAGTCGGGCTGCATCTGCCAGGGGGCGTTGGTCCCGCCGCTGGTCACGGCTGAAGCGGCCGGTCTCATTTTGCCGGTCGCCGGCCCGCCGGCGGTGCGAGCTGCCGCCGATTGTCTGGTCGTGCTGGTTGAACCGGATATCGGCCGAACCTACGACCAATACCTGCTCGGTCCACCGCCACTTGGGGGTAAAGCCCTGCGCGCGTGGACCCATCTTTTGCTCATCTGAGCACAGCTCCCGCCAGTCGATTCCACTGGGAGACGCGCGGCCGCGTTGGGTGCGCGCGCGATCTAAAGTTTTGACGGGAGATCTCTTGCCGATGACTGCACGCGACCAACAGACGGCGCCCGGTGCGCGTTGATTCCGTCCACCGACGCTCGTGGCCACGACCATCGTGGCCGCGCTGGCCGGCGCCGGCGCTGCGCTCCTAGCGGCCACGTTGTGGTCCAGGTGGGGCGGCGATCCCTCGATCCCCATCGAACCGGCCGCCGGCGCCGAAACCGCGTCCGACCAGTCCCCGGCCGACGCGATCCCCGCCGAGGTAAAATTCGCTTCCGAGCAAGTGGTTCAGTCGCTCGGTATTGAACTGGTGCCGGTCGCGTCGCAATCGGTCAGCGGCACGATTGCCTGCAACGGCCGGGTGGCATTCAATCAGAATCATTACGTCGAACTTCGCGCTCGCACCGATGGCATCGTGCGTAACATCGGCTGCGACGTCGGCGCCGCGGTCGATGCACGCCGGACCCTGGCTGTGATCGACTCGCCCCATGTTGGCGACGTGAAGGCGGCCTACATCAACGCCGTCAGCCAGATGCAGCAGGACAAGTACGACGCCACCCGGGCCGAGCGGATGGCGGCCGACCAGGCGGTCGCCGGCAAAATGTTGCGCGAAGCTCAGACGCGTCTAGCCCAGCAGCAAACCACCACGGCCAATGACCGGCAACAATTGACGAACCTCGGCTTCTCGGACGAACAGATCGACTCGCTGGTCATCGACAAGGACACCAGCACCGAGCTGCCGCTGGAAACGCCCTGGGCAGGCTGCGTCGTCTCGCGCGAAGCGGTCGAGGGGGCGTTTGTCGAGCGCAACGCTCCGCTCTTCGCCGTCGCCGATTTGAGCACGATGTGGGTCTACTTGAATCTCTACGAATCCGACTTGGGCCGCGTGAAGCTCGGGCAAACCGTCTCCTTCATTCCCGACGGACTCTCGGGCCGCGAATTCACCGGCCAAGTCGATTGGATCGACCCGGCCGTCGACCCGCGCACGCGGATCACGCAAGTCCGCGCCGAAGTCGCCAATACCGACGGCCTGTTGCGGGCAAACATGTATGGTCACGGAAAAATCGTCGTCGAGCCGCCGCACGAAGGCCTCGTGATCCCGGCGGCAGCCGTCCAGGATTTTCGCCACCAACCGGTCGTTTTCGTGCAGCAGTCGCCCGAGGCGTTTGCCGTCCGCCCGATCACGATCGGCGTCAAGCTCGATCGCTCTTGGGAAGTCCTTTCCGGCGTAAGTCTTGGCGAAATGGTGGTGACCACCGGCAGCTTTCTGCTGCGTAGCGATCTGGAAAAAGACAAACTCGGCGCGGCCAATTGATTCAGGCGCCCAAGGCGCTAGCAAGCAGATTTCGTTTCATGCTCAATCGCATCATCGGTTTCAGCCTCGAACACCGTGCCATCGTGCTGCTGCTTGCCGCTGCCCTAGTGGTTTCAGGCGTGATGTCGTTGGCGAGTTTGCCGATCGACGCCTTTCCCGACACCAGTCCCGTGATGGTGCAAATCAACACGATGGTGCCGGCGCTGGGGCCCGAAGAGATCGAGGTCCAGATCACCTATCCGATCGAGCAGGTGATTAGCGGACTGCCCGGGTTGACCGAAGTGCGGTCGATATCGAAGTTTGGCCTGTCGCAAGTCAACGCGATTTTTCAGGACGGCTTCGATATTCTCCGCGCCCGCCAGTTGGTCAGCGAGCGGCTCACCGTGGCCGAATTGCCCGATCAGGCCGGCATGCACAAGCCCGAGCTCGGGCCGATCGCCAGCGGAATGGGCGAAGTTTATCACTATCTGCTCAAAAGCGACCGTTACGACCTGACCGAGCTGCGCACGATCCAGCACTGGCTGGTGCGGACTCATCTGCGCAGCGTTCCCGGCGTGGCCGAAGTGAACAGTTGGGGCGGCTACGAAAAACAGTATCACGTCCTGTTCGACCCCTCCCTGCTGGCCAAATTCGACCTGACGCTCGACGACGTCACGCTGGCCCTGCGCAGCAATAACGCCAACGTCGGCGGCGGCAATTTGTCGCGCGGCGGCCAGGTCCAATTGATTCAAGGCGTGGGCCTGGTCACCAATCAGGCCGAAATCGCCGACATCGTCATCAAAAACTTCGAGGGCCAGCCGATCCGCGTCCGCGACGTGGCCGACGTCGAAATCAGCCACGAGATTCCCGCCGGCGCCGTCACGGCCGACGGAAAAGGCGAAGTCGTGCTCGGCCTGGGCTTCATGCTGCTGGGCGAAAACAGCCGCGAAATCACCCAGCGGCTGCGGCAGAAAATGGTCGAAGTCAAAAAACTGCTGCCCGCAGGCGTCGAAATCGAAGAAGTTTACGCCCGCACCGACCTGGTCGACAAAGTGCTGCTTACGGCCCGCGACAATCTGTTTCACGGCGCCATTCTGGTCGTGGCGGCACTGTTTGTTTTAGGCGGCGGATGGCGGGCCGGCCTGATCGTGGCCACTTCGATTCCGCTGGCCTTTCTGTTTGCCGGCAACTTGATGGCCGAAGCGTCGATCGCCGGCAGCTTGATGAGCCTGGGAGCGATCGACTTCGGCATCCTGGTCGACAGCAGCGTGATCGTGGTCGAAAACTCGGTGCGACACCTGGCCACCGACTCCGAGCGGTCGATCGCGCGCCGACGTCGTGCGCGAAGCCTGCGTCGAAGTCCGCACGCCGACGATGTTCGGCGAGCTGATCATCATGATCGTCTACCTGCCGATCCTGACGCTCCAAGGGACCGAGGGAAAACTCTTTCGGCCGATGGCGCTGACCGTGCTGTTTGCCCTGGTCGGCTCGCTGATCCTGTCGCTCACCCTGATTCCGGCCTTGGCGGCCACGTTTCTGCCCCGCCGGGTTCACGAGCAAGAGCCCTGGGCGGTGCGCGTCTGCCAGCGCATCTATCGGCCGGCCCTGGCGTGGACGCTGGCGCATCGCCGCCTGGTCCTCGTGCTGGCCATGCTGGTGCTGACCGGCACGGCGCTGCTGGCCAGCCGGCTGGGAACCGAGTTCATTCCACGGCTCAGCGAACACGCGCTGGTCATCGCCACGCAGCGACTGGCCGATGTTTCGCTCGACGAATCGGTCCGCTACGGCACGCAAATCGAAAAACTGCTGCTGGCCAACTTTCCCGACGAGATCGACCACATCTGGACGCGCACCGGCCGGGCCGAAGTGGCCACCGATCCGATGGGCTGGGATCAAAGCGACGTCTTCATCACGCTCACGCCACTGAGTCGACTGGAAGCGCGCGGCCACGCAAGACGAGCTGGTGGCCCAGATGCAAACGGTCCTCGAGGATCTGCCCGGCATGCAGCTCCTCTTCACCCAGCCGATCGAGCAGCGCGTCAACGAAATGATCGCCGGCATCCGCGGCGACGTGGGGGTGAAGATTTTTGGCGACGATTTCGAGCGTTTGACCCAATATGCCGAAGAGGTGGCCGCGCGCTGCGCGGCATTCGCGGAGCGGTCGACGTGGCCACCGATCAATTGTCGCTGCTGCCGGTCGTGCGGATCGAAGTCGACGAAGACGCCACGGCTCGTTACGGCGTCGCCCGGCGCGACGTGCTGGCCACGATCCAGGCCCTGGGAACGCCCCAGGCAGGCGAAGTGCGCGAGGGACAGCGGCGATTTCCGCTGGTCGTGCGGCTGGCCGAACCGTTTCGCCGCGACTGCGAAGCGCTGGGCCAACTGCTGGTCTGCACGCCCAGCGGCGCGCGGCTGCCGCTGTCGCGGTTGGCACGCATCGTCGAAGTCAACACGCCGGCCACGATCTCGCGCGAGCGGAGCGAGCGGCGGACGCTCGTGCAGTGCAACGTCCGCGGCCGCGACGTCGGCTCGTTCGTCGCCGAAGCGCAGGCAAAGATCGACCGGCTGTCGCGCTCTTGGGCGCCCGGCTATTCGGTCGCCTGGGGAGGCCAGTTCGAGGAGATGCTGCGGGCGCAAAGGCGGCTGGCGATCGTCGTCCCGCTGGCCGGCCTGTTGATCTTGGCACTGCTGTATGCCAGTTTCGGATCGGTGCGCGACGCCCTGCTGATCTACAGCGGCGTGCCGTTCGCCGTCGTCGGCGGAGTGGTGGCGCTGGCGGTCCGCGGGATGCCGTTCTCGATTTCGGCCGGCGTCGGCTTTGTGGCCTTGTTCGGAATCGCCGTCCTCAATGGACTGGTGCTCGTTTCCTACATCCGCAAGCTGCTGGCCGAAGGCGTCGAGATCGACCAGGCGATTCTGCAGGCTTCGCTGTTGCGGCTGCGGCCGGTGCTGATGACCAGCGCCACGGCCGCCCTGGGTTTCGTGCCGATGATGCTGGCCACCGCCATCGGGGCCGAAGTCCAGCGTCCGCTGGCCACGGTCGTCTTCGGCGGCGTCATCAGCTCGCTGGGGCTGACGCTGCTGGTGCTGCCGGCTCTCTATTCGCTGTTTGGCAAGCCGCTCGGCCACGCCCACGACTGGCTCGGCCGGAGGACCGGCCACTCGAGCGATTCCGCCTACGAGCCTAGCGACCTGCCAACCGCGTGCCAAGCCAGCGCCTCGTAGCAATGGAAAATGCGCGTCCCATCCCCAGCGTGCTAGCGGCCGGCCGTTTGTGCTAGAGCGCCAGCGACTGCATCGTCTAAAATGCGCAAGTCTATGCGGCGGGCCTGACCGGCGGCCTCGCTATTCGCATTCACCCCAGGTGCCTGGCCCTATGGCAGCGGCTCAACCACGACCGAACCCGTCGATCCCAGCGACGTGCACGCCCCGGGCGAATTGCTCAATCTGCTGACGCATGGGCTGGGACTGATGCTCAGCCTGGTGGCGCTCGACTGGATGCTGGCGGCCCTCGCCGGCCATCACGACCGCTGGCGCATGGCCGGCTGCATCGTCTATGTCGTGTCGCTGGTCGCCGTCTACGCCGCCTCGACCCTGTCGCACAGCTTTCGCCGCCCGCGGCTGCGGCACATTTTTCGCACGCTCGACCAGGTCTGCATCTTTTTTCTGATCGCCGGCACCTACACCCCCTGGGGCGTGACCTTCTACAGCCGAAGGCTGGGGCCGGATCCTGCTTGGTCGCCATGTGGGCGTTGGCCTTTGCCGGTGCCGGCTTCAAGCTGTTCGTCACCGGGCACGAAAATGTCGGCGTGGCGTTTTACGTCGTGCTGGGCTGGCTGCCGGTGCTGGGAGTTTTCGAAATCATCCCCGCGTGCCGGCGGCCGCGCTGGCCTGGATGGTGGCCGGCGGTCTCTGCTACACGCTGGGCACCTACTTTCTTTCCCGCGACGAGAGCCGCCACTATTTCCACGCCATCTGGCACCTGATGGTGATCGCCGGCAGCGCATGCCACTTCTTCGCCATCATGCGGTACGTCGTTCCCTATTGTTAGAGCCGGCAGGGCAGCGAGCAAGCGGCCCGTCGCTTAGTTCTGAAGGCCGATTCCAGTGTCATGGCTGATCTCGATCACGTCTGGTTTTGGCGGGTTCGGCTGCCCGAACGCAAGGACGAGCCGTGCCGCGTCGTCGCGCGCGGCGGCAAGAATTCGGTGCTGGTCGAGTTCGCCGACGGCCAGCGCGTCATCACCAGCCGCTACGCCGTGCGGAAACGACAGGCCTCGCGAAAACCACGGGCTTAGGGCCGCGCTTTCAAGTGGCGATCGGCGAAGTCCAGGTATTGCTGCCAATCGTAGACGGTCACATCGTGCTTGCCCGAGCGGAGGTGATAGCCGAGCGTCCCGGTTTTTAGCGGCTGATCCGCCGCGGGCATTGTGGCGGGAGGCGCCGAGCCGCCGAATCCATCGGTGCCCAACAGCCGATAGACAGGATCGGCATGGACGGCCGCGAGAAACTCTCCCTTGGGATCGGCCCAGAGATCCTCCGAAGTGCTGGCGACGTAGAGCGGCCGCGGAGCGATCAGGGCCAGCAGTTCGTGCTGGTCGAACGGCAGCGCCGATTCGTTGTCGCTAAAGCGATTGAAATTGTCGCAAAACCAGTGCGGAAAGGCACGATTGATCGCCGCCACCGTCTCGCCAAAATTCCGCCTGCTCAGGGCGGCGCCTCCACAGCCTGAATCATTGGAAACGACCAGCGCAAACGCGGATCGGTCGCCCCGGCCCATAGTGCGGTCTTGCCCAACCGCGAGTGCCCGATCACGGCCACCCGCCTGGCATCGACCTGCGGTTCCTTTGCCAGGTAGTCGAGCCCTCGGCTCAAGCCCCAAGCCCAGGCCGCGATGCTTCCCCAGGCATCGGGGGCCGGCTGCGCCTGGCCTGACTGGTTGAACGCGGCGTGAATGCCGTTTTCGAAACCGTCGTCAAAGTCGGGATCGATGTCGCCGTAATAGGCGGTCGCCAGGGCATACCCCCGGCTGATAATCATTTCGATCGGCCATTGACCGGCCTGTGCGCGACGCGACGCCTCGGTCGCTCGATGGTCGACGACGCCCGGCGCGTGGCTGGGGATCCAGTTTGGATTCAGTCGCACGTCGGACTCGCTGGTCACGCTGTGGTTGCCCCAGAAGTTCAGTCCCCAAAACACCGCCGGCGGCCGAGCCGACTTGGGAATATACAGGAGCATCGTCATCCGCACCGGCTGCGGCCCCTCGGCCAAGGTGATCTCGATTTCCTTTCGGATTGCCTTGCCGCCGATGCGCCTGATCGTTCTGCGTAACGATTTTGAATTGCGTCGTTTTGGGAGCCGGCGGTGCCTTGCCGAACATCAGTTCCGTGAATTCAGTCAAAATCTCCGGCCGGCGACGTTGGACCCAATCGGCCCCGGTGGCGACGGGCGATCCGTCCGGGAATTTGAGCGGATCGGGAAGCGTATAAGCGGCGACGAGCGCCTCATCGGTGTTTGCCGGCGACGGCGTGGCATTGCTCGTCGAAGCCGGAGCGGCTCTGCCCAGGCTGGCCATCATAAACAGGGTGCTCCCCACCACGATTTGAAAGGCAACGCGTGCCGACATTGCACACTCCCGCCATCTTGCCGCAAAGGACCTTGCTGAGCGCCAATCCTGATTGATTGCCCCTGCAATTGCAATCCAGAGCAAAGGGGGGGCGAATGGCCCCGATCGGACGTTAGAGATACATGCCCACAAAACCGCCCGACGCGTCGGTCTGGGCCTGTTGGCGGCGGATCCGCTCGACGGTTTGCGCCAAGTCGCCGGCCTCAATGAAACGGTCGAACTCGACCGAAACCGCCTGCGTCACCGAATCGCGCAGCCAAGTGACCGCCGGCTCGATCAGCCAATCGCACGTTTCGCGCTCCAGCCTCACCTCCAAGTGACACCGGTACGTCTTTTGGTCAGTCGCGTCGGTCATCACCGTTCCCTCGAACGCGAACTCGACGCTGCCCAAATCGGGCTTATTTGTCAGATGGAACGTGCAATGGGCATTGTACAGATAGTACGTGTTGAGCGTTCCATGGCTGGCGATGGCCTCCAAGAT
The DNA here is from genome assembly GCA_963702015.1 of uncultured Planctomycetaceae bacterium. GTDB lineage: Bacteria > Planctomycetota > Planctomycetia > Pirellulales > PALSA-1355 > DATJTR01. Next base: position 6,086,554 of record OY969698.1, read on the forward strand.
CCGCTCGCAAAGGGCCTGGTATTTCGGCGAGGCGTCGATCGGAATGTCCAACCGCGTCAGCGAACGCAACGGCAGGCAGTCAAACGTTATGTCGACGAAGCGATTCATCGCGATATCCAGGCTTGATGCCTGAGACCTGAAGCTCGAACCAGAAACCCGTGCTGTGCCAGCCCAGACGAGTTTTCGCCGATCGAAGGGCGAAAAAAGTCGCGCCTGGCGGGCAACTTTCGCCATTTTAGCACTTCGCCGCCAAACGGTCACCCGCCCGAGCGCCGAGGTCGCTGGCACGCTGGGGGCAGTCTGAATTCCTGCACGCCGAACTAATCCTGCCGCGCGACGGTCTTTTGGGGCGTCGTCTTCGGCACCCAGCGATACGCGACCGACAGCCACCCGTCGCCGGCCTGAAGTTGGTCGACGATCAGATGGCCCGCGTCTTTCCATTGGCCGCCAAGCACCAGCGGTTCGGGCTTAACTTCCGGCGGAAAGATCTTGCCGAATTTCTTTTTCAGAACGGTTTTCAGGCTGACGTCCCCGACCGACAACCGGGTCGATTGCGGGTCGAAATTCGGCGGATTGATCTCCAATTCTCCCTGCCGCACCAATTGCGGTCCGGCGTCGGACGGCTCGATTTTGTAGATGGCCGTGATGTTCATCGCGCCGTGCTTGTTCCGGCCGCCCTCGCCGGTCGTGAACCGAGCGCCGCGAACCGTGATGGTCAAGCCATCCGAAACCACGTCCAGACTGATAGGCCGGTGCCTGGCGAACCGAATCGACCACGGTTCTTGATCCTGGTCGTTGGCCATTCGCTCGGGCACCACGCCGCCATTCAGATCAATGATCTTTTGTCGAACTTCATCATCCTTCAACGTCACGCCGGCCAGAAACTCCGTCGTGCCATTGTTCACCGCCGACTGATGCACGACCACGACCAGCGGATGACTCTTCTCCCACGACTCCAATTGCGGAGGCTCGGTCGCCGTGGCCAATTGGCTGGGCGTTGCTTCCAGCACTTCGAGCTCAATCCGCTCCGGCGTCGTACTCAGCTCCAGCAGCGCCGGGAACTTTCGTTGGCGAATCAGCGGATTGCGAAACTTCTCGAGAAAGTTGTGGTTGGCCTTGGTCAGTTTGGCATCCAGCTCCTTATCAAGCCGCGCCTTCAGCCGAGCTTCGGCGTGCTGGGCGCCGACCCGCTCGGCCTGCCCCTTGCCTTCCGCCACCCGCTGCTCGGCGACTCCTTGGCCCAGACCGCTCACCGACACGCCGTTGATCCGCGTGCGGGTAATGGCGGCCGCGGTGGCCGGCACGGTGTGAATGCCCAGGGCATCGACGCTGATCCGCTTGCGGCCGGCGATTTGCGTCGTTCCTTGGGCATAAATGGTGGCCGGTCCGTTTTGTCCGACCGTGTTGGTCGAAACCGTGCCATTGAGCAGCACGTCAACCATCGCTCGATTTGGAATCGGGACCAAATCGATCTTTACCTGTCCTACGGTCGTTGCCCGGCCACTGATCGACGTCCCCAGGATGTTGTCTTGCAGGGCGCATCGCGCTCGTCGACGGGGCGTTCGACCCCCGTGGCGATCAAACCTTTCTGAATGACCACATAAAGATTGGGTCGGCCGTAGCACTGCCGGACAAGATTCACCAGATCTCGATCGAGGTGCCGCCGCCACAACCAGCCGAGGTGTTGATCGATACTGGCGGCCAGCTCCTCGGACGGCTTGCTTTGATACTCCTCCAAAAGCTTCGCCAGCTCCGTCAGCTTTGCGGTGTATTCCTCCGCCAGCGTCGGCTTTGTGTCCTTGCCATCTGCCGGCGCCGGCTCGACGACTTCGGCCAGCTCGATGTATTCTTCCAGCGCGTTGCCGACAGCCAGGAACAACGGCATTTCCAGTCCGGGGGCGTCGGCGACAAAATTCGCGTGGATTTTCCACAGCGCCGTCAGCCGCGATTCAGCCGCCTCCTCTGCTGCCGCCGCGGCGTCGGTGGCCGCCTCGGCACCCTCGCCGCCCGCTGGCTTGGCGGGCGTCGGTCCGGCGGCCAATTCCTGATGGAGCTCGTCCAAGTCCAGATATTTGCGCCAGCCGACCCCCACCTTGCCCAACTGGGCAAGATATTGTTCGAGGGCTTTCACGTCGGTTTCGAGCCGCGTTTTGGCCGTGGCGAGCTGCGCGGCCGTGGGAGGCTGAAAATCGGTCGCCGCCTTTTTGACGGCCTCCAGCGCCTCGGCCGGCGTCGGCACGTACACCGCGTCGATCCAAGCCGCCAAGGCGTCGTGCAGGCGGGCGAACTCCGGCAGGTCGAGCCCCGGGGCCCCGCTCTCCAGCCGGGCCAGCGATCGCTTGAGTACCTTGACGTCGCTGAAGTTGTCGATCTGCTGGTGCAGTTCCTTCAACACGAGATACTTTTCCCACTGGTCCCGATTCGGCCCCGGTCCCAGCCAGGTCTCCAGCGCCGACAGTGCCGCCTTGGTGTCCGCCTTTTGGGCCTCGCCGGCTCCAAAAGAAACACCGGAGAGCACGAAGAATAAAACGGCGGTGCAAGTCGATAAACGGAGTCGCATGGCCCCTCCTGGTGTCTTGCGTGGCAATTTGCAGGTAAATGACGTGTTGGAAATGCAAACGAAATGCAAGCGGTCGATGGGTTCTCGTCGCCAGTCGCCCCCACTTCGGCCAATCGCGCTTTGGTCTGGCCCATATTAACCTCGCGCCAAATCGGCGCAAAGTTTCCCACCCAACGCTGCGGCGGCCGCCCCTCGATCCCGATCCCATTCCGGATCAGCCCGATTCCCGCCCCCAGGCCCAATCCAGCGGGTCGGCACGGGTCGGCGCGGATGCCTTGGCCGCGTTTACACGGCTCGAAGCAGGTCCGGCAGGAAATCAGCAAGTAGAGGGGACCAAGGCATTTAGATAACACAAACGGTTCATCCTAGCTATCCGAATTCGTGCATATCACCCTATCAGCTCGATCGACGGATACGGAAAAAAGTCATAGAACGACCCAATTTACCTATTTAAACCAGCCTGTTTTCTGGGGAAAACTCCCAGGATATTCCCCCCTTAGGGGTGTTCCCCTGGTTGAAACTAGGCCACGATGTTGGCACGATGGTGACCAACATGCCTTGGCACGGACGCCCGCCAACGACCCTCAGATGCCATCCTCAGTTGCCCCTGTGCTTCACACCTTGATTTAACCGCAGCTTAACTGGCATTAAACCTGCTCTACGTTAGACAACAGTGCCTTACCCACCACGGAACGGAATGGGGCTGCTGTTTGACAGGCCCCGCCTGACAACTTGACTGATCAAAAACCTTGGAGACCTGGATCAATGGGTAGAAACAAAGCCGTCTCTCTCTGCGTGGCGCTGGTTTTCGGTTCGGTATTCGCCGTAGCGGTCAGCAATTGGGAAGAGCAAAGTGCTGGCCCGCTAGCCAAAGGCCGTCGAAACGTGATCCAACAGGTGACGGCCGAATCGCCGGCCTCCCGTGAGCCTGAATTTCTGGCCGAGTCGATTCGGGGGTCGTCCTCCCCAATTCTCCCAGCCGAGCGATCGCAAACCGGCCAGCCCGATATAGCCAGCTACGAAGGGCCGGAATCGAGCACGGCGGCAATCGGCCAGCCCGATCTAATGCCGGCCCCCCCGCCGGCTGAGCTGGCGCCCGCCGAAATGGAGCCGGATCAACCAGCACCGGCGGCCGACGGGCCCCCGGCAGCCGACGCGACCCCGGCGGCCGAATCAACCCCCGCCGAGGGGGCGCCGACCGAAGAGACGCCGGCAACCGATCAACCGGCGACCGACGACGAGGCGGCCCAATCCGCTCCTCCCGCGGAGCCTGACTCCCCGACGCTGGCTTGGCACGACGATTACGGCCAGGCGATGGACGCGGCCATCGAGCAGCAGCGGATGCTGCTGATCTTCTTTTTCGATCCGAACCGGCCCGACGCCCAGTCGAGCTTCGAGCAGCAGTCGCTGGCCGATCCTAAGACTCGCGAGAGCGTGGCCCGCGATTATGTAGCGGCCAAACTGCCCACCACCGCCGTGATCAGCCAGGGCGGCAAGTCAGTGCAATTGCTCAAGCATCCGGCGTTCGCGGAAATGCTGGGTCGACCGGGCGTGGCGATCCTCGATTTCGCCCATCCCGGCGCCGAATACTTTGGCCGCGTGGTCAGCACGTTTCCGTTCATCACGGGAAGGTACTATTCGCGGCCGGTCCTCTCGACCGTTCTCAATTTGCCTCCCGGCACGTTGACTCAGCGAACGATGATCTATGCCGTGCGAATTCATCCCGAGGCTCCTGCCAGCACCCAAGGTCAATTCCATGGCGTGCTGGCCGATGAGGCCAATCGCCACTCGATCCACCAGGCGGCGATTCTAGTCCAAGGCCATCACAACTGGGATTCACGAGTTCAGCGCATCAGCACGCGACTATCAAGCGTCAGCGGCGCAAGAAGTCGTGGCCGAGAGTTGGCCATCGGAAAGCCTGGTCGAGGCCTGCATCGATTGCGTCGACAGTTGGCGGCACTCGCCCGGCCACTGGGAAGCAGTCCGCACGCGGCACCCGCTGTTTGGGTTCGACATCCAGCGCGGTCGCAACGGCATCTGGTACGCGACCGGAATCTTCGGCCACCGTTAGCGCCGGCTTCTGGAGCGCGCCGCGATCGAATCGCGGCCCAGTTCCAACCGCAAACCACAAGCGAGCGTACAGAGCAGCATCGAAACAAGAGGTCGAAACCACAGAAAGACGAGGATGGGGGTCCGCAAAGTGCGGACGGCTATTTGGGACAACCCACCGTCCACCAGTCCAAAGCGGGCTAGTGCACAGCGGGCGAACCCACAAAAACCGTTCGAACCGTCAGGCGAGACGGCGGCACCCCATCCTCGCGTTTTTTCTCGTCCTCAAACGTTCGCTATCGAGCCTGTGCCCCGCCCCTCCGGCGCTCGGCGAATCCCGGCTTCACGTGGTCGGCATCTGGACGCCGGACGGGCATGGTTCTGCCGAATACGCCGACGGCAGCAATTCTATCGCTTCGGCAGCCGGATTCTATAGCAGCCGGATTTAAATCATTTGCCGCGCCGCCGTCTCCCGCCCACCGCCTGCTACCGGTCGGTCTGCACCGGTCAAAACAGTCCTACCGCGCTGTTGCTCCGAGCCAACGGGTCATGTTGTCGAAATTCACCATGTTGCCAAAACAGCATGGTAATTTTCAGGTAGCGGGGTCGGTCACCGCTTTGCGCTCGCGCGCGGTTTTGGTTCGGCGGCCGACCGGCTTTGCTTCTCGGGGAACATCACGATCGTGGCACGGCAACGTTGGATCGATTGGCGCGTTTCGATGGCGGTAGTGCTAGCGGCACTCTCCGGCCACGGCTGCGCCAGCTGTTGCTGTTGTCCGCGGATCGATCCGACCGGCAACCATATCTTCCTGCACGGCAACCCGCCTCCCGCGGATCCGGCGTTGACCACGGCGCCGCTCTATGACGCTCCTGCGGCGGCACCGGTGGTGACGCCTCCGCCGCCAGTCGTTACACCGCCGCTTGTCCCACCGCCGCCGGTGGCCCCGGCCGCAGTCGCCCCGATCGTGGCCCCGACGCTGCCGGCCGATGGCAGCGGCATCGTCCTGGTACCGCAAACCGGCGTTTCGCTCAGTCCCACCCAGGTGGTCGCCCCGGTCGGCAGCGAAGTCGTGATGATTGCCTCGGTCTTTGATCCGCAGGGCCGTGGCGTTGCTCGCGAAAGAATGGAATGGATGATCGCCGCCGGCGGCGTCGGACAGTTCATATCGCCCGGTGGGCGCGGAGCTTGGGATCCCGTCAATCTGTTTCGGGGATTGCCCAAAAAGGTCAACAGCACTTACGTCGTCAACTCGACGCTGACCAGCTCGACGGTCCTCAACCGCGGCACGCCCACGCCGGTCGACGATATAACGATCCGCGGCGGTCAGGCCTGGGTCAGCATCGGGTCGCCCGTCGAGGGAACCACCTTCGTCACCGCCTTCGCCCCCGACGTCGCGGGCTGGGACCACCGCCAGCAAACCGGCACGATTTACTGGCTCGACGCCCAATGGACGTTTCCGCCGCCAGCGATCGCTCCGGCCGGCAGCCGCCATCCGCTGACCACGACCGTCGCTCGCCAGACCGACGGCTCGCCCCTGTCGGGTTGGACGGTTCGCTATGAAGTCGCCGGCGGCCCGGAGGCTGGGTTCTCTCCGGATGGTGCAAATGTCGTCGAAGTCACGACCGACGCCACCGGCCGGGCCACGGCCGAAGTCTTCCAAAAATCACCCGGCCCTGGCACGAATCAGATCGGCATCCAGGTCATCCGACCCGCGGGCTCCCCCGGTGCGGCCGGCCGGGCAATCACGGTCGGCACTGGCTCGGTACTGCAGACGTGGACCGCGTCGGGAATCAGCTTGCGAACAAGTGGACCGGCCCAGGCCGGCGTTGGAGCGACCGTCACTTATCGCATCGAAGTTTCCAACCCAGGCAATAGCGCGGCCAGCGGAGTCGTAGTGACCGATGAGGCGCCGCCCGGGCTGACGTTTCTGAACAGCAATCCGGCGGCCAGCAATGCGTCGACCGGCCAAGAGTGGCAATTGGGCGATCTTCAGGCCAACGAAACCCGTACGATCGAGGTCAATTTCCGGGTCGACCAGGCTGGCAGCTTCAATTACTGCGCCGGTTTCAGCGGCAGCGGAGGATTGGCCGGGCGGGACTGCGTCACGACCGTGGCCACGGCCGGTCAATTGAATGTCTCGATCCTGGGACCACAAAACGCGGAAGTCGGCAGCCAGGTGACCTATACGATCGACATCGCAAATCAATCGGACGCAACGCTCACTCACGTTGTTGTCTCCGACCGATTCGACCCGGGACTCGAACATGCGGTTGCCACCGGTGGTGCGATCGAACGCGATTTGCAAGACGAGATTCCGCCGCATCAGTCGCGACAAATTGCCGTCACGTTCCGGGTCTCCCAGCCCGGCCAATTATGCCAGGACGTGACGATCACGGCCGAGGGCGGTTTACGCGGCGAAGCCAAAACTTGCCTCACGGTCCCCGATCGCCAGCCGGCCGCCACCGTGCCGCCGGCCACCCCCACCGCTCCGCCGACAGTCCCGCCCGCGGTGGTCCCCGCCCCGGCGAATCCGCCGGCGACGCCGGTCCCGCCCACCGGCCAATTACCCTCGGCCACGACACCCCAATCCGCCGGTGGGCTGACGGTTCAGGCCAGCGGACCCGACCGCCGCAAGCTGGGCGACACGGCCGAATTCACCATCACCATCACCAACCATGGCACGGCGCCGCTGACGAATCTGGTCATTGCCAACAACTTCGAAACCAGTCTCGAAGCGGCTCAGGCATCGCCCGGCTGGGCCTGGCGCAGCGGTGCGCTCACCTGGACGCTCGACTCCCTGGCCGCCGGCGATACCAAAACCTGGCAACTCCATTGCACCTGCGTCAAAGAGGCCACTAAGGCGTGCAACCGCGTCACCGTCACGGCCGACGGCGGCCTGCAGGCCGGCGACGAGGTGTGCCTGGAAATCTACACGACCGACACCACCCCCGCTCCCGCCGCACAACCCACCGTGGCGCCGGGCAAGCTGACCGTGGCGATTGCCGATCAGGCCGATCCGATTCGCGTTGGCAGCGACACGATCTATCAGATTGTTTTGACCAACGCCGGCGGCACGCCCCAGCAACAAGTCGTGCTCTCGGTCAAGTTCTCTCCGGAGCTGCGGCTCACGGACATTCCGACCAGCCCGGTTGTTGGCACCCCTTTCCCGCGTCAGGTTCGCTTCAAGCCGGTGGCCGAGATCCGGCCGGGTGAATCGATCACCTTCGAACTGCAGATCCAGGCCGAGAGCGCCGGCACCGGCAAGGTGCAAGTCGAAGTCACGGGCGCCAGTCTCGCGCAGCCGGTGACGGCCGAGGAATCGACGCAGATTCTGGACTGAGACGCCGCCCGGCGGCGAATGCGCGCGGCCGCGGACCGGGGATGGGATTGCTCGATTGACGCGCCGCGCTAGAATTGTGTTGTCGGCGGTTGAACCGAGAGCGCGAGAAAGCGCGTGACGCTCAAATCCGACTGGTCTCTTCTCGAGCCATCCCAACCGGGGCGGCTTTTTTTGTTGTGCCAAACCGCCCCGCGTCCGACACCGCGCAGCTGGACACTTGGGCTGCTTGACACTTCCGCAGGCGACCGCTATCTTTACCGGATTACAACCAACGCTAAGTTGCTTAGCAAAAACAGGTTTGGGTGGTTCGACAGGACGCCAAGGCGGTGCCGCCAGGAGCGATCCTCGCCGAGGCTTGCCAAACCCTTGGCGGTTGGTTGTGGCGGCGTGTCGCCCGATCCGAGGACCAGGGGACCAACGCCTGTTTTACAATTCGGCGAGGAAGAGTGGCAACCGACAGTTCACACCCCGTGAATTGCTCGCGGCCAAAAAACCTGCGACGGTTCGTCCCGGCACGTGCACGATCCAGACCGGGGGGATCCGGGCGGTTTTGTGGTGTGCTGGGCAGTCGCAGCGGAATTTTGGACCGCTGCGCGGAGAGGGGTCTGACGTGCCGGCCGCCACTGGACCGACAATTCGAAACCGCTCGGTCAGTTGGAAGACCGGGCGAAAAGAAAGTGATGTATGAATCCAAACGAGATTTTGCGGATCGTCGATGCAATCCATCGCGATAAGAACATCGACAAGGAGATCGTCTTCGAGGGAATCGAAGCCGCGCTCGTTTCCGCCGCCAAGAAACAATACGGCGAGGAAGAGGATATCGTCGTTCACATCGACCGCAAGGATGGCTCGATCAGCGGCACTCACAACGGCATCCCCTTGGATCCGGAAGAAACCGTCGGCCGCATCGGCGCCCAAACCGCCAAGCAGGTGATGATCCAGAAGATCCGCGAAGCCGAACGCGACGCCCTGCACGACGAATATCACGAATTGATCGGCCAAATGATCACCGGCGTCGTCCAGCGCTACGAAGGAGGCGCCGCCACCGTTCAGCTCAACAACGTCGAGGCCATTCTCCCCCGCAGCGAACAAATCCCCGGCGAAACCCACCATCCCAACGAACGCGTCCGGGCGACCGTCTTCGAAGTTCGCAAAGTCGGCAGCCGGGTCAAAGTCATTCTCAGCCGCACCAGGCCCCAGTTGGTCCAGCGGCTGTTCGAGCAGGAGATTCCCGAAATCGCCGACGGCGTCATCGAAGTCAAGGCGATGGCGCGCGAGCCGGGCTATCGCAGCAAGGTCGCCGTCAGCAGTTCCGACCAACGGGTCGACTCGGTCGGCGCCTGCGTCGGAGTTCGCGGCAATCGCATCAAGAACATCGTCGACGAATTGGCCGGCGAACGGATCGACATCGTCCGCTGGAGCGACGACCTGCAGGTCCTCATTCCCAACGCCTTGCAGCCGGCCGAGGTCGAGGAAGTCATCCTCTGCCAGATGCTCGGCCGCGCCATCGTGCTGGTCCGCGAAGATCAGCTGTCGCTGGCCATCGGCCGCCGCGGACAAAACGTCCGCCTGGCCAGCAAGCTTTGCGGCTGGGACATCGAAATCATGACCCGCGAGGAACTCGACGAATCGATCGAGCGGGCCGTCGGCGGCTTCTCCTCGCTCACCGGCGTCGATGACACCCTGGCGGAAAAACTCGTCGGCGAAGGCTTTCTGTCCTACGACGACCTGTCGATCATCGAGCCCGACTCGCTCATGGAAATGGGCGATCTGACCGAGGAGCAGGCCAACGAAATCGTCGCCCAGGCCGAAGTCAAAGCCCAGGAAGCCGAACAAGCGGCCGCCATCGAACGCCGCCGTCAGCGCGAGCAAGACCGGGTCGATGCGGCCACGGCGGCCGCCGAAGCCGCCGAGAAGGAACAGCTCGACGCCCAGGCCGTCGCCGAGGGCGCTTGCCGACCGACGTGGCCGCACCGGCCGACGAAACTGCCGCGGCACCCGAAATCGCCCACCCGGCAGCCGACCATTCATCCCCCGAAGTCGTAGAACAAGCTGGCAGCGACGTCACCGGCAATCACGTCGCAGGCAATCATGCCCCTGCCGACGATCCGGCGGACGGCGAAAACGCACACGCGGAGAAGAGCGCCGGTCGCACAAAAAAAGCAGTGCCTGAAGAAGGATCCTGATCACCAATAGATCATCGCTCAAATTAAACTAGACTTTCCGTAATGGTCCCCCTCGAGCTTCCAGCGCGGCGCGCGGGACATGACGGACGCAAACCGCTCGCAGCGCACTATGGGTCAGTCGCGTGAAAGCCTTTTGCCGCGGGACGATTCGATAGTGGGTTGCAGGCGTGGATGGGTCGAACGATCAATGGGTTTGAGAACAGACTCAAACCCAGGTCATCGGCCGAATGGGAGTTAAGGAGAGCCAATTGGCTGTTCGCATTTATTCGTTGGCGAAAGAACTCAAACTCGACAGCAAAGTGCTGGTCGACATTTGCACCGACGCCGGTGTGACGGGCAAGGGATCCGCCCTTGCTAGTCTGACCGACGAAGAGGTCGATCGCGTACGCGCTTTTATCAGCGGCGGCGCCGGGGCCAAGGCCGCGCCGAAACGGCCTGCCACCGCCACGGCAACCGCCACCGCCGTCGAAGCTCCGGCGGAGCCGGCGGTCGTGCGCCGCGAAGACTATCTCGGACCCGCCGCCACGTCGGACAAGATGCCCGTCCTCGGCAAAGGGGGCAAAAAGTCGAACGGCAGCGAGGCCCCCAAGCCAAGCGGAACGCGGCCGGTCACTCGATCGACCAGTATCAAGTTGGCGCCGATGCCCAGCGTCGAGCAGCCTTCGCTGGAGACCACCGTTACCGAGCCGACGCCGCAGAAGCCCGACTTGAAACTGCCGGCCGACGCGCTGCGCGGCAATCGTCAGGGAAGCAAGCCACTGTCGGAGCATTTGCGCAAGCACGAGCAGAAACGGAAAGACGCGGTTGAGGAGATCGGCCGCGTCGTTCCCGGCGGCAAATCGGAATTACCCCTTGGGCTGCCCGGCCGTGACCGTGTTCGCCGTGGTGCGGCCGCCGAGGTTCCCCCCGATGTCAGCAAGCGCGATAAAGCCAAACGCGGTGGCAAAGTTGGTGACCCTGCCGCTGGTCGACCCACTGCTGGGGGACCGCGAACAGCGTCAACTCAGCCGCAAGCGCGGGACGGCCGATGCCGCACGACGCCGCACGCTCGACGAAGAGGGCGGCCCCGAAGTCGTGCCTCCGGTGCGCCGCCGTGGCCTGACGCGCAACCGCCGCACTACCGGCGCCAACACCGCCGCCCCGCGCAAAAGCAAAGTCACGCTCGATCTCCCCTGTACCGTCCGCAGTTTCTCCGAAACGATCGGCGTCCCCGCGCAGCAGGTGATCAAAGCCCTGATGGGCATCGGCACCATGGCCACGATCAACGCCATCATCGAACCGGAAACCGCCGAATTGCTGGCCGTCGAGATGGGGGTCGAAGTCGATTTCCGTCGGGAGTCGACCCTGGCCGAACAGCAACTCTCGGCCATTTCCGCACAGCAGGACGATCCCAGCGATCTGGTGCCGCGACCGCCCGTCATCACGTTCCTGGGGCACGTCGACCACGGCAAGACTTCGCTCTTGGACAAAATCATCGGCATCAATGTGGCCAGCGGCGAAAGCGGTGGAATCACCCAACACATTCGCGCCTACCAGATCGAAAAAGACGGACGCCAAATCGCCTTCGTCGACACGCCCGGGCATGAAGCGTTTACCGAAATGCGCGCTCGCGGTGCCAATGTCACTGACATCGCCGTCTTGGTCGTGGCCGCTGACGACGGCGTGATGCCGCAAACCGAGGAAGCGATCAGCCACGCCCGCGCCGCCGGGGTGCCGATCGTCGTGGCACTCAACAAAATCGACCTTCCCGGAGTCGACACGCAGCGCATCTATCAGCAGTTGGCCGCCAATCAGTTGCTTCCCACCGAGTGGGGTGGCGACACCGAAGTCGTCAAAACCAGCGCCACCACCGGCGTCGGACTGGAGGAGCTGCTGGAAACGTTGCTCACCATCGCCGAGTTGCACGACTATCGGGCCAACCCCAACCGGGCCGCCTATGGCACTTGCCTGGAAGCGGAAATGCACGAGGGACGCGGCGTCGTGGCCAAGTTGATGGTGCAAAACGGCACGCTCCGCGTCGGAGACGCAGTCGTTTGCGGCAGCGCCTTCGGCCGAATCAAGGCCATGCACGACACCCTCCGCCCGCACGTCACTTATCGCGAGGCCGGCCCCAGCACTCCGATCAACGCGACCGGGCTCGACGTCGCGCCCAGTGCCGGAGACCGCTTCTACGTCGTCGCCGACATCGCTTTGGCCCGCCAAATCGCCACCGAATCGGCCGGCCGCAGTCGCCTGGCGACCCTCGGCCGCGGTGTGGTCAGCCACGTCACCCTGGAAACGTTGTTCGAGCGTCTCGGCAGCGAAGACGTGGCAACGCTGAACATCATCCTGCGGGCCGACACCCGCGGTTCGATCGAAGCAATTCAGAAGGAGCTTTCCAAACTCGTTCATCCCGAGGTCAAGATCAAGCTGCTGCAGGCCATGGTCGGCGGAATCACCGAAGCCGACGTCTACCTGGCCCACGCCTCGGATGCCGTGATCATCGGCTTCAACGTGGTGCCGGACGAAGGTGCCCGCGGCCTGGCCGATCGCAACGGCGTGCAAATTCGCCGTTACGACATCATCTACAAGCTGACCGAAGACATCCGGGCCGCGCTCGAGGGGATGCTCAAACCCGACCAGCGCGAAATCACGCTCGGTCGTGCATTGGTGCAGCGCACCTTCGTCATCAGCCGCATTGGCACGATCGCCGGTTGCCGGGTGTTGTCGGGCGTCATTCAGCGCAGTTCTCGCTGCCGCGTGATTCGCGATAATCGCATCATCGGCGACTATCCGTTGGAATCGCTGAAGCGGGAAAAAGACGACGCGCGCGAAGTGCGCGAAGGCCTGGAATGCGGCATGAAGCTCGCCGGCTTTAATGATCTCAAGGAAGGCGACGTGATCGAGGCCTACCGAATCGAAGAAGTCGCCCGCACGTTTTCCTAAGAGCATGGGCCCGCTGCCAAGCACAGCCAGCCGATGAAACAGCGCGGCGCGTCAAAACCGGTCGCCAGCGAGCGAACACCAGCCCCCTTGGGTCCACCAGGCATGACGTCGCGACGAACGCAAAAAGCAGCCGAAGCGATTCGCGAGGTCGTCAGCATGGCGATCCTGACGGATCTGAAAGATCCGCGCGTTCGGGATGTAACGGTCACGGCGGTCGAGGTCTCGCCCGACATGCGGCAGGCCAAGATCCACGTTTCGGTGATGGGGGACGATACGCGGCAGCAATTAAGCCTGCGGGGGCTGCAAAATGCCGCTGGTTTTCTGCAATCCAAGGTGGCCAAACGGATTGACACCCGTTACACCCCCCGGTTGACGTTCATGCTAGACTTGGGGGTCAAGCGATCCTTGGAAATCAGTCGGATTTTGCAGCGAGTGCTCCCCCCCGCCGCAGCTGCCACCGAAAAGGTAGACGAGCATGAGCACGCAAACGAAGTCGAATCGGACGAAATCGACTCGGACGAAATCGAGTCCAGCGACGACCAAACTGGCGAAGAAGAATAATCCTCCAAGCAAGATCATTACGCAACGCATGACGACACCCAACCGCACCGCTCTTTTGACCAAGATTCACAAAGTGCTCAAAAAGCACTACAAGCCGGTCTTGGCGCCGAAAGATGCCCCCGGTTCTCGAATCCCTGCTACTGGCCAGTTGCCTGGAAAACACGCGACCGGCCACCGCCATGAGCCGTGCTCGAAGCGCTGAAGAAGACGTTCTTCGATCTGAACGAAATCCGCGTCAGCACGGTCAAGGAACTGGCCGAAGTCATGCAGCCCCTCTCGGCCCCCGCCGAGGCCGCCGCGCGGCTGAAGGGAATTCTGCAAAGCGTCTTCGAGTCGGAATACGCCTTCGACCTGGAATCGCTGAAGAAACAAAACCTGGGCGTGGCCATCAAGCGACTCCAAAAGCTCGACGGCGCTACGCCCTTTATCGTCGCCTACACGGTGCAAACGGCGCTCGGCGGCCACTCGATTCCCGTCGACAAGGGCTCGCTGGGCGTCCTCTACGTGTTGGGTGCGATCACCGAGCCCGAGGCGCGCTCCGGCAATCCGCCCGGCATGGAACGCGCCATTCCCAAAAGCAAAGGCCAGGAGTTCGGCAGCCTGCTCCACCAGTTGGGAGCCGAATTCACCGCCAATCCCTTCTCGCCGCAATTGCGCGAGTTCTTGCTGTCGATCGCGTCCGACGCCAAGGAACGCTTTCCAAAACGCGTCGTGAAGAAGCCCGAACCGCCTGCTCCGCCGGTCGAGCCGGCCGGCAAGAAAAAAGCCGGGCCATGCCGGCGCCGCGGTCCGGCCCGCCCGAACGGCCCGACAAGCACAAAGACAAACCGCTGCCGGCGGTTAAAAAGAATCCAGTCGGATCGAAAAAGCCGATCGAGGCCCCCCGCCACGCCGACGGAGGCAAGAAGAAACTGACCAGCCCGAAAGCCAAAGTGCACGCTGAAACCGCTGGCCAAACGTAAACCGCGGTAGCGATTGCAGGCGTGATTCGTACGCTCTCGCCGACGCGCAGCGGCCGCCCAAAACGTCCCTGTTTTGGCGGCAGCCGATGGCCTGGGCGTGCCTCGGCAGGTCGCCTGCCGAAAATGGTGAACAATGCCAGTTCTGGCAAAAACGGATCGAACCCGCGGCCCAATCGCAGCGACGTACCTGGCGGCGATGCTCGCGCTCGCCCTGACTCTGGCGGTCAATCGCTCCCTTGCCGCGCGTCCCGCCCCGCGACGGCCAATCGGCACCTGGCGCGCAGCCGGCCGGCGACGCTTCGCTGGGGCCTGCCGAGTTGGAAGATCGCCCCGAACCGCTGGTCCCGCATTTCGACGCGAACCGAGGCCGATCAAGATCGCCTCGACGCCACGGCCTTGTTTGCCGCTGCCCGGGCCCACGAGCAGCGCCAGGACGATGCGAAGGCCTTGCAACTCTACGAGCGAGCGGTGCAGGCCGCGCCGGGCACGCCCGCCATTCTGCGACACATCGTCGTGCTGGCGTTCAATCTCGATCGCCGGGCCGAGGCCGCGCGCTACGCCCAGTTGCTCGAGAGCAATGATCCCGATGATGCGGTGCTGCTGCGCCGACTCGGCTTGGAACTGGCCGACGAAAACGATTTGCAGGGGGCACTGAGCCTTTACCGGCGTAGCGGCAAAGGTTGAGCCCGCCGAAAAAGTCACAACCAACAGCGTGCTGCGATGGATGGAGATGGGCCGGCTCTATTACTTGACCCAGCAATACACTCTGGCGGCCGAGCAGTTCGCAGAAAATCGAGCACGCGTTGGCCAACCCGGCCGAGTTGGGCTCTGAACGACGCCCTCCGACAAGTCATCGTCGGCAACGGCGATCTTACCTATCAGTTGTTTGGCGAATGTTTTCTCGAAGCCGGCAAGATCGACCAGGCTCGCAGGCGGCTTTCGAGAAGGCCAATGAGTACAAGACCGAATGCCAGCCTGCTGGCCTACAATCTCGCCCGCGTGGCCGCGCATCGCGACCAGCCGGCCGAGGCGCTGGCCCAACTTGAACTGGCGCTCGCGGGCGGCTTGTCCGGCCAGGGGACCGAACCCTACGAACTTCTGGCCAAGTTGCTCGCCGATCTAGGCCAAAAGGATCAATTGATCGGCCGACTGGAAAAGCTGCGCTCGACCAAAGCCGACAGCACACCGCTGACGTTTTTCCTGGCCGAAACCTATCGCAAGGCGGCCAAAACCGAACTTGCCGAGCCGCTCTATCGCCAGCTCTGCGATCCCGGCCAGCCGACAATCTGCCCTCGATGCCTGGCAAGGATACATCGCCCTCTTGCACTCCGCCGGCCGATGGGAGACCTTGCTGCCGGTGCTGGGCGGTGCACTCGGCCAGACCGGCGGTTGGAAACCGCTGGGTGAAACGGGCCGGGCACTCCTGGCCGATCAGGCCGCGGTCGACGCAATGCTCGAAGTCGCCCGGCAGCAGCGCGCCGCCGGCACGGGCGGCGACGACTTTGCCCGCTGGCTCGCGGCCGGGCTGCTGGCCATCGAGCACAAGCAGTACGACGATGCCGCCGCCTACTTCGAACTGGCACTCAAGGCCGCGCCGGCCAAGACGCCCGACTTGCTGTTCACCTGGGGTATGGAACTGCTGTCGCAGGAACAGTATGTCCGCTCGGCCGAGGTGCTTCGCCGCGGCTGCGACCAGCAAGTGCTGCCGTCGGCCGTCCCCGAGTTCTATTTCTATTTGTCGGCTGCCCTGGCGCTGGCCGATCAGACCGACGAGGCTCTGGTCGCCGCCCGACGGGCAGCCGCGCTCGCAACCCGACGAAATCGCCTACCTGATTCGCATCGGCTGGATTCTCAATCATGCCAAGCGCTACGACGACAGCGCGCACGGCCTACGAGCAAGTGATTGCCAAGTTCGACAAGGATCCCCCCTCGGCCGATACGCGCAAATCGCTCCACGATGTCCGGCTGGCACTGTCAAACATCGAAATCTTTCAAAACCAGCCCGACCGCGCCGAAGCCTGGCTCGAGGAGTTGTGGGACGAGTATCCGACCGATCCAGGCGTCCTCAACGACTTGGGCTACTCCTGGGCCGACCGCGGCAAGCATCTCCAGCGGAGCCTGCGGATGATCGAGCAGGCCGTCGCCGCCGAGCCGAAGAATCTGGCGTTTCGCGACAGCCTGGGCTGGGCACTCTATCGCCTGGGCCGGTTTCCCGAAGCGATCGTCGAACTGCGCGCGGCGACGGCCGTGGAAAAACCCGACCCCATGGTCCTCGACCACCTGGGCGACGCACTGCTGGCCGACGGCCAGCCGGCCGCGGCTTGCGAAATCTGGCGGAAAGCCGTGGCAGGCGTTTGATACCGAGAGCGAAGCCGACAAGAGTCGGCAGACTCAGGCTAAAATCGATGCGGCCGCGAGCGACCACCCCGACCCAGCCTCCGAGCAGCCCCCAAAGCCGACTCCCTAAATCCGGAGCCGTAGACGCCGGCTCCGCCGCCGCGTGAGGCACGGCCGGGCTCGTCGCGCTCAGGGCCGGATTCCTCAGGCAATCGGACACGCGACGAATCCCTCCCAAGTTCTTGAAAGACGATCGTTCATGGCCGGCCATTCCCATTGGGCGAATATCGCCCGCAAAAAGGCAGTGATCGACAACAAACGCGGCAAGCTGTGGAGCAAGCTCTCCAAAGCAATCATCGTGGCCGCCAAAATGGGCGGTGGCGACGCCGACATGAACCTCCGCTTGCGCTACGCCATCGACGCGGCGAAAGCCGTCAGCATGCCCAAGGAAAACATTCAACGTGCCATCAAAAGCGGTATCGGCGCGCTGGATGGAACGAACTTCGAAGAACTCCTCTACGAAGGCTACGGTCCCGGCGGCGTGGCCGTCCTGTGCGAAATCCTCACCGACAATCGCAATCGCACCGCCGGCGAAATCCGCAAGATCTTCGAGCTGGCCGACGGCAAACTCGGGGCAACCGGCTGCGTGGCCTGGATGTTCGATCGCAAGGGACTGTTTCTCGTTCCGGCCGACAAGGTCGACGAAGACAAGCTGTTGGAGCTGGCGCTCGATGCCGGCGCCGACGATGTCAAGCGTGTCGACGACAAGTTCGAGATTACCTGCGATCCCGGCGCGATCGCCCAGGTGAGTGCCGCGCTCGAGAGGCGAGGAATCCCCGTTGACGTTAAAGAGATCGCTCGCATTCCGACCTCCTACGTCGACCTCGACGCGCAAACCGCGCCCAAGGTCCTGACGCTGATGGAACGGCTGGACGATCACGACGACGTGCAGAGCGTCGCCTCGAACTTCAACATCCCGCAGGAAGCGCTGGCCGACAGCAAGAGCTGACCGTCGCCGTTTCCCGGCGCGGCTCGCCGTCATCCTGCAGGGCAGTCAGCCCCGCGAACAGAAAACCAGAGCGCACCGCGTTCGGGGCACCCGGCGGCCAGAATCACGGTCGCGCAAGCCGGTCTTCTTCTCTTGATGCCGGCTGGTCTGATTCTAGGACTGGTCGGCGGGAGTGCGCGCCCTCGCCAGGCACAGCCTGGTCAAATCAACACCCGTTGGCGGTAACAAGGTAGAAAAAAACGTAAGGTTTTACACCACAGATCCCGGCAAGGAGCACACCCATTTACTGGTACCATTCAATCATGATCTGGGTCTGCCACATGGATCGAACGGAAACGATCGTGGTGATGGCCGCCGGCGTGGCTATCGGAGCCTTCTTGATGCGCGGAATGAGCTCGAAGTTGGGGTGATGGGTTTATCCCGACCGACGGCCGCGGGAATCTCCCTTCCAGTCGCCGGGTTCCATTTGATGCTTCAGGGACCGGCGTGCTGCAAGGCAGGCTGCCCGGCGCCGTCAAGCCAGTGCGTAGCGCAGAATGCACCAGACGGCCCAAACCCCGTCGCGCCAGCCGATTTTCTTCCCTTGGGCATAACCGCGCGCGGCGTAGCGGATCGGCCGCTCGCATATCCTCACCCCGCGAATGCGTGCGACCTTGGCGGTGATTTCAGGCTCGATGCCAAAGCGACACTCTCTCAGCGTGGGGGCAACCCGACGAATCAGGTCGCCGCGGAAAACCTTGTGGCCGGTCTCCATGTCCGACAAGCCGAAGGTTGTTGGCCGCATTGGACAACAGCGTGAGCAGCCGGTTCCCCAACCGATGGCATGTTCCGTCCCCTTGCCCGAAACCTTTTGGGAAGCGGCTGCCGAACACCACGTCCGCCTGCCCGCTCGTGATCGGTTGAATCAGTTGCTGGTATTCCGCCGGATCGTATTCCAGGTCGGCATCCTGAACGATGACGACGCTGCCCCGGGCTAACTGAAAACCAAGTTTCAGCGCCGCCCCCTTTCCTTGGTTCGATCGTTGATGGACTACGCGCAGATCGGCCGAGGGCGCCAGACCGTCGAGCACGGCCCCAGTGCGGTCGGTGCTTCCATCGTCGACCACGATGATCTCACAAGGCAAGCCGCAGCCGCGCACCCGATCGATCACCTCGGCCATCGTCCGCTCTTCGTTGAAGGCGGGAATCACGACCGACACCAAGAAACCCGACGGCAATGGCGGCGTCTGCTGGCCCCCCTGCTCCACCGCGGAACTCGCGGCGATCGTGGTGGCCGGCATCCCAAGAATGCCAGGAGTTTCGTTTCGAGTCGTTTTCGGCGCCGCCGATTTGAGTCGCCGGCCGACGACAAGGTCCGCAGTGCCTTGGGCGGCGCTATGGCCCACGAACGACGGAGCGTGGTCGGGCATTGCTGCGACCTCCAGACGACGAAACCGATGCGCTCACAAAGGGCGACAGCGCCCTAAAGTCCCCGAACGGGGGCTACACTCAACCGACAGGAAAAAAATAGAAATGTTCCGCTTCTTGCTGCCCGTTTATTGTTTGATTCCGCTCGCCCCAAAGTCAATAGGGCAAAACAAGTCCCAGAAACCCTTTAGCCGTTCCGATCCGACGTGCCCCCGGGGCTGGCTGCTCCCGCGTTGACCGCTCAATTGCGACCCTTTCAAGCCTGATTCCGCCACGCACGAGGGGGCAACGCGGGCGGATAACGGGGCGAACGGGCGGCTATCCGCCCGCGGATGGATTACGCGGGTCGTAACGATAGGCGGGGCCAGCAACGCATGGACGCCTCGCTGCCGGGGTTGCCCGCAGCTCAAGCTGACGAAATTGACACCAAGCAGGCGGTAATGACCGAGAAACGTAACGTAGAGTTTCAAGCCAGACATTTATGGCAACGGGAACGTACTTATGCTGCACTGGTATCACTCAATGATAATCTGGATCGGTCACTTGGATCGAACCGAGACGATTGTAGTGATGACCATCGGCGTGGTCGTCGGGACCTACTGCTTGCGGGGGATGAGCGCGAAGTTGCGATGATGGTTTTTCCGGGGGCCGTGAGCCCAGGGATCCTCTCTCCTCCGCGCCGGCTCTCGTGCTTCTCGTCGTCGAAGATGAAGATATTGAGGAATCGAAACCGAGCATGGACATCACAATGTTTTCCATTCCGACGCCCGTGGCGTTTGCCCTGATCGCGGTCATCGGCTATTTCATTGGCCGCCGCAGTCGCCGGAAATCGCAGCTTGAAACGGATCAAGCCCGGCGCGAACTCAAACGAGCCAAGGCGGTCGCCGCCGAATTGGAAACGATCGCCGAGGCGGTCCGCAAGAATCTGGCCACCCATCATTCGAGCATCAATCACTTCAAGGACCGGGTGCGCGATCTGAGCGGCCAACAAAAGGAGACGGCCTGGCAGGAACTATGCAAGGAAGCCGAAGAGATGCTCAAGCCGACGCTGCGCCTGGCGGCCCAAATCGCCCATGCCTACGATGAGATCCGCCAGCAGTCGAACCACCTGATGACCTTCACCGAAATCCGCACCGATCCTCTCACCCGGGTAAGCAATCGCCGGGCGCTGGATGAGACGCTGGAAACGATGTTCGCCTTGCTGAACCGCTACGAACAACGATTCGTCGTGGTGATTCTCGACATCGACCATTTCAAGAAGGTCAACGATGCCCAGGGGCACTTGCAAGGCGATCGCACCTTGCAGAACGTCGCTCGGGTCATCGACGAAACCGTTCGCGACACCGACATGGTGGCCCGCTACGGCGGCGAAGAGTTCGTCGTGGTGATGCCGCACACCGACGTCGAGGGGGCCTGCGTCTTCGCCGACCGCGTGCGAGCCAAGATCGCCTCGACGCTCGACGTCACGATCAGCGGTGGCGTCGCGGTGGCGCTCGACGGCGACAGCCCGCAATCGTTGCTGACCCGTGCCGACGCGGCGCTCTACAGCGCCAAAGCCGCCGGCCGCAACCGGATCTTCCAGCACACCGGCGTCGACATCGTTCCGGCGCTGGAAACGGAAGAGACCGTCAAGGTCTAATCCGCGCAGCAGGCCGCCGCGATCAGCCGCCGCAGAATCGTTGCCGCTGATCCCGTACCAGCCCGATAAACCGCTACCGGATGCGTACTGCAGGGATCGGCGCGATATTAAGCGGAGTAGCGTGCAATGAACGCAAACGCGCAGCCGAAGGCAAGGCATCTTATAACGCATTCCCTGTGGTCGTTGCTGGCATACGGTCTTCCGACGGTCGGCGCCACAGCCATTGCGATCTGCTGGTTTGGCTATTGCTTTTTAATTCCCTTTGCCTTTGTCGAGATTAACGTAAACCCGTCGTTGCCTGTTCCCGAGGCGGCTGTCCGCGGGCCATGGGAGAAGGATCCAGACATCGGCATCGAGCGTCGCCGGTGCAACCTCGACTGGCCGTTTGCCCGCTTTACGATCGTGGAACCTCGCGACGCCACGAAATGGCGTAAAGAGGTGTGGGGCGATCCCAAATGGCTGGCTATCGTTCTGGCAACGCTTGCGGGCATCCTGGTTTGTGGCGTGGGGTGGAATTTGTGGTTGAGGCTATTGCGAAAGGCGACGCGGGATCGTTAGCAACACAATAGGGGGGCCGGGCCACCAGCAGATCACAGATTTCACGCGTTTCGTCGAGCCAATTCAACGCGGCCAGCAGATTGTCCCGGGCAATGTATTCTGCGATTCGCCGGAGAACATTCTCGGCCTCTGACGTGTAGATCGCGCTTGGCATCAACCGCTGCTGGGCGGACTACCCGATGCGGCGTCTTCGGCAAATTGCCGGAGCCTCTGCCAATCCGAATCGATCGATGGGCGAGAGCGACCGGCTTGCGCCGACGCGATCACGAGCTCGACAAGCTCCATCTGCTCGCTGGGCTCCAGGGGGGCTCCGGGCTATCGCCGCCGCTGGATCTCCACCGGTGGCGAGCTCTCCGGCGCCAGAGTCGTAATCTCGGGCAATCGCTCCAAACGACGCGGGAACGCTCGCAGGTCGTCGAGGTGCTCCATCAAAATGCGCCGCACCTCGAGCACCGTCCGCGGATGCCGGTGCAGATTCGAGTGTTCGGCCGGCACGACGATCTCCGATTCGGCGTCATCGATGTGCGCACTTTGCACGGTAACCAGGCCATCCCCTTCGCCACCGATCAAGTAGTTCACCACCCGGTCGGTCTGAATTCGGCCGATCACGTTGTGATTCTTCACGCTGGGCAGGTGGTGCGATGCGAGCATCACCGGAAAGACCGGCGAGGCGGGCGACAGCGCGTCGACGCTGGTCGGCACGTCGATCAGATTGTTCTTGGCGAAGAAATTAGGATTGTCGCGATGCAGTTGTTCGCCGCCGCGAACCAGCATCTTGGGCAGGGTGATCAACTTGCTCCCCAGCCAGGCAGTCGTGCTGTTGGCGAAATGACTGCCGTGAAACGGCGTGCCGATCGTAATCAACCGCCGCACCGCCGGGTTGGGGTGAAAGAAGAAGGTTTCGCCGAGTGTTTCCTTCACTTCATGCGAAGCTTTCACCACCTCGAATGGTTCCTTGCTGACGACCTTCCAATAATCGTCGCCGCTTTCGAGCGTTTGCATTTTCGCCACCAGCCCCCCCATGCTGTGCCCGACCAGAACCATTTGATCGAGTGCCGGCTCGGAGTGCTGGGGATCGAGCGTTTGACGCATGGTGGCCAGGTCTTGCCGCAACTGTGCGGCGCTGTACCAGAATGGCTGGCCTGTCGGATACAAATAGAACCAGAACTGATAATGGTCATTGATCTCCGGCACGCCGCGCAGGTCGTTGAACATTTCCATCCAGGTGATGGGCGACGACCAGATGCCGTGCACCATCAGCACCGGAATCTTGCCCGGCTGATACGGCTCGAGCATGAACAGTCCATCGAGCTGACCCGTGGCCTCGGGGTCCAACAGCCCCAGCGTCGGCTGGTCGAGCTTCTTTTGCAGTTGAGGCTGATTCAAAAGATAGGCCAGCGGCGTGCTCAAGTCGCTTTCCAAGGGGACGCGGCGGCCGGCAATCTCGATGTCGGCCGAATTGAGCGGGTCGTACAGCTCGAGCAGCGCGGTGTGTTCGGTCTGGGTATCGCCCCCATTGGGCAACATGCGCATGAAGGCGGTCGTCGGCAGGCTCATCTCCGGCGGATAATAGCGGTCGACCGGTTTTCCGTTGTTACGCTTGTGCTGTACGGCGATGAGCGGCACGCCCAGGCCGTAGGTGTGATATTGATTCTTCAGCCCCTTGACGACGTAGTCCGAGACGAACTCGAAACGGTCGAAATCCTCGGCGTGCCAGCCGTTGCCGCGTAGCGCGATGGTCAAGTGAATCGTATGGTCGGCCGCGTTGACCACTTGAGTCGTGCCGGGCGCAATTGTCCCGCGCGCTTGATATTGCGCAGGGCACTTTCCAACGCGCCGTTGTACAGATCGCAGGCGCCGCGAAACTCGGGATCGTACGGATTGCGCAGATAGGCGAAGCGGTCGTCGAACAAGTACAGATAGGAGTGCAATACCGCCGAGCCATACAGATCGAGTGCCTTTTGCGGATGCGTCAACTCGGCCTTCTGGCCCGACCAATAGGCCAATTCTGCGAGCGAGTAAAGCTTGTCGGCGGTCGGCTCGCGATTGAAAATCTCGCGCAGCTGTTTCAACAGCGTCAGCGGATCCCCTTCCAACTCGCTGACCAGGTCGTAACGCCGCAACAGCAACATCGTCCGCGCACTCAGATGCGACGGATCGCTGGTGGCCATCGTCAATTGCGTGGCCAGCACGTTGCGCGGCTGTTTGCGCACATCGACCCAGCTCGTCGAAGCGCAGCCGGCAAGGCAACTTGCCACCAGCAGCGCCACGAAAGTGATCAGCCGTAGACGTGGGGCGACAAAATCGACCAGCCGCCCGGGTCGAAAACGTTGCAAGTGCATCCGTGAGTATTGACGTAAACGACGTGTCCGAAAGTGCTTTCGCACGACAGGAGGCCCCACCCAGGCAAGGCGCGCAGGGGTAGGGCGGTTCCAGGGCGGACGATACGAGTTTGCCCTTCAGGCGGCAATGTCGCTTTACGCCCCAGCCCACGGTGCTGGCACGCCTGCCAGCGACGAATTCGCCATCCGTTGGCGGCAAGGATGGATGCTCAGCGAGAGCGTGAAATGGCGAAGAAATCGCCGGATATCTGCCTGCGCGCGAAGAGGGCCGCGGCGGATCAAATCGCAAATGGAAATGCGTGTGCTGGCAATCTACGGGGACAACGCTGGCCCAGGCGCAAGCGAGGGCCACAGGCCGGTTGGTTCGTCATGGTGCCTGAATCAAAAGTACCAACCGTCTGTGGCGCCTCGGTTCACGCTTGCGCTCCGTCTTTCTGCCCCGCTCGCCTCCTTCTCCGCTTCCTTCCTAATCTCTGCCCTTTGCCGCCGCAGCGGCTGTTCCTCTCCTCTGCTCCTTGTGGCCTCCTGCGTGATCGACCTTTCCGGCCATGCCATGGCCAGCCAGATCGCACGGTTCACTCACTCAGTCCGAATTTCTTCCACGCCAAAACGGCTGGCTGCTGACCTAACGAGGTTTGGCGGTTTCGATGACGATCTCCGCCTCGTGGGGCGACTCGCCTTCGGTTTCGCCAAATACGGGGAGCTCGCCGCGAATAATTTTGACCGTTCCAGGCGCTTCGATTCCCAAAGTCACCCGGTGGCCAGCGATTCGCTTGACGACCACCACAATTCCCCCGCCAATCACCAGATGTTGTCCGACTTTTCTGCTTAGGACGAGCACGTTCTCACTCCCTGAGTTAAACCCTTCTCCCTTTCGACCGCTCCGGGGCTACTGGATCCAAAACCAGACCAGCAAGCACATCCCCGCTCCGGCCTTACTGACGGTCACTACAAAGCAATGCCGGTGCCAGACCTCCTGAGAAAACCGGACCAATCGTTACAAACCGTTTGATGTCATCAAGTTGAGCCGAATGGATTCGGTTGTTGAGGCACGGGACGAGCCATGATTCGTCGGTCCGGCGGTCTCAAATCAAGATTTGCGTCTCATTCTGGGACACGTTGGGGACTCAGGCCGGCTCTTTTCAGCGCAGTTCCTCCCAGCGACCGGCGCGGACCTAAGATTTCTTTGGAAGTCCGACGTGCGACGGGAATAGTAAAGTCCCATTCGCCCGAATTCTCTCTGTACCTTCCTGGGCGGTATCCGCGCCCGTGTAAGGGGGCAATCGCGTTTTGCGGATTGTTATTTGTGTTGCAAGGGAGGTCGGCGACCGTGATCCAAAAAGAACAAACCCTCGTCCAACTGTGCTACGCCATTCCCTACCGGCGGCACCGCGGCAACCTCGAATTCTGCCTGTTTGTCTTTCCGAACGAGCGCGACTGGGATTTTCCCCAGGCGTTCGACACGGCCGGCGACGACGAAAAGAGCCAGCTGCTGCTCACTTCCTGCGTGGAAGCGGGAATTGATGGCAAGCTTGATGACATCCCGCTTGGCCAGTTCGAAGCCTCACGCGGCGATGTGGTTGAGACCGTGACTGCATTTCTGGTGGAAGTGTCTCCGTCCGACGGCACGGTAAACGGCTCCCATTCGCCACGCCACCGCTGGTGCTTGTCGGAAGAAGCCAAGCTACGCATCCGCCGCAAACCGCTGCGCCGCCTGTTAGACATCGCCCAACGGCGGCTCGCGCAACCCGTCTGATGCCACGGCCTCGCCGGCCGGCGATGCTCTCCACGCCCGATTACCACGGGTTCGCCGTCGGCGTCCTTCGACGCTGGCCAAGCTGCCGCTCTTTCAACCTCGCGGCAGCGGTTGACATTTTCTGGTCGGCCGGTATCACTGAACCCTTCTCGCGACAAGCCGCCCATCGAAGTGCTGGCTGATATCGGCCCACCGGGTAAGATGGCGCAGCGCGCGTGAGCCGTCGGCAGATGATCCGTCGGACCGTACCCCGAACAAAAGCTCCCGACCGCTTCGGACGAAATAACGATTCGCATGACCGCCCCAGCATCCGTTGACCATGCTCCCGCCCCCCCAACTGTGCCCGAGGCTTGGGCTGAGGCCGTGGCCGGCTATATCGAGCGGTTGGTGGCGCTGTGTGGGCCGCGCCTGCTGGCGGTCACGCTTTATGGACCGTGGCCAGTGGCGTCGGCCGGCCAGGGGCCAACCTTATCCAGCGTGGCGGTGTTCGACCGCATCGATCTCGACGCACTCGCTGCCGTGGGGAGCGAAGGACATCGTTTTGGCCGGCAGGGAATCGCCGCCCCATGGGTGCTGACTCCCCAGCTGATCGACCGTTCGCGGGATACGTTTCCGCTGGAATTGATCGAGATTTTCGAGCAGCACGTGACGCCCCATGGGACCGATTTCTTTGTCGATTTGGCGATCGAGGCCACGCATGTCCGGCTGGCCTGCGAACGCGAGCTGCGGGTGCTCGAAATTCACATGCAGCGCGGAGTCCTGACAGCCGGCGGCAACGAAGAACAGTTGGGCCGGATCGCCTGGCACGCGACCCACGCGCGATTGCGCGTGCTGAGTGGATTGGCCTGGCTGTCTGGCCAGCGCCAGGCCGAGAGGCCGTTCGACCGGGTGGCGACTGCCGAAAAACTGCTTGGGCGAAATCTGCCCGGTGTGCGGCGCACCTTGGACAATTCCGATACGGCCTATCGCTCCAAGTTCAACCTGCTCTACGCGGACATTCAGGCGCTCGGCGAGATGGCCGATCGTTGGCCATGAGCCGAAAGCTTTCTCTTGTTCCCGCGGCGATGGGCTGGCTATTGCTTGCCACGCTCGTTTTGGCGCCGGCAACCGACGCGCGCGCAACCGGCCGGCCGGCTCTCCGACCCGGCGTCAACTTCCGGCCTGCTGACCGTCGAAGACGACCCGAATACGCCCGTGATCGACCGGGCGGGAGTGCTCGACGCGGCCACGCGAAAGCAACTTTACGACTGGCTGCTCGAGCTCAAAGAAAAGACCCACGCCGAAGTCAAGGTGTTGACCGTCCCCAGCCTGAATAACGAGGACATTTTCGCCTTCACCGAGCGGCATTACGATTTGTGGAAACTCGGCCAGAAGGGAAAAGACAACGGCGCCCTGATTGTACTCGCACCCAGAGAGCACAAAGTGCGCATCCACACCGGTCGGGGACTGGAAGGTGTGTTGCCCGACAGTTGGTGTGGCACCACCTCGCGGCAAGCGGCACAGCTCTTCTTTTCGCACGGCCAATATTCGCAAGGCATGGCCCAGTTGGTCCAGGCCGTGGCCCAGCGCATCGCCGCCGACGCGGGGGTGAAGTTGACCGGCGTGCCCGAGCCGTTACAACTGGGTGGCAATTCGTCCGGCCAAGGGGCGCTGGTCTTCGCCATCGTCTTCTTTATCATGATCATCGCCATTATCGTTATGGGCCAGATCCAACTTCGCCAGCAGCGTCGCTGGGGCCACCACACGTCGGGCTTTGGACGCACCAACTTCCCCTCTCCCCCCGGCGGTTTTTGGGGCATCGGAGGGGGCGGGTTCGGCGGCGGCAGTTCCGGCGGCTGGAGCTCGGGGGGCGGCGGCTTCGGTGGCGGCGGTTTCGGTGGCGGCGGCGGCAGCTCGGCTGGCGGCGGCGGCGGAGCCAGTTGGTAAGATGTTCCGGCGCCGCAATCAAAAGTCCATTGCGGCAACACCCCTCATTCAACCTCTCTCTTCCCAAGACAAACCATGAAAAACCTGAAAACTCCCCTTCTGGTGTTATTGATCGCGGTCGTCGTGTTGGTCGTATTCGGTGGAGCGGCCTTCAGCGGCTACAACTACGTCATCGGCATGGACGAGAAGGCCAAGAACGCTTGGGCCGAGGTCGACAACCAGCTCAAACGCCGCAATGACCTGGTGCCTGAGCTGGTCAACACGGTGAAAGGCGTCGCCAGTCAGGAGCAGACCGTCTTTCTGGGCATTGCCGACGCGCGGAAGGCTTATTTTCAGGCCGAAACCGTCGAGCAAAAGCAAGCGGCCGGCCGGCAAATGGATGGCGCCCTGTCGCGGCTGTTGCTGCTGCAAGAACAATATCCACAACTGAAATCGAACGAGTCGTTTCTCAAGCTGCAAGACTCGCTGGAAGGAACCGAAAACCGTCTGGCCGTCGCACGCCAGCGATACAACGAATCGGTGCAGGAACTGAACGCCTACGTGCGGCAACTCCCCGGCCGGATTTGGGCGATGCTGGCCGGCGTCGACAAGCGCACCTACTACGAAATCGATGCCGCCGATCGCAAGAATCCCACCGTCGATTTTTCCGACCTGGGTCCGAAGTCCAAGCACGACGAAGCCGGCGGAAAAAAATCGGCTGACGAAAAACCTGAAAACGAAAGTGCCGAGCCGTCGACCAAATAGCGAGTGGACCGGCGCCGCGAAATTTTGTCTGAACGCAACATTGGAGGAGTTTCCCGGTGAGCGAATCCGCCGAACACAAGTTACGCACCCTGATCACCAGCTACTGGCGCACCCAGGCGATTTATGTCGCGGCCAAGCTCGGCCTGGCCGACCACGTCGCCGCCGGCCTGAAAACCGCCGAACAATTGGCCGCCGCGACCGGCACCCACGCCCCGTCGCTCTATCGGCTGCTGCGGGCGCTGGCCAGTGCGGGCATCTTTGCCGAGCAGCCCGACCGCAGCTTTCAGCTTACGCCCATGGCCGATTGTCTGCGCAGCGATCATGGCAGTTCGCTGCGATCGCTGGCCACGATGTTGGGCGAAGAGCATTACGTCTGTTATGGCCGGCTGATTGACGGCATCCGCACCGGCGAAATCGTGTTTGACAAGATCTACGGCGCGCCGATCTTCGATTATCTGTCGCAGCATCCCGAGCAAGCCCGCACGTTCGACGAGGCGATGGTTGGCGTTCACGGAGCGGAAACGGCGGCCATGCTGTCGGCTTACGATTTCTCCGCCTTCGGCACTTTGGCCGACGTCGGCGGCGGCAACGGCAGCCTGCTTTCCGCCGTGCTGGCAAAATATCCCAAGCTGAAAGGGATGTTGGTCGATCGGCCCGACGTCATTCCCCGAGCGCGCGAGCGATTGACGGCGGCCGGCGTCATTGATCGTTGCCAGCTCATCGGCGGCGATTTCTTCCGCGCCATTCCGCCCGGCGCCGATGCTTATTTGATGCGGCACATCATCCACGACTGGGACGATCCAAAATCGACGCTCATTCTCAAGAACATCCGCCAGGTCCTGCCCGCCCACGGCCGGGTGCTGTTGGTCGAGGGAATTGTCGAACCCGGCAATGCCCCCTCGTTCGTCAAATCGCTCGACCTGACGATGCTGTTGATGCCGGGTGGGCAGGAGCGAACCGCCGCCGAGTACGAGCGGCTATTCAAGGGCGCCGGCCTGCGGCTCGAGCGCATCGTGCCGACGCCGTCGGACATCAGCGTGATCGAAGCCGTAGCGGGGTAGGCACTGGGAGGTACGCCGATCATGTCCCTTGGCTCAATGCACAGATTGGTCGAAGACACCATTTGCTGCCGCAGGATGCACCGCGATTCGAGCTGCTTCACGTGGAACATCGCCGGGATGGAATTGCGGCAAGCACCGGCCGCCGTTCTGTCAGTCATTGAGGAAACTGTACGCACGGTGGTTGTGCCGTCGCTCGATCTGCCGGAAGACGACCGGGTCGCGAAGAACCGCGCGGCGCTAATTGACCTTTTGGGACGGGCCGATGGTGTCGGCGACAAAACTAGCCACGAGTTTCCGGGCCTCACGGAAGTGTTTGGCGCCTACGTCGTGATTGGGCTGCGGGACGATCCACGCCGCGTGTCCGAATTTCTCTTTGGTCTGCCGGCAAGGCCTTTGGCGCAGGCGGTCGGCGCAACGACTATCTACTTTGGTCACGCGAACGGCCCTGAATCAGTCCTAACCGCACCAACGACGGAACTATTTACGTTCCTCGCGAAAGCGGCCGACTCCGACAATGAGGCGGTCCGGTTGGCCGCGCAACGATCTTTGGAATTCATCCGTCGCCCACCACGCAGCCAGCGGCGAATCAAATCAAGCCGTGATAAAACAATGAAACCGCCGCCAGAGGGTCCCAACCAAAACGAATGACGGCGGGAGGGGCTGCCGCGGGCGAACCCCCGTCGACAAGGCGTGCCCTTCCCGGCAAAACCCGGCGCTGCCCTGCCCGCGGGCGTTCTGCTAAACTACGCACGTCTTAGCAAAACCCCCTGTTCACCCCTCACCTACCCCGCGGAGCCTCGTCACGATGCGAAGCATGATAGCCGTTCTTGCGTTCACGATTTTGACGACCCTCTGCTGGGGAATTTATGGCCCCCTGTTGAGCCTGGGCCACGACTCGATGAACAACAGCAGTCTGCGGCCGTTCATCTGTGTCGGCATCGCCTACTGCGTCATCGCCGTGGCCGTTCCCTTGGTGCTGCTACAGCTTCGCGGTGAGGCCGGCAGCTGGACCGCCACCGGCACCCTTTGGAGCCTGATCGCCGGAGCGACCGGCGCGCTTGCGCACTGGGCGTCATCCTGGCCTTTCACTTCCATGGCAACCCCCTCTATGTCATGCCGCTGATATTCGGGGGCGCGCCGGTCGTCAACACGATTGTTACGATGCTGATGGGCCGAAACTATCGCCAGGCCAGTCCCATGTTCTTTGCCGGCCTGATCGTCGTTATCACCGGCGCCGTAACCGTGCTCGTCTTCCGCCCCGCTTCCGCACACGCCGCTGCCGCGTCGCACATCATGGAGTGGGCCGACTGGGGGGCGGTGGCCGGCAGTGTCGCCTTGGCCGCGGTCTGCTGGGGTGTTTACGGACCCGTGCTGCACAAGGGCCAGCTGGCGATGGACGGAAGCCGCCTGCGGCCGTTCGTCTGCGTCGGCCTGGCCTATTTCCTCATCGCCGTGCTCGTTCCGCTCGCGTTGTTGGGTCTGTGGAACGAACCGGGCAATTTCACCTGGGGCGGCTCGCTCTGGAGCCTGGCCGGCGGATCGGCCGGCGCCGTCGGCGCGCTGGGCATCATCCTGGCTTTCACCTTTGGCGGCAAGCCGGTCTACGTCATGCCGATCGTCTTCGGCGGAGCCCCGGTCATCAACGCCGTGGTAACCATGAGCCGGGCCGGCACCTGGGGTCAGGCGAACCCAATCTTTTTTGCCGGCATGCTCTTGGTGATCGGCGGCGCGGCGACGGTTCTGATTTTCGCGCCTCGCGGCCAGCACGCTCCGCCTCGCAAAGCTGCCGCAGCGGCGCACTGAGATCAACACGCCGAAAGAGCGCCCCGCCTCACGTTCCCCGCGTCAGACCGAACCATTCGATCTGCCGCCGTGGGCAATAGCCGAAGCCATGTTCCAGGCAATACGGCGCCAGCCACAGCTCGCGCTCGTCGAGTTCCTCGCGGCGCGTCCCTTGCGGCATCAGCAGCACGCGAGACCGGTCCACGTCAGCAAAATCGTCGAGCCACTCTTTCACTTCTTCGCAATCGGCCGGAGTGTCGATCACGAATTTGAGTTGGTACTCGAACTCCGTCAGCAAGCGGCGGACAACGTCGGGAACAAATCTTGCCCGGGCGTGCCGCCGCCGCCAACGCCCGGCCGTGGCAGCGCTTGGCGTCGAATTCCGCAGTTTGGGGCTGATCGACATCAAGTTGCACACCACCGGCAAATAAAGCGTGCCGGCCGTCTCGATCGTGATGTGCTTGCCGGCTTCTCGCAGCATCTCGGCCAGCGGAATCAACTCGGCGAAAAGCATCGGCTCGCCGCCGGTCAGCACCACGTGCTCGGCCCCGAGCAGCGTGATCTGATCAAAAATCTCTTCCACGCCGAGATCATCACCCTCGGGCTGCCAACTGGCATACGGCGTATCGCAAAACCAACAGCGCAGATTGCAGCCGCTCACGCGCACAAAGACGCTGGCCGTGCCGGTAAACAACCCCTCACCCTGAATCGAACCGTAGATTTCGGCAATCTTCATGGCCGCCCCCCGCTGGTTCGCGCCGCCGGATCGGCCAGCCCCGCTTCCGCGAATCCCTTGGCCCGCAGCTGGCAAGCATCGCAATGCCCGCACGGCTTGCCCGACGGATCGGGATCGTAGCAACTGTGCGTCAGCGAGTAATCGACGCCCAGGCGGATGCCCCGGCGAATGATTTCGGCCTTGGTCATGCGGACCAGCGGAGCGTGGATGCGGAAACGCAAACTCCCTTCGACCCCTGCCTTGGTGGCCAGATTGGCCAGTTGCTCGAACGCGGCCAGATACTCGCCACGGCAATCGGGATAGCCACTGTAATCAATCGCGTTGACGCCGATAAAAATATCGGCCGCGCCCACCGTCTCGGCGAACGCCAGGGCCAGCGACAGCAGCACCGTGTTCGCGCCGGGACATAGGTCACCGGAATCCCGCCGGCCATCGCCCCCTCGCTGCGGTCCTTCGGCACCGCGATGTCAGAGGTCAATGCACTGTGGCCGAACTGGGCCAGATCGACCGCCAGCGTGACGTGCCGCTCGACCCCCAGCGCCCGGGCTACCCGGCGGCTCGCCTCCAGCTCGAAGCGATGCCGCTGGCCATAGTCGCACGTCAGCGCATAGAGTGAAAAACCCTCGTCGCGGGCAATGGCGCCGGCTGTCACCGAATCGAGACCTCCGGAGAGCAGAATGACAGCGGGTTTCGACACGGGCGGGAATCTGTCGGGTTAACTGGGGACGTTCCGAGCGCTGTTTTACCACCGCGCGACACTAGCCGGCGGATTTCCATCATGCCACAATCAAAGTTTTGAGGAAAGGAGCGACCCAGCGCGTGACCAACGAATTCCGCCAGATTCTGGAAACTTTTGATAACGAGTTTCCTGACCGGCAATACACGATCGAGATCGTTTGTCCCGAGTTCACGTCGGTTTGTCCCAAGACGGGCCAGCCCGATTTCGGGGTCCTCACATTCACCTACGTGCCGGCGCGAAAGTGCGTCGAGCTGAAAAGCTTGAAGCTCTATTTGCAGCGATTCCGCAACGAAGGCATTTTCTACGAACATGCCACCAACCGCATCCTCGACGATCTGGTGGCGGTCGTGCAGCCGCGGCGCATGACGCTGCTGGCCGCCTTCACCCCTCGCGGCGGCATCACTACCCGCGTCACGGCCCAATACGAAAGCGAGCGCTGATGTCACCCCGATCGCCGGCCGGCCGATTCTCATTTTGGCCGCACCTCAAGCCTTTCTTACTCTGGCTACCACTGTTGGGATTGCTTGCACACGCGGGAGCAGAACGGCCGGCGGTGGCGGCCGACGCAACCTCTCGGCCCAACATCGTCTTTCTGTTGGCCGATGATTTGCGCTTCGATGCTCTCGGCGCCGCAGGCAACTCGATCATTCAGACGCCGAACATCGATCGCCTGGCCGCCCAGGGATGCCGCTTTCGCAATCACTTCGTGACGACGTCGATCTGCTGCGTCAGCCGTGCAAGCATGTTGTCGGGTCAATATGCGCGCCGCCACGGGATCGACGATTTCGGCCAGCCTTTCGCCGCGGCCGCCTGGTCGCAAACCTGTCCCGCCCTGCTGCACGCCGCCGGCTATCACACCGCCCTGGTCGGCCGTCTCGGTGTCGGCGACGACCTTCCACCGGGAATGTTCGACGACGCGCAAACCTTTCCCGGAATGAGTCGCTACTTCAACGACGGCAATCCGATGCACATGACCGACCGGATCGGCAGCCAGGCGGTCGATTTTCTCGCGAGCGTTGCCCCCCAGGCGCCGTTCTACCTGCAGGTCAATTTCACGGCGCCCCATGCCGAGGACGGCGCCCCGCGTGAGTTCCCGCCCGATCCCCGCGATGAGGCACTTTACGTCGATGCAGTGATTCCGGTTCCGGCAGCCGCCACCGACGCCGCGTTCCGCCTGTTGCCCGATTTCGCCCAGCGGTCCGAAGGACGAAAGCGCTGGGGACCGCGATACGCGACCGCCGCCATGTTCCAGCAGACCGTCAAGGATTACTATCGGCTGATTACCGGCATCGATCGCGAGGTGGGCCGCGTGGTGGCCGCGCTGGCCGCCCACAACCTGTCCGACAGCACGATCGTCGTTTTTTCCTCGGACAACGGATTCTTTCTCGGCGAACGCGGCATGGCCGACAAATGGCTGATGTACGAGCCATCGATCCGCGTGCCGCTCATCGTGTTCGATCCTCGACTGCCCGCCGAAAGCCGCGGCCGGCAAATCGACGCGATCACGCTCAACATCGACCTGGCGCCGACAATGCTCGACTGCGCCGGCGTCAAAGCCCCCGCCGCGATGCAAGGCCGCAGTCTGCGGCCATTTCTTGCGGCCACCGCGAGCTCGGCGCCGCCGGTCAACTGGCGCACCGACTTTTTCTACGAGCATCACACGCGGCCGCAAATCCTGCCCCCCAGCGAAGGCGTGCGCACCGCCGAGTGGAAATACATTCGCTACGTCGAACCGAATCCGACGGTCGAGGAGCTGTATAACCTGGTCATCGACCCGGACGAGTTGCACAACCTTGCGCAAGATAAAATGCACCAGCCGACGCTCGACCGCCTGCGGGCGCGTTGGGCCGAACTGAGCGAGGCAGTGCGCTGAAGCGCGTGACAATCGGTTGGCGGCGGCTTGCGAACCTGCCCGCCAGCTTTCTTACGACAACGCGTTGGAGTATTGCGACGTGTTGTTGATGGCGTCGGTCGCGGTCGCCGTGACATACGTCGCTCCGCTGGGCAGCGGCAGACCGCTGTAGATGAATCGCGCCACCCCGATTCCGTTGGCCGACACCGTCGTCGAACCAAGCATGTAGCGACCCGCTGCGCCGGTCGTGGTATTGGCAAAGAACTCGATCGTATAAGTGGCATCCGGCGTCGCGGTCAGCGTGCCATAGATCTGCGTGCCGCCGGGAATCGTGACAGCCGCGGTCAACACCGGGGCCGGTTGGCTCTGGTTGGCCCCCGATCCCAGATTGATGCCGGCCAAAGTGTTGGAATAAATCGAGTTGTTGAAGATGCCGTTCTGATTCCCCGAGGCCACAAAAACGCCAAAGGCGGAATTGAAAGCGATGATGTTTTGCGGAACGGTCGCCGTCCGGCTGCCGACGGTGTTATTCGAGCCGCCAGTGATCAAGATACCGTTCCCGCTGTTTCCCACCGCGTTCGCCCCGGTGATGTCGGTGCCGATATACGTGCCGACCACGATGTTTCCCGTGGTGCCATTCATCACGATGCCGTTGTTTTTGTTGCCGCTGATGAGCGTTGGCAGGGTCGGGTCGGACGAGCCGATGGTATTCGCGTAGGCGGTCGGTCCGATGTAGACGCCAGCGCCGCCGTTGCCACGGGCCACTTTGCCAGTGGTGTCGGTGCCGATGTAGCTGTTGCTGACCGTGATGTTATGCGCGGCACCCATGAGTACCACGCCGTCGTTGCCGTTTCCGGAAATGACGTTATTGGGAATGACGTTAAACGTCGGCTGGGGGCCACCGATCAGATCGTTATGGGCGGTTCCATCCACCTCGATGCCATTGTTCTTGTTCCCCATCGGAAGGCCATTGACGTACAGTCCGATGATATTTCCGGCCACCTGAACACCCGTGGCCGCGCCGCCGATTTCGATTCCATCGTTGCCATTTTCCGTGATCACGTTGGTGCGGATGAGGATATTGCCGCCGGTCGAGGTGATCAGCATGCCGTCCTGGCCATTGCCCAGGTTCGGTTGCTGGCTGAAGGCCGCCAGGCCGGTGAAGGTATTGTACGAGGTGAAGCCGCTGGCCGTGTCCTTGACGACGATGCCGTTCTCACCGTTGGCGGCGTCGACGTTACCCAGCGGGATCGGTCCGCCCATTACGGTGTCCGCCGAGGAACCCTCGACCTCGACGCCGTTGAACGCGTTGCCGACGGCCGATTGGTTGTTGGCGCCGACGCCAAAGAAGTTGCCCTGGATCGTGGTGTTGTTCGAATTGTTGATGAGCAGGCCGTTCGCGCCGTTGCCGCTGACCACGTTGTAGAACACGAAGGGATCTTGCTGGAAGTTGCAGCCGAGCAGCGAATTGCCGTTGGCGTTGAAGATTGCCACGCCGTTCTGGTGGTTACCCAGAGCGACGTTGCCCGACGTGGTCGTTCCGATAAAGTTGCCGGCCAGTTGGTTCGCCGTGGCGCCGTCTTCGATCAGCACGCCATTGCCGTCGTTGCCCGAGATCAAGTTTCCTTGCGGCGGCCGGACAAAAACGGCGTTCGTCGGGTCGTTGCCGCCGGTATTCTCTCCACCGATCGTATTATTCGCCGAGCCGGCCGTCACCAAGATGCCGTTGACGGCATTGCCGCGGGCCAGCGTGCCCGACGCATCGGTGCCGATGTAGTTCATGGCGATCTGGTTATTGTTCGAACCGTTCAGCTCGATCCCGTTGCCTCCATTGCCGCTGATCACGTTCGACAACTGGAAAGCCATGTTGACGGTGCCCGTATAAGCGAAGACCGATCCTCCGGAAGTCACGACGCCGTTCACCGAATTGCCCGAGACCGAATCGGAGGTGACGATTTGATTGTCGGCGGCGCCGGGCCGGAATAATCGATGTTCGCCCAGGTGGGGGTGCCGAAAGAGCCGTCGGCATTGCGCACGATGGTTACGAGCGAAGCCTGCACGACACTCGAATTCCCGGTCTGGACCGACTGGGCGTTGAGAGTGTAGGTCCCGTTGGCGGTGCTGCTGATCCCCTCCAAATGGGTCAAGTAGTTGCTGCCGTTGGGATAGGACAACGAAGTCCAGTTCGAGAAGACGCCGGTCGACGAGTCGTAGTCGACGATATAACCCTGGCCAATCGGCTGATCCTGATCGGTGAAGTTGTTCACCACGTCGGGACTATACCCGCCGACGATCGTGTAGCTCGTGCCGCCGTTGTACCAAATGCCATAGGCCGTATTGCTCAACGAACCGGGATAAGTGATCGAGGTAAACGCTTGAGTGGCGATGTTATAGACGTACGCGTTGCCGGGCCCCAGTGGCACGCTATCCTCGCCATGCTCGGCGGCACTGTCGTTGTTGCCGACGGCGAGCCCGCCCATCGTACTGTGGACGTAGTTGTAAGTAGCGCCGGGATAATCGATCGTGGTGTAATCGGCTGCGTTCGAGAGATCAGCCGTCGTTCCCTGGAAGAGGAAACCGTTCACAGTGACCGGTGCGACCGCAAAATTGGAGTTCTTGTAGCTGCCGACCAATTGGAGATTGCCTCCGCCCTGATCGTTGGGGCCGTAGACGCTGGTGGTCTGTGCGCCGGGATAGTCGACCAGATAGCCGGTCCCCGCGCCGGCCAGCGTACCTTCGAACAGCAAACCGTTCGCGCCCGAAGTGCCGCTCATGATGTACTGTCCGGCCGTGTCGCCGCCGCGCAGCCCCTGCCACGCGGTCACCGGTACGGTGCCGCCCCCGGAAGCCGGGACAGTGAGGTTCTGATTGTAGGTCGTCGACGAAACAGGATTCGTGTTGCCGATGACGTTGTTGTCGGCGTCCAGAACATCCACGCCGTCGAGTTGATTGCCGAGCGTCGTGGTGCCATTGGCGCCCAGCCCGATGATGTTGGTGCTGAGCGTGTTTCCCGACGATCCGCCATTGATCAGCACTCCGTTCGCGTCGTTGCCCGAGATCACATTGCTTGCCGCGCCGCCGATGGTGTTATTCGCCGACGTCGTGCCGATGAGGATGCCGTTGCCGGTGTTGCCCCGGGCAAGCGTGCCGGAGGCATTCGTGCCGATGAAGTTCCCCTCGATCACAACGCCCGAGGAGTTGTCGAGCGTGATGCCGTTGCCGCCGTTGCTGGAAATGGCGTTGGAGTCCAAGGCCGTGGTGCCGCCGATCGTGTCATCGGTCGAGTCGGTGATCGTCACTCCGTCGCCGGTGTTTGCGTCGGCAGTCAACCCATCCAAAGCCAGGCCGATATAATCGCCGGCCAGGGTAATACTGCTCGCGTTCGTGATCGAGACGCCGTTGCCGCCGGCATTCACCAGCGACAGCGAACTGACCGTTGAACTGGAAGATCCCGTGTTGAACGACAGGCCGGCGAAGCCCCCAAAGTTGACCGCGACATTGGGCGTCCCAGCGAACCCCGGAGCCGAGGTGCCATCGATGTCGACGTCCTGGACGATTGTTGGCAGGGCGCCGCTCGTGAGCTGAATCGTGCCCGCAATGTCAAAATCAATGACGCTGGGTCCCGAAATCTGGTTGGCGTCGAGGATTGCCTGGCGGAACGAGCCGGTACCCGAATCATTCAGGTTCGTGACGGAAATGGCACTCAGCATATGCCGGTCTTCCAGCGGTTCAACCGACAGCCGACGCCTGGCAACCTTGGGTTGATGCTTGTCGCACTTCGAACGCCCGCGCAAATGTGGAAACATGTTGGATTCCCGGCATGAATGAGTGGTTTGCAAAATTGACCCCGGCCGATCGACGTGCTGGCACGTTCGTTTCGGCAGGAGGCTTTAGTTCAGCGGAGGATGGTGTCTCGTCGGTGGGCAACGCCGCAAAACGCCAGGTCGCAGGCGAGACAAGGTGGGGGGGTTACAGTTCCGTCCGTTACACGTCCAGTCAAATGTTTTCCGCGGTGGTCGATGAATCCGGCGGTTGGCCGGCCTCGATCGGCTCGTTTACGCCCTTGAAAGCTGCGGCGTTTTCGAGCATGCTGCCCACCCATGAGCGCCCCATCATCCAAACTGCCCGAAAAAGTCGGACTGCCCTACCGCTCTTGGGATGGCAGCGGTCCCTGGGACGTCATCATCATCGGCTCCGGAATCGGCGCACTCACCACCGCGGCTTTGCTCTCCAAGCGGGCTGGCAAGCGGGTGCTCGTTCTGGAGCGACACTATGTCGTGGGGGGCTACACGCACGTCTTCAAGCGGCCGGGCTATGAATGGGACGTCGGCCTCCACTACGTCGGCCAATTCCATCACGCCGATTCGGAGCTGGGCCGACTGCTCGCCGACATCACCGAGGGGCAACTCGCCTGGGCACCGATGGGCGACGTCTACGATCGCATTCTGATCGATGGCCAGCCCTACGACTTTGTCGCCGGAGCCGACCGATTTCGTCAGACGCTGAAAGAGGCATTCCCCACCGAAGCACGTGCCATCGACAAATATTTCTATCGGGTCGATTCGTGCGTTCGCGCCAGCAGACTTTTTTTTGGCCAGAAGGCCTTGCCCAAGCCCCTCGATTTCTTAGCTGGCAGATTACTGCGCGCACCCTTTTTGCGTCACGCGCGCGTCACGACTGGCCAAATGATGAGCCGACTGACGCAAAATCGGCAACTCATCGGCGTGCTCACCGGCCAGTGGGGCGATTACGGCCTGCCGCCCGGACAAAGCAGTTTTGGCATCCATGCCATCATTGCCAACCACTATCTTGAGGGGGCCGCCTATCCGATCGGCGGCGCCAGCCGCATTGCCGCGACCATCGTCCCGATTATCGAGCGCGCCGGGGGTCAGGTCCTATTGAACGCCGAGGTGAAGCAGATCGTGGTCGAGAGCCGCCGCGCGGTCGGCGTCGAGCTGGCCGACGGCCGCGTCGTTCGCGGCTCCCGTGGTCGTCAGTGGAGTCGGCGTTGCCAACACGTTTTCTCGGTTGCTGCCGGCCGAAGTCGCCGAGCATTATCGCCTGCCCGAAAAACTCCAGGCCCTTGGGCCATCACTGGCTCACGTCAATCTCTATGTCGGCTTGCGTCACTCCGATGCCGAGCTGGGCCTGAAAACCACCAATCTGTGGATCTATCCTGGGCCCGATCACGACCAGAATCTGGCCGCCTACCTGGCCAATCCGGCCGGCCCGCTGCCGTTTGTCTACATCTCGTTTCCGTCGGCGAAGGATCCGACGTTTGCCGAGCATTATCCCGGCCGCTCGACCTTGCAACTGATCGCCCCGGCGAAATATGAATGGTTTCGCGCCTGGGAGGACCAACCCTGGAAAAAGCGCGGCGAAAGTTACGAAGCGCTGAAGCAGACGTTCACCGATCGACTGCTTAAAACCCTCTACGAACATGTGCCGCAGGTTCGCGGCAAGATTGATCACGCCGAGCTTTCTTCGCCCCTCTCGACGCGACACTTCGCCGGCTATGCCCAAGGCGAAACCTATGGCCTGGCTCATACTCCGGCCCGCTTCGAGCAGCGCTTTTTGCAGCCGCGCACGCCGATCCGTGGGCTTTATCTCACCGGCCAGGACATCGCCGTCTGCGGCATTGCCGGCGGACTGGTTTCGGGCGTCCTCACCGCTTCGGCGCTGTTGGGTCGGAACATGTTCAAATAGCGGCCCACTCGGAAGCACCGAGTTGACTCCGAACCTCATCTCAGCTACATTTCAACAATACTTGAAATATTGAAATGGTGAACGCCCGATGAAATCCGTCTTCAAGGCCCTGGCCGACCCCAATCGCCAGGCGATTCTGCGAGCACTCTCGGACGGCCCGCTCTATGCGGGCGACCTGGCCCAGCGGCTCAAGATCGCACCCAATGCGCTCAGCTTTCATCTCAATGCGCTCAAAGCCGCCGACCTGATCGCCGACGAGCGCCAGGGTCAATTCATCCGCTATACGTTGAACACCAGCGTCGTCGAAGATCTGATGCGATTCATCAGCGAGAACTTCATTCCCAACCCCAAAGCAGCCCGCGCATAAGCGTGCCGCCGAGACGACGCGCGGGTCCGCTGCCCAAGGGAGCGGCGCCATGATCTCGCGCAAACAACTGATCTGCCTGGCGGTGCTGGCGATTGCCGATCTTGCGATGTGCTTGGTGGCGTTGCGAACGCTGCCCATCCGCATGCGCATCCGTATGGATTTCGATGGGGACGCCGGCAGCCACCGATACTCTGACCCTTGGGAAGTGGCCGCGCCCCTAGTCACAATTTGGTTCGTCGCATTTGTGGGGGCTCTGCTGCTGCAGGCGCGGTCGAACCCTGGTCCCCAGCGATCCGGTACGATCTTTGGCCGGGGGATGATTGCGATAGCCGCCTTTTGGGTAGGAAATCACCTGATGCTCATCCTCTGTGGCTTCGGGTTACCGATCAATTATCTGGCGATATGTGCGGGCAGCGGCGGGTTGTTGCTGGCGGCTCTCGGCAACTGGATGACCAAGTTCCGTCGCGACGATACCGCCGGCTGGTTTCGCACTTCCTGGATGCTCAAAGACGATGCCGTCTGGGAGCGCACTAATCGCATCGGCTGGCGAATCGTGGTCGCGCATGGATTGGCTATTTTTCTGGGTGCGTTCTTCTTTCCCTACTGCGACCTGGTAGTGTTCTCCATCGTCGGCTTGCTGGCGACCAAACTCTGGTCGCATGTCTATTCGCTGTGGCTCTACAAGAAACTTCACCCGGGTGAGTGGCCCAACTGAATCGCCCGGCCCAGCCCGCCCCTACTCAAACACCAGCGGGTGATCCGAGTGCGGGTCGCCGATCCGCACGCCGACTTTGCCGGCCAGCAGATCCTCGATCAGGCGGCCGACGACTTCGGCACGCCAGCCCCGGCCAAGCAGCGGGACTTCGTCGCCCGGCTGGCCATAGCCAAGCTGATGGGCCACCAGGTCGCGAACGTCGCTGGCGGTGCCAACCATGCTGGGCGCGACCGTCGCGGCCCGGCAAATGCTGTTCAAGGCCGACGAAATGAATTGCCCCAGCAAGGTGATCTGCGGCGGCACTTCGCGCACCATCGGCTTTGGACAATCGGCGTCGGGCAAGGCCAAGGCTTCGCCGATGGCCGCGGTCAAACGCGGCATCTGACGCCCGAGGTCCCCTCGCTCCATGCCGCGAATGGCGCGAATCTGCACCGGATCGGCGCTGCGGCGTTTGGCCAGCTCGACGATCAAATCGTCGCGGAGCACGCGCCGCGACGGACAATTGCGCCGCTCGGCCTCCTGCTCCCGCCACCGCCACAGCGCTCGCACAACCGCCAGGCTGCGGCTGGGCAAGCCCGAAATGCCCGACACCTTCCACCATCGTTCGCGGCCGCGCGTGGCGCGCACGTCGTCCTGCCAGGCGGCGGTTTCGGTGTCCAACCAGCTTTCGCGGCCCAGCGTCGTGAGTCGTTTGCCCAGCGCTGCCCGCATCGCCTCCAGGTGGCGAACATCGTCGAGCGCATAAACCAGTTGCCTTTCGGTCAACGGACGCCGGCGCCAATCAGTCCGGGTTTCACCTTTTTCCAATCGCTCGCCCAACAGCTTGAACAACAGCGAACCGTACCCGGCCGGATATTCATAGCCAACCAGGCCGGCCGCAATCTGCAGATCGAACAAGCCTGTCGGCGGCTGCCCGACCGCGTCGAGGCAAAACAGCAGCTCTTCGCGGCCGGCATGCACGATCGTTTCGTGTCCCGGTGCGATCAGCCACCGCCAGAATGGCGTGATGTCTTTGATTGCCAGCGTGTCGATCACCGCCAGCCGATCGCCGCAGGCCACCTGGATCAGGCACAGCTCGGGCCGATAGGTGTCTTCCGAAACGAATTCGGTGTCGAAGGCAATCGCCGGCGCGTCGGCCAGTTCCTGGCAGAAGGCGACAAGCGCGTGGTCGGTAGCGATATGATCGTAGGGCACGTTGAACCGATCCGAGTGGGGTGTCCGTTGGAAAACCGCACGCTTAGTATTTAGAGACTCTGAGACTTATGCGACGAAGAGCCACGCGTTGAGGCACAAAATCGGCAGTAGCACGCAGCAGCTATAGGCGGTGTAGCCGAAGAAGCTCGGCATTTTGATCCCCGACTGCTCGGCGATCAATTTGACCATGAAGTTCGGGCCGTTGCCGATGTAGGTCATCGCTCCCATCATCACCGCCCCCAAGCTGATCGACGCCAGCAGCGGCGAGGCCACGCCGGCCATCGACTCGCCCCCTCCGCCCCAGCCTTCGGCCGTTTTGGCCTTGGCCGCTTCGAAAAAAACCAGATACGTCGGAGCATTGTCCAGCAGACTCGACAAGACTCCGGTGGCCCAAAAATATTTCGTCGGCGTGTCGAGTCCGAGCTGACCGCCGCGAATGCTTCAAGATCTCGAGCGCCGGCTGCATGCTGATGAAAATGCCGATGAACAACACGGCGACTTCGGTAATCGCAAAATAATCGAACGCGTTGCTCCGGCGAACGTGATGCGATCCCACGACCAGCGAGAGCAGCACCAGCGCCAGTTGCACCGCCTCGCGCAAATAAAGCCAGGGCTTCCAGTGCGTCCCGGGCAACGCTTGACCGGGATCCAACAGCGCCACCGACAGCACGACTCCGGCCAAAAGCAAAACGTTTGGCCACAGCCCCGAAAATCGCAGTCGGTGTACGCGTGACTCGTCGCGGGCAATGTCGCTGGCCGCTTCGCGCGGATAGCTGTAAAAATGGTCCCACACGAAATAAACCGCCAGCAGCAATCCGTTGATCAGCAGCCAACTCTTCCACAACCGCAGCGGCCACAAAAACTCGACACCGGCAAGATAACCCAAAAACAGCGGCGGATCGCCCAGCGGCAACAACAGCCCGCCGCAATTGCAGACAACGAAAATAAAGAACACGATCGTATGGGCCACGTGCCGCCGCTCGCGATTCGTCTCGACTAAAGGGCGGACAAGCACCATCGCCGCTCCCGTGGTGCCGATAAAACTGGCCAGCAGTCCGCCAACAAGCATCAGCACCATGTTCGTCAACGCGTGTGCCGGCAGATCGCCCGCAATGCGAATTCCGCCGCTGATCGTGTACAGGCTGAACAGCAGCACGATG
This sequence comes from uncultured Planctomycetaceae bacterium, assembly GCA_963702015.1. Taxonomy (GTDB): domain Bacteria; phylum Planctomycetota; class Planctomycetia; order Pirellulales; family PALSA-1355; genus DATJTR01. The sequence goes on from OY969698.1 coordinate 6,130,168, forward strand.
AAGGGGACGTATTCCTCGGCCACCGTGTGAACCAGCGTCGACACGGCGTGCGAGAAACCGGCCGACGGCTGCCCGACCGCAATGCAGACCAGCGCAACCAGCGCCAGGCTCGCCGCCACATAGAACTTATGCAGATTGCTTTCCCACCAGTGAGCCGTCGAGGATGCGAGCGGCAGGACGGCGATCGCCCCCAGCAGGGCCGCAAACGGCAAGACGGACCATAACGGAGGAGTCTCGGCCGCCACTTCGACGGTATCGGCCGGGGACTCGCCGTCGGCACCCGTGCGCGTCCAACCCGCGGCAGTTGCCGCAATGTAGAGGGCGATCAAAACTGCCAGCAGGCCGACCACCTTGTGATCACCCCTTCCGTGGGACGCATGATGCTCCGTCATTTCGTCTCATCCTGCTCGTGAGGCCAGGCGCGCGATAGCGTGCTCCAGGAAGGGGGAAAGGCACGGTTGCTCTAAGAGGAGAACCCATCGCCTTGGCAAAATCAAGGGCCGCTCCCAACTGCCGGCCAGGGTGACGATTTGTTACATTGCCACCGGCAAGCCGTGTGGCGATGCCTTCGACAAGCCGGCAACGAAATCCTGGGGAACCATGGCGGAAATCTGGCTGCACAATAACCGGCGTGCGCTCGCCTTCGGGCTGATTCTGCCGGGCTTGCTCTTGGCGATCGGCATCGCAATGGCCGCGCTGCCGGGCCCCGTCGGGCTGCGGGCCGCGGGCGCCCTGGTGGCGCTAGTCGGCCTATTGGGCGGAGCGATCGTCGTGCGTCAACTCCGGCAGCCCCGGCTGGCTTACGACCAAAGACACCTGCTGGTCTATGTTCAAACCGGCCCCGCCTACCGAGTACCGATCGAGGTCGTGGAGGGCTTTTTATTGGGACAAGGCCCCACGCTCCTTCCCGGCAAGCGCTACGACCAGTCCGAGGCCAGGACCATCGTCGTTCGGTTGGCCGATGCCGCCACCGACTGGGCCGACCGCGAGTCCAAGCCCGCGCTGGGCCGATGGTGTGGCGGTTACATCACTTTGCGCGGAACCTGGTGCGAACCGTTGTCGGTCGACCTGGTCAACCGACTGAATCAGCGGCTGGCCGAAGTGAATCGTTCGGCCGGCGAAAAGTCGGAGACCGCGCCATGACCAAGCTCCTGGTCAGCGTCCGCGATGCTGCCGAGGCTCGGCTGGCGGTCGAGGCCGGAGTCGATCTGATCGACGTCAAGGAACCGCGCAGCGGTCCATTGGGAGCCGCGACACGTGAAACCGTGGCCCAAATCGTCGCCGTCGTGGCCGGCGTCCGTCCCCTCAGCGTGGCGCTGGGCGAGTTGCACGATTTCGATCCGGCCCAGGCCCCGATAGTCGCCGGCGTCAGCTTTGCCAAGCTCGGCCTGTCGCGCTGCGCCGGCCGCTGCGATTGGCCAGGGCGGTGGCAGCAAGCGCTGGCCGCTCTGCCCGCCGAAACCGCCCCCGTGGCGGTGGTCTATGCCGATCACCAGCTTGCCCGCTCACCCGCCGCGCGGCCGATTCTGACTCAGGCCCGGCGTTTAGGTTGCCGGGCTATCCTGGTCGACACCTTCGACAAGGAGGCTGGCGGATTGCTCGACTGCTGGACGCAAGAGCAGCTCCAGTGGCTGATCGCCACGGCCCACGCCGAGGGTCTGCTGGCTGTCGTGGCCGGCGGTTTGACGCTCGATGCGATCGAGCGCATTCTGCCTCTTGCGCCCGACTATGTGGCGGTGCGTGGCGCCGCCTGCAACGCAAACCGCAACGGACAGATCGCGGCCGACCGCTTGCAAGAATTGGTCGAACTGGTCGGCAGATCCGCGGCAGGCGTGAGCCTCAAGGCCTGAAGCCAGAGAGGTCTTTGCTTTTTCTGCCCTCAAGCCTCGATCCCTACTTCGCCGGCGCGGCCTGCGACGACGTCTCCGAACCGATGCGGACCACAAAGTTCATTCTTTTGCCGCCGCGACTGATCGTCACCGGCACGTCCCGGCCAACTTCGGTCGGACCGACCAGGTTGATCAAGTGCTGGTGGCTTTCGACCGGAACGCCGTCGAAATTCAAGATGATGTCGCCAACTTCGAGCTTGGCCGCCGCGGCGGTGCCGTGCGGGAAGATTTCGTTGATCCGGGCTCCACGCGGCGGTTGCAAACCGACGGGCGTGGCGGTGCCGGTGCTGCCAAATGTCTTGTCGAGCCCGATCCCCAATCGCCCCCGCACGACATGCCCATGTTCCACCAATTGGTGGCTGATCACATTGACCAGTTTGATCGGAATGGTGAAACCGATTCCCTCGTTGCCGCCCGAACTGCTGGCGATGGCGGTGTTCATGCCGATCACTTCGCCGCGCAGATTGATCAACGGGCCGCCACTGTTGCCGGGATTGATGGCCGCGTCGGTCTGCAGGAAGTGTTGATACTTGACGTCGGAGCCGAGTTCCAGGTCGTGCCGGCTCTCGGCGCTTATGATGCCAAACGTCACGGAGTGGCTCAGGCCGAAGGGGCTTCCCATGGCCAGCACGAAGTCGCCGATTTCGATGTCGTCGCTATTGCCCAGCCGCGAAGCAACCAGGTTGGTCGCGGCGATCGCCATGATGGCGACGTCGGTTTCCGGATCGAGCCAGACGCGGAGCGGATGAATTTCGCGGCCGTCGGCCAGCCGGATCTTGATGTCGCGTGGCACGGCATGTCGCACGACGTGACAGTTAGTGATGACGTAATAATTCTGCCCCAGCTGGATGATGAATCCGCTGCCCGCCTCTTCGATCTGGCTGCGGCGGCCATGCTTCAGGCTGGCCGTGTCGGTCTTTTCGGCCTCAATGTGGACGACCGTTGGCCGGACCAGTTGGACCACCTTCTTCAGCACATTGCTCTGCTTTTCCAGGCTCTTGACCTCGTCGGCCAACGCCTGAAACTGTTCGTCCCGCGATTTGCCCGACTCATCGGTTGCGCTCTCCTCATCCGCCCAGGCGCGCCCCGGGCCAGCAACAAGCACCAAACCAACGAGCAAAATCCAGGCGAGCCACACCCCGGCGCGACCGGCAGCAACCGGCAGCCAACCGCGCACGGTCCGTTGCCACGCATCGACAAGCCGACAGCACAACATTGCTGAAACTCCTAACAGACTGCGGTAAAACCGTAGCTTACCAAATACTCTGCTCCCCGCGCTAGTCCTGTTGGTTCCCAAGCGCGCTAGCAAAGCAACCCCGCATTGTGCGGGGACTGCCGAACCACTGACCAAGGCGAGCGCGAAAAGATCGCGCTTCGGCCGGCCGGCAATAAAACACCCGTCGAAACGACGGAAAGAAAAAAAATGCACTCGTGCGTTTTTCCTCCCACCTTGGCAGGCCGGTGAGGACAATCGCGCGAGTGCATCTTGAAAACTGCGATGTTCATGCGCCGTGCGCCAGGTTGCTCTCCTGGCGGTAGGCCGGTTTTTAGACGTCGAGCTCGATGTCGCCCAGCGAAGCTTCCGAATCGCTGCCGCCGTCGAGAACCCGGCCCCAATCCGCATCGTTACTGCCATGGGAACCGTGGCGTTCGGCCTCGCGCTGGCATTCGATGCACAGCGTGGCGTAGGGCAGAGCGTTCAACCGGGCCATGGGAATCGTGCACCCACAGCCTTCGCAAACGCCAAACTGACCTTGTCGCATCCGTTCCAAGGCGTTTTCGATACTGGCCAGTTCACGACTTTCGACTTCGGCCAATTGCGAACTGATTTCGTCCTGCGCCGAGTCCAATGCCGCGTCGACCACGTCGCCAGCCGTCTGCGCCCGCAGCTCCTTGAGCAAGCTCAAGTCGCCCGCCAGCGCCGTGCGAAGTGCGTCGCGACGCTTCACCAGAATTTGGCGCATGCTCAGGATTGCATCTTTGCGTGCCATTGCGTTCTTACCTCATGTGTCCGAGCGTTGCCTCGGCTGGGTTCATCCCTGGAAGGCAGCCTATTCGAACTGGTCTGTGAAATTATTAACGATCTGTAATCTCGTCTGTCGTGTGCTTCAAAAACCCACGTTTCATCCGATTGCTCATTCCCGAGAGCAGCCAAAATATAGTACGCACCTCGGGCAAATCGGGTCGCAAAATCTTGCCATTTTTGTCTACGTTAGCTCCATGGGTCGGCGGCCCAAACCGTTTTCCGCATTTCCTGCGATTTCTCTTTGTCACCCTTATCGGCCGCGGCAACACCGCTTCCACCTGCCTCGACCAAGACACTTCCTCGCCCGGCACCACGGCGTGCCCGATCGGTCGCCGCCGCGCTAAGCAAATTTCCCGCGCCGCGGTCGATGGCGATCGGCCGTTTTCGCCGCTCGCCGCGCCGTTGCTCCGGAGCGAGCTTTCATTTGTCGTTGCCGCCGTCGGCCTGTCCCGTTGCGACCCAACCGGCTGCGGTTGGCGAATCGCTATCGGATAATCGTCACATTCCACCCAAATATGCAGCTCTTTTTCGCTTGTAGGGGTAATCGGGTTCCTGCGACCGTTGCCAGCATCCTGCCGGACAGTGACCAGTTTTTGACACCCTGGAGCTTCTAACCTACATCTACTAGGGATTTTGCAGCGACATTTCGGCGCCCGGCCACAACCGGCGCGTTCGAGTCACGTGGACACAGGCCCCGCTGCTATCTGGCGATCGCCAGCGGCAGTGGGCTCTCAAGCCAAACGCCAGGGTGAAAAATAGCCACATGGTTATTCTCTCTTCCACGACTTCGGTGCTCGGCCTTGCGCCCGACGACCTGCGATTGCGCGTCCGCCATGGATCGGGACCCGATCAGACGGTTTCGCTTACACACGGCAAGTGCACGATCGGATCGGCGCCCGCCTCGACGCTGCGCTTGCTTGCCCGAGGCGTCGAGCCTTGCCAATGTTTGATTCTGCGCGGCGAGCGCGGCACCGTGGTCCGCTCGTGGTCCAGCAAGACTCGACTCAATGGCCGGCAGTTCACGGACGGCCCACTTTCACCCGGCGACCGATTGAGCTGCGGACCGATCGAAGTCGAAGTCCTCTCGGGTCTGTCCGAATTGCCAGGCGCCGCGGAACCCACCGCCGGCCGCCGCTTCGACCCGGCGCCTGCGGGATCGGCACGGTCCAAAAAACGCTCACTTGCCGCACGGCGCCGCACCAAACTTCTGATTGCCGAGATCCGCAAGCTGCGGCAGCGCATGTCGCAAATGCTGACCCTCTCGGCGCAAAACACCAAAGCCTTGGAAGCGCTCACCGCCGAACAAGCGGCACTCGCGGCCGAGCAGGCCGCCTTGGCCGAGCAGCGGGCTGCCCTGGCTCGAGAAAAGGCCCTCTGGCCCGATCCGCGTGCGACATTCGCCGCCGAGCAGTCCGACCCGGAAGCCATCGGCGCTCGACTGGCAGCCGAGCGAGAAGCTTTGGCAATTCAACAAGCGGCCCTCACTCGCCAGCAACAAGAGCTGGCGACGGCTTGCGCCGAACTCGCCCAAAAACAGGCCGACCTGCTCGAAGAGCAATCCTTGCTGGCCGACCAGCGGTCGGCCTTCGAAAGCCGGTGCGATACGCTTCAGCACGAGCAATCGTTGCTGGCCACTCAAGAAACAACGCTGGCCGCCGACCGGGCAGCCTTGGCCCAGGCCGCCGCCGAGCTGGCCGAAGAGCGATCGCAATGGCGCGCCCGACAAGCCAGCGCCATGGAAGCCGATCAGCATCGGGCCGCCGCCTGGACCGACCGCGGACAACATCTCGCCGCACGCCAGGACGAGATCGATCGCCAGCGTCAGGACATCGATCGCCAGGGCGAGGACGTTGAACACAAGCGTGCCCAGCTCGAGCGTCTGCAAATCGAGCTCGAGCAGCAGCGCGCCGAGCTGGAGCATCATTTCGCCCAGTTGGAAAGCAGTCGCCACGCCATCGAGCAAGGGCAAGCTGCCTTGAGCGACGATCGTCGCGATTTCGACGAACATCGCCAGGATTGGCAAACGTCGGACGACGAGCGGCAAGCCGAGCTCGCCCGGCGCGAAGCCGAACTGGCCCGGCGTCTGGCCGATCTCGCTGAAGAGAGCCAGGCGAACCACAACCAACGGACCAGCGCCTGGCACAAATCGCGGCCCGCGAAGCCGAGCTCGATCGCCTGACCCACCAGATCGACGAACGCAGCGAAACCATCCGACGACGAGAATCGGACCTGGCTCTGCAAGAGAGCCAACTCGTCGCGGCTCAGAAAGCGCTGGCCGACCAAGAAGCGACTTTGTGGGCGCGAAGCGACGAAGTCCAGCGCGGCCAACAGACGCTCGCCCAAAGGATCGCTCAATTCCACGCCGATCCCCAGGACGCCTCCCAGGGCGATCCCGGCGCCGAACGATCGCAGTCGCTCGAACGCGAGTTGGCCGATTTGACCGAGCGCGAAGCATCGCTTGGACAGCGACTTGCCGACCTCACTCGGCGCGAAACCGAATTGACTGAGAAACATTTTGCCTGGGCCGCCCAGCGAGCCGCGACGGAACAAGGCCGGCAAACCCAACGAGCCGAGGCCGAAGTGACCTGGACTGCGCGGCAAGACGAGCTGGACAACCGCCGGTCCCAGCTTGCGGCCGAGCGCGAAGCACACGACGTCCGCGTTGCCGGCCTGGCGGCCGCGCAAGAAGCGTTCGCCGCCGAGCGCAATGCGCTCGCTGCCGAGCAAACAGCTTTTGCGGCCCAGCGCGCGGCTCTGACAGCCGAACAAGCGACATTGGCCGCCCAGCGCGATGCTCTGGCAGCCGAGCGCAGCGAGTTTGACATTCGTGCCGCTGCCCTTGCGGCTGATCAAGAAGCCCTGGCCAACGAGCGCGATGCCCTGGCCGCCGAACAAGAAGCTTTGGCTTCCCAGCAAACAGCGCTGGCAACCGAGCAAGAAACGTTTGCCGCCCAGCGCGACGCTTTGGCCGGCGAGTCGAACGAAACGAGGCAGGCATGGACCGCCCGGCAAGAAGAACTCGACCGGAAGCTGGCGGCGTTTGCCGCCGAACAAGAAGCTTTGGCTTCCCAGCACACAGCGCTGGCAACCGAGCAAGAAACGCTGGCCGCCCAGCGCAGCGCGTTTGACGACCGCGTCGCCGCTCTGGCCGCCGAGCAAGAAACCCTCGTGGCCCGACACGATGCCCTGGCGGTTGAGCAAGAGACTTTCGCCGCCCAGCGCGACGCTCTGGCCAAGGAGCAAGAAACTCTGACGGCCGAGCGCGATGCCCTGGCCGCCGAGCGGAGCGAGTTTGACAATCGCGTGGCCGCCCTGGCGGTCGAACAAGAAGCCCTGGCGGCCCAGCGTGAATCTCTCGCCGCCGAACAACAGACAATCACCACTCAGCGTGATGCCCTGGCCGCCGAGCAAGCGGCTTTTGCCGCCGAGCGCGAAGCACTCGTGTCCGAACAAGAAACGTTGGCCGCCCAGCGCAACGCCCTGGCGGGCGAGTCGCATGAGACCGAACAGGCAAGGCAAGCCCGACAAGACGAACTCGATCAGCGACTGACCCAACTTGCCGCCGAAGAAGAAGCGCTGGCCACCCAGCGCGCGGCGCTGTCGGCCGAGCAAGAATCCTTGGCCACCCAGCGCAGTGCGTTTGACGATCACGTTGCCGCCGTGACTGCCGAGCAAGAAACTCTTGCCACCGAGCGTGCGGCCCTGGCCACCGAGCAAGAAGCCTTGGCCACCCAGCGAGCAGCCTTGGAATCCGAGCGCGACGAGATCGCCGCTAAGCAAGCTGCCTTTGAAGCCGAGCGTCAGGCGTTAGAGGCCCAGCGCACCGCGCTGGAGCAGCATCAACAAGAATTGGCCGCACACTGGGAAGCCTTCGCTGCCGAGCAGCATGCACTGGCCAGCGAGCGGAATGCGATGGTCGCCCAGTACAACCAATCACCGGCCACATTCCACGTCGCGCAACCATCGTTCACCTCCGACGTCGACTCCACCGGAGCGCATGCCGGCGAACTTCTGCCGACCGATGGAGGATCCGAACGACCGAAGGCCACCAGCGCGGATGAGGATGCGATTTTCGCCCGGCTGCAAAACCTGGCTCTGCATCCCGAACAGGCCGAGGCCGAATCAGCCGGCGACGAGCAAGAATTGCCAGCCGAGGAAACCGACGAGGCGACCTACGAGCCGGCCAGTTACTTACCGACCGAGCCGTTGCCAGTCGCCGACGAATCAGAAGAGCAATTGCCTGAATCCGAGCCGGTCGCCGAAGCACCGAGCCACGACGAGTCGGCGATCGAAGAAGCGCAGCCCGAGCAGCCCGCGGAGGAAGAGCCCGAAGCCACAGCGGCCAGCGGTGACGAAGAATCGGTCGAAGCCTATATGGCTCGACTGCTCGGTCGCATGCGTACCGCCAGCGGCGGCAAGGCCAGCAGCCAAGCGCCTGCGCGAGCCGGCTCCCGCCGCCGCGCCACGCCCGGCGGTCAAAGAACCGGCACCGGCGACCAAACCGGTTGCGGCCGAGCGTGCCGAGCCGGTTCAAATGACGCCGCGCTCCGCCCGTCCCGAAGTGATGGATCTGACCGCGATGCGCGAATTGGCCAATCTCCAAACCCACCTGGCGATCACGCGCCACAAGACGTCGTTCCGCCGACGCCGGGCGCTCGAGCGCTGGGTGATCACGGCGGTGACGAGCGGTTCGGCGGCGGTGCTCACCTACTATTGGGCTTACCACGGCACCGCGACGGCCGGCTACTCCGGCGCGATCGCTTGGGTCTTGGCCATCTGGAGCGGATCGGACGCGGCGTTGACGACGCGGCACGTCTGGAAAGACCGCACCGCCGAGAAGCTGCGAACCAGCATGGACAACCCGGCTGGCGAACTGCGGATCGCCCGCGTAACCGCCGCCGAAGCCGCGGCGCCGGACCACGCACGCACGAGCGAATCGTAGTAGCCCGTCGCACAATGCTCGGGGCAGAGACGCACGGATGCGATGGCGAAATAACCGAAACTCTGCGCCCCTCCGCATCCGCCGCGGTGGAATAATTTTTCGCTTCGGATTCCGCCAAGGCTTTTTCTAATAGCCGCGCGCGGCGCAGATGTCGTCGAAGTCGCGCAAGTGGTAGCCGATCCCGACGTAGTCCAACGTGCGGCACAAGCTGCGCAGGGCGACTCCCATGCCGTCGGGCCCGCTGGCTCCGCCGAACTGGCCGCCCGCCTTCAAATGGGGCTCGAGCTCGACAAACACGCCCGGGATGCCGCGGCGGCGCAGTTTCTGTTCGAGCTTGGGCAGCACCGAGCGAAAGTCCTTCAGAATCAAATCGTGCGCGCTGTCGCCGAACTCGACCGGGACGAAGTGCTTGAGCTTCTCTTCGTCGGTGTGATTCTTGCGATTGATCGCGCCGGGATGGCGATAGTCTTTGATGTGCATCCAGCCGATGGCCGGTTTCATCGCCAGATATTGCTCGAACGTTTCGGTCGGCGTGTAGCCTTGCGAGCTGATGTTGCCGGCATCGAACACCAGCACCATCGCCGGCTCGTTCACTTGCCGATGGATTTCGGCCAGAATCTGGCCGGTGCAGCCGACGAGGTTGGCTTCGATCTCGACGCCCAGCGTCAGGTCGGACCTGCAGGCACATTTCGGCGATCTGGCCCAACTGATCGACCACCTGCGGAATGTATTGCTCCGGATTGCTGCCGCGCGGCGGATAGAACGAAAAGCCGCGAATCAGCTTGGTCTCGAACGCGTGGGCCAGCTCGCAGGCCCGCTTGACGTCCTTCTCCAGATATTTTTTGAACGGGATGTACGGATTCTTCGTCCCGTCGTCGACGTCGAGCAATTTGACTTTGCCGATCGGCGAACCGATCGAGGCCACGTTCAGGCCGTACTCGTCCTCCAGATGACGGATCGCCGTGATCTCCGTCCGCGTCAGCTTCATCACGTTCTTGGCGCCGCCGCCCGCATCGATGAAGCGGATGCTGTAGTATTGCAAACCGAGAGCGGCAAACGCCGAGAACTGCTGCACCGCCGTTTGGTGGTGGGCCGCCTCGTCGGCAAATCCGCTGAGGACGACCTGGCTGGGGTTGGGCATGCGAGCAAAACTCCTGAGGAGAGATCTGGGGGGAAGCGGCCATTGTGGGTCGCAGCGCCACCGCTGACAAGCCCCCGCCGCGGTTCCGCCGGCCACTCGCCGCGCCCGCCGGGCTTTCTGCACCGCCGCCGTAGCATTCCGCGCGGCATTGTGGTTTTATGGTAGTCGGACGCGCGCAAAAACCATCAATCGGCGCCGGCACAAGAGGGCAAAACCGCGAGGCGAACCGCTGGCATGGAATATCGCAACTTGGGAAAGTCGGGCCTGAAAGTTTCGCGCCTCTGCCTGGGCTGCATGAGCTACGGCGTCCCCGAGCGCGGCCCCCACCCTTGGACACTCGACGAGCGACAAGGCCGCCCCTTCATCGCCCGGCGCTCGAATTGGGCATCAACTTCTTCGATACCTCGAACTCCTATTCCGACGGCACCAGCGAAGAGATCTTGGGCCGGCGCTGGCCGAGTTCGCCCGCCGCGACGAGGTGGTCATCGCCACCAAGGTCTATCACCCGATGCGCACCGATCCCAACGCCCGCGGCCTGTCGCGCAAAACGATCATGACCGAGATCGATGCCAGCCTCCGCCGGCTGGGAACCGACTACGTCGATCTCTATCAAATTCACCGCTGGGACTACACCACCCCGATCGACGAAACGCTCTCGGCCCTCGACGCCGTGGTCCGTTCGGGCAAGGCCCGCTACCTGGGCGCCTCGTCGATGTTTGCCTGGCAATTCTGTCAGGCGCTCGCATCTGGCCGACCAGCATGGCTGGAGCCGATTCATCTCGATGCAGGACCATTACAACCTGCTCTATCGCGAGGAAGAGCGCGAGATGTTCGGCCTCTGCCGCGACCAGCGAATCGGCGTCATCCCTTGGAGTCCGCTGGCGCGGGGCCGGCTGGCCCGCCCCTGGGAAACCGAGCCCAGCACCCCGCGGGCCGAGACCGACGAAGTGACCCGCACGCTCTACAGCAAAACCGAGGACGCCGACCGACAGGTGGTCGAGCGCGTCGGCGAAGTCGCCGCGGCCGCGCGGCGTTCCACAGGCGCAGATCGCGCTGGCCTGGGTTTTGGCCAATCCGGTGGTGACGGCTCCGATCATCGGCGCGACCAAACCGCATCATCTGGAAGACGCGATCGCGGCGCTCACGATTCAGCTCTCGGCCGACCAGGTCGCGGCCCTCGAAGCACCCTACATTCCGCACCCGGTCGCCGGGTTTGTGTGAGACGGCGCGCCAGCGCCGCGCTGCGCATTGCCCCAAGCATATAATTTGGCGACCCAATTGTTCGCACGATGTCGCCCGAGGTGAGCTCGTGAAAACGCGCCTTTGTCTGGAATGCCCGAACGGAATCGCACACAAGATCGTGATCGTGGCCTGCAACACATCTGGTTTCTACGTAGCGGCACCGTACCACGAGGCGCGGGCTGGCTATTTCATGAAGATACCGATCCAGGACGGGGTCCGACGGCAGTTCCACAGCGGTCCAGACAATACATATGTTGCGAGTAGTCGCGCGAAGCTGTCATTTCATCCACCAAACGCAAATTCACCGGACAGCTTTGTGGTCCAGTTTTCGGGCCATGGCATTCGGTCGGGGTTTGACCCAGAAACCGGAGAGCCCAAGGGGTTGAGCTTGAAGGGGCCGCCGATGCCCGAAATTACGTCCGGTCCGACGTTTGGCCTGTGCGTCTGGGGACTGCCGGATTTCGACCGGCCCAAGCCGCGGGACAAGGGTATTCTGTGTTTGAGACGACCGGAGATGCTGGAATCCATAAATGGAACAAAGGCGTCGGACGCGTACCGAGTCGAGTTCTTCTTGTATCGCAACGCCGCTAGGTGCGGGGAGCAAATATCCCCTACGTTCTTCCGGCGCTACGTATTTGAGGGACGGGAATGCGGATTCAAGATGCGGGTCATTGAACTTCCCGAGTTGGATTCGTTCCTGGGCGTAATTTGCCTGCACCAAGACGTGCATTTTCCGTCAGCGTCTGGATTCACAATGCAGAGTCCAAGGCTCTACGGCTGGATTTTGGCAGCGGTCTATCCGCAGCCGTCGCCTGCCGGCACCGAGGTGAGTTTGGATTATCCGCCCCAACCCACGAAATGAATGACAGCGTAGGCGTGATGCGTGCGGCGCACGAAGTGTCGGGCAGACGGGCACCGGCGAGCGCTCCCGATGGCCCCGTCCGGCCAAACTTGCGTGTGCTCCGCGGTGCTACTAAGCTAACGCGGATGAAGACCAGCCCACCCCAGGGCGCGTGCGCCCTTTCGCCGGCCGATCGCACTGTGCCCAATCAAACCGGCATTTCCACTCTGTGCGCGGGCATGGTCGGGCTGGGAATGATCTTTGACGAAACGTATCGCCCCTTCTTCGAGGCAGTCCACCAGCGGCCCCTCTACGATCCGGCGTTCGGCATCGTTCGCGTCGAACTGGCAGCAGTCGCCAGCCGCACCGGCCAGCGAGCCGACGAATATCGCCGCCGATCGACCGGCCGCATCGCCGACTTTGTCAGCTACGCCGAACCACAATCGATCGAACAATTGCTGGCCGGCCAATCCGTCGAGGCCGGCAAGGCCGCCCACGCGCCGGTCGATTTTGTGTGCATCGCCACGCCCGACAACCGGCATTTTGCCGCCGCCCGCGCGGCGCTCGCGGCCGGCAAGCATGTGCTGTTAGAAAAGCCGTCGGTCTTGTCGCTGGCCGAGTTGGACGAGCTGGTCTCGCTGGCCCGGCGACAAAAAGTGCTGGCCAAAGTCGTTTATCACAAGCTGCTGGACCCCGATCACAAAAAGCTGCGCACGCTGGTCGTCGATGGCGATCTCAAACACGTTAATAACGGTTACTGTTCGCTGTTGGAACCGATCAGCATTGCCAAAGGGCAGTTCGCCCAGTGGATCGAAGGCCGCAACCCGGGCACGTACGTGGCCGTCCACTACATCAAGCTGATCGACTTCACGTTCGCCGGCCGGCTCAAAAGCGTCCATTGCACCGGCCAGCGCGGGCTGGTTGGACCGGCCGAGGGCCCGACGTGGGATTCGACCCAGTTGCGATTGATCTACGCATTTGCCGACCGGCGCGAAGCGGCTTTCGACATTCACACCTCTTGGGTCACGCCCGACAACTTTCCGGGCTATGTCGAGCAGGAAGTTCAGTTCCGCTTCGACAATGGCGTCTGGAACGGCCACGGCCGCAAGCGGGGCGTCGAGTGCACGATCGCCGAGCAGACGCCGCTGGCTCGCAAGATCAACATGAACAACCATTACAACGGCACGTTTCTCGAACCTTGGAACGAGCGATCGCAGCGCGGCTATGGCGTCGAGGTGCTGGAGCGGTTTGCCCGCGAAGTGGCGATGGTCGAATTTGGCGGGCCGGCCGGCGAGCGCGACGCCCGACTGGCAACCGCCAGCGAGGCCGCATATAACGATTTGAGTGCCGATCGCCAGACCGTGGCCGCCGTCCAGGCGATGGAAGCCATCCTGGCCAAACATTCCGCCGGCACGCCCAACACGTTTGTCGAAGTCAACTCCGCCGATGGCGGCCTCGTCCTGCGCTCCCCAGGCACCGGCGTGGCCGAAGTCCTCTACGCACCCCGAATTTAGAATCAGTACGATGGCCACCAAACCTGCCCCCTCGAAACCGGCGCCGGCCAAGCCGGCCCCCGCGGCCAAACCGACCGCCATCCAGCACCCGGGCGAAGACCGCTCGAACGATATCCGCCGCCGACTCGCGGCCATCGAGCCGGCAGCCTCGCGCACCTACACGCCCAGCATGGCCGTGATCGCGCACAGCGAAGGAAGTTATCACTGGACGCCCGAAGAGCGCCGGCTGGCCGATTTCACCTCGGGCGTGCTGGTGGCCAACCTGGGCCACAACCCGGCCTCCTGGTGGCGGCGCGTGCTCGGTTACATGGGTCTGGGCAATCTGCCGACGGGAGACGGATTTTTTCCGGCCCAGCCACTCACTTCCTACAACGCGCTGACCGAACTGGAAGTGCGTGCGGCCGAGCGATTGGTCGCCGTGCTCCGCCGCCAGGCAGGCGGCGCCCGGATGGAGCAGGTCGTTTGGGCCGCCAGCGGCAGCGAAGCCGTTCAAAAAGCAATCTGGGCCGCATTGAGCCGCCGCGCCGGCAGCGACCAGATCCTGGCCACGCGTTACGGCTTTCATGGTAAGAAAGGACTGTCTTGCGCCGTGACCGGCAGCGAGGCCGATGCGGAGCGCGACCCGCGCGTTCACTTTATCAGCTTTCCACGCGAAGAATGCATCAACGTCGATCGGCGGCGCAAGCCGATCGATCTGGAGCCCTATGCCGCCGAGCTGTCGGCCTTGTGGAATCAATTCGGCAGCGGCATTGCGGCGCTCGTGACCGAGCCCTATCTGGGCGGCGGCGGCTCCTATCATCCGCAGCCGGCCTATTTGCAATTGCTCGAACGCTTTTGCCGCGAGCACGACATTGTCTTCATTCTCGACGAAGTGCAATCGAATTTCGGCCGCACCGGCGAGCTATTTGCCTTTTCGCACTATGGCATCGAGCCCGACATCGTGGTGCTGGGCAAAGGATTGGGCAACGGCGTGGCGGTCGATGCGGCGGTCGGCCGGGCTGATCTGTTTGCCGGCCTGCACTACGGCGAAGTTTCCGACACCTGGAGCGGCGGCCCGCTCAGTTGTGCCGCGGTCTTGGCCACGCTCGATGAATTCGAGTCGGGCGATGTTCTCGCCCAGGCTCAGAAGCTGGCCGCCGTATTGGAAAACGGGCTCTGCCGCCTGGCCGGGCTCGACGTGGTGGCCCATGTCCGCGGCGAGGGAGTCGTGTGGGGCGTCGAGTGCGCCGCGGTCAAGGAGCACTCGGCGGCCGACGTGGCCTCGGCCTGTGTGGCCGCCTGCTACCGCGGCGACGCGCATGGCCGGGCGATTCATCTGCTCGGTCCGCTGGCCGGCAAAGTGCTGCGCGTGAGTCCGCCGCTGGTCATGCCGCTGGCCGAAGCCCAGGAATATCTCGACGCGATGTACGGCATCTTTCAGGGAGTGCAGAAAGAGTTGTCGAAGTAGTCGGCATGTTCCGAGCGGTCAACACGTGCGCGTCAAACTGGCGACACGGCCAAGGTGCGGCGGTCGGAAGAATCGATTAGCATTAAAGACTGGCGGCTCACCGCGGGGGAATCGAAGATGACCGCATTCGACCGCATCGCGTCCGATCCGGCAGTGCTGAACGGTCAGCCATGCATCCGCGGCCTGCGTCTCACGGTCCGACGCGTGCTCGAAGCCTTGGCGATCTATACCGACCGCAAGGATCTTCGAGTCGAGTATCCCGAACTCGAAGACGAAGACATCCGCCAGGCGCTCGAATACGCCGCCGCCAATCTCGACGACCGCGTCGTTGATCTTCGACCAACCGCATGAAACTGCTCTTGGATCAAGGGTTACCCCTTTTTTTTCTAAATCGCCCAGCCCTTGCGATCCTCCTTGTCAATCAACCGCTTGGCGTCGGGGGCGTTGGTCACACGCAGATTCGCGGCGTCCCAAGTGATCGGTTGCCCAGGCGATACGGGAAGTTGACCAGCAGCACCGCTTCGGTCAGAGCGCCGCGGCCGGCGGAATTGCAATGAGCGACGGGCCGTTCCGCGGTCGATCCATTGGACGCTGCCTCGGCCGACGTGGCTGAATGGAACGTGCCGGTTCATGGCGTCGACTTCGACTTGGATTTCTCTTCCTGCGATCGCAGGAATTCGTCGTAGCCTCGGCTGCGCTCGCCCATGTACTTGTAGGTGTCGAAGACCGCTCCGTTGCCCAAGACCCGGGGATCTTGATCCGCGAGAAGCCTCGCTTCCAACTGCACGCGCAGCTCACGAATGTTGCCGGCATATTGCGGTTCGTCGGCCAGGTTCTTCAAACACTGCGGATCGTCGGCCACGCGATACAGTTCGAACTCGGGACGCTTGGCGAAAGCCAGATCGGAAAAGCGGCCGCCGGTTTCAATCAGCAAATCTTTCGTCGGTGCGCCGTCAGTATTCGTAAATCCGGTTTCGGGGTTGCCGGCCGGCCAGCGGTCGGGCTCGTAATTATGGACGAAAAGGAACTCGGGCGTGCGAATCGCGCGGACCGGATAGCCCCAGTCATGCGGCCGGCCGATGTCGTGGCGCTCCTTACCGACGACCACGAAGTTCCGGCTTGGATCGACCTGACCTGACTGCTCGGAGTTTAGCACGTCCAAAAAACTGCGGCCGCTCATTTCTGCCGGAGGCTTTAGCCCGGCGGCGGCCAGGAAGGTTGGCGCGAAGTCGCGGACATCGACAAAGTCGTCGACCACTCGCCCCGGCCGCACGTGCTTTGGCCAACGAATCGCCAGCGGCAGATGAAAACCATCCTCGTAAATCTGGCCTTTGACGCGCGGGAAGGGGATGCCATGGTCCGACGTCATCACCACCAGCGTATTATCCAGCTCGCCGGCCGCCTCCAGTATTTCGAGCGCGCTGCCGCACAATGCATCCGCCCGTTCGGCCGCCAACGCATAGTCGAGCAGATCGCGGCGCACGACGTCATGATCGGGCAGGTACTGGGGAACCACGACGTCGGCAGGATTTCGCCCGGCGCGGATACCGGAGTCGCGATCATAATCCCGGTGTGGCTGCAGCGTGCCGATCCAAAAACAGAACGGATGCCCGGCGCGGCGCTCGGCCAGAAATTCAGTGAAACCTCTCACCACGTCGAAATCGACCACCTTGGTGAAAGGAAGCTTGATCGGGTGCTTGTTGTATTCGCGGCCGGCCGGATTGTGGGCGAATCCTCCTTCCTTCCAGCTGCCTGGCCCCCAGCCCTTGCCAGTACACCCAACGTCGTAGCCGGCGGATTCAAGCAGTTCGGGGTAGTTTGGGAACTTGTTGCGAAACAGGCCGAAGTGGCAACACGCCTCCTCCAGTTGCCAACTGCTGCGGCCGCTGAGAATGCTTGCCCGGCAGGGACTGCATTTCGGATTGTTGGTGAAGCAGTTTTTGAACAGCACTCCCTCGCGTGCCAGCCGATCGAACGTGGGCGTCTTGATCCACGTGCAGCCATAGGCGCCGGCGTGATTCCAACCCCAGTCGTCGGCAATCAAAAACAGGATATTGGGCCGCCTGGCCGGTGCGTCGTCTGCCGCGCGCAATGCCGGCTTTGGCAGAGCGACCATCGCGGCGGCCACGCAGAGCACAGCGACGCGATGCAAAGACATGGCAAGCCCACTCCACTGGTTGAAGCCCTTAACGATCGTGATCGACGCAAATCCTGGGCGGGTGGAACGTTCAACCAGTTTCAAATCGCCCAGCCCTTGCGATATTCCTTGTGAATCAGCCGCTCGGCGTCGCGGTCGTTGGTCACGCGCAGATTCGCCGCGTCCCAGGTGATCGGTTTGCCCAGGCGATACGAGACGTTGGCCAACAGCACCGCTTCGGTTAGCGCGCCGCCATAATCAAAATTGCACGTCGTCGGGCTGCCATCTTTGCAGGCCTTCACCCATTCGGCATGGTGGCCGATCGATTTCGGAATGCTCGGCTCGGGGGGCTTGTAGCCGGCAAAATCGGCTTCGGGCAGCAGTTTCCAGCTCGTATAGCCGGCACGCAGCATTCCCTTGTCTCCGACAAACAGATTGCCGTCGACGTCGGTCGATTGGCCGCGAATCGCCGGGGGAATCGCCGCGCCGCTGTACAACGTCAACTTCACCGGCGACTGCTCGCCGCGGGCCGGGAACTCGTAGCGAACCGCGAGCCCTCCGGGACACGTCTCGGCGTTGACCGCTGGGCCCTCGGCCGCGACGCTCGTCGGTGCCCGCAGCCCCAGTGCCCAGAAGGGCAGGTCCAGGTGATGGCAGCCCATGTCGCCGGTGACACCGCTACCGAAATCCCACCACGAGCGCCACGTGCGCGGAAGATAGGCGGCGTTGAAGGGGCGCTCGGCGGCCGGTCCCAACCACAGATCCCAATGCACGGTCGATTCTTCCGCCGGCCGCTCGGCGAGCGACTTTGCTCCATTCCATCCTTTGCCGACCCACGTGTGGACTTCGGTCACTTTGCCGATCGCCCCCGACTGGACGATTTCGACCACGCGGCGATAGTTGTCGGTGGCGTGGACTTGCGTTCCCATTTGCGTTGCCCGCTTGGCTTTGGCCGCTTCCTGGGCGACCAGCCGCGCTTCGGCCACGGTATGGGTGAGCGGTTTTTCGCAATAGACGTGTTTGCCCAGCCGCAAGGCCATCACCGTGGCCGGCGCGTGGGTGTGGTCGGGCGTGCATACGGCCACCGCATCAATGTCGGGCTGCTCGAGCATCTTGCGAAAATCGACATACGTCTTGGCCTGCGGAAAATCGGCGGCGGCTTTTCCCAGATAAACGTCGTCGATGTCGCACAGCGCCACGATGTTCTGGTTTTTCAGGTTATCGATGCTGAATCGCGCCTGGTTGGCGGTGCCGACAATGCCGAGGTTCAATTTCTCGTTGGCCGACCGCTCTTCGGCCAATGCTCGATTGCCCAGCAAACCGTAACCGGCGGCCAAAGAACCCAGCGCGGCCGACTGCTTGAGAAACGTGCGGCGTGATTGCATGTGGGTCATGGATCGATTCCCAGGGGTGCTGATCAGAAAAACCGGAAAAAGGGGGACGCAGCTTGAATTCGCCGAATCGAGCTGCGTCCCCATTTATTAAATCTAAATCGCCCAACCCTTGCGATACTCCTTGTGAATGAACCGGTCGGCGTCGGGGGCGTTGCTCGCGCGCAGGTTGCTCGCGTCCCACACCAGCGGCTTGCCCAAGCGATACGAGACGTTGGCCAGCAGCACCGCTTCGGTCAACGCGCCGGCGTAATCAAAATTGCACGTCGTCGGGCTGCCGTCCTTGCAGGCCTTGACCCATTCGGCATGATGGCCGATCGAATTCGGGATGCTCGGCTCGGGTGGCTTGTAGCCGGCAAAATCGGCCTTGGGCAGAAAATGATAGCCGCCGTAATCGGCGAACATCATCCCCTTGTCTCCCACGAACAGATTGCCCGCGCCGCCGCTGACGTTTCCATGAATCGTTTCGGGAATGCGCTCGCCACTGTACCAGGTGAGCTTCACGGGCGGCTGCTGGCCGCGCGCCGGGAATTCGTAGCGTACCTGGATCCCCAGCGGACATGTCTCGGGATTGACCGGCGGCCCTTCGGCGGCGACGCTCGTCGGATGGCGCAGGCCCAGCGCCCAGAATGGCAGATCCATGTGATGGCAGCCCAGGTCGGCCACGCTTCCGCCGCCGAAATCCCACCATCCGCGCCATTTGAAAGGAACATACGCCGCGTTGTACGGCCGCTCCGGCGCGGGGCCCAACCACAGATCCCAATGCAAGGTCGACGGCACCGGCGGCGTATCGGTGGGTCGATTGCCACCCCCCAAGCCGCTGCCGGCCCACGTGTGGACCTCGGCCACTTTGCCGATCGCGCCCGACTGAATGATTTCGACCACGCGGCGATAGTTGTCGCCGGCGTGGATTTGCGTTCCCATTTGCGTTGCCCGCTTCGCCTTGGCCGCTTCCTGGGCGACGAGCCGCGCCTCGGCCACGGTGTGCGTGAGCGGTTTTTCGCAATAGACATGCTTGCCCAGGCGCAAGGCCATCACGGTGGCCGGCGCGTGGATGTGATCGGGCGTGCACACGGCCACGGCATCGATGTCGGGCTGTTCGAGCATCTTGCGAAAATCGACATACGTCTTGGCCTGCGGAAACTCCGTGCTGGCCTTGCCCAGCAAAAGGTCGTCGATGTCGCACAGCGCCACGATGTTCTGGTTCTTCAGGTTATCGATGCTGAATCGCGCTTGAGCAGCGGTGCCGACAAAGGCAATATTCAGCTTTTCGTTGGCCGATCGTTCTTCGGCCAATATCGGTTTGCCCAACAAACCGTAACCGGCCGCGAGCGTACCCAACGCGGCGGATTGCTTGAGAAACTTGCGGCGTGATTGCATGGAAGTCATTGTGCGATTCCTGGGGTTTTCTTGGGGGAGTGCTCGGCCAATACCTGCGATTTTCCGTGTCGACCGTGACGGTTGTTGATAGCGATCTTCTGTTTTACAAAACCAACGGCCGGCGGCGCGGCATGGTTATCTGGCGTCGTGCTTGCGAAACATGCCTCTTATTTCCGCGTTCTTAACATAATCCACGGGAGCCTTTCCATTCCTGTTCTTGATCCGCGGATCGGCCCCACTGCTGAGCAACAATTTGATAATCTCCATCGCGCCACCCGTCTTTCCGGCAGTCGTCGGCGCCCCGGTGTTCGTGACGGCCCGATGCAGCGGGGTTGATTTCGTCTTTTTGTCAACGACATTCACGTCGGCACCGCGAGCAATGAGTTCTTTAACCGCGGCGGGACTCCTGAATCGCACGGCGCGATGCAGCGGCGTCACACCGTTATTGTCCGTTTCGTTGACGGCGACCCCGCATCGCAACAAATACCGAATCACTCGAACCTGAATCGTGGGATCGGCGCTGTGTGCCGAGCTGGCTGCCAATAACGTGCCCGCCAGATCGCCATCGCGGCCGATCGCCTTCTTCAGGTCTTCCAGCCGAAGCTCAAATGCCGCTTGTTGAACCTGGTTCATGTCGTTGGAAACCCGGAACTGGTTGCGTCATCGCTTGCTATTCTCACCGCTTGGCCGTTTCCCAAGCCCGGGGGGTGCCGGTCGTGTTGGTACGAATGCGGTAGAGTCCCTTATCGATGGTCACATACAGCGTGTGGCGGTCATCGCCAACGCCAAATTCCACGTTGCTGGGCAGGCCTTTCATATCCTCCGGCGGCCCGACCTGATTTTCAGGTCCCGTGGGAAGAAACGCCAGTTCCTTGCCTGCCGGATCGATTACCCTTATGCCCGGTTTGGCCGGGCTGCGACACGTCAAATAGAGATTGCCGGCCTTGTCGACCGTGATGCCGTCGCAGCCGTCCTCGGCGCCAAAATCGACCAGCGTTCGCCGCGGGCCGGCGAGCCGCCCATTTTCCGTCAGGGGATAGGCATAGACTCGCATCGCACCGCGCTTGGCCGGCTTTGGCCACCCGCTATTGTGATCGCCGACATAAAGCGTCCGCTCGTCGGGGCTGAGCACAATGCCGTTGGGCATCTCAACGTCGTCGGCCAACAGAACGACCTTCCCGTCCGATTCGATCACGTAAACGGAGCGCCGCGGCAAGTCCTCCGATTCGCTGCCGACGTAGCGCGGATCGGTGAAATAGATCCGGCCGCTGCGGTCGACGGCAAGATCGTTCGGCGCGTTGAACCGTTTGCCATCGAATCGATCGGCCACAACCGTCCGCTCGCCGGTCTGAACGTTCCAGCGCACCACCGCGCGCGTGCCGCCATCCGCGCCGTCGCAGCCGAGCAAGCGGCCCAGTTTGTCGAACAAGAGGCCGTTGGCTTTGCCCCCCTTGGCCGTAAACAACGTCGTCTTGCCGGTCCGCGGGTCGTAGCGATGAATCATCGTCTGGTTGTCAGGCCCCTCCAGGATGTCGGTAAAGTAGATGCTGCCATCCGGAGCGGCAGCTGGCCCTTCGGTCAGGCCGAGTTTAACGTCGACCGAGCGCTCGAAGAGCTTCTCGAGCGTGGCGTCGGCCGGAAAGATCGGATTGTCCTTCGGCTCGGCGCCGGCTCCGAATACGAGGCCGACTGTCACCACGATTGTCTGACAAAACAACCCAATCATCTTCCGCCGCCTTTCAAGTTACTCTTGCCTGTCGAAAGTCTGAACCGCCAATCGCATGGCGTCTGCCCTTCCCGCCCACTCAACCGCTCATCCTCGCCAACAAGTTGCGCGTGATCTGTTGCACGCGCTCGTCGGGCCCACGCGGCTCGGTATAGACCTTTGGCCGAACGTAGCCGGGCGGCGCGCTCAAACCGTCGGCCCACCAGATCGTCGCCGCGTTGAAAACGAAATTATCCCGCGGGCCGGGATAGATCGTGGCCGTGTAGATTCCGCCGTTGAGCTGGCCCGGCGCATTTTGCGTCGGCCCGCTGGCAACGATTTCCAAGCCGGGGATCGGCGCGGGATCGCCGTGCCACTCCCAACCGACCAGCCCCGGAATCCCGTCCCCCTCCTTCATGCCCGTCCCGGCAAACAGCCAGTGATCGGGCAAGCGGCAGGTCCAGTCGGCACCCCCGTACCATAGCCGGTACTTTGAGCCCCGACCAGTTCGTTGGCGTAGGGGCGTTCGTGCTTCAGCGTGTTGATCGCGACGAATTCGCGCAAACCGCCCGGCGGACCGAAAACGCCGGTGCGTTCGAAGGCCCTTACCGAGTCCTCGAACACAATGCGGCCGATCACCGAATCGGCCGAAAGGAACGCGACGTTAACGCCCGCGGCGATCGCGGCCTGGACGTTCTCGAACATCTCGATAGTCCAATATTCGTCGTGCCCGACGCTCAAGAAGCCTTTAGCCCGCAGCAGCCCGGCCCGATCGCGATGCGTGTCCTGATTCGAAATGTAGGTGACGTCATAGCCTTGCTGCTCCATCCAGTAGGCCAGCGGAAACTCCCACAGCAGCCACTCGCCCGACCCGGTCGACAAAGGAGCATCGAAGATCTGGCAATATTTGCCGTAAGGCCGATTGAAGCCGACCTGCACGTTGCCCCCCCAATACCATTCGTGCTGGCCATCGTCGTAGAGGGCAAACTGATCGGGCCAGCGATTATACGCCTGCCAGGTGTGATCGCTGCATTGAAAGATAAAGTCGGCCCCGCGCTCGTCGCGCACGACAAAAACCACGTAGCTTTGCAGTCCGCTGTCCAACGCCGTCAGCTTGCCGAGATAAACCCCGCTCAACCAATCGTCGGGAATGCGCATCTCGGCACATGCCGGCCACTCGCAGTTGCGCAGCCGCTTGGCTCCGACTTCCGGAACTCTCTGAGCGCTCCCGGCAAACTTGCCCAGGTGCCTCATGCTGCGGCCGCCGTCGGCGCCATAGTAACCTGTCCGAAAGATCTCCAGCGTGAACGGCGAGGGTGGATCGGTACTGACATGAAACCGAATCGTGTCGCCGACAAGCACGCTGGTCGCCGAACAATAGCCTTCGATCCACGGGCAGCGGTAGCGCGACTTCGGCTCGATCTGAGTCCGATCGAGCATCCAATCGCGGGTGCCGGGGCGCTGGTTTTCCTCGATCACTCGGTTGCCGGCCGACGCATCGCCCCGTGCCACGAGTGGCCGGGCAAGCGCACACCGCGCCGATCGCCGCCAGGCCGTCGAGAAACGCGCACCGCGTGAGCGGGAACTTCGGCCGTGAGGACATCATCCCGACCTTTCTCTAGAATCTCATCGGTTTTCGCTCAGCCCCGCATCCGCGCCAGCAAGTTGCGCGTGATCTGTTGCACGCGCTCGTCGGGCCCCTGCGGCTCGGTATAGTCTTTTGGCCTAACGTAGCCAGGCGGCGCGCTCAGTCCATCCCCCCACCAAATCGTCGCCGCGTTGAAAACAAAGTTGTCGCGCGGACCGGGATAGATCGTGGCCGTATAGGTGCCGCCGGTCAGTTTGCCCGGCGCAAATTGAGTCGGCCCGCTGGCAACGATTTCCAGGCCCGGGATCGGGGCCGGATCGCCATGCCATTCCCAACCGACCAACCCCGGAATTCCGTCCCCCTCCTTCATGCCCGTTCCGGCAAACAGCCAGTGATCGGGCCGGCGGCAAATCCAATCGGCGCCACCGGTAATGGTGCCGGTGCTTTGGGCGCCCATCAGCTCGTTGGCATAAGGCGGCTCTTGTTTCAAGCCTTTCATCCCCACCAATTCCGTCGCCCCGCCCGGGGGCGCAAAAATGCCGGTACGTTCGAAGATCCGGAGCCGGTCGTCGAACTCGACGCGCCCATAAATCGAGTTGCCCGACAGAAAGGCGGCGTTGACGCCCTTGGCAATCGCGGCCTGGACGTTTCTGAACATCTCGATCGTCCAATATTCGTCGTGCCCGACACTCAAGAAACCTTTCGCCCGCAGCAGCCCGCTCGGATCGCGATGCGTGTCCTGGTTCGAAATATAGGTGACGTCATAGCCTTGCGATTCCATCCAGTAGGCCAGCGGAAACTCCCACAGCAGCCACTCGCCGGAGCCGGTCGATAAGGGAGCATCGAAGATCTGGCAATATTTGCCGTAAGGACGATTGAAGCTCACCTGCACGTTGCCCCCCCAATACCACTCGTGCTGGCCATCGTCGTAAAGGGCAAACTGATTGGGCCAGCGATTGTAGGCCTGCCAGGTATGGTCGCTGCATTGGAAAAGAAAGTCGGCCGCTCTGTTATCGCGCACGATAAAAACCACGTAGCTTTGCAGGCCACTGTCCACGGCCGTCAGTTTGCCGAGATAAACTCCGCTCAGCCAGTCGTCGGGGATGCGGAGTTCGGCGCTCGCTTGCCACTGGCAGTCGCGCAGCCGCTTGGCGCCGACTGCCGGCTCGGGCTGCACCGTACCGGCAAACTTTCCCAGGTGTTTCACGCTCCGGCCGCCGTCGCCGCCGTAGTACCCGGTGCGAAAGATCTCCAGCGTGAATTCCGACGATGGATCGGTGCTGACATAAAAGCGAATCGTCTCGCCGGCGCGTAACGCTCGTCGCGGAACAATAACCCTCGATCCAGGGACACCGGTAGCGCGACTTCGGCTCGATTTGCGTCTTATCGAGCATCCAATCGCGCGTGCCGGGGCGCTGGTTTTCCTCGATCACCCGGTTGCCGGCCGGCTGGTCGCCCCGCGCCACGAGCGGCTGGGCCAGCGCACCAGCACCCATCGCCGCCAGACCGTCGAGAAACGCGCGCCGCGTGAGTGGCAACTTCCGCTGTGAAGACATCGTCCTAACCTTTCTCTAGTGGCCTACGCTATTGACGGCTTTTCAGATAGGCAATCAAATCGCCCAACTCCTCGAGCGAAAGCAATTTATCCAAACCCTCGGGCATCAACGACGTTTGACTCGGACGGATCTCGTCGATTTCGTCGCGCCGGATCCGTTGACTCGTCAGCGGGCCGGTGGCCAGCACGATCTCCTGCTGCGACTCCTGCCGCAAAAGTCCGCTGAATTGCTGACCGTCGTTGGTCACCACCAGCAGCGGCTCGAAACTTCGGACAAAGCTGGCGCTGGGATAGACAATCGCTTCGAGCAGATCGCGATCGGTCCGCGTTTTTCCGATCAGCGTCAGGTCGGGCCCCAGTCGCCCGCCCACATAGCCCACCGCGTGACAACCGACGCAGGCCGCCTTCTTGCTGTTGAAGATCGCATGCCCACGTTGGATGTCCCCTTCTGGAAGCGATTTTAGCAGCGCCTCGAGCCTTTCGCGGCGCTGGGCGTTCAAGGCATCGACCTTGGCCATCAGCGCGTCCCCTTCGGTGCGGAGCGAACCGGCAAGTTTGTCGAGAAACGCGACGAGCACGTCGCGGCGAATTCCCCCCGGATTGTCGTTGGCCGACAGCGCCACCAGGGCTTCGCGCTGGACGGGCTCGTCCGCCTTGTCAAAAATCGGCAGCAGCCGGGTCAGTTCCAGCGGCGTCAATCGATTCAACGAGCCGGCGATTCGCAACGTTTGATCGGCGCTGAGCTTCGCCTGCGACAGCACGCTTGCCGCGGCCGCCCGTTGCAAGGGCGGAGCTTCGTCGGTCAGGCCCGTCATGACGCAATCAAACAGCACCGGCTGCAATTCGCCGATCCCTTCGCCCAACGTCTCGAGGGCGACCAATCGCAATTCCAGCGGCTCACTTTCGTTGCCGGCAAATCGCAGCAGCGCGGGCCGTGCCTTCTCGCGCTGCGGCTTCGTCAGCCCCAGCGATTGCACGCTGACAAAAGCCTCGGCCTCGAGCGGGGCCGTCTCCACGGCCCGCAACAGTGGGTCGATCCATTCGTCCGGCGTCGGATTCACACGGCTGCGGGCCATGGCTCGCAGTGCCAGCAATCGTGATGCCTCGGTCAGAGAGGCGTCGTCGACCGACTGGGCAATCAGCTCCTGCACCCCCTTGTTTTGCGAAAGCTGGGCCAGCGCCGCCAAAAGCTGCTCATCCTCGTCGGCCGTGCGCGCGCCGCGCAGCCGACCGACCAGTTGTGCCGCGATCTGATCGCCCCAGTCCGGCCGCTGTTCGGCAATCCACCAGGCCGCATCGCGCAGCGGCTGGGCCGGATCGGTCAGCAGCGGCAAGACGTCCTCCGCCGTCAGATCAGTCGGCGCCAGCTGCGAAAGGCCGATCAGGGCCGCGCGATGCGTGCGCGGATCTTCGGCCTTGAGACCGCGGCGAATGGCCGCCGCATCCCCGATTTCGATCAACGCGTAGATGATCGAATGCTCCAGCGCGCGGTCTTCGGCACGCCGGCTAGCCGCCAAAAGCGGGCCGGTCGCCCGAGAATCGCCCAGTCGGCCAAGCGCTTCGGCCGCCGTGCGTGCCACGGCCGGCGACGGATCTTCCAGGCACAGAATCAGTGGGTTAATCGCGCCGGCGTCTCGCCATAAGGCGGCTGCATGTGCCGCGGCGTGGCGGACCGATTGGCTGGAGTTGGTAAGCGCCAAGATGTTGGCGTCGCGCGCGGCCGAATCGTCGATTCGCGACAGCGCCCAGACCGCGCCGAGCTTCCTTTGCTCCGAGGCGTCATGCTCGAGAACGTCCGCCAGCGGTTCGATCGACGCTGTTCGCCGTGCCGCTAGCGATTCGATCGCCCGCTCGCGCACCGCGGGCCGAGGATCGCCAAGCAAGTCGGTGAGCGCCCGCTCCGCGGCTTTCCAGTCGATTCGCTCGCCGCGCGGATCGTCGACCCGCTCCGCCCCCTGCCGGCGGACTCGATAGATCGCCCCCAGCACGTTCGGCTTGTGGAATTGCGACGAGGGACAGCACAGCTTGTACCAGCCCCCCGTGTTGCAAACCAGCACCGATCCGTCGGCATCCTCGACGACGTCGGTCGGATGAAAATCGGTCGAGTCGCTGATGAGAAAATCACTCTCTTCCGGCCGATAGGTCGATCCGGCGGGCACCAGCTTGTGCCGCGTCACCTTGTGCAAGCTGAACAGCGTAGTCAGCAGGTTGCCGCGAAAGTCGTCGCCAAACGACTGCGATTCGTAGCACAGCAACCCGCAGGGCGACGCGGGGCCCAAGTGTGCGAGCACCGGCATCAGCGGTCCGGTACGCGTGTGACCGTTGAGAACGTCGTGCTGTTTGCCATAGACGCCGCCGTAAATGGCGTGGATCAAGCCGTCGCGCTCGCCTCCGCCGGGATGCACGAAAAACGTGCAAGAGAGGATCCGCTCTCCTTCGGGCGTAAAAGCGACGTCGACCGGGTTGTCCATGCCGCCGGTCAGCACCGGTTCCAAGCCCGACCCGTCGGGCCGGGACCGAAAGATGTGCGAGGCACGGGTTGTCCAGCCGGGCCGATTCGGCAGATCGTACGTCTGCTCGGCGAATGCTCCTTTGCACCAATAGATCCAGCCGTCGCGACCCCGATAGGGACCGTGCAGGTCGTTGGCGCAGCCGGTCAGCGTTTTGCCGGCAAACCACTCTTCGCGCTGCTCGGCGACGCCATCGCCATCGGCATCGGTCAGTTTCCAAATGCTGGGCGGAGCCGAGACATACAACGAGCCGCGAAACCACATCGTCCCTTCCGGAAACATCATGTGGTCGGCAAAAATCGTCCGCCGGTCGAACCGGCCATCGCCATCGGTGTCCACGAGCCGCAAAATGCGATGGGGCCGGTCGGCAAGCTGCTTCGTGACCGGGTCGTTCGAACCGGACGAATCGCTCACGTAGAGCCGGCCGCGTTCGTCAAGCGCCATCGTGATCGGACGCTCGACCAACGGAGGGCCAGCGGCCAGCTCGAGGGCAAACCCATCCGCCACCTTTGGCTCCGGCGTCTGCGCGGTCGATTCGTCCGCCGACGCGACGCGGCAAGCACAAATCAAGAATAGCCCCAGCGCAAGCATTGACGCCCATCGCGGCGCGGGACAACGGCTCGTCATCGGCAAATACCCTCCAGCTCACCAGAGACGGTTTCCAAAACTCGCGGGGACTTTTCCCATTTCCTTCTTCCATCTGGTTGCAAAACCACTTGTAGGATAGCGTCCCGTGAAGCGCACTCCAACGAAAAAAGAGAACCCTCGTTCTGACTCACGCGGAGTGAAAAAAACGCTTGAACGACCGTCGACGCACTGCGATAATGAGACGCACGCTGCCAGACCGCTGGCCGCGGCAACGCATCTGCCAGCGCCGACACCCGCCATATTTCAAGCACCTGCTTTTCGATCGCGGAAGAATAACACAGTCCGTTCTCCCACGCGCAATTATCAGGCAATTAGACGCTCGCGCCCGCTTGCCGCGCCGCTTCGATTGGTTTTCCCACCCCTGCTCCTTTACCGCTCGAGGCTGCCGATGTGCCGCTACGCCGGTCGCTCACTCTTGTCGGCTGTTGTCCCAACGCGCTCCCGCGTTCCGATCGCCGGCCTGTTGCTTTTCGGCCTGATCGCCACGGCCGGCACCGCCAGTCGCGCCGACACGCCTTCGCCGGCGGTTGCCCCGCTACGAGTCGGTGCGGCCGCCGCCAATTTCGCGGCCGACGACAAGATGCAAATTGCCGGCAACATCAATCCGGCTTACGCCCATGGGCAAGAAGGCCAATTGCGAGCCGTCGC
Source organism: uncultured Planctomycetaceae bacterium (assembly GCA_963702015.1). Classification (GTDB taxonomy): domain Bacteria; phylum Planctomycetota; class Planctomycetia; order Pirellulales; family PALSA-1355; genus DATJTR01. The sequence goes on from OY969698.1 coordinate 6,158,772, forward strand.
CACGGTCATCGAGCAGCCCGGCTCGGGCAAGTTTGCCATCGTCGCCTGCGATGTGCTCTTCGTCACCCGCGAAATGATCGACCGAGCGGCCGCGATCATCGAAAAGTCATGCGGCATCGAGCCGGCCCACTTGCTGGTCAATGCCACCCACACGCATCACGCGCCCGCCACCGTGCGTATTCACGGCTGCCATGCCGAACCGGAATTTGTGCGTGCCGTCGAGGCAGGCATCGTCGCGGCCGTCGAAGCGGCCAACGCTCGTCTGACGGACAACTGTCGGTTTCTCTTCCATTTGGGCGAAGAACCGAACATCGGCATGAACAGCCGGCTGCTGCTGGCCGACGGCATGATCAACTGGATCGGATCGAGCGTCCCCAAGATTCGTCCGACGGGCCCGTTCGATCCGCAGTTGCCGGTTTGGTCATTTCGTGGTCCCGACGACAAACTGGTCGCCGTGATTTACAACCATTCGACCCATACGATCGGCACGCTGCAGCCGGGCGTCCGCTCGCCGTCGTTCTATGGACTGGCGGCCCAGGCCTTGGGCGAAAAATGGGGCGTGCCGGTCTGCTTTCTGGAAGGGGCCTCGGGGTCGACACATAATTTGAATTGTTCGGTCCCCGACGCGATCGAGAAACTGAAGCGCGACGTCACCGAAGGAGTCGAACAGGCCACGCCGTGCGAAGTCCCGCGAATCCTTGCCATCAAGCGACCGTTCCGCTTCAAAGTCCGCACGTTCGACGAACAGGTCGAGGATCAGAAGGTCATCGACTATTGCACGAAGCACGCTCCCGGCGCGCTCGACATGTGCACGCGGGTCTTTCGCCAATCGCGGCTGGAAATGAAGCCCGAGCAAGGCAAGGAGCGCGAAACCTTCAACCAGGTCATCCTCATCGGCGACGTGGCCCTGGTCGGCGTCTCCGCCGAATTTTTTACCGGCCTGGGAATGGAGATCAAAAAACGGTCTCCCTTCAAACAAACTTACGTGGCCGAACTGGCGAACGATTGGATCGGCTATTTGCCCGACCGCGAGGCACACCAGCTCGGGGGATATCAAACCTGGATGGGCTCTCATAGCTTTGCCGAGGTCGGCACGGGCGAACGCGTGGTCGACGAGGCGGTGTCGATGCTCGAGGAATTGGCGGCGCAAACGGCGGCAAACAACAAGCAATAGGCAACCGAGCGTAAAATGAATCGCAAACTCCGGCTCTCCCTCTTTTCGATCGGTCTTGCGGCGCTGCTTGCGTCATCCGCGCTGGCCGATCCGGCACCTTTGCGCGTCGGCGCGGCCGCGGCCAACATCACCGCCGACGACAAAATGCAGATCGCCGGCGCAATCGGTACACAATATTATCATGGGCAAGAGGGGCAATTGCGCGCGGTGGCCACGGTGCTCCAGCAGTCCGACTCGGGAAAATTCGCCATCGTGGCCTGCGACATTATCGCCCTGACGCGGGCCATGACCGACCGCGTGGCCCTGAGAATCGCAGAGTCGTGCGGAATTCAGCGGACCCGGTTGCTGATCAACGCCACCCATACCCATCATGCCCCCTGCACGCTCCACGTCCACGCCTGCGAACCGGAGCCGGAGTTCATCCGCAATGTCGAAGACGCGATCGTGCGTGCCGTCGAAGAGGCCAACGCCCATCTGAGCGACGATTGCCATTTCGCCTTTCATTTGGGCGAGGAGCCGGGCATCGGCCAGAATAGCCGGCTGCTTCTGGCCGATGGCATGATCAACTGGATCGGCTCCAGCGTGCCGATCGTTCGGCCGACTGGCCCGTTCGACCCGCAATTGCCCGTCTGGGTGTTTCGCGACGGCAGCGGCAAATTGGTAAGCGTTCTCTACAATCATTCGACCCACACGATCGGCTCGCTGACGCCGGGCGTCCGCTCGCCGTCGTTCTATGGACTGGCGGCCCAGGCGCTGGAAGAAAAATGGGGCGCGCCGGTCTGCTTTTTGGAAGGCGCCTCGGGCTCGACCCACAATATGAACTGTTCGGTCCCCGAAGCGATCGAAAAACTCAAACGCGACGTCGCCGAAGGAGTCGAGCAAGCGGCCGAGCGGCCGGTGCCGCGCATCGAGTCGATCAAGTGGCCCTTTCACTTCAAGGTGCGCACGTTCGACGAACAGACCGAAGACAATAAGGTAATCGATTACTGCACGAAGCACGCCCCGGGCATGCTCGACGAGTGTACGCGTGTCTTTCGCAATTCGCGACGGGAACTCAAACCCCAGCAGGGCCAGGATCGCGAAACGATCTTGCAAGTCATCGTCATCGGCGATGTGGCGTTGGTCGGGGTGCCGGCCGAGTTCTTCACCGGGCTGGGCATGGAGATCAAAAAGCGATCCCCGTTCAAGGAAACCTATATCGCCGAATTGGCCAATGACTATGTCGGCTATTTGCCAGACCGCGAGGCTCACCAGCTCGGCGGCTATCAAACCTGGATGGGTTTGCACAGCTTCGCCGAAGAAGGGACCGGCGAGCGCATGGTCGATCAGGTGGTGGTGATGCTCGAGCAGCTCGCCGTACCAACCGCCGGTGACAACCAGCAGTAGATCTCACGCCAATCGAGCACGCTCCGTTCCAGTGTCTCGCAATAGCCGACCTCGGGAGTCAACCAACATGAGACTGCCTGCGCAAATCCTTTGGATTACCCTCTTTGTCTTGCCGATATTCGCGACGAGACAACCGGCCTTGGCCGCGGATGCCGCCAAGCCGACCGCGCCTCGGACGCGGCGCGTCCTCTACAATCTCGACGGCGACTCGTGCATGTGGACCCGCAAAGGTGGCACGCAGCCGGTCGTGGTCACGGCCGACGATATGAAAACGCTTATCGACGAGATCGCCTACCCGGGCAGCCAGGTCGACACATTCTTGCTCTGCATCGGGGCGCAGGTCACGTACTATCCGAGCAAGATCGGCGACATGCGCGGCACTTTGACTCCGCCCGCCGAGCGAGCCAAATGGGCCGGCTGGGAGCAGCAGCTTTTCCAGAACGTCCAGGCAATGTTCGCCCAGGGAGCCGACCCCTATGCCCTACTGTTGGCCGAGGCCAGGCAGCGGGGCCTGGAATCGCTGCTCACCTACCGCATGAACGACATCCACGATTTCGAACCGTTGCGGTGTAAAATGTGGCTGGAACATCCGGAGTACCGGTTGCCGGCTCATGTACCCGGCACCAAGTACTTTCAGCCAGGAGTTCGAGCGGGATTCGACTTTGCCCACCAGGCCGTGCGCGACTACACGTTCCGGCTGATCGAAGAAGCGGTCCAGCGGTACAATTGCGATGGCATCGAATTGGACTTCGTCCGTGCCCCGATCTTTTTCCAGAGCGGGACGGAGGCCGAGCGGATTGAAACGATGAATGGACTGGTCCAGCGCGTGCGGCAAATGCTCGACGTCGAAGGCGACAAGCGGGGCCGGCGAATGGCGCTGGCCGCGCGCGTCCTTGCCGATCAACACGAGTGCCGATCGTCGGGCCTCGATCCGGCCGCCTGGGCCGAGAAAGGCTGGCTCGATTTTTTGACCGTGTCGCCCTACTCAGGCACGCGTTACGATCTGCCCATCAAATCCTGGAAAGAACGAATCGCCGGCGTGCCGATTTACGGCTGTGCGGACTCAGCCGGTTCGGCGGCGAATTACCGCCGCGCCGCGGAGCAGTTTCGCAAAGAGGGAGCCGACGGAATCTACCTGTTCAACTTTTTCACGCCGCGCGAGGTCTTCGTCGAGCCGCCTTTCGAAGTTCTCAAGGACCTGATCGCCCCCACGGCCGTGGAAAGCAAGCCATAACGATGAAACGCCTCCTTGCGTTATTCGCCCTTTCGGTCGGCCTTTCGGCCCTGCTCACGGCACCGGCCAAATCGGCCGATCCCGCGCCGCTGCGCGTGGGGGCCGCGGCCGTCAACTTCAAGGCCGACGACAGAATGCAGCTCGGCGGCCACATGCATGCCCTGTACGCCAAGGGTCAGGAAGGAGAATTGCGCGCCGTGGCCACGGTGATCGAGCAGCCTGGCTCGGGCAAGTTTGCCATCGTCGCTTGCGACGTGCTGTTTGTCACCCGTGAGATGATCGACCGTGCGGCCGCTCTAATCGAAAAGTCGTGCGGGATTGAGCCGGCCCACTTGCTGGTCAACGCCACACACACCCACAACGCCCCCAGTACGGTTCGCATTCACGGCGCTCAGGCCGAGCCGGAATTCATTCGCACCGTCGAAGCGGGCATTGTGCAAGCCGTCGAGCAGGCCAACGCCCGCTTGACCGACAACAGCCGCTTCTTGTTCCATTTGGGCCAGGAACCCAACATCGGCGCGAACAGCCGCATGCTGCTGCCCGACGGTATGATTTCCTGGGGCAACAGCGCTGATCCACTCGCCCGTCCGACTGGTCCGTTCGATCCGGAGCTGCCGGTTTGGGTCTTCCGCGGATCCGACGACAAACTGCTGAGCGTAATTTACAACCATTCGACCCACACGGTCGGCTCGCTACGACCCAATGTCCGCTCGCCATCGTTTTACGGACTGGCGGCGCAGGCACTCGAAGAACAATGGGGCGCGCCGGTCTGTTTTCTCGAAGGGGCCTCGGGCTCGACCCACAACGGCGGCCGCCCGATCGCGGACATGATCGCCGATCTGAAGCGCGACGTCACCGAGGGAGTCGATCGGGCCACGCCGCGCGAAGTGAATCGCGTCGTGGCCGTCAAGCGACCGTTTCTCTACAAAATCCGCACGTTCGACGAGGCAACCGAAGACAAAAAAGTGACCGACTACATGACCGCTCACGCCCCCGGCGACTTCGATTTCGTCACGGGCGTCTTTCGCGAGGCCCGCGCCGCGATCAAACCCCACCAGGGCGAACAGCGCGAAACCTCTGTCCAAGTGATTCTGATCGGCGACGTCGCCTTGGTCGGCGTGTCGGCCGAATTCTTCACCCTGTTGGGCATGGAGATCAAACGACGATCCCCTTTCCCGGATACCTATGTTGCCGAGTTGGCGAACGATTGGATCGGCTATACTCCTGATCGTGAAGCGTTCAAACTGGGGGGATACCAAACCTGGACCGGTTTGCACAGCTTCGCCGAGATCGGCACCGGCGAACGCATGGTCGATGAGGCGGTCGCGATTCTCGACGAACTGGCCGCGCAGTCTAACGCAGGTAACAAGCCATAGCAGTAACCCTATGAATCGGATCTTAGTATTCGTCGTTTTTTCGATCGGGCTTTCGGCTCCGCCAGCCTGGGCGGAACCGCCCGCCGCGGCCCCCGCTGCAACCGAGCAGCCGGCCGACGCGGCGCCGCTGTCGCCCGGTGCCGAGCAGGCCACGTTCCGCCTGGACGACAAAAGCTTGCTGATCGAGCTCGTCGCCGCCGAGCCAGCGGTCATCAGCCCGGTGGCGATGGCTTGGGACGCAGCCGGTCGCATGTTCGTGGCCGAAATGGAAGATTATCCAGTCGGGCCGGGCAAAGGTCGCATTCGCCTGCTCGAAGATCTCGACCATGACGGCCGCTACGAAACCGCGAAGGTCTTTGCCGCCGGAGTCTCCTTTCCGACCGGGTTGTTGCCGGTCCGCGGAGGACTGCTGGTGGCGGCCGCTCCCGACATCTTGTTTCTCGAAGATACCGACGGCGATGGCACGGCCGACCAGCGCGAGGTGCTGCTGACCGGCTTTGCCGAAGGCAACCAACAGCTGCGCGTCAACGGCCTGACGTGGGGGGCCGACAACTGGATCTACGGCGCCAATGGCCGCAGCGGCGGCGAAGTTCGCCGCCCGCAAGATCCGCCGGAAAAGGCGGTTTCGATTGCCGGTCGCGACTTCCGCTTTCGGCCCGACGGCAGCCAGTTCGAGGCGGTCACCGGCCACAGCCAGTTCGGTTTGGGACGCGACGACTGGGGCGAGCGGTTCGCCTCGTGGAACACGATTCCCTTGCGGCATGCGCTGCTGAATCCGGCGGTTTTGGATCGCTATCCGCAACTGGCCGAGCTGGCTTGCCGCGACATTGCCGATCCGAACGACACCACGCGAATCTACGCCATCAGCCCAAGTCCGCAAACCTTCAATAGCGAGCCGACCGATTTCTACAACGCCCTGTGCGGCCTGACGATTTTTCGAGGCAATGCGCTCGGCCCCGATTATGTCGGCGATGCGATGGTTTGCGAATCGCTCCGCAATCTCATACAACGCCGCAAATTGGTCGCCGATGGTCCCACGTTCATTTCGAAACGCGCCGTACTGGATCACGAGTTTTTGGCTTCGACCGATCCCTGGTTTCATCCCGTGTTTTTGGCAACCGGCCCCGACGGCGCACTCTACGTCGCCGATTTCTACCGCCGCTGGGTCGAGCATCCCGAGTGGTTGTCGGGACATCCTTCGCGCGACAAAATCGATTGGCGCGAGGGGGCCGCGCACGGACGGATTTGGCGCATTCGCCGCGGCGACCCGGGCCATAACCCCTATGAGAAACAGATTCGCTTGGATCGTGCCACGCCCGGCCAGCTCGTACAAGAATTGGCCAGCCGCAACGCCTGGCGCCGCGACACCGCCCAGCGATTGCTCGTCGAAAGCAAGGCAACCGGCGTCCACAAGCAGTTGACCGCGCTGGCCGCGGGGGGCAAAACGCCCCAGTCGCGGCTGCACGCCTTATGGACGCTCGACGGCCTGGATGAACTCGACGCCAAAACCTTGCTAACCGCCTTGGCCGATAAAGCGCCGCAAGTTCGCCGGCAGGGCGTGCGGATGGCTGCGCCGCGATTGGCTCCGTCGTCGCTCGATGCGCCGGCTCTGCGATCGGCGGTGTTGGCAGCCGCGGCCGATGCCGATCCGGCGGTCCGCTTCGAAGCTGCCTTGGCGATCGGCGATCTCGACGGCCCGGACAAAGATGCCGCCGTCGCCCGATTGGCCGCGCTCGATCACGGCAGTGTCTGGGACGGCGTGGCGTTGCAACTGGCCCTCGGCCCGCGCGCCTGGGCGTTTCTGGCCTCGCAAATTCAATCCCGGCCGGCGTTGCTCGCGACGCCCAATCCGGCCGAGCAACAGCTGCTCGAAAGATTGGCGCTGTTGGTCGGCCGCAAGCGCGACGAAGCCGAGTTGACCGCCTTGTCTCGAACTGCTGGTCGAAAACGCCGCCGCCCCCAACTCGGCCGGCGTGCTGGCGATCCTGGCCGGTTTGTCGCAAGGCCTGGCCGAAACCGGCACGTCGGTGCGCAAAGTGCGATCGGATCTTCCGGCCGATGAAAAACCGGCAGAGGCGATGGCCGCGTTGCTCGCCCGCTTGCCCAAACTGCTCCAGCGCGCCAGCAGGTCAGCCTCGATTCGGAAGCATCGACCGATGAGCGTCTGCGGGCGATTATCGCGCTGGCCCATTGCGGCACGGCTGGCGATCCCGCCGATCTTCTCGCACTGCTTGGCCGTCGAACAGCCGCCCGAAGTATCGAGCGCGGCGGCCGATTGCCTGGCGCGTTTGGCCGAGGCCCCGCTGGCCGAGCAACTCTTCGCCGGGTGGAACAGCTATACCACGGCAACCCGCCGCGTGCTGCAAAGCGCCGCCCTGCGCTCGCCGGTTACTACCGCAGCACTGCTGGCCGCGCTGGAAGCCGGCACGATCACTCCTTTGGAGCTCGATCCAGCGGTGCGGGGCTTGCTCACCAACTTGCCCGACGAAGCGCTACGCAAGCGGGCCGCCAAATTGCTCGCGGCGTCCGTTCCCGCCGACCGGCAACGGGTGCTCGACGAATATACCGAGGCGCTCGACCTGGCCGCCGATCGTGATCATGGCGGCCGGCTGTTTGCCCAGCATTGCTTGGGTTGTCATCAGATCCTCGGACGCGGGCGGCGCATCGGTGCCGACCTGTCGGGCGTCGGCTTGCAGCCGAAACAGCAACTGCTCATTTCGCTGCTGGATCCTAGCCGCCAGGTTTCGCCCGACTACCTGGCTTACACACTCGTGACGACCGACGGCCAGATTCTCAGCGGACTGGTGGCCAACGAAACGCCGGGCAGCATTACCTTGCGGCGCCCCGACGCGCCCGACGAGGTCATTCCGCGGGCGGGCATCGAGATGCTTAAGGTCAGCGGCAAATCGCTGATGCCCGACGGATTCGAGCAAAAGCTGTCGGCGCAAGATGCCGCCGACCTTTTGGAGTTTTTGCGTCGGCCCGACGCGGCATTGCTCGTGCTGCCCGACCCGGCCCCCGCCCCGTAGCACAGTGGAAACCGATGGCGACGTGAGCATGAGCGAAACTCTCACCGCAAGCGCTGACGTTTTGGCCGCCGACAAAAACGCCGCCGGCCGCGAGCGGCACGCGCTGAACTTTAACCTTTCGCTGCAAAGGACCGAATCATGACGAGCGCTCGGATCAAAGAACCCCTGACTCCCTGGCTGGCGTTGGCTTTGTGTGTCGTGTTGGCCGTGATCGCAACGAGTTTGGCGACGTTCGCCGACCCGGCGTGGAAGTTCTCTTTGATGGTGATCATTTGGGCCGGTTTCGTTTTCGCGGTCATCGCGATCGGTTTCATGCGCGCGCAGATTCGCGAGCTCCGCTGGCAGGTGAAACGGCTTGAGGAAAAGGCCGGCATCGGCACAGGAGCCCCGATCGACGGATCGGGCAAAGGGGCCTATGACCTCGACGAAGAGGGCCGCCGCCGGCTCCACATCTCGCCCCTGGAATAGGTCTTCCTCGTCCTTGTGCCAGTGCAGTCGCGTCGTTCTGACTCCGGCTTCGATGACGCACGCTTATTGGGGCGAACCGATATATCGCGATGCAGCATGATCTGGCTGCGGCATAACGTGCTCGCCTTCATCCCACCGCTCGGGAGCGGTAGCCGCGGCGATTTCTGCCGCGCATGCTTGCTCCCTGCCAGCGCTGAGCAGCGCGCAAATCAGAAATGGCGTCGTGGGCACAAGAACAATGAGCCCGATGGTGCAGGCCGTATCACTCTCAGCCCTAGCCAGCCGGAGCCCGTTGACGAAAATCGCCAAGCCGATGACTGCCCCGAGGTAAAACAACATAGATCAATGCCCCGGCATCGCCGTGAGCCGCACGGCGCGCTCACCACCTCGCCGCGTGGTGTAGCGCAAAAAAAGCCAGGCAGCCGCCAGGATCCAGGCCGTCCACAGCAACAACGTCGATCCGTTTGCCCACCAAACCACGCCCGCTGCGATGAAACTCGTGGGCAAGACCACCGCCGCCAGCCGATCGTCGCGCCACCGCGTAATCAGGGCCTGACCCGGCGCGAGGGGCCGCGCAGGGCCGCCCTGTAACGCATCCGCGTGCGTTTCGCGAAGCGGCAGAGCGATCTTTTGACAGAACATCGGCCAATCCGCCTGCTTCTCTTCCGGCACGAAACCGCGGAATAGCCGAACCAATCGTAGTCGATCGTCCATTGAGTAGCCGTTAAGCTCGACCGTTGTCCGACGGCCAGCGACGAAACAATCAATCCGGCCTCCAACGGGTCTCGTTTTCCAAGCAAGCTTGTCAACCGCCGCCGCGTCGAATTGCCGGTTCCCAAAAACCGATCTCACTGAAAGGACAGTCCCCGCGACCGTGACGCGCTCGACGTAACACGCCAGCAGCATATACACGCCAAGCAAGGTCATCGCACCAAAGACGAACGTTACTATTCCGCCAACGATTGGGGCCGACTGATCGCGCTCGAGTCCGCGTTGCGCCAACTCGGCAAAGAATGGGACACCGGCGCTTGCCAGCGTGGCTGACAAGAAAAGAAGAGTGAAGGCGAGCCCCTGCACCAGAATCGACTTGCGAATTCGGAACGACTCGTTCATGTTTCGCACGGCCGACACACAGCCCCTTGATGGTTTCACGCGTGTTCGCTTGCCCCCCACCGACCCGTTTGGAGGCGTCCTTACGGCATCGCCCGCGGGGCGGGTTTGAGATACTCGTCGAACCAGTCGGCCAGCTTCGGGCTGTCGACGCGCCAGAAATCGGGCCAGGGATGTCCGCCTCCCGCAACCACGATCAGCCTGGCCGGCACGCCCACGTCTTTCAACCTGGCCACGATCGCTTCCCCCTGCTGCAGCGGCACCACCTCGTCCTTGTCGCCATGAATCACCAGCGTCGGCGGACTTTGCCCGGTCACGTGCGCGACCGGCGACGCTTGCTCCAGCAGCGCGCGGCGGCGGGCCGGATCGGTCACCTTGACATACGCCCGAATCGCCGGATCGTACTCGGTGAAATCGAACGACGCCCGGTGATAGACCAGCGGCCCCAGATCGCCCCCCTGCACGGCGCCGGGTGCTCCGTAGTTCAAAAAATCGGTCGGCGGAAAAAAGACGGCCGCGGCCTGCACCCGGCTCGACACGCGGTCGACCGGATCGGGGGCCTGCGGATTGCCGTCGTCTCCCCCCATCCCATGCAATAGCGACATGTGTCCGCCCGAAGATGCTCCTTCGATGCCGATGCGGTCCGGATCGATATGATAATCGGCGGCATGAAAGCGGATAAACCGCACCGCACGGGCGACGTCGGACACTTGCTCCAGGATCGTGAATTTCGGCTCGCTCGCGATGACGACGCGAAAGACCGTATAACCGCGCTTGAGCAGTTCGGCAAAATTCTGCGGCTCGCCGTGGGCTTTGTGCCAGCCGCCATTGGCCAAGTGAACAATCGCGGCTCCGTTTTGCCGGGCCGGCGTGAAAACGTCCAAGGTCAGAGCCAAGTCAGCCTTGCGACCGTAGATCACGTCATTCTGTTCGGCGACCGTACCTTCCGCGGCCGACTCGTCGCCCAGGCAGAATGAGGCAATACCAAGCACTCCCGCCAACAGCATGGAAACCACGAAGCGATGCATATTCAGCAACCTCGATTGGCAAGACCAGTAAACCAGGTGCATCAAGTCTAACGCCCGGCGGCTTCGATCACAAAACATGTGCGTTCCGCGCGCCGGTTTGCCGTGCAGGGCAAACGTCCCACGAGGTTTACGTCCAAGGCGGCGCCCAAAACGCCAAATCCGGGAACGGCAAATCGGGAAACAGTTCGTTTTCCGGAGATGCCTGCTGGTTGTGCTTACGTAGCATTCAGGACGGCGAGTAAGTTCTCGAGCCGCATCGCGACGATGGTGCAGGCTGGGGTCAATTCCGCGCTGCGATCACGAGCGTGCCCTCGTCTCCCGGTAAAGAATAAGGTCGGGGACCTGATTCGGTGGATTTCGATCGCGCTGCTCGCGAAATCCAAAGTATTGACAAAAGCTCTGCCAGGCATCGAGCCTCTCGTGACCAAATTCGCCGCGAAGGTTTCCGTTTTGGTAGCGCACCTGCAATATGGCACTCCTACCGTCGGCGACTCCATTCGTATTGAGGAAGTCTCTGCACTTTGTATTGACGAAGAAGAATTCACGGAGAACCGCGGTTCCAATTCCCAGGTGTCGAAACGGTGGGGCGACCCAGGGCAAGATTTCAAACTCCTTCAATTGACCCGCAGGGGGAACGTCGTGACCCGCAAGAGGAACGCTGCGGAACAGCAAAAACCCAATCGGAAGTTGCGGGTCAGCGTCAGGAAATGCGGGCTTCGTGAGATGGATCGTCCAACCCGTGCAATGACCCGACGTCAGAGCTTCGCTCACCAGACATCTTTGCCCGAGGTTCCATTCCGGCGTCCGCCTCGGCCATTCCGGACCGAGCGTTGGCCATTCCACCTTGAAGCTCCGTTCGAACAATCGAAGCAGCAAATCATCCCCGTTGACCTGGGTCCGCATTCCCCTCAGCTCGGTCAGGCCACGATCGGCATTGAGTTCATCTTCGCAAAATCGCACGAACTCTCGCGCAAATTCCGACCGCAAAAGCAACCAGTAATCCCGGAAGAGCTTCGACTGCGACCAACGACGCATCATGTTCATCCAACCGGTGCTGACAGTGCGATTTCCCTGTTCGTCGAGTCCGGAGCTGACCCATCCCTCTTCCATGATCTGAATGATTTCTGCGGCGGATGCCAAATCGGAGGCCTGTTTGCAAATCTTGGCCGCCCGAGCTTCTGCAGCCGCCGCTGCTTCGTTCGCTGCGGGAGTGGGTTCGTCAAGCTTCAATTCGGGATAAAGTGAAGCGCTTACGGTGGCCATTTGCGGATCCTTCCGCAGATCGCGAACAAAGGCGATACTGTCTCGAATCGAGTCGAAAAAGTCGCCGCTCTTCGTCGCCGAACGCTCGGTCCAGCGACTTCGCAAGTTGCGGAACAGGTTAAACGCGATATCCACGTGGTCCTGGTTGGTCATCGTATCCGCGACGGATACACCGCGCATCGACGAGGCGAACACCTGCTCGCAAATGTGCTGGCCCAGCGCGATACGCCTCAAATTGCGACTCCGTAAAAAACTGCTCGACCGTCGATTCGTGTGGAAACGGGGCATGCTCGACCGCGTAGTTCAACACGTCCGACGGCTCGTCACCGGTGAGCGAGGACTTCAAATAAAGCAGGATTCCCGGTAATGCCGGCGGATCTGACTTGTCGTAACGAATCGCGCCGACGGCACAATGCCATTTAGATCGCCCGTTGGCAGCTTGGGGTTTAATCGGAGTGACGTCGATTTCGATGGGCACACCAAAATCACTGCGGCATTTTCGAACCACGCTTCCCAAAGACTCGAATTCATAGTCCGGATCCGCGTCGGCATCGCACACAACAATGAATCTGACGCGCCTGCGGACAAGCTCATACAATCCAAGGTTGTCAAAATGCCCACCGTCGGATAGGTAAACCCAATCGCTCAGCCGGTTCGTTTGTCCGAATAATTCAGTGAAAAGCAGCCTCAGCGAATGTGTCGGTTCTCGGTCTTGCCAGTTAGACATTCGAGGATTTCCCAGCCACGCCCCCAGCCGCACGTTGAAGAACGTGAGCAACGCCGTGACCGCCGGAGACGAGTGGTAACCCATGTTCGGAGCGAGTGCCGAACCGGAGATGGCCATCGCCGTGCCGAGCGAAATGGAGGAGGCGAATTCCTCCGTCCGACGATAGCCGGTCAGATTGCAGCCGCAATATAAAGGAGACAAGAGAAAGGAAGCGGCTTTACGTTCCTGCCACGCCAAATCATCGCCACGGACCAAATTCAAGGCCGTGTTGATCAGATGAAAAGGACCGGGGTTCTGAGTGCCGTCGGGCAGCGAGGCAAGCTCCTTCAACGGAAAATCGTCGTGCGGAGCGAAGCCAGTAATCGGCTCGGGTCGGCGCGGCGGCGGATTCGCATTACATGGGGCTCCATGCAGAGCGTGTGGGTCATTTTGGCCATCGACCGGTCGCGAAGCTCCCATGTAGCAGCGCACCAATCGATTGCGGTAGAAGTTCTGCAACGAAAACGTATTCACACCGACGCATCTGGAAAACACGTACCCACAGAGGAGCACGCCGCCGATGTACCCGAGCTGCGAGAAGAACTCCTTCCAAACGGGATCTAGCCACACACTCTTATACGTTTGAGGACAAGGCTTGGCGGGCGGCAGAGCCGCCACATCGGCAAAATAGTTTTGAACGCCGCGCTCAAAGAAGCTCGAAACGGGACAGTCTGTTGCCGCTTCGGAGTGTGACAGTAGACCAAAAAGCTCAAGCTCGTTCCTAAACCACTTTTTAATCGCTCGTTGAATGTCGCTCTCGGCGCCCGCTGCTCCCTCCTTAACCGAAACATTCGGGTCGGCCTTCACGATGTCGCTTCCCGGGGCGGCCAATTCGCCACCGGACTCGTTAGGGTGGGCGGCTTTCGCCGCGGTAGTGTGCGAGTGATAGAGCAGCGTCACTTGATGAAAGGCGAAGGCCAGGGCGACAAACAGGCCGATGACGAACACATAAGGAGCGATGCGTGCCAGTGCTTCGAGCCAGCGCAATTTGGAATCCGAGCCGCCGGTCAGCCCGCTTTTTCCCGCGAGCACGCCACCAATCGTTGTGAGCAGCCAACCGGAAGCCAACAATGAACTAAGCTCGACTCCCAATCGATAAAGGGCGAACGGACCAAAAATCGCCAGGCCGAACAGTCCGAACCAGCGGAAGGCGGCTGCCAGCAACCAACTGGCAATGCTGGCCGTCCATTCACGGTCTTCCTCCCGCACGAATTTGCTGTACAGCCCCTGCTGGATGACCGTCAGTAACAGCAGTAAGCACCAAAGTAGCGGAGGGCCCAAAGCCACCAGACAGGCCAGGAAAAGGCCCTCGCGATCGTGAACAGCCGAATTCACGCTCGGAAAACTCGTGACCAATGTCTCGATCAAGCAGGCTATGAGTAAACCGATGATCCCTCCGATTATTGCCCAGAACAAACCCCGATCGCCGACGTGCGGCGAGGCGGGGCAACCGGCCGCCCATTCTCGATAGGCCTCCAACCCTTTCTTATGGGCTGCCTGCAGCAGCGGCGTACGGTCTGCTCCCACGGGATAGCCGACCTGATCTTTGAATTTCTCCACGATCGTGTGCCGCAACCACGATCGAAACAATATGAACGAGAGTCCCCACAGGCCGAAGCCAGCGGCACCCAAAATCAAATACGTCAGCCAGCCCTTCGCTAAATATTCGCTTCCTGGGATCCCCTTCACTCGTTCACCGCACGGATCCGCGAGCAGCCAGCAAATCGCACAAGAACCGATGATCAGCGGAATCACGACACGTTTGATGGTCTTGCGCACATAATCGCGCACATTGCCAGGCATTGTCACCACGCTCGGCGCGACACTGGCCTGATACATCTTGATCAAGCTGCGAAATAACACCCAGTAAATGACGGAAAAAGCCCCCACGGCGACCAAGGCCGCCACCAGGGGTGAATTCGGGCCGAAACCCACCTGACACAACAATACGGCCGCGCACGCAAAATGATCATCGCCAGAAGAAACGGCAAGATCACCGCCTGATTCAGCAGCAGATTGCGCACAAAGATCGCTACCATCACCCAGACGTCCGGTGAATCCAGCCCAAGCTTCGGCGCCAGATAGTTGCTGTACGTGCGCAGGTGAAAAATGGGCTGTGGCTCCGCCGGCTCCGGCGCGGAAATGAGTCGTCCCCGAGCCTGATCAACCCAGCTGGTGCACAATTGCTGCTCGACGCGACGCAACGGATCCGCGGCCTGGGGTGAATTAGCCGGGATGGGCTCGTCGGAAGGGAGTGGCGCTGCCTCGCGACGAATCCAGGCAGAGAGCCAAGCGCCGATGTAGCCGCCGCCGGACACGGTTGAAAGATAATCGAACCGCTTCAACAGCCCGAGATCGGCGAGCCCCTGAAGAAACCCCAAGCAAACCGTTGCGCTGCGGATCCCGCCACCCGAAAGTGCCAGCCCGGTCAGATCGTCGTCCGGCTCCTTCGGATCGACCGGTTGTCGCCGCCGTCCGATCCATTTAAGTTCTTCGTCGAACACGGTCGCATACGGGGTAGTTGTATCGTCGGGCACGGATGCTGGAGTCATAACTTCACGCAATAAACAAGACTAAATCGAGTGCGACTTCGCTAATCGTGAACTCGCCTAATATCGCGGTCCTACACCACGCGTCGCGTAACTTGCTGTCTTGCGATGCATCAGTCCAGCGAGCATCAGACCGTTGCCGCAAGCGCCGAGTGGCCGCGTCCCGGCTGGCGATTCGCTCGCTGCAAACGTGAGTCGCCCGCGGCAAATGGAACCTGTGCACTCAACGCTCACTCTCATTGACGACCAAGAGCAGCGATCACATTGAGCGCTGCAGTGTTGATCACAGTTTCGTAATTGACAACCACCCGGATGATCGAGAACGGCAATCGCACCTGCTCAGACGGTGTTCTTCTCGATTGTCTTACCCGCCCCCGTTTGTTGTGCGGTGGAAATAGAAGCTAGCAAAAGGCGGACAAAGGTCAAGTATTTCTTCAAGTCCTGTGTCATTGTTGATAAGGTGTATAAAAGGTAGCGCACGAAGAGATTGATCTCGCGACGAAACCGCCGGTCGCTCTGAAGATTCAATGAGACAAATGTCAGGCCGATATTTCGAGCATAAGGTCAGAATCCAAGTGGCAGCGTCGCGGCAATCTGGTTCTCACTTGAACATCCGGCAATGATCTTAGATCTCAAATCACATTTAGTCCGACGCAGGACGTGTTTCGTATTACTTACACGACGGATAGCGAAAGTAATCTCAGTCGCATGGAGGCATTGCAACAGCCCCCGCAGACGCATGCTACCGAACGCGTGCGGTCTGCGCTGTGTCTCGGTCCTGTGTTACCGAATGGAGGCGCAGAGTTTAAAAGAGGTCTGCTCGCCTCGTGTGGACTTTTGATCGTTTGCCGCTAGCGGCCGTGGCATTGTCGCTGGACCGCCGCGACACACCGATCTCGAGCATTTCAGACCGCTTCGAGGAGCCGCTCGGAGAACGCCGACGCGGCGTCGACGGCATTGACGACCGTTTCGCGGTCGCCGCCGGAAAGATCATGGCCAGGGTCGGCAAGATCGGTCGATGCTCGACCCTGGCCCGGGTAAGCTCTCGATCCAGGCCGCGCCCCGGCGTCCAAAGCCCCTGAACTGCTTTTTCCGGTCCGCGCACGAATCGAGTTGAACCGGCCGGCCTTCTCAGTAAGATAGGGAGTCGAGCGGTTCAAATAAAATCCGCGGTCGATCTGTCGCAAATCAGGCCAAACGCATGTCACGCGGGACAAATGGCTTTCGAATGGGCGCGGGCTATTGCCTGGCGGCCAATCTTCTGATGTTTGTCGCCTTTCTACAGATCAATTCACCGACCTTCTGTGTCGTCACCTGGTGGATCGTGAATTTTCCTTCCGTTCCGTTTCTCTGGATTCTGGGCCATTTTTTTCCACCACCCTTGGACGATGCGGCCGGTATCAAGTGGGACTATTTCATGTGGGCCGTAGGCGCGTCCTGTGCATCGGCCATCTGGGGTGTGTTCGGCGGCGCTGGTTGCCCGCCTGACGAAGCGGCAAGCCGATTCCACCCTCCTTCCCAACCTCGATTGACTCAGCTTGCGCTCGAGCCGCGCCCGGCCGCATGCACGTTGTGCCGGGCCTCGCCCCACCGGCGCCTCTCTGGCCTTGTCACCCAGGCGGTTTTTGGTAACTTGGGGGACTCGGCCCCGGGCTGCTCCCGGCGGCCTTCCAGGGCGGCGTAGCTCAGTTGGTTAGAGCAGCGGCTTCATAAGCCGCGTGTCACTGGTTCGAATCCAGTCGCCGCTATTTTTTGCCAACCGCGTGAGCCGAGCGCCAAAACCGTTGAAATCCGCCACCCGTCGGAGGCTGACGGCAAAACCATGTGCGGACGCTACACGCTGAGAGCCTCGCCCGAAGCGATCGCCCGCGGGCTGCGGGTGGCGCTCGAATCGCTTCCCTCCGTCGCGGCCCGCTACAACATCGCCCCCACGCAGCGAATTCTCGTTTTTCGCGCCGCCGCCGACGGCCAGCGTGAGGCGGTGATGATGCGCTGGGGTCTCCCCTCGGCGGCCGGCAGCTTGCTGGTCAACGCCCGGGCTGAGACGGTCGCCCGGTTGCCGGCGTTTCGCGATGGCTTTGCCCGCCGCCGCTGCCTGATCCCGGCCGATGGGTTTTATGAATGGCAAAAGGTCGCCGCGCAAGCAGCCCTTTTTTATCCATCGCCGCGACGGCCAGCCATTCGCCTTTGCCGGCATTTGGCAGCCGAGCCCCGAGGGGCCGACCGCCGAAAGCGTGATGCTCACACAGGCCGCGGGGGAATCAATGCGGCCGATCCACGATCGTCAGCCGGTCCGGCTGGCGCCCGAGGCCTGGGATCTTTGGCTCTCGCCCGATGCCGACGATCGGGCCGCACTCGAGGCATTGCTTGTGCCGCCGGCGGCCGATGATTGGGTGGCATTGCCAGTCAGCAATTATGTCAACCGCGTCGCCAACGACTCACCGCGCTGCATCGCCCCGGTCGAGCCCGAGCGGCAAAGCGAGCTGTTTTGACCGGGCGGCCGGGCGTGCGGCGGCCTCTAATCCAATTCCGGCGGCACGTCGCCGTAGGACCAGGTCTTGCCTTGCACGGCCGGCAGCGGCGGCGGGGTGGGTATCGATCCCGGCTGAAAATGCCCCGACAGCCCGATCAGCGCGTCGGCAATCTGCCGACCGGCCGTCGGCTCCAAATTGCTGTAGAACGTCATGCGGGTTTCATAGCCGCCGCCGGTCGGACTCAACGCTTCTTCGGTCGGCACATAGCCAACGCAGTCGTTGGCCAGCGAGACCGGAAAGGTGAGCGGAAATTTGCTGCCGGCACGAATGTCGAGCCCGAACTGGCAAAAATACTCGGCCGGACAAGAGAGCAGGATCACTGGCCCGATTTGAATGGCTTGCACCTCGACTTGTGCCGTCGGTTTCTGAGACACCAACCAGTCGAGCAGCAACGTCTCTTTGGCAAAGGTCCACTCGGTCTGATCGGCCGGCGCCACGTCGGACGTCACGATTTCTTTGGCGCGGGCAACTCGCTCGGGCCGGGGAACGCGTCGCTTGAAAGTGAGCATCTGCGTCTCGGCCCCCAGCGGAGCCAGCGAGCCCGGTGCGACCGACATCGACAGCAAAACCTTCAGCGCTTCGGCACCGATCCGGCCGCCGACCAGCCTGCTGTTGACCTCGCCGCCTTGCCTGATTTGATAGGGACTGCGATTGTCGACCTGCGTCACGTCGCCGCCATCGCCGTTCATAAAGACGACCACGACCTGATCGCCCCACAGTCCGCGAATCGTCTTTTCGAGGTAATAGATCCAGTCGGCCGAGGTCCCACCCGGGCCGGTCGTGGCGTGGCAGGCGAAATTGACGACCGCGCCGATCAACTTGCCGTCGGCATCCCAGGCGCCGATCACGCCGACCGTCGGATCGACCGGGCCGGCCGGCTCGACAATCCCAGGGTTGCCCTGGCCGGGATGGGTCGACGTGCGGCCGTTGCGCATGTGAAAGCGGCGATTGAAGACCGCGGCGCTTTCCACGCCGGCGCCGGCACCGCACTTCGACGGAGCCCGCGCGGCATCGGCGGCCACCACCGCGGCGATAATCTCGCGCTCGACGCGGGCCAGATACTCGGCGTTGGCCATCGACGATTTTTCGTAGGCCAAGGTCCGGATCAACGGCGGGGCATCGTCGAACTCGCCAGGCAAAACCATCGCCGTCGGACCGGCCGAATGCGAATGCGAAGCGCTGATCATTACGTGATCGGGCTCGATGCCGCATTGCTCCCGGATCGCCTTGCGAACGGCATCGACCTGGGGACGCCGAATCGCGATGGCGTCGAGGCCGACGACCGCCACGCGCGTTTTGCCGTCATCGAAAACCGCCGCCCGCACCTTGCACGCATCGTGAAAAGTCTTGTGAAACTGTTTTCCGTAATTGCCGGGCTGTTCCATGCCGATCTCGGGCGTGATGTCACGCTCGGCAAAGCCGGCCTTGAACGCCGGGGGCGCCGGATCTTCGGCCTGTGCAAAGCTGGGGATAAGCAGCGCAATCACGACGACGACCAAGGCACAATGGAATCGGCGATTCATGGTGGGGGGTTCTCTCTTCGGAAGGTCGTGGTGAGATGAATGAGGCATCAAGGCGTGGGCACAATTGTAATCTGCCGCGGACGACGCGTTACCGTGCTTCTCCTTTTAAATAGGCCAGCAGGTCGGCCATCTCTTGCCGGCTCATCGTCTTTTCCAGTTCCTGGGGCATGAGCGAGAGTTGGCTAAGATTGAGCGACTCGATATCGCTGCGCAAAATCGTTTCTTCCCGACCCAGCGCCGCGCGCAACGTGACCTGGGTCGCCGTTTCGCCGACCAGCAAACCGGCCAGCACCCGGCCGTCGGTCGTTTCGACCAAATAGGCGCCGAAACCCGGCGTGATTTCGAACTCCGGAATCAGGATGTGCAGCAGAATCGCTTCTTTCGGCTGATTGCGGATGCCGAACAGGTCGGGGCCGACCGGCGTTCCCTCGCGGTCGAGCCGATGGCAGTTGGCACAGACCTTCATAAACACTTTCTGGCCATTCTCGGCGTGGCCGGTCAGCTCGACGACCGATTTGTAGTCCTCATAAATGCCCGCTCGGTTGCCGACCGCCGAAGCCGCAAACACCTTGGCGGCGCGATCGCGGATGGCCGCGTCGCGATGCGTCGTGAGCTGCTGGCGGCGCAGCGAGTCGACCATGCCGACAGGGATGGCTCCCGACTCGATCGCGGTGAGCAGCGCCGACTGCAATCGGGGCTCGGACAACATGGCCGCCAGAACCGCTTCGCGCAGCGGGGGCGAGTAAGCGCGAAAACGGTCCTTCTCGAGCAAACGGGCCGCCAGCACCGGTTCGTCGAGATTCCGCAGCGCACGCACCGCGCTCGATTGAACGCCGGGCGGCTCGTGCGGAACGACCAGCGCCAAGAGTGGCTCGCCAACCGCTCGCGGATCGGCATCGGCCAACAGGCTGACGGCCGAACTGCGCAGCTCGGCCGGTTGGTCGTGATCGACCGCTTTTTTCAGGGCCTCGGCAAACAGACTGTCGAAAAACCGGCGGTCCGCGGCGGCATCGGCACCACGTTGCTGCCGAATGACTGCCTGCAGTGCCGAACCGGGCGTGGCGCCGCGCCGCACCCGCACCGCGTCCGAGAATCCCGCGATACAGGCTGCCTGGTCCGTAAACGGCCGCGAGCGGACGGCGGCCACCAGCGCGTGCAACGCCGCGGCCCAATCGGCCGGCGGCTGACTGGCGCCCACCAGTCCACCCAATTCGGCCAACAGCACGGTGCCGCCGGCCGGAGGCGCTGGTTCGGCCGCCAGGCGCCGCAAAAAGTCGATTTCGCGGCCGGCGATCGAGCTGAAAACTGCCGCCCGTGCCCAACGATCCTCGCCGTCGGCCAGCGCGATTTGCACCAGCGGCCCGATGACCGCGGGGTCCTGGCTTTCGCCCAGCGAAAGCGCGCACTGAAAGCGGACGCGGGCGTCAGGATCGGCGGCCAGTTTGGCCACCTGCTCGACCAGTTCAGGCGACTTCGCGAAACGCGCCTCGGCAAGTTGGATCGCCTGCTCGCGCACTCCGGGCGACTGATGCGCCAGGCTGGCCGAGAGAAGCTGCTCGTCGAGTGCATCGAATGCGTCGAGCAATCGGAGGGCACGCACGGCCCCCTCTGGATTTTGGAAGCAGCCGGCCACCTCTTTCAAACCGGGCACTTCCGCCATGTCGCGGCTCTCGAGCAGACGCCGGTGGGTGGTTTCGCGCCACCAGCTATCCTCGTGCCATAGACCATGCGCGGTGGCTTTCGGTGCGCCATCCTTAAAAACCTGGCGGCTTTCGGCCAGTGCCGCCGCGTCGACGTCGGCGTTGACGACGCGATAAATGCGTCCCATCCCTTTGCCACTCTCGAAATCCGTATGCTTGCGGATCTCGAGGGGGAGGTAATCGGGATGCTCGATTGTCTTGCGATACATGTCGCAAATGTAGAGCGCACCGTCGGGACCTTGAGCCAGATTCACCGGCCGGAACCAATCGTCCGTGCTGGCCAGAAATTCTCTCGGCTCGGCCGACCGCCGGGCAACGAACGTCGCGCCGGCCGGCTCGAGCTTGTCGAAGTGAACCAGGTTGCCGGTCGGATCGCATGAAAACGCCCCGCCCCGATAGGCTTCCGGCAAACCGCCGGAGCGATAAACCATCACACCACAGGCGGCGGTAAACGTGCCCGCGTGCGAATCGGCGGTGGTGATGTTCTTGCTGATCGGATAGAGCCGGGCCGAGGCCCCGTGTCCGCGGGCCGGCTCGGCCACCATGTCGGCCGGGCAATCTTGGACCGTGCCGGTCGCCCCCAGGTGCGGATTGCGCCGCAAATAATGCGACGGCAGCACGACGTGCTGCACCTGCACGCGGTTATAGCAAATGAAACGATGACCAAAATCGTCGAACGTCATCCCGAATTGTCCGCCGCCGTCGGCCGATTCGAACTCATTGCCATCGGGCTGAAAACGAAAGTCGGCCCGGCCGAATTCGACCGCCGGATGAGCGAGATTCGCCGGCGAAGTCACGTTGCCGCCGGTCAGGCCGCCCGTGACGTAAATCCAGTTGTCCAGACCCAACTGCGGATGACTCGCGCGAAGCTGCGTGCTCCCCCTCGTCGAAAAACCGGTAAACAGCACCTCGCGGCGATCGCTCCGTCCGTCGCCATCGCGATCTTCCAGGTAGATCAAATCGGGAGCGCAAGTGACCAATAGCCCATCGCGCCAAGGCATCAGGCCATTGGGATACGAAATCCCGTCGGCATAGTCCGACCGTTTGTCGAATTTGCCATCGCCATCGGTATCCTCGAGCAGCGCGATTCGGCCGATCCGTGGCGGGCCCGGTCGGATATCCGCGATCTTCGGCCACGAACATCCTGCCCCGCGCGTCGAACGCCACCGCCACCGGGCTTTCGACCAAAGGCTCGGCAGCTGCCAATTCGACGCGCATGCCCGGCTCGAGTCGAAAGGCTGCCAATTCTTCTTCAGGCGACAATGGCGGCTCGGCCTCGGCCCGCACGGGCTCCGGCGAGGCCGCTTGATCGGCTCCGGCGTCGGCCGCCTTGGCAGCCTTGGGCGAAATGCTGCCCGCTGGCACGAACCAAAGAGTGGCGACCGAGCGCAATCCAACTTGCTCCGCTACGCAACATGGCAATTATCTCCGCACTGGCTCTGCGACCGGAGGCAGGGGGCGCCAAAACCGGGGTAGAACAAAAAAAGGGGGGGCGTGGGGGCCAAAGACAAAAGAAATAATGGACCGAAGCAGCGCCGGTCGGGTTGGGCAGGATTATCGGCAACTGGTTCTAGTATCTCGCCTTACGATTCGCTGTGCAACACCCGGGACCAAATTACCGACCCGAAATGGTGCCGGCCGGCCGGCCGGCAACCGGCGGTTTCCACCCCCCAGTGGTGACCCTGGAACTAAGCGGGCAGCCCCCAAACGTAGTATCTCCCCCGACGCGCTGCGATCATTGGCTGGATCGCGCGGGGGTTGAACGGATGGGCGGCCGGCGCCGTGGGCTGGGAACCTGCCGGGGAAAATCAATGCGAGTATTGATTGTCGATGATTGCGACCTGTCGGCCGGGATGTTGGCCGTGGTGTTGGAAGTCTATGGTCATCAGGTGCGACTGACGCGTAGCACAAAGCCGGCCGTGCGGGCGGCCGCCGAGTTCCACCCTGATATGGTGCTGTTGACGGTGACCGCGCCGGTTGGCTCGACCGAAATCGACGCCATCTGGCAGTTCCGCGCCATCGCGGACAACGAACCGCAAATCTTCGCGCTCTGCGCAACGCCCGAAGCGCTTTCCAACCGCGAGCGACTCATTTTCGATCACGTTTTCCCGCGACCGGTTCGGTTTGGTCAGCTCAAGCCATTTCTGGATGCGCCGGTGGCCGAGCAACAAGCTCTCGGGCAGGCGGTTCGCAGCGCCTGAATCGCGCGGCGGCGCTGTCATTTCGGCGCCTGATTCTGGCCGAGCGAAACCTTCCGGCTCATTTCGCCAAATCTGCCGGCTTCATTCCTTTGCGCGAACCGCCAAACTTCCACGCCGTTGGTTTATAGGTGCCGACCAGATCGACCACCGACTTCGGCGGGATCTTGTCTTCCATTCCCAATCCCCAATATGTGGCGTTGACCAGCAGCCGCCGCAGCCCTTCGTTCTCCAGGTCCGTCGCCGCCCCCATGGTGGTCGTAAAACTGCGGGCCGGCTTGCCGTTATCCGCCGTGCGGATTTTGGTCCAGGCGATCGGCATCATGGGATTGTTTTTCGGGCCTTCGACCGGCTTGTCGTCGGGACGCATCCCTTCGAGCACTTGCCCCAAAACCAGCGTCGTGCAATCGGCCGGCAACGGCAATCGAATGCCATAGACGTCGGTCGTGCCCCAAATATCGCCGTCGTGGATGCCACGCAGAATCGGATTGTCGGCCTGGCCGGGGGCGATGATGCCGCGAGTGCTCTGCTGGCCATGCTTGCCGTGGTGATCGACCCACGTCTCGCCCAGCACTCGGCGGCCAAACCCTCCGATCCATTCACCGGCCCCGTTGGTGTAGGTCCAGTCGGAATATTTCTTCCCTGCGGGAATGTTGAAAGCGTGGGTCGACGTCCGCAACGCGACGATCGGCCGCCCCGAGGCAACATAGTCGGCGAAATACTTCATCTGGTCGTCGGGCAGATCGCGGTATCGCAGCCCGATGATGATCAGATCGGCCTTCTCCAGGGCTTCCAGACCGGGGATGTTGTTTTCGTTGTCGACATTGATCGTCCCGTCCGGGTCGAGTGCGAACAGCACGGTGCAATTGAAGCCGTGGTGCTTCGCCAGGATTTTGGCCAGTTGCGGCAAGGCCTCTTCCGAACGGTATTCCTGGTCGCCGCTGATCAACACCACGTTGCGGCCGGCGCCGGGGCCAGACTCGCCACGAATCACCAGCGTCTCGCCCTCCTTAGCGGCATGAGCCGCCGCCCCTGGGATAAACGACAGCACCGCCAAAAGGGTGGAAGCAACGTAAGGGAAACGAATGCCAAGAAAAGAGAGTGCCATGCCGGTTGGCCGCCTTTCGCATTGTCGATGGAATAGAGTTTGGGGTGTTGCCTTGGCGATGTGACCGCCGAAGGCAAGGTGCATGATAAGCAACGCCATGCCGGGATTGAACAGGCAGGGTAGGAAAAAAAGAGAGGCCCTTTCGACGCTTTCTTGCCCCCCGTTGGCCTCCACTCCCGCCCCGCTACTGCCAATTCTTGCCCATTTTTTGAGAACTTCCCCCATCCGGGTAGCGGTTCCCGATCTGCCAGTGGCCCCGAGGAACTGGTGTAGTCTTGAAAAAACCTGCTGCTTAGAATTGTTTTACCTGCACGAGTGCTTGTCGCCACCGGTCGGCCGACCCAAGGGGGTTCGGCTCTTGCCTGACCGGCGGCGAGCCTCGATCCGCTGGCCGAGTTTTGACGTTTTCACACGCGACGTGCGTTTTGCTCTCCCTGCTGGCCGTGCGTGGCCGCACGAAGCGGCGGCGCGCTCCGCAAGGGCTGAGGGCGAAAAAATCGCTGCGGGCGGAACGTCGACAATGAGCCGATTGGAGTTGGCTTGTTGGGGCAGAGTCTTAGCGAAAGGATTCACATGCTAGTTGATCTCACCTACTCCGAGCGTAGGCGTCCGGTGACACGCGCATTTTTTCAGTTGGCGCTTTGGGCCGCACTGGGTGGAGGAATTTGGCTGGTCGTCGCCACGCGGATCTGGGCCGACGACGCCAACGTGCTGGGCCTGCCGGCCGGGGCGATGAAAAACGCCGGCAAGTTGATGATTTGCGGCGGCGGAGCCATGCCCGACGACGTCTATGACGAGTTCGTCCGTTTGGCCGCCGGCAAAGAGGCACGGATCGTCGTCATTCCCACGGCAAAGGCCTGGCCAAGCCGCGAGGCCATCGAGGGCCGGTTTGCCGTCTGGCGGACGAAAGGCGCCTCGTCGATCGACTTTCTGCACACCGAATCGCGAGACGAAGCCAATCAGGATGACTTCACCAAGCCATTGGATTCTGCGACCGGCGTCTGGATTGCCGGCGGCTCGCAAGGCCGGCTGGCCGATATTTACGGCGGCACTAAGGTCGAACAAGCGCTGCGCGGCGTGTTGGAACGAGGCGGGATCATTGGCGGCACTTCGGCCGGCGCTGCCATCATGTCGCGGCTGATGATTCGCTACGGCTCGCCCAAAGCCGTCGTCGACGCCGGGTTCAATCTGCTCAACCTGGCGGTGATCGATCAGCATTTCCTTCGCCGCAACCGGCAGGAACGCCTGCTGGGAGTCTTGAACGAGCATCCCGAGATGATCGGTTTAGGCGTCGACGAAGGAACCGCCCTGGTCGTCGAAGGAGACCATCTGCGCGTAATGGGGCAATCGGAAGTCGTCGTGTGCAAATCGGCCGGCGAACAGGCTCCCTGGGTGCAATCGCTCAAGGCCGGCGAAGAAGTCGACCTGATCTATCCCCACACGCAAACGCCCGACGCCCTGGTGCTGGAGCACCGCCGCGCGGAAGTTCCCCCGATGCCGCCGATCGGAGCGATTCCAGGACCGTAACGCTCGACTGGCCGGCTGCGGACGGGCGTGGGCGTGCAAGCAAGCGAGGCAGATCGGGGCAAAATTTCCCTCGCCGCAGATTGCCCGGTTTGCTATTCTTCCCATAGAGGCTTGAGACCTGGGGTCACCGTCCTGAGGTCGGGCAGAAGCCGCGTTTTTCGCTCGGGCCTCCGGGCTTCGGATCTCACGCCACCAGCCTCCCATAGGGCCGTACCAATCGTGGAGCTTCGCCGCAATCCCAGCCGCTCGGTGCGGATCGGTTCGATTTCGATCGGGGCCGGCCATGCGATCGCCGTGCAGAGCATGACGGCCACCCACACTCAGAACGTGGCCGCCACCGTCGCCCAGGTGAACGATCTGGTTGCCGCCGGGGCCGACATTGTCCGCGTGGCGGTCGACAGCGACAAAGACGCCCAGGCCCTGGCCGAAATTCGCCGCCAGACGACGGCCAACTTGGCGGTCGATCTGCAAGAGAACTACCGGCTGGCCACCCAGGTCGCACCGCACGTCGACAAGCTGCGCTACAATCCCGGGCACCTCTATCACCACGAGCGCCAGCGGCCTTGGCAGGACAAAGTAAGATTCCTGGTCGACGTGGCCGGCAGCAACGACTGCGCCGATGCGCATCGGCGTCAATTGCGGATCGGTCGACCCGGCGAAACTCGACGGCGTCGACCCGGCCGATTCGCTCGGCGCCGATGGTCGCCAGCGCGCTGGAACATTGCGAGCTGCTCGATCGGTTGTCGTTTACGCGCTATTGCGTCTCGCTGAAAGATTCCGATACGGCCAAGGTGATCGAGGTCAACCGGCGATTCGCCGCCGAGCGCCCGACGTGCCGCTCCATTTGGGCGTGACCGAGGCGGGCTTGCCCCCCGAGGGGGTCATCAAAACCCGCATCGCTTTCGAGCAATTGATCAGCCGCGGAATCGGCGACACGATTCGCGTTTCGCTCACGGTGCCCAACGCCCGGAAATCGGATGAAATCGTCGCCGGGCGGCAAATCCTGGCCGACATCGCGGCCGGCCGCGTGCGAAGCGTCGTCGATTTTGGACAGGGAACGCTGAACATCATCAGTTGCCCCAGTTGTTCGCGCGTCGAAAATGAAGCGTTCATCGAACTGGCGCAGCAAGTCAAAGAGATGACCCGCTACGCCCAGGAGCACGCCCTCACGATCGCGGTGATGGGTTGCCGCGTGAACGGGCCGGGCGAAACCGACGACGCCGACCTGGGATTGTGGTGCGGCCCCAAGCTGGTGAATCTGAAGCGCGGCAGCCAGGAATTGGGGGCGTTTGCCTACGACCAGATTTTGCCGCGGCTCCAGGAAGAATTGAATCGGCTGATCGCCGAGCGGGCCCTATCGACTCGTTAGAGTCGCGCCGGAAGCGCGACGTCCCAAACGCCCCATTTTCGCGGCATAGCGTTTTTCGCCGATTCCATCGCATTGAGGTCACGGATGGCCTGCCGTCGGTTGTTGGTTCTGATCGTGATCGGCTTGTCGGCTGCCGGCGGCTGCGCGGCCTGGCATGTCCGCCAGGGGGGCCAAAAGCTGCCGGTGACCAACAGCATGAAGTTCGATCAGTTGGTCGTTTACAGCAACACCCCGCTTCCGGCTCGGCATCGTCTGCTGGACGAATTGAACACCCAGCGCGGCGCGGTCAACGGCAAACTCGGATTGCCCCCCTCGGACGAACTGATCCACGTCTATCTGTTCAACGAGGCCAGCGATCTGCGGGCCTACGTGCGGGCGCACTATCCCGATTTTCCCGAACGTCGGGCAATGTTCATCGAGACCGACACCCGGCTCGAGGTCTATGCCTATTGGGGAGATCGCGTGGCCGAAGACCTGCGCCACGAAGTCGCCCACGGCTATCTGCACTCGGTCGTCCCTCGCATCGCCCTCTGGCTGGATGAGGGGCTGGCCGAATATTTCGAGGTGCCACGCGGCAGCCACGGGCTGAACGCCGGCCACGTGCGGCAACTGGCCACCGAAATGGCCTCCGGCTGGCAACCCGACATGGTCCGCCTCGAACATTTGCAATCGGCCGCCAACATGGACCAGCGCGATTACGCCGAGGCCTGGGCCTGGGCGCATCTGCTGTTGGAAACTTCGCCCGAGCGGCTACAGCTCATCCGATCGTATCTGGCCGATTTGCGATCGGGAGACTCGCTCGAGCCGATGTCCAGCCGGCTGGCGCGGCTCGAACCGAACATGAACGAGACGCTGCTGCATCACGTCGCCGGATTGGCCAGCTCTTTGCGATAGACGACGCTCTGGTCGACTTCCACGAAGCCGAGCTTGTCGAACAGCTGGCGGGCAGTGGCGTTGGATTCACGCACTTGGGCTTCGACCACGGCCACCGATTGAGCGTGGAGCTGGCGAAACGCCTCGCCCAGCAGATGCGTCGCCAGCCCCTGCCGGCGCTCGGACTCGGCAACGTGCAGATCGACCAAACCGGCGGTGTGAAAGCCCCACGTCGCGGCCAAGGGCTCGATGTCCCAGAACATGGCGTGGGCCACCATCGCGTGGGCCTCGCGCGTTTCGAGCGTGAACAGCGTGCGGTCGAATCGGCCCAGCGTACAGGCTTCCCACCAGGTGCGCGACGGCGGATCGGCCAGCGCCGCGAGCGTGGTCCGGCGGCGAAGCTGCACCTGGCTGCCGATCGACCAGCGGCCGAAAACCGGCCAGTTCGCGCTGCAACACCCGCAGGCGATCGACCTCGCGATACCCATGCGCGCGGTAAGTGGCCTGGCCTTCCGCGTCAGAGATCAACACGCCAGCCAGTTCGCTGCCGCCATACAGGCCCAGATAGAACGGGTCGGCCCGCCGCGAACCGCCGGCGATGACCGCCCGCGCCCCACGGCTCTGCAGATATCCTTCGCCCAGCCGCAACAGCTCGGTGGCAATTGCCGGGTCGCGTTCGGGCGCGCGGAGCAGCAGCATGCTGATCACGCCCAACTCGTTCGAAAGATGGCCTTCGTCCGGCGTGGCGCCGAAGCCGACGTGCACGAAACCGAGCGGCCGCCCTTGATCGACGGCCAGGATCAGGCCGTAGCGGTCGAAGATCGGGTTGGCCAGGACCAGTTCCTCGAAGATGGCCGCCGACATCGGCTGCATCAGACCACGCTGCGCGGCCTGAGACCGCCAGATTTCGGCCAGCAGCGGTGCATCGTTGTTTCGAAACGGGCGATACTCAATCAACGCTCATACCCGGCGCTCGATCGACGAATGGCCCCTCGATCGGAAAGGGGCCAAAAAGAAAAAAGCCACGTGCAGGCGATCGCTGACCGTCATCCGCCTCGGAGTCATGACCGCCCTGGGCTGTCCCCCAAGTGTACCAATACCTGCTCCCGCTCGACACGCACCGCGAAGCACTCTTGCACGCAGTTCGCGCTGAATTGATGGCGGCCGCTCCGCACGTCGAATTGCCAGCCATGCCAAGGACAGGTAATGATCGCGCCCGTCAACTGGCCCTTTCCCAGCGGGCCCCCCTGGTGCGGGCAGATGCCATCCAGAGCGTAAAATATTCCCTCGACATTGAACAGGGCCACCACCCGACCCGCCACGATCCGCTCGATCGCGGTTCCTGGCGGGCATTCGGCCACTCGGGCGATGGGAATCCACTGGTTCATTGAGCGCACTCGGGCGGTTCGGCAAGCTAGGGCGTACAAGCAACGCTAAACCGAAGCGCCAGCGAGGGAAAACGGACGAAGAGCCCTTGCCTGCGCTTCGGGTTTCTGCGCGGGCCGCTAGGCCGCGCTGCGACGCTCGCGCTTCGCCGGCGGCGATCCCTTCCAACGGCGATGCACCCACCAATATTGCTCGGGCGCACGCCGAATGATCTCTTCCAACTGACCGGTATACCATGCCGTCAGCCCCGGCACACTGCCCAACTCGCTGGGCATCGAACGCGGATCGAGCGTCCGATCAGCCCCCAAGCGATATTTGAGCGGCCGGTCGCCACGTTGGCAAAAACAAACCGCCATCGGCGTCTCGTTCGACAGGGCCAACAGCGCCACCGCTTTATGCGTCGAGGCCGGCCGACCGAAGAAGTTCACCCAACAGCCTTTGTCGCCGGCATGCTGATCGGCCAGCAGCGTCAGAATGCCTCCCTCGGCCAACAGCGCCGCGACCTGCGGCGCGCTGCCGTTCTTGGGAATGATGAACTGCCCATGGCTCTCGCGCCAGGTCTTGAGAAAGCGGTCCAGATGCCGGTTATCCAACGGCCGGGCAATCGTCGACGAAGGAAACCCGAGCAGCGCCAGCACGTAGCCGGAAAGCTCGAAATTGCCAAAATGGCCGCACACCAACATCGTCGGCCGATCGCCGATCAACATGGCTACCAGCAGATCCTTGCGCACCAGCTCGATGTAATCGCGCCAGTTCGTCCAATGGATTTTCCGCGGCGCGTGGGCCATCTCGACCGCCATCAAAAACAGATGTTCCCACATCCGCCGGCCATCTGCTCGCGCGCCGCCGGCGACAGCTCGGGAAAGGCCAGCGCGATATTCTCGTCGACCGTCTCGCGGCGCAAGCGAATCGACGTCGGCAGCCAGCCGGGCCAGCAGCCGGCAGCCGCGCTGGCAGATCGGTCATCGGCAGCGCCTGGATGACGCACATCAGCACGCGAACGAAGAGATAAGCCAGATAATCGACCATGACGCTCCGCAGTGCATAAATCGCCTGGCAGACGGCTCCCCGGGCCGTTCGGACCGGGGGGCAGATTGTGCCATGCCGGCCCGGTTGGCGATAGACCGAATCGCCGCGCGCTGCCAGCAGCGCGCTAGCGAGACGGTTTGCGGCCGGCCGACGCCTTGGCCTTTGGCTTGCTAGGCGACTTGGCCGACGGCTTGGCCGGCGGTTTGCCCGGGAGCCGTTTTTCGTCCCACCAGAGCCGGATCGCGTGCCAGCGGCAGCGAAACCGGCCGCCCCGTTTCGGCCGCCTGATAGATGCCCAAGATGATTTCGACCGCCTTGCGTCCCTCGGCCCCGTCGATCGCGGGCGGGCGGTTTTCGTCGATCGCGGCCAGAAAATCGGCCAGTTGGCTGGCGTGGCCATGGTGGCCGATGGCCGACGGATTGCCGGCCCCGCCGCCGGTGCTGACGCGCTCGCTCATCCGCTTGCGGACCGCCGCGTCGCTGCGCAGCGGTTTGGCAAAATCCCACTGCACGACGTCTTCTTCTTCCATGGCCGCCGAACCGGTCGACCCGTGCAGTTCGATCCGTTTCAAATAGCCGGGCCAGGCCGCCGTCGTGGCTTCGATCACGCCCAGCGCACCACTCTCGAAACCGCAGCGTGGCCACGGCCGTATCTTCCACGGCGATTCGTTCATGGGCCAGCGTGGCGACTTGTGCCCGGATTTCGACGACCGGACCGGCCATCCAATTGAGCAGATCGACGCTGTGGATCGCCTGATTCATCAGCGCGCCGCCGCCATCGAGTTGCCAGGTTCCGCGCCAGGCACCGCTGTCGTAATAGGCCTGGGTGCGAAACCACTTCACATAGGCCTCGGCCAGCGTCACACGACCAAAACGGCCGGCATCGGCGGCAGCCTTGAGTTGCTGGCTCGCACGGTGAAAACGGGCAGGAAAGATCGTCGCCAATTTCACCCCGCCCTTCCGGCAGGCGTCGATCAGCGCATCGCAGCGGGCCAGCGTGATCTCCAGCGGTTTTTCCACCACCACGTGTTTGCCTGCCCGGGCCGCCGCCACGGCCGGCTCCATGTGGTTGCCGCTGGGCGTGCAAATCGTCACCACGTCGACTTCCGGATCGGCCAGCAACGCCGCCAGGTCGTCGTGGGCCCGGCAGCCCCACTCGGCGGCAAATCGGGCCGTCGAAGCCGGCGACCGGCTATGGCAAGCGACCAACCGGCCGCGAGCCAGTTCGGCGATCGCCCGGGCGTGAAACCCGGCAATCATGCCACAGCCCACAATGCCAAAACCGTAGGGACGCCGTCGAGTCATCGCAATCGATCTCAAAACAGAGGAATGAGGCAGACCAGGTAAGGCTTCTATTTTATAAAGTGGCAACTCGAATTAGGAAATATGCTGCTACGGCAGTCCGGGACAAAAGCGAGGAATTAGTCGGGCGCTCATGCGGGATCCAGGCCAGCGAAAACAGCGGTTTTCGCCCGCGACGCGCAGAATCTCCGATTCGCCTAAATTCCGCCGGCCGGGCGGGCCCTTCCGCATGTCTCGCGTTGACGCATTTCGCCCGGCCTTCTACTATTCGCAGCCTCAAAACCAGGAACGGACGGCAGTGCCAAAATCGATCCGAATTACGCTCGCGGCTCTCGGCGGCCTGTCGGTCGCCACGGGATTGGCAGCGCTGGCGATCTATCTATCGCTGACCGGGGCTCCGGCCTTCTATCAGGCGGCGGTCGAGCGCGATCCGGCCGTCTCCGAGGAAGACAGCGATCACTGTCTGCAGCAGGCGGCCGCGTTGGCTAGCCACCTGCAATCGCCCGGCGAGTGGCAAGCGATTTTTTCGGCCGATCAGATCAACGGCTGGTTGGCGGTCGATCTGGCCCGCAATTACAGCGAATCGCTGCCCCCCGAAATCACCAATCCGCGAATCGATTTCCACAGCGGCTGCGGCCACGTTGGCCTGCACCTATCGGCACGCCGGCCATGAGACGGTCATGTCGATCGCCTTCGATCTTTATCTGAGCGAGCCGAACGTCGTCGGCGCTCCGTTTGCGCCGCGTTCGCGCTGGATTGCTGCCGGTTCCGCTGGCCGACGTGCTGCGCACCATCGCTCAAGCCGGCAATAATTTTGGCCAGCTGGTTCAATGGCGCCAGATCTCCGGCGATCCGGTGGCACTGGTTCACCTGTTGCACGGCGTCGACGACGACGTTCATTTGCAGCTCGAAGCGATCGAACTGCGCGAAGGCGAGATTTATGTCGCCGGCCGCACGCTATCCCCATCGGCGGCCGAACTGGCTCGCCGCGAGCGGCCCATCCACTCCGACTCCGATACGGTCGACGAATCGGCGTCCGAGACGTCGGCCGACGAGCAACCTGATGCCGATTCGCAAGACGCTGAAGGCAGCAACGCCAGCTCCGCCCCCGATGACGAGCGTGCCGTAGACGAGACAACCACCGATAACTCGGCAGTCACGGCCCAGCGCGTCAACCCGCTACGAAGTAATGGTCAAGCGGGCAAGGCAGTGAAGAAAAATAGCCAGCGCTGATCGCTCCCCGGCTCGCACGCCAGCACGGCTCGTCCGCGCAGCCGCTTGCCTGTCAGTTCCACGACGATTTCTTCCGCCTCACTCCGCTGCCAACGAAACGGTTGCCAACGGAAATGGCCGGCGTCGTACTGCTCCACCGTTCCTCGCCCGCCCGACACGGGCCCTTGGTACGTGAGGTATTCCGCGCGGTGAATCGCTAAAGCTTCGGCCGCGATCCACTGGCCGGCGACCGGCTCGGCCGCCAGCGCCCAGGTGCGCAAGCCCTGCGGCGTTTCGAGCATGAAATCCCAGTGCGTCGGCCGCTCGGCGTTCGGCGGCATTTCGTGCCGCAGCACCACGAACCGGCCTTCGCGGGAATTAAAGGGGACGCGAGTCGTTTCCGCATCGGGTTTTGGATCGCCGGCAGCCCTCGCACCGGGGGAGTCTTCCGGTTGCTGAGCGGGCGTTTGCGGTGGACCCCGCGGTCGCTATCCATGGGTTGTCCACGTAATCTATCGGCCAGGATTGAATGGATCACGTTCCGCCAGCGCGGGATCGCGACTTACGAAATTGCAGCGGAGTGAGACCGAGCTGGTGGCGAAACACTTTGGTGAAAGCGCTTTGGTCGCAATAGCCAACGGAGATCGCGATCCTGCTGATCGCGGCGTCAGTGTCTCGCAATTGTCGGCACGCTTCCGCGACCCGGCAGCGAGTGATGAACTGCGACGGGGTCAGCCCGGTCGTCCGCAGAAATCGTCGCTCCAATTGCCGCGCGGTCAGATCGATCAGCGCGGCCAGATCACCGACCCATATCAATTCGCCAAGATGGGAGCGAATGTAGTCGATCACGGTGCGCAATTCGCCCCCCAGCGTGGGAAGGGGCTGGCCCGCCGGAATGGTTTGAATCGTCGCGACGAGGCCGACGACGCGCCGCCGTCGATCTCGCAAAGGAAGCTTGTTCACATTAAACCAGGCAGGCAGGCCCATCTCGTCGAACGCAATCTCGGTCTTGCCTAGAATTGGCTTTCCCGTACGCAGCACGAATGTGTCGTCCTGGTCGTATACGGCCGCCAGTTCCTTCGGATTAATGTCTGCATCGGTAAGCCCAAGCATCTCTCGGCCGGAGGCGTAGCCGTGCCGCGCCGGTACGTTATCGCTCACCCATAGAAAACGCCTGTGTCGGTCCTTCACCACGGCCCGGATTTCCGTGAGATGATTGAGAGCGATATACAGTTGACTGGCAGGCGCGAGACATTCCAGGAACTGCTCGAAGTCCGCCACGCGCACGGTTCGACGAGAGACGACGGATGCAATCGGGCGTTTGGGCATGGCTGATGTCGCATTTTTACCAAAACTCAATCGCCGGGTACAAGACTTGGCCCTTTGGGTCACCTTATAATCTGGCATGGAATGTTGCGATGGGTTCGGTTTCTCAGCACCGGCGAAACCGCAGCCTCCCTTGCCGAGAAGCCCCGAAAGTCGCTCCGACCCGATAGCCCGCCGAAGAAAGAATACCCCGTCGCTCCGGTATGACGCGAGCGACGGTGCATAGTAGGTTGATCCCGCCCGCCCAAGGACCGGCTGCGCCATGAATCACCGCCACGCGTTTTCCTGCCTGACGATTCTCGTCACGCTCGGCTTGACTCTGCTCGCCTGGCGTGGGCGAGACCGCTCGTCGACGGCTCAGGAACCGTCCGTGCCGACACCGGCGGCCACGACCGACGACCATCCCGAGCGATTCCAACAGTTCGCCAGGCCATTCGTGCAGCAATACTGCGAGCGTTGTCATAACGCTGACACGATGAAGTCGGGCGTTCGCCTCGATCAGCTGTCGGCAACTCCTGAAGACAAACAGCTCTTCCTGTTGAAAAACCTTCTACAGCAGGTCGGCGACGAGGCGATGCCTCCCGACGATGAACTGCAACCCAGCGATCTGGAACGAACGCGATTCGTGGAATGGATCCAAGAGACCATGGCCGCCGCGATCGCGCAGCCAACAGCGCAATGGATCGGTCCGGCGGCTAACCGTGTTGCAGTACCGCAACACGCTGCGAGATTTGCTGAAGCTTGACGAAGACTTGACCGGCGTGTTGCCACCCGACGGCGTCAGCAAAGATGGCTTCACCAACAACGCTCAGACCTTGGCGCTGTCACCCTTGCAGGTCGAGGCCTATTTCGACATCGCCGCCAAGGCACTCGACTTGTGCATTGTCGACGAACAGTCAAAACCGATGATTCAGAACTTCCGCATGGATCTGGGACACAAGATCAATCCCGCACCTTGCCCCGACAAATTGATCCTCGGCGCATCCAGCGAGCTGCTGGACAACGCCGATTTCCTGGTGACGCAGCTCGCGCCGCAAAAGCCCTTCGCCTATCAGCCGTTCCTGATGCAATCGAAGTTCGAATTCATCGAAGGGTATATCGGCAACGACACCATTCGCGAGTGGCGAACGTTTGACGGCATCTATCACGCCGTGTTTGCCTGCGTGCGCGGGACCCCGGGCTACCCGAAAGGCGAAGCGTTTCAAACCGTGCCCGAAGGTTTGCTGCTGCGGCCGGCGATTCCGAGTTCCGAGATCTTCGGCGTTGCCAACACGTATGGCCCGATGGCGAACTTCAAGATCTCTCTGCGCGAGCTGCCCGACCAGGGCGACTTTCGCGTCACCGTAAAAGCCGCCCGCTACGACGATGGACTGTTGTTGAACCCACCGAACACCGCGGCCACCGACGAAGCCAATCGTTCCGTGGATGTCGGCAATCTCCAGCCGGCGCAGGCATTGGCGGTCACGATTGACGAAGCGGGCATTTATCAGATTGATGTCTTGCGCGTACCGGGAGATGTCGAGGAGATTTTGTCGCTCGAGCTGGACGACCGTCATTTTGCCGGTGCGTTGCCCGATTACAAAAAATCGGTGTCGGACGATACGGCCAGCGAGCTCGCCTGTGGATTCCTGGTCGTTCGTCTGTCGGCCGGTGCGCATCAGGTGATGGTGCGCTACGGCGACAATTCAACGCTCCGCCGCCCGCGCTTCAGCCGAATCGACGAGGAAAGCGAGCTGGGCCGCCGCTTTGCGGCCTTCGAGCGTCGTGTCCCATTGTTGGGCGTCCACCTCGGCCTGCGCCGTGATTGCGGCGCCACCATGAACCGCGTTGGGGCACCACAGCCGGTCCCCGCGGACGCTCTGCACGATTTCGTTTTTTCCGGGGCAATCAACGATTTCCCCAGCCCGAACATTGAGAAGGATAATGTCAACTATCTGGCCGGCCTCCGCGAGATCGGCGTTCGTTGCGAGTACACCGATGGTCGCGACACGCCCCGCCTCTTGATTCGCTCGGTTGAGTTCGAAGGTCCCTATTACTCGCAGTGGCCGCCGGCGACTCACCGCAACATCTTCATCGAGTCGCCCCATGAGAACGACCCCCAGACGTATGCGAAAGAGATCCTGGAGTCGTTCGCCACACGGGCGTTCCGCCGCCCCGTGACCGAGGACGAGCTATCCACCCTGACAACTATCTGGAGAGAATCGTACGCCGGGAAGAAGGATTTCCGCGCGAGCATCAAGGACGCGCTCTTGTTTGTGCTGACTTCGCCGCAATTCTTGTTCTTGATTGAAAACAGCGCCGGTCCCGAAGCCGAAGAATTGACCGACTACGAACTGGCTTCCAAACTTTCATACTTTCTTTGGAACGCGCCTCCCGATCGAAGACTGCTCGATCTGGCGGCGACCAACAGCCTGCATGCATCACTCGACCAGGAAGTCCAGCGGCTGATTGCCGATCCTCGCTTTCGACAGTCGATGCAAGCGTTCGTGTCGCAATGGTTGAGCTTGGACAAGTTCGACGTCGTGGCGATTGATGCGAAGCGATTTCCGAAGCTGACGCCGGCAGCCAAGGCACAGCTGCGACAGGAGCCCGTGCGGTTCGTCGAGTACCTGATCCAGCACAACCTGCCGCTGCGAAACCTCGTGCAATCCGACTTCATCATTGCGAATGAGGCGGTGGCCAATTACTACGGCCTGGCCGATCGTAGCGAAAGCGGCATGGAGTTCGGCCCCATCCCACACGACAACGAGCACCTGGGCGGAGTGTTGTGCCAGGCCGGAATCCTCGCCGGACTGTCGGACGGGCGGGAGCCGAATCCCGTCAAGCGAGGGGCTTGGTTCGCTCGCAAAATCGTCGCCGAACCTCCCGACGATCCGCCGCCGAACGTCCCCAAACTCCCCGAAGACGACAGCCAGCAACTCTCGCTACGGCAAAAGCTCGAGCGCCATCGAAACCAGGAGGGATGCGTCAAATGCCACCGCGGCATCGATCCTTGGGGCCTGCCGTTCGAACACTACGACGCCGGAGGGCTGTTCAATGGCGACGCCGCGGCCGACGCCAGCTCGAAGCTGCCCGATGGGACCGAAGTCAAGGACCTGCGGGCGCTCAAGTCGTACCTGGTGAACGACAGGATCGATCAAGTCGCATTCAGTTTCCTGAAACACGTCGCGTGTTACGCAAACGGTCGCAGCCTCACCTATAATGAGTTGGCCATGCTGCGGGCCGAAAGCGCTCGCCAGCGTTCGGAGGAGTATCGTCTGCAGGATTTGATCAAGTACGTCGTGAAAAACGATCTGTTCCTGAAAAAGTAAACATCGAACCGCCGCCAACCATCGGATTTTGATTGGAGTCAAATTCATGGCCTCTCGCACTCAAGTTGACCGCCGGTTCGTTCTCAAGGGCCTGGCGAGCGTGACGCTAACTCTGCCAATCCTGGAGGCCATGGGAGAAGAAGTCGTCAGCGAGTCGCCGCGACGTTTCTGTGCGCTCTACACCGCCAACGGCATGTCTCTGCCAAACCCGAAACACGAGATGCCGCAGTGGAGTTGGTTTCCAACTACCGAGGGGAAAGACTTCGAATTCGGCAAGTCGACCGAACCGCTCCGCCCTTTCCGTGATCACATCAGCTTCTTGGGCGGCTTGCAGCATCCCAACGGGGCAAAGGCCGATCCGCATCTTTGTTCCGACATGTGGCTGACCGGCGCTGCGTTCCATGATCCCAAGCCGGGAACGTATAACTCGGTCTCGCTCGACCAGGTCATTGCGCAGCATACGAAGAAGTTTTGCCGCCAGCCATCGCTCGTTCTGTCGATCGATGCGGGCGTCGGCCTCCTGTCGCGCACGGCAACGATTTCGTTCAACCAGGCTGGGAGGCCGATCCCGGCCGAAAACAATCCGCGACGCGTCTTCGACCGCCTGTTCCGCGGCGACCAGACATCACGCGCAGCGCAGCACGACGAATTAAAGAATCGCATCAAGCTGGTCGACGCGGTGCTCGAAAGCTCCAAGGCGCTGCACAAGAAGCTCGGCAAGTCCGACACCGCGCGCATGGACCAGTACATGACTTCGCTGGACGAAATCGAAGGCCGGTTGACGGCTTCCGAGCAGTGGATCGACGTGCCACTCAAGCCGCAGGACTACGCTCACTTGAACCTCGATGCCACGTCCGAGGGCGAACCGCGCGAATACTATCGCAACATGTTCGACCTGATTGCTCTGGCCTTCGACGCCGATATCACGCGTTCGGTCACGTTCATGCTCAATCGCGAAGATGGGATGGGAGTCAGCGACACCTTCCCCATCAAACTTGGTCTCAAGCGCACGCATCACAGCCTGTCGCACGCCGGCGACAAGGATGGGCAATTGGCCTTTGCCCAGTACGACCTGTTCCTCAGCGAACAACTGGCCCACTTCCTGGGTCGCCTGAGGCAGTATCACGACGTGGGATCAAGCGTGCTGGATAATACGATCGTGTTGTTCGGCAGCGGCGCCAGCACGACCCACAATCCCACCAACCTGCCAACGCTCATCGCCGGCGGCGACAACATGGGACTGCGGCACGGCACCTATTGGCACAAGTCCAAGGCACCGATGTCGAACCTCTACCTGAGCATTCTGCGCTCGCTGGGAATCGAAGAACCTTCCTTCTCCGACAGCACCGAACCGCTGAGAGACTCGATCTTCACGCGCGTCTGAGCGACGTCACCCCGCACCGCTTGCCGTCTCGGAAACCGCTCACGAGCATGCGAAGGAAGCTCTCCCCCCGCTTTCTTGTCAATCCGCTCGGTCAACCGATGGCCGGCAGTTCAAAACCTTGGCGACGGGGCCGCGACAGAAACTCATCGGCCTCGGAATCGCCGACGAAATGTTCCGCCGCCGCGTCCCAGTGCAACCGCCGGCCAAGCTGGCGTGTGATGTTGGCCAGGTGGCAGACGCTGATCGAACGATGCCCGATCTCGACGTCGGCCACGGGGCGTTCCCGGCTGCGAATCGAGTTCAGCCAGTCCTGCAGATGCCAGCGCGCCTGCCACAGGGCGAGCTTGTCGTCCCATTTGCGCTCTTCTTCGCTGACGTCGAGCTGTTTGAGCAACTCGGCGGCGATTTCCGGCGGATTGGAGGTGACCTTGTTGCGATTGATTTCGAGCTTTCCTTTTTCGCCCACGAAGATTCCCCCGCCCGACGGCCCCTTCTCGAGCACGAAGTGTACTTCGATCCCACCCGGATAGCGCATTCCCACCTGGCCGTTGGGCCCCTCGCTGATGGGCCAGATCTCCTCCGGCCCCTTCCCATCCATGCCCAGCGCCCACTGGATTTGATCGACGCCGTGGGCGCCCCAATTGGTCATTTCGCCACCGGCAAAGTCGCGCCAGCGCATCCACCCCATCCAACTCGAGTTGAACGATCGCGCGGCCGCCTGGTTGAGCCACATGTTCCAGTCCAGCCCGCCCGGAATCGGCTGCTCGGGAAAAGGCGTGGCCGGGCTATCGGTGGGACCGCCGTAGTTCACCGCGCGCACTTCCAAAATCTTGCCCAGCCCGCCGCTGCGAACCAGCGCACAAGCCACGCGGTTGATGGCCATCGATCGCTGCTGCGAGCCGACTTGCAAAATGCGGTCGTGCCGGCGGACCGCGTCGACCAGGGCCCGGCCCTCTTGGATATAAAGTGTCAATGGCTTCTCGGCATAAACGTCCTTGCCGGCCTGACAGGCGTGGATGCACGGCAGCACACGCTGAAATTCCCCGGTCGCCACGATCACCGCGTCGATATCCTGACGGTCGAGCAGCTTGCGATAGTCCTGATAGACCGGCCAGTCGCCCCCTTTTTTGGTTTTGAAGTCCTCGGCGCGCGGCAGGTTGCAATCGCACAAGGCGACCAACTGCGCGTCGTCCGGCAACTGATTGAGCAACAGCGAAGCGCGATTGCCCACGCCGATCGCGCCGACGCGAATGCGATCGTTTGGCCCCGGTCCTGCGGCCCTGGCTCGGCGCGGCAGCCACGCCGGCAGGCTGAGAGCGGCGACCGATTGCAAAAAACGGCGACGGTGCAAACCTGTTTTTTTCATCGCGCTTCTCCGTTGGCCAGGATGTTCCTGGCGACGTTTTCTGATCTTTCGTCGAGGGCTCGAGCGCGCCCCGATGCACGGCGGGAGCCCGACGCGTCATTTTACCAACGCGCCGGCCGCGCTGCGCCAAACGGGCGACGATTTTCATGTCGGCGGGTCCCCCGATTCCGCCCACTTCGCTCCCTGGGAAACATTGCCGCAGGTGCCACCAAGGGGTAAGGTAAAGGGCATCGGCGGGGGCACTGCATTGCGACGGTGCTCGACCCACCATCTCGGCGATCCGATGAACGCCCATTTGCCCGCAGTCCAGGGGAGCGCGTCGTGATGGATCGTGGCCACGAAATATCCGGCGTCGGTGCCGACCGGGCCGATGCCGAGCAGCGGCTGGACGCGGCCCGGCGTGAAACGATC
Organism: uncultured Planctomycetaceae bacterium; assembly: GCA_963702015.1. Taxonomy (GTDB): domain Bacteria; phylum Planctomycetota; class Planctomycetia; order Pirellulales; family PALSA-1355; genus DATJTR01. The sequence goes on from OY969698.1 coordinate 6,199,714, forward strand.
TTTTGGGTCCTGTCGGGCTTGATGCACGAAAGCCGCAACGCGCTGCAGCAAATCAGTGCCTGCGCCGAAATGCTGGCGATCCAACTGGCCGATCAACCGGCGGCCCTCGATCTGGTCCGAGGGGTGGAGGAGGCCCAAGACCGACTGGTCGAGATGCTCGACGAGCTGCGGACCTATTCCGCTCCGCTTGAGCCCGCTTATCGGCCGCTCGACCTGGTCGAATCGTGGCGTCAGGTTTGGCAAGACCTGACGCAAAGTGGCCGCTGGCCGCACGCGGAGCTTCGGCAACAGGCCGTGCCGACCGACACCCGTTGCCAGGCCGACCCCGACATGCTTGCCAAGGCGCTGGCCACGCTGCTGGAAAACGCGCTGGATGGTGCCGGCTCGCCCGCCATCGTCGAAATCGCTTCCCACGAAACCATGCTCGCCGGCCAGCCCGCGCTGGCGGTGGTGATTGCCGACCATGGCCGGGCACTCACTCCGGCCGAGCAGCGGCAGTTGTTCGATCCCTTTTTCCGTCGGCGTCCGGGCAGCACCGGATTGGGCATGGCGGTTGCCCGGCGACTGATCGAACTGCATGGCGGCGGGCTGCACGCCAATTCGGCGGCCGGCCGCGGTGCCGAGGTGGTGCTCACCTTGCCGCGCCGGCCGGCAAAGAAATCGTGAGCGCGCCAGAACGATGCCGGCCCGCGCGTCAGGCCGCCACGAGCTTCGCCGGATATTCGAAACCGGCCGGCGTCTCGTTCCAGCGACGCAGCGCTACAGCGGCCAGATGACCGCCAAAGGCGACCGACAGCTTCATGGCGTGGTCGAACTGGTTGTTCCGCCCCACCAGCGGGATGCAATCCAGATCGCACTGCGGATCGGGCCGCGTGAGGTTCAAGGTCGGGGGCAAAAAGCCGTCGCGCATGGCCAGCGTGGTGATGGCTAGCTCGACGCTGCCGGCCGCATTGACCAGGTGGCCCAAAATCGACTTGGTGGCGCTGATGCACAGCGCATCGGCGGCCGATCCCATGGCACGGCGAATTCCCCGCGACTCTGCCAGATCGTTCTGCTGCGTGCCGGTGCCGTGGGCGTTGATGTATTGCAACTGCCTGGGTTTCAGTCCCGAGGCTCGTAGCGTCTCGGAGATCAGCCGCGCCAGACCGTCGCTTTCGCTGTCAACGCCGGTCAGGTGATGGGCGTCGGCCAGGGTTTTGCCCCCCAGGATTTCGGCATAGATCCTCGCGCCGCGCCGCCGGGCATGGCTCAACCGCTCCAGCACGAACATCGCGGCCCCTTCGCCCATGATAAAGCCGTCTCGCGTCTCGTCGAACGGCCGGCAAGCCTGCCGCGGATCGTCGTGGTAGGCCAATACCCGCATCTGCTGAAATCCAGCGGCAAACAGCGGATGAAACGCTTCGGCGCTGCCGGCCAGGGCGATGTCGCACTGGTCGTCTTTGAGCGCTCGGGCGGCCGCGATGATATCGATCAGTCCACTTGCACAAGCGGTCGAATGGCACAACCGCGGGCCGTAAAGCCCCCAGCGATTGGCAACCGCCGAGCAGGCCGTGTTCGGCAGCCACTGGTGCCACCAGGGAACCGCCGAAAACAGGTGGCCGATGCTCAACTGATCGTTCACCCAACTGGTGTCGCCCATGTGGCCGCTTATGGCGCAGGCAAACCGATCGCGGTCGATCATGTCAAAATCGATCGCCGCGTCCTCGATCGCCTCGGCGGCCGACCGCTGACAAAGCGTGATCGCTTTGAGCTGGCCCGGAATCTCGGGCTCGATGTCGACCGGCGCGCCCAGCAGCAGGCCATCCGGAATGCCGGGCAAGCCTTCCAATCGCCGCGCGGCACTGTGGCCGGCCCGCACCGCTTGCCACACGCTTTCCCGGTCATCACCTACCGATGCGATCAGGCCGATGCCGGTGATCACGATCGGGTCGGAAGCGTCGCGGGATCGAACCATTATGTAGCCCACCGTGGCTGAGAAATGCAAAAGCCCACCACGACCCCAATCGACATACTATTTTTTCGTCGTTTTGGGCCGTGGTCGCCCATCGCATCTTAGACACAGGCACGGACTTCTGACAATGCGAGTCACTTCGTGCAAGATGCGTGCTTTGGGGTCGGAAGCATTAATTTTTGATTCATCGGCTTGCAAAGCTGCGAGCGATTGATAAACTCCTTCTCCGTGGGAAACAAACCCAAAACATGGGATATACTAGCAATGCTAGTGGGAAACATGCCCTGGCATCGCTGCTGTCGCACTGCCGGCCAAGCCGCCGCCCGGGCTCGCTTCCCGGCCGACCGACCGGAAGGTGCGGCTCTCCGGGTCAAATGGGCTAGGCGACCCATGCCCGCACCCCCAATCTGGGGCTCCTTTTCAGGCCTCCGCCCGTGCAGAATCGCGAATTTTTTCTCGGCGAATTCCCCCGCGCTCTCGACGAACGCTATCGACTCTCGATCCCTCAGGAACTGTTGGATCCCTTCCTGGCCGGCGGTTCGGAAACGATTCTGGCCAAGGAACGCCCCGGTGCCCTCAGTCTGTGGAACGCCGGAGTCTGGCACGAGCGGCTAGCGGCAGGCGTCGAGTTGATCAAAGCCAAAATGGCCTCCGGCAAGCTCGACGGACGGCTGGAAGAGGTGCAATTGCTCTCGCGGTTGCTCTCGACGCGTCATCGACCCGTCACCCTGGAGGGGCGTGGGCGATTGCTCATCCCCGAGGGTTTTCGGGAGTTTCTCGGCGTCGAACCCTCGGGCGAAGTGATCGTCCTGGGAGCCGGCGTCTGTCTGGAGATTTGGAATCCCCGCGCCTGGATCAGTTACCTCGAAGGGCGCATGCCCGAGTTTCAGCAACTGTTCGACAAATTGTCGAGCTAACGCCGCAAATTACACGACGAAACAGTCCGACGCCCATGCTCAGCACGGAAGAAACTGCGTTGACCCCCGGGGCAGCAAACCGTCGCCCGGCTGGAAAATAAAGCTTCACGGAAGAATCTTTGGGTGGCACGGATGCACACCTTTTCTTCCTGCTGAGCATGGCGTTTTTTATCTTGGTTGCGGCCCCCACTCTCGTGCGGCCACTGGGCTGGCAGTGCCAAGCGGGAACGAAACCGCTTCGCCGATCGTCTAACGGTAACGTACCCGCGGTCATTGCCGTGGGTTTCAGCACCAAGGCCCGATCGCGAAGGGATATTTCAACGATGCGGCTGCTTCTCCTCGCCACTCTGGCACTTGTGGCAATCCCGGCGGCCACCGCATCCGCAATCACGGTCGAGACCCAGGTAACCCCAAAGAGTGCTAAAGCCGAAAAGTTCTTCGTCGAATCAACGAGGCGGGACGATGGACGCGTCGAATTCACGATCACTCGTAAATTCGAGAGACCGGCCTATCTCGTCGCCAACCTCCGAGTGCGCAAAGACGGCGATTTTGTCGCCGATTCACATCACACGTCGTTCACTTCGGAGGATAGCGAAAGCTGGCACTTCGTCCTATCGGATCGCTATCTTGCCGACGCGGTCTTCGAATTGTACGTCGGAACATTTTCGACCCTCGATGGGAAGAAAATCCCGGTCGTCGGCGGGATCGACTATAAAATCCGGCTTCGCGATTTTCCGGTCGCCGCAGCACCCGCGGAGAAATAGCGGCCGCCGTGTGTAGACCGGGCGCCGCAATTTCCCCGCGCGAGTCCACCTACCGACCAGCGTTGCCACCGGCGGGAAGACAATCTGCCTCCAATGCGGCCGTCCACCGAATAATGACCACGGCAGCGGCGGACGCATTTGTTATCATCCCGAGCGCCGGCGCGTTTCCACACGCCCAAAACGCCGATTCACCCCGCCCCCAGGATAGGAGGTATTCGAATGCGAAGAAAACTGCTTGCGCTGGCACTGATCGCCATTTCGGCAAGCGTCGTGGCCCGACAGGCGTCCGCCATGTGGGAGCTGACGGAAAAGCCTGTAACGCCAGACAATGCCAAGGCCAACCGCATTGTGGTCGAGGCGGACAACGCCGAGCAGCAAGGCTATCCGGTCGTCCGCTTCAAAATCGTCCGCACGATCGATAACCGGCGCGACGGCTTTCGCGATGCTCGCTTGAGCGTGCGGAAGGATGGCAAGATTGTCTCTTTCGGCTCGCCCAGGATCACCTCCGAGAAGGGTGAAGACTCCTGGAAATTCGACGTTTCGCCCGATTACCTCGCCGGGTCGGTGCTGGAAATCTTGGTGTTCGATCGGACGATCTCCGACCCCGTCATTGCCCGCGGGATCACCTACAAGATCAAATTGAGCGATTTTCCGATCGCCGGAAAGCCCCGGACCGAAAGAGCAACCGCCGGAACTCCGCAGGCTTCTCCGCGCAAGCGCGCCTCAAGCCTTGCTCCGCAGCAGCGGCTGGCGCGCCCAGTAGGTGAGCGAGCGCCAGGCCCATTCGGCCGGCCCGAACAAAAAGTAGCGAAACCAGATCGGGCTGACGACCAGTTGCAGAGTCCACACGCCAAGCACCACCAAATAGATCTGCCAGCGGTCGAGTTTGCCGAATAGCCCGAATCCGTAGCCGTTAAACAGCGTGGTGCAAATCAGCGTGGTGCCCAAATAATTCGTCAGGGCCATTCGGCCCACGGCCGCCAGACTGGCGGTGAGCCAGCGGAGAATTCCCGCTCGCACCACCAGCATCGCCACGCCGATATAAGCCAGAGCGGTTGCTAGCCGGCCCGGATCATAAGTCGCCGTGATCCAGGCGATGTCGACCGGGTCGAATCCCCGGCGATAGGCCCACCAGGCCGCGAAAGCGTGCAGCGGCAAGCCCACGGCCAGGCCGCCCACAACCATTGCCGCATAAAACCTCGTCGGCCGGGCAGCCGACAGAATCCCCAGCTTCACGAGCCCCATTCCCACCAGCATCATGCCGACGGTGTCAAAAAAATCGTCGACCGTGAAATCCTCGATGTACTCGGTCCGCCGGACGAACAGCTTCCAATAGCCGCCTCGATGGGCGTCGAGGCTTTCCTGAATCGCGTCGGCGTCGGGATGCGCGTCGTCCAGCTCGTCTTGCCACTCGTTCAAGTCGTCGCGCTGTTTTCTGGTCAGCTTATGGCCAGCCGTTTTTTCGGTCTGAGCCACGGTCGCCTTCGCGTGCAGCTGTTCCAGATGCCAGGCTTCGATCACTGCCGCCGGCACGGTCAGCGACAACACCAGCACGCCCAGCCCCACCAGCGCCGGCCCGCGCAGCTTGCGAAAGGGATACAAAAACAGTCCCGCGATGCCGTAGGCGGTGAGAATGTCCCCTTCCCAAAAGAAATAGGCGTGAACGAGCCCGAAGGCCAGAAGCCAAAGCGTACGGCGGTAATAGATATCGGCCACGCGGCCGACGTCGCCTCGGCGTTCGAACCGCTCGGTCAGCAGAATGACGCCGGCGCCGAAAAGCATCGAAAACAGGGCCCGCATCTTCCCTTCGAACAGCACCGCCACGACGAACCAGACGACGGTATCGGTATCGTGCGGCGAGCCGAGAAGCAGGCCCCGCTTGCCCTCGTAGGGCAGCGCGAACGAAGTGATGTTGACCAGCAGGATGCCCAGCAGGGCAATGCCCCGCAGCACGTCGACCGCCGAAATCCGTTCGCTCGCGGTCACCGGATCAGTCAGCGTTGCCGGCTCGGTGGTCAGGGCCGAATCGCCGGGCGATGACACGTTTGACGCCATGTGTTCAATTCACCCGCCGGTCACGTTCGTCTTGTTTCTACCGCGTCGTATTCTTGGCCGCGACCTGCCACGGTGCGTGTGTAAAAAAGACGAGCGACAGGATGGCTAACAGGCACAGCCCCAACAGACCGCCGGCAGCGACTGCCTTGAGGACGCTCGCCGATCCATTGGCTGCCAGACCTGCGCCGAAAGCGCAGCCACCAACGCCCGTCAGTCCAACCAGGCGACGAAACGGCCGCGGGCTGACCAACATCAAAAAGAACGCCGTAAATACGCCGCCCCAAACAAGCGACCCGAGCAACGGCACACCGCTGGACGCCAAGAGCGCGACAATCCCACAGCCGCCAGCCGCGCCGATGCCGATCGTCATCCAAACCAGGGAACTCACGCAAACCATGACGATTTACTCCTCTTTCTCACTAGGCACGATTGACCCAGCGAGCTCAGCCTCATAGCGATTCGAGCGACCAGCCGCGGTCGACCTTTCGGAAACGGAACGCCTTGTCAGTCGGATTGACTATTCGTGGCGACTCTCCGGGCGTCGGTATATAGGTTAGTTTCGCGCTGCCTGCGGCGGTGTCGCCTCGGACGATTATTTGCTCCAAGCCACCGAGGGGCGAAATCGGTCTCTTCGACAGCATGGCTACCGCATCGAAGAATCCTGCCTTGTCCTTGATGTGCGCGGCCAAAATGTTGCAAACTACCGCTCGAGGGACAGGCCCCGGCTCGGCACCACTTTCGACTTTGCCCGACTCTGCGCGATCGGCGGCGTACTCCATTTTGAGGAAGCCGTCGAGTGCGGCGTCATCTTCCGGATATGCGCCATGCTTCTCCTTGTACTCGTTCGTAAGCGTTTGGGCGAGCGTCGCATTATCAAGACAATACTTCGTTAGAATCGCGAGCTCCTCTTTAGACTCGTGCATGGAACATGCAAAGAGAGCCTCGAAGAGGGCGTCCTTCTGTCCGTCGGGCGTCAAACAGAAAAAAACAGTGCGCCAATCTCGTTTGTGACGGGCATCTCGATACGCGTCGAAAACCGCCTTCGGCGACGGATACCCATTCGGAGTCGTGCAACCCTCTGTGCGCGCGAGCGATGCCGTAAGCAACGCGAGCGGAACAAGGCACGCTACGAATCCCGCTTTGAAGCCACGGTTCATGGCGTTTTCCCCGTACGATCGTTGCATCCTGTAAGGGCCGTCGCAGAAGTCCGGTTGCCGCACCGGCAGGCGAGCTTCTCGCGCCGTCAGTTCACCCGTTGACCGACATTGCCCCCCGCCGGGTGCTGGGTACCGCTCGCCGGTTGGCTGCCGCCCACCGTCTGCTTGCCCTTGGTTTGATGCTTGGCGATCGCCGCATTGATAAAGCCGGCAAACAGCGGATGGGCCTTCGTCGGCTTGCTCTTGAACTCCGGATGAAACTGCACCGCCACAAACCAGGGATGGCCCGCCAGTTCGATCACTTCGACCAGCGAGCCGTCCGGGTTGGTGCCGGCAACCGTCAGCCCGTTGGCGACAAACTGGTTGCGATAGACGTTGTTGAACTCGTAGCGATGGCGATGCCGCTCGGAAATCGTCGGCGAGCCGTAGGCCGCCGCGACCTTGGTCGTCGGATCGAGCACGGCCGGCTGGGCCCCCAACCGCATCGTCCCCCCCTTTTCGATAATCGCCCGCTGCTCGTCCAACAGGCAAATCACCGGGTGCGGCGTGTCTTTGTTGAATTCGGTCGAGTGGGCGCCCGTCAGACCGATCACGTTGCGGGCGTACTCGATCACCGCGCATTGCATTCCCAGGCAAATGCCGAAAAACGGAATCTGCCTCTCGCGGGCAAAGCGAATCGCTTCGACCTTGCCCTCGATTCCCCGCTCGCCGAATCCGCCGGGAACCAACAGCCCGTCGTAGCCGCTGAGCAATCGCTCGGGCCCTTCGGTTTCGACCAGCTCGCTTTGAATCCGCTGAATGCGAATTTGGGCGTGATGGGCCATGCCGGCGTGATCGAGCGCTTCGTAGATGCTTTTGTAAGCGTCGCGGTGCTCGGCATATTTGCCGACCACGGCGATGGCGATCTCGTGCTGCGGATTCCGCAGCGTGTGCAACAGCTCGCGCCAGTCGTCCAGGTCGAGCATGCCGGCCGACAGGCCCAAATTTTCGACAATCAATTCGTCCAGACCGTTTTCGACCAGGCTCAGCGGCACTTCATAAATCGAAAAGTCCTTGTCCCGCTCTTCGATCACCGCCTGCAGCGGCACATTGCAGAACAGGGCCACCTTTTCCCGGTCTTCGCGGCTGATCGGCCGCTCGGTGCGGCAGATCAAAATGTCGGGCTGGATACCGATTTGCCGCAACAGGCCGACCGAGTGCTGGGTCGGCTTGGTCTTCAGCTCGCCGGCCGCCTTCAGATAGGGCACCAGCGTCAGGTGGATGTAAAGGCAGTTCCGCTTGCCGACGTCGAGCGAGAACTGGCGGATCGCCTCCAAGAACGGCTGGCTTTCGATGTCGCCGACCGTGCCGCCGATTTCGGTGATCACCACGTCGACGTCGTCGTCGGCCAGTTTGTGGATGCAGTCCTTGATTTCGTTGGTGATGTGCGGGATGACCTGGACGGTCTTGCCCAAAAACTCACCCCGCCGCTCCTTATTGATCACGGCCTGATAGATCTGGCCGGTGGTGTAGTTCGAGTCGCGGGTCAGCGTGCTATGGGTGAAGCGTTCGTAATGGCCCAGGTCGAGGTCGGTTTCGCTGCCGTCGTCCAGCACATAGACTTCGCCGTGCTGATAGGGGCTCATCGTGCCGGGATCGACGTTGATATAGGGGTCGAGCTTTTGCATCCGCACGCGCAGTCCGCGTCGCTCGAGCAACATGCCGATCGAGGCACTGGTCAGTCCTTTTCCCAGCGAACTGACCACGCCGCCGGTAACGAAGATGTGTTTGGTCATGCGCCGCTAACCATCCTGGTTTCAAGGTGTTAGGTATTTTCCGCCCGCCGGGCGACCGTGCCGAACGGCCCACCGCCCCGAGCCCATCAGGGTTCTATTTTACCACAGCTACGCGCCAACCGTGCAGGGAGGCCTGTCGCCGAGCGGCAGACAAGTATTCAGGCCGGCGCCGTCTAACGCTTCCGTTTTTTTGCCATCGCCTGCTTTGCGGCTAAATTGCGGGTGGTACATTGTTACGGGGGGGTTCCTTTGCCATCGTGCCGCACGTCCCGAGAATCGCCGGCCCCAGGCTCGTCGAGCCGTTGCCCGAACGTAACGCATCAGGAGGCCGCCGATGGCTCTTGCGTTTGCGCTTGCCGCGAACCTGCTGCCGATCAACATTTTGCCGCCACCGGCGCCGCCAGCACCACCGGCGCCGCCAGGGGCGCCCATACACGTTCACGGCTTTATCGATGGCTTTCACGTGCCGTTCCAGGAGCAGGACAATTGGTGCTGGGCGGCAGTCGCGGCCGGAGTAGCGGCGAAACACGGCGCTATGTGGCAACAATGCGACATCGCGCGGCAGGAACTCGGCCAATGCTGCTGTCCCCCCGGCCTGAACTCGTGCGTTTGCAACGTTCCCTACTATTTGGAGTGTGCATCGAGCGGGTGCGGCGGTTTCGCGCGACGACGCCGAATCCGGTCGCATTGTTTCCAGATACCACGCAGGAAATCGACGCCGGCCGGCCAGTCGGGGTACGCATCGGTTGGCCGAATGGCGATGGCCATTTCATCGCCATCGCCGGCTACTGCACTCTGGGCGGCGGGCACGTCGACGTCGAGGATCCTTGGTGGGCGAGCGCCACAATCACCTACTGGGCACTTCAATACGCGTACCAGTCAACCGGCGTTTGGACTGACACCTATTTCACCTGTTAGTGGGCAGTGCGATGGGTCTCGAATTCGTACCTGAACCGCCCGGCAGCCGTGCAGCGTTGGAAGCCGGCTTGCAGGCGCTGGCTCAGGCGCCCACGCCGGCGCGCTCCGGCACCTCGCGGCGGCGCAAGGGGCCAAGTCGCCGCCGCCGCTGCCGATTTATTCGTTTGATCGCGGGGCGACTTTCGCTGCCAATCCGCCGGCGGTGGGCGATCCGGTCGGCTGGAGGTTTCTGATCGTCGCGGCGGATCAGCCAGTCCGCACGGCGGACGTGCACCCGCAGCCCAACGATCCGAATAACCCGTTTGTCTTCGCATCGATCTCGGCCGGTCTCGCCGCGGCGATTGCCAACGCGATGCAAGCGGCGGAAGCAGACGCGGTAATCGCGGCCGGCCAATATGAAGTACGCCTGTTTCAGGTTCCTGCCCTTTACCTTTGCGCACTGTGGCTGAAGGACCGGACCGGCCGGGCCGACTATTTCGTGGTCGTTCCGCCGGCCCCGGCAGGATTCATCGCACTCGATGTGATCCCGGCCGCGGGCTTTTACCGCATCCTTTCGAACCTCGCTCGGCAGCGGCGACCGCCGCCGCCGCACCCCCGACCGAACGCCCACTCGAACTGATCCGCCGCGGTCGCCGCCGGTTGTGCGCGACCCCCTTGAGGTGGCGACCGGCACCGTCTCGCGGGGACCATCGCGCTTTAGCCGCACGATAACAGCCGCCCGCGGTTGCGACGGAATCGATATCGACGGCATCTTGCGGACATGGAGCGTTGAAGCGATCCGGCCGGCCGCGGAAAAAAAACTTTTCCGCCCCCGCAAAACAGCGTAGGATCGTTGCCAGCCTCCTTCCCACCCCGCCCAACTGCCAATGAGATAATCCCATGCCCCGCTTGCTGATCGCGTCCTGTCTTGCCCTTATCGCAACTTTCATCGCGTCCGTCGCGCTGGCCCAAAAACCCGATGCGCCCGCCCGGCCGGAGTGCATCGTCGATATCGACGTCAACGACGAAGTCTGGCTGCGCGACCACAACATGACCGAGGCCGACGTCAAGGAGCTGGTCGCCAGGCTCAAGCAAAGCGGCTGCCAGACGCTGCTCATCCGCTGCGGCTGCCTCGGGATTCTGCCCTACCGCACCAAGCTGTCCTATCCGGCCGGTTACGACCCCCAGCACGCCCGGGCGAATCCCATTCCGGCCGTCATCAAAGACATGGAAGCCGAAATTGTGGAGGAAACCAGGTGGATGCAGCGCTACGGCGAAGTGATCGCCGACTTCGATCCCCCCACGGCCTTCATCCGCGCCGGGCACGAGCAAGGCATGAAGGTGATCGCCTGGCTCGACATTTTCGACGACGGTTGGGCAGGCTTTCGTTCGAAATTCATCGACGAACATCCCTATTGCCAGTGGGTCGGCAAGGATGGCAAAACTTATTTCCGCGGTTTGATCGACTACTCCTGGCCCGGAGCCCGCGAGTTCCGCGTCGCGCAGGCCCGCGAGCTGCTCGAGCGCGGTGCCGACGGCATCCACTGCTCGACCAGTGCCCATTGCCGGCACATGCCCAATGTTCACGAGGTCGACTTTTACGGCTACAGCCAGCCGACGGTCGACACCTTCCAAGCAAAATATGGCGTCGACATCCGCACGGCCACCGATTTTGACAAAGGGGCCTGGCACGATCTGAAGGGTCAGGCGATGGTCGAGCTGTATCGCGATCTGGCCCAGGTCTGTCACGAGCAGAAAAAGGAGTTATGGATCGGCCTGCAGTTGGGCCGCTATACCCAGTTCGCCGCCGACGGTCATTTCAGCACCAACGTCGTGGCCCGTTACACGAATCACTGGCGAACACTGGTCGACGATCATATTGCCGACGCTTTTATCGTGGGCGATTACGAAAACGCCTCTTCGCCGGCCCACGCCTACTGGACGGCCAAGCCCGACATCAAGCGCCAGGATGGCGAGGACCTGTACGGCTGGGCGGCGCGCGAATATCAGCCCTACTGCCGAGGCAAGACGCGGCTGTTCTTGTTTTCCGAGTGGCTGACGCCGCCGGTCGAAGCGCAACTCGAGCGCCTGGCCGCGGTGATTCCCAAGTACGGTTTCGACGGCATCGACGTCCACGAAGCGTGGGATTTCGAAGCCCCGGCCACCAATATGGCAGTGCTCGCCGCGTTCTTCAAAGGCCTGCAAGGTCCGCCTACGCCTTGAGGGACAGGCGAGAGGCGAGACGCGAGAGGCCACAGCCTAGAGGTACAGACAAAGAAAGCAACGCATTTCCTCTGGCCTGTAGCCTCTGGCCTCAAGCCTCACTCAAGCCTCTCTATTCTTCGACTTCCAGCACCTTGCCGGTCACGGCATCGATTTCGACTTTCACCACCTTATCGCCGGCGAGCAATTCGACCTCGATGATGTATTTGTCATCTTCGAGCTCCGTTTCGACCTCAAACGGCTTGCCCCCTTCGACTTTGGCTTTGGCGGTGGCGATGGCTTGAGCGAAGGTGATCTTGGATTCGGCCAGCACTTTCTTGGCGTCGGCGAGGTTTTCGACTTCCTCGTCCTCATTCTCTTCGACTTCCTTGATCGTGCCGGTGACGGCGTCGACCTTGACTTCGGTGATCGAATCCTTCGTCAACAGAAAGACGTCGAACCGCAGCGTCTTGCTCCCCTTCGCCGCGCTGACATAAATGGGCTTGCCGCCGGCGATCTTGGCCTGGGCAATCTCGATGGCCTTGCCGATATCAATTGTCGCTTTGGCCAGCACGGCCCGGGCGGTGTCCTGCTCGGCCTTTTCTTCGTCCGCCGCTTCATCGGTGGCAGATCGGGCAATGCCCGTCAGGCAGGCGCAAATCAACACCAACATGCCCAGTCGAAAGTACTGCATCGCTTGACACTCCGTCAAAAGAAAATGAAAACGACCCCAGAGTAGGCTTGAGACCACAGGCTAGAGGTAGGAAAAACAACCGTTGACCTCTGGCCTGACTTCATCAATGTCAGCAGAGCAATAGCTTCTGTCCCGCCACTCCTCCTCTGCGTCCCCCCTCCGCCCTGTGTGGTGAAATAGATCGGCGCAGAACCAAATAGTCCCGCCCCTCTGAGCATCATGCACATCTTGGCGAAAAAAGCCATGTGCGGCAGATTAGAATTGCGTGAGAAACCCGCCGGCGAGCGAGCTTGCCGCCTGTAGCCTCAAGCCTACAGCCTCAAGCCTTCCCCCTACCACTTCCAGCCTGGCCAGATCGACGGATTGACCAGACAGCCCGGCGGAACTTCCTGCCCCCGGTACAGCCGGGCCACGCATTCGCACGACAACGAGCCCGCGCCGGCTGCCGACTCGTGATCCTGGCCGGCCATGTGCGGACTCAAAATGACGTTGGGCGCCTGGTTCAACCGGCTCGAAGTCGGCAGCGGCTCGACGACAAAACAGTCCAAGCCCGCGCCGGCCAGATGACCCGCGACCAACGCGTCGGCCAGCGCTTCTTCATCGACCAGCACACCCCGGGCAGTGTTGATCAGCAGCGCGCCCGGTCGCATCTTGCCGAGCGTTTCGCGATTGATCAGTGCCTTCGTGCCGGGTCCGCCGGGCATGTGCAGACTGACGATGTCCGAGTCGGCCCAAATCTCCTCCAGCGTGCACAGCCGCACGTTGTTGGCCGCGGCAAACTCGCGGTCGGGATAGGGATCGTAGGCGATCACTTTCACGCCCAACGCCTGGGCGCGCGGCGCCAGCGCCTTGCCGATCCGGCCGAGTCCCACCAGGCCGAGCGTTTTGCCGGCCAGCCGCGGCATCGGATAGCGCCGCCAGCTTCCGTCGCGCACGGCAGCATCGCGTTCGGGAATCAATCGCAACAAGCCAAAGATCATGGCCAGCGTGTGTTCGGCGACCGAAATATGATTCACGCCCGGCGTGATCGTCACCGCGATCCCGCGCTCGGTGGCCGCCTCGACGTCGACCGAATCGTAGCCGACGCCATATCGGGCGACCGCCCTCAGCCCGCTTTTCTCCAGCACCTTGCGGTTGACCGTTTCCAGCCCGGCCACCAGGGCGTCGATGCCGGGCAACCACTCCAGCAATTTGTCCGGATCGCGCAGCGAGATTTCCGGCGGGCGGCAAACGATTTCGAAACCGGCTTCGGTCAGAATCTCATGCCAGCGAGCAGGCTTCTCGACCATTTCAATCGGGCTGACCAGGACGCGCGGCGCCATCGGGGTGTTCTCCGGAGGTTTCGAGGCCAGGGGTTTTTCGTGGCGGGGGTGGCCGGTTCGTTCGGCCGTCTTAATCTACACAGCCGCCCGCCGGCGCGACAGTCCTTAGCAAAATGCGTGCGGAGACGCCAAAAACCTGCCCAGCGGACGAAAACGCGACGATGGCGGCCCGGCGTGAAAACGGAAACCAGCCAACGGGAGCGACGCAACAGCAAGAAGCTTAAAAGTCGTTCGGATTCGACCAAACGATATCTGACTCGGCGAGTCCCGAATCCGGCGTCTGCTCAATTACAGTTCTCTTGAACTGCACCAGCACGTCGTTCAGCGCTTCCTCGACGGTCGATCCGGTTCCCGTCGCAGGTTCGGGATTGCGAGAAAATCAATTCACGACATGAATGTTGGTCACCGCGACGAAGCCTACCCCTTCCCTCTCGAGCACCTTTACTTTCATGTTCGCAGTGGGGATCAACAATCCCACGTACATATGAAACTCCCCCGCAACGCGCTCAATACGTGTTATTCCTTCCGTACCAATCACCCTAAAACGTTGAACCTAGGGTGCGCGGTCAATTGGGCCGGATTTCCACCGCAGCGAAAACCACTCGCACCAAGCAAATCATGATGGTGTGCAACGCCGGCTCAGAACTCTTCCGGATCCGACCAGCACAAATCCGATTCTGTCAGGCCCCTCTCGGGCATTTGCTTTTTGACAATTCTCATGAATTTCGAAAGCGTTTCATTCAACGCCTCGTCGACGCTGGCCCCGAAGCCAACGTCGCCATCGGGCGAGCCAGCGGCCCGGTTCAAAATCGAGGGATTCGCGTTGCCAACGAAGCATCCGCAACGCTCGACCACCTTTACCTTCATCTTTTCAGTGGGGACCAGATCGTCGAGCCAGACGTAGAATTCTGCCACAACGCGATAGATACCACCTATTCCATCCATAACCATATCTACGAGCCTTTAAGAGTTGCGGGCGAACTCCGACGAATAGCCTGTTTGCGCAATCGCAGCTGTGCCAACGTTAGCATCGCCGCCTCAGACGTCCTTGGCGGTGATCAGCGGCTGCCCGGGTCGGCGAATCGGAAGAATTTGGACTTCGTGGCCAACGATCGTGAAGAGTGCTCGGTTGGCGAGTCGACTCTTGGTGCGAAAGAGAAACTGGCGTAAATCAAAAGGAAACGCCGAGCTTTCGGGCACTAAAGGCCGCGATTCGGGGTTGTCTTCGAGCCGCAAGAGAGCATCCAAGAAACCGCGACACCACCGGTCAGCAGTCTCGGGAGATTTCTTTCCGATGTACTACCGTGCGTGTTCCAAATCTCGAATCGCCCGATCGGTCGGAACGACGTTGAATCGCACTGCTCAATCTCGTGCGGTTCACTTGCCACGGGCTTCGTCGATGATGCTACGAAGGGGCCGCACCCGCCCGGCCTCGACGTCGGCCAAACCCTCTTGGACTGCCGCGACGGTTTGGCGGTACTCCTCGTCGACTTCTTTCGGGGAGTGCACGAACGCGCCAAACGCCAGCAGCGCTTCGCGAAGAACCTCGTCCTCCGAGGCATACGCGCCGGTGGCCATGTGGTCGCGCACGAGCTTCTCGACATCTGGTGGAAACTGGTACGACATCTTGGTTGCCTCCTCTCAATAGCATAACACCGGCACCCAAGCCCAGCCAATCTGCGCGTCACACCCGCGCCTAAGATATGCGGAGTCCCGAAGCCATCGGCGGCCTTCAGCCAACCGCGACGGGCGAAAAAGCGGCACGCCAGCAGATCAATATCGCTGGCGAGTTTCGCCGGCCGCAAAGCTTACGCTGCTCGTCGCCTGCGTCGGCCGCCAGCCACCAGCGCCGCTCCGCCGATTGCCAGCATGACGAAGGTAGACGGCTCGGGGACAACGTACAGCGAGTCAAAGACGTCGCTGCCCGAGACCGCGATTCCATCCGACAAGATGTTCCCCGACCCAGCCGGAACGATCGCTGCGTTGACCGTCGCTCCGGCGGTGGTGTACTCGCCAATCGCTCCACCCCCAGTGATGACGAACAGGTCGCTGCCCGAAACCGTGATGCCGCTCGGGTCGGAGAGCCCGCGGATGAGCGACGCGTTAACGACCGATCCCGACGTCGTGTACTCGCCGATCGTGCCGTTATTGCCGTTCGCGATGAACAGGTCACTTCCCGACACCGCAATGTCAAGCGGCCCAGACAAGCCCGTGATCAGCGACGAGTTGACGGTTGCTCCCGCGGTAGTGTACTCCGCGACGTTTCCCGGGTAGGGCCTGTTGACAAACAGGTCGCTTCCCGACACCGCGATGCCAATCGTTGTCTGGCTTGGCAAACCCGTGACGAGCGCTGCGTTGACGGTCGCACCCGCGGTGGTGTACTCGCCGATCGTGCCGTTGATATTCACGGCGAACAGGTCGTTTCCCGATACGGCCACCGAGATGGGGCCGTTCCGATCTGAGACAAGTCCCGGATTGACCGCCGCTCCCGCGGTGGTGTACTCGCCGATCGTGCCGTTGAGGAGGTTCGCGACGAACAAGTGGGTTCCCGAGATGGCGATTTCGTTGCTGGCCCAAAGCCCCTCGGAGCCGGGGAACGTGAAAAGCGAAGCGTTGACCGTCGCTCCCGCGGTGGTGTACTCCGCAATGTAGTCGGCATTGGCGGGCGCGGCCCAGAGCGCTGCCGCCAGGAGGCAGGGCGCAAACGAGACGCCGACGAGCGATGGTAACTTCACGAGCTGCCCCTTTTCGATTGAGTTCCGCGGGTGCTAATCAGTTGCTGCGTTCTCGTCATCGGCGAGAATCACAATCGGCTTTGGGCCGCCCCCGCCAATCCTCTTGCGACGCATCAGCCGGCTCAGAAGAGTAGCCGGTCGCGATCGAAGAGTTTCGGCATGAGCCATCCAACGAGAAAATCGAGAAAACGAAGAAATGCTCGTCCAGTCTACCAACAACCAGAGTCTCGTCAACGATTTTCCCCCAATCGACGGGTGCCTGGACGTTCCAGCCCCCGCCGGCCGGGTCCCACGCCGATCCGCGAGTGTGTCAGCCCGCGCAACGTCACTTGGAGGTTACCGCTGGGCCGGCCGGGCATGAGAGCCGGCGGACTTAACGTGAGCCGCATGCCAGCGTTCGACAAATGCGCGATAATCGTCCGGCGTGTCGATGCCGATCGTCGGTTCATCAACAACGCCAACGGCAATCGAATAGCCCGACTCCAGCACGCGAAGCTGCTCCAGGTTCTCCAGCCGCTCGAGCGGCGTGCGCGGAATCTCCGCCACGCGCAACAAGAAGTCGCGGCGATAGGCATATAGCCCGATGTGCTGATGAAACGACGCCGGCTCGGCCGTCAACAGATTGTCGTCCCATTGGCGCGCATGCGGGATCGGGCTGCGACTGAAATAGAGCGCCCGGCCCGAGCCGTCGAAAACCACCTTCACGCAGGCAGGGTCGTCGAGTTGCCGCCGGCTGCGAATCGGCGTCGCCAGCGTCGCCATCACCGCGCCGGGATCGCGCGCCAGCAGATCGATGACCAGGTCGATCGCCTCGCCCGACAGCTCGGGCTCGTCTCCTTGAACGTTGACAAAGATTTCAACGTCGGGCATTTGGCGAGCGATCTCGGCCACGCGGTCGGTGCCGCTGGCGCAGTCGGGACTCGTCAAACGCACCTGTCCACCAAACGAGCGCACCGCCGCGGCGATTTCTTCGTGATCGGCCGCGACGCAAATGCCCGAGGCCAGCGCATGCGCGCGCCTGGCCGCTTCGTAGGTGTGCTGAAGCAGCGTTTTTCCGGTCTCGACCAGCAGCAGTTTTCGCGGCAGGCGGGTCGAGGCCAGCCGGGCCGGAATCACCAAAAAACCGCTCACGGCTCCAGTCGCCCGGCCAGCAGCGGGCATCGCTCGGATAAACGCACAGTAGAATCAGTCATCGTGGCACAATCCTTTCGTTCGGTGCTGACTATCGCCTGCCCGCCGGCCGGACGTAAAGATCAATCCGCACGCTGTCGTCGCGGCGGAGGGAAAAGAGCCCTGCCCGGCTGCCAATTTTTTTCCTTGCGTCTTCGAGAAAATCGGCCATGTGGTAGGATAAATCAGGCTGGCGACAAGGCTACGGGCCACAGGCCGGGAGTCAAGCTGCCTTGTCACCTCTGGCCGATGGCCTTGAGCCTCGAGTCCCCCCTTAGCCTCCAATAGGAAAAGCCACCAGCATGTGTGGAATCGTGGGTTATATCGGCCGGCGTGATGCCGTCGATTTTTTGATCGAGGGACTGCGGCGACTGGAATACCGCGGCTATGACAGCGCGGGCGTCGCCACCGTCGGCGGCGGCCGGCTGCAAGTCACCAAAAGTGCCGGCCGCATCGACGCTCTGGTCGAAAAGCTCGGGCGGCATCCGATCTCGGGCGAAGTCGGCGTGGGCCACACCCGCTGGGCCACGCATGGACCGGCCACCGATGGCAACGCCCATCCCCATCTCGGCGGAGATGGCGCGGTCGCCGTGGTTCACAACGGCGTGATCGAAAACTTCCGCACGCTGAAAGACCGGCTGCTGGCCGAGGGCTATCAGTTCCATTCGGCCACCGACACCGAAGTCATCGCCCACCTGATCGCCAGTTGTCTGGAGAAAGAAACCGCCGGCAGCAATGGCGACCGCCAGCGGCCGGCCCGGCTCCGGTCCCCGTTTGCCGAAGACAATTACGAGCCGCTGGTCCGCGCCGTCAGCGCGGCGCTGGCGCAGCTTCAAGGGACCTACGGACTGGCGGTCCTGTTTCGCGACTATCCCGACGTCATCATCGCCGCCCGCCATGCCAGTCCGCTGGTCGTGGGCGTCGGAGCGGGCGAGCATTGGATCGCCAGCGACGCCTCGCCGTTGGCCGGACATACCGATCGGATCGTCTACCTGGCCGATTACGAATTGGCCGTCGTCACGGCCGACCGTCTGCGGGTGATCGATCGCGAGCAGCAACTGGTCGACCACAACGTGCAGGTGCTCGACCTGGTGGCCGACGACGTCCAGCTCGACGGCTATCCGCACTACATGCTCAAAGAGATTTACGAGCAGCCCGAGTCGATCCGCAACGCCATGCGCGGCCGTTTGAGCCTGGACGAAGCGACCGCGGTCTTCGGCGGGCTGAACCTGACGCCGCAACAATTGCGATCGGCCAATCGCATTCGTGCTCACCGCCTGCGGCACCAGTTGGCACGCGGCGATGGTCGGCGAATACCTGATCGAGGATCTGGCGCAGATCCCGGTCGAAGTCGAATATGCCAGCGAGCTGCGCTATCGCAATCCGCCGCTGGAAAACGGCACGCTGCTGTTCGCCATCACGCAAAGCGGCGAAACGGCCGACACGCTGGCGGCCCTGAAGGAAATCAAGCGCAAGGGATATCCCACGCTGGCCATCTGCAACGTGGTCGGCAGTTCGATCGCCCAGGAGGCCGACGGCGGCATTTATCTGCACGCCGGCCCCGAAATCGGCGTCGCCTCGACCAAGGCCTTTACGTCGCAGTGCGTGACGCTGGCGATGTTGGCCCTCTATTTTGGCCGGCTGCGGCACATGAGCTTCGACGCCGGCATCCGGCTGATCGAGCGGCTGCAGGAGCTGCCCGACCGCGTGGCCAGCGCGCTCAAAACCGACGCGGTGGTCCGGCGGATCGCCGAGAAATATTACCAGGCCGAGAATTTCTTGTACCTGGGTCGGCAATACAATTTTCCGGCCGCGCTCGAGGGGGCATTGAAGCTGAAAGAAATCAGCTACATCCATGCCGAAGGCTATCCGGCCGCCGAAATGAAGCATGGCCCCATCGCGCTGGTCGACGAGCACACCCCCAGCGTGATCATCATTCCGCACGGAATGGTCTACGACAAAGTGATGGCCAATCTGGAAGAGATCAAAGCGCGTGGCGGACCGGTTATTGCCGTGGTTTGCGAAGGCGATTCGCGCGTGGCCGATCTGGCCGACGACGTGATCGAGGTGCCCAACGTCGAGGACTTTTTGCAGCCGATGGTGACGATTGTGCCGCTCCAGCTGTTGGCCTATCACATCGCCGTGCTGCGGGGCTGCGACGTCGACAAGCCGCGCAACCTGGCCAAAAGCGTCACGGTGGAATAACGAGCGATCACAGCCCTGTGCGAGATCGACCATGAGCACCGAACTTTCGCCCGACAAGAATCGGCTGCTCGAGCAGCTCGTGGCCGAAGGCCGGTTTCCCAGCCGCCAACAAGCCCTGGATCGCGCCGTCGATTTGCTGCGCGAGGAGGCCGAAGCCGTGGCGGACATCCGCGAAGGACTGGCGTCGATCGAACGCGGCGAGGGGACACCGCTGGGCGACGCCGCAGATCAGCTTCGAGCGAAGTATGGGATTTCTGAAGACGCATGAAATATCGCGTCGTTCTCCAACCGCGCGCCGCGGAGCAGCTCGAGGAACAATACCAACACATCGCACGCCAGAATCCTCGAGACGCCGCGAGATGGTTCAACCGATTTGTCTCAGCGCTCGAGGGGCTTGCTCACGATCCGCAGCGCTGCGCGGTTGCTCGTGAAAGCGAGCGTCGGTAGGGAGATTCGGCAGTTCCTGTTCGGCCGCCGCGCGGGGACGCGGCGAGTCTTTTTCGTCATCGAAGGAAAAACGGTCCACGTTCTCGCCATCCGCCACTCGGCTGCAATCCGATATCGCTCCCGAAGAATTGCTCGGCTAGCGACCGAGGCCGTAGCTCGTGCGGGATTGGCGCCGTCGGGCAGCGCGCGGAGAATGGCGATGGACGCCCGCGCAGCGGTCCGCTCGACCAACCGACGCGCGGCACGGGGCATTTTCGCAATTCACGGCATTACCGCCCCCATTTTTTTCTTGATCAGTAAACTCGCTCGTGGCAGACCGGCCCCCACCTCATCCGTATGGTACTGTTGCAGGTGGCGTGCCCCGGCTCTCGGCGACCGGTCCGCCGGTGCTTGCTGCCACAACCGCCACAATCGCTACTCGAGCGCCGCACGAGGCGCTCTCCGACCTCGCCGGCTGCACCTGCATATGATCCACGTCCACGAATTGACGAAACATTATGCCGACAGTCGAGCACGGCAAATTCGTCGCCTTGGGCGGAGTCAGCTTCGACGCCACGCCCGGCCAGATCTACGGCCTGCTCGGCCCCAACGGCGCCGGCAAGACGACCGTGCTGCGCATCCTGAGCACGGTGCTGCGGCCGACGACCGGCCGGGCCACGGTGGCCGGCTTCGATTGCGTCACCCAGTCGTCGCAGGTGCGGCACCGCATCGGTTTCATGTCGGCCAACACCGGCGTCTACGACCGCATGACCGCCTGGGAAATGGTCGAATACTTCGGCCGCCTGTACGGCATCGAGCAAGAAGCCGCTGGCCGAGCGGATGGAAGCCCTCTTCACGCGGCTGGCAATGAACGACATCCGCGACGTGCTGGGGGCCAAAATGTCGACCGGCATGCGGCAAAAGGTGTCGATCGCCCGCGCCATCGTCCACGATCCGCCGGTGCTGATCTTCGACGAGGCGACCAGCGGGCTCGACGTGCTGGTGGCCCGCGCGCTGCTCAACACCGTGGCCGAGCTGCGCGATCAGGGCAAGTGCGTCGTCTTTTCGACCCACATCATGCGCGAAGCCGAAAAACTTTGCGATCGCATCGCCATCATGCACCGCGGCCACATCCTGGCCGAGGGAACGCTGGAAGAACTGCGCGACCGCTATCATGAGCGCGATCTGGAAGAGCTCTTCTTCCGCCTGATCCGCGAGCACGACCAGCTGAGCGACGACCGCCGCGCCGCCCGTCGAGGAGTGCGACTCCACGGCGATGAACTGGAACAACGTCAAACTCATCCTGACGCGCGAAGTCCGCGATCAGCTCCGCGACCGCCGCACGCTGTTCATGATCGCGGTGCTGCCGATGTTGCTCTACCCGCTGTTGGGCATGAGCTTCTTCCAGGTCGCTCAGTTCCTCCGCGAACAGCCGACCCGGGTGCTGGTGATCGACTTGCCCGCGGCCGCGGGCCTGCCGCCGCTGGTCGAAAACCATCACTTCGCCGCCGGACTGTTTGCCGACAAGCCCGAGCGGGCAAAATTGCTCCGCGTCGACGTTTGCAACGCGCTCCGAGTCGACCGCGACCGCCAAGTGACCCGCCCGATCAGCCCGCCCAGAACGAGCGCCAGCCGACGGCCGATACCGCCGACCGACCGACGACTGCCGGATCACCGCCGCCAGCCGGCCGACGGACGTCGAACCGTGCGGCACGACGCTGGCCGACATTCGCTACGCGCTCGACGAGCGGCGGTACGACGTCGTGCTCGTCTTCCCGCCCGACTTTGCCGCGCGCTTGACCGCCTTTCGCTCGGCCCTCGGCACCGCCTCCGTCCGAGCCGGCGGCCGCCGAGCCGACAATCCGGCGAGCCGGCCGCCGACTGGCCAGCCGCGCCGACCGACGGCCGACGACGGTTCCCCGCGCCGGCGCTCTACCACAATTCGGCCCGCGAAACGTCGCAGATCGCCCTGCTGCGCATCGACGACGTGCTGGCCGAGTGGCGGCAGGAGATCGGCGAAGAGAATCTCCGCCAAAGCCATCTGCCCACGACGGCCGCCAAGCCGTTTCGCGTGGTCGACGAGGACGTGGCCGAAGGAGGGCACCGCGAGGTCGCCCTGTGGTCGAAAATCCTGCCGTTCGTGCTGTTGCTTTGGGCGCTGACCGGCGCCTTCTATCCGGCCGTCGATCTGTGTGCCGGCGAAAAAGAACGCGGCACGCTCGAGACGCTGCTCAGCAGCCCGGCCGAACGGAGCGAAATCGTCTGGGGAAAACTGCTGACCGTCATGCTGTTCAGCATCGCCACCGCGGTGCTTGAATCTGTTGAGCATGGGCCTGACCGGCAGCTTCGTCGTCCGCCACATGCCCGACTTTGGTCCGCCGCCGCTGTTGGCCATCGTTTGGCTGCTGATTGCCCTGGTGCCGGTGTCGGCCCTGTTCAGCGGATTGTGCCTGGCGCTGGCGGCGCTGGCCCGCAGCAGCAAGGAGGGACAGTATTATCTGATGCCGCTGGTGCTGGTGACCATGCCGCTGACGATTTTGCCGATGTCGCCCGGCGTCGAATTGAACTTGGGCAACAGCCTGATTCCGGTGACCGGCATCGTGCTGCTGCTGCGCACGCTGCTGGAAGGCAATTATGCGCTGGCCGCGCTTGTATGCTCCGCCGGTGGTGGCCGTCACGCTCACCTGCTGCCTGCTGGCCGTGCGCTGGGCCGCCGATCAGTTCAATTCCGAGAGCGTGCTGTTCCGCGAAAGCGAGCGGCTCGACATGGGCCTGTGGCTGCGCAACCTGCTGCGCGATCGCGACGACACGCCCAGCGTGGCCGAAGCACTGGCCTGCGGCGTGCTGATTCTGATGGTCCACTTTTTCATGAGCTTGTCGCTGCCGCCGATGCACGGCTTCCACGACTTCTGTCGTGCTGGCCCTGGTCTCGCAACTGGTCGTGATCCTCACGCCGTCGCTGTTGATGACCACCATGCTCACCCGCCGGCCGGCCGAGACGCTGCTGCTGCGCTGGCCGCCGGCCGCCACGGTCGGCGCGGCGCTGCTGTTGGCCGTGGCGATCCACCCGCTGGCGTTTTTGCTGCAAACCGTCGTCACCAAAATCTATCCCGTCAACGAGCAAGTCGCCGAGCAACTGCACGAATTGCTGCGGCGGCGAGATGCCGCTCGGCCTGCTCTGCTCGTCGTGGCCGTCGTGCCGGCCATCTGCGAGGAGTTGGCCTTTCGCGGGTTCATCCTCTCGGGTCTGCGACATCTGGGTCACCGCTGGCGGGCGATCATCCTGACCAGCATCTTCTTCGGCGTCACCCACCCGATCTTCCAGCAGTCGCTCGTCGCCTGCATCGTCGGCGTGCTGCTGGGATTCATCGCCGTGCAAACCGGCAGCATTCTGCCCGGCATCGTTTTCCACATGGTTCACAACAGCCTGGGCGTGCTGCTTGCCCAAGCAAACTGCCCCTGTGGCTGGCCGACCATCCGGCGCTGCGCTGGCTGGTCAAATCGGCCGAGGCCGGCGACTATCACTTCACTCCGCTGGCGCTCGTGCTGTCGGCCGCAGCCAGCGGCCTGTTGATCGACTGGTTCCAGCGGCTGGCTTACGCCCGCACCAAGGAAGAAAGCCTGCAAGAAGCGATCGAGCATCAGACAGCCCGCTTAATCGGCGTCGCTGTGGCTCGAGGCCTGAGGCACGCGAGCGAGGCTTTCGCGCGTGCCACCAGGACGCACCGTCTCAGCCTCCGCCTCGAACTGCCGTTGTCGCCTTCGGCCGTCTTGCCTAAACTCTCGCCGATCGTAATCTCATACATTACGAACTTGCAGGCTCTGATCGTTGTCTTGAGGGGGACAAGGATGTCCGAGTCGACGCTGCATCGATTGTTCTTGGCCGCTATCGCCGCGCCTGGTCTTCTTCGTCAACCTCGGCGGCAGCCATTTGTGGGATGTCGACGAGGCGATCTTTTCCCAGACCGCGGCCGAGATGTAGCAGCGCGGCGACTACGTCGTCCCTTACTTCAACGGCGAGTTGTTTCCCGACAAGCCGGCGCTGACGCTATTGGCTGATGATCGAGCGCCTACCGCGTGTTTGGCGTGAGCGAATTCGCCGCTCGCTTCTGGTCGGCCATTCTTTCGGTCGGCAGCGTGCTGTTGACCTATCAAATCGGCCGCCGCTTGTTTTCGGCCGGCGATCGGCATCTGGGCGGGCCTGATCCTGGCCACGAACATCAGTTTTGACATCATCGCCCGGCGGCCACCCCCGACGCGGCGCTGATCTTCTTTACCACGCTGTCGATCAGCTTGTTTATCCGCTGCACGACCCGATCGGCTCCGGCCAGCCCCGGCAGTCCGCAGCGCGAATCCGATGTGCTGATCGAACCGACGTGGCGCAACTTCGCGTTGGCCTATGCCGCCATGGGCGTGGCCGCTGTTGGCCAAAGGCCCGGTCGGCGTCGTGCTCCCCACCGCCGTCTTCGGACTCTTCTTCCTTTGTCACCCGCGGAGCCAACACCCTCGCCGGATTGCCGGCCGTATCGGCCGGCCAAGGCCGCTGGGGCTGGATGGCAAAACTGCTCGACGCGGCCGTGCGGACCGCCTCGCCTCGCCACATCCTTCAAACGATTCTCAGCCTCCGCCCTGCCCTGGCAATGCTGATGGTGCTGGCCGTGGCGGGCCTTGGTACGTGCTGGGTCGGACTGCGAACCGATTGGCAATGGCCGGCGCAGTTTTTCGGAGTCCATAATTTCGGCCGGTTTCTCAGCGCCGATGGACAACCACCACGGGCCGATCTTTTATTACGTCGGCGTCGTGCTGGTGCTGTTCTTTCCCTGGTCGATCATGATGCTAGGGCACCCTGTCGGAGCTCGTCCGCCAAACGGCTCGCTCCATGCGTCAGCGCCAGGGAGCAATCCTGATCGCCTGCTGGATCGCCGTCTATTTCGTCTTTTTCTCGCTGGCCGGCACCAAACTGCCGAGCTATGTGGTGCCGATGTATCCGGCGCTGGCGATCGCCACGGCCCTCTTCCTGGAACGCTGGATCTGGCATCCCCACACCGTTCCCCGCCCGTGGCCCTGGATCGCCTATTCGATTCTGACGCTGGTCGGGCTGGGCATGCTGGTGGCGGTGCCGTTGGTGGCTGCCCGACTGCTTGCCGACGGCGGAGCATTGTCGCGCGACGGGTTGTCGCGTGTCGCACCGCTGGGACTCGTCGGCCTGGTGCCACTCGATGGGCGGACTGATTTGCCTGTTTTTCACGTGGCGCAATCGAGCCCGGCAGGCGATCCGCACCCTCGCGTTGACTGCCGTTGTCTTTACGGTCTGGCTGTTCGGCATCTCGGTCGGTCAGTTCGATCGCTTTCAGACGGCGCCGCAATTCATTGCCGCGATCGATAGCCACACGTCGGGCGAGCCCCACGTTTCGACGTTCCGCTATTTCCGCCCCAGCATGGTCTTTTACGGCCATCAGCCGGTGGGCAAATTGCCCGCGGCGGCCGACGTCGCCAAATTCTTTGCCGACCATCCGACCGACGCGTTTGTCTACACCGTCGATGAGCAGATGCCGGAATTGTCCAAGCAATTGCCCGCCGACGTGGTCGTGCTGGAGCGTCAGCGGCGGCTCTTTCTGCCCGGCCAGACACTGTTATTAGGCCGCGCCCCCTCGACCGCCGCCGCCGGCGCCGAACAGGCGCGCTAAGCCGCCGCACTTTCGAGCGACGATTTTCCGTGGCTCATTTCAGGCCCATTCGTGGCCGCGCGCGACCGGTCGGATGAACGCTTGCCTGCTTAACGCGTGCGGCGTGCGGAACGCCGCAGATAAAACGCGCCCAGTCCTACGAGTACGAGAGCCGAGCTGAGCAGCGTCAGCGTACTGGGTTCCGGGGCCGCCACCGCGATGGTCCAAATCGACGACGAATCGTTCTGCGCCAAACCCGCCGCGTCCAGAGTGGTGGCCGGCGTTTGATTGAAGTCGATCGCTGGGCTGGGCTGCGAACCGACTTGTCCGAAATAGGAATCAATGTCAGACCGATAGTACAGCTCGGAGTAAGCGGGGCCGTTACCGCTCAGACCAAGGTAGCCGAAGTTGAGAAGCAGGGCCCCGCTGGTGAATTCCGCCGTGCCCGAGCCGAGAAACGCGCCGAGCGTGCCGCTGTTCGAAAACGAGTATGGGCCATTGGGCCCGGTGAGCGTGATGCTGTATGAAAAAGTGACATCCGAAGGATCGGTTGCTGGGTTGAACGAACCGGCAATATACGATGAGCCGATCAGTCCGGTGGCCGAGGCGGTAATCGTGCCCGAAACGCTATCCTGAAAGCTGTTACTCTGGTCGATCTCGGCCGCTGGGTAATCGACGATGTCGTAAGTCATCGTCTCGGCCGATGCGGTCGACACCGCGGCCAACAGGATCACCGCGACCGAGATGCCACTGGCCACCAACGCCGAACGATTGAATCGGATTGAATGCATGAGTGCTCTTTCCATGGGTTGCGCAGCTACCAGGGGAGAGACAAGCCGCTACGGCCAGCGTCTAGTGAGACTGCCCCGAGAGAGCGCGAAAACGGCAGCGGTGGGCAAAAAGGCGAGAGTGCGGCAGCAGTGCGCTGCAAAGACGAGCTCGCAAGTAATTCAAGCCATCCACAACCGGCTCCCTTTAGGGGTGCCGTAAGGCTTGTCTCACTAGCGGCTCCTTGAATGCGGAGGGTTCGTTCTGTTTTGCTTGCCAGCCGCGATCAGCCCGCGACTGTGATGAATCGCCCAAAACCTCTGATTCCCGGCGACTGGGGATCATACTACCCACGGTCCCAAAACGCGTCAAGTATTTTGGGAAAAATAAATAGCCTGGGAGGTTTCCCATCGAAATAGTCCACTTGGTCGCTTTCTCGCCGACCGAGAGATTTTTATTGGTCTCATTCGGCCGTTTTGCTCACCGGCGTTCCCAAGAATTCCAAGTTCAAACTCCCGCGCCGACGAAAATCACCGTGAAAAATGCGTGTGATCGAAGACCCAAGCCGCGGCCGCGTAATAAACCGTCGCCCAGCTTGCATTTGGATCAGATAAGCGGATAATGATCCGTAACTCTGCCCTAGCAGCCTACCCCGACTGCCGCTACGCGTTTCCACCCACCGCAGACCCAAGGAACGTCGCATGCCCCCCCATGCTTCGCTTCGCTTTGCCCCCACGCATGGATGCCTCAGGCAAGTTCTGTCGGCAATCGCCGTGGCATCGACCACTCTGGCATCGGCCGGTCCGACGCTTATTGCCCGGGCCGACGAGCCCGCAGCCGCAACCGACGCGCCCGCGGTAGCAGCGGCCGCCATCGCCACGGCGGCCGTTTCACCCGCACCGGCCGTGCCAGCCGCACCGGCTCCGGCC
This sequence comes from uncultured Planctomycetaceae bacterium, assembly GCA_963702015.1. Taxonomy (GTDB): domain Bacteria; phylum Planctomycetota; class Planctomycetia; order Pirellulales; family PALSA-1355; genus DATJTR01. Next base: position 6,227,347 of record OY969698.1, read on the forward strand.
GCTGTTACCCCTCCCCCTGCCGGCGGGCCGCCGGCCGTAACGTTCGAGCAGCACATACGGCCGATCTTCAAAGCTTTTTGCTTCGACTGTCACGGCGCCGAGGCCGAACACAAGGGCCAACTCGATCTGCGCCTGCGACGGTTGATCGTGAAAGGGGGCGAGAGCGGGCCAGCCATTGTGCCGGGCGACACGGCCGCCAGCCTGATACTCGAAAAACTGCGCGCGGCGAAATGCCCCCCTCGGAAAAGAAGGTGCCGGCCGAACAGATTGCCCGCATCGAAGCCTGGATCGCGGCCGTGCGCTGCGAAACCTGCACGACGAGCCTGCTGAACTCGGGCCCGAAGTCGACATCACGCCTGAAGAGCGAAGTTATTGGGCGTACCAGTCCCCCGCCATCCCCGCGATTCCCTCGTTCGCGTCGACCGATCGGGTTCGCACCTTGATCGACGCGGTCTTGTTGGGCCGGCTGCGCGAAAAAGGCTTGGCCTTTTCGCCCGATGCCGACCGGCTGACGCTCATCCGACGTGCGTCGTTCGACCTGCTCGGCCTGCCGCCGACTCCCGAGGAGATTGCGCAGTTCGTGGCCGATCCGGCTCCCGATGCCTACGAGCAGTTGATCGACCGCTTACTCGCCTCCCCCCACTACGGCGAACGTTGGGGGCGGCATTGGCTCGACGTGGCCGGCTACGCCGAATCGCGCGGATCGACAACCGATGCCCCCAGACCCTTTGCCTATAAGTATCGCGACTACGTGATCCGGGCGCTCAACGCCGACAAGCCGTTGAACGAATTCATCGTCGAGCAATTGGCCGGCGACGAACTGGTTCCGCAGCCTCACACGAATCTTTCGCCCGATCAGATCGAAAAATTGGCGGCGACCGGCTTTTTGCGGATGGCCGTCGACCCCACCGGCACGGTTCCCGACCTGGAGCAGGCGTCGAATCAGGTGTTGGCCGATACGATCAAGATCGTCTCGTCGGCGCTTTTGGGGCTGACCGTCGGGTGTGCCCAGTGTCACGACCATCGCTACGATCCGATTTCGCAGCGAGACTATTATGCCTTGCGCGCGATCTTCGAGCCGGCGCTGAATCCCGGCCACTGGCGCGTCGACGGCCAGCGGCTGATTTCGCTCAATAGCGAGGAAGAAAAGGCCCGCACGGCGGCGATCGAAGCCGACGCGGTAAAAATCGAAACGGAGCGAACGGCCAAGCAGAACGAATTGCTGGCGGCCGAATTGGAAAAAGAACTGGCCAAGGAGCCAGAAGCCCTGCGCGACCCATTGCGGCTGGCCTTTCAAACGGCCGCCGACAAGCGCAGCCCCGAACAAACCAAGCTGCTGATGGAACACCCGCGTATCGTCGGACTGAGCCACGGCACGTTATATCTTTACAATCCGCCGGCCGCAGCCGAAGTGAAGACATTCACCGACCGCGCGGCCGCGCTGCGGGCGGCCAAGCCGCCGGAGAATATGATCGCCGTCTTGACCGAAGTGCCGGGCGAAAACCCGGTCACGCATCTCTTCTATCGCGGCGACGTAAAAGCGCCCCGCGACGAGGTCGGACCGGCCGACTTGACGATTGCCGCTCCGCCGGGCTCCCACTATCTCATCCCCCCCCACGATCCGGCACTCCCCACGACCGGCCGCCGGCTGGCCTGGGCCCGCCACCTGACCGACGGCCATCACCCGCTGGTCGGCCGGGTGCTGATGAATCGGATTTGGGAGCACCATTTTGGCCGTCCGCTGGTCGACACGCCCGGCGATTTCGGCATCCTCGGCAGCCGGCCGAACGTTCCGGAGCTGTTGGATCTGCTGGCCGTCGAGCTGGTGCGCGACCAGTGGAGTCTGAAGCGGATACACAAGTGGATCATGACATCGACCGTCTATCGGCAATCTTCGCATGCCGATCCGGCGAAAGAGGCAATCGACTCGGCCAATTCGCTTTATTGGCGGATGCCGCTGCACCGGCTCGATGCCGAAGCTTTGCGCGACCGGATGCTGGCCACCGCCGGCATGTTGGACGAGACGCTGTTCGGGCCGCCCGTCCCGGTCGAAGACGATGCCACGGGCCAGGTGGTCGTCAAAAGCGATCTTCCCCGCCGCAGCATTTATTTGCAGGTGCTGCGGACCAAGCCGATTTCGTTTTTGACGGCATTTGACGCGCCGGTAATGGAGACCAACTGCGATCGCCGGCTGTCGAGCACGGTGGCCACCCAATCGCTGATGATGATGAACAGCGAGGTCGTATTGCGGCGATCGGCGGCGCTGGCCGATCGGCTGGCGAGCAAAACCCCGCTCGACTTTCCCGCCCCCGAGGCCTGGAACTTTCCCGGCCGCGCGGGCCAGTGGCAATATGGCGCCGGCCGCTACGACTTGTTGAGCGAGCGCGTCACCCATTTCCAGTCATTGGCTGCCTGGTCGGGATCGGCCTGGCAAGGGACGGGCCAGACGGCCGATCCCGCCCTGGCCTACGTCTCGCTGACGCGGCAGGGCGGACAACCCTGCGATCGCGAGCACTCGGCCATCCGCCGCTGGACCGCCCCGGCCGACGGCACGCTTTCGATCGACGGGCGGCTGAATCACGCGGCTGCCACGGGAGACGGCGTGACAGCGATCATCGTTTCCAGCCGCACCGGCGTGGCCGGCCAGTGGTCGGCACGCAAGGCGGCCGTTTCCACTACTCCCGGTCCGATCGAAGTGAAGCAAGGCGACACGATCGATTTTGTCGTCGATTGCCTCGAATCGACCGAAGCCGACGCGGCAGATTGGGTTGTCGCGTTGCGTCTGGTCGGCGCCGACGCTGGCCAGCTCGGCTACTGGAATTCGGCGGCCGATTTTGCCGGACCGACCACGCCATCGCTTTCGGCACAGGTGGCGTATGCCTGGCAGTTGGCCTTTGGGCGTCCGATCACGGTCGAAGAGTTTTCACTCGTCAAACCGTTCCTCGTGCAGCGGATCGACGATTTGTGCCACGGTTTCCACGCCGATCCGGCGCGAAGCGATGGCCGATCTTTCGCAGCAACTGTTCAGTGCCAACGAATTCTTATACGTCGATTAGTCTTACACGTCTTGCGGAAGCTCAACATGGAACGGCCAATCGGAAGTGATCGTCGCCCCCGCGAGCCACGGAAGGCCGCCGGATGCGATACGCCTTTCGCCCGCGGATAAGAGAGGCCAGCCGATGAAAACAGACCGCCGAAGGTTCTTCAAGCTTGCGGGAGCGGCCGGCGCTGGAATCATCGCGGTCGGGCGGACCTCCGCCGGTGGCGAGCTGGTGCCCCCGGCACGCCGCCAAGAGGATGCGACCGGGACGGCTTTCATGACCGAGCTGTTTCTCGACAACACCATGCTCGAGGTGACGCCGGGCGTCTCGCGCAGGCTTCACAAGCCAATAAAACATCCGTTGAACCCCGTCGTCCGCGCCGATCGTTGGTGCGAGGGCAATTATGTCCAACCCTATACCACGATGTATGACCCCGAGGACAAGCTCTTCAAAATGTGGGCCCGGGCGGGGACCGACTCGAAGTCGCATTATCTCGACGGCAATGCGGCGTACATGCTCTATTTCACCTCGACCGACGGCGTCCATTGGGACAAGCCCGATCTCGGTTTGATGGAGGTTGCCGGCCGGCGCGACCATAACGTCGTCTTCACCAGCGATTCGGCCGTCGCGACGAGCGCCGCAAGCTCCCAAAAGCCTCAGGATTTCGTGGTGCCGACTCGATCCATGGAACCGCAGGGCAAGAAGGCGTTCTTTTGGGCGGTGAACAAGCATCCCAACCCCAGCCACGCCGGCGAAAAGTTCGTCGCCCTGGCGATCGTTCAAGATCATCGGCGCGGAGCACACCTAGTCACGTCGCCCGACGGCATCCACTGGACGTGCGCCAGCGCCCCCTTCTGGCAAACGCCGAACGACGTCTCCGCGCAAGGAGACGACTGTCTCATGCACCTGATCTACGACAAGGCGAAGCAGCGATGGGTGATCTATCGCCGGATCTTGCCGGAGTTCAGCGAACACATGGTCGCCGACGAAAGCGACTCCCAACGCAAGGCGCTCGACCGCTACTATCGCTCCTATGCCTACGCCGAAAGCAGCGACCTGCGCCAGTGGCAGAACCACCAGTTCATCCTCAGCATGGATGCCGACGATCCGGCCGATACGGAGCTCTATCAGTTCGCTTGCCACAAAATCGGACAGACTTATATCGGCTACATGAGCGTGTTTTATCTTCGTTCCCCGCAACCGATCGATATTCACCTCGCCACCAGCCGCGATGGAATCAACTTCACCCGCGTCTGCCGGGGCGAACCGTTCATCCCCTACGGACCCCTGGGATATTACGACTACATGGCGATGGGTGGCTCCCAGCCCGAGCCGATCATCGTCGACGATACGGTCTACCTCTATTACTGCGCCTACAACTGTCCGCACGATGCGAATGTGTTCGGCGATGACGTCGGCAATCTCAATGGGGGCGCCGCGCTGGCCACATTCAAGCGAGACCGGTACGCCTCGCTCGAAACCGGTGACAAAGACGTCGGACCGTGCCGCGTCGTCACCAAGCCCTTCACCGTGCGGCACTCCAAGCTGTTCCTGAATGCCGCCACCTGGGCCGCCGGATCGGTCCGCGTCGAGGCACTGACGCGCGATTGGCAGCCGATTCCCGGCTTCGCCGAATCGCAGGCGCTCACGATCCAGGGCGACGCTCTCGACCATCCGGTCCGTTGGAACGATAGCGCCGACGTGAGCAGGCTGTTGGGGCGCGAGATTCGCCTCAAGTTCTACATGAACCGCGCGCGCATCCACGCCATGACCTTAAGCAACGAAGACAGAAAGCTGGGGACCGTCGAAAGCGAATACCGGCACGATAAACTGGGAGACTCGAGTCCAAAAGCCACCTGAACTCTGAAACGCGCGAAATCGACGACAAAGGATTGTGTGCGCTTGATCGCGGCGCAATGATCGGCTGGAGAGATTCCGAATGAGCAAGCAAGAATTCGAAGACGGCTGCCATTGCCCACAATCGGCCGGCGCTGATTTATCTCCCTGGCATTCGCGCCGGGCGTTTCTCCGGCGCAACGCGCTCGGTTTGGGCAGCGTGGCGCTGGCCTGCCTGCTGGGCGAAGACCAAATGCTGGCCAACCCGCCCACCAAACCGGTCGACCCGCATTCGCTGGACCTCAAGCCACGTCAGCCTCACTTTCGGCCGCAGGCCAAGGCGATGATCTCCTTGTTCATGGGGGGTGGGCCTTCGCATATCGATCTGCTCGATCCCAAGCCCGAGCTGACTCGGCTGAACGACACCCAGTACGATCGCGAAGTCCAGCACAGCTTTGTCAATCATGCCAGCCGCAAGCTGTTTGCCAGCCCCTGGGAATTCGGAAAACATGGCCAATGCGGCACTGAAATCTCCGAACTCCTGCCCCACACCGCCCGCATTGTCGACGACATCTGCGTCATCCGCTCGATGCACGCCAAGATCAACAACCACGACATGCGCTATTTCTTCGGTGGCGTGCCGGGCATTCCGGGCCGGCCGTCGCTCGGTTCGTGGATGCTGTATGGCTTGGGCTGCGAAAGCCAGGAGTTGCCGGCCTATGTTGTGCTGTCCGATCCGGCCAGCCTGCCCGTCGACGGAGCGATGAACTGGAGCGCCGGCTTCATGTCACCGATGTTTCAGGGGACGATGCTGCGGCCGCAAGAACCGCGAATCGTGAATCTCGATCCGCCGGCCCGGCTCCGGGGTCTGCCCCAGCAGCAAAATCTGGCGCTGCTCGCCGAGCTGAACCACCACCATCTCGAATCGCATCCGGGCGAGGCCGATCTGGAAGCACGCATCGCCAGTTACGAACTGGCCGCGCACATGCAAACGGCCGCCAAAGAGGCGCTCGATCTGAGTCAGGAAACCGCAGCCACGCAAAAACTCTATGGTCTCGACAACCCGACCACGAAAGAGTTCGGCAGCCGATGCCTGATTGCCCGCCGGCTGGTCGAGCGCGGCGTTCGTTTCGTTCAATTGTTTCTCGACCGCGGATCGTGGGATCATCACCTCAACATTCGCACCGGCTTGCCAGCGCTCTGCCAGCGCACCGATCAGCCTTCGGCGGCACTGATTGAGGATCTTAAAGCCCGCGGGATGCTCGACACCACGGTCGTGCACTGGGGTGGCGAGATTGGCCGACTGCCGCTGATGGAGGTCGAGGCCAATCCGCTCCACGCCGGCCGCGACCACAACGGCCAGGGCTTTTCGATGTGGGTGGCCGGCGGCGGCTTTCGCGCCGGCATGACCTTTGGGGCCACCGACGAAGTCGGCCATCATGCCGTCGAGAACATCGTCACGCCGAACGATTTTCAGGCCACGCTCTTGCACCAGTTCGGACTCGACTACCAAAGACTTGTCTACCATCACAACGGTCGCGACCAAAGCCTGATCGACGGTCGCCCGGCGCACGTCGTCGGCGAGATCATTCAATCGGCCGGCGCATAACGAGAGTGGTAAAAAGCAACACAGACCCGCGGCACGGGCGAGGGCTCCTCATCCGGCTCATCCCTCACGGTAGCGTCGCACTTAACCGAGCTTGGATCGGTTCCAAGCTCGCTGCAAATGGCGAATGTCAGTCAAAAACACGCTCTTACACAGCCATGCACATGCGCTCTCCACAATTGCCTTTCTTGATGATGTTTGCGATCGCCGGAGTCTTTGCTCCGGCCGTCGCTGCCGCGGCCGAGCCAATTCCGATCGGATCGCGATTGGAACTGATGGTCGACGATTACCTCATCGACAAGATGACCGGCGCGAACCTTGTGCTGCATCAGCCGCTGAAGCGCGAGGTGGCCATCAATTACGACGCCCCGTGGGAAGGGAACAATTGCGGCTACCACACGGTGTTCCGCGATGGTGACCTCTACCGAATGTACTACGTGATTGCACACATTCCCTGCGGCGAGAACGAGCGCCGCAAGGAGCCCGCGAACAATCTAATGACGGTGGCCGCCTATGCCGAGAGCAAGGACGGCGTCCACTGGGTGAAGCCGGAATTAGGGCAATTCGAGTTCGCCGGCTCAACGAACAACAACATCATCATGTGGGATGGTTATGACAAGACGACCGAGGCCTTTTTGGTGCCGTTCAAGGATACCAATCCGAATTGCAGACCGGACGAGCGTTATAAGAGCCTGGTTCGCGTCGGCGGCGATCGTCTCTGGCTCTGGACGTTGAAATCGCCGGATGGAATTCACTGGTCTCGGTTGTCGGATAAGGCGGTCATTACCCGAGGCGAGTTTGACTCGGAGAACCTGGCCTTCTGGGACGCGGTCCGTGGTGAATACCGCGCGTTCTTCCGCGGCTACCGCAATGGCCTGCGGGACATCCTCACCGCGACGTCCCAGGACTTTGCCAACTGGAGCGAACCGGTATGGCTCGAATACCCCGGATCGCCACCGCAAGAGCTGTACACGAATCAGATCGCCCCGTATTACCGGGCGCCACATATCTTCCTTGGTTTTCCCACACGTTACGTCGATCGCGGTTGGACGCCATCGCTCGACTTGCTGCCGGAGTTGGAGCATCGCAAGCAGCGTGCCAAGATGTCGCCGCGTTACGGTTCGGCGATCACCGATGGACTTTTCATGAGCAGCCGCGATGGCGTGAACTTCAAACGCTGGGACGAGGCGTTCCTCCGGCCCGGTCCCCAGGAGCTCGGCGAATGGCTGTACGGGGGTCACTACCAAAACTGGGGCCTCGTGGAAACGAAGTCCGATCTCACCGGGGCGCCCAACGAACTTTCGATGTACGCGGTCGAAGGAGTTTGGCGCGGAACCGCCAACCGCTTGCGTCGCTACACAATCCGCATCGACGGATTCGTGTCGCTCCAGGCGCCCCTGTCGGGCGGTGAGTGCCTGACGAAGCCGTTGATTTTTTCGGGCAATAAACTGGTGATCAACTATGCGACCTCGGCAGCCGGCAGTGTTCGAGTGGAAATTCAAGATGCAAACGGCAATCCTCTGGATGGTTTCCGTCTGGAAGACTGCCCGGAGATTTTTGGCGACTCGATCGAGCGAACCGTTTCCTGGACCGGTGGAGACGATCTGAGCAAGTTGGCCGGCCAGCCCGTGCGGCTGCGCATGATACTTAAGGACGCGGACTTGTATTCGTTTCAGTTTGATAAGTAGTATCCTGCGGCCTCGTTATGAACCTACACGGTGAGGATCCCGCTAAGAACGGCTGAAGATCGTCGCTGATTACGCTGCGAATCGATTTCCCCTGCACACCACGAAGGAAATGAGATGTTCTGTGCTAACCACCATCGCTTCCCGCGTACTCGCCAAAAAGGTCTGGCATGGCTTTTTCTGACAGTCGCCATCGTGGTGGATACGATGGCAGTGGGCCAGCCGGCCTCGGCCGCGGAAGGCGCCGAGGCGGCAAAGCCCAAGGCGCGGCGGATCCTTTATAATCTCGACGGCGACTCCTGCATGTGGACCAAAAAGGATGGCAAGGCGCCGGTCGAAGTCACTCCTGACGACTTGAAAACCGTTGTAGACGAGATTGCCTATCCGGGCAGTCAGGTCGACACGCTGCTGGTTTGCATTAATGCGCAGTGCATGTATTATCCGACCAAGATTGGCGACCGACGCGGCACGCTGGCCACGCCCGCGGAGCGCCTAAAATGGCCACAGCTCGAGCAGCAGCGTTTCCGCAACGTGGAAGCGATGTTCGCCGCGGGCGTGGATCCCTACGCCCTGCTTTTGGCTGAAGCCCGGCGGCACGGCCTGGAAGCCCTGCTCACCTACCGCATGAACGACATTCACGGCGACTCTTATCTGGAGCACAAGTTCTGGTTGCAGCATCCCGAGTACCGGCTGGCGAAGCCCCCCAACTGGCCTGGACACGTGGGACTCGACTTTGGCCATGATGCCGTGTGCGAATACAACTTCCGGCTGATCGAGGAAGCCGTTCAGCGCTACGATTGCGACGGCATCGAGTTGGACTTCGTCCGTACTGCGAGGTTCTTCCAGAATGGGACCGCCGAGGCTGAACGGATTGCGAAGATGAACGATCTGGTACGGCGTGTTCGTCAGATGCTCGATGCTGAAGGTCAAAAGCGAGGCCGGCGTTTGGTGCTGGCCGTGCGCGTGCTTCCCGGGTATCAAGAATGCCGAAATGTCGGCCTTGATCCGGTAGTCTGGGCAAGCGCGGGTTGGCTCGATTTCCTCACGATTTCCCCCAATTCGGGCACGGGCTACGATCTGAACGATCTGACCGTCAAGCCGTGGAAAGAGCTGATCAAGAATGTGCCTATCTACGCCTGTGCCGACGCCGCCGATCCTCCGGTGGATTACCGCCGCGCCGCGAAAGAATTCTGGAAAGATGGAGCCGACGGAATTTACCTGTTCAACTTCTTCACACCACGTGAAGTTTTCGTCGAGCCGCCGTTTGAAGTGCTCAAAGAACTGGGCGACCCAAAGAAACTCCAATCGCGTTAGCTCAGCGGCTGGGTTATATAGCCTGATATGTAGTATCCTGCGACGCCGTTATGAATAGTGCCATCCCTGGCGGGTACCTGCGCTACCGCGCGGGTGGCGTCGCACTCAGTGTGGCGACAGCGAACTGAAAAAACTCTTGGCGAAAACGCAGTGACCGGTAGAATCGGCTCGGAGATTCTCATGCACAAGCAAAACATTGACCAGGAATGCCGATGTGGCCAACCCGGTGGCGATGGTCCCGCCGCCGGGCAATCGCGCCGCGCGTTTCTCCAGCGCAACGCGCTGGGATTGGGCGGCGTGGCATTGGCCTGCTTGTTGGGCGAAGACCAAATGCTGGCCAACCCGCCCACCAAACCGGTCGACCCGCACGTGCTCGACCTCAAGCCGCGGCAGCCCCACTTTCAGCCGCGCGCCAAGGCAATGATTTCGCTCTTCATGCAAGGGGGACCGTCGCACGTCGACCTGCTCGATCCCAAGCCCGAGCTGACCCGGCTGAACGAAACCGACTACGACCGTGACGTCGAGTTCAGCGGTGTGAATCGGGCGAGCCGAAAACTCTTTGCCAGCCCGTGGAAATTCGAAAAACACGGCCAGTGCGGCACCGAGGTTTCCGAACTCCTCCCCCACACCGCCGGCATCGTCGACGACATCTGCGTCATCCGCTCGATGCACGCCAAAATCAATAACCACGACATGCGCTATTTTTTCGGCGGCATACCGGGCATTCCGGGGCGTCCGTCGCTGGGAACGTGGATGCTGTATGGCTTGGGCTGCGAAAGCCAAGAGTTGCCGGCCTTTGTCGTCCTGTCCGATCCGCTCGGCCTCCCCGTCGACGAAGCAAATAGCTGGTCGGCCGGCTTCATGCCTCCCATGTTTCAAGGGACGCTCCTGCGGACACAAGAACCGCGGATCGTCAATCTCGATCCGCCCCCCCGGCTCAAAGGCCTTCCTCAGCAGCAGAACATGGCACTGTTGGCGGAAATGAATCGTCGCCATCTCGAATCGCATCCGGGCGAAACCGATCTGGAAGCGCGGATCGCCAGCTACGAACTGGCGGCACGCATGCAAACGGCCGCCAAGGAAGCGCTCGATCTTGACCAAGAGACCGAAGCCACCAAAAAACTCTATGGAATGGATGTGCCTGCATCGCGCGATTTCGCCACCCGCTGCCTGATCGCCCGGCGACTGGTCGAGCGCGGCGTCCGCTTCGTGCAGTTGTTCACAGAGCGGCAGGTCTGGGATCATCATCTCAACATTCGCGCCAATTTGCCGGCGGTCTGCCTGCGCAGCGATCAGCCATCGGCCGCTCTGGTCACCGATCTCAAAGCTCGCGGTTTGCTCGACACCACGGTCGTCCACTGGGGTGGCGAGATCGGCCGACTGCCGGTCATGGAGGCCGACGGCAACCCGAAAACCTGCGGCCGCGATCACAACGGCCAGGGCTTTTCGATGTGGCTGGCCGGCGGCGGCTTCCGTGGCGGCATGACTTATGGAGCGACCGACGAAGTCGGCCATCACGCCGTCGAGAACATCGTCACGCCGAACGATTTTCAAGCCACGCTGCTTCACCAGTTCGGACTCGATTACCAGCGGTTGGTCTACCATCACAACGGTCGCGACCAAAGCCTGACCGACGGCCGCCCAGCCCGCGTCGTCAACGAGATCATTCAATCGGCCGGCGTTTAAACGAGCAGGATTCCCATGACAAGACACACCCTCGGCGATTTCTCGCGCAACGACATCGCCCGACCATCGCGGCGCGAGTTTTTGGCCACCCAGGCGTTTGGCGTCGGCGGCGTGGCCCTGGCCTGGTTGCTGGCCGAACAAAACCTGCTGGCCGAAGCGCCGGCGAAGCCGCGCAATGCGCCCACGCTCGACTTGCGGCCGAAGCCAACTCACTTTCCGCCGCAAGCCAAGGCGATGATATCGCTGTTCATGCACGGCGGGCCGTCGCACGTCGATCTGCTGGATCCCAAGCCCGAACTCACCGCCCGCGACGGCCAGACCTACGACGGCGAAGTCGATTTCAGCGGCGTGAACACGGCGAGCCGAAAGCTACTGGGCAGCCCCTTCAAGTTCGAAAAACATGGCCAGTGCGGCACCGAAGTCTCCGAACTGCTGCCGAACATCGCCGGTATCGTCGACGACATCTGCGTCGTCCGCTCGATGCACACCGGCCATAACGGCCACGAAGTCTCGATCCGCTATTTCCACGGCGGCATCCCCGGCGTCGTCGGCCGGCCCACGCTCGGCTCTTGGATGGTTTATGGCTTGGGCAACGAGTCGCAAGAGCTGCCGGCCTATTGCGTGCTGTCCGATCCGGCCGGCGTGCCGGTCGACGGCGCGTCGAATTGGGCCAGCGGCTTCATGCCGCCGCTCTATCAGGGAACGTTGCTGCGGGCCGCCGAACCGCGGATCGTGAATCTCGATCCACCCGCGCGCCTGCGCGGACTGCCGCAGCAGCAAAACCTGGCTCTGCTCGAAGCGCTCAACCGCCGGCATCTCGACTCTCACCCGGCCGAGGCCGATCTGGAAGCCCGCATCGCCAGCTATGAACTGGCCGCCCGGATGCAATCGGCCGCCAAGGAGGCGCTCGATCTGAGTCAGGAAACCGAAGCGACTCAAAAACTCTACGGCCTCGACGAACCCGTGACGCGCGAGTACGGCACGCGTTGCCTGATCGCCCGCCGGCTGGTCGAGCGCGGAGTGCGGTTTGTGCAGCTATTTCTCGGCGGCCAGCCCTGGGACATGCATCAGTCGATCAAAACCGCTCTGCCGCCGGTCTGTCGCCAGACCGATCAGCCTTCGGCCGCGCTGGTCACCGATCTCAAAGCGCGCGGCCTGTTAGACACCACGGTCGTTCATTGGGGCGGCGAGATCGGCCGTTTGCCATTGACTCAGACCGGTAGCGATCAACCTGGCCGCGACCACAACGGCCAAGGCTTTTCGATGTGGCTGGCCGGCGGCGGTTTTCGCGGCGGCATGACGTACGGCGCCACCGACGAGATCGGCCATCGAGCGGCCGAAAACATCGTCACGCCCAACGACTATCAAGCCACTCTCTTGCGCCAGTTCGGGCTCGATCACACGAAGCTCGTCTATCGCTACAACGGCCGCGAGCAAAGCCTGACCGACGGCCGCCCGGCCCGCGTCATTAGCGAGATCGTCCAGACGCCGGGCGTGTGACGCGCGGTCCACGGCAGGTCGGCTCCTTCGGCCCGCAAGCGCTCGCGGATGCACGCCGGCACATAATCCCCTCGGGGGGAATATCTCACAGAAAACGCACGGGATGCTTATCGTTCCCTAACAAAGCCCGAATATCGTGCGTTCTCGTTATTAGGTGCCGCGAACGGGCAGTGGCGGCACAATTCGGTTGCGAGCCCGATGCAGATTCGAGTGGCGGCCGGGCTCCTCGAATTCGGTTGCGATGTCGTGGCGGTTTTGCGCACAGCGCGAGCAGCGCTGCGCACGGGTCGACCTTGGCATCTGGCATGCATCGGCGAGCAATCGAACGACTTCCTTCGGTACAACCTGTGCCGATTCCGTCCTCCGCGAATATTCCACCATCTTCGGTTTAACGGTCAACGCATGTTCGGAAAGATATTCAGAGTCGGTTCTCCTCTCACGAACATATTGCCTCGCCGGGGGCCGGCTACGCCGCGCCGCCGAAATTCCGCAAAACAATTCGGAATCGAACGCCTGGAAGACCGTCGAGTTTTGTCCGCCGCGACGCTGATTAACGAGATCGACGTCAATCCGCCCGGCAGAAGCGACAACCGATATATGTACGTCGAATTGGAAGGAACGCCCGGCGCAAGCCTGAACAATATGTATTTCGTGGCGTTCCAGAGCGGAGGAAACGCTGAACTGGTCGAAAATCTTTCCGGATATTCAATCGGTGCCGACGGCTTGGCCGTCATCAAGAATTCGACTGGTGGATTTTCGATCCCGGCCGCGACAACACTGATTCCGGACAACACCTTCTTCACTTCCGACGGATACAGCGGCTTCACTCAAGACACGTTGTCGTTCTATCTTTTCTCCAGCCCGACTCCCTTTGTCGAAGGCACCGATTACGATTCGAACAATGACGGCACGCTCGATCATCTTCCCGCCGGGGCCACGGCGCTGGATCACGTGGCCGTCATCGACGGATCGACCACTCTCACCTATGGCGGGGTGGTGATTCAGGACCTTGACGGCGGCGGAGCGCCCGACGCCGTGACCCGGTTCTTTGGCAACACAACGACGACCACCGCGGCCTGGTTTGGCGGCGAGTTGGTCGATACAGGCAACATCGCTTCCACTGTGACCTACGACGAAACGCGTCCGGGCACCAATATGCCGAACGGGTCATTCATCACGCCCGGCTCGTTGAACTATCCCGTTCCAGCCGGACCGACGCTGACCCCCAGCGGCAACACCGCCACGTTCACGGCAGGCTCCGCTCCCGTGGCAATCGACGCCGGCATCACGCTCAGCGATCCTGAAAGTGCCACCATCTCTTCGGTCACCGTCACCACCACCGGTTTCTCCGAAGACGCGTACGGATTCGCGACTCCTCCCACGATGAACGCCACGATCACCCAAGGTCACAACGGCCAAGGCGCGGTCAATGTCATCACCCTATCCGGTCTCGATACCGCGGCCGACTACCAGGCCGCGCTACGCTCGATCACTTATCAGGACACCGCACTGAGCAATCTGACTCAAGGGACGCGCACCCTCTCCATTACGGTCAACGATGGCGTGACCACGACGAGTCCGGTTACGGAGTTGGTCAAGGTGACGAGCCCGCCGCCGGTCGTGTCGACTTCGAGCAACACGGGCCACACCTTTACGCTGGGTGGATCGGCGGTGGCCGTCGACTCGGGTGCAACGGCGACTTCCTACGACACCGATCTGACCGGCGCCTCGATGACCATCGTCAACTATCAGTCGGGCGATTCGCTCAATTTCACCAACCAGAATGGCATCACCGGCAACTACTCCGCTGGAGTGCTCACCTTGAGCGGCAGCGCTACGCCCGCCCAATACTCGGCCGCCTTGCAGTCGGTCACGTTTTCCACCACCGGTCAGAACACGACCACGCGAACGATCAATGTCGTCGCCCTCGATAATGCGGCCTCCTCCACGACCAGCAATACCGGCGTCGACACCGTCAACATTTCCGCACCCGTCACGGTCACCGGAGTCTATGTCTCGGGATCGGCCTGGGCACAGACGTTCGACACGTATCTCGCCGGCCACACGAATCCTGTGACCGGCAACAACTACGGGAGTGCGGCGTACGGCTACGCCTTGCAGACCGGATCGTCGGCTGCTCAGACTCAAACCCTTCCCTGGACGAACATCAACACGATCACCGTCACATTCAGCGGGCCGGTCAGTGGCATCTCCGTGGGCTCGCTGGAACTTACCGGCGGCAGCGGTGGCTCGACCCCCAGCGTGACGGGCTTCACGTCCGATGGCGGCAACACCTATTCGTGGACCCTGTCAGGCCCGCTGACTAACAATCGCTATGTGATTGGCGTCGCGTCGACCGACAGCTCGTTTGGTCCGGCGGTCGTCGACTCCGATGGCGCGGGCATCAGCGGCACGTTTACGACCGGCCAGGCGTTCCCCTCGGGCAACGGACTGGCCGGCTCCACGTTCGACTTTTTCTTCGACGTTCTGCCGGGCGACACGGACCGGAACGCCAGTGACAACCCAACCGACATCAATAACATCCGTCCTCTGTCGAGCGGCACGCGATCGACGTCGAGCAGTTACAACCCGTACTACGATCTGCTGGGCGCCGGAATCATCAACGTCACGATATTGAACACGGTTCGTCCTTTGACCGGTCGCCTGAAGAGCACAATCCGACAGCCCCTTCCGACTCACAGGGAGTCGGGACGACGGATGATATTGTCGGCCTGGAACTCGGCGTGCAGGAGACCGGCACTGTGCAGCAAAGCAGCTCGCCCGCTGCCGGGCTGAGTACCGTCGTATTTGCTGGCCAGCCGTCGTCCAGCGCCACGCCGGCCAGCACCGGTACTGGATCGGGTAACTCCGAATCATCGGCAGCGACGGCCACGCCAACAGGCAATCGCGATCATGGTCGCCACAGTTTCGCGGCGATCGACGAGACGGTGTCGGACTTCGACCTGGCTGATCTTTGGGCCTGATCGGTGGCGGGTCGGCGGCTCCTCACCGGCACACCGGTTGCAGCCAGCCACATCCCGATCAGCGGAACGCGGGACTCGGCCGCTGTCTTGCGGACGGCTCACCCGACTTCTGAAAAAAACGCGCCCAAAAAGTTGGGCGCGCCAGCCTTGCGCGATATGATGCGGTGAGCTAATCGATCGCCCTGTCACCCCGGCCACGTTCGCCACCGGTCTTTGACGTTAGGAAGCGACACCCCATGGTCAGAAAACCGACGCAATCCTCGCGCAAAAGCCGCTTCGAGAAATTGGAAGACCGGCGACTTCTGACGACTTACAACGTGGATCAGAAATTCGTCGCCAATGGCAGCGGCGATGGCGGCGAGGCTGCTTTCGGCGACAATGCCACGATTGCTCAATTCTCTTCCGACCCGGGCAGCCCGACCGGCTACTTCAACAACAATTTCGGCACCGGCGCTGTCACCGCCACCGACTCCGCGACCAGTTCCAGCCCGTGGTCGTTTGGGGCTTTGGATAGTGGCCAGATCAGCGTGGAGAACCACACGCCGTACTCGTTCAACGCGTATGTCGATCCGAATTCGTTTGATAATTTCCTCACCGGTGCTGCCGGCGCGGGTTGGTCGCCCGGATATCCCGGTGAGGCCTTCGACGGAGTCGCTGGCGGGAATAACGGCGTCGCTGGGTATTTCGGCGGTCTCTCCGGTGTTAGCGCGGCAGTTTATAACTACGGTAACAACGGGCTGAACGGCAACGGCACGGGCGATCCGCTCCCGGATTCCGTTGACGGGTATGGCGACGTCCCAACCGGAACACTGGTTTTAAGCCCCGCCTATGGCCCCGCGGCGGCGAAGTTCACCGCGCCGGCGGCCGGCACCTACGCCTTTACGATCTCGTTGACCAATCCCTATTTCGACCCGTTCGATGGACCGGACGGCGGAAACGGACTCAACGACGCGTGGAGCTGGGACGCCGGGCAGGCCGACTTTCTGCTTTTCCAGGTCCCCGCCGGCAGCACCACGGCCGACAACACGTCCACGTTGTTGGATTCCGGGTTCTATGAGGACATCAAATCGATCCCTTCCATTCCAGGCGTCGGTCAAACCGTTTACTCGACCGGCATGAGCCCGGGCATTGCGATCAATACGGGCACCGCAACCGGCGCCTACCTGAACAGCCACGATCTTTCCGGCCAGAGCTATCCCGACACGGGCCTGCCGCTGGCCGTCAACAACGGCAGCCAGGCCACCAATCTCTATTCGTATGGCAGCGGCGGTACCTGGTCGTTGACCAATGTCGGGACCATGCCGAGCCCCTCCGCTCAAGACACGACCGGTGACGAGTACGACATGAAGTGGTCGGTCACGCAAACCGTTTCACTTGGCGCGGGCGATTCCCTCGAAATCGCCGACAATTCGCGATATATGCAGGGCCCAACCATCGGGGACGCGATCGTCCCCATTTACCTGACCGCCAGCTTGTCGGATGTCGAGGACACCGCCCCGGTCGTGACGACCTCGGCCAGGACCGGCCAGACCTTCACCCTCGGCGGCTCCGCTGTGGCTGTCGACTCCGGCATCTCGGTAACGTCCAGCGATACCGACATCACCGGCGCCTCGATGACCATCGCCAACTACCAGGTCGGCGACTCGCTCAATTACACACCGGTCGACGGCATCACCATCGCCAGCAACTCCGGTGGCGTGTTGAACCTGACGGGCATTGCAACCCCCGCTCAATACACGGCGGCCTTGCAGTCGATCACGTTCTCCACCACCGCCCCGCCGCCGCCGGGTGGAATCCCCGTTGCGGAAACCCGGACCATCGACGTCGTCGCCGACGACACCGCGGCGATTCCAGAAACCAGCAACACCGGCATCGACACGGTCAAGGTGGCAATCGCCTCCGCGGGATTGAACGCGAACCAGGTGTCGATCGGTAGTACCGCCGGCCAGACGGTCACCGTCGATTCGGCCGTGACCGTCAAATCGTTCGACACCGACGTGACGGGCGCCACGATGACGATCGGCACCGGCTATCAGTCGGGCAGCGATACGCTCCACTTCACCACTCAGAACGGCATCACCGGCGTTTACTCCGCGGGCGTGCTGACCTTGAGTGGTTCGGCCACTCCGGCCCAGTACCAGACCGCCTTGCAGTCGGTCACCTTCTCTTCGACCAGCACGAGCGTGGCGACTCGCAACATCTCGATCGTCGTTGACGATTCGGGTGACACCGGCAACGTGAACAGCAACACGGCGACGACCCAAATCACCGTCTCCGCGCCGCTCACGGTCACCGCGGCCTATATCTCGAGCACCAGTTGGGCCTCGTCCTTCGATACCTATCTAAGCAGCCACACCAATGCGGTCACCGGCCACGTCTACGGCAGTTCGACGTTGGGCTATGCCTTCCAGACCGGCACGTCGGCCGCCCAGACCCAAACGCTTCCCTGGACGAACCTCAACACGATCACCGTCACGTTCAGCGGGCCGGTCTCGGGCGTTGCCCTGGGTTCGCTGAAGTTGAATGGTGGCTCGGGTGGATCGACGCCCAGCGTGACCGGCTTCACGTCCGACGGCAGCAACACCTATTCGTGGACCCTGTCGGGCCCGCTGACCAACAACAAGTATGCCTTCGGCATTGCCTCGACCAGCAGCTCGTATGGTCCGGCGGTGGTCGACTCGCACGGAGCCGGCATCAGTGGCACGTTCACCACGGGCCAGGCACTTCCGTCGGGCAATGGCCTGGCCGGTTCGTCGTTCGACTTCTTCTTCGACGTTCTGCCGGGCGACGCAAACCGAGACGCACAGGACAACGCGACCGACATCAACGACATTCGTCCTCTTGCCAGCGGCACGCGGACGACGTCGAGCAGTTACAATCCGTACTACGATCTGCTCGGTGCCGGGCAAATCAACGCCACGACATTGAACACGGTTCGGGCGTTGACGGGTCGTTTGGAGAGCGCCGCACCGACGAATCCCAACAGCTCGCAGGCCGTGGGGACGACCGGTTTTGTCGGCCTGGAGCTGGGAGCGCAGGAGACGGGCAGCTCGTCGAGCAGTTCGCAGGCGAGCAGTGTGAGCAACGTCGTCTCGGCACCGGCGTCGACTACCACGACGTCGACCACCACGACGAGCACGACGGGCAGTGGTTCGGGGGGCACGAGTTCGACGACCGGCAACCGCGATCATGGTCGCCACGCGGCGACCGACGAAGTGGTTTCCGACTTCGATCTGGCCGATCTTTGGGCCTGATCGGTCGCGAAAGTCGACCACGCCACACTGCGACCAACGCCTTTCCGGCAGCCGCCCGGTGCGCCGTCAGCGAAAACGTCCACGCGCCAGGTGTGTAACGCGCCGAAGCCATCGGTGTCCGAGCTATCGCGTTGCAAAGCCGCACTCGCGTCCACGGTTAGCGGCTGCTCCGCCACTGATTGAGGATCCGATTTGGCCCCAAATAGCCGGTTCATTCGTTGACTTTTCAGCCCAGTCATTTATTCTAGAGACTGATACTGTCGACAGATCGCGCTAGACGGCCCGACGTGGAGGGCAGCTTTTTTGGACCCGGGCCGGGTCTTCCAGCGACCGCCTGCCAGGGACGGAATGTCTTTTTCAAGATGATTTGGCGGGCTCAGTCCGCGCGTGAGCGGACCCCTCGTCGCTTTGCACCACTTGTACGACACCGAGAGATTAGGCGATTGTGAGGGGCTAGATCGAATGCTTGCTTTCCCTCCGCCCGCGAAGGCGGCGAGCGGTGAACCTCTTCACCGGCTTCCCGGTTCGCGTTGCACCCTTCTCGTACTTGTGGTCCGAATTTGACCACGAGAGTTCCTTTTGATCCTGTCGCCGAGCTCGCAAGCCATTGCACTCCGGCCTCTGTCGTCTTTCAAATCTGAAATCAATCAATGCCCAATCCGCTGACCTTCAAACCGCGCTTCGAAGAACTCGAGGATCGGCGGCTATTGAGCATCAGCGGCTCCACGCCCAATCTGACGCCGCCGCAGACGGCCTATCAGAATCTGGTCGATGCCAACGTCGTTGGCGAGAACATTTTCTACAACGATTCAACGTTCGACGGCTACAATCCGGCCGCCAACGCCGCGGATGACGCGGCGATCGCCACCGACAAGTCGGCGCTGTTGCCGGGCCAGACCGCGACCTTCGCCAATTTGACCAGCTATACCGACGGCATCAACGGCATCATGGTCGACATTGCCGGCCTGCCGGGCAACGTGACGGCCAGTGACTTCAACTTCATGGTCGGCAACAACAATGATCCGTCGACATGGACTCAACTGACCGTCGCGCCGACCGTGACGGTTCGTTGGGCGCCGGCGTGCAGGGATCGGCGCGCGTCGAGTTGACCTGGCCCAACGACACGATCCAGAACGAGTGGTTGCAGGTCACGGTGCTGGCCGATGCCGACACCGGCCTGTCGACGAACGACGTTTTCTATTACGGCAATGCCATCGGCGACACCGGCATCTCGACGACCAATGCCCAGGTCACCGCCTTGGACGTGGCGGCCGCGCAGGCGAATCAGACGCGCCATGCCAGCGTCACCAACGTCTACGATTTCAATCGCGATGGCCAGGTGAACACCACGGACATCAACACCGCCCGGTCCGATGAAACCACGTCTGCCAACGCTTTGAATCTAATTAGTCCCCCCGCGGTAACGCTGGCAACGCCGTTCGCCACCGAGCAACCCTCGTTGTTGGAGTCGTCGGGCGAGTATTACTACTTTTTTGCGCCGGTGATCGTGGAAACCCCCGACGGCACGCTGATCAGCGTGGCCGAGGCGCGGACTTCGATTTACGACGCCGACGTGGAAGGGATTGCCGAAACGACCAGCACCGACGGCGGCCAGACCTGGTCGGCGGTGTCGATCATCGCCCATGCCCCCGACTATCCGAACAACTACGTGGGGATGGGCTCGATGGTCGTCGACAAAACGACCAACACGGTCTTTCTGGTCTACACCGTGGACAATAACGACGTGCTCCTGATGAGCACCAGCAACGACGGCCAGACCTGGACGGCTCCGCAGGACATCACGTCGAGCGTGATGTTGCCGAGCTGGGGCTATTTCGCCGCCGGGCCCGGCAACGGCATTCAGCTCACCGTCGGGCCCGACACCGGCCGGTTGGTGATTGCCTTCGACTATCAATATGCGGCCGGCACGACCGATCCCAACAATCCCTCATACGACGCGGTGATCTACAGCGACGACGACGGGTCGACCTGGCAGCTGGGCGGCGGGCCCGATCCAACCAACCCGGCCAACGTCGGCGTCAACGAAGCCGCGATCGTTCAGCTCCCCAATGGGGAGATCTACATGAATAGCCGGCTGAAGTACGCCGACAACACCGGCCCGGCCCGCGGCTATTCCGTCAGTGACGACGGCGGAATCACCTGGAGCAATGTGCAGTACAACTACTCGCTGCCGGTCTCGTCGGTCGAAGGTTCGCTGATTCAACTCGATCCCAACACGCTGCTCTTCGCCGCCCCGCAGGACCCGAATAATACCGGCGTCCGGCAGGAGATGACGATTTGGGCCAGCTTCGACGAGGGACAGACGTGGACCGAAGAACGCGTCATCAGTTACGAATTCGCCAGCTACTCGTGCATGGTCGCCCTCGGCAATGACACGGCCATGCTGGAATTCAACTCGGGTCAGGAGCCGGGTGGGTTTGCTGGCAAAATCGACCTCGTCAAATTCAATCTCGCCGAGCTGGAGAACGGGCAAACGCCCCAGTTCACCTGGAATTTCGACGAACAGCCGATCGGTCAGTCGGCACCGATCGGTGGCAGTTCAATTCGCGACGACGGTCCTTGGGACCAGCGCCACGGTGCAAAGCACCGGCGGCATCCCCTATTACGTGCCGGGCAGCAACGGTGACGAGGCGCTGCGGATCGTCAACGGCTCGAACGTGAACCTGTCGCCGGCCACGACCGACGGCTTGCAGTTCGGCACCGGTCAGAGCTTTACGTTCCAGTTCGTGCTCCGCACGACGTCGGCCAACGGCGTGCTGTTGGGAGAAATGCCCGGCGATCCGGGCTACACCTTCAGCCTGGTCAACGGGGCCATCACGCTGAACCTCAACGACGGAAGACACTCGGAAACCCTCACCGGCCCCACGATCGACGACGGCGCCTGGCACAACGTGGTCGGCGTGCGGAACACCGCCAATGGCACCGTGTCGCTCTACGTCGACGGTTCGCTCGTCGCCACGGCCCAGGACACCACTGGCAATCTGGAAAACAGCGACGACGTCACTCTCGGTTCGTATGCCGATGGCAGCGACCAATTGACGTTCGACATCGATCTGGTTCAAGCCACCCGGGGAGCGCTCACTCCATCGCAATTCTTGACGTCGAGTTACGTGCCCCCGCAAACCTTGCCGGTTCCCGCGACCCCGGCCAACAATGTGTTGAATCTGCCCGGGTTGGGCTTCTATTTGCCGCCGTATGACGACCGGCATTATTTCGCCGACATGAACGAATCCGATCCGCTGCTGATTCAACCCACGCCGGGAACCGCGGCCCAATCGGCTATCGACGCCACGGGTCAGTACGATGTGGCGGGGGGCGCCACGGTCTATTACGAAACAGACCCGACCGTGGGCAGCTATTGGTCTTCGCAGGGAGGAACGGGCTGGACCGTGGCCAACTCCAACGGTACCCAGTCGCCGACTCAGAATTTCGATTTCGTGCAGAACACCGAGACCTTCACCATCTCGGACGTTTTCAACATCCCTTCCGTTCCTACCAACGGCAGTCTGCAGTTGGTCGGCAACAACAGCGATACCAGTGCCCGGCCCGGTTTCTATCTGGCGGTCGACGGCAACGGCAATCTCGACTTCAATATCACCGATGGATTGGGCACGGGAGCCTCGCTGCTCGACCAAGACCTGGCAACTTACTCAGGCACCAACAATTCTCTGCCGCAGTTGAGCACCGGCGTTTGGTATCAAATCGTGATCGTCGGCAATGGCCCCGGCACGCCGCTTCAATATTACTTGACGCCGATGACCGCCGCGGAAGTCCAGCAGTATCAGTCATCGAAGTCGATGGCGCCGATCGGCGCGCCCACGGCCACCGGGGCGACGCAAAACCTCCAAATCGCCAACGTCAGCGACGCCGCCACGCCGGGCACTCCAACCGTGAATTTCAAGGATCTGGCGATCTTCAACCAGGCGCTCACACCTCCCCAGGTGGAGCAGCTGTTCTTGGATGAGGCCAATCCCCTGGTGGTGACGCCCTCGGGCACGACCAACACCTTCACGGTCAGTGGCTCGGCGGTGCCGGTCGACCCGGGTTTGACGATCTTGACCGGCAACACGGATTTGACCGGTGCGACCGTGACGATCTCGCCCGGCACGCTGCAATCTGGCGACACGCTTAATTTCACCAGCCAGAATGGAATCACCGGCAGTTACTCAGGCGGCGTTTTGACACTGAGCGGCAGTGCGACGCCAGCTCAGTATCAAGCCGCCTTGCAATCGGTCACATTCTCCACCAGCGGCTCGACTGGCGCCCGCTCGCTTGCGATCGTGGCCAACGACGGCACGCTCGATAGTGATTCCGCGGCCGAGAGCCTGAATGTGGCGGTCGCGATCATCACTGCGTCCGGCGCGACCAACACGTTCGTGATCGGCGGCGCGGCCGTGGCGGTCGACTCGGGCGTGACGGTAATGTCTTACCAGACGGACCTGACTGCCGCCTCGGTGACGATCGGCAACTTTCAGGTGGGCGACACGCTCAATTTCACCAACCAGAATGGAATCACCGGCAGCTACTCCGCAGGCCTGCTGACTTTGACCGGCTCCGCTACGCCGGCTCAATACCAGGCGGCCTTGCAGTCGGTCACGTTCTCCACCACTAGCCTGGACACCGATGCCCGGTCGCTTTCGATCGCGGCCACCGACGGTTCGCTGGATAGCGATTTGGCAGCCGAGGACGTCAATGTCGTCCTCCCCCAGCCGGTCGTTACTCCGTCGGCTAACACGGGCCAAACCTTCACGGTCGGCAGTTCGGCCGTGGCAGTCGACTCGGGCGTGGCGGTATCGTCCCAGGACATCGACATAACCGGGGCCTCGATCCAGATCGCCAACTATCAGTCGGGCGACACGCTCAATTTCACCTATCAGAACGGCATCAGCGGCAGTTACTCCGCAGGCCTGCTGACTTTAACCGGCTCTGCCACGCCGGCCCAATACACCACGGCCTTGCAATCGGTCACGTTCTCCACCAGCAGCATCAACACCAGCGCCCGCTCGCTTTCGATCGTCGCCATCGACGGCTCGCTCAACAGCAATCCGGCGGCCGAGAGTGTCAACGTCGCGCTCCCACCGCCGATCGTCACACCCTCCGAAGAAACCGGCCAAACCTTCACGCTCGGCGCCTTGGCCGTGGCGGTCGACTCGGGAGTGACGGTCTCGTCCTTCGACGCGGGAATTACCGGCGCCTCCGTTCAAATTGCCAACTATCAGTCGGGGGACACGCTCAATTTCACCAATCAGAACGGCATCACCGGCACCTACTCCGCGGGCGTGCTGTCTTTGACCGGCTTCGCCACGCCCGCCCAATACACCACGGCCTTGCAATCCGTCACGTTTTCCACCACCAGCTTCGACACCGAAACCCGCTCGCTTTCGATCGTCGCCGTCGACGGATTGCTCGATAGCAATGCCGCGGCCGAGACCGTCAACGTGGCGGTCAGCAACTACCAGGTTCTGTATTCGTTCACGGGTGTGGGCACCGACGGCGTGAATCCCTTTTCCGGTTTGACGCTCGTCGGCAACACCCTGTTTGGCACGACGGCGTCGGGTGGCAGTGACGGTGACGGCACGGTCTTCTCGGTAAATGCCGATGGCAGTGATTACCAAGTTCTCTATTCGTTTACGGGTACGGGCAACGACGGGGCGAACCCATATGCCAGTTTGACGCTCGCCGGCAACACTCTGTATGGAACGACATGGCACGGCGGCGCGAACGGCGATGGCACGATCTTCTCGATTAATACTGACGGCAGCGGCTATCAGGTGCTCTATTCCTTCACCGATACAGGCAACGACGGCGCGAATCCCTGTGCCAGCTTGACGCTCGTCGGCAACACCCTTTATGGAACGACGCGGGATGGTGGCGCGGACGGCGACGGCACCGTCTTCTCCGTAAATACCGATGGCAGCGCCTATCAGGTTCTCTATTCGTTCACCGGCACGGGCAACGACGGCGCGAATCCCAATGCCGGTTTGACGCTCGTCGGCTCAGCTCTGTTTGGAACGACGGTGTCCGGTGGCAGTGACGGCGACGGCACGGTCTTCTCAATCAATACCGATGGCAGCAACTACCAGGAATTGTATTCGTTCACCGGTACGGGCAATGACGGGGCGAATCCCTACGCCGGTTTGACGCTCGTCGGCTCAGCTCTGTTTGGAACGACGTGGGATGGTGGCACAGACGGCGACGGCACGGTCTTCTCGATCAACACCGACGGCAGCGGCTACCAGGTGCTCTATTCCTTCACCGATACCGGCAACGACGGGGCCGAACCTTACGCCGGTTTGACGGTCGTCGGCTCGACCCTGTTCGGAACCACGGTCGATGGCGGCGCAAATGCCGACGGCACTGCCTTCTCGATCAATACCGATGGCAACGCCTACCAGATTCTGTATTCCTTCACCGGTACGGGCAACGACGGGGCCGGTCCCTACGCCGGTTTGACCCTCGTCGGCTCGGCATTGTTTGGAACGACGTTGTCTGGCGGCACCGACGGCAACGGCACGGCTTTCGTGGTCTCGGGGGCGACGCCCACCGTCATCGTGACCCCTTCCGCAATCGCGGCCGACTACGGCACCGGTTCGGCGGGCGTCGATGTCGACCCGGGCATAATGGTATCTTCCAGCGACCCCGACCTGAGCGGGGCCACGGTGACGATCTCTCCCGACACGCTGCAGCCCGGCGATATCCTGAGCTTTACCAGCCCATTTGACAGCGGCATCAGCGGCACGTACTCAGGCGGCGTCCTCACCCTGAGCGGCAGCGCCACGCCGGCCCAATACGAGGCCGCCTTGCAGTCGGTCACATTCTCCTCGACCAGCGGCAGTACTGCCACTCGATCCATTTCGATCGTTGCTATCGACAACAACCTCCAGAGCTCCGCGGAGGCGGAGACCATCGACGTATCCGTCGGCCCGCCGGTCGTGACGGCATCCGGCAACACCGGCCAATCCTACTCGCTCGGCGGATCGGCCGTGGCCGTCGATTCAGCCGTGGCAGTATCGTCGTTTGACGCTGATTTGACAGGCGCCTCGATCACGATCACCGATTACCAGCCAGGCGACTCGCTCAATTACATTCCGACGGCCGGCATCACGATCGCCAG
The DNA here is from genome assembly GCA_963702015.1 of uncultured Planctomycetaceae bacterium. Lineage (GTDB taxonomy): Bacteria > Planctomycetota > Planctomycetia > Pirellulales > PALSA-1355 > DATJTR01. Next base: position 6,253,388 of record OY969698.1, read on the forward strand.
CAACGCAGGTGGCGTCCTCACGTTGACCGGCACTGCCACGCTGGCCCAATACCAGGCGGCCTTGCAATCGGTCACGTTCTCCACCACCGGCCCGACCGGCGTCCGATCCATTTCGATCGTTGCCATCGACGGCTTGCTCGATAGCATTCCCGCGGTCGAGAGCGTCAACGTGGCCATCGGCGACTATCAGTACCTATATTCGTTCAGCGATACGGGCAACGACGGCGCGAATTCCTATGCCGGTTTGGCCGTCGCCGGTAGCACTCTGTATGGAACGACGTGGAGCGGTGGCGCGAACGGCAGCGGCACGATCTTCTCGGTCAATACCGATGGCAGCGACTATCAGGTTCTTTATTCGTTCACGGACACGGGCACCGACGGAGCGTATCCCTACGCCGGTTTGACACTCGTCGGCAACACTCTGTATGGAACGACTGTATCGGGTGGCAGCGACGGCGACGGCACGATCTTCTCGATCAATACCGATGGCAGCGACTATCAGATTGTCTATTCGTTCACGGACTCGGGCGCCGACGGAGCAAATCCCAATGCCGGTTTGACACTCGTCGGCAACACTCTGTATGGAACGACGACCTATGGTGGCACGGCCGGCTACGGCACGGTCTTTTCCATCAATACCGATGGCAGCGGATACCAGGATTTGTATTCGTTCACAGCCACGGGCACCGATGGGGCCGATCCTTATGGCAATTTGACACTCGTCGGCTCGACCCTGTTTGGAACGACGGCGTACGGTGGCATCGACGACGACGGCACGGTCTTTTCGATCTACCCCGACGGCAGCGACTATCAAGTTCTCTATTCGTTCACCAATACGGGTAACGACGGCGCCGATCCCTACGCCGACTTGACGCTCGACGGCTCGACCTTGTTTGGAACCACTTACGGCGGCGGCCCCGACGGCAACGGCACGATCTTCTCGATCAATACCGATGGCAGCGACTACCAGGTTCTGTATGCGTTCACCGATTCCGACAACGACGGGGTGAATCCCAATGGCTTGACGCTCGTCGGCAACACTTTGTTCGGAACGACGGCCTATGGAGGCGCCGATGGAAACGGCTCGGTCTTCTCCATCAATCCCGATGGCAGCGGATACCAGGTTCTGAATTCGTTCACGGGAACGGGCAGCGTCGGCGCGAGTCCCAATGACACCTTGACGCTCGTCGGCGACACTTTGTTTGGAACGACGGCGTATGGAGGCACCGACGGCTACGGCACGGTCTTCTCCGTCTCGGGGGCCACGCCCACCGTCACCGCAACCCCTTCCGGCAACCCGGCCAACTATACCATGGGTGCAGCGGCCGTCTATGTCGATCCGGGCGTAACGGTATCTTCCAGCGACCCCGATCTGAGTGGGGCCACGGTGACGATCAACAACCCGCAATCGGGCGACGTGCTGAGCTTCACCTCCCCGGTTGGCAGCGGCATCGGCGGCACGTATTCTGGCGGCGTCCTCACCCTGAGCGGCAATGCGACGCCGGCCCAGTACCAGGCCATCCTGCAGTCGGTCGCCTTCTCCTCGGCCGGCGGCAGTTCCGCCACTCGATCCATTTCGATCGTTGCGATCGACAACAACCTGTACAGCTCCGCGGCATCGGAGAGCGTCAACGTATCGATCGCCGCGCCCGTCGTGACAGTGAACCAGGCGCGGATCAACGATACCGCCGGTCAGACGGTCTTGGTCGACTCGGCCCTGACCGTCAGTTCGTTCGACGCCGACGTCACCGGCGCCACGATGACGATCGGGACCGGCTATCAACCAGGCAGCGATACACTCAACTTCACCAATCAGAATGGCATCACCGGCAACTACGCCGCAGGCGTGTTGACGCTAACCGGTAACGCCACACCGGCTCAATATCAGGCCGCCCTGCAGTCGGTCACGTTCTCCTCGACCAGCACGAGCACGACGACTCGGAACATTTCGATCGTCGTCGACGACAGCTCGACTTCGCCCACGACCAGTAACACGGCGACGACGCAAATCGTCGTTTCCTCCCCCGTCACGGTCAGCGCGGTTTACATCTCGGGTTCGGCATGGGCGCCAAGCTTCGATTCGTATCTCGCCAGCCACAACCTCGGCAGCGCAACGTATGGATATGCACTCCAATCGGGAGCCAACCAACTCAAAACCCTTCCCTGGACGAACCTCAACACGATCACCGTCACCTTCAGTGGTCCGGTTTCTGGCGTTGCCCTGGGCTCGCTGAAGCTTGCCGGTGGCTCGGGCGGATTGACTCCCACCGTCACCGGTTTCAGGTCCGACGGCGGCAACACCTATTCGTGGACCCTGTCGGGCCCGCTGACCAACAACAAGTATGCGTTCGGCATCGCATCGACGAACAGCTCCTTTGGTCCGGCGGTCGTCGACTCGCACGGTGCCGGCATCAGCGGCGCCTTCAGCACCGGTCAGGCGTTCCCGTCGGGCAACGGTCTGGCCGGGTCGACGTTCGATTTCTTCTTCGACGTTCTGCCGGGCGACACGAACCGAGACGGACAGGACAATGCAACCGACATCAACAACATCCGTCCCCTTGCGAGCGGCACACGAACGACATCCGCTAGTTACAACCCGTACTACGACCTCGCCGGCGCCGGGACGATCAACGCCGTTGAACTTAACGCGGCCCGGTATTTCTCTGGTCGTTTGGAGAGCGCCGAATCCAACAGCGCCTTCCGCCTCACAACAAGTTGGGACGACCGGCTTCACGGCCTTGGCATTAGGTGTACTGGAGACCGGCAGCTCGACTTCGCCGACCGCGGTCGGTTCGTCGACAAGCGGCTCGCCGGCCGCGACGATGAGCAACGTCGTTTCGGTCGGCACAACGTCGTCCAGCACCTCGAACGGATCGAGCGGCACGGGACCAACCGCGTCGATCGGCAACCGCGATCATGGTCGGCACAGTTTGGAAGCCAAAGACAGGTTCGCCGCCACCGACGAGGCGGTCGCCGACTTCGATTTGGCCGATCTTTGGGCTTAACTCGGCCCGCGACTCCACCCAGGCCCCCGCTCCGCGACGCCCGGGACCCCCAATCGGCGGCGTGATACGCTGGCGTCTAAATTATCCCGTCGCCTGATTCCTGCCCCCTCCCCCCCCCTGGTCTCTTGCCCCGCGCCGCATGTTATCATAGAGTCCGATTGATCGCTTTCGAGTAAGTCCCCGCCCGTATGCGGAGCCACTCGCGGCCGAGTGGCGATCCCCACCCGATTTCCCTCCACCTGCCACCGCTGACCTTCCGCGTGCCAACCGGTTCCACGCGATCCTGGAGCAAAAGCGATGAGATTTGCCGTCGGCCTCGGGTTCATGCTGTCGGTCACTCTGCGACTGGCCGGCAACGCCGCCTTCGGCGATGAAATCGTCGTGAGCCAAAAGCCCGAGATCGCCGTCAGCGTAACCACCCACCCGGTAGCGGCCGATGCTCCGGTGCCTCGCGATGCATTCCATTTGCTGCCCGGCTTTCAGGTCGAGCGATTGTTCACGGTGCCAAAAGACAAATTCGGCTCGTGGGTCTCGATGACCATCGACCCCAAGGGACGAATCATCGCCGGCAACGAGGGAGGCAGTGGCCTGTTCCGCCTCACGCCGCCGCCGATCGGGGGCACCGACTCCACGCGCGTCGAACAGTTGGACGTCCATCTCGGCACGCCCATGGGTTTGTTGTTCGCCTTCGATAGTCTCTACCTCACGCGTAGTGGCGGCGGAAGCGGGCTCTATCGCCTGCGGGATACCAACGGCGACGATCAATTCGACGAAGTGACGAAGCTCAAAGATCTCGAGGGCGCCGGAGACCACGGGCCGCACGCCCTGCGTCTGTCGCCCGATGGCAAGCAGATTTATCTCATTGCCGGCGACCACACGAATTCGCCCCTCGAAATCGAGTCCGATCCGCCGCAGCGCATGGGAGGTGTTCGCACGGGCCAACGCCATGCCACGCTCGAAGCGGGCAGCAAGAGCCGCCCCTTGCCGAATTGGGACGAAGATCTGCTGCTTCCCCGCCAGTGGGATTCCGGCGGCTGGGCCGTCGGCATTCTGGCTCCGAACGGCTGGATCGCCGCCACCGACCCCGACGGCAAGAATTGGGAAGTCCTCACGATCGGCTTTCGCAATGCTTACGACATGGCGCTGAATGCCGATGGCGAATTGTTCACCTACGATTCCGACATGGAACCGGACATGGGCATGCCCTGGTATCAGCCGACGCGGGTCCTGCATGCCGTGCCCGGCGCCGATTATGGCTCGCGCAGCGGCACCGGCCGATGGCCGTCGCATCGCGTCGACACGCTGCCGGCTTCGGTCAACATCGGGCCCGGCTCGCCAGTCGGAACGGAATTCGGCTACGGCGCAAAGTTTCCGGCCAAATATCAACGGGCGTTGTTCGCTCTCGACTGGAGCTACGGAACGATTTATGCCATTCATCTCATCCCCGACGGAGCGAGTTATACCGGCACAAAGGAAGAATTCCTCTCGCGCAGCCCGCTGCCGTTGACCGACGCGGCGGTCGGGCCCGACGGCGCGCTCTACTTCGTCACCGGCGGACGGGGTACGCAATCGGAAGTCTATCGCGTGACCTATGTGGGCAACGAATCGACCGCTCCGGTCAACGCGCATGACTCCCGGTTTGCCGATCTGCGTGCGCTGCGCCACAAAATCGAAGCCATTCCGGGCCCCGGCGACCAACCCGACGAAGTGGTGACGACGCTGATTCCGCTGTTGGCCCACTCGGATCGCTACATACGCTATGCCGCCCGAGTTGCTCTCGAGCGGCTTCCCCCTGCCCTGTGGCAAACACGCGTATTGGCCGAAGAAGATCCCGATTGCGTGATCGGCGGCGTGGTGGGCCTGGCCCACACGGTCGACTCGCCCGCCCGCACCGGCCTGCTCTCGGCGCTCGACCGGCTCGATTACAGCAAGCTGACGGTGCGGCAGCAACTGGACTATCTGCGAGCCATGTCGCTGGTCTTCATTCGCCTGGGCGCGCCCGAACCCGAAGTCGCGGCCCGCCTGGCGGCAACGCTCGACCCGCATTATCCCGCGACGAGCGATCCGGTGAATCGCGAGCTGTGCGAGCTTTTGGTATTTCTTAAGTCGCCGACGGTGCTGGCCAAAACGATCGCGCTCCTCAAGCAGGCGACCGGGTCCGTGCCGGCTCCAACCGGCGCGACCAATGTGGCCGATCTGGTGGCACGCAACCCGCAGTTCGGCGACGATGTGCTGGCGGCGGTGAAGAACCCACCCGACACGCAAAAAATCTCGTACGCCTTTTCGCTGCGCAATCTACAGAGCGGCTGGACGCCCGAGCAGCGCGTCTTCTACTTTACGTGGCTGCGCGACGAGCATCAAAAGCAGGGCGGCCGCAGCTTTCAGAAATTTCTCGACAACATCGAACAAGAAGCCTACGACAACGCCAACGACATCGATCGAGTGGCTGTCGACGCCGCCGGTCTGCACAAACCTTATAAGGCTCCCGAGCTTCCGCCGCCCACCGGGCCGGGTCAGCAATACACCGTCGAGGAGGTGGTCGCGCTGTTCAGCGCTCATCCGACCGGCCGAAAGTTCGCCGCCGGCAAGCGGGCCTTCGCAGCTGCCCGCTGCGTCGTCTGCCACCGCTTTGACAACGATGGCGGCTCGACCGGTCCCGACTTGACCCAAGCCGCCGGCCGATTCAATCTGCGCGATCTTTCCGAATCGATCGTCGAGCCGGGAAAAATCGTCTCCGACCTGTATCGCGCAGCGGTCATTCGCACCGGGTCGGGCCAGCAACTGGTCGGCCGTGTGATTGGCGATTCCAACGACACGATCACGCTGCTGACCGATCCGGAAGATTCGTCCAAATGGATTCAGGTTCCCAAGGCCGACATCGAATCGCGCACGCTTTCGCCGATCTCGCTGATGCCCAACAATTTGTTGAACACGCTGAACCCGACCGAGGTTGCCGACCTGTTGGCCTATCTTCTCTCGCGTGGCAACCCGCAGGATCCGATGTTCGCGCCGTGAAAGCACCATCATTCCGTACGATCGTTCCATACTATTTTTGCCTTGAGTCGAAGGGTTTTAAAACGATGAGAATTGCCGTCGCCCGCGGGTGTGATTTATCGGTTGCCGTTCTTCTGGCCGCCGGCCTTGGTCTCGGCACTGCCCGAGGCGATGACAACATGATGACCCAAAAGCCCGAGGTCGCGCCCAGCGTAACGGCAGGCCCGGCGGCGGCCGATCCAGCCGTGCCGCGCGACGCGTTCCATCTGCTGCCTGGTTTTCAGGTCGAGCGTTTGTTCACCGTGCCGAAAGAGACTTACGGCTCGTGGGTGTCGATGACCATCGATCCCAAGGGACGAATCATTGCCGGCAACGAGGGAGGCAGCGGACTGTTCCGCCTCACGCCGCCTCCGATCGGCAGCAGCGAGCCGACGCGCGTCGAGCGGTTGGACATCCACCTTGGCACGCCGATGGGCCTGCTGTTCGCTTTCGATAGCCTCTACGTCACGCGCAACGGTGATAGCGGTCTTTACCGGCTGCGGGATACCAATGGCGACGATCAGTTCGACGAGGTGATCAAGCTGAAAGACCTGCACGGTGGCGGCGACCATGGCCCGCACGCCTTGCGACTTTCGCCCGACGGCAAACAAATCTATCTGATCGCCGGCAATCACACGCTTCCCCCCTTCGACGTCAAGGCCGATCCGCCGCAGCGGATGGGGGGAGTGCGTGCGGCTCAGCGCCACGCCACGCTCCCGCCGGGCGCCAAGAGCCGGCTGTCGCCGAATTGGGATGAAGATCTGCTCCTCCCCCGCCAATGGGACGCCGGCGGCCATGCGGCTGGCATTTTGGCGCCGGGGGTTGGATCGCCGCCACGGATCCCGATGGCAAAGAATGGGAGGTGCTGACGACCGGTTATCGCAATCCCTACGACATGGCGCTGAACGCCGACGGCGAGTTGATGACTTACGATGCCGACATGGAATGGGACATGGGCATGCCCTGGTATCGGCCGACGCGAATCCTCCACGCCGTCGCCGGCGCCGATTTCGGTTGGCGCAGCGGCACCGGCAAATGGCCGGCCTACCGCGTCGATAGCCTGCCCGAGGTCGTCAACATGGGTCCCGGTTCGCCGGTCGGTGTCGAGTTCGGTTACGGCGCGAAATTCCCCGCCAAATATCAACGGGCACTGTTCGCCTTGGACTGGAGCTACGGCACGATCTACGCCGTCCACATGACTCCCGCCGGTTCGAGCTATACCGGCACCCGCGAGGAGTTTCTGGCCCGCAGTCCGCTGCCGTTGACCGACGCGGCAATCGGGCCGGATGGCGCGCTTTATTTCACCACCGGTGGACGAGGCACGCAATCGGAAGTCTACCGCGTGACGTACACGGGCACCGAATCGACGGCCCCCGTCGACCCCCGCAACACCGAGTTTGCCGAACTGCGCGCCTGCGCCAAAAGACCGAGGCGCCGTTGGGACCGCAAGACAATCTCCATGAAGCGGCGACGCGTCTGATCGGATTGCTCTCACATCCCGACCGCCACATTCGCTACGCCGCGCGCGTGTCGCTCGAGCGCGTGCCGCATGACCAGTGGCAAGACCGCGTGCTCACCGCTGCCGATCCCGATTGTGTGATCGGCGGAGTCGTGGCCCTGGCCCACACGGTCGAGTCACCCGTGCAACCGGCCTTGCTCGCGGCGCTCGATCGGGTCGATTTTGTCAAACTATCCTCGCGGCAGCAATTGGATCTGCTCCGAGCCTATTCGCTGGCGTTCATTCGCCTGGGTGCGCCCGAGCCGGAAGTGGCGTCCAAACTGGCGGCCCGCCTCGATCCCTGTTATCCGGCCGCGCCGGCTTCAAGCCAGCGCGACGCCTTGAACCGCGAGCTGTGCGATCTGCTGGTGTTCCTCAAGTCGCCCACGGTGCTGGCCAAAACGATTGCCCTGTTGAAAGAGCCGAAGTCGCACGCGCCGGCTGCCACGGCGCCCGACTTGTCCGCGCTGGCGGCCCGCAATCCGAACGTCGGCAACGAAGTCATGGCCGCGGCAACGAACCCGCCTGACACGCAAGAAATCTCCTACGTCTTTTCGCTGCGCAATCTGCGCGAGGGTTGGACGGCCGATCAGCGCAATTTCTATTTCACGTGGCTACGCGACGAACACAAAAAACAAGGCGGCCGCAGCTTTCAGAAGTTTCTAGACAACATCGAACAAGAGGCCTACGACAACGCCACCGATGCCGATCGTCTGGCGGTCGACGCCGCCGGCCTGCACCAACCCTACAAGATCCCCGAACTGCCACAACCAATCGGCCCGGGTCAGGAGTACACACTCGATAAACTCGTGGCGATGTCGGCCGCTCAACCGACAGGCCGCAACTTCTCCGAGGGCAAGCGGGCTTTCGCGGCCGCCCGCTGCATCGTCTGTCATCGCTTCGAAAGTGACGGAGGAGCGACCGGTCCCGACCTGACCCAAGCCGCCGGCCGATTCAACGTGCGCGATCTTTCCGAATCGATCGTCGATCCGAGCAAAATCGTGTCCGATCAATATCGCGCGACCATCATTCGGACCGAATCGGGTCAGCAGTTGGTCGGTCGCGTGATCGGCGAAAACACCGATTCGATCACGTTGCTGACCGACCCCGAGGACTCGACCAAGTGGGTTCAGATTCCCAAGGCCGAGATCGAGTCGCGCACCCTTTCGCCCAACTCGCTGATGCCCAAGAATCTGTTGAATACGCTCAGCCAGGCCGAGGTTCTCAATCTGTTGGCCTACGTCCTCTCGCGCGGCAACCCGCAAGATCCGATATTCGGAAAGTGATCGCCGACGCGCCGGACAAGCATTTCGGCGCTACGACGAAGGATCCAATCACCATGAAAGTCGCCGTCGCTCGCGGGCGTGGGTTGTCGCTTGCCTCCCTGCTGACGCTGAGTCTCGCCGCCGGCATGGGCTGCGGCATTGCCTGGGCCGACGACGCCGGTCCCGGCGCAGCTGGCGACCGCGACAATGTGATGACTCAAAAGCCCGAGCTCGCCTCGAGCGTGCCGATCGGCCCAGTGCCGGCGACCGGGCGGCCGGCGGCAGCCGATCCGACCGCTCCTCGCGACGCGTTCCGTGTGCTCCCCGGTTTTCAGGTCGAACGATTGTTCACCGTGCCGAAGGAAACGTGTGGCTCGTGGGTCGCAATGACCGTCGACCCGAAGGGTCGGATTCTTGCCAGCGATCAGGCAGGGACTGGCCTCTATCGCGTCACACCGCCAGCGATCGGCAGCAGCGACTCCACTCGGGTAGAGCGGCTCGACGTCAAGCTATCGTCGGCCCAGGGGTTGCTCTTCGCCTTCGATTCGTTGTACGTGACCTACAACGGCAGCAGCGGCGCGCTCTTCCGGCTCCGCGACACCGATGGCAACGACCAATTCGACGAAGTGACCAAACTCAAAGACATTCCTGGCACCGGCGAGCATGGCCCCCACGCCTTGCGATTGTCGCCCGACGGCAAAAGGATCTTGCTTGTTGCCGGCAACCACACGCAACCGCCGATCGAGATCAAGTCCGATCCGCCGCAGCGCCTGGGAGGCGTCCGCAGCGGTCAGCGTCACGCCACGCTGTCGCCGGGCAGTCGAAGCCGGTTGGCACCAAACTGGGACGAAGACCTGCTGTTGCCCCGCCAATGGGACATCGGCGGCCGAGCCGTGGGCCTGATGGCGCCCTGCGGCTGGATCGCCGCCGCCGATCCCGACGGCAAAGAGTGGGAAGTGCTTTGCGTCGGCTTTCGCAATCCCTACGACCTGGCCCTGAATGCCGACGGCGAGCTGTTCACCTACGATGCCGATGCCGAATGGGAGTTGGGAATGCCCTGGTACCGGCCGACCTACGTTGCTCACGCCGCGGCGGGGGGCGAATTCGGCTGGCGCACCAGCACCGGCGTTTGGCCGACCTATCGCATTGATTGCCTGCCGGCCGCGGTGAACATGGGCTCGGGTTCGCCGGTCGGTCTCGAGTTCGGCTATGGAACCAAATTCCCCGCCAAATACCAGCGTGCGCTTTTCGCTCTCGACTGGACCTTCGGCATGATTTACGCCGTCCACCTCACGGCCGACGGATCCAGTTACACCGGCACCCGGGAGGAATTCCTCTCGCGCACCCCGCTGCCGTTGACCGACGCGGCGGTCGGGCCGGACGGCGCGCTCTACTTCATCACCGGCGGCCGCAGCACGCAATCGGAGCTTTTCCGATTGACCTATGTCGGCGGCGAATCGACGGCCCCCGTCGACGCACGCGACACCCAATTCGCCGATCTCCGTGCGCTGCGCCAAAAGACCGAGGCTGTTCTGGGTCCGCAAGACGACCCGGCCGAAGCGGCGGCGCGACTTGTCGAACTGCTGGCGCACTCGGACCGCCATATTCGCTATGCGGCCCGTGTCGCGCTCGAGCGGCTTCCGACCGCGCTGTGGCAAACGCGCGTCCTGGCCGAAGACGGTCCCGATTGTGTCATCGGCGGAGTCGTGGGCTTGGCCCACGTGGCCGACTCGCCGGTCAAGGTGGCGCTGCTGTCGGCACTCGACCGGCTCGACTACAGCAAGCTCACGGTCCGCCAGCAGTTGGATTATCTGCGTGCCCTGTCGTTGGTCTTCATCCGGCTGGGAGCGCCGGAGCCGGAAGTCGCGGCCCGGCTGGCGGCGACGTTCGACGCGTATTATCCCGCGACCAGCGATCCTTTGAACCGCGAGCTGTGCGACCTGTTGGTGTTTCTCAAGTCCCCCACGGTACTGGCAAAAACGCTTGCGCTCGTGAAACAGCCCAGCGCGTCGCGGCCGGCCTTGCCGGCGACCCCCGAGCCTCACCTGGTCTCGCGCAGTCCGACGTTCCGCACGGACGTCTTGGCGATGATGGACAGTCCGCCCGACCCGCAAAAGATCGCCTACATCTTTTCGCTGCGCAACCTGCGCGACGGCTGGACGCGGGATCAGCGCATTTTCTACTTCACCTGGCTGCGTGACGAACAAGAACGGCGCGGTACCGAAAGCTACCAAAAGCTCTTGGACAACATCGGGCGCGAGGCCTACGACAACGCCACCGACACCGATCGCCTGGCCATCGACGCCGCCGGCCTGCACAAGCGGCCAAAAACCCCCGCGCTGCCTCGCCCTGCCGGGCCGGGGCAAGAATACACCGTCGATCAATTGGTCGCGCTGTCGGCCGCCCGGCCGACCGGCCGCAATTTCACCGCGGGCAAGCGGGCCTTTGCCGCCGCCCGTTGCGTCGTCTGCCACCGTTTCGACGGCACTGGAGGTTCGACCGGTCCCGATCTGACGCAAGCCGCCGGCCGCTTCAATCTGCGCGATCTTGCCGAATCAATTGTCGACCCGAGCAAGATCGTTTCCGACCAGTATCGGGCGACGGTCATTCGCACCGAAGCAGGTCAGCAACTCGTCGGTCGCGTGATCGACGACAACGATGACGCGATCACGCTGCTGACCGACCCGGAAGATTCAACCCGGTCCATTCAGATTCCCAAGGCCGAAATCGCGTCGCGCACACTCTCGCCAACGTCGCTAATGCCCAACAACCTGTTAAGCACGCTGAATCCGGGCGAGGCCCTTGATCTGTTGGCCTATCTCCTCTCGCGCGGCAATCCGCAAGACCCGATGTTCAAGCCGTGACACACGCCGTGGGCTGAATCGAAGCCGTCGGAAGCGAGCTAGCATCAGGCTCGGCTCGAACCGCGAACTGCAGGTTGTGTGCCAATTTGCCGATATGGATGAATAGACTCGGTTGCCGCGCGATCGCGCGGCCTGGCCGCCATTCAATGCTTCAGACATATCTCCTCGCGTCGGGATCAGGGGGGTCCGCCGCGCCGGAAGGTTCGCCCAGATTCGCGAGACTCACGTCGCATCGCGACGGGCGAGCTGCCACTCCAGCGCCGTTTTCCGCCCCCGAGTCCAGTGCTGCGATTTTGGCACCGTTGCGCGCCAGGGGAGATGAAGGACGCCGCCATGTCACGGTTCTTCCGCCGCGCTGGATTGTCGCGGTCTATGTCCTGTTGGCGGTGGTGATCAGCGTCCATAAATACGCGCTGCCGTCGAAAGCTTTCGACGATGCCGGTCACCAGTCGACCGAGTACAACAACTATGTGATCTTCGAGCGATCGGGGGCTCATCTCCTCGCCGGCGAAGATCTCTATCGAGAATATCCCGCCGAGCACTGGGATCTGTTCAAATACAGCCCCACCTTCGCCCTGGCGACAGTGCCCCTCTCCTGGCTGCCGCCGCTCGTCGGACTGTCGTTCTGGAATCTGTCGAATGCCCTGGTCCTGTTGGCCGGCCTGCTTGCGCTGCCGCTCGATCAGCGGCCCAAAGCAATCGTCTGCTGGCTGGTGCTGAAGGAGCTATTGACCTGCCTGCAGAACTCGCAAAGCAACGGGCTGGTGGCCGGGCTCGTCGTGCTGACGTTCGTCGCCCTGGAACGCGACCGCGCCGCCTGGGCCGGACTTTGCCTCGCCCTCTCGTTTTATCTGAAGATTTTTGGCGCCGCCGCAGGCATCTTATGCGTCCTCTATCCCTGTCGCTGGCGAGCGGTCGTCTGGAGCGCGGTTTGGTTTGTCGTATTCGGCGCGCTGCCGCTCGTCGTGGTCTCTCCCGATCAATTGCTCGCCCAGTACCGCAGTTGGCTCGTCTTGTTGGCAGGCGATCACCACGTCAGCTATGGCCTTAGCGCCATGGGCATTGCCCAGGCCTGGCTGGGAATTGAAAACATCGACGGCTTGATTCTGTTAGCCAGCACGATTGGTCTGCTGGCTACGCTCGTGCGCGTGCGGCAATACGACGACGTCGATTTCCGGCTAGGCGTGCTCGCTTCGCTGTTGGTGTGGATGGTGGTCTTCAACCACAAAGCCGAAAGCCCGACATACATTGTCGCCGTGACCGGCCTGGCGATTTGGTATGTGAGCGTTCAGCCCGGCCGCCTCGACCTGGTGCTGTTGGGAAGCACTTATTTGCTCACCTGCTGGACGCAGACCGACCTGTTTCCTCGTTTTGTCCGGCGGACGATCTTTGGGCCGTACAAGATCAAGGCGATCGGTTCGCTCGTTCTTTGGCCGCGGATGATTTACAGCCTGCTCGTCCACTCTGCCGCGCCGCAGCCGGTCATCCTCCCGATCTCCGCCGGCGAAGACGAAGAGCCACGGCAGCGCATCGCTCGCGCCGCCTGACAACGCACTTCCAACCACCGGGGCCCAATCGCCACCGGGGGGTCTGCGTCTTCCAAGCCGGCATCGCGATCGCGCACTTCGATTCCAGCCGCGCCACCTCGTGCGACTCTCGCACTTTCGGACCGCGATCGGATCGATCGAAAATGGTCGCCACAAAAAAGAGGGCCTTCTCCCTGCTTCGCGCTGGCATATCGCCCGTAGGGCATGCACAATTAACGGCCAGAGGAACGCAGCACTGGGAAAAATGGGACATTCTGATTAAACACTTCTCTTCCGAAGCGGCTGGGAGCAAAATCCTCGTGAGCCAAGAATTTCCTGCAAAATCTCTGTCGTGCCATCGGCCCCGTCTCTGGCTCGCATGGCCGCTTCTGATCGTCGTGGCCGCAATCGCGCCGGGGCACGCTGCCGAACCAGGCGCCAAACCGCAGGATTCTTCCACCGAAACTTTTCCGGGCACCCAGCTTCTGACCGGCGACGCCGACATGTGCGTCGAAACGATCAGCCATGCCGACCGCTTCCTCGACAAGGCACTCGCCCGATCGATCGCCGAACGGGCGAGACATTGGCAACGCGATCTTTCGTCGCCCGAAGGCTATGCCGCCTCGGTCGAACCGAATCGACAGCGGTTCGCGGCGATCGTCGGCGTGCGCGATCCACGTGTCACGCCGCTCGTCGAGTTCCTGGCTTCGTCCACCACGCCAAAGCCCGTCGGCTCCGGCCCCGGCTACGCGATTTGGTCGATTCGCTGGTCCGCTCTCGATGGTCTGAGTGGCGAAGGGCTGCTGCTGGAGCCGGCCTCGGGCGAGCCGCTGGCTCGTGTTGTGGTCGTCCCCGATTGTGCCCAAACGCCCGAGATGGCGGTCGGTCTGACCGAGGGGATCGCGGAGAAATCGCAACTTGCCCGGCGACTGGCCGAAAACGGTTGCCGGGTTATCGTGCCGGCACTGATCGACCGCGAGCGGCAATTCTCGGCGATCGCGCATGGAACGAAGAAGGGTGACATCACGCACCGCGAGCTGCTCAATCGCGCGGCCTATCAAATGGGGCGGACCGTCGTCGGCCTTGAAGTGCAAAAAATCCTCGCCGCCATCGACTGGCTCAATGCCGGTTGGCCCGTCTCGAAAGATTCGCTGACGCGCTACCCTCCGCTGGCGGTGGTTGGTTACGGCGAGGGCGGTCTTTTGGCTTTATACGCCGGCGCGCTCGACACGAGGATCGCAACCGTGGGCGTCAGCGGCTATTTCGACTCGCGACAAAACGTCTGGCGCGAGCCGATCGATCACAACTTCTTTGGGTTGCTCGAGGAATTCGGCGATGCCGAAATCGCCTCGCTCGTCGCTCCCCGCTCGCTGATCGTCGAAGCCAGTGGCGTTACCCCCTTCGAGATTCCTCCCGGCTCGAAAACCGCTCCAGGCCGCGTGGTGACGCCCAGCCTCGAAAGCGTTCGCGCGGAGTTCGCCCGACTGGGCGATTTGATCCACGGTCTCGCCATGCCCGCGCCCCCTGAATTGATCGTCAGTGCCAACGGCGACGGGCCCGCGGCCAGCGAGCCTTTCGTCGGCGGCTTGCTCAAACGTCTTGGTGCGAGCGACGTCCGTCCGTCGGGGCCGGCTCCCACGAAGCAAGCGGACCTTGTCGATCCAGCAGTGCGGCTCAAGCGTCAAATCGACGAGATGGCCATCTTCAACGAGCGGCTGATCGACGACGGGCCGCAGATCCGCGATGAGTTCATGTCCAAAATCAACACCAAGGGAACGCTCGCAGATTACGTCGAAAGCGTTAAGCCCTATCGCGAATATTTCGCAAACAAAGTGATCGGCCAGTTCGATGATGCACTGACCACGCCGAACGTCCGATCGCGATTGAAATATGAGACGCCGGAGTTCCGCGGCTACGAAATCGTGCTGGACGTCTTTCCCGAGGTGATTTTTTATGGAATTCTGCTCGTCCCCACCAATCTCAAGCCGGGCGAGCACCGCCCGGTCGTCGTCTGTCAGCACGGCCACGACGGGCGGGCCGAATTCACGATCGAAGGGAACATGCAGTCGTATCAGAATTTTTCGGCCCGGTTGGCTCAGCGCGGGTTCGTCGTCTTTGCGCCCAGCATTTGTATCGCGGCGGCGACCCGTTCCGGACCGTGCAGCGCAAGGCGAATCCGTTGGGCAAGTCGATCTTTTCGCTGATGGTGGCTCAGCACCGCCAGTTGCTTGCGTGGCTCGGCAGCCTCGACTTCGTCGATCCGACGCGGATCGGTTTCTACGGCATTTCCTATGGCGGCAAGTCGGCGATGCGAATTCCGGCCATCTTGGAGGGCTATTGCCTGTCGATTTGTTCATCCGATTTCAGCGATTGGATCTGGCGCACGGTGTCGAATCGCCACGCCGGCGGGTACATGCTGGCCGGTGAATATGAGATTTTCGAATTCAATCTCGGCAACACGTTCAACTACGCCGAGATGGCCACCCTGATTTGTCCGCGGCCCTTCATGGACGAAGAATTGGGCCACCGGGGCGACATCTTTTCAAAGCTCTCGGCCAGTCAATGGGGGCAAGTCGAACTGCTTTACGAGCTGGTGCGTCTCGAAGACCGGCTTGGCCTGAGTTTCTTCCCATCGAAGCCCACGCCCGACGAGTGCGCGCAGCGTAAGACTTTCGACTTTCTGCAAAAACACCTCGTCGACACGCCGGTCAAATAACGAGGCGCTCGCCGGCGCTGTTACAAGCCGGGTAATGGCAAGCCTCGCGACGGGCAACGTACGAACGGAAACCCCACCGCATTCAACCTCAAAGCGTCCCGTCAGCCGAGCATCTGCTGGAACTCTTCTCTGCTTTTGCGATAACATTCACACGCGAGCTGTTCCATTCCCTGTCGGTTGAGGATCGTGATCTTGCCACGAGTGGTTTTCACCAAGCCCTTGTCTTGAAGCGAGCGAAGAACCTCGGTCACACTAACCCGACGCACCCCCAGCATAATACCAAGAAACTCATGAGTCAGCGGAACCACGTCGGATTCCATTCGGTCGAGGGTGATCAATAGCCAACGGCAACAACGCTGCTGAATGGGATGGAGACCGTTGCAAGCCACAGACCGCGAAATGTGCGTGAGAAACGCCATATTGTAGCGCAGTAAAAGGTTGGCTAACGGACTCTTTCTTTCCGCTTCTTCCTCCAGGCAACACGTGTCGATGCGTAGCGCCGCACCCGCGACTTGCACAATGGTCTCATGCGGAGATGCCTTGCCGGCAAACAAGGTCGTGTGACCAACCACACCTTCCTTGCCGACAGTCGCGACTTCGATGGCGCTCCCGTCGTCCATCACCGTCAGGGCGGAGGCCGCGCCGCTAATCGGGAAATAGACGTAGTCGATTGGAGCGCGATATTTGTACAGCGTCTGCTTGAAATCCAGGTTTACCAACCGCGCGCGCGCTGCCAGCCGTTGATAGTCGTCTCGGTGCAGGCGGGCCAAAAGACGGTTTTTGGCGTGCGAATCGATGGGCATCAGCGAACCTCAGTGTGTCGATTGCAAGAATTGCCGACGGCACCAGGGTGAAGCGAAACGCCCATTTTGCCATCGGCGGCCTTCGAGCAGTCCGCCGAGTCTGCCCAGGAAGATTCTAATCGGTGCTCAGAAATAACAAATCCCGAATCACCCAAGAGTTTTGTTCGCTTCCGAACAAAACTAATCTGATATCCTCAGAGTCATCGGCCACCATTCATTGGGTCGTTCGCACGCCGGATCCGAATATTGGGCACTGGACTATATAAAATCAATCAAACGTGTGACCGATCCGGACGTGTTCAAACGCGTTCGATAGAGCACACCTGCTCTGCGTACCGCATAGAGCACTCGGCGTCTTGTTGCTTGCTTTGCGCCTGAAGAATCGACACTGGCGACTCAACGCAAAATGGTAATCGGTGGTGACCATTGCCGCGCGGGCGGATTCGCACACTTAGTCGATTATGGATCTATGAATTAGGTTCCCAGATTTCGTCGAGCGCTTATGGAGAGCGTCGGCTTTCACGAAAGTAACTGCAGTGTCGGGGTTCTCATGTTCCACGCAATCCGACCACCCTGGTTGACCGTTGCCTGCCTCTCGAATACGTCACGGTTCGATCAATATCAAGTGTTGCGCATGTGATGTAAACGAACGTTGATGGGTTTCGGATCCGTTCAGTACGAAAATCGACCATGACCGCCAGGCCGTCGCCGACCGTCGAAATTGGCCCCGGCGCAAGGGGCGCCAAGGCAACATCCTGAGCGCGTTGGTCATCTACGTCGCCGGGCTCGAATGTCCACTTCAAAAGCCAACGCCGCATGCGCCGAGAGAAAGGAGAACCCGGCTTTTGTCCCCTTCTTTCCAGCCACCCAGGCTCGATCGGGCTGGATGACCAGATAAGCCCGGCCGGATTGATCCAGGGCTCGGAGAATAAAAAAAACCAGAAAATAGGGAGATTTGTTCGATACCGGACAGAACTAACGATGCCATCGTTGGTAGCATTGGTCCTGCCTGAGGCTTGGATGAGACCGACTTGGGAGTCCTCGCATCTTTTTAGCGTTCTTATTTTGCATTCGCAGCGAGAGCAAAAGCATCGAAAGGGAAGCCAGTGACCATTCGCTCAAACCGCACAGAGTTTTCCGCTCGGCAACTTGCCGTGGGCTACGGATATCTCCGGCCTTCCAGCGGCCTGCGGATCGCCCCGCTCCTGGCGACTCTGCTGCTGGCGACAGCGATTTTCTCTTTTGCCGCTCGGCCTTCTGCCGCGGCCCAGATTTATGACGGCAGTTTTGTTTTCGCTGGATCGGTTGGCGACCCGACCCCTAGCGTCGCAAATCCGACGTCGAGCGTGGTGACCACCGAAACCAACACCGTCACCACCGACACGTTCGTCGCGAACGTCACGTCAACAGTATACGAGAACTCGTCGACCAATCCCTTTTCCATCTACGACGGGGGCTCGGTTAACGATGCGATGACGTTCGTGTATCAAATCACCGTGACGGGCCCTCCAGGCGCGGAAGTCGATCGGTTGAACGTCTCCGACTTTGGCAGCAATCAAACCGACGTCGGTTACAACATCCAAACTCTCAGCAACATTTTGCCGACGTTCCTCGGGCGCAGCTTGGCCAATGGAGTTGATACCGTTTCATTTAGTTTCAACGACGGCAGCGCTCCATACGGCGCGGTTAAGGTGGGAGACACGACCGCGCTATTGGTGATCAACACCGACTCAACCAGCTACTCGAATACCTACGCGTTTCTGCAGGACGGCTCCAACGGCATCACGCCGTCGTACGCCGTCTATGCTCCGATGTTTGCGACTCCCGAGCCCGCCAGTGTCGTGCTGATGGTGCTGGGCCTGGCTGGACTGCTGGCGGCGAGTCGTGCGTGCCGGGCTAACCGGCTTGCGTCCGACGGCGCTTCGATCGGACTGACTTCCTAAGACACGAACGACCATCCGGAGGAATATCCTTCACCGGCTGAGCGGACT
Organism: uncultured Planctomycetaceae bacterium; assembly: GCA_963702015.1. Taxonomy (GTDB): domain Bacteria; phylum Planctomycetota; class Planctomycetia; order Pirellulales; family PALSA-1355; genus DATJTR01. Next base: position 6,272,089 of record OY969698.1, read on the forward strand.
TTGAAGCCTGCTGGAATGACCCTGCCGGCTGCGGAAATGCGATTGGAGCAACTCATGAAGCTGACAACGGGATTGGGCAGATCACTGTGGGCTACCGGAGGCATGCTGCTTTTGGCATGCACCCTGTCGTGGAGCAGCCGTGCGGCGAATGCCAGCTTGTTGCCGCCGAACCAGACGCTGCTTCCCGCTCCGGCAGCCGCCGACATCGGAGGCACGCAAGTCGCCACGGAATCCGAGGCGATCATTTACGGGTCGGGGTCGGTGATCCGAGGTACGTTGACTTCCACCGTTGAAAAAGACGATCCTTCGAATCCGTTCGTCAACGGCGCCTACAGCAGTAACCCAAACGCGTTGACATTCATCTTCATGCTTTCCAGCTCGGGCACGAGCGCAACACCGATTAACGAGTTGACGGTCAATGGTTTTGTTTCCCTCTACGGGATTGACGCCAGTTATGTGTCGGGGACTGGCACGACCGCTCCGACCTACATCAGCCGCAGCAACAGTGGATTGGTGAATTTTTCGTTCGACACCCCATCGATCGCGGCGGGAACGACTTCGATGGAGTTGGTGCTGCACACCAATGCCACGCAGTACACCAATGCGAACCCGATTGCGGCCATCATCGGCAACGCCGGCATCGCAAACTCTCCGACTTACATGCCCACTCCCGAGCCGTCCGGTCTCTTGCTGATAAGTCTCGGGGCGATCGCAATGGCGAGCGTGGCTCGCCGCAGAGCAGAACGACGAACCGTTTAGAACTCGCTTGCCCAACGACGTTTCCAGATTCCGCTTTTCGCACGCCCCGCGGCCTGGCTTTCTGCCTGACTCTGCCGCCTCCACCGGCAATTCCTTTTTTTGCCCTTGGGTGAGATCGCCGATGGGCGGCAGTTCACGATTGTTCGATGGTACAGATACGTGATTGTCGAGGAGACCGTCGTGGAGATCACAGAGATTCGCATCAAGCTGACCGACGGGAGCGAGGACAGGCTGCATGCGTATTGCTCGATTACGCTGGATGGTTGTTTTGTCATTCGCGATTTGAAGATCGTCGCAGGGCCCGATGGGCCTTTCGTGGCAATGCCCAGTCGCAAGCTGACCGTCAATTGCCGTCGCTGCGGCATGAAGAACCATCTGCGTTCGGTCTACTGCAATCATTGCGGCAGCCGGCAGGCCGAAGAGCGCCCCGACCGAAGAGGATGGGCCGAGCCGACTCTATGCCGACATCGCGCATCCGATCAATTCCGCGTGTCGCGAAATGATCCAACAGCGTGTCATTCATGAGTACCAAAAGATGCTCCAGCGCACGAGGCCGCTCGGCTATCCACCGCGCTCCACCGATACCGATGGCAGCCTGGATCCTCCCACTCCGGCTCCCGGCGCGGCCTCGGCGATTTCCCGGCCGGGCTGATCGCAAGTCAGACACTGGCATCGTAACGGCGATTTTGCATGGTGACATTTCCAGCGCGCGGACAATCGTGTTCTTGCATACGGTACATCTTTTGGAATATGCGCTCGTAGCTCATCGCAACATGGATCGTGGCATTTCTGGCCGCTCAAACCTCGGGCATCTTGCACCTGCTCACCCACTCCCACCTCTAGCCTCTGGCCTTTAGTCTCTCGCCTTCCACTGGCCTAATTCTGCATCTTGAAAAACGGCTTTGGTTTTGCGAGTATCCGAGTAGTTTGATTAGAAGATGTGTTGCTTGATCGGTTTGACAGAAGACATCCGCGGCTCAACTGGTAGCTGCGGGGTAATTCGACGTGCCTCCGCTTGCAAGGCCGCTCGCTGGAACCAGGAATGGATTGCCTGGCAATGCAGCAAGGGTATTGTTCAAGCGCGGTGCTGCCCTGAGAAGCTCGCACCAACGCCGGACCGCCTTACTTGATCGGTTCGTGTCAATTCCGGCCCCCAAGCCCGTAGAGAAACACACGCCTGGTTCAACGACAGTGCTCCCGGTCGCGCCGCTTGTAAACGCGCGACCGCCTTGCGCCACTCGGCCTGGACGAGGACATGCCTCTGGGGACGCGGACAACACAGGCCTCTTGCCGGGGCAACTACTAGGCGCTGGCTATGTCGCTTCGCAAGTCGATCGAGTTTGAAATGACGCAAGAAATGGCAAGCTCGTTCGAGGGTGTTCTCGGAGATTGACCGCCGAGGAATTGGTTAGCGTAAAACCCACCGGAGCGAAACTGGTCAGGGGCGTACTCAAGAGGTGATGTATGACAGGTGAACTGAGAACAACTCGACTGGCCGTGCGGCGTACGCTCGCCGCGCTCGTCGGCCGATGCGTTCTGAGCGAGCTTGTCAGCAGGGGCCGCAAGATCTCCGCATCATCAAACCTGGGTATCTCGAAAGCCCAAGTCGACCCCTTGGGAAGACAGACGACAGGCGACAGGCGAGAGTTGCATTTGCTTTTGTACCTCGAGCCTCAAGTCTCGAGCCTCAGGTCTTCCCATAAGAAAGGACGAGAATCGGAACTAATCATCTCCCCCACCCAACTACTGTCCTGCGGTGGCCGTGAGCGACGCGTGCCGCTGACGTCAAAGGAAGATAGTGAAAATGTGGTGGGGATCGCTCCTATGGCGTTGCCGCTGGACCTAGCGATGGCGGTGGGATCCCTTGCCAAAAACCGTCGGGCTAACGGGAAATATTCTGGCTCTCCCGTGTCAGAGCGCTATCTTGCAGACTCGCGGCTGGTGGCTGTGCGCCTGTGGTGCTCGGCCTGAGCGGTTAACTCCTAACAAGCTTGCCTTAATCAAGTAGAGTGCGGAATGGCTCCCGGTCCCACCCGGCGGCAGCGGCACGCCATCCTTTCTTTTTCGCTTCGCGTGCGGCTGCGCGCGACGCTGCGCTTCAGGCTACAGGCCACAGACTAGAGACTAGAGGCAGGAGGGGCACATTGAACAACCTCTCACTTCCTCGCTGCGCTTGTCTTTAACCTCTGGCCTCTGGCCTCAAGCCTTTGGCCTCAAAAAATAGCGGGGCGAAAAGCCTTCGCTTCCGAAGACTCTCGCCCCGCTCGTGTGTTGCATCACAGTCGCCAGGCATCCCTGCCACTCAGAGTTCAGTCTTGATCCTGGCCACCGTCACGCGAGGTGTTGTTCGTGCGACTGCGGTAGCTGACGCGGCTGTTATTGGCCGATTGGCCACGCAGCTCGTCAACCTCTTGTTGGAGTTGGGCAACCTGCTGCCGCAGTTGGTTCAACTGCTGGCTGACCGACTGATTCGGATCGTACGAAGAAGCACGATTGCGGTTCCAACCGTTCTGACGATTGGCATTGTTGTTGTACTCTTCGTTCCATCCATTCGACGCCATCTGGCGATTATTTCGCCAACGGCGCGATTCCTGCGAACTGGCCAGCTTGGCCTGCAGGGTCTTGCGTTCTCCATTACGACGAATCGAAAGTTCGACCGTCGCGCCCGGCTGCTGTTCCTCGATTTCTTCCGTCAAGCCTTGGGTGGTGCGAATCTTTTGATCGTCGACGGCGCGGATTTCATCGCCCACTTGCACTCCGGCGCGAGCCGCGGGACTTCCGGGCATGACGGCGATGACGCGCACGTGTCCATCGGATTCGGACATCGAGATCCCGAGAGCCGCGTGATGCTGCGCATCCTCCGAGTGATCGCGATCTTGGCGATCGTTGCGGTTTTGAGCGGTCGATTGCGAGTCATTGCTCGAAGCGTCGCTGGCATTCGACTGAGAATCGTTGCCCGCATCCTTGTCGCGGCCAAAGCTGGTGCCGCTCCAGGCCAAAGCGGCAAGAAGAGCCGCTGACAGAATCAAATACCGTCGCATGTTGCACATCCTTTCAAAAGAACGAAACACAAAAAACCGGTCGGAGGAAACGTCCTCCGCACGGTGGGAAACGCTATGGGAAATAGGGACTTGTGGTTTCTGCGCGGCCGCTACTCAGCGCTTGCCGCCACCCTTGCCTATTCGTTCGAACAGCGACCAATGCGCGGACCAATGGCTTGCCCGACGAGGTGCCTGGTTCGAATGGATAGATTCTCGCGATCAATGATTTCGATCCGACGCAATAAAATCCCGCCCAGCCTTCACGATTTCGAGGGGTGTGAAGACGCTTTGAGCACGGCCACTCCTTTATGCCTTCGGACAGACGCCATCCGCCTAATGGAAACCGCCCTGGAACGAGAGTCGTTCAGCAGTCACGATGGGTCTGGCAAACATGCACTTGGCGTGCCGACCGCGCACGTCGCCAGACCACGGACAAGTTTCCTGCGGCTAGACGTCGGAAGAGGCACTGCATAAGTCTGCATTTCTTCTCGCCGCTGGTTCCGGGCGTCGCGTCGCGTTTGATCGCTCCATGACCACGATGGGCGATGCGCTGCCAAATGCACCCCTTTCTTGTGAGGCAAAACACATCGCCACGGCTTCAGCCAGCGCGATTTGGCAAGCTGGGGCGAATGCTGGCTAATCGACGCGTTGGCACTCTCTTTGCAACCCCGCCTTGTATCCCGAGTCGCGACGCGTCTCGACATTTCCTACGCCTAACGAGAAAAAAACGAAAGGGAGATCTGATGACCACCGCATCCTGGTTCTCGAAAATGACCGGCACCGCGCTGACACTCGACAACCTCGAGGAATTGTTGGTTGAACAACTGAAAGACTTGCTGAGTGCCGAAGAGCAATTGATCAAAGCGTTGCCCAAGATGGCCGATGCCGCCAACGCCGCCGCCTTGAAACAGGCTTTCCGCAATCATTTGCAAGAGACCAAGCAGCAGAAAACGCGTCTGGAGCAAGCGCTGCGCGAACTCGGCAAAGAGCCCAAGAGCGAGACCTGCGAAGCCATGCAAGGGTTGATCGCCGAAGGCAAGGAGATGATCGACGCCGAAGGGGACGCCGACGTCAAGGACGCGGGCCTGATTGCCGCCGCCCAGCGCGTTGAACATTACGAGATTGCCGGGTATGGCTGTGCCCGTTCGTTCGCCCTCCGTTTGGGCCAGCCGGGCATCGCCCGTTTGCTGGAAGAAACGTTGAACGAAGAGCGGAACGCCGACAAGCTATTGACTCACGTGGCCGAGAGTGTGATCACGTTGCACGCTCATCAAGGTTAATTCCTTGCATCGAAATGCCGGGGGGAATGCGGGCCGACAATCGGCAAGCAGCTTGGCCGATGGGGGCGCTGAGCGCGTCGCACGTCAGCCAGGCCGCCTCGCCGATGTCGGCCCGCTGCTTTGCCAAGCGCCTTTTTCGCTCCATGCCGGCCCCCAAAGCGTGCGGCGCGAGGTACAATCAACATAGAAGGAGCAAACGCCATGAATACAATGCAACGATCACAGTCGTGCGGCCTCGAAAGCCGCGAAGTGAACATGGGCGACGTCGAACGCGCCGTATCGCTCGTCGTGGGTGGGGCGCTGGCTGTCAGGGCAATCCAAAAAATGGATGTCGCCAATTTAGTGTTGGCCGCCCTGAGTGTCGGACTCATCTACCGAGGAGCCACGGGCCATTGCGGCCTCTACAAGGCGCTGGCGACGCGCAATGCCGGCCACAGCGAATCGCGTGCCCGCCATGCGGCTGGTCCGACCGGTTCGCCACGCACCGAAGAGGATCTTGTTGGCGAGGCGTCGCTCGAATCGTTTCCAGCCAGCGATCCGCCGGCTTGGACTTCGGCCACTTCGATGCCTATGCCGGCCCGATCGCCGCACGTCTCCTCTTAGACCCAGCCAGCCCAAAAAAACTGGTTCGGCGAGCGGGTGATTTGCGCGCGGCCAGCGCGCGAGGAAGGTAGCTCACGCCGAACCGAGTCGACAGTCTTGCTGTCGGTCAGCTCGTGTTACTGCACGGGCACCGGCTCGAGCTTCTCGGGCCGGCGCGAGATCAGCGGCGTCGACGATTCGCTGGCGTCATCGCCATAGAAACGGGTCGACTGCTCGCTCGTCAGCTTGATCTCCAGCGGCGCACAGACCACTTCGGCCCGGAAGACGTGGTTACCCGCGCGGTCGGCGCGAGCATGGATCTTGAATGTCTTTTCGCTGCCTGGCGGGAGGGCGGGAATCGATTTGAGGACCACCTGGCCAGGCCCGATTTCATGGGGTCCGCCTTGCACGCTCGTGGCCTCGAGGCCGGAGGAGAAGAACAGGACGAGGTCGACGTTTTCGGCCGCTTTACTCCCTCGGTTGCGAATGACCACCTCGTAGACGGCATCCTCACCCGTGGCGATCGGACCCTGGGGATCGTGCACTTCGAGCTTCAGATCGGCCAACGATTCGACCATCGTGATGGCGCCGCCCGAGACCGTCAACTCTTGGCTGGCGCTGCTCGCCACCTGCAACCGGTTTTCACCCGGTGCCTGCAGCACACACTGCACTTCCAGCAGTCGCTCTTCGGCGGGCTGCAAATTACCGGCGGTCCAGACGATTTTACGCTTCTCTGCCTCGACGTGGCCGCCAGCGCTCGAGCTTTGATACGTTGCTTGCGGCGGCAGCACGGCCGACACATGAACATTCTCGGCGACCGCGTTGCCGTTGTTGACCAGGCGAATCCGGTAGACACCCTTGGTTCCGGCGAACTTCATTTTCGGTCCCTCGACGTCGAGCTGCAGATTCGCGCGGCGGACCAATACCTTTTCGGCCACCTCGGCGGTCAGGCCGCTGTCGGCCAGTGCCTGGGCACGAATCATCAACTCGCCGGCCTGGCGCGCGGTCAGTTCGACCTCGATCGATTTGCTGCCGCCGGCCGTCAGCGTTCCCAGGCGATGGCTGGCAGCCGCTTCCGCGGCGCGCCCGATCGGCATCAGGCTCACGACCACGTTCTCGGCGTCGCCATTGCCCGGATTGGAGATAATCAACTTGTAACTGCGCGATTGGCCGTAGAGCACTTCCGCCGGCCCGGACAGCGACATCGCCAGTTTTGGCTCTTGCACTTCGAGCGACATTTGCCCGTTCTCGGGCGTGCAGGCCCAGTGGACTGCCAGGTCGATCGGTGTGTTCTGACGCGGAATCAACTTCAGCGTCAACGTTTCATGGCCATGACCCGCGAGCCGCGAAATTTCCCAAGCCAGCGGCTTGGTCGCGTCGCCAGCCGCGATCGGCTGGTTGATGCCGGCCGTGGTTTGAACGTCGACCACCTCCGCGCCAGGCGGGATGTCGAGAGTTACCGTGACGTTGTTGGCCGCCACGTCGCCGGTGTTCTGCAACATGACTTTGAAGGTCGCTTCACGACCGATCATCACTTTTCGCGGCCCGATGGCTTCGATCGCCAAAGCCGGAGTCCGCCCACTCAGCAGCACGTCCTTGGTGGGCGCGGCGATGGGAGTCGAAGCTTTGCGCGGCGCTCGGTGGTGCGACGGACTTCGCTTTTCCGGCAGGGTCGTTGCTTCCGGCTGTGTCGTCGTTTCCGGCTCACTGGTGACTTCGGGCTCTCTGGTTGCTTCGGGTTGGCTCATGACTTCGGGCTCCGAAGCTGCCGATGCCGATCCGGGCGTGCCCGCACGTGCGATTCTTGGCAGCGGCAGCGAGATTGATTTGCCCGGCATTCCGGAATCTTCTACGCCTTCAATCGCCTCCGCCGCATCGGGCGGGGTGGCCGTCGGAAACTTCGATTGCGGTTCGGCGGCGACTTCCGTCCGCGGCGGCGCTTTGAAAGATTTATAGTTCGGCTGAGCGGTGCGCCGGCTCGATGGCCCACCGGCAGGAGCAGCCTTCGACGGGGCGGCCGCCGGAGGGGGACTTGGCGCGCCATTGTCGGCCGCCTGGGTGACCTGATCGTTCGGTCCTTGCGTTTCCTGTGTCGGGGCGCTCGCCGGTCCGTTGGCCACGCCCGGGCCGTTCGGCCCTTGTGACTGCGGCTGCGTCGAAGCAAGCGGCGGACCAGAGGTCGGAGCCGTTGTCTTTCTGGTCTTCTTGGTTGGGCTGCTCGGGGGCTTGCTCGGTTGCCCCAGCAGGTCGTCGCGGAACTGCTCGAGCCGGTCGCTGAGACTCGGTGGTCGGCCATCCGAGTCTTGGGCCGAGGCGGCAGGCGTCGCGCACGCGACAGCCCATGACAGAATCAAGGCCAGACAGGCAACTTGGCGAAGCATGGCCGGGCGTTTCCTGGTCGAACGAGGAGAAGAGTTCGGATACATCCGTCTGGTATATCGGCCGTCAAAGTTTGCGGGTTGAACCGACTTTGCAGGAAAATCGGAAAAGCACGAATGCCAGCACCGCTAGCGCGAAAACGGGAAGGCTGGAGGTGAGAACTCACAGACCCGCGGCGCGGCGAAGGGAAAGCCGATTCGATCCCCCCCGTTTGGCTTTAGCCAGTCGCCTCGAGCCTCTCTTGCGGCAGCAGCCAATGAAGTGCTGGCGCAGTAGCCAGCGTGGTGGCGATCGCCATGACAACCATCATCGTGAACATGGTCGGCGAAATGACTCGTAAGTCGAGCCCGATGTTTAGCACGACCAGCTCCATCAGTCCGCGGGTGTTCATCAAAACACCCAACGCGGCGGCTTCACGCAGATCCAGACCGGTCAGCCGGCCGGCGAGCATCGTTCCGCCCATTTTGCCCACCGTCGCCACCATGATGATCAGCCCGCACCACATCCACAGCCAGCTGTTGGAAAGGAGCCCGATCTCGGTCCGCATGCCGGTGAAAGCAAAGAAGGCCGGAAGCAACAGCGTGGTGACCAGCGAACTGAGCCGGTTGCCCAGACTTCGAGCCAAACCGCTCTCGTGCGGGATGATCACCCCCAAGAGGAAGCCGCCGAAGATGGCATGAATGCCAATCCACTCGGTCGCCGCGGCCGAAAGCAGCAGCGCCACGAAAATGATCGACATGCCCAGCGGTTCCCCTTCGCTCTCCAGCAGCCGCGTTCCGTATCGCACCAGCAGCGGCCGCACGACGAGCAGCATCACGGCGATAAATGCGATCGCCAGGGCAATGACCACCAGCACGCTTCCGCCCTGGGTCGTGGCCACGCCGACGACCACCGCCAACAGGCACCAAGCCGTGACGTCGTCGACCGCCGCACAGCACAGCGCGAGCATGCCCAGCGGCGTCCGATTCATGCCGCGATCGGTGAGAATGCGGGCCAGCACCGGAAACGCAGTGATCGACATCGCCACGCCCAAAAAGAGGCGCGAACGCCGTGAAGCTGACACCGGGCGGTGCCAGGTGCGAATAGATCGCTGGCGCCAACAGCACCCCACTCAAAAACGGGGCGAGAATGCTGGCGTGCGAAATGGCCAGCGCCGCATGGCCCCGATGGGCCAGCAGCCCCGCGTCGAACTCCAATCCGACGACGAACATGTAAAAGATCACGCCGATCTGAGCCAGCACACCTAAGTAGGGCGCGGCCGTCGCCGGGAGCAAAGCCTGGGCAGTCTCGGGCGACAAAGCGCCCAAAAGCGACGGTCCCAAAAGAATTCCGGCCAGCACTTCGCCGATCACCGGTGGCTGGCCGACGTAACGCAGGATTCCACCCAGCGCCCGGCCCAGCGCAATCACCGCGGCCAACGCCAACAGCACATGCCCCAGGATATGCGCGCCGGGTTTAGTCGTCGCGGCGTGCGCTGCTGTCTCCGCGGCCGCAGCAGCGGCTTTCGCCGCCCCGGCCGGCCCAAGCTCGCACTCGCCCACCGAGCGGATGACGAAAAAGATCGCGAGCGTCACCGCCACCATGGCCGCGTAAACCAGCAGCGTTCGTGCTACGCCGGGACGGACGTCGGACGGCCTCTCGTGCATTTCGGTCAGCGGCAGCAAATCTCGATCTTCGACGGGCGAGTGCGATTCAGACCGTTTGCGAGGCATGCTCTGCCTTCATCGAATCAATCAGCGTGAAAACTTCGTCCAGGCTGTCTTTGAACAGATCGCCGATCAACAGGTCGGTCAAATGTCCCTTGAACTGGGGATAACGTTTCACGAACCGCCCAAAACTGAATCCATCGTAGTATTCGCAGACGAGTCGCCGCATACGGTCCATCCCCTTCACGAAACCGGGCTCCCATTTACCCAATTGCGCCGCCGACGTATCGCCCGCAGCCAGCCCTTCGATCACGGCGTCGGCCGCCAATTGGCCCGATTTCAGCGCCAGCAGCACGCCCGAAGAATACAGCGGGTCGAGAAAGCCAAAAGCGTCGCCGACCAGCACCCAACCGTCGCCGGCAGCCTGGCGAGAACGATACGAATACTCCTTGGCGGCATAGTATTGCGTGGCACGCTCGGCATGCTGAATGCGTTGCTTGACTGCGGGGCACTGTTCCACTTCTTCGCGGTAAATCGTCTCGTGATCCTTGTCGACTCGTTTCTTGAACAAGTATTCGTCGCTGGCCACGACGCCGACGCTGACAATGTTGTCATGCAACGGGATATACCAGAACCAGCCTTGCTTGCTCTGGATTTGCAGCACGATCGTCGCTCCTTCGTCACGCCCCGTATCGCGGTAGGCCCCTTTCCAATAGGTCCAGCACGCCGCCTTTTTGAGGATCGGATCCCAATCGCGCAGGCCCAGCCGACTCATGATCATCGAACTCTGTCCGCTAGCGTCGACCACCACCGAGGCCGCGACCGTGCGCTCCACGCCGCTGGCATCCTGAATCCGCACGCCAACGGCTCGCGCGCCGTCGAACAAAACTTCCAGCACCCGCACTCCCTCTTCCGCCTCGACGCCGTGCTCGCGAGCGTTCTGCAGCATCAACTGGTCGAACTCGCTCCGGCGGACTTGCCACGTTTGGGACGACGGATGCGGCTTGTGATCGACGAAATAAAATGGCTCAGAAAGTTTCCCTGATGCGGCGACAAACTGGACGCTATACTTCTTGATGAAATGGCTGCCCTGCATTTTCGGAAGCATGCCCAATCGCTCCAGCACCCCGTACGTTTCGGGAATCAACGATTCGCCGATATGAAACCGCGGGAAGCGATCACGCTCGAACAACAGCACGCGCTGCCCCGCGCGGGCAATCAGTGTTGCCGCGGTGGAACCGGCCGGACCACCACCGATCACCACCACCGGATCTTGCGAGTTGTGCGCCATGGAAAAAGTCCTTCACTCAAAAGCGGGGGTGAGCGGGTTCGGTCTGGGGCAGCGCTATCCTATTGCGGTTCGACAATCGGCTCGCCGCAGAGCACGTGGCCCGACGGCGGGTCGGCCTTTCGATTCGTGGGCCAAACGCCAGGCTGGCGGTCGAAGGCCAAGAACAGCCGGCTGCGGTTGGGGGGAAGAGGTCGGTAAGCTCCCTTCATGATAAACGGCCGCAGATACACGTCAAGACAATACTCGTCCAAACAACCATCTTCCGGCAGTCTGGCATCAATCCGTGCGCCCTCAGCTCTGCCAGGCCATCCAGGCCAGAAAGAGCGTCCAGGCCAGCACCGCCGCCGCCGTTGCGGCCAGCAGCCAGGGCCGGCGTCGCGGAGCGGCGACGGAAACCGAGCGCTTGAAGGTCGCGCGTGGATCGCTCCCCCTGGAGTCGCTTCGCTTTGGGTCCCGAATGGCCATCATGAGATTGGAGAGCTGGTATGCGCGGGTGAAAATCGCCGGCGTGCATTCTACCGAACGGTCAGCGATTTGGCGTCGGCATCAATGCATGGACCTCGGCGCGCCAGGCGACGAGCTGCGCCTGAAGCTGCTGGGTCTTCTCGGGGTTCTGGGCGGCCACGTTCCTTTGTTCGCTCGGATCGTCGCGCAAGTTGAATAGCTCCAGACTGCCGTCCTCGAACCATTCGATCAACTTCCAGGGGCCATCGCGTACGGCGCCGCACGGAGCTCCGCCTTGGTTGCCATAGTGAGGATAATGCCAAAAGAGCGGCGCCGCACGGCTCAGGTGGCCTCCATTGAGCGCCGCGACGAGGCTGATCCCGTCGAGCTGCCGCGCGGGAGCAGCCGGCAACCCTGCGAGCTCGAGCAGCGTCGGATAGAGATCGGTCGTGATCACCGGCGTGTCGCAGACACTGCCAGGTTTCGTGACGCCCGGTGCGCGGATGATCCACGGCGTGCGAATTCCGCCTTCGTAGGGCCAGCCTTTGCCGGCCCGCAGCGGCATGTTCGAAGTCGGATGCCCTTCGGAGGTCGAAAGGCCGCCGTTGTCGGAAGTGAAAACGACGATCGTGCGATCGGCGAGTCCCGCGCGGTCGAGCGCCGCGAGAATCCGGCCGATTGCGGTGTCCATTTGCTCGAGCATCGCGGCGTAGGCCGGTTGATTCTGCACCAGCCGCACCTTTCGCTCGCGCTCCTGGCCCCAAGCATCGGCCGAAGCGGCCGCCGCTTTCTGCTGATACTTTTTGACCAGCTCTGGCGGCGCCTCGATCGGTGTGTGAACGGCCTGGAAGGGCAGGTAGGCAAAGAACGGCTGATCGTGATGGGCATCGATAAAACGGATTGCTTCGTTGGCGATGCGGTCGGTCGTTTTGGGGTCGTCGCGTCGAGCGTTGGCCGGAACGTCGCTCGGCGGGTAATAGAACATCTCCGAACCGACGAGCCCGGGGCCGAAACCTTGCGCGTTGGGCGAATACTCGCCGTCGCCAAGATGCCATTTGCCGGCGAAGAACGTCGCGTAGCCGGCATCGCGAAACCGCTCGGCGATCGTGGCTTCCTCTAGCGCGAGATGATCCTGATTCGGCGCCGGCTTGAGCCGGCCCGCGCGGTTGCCGCCGATGAAATCGGTGATCCCCGTGCGCGGCGGATACTTGCCCGTCATGATGCTTGCCCGCGTCGGCGAGCAAACCGGACAGGCGGCGCAGCCTTGGGTGAATCGCATCCCGCTGATGGCCAGGGCGTCGAGATTCGGCGTCTCGTAAAACGACTTGGGGTTGTTCGGCCCGATGTCCATGTAGCCGAGATCATCGGCCAGGATCAGCACGACGTTCGGCCGAGCCGCGTCGTCGGCTATCACCCTGCCGCTCAACAACCCGGTGAAACAAAACACGGCCAGCGCGACGACATTCGAGCGTTTCATTTCAGGCGCCGCTCCAGCGCGGCGGGGGCGGCCTACGTTTCCGGCAGCGTGATCTTGAAGCTTTGCCGCAGACCGGTATTGAAGTCGAAGACGTTGTTGAAATCTTCGCGTGTGTCATCCTTGGTTTTGCGCATCTGGCCGACACGGATGAGATTGAAGACGATTTCGCCAAAATCCGCGGTGGAGGTGATCCCCCAACTTTGCAGGACGTCCTGGGCCATGTAGCCATATTGTTCCAGCGCATACTGGCGAATGGCCTCGCAGAGTTGCTGTCCGGTCAGGTGGCGTTCGGACTCGCGCGAGCTCGGTTCTTCCGGATCGTCATCCTCGGCCTCGGTTTCGGCCGGACGTTCCGAGCCCATTTTCAGGACGTTGTGCGCGTAGTGAAGCGCCTCGAATACAAATACATACGCGTCGATCTTGTACCGACGGTCGTCTTTGAGCAACTTGGCAATCGGGTGGGCAGGGTCAATCATCGTGGGATTCGGTCACCGATTGGTCAATGGAATCGAGCACATCACAAGCCACGTTCACCGCAACCGTTTCAGCCGGAAGGCTCCTCGTCCGCGTTTCGCGGTTTTCCGCCGCGCGACTTCTCATCGCCGCCGCGGCCACCCGATCCACCCCCTCGCAGCACCGTCAGCACGTCGGCGGCATTGATCAGCAGCCGGCGGCGATCTTCGGTCTCTACGAGGAGTTGTCCGGCCAGGATCTCTTGGGCCAGCACCCTGACCCGACCCTGAGCGGTGATCGCGTCGGCTCCGACGGGCGGCAATTCCTTCTGCAGCGTTTCATAAGTATCGTACTCGTATCGTAGACAGCACTTCAACCTCCCACAACGGCCCGAAATCTTGGTCGGGTCGAGCGTGGCCTTTTGAATCTTAGCCATCTTCATCGATACCGGCGGCATTTCGGACAAATGCGTGTTGCAGCAGACCGGCTTGCCGCAGTCACCGTAGTCGGCCAGCAGCTTGGCTTCGTCCCGCACGCCAATCTGCCGCATTTCCACCCGAGTCTGGAACTCGGCGGCTAATTGCCGGACCAGTTCGCGAAAATCGACCCGATTCTCCGACAAATAGAAGACGACCACGCGCTCGCCCCCGAACAAGTGCTCCACGTCGACCAATCGCATATCCAGCTTTTCCTGGGCAATGAGTCGTTCGCAGACTTCGAATTCGCGGGCTTCTTGTTCGTGCAATCGGGCCTGGTCGCGCACGTCGTCGGAGGTCATGGTGCGCAGAATCTGCCCATAACCGGGGTTATTCATCGACCCCAGCACGTGCTCAGTCGCTTCGGTCAGCACCTCGCCGACCTCCAAGCCCCGGTCGGTGCGCACAATCACTTGCTGGCCGCGACGATAGGCGTCGTCGCGGCCCGGGCTGAAAACCCCCAGCGCACGCATGATCCCCGAGCGGACGACGTATTTTGGCATCGGTGTTACTGTGAGCGGAATGGAAGGCCGAGCGATCGCGGCGGAGCCGGTCGGCTTCGGCACAAACTGGCCCGAAGTATACCCCGCCGCCACGATTCTCGCCTAGCAGTACGTCAGCGGCGATTAGCCCCCGTTTCGACCGCCCGAGCCCGACTGAGCCGGCCGGCGGCGCTTTTGTCGGCGCTGGCCTCCCGTTCCGGTTCGAGCCCCTGCCGAGTCGCCTGCGGAATGAGGTCCCGCGGAGCGGGCTCCGGCCGTTCGCGGTCGGGCACCTCCGTCGGTACGACTCCCGCCGGGGCGGCTGCCCTGCGGCCGGTATCCGCCGGATTGCTTGCCGCGACCGCCCTGTGGACGCGGCGCGCGATCGCGGGAGTCGAGAGCCTGCGAGGCGCCTTCGGGAAGTGCCGGGAGCGGTCCGTCGGGATGTGCCCCCACGGCCAGGTTGCGTCGGGTAAGCCGCTCGATCGCCCGCAGCTGAGACCGCTCTGGTCCCGCGCAAAACGAGATGGCGATTCCGCTGGCCCCTGCCCGGCCCGTGCGGCCGATGCGGTGGACATAGCTGGCCGCCTCGAGAGGCAAATCGAAGTTGATGACGTGCGAAACGGCGTCGATGTCGAGTCCCCGCGCGGCGATGTCGGTGGCCACCAGAACCGGCGGCCGGGCCGACTTGAAGCGTGCCAGCGCTCGTTGCCGGGCAGATTGGCTCTTGTTGGCGTGGATCGCGTCGGCCTCGATCCCCGACTTGAGGAGTGATTTGGCGATTTTATCGGCGCGGTGTTTGGTGCGGGCAAAAACCAGCGTGCGAGTCCAGTCGGTCTGGTGCAGCCAGTGCGTCAGGAGCATCAACTTCTGACGCTCATCGACGAACAGCACCGATTCCTCGATCATTTCGGTGGTGCGGGCGACCGGCGCAACGCGCACTTCGGCCGGATCGGTCAGCCAGGTCGAAGCCAGCTTGCGAATTTCGCCAGGCATGGTGGCCGAGAAGAGCAGCGTCTGTCGCTTTTGCGGAACGCGCTGCATGATGCGGCCCAGATCGGGGGCGAAGCCCATGTCGAGCATCTGGTCCGCCTCGTCGAGAATGACGACTTGAACGTGAGCCAGATCCACGTGGCCTTGCTGCATCAGGTCCACCAACCGGCCCGGCGTGGCAATCAGAATGTCGACTCCATTTCGCAGTGCCTGAACCTGCGGTCCCTGACCCACTCCCCCATAAATGACGGTCGAGCGTTGCGATGTGTTTCGGCCATAGGTTTTAAAGCTCTCGCAGATTTGGCGGGCCAGCTCACGCGTCGGCGAGAGGGCCAGTACGCGAATCTTGCGCCCGCGGACGCCCGCTGGGGGCGGCGTCTCACTGAGCCGCTGCAGCGTAGGCAGGGCGAAGGCGGCGGTTTTTCCGGTGCCGGTTTGGGCACACGCCAGCACGTCGCGCCCGGCCAGAACGGGCGGGATCGCCGCGATTTGGACCGGCGTGGCGGTGTGGTAGCCCTCGGCCTCAACGGCGCGGAGCAAGGTTTCGGCAAGGCCGAGATCAGCAAACTTCATGGAACAGAATCCTTTGATACATACGCCTGCCGAATAGATCGCCACCTGGCACCGAAGGGAAACGTCCCATCGGAGGACCGCTCGATATCTCCGCTTCGAGCAGAGAAAACAAGCCATCGCTTGGAGCCTGGCAGCTCAGCCGCTCAGAAACTGAGAGGCCCGCATCGGATACCCGCAGACTCAGGACCGATGGGCAAGGAGCAAGGCGATCAATGGCGCGCCGCAGAAGGTACACATCGCTCGGCGCCGGACGAACCGGCATCGCATGCCACCGGTCTGTCCGGTGATGCAAGCAAAGTGACCGCTACAAAGAAGCCGTGAACATTCCGTGGGCCAAACTGGCCCACGACTCGCACCTCGTAACTGCCTTAACACTACGTCCTTGCCGCTGGCGTGTCAATCGCTATTACTGGGCGCCGACGGGCGATTGCCTCCGTTTTGAGCCTGGGCGGGCAAGGGAATCTCGGGGGCCGCGGGATCCGGCTGGCTGGCAAGCAGGTTGGCAAGGTTGAAGTGGGCGTAGGGTTGCGTGGCGGCCGGCTGTTTGTCGTGGCTGGCGTTGGCTACCCACAGGTCGGTGCCCTTGGGCGCAAACAAGACGTCATGCAAATTCGATTTCAGCGCCACCGGAGGATCCATCAACCGCAGCGCCGCGTTCGCGTCGATCCGGCCATGCTGCTCCATCGCGCGGCGCACCAATTCGTCGTACCGCCGATCGGCCGAAAGCAAGACCGCGTCCTTGACCGGTTTGGGCAACAACGGATGTCCCTCGCCCGGCTGAATGACGGCGAACTTATCCCACGATCCTTCCATACCCACCGCCCGGTTCGTGTTGCCATCGGCAATGACGTAAAAGTATTGGCAAGTGCGCGGATGATCGCGCATCGTCGAGATCGCGGCTTCCAGGTCGCCAGCGGTTTGAAGCACCTCGCGCACCAACAGCGCCATCGGCATGCCATCCCAGTGGCCCAATCCGCCGCCCCCCATTTCGCCGATCGATACATGACGGCTGTTCATGCCGGTGACCGAGCCGACAAAGCCGGCATAACTCACGTTCACAAACGGGATCTCTCCCTCCGGCTCGCAGACAATTAGCACGGCGTGATCTTGCAACTGCCAATCGACGGCATAGTCGAGCACCCGGCCGTGATAGAGCGTGCCATCCTGGGTGGCCGAATTCATGACCGCGAAGCCGCTACAATGGAACAGTTCCGGAATGAAATTGCCCATCCGCACGTCCTCGACGTTCAGGTCGGCGGCGGCGGCTAGTGCTGCCATTTCGTCGAAGTATTTTGGTGGGACATGACGCTGCTGGATCTGGACAATCGCGTCGATGGCGGCCCGCGGCGACAGCGGCAGCGGTCCGATCTTGATGGGCTTGGCCCCTTTGACGTTGACCAGATAGTTGAGGTTCGCCCGCACGTCTTCTTTCAGCAGCGCTCCGTGCTGGTAGCCGATTTCATAGGGAGTGCCTTTAAGATGGAGCACCGGATAGCCATCGATGCGCTCCAGCCAGCCTTGGCCGCAGCGAGCGACCGTCTCTGCCCGAGCCGCCGCGGCGGCAGCGAGCAACAAACTGACGGTCAGGGCGACTGCGGCAATCTGTCGAAAAACTTGTGGCAAGAGATTGCTCCGTGGATCAGTAAGCGGGGCCGGTCAAGCGGCCCGCTTGGTACTCGGCACCGACGCCGAGCCGGCGACCGACGCGGCGCGGGCGGTGAGCAAATGGATGGCGGCGGTCAGTTCGTGGAGAACCTGATCGATTTGTTGGGTTTCCCGCAGCAGGCGCAGGTTGTCTGACAAATGAGCCTGCAACTCGACCATCTGCTGCTCGCCTTGCATGATGCCGCTCATCGCGGAAGCCACCTGGGCAAACGTATCCTGCAGGCCGGCGACCCGCTGGACCGATGCGTCGATCAGCGCGTGGTGATCTCGGCTGTGCGCCGCCAATCCATCGATGGCGGTGGCGAGCTTGTTTTCCCGGTTTTGATCGTTCTCGGTGACGCGCTGCTCGAACTTCTCAAGCGTTGCCGCGAAGACTTGCGATTGCCACTGTTGTTGGGCTTCGGCCTGCTGCTGCAAGGCGACCAGCGCCTGCGACCAGGCGTTCAGTTGGCGCTCGCCATGGGCGGCCACGGCATCGAGAGTCGTCTGGTTGGCCGCTTGCACGGCCGACAGGAACGGCGTCAGGTTGGCGTCGACCACTTCGAACCGATTGAGCAGTTCGCGCTCAGCGCGTCGGTCGATCGCGGTGATGATGCCGCGCTCGGTCCGTTCGCACAGAAACAGGCAGAACATCATGGTCGTGGCGGCCGACAAGGCGACCGTCGTGGCGTTGAACGCCGTTCCCATCGCCGCCACCACCGTGGGCAGGTTGTCGCCCAGGCTACTGGCTTCTTGCCCGCTCAGTGCCGTTCCAAAGTGAATGACCGTACCCAAAAACCCGAACATCGGCGTGACCCAGCAGATGAAGCGGATCAGCCCGAAGTTCGACTGCGTCAGTTCATAATCCTGATCGGCAAGGCCGCGAAGGTAGTCGGCCAATTCGGCCGCCGAGCCCTTCTCCTCCAGGTAGCTCAGGGCCTCGATGTACCGCTGGCCAATGCGCGACTGCTTGAGCACGGCCGGTTTTTTTTCCAACTGGGCCAGCAGCACGCCAGCCTGGGAAACATTTTCTCGCCCCTTCCGGGGGGGCAGCCACTCTTGTTTCAGCGCAAAGACTTCGCGTGGGAAGGTGCAAATCCGCAGCGCGGCGTCGACAAGGCCCCAGATAAAGGCGGCGACGATCACGTATTCCACGGCGTGCTGGGTCGTGTAACGCTGGATCAGCGTTCCCTGCATCGCGTCTTGCGTCACGAACCAATAGAAGACGCCGGTCAATACGGCTGCCAGCGCCAAGGGCAGATCCAAGACACTCGGCAAGGCCGATGATTTTTTGGCTTTCGACATGAGAGCATCCTTGCAGTCATGAAAATTTAAAGATTCGCATCGCGGGGCAACCAGCACTCGGCCGCTACGGGCCTCGATCGATTGCCAACTTATTCTCGAATCCGCTGTCGTTCACCATCCCTGGGCCGTCAGCGTCAGTTACCGGCGACTCGCCGGGTTTCCAGCGACACTTTGTGCAAACCAAGCGACGTCAATAGATCGATTACCTTTACCACTTCGCCGTAGGCTATCGTCTTATCCGCGGCCAAAAGCGCCGGCGGCTCGCTGCCTGTCTGGCGGATGTCGGCCACCAGCCTTTTGAGCGACGTTTCATCCGTGCGTTGATCGTTCAGGTACAGGCCGATTTCACCCGTCGGCTCGCGACGCACCGCCAAACGCAAGGGAAGCTCGGCGACCGTCGGATCAGCCGCGATCGACTCGGGAAGATCGACTTTCAATTGGGCCGAACCGACAATTGCCGGAACCGTGATCATGAAGACGATCAGCAACACCAGCGTCACGTCGACCAGCGGCGTGACATTGATATCGCTCATCACTCCAGCTTCGTCATCGTCGTAGCTGCTCGACGCGACTTTTCCGGCCATCAGTTCACCTTGATTGAGTTGCCACCGGTTGCGAGCTTCGCTCCGCGCGGAGGCTCGACAGCACCAAATGTGCCAGCGAGTCGATCTGGGCATTGGTTGTGCGCACGCGCCGCTGGAGCAAATTGAACGCCACCACGGCGGGGATTGCCACGCAAAGTCCCACGGCCGTCGCCACCAACGCCTCGAACACGCCGGACATGACGGCATTCGGGTCGGCGGCCTGCGACGAGCTTTGCGACATATCGTGAGCGGCCTTCACGATCCCCAGCACGGTTCCCAGCAGTCCGATAAACGGTGCATTGGCGCCAATGGTTCCCAAAATTGCCAACCGCGCTTCGAGCCGCGAACGGGTCCGTGCCCGGGCACTGAGCATCGCCTCGCTGCATGCCGAAGTCCCTCGACCGACAGCGGCCAGGCCAGCGGCCACGACCACACATTCGACCGCGTCCGAGCCGGCCACCAGTTGCCAGGCGCTTTTGAGATCGCCGCGCACGCAGAAACTGTTCCAATTTTGCCGCCAAATCGGCGACGTCGACGCGGTGTTCCGCGAAATACCAGATTCGATCGACGATGATGCCCACGCTGACGAAGCTCAGCAGAACCAATAACCAGAGCACCCATTCGGCGCCGACCAAGGTGAGCTTCAGAAACAACTGAGTCAGCATACCCTGATGGCTCGTCGGCGCGGCGGCGTCGGCGGCGATCAATGTGAGCTGCAAAAACGACTGAGCCAGCATGAATACCTCGGTCAGAAAACAAGCCGTCAGACGCGCATGCACGCAACGGTCGGGCGATTGGATGACGCTCCGCGCACCGCCCACGGCGCTGGAATGCGCCGGCAGCCAAGCCGATCGCGCATAACGTCTTGCAAGACTTCACTATAGTTCTCCCTAGTTTTTTCAACAAGAGGACTCCAAGGGGGTGCAATCACGGCCCGCAATCTCCGCTGGCCGCCGGCCCTACGCCGCCACGACTTCCCAGATTGACCAATACCTTGACCTGACATATTCTTCACCGCTTCACCTCCTTGTCTGAGCCGCTCGGCAAGCTGGTTCTGCCGCCTCACCTGCGCCCCCCTCATGACGACCTCGCCTTCGCCGTCGAAACCTGTCCGCTGGCTGAATTCCACGGTCTTGGGCATCGCGCTTGCCAGCCTTTGCTCCGACATTGGCCATGAAATGGCAACCACTGTTTTGCCGGCCCTCTTGGCGCTGCTCGGCGGCAATTCAGCGCTGCTGGGCCTGATCGAAGGCGTGGCCGATGGATTATCGAGCTTCGCCAAGCTCCTTTCCGGTTGGTACAGCGACCGCTTGCCCCGGCGAAAGCCGTTAGCGGTTGCCGGCTACCTCCTCACCGCGGCGGGCATGGCTAGCTTCGGGCTGGCGACGCAGTGGTGGCACATCTTGCTCGGACGCGTCTGCGGCTGGCTCGGACGCGGAGCTGGCAAACCGGTCCGAAATGTCCTCTTAACCGAGGCGACCAGTCCGGAAACGTATGGCCGGGCGTTTGGTTTTCGAGGGGCGCTGGACAGCGCGGGCGCCGTCATCGGTCCGCTGTTGGCAGCCGCAATCGTGGCTCACTGGGGGGTGCGGTCGGTCTTCGTCTGGACGCTCGTTCCTGGCATTCTGGCCGCATTGCTGATTGTGTTCTGCGTCCGCGAACGTCCGCACCAGGCGCAGTCGAAAGCCCCACTCTGGGGCAGCCTGAAATTCTTGCCCATGCCGTTTCGCCGATACCTCGTCGGCGTCGGGATCGCCGGCATCGGTGACTTCTCCAACACTTTGTTGATTCTTTGGGCGACCGAGGCCTGGACTCCGGACTTAGGACTTGGCCCGGCCGCACAGCGGGCGATGCTGTTCTACGTTGGCTACAACGTCGTCTACACGTTCACCTGCTACGCGAGCGGGTGGCTGGCCGACCGCTGCCCAAGATACGCGGTTCTGGCAATCGGATATAGCCTGGCCGTCATCCCAGCGATCGCGCTGGCGTTGCCGGGCACGTCGCTCACGAAGTTCGCCGTCGTATTCGTGGTTTCGGGCATCTATATGGGCGTCTGGGAGACGCTCGAAAACGCGACGGCCGCCGAGTTGTTGCCGGCCGACTCGCGTGGCATCGGCTTCGGAATTCTGGCCACGGTCAACGGCATTGGCGACTTTATCTCCAGTGCAGCAGTGGGGCTGTTGTGGAGCTTCACGCCGGCCGGCGCCATGACGCTGGTCGCCGTAATGTCGTTGACCGGTTCGGCGATCATCTTTCGCACCGGTCGGCAAGCCCGCGTCATGAATGCGGCGTGACGCTGGTCCGGCGAGTCACTGGCTGGCCGTTCAGCTCTGCCAGGATCGGACCGTTGAGAACTTCTTCAAGGGCAGCCAGCGCTCGCGCGACGGTTGCCCCATCCAGCACGCGGTGATCGTAGATGATTCGCACCGTCACGTTTCCGGCCTCATCGATGACGCCATAATTCAGCACAAAGGTGAGCGGCGACAAGGGGTGGAGCGATTCGGCCCCTAAGCCTGAATAGACGCTGATCCCGTAGGTGCCGAATTGGCGCGAGCGGAAATAGCCTTCTGAGTTGAGAGCCCACCACCAAAGCGCGCGGCGCAGGGGCCACCACAACAAGCTGACCCATAGTCCAAGCCGTGCCAGTCCCATGTTCGCCCGTGGCGATCGGATGAACCACCGCAAGTACCGATCGAGCGCTCCCAAGCGATGCCGGCCGGGGCTGCGCAACTTGGCAAAGAAGACCGCCGGCGTGCCGGACTCCATCTTCTCCACGGCGATCGATGCAATGCTGATCGGATGCTCATACAGGTGGGCCCACGGCAGTTTGAGATACGAGCGCCTGAGCACCGGCATATCGGCTGCCACCAGGTCGAATGCCTTGGCGAAAATCGTGACCCAACTGGGACGCGACTCCAGCCGCGCGCGGGCCTCTTTGACTGCGCCCAAACGCATGTGGCGTTGGACGGGAATCGTCGGCAACTGACGCGAGAAATACATCAGGTCGGCGATCATCACGCGATGAACGCTCAACCCCACCCAGCGGCCTACCTTCTCTCGCATGAGCCCTCCTCCCGTACCTCAGGAAGCAACGGCTCTTAGTTGTAACGATCTTCCGCGAACGGGCCAACGGCAGTGCGGCGATGCCGCCGATCGCCAGGCGAGGTTGGCTCCATGCGGGAAAGCCGGCCTGGCGGCCGGGAAAACAGGGCCGCACGCTTGGCCGACCGTGGATTCCGGGTTAGATGGAGCTGCCGCCTGACGGTCAGTCGCCCGCCCGCTGGGAATGCGGCTGCAACACCGCCGACTGAAACTCGGCGCTCGTCAAACCGACGTTGATATCGAGATCTTCGTAGGTGTATTCGAACAGCAATTGTGCCGGCCCGCCGGCGCGGAGTGGCCAGGCGTAGGCCTCGAGCCGGATCGGCACCCGCAACTCGTCGTCGACATAAACATCGGCGGAGCTGAATCCCAACTCGGCGTTCTGCTCGGGATGCTTTACCGAGATCCGTGTGCAAGTCCGCTGGTTGACCTTGGCATTCTTATAGAACGCCAACCGCGAATTCACCCCCGCCGGATCATGCTGCATGTTCTCCTTGAGCAATCGCATCAACATCCGGGTCATGTTCTCAAGCCCCATCTCGGTGATCGGCACCAGGCTCTCCCGCATCGCGGCCTCGCCGAACGGATCGAGTTTTACGATCACGTAATTAAACCGCTTGCCGCCATTGCGGGCCAGCATCTTGTTGTCGTTCTCGCCCGCCACGAAAAGTACCTTGCGGCCTCGAACCTTCGGTGGCCCCAGGAACTCCAAAAACACACTGAACGGGACCGCCGGCCGGCCCTCTTCGGCCGTTCGGCGCAACGAGCCCGTACGCGCATCGTTTGAAAATCTTGCAATTCGTCTTCAATCCGCTCGCGCTTGATAAGAATGCACGTATAGTCGCGTACGTGCGCATGGATCTCGTTGGCGACTTCAGCGGCAAACTGAAGCGCTGGATAGAGCGGATGCTTTGCGATCGCCGGCGCCACAGGTTCGGCCGCTTGTCCGCCGCTGGAGTCGAGCGTATTTCGCCAGGGCAGCCGGAATGCCGTTGTTCGTCGAGCGGAGGCGCTGACAGAAGTTGCGTCGCTCGATGCCAACGTAGAGCCGGGAGATCCCTGCTGGGCCGAAACCCCATCCACCGACAGTCCCAAGAGAGCCAGGCAGGCCCCCACCCCGAGAAACAGCAATTTCATGTTCGATATGCCCCCGACATGCCGCATGTGCGCAGTTTCAATGGCCGAGTTCGCCGAGCGGCAAACGAGATCGATGCACTAAAGCTTACGTCACGCTCGCCCAGCCGACGCGGCAAACTCCTCAACCGGCAGACTTTGCCGGGAGGGAACTGTGAAAGCGGCACCAGATTCACAGTAGCAAATCGTGGGCCCGTGACCAGAAGTCAGGCCAAAAAAAGTCGGGATCGCCCGACTTCCCGGAACAACCCGCTGCGGAGAGAGCAAAAACCGTAGCGCGTGCTGGGAGCTTCGTGCTCCCCGAGCGACGGCCGCGGTGCCGATCGTTTGGGAAGCCGGTCAGGCTGGCACGACGGCCCCGGTCAGTTGTTCTTTGAGGACTGGCAGGAATTTGACACAGCGGTCGATTTCCTGCCGCAAAGTCGCTAACTGCTCGCGGATGGATTCATGCAAAACCGCGTCCTGGCAAAGTTCCAGGACTGCCGCCGACGCGGCGATCGGGCTGGCTGCCATGTACGCGGCGGTACCTTTGAGCGTGTGGGCGCAGCGAGCCACCTGTTCCAGATTGCCGGCCTCGAAGCCAGTGCTCATGTTACGCCATTCGGCCGCCAGGGTTTGTTCGAACTTTTCGACTAGCTGACAGATCAGGTCGATGTCGCCAACCAAGGTTTCCGTCAGCACCTCCCGGTCAATCGGCGGGACGAGCTCCGAAACCGCGAATTGCGATTCGGCGGCTACGGCATCGCGAGCTTCCGCCTTTTCCAGGTCGGTCGCAACGGCTGTCGATCGGCTGAGTAGCGTGCGAATGCACTCTTCTAGTTGCAGTCGGTTGACCGGCTTGGTCAGGTAGGTGTCCATGCCGGCGGCCATGCACCGCTCGCGATCCCCTTTCACGGCATTGGCCGTCAAGGCGACGATCGGCAACCGCCTCGGCGCGGCCGACGATTGTTCGGCCAGACGGATCGCCCGCGTGGCTTCGAAGCCGTCCATTTCGGGCATTTGACAATCCATCAGTACCAAATCGAAGGATCCACGGGCAATCATTTCCACGGCTTGCCGACCGTTGCCGGCGATGTCGCAGGAATAGCCGACACCGGTCAGCATTTCGGCAACGACGATTTGATTGATTTCATTGTCTTCGGCCACCAGGATGCGGCCCGTCAGGGCCGGCGGGCTCGCGATGCCGCTGTCGATTGAGTCCGCCGAAGGCGAATCGGAGCGAGGTTTCGGCAGGGCTGCTTCGCCCGCCAAAGCCGCGGCAATGATCGGCACCAGTTGCGATTGCCGCACCGGAGCGGTCAACTGTCCGGCGAATCCGGCCGCGTGCAACTCGGCTTCCGGCAATTCGGTTCCCAAGCGGGTAATCAGCACCAGCGTCGGCGGCGACACTCCGCGCGAGCGGATGGCCGCGCCGAAGGCGAACGGATCGGCGGCGCTGAGATCGCGTCGCATGAGTACGACTCGAATCGGCGTGCCGGCTTCGCCGGCCGCCGTGATCGATAAGCCGGAGTCGGTCGACGGAGACCAACGGGTGCGCCGAAAGCCGCTTCCGGCCAATTGTTCGCAGAGAAATTCCCCTCGGCTGTGACGATCGTCGATCACCAGCACGCCCGCGCTCGACACCGGGTTGTCCGAGGCCATTCTCGACACCTGGGTCTGGGGATTGTGGGGCCGCGCCAGCCGGGCGGTAAACCAGAAGGTCGATCCCTGGCCGGCTTCGCTTTCGACGCCGATTTCACCCCCCATCAACTCGGCCAGCTGCTTGGCGATTGCCAGTCCCAGCCCCGTGCCGCCGTATTTACGGGTAGTGGAAGCGTCGACTTGCGAAAAGCTCTTGAATAGTCGATCGCGCCTTTGGGGCGGAATTCCGATTCCCGTGTCAGTCACGGCAAATTTGAGAAGCCATGCCTGCTCGTCATACTCCTGGCTCGTCACGCGGACGGTGACCTGGCCGTGTTCGGTAAACTTGATCGCGTTATTGATCAGATTCAGCAGCACCTGACGCAAGCGGTCGGGATCGCCGGCAACGGCCAGCGGAACGTCGGCCGCGAAGTGGCAGCCCAGGTGAACGCCCTTTTCGTGGGCCTTGCGGGACAAGATTTCCAGCATGTCTTCGACCATGGCCGGCAGTTCGAAGTCGAGCGATTCGAGTTCCATCTTGCCGGCTTCGATTTTGGAAAAATCGAGGATGTCGCTGATCAGGGTGGTCAGACTCGAGGCGCTGGTGCGGAGCAATTGGGCGTAGCGCTGTTGCTGTTCGGTCAAGCGCGTGCCCAGCAACAATTCGACCATGCCTACGATACCGTTCAACGGCGTGCGGATTTCGTGGCTCATGTTCGCCAAGAACTCGCTTTTCGCCAGGCTCGCTGCCTCGGCGGCTTCTTTGGCCGACCGTTGAGCCGCCTCCGCCTCCTTGCGGTCGGTAATGTCTTCGATCGTCCCTTCGTAATACTGCAATTCGCCCTTAGCGTCACGGACTTCGCGGGCATTCTCGGAAATCCAGCGGATATCTCCATCCTTGCGATAGATTTGCGACTCGAAGCCGGTCACGTTTCCTTGCTCGGCCATCGCCCGCACGAAGTCCTCGCGCCGCCGGTCGTCGACGTAGAGCTGGCGGCTGATGTCGGTTACGCTGGCTTTGAGCTCGTCGGTCGATTGGTAGCCATAGGTCCGCGCCAGGGCGTCATTGGCGCTGAGGTACTGTCCAGACGAGGTCGTCTGGAAAATCCCCATGACGGCGTTTTCGAAAATGCCGCGGTATTTCTCTTCGGCTTGTCGCAAGGCGCACTCGAATTGCTTGCGCTCGGTAATGTCGGCATGAACTCCCAGCACGCCGACCACCTGGCCGGCCCCGTCACGAATCGGCACCTTGCTGACCAGCAGCGTGCTTTCACTTCCATCCGCATGAGCACCCGGAACTTCGAGGTCGATGAGCGCCTTGCCCGTCGCAATCACTTCCTGATCACACCGGCGGAAGAACCGGGCTTGTTCGCTCGTCCATTGCAAATCAAGATCGTCTTTGCCAATGACTTGTTCGGGATCCGTTAGTCCCGCTTCGCGGGCGAACGTGGCGTTGCAGCCCAGGTAACGCGAGTGGCGATCTTTCCAGAAAATCGAATATGGGATCATGGCGATGATGTCCGCCAGGAGACTGCTCTGATGCTTGAGCGTCAACTCGGTGCGACGGCGCTGGCTGATGTCTCGGATGAATGTGCTGAATGTCACCTCCTCCAAGCCGGCGACCGGCACGGTGCTCAGTTCAACCAAAAGCTCCTGTCCGTCGCGATGAAGCGCGGTGATTTCTCGACGGTTTTGGGCGGTCGGCGACTGACAGACCTCGGCCAGCACCAACTCCGCCAGGTCACGGCGAAATGCGGAGCGCTCGAGCGGCGGGATGATCAGCGAATCGAGCGGTTGACCCAGGGCGTCGGCGCGCGACCAGCCGAAAATCTGCTCGGCATGTCGGCTCCATTCGGTGACACGACCGGCGGCATCGGTAAGGACCACTCCGTCGAGCGCCGTGTCGAGAATCAGTCGATTCCGCAGTTCGCTCGCCCGCAACGCTTCTTTTGCCCGCGCCAGCGGCAACCAAATGCAGCGGTAAACCAGCAAGAAAGTCACCAGGCTGGCCACCACAGCCAAGTCTCCGCACCATTCGGTGATCTGTTCTTGGAAATTGACCGCCGGTTCGACGAACGTTAAACAAAAAATGGGAATCACACTGATCGCGATCAACGACCCCGCGACCACGATGGCCGTTTCCGGGCGGCATTTCATGATTCTGCCCTTTGGGAAAAAAACGCGGATTGAGGATGATTGTCTTAATGATCAGGGCATCGCATCGGCGACAGAGCGGCCCCGAACATGTCCGGCCCACCGCGCGGCTGATTTCGCACCGCCGACGGCACGCGCGGACGCCTAGGGGGACTCTAATGCTGAGACGGCCGGCATGCCCGCAAGCACAACCGCCTCTTCCAAGGTGGCGAGCAGACGGTCACGCGGACACGGTTTGTCAAGCACGCAAAACAGCAGGCCTTCGGGCGGGGCGCCCGACTGCCAGTCCGCATGGGCAGAGAGAATGATCAAGATCGCTCGAGGGGCGATCTGCCGAGCCTTCCGGGCGAGCGCCAGGCCGTCCATACCCGGCATCGCCAGGTCGGACACGATCACGGCATAGTCGCCAGCTTCAATCGCGGCCAAGGCCTCTTCGGGGCAGGCCACGATGTCGACTTCGAATATTCCCTGAGTTTGGCGTCGATAGATCGTGCGCAACAAGGCGTCGTCTTCGACAAACAATACGCGGCGATTCATGGAACTCGGTTCTCCATGTCCAGTTGGAAGCGTGACGCTCAGCAAGGTCGCCGCCTGGCCCTGCTGTGCGCTTTGGCAATTAGCAATTAATCGTCAGAATGTTGGGATCGTGGTAGCCGCTCGGACCGATGCACGGTTTGCCTGTACCGCGGTCGATCCAGCCACTCCCAGCCGGTCGGACTGCCTTCGTTCGTACCTGCCGATCGAAGGTTGCCCGAGGCTTTTTTCAAGCTATTGATCGAACCCTAGCTTTTTTGCCCCAAGAGGCAAATCCTGCGAATCTGGGGACTTGGCCGACGTCCGGTTACGCGGTTTGCATCGAACAAATCTGGGGGGTATGTTGATTCTCTCGCAGGCGACTCGTTGCCCGGCGGCCGCTCCAAAGCACCTTGGGGAACTGCCCCGGGTGGACGCAAGTCGTCACGGTCATTTCACACCCTTACGATTCGTATTGCATTGACACAAGGATTCCCACATGCCCACTCAATTATTCGATCTCCGCTCGCGCGTTGCCCTGGTCACCGGCGGTAGCAAAGGGTTGGGCAAGGCGATGGCGCGGGGATTGGCCGAGGCCGGCGCTCAGATCGCTATTTCCAGCCGACACGAAGATGAATTGAAGCAGGCCGCCGCCGAGATCTCTAAGGGGACCGACGTCAAGGTGGCCTATTTCAAAGCCGACATGAGCAAGCGCGACGAGGTCCGCCAATTGGCCAATAGAGTATTGGCTGAATTCGGCAAGGTCGACATCTTGATCAACAACGCGGGCGGCAACAAAATTGGAGCCATCGACAAAATCGCCGACGAGGATTGGGACTACACCATCGAGGTGAATCTGAATTCCTGCATGGCGTTGACCCGGGCGCTCGTGCCGCAAATGAAAGAGCGCCGCTGGGGTCGCATCATTTACATCTCCTCAATCCTCGGCCTGGCGGGTAAAGAAGAACGCAATGCTTACTGCGCCACCAAGAGCGCGCTGTTAGGCCTCACCCGGGCCAACGCTTTGGACCTGGGGGAGTATGGCATCACGGTGAACTGTTTGTGTCCGGGGCCATTTCTGACCGATCTGCCCGGAAAGTTGCTCAACGACGCGCAGAAGAAAGGGTTCGCCAGCCGCACGGCGCTCGGTCGCTGGGCCGAGCCGAGGGAATTGGCCGGTCCAGCGTTGCTGTTGGCCAGCGATGCCGGCGGCTACATCACCGGCACGTCGATCACTGTCGACGGAGGAACGCTCGTCAAGACGTTTTAGACCGCACTGCACTCGGCCGGATGACCGCTCTCGAGGGCCGATTCGGAGCGGTTGAACGCTTTGGTCCACCTGGTCTGAGAAAAGAAGCGATTTCTAGCTCCGCTCGAGGCAATTTCGCTGCGGTTCGTATTGCAACAATCACCAACTCAAGTAGAATGAAGGCATCAGGTTACAGTTCTGTCTCGTTCAAGGAGTGGTGAGTGCTCACTGAACAAGAAGTTTCGCGAAGTTGGCAACGTCTCTTTAAAGGGGACGTGAACGCGGACGCGTGCGACAAGGCCGAGGCCTTGCTGGCCGAGTTGCGGCCCGAAAGCCCCCTCCGCCATCGATTGGCTGGCGAATTAGAAGAGATTCGCGAGCGCGTGAGCGTCGGGAACTAAGCTGCCCAGCTCGCATCCCTACTTGGCTATGGTTCGTGCGATTGCTTGGGCCATGTTCTTTTCATTGCCAGGGTTTTGGCCCGCGACCATCAATCGGCGGCGATCAGGCAATTCGTAGCACTCTGCGGCTGAGTGAATTGGGCGGACGCTCGTTTTCTGGACCGCGGAAAACTTTCTTCGTGCCGCCGGATAATGCGGCATCCGAAGCGACATTTCGCTTGGTGCTTTCTTTCCGTCGCCGCTGCCGACAAGCGTTTGGCCTTTGCGAGGCGCCCCCGCGCTCGTTCTCGGACCGAAGCGACTTTGGCAAGCCCAGGCGGTTGCCGGCCGGCGCGTTTGCACGCTCGGCAAGCTACATTGCGACGCTCAAGGCGATTCCGCTTGCGTAACCAGGGTCGGACTGCTTGCCGCCCGTGCTAGCGGTTGATCTCGATACCGAACGTGAAGCCGTTGATGAACACGCACTGGTGGTGTCCGCCATTGATGATTCCAAGGTTCGGTAGCGTGTAATTGATCGTGTTCGTCGCCCGGGTCATGTTCGGCAGGAAGATGCCGGTATAGGAGCATTTTGCCGAGACGCCCTGCGTCAACCAACAATTGACGCCGGCGCGAAATTCGGTTGCCGGAGCGAATTGCAGGTTGTTCAGTCCTGCGGTCGACGTCAATCCGCCGTTTACAAGAGCGGACGGCTTATCTCGGACCACAATCAACGGGCCTTGGGGTGAGCCGGTGCTGCCGCCGCTGCCACTGCTGCTGCTGGTCGTCGAGGTTGTCGTCGTCGTGGGTAGTTGGTTCGCCGTTGTTATTGCCTGAGCGTTGCTCGCCAGCACGGAGCTGTTTCGTTCCACGGCGAAATTCGCGCTGGGGAAGAACCGGCCTTCCGAGAACACCGACCAGCGCCCGCGCTGATGAGCGTAGCGGGCACCGATCTGCGGGCCCACGACGTTGTTGAGCACCTTTTGAGTAATCTCCATGGCGTCGAAGCCGCCGCCTGTGCCGTAGACCTGGAAAACGTCGTTCAGTTGCAGGTATCGGGCACCCAACATCAGATCGATCGTGCCGCCGCTATGCAACTGGGGCGTTCGATACAACCGCATGGTTTCCACGCCGGTGGTGGTCACCTTATCCGAGATCTGCAGCGCGGTGAAGGTCGGGGTGTACACCACTTCATCGCCACCCGCCTGGAAATAGGTGGTGGCACCCGGCGTGCCGGCCGGAACAGCCTTGCCGTTGAGCAAAGTGAGCTGCGGGAAGTAGATCCCATAGTCACCGGGTGCGGGCGAGCTCGGAGTTCCAGGGTACGTGTAAATCGTCGGAGTTGAGAGAATGATCGGAGGCAGCGGGGGCGGTTCCGTAACGATCGTCACCGTGGGAGGCGTTTGTGTAGGAATGTCGTAGCCGTTGCGGCCATAAATATGGTTGCCGTTCAAGTCCGCATCGTAGGGTCCCGAAAGCGAAGTCTGGAAGCCTTGGAGGAAGCCCGTCGGGTCGTTGAACAGGACCGTGCCGCCTTGCAGAGTGACATTCTGGCCCGTACTGATGTGGTCAAGAATGCTGACCAACCAGCCGGTGTCGTTCACGTCCATGTAGCCGAATTCCCAGCGATTGCCGGTTCCGAATCTCGACGTGAGGGCGGCAGTGGTGTTCGAGTTGTAGTTTCCCCCCACAATATTTTGAGGGGTCAGGTCGCTGAACGGTATCGAAATCTGCTGCTGTCCGGCTTCAAAAAATACCGGGCTTACAGGATTGGCATTGGGGAAGGCCGGATTTGCCACCGTAGCGGTCGGGAAGTAAGGGTACGTACCAGCCGGAGCGTTAAACGTTGTGTTGCCGAAAGAAGTCTGCTGAGGACCCGTGATGGGGGCTGTAATGGGCGACGTGATGACGTTGAGGAAATTCAGATTGTCGCCTTCCGTCGCGTTGGTAGCGCCAACCGTGGTCGTGGCGGCGCGCGACGTGCTGAAATAGACTCGTTCGTAGCTGAAGAAGTATCCAACTCGGGGCTTGACGCCATTGCCGTAATCGCTCGTGTCGACCGGAGCGAACAGTTTCCAATTCGGCTTGAAGCCTACCGGAGCGAATGGCGTTAGCGCAGCATGCTCCGCCGGATATGCGTTGCTATAGGGCGCATTCCCATTCGAGTACACGTCGTCGTAGTTCTGGGGAGTCTGCTGACCCCAAAGCGCGCTGGGAAGCAACAGCAACCCCAACAGGCCCGTTAACCAGAACGCAGTGCGGTAGTTCGGCATGATTGGCATCGACTTCGCTCGCACTATCACTTGGTCGCTAGCGCACCCACCACGGGCGGCCGGCACCTTGCTCGTGACGGTTTTATCGGTCGTGCCGGTCGTGCGAGTTAAGTAAGAAAGGTAAACCTTAACGAAAATGCCGACGAAGACATGCTCGATCTGGGGATCCTGGCAAGGCAGTTGAGATGGCGGAAGCCAATTGCAGTCGGATGGCACTCCAAACGTGGCCAAGAACGACCTCGCGGCGGCCTTGGACCGGAATTGGCACGCGCTGCGAACCAGGTTGCTGGCAGCCAAGTTGACAGCGAACTGCCGGTCCCAGGCGTGGAACGGGAACGTTCCGGCCAGCTCCGCGGCACGCTCGCAAGAGACGATTTCACACAAGCACGGCGAGGTGCGAGAGAGAGGTCCGGAGCACCCAGGCAAAAAAATGGCCTCCACAGGTGGGGCAGGTACCTGTGGAGGCGCAGACCAGCAGGAGGCAAGCCTCCACGCCGGATTCCGTCCAGTATGTTCAAAATGGCGCCCTTGGCAAGCGTCGGCGGGACCGAAAAACGATAAATGTCCATCCGGCCGACCTTTTGGCTCGGCGGCTTCCGATGCCCCAGCGGCACATGGGTCTGACGATTCCTGCGCCTCGCCCAGCTTGAATCAGCAACTTTTGGGGATGCCGGCAGGGTTTGATGGCCCTGGCCAGCAGTCCAGCGGCCGACTCAGGCGCATTTCCCCAACTTCGGCCTTGATGCCGGTTGCTTTCGCCTCGGCCGAATGTTGGAATAGGGTGATCGTCCGCCCGCCGGCGTCTGCGCCCGACCGCCAACTAACGATTCAAAGGATCCCACCCCGTGAGAAGTTTCTGCTGGCCGACCGCGATTGTGTTGTTGGTGACCTTGGCAGCTATCGCGCCGGAGGCGCACGGCGACGACGCGGCGCCAAACGCCCGACGGATCCTGATGGTGACGCAAAGCGCGGGCTACCGTCACGGCTCGGTGACTCGGTTGCACCCGACGTCCGAATCTCCCGCCGAACAGGCGCTGACCGAGTTGGGACTTTCCAGTGGCGTGTTTCGCGTCGATTTAACTCAGGACGTTGCCACCGATCTGACCAAAGACCGGCTCGATTCCTACGACATCGTGTTTTTCTACACCACGGGCAACTTGCCAATTGACCCGGCCGTGCGCGACTATTTGTTCACCGAGTGGGTGAAAAAGAAGGGGCACGGTTTCATCGGCACTCACTCGGCGGCCGACACCTATCACGACTATGAACCGTATTGGGAAATGATCGGCGGGACGTTCGACGGCCATCCATGGGGCGCGGGCGAGACCGTGACGATTACCGTCCATGACCAGCAGCATCCGGCCAGCAAAGTGTGGGGCCCGGAGTTCACGATTAAGGATGAGATTTACAAGTTCAAGCATTGGCAGCCCGAAAAGGTCCGCGTTTTGATGAGCCTGAACATGGACAAGACCCATCTCAAGGCGCCCTATCACGTGCCGATCGCCTGGGTCAAGAATTATGGCGACGGTCGCGTGTTCTACATCAGTCTGGGCCACCGCGAAGAGGTCTGGGCCAACCCCGTCTACATGGAATCGTTGCTGGGGGGGATTCGCTGGATCCTGGGGACCGAGCCGGGCGACGCAACGCCCAATCCAGAATTGTCGGCGGCCGAACAAGCCAAGGCCGAAGCGATTTATGCGGCTGCCCAACCGAAGAAATAGTCCGCTCGCGGTCGCCCCAGTCGATCGCCGACGTGAGTGGCGGCGCAGCGCTCATTGCCGAGCCGATCGCGCGAGCGCCACTTCCGCCACTCCCTCGAGCACTCCGCGGACAACCGCCCCCATCCGTTTGTAATCGAGCGTCTCGGGCGTATCGGTGGCCAGATGGTAATGGGGATTGCGCAGATAGCTGGTATCGGTCAACATGAGCGCCGGGTAGCTTTGATCCCAAAACGAACTGTTGTCCGATCGCCGGATATCACGAATCGCCTCCGGCAGCACAATTGCGAACAGCGGACACCGTTTGGTTCGCCGAAATCCCCGACGAAACTTCCACAATAGTTTCCACGACCGCAGGTTTCCCACGGCTGCCAGGAAGTCGCCACGCGGCGGGAATATCCATCGCAAGAAGCTGGGAATCGCCGAGGGTATCCGTTGGCTGTCGGGTGCCGACGAATAAAACCCGACCATCTCCAGGCAGAGCATTCCGACGACTCGTTCGCCGAGCGAGCGGCACCTGCCGGCATAGGCCTGGCTTCCCATCTCACCGGTGTGAAAGTGAGGCGATTCTTCACACGTAAAAGCGACAAATCGGATGGTTCGTTCGGTCTGCCATGTCCTCATCAGCCGTGCGACTTCGAGCAGGACGGCAACCGCCGAAGCGTTGTCGTCGGCTCCCGGCGTCGTCGGCACGGTGTCGTAGTGGGCACCAACAACGACGATTTCGTCCGCTCTGCCCGATCCTGGAAGCTCGGCGATCAGGTTGCTGACCTCTTGTCCACCGGCCAGATAATTCTGTCGCTCAACCACATATCCCGCGGAGACGAGTTCTCGCTCGACCAGCGTAGCGGCGGCGGCGAGCGCGCTGGGCAGGCCGGTATGACGCGGTCCAATGGCTCCCGCCAGCCGGTCGACATGGCGGCGCAAGTTGTCGATCAGCACGCTCTCGGAATCGGGCTGGAATTCCATATCAGGGAGCGCCCTCTGCACCGGTGGCGACCCATCGACCAACCCGCCCAGCCGGTTGGATTCTTTTGCCGGGCGCAAGCCGCGGTCATCCGGCGATGCCGGAGCGAGATTCCCTACGACGACCAAGCGGCCACAGAGCGAGCCGAAAACAAAAAAAGCCGAGGCCGGAGGCCTCGGCTTGTTCTTGCAGGGCAAGTAATTCCGTTGCTTGCCGGTCAATGGAAATGGCGGGGACAGGATTCGAACCTGCGACCTCGAGGTTATGAGCCTCGCGAGCTACCGGGCTGCTCCACCCCGCGTCATTTTGTTGGCGACATTCAAGATGCCACGCAGCACCTATTCTATCGGGTGGCCGACCTGGCGTGAAGAGTCTTTCTTCGGGACAACCGCACAAATAAGGCCGAAGAGTGGATGTGTCCTGCCCGCAGGCTCGTGGATTAATTGCTCTTGCCAACTTCAGTCATCGGACAATCTGTCCGGATTATTCCGGTTAGGGGCTGACGATCCGCGTTCCGCCGATTTTTTGGCGTGGTATGAGGCACTTCAAAGCCAGCTGCGGTTACCCGCAATCTCGGACGGCCATGGCATCGCTCGGTAGCTGTTGCGCTCCCGCACATTGTCAGCTGGCGGCAGACCGATACAATTCCACAGCGATGAATTCCTTCGCGGTTGTTCTTCGATCCAGCCCTGGTCCCGATTGCCATGCCCTTGCCGAATTTCAGCGTCGATGCGGAGTTCCAAAAGTTGGTTTGTGGTCGGAGCGACGTCGACCTTGTCCAGTGGCTGTTGGAACTGGCGGCCGAGCGTTACCCCGCCGTCGATCGCTTGGGTTGCTTGCTGGAACTGGACCGATTGGGCGTCGCTTGTGCGGCACAGCCGGCATTTGTCGAACCGACAAGCAGCGTGGCCGACAAGCTCGCGGCGATCAGCTATGTGTTGTACGAGGTGGAAGGTTTTCACGGCAACCGCGAAGATTATTGCGACGCGCGCAATAGTTATTTGAACGAAGTCCTCACCCGCCGCACCGGCATCCCGATATCGCTCTCCCTCGTGTACATGGCGGTGGCGGCACGCGCCGGGCTGCGGCTGTTCGGCGTCAATACGCCGGGGCATTTTGTCGTCGGCTGCCCCACCGAGTCGCCAGCCGATCTTTATCGATGCCTTTTCCGGTGGCGATCTATTGAGTCAGGAAGCCTGCCGCCGGCGGATCGAACGGATGCTGGGCAAACCCGGCACGCTTTGTCCGTTCCACTTTCGCCCGGCGGCACCACACGACATCGCCGTCCGCGTACTGCGGAATCTCAAATCGGCACTGGCGCGGAAAGAGGATTGGCCGGCGGTGCTGGCCGTGCAATTGCGGCTCTCTTCGCTCGAGCCGCACTCGTCCGAGGAGCGTCGCGATTTGGGATTGCTGCTGTTACGCGGCGGTAAACCGCACCAGGCCCTGCCCCTGTTGGAACAGTCGCTCGCTGGGGCCGATTGCCAACAGACCACGATCATCGAGACCTCGATCCGAGCTGCCCGCAAACTGGCGGCGGAAATGAACTAACCGCGCGTGCGTCGTGGAATTTCAGTGGCCGTGCAGCCAGCCCTGCCTCCCATTTATCGTGGCGTGACCGCGAGAGCGAAGGAGATGATCGGTTGAGTCAGTGAGTTCGACGAGTCCGGCCCGCGCGATCCGCGGTACGCCTATCCGCCGATCATCGTCGAAGCGGCGAAGTTTCCGCCGCCCGAGCCTTATCGCCCGACGCCCCTCTCCTGGACGCCGGTGTTGCTCTTTGCGGCCACGTGCTACACGACGACGAGCGTTGGCAATCAGATATTTCCGAGAGTGGGAGGACTGGCTTATTCGGTCCCGCTGCTCGTCACGCTATTGTGCCACGAGTTCGGCCATTTCTTGCAGGCCCGGCGCTGGCGGGTGATCGCCAGTTGGCCCTACTTCATTCCGATTCCGGGTCGTCCACTGGGAACCATGGGTGCCGTGATCCGCATGGGCGGCAACATGGGAAATCGGCGGGCGCTGTTCGATATCGGCATCAGCGGACCGTTGGCCGGGCTGGTGCCAGCGTTGACGTTCAGCATTATCGGATTGAGCCGGTCAAACATCGTGGCGACGTTGCCCGGTGAAGAAGTGATCGGCATGCCGCCGTTGTTTCGTTGGCTGGGCCATCTGATCGTGGGGCCGACTCCGCCGGGCTACCACTTCGACCTGCACCCGATGGCGTATGCCGGCTGGGTCGGAATTTTCATCACCGCGTTGAATTTGATTCCGATCGGTCAGCTCGATGGCGGCCACGTACTTTATGCCCTGCTGCGGCGGAAGGCGCACATCGTCGCCCAGATTCTGTTGATCGGCGCACTGGTGGCCATGATGGTCACCAACAACTGGGGCTGGTCGTTGATGGTGCTGCTGCTGTTCTTCATCGGGCCAAACCATCCTCCCACAGCCGACGACGTATGCCCCTGGGCCGAGGGCGTACGATCCTGGGATGGCTGACGCTTGGGCTTCATCTTCATCGGTTTTACGCCGCATCCCTTTCCAGTAGCCTGCGCCGTTCGGCGCCGGCGGGCTTCGACCGCTCGGGCGGCAGCCGGCCGTCGTCCGGCTCACCCAAACCGCTTGCGAAACACGACCATGTGGTCGCCATCGGCGTAATAATCGGGGACCGTGGCGGCTTGTTCGTACTGGTGCTTGAGATAGAATCGTCGCGTCAGGTCATAGTGTCCGAGCGACGAGGTTTCGATGAACAAGACGCGGCCGCTGGCCTGAGCGATGTCTTGCTCGACATAGCGCAGCAATTTGCCGCCAATGCCCCGGGCCTGGGTGTGCCGGGTAACGGCGATCCAATACAAATACCACGATCGATCGGTCATGGCCGCGGGAGCATAATAGGCGAAACCAAGAATCTCGCCCGCCTGCTCGAACGTGACGCTGCGGTGGCCGTGCCGGTGGTTCGTGGCATGATAGTCGTCGAGCACCTCGCGCAGGGCCTGGATCTCGATCGGTTTGAAGACGCCGGTGGCGTCCGCCAGTCGGACAAGCGCGTTCGCTGTCCGTCGGGATCGTGGGACGAATCAAGACGGGTTCTCCCTGCGGCAATTGAAAAACGGAAATCGCCGGCGCCGCGGTACCGCGGTCTGGCAATCGGCATCTGCGCATGGGCAATTTCGCCCTGTGCAAAACCTCAACCATCGCATGAGCGTAACATGGCCCAGCTCGGCTGGAAACAGTTGTTGACCGCGGACGCCTGGCATCGCGGGCGCAGCAAATACCCAATTACCGCTTATTCCGAATTCATGCCGCCGCCGCGGCTGGGGCGTAAGCCGTATGGCCCGCTCGACAGCCAGATGTGTCACAAGAGGACGATCCCTTCGGCTGGCATCTCACCGAATACGAGCAGGAGTTCGAGCTGAATCCCGGCTGGCAGCAAATCGCCTGCCAGGTGGTCACGGCGCTGGCGCATCTCGGGTCGAGGCGAGCCGGCGCACGGGATCGCCAAAGGCGAAGCTCAAAGACAATCCCTTCTGGCCCGAGGGAACCCTTGCTCCGCCGACCGAGCGTTACGTCGTCTTGTCGCCGTTGGCTTGTGCCAAGACGCAAGACGACAAGGGACGCGTCCGCTGGACTCTGTTCGGCGCTAGCGAGCAAGGTCCCGCCAAGGCGTTTTGGCGAGGCTTTTTCACCGCTCCCCGCGACGAGTGGCCGGCCGAGCGTTCGCTCGACTTTATCCGCCGCTTGTTGGCCGCCGCTTATGGCGAAGATCCCGCCCAGTTGACCGACCTGCACCAGGCGGGCTTTCGAGTCATGGCCGCAAACCACTCCGCCTGACGTCGCGCATTGGAACGTTGATCGACTGCCCGACTGGACCGAGCCATTCACTCTGGCAACCGGGCAGCAAGCTTACCGGCGTGAAATACCTGCTCACCTTCGAGCCGCTGGCCAGTTTGCCTGCGGCGGTCCGCCGGGCGTATCTGGCCGGCCAATTGCACCTGCTGCCGTTTCCCGGCAGTTTGCTGTTTTGGGGCAGCCCGGCCTACCACCAAGCTGGCCAAAGAATTGCCCTTGGCCGTGCAGATTCCGCTGTTGCACTCGATCGAGCGGCATGAAGGGCCGGTCGGGATTCGCGTGCCCGCAGTCGGGTTGGCTGCACGAACCACGGCCGGGGCAGGCGCCGCTCGAAGGTTTGCGCGGGCCGATACGCAACACATTCCTGCGCACGAATCGCTGGGGCCGGGTCCATCGCTACGAAGACGAATTGAAAGTCACGGGCGACGAGGATCGCGTGGCCCACGTCTTGTTCAGCACCGCGGCCGACGACGTCGGGTTGTATGGCAAGCCGATGGCTCGCAATGCCCAGATCTGGACGCGCGATTTTGAACTTGCTGCTCGACGGCCCACGGGCGACGTCGCGCGAGCTGGCCGCGGCGGCCGAAAAGGTTGCCGCGGGCGGGCTGTTTGGCTACCGCTTCTATTACCCGCCGATGCGGGTCGGCCAGCACGAAGTCTTTTGGCAGCGTCCGCTGGTCGCCTATCTGTCGGCGGAGAACGCGCCGGTCGTCATGCCCGATGCGCCGCTCGGCTATTTCACGGCCTATCGAGCCGACCGGCCGCGGCTCGGACCGCGCGGTCGAACTTTGGCCGCGGCTGCTCGATCGCGAGGCGTATCGACTGGCCGTCAGCGGTTTTCGCCGCGACCACGATCAGCGCTACCACCGCACAGCGATCAACATCCGCAAGCTGTTGGATACCGAATGCCTGCTCGGGCAAGGCCCACTGCCGCGCGATTTGGCTCGCTCGCTGTTGACGTTGCCCAAGCACGAGACGCTCGACGATTGGCTGGCGTCGCTGCCCGAGCGAGCCGTGAGCGCGGAAGTGGGCCAGCGCGTGCAGCAGCTTCTGTCGCAGTGCATCGCTCCGGCTGAAGCCAACTCCCGCAAGGCGACTTCCGGCAAGGCCGCCGGCGGTAAGGCCGCGTCCAAAAAGATCGAGCGGCCGCCTGCCTCGCTGACGTTCGCCCGCACGGCCAAGCGAACGTTCGAGAAGGCCTATTGGAATCTGATCGCCAGTTTGGCCACCGGTCAGTACATCAACAAAGACAATGCCGATTGCGTGACCGACGCGGCCACCCAGGCGAAGTTGGTCCATTCCGGCCGCGATCTTGAAGCCCTGGGCGATCACTTGCTCGATTATTATCGGCAAGCTGCTGGCCCGGACGGACATGACCGACAAAGTGATCGTCGGCGAGGTTCCGTTTCGCTGGCAGACGGAGTTTCCGTTTCCGTGGATGGGAGGCTGGGTCGATAACCAGCGCAACAAAACTTACGAGCGCGATTTGCTGGTGGCGATTCCGGGCCGCGACCGGACGCGAGCGGTGATCATGGCCGATCATTACGACACGGCCTATATGGAAGACGTGTTTGGTTATGCCCACGGTGGAAAAGGCCCGCGGTTGGCCGCTGCCGGAGCCGACGACAACCATTCGGCCAACGTCGGCCTTGATGCTGGGTGCCGAATCGTTCTTGAAGCTCAGCCAGGCCGGAAAACTGGAGTGCGACGTCTGGCTGGTCCATCTGACCGGCGAGGAGTTTCCGTCCGATTGCATGGGTGCCCGGCACTTGTGTCAAAAGGTCGTCGAGGGAACGCTGGCGGTGCGCACGGCCGATGGCAAGTCGCACGATTTGTCGAAGACCCGCGTTGCCGGCGTCTATGTCTCGGACATGATCGCCCACAACAACGACCGCGATCGCGACGTGTTTCAGATGTGCCCGGGCACGCATCGAGAATCGATGTGGCTGGCCTGGCAGGCCCAGCAGGCGACGGCAATCTGGAACGCGTCGGTGCCGCTGTGGAACGCTCGGCCCGAGCGAAAGGGGCTGGCACGTGGCCATCGCAGCGCCGAGGGAACACTCCCGGCCATCGCGGCCCATTTGCCGCTGAGCGGCGAGATTCGGCCGCCGGCCGACCCGCGCAGCGTTCTCTATAACACCGATGGGCAGATTTTTTCGGACGCCGGCGTGCCGGTCGTGTTGTTCATGGAAAACTACGACATCAATCGCAAGGGATATCACGACACGCACGATACGTTGGAAAACATTGATCTCGACTATGGGGCCGCCGTCGCGGCAATCGTGATCGAGTCGGTCGCCCGGGCCGCCACTTTCAGGCCTGAGACTTGAGGCTCGACGTTCATGGATCTTCGACCACTGGGTGCTACCGGGTTACAGGTTTCGAGCGTTGCGCTGGGCTGCTGGCCGATGGCCGGCATGTCGTCGCCGGGCGTCGACGATGCCGAGAGCGTGGCCACGATCCTGGCCTGTTTCGACCTCGGTATCAATTTTCTCGATACCGCCTATCGCCTACGGCATGACGGGTGAAAGCGAGCGGCTGATCGCCCGCGCCTGGCTGGCCGGCGACATGAAATGATCATCGCCACCAAGGGCGGGATCGAGTGGAGCGCCGATCGTCGGCAGATGATCGACGGAGCTCCGGCAACGCTTCGCCGGCAATGCGAGGAAAGTTTGCGGCGGCTGGCGACCGATCGCGTCGAGCTTTATTATTTGCATGCCCCCGATCCGCGCGTGCCGATTGCCGAATCGGCCGGGGAGATTCGCCGCTTGATTGCCGAAGGCAAGGCGTTGTCGGCCGGCGTGTCGAACGTCGACCTCGCGCAATTGACCGCCTTCGCGGCCGAATGCCCACTGGCGGCCTATCAGCCCCCCTACAACATGCTGCAGCGCGATATCGAACGCGACACGCTTCCTTGGTGCCGGCGAGCATGGCGTGAGCACGATGGTTTATTGGCCGCTGCTCAAAGGCTTGCTTGCCGGGCATTTGCCGCGCGATCATGTTTTCGCCGCTGGCGACAGTCGCTTGAAGTATCCTATGTTTCATGGAGAAGAATGGGTCAAGAATCAGGATCTGGTCGAGCGGCTTGCGGCTTGGTGGCCGCCGATGCCGGCCGCAGCGTGGCTCAGGTGGTGATCAACTGGACGATTCACCAGCCGGGCATCACCGCGGCCTTGTGCGGGGCCAAGCGACCAGATCAGATTCGCGATAACGCCGGCGCGATGGGTTGGCGGCTGACCGACGAGCAACGAGCGCGGATCGATGCCGCGCTGGCGGCCCGGGGTAAGGCGATGGCACGGGCGCCGGTGTAGACCTGAGCGAACCGTACGAGTCGAGGCGCATGAAAACGGTTTTGCTGACGGCCTTTGAGCCTTATGACAAGCTGGACCACGAATGCCAGTTGGCTGGCGCTTGTGGAACTTGACGCGCGACCTGCCCGAGCATCCGAGGATTGTCACTCGCCGCTATCCGGTCGATTTTGCGCTGCTGCGTGATCGGCTGGAAGCCGATTTGCGGGCGAACTACGACTACGCCATCCATCTGGGTCAATCGCCCGGTCCGCATCGCGCGTGCGTCTGGAGGCGATCGGAATCAATTTTGGCGCCGAGCGCGATCAGCCCGCCAAGCCGCTGGTCGTCGACGGGCCGGTCGCCTACCGGACTCACCTGCCACTCGATGAGTGGTCGGCCAGGCTCAACGCCGCGGGAATTCCCGCCGCCGTGTCGTATCACGCCGGCACCTATTTGTGCAATGCGACGCTGTACTTGAGTTGCTACCTGGCCGAGCGGATGGCCTTGGCCACGCAGTCGGCGCTCATTCATTTGCCGCTCGACGTGACGCAAACCACGGATCAGGCCAGCGATTATCCAGCGATCCCCACCGCATTGGCGAGTGCTGGTTTGCGATTGATTCTTGGCGAGTTGGCCAGCACGGAGTGAATTGGGGGCGGCGGCGGATTCTCTACAAAATGAACTTGCTCAGATCTTCATCTTTACTGAGCTCGGCCAGTCGGTCGTCGACGTAGGCGGCGTCGATTTCGACTCGCTTGGGACGAATGTCGGGCGCATCGAAACTCAATTGCTCGACC
Organism: uncultured Planctomycetaceae bacterium; assembly: GCA_963702015.1. Taxonomy (GTDB): domain Bacteria; phylum Planctomycetota; class Planctomycetia; order Pirellulales; family PALSA-1355; genus DATJTR01. The sequence goes on from OY969698.1 coordinate 6,314,541, forward strand.
AATCGCTCCATGATCGTGTAGAGCCGGCGAGCGCCGATATTCTGATTTGTGCGATTGACTTGAAAGGCACATCGCGCAAGGGCTTCGATGGCGTCGGGCGTGAAGACCAGTTCGATTCCCTCGGTCGCCAACAGCGCCGTGTATTGTTTAGTCAAAGCACAATTGGGCTCAGTCAAAATCCGCACGAAATCTTCCTGCGTCAAATCCTGCAATTCGACCCGCAGGGGAAAACGGCCTTGCAGCTCGGGCATCAGGTCGTTGGGCTTGGAGCGATGGAAGGCGCCGGCGGCAATGAACAGAATGTGGTCGGTTTTCAAATAGCCGTACTTCGTCTGAACCGTTGTCCCTTCGACGATCGGCAGCAGATCGCGCTGCACGCCTTGCCGCGAGACATCCTGCCCACGCGATCCTTCGACAGCCACCACCTTGTCGATTTCGTCGAGAAAGATAATGCCTAAATTCTCGGCCAGTTGGATCGCCTGGGCATTCACCTTTTCTTGATTGATGAGCGCTTCGCATTCCTGTTCGAACAAAACGCGACGGGCTTCGGCGATCGTCATCTCGCGCCGCGACGTCGACTTGGGGATCATTTTCTCGAACATCCCTTGCAGATCGACGTCCATCTGCTCCATGCCCAGGCCGGCGAGCATCATCGGCGACGGCTTATGTTCCAGGGTGATTTCGACCTTGCGATCCTCCATTTCGCCCGCGACCAGTCGATCGCGTAGTTTTTGCCGCGTGCGCTGCTGGCGCTCGGCCGACTCGGGGCCGTCGCTCGTGGTGTCGTATCGTGGGGAGGGAGGGGCGAGGAGGTCGAGCAGGCGTTCTTCGGCGCGGCGGCGGGCTTCGGCTTCGACGTTCTGCCGTTCGCCGGTTTTGACCAGGGCGATGGCGTTTTCGACCAGTTCGCGGACCATGCTTTCGACGTCGCGGCCGTAGTAGCCGACCTCGGTGTACTTGGTGGCTTCGACTTTGATGAACGGCGCGCCGGTCAGCCGGGCCAGTCGTCGGGCGATTTCGGTCTTGCCGACGCCGGTCGGCCCGATCATGAGGATGTTCTTGGGGGCGATTTCGCCGCGCATCTCCTCGGGCAGTTGCTGGCGGCGCCAGCGATTGCGCACCGCGACGGCGACAGCCCGCTTCGCCTCTTGCTGGGCGATGATGTGCTTGTCGAGTTCGGCCACGATCTGGCGCGGGGTCAGGTCGTGCATGGCATTTGTTCCACCACGATGTTGTCGTTGGTATAGATGTCGATGCCCGAGGCGATTTCCAACGACCGGCGAACGATGTCGGCCGCCGACAGTTCCGAGTGGGCCACCAGCGCCCGGGCCGCGGCCACGGCAAAATTTCCTCCCGAGCCGATCCCCAGCACCCCGTCGGTTGGCTGGATCACGTCGCCGTTGCCGGTGACCAGCAGCGTGTGCTGGGCATTGACCACGGCCAACAGGGCTTCCAGGCGGCGGAGCACGCGATCGGTGCGCCATTCCTTGGCCAACTCGGTGGCGGCACGGGGGACGTTGTCCGGAAAGTCCTTGAGCTTGGCCTCGAAGCGTTCCAGCAGGGCAAAGGCGTCGGCGCTCGAGCCGGCAAAACCTGTGATCACCTTGCCATCCATCAGGCGGCGGATTTTCATGGCATCCGCCTTCATGATCGAATTGCCCAACGTGACCTGGCCATCGCCCCCCAGCGCGACGATGCCTTTGTGACGCACGCTCAATATCGTCGTCGAACGGGTTTGCATCTTCGTCGGGGGCCTCAAGATCGTTGGCTGGGGGAAACGCTTTATCCTATCGCACGGCATCGGTGCTGGCGAGGCAGTGTTTCGGCCACCCACCGTTCACCGCTTGCTTAGGTCTGCGCAGCGGCCGATTTCTTCGCGCTCGGCGGGCAACGGCGCCAGCTCGGTGCCAAAGGCGATCTCGGCCGTCTGGCTCTGGGCCAGACGCCTGAGATACTCCTGGCGCGAAATTTCGACGGCTCCCAAGCTTTCGGTGTGCGGCGTCAACTGCTGGATGTCAAACAGTTGATATCCGTGCCAGCCCAAATGATGCATCAAATGGACCAGTGCCACCTTCGATGCGTCGCGCTCGCGGTGAAACATTGATTCGCCGGCGAACAGCCCGCACAGGGCAACGCCGTAGGTGCCGCCCACCAGGCGGCCATCTTGCCAGACTTCGACGCTATGGGCATGGCCCAAGTCGTGCAGGCGGCAATAGGCGGCGCGCAGTGCCGGCGTGATCCACGTGTTGCCGCGCCGTCCGCTCACCGTCGCGCAGGCATGGATCACCTGGGCGAATTCGCGGTCGATGGAAACTTCGAACCGGCCGCTCTGCACGGTTCGCCACAGGCGGCGGCTGATCCGTAAACCGGAAAGTTCGAATATGGCCCGTGGATCGGGCGACCACCAGACCATGATGTCGCTCTCTTCGAAGATCGGCCAGGGAAAAATCCCGTGGGCGTAAGCATCGAGCAACCAATCGGGCGTAAGTTGGCCGCCGAACAGAACCACCCCCTCGGGCTCGGCCAATTCCGGTGGCGGAAAGTATTTGGGCTGCGTCAATTTGCTCATGGCGGAACTGTCGATCAAAGCTGCTGGCACCGACTCTTGGGAACGATCCGGATCGGCGGAGGGCGGGGCTCAAAATACCGCCTGCGAGGCGCTCGGTCGCCTGTGTTAGCCCGCCGGGCGGCGATTGCTATAATTAGCACGTTCCGAGATGACCGTCGAGCATCTTTTCGTTCCGGGCCGCGGACCAACTAAGCGAGAACATCCACGATGCAAGAACCCGCGCCCCACCTCAGCCTGCCCCCCCCCTGCGTGAAGTGCGACCGACGGCCCCGCCGCCGGCCGGGGTCCCGACGTTGGTGGGCTTGTTGATTGTACTGCTGGTGATTTGGCTGTTGCCGCCGCTGGTGGAAAACATCGAATTTGCGTTGGTCCGGGGACGCGAGCGGGCACAGGTCGAAATCGCGCGGGAGCAGCTTGCCGGGCACGAACCGCTTTCATTCGCCCAAGTTTCGGAGCAGGTTGCCAAAAGCATCGGGCCCAGCGTGGTGCATATCGATACGGTTCAGACCATCGACTTGCCGCGCGACGATTTTGCCTCGCAGTTCTTCCACGTCCCGCCCCGGCATGGCATTGCCGAAGGACAGGGGTCGGGCGTGATCATCGACAAGGAAGGCTTCATTCTGACCAATAACCACGTCGTCGATGGGGCCAGCGAAATGCGGGTCAGTCTGAGCGACGGCCGCGAAGTCGAAGCCGAATTGATGGGCGGCGACCTGCTGACCGATCTGGCCGTGCTGAAGATCAATGCCGACGGATTGATCGAGGCTCCCTGGGGTGACAGCGAGAAGCTGCCGGTCGGAGCCCCGGTGTGGGCCGTGGGAAATCCGTATGCGTTGGATCGCAGCATTACGTTCGGCATTATCAGCGCCAAGAGCCGCCGCGGCCTCGGAAACACTCCCTACCAGGAATTCCTGCAGACCGATGCCGCCGTCAATCCCGGCAACAGTGGTGGACCACTGGTCGACGCTTCGGGCCAGGTGGTGGGCATCAACACCGCGATTTATGGCAGCTCGTACCAGGGGATCAGCTTCGCCATTCCCAGCGAAACGGCCCACGATGTCTACGAGCAACTGCGGAAGCGACAGCCGATCGTGCGGGGTTTCCTGGGAGTTCAGCTCGAAGAGCTGACGCCGCAGGTCGCCAAGAAACTCGGTGCAAAAGACGTCCGCGGAGCCCTGGTGGCCGACGTCGTTCCGGGCGGCCCCGCCGAGAAAGCGGGCATCGAGCGGGGAGACGTCATCGTGGCTTGGAATGGGCAGCCGGTCGACAATCGGACCACGCTGCAGTTTTTGATCGCTCGCACCGCAGTCGGTACGGACGTGGATTGCACCCTCATCCGCGATGGCGAGGAACTGACCAAGAAGGTCCACGTGATCGAATCGCAGCAGCCAATTCGTTCGGGGCGGGGTCGCACGCGCTGAGCGGAAATACCCGGCATCAAGCTGCCCACGCGCTGCGACGAGCCGACAGGAGCGCTCCGAGGAGGCAGACGCACCCTCAGCGCTTTGCGGCGCTCGACGCAAGGAACGGTTGACTATTGCTTTCCGGCCTGACCGGGAGCCGTGGCCAGATCGAGCACAAGCAGGGCCGCGAACGCCACGAAACCAGCAATTACGACGAACATCTCTGAGCCTGTTCTGCGGAAAATCGTCCGTGAAACGCACCTCAATCGGTGCCGGCCGGAAGGTCGGCACCGCACGATCTGCCAAGGTTGGTTGCCGTTGCCCACTTGGGCGTCACAGTATCCCATGCCTCGAGTGCCGGGAGTCCGGCAGTAGGGATCAGGCAGAGCACGCGGCCACACCTTGCACAGCCAAGCAGTGTAAGACCCGTTAACCCTCCTGGCAAGCGGAGGATTGCCGCACGCCATCCCAGCAGTCCATAATGCCTACGGCGTGCCGCCCGCGATGGTTCGTCGCCCGCGCTGCCGGTTTCCATTGCCAATGGGCAGGAGTCATCGTCGTGCCAGACAAACCTCGGTTGGATCCTAGGAAACCGTCCCGCGACCGCCGGTCGATTATTTCGGCCGCAGCCCTGCTAACAGTCGCCATGTCGTGGATCGGCGGGCCCGACTGGCGGGCGGCCCGAGCTGCTCCGCCCGCTTCCTCGGTCGACCCGGCAGCGGGTCCCCGGTCACCTGAAAATCAAGGAAAAAACTCCGTGAGCGTTACCGAGCAACCGTTTGGTCAAACCGCCGAGGGAACGAAAGAAACCCTGTTGATCTGCACCAATTCCAGCGGCAACCAGCTGAAATTAACGACCTACGGGGCAAGGATCGTGGCGGTCACGGTCCCCGACAAGGACGGCCGGCGGGATAACGTGACGCTCGGATTCGACAAGCTCGAACCCTACCTGGTGCACAAATGCTGCCTGGGGTGCACCTGCGGGCGGTTCGCCAACCGGATCGCCAAAGGGCAATTCCAACTCGATGGCGTCTCGTACAGCCTGGCCACGAACAATGGCCCCAACCATTTGCACGGCGGCCTGAAGGGTTTTGACCGACAGCATTGGAACTACAAGACTTTGAAAACCGCCGACGGCACGGGTGTCGAATTCAGCCTGCACAGCCCCGACGGCGATCAGGGCTATCCCGGCAATTTGGACGTGCGGGTGGCGTACACCTGGGGAAACGACAACGCGCTAACGATCGACTACACCGCCACCACCGATAAACCGACCATTCTCAACCTGACCAACCACGCTTATTGGAACCTGTCGGGCCGCGGCTCGATTCTCGACGACCTGCTGTGGCTGGCCGCCGACAAATACCTGCCGACCGACGACACGTCGATCCCGCTGGGCGATCCGGCTCCAGTGAAGGGAACGGTCATGGATTTCACCACGCCGCGGGCAATTGGCGAGCGGATCGATGCGCTCAAAAAGCCCCCGCATACGACCAAGGGCTACGACCACTGCTACGTGCTCGACGGGCCGGCGGGGACGCTAGCTTTGGCGGCCCGAGTCGAGGATCCCCACAGCGGGCGAACGATGGAAGTGTTGACCACGGAGCCGGGCGTGCAACTCTACTGCGGCAATTTCCTGGAAGGGGACGCTGCAGCGGCCGCTTCAATCAGCACGAGGGGCTCTGCCTCGAGACGCAGCATTTTCCCGATTCACCGAATCACCCCGAATATCCGACGACCGTGCTGCGGCCGGGACAGACCTATCGGCAAACGACGGTTCATCGCTTTGGAGTGAAATAGCGAGCTGAGCGGGAACGTCGCGGGCAATCTCTCACGATTTCCTTACCGGCCCTACGCCTGGTCCTTCCTGGCAAACTGCCAGCCGTCTGGGAGCACGGCTTCTTTCTGCACGATCACGATGCCGTCGGCAACCATGGCCTGGGGCGTTTCGGGGCTGGTTTCCCAGCGGTGATCGTTGACGATCCGGACATTGGCCCCGATGCGGCAGTTCTTGTCGATGATCGCTCCCTCGATGACGGAGCCTGGGCCGATGCCGAGCGGGGGTGATTTCTGGGCGCGACTGGCTGCGCGCTCTTCGTCGGTGTCGTAGAAGTCGGCGCCCATCAAGATGGAGTTGCGTATCGTGACATTGCGCCCGATGCGGCAGCGCAGCCCGACGACGCTATTCTCGATCGTGGCTCCCTCTTCGATGGTGCAGCCATCGCTGACGAGGCTGCCCCGGATCGTGGCCTGGTCGATGCGCGAGGGAGGCAAAAACCTGGCCCGGGTGAAGATCGGCGCATTGCCGCTGGCCAGATGGAACGGCGCGTCGCGGGCGGCCATGGCCAAGTTGGCTTCGTAAAACGAGCGGATCGTACCGATGTCTTCCCAATAGCCATCGAACAGATGGACCTGCACACGATGTGTGCGGACAGCCGCCGGAAAGATTTCTCGGCCGAAATCGTGGTAGTCGGTCTTGGTCAACAGATCGATCAGGGCCGGGCGATTGAAGAGGTAGATGCCCATGCTGGCCAGCATGTCGCGGCCACGGCTGGGAATGCCGCGTTGCTCGATCCACTCCGGTTCCATTCGCACCATGTCCATCTCTTTTTCGGTTTGGGGCTTTTCGAGAAAGCCGGCCACGCGACCCGTGTCGTCCAGCCGCATGATTCCCATCGCCTTGGCGGTGTTGCGATCGACCGGCATGCCGGCGATGGTCACATCGGCCCCGGCCCGGCGGTGGCTGGCCATCATCTCGGCGAAATTCATGCGATAGAGCTGATCGCCCGAGAGAATCAGGACGTGGTCGACCTCGGATTGTTCCAGGTGCCGGAGGTTTTGCCGGACGGCGTCGGCCGTTCCCTGATACCAGTCGGAGTTTTCCAGCGTTTGCTGGGCGGCCAGGATTTCGACGAATCCCTCGCCGAACTGATCGAAGGCGTAAGTGCGGCGGATGTGGCGGTGCAGGCTGGTCGAATTGAACTGGGTCAGCACGTAAATCCGGTTGACGCCGCTGTTGATGCAATTCGACAGCGGAATGTCGATCAACCGGTATTTGCCCGCGAGCGGGACGGCTGGCTTGGCGCGATATTTAGTAAGCGGATAGAGCCGCGTGCCGCGACCGCCGCCGAGGACCAAGGCCAGGGTTCGATTCATGAACGGATACTCGAATGAGAGAAAGGAAAGAGTGGGACCGCCTTAGACGTCTTCGTGCTTGACCTCTTTGATCCGCTTCAGGAATTCATCGAGCGATTTGGGCCGGTCTTCGGGATTGGGCACCAGGCATGCCATGATCGCTTCGGCCAGCACGGGATTGATCCGCGGGCGATGCTGGGCCAACGGGCTCGGCGTCTCGACGCCATGAATCATGGCCTCTTTTCCCTGACCCTTGGGCCAAGGAAGCGTGAAGGCGCAGAGTTCGTAGGCGGTGACGCCGAACGAGAAGATATCCAATCGCTGCGACGTCGCGCGCCGGCGGACCACTTCGGGGGCCATGTAATTGGCGGTGCCGGTGCGGTTGCCCGGCGCCATGAAAGGCGGGGTGGCGGGGACCGAGAGCCCGAAGTCGATCAGTTTGAGCGAATCGCCGTCGCGGCTGACGACGAAATTGCGCGGGCAAATGTCGCGATGAATGAAGCCGGCCTTATGGACCACCGAAATCGCTTCGGCGGCCTGCCGCAGCAGCGCCACGCGCTTTCCATCCAACGACGCACTGCGGCTGACGATGAGCGAGTTCAAACCGGGCCCATCGAGGAATTCCATCACTATGTATTGTTCGTCGTCGGTGGTGATGCCGTGCTCCAGCGTGCGGACGATGCGCGGGTGGGAGAACCGCATGGCGATTTCGCCTTCGCACGGTTTGTTGAGCGAAACGAATCGCGATTCCAGAAAGGCCGTCTTTTCGCGGTCGAGCACCTTGAGACCCACGATCTCGCCCGACTGCCGATCGCGCGCCATGTAGAAGCTCGACATGGTGCCGGAAATAGCCTCGCGCAGCAACTCGAATCGGTTGCGAATGTTCACTTTGCTGCGAAGCAGCGACTTGAAGCTATCCAACAAACCCATGCACGTTTGCTCTTTTGCACCGCTAGAACGTTTGCCGGCCGAGAGGGCGCGCTCCTCTGGCGTTGACCTGCCCGACGCGATATCAACCCGAAGCGCGAGCGAGGGATTCAGGACGAGGCTCCCTCGCTCGCGCTTCGGGTTGGTATGGAAGGGGAACCAGCCAATCAAGCGCGCATTTCAGTCTACGCGGCCAAGTGTACGGGGGGCAAGCGCACGCGCATCGGCCGGGCGAGAGGCTATTCGAGACGCATTGGACGGGAGAAAGGGGGCTATTTGCCGCAGTAGTCGATCGTCCGAGCAATCTCGCTCTTCAGATCCTGACGGCGGACGATGCGGTCGATGTAGCCATGCTCCAGCAAAAACTCGCTGGTCTGAAATCCCTTGGGCAGTTCGATCCGTATCGTGGCCTGAATCGTGCGGGGACCGGCGAAGCCGATCAGCGCCTTGGGCTCGGCGAAGGTCACATCCCCCAGCGATGCAAAACTCGCCGCCACGCCGCCCATCGTCGGATTGGTCAAAACCGAGATGAACAGACCACCGGCCCGATCGTAACGGGCCAATGCCGCCGAGACCTTGGCCATTTGCATCAGTGACAAGATGCCCTCGTGCATCCGCGCCGCCGCCCGACGCACTGATAATGATCAAGGGAAGGTTGTCGAGCGTGGCACGTTCGACGAGCCGGGTCAGCTTTTCGCCGACCACCGCGCCCATGCTTCCCATAATGAAGGCCGAATCGGTGACGCCGAACGCCACGCGGCGGGCACGGATCATGCCGGTCCCCACGATCGCGGCCTCACGCAAGCCGGTGCGGACTTGCTCGGCCTTCAATCGTTCGGCGTACGGCTTCTTGTCGGCGAAACCGAGCGGATCGGTCGGCTCGAGCCCGGCGAACCATTCTTCAAAGGTTCCATCGTCGAGGACCTGGGCAATCCGCTCCTGAGCCGGAACGTACCAGTGAAATTCGCACTCCGGGCAGACGCCCAGCAGCCGCTGGGCTTCCTTGCGAAAGATCGTTTGCTGGCAACCGGGGCAGCGCTGCCAAAGTCCTTCGGGAACGCCACGCTTGGGGCGTTTGGCGCCAGCCTGCCAGGTATTGCTTGTCGAATCGCTCGTTGCCATCGACCCACTCACGCGCTCTTTGCACTCCCTGTCGGCATCCTGGGCGACGCCGCCCAGCGGGGGACAGAACAGACTGCGACAACCCCGCCTTGGATGCCCAAATAACCCATTTTGATTATAGCTACCGCCTCCATTCGACTCGACGCTAATTCAATCCTATCGGCATCGTGGGAGCCGGCACGCCGTTTTTTTCCGTCTTTACGGCAACACCGCGAAAATGGTGGGGGGGAACCCCTAAATCGACGACTTCCCAGCTACCGCAACTAGTCTTTCGCTTGCAACACTCGCCGATTTGGCCCTGGACCAACAAACTGCGAACGATTCCGGCCAATGGCTCGGGAACGACCAGGGCGACGGCACCCGATTTTTGCTTGCGAATCAGCTTTTCTAGGGCTGCCCGGGCACGTTGCAGAGCGTCGCCGAGCGTTTCACCCTCGGGGGGGCAGATGTTCTCCGGCTGCTCCTGCCATTGGCGAAAGACTTTGGGGTGCTTGCGTCGGATGTCATCGACAAGCATTCCCTGCCAAAGTCCGTGATCGACGTTTTGCCAACTATCGACCTTCTTCACCTTCACATCGAGGGCCTCGCCAACGGCCGAAGCGGTCTGCCAGGCGGACTGGCAAGGCGAGGAGTAAATGAGCGAGATATTGAGTGGCCGCAACTGTTCGGCCAGTTGCTGTGCGCCCGCACTGCCTTGTGCATTCAGGGGAATGTCAAGCGTACCTTGAATCCGTCCCTGCTCGTCGAAATCGGTCGAACAAGGCCGAATTAGCACGATTTGAGACATAGACGTTTTTTGTGTCCTCCTAAGTGAGACCGGCCGCACCGTGCGGCAATCGAGAGCAGAAATGGGCGACAGTGACCAATCCTAGGGGGGAGGCGGCTTCACTTGCCCGAGCCAACGCGCCGGGCCAAAAGGTCAACCGTGCAGTGGACCGAGGGATTCACTGAGCGGATGCCTATTCTAACAAACAGCTCATACCGCGTCTGCGCCGGCCTGAACGGGGAATTGGCAAGCCTTGACCGGCAAACGAGTTAAGCGAAACGCCCCATCCTCGGAATCTGGCGGGATCATAGGGCTTGGAGCGTCTCAATCATGTGCGACGCTCGGTGTCGGGGCTGCGGGGCAGATCGTCGAGACTTTCCAGCGAGAACAATTCCAAGAAGCGATCGGTGGTGCGGTAGCGGCCCGGGCCACCCCCCTTGGCCGGACGCGCGAGGTACAGAAGTTGTCTGCGCACCAGTTGGCTAAGAATCGGCCCGCATGGAGTTCCGCGTCGAGCACTGATCTCCTGTGCGGTGAGCGACTCGTTGTAGGCGACGATGGCCAAAACCTCGATTGCGGCCTGCGAGAGCCGAGCCTGGCGAGTCTTGCCGTAGAATCGGTCGCGTAGCCGGGCGTGCTCGTCGCGCAGCCGCATCCGATACCCTGGCCCCTCGGCCGCGATCTCGTAGGGACAGTTCCGGGCGGCATAGGTGGCATTGAGCTGGCGAACCATGGCGTCGATCTCGGTCGGTCGCACGCCGCGCATCAATCGGGCCACCTGCTGGCTCGTCAGTGGCACGTTGCCCGGCGCACCGACGAACAGCATCGCCTCCAGAATCGTCGAGGGCGTCAACTCGCACTGGTCGGCGGCCGAACTTGCCTCGGCCGGCGACTCGGCCAGATCGGCCGCCAGATCCATCTCGGGCGCGTTTTCTTCGGGCGGCTGATAGGGATCGTCACCGGCCGACAACATCTCGGCAAAGGCGGCGCTCAGCCGGTCGAGCGATAATCCGCTCTCCACCGCCGGCTGTTTGAACGCCGCCAGTCCCAGATCGTCCGCTTTCGGCTTCGAGGGCTTTGCCGTCATGAGGCTCGCGCCGACCGGGGTAACGGTTTTTTCCCGCGCTGGATTCGGTGCCGCTGCTGAGCGGTTATTTGATCCCGCGCTTTGCGCACTTGCGCTTCATGAACGCCAGCCCGTCGCGGGCCAGGTCGAGCTCGTCGTCGAACAGCTTCCGCCAGATTTTCGTGGCGGCCGCGATCTCCGGAAACGCCCCGCCAAAAGCCTCGATCGTCAGCCAGCCGTCGTAGCCGGTTTCCTTGAGAGTGTCGAACGTCGCGTTCCAATCGACGTGGCCGGTGCCGGGGACTCCCCGATCGTTTTCGGAGATATGAATGTGAACCGTTTCATTGCGGCAAACGCGAATCGCGTCGGCGATGCTCTTTTCCTCGATGTTGGCGTGGAACGTGTCGTACATCATGCGCAGGTTGGGATGTTCGACTTCGCGGACGTAACGGGCCGTGTCGGCGGCCGTGTTGAGCAAGTAGATTTCGAACCGATTCAAGTACTCGATGGCCAACATGACTTTGGCCTTGGCGGCATGTTCGGCCATTTGCCGCATGCAGTCGATGCTTCGCTTCCATTCGTCGGTCGTCGGACCTTTGCCGCTGAAGACGCCCATGGCCGAATGGTAGGGACCGGCCATCACCGTCACGCCCAAAGCCTGGCAGCAGTCGATCGTCCGACAAGCGTTGGCCACCGCCAGGGCGCGGACTTTGGGATCGGGATCGATTGGATTGTCGTCGGCACCACGGCAGGTGACAGCCGTCCGACCTAGGCCCAGATCGTCGAGACGCTTGCCAAACTTCTCGTACTTCTTCACGTCATAATCGAAGATTGGGACTTCGATGCCATCGAACCCCATTTTCTTGAGTTTTTCGATGACGGGCATGACGCTGTCGTTCAGTTCGATCGACCACAAGAGCGTGTTCATTCCGAATTTCATTGCGATGTCTCCAAGCCAGCTGTGGGGGGATAAACGAGCGGCGTCGCGCTGCCGTGAAAAATTCCGGTGACGAATCGAGAAACGTGAAGCCGAGCGGCCGCGTGCCACTCGGTGGGAATTGTCTCGCTTAGGAGGGTGTTGGCCTGGTGGATGGTCCGGCCGTTAATGGATTCTTCCTGTGGGCTGCCTGGTGCGGCTTTGTGTGCGGCCCGCCGCCGCCCGGTCGATCCTCGGCGGGGGCGAGCAATTCCGCTTGTCGCTCCGCCACCTGCCGCCGAGCGGCGGGCAGAAGGCGGGCAAAATCGGCAGGCAAGGTCGGCAATTTTACCCGCCGCATTACCTGATTCAAACGAACCATCAGTTTGCCATCTTCGAGGTAATCCCACAAGAACCGCTCGCGGGAAAACAGGGGAATGAATGCCAAGAGCCGCTGGCCCCCTCCGCGCCCCATTCGGCCGACCGCCTGGGTCACTCTTGCGGCGTCGAGCCCATCGAGCGCCTGATAATAGGCATCCAGCCGGCTCCGATCGGCCGCGATCAGCTCGGCATCCAGCAGAATCTCGACCAGAATGTGGCCGATAAAATGGGGCCGAAAACCGGCCTCCTCGGCCAAAAGGCAGCGAGCCTGCCGGGTCAACTCCAGCGACAGTTCGGCAAACGCCCGGGTCGTATGAAACCAGCCGTCGTCGGCGAGGTGACGGACAATGCCCCGGGCGACCGCGGCCAGGCAAGAGTCGTCGGCATCGACATATTCGAGCGCGTGACGGCTGCGGATGCGCGTTGGCCGATCGACGACATTCAGCCAATCGGGAACCGCAGTCCCAGCCAGAAAATAGGGATCGTCGACAAACGCACGTCCGTGAGCGAAATAGTTCATGGCGTCATTTTATCGCACAAGTGGCCGAAATGCCGGGGCCGTTTTCGACTGTTTTTTCCGAGTATGGATGCTTGCGGGACGCCAGGTGCGCAGAGGGCATTATGCACGGGCTCGAAGGTATTCGGCCACCGCAACCAAGACGCGTAAGTGCTCGACGGCTTGATCGGGGGGCGAAAGAAGCAAACACACCAGGTGGACCAGCTTGCCATCGATGCTGGCGAAATCGACGCCGAGTTTGAACTCGGCCACAGCGCCTACAAATGTGGCAATGGCAGGATGCTTGACGTGTGGCATTGCCACACCGCCGCCAATCGCAGTTGAACCGAGCTCTTCGCGGAGCAAGAGCGCCGTCTGGACACTGGGGCGATCTTGTGCCGCGAGCGATCCGCTATCCACGAGTCGATCGAGAATCGCCGCGATCGCCTTTTCCTTCGTGCGGATTGACGGATCGGCGATGGTCATCTTACGGAATCCATAAGCCCATGGGGGCCCACCCGTCTTGGGAAACCAGAGCAAGCAACCGCAATGCGGGCACGGGGAGTCACCCGTGGCCACCGAGGGCTCAATGACTATCAGATTGCCACATAGAGGGCATCGATTCGGCTGGCCCTCGGGCGTGGGTGTTGATGGTATCATCTGCGTTACTCTCCCAATCGCCCCTCGCGGGCGCTTTGTCGTATTCAATGGCCGGCAAGCTCTGCTTTCAACAGCGTTGTCAGAGCAACCATTTGCTGTTCGTGGAAGCCTTGGCATTGGAAAACGATGTCGCCAGCTGGCGAAATCAAATAGAGGCGCGGGATGCCCTCGGTCGCAAACTGGTCGAAGGCAGCCCGATCGGCGTCGGCGGCCAGCGGAAACGTGATGCCTTGCTCGCCAGCGAACGCCTGGACCGATTCGATCGATTCGTCGCGGCCGATCGCCAGCATCTGAAACCCGTCCTGGGCAGGAAACGCGTTCCATATCTTTTGTAGTTCCGACAGTTCCACGGTGCACGGATCGCAGCCGGTGGCGAAGAAGTTCAGCAGCACGACGCTTCCTCGCAGATCGGCCAGATGCACTGTCTTCCCTGCGACGGTAGTTACCGTGATATCGGGGGCCGGCTCGCCCAACGATGTGAGCGTGCCGACCAGTTGTGCTTGCTCGAATCGCCCGCGGTCGAGGGCGGGAATGAACGCCCGATAGAGCAGCGCCTGGTGAGCGGCCGTCCCGGCAACAAAGGCGAGCAGCAAGCCGCAAGCTACCCACAGGGCGTGACGGCGCCGCGGGTCGGCCTTTTGGAACACCGCGTACGCCGCGCAAAAAATGGCCGCAAGCAGCAAAAGCGGTACGGCTTGCATCAGTCCTCGCAGCAGTGCCGCCATCTCGATCGCGTCATTGGTGAAGGCCTCGGAGAATCTCAAGCCTCGGTACGGCGTCGGCACCTCGAATTCGAAGTACCCGATGCCCGCCGCCTGGAATTCGAAATAACCAACGCCGGCCGCAACGATCGCCGTCAGGATCACCAGCAGCGTCTGCACCAAGGAGAGCGGTTCGCGTTTGACGGTTTCGCTCATTTTGAAGTTATTCGCACCGCGATGCGTCGAGGTGGGCCGCTTGCAAGGCGGGATAGTGCGGAGCTCGAATTTCCAACTGCTCGTCGCGGGTCCGCCAGACACAATGAAACAATCCCCGCCGCGGTGGCCCCGAGGCCCGGCTACCGTCGGCGTGAAAAACGCCGCCGTGGCAGGGGCAATCGAACACGGCCGACTCTGCAACCCACTCGACCGTGCAGCCGGCGTGAGTGCAGCAGGACGCAAGGACCAGGAATTTTTGGGATCCGTCTTCGCCCGGCTCTTGGCGCCGCACGTAAACGCTCGATTCGGCGGCCACGCCGTCGTAGGGCTGCCGTAGCGGGTCGTCGAACGTCGCCAATTGCGTCTCACCGATTGTGAAACGATTGATCGGCCCGAGCGTCACCCATTCGCTCTTGGGCCGTCTGCCGCGAAAAAAAAATCCTGCGACCGGCAACCCGGCTAACAGGGCGGTGATTGCCGCGACCGACGCGGTGAACCCCAACAAGAACGATCGTCGAGGGGGTCGGCTGCCACCCGGCGTCGCGGGGCCGGCTGTATCGGACGCTGATCGAAGGGGTTCGCTGCTCATGCTCGGAACGAAGTGTTTTAAAAACGGGCTTTGACCCGATGCGTGCGGCAAGAGAAACTGACGGCCGATCCCTACGCATCATAGCCTCAATTGTATCACCGCCTCACATCTCCATGCTGTTGCCGTAAACAGGATGAATCACGCTGCTTGCCCAGTGCAAATTCGCAGTTTCGAGCCAGCCGATCTCGACGAGATTTTGCGACTGTTTCGTGATACGGTCCGAACGGTCAACCGGCGCGATTACTCGGCCGAACAGGTTGCCGCCTGGGCACCCGATGCGCCGGATCGCGCGGCGTGGCTGACTCGACTCGCCGCCCCTTGGACCCTGGTGGCTCAAGAGGGCGGCGCGATCGTGGGATTCGGCCAGCTTCGGCCGGACGGCCGCGTCGATTTGCTCTATGTTCATGCCGATCATCAGCGAGAGGGGATCGGCAGCCGGCTGCTTGCGCGAATGGTGGAACGAGCGCAAACCGAGGCAATGCGAACGCTCACCGTCGAAGCGAGCATTACGGCTCGGCCGTTCTTCGAGCGACTGGGCTTTAAGACAGTGACGGCCCAGCAGGTTCACCGCCGGGGTGTCGACTTCGTCAATTATCTAATGAGCCGAACGCCGTAGCGGCCTGCTGAAATCCCCGTGCGCTATCCCAGCTCGACCCATTTGCCGGTCTTGGCACTTTCGAGCACCGCGTCGCAAGAACCCGCCAGGCGTTCCCAAATCAATCACCCGGCTCGCGGGCTATTCGACTTTTCTAACATGGACTGGCGGCGTGCTCTGAGCAAGGTAGAGCTGCCAAAAGTCACACAGGTCGCGAAAGTCCTTCTTCGTATCACCCGAGCGGTGCCAGGTCGTGAAAAGAGCCACGTCGTGCTGATGTGCGTTTAGGAAATCATAATACTGGCCGCGGAACCTAATCAGCAGGTCAGTGTGGGGCTGGCCGCAAAGGTATAAGCGTACCTTATCAAGATCGATAAGGACTTGCTCCAGTGCATCCGGGGTCGGTGCATAAGATGCCGGATACGCGAGGTAGTAGTCAAAGCGCTCCAGAATGAATTCCAACACTTCATTGGAGGGTCGCATTTAACGTACCACCTGGCCCAGGCATTAGTGCGGCGTGTACGTCGGCCGCGCGGGCTTCCCCGGGTTGTTCGGGCACGAGCGTCGTATCAACCCAGCTCGACCCATTTGCCGGTCTTGGCACTTTCGAGCACCGCGTCGCAAACTTTTTGCGTGCGCAAACCCGAACGGAAATCGGGCTGAGCCGGCTTCTTGGTTTCCAACGACTGGAGGAAATCGGCCAGGGCGTTGATGAACGTGTGCTCGTAGCCGATCGTGCAGCCGGGCACCCACCAGTTCTTCATATAGGGATGCTCGGGATTGGTGACGTGGATCTTGCGCCAGCCGGTGACGTGGCTCTCGATCTTGGCGTTGGTTTTGGGATCGTTGTACTGGAAGTACTCGAGGTACTGCGGATCCTCGAGGTCGAAATGGACGCTGCCGGCCTCGCCATTGAGCTCGAAGGTGTTGAAGTTTTTGCGGCCGCGGGCGTAGCGGGTGCTCTCGAACGTGCCCATCGAACCGTTCTTGAAGACGGCCAGGAACATGCAAGCGTCGTCGATCGTCACCGGTTGGGCCTTGCCGGTATCGGCGTGGACCCGCTGCTTGACGAAGGTTTCGGTCTTGGCGACCACCTGGGCGATCGGTCCGTTGAGCCATTCGGCCGTATTGATCGAATGGGCCAGCAGGTCGCCGGTAACGCCCGAGCCGGACACTGCGGCATCGAGCCGCCACAGGGCGGCGCCCCCTTGGGGGACGTCGGCGGCGATGGTCCAGTCTTGCAGGTAAGTGGCGCGGTAATGAAACGGCTTGCCGATGCGGCCCTCGTCGACCAGTTGTTTGGCCAGGGCGATGGCGGGCACGCGGCGATAGTTGAACCAAACCATGTTGGCGACGCCGGCCTTTTCGACCGCCGCGGCACATTTCCTCGGCCTCGGCCACGTTCATGGCCAGCGGCTTTTCGCAGAGGATCATCTTGCCCGCCTTGGCGGCGGCCAGCACGATCTCCTTATGAGTGTTGTTCGGCGTGCCGATGTCGATGACATCGATATCCTTGCGGGCGATGAGCTTTCGCCAGTCGGTTTCGTAAGACTCATAGCCCCAGTTCTCGGCGAAGGCCTTGATCTTATCCTCATTGCGGCCACAAACGGCCTTGAGGACCGGATGGTATTCGCGCGGGAAGAACTGATTGACCTGGCGATAGGCGTTCGAGTGGGCGCGGCCCATGAAGCCGTAGCCGATCATGCCGATATTGAGCGGTTTGGACATGGCGGTGTATCTGCCGTGAAAAAGTTAGGTTGAAAGAACCAGGAAATTGCGGAAACGCTATTCCTTCCAGCCGTGAGCGTCGCGCACAGCCACCATCGCGGCCAGGATCGAATTCCACGTTTCCGGTTTGTGCAGCGTGGCGTTGGGAAACATGCAGCCGTCCCAGCAAATATGCCGGCAGCGCTTGGTGAGCTGGCCACTGGCGTCGCGCAGCCACATGCCGGCCACTTTGACGATGTCGAGCTTGCCGTTGGGGTCGTTGGGCAGGCAGTGCCGGCCCGTCTTGTCGTGCGAGCCGGTGCCGTGAACCGTGGCGTCGTTCTGGGCGACGTGAAAATTGATCGTCCAGGGACGCAGGGCGGCCGTCACCTGACGCAGCGCCGCGTCGAGCTGGGCCGAGTCTTTCCAATTGAAATCCTGCGGCAGGATGGCATCTTCCGGCGCGTTATAGCCCAGCGTATAGAGCAGCGTGTGGGCCATGTCGGCCTGAAAACCGAGCGTCTTGGGCCGATCGACCATCTCCAGAAGCTGCACCATCCGCCGCCAACTGTGCATGCCGCCCCAACAAATCTCTCCCTCGGCGGCCAGCTGTTCGCCGGCGTCCTCGGCAATGTCGCAGGCCTGGCGAAACGTTTCGGCAATCCGTTTGCTGTTGGCATTCGGATCGCCCTTGCGCCAATCGGCAACGCCGCAAGCCGAGTCGATCCGCACGATGCCGTAGGGGCGGATGCCCAGCTCGCGCAGCCGGCGGGCAATGTGACACGCTTTGCGGACTTGCACCAAAAACTGCTTGCGCTCCGCGTCGGTCCCCATGGCCGAGCCACCGTCGGTTGGCGGCCAAACGGGCGCCGTGACCGATCCGACGACCAGATTGCGGCTGCGCGACTTTTCGACCAGGTGCTTGATGTCCTCTTCCGAACTGTCGATATCGAAATGGGGGGCAAACAGGAACAGGTCGTAGCCTTCGAACTTGACGCCGTCGACTTCGGCGGCGGCCGTCAGATCGAGCATCGTGTCGAGATCGATGGGCGGTTCGGAATCGGGGCCCTTGCCGACAACGCCCGGCCAGGACGCGTTGTGGAGCTTGGGGAAATTATGGGGATGGCTGGCCACGGGAGGTGCCCTCGCTGCTTGGCTGCTGGGAGACGGAATCCGTCAGGACGGGAAAGACGCGGGAGAAGACGGAGACGCTCGGCGGCTGGCGTGAACCCATTACTGCCGCCGAGCGACCCGTACTGCAATGATTCGTTCGGCAATTAACCTCGGGGGTACTCGCCAATATTGGGCAGCTTTTCGTGAACGTCGGGGCCGAAATAACGCAGGCCCACGAGCGGCTCGTCGCCGGTATTCTCGATCTCGATGCCGGCCGTGGCCGCTTCGTAGCTGATGAAGACCTCGTCTTCGGTTTCGGCGCCGAAGTGGATCATCGCCGGAGTTTGCAGTTTGAGCTTGCCCATCCGGCCCGACCCTTGCACGGTGATCCAGCCGCTGGCGCCCGGATCTTTGAGCGTGCACTTGGCGCCCGGATCGACCGTCAACTCCTTGGCGCTGAACAACTGCTGGCCGTCGATCTTGCCGTAGACGATCCAGCGATCGGTGTAGCCTTTGCCGCTGCGGGCCGGGTCGGCAATCGGCTCCAGATAATTGTGTTCCTTGAAGTGGGTGTCGACGTTCTTTTCCCAGTCGAGCTGTTCGATGATGAAGTCCAAATCCTTCGACTTCTCCTTGGGCACGTCTTTGACCAGCAGCGACCAGGGGACTTCGCGTCCTTCGACCAGCGATTGGAACATGCCGAAGACGTCCGAACCCCATTGCGGTTCATAGGTGCAAAGCGAGCCGGGAGCGTGGAGCACGCCCGGCGGAATCAGCCAGCCGGTGCCGCGCTTCAACCGATAGGCCCGCGACAGATCCAGAATGCCGTTATCCCCCTTCGACCAGTTCTCCAGGCACTTGCGCAACTGGGCTTTGGTCGTGCCCGGCTCGAGCCCCATGAAAGTGTAGGCGAAGTTGTTGTCGACATTGTTGTACTGCGGGGGGAAGTAATAGCTTTCGGGCTTGCCCTGCTGGCCGGTGAGGGCGGCGCTCTTTTGACTCTGGTGCATGTGGTGGGGGATCGGGCCCATGTTGTCGAAGAACTTCGAATAGACCGGCCAGCGTTTGTACTGGTCCCACATCTTCTTGCCGATCATCCGCTCGCCGGCTTCGGCCACGGCGTCCAGCAGCGTGAATCGCTTTTTATCGGAAACGACGTAGCTGAGTCCTTCGTCGGGGTTGCGATTCTCGTTGGCTGCTTCGGTCGTGCTGGAAAACCACCGCTCGTCGATGCCGCCGCGATGCGCGCCGTAGGCATACCAGTCGGTCGGGGCCAGCTTGATCCGCTTGCCCGGATGCAAAAAGCTGCGGGGGACCCAGGCCGGAGCGAGACGCAACAAGCCGCCGCCGGCATCGAGCGCCCGCGAGAGGGCCGAGGCGACATTGTCCTTTTTTTCGACGGTGGACCGTGTGGCAGTAGTACTCATGGATCGATAGCTCCTGGGGGGGCGGTACGTTTCGAGCTGCCGCACCGGTGGGTGGGCGGCAGGCCGGGTCTATTTTCTTTTGATGGATCGGCAGCGTCGTCCCGCCATGATCCTCCGCTTCGACGGAATGGAGCGACGGCGGGGCGGAAAGCCCTTGTTTTATTCGCTTCGCGCGGCGAGAGCAAGCTGCCGGCCGAAAGTGGCCGTTTTGAGGGGGAAAAGAGACCGTGGCGACCCGCCGGGCGGCCAGCCCATATCGTTGGGCCGGTGAATCTGCCCCGGTGCGACGGACGCGCGGTTTTTAGTGCGGCAGGACTGGGCAACTGTCGAACCAGGTTCGACCCTGTTCGGCCATCCAGTCGGCCGCTTCTTCCGGTCCCCAGCCGCCCGGCTCGTAAATCGAGAGCTTCGGCTGACGGCGCTCTTGCCAGGCGGCCGAAATCGGATCGATGATCGACCAGGCCGCTTCGACCTCGTCGGCCCGGGCGAACAAGCTAGCGTCGCCCTGGAGCGTATCGAGCAACAGTCGCTGATAGGCGTCGGGAATGTCCCCCTGAAACTCCTTTTGAAATCTGAAATCCAGATCGGTCATGCGCAGCCGCATGCCGGCGTCGGGGACTTTCGTTTCCAATTGCAATTGAATTCCCTCGGCCGGCTGGATTTGAATCACCAGCCGGTTGGCTTCGCAGGTGCGGCTGGAACCGGCAAACACCATGTGCGGGGGACTGCGAAACTGGACGACAATCTGCGTGGTGCGGCACGACATCACCTTGCCCGAGCGGAGATAAAACGGCACGCCCTGCCAGCGCCAGTTGTCGACCGCCAATCGCAGCGCTGCGAACGTGGCGGTCTGACTGTCGGGGGCGACGCCGGGCTCTTGGCGGTAGCCGTGATATTGGCCGCGCATCGTTTCCCGGGCGACCATCGAGGGAGACATAGGGCGAATCGCCTCCAGGACTTTTACCTTTTCGTTGCGGACCGCTTCGGCTTCGAATTGGGCCGGCGGCTCCATGGCCGTGACCATGAGAAGTTGCAACAGATGGTTTTGAAACATGTCGCGCAGGACGCCAGCCCGCTCGTAATAGTCTCCGCGGCGGCCGACCGGCACTTCCTCGGCGACGGTGATCTGAACGTGATCGACGTAGTTGCGATTCCAGATCGGCTCCAAGATGGTGTTGGCGAAACGCAGCACCAAAATGTTTTGCACCGTCTCCTTGCCCAGGTAGTGATCGATGCGGTAGACCTGCTTTTCGGCGAAGACTCGGTGGACGGCGGCATTCAGATCGCGAGCCGAAGCGAGATCGACGCCAAACGGCTTTTCGATGACGATTCGCCGCACCGTCCCCCCTGTCTCTTCGGCCAGGTGGGCCGCGCCCAGGTGAGCGATTGCCGGTTCATAGAATTGCGGTGCGGTGGCCAGGTAATAAATGCGCGTCGCGGGTCGTCCTTGCTCCAACTCGTCGAGGCGGCGTCCCAGGGTCACGAAGTCGGCCGGGTTGGCGATGTCGCCGGGCTGGTAGTGCAACTGCTCGGCAAACTTCTTCCACAGTTCGGCATCGAAGCGTTGCCCGACAAACTCGGCCGTGGTCTTGGCCAGCGCGGTGCGCCACTTTTCGTCGGCAAACGGAGTGCGCGAGAAGCCGATCACGCGTGTGTCGGGGGGCAAGCGGTTCTTACGCGCCAGCTCGTACAGGGCCGGCACCAGCTTGCGGCTGGTCAGGTCGCCCGAAGCTCCAAAAATGACAATCGTGGCCGACATGAAAATCGCCCCTTCGAGCAGGAGAGTTGGTTCGAAGCCCTGGTTTCCATCCGCGCGTCGCGACTATTCGTGAACGCGCATCCGCACGCTGCCGGCCCGCATGAATGGCAGCCGGTCGATGGTTTCGATCGCGCGGGTGGTCGCTCCTTCGGTTGTTTTGTGCGTCATGATGACCAGTGGCACGACGCCGCTTTCGTCGGCGGCTTCGTGCTGGATGACCGAGGCGATCGAGATGTTTTCGCCCCCCAGGACCGTGGCGATTTCGGCCAGCACGCTGGGCCGGTCCTCGACGTTGAACCGCAGATAGAATCGACCGGCGACATCGGCAAAATCGCCCGGCGCGATCCGTACCGCTTCGTCGGACCAGAGATTCAAATGCCGAAACGTGATCGCCGCGCGGCCGGCCGCCATGTCGATGATGTCGGCCACCACGGCCGACGCGGTCGGCATCTGGCCGGCGCCCAAGCCCGAGTAGAACACCCGGCCGACTGCGTCGCCGACCACGCTCACCGCATTGTACGCTCCGCGCACTTCGGCCAGCGGCGTGCCGAGCTTGACCAGGGCGGGCGAAACGTGGGCTTCCAACCGGCCGCCGGTCGCCCGGGCCACGGCCAGCAATTTGATGCGATAGCCGAGCTCCTGGGCCAGCCGCAGGTCTTCCTGATCGAGCGCGTCGATGCCGCGACGGGGAATCTCGTGCCAGGCCACCCGCGCGCCAAACGCCAGGTGAGCCAGAATCGCCAACTTTTGTGCCGCATCGCTGCCGTCGACGTCCATCGAAGGATCGGCCTCGGCAAATCCGAGCCGCTGCGCCTCGGCCACGGCGTCGGCATAGGTTGCGCCCCGGGCTTCCATCTGCGTGAGAATGTAGTTGCTGGTGCCGTTCAAAATGGCATGGATCGATTCGATTTGATTGGCCGACAAGCAGGTGCTGATGTTGGCGATGATCGGGATGCCACCGCCGACCGACGCCTCGAACGCGATCGAACGGCCCAGCCGCCGCGCCCGCTCGAAAAGTTCGGGCCCATGCTCGGCCAAGAGTGCCTTATTGGCCGTGACGACATCCTTGCCGCTTTCAAGCAACTTGAGCATGTAAGTTCGGGCAGGCTCTAGGCCGCCAACCAGCAGCGCCACGATCGACACTTCAGGGTCGGACGTGATGCGGTCGATATCGGTCGAAATGATTTCGGCCGGCAGTTTGACTTGTCGCGGTTTTTTGGCGTCGCGGACCACCACGTGCTTCAGCACCAGCGGTCGGCCGGCATGCCGGGCCGTGCGCGGGCCAAAATCGCCCAGCAGCCGCGCAACGCCGCTGCCGACGGTGCCGAGACCGACAATCGCCACCTGCAGCGGCGTGACTTTGGAAGATTTCATTGATGGCGCTGCTCGTCGGGCATCAAACTGCCAAATCTCTCAAGCATACGACGTGAAAGCGAGAGAAACTCGGCATCGGACATAGGAAGTGGACAGACCCAGATTATCGGCACTGGCTGCTTCTTCGGCCACCCCCGCCGCGGGACATCCATTTAGGTCGGAAATGCCGACCACGTCAAGGGAGGCTTGATGGGAGGCAGAGGCTACAGGCGAGAGGCCAAAGGTTAAGGACCGGAGTAGCGATGAGGCGAGGGCTGGTTCAGTGCCCCTCCTGCCTCTAGTCTGTAGTCTGTGGCCGAATGGCACTAAGTTAAGGAATGCATTAGACGGCACCCTGGGGCGGTCGCTTCTTGACGAGGGCTACTACGGTTGCGGCCAGCGGCACTATTGGTGCCCCAAGCACCAAGCCCCAGAAAAAGTACGCACGCTTTTCTCGTGCAAAAGACTCGGCTGGCTCGCCCTTTCCATAGGAACTTTGGCGTGCATGTCCGCGCTCCCAAAGGGCCGAGCCGGCAATACCCCCGGCCAAGGTCACGAACACTGTAAGGGCGACAAGCGTTTTGTGCAGGCGCCTTGCAACGATGCTAATGACGCCGCACGCGGCACACGCCATGCCGATAAAGAAAGCGAACGCGGTCAGCGTGTCGTCGTATTCGTGCTCGACCGCGCCGTACAGCATGGCCGCTAGGCCGATGGCAATCACGGCCGCGCTGCCGAGTCGCTGCTTTGGTGAGAGCCTTGGGAAGTCCATCCCGCCATTGTAGCCGGGGGACGGGCGATCGCTAAACAAGCTGGCTTGAGAGCCCGACTAGTTCGTCAACGGCTATGTCGATCCAGCGGTCCCCGGAGACACTCGAAAGAAGCTCTTGCCGGCCCATGGCGCGTCTAGGGATGTGGCCAAGCGATACTCCTCCGATACAAATTCTAAAACGCTTCTCACTCGCTGCTGGCCATCGACAACCTCCCGCACCATCCGCTTTGTGTCCTGACTTTGGACCATGCGAACGTAGATCGGTGGAATCGTCATCCCCGTAGCATCGTGTCGATAAGGAGTGATTTCGCAGGCGTTCGCCATACCTTTCGCCGCCGGAATTTTGGCGTAAGCACTAGCATCTTGTTCTCTTGCCACAGCACGAAATCGCTGTAGTACGCCGTGCTCGGGTCTGTGGCGAAGGGATTGTTTCCAGCTGGTTGCTCAACGACGGCGGCAGTGGCAGTCTTGCTCTTGCTCATTTGATCACATCACTTAGGGTGAGGTTTAGCGCGTCGGCGAATTTGATCAGCATGCTCAAGCGTGGGTCCATAGTCTTATTCAGGAATTGCCAAGCGGACTTGCGGGCAGCCCCATTGGCGTATCCCATTCGCTTGCCCAGCTCTTCGAGAGATAGGCCGGACTTCTCGAAAAGCGCTCGCGCGCGATCCATTACCTTTGGTTTTGATTGCTGCCTTGCCATTCGAAAAGTCTATTCCTCTATAGACGCAATGTCAACAATCAGACTTACTCAAAATCACGCTCGGGCGAACCGTGGATCGGCGTCCGGTGTCTTGGTCGGCGCCATAGTATATAAATCCATCCATAAACGACTTTAGGGCATCTTCTGCCCGGAGAACGGCCCGCGCCTTGGCGGCGCAGGGGCCTTTTTATAAACCCCGCTAGGGTCCGGCTCTGGTCGGTTGGGTTCGATTCCCCCGTTTTTCGCTGTTTTTTCCGCGCCGAGAATGTCTATTATACTATTGACACGACATGGGCCAAGTGTCTATAATACGATAGACACGAAAAACCCCCGAAGCAGCCGGCAAGCCGCAACGGGGGCGAGAAACACAAACCAGCTTTCGCCGGATGCGCCTCTGACAAGAGCATCATAGCGGGAGCGAATAGAATGCGAAATCTCGTGACCGCCCGCAAAGACTTCCGAATCGTCCGCGACAAATTCGCCCGAGACAACGGCCTGCCGTTCGGCCGGCTGCTCACCCGCGACTACGTTTTGAGCGTGCTTGATGGCGAGTGCCACGACTACCGCTCCCGCGTGTTCTGCCCGTTCGTCACTCTCTGGGCTTGGCTGTCGCAACGCCTCTCGCAAGATAAGAGCTTGAATGAAGCCGTAAGCCGGATTCTGGCCCATCGCGTGTCGACGGGGCTGCCGGCTTGCTCGGCGTCGAACGCGGCCTACAGTCAAGCTCGCACGCGGTTTCCAGAATCGGCTATGGAACGCATGGCGAAGGAAATCGGCCAGCGTGTCCACGGCAACGCCGACGATTCGTGGAACTGGCGCGGTCGCGAAGTTTTTCTTGCCGACGGTACGTGCTTCTCAATGCCGGACACGGCGGAAAACCAGCTTGAGTACCCCCACGGCAACAAGTATCGAGGGGTCGGCTTCTCAATTGTGCGCACCGTCTCAATCGTATCGCTCGCAACCGGCGCTGTTCTCGACATGGGGTTTGCCAAGTATTGCGGCAAGGGAACGGGCGAGATTGGCTTGTTCCGCCGCGTGAGCGAGAGCCTGCCGACCGGCAGTATCGTGGTTGCCGACCGCTACTATCCGACCTAATCAACAATGGCACGACTCAAGGCTCGCGGCGTCGACGTGGTATCAATCAGCCACGCCAAGCGAACGGTTGGCTTTACAGCCGGTGAAATCCTTGGACCCAAAGACCACATTGTTGAGTGGACCAAGGGTCAAGTCCGCTGCCGGATAAACGCCGAAGAAACTGCCGCCTATGCCGCGCTGCCCGACACCGTGACGGTTCGCGAATTCGTGATAGACATAGACGGACGTAACGGCGGCAAAGAGCAAGCCATCGTCGTGGCCACGTTGACCGATCCGGCGATTCCCCAAAAGGAAATCGCCGATCTATACTGGCAGCGATGGAATTGCGAACTAGACATTCGAGCAATCAAGCATTCGATGAACTTGGATGTGCTACGGGCCAAAACACCGTCGATGGTCCGCAAGGAAATCCGGGCTCACTTACTCGCGTATAACCTGCTGCGCGGTGTCATGCTAGATTCAGCCAAGCGGAATGACGTGCTGCCCCGGCAATTGAGCCTCAAGGGCACGATGCAAGCGGTCGAGTCGTTCACGCCTGCCATGATGGCCATAGACGGCAACGAAGCGATTTACAACGCGCTCCTGGCAACCGTGTCTGCCCATCGGGTCGGAAATCGCCCCGGCCGCCAAGAGCCGCGACTGAAGCGACGACGACCGGCCTGGATTGAATACATGGTGGGCACGCGGTACAAATTCAACCGGAAGCTGGCTCGCGAGGCGGCTTCCTTAACTTAGTGCCATTCGTCTGTGGCCTGTAGCCTGGAGCGCAGCGTGCACGCGCAGCCGCACGCGAAGCGAAAAAAAGAAAGGATGGCGTGCCGCTGCCGCCGGGTGGGACCGGGAGCCATTCCGCACTCTACTTGATTAAGGCAAGCTTGTTAGGAGTTAACCGCTCAGGCCGAGCACCACAGACACACGGCCACCAGCCGCCAGTCTGCAAGATAGCGCTCTGACACGGGAGAGCCAGAATATTTCCCGTTAGCCCGACGGCTCTTGGCAAGGGATCCCACCGCCATCGCTAGGTCCAGCGGCAACGCCATAGGAGCGATCCCCACCACATTTTCACTATCTTCCTTTGACGTCAGCGGCACGCGTCGCTCACGGCCACCGCAGGACAGTAGTTGGGTGGGGGAGATGATTAGTTCCGATTCTCGTCCTTTCTTATGGGAAGGCTTGAGGCTCGAGACTTGAGGCTCGAGGTACAAAAGCAA
This sequence comes from uncultured Planctomycetaceae bacterium, assembly GCA_963702015.1. Classification (GTDB taxonomy): domain Bacteria; phylum Planctomycetota; class Planctomycetia; order Pirellulales; family PALSA-1355; genus DATJTR01. The sequence continues at coordinate 6,341,223 of OY969698.1, forward strand.
ATGCAACTCTCGCCTGTCGCCTGTCGTCTGTCTTCCCAAGGGGTCGACTTGGGCTTTCGAGATACCCAGGTTTGATGATGCGGAGATCTTGCGGCCCCTGCTGACAAGCTTGCTCAGAACGCATCGACCGACAAGCGCGGCGAGCGTACGCCGCACTGCCTGTCGAGTTGTTCTCAGTTCACCTGTCATACATCACCTCTTGAGTACGCCCCTGACCAGTTTCGCTCCGGTGGGTTTTACGCTAACCAATTCCTCGGCGGTCAATCTCCGAGAACACCATCGAACGAGCTTGCCATTTCTTGCGTCATTTCAAACTCGATCGACTTGCGAAGCGACATAGCCAGCGCCTAGTAGTTGCCCCGGCAAGAGGCCTGTGTTGTCCGCGTCCCCAGAGGCATGTCCTCGTCCAGGCCGAGTGGCGCAAGGCGGTCGCGCGTTTACAAGCGGCGCGACCGGGAGCACTGTCGTTGAACCAGGCGTGTGTTTCTCTACGGGCTTGGGGGCCGGAATTGACACGAACCGATCAAGTAAGGCGGTCCGGCGTTGGTGCGAGCTTTTCAGGGCAGCACCGCGCTTGAACAACACCCACGTTGCCTGGCCAGGCAATCCATTCCTGGTTGGCAGCCGCGCGGCCTTGCAAGCGGAGGCACGTCGAATTACCCCGCAGCTGCCAGTTGAGCCGCGGATGTCTTCTGTCAAACCGATCAAGCAACACATCTTCTAATCAAACTACTCGGATACTCGCAAAACCACAGCCGTTTTTCAAGATGCAGAATTAGGCCAGTGGGAGGCGAGAGGCCACAGGCCAGAGGCTAGAGGTGGGAGTGGGTGAGCAGGTGAGAGGACGATGGGCTGTGCGCACGGGGCCAGTAGCAACCACCCGCGGCAACGCGGTCAGTCCGCGGTGGCCTCGTGGGCTTCGATCGAAAACGGATTCCCTTCCGGGTCGTGGGCATCGCAGACGAAATGGCCCGGTGCCGGAGAGCGAGGCTCGCCGATCGCAACGCCCCGCGACATGAGGAGCGAGCGGGTGGCGGCCAGGTCGTCGGTGAAGAAAACGAACTTCGGCGAATCCTGCCCGATGCGTTTTTGGCCGCCGCCGTGAAGTGCCAGCGTGCACTGGCCGGTATCGAAGGTCACCCAGTACTCGTTGGAAAAATCGTGAACGCCCATGGGATGAGTAAGCCGCAGTCCCAACGCGTCGCGATAGAAGCACGCCTGCGCGTGCATGTCCTCGACGTAGAGGATCACTTCACAAAGATGCGAGAGTTGCATGGTCACCGCCGATGGAACCGTGCTACGACGCCTTAGTTTCGTGGCAGCTGTGCCCAGCAGTCAAGCGGCGTTTGGCGAGACGCCGAGATTGGGCCGCCGCGCGGTCGTTTTTTGACGCCGTCCGCCCAGAGCACTACATTACAGGAGGAATCGGCGGATTGCCCTCGAACCGCCATCGTCGGGCTCTTCTTACGCGCTGCCCAGCGCGAGCGTCTTTTCGTCCCCGCTCGGGAATTCGGCTGCACGGAGTCGCTTTCGGGTCTCGCTTTTTTTGCGGAGGTGGGTGTGTCCGAGAAACGTCCACGACGCGGCATTACGCTCGTCGAAGTGCTGGTGTTGATCGTAGTCCTTGGCCTACTCGGTGCGTTAGTGCTGATGATCTTACCGCGGTCGAACGAAGGCGGGGGCCGACGCGGGCAGTGCATGAACAAGTTGAGGCAGATCGGATTGGCTCTGCAGAATCACCATGAAGTGCACCGCAAGCTTCCGGCCACGAGCAACCAAGGCAACGACGGCGGAGTCGCCAGCGTTTGGTGGCCGGAGCCAGGCGAGGCAGCGACCAGCGGCGCGATTCCGTCGGCCGGCTACACGACCGATGCGGGCAGCACTTCGGCCACGGCCGGCTACAGTTGGATCGTGATGATTCTGCCCTACATGGACGAGGGGCCACTCTACAACGCTATTTCCGAAGCGTCCGGAAAATTCTCGGCCGATGCGTTCACGCCTTATAACGTCGCCGGAATCAGCGATGGCGCTTCGACGGGCCACAATTTTTCCGTCAGCACGACCGTGGGCGGCGGCACGATCACCAGGCATTTTGCCACAGTGCAGTTAGACGAACTTGCCTGCCCCAGCTACGCGGGCACTTCGACCGTCGCCAAATCCCCATACACGGGCAAGCGGCCCGGCAACCCGCCGGCCGCTTACGGCTTTCCCGCAGGGAACGCAAACCTGGGATCACCCGCGCGAATGGCGGCGGTGACGAACTACGTTGCCCTCTCGGCCACGCATTTTCCTTGCATGCAGTATGGGCCGGAGCCCGGCCTGGCCGAGATGGTCGACGTGCCCGAAGGGGCTGATGCCCCGAATGGAATGATCGTGCCGGGAAATGGATTGCCGTTCACTGCCTGCAAGGATGGCACGTCCAAAACGCTGATGGTGTGTGAGACGATCGAGCCGGCGATGAACTGCTGGTACGACGGCACGACCGCTTGGACGACGGGCATCAATCCCAATACCGTCGACATGTTTCCGCCCGACGATGCCGTCGACCCGAAAACCAATCCCAAGGGTTTTTGGAAAGTTCCCCCCGGAGGCAAGACGGCGCTAAACGTTGGTCCGAGTCCGGACACCGAGATCGCCTATTCTCCGGCCCTCGAAAGTTACTGCGACGTTCCGCAAGTGATCTCATGGGGCCCGAGCAGCAATCATGTCAACGGGGTCGTCGTGCATCTGGCAGTCGATGGATCGGTCCACGTTATTGCCCCAGACATCGATCCGACGGTTTACATGCACTTGATCACCATCGCCGGTGGCGAACCGGACGCGATTCCCGACACGGCCAGCCGGCGCGGATGGTGACGTGACCGGCGATAAAACGCCGTCCAGTGAAAAACCGGTGGGATTTTTCGCGGCAGAGCTCGGAGGTCCTGTATGTTCGTGGAACGGCAACGACGCGGCATGACGCGCGTCGAAGTGATTGCGCTGATTGGGGTCATCGGGATGCTGACCGCATTCTTTTTGCCCGAGCTGCAGAGTGCCCGCGAGGCTGCCCGGCGTAACCACTGCATGGGCAAGGCGCAAAAGCTCGGCGTGGCGCTGCAAAACTACCGCGACGTGCACCGTGCGTTTCCTGCCACGAGCAACCAAGGCAACGAGGGAGGGGTCGCCAGCGTTTGGTGGCCGGAGCCAGGCTCAGGAGCGGCTGCCGGCGCGATCCCGTCGGCCGGTTACACGACCCACGCCGGCAGCACCTCGGCCACCGCGGGCTACAGTTGGATCGTGATGATTCTGCCCTACATGGACGAAGGCTCCCTCTACGACTCCATTTCCGAAGCGTCAGAAAAATTCTCGGCCGACGCATTCACGCCCTACAATGTCGCCGGGATTCGCGATGGCATCACCTCGGAAAAGATTTTTTCCGTGACGATGACCAGAGCGAGCAAGATTGTTAAGAAGCACTTCGCCGCGGTTCAGTTGGATGAACTCATCTGCCCCAGTTTCTCCGGCACGCCGACAGTCGCCCCATCCCAGTACACGGGCATGCCGCCCGGCAACCCACCCGCCGCGTACGGATATCCGTCGGGGAGCGCAAACCTTGGCTCGCCGCCGCAATTGGCAACGGTGACCAACTACGTTGCCCTTTCGGCCACGCATTTTCCCTGCATGCAGTATGGGCCGGAGCCGAACGTTGCCGCCACGACCGATATTCCGGAGGGGCAGGATGCCCCTAACGGCATGATCGTGCCGGGAACCGGGTTGGATATGGGAGCCTGCACCGATGGAACGTCGAGGACAATGATGCTGTGCGAGACCATCGAACCGGCGATGAACTGCTGGTACGACGGCACAACTGCTTGGACCACCGGAATTAATCCAAATACCATGAGCACTTTCCGCCCAATAAGACCGTGGACACCCGAACCAATCCGACGGGATTCTGGTTGGTGCCCACCGGTGGAATGACGGCGCTGAACGTCGGTCCGGCGCCAATCACGGCGACTGCTTACTCGCCCGCGATAGCCGGTTACGGTGATTCGCCCCAGGTCATCTCCTGGGGGCCGAGCAGCAACCACGCCTACAAGTCACCGGGCGACTACCCGGCGGGCGTGGTGATCCATATGTACGTCGATGGCTCGGTTCAGGGCATTACCTCCGATGTTGATCCGACAACTTACATGCGACTGATCACCATTGCCGGCAGAGAGCCGTACCCGATTCCCGACTAGACGCAGTAATGCGAGTATCGACATGGACAGGACTGACCCGCAGCGCCCAAAAGTGTGGGCATGCGTTTGGTGATGTAGCTCCGCTGTTCCGGCCACGGCGACGCGTTTGCCACTGTCAGCATTGTTTTGATCGCCGACGGATCCGGGCGAATTTCTCCCCGGAGCTTTCTTTCTCCGCCCTACCCCTTGACGCTCTATGGGAACAGGATCATACTACCCTTGTCGTTCTAGGGGAGTGGGCAGGACAGGTGCATACGAAACGCGGGGATTGCGGGCGATGGCTGCGAATGAATCGAAAGCGACGCTGCTGCAGGGAAGCTTGGACATGCTGATCCTGCGAACGCTTTCGGGCGGGTCGCAGCACGGCTATGCCATTGCCCGGCACCTGCACCAGGCGAGCGAGGAGTTTTTGCAGGTCGAAGAGGGCTCGCTCTATCCGGCCCTGCACCGACTGGAACGACACGGCTGGGTCGGTTCGGAATGGGGAACGAGCGAGGCGAATCGCCGGGCAAAATTTTACCGGCTGACTCCGCAGGGAAAGAAACAATTGCAGGCCGAGACGGCCGCTTGGGCCAAAATGAGCCAGGCGATCGATCGCGTGTTGAGCTATCGAGCGGCGGAGAGTTGTTGACTGTGGCGGTGAGTACCGGAGCGTTTTCGCGGTGGTAACTCTATTCGGAGGGGCGGTGATGCCATGTCGTGGATCAAAAAATTACGCGCCTGGTGGTGTGGTAGCCTGCCGGCCGGTTCGCCGGCCGAGGATCAAGAGATCGACGAAGAGTTGATGTCTCACCTGCGGTTGTTGGTCGACGACAATCTGGCACGTGGAATGCCGGCCGACACGGCCTGGCAAGAAGCCCAGCGGCGGTTTGGATCATTGCGGCGTTACGCCGACGCTTGCCGCAGTGGTGGGCGCTTCGGTTTTCTCGCTCGCCTGGCGCCGGCGGCGGTGTTGTTCTTGGTGGGCCTCGTTTGCGGCTCGTGGTTTCTTAGCCAGCAGCAGCAACCGCCGACTGTCGCACTGCACGATCTGACCGGACGGGTGGTCGATCGCGGCGGCAAACCGCTGGCCGATGCGACGCTGCTGGTCATTCTCAAAACCTGGCCAGGAGGCCGGTATCAACAAGAGCCGTTTACCGCCAAGAGCGACGCGGCCGGGCGGTTTTGCCTGCCGAAGTTGATCCCCACGGACGGACAATTTGCGGTTCAAGTGGCCGCATTGCGATCGGGCTATGCCTTGGCGTCGAGCTATCAATTGCAGAAAGGACCGGGGCCACACCCCTTCAAGCCGGTCACGCTGGCGCTGGCCGAGGCGTCGCCGATCACGCTGGTGGTGCAAGACCGAAACGGCCGGTCGGTCGGCCGGGCGCGCGTGGTGCCGGCATCGCGAAAGTCGCCCGATGGCGAGAGCCATCTGGTCTATTTCCAAGGATCGGAGCCGGTGCAGGCGGTCGCCGATGCGGCGGGTCGCGTCCATCTCGATTGCTTCGCGCTGGGCGATCAAGCGCAGGTGCTCATCCAGTTGCCGGGCAAGGATTGGGAACCGCACGAGATTCGAATTCCGAAAGATGCGCTGACGATCACGGTTTCGGCCCGATCGGCAGCCGAGGACGAGGAGGAGCGTGCGAGCCCGAAGGCCGATTCGCCGAGTTAAGCCGCACGCCCGCACAGTACGACCTTGCCGAATTATGTAGGAGTCCTTGCATGTCCTTCGGGTCAGAGTCCGTGGGTGTATTGCCTGCGCAGTCGTCGCAAGCGCAGCGCACCGTGCCGTGGCAAATATGGGTGGTGGTGGGGATGTTGGCCCTGGAGGGGATCGGCAACCTGTTTGCCATTGTGGCGATGCCCGTTGCCGCCTTCTGGCTGTTGATGAAATGCCTTTTCATCGCGGGGCTGATTCGCCGCTGGCGATGGGTGTTCGTGTTGTTTCTGATCGTGGCCGCCTTGCACGTCTTGGCGATCGAGATGCTCGGCCCGGGCGCGGCTTTGCTGAATGTTGTTCTGATGATCCTGGTCGGTTCGACGTGGCGCTGGTTTTTTTGTCGAGAGAAACTCATTCGATACGGAAACGAACCATGAGAAACGCAAAACATCTCGTTTGCTTAATGGTTTTGGCGGCAGCGTTTCATTCGTGCGTGCCGGTGGCCCAGGCGGACGACCTGACGGGTCAGGTGCTGGATGGCGATGGCAAGCCGGTGGCCGACGCCACGCTACTGGTCGTTCAAAAAACGTGGCCGGGGGGCCAGTTCCACCAAGAGCCGTTTACGACGACGAGCGACGCGGAGGGCAAATTCAGCCTGCCGGATCTGGTACCCGGCGAAGGCCAATTCGAAGTCAACGTGGCGGCATTCCGATCGGGTTATGCCTTCGCGTCGAGCTATCGAACGCAAAAGGCAACGGGTCCGCGCAAGTTCAAACCGATCAGTTTGCGGCTCGTCAAGGCGCCGCCCATCGCCTTGATGATCAAGGACCGCAAGGGCGAGCCGGTTGCCGAGGCGCTGGTGGTGCCCACTTCGCGGCAGGCGCCCCCAGGCGAGCCCCAACTGATCTACTTCCAAGGATCGGAATCGGTTCAAGAAATTGCCGATGACGCCGGTCGCGTCGATCTCGACTGCTTCTTGCCCGGCGATAAGGCTGTGGTCTACATCCAATTGCCCGGCAAGGAATGGGAAGAGCATAATATTCGCATCCCAAAAGATGCCAAGACGGTCACGGTTAAGGCCCGGGTGGCAGCGGACTAAGGCATCGATCTGAAGTGCCGGCCCCGCAGCCGAACCGACTGACCAGGCCGGAATTCAGTCCCGCTTCATCCGCTGGCAATCGATTGGGCTCACGCAACGCAGCTCATTCTTGAGCGGCAGCCGGCGTGAACGTTGTCCCTTCAAGGTGGGGGTTTCTCTCCGCCACGAATCTGCCACCGCTTCCCGCTTTCCGGCGCTGTGCTTGCCAGTGGCGGCACGGCGGAGGAAAATGGGCAAGGGCGTGCGTAGCAGGCAACGCGCACGGCAACCGGCCCCACACCTGCTTGCTTCTGAAGGAAATCGGCCGTGAATACAACGACGGTGGGCTACTTGATTGTCTTGTTTGTGGGCGTGGCCGTGGGCATGGCCATCGAGGAATTGATGTTGCAGCCGGCCCGCGAGCTGCAGGTCGTCGAGGTGCCGGTTCAGGAAAGACCGGGTGCCGACGACGAAGAGGATGATGCAAATCCACTGCGCCACCAAATCGAGCGTGCCAAAGTGGACGAGGCCAATCGGCAGGCTGCTCGGCGGGCTGCCGGCGGCTGGATGCCAGCGGGTGGGCCGTTGCCCAAGCTGCTGGTCGAAGAGCCGACGTTCGACTTCGGCAAGCGGGAAAGCGGAGAGAAGGTAACCCACGCGTTTATCTTGCGGAACGTGGGGACCGCACCCTTGATCATCACCAAGGTGACGCCGATCAATGGTGAGACGGTGGCCAAGACATTGAATCTGAAAATCGCCCCGGGCGAGCAGGCCGAATTGAACGTGACGCTCGATTTGACCCGGCAGAAGGGACGCAAAATCCGGCAGATCCTTGTGCAGAGCAACGATCCCTCCCTGCCGGTGCTCCGCCTGGCAGTCATCGGCACTGCGGTGTCGGGGGCAAAAGGCGACGCGGAGGGGAGCGATGAAAGTCGCATCGGCGGTCCGAAGCCGACGGCGATCACGGCGCCAGCAGCCAGCCGGTGAGGGCCGGCGGTCACCATTCGATCACTCGGTCGTTTTCAAAAGGCGCCTCGTCGCGCGTCGGCCTCCCCTGGTCAAGGAGTCAGCACGACCTTGACGCAGCCATCTTTTTTGTCGCGAAACGTTTTGTAGGCTTGCGGCCCGTCGTCGAGCTTCAGCCGGTGCGTGACGACAAACGAGGGGTCGATCTCCCCCTTTTCGATTTTTTCGAGCAACGGACGCATGTAGCGGTGCATGTGGGTCTGGCCGGTCTTGACGGTCAAACCTTTGTTCATGAGCGCGCCGAAAGGCAATTTGTCCGGATCGCCAACGTAGACGCCCGGCACCGAGAGCGTGCCCCCCTTCCGGCAGCAATAGATCGCCTCGCGCAGCACATGGGCGCGATCGGTGGCGAGCATGAGGGAAGACGTCACGTTGTCGACGACGGCATCGATGCTGCCGGCAGTATGGGCTTCGCAGCCAACCGCGTCGATGCAACGGTCGGGTCCGCGTCCGCGAGTCATTTCCATCAGGCGGTCGTAGACGTTTCCGTCGTCGAAGTTGATCGCTTCGGCCCTGCCGTATCGTTGCGCCATGGTGATGCGCCGCGGCACTCGATCGATGGCGATCACGCGGCCGCTCCGAGCATCCAGGCGCTTTGAATGGCGAATTGCCCGACAGGTCCGCAGCCCCAAACGGCTACCGTGTCGCCCGGCTCGATGTCGCAGTTTTCGGCGGCCATGTAGCCGGTGGGAAAGATATCGGAGAGAAACAGCACCTGTTCGTCGGGCAAGTCCGATTCGATTCGGAGCGGGCCGACATCGGCATAGGGCACGCGCAAGTATTCGGCTTGTCCACCGGCAAATCCACCCAGCATGTGCGAATATCCAAACAGTCCCGCCGGCGACTGGCCCAGTGCTTCGCGAGCCACCTCGGCATTCGGATTTGAGTTGTCGCAGAGCGAGTAGAGCCCTTTGTTGCAGAAGAAGCAGTTGCCGCAGGCCAAGCAAAAGGGCACGACGACGCGATCGCCGCGCTTCAGGTTTTTCACGTCTCGGCCGACATCGACAACCACGCCCATCGGTTCGTGTCCGAGCACGTCCCCCTGCTGCATGGTGGGCATGAAACCATCATAAAGGTGCAGGTCGGAGCCACAGATCGCCGTGGAAGTGATTTTGATGACGACATCGGTCGGCAATTGAATTCTGGCGTCGGGAAGGTTTTCGATCCGAACGTCATGCTTGCCAAACCAACAGAGCGCTTTCATAGCGAACTCCTTTTCCTTGCCCGCTTCGTAGGGCTCAGTTCCAGAAGCCCACCAAGAGCAAGTCGTATACCAATCAGGCGCGAATCTGGCGGCCTGTAAGGGGTGGTCGAATGCGGCACGCAATCTGCAAGCAAGTTTTGCTGCTTCATGGCTGATCTCGAAAAAAAACAGGCGAACGACTTATGGCCAGGCCGCCATTTCACGAGACAGCGAAAGCCACCTCCGCACTCGAGTTTGTGCCGGCGACGCATAGCATCGGCAGGCTGCGTGTGGCCGCGGCCGAGTGCGAAGGCTGTGATCTGTTTCGCCGCGCGACGCAAACGGTATTTGGCGAAGGACCGGCCAGACCGCGGTTGATGCTGGTCGGGGAAACGCCAGGCAATGAGGAAGATCTCGCGGGCCATCCCTTCGTCGGCGCGGCTGGCCGATTGCTTGACGAACTGCTGGCCGAAGTGGGCATCGATCGGAAACAGGTTTATATCACGAACGCCGTCAAGCATTTCAAATTCACCGAGCGCGGCCAGCGGCGGCTGCACGCCAAGCCGAGGCGCGGGAGATCAACGCCTGCCGACCGTGGCTGGAGGTCGAGATTTCAAGCGTCGCGCCGGAATTAGTTGTCTGTTTGGGTGCGACCGCCGCCGGCACGCTGATGGGCCGCGACTTTCGCGTCACACGCGAGCGCGGGAAGATTCTGCCCAGCGAACGGGGACCGCACATTCTGGCGACGTATCACCCTTCGGCGGTGCTACGCGCTCCGGACGAGAGCCGCCGCCGGACAATGCGTGGCGAATTGGCGAGCGACCTGAAGCGCGCGGCCTCCTGGCTGGCGAAATCCGAGCCGCGCCGCACGATGGTTCGAAAATGAGCCTGCGCTCCGGCACTTCATTCTGGCAGACTTTGGGACTCGCGCCGCTCGACGCCGAGCCGCTTCCCGGCGACATTTCCTGCGACGTGGCCGTCCTGGGAGGCGGCATCACCGGGGCACTCGTCGCCTATCGACTGGCGAGCGAAGGTGTCGACACCGTGCTGATCGATAAGCGCGCCCTGGGAACCGGCAGCACCGCGGCCAGCACCGGCTTGCTGCAGTACGAAGTCGACACGCCGCTGGTCGATCTGATCGGGATGGTTGGCGAAGATCGGGCAGTCCACGCCTATCGCCGCGGCCTGACGGCCATCGACGAACTGGAAGAGATCGTCAACGACCTGGGTGATCGCTGCGGATTCGAGCGGCGAGAAAGTCTGTACTTTGCCAGCCACTTCTGGCACGCCCGGCGATTGCGCCGCGAGTGCGAGTGCCGGCGCCGTCACGGTTTCGCCGTGGAGTTGCTCGACGCGCGGGCACTGCGGACAATCTCCAGCATCGCGGCCCGCGCCGCCATTCGTTCGACCGGCGATGCACAGATCGATCCTTACCGGCTGGCTCAACAGCTGTTGGCCCTGCGCGACAGCGTGGGCTGCGCTGCTTTGCCAAAACAGACGTGCAGGCGGTCGACGAAACGGCTGGCGGCGTTTGCCTGAAGGCAGCCGCTGGAACGGTCCGAGCGCGGCGCGTCGTTTATGCGACGGGATACGACTCGCGGCGCTATCTATCCCATGATCCCGGCTCGCTGCATTGTACTTTTGCGGTGGTGAGCGAGCCGGTCGGCTCGTTCGCGGGCTGGCCGAGCGGGATGTTGATTTGGGAAACGGCTCGGCCCTATTTTTACGCCCGACAAACCGACGATGGGCGGGCGATGATCGGCGGGGCCGACTCCGCATTTGCCTCGGACCACCAGCGGGACAGTCTGATCGAGCGCCGGACCGCCAAAGTAGTGCGACGATTCCAGCGGCTGTTTCCTGACATCCAATTTGAGCCGGCGCTGGCCTGGGCGGGGACTTTTGGTGAAAGCCCCGACGGCATGCCATATATCGGTCGACCGCACGGCCGAGACAGGGCCTATTTTGCGATCGGTTACGGCGGGAACGGCATTACCTTCAGCACGATCGCAAGCCGACTGATCAGCGACCTTTACCTTGGGCGACCGAACGCCGACGCGGGCGTTTTTGGGTTTGATCGTTAGCGGGCGATTTTTGCCGCTTGGCCTCGACCGGCTTCATCGGCTGCTCGGCGGGGCCGGCCAGCACTTCGCCATTGGGATGGAACCGCGAACCGTGACAGGGGCAATCCCAGGTTTTTTCGGCGGGGTTCCAAAGCACGACGCAACCCATGTGCGTGCATTCGGCTTCCAATACGCAGAGCTTTCCGTTTTCGTCGCGCGAGCAGGCGACTCGGTGGCCGTCGAGCTTAAGAATCTTGCCTTCGCCGCGCCGGACCGAGCGGGTCGCGGTAGATTCGGCCCCGCGCAAACGATCCTTGAGATAGAAGTAGGGATAGTCGGCATTCTCTTTCAAATATCGCCAGGCGCCCCCCCGAATCTTCTTGCGATCGGCGCTGAACAGCTCTTGCCACGGATTGTCGAGGCCGAGGTAGCGATCGCGGGCCATGATGCCGGCCAGCGTGCCGAAGGTCATTCCGTTGCCGGCAAAACCGGTTGCCGCGAATTGCCCCTCGGCCGTTTCGCCGATGTAGGGCAGCCCATCGGGAGTTTCGATAACCTGCCCCGACCAGCGGTGTTCGACCTTGGCGTTGGGAAAAATGCCGGCCAGCACCGATTCGAGTTTTTCGTAGCATTTCTCCGTGTCGTCATCCTGGCCCGTCTTGTGGTCCTCGCCGCCGAAAATCACGCGATCGGCTCGTCGGCCGCGATCGGTGCGTAGATAGTAGTAGGGGCTGCTGGTATCCCAGAGCGAGACTTCCGGATGGCCTGCGTCTGGCAGGGTGGCCGAAACGGCATAGGACGAAAACGATGCCAGCTTTGACTGGAAGGCGGCGGCGCTCGCCAGGTTGGCGACGCCCATCAAGGGGACATGCGTGGCGACGACGAGGTAGTTGCAACGAATTCGATGCTTGCCGACGTTGACCGCCAGCGGCAGGGCTTCGACGCTATCGACCGCGCTGCGTTCGTGAATGGCGCAGCCCTCGGCCCGAAGCCGGTCGGCCAGGCCGGTCAGATAGGCCAGCGGATCGAACTTTGCCTGATGGGGATAGCGGATGCCGGGCCGATCGACGAACGGGACCTTGTCGACGAATTGGGCTTCAATTCCCAACCGAGTGGCCAGAGCGACTTCGCTTTCGAGCGATTTGGTTTCGTTCTGGTCTTCGACCAGCGACGCATGCAAGAATCCCGGCACTGCGCTGAAAATCGCACTTGATGCCATATTCGACGACGATCGACTCGATCGCGTCGATCGCCGTGGTGCCAGCGTGCCAGACCAGTCTGGCCGCATCCTGACCAAACGATTGCACCAGTTTGGCGAGCCTAAGGTCCGTGACGGCCGTCAGATGAGCCGTGGTGTGGCCCGTGTCGCCATCGCCCAACCGATCGCGTTCCAAGAGACAGACCGACTGGCCGGCCTCCCAAAGAAAATAGGCGGCGGAGAGCCCGGTGATTCCGCCCCCGATGACGACGACGTCGTATTGTCCATCGGCTCTGAGGGGTGCGAATCGGCGACGGCGGCGAGTTTGCCATACGGATTGGTTCATGCTTGTAATCCCTGAAAAGCTAGGTGCGCGGGAATGCGATCAAGAAGATTGCACCTTCCGTGCCAAAACCGTTCGTCGGGACGTTATGGCGAATGGCATGAAGTCTGCACGTTCGAAAATCCGGGAAAGACTCTCATTCGGTTCAAAATGGTGGCAGTCTTGCGATGCGCAATTTGGCAAAGGATATCGTGCGCGAGAATCGACGATCGGCCAAAACGGCTGGTTTACGCTATGGGAGCGACCGCGAGGCAGGAATCCGCCGGGAATATAAGCGGCGCAATCCTCTTTACTACAGCGCAAGGGCGGCCGATTCGCGACCGGAAAACCCTGCAACGAATCCGGTCGTTGGCAATTCCGCCTGCCTGGACCGACGTCTGGATCGCACCGCACGAAAATCAGCACATCCAAGCGACCGGCCGCGACGCAAAAGGTCGGAAACAATATCGCTATCATCCGCGCTGGAGCGAAATGCGCGGATCGAGCAAGTATGCCAACCTGATCGAATTCGCCAAAGCGCTGCCGCGCATTCGAAGACGCGTTCGTAGCGATTTGCGACGCCGAGGATTGCCGCGCGACAAAGTCCTGGCGACGGTCGTTCGCCTGCTGGAGATTTCGTTGATCCGTGTCGGCAATGACGAATATGTCCGGGAGAACAACTCGTTCGGCTTGACGACGATGCGGGATCGTCACGTCGACGTGCATGGAAAGTCGATCCGTTTTCACTTTCGCGCCAAAAGCGGCATCAATCGCGACCTCGACGTGACGGCGCCGCGTCTGGCGAAAATCGTGAAACGTTGCCAGGATCTGCCCGGCCAGGAGCTTTTTCAATATGTCGACTCGCGGGGCCGCGTGCACGACGTCGACTCGGGAGACGTGAATGAATATTTGCGTCAGGTTTCGGGCAAAGACATCAGTGCCAAGGACTTTCGAACCTGGGCCGGGACATGGCTGGCAGCCCAGGCACTGCGGGAATTCGAGGATTTCGATAGCGGCGCCGGGGCCAAGCGGAACGTGACCAAAGCAATCGAGCGGGTGGCGGCCCAGCTGGGGAACACCAGAACCGTTTGCCGCAAATGTTACGTCCACCCCGAGGTGATCGCGGCCTATTTGGATCACTCGCTGCTCAAGGTCTTGCGTCAGCGGACCGAGCACGCGCTGCGTGGCAGTTTGACGCGTCTGAGTCCCGAAGAAGCCGCGGTGTTGGCTTTGCTGCAAGAGCGCATGAAATGCCAACTTGGGACCGATCAAAAGCACATCCGCAAGAAGGCGAGTTAAGGCATGGCGGGTGGGTGGACCAACGCAGTAGACTTCCACCGCAGAGGACACGGACGTACGCAGAGGACGCTAAGAAATCAGAATTCTCAGTGCGTTACATTCCAAACGGCAACAACGCACGGCGCAATCACCTCAAAATTCCTTTCTCTGCGTTCCTCGGCGTCCTCTATAGTGCAACTTGCGTTCTTGAATTAACGCGCCACCCGCCAACCGGGTTCATTATAAGTATTCGTCAACCACCGCGTCGAAGACTTCCGGCCACGTGACGTGCGGCAACTTGCGCTTTGTCAACCGGGTGTGACCGCTGGTAAGCAAAGACGTCAAGCCTTTGCCTTTGCGCAAGGCAAACTCCAGCGTCGAGCAAATCGCGTGGCGCGGTCGTACTTCAGGCCTCGGTTGCGCATCAGCCGCAGTTCCAGGTATTCGTGGCAAACGATGAAGGGCAATTCGCTGGCGTCGAGATCGCGCTCGATCCAGATCTCTTGGTTCGGACACCAGGGATAGACCTGGCCATGCCCCCCTTCGGTATAGTCGCTCTTGTAGAGACTGCGGACCAGGTTGCCATCGACCCGCCAGACTTCGATCGGATGCTTTTCGTCTTCGAGCGTGAGATATTGATCGACGTACAGTTCCGGTGGTGTCGTCTTGTGGGGTTTGCCGCCGCGAAATTCCACCCCATTGACGTGCCGACGCAAATCGCGCTCGATCTGAACCGCATTTTCGTAGGCTTTCTTGTCGGGGACGCCCTTTTCCTTTTGTTTGAGCTGGGCCAACGCATTGGCAATGAAGAAGATACCCTCGACTTCGAGATTCTGCCTGGCGATCCAGATTTCGCCCGGCGGAATGAGATCGGGAAAATCATTTTGGGTGGCGAAATTCGTGAATTCCTCGTCGGGCAGGGCGACCGAGCGAATGGCAAACGCATCGACGGCGTAAACCCGCCAGCCTTGCTCGCGCGATGACAAACGTCTTGTTGAGACCCGGGGCCGTTCGTCGTCGCGTCATTCGATTCACACCCGCTTAAGAGTGATGTTTGCAAAGGGCGCTGAGCGACGCAGGATGCGGCAGCGTTGCCGGCGCCCGAGGGAATCATTCTGTCCTGGTTCGTGCCGGCGCTTGGGAGGCTTTGGATTTCTGTTGGAGGATTCGTTTGGCTTTTTCCAACTCGCGCTTGCGGGCAGCCGTGAGCCCCTTTCCACCACGATTGATAAAGTACTGGATCATTTTGATGCCCGATCCGATCCCCTTTGGGCTGACTTTCTTGCTGACCATCACCCTGGCGATGGTCTCGGCATCTTTTGAGAAAGTGCCCTCGGGCGGATACGTCGAAACGGTCTTTACCTTGCCGACCCAGCGAGGGTTCGCGCCCTTCTGGTGGCTGTCGCCGGTCTGTTTTTTCCTGGTTGCCATGGCTTGGCTCCTCGAACGATTTTCGCGGCGGTTGAGCAAGCGAAGCATTCGGCGTGCCACGGCAGCAGCCAAAGGGGATGGCACGCTTCCGGAAAGACGAAGTGAGTGGCCACTCGGCCCCCTTTTGGCTCGGCATTGGCCAGCGTGGCTGCGATGAGGTCAGTCGGCTTGGGATTCGGCTGCGGCTGGAAGAAACCCGCAGAACGATCGCGCAAGCCGGCATCGGAAGAGGGCAGAAAAACCCCGACGATTTCTATTGATGCAACTGGTCGAGAGGGTTTTCCGCCCCGGTGGGGCGAAAGCCGCTAGCGTCGTTTCCCCGCGGGGCCGACGAGGCGAGCCGGCGGGCGGCCGACGAGGATGCCGCACATGCCGCCGCGCTGAGCGACGTTGACGACCTGCTTCTGCGATGCCCGGCCCATGATCGCCAGCCCATACTTCGACGGCGCAAAACCCATCACCGTGTAGAACGGCTCGATGTGGACGCCTCCCGCGTCGTCGACGACCGGGAACTCGTGGACCGGCAAACCGGCCACGCGCTGCACCACCCAGGCCTGCGGATCGGCCAGGGCGCGATCGACCTCGGCCTGCCAGGCGGGCGGATCGACGGCCGGCCCAATCACTACGCGATCTCCGCCGTAGGAACGATTCGGCTTGAGCACCAGCAGCTCTTGATGGGAGCGGACGAACGGAATCAGCGGTTCGGTGTCGCCGTCGGGAAGCGTCGGTCTCGCGCTCGAAGAGGAGGCGTGTCCAGAGGATATGGCGGCGAAAAACCTGCCGCTCTTCGGCCGTGAAATATTTGTGCGTCAATTGATTGTCGGTCAACAATTCCCAGCAGCTCTTGTGGTCGAAATCGCCGGCCAGCGACGAGATCATGCGATTTTGCCGGAACAACAGCCGCACCGGGTCGAGGTTCACCCCTTCGGTCCGTTCCAATTCGGCCAGGTCGCGGACTTCGTAATCGCGATAGGCGATGTCGATCCGGCAGCCGTCGTAAAAGACTTCTTGCCCCTCGATGTAGAGCTCGGCCGGATCGGCATGGAGAATCGTCAGTCCGTGGCGCTGGCGATAATACTCGGCCAGCACTTCCTGTTCGTCGGTCCCTTGATCGGCATACTTGGGCTCGACGAAGCAAACGTTCTGGCCCGCGCGGCCGATGGCCTGAAGATGATCCAAAACGTCTTGGATGAAAATCTCGCGAAAATCCTGGCCGACTTCCATCTCCAGGCCAGGGTCCTGGGCCTGCAAGACCGGCAGCACGATGTCGGCCAGCAGTTGCTCGCAGGCCGGACCGAGATGGATGCCGCCGACGCCGCAGAGATTCGGTTCCATGAAGCGCAGCGAGTCTTTCCACATCGGACTGGTGAATTCGACGACCGCGTCGAGCCGGCCCAGCACCGGGTTGAACTCGCGATGGGCCGGGCCCCAGCCATCCCACAGCCATTTCTCTTCGACCGGCGACAAAGGGACGATCGAGCGGACGAGAAAATCTTGCAAATACAAGTCGGGCAAACGCTTGAGCGCGTTGAGGATCGTCAGCGAGACATAGTTGAGGTAGGCCAACTGGTCGGGCATGACGCCGATCGGCCGCAGCATGATGCGGATCGTCTCGGGCCGCCCCTCGTGATAGTAGACCAGGTTTTGCGCCCGGGCCTCGGTGTTCATCCGCTCCCACAGCTCGACGATCGTCGTCGGCGGCAGGGCATAGAACGCCTTGCGGACGCGGCTGTCGAGACTCAGTCCACTGAGGCCGAGTTCTTCGGCCGGAGTGAGAACCACCATCGGCAATCCCTCGCTTGCGGTGAATGGGATCAGCTGTCGGCGGGCCGCCGGCCGAGAGCTCGATCGTGCGATTGGGCTGTTTTTTTTCTTAGTCTGGCGATTCTTCGCGTGCACCAGCGGCGTCGGCCGCGCGCTGTTCGGCCTCGGCCTGTTCGCGATAGAGCTTGTCCGACAGCCACCAACCCCACACAAGATAATGGAAAGCGGCCATCGCGAACACACCACCGCCCACGAAGATCACCAGGGCCAGAAAGCCGCCGGAGAGCATCACCAACGCGAGCAGGATCATGGCGCCGACGCCGGCCGCTAGCAGGATGGTAAGCCAACCCTGTTTGGGTGGCTTCGCAGCGGGGCGTTCGGGAAGATCCATCGGGGCCTACGCATTCAGTGCCGTGGAACGCCGTGCCCACATTATGCGCGATGCGTGAGCGAGAGAGGACGAAGATCCCTCGCTTGCGCTGCGGGTTAGTGCGGTGGCCATTCAGACAAAATCAAGCACACTCTAGTCGCCGACAAATTCGGGCTCGACCCGCTTGGGCAATACGCCGGCCGCATGGCCGCGAGCCAGCAGTTGGCGGACCGCCTCGCGCCCGACGAGGCCCGAAATCGAGCGTCCAATCGTTGACGTACATGCCGACAAAACGGTCGGCCTTGTCATGGTCCAAGTCGCGGCCATATTGCAGGGCATAGGCCAGGGCTTCGTCACGATGGTCGAGGCCATATCGAATGCTGTCGAGCAGCAAGCGATTCACGTTGCGGATCGTCTCGCTGCCCAAATCCTTGCGCAGGGCGTTGGCCCCCAGCGGCAAGGGCAAGCCGGTTTCGGCCATCCACCACTGGCCCAGGTCGACGACCAGCTTGAGACCGCGATCGGCGTAGGTCAATTGACCTTCGTGGATGATCAGGCCGGCTTCGATCGGCTGGCCTTGATATTCGCCTCGCTCGACGGCTTCGATGATCTGATCGAATGGCACGACGACGTGGCGAAATTCTTGGCCCAGGCACATGCGCAGAGCCAGATAGGCCGTGGTCAACGTGCCGGGAACCGCGATCGTGCGTGAGCGCACGTCGTCGATCGACGCTGGCTGACGGGTGATCACCATCGGACCATAGCCATCGCCCATGCTGGCGCCGCAGGGGCAAAGAATATAGCTGTCGGTCAGGTAGGCGTAGGCGTGCAGGCTGACGGCCGTCAATTCCAACTCGCCGGCAAACGCGCGTCGGTTGAGCGTCTCGATATCCACCAGCTCATGCTCGAAAGCGTAGCGGCCGGTATCGATTTTTCCGTTGGCCAGGGCATGAAACATGAAGGCATCGTCCGGATCGGGACTGTGGCCGACGCGGATTCGCTGCCGCTGGGTACCGAGCGTGGCGGAAGTTGGCATTTTTTTCGATTCGCTCCTGACAAATAAACCATGGTCTGCCGTCTCATCATAAAGTCCCAAGGCGCCCGTGGCGAGGGACTGGGCCGGAGCTACGTGGGAGGCAGGAAAAAATGGGCGAATGTTGTCGCCCGAATGTCGGCGCAGCAAAACGGGTACGGGCCCGGCGATTCAAAGAAGACGGATTGCACCACTCGGAGAAACTCCGGCAGCTTGGCCTCCGCATCCTCGACGCTGAGGGGCTCAGCTCCAAAGTCGATCCATGGCTCGTCCGGGGTTTGCGACAAGATGGCGTCGCGCGCGGTGACGGCGAGAAGGTGTAGAACGGAACCGAGTGCCTCGTTGAGATATGGGGTGTACGGATCGTTGGGATCCGAGCGGATGGGCTTTAAACGAAGTAGCGACTCCGCGGCGGAGATGCACTCGCGCATCCCTGCTTGGTAATCTTCGAGAGTGGGCTCGGGAAACTCGCTCATTCCGCGAGTATAGCCCCGAACGTCACTGGTGAAAGAGTTGGTCGAGGTATTTCAGCTACCGGGAGCGGGCAGCTAACGCCCGAATTGTTCCCGCCGTGATAGGGTTCGGCGAAAATCGGGGAGTGCGAGTGCCGCGATTTCTAGCGCACGATCTTTTCGTTTGGTCCGGCCATACCCCCGCATGCCCCGTAATTGCCAGCGCCTTCTTCCCGCCCGTTTATTCTGATAGATTTCCCCACGAGCCGGCGGTCACGTAACGCATATGGGCCTTCTCGACGTCGATCGCCGGGACGGTGGCGGCGTGGCCACTTGGTCGGACAGTGCTACGAAGCATCTATGCCGTCGCTGCGGCGGTGATCGCGTTTCTTTGGTTCACTACCCGGGTCGCGGGCTAGCCGGCTTCGGAGGGACCCGCGAATAGTCGGCAAGCAACGCACGAAGGAGTAAAAAACGTCCGATGGCTCAAGATCCCTGGATCGCAGTCGATGCCTGGTTTACCGATACGATTGTGCAACCCGATGAGGCGCTCGATGCGGCACTGGCCGACAGCCGGGCGGCGGGATTTCCGCCGATCGCCGTTTCGCCCCCGCAAGGAAAACTGCTCCAGTTGTGGGCGCGAATGCTCGATGCCCGCAAGATTCTGGAGATCGGCACGCTGGGAGGGTATAGCACGATCTGGCTTGCCCGGGCACTGGCGCCTGGCGGCCGGCTGGTGACGCTGGAGATCGATGCCGGGCACGCTGAGGTAGCGCAAAAAACATCGCCCGCGCCGGGCTGACCGACGTGGTCGATTTGCGGCTGGGGCCGGCGCTGGAAACGCTGCCGCAATTGGCGGCCGAAGGGGCCGGTCCCTTCGATCTGTTCTTTATCGATGCCGACAAGCCGAGCAACCCCGATTACTTTCGCTGGGCCCTCAAGCTTTCGCGCCGCGGCAGCTTGATCGTTGTCGACAACGTCGTGCGCAAAGGAGGGGTGATCGATCCCGAAAACACGGACGAGAACGTGTTGGGCGTGCGCCGACTGCTCGAGCTGATTGCCGCCGAGCCGCGCGTCAGCGCCACCACGGTCCAGACTGTCGGGAGCAAAGGCTGGGACGGTTTTGTCGTGGCGCTGGTGATCGCCGATCGGTAAAGCCCACGCGATCACGGCTTGGTGCTCTCGTCGTTTTGAGATAGTCATTACGACCTATTGCATCAACTGAGCCGGCGCCTGCGCCGGGCAAGAGCCACCACTCCCAATGCCCCGACCACAAAGGGACCAAGCGTGCACGGCTCCGGGGTGGGCAGCCCGGCCGCCGACGTGACGGTGTACTGCCAAGAGCCCAGTACATAATCGCTGGCCGCCCAGTAACCGACGTTGTCGTCATTGGGATTCGTGTCGGTCGTCACCCAACCCGCGATTTGTAGGCCCGACGAGAGGTCGATCGTGGTCGTGGGCGCATTGGTCTTCCAACTGGAAGTGCCGCCATAGAGGCCGAAGCGAGTGCTATCGACCTCGGGAGATGGGCCCACGAGCCATCCCCCGCTCGGGATGCCCACCGAGGTGCTGCCGTAAAACGCAGAGCTGGCGTCCCAAGACGTCCCGGAGTCGTGCATCGAGGACAGGAAGACGGGCTTGAACGCTTCCCCGGGACGGTTGTCCAGCGTGACATTTCCCGTGGTGGTCGCAGACACTTGCGCTTGGAACTGGCTTCCGCCAGGAGGCGCGAACAGCACCGTCGCGTTGGTCGAAACTCCATCCGCCGCACCGTCCACCGTCAGCCGCAAATCGTTGCCGGCGGTTGCGTACTCGGCGGTGACGCCGTAGCCCTGAATGAGGTTTCCACCCGTCCAAAAGCACGGCATCACATCGACCGACGTTCCCCAACCGGAAGTCGGGCCGTAGTTCATTCGCATGTAGCCGCTGCTCAGGTCGAGAACCGCGTATTGGGGATCGGTCACCCCATTGTAGTAGTTGATGTCGATCTGCGAGCCGGATTGGTGAACGTCCCAGCTGCCCGCCGCGGCGCTGCTTGCCAACACAAAGAAGGTAGCCAGTAGAACTATCAGTGATAGGAAACGTGATTGGCCGTGGTAATGCGCGAGGGGCCATGGAGGGCAGGGTTCGGCGCAGGGGGAGCCGTGGCCGAAGGGTTCAGGCAAAGGCTTAGGGTGCTGCACCATACTTTGACCTCGTCAATATGTCTTACTATGTCTTACTGAGCGTGGTTACCGGCACGGCAATTATCCTTGACCGCAAAAATCGCATTCCGCCGATCAGCAAGAAGGGCGAGCCCAGCAGCGTTAACGTCGGGGGCTCGGGGAGCGTGGCGATAAACCCGTGTGCACCGTAGGAAGAATCATAATAGGTCCCGACGACATTGCTGCCCGAGGTACCGTAGGCGAAGGTGCCGTAAACCCCCAGGGGGTCAACAAGCGTCGTGTAGGTGGAACCGTTGTAGATATACCCGTTGTAATTGTAGTCAGAAGAGTCGACATAGATCCCGACGACATTGTTGCCCGAGAGACCTTGGGCGTAGGTGCTGCCCTCAAGCCCCAGGGGCTCGTTCAGGGTCGTGTAGGTGGCACCGTTGTAGATAAAACCGTGTTCGCCAGAAGAGTCGAAATAGGTTCCGACGAAATTGCTGCCCGAGATACCTGTGACGTTGGTGCCGTTAACCCCCAGGGGGTCGTCGAGTGTCGTGTAGGTGGAACCGTTGTAGAGAAAACCGTGGTAATAGCCAGAAGGGTCTTCATAGAACCCGACGACATTACTGCCCGAGATGCCCCAGGCGGCCGTACTGCCAACCGTCCCGAGAGGATCATTAAGGGTCGTGTACGTGGACCCGTTGTAAAGGAACCCGTATTTATCGCCAGAAGAGTCCTGATACTCCCCGACGATATTGCTGCCCGAGATACCGTAGGCCCAGGTGCCCTCAACCCCCAGGGGGTCGTTCAGGGTCGTGAAGGTGGAACCGTTATAGAGAAACCCGTGTTCGCCGGCAGAGTCAACATAGCCCCCGACGACATTGCTGCCCGAGATACCGTAGGCGAAGGTGCCACCAACCCCCAGGGGGTCGTCAAGGGTCGTGAATGTTATCCCGCTGGCCGCCCGACCCAAAAATGACGACAACAAGACCAGCACGGTCAAAGAAGTCTTGCCCACGGTGAACAGTCTGATCTCGGCCGCCGATTCTCGCATGAAAGTGTTCCTGACAATGGAAGATGAAATGCCCCACCACGGAGCGGGATTCTCGATGGAACCTGCCCACCCGAACCCAATCCCCTTTTATACGCCCCGTTCCGTGCCAACTCCGTACTGCCTTGTTCCATCGGGATTTCCCATATAGGTATTGGCTGCGCTTGCTCGCCTACCCCGCCGAGCCAGCAGCATTCCATTGACCGAGCTGCGGCCATCGCTCCAATTGCCCCTCCGACACACGCCGCGTGTGGCTCATGCCGGCAGCGTCAATTCGTTTCCGGCGGCAAGACCCACCAGAGTCGTGCCTGACCATCGCGGCCAGTGGTGGCGAACGATTTTCCATCGGGCGAAAAACGGACGCAAAGCACCCGTCCGGACTGACAGTTGTAGGTTCGCAAAAGCTTGCCGGTTGCCACATCCCACAGCTTTACCAGTCCGTCTTCGCCAGAAGTGGCCAGCATTTTGCCGTCGGGCGAAAAGACTGATTCAAAGACGATTCCGGCATGCGCTTTGAGCGTTTGCAGCACGCTCCCGGTCTCGGCGTCGCGGATACAGCAAATGTCGTTGCTTGAGCCGGTGGCGAGCAGCTTGCCATCGGGCGAAAAGGAGACACTTGCAACGCCGACGTTGCCCGGCAACGGCAGCGTGAGTCGCTTTTCGGCGTTTTCCAGCTCCCAGATGACGGCCGGCTTGCCCGCGCTGCAGGACATCAGCTGCGTCTGATCGGGTGAGAATGCAAACGCCAAAATGCGGTCCTTGCGACCTCGCAAGGTTTTGACGAGCGCACGGTGCTCGACGTCATAGATGCGGATGTCGTCGTCGTAGGAGGCGGAGGCCAGCAATTTTCCATCGGGTGAGAATGCGACCCGGGTGTATCGAACACGAGGAGCCGCCGGCGCGTCGGCGGGCTGCTCTTCGAGCTGGGCCACTTCGCGGCCGGTGGCGGCGTCGACGAGCAGTAGTTTCTTCCTGGCGAAGCCCAGCGCGATCACGTCGCCGGCCGGAGCAAAGGCGATGCTGCGCACGCTGCCGGGAAAGGTAACCTTATATTTCTCGGCCCGCGTCGCCACGTCATAGAGATAGAGATCGGACTCCTCCGCGAAGCCGCCGGCGGCGACCGCCAGAGTGGACCCATCGGGCGAAAACTCAGCCACCCAAGGGAACGTGCGGTAATCACCGAGCGAGCCCGAACGCTGGCCCTCGACTGCCGTCGATTTCCACAGCACAAGCGATTGATCGGCGCTGGCGGTCAGCAGCCGACGGCCGTCGGGGGCCACGGACATCGCCACGACCTCGCTAGGGCCGACGGTGTGCTTGGAGAGTTGCTTGAGCGTGCTGACATCCCAGCTACGCAATGTCTTGTCCCAGCTGGTGCTGACGAGCATTTGCTGGACGAAGGCCACGGACGACACGATGTCGCTGTGGCCGGTGAGGGTGCCGCGCAAATCGTGCGAGTCGGCGTTCCAGACTTTGATCGTTTGATCTTCGCCGCCCGAGGCCAGCAGGCGATCGTCGGCCGAAAATGCGACGCCGCGGACGCCCGCTTCGTGGCCCGAAAGCCTGGCTTGCTCCACACCGCCGGCCGCGTCCCACAACCGCACGGTGTGATCGGCGCTGCCGCTGGCCAGGAGCTTGTCGTCGTGCGAAAAGGCCAGTGAGCGAATCGTCGCCGCGTGGCCGGTCAGTTTGTGGCGCTCGACGCCGTCGGCCACGTTCCACAAGCGAATCGAGCGGTCGTAGCTGCCGCTGGCCAGCGTCTGGCCATCGTGCGAGAAGGCCAACGAAACGACCCAGCCCGTGTGGCCCGTGAGCGTGCGCAGCAGCTCGCCGGTCTCCGGATTCCAGAATTTCACCAGCTTGTCGTAGCCGGCGGTGACGAGTGTCTTTCCGTCGGGCGAAAAGGCAAGCGTCGCGGTCGCGTCGACGTGTGCGTTCCAGGAGCGTGCGAGTCCAAACGGCAGAGGCCCATAAATCGTCACCTGACCGTCTTCGCTGGCAGTGGCCGCGCTGCCGTCGGGCGAGTAGGCGACGGCGGTGATCGCGACCGGGGTGCCGGGTGCCTCAGTCGTCGATTTGGGCCCTTGCAAGATGCTTTTTTGTTGCCGCGTGGCGACGTCCCACAAGCGGACCGATCGATCCGCGCCACCGGTCGCCACCGTCTTGCCGTCGCGCGTAAAAGCGATGCCTCGGACCAGGCTGGCGTGGCCGGCAAGCGTGCCGACGACCTGCGTGGTCGAGGGATCCCACAGCGTCACGACGTCGTTACCTTTGCCATAGCTGACCGACGCCAGTAACTTGCCGTCGGGCGAGAACTCGACGCGACAGACCTGCCCACCGGTATCGTCGGTTTCGCTGCGCCGAGTGCCGGTGGCCAGATCCCACAGCACGACCGAGTTTTCGCCGGTGGTGGCCAAAGTCTGGCTGTCGGGCGAAATGGAAGCGGCAAAGATTCGGTCGAGATGGACCGTCTTTTTATAAAGCTGTTGCCGCGACGCCACGCTCCAGACCGCGAACTTGACACCAGGAACTTCGTTCTTTTTTCCGCCGCAAGCCACCAGGTATTTACCATCGGGTGAAAATCCGACCCAAAAAAACGGGAACGTGCCGCCGCGAAAAGCACCTTCGGGATTTTCGATCGCGTTTCCGTCGGCGTCATTTTTCTTTTCGAGCAGTTTTCCGGTGACGCCATCCCAAGTTCGCAGTTGAGCCGCGCTCGGTGACGCCGACCAGCAACTTTCCGTCGGGCGAAATCGCCACACGCAAGGGCGCCTCGAACTTCTCGTGCATCAACTCGGCTCCGCCGACTTCGCGCAGCCAGATGTCTCCCGACCAACTGCCCAGGGCGACTCGTCGCCCATCGGGCGAAAGGGCCACACTTTCAACGCCGCGCATCGTGGGATAAGAGGCAATCTCCGTCGCCTTTGCGAAATCCCAAATGCGAGCCTGCCCCACATTTTGATCATCCCAGCCACCGCCGCCGCCGGCAGCCAGAAATCGATCGTCGGCCGAAAACGCCAGCGACCAGACATCGAACGGACCGGGTGTGAGCTGCACGGGGTCGCGTTCAAAGACAACTGTCGCCGCGACCTCTGGCAGCGACGGGCCGGCAGCTGCCTCGACGGGAGATGGCGGGGTGGCGGAGGACTCGGCGGCGACTGCCCCAATCGCCGCCCGAGTCACCCCCGCGGAGCCCGCATCCGAATCGGACGCGGACGAAATGTCGACCACGGCAAAAGCTGTGGCCGGTTCGGATCGATCGTTACTAGTCTGGCCATCGCTCGGGCTGGAGGGGCCTTCGGCAATCGACTGCTTGGGACTGATTCCGATCAGCCCCACGGACACCGTGCCCAGCAGCCCCGCGGCAAGCACGATCGTGAGCAACAGGCTGCCGACGCGCGTCGAGAGCGATCGCGACGGGTCCACGATCCGCTCGATGCGCTGAGCGAGCATGGAGCGTAGCGAGACGATGCCCACGCCGGCCGCCGCCATCGGTGCGCTGCAGAGCTCGGCGATATCGACCAGACGAAAGGCATATTCCAAGCGGTCGCCGCCGAACTGCACGACGTAGTCGTCGCAGACTTCTTCGGCAGTCACTTCCAGCCGTCGCGACAACACCCAAAGCAGCGGCTGAAAAAAGAAGGCCGCCAAGGCCGAGATCCGCAGCAGATTCCAATGACAATCGCGGCGGGCCAGATGAGCCAGCTCGTGGACAAGCACGTCACGCATCGAAAGACTCAAATCGACTCCGGGCAGCAGCACGACCGGCCTGCGAATCCCGGCCAGGCAAGGACTCGGCAGGTAAGGGCTGCGGAGGACCTCCGGCGCAGTGACGGCGAGTTGTGTCGCCAGCTCGTGGCAGATTTGCCAGGTCAAGACATCCACCGATTCGGCACTGCCGCGAAGCTGGGTCATCCGCCACCAGCCCAGAGCCAATCTGGCGAACAACAGCGAGGAGACCATCAACCACGCGGCGGCGACGGCCAGGGCCACCCATCCGAACGCATGCACCGAGATGGTGGGCGATTCCGCGGGCGGCATCGCCGGCTCTTCGATCGGCGGTTCACCAGCGACCGCAAGCGGGAGGTCACCCGCCGGCGAATCGGTGGCCGGTGTACGGGGGTTCTCGAAGGCGAGGACCTCGGGCAGCGGACTTTCGCTCGGTCTGGGCTGGGTCGAAACCGAAACTGCGCGAGCAACCGCGGGCCGGCTGGCCGCAGTCGATTCGGTAGCCGAAGAGGCGGAGCCGGCAACCGTCACGCCGGCCGGCTCGCCCGTCCAGGGCCGGGGCGTCGCCAGCGACCAACCGGAAACGCCGGCCAGGGACAGAAGACAACTGGCAAGGGGACAAATCAGCACGGCGAGCAGGGTTGTGCGATAGATGGCCGATTGCACGGCCGAACCGCGCAGCGCCAATAGTCTTCCGGTGGCCAAGCCAATCGCAATCAACAGCGCCGATTGCAAGAACCAGTTGACGCCGAATTGGACGACCGCGGTCGCCGCGTTGAGCAACGCCAACTGTGTTTCGAGCCAGCTCATGGCGAATTCTCGTATTGAGTGCGAAGTGCGTTGGTCTCGAAACTACCAGGGCTACGCCGACGGTTGCGACTTTGACTCGGGCTCGCCGAATTGGAGAATATTCCCGCACGTCTTGCACTTCATCGCGGTGACTTTCTCTGGCCTGGAAAACAGGACCTCGGAAATGCTTCGGTGGGGCGGGATGAACCAAGGCCCCCACCTGACGCTTCGGATGCGACCTTCGACGAACTCCGTACCGCCGCACAGCGGACAAGGGGGACGCGAATTGGTTTCCGGCTTTACCATGCGGCCGTTCAGCCCCGGCTCTCTATTTCTTAACGCGGCGGTTGATCAATTTTCGAATCTCGTCGACCTCTTCACGCGATACGTTTTCATTCATCAGCAGATGGGCCACGAGCGAGCCGGCGTTGCCGCCAAACACGCGCTGGACCAGATCGCGCGTGGCATTCCGCTTGAACTTTTCCTCGGCCACCAATGGAACGAAGACGAAGGTGCGCCCCTCGGCTTCGTGCGAGATCGATCCTTTCTCCTCCAAACCGCGCAAGAGCGTTTGCACGGTGCTGTGGGCAATGGGTTCGGAGGCGTTGATCGCGTCGGTGATCTCGCGCGCGGTCGCCCGCCCCTTGTCCCACAACACTTGCATGATGAGAAGCTGCACCCTTCCCAATTTTGTCGCTGCCATGACGCCGAGTCTCCCAGTGGATGGGCCCCAATCATTTAGTCAACTAAATCTATTCGATTAGACGCTGCCTGTCAACGATGTCCTGGAAATGAAAGCCGAAGAAATTTCAGACGACAGGAATTGCCGGCGACCGGAGAAGCCGCGGCGCCGCAGGGCGCGCGCGAACCGACAGCGTGGCCCGCGCGAGCAGGATCGCAAGAAGCCCGCCAGGCCGCGCGGGCCGCTGGCGCTCACGCCGCCTTGTCGTGGCCGGGGGTGATCAATCGAGGTTGATCCCACCTTGCAGCCACGATAAGGATTCCATGATGGTGTCGACCGCCGGCGCCGCCGGCGGCGTGCCGTTGTAGGTGAACTGTTCGAGCTCGTGACTGGTTCCGGTGGCGCCTTGGGCGACGAGAATGTCGTAGGCCCCGCTGATCTTGGCAATGGCCAGACTCAGCGCGGCGTTATTGCCTTGAGCGGTGGTGAAGGCGGTGAACTGATTCTGCGCCATCGTGGTGCCATTCAAAACGTCGACGAGCGAACCCCCGTTCGACCCGGCACCCATGACCAGATCGCTCGATCCGTCTCCGACAACATCGGCCACGGCCACAGCGAGACCGCCCGTGACCGACGCGGAAAACATCGGAAGGACTGTCGCGACTGGCATGGAACTGGTCTTGTTGGTGGCGTAATTGAAGACCTCGGCCTGAGCGGCAATGCCGATGCCCGAACCGACGACGATTTCGCCGACGCCGCCGGACAGACTGCCGACGGCCAGGCCGCCGGTTCCACCCTCGTAGTTGGTGAAGCTGGAAAAGGCCTTGATCGTGGGGGTACTCGAAGAGTAGGCCGTGAAGGGAGTCGTGGCGCTGCCAGTGTTGAGGAAGACATTCACATTGGCGGGACCGACGACGGGAGAGGTGATGATGTCTTGCTTACCATTGCCGGTCACGTCGCCCACGGCCACGCGTAGCCCGTAGTAGTACGACGAGGGTTCTGCCATGAATTGTTCGACCAGGCCGCCGGTCAGGATGTCGTAGACCTTGACCATCGGCGCCTGACTGACGCCGGGCGCGACGATCAAGTCGGGATGGCCGTTGGGAGTGACGTAGCCGATGGCGGTTTGTACGCCGCCGGTGTAGCCCGGATAGATGTTCGAAAAAGTCGCCAGGACTTGACCGGAGACCGAATTAATGATGTTCACGTTCGTTTGGCTGCCGGGGCCAGGGCCGGCAGAGACCGCATTGATGGCACCGGGAGTTTCGGTGGCCGTGCTGTATTGCATGTTTTGGAACTGCACGGGCTTGTCGGTGGGGAACAAGTAGAGCCCGCTGTTGGCCCCACCCGGGTTCCAACTGTTGCCGCTGGTGAGGAAGAGCGTCGCGGAGGGAGGGCTCGCCACCGGGGTGAAGAACATCGTGTTTGGGAGGGCCGACGAGTCGCCATTGAAGGTGAAGGCCGTGGTGGTGCTGGGAGTCGTGTAGATGTCACCACCCTGCGGATTGGAATCGAGCGTTACGCTGGAAATGGTGCCCGAGTTGACGGTTACTCCGGCGAATGCGCGAGTGATCGGAAAGCCGGTCGAGGTCATCGACGTGCTGGTGATCGTATAGCTGGCGAAGTCAATGTTCTTCTCGTCGTAGAGGATGATGGCATTCGAGGTTCCAGCGGCCGCGATTCCGATGTTCTCGATAATCGTATCGAGGTTTCCGGTTTGGCTGGTGCCGATATTGTAGACGTTGTTGCCGGAGCCTCCGCTCAGGGTGAGGCCGCCGACGGTCCAGGCGTTGACGGTGAAGACGACGGGGCCGGTGGTTCCTTGCAAGGTGGTGGACTGGATGCCGTTCAAATGCATGCCCAATCCGCCGGAGTCGCCCACCAGGTTGCCGTTGACCCCGATGCCGACGGCCGATTGGACGATGACCGAGTTGGTGCCCGTGCCGCCGTTGACGGTGACGGCACTTGTCCAGCCGTTGACGGTGAAGGTGTTGGCGCCGGAACCGCCACCATTGATGACGACGTTTGCCACGTTCTGAACGCTGAGCGAGCCGACGCCCGCCGTGGGGTCGGACACCCCTGAGCCGGTCAGGAGAAAATTGTTTCCCGTGGTCAAGCCGGTGATGGTGACCGAATTCTTGCCGGTTCCGCCATTAAACGTCAGGCCGGATGCCGACAGCGGATCGCCGTTGTTGAAATTGACCAACAAGGTGTCGTTGCCGTCGGCGTCTTGAATGGTGACGTTGGACTTGTTGATCCAATCGGTGGGAGTAAACAGCGGGGTCGACGAGCCGGTGCTGTAATACGTCTGGCTTTGAACGCCATTGATCACAGGCCCTTGGCCGAGCGTGACGGTATCAATGTTGCTTCCGCGGGCGATGTAGCTGACGTCGTTGGCCAGGGTCGTATCGATAATCGCCGGAGCCCCAGGCGTGGCGGGATTCTCGAAATTCTTATAGTTGACGATCGAATTTCCGCCCAGGGTGATGAAGCCGGATTCGGGCGTGAGCGGCCGGTCCGTTTCACTGGTCCAGGCTCCCGTGGGCAATGTTCCGGTCAGGGTGAGCGACGGGACGCCGACCGGGGCGCCGTTGGCGGGGCCGAAGTAGTCGTAGGCGGTGCCGTCGAAATTGAGGCCGCCGAGGGGAATCATATCGCCGTTGTTGAAATTGACGGTCAGCGTGTTGGGGCCATAATCACCGCCATCGATATTGATCTCGGACGTGGTCGACAGTGGATCGGCGGCGACGAGCGTCCCCAGTCCTGAGCCGCCAGTGGTGTTGTTATAGAGATCGATCATGCCGCCGTTCAGTTCGAGCGTCATGTTATTGGTGACCGCAACGCTCGCGGAACTGCCGACATATTCTTCCGGCGCCTCGTAAGTCATCGCCGCGTAGACGGGGTTGGCGTTTCCGGTGGTCTCCAAGTTGGGGGCCGCCCTGGCCAGATCGGGGATCAACTGATTGGCGATCGGAGTTCCCAAACCGGTGACGAGGTCGTATCCAGTGCCCGCGGCGTAACCATTGAACCCTGACGTGATGTCGTTGAAATCGTAGGGCGCGGAGGAGTCGAGTCCATACAGCGCGTCGAGGGTTTGGTAACTGTCGAGCGGGGAGTCGTTGCCGAAAGTGGTCTTGGTGATGACATTGAACCCACCATACCTGATTCCCTCATCGGCGATCGCGACGAGGCCGGCGAAACAGTCAGCGGCCAACTCGGTGCCGCCACCATAGGGATAGACCACGCCATTTTTGACGATGTCGACCGTGTCTGGAAACTCGGACGTCGCGTCGCCTCCCACAAAA
The DNA here is from genome assembly GCA_963702015.1 of uncultured Planctomycetaceae bacterium. Lineage (GTDB taxonomy): Bacteria > Planctomycetota > Planctomycetia > Pirellulales > PALSA-1355 > DATJTR01. The sequence continues at coordinate 6,371,989 of OY969698.1, forward strand.
GAAATATCGGGAGTAGCGCGCCCTGCACGTTGGGAATGGTGCTGTTGCCGTCGGCGATCGTAAGCCCCTGTTGATAAGTGGGCGTTGGGAAGCTCAGGGCGATGCCACCGGCGGTGCCGGTGAAGCCGTTTGGACCGCTCGAGGGGATGCTCCAGCCGACTTCGCTGTTATACGAGTCGCCGATGCTGAACGCGTCGTTGTTGAGCGTTAAATCCGTGGCTCCCACCGAGACGATGTCTGGATAATCGCCAAACCCCTCGCTGGGCGTACCGCCGTCGCCGCTGCCGGCGATAAAGGTGATCCCCGGCAGGTCGAAATCGCTCACGAGGAAACCCGGCAGGAGTTCGTCGTTGTTGCCATCGTTAAAATTGTCCGGCATCACCACGACCGAAGCGCCCATGGCCTGAACGCCCGACATGACGGCGTTTTGAAGTTGGCCGACCGACATTTCGACGAGGTCAATGGTGGCCAGGGGAGCCATGGCATGCGCCCACTCGACATCCATGGCGGTTTCCGATTCAAACCCGAGGCCGATCGTTTTATACGAAGGCCTGGTTCCACCGACGTCGTTAACGATCTGAAGACCACCGGCTAGCTGTTCGAGATCGTAATCACGGTTGAAGATTGCCAGATCGCTTTTCGACCAGGTGATCGGGTAGAGGGTCGATGCCGTTTTGGCGGTTTCGGTGGTGGGCTGAAAATTGGGATCGTCGCCATATTCGAGGACGGCGATCGTTTCGTTGCCGCCGTTACCAGTAATCGTGTTCCCCGCCGGGCCAAACACGATGTTGTCGACACCGTACGCGTTTCGAATCTGATCGGGAGTGTAGGGCGTCTCGAGGGCCGGCACCGACGCATTGAGCGTCGCGGTGGAGCCCGATGTGATCATGAGCCGTCGATCCTCCAACAGCTCGAAAACATGACGCGTTCGTTTTTGCGGTTTCATTGCCCCACCTCTTTTCGTTTTGCTAATCTTGATGATTGCCTCTCGAACTTCCGGACATCCCTCCGCCCCGAGCACAACGCCACGATCGCGCGTTGGCTGCCCGCGCGCGAGCCATCCATGGGCCGCGGCGTCCGTTCCACCCTCAGTTTTTTTGGCGCCGCCACCGGCGCCGATTCTTCCGGTTGTAACGATCGTTTAGTGAACCAAACCTAATCCGAGCCTCATGACATGTCAACAAAAACCCTGAAATTCCAGCAGCCGATCGCACGTTTCGACGACCGATCTTCCGTTGTATTGGGGGGTGTCATTTTCGCCTGGCGGTCGGTTTGACCGATTCGACATCCAGGGGAGCAAGTTGCCGCGCCCGGTGTAAGCGGCGGTCCAACTGTCGTGATCGCCCCCTTTCGACTCGGTGTACTTGGGTGTCCCCCCGGCCAGCTCAATCGTCGCGATCATCTGCCGCGAGCGGTCAACCGGAATGACCGAGCCGGCATCGCCATGCCAGGCCCAGATCGGCAAACCGACCAGGCGCTTTGCATAGGCCTGGTCCCCCCCATTGCAGACGGGGGCCGCCGCCGCGAAGAGTTCGGGCAAGCGCTCGGCCAGCTCCCACGCACCTTTGCCCCCCAGCGAGATGCCGGTCAAGTAAACCCCGGAGCGATCGACCGGGTTGCGCTTGAGCACCTCGTCCAAGGTGGCCACCATCGCCTGCATCGGCTGGGAGACCTTGCCCAGCGGCGCCATCGGGTCGGCCTTCGATGCATGGCTGGCCCAGGCCATGTCGGCCGGGCACTGCTGAGCGAGGACAAAGCAGGGATACGTTTGCCGGTTCTCATCGCTGGCCAACCCGGTGGACAGAAAGACGAGTTGCCTTTGATTGTCGTCGCCCCGCTCGCCCGCCCCGTGCAGATACAACACCGGCGGATAGCGCTTCTTGTCGTCGATCGTTTGCGGTTTGAGCAGCCGATAGGGCATGGTGATTTTCCTGCCCTTGCCGACCGCCATCGCGCGGCTCTTTACCTCGTACAGACCCGCGATGGTCGAATCCTGCGCGTGCAGGGCTGCGCAAAACTCCAAGAGCATGCACAGCGCCAAGGCGACGCGGATCGGCATAAAACGGTCTGTGGTGTTTGCCATCGCCGCACGGCGTTTTCGCAGCCAAAAAGAAAATCTAGCTAGCTAAATCTAATTATGTAGAAAATGCAAGTCAACAAGATTCCTGAAAATCGGGAGAGGGTTGCCGGTGGTCAAAGCGTGCTGGTTTTCCCAAGGAACTCCAAGATGGTTCGCGCGCGGTGCCATGGCGTAATGTCGAGGAAACGGTGCCGCGGTTTGTTGCGATCACGACTCGGGCCGGAATGCGTCGAGCGGTGCCCCGCATCTCCCCCACGATCCGATGACGCGATCCCAATCGTCGCCGGCCGCTTGAACAAGCTCCCGCTCAAGCGAGGGTATAAGTTCAGCCAGTGTCATTGAACCCCGCGTCGGGAAGAAGGTTTCGCTGACCCTTGGGTTGGCCGACAACCGCCAGGCGGGATCGCGCGCGAACGCCCGCCATTCGCATGCGTAAGCGATCATTCGGAAGCTAAGCAGTGCCGCCGATGCGCAGGAAAAAGGCCGGCTCAAAAGTGGCCGGCCAAAGCCAATACGCCGGCCAGCCAAGGCCGGCGGCGCCGAGTGCAACCGCGCTCAGTTGGAGGACTGATCGTGGTGCTTGGCGTAGGGCTGGAGCGTGATTTCGCGGAAGAAGATATCGGCGCCGTGCGACTGAATGCCGATGCGGCCGCCGGCCGGCGTGACGTCGGTCGCAAAATTGACTACGTGGTCGTTGAGGCGAATCCATATCTTGCCGTTGAGCACCACACAGTCCAGTGTGTTCCACTCGCCGGCCGGTTTTTCCAGGCTGTCGACCGGGCGGGCGCCGCTCAACTCGTGCGGGCTGGCGGAGGGGGGATAGCGCCGGACGACCCCTTGCGTGAACGTCGTCTTCGGGGCGCCGGGCGTGTAATAGGCAACCTTCAGCTTGAGCGCTTGCTTTTCTTCGACCGCGGCGGTCAGGCTGTAATGCTGTTCGCCTTGTCCCGAGGCGACGAATAAGTCGCCCGTGGTCCCCTCGATCAATTGGGCGTGGAACGAACAAGGGTACGCGCCGCGAATGATGCCGTCATCCCCTTGAATGTTCAGCAGCACCGCGCTGTGGGCGCCGGCTTCGGACGCAGGCAGGGAATCGTTTACGCCCCAACGATATTCAACCGTGAGCCAATAGTCGGTGTACTCTTTTTCGGTTTCGATGACGCCGGGAACCTCGCCGGATACATGCAGCATGCCATTCTTGACCGAGAAGACCCGATCGGGGTCGTTGTTCTTGCCCAAGATTTTGGCTTTGGGATGCGGGTGACCCAAGTAGGTATAAAAGCCGGTCAGATCGCGACCGTTGAAAAGTCGCAGCGGCTGCGAGAGGGGCTTTTTGAACGACGGCAGACGCACTTGTCCGCCCGGCGCGGCATCAGCGGCTGGCGGAGCGCTCGCGGCGTTCGCCAGGCTGCTGGGTGCGGCGCTGCCTGGCAGCGGCGGCGGTCCGCTCGGAAGGGGCGGTAACGCGGGAGGCGCCGACACAGCCGGGTTCGGCGGCAATGGAGGCGGCGCTGGTCCGGTGGCGACAGCGGGAGTCGCGGCGACTACCGGAGCCGTTACGGCGGCAGGCGTCGCTGCCGCAGATGTTGTCGCGGCGGCAGGAGTCGCGGGAGCGGCCGCGGGGGCGGCGGTACTGGTTGCCGCCGGAGCAGCCGGCGTCAGCACCTTATCCGAGAACTTGACGCCGAAAGCCACCAAGACCGGCGCCACGACGGCGGCGAAAATGCCGGCGATTACTTTATGCCAGATATTTTCCACTGTGCCCGCTGGTTCGGATGCCATGGCTTCACTCCTTTTCTCCAAGCGAGACGCGGGGGGGCGCCTTTCCAGGCCACCGGACGGCTCGCTCCGCTAAAATGGGCCCCCGCTGACTACCCGCAATTTTAGCTTATTGTCTGGCGCTGGCGAGACTTTGCCGGGGCCGGGAATCTGTTGCAATCGGCAGATCGGGCGATCGACTGCCACTGTGGCGGCCTGGCGTGGCCGTGGGAGCGCGGGATGCGGACGGATGCCAGGGCCGCCCTGGCCGACCGGCCCAGCCGTGCCGGTTAGCCCTCGGAAAGCGGTCAATAATTATCTACAATCGCCCGGGTCATTTCTCGTGGCGCCAACACCCCAGGATGGGATTATGCCCGATGTCGTCGACGGTTTTACCGTGGCCCAAGAGCTGCACCGGACCGGCCGGCTGGACCTGGCCGAGCAAGGCTATCGGCAGGTGCTCGAGGCCGATCCGCAGCACGCGGCGGCCTGGCGAATGCTGGGCATTTTGGCCCGCGATTCCGGCCGGCTGCGCGAGGCCATCGTCTTTCTGGAAGAAGGACTGTTCTCGGTCGGGCCCGATCCCAAGCTCTATTATCACCTGGGGCAAACGTATGCCGCCGCCGGCGACGCCGACGAGGCGATTCGTTCGCATCGTCTGAGCCTGACGGTGCTCGAGGCGAGCCCTCAGGGTCACCTGGCCCTGGGGCAATTGCTGCTGGCGCGCGGCGAGCGACACGCGGCGATCGAGCATTTTAGCCGGGCGGTCGAATTGGCTCCGGATCTGATCGACGCCCGATTCAGCCTGGCGGTGACGCTGGCCGACGACGACCAAACGGCCGCAGCCGAGAAGGCCTATCGCGAATTGATCGAACTGGCCCCCGGCCACGCGGCAGCGCAGATCAACCTGGCGTCGCTGCTCGAACGGCAAGGCCGTCTGGACCAGGCGATCGAGGGCTACCGCAGCGCGCTGGCAGCCGATCCACGCAGTTGGAAGGCCGAATTCAATCTCGGATCGGCGCTGGCTGCAAAACGCGACTTTGCCGCTGCCGCCGCGGCCTACCAGCGGGCCGTTGATTTGCAGCCCGACGTACTCAACGCACACGAGCGGCTGGGCGAAGTGCTAGCCAGTCGCGGGCAGGCCGATCGAGCGAAACAGTGCTTGCGCCGCGCTGGCGGCGGCCCCCGATCGTTTGCTGTCGGCCTTGCGGATCGAATGCATCGGAGAACGGATTTTCGAGGACAACGAGGCGATCAATGAATATCGCCGCCGCCTGGCCGACCGACTGGTGGAACTTGCCGAAAATCCGCCGGCCGGAGGATGGCAAATGCCGCTGGCCGAAATGCCGGTTGCCGGCAGCCAACCCCCGACAACGCTCGTTTATCAGGGGCGCAACGATAAGCCGCTGAAAGTCGCGTTCGCCCGGCTGCTGGCCGGCCGGTTGCCCAAAGCCGACTTGCGGCGACGAACCGGCATGCCGCGCGTTGGATTTGTCGTCACGCCCGAGCACGAGGGGATTTTTCTGCGCGGAATGGCCGGCGTGCTGAACCATCTCGATCCATCGCGGTTGCAAGTCACGCTGGTCTGCGGCGCGGTGCGCAAAACCGGGTGGCCTCGCGAGTGACCAGTGTCGACGTACAGCGGGCGTTGTTGCCCAGCGGGTTTGCCGCGGCGGTCGAGATGCTGCGAGCGGCCGAATTCGACCTGCTCTACCATTGGGAAGTCGGGACCGATGCCACCAACTATTTTCTGCCGCTGGCGCGCGCGGCTCCGGTGCAGTGCACCAGTTGGGGATGGCCGGTCACGAGCGGCCTGCCGGAGATCGACTATTTCATTTCCAGCGATCTCGTCGAGCCGGCCGGCGCCGAGTCCCACTACAGCGAACGCCTGGTGCGGCTGCGGCGATTGCCGCTGTATTACACCCGGCCCGACATGTCAGGTGTTGCGGCCGATCGCGAGCGTTTTGGTTTCGGCACGGGAGAGCACATCTATCTTTGCGCAGAACCCGCGCAAGTTTCATCCCGATTTCGATGCAATCATCCGCGGCATTTTGGAGGCCGATCCGCAAGGAGTGTTTGTGCTGGTCGAAGCGACGCCCGCTTTTTTGACCGAGCAATTGCGGCAGCGGTTCGAGCGGACCCTCGCGGGCACGCTGCCGCGGGTGCGGTTCTTGTCGCGCATGACCAAGGGCGAATTCTTGCAGCTCATCGCGTCGGCCGACGTGGTGCTGGACACGCCTCACTACGGCGGCGGCGCCAATACGACCTACGAGACCCTGGCGCTGGGCAAACCGCTCGTCGCCCTGGCCGGGGAATTTCACCGTGGCCGCTATGCGGCCGGCGTCTTGGCCCGGATCGGCCTGGACGATTTTGTCACCCAGACTCCCGACGCCTACATTCGCCTGGCGGTGGCGTTGGGCGGCGACGCGGCGTTGCGGAGCGGGTGGGCGCACAAGATCACGCGTTCGGCCGCCGGTTTGTTCGAAGACCGGGGCGCCGTGGGCGAGCTGGAGGATTGGATGCTCACGGCCATCGCCCGCTCGCGCGAGGTGTGAGCGCGTAGTGGCCTGGCGGAAAATGCGGGCCGAGCGAGATCATTTCGCCGTCGGCGCCGCGGTGCCCGGGGTGACGGCTTATCTGCCAGTTGCCGGCGTGCCATGCCGGCCGTCTTGAACCTGGGGAAATCCGGAAGCGTTGCTTGACACGTTACGGCGGGTGCCGTAATATCAACGGTGTTACGACAGCGGCCGTAAGTCAAGAGGTTGTCATGGCGAAGGATCTGCCGACGCTCGGCGAATTGGAAATCAACGTGCTGCAATTGGTGTGGCGCGAACAGCCCTGCACCGAGCGCCATATCTGGGACCTGGTTTGTCAGCAGCGCGACATTGCGCGAACCACCGTGCTCAAGACCATGCAGCGGCTCGAGGCGAAGGGCGTATTGATGCGCGTGGCGGCAAAAGGGCCTGTGCAATATCGCGCGGCCATTGAACCTGACCGGCTGTTGCCGGAGCTGGTCGGCCGTTTTGTCGAGCAGACGTTGGGCGGCTCGTATGGCCCGTTGGTGACGTTCTTGGCGGACAACGGAAAACTGTCGGCCAAAGATCTGACGGCGCTGCGGGCGATTGCCCAGAAGCTTCGGACCGAGAACGCGGATTAGCCATTTTTCGACGCGAGGCCAGCGGCCATGATTCCCGACGCAGCAACGCTCAACGCCTGGGCCACCGTTTGGTCGGCTCAAATGATTGCCATCCTGTGGCAATCGGCTTTATTGGCAGCCGTCGTCGGACTGGTGGCAGCGCTGCTTCGGCGCGCTTCGCCGGCGGTTCGGTACTGGGTGTGGCAAATCGTGGCCGCCAAGTTGCTGCTCATGCCGCTGTGGTCGGTTTCGATAGCGCTCGCCTGGCTGCCGGCACCCGCCGAGGTAAGTTACGAGCCGGCACCCAGTCGCTCGGTCCGCAACGCGCAAGCAGCGGCCGAGGCACCGCCACTCGATGAGGAGATCGCGTCGTCGTTGGCCCCCTCTCTTCATGCCGAAGCAAGCGAATTGTTCACCTTCACGCCAGACAACGCACGGCCCCCGGAATTGTTCCAGCCGCGTCTGTCGTGGATCGCCTGGTTGATGCTCCTTTGGGCGGCGATCGTAACGGGCCAGTTGGCATTACTCCTTTGGCAGTTGGCGCGGCTGCGGCATTTGTTGAAGAACGCCAAGCCTGCTGGCGCGGTTCTCGAATCGCTGGTCCGCGACTGTGCGGCTCGGGTAAGGCTGACTCGCACGCCGCGGGTGTTGACCATCGACAAAGAGTGTTCGCCCTTTGTGTGCCGCATCTGGCGGCCGGTGATCGTGCTGCCCAAGTCGCTCGAACAACTCTGGTCGGACGGGATGCTCGCGCCGGTCATTGTGCACGAGCTTGCGCACGTGAAGCGGTTCGATCTGCTTTGGAACTGGATTCCGCAGATCGCACGCGTCCTGTACTTCTTCAATCCGATCGTGCACTGGGTGGCTTTTCGTGTCCGCTTGGAAGGCGAATTGGCTTGCGACGGTTGGGCAATGGCCGCCACCGGGCAGGCGGCCGACGGCTACGCGGATTTGCTGTTGCAGGTGGTCAGCCGGCTGTCGGAACCGGCGATGCTTCGCTCGGGCTCGGCCGCGGCGGCGGGACTCGACGGCGGCGGCGTGAACAGAAACGAATGACGGCAACCCCATGACCGCGCCGGTAGGCGCGGAAGGAATTTGCGATGGTCAACCGATTCGGCCCCTGGGCCACGATGCTCGACACGGGTCCGCGCGCAGCTTGGGAACATTTTGGAAAAGGCGAATCACGATGCTGCCGTCTGCCAAACAGGCTGGCCCCAGGCCATCGAGACGGGCCGCGGCCGTGCTCGCGTTGTTTGGCGTGCTCACACTCGCCGCGCCGATGGTGTCGTTGTCGCTTTTGCCCGCGGCACCGCCCGACGTTGCTCAAGACTCCGAGCCGGCGCCGGTCAGCACCGCTGCCGCCGTGGCGCCCGCCGGGCCTTCTGAAACGAAGATCGAGAAGCTGCCCGACGGATTTCCGTTAAAAACGGTGCCCGTTCATGGCAATCCAACCCTGGTGACGCGGCCGGTCGGGTTGGCCGAGGTGACCGCGGCGCCGCTGTGGCTCGAGGGCTTTCTCAAGCTGGACCCGAATCGGCAAGCCAGCGTCCATTCACAATTCTCGGGCGACGTGATGGCGATCGGTAAGGTCCACGACAAACTTGCCGGCGGTGCCGAGGGCGAGGAACGAGAGATTCACCAGGGCGATCGCGTGGCCAAAGGGCAACTGTTGGCCGTCGTGTGGAGCAAAGAGCTCGGCGAAAAGAAAAGCGATTTGGCCGATGCGATTGCCGCGAAATACGTTAGCGAGAAAGAGCTCCGGACGCTCGGCTCTGGCGGTACGCAGAAGCAGGTCGATCTCGACGACGCCGCGGTACAGAAAGCTGTGCGCACACTGCGGATGTGGCGCGTGCCCGAGGAAGAAATCGACAGCGTTCGCCAAGACGTGGAAAAGCGCCGCGAGCAGGAGGCCAAATCGTCGGAATTTGGGGAGAACTGGGGTCGATTCGAAGTTCGCGCGCCTATGGCTGGCGTCGTTTTGGAGAAAAACGTGGTGACCGGCGACTTCGTCGATCAAAAGTCCGCGCTGTTCAAGATCGCCGACCTCTCGAAGATCATGGTCGTGGCCAGGGTCTTCGAGTCGTATATTTCCGAGCTCCAGGCTCTGCCGCCCGAGCGCCGGCAGTGGTCGATTCATCTGCAGCGGCGGGCAGACGCGGCCGCCATCGGACGCTTCGAAACGATCGGCGAGATCATCGATTCGAACGGAGAAACGACGATCACGGGCACCGTCGACAACGAAAACGGAATGCTACGGCCCGGACAAACGGTTACGGCGAGAATCGTCGATTCACAGATTCACGGGTGGGGGCTTACCATCCCGTCCGCGGCGATCATCAACGACACACCCGGCTCGGTAATGGTATCGGTGTCGGTCATGACAGACCCGGCGAAGCCTGCCGCGGGGCCAGCCTTCGATTGGGTGCAAGCCAACGTGCTCAGACGGTCGGGCGGCACCGTCATCGTCACCCCGGTACAGTACGCCGCGGTCGGCGCGAATGGGATTACCGCAGAGCCCACGAACCCGGCTTTGCGCGTCGGTGCACGCGTCGTCGTGTGGGGCGCGCCAGAGGCGAAGAGACAAGGTGCCAATGCAGCACCTCCGAGTCCACCAGCCGGGTTGGGGTTAGTCGCGCCTGCTCATGTGAAGCCGGGTCAGACTTTCAAAGGCTTCGGAACAGTCTTTGATCCCGATGGCGACTGCCAATTCAAGGAGGAGAATGGCAGAATGACGATTGTCATTCCCAAGACCTGGCACGACCTGACGCACACGAAAAACTACAGCAAGGTCAACGCCCCGCGCAGTCCTCCAAGAGGTCAAAGGAGATTTTTGGCTGGAGGACAAAGTCGAAGCCTTCGAATCGCCCACCGGCAAAGCGGCTTCAGGCGGCATTGTGGCCTTTGTGAGTTCAGGTTTATTGATTTGGCAAGACGATCAAAACTTCATCCGCTTGGATCGGGCGGCGTACGACGACCGGCTGTTCGTCTGGGTGGAGCGATTTCAAAATGGCAAACCGGTCGTCCAGCTCGGCAACGATATCGAAGACCGGGACACCTGGCTGCGCAGTGACGCGCATCGGCGATCAATTCGCGTTCTCGACAAGCGAAGACGGCGAGAATTGGGAAGAACTCCTGGCGGAAGTGACGGAATTGAGCGAGCAGTTGAAGGTCGGCGTCTCGGCGATCAACAGCACGGCCGAAGAGTTTTCAGTGACGCTGGAAGATCTGAAACTCAGTCCGAGTCCTGAATAGACGAACGGTCGATTCGAGCCACGCGCGAAGCGTGCACGCGTCGGGCCTAGCGGAAAATGCGCGCTCTGCCCAGCGGCCAGTAGAGCACGTCGACGACCCCCAGTATCGCGCCCCGGCGTGAGGGGCCATCAAAGCGTGAGTCTTTCGAGGCTTCGACGTTGTCGCCGATGAAGAAATATTCGTCGCCGGCAAGGGAGATGGTTTCGCCATCTCGGTAACGTGCCTCGGGGCCCGCGTCGGTAAGCGAAGCATGAAGTCGACCGGCGAGAACAGCCGGCGGCGTGACCGGCTGGTTGTCGACGTAGAGATTGCCCTCTTCGAACCGCAACTGTTCGCCGGGGAGCCCGATCAGGCGTTTGCAGTAAATCCTCGGCTGGGGACCTTCCGACTCGTAGGCGACGAGATCCCATCGTCGCGGCGAAAGGAGCTTTTCGACGACGATTCGGTCACCGCGCTCGACGGTCGGCGACATCGACTCGGTTGGAGTCCGGAACGTCTCGAATACCCGCGGCATGACGATCAGCCCAAGGATTGCGAGCTGGAGAAAACTCATCGCCAGATTAGCGCCAAACGGAGCAAAGCTGCGCATGGCCGAAAGGCGAAAAACGAACTTGACGGCGAAGAACATCGCACAAAGCTCGGCGGCGGCAACGATCAGCGGCCACAGAGGACCGTCGTCTGCCACGACAGCTTCTGCTGTGTCGTCTGGTGCGGCTGCTGGTGGCGCAGGACTGATCGCGCGATTAGCCAGGGCAATCACGCAGGTGATCAAGACAACGAGCACGCCCCACTTGATTTGACCGCGCGTCGAGCCGACGGCGCGAGCCGCGCGCGCTATCGCCCAGGCGGTTGCCAGCCAGAGCACGGTGAGCACGGACGGAACGACAATCAGGCTTACCAATCGCGCCTCCAGCGCCCGCGGCCAACGGCAAGGGAACGTCCGCAACAAAAACGGATGATACTTCGCGGCCGGAATTCCGGCGAGCATGGCAGCATCGTCCTGACGCGCCTTTCCGGCTCTTATTCCTAGGCGCCAGCCCCGCTAGTTGTTTCCTAAACTCATATCCAGTATCGTTTATGAGTGGATCGAGCGCGCTCGCTTGGGCAGCAGAGGAGTCGATTGCGTGGCACCTGGTGACGGACGATACAACCGAATCCGGCAAGTGGCGGCTGGCGCCGTTGCTTCGACGCTCGGCCTGTTTGCCGTGGGCTTTTTTGGGACGGCAGCCGGCGACCGATTTCTGACGGCCGACGACGAGCCAAGCCCCCCGCCGGCGGCGGTCGATTTCGAACGGCAGATCGCGCCGATTCTGATCAAGAATTGCCTCAGGTGTCATAACGCGTCGGATCCGGCCGGCAAACTGAGTTTGTCCGATCGCGCGTCGGCCCTGACGCCGGGCGAAAGCGCTCAAGCGGCCATCGCCCCCGGCCATCCCGACCAAAGCTATTTGCTCGATCGGCTGCGCGACGGCGAAATGCCGCCGGCCGGAAAGGGCGATCCTGTTTCGGCCGAGGAAGTTGCCCTGCTTTCGGCCTGGATCGAAGCCGGCGCCCCCTGGCCGGCCGAACGCGTGCTGAGCACGTTTGAATTCACAACCAAGGAGCGGGCCGGCCGCGATTGGTGGTCGCTCGTTCCTCCGCGGCGGCCCGATGTGCCGACCCCCGCGCACGCCGACCGTGTGCGGACGCCGATCAATGGGTTCGTTTGGACTCGGCTGGAAGCGGCCGGTCTCGAGCCCGCGGCAGAGGCCGATCGGGCCACGCTGATTCGCCGGGCGATGTTCGACGTGTGGGGATTGCCTCCCGATCCGGCCGAAGTCGACGCGTTTGTGGCCGACGCCGATCCGCAGGCATACGAACACTTGGTCGACCGGCTGTTGGCATCGCCGCATTATGGCGAGCGCTGGGCACAGCACTGGTTGGACGTGGTGCGGTTCGCCGAGAGCAGCGGTTTCGAAACGAATACCGAGCGAGCCAACGCCTGGCCGTATCGCGATTATGTCATTCGGGCGTTCAACGACGACATTCCCTATCCGCAGTTCATCCGCGAACAATTGGCCGGCGACCAGGTCGATGCTCCGCTCGGTACGTGCTTTCTGGTGGCCGGACCGGTCGACGGCGTCAGCAGCCCCAACGAGGAATTGACGCGGCAGCAGCGGCACCAGGTTCTGGACGACATGGTCTCGACGATCGGCCAGGCGTTTTTGGCGACGACGGTCAGTTGTGCGAAGTGTCACGACCACAAATTCGACGTCATTTCGCAGCGCGACTATTACGCTCTACAAGCGATGGTGGCCGGCGTGCGACATGGCGAGCGCGACATCGAACTCCAGCGCACGCCCGAGCAGCAGCGGGAAGTCGACGATTTGCGGCGGCAATTTGTGGCCGTCGAAGCGCAGTTACGGTCCGCGCGGGCCGAGGCCGAGCCGCTGGCCCGACTCGATGTGCCGCTGGCCGACGCGGCTGCGTTGCGCCAGCCGGTGCAGGCGACCGGCAACATCGAACGTTTTGCGCCCGACCGCCGCGCGTTGGATTCGCTTCACGGTTCTGACGACCAACAATCTCGAGCCGTGCCTGGACGAATTGGAGATTTTTGCGGCCGCCGATGGCCGCAACGTGGCGCTGGCCAGTCAAGGAGCGGTGGCGACGGCATCGAGCGTGTTTCAGAACGGTAATTTTCCGCTGCATCAACTGGCTCACATCAACGACGGCCGTTACGGCAACGATCGGAGTTGGATTTCGGCCGAGCCGGGAAGCGGATGGATCGAGATCCAGTTGCCCGAGAGCGTGGTGATCGATCGTATCGAATGGGCCCGCGATCGCAACAAAGTGCTGGCCGACCGGTTGCCGGTGCGCTATCGGATCGAAGTGGCCGAACAGCCCGACGGCTGGCAGACGGTGGCCACGGGAGACGACCGCCGGCAGTTCTCGCCGCAAGATCCACCGGCCGCGGCCGGGCTGAGCGAAGCGGCGCAGGCGCGTGTCGATCAGCTCAAGAGCCAATCGGAGTCGCTTGCGAATCGGCTAGCCACGATTGCGCCGGCAAAGGTTTATGCCGGCCAGTTCGTCTTGCCCGACACCATCTATCGTTTGCATCGTGGCGAGGTGATGCAGCGGCGTGAGGAGATCGAGCCGGGGACTCCCGCGCTGATCGGCACGCCGGTCGCGCTGCCGGCCAATGCCCAGGATGCGAAGCGCCGGCTGGCGCTGGCCGAGTGGTTGGGCAGCGAGACGAATCCGTTGGTGGCGCGGGTGATGGTGAACCGCATCTGGCAGCATCATTTTGGCCGCGGACTGGTCCGCTCGCCGAACGATTTTGGTTTTCATGGCGGGCGGCCGACCCAAGCGGCGCTGCTGGATTGGCTGGCGACCGAGTTTGTCGCCAGTGGTTGGCGGCCCAAGCACCTTCATCGGCTGATTCTGCTGTCGAGCGTCTATCGCCAATCGAGCCAGTCCTCGCCCGCGGCGGCGGCCGCCGATGGCGACAACGAACTTTTATGGCGATTCCGGCCGCAGCGGCTCGACGCCGAGGAAATCCACGACGCCATTTTGTCGGTGAGCGGTGTCTTGAATTTGGCAGCCGGCGGACCGGGTTACCTGGCCTACGAACCGAATCCGACGACCTACGTGAAGGTCTATATCCCGCGGCTGACATTCGGGCCGGCCGAATGGCGGAGGATGATCTATCAGAACAAGCCGCGGATGCGACCCGAGCCGACGTTCGGTGCCTTTGACTGTCCGGACGGCAGCGCGTCGATGGCCCGGCGCAACGTTTCGACGACGGCCCTGCAATCGCTCAACTTGCTCAACAGCGTGTTCATGGTGCAGCAATCGCAAAAATTTGCCGAGCGGCTCGAGCGCGAGCATCCCGGCGACGTCGACGCCCAGGTCAACCGGGCCGTGCGGCTGGCCTTTTCGCGATCGGTCGAAGCCGACGAGCTTGCGGTGGCAAGGCAATTGGTGGCCGAGCATGGGCTGCCGCAATTTTGCCGCGCGCTGTTGAACGCGAACGAATTTATTTACGTCCGGTAGCGGAAAAGAAAATAAGAATTGCACCGCAGTGGGCGCGGAGGATCGCAGAGGAAGAATCGAGACACCGAAGCCGGAGAGCCAAAAATGATCGCTGGCTCGAGTTTCTGAATCATCCACGCAATTTTTTTGTATTCTCCGCGACCCTCTGCGTCCCTGCGGTGAAATCTTCAAGCGTCAATCCGAGAGCTGCCTATGACCCGCCACAAATTCCCACCCAAGACTTCGGCGATCGATCGCCGGCACTTTCTCAGCCACGCCACCGGTGCGCTGGGAAGCGTGGCCCTGGCCAGCTTGTTGGCCGGCGACAACTGGGCACGGGGAGACGAATCGGCGGGGCCGATTCGACCCACGATTTTGCCCAGGCGCCGCTGCGAGCCCGGCCGCCGCACTTCGCTCCCAAGGCGAAGCGCGTGCTGATGATTTTCTGCTCCGGCGCACTCAGCCACGTCGACACTTGGGACTATAAGCCCGAACTGATCAAACGCCACGGCACCCCGATGCCGGGGGCCGAAAAGCTCGTCACCTTTCAAGGCGGGTCGGGCAATCTCACGAAAAGCTATTGGGACTTCAAGCCGCGCGGACAGTCGGGCAAGTACATTTCCGACATGCTGCCCAACCTGGCCGAACTGGCCGACGAAATGTGCTTCATCCATTCGATGACGTCGAAGACCAACACCCATGGGCCGGGCGAAAACTTCATGAGCACCGGCTTCACGGTCGAGGGTTATCCGAGCGCCGGCGCCTGGGTTTCGTATGCGCTGGGAAGCGAGTCGGAAGATTTGCCGGCATTCGTCGCCATTCCCGACCCGCGCGGCATTCCGCAGTCAGGCGTGGCCAACTGGTCGAATGGTTTTTTGCCGGCGGTCTTTCAGGGAACCGCCTTCAACGCCTCGCAGCCGATCGCCAACCTGCTACCGCCGGCGGGGATTTCGCCGGGGAGCGAACAGGCCAGCCGCGATTTTCTCAAACTGCTGAATCAGAAACATCTCGATCGCGACGGCACCGATACGGAGCTGGCCGCTCGGATCGCCAGCTACGAGTTGGCTGCACGGCTGCAATTGAGCGCGCCGGAAGTGAGCGATCTGTCGAGCGAAACGGCCGCCACGCTCACGGCCTATGGCGCCGACGACGCGTCGAATCCGAACAAGGCCGGCTTTGCCCGCAATTGCATTCTGGCCCGGCGGCTGTTGGAGCGAGGCGTCCGCTTCGTCGAGCTGTTCAACGGCTCCTACGCCATGGGCGAAGGAGTGGGCAATTGGGACGGGCATCGCACGCTCAAGGCCCAATATGACGTTCACGCGCCGATTCTCGATCAACCGGCCGCCGCATTGCTCAAAGACTTGAAACAGCGCGGCTTGTTGGACGACACGCTGGTGGTCTTTACAACCGAATTCGGCCGCATGCCGACCTTTCAGGCGAATGCCAACGGACGCGACCACAACCCAAAGGGTTTTTCGGTTTGGCTGGCCGGTGCCGGCGTGAAGCGCAGGATTCAGCTATGGCGCGACCGACGAATTCGGTTATCAGGCAGTCGAGAATCCGACGAGCGTCTACGAATTGCACGCCACGATCTTGCACCTGCTGGGCCTCGACTACGACCGGCTCAGCTTCTTCTACAACGGTGCCGAACAACGCCTGACGTTTGTTCACGGCCGCGTGATCAAGGAACTGCTGGCGTAGGGGAGCTCGACGGATTTGCGTTTTCCACGTTGCCGCGCCGCGGGCCAAGGAAAACCAAATTGCGAGACTGCGTCGCATAGCCTTGCCGAAGCAACCGAATCGCTCCGGCTTCGCGCTCGCGGAGCCAGTATCGCGGCCAACCTTTGAGCGGCCCGCGGAATCGCTTTCGCGCACGGTTGCAATTCGTTTCCACCCGCCACGACGCAGGCGCAAAACCAATGCACGCTCATTGCCAGACCGGATTCAGATCCTGCATCGAACAATATCCGCCAACGGGCAGTTCGGCGCGGCGGGCCTGGACGTAGTGCCGTCGAAATGCCGGTCCCTAAGGCGCCGAACCGCTCGCAGCCCCCCCGAAGTACCCCCCACAATGGTGACCACGCAGGCGATGGCCGCTTGCGCCGGGAGAAAGTCTTTCCTTCACCATTGCTCGGCTTCAAAATCGCCAAAAACTCGGTTTTTAAATGGATTTAAGCGAAATCGGACAATTGCGATTGAGATTCAGACTGAAAATCTGGTGGTTAATCTGGGGGGGAAGTATTGATTCTTAATTGTCTTACAATTAAATTCACCACGTCAGCGTTGATTCCGCCTGCTTGGAGCCTGATTCATGGGCCAGCCGGGCAGCGGGATTGGGGGGAACGTACAGGCCTGTTTACCTCGCGCTGAAATCGTTCATTTCGCATTTCGTTCAAGTCGCTAGACCTTAGGAGTCGCTAATGGGCAGTTCTAGAATTCTTCGATTGGCAGCTATCTCATGGCTCCCATTGTTTTCACTGGTCGCGAGTGCCCAGGCACAAGTACCCTTCACTTCCAACGTCGCCGCCGATTGGCTGGCGACCTATCCGACGACGACCGCGATGTCCCACGCCACCACGGCCAGTTGGGGCAATCCGACGAACACCGGCGGAACGGGCATCTGGAGCGCAGGCTCGATGAGCTGGGACTGGACCAACTCACGGTCATCGACCTACGGCGGTGCCAACTACAACATTCTGCCGACCTACTACAACGCCAACACCGTTGGCTATCTCAACAGCGGCGGCAGCAACAGTGCCGCCACCGCGGTGGCAACGTATACCTACACCGTCCCCTTCCAGACCTACCAATTCAATGTCGGCCAGACCAATCAGGTGCAGGTCGGCCCGGCCTTGACGCAGCAGGTCACCCACACCACGTTGAATGACATCACTCACGCGGTCACGCTGCCGACGAACTGGACCGTCTCCAGCAACACCACGACCAGCGGCACGATTCAACAGGTCGGAGCGGTCAAGGAACTGACCAATTCCGGCAACATCCAAGGCTTCACGACCACGGCCTGGAACCTCAGTGCCACGTTCAACAACGGCCAGAATTCGGAGCAAACCTCCGTCCCGGGCGTGTTCTACAACTACAGCACCAACCTGACCAGCGCGCTGCTTGCGGCGCCCAACGTCCCGAGCAGCGCGGGCGACGCCATCCAGGGCATTCCCGCGACCAGCTACAGCACGGTGACATTGAATCCCAGTCTCGGCCCAACCTACGTCGCCTGGACTTCTCCCGCGGCCGGTACGATCAACATCAACCTGAATGCCTGGGACGTCGGCATGAGGGCGGATGACGGCACGCCGGGCTTCTACGTCATTACCAGCACGGCGGGCCCCACGGCGCCCCTTCTATCAGCGATCAACTTCAACGTGGGCAACACCAGCAACTTCTTGCCGTTTAACGAGAATATGTCGGCGACCCAGGGCACGCTTACCTCTCTCACCAGCCTCTCCGGTTACACGGGTGCCTCGGGCAATGGCTCTGGCTACGGATTGAGCTGGCAAAGCGGAAACATCGCCGTGACGTCAGGCGAGGTGTTCTACTTCGTGGCCGACCCGAGTCACACAGCCGGGCCCACGTCCCTTGCCATGGAGGGTGGCCAGAATCCGATCGCTTTGAACGACGTGATTAAATTCACGCCGGAGCCCTCGAGTTTCGTGCTCTTCGGCATCGCGAGTGCCAGCCTGGCACTGGCCGCTTGGAAGCGGCGCCGGATCGCCTAGGGTCGTCTGTCATGAATTCGTCGCAATCGCCATTCGCCCTGGGGGGGGCAGGTCGTGCGGCTTTCTCGCGAGGGAAAGCCGCACGATCAGGCGATCGTTTTGTGCGCCGACGAAAAACGCCAGACACCGGACCGGAGCCAATCGCCGCGGCCGGTGAGCACTGGGCACGTCGGGTCGAGCGGGTCCTGATCGGAGTCACGGAAAGACGAAGTCGACGCGGTGTTTTGCCGGCCAGAGGAATCCTCTGCCGTCTCAAAGAATTAATCATCTGCTGTTTCAAACATGTCAGTCAATGGATTAAACTGTAGGACACTAGCAGTTCATTTCTGTTTTCAAATCGCGATTCGCTAGTAAATCTTCACCGCCAGCATGCGCGATTATTCAATCTCGCGTTGGCGTAGGGCAAGGAGACCAGTCGCATGTCCGATCCTCATTTCTTGAGCCATGCCAAGCGGAAAAGTCCCGCTGGTTTTACGCTGGTTGAACTGCTCGTCGTCATCGCCATCATTGGTTTGTTGATCGCACTTTTGTTGCCGGCCGTGCAGGCCCGCGCGAGGCGGCCCGCCGCAATCAATGCGCCAACAATCTGAAACAGATGGCGCTGGCCGCGCTTAATCACGAAGCGGCCAAGAAGTTTCTGCCCACAGGCGGTTGGGGACACAACTGGATCGGCGATCCCGATGCCGGCCTGGGACAAAGCCAGCCCGGTGGGTGGGCCTATTCGATCATGTTCTTCATGGAGTCGGCTGCGCAGATCCAGCAGACTTCGGGCATGACGTGGGCGAATAAGCTGGCCATGGCCCCCTCGGTGATCGGCTGCGGCAACCCGACCATCCCTCAACAGGCGGCTCTCAATCAGAGTGCCGTGCAACCGATGTTTTATTGTCCGAGCCGGCGGACGGCGGCGCTGTATCCCGGCGCCGCGGGGGGAGTAGTGAACAACGTTGGCCAATCTTATGGGGCAATTGCGTCGCAGCAATGGGGAGGAACGTTCTACCCCGTCGCCAAGACCGACTATGCCGGCAACGGTGGCAGCATGGGATTCAACGAATTCTTCAAGCAACCCGGGAACGGCGGAAACCTGGCCAACGACAACAACACCCAGTTTGGAGTGCAAGCGACAACGATCGCGGCCAACGCCGCCCTTGTGCCGCCAGCCACCTACCAATGGTATATGCCTCCTTGCACGGCGCCTCAGAACGTGGGGGCCAAAGGCAAATGCCCGGGGCCTACTGTTATTAATACGAATCAGAGCGTCAGCTTTACGGGAGTGATTTGGTATCACAGCCAGGTAAGCCTGCGGCAGATTTCGGATGGAACGAGCAAAGTGTATTTGATCGGCGAAAAGTATATCGATCAAATTACCGCCAACACGGGGCTGGCTGGCAATGGCGATGAGGAAAGCGTTTACTCTGGGATGGGCCAGGCAAATATCCGCATGGGCGCGAGTGGGGGAATCTATACCCCAACCGCCGGGGTGCCCGGCATCAGTACGGTAGCGGACGCTCCCCCAACGAATCAGCTTCAGTATCCCCCCATGCAAGACAGCCCAATCTGGCCCGGCGAGGCAGCATATAATTATCCCGCTTCGGTCCCCGCCGGAGCGATACAAGACTGGTTCGGTTGCTTTCGTTTCGGCAGCGCGCACGCCGGCGGATTCAACATGGCCTTTTGCGATGGCTCGATCCATACGATCCTCTATGAAATCGATCCGATGGTTCATACGATGTTGAGCGATCGCCAGGATGGTCTGACCGTCGATTCTACGCAGTATCTCGGTCAGTGAAGAGGCTTGAGACGAGAGGCCACAGACCAGAGGTTTTGCGTGTGACGCCGGCCTTCGGCGTGCGCATCGAACTCGGCGCGAAACCAATCCCCGGGAATTCTGTCATCTCTGCGTCCCTCCGCGGCCTCGGCGGTGAGCCGCCTGCAATCTTTTCGCGCCGCAGCGCTTGAGGCTTCCGCAGTCGCCCGGCAACGAGCAGCGCCGCGCCTGGGGTGCGCCGATTTGTCCGCGCCCGCTTTCCCCATCGCCCGCTTACAATGAACGGCATGAACCCCGTCGCGCTCCATCGCTTGATGTATGCCGTGCAAATTCTGGCAGTCGTTGCCGTGAGCGCCGCGGCCGTCTCCTCGGAATGGTGGGCGCGGCGAAACGAAATGCACACGGCCGGCCGTCGCCCGTGGATCCGCAGGACGCCGATCGTGCTGGGCATCGTCGCCGCGCTGGGTGCCAGTTTTCTGATCGGGGGCAACCTTGTCCTGGCGCGGGCAACCAGGCTGGCCGAGGAGAACGTGCGGCTGACCGCATTGCTCGACTCGCTGCCCGAGCCCTGCCGCTGGCCGAGTCAGTATATCGTCGATCCGTACATTGAAGCTGCTGCCCAGCTTCAGGCCAGGCCGGCCACTGAGGCAATTGCCTGCCTCTTGGGGGCGGCACGCCGTCACCAGGACAAATTCACCAATGGCGATATCGACAATCGGACAATCATTTTGTGCCGAATGCTTTTCAGTGAAAAGCCCGGGCGTAAGCCTCGCCGTCTGGCAAGTTTTCTTTGCCTGTTCCTGGGAGGGACAAGCGCAACCGATTGGCCGCTGGCACCGATTGAGCTGGTCGACGGAGTGCCGATGCTGATCGCGCAGCAGACGCCCGCCTACAATGGACCGGCTCCCGAAGAGGCGCAAGCCTACATTCGCTATTGCGCGACGGAGTGCGACTGGAATCCGTTCCGCTATAAGAGCAAAACTCCTGCCGAGAAGAGCGCGGCGCTCGCCAGGCTGTTGGCTTCGCCCAAGTGGCGCAGGTTGCTCGACGCCGGCGAACGGGAGTTTCTTTCCGCCCAGATCAGGCCGCTCCCACGTTGAGAAAGGAATTGGGCCTTTCGGCGCCCGCGGCTCCATTGGCGTAAAAGCCTGATTCCGGCGGGGATTGCAATAAATCGTGCTCGTCGACGAGAATCATAAGGGCGATTTCCGATCGCTTCTTGCGTTTACCGTGACATTGCCTTCCGCTTGTGCGACGCGCGCACCGGTGGCGGGGCGGCCTGGACCCAACACCATGATGACTCGAATCCGCACGTTTGCCGCCGGCGCGGCCGGCCTGTTGTTCGCCGGAGCACTGCTACTCAGTGGGGTAATGTGGGCAGCGGCCAACGCTGCCGACGAGCCGAGCAAGAATTCCGCGGCCAAAGGTGCCCCGGCCGGCGGCGCGATTTCGGCCGACGACAAAGCGGCGCTCGAAGCGGCGGGGCTGAAAATCGTGGGCACGAATCTCACGCTGGCCGGCGAAGGCGAACTGGCCAAAATGTTTGCCGACATCGCCAAGAAGAAAAAAGCCCTGATCGGCGCCGAACGGGAACTGCGCTCCGTCGAGGCCGAAGCCGAAGGGTTCCGAGAGCAACTGGCCACGCTCAAGGCCAATCACATGGAGCTGAGCTCCCAACTCGCCCAGGTGCGGACGGGAGACACGATCACCAACAATCGGCTGGTTGGCGCCGCCAACACGGTGAGTGGTCAGATCAATCAGACCCAGGATCAGCAGAAAGCAGCGCTCGACCGGCTCAAGGCCGCCATGGCCGCGGTCGCGACGCCCGCGAAACGTATGTCGACCTGATCCTCGGCATGCGCACGCTGGCCGATGGCCTCAGCGCAAAATGGACAGAGCTGGCCGCCGACCCGGCGCTGGTGGCCACGGTCGAAAGTGCGTCGGCCGCCACGGGCAAAAAACTCAAGCTGGCGCCGTCGCCGACTTTCATCGCCGCCGAGAAAAAGCTCGAGGCGCTCGAGCACACCGTCCTGTCCGAATCGATTCCGCTGACGGACGATCACGGCAGCATGATGGTCACCGTGACGATCAACGGCAAACACCGCAGCGAAATGACCGTCGACTCCGGAGCCAATTCGGTGGCGCTCCCCTATGCCATGGCCAAAGAGATGGGCATGGAACCGAAATCGAGCGATCCCAAAATCACCTGCGTGCTGGCCGACGGCAGCGAGGTCGAGGGAACGCGGATGAAGATCGATTCGGTGCGCGTCGGAAAATTCACGGTCGACGGCGTCGAATGCGTCGTGTTCGGCCGCGAAGCCGTCAAAGCGTCGGCCTTGTTGGGCATGAGCTTCCTGGGCAATTTCACCTTCGAGATCGACAAGCAGAAATCCGAACTGCGGATGGTCAAAATCGACTCGGGCGACACGCCCACCAAAAAGTCGGGCGGCAAGCCGAAGGCCGGCATGACCAAGAAGCGCAAACCAGAGGCCGACCAGTAGGCGGCGTGGGGGGCTGGTTGGCAGCGCAGCGAGCCGCCACAGCGCCCGCAGCCGGGCGAGTTTTTGTCGCTAAACAGCCGAAGAATCACGCACCGGTAGCGATATCGAGAGAGGAAGCTCAAAGGGGGTTCGCCGATCCGCTCCATCCGAACCAAGGCAGCCGTCGGCCATAACGGCCCCTGAATCGTGGAGCCAAAGGCCACGGGCGGCCGAGCCAAAGTCGATCGCTCCCCCGGCGCGGGCCGTTGCGGAAAGAGGCCCGGCCTGGGAAAATCAAGGCTCATCGGCCGCAGTCCTGCCAGACACGTCGGCACACGGCCGTCGCCCCCCCGAGCATTTTTGCCAAACGAGACGCCTCACTTGATCCCTTCACGAAGTCCTGCACGTCGCCTGACGGTTGCGACCGGCGGGCCGCTGCTGGCCTATTTGCTTGCCGCGTTGGGCATGAAGCGCGCCGGGGTAAAAAAGCTGCTCAAATTCGGCGCCGTCTCGGTCAATGGCGCCGCGGTGCGCCAGTTCGATCATCCCCTGGCGAGCGGCGACGAGGTGCTGGTCGAAGCGGCACAAACCGCCGTGGCCACCAGCCGGCTGGAGCGGGCGAAGATCCACGTCGTCTATGAGGACGACGCGCTGATCGTGCTGGACAAACCGGTCGGGACTGTTGACCGTGGCCACCGAGGACGAGCGCCGCGACACCCTGCTGTTGCGGTTGAACGAATTTTTGCGCGCTCGCGACTCGGCGCACCCCCAAAAGGCACTGGTCGTCCACCGGCTCGACCGCGAGACTTCGGGTCTGGTCTTGTTTGCCAAAAGCACCAAGGTGCAAAGGCTGCTGCGAGAGAGCTGGCCGGCGGTGGAAAAGATCTATCATGCCGTGGTGGAACGGCCGCCCGATCAAGACGCAGGGAACGATCACCAGCTATCTGACCGAAACGACGGCGCTGCACGTTTTCAGTAACGATCACGAAACGCCCGGCGGGCGGCGGGCGGTGACGCGTTATCGGCTGTTGGAAACGCGGGGCTGGTTTTCGCTGTTGGAAGTCTATCTGGACACGGGCCGCAAACATCAGATCCGCGTCCATCTGGCCGAGATCCGGTGCCGCGTGACGGGTGATCGCCGCTACAAGGCCCGGCACGATCCGTTCGGCCGGCTGGCGCTGCACGCCAGCACGATCGCGCTTGCTCATCCGGTGACGGGCGAGGCGCTGCGCTTCGAGTCGCGCGCTCCGGCGGCGATGCGCAAGTGGTTTCCGAAATGGCTCTCGCGCGGCGGCGTCTAAATACCTGCGCGGCATGCCGACAGACTGGCCACTTGCCCTGCGGATCGGCGACGTTGACGAGTCAATTTGCGCAAGACCGGCGAATTTCAAAGGAGGCGGAAATCTCCCGCTTCGCGCCGGCCGGCGCGATCGGGCAACGGCTTGGCAAACCACCGCCCGAATGGCAAAATTATGTTGTGGAGGACCGGCCTCCGTGATCCATACCGCAAGATGTACGGCGATGGAAAAGTACGTCATCAAGCTCTACGTGACCGGCCAAACGGCTCGGGCAGAAAGCGCGATTCAAAACCTCAGGCGCATCTGCGAGCAGGAACTTAACGGCCGCTACGAGCTGCTGGTCATCGACGTCTTGCAACGGCCGCAACTGGCCGAAGACGAAAAAATCCTGGCTACCCCCACGGTGGTCAAGGAACTGCCTGCCCCGATTCGCCGGATCATCGGCGACTTGTCGAACTCCGAGCGGGTATTGCTCGGCCTCGATCTGCGGCGTTCTGCCGAAATTTGACGCTCCGCAAGGAACAACCCTGATGTTTGCCCCGGAAAAAAATCCGTCAATCCGTAAGATCAAAACCGAAATCGAAGGCTTCGATCTGATCGCCAAGGGGGGGTTGCCCGCCGGCCGCACGACTTTGGTGTCGGGCACCTCGGGCAGTGCTAAGACGATCATGGCTGCACAATTCCTGGCGGCCGGCCTCCAAAAGCTGAACGAGCCAGGGGTGTTCGTCACCTTCGAAGAGTCTCCCGAGGATATCCGCCGCAACATGGCCGGCTTTGGCTGGGACATCCCTGCCTGGGAGGCCGCCGGGAAATGGGCGTTTGTCGATGCGTCGCCGGAGCCGGGCGACCCTCACATCGAGGCTGGTCATTATGACCTGGGGGCGCTGTTGGCGCGGATCGAGCACGCGATTCGCCGCGTCTCGGCCCGCCGCGTCGTGCTCGATTCGCTGGGAGGCGTGTTCGTTCAGCTCGAAAACACCGCGACCATCCGCAGGGAACTTTTTCGGATTGCGCGGGCGTTGCGGGGGCTGGCCGTGACCTCGATCATTACCGCCGAGCGATTGGAAGAACACGGTCCGATTTCGTTCTTTGGCGTCGAGGAGTTCGTCTCCGACAACGTGGTCGTGTTGCGCAATGTTCTGCACGAGGAGGTCCGGCGGCGAACGGTCGAGATTCTCAAATTTCGCGGCACCGACCATCAGAAGGGGGAATGGCCGTTTACGATCGTGCCCGGCAAGGGGGTGGTGGTCATTCCGCTGTCGGCTTTGGAGCTGAAGCAGAAATCTTCCGAGCAGCGCATCGCGTCGGGCTGCCGGGAGCTCGACGAAATGTGCGGGGGCGGATTTTTTCGCGACTCGATCATCCTGGTCGCAGGCCCGACGGGGACGGGCAAGACGCTCATTACGACGCAGTTCATGGCAGGCGGCGGACCAACGGCGATAGATGCCTGCTTTTCGCCTTCGAAGAAAGCCGCGAGCAGCTGTTCCGCAACGCGGCGGGGTGGGGCGTCGATTTTGCCCGGATGGAGGCCGAAGGCCGTTTGAAGGTCGTTTGTACGTATCCCGAGGCGGCTCCGCTGGAAGATCACCTGATCGCCATGAACCAGGTGATCTCGGATTTCAAGCCCGACCGGCTGGCGGTCGACAGCTTGTCGGCCCTGGAGCGGGTGGCACCGCTGAAAAGCTTCCGCGAATTCGTGATCGGACTTGGGCTCGCTGGTCAAGCACATGGAGATTCCGGGTTTGTTCACCGCCACGACGAGTTCTCTGTTAGGTGGGACATCGATTACGGAGACGCACATCTCAACCACGACCGACTCGATTATTTTGCTGCGCTATGTGGAGATGCACGGACAAATGCGGCGAGGATTGACGGTGCTCAAAATGCGCGGATCGTTCCACGACAAGGAAATCCGCGAATTCACAATCGATCAGAACGGCATGCACATCGGCGAGCCGTTCCGTGAAGTCTGCGGCATTCTCTCCGGCCTGATCTCGCCAGTTTCCTCGGAAAACTTTGCCAGCCTGGGAAACGGCGACGCGAGGGGCGACGGTAATGCGACTGTCGGCGCCAAACGCAAGATCTCCACCCATGATCGCGACCGAATCGATTCCGAGCCGGCCATGGACGGGAGCCCAGACGCAATTCCGCAATCTGATCGAAGCGGCCGTCGACGGGGTGCTTGTCGTCAGTCTCGAGGGACTGATCATCTACGCGAATCCTTCGGCTTGCGCGCTGCTGGGTCATCGGCATGGTGAATTGATCGGCCGCCCATTTGGCGTGCCGGCCGTGCCCGGCGAAACGACCGAAATCGATCTCTGGCGCGGCGGCGAAATCTGCGATCGCCGAAATGCGGGCATCGGAGCTGGATTGGTTAGGACAGCCCGCCTACTTGGCTTCGCTGCGCGACATCACCGATCGGCGGCAGGCAGAGGCGGCTGCCCGCGAAACCGCCGCCACGCTGCGCAGTTTTTACGATGGCGCCGCGATGATGATGGCAGTCGTCGAACTAGTCGGCGAGGAGGTTCTGGTAGTTTCGGCCAACGCAGCGATGACCCGTTTCCTTGGTGCGCCACCCGGACGAATCGAAAACAGCCTGGCAAGCCAACTGCCGGTGCCACCGGCAACACTGGGTGAGTGGACCGCCGGCTTGCGACAGGCCGAGGCGACCCGCTCGCCCGCTCACTTCGACTATGCGACGGACAGCCAATCGGGCCGGACGTGGTTTTCCGTCGACGGTCGGGTTCATCAGTCGGACGCCCGCTGGCCGGCCTCAGTTCTCGTTCGTGGTGGAGGACGTGACCGAGCGCAAGCGTTCGGAAGAAACGCTCCGCGACGCGGATCGGCGAAAAGACGAGTTTCTGGCGATGCTCGCGCACGAGCTCCGCAATCCGCTGGCGGCGATTGCCGGCGCGGTGCGTCTGGTGCAACGCGTCAAGACAGATCAGGAAAGGTCGCGGACGATGGAGGTGATCGACCGGCAATGTATGAATCTGTCGCGATTGATCGACGACCTGCTCGACGTATCGCGGATTACGACCGGCAAGATCCAACTACGCAAGGCGTGTTTGGATCTGGAACCGATTCTCGATCGTGCCATCGCCTGCGTCAGGCCGACGATCGACAACCGCAAGCACACTCTGGACGTGGCGATCGAGCCGGGATTGAAGCTCGATGCCGATCCGCTCCGCATCGAGCAGATCGTCGTGAATCTGTTGTCGAACGCCGCCAAATACACTAAAAACGGCGGACGCATCTGGCTCACGGCCGAGCATCAGGCCGGTAAGATCGTCATTAAGGTGAGCGATAACGGCATCGGGATTCCGACGGAAATGCTGCCCCGCGTTTTCGAGCTCTTCACGCAAGTCGAAGCCTCATTGAACCGAGCGGACGGCGGATTGGGGATCGGCCTGACCCTGGTCCGCAAGCTGGCCGAATTGCACGGCGGCACCGCCGAGGTGACCAGCGATGGAGTCGGACAGGGCACCGAGTTCACAGTGACTCTGGCCGCCTCGCCTGCGACAGAGAGCGACGGCGAGGCGAATAAGCGGCAAAAGGCGAATCCCCCCAGCAAGCGCGTTTCGGATTCTGGTCGTTGATGACAATCTCGACCTTGCACAAGGCATGGCCCACCTGCTGCAGCTCTCGGGCCATTGCGTCTGGACGGCACTCGACGGGCACTCGGCGATCGACATGGCACGCACCGTCCGGCCTGACTTTGTGCTGCTCGACATCGGCATGCCCGGCATGAATGGCTATCAGGTGGCCGAGGGGATCCGGCAGGAGGCGGGTCTTGAACGGACGAAGCTGATCGCGGTGACGGGCTACGGATACGAGAACGATCGTCGGCGGTCACTCGAGGCAGGCTTCCACCATCACCTGGTGAAGCCGGTGAATTTCGATGAATTGCTGGACCTGATCGTGTGACCGGCCTGCGCGTGGGCCGAACGGTGAAGGCCGGGCGTTACGCCGGGGAGAGATCCGCGCAATCGAGCGGCGGCCCCTACGAGAGGCTGGGCGTCGGGCTTACAAATGGTCAATGACCAGAATGCCGAGGTTACAAATGGTCGACGACCAGAATATTGAAAATTCTTTTGCAGTTCACGCCGAGCGTTCGCGAAGCACTGATGCAGACCATGATGATCAGCGCGAGCATGACCGCATATTCGGTGGCGGTCAGACCGTCTTCGTCTCGCACCAGGCGTTGTAGTTGCCGTCGAGATGGGAAAAACGGGATCATCGGTCTTCGGTCTTCTCGATTGGCCGCCAATGCGTAGGGAATCCCGTCAATCGGGTTTAATTCCTATCTGAAGCATAGGTTGAGGCCGGGGAATCAAGCCGAGAAGCAAGCCCACCATCGCACGGCTGGCGCGTGGGACCAGGCCGGATTCGCCAGATGCGCCGGTTGAGCCGAGCCCAATTCCCCCCGGGCGGTGCCAAGGGCGGCCGGCTTGGTGGCCCGACTAGTGAAAAGCTGCTTGGTTTGCGCAAACTTTGCGGGCACGCTTGCCACCGGGGCGCCAGAAAATCCTGCATGACCGTAATATTCTGCACAACCGTCAAAGTCGCAACCGATGATCAATTTTGGAAGGACTGGCGAGGAAAAATACTCCTGGTCGTTCCGAGCGACAAAATGCTAGGGGGCAAATTATCGGGGGGGGCTAACCATGAAACGATTGCAATGCTTGCGGTACGCGGCCGCCGCAATAGCCAGCTTGGGCTTCGTATTACCGTCGGGGGTTTTGGCCGCGGATGCCCAGCGAGCTGGGTTGATCGCGACCGCCGCGGAAATGCCCGCGATCTTGGACGTCGGCTTGAGCCAGGGTGGCTCGCTCTTCGGCCAGGTGCTCGATTCCCAAGGAACACCGCTGACACAAACCCTGGTCACGATTCGCAGCCAGGGCGCCGACGTGGCCAGCACGGTCACCGACGCGCGGGGATCGTTCTCGGTCGGCGGCCTGCAAGGCGGCGTTTATGAAGTCAGATCCGCCGGCGGATCGAGTATTTTCCGACTTTGGACCGCTGCGGCCAGCCCTCCCTCGGCACACTCGGGAGTCTTGATCGTGGCCGGTCAGGACGTCAGCCGCGGGCAGGGCAACATTGGGCGAATCACCAATGGCCACGTCCTGGTCGGCGTCGCGCTGGTGCTCGGAGTGGCGGGCGGAATTGTCGCGGCGACCACCGGCAACGGTAACCACGAGCAGCAGTCGGGAAGCTGATCACGGCGCGTGCTCGGGGCAGCGTCTAACGGCGTTTGCCCCACGCGGATTCGCAAGCGCGATCGGTTCCGCCAGCGGCCTGGCCGCACGCAGCTAGCACCTGGTCTTTGGGCTCGCCAGCACATCGCCAAGCGGCAGGCGCTGCGGCGGATCGAGGGGTCTGAATGTGACGGTTGTTCCGGTTGGGCAACCCATGCGGTGAGCGCGTCGTTTTTTACACAATCGTCATAAGTGGAACCGAAGGAACATCTGGAAACATCGGGCCGGAAGTTCCGACGGCGACCACGCAACCAAACGCTTCTGGTCCAATTCTCGGGGGGGAATGCCATCATGAAACGATTCGAATGCTTTCAATATGCGGCGGCAGCCGTCGCCGGTTTGGGTTTATTGTTACCCTCGGGAGTTTTGGCCGCGGATGCCAGCCGTGCTGCGGTGGCGGCCGGCTCGGCCGAAGCGCCAGCCATCTTGGATGTCGGTCTGGGCGATGGGGGAAAGCTCGCCGGGCAAGTCCTGAATGCCCAGGGCGCACCGCTGGCCGAAACCATGGTCACCGTGCGGCGCTCCGGCGTCGACGTGGCCAGCGCGATCACCGACGCCGGCGGATCGTTCTCGGCCCGCGGCCTTACGGGCGGAGTCTATGAAGTGAATGCAGCCGGCGGCTCGGGAATGTTCCGGCTGTGGACCGCCAATGCCAGCCCTCCGTCGGCGCAATCGCGAGTGTTGATCGTGGCTGGCCAGCAGGTCAGCCGCGGGCAAGGGGGACGTGCGCAGCCGTTGCTTGGACCGACGACCAAGACGAAAGTCATTGTCGGCACGGTGTTGGTCGGCGGAATTGTCGGCGGAATTGTCGCCTGGGCCGTCAGCGAGCACAAATCGTCGAGCTGATCGACAGCGGGGATTCGCTCGGGCGGGATGCGGCGTGCAGCACTGCGCCGCGCTCGGTGTCATGCCGAGCCTCAAGTCATTAATTTCGCCACGTGCGTGCTGATCGCGCGACTCGCCGATTGGTCGTCGTGCGCGCACCTCCCCTGCTCGGTGGGCAACGGGCTAGAGAAAACATTCGATGCCCATCGTCTCGTGGGACGCGAGGAATCGTGATTTCCCTATTCTTCCGCCGCGGCCGCGCGATAAACCATGCCGCGGGAATCGTTCTGGCACGATTTGTGCGTGATCGTTGAATCAGGCCCTTTTGGGATTCCTGGTTCACCGAGACACTTTTGGAGATCCGGTCATGACAGCGATCGTCTTTGTTCCGATGTTTGCGGCAGCGGGCTACTCTTTGCTCTATCTCCTTTGCGGCGGCGGACTCTTTGGCGCTGGCGTAATCTTCGTGATCGCGAAGATGTTGGGCCGCTAGGCCATTGCCCGGGCCACGATAGACGCCGAGCGCTGCGAGTCGAATCAGGGAGCAAAAATCTTCCACTTGCCCCACAGCTTGGGAGCAGTTCGGCTTCGCTGGGGACGTCGGCGGTGATGGCCGTGGCCTTGTTGCTCCAGTAGACGCGCTGCATGGTCTGGCCGCCGGAACCGCGCAGCACGCCCAGATCGGCCTGATAGGTCGCGCCGACCTGCGGCTGAAAGTGCGAGCGCCGAGAGCGGAATGCTGATCTCGTAATTGCCGGTCTTGTCGCTGGCCAGCGTGACCTCCTGGCTGACGTCTTCCACCGCGTCGATCGAGATGGTTCGCCAGGGGCTGCTGAAGTTGACCGGGTCGTTCGTGCCCGGCACTTTGGCGCGATAGAGCAGTGCCCGCGTTTGGCCCTTCACGCGCGTGACCAGCAGCCGCTCGTCGCCGGCGGCGGCCGCGCTGCGGCCGGCCGGAGCGGTCGGATCGGTGGCCAGCATGACGTCGAGACAGCCGCCATGCTTGAACAGCGCCAGCGGGGTTTCGCCGCTGTTGTTGAGCAGGTCTTTCTCGGTGGTCCGCCAGGCGGCGAAGAGTCGATCGTCGGCAATGGCCACGGCGGCGCTGACTTCGAAGGGACGCGAGGTGCTGGCGAAATTCGCCCGCGTGCCGCGGCGATCGATCGAGGCCCAATCGGTCGTCGCCGGCCAATCGTCGAGATTGCCATCGACCGTGGGGGCCTTGCCCCCGAGCGGCACTTGCAAGATGCCGCTGCCCTGCTGGGCATGGCGCTCGGCTTCGGCCTTGGCGAACCAGTCGCGTGCCCGATCGAGATCGGCCTCGGTCACCGTGATGGTGGTCGGCTCGATGCGCTGGAGCGTGTCGAGCCCATCGATGCGGACCAGGCTGGTGCGTCCGCCATCGATCAAATAGACCTGGCCGTCGGGAGTCTGCATGATGCTGGGCCAGAAGTTTTCGTCGTGCAGCGAGATGCCGGTCAGATCCATGTTGCGCGTCGGCGACCGGCGCATCCCAAAACGGGGCGGTCCGGCTGTCGTGAAACAACGTGCTGACAAACAGTCCGTCGGCGGTGAAGAGATACATGCAGCCCATGTTGCTGTTGACGCAGAACATCGGGCCGACCTTGCCTTGCACCC
This sequence comes from uncultured Planctomycetaceae bacterium, assembly GCA_963702015.1. GTDB lineage: Bacteria > Planctomycetota > Planctomycetia > Pirellulales > PALSA-1355 > DATJTR01. The sequence goes on from OY969698.1 coordinate 6,403,224, forward strand.
AGCCGCCCAACAGACGCGTGTGGCCGATGACCATGCCCGGCTGGTCGGGAACGGCGGCTTCGTGGCTGGGATGCAGACCGGGCCAAGGGCTGGGATAGCTCCAGCACGGCTCGCCTTTGAATTTGCCCCCCAGGCCATAAGGCGAATAGGGCAACGGAGCGGTCGTGTTGACCGTCCAGCCGCCCGGCTCGGTGAGCGTTTGATCGCCGCCATCCGACGGCGGGCGGCCGGTCGTGGGGCCAAGACTTTCGGGCTTTTCCAGATCGTAGTGCGGCCGTCCGGCCGCATCGAACTGCGGGACGAAGCGGGCATTGATATCGCCAAACCGCGACACGAGCACCGCCAGGTCGTTCATCACGGTCACGCCCTTGCAAGTCTGGCGAATGAATTTGACTTCGTCCGGCTGCGGCAATTCGTCGCCATTGGCATCGGTCCAAGCGAACGTGGCGAACTCGTCGGGCTTGGGATATTGGGCATCGGGCTTGGTCCCCGCCGGCCACAGCGGCAGAAACTCCTCGCCGCGCAGCTCGGGCCAGTTGCTGCGCGTCGCCCAGCGCAGCCACCAGGCGAGCCAGCCCATCCTCCATCATCCAAATGAACGTGACGCAGGCCGCCGGCGATGCCGTGCGTGTAGCAACTGGTGAAGTATTGTCGCTGGGGTTGCTGCGGGCGGATAGAGCGGCGTGTCGGGCCAATAGGGCCGCTTTGGGATACGGCTGTTTTTTGTTCGCGCGATAAAAGACATTGCACCAACTGGTCGGTCCCCTTGTCCCAATCGAGCTTGAATTCGAGTCCCTTGTAATAGAACCGCGTCGCGATCGTGCGGATCGAGCACGCCGCCGCCGCCATATTCCGTGGGGCCATAGAACGCCCGGACCAGTTTGCCGTCGGCCGACCAGAGCGAAACGCGGCGCGGCGAATTGTCGCTTTCGGTGACCCAGACACGCGATTGCGTGTCGACCGCCAGGCCGTTGGGATTGTTCATGTGCAACGGATCGTACGGACCGGTCGACGGCTTGCCCGGCTTGCCGATGGCTCCTTGCGGCTGGAAGTCGGCCGAGAACTTTTTCACCTGATGCGAATTGCCGCGATCGGTGATAAACAGATTGTCGTTGCGATCGAGCGCCACGTGCCGGGGATCTTCCAGGCCCGACGTCGATGACCGTCTGCGGCTGGTCGGCCAGCGTGGCGAAGCGGACCAGTTTCTGCCCGCTCAGCGCGAGCAGCCGCCCGTGGGAATCGAAGGCCACGCCGCGCGGATTGTCGAGCGCGATGTGCTGGGTAATCTCTCCTTTGACGACGTCGACGACGAGCAATTCGTTTTGCCGCAGCATCGAGCAGACGATCTGGCCGTCGTGGGCGGCAATGCCCGAAAGGACCCAGATGCGGTCGCCGCCATCGAAACCTTCGATCAGCGGCGGAGCGACGACCGTCGACGGTTTGCGTGGGTGGCGGATTGTACTCTTCGCCGAACTGATGCTTCAGGATCGGCTGATCGGCAAACTTGGTTGTTTTGGCCGTCAGCCGCAGTTCCCCCTCCCAGGCCGAGCCGACGTAGCAGAGATGATCGGCCACGGCGAGCTCGCCGGTGTCGACCGCAATGGTCGGCGCGCCGGTCCAGGCGCCGCCGATCCAATGTTGTCCGCCGATTTTGGTGCCGTCTTCGTGCAGCCATTGCAGGCCGTGTCCCCCTTCGGCCACGTAGGCACCGAGGAAAACCAAGCGGCTGGCCGTCGCGGGTGCGCGAGCCGGGCAAAACCGCGGCGCTGGTCGGCGGCGTGTGCGTCGTCAGCCAACAGCCGGTGCCGTCGGCCGTTTCCCAGGCCGGCTTGCCGGCGTTATAGATGCTGAATTCATAGCGCAGCGAAAGCGGCTCGTGCCACAAGCCCGCGGACTTGGTAGTTGCCCGGCGCGACGGGCCGGGTCGGGAATGTGATAGAGGCCGTGCCGGGCCGACTCGGGATCGCGCAGCAGATCGTCGCTGCCATCCCACCAGGCGACGTTTTCGCCGGCCGGAAAAGGGGTCTCGCTGACCAGATTCCGCACCCGCTTGTGCTCCTGGTCCTCGATCACCAGCGTGACGACGCCCGCCTTGGGAAGCGTGAAGCGGACGGGGATCGGCGGCGGCTGGCTGTCGGCTCTTCGGCAGCACCAGACTGGCCAGCGAAGTCCCTTGGTCCAGCGGTGCCAGAGCCATCACTTCGCCCAGCCAGACCCGACGACCGTCAAAATCTTTGCCCTTCAGGTTCGGATTCAGCAGTTTTGGCGGGCCGGTAATCCGCAGCCGCAGGGCGCGCGTGCTGAGCGGTTTTTCGAAAGCGATCCAATGCGGGCCGAGCGGCAAGGGATAGAACGTGTCGAAATCGCTCTGGCCGCCCACGCGCTGCCAGCTGGTCGGCCGGCGCCTCGGCGATGATCTCTTGCTCGCTGCCGGTGAAGGCATCGACTTCGACGGCGGAAAAGCCCGCCCAAATCAGCGAGACGCCGGCCAGCTCGACCGGCCGCGGCCAGGTGAGTGTGACGATCGCCGGATGCTCGGTCGAGATCGGCAGCGCGGCGCCTTGCTCGCCGTTGTCCCAGGTTCTCCACTCGCGGTCGTACGACTCGTCGACCAGTTTTCGGCTGGCGTCGTCGCGCATCGCCGATTGCACGAGCGCCTGCGGCGCTACGTTGGCCACCCGCTCGCGAGTTGATCCACACGCCGCCGAGCCAGCCCGCCTGCTCGCGGTCGCTGGGCGTCGGCAAATGACTGAACCGGAGGGCCCGGGTTTTGCGTGCCGGCGGGCAACGTCCACAAGACCAGCCCTTCGCGATCGACCTCGTCGGCCGACACCTGGCCGTCGACAATCCGCTCGGCGGCGATCCACTGCGAATCGTCGGCGAGGTTGCCGGGATAAGCGGCGTCGGGCTTCAGCACGCTGAGCGCTCCGCCGCCGCGCACCAGCACGCTGCCGATGGCCAACGGCTCGGTGAGTCCGATTCGCAGATGCCGAGCGCCCGACGTCCCGGCCTTCGCCGAATCTTACGCCCGGCAGCGTCGGCCGGGTGGTCTCGGTCCAGACGATGCCGGCCGGATCGATCGGTGTGCCATTGATTGCCAGCGGCGACAGGGTGCCGCTCACCCACTGGCTGAAAGCCTGTTTATCGAGCGACCGCCGCGGCGATCGGCTGGTAGGGGCCAGCGGTGGATGGCGTTTTATCCGCGGCCGCCAGAGGAGCGAGCGATAAGCAGACGATCGCAAGGGTGAACGCAAAGAGTCTGGCTGGTTTCATCGGGGTGTCCGCCGGAGAGTTGGGAGCCGCCTGGGCAGACTCTAATTTACTCAGGCGAAAGGCGAGAGGCCACAGCGAGGGGTACGGCGAATGCACTGGCCGGCCTGTCGTCTCCGTTGGTTTGTCACCATTGTTCCGAGCTCGATTTGCGAGAGCTTTCGCAAGTCGCGGTGCAGGACCACGCGAGCGGAGACGAAGGCAACGAAATGTGCATCGACGAGCGGTTTATGGTAGGCTTTAGCGTCTGATCAGGATCGATGTCAGTGAAACGACCGCCGCCGCCCTCAGTGCACAAGCCGCTGCACAGGGGTTGACCGTCGAGGCATATCTCGCCAGCGCACTGCTCTCTGCCGGCCAAACCTGCGCTACGAATTTCGCGAGCCGAACTCGACCGTCTGCTCGACGAGGAAGCGACGAGCGGGCCTTCGCCGTCGGGGTCCTTTTCCCGGGCCGAGATTTACTGCGACCACGCCTAATGGCCTGTCTCCTCGATACTGGTGTGCTTTTGCGCGCGTTTGACGCCGCGGCCCCGAGAATCGCGTCATACGTCAGGCCCTTGGAACTCTATGGAGCCGTCAAGAACGCTTGATCGTGACGGTGCAGAATCTTGCCGAGTTCTGGAATGTCTCGACCAGGCCGGTCGACAAAAACGGATACGGTCTATCCGCGGACCGAATCGGCAAGCGACTGGCGCTAATCGAGCGAATCTGCGAAGTCGTCACTGAGGACGATCAGTCGTATCAGATCTGGTAAGGCCTGCTACTTGCCCAGTCAGTGACGGGCGTTGCCGTCCACGATGCCCGGTTGGTTTCGGTTATGCTTTCTCGCGGTATCGGGTCAATTGTCACTCTGAACGAACGCGACTTTCGCCGCTATCACGGCATCGCCGTTTTGACCCCAGACAAAGTGTGATCGGAAAAACCGGAATTGGCGAACCATCTGCGGGCCAAACGTACAGCTTCTTTTGCTTGACCGCTGACGACGCCATCGAGCAAATGGGCCATTGGGTGCTTCCCTCCCTCTGCGTCTACTCATAGCGATGGCGGCCTGTCGGTAAAGGCGCATGACTAACCGGTCCCGGTCAAAAATGCAAACTGGTAGTAGCCGGGGCCCTGGGTTGAGAGCGTTTGCGCTTGCGATCTTGTCGCTCGTCGATTTGGCGGTCGCTTACGCTGACTTTTTGCTCACTACAATCAATACGACTGGACCGCGGAGGACCCTTGGCTCGCTTGGAATCGGAAGCTCGGTCGCCGCGAATTCGTTGTTGTTCGGGGAGATGCGAACGAGGCGGCGACGTGGCGTATGCTTCTGCTAAGGACCCTACGCATGATGTTCGCTCCGATTCTGGCGTTTTTGTTGGCCGGCCTGCCCGATTTTCCGGCGGAGATTCCTCGCTCGGAAAAGAAGCTCTTGGTCGTCGCGTTTGTCGGCAGCGAGTGCCCACTCGCTCGGCTCTACGCGCCGCGGCTCAACGAGATCAACCAGCTTGCTGACGTGGCGGTTGTCGGCGTCAATCCGAATTACCAGGACTCGCCCGCGGCCATCGAGCACTTCAAAGGGCAATTCCAGATCGAGTTTCCGATTGTCAAGGATGTCGCCTATCGACTGACCGACTACTTTGGGGCCACGCGGCAACTGGAAGTCTTCTTGCTCGACGAAGATCGCATCGTCCGATACCACGGCCGCGTCGACGATCAGTATGGCCCTGGCCAGCATCGGCCTGCCCCGTTGCGGCAAGACTTGCTGACGGCCATCGAGGAGATTCTGGCCGGTCGAGCCGTGTCGGTGCCGGAGACTCCGTTTCCGGGCTGTTCGATCGGGCGCGTCGAAACGGCCGCCGCCGGAAGCGTTACTTATGGCGGAGAGGTGGCCGCGATCTTCAAGCGTCGCTGTGTCGAGTGCCACCGAACCGGCCAAATCGGGCCTTTTGCTTTAGCCAGCTATCAGGACACGGCCGCCTGGTCGGCCACCATCCGCGAGCGGATTGTTGATGGTACGATGCCCCCCTGGCATGCCGATCCCGCCTGCGGCAAGTTCTTGAACGATCGTCGGCTGTCGGATGCCGAGAAGCAAATCCTTTTGGCCTGGATCGACGCTGGCAGTCCCGAGGGAACGCCTGTCGAGCCGCTGGCCGAGACAACGATTCCGGCCCGATGGGCAATTGGCGTTCCGGACAAGATCGTCACGATGGATCAACCGTTGGAGATTCCAGCGACAGGAATCGTCGACTATATCACCTTGGAGATCGACCTGGGACTGACGGAAGAAAAATGGGTGCAGGCCACGGAAATCGTGCCTGGCAACCGCACGCTCGTGCATCACGCCCAAGCAGTCATCGGGCCGCCAGGAAAGGCCAAGGAGATCGCATCGGGACTGGGGGAATTCTGGCATTTTGCGGATTACGCGCCCGGCCTCGCGGCCTTCGTGCTGCCCGACGGGATGGCCCTGCGGGCGCCCGCGGGCTGGCATTTGTATCTGACGATGCACTATGTGACCACGGGGCTGGCCGACAGCGATCAAACCAGCATCGGCATGACTTTTACCCAACCTCCCGTGAGCGCTGTTTACACCCACAACATCATCACCGATCAATTCACCCTGGCACCGTTTACCGCGGATCAGCGCGTGGAACAAAGCTGGACGGTGCCGAGCGACGTTGTCCTTTTGTCGCTTTTCCCTCACATGCACCTCCGCGGAAGATCGTTCACGTATGAGGCGATCTACCCCAGCGGCGACTCGGAATTCCTTTTGAAGATTCCGCGATACGATTTCATGTGGCAGCAGCGATACGTGCTGGAACAACCGAAACGGCTGCCGGCCGGCACGATCGTGCGAGCCGTGGCCCTGTACGACAACTCCGCGGCCAATCCGGTAAATCCCGATCCCGCGGCAACGGTGAAGTATGGCCTGTTGACCACCGATGAGATGTTCAACGGCTACGTCGATTTCGCCATCGTTCGCCCAGAACGAGCGAAGTACGAATGGGCCGCGCTCGCCGTCGGGCGCACTGTGGCTGCTGCAGCGACGGGTGGTGAAGCGCTCACGCTATTCTTCGAGCGGCCGCGCAGGCGCGAGTCCGAGTGGAGACGAAGGGGATCGAACCCTCAACCCCTAGCTTGCAAAGCTTGTAAGCCTATGTGGGGAGCGTAGTTGAGCGGTAGCGGAATCGCAAGAATGAGCCGGAAAATTTCGAGCGATTCTCGATTTTGGTGCCTGGACAGTATGGGAGCGGTGCTGCCGGCATTGTTACCAAATTGCATCCAATGGCCCCGTAACCGAATTCAGCGAAGTTGGTGGTTCAAATTCCAGGGTGAAGGGCGATCCATCGCCCTCTCCTTGTCCCTGGCCAGACTTCCTAAGATCGCTGATTCCGCTGCCGGTCAATAGGCAGCAGGCCGTGAGCTCGGAGGCGATCCAGCTCGCGCCGTTCGATGACCCAGACTTTTTTGTCGCCGGCGTTTGTAGCGCTCTTATAAGCGTTGATTTGGCCTAGAATGCACCAGCACCGCACAGTGTAGGGCGTCTTTTTGACCAACAGACTGAACTCTTTCACATTGAAATGGTTCTGGCCGCCGTCATCTGGCACCGCCAGAGCAATCGGCTGGGGCGGCCAGCGCATTCCCGAAGCCAATGCGTCCGCAATTGCGACCCGGACGGCGTCCTGAATATCACCTCGAAGCACCTCTCGGAACTCTTGCAAAGTCGACATCGCCAAGACCCTTCAACACAGTTCGGGTCGCCTGGCCCCGGAACGAACGATTCGTTCGCGGATCGCGCCAAGCCCCCTCATTGATGTCGCAGGTTCACGAAGAATTCATAAAAGTGCCTATTTATCGGGGGTTATCGCTATTTTCGTTCACGAATCGTTCATGAACGGCTAAAAGTCTGCCCACGGGAACTTTTCTCCGCGCTCAATCATTTGACTCTTCGTCACCTCTAGAAGCTCGACGAGCTTGTCCTTTCGCATGCCGGCAAGCCTCTCCTGATCGGCCGCCGTTTTGCATTGCTTTTGCAACCATTTGAGGAATGACTCCAGTTCCTCGAGCTGCTCATATCCGCTGTCCCTCTCGCCCAGAACGGCGAGCTGCTTATCGCTAAGCTGCCGGTCCGACCGCGCCGTCTTGCTATTCTCGCCACGCTGCCTACCCCTCCGCTCTTTCCACGAGCGAAGTTTGGGCAGTTGGCCAACGGCTATGCCCGCGGCATCCGCGACAAGCTTGGGGCTAGCATTCGGATGCCCGTCAAGATATTTCCGCACGTTAATATCGGCGATCTCGGGATCGAAACGCCTTCTCGGTTTCCGCAACCCTCGCGCGATGGGCGAAGATCCTCCAATCTTCGGCGCTGTTTCTTCGATTGGCGGCAGATTGTTCGCGGCCAAAAGCAGCTCGATTTCCCTCCTGACTGTTGCCAAGACCGTCGCTCGCCCTTCAGGTAGGCCGCCTCCCACGGCGATTCGCAGCCGAGGAGATTCACCGGACGGCGGACATAAATCAATGTGGATCAATACGTCAAAGGCGGTTCCGGCCTCGTCCCAGGTTAGCGTTGCCCAGTTCCGAGCTAGACCGCGCGGTATCTCGCAGTCGTTCGACATCGCCCTCTCAACCCGACGAGCCAAGAATTGGAGCAGCATTCGATCCGACAGAAAGTCGCTCCGAAACTCCGCCGCGAACATCTCGGGCGACGGATTCCAAGCCACCTCGACGTTGCTCAGGCAGTCTGGTACGAGAATTCCCTGTTCGCGGATAGTTGCAATTGGAAACGCAATCCCATAGTCAGTCATTAATTCAACAATTTGCCCGCGCTCCTCGGAACTCAAACCAAGCTGCTCGAACCATTCTGCATCGTTTCCTGGATGACGAGCGTTCGTTGCCGGCTTTCGTACCGGCAACAGTTTCGTTTCAAGCCTGCTTCGATCAATCCAGCCATTCGGGTAGTCGACTGCTGGCAGACTTATTAGCCTGGAGACAGGAGTCTTGATCCAACGGGGATTAAACACTCGCCTAAACAGAACTGAATCGGGATTTGGAGTAGCCTCAGCCATGTCACCATTCCAGTGAATCAATCCCAGGCTCTTGAGCAGCGTCAGTGTCGCCGGAATTCGCAACTCGAGTAAACTGCTTCCCGATTCACTATGGGTGCGCCCGCTTTTATCACGGTCCAGGCCTTCAGACCGAAGAAAATCTGCAAATGGTGGTTTGTCGTATTGGAAGTGCGCTAACGTATCGGAGAACATCGGGGCTTCAAAATTCTCCTTGATCCAATGACGAATCTTCAAAGCATATGCAGGGACAGGATTATTGATCCCAATAATGTTCTCGGTGTGTTCGCAGATGGCATTCCTTAGCCTCTCTGCCGACTTGGCATCTTGGCACGTCGTGCCCGCCACATCGTATCCGCTCTGAGGGTATCCAACGTCATCAATCACCTCAACAACGTTCGCACCATACCACGCATTCTCCCTCGCAATCTCCAGTGCCACCGTTAGGTCTGACGCATCCCGTCCAACGTAAGTCGCATTCTCTGCGCTCATCCGATCGGCAATGTTGTGCGACAGTTTGTCGCACTTTGTTCGCACCACGATCACAGGCGCACGACTCATTTGTCCACTCACCTCCAATGATCCGTAATGCGCCAGGAACCGTAGCCAGTAATCGAGCCGATTCGCTTTCGCCGATTGCGCTGCATCCACCACAAGCAAGTAGAGCGCACGTTCGGCGCCGACAACGAATCAATGAGTTCCGCGCAAATGGTCTTGTCCACCGAAATCCCATAATCGAAATGTGACTCGCCCCGACCCTTGACCCAGAGCAAGCTCGTACACATGCGTATCGCTATTGTTTCCCTCCTGCTGTTGCAAAGGACTTCCCGGCGTTCCCGGCATTGACTTTGGGTCAGATAGCACTCGCGCGCACACGGCGGTTTTGCCAGTTCCGCCTTGGCCGAGGACAATAAGCTTTGCCTCGCGTAGCGGCACTTCGGAGCAACCATCAGGAGGCCGTCTTAGCCATTCGCAGATCTCCTCCGCTCTACACGATTCAAGTACGGCAGCGTCAACTGATACCGCGGTCTTTCGGATATCGATAGTTTTAAGCTGAGGCAAGCCGCCGGCCTCAAATGCATCCGATAAGAAACGGAGTCCCGGCTCCGTGACCTCTGAACCGTACAGACAAAGGCTTCTCAGACGTTTTAGATTTCCACCTTCGGCCGCGTGGCTCAAAATACTCATAAAGCCATCGGTAACCCGCGTGTTAAATGCGAGAAAGTAATTGAGATTTGTTGCCTTTCCGGCATCGATCGCACGAGCTATGTTACTCAGTTCATCGTCCATTAGCCCGAAATTGCAAATCGCCAGCGAAGTCAGGCTCTGTAGTCGGCCGGAATGCAACGCGCGGATTAGGGCATCGATTGTTACGTGTGTGTCCGCGCCGCAAATGATTGTATGCCACATTTTCTTCAGCGGTGATCCATGGAGAAGCGTATATATGAGCCTTAACATTTGAGCGCGAGTGTATGCAACACAAACAGACAAGAGATTAAGTAGTGAATAGCGATCGCCTTTCGTGGCGCGACGGGCGAACGATAACAGGTCGCTATGTCCTCCATCGAACATATCCATATATAGCTCGATGTTCTCCAGAAATCCCAGCCGCCCTTCCTCAACGGCGCGGGCCACAGTCTCAACTGTGGTCGGATTCGACAAACAAAACTCGATTGCATGCAGCGCGCTCAGTTCTCCTGCGGTCACAGCAGTTTTCAGTCGCTTTAGCGAGCCTGTAGTAATCTGCTTGTCCGAAAGTGAAAGCCTTTGCAGCTTCTTCAACTGTCCGGCCTTTGCCACGCTGATCAGTGCCGTGAAGCCGCGCTCTGTGATAGCCGTTCCGTCCAGATACAATTGCGTTAGATTCGGTATCTGCGAACGCTCGATGGCGCGCGCAAACGATGACAGGCCGACATCGGTAATCAAGCCTCTGGAGACGTCAAGACGCTTTAGAGCCCGCATGCATCCCGCGTTAGCCGCACTAGCCAATGCGTCGAAACCAGTGTCGGTTATGAATGTGTTTTGGAGGCTTATGTCAACTAGACTCGGTAGATTGCCGGCCGTTATCGAGTCCGCTAAACTGCTTGCCGCAAGATTGGAGATGGGTGTCAAAGCAAGGCTGATCTCAGCCAGAGCGTGCAGACTTGATTTGCGAAGAAACCGCGCTAACTCGGCCTCGTCGAGTTGTGCTGTTGTAAAGTCAAGCTCCTCAAGCTGTGGAAAATCATGCAGGATTCGTTCAAGCAGCTGCCGCCAATCGAATCTGTCTAGCGTCAGACCGGATGGCAAGATTAGTTTACGCCCGCCCGATCGGCGGCAGAGCGCGAGGGACTTTTCGAGGTTCCGGTCGATCATTCTGGCTCTCGACTTCGCGGACGGCAGGAAGAGGACCCAAGGCGTGTTCGGCCTATGCCTTTTTCAGTTTTGCATGATTCAAGCATCCGTCAAGATGCGGCCGGATCGCCCCGACGGGGCCGCAATGCGAGGACCTTGGGCCTAGACCGCTATTCAGGCTCTCGGGCGCGGCGAGACCTCTCCGTCGATACTTTTGTTGCGTGCTTGCCAGCAGAAACGGCTGGCTGCTTTGCCGCAGCGTCGAACAAGCCGGTGATTTTGGCGTAACTTGCCCGCTCGGCCCACTTGCGGGGCGTCCATCCGTCGTGCGCTGGCGCATTGACATCAACTCCAACCGCCAGAAGTGCCCTGACCATTTCTGAATTCCCACGCCAAACAGCACAATGAAGCGCCGTCGCGCCATGCTTTGTAACCGCGTTTGCGTTGGCACCGGCCATGAGAAGCCGCTCAACAATGTCGTTATTGCCCCGTGCCGCCGCCAGGTAAAGCGCCGTCTCACCGTCTCGATTGCGAGCATCAACCATTGCTTTGGATTGCATCAGAAGGCGGACCAGCTCATCTTGGCCGCGAATTGCCGCAACGTGAAGTGGCGTTTCACCGCCACTGTCAAAAGCGTTGACATCCGCGCCGGCTCGGATAAGCGCTTCCCCGACGGCGCTGTTGCCGGCGACATGCAATGGCGTCCGGCCCTTGTCGTCACGTACGTTCGGATCGGCTCCGGCTTCGACGAGTAGCTCGATACTTTTGGGGTCTCTGGCCCAAAACAAAGGAGCCCGGCTTAGAGAGAGTGGTGCGTTGACATCAAAACCCTCACGAATGATCTGCTGCGCAGTGTCATGTAGTCCAATCATCAGAGCACTCAATAGGACCGCGTCTTTAGCCGGCATACACTCGACACTCTCCGTTAAGTCACCATCATGATAGCGTGACTGTGGTAAACAAAGAGTTAAGCATTCATAAGCAACTCCGAGTGCGTCACAGGTGTGGCCAATGGATAAAAAAGAAACAGAGAGAGCACCGTCCGACAGTGCTCTCTCTGATCGAATTGTGTCACGCTAACCGAGACGATTTTGTCCCGCCTTTTTTACGCAGGTGCCTCAGCTTCCATTCCTTCTCCTCGACTGGGCGATCGCAGGGCGTTCGAGGAGGTTTCCAGTTCGCGCTTGGCTTGCTCTTTGCGATTCCGCTCGGCAAGCACTGCGAAAATGTAGCCAAGTGTCAATAAGAAATAGATCAGCAACAGAAACTCCATAGCGCACCATCCTTTCAGCTATTTGGCGAACCATTCAACAATACGATCGACAATCCTCTTCCCACGACCACCGATCAATTCGGCCCATTCAAGCCGCCGCCGGTGCTTCGCTTCCGTGAATTCCAACCACTCTTTGGGCTTCACGGACACCATATAGACCTCCCAGGCTTTGAGAGCGGCCCAGCAGGCCAGAATCGACAAGCACATCAAAAGCATCGGACCCTCCTTTGGTCATGCGGCCGTTCTGCCGACAATCGTCCGCTCTTCGAGTCTTGCGAGTTCAACGACGTGTTTGACGCCCCAGAGCACGACGCCCATATCGTCAACCTCGCCGAAAAATGGAATGACATCGGGAATGAGGTCGACCGGGAACAGCAGGTAGATGCAGAGGCCAGTCAGGATCAGCGTAATCTTGTTCTTCGGGTTCATGGGATTCTCCTCGTTCTTGGTGGTTACGACACACACATTCTCAAAGCTCTATCTCGGCCTAGCCCTGAGGCTCGGGCCCAGCAACCGCACGCTCAGGCTGCGGCGTCCTGTCATATTTCAGCTCTTTGATCTTATGAACGGTCCAGGCGATCACCGCCGCGTCATCAATCTGGCCTGGCCCGACCAGGAAATCGGGAATCAGGTCGATCGGCCACACTAAGTAGGCGATGCAGCCAACGACTAAGAGGGCGAGGGTCGTTAGATTCGGCATGGTACTTCTCCTCAAATAATGGATTTGAACTCGATCACATTTCACGTTCGGGATTCGGTCTATTTGTTCTCTCTCTTCTTGCCGCAGGGATTTTCCTTTCTCTTCGTGGACGCCTCTCAAAGCTCCAGCTCGGCCTGACGCTCAAGCTGAGGCGGGCTCGCCGCGCGTTGCTTGCTCTCTTGCCATTCGTCGTAGGTGCCGTTTTCCAGATTCACGCTAAGCTGGGTCGGGCAGCCAAGCGTCCCAGGCTCGTCGATGGTCCTGATGCTGTCGGGAAAGGCGGGGATTACTTGCTCAAACTCCTTGGCCCCTTGGCGAACTTTCGCGTACACATCCGGCATCACGTTTTCGCCGACCCAATGGGCGGCTGCTTTCAAATAGTCCATAAACGATTTGTCCTCGGCCATCAGAATCTCCTTCTAAGACGTTGTGAAAGGTCTTGTTGACTCGACGCGGCCCTGCGAGCCGCGTTGTAAAAACGCTGGTGATGAAGTCGACCCGTGATCTCAACCGCTGCCATCGCGAAGCTCCCGCCCAGGAAGTAGGTCAGAATGCAAGGCGAGTCCGCGGCGACCGACCATATCCCGCCGATCAATGTCGAAAGAACGATCTCGACGTTGCGTAAGCCGTACTCGCTCCTCACGAAGAAAAACAGTTTCTTCGCGAGCCAGGAATCGCCGGGATCATCGTCGGGAACGACGATTCCCTTTCGTGTCTTCTGAGCCAGGGTCACGCCATTGGTGAAACAGGCGAGCCAAAACACCGGGATCAAGGCACAGAGCTCCGGCGTCTTGCTTGCTTCCGAAAAAAGCCAGATCCACACTGGCCCGATGAACATGTGAATTCCCACGAAGGTGCGGCCACAGGCGGACCGCATCGGAAGCTTCACGGTCATCGCCCAGGTGGCGAGGATCGCGAAGATGATGGCCCGAGTCGTGCCACGCTCGTAGATCGAGCGGTCTTTTTTCTGCTGGTCTTGTCTCATGGTTTAGTTCCTCTGATCGAAGGCAGGTTTTGATTGATCGAGCGGACGCTTTTTGCGTCCGACGCTGGAATCATTCGAGGTGTTTTTGGTCAGAGAATGTAGGAAACACACCGTAATGGATCGGTGATCGAACCATATCCGAACGGTGTCGGTGCCACTCATACGCCGGCACTAGACACTTGGTGTGACCCGCCCGGAACCTGAGCGGCAATCGTCTAGCGCTCGCTTTCGCGCACACTTTCTGAGAGACGATTTGCTTTTTCTCGGGAAGGCGATTGCCGTGCCGAGGATCGCATCCGACTTCCACACCGTGATCACCCGACGGGCAGGGACGATGGTTGTCGGAGGCGTGCCACGGTCGCAGAGAAAGCTGCCGCCTTGTCGTTGCTGCTGTTTCATGGTTCATTTCCGTTGATCGAAGGTCGCTTTGATCACGGGATGGCCGTTGGCGAATTTGCCGCCAAAACGGATGACCATCGCATCAACCTGGTATTTGTGGACCTTAGAGCCAGTCCTGAGGCCGGACATGAATTCCTCGGGCCGCACGATGTGCTCCCAGGATTCGCTGAAGCCGTTGGTGACTTTCGGCCGCTCCGGAAAAATCTCGAAGAAATTGAATTCCGCTTCGGTGGTCGACGTGCTCGCGAGCATCCGCAGCTCTTGGCCGACCAAATCGGCGGCCCATTTGGCAGTGTCGTGGTCGCCTAAGGCAAAGAAGGCTTTCAGGGTGAAGTTTCCCAGGAGCGCCTTGATGCTGGCGTCGGCCTGGTCGCCGGGCAGCACATCGCGGTACGAGGCCAGCGACTGCGTGAGATACACCATGCTTCCCAGCGACGAGCGGCAGCGCGACAAGTAGGCGGCGTCGAAGCTCGTAATGAATTCCGAACTTTCATCAGCCCAGATGACACTGACCGGCGACTGCGCCGTCACCTTTCGCCGGAGAATCTCCGTCTGCCATAAATGCTTGATCCCGGCGGTGGCCAAACGGCCAAGCGAGCCGTGCAGGTCCGGAGGCATATTGACGATGACGATTTTGTGACCTTCGATCGCCTCCGTCAGCGAGAACGTCGTTGTGTTCCCGAACATCTTCCAGGCGAGACCCGAGTTCAGCACCGACAGCGCTGACATCGTTCCCACCGAAATGGACGACCTTGTCTTCTCGCCAAAATTTGGCCACTGATGCGTCATATAGGTAGTGGCTTCATCGAAGTCACGGTGGGATGCGTCGCGGTTTACCGCCACAAAAGCCCGCTGAATGCATCGGTTGCAATAGCCGTTTTTCCAGGCATCGGTCTTCCTTTCGTCATCGCTCCGTGGAGCCGAAACGATCAGACGAGCAATGTTGACTGCGCTTACCTCTTCTCCGGCAAGCACCAAAAGCGTAATTGCACAGCGGGCCAGTTGTTCGGCGAGGTCCTTCCAAAATTCCGCATCGCCCCCTCCTTGCTTCACCTTTCGCATCACGATCGTGCGGAGCGTCGCTAGATAATCCGAGACCTCTTGGGCCACGCTGGCCGGATCGCGAGCCTGGCGTGCTACGTGCCCGATCAAGTTCAAGTAGTTCTCATGCTCCGGGTCGATCAAAATCACATCGCGCGATCTGCCCGCCGCCTTCGCAAGCTGAAGCCAATCGAGGTAGTCGCTTGGCTTCGGGCACAAGACGAGAATGGAACTGTCCCAAAGGGCGAGAATCGCGCGCACAATTTGCTTAAAGCTGCTGGTCTTCCCTGAGCCCGTGCCGCCGGCGACGTGAATCCCGCCTGCGACCAAATCACGAACCGTCAGAGGATTGGATCGGTCCCACCAAAAAAGCACCTTGTCCAGCACCGATCCGTGGCCGCGACCTTTTTTGTTGGCCAGGAAGGTACAGAAAACAACGATAAGGATCAGTACAGAGCCGAGCATCAACAGCTCGCCGGCGTCGGCCGATTGCCAATCGCGAGCAACGTCTGGAACCCGCTGCACAGCCTGCTCGACGTGCTGAGCCGCCTGGCGTGCGACAGCATCAAAGTCATAAGTCTTCATCGCTAACCCTCTGCGTGTTGCGGCGGAGGCCGTGCTGGGGGTCGCGAATGTCGCAAGATCGGTGGTCGTGTCCCCGGGCACCTGCCCGCTCCTGGCTTAGAGAAAAAGTCGAATCAGCCACCAAAAGCGCTCGACAAGATCGACGACATGGAAAACTGCCCAGGCACTCATCGCTCCGATTGCCGCCCAAGCCAAATACCCGATGAACTCTTTCATGGTTTCACCTTTGCCTTATCCTTGAGAACACGTTGCGCGGACACGATGGACATTCCCTGCGAAAGTCCACGGCGAAGCTCCTTGAGCACCACCGTCAAGCCGTCGATCACTTGCTCCAACGTCGATTCGCTGCCACTCACGACGATGTTCATGCCGCCGGGCAACTTGAACGTTGCCCGCTTGGCCTTCGGCTTCGGCTCGCCCTTGTCCTTGACTTTTGCCCGGAGCTGATCGCGCGATAGGCCCTCTGAGGACTTCACCAGGCGGAGTTGCTCCGCGAAGTCGGATGTCTGACTGATGAGGTAAGCCTGTTCCGTGCGGATTGTGCCCGCTTGGAGCATTGCCTGGATTTCCGGGGCTAGACGCTGGTACGCAATCGCTTTCGAGATGACGCTCTGATCGAGGGAGAGTTGCTCGACTAACTCTCCAACGCTCCATCCCGTCTCTTTTTGAATTTCAGCGACCAGATTGCTCCGCTCCATCGGCGTGAACTGCGCCCGGTGAGCGTCAAGGCTGTGTTGCAGAATGCGGAGCTCTGCCGTGGAAGGGATTTCAGACAAGACGATCGCAATCAGTTCTGGCATTCCTGCGAATTGCGCCGCCCTCCATCTCATCTCTCCGTCGATCAGGTAATACTTGCCGTCCTTTTCCCAGACAATGACGGGAATAAGCTGCCCGCGTATCTTCATGTCGCCAGCGAGCGCAGCGATCTTGCATTCCTCGAACACCGTCCGCGGATTGTTCGGATCGGGAAACGTATTCGCATGTGGAATCCGCGCGATCTTTCGCATCGTTATCTCCTGTAAATGAGCCAAGGGGGGACAAGCCGTTCGCCGGCCGTGCTGACCCTGCCGCAGCGTGGGCAGGGCCGCCGCCGGTCGCGGCAGAACCATTTCGCACCGCAACTACAGAGGTGGTACCAATTGCTTGCTTTTGCTTGCCGACGTTCCGGCATGTGATCCGGCCTTTTACTGCTTGATGAACTTCGCTCCGCACTTCAGGCACATCGCCTTGAAGTCTGCGACCGCCACCCGAACGTTGACGGGGGGCGTGCATTGGCACGACCACTTCACCAACTTCGAGCGGCCCTTTTCGTCACGCGTCGAAGGCTTGATTTCGCCGGGCGGGACATGCACGCCGGCTTGCCGCAGCAGATCTTTGAAGGGGCTGTCGGCCGCATAGCCGGTGACACCCCGGGCATCAATGATCAATCCGAGTTCCAACGCCTTGTCGCGGAATTCGCGGTTGTGGTGATTGCGACGGCTTGGCGTCCCGTGTTCCTGCTGCCAGGCATGGAGCAGTTCGTGGAAAAGGGTGCCGAGCATTTGCCACGGTTCGCGGCTGCCCAGGTAGCGGGCGTTGATCGCGATCTCCCCGCGGAGTCCAAAGCCGTTATGGCCCATTCGGAAATGCCCAAGACAGTTGACTGCGAGCCGGTCGATGCAGAGCACGACCGAAGGGATTTCGAGTTTAAACTCCAAAATGAACCGCTCCGCCCAATCTTGCAGGACAGCAATCGTGCGTTGTCCCTGCCACGCTTCTTGTCGTTGGTGCTGGGCAAGCCTCGGGTAAATGGACGGCTGCTCGGATTGCTGCGAGACGTTTTGCATGTTGGTTCCGCTCATTTCTCTTCTCCGTTTCAGCGGTCGTTCGTTGCGTCCACACTGCTATACTCGCCGCGGTTTTGCCTGAGACCACTGCGCCGCTGAGCGAAATTTCTGGTCACTCGCATGGCGTATGCGTTCGGTTATCGAACCGTGTCGGAACGGTGTTGGGTGCGATCGGAAACTTTTTTGCTCGTGGTGGACATAAGCGCGAGCACTTTGGAAAAAAATGGGAATCGCCCGGGCGCGCTCGCACGTTTCCACAGCGTCAGGAGAGGACGGTTGACGATGCGGAACACAAAGACGTGGCGAAGAGAGGTGAGCGACAACCGCCTCTCGCGCGCCATCAATTGACAATGGCAGTGCATCGCGCTACTGGTCGAGATGCTGCGGGCCGAAAGGCGCGGAAAGGCATACGGAAGGAGCTTCGGCTCCTACGGGTTCCTGCTTGGCGCGGATCGGCGCCGTAGACCGCGCCGAGAAAATCGTCGAGCGAGCTTTGCGCCTCGGCGTTGCCCGCGACGGCTGGCGATTTCAGGAGTTGGCTGATTCGGCAGCGCCAACCGGCAAGCCGGGCCTCGGTCGGATCGTTGAGGTCCAGGCTCGGCAAGGCGGTCGTTTTTTCCGTACCTGTGGCTCCCATGGGCCCATCGCGTAGAGTGTGATAAAGGACGTTATCACACTCTTAAATAACGGGAAAACGAAATCGCGGCCCGGAGATTGGAACTAGGAACGGTAGCTCGGCAATAAACCGTTTGGCACGTTCTGCAAGAGCATTGGCGTCTTTTGCTAGTTACACCGACCCGCTTTTGAGCCAGACTGAAATTGTGAGCTGGGGTCCTGAGAGACACAGCGACCTTGGTAAAGCCGAAACCTCATGAAGGGTGACACAAATGAAAACACATGAAACCACGACTCCAGTAAGAGCCTTTGATCGCGCCTATATCAACGGCCAGTTCGTCACTCCCCATGGAACCCAGGTCGTCGATCTGGTGAACCCGACCGACAACAAGGTTATCGGCAAGGTCACCATGGCAGACGAAATCGACACCCGAAAAGCTATCGGTGCTGCGAAAGAGGCCTTCAACACCTTTTCGCAAAGTAGCAAGGAGTACCGGATGGAGCTTCTGCAGCGGCTGCACGACGCCGTGGCCAAGCGAATGGATCAACTCGTTGAAGCGACGGTCGTGGAATACGGCGCACCGCAAGACCGTGCGAAGGGCTCCAACAACCTCGCGGCGAACATTTTCCTGCACTTCAAGAAAGTCCTCGAAGATTTCGACCTGGTCAAAACTGTCGGCACATCTAAGGTCGTGATGGAGCCGGCTGGCGTGGTGGGCATATTTACGCCATGGAATTCGAGCGCCGGCTCGATCGCGATCAAGGTGGCGCCGGCGATCGCTGCCGGATGCACGGTAGTCATCAAGCCAAGCGAGATGAGCGCTATGCAAACGGAAGTGTTGATGGACGCCTTTCATGAAGCCGGGTTGCCTCCTGGCGTCATCAATGTCGTGACGGGCCTCGGCGAGGTCGTCGGGACGGAGTTAACGAAAAGTCCCGACATTCAGAAAATCGCTTTCACCGGTTCGACGCAGATCGGAAAACTGGTCGCCAAGAACTCCCTGGACACGATGAAGCGCTTGACGCTGGAGCTCGGGGGCAAGTCGCCCAACATCATCCTGGACGACGCCGATCTCTCCACGGCGATCCCGATGGCCATCAACGCCTGCTACCTGAATAACGGGCAGGCCTGCATTGCGGCTTCGCGTCTGATCGTGCCGGAAGACCGACTCGACGAAGTGAAGCGATTGGCCAAGGCGGCCGTCGAAAAAATCAAAATGGGCGATCCGAGGGACAAGGACGTCACCCTCGGCCCATTGGCCAGCACAAAGCAGTACAAGCGCGTGCAGGAGTTCATCAAGTCTGGGATCGAGGAAGGTGCGGAGCTCGTCATCGGCGGGGAAGGTCATCCCCAGGGACTTGAAGGTGGGAATTTCATCAAGCCCACCGTGTTCGCCAACGTCACCCGCGAGATGCGTATCGCGAAGGAAGAAATCTTCGGACCGGTCCTGTCGATACTGACGTACAAGACGGAAGCCGAGGCCATTGAAATCGCCAATGACACCGAATTCGGCCTCATCGCCTACGTAAGCTCGGCGGACCCGGAAAGAGCCACCCGTGTGGCGCGCAAACTCGCCGCCGGCCGCGTCCTGATCAACACATTAAGTCACGATCCGTTTGCCCCCTTCGGTGGGTTCAAACAATCGGGGATCGGTCGGGAAGGCGGGATCTTCGGGCTGCAGGAGTTCCTGGAACCCAAAGCGATCATCGGCTAACCCGAGGAATGTCCTGACAGCGCGATTGCTTCCAGACGAAATGCCAGTGAGAGAAAAAATGACCGTCCACGTGCCAGACCGTTTCCAACCCGCTCAGTTGGGTGATTCCCTTAAGACTGGAAAAACGCAGCACTTAACCAGTCAGAGGTTTCAGCTGCGTCTGCCCTGAAGGTGGAGGAAGACGCTCCGAATCACGTCGCCCTCGTCCAGGCCCGCGATTCCAGTGGGATAGAGCAAGGCAACGGCATGCGAGACGGCTGCCAGCGTGGCCATGAGCCCAAGGGCCTTGACCGCATCGCAGATCGGTCCGATTGCCGGATCAATCGGACGATCTTTCGCAGGTCGCCGTGCCGCGGGTTTTGCCTGCCTTAGCTTGCGATTGAAGACAACCGGGCCATTGAGTCCGATGCCGGTGGCCCGGATTTCCAGACACTTTTGTTGCAGCTCCCAGTCATAACCGGGGCGTTTCATCGGCGGGATCGGGATCGGTTTTGGAAATACCCCGGCTTCCATGAACTCGTACCAGCGACTTCGCGAAAGCGAGCACATGTCGGCCATTTCCGAGACGGAGACCGCGGCCTTTGCGGACGGTTCACGGGCACTCATCGGACACTTCTCCCACATAAAACGGGCGTTTGCCGGTCACTTTCAGAAAGCTTTCGCAACCCACCCTCGAAGTCATTCGGACGGATTGCGGACAGAAACCGGACGGAAAGTCTCCAGGTGACGCCGGCCATTTTCGGTCAACGTCCGCAGTCCCATATCCGTTTTGACGATCAGGCCCTGCCGCAGCAAAAACGGCTCGACCGTTTTCTGGAGCACCTTCGTCGAAACTCCCAACATGGACGCCAGCACGCCGACTCGCTGCGGGCCGTTTCCGAGCAGCGACATCAGCTTCTGTTGGATGTTGTCGGCCCCGAGGCCCGAGATGCGTTCGACCTCGCATGCCCTCTGAAGGCATTCGACGGTCAGGACATCGCCGCCCCGAGCCACCTGGACGCGATGGGCACTCTGGAGCAGCCGCAGCGCAATGCGCGGTGTTCCCCTCGCACGTTTGACGATTTCTTCAACAAGGTGAGGGCCGTAGTCCCAATGCAACGCCCGAAGACGTTGCCTCACGATTGCGGCCAGTTCCTCGTGGCTGTAATAGTCCAAGTGCAGCACCATGCGAAAGCGGTCGACGAGCGGGTCAATGATGCCATCGGGATCGGTGGTGGCTCCAACCAAAGTGAAGGGAGCGACCGGGATCGAGACCACGGACTTACCGCCATTCAAAAAGATTCGCCGCTTGTCCAAAACCTGCAACAACGAATGCTGATTGACGGCGCTGAGCAAATGAATCTCGTCCAAAAACAGAATTCCACCCGAGGCCGAAAGCAGCACGCTGTTGAGCTCGGCGGCGTTGGTGATGCTCTGGGCCAACACCTCGGTGAATGGCACCGCCAACTCATGGGCCAAAACCATGACGATCGCGGTCTTGCCCAGCCCCGGAGGCCCGCACAATAAAGTGTCGTCGAGCTGCTTGCCCCCCTGGAAACTGGCTTCGACGGCAATTTGCAGAGCTTCACTCACATGGGACTGCCCAATGACGTGCCGGAAACTGGACGGTTGAATGTCCCGCAGGTCTTGCGGTTCGTGCTCTTCGTTCATGGCGTTTCTTCCTTTTGACTACGGACGAATTCTGCTGAGCATCAAGCGAGGGGATCGCGTTCGAGACAAGTGATCGAACAGACGTTCTTTGCGTTCGACACTGAATCATTCGGCGTGTTTTTTGGTCAGGGAATGCAGGAATCGGACCGCAGCCGATCGGTAGACGAACCGTATCCGAACGGTGTTGGTACGGCCCAAATGTCCACGCTTGACACTTGGTGTGACCCGCCGGTGCCAGGGCAATGTGCGTGCAACCGCCGTTAACTGTTGGTTAACGAAGTGCTGCTAGCATTAAGCAGCGAACAACCAAGGGGGGACCCAGTGAATAGGGAAGAAAAGAAAGCGTTGCAGCAGATTGAAAAAAAACTAGATCACGTCCTTGATGAACTCAAGAAACGCTTTGGATGCGCGGTGCCGGAAAAGGCTGGCTCAACTTCGGAGAGCGCGTCCACGAGTTTTGCCGAACGGCAAAGCAGGCGTGCCTCACCCAAACGAGGCAAGTAACTCGCTCGGCCTTTCCTCAGCGGTCCGTTTCCGTCACGTCGATGAACATCAGCTTGCTGACAAACGGCTTGTCCTTTTCGGGAAAATCCCGGGCCGCCTGCATGATCCAGGGCGTGACGTTGCGATGAAGTTGGTCGTAGACCTGCCGCAAATGTCGGCCTTCGATGACGACCATGATCGGCTGGTAGCCCAGGAAGCGAAGCGTGATTTGTCGGTGCTCAAACCGTGCGTCGCTATCGAGGTGGCGATACTGGAAACTTCGGACGCATCCGTCGGGCGTGACAAAATGCACCGACACGAGCGGCTTGCTTGCCGGCTGGCCGTAAGCCTGATAGGTGCCTGCCGCCTGTGACGGCAGACCGCTGTCCAATTCGGCCCCGCTACCTTCCGCTTCGGATTCGCCCAGCACTTCCCGCAAATGCGGTGACAAGTTACCTTTCATGGTGCAACTCTTTCCGTTCAAGGTGATGT
Source organism: uncultured Planctomycetaceae bacterium (assembly GCA_963702015.1). GTDB lineage: Bacteria > Planctomycetota > Planctomycetia > Pirellulales > PALSA-1355 > DATJTR01. Next base: position 6,425,636 of record OY969698.1, read on the forward strand.
TGGATTTCTGCTGCTGCTCTGTGGACCGCCCACCAGGCGGCTTGCTCGACCCGCTCGATCTTCTTTTGCATCCGCCGCCAAAGCGGCGTTTTCGGTGCCTCCAGCAGTTCGGTCGCGGTGAGTCTGGGATCGCTTCGCTGGACCGCTTCCCGCAATGCCCGGCGGTCGTCGCAAAAGACCTCCGCCGATTTCTTGCCGCGGGAAAGTGCCACATAGAAGCTTTCACGGTTGATTGCCGGCCGTGACAGGGCCGATTGCACCAGGATCACGTGATCGGCTGAACGCCCTTGTGCGACGAAGGCGGTGGACGTGTAGCCGTGACCGACCGCACCGGCAGTTCCGGTCCAAGACCCAGCCGTTATGGAGGACAAGGTCCCCCTTGGCAGTGAAGCTTTTCACCCGATAGCTGGCACCGTTGTTGAGTGTGTGCCGGCCGTCCTTGGTGTGGCATTTAAACCCGACCCGGACATTCTCGCCCACCGCGATCGGAATCTGCTCTTCGGCAAACGCACTGAAATACTTCGGGTTGATGCCGGCGAGCTGATCCATCACGTCGCCTGCCTTCGCCTGCTGGCCGGCTTTGAACGCTCCGACGTTGCGGTGAAACCGCAGAAGTTCATCGCCGCTATAGTGGCCAAAATCCAACTTCTCCGCTTCGCTCCATTGCAGCGGCACCAGGCGGGGCACGAGCTGGTCGTCGCTGCCGAGCAACTCCTTGGATTTGAGTTGGGTTCTTACGGCGGCGACAACGAGGGCGGCTTCTGCGTGCGTGGGAACCACGATCAGGCAGTCTTGTTTTTTTTCCAGATGGCGGGCGTAGGATTCCGCCACCGGCCGGTACTGATCCCAGACCGGCAGCAGCTTGATCCAGCCAAGCTTGTCGAGCTTATCGAAGCCTTCGGCGGTTTTGCCTTCGGCCAACGACTTAACCGCGTCCTTGTATTCCCAGACTGTCTGGCGTTTGATTTCAGAGACCTCGGCAACCGGCAGGTGGGCGATGTCTTGAAGGGCACGGAACGCCGCGCCGCGATTCACACTTGCCATTTGCTTGTGGTCGCCAACGGCCACCACGCGGGCATTGAGCTCGCCGGCCAGGTCAAACAGCTTCGCCATGTCCTGCGTTGACACCAACGAGGCCTCGTCGAGCCAGACAACCCCATCCTTGGCAGTTGCTTGCATTCTTGGGTCGACCAGAAAACGTGCCAGCGTATCGGCGTTCTTGAATCCTTCCTTTTTGCGAAGAACGCCCCGCGACGCTTCTACCGACGGAGCGAGCATCACCACCGGCTTGCCGCGATCTTCGAGTTGCGTGACCGCCTCACGGGCCAGCGTGGTCTTGCCGGTCCCGGCATCGCCCAAAATCAGCATCACGGCATCGGTCGAGGTGAGCACATGCTCGACCGCCTTGAGTTGGTCGCGATCGAGCCGCTTCGCGTGAAAGCAGATGGGCTCATTGCCCCCGAGCGGCACGCACGCTCCTTTGCCGGCATTGGCGGCAGCCAACATGCGTCGCTCTTCGGCGAGGACCTGCTTGGTCGTGACCCAGACCTTTCCGTTGATTTCCCGGGCGAGCAATCCCTGATCGTCCATCGCCTCTCGCATCCCTTCCGGCGTCACGTGGCCGACGCCATGCTTGAGGGCCAGCGTGAGCAGCCGGCGCTCCTGGGCAATGCTCATTCGCTCGAAGGTGTGGTCGATCGCAAACTGTGCGTGACGCTCATTATCGACGGTGGGGGTTTTCGGCTTCGCCTTGTCGGAGACATTGAGCAAGGCGACCCGTTCATCGGGCGTAAGCCACTCGTTCCAGATCTCCAGCAGTTCGCTGTAAGGGATGGTGTCGTTTTTCTTCTCGCGGGTGGTGGCGGCAAGGCCCGCCTTCCGCTTGGGATCGGTGATACCGAGCTTCGCGGCGATGCGTTCGATGACGCCAGTGCGAAGCGAGAATTTCGGAATGATCGAGTCGGGCACTCCGGCGATTTCAAAGGCGTCCTTGGTCGGCCGCGTGGCAAAGCCGAGCTCCTCGAGTTTGAGAGCAAACCGTGCCTGCTGCGTTGCCTGCCAGTAATAGCCCTCGCTCTTGATGCGGCCAAACTGTCCGGCCTTCCACTGGCCCTCGATCGAATCGAAACTCAGATTCTGCACGAAAATATGGCTGTGAAGTTGCGGGCAGGGGATATTGTTCACCGGCCGTGACGTGAGATGCACATACTCCGCCCACACAAAGTTCCCCGTCGTGCGATCCGTCTCTTGGCCGCTCTTGCGGACGCGAACCTGCATTTCTCGTTCGATCGCATCCATCGTCTCACGCACTGAGTCCCGCCACGCCTGCATCACGGATTCGTCACCGGTCAGGGCCTGGAGTACCGAAGCTGATTTCGGTGCCGAAAACGTGAAATCGTAGCCCACCCGCCTGCCGTCGCGCGTGATCTTGCTGAGTTGCTCGCCGGTCTTCGGGTCCTGATTGTCGCAGAGCCGATCGAACGACGGCTTGTCTACCCTCCCGAAGAGCCCGAGAAGCACGGCACCACGCCCGCCCCATTGGCCGACGATTTCCTGTTCGTCGACGCTGGCGTAGTAATCCGACCGCGAGAAGTATTGCTTCGCGGCTTCCGCATTCTTCTGTGCCGTGATGTTGAGCATGCGGAATGCTATGCACGCACAAAAAGACTTTCCATCTTTGCTCGACCCACGCACGGAACCGACATCGATCGGATGCCAAACCTATACGGCGTCAGTGGACATCTTCTCTCCCGATGTGACTTACATCCTCGACCGCGGCCTTCCGATGGGCAGCCCTAAAGCCGCCGCCTGTCCGCTAAAGCAGAAAATCGGCTCCCCCTAAAGGTCGCCCCCAATTTTCAGCTTGATCGGTGCGCTTCGCCCCGGCTTGCCGCGGCTTTGTTCGGGTGCCATCAGGCCGCGATGGTCGCGGCCGGTAACCCAACGAAGGAGAAAGACAATGACTGACACCACCAATAGCAAGGCACCGACGCATATCGCTTATCACGTGCGTGAAGGCAAAGAGAAAGGCTTTTTCACGCGGATCGGCGTCGCATGGCTCAACAAGGACGGCAAAGGATTCAATATCCAGCTCGATGGCTTAGTGCCGCTCGACGGCCGGATTACGGTCCGCATCGCCTCAGAGAAAAAGGACTAATCGAACCCAACCGGGCGGGGCTTGGATTGCCCCGCTCCCCAACCTGAAAGGAATCACACCATGACTAATTCCACGAAAAGACGCCGCAAGTTCTTCGACTGCGTTCCCGGCACCGACGGTTGCGACGAGACCTTTGACCTTATCTCCCGAGCCACGGGTTACCACGTTGCCTCGGCACGATTCTGGGACCAACGTGTCCAGGCCCGCCGTGCGGCTCTAGACCTCACCGTCGCCTTGAACAAGGCCTTCGCTGGCAACCGGCTTGATTTCAACATCGCTGGCTTGGCAAGAGAGCAATGCGAGATCGCAATTGTGTACGGAGTCGAACAGTTGCGGTGGGATCGCCCCGACCTAGACGATAAGCAGGCATGGACCGTACTGGAACGCTGCTACACGCTTCTCGATGCGCGTCTGGGGACGTTGGTTAAGTCCGTCGCGGAGGAGTTATTTCCGTCTCCGACCAAAGGAGGCGACCCTGACTACGACAGCACGCCCGGCAACGAGTTATTGCATCATGTCGACGCGGAGCATTCTGTCCGAAATACTGCTCCCGACCTGGTCGAAGCCCTGACATCGCTGACCGACGCAGCCGAGTGCCTGGATGCCGCGATCGACGGCGTAACGGATCAATTCGATCCGGAGCGTGAAGAGGTTCAGGCCGCTTGCGACAAAGCCCGCAAAGCCATCGTCAAGGCCGAGGTCGCTGTCGACGCACCCAATTCCTGCAAGCCCACAAGCAATCGGAGGGCAAAGCCATGAATTCCGAATCTTGCAAGCCGAACCGGTTGATCCCGACGAACAAGCAACGCTCGCGGCGCTGTGCGAACGTTCTTCGGCATTACGGCACGGACGACACCGATCCTGGCTCGCTCATCGACTTTCTCGCCGATGCACGCCACTGGTGCGACCAACACGGCGAAAGTTACGCCGAACTGGACCGCATCGCCTATCAGCACTATCTCACGGAGTTCGTCGAAGACTTGCGGAGGCGGCTATGAAGTTCTTTCATTCCGGGCTTGCATGACGTATGCATGATCTTCGAGAAACCAGTGAATCGGAAAGAACGAGTTACGCTATGACCTATTCGCAACCTAAGATCGTTATCCTTGCCGGTCCGAACGGCGCCGGCAAATCCACCTCAGCCGCAAAGCTGCTGCGAGGGGCCTTGAAGGTGGAAGAATTCGTCAACGCCGACACGATTGCTCAAGGGCTGTCGGCCTTTGCCCAGGACCGTGTCGCATTTCAGGCGGGCCGCATTATGCGAAAAAGGCTCAGTGAACTGGCGGGTGCTCGCGCCAGTTTCGCCTTTGAAACTACGCTGGCCAGCCGGACTTATGCGACCTGGCTCGCCGGTTTACGGGTATCGGGTTACAAAGTCCATGTGGTCTTCTTGTGGCTCCCCAGTTCGGACGAAGCGATTGCACGCGTTGCCGAACGGGTTCGCACCGGCGGCCACGACGTGCCCGGGCCGACGATTCGCCGACGGTACGACGCCGGCCTGAAGAATCTTCTGACCTTATATATGCCACTGGCCGACACCTGGCAGTTGCTGAGCAACAGCGACGTGCGGTCGCCACTCCGTATCGCCGTCGGCGGCGTTCATGGTCCTGCTCAGGTCTTTGAGCCATTGACTTGGCAGGCGATTCTTGACAGAGTGCAAGCACCATGATGCAGCTTCACCAATACGACGCCGAGACACTCCGGCAGATGCTGGCCGAGGCAGATGCGGTCGAGGCCGCGATCCGCGAATCAGTCCACGATGCCCTGCTCATGCACAAGCGGCTCGGCAATTCCGTTGCCTCATGGGAAAATGGCCGCGTCGTCTGGATTCCGGCCGACGAAATTCCAGTGAGCGACAGCCCTCCCGTCCAATAGCGGCTCGCCTACGTCTGACCAAAAACGCTTCGCCGCCTACCTCAGCGAGCTGGCTAACTGACGATCGGTCGCACCTCCAAGGCGACCGGCTGCATCTGCCCAAAAAATGGCAGCCGCATCAAAACTGAAGTAGCAGACACCTCCCCGGTACTCCGTACCCGTTTTATTCGCGGCGAATGGCCGCAGGCCGAATGCCAGTTCTCTTGTCCGCATCCATGCAAAAATGGCTGGTGCCGGATTCATGGCGGAGCCTCCACTGGGATGCCAAACACGCATCGCCGCTACACGGCTGAGCAATATCGAGGCGGGGGGGCACCTACAAAGGTAAAGGTCAATGCTGGGATGCGATGCAGCAAGTGGAATACGTTTATTGGTGCTCAAGGACAAAGGCGGATGCTTTCGCTGACGGCTCTCTGAGAACATCAGCAGTTTCGGGATTGCCCATTCGATTAGCCAAACATAAGGCATTACGGCCATCCCAGTCTACCGCGCTGATATCTGCACCGCTTTAAGTAATTGCATTGCAGTTGCCGGATGCCCAATCATGGCTGCCCAATGTAAAGGGGTATGTTGTCCTGAATCAGCAATATTAACATCTGCACCAGCCTCAAGCAGTATTCTCACTGCCTCTACATGCCCATGTCCTGCTGCATAATATATGGGAGTATGGCCAAGATCATTTTTATAATTTACATCTTCGCCAGCTTCAATGAGTGCCTTCAGCTTAACTGCATCGCCCTTCAATGCCGGTAAATGCAAAGGACCATCTTTGTCATCGTACACCTGGTGTTTCTTTGAATTCATAATGGTCTACTCGTTGCGGCATTTACTCACTGTACCCGTGCTAGCTGTTCACGGTAGCGTTCCCGTTCTACACCTCGAAGCAAGTCAGCATTCTCGATCCTGCCGTGACGTTTGGCGCAATCGCGCGGTGTTTCATCGTCTACGTTCTTCGTATTCACATCTGCACCCGCCTTTATCAAAACTTCAATAACCTCCCGGCTTCCAAAACCTGCCGCATAATGTAGTGGTGTCATCATATCCGTATCTTTCGCATTAACATCTGCTCCTGCCTTTAGCATCAGCTCAATAATCTCATGGCTCTCAGCACCCGCCGCTCTGTGAAGCGGTGTCTCATCGTACCTATCCTTTGCTTTGACGTCCGCACCGGCCTTCAGTAATATATCGACAACGTTCCCGTTGCCTTTGTCTGCTGCCCTATGAAGTGGTGTATCGCTTTTGTCAATCGTTGCATTAACATCGGCACCTGCTTTTAGTAACGCAGCAACCACCACATCGTTACCACGATCTGCTGCTGTATGAAGTGGTGTCCAGTCCCACTTACTTCTCACATCAATATCTGTAACTGTTTTCAGCAATGTCTCGATCACTTCGCGGTTCTTTTGATATGCTGCCACATGCAATGGCGTAGCATCCCTGGGCCAGTCCCTCGCATTAAGGTCCGCTCCAGCCTTGATTAGCACATCAGCTATTTCTCTAGAGCCGCGTTTTACTGCCGAATGAAGTGCAGTACCGTCCAGACCGTGTGCATTGACGTCTGCACCGGCTTTCAGAAGCATTTCGACTACTTCCTGTGTTGCGAAGCGCGCTGCTAACGTTAATGGCGTGGAACCCCATGTATCATTGGCATTAGCATCGGCTCCGGCTCGTATCAGTATCATAATAGCATCCGTGTTGCCTTCGTCTGCTGCCACATGCAATGGCGTCGTGCCAACGGAGCTATTTATAGATGGGTCTGCTCCGGCGAGCAGTGCCTGTTCGATAAACTGTGAGTTCCCGTGCTTCGCCGCATCAAACAATGCCTGGTCGTGTTTACGCATAATACATTCTCCGTTGTGTAAATATCATAAAAGCTATCACTCACATACGCGCGACCGTATGAAGCAGTGTGTGCCGAGCAGGCAATGGTGCTGGCTGGTGACAGCTAGGAGTTGGTCCTCTGTGAATGAGTGGAAATCATTGTCTTTAGGTCGTAGCTGGATAATGACGCGATTGCCACATTAAAATCAATCACAAAATAAACGCCGGAGCTTTTTTGCTGAGCCATTCCTTGAGGGCGGCATGCGACTCAAACTCGGCCACCTCGATGCTGTCGATGGTCGGTTCCGTCTCGCCGACCTGCGTGATTTCATCTTGCGTCATCTCGCGGACCCAAACCAACCGATGCCTTTGGAAGCCTGCATGAATGAGAGTGACGGCCCCCTTCTTCAGCGGCCGATCGAGGTTGCTCCCTCGAATCAGGACGAGGTACACGAGATCCCCGGAGAATTTCAGCAGCAGGCCCTCAGAAGGATTGAATCGCCAGGTTCCAAGCCAGCTATAAGGGAACCACATGCTGTTGCCATCCCGAAACCGAAATTCCACCGCCGCTGAGTGATCCCGGATTCCGCGTAGATACCCAAACGCTCTGCACTCGGCGTCTGCTTCCTCGACGTCGGCGTCTTTCGATTGCAGAATCCCGTCGAGTCCTTTCGGAGGAGGGTCTTTCTGTAGGTGGTCTTTGTAGGTGGTCTCATCCAGCATGGTTCAGCCCGCTATCGTTCAGTGACTCATTGCCGATTCCCGGCTGCATCGGATTCTGCCGGCCATCGAACACGGGAATGCCGCCATTGAAGCCCAGGCGCTTCATGGGCCAAATCGGCAACGCCGGGTTCTGCTGCGGCGACTCGGAAAGCTCCGTAGCCGACAACGGATCGTCCGGCCGACTGACCGCCTTGAGCAGGTCGTTCAAGTCATCCGTAAAAATCTGGGCCTGCTCCCGCCCGCGTGTCAGGGCAACATAGGCCGTCCGCTGGTAGGTTGCCGGGAACGATTCGCTGGAGATGCCGACGAAGACCTTGTCCACGGTAACGCCCTGGCTGGCATGGCTTGTGACGACATATCCGTGGCTAAGATGGCCGAAATCGCGGTCGATGACCCAGCCGTGATCGACGATGATGTCGCCGCGTCTGGTAAATCCCTGGACAGTAACGAGTGACCCGTTGCGAGGCGGTGCTTGCCATCCTTTGTCTTGCAGCCGGCCGTGATGCGAATCCGGTCGCCTACGCCCAGAGCCAACTGCGACGGCCGGTATGCCTCGAACCGATTGGCAAGCTCAGTCGGCGGTTTGACCCCCTCGCTTACGATCAGGCGTGATCCTTTTTTGTAGCCCGGTGCATTCTGATGAAACTGGAGCAGGTCGCCGGGCTCGTACTGGGTTGCGTCCGATTTCTGGGCGTCGGTGAGGTGGGTCGGAGTCCACACCTGGACCATACGTTCGTCGCCAAGTTTGCGTTTTGCCTTGAGGCCAGCACGAATCGCCTGCGTGATGCGGTCTGCTTCGGCGTGCGTTGGCGAAACGACGAGGGCTGATTTTTGTTTTCCGTCCTTCTTCTTTTCAGCCGCGGCGGAAAGATAGGCGGCAGCCAGCTCTTTGTAGCGGTCCGCATCGGGAACCTGTTTGATCCACCCAAGCTCTTCAAGCTTCTCGAAAGCCTGCCCGGTCCGTCCCTCGCTGAGCGCCTGAGCCACCTTCTTATAATCCCCCTGCTGCCGCAGGATGTCGGTGACCTTCGCGACACGTAGCCCCGCGTTTTCCTCCAGGAGCTTGAGCGGTTCGCCGGCCGTGACGCTCCGATGCTGGCGGCGATCGCCGACAAGAATCACCCGCGCCCCGACTGCTTCGGCGACATCGAACACGCGGAGCATGTCCCGCGTGCCAAGCTGGCTGGCCTCATCCACGAGGATGACGCCACCTCGGGCCGATTCCTGCATCTCCTGATCCTTAAGGAACCTGGCGACCGTATCGGCGGTCGCGAAGCCGGCTTGCTCCCGCAGCACTCCGCGGCTGGCCTCGGCGGACTGGGCCAGAGCAACCACCGGCTTACCGGCTTCCGCCAGCGCTTCGCCGATCTCCGCTTCGAGCGTCGTTTTCCCGGTGCCGGCGACACCGCGGATAATCATCACCCGGTCACGCGAGCCCAGCACATGGGCGATAGCCGGCCTTCTGTCCTTCGTTGAACCAGTCGCGGGAGCATGGACGCTCGGGATTGCCCAGCGGCCGGCATCGCCCACGTCCGAGGCGTGCGAAGTCGATAAGGCGCGACTCCAAGGCCAGCATCTCTTTCGTCGTCGCCATCTTGCGACCCTCGACGTTGCTGCGGATTAGCGGGCGTTCCTGCACCTCGCGGGATACGTCACCCACCGTCACGGCACCGAGCCCACGCTTCAGGGCTTCGGTGACGAGCTTGCGTTCCGGCACGACCGCGTCACGCACGAAGCTGTGCTCAAGCGAGTAATCGACGGCCACTGCTTCGCCATGCATCTTCCTGGCAACCGGACGCTCGCGACGGTGTACCGCCGCGATAGCTTCGCGCTCCTGGTCGCTCAGCCGCGTATTCCATTCCTTCCGTAATGCCTCCAGGCTAAGGGCTTTGCCTTTCTTCTCTCGGGTCTCGGCCCCGAGTTCCGCTTTGCGGTCAGGATCGGTGATTCCCTTTTCCTCGGCTGCCTTTTCGATCTGAGCGGTACGCCGCGAGAAGCGTTTCAGCACGTCGGGAGGTATCCCGCCAATCTCGAAATCGTCCCGCTTTCGCTGCACCCCAAAGCCCTGGTCTTGAAGTCTGTTGGCAAGCCGCACGCGAAACGCCGCCTGGAAGTAGGGAGCGTCCCGCTTGAGTTCCCGGAACTGGCCCGCTTTCCACCGCTCTTCTTCTTCGTCCCAGGTCGTGTTGAACACAAAGACATGGGCGTGCAATTGCGGGTCGGGCAGACCATCGACGGGCCGCGACGTGGTGTGAATGAATTCCGCCCAGGTCATATTGCCCGTGATGCGGTTATCGTCCTGGCGTCCCTTTCGGACGCGGGTTTGCATCTCCGCTTCCATCTCACGCATCGTCTCATCGACGGCGCCGCGGAACGCATCCAAGATGGCCTGGTCACCGCTCATGGCGTAAAGCAGCGAAACCGACTTGGGCACCGAGAAGGTAAAATCGTAGCCCACCGTCCGCTCGGTGCGAGTTCGCACCGTCAGCGGCTCTCCGGTCCGGGGGTCGAGATTGTCGCACAGCCGATCAAAGGAGAGTTTGTTTACCGTGCCTGCCAGTCCGAGGCGGGCGGCACCTTTTCCACCCCAGGAACCCAGCAGTTCCTGGCCTTCACTGTAATAGTCCGCCGCGGCGTAGTAACGCTTGGCGTCCTTGGCACTATCCTGTTGCGTGACGCGAATCATGCCTTATTTTAGGCTATCACATATTTCTTAACGCTTCGTTAACAGATTTGTGCTCTCCCGCAGCCAGCCTTGGTTTGCCGAGTTTCATCCGTCCCGATCGGGACCGCAATACAACCCATCTCACTTTCGATTGGCTGTGTCCGCGGACCGGCAACTCATGCCGGGGACTGCCCAACACTAAATCGCCCGACGAACCGGGCAAGACGCTATGCATTTGCAGGAATCGCGCCGCTCTCGGAAGGACGCAGGCGACGAGAACGTTTCAAATCCTGTCATTTTCACGATTTTTTTACACAGAAACTTACACATACACATTTTGAACGCACATTTTATCGCGTATTTCAAATGCTTGCGGTTACAGCCAAGGGACTTAAAAGCAGATGATGCCGAAATGTCACACCCTGAAAAACGTGATTAAACTCAACGGCTTGATTGTTCTTCTGGACTTCCAAAACACCCTGGTTTATCCTTACACAGCAGTTACACACTTTAGCGTGTATGGAATAAGAAATCATTCGGTTGTACTTTGTGGCACATCACGAGTTAATGGGAGGCAGACTCCATATATACAAGCGAGAGAACAGCCGCTTCTGGCAGTGCGCGACATTCATCGGTGGGCGCAACCAGCGGATGACCACAAAAGAAGAAAGCCTCGCCCAAGCGAAGGATATTGCCGAGGATTGGTACCTTGAACTCAAGGGCAAACACAAGCGTGGTGAGCTGAAGCACGGCACTACGTTTGCCGTAGCGGCCAAGCAGTTCCTGCGAGAATACGAGATAATCACTGAGGGTCAGCGGAACGCTCAATACGTCGAAGGCCACGAACGACGACTCAATAAGCACCTGCTACCGTTTTTTGGCGAGATGATCCTCTCCGATATCACACCCGGTCAAGTGCAGGAATACCGCATCCATCGCCGGGAGAAGGGCATCGAGGAACGAAAACAACCTCCCGCTCGCAGTACAATGCACCAGGAAATCGTGGTGCTCCGCCAGGTACTCAAAACGGCAAATCGCCACGGGTGGCTGCCGCTCCTTCCGGACCTCACCGAACCTTACAGAGCCTCTGGTAAAATCTCGCACCGTGCGTGGTTTTCTCCAGAGGAATACAAGAAGCTGTATGAGGCGACCCGTCGCCGTGCGCAGAAGCCGAAGCGGAACCGCTACGGCTGGGAAATGCGATCAGCTTCATGACTACGTGCTCTTCATGGCGAACACCGGGATTAGGCCTGACGAGGCCGCCCGACTCGAATATCGCGATGTCAGCATCGTCGATGACGATGCCAGCGGCGAAACCATTCTTGAGATCGAGGTTCGCGGGAAGCGTGGTGTTGGCTATTGCAAGAGCACCACGGGTGCCGTGGTGCCCTTCCGAAGATTGAAGAAGCGGAACAATCCGCCGCCTACTGACCTACTCTTCCCCAAAACCCACCATGTCGCTCTTCAATAGCATCCTGGACGAGGAGGGCCTCAAAGTCGACCGAGAGGGCAACCGGCGCACCGCCTATAGCCTACGCCACACGTACATCTGCCTCCGCCTGATGGAGGGTGCCGACATTTACCAGATTGCCAAGAACTGCCGTACAAGCGTCGAAATGATCGAGAAATACTACGCGTCCCACATCAAAACGAGCCTGAATGCTGCGGCGATCAACGTTCGCCGACCACGGAAGGACAAGAAACCAGGCATGGGCACAAAGAACGACGAAGACGACATGCCGCGTTGATCATGTTTCTTCTTGGCTACCAATAATCCACAGACTATAAGTCGGGAGCTGTAAGCGGGCGTGGCGGAATTGGTAGACGCAACGGACTTTAAGCGACCAAGAGTGCTCTGCGGGAAACCGCAGATGCAGAACTGCTCAAACTCGGGGAAACCTTTCGCATGGCAATCCCGAGCCAAGCCCGGCAACGGGAAGGTGTAGAGACTAGACGGGCAGCACCTAAAGCGTATTCGCCACGGTGAAGGGATAGTCCAGACCACAAACGCCTCATGGCGGCGGTGAAAACCGTAGTTGGTATGAAAATCCGTCGGGCTGAAAGGCCCTTGGGGGTTCGATTCCCCCCGCCCGCACCACTGAGCACACACTGTATACGGCAGCCACCAACGTGCGCATGTGCCCCTCCTCATCGCATATGTCATCGGAGTGTCGGCCGGCGACTCGACGGGCCTTGCTCATCCCAGTGATGTCGATGCCCATTGGTTTCTCCGCGTCATAAAGCGGGATTCTAGCGCACTCGCCGCACGCGGGGGCCGTCGGATTCGAGCAGGCTGCGGCGAATCGCCCCATTAATGACCGATTTTAGCGTGGCGCGGATGACGGGGCCGGTGCGGCGGAAACCTAACCAGCGAGCAGTCTGTTCGATCAGGTCTTCTCGCTCAAACCATCGCGTCCCCATGCCGGCTTGCAGTTGCTCGATCAGAAAGTCGCGAGAATAGTCGGTAATTGAGCGGCAGAGGAGCGCCAGGCCCTCGCCACTGTTGTCCAGAATACCCCGGCGAACGGCCGCGCGCAGATCGGTGTCGAGGGCGTGGGCAATCCGACTGCCGGTCCGCCCGTACCCCAAGGCGGCGGAAATCTCCGTGATCGCTTGCCGTCGGTCGCGAACGCCACCCGAAGAAAACACTTCCCGAATGGCGGACATGACTTCATCCCGCTCGGTCGCATCGATGGAACGCGCCGCGTGGCCGTTTTCCCGATTCGCCGCAACAGGACGTACCGCGACCTTCGGGGTGCGGGAGGGCGCAGCGGTGACCGAGGGCGCCCGTCGTTCTGTTGGCGCAGGCAAATCGGCGTCCGGGTTCTCGATTTCGACAGCGGGCATCCATTGCTTCCCGTCGAAGTCGACTGTGGCCAAGAAATCCAATTGCGAGGCCGGAACTCGTTTGTGCCAGATTTTAAGCACACCCTTGCAATGTATCGGTTTGGCCAACGCGGCGCGGCGGGTGAAGATCCAGACAAAGTCATCCCCCACGTGCCACATGGCGTCGCGATCGGTGGGTAGCCCGTACTTCTGGGCCAGTCGTCGCAGCGCGGCTCGGTCGGTGGCCTGCATGTCAACCACATCGACCAACTCGACCCGCCCAATGATAGCACTCATCTCGCCCGACCCGGCGCTCATTTTTTCGCAGCCGCTAAACCAGGTGCTGCCAGCGTGGACATAAAGCGGGCCGCGATAATTCGTCGACCAAATGCGGTTTTCGCACCATTTCGAGCCGTATAGAATCTCGTCAGCCCAAGGCTGCTTCACGGTGAGCACCCGCAAGTCGACAATATGCGTGTCGCCGTTTCGCACCTCCGGCGGAGCATTGAGTGAGACCGGCTGCGGAGCGTCATCAATCTGCTGTGGGTTGATTGCAGGATCCAGCATGGCGGAAACCTCTGTCTTATCCGACATTTCCCATTTGGGTTGAGCCGGGAACCGATCCAGGCACTCAACGCCTCACAGTTTAACATCGCGCACAACCCGTCGCCCGTGTCTGCGCGCAGAATTTCTTCAAGTTCTCCGCGTACCAGGCCGCGTAGGAAGCTCGAAAAGGGTGCCACGCGGAGGGTTTTCCAGCGGCAAACACTGCTTCTGCGCAGACCTTCACCCTTGCGAGCCCTGTTTCCTACCCTTGGATCAACTCGGGTGGCGCGATCAGCGGAGGCGGAATCGCCAACCGCGCAATGCGGTTAAGAATCGCCGCGAACAAATTCCGCGTGACCGTCACCTCGGCCAGTTGGAACGTCATGTGCTTGGAGTGCCGCGTCACCTTGGCCCCGATCTTGATCAGCTTTTCCCGGAGCGTTGTCAGCGGCCAATGTCGTACCGGATTTGGCAGGGCCAGTCGCCGCAGGAAGTCGCCCAGGTTGTAACGTGCGGCAGGAGAGCTTCGTCCACTTCACCACGTTCTTGACCTCGCACGTGTCTTTCCTCGGTCCCGGTCGAGCCGGTGTTCACACCGGACACAATTCATTCTCTGACGGAGATCACACCGCGAACCGTTGGTCCTCGCGGCTCCGTAGATATTCAAGAGCTCCGAGCGTCGGCATGGCCTGCGCTCGGCTGCATTATCACGATTTCTTCAATGCGACCGCCGAAACTGGCGTCGGTGGCTTGGTCTTGCTGTAAGCCCTGCGTCGGCAAGACTCGCGACTTTCGCCACCCGGAAAAACCTCACGCTTTCCGCGACCTCCCGGGACGTGGGCACGCAAGCGCCTCTGCGAGCGTGAAAGAGCAAAAAGAGAGTACAGGCGTCTTCCCTATGCTCTGCATAGGCCGGGTGCCCCGGGGAAATGGGGTCGTTCGGTGTGCCTCATTTCCGCATTTCCGTGACGACGCCTTAGCACTGTCATCTAACCGAGCAAATCTGCGGCTTTGCACGTCTCGCTCTCTATAAAAGCCTTGATAACTGCGGCTTTCAGGTATGTAACAACGCTGTAACCCGCACTCAGCCTATTGCGCAGCGCGTTGAAGCGTGATAATATCCTTACTAAGGGTTAACGAATAACCCCCACATAGCCAAGGAGGGCTTATGCCACGCAAACACACACCAGATCAGCCATCAACGCAAACAGAAGCAGTCACGGCCACCGCCGCGCTGGTATCAACAGACCATAACGAAGAAAAAGCGACCTTTGCCGAACGGGTCGGACGGAAAGGCCAGCGGACGGCCGCGCCCGACCCATTCGGGATCGCCGGCGATTACGTTGTCGGCGTCCGTCTCTTCGAGAGCAAGCGGGATCGGCAAATGGCCATCCAATTCGATGAAAAGCCCGGCCAGCCGGTTATCGACAAGCTGAAAGAAGCGGGCTACCGCTGGAGGCCGACCGACCGCGTGTGGACGCACCCGGTCCGGCAGGAATCGGCGATGGGTACCCGGATTGAAGCCGAGCGTCTCTATCAGGACGTTCGCCAGATGGTCCGGCAGGAGAAGGGCGTCGAAATCCCCGACGAGATTCCCTTCTAATTTCCACCTGCCACGGCTCGCCCCATGACCGCGCCTCCGACCCACTTCCTACAGGACCTTGGCCCCCAGGCCGAGATGTTGTCGAAAAAATGTGGCAATGAGCGCCTAGCGATGATCCTGCAATATGTCGCTCTGGGCTCCATGATCGTCATGACTGGACTCGCCGCCAGCCAGAGCTTGAAAGAGGCCCTCGGGTCACGGGATCGTGACCGGGGGCATGGCCGGACCAGGTGACCATGCCGAGCGAACCCCGCATTGACCCATCCGTTCAATCGCCGCGGGACGCACGGCAAGCAAGGCGAGTGTCTCTTACGGCCGAGGGCCAACCGCACCCCTTCAGCCATCGCATGCGTCGGCAGCGCCAAGAAGTGTCGCGTTCCTGACCATGCCCAAGAAACCGCCCTTCTGGCGTCAAGCCTCTCTTTTCCCACCTCATCACGGCGGTTCACCTGAACCGCAAAACCCTGTATCCTATTCATCTGAAGGAGACCCACATGCTGTACAAGACAATCGTTCTGGTGCTTCTGAAACAACACACGGAGCTGCACGAGCAGCTACGGGTCACGCGCCGTCTGCTGCCGACGCTGGAGGACTGGGCCAAGGACCTCAAGACGAGCCACGAAGCCTGGAAGGAAACCCTCCTTCAGGCGAAGCCGGGCAGCGACGCGATCCAGATCAGCAGCGACGCCCTGGAGATGGCCCTCAAGGAACTGGAGGATCGTATGCCCTCCGCGTCTCCTCAGGACGAGAACGAAACGCTCGACAAAGCGATGGCACACGTGCGAAGTCACACGCCGCGCGTCTAAACGCGTCCCGGCAAGCGCCGAGCCTGTTTGACTCAGTTCCAGTTCACCCGGTGCCGCCGGCACAGGCGCCTCTGCCGGGTCCATCCGCCCAGGCTCCTCCCGGAGCCATGCTTCGGCCCGAAGATCCCGGCCCGACGCCGTCTGTTTCCATCGCGAGCGGCGAAAAGGGAAAGGCGCGCGACATCCTCGCGGCCATCCGCACGCTGAAGGCCGTCGAGCAAGCGGGCCGGCAGGCGACTTCGGACGAACGGCAGGCACTTGCCCGATTCGCCGGGTTCGGCCCGGTCGCCTTGTCCATTTTCCCCGATCCGGTCAGCGGTAGATATAAGGACGCGGGTTGGCAGGCATTGGGCGGCGAGCTCGAATCCCTTCTTACGCCCGCTGAGTACGACAGCGCCAAACGCACGACGTTCAACGCGTTTTACACGTCGCCCACCGTCATCGCCGCGATCCACGCGGCCGTCGCTCGCCTCGGCGTGCCCGCCAGCGCCACCATCTTGGAGCCGGGATGCGGCACCGGCAATTTCATGGGGCGTGGCCGGCCGGGCGCACGATATATCGGCGTTGAAATGGATTCGATTTCCGGGCGGATCGCCAAAGCACTCCATCCCGGCCAGGACATCCGCATCGAGAATTTCCGTGACACGCGCCTGCCAGACGGCCGCATCGGCGCGGTGGTCGGCAACGTGCCGTTCGCCGACGTAAAGCTTGACTATCAGGGCCAGAAGCTCTCCTTGCACGACTACTTCTTCGCCAAATCCATAGACGCCCTGAAGCCCGGCGGCGTTATGGCGTTGGTGACCACGCACTTCACCCTCGACAAACAGAACGCGGCCGTCCGCGAATACCTCGCCTCGAAAGCCGACTTTGTCGGGGCCATCCGCCTGCCATCCGATGCCTTCAAGCGGGAAGGAACCGCCGTGGTGACCGACATCGTGTTTCTTCGTAAGCGTGACCGGAGCGAACCCGCCCGCCATGTCGATCCCGACTGGCTGGGCGTCGCTCCGCTGGAGATAGATGGCGCAGAGGTTCCGGTAAGCCGCTACTTCCTGAATCATCCCGAGATGGTCCTAGGCACATGGTCCCGCAAAGACACGCTCTATGGCGGCGAAGGCTACAGCGTGAAAGGCAGCGGCGATTTCTCCGCGCAGCTCAACGATGCCATTCACCGCTTGCCGCAATTCGAGCCGGTAGAGGTATCGGAAGTCCCCGGTCCAGCGACGCCGGTCTTTACTCCGCCGCCGCTTGAGCGGCACATCGGCGAAGGCAGTTTCTTCGTAGGTGATGATCGTATTGTCTATCAGTCGCAAGGCGGAGAAGGGGTGCCGGTCGTCTATGGTGGCACGACGCTGAAGTCCGATGGCACGCTGGTCGGCAAACGCCTCTCGGCACTCGTTGGCCTTCGTGACCGTGCCCGCCGCGTGCTGCAATCGCAGAACGAAGGCTGGCCCGAGCAGAGCCGAAACGAGGCACGCCGGGAACTGGTTGGTGCCTATGATCGGTTCGTAGCCATGTATGGCCCGATCAACAAGACGACGTTCGGTGAGACTTCGGACGGCAGCATTATCCGCCGCATGCCCAACCTGGTGAAATTCCGGGAGGACCCGGACGCAATGCTGGTGATGTCCCTTGAAGACTATGACGAGGTGACCGGCAGGGCGACCAAGGCCGCCATCATGGTAAAGGACGTGGTCGGCAAGACGCCGCCCGTCACAGAGGTTCGAAGTGCCGAAGAAGGATTGCTGGTTTCTCTCAACCAACGCGGCGCGGTCGATCTGCCGTTCATCGGAACCCTCTACGGCAAGCCGAAAGCACAGATTGTTGCCGAGCTTGGCGATCTGATTTTCCCTGATCCGGAGTCTAGAACCTGGCAGACCGCCGACGCCTATCTCTCCGGCAATGTCCGCGCCAAGCTCGCCGCCGCCGAGCTCGCCGGCCCTCAATATATCCGCAATGCCAACGCCCTCAGGGCGGTGCAGCCCGAGGACGTGCTGCCCGGCGATATCGACGCCAATCTCGGGGCACCGTGGATACCGGAGAGCGACATCAACGCTTTTGCGGCCCATTTATTCCACGTCGATCCGTCTTCGGTCCTGATCGCCCACCTCAAGAAAGACGCGGTCTGGAGCCTGGAGGCCGACCACGCGGCCAAGGCATCCGTGGCCGCTACATCCGAATTCGGCACGGCGCGGGCCAACGGCACCGGGCTTTTTGAGCTGGCGCTCAACATGAAGACGCCGATTATTTACGACACGATCGACCGCGGCGACCGCGAGGAGCGTGTGGTCAATCCGGAAGAAACGCTGGCCGCCCGCGAGAAGCAGAAGCTCATCAAGGAACAGTTCCGCACCTGGGTGTTCGCCGATCCCGAGCGGACCGAGCGATTGGTCCGGCTCTACAACGACACCTACAACAATTTGCGGCCCCGCCTGTTCGATGGCTCACACCTCGATTTTCCCGGCATGAATCAAGCGATCACGCTTCGCCCCCATCAGAACGACGCCGTCTGGCGCGGCATGAGCAGCGGCAACACGCTGCTCGCCCACACGGTCGGAGCCGGCAAGACCTTCACGATGGCGGCGACCGGCATGAAGATGAAGCAGGCCGCTCTCATCAAGAAGCCGATGTACGTGGTGCCCAATCACCTGCTGGAGCAGTTCTCCCGCGAGTTCATGCAGCTTTATCCCAATGCCAAGCTGCTGGTCGCTGGCAAGGAGGACCTGACGCGTGATCGCCGAAAGTTCCTGACCGCCAAGATCGCCAGCGGCGAGTGGGACGGCATCGTCGTGACCCATAGCAGCTTCGAGCGGATCGGCATGTCGCGGGACTATCAGGAGAAGTTTCTGGTCGAGCAGATCGCCGAATATGACGAGCTGCTCCGCGTGACCTGCCCCCAGCAATGACACCAGTGTTTAAGTTAGAGTTTCCTCGTTCCGTAGTTCAGCCATGGTCTGCAGCTGGAGCGTAGCGGAAGCGGCAGACCATGGCTGAGTCGCTTCCGGTGCAGGGGGCCGATAGCCCAACGAGCTGTGCGGCCTGATGGTGTTGTACTCCTGCCGCCAACGCTCGATCAAGACTTTGGCCTCCAGCAACGTGTCAAAGATTTCCCGCTCCAGCAGCTCGTCCCGCAGCTTGCCGTTGAAGGACTCGATGTAGCCGTTCTCCCAAGGACTGCCCGGCTCGATGTACAACGTCCGCACTCCAACACGCTCTAGCCAATCTCGAACCACATGGGCTGTAAACTCCGCACCGTTGTCGGAGCGAATGTAATCGGGAACGCCACGACGGATAAACAGGTCTGTCAGTCGCTCCAAGACGTCCTCGCTGGTCAACTTCCTCGCCACATCAATGGCCAGGCACTCTCGACTGTACTCGTCGATCACCGTAAGCATTCGCACCGGTCGCCCATCGTGCGTTCGTGCCAACACGAAGTCGTAGCTCCAGACGTGATCCCGATGGCCAGGCCGAAGCCGAACGCACGAGCCGTCGTTCAGCCATAACCGCCTGCGTTTTGGCTGCCGCTTGGGCACTTTCAGCCCCTCCAGTCGCCAGAGACGCTCCACACGCTTGTGGTTCACTGGCCAGTCCTCTCGTTGAAGCAGGGCCGTAACCCGACGATACCCATACCGACCGTACTGGGTCGCCAACTCGATCATTCTCCGAAGCAGCCGAGGCTCATCGTCTGGAACTTGCGGCTGCCGTCGCTGGGTCGAGCGTGACTGGCCCAACACCTGACAAGCCCGACGCTCCGACACTCGCTCACGTCCCACTGCACTGCGGACGTGCTCGACTGCTTTACGCCGTTTCGTCGGGCTCAGAAGTTTCCCGAGGCGGCTTCCTTCAGGATCTCCATGTCCAAGGCTTGGTTCGCCACCACCTTCTTCAACCGGGCGTTCTCCTTCTCCAACTCCTTGAGTCGCTTGGCCTGATCGGTCCGTAACCCGCCATACTCCTTGCGCCACCGGTAGTACGTCTGCTCGGTAATCCCCAGCTTCTTGACGATCTGTCCAATCGTCTGACCCTTGGAAACCTCGACCTCGGCTTCACGCAGCTTGCCGATGATCTGCTCCGCTTGAAATCGTTTCTTGGCCATCCTGAAATCCCCCTTGAGAATGTGACCAGGCCCGAATTCTAACATTCGGGCCGGATCCGGTTTTCGGGGGTCAGGTCAGACCCGACTTCGGCTGCTATTGAGATGTATCGCGGTCAGGTGCGCAGTTATCTGAAAGCGACAGGGGCCGTTCTGGGGTTAATCGTTTTCGTGACTTCGGGCCGCATAGAACGAGTGCAATCGGCAGCCTAATAGCCTTTCATCACGATACCGTCAAAGTTCTAAGACTTGGTTAACTTCTAGAAACGTTGGGCGCCTCGCCTGCGGCGACTGTGTGCTCCCGGGCGGCGCTATCGCTCTGGTCCCGCGTTCGCGGTGACTGCCCCTTCCGCCCGCAAGCTCAAACCCATAACCGTCCGGCCGAGTATTTGCGGTCCGGTAGAGGCCCGCTTCCGTCGGCGACGACGATGCTTGTTCTTCCAATTGCGAGCTTGTAAGATGCGCCTTCATTAACGCAAATGCTTTTCCCGAAAGGGAACGCAGCGACGGATGAACGCTATTAGGAGGCCACGATGAAGCAAGGATCGATTGGACGCATATATGGCGACGCCACGGAAGACTCACAATGAAAGCCACCGAAGCCAGGCTGCTCGACCTTCTAAAGAAGTCGCCACAGTTCGTAATCCCGATCTACCAGCGCACGTATTCCTGGACTGAAAAGGAATGCCGCCAGCTTTGGGACGACATTGTTCGTTGCGGCAGTAGCGACAAGATATCCGTCCACTTCGTTGGGTCCATCGTGTATGTCGAAAGCGGACTTTCCCAAGTCACCCATCAGTCACCGTTGCTCGTCATTGATGGCCAACAGCGTCTGACGACAGTGTCGCTGCTGCTGGCAGCGCTTTCCAGAGCCGTGGCCGAAAGTGAACCGTACGACGGATTCTCACAACGGAAAATCAAGAATTACTACCTGCTGAACCCAGAAGAATCTGGTGAGCGGCATTTCAAACTATTGTTGTCGCAAACTGACAAAGGTTCACTGACGGCAATCGTGAGTGATAGCGAGAAACCCCAGCAACAGTCGCTTCGAATCACCGCAAACTTTGAGTCATTCAGCAAATGGATCGCGGACGGCACGGTCGAACTTGCCACACTGTGCAAAGGGTTGGCGAAACTGGTCGTAGTAGACCTCGCGTTGACTCGCGATCAGGACAACCCGCAGCTCATCTTTGAGAGCATGAATTCGACCGGCAAGGAGTTGAGTCAAGCCGATCTCATCCGCAATTTCATCCTGATGGGCTTAGAGCCTGTTCTCCAAACCCGGCTTTACGAGCAGTTTTGGCGTCCAATGGAGCTGGACTTCGGGCAGGAAGCCTACGGCACTCACTTTGACAGCTTTATGCGGCATTACCTGACGGTCAAAACGGGACAGATTCCCAACATCAATGCTGTTTACGACGCCTTCAAAGAACATGCGCGAAACTCACGTGCAGATGCCGTTGATGACAAAAGCCATATCGAAAGCCTTGTCCGCGAAATTCGCGACTACGCCCGGCATTTCTGCGCGATGGCATTGGGAAGCGAACCCGATGCCCAGCTTAGAATCGCCTTCCAAGATTTGCGCGAGCTTAAAGTGGATGTCGCCTATCCGTTCCTTCTGGAGTTGTATCACGACTACAAGAACGACTTTCTGTCCAAGACCGACCTACTGAGGACCGTGCGGCTGATCGAAGCATATGTGTTCCGCCGGGCCATTTGTGCCATTCCGACAAATTCGATGAACAAGACTTTCGCCACATTCTCCAAGGGGCTCAAAAAGGACCGGTATTTCGAGAGCATTCAGGCACATTTCTTGAGCTTGCCGTCTTACCGCCGGTTCCCGAACGATGAAGAGTTTCGCAGAGATTTGCATACCCGCGACCTGTACAACTTCCGCAGCCGAAGTTACTGGCTGCGTCGCTTGGAGAACCACGGCCGCAAAGAGCGTGTTGCTGTCGATGAATACACGATCGAACACATCCTTCCACAGAACGAGAACCTCTCACCCAAATGGCGAGAAGCGTTGGGACCGGAATGGCAACGGATTCAGGAAACCTGGCTGCACACACTTGGTAACCTGACGCTCACGGCCTACAACGCCGAGTATAGTGACCGCTCCTTTGTTGAGAAACGCGATATGCCTGACTCCCCGGAGAAGGGACTAAAGAGAAGCCCACTCAACCTGAATCAGGGCCTCGGTGTCCTTGAGAGTTGGGATGAGGCGGCGATTCAAGCCCGCGCTGGCAAGCTCGCCGATCTTGCTGTGAGCGTTTGGAGTGCCCCCGAGCTTTCCCGCGATATTCTTGATGCTTATCGCCCGAAGGGCGACGCGGTTGCCCAATACACGATTGACAATCATCCCCACCTTCTGAACCAGACTATTCAGCCTGTGTTCGAAGCCTTCCGAAAGGCAGTGCTCGCACTCGACCCTTGCGTCAGCGAAGAATTCCTCAAGCTCTATGTCGCCTACAAAGCCGAGACTAACTTTGTGGATGTCGTTCCGCAATCCAAGCAGCTACGGTTATCGCTCAACATGCGATTTGCAGATGTGAATGACCCAAAAAAACGCTGCAAGGATGTCACCGGCCTCGGCCGGTGGGGAAACGGAGACGTTGAAGTACGCCTTTCAACATTGGAGGAGCTGCCCTATGTGATTGGCCTGGTCCGACAATCCCTGGAGCTACAACTAGGGAACGGTGGTGACGCATGAACGCGGATTTGCGGGCGAGTGCCGATTCTCACCAGTGCCAGTCTTCTTTTTGTCACTGAGTGCTCCTCCCCAAAATGTCCAATCTACCGGTTCGCGTCCACGTGCGCAAGCAACGGGACGCGGAGTGGTCAGTTGTCAAGTTTTACAGCATCAAAACTTGACAAACGGCCAAAAAAATCCCATAATTGGGGCATGAAAACGCAAGCCGCTCATTCCACCGACTCACGACGCATTGCCGGCCTGGTCCAACAGCGGATCGAACGCGGCGGCGATCGCCTATGGCGTTTTGAGGACTTCGATGGACTACCCTTTACGGCCGTCGCCCAGGCGCTGTCGCGACTCACGCGAGCTGGAGCCATCGAGCGGCTGAGCAAGGGCGTTTATTACCGTGCCCGGCAAACCGCCCTCGGAAAGAGCCGGCCCAATCCGGCCGCGATCCGAAAGCTTGCCGGCAAGCGAACGACTCTCTTCCCGGCCGGAATAGCCGCCGCCGGGCTCTTGGGTTTCACCACACAGAATCCGAAACGGAGCGAGATTGCCACGACTGGCTTGAGCCTGCCGCGAAAGCTCGTTGGAGCCGATACGGTGATCCACACCCGTCGGCCTGCGGCCTGGGCCAACCTTTCCGAACGCGACGGTGCCTTGCTCGACTTCTTGCGGAATCAAGCCAAGTCGAGCGAACTGTCGCCGGAGGATCACGGTCAAACGCACGCTGGCCCTCATGCAGGAGAACGGCGACCTACGACCGTCTGCTGAAAGTCGCGCACTCCGAACCGCCGCGAGTGCGGGCAATGCTCGGCGCAATCGGCGAGCAGCTCGGCAAACCCGCCAAGAGCCTCCAACGACTGCACGCATCCTTGAACCCGCTTTCCCGGTTTGACTTTGGAATGCTGGCAGGATTAGCTTACGCTCACAACTGGCAGGCCAAGGAAAGCCGCAAACGTGAGACTGTTTGAACATCCCGACTTCGACCAGGCGGTGCTCCGTGCGACGGAACACTTCCAAAGCCGCGGGCTGCGCCCGGCGATCATCGAGAAGGACTATTACGTTACCGAGGCCCTTCGGGTCATCGCCGCCACGGCCGGCGATAAGGTGATCTTCAAAGGCGGGACGAGCCTGGCCAAAGGCTGGAATCTGATCCAAAGATTCTCGGAAGACATCGACCTTTTTCTCGATCCGCTTGCCTTCAATCCGCCGCTCGGCAAGAAGGCGATCGACCGCGAACTGAAGAAGCTCCGCGATGCGGTCGGCGCGCATCCGGCACTGACCTTTCTACCCGACGAAGCTCGCACCATTGGTGGCTTCGGACGAAGTGACCGCTTCTCCTACGTCCAACACTTCGGCGGCCCGGGTGAAGTTCCCAATCGCGTACTCCTCGAAGCGGGGACCGCGAGCGGTCGCGAACCGACATCCGTCGTCGAGTTGCGGTCCTACATCGCGGACTTCCTGGCCCAAACCGGCGCGACTTTCGGGGCCGAGGACGAGGGGTCCGTTTCCGATGCGGCTACTGCATTTCCGCCGCACGTTTGTCGAGAAGATGTTCGCCATCCACAGCAAAGTGGAATTGTTCAAACGCGACCGGCAACCGATCGGCACCTACGCGCGGCACTACTACGACCTGATCCAACTTGCGGCGGAGCCGGAAGTGACCGCCATGCTGCGGTCGGCCGAGTACGCAACGATCAAGGCGGACTACGACCAGGTAAGCCGCACCCATTTTGAGAAGCACTACTTCTATCCCGCGGAAATGAGCTTTGCCAACAGCGATGCTCTGTTCCCGTCCGGCGAACTCTCGGCTGCAATCGCCGACGGAGTACGAGGTGCCAATGTCGCTTGCTCTGTTACGGGCCGTACCCGTCCTGGGCCGACGTGCAGGCCCGATTGCTCGAACTTCGAGAACTGTTGTAGGCCGCCACGGCTCGATCCCGCACCGGCATTCGTATGGCGAGGCTAAGATGGCTTCAATGCCCTATTTGACGGTCTAGCTGGCCGGTTTTGCCGCAACCTGCGGCAAAACCGGCGTTGCCCCAATTCTGCCACAGCCTGTGGCGAAATTACAGTGTCCTTTGCTCGAAACCATGCACCGCTCGTGCCATCAGCCTATCGGCGTGGCCGACCATGTATTGCACGTCCTCCAGCGCGAGCCTGTCATGGTTCAGTTTCATAGCCTGGATCTAGGTCTTCAGCAGGCGGCACGACCGCGTCGATTTCATCCACACCGTACTTCTCGGCGAGGAATCGCTCGCGATAGAGATAGAAGGCCGCCTTGCATACTTTGTCTGTGTAATATGCGTTGAAGCCACCTCCGATCGCAGCTCCAGCCACTGGGATGGCTTGAGCGAGCTTGGCTTTTGTAAGCCGCACGCTCAGAGCCTGAGCGATCTTCTGGGCTGCCTGCACAGCCACGTGTTCCTCCAGGCTCTGCCAACTTTTCTTAAGTGCCACGTCATGCGCTATGCGAACTAACTGAGCGAGCGCGATCTGCTTCGAACCATCCGATGGACTTGACGCGAGCGCCAGGACATTAAGAGCGAAGAGTCGCTCTTGCGGCAGCGATACGTCGAAGCCGCAATATGTTGCGTACTCACCCACGGCACGAAGGTTAAGTGCCAAGAGAGCGACCACGTCAGCCGGAATGACAGCCAATGCAGTTGCGGGTGTAAGAACGGACGTGCCGCCGGCAGCGGCACCTTGAAGAAGTGCAATTCCCTCATACTTTGTATCGAGCCATCCGATTACCCGATCTACTGTGGAAAGATCGAGATGATAGATGTCCGCTGGCATCGATATGTCCGTGTGTCCCAGACGACGGTACTCCTCAAGAATCGCTTGGGGTCGAACAGTCGAATGCGACGCGTCGTTAATGAACCCGACAAAGCCGGAACATGCCCGCTGAATTGCTGGCCCAATTCCTGGCGCGTTCAGCACCGCTTGCCCGGCCTTATCGAGAGGCCACGAAACCACAGTCATGACTTTGTCGAACCAGGACTGCTCAGGGGTCTTCCAGGCCTGGATTTGACGATGTGCGCTCTCTTCATAATCCGACCGGGATTTCATATCCGTTTCCCCCTTGTATTCTTCGGTTCAATTCAGATTGGACGCATGGAAGAGCATGCTGTCAAGAATCCACGGGCCGAAAACTCTTATGCAGCGAAGAACCGTGCCATCACGTCACCGGGGAGCCACGACGAAGCCTCGAAACCCGACGCCGAATTCAGTACCGCCAGGCGATATGGACAACGGCGCATGCATGGTTCATTCAATCTACTTTGGCAAACGTCTTGCGCTTCCAGTTGCCTTTGCTCACGTATTAGGGCACCTCGCCTGATCGGCGACCGCGTGCTCCCGGGCGGCGCTATCGCTCTGGTCCCGCGTTCGCGGTGACTGCCCCTTCCGCCCGCATGGTGCTGCGGCCTTCGGTCCGCTGATCGACGCCTGCGGCGACTGAGGCATTGCTTCTTTGCTTTACCGGGTTAGGGGGCACATCCCCCGGCCCGTCAAGAATCGGGGCCGCGCGCCCGCCTTCCGGTTTCCCTCCCATCTTCCGCGGCTGCGCCTTGTGCAGACGGGCGCCTCCCACCGGCGGGCGTTCTTGACTGGCCTCCCCCTGGGCTTGAGGACTTCGTCCCCCTTCCGCCGGAAAACGCGAGCGCGTTTCGCGTAAGGGGAGATTTCCAATTCAAGACGAAGGAGACCAGCAGATGAGTACCACCACCAACACCACCCGCCGCACCGATCTTTACACCCGCGTCACTTCGCACATCATCGAAGAACTTGAGCGAGGCACCCGGCCGTGGCTCCGGCCTTGGAACGCCGAGCATGTCGCCGGGCGGATCAACCGGCCCTTGCGACACAATGGCCAGAAATACTCCGGCATCAACATCATCACCCTATGGATGGAGGCGGAAGCAAAAGGCTTTGTCTCGCCGTTCTGGATGACGTTTCAGCAAGGCCGGGAGCTTGGCGGATTCGTGAAGAAAGGAGAGCACGGCTCGCCCGTGGTCTACGCCAGCAAATTCACCAAGAAGGACAAGAACGAAGCCGGCGACGAGATCGAGCAGCAGATTCCCTTCCTGAAAGAATACACGGTTTTCAACGCCGACCAGGTCGAAGGGCTTCCGGGTTATTTCTACGAACTGACCAAGGCGGTGCAGACCAAGCCGCTTGCCCGCATCGAGCAGGCCGAGCGGTTCTTTGCCAATACCAAGGCCGACATTCGCACCGGAGGCAACCGGGCCTATTACGCGATCGAGGCCGACTATGTCCAGATTCCACGGCTGGAATGCTTCCGCGATAGCCGAATCGCACGCGGCAACGCTGGGCCATGAGCTGACCCACTGGACCCGCCACCCCTCACGGCTCAATCGGGAATTCGGCCGCAAGAAATATGGCGACGAAGGCTACGCGATGGAGGAGCTGGTTGCCGAACTGGCTTCGGCCTTCTTGTGTGCCGATCTGGCGATCACGCCCGAGGTGCGGGAAGACCACGCCAGCTACATCGCCAACTGGCTAAGCGTGCTCAAAAACGACAACCGGGCGGTTTTCTCGGCCGCCTCGCATGCGTCGAAGGCCGTCGACTTCCTGCACAGCTTGCAGCCCAAGCCGGCGGAGTGACCTGGCAATCTGCCGCCCGCCGGAGCGATCCGGCGGGCGGCTTTTCTTCTCCAGTAACCGAAAGGCTATCCCATGTTCTACGTTATCTGCCCTACCTGTCAGGCCGCGTGGAGATTCCGGGCGAGGCGGTCGGTGACGACCGCACCGACCTGTTCAACACCATCTGCTGCATCGAGTGCGGCACCGGCTTCGATTACGACGACGAAGAGATCGCCCACGATGGGGACGATCAAGGGCCGGAATGATGCTCCTGCCCCATTGTTTCTAACCGTTCCCGTGATGATTCGTAGGTAACGGGCCTCTCGTTGATCCAATGGCTGAGCGATAGTACAGACTGTCGGCACGTCCGCTGCCCTGTCTTTGGTCTGGCAGAAACCGAGCGGACGCCGAGATGGCTAAGCCACGAAGAAAACGCATTGCTGACGAGCAGAATGTCGTGGAACGCGTATTTCTCGTACGAAATCGCAAACATGCAATTGCCTCGCTCGACTCGAAAATCTTTGCAATACGGTCAGCTGTGAGCTTGAGAGAAAAAGACTGGGAATTGCGCGGGCAGGTAGCCGGACTGGGCGTAGTCAATATACATACCCGTGTATCCCATGAGTTGGAGGATGATTTTATTCAATAGGTTCTGAACACGGGCGTGGCGAACAACACGGGTCTGGAGTTCGTCCCGGCTCCCGGCGTCGCTTAGTCGCCCGTGGACCGACGGATTACGCATCTCGCTCCAAGCTTGAAGGTCCTCCATCGTCACCCCGACGAGGCCACGGCTGATCCAGTCCCGGAAGATATCGTTCGCGCTGAGATTATTAAACATCCCTATCAATCCATTGAGCCGGTTGAGAAACTGCGGTGAGAACCCCGGCGGCTCGGTCGCTAGCCATGCCCGAAACGCGGTGAGGTCAGCCGGATCGATCTGCGGCTGTGTCGGCCCCATCGTTCCCGCCGCCACGCGGAGGAGCCCTTCGACGCAGATACTGTCGACCGCAAGTTGAGTTTGATGTGCATTGTCTGCGGCATCCCAGCAGACATGCAAGAAGGACGCGACGCGCTCGCCCAGTTCGGTCAGGAAAAAGTCAATAGCTAGGCCCAGAAGCCGCTCGACGTTCTGCATGAATTCAAGCTGCCAACCGAGCGGCTGGAGCAGAGTGTTCATTGTGGTTCGAAGATATCGGGTGTCGAGTCGACGCGTCTCCGCAGTCTCGTTGATCTCTTCGTGACCCCGGATCACGCAGCGGCGACCGAGGACGAAGCCGAACGCCCTCGCGACGGCCCTACACACGGTGAAGGCCTCGCGCATTGGCTCGCCTTCGGGCGGGTGTACCCGGACCTCAAACCACTCGTCGGAGCGCTGCCGAGCTGACACACGACCGATGCTACAGGTAGTGGTCAGCCAGTCGCGGCGCAACGTCCGGTGGCCGAAGACTTCGTTGCGAACCTCGCTCACGGTCAGCCGCACCCACGCAGCAGGGAGCGGCCCCATTAGGATGCGGAGGGATCGGCCCCTTGACACCGACGACTCACGCCGGAGCGTGATTCCCGATGTGCCCAAATCCCAGACAACATCGGGCAGGTTAGTATGTGTGCGGTGGCCGTCCCGGGGCATCTGGTCGGCGGTGATTTCCCAGCCCTCCTGTGTGCGGCCGGAGAATGTGAGGTAGGTCGAGTGGGCAATGAGTTGTCCCGGAGTCTCAAACCCGCCGAACAGGATTCTGGTGAGGGTGTCGCCGCCGTCCGTCACCGCCTGGATGCGAATCCCAGTGTCGGCATTCCAGCTGAACTGCCCGCTCCCAGTCAGCGTGCCAACCTCGTCGCTGGCGACGTTGAGAGTGGATAGGCTAACCTCGTAGGTGCCGTGTACTAAGATGTCGAGCCAATCATCAAACACGATGCTGCCCTCCGGTTCAACAGTCTGACCTCAGCCCATAAAGGCACGGAATACGTCGCGTCGGATTCGCGCGAGACAAGAACTTACATATTACCCAACCTCAGCCGGAATTTCTGTGGCCCTTCGAGAGGATTGCACGCGGCACTAAGTGCTTGCGCAGTTGGGTGCCGTTGTCGGCGGTGAACCGTCAATATCAACGCTTTCACATCAAGTTGGTCTCGGTGGTGACAGCCAGGAATTCTCCATCTCCCTTGGGCTCACGCAAGAGCCGGTTCATCCCAGACAGCGTGACAGAGGAAACGCCGGGTCTTGTAGAATTCGAGAACACATGCCATTGCACCCGGCTCAAACTCTCGCTTGTAGCGGAACACATCATCACCGAAGCTCTCGGTCTTTCCAAGCGAGCGCACGAATTCACCCAACCGGATAATGTTGGTGTTGTCGAGGTGGATGACTGCAATCTCGGCATCAAACGGCACTAACCGGACCATCTCGCTGTAGTAAAGGCCGCGGGCCATGTTCCGAAGCAATCTAACGAGCAAGCCTGCGTCAATCTGCATGAAAACGGCTGGTCCAAGGTACAGCCCGCTTTCGGTTGTGTTCGGCAAGACAACCGGTTTGGTCTTCAGCTTAATTGCCCCGGGCCGTTTCTCGATCTTTCGCTTGAGCTTTCCGTTGAGTAGCTTCTGCACCTCGGGGTGACCCGTCGCCGCGGCATCCAAGGCGAGGACGTCCCGGAAGAGATCAATGTCATCCGAGAAGGCCTTGTTGCAAGATACGTGTGCCGGAACCGTCTTGGTCCGGTCTGGTCGAGCACCATCCCAAAGAGCCTTCGGGACGATGTGCTCAGCATTCATCGGGCCAACGGATTCGTCCTTGCCGCAGAATACGCACAGGTCAACTTTCTTCATCGGATCACCTCGTGGGTGACAGGATAGACAAAAGCGGTATCAGCAAGGTTCGATCTCAGGGATTCTGTGGTGGCGCAACACTGCGGCAAGCTGAGTTGCCGCCCCGGGTCACTAACTAACGGAACACGAGATCAATTGCTCGCTGTGTTTGGGCAGGCATCAGATGCCGGTATCTTCGACGCTGCTGCTCCGTCCGGTGGCCAGTAAATTCGTCAATGAGCCGCTGATCGGTGTTTTTGGCCGCTAAGAGCGCTAACGAAGCTATGCCGAAACAAGTGGTAGCCGCGTAGCACCTTCTCCCATTTTGACCCCTTGAATGTCCGCCAAAAGATCTGCTTGGCCGCTTCCACATCCAGCGGCTTGAGGCCGTCCCCAAACAGATTGATTCTGGGCTCGGCGAGCAGCGGCTTCAGTGCGTCAGCCAGGGTTTTGCTCAAAGGCACCCGACGCGACGTCCACACCCCACGCGACTTTTTACGTTCGCGAAGCGTCACCACACGATCGCGAAGATTGACGTCTCCCACCTCGGCGCGAAGCAGCTCCGCCCGCCGAGCACCCGTATGAGCCGCCATCACAAACATGGGATAGACCCAATGCGGCAACGCCCGGCTTTTTACGTGGGCCAATACCTGGGCGATCTGGCTCGCATCGAGATAAAGGGCCTCGTAGAGCTCCGCCTCGTCGCTACCGGCCTTGATGCGGCGTTCGATTTCCGCAAGCGTCATGTACGGAAGCGGCTCTTTGTCGATCGGATATTTGAGGCCGTCCGACGGATACGGGCCTTCGACCAACTTCATTCGCACAGACCACGCCCAGGCCGCGCCGAAGGTGGTGATCTCTTTGCGAATCGTGACGCCTGCGACTTTCTTTCGTCGCCGCTCGATGTGCGACTGGAGCAGGCTGTGATTGAGCCCAGCCAGCAAAAAGGTGCTGCCCAGCGTAGTTTCGACGTGCCTCAAGTGGATTTTGATCGTGTATACCGTGCCTTCGCCGATGCTGCCATTGGCGACCGCTTCGGAGTATTTCTGGCGGAGTTGGCCCAGGGTCGTCGTGCGATCGACGGGAGCCGCGACGGACGGTTTTCCGTCCTTTTCGACGAACTCAGTGATCGGGCACCCGCTCGGGACTTCGAGCCAACCTTGCTTGATCCGCAACAGAATCTCTTCCACCCGGGCCAGGCGAAGCGTGGCCTCCTTTTCAGGAAGCTTGCCGAGGGTGACACCGTGTTGTTGCCGGTGGTAGCGAAAGAGCACGCGCCAAGAGTCGCCGCGGAGTTGCAGCGTCGCCATATACGGTTCCCATGCGAAAGATGCTCCGTTGGCGCCCGTTGCCAAAATGATGACAAGCGGTTGAAAGCTGCCAATCGGCTGACTTGCAAAATTCTTCGCAAGTCGTTGTCGCAAGGCAAGAAAGAGAAAGTGGAGACGAAGGGGATCGAACCCTCAACCCCTAGCTTGCAAAGCTAGTGCTCTCCCAATTGAGCTACGTCCCCAAAAATGCAGTCCGCCTCGCGTCAGCCGCCTCGCGCCAGCCGCCTTGCTAGCCGCGGCCGAACCAAAGAGTGGACGAGCCAAGCTGCGAACTTGGGACCCTCCATCTGACCGGGCGACAAAACGCGGGAGGCAATAACCGGCCCGTTTCGCTCGGTGATTCACGAGTTTATCGTGTTGCAGACCATTTGCAAGCCGTCGCGATTCGACCCAAACCACAAGTTCGACAACGATTCTGGCAAGCCGAACCCGTGCGACGCTAGCGGGTTTTCGTCGAGCGACACCCTGCGGCGGATGCCTTGCTGACCCGCGGCATAGCCTTACGCAGAGGCAGGCTGGGCAGTTGGGGCAGCGTCGCTGATCTGGTTCGGTTTTCCCCGTTCGAGTATTGTCTGCCGCTCATTGCGCGACACAAACAGTGGCGTCGACGATGCCTCGGTCGATGCCAGGCCGCGTTTTGAATCGCGCGTCGATGACAGCGCGCCGTCGCAGCGTCGCAACTTGAACGAATCATCGTCGCGCTGCCGCAGAACGCGGCATGGATGCGGAAGTGCGGAAAGACCGATAATGTGGATTAGTCATCACATGGCCGGCTATTTCAGACAAGCTCTCAGCACCTCGACCCCGAAGCCGCCGCAGATGAATACCGCCAAGGTCATCCCGGCGCGCAAAACGCCGTTGGCGGTGGCAGCGTGCCTCGTCTGCGCTCTTCTGCTGCGCACGGCCCAAGCCGACGACGTCTTGCGACCGACAGGCGGCGACACCGCGGCCGTGAGCGCATCGCAGCCGGCTGATGCAGAGCTCTCCCGCGTACCGCCTGTGGTCCCGGAGCAAGATGAGCAGGCGCTAGGCGATCCGCTGACGCCGACCACAAACGGGACGCTTGGGACCGAAAGCTGGCCAAACCTGACAGCGCAACCTGCCGGCGACTCGGCGCAGCAGGCGCCGGCCTGGACCCGCATCTGGCGGTGGATTCCACTGGGCATGATTCCCTTCGGCCCGCGGACGCCCGACAGTCAAAAGGATCTCGGCATCGGACAACCGCTGGCGGGCAACGGCTGGCGCAGCCAGCCCTTCTCGATCACCACCTTCACCGGCGTGACCGATGGCAGTGCGTTGATTCCGGGCCATCTGCATCAGCAGCCGAGCTTTTATGGTGGACTCAATTTCGGCTGGGACTACGATCACCATTGGGGTATCGAAAAGCGGCTCGGTTTCGGCGCCTTGAATTTGACCAATGGCGAGTATCAGGCGATTCCGACGACCGGATTGAGCGTAACGGGCGAATATCGCCTGATGTATTATCCGTTGGGTGACGCCCGCTGGCGCCCCTTCCTAACGGCCGGCATGGGCTGGAGCGATTTCTATTTCCAGGACGACCACGGCAACAACCATCTCGACACCGTGGGCATGATTCCCTTTGGCGGCGGACTGAAATACCTGTGGACCGACCGGCTCGCCTTGCGGATCGACCTGATCGACGAAATGACCTTCGGCGGCGGCGCGCTCTCGAACTTTCACTACGCCGCATTGACGTTCGGCGTGGAGTTCCGCTACGGCAAGCGATTGCTCAATATGCCCTGGCACCGCAAGGACGGCTCGTAAGCGGAACCAAATGGGCCTACCGAGCCGGCGGGTGCTGTTTGGTTCGCCGCAACATGGCGACCAAATACCACACCACCGCCACGTTGACCAGGAGCACTGCCGCCCTTGGCAGACCGCCGTGGACCCAAAGCTCGTGGATTTCCAGCGGAATCAGCAGTCCGGTGGCGATCGCGGTAAAGTATTCGGCCCAGCGTTTTTTGAACAGCAGACCGGTCCCTTCGGTCAACCGGAGCGCGGCATAGACGAATGAACCGGCGCTGATTTCCTTGAGTCGATGGTCATCCAACACGCCGAGCTTCGTCAGCAGCAGATGAATGTGCTCGTTGTGAGGATCGATCCGAAATGCCGTGATCCAATTGGCGACGATGGCGGCCACATCGTGATGGAGCAGCTTCAAGACACCGACCGCCATGCCCAGGATCAACAGACCCTCCAACAGCTTCAACAGGGCGATCAGCCGCAGGACGCGATCATTTTTCTCGGAAACCGCGTTTTGCGGGGCGAGGCTCAACAACTGCTGGTTCATAGAAGTTGACGCTTATCTCGCTCTCGATGCCGTCGGCACGTTGATCCGAAGCCGTCTACTGCACTTCCTTGGCAATCTTGAGGATTTGCAGAATGGCGATGGCTTTGTCGAGGCCACCAATCGAGTTGACGAAGGCCGCTCCCTTCTTGATGTCGCTGACCCCGAAATGTTCGTCGGATGCCTGATCCGCTTTCGGCTTGGTGGTTCGTTTGGATTTGGCTCCGCCCGCAGCCGGCTTCGACTCGCTGCCATTGGATTCATGCTGCATGTCCGGGGCGGCTTGATCGAGATCTTCGTCGATCGTTTCGATTGCGGCTGCTCCGCTGGCCTTCCGGGGGTGTGAACTCTTCTTCGCCATGGATTGCACTCCGTTGATGGAAAAAACGCCTCTCGATGCTCCACGAGGTCGCTGGCGACCGACTAGGACGCCACGCTCGGCGCCGCGACGGGTGCCGGCTCGATCTTTGGCGCGGCCTGTGTCTTGACGACCCGTTTTGCCTTGGCCTTCTTGACCGGTTTCTTGGCGGCCTTTTTCTTGGGAGGCGCCTTCTTGGTGCGCTTCTGGGCGGCGGGAGCTTTCTTGGCGGCTGCCTTCTTCTTGCCCTTCTTGGCCGTCTTCTTCGGTGCGGCTTTCTTCTTCACGCTTTTCTTGGCGGCCTTTTTTGCCGGTCGCTTCTTGGTCGCAGCTTTCTTCTTTGCCATCGGATGACCTCCTCAGAGTGCCTGGGTTCGGATCGAGAACATGATCCTAGAACTGACGGGAACTACTGTCCAGTGCAGTGCCGTCGCCGCGGGCCTGCCGTTTGTGGGTGTGCCCTCCCTCGCGGATCTGGCTGGTGCCGCGCGGGAATGTTTGGAAGGTAGCGATGGCAGCTTTACAATCGGGCAAGCAAAATTGTCCAGCCCCTCAAAAATCGACGGCGGTTGGCCAAAACACGCCACTCCGGAAGATTCGATGATCCTGTTCCTTGACGAAGAGCGAGCCTATTTGAACTGGGTAACCCATCACCGCACCGGCTTCGTCCTGGATTGCCTGCGTCATCCGACTAAGGCCCATCTGGTCCTTCACCGGGCAACTTGCCCCGAGATCAAACACTCGGGTTCAAAGCAAACTCATTGGACGACTGGCAAGCATTTGAAAGGATGTTCGCTCGAGATCGAAGCACTCAAGACCTGGGGCAAGGACCAGACCGGGCACGAGCCGACCGATTGCGCTCGATGCACTCCGCAGCAGGCGATCGACGCCGAGGTTCATCTGACGAAACTGGATCGAGACATCATCGAAATCGTGCTCGAGATCGCCTCGATCCACATCGATGAGAACGACGACGCCTATTCTTTGACCGTGGGAACGGTCGCGCGTTGTGTCGGCAAGACCGCGGGGCAATTAATGCCTGCGCTCGCTCGATTGGTCGATGACAAGATGCTGGTCATTTTGGGAAAGGCCACGCCGGGCGAAATCCTGCCCACTCGATGTGGACTGCTGCCGACGGCCAAAGCGCTGCGAAACATACCGGCTTATGCCGTCATGACCGACGACGAGGTCGAAGCCGAGCTGAGTAAGTTGACGCGCGCCGATTGATAAGCGTATCGACCGATTGCGGCAACGATGCGGTCGGCGCGTGCCGGGGGTTCATCACGCCGACGGTCGCGCGCTGGCGGAGCCGTACGGCGTCCGATGATTGTTATCGATCCGACAATTGCTGGAGGCCGCGTGCCGCCGGCGCAAGGTTTGGATCGATTTCCAGCGCTCTGTGGTATTGCACGGCCGCTTCGTTCGTCCTGCCCTGCAAAGCCAACACGTCGGCCAATTGGCAATGGGCGACCGCGTCATCGGGGCTCAGCTCGACCCAGCTTTGGAAATGAGCAATGGCTTCATCGCGATTTCCTTTCATGAGCTGAAGCAATCCCAGCTTTTGATGGGCTAACGCGTAGTTGGGATTCAATTCGAGCGCCCGCCGGAAATAAGCCGTCGCGCCTTCAATATCGCGCTTACGAAAGGCGATATTGCCCAGACGATCGAGCGCCTTGGCAAGCACCATGTATCGGAGGTTCGGATCATTCTGTCCAAGTTCCAAAGCCAGCCGATAATGCGCCTCGGCGCTGGGCTCATCCTCTTTTTCCAAGAGAAGCCCGAGGTCATAGTGTGCCATGGCGTTTTTCTGATCGCAGGCCAAGGCGTGTTCCCACAGGGTTTTCGAGTCCCGCCAAAAGCCTGTCTGTCGCCAGGTGCATGCCATCTGGGCCGCCAGCAGGAGCGCCGAACCGACGCCAAAAACCCACCGCCGAGCGGGCCACGCCACGCACAGCCGCGATGCGCCCCACACCAGGGCGAGATAGATCCCGATCTGCGGCAGATAGGTATAGCGGTCGGCGCGGGCACTCGCGGCCTGAGAAATGACCCCGAGCACCGGCACCAGCATTCCTACGTACCAAAACCAGCCGACGAAGAGGTATGGCGCCGATCGCCGGAAGATCACCGCCGCGGCCGTGATGGCCAGCAGGAGCGCCACGGCGGCGCCAACATGCCAGGCGGGCCAACCCCCGTCGGGGAATGAATAGAAAACCGACATTCCCACCGGAACAAACAGTTGGCCCAAATAGGCGACGCAGGAAACGGCCGCGTTGGCCAATCGTTCGGGCAATGTCAAGCCGCCATGAAACTCAGAGTGGGTCAACAGCGTCATACCGAGATCGGCCAGAGCCAATGCCAAAAGCGGCAGTTTCTCCAAAACCAGCCACCAAACGGACTGCGCCGGCCGTAAAGGCGACGAAGGGGCAGAGTGCCCGGCCTCGCGAAACCTTCCCAGTGGCCAGTAGTCGAGTAGTAGCAAGAGTGGTGGCAACGACATCAGCATTGGCTTGGCCATTAGGCCCAAGGCGAACAAAGCGGCCACGACGAAGTACCACCAGCGCGATTGACGACGGCGCACATATTCGTCGTACGCCAAGAGCGCGAGCATGAAAAACATCCCGCTAAGCACGTCGCGTCGCTCGGCGACCCAGGCGACTGACTCGACGCGTAGGGGATGGAGGGCGAACAGCGCCGCCACCAGCGCGCTGGGCCAAAGCGCTGCGGTCATCCGCAACAGGACCAAGAACAGCAACGCCGCCGAAGCAGCGTGCAGCAAGACGTTGGTCAAATGGTGTCCGGCCGGATTGAGGCCATAGAGTTGACAATCGAGCATGTGTGAAAGCATCGACAGCGGGAACCACTCACCCGCTGGACCATTGGTGAAGGCCCAAACGATCCCCGACCACGAGAAGCCGCCCGAGACATGCGGCTCCTCGGAGACGAACAGGGGATCATCGAGGTTCGAGAATCCCTGGCCCAGGGTGCGGCCAAATGCGATCCCGATCATCAGGACCAATAGTCCGCACACCCCGATCGCCCGCCAGGCGTCCGCATGACTCGCGTTACCGCGCCGGGCCGAAGGATTCTCTTGGATGGGCATGATCCACACCGTGCCCGCTGTGCCGTCCGCGCCTCGGCTCGTCGTGCCGGACGTCCACCGCCAGAAAGCGGTCATGCGGGCCCACCAAAAATAGCGACGGCGTCCCCTTGGTGTTGAAGCGCGTGTGGTTGCGGAATTGCTCCCCGCGTTCGCGGCAATCAAACAACTGCCACCACTTGGGAACCGAGAAAGGAGGCCACACTGCCGAACACCGGCAGGTAATCGAATCTTTGATTTTGGCGGGACTTAAACTAAATGGGCGCACCAAGATTCGAACTTGGGACCTCGTCCTTATCAGGGACGCGCTCTAACCAACTGAGCTATGCGCCCGCGTGGGCTCTTGGCCGAAACCTCGCGGCCCCCGAGCGCTCGCTCCGAGTGGGTCGCAAGCAACCCGCCGCGGCGAATTGCATCGCCCGCTCCGGCGAATGTCCGGAGAAAGCCGCGCCGTTCGCTTGAAAACAGCCAAGCGGTGGGGAATAGCGTATTTTAGGTGCCCCGGGCTGGCTGTCAATTCAAACCGTAAAAGACTTGAGGCCTGGGACTTGAGGCTTGAGGTCGAATACCAAGGCATATGGCTCAAACCAGAGGATTCACGCCACGGCTAGCTGGCAAAGCCGCGATGCTGGGTTCGCCACAGTGGCCGCGCTCACCGTGGCTTCCCCCTACAATTGGAAAAATCGTTACCACCGGGTCATGTTCGCGCACTTCGCTGCGCCGAAAGAAAAGCAGGTGCGGCACGTCGGTGCGCCGAGCAACGGACGCGGTCAGCGCGATCATGCGCCGCCAGCGATACCGTTCTGTTCGTTCACAGGTTGATGCAAGGAACTCTGGTCCATGACGATCCACTTGCCCAGCGGTCGTGTGTTGGCTGCTCTGGTCCTATCGCTTGTCGTCGCGCGGGGTGCCGTGGCGGCCTCGGCGCCGACGGCCTCGCAAGCACTGCGGCTCAAGCCGGTGCAGAAGGACGTCGAATTCGACACGCCCGCGGCCGACGAAATCGAAAAATGCACGATCAAGCCCGAGAAGATCGGCGGCAAAACCGGCTGGGTCGTGAAGAGCAGCGCCGGTCAGATGCTGCGTAATTTCGTCGATACGAACACCGATAACACCGTCGACCAGTGGAGCTACTACAAAGACGGCGTCGAGGTTTATCGCGACATCGACTCGAACCACAACGGCAAGGCCGACCAGTGCCGCTGGCTGAATACGGCCGGCACGCGCTGGGGCATCGATAAGAACGAAGACCGGACGATCGACTTCTGGCAAGTGATCTCGCCGGAAGAGGTTTCGTCCGAAGTGATCGCCGCCTTGCGCGACGCCGACGGGCAGCGCTTCGAACGGCTGTTGATCAGCGGCGCCGAACTGAGCGGATTGGGATTCGGCAAGGCGAAGCTCGACGAACTGGAAAAACGCCGCGCGGCGGCGCCGGCCGCCTTTCACGAATTCCTGAAGAACCAGAAAATCGTCGGGGCCAACTCGAGCTGGACTTATTTTGGCGGCAGCCGGCCGGGATTGATCCCGCAGGGAACCGACGATTCGACGGCTGACGTGACGGTTTACGATAACGTCGCGGCATTGACCGAAACCGACGGAAAATCGGGACAAGTGCCGATCGGCACGCTGATCAAAGTCGGCGACGTCTGGCGGCTGATCGATGCGCCGGGCGACGGAGCCGACCGCAGTCTGAGCGGCGTCACGGTCGCTCAGGCTCCGCGGGGCGACGACAGCACGCCGGGCCGGCCGAGCGAGAAGGCCCAGGCGTTGCTGGACGAAT
This sequence comes from uncultured Planctomycetaceae bacterium, assembly GCA_963702015.1. Lineage (GTDB taxonomy): Bacteria > Planctomycetota > Planctomycetia > Pirellulales > PALSA-1355 > DATJTR01. Next base: position 6,464,724 of record OY969698.1, read on the forward strand.
ATGAAAAACTCGACAAGGCGCAAGACAATTCGACCGCCGCCAACGAGCGGCGCGTGGAGATTCTCGAAGCCTTGTCCACCGAGGCGAAAACGCCCGAGGACCAGGCTCAATGGCTGCGGCAAGCGGCCGATGTCATCGGCGAGGCCGTCCAGCGCGGCAAATACCCGGGCGGCATCGAGCGGCTGACGGCCCTGAAGGAGAAGTGTGCGACCGCGGGCCAGGAAGAACTGGTCGGCTACGTGCAATTCCGCCTGATGACGGCCGGCTACAACCAATCGTTGTCGGCGGGGCCGAACATCGATTACGCAGCGATTCAAAACAAGTGGCTGGCCGACCTGGAGCAGTACGTCAAAGATTATCCCAAAAGTGCCGATTCGGCCGAAGCGATGTTGCAGTTGGCCATCGCCCAGGAATTTGCCGGCGACGATGCCAACGCGGTGAAATGGTACAGCCGGGTGATTCAGAACTTCCCCAAGACCGCGGCGGCGGTGAAGTCGGAGGGAGCCAAGCGGCGGATCGAGTCGGTCGGCAATTCGATTTCGCTGCGGGGCAAAACGCTGGGCGGCAAGGCCTTCGATTTGTCTCAGCTGAAGGGCAAGGTTGTCCTGATCCATTACTGGTCGAGCGACATCGACGTCTGCCGCAACGACATGGCACAGTTGGAGCGGATGATGAAGAAGTATGGCGAGAACTTCGTTGTGATTGGCGTCTCGCTCGACGCCGATCCCAAGGCCCTGACCGAATACCTGCGCGAAAACGGCTTCCTCTGGCCGCAATTGTGGGAAGAAGGAGGACTGGCCGGACGCCTGGCCAACGAGATGGGCATTCAGACTTTGCCCACCATGTTGCTCGTCGACAAGCAAGGCAAGGTCATCAGCCGCAACGTCAGCGCCAGCGGATTGGACGGAGAGCTGAAGCAAATCCTCAAGCCGCAAGTGGCATCGCGGCAGAAGAACTAGCTCGCCGGCGAGCTGGCGAATCGAAAAAATCAATGACGGGCCGCGGCTGCCGGATGGGGGGGCTCCGCGGCTCGTCGCGTTTTTATCGCTCGGCGAGCGCGGTTTGGGCAAACTCGCTATGTTGTAACGCAAGGCGCGGATTTGCAATTCTTACTATCGCACCCAGCGGAAATTGGACCGTTGCGCGTAATTCGACGGCGAAGAAATTGTTTTCGCTCGTGGGCCGTGTCGAGGAATACGTCGGATGCGCTCGAGTCAATCGGCAGAAACTGCCGCACGATGGTCGATTGGCCTTGCGTGTTTTAGGCGTTTTTGGCACCGTATTCGCGTTGTCACGAAAATGTGATCGGCAAGGATTGCCGATGCGTTTGCCCCCCGCCGCCACGCGAGAATGGAGTCTCTGCCCGTGCTTGCAATCACGACCCTCGACCCGCGCGTTGTCTTTTGGATTTTAGTGGCTGTCGAAGCCACCGGCCTGGCCAGTGCGTCGCTAGTGCGACTGAGTGCCGGCTGCCGCAGCCATCAATCGTGCCAATGGCTCTTCTTTGCCTGCCTTTCCCTGGTTGGATTTGCCTCCATCGTGGCGATGGGGATCAGTCCCCTCTGCTGGCTGCTGTCGGCCGTGACGCTAGCGATGATGATCGTCGGGGCGGTTTGGGATCGCAGCCAAAACACCCGTAGCGGGCTTGCTTGATAGGCCTGAGGCCACAGGCTTGAGGCTTGAGGGGTTGGCGCGGCCATTCCTCTCGCGCCGCGATCCGCAAATCTCAAAGCGCTGGCTGCACATCTCAACCCCCGCGCCTGCCGTCCCGCCCCCCCCTCTTCCTCAATTCCACCTGCCACCGGTGGCGCAGGCTGCATGCTAGCAGCCTGCGCCGGACATGGGCGGCAAAATCGGAAAAAAGCTCCCCTTCGGCATAACCGGCAACCGAAATCATAGTCAGCGGGCAATGCGCCGCGCGGGAAGTATCGAGCGATTCGACTGCTCTCCGCGGGGCGGCCGGCGTGAGCCGCGAGATAAGCGGCTGGCTTGCCGGAGGCACTCTGGCAGTGGAACAGCAGTTCGGTGCGGGGTGTGGCGAACCACGGCCGGCTGCTTGGCGAATACTCGAATTTTGGTCGGTTGTGGGCGCCGCTAGGAGCCTTGAAGGCGCGCGAGCACTCAACGAAATCCAGGAGGGGGGAACATGCGACGAATGATCTTAGGGCTGGCACTTGCCGTGCTGGCCATCGGGCCGCCGAGCCACGTTCGGGCCAGCGACGCCGACGACAAGGCGGCAGCCCAAGAAATCGCCGATATGCTGCGGACCAGCGGCAAAATCCGCAACTACAACGTGGGGGTCAAGTACAAAGCGGGCACGGTCTGGTTGGAAGGACGCGTCTCGAGCCAAGAGCAGATGAATGAAGCTCTGATGCTCGTCAGCGATCTGGAAGAAGTCACCCAGATCGTTAACAACCTGAACATCGCCCCGAATGCCACGCCAAACCCACGGGCCCAAAAACAAAAGGGTAGCAAGCGAGTGCCGATCACTCGCGGCGACCAGGGAACCCAGCTCGCTAGCGCTCAGCGTCCGGTGACGCGTGGCACGCCGCTAGGCATGGCCACGGGCGGCGGGGCTGCCGCTCCGGCCTATTATCAACAAGGACCCGGCGGCCAGGTTTGTCCGCCCGAAGCACTGCAAGGTGGTGGTGGTCCCGGTGGCGGTGGTGGCCAGGGCGGTCCTGGTGGTCCAGGTGCGATGGCGGGTGGTGGACCGGGTGGTGCCGGCGGCCGGCCGTTGCCAGCATACGTTCCCGGCCCGAACGGATCGCCTCCGCCGGCCGCGTACGATCAGCCCTATATGCCGAACTACGCGTGGCCGAGCTACGCGGCGTATCCGAACTATGCCGCCGTGACTTACCCGAAGCAATATTCGGCGGCGGCGTGGCCTTACATCGGCCCGTTCCATCCCTATCCGCAGGTGCCGCTTGGCTGGCGCAAGGTATCGCTGGAATGGGATGATGGTTGGTGGTTCCTCGACTTCGACGATCGCGGCTGCCACTAACGGCCGGCGCGATCGCCCGGCGGCGGTGCTAGCCAGGCGAGTGCCCCAAGAGTGCGACGGCAACCGAGCGCGATTGCAAAACATTGCCAGCCCCGCCGATCGAACCGTCGATCGGCGGGGCTGTTTGTTTTTGCCGGGCGGGGGTTGCCAGCAGCTTGCCGGGACGACCTTGGCTTTTTTTTCGTCAAAACCGGAAATACCTGCAAGTTCGTTACAGTTTAACACGATAAACATGGTGTCGCTGGGGAATCGCTTTTGGCGAGGAATGAGTCCATGCCGCACCAGATCAAATTTTTGCGTGTCGCCCTATTACTGGGATTGGCCCTCACGATGGGCGGGGGATGTTTCGCTCCCAGCCAAGGCCTGGTCGTCCTCTTTCCGATTCCGGTCAGTCCCTACTTCCAAAAGAAGCAGGAAGACGACTTCTGGGTCAAGGAGCGTTACGATCGGGCGCCGATTTTGGGACCGCTCGCTGAAGGAGGTCCCGACACCGCCTTGGATCCGCCCAGCGATGACGAAGTCATGCGGACCTTCGAGCGGGCACTGCCGCAGCAAGGCGGCATCCCTTTCCTCTATGAATGCCAACGCAACAACGTGCGGATCGTGAAGGAAAAGATTTCCGACTACATCGATCCGCCTCGCGTCTATCCGTTGATCGGGCCGGCTCAGCTCCACCATGCCCACTACAAGTGCACGATTTACTACTCCCAGGTCGAACGCATGGGCTGGCCGCTCCCCTACACCACGCGTGACGAAGACGCGCAGGAAGTGGTCTACATCGACCACAACCACTTGCACATGGTCGGCAATGTCGACACGGGAGAAAACGCCAACTTCTAACGCTGGTTGCGCAACAATTCGAACAAGCGCCGGCCGCCGCGCGAGACTGGGGGGAGATGCGAGTGCACCCCTGCTCTCACGCGGCTGCCGGCACAATCAAGCTTTGCCATGTCGGGCCGCCCCGAACGGCCGAAGAAATCCCGGGAGGGCTCGCGCCTCAATCGAGTAATTATCATGCCGTTTCGCATGTCCTATCTCGCGATTACCTTGCTGCTGGCGACGACGATCGTTTCACGCGCGACGGCCGACGAGGCGAGCGATCAGTATTCCACCGCCGCCGGTCACTACGCCGCCGCGCGTTGGCAAATGGCGGCCGACGAGTTCGCCGTCTTTCTGACGAAATTCCCGGAGCACCAGCGCGTACCCGAGGCCACGTTCTTCCGCGGCGAGGCCCTCGTTCAGCTTGGGCAACCGGCGGAGGCCGAACCATGCTTCAACGAAGTGCTGCGCCGCTGGCCCGATAGTCGCATGGTGCCGCAGGCGATGTTTCGTCGCGGCGAGTCGGCCTATCTGGCCGGGCACGACAAAACGGCCCATTCCGCGCTGGAGCAGTTCGTCACCAAATATCCGAGCGATGCGCGTAACGCCTACGCACTGGTCTATCTGGCCGAGACGACGCTTGCCGAAGGGGACGCCGCTGCTGCCCAGCGGCTTTTCACGCAAGCAATGGAAGCCTATCCACGGGGACCGCTGGCGGCCGAATGCCGCCTCGGCTTGGGGAAGGCGAACGAAGCACTCGGCAGCGTCGACGACGCTCGGCAAACCTATCAGACCTTGGCCGGCGCACCTGGCCCCTTGTCCGACGAAGCCCGCTACCGATTGGGAATGTTGGAAAGTACGGCCGGCAGCTACGAGGAGGCCGTGCAGGCGCTCACGGCACTGGTCGAGCGCGCTGGGGACAAAGCGGTCGATCCGGCACTGGTCGAGCGGGCCGCGACCGCCCAGGGTTGGGCACTCTATAAGCTCGAGCGCTTCGCCGAGGCCGAAAGCTGCCTGGCGGCGGCTGTGGAACGCGACGCGGCGAACGAGGAAGCACAATATTATTTGGGACTCGCCCGCGCCGGTGCCGAGCATTGGGAAGCGGCGGTCGCCCCGCTGGAACGGGTCGAGCGCCAGGCCGGCGATCCGGCGCGCACGACCCAAGCCCGCGCGGCGCTCGCCATTTGTTACGGCCGGGCCGGGCGGATGGAAGATGCCCGGACGGTTTATACCGCGTTGATCTCCAGCGCGCCGCCGCCGGAGCTGGCCAATGCCACGACATATTGGCTGGCCGAAGCCGTGCTGGCGAAAGATCCCGTTTGGGCCGCTCGATTGTTCGAGTCGCTGACCAAAGAAGGAGCCACGCCGGAATATGCGGCCAAGGCGCTGGCCGGACTGGCCTGGTCACAGTTGGAACATTCCGACGCGATCGGCTCGGCGGCGACTTTCGATCGACTGCTGAGGACCTATCCCGACGATCCCCGGGCATCGGAAGCGGCGCTGGTGCGAGGCCAGACGCTCGAAATGCTCGATCAGCCCGATCCGGCGCTGGCGATGTACGAACTGATTGTGGAGAAATACGCCGGGAGCAAGCAATATCGCGACGCGCTGTGGAAGGCGGCCCGACTGGAGCACCGGCTGAGCCGGCTGCAGCAGGCCGAGGCCCACTATCGCCGCTTGTCGGAAATCGAGCCCGCCTTCGGACAGTATGACACGTTGCTCTACGATTGGTCACTCGTCCTTGCCGAACTGAAGCGCGAGGACGAAGCGGCCGAGGTGCTCGAGCGTTTGCGACGCGATTGGCCACACAGCCCCCTGGCGCCCGACGCGACCTATCAATTGGCCGAGCGTGCGCTGGCAGCCAAGAACTACGAATTGGCCGTTTCGCTTGCCCACGAAGTCACGGTCCTGGAGCCGGCGGCGAAGATTCTGCCCGAGGCGTTGTATCTCGAGGGGCGCGTGGCGCTTGCCCGCGAGTCGTGGACCGACGTCGCCGCGCCGCTCTCGCGACTGGTGCTCGAGTGCCCCGACAGTCCGCTGGTTCTGGCGGCCAAATACTGGCAGGCCGAAGCGAGCTATCGGCAGCGAGAATATGTTCGCGCGGGCGAAGAGTTCGCCGAGCTCGACGGCCAGACCGCCGGCCACACGGAAAAGTGGCTGGCGATGATTCCGCTGCGGCAAGCCCAATCGCTGGGTCAGCAAAACCGCTGGGCCGAGGCGTTGGAAATTGCCACACAAATTGCCACGACCTATCCCGACTTCGAAGAACAATACGAGGCCGACTATGTCATCGGCCGGGCGCTGGCCAGCCAAGGCGAATTTGCCGCGGCGCGCGAGGCGTATGCCAGGGTGATTCGATCGACGACCGGAGCCAAGACCGAAACTGCCGCGATGGCTCAATGGATGATTGGCGAAACGTTTTTCCATCAAGAAAACTACGAAGAGGCGGTGGCCGCCTACCTGCGGGTCGAAATCCTCTATGACTGGCCGAAGTGGCAGGCCGGCGCGCTTTTGCAAGCCGCCAAGTGCCAGGAACAACTCGGGCGCCACCAGCAGGCAGTCGAAGCGTATGACCGACTGATCAAAACCTATCCCGACAGCGAATTCACCGAAGAAGCCAAACGCCGCTTGCGCGTGGCTCAAACACACGAGCCCGCGCCGACGGCGCAAGGATCGACGAAACGATAACGGCGGCCCGAGCGCCGCCCCTGTGCCGCCGATTGGGCCGGCACTTGCCACTCGAGGAGCCAGGCATGTCATCGATTGCAAAGCGTACACGACAGTTGCTGTTTGCCCTGATTGCCGGCGTGGCATCGTCGTTCGCCGTCAGCTCGCCTCGGCCTTGCCTCGCCGACGAAGTGCTGGTGCCGGCGGCGGCGGAAGAGCCTGCGGCGGGCGAGAACGGCAAGCAAGGGATGGTGAATCCCAAAAACTTGTTCGAAATCATCCGTCAGGGCGGACTGTTGATGGGTCCGTTGGTCATTTGCTCGTTCGTGACCTTGGTCTTCGTTTTCGAGCGGGCGATCGCTCTGCGGCGCGGCCGCGTGATCCCGGCTCCGTTCGTGAAGCGATTCTTGCTGCAGTTGCGCGAGGGCAAGCTCGACCGTGACCAGGCCTTGGAACTGTGCAAGGAGAGTCAGAGCCCGGTGGCCGAAGTCTTTGCCGGCGCAGTGCGGAAATGGGGCCGCTCGTCGGTCGAGATCGAGCAGGCGATGATCGACTCGGGCGAGCGCATGGCGCACGGCTTGCGCCGCTATCTGCGGCTGTTCAATGCCGTGGCGACGATGAGCCCGTTGTTGGGACTGTTGGGAACCGTGTTCGGCATGATCCACTTGTTCAACGACATCGCCACCAGCGACGCGATGGGGCGGACCGAACTTCTGGCGGGCGGCATCGCCGAGGCCCTACTGACCACGGCCGCCGGACTGTCGGTCGCCATTCCGGCGCTATGCATTTATCTGTTCTTCGTCAGCCGCGTCGATCGGCTGTTGGTCGATATCGACAGCTTGGGACAAGAGGTGGTGGGGGCCATATCGGCCGAAGCGCTGGCCGACGCCAAGGCGGCACGCGGCAAAAATCGCACGGCGGCTTGAGCCTCCCAGGCACTGAACCACGGCGGTAACGTTCCATGCCACTGAAAACCAGCCAACTCGAAGAGATGCCGGCGCTGAACTTGACGTCGCTCATCGACGTTTTGTTCCTGCTGATCATTTTTTTCATGATCGGCACGAAGTTCATCGAGTCGGAACGGCAAATCGAGCTCGAAGTCCCCAAGGTGAACGCCCCGGCGCGCTGACGGCGGCCCCCGACAAACGGGTCGTCAACGTCTATCACGATGGCGTGATCACGTTGGATCGTCAAACGGTCACGCTGGCCGAGCTTTCGGCCCGACTGGCCCATGCCCACGCCGAATATCCGCGGCTGGGGGTGCTGGTGCGCGGTGACGGCGAAACGCCGCTGCGGCTGATTGCCAACGTGCTGGCGGCGTGCAAACAGTCGGGCGTCGCCGAAATGGCCATTTCCGTACGGACCGCCAGTGCGGAGCCAGCCAATGCGCGGCGTTAACAGCCTGTTGCTGCTGGCCACACTCTTTGATGCCCAGACGGTCCGCTGGATCGTTTGGTCGGGGCTCGTCGCATTGACTCTGGCGCTGCTGGTGTTGATGCGCACGCGCTGGGGCCAATCGCACCCGCTGCGCAAATGCATCGTCCTGTCGCTGGTCGCCCATCTGCTGTTGGGAATTTACACCACTACGGTCAACATCGTGGCCGGCGGGCGCGGACCGAACAATTCCGGTCCGCTGCGGGTGGCATTCATCGCATCGGACGTCGACGGCCTGACGAATGCCGACGTGGCGTCCGACGCCGACGCCGCGCCGGCCCAGTCGTGGGACGCGCTGGGCACAAGCCCCGTCGCCGAATTGACCGACCGGATCACCAGTCCCACTCTGGCGGGCGCGGAACCGCCGGCGGCCGAGCCTACACCATCGCGGCCCGAGCCTGCCAGCCGGCTGCCCGACGAAATTGCCGCGCAGACTGCAGCGCAGTCAGTCGTCGAGCGCAAGGTGGCGCCGGGCGCCGCCACGCCGGCGGCACCGATCGATGCTCCGGCTCCGACGCGTGCGGCGCCAACTCGGACACTTCCCGACCGTCCGTCGACAGCAGCGATTGCGGCGCCGCCAGATCCCGAAGGGGAACCGATCCGCGCGACGGCCCCGAGCGCTGCGACTGACGCGCTCGACGCATTGGCGTCGGCTCCTTCGCCAGCCAACGCACGGATTGTCCGCGGCCCCGGCCCGGCAGCTCCCGCCAGCGCCGAACCGCTGGAAGCGGTGACGCGTCCACCCGAACCACCGAGCAAGTCCGCGGCGACGACCGGTAGCACCGCGGGCGTGGGCACCGGCACGGCGACATTGGGCACGCCGGCCGCTGAAACGCCGGGCGGCGAATCGCCTGCCCACCCATTGCCGCAAATCTACGAGCTGCGGATGGAGCCCGACCGGTTGCGGGCGGCGATCGGACATGGCGGCACGCGCGAAACCGAGGCGGCCGTCGTGGCGGCGCTCGCGTGGCTATCTACGAATCAAAACGCCGACGGACGCTGGAACGGACGCCGGCTGGAAGCCGGACGCGGAACAGTCATCGACGGTCAGGATCGGCGCGATGCCGGCACTCAGGCCGACACCGGACTGACCGGGCTGTCGCTGCTGGCGTTTTTGGCTTCGGGCCACACCCATCTCGAAGGGGATCATCGCGACCAGGTGCGGCGTGGCATCGACTTTTTGATGTCGGTGCAAGCAGCCGACGGCAACCTGGGCGGACAGGGAACGCTGTACGAAAAAATGTATTGCCACGCCATGGCCACGTTCGCCCTGTCGGAATGCTGTGCCATGTCGCAGGACGATCGATTGCGAACGCCTGTCCAACGTGCGATCCAGTACACCCTGCGCGCCCAACAGCCGGGCGGCGGTGGTTGGCGCTATCAGCCGCGTGAGCAAGGCGACATGAGCCAATTGGGTTGGCAGTTCATGGCCCTGAAGAGTGCCGAGCTGGCCGGCATCCCGATACCGACCGAGACGCGCCATGGCATACTCCGTTTTATCGGTAGTGTCACTTCGGGAAAAAGCGGAGGGCTGGCCAGCTACCGGCCCGGCCACCGCGCGACCCGCACCATGACGGCCGAAGCGCTGGTTTGCCGGCAGTTTTTGGGACTCCCCCCGAGCCATCCGGCCTGCGACGAGGCAGGCGATTTTTTGCTGGCCGAGCTGCCCGGCCAACGCGAGCCGAATTTCTATTACTGGTACTACGGCACCCTGGCGATGTATCAGTTGCAAGGTGACCGGTGGAAGCGGTGGAACGAATCGCTGCAAAACACGCTGGTCGGCAGCCAACGGTCCGAGGGATCGCTGGCCGGCAGTTGGGACCCCGATCCGGTTTGGGGGGCCTGTGGCGGGCGTGCCTACAGTACGGCCTTGGGAACCCTGTGCCTGGAAGTCTACTACCGCTATCTTCCCTTCTATATCGAAGCCGCCTCGCGCGGGCGGCAACCTAAGTAGCTTGCCGCTCAAGCCTTTCGCCCCCTGCCCGGCCGCTGGCCGGCGGCCGCGGCAAGTTTGACATGCCGGGGGTGGCCAGTAGAATTGAACAGTAGCAAGGCCGAGGCAACCGAAGCTGGTCGCCGGCATGCGATTGAAAGAATCCCCCCCGTTGCGCCGGTGGTCTCTCGGGAGACTGGCGATGCATCCCACCCCTCCTGAGTGCCGCCATGTTAGCTTTTTTAGGGCCCCTTGAATTGGGTATTGTCGCGCTCGTCGTCCTGCTGCTGTTTGGCAGTCGGCTCCCCTCGGTCATGCGGTCGATGGGGCAGGGCGTGATGGAATTCAAAAAGGGCGTGCAGGGGATCGAAGAGCACAAAGACGAAAGTGGTCCGTCCAAGTAGTGAGCCATAGAATGGATAAGGGTGGGCCTTACGGTGGGTCCCCAGTAATTAGTTCCCCCTTCGGTGCAGCAAAGTTCGAGGTGCAATCATGTTCGGCTTAGGTCCAATGGAGATGTTGATCGTGGGCGTGATTGCCGTTCTGCTTTTCGGCAATCGGTTGCCCGAGGTGGGTCGTTCGCTCGGCAAGGGTTTGATCGAATTCAAGAAGGGGCTGCGTGACATCCAGAACGATGTCGATATTTCGAACACTTCCACGACGTCTTCGAGTCGGGTAGCGCAGCACACCCCGATCGAAGAGCGAGACGAGGCGACGGCTCCCAAGTTCGTGCCGCCCGCGCACGAACCGACCGAAACCAAGACCGCCGAGTCCAACACGGCCGGCAGCGCCAACGTCTGAGCTCGGCGCCGTGTGAGCTGGAGCGAGCCTGCGAGATTCGGCTATGATGGCCGAATGCTCAACCTCATCAAGGCCCTGGTCGCCGGCGCGATTGTCGTCGCGGTTTCTCAGGTCTCGGCGCGCTATCCGCGTGCCGGTGCGCTGTTGTTGACGCTGCCCATCGTTTCGATTCTGGCCTTCATCGCCACCTGGCTCCAGCAGCGCGACGCGACGGTGATTGCGCGGCTGTCGAGAGAAACGCTGGTGCTGGTCCCGCTGGGACTGCCGCTGTTCATTCCGTTGGCGCTGGCCGATCGGCTCGGATTTTGGGTCGCGCTGGCTGCAGGCATTTTACTGGCGTCGGCGACGATCGGGCTTTGGCTGCGATTCGGGCCGAGCTTGTAATGTCAGACAATTGCCACGTTTTCTTTCGCCAACTGTCGGCACGACTCATCAAGCCGCTCCGATGAATTCGCAATGGCGCTGACATCGGCGAATCGTTGATGTACTCGCCGAGTAGCAATCCACCAGTCGCCGCTAGAATTTGTTTGGAGGCCGACGCGAAGATGCTATAATCCCCTCCAACGGTTGCGGTCCTGCCACCGCAGCATTCTTTTACGGCTTTGGGTCCGCTAGTGCATTTCGCGTAGCTCGTGCAACGTTCGTTTAGCACGCGACTGCCATTCTTTTTGCGGATCCACGCTCACACGCTCATCGAGCGTGGCGCTGCGCGCGATTCCGCAAGCGACTGGTCACCACCTGTCAATCGTGCCGCAACTAGTGTGAATCAACCGGAACCATTCACGAAGAGGTGCGGAGATGACAAAGCAAATTACGTACGCTTGCTGGAATATTGAGAATTTCGCTCGATCGACCCGCGATGCCAACGGTCGCCAGGACAACGGGCGTCAGGCAATTCGAAAACGATTGGCACTTTTGGCCGCCGCGTGTTGCATCGTTGTCGGTCAAAGCCAGGCGCTGTGCGCGGCGCTCGTGGCCACGGCCGAAATTACGGCCCAGCAGATCAGCCCCACGACCTATCAATACGACATCACGCTGAACGACACGGGCACCACCAACATTGCCACGTTCTGGTACGCCTGGGTTCCCGGCAGTGGTTTTTTGGACTCAAGGCCGACCAATGTGACGGCGCCGACCGGTTGGACCGACTCGATCACCGATACCTATGCGATCCGGTGGCTCACCTCGACCACCGGGACCTCGGTCCTCGCACCGGGCAACTCGCTGTCGGGTTTCCAATTCGACAGCGTCGACACCCCAAGCCAGATCTTCGGTCTTTCGGCGGCTTTCCCAACGACGCCCGTGGGAACTTCGTTTGTCTATGAAAACGGGCCGCAGACGACGCCGGGCCTGGAAATCGTCGTGCAAAACACGCCCGAGCCTTCCACGCTGATCCTGCTGTTGCTGGGAGCAGGCGGTTTGTTATTGGCCGCCCGGCGAGGACGCCGCCGGGGGTTGCCTTCGTGAGGGCAGAAGCGAAAAATCGATGGTCAGCGGCGCTCAACTGGCGGGGAATTGAAGGATTCTTGTTGGTGCCGCCGCCGGTAAACCGGCACCGCGAGAGCCATCGGAAACGTCCTGTTTTTCAAACGCAAAGGAGAACCTGAGATGAAAATCAAACGACGTGGATCGGCCACCTGGCAAGGCGGGATCAAAGATGGCAAGGGAACGATCTCGACCGAGAGCGGCGCGCTCAAGGCCTATCCCTACGGCTTCGCCAGCCGCTTCGAAGGACAAAAGGGGAGCAATCCCGAAGAGTTGATCGGTGCCGCCCATGCTGCCTGCTTCACCATGGCGCTATCGCTGATTCTGGGCGAGGCCAAGCTGACGGCCGAGGAGATGGAAACTTCGGCCGAAGTGGCCTTGGAACAGGTCGAGGGGGGCTGGGCCGTCACGTCGAGTCACTTGACATTACGGGCCAAGATTCCGGGCGCCGATCAGGCCAAGTTCCTGGAACTGGCGGGCAAGGCCAAGGCCAATTGTCCGATCTCCAAACTGCTGAAGACCGAGATCAGCCTCGACGCAAAGCTGGTTTAGCGGGCGTGGCTATCGGGCGAGATACTGGGTTGCATCGATGGTTTCGCCATCCTGGCGATCGCACAGCATTGCGTGAACCGTTGGATCGATGTCGTAGCTGATCGCGTGGACCGAGCCATCGCAAAACGCCATGTGGAATGAGCCGGCATGCGCGCTGCCGAATCGAATGGCGTTGAAATAATCGACTTTCACGCCATTGGGTTTTGCCGACATGCGGCCGGGCCAGACCCGAGCATCTTGCATTGGCGGATATTTGAACTGGGTGAAGGGATCGGGCGGGGTTGATCCCGGACGGAACGTCGCCGGCGCCGCGGGGGAATAGATTCCCCCGCTGGCGCCCAGGCGAATATTATCGTCGTCCATGCCGACATAAATGTTCTCCTCGTCGCCGCTGCCGTCGCGGCCCGACGTATAGTTGAATTGATCGAGATACTTCTCGCCGAACAAATAGGTCTTGCTCGTTCCATCCGATATCTCTCGAAGCTGGACCTCGCTGCGATACCAAATCACCCCGGTAAACGTCGTCTCGGCAGGCGTGGCGTCCATCAGCTTGGGTTTCGCACCGTGAGCAAACGGCGGTTCGTAGGGCGTCAGATACCAGGTCGAGTCGAGTGTGGGGAGCGCGGCGGTGGCAAATGAGGTCGCACCGCGAGCGGCCTGCATGTCGTTGACGCTGCCCGCGTACAAACTATTGAATCCGATGGTGCCACCGTTGGCGGCATAGTCCCCTTTGGCCATCAAATAGGGCTTGAACAGCGGCGTCCAGTTCGTGCCGCCATCCCCGCTATAGCCGGGGACCAACGATTCGCCGTACGGATAGAGTGCAGCCGGTCGGCGACTCGGGCAGTAGAAGATCGGTTGGATCGCGTACTGGTTCTTGGCCGGATCAGGACCCGCCCCCACGATCGTGGCGCCCAGGGCGATTTTTTCCGCGTCCGTCAGGTCGGAAGCCTGCTGGAGCTGCGCCGCCGACTCCATGAAAAACATGATTGAATATTGCCAGCCACCGGGCTGATGCCTTCCGAGTCCGGCATCGGGATCGCCGATCCAGTTGTGTCCCCAACCGCCCGAGGGCAGAAATTTCTTAGATGCCTCGTGATTGAGCGCGGCCAAGGCCATCTGCTTCAAGTTGTTGGCGCATTGGTTACGGCGCGGCGGTTCGCGTGATCCATGCTCGAGGGTCGGCAACAACACCGCGATCAAGACGCCGACGATCACGATTACAGCCAGCAGATCGAACCGCGAGAAACCAGACGGGCAATTGCGCCGCACAAGCGTTAAGCAACGCGACCGGGACATGGGGTTTCTCCTTGGGCCACTTTCAATATGACAGATTCGCGTGGCTGCCTGCAACAGCATTAACCACCTACCCGGCGCGGTGGCCCGAACCAAATCCTGACCGCGCTAGATGCGGTGAGGGTTGCGCAGGTGGTTAAAATGGGATGGCCAGCGCAGGTCCTTGGCCAATTCGCCCCCGACCGGGAGAACGCACTACCGTGACGCCACGATCTGCCTGCCCGCCCGTTCGTTTTTCGCCACTCGCTTTGGGCCTGCTGGCCTCCATGTTTGGTCTGATGGCACACGCGGCCGAACCGTCGCTGCGGATCGCGCCGGTCGAACCGGCGGCGGCCGAGAAGACGTTTCACGCGCTCGATGGCTTTCACATGGACCTGATCGCCGCCGAGCCGCTGGTGACTGATCCGGTGGCGATGGCCTACGACGAGCGGGGCCGGGCCTGGGTCGTCGAGATGAACGACTATCCCTACACCGACAAGGCCAATGACGTACCGCAGAAAGAGCGGACGACCGACCAACCGCTCGGCAAAGTACGCATCCTCGAAGACGTCGATGGCGACGGCGTAATGGATCGCAGCCACATATTGGCTGAGGAACTGTCGTGGCCGACAGGCATCGCGCTGTACGACGGCGGCTGCTACGTCACGGCGACGCCCGACGTGTGGTATCTGAAGGATACTGACGGCGATGGCCGAGCCGACGTCCGTCGGCAGGTCTACACCGGCTTTCGCAAGTTCAACGTGCAGGCGGTGATCAACAACCTGGCCTGGGGACTGGATGGCAAGATTTATGGTGCCGGGGCGAGCAACGGCGGCCAGATTCAATCGGTCGGCCAGCCGGGCGTCAAGCCGTTGCTGCTGTCGCGGAGCGATTTCTGCTTCGACCCGCGGACCGAAAAACTCGAGCTGTTGGCCGGTGGCGCGCGGTTCGGCAATTGCTTTGACGATTGGGGACGGCGGTTTATCTGCCAAATTCGCAACCCCGCACAGCATGTCGTGCTGGCGGCTCGCTACCTGGCGCGGAATCCACACTTGCCGCTGGCCTCAGCCGTGCAGGACGTGGCCGAATCGGGCGATGCGATCCCGGTCTTTCGCCGCAGTCCGCCCGAACCGTGGCGGGTGCTGAATGCCGAGCGCCTGGCGGCAACCGGCGACCGGCGGACGCCTCGCAGCGAAACAGCGGCCACGGGATTCGTCACCTCGGCCGCGGGGGTCACGGTTTATCGCGGGACTGCCTATCCCGAGCAGTATCGCGGCAATTTATTTATCGGCGAGGTGGCTGGCAACCTGATCCACCGGCAACGCATGCGGCCCGACGGCGTGACGTTTCATTCCGAGCGGGCCGATCCGGGCGTGGAATTCGTGGCATCGACGGACAATTGGGTTCGGCCCGTCAATTTTTGCAACGCTCCGGACGGCACGCTGCACGTACTGGACATGTATCGCGAGACGATCGAGCATCCGTGGTCGATCGACGACGATTTGAAAGCCCGGGTCGATTTGGAAAGCGGTCGCGACCGGGGCCGGATCTATCGGCTCAGTCCGCCCGGTTTTAAAGCGCCCCGGCCGCCCAACCTGGCCGATGCCGCGACCGCCGAGCTCGTCGCGACATTGGCCAATCCAAATAGTTGGTGGCGCGAAACGGCACAGCGGTTGCTGCTTGCGCGGCACGATCGATCGGCCACGCCGGCGCTCGCGGCGATGCTGCGCGAGTCCCCTGCCCCGCTAGGCCGGCTGCATGCGCTTTGGACGCTGTCGGGACTGGGAGTGATCGAGCAGGCCGACCTGCTGCACGCGATGCACGACAAGGTACCCGGCCTGCGCGAGCATGGAGTGCTGTTGGCCGAGCCGCGACTGGCGAAGGACTCCGAACTTTTGAGCGCCGTGTTGAGCCTGGCCAATGACGACGACATGCGGGTCCGATTTCAAGTGGCACTCTCGCTGGGCGACGTTGACGATCCACGCGCCGCCGCCGCACTGGGCGGCATTTTGCGGCGCGACATGTCGGATCGTTGGATGCGGGCGGCCGTGATGAGCGCGCGTCCGACGTCGGCCGCTCCGCTGTTGGAAGAGCTGCTGGCCGACGACGCCGTGAAACGGGACGCGGCCGCGCCGGCGCTGGTGCGCGAGCTGGCGTTCGTTGTCGGTTCGCTCGGCAATCAGGCCAGCGTGCGCGAGTTGCTCGGCGGCCCGGCGCTGACGAGCCTGGCCGGACCGGAATTCGAGTGGCTGCGATTGTCGTTGGTCGCCGGCCTGGGCGATGGCTGCCGGCGTTCAAAAATGAAACTGGCGATCGTGCTCAAGGATCACCCGGCGACCGGGGCGCAATTGCTGGCGACGACCAACGAGGCGGGCCGCATCGTGCTCGACGAGCAGGCCAGCGACCAACAGCGGGAATTGGCCTTGGCCGTGGTAGCCTCGGCGACGTGGGAAGTCGCCCGGCCGACGTTCGCAGCGCTGCTCGAAGCGCGGCAATCGCAGGCCCTCGCGCTGGCGGCCGTGCGGACGGCGGCCGCCATGGGGCAAGCCGATGCCGCCGAGCTTTTATTGGCCGGCTGGTCGGGCTACTCGCCGGCGATACGGGGCGAGGTCGTCGATGCGCTCTCGATGCGGATCGAGTACCTGGGCGATCTGCTGCGCGCGATCGAGCGGGGCCAGGTGCCGGTATCGTACGTCAGTGCGCCACGGCGGCGCACTGTTGGTGCAGCACGCCAATCCCGCGATTCGCGCCCAGGCCGAAAAACTGTTTGGCGCCGACGGGCCCAGCCCACGCAAGGAGATCGTGGCCCAGTTTACTCCGGCGTTGGAACTCGCCGGCGACGTTGAGCGGGGGCGGGCGGTGCTGAAGCGCGACTGCGCGGCATGTCATCGCTTTGGCGAGTTGGGCAACGACGTGGGGCCAAATTTGGCACAGATCCGCCATCGCAGTCCGGCCGAGATGCTGACCGCGATCCTCGATCCGAATCGCGAAGTCGGGCCAAATTTCATGCAGTTCGCCGCCGCACTCGACGACGGCCGCGTGGTGATCGGCCTGGTGGCCAGCGAAACGCCGACCAGCATCACCCTGCGCCGCGCCGAAAATCAAGAGGAGACGATCCTCCGGGGCGACATCGAGCAACTGACCAGCACCGGCCTCTCGCTGATGCCCGAGGGTTTTGAGAAGAAGCTCACGCCGCAGGAAATGGCCGACGTGATTGCTCTGTTGAAGGCGGGGCCATGAACCCATTCACGATTTGGGATTTGCACAATCATCTGGTCGTCGTCGAGGGACGCACGCCGGAAGAGCGGATGGCGCGGCTGCTGGAGATCGCCGACCGGATGGGAGTCGAGCGGCTGTGCGTCTACATGGGTTGGCCCTTTGTCTACAACCCGAAACCTGACCGCTTGCGCGAAGAAAACGACATGGTGCTGCAAGCCATCGCCCATTGGCACAATCGGGCGTTCGGCTTCGTCTACGTCAGCGGCGAGCATGTCGAGGCGAGCCTGGCCGAAATCGAGCGTTGCCTCGCCAACGGGCCGATGGTCGGCATCAAACTTTGGGTCGCCAAAAAGGCCAGCGCCCCGGAAGTCGACGCCATCATCCGCCGAGCGGCCGAATTGAAGGCCGTCATCTTTCAGCACACCTGGTTCAAGGTTAATGGCAACCTTCCCGACGAGTCGACGCCCGACGACCTGGTCGCGCTCGCCAAGCGCCACCCGACGGTGAAGTTCATTTGCGGCCACACGGGAGGCACCTGGGAATTGGGCGTTCGCGCGGTGCGCGGTCAACAAAACATCCTCGTCGATCTGGCCGGCAGCGATCCGACCAATGGCATGACCGAAATGGCCGTGCGCGAGTTGGGAGCCAATCGCGTCATTTTTGGCAGCGATGCCGGCGGGCAATGCTTCGCCTCGCAACTGGCCAAGGTCCACGGCGCGCGCATCCGTGACGCGGCTAAACAGCGGATCTTTCGTGACAATCTGCGCGAGCTGCTCTTGCCGATCCTGGCCGCTAAGGGAGTCCGAGTATGATGACCGCACCGGCGATCTGGGATTTGCATAGCCACCTGGTCGGGGTCGACGGCCGCACGCCGGAAGAGCGCATGGCGCGGCTGTTGGAGATTGCCGACCGCATGGGGGTCGAGCGGATGTGCGTCTACATGGGTTGGCCCTACGTGACGAACCCGACGCCCGATCGCTTGCGGCAAGAAAACGACATGGTGCTGCAAGCCATCGCCCACTGGCACAATCGGACGTTCGGCTTCGTCTATCTCAGCGGCGAGCACATCGACGCGAGTCTGGCCGAGCTGGAACGCTGCGTCGCCAACGGTCCGATGGTCGGCGTCAAACTTTGGGTCGCCAGGCGGGCCAGCGCCGCCGATTTGGATCCGATCATCCGCCGGGCGACCGAGCTGAAGGCCGTCATTTTTCAACACACCTGGTATAAGACCGACGGCAATCTGCCGGGCGAGTCGACGCCGGAGGATCTGGTCGAACTCGCCCGGCGGCATCCGACGGCGAAGCTGATTTGCGGTCACACCGGCGGCACCTGGGAACTGGGCATTCGCGCCGTGCGCGGACAAGAGAATATCGTGGTTGATCTGGCCGGCAGCGATCCGACCCAAGGCATCACCGAAATGGCCGTGCGCGAATTGGGCGCCGGACGAGTCTTGTATGGCAGCGACGTCGGCGGACGGAGCTTCGCATCGCAACTGGCCAAGGTCCACGGCGCCCGCATCAGCGACGAGGCCAAACAGCGGATCTTTCGCGACAATCTGCGCGAGCTGTTGTTGCCGATCCTCGAAAGCAAAGGAATCCACGCATGACGGCGCTGCCAAACCTCGACGTGCCGCTGACCGATACGAATGTCTATCTTGGCCGCTGGCCCTTTCGCCGGTTGCCCGATGCCGAACCGGCCGAGCTGGCCCACAAGCTGCAAGGCGGCGGAGTCGCCGAAGCCTGGGTCGGCAGTTTCGACGGCCTGTGGCAGCGCGACCTGGCCGACGTGAACGAGCAATTGGCCGAACATTGCCGGGCGGTCGACGAGCCACGATTTGTGCCGTTTGGCAGCGTGAACCCGACGCTGCCCGATTGGCAAGAGGATGTGCGCCGCTGCCATGAAGTCCACAGGATGCGGGGGATTCGCCTGCATCCGAACTATCACGGCTACAAGCTCGACGTGCCCGAGTTCGCGCAATTATTGACCGCGGCGGCCGAGCGTAATTTGCTGGTGCAGTTGGTGCTGAGCATGGAAGATGAGCGAACGCAACCGGCGCTGGCCCGCGTGCCGCACGTCGACACCGCGCCCTTGCCGGCACTCTTGCGGGCGACGCCGGGCCTGCGACTGATGATCCTCAACGCTTTTCGCGCGCTGCGGGTCGACCAGGTCGAACCACTGGCCGAGGCGGGCGTTTTGGCATTCGACATCGCGATGCTCGAAGGGGTCGAGGGAGTGTCGCGGCTGGTGCGCGCCGTGGGCCTGGCGCGCGTGGTATTCGGTTCGTATTATCCGTTTTTCTATTTCGAGTCGGCACGACTGAAAATGCAGGAATCGCCGCTCGCGCACGGCGAAGTCGAGGCCATTGCGCGCGACAACGCGAAGCGCATCATCGCGACTGGTGCGGGTGGAGAATAAGGAAACAAGGGTTTCGCCCGAGAGTCAGACCCCTTCAACGATGACAGCGCGATAGTCGGACCCCAAGAAGCGATGCCGGCGCACCTCGCGGTAGCCCGGACTGTCGTACCAGGCCTTCGCTTCTTCGAACGTCGGGAATTCGACGATCACCACGCCTTCCACCGCCGCCCCTTCCAAAACCTCCTGGCGACCATAAACGGCCAGCAGCTTGATGGGATGGCCCACCAGCGTCGGTGAAACGTTTTCCATGTATTGCGACAGCTGGGCCGGATCGCGGGTCTTTTCGCGCGTGAAAACAATGTAGGCAGACATGGTGAACCTCGGGTTGACTTAAGCAGTTTGAGTTTGATTTTCAGCCACCGACCTTGTCGCGGCGAAAACAGTCGACGGCATGATCGTTGACGATGCCAGTGGCCTGCATCCAAGCATAGACGATGACCGGGCCGACGAACTTGAATCCGCGGTGCTTCAGGGCCTTGGACATCTCCTCCGACAAGGGGGTCTTGGCCGGGACCGGACCTCTTTTGCCGCGAATCGGCGCGCCTCCCGCCAGGTCCCAGACAAACGTCGAAAACTCCTCGCCCGCTTCGGCCATCGCCAAATACGCCCGGGCGCCGCCGATCGTGGCTTCGATCTTGGCCCGCGAACGAACGATGCCGGCATTGCCCAGCAGCCGCACGATGTCCCGCTCGGTGAATCGGGCCACCCGCTCGGGATCGAAACGGGCGAACGCCTGGCGGAAGGCTTCTCGCTTCTTGAGGATCGTGATCCAAGCCAGCCCGGCCTGAAATCCATCGAGCATCAGCTTTTCCCACAGTGCCCGGCTATCGCGTTCGGGGACGCCCCACTCGGTGTCGTGATAGGCCTCCATAAGCGGATCGCCCTCGGCCCAGGTACAGCGTTGTCGCATGCCGTCGATCCCCGCTTCGCTTTTCGTCGACCCTTCGCCTCTCGCACAGGCGAACTTGCCGTAACCATAGCGTCTGGCCCTTGGCGCGGCCAAGGCTGGGGGGCGCCCCGCGTGGCGAAAACTTTCGCCAAAACCACTTGCATTAGCGAAAGCCTTCGCTATACTGAATGGCGAAAGGCTTCGCTATATCGTCCACGACTTGGGAGTATCGCCCGATGCGGAAATCGAAAGCTGTGCAGCCGACGGAAGTCGAATTGCAAATCCTGCGGATTCTGTGGGAGCTGGGCCCCAGCCCGGTGCGGGCGATCCACGCCCGGCTCAATGCCGAAAAGGGGACCAACTATTCGACGACGGTCAAAATGCTCTCGGTCATGCTGGAAAAGGGAATTGTGCGGCGCGACGAGGAGGCCTCGCCGCACATTTACCGCGCGGCCATATCGCGTGAAAAGGCGGGCCGGCGAATGCTCACCGATCTGATCGAAAAAGTGTATGACGGGGCGGCGATGAGCCTGGTCCTCGAGGCGCTCGGCTCGACGACGGCAACGCAAGAAGAACTCGACCAGGCCCGACGGTTACTCGATCGAATGGAGAAGAAGAATCCATGAACGCCTTACACATTCCCAACGCGTTGGTTGAAACTTTGGGCTGGGTGCTGTTTCATTCGGTATGGGAACTGGCACTGATCGCCGTGGCGGCATGGCTGGTTACGCGGGCAATGCGGAGCTGCTCGGCCAAAACTCGATATGGAATGCTCGTCTTCGCGCTGGTGGCGATGTCGACGGCGCCCGTCGCGACGCTGCTGGTCTTGCCGAAGCCAGAACCAATGGTCGAGGTGCCCCATTACATAACTTGGACGGCGCCAGTCGGCGCGACATCTGCCACCACTTGGGCGGCTCCCGGGGTCGCAAGCGATGCCAGCGCGCCCGAGCAACTGCCGGCGGCGACGGAATCGACCGACGTTCGGGGGTCGATCGTCAGCTTCTGGTCGGGCGTCGAACTGGCGGTTCACGCGTGGTTGCACTGGATCGTCGGACTTTGGTGCCTGGGCGTGTGCCTGTTTGCCTGGCGGCCGGCTTTGAGTTTGCGCGAGGTGGGCCGGCTGCGGCGCGAGGGGGTTTCGCCTGCTGTGGACACGGCTGCGGCGACTCTTCGCGACCTTGCGAGGCGGATGCGCATTTCGCGGGCCGTGCAGATTCTCGAGTCGACACGTGTGCAAGTGCCGGTGGTGGTCGGTTATTTGCGGCCTATGATCCTGCTGCCGGTGAGCCTTGCCAGCCAGTTGCCGGTGCCGCAGTTGGAAGCGATTTTGGCACATGAATTGGCGCACGTCCGGCGGCATGACTATCTGGTGAATCTCTGGCAAATCCTGGTCGAGACCCTGTTGTTCCATCACCCGGCGGTTTGGTGGCTGTCGTATCGCATTCGCGTGGAACGAGAAAACTGCTGCGACGACATCGCCGTGTCGATCGTGGAAAACCGGGTCGAATACGGCCTGGCATTGCTGGCGGTGGCGGAACTTCGTGGACCCCAGACCACGCTCGCCCTGGGCGCGCGGAGCGGATCGCTGCTGACTCGTGTCGGCAGGCTTTTTCCTAGCCACTCGGGGCGGCGAACCTTCGACTCTGGCAACCTCGTTGCGCTGGTTCTGTTGGCCAGCTCGATTCTGGCCGTGGCCGTTTGGGCGACGGCGGCCGCCAAGGAGCCTGACGCAACGGCCGAGACGAAGGACCAACCCCCAGCCGCCGAGCGAGTGCTACGATTTCCGGCCGAGCGGACGATGGGAATTGTCTTCGTGCGCGAGTCGAACGAAATGGGATACGCGCACGTGGCGCCAAAAGAATGGAAAAAGGTAGGCGATGCGCGCGGCGAAGTGCGCGTGCCGGCCGGCAAGGAGATCCGTCTCGATCTGAGCAAAGCTGCCTCACGCGACTTGAGCGGCCTCGATCAACTGCAAGCCGACGACCTGGCGATGTTGAATTGCCTGGGTACCGACGTCACGGACGAAGGACTGGCGCACGTGGGCCGTTTGAGTGGCCTTTTGATCCTCAATTTGGATGAGACTCGCATTACCGACGAGGGGATGCGACATCTGTCCGCTCTCACGAAGCTGCGGAGCGTGAACCTGGAGGCGTTTGGAGTCAATCGCCAGGGCTTCGGCGTTGGCGACGAATCGCTCAAGATACTCGCGCGATTTCCTGACCTGGAAGCGATTCGACTGCGGGACACCAAAGTCACCGGCGCGGGGCTGGCGGCATTGGCTCCGCTCAAATCGCTCAAGATTCTGAATCTGTCGGGAACAAAAATCGGCGACGCGGGATTGGCGCACCTCGAACAACTGCCCGCCTTGGAAACGCTCCATCTGGGCGTTTCCAACGATGGAGCCGAGATCACCGACGAGGGCCTGAAAACGGTCGGGAAATTGGTCAACCTCAAGTATCTTACCCTGAGCGGCAACAAAATCACCGGCGCCGGATTGGATGACTTGAAGAACCTTTCTCGCCTCGAAGACCTGGCGCTCGATGATACCGGCCTCACCGAGGCCGCGCTGGCGCATTTGGAGCCGCTCCGGTCGCTCCAAAAGCTTCGCCTTTATACCGGCCATCGGGTCACCGACGTGGGGGCGGCGCATCTGGCCAAACTCAAATCGCTGCGGCAACTGACCGAAAACCTAACAGTCACCGACGCCGGCATCGAATCACTCGCCTCGTTGCCACACCTGGAACGCCTTTCGCTGCTCCAGTCGAAAATCACGATCGAGGGTGTGAAAAAGATCGCAGGCATGAAGTCGCTCCAGTGGCTCTTTTTCTATGAATGCCCGATCGGTGACGAGGAATTGGCGGTGATGTGCGATTTGCCGAACCTCGAATTCCTGACGCTCGCGGAAACCCAAGTCAGCGGCGACGGACTGGCGCAACTGGCGAGGCTGCCGAAACTCTCGATCTTGTCGCTCGATTTCGGTGCCCGCGATGAACAGCCGGCAGGGCCGCGGCCCGATTTGCGTGAAGTCGCGAAGCTTCCGCACCTCAAGGATCTGCGGCTGCGCGGATGGGGGCTGGACAGCAACGATCTGGAGAGCATTGCCGCAATGCCGGGCCTGGAAGAGCTGAACGTCGGCTTCCCGGTTGATGACCAAGGAGCCCAGCAAATCGCCAGCTTGCGCAATCTGACAAGCCTGGAGATTTCCAATGGTGTGCTGACCGATGTCGGAGTGAAACATCTGTCGAACCTTCGCAAGCTGACGTTCCTCGACTTGACCGGCCATTTCAGCGATCGGGGCCTGGAATCGCTTGCCCAATTGAAACTGCTGTGGGGATTCCAAGTCCGTTCGCCGTATATCACCACGGCCGGCCTGCGGGCCCTCGAACGGCAATTGCCGGCGCTGCAATATTGCGACGCCGTGAACGACGCGGACGGCCGGGCTGACGCAGAGGTGCCGGCCACGGTTGAGTTTTATATTGGCGAATCGGAACCCCGCGAGGGACTGACGCCGGCGATCGTCGGTGGCAAGCACCTGCTCGAGGACAAGTTGGCCAAAGATCCCGAGATCGTCGAGCTCACCAAAAAGATCACCGAAATGCAGTCGCTGATCAAGCAGCAAGGAATGTTGTTGGCCAATCCCAACCACTTCAGCCTTAAAATCCCGAGGCGCCAACTGAGCCAATTGGAAGAACAAATCGAAGAGCGTCAGGCCGAGATACGGCGGCGAATGGTGGAAGATGGCGAGCTCGTCTACTTGCACCAAAAGCCGGTGTTGACGCGAGACGATATCCGGGAAGTGAACGCGGTCAGCGACAAGAACAATGGGCCGGCAATCGGCATCACGTTCACCGACGCGGGAGCCGCAAAGATCGGAATTGCCACCGCCGAGAGCATCGGCAAGCGCATTGCGGTGGTCGTTGACGGGAAGGTGATCTTCGCCGCGAAGATCCGCACCCCGATTAAGGATCGGGCCGAGATCACTTTAAGGTTCAGCAAAACCGAAGTCGAGCGACTCGTTCAAGCGATCAGTGGGTCCAGGCAGAACTCGCCGGTCGAAACTGAGGAGAGTGCCGCCGCCAGTGCGACGCGGCCGTACTCCTCGGAACGGGATCGGCTGAAGGCGATTGGCCTCGCGTTGCAAGTATACTACGGCGCCAACAAGCATTTCCCGGGTCTTGACGCGCGCGACAACTTCGACCGGCCGCTATTGAGCTGGCGGGTTGCCATCCTGCCCTACATTGATAATGGTCTCTACAAGCAGTTTCATCTCGACGAGCCCTGGGACAGCGACCACAACCGCACGCTGATCGACAAGATGCCGGACGAGTTTCGCAGCGCCCGGGCCGGCCTGGGACGGACCCGCTTTTTGGCGGCGGTGGATCCACAGCGCGCTACCGCTCCGCCGGCGCGCAGATGGTCGCCTTCAGGCCCGACACGGAGGGCGCGAGCATGAAGGAGTTCACCGACGGCACTTCATTCACGATCCTTTTGGTCGAGGCCGACGCCGGGCACGCCGTCGTCTGGACCAAACCGGATGACCTCGTGGTTGATCTGGAGAATCCCAAGCGCGGCCTCACTGACGGCGAAGCTGATTTCTGGGTTGCCTTTGCCGATGGTACCGCGCACGACCTGAAGGGCTCGATCCGGCCTGAACTTCTGCGGGCGCTGCTTACCCGCAATGGTCGTGAGCGAATCGACCCGACGGAGCTCTCGCGAAGTGAGGTCACGCTGAACGCCGAGCCGGAAGAGACTGGCGCCGAAAAAAGCCCGGTTCCTGTAGATTCTGGCGGGGCCGGCGAGACATCGCGGTAATACTGCGCGAAAGTCGCTTGGCAAGTTTTTCTTCGATCGTGAAGTCGGTGCCGTCGACCCCGGGCTGATCGGCAAGCTCAAGCAGTGGAACGATGAGGTTGAACCGTTCACGCAGGAGGTCCTCCGGCGCCTCAAGAAAAGCACACAGGAGGAAACCGACGCAACAAGCCGCCGCGCTAATGCCCAAGGTGGCGCCAAGCCGGTGGATGCCGAGCAACATTGAATCGAAGCTGCGTCCGGGGGGTGATGCCCGCGATTAGGCCGCATGGTCGGCCGAGATCGACCGTCGCGTCGGGGCCTACGACCGCGGCGAGGTGCAAGCCGTAGACTTTGAAACCGCGCTTGCGCGAATTCGGCAGCACCTTGCCAATCATCGCGGCCGCAAGGGGATGTCGTGATATTCGGGGTCTTGCCGGCCGCCGAATTGGAAGCCGCTTTGGCGGCGTGGTACGACGACCAAAGGCCGGGATTGGGCGATGAATTCCTAGCCGCCCTCGCAGAGGCCTACGATCGAATCTTCAATTCGCCGCAGGCGTTGCCGCAATCGGAAGGCTATCGCGGACGGCACGAAGTGCGCCGCTGTCTCTTGAAGCGATTCCCCTACGTGATCTCGCTGGTGTGCCGGCCGCACGAGGTGCTCGTTGTGGCGGTCAGCCACACCCGCCGCCGCCCGTTCTTTTGGCTCGAGCGGATCGATTGAGCCCGCCCGCTGACCATTCCCACGCCGACGGCAGGCATTAACGGCATTGTCGGTAGAGAGTTCGCGGACGGCCCACGATGTCGATTCGGCCGGCCGGCCAAGTTACATTAGGTGAGTCGATGGCCAGTGCAATCGCAACGCGAAGAGGCTCGTTTCATGCTGATGCGACGCGGATGGATGATTGTTTTTGCGATATCGGCGGCCTGGATCGTGGCCGCAGCGCCGAATTGGGCCGGCGCCGAGCCGGCCGGCGACACGGTCTCGCAGTGGGAAGGCTACGAGCGGCGCGACTTTCAAGTCGATGGGCGGAATTGCCTGCTGATCGTTCCCAAAACTCCGGCAACGGGCAAACCGTGGATTTGGCGTACCGAGTTTTTTGGGCATGAGCCACAGGCTGATCTGGCGCTGGCGGCCAAGGGTTTTCATGTGGCCTACATGGACGTGCAAAACATGTATGGGGCACCGGTCGCGCTGGATCACATGGACAAGTTTTACGAGCACCTCACCCAGGAGCGTGGGCTGGCGGCCAAGACCGTGCTCGAGGGTTTCAGTCGCGGCGGTTTGTTTTCGCTGAATTGGGCGGCACGCCACCCCGATCGCGTGGCCTGCATTTATAACGATGCGCCGGTGTGCGACTTCAAGTGCTGGCCCGGCGGCCGTGGCAAAGCCCCCGGCTCGGCGGTCGATTGGCAGCAGTGCCTGGCGGCGTACAAGTTCACCGAAGAGGAAGCGCTGGCCTGGCGGTTGAATCCGGTCGACAATCTGGCGCCGCTGGCCAAGGACAAGATCCCGCTGCTGCACATTTGCGGCGAAGCTGACGACGTGGTGCCGATCGAAGAGAACACCCGGCTCGTCGAGCGTCGCTATCGCGAACTGGGCGGCCCGATTACGGTGATCGCCAAGCCAGGCGTCGGGCATCATCCGCACAGCCTCGTCGATCCAACGCCGATCGTGGCGTTCGTTCTGGAGCACACCATCGGCGGCAGCGTAGGAGCGATTCTGACCGACTCGCCCACCGAGTATCAGGTTTTTCAGCGCAGCAGCCGCGCGGCGGGCGCGATTCGCCTGAGCGGGACGGTTTTTGGCTCGCCGGGCTTGCTCCGAGTGCGGCGTGATTCGGCCCGCCACGGAGCAACAGGCCGAGCAAGTCGTGCTCGACTGGCAGCCGGTTGCGGTCGAGGAAGGTTCGGGGAGTTTTGACGCCGAGCTCGCCACACCGGCCGGTGGCTGGTATCGGGTCGAGCTTCGACTCGACAGTGAGGGGGCGACCAACGACAAACCGGCGCGGGCCACGGCCGCGATCGAGCGCGTCGGCGTGGGCGAAGTGTTCGTCGTGGCCGGCCAATCGAATTCGACCAACTGGGGCTCCGAGCGGCAATCGACCACGACCGGCATGGTCAGTTCGTTCGACGGCTTGCGATGGGTCCTGGCCAACGATCCGCAACCGGGCACGCAGGATGGCAGCCAGGGTGGCAGCTTTTTGCCGGCATTTGGCGATGCGCTCTACGAGCGATACCAGGTGCCGATCGGCGTTGCTTCGACCGGAGCGGGGGGAACGAGCGTGCGGCAATGGCTGCCCGCCGGCGAGACGATGACCAATCTGCCGACCGTCGCGACCTATGTGCGCGAGGTGAGCCCGGGAGTTTGGGCGTCGACGGGCGAGCTGTTTGCCGGCCTGGCGGGGCGGCTCGAAGCATTGGGACCACGCGGATGCCGGGCCGTGCTTTGGCATCAAGGAGAGTCGGACGCCGGGCAGGCCCGGGCGGGTTATCCGGCCGATCGCCAGATCTCGGGCAAGCAATACCGTGGGTTCATGGAGAAGCTGGTCGCGGCTTCGCGCAAAGAGGCGCAGTGGGATGTTCCCTGGTTCACGGCCCAGACCACCTATCACAGCCCGCAGGATCCGGGCGACGAAGAGTTTCGCGCGGCGCAGCGCGGGCTGTGGCAAGATGCCGTCACGCTCGAAGGGCCCGACACCGATGCGCTTGGCCTGGAGTATCGGGACGGGAATCATTTCAACGCCAAGGGTTTGACGGCGCATGGCCGGCTGTGGGCCGAAAAGGTGGCGGCCTACATCGATTCCCTGACGCCAGATGCCCCAGCGCCAGATGCCCAGTCGCGGTGAATCGACGCGCAGCTGGCGGGGCCACTGCCGATTTTTGGGCCCACGATTCGATCGCGAGCGCTCACGCTTGAAAAAACAGGAGAGAAACCGATGATGGCGCCGGAAAAGACCCGAACGCTTGCCGTGCTGTTTGCTGGTTTGTGTTTGGGGGCGGCGATGAGTGCCGTTCTTTCGCCCAGCGAGCGGCCGGCCCTTGCCCAAGCGGCAAAGTCGACGCCCACACTGGAGGCAGTGGCCGCCGAGCTGGAGACGCTCAAGGGGCGTCTGCCCGATCAATCGCACGCCATGCAGGACGTCGGCTACCATTTTTCGAATCTGTGGTTCGCCGGCCAGCACCAGCATTGGG
The DNA here is from genome assembly GCA_963702015.1 of uncultured Planctomycetaceae bacterium. Lineage (GTDB taxonomy): Bacteria > Planctomycetota > Planctomycetia > Pirellulales > PALSA-1355 > DATJTR01. The sequence goes on from OY969698.1 coordinate 6,493,200, forward strand.
CTCTGGCTAATTTCTACTGGGCGGAGACCGGATCACATCTTCGCTGGGCGGTCCGCATTATCCCCAAACGCAAAGACGCGGCCGGGCGAGAAGTCGACCTGGATGCCATCTTGACGTCGATCGAAAACACCGTGCTTAAACAGCTTGGGGAAGCGATCGCCGCCAAGGACGGCCCAGGGTTCGAGAAGACATATCGCCAGACGCTCGAAGGTTGCTACGCATGCCACAAGGCGGCGGACAAACCCTTTCTGCGGCCGCAAATTCCGACACATCCCCCAAGTGCCATCATCAACCTCGACCCCCAGGCAGACTGGCCCAAATGAGGCGACGCGGCACCCAGCGCCGGTTGACCACTTTTCCCACATGTTGCCGCCGAAACCACACCTGTGAGGTGGAATTCCTACTTTTTGGGGGAAATCGTCTATTTAATTGTTTTTCTCAGATTATGCTTGCAATGCGCGGGAGCTACGTTATTATCAGGCTTATACCCGATGGCCGGCAGAGCGCGAGCATTGGGTTGAGTTTGGCAATCGCCAGCCTCACGTTGGGCAGACACGTAAGGGGAACGCTAGTGACGGGTATCAAATCGACCTTTCTTCCCGGCTTGCTCGCCGCAGTCTTAGTGACCGGCACCTCCTTGCAAGCCTCGATGGTTATCGACTCGACGCCGATTCCGGCCAGCGACGCCGGGGGGCAGTTCTCTTTGCCCACGACGGCCTCATTCACTCTTCCCGAGTTCAACCCCGCGCTGGGTACGCTGACAGGCGTGGAACTCAGCTTCTCGTTGATGTACCAGGGCGAAGTCACGGTCCTCAACTTCTCCGAATATTTCGGGCCCGGGACGACGGAAGCGTTCACCAATGGCTCGTCGACGGTACCAATTGATATGTCGACACCGTCGGGGCTCCTCTCTCCGCTGGTTATGGCAGCCTATAGCGGGGTGAGTGGTAGCGTCCCCGTGGCGACCACGAATGACTACTTTGGACCGTCAACGGCCATGACGCCTACGTTTAATCCAGTGTCGGGCGATTTTCCGCTGTACACCGGCGTAGGAGATAATTCGTATACGCTTTCGTACGGCACGGGAACGTACGCGGGCACCGGCACATACGTCGGCTTCGGCGGCGATGGCAATTCCTCGGGCACAGCCACGGTCACTTACACCTACACTCCGGTTCCCGAGCCGGCTTCGGTCGTGTTGCTCGGTTTGGGCGCCGCGGGCCTTTGGTGGGCCGCCCGTCGCCGACCCAAGACCTAACGCCTCGGTTCACGCGTACGAAGAACAACCCAAACCCCTCGGCAGTTTAATGCCGAGGGTTTTTTGTTCTCATGGTGCCAGCGCTTAGCCGCCCCACCGGGAAAATCTGGGGTGAGACCATCGGCGTGAACGCCGCGAAACCGCAGAGGGGGCCCGCGGCTTGGCGGATTCGCCGATTTCCTTTTTTCTTGGAGAATCTGCTTGCAAGCCATACCGTTTTACCTTACTATCACACCTATGGGTGGTGGGAAGCGGAACCCCCCAGCCGATCGGTTAGTTTGAGCGGCGAATCGCTCCGGATTTAACCAGCATTGAGGGGAACGCTAGTGACTCGCTTTAGATCTGCTTTTCTTTCCAGCATGCTAGCTGGCGCCATGCTCATGGCTTCGTCGTCAGCGATCCGCGGCGACACGATTACGTATACCGACTCTTTGGTCAACGCACTGACCGATATCAACGCGACGCTGCCGGTATCGCAATTCGATCCGTCGCTCGGGAACCTGACGAGCGCCGCCGTCTCGCTCACCGGTTCGACCATCTCGACCTGGTCGGTGACGAATACCACGCCAAATTCGATCGCCACCGTCGGTCTTCGAATCAGTGACCAGAACGTGACAATGGATATCACCGGTCCGGTGGGTTTGGATGCGCACGGCTATCAGGACTTCGAACAGTCTCGCTCGCAAGCCTATTCGGTTTCGCCACTGGGGGCTGGGGACACTTACACCTTCCTCCCCGCGACGATTAGCTACTCGGTAAGCGATTCCGGCACGTTCACCAGCCCGAGCGATCTGGCCAACTTTATCGGCGTCGGCGTGGTGAATTACTCCGCGGTAACCGTATCCAGTTCGACGAGTTCGACAAACGCACCCTCTTGGGCCGATATGTCGTATGCGTCGGCCTACGTGAGCGTGACCTATACCTACACTCCCGTTCCCGAGCCGGCTTCGGTCGTGTTGCTCGGATTGGGCGCAGCGGGCCTTTGGTGGGCCGCCCGTCGCCGACGCAAGAACTGACGCCTCGGTTCACTCACGGAAGAGACAACCCAAAACCCTCGGCAAATAAATGCCGAGGGTTTTTTATGCGCGCCGCCGTGGAAGCGCAATGCGCTTTGCCGGCAAAGCGGGTGCGGGCTAAACTGTTTGAGCCCGGGAGCCCCCCTGCCCTGTCAAAGATCGATCGATGAGCAGGTATTGCGCCAAATCTTCTGGGGCCTGCTGATCGTCGCGATCGACCTTCGCATCAACGGATTCGACCTGCTGCCCGACGGAATCGGGTATGGGCTCATGGCCTGGGGTTGCGGCGGACTCGTGCCGCTTTCGCGCCAATTCGCCATGGCCCAACCGCTCGCCTGGGCGTTGGCACTGCTCTGGCTCATCTCATTGGCGGTGCCCCCCAAAGCCGGGCTGGTTTTCGGTCTGGCGGCCGCAGTCGTGAATTGCAACCTGATGTGGCAGCTGCTCGGCGGGATGAGCGACTTTGCCAACGGGCAAGGTCGCTACGACCTCGGTGGGCGCGCCATGATCCTCCGCATTGTTTACGTTGTCCTGATCGCCTCGATCACTCTCGTTGGAATTCTCGCGCACCCATCGTTCGAGCGCAGGTGCCGGGCTTGATTCTGCTTGCCGCCGCGTGCGTTGTGCAGGCGCTGATTCTTTATCTGATTCACCGCGTGCGACGCGAATTGGCGATGTGAGAAATGCGACCAAGGAGTAGGGGCGTCCAAAATTGGTGCCGGATCAGATTGAGGGGCTGATTGTGAGGCGCCGTGCAGGCGAAGACTTCGTTCCACGGCGACACCACCGCCGATTCGTCGGCTTCGTCGTCGGGTCGAATGTGCCGGCGCATGAAATCCTCGGCCGGTTGCTCGGCAGTCGTGCCGAGAGTCGAGAAGCGATGGAGACACCGGCCAGCCAAACCGGCTTCGGGCCAAGGCGAACTTCGTTGCCGCCAGCCAGCGTGGTCTCCGTCGATTGGCTGTATGGGCCGGCGGTTTTCCGCCGAAACAGCGGCAGGCCGCGAGCGGAGAGGACTACCCGGCGGGCGACGTTTTGCTAAAATCGACCGGTCGATGAACGACTAGCCGGGCGGCTAGCTCAGTTGGTTAGAGCGCCATCCTCACACGGTGGAAGTCAGAGGTTCGAGTCCTCTGCCGCCCATAAGTCACTGCAAAACAACAACTTGCAGTGACTTCTTTTTTTGCGCCATCCAAATGAGACTTGGGAAAACTTCGGAAGAGTTTCCCGAAGAAAACCACACTTCGGAAACGCATTGTTTCCCGATTGTTTCCCATCCGTCTCAACTTTGTCTCAATAGGGAACCAGTGGCTTCCCGCGGGGAAGTCATTGGTCCTAACGAAACGACAAAACACCCTCAACCTTAGCGCGACCGACATCGAGCCTGTCACCGGCAGCAACCAGTCACAGGTACACCCTTCTCGGCCAACCAAGGGTTTTCTTTTCATTGCGCCGCTAAGGCCCTGGCTGGCGGCCCAATTCTTTCCTCTTGCCTGCGGGAGACTCCGCGCTAAGATAAAAAAGAGGGCCTTGCAAAACCCGCCTAGATTTGACCCACCCTGACTACGGCATGGATCGGGGGACCCGGATTGTCCCCGCTGAAAGATCAGCGCGTAGAAATGTCCAAGGAATGGTTCGGTGGAGCTACCATCCAAAGAGATTCTGGGCATCATTTATGCCCTAGTTCCCGGCTTTCTCGCCGCCTGGGTCTTCTACGGCCTGACGGCGTACCCGAAGAGAACGCCTTTCGAGCGCACGATTCAAGCGCTGATCTTCACGTTGTTCGTCCAGGCAATGACGTTTGGTGTTCGCCTGGGCCTTGAGCACGCTGCCACGGCTGGCTGGAAGTCATGGGGTCCGTGGACCGAAAGCACGTCGCTGGTCTGGTCGTGCATCAATGCCGTGGTGATTGGCATGTTATTCGCGCTCTTCGCGAATAAGGACTGGTTTCATCGATTTCTACGGTGCACTGGAATGACGAAACGCACGTCGTTCCCGTCCGAGTGGTTCAGTGCGTTCAATCGCGACAAGCGCCACGTCATCCTGCACTTGAAAGGAGAGCGCCGGTTGCATGGCTGGCCGGAAGAGTGGCCAGATCAACCCGACAGTGGCCATTTCGTGATTCACGGTCCTAGCTGGCTTCTACCCGACAATGAAAGCGCACCGCTATATCGCGTCGAACGATTGTTGATCCCCGCAACGGAAGTCGAGATGGTCGAGATTCTGAAAGACGAAAATGAGGTTAAAGCGACAGCCGAACAACTGCAAGCCGTCGAGAACCTGCTGGTCGATTTACAAAAGGAGAGTAGCACAGATGGGAAGCAAAGCGCCGCAACTGCCACCGAATCGGGCCACGCCGCCGACGTGCGCACCGAGGCCAACGACGGGCACGCCGTCCAACACCGGCTCGAAGCCCCCCATGTCGCCCCCGCCGCCGCCAAAGAAGCCGTGAAGACCGATAACAAGCACAAGAAACGGAGCTAGAAATGGCCGACGAGAAGATCAACTATTCCCGCAATGGGCAGAAGACCAAACGATCAAACGGCAAAACCCCATCGGGGCTGGCATCGGAGCGGTCACAAAAGCTCGCTGCATCCCCTCCACCACCACCGAAGAAGGAAAAATGATGAACCGCCCACTGGAACGGCCTACGCCGCCAGCAAAGTCCGGTAACGGTCCGTCGCCGCCGCTCGTGGGTAGCAACGGACCACCGACGACGACCAACAGCGGCAAGTCACCCCCGCCACCACCACCGAAAAAGTGAGAAGCAAATGACGTACGAAAAACGAACTGCCCCGCTGCTTCCGCCTGAACAGATTAGAAGTGCAAATGGATTGCCGCCGACCACGCTCCAGAAAGGCAGCCACGGCAAGCCGCCGACTACTTCGCAGCAGTTTCCAATCATGGCTTCGCCGCCGCCACCGCCCAAGAAGGGCTAGAAAGCCAGGCCGAAATGTCCGGCAAGTCCCGCAACCCAAATCCGAAGATTCAAGTGCCCGAAGAGGGATTCTATCTCTCGCACAACGGACCACCGAAAGTCACCGGGCCGACGATGAATGCAGCCGGTCAAACACCATCCAACGGTAAGGTGTCAGCGTCGCCTCCACCACCACCGAAGAAATAAGGAACGAATTAATGAATGACCAACGACTTACCAACAACGGCCGAAACGGGTCACCGAAGGCGGTCAACGTCATGGAAGGCGGAATGGGCAAGCCGCCGGTCTCGGTCGCGCTTGCCAAGCCGCAAATCTCTCCACCGCCGCCACCGAAGAAATCATAGAGGATTGTTTTCGAGTATGGAAATCGCAGACTGGGATTTGCCCAATACGTCGGCAGTGATCTTGGGCGCGGGATTCTCCGCTGCCGCAACTGACGGCCGTATGCCCCTCATGGGCAACTTTTTCGACCGGCTGGACCAGACACAGTCGCCACTGCTCTACGAGTACGTCTGCTCGGTCGATTGTGACGTGAAGAAAGCCAACGTCGAATCCGTCCTGCTAAACCTAGATCAAATCCGCACGTCGCCCGACAGTGTGCTTAAGGGATGGGGCGATAAATGGAAGGCAAACCTTCCGCAACTCCAACGCGAGTTGGAAAAGTACGTGCTCGACCGCATCAAGGCGGGGTTGGCCATCGCACCTGATAACTGGGCCACTGGCCTGCTCGCCGAGTGCGGCCCGAATGCAGCAGTCGTTTCGATGAACTATGACAATATCGCTGAGCGTGTGTTGTCTCACAAATCGCATAAATCGGTTCCCCCGCTGTCCTGCCCTCATTGCAAAATGGTTGCGCTCCTGAAAAAGTCGTGCAACTGCTTGTGGCGGCAAGAAATGACCGAAAGCGACTGGCGAGGAGCCCTAATCAAGCCACATGGGTCTATCGCATGGAAACGCTGCGCGACTCCAGGCTGCTGTAACTTTGAATGCCTTGTCGCGGATGAGCAATGCAGGCCATTCGAGCCGTGCCGCTGCCAAGATTGCCGTGGGGAGTGCAGCCCCGCCATCGTGATGCCGACGATGGGGAAGCATCTGGAAGACCTGCCAGAGATCGGCGTGATGTGGCAGGCCGCTCGTATGGCAATTTCCGACGCCCGATCACTGCTGATTTTCGGTTTTTCAATGCCCACGAGCGACGAACTTTTGACGCAGATGATCCGCGCCACGATTCACGCAAACAACAGGCTCGAACGAGTGGCCGTGATTGATCTCGATCCGGGAGCCGTGCTTGACCGATTCAAGCGGTGCCTCCCATCGAAGCACTCGATTACGACCACGGCCTACAAGGTCACGCGCGATCAACGGCCTGATTGGCTCAAGACACGTGCCGCGACAGGCTCCTGATCCAGCCACCCATCATGCTCAGTGGCCAACCCTGCGTTCGTTGGTATTGATGCAAGGCGGTCAACATTTACAATACAAGAAAGCGGCGACCCTTTACCGCATTTGAGCAGGCCCAGATGGAACCAACTCTCAGCTTTTTGAAAATAGTTGTTCTATTGTTTGAAATGTTTCTCGGACCGACCAAAACGGTTTGCGATCCGCTCAGCCCAAGGCTCCATCTCTGGCGACTCGTCGTCCACTAGCGGTTGGATGAGCGGGCAGGTTCTTCTGGCTCACCACAATCGTCGGAACGACCGCATGAGGAGATTGATTGCCACCGAGTCCTCGGGGCATCTACCTGAGCAGTGAGCCAAAACGACTTGAGCAAACTGGCTCGGGGCGACGGCCCTTTCATCACCCCACCCCACGCTCCAAGAACTCGGTCACTTCATCCAGCCGCCTGTCGCTCAGGGTGGCCATCTTCCTGAAGAGATCGGGGCGTTGGAGGACGCGGTTTCGGATCGAGGCAGGAATTTTCTCGGCCAGCAACAGCAACTCGTCTGCGTCGGCATCCAGTGCGCGGGCGAGTTTGACGATCAAATCGTCGCTGGGGAATTCACCGAACGAGAGCTTTTGATTCTCGATCTTGGACAAGTACGTGAAGGTCACCCGGACCTTCTTCGCCAAGTCCCGCAGGGTCAGGCCCCGTGCCCGCCGAAGTCCTCGAATTCGAGTGCCGAAGTTCATCGTGCCGTCCTGCTTGCTAGCGTCTGCCGATAATCGTAGGATCGTAGCACGTTTTAGGCAACAAGGCGGGTCAGCGGACTAGGCGAAGGGTTGTGGCCGGTCGTTCTGCGGGAAAATCACTGCGGACTCCCGACACAATGCGATCAACGCTGGAAAACTCGGCCTGCAACCACTTGGCGAAGGGAAATTCGTGTGGGGGGACTGGTGGCCGAAAGCCGGAAGATCAAGCTGCCCGAGTCGCTAGGGTTTCGCGAAGGGACCACGAGCGTCCACACCAGCCGCACAATGATGCTGGACGAGTTGTTGCTCGTCATGGACCACGTTGGACCGACCGCGAAGACCGAGGAATATTTCGCGGCCGTCGTGGAACACAATGTCCTGGGCAAACCGACCCAGACGACCAGGAAGCGAACCGCGATTCGTCTTGCGGCGTTGTACGGCCTCGATCAGAGCCGTCCTATCTTCAGGTTGCTGCGCCACTTTTGGACTGACGCCTCAGCTCGGCCCATGCTGGCTTATTTAGCTGCCGCCGCTCGTGACCCACTGCTGCGGGAATCGTCGCCGTTCGTGTTGGGCATCCCCCTAAGTGCCGCCGTCAACGCAACCCAGGTCGCCAACCACCTGAAAGAAAGGTATCCAACAAGGTTTAAGCCCACTACTCTCTTGTCCACGGCCCAAAATCTCGCGTCGTCTTGGACGCAGGCTGGGTACTTGACGGGCAAGGTCAACAAGAAGCGGACCCGCCCAGTCGTAACGCCGGTGGTGGTGACGTTCGCTTTGCTCTTCGGTTACCTGTGCGGCTTGCGCGGCAAGATGTTGCTCGATACGGTGTGGACCCGGATGCTGGACCGAACTCCCGCCGAAATCTCAGACCTCGCAATGGAGGCTTCCAAGCAGGGTTGGATGAACTACAAGGCGGTTGGCTCCGTGGTCGAGATCACTTTCCCTGGCCTGCTGACGCCGCAAGAGGAGAAGGGCTTCGAGTGAACCGAATTGAACTCCTCAAGAAGAACTATCAGCGACTCTGCGAATACTCGTGGGACCGCAATGTAGCGGGCGCGCAGCGGGTTTGGCTCGCCGTCTACGACAAGGAGGACGAGCGAAAACTGCGGCTGCGGCTCGGACTCTTTGAAGAGGCCACGCATCAATCCGGCCACAAATGGACGGCCATCGACCTGACCGATGCGTTTGCAAACTGGATGTGCGGTCCTGAGAACGCCAGCTTTGCGGAGAGTTATTTCGAGTCCCCGGAGCTTCTCGATGGGGCTGCGCTGGCCGACATGAAACAGTCGGTGGTGTCGCGCATCCGGTCGGTATTGGCCGCACTTCCCGACAGCGACGACACGGTGCTGGCGCTTTACGGTGTGGCGTCTCTCTTCGGCTTCCTCAAGATTTCGGAAATCTTGCCGATGGTCGAGGGGGACGTGAAAGGCCGTCTGCTGGTCTTCTTCCCCGGCGTCTACGAACAAAACAACTACCGGCTGCTCGACGCGCGAGACGGCTGGAATTATCACGCTGTCCCGATCACCGCCAGCGATATGGAAGCACGCACATGACGCTCACGATGAACCTTGATGTTTACGAAAAAGACCCGCGTACCCACACGCTGCTGAACAGGGCGTCGCCAAAGTCACAAGCGGCCAGTCAACGGCAGAACTGGAAACCCTGCGCTACGAACTCACCAACTTCGTCTGCGACGGCCAGTACGCTGAAGGTTTGAGCCGCATCCTCAGCACCTACCTTGGGCACCTGGATAAGACCCGAGCAACCGGGCGTCTGGGTCAGCGGCTTCTTCGGCTCCGGCAAATCGCACCTCGTCAAGATGCTCCAGTATCTATGGACCGACTTCGAGTTCCCGGACGGTGCAAAAGCCAGGGGCCTGGCCAAGCTGCCGACCGGAGTGAAAGACCTCCTCAAAGAACTCACAAATGCGGCCAAGCGCCACGGTGGGCTGCACGCCGCCGCTGGTGACCTGCGAACCGAGGCCAAGGAAAGCATCCGGCTCGCATTGCTCGGCATTGTCTTCAAATCGGTTGGATTGCCGGGCGACTACACTCGCGCTTGCTTCCAGATGTGGCTGCGCGATGAGGGACTGGAAGCGGGGTTCGTCGAATTCGTCGCCAAGGCCGGAGGAACTTTCGAGACGGAGCTTACCAACCTCTACGTCAGCGACCTTCATGGCGAAGGCGATTCTTGACGCCCGCCCGGATTTTGCTGCAAAGCCTGCCGATGTGCAAGCTCTTGCTGAGAAGCCAGTTCCCGCCCGACCCCAAGGACGTTTCGATTGACGACATGATCGACCGGATCATGCAGGCGGTCGGTCGAAACGGGAAACTGCCGTGCACGGTCGTCATCCTCGATGAAGTCCAGCAATACATCAACGAAGACGCAGGCCGATCCAAGGCGGTGCAGGATGTCAAAGAGCAATGTTGCGCTCGGCTGGGGGCCAACTTTCTGCTCATTGGGACTGGCCAGAACGCCCTGTCCGGCACGGCCCTCCTTCAAAGGCTCCAGGGGCGATTCCCCGTCACTGTCGAATTGCAGGACACCGATGTCGAGCAAGTCACCCGCGAGGTCGTCCTCAAAAAGAAGCCCACGGCGGAACCTGGGCTGAAGAAACTGCTCGATGACCACAGCGGCGAGATCGAACGGCAACTCGCCAGCACCAAGATCGCCTTCTCCAATCGAGACCGTGGCCTGCTCGTTCAAGACTATCCGATCCTCCCGGTGCGGCGGCGGTTTTGGGAGCGCGTCCTGCGGGCCGTCGATAAGGCCGGGACAGGCGCTCAACTCCGCAACCAACTGTGGGTCGTCTACGAAGCCGTGAAGCAAACCGCCGAATGGCCGCTCGGAAATGTCGTCAGCGGCGCGTTCATCTACGACGCATCCATCAAGAGTTCGGCTCTCAAGTCGGGGACGCTGCTTCAGGAAATCTCCGAAACCATCGCCAAGCAGAAGAAGGAAGAAGACGGCGAACTCCGTTACCAAATCTGTGCGCTGATCTTTCTGATCGGCCAACTCCCGCACAACAACGAGCCGCTGGATGCCGGGGTTCGTGCCAACGCCGACACCCTGGCCGATTTGCTCGTCACCGACCTGACCAAGAGCAGCGCCGAACTCCGCAAGAAGGTTCCGTTGCTGCTGGAGAAGCTGGTTACCTCCGGGGCGATCATGCAGGTCGAGAACGAGTATCGGATGCAGACCCGCGAAGGGTCCGAATGGAACCAGATGTTTCTGGAAGCCAGAAACCGGCTGCTCAACGAGCCTGGAAAACTGGCCAGCGAGCGGTCGCAGCTACTTCGGTCGCATTGCAGCGAAGTTCTGAAGAAGTTCAAGCTCCTCCACGGGGACAGCAAGGAGTCACGGAAGATCGAACTGCACTTCGGCGATGTAGCACCGCCAACGGATGGCTCGGCGATCCCGGTATGGGTGCGTGATGGTTGGGAAGTTGAGGAGAAGACCGTCCTCAACGACGCGCGGGCCGTAGGTGACTCGATTGCGATGGTATACGGCTACATTCCCAAAAAGATGGACGAGGAACTGAAACAGGCCATCGCTGGATACTACGCCGCCACAACCACACTGCAATCCAAAGGAACACCCTCCGGTGACGAAGGCATCCAGGCCCGCAAAGCGATGGAGACGCGCCAGGAGCAGTCGCAGCGGTCGCGGGATAATCTCATCACCGACATCCTGAACGAGATGCAGGTCTACCTTGCTGGCGGCGACAGCATCGGCGGGACGTTACTCAACCAGAAGATTCATGACGCGGCAACTCTGTGCTTAGACCGGCTCTATCCATTATTTCATCAGGCCGACTTTCCGGCTTCGGATTGGGAGAAGGTTTACACACGAGCCAAAGGTGGCGCTGCTGACGCCCTCACCGCAGTTGGTCACAAGGGGGACGCGGATGCGCATCCGGTTTGCAGGGCTGTAGTTGATTTCATCGGTAGTGGAAAGAAAGGGGCCGATATTCTGAAGCACTTCGATGCGCCAAAGTACGGCTGGCCCAAGGATGCGATCAATGCTGCGCTCGTCGTCCTTGTTCATGCCGGTGTCGTATGACCTTACTCCCTAAAATTGGACCAGGAAAAGTGAGAGAATCCTGATGGGCCGGAGGCCCAGAAAGGATTTTCTCCGATGAAGCAGAAGCGACACAGTGTGGACCAGGTCATCGCGAAGTTACGCCGCGCGGACGTGGAGTTAGGCAAGGGGCAAAAGGTGCCCGAAGTTTGCAAGCTGCTGGGGATCACGGAGCAGACGTACTACCGTTGGCGACAGAAGTACGGCGGCATGGCTCCCGAGATGGCCAAAGAGCTGAAGGCTCTGCAAACAGAGAACGCCCGCCTGAAGAAGTTGGTGGCGAACCAAGCTTTGGACATGGAGATCCTGAGGGAGGCCGCCAAGGGAAACTGGTGAGCCCCGAACGGCGACGTCGTGTGATCAACGAGGTACGTCATCGTTTGGGGCCAGATCGAATCTCAGAGCGTCGTGCCTGCCGGGTGTTGGATCAGCCTCGCGGCACGCACCGTTATCGGGCTCGTCGACCGGCCGACGAGCAGCAGTTGTTGAGCGCGATGCGTCGGCTGGCCCGAAGACGTCCCCGTTTCGGTAGCCCGAGAATCCACGAATTGCTGATTGCTGCAGGGTGGTCAGTAAACGACAAGCGAGTCCACCGGCTTTGGAAACAAGAACACATGCAAGTGCCGAGAAAGCAGCATCGTCGCCGCCGTCTGCCTGGCAGCAGCGAAAACGGCTGCATTCGTCACCGGGCCGAATGGATCAATCACGTTTGGTCGTACGACTTTGTGGTCGACCGCACCGAGGATGGCCGCCAGTTGAAATGCCTGGTGGTCATCGATGAATACACGCGAGAATGTTTAGCGATCGAAGTAGCTCGTTCGTTTACAGCCCACGATGTGGTGGGGGTCTTGCAGTACCTGTTTGCCGTGCGTGGCAGACCGGCCCACCTGAGAAGTGACAACGGTCCGGAGTTCGTGGCGCAGGCTGTTCGGCGCTGGCTGGCTCAGGCAGACGTGAACACGCTCTTCATCGCCAAGGGCAGCCCCTGGGAGAACGGCTACGTGGAGAGCTTCAACGGCAAGCTGCGCGACGAGCTGCTGAACCGAGAACTGTTCTTGAGCTTGGAGGAGGCCCGCTGGGTAATTGACCACTGGCGACTCGACTACAACCACCATCGACCGCATAGTGCATTGGACTACCAGACCCCTGCGGCGTTTGCCGCCGGCTGTGTTCCTCCGGCTTCGGCTACGCCTCAGCCTCCAGAACACAGCCGATTTATTAACCCCGATTCTCTCACTCAACCTGGTACAAAGACTGGGGGATAGTCACAGCCATCGGCCGGCAAAACTTCCAAGCTTCGTTTCGGTGCAGCCTGTGGCAATCGTCCCTTGGCAAAATTGCGCATCGCTTCATCGTGACCGTCCCACCCCTTGGCCATTTGGCGATTGAGTCTTTTAGGTGGGCCGGATTCTTGCTCGACCAACACGACAACCGACCAGCAGTTTTTGGCGGGGTTCCAAAACGGGGAGCCCGGCTTGTGCGTCTTGTCGCAATAGGGGCAAACTGATTGGTTACGAGGCATCAGGGGAGCCTTGTTTTTCTCGTGTTTTATTGTTTCCCACTGGCTGCGGGAAACAATAACACACCAAAAACAGGCTGTAAATGCACGATTTCGTGGTCGGCACGGTGGAAGTCACAGGTTCGAGTCCTGTGCCGCCCATTTTCCTTTGGTCCTGCCGAAACGGGTTCGCCACGACCGACGGCGCGCTCGATCTCGCCGGCAGCGACCGTGTGCTGGCAAGGTTTCACTGACCAGACTTCCGCCGCCAGCAACGCGCCGATCGCCCATTATCCGCGAATCGGGCTGGTTTTTCTGAGCCCGCGTGTCGGCTAAAATCAGGCGATGATCCAAAAACCCGGCGGCACACTCAAAGTCCCCGATTGGCCCCGGTGGCTGGGAATCGCGCTGTTTGTCGTGACGCTGGTTCCCGCAGCCCTTTGGGTGATCGCGCTGGCGGTGGTTTTCATTGGTTGGATGGTTGGCGAGCCGACCTTGATTCGGTCAGTCGAATGACCGCCCCGCGCCATTCCCTTTGTCGCCCACGATGCACCTCTACCGCAACCTCGCTGGTGTGCGCGGTCTTTCGGCAACACGGTAAGCCCCGGGGCGGTCAAGCGCGGCGGCCGGTAACTCGAATGCCAGTCGGCAAAGTGCAATCATGAAACGCATTACCGCCAGCGACGAAATCAAAACGGCGATCGAGTCGGAATTCGATCGCACGGGAGGAGTATTTCGCCTCGCCCCCTGCTGGGTCGGCCGGCCAGGAATCATCGTGCCGGGGCGACGCATCAAATTGCTGCAGGAATACATCAGCCAGGAAGTGGCGGTGAATGAACGCTGGCTGGCGTCGGTGACTTATGCCGACAATGGCGTCTACAACAAGGCCTGCCCGGCTGACCATGGCCTGAGCTATCTGGTTATCGGCGAGGCGAAGGTCCAGTTAAAGGACGCGCTGTCAGTCTGCGGCGAATTGCTGTTGGGGCGAAACAAACGGTGGGACGTATTGCCGAAGTTCTTCGATAACTGGGGCCGCATTCCCCATCATCTGCACCCCTGCGACGACCACGTTCGGCCCGGCTTGATCGGCAAACCCGAATCGTATCACTTTCCGCTGGAGCTGAACGTCAACCGCAACGCTTATCCGCGAACACCGATCGGGGTCGATGCGGGCGTCTCCGACGCGCGTTTTCTGGCCGGTCTGCGTCAATACTTCACCGGCGACAACCACCTGACCGATTACGCCAACACGATCAATATCGTGCCCGGCACCGGCTGGTTCATGCCACCCTGCACGCTGCACGGACCGGGCAGCCTGGCGACGTATGAATTGCAGGTGGCATCGGATGTGACCTGCATCCCCGAAAGTCGGCTGGACGACACCGTGATGCCGCCGGATTTGTTGGATCGCGATCTGCCCGTAACGGTGGCCCGCGACGGCGCGGAAGCAGTTTTTGCCCACATCGTGAAGATGATCAACTGCCCACGGTCGGGCAATCGCGAAAACTTTCGCCAGCAATATTACCGCCCGCCGGCCCTGGTGCGTGAAGAAGAGGGCTGCCGCCAGGACTACGTGATCTATCGTTGCGGACGCGCGGCGGAAAAGGAAAACCCGGACCTCTACAGCGCCAAGCACACGGTTGTGCCGGGAAAGCGATCTTGGGAACTGGCGGAACGAGGCGCCTTCGGCGTAGTCGTGTTAGCCGGGCACGGCACGGTGGGAGTGCCCGGCAAGGCCCCCGTCGAAATCGAGAGCACGTCGCTGTTCCACGACCGGAAGGAGCTGGGCGCCGACGAGATTTTTGTCTCGGCGCCGGCCGCGGCCCGGCTCGCCGTGCGCTGCGCCAGCTTCGAGCGATTGAGTCTCTATCAGCATTTCGCCTCGGGAACGAATCCTGATTCGACGCACATAGCCGTCGAATCCTGAACGTGCGGCGACCGCGTCGATTGAACAAAGCCCGCCGGGGTCGATGCTTGCAGATTCTTGCGTGAGGCAGACCTGATCAAGCGAGGCGCTCGCTTGGTTCCCGGCGCCGCCCCCGAGGAGACGGCGACCTTCCTTGATCGCCGGCCCCATGGGCATTCGTCGTTTCCGTGGACGACGCGCGTCCTATTGAGTCCGACGTTGCAAATGGGCCGAAGGGCGACCACCGGGAGCCCTGAAAACAGGACGTCTGAGTACGGATGCCAAGCCCATTCAAAATGTAGACATCAATAACGCTTTGCCGAGGTTGCTTCGGCCTCCGCATTGATCTCACTGGTCGCCAGTTCGGTCAATTTGGCGTCGGTCTCTTTTTCTTCATCGAGCGTTTGTTGAAGAAGTTCGACCGCCTCGTCCTGTCCGAGCAATTCGGCCAGGGCCCGCGTCGTGCCGTAGGCGGCAATCTCGTAGTGCTCGACACGCTGGGCGGCGCCAATCAACGCGGCATCCTTGACCATCGGCGAGCCTTCCTCTTCCAGCAGATCGGCTCCCTCTGAGACCAGCCCTTCCATGGCCTTGCAATGTTCGGCGCGCGGCGATTTGCCGAGCAGCGAGAAAATCTTTTCCAGGCGTTCGACGTGCTCTTTGGTCTGCTCGAGGTGCTCTTTGATGCCCGCCTGAAGTTTGGGATTGTTCGCCCCTTTGGCCATTTTCGGCAGTGCCTTAACGAGTTGTTTTTCGGCGCTTAGCAAGTCCTTCAACTCGTGAAGGAATAAATTCTCAAGCGAATCGAGTCTCATGTTCGTTCTCCTGTTTTAAAGGAACCAGAATGGTTGATCGCCAATCACCCACCACGGCAAAAAGCGGGCGATTCGCGGCTGCTGCACGCGCAGCGAGCTGGTGGTCGGCGAAAACGCAAACTTCATACCGCGTGGGAGGGCGGTTTGATTCGCCGACCGCAGCGCGGCGGCACAGCGGAACGGTTTTGCTTCGCCCCCGCGCATCGCTCATTGGAGCGGGCTGTCATCGGGCGAGTGCCGGTCGCTGACGACCGGGACTTCGGCGCGCAAACAAACCGCCCAAGCAACGCTCGAGCGGTTTGTTTGTGCCGATGAGACGGCAAGCGATTTCGAACCCAAGCCGAGTGACTACGTCGAACGGCTATTTCTGGTCGGCCGGGTTGCTGGCCACGACCGGCGCCCTGCCGATCCTTTGCAAGAACCGCTGGTGCTCGCCCGATGCCGCTGACAATTCGGTTTGCACTGCCTTGGCGTCGGCGGCCAGCTTCTTGGGATCGGCCTTACCCTTGCGTTCGTCGGTGTCGACCTTGTCGAGCGCGGCCAGGGCGTTCTTGTCATGCTCGTGCATCCGGACTAGATGCTTCTCGGCCTCGGAATTGCTTTTGTATTGCTTGCTGAGCCGACCATAAGCCTTCTCGGAGGCGAGCAGATTGCTGCGAATCGCCGCGGTGTGCTCCTCGATCACCGCGATTGGCACGGGCCGGTTGAGCGACGCATATTGTGTCAAAATGTCAGCATTGTCGTAGGCATGGGTACGATACATTTCGCCTGCATAAAAATAATAGGCATCGTCGTCGGCCTTGGCGGCGGCATCGCGGATGCCAAAGGCATAATCTCTAGGGCTATCCTGCGTGAAAGCGGGACTCGCGAATGAAAACAAAACAAACGCCGCGCTCAGCGCGGCCAAAGTGGAATGGGTGCGCATGACAAAATGTCCTTCCAAAAAGGTGGTCACGAAAGAAAGCTGTACGGCACGATTGCCGACGAGCTACGAGCAATACTTGGGTCGCCCGGGGCGTACCGCCGCACCAGCCAGGCGTGGCGGAGCGAAGGAGCGAATCGCGTGCCGGTCAAAGGAATTGCTTCCAGAGTCCCGCAAAGGCGAGTCGAATTGCTCTTCCCGCCGAGTGATCTGATTGCCGGGCGGTCACGAGCTGATCGCCGGGCGCACATAAGCTGGAGGGAATGAGGCCGGTGGAGCGAGCGCTGGACTGGACTTTCACACCGGCCCAGTGCTGCGGCGGCTACGGTTCGTTGCCTTGCAAGAAGATCGTGCCGTCGGACTGGCCGTCGACGACGATACTCGGATTCTCGCCGCGAAGCAGATTGTTCTTGATCATAATCTGCCTGGCGACAGCGGCATCGACACGAATCGCCGCTCGCTGCTCGGCGGCGGTGTAGAACAAATTGCCCGAAATGACATAGTCTTCGGTCGGCGAATGGGTGGGCTCTTTCGCATCTTCGTCGATGCAGAGGTTGGCCGTGTGGTCTTCGCGGTAGGCCGTGCTCGCGCCGGTGGGATCTTGCTTGGGCTGGCCGGCCTTGCGGCCGTTGCGATCCAGGACGTTGCCGGCGATGACGAGCCCGGTGCAATCGGGGGCCCAAATTCCCTCGCGTCCGCTGCCGCCGACGATGCAGTTTTGCAGCGTGCAATGGAGACTTCCGCGCTCGATGGTGACGCCGCGCGAGCCGCTAGCCTGGATCACGTTGCCCATGGCGACAATGTCGGTGCACGATTCGATGAAATATCCACCCATCTTGGCCCCATAGACGCGATTGTCGGTGAACTGTCCCTGCCGGCAGCGGTAGAAGTGGGTGCCATCGGAACGGGAATTTTCGAAGCGGCAGCCCCGAACCGAAAAATCGCGGACGTAATAAAAGCAAATCAGGCCCTGGTCTTCGCGCTTGCTGCCCGACTCAGGACCGGGTTTGGCATCGAGATAGTCGGCGTAGGTGTTGCAGCAATGATCGACGACCAGGTCGGCAACCCAAACATCCCGCGCCGGCTCCTCCTGGCTGCCAAAGATGCCGATTCCGTTGCTCGACAGATTGCGCACTGCGCATTTCTTGAATGCGGATGTCCGAGATTTTTCCGGTGAGATAGATTCCGCGGATGTTCACGCCGGCAGGCCAGGCCTCGTTGTGACCGACGATTTCGCCGCCGACCAATCGCACGCCGGCCACATCGTGGCCCCCAAAGGCCTGGCCATCCTGCCGAAGCTCGGCGCCCAACTTGAATTTGGCTCCTTGCATCCAGAGTGTCGAGCCCGACCTGAGCATCAATCCTTTTTCGTCGAGTCGATAGGTGGCCGCGGGAAAGACAAGCCGCACCCCATCGCGGGCTGCCTCGTCGATCGCCCGTTGCAATTCGGCCTGATAGCTCGTCGAGCCATCGCGCGCGAAATCAGCCGGCAGGTATTCGGCCACGCTGCGGACAGCCGGGGCTGACGATTTAGAGGCCGGCGGAGTTTCGGGCGTCGTTTGGCGCAAAGCGGCCGGGCCACTAGCGCTAGAGCGATGCACGCCGACGAGAGCGCCCGGATGGCGATACCGGGTTTTGCTGACGGAGGCGAAAGCGTGATTTGTGCTTCGTCGCGCCGATTCACTGCGTCCGCCCGTGCGAATATTCGTGACGATACTCGACAATCAACCGAGGAATATCGGCCTCGGCAAGGCCGAGAGTTCGTGCGCGCTCCTCGCCATATGCGAAGATTCTCTGCCAGCGGCGTTCGCGCGAGTAGCTTTCGATCGCTTCCCGCACCACATCGGCGGCGGGGCGGTGCTGTTCGTCCGCTACCTCCTGGATTTGGGCAAGCAGCGCCGGCGGGATTGCGATCGGATCGGTAACCGGACTGTCTTCCATGGCTTGAGGGTAAAACACCCTGCGGAGGGAGTCAAATTCCGGAGCATGGAAGATTCGACAAAATATCGGCAGAATTGGGCACCATGGGACGCCAACAAGAGAGTTTATCGTTGAGGCGGCCACGACTGCTGCGCTGCGGAGTGAGCGCCCGATTTCGCAGATGGATTTCATCCGGCTGAGCGGCATAAGCCAATATCCCATCCATCGAATGTTTCCCGACGGCGGGTGGGCTGAGCTCCGAGACCTCGCCGGAATTGAAACTCACCCCGGTTACACCGAACCGATATCCGAAGGCGCGCTGCTCGCCGGGTTCCACCGCGTTGCGAGCGAGTTAGGCGCCGTCCCGACATGGGCAAAGCTGGCGCGAGGGCGTCAATCCTTGAATCGACATTCAAGAAGCGATTCGGCGGCCGGCAAGGGACGCTCCACGCGTATCGGGCCTGGCTCGAAGCGAATGCGCCGGATTCCGCAATGCTCGCAACTTTAGCCGAAGCGATCCAAGACACCCAGCGACCGGCATCGCCGCCCGTAGCTGTTTCGTCGAAGGCATCTGCATGGGCAAAGCTCGACGGCATTGAATACGGGGCGCCGATCAATTTTCGCGGACTCCGCCACGCGCCGATCAACGAACAGGGTGTGGTCTATCTGTTCGGCATGGTGAGCAACGAACTGGGACTTATCGTCGAAGCGGTGCAAACGGGCTTTCCGGACTGCGAAGCGAAGCGGTGCGTGAACCGCCGCGAGAACCGTTGGCAACGGGTCCGGGTCGAGTTCGAATTCCGAAGCAGGAATTTTAGGGACCACGGGCACGACGCAGCTAAATGCGACTTGATCGTGTGCTGGGAACACGACTGGCCCGATTGCCCGCTGGAAGTCATCGAGCTACGCAGCGTAATCGGACGGCTTGAGGCATAAACGCTTCGCAAGGTCGGCTCTCGCTCGGTAAGCTATTGCGGCCACATGCGTGGTCACCCGGCGATTGTCCGCCGCTTGGGCCGCTCCGGGGACATTGCGATTCGGCAAAATACTCTGTACGATCAGCACTTACCAAAACAAGTGCGAGCGTGGGTGGATTGCCCGCAGGCGGGCCCTCCTTCCAATCGACCAGGCAACCGCCAAAAAACATCAGGAGCGTGAAACGTGGGAAACAAGGACAAGCGGAAAGAAAAGAAGAAGCCGAAACAATCGAAAGACGCGGCCAAGACCGAGATCAAGTCGATCCTGGCCGGCAAGTCGCCCGGCCTGCGTCCGCAGAAGTAACGACGCCACGAAGTGACCGCGGCGCGGCGATCCCCTCGCGGCTCTTGTCACGGAGCGGCGAGCTGCCGGGAAATGCCTCATGGCCGGCAATCGACGCGAGCCGCGGAGAGAGCGCTCGACGAAGGGAAGCTCGTCGAGTGCCTTTTGATGAGGCCAGAGGCTGCAGGTAACAAAACCTTTAGCCTGTCGTCTCTAGCCTCTAGCCTGTTTTCTCTGGCCTGCTCACTTCGCTGCCGGGGTCGGGCGGCTGGCCGTGGCCGTGTCGAAGTCGAAGCCGGAGAGGCGGCCGAGTCGCTGCTGAACGTCGACGATTTCGGCCTGGGCATCTTTCAGCGTGTGATCGCCATCGGTCGACTTGTGCCCGATGGTGAAGAGACTTTTCACCCAGTCGTCGTAATGGACCAGGCTGTTGCAAGGGACCGTCGCGGCGTGCATGGTTTCGATCAGGTGAGCCGCTTCCTTGGCCATTTGCTTGGAGAGCGCGCCGCCATTGCCTTCCTGAATGTGGCAAAGCGATTCGGCCAGTTCGCTGGCCTCGCGATCGCCCGACAGGTAGAGCCCGACGTGGGCCTCTTCGACGCCGGCCAGAGCGATGGTCGTCGAGAAGACCGATTTTTTGTGGGCCCGGGCGGCACAAACGACGGTACACCAGTCGCCGCGCCATGTCTTGGGGACGACGGCCAGGAAGGTGAACTCCTTGCCCCCTTCGAGCGAGGCCCCCTTCGACGGCCGCAGCTTGAAAAAGACGCCGTGCTCGCGGTGGGTGGTGCCGGCGGCCAGGACGAGGGCTTTGGAGACGATCTGCTTGTATTTGTCCGATTGGGTTTTCTTCGAAGCCTGGTTTCGCGATGCGCCCAGGTTGAGAACGCGATAGGCGACTTTGGCATCCTCGCTTTTGGCGTCGGAGTTCTCGGTCGTGTCGGCCACTTCGATGCTGTCGTCGGCCAACGTGCTTTCCAGCGTGGTGTTGGGCAGGTAGTCCTGAATCTTCATCCGCATTTCGGGACTGGTGATCATGTAGACAAAGTCGACGATCGAGCTTTCGGTTCCTTCGACAAAACTGGCCGAGATGCGGAACTTGGCCTCGATGACTTTGAGCTGAGGATGTGCCGCCGCACACGTCTGGGGCGTGACGTCGCGGCATTCCAGCTTGTCGGGAATGTCAAACACGACCCGCGTGTCGGCGGCTGCCACGGGCCGACCGCCGAGCACGACGCTCGCCAGCGCCGCACTCGCCAGTGCCGCTCGAATTGATCCAATGACGTTCATGGTGGCGTTCCCTTTGCGCGTATTCGCCCCGATGGTTTTCGGGGGCGGATTGTAGCAATTTGCCCTGCCCGGCCCTATGCGATTTTTCCGAGTGGAGCGGCGGGAGATGCGATGCCCAGCGCGAAGCAAAGAACGCGGGATGACGCCGCGACCGATCCCCGGCTGGCGCTTCGGGTTCGTGAGGTGATAGCGAGCGCAAATGAGCGGCCGCGAGGCGCGAAGCGTGGGCGCCTATTTGCTTGCTGGCACCAGGCGAATCGAGCGCAGATCCATCAGAGCCCCGTTGGGGGGGCCGGCCGAGCGGAAGGTCAGGACGCGGGCGCCGGCCGGCAGCTCGACCCGGCCGATGGCCGCCGCACGATAGGTATCCCACGTGCCCGTGCCGCCGACTTGCCCGGTGAGCTCCTGGCTGCCAACCGCCAGCAGAAAGGCGTTTCCGGCGGCCGCATTGTCGCAAGCATAGTCAAGTTCGACCTTGAACGAACCGGCGGCGGGCAGTTCGATCGACCAGATCGCCACGTCGTCGGCGCTCTGCCAGAATCCAAGATTCTTGTATTTCTCTTCCAGATGAATCGTGGGGCCTTCGACCCGGGCATCGGCGGCGGTGAGGGTCAGCGATCCGTCGGCCGCGGGCCGGGCGACCGCCGGCGATTGCGGTCCGGGCGCTGGCCACATAGGCGATGACGTCGGCCAGGTCGTCGCCGGTCATGTCGCGTTCCAGTCCTTCGGGCATGAGCGATTTTCCGGTCCGATGCAGCGTGTCGAGATTCTTGCGCAGGAGGACTTGCTCTTTGCCCTCCTGGCCGCGGAGGGTCAGGCTTTCGCCCGATTCGGCGACCAGCACGCCGGAAAACTGGCGGCCGTCGTCGGTCGTGGCCAGATAGTTGACGTAGCGATCCTCGATCGCCCGATTGGGATCGAGAATCGAGACGAGCTGGGCCTGGGGCGATTTGTTGCCGACGGCGGCCAGATCGGCCCCGACGGAGAAACCCTGTCCTTCGAGCCGGTGACAGGCGGCGCAACGTTTGAGAAAGACCTGGCGGCCACGCGGCCGGATCGCCGGCTTTGTCGAGCACCCAGGCGAACTGGTCGATTACTTTTTGCCGGTCGGCGTTGCCGGCGGCCAGCAGTTTGGCGGCTCGCTCGCGCAGCTCGGGCGAGCGATGTGCCAACAATTGCCCACGGCGGGCGGCGTCGAGTCCGCTGGGTGGTATCGTGCCATCGTCCATGCGATCCAACAGCGTGGCGATCCAAGCGTCGCGACTGAGCAACACGTCGATTGCGTGGGCCACGATGGCCGGACTGTACGACGGCCAGTGAACCAACAGGGCCTCGGCGACGCCGTTATCGCCCGATCGAGCCAAAGCTTCGATGGCCGCGTTTTGAATGGCGGCGGATTGTTGCGGCTCGAGCAGCGCGGTCAGCACGGCAAGATCTTGCGGGCGATCGTCGGAGAGGCCGAGCACGGCGATGGCCGCCGCGCGGTCGCGTTCATCGAGCGAATCGTCGGCAGCGGTGGTTCGAGCGGCCGTGCCGACGCGATTCAACTCCGCGACCGCATCCGGTCCGAGGATTTTGGCGAGTGGCCGACCCTGATGGCGCCACTGGTCGAGCGCCGCGGCAATGGCCGCGAATTGCCACGGGGCGAAACGGCCCTCCTTGGGCGTGGCGGCTGCCGCAAGGCCCTCGGCGATGGCCTTTTGGGAACCGACTGCGGCGGCGATCGACAACAACTGGCCGACTGCATGCGGATCGGGAGCCTCGGCGGCAAGGGCCTCGGCCAAGGCGGCCGGCACATTTTCGCGGTTCACCGAGCTGAGCGCCGCAGCCGTCAAATAGGGATCGGCGGCATGACGAACCATCAGTTTGCCTAACAGCGAGCCGGCTCGCGCATCGGACCAGTCGCCCATGAGATAGGCCAATCGAAGCTGCACGTCGGCGTCTCTGTTGGCGACGTCCGCGTTGGCGGCTTTGTTGTCGGCAGCCATGGCGGCAATTGCCGAGCCGAGTTTGGGCATGGCCGCAAGATGAGGTTGTGCGATTTCGAGCGCCTGGGCTCGCACGGCTCCTTCGCGATCGGCCAGCGCGGCCAGCAGCATCTCTTCGGTGACGAGGCCGAGGCCGTCGAGCGTCCAAAGCGCCTGAGCACGCACCACCGGGCGAGCAGCCGAACGGGCCAGCGCCGCGAGCGGTGGGGCAAGCCCGCGATCGCCCCGCCAAAGGATGACGCGCTCGACCAGATCGCGCTGCGTGCCGCTGGGCGAATCGAGTGCCGCGGCCAATTGCGGAGCGGTCAAGTCCGCGCAGCGCGGTACTTTACGCAGCGGCGTGTCGGAGCGGACGACGCGATAAATCCGGCCACGATCGGCGCCGGCCCGCAGATCGAGCCCGGCTTCGATGTCGTCGGGTATGTATTCGGGATGTTCGAGGATGCCCCGATACATGTCGACCACCCACAGGCGCCGTCGGGGCCCGGGCGGCACATGACGGGCCGAAACCAATTGTCGGTCGAGCGCAGGAAGTGGGCTTCGGTTCCATCGGCGGGCTCACCGTGAAAGACGAGTCCGGTGCGCGAGAGCGATTCGCGATGGACAAGATTGTGCGACGGCTCGCAAACGAAATAGTTGCCGGCCACGTCGGCGCCGAGCAGATCGTCGCGATAAATCGTGCCGCCGCAGGCCGAGGTGTAATGGTTGGCCGCGTGAGGATCGTTGAAACGCTTGACGGTCACGCTCAGCGGGTTGAGTTGCAGGTTCTGGTCGACGACCGTTACCTTCGGCGCGGGAGGGGCGACGTGAGGGTTCCGCCGCAGATAGCGGTCTTCCAGCACGAATTGATATCCGGGATTGGAGTTGTTCGAGCCGAACCAATGGCCCCAGTCGTCGCACGTGCGGCCGAATTGGGTCATGCCGGTGACGGTTTCCAACGCGCCGTCGTCGGGTCGCACGCGCAGGTCGCGGCCGCTGATGTCGACCGTTGCGCCGGTCTGCCGCGACTGGATCACGCCACCACTGTCGCCGTTGGCCAAATAACACCAACCGTCCATCCCCCAACGCGGACCGTTGACGCGATGCTGTTGATTGCCCGGCTTGAAGCCGTCGAAAAGCGTTTTGCGTTCGTCGGCCTTTCCATCGCCATCGGTATCGCGGGCGAAAAACAGCTCGCCGGCGGCCGTGACCAGCACGCCGTCGCGCCAGGCCATGACGCCGTTGGGAAAGGCGACGCCATCGAGAAACGAAGCCCGGCGGTCGTAACGGCCGTCGCCGTCGGTGTCTTCGAGATAGCAAATCCGTCCGCCGGGCTGCCCCTGATTGTCGAGGCCCAACGGATAGTCGATCATCTCGGCCACCCACAGCCGGCCATCGGGCCCCCAGTCGAGGGCGACCGGGCTGGTGACGAGCGGCTCGGCGGCGACCTGCTCGACACGATATCCCGCCGGTACGTGCAGCGACGCCAACCCAGCGGCCGGCTCGAGCGGCGGCGGCAGATCGTCGGCCCGAGCCAGGAGAGGGACGCCCGAAAGGGCGATGCCCAGGAGCAGGTGGCCAACGCGATTGCACATCATGTCTTGCCTCCGAGTTGCCGCAGCAGGGCTTGGCCTTGCTGGGCCAGGGTGCGGGCCGCTTCGGGTGTATAGGGCGGCACCTTGACCAGTTTCGGCACGACAAGGGCCGCGTATTCGCTGGCCACGTAAGCCTCGGGATCGGGCAAATAGCCGACAAAGTCGTCGGTATAGCCGATCGAAAGGGTCTCTTCGAACGGAGACCTGTGCTCCATGACCAGGCCGTAGTAGCTGTAAAGCTCGGAAGGATGAAAGACCATGCCGATCGGGCCAAGCCGTCAGCGCCGACAGCGGCACGCGCAGCGTCGTCACCGACTTGTCCCAGGTCTGCGCACGGCAAACCAATCTTCGGCAAACCCGGCGTCGACCCACACGCCCTTGGTGCACTCGGCCGGATTGCTGCGGTAATGCTCGATCTCTTCGGCAAACCGTGCCATGTCCAGCGGCAAGTCGACGTGCGTGGCCAGCACTTGCAATTGATCGACGGCAACCGGCTTTGCACTTTCTACGGCCGCGACCAGCGCCTTGTAAATCGCGGCGGCGATCGGCTCGGCGTCGCCGGAGGCGAATCCCTTCGAGACGCCGGGATTAACGTCGCCCGCGTTGCCTTGCAGGAAGCAAGGGACGAGCTTGTGGCTTTCGAGCATCAGCGTGGCGACCATCCCGGGCCAATCGGGACCGGCAGTCTCGTCTCGAAAGCAAACCGGATGCGCCGAGTAGTGATACCAGAGTAAGTCTCGCTTGCCACCCGTGCGGCGAAACACGAGCGCGGTCAGCATCGTGTCCAACCAGCGGTCGGAGTCGGTCGAAGAGGCGTCGAACAGTTCGTCGGTCTTCCAAGACTCGCGCGTGCGATTGAAATTGCCCCCTTCGGTGCGGGCTTTGCCCAGATGCAATGCGGCGGGAAGCAGATCGTCGTTGGCCGTTTGCACCGCCCGGAGCGTGTCGGCTTCAACCTTGCTCAGGTACTCCGGCGAGACGGCTCCCCATTGCCGCAAGGGCTTGAGCGTGGGCATCGAATGGGTGTGAGTGGCCATGACGCGGACGTTGGCCGCCGGAATGCCGGTCTGACGTTCGACGGCCGCTTGCACGCGGCGTGGTGAAATCGGCCGAAACGGCCAACATGTCCATCGAGACGATCGCGGCCCGCGTATTGCCGACCGCGAGCACGATCGCCCGCACCGTCGAAGGTTGGCGAATGCTTTCGACGAGGCGGGGCTTGTCGGGGGGGCGATGAAAGCCGGCCATTTCGATTCCCAACGGGGGCGTGATGTCGACCACGCCTTCGCCGGCCTGCAATTCGGCGCCAGCGGGAGCGGCCGCGGCGCGTGAGACCATCCACGGCAAAGCGGCGGCGCCAAGAGCGGCCGTGCCCGCGCAAGAAATCGCGACGCTGCTGGCGTCGGTCGCCGGATGGGGGCATGAATCGGCTCACTTTCAAACGAGGGAGTTGGGACGAAGAAGGCGCGAAGGCTATTTGCCGGCGGCGTTATCGGCCACAGCGGCCGCGCGGCGCACGTGCAACATCACGGGAAGCGAAGACTGCCCCTCGTCGGCGTTCGCATTGAGCTCGAACAGGCGGTCCTGATCGGCAGTGATGCGTGAGGCCGAGAGAAACAGGGTTCGCTCGGTCTGGCCTTCGAGCAATTGAATGCCGTTCAAACCGATATTGTCGACAATCACGCCGAAAGGAAGATTATTGGCATCGAACGAGACAATTCCATCGAATCCATTGCGCTCGATCGAAAGCGTCAGGGTAATCGTCGTGCCCGGAGCGATGGTCAGTTCTGGCGGGGGCGGAAAATCGAGCGTGCCGGTGGCGTCGCCCGTCGGCATGCGTGGCGACTCACCCGGGGGAGCCAGGCGGACCAGTACTTTCGGCTTGGGGGCGAGAGTGAACTCCTCCAATCCCGCGACCGGCTTGGTCACCTCGGCGCCACCGATGATGGCGCTAGCCCGGATCTTGGGGGCGACCGTTTTGGGGTCGGCAATCGCCGGCGCGGCGGGATGGGCCGCCAGCACGCCACGTGCCGTGCGCTGACCGGCTTCGATGACGATCGGCGAGGTGGCATAGAAACCGGGTGGCAGATTGGTGATTTCGACCTTCACCGGCCCCTCGAATCCGTCCTTGCGATCGACGTTGATGTTGAGCTGTTTTCCGCTGCCAGCCGGAACCTTCAGGCCCTTGCCGGAAACGCTGACCACGAAATCAGGTTGCGGCCGCCGTACAATCAATTGATAGCCCATCGTCGGGCCGCCGAAGCCGCGAACATCGGTCACACGAACCAGATAAATGCCGTCGGCCGGAGCGGTGAACGTGAGGTGCGAGAACGTGCCTAAGCGGCGCTCGCCGTCGTCATCGTTCTCGTAGCGCAGGCGGAAGACGGGCAGTCCGTTGTAAGGAAGCCGGGCCGAAATGGGATAGGCCTCGACGACATAAGCTTTGGAGGCTAGTGCGTGGGTCTTTCCGCTGGTGTCGAAATAGGCGTAGCGGGCGCCCCCTTCGGGATAAAAGTCGGCGTCGGCGTCGGGACCGCGGCGTTGGCGGTACTGCTTGATCACTTCGCCTTCCATATAGACCAGGTCGTTGAGCTCGATTTCTTCCCAGTTCGCGAGCCGCAGGCCACGCTGCGCGGAATCGGCGCTGCGGAACTCGAGCTCCGAGTCGCGCGTGGGCCGCAGCAGCAGCCGCTCGACCGGATGGCCGTCGGCCGTGAGGACTTCGATCTTGCTGTCGATCGGATGGTCTTTGGCCGCTCCCTCGGCCGGCGGTGACGTCTCGATGATCCATTGCTCGCCCGCCTTGGCCTCGAAGCGGAACAGATCGGCATCGGCGGGCTGACCGGTCGGCTCGATGCGGCCGGTGGCAACGCCCGGCGCCGGCAGCGGAGTGGCCGTGGCCGGCAGATCGTTCGGCTCGACTTCCGCCACGCGCGGCAATTCAGCAACCGCGGGTTGCTCGCCGTACCAGGTGATCTCGGGAAGTTCCGACACGCGCGCGACCGGAGACTGGCTGGCTTCGCGCCGACTGAGGGGGTATTCGGCCTCGCTGCCGTCGAGCCGGGAAACGTAGAGGGCCGCGCCATCAGGCGTAATCGCCAGCGCGGCCGGCCAGTCGGGCTGTTTTTCCAACGTTCCCCGCAGCGTCATCGACGGGAAATCCCAAACCTGAATTTGCCGGTCTTCACCGGCGGAAACCAACGTCTGGCCGTCGCGCGAGAAAACCAGCTCCAGAATCGCCGCTTCGTGAGCAAACTGCGAGATGGCCAGCGGATTGGTGTTTTCCTTGGCGTCGGGACTGACAAGCCAGACGCGAATTCGATTGTCGACGCCGCCGGCCACGACGTGCCGCCCATCGGGACTGAAGGCCACGGTGTACAACTCTTTGAGCGATTGCGACAGCGTGTCGAGCCGGGCGCCTGTGGCCACATCCCAGAGTTTGACGGTCCGATCGCCGCTGGCGCTGGCCAAAACGCGGCCGTCGGGGCGAAACGCCAGGTCATAAACCGCGTCGTTGTGGCCGGTCAGCGTGCGCAGCTCGGCACCGGTGTTCACGTCCCAGATTTTGATCTGCTGATCGTAACTGCCGGTGGCCAGAAGCGAGCCGTCCGGGCTGAGCGCGACAGCATACAAGCTATCGCGGTGACCGGTGAACACGCGCAGCAGACTGCCGTCGGCCACGTTCCAGAGGCGAACTTCTCCGACCAGGCCCGGTTCGCCCGCAGCAGCCACGAGTCGGCTGCCATCGGCCGAGAAGGCAACGCTTGTGACGCGGCCGCGATGTCCGTCGAGCGCGCGCAGCAGAGAACGACCCGACCGGTTCAAAAGCTCGACGGTGCCGTAATGGGCTTCGGCCAGCAGGTTGCCATCGGGCGAACAGGCCAGCGCCGTGGGGGGATCGACCACCACGCCGCGCGGCGCAATCTTGGGAACAACGACCATGGTCGGGTCGGGCTCGGCGCCCTCGGGGCCGTGCGCGCCGGCGTCGATCCAGGCGGCCAACAGGGCGATCTCTTCGGCGGTCGGCTTGGTCTCATCTTCGGGGGGCATTGCCGGTTTGGCTTTGCCGGTCAGCACCCGAACAAGCAAACTCTCCTGGCTGCGGCCGGAAGCGATCACCGCGCCGTGCTCGCCCCCTTCCAAAATCCTCGCATAGGACTCCAGCACCAACTGGCCTTCGCGATCTTCGCCGTTGTGGCAGGCGGTGCAGTATTTTTTGAACAGTGGCGCAATTTGCGTGTTGTAGTCGGGCGCATCGGCCCCGGCAGCCGAGCTGGCCAGCGTAATCGCGGCGATGAGCAAAATGGTGCGAAACATGGTGGCGCGTGATCGGTGGGGTGAATGGAAACGGTGCGTCGGCGCTTTCGCCGCCCCGGGGGCTCAATGGTTGAACATGAATTCCTTGCTGCTGAGCACGCCCCAGTAGAGATCTTCCAAGACCAGGCGGTGGTTGGGCTCGGCCGACTCGGTGATGGTGCCGAGCAGACGCAGTTTTTCGTCGGCAGTCGGCAGCCGAGAGAGGGCCGACAGGTACAGGTCTTCGAGAATCGCCTCGTCGCTGGCGCCGGCGGCGATCAACTTGTCGATGCGATTGTCCTTGGCTTCGAGCTTCTGATTCAGCGTGTCGCCGTTGCTGATGTTGAGGACTTGGACCATGGTCGGCTGCGAGGAGCGTTCGCATTCGCAGGTAATCTGGCGTGCCGGACGTCCGAACGACTTGAAGAAATAGCCGTTGGCGTCGACGTCGATTTGCTCCATGGCCCGTTTGCCCAGGGGCAAATCGTGCACGTCCTTGGCGTTGCCGCCATATCGGATCTGAAACTGGGTCGGCACGGCGGTGACCTGAGCGAGGGCGTCGATCAGCACCTCGGCCTTCAGTCGCTTGGGGTAGTAGCGCGAATAGAACCGCTCGTCCTGTTTGTTTTCGGCGGTCGGCTGGCTCGACCGGGCGTATGTGGCCGATTGCAGAATTGCGCGCATCAGCGCTTTCAGGTCAAAATGGTTGTCGGCTAGAAATTTGGCGCTGGCGGCGAGCAATTCTTCGTTGCTGGCCGGATTGGTCAGCCGCAGATCGTCAACCTTTTCGACCAACCCGACGCCGAAGAAGTTGGCCCACACGCGGTTGGTGATCGCCCGAGTGAAATAAGGATTCTCCGGCGAGGTGAGCCAATGCGCAAGATGGATGCGGCGATCGGCCGGATCGTCGAGCGAAAGGGGTTGGCCATCGAGCGGGGTGGGAGGCTGCGGGCGCCCCTTGCTCGGCTGGATCAACTCTCCCTCGTTGCCGGCAAAGACCGTTCGATCGCCGTTGCCGACATTCGGGTCGCCCCCCCAACCCTTTGCCTGCACGCGGGCGAAAAGATTGGCCATGGCGAAATATTGATCGTTGGTCCACTTTTCCAGCGGATGGTTGTGACAGCGGGCGCAGTTGATCGTCATTCCCAGGAAAGCGGCCGAGACCGTCTCCGACATCTCGGTGGCGTCCAGATGCAAGGCAAAGAAGTTCGTGGCGCCGTTCTCCAAGGTGCTGCCCGATGAGGTGATGACCGCCGAGACGAATTTGTCCCAGGGGACGTTCTGCTCAACTTGCCCACGAATCCACTTGTAATAGGACTCGAGCGACTCGGGACGCAAACGCTGGCCGCTGGCCAGCAGCAAATCGCACCAGCGATAGGTCCAGTAGTCGACAAACTCGGGCCGGGCGAGCAAGGTCTCGATCAAACGATCACGCTTGTCGGCGGACGCATCGGCCAAAAAGGCGCGAACTTCGTCGGCCGTCGGCAACACCCCCAAGGTGTCGAGATAGGCGCGGCGGATGAATTCGCTGTCGGCGGCCGGCGGCGAAGGGGGCAGGTTCAGGCTTTCGAGCTTTGCCAGCGACAATTCGTCGATGAAGTTGCGCCGCGGAGCTTGGGCAAAAACCTCGGAGGGGATGGCGGCCGGATAGGGGACGCTGAGCGTGGCAATCGTGTTGAGGCTCAGATACCAGGCGCTCACCACCGCCTCGCCCGATCCGACAACCGTCACGAATCCCTCGGCGTCGACCGTAGCCACCGCCTCGTTGGTCGATGTGTATTTGGCCCAGCGGGTGACGTCCTCGACGTGCCCATCGTTGAAATGCGCACGGACGATGAGCTGTTGCTTGGCGCCGGGAGACTGCCTCGATTTGTCGGGCAGCAGTTCGAGCCGCGCAATGCGCGTATCGTCCTCGCGCGGGGCAGGCGCGCCGGCGGCGATCCACTCGGCGATCACGCGAAACTCGGGTGAATCGACACCGAAACGGATTCCCCCTTTGTGCGGGATCAGACCGGTCGGCTTGGTGAGCAGCAGGCTTCGACCCGGGTCGTTCAACACCACCCGCCGCGCGAGCCTGGCGGGTGAGAGTGGAATAGTCGGCCAGGGCATCGAACCCGCGCAGAGAGAGTTTGAAACCTTTCTTGCCGGCAAAGGCGCCATGGCAAGCGCCCGAGTTGCAACCACTCTTCGACAACACCGACTCGACGTGATTACGAAAGCTCCAGACAAATGGCTGGTCCATTTCGACGACGGTCACTTCGCTGGCGGCCGAGTGCTCGCGGGCGGTCGCGACGATTTGCGCGGTTCCGTTGCCGACAGGCACGGCCGCTCCGGCCTCGATGCGCACAACTTGTTCGTTGCTGGACGAGAGCGTGACGCCATCGGTCAGTTGCCCCACGAAGCGGCCGGCGTTGACTTTTTCGAGCACCAATCGCTCGCTCGCCGCCGGACCGGTCAGCACGATGGAGACCGGCAGCAAGCGCAGCGAATCGGCAGGCGGCGAGTCGGCCGCCGGCGCTGGCGTGGCAACCGCAGCCGGTGCTGGATCCGCGGCGGGAGCACTGGCGGCCGTGAGCAAGGCTAGCGCCAAGCCAAACGCCGAGTGCGCCAAAACACGTCTGATTCTCATGGACTCTTCCGGCAGGTGGGGGTGAGAGAGAGCCGGTGGCACAAACCAGCCGTCGACGAGCGCCGGCGCAGCCATCCGCTTAGAACAATTCGTGGATTTCTCGCGTGCCGTAATTGACCAGCGTAAAGGGACGACCCGAGGGACCCGGAATCTTGGTTTCGAGATTCATGCCGAGGCTGTGGAAGATGGTGGCCACGATCTCGCCCGGCTCGACCGGCCGCTCGGCCGGCACGCCGCCGATCGCGTCGCTGCGGCCGACGACTCGACCACCCTTTACCCCGCCGCCGGCGAAGTACATCGTCCAACACTGGGGCCAATGGTCGCGGCCACCCGCCGGGTTGATGCGGGGCGTGCGACCAAACTCGGCCAGGTTGCAAACGAGCGTTTTTTCGAGCATGCCGCGCTGGTGCAAATCCTCGATCAAGGCGCTGTAGGCCTGATCGTACATCGGCACGACGATGTTCTTCATGCCATCGATCGACGTGAAGGGATTCGATCCATGGATGTCCCAGGTGATCTCGTTGAAGACGGTCAAAAAGGTGTTGACGGTGACGAACCGCACGCCCGCCTCGATCAACCGCCGCGCCAACAAGCAGCACTGACCGAAGCGATTTTTGCCGTAGCGCTCGCGGACCGAATCGGGTTCTTTCGACAGATCGAACGCCTCGCGCGCCTGAACGCTGGTCATCAGGCGAAACGCCGACTCGAAATTGGTGTCGAGCAAATGGGCGTTTTCGCTGGCTTCGAAATCCTTGACCGTATCGTCGACGATCGTGCGCAGCTTGCGGCGACGCTCGAGCCGGACCTCGCCGATTTGGGGCGGGGGCAAAAGATCGGGGACTTTGAAATTGGGCTGCGAAGGATCGGCCATCAACGCGAACGGATCGTTCGCCTTGCCCAAAAAGCCGGCGTCCTGCCCATGCGACAGGCCGCCGCCGGTGTCGCCCATCGGCTGGGGCAAGAGGACGTGGGCGGGCAGATCCGTGCGCCGCCCGCGCAGATATTCGACAACGCAGCCGGCGTGCGGCGTGACGATGCCGCCGGTGAACAAGCGACCGGTCTGCATCATTTGATGGCCGGTGTCGTGGACGGCGGCGGCAGTGTGGTAGCAACTGCGGACGAGCGAAAACTTGTCGGCCAGCTTGGCGTGTAAAGGCAGAATCTCGGAGATTTCGACGCCGGGGGCGGCGGTGGCGATCGGTTTGAAGGGACCGCGGATTTCGGCCGGCGCGTCGGGCTTCATGTCGAACAGATCGAGCTGACTGGTGCGCCCCAGGTTGAAAATCATGATCACCGATTTGCCATCGTCGGCCGGATCGACCGCGCCGCGGGCTTGAGCGGCCAAGAGTTCGGGGAGCGAAAGGCCGATGGCTCCGAGTGTGCCGACCTGCAGAAAGTCGCGACGCGTCATGCCGTCGCAGGTGTGAGCCGTACCCTTACCGATCAGATTGAGCATCTTGCGACTCCTCGGAATTGGTTTTCGCCGACGCGGTTTAGTCTCTGGCGATTGCTCGCGGCGCCCAAGGCGCGGCTCGTCAATCGCGCACTCGGGGGCGCTGCAGCCCGAGCGACCACCAGCGCACTGCCGCCGCGCTGACGGATCCGCCAGGCATTGGGGGGTGGGAGGCGGCCGGAACGGTTTCGGTGTGGTTGCTACGCACGGCCCAAGACACGGGATCGGTCGGCCGCCAACACATCAATCCTAACCGATTGATAGGCCCAAAGAAAGCCACCGGCGGACCGGTTCTGGTGGGCCGGCCGAGTGGGGAATTCGTCAGACAATTGCGGGCAAAGATGGGCAAATCGCTGCGGGCCCGCTAACGGCCACGGTTAACCGCGGCTCCCGGGCCATCGCTCGCGTGGCGGCCGGCGCTTCTCCCTCGAGTGGCGCCGCATCCGTGATCTGGGTCGGGCCCTCAATACCGCTGGCCGGTGCGCGAATCACGATGGCCGGCTCGGCGAGCCGGACCGCTTCGATGATCTGAATGTCAACGACGGCGGTCGGATGGAACTTGATCGAGCCGAAACCGCAACGCTCGGCCAACGCGATCAACTCGGCGGCGGTTCGCATTCCGCCGGGCAACAGCGACGAGATTTCGAGATCCAACAGCTTCACGACGCGGTCGCGGCCGTTGCGCGGATCGATGGCCGCGTCGATCATTAACAAGGGCGCGCCAATCTCCAGCGCCGCGTGGCAATTTCGCAGCAATCGGGCAGCGTCCTCATCGCTCCAATCGCAGAGCGTGTTCTTGATGATGCAGGCATCCGCGCCGCGAGGAATCGTATCGAAAAAGCTGCCCGCGATCCGTTGGCAGCGCTCGGCAAGTCCGGCTGACGCGAAGCTCGCTTCCGCCAAACGGAGCGTTTCGGGCGAATCGAGCAGAATCCCACGCACGTTCGGATGGGCCAAAAGAATGTGCGAGAGCAGGCGGCCGGTGCCACCGCCGACGTCCATGATGGTCGAGAAGCGGCCGAAGTCGTAGGCTTTGACGATCTCGCGCGATTGCCACTCGGTCCAACAGCCAAGGGCGGCGAAAAATGCCTCGCCCGACGCGGGATGCGTGGCCAGGTATTCGTAAAAGTGGGTGCCGTGCGCGAGCTCAAACGCCGGCGTGCCGGTCTTCACTGCTTCGAGCGTGTGGGCGTAGCCCTGCCAGACTTCAGGTCGGGCCATCATCCGCACCCAAGATCGCAGCGAACCCGGTGCATCGCTCAGCAGGACCCGGGCGCGGCCGGTCAGACGGAATCGCCCCTGGCGATCCTCGGCAAACACGCCGAAAGCCGCCAAGGCGCGCAGCATTCGCAACAGCGACTGCGGATTGGTGCCGGTCGACTGGGCGAGATCGGCAATGTCGCGTGGGCGCTCGACCAGCAAGTCGGCGATTCCCAACTCGGCCGCCACGCCATAGGCCCGAGCCAGATGGACCGACTCGAGGGCGAAGAAGATTGGTTGAAACCCGGGCGGATTCCACAGTCTCATCAACCGTCGCTTGAGCGCAGAGAATAACGCCATCGACAACTCCTTGGGATATCGGCGGCCGGCCGAGGCAGCTCATGTGATAGGCCTCCCACGTGCACGATGCAAGGAATTCGGCGATATCGATCGGATGTTTTTGCCAGATTGGGGAGCTTCGCTGTCTTGCGTTCGATAGCGTACTAATTGGATGAAATCGGATCGGGGTTGTGCCGGGATGAAAACAAAAGCAGGCTGTCGAAGGGATCCTTCGACAGCCTGCTAACACACAGGTGGGTTTTTTGACAGATAACTCCGCCAGGTCAGACGACAGCTGTTTAGCTGCCGCTGCCCAGAGAGTTGGCGACGTTGGTAAACGTCGTACTGGCCTTGGTGCCGATCGATTGAATGGCCGTCAAGCAGACGATCACGATCAATGCAAGCATGACCGCATATTCCACCGCGGTGGGGCCGTCTTCAGACGCCAAAAATCGGCGCATCTTCAGGGTGAGATTCTTCACGAGAATCCTCCAAAGCAACAAAGGTTAAAGCGAAGTGACAGTAATTTCCCGCCGGAACGGGAGCTCTCTTAGCAACAAGCTAACCGGTGGAAGTGACTCGCCACGCCCGGCGCCGCTAGACGTGACTAAACAAACCGTAGGTCAACTTTAGTCGATGTCCAGCGAATCAGAAGAAAAACGGCCAGGCCTCGGCTTTTTCTCGTTCACTTTGGCCCTAAAGCCGGTGCCACCGTCCCAAACGAAACTTCCAAGGCCGACCGGGCACGATTAAGCCAGGGCCAGCGCGACGCCGATACGCCCGTTTTCGCCCTGCCCCACGGCGCGACCGGCACGCGGCCGCACAGCTCAACCGCGGAATCGGGGGGGGCGAGGCCCTGGCGTATTGGCCCTCGGTCTCGCATCCTGCACCGCCGGAGGGGCGATTGCATCGAATGTCCGGCTGGGGAGGTCGCATGTCTCGTCGCATGCTCACGCCCCCGGCTGCTCGCATGCGGCGGGGAAGTTAGGCCTTGATTTGTTGAACCGGTGTTCGGCGAGTGCAGGTGTTATGATTGCGCATGACTGCTTTAATCCGCCTGTCTCGTTCCGAGACACTTCAATTCGCGCTCGCGGCCTGGACGCTCGTGGCCCTGCTTGTGGCCGCTGAGTTCACGGGACTGTCCGTCGAAGGGGCAGTGAAGCCGATTGCCATTTGCGTTGGCCTGGTGATCGCTGCGGCCTTCTATGATCGCTCGGCGCCGAACTTCAGCCTGACGCTGAAATCTCTCGCCGGTTTCGTCGCGTTCTCGACTATTTTCTGTCCGCTGACGTACGCGCTCGCTCAATTAGGAGCGCCGCTGACTGACCCGACCCTCAAGTCCTTCGATCTGGCGATTGGAATCAACGCCGGCGAAATCGTTGCTTGGGTCAATGCCAGGCCGACCCTGGCTCTGGTAATGCGCGTTGCCTACTTCTCCGCCATCCCGCAGACGGCGCTCGCCATCGCTTGGCTTGGGCTACAGAACCGTCAGGCTGAGTTAAACCGGCTTTTGGTGCAGTTCATGGTTTGTGCGCTTCTGACTGCTGCCTGCTTCGCGGTCGCCCCGGCGATTGGCACGCCCGCTAGCTACGACATTCCGGTTCCAGCGCACTACGCGGGGATTATCAAACACTTGACCGCCCTCCGAGGCGGCTCCATGACGGTGCTGTCGCTACACGAGACTGAGGGGCTGATTTGCATGCCCTCGTTCCATTGCGAATGGGCCGTCTTGCTGATTATCGCATTTTGGAGGACGCAATTCCGCTGGCCCATTCTGGCGCTGAACGTCGTGATGATTGCATCGACGATCCCGGTCGGTATGCACTATGCGGCCGACGTGCTCGGCGGTTTGTTGGTGTGCGGAATTGTGTGGCTCGGCGATCAGATAGCTCCCGCGGACTGGCGTCAGCCGCTAAAGGCGGGCGCGGAGACGTCGGAACAGACACCGCTCGTACCCTGGCTGCCGGGATGCGGCTCAACGATTGGCGATCGACTAGCCGCGAGGTGATGGTTCGCCCGTCCGGAACGATTTCGCGGCGGATGCACAATCGGTTTCCAGTGGCCTTGATTCGGCGCAAACTCCCGAGCTTCCCAATCCTGGTCGCCTTTCGAACCAGGTGTTCGCAGCACCGTTCGGTGCGTTGGCCCCACCCCGCTTCATTGTGATTGCGTGATAGCGGGGCTGTCGTTGTGCAGCCTGCCGGAGGCGGGGCATGCCCGCCGCCAGCCAGGGGCGCCGGCATTCGTCTTGACCCGAATCGGCGACCTTCTCTATATATTGCCGCCCGAGAAGGCCGGCGCGATTTTGCCGGTCCCGCCCGTCGTAGCGCTCCTTTCCGCGGAGGACGCGCTTGGCCCAGACGAACTGACCCGTGAAGCTCGAGGACAAAATGTTGCGCAACCTGGTGACCATGCTCGGATCGCGAAACTTTCGCCGCGGCCAAGGGCGCTGGCTGACGCTGGCCCGATTGCGCGGATGCTGCCCATGATGCTGATTCTGGCCGCCGGCCTGGCCGGCGTCTGTCTGCAGCCGGCTTGGGGGGCGAATCCCTTCAAGCGATCGACGCCCGCCGCGACCCAAAATGCGCAGGCAGCGTCCACCGACACCCCCGCGGCGCCCGCCGCCGGCGCCAAGCCGGCCGCCGGCAAGCAGGCTGGCGGCAAACCGGTTGACGACGTGAAGAAGATCGATCTGATCGCCGTGGTCAATGGCGAAAAAGTGACCCGTGAAGAGCTGGCCAAGGAATGCGTGAAACGCTTCGGGACCGAAGTGCTGGACAACGTCGTCCACAAGCAGATGATTGCCGACTATTGCCGCAGCCAGAATGTGGCCGTGAGCAGCGAAGAAGTGGAAGAAGAAATCGATCGGATGGCCACGAAGTTCAAGATCCCCAAGGCGCAGTGGCTGAAGCTGCTGGAAAAAGAGCGCGGGATCAATCGCAAGCAGTACACCGACGACATCATCTGGCCCTCGCTGGCACTGCGGAAGCTGGCCGCTCCAGAGCTGACGGTGACGAACGAGGAGATCGACAAAGCCTACGAAAGCCAGTTCGGACCGGCGGCCAAGGTGCGGCTGATCGTCCTGTCGAGCGCGGAAAAAGCCAAGAAGGTTCGTGCCAAGGCGGCCGCCAGTCCGGATGATTTTCCGGCCCTGGCCCGGGCGAACTCGGAAGACCCGGCCAGCGCCAGCGCCGGCGGCATGATTCCGCCGATTCGCCATCACTTGGGCGACCCGCAATTGGAAAAGATGGCGTTCGAAATGAAGATCGGCAGCATCTCGCCGGTCATGGCGGTTCAGAAGCAGTTCGTGATCATGAAGTGCGAGGACCGGCAGCCGGGGACGAAGATGGACCGCGCGCTGGTCGATCCGGTGCTGATCGACGCGCTGAAAGGAAGGCAAGATGCACGCCGCGTCGCTCGATGTCTTCAAACGGATCGAGAAAGAGTCGGTCGTCGACACCATTTTAGGCGATGCCGAAAAAGAGAAGAAAATGCCGGGCGTGGCCGCCGTCGTCGGCGAGCAGCAGATCACGATCCGCGAATTGGCCGAATGCTGCATCGACCGGCATGGGCTGGAAGTGCTTGACAAACTGCTCGATCATAAATTGCTCGCGCAGGCGCTGAAGCAGCGTAAGTTGACGGTCGAAAAAGCCGACCTCGACTCCGAAGTCGCCCGGGCTGCCGTTTCGATGGGTCAGATCAAGCCGAACGGCAAACCGGATGTCGAGGCCTGGTTGAACCAGGTGGCGCAAGCAGCAGCATGTCGAGATCGACGTCTATATGCTCGACGCGGTCTGGCCAAGCGTGGCACTGAAGAAACTGGTCGGAGAAGACGTGCCGATCACCGAGGAAGACTTGAAAAAGGGCTTCGAGGCGAACTACGGCCCGCGGGCGAAATGCCGTGCGATCATCCTGTCGAACCAGCGCAAGGCGCAGGAGGTGTGGGAAAAGGCCCGCGACAACCCGACGCTGGAAAACTTCGAGACCCTGGCCCGGCAATACTCCAGCGATGCCAGCAGCGGTTCGTTGGGGGGGCAGATTCCGCCGATCCAGCGTCATGGCGGTCAGCCGCTGTTGGAAGCCGAGGCGTTCGCGCTCAAACCGAACGAACTGTCGAGCGTGGTCCAGGTGGGCGAGAATTTCATCATTCTGTTCTGCGAGGGCTACAGCAAGCCGATCGAGATCGACATGGCCGAGGCCCGTAAATACATCCAGGAAGATCTGCGCGAAAAGAAAGTGCGGATCGCCATGCACAAGGAATACGACCGGCTGCAGGAAAGCTGCACGATCGACAATTACCTGGCTGGCACGATGAAGAGCCCCCGCGCCGAGAAGAAGAAGCGCGACGCGACCGATCCGGATCTGCCGCCGAGCATGGTCGAAAAGCCTGCCGACCCGACCCGCAGCAACTCGCGGCGGTAGGCGGAAGCAGGCCGTCCCGGCCGGCGAACCTCCGGCGGCAGCGGCGTGTCCTCGCGGCCGGCGGGCCGCTTTCGCCCGTGGGTGGCGCGGGCCTCTCAGCCGGCCAGCCCCGCCGGATCGCAACCTCCCAGAATACGGCATGCGCGGTCGAATCGCGGAGCCGGCCCCCCGCGGTTGGCTTGTCGCCGCGATGCGGGTATCTTGAATGTTTGCCGCGTAAATCGTTACGCGAGTCTGATTTGACCGAATCGGGGGCGACGCGCTGATGAGCCACGAGCACGAAGAAAACAACCCGGCCGAGAACCTCGCGCCGTTCAAGATCGAACTCGCCGATCGCGTCAAGCGGCTCCCCCCCTACCTGTTCGCCCGCATCAACGCGATCAAGTATCAAAAGCGCCGGGCCGGCGACGACGTGATCGACCTGGGAATGGGCAATCCCTCCGATCCGCCCGAGGATCTGGTCGTCGAAAAGCTGGCCGAGGCAGCCCGCGATCCGCGCAATCACGGCTACAGCAAAGCGACCGGCATCCCGAATCTGCGCCGCGAGGTGGCCGGCAAATATCTGAAGAAGTACGGCGTCCGACTCGATCCCGAGAGCGAAGTGATCGTTTGCCTGGGTTCGAAGGAAGGTTTCAGCCACATCTGCCTGGCTCTGGTCGGACCGGGCGATACGGCGATCGTGCCGGCTCCTTACTTTCCGGTGCACGTGTACGCGGTGGCGCTGGCGGCCGGCAACTGCATCGCGCTGGAAGTGGCCGACAGCGAAAAGTTTCTCTCGAACATCGCCTACACTTGCCAGCACTTGTATCCCAAGCCGAAGCTGCTGGTCGTCAACTATCCGCACAATCCGTCGAGCGTGACGGTCGAGCCGGAGTTTTTTGTCGATGTAGTGAAACTGGCGCGGCGTTATGGTTTCATGGTGATCTCGGACTTTGCCTATGCCGACGTCGCCTTCGACGGCTATCAGCCTCCCAGTTTTCTCAGCGCTCCGGGCGCACGGGAGGTGGGGGTCGAATTCACCACGATGAGCAAGGGCTACAACATGGCCGGTTGGCGAGTCGGCTTTTGTGCCGGCAATGCCGAGATGGTGCGGGCATTGGCGACGATCAAGACCTATTACGATTACGGCATGTTCAACGCCGTGCAGATCGCGGCGATCATGGCCCTGCGCCACACCGATGCCGCGGTCGAAGCGCAAAGCCAGCTCTACCAGAGCCGCCGCAACGTGTTGTGCGAGGGTCTGCGACGCATCGGCTGGGACATCACCCCGCCGCGAGCCGGGATGTTCGTCTGGGCCAAAATTCCCGACGTCTGGACGCAGCGCATGGACACCATGACGTTTGCCACCAAACTGCTGGAAGAGGCCGACGTGGCCGTCAGCCCGGGGAGCGGTTTTGGACCGGCCGGCGAAGGCTATTTGCGGCTGGCCCTGGTCGAAAACGAAAACCGCCTGCGGCAGGCTGTGCGGCAGATCGGCCAATGCCTGAAGCAGGAGGGCCGAACGGAAGGCGTGCGGCTCGAGGCCTGAGTCTTCAGGCCCATCCGGGTGTGGACGCAATGTCGTCCCCCTTTCCCGCGCAGCTGGACGCGGACCTCATGCCCGCGGTCCTGAGCCTCAGACCTCCCCAGCGTGACGTATGCTTGTGCCAGAGGAGTGGCCGACTTTCGGCCGCCCAGCGAGGCACGTTCGGCACAACGCATGCAATCGGCACAATTCGAACTCCATGCCCAGATCGAGGACCGCCACTGGTGGTTCGTCGCCCGGCGAAAAATTCTGCGCCGGATCGTGCAAGCCGTTGTCCCGCCCGACAGTCGATCGGGTGGTGCTCGACGTCGGCTGCGGGACGGGGGCGAATTTGGGGGCGTTGGCGGGCCAATACCAGTGTGTCGGCGTGGATACCTCGGCCCAGGCGATCGACCTGGCACGCAGCCGGTTTCCGGCGATCGAATTTCGCCACGGTTATGCTCCGGCGCGGTGAGCGATGTTCTTGTCGCGGGCCAGCCTGGTGCTGCTGACCGACGTGTTGGAACACGTGCCCGACGACTTTTCGCTCTTTTCCTCGCTGCTGGCCGCTACTCGGCCCGGCACCTACTTTTTGGTGACGGTGCCGGCCGACGCTTCGCTATGGAGCCGGCACGACGAAAGCTTCGGGCATTATCGCCGCTATGACGCCGAGCGCTTTGCGCGCGTGTGGCAGGGGTTGCCGGCGACATGCCTGCTGGCCTCGCATTACAACACGCGGCTGTATCCGGCAGTGAAACTGGTTCGCTGGTGGAATCGCCGGCATGGCGAAGCGCACGGCGCCGCGGGGACCGATTTCAGCATGCCGCTCGCGCCGGTCAACCGCTGTCTGGAGTGGATCCTGGCGGACGAGAGCCGGCGGCTGCTCTCGCTGGTTTCGGGCCGCCGGCATGACGGCTATGACCAGGGTGTCAGCCTGATAGCACTTCTGCGGCGCGAGGCCGGAGATTGCCCCGAGCGGCCTGCGGCCAGTCGATGTGGCGGCCGATCTGTTTTCGCCGCCACAGGCGGTACCAGCAGTCTCGGCGGTCTGAGGCCACGGCTGCCGCCATCGGCCTGCGCGCTGCGTCCATATTGACTCACCTGGCCAATCCGGCTACCTTCCGCCCGCGTTAATACCTCCGCCCCCAGCCATGCGGCCAGCCACCATGCGCTCGTGCCAGCCAGGCGGGGCAGCCAAAGAGCCGCCAGCAGCCGCGCTCAATTCTCACCAGTGGAGTGAGATCGGCGAGGCCACGGAGCGCGTCATGACGATCGGTTCAGGGGTGGCCATCTATCTGGCAATCGCGGCAATCGCGATCGTCTATGCGGGGCTGATGACGGCACAGGCCTATGAGTTTCGCCGTTATGCGCTGAGCCGATTGCGTCATCCGATAGCCGGGCCTGTCGGGAGGCCGGGCCGCGATCATCGTGACGTGCCGCGGTTTGGACGTGGGGCTGAGCGAAAACCTGCGCTCGCTGTTCGAGCAAGACTATGACGATTACACGCTGATCCTGGTCGTCGATCATCATGACGATCCGGCCTGCGGGCCGATCGAACAATTGCAGCGATCCTATCCGAATCGACCATCGCGATTGATCGTCGCCGGGGCAGCCCGGAGCTGTGGGCAAAAGGTCCACAACCTGTTGGCCGCCACGACTGCTTTGCCCCAGGAGATTGAATATCTGGCATTCGCCGATTCCGACACGCGGACTGGCCGGTCGTGGCTGCGGCAGCTCGTCCAGCATTTGGACACGCCGGGTGTGGCGGCGGCGACGTCGTATCGCTGGCTGGTGCCGGGGCGGCACGACGCTTGCCAATTTGCTGCTCCATTCGCTCGATGCCGGGGTGGCGACCGTGATCGGGCCAGCAAGGCATCATTTTGTCTGGGGTGGATCGTGGGCGATTCGTCGCGACACATTCGATCGCCTGCATCTGGCGAGCGGCATGGCGCGGAACGTTGAGCGACGACCTGGTCGCCGCGCGGATGCTGCCCTATGCCGGCCGCGTTCGCTTCGAACCCGAGGCGCTGGCTCCGACGGTGGTCGACTACGATTGGCGTGACTTGTTGGCGTTTGTCCACCGGCAGTTTGCCATGGGACGTCGCTATGCGCCCAGTTTTTGGGCAGTCGCCACGCTGTCGGCCGTCGTGCACCAGGGAGTGTTCTGGATGGGACTGGCGATGCTTCCCTCGGCCGTGGCCTGGGGCGGCTGGGCCGTGTGGGCCGCGGCGGCTTCGGCAGTGCTCTATGCCCTGCAAGTCGCCCGAGCGTTTTTCCGTCAGGATGCCGCGAAGCATTTGCTGCCGCGTTATACCCATCGATTGGCCGCGGCGCGGCGTTTCGATCTATGGCTGGCCCCTCTGGCCGGTCTGCTGGGTGCTTGGGGGCTCATCGCGCGCGATGGCCAGTCCGCGCAGTTCGCTGGCGGGGGATTCATTACCGAGTCTTCGGCGACGGACGGATCTCGGTGCTCGATTCCACCCTTGCACCGGCGGCGCGCCTGGCGCCGGCGACGATAACGCGCCGGGGTTGTCGGTCGAGGGCATCCATTCGGGCGGCGCTCCACAACCGGTTGGCTATCACCCGACCGAGACTGCCGCGGGCGACGAGTTGCCGCCGGCGGCGCACGGTGGCCGTGCCCGACATTTTTAGCCTCGAGTAATCAGCGTCGCGGCCCGCGGCAGCCAAACGCCCGACCGATTCATCGTTTGAGGATACCGCCGGCCATGCACATCGTACTTTGGGATACCCGTCGCGGCGGCGCGACGAAGGATTTTGCCGGTGGATTCGGCGTCGGCGAATATCGCGGCGTCGGCGGACCGGCCGACCGTTTGGTGCGCTATGCGATGAACCGCGATCGCCGGCCCGGTGGCTTTGGCCTATGCCCATCTGGCGGCCATCTTTCGCTCTCTGGGACACACGGTCGAGTACTGCGCTCGATCGCTTGCCATCGGCCGATGTTTACTATTTCCATCCTTCGCTGCCGTCGCTGCCTTGGGAGCGTCAAGCGATCGCGGCATTGAATCGCGACTCACCGGGCTGCCGGGTGCTGGCCGGCGGCGTCGTGGCGCACACGTTGCCCGAGGCGTTCGACGGACTGAGCGTGCTGCGAATCCGTGGCGAAGTGGAGCAGTTGTTCTGGAAGTTCGACGACGTGTTGGCGGCGACCGGCCCAACGGTCGACGTGGGGAAAGTGGCCGACTTGGACGACTTGCCGGCGCCCGACTGGTCGCTGTTTTCGCCGCGTACGTTTCGAGTGTCGTACGATTTTTCGCGATTTCCGACCGCACTGGTGCAACAGAGCCGGGGCTGCACGCTGTCGTGCGATTATTGCCCCTACATCGTGTTGGAGAAAACGACCCGATTTCGGCGGCCCGAATTGGTGGCGGCCGAAATGGCCGACGGCATTCGCCGGCACGGTTTTCGATCGTTCAAGTTTCGCGATCCGCTGTTCGGACTCGACCGCCGGCGAATCATGGAGCTGGCCGATCGGATCCGCCACTTGCCGCGAAAGATTCAATTTTCGGTCGAAACCCGCACCGATTTGCTGCGTGAAGAGACGTTGCGCACGTTGCGGGCCGCGGGCCTGACGAGCGTGACGTTCGGCATCGAGACGCCCGACGACGCCACGCTGCGAGAGCATCGGCGAACACCGATCCGCGACGACGCCCAGCGCCGCTTCATCGCGATTTGCCGGGAACTGGGCATCCGCACCGTGGCGGGATTCATGATCGGATTTCCCGACGACACTCCGGAGCGGATCGACGGAGTGCTGCGTTACGCGCAATCGCTCAATCCGACGTTCGCCAATTTCAACATCGTGACGCCGTATCCGGGGACGGAATTCTTCCGACAGGTGAAACCGCA
Organism: uncultured Planctomycetaceae bacterium; assembly: GCA_963702015.1. GTDB lineage: Bacteria > Planctomycetota > Planctomycetia > Pirellulales > PALSA-1355 > DATJTR01. Next base: position 6,537,508 of record OY969698.1, read on the forward strand.
GATCGCCGAGTTCGATTACTCGCGCTACAACGTCTACACGCCGGTGCTGCGCTATACGCATTTGACCGCCGACGAACTGAGCGCGCTGCACGCGCGTTGTTTCACGAAATACTATTTCCGGTCACGCTGGTTGGAGGCCGCCGCGCCGGTGCTTTGGCCGCGAATGCTCGGCTGGATGCGATCGGGCACGCGAGCGAACGGCGCGGCACGCACTCTTTCAATGCCAGAAGTGCAGGCCGAGCAGCACGAGCGGCAGTGCGCCGGCAATCAGGGCCACGACCGTCACGACGCGGGGCGCCGGCACGCGGCGTGACCTGAGCACGACGGCGGCCAAGAGCAGTGACACCACTCCTCCCACCACCGCGCACAGCCCAAACAGCTCGGTGAGCACTGCCGACAATTGGTTGTCGGGCTGCGAGCCACCGCCAAACCGCAAATGCGGCCAGGGCCAATTCCGAGGCCAGCGTCAGCAGCGTCGAAAGCATCCAGCCGACCGTGGCAATTTCGGCCAGCCGCGATTCGGTCGGCGCGGATTCGACAAGGCGTGCCTGCGTGGGCCGAGCTTCCGCCGCGGTCGACCGATCGGAAGCGTGCCCGCGGCGGTTCTTGCGCTTGCTCACTGGTGGCTACCCCCGCGCCGGCCGTGGACCGATCGGCCGCCTGCCGGGCTGGCGAGGATTGCCGATCAAGCCCCGATGTAAGTCACCGCGATATCGCCGCAATTGCGGAAGATGATCTTGATGCTCAGCCCGCAGCAATAATCGTAGCGAACCACGCCACGTCCGCAGAGGCCAACCCGGCAGCTCACCGTCGGCTCGCCGGTGCAACAGGCGGGCAGGCAGACGGGAATGTCGACCGGGGCGACGGTGCAGGGATTGCAGGCGCCCGGATCCTTGACGCTCAGCACTGTTTCGATCGGCGGCTTGCAACCGCAGCAGCAAACCCGGTGGACGAAAATGTGGTTGTACGTGATGGTTGGCGCACAGCAGGCAGGAGCCGGCGTCGCGCAGCTAGGAGCGGGCGCGGCACAACCGGGAGCCGGCTCGGCGCAATCGGCGGCATTGGCAAGAACTTCGTTCAGCCATCCGGCGTGGGCCGTGGCCGCGGGAATCAATCCGATCAGTGCCAGGGCAAAAATCAGTTTCAATTTTGTGTTCATCATGGGTTCCTTTTTCTCTCTTGTTGGCTCGATCCGTCCCGGTGCACAAGACCGGCAAAAGACTGGCGGGGCGCGACCCTTGGCTGCACGTCAACACAGCAGCTTCCGTGCCATTCAAGGCGGCTGCAATCCGCCCCGGGGGTCCGCGTTCAAGCCGGACCTAGGGTGGGGTGACACCGGAAAAGATGGCATAAATGCTACGCCATGCAAGGGCTAATGCTACTGCGATGGTAGATAACTGGCACTAAACATTGGGGCACGAACAACTTGCAGCCGCGAGAAAAAGTATGCCGCGGGATCGGCTCGCCCGCGCGCGCCGCGCGGGCGACGAGCAATTCGCTCGCTTTCGGCCCCCGGCGCGATTTGCCCTAGGTCATTCGGCGATCTAGAGTTGCAGAGCCCCGGACTGGAGATTTTCACTTCTATCCTCCGCTCACGGGACCGGCCATCTTTGCGCTCAAGCGTCGCGAGGCATGCGGGTTCAAGTTCCCCGGCAGCCCCCTGCGGTTCGCCAGCGCATCGAACATGGCCCTGGGCCAAGCCCTAAGTGTTTGTCGTGAATCGCATGTCTGTTGTGTCCGCCATTTCCGCCGACGACGAGCGCAGCGACCTCCCCGAGAGCCCGCTTGGCGCAACTGCGCGCCGCGCACGAGGCGCTGGCCGGATTCGTCGAACGCTGGCTGGTCGATCCGAGCCCGGACCGGCAGTGCGCGCAAACGGCGCGTAGCGGCCGAACGACAACTGGCCGAACTGAGCATTCAATATGCAAATCTCGAGCGGCAACTCGACGCTGCCCGGGCCGAGGCCACCAATCGGCCGGCGGCCAGCCTGGAATTGGCCAGCGTCCATGCGGCGCTGGCCGACAGCCGGATGCAAAACGAGTCGCTGCGCAATCAACTCGCCACGGCGCGGGCGGCCGAAGAACAACTGCGAAGCTGCGCTGACTCAGCTCCAATGCGAGCAACGCGGCCTGATGGCCGAGCTGCACGTTCTACGATATCGGACGGTGGAACTGGCGGAAGAACTGAATCGGGAAAAGCAGCACGGCATGGCGGAGCGGAATCTCTGGAACACCGAGTTGGCACAATGGCGCCGACTTCTGGAAACACAATTTGTGCGTACCGGAGCGCCGGCGCGCGGCCGTCGATGCGCGACCGTTCGCCACGCAAGTGCCAGGGCCGCCGGCGCCCGACGCGATGCTTCAGTCGATTCTGGCCGATTTTCAAATGATCGAACATCATCCGGAGCCGGGGACGGAAAAATGAAGCGCCGATTTGCCAAAATCCGTTTTCGAGCGATCACGGCTCCCGTTGGTTTGCCGGCCGCGGGGACGTTCCTCGCGAGCGGGAAGTGAACAGAAAGACCATCCCACCCTTGAGGCGTTTTGCCTGACATTGCTGCCGCGGTTTGGCCTGGAATGTGCGCGTGAGCGCCGGTTCGTTATTGCGAGGTTGTCATCGTGCTTGTGCAGCAGGCCGTATTTTCGTCGGGTCGTCGTCGGCAACGTGAAGGATTTCATCTGGTCGGCCGCAGCGCCGGAGTGACCAAGGAAGATGCCCAGTTGCTGGTGCGGCGACTCCCGTGGTGCGACGCGCATGTCGCCGAGCGATCGGCGGCAAGTGGGGACCTGCTACTGGGAGCTAGACGACGATTCGATTTGCATTTCGCGCACCATCGGCTGTCGGGCGGGCCCATCTCGCGCGGCCTGGGCGGAACACGAGCCGGCTCAGCTTCTTGACGCATTGCCTGGTGGTGCCGCGCGAACTCTTCGAGCGGTTTGCCAACAATCCATTCGCGATCATGCGGGCCGTGGCGGCCTCGGGCTATGTCTTGCCGCACGAGCCGGCCGGCGGCAAGTTGCAAGCGATCCGACTTGGCGGGCCGGGCTCCGGCCATCGATCACATTTTGCTGGGCAACCTGGCACGCCACCCGGGACCGGCAGCACTTGCCGGGCTGGTTCACGAAGCGATCGAGCGGGATGCGAGTTGATCCTTGTCGGCCGGCGCGGGGAAGAATTGCTCTCGGGCCTGATGAGCCTGTTGCCGATCGGCGAGCGTAGGAAGTTTTCGTTTTCCATCGGGCTGCGTCCCTCGTTGCGTCGGCCGGTACGAATCGTGGCGGTGCCCGAAACGAGTTTGCAGATCGAGCGATTTGCCCGCCAGTGCCGCTACACCGTGGTGCACCTCAACGCACTCAGCGAGATCGATTATCACGACAACGCGTGGGCCAGCGTGGTGGAGCACGCGTTGGAGGAAGCCCGGTTTCCCTGGCTGGCCGAACAAGTCATGGCGCCACTGGTCAGCGAAATCGGCGAGGGAGCCGTGGCGGTCCACGATCACAACGCATGGCAGGGCGAGGCCTGGGCTGCAAACGTCGACACAGCACCGGCACCCGCCCGCAAAGCCTCGACGGCGCGAGCCCAGGGGGCCGGATCGTCGTCCGTCGCGGTCCTGGACGTTCCGGCAGCCGCGGCGACGCGCTCCCCGGCCAACAAGACACCCGCATCTGAGGTCCGTGCGCCGGCGAAAGATTCGAATCCTGCGGCGCGCGAGCGTGACCGGGCCCGGCTGCACCACGACCTGGCCGGCAATGACCCGGAATCGCTGGAAATGCTCGAACGGCTGGACGATCTGGTCTACGACGCGATTGCCGGTCGGCCCGGGGCGTTTGAAGAGCTGACCCATTTCTGGCCCGAGGCGCTCGACCGGTTGGAAGGCGAGGCTCTGGTCGAATCGCGCGAGCAATATCTGCGCTATGCGCTGGGGCTGTGGACGCAAGGCGAGACGTCGAGTATCCAAGATCCGCAACGGGCGATGGGAGCACTCGACGTTTTGTGCCTGCTGTTTCCCGAAGGGGAATTTTAGCACCGGCCGTCCGAGCGGAAGCGCGGCAGCCCTAGCCGTGGATGAAGCCGCGTCATTAGAATTCGGGAAGGGCGCGATGCCCGGATCACCTCTTGGATTGACCGATCCTGGATCCGCCGGGTCCGTTTGACTCATTGGTCCCGCAGCAAACAACGACGGAAACCGATGACCGCGACCGGCCAAACCCCTGACAACGCCACCGAGTTGGATGATCTCGTCGCGCTGGCCCAGCGTGAAGATCGTGCTGGTCGGCTGGCCGAAGCGGCCGATGCTTATCGCAAGATTCTTGCGCTGCGGCCCGACATTGCCGAGGCGTACAACAATTTGGGCAATGTGTTGCTGAACCAAGGCAAGCTGGCCGAAGCAGAAGCGGCCTACGCGCAGGCCCTGTCGCTCAAGCCCGGCTTGTATCAGACACACAACAGCCTGGGTCGCGTCTTCCGCGAGCAGGGCAAGCTCGACCAGGCCGTGGCGCGTTATCAACATGCGATCGCCCTGGCGCCAGGCTACGCCGAAGCACACAACAACCTGGCCAACGTGCTGAAACAGCAGGGGAAATTCGACCTGGCCCTGGCGAGTTACGAGCGGGCACTGGCCCTCAGGCCCGATTTCGCCGAAGCGCTCCACAACCTGGGCAACACGCTCGCGCAGCAGGGCAAGTTCGACGAGGCGATGGCACGCTTCGACCAAGCGCTCGATCTCAAGCCGGACTATGCCGAAGCGCATTACCATCGCGCGGATCTAAAAACCTTTTGCGCGGGCGATCCCGATCTCGCCCGGCTCGAAGCGCTTGCCGCCGATTCGAGCCCGTTGCCTCCCGGCAAGCGACTCTATATCCACTTCGCACTCGCCAAGGCATTCGACGACGTTGGCGACTATCCGCGCGCCTTTGAGCATTTGCTCCAAGGCAATGCTCTCAAGCGCCGCGAAGTCCAATACGACGAAGCGGCGTATCAGCGCACTTTCCGGGTATTTGCCGAGCTGTTCGACGCCAGCCTGCTGGATCGCTTCGCCGGGGCTGGCGATCCGTCGCCGACGCCGATCTTCATCGTCGGCATGCCCCGCTCGGGCAGCACGCTCATCGAGCAGATTCTGGCCAGCCACCCGCAAATCCATGCCGCCGGCGAGCTGTGGAACCTGCACCGCATTACCCAGGCGGTATCGGACTCCGCCGGTCGGCCCCTGCCCTTTCCGCAGTCGGTATCCGCGCTCGATGCCGACGGCTTTCGGCAACTCGGCCACGCTTATCTGGCCAGCCTGCCAAGTCTCGGTGTGGGCAAGACGAGGATCGCGGACAAGGCACCCAGCAACTTCTTTCATATCGGTTTGATCCGCCTGATTTTGCCCAATGCGCGGATCATCCACACCACGCGCGATCCGATGGATACCTGCATTTCGTGTTTTTCTACACTCTTCACGCACGGTCAGCCGTTCAGCTATGACCTGGCCGAGTTGGGCGCTACTACCGCTCATATCACGAGCTGATGAAACACTGGCGAGGGGTTCTGCCAGCCGGAGTGATGCTCGACGTCTCTTATGAGGAGGTGGTCGGCGATCTGGAAGGTCAGGCCCGGCGGCTGATCGACTATTGCGGTCTGGCGTGGGACGATCACTGTTTGAGCTTCCACGAAACCAACCGGCCGATCGCCACGGCCAGCAACGTTCAGGTCCGCCGGCCGATCTACCGCAGTTCGCTGGCGCGTTGGCGCCGCTACGAGGCGTATCTTCAGCCGCTCGTGGCCGAGCTCGATTCCTGTCGCTAGGTAGCGTAAGAGGGCGAGTCGGCATGGCAACCGGCAAAAGATTGCCATGCAAATCGGTGCGCGCGCGGCAGCGTCCCCCACGCCCGAGCTATTCGACAGGGTACAATTCCCGCCATTCAGCGGGAAAGATCGACGCCGTCACAAAAAAACTCAAGACAAATCATGGCGCTTTCGCGGGGAATGATCGAAATCTACACTTATAGAAGGTAGTGAGTCTGGCTCGGCTCCAGGCTTGACTGGTCCGTCGAATATCGGACCGTTTTCGATCGATAGGCCGAGAGCTGTGGGGGCAGCATCTTATGAGGGCGAATAGCCAAGCGCCCGGTTCGTCGGCCGATTTGGACGCATTCGTTGCGCTGGGGCAGCGCGACCGAAGCGCGCCGCAGCCGGCCGAGTCCGCGGCGGTTTATCGGAAGATGATTGCGCTACGGCCCGATCTGGCCGAGCCGCACAACCGCCTCGGCGACCTGCTGCTGAACCAGGGCCGGATCGACGAAGCGGCGGCCCACTACCTGCAGGCAATCGCTCTTAAGCCCGGCATCTACCATGCGCACAACAACCTGGGCTGCATTCTGCGGCTGCAAGGCAAGTTCGACGAGGCGCGGGCGCAGTTCGAACATGTGATCGCTTTGGTGCCCGATCTGGCCGAGGCGTACAACAACTTGGGCAACGTGCTCAAGGACCAGGGCAAGATCGATCAAGCGGCAGTCCAATACGAGCGAGCGGCGGCTCTCAATCCCCGCCTGTTCCAGCCGCACCACCACCTGGGCTCCATCTTCCACGTGCAGGGCAAGCTCGACCAGGCCGTGGCACGTTTTGAGCAAGCGATTGCGCTGAAGCCAGATCTTGCCGAGGCGCACCAGAATCTGGCCAATGTACTGAAGGAGCAAGGCGAACTCGACAAGGCTCGAGCGAGGTTTGAACAAGCGATCGCTCTGAGGCCGGACTACGCCGAAGCGCATTATCAACGCGCGGACCTGAAGACCTTTCGCGGGTGACCCCGATCTCGCCGAGCTCGAGTCACTTGCGGCCGACACGAGCCGCCTGCCTCCCAACAAATTGTTGTATTTCCATTCGCGCTCGGCAAGGCGCTCGAAGACGTCGGCGACTATCGGCGCGCTTTTGGGCATTTGCTCCGGGGCAATGCCCTGAAGCGCCGCGAGGTCCATTATCACGAGGTAAGCTGCCAGCGAGAGTTCCAAGCGATCGCCGAGCAATTCGACGGGAGCCTGCCCGATCGCATCGGCGCAGTGGGAGATCCCTCGGCGGCTCCCATCTTCGTGCTCGGCATGCCGCGTTCCGGCAGTACGCTGGTCGAACAGATTCTGGCCAGTCACCCACTGGTCCACGCCGCCGGCGAGCTGACGATCCTGGAGCGTCTCGTCCGAATGCTGCCTGACGCCGACGGCCGAGCGGTGCCGTATCCCCAGGGAATTGCGGGACTCGACGCCGATGGCTTTCGGCGATTGGGCCAGGCGTATCTGGCCGGGCTGCCGCATCTTCCGGCCGGCAAGACGCGGATCACCGACAAGGCGCCCGCCAATTTTTTCCATGTCGGTTTGATCCGACTGATCCTGCCCAATGCGCGGATCATCCATACCGTGCGCGATCCGGTCGACACCTGCGTTTCGTGTTTCTCGCGACTTTATTCGTTCGGCTCGTCGTTCAGCTATGACCTGGCGGAATTGGGTTGTTATTACCGCTGGTACTACGAGTTGATGGATCACTGGCGAACGGTCCTGCCGGCCGGATCGATGCTCGACGTCGCCTACGAGGACGTGGTCGACGATCTGGAGCAGCAAGCCCGACGGCTGATCGACTATTGCGGTCTGCCTTGGGACGATCGCTGCCTGAAATTTCACGAAACCAACCGGCCAATCGCCACGGCCAGCAACGTTCAAGTCCGCCGGCCGCTCTACCGCAGCTCGGTGGCGCGTTGGCGGCGTTACGAGGCGCAGCTCGAGCCACTGCTGGCCGAGCTCGCTCCCTGCCGGCAATCGTGCCGTGGTTGATTGGATAAATTGGACCCAAAATCCGGCGGCGGGCGAGGACAGAAACCGATGAAGGCGGGCCGTCAGACGTCCGGAGGGTTGGCCGAGCTCGATGCCCTCGTTGCGCTAGCCCAGCGCGAACATGGCGCCGGGCGGCTCGTCGAGGCAGCGGCGGCGTATCGCAAGATTCTTGCGCTGCGGCCGGACATCGCCGAGGCGTATCACAACTTGGGAAACGTGCTTCTGCACCAGGGCAAGCTCGACGAAGCGGCGGCTCAATACGAGCAAGCGCTGGTGCTCAACCCCGACCTCGCTTCGGCGCACAACGAGCTCGGCTGCGTCTTTCAACGGCAGGGCAAGCTTGACCAGGCCCTGACGCGGTTTGAGCACGCACTGGCCGTCAACCCGCGTTTCGCGCTGGCACGGAACAACCTGGGCAACGTGCTGAAGGACCAAGGCAAGCTCGATCAAGCGGCGGCCCAATACCGCCGGGCGCTGGCTCTCGAGCCGAACTTTTTCCACGCGCTCTTCAACCTGGGGAATGTCCTTCGCGATCAGGGCCATTTCGACCTCGCCATCGCCTGTTTCGAGCGAGTGCTGGCCATCAACCCGAGCTTTCCCGACGCTTACAACAACCTGGGCAGCGCGCTCATGGTTCAGGACAGGACCGACCAGGCCGTGGCCCGGCTAAAGCAAGCGCTCGCTCTTAAACCCGATTTTGCCGAGGCGCACTACAACCTGGGCAATGCCCTGAAAAACCTAGGCAAATTCGACGAGGCAGCGGCGCATTACGATCGGGCACTGGCCCTCCGGCCGGACTACGCCGAAGTGCATTACGGTCGTACCGACCTGAAGACCTTTCGGGCGGGCGATCCCGATCTCGCGGCGCTCGAAAAACTTGCCGCCGACGCCAACCGTTTGCCTCCCAGCAAAATGCTCTATATCCACTTTGCGCTCGGCAAGGCGCTCGACGACGTGGGCGACTACCAACGCGCCTTCGAGCATTTGCTCCTGGGCAATGCCCTGAAACGCCGCGAAGTCGACTACCACGAAGCCGCCTTTCAGCAAACACTCCGGCAAATTGCCGAAGTATTCGACTCCAGCCTGCTCAGTCGCTTCGACGGGGCAGGCGATCCTTCGGCGGTGCCCATCTTCGTGCTGGGCATGCCCCGCTCCGGCAGCACGCTCGTCGAGCAGATTCTGGCCAGCCACCCGCTGGTACAGGCCGCCGGCGAATTGAAGAATCTGCGACGTGTAGCCCGCGCGGCGCCAGACGCCGCCGGCCGGCCGGTGCCGTTTCCGGCCGGCGTCCGAGAGCTCAACGCCGACGACTTTCGGCGATTGGGCCAGGCTTATCTGGCCAGCCTGCCGACTCCGGCGGCCGGCAAGAAGCGGATCGTCGACAAGATGCCCGGTAACTTTTTACGTATCGGCTTGATCCGCCTGATCCTGCCCAACGCCCGGATCATCCACACCGTGCGCGATCCGGTCGATACCTGCGTTTCGTGTTTCTCGCGACTCTTCATGTCGGGCCATCCGTTCAGCTACGACCTGGCCGAGTTGGGCCGCTATTACCGCTGGTACCACGAGCTGATGGAACACTGGCGAACGGTTCTGCCGGCCGGCGCCATGCTCGACGTCGCCTACGAGGACGTGGTCGACGATCTGGAAGGCCAGGCCCGGCGGCTGATCGACTTTTGCGGCCTGCCCTGGGACGATCGCTGCCTGAATTTTCACGAGACGAGCCGGCCGATCGTCACCGCCAGCAACGTTCAGGTCCGCCAGCCGCTCTACCGCAGTTCTGTCGCGCGGTGGCGGCGTTTCGAAGCGTACCTCCAGCCGCTTTTGGCCGAACTCGAGCCCTGCCGCCGTAATGCCTGACGGCGTGGCCAAGCGGGCGGCGATCAGGCGGTTTCCGGCAGCGGCACGAATTGCTGCCGAAGCGCGGCGGCCCCGATCTCGGTTTGGGCTATAGAACGTTCTAAAAACTCCGCGAAGCTCCATCGCGACCGCGACATTCGCCCGAGAAACAAGCGGGTGCCAATCCCGACAGCACCAGAGAGAAACACCGTGTGGCAGAGGGTCTCAGCGACGAGACCCATGCCAATTCCGGCCGCGCTGATGCCTGTGTTTGCGGCAGTGTCGGCGAATGCCCCCGACAACTCCTTTGACCCCTTGTACCAAAGGAAGCCGTTCACGATTGCGTGCATGCACCCGCGGCGACCGGCCCCCAAGCAGCTCGTGGAAAAAGTGGCTCAACTGTTCGGGGCCAACGTTGTTCATCCCCTCTTTGACGATTGACGCGGCATGATCGGCATTGATCGGAATGGTTAGGACGTGCAGAGAGTCCAACTGCGGAAAATGGTCCTTCAGCACATTAACTCGATCCGCAATGTCGGCCGGCACGGCAAAGTCAATTTGACGGACCGTCTCACCGGCGCACCCATGGATGCACCCGTTTACGATCTTATCCTGCACCTTCAGCATTTGCCTCACAACGTCGCTGGGGCTGGCGTAGAGCTTCACTTGGACATACTCGAATGCGCCGTTCGCCTGCCTGACCGCGACGTCCCATGCCTCTTGACTCCCTGATTCCGCAAGCGCGGCGGCGCCGCCCACGTGGTAGGTGAATACGTTCTCCCCGATCTGTCCTTTGAGCTTGCTTATGAAACCAACGACGCGCGGGTCGTCGAGCGCCATGAAGCCGCCATCGCCGGCCCGAATGTGGTCGAGCAGGATTTGCCGCATCTGACCATACGAGTTAGCCTTGTCGTGCATAAGGTTTGCGAACGCGTCCCTGAGCGCGCGGAATTTGATCCAACATTCCGTCGCCATGCAGCGCGTCACCAGCGACGACTGCGCTACCGATCAACTGGCCATGCTGATCTTGCAAAGTCCGCAGGAGCCCATCGAGTTCCACAACTTGCCATTGGCGCACCACGTCGTCTATGTTGCGCGCATTTGCGCCGAACTCCGCGGCAAATTCGTCAATGGTCACGGTGTGTTGGAGGGCCATGCCGTAGCTCGCGGTATTTTGCTTCCAATTTGGCAATGCGCTCGATGGCTTCGGCCAAGCGTGTGGCCAGAATGTCGTTGTACGAATCTTGGAGCCGAAGCTTCGATTCCAGAAGCTCGATCAGCCGTTTTCCTGTCACCTGATCGAGCTTGCCGACCACTGCTCCAGCAGTGTCCTTGATCGCCCGTTTCGCACCGCGTTGGTCGAGCTCCCCGTCGAGATAGTTGAGGGCCGACTCCAGGGTTGAGCCCGAATATGCGTGCATGGTTGCTTCGACAGCCCCGCGAGCCGCATCACCAGCGGCAACCGCTGCGTGTTTGCCGACCTCCGCCGTCGTTGCCGCACCCGCCGCGCCGAGCGCCGCCGCCTTTGATGCGATCGCACCGCCTGCGGAGGACGCCTGCGACGAGGCGCCAGCTATCGCCCCCACAACCTTCTCCCAGATTGGCTTCTTGCCCAGCGTCGAGGCGGGATCGGGTGGCTCGGCGCATTGCGAACAGTGGGGTCGTCGCCATCGCCCGGTCCGCTTGAATTAGAAGACGAAGATTGCACGCGCGCACCCAAGATGGTCTTGCGCAGCTCTTTCCTGCGGCCAGTGATTGTCTCAATTGAACCGCCGCGACGCAATGCGGCGTTGGGTCCGACCCGCTGCACTCGAGCGGGAGCCGCGTTTGGGTCAACGCGGAGTGTTTTGGCAAATTCTGGACGCTCAGGCCCGCATCGCGTCGACAAATTGCCGAAACAGATAGTTGCTGTCGTGCGGGCCGGCCGAGGCCTCGGGGTGATACTGCACGCTGAAGGCCGGCAGGTCGCGATGGCGAACGCCTTCGATCGTCTGATCGTTCAGATTCCGATGGGTCACTTCCAGGGACTTCGGCAGATCGGGTTCGGCGACGGCGAAACCGTGATTCTGGCAGGTGATTTCCACCTTGCCGGTGACCAGATTCTGCACCGGCTGATTCGAGCCGCGATGGCCGAACTTGAGCTTGAACGTCTGGGCGCCGCAGGCCAGCGACAAGAGCTGATGGCCGAGGCAAATGCCAAAGACCGGCACCTTGCCCAGCACGCCGCGAATCGTGTCGACGGCGTACGAAAGCGGCTCGGGATCGCCCGGCCCGTTGGAGAGAAAAACGCCGTCGGGGGCATAGTCGAGCACCTCGGCCGCCGAGACCGTGCCGGGCAGCACCGTCACCCGGCAACCGAGCTCGTGCAGATGGCGGGGGATGTTCCATTTCATGCCGAAATCGAGGGCGACGACGTGCGGACCGTCGGCGGCGGCGACCGGCTGCGGCGGCACCGATCGGCCAGCGTGCCCAGGCGCTCAGGTTTTCCTGCCACTGCTGCGCTCTGCGCCGGGCACGACTTCGCGAACCAGGTCGCGTCCGACGAGTCCGGGGCTGGCCTTGGCCTTGGCGACCAGGCTGGCGTCGTCGAGATCGGTGGTCGAGAGAATTCCCTTCATCGCGCCCCGCTGCCGCAGCCGGCGGACCAGCGCCCGGGTGTCGATGCCGGCCAGCGCCACGACGCCGTGGTCGGCGAGAAAATCTTCCAGCGAGGCGCTCGCGCGGAAGTTGCTGGCGATGCTGCTGCGGTTGCGGACGATGAAGCCGGAAACTTGCGGCCGTGGACTTTCGAGATCGTCGTCGTTGACGCCGTAATTGCCGATCTCGGGATAGGTCATCGCGACGATCTGACCGCGATAACTGGGATCGGTGAGAATTTCCTGATAGCCGGTCATCGAAGTGTTGAAGCAGACTTCGCCGGCGACCTCGCCCCGGGCGCCAAATGCCTCGCCGGTAAAGACGGTCCCATCTTCCAAAGCCAACTTGGCGACCTCGGTCATCGTTCGATTCACCTCGAGAAAAGTTAAAACAAGCGGACTTTGCGGGCGCCGACTCTGCGAGCCGTGCCGGGGGCCGGTTAAAGTCTGGTTGCCAATTGGCCCGATACGGTCTTTACGGCTGTGGGTCTCTGGACGCGGCAAAATAAACACTTGCAGCTCCAGTCAGCCAAGTTAGAGGGTTCTTGCCCCGGCGAGCAAGAACCCTCTTTTTATTTGACCTCACTTCTCATGCGCGACTCTGCCGGCCGTCTTCTTTTGCCACGCAGGCGATTCCCTTTCGGCCGCCGCTCGTCTATATTGCCGATCGTTGCCGCCGCGAGCGCACGGTGCCCCCCCGATTGAGCCGGCGGCGGCTGCGGGCCAGGCCGGCGGATTTGACTCGGTCGGTGGCAACTGGCGATCATTATAGCGTGAACGCTAGCAGGCGCCAGCGCTGCGGCCGAAGAAGCGAAATCCGCCCGTCGACGCCGATCGTGGCCCCCCCACTCAGCGGTCGATCCAGGAAACCATTCCGTGCGGCACTCGACAACTCAAACTAAGACCACATGCGACAGATCTAGCACGTTATCTGTTTGCCGTTGGCATGCCTGCTGGCCGGCGGATGTCAGCAGCGCAAGCAATGCCACCGGCCGTGGCACCGGCTGGCCGAGGAGCCGAGTCGAGTGCCGAGGCCGCCGAAGCGGGTCCAGCGGCTCCGAGTCGCGGATGCGCGAGCCGGCGGACGGCTCGGGCGTGACGGTGCAATTGCTCGATTACGCCGGCATCGAGCAGCTCGTTGCCAGCCACCGCGGGCAAGGTGGTGGTGATGGACGCTTGGGCCACGTCTTGCCCGCCCTGCGTGCACGAGTTTCCCAAGCTGGTGGCGCTGTCGCAGCAGTTTGGCCAGGATCAACTGGCCTGCATTTCGCTCAGTTTCGACTACGAGGGAATCGGCCAGCCGGCCGGACAAAGCCAAACGCGTGACGGAATTTCTGGAGCAGCAAGGGGCCACGTTCGACAACGTGCTGGCCAGCGAAGAGTCGGACGCGCTCTACCGCAAGTTCCACCTGGCGAGCGTGCCGGCGGTTTTCGTCTACGACAAGGCCGGCGCGCTGCGGCATCGTTTCGACAACGAAAAGGCCAAAAGCGAGGCGGAGCACTTCACGTACGAAGACGTCGAGCGGCTGGTCGCCGAGTTGTTGGCCGAGCCGGCGAGCCGGCGCGTGGGCCGACGCCACGCCCGGCACGTCGGACGCCCGGTGACATCTCGACGGCTGTCGGCGAACGGCGCGAACTGCAGCGTCGCTGGCGCTAAACCGGGCTGTGGCTCAGGACGTAGTCTTCGAAGTGGACGCGGCGATTCCCCTCGGGCATGGTGGCGAAGAAGATGTCCAACAGCTCGCGCGAACCGATCGGTTTGCAGCGAATAGAAATTGTGCTTTCCTTCGCGGCGGCGATCGATCAGCCCCGCCACCCGCATCAGCGCCAAGTGGTGGCTGACGGCCGGCTGGCTTTCGCCCAACCGGTCGCACAGCGCCCGCACGTGCAGTTCGGGACATTGCGTCAGAAAATACAGGATTCGCAAGCGGGTTTCATCGGCCAACAATTTGCAAAGCTTGACCAGGTCGTTGATCAGCAGTTCGGCGTCGGCCGGCGGCGGATAGTCTGCCGGTTCAGCGCCGGCTGCGGGTCGAGGGTGCCAGCGGTCGGGGTAAGAAGTTTCACGGTTGCATCCTCTACTGTTGCTCTGTTCTGTTCTCTGTTCGGACTCGTCCACAATCGCCATCGCCGTTTCTTTCGGTACTCGCCGCGCTTGCTGATGGCCTCAAGTCGCCGCACCGTGGCGGGTGCCGGATCGGAAACAGTCTTCACGGAGCAGGCGCGCAGCCTCAACCACCGCGAATTCCGCCGCCTGAAACGCTGCGCAGCGTCGAAGCGAATCTTCGCGCCACGTCTTGGACGAAAGCTGTTTGAATACTGTCGAACCGACAACCGCAGATGTGAAACAATCGATCTTTCAGAGCACCTCTGCGCCGCCACACGCAACAACTTTGACACTTCACTTGTTGCCCGCGGCGGCGCCACGCCCGGCAGACTTGTTGGCCGTATTGTACTACTATTTGCGCGAATTGGAAACCCGCCGGCGAAAAAGGCCCTGCCGAGCGTCCGAATCGCACGAGCTACGTCCCCCACGGTTTTTACCGTTTCGCGGCTGGCCATGAGTCGTGCACGCTCGATCAGCCCCAATCGCTCGCTGCCAAACATACGCATCCCGGCGGGTCTGGGCCAGTCGCCCACGCATGGCGACGTGCGGGCCTGCCGGCGCAAGTCGCGGCGGCGCAAGCCAGATGCGAAAAATGCCCGAATTGGCCGCGCGGTGGTGGACAGTTGAGCGGCGGGCTCGGCGGTGGGCGCAGCGAACCGTCGCGGAACAAACCATGGCCGGGCCCCAGCGCGAGACTCCCGTCAGTCGGGCTCAGCGCCGGTTGGGAGAGAGCACGCCGCGGATCAAAAACATCAGATCGCAAACAGCGCCGAGCCGAACACGATCGCCGCCGCTAGCATCACGCCGAAATGATCGCGCATCAGCACCAGCCCCGGCGCCTCCGGGCTGGAGGGAACCTTGTGCTGCACCGGTCCGTCGGTCGATGCTGGGCTGCCGCTTGCCGCCATTCTTCCCAGGCTCGCCCGCGCCTCGGGCGTATCCAAACTTTCCATCGTGCCGGCGCGGACCTGATAGACGCTCCAGACGATCAGCCCGGTCGTCAGACCAAATAGGCCGCCAGCCAGGCCAAGGCCGAACTTTTGACGGCGATAGATTTCCTCGTCGCTGGGCGTCATCGGGTTTGCCTCGTCAGTTGTTCGGAGGGCTGGTGGAGTCGTTAAGGGCCGACCGTCAAGACCAGGTCGCCCAGTGCGCCGGCGAGCGGATCGGCGTCGGGCGGGCAGAAACCCAAGTGAAGATGCTTGCGCCAGCCTTCGGCATATTCGAACCGGCCCGACATGGCGCCGACTTCGCGGCAAAGTGACCTGCATCGCTGGACGACAGCGAATGGACGCCCTTGCGACGCGTCGAGCCATTCGCCCTGGCTGCGATGACACTCGAGCATGGCGCGTCTTCTGATCCATCACGCCGGTGATGTCGACAAACTGGTTGGGGCCGCACCAGCTCGCACAAGCGGAGTGCGATTGCCGTGCGGCTGGGCATGATAGATCGTTACCGGCCCGACGACCGGCGGCAGCAGCGGGTCGGTGCGAAAGTTGGGCATCTCGCGGGCAAAGGCCGCCGTGACCGCCAGGCGGCAGGCCGCCTCGTGGTCTTCCATGTAATCGCTCGGCGCGTGGACCAACAGGATTTCGGGGGCGACCTGCCGCATGACCGCCGCCAGGCGGGCCACGGTCGGAGAGTCGTAGAGAATCTCCATGTCGTTGACCAGGCTCGGATGGAACGTGGCGCCGATCAGCTCGGCGGCGGCCATCGCTTCGCGCCGGCGGATGTCGGCCGCCTCGCCCGGCCCGAATTGCGTCGAGCCGCAGCAGCCGTTGGCGATATTCATGTAGTGGAGCTCATAACCGGCGCGGCCCAACTGGATGAGCGTGCCGGCCATGAAGAATTCGATGTCGTCGGGATGCGCGGCGACGGCGAACGCCCGCTCGCGGTCTTGCTGCCACGTCGGTCATTGTTTTGTGCCACGCTGTTGTCGGGAGCTGGGCGATCAATGCATCTGAGTGTCGCAGGTGCCGATGCCGCCACGGAAAAAATTGAACTGCACGTGCGGATGATCGGCCAACAGCGACATCGGCACCGCCGCATCGGCAATCCGCCGCGAGATCATCCACGTCGTCAGCCGCAGGCCGAACGGATTGTCGTGATTGCCGGCATGCCAGATCGAGACCTTGTCGGCTTTCCAGGTTTCGACCGGGCCCACGCTGATGGCCTGCACCGGCACGGCCGACACGACGCCGCCGCCCGACGTGCGGGCGTTTTGAATGATCGTCATCGGATGCAAATCGACCACGCGCGTGGCCAGGCGGCGATATTCGGCCGGCGTGGGCGGGGCGTCGACGTACTTGCCGGCGCGGCGCGGCGGATCGTTGAAGGCCCAATGCTTGACTTCGCCCTGCCCTCCTTGCATCACCAGGCAGCGGATCGAATCGTACGACTGGCTGTAGGCGGCCGGCCGGGCGGTCGGAAAGTGCAGGTTGGCCTCCGGCATCCGCAAGCGGGGCGCGATGCGGTCGAAGCAAAGCTGCTTGTCCGCCCGGGCAAAGCTCAAGGGAAAATCTTCGCCCACCTCGCGGCCATCGATGGCCCATTCGTCCATGCCCCAGAAATGAGCGTGCCGCAGGTCGAGTTCCAGCTCGTTGACGAGTCGGGCGACCAGCGGAAGCTGTTCGGTCGGCCCGATCGGGCCGCAGATGCCGGCCGGATTGTCGGCGGTCGCTTGCCGCCAGGCGACGATATATTCCAGCGCTTCGGCCAGATAGAAATCTTCGAGCGTGTCATAAAACCGGATGTCGAAACCTTCGCGTGCCAGGCCCGGAAAATCGTCGGCCGAAAGCCGCGCGGCGTCGGCCAGAATTTCGGGGTCGAGCGTCGTGTAGTCCCACCAGTCGGGTGCCACGCGGCTTATCGGACGCATACGTTTTTCTCCGCCTGCTGAAACGGCCAGCCCAAAAGATGCCGGCGCTGACACGGGCCGACCAGCCGAAGCGACTCGGCTTGGGTAGAGCATATCGGTTTGCGGGGCGAGGCTCAACGAAATGGCAGCAAGAGACGCGGCATTGCGCTTTTTCGTTCGTCCCGGCCGCGCGTTGCTACAGCCGAAATGGAGCAGGATTTCGCGCCTAGGATCGAGCCCAATCACATGAGGGGCCTGTTCTTCGGGCTCGTCCTCGGGATGCCGTTCGCCGTTTGGGCCACAGCGGTTGCGTGGGCGGCACGCGCTATCGCGTAACGGTCTGGGAACCGGAGGATCGACGTGTGAGGCCTGAGGAGAAACGGCGCCATCGTCTCCGTCGTGTTCGCGTGGCTTTTCTGACCACCCTGCTGGATCGCATAGGCGCTCCCCACCTTCAGAGAGAAACGAGAGCCGCTGCATCCGCCAAGTTAGAGCCATCTGCCCATCAACGCTCGTGCGTGGCCGCGAACATTTGCTGGCAAATGGCTGTCAAATCATCGTTGGGGCGCCCGGCGGGGCCCTTCATCGACGTTGACGCATCCGGCGGTTTGCGGGATACTTCAGGTTAGATTACGCAATTTGCCAAACGGGCCGGCGTCGGCCTGGCCTAACCGTTGCTAACTTCGTTTTTAGAATCAATGGTTGCGTTATGGCCGTGGCCGAACACACTTCGCTCGAAGCCTACTGCCTCGACGTGGCCCAGCGCGCCCACCGGGCGCAGGCCGCCTTGGCCACCGTGCGCGGCGAGGCGAAGAACGCCTGGCTCACGGCGGCCGCCCGGTTGCTGCGCGAGCATCGAGGCCGAACTGGAAGCGGCCAACGGGCAAGACGTGGCCCGGGCTGGCGAAGTCGGGTCTGACGCCGGCCGAGATCGACCGGCTGCGGCTGACGCCCAAGACGATCGAGTCGATGGCCCAGGCGCTGGAAGACGTGGCCGGCGCTGCCCGAGCCGATCGGCGAGGTGATCGAGTCGAGTCAGCGGCCCAACGGGCTGGAAGTGCTCAAAGTGCGGGTGCCGCTGGGGGTGATCTTCTTTATTTATGAATCGCGGCCGAACGTCACTTCCGATGCCGCGGCCGTGGCCATCAAGAGTGGCAACGCGGTGATTCTGCGGGGCGGAAAGGAAGCGGTCGAGTCGAATCGGGCCATCGCGGCGCTGTTGGCCGCGGCGGCTCGCGAGACCGGCATTCCGGAAGACGCGATCCAACTGGTCGATACGACCGATCGGGCGGCGGTCGGCCACTTTCTCCAGCTCGACAAATACATCAGCGTGGCGATTCCGCGCGGCGGCGAGGGGCTGATCCGCCGGGTGGCCGCCGAGGCCAAGATGCCGGTCATCAAGCACTTTACCGGCAATTGCCACATCTACGTCGACCGGGCGGCCGACCTGGACATGGCCGAGCAGATCACGGTCAACGCCAAGTGCCAGCGGATGGGCGTTTGCAACGCGGCCGAGTCGCTGGTGGTGCACAACGAGATTGCCCCCCGGTTTTTGCCCCGCGTCTGCCGGTCGCTGGCCGAACGTCGGCGTGGAGGTTCGCGGCGACACGCGCTGCCGGCATTACGTGGCGACGGCGGTGCCGGCCAGCGAAGCCGATTTTTTCGCCGAGTTTTTGGGGCCGACGATTTCGGTCAAGGTGGTCGATTCGTCTGGACGAGGCGATCGGGCACATCAACCATTATGGTTCGCAGCACACCGACGCGATCGTGACTTCGGATCTGGCGGCGGCGCGACAATTCGCGCTGCGGGTCGACAGCTCGGCGGTGATGGTCAACGCCAGCACGCGTTTCAACGACGGCGGCGAAATCGGCCTGGGGGCCGAGATCGGCATCAGCACCGACAAATTTCACGCCCGCGGGCCGTGCGGCATCAAGGAATTGACGAGCTACAAATACGTCGTTTACGGCGAAGGGCAGATTCGCGCAGTAGCGCAGACAGGGATGGATTGAGCCGGCTCGGCCGGCAACGCTCCGGGCTGCCAGGCGGATCGACCGGCGAGCGAGCGGATCGACAAGGAGGTTACCGTGGCTGGAGACGTACTGAGTCAAGCGGAAGTCGAAAGCTTGCTGAGCGCGATGGAGTCGGGCGGCGCTGAACGAGCTGCTGACGCCGCCGGCCGGCCGCGGCCGCGCGGCCGCCCGCTGCCGCCCGGCGCTCGCCGCCGGCGGCTCCTCCAAGCCGCGCGAGAAGGTCAGCCCCTACGACTTCAAGCGGCCGGAGCGGGTCGGCAAGGAGCAGATGCGTGCGCTGCAGACGCTGCACGAGGGATTTGGCCGCAACTTCAGCGCGGCCTTGTCGGCGCTGTTGCGGAGCATCGTCGAAGTCAAGCTGACCAGCGTCGATCAATTGACCTACAGCGAGTTCGTGTTCAGCCTGGAGAATCCGACCTGTTTCAACCTGCTGCGCGCCGCGCCGCTGGAAGGAAACCTGATTCTCGACATCAATCCTTCGATCGTCTATCCGATCATCGATCGCTTGCTGGGAGGCGGCCGCGAAAGCGCTCCGCTGGCCCGCCGGCCGCTGACCGAGATCGAGCTGCGGCTGGTTTCGCGGATCACGACGTTGTTTCTGCTCGAGCTGAAGCACGCCTGGTCGAACGTCCTGGAGCTCGATCTTTCGGTCGAGCGCGTCGAAAGCAATCCGCAACTGGTGCAGATCGTGCCGCCGAACGAAGTGGTGGTGCTGATCAGTTTCGAGCTGACGCTGGGCGACCTGCGCGGGATGATGAACCTTTGCATTCCGTTCAATTCGCTGGAGCGGATCGGCACCAAGTTGTCGAGCAATAGCTGGATCACCTACGGCCGGCGGCATCCCTCGGAAGAATCGACCCGGCAGATCAGCAGCAATCTGAAAGGATCGGTCGTCGAACTGGTCGTTCATCTGGCCGACACCCACATCACGACCGGCGACTTGATCGGCCTGCGCGTGGGAGACGTGATCACGACGGAAAAAGACATCCACAGCCCGATCTCGGTCAGCGTCGAGGGAGTGGTCAAGTACCACGCCAAGCCCGGCGCATTCAAGGGGCGCAAAGCGATCGAGATTGCCGACACCGTGCAGCCCGAGCCGCCAAAACCGGAAGCGCACAAGCCCGAGCCGCCGAAGGCCGAGGCGGCCGAAACCGGCGCCCGCAGCGGCGGCCAAGCGGCCAAGCCGCAGCCGCGCCGGTCGCCAAACCGCAACCGGCCCCAGCCAAGCCGCCGGGCAAATGAGCCGGCGACGCCGAGCTGCGCCCTGGCAGCGCCGGACCGCGGACCGACGGTGCGGCGAGCCGCGCCGGTCGAGATGCGGTCGGCATAGCCACGGCCCGAAGCGCGGAGCGAACAGCATGAAGACCTGCCCGTTTTGCCGCGAAGCAAATCCACGACGAGGCGCTGAAGTGCCGCTATTGTTGCTCGCGGCTTGTCGGCCGAGCCGATCGACGACGGCCGGCGGCTGCGCCGCACGAGAAGGCGGGGCCGGGCCAGGTCGTTTACATCGTCGACCGCGACTTGATTCGCTTTGCCAAATTCGCGGCGGCGGTGCTGGGCATCTTTATCACGGTCGGCGTGTGCATTTGGGGTTTCGACGTCACGAAGGCCGCCAAGGAAGTTCACGAGTCGAGCGACCAGGCGCGACAAATCCAGATCGAATTGAACAAACCAAAGAGGACATCCAGCTGGCCAAAGAAAGGATTCTGGCGGCCAGCGGCGAGATCAACGCCAACCGCGCCAGAAACGCAGGACTTGCTCGCCAAGGCGGAAAACCTGGTCGCGTCGATCTCGGAAAAAGAGCAACAGGCGACCGTCTTTTTCGCGCGGATCGTCGGAACGCAGCGGCACGGTCAACGAGCCGAGCCGCCGGCTTCTCGGTGCCGGAACTGGCCAGGCTCTACAACTTTCCGCCCGAGCTCGACGGCAGCGGGCAAACGATCGGCATCATCGAACTTGGGGGCGGATATCGCGAATCGGATCTCGACGCCTATTTTGCCGATCTGATGCTCCCCCGGCCCAAGGTGACCGCCGTCTCGGTGCTGGGGGCGCGGAATATGCCCGGCAGCGGACCGACGACGTCGATGAAATGGTGACGATGAATCTCGAAGTGGCGGCGGCCGTCGCGCCGCGGGCACACATCGTGGTCTATTTCGCGCCGGCCGATCCCGACGGTTTCATCGAAGCGGTCCGGACCGCGGTGCACGACGAGGAGAATCGTCCCTCGGTGCTGCTGATTTCGTGGGGCAGCCCCGAGAAGAAATGGACGAAGTCGGCCATGAACCAAATGGACCAGGCGCTGCAGGCCGCCGCCGCGCGGAACATCACCGTGGTCTGCGCCGTCGGCAACTCGGGGGCGACCGACGGCGTGGCCGATGGACAAATGCACGTCGATTTTCCGGCGTCGAGCCCTTGGGTGCTGGCCTGCGGCGGAACGCACCTGGTGGCAGCCGGACGGAGCGATCAGCGCCGAAACGGTTTGGAACGATGGCGACCAGGGAGCGACGCGGAGGGGGCATGAGCCGGAACTTTCCCACGCCCGACTGGCAACAGACTGGCCAAGGAATCGGCCGATTTCGAACTCATCGGACGCGGCGTGCCCGACGTCGCGGCCAACGCCAGCCCCAGCTCGGGCTTCCGGCTGTACGTCGCACGGCAAACAAGGTGGTGCTTGGGGGGCACGTCGGCGGCGACGCCGCTGTGGGCGGGGTTGATCGCACTGTTGAATCAGGGCTGCGGCCGCAATCTCGGCAACATCAATCCGATTCTCTACGGCACGATCGGACCGGCCGGCGCTCTGCGCGGCATTGCCGGCAGCAATACCGGCGCCGGCGGCGCACAAACCGCGCCCGGCAGGCCACGGCTGGAAAACGTTTTACCGGCTGGGGCAGCCCCGACGGGGTCAAACTGCTCGAAGCATTTCGAGCGCACCGACGCCAAGCTCGAATGATCGGCTCGTGCCGTGCGGCAGGCATGGACGCTTGGGCGAGGCTCTCTATAATTCGGGCTTCAATGCGGCACGCCTGCAGGCGTGCAAAGACGCACCGGTGCAAAACGCGGCGCACCTGGACGCGACACGCACGGCAAAATTGCAACGCAAACCATGCCGCAAAGGAAATCCTGCTTGGCGACCGAAAAAGTAGTCATCATCGGAAGCGGGCCGGCCGGCTGGGCCGCCGCGATTTATACGCGCACGGGCCGAATTGCGCCCCTGGTGTTCGAAGGGGCCATCACCGAAACCAACCGCATGGCCGGGCACGTTGCCCTTGGGTCAGTTGAATCTGACGACCGAGGTGGAAAACTATCCCGGCTTTCCGGCGCGGCGATTTGGAGCCGTATCTCGACAACGCCATGCCCTGGCCCGGTGCGCGAGCTGATGCCCCCGCACTCGCACCACGGCGTGAGCGGGCCCGAGCTGATGGAGCTGATGCGGCAGCAAGCCCGCAACTTCGGCACGCGGATCGTGACCGACGACATCGTCGAAGTCGAGTTCGGCCGGCACCCGTTTCGGATTCACTCGCTTGCGCGGGCAGACGGTCGAGGCCAAGGCGGTGATCGTGGCGACCGGCGCGCGGGCGAATTATCTCGGCCTGCCGTCGGAAGACGCCTTCAAGAATCGGGGCGTCAGCGCCTGTGCGGTTTGCGACGGTGCGCTGCCGCGGTTTCGCGGCAAACCGCTGCTGGTCGTCGGCGGCGGCGATTCGGCCGTCGAAGAAGCGACTTATCTGTCGAAATTCGCCAGCCGCGTGCAACTGGTTCATCGCCGCGACGCGCTGCGGGCTTCGAAAATCATGGCCGAGCGGATGACGCCAACAGAAAAATCGAACCGGTCTGGAATCACGAACTGACCGAGGTGCTGGGGACCGACAGCGGCGGAGTGACCGGCGCCCTGCTGACCAATACGGTCGACGGCACCACGCGCGAGGTCGAAGCCACCGGCATCTTTCTGGCCATTGGGCACACGCCCAACACGCAGTTTCTCAAGGGCCAATTGAAGCTGACGCCGAAAAACTACATCCAGTGGACCGTCCCCTTCCGCACCAACACCAGCGTCGACGGCGTGTTTGCCGCCGGCGACGTGGCCGACGATTATTATCGCCAGGCGATCACGGCGGCCGGCTCGGGCTGCCAGGCGGCGCTCGACGCCGAGCGCTGGCTGACCCATCACGGCCATTAGCACGGCGCATCCGCGCTGGACGGCACGTGCACCGGCGAGACAATGTCATCAGGACGTGGCTTCAGGCAACGGAGTGACTTATGGCCCATGGATACGATGAGCGTGCGCGAGGCCCGGCTGCCGGAAAGTGCCGGCCAACAGGTCCGGCTGCAAGGTTGGGTGCGCAGCCGCCGCGACTCTAAAGGGGGTTTCAGCTTTCTCGACGTGAACGACGGATCGTGCCAGGCCAATATCCAAGTGCTGGCCGACGCGGCGCTGGCCAACTATGAGTCGGAGATCAAACATCTCTCGGCCGGTTGCTCGGTCACCGTCGACGGAACCTTGCGGGCATCGCCCGGCGGCGGACAAGCGACCGAAGTGCAGGCGCAGGCGATCACGGTTCATGGCTGGGCCGATCCGGCCACCTATCCGCTGCAAAAGAAGCGGCATTCGTTCGAGTTTTTGCGGACGCTGGCTCATCTGCGGCCGCGGACAAACACCTTTGGCGCGATCGCCCGCGTGCGCAATTGCGTCAGCCGGTCGATCCACAATTTTTTCCAGGAGCAGGGATTTCTCTACGTCCACACGCCGATCATCACCGCCAGCGACTGCGAAGGGGCCGGCGAGATGTTCAAGGTGACGACGCTCGATCTGGCCAAGATTCCACGCGGCGAGACAGGCGTCGACTATCGAGAACGATTTTTTCTCTCGGCCTGCTTATCTGACCGTCAGCGGCCAGTTGCAGGGCGAAATCTTCGCCTGCTCGCTGGGCAAGATCTACACGTTCGGGCCGACGTTTCGTGCCGAGAACTCGAACACCTCGCGCCACCTGGCCGAGTTCTGGATGGTCGAGCCGGAAATGGCCTTCTTCGAGCTGGCCGACAACATGGATCTGGCCGAAGCGTTTTTGAAACGGATCGTCGGCGACGTGCTCATCGCAGTGTGCCGACGACATGCAACTGTTCAATCAGCACATCCAAACCGATCTGATCGCCAACCTGGAAAAACTGCTCGTCGGCGAGTTCGTTCGGCTGCCTTACACCGAGGCGGTCGAGATTTTGAAGAAGTCGGGCAAATCGTTCGACTATCCGGTCGAGTGGGGGCACGACTTGCAGGCCGAGCACGAGCGCTATTCTGACCGAAACGCATTTCCAGCGGCCGGTCATCTTGTTCGACTATCCGCGCTCGATCAAACCGTTTTACATGCGCGTGAACGACGACGGCAAAACGGTGCGGGCGATGGACATCCTGGTGCCGGGCGTCGGCGAAATCATCGGCGGCAGCCAGCGCGAGGAGCGGCTCGACGTGATCGAAGAGCGGATGCGCGAGCAAAAGCTCGATCCCGAGAGCTATTGGTGGTATCTCGACCTGCGCCGCTACGGCACGGTGCCTCATTCGGGCTTCGGCCTGGGGCTGGAGCGGGCCATTCAATTCGTCACCGGCATGGCCAACATCCGCGACGTGATCCCGTTCGCCCGCACGCCGGGCAGCGCCGATTTTTAGCAAATCGCTTTGTGCGCCAAACATGAGCGACTCGGATATTGAAATTCGGCCTTTGGCGGAGACCGATTCGCTGGCGGATCTAACCGCTCTGTTGCATCGGGCCTATGCGCGGCTGGGGAGCATGGGACTCCATTACACCGCGGTCGACCAGCCGTTGGAAACGACGGAGCGCCGCGCACGCTCCGGGGCGTGTTTTGTCGCGGCCGCCGATAACGAATTGGTCGGCACGATTACCGTCCGGCCGCCGAAGCCCGACCGGGAATGCCCGTGGTACAGGCTGGCGCACGTCTGCTCGGCGATCCAATTTGGCGTCAGACCGGAATCGCAAGGAACGGGAGTCGGATCGGAGCTGCTGTTTCGTGCGGAGATGTGGGCACGAGAAGGGGGTTTCTCGGAGCTGGCGGTCGATACGGCCGAGCAGGCCTCACATTTGATCGAGTTTTACGCCCGGCGCGGATATCGGACGGTGTGCGCGATTCAATGGCCACACAAAGCCTACAAGAGCGTGATCTTGAGCAAGACCCTTTTGCCTGGTCTTAG
The DNA here is from genome assembly GCA_963702015.1 of uncultured Planctomycetaceae bacterium. Taxonomy (GTDB): domain Bacteria; phylum Planctomycetota; class Planctomycetia; order Pirellulales; family PALSA-1355; genus DATJTR01. Next base: position 6,562,976 of record OY969698.1, read on the forward strand.
TCGCGAGGCTTGATCGGCTGGGCCTTCCTCGCTGAGACGAACGGGGTGGGTTGGCGCGTGGGCGGAACGCCGACCTATCGAAGGCAAGCGATTTAGCTCAGCTGCTGAGGGCCGACATCGACGACCGGCCGCCGGGGACGCATCATCCCAAACGAAATCCACCACGTGAGCAGCAGCGTTGCCAGGCCACAGAGCACCAGCCAGTCACGCGGAGTGTAGTCGGCCATGGCCATAAAAATTCTCGGCGGAGCGGTGGATCTCGGTGTTAGCGTCGGGGCCGAGAGCAACGTGCCCCCCAGCGCCCACGAGCGGCAACTCCGCCGGCCCTTGCCAAAGTCTAGGTTGTGCCAAGACGGCATCCAGCGCCGGGCCGATTCCGCGCCGATCGTGAAATATTAAGGAACCGACGCTGCCGGCCGTGCGACTGCCACAATCGGTGCGACTGAATCGCCGCCCCGGCGTTGCTACGGCTGAATCCGAGGGAGCGGGAGCCGTTTGGGCCGTCTTGGCAACCACGAAATCTGGCACGAGGATTCGGTCGTGCGGTCGGCCGGGACTTGCTTCGGCGGCGGCGATGCTCCATGCTGGGCGCTTCGTTTTGACCATTTCCGCATTGGCTCGCCGCACAACTGCGGCGAAATCGAGGAGCATTCGTATGTCGGTGCGGTCCCGGCCGAAGCGGTTTGCGCTGGCACTATTAGTCCTGCTGGCACTTGGCGGTGCGAGCCGGGGCCAAGACGCTATTGTGGTTGACCTGTACGAGGCGAAGAGCCAGACCCTTGCGCAACCCGAGGGCGAGACGTTTAATCTCAAGTATCGCTTGCTCAGCCCCGCGAAAATCGACGATGGGCGGCGCTATCCGGTGGTGTTGTTCCTGCACGGGGCTGGAGAGCGCGGCGACGACAACGAGAAGCAACTCCTCTATTTGCCCAGTTGGCTGGCAAGCGTTGCAAACCGCGAGAAGTATCCCTGCTTTGTCATCGCTCCCCAGTGCCCGGCTGGGATGGCGTGGAGCGGCGGGAGATCGGGGGGTGACGCCTCGGCACCGTTGAGCAAAATCACCCGGCCGATGGAGGCGGTTGTCGCGATATTGGATGACGTAATCGAGCACAACGCGGCTGACCCGGCACGGATCTATCTGACCGGATCGTCGATGGGGGGCTACGGCAGTTGGGACATGGCCGAGCACATGCCCGAGCGCTTCGCGGCCGTGGCTCCGATATGCGGCGGGGGGGATGAAAGGCATGCCGGCCGGCTGATTGGTTTGCCGATTTGGGCCTGGCATGGCGATGCCGACACGATCGTACCGGTCGATGAGACGCGGCGGATGATCGCGGCGATCAAGGCAGCTGGTGGATCGCCGAAGTACACCGAGCTGAAGGGGGTCAACCACGACAGTTGGACGGCCGCCTACAACGGTCCCGACAATTTACTGCCATGGATATTCGCACAGGTCAAACCGGCCGCCGCGAAACCGTAACGCTTGCGGGCCATCGAGCCGTGGCGAACCGCCGGGGAACATGCTGTGCGACGACCGATTATTCTTCCTATTACCCTGCTGGTCCTGCTGGAGTTTTGTCCCATGGGTTTCAGTCACGATGCCACAAAACTTTACGAGGCCAAGCAGTTTAGCCCGACGTTTTTCGATAACGCGTCCCAGCCCGGTGGCGAAAAGCTGAGCGTTCCCTACCGCCTGCTCAAGCCGGCCCGAATCGAGTCGGGCAAGCGCTATCCGCTGGTTCTGTTCCTTGCACGGGGCCGGCGAGCGCGGTCGACGACAACGAAAAGCAGCTCAAGTATTTGCCGACCTGGCTGGCCAGCGACGAAAACCGCCGCACGTATCCCTGCTTTGTGATCGCTCCGCAGTGCCCGGACGAAATGAAATGGTCGAACGTGGATTGGAGCAATCACGCCGTCCGAGCCGCTGGGCGAAATGAGCCGAGCCGATGCGGGCGGTTGTCGGCATTCTGGACGAGGTGATCGCGCAAAACCCGATCGATCCGGCGCGGATCTATCTGACCGGTTTGTCGATGGGTGGATACGGCAGTTGGGAGCTGGCCGAGCGGATGCCCGAGCGGTTTGCGGCCCTGGTGCCGATTTGCGGCGGCGGCGACGAAACGCAGGCCGGCCGGCTGGTCGGTTTGCCGATTTGGGCCTGGCATGGCGACGCCGACAAGCGGTGCCGGTCGAGCGGTCGCGGCGGATGATCGCGGCGATCAAGGAGGCCGGGGGATCGCCCAAGTACACCGAACTGAAGGGCGTGGGGCACGACAGTTGGACGGCGGCCTACACCGGCGCGGACGGCGTGCTGCCTTGGATGTTCGAGCAAATCAAAGCCGCTCCCGGGGCGAAGTAAGCCGCACGTGCCGTCAGCCGACGAGGCGACCAAACCCCGAGCGACGGGGACGGCGATTCCACGCTGTCGGCTCGGCCCGCCGTCGGCGTTGACCGTTGCGCACGGCGGCCGGTATAATCGACGCCCGTTGCCGGATTGTTTCATCCGAGCGTGTCCGGCGGCTGCCACCGTCTGGCCAGTCGCAATAGAATCCGAAGGGATCCAACATGGCTACTGCTTCCTTGCCGAAAGGTGTTCGGCACGATATCACTCGCTGCATCGGCAACACGCCGCTGGTCAAATTGAACCGGCTGGCCGAGGGCTGCGTCGCCACGGTCGTGGCGAAACTGGAAAACTTCAATCCGCTGTGGAGCGTCAAGGACCGCATCGGCCGGGCGATGATCGATGCCGCCGAACGGGACGGCAAAATCACCGACAAGCACGGTGATCATCGAGCCGACAAGCGGCAACACGGGCATCGCCCTGGCCTACGTTTGCGCCGCGCGCGGCTATCACGCTCAAAGTGACCATGCCCGAAAGCATGAGCCTGGAGCGGCGGCGACTGCTCAAGGCCTTTGGCGTGGAAATCATTCTCACGCCGGCGGCCGAGGGAATGCCGGGTGCGGTGCGCAAGGCCGACGAGTTGATGGCCGCAGAACAAGAACTACTTCATGCCGCAGCAGTTCAAGAACCCGGCCAACCCGGAGATCCATCGCAAAACGACCGCCGAAGAAATCTGGCGCGACACCGACGGCCAGGTCGACATTTTCGTCGCCGGCGTGGGTACGGGTGGCACGATCACCGGCGTGGGCGAAGTGCTCAAGTCGCGCAAGCCGGGCGTGAAGATCATCGCGGTCGAGCCGACGAATAGCCCCGTCATCACGCAGCGTCGCGCCGGCCAGCCGCTGAAGCCAGGCCGGCACACGATCCAGGGGATCGGCGCCGGGTTCATTCCCGACGTGCTGAATGTCGACGTGATCGACGACGTGGTGCTGGTGCAGGACGAGGATGCGATGGAAACTGCCCGCCAGTTGGCCAAGCAAGAGGGCTTCATGTGCGGCATCAGTTGCGGCGCCGCGGCCTGGGCGGCCCTCGATCTGGCCCGCCGGCCCGAGAACGCCGGCAAACTGATCGTCACGATCCTGCCCGACTTGGGCGAGCGCTACCTGTCGACCAAACTGTTTCCGGAATAATTCGGCCGCCGGCGCTGACGAGCGAAAACCGGCCGGCCGATGGAAAAGAGGTTCATGTGCTTCGATTGGCGCTGGCGATGTCGTTTGTGCTGCGCATCGATCGGCGCGGCGCGGGCCATGGCGGCCCCGAAAGAGCCGCTGCGGATCGACGTGGCTCGCGTGGACGCCGATCAGGCCAAGCACGTCGAGATCGTGAGCCAGGAAATGTCGGCCGACGGCCGAGAGCTGGCGATCGTACTCAAGCCGACCAGCCAGCAGTTCACGGTCGACTTCGATCTGACGGGACGCGATTTCAAGCGCGTCCGCATCACGGTGCGCGGCGTCAAGAAGACGGAGGTCGCCCGCTATTTCACCGATGTCAATCGAAAAATCTATATCGAGCTCACACGCCTTCCGGGCGTCGACATTTCTCGCTTCGGCGACGACATGGTGATCGACTTCGCCACGCCCAAGGCGGCCCTGGTCCTTCCGCCCGAGGGCCGGCTGCTGTTCAAGCAGATGTATGTCCGCGCCGGCGAAGAGGACAAGCCTTAGACGGTGGACTTCCCGGCGATCCAGGCGCGAAACACCTCGGCGCGGTGGCAAAAGTCGCGGAACTGATCGAGACTGGCCGCGGCCGGCGAAAGCAGAATCGTGTCGCCCGGCTGCGAACGTTCCCAGCACCAGGCCAGCGCTTCTTCCAATCGCTCGACCACCACCAGCGGTCGCCCGCTGCCGACCGCCGCCAGCGCTTCGCCCAGCTGCGGGACCCAGCGCACCATAACAGGCCACACCCGCGGCTTGCTCGGCCAACTGGCGGCAAAGCGGCTCGAGCGCGACACCTTTGTCTTGTCCGCCGACAAGCACCCACGTCGGGCCCGGGCAGGCAGCCAACGCCGCCAGCGTCGCCTCGGGGGTTGTCGACTTCGAGTCGTCGACGAAATGCCGGCCGGCGACCGGTGCCGGCCGCTTCCTGCCGATGGGGCAATCCGCGAAAGGCGAGCCAGCGCTTCGCCAATGGCGCCGGCCGGCACGCCCAAGGCTTCGGCCATCGCCGCGGCCAAAGCCGCGTTCGTCCGCTGATGCTCGCCGGCCACCGCAAGCCGAGGAATTCGCTCGAGCGGCCAAGGCCGGAATCAGCCTTGCCACCGGCCGGAACTTGCCACGACGACAACTCGGCGATCGTGCGGATTGACGACCGCCAGGCCACCGGCGGGCAGATTCTCGATCAGCCGGCGTTTCGCGGCCACGTAGGCCGGCAGCGTGACGTGCCAATCGAGATGGTTGGGCGTGCAGCCGGTTACCACCGCCGCGGACGGAAAGCGTGCCTGAGGGCTCAAATGGGCAAGCTGAAAACTGCTCAGCTCCAGCACCACGACGTCGGCCGGCCGGATCGCCGCGAGCGACGGCAGCAGGCTGGTGCCGATGTTGCCACCCAGCCAGGTCGCGGCGCGGTCCGGCGGCGGCTGAAACATGGCGGCCAACATCGATGGCCGTGCTCGACTTGCCGTTCGAGCCGGTGACGCCGACGACGGTTGCCGGGCAATCGTCGAGAAACAGCTCGATCTCGGAGGTCGAGATCGCGCCGCTGGCCCGGGCGACTGCGAGCAGCGGATGATCGGGCCGCACCGCCGGATTGACCACGACCGCGTCGGCCGACGAAAAATCGCTCGCCTCGTGGCCACCCAAGTCGCCACTGGGCAATTGTGCGACGTCGGCCAGGGCCGCGATCGACGGGGCAAGCGACTCGGCGTCGGCCAGATCGGTGACCGTGACCCGCGCGCCCTGCTCGGCCAGCCAGCGGGCCGCCGCCACGCCGCCGCCGTGGCGGCCCAGCCCCATCACGGTAATCCGCCGACCGGCCACTTCCATGTTGTGCCTCGCGCGACGACGACTGTCGATTGCGCGAGAAGAAGCCCACGCACCGTTTGCGGCACCGTGGGCTTGAATGTTTAAACCGACTGCTGCGCTCATTGCCCGGCGGAACTATTCGGCCATCGAGCCGCCTTCGCGTTTCGTCTGCCAGACGGCCCACAAGAGTCCGACGACGCAGACGGCGATGGCGATCCAATAGAACTGATCGAGCGGCTTGACGACCATGTCGGGAACGCCCAGCTTGTCGAGCAAGTTGACGACGGTGCGCATCGTAGGGCAGAATCAGGCCGATGATCAACAGGCTGACCATGTTCATCACCTTGATCAGCGGGTTGATGGCCGGGCCGGCAGTATCCTTGAGCGGATCGCCGACGGTGTCGCCGGTGATGGCCGCCTTGTGTTTTTCGCTTCCCTTGCCGGTGTTGGCCACCAGGTCGCGGGGTTCGTCTTCGACGAGCTTTTTGGCGTTGTCCCAAGCACCGCCGGCATTGGCCATGAAGACGGCCAGCAATTGGCCGCTGACGATCATGCCGGCCAGAAAGCCGGCCAGGGCCGTAATGCCCAGGCCGAAGCCGACGAGGACCGGGACCAACATGGCCAACAGGCCCGGGCCGATCAATTCTTTTTGAGCACTGGTGGTGCAGATGTCGACCACGCGGCCGTAGTCGGGCTTTTTGGTGCCGGCCCAGATTTCCTTGTCGCGGAACTGGATGCGGCACTCTTTGACGATCAAAAAGGCTGCCCGGCCGACGGCGCGAATCGTCATCGAGCTGAACAGAAACGGAACCGCGGCGCCGAGCAGCACGCCGATGAACAACATCGGGTTGGAGATGGTCAGCATCGCCGACACGGCCTCGTAGACCGTCGGCGCTGATCTGTTCGGTCTTCGCCGCCTGCCGCCCGAGCCGACCGAAACGATGAAGCTGTTGAACAGCGAGACGGCGGCGATGACGGCCGAGCCGATGGCGATTCCCTTGGTGATGGCCTTGGTCGTGTTGCCGACCGCGTCGAGATCGGCCAGCGTTTGCCGGGCGACCTTGTATTGGGCTTCGCCCATCTCGTTTTTGTCGTAGCCCATCTCGCCGATGCCGTTGGCGTTGTCGGCCACCGGGCCGAAGACGTCCATCGAGATGGTGTTGCCGGTCAGCGTCAGCATGCCGATGCCGCACATCGCCACGCCGAAGGCGACGAAGGTGGCCGTGGTGCCGGAATAGACCAGCACGCTGGCGATGATCGCCGCCGAGATGATCAGCGCGGCGGCCACGGTACTTTCGTAGCCGACGGCGAAGCCTTGAATGATGTTGGTGGCGTGCCCGGTACTACAGTTTTTGGCCAGGCTTTTCACCGGTTGCGTACTCGGTGCCGGTGTAGTATTCGGTGCACTTGTTCAGCACCACGGCCAGGATGATGCCGATGAAGCAGGTCCAGGCGGCCCGCATGTCGAGCCCCGGCACGCCGAAGGTGACCCAGGTGCGGCAGACCGGCCGTGACATTTTCGACGGTATGGCCGGGAAAGCCGGCGACCGCCTGGGGATATTCGGTCGAGATATGCCTGGTCGAAACGGAGATAGCCGAAGCCCAAGAGGAAGAAGCCGAGGATGCTGAGAATCGAACCGATGACGAAGCCACGGTTGACGCTCTTCATCGCTTCGGCGGCCGTTCCCTTGTCGCCGGCGCGGACGCTGTAGGTGCTGATGATGCTGGCCACGACGCCGATGGCCCGCACCAGCAAGCGGGAAGATGACCCCCTTGTGGCCGAAGCTGGCGATGCCCAGGATCATGGCCGCGACGATCGTCACTTCGTAGCTTTCGAAAATGTCGGCCGCCATGCCGGCACAGTCGCCGACGTTGTCGCCGACGTTGTCGGCAATCGTGGCCGCGTTGCGGGGATCGTCTTCGGGAATGCCGGCTTCCAGCTTGCCGACCAGGTCGGCGCCGACGTCGGCGGCCTTGGTGTAGATGCCGCCGCCGACGCGCATGAACAGGGCCAGCAGCGTGCCGCCGAAGCCGAAGCCGAGCAGGGCTTCGTAGGCCTGTTCGCCGTAGATCAGAAAGATGATCGAGCCGCCCAGCAGCCCCAGACCGTCGGTGAGCATGCCGGTGATCGTGCCGGTGCGATAGCCGAGTTGCAGGGCCTGGCCGAAGCTATGCTGCGCGGCCGCGGCCACGCGCAGGTTGCCGATCGTGGCCAGCCGCATGCCGACAAAGCCGACCGTGGCCGAAAAGATCGAGCCGACCAGAAACGCGATTGCCCGGCCGACCGAGATCTCCCTGGGCACGTGCGACCGTTCGGCGGCGAAGTACAACAAGATGGTGATCAGGACGATCAACACCGCCACGACGCGAAACTGGCGGAAGAGATAGGCATTGGCCCCCTCGCGGATGGCGTGGGCGATCTCCTGCATCCGCTTGGTTCCCTGCGGCGCCTCCTTGACCTGTTTGACGAGCATCAAGGCGTAGAGCAAGCCGGCCAGGGCGACACCGACGTTCGCCACCAATGCCACTTTTTCGTAGGTCTGATAGTGGTCGCTGGTCAGCGGAGCGAACAGCTCGATATGGTGCGGCTGGGCCGCCGCGGGAGGCTCATCGGCAACCAGCGTCTCGCGACTGTTCGAGCTCGGTTGCGATCCGACCTGCCCCACGGCATGCGGTTGGATTTGCAGCCAACTGGCCGCACCCAAGGTCATGAATGCCAACAGTGCCAAAACCGGAACGACAGCGCGCTTCATGTTCACCTCGCGGGTTTGGAGTTCTGGGGGTTTTTGTGCTATTTCCGTCGTGGCCGACAGCAATCGTTGCCGATGGCGCATTGTCCTCGCTGGGGGCGTGAAACGAGCGACGTTGATCCGAAGGGAAGCAAAAACCGACGCGAAAGGCCGAAAGCGGGCCGATGCCCAACGGTGCGGTCCCCCGCGACCGAGAACCGAGCCGCCCGAGAAAGAGAAATTGGCCGATTCAACGCCGACGCGAGAGCGAACCACCCGCCCCGGAATTCCCCCGCCAAAGAGGGCAGGAGTCTACCGAGAAGACGAGAGTTTACCCATTGCTTCTTGACAGGGCAAGCTGCCGCCAGCGGGCTTGAGTCGTGAGGCTCGAGGGTCGAGCGTGAATGCGGCCCACCGCGGCCACGGGCCCGGTCCATCGGGATGCGCACGTCGGGAGACGCGAGCAGAGGATCCCCACAGGCGACTCGGCTTCGCGGTAACCGGGGGAACCCGCGGACGACGTGCCAGCGACGCCCGCAGCATGAAGGCCCGACCCATTTTTCTCCAGGCGCGAGGCCTCGGGACTCAAGCCTGCCGGCGTGGTATATTTTGATTGGCCCGCAGGCTTGCGCGAGAGCTGCGGCCCCGCCATCGGCAGGACGACCCCGATGACTCTACTGGCAATCGTATTGATTTCGGCCACCGTGCTGTCGGTGGCCTATTTCACGTATGGGCCCCTCTTGTCGCGCCTGCTGCGAGCTCGATCCGAAGGCCGAGACGCCGGCCGTCGCCCTGCGCGACGACGTCGATTATGTACCGATCGAGCCGAAGTTTTTGCTCAGCCAGCATTTCTCGGCCATTGCCGCCGCCGGTCCGATCGTCGGTCCGATCGTGGCCGGGGTCGCCTTCGGTTGGCTGCCGGCCTGGTTGTGGATTCTGTTCGGGTCGATCTTGATCGGCGGGGTACACGATTTTACGACCCTGGTGGCGTCGATCCGGCATAACGCCCGATCGATTGCCGAAGTGGTCCGCGACCACATGAGCACGCGGGCCTACCTGCTGTTTCTGGCCTTCGTTTGGTTGAGCCTGGTCTACATCATCGTGGCGTTTACCGACGTCACGGCCAGCGCGTTCGTCGGCTGCATTGGAACTGGACGACGGAGACCGAGACGTCGATTTCGGGCGGCGGCGTGGCCACCAGTTCGCTGCTTTATCTGGTGCTGCCGATCGTGATGGGATTGCTGCTGCGCTATACGAGGCTGTCGATCGGCTGGGCGACGCTGATTTTTCTGCCGCTGGTCGGCGTGGCGATTTGGGTCGGACAAAAAATTCCGTTCGATATCGAGCAGTTGTTCCACCTGGAGCCGCTGGCGGCCAAGCGGGTGTGGAACGTCGCCCTGTTGGGCTATTGCTTCGTGGCGTCGGTGATTCCGATGTGGCTGCTGTTGCAACCGCGCGGCCACTTGGGCGGCTATTTCCTCTATCTGGCCCTGGGGGGCGGCATGTTGGGGGTGATTGTTTGGCGGCGGCCAGATCGAATATCCCGAGTTCACCGGCTGGGTTTCGCCCGAAAGGCGAAGCGCTGTTTCCGATGCTGTTCGTGCTGATCGCCTGCGGTGCCTGCTCGGGCTTTCACTCGGTGATCGCCTCGGGCACGACCTCGAAACAATTGCGCCGCGAGACCGACGCCAAGCTGATCGGCTACGGCGCCATGCTGCTGGAAGCGATGGTGGCCGTCGTCTCGCTCTGCTGCGTGATGAAACTTTCGGTCGGGCACCAACTGATCGGCAAGGGCCCGAATTATCTGTATGCCGTCGGCGTGGGCGATTTTTTGAGCGTGCTGGGCATTCCGGTGGCATTTGGCGTGGCGTTCGGGCTGATGGCCTTCACGACGTTCGTCTACGACACGCTCGACGTCTGCACCCGGCTGGGCCGCTACATCTTGCAAGAGCTGACCGGCCGGCACGACCGGCTCGGGCCGCTGGGGGTCGACGGCCGTCACGGCGGCGGTGCCGCTGTTCTTTTTGCTGCAGCCGCCGACGCTCGACGCCGAAGGGAAAGCGATCCCGGCCTGGAAGGTTTTTTGGAGCCTGTTCGGGGCGAGCAACCAACTGCTGGCGGCCTTGACGCTGATGGGCGTGACGGTCTGGCTGTGGCAGACGCGGCGCGTCTGGTGGGTGTGGCTGGTCACCGGCGTTCCGGCCGCCGTTGATGTATATGATGAGCACCTGGGCGCTGGTCTCCATCATCAAGCAGAAATTCGCCGACGGAATGACGTACGATCCGGTGCCCTGGGTGGCCGTGGTATTGATCGGCCTGGCGATTCTGATGCTGGCCGAAGCCGCTTGGGTGATCGCCGGACCAAAACGACGCCTGGCCGGCAGCAATGCGGCGGTGGGCAGTGAAGCTTGAGCGGTGCGCAGGGGCAAGCGACGCGGCGGACCTTATAGCGCACTTCATCAAGGGGCGGTCTGGAAAACCAGCACGTGACACGACGCAGCCGGCCGATCAATCCGTTTTATCCGCTGCTTGGTCGTCGTGAGCGTCGATCTTCGTGGTCACCGCCTGTGCCTACGGCGTGATGGCGCTGCGGGCAATTTCGCCCGCCACGGCCGGCGGCCGTCATCCGCTGCTTGAGTTTCTCGATCGACCATGGAATGTTATTATTGATGGTGGAGGTGGCGGTTTTGGCGGCCGTGGCGATTTTGGCGATGTCGACCGACCGTTACTGGACCGAGCGAGCAGCGCGCAAGCGCGCCCGCAAATGGTGGCCGCTGGACTAGCGGCCGACCAGAATCGGCTATCATTTATGCCGACTGTGAATCCGGTGAATCCGGCGAGGAGAAGAAATCGTATGAAAGTGAATCATTCGAGCAGGCTGAGCAGGCGGCGGTGCCGATGGAGGGGGCGGTCGGCTGCCAGATGCGGCGGCTGCTGGGGCCCGAGGACGGGACGCCGACGTTCGCCATGCGGCAGTTCGAGGTTGCGCCCGGCGGCCACACGCCGCGCATAGCCATCCCTACGAGCACGAAGTGTTTGTGCTGGAGGGCGAGGGAGTGGTGTTGGAGGGTGAGCGGGAGCATCCTTTGGCGGCGGGGGACGTCATTTTTGTCGTTCCCGGCGAGATTCACCAGTTTCGCAACACGGGCCAGCAGCCGCTGAAATTTCTCTGCCTGGTGCCGAATTCGGCGATGACCCGGCCATGCAAGCTGCTGTCCGGCTGGCCGACGCCATGCACGACAAGCGGCCCGGCCACGCGCTGAACTGGCCAGGTTTTGGCTCTCGCCGGGCAGGTTTCAAGGCCGGTCGGATTAGGTGTCGCGGCGTGGCGGCGGCGAAATCTGGCTGGGCTTTCCTCACAAGATGCTCACACCACTTGCGAATTGAGGCGATTCCGCGTCAACTGCTCTTTGGGCCAAGCGCGACGTGCCCGAGACGGCTGGTCGAGCACACGGGCCTGCCGCCGGGCCAGGCAAACCGCGCGGCCATACATCGCACATTTTTGGGTTATTTCGACCCGTCCATTTCCCCCAGTAAAGGAGGCATTCCGTTGGCCAAAATAAATTTAGAAGTGTCCGGTAGCGAACCGTCGAGTGCAGCCCCAGCTCCGCCGGCCCAGCAGGCGGTGCCGATCGACGCAACCCATGCGCGTACGGCCTATTCGAATTTCTGCCGCGTGACGGGAACGCCCGAGGAATTGATCATCGAGTTCGGCTTGAATGCACAGCCGCAACCGGTGCCGAGCGAGCCAATCCAGATTGCCGAGCGGATCGTGCTGAATTACTACACGGCCAAGCGGTTGTTGGGGGCCTTGCACATGTCGGTTCAACGTCACGAATCGGCTTTTGGAACGCTGGAAACCGACGTCCAAAAGCGAGTCCGACCGACCGCCCCTCGCGCTTAACGAACCCGTGGCCTCCGGCGGCGCTGGCGATCGGCTCCAGTATCGGTGTGGCCAAACAACCGGCGGCAGGCGGCACTGCGCGCGCGAATGATCGATTTTTCCGTCGCTTGCGGTGCTGCCCAGCGATGCAGCTTTGCAATGCGCAGTCGACTAGGCAAGCACGAAGCGTCGGCCCCCCCTAGTGGATGGCGGGCTGCGACAGGGTATCAATCACAACTGATTACAATAAAACAACTTACAGATCGAATATTGCGGTGATTTCGGCCTCCGGCCCGGTAGTTGCTTAAGCGTGAATGCACATCATGCGTGTGCTTCACATTAGAGCCTCGGGAGTGAGCCGGAATGTCGACAAGGAAATCCCCTAGCTGGCGGATGTTTGCCAGCGGGTTGCTAGGATGGCTGGCTGCTTTTTTCGTCGATAAGCACCACTCCGGGCGAATTCGGCTTCTCGGGCATGGGACGCCGCCGCCGGCTGCCGAAGCCAGCGGGGCCGAGATCGCGCCGGTCGAGCCGTGCGCAGGCAGTCATCAAAGCCAAGAGCCGGTACCGCCGACCTGGCAGGTGCTGGAGACCGCGAACTTCCGCATTTTGAGCTACGGCTTGCAGCCGGTCGATGCCGCGGTCGGACAGGCCTGCGAACGGCTGCGCGACGAGTTGTGCGCCAAATGGCACGCCGCCGATCGGGCCGCCGCCTGGACGCCGAAATGCGACGTCGTCTTGCATCCCAACGATGCCAGCTATCTGCGCGAAGTCGGCGCGGGGGCGATCAGCACCGTCGCTTCTTCGCTGGTCGATCATAAGGACGGCAGCATCTGCCTTCGCCGGGTCGATGTCCGGTCGCAGCAATCGCAGTGGCAAACGGCCGCTTTACCGCACGAATTGACCCACGTGATTCTGGCCGATTGTTTCGTCGGCCGGCTGGTTCCGCGTTGGATCGACGAAGGGGCGGCCCTGTTGGCCGACCCGGCCGAAAAGCAGTTGCGTCACAAAGCCGAGATGGCCGGCGCCCTGGCCGATCGTTCGGCCTTCCGCGTGGTCGAACTGCTGACGCTGGAAGATTATCCGGCCGGCAACCGCTGGGGAGCCTTCTACGGCCAAAGCCTGTCGCTGGTCGAGTATCTGACTCAGCAGCGTTCGACCGAGCGAATTCATCCGCTTCGTGCAATTGTCGTTCGACAAGGGTTATGACGCCTCGCTCCGCGAAGTCTATGGGCTGGCCGACGTGGCCGCAACTGGAGCGCTCTTGGCGGTCGAAAGCCACTCTTCCCGAGGCCGTGGCGAGCCGTCGTCGCATCGGCCGAGGGACCGTGGCGCTGGCCGAGATGGCGCTTAGCGGTTCGGCCGCCAATCGGAGTTCGCGCAGCGGCTCGCTGATGACCGCGCACGGCGCCGATCTGACGGGTATCCCCCCGATTCGGCCGCCGTCTCGTCGGCTGCCTGCCGCCAGTGCAAATGACATGCTGGGCCGAGCTGCGACATTGCAGATTGAAAGGCTGCGGTACTTTCGCTAGCTGCGCCATCTTCGAGCCGCCGCGCTAGAGCGATCTTGCCGCTAAGCAGCGCAACCGCGTATCGCTGTAGAGCACGTCTTCGCTGGCCGGCCGCCTCTTCTCGCGGAAAGTACTGCTCGACCACGGCGTGGAATTCGGCCCGGGTCGAAGCATGCGTCACCTGCGTGCGGAAATGCCGGGCGCCATAGCGCCCCTGGGCGTAGCAGCAGGCATATTTCCGCATCAAAATCGTTCCCTTCGCTTCGCCAAAACGCTCGCAAACCAGGCGGTAATGGTCGAGCATCAACTGCCGCTCCTCGTCGAGCGTCGGATCGGGCGGAATCGGCTGGCCGCGCAAGCGCCGCGTGGACCTGCTGGAACAGCCAAGGCTTGGACAGGGCCGCCCGGGCGATCATCACTCCATCGACCGGATAGCGGCGAAACGCCTCGATCACCGCCGCCGGCGACGCGAGGTCGCCGTTGCCGATCAGCGGAATCCGCTTCAGGTGGGGCTTGATCTCGGCGATGCGGTCCCAGTCGGCCGAGCCTTTGAAAAAGTCCTGGGCCGTGCGGCCATGAACCGTCAGGGCCGCGGCGCCGGCCGCTTCGACCACCTGGGCCACTTCGATGGCGTTGACCGTGTCGCGGGTGCAGCCGAAGCGGATCTTGGCCGTCACCGGCACCGGCGAGCAGGCCGCGACGACACGCTCGATGATGCGAAACATGCGATCGGGATAACCGCAGCAGATACGAGCCGCTATGGGCTTTTTGCGTGACCGTTTTCACCGGGCAGCCGAAGTTGATGTCGACCACGCTGACGCGGAACTCGTGGGCCAGCTTGGCCCCGACGGCGGCCAGCGTTTCGGGATCGTTGTCCCAGATCTGCACGGCCAGCGGACGCGGCTCCTCTTTCACGCCCCACAGCCGGTCGGGAAAGTCGTGCTCCTCCTGCTCCATCCACAAAAAGCCCTTGGCGTGGACCATTTCGGTGGCTTGCAGGCCGACGCCGCCGAAATCGCGGACGATTTGCCGGAAGGCATAGTTGGTGAATCCGGCCATCGGCGCTTGCAGCACCGGCGGATCGACCACCAGCGGCCCGATCGAAAAGGGTCGGATCCGCGCGGCCAGATCGAAATCGGCAGTGGGCGAAGGATTCGCTGGTTGCCATGCACGCCGTCTCGCGGGGACGAAAAGGTCTATTTTCGCGGCGTCGACCGGCGCCGGCGGCACAAGCCAAGTCGCGAGAGGGATGGCTTGGCCGCGAGCTTGCCGGCTGCGGCAGAAGCAGTCACAGCGGATAAGCCGACGAGCTGGATAGCAGCAGCGAGACCAGCTCGCCGATGAAGGTGGCGATGACGCCGACGTAGAGGATGCCGGTGGCGCTTTGCGTGTTCGGAATGAGCAAGGTTTTCCAGGCCATCACCGTCAGGCCCGGCGGCGCCGAAAATGCCCGACAGCCAGCGGAGCAGGATAAACAGCAGCAGCCTCCTGGCTCGGCCAGGCTGCGGCCTGAAGCTCGAGCGCAAGGCCCAGCCCGCAGGTGACCGCGCGCACGGCGATCGCCGCGCCCATGATCCACATCAGCCGGCGGAGCGGAGCCAGGGCCATCGTGGGGCTATTCAGATACCAGTGGCCCAAGAACATCGCGGCCATCGTCGTGCCCAGCACCAGGCCGCCCGTGACCACGTCGGCATCGAACAGCACGTGGGCCGCGGTCGTGGAGCCCAGGGGACGCGGCGAGAGCCAGGCGCCGGCCAACGCCAACAGGGCGATCAGGCAGAGCGCCCAGCGGCCGGCAATCGGTTTTTCGTAAAGCCATAGCACGCCGCCGATATAGCAGGCGATCGCACCGGCCAGCGGCGGAGCGAGCACGAAAATGCTCGGGATCGGCCAGCGACACGAGCGTGGCCAGCACGTTGAGGCCCAGCAGCACGTAGAGGTTGTTGCGGAAATATCCGCTGGTGACTTGCCGCGGTGGCACCAGCGCCATCGCGGCGGCCAGGCCGAAAGCGAGATCGGAAAATGAACTGAATCAGTAGCGACACTTTTTAGTCAGCCCAGGAGTTAATCGTAGTGCGCTCTGCCGGCAAGGGCTGCGCGACTTGCCTTGTCCGATCTGGCTGATGCCGCCGGCCTGCGGCATCGACGTTGCCGAGCAGTCTACCGCCGGCCGCCGTAAATCAAATTCATCACTTCCGAACGGCTGGAAAGATTCGAACGGAAAGAGTCCCTTCATGGCCGAGGTGACGCAGAGGCTGCCCGGCTTGCGGATGCCGCGAATCGTCATGCAGGTGTGGGTGGCCTCGATCACCACGGCCACCCCCTTGGCCTTCAATTCCTCTTCCAGCAGGTTGGCGATCGTTTCGGTCATCCGCTCTTGAACCTGCGGCCGCCGGGCGACGACTTCGACCAGCCGGGCCAGTTTGCTCAGGCCCAACACCCGGCCGCTGGGGACATAGCCGATGTGGGCCACGCCCATGAAGGGAAGCATGTGATGTTCGCACATGCTGTTGAAGCTGATGTCGCGGACCAGCACGACTTCGTCGTAGCGCTCGGCGAAAAACTTGCGCAGATGGAGGCGCGGATCCTCGTGCAAGCCGCTGAAAAGCTCGGCATACATGCGGGCCACCCGGGCGGGCGTTTCGCGCAGTCCCTCGCGGTCGGGATCTTCGCCGACGGCGGCAAGAATCTCGCGCACGGCGCGCTCGATTCGCGGCCGATCGACCGAGCCGGCCGGAGCTGGCGGCGATCGGTTCCGCTTGCTCGCCATCGAGCGTGCCCGTCTCGGCGGATGCCGGATCGATGGATGTCATGCGCGCGCCTTGGGGTGTGGTGGTGTGAAATAGGTGTGTCGAGCGGTTCGACATCCCTCAAACGGATCATAGAAGTGGCTTGTACCAGGGTCAAGCTACAGGGCCAATCACGGCGAGATACCGGCCCATTGCAGTCTGTTGGAATCGGTGGCAATCGCCTTGCGGGTGCCTTACGATGGATGGCGCTTGGGAGTTGCCAGAACAGACGCCTTCAAAAATGGACGGTCTCGCATGAAGCCTCTTCAGCGCTTTCCGGGCGTGTTTTCCCTTGCCGCGGCCTTAGTCGGCGGCGCCCTGCATCCAGCGGCCGGTGAGATTCCGAAGCCGACCGACGCGCCGCAACCGTTATCCGCGGCCGAAAGCGCGAAGCAATTCAAGGTGCCCGACGGTTTTCGAGTCGATCTAGTGGCTTGCGAGCCCTTGATTCACGAGCCCTCGGGAGTCTGCTGGGACGCGAGCGGGCGGATGTTCGTCTGCGAACTGCACGGCTACAACGTCGAGGGGCAAATCGATATCGAAGAGCTGAACAAGACGGGCGAGTTGGATCGCGTCGTCCGGCGTCTCGACGCCGACGCAAAGGCCAAGGAGGCCGCCAAATCGGCCACGTTTGGAACCGTGAAGTTGCTGATCGACAGCGATGGCGACGGCCGGATGGACAAGCAGGAGATTTGGGCTGACCGATTGCCCCCTTGCTATGGTATTTGCCCGGCACGTGACGGAATTGTGGTCGCCTGTGCGCCCGATATCGTCTTTCTGGCCGATCGCGACGGCGACGGCCGGGCCGAAACGCGCGAGACATTGTTCACCGGTTTTGCCGTCGGCGCGATTGAGCGCGGAGTCAATTGCCCGCAGTGGGGCCTCGACAATTGGATCTACTTCGGTCGCGGCCACGGCGGCGGCAAGATCAGCGGCCCCCATTTGGCCCAGGCCGTCGACTTGCCGAGCACCGACTTTCGCATCCGAGCGGATGGGTCGGCGATCGAACCGATCAGCGGCGGCACGCACACCATTGGCTTCGCTTTCACCGAGCGGGGGGATCGCCTGATCGTCAGCACCGGTTCGCCAGGCATCCAAGTCGTGCCGCTGCCCTGGAATTATCTCGAGCGCAATCGCGACTTTGCCACACCGCCGCTGGAGCAGAACGCGGCTACCCACGGCCGAGCTTATCCGGCCAGCAAACCGCACCCGTGGCGGACTCGCCGAGCCGAGGATCCTGGTTTTTCCAAGTTCTATGCCGACAGGTACGGCATGGCCGAATCAGCCCCCAACGGCTATTTCACGTCGGCCTGTTCGCCGCTGGTGTATCAGGGAGATTTGCTTACTTCATTGCACGGCCAATTGCTGGCTTGCGAACCGGCGCAGAACTTCGTCTATCGCGGGATCATCAGCCGCGACGGCCCGCGACTGCGGCTGGCTCGCCCGGCCGGTCAGGAGCAGTCGGAGTTTCTCGCGTCGACCGACGCCTGGTTTCACCCCATCGCGTTGGCTTCGGCGCCGGACGACAGCATCGCGATCGTCGATTTCTACCGCGAGATCATCGAGGATTACTCGGCCATACCGCGCTATTTGCAACAGCAGTACGAGCTCAACCACGGACAGGACCGCGGTCGTATCTGGCGGTTGACGCGTAAGGATGCCCCGGCGGCAGAGCCCAGCGACCTCGGCCGACTGACGCCCGAGCAGTTGGTGGCCGAACTGGCCAGCCGTAATTTCTGGCGGCGGCAGACTGCCCGGCGCTTGCTGACCGAACGCCGGGAAATAGCGGCTGCCGACTCGATTCGCCGATTGCTTGTTCCCAACAGCGCCGGCCACGCAATTGAACGCTCTGTATACACTGGCGGCGTTGGAAAAGCTGAGCGAGGCGGACGTGCTGACCGCGATGGCCAGCGTCGATGCTGGAGTGCGAATTAACGGACTGCGGCTGGCGGAGCCTTGGCTCGACCGCGACGCGGCGGTGCTCGAACGAGCACTCGCACTGGCCGACGATGACGACGTGACCGTCGATTTGCAGGTTGCGTTGACGCTGGGCGCAAGCCGCGACGGGCGCGTCGTGCCGGCCCTGGCTCGATTGGCGCGAGAACGGGGAGATGTTCCTTGGATGGACGCGGCGATCTTAAGCTCCGTCGGCAAGCGGGGCAGCAAGCTGCTCGACGAACTGTTACGAAGTGCCGGCGAAATCGGCCAGGCTCGCGGCATGTTGACCCCGCTCTGCGCGATGATTGCCGCGGGGCGCGATCCGGGCGAGCTGTCGGGCGCGCTGGTGGCGATTGCCGCGGTCGAAGTGCGGCCTCTGCAAGCCGGTTGCCTGCAGGGTTTGCGATCGAGTTTTTCGAGCCCGACGCAGCTTGCACTGAGCGAACCGGCCGTTGCGGCACTCAAAGCTCTGGCAGCGGAGAAAGATCCGGCCGTGGCGACGGCGGCCGCGGCGCTGGTGCAGATTTTGAAGGTGGAGAGTCCCGCCGAGCGGGTGGCACGGATTGCGAGGTCGCTCGCAGCGGTCACCGACATTCACCTTGCGGCCGAGCAGCGTCTGGCGGCGGTCGCGGAGCTGGCGGTGGAGAACGACGCCGAGCTGGCGCGGAAAATGCTTGCGGCGGTCGCGACCAGTACGCCCCAGGTGCGCGATGCGATCTTGAATGCCGTCTTTTCCCGCCGGGAGCGGCTGGCAGACGTGGTCGCGGCAATCGAACAGCAAACGCTGCCCGCCTCGGCCTTGTCGGCGGTTCAGCGGGCTGCGCTTGTGGAGCACCCCGACGCCGCGCTGCGCCAGCGCGCCGCCGCCTTGTTCGATTCGGCCGGCCGCGACGATTCGGAGACGTTTGCCCGCTATGCCGCGGCGCTCGAAGAGCGATCGCGACAGCACACGCGGAGCCCAACTGTTTCGTCAAAACTGCGGGGTATGCCACCAGGCGCATGGCGTGGGCGTGGCCGTCGGGCCAGACCTGAGCGCCGAATTTCAGCGGGCCGAGGAAACCGATTTTGCGCGACATTCTGACGCCAAGCAGCGCGATTACTTCGGGATTTGTCACCTACATCGTCGCCACGGAAGACGGGCGGATTGTCACCGGACTGTTGGCGTCGGAGTCGGCCAGCAGCGTGATCGTGAAACAGGCCGAGGCCAAGACCGAAGCGATCCTCCGCAAGGATATCGAGGAAATCAAGGCCAGCACCGTTTCGCTGATGCCCGATAATCTGACCAAAACCTTGTCGCCTCGCGACGTGGCCGACATCCTGGCATGGCTTCGCCATCCCCCGGCCCAGGTGGTGTTGATCGACGAAGATCCGGGGCTGGCCAACTCTTTGAACCAAGGCGCCGGCACAGCTGTTTTCGTCGACACCGATCGCGAGCGCGGGCAGATCGCACTGCGAATTACTCCGCCGCAACGGTTCTCGGCGCGCATCGCGGGTTGGGAATATCGCATCCGCGAGAATCCGGGGCCTGGCGAATTTCGCTACCTGCGGTTCGCTTGGAAGTCGGTGGGCGCGAGCGGCATCATGATCGAATTGGCCAACAGCGGCGTCTGGCCGGCCGAGCATTCGTCGAACTGCCGTTACGTGGCCGGCAAAAACACCACGCCATGGCAGGCCGTGGAAGTATCGCCCGAGGCCCCGACCGAGTGGACCGTTGTCACGCGCGACGTTTGGAAAGACTTTGGAGATCTGACCATCACCGGAATTGCGCCCACGGCCTGCGAAGGACCGGCGCTTTTCGATCGAGTCGAATTGCTCCGCGATGAGAACAGGTGAGCTGGAGATCAGGTGAGCAGGTGAAAAGACCAACACCTGAGGATGAATGAGCGTGACTTCTTCAAGCCTGCGGACTCGCGCGTTCCACTCTAGTTCACGCTGAATTGCGGCGGGAAACCGGCGGCAGACTGGCTGGACGCCTTGTCGCTGAGCCGCTCGTACAATATGGCTGCCCGGCGATCGACCGACGTCTCTTCCAGCAATCGCCGCTTCACGTCATGCTCGATCTCCAAGGCGAAGGCGACGATGTCGGTGAGCATGCCCAGCGGAATGTCGCCGGAAAGCAAGGGGGCGAATTGCTCGAAGTTGTCCGAGAGCGTGGGCAGGAGTTCCTTGAACGTGGCGGTCAATTGGTTCTGCAGTGCCGCCCGCACCGACGCGTCGGTGACCGGGTAATGATCGTCCAGCAGGCGGACCTCGGCCTCGCGAAACCGCTCGACAGGCGGAAGCTCGCGCACGATCTCGACGCGCTGCAATCCCAGCACGAACAGGTTGTAGCGGCCGTCGGCCAGTTGCCGGCAACTGGCGATCCGGGTCAGGCAGGCCACGCGGCCGATCGGCGGCCGGCCTTCGTAGTTCGACTCCCAACCGGGATCCAACAGCGCCATGCCCAAGCAGATGATCGTCGGCCACCGCGGCGGCGACCAGATCACGATAGCGGGGCTCAAAGACGTGGAGCGGCTGAATGACATGGGGAAACATCACCAGGTCGGGCAAGGGAAAGAGCCGCAGCCGGCCAGAGAATTTTTGAGGATCGAACGTCAAATCGCCGTGCGTCGTCATGGCCGCCCCTCTCGGTCTATCCAATCCTTGCGTGCCAGCCACCCTTCCGCCTTCCAGTAAGCATACCTTATGCGGCGGATTCGTCGTGCGCTCGGCCGGGAGACGCCGGGATCGTGCGTTGAGCGCGCAGGCGAGAGGCCAGAGGAAAACGCGGTTTTCCGTCCACTCTGCTTATCCCCTGCGCACCGGTTCCACGGCTCCCCTGCTCTCCTCAATCTGCCGGCGGCGGATTGAGGTGGATTTCGGGAATCCGCTCGGGATCGATGTCGATTTTGGGAAACTGTTCCTGGCTGGCGAGCACTTCGGTAAAGCAGTGCTCGAATTCGGCGAGCAGTTTTTCCAGATCGAGTCCCTGGTAGACGGGCCGGTAGGGCTGCGAGATAGGCGGAGCTGGAAAGATAGAGCTTTTTGGCCCCGCGGATGTTGCCGTTGCCGAAATGATGCAAGGCCACGGCGACCTGGATCAACCCCTGATAGAACTTGCGGGCAGGACCCTGATAGTCGGTCCACAGCTCTTCCCACGTCTCGTGGGCTTCGAAGAAATCGCACACGTTGAAGTGTTCGATTCCGGCCAGATACAGTGGATCGTACTTGGCGTCGCTCACGCGATTTGCGCTTCCGTCGTTGCAGACTCGCCGGACCGCCTGCCGCCGGTTTAGCGGCGCTGGAGCGACATCAGGAGCTGCAGAATGTACCAGAACATCAAGGCGACCGAGGCAAACAGCGCCAGCGCGGCGGCCACGTACTGATCCCGTATTGTAGTGGTACAGCACGTTGCTGGTGTGATAGAGAACGCACGCGCCGCAAAGACCACCATCGCGCCGGAGAACAAGCGTGACCGGCAGATTGAAGCCGAACAGGATCGAGGCCGCGATCATCGCCATGACGGCCCAACCGATCAGCATCAGCGCGCCGCCCAGGAACGAAAAATCGGCCTTCGTGAAAAAGACCGTCAGCCGTCAGGCCGCCAAAGATAAACGCCGTCAGAAACGCGGCCTGCGGAATCGCGCCCGGAGCAGTACGTTCGGCGATGTAAAGCAGCGGCACCATAATTACCGCTTCGGCCGCAACGTACAGACCGAGGCCGAGATATTGCGTCGACAGGCTCGTGGACGATTGGGCCCAGTTCGTGGCAACCCAACTGACGACCATGAACGCCCCCAGCACCATCAGCCAGCTATAGCGGCCGCCGAGCATCGAGTTGACCAGGGCCGGCGTTTGCGGCAGGTTCAGCAAAATCGCTTCGAACCCCATGAAGGCCAGAATCGCGCCGGCCAGGTTCGCATAGGTCAGGCGAATGAATCGCGCTCGGGCGTCGGTGCCCGCTTCGGCAGCCAAAACGAGCGGAACGGTCGTACGACGGGGCGTAGTCGGTCATAAGGCGTTTTTTCCTGAAATCCTGGGAGAGCTCGGCTGGCAGCCCAGAGGCCGCGCGCACGGACTAATCGAACCAAAGTCACTCTACCGTGCCCCAGAAGCATGTCAAGCGAACCGCCCCCAGCGGACACGCCTGCCCGCAGTCAAGTACCTCGGCAGCCTTGCGATCGGCACGACCCGTGTCGGCGGCCGCGGGCCGAGCCTTTGGGCGCAGCCCATCGGGCCCTATAATGCGGCAGTCGCCCCCCCGGGTCACGGGCCGGGCGGCATGTCTAACCGATTCGCGATTCAAGGAGAATTCCGCATGGTGTTGACCCCGAGCACAATGCTGCCGCTGGGGACGAAGGCTCCCCCGTTTTCGCTGTTGAACGTCGACGGCCGGACGGTCTCGCTGGCCGATTTTGCCGGCGCCAAGGCGCTGCTGGTGGTGTTCATGTGCAATCACTGTCCCTATGTGAAGCACGTGGCCCCGGGCCTGGCCGAGCTGGCGCGCGAGTATCAGGCGCAGCGGCGTGGCGGTCGTCGGCATCAACTCCAACGACACGTCGGCCCATCCGGCCGACTCGCCCGAGCAAATGGTGCTGGAAGCCGAAGAACCGGGGCTACACGTTCCCCTATCTGTTCGACGAAACGCAGGAAGTTGCCCGGGCCTATCGCGCCGCCTGCACGCCCGACTTTTACGTGTTCGACAAAGACCAGCGGCTGGTCTATCGTGGACAAATGGATGCCAGCCGGCCGGGCAACGGCGTGCCGGTGACCGGGCAGGATCTGCGCGCGGCGCTCGACGCGGTGCTGGCCGGCAGACCGCTCTCGGCCGATCAACGCCCCAGCATCGGCTGCAACATCAAATGGAAGCCGGGACGAGAGCCGGCCTATTTCTAATCGTCTGTCGCAGTCGCTCGCGGCCGATCGGGCGTGGCCGTGAGATTTTTCTTTTTGCCGGAGGACCGTAACATTCGTGTCGTTCAACAAGCGCATTTTGGTGACCGGCGGAGCCGGCTTTTTGGGTTCGCATTTGTGCGAGCGGCTGGTCGATCAGGGGCACGACGTCATTTGCCTCGATAATTTCTTCACCAGCCAGAAGACCAACGTCGCCCATCTGCTCGACCGGCCGAATTTCGAACTGCTGCGGCACGACGTCATTCATCCGATCTGGCTGGAAGTCGACGAAATCTACAACCTGGCTTGCCCCGCCGCTCCGGGGCACTATCAATTCAATCCGATCAAGACCGTCAAAACGTCGGTGATGGGGGCGATCAACGTGCTGGGCATGGCCAAGCGTTGCCGGGCCAAGGTGCTGCAGGCCTCGACGAGCGAAGTCTATGGCGATCCCGAGGTCCATCCCCAGCCGGAAACCTATCGCGGAGCGGTCAATCCGATCGGGCCGCGCGCCTGTTACGACGAAGGCAAGCGGGTGGCCGAAACGCTGTTCATGGACTATCGCCGCACGAACAAGGTGAACATCCGCCTGGTGCGGATTTTCAACACCTACGGCCCGCGGATGCATCCGTTCGACGGCCGCGTGGTTTCGAACTTCATTCGCCAGGCGCTGATGGGCCAGGACATCACGATCTATGGCGAGGGGGAGCAAACCCGCTCGTTCTGCTATCGCGACGACCTGATCGAGGGAATGCTGCGGATGATGGCGGCGCCCGACGATTTTGTCGGGCCGGTCAATCTCGGCAATCCGCACGAGTTCACGATCATCGAGCTGGCCGCAGATGGTCGTGGACATGACCGGCTCGTCGTCGAAGCTGGTCTTTCAGCCGCTGCCGGTCGACGATCCGACGCGTCGCTGTCCCGACATCACGCTGGCCAAAAAGCATCTCAAGTGGCATCCGACGGTCGATCTGGCCGACCGGCCTGGAGAAGACGATCGCCTGGTTCCGCACGATCGACATGGAAAAGTACCGCCCGCCGACGCCGAATTATAGAGGGCGGCAGCGGAATGCGATTTGGTCCAATTCCAACACAATCCAGTTCTGGACAATCGAAAGCTCAATGAGCTTTTTACTGCCAGTTGGAATGGCCACCAACATCGCGATTTTCGAGCCCATTCTGGAGCGAAGCCTGGGCTACCTCGGCGCGTTTGAGGCCGAGCGGCTGATCGGCTTCGTCAATGTCGCCACCGACGGAGGGCTGCACGCTTTCCTGCTAGACACGACGGTCCATCCCTCTTTTCAACGCCAAGGGATTGGAACCCGACTGGTCGCCGAAGCGGTCGCGATTGCTCGCCGGGCCGGAGCGGTGTGGCTGCACGTCGACTTCGAGCCACGACTATCGCGGTTTTACATCGAGCGGTGCGGATTCGCAGAGACTTCTTCCGGTGTCATGAGGCTCGGCTGAGCAACGCGTGATCCGCACCACTCAGCGCGGGGCGCTTCCAGGGCGTCGAACAGGCCGGCGACCTCGTAGCACTCGGCTTGGACGCGGCGGCAACGATTGACCGTCGCGAAGCGCTCGGCGCCGTCGATCAAAGTCAGCCGCAGCCGCTCGCCGGGATAGAGCTGCTCGGAGTGCAAGATGGCCACGGCCGCGCGCGAAATGTCTTTGACGTAGACGCGCTCGGTCCGGCGCGGGCGCGGCAAGGCCGGCAGGCCGGGCTCGATCTCGAGCGCCGCGGCGGTGCGGAAATAGAACCGCGGGAATTGGCGCAAGTCTTCCCAACGCGTGCCGACCGGCCCGGTTTTGTCGAAGAAGTCGGCAGGCAACACAACGCGCGATTCGAGCGCGCCGATCATGCGCTCTGCATCATTGTCGTCAGGCATCGGACGATCTCCTGGTCGAAGCTGCTGCCCACTGCGCCGCTCGAGAAACTCGCTGGCCTCATCGACGGACATCGCCGCGCGATAGGGGCGATCGCACGTCAAGGCATCAAACACGTCGGACACGGCGCAAATTTTGGCCCAGGGGTCGATCTCGTCGCCGACGACGCCCACGGGATAGCCCCGTCCATCGAGCCGCTCGTGATGTTGATAGACGATCATCAACTGGCCCCACGTCAGATCGGGATCGTCGGACAATTCCTCGAAGCCGATCTGTGGATGACGCTGAATTTCATCCCGTTCGGCCGTCGAAAGCTTGTTTGGGGCGTTGAGCACGCGGCGCGGAATCTTGCGTTTGCCGACATCGTGCAGCAATGCGCCCGCGGCCATGCGAGACAAATCGGTCGCGATCGGAAATGCCCAGGTCCGGGCCACGCTGACGCAGTAGGTCGCCACGTTGGCCGAGTGGGTGAAGGTGTAGTAGTCGTGCAGCATCAGATCGTACATCTCGCGCAAGACCGGCTGGCCATCGCAGAGCAGATCGGCCAGGTGCGGTGCCGAACTGCTCGGCCGCGCCGACCATGCCGGCCAGGTTATCGCCGCGCAGCGCGCTTTCGAACACCGAGCGCGCGGTTCCGGTCAGCAAGGCATATCGGCCGGCGGCCGACAGCTCGCCACCATCGGCGACGCGGGCGTGCAAATGCTCTTCGTAGGCCGCCACGATCGGCGTAGCTGATCAGCAAGGTTTTTACGCCCGAGCGCGCCAGCCTTTCGAGATCGTCGTCGACCAAGGGGACGGTGCGCGAGCGGAAGAGCAAGGCCTTGCCCCCCTTGCTGCGCAGGAAGAGATCGAAATCGGCCTGGTCGGCGCCCGCCAGCGTCTCGACCGCGATCGACAGGTACTGATCGACGACCTGTTTGGTACGTCACTCGTCCACTCGCTGCGACCCCGATCCTGGCTGCTGAATCCGTATGCAAAGAATAGGTTGCAAATGACCGAGGTCGCAAACGAGAACGATCCGACGGCCGAGCTCGGCCATTGTCGATACGAGCCGCGAAAACCGGCCATGGCCGGTCGTGACTTCAGCCCAGCGCCGCCGCGATCGATTCGCCCAAAATCTCGACCATGCGGTCGATCTGGGCGGGCGTCGTGACGTAGCAGGGGGCGAGGTTGTAGACGTCGCCCCGCAAGCGGGTGAACATGCCGCGCTGCTGCGTGGCGGCATGCACGCGCGGGCCGGCCTTGAAATCGGCCGGAAACGGGGCCTTGGTCTGGCGATCGGCCACCAGTTCGACCGCCGCCATCAAGCCCAGTCCGCGAACGTCGCCCACGTGCGGCAGCGCAGCGAGCGTTTGCAGTCCGGTCAGAAGCCGCTGGCCCAACTCCCGGGCACGCTCGAGCAGTCCTTCGCGCTCGAGGATGTCGAGATTCGCCAGCGCCACGGCGCAGCCGACCGGATGGGCCGAATAGGTGAAGGCGTGCATCCAGCGGTCGGGCCCCGCCTGCCCCGTTGATCGCCTGCGGCGATCTCATCGGAAATGCCGAGTCCGCCCAGCGGAAAATAGCCGCTGGTGACTCCCTTGGCGAACGTCATCAGGTCGGGCTCGATGCCGTAGCGCGACAGCGCGAACCAATCGCCGGTGCGGCCGAAGCCGGTAATCACTTCGTCGGCAATCAGCAGCACCTGATGGCGGCGGCAAATCTGGCGGATGCGCGGCCAATAGTCGTCGGGCGGAACGATCACGCCGCCGGCTCCTTGCACCGGCTCGCCGATGAAGGCGGCCACCGTGTCGGCCCCTTCGCGCTCGATCGCCTCTTCCAGCAGGTCGGCCGCCATCTGGCCCGGCGTGCGGCGGTCGTCGGCCGAGCGTGGCCGCGGCTGGAAGCGATAGGGATAGGGGCTTTCGATGTGCGAGAAGCCGGCGACGCGGGGCTCGAACATCGGCCAATACGACTCGATGCCCGTGGCCGACATGGCGGCCAGCGTCGTGCCGTGATAGCCCCATTGGCGGCCGATGACTTTGTACTTGGTCGGCTGGCCGGCGATTTTCCAATAGTAGCGAGCGGTTTTGAAGGCCGACTCGTTGGCTTCGGCTCCGCCGGAAGTGAAAAAGAAATGGTTGATGCTGGGATAGGTCAGCTCGGCCAGCCGGGCGGCCAGCGCGATCGCCGGCCGGTTGGTGCTGCCGGCATAGGCCGTGGCAAAGGCCAGGGTCCGCATTTGCTCGGCGGCCGCCTGGGCCAGCTCTTCGCGGCCATGACCGACGATCACATTCCAGAGGCCGGCCAGGGCGTCGAGGATATTCGCCCCCCGCGGCGTCGAACAGCAGGGCCCCGCGGCCGTGCGTCCAAACGTGGGCCTGATCCTGCTCGGCGGCACTGTGCAGCGAATGGATCAGAAAGGCGCGATCGCGGTCGATCAGTTCGATTTCGCGGGGCATTGCGTCGGACGTGCGGCGGCGTGAAACGTGGTGGGCTGAGTGCGGCTGTTTATTCTACGCCGATCGGCGGCGATTCGACAGCAGCAATTTCCACCGAAAAGCGCGGGCGCGCGGACGCTGTGTTGCGCGCAGCCGAGCCGCGCCGCTTAGCGATTGGGCGCGTATTGCCGCCGAGAGCCGGCTGCTCGACTCGCGGGCGAGTCGACAATCGCGGCGGTTTGACCGACCGTTCGGCCTGGCCGGCGTGCGCGACGTGCGGCATTGTCGACGGCAGGCGAGGCGCATCGGCATGGACGGGCGGTGCCCCCCAGCGGCGCGGGGCCCGACTTGGCCGCGATGCACCTTGCGGGTGGTTTCGGCCGGCGCAAGCGGGTCGCTGAAGATCGCGTCGATCGAGTTGCCGGCTCACGATCGGCCGGCGGGTCGGCCGGCGGCGGCGAGTCGACCAGCGATCGCAAGATCAAGCGGCCGTAATTGCTGGGATGAGCGTGGCGTGCCATGGAGACTGCTTTTGTTCTGCGGGACACATCGCGTGCCACGGGCGAAACTGTCCACCGCAAGCAGCCGCCGCTTCAGGATGGGAAGCGGACTGCTTGCGGTGGAGATCGTTTCGTCAGGGCGACGGTCTATTTGCTGCCAAAGCACCGACGCCTTTGGCAGTCGCTTCGTGCTCACGGAGGTCAAGGCCGTGACACGCCGCTGTCATATTGCTTGCTTTCCGCTCGGCGGGTGCCGAAGCGCACCGCTCGAGCCGCTCGCCGGGCAATGGTGGGACCGCGACGAAAAAAGTTAGTTCGTCGTGGGGGCGTAGCTTTGTGGGGCGGGACTGACGACGGTCGGACCGCTTTGGAACGTGGGCGTTCCATAGGTCTCGATCGTCGGGCCGCCGAGCGTCGGTGTGGCCATCGTGGTGCCACGCGCACCACACGGATTGCACGGATTGTAGGCTGGGCGGCAGCACGGCTGGGCTGCCGGCGGTGTCGTGCGGCAACCGGCCGCGACTGCCGCGAGAATCGTCAACATCAAGAGCCTGCGCATGGCTGGCTTCCTCCGCAAAAATGCGTACGGTTTCCAGGGGCGAGGCTGTGGGTCAAGCAACTCTACCCCACGGTGCTCGATGTGCAAATGAAACACGTTGACATTTTTCAACCCTCGGGCTTCCCGCGTGTTGAAAAGGTGCTACAGTTTACGTGGCCGCCCCACAGTGGCTAATCGTTCGATCTTATGATCTCCGATCGCGATCGCCGCTGGATTCACTGTGACGCGCGTCCCACGCATTTCGGTTGCGCGCGCGATGGCTGCGGCGCGAAGCCGGACGATCGGGCGGCGTGCCGATCGCGAGCGCTCCTTTGGCCCCGATTCGCAGCCTCTGACTTGCAGCCTTCGATCTCACAGCAGCCCGACTCCCACATGCCCGCCATCATGTTTCGTTGGATATCCCACATTCGATTGCGCCCGCGGCGATGTCGGGCCCTGCTGGCGACCGCTGCCTGGTCGTGGCCCTGCTGCTGGCCGCGGCAATCGGCTGGTTGCTGCCGCTCAAGCACCGGGCCGCGCCGCTTGTGCTCCGGCACTGGTCGCGGCCGCAAGACCAGCTCTGGCTGGTCAGCCAGCGTGGATTGGGCTGCTCGCCGGTCGGGGCCTTGCCGAGCGCTTTGCACTATTGGCACTATCTGCCCGGGGTCGGCTGGCAAGCGGCGACGAGTGCCGAGTTTTTTGCCAGCGACGATCCGGGCACGCTGACGCAGATTTGGATTCACGGCAATCAAATCGACGCACGCCGGCGCGTTTCGCGTCGGCTGGACGGTCTATACGTCGTTGGCTCGCCGGGCGACGAGCGAGCAGCCGCTGCGGTTTGTCATTTGGTCGTGGCCGAGCGAAAAAGTCGGCGGTCCGCTGGAAGACGTGCGGGTGAAGGCCGCGCGGCACGCTGCCGGCCGCTTTCCATTTGGCCCGATTCATCGACGCGATCCAGAGCGACGTGCACGTCGGCCTGACGGCCTACAGTTATGGCGGGCGGATCGCCCTGGGAACGCTGCACTTGCTGGGCGGCGGGACGTTGAATGGCCAAACGATCGCCTTCAAGACCGCGGCCACGCGGCCGCTGATGGACGTCGTGCTGATCGCGGCCGCGGCCGACAACGATTGGCTGCTGCCGGGCCACGCCCGGGGCAAGGCGCTCAAAGTCGTCAACCGGATGCTGCTGGTCCGCAACAGTTGCGACAAGGTGCTGCGGTTCTATCGCTTGGCTTTACGGCCGCCGGCAGTTGCGCCGATGGCCTTGGGATACGTCGGCATGGGCGGGCTCGGCAATTGGGGGCCGATCAAGGCAAGATCGCCCAGTTCGACGCCTGCTGCCTGGTTGGCCCCGACCACTACTGGGCCAACTACTTCGCATCGCCGGCGGTTGTCGGCCGCTTGCTGCCCTACATCTTTTCGACCTCACGTGCCGGATCGCCGCGACGCCGACGAGCGCGGCACGAAAGGGCGGCGCCGAAAGCTGACTCGCCCGGCGGAACTGAAGAATCGGCGGCACCGCTGTCGAGCGGGGCGGTCGCCGCCGCCCAGTAGGCGAAAAATAGCGCGTCGAGCGAGCCGGTCGATCTCGCCGGCTCGCTCGATGCGCGATCACTTTCGAGACGCCTATCGCGCGCCGGGCTAGTATTCGCGCTTGGTGATCAGGCCAGGTTGCGGGACCGGATACGACCCGTCGGCCAGCGCCAGACAGCGGAGCCGGCGAATCGGCCGTCAGCTTGTCGAGGTCGGGTGCCGAATGTCGTGTTCGCAGTTGAACATGTCGTCGTAGGTGATTTCCTGGCCGGTGTGCGCCGCCATGCGGCCCATGGCGGTGACCAGGCTGGCCTGGGTGCCACGCTGCACTTCGTTGTAGGGCTTGTCGTGGATGATGGCGTCGACCAGGTCTTCCCATTCCAGTTGGTAGGGATTCGGCTCGGGCTGGCCGAAGGCCCAAATCAGATTCGGGTCGTCTGTCTTCTCGCCGATCATCTGGCCCTTGTAGATGCGGGCCTTGGAGGGCATGTGGCCCGACTGTGAAACGACGGCGATTCCCTTGGTCCCTTGGGCGAAGGTGGCGTGCGAATCTTTGCAGCCGGCAACGTAGCGGCCGTCGAGATAGAACTTGGTGCCGTCGGCGAACGTGTACTCGACCGCATAGCTGTCGAAGTTCTGATCGATGTTGTTGCCGCGATAGTGCCGGCCGCCGATGGCCTCGGCCTGGACCGGCCAGGCGTCTTTCATCCAGCAAGCTTCGTCGACATTGTGGACCAGCGAAATCGCTGTAGATGCCGCCGCTGCCCCAGAGGAAGCTATGGAAGCGTCTCGATCTGCCAGAGCAATTCGTTTTTGTCGGCCGGCTTGCGCTCGGAGAAACAGATGACGAGCGGCCCGGCCATGCGATAGGCCCGCAGGAGCATCAGGTCGCCGATCTCGCCGTCTTGAATGCGGTGGAACAATTCCTGGCGTGCCTTGCAGTGCCGACACATCAGGCCGACGCCGACCTTGAGATTTTTCTTCACCGATTCGTCGGCCAGCGCGAGCATTCTTCGCGATGAGGGGCCGTCGACCGACGTCGGCTTCTCCATGAAGACATTCAGTCCCTTTTCAATCGCATAGCTGAAGAGGACCCAGCGGAACGCCGGCGGCGTGGCAAAGATCGCGATGTCGCCCGGCTTGAGGCAGTCCATCGCTTTTTGATAGCCGTCGAGGCCGATGAACTTGCGTTCGTCGGGCACGTCGACTTTGTCGTCGAATTGCGGCTTCAGCCCGTTGTAGCTGGCCTCGAGCTGGTGCGCAAAGACGTCGGCCATGGCCACCAGCTTGATCGGGGCGCTGGTGACCGAAAGCGCGTTGGTGGCGGCGCCGGTGCCGCGTCCGCCGCAACCGATCAGCGCGACTTGAATCGTGTTGTCTTCGGCGGCATGAACCTGTGGAACGATCACGCCGGCCAGCGCGGTGGCTGCCGCGACTTGCCGCTCGTTTGCAAAAATTCGCGCCGTGATTGGCCCTGTTTCTTTTGGTTGGTCATGAAGAGGTCCCTGTGGCGTCCGGGGTGGGAGGAAACGAGGAATCAACGGGCGGCGGGGGCTCGCGGGGTCGACGGCCGGCCGGGCTCTTCTCAACGCATAGCGCCCTGGCGATCGGCGGGTGGTCTCAAACAGCGCTCGTGTTTGCTCGCGCCGCAAGGCGGATGGCGGCCGGCGCCGCCCCGAATACCTACAGTATGCACACTCGCGGGCAGCGATGGTACTGGCACGCGTAAAATTTTGCCGGCCGCGCATCGGCAAAATGCCAGCAGCGCAAAGCGGCCGTGCGCCTTTCCAACGGGGGGAACGGTCAATATTCTCGCTTGGTGGTCAGGCCCGGTTGCGGAATCGGATAGGACGCGTCGGCCAGCGGCAGTCAGGGGGGCGGGCGAATCGGCCGTCAGCTTGTCGAGGTCGGGTGCCGAATGTCGTGTTCGCAGTTGAACATGTCGTCGTAGGTGATTTCCTGCCCGGTGTGAGCCGCCATGCGGCCCATCGAGGTGACCAGGCTGGCCTGCGGTGCCACGCTGCGCCTCGTTGTAACGGTTTGTCGTGGATGATAGCGTCGACCAGATCTGTCCCATTCCAATTGATAGGGATTCGCTTCCGGCTGGCTCGTACGCCCAAATCAAGTTCGGATCGTCCTGGTCTTGTCGTCTGATCACCGATCGATCTGGCCTTTGTACGTACGGGCATGGGACGGCATGTGGCCCGACTCGGAAACGACCGCAATCCCCTTGGTCCCTTGGGCCGAAAGTGGTGTGCGTCGTCTTTGCAGCCGGCGATGTAGCGGCCGTCGAGATAGAACTTGGCGCCGTCGGCGAACGTGTACTCGACCGCATAGCTGTCGAAGTTCTGATCGACGTTGTTGCCGCGGTAATGCCGGCTGCCGATGGCTTCGGCCCGGACCGGCCAGGCATCTTTCATCCAGCATGCTTCGTCGACATTGTGCACGAGCGAAGTCACTGTAGATGCCGCCGCTGCCCCAGATGAAGCTATGGAAGTGTTCGACCTGCCAAAGCACTTCGTTCTGGTCGGCCGGCTTGCGCTCGGAGAAACATTTGGACGAGTCGGCCCGGCCATGCGATAGGCCCGCAGAATCATGAGGTCGCCGATTTCGCCGTTTTTAATGCGGTCGAATAATTCCTTGCGGGCTTCGCAGTGCCGACACATCAGGCCGACGCCGACCTTGAGATTCTTCTTCACCGATTCGTCGGCCAGCGTGAGCATCTTTCGCGATGAGGGGCCGTCGACCGACGTCGGCTTCTCCATGAAGACGTTCAGCCCCTTTTGAATCGCATAGTTGAAGATGGACCCAGCGGAACGCCGGCGGGGTGGCAAAGATCGCGATGTCGCCCGGCTTGAGGCAATCCATCGCTTTTTGATACGAGTCGAAGCCGATGAATTTGCGATCGTCGGGGACGTCGACTCTTGTCGCCGAATTGCGGCTTCAGGCCGTTGTAGCTGGCTTCGAGCTTGTGAGAGAAAACGTCGGCCATCGCCACCAACTTGTCGGGGCGTTTTTGACCGAAAGCGCGTTCGACGTGGCGCCGGTGCCGCGTCCGCCGCAACCGATCAGTGCGACTTGGATGCGTATTGTCTTCGGCGGCATGAACCTTGGGAACGATGACGCCGGCCAGCGCCGTGGCTGCCGCGATCTTGACCGCTCGTTCCCTAAAAACTCACGCCGTGAATTGCCCTGTTGCGTGGTGGCTGCTCATGCAGAAGTCCCTGTGACAATCCGGGGGTGGGGAGGAAACGAGGAAGCGGCGGCGGGTGCTCTGGGGGGCCGAATGCCTACGAGTCACTTGCGCGTGTCGGCGGACAAACGACTGCGTACTAGGCACGGGCAAAAGACATTTGCCGGCCAGAAGCCTGGCAGTAAGCACGCCGAGGTCGGGACGGTACGGGCCGAGCGAGAATTCTGCCTGGCGGCGCGGGTAACTACGTCAAGAGGACAGTCTCACGCCGGTGCTCGAATGGCGGGCCAGAGCTCGGCGGAAAACCGGGGAATTGCCGACGCGCCGAAAGACGCTCCAGGCGACGATGGCGGGTGGCGAAAAAAAGGGGCGGGAGGGGTCCCTTGAATTCCCCTCCCGCCCCGACTGACCCTGACTCTTTGCCGCTGACCCAATGCCCCGGCTCTTGGACCGGATGGCCGGGCCGAAGCGAAGCGGAAAATGCTAGGCGGCGATCCGCAGCGATTCGACGTCGCCGGTGATGCCGCAAATGAACTCCTCGAAGATGCGCAGATCGAGTGCCGAGGCGCAGTCGGCCTCGGGATGGAATTGGGTGCCGAAGGCCAGCCAATCGGTGACGCTTTCGATCGCCTCGATCACGCCGTCGGGACAGCGAGCCGTCACGCGGAAACCGGGGGCCACGTCGTCGACGGCCATGTGGTGCAGGCTGTTGACGCGGATTTCGCCGTCGCCGTAGACGCGCTCCATCAACGAGTTCGGAGACGACTTCCAATCCGTGGCGGTGGGCCGGGTCGATCGGATCCTTGTGAGGCAAAGCCTTCGGCATGTCTTCGGGAATGTGCAGCAGCAGGTTGCCTCCCTGCGAGACGTTCAGCAGTTGCATGCCGGTGCCGATGCCGAACACCGGCAGCCGGCGCTTGGCGACCATCTCGACGAGCAGCCGGTCAAAATCCTCGCGACGGGAGTCGATCGGGCGAACGCCGGGTGCAGCATGAAGCCGTCGCGACGCGGGTCGAGATCGGCGCCGCCGACCAGCAGCACGCCGTCGACCAGGTCGAGAACGCGGCCCAGATCGGCCTCTTCCACGACGGGGGGCAAAATGAGCGGGATCCCTCCCGCTTTGACGATCGCGTCATAATAGCCCGCCGAGACATAGCTGAAGGCCGGCGCATCTTTCTTGGCAGCGCGAAAGTCGGCATTCAAACCAATCAGTGGCTTCGAGCGTTTCATGGCACTCCCCTTTCGACACATCCTGTGTCTAAAAAAATGAAACAGCAAAATCAACCTTGAGGATTGACCTTCGCGTCAGATCCGCCTGGGACGCGCCACTCGGCTGCCAGACAGAAAGATTCGCGGCGAGCTTGGTTCGGAAAGTCGCACGCGGGGCGTCAAACAGCGCGGTCGAAAAATCTGGCCGAACTAATTGCGGCTCAGACCGGCACGACAGGGAGCGAAGACTCGTGAGGGCATCGTCCCTGATGCCGAACCGTCTTGTTTGACTATTTCTGCCGGCAGCTTTGCCCATCCTAGGGCTGCGAGCCGGAGCGATCTCCTTATCGAAGGCGTCCTCAAACATTCCTTTACGCCCATATCGCCTGGCCCCGGTGAAGGGACGCAAGTGATGGGGGGAAGTGTATGCACGATCGGCCGGGTCGCAAGGACCTGCGATCATTTTGCGTACCCCGACGATTTCGCTAGCACAAGACAGTGGTGCGCGCATCGCTGGATCGCCAGCATCGGCCGCCAGCGCCCGCGACGGGCCAGGTCGCCGACCGATTCGGCCTGTTTTCTCGGCCATTTGCACGCTTGCACGCCCATCGCGTCGCCGTCGGCGCGTCAATCTGCAGCCACGACGGCGTGACTTTACCTTCCGGCAACGAGCGCCTAAGCTAATTGGGCTCCGCCGTGCGGCGCGAAAGACCGACGAGTCGTGGTCGCCGGTGCGCGCCCAGTAACGCGTTTGAATCGCAAAGACTTGTGCTCCTCACCTCCGCGAGCCTTGCATGCAATATCGAACAGGTTTGCCTCGAAGCGCTGGCTTACACCCTGCCCGACGAGCGGGTCACCTCCGACGAGATCGAGGCCCGGCTCGCTCCGCTTTACGAGCGACTGCGGCTGCCGGCCGGCCGGCTCGAGTTGATGACCGGCATTCGCGAGCGGCGGTTCTGGCCCGTCGGCACGCTGCCCAGTTCGCAGAGCATCGAAAGCTGCGAGAGGGTGCTCGCTCGTGCGGGCATCGACCGGAGCGAAATCGGCGCGCTGGTCCATGCTTCGGTCTGCCGCGACCATCTCGAACCGGCGACCGCCTGCCGCGTGCATCATGGGCTCGGTCTGCCGGCGGAGTGCCAGATCTTCGACATGTCGAATGCCTGTCTGGGCATCCTCAATGGGATGTTGGCCGTGGCCAACATGATCGAGCTGGGACAGATCCGCGCCGGTCTGGTGGTCGGCAGCGAAGGAAGCCGGCAATTGGTCGAGACGACGATCGATTGGCTGAACCGCGATCTGTCGCTCGCCCGCGACGACGTGAAGCTGGCCGTGGCCAGCTTGACCATCGGCTCGGCCAGTTGCGCCGTGCTGCTGGTCGATCGGCGGCTGAGCCGCACGCAAAACCGAATCTTGGCGGCGACCGCCCGGGCAAACACCCAATTCCACCATCTGTGCTGCAGCGGGCAGGACGAAGCCGTGGCCGACGGCATGAGTCCTCTGATGCGGACCGACGCCGAGCGATTGCTCGAGGCCGGCATCGCGACCGGCGCCGAGACGTTTGCCACGTTTCTGGCCGAAATCGGCTGGGACCGCGACCAGATCGACCGCACGTTTTGCCATCAGGTCGGCGCGGGCCATCGCAAGCGGATGCTCGACGCGCTCGGCGCTCGATCCGGCCCGTGATTTCACCACGCTGGAATTGCTGGGCAACACCGGCTCGGTCGCGTTGCCGATCACGATGGCCATGGCCGCCGAGCAAGGCCTGTTAACGGCCGGCGACCAGGTCGCGCTGTTGGGCATCGGCTCGGGAATCAACTCGCTGATGATCGGCCTGGATTGGCAACACTCGCTGGTCGAAACCGCGGGCGTGGCATCGCCGGCAATCGCCGCCGCCGATTGAGCGGGGTTTGGTTTCCGGTTCAATATCCGACTACGTCGAGTAGCGATCAAAATCGGCGATGCAACCCAACCCGGCACGGCCGGTAGCGTGGCCATCGGGTATTCCCAGGAGTAGGTGATGCCGTCGTTGTCATACGCCAAATGGGCGTCGGCTCGCGCGTCAGAGCTAGACGAGATAGGCAAGGCACACTCGGCCGTGGGTGGGACGGCGCGCGGTCGCCGATACACGACGCAACAGATTAACCGATCTTTTGCGGTGTTGCTCGCATCGCACTTCCAGGGGTTTTGCCGTGATCTACACTCCGAAAGTGTCGATCACATATTGACGGCCATCACGCCGGACCTACGTAGGGTGGTCCAGGCCGAGTTCACCCGAGGGAGGTATCTCGATCGGGGAAACGCCCAACCAAGCAGCCTAGGAGCAGACTTCGGCCGGCTCGGTATAAAATTCTGGAGCGAACTGATCGCTTTCGACACCCAGGCGAACGACTGGCAGAGCCAAATCGAACTATTGAACGAGTGGCGGAATGCGATCGCACACCAAGACTTTACCTCTCCAAATTTGAATGGGATAATTAATTTGAGGATCGCGAAGGTGAGGGAATGGAGGGCGACCTGCGATCGGCTTGCCCAAGCGATGGATGAGGTCTTGCGCATGCACCTGAGCGGATTGACGAAATCGATGCCCTGGTGAAGGAGCGACAGATGGCTTCCACACATAAGAACGCCGACCGGTTTAAAGCCGGCGATTGGGTGACGTTTCGTTACGGAACGTGGAATCCGGTTGCGCAAGTTGCCGAAGCCCGGGGGGCTCTCGGCTTCAAGGGCCGACGGCTTTACCGAATTCGTGTTTTCGGGGAATCCGACGAGCCCGATTCATTCGAAGTGCCCGAGGACGAGTTGGACGCCGCCGTACCGGGTGAACACGCAATCACCGAGTATCTCAAAAACGGCGGCTTGGTTGCAATCCTCCGGTCAAACGTGGCCGGGGGCAGGAACCAGCCAAGGGCTTGGCTCACCTACGCGGCGGGTGGTGAAATCACCCATACCTTCGAACCCGGGCGCGGCATTGTCGGCGGCGCAACGGTTCCGTTTTTGGCGCTCCACGATGACAAAGTCTTCGGGCCAAAAAGCGAAGAAGTCAAACGCTTCTTGGCTACGTTCGCGTTGACGCCGGCAGAAGCGAGTGAGGTTCTGTCCGCTGTGGGCGTCGGCCCCTGACAGGAACCCCGCGAAGGATATCCACGGCGTGCTTGAGATATCACGCCAATGCCACTTACCGCGACGCCAGCGGCACGGGAGGACGACCGACGCGATAGATCGCGCGCTCGGTGATGATGATGTGCATCGGCACGTCGTGTCGGGCCGTGGGCAGCGTCGGAAAGATCTGACATTCGAAGGCCAGGGCCACCCGCGGTGTTTCCGGACGGGCGCCGGCCAGCAGTTTGTCGTAATATCCCTGACCATGGCCCAGCCGAGCTCCGTCGCGGTCGAAGGCGACTCCGGGAACGATGATCAGATCGATCTGGTCGATCGCCGATGCGCCGCCGGCTTTGGGCTGCGCAGTTCGGGCCGGGGCTCGAGGATCTGGTAGCTGCCGCTGGCCAACTCGGCCAGGCTCTCCAAGCGAAACAACTCCAGCCGGCCCGCGTTGCAATAGGGAACCACGACTTGCTTGCCCTCGGCCAGCGCCGTGGGCAAAAAGTGCTGCGTGCGGACTTCGGCTCGGATGTCGACGTAAAACAGCACCGACCGGGCCGCCGGCGTACTCGGGCAGCGAGGCAAGCGCGCGGCAGATGCGTCTGGCTCGACTTGATCCTTGCCGGGCTGTGCTTGCCGATTGGCCCGGGCGCACTCGCGGATCGATTGCTTGAACGTGAGGAGCGACTGGTCCGTCTCTTCCGTCATCGCTGTCTCCTGGAAAGGCAACGGCGGGCGGCGGACTCCTTCAACGTGCAAACCGATAGCTGCCGCCGGTTTCCTTGGCGATCTGCTTGAGCAGCTTTTCGGCGGTGCGGCTGGCAAAACTGATCGTGTAAATCGGAATCGGCACCGAGCGGCTCGGCCTGCGTCACTTCCCAAACGATCTGCGGATCGAATTTGCCATCGGTCAGCAGATAGATCGCGTCGGGACGCAATTGGAGAGCCATCAGCAGTCCAGGCAAGGGATTGGTTCCACCGCCGCATTCGACGTATTTGAGCCAATCGAGCGTTTGGGTGACATTTTCTGGCGTCGCGGGCAGCAGCTTTTCGGTCGGCATCGGCAGCGCGCCGTCGTTGAAGAAAATGACGAAGAATTGCTGGTTTTCTGCAGACTTTCGATCGATCGCCGCAGCTCGGTGCGGGCACGGTAAAAGCGACGCCCACTCATGCTACCGGAAATATCGACGACAAACACCACCTTGTCGCCTGTTGCTTCGAGTCCGAAGAACGAATGACCCGTTCCGTCCTGGCCGCCACCACCCGCCCCGCCAGCCCCGGCTGCTGCGTCGCCGCCGGCCGCCTCGGCCGCCATCCTCGCCGGCCGGCAGATCGCATGCCAGCAAGCGAGCCGAATTCGGCCGGCAGCAGCCCGGCAGGGTCGATCTCGACGTGCGCCGCCGACGGAAGCGGGAACTGCGCAGTCGGGAGCCGCAACGGCGCCGGCCGAGGCAGTTCGAGCCGCCAGGCTGCGGCGCGGTGGCGTTGGCCAACGATCCGTCGATGCCGCCGCTCCTCCGAGGGCGCCGAGCGCGGCGGGAATGACCAGCGTTGGCCTTGATCGGCGCGGGAGGCTCGGACGCCTGATGTGCCTTGACGACCACAACCGCCAACATTGCCAGCAGCAGCGCATGCATGCCCGACGAGGCCGCTAGCGCGGCAAGCGTGCGGCGGATGGGTGCCGCCGGCAGACCGAAGCTGGGCAAAGAGAACATCAGCAAATCAACTTTGAGACAGATGGCGAGCCGCCGCCGCGCACGTTTGGACTTT
Organism: uncultured Planctomycetaceae bacterium; assembly: GCA_963702015.1. Lineage (GTDB taxonomy): Bacteria > Planctomycetota > Planctomycetia > Pirellulales > PALSA-1355 > DATJTR01. The sequence goes on from OY969698.1 coordinate 6,602,205, forward strand.
CCGCCGCATTGCGCTGTGCTCGTGCCGCCGGTTTGGCCGGGGGGTGCGGGTTAGCGGGCGCCGGGGGGCAGAACGTGCAGGGAACGAGCGAAAACGCGAATCGCTCCTCCCGATAGCTATCATCCTCTGACCGCCCGAGAAACGACAACCATTTGGGCCAAACAACGATGCCTCTGACCGGTAGAAAGTGGATTCGGGGACCGATTTTGCGGCCAAGGAAAAAAACGGCTTGTTATTTGTACAGCCGTTTCATACAATCGTCTGAAATTATGCCGCGCCCGTTTTACCTACCCCCATCCCCCACCGATTAGCTATCCACCATGGACTCGACGAAGGCCCGCATTCTAGAAGCCGCCGGCAACGTGTTTGCTCAGAAAGGTTTTGAGGCAGGGACGGTCCGCGAGATCTGCCAGTTGGCAGACGTCAATCTGGCGGCCATCAACTATCACTTTGGCGACAAGCGGCGGTTGTATCTGGCGGCGGTCAGCCACGCCTTTTCGTCTCGGCAGGACGAAATGGCGAGTGGCCGAGTGGCCGACCGGCACGACGCCCGAAGAGCGGCTGCGTGGCTGGGTGGGCGCGATGATGGAGCGGCTGTTGGGCGAAGATCGGCAGCCCTGGCACATGCAGTTGATGATGCGCGAAGTGGCCAGCCCCGACGTGGCTTGCGAGGCGCTGGTGAAGGAATACATTCGGCCCCATTTCGAATATTCTGGCAGCGATTCTGAAAGAGTTGCTGCCGGCCGAGGTATCGGAAGAGCGGCTTGCGCTGTTGGTTTTCAGCGTGGTAGGGCAAGGTTTGTTCTATCGCTTTGCCCAGCCGATCATGCGGCTGCTGCTGGGCGAACCGGCCTACGCGACGATGACTCCGCAGGTGCTGGCCGAGCATGTCACGGCGATGATGCTCGCGGCGCTTGGCGTCCGGCCGGCCGTCGGCGCCGAGGAGTGCGTGCGATGAGCTGGGTCGCGCTCAAGATGCTGACCGGCAACAAAGGCAAATACATCGGGATCATTCTCGGTGTCGCTTTTGCCGCGCTGTTGATCTCGCAGCAGGCCTCGATCTTTTGCGGCATGATGCTGCTGACGACCAGCCAGATCAAGGACATCGATGGCGCCGACATCTGGGTGATGGATCCCAACGTGCGGTTTGTCGACGACGTGAAACCGATTTCGGAAAACGATCTGTATCGCGTTCGCGGGGTCGAGGGGGTCGGCTGGGCCGTGCGGTTGTACAAGGGGCTGACCCGGGCTCGCATGCCGGGGACCGGCAAATTCCAGCAGGTGATCCTGATCGGTTTGGACGATGCCACGCTGGTCGGCGCGCCGCAGCCGGACAAAATCGTGATGGGCAACATCGGCGATCTTCGCCGGCCCGACGCGGTGTTCGTCGACGAAGACGGCTATGCACCTGCTCTGGCCCGGCGAGCCGATGGAGCTGGGCCGGACGTTCGAGATGAACGACCATCTGGCCACCGTCGTCGGGGTGTTTCGTGCCCGGCGGACGTTTCAAACCAAGCCGGTCATCTGCACCCGTTACAGCCAATCGACGCTGTTCGTTCCGCGGCAGCGCAAGGTGATGTCGTTCATTCTCGGCCAGCCGAGTCCCGGCTTCGATTCGGCCGACGTTTGCCGGCGGATCAAGGCTCAAACCGGCCTGGAAGCCCAGACGCGGGCTCAGTTCTGCTGGACGACGATGCGGTTCTACCTGCGCGAGACCGGAATTCCGGCCAACTTCGGCATCACCGTGGCCTTGGGATTCATCATCGGCATGGCCATCGCCGGCCAGACGTTTTACCTGTTCACGGTCGAGAATCTCAAACAGTTCGGCACGCTCAAAGCCATGGGGGCCAGCAACAGCACGTTGATCTTCGATGATCGTGCTGCAAGCGGTCGTCGTGGCTTCGATCGGTTACTGCCTGGGGGTCGGGGCCGCCGTCGGATCGGGGCATTTGATCGACACCCAATCGAAATTGGCCTTTTACATGCCTTGGCAGGTGATGGCCGTGACCGGCGTCGCGGTGATGGCGATCGCCCTGTTGTCGAGCGTCGTCTCGGCCCGCAGAGTGTTGGTCCTCGAGCCGGCAATCGTTTTTCAAGGATCTTAAAGCTCGTTTCGGGCCGGAAGCTTTTGCGCCGCTCGATGCCATACCGCTCAATCGCCTTTAACACAAGCAATCGCCCAGAAATCCATGTCCAGCGGATCGACCAAAACGCCCGCCGTCTCCTGCCGCCAGGTCACGAAGAACTACGGCTCGGGCAATTCCGAGGTGATGGCGCTGCGCGGCGTCGATCTGGACGTCTATCCCGGCGAGCTGACGCTGCTGGTCGGACCGAGCGGTTGCGGCAAGACGACGCTGTTGTCGGTCCTGGCGGGCATTCTCGATCCGACGGCGGGCGAAATGGTCGTGCTGGGGACGCAGCCGGCCCAACTCCCGGACCACCGCAAGGTGCAGTTCCGCCGGCAAAACATCGGCTTCGTGTTTCAGCAGTTCAACCTGTTGCCCTCGCTGTCGGCGGCCGAAAACGTCTGCGTGCCGCTGCTGTTGGCCGGCTGGTCGCGCCGCAAGGCGATGCGGGTGGCCATTCCGCTGTTGGAGCGGATGGAAATGGGGGGCCGGCTGCTCAACGCGCTGCCCGCCACGCTGTCGGGCGGACAGCAACAACGCGTGGCGATCGCCCGGGCGCTGTGCAATCATCCCCGGCTGCTGGTGTGCGATGAGCCGACTTCGGCGCTCGATGGCCAAGACCGGCCACGCCATCATGGAGCTGCTGCGCGGCGAGGCCCTGGAGGGAGACCGGGCCGTGATCATCGTCACCCACGACAACCGCATGTTCGGCTTTGCCGACCGGATCGCACAGATGGAGGATGGCCGGGTCGTCGAGGTTCACCGGCAGCAGGTCACGGCCGCGGCCGCGACCGGCTTTCATGAAACGTTTCAGTTTCGGCCGGCCACGCCGGCCGCGGTTTCGCCGAACATCAGCGTCTAACCTCACCGTCTAAAGGTCTTCCGTCATGCTCACCCGAGTTCTGCTTCCCCTGGTCGCGGCTGGGCTGCTGATCTATTCGGTCGTCCACCTGATGCACAGCGATCCGCTGACTCCGGACGCCCATCCCGACGGTCGAGCCGTCGCACAATCCTTATCGCCAGCTCGGTGGCCGGGCCCGGCGTGGTCGAAGCCGCGGCCGAGAACATCGCCATCGGCTCGCCGGTGTCGGGCGTGGTGGTCGAAGTGTTTGCCAAGGTCGGCATGAAGATCAAGCCGGGCACGAAGCTGTTCCGGCTCGACGACCGCCAGCTGCAGGCCGATCTCGGTTTTCGCAAGGCGGCGGTCGAAGCGGCCAAGGCCGAGCTGGAGCGGCTGGAAAACCAGCCCCGGCCGGAAGAAGTGCGGATGAGCCAGGCCCTGCTCGACGAAGCACTACGCCAACATGATCGATCAAAAGGATCAGTTGGCGCGGATCAAGGATTTGCACGACCAGAAATTCTCGACCCACATGGAATACGTCACGCGGCAGCAGGCCTATCAGATGACCAAGGCCAAATATGAACATGCCAAGGCCGAGTTCGAGATGAAAAAGCAGGGGGCCTGGAAGTTCGACAAGCTGGTCTCCAAAACCGCAGTCGAGCAGGCCGAATCGCAGGTGCGGCAAGTCGAAACCGAGATCGAGCGGCTGACGATTTGCTCGCAGGCCGAGGGCGAGGTGCTGCAAGTGAACGTCCGGCCGGGCGAGTTCGTCGGCACCCCGCCGGGCCAACCGCTGGTCGTGGTCGGTGACGTCGGCAAGTTGCACGTCCGCGTCGACATCGACGAATACGACATTCCGCGTTTCCAGCCCGGCGCGCCGGCCAAGGCTTCGCTCAAGGGGCAGCCGAAAGAACAATTCGCGCTGACGTTCGTGCGCGTCGAGCCGTTTGTCGTTCCCAAGAAATCGCTGACCGGCGAGAACACCGAGCGGGTCGACACACGCGTGCTGCCGGTCATCTACGAACTGCACACGGCCGACCGGCAATTCTTCGTCGGCCAGCAGCTCGACGTTTACATCGAGGCCCTTTCGACCGACGAACACGTCGCCCAGCTCCGCCTGTCGATCAGTCGCTGCCGAACCGGAGCGGACGGCCCAGGCCGAGCCGGCAGCCGGCGGGTTAGGGCTGGGCCGGCTTTGCCATCCAGCGAGCGGCGGACCAGCTCGCGATCGAAATAGTTCACGCTCATGCCGGCGTCGACGACGATGGTTTGGGCGTTGATGCCGCTCGAGCGGCGGCTGAGCAGAAACGCGGCCACATTGGCCACTTCGTCGGTCGCCACGGCCTGCTTTCGGAGCGTGGCCTGTTCGGCATAGAGATAGGCGTCGACGTAGCCGGGAATTCCGGCCGAAGCCGAGGTTTTCAAGAGGCCCGGCCCCACGGCGTTGAAGCGCACGCGGGAAAAGCTGCTGAACGATTTGGCCAGAAAGACCAGCGACGAGTCGAGCGCGGCCTTGATCGGTGCCATGAAGCCGTAGTTTTCGCTGGCCATCCGCGTGGTCGAAATCGACAGCGCCACGACCGAGGCGTCGACGGCCAGATGATCTTTGAAGGCCTGCGCCAGCGCGATCAGCGAATAGCAGGAAATGTCGAGCGAGCGGAGAAACGCACTCTTGGGCGTCTCGTGAAACGGCGCCGGACCGGCCCCGTAGTCGGCAAACGCGATCGAATGGACCAGCCCATCCAGGCGCCCGTGGGCGGCCGCCACGCTGTCGCGCAGCGCCAGGATCTGGTCGGGATGTTCGACGTCGCAGACGTGAATCTCGGCCTCGGGCAGCAGTTTGGCCAGCGACGCCTGCCGGGCCGGCGTGCGGACCGAATAGATCACTTCGGCCCCGGCCTGGGTGAGCAAGCCGCCGATGTGAAAGGCCACGCTCTTGCGGTTGGCGGCGCCCAGCACCAGGAATTTTTTGCCGGCGAGTTCGAGAAAGTCCATCGCGGTTGATCCTTCGGCTTAAAGCAAATCGCGTAGCGACGGTCGACGCAAACTAACCCGAAGCGCGAGCGAGGGATCGCCGCTTGGCCCTCGCTCGCGCTCGGGTTAGTGTTGTGAACCGTCGCACGCGAGAATCATCATCAGCTCGCATCAGCGGCGCCAGCGTGCAGGCAAATTCCAGCCGGGCGGCAGCTTGCCGCCGGATGTCACCTTGCCGGTGAGAAAGAACGCATCGGCCAGCCGCTCGACGAGCTCGACTTCGATTTCGATCGTTTCGCCCGGCTTGATCATCCGCTTGAATCGGACGTCGTTCATCCGCGTGGCCACCGGCACGCGCCCGTCGCCGGCCGGCACGATGGCCGACAGCAGCACGGCCCCGGCCTGCATGGCCGCCTCGCACAACAGCACGCCGGGCGTGAGCGGAAAGCCGGGATAGTGACCGGCGTAGAAATATTCGTCGCCGCGAAACGTTTTGCGGCACTTGATGTGGCGGTCGTCGCGCTCGACGATCGCATCGAGCAGCAAGAACGGCTCGCGGTGCGGAATCGCAGCTTGGATTTCGGCCAAAGTCATGTCGTGGCGGACGCGGCGGCGGCCGAGCCGTGCGGCCTTGAGCAGAAGTGCGTCGACGTCGTTGGCCACGATCACCCCATAGTTCATGGCGCCCAGCCAGCCCGACATGATAATGCCCACGCTGCCGGCATGAAACAAACCGGTCACCTGCTCGGGCAGGGCGCGGCTGACGGCCAGCCCCTCGAACTTGGTGCCGAAACTGGCTCCTTGGACGTGCTGCGTGTAGTGGCGGAAGGTGAGCGGGGTCGAGGCTTCGGCATGGTCGAGGATGTCGCGAATCGTGCGGGACGTATTTCGACAGGGCCTCGATCGTGGTTTCGACCAGATCGCGCTTGCTGGCCTCGTAATCCTCGGGCGACAGATCGGCCCAATCGCGATAGTTGGCGTTGGTGCTCGACACGATCAGCGAGCGATTGCTGCCCGGCCGGGTGCGCGGGTAATAGAACGAATAGGTGCGGCTGGTGATGTCGCGGCTCAGCAGCCAATCGGTCTGGAAGGCCGGCGCCGTGGAACTGAACAGCAGGTCGCCCAGGCTTTCGTCGAGCTCGACGCCCGGCTTCAGCGCCATGTAGACCTGGCAGCTCGAATTGTTGAGCCGCACGGCCCGGGCGTCGTCGACGAATTTGCGATCGAAGTGCTCCTCGCCGACGAGATTGAAAATCGTCGACTTGAGGTTGGAGTTCGAAACGACGGCCGAGCACTCGATCGTGCGGCCGCCGACCTCGACGCCCGTCACGCGGCCGTTGCGAACCACGATGCGCTCGGCGCCGCGAGCGGATGCGAACATCGACGCCGGCGCGAACCAGCTCTTCGTGCATCAGGCGGATCAGCCGATCGGTGCCGCCTTGGAAGGTGAAGACCCCTTTGGACATGAAATTCGAAAAGACGATGCCGTAGGAAATCGCCGGATCTTCCAGCGTCGAGCCGTTGGCGTAGGTGATCGGCTCCATCAGCAGCCGCACGACGTCCGGCCCGGCCGGGAAAGAATCGCTCGAACAACTCGCCGACGGTGGTCGACTGGTCGTCGAAAAAGTTCATGTTCCGGGCGGCGTCGAAGAAGGCCGTCACCGCGGCGGCCGGGCACGGCGAACCGCTCGACCAGCAGCCGGGTGAAATCCTGGCGATCGAACGACGTGGTGAGCGAGAACATCGGATTGTCGAAGCGGATGTTCTTCAGTTGCACGATCGAGTCGGCGATCTCGCTGGTCCAGTAGCGCCGGCAGCTTTTCACCATGCCGACCGGAAACCCGTGCAGCGAAATGTCGAAGATGTGCCCGCCCGGCCGCTTGAACCAGGTGGCCATGCCGCCGAGCTTGTAGTGCTGCTCCAGCAGCAGCACGCTGCGGCCGCTGCGGGCCAGCGTGACGGCGGCCGTCATTCCGGCCAGACCGCTGCCGATGACGACGCAGTCGTAAGCGGAGCGAGCACCTTGGAGAAAATCTTTGGGCATGATGGTGAACTGTTGGTGGATCGCGAAGCGGTGGTCGGACGACGGTCGGGACAGTGTCGCGTCTGTATGCGCGCAAGCGCGTGCTCAGGTATTTCTTGCGGAGCAAATGGCGGTTGACGATCGTGATTCCGCTGGTCATCGCGCCGATGATGCCGACCATGCCTTGATCGGCGCCGCAGATGAACAGGTTTTTCAGATGCGTGGTGCCGGTGTATTGCTTTTCGGGAGCGCCGTAGATCGCGCCGTTTTCGTGGCCCGTGAAACGGCGAATCGTACAAGGGGTGAAGCTGTCGCTGTCGATCACCGCCCGGCGGAAATCGGGCAGAAACCGCACGGCCGACGCGTTGAGCCGATCGTACCACGTCGACTTCGCCTGGCGATAGTCTTCCTCGCCGAGGTTCTGCCAGCGGTCGAAGTTGGCCAAGGCCGTGATGCGGATCTGCCCTTCCTCGGCCGGTTCGTCGTACAGAAAGTTATTGGGCGAGCAGGTGACGCCGCTGCGGACGTCGACCAGTTCGTCGGGCTTTTGCCAATGGAACTTCTCGCTGTCGTTGAAGAAGACGACGGTTTGCTTGCAGCCCAGCTCGCGCGGCGGCACATTCAAGGCCGACACGGTCTCGAAGAACGAGAGCTGGCCGGCCGGCCGCTTGGTGGGCGACGACGGCGCCGTCGCACATCCGCATCGTTTCGACCCAACCGGCCGACGACAAGCACGTCGTGGGCGGCCAGTTCCTGTCCGTTTTCGAGCTGCACCGAGCGCACCTCGCCGGCCGCGGTCGCCAGCCGGCTGACGCCGGCACGCAGCCGCAGCTCGCCCCCCAGCTCGCGGAATTTGCGGACCAGGTGCTTGAGAATCAAACGAATGCCGGCAAACGGCCGGGCCAGTCCCTCGAAAAAGATGCTGCGGAAGAGGACCGAAAAATGGACAAAATCCATGTCGTGTTCGCCCGGCGCGCCGTAAAACATCAGCGGGCAAAACAGCATTTCGACCAGCAGCGGATCGCGAATCGTTTCGCCGACCACGGCCCGAGCCGATTGGCCGCCCAGCGGGCCGCCCAGGTCGTCGTAGCTCAGCAGCTTGTCGACGAGGCGCTGGAAGTTGTCGATTTCGGCCGGAAAGGCGCGGTGGACTTCGGAGCGGAAAAACTCGAAATCGTTCTGAAATCCGAGCGTCACGTCGGGAAAGGCGATCGACGAGCCGACCTGCGGCACCAGGGCGAAATCTTCCCAGCGCAAGCGGAGCTGCCGCAACAGCTTGGCCAGCGGCCCTTTTTTCGAGCCGGGCGGAGCGAAATTGGTGACCGCGTGCAGGCCGACGTCGTAGTTGCGGCCGCGCAGGCGATAGAAGGAGTTCAGCCCGCCGATGGTGGTGTGCCGCTCGACGATGCAGACGCGCTGCTCGAAATAGGCCAGGCGGATTCCGGCCGCGAGTCCCGACAGGCCGGCGCCGATGATGATCGTGTCGTACATACTTGTCGGATCGATCAGTCGGTCGGCGGTCGGAGGATGGGCGAGCGCATCGGCTGGCGAGACGGCTATTTGTTTGCCGGTGCAATGTCGCGCATCAGCGGTTCGAGATAGCGCACCGTACTTTGCATCGAGGCCAATTCGATGTAGTCGTCTTCGGGAATCTGAACCCGATAGCGCTTGCGCAATTCCATCACGATGTCCAGAAAGTCCATGCTGTCGAGCTCGAGTTGCTCGCGCAGCGGGACGTCGTCCTTCAGGTCGCTCAAATCCTCGTCGGGAGCGATGTCGCCCAGAATATCGAGAATGACTTCTTTGATCTCCGCCGGACTCATGCCGTGACTTCTCCGTGTTTTCTGCTGTCAAGGCACCAAAGTCTTTGGCAGTCGCTGCGTGCCGTCCGAGTGAATCGGGCCTGTCACCATGCTGTCAGTATGCAAGCAATGTGTCGTTAGCGTTTCTTGGCCGCTGAGGTGAGCGACCTCGCTAAATTCGCTTGACGATCACCACCGAATTGATCCCCAGCATGCCGAACGAGTTATTCAAAATATAGTCGACGCGGCCGACTTCGCGAGGCTCGTTGATCACCAGCCCGGCGAGCGCACACTCCGGATCGAGCCGATCGACGTTGATCGTCGGATGGCAGACCCGGTCGTCGAAGGCCGACAGGTTTCCGGCCAGCTCCAGGGCGCCGGCCGCCCCCATCGCGTGGCCCAGATAGCTTTTGGCGTTGTTGAAAAACGTCGTCGGGCGAATCGGCAAAAACTTGCCGCAGCGCCGCACACTCCTGGACGTCGCCGGCCCCGGTGCCGGTGGCGTGGGTGCTGACGATGTCGATCTGATCGGGCCGAACGCGCGCCCGGCGCAGCGCCTGCTGGACGCACTCGGCCTGTCGGTCGGCGAAGGGCAGGACAAAATCGTGGGCATCGCTGTTCATGGCGTAGCCGGCGACCTCGCCGTAGATTTTTGCGCCGCGTGCGCGGGCGTCGGCCATTCGCTCCAGCACGAAGAGGCAGCCCCCTTCGGCCACGACGATGCCGGTGCGGTCCATGTCGAACGGCCGCGAGGCCTTGGTCGGGTCGGCGTGGCTGGCCAAAGCTCCCTGGCTTTTGAAGCTGGCAAAAATGCCGAAGGTCCGCACGCTTTCCGACACGCCGCCGGCCAGGGCGAAGTCGCATTCGCCCAGCCGCAGCATTTGCACGCCCTGAATGATGCCGGCATTGCCGGCGGCACAGGCGGCGCCGATGGTGTAGTGGGGGCCGGTGATGCCGAGGTTGAGCGAGATTTCGCCGGCCGGATTGTTGGCCACGGTGCGGGGGTTGTGGTGGTGCGACCAGAACTTGGTGTCGTAGTCGAAGCCCTTGAGCTCGAAAATCTCGTTCTCGGTTTCGACGTTGCCATGCTCGGTGACGCCGATGTAGATGCCGACCCGCGACTTGTCGATGTTTTCCCAGTCGAGCCCGGCAGTCGGCCACGGCCTCTTGGGCCGAATAGATGGCGATGCTGCCGGCCCGGGTGCCGCGGCGGACGTCTTTTTTCTTTTGATAGCGCAGCTCGTCGAAATTGCAGATGCCGGCCACGGTTTCGCCGACGTAGCGGATCTCGTACCGCGAGACGCCGCTACGGCAGGCGAGCAGGTTTTCGCGGAATTCGGCCAGATTGTTTCCATTGGGCGCGGTCAGGCCGATCCCCGTGATGACAATCCGGTCGTGATCCGGTCCGGCGGCAATCATGTCCAAACTTCCCTGGCCGGCACTGGCGGCAAAGCCACTGGCGGGCAATGTTTCCGGGCCGTGGCGTAGGCGTCGGCACGCGCGCGGGCCAGGCGGCCGGCGTTAATCTGCTTACTAATAAAACCGTTCAAGCTACCGGCTGGAAACGCTTTCTGCAAGCCGGCGATCGGTTAAGCCCGGCCGGACAATAGTTTATAGCGAGGGCGATTGCTCTGGAGCGTGTGACATGATTGTCATTACCCCCCCTGCCCAAAGGTCGGGGTCGGAGGTTGGCGGCGCAGACGTCAAACGGGGAGACGCTTGCGCCGGCGGTGCGTTGGGCCGTGAACGACGCGGCCAGCCGGCGCATCCCTTCGGCCGTGGAAACCGCTGGGCGATAGCCCAAATCCGCGCGGGCCGCCGCGATGTTGTAATAGTGGCACTCGGCCAACTGGCTGGCCAGAAAGCGGGTCATCGGCGGCTCGCGGGCAATGCGCAGTGCACCGTAGATCGCTTCGGCCGCGGCCCCCAGCCGCCAGGCCGCGCGAAAGCTGATCGACCGCCGGACCGGCGGCAGCCCGGCCAGCGCGAGCAACTCGCCGATCCAATCCCAGCAATTGACCGGTTCGCCCTGGCTGATGTAATAGGCCCGGCCGCGGGCTCGGCCCGCTTGCAAAGCATCGGCGGCCAGCAAATGGGCGGCGGCGGCATTTTCGACATAGATCATATCGATCCGATTGGTGCCGTCGCCGACGCGGCGCAGCCGGCCGGCTCGCGCACGAGCCAGCAGCCGGGGAACCAAATGCTGATCGCGCGGACCCCAAATCAAATGGGGCCGCAAGGCACACGTGGCCAGCCCCGGCCCATTGGCGGCCAACACCGCTTGCTCGGCCAGGGCTTTGGAGTGGGGATAATGGCAGAGCCAGTTCTGGGCGTAGGGCCCCGACTCGTCGACGCCACGCTGCGGCGTGCCGTCGAACGTGACGCTGGGGCTGCTGGTGTAGACCAGTCGGCCGACCCCCTGCGAGCGGCAAGCGGCGATGACGTTCTGCGTGCCCAGCGTGTTGGTGGCGTAGTAATGCTGCCACGGCCCCCAGATGCCGGCGACTCCGGCCACGTGAAACACCACGTCGATCGCGGTGCATGCCTGGCGGACCGAGTCGCGGATCGCGCACATCGCCGCGGACGACTTCCACGCCCAAGGCCGAAAGCTCGGGCGACTCGCGCCGCACCAGCGCCCGCACCGAGTCACCCCGGGCGAGCAATTGCTCGGCGACATAGCGGCCCAAAAAGCCGCTGGCGCCGGTAACCAACGTCCGCATGCGAAAAATTCTCCGAGCGAGTGCCGTGCGCAGGGCGGAACGATTCAGTCTGGATCGGTGAGGCCAAGTTTGCCGGCCGCCCAAACGGCCAACTGTTCGCGAAAGATTTTGGCGTTGTGCCGAATGTCGACCGGCATCGAGCGGATGGATCAGAAAGTCTTCGATCGCGCACGTCAGCGGATTGGCCAGGGCCAGCTCGCGCAGCTCGGCCACCAAAGCGCGGCGTGGCCGTCGCCAGCGCGGCCGACGCTCGGGCCAACATTCCACCACGATCACCGGCCGCTGCCGGCCGGCCGGTCCGATGCCGACCAGTGCCGAGCGATAGACCGCCGGATGCTGGTTGAAGATCTCCTCGCAGGGACTGGTGAACATCGGTCCGTCGGCGCGCGAGGACGCGATGGGCGACGCGGCCGCAAAACCAAAACCGCTCGCGATCGTCGAGATAGCCGGCGTCGCCCATGCGGTGCCAGACGTCGGGCCCATCGGCGATTTTTGCCAGCGCGTTCCACTCCCGCCGGGTGACATACTCGCGCGTCACCACCGGGCCCGGTGACGATCAGCTCGCCGATTTGCCCGTCGGGCAACGGCTCGACGTCGGCCAGGGTGGCGATCGGGCCATCGACGATGCGGATCACCTGCCAGCGAATGCCGGAAAAACGTCGCCCGACGCAGACGCCCGCTCCCAGCCGCGTTTGAGCCTGCGTCTCGCCCAGGATTTCGCTGGCCGTGATCGAGGCGACGGGCAAGGCCTCGGTGGCGCCGTAGGGGGTGTGGATTTCGGCCCCGTCGGGCAGGCAGCTTTTCATCCGCTCCAGCACGTGGGCCGGCACCGGTGCTCCGGCCGAGATGACCCGCACGAGCGATTCGATCCGCTGGCCGGTCCGTTCGCAATCCGAGCGCGATGCGGTTCCAAATCGCCGGCGAACCGAACGATTGGGTCACCCGCCAATCGCGAATGGCGGCCAGGAATTTTTTCGGCACGACTTTGGCCGGCCGCGTCGGATCCATCACCGGGACGACGGTGGTGACGCCCAGCGCGCCGTTGAAGAGTCCGAACAGCGGAAAGCCGGCCAGATCGACTTCGCCCGGCGCGATTCGAAACGCCTGGCCCAATTGCTCGACCTGAGCCTCGAAGTTTCCGTGCTGATAGAGGACCCCTTTGGGCGGGCCGGTGCTGCCGGTGGTGAAGATGATCGCCGCCGGATCTTCGGCCCGCGTGGCGACCGGCTCGAAATCGTCCTGGCCGCTGGCCCGCAGCGCGGCCAGCGTCGTGCCATCCCAAAACAGCCGGCGGCCGACCGTGACGTTGAACCGCGCCTTGGGAAAACGGTGAGCCAACAACCGGCGAACCGCCTGGGCCGCCGGAATGGCCACGAATCCCTCGGGCTCGGCCGCTTCGAGGCAGGCGACCAGATTGCGGCGGCCCATGCCCGGATCGATCAGAATCGCCACGGCGCCGGCCTTGAACAGTCCGAACACGAGCGAGACGAAGTCGATTCCCGGTCGCACGAGCAAGGCCAGCCGCGTGCCAGGCGCGACGCCCAGCCGCACCAGTCCGCTGGCGATGCGATTGCTGTCGGTCGTCCAACTGGCGAAACGTAAGCTGATCGTAGTCTTGCCGGCCCGACGGGGTTTTTGCCACGCGGAGCGGCTACGGCCACGACATCGGGCTGCAGCTCGGCCATCGCCGACAGGCGCCGGGCAACGTTGACCGTCGGCGGCAGATTGGCTGTCGGCTGCGGCAACTCAGGCCGGCCGTCATGGCCGCACCGCCGGCAGGACGCCGCAGTGGACGAGCGTCGGCACGCACGGCTTGGGGTCGCAAACCGGCCGCTTCGAGCCAGGAGCGGTATTCGGCCGCGCTGTAGGCACGCCCCTCGGTCAACGAAAACAAGGCGGCCGAATAGTTCGCGATCGGCAGCGGGCCGTCGAGCGCGTCGTTGAGAAACGCGTCGTGAACCAGCAACCGGCCGCCGCTGCCGAGCGCCGCTGCCAGGCGGCCGACAATCTCGCGGTTGGCCGGCACGTCCCAGTCGTGCAGCATGTTCGAGACCAGCAGCACGTCGGCCCCGCGTGGGAACCGGATCGGTGAACATGTCGCCCGGCCGGCATTCGAGCCGATCGGCCACGCCATACTCGGCGGCCATTTCGGCGGCGACTTTCAGCACCTCGGGCCGATCCCAGACGATCGCCCGCAAGGCGGGATAGCGCTGGAGACAGGCGATGCTGTAGATGCCGGTTCCGCCGCCGACATCGACCAACAGCCGCGCGCCGTCGAGCGCGCCGCTGGCGGCCAGATGGGGCGCGACGTTTTTGGCCCGGCCGGCCAACGCCAAGGTGAACCGGCGAGCGCTGTCCTGCTGCTCCATGGCCGAATCCATCCCCTGGCGATAGATGAAGGCCACGCCGGCATCGCCGCCGGTCTGGCCGGTTCGGCGGCGGGCGACTTTTCGGCGCCGGCCGGCCGATTGGTGCGCAGCCGCTCGACCATTTCGACGACGCCCGGTTTATCGGCCACCAGCGCGACATAATCGCCGACGTAAAACGCCCCGTCGGGAACCAGGTGCTCTGCGGCCAGGGGAGTCAATCGCAGCCGGCCGGCTCGCCAGATGGCCGCCGGGGCCGGCATCGGTTTCGATCAGCCCCATCGCCCGCATGGCGACCAGCAGCACGATCGCCGGCCGCTCGGCCAGGCCCAACTCGGCGCGCAGCGCGTCGAACGCGAGAGGCCGCGCGTGCCAGGTGGGCGAACAGGTCGAAGTGGGCGACCGCCGCCGTCAGCAATTCCGTGGCGTCGGCGCCGCGAAACAGCTCGAAGATGGGGGTCGGATCGACCGAGGGCAAAATGCTGGCGGAACGTGCCACGGCGGAAATCTACTTCGTCGGTTTACTTCGCGGCGAGCTGTTCGTCGTGCCGCATGCGCGCTGGGAGGTTGATCGGCCCGATGAACGTTGGCCAAAGCCAGCTTTGGCGCCGGCGTGCTGTTCGACGTCGTTGTCTTCCCACTCGATCGAAACGCCGCCGCTGAAACCGACGCGGTTCAGTTCGACGAACAGTTCCTCGATCGGCGTGGCATCGCGGGCCGTGCCGGCCGTGACGAAGTTCCAGCCGTTGTGGCGGTCGCCCATCGGCTTGTGGCCGCCCAACAGGCCGTTGCGGGTGTATTCGCGGCTGACCTGCACGCCTTTGATGTGGGCGCAGTGGATGCGATCGCCAAACGTGCGGATGAATTCGACGCCCGAGACGCCTTGCCACTCCATGTGCGAGCAATCGAAATTGAAGCCGACCGCTTTGGCGAAGCCGGCCTTGTCGACGGCCGCCAGATAATCGGCGGCACTGGCGATGTCGCCCATTGCCCGCTCGCTGGGATGGCATTCCAGGTCGTACGTCGTGCCGTAGTTCAGGCAGGCCTGGAAGACCGGGGCAGAAACGTTCGACCAGCAGTTCGTAGCTGACTTGATAGACGTCGGGAATCGCGATGTCCGCCCAGCGACTTGGGAAGCGGCGGAAACAAGAACCAGTGGCTCCAGCAATGGGCCGGCGAACCGACAAAGCCCGAGACGGGAATCGACCCGGTCTTGCAGCTTGCCGACGAAGTGGGCCAGCCGCACGATGTTTTGCAGCGCCCGGGCGGCTTGCTTGTGGGCGATCGCGGCGACGTCGGCCGGGGACGTAAAACGGATCGGTGCGGGGAGGATTGTTGCCGGCCGCGCGCCACTTGGCATAGGCCTCGACCGACTCGCCCCCGAGGAACTGCAACGTTTTGGCGCTCGGTTCGTCGCCCAGGGCCTGGCCCTGCAAGTGGCCGGAGATCGAGAGGATTTCGAGCCCGCGGCTGCGGGCCTTGGCGACGCGCTCCTCGGCATAGGCCTTGGCGCCGGCATCGTCGGCGGCGCGGTCCAGGTCCAGTTCCCAACTGGCTTCTTCCCAGCCGTCGAAGCCGGTTTTGGCGATCCAGTCGAGCCATTGATCTTCGGGCACGTTGCCGAATTGTCCGCGGACCAGGCCGATTTGATGATACGAATGTTTTCCGGGGCGATGTGTCTTGGTTTGTTGATGACCCATTTGCAGCCTGCTCGCTTTGAACGGATTGAATGGAGGTAGGACCATGACCGACCGCAAGCACATGCTGCGCTAGGTCAATGCAGCACCGGGGCTGCCGCTGCCGGCACTGCCGAAGACGCTGTCGCCGGCGAAAGATTCCGCCGCTTCGGCGGCGCGTAGCGGGCATCGTCGTACCTCGGGCTGACGGTGAGCAACTTCTCTCTCGCAGAGCGTAGCGGGCATCTTAGTGCTTGCTGCGGCGACGTGCAAATCCCCGGACGCAGGCTCCAAGGTGCCGGCGCTATCACTGCCGGCGGTATGGGCAGAGTGCTCGGCAGCGCCCGCTGCGACCGATTCTGGCGGCACAATTCGGCTGACCGGGCCGCACCGGCTCGCCCGACAGAACCGGCAAAGCGGCCGCGACCGCGTGCGATAAGGCTAATCGCCACAATGGATTGATGCCGTCAGGGCTTACCGGATCGCACGGAAGCTCAGGAATGTCAATCGCGCAAACTTCGGATCGCTCGTTACGAGCGGGAGAAACTTTCTAAAGTCACCCCCCTCCGTGAATCGAAACTATCTTCGGAAGGTTTGTTCTGTCCGAACCTTGGAAGGGTCCCCTACGCGGGATCATCCCAAGCGAGCCGGAGGGAACGAACTGCAGGGGGGAACCTGCCACTAGGCCACGCCGATCGACGGCTTTGCTCGCTCAACCACTCTTTGGTGCGGTGGGAGCGGAGACGTGTGCGCTGGCTCCCTCCCCAAGAGCGATGAGTCATTCGTTGGGCGACTACGTGTTCGGTGTGTGTCGGGAAGCGGCGCGGCAGAGGGAATCGCAAGCGATTCTTCTAAGCGCGGAATTTTCGCCACGATCCGGATGCCATGCCTGCCGATGTCTTTACTGAGGCAACGGATCAGAAGGACCTGAGCCCACGCCACGGCGAAGTGATTAAACGTATAGGCCCCGACCCAGATGTTTGTGGACGGCCGGTTGCCCCACAGCCAGCCCGAAGGACCGGACCGACGGCCGAAAGCACAAACAAGGGGCGCTGGTGTCCCGCCGGATCGATTTCCGGCCGGGGCGGAGTTCCCAACACAGCGAGAGTACATTGGAGAGCCTGCGATGAAGGTCTTCACAACGGGTCAGGTCGCAAAGATCTGTAAAGTTGCCCCCCGCACCGTCAGTAAGTGGTTTGATTCGGGTCGGCTGAAAGGTTACCGGATTCCCGGCAGCCAAGACCGCCGCATTCCGCGTGAGTATTTGATTCGGTTCCTCAAGGAACACGGTATGCCTTTGGGCGACCTGGAAGACGAGGCGATGGCCAAAGTGCTGATCGTCGGTCAAGACCAGGTGTTGATCGAGAACTTGAAGCGCGAGTTGCCGATCGACAAGTCGTTCAAGGTGGCCGTGGCCGCCAGCGGATTCGAAGCCGGCATTCAAGCCGAGAGCTTCCATCCGGACTGCATCATTGTTGATTTCTCGATCGGCCGCGTTGAGGCCCTGCAGATTTGTCAGAATCTGCGTCGCAACGCCGAGTATGCCGATACGATCCTGATCGCTTTGCTGCCCGATGACGGCAGCTCGACCAGCTTCGACCGTTCGAGCATCAATGAGACGTTCAAGAAGCCGTTCGACGCTGCTTTGCTTGCCGAGCGTCTGCGGACGCTGATTGGCGCTCGCAAAGAGCTCGTCTGAGAGAAGTCAGCCGAGGCCAGAGAGAGTGATCACGCGCGTCGCCGATGCGTTCAACCCGTCGCGGATAGACCCCCGCGACGGATATTTTTCGCTCGGCCAATCGCGTCGATCACGAATCGCAAGGGCCCGCCGGCCCGCAAGCGACAGCAACCCCGCCTTCTCGCCCGACCTCACTGCGTTTTGCTTCCCGCCTGAGTGTCTGAATCGCCCAAGGATCGGGCGGTTTCTTCCCGCGAATCGAACGACCAAAGCCTTTTTGCGCGAGATCGTGCGCCGGGGGCTCGAGTCGGTCGCGGCAGGCACGGCAATTGAGCGCCGATCTTGGCGCGAACTCGCCCCCGTTACGCGCTTCCATTTCGAAAAGCCGTCGATTGCACTGCCGAGTTGAGGCCGACGGCCCGCGAGTGCGCGGCGGTGTGGGCGATCGACCGGCAGTCTCGTTTTGCCCCCCGCTGCTGCCTCACCAGGCGTCAGTCATCACACCGGGGGTTTTTTGGCCCGATGACCTCGGACCTTTCTCATTTCGACGCCGAGGGCCGCAGCCGGATGTTCGACGTGGGCGATAAGCCCATCACTCGACGCATGCCGCGGGCCAGCGGCTTCGTCGTCATGCAGCCGACGACACTTGCGCGAATTCGCGACGCTGGAATTGCGAAGGGAAGTGTCCTGAAAGTCGCGCTGGCGGCTGGCGGCCATGAGCACCGCCGCACTGACCATCTACGACCTGTGCAAAAGCATCGATCGGGCGATGGCGATCGACCCGCTGCAATTGGAGGACAAGCTGGGGGGCCGTAGCGGTGACTACCGTCGCGACGCAAAGAAAAATGCCGCAGACATCAAGGAGGAGTAAGGATCACCGGCCCCCGCTTGCAAAGAAATCGCCTCGGCACCCCCGCGGGAGGTCTAATCGCTGATTCCCGGGCTGGGGCAAGTGGTTCGGTGGCTTGGGGGTGGGAAAAAACTTGGCGCGGAACAGGAAAACGTACCGCGAATCCCACCAGACGCATTCGCACCGGCGCGCGAAAGGCAATAGAATGGCTGCGGCGGCCGGGCAGACCGCCGCGAGACGCGCCGCGGCCGAAGACGTAAGTGCCGCGGCAACGAGAGAAAACGCGTGTGCCGCCCTTTCCGCCGATGGAGAACCGCGGTTTTCCGCTGCGCGTGTGCGCTAGGAGAAAAGATCGAGATGACCGGGGTCGCCGAAGCAGAATCGGGATTGCGTCGCTGGAAGCCGCTCTACGGGCCGATCGCCGCGGAATTGGACCGCTGCGAGGAACTGCTCCGTCGCGAACTGTCGAGCGACGACCCGTTCGTCGACCAGTTGATCAAGCACGCCTTTCGCTTGGGCGGAAAGCGCCTCCGGCCGGCCTTGCTGCTGCTGACGGCCAAAGCCGTGGGCCGGGCCGACAAAGAACACATCACGCTGGCCGCCGTGGTCGAAATGATCCACACCGCCACGCTGGTCCATGACGACGTGCTGGACGAAGCCAAGCTTCGCCGGCATCGCGAAACGGTCAACGCCCGCAACGATAACGAAGCCAGCGTGCTGGTGGGCGACTTTTTGTTCACGCACGCTTTCGCCCTGGCCAGTTCGCTCGGCACGACCTACGCCTGCCAGACGATCGGGCGTGCGACCAACATCGTTTGCTCCGGCGAACTTCGCCAGATCAACAGCCGCGGCAATTTCGCCCTGACCGAGGCGGAATATCTCGACATCATCGAGGCCAAGACCGCCGAATTGTGCGCCTGCTGCTGCCGATTGGGTGCCCACTATGCCGGTGCCGATGCCGAACTGGAAGAATCGCTCGATCGGTTCGGCCGCAACCTGGGCATCGCCTTCCAGATTGTCGACGATCTGCTGGACGTCGTCGGCGACGAGGATCAGGCCGGCAAGTCGCTGGGCAGCGACCTGGAGAAACAAAAGCTGACGCTGCCGGTGATTCGCCTGTTGGCCGAAAGCGACGAACCGCAGCGAGGCGAAATCGTCCGCGTGCTGCAGCGCGGCGGCAGCGAAAGCCGGCGTGCGCTGGCCGAATGGCTGTCGAAATGCGACGCGCTGGCATATGCCAAGGCCAAAGCCAATTGGTATGCCGATCTGGCTCTGCAGGAACTGCGGGCCGTGGCGCCCAGCCCGGCGCGCGAGGTGCTCGAATCGCTTACCCGGTTCGTGGTGGCGCGCAGCGAATAGGCAGACGTGGCGATCGGCAGCGGCTGGACGGCGCAAGCATCCCGCATTCATGTGCGGCCTGCTGGACGCATTGCGTGCCGCCGTCGTCGCGGCTCGGCTGCCGCGTGGAGCAGCAGGGATCGGCACGGGCGGGCCTTCGCCGCGCTTTTCGGCCAACATCGGCTCGAGCTCGTCGACAAAGTCGCGGGCGTCCTGGAATTCGCGGTAGACGCTGGCAAAGCGGACGTAGGCCACCTGGTCGACCTGGCGCAGGTGCTGCATCAGCAGCTCGCCGAGCCAGGAGCTTTCGACTTCGGCCTCGAACTTGCCGTGAACTTCGGTCTCGATCGACGAGACGATCAGCTCGAGCTGCTCGTCGCTGACCGGCCGCTTCCAGCAGGCTTTTTCCAACCCCTGCTTGATCTTCTGCCGGTCGAACGGCACGCGGACGCCGTCTTTTTTCACGACCTTGATGCTCCGCTCTTCGCTCCGTTCGAGCGTGGTGTAGGGCCGGCGGCAGACGAGGCATTCGCGGCGGCGGCGGATGGCGAATCCTCCTTCGCCGCCGTAGCGTTTCCACCACGCGATTGCTCTGCTCGTGGCAGAACGGGCAGCGCATCGGATCGTCGACGCGCTCGAACGTGTTGTAGCGGGTCTGACAGGCCAGACATTCGCGTCGCCGCCGGATCGCCTGCCCGTCGTGGCTGGCACGCGAATCGATGACGCGGTCGTTGTCCGCTCCGCAGTGAGGACATTTCATGCTGGTGGCCGCCTCATGATCGCACTCACGCGCGTGTCCGAGTGCCTCGCCGTCGGGCGAGTCGGCCTCGGCCGTGTCGGCCTCGGCGGGATCGGCCGTCGGCCGCGGCGGGGGGCTTGCCGTCGGCCCAGCGACCAGTCGCGCCGCTGCCGCGAGCTGGGAATGCTCATGGCCTTGCGATACTTGGTGACCGTCCGCCGGGCGACCGACAAACCGTGCTTGCCCAGCTCGCGGACCAGTTCATCGTCGGAATAAGGCTGTTGCTTGCTTTCGTGGTCGATGATTTCCTGCAGTTTCAGCCGGACCGTGTCCCAGGCGACTTCTTCTCCGCCGGCACTGACCGTGCCGCCGACGAAGAAACGCTTGAGCGGGAAGATGCCGCGCGGGAGTCTGAATCCACTTGTCGTCGACCGCCCGGCTGACCGTGGTCACGTGGACCCCGACCTTGTCGGCGATCTGCTGCATCTTCAGGGGTTCGATGAACTCGGGCCCCTTGCTCAGAAAATCGATCTGATGATCGACGATCGCCTGCGCCACCCGGGTGAGCGTGTTGCGGCGCTGCTCGATCGACTCGATCAGCCACTGGGCCGAATTGATCTTCCGCTTGATGTATTCGCGCGTCTGGGCGTCGGCCGCTCCGCCGGTGAGCAACTTGCGATAGTAGGGGCTGATGTACAGGCTGGGGGTGCGGCCGTCTTCCAGCCGAATGCGATAGGCGCCGTTGTCGTCCAGCTCGACGAAGACGTCGGGCGTGACGTTCGGCACGAAGGCCTCGCCGAAATCGGCCCCGGGTTTGGGATTCAGCTTGCGCAGCTCGACCGAGCGCTTGTTGGATCAGCCCGATCGAGTAGCCGGTCCGCCGCTCGATGACCGGCAGGCGGTTGTGTTCGATGTCTTCCAGATGGCCGGCGATCAGCGTTTTGAGCTGCTCGTAATAGGGGACGCCCGGCTTGAGCTGCAAGCAGCAGGCATTCGCGCAGATCGCGAGCCGCCACGCCGGGCGGATCGAGCCGTTGCACCAGGGCCAGGGCCTCGCGGGCCAGGGTCAATTGCTGGGGCGGAGCGTCGGGCTCGATCAGATCTTCGAGCCGCCCTTGCAGATAGCCATTGGCGTCGAGGTTGTAGATGATGCGGTCGCACATCTGCCGCATCGGGGCCGCCAGGCCGAACCAGCCCAACTGATCGTGCAGATAGTCTTGCAGCGACTGGGGCCGGGCGACCATGTTGGCCATGGCGTCGTGGGCGCGCTGGCCTTCTTCTTCGACCCGGGTGCTGGAGGGTTTCGAGCGTTCTTCGAAGTGGTCGGGCCACTCCTCGTCCATGTTCAGCAGGCGCTCGAAATCGTCCTCGTTGTTCTTCGTTTCGTCGACGACCAGCTCGCGTTCTTCGACCGTCGGGGCGTCGGGATTGGCGGCTTCGACTTCTTCTTCCGGCAGATCGAGATCTTCGTCCTGCTGTTCGAGCAGGGGGTTTTCCTGCATTTCCTGCTCGATCCGCTCCTGCAATTGCATGATCGGCAACTGCAGGATCTCCATCAATTGAATCATGCGGGGTGCAAGCACCTGCTTTTGCACCATCCGCAATTCTTGGCCGAAGGAAAGTCGCATGGAAGATCTTTACCGCTCTGGGATCCGCCGAACGTGGCAGTGCGAAATTGGACGTGTGGAAATGAACGTCAAAACTTTTGCCGACCGGCGAGCGCGTCGGCCAGAATCTCTTTATTAGCGAATTCTAGCACGCTTCCGGTGGTAATGCCCCGCGCCAGCCGCGTGATCTCGACCGGATAATCGGCCAACAGATTCGAAATGTAGAGTGCCGTGCCGTCTCCTTCGAGCGTGGGGTTGGTGCCCATGATCACTTCGCGAAACTGTCCGCCACGAACCCGATCGACCAGCGGATCGAGCGTCAATTGCTCGGGCCCGATGCCTTCCAGCGGCGCCAAGCCGGCCGAGCAGCACGTGGTACAGCCCGCGATAGGTGCCGGCCTGCTCCAGGGCGATCAGATCGCGCGGCTGCTCGACCACGCACAGCAGCGCAGGATCGCGGCGCGGGTCGGTGCAGATGGTGCACTCCTCGGCCTCGGCCAGGTTGTAGCAGACGCGGCAGTAGTGGACGTTCTCTTTCACGTTGCGGATCGCGTCGACCAGCGCCAGGGCCTCGGTCTTGTGGATGCGCAACACGTGATAGGCCAGCCGTTCGGCCGATTTGCGGCCAATGCCCGGCAGCTTGGCGAACTCGTCCACCAGTTTTGTCAGCGATTCGCTCAGTTGCGCCACGAGGCCTGTACTCCGTTTCCGAGCAGCTCACCGGCGAGTGCCCTCTGCAGCCGCGACAGGTATCCTGCGGCCCGGCGCAGCCGACCGGATAAAAGCGATCACTCTCCTGGCCCGTCACGCCGGCGGATTCTGCGGTCCGGTAACCTGGGCCAGCATTTCGTCGAGACCGGGCAAGTCCATGCCGGCAGTCATCGAACGCATGGCTTCGGCGTGTAACAGTTTCGCCCGACCGAGCGCCGCATTGACGGCCGCCGGGATCAGGTCCTCGATCAATTCGCGATCGGCGGCGACCGACGGATCAATCCGGCAAGCCAGCACGTCGCCCAGTCCATTGACCTCGACCGTGACCATTCCGCCGCCGGCGGTCCCTTCGGCGCGTTGACCGCGGAGCGTTTCGTTCAGTTCCTGGAGCCGGCTTCCCATTTGCTGGGCTTGCTTGAGCATGCCGGCCAGGTTTCCTAATCCTTTGAACATCCGTCGACCAACCTTTGGTATGTTGCGGCATGGTCTCGGAGCCAGCCGCGCGATGCTTCGTTTCGATCTTTCGGCCTGTGAGCGAATCTTGTGCCTTACGGTCGAACTTTCTGCCGAATCGACCCGGACCACTTGGGCTTTGAAGATCTCGCTGACCTGGCGAACCATGGGGTGCTCGGCGGTTTGAGCCCTTTGTTGGCGAGGAGAAACCACCGGCTGCTGAGAGGTTACGGCCTCGGCCGCGGGGGCCAGGGCCAGTTCCAGTTTCACGGCCAAGCCGGCCGCCTGGCCGACGGCTTGTTCCAGAGCCGCCAGGTTTTGCGGTCGTTCGCACGCCACTTTGCTCGAATTATACTTCGCTGGAAAACTAACGACCAGCCGATTCGGCGCAGAAATTGCTGTGACAGCTCCGTGGCTCGGCGAAATCGGCCAGCAAACCCGTCAAAGTTTGCCTGGCTTCGTTCCAGATTTCGGCCGCAGTTTCCAGCGAGGATAACTGCCGGCACCGGGCGATTCGTCAGCGACGGTCGGGCGGTGGCGGCCGACGACGGGCAGGATTTAGCGGCTCAGCTGTTTCTGTTGCCGGACCCACTGCCGACGTCGCCCAGCGCTGCCGACTGGCCCGGCCCCGGAGGGCCCGCCGGGCCTGGCAGCACTGCGACGCGGCAGCCGGCCCACGGCGCTCGGGCGCGGGCAAGCTCGCCGCTGCTGCCCGCGCGAAGCTGGGCAACCAGGGACGAGATATCCTCGAGATTCTCCAAGCTGGCCACGCGGACCAGCGCAATTTCGGCCAGGGTGCGCCCCTGGGCGCTGGTGCGCAGGCGGCTGAGCGCCTGCTCCAAGAATCTGAACGACCGCCAGCAGCGTTTCGAGTCCCCACTGCCGGCCGACGGCCGACACTTGGTCGCGCTGGCCGGCGGTGGTGTAGAGGAGATTGTCGGCCGGGCAACCGACGAGCAGGGCCATGGCATCGCGAAAATAGCCCAACAGTTGTTCGAGCAATTGGCCCACCTCGACGCCGTCGGCCAAGGCGGCGTCGAACTCGGTCGAGCGCTCCGGCCGCATTGCGATCGGCCAAATGGCGCACCAGGGCGGCCAACCGCTCGTCGCTGGCGGTGCCCAGCATGGCGTGAATGTCGGCCACCGTCAGACGCTCGTGGCCAAAGGCCAGCAATTGCTCCAAGCAGCGATTGGCTGTCGCGCATCGAGCCGGCCGCCCGGCGGGCCAGCAGGGCCAGCGCCTCGGGCTCGGCCGTGGCCCCTTCGGCCGCGACGATCTGGGCGAGCCGCTCCTGGATCGAAGCGGGGCGGATGCCGGCGAAATCGAACCGCTGGCAGCGCGAAAGAATCGTGATCGGGATCTTCGTCGGCTCGGTCGTGCAGAAGATGAATTTGACGTGCTCGGGAGGCTCTTCCAGCGTTTTCAACAGCGCGTTGAAGGCCTCCTTGGTCAGCATGTGGACTTCGTCGATGATGTAGATCTTGAACCGGGCACGGCTGGGCCGCACGCCGACGTTCTGCCGCAACTGGCGAATCTCGTCGATGCCGCGATTGCTGGCTCCGTCGATCTCCAGCACGTCGACGTCGGAGCCGCGACTGATGCTTTGGCAAATGTCGCACTGGTTGCAGGGGGTGGGCGTCGGGCCATGCACGCAATCGAGCGCTTTGGCCAGGATGCGGGCGGCCGACGTTTTGCCGACTCCGCGGGCACCGGTAAACAGGTAGGCGTGTCCGACGCGGCCGGCGACGATCGCTCCGGCCAATGCCCGGGAGACCTGCTCTTGCCCGATCAGCTCGTCGAACGTTTGCGGGCGATAGCGGCGGGCGACGACCAGATACTCGCCTCCCCGCGCTTCGACCGCGGCAGCATCCGGCCGGCCGGTACTCGTGGGATCGCGATCTGACGCCATAGAAGGATTGCCGTCTGGCTGGAAGTGTCGTCGGTCATGCGGCCGGTGCCGATATGCACCCGGGCCGCCGTGGTCGAAGCCAGGCGGCGAGAGAGCTCGAAATGCCGCCGGAAACTTTTCTCGCGTCCGTCGGCCCGGCAATCCGGCGTCGGATGAGAGACCCACCGCACAAAGAGGTGACTGCTTATGGCTGCTGGCTTTCGCCCCTGACCAGGTTCACAGGCCTCCATTGCGGGGGCCTCTCATCCGAAGCCGGATTCCGGCTAGCG
The DNA here is from genome assembly GCA_963702015.1 of uncultured Planctomycetaceae bacterium. GTDB lineage: Bacteria > Planctomycetota > Planctomycetia > Pirellulales > PALSA-1355 > DATJTR01. Next base: position 6,627,288 of record OY969698.1, read on the forward strand.
ACCGCGGAACACCCCTTTTGTACGCCGCCGACCCCCGGCCGTCAAACGGTCGGGTGAGGGGCGCGGCGAAGCGCGCGGGGCGTGAGGCGGCTGGTCGTGCGCGGTGGTGGTTTTCAGGGAGCCGGCGGATTGTCATCGCCGCGAAGCAGCTTTTCGAGCTCCTGGTGAACCGCCGCGTTGTTGGGATCGAGTCGCAACGCCTCGCGATAATGAACGATGGCCTCGTCGAATCCTCCCGCGCAGCCAACGCACGCGCGAGATTGATGCGGCTGCCGAGGGATTTCGGGTCGATGGCTAATGCGGCCTCGAACGCAGCGATCGCCTCGTCGATCTTTCCCTGTTCGAGGAGGACCGAACCCAAATTGCCGCGGGCCACGGTATCACGAGGATCGAGCTCGACGGCCTGTTCGAACTCCGCACGGGCTTCGTCGGTATTCTGGTCGAGCGAGCAGCAGATGGGCCAGTTCGCGATGCGCGCGGGCATCGCGCGGGGTCGATTTCCAGTGGCGCGGCGAAAATGTTCCCGCGCCTCGTCGGCTCGACCTTGTCGCGATCAGCGCCATCCCCAGGTTGGTATGAATCAACGCCGAATTGGGTTCGAATTCCAGCGCCTGGCGAAACTGGGCGATCGCTTCGTCGAAGTTGCCTTCCACGGCAAACAGCCGACCCAGACTGTTAAACGGAGCAAAATCGATCGCCCCCTTCTGCGCCCGGCGGTAATGGGCGACCGCCTCGTCGCACCGGCCTTGTCGATCGAGAGCTTCGGCCAGGCTGAATTCGGCTTCGCTGTTTTCCGGAGTACAGGCCAATGCGTGACGCCACAACGTCTCGTCATCGCGCCAAAACGACGTCTGCCAGGCGGCCAGGGTCACCAGACACGACGATCGCCAGGGCGGCACATGCGCCGAGCGTCAAGCGTCGCTCGGCCGAACCGGCGGCCAACCGCGCGGCTGCCCCAGGCCAGCGCGATGTAGAGCCCGATGCCCGGCAGGTACATGTAACGATCGGCCATCGCGTGCACGGCAACCTGAACCAGGCCCAGCACCGGAGTCAACATGCCCAGATACCAGAACCAGCCGACAAAGATGTAGGGACAACGCCGCCGCCAGATGCACCGCTGCGGCGCTGATGGCGGCCAGAATCGCGATGGCGCCGGCCACTTTCCAGATAGGCGGGCCGCCGGCCGGGTTGGGATAGAAGACCGCCAGATCGACGGGATAGAAAAACTGGACGATGTAGGTGACGCACGAAACGGCCGCGTTGCCGATCCGCTCCGACCAGGGAACTTGCACGGTTCCTTTGCCGTGGGTCCAGCAGCGTCATCAGGCAATCGCCCGCCGTCAGCGCCACCAGGGGCAGTTTTTCCAGCACCAGCCGCAGGGTGCCGGGCCGCTCGACCGTCTGAGTCCAGCGAGGGGTATCGCCGGCGAAGCCGAATCGGGCCAGCGGCCAGAAATCCAACAGCAACAAAAGTGGCGGAAGCGTGACGAGCATCGGCTTGGCCATCAGGCCAAGCGCAAAAAGGACGGCCGTCAGCACATAACGTCCGAGCGACCGGCCGTGACGCACGTAGCCGAGATAAGCCCCCAGCGTGAGCATGAAGAACAATCCGCTCAGCACGTCGCGGCGTTCGGCCACCCAGGCCACCGATTCGACGTGCTGCGGATGAACGGCAAAAATCGCGGCCACGAAGGCGCTGGGCCAGAGCTCGCCGGTCATCCGCCACAGAACGAGGAACAAAGCAATCGACGTGGCGGCGTGCAGCAGCACATTGGTCAGATGATGCCCCCAAGCATGCAAGCCGAAGAGCTGGCAATCGAGCATGTGCGACAGCGGGGCCAGCGGATACCACTCGCCGTAGGGTCCCTCGGTGAACGCCCAGCGATTCCCTCGGCGGTCAGACCCGCCGGTGACATGGGGATTGGCGGAGACGAAGCCGCTGTCGTCGTAATCGAGCAGGACGTGACCGAGCGTCTGACCATAGATCAGCCCGATCGCCAGGAGCGAGAAACCCGCACACGCCCCAAGCGTAGTTGGACTCGGTTCGCTGCTGCGTCGTGGGGAGCTGCGACGCACTGGTGAATTGGCTTACCTCTACTGAGCGCGACGGAGCGGTAGAATCGAACTGCCACGATCGAGCCGGAGCCGCGTAGCGACAAGTTTGACAGATGACGGTCTGGCCCGACGTCGGCCGATCGCATTTATCTTCGACAGTAGCGGGCCAGGCTGCTTCAACCGCGATACCGCGCCGGCGTGCGGCCGCGATGAGTGGCGATTCAAGGGGTCGGCGGCTCGGCGTCGCGCTGACGCAGCTTTTCGAGCTCCTGGCGCAGCCACGGGGTTGGTCGGATCGAGTTCCAGGGCCCGGCGGTAATGGGCCATGGCCTCGTCGATTCGCCCCGCGCGGTCAGCGCAGCGGCCAGATTGATGTGGGCCAGGACGAAATCTGGGATCGAGGGCCAGAGCTGCCTCGAATTGCGCAATCGACTCGTCGATTTTTCCGAGCTCGAAGAAGGCCGAACCAGATCGTTGCGGGCCGCGGTACTGTAGGGATCGAGCGCGATCGCCCGCTCCAACTCGACCCGGGCTTCGTCGAATTTCCCCTGAGAGCAGCAAGTGCGACCAGGGTGCATAGGCGTTGACGCCGCGCGGGTTGATTTCCAGTGCGCGGCGAAGATGTTCCATCGCCTCGTCGAACCGACCTTGCTCGGCCAGGCCAGCCCCAGGTTGACATGGGCCAAAACGGACGATCGGGTTCGACTTCCAGCGCCCGACGAAACTGGGCGATGGCCTCGTCGAATTTGCCCTGCCGGGCCAACAGCAACCCCAGATTGTTGAAGGGCGACGCATCGGTCGCGCGTTGCTGCGCCCGGCGATAATGGGCGATCGCTTCGTCGAGCCGGCCTCGCTGCGCAAGCGCGTCGGCCAGGCCGAGTTCGGCTTGCCGTTGTCGGTGGTACAGGCCAAGGCGTGCGCCACAACGTCTCGTCATCGCGCCAAAACGACGTCTGCCAGGCGGCCAGGGCCACCAGACACGACGATCACCAGGCCGGCGCAGGCGCCAGCGTCCAGCGTCGCTCGGCCGAACCGGCGGCCAACGCGCGGCGCCCCAGGCCAGCGCGATGTAGAGCCCGATGCCGGGCAGGTACATGTAACGATCGGCCATCGCATGCGCGGCAGACCGTGAACCAGGCCCAGCACCGGAGACAACATGCCCAAGATACCAGAACCAGCCGACGAACAAGTAGGGACACCGGCGCCGCCAGATGCACCGCCGCCGCGCTGACGGCGGCCAGGATCGCGAGGCCGCCGACCACTTTCCAGACAGGCGGACCGCCGGCCGGAGTGGGATAGAAGACTGCCAGGTCGACGGGATAGAAGAACTGGACGATGTAGGTGACGCACGAAACCGCCGCGTTGCCGATCCGCTCCGACCAGGGCAACTGGCACGGTTCCTGTGCGTGGGTCCGCAGCGTCATCAGGCAATCGCCCGCCGCCAGCGCCACCAGGGGCAGCTTTTCCAGCACCAGCCGCAGGGTGCCGGGCCGCTCGACCGTCTGGGTCCAGCGCGGGGTGTCGCCGGCCGAAGCCGAATCGGGCCAGCGGCCAGAAATCCAACAGCAGCAAAAGTGGCGGCAGCGTGACGAGCATCGGCTTGGCCATCAGGCCGAGTGCAAACAGCGACGGCCAGCAAGCACGTAGCGTCCGAGCGACCGGCCGTGACGCACGTAGCCGAGATAGGCCCCCAGCGTGAGCATGAAAAACAATCCGCTCAGCACGTCGCGCCGTTCGGCCACCCAGGCCACCGATTCGACGTGCTGCGGATGGACGGCAAAGATCGCGGCCACGAAGGCGCTGGGCCAAAGCTCGCCGGTCATCCGCCACAGAACGAGAAACAAGGCGATCGACGTGGCGGCGTGCAGCAGCACATTGGTCAGATGATGCCCCCAGGCATGCAAGCCGAAGAGCTGGCAATCGAGCATGTGCGACAGCGGGGCCAGCGGATACCACTCGCCGTAGGGCCCCTCGGTGAATGCCCAGCTCGATTCCCTCGGCGGTCAGCCCGCCGTGACATGGGGATTTTCGAAGACAAAGCCGTTGTCGTCGTAATCGAGCAGAACGTGACCGAGCGTCTGACCATAGATCAGCCCGATCGCCAGCAGCGAGAAACCCGCACACGCCCCAAGCGTATTTGGACTCGGTTCGCTGCTGCGTGTGGGGAGCTGGACGCACTGGTGGACCGATTCCTCTGAGCGCCGCTGAGTAGAAATTGGCTGTCGATTTGACCGAGCTACGGCGGTGAGAGCGACGGGCGGCTCGGATTGGCGGCGGCTGATGATTTTATCTTGACAGCGGCGGCAGGTTTTTTCAACCAAGGCAGAATTCGGCGTCAGGGGGCGGGTGGCCGGGGATCGCCGTGCGATAGGGCGTCGAGATTCTCACGCGCCACGGGATTGCTGGGATCGATGGCCAAGACTCGGCGGTAATGGTCCGTGGCCTCTCCGACTCGACCGCGAGCCGCTTGCGCACGCGCCAGATTGAGGTGAGCCGGCAGGAATTGGGGATCGATGGCCAGGGCCGCCTCGAGATACGGGATCGCCGCGTCGATCTGTCCCTGATCCAGGAGGAGCAACGCCAAATCGTTGCGGGCCCCGGCACTCCGCGGGTCGAGCTCGATGGTGCGTTCGAACTCCGCCCGGGCTTCGTCGATGTTTCCTTGGAGCAACAGCAGGTGAGCCAGGTCGTGGTGCGTGGTGGCGACGAGTGGATTGAGTTCGAGAGATCGGCGGAAATGCTCGAGCGCCTCGTCGAATCGATTCTGCCGCGCCAGCGTCCGTCCCAGATTGGCATGAGCCCGGAATGAAATGGGTTCGATCTCCACCGCTCGGCGAAACAGAGCGGTCGCCTCGTCCAGATTCCCCTCCTGGGCCAGCACCGCGCCCAGGTTGTTGAAGGGGCCGGAGTCGGTCGCATGTTGTTGGGCTCGGCGATAGTAGACGATTGCTTCGTCGCGCCGGCCCTGCCGGTTGAACGCGTCGGCCAGGCCGAGTTCGGCTTCGCCATTGTCGGTGGTGCATGCCAAAGCGTGCCGCCACAACGTCTCATCGTCGCGCCAAACCGACGTCTGCCAGGTGGCACAAGCCACCAGAACGGCGATTGCCAACACCGCGCAAGTGCCGACGGTCCACCGCCCCTCGGCCGAACCGGCGGCGAGCCGCGCAGCTCCCCAGGCCAGCGCGATGTAGAGCCCAATGCCGGGCAGATACATGTAACGGTCGGCCATCGCGTGCGCGGCAATCTGCACGATGCCCAGCACCGGAGTCAACATGCCCAAATACCAGAACCAGCCGACAAAAATGTAGGGGCACCTGCGCCGCCAGAGCACTACGGCCGCACTCGACCGCGCCCAGAAGCGCAATGGCACCGGCCACTTTCCAACTGGGCTGACCACCCACCGGGTAGGGATAAAAGGCCGCCAGGTCCACGGGATAGAAAACACTGGACGACGTAGGTGACACACGAAACCGCGGCATTGCCGATTCGCTGCGACCAGATCAAACGGCGTCTGTCCGCTGTGGTGGGTCCACCAGCGTCATCAGACAATCCCCCGCCGCCAGGGCAACCAAGGGTAGCTTTTCCAGCACCAGCCAGACCACACCGGGTCGTTCGACCGAGACCGTCCAGCCCGGAGTGTCGCGGGCGAAACCACCTCGGGCCAGCGGCCAGAAATCCAAGAGCAACAAAAGCGGAGGAAGCGTGACGACCATCGGCTTGGCCATCAGTGCCGAGCGCAAAAAGGACGGCGACGAGCAGGTAGCGCCCGAGCGATCGGCCGCGACGCACGTAGCCGAGATAAGCCCCGAGCGTGAGCACGAAGAACAATCCGCTCAGCACGTCGCGGCGTTCGGCCACCCAGGCCACCGATTCGACGTGCTGCGGATGAACGGCAAAAATCGTGGCCACGAAAGCGCTCGGCCAAAGTTCGCCGGTCATCCGCCACAAAACGAGAAACAAGGCGATCGACGTGGCGGCGTGCAGCAGCACGTTGGTCAGGTGATGCCCCCAGGCATTCAATCCGAAAAGCTGGCAATCGAGCATGTGGGACAGCGGGGCCAAGCGGATACCACTCGCCGAATGGCCCCACGGCAAACGCCCACTGGACGCCCTCGACGGTCAGGCCAGCCGTGACGTGCGGGCTTTCGTAGACAAAGCCGTTGTCGTCGTAATCGAGGAAACCGTGCCAAAGGGTCTGACCATAGATCAGCCCGATCGCCAAGAGAAGCAGCGCGCAGACGCCCCACGCGTAGTAGGTGTCGGTTCGTTGCGGCATACTTGGGGAAGAAGGCATTCGCTTGCCTGCCGGCCAATTGCCGACCATGAGGGGGGAACCCAACCGCCCCATCGGACGCGAGATCGCATTCCAGGGGAGTGACCGGTGCCGGCAGGGCGAAAGCCGACTTGTCTATCTTGACACCGGCGGAGGGTTTCTTCAACCGACGCCGCGCGGCACCCGATGGCGCGGATGAATCGACGCGCAGAGCGGGGTCAGCCGGCCTTGCGCCACACGGTTTGGGTCGGCGCCGCGGCGGGCGCGGTTTCGCGTAGCGCGTCGCAGATGCCTGTGCGGACTTCGCTTTCGACTTGGCGCGATTCGATCAGGCTGGCGATCTTGATCCAGAAGTGCAATTCGAACGAAAGTTCGCTCGACGAAAAACCCAGAAACAGCACCACCGGCTCCGGAGTCACGAGGACTTTGGGGTGATTGCCGGCGACGGCCATCAAGCGGCGGGTGATTTCGTCGACCGCCAGGCCGGGAGCGGTTTTGACTTCGATCGCGGCCCGGACCAAATCGTCCGACAAGGTGAGGTTGGTGACTTTGTCCTGAAGCAGTTGGCTGTTCGGCACCATGATCTCGTGGTTGGCCAGAGTTTTCATTCGCGTGCTGCGGGCGCCGATGCTTTCGATCGTGCCACGGACTCCCTCGATTTCGACCAGATCGCCGACGCGAATCGGTTGTTCGGCCAGCAAAATCAGGCCGCTGATGAAGTTATTGCAGACGTTCTGGCTGCCGAAGCCGATGCCGATCGCCGCGGCCCCGCCCAGGAACGTAAAGGTGGCAAAGGGGAGATTTGCCAGTTCCAGAGCCACGAAGCTCAACAGCACGCTGAGGACATAAAACGAAATTGATTGCATCGCCACCGTCGCGCCAGGATTGAGTCCCAGCCGGGGAAAAACGTGCCGACCCAGCTCGCGGCTGGCCAGCCGGGCCAGCAAGATCCCCAGGATCACATAGAAGATGCCCCCCGCTGTTCGCCCGCCCGCTCGATGTCGCCGAAACGGAGAAGTTCCTGCAGGGTTGGGTCAAGGACGCCGCGCCGGTCCTGGCAACGGCGCCGCGGGTCTGAGGCGCTCCGGCGGCTCCTGGTTGCGCCGCCGCCGCGGACCGCCGCGGGCACCGGACATTGCAGTAGCCTGACGTTCGATGCCCGACCTCCCGCCGATCTTGATCGCCTACGACGGATCCGACGCGGCCCGCGCGGCCGTGAACGAGGCCGCGGCGCTGTTCGGGACGCGCTCTGCGATCGTCGTCACCGTCTGGGAGCCGGGCCTGGCCGACTACATGCTGATGCCGAACACGATGGGGACCGGCACGATGATGATGCCCTACGACCCCGCGACCGTGCAGGCGATCGACAAGGTTTCCGAGGATCACGCGCGCGACATCGCCGAGGACGGCGCGCAGCTCGCCCGAGCCGGCGGCCTGCAGGCCGAGGCGCTCGCGGTGCGCGACGCGGCCGATATCGCCGAGGCGATCCTCGACGCGGCCGCCGAGCACGAGGCGGCGGCGATCGTGATTGGCTCGCGCGGCCTGAAGGGCATCAAGTCAAAACTGATGGGCAGTCCTCCTCGAGCGTGCTCGGCCGCTCCGAGAAGCCCGTCGTCGTCGTGCACGCGCCCGGCACGCACGAGCACTGCGGCCCCCTCACTGCGGCGCACCGCGCGGCCCGAGGCGTAAGATTCTCCGCAAGGACGAGAAAGGAGGAAACGTTGCGCTCGATTCCACGACCGCGTCGATCATAGCTCCGCCCCTGCTGTTCGCGTTGAGACCGGTGCTTCGCTACAGCGCCACCCGAGACGCATTCGTGCTGCGCGGCGTCGGCAGTCACCGCGGCCCGGTGCTGCGACCCGATCGCCGTCGCCGGACGGAAAGCGCCTTCGAAGGCATCGACCGTCGCGCCCGCGCCGTTTCCTGAACGTTTTGGCCGCGCGGCCCCCGGGTAACCGCGGCGT